>NZ_JAGYPF010000001.1 GCF_018343535.1 Neobacillus rhizophilus
GAAACTTCGTTCCCTCCTGAGTGGATCCTGAGTACGGCCGGACACGTGAAATCCGGTCGGAAGCAGGGAGGACCATCTCCCAAGGCTAAATACTCCCTAGTGACCGATAGTGAACCAGTACCGTGAGGGAAAGGTGAAAAGCACCCCGGAAGGGGAGTGAAAGAGATCCTGAAACCGTGTGCCTACAAGTAGTCAGAGCCCGTTCATGGGTGATGGCGTGCCTTTTGTAGAATGAACCGGCGAGTTACGATTGCATGCGAGGTTAAGTTGAAGAGACGGAGCCGCAGCGAAAGCGAGTCTGAATAGGGCGAAATAGTATGTAGTCGTAGACCCGAAACCAGGTGATCTACCCATGTCCAGGGTGAAGTCCAGGTAACACTGGATGGAGGCCCGAACCCACGCACGTTGAAAAGTGCGGGGATGAGGTGTGGGTAGCGGAGAAATTCCAATCGAACTTGGAGATAGCTGGTTCTCTCCGAAATAGCTTTAGGGCTAGCCTCACGTAGTTAGAGTCTTGGAGGTAGAGCACTGTTTGGACTAGGGGCCCTCATCGGGTTACCGAATTCAGACAAACTCCGAATGCCAATGACTTATCCGTGGGAGTCAGACTGCGAGTGATAAGATCCGTAGTCAAAAGGGAAACAGCCCAGACCACCAGCTAAGGTCCCAAAGTATACGTTAAGTGGAAAAGGATGTGGAGTTGCTTAGACAACCAGGATGTTGGCTTAGAAGCAGCCACCATTTAAAGAGTGCGTAATAGCTCACTGGTCGAGTGACTCTGCGCCGAAAATGTACCGGGGCTAAACGTATCACCGAAGCTGTGGGTGGACACCTTATGGTGTCCGCGGTAGGAGAGCGTTCTAAGGGCGTTGAAGCTAGACCGTAAGGACTGGTGGAGCGCTTAGAAGTGAGAATGCCGGTATGAGTAGCGAAAGATGAGTGAGAATCTCATCCACCGTATGCCTAAGGTTTCCTGAGGAAGGCTCGTCCGCTCAGGGTTAGTCGGGACCTAAGCCGAGGCCGAAAGGCGTAGGCGATGGACAACAGGTTGATATTCCTGTACCACCTCTTTATCGTTTGAGTGATGGGGGGACGCAGGAGGATAGGGTAAGCGCACTGCTGGATATGTGCGTGTAAGCAGTTAGGCTGGTGAATAGGAAAATCCGTTCACCTTAAGGCTGAGCTGTGATGCCGAGGGAATTATAGTACCGAAGTTCCTGATTCCACACTGCCAAGAAAAGCCTCTAGCGAGATAAAAGGTGCCCGTACCGCAAACCGACACAGGTAGGCGAGGAGAGAATCCTAAGGTGAGCGAGAGAACTCTCGTTAAGGAACTCGGCAAAATGACCCCGTAACTTCGGGAGAAGGGGTGCTTTTTGGGGTGAATAGCCCCGAAGAGCCGCAGTGAATAGGCCCAGGCGACTGTTTAGCAAAAACACAGGTCTCTGCAAAGCCGCAAGGCGAAGTATAGGGGCTGACGCCTGCCCGGTGCTGGAAGGTTAAGAGGAGGGGTTAGCGCAAGCGAAGCTCTGAATCGAAGCCCCAGTAAACGGCGGCCGTAACTATAACGGTCCTAAGGTAGCGAAATTCCTTGTCGGGTAAGTTCCGACCCGCACGAAAGGCGTAACGATCTGGGCACTGTCTCAACGAGAGACTCGGTGAAATTATAGTACCTGTGAAGATGCAGGTTACCCGCGACAGGACGGAAAGACCCCATGGAGCTTTACTGTAGCCTGATATTGAATTTTGGTACAGCTTGTACAGGATAGGTAGGAGCCTGAGAAGCCGGAGCGCCAGCTTCGGTGGAGGCGTCGGTGGGATACTACCCTGGCTGTATTGAAATTCTAACCCGCACCCCTTATCGGGGTGGGAGACAGTGTCAGGTGGGCAGTTTGACTGGGGCGGTCGCCTCCTAAAATGTAACGGAGGCGCCCAAAGGTTCCCTCAGAATGGTTGGAAATCATTCGCAGAGTGTAAAGGCACAAGGGAGCTTGACTGCGAGACCTACAAGTCGAGCAGGGACGAAAGTCGGGCTTAGTGATCCGGTGGTTCCGCATGGAAGGGCCATCGCTCAACGGATAAAAGCTACCCTGGGGATAACAGGCTTATCTCCCCCAAGAGTCCACATCGACGGGGAGGTTTGGCACCTCGATGTCGGCTCATCGCATCCTGGGGCTGTAGTCGGTCCCAAGGGTTGGGCTGTTCGCCCATTAAAGCGGTACGCGAGCTGGGTTCAGAACGTCGTGAGACAGTTCGGTCCCTATCCGTCGTGGGCGCAGGAAATTTGAGAGGAGCTGTCCTTAGTACGAGAGGACCGGGATGGACGCACCGCTGGTGTACCAGTTGTCTTGCCAAAGGCATCGCTGGGTAGCTATGTGCGGACGGGATAAGTGCTGAAAGCATCTAAGCATGAAGCCCCCCTCGAGATGAGATTTCCCATAGCGTCAAGCTAGTAAGATCCCTGAAAGATGATCAGGTTGATAGGTCAGAGGTGGAAGCGCGGTGACGTGTGGAGCTGACTGATACTAATCGATCGAGGACTTAACCAAGTCATTATTAAGTAAGGCGCACTCGTTTTTACTATACTTCTTCTGCATTATCTAGTTTTGAGGGAATGAAACCTATAATTCAATAGGTCCGGTAGTAATGGCGAGAAGGTCACACCCGTTCCCATCCCGAACACGGAAGTTAAGCTTCTCAGCGCCGATGGTAGTTGGGGCGAAAGCCCCTGTGAGAGTAGGACGCTGCCGGGCTAAGACAGAAATTTTACTTTCTGTCTTTTTTCTTCCCCTAAAATGAATTTGGAAGAAATTGTTCGTTGATATAAAAGTATAGATGTGCGAAAATATTCACTGTCGCTTCTTTCATATTATGGAGAGCTGTCCGAGTGGCCGAAGGAGCACGATTGGAAATCGTGTATACGTTAACCGCGTATCAAGGGTTCAAATCCCTTGCTCTCCGCCATAATAAAATTTTTAAAATGGCCCCTTGGTCAAGCGGTTAAGACACCGCCCTTTCACGGCGGTAACACGGGTTCGAATCCCGTAGGGGTCACCAAAAATGGAGGATTAGCTCAGCTGGGAGAGCATCTGCCTTACAAGCAGAGGGTCGGCGGTTCGATCCCGTCATCCTCCACCATAAATGCCGGCTTAGCTCAATTGGTAGAGCAACTGACTTGTAATCAGTAGGTTGAGGGTTCAAGTCCTTTAGCCGGCACCACTTCAAATAATTACTTCTTTTGCGGGTGTGGCGGAATTGGCAGACGCACCAGACTTAGGATCTGGCGCCTTCGGGCGTGGGGGTTCGACTCCCTTCACCCGCACCATTTATTTGCGGAAGTAGTTCAGTGGTAGAACATCACCTTGCCAAGGTGGGGGTCGCGGGTTCGAATCCCGTCTTCCGCTCCAATTTTTCAATAAAACTAATAATGCGCCCGTAGCTCAATTGGATAGAGCGTCTGACTACGGATCAGAAGGTTATGGGTTCGACTCCTGTCGGGCGCGCCATCAAATTTCATTCACCGGGAAGTAGCTCAGCTTGGTAGAGCACTTGGTTTGGGACCAAGGGGTCGCAGGTTCGAATCCTGTCTTCCCGACCATTTTTTCAAAAAATTATGGGGCCTTAGCTCAGCTGGGAGAGCGCTTGCATGGCATGCAAGAGGTCAGCGGTTCGATCCCGCTAGGCTCCACCATAGAAATCATATATTTGGCGGTGTAGCTCAGCTGGCTAGAGCGTACGGTTCATACCCGTAAGGTCGGGGGTTCGATCCCCTCCGCCGCTACCAATTATTCGGAGGAATACCCAAGTCCGGCTGAAGGGATCGGTCTTGAAAACCGACAGGCGGGTTAAACCGCGCGGGGGTTCGAATCCCTCTTCCTCCGCCATAAGACTGTTATTTATTTTAGAGTGTATCAATTGATCTCTTTCTTGAATATACTTTTGAAGATTAATACAGTCAGGCGTTAGCTTTTAGCATGGCGTAAACTTAATACTTTCTTATTATCGCGGGGTGGAGCAGTTCGGTAGCTCGTCGGGCTCATAACCCGAAGGTCGCAGGTTCAAATCCTGCCCCCGCAATTCGGTCTGGTAGTTCAGTTGGTTAGAATGCCTGCCTGTCACGCAGGAGGTCGCGGGTTCGAGTCCCGTCCAGACCGCCACCAATTAAATTTTTTATAAAAATCAATATGGCGGTTGTGGCGAAGTGGTTAACGCATCGGATTGTGGTTCCGACATTCGTGGGTTCGATTCCCATCACCCGCTCCATTATTGGGCTATAGCCAAGCGGTAAGGCAACGGACTTTGACTCCGTCATTCGTAGGTTCAAATCCTGCTAGCCCAGCCAATATGCGGAAGTAGTTCAGTGGTAGAACACCACCTTGCCAAGGTGGGGGTCGCGGGTTCGAATCCCGTCTTCCGCTCCAAACAATATGGCGGCATAGCCAAGTGGTAAGGCACAGGTCTGCAACACCTTTACCACCGGTTCGAATCCGGTTGCCGCCTCCATATCATGCCGGTGTGGCGGAATTGGCAGACGCGCACGACTCAAAATCGTGTTCCGCAAGGAGTGTCGGTTCGACCCCGACCACCGGTATTATACTTAAATAAAATATGTCCGGTAGCAATGGCGAGAAGGTCACACCCGTTCCCATCCTGAACACGGAAGTTAAGCTTCTCAGCGCCGATGGTAGTTGGGGCAAAACCCCCTGTGAGAGTAGGACGCCGCCGGGCAAACAAAAAGACAACTGAAATGGTTGTCTTTTTTTGTGAAGTAAAGCTTAAAGGTTGAAATTTTGATGCAGTAATATCGTCGAAGATCACTTAGAAATACTCTCTACCAAGGTTTCCTAAAAAGTCTGAAGTACTTGATGTGCAGTCTTCGGACAAAATCGAGTGAAAAAGAGGTGGAAGCGTCCGAACCTGTGTAACCTTCGGACAAAATCGCTTTAAAAAGGGGTGGAAGCGTCCGAACCTGTGTACCCTTCGGACAAAATCGTTTTAAAAAGAAGTGGAAGTGTCCGAACTTGACAACCTTCGGACAAAATTGTCTGAAAAAAGTCCGGAAGTGTCCGAATCTGGGGCACCTTCGGACAAATTCGCTTAAAAAAGAATCGGAAGCGTCCGAACCTTCTTAGTCTTGAGCCGTTTCCGCCCATCATTTGAGGCAAAAGAACCGTCCCCATGCATCAATAAATATTTTATTCTGAAAATTCATTGAACTTTTTTGTTAAAAGTGTTTTAATAAAAGTAATCTAAACTTATCAGATATGTGATATCTGAAAGGAAGGGGGGAGATGTTTGCAAATTCAAAAGATCTCGACTAAGAAAGTGTCCGATTCTGTTGCTGAGCAAATCGAGGAGATGATTAGATCCGGTACGTTTCAGGTGGGAGAAAAACTTCCTTCTGTCAGGGAACTATGTGAAATGTTTGGTGTTGGCCGTTCTGCAGTCCGTGATGCTATTACGACATTAAAAGGAAAAGGTATAGTCGATGTAAAGCAGGGAGAAGGAACCTATATTTTGGAATTTGACTCAACGAGACTCTTCAACAATCATTTGCTGCTTACCCAACCAAGAGATATCAGTGAACTTTATCAAGTCAGAAAGATTTTAGAACCAGGGATTGCTGAGCTTGCCGCTATACATAGAAAAGAAGCAGATCTGCAGTTAATGGCAGATATTTTCGCTAATCCAACTATGAATGGATGGGATTCGGATTATCTGTTACATACAGCCATCGCCAAAGCGGCAGGAAATGAAATCATTATTCAACTTTTAGAATTTATCTCAACAACGATGAAGAACGCCATGATTGATTTTCACCGCTATATTAAGAAAAACCCAACCACTGCTCAGATGATGGAAATACAACATTTTAAAATCTATGAATCCATTAAGCTTGGAAAACCTGAAAATGCGAAACAGATGATGATGGAACACTTGGATTACGTCGAGAAAGAGCTTTTGAACAGTCTTGCCTTACAATAAGCTAAGCAGACCGACAAAGTGATTTCATTTTTTTTAAGAAATAGCAGAATCTAAGTTGCTTATTACGCAACTAGGAGGTGTTGGTAGTGATTACCACAGAACTTTTAACAGAGTTACAGGCCATGTTATCACCAGAGCGAGTCATCGAAGGAGATAAAAATCATCCACTTGGAAATAGCGGCATAGTCAAGGTGTATCCGCAAACAGAAGAAGAAATAGCAAGCATTCTTAAATTTGCAAATGATAATGGTAAAACGGTAAACGTAGAAGGCAATGGCACCAAAAAAGGGTTTGGCGGTTTAACCGAATCAGCCGATATTTTACTTTCCCTATCAAACTATAAAGGTATTGTAGAACACGTCGTTGGTGATATGACGTTAACCGTTAAGGCAGGTACCAATTTTAAGGAATTGCAGGAGTATTTGACGCAGTTTAAGCAAAAAATTTCACTCGATCCTTATTGTCCAGAGTCTGCAACGATCGGGGGAATTATCGCCGCGAATGATAGCGGACCCAAGCGGCTCGGTTATGGCTCTTCACGAGACGTTGTAATTGGGCTAAGGATCGTTTACCCGGATGGTAAAGTGATTCGTTCAGGTGGAAGAGTGGTCAAAAACGTCGCTGGTTATGATATGAACAAATTGTTTATCGGTTCGATGGGTACGTTGGGTGTGGTATCTGAAGTAACCGTAAAGCTTCGGCCGCTCCCTAAATATGAAAGTTTGAATTTAGTATTATTCCCACAAGGAAATATGGATGAAATCAAGGCGTTTGCCACCAAGCTTCTGGATTCTACGATGGAACCTGTAACACTGGAATTGCTTAGTCCATCATTGTCGGAAAGATTGATCGGTCAACGCTGTTACACAATCGCGGTTGGTCTGGAGGATGTTGAAACATCGGTACGCTATCAAGAGAACTTTATCCAAAGCATTCAGCCAGCCCTTTCAGAATTGAAAGTTCTTTCTCAACAAGAAGCACAGTCTTTTTGGAATCAATTTTACTCTCTTTCACCAAACTCCTCCACAGATTCAACACAGGCTTCTTTGAAAATTGGTGTGGTTAACATGGATGTAACGCACGTAATAAAAGCAAGTCATCTCCTTAGTGATTCTCACAACTTAGAGGTAGAAGCCAATGGCGGATTGGGCCACGGCTTATGCCAAATTAACCTTAGCGGTTCAAAGGACGATATCCTTTCAGCCATTCAGCAAACCAGAGAATTGTCCACAAAACTTGGCGGGTACACCGTCATTAATCATTTGCCTTTTGCCTTAAGACAGGAAGTAGACACCTGGGGTAAAAAGCCATCACATTTCTTCCTATTAGAAGGGATCAAATCCAAGGTTGACCCGAATAGAGTTCTCAATCCTAAACGATTTGTGGGAGGGATTTAATGATGAGTCTTTTAGAAGCGGAGTTAAAGAAAGACCCAGCATGCACTACTAGCTTAAGTAATTATCTGGCGAAGGATCACCCAGATGAAAGCAAATGGGCAGATTGTGTACATTGTGGTATGTGTTTAGAATCATGCCCGACTTATGAAATTACTGGTCAGGAGCAGCATTCCCCACGCGGCCGCGTCCATTTGATTAAATCGGTGGCGGAAGGGCGGCTCTCTCTGAATGAACAGTTTATGGATCCTGTTTTCGCTTGTCTTGACTGCCGTGCTTGTACGACTGCCTGTCCAGCGGATGTGGAAGTCGGCGGGCTGATTGAAGAAGCGCGCGGTCAGATTCGCCAAGCAATGCCGTTAACAGGCGTAAAAGGTGCGGTAAGCAAGGTGTTCCTGCAGGGGTTATTTCCGCATCAAAATCGTCTCAATAAACTCGGAAGCCTGCTGCGATTCTATCAAAAGAGCGGCATGCAAAAGGTCGTACGAAAGTCAAAGCTGATTAATATTATGCCGCAGCATCTCGTCGATATGGAAGCCATCATGCCCGAAGTGAAAGAGCCGGTCCGAAAAAAATACAAAGATGTCAACGTCATTAAGTCCAAAGGGGAAACAAAGCGTGAGGTGGCATTCTTAACAGGGTGCGTAATGGATGTCATGTTCAGTGATATTAATGAAGCGTCGATTAACGTATTAACTCGTAACGGTAATGACGTAACGATCCCAAAGAACCAAACCTGTTGTGGAGCACTGCATGTCCATGCGGGGGACCGTGACATGGGAAGAAAACTGGCAAAACAAAACATCGAGGCATTTAAGGATTCTGATAAGGTGATTGTCAATGCAGCAGGCTGTGGCTGTGCCTTAAAGGAATATCCTGAGTTATTCCGGGATGATCCAGAATGGCATGAAAAGGCGGAAGAGTTTTCGGCGAAGGTAGAGGACATTTCGAAACACCTTTATGATACAGGTTACGAAATACCAAAAGCGGAATTAAAAACCCGAATTACCTATCATGATGCCTGTCATTTGGCGCATGGCCAGGGTATCCGTCAGGAGCCGCGCGATCTATTGCTCAACATTCCTGGAGTGGAAATGGTTCATATGCCAAATTCGGACCGCTGCTGCGGCAGTGCGGGAATCTACAATATTACGAATCCGGAAATGGCATCAGCTGTCCTTGATAACAAAATGCAAAATGTTCCGGAAGATGTCGAAATGATTTCGATGGGGAACCCTGGATGTATGCTGCAAATGGCAATGGGCGTACAAAAGCATGGACGAACACAAAAAATCGTCCACACGGTGCAGCTGCTGGATTGGGCTTATCAAAAAGAAGACGGAAAGGGGGAACGATAATGGCGGTAAAGGGAATCAAAACAACCGATCGGCATATTTTAAATCTTGCAAACATCGTCGGAGATGCCCGGTCGATTATTTACCATAAGGAAGATCTTATCGCTTATGACTGTGATGGCTTCACCTTGCACAGACATTTGCCCAAAGCCGTTGTTTTCCCGAATAACACCGAGGATGTAGCAGCCCTTGTTAAATATTGTTCCGATCATCAGCTGCCATTCCTCGCCCGCGGAGCAGGAACAGGACTAAGCGGCGGGGCCATCCCTTTAAATGGTGAGGTCATTATTAGCTTGGTTAAAATGAAAAAACTGTTAAGTGTTGACTTCGAGAACAGACGTGCTGTGGTTCAGCCCGGCTTCGTCAATTTAAAGCTGACGAACTCCATTTCCGATAAGGGCTATTACTACGCACCAGATCCATCCAGCCAATATTGCTGTACGATCGGCGGCAATGTCGCGGAAAATGCTGGAGGTGCGCACTGTTTAAAATATGGCGTGACAACCAACCATATCCTTGGGCTTGAGGTTGTTCTGCCAAATGGCGAGATTATTGAAATTGGAGCAAACGGCATCCCTGATGAACCAGGCTATGATTTACTGGGCCTGCTAACAGGTTCTGAAGGAACATTGGGAATCGTGACGAAAATAACAGTACGCATTCTGAAAAACCCAGAATCAAAGAAAACAGTACTTGCTTATTTTGATAAAGTGGAAGACGGCTCTCAGGCTGTTTCTGATATTGTTTCAGCAGGGATTGTTCCGGCTGCACTGGAAATGATGGACAAAACGGCAATTGAAGGGGTGGAGGCAGCCGCATTCCCAGTCGGGCACCCAAAGGATATCGAAGCTGTGCTGCTTATTGAAGTGGATGGCATTGAAGCTGGTTTGGATGAGCAAATCAACCAAATTCTCGATGTCTGCAAAAATAGGAACGTACGAGAGGTCAGAGCAGCCAAGGATGAGGCGGAACGCGGCAGATGGTGGGCGAACCGGAAAACGGGATTCGGCGCAATGGGGGCGATCTCTCCTGATTATTTAGTACAGGATGGCGTTATTCCTCGCAGCAAACTGCCGGAAGTTCTAAATAAAATTAACAAAATTAGTGAAGAATCCGGACTCCGGATCGCAAATATTTTTCATGCGGGAGATGGAAACCTGCACCCATTAGTTCTTTTTGATGCGAGAATACCTGGACAAAGTGCAAAAGCATTGGAAGCGGGCAGCGCCTGTCTGCAGGCTTGTGCGGATGTTGGCGGCACCATCACTGGTGAGCATGGCGTCGGTATTGAGAAAAGAGAAGAAATGCGCTTTGTTTTCACAGATGAAGAAATAATCGCCCAAACGGATATTCGCGAGGTTTTCAATCCTGATAATCTATTAAATGCCGGCAAACTATTCCCGATGCCGGGACGATGCGTAGAAATTAAGAGAGATCTAAAAGAAAAGGAAACTGCTATTACATCTTAATTTTAACAAAGGAGGATATTACCCCAATGACAAACTATGTAAAAAAAGGAAATCTTCAAGTAGCCCAGGAACTCTATGAATTTATTAACTCGGAGGCTCTTCCGGGAAGCGGATTGGATGCCGATCAGTTTTGGTCTGGCTTTGAAGCGATCATCAGCGACTTAACGCCTAAAAACAAGGAGCTTTTGGCGGTTCGTGATGACATTCAAAACAAACTGAACACATGGTATCGCGAAAACAATGGAAACTTTGACTTCGAAGCGTATAAGTCACTTTTAACAGAAATTGGCTATCTTGAACCGGAAGTAGAAGATTTTGAGATTACCACTGAAAATGTGGACGACGAAATCGCTGTTCAAGCCGGACCACAGTTAGTTGTTCCAGTCAATAATGCCCGCTATGCCATTAATGCGGCCAACGCCCGTTGGGGAAGCCTTTATGATGCACTTTATGGAACGGATGCAATCAGCGAAGAAGCTGGTGCCAGCCGTGAGGGAGGTTATAATCCTGTACGCGGTGCAAAGGTAATCGAATATGCAAGGAATTTTCTTGACCAAGCGGCTTCATTACAAGGAGCAACGCATAAGGACGCGGTTTCCTATACCGTAGCAGATGGCAAACTACAGGTTGCATTAAATAATGGAACACCGACGTGGTTACAAGATGAAGCAAAGTTTGTCGGCTATCAGGGAACACAGGAATATCCATCCGCCATTCTTTTAAAAAATAATGGACTTCATTTTGAAATCCAAATCGACCGAAATCATCCGATAGGCAGTACGGATGCGGCTGGCGTGAAGGATGTGATCCTTGAATCGGCGATTACGACCATTATGGACTGCGAAGATTCTGTAGCTGCCGTAGATGCCGAAGACAAAGTGCTCGTCTATCGCAACTGGTTAGGCCTTATGAAAGGAACCCTTTCAGCTACATTTGAAAAGGGCAATAAAACGATGACACGGACACTCAATCCGGACCGGAACTATCTATCACCAGAAGGAAAGGAAATCACTTTAAATGGACGTTCCTTGCTATTTGTCCGCAATGTCGGACATTTAATGACTAATAGTGCCATTCTTGACGCAAATGATGAGGAAATTCAGGAAGGTATTTTGGATGCCGTTCTGACTAGCCTTATTGCCAAACATACCCTCTTAGGCAATGGTCCATTTCAAAACACGGAGAAGGGTTCTGTCTACATTGTAAAGCCAAAAATGCATGGTTCAAAAGAGGTTGCTTTTGCCAATCAGCTTTTTGACCGCGTCGAAGATTTGCTAGGACTTGAGCGAAATACCTTAAAAATCGGTGTCATGGATGAAGAACGCAGAACTACTTTGAACTTAAAGGCATGCATCAAACAGGTAAAAGACCGGATTGTGTTTATTAACACCGGGTTCCTTGACAGAACAGGCGATGAAATTCATTCTTCCATGGAAGCTGGTCCAATGGTTCGTAAAAATGATATGAAATCATCCAAATGGCTTCAGGGCTATGAACAATCCAATGTGATTGCCGGACTTTCAAGCGGATTCATGGGCCGTGCACAGGTCGGCAAAGGCATGTGGGCTATGCCGGATTTAATGGCAGAAATGCTAAAGCAAAAAATCGGTCATGTAAAAACGGGAGCCACTACAGCTTGGGTGCCATCTCCAACTGCTGCGACATTGCATGCACTGCATTACCATGAAGTAGATGTAAAAGAAGTACAGAATGAAATGCTTCATCAAACTGGAGACTTCCAAGATGATATCTTACAAGTTCCTGTAGCAAAGAACCCATCCTGGACTCCTGAAGAAATCCAGGCAGAGCTTGACAACAACTGCCAAACCCTTTTAGGTTATGTTGTCCGCTGGGTAGATCAGGGGGTTGGCTGTTCAAAAGTACTGGATATCAATGACGTGGGGTTAATGGAAGACCGAGCTACATTGCGAATTTCCAGCCAGCATTTGGCAAACTGGCTTCACCATGGTATTTGTACGAAAGAGCAAATTCTTGAAACATTGCAGCGCATGGCCAAGGTTGTTGATAAGCAAAATGCAGGAGATTCGGTTTATCGGAACATGGCACCAAACTATAATGATTCCGTTGCCTTCCAGGCGGCGTGCGACTTGATTTTTGAAGGCTATGGCCAGCCAAATGGCTATACGGAGCCAATCCTGCATCGTAGACGGATTGAAGCAAAGGCTAAGTTTGCAGTAAAACAATAATCGATTAGAATAGATGAATTCTGGGGCATTCTTGTAATGAGAATGCCCCGGAAAAAAAATCACCAAAGTTTCCGTTGAATGAGTGACAACACCTAGCCTAAGACCGCCATTTTCAACATTACTTATATTTTTTGAAAAAATAATGGAGGTTATGAGGCTATGCAAAACCTAAGGGAGACTTCGCTGGAACTTCACAAGCAGTCAAAAGGGAAAATAAATATCAATGTTAAGGTTCCGGTGGAAAATGCATATGATTTAAGTTTGGCTTATTCACCGGGGGTGGCAGAGCCTTGTAAAGAGATCTATCTGAACCCTGAAAAAATCTATGACTATACGATTAAAGGAAATCTTGTCGCGGTCGTATCCGATGGATCAGCCGTATTAGGCCTCGGGAATATTGGTCCAGCTGCCGCGATGCCCGTTATGGAAGGAAAAGCCGCATTATTTAAGGCTTTTGCTGATGTTGATGCATTTCCAATCTGCTTGAACACAAATGATGTGGAGCAAATTATTCAAACCGTAAAATTAATGGAACCAACATTTGGCGGCATCAATTTGGAGGACATTGCAGCACCAAATTGTTTCATTATAGAAGAAAGACTTAAAAAAGAAATGAACATCCCTGTCTTCCATGATGATCAGCATGGAACGGCAATTGTCACGGCAGCTGGATTAATTAACGCTTTAAAGCTAGTTGGCAAACGTCTTGAAGAGACAAGTGTAGTAGTCAATGGCGCAGGTGCGGCGGGAATTGCGATTACAAAATTGCTTTTGAGAATGGGAGTATGTGACATCATTTTGTGTGACACAAAAGGCGCTATCTATGAGGGACGCCTAACAGGAATGAATTCGATGAAAGACTCGATTGCTATGCTGACAAATAAGAGCCATATTCAAGGAGATTTAAAAGAAGTGATTAAGGGGGTAGATGTGTTCATCGGTGTATCTGCCGCCGGAGCAGTCACACAAGAGATGGTCATGTCTATGAATGAGGATGCGATTATTTTTGCAATGGCAAACCCAATCCCTGAAATCATGCCGGAAGAGGCAATGGAAGCTGGAGCAGCAGTGGTAGGGACAGGACGCTCCGATTTACCGAATCAGGTGAACAATGTTCTCGCATTCCCTGGTATTTTTAAAGGGGCGCTGAAGGTCCATGCTTCTGAAATAAATGAAGAAATGAAGCTGGCTGCAGTTTATGCCATTGCCAATTTAATCACGGAGGAAGAACTTTCCCGTGAATATGTGATTCCACATCCTTTTGACAAAAGAGTTACAGAAGTAGTAACCGCTGCAGTTGCGGAGACTGCCATTAAAACAGGAGTCGCACGAAAGAAAATGGAGCAAGAAAAAACTTTTTGAGAGGAAGTATCAAAATGAAATTTACTAGATTTACACAAGGTTCAACTGTTTATACAGGTGTGATAAAAGATAGCACCATCCAGGAAATTAAAGGTGATATGTTTGAAGAATGGGAGTTTACAGGGAACAGTTTCTCTGTAGCTGACGTAAAATTGCTGGCGCCATTTGAACCAAACCACATCATAGGAATTGGCGCAAACTATGTTTCTAAGCTTGAGGACCTGCCGTCCGAGCTTCCGGAAATTCCAGTTTTCTTTTTTAAACCAACCTCATCCGTTATTGGTCCGGAAGAGGAAATCATCATTCCAGAGGGAATTGAAAAGGTAAAGTTCGAATCTGAGTTAGCCATTGTCATTGGTAAAGAAGCTAAAAACGTTCCTGAATCAGAGGTGTTGGATTATGTATTCGGCTATACGGTTGGAAACGACGTAACAGCCCCTCAATTTTTCCATCAGGACGGGCATTGGACAATCGGTAAGTCCTTTGATACCTTCACACCGCTAGGGCCAGTGATCGAAACTGAACTAGATCCATTTTCTGTGAAGGTCGAAGCAAAACTTAATGGTGTGGAGAAACAAAATAGTGCTACCGAATTAATGATTATTCCGATCCGGAAAATGGTATCTTATTTGACAAAAGTGATGACTCTTAAGCCGGGAGATGTCATCTTGACAGGCAGTCCGGTTGGAGCTGAGTTGGTTGGTGCCGGAGATACAATTGAATGTGAAATTAAAGAAATTGGGACATTGCGTAACACTTTTTTATTGGCAAAGGAGTCCGTTAAATCTAATTAAATCCCTAGCAACGGCCGGTAAAAAATTGTTGCTTTAATGTAACCTATTAGGGACAGTATTTTGAGGTGAGCGATTATGGATAGAGAAAATATGGTCAAATCTGTAAGCAGGGCGTTGGAGATTATTCATTTGGTGAGTTTAAAAAAGGGTGGATTAGGTGTGACAGAGATTGCTAAACAAATAGATATCAACAAAAGCTCTGTTTACCGCATCCTATCAACATTTGTCCAGTATGGTTATATCGAGCAAGATGACGTTACCGGCCGCTATAAACTGGGTTATAAATTCTTGGATATCAGTTCAAAGCTGCTTGAATCCATTGATCTAAGGGCTGAGGCAAAGCCATTCTTAAAACAATTGGAAAGTGAAACCAATGAAGTCATCCATCTTGTTGTTTATGATCAAGGAGAAGTAGTTTATATCGAAAAATTAGAAGGAACTGAAACGTTACGAATGCATTCCAAGGTAGGAAAAAGGGCTCCCATGCATTGTACATCCGTTGGCAAAGCAATCCTTGCTTTTCAGCCTACTGATGTTGTTCTGGAAATTCTTGAGCGAAGAGGCATGCCGATGTACACAGATAAAACAATTACCAATAAAGAAGAGTTTTTACGGGAATTGGCAAACGTAAAACGGAAGGGTTATGCACTTGATTTAGAAGAAAATGAATATGGAATCACATGCATTGCTGTACCGATCTTTGACTATTCGGGCAAAGTTATTGCGGCAGCCAGCCTCTCTGGACCAACGATGCGAATGACTGATGAACGGTTAAAACTGCTTAAAGCCCGAATGCTGCAAATAGCAAAACAAATATCAACACGACTGGGTTTTGAAAATAGAGTTAGCTAAGAATATTTGACTAGTATAAATGATATACTGGTCAAATATATTTTTGGAGTTTTTTAATTATAATTTTCTAAAAATTGTTGTAATTCAGATAAAAATACGTATAATAAAAGAGTGAATGAAACATGTTATATAACAATTGAATTATTGTTGTATAACATGTTTCGTCCTTAGCAACAAATTTAAGTGTTGTTTCGTATTAAGAAACGAAGAGGGGTGAAAGTTTTAATAGTAAAAAATTTAAAGTGTGATCTTGCAGCCGTTTCGCAGTCACTTACATATTAATCAGTCATCATAGAAATCTATTGATTTGTTCCATCAGAACTATTCATTTCTAGGTCTGAAAAGGGAATAAGACCGATACATGAAAATTTTTTATTTTTTATGATGGGGGATTACTATGACATTTACACAAAATTTTACAGCGGTGGGAGATAGTCTCGCCTTATCCGCTTTGGTAGCTCTTATACCAATTTTATATTTTTTCTGGGCTTTAGCCATAAAACGCATGAAGGGCTATTTAGCCGGGTTAACAACACTACTAATTGCTTTAATACTTGCAGTAGTTGCATTTAAAATGCCTGCTGGTATGGCCGTCATGTCTGCCACACAGGGTGCCGTATATGGAATATTGCCTATAGGCTGGATCATTATCACATCTGTATTCCTCTACAAATTAACCGTCAAGACTGGCCAATTCGATATTATCCGCCATTCGGTCGTTTCACTCACCGAGGACAGACGTCTTCAAGCACTTTTGGTAGCGTTCTCATTTGGAGCATTCCTTGAAGGAGCTGCAGGCTTTGGCGCTCCGGTTGCCATCTCGGCAGCGCTTCTTGTGGGTCTTGGATTTAATCCTCTTTACGCTGCTGGCCTGTGTTTAATTGCCAATACAGCGCCTGTTGCCTTTGGTGCTATTGGTACTCCTATCATTGCCGTTGAGGGACCAACTGGAATATCAGCATTGGAAATTTCCAAAATGGTTGGACGTCAGTTGCCGTTCCTATCATTATTCGTTCCGTTTTATTTAGTTGTTATTATGGCAGGGTTTAAGAAAGCATTGGAAATCTTACCAGCCATTTTCATCACCGGTTTCACTTTTGCAGTAACTCAATACTTAAGCTCCAACTTCCTTGGTCCAGAACTTCCCGATATTTTATCTGCATTAGTGTCATTGTTTGCCCTAGCAATCTTCTTAAAATTTTGGAAACCAAAAACTATTTTCCGCTTTTCATCTGAGCAAGAACTGGCTGCATCTGTTGCTGCCAAAGCATCTAATAGTCAGCAAGTAAAATACTCAGGTGGGCAAATTTTTAAAGCTTGGTCACCATTCCTTGTATTGACTGCATTTATTACGATTTGGGGAATTCCAACAGTCAAATTGGCTTTGACAGGTCATTATGAAGGAACAAACGCTATTTTGAAAGCGGTAAATGCTCTTGGACATGCGTTAACACTTATGCCTGAAGTTCCATTATTAAACAACCAAGTCATTAATTCTGCAGGTGCTCCTGTTGCTGCCATTTATAAGCTGGAAATCTTGGGTGCAGCTGGTACATCAGTCATTATTGCGGCCATTGTCACCAAGTTTATCGTTAAAATTTCTTGGAAAGAATGGGTTGCAACCTTTGGGGAAACTCTAAATGAACTAAAGTTCCCTATCATTACGATCGCGTCAGTTGTAGGGTATGCCTATGTTACTAACTCATCAGGGATGAGTACGACATTAGGAATGACGCTCGCAAAAACAGGTTCACTATTTGCCTTTTTCTCTCCAGTCCTTGGATGGTTAGGCGTGTTTATCACTGGGTCAGATACATCATCGAACCTTTTGTTCGGTGCGATGCAAAAGGTGACAGCGCTAAACCTTGGTATGGATCCGGTATTAGCAGTCGCTGCAAACTCTTCGGGTGGGGTTACAGGAAAAATGATTTCACCACAATCGATTGCTGTAGCGTGTGCAGCTGTAGGCCTGGCAGGAAAAGAGGCCGACTTGTTCCGCTTTACGGTTAAGCACAGTATTGTTTTGGTCTTAATTGTCTGTATTATGACATTCCTGCAAAATAGCAGTGTTTTAGGATGGATGGTACCATAAAATAGAATCCAATCACTTTCGGTTAAGGTCAGCCAAATTTTAGGCTGGCCTTTTTGGTATACTTGAAGGAAATACATTGCCATGGGCGATATTAATTATTTTTTGATTGATAAATAACATCAATGTTTGTGAGTGTTTTTCAGTTTGCCGAAAAAGGCAAAAGAAGGATTGGATTAGCCTAAAATAGGTAGGATTTGAACTAGTTATTGGAAGAGCTGCGGTTGGCTTTTATCTACAAGTTTCTAAACAGAATGCCGCCTCTATTTGTCATAAAAATTATTTTTCGAGCTTTGTCGAAAAAATAAATTTTCTTAAAAAATTTTTGTTAAAATAATTTAGATAAGTCTGACTTTTATTCTAGTTAGTTTCAATAAGTTAATTGTAAACTAGAGAATATAAATGAAATGGCTTTCAGCATTAATCAACACTTAGCAGAGCGGTGAAAAAATAATTATGAAATTAAAAACAAAATTGTATTTAGGGTTTGGCTTACTGATTTTCCTGTTTATTATTTTTCAATTGTTCTTAATGATGCTGATGAATCAGTTGAATACGAATATGAAGAATGCCGTTGACAACTACGAAATGGCTAAGACAGCTTACAAGATACAAGATTCCCTTAATTGGTATCGCAGTGATTCCAAGGGCATATTGGCGAATCCGCCGGCTGACCTGTTAAAAGAGTTTCAAGACCATAAGGAACAAAGTTACTTGGAAGCCAATCAAGCAATTGAGACTCTCCGTAAGCTCGACAAACGCGAAAAATCTCAGAAAGTCATCGCAGAGTTACAATCATTAAGTATTCAGCTGCGCGCCATTGAGGCCAAGACCAATAAGTTAATGGAACAAAACAAGGATGAAGAAGCAAGGAACCTATTCTGGTATGATACGTGGGATGTCATTGATAAAATGACAAGTGATGCCACTTATTTACAGACCCTTCAGGAGGATGGAGTCCAAAGTGAATTTGAGCTGTCGAACGATACCACCTCCATCGCCTACAAATTCATTTTTGGCTATGCTGTTGCCGTTCTCATCATGGGCGGAGCAATCACATTCTTTATCTTAAGGAGTATGTCTAAAAATTTAAATGATGTCATGTCTGTTTTCACAAACGCCGCTTTTGGAAAGGGGGACCATCTGCCGCGGATCAGGGTGAAAACGAAGGATGAAATTGGACAAATCTCAATCGCTTATAATGAAATGGCCCAGGTGCTTGAGAAACATCATAAACAAGAAATAGAATTAAAAAATGCTGCTGAGGAACAAAGCTGGTTAAATACGAAGATTGCGGAAATTGCCACGATGTACCCTGGCATTAACAACCTCAAAGAATTAGCTCAGCTGTTTATTACTAGGTTGGCGCCTATTGTCGGGGCAAGCTGCGGGCTTATTTATTTGAAGGAAGACAACGTATTTCGAAGGTATGGATCATATGCCGGACAGGAGGAGCCTGTTGGGCGGGAAAGTTTCTCTGTGGGCGAAGGGCTAGTCGGTCAATGTGCGCTTGATAAGCGGCCAATATCACTTGAAGACATACCTGAGGATTATATCAAAATTTCATCCGGCACTGGCGGAGCGCCCCCAAACAGCATCCTTGTCATCCCTGCTGAATACCAGGGAGAAGTGCTGGCTGTCATTGAACTCGCTTCATTTAAACCATTCACTCGGCTTGAACAGGTACTCCTTGAGGAAGTCGTCAGCCATCTTGGCATCAACATTAAGAGTATCCAAAGGCATATTCGGGTGGAAGAATTGCTCCAGGAATCACAAACCATGACCGAAGAGCTGCAAAGTCAGTCCGAAGAACTGCAATTGCAGCAGGAAGAATTACGGACCGTCAATGAACAGCTTGAGGAGCAGTTCAAAAGCTCGGAGCAAAAAACGCATGAACTTGAAAAAATTAAAAATATGCTCGAGGAGAAGGCTCAGCAATTAATGATGAGTTCCCAATATAAATCCGAATTTCTTGCCAATATGTCACACGAGCTGCGAACACCGTTGAACAGCTTGTTAATTCTTGCCAAAATGCTTTCAGAAAACAGCGGTCAAAACCTAACGCCAAAGCAGGTTGAATATGCAAAAACAATTCTCTCTTCTGGTCATGACCTGTTGCGGTTAATAAATGATATCCTTGACATCTCTAAAATTGAGGCAGGGAAGATGGAGATCTTCCTTGAGAAAACGGAGATTCAAGAAATAAAGGCATCACTCAAGTCACAATTTTTCCCGCTGGCACGGCAAAAGGGACTCGACTTTTCCATTCAGCTTGACCCTTTTTTGCCGGATCTAATACAAACCGATCCACAGCGGCTTCAGCAAATTCTTATCAATTTGTTGTCAAATGCCTTTAAATTTACGGAGAAGGGCAGGATTTTGCTGCAGATTGAGAAAGCGCAGCAAACTGTTTTTTCAGAGGAAAAGGGAAATAATCTAGTCGAAACCATGATTGCTTTTTCGGTGAGTGATACAGGGATTGGCATTTCACAAGAGAATCAGAAGTTAATTTTTGATGCCTTTCAACAAGCCGATGGGACGACAAGCCGCAAATATGGCGGCACTGGCCTGGGGCTTACAATCAGCCGTGAATTGGCTCAGCTTTTAGGTGGCTATCTGACAGTTGAAAGCACTGTCGGCGAAGGCAGTAGGTTTACATTATATATCCCTAGTTTACAAATTGTACAAGCTAGGCTTGAGGCAGCTGTCACAGTTGAAGAACCACAGCCGGACATTGACGAAAGAGAGTCTCTTGAAGGGATGAAAATCCTGATTGTCGACGATGATATGCGCAATATTTTTGCTTTAACCTCAGCGCTTGAAAGCTATTTTGTTGAGGTGGTGTTTGCGGAAAATGGCAGGGAAGGCATCGAAATCCTGCAAAAAAATCCGGATGTTGACTTGGTGCTGATGGACATTATGATGCCGGAAATGGATGGGTTTGAAGCGATTCGCGCAATCCGCCAGGTGCCTGAATACATGAATCTCCCTATCATTGCACTGACCGCAAAGGCAATGAAAAGTGATCGAAAAAAATGCATTGAAGCTGGGGCTTCTGATTATATCAGCAAACCAGTTCATATGGAGCAGCTTATTTCCATTATGCGAGTTTGGTTATACAGATAAGGAAGGTTTATTTATTGATGGAAAAATTAATATCATTCGACAAGCGTGAAATTGAAAAGATCGAAATAAATCTGCTGCTCGAGGGGATTTATCGTTTATATGGGTTTGATTTTCGTAATTACTCCGCCGCGTTTGTGAAGCGGCGAATTGAACATCGGATTCGAACGGAGAAGCTGGAGGGTATTTCCGATCTCCAGCAAAAAATTTTCTACGACCCGCTGATGATGCGCAGGTTATTTTACGATTTTTCAATTAATGTTACGGAAATGTTTCGGGATCCGTCGTTTTTTTTAGCCTTTCGGACAAAGGTTGTTCCGATTCTGCGCAACTTTTCATCGATTCGGATTTGGCATGTTGGCTGCGCGACCGGAGAAGAGGTCCTGTCAATGGCGATTCTCCTACATGAAGAAGGCCTTTATGAAAAAACAAAACTTTACGCCACCGATATGAGCGAGGCAGCCTTGGTGCAGGCCAGAAAAGCGATGATGCCCTTGAACAAAATGAAAAACTATACGAAAAACTACCTTGAGACAGGCGGGACGAGTGCTTTTTCAGAATACTATGTTGCCCGGGAGACAAGCGCTGCGTTCCATCCTTTTCTTACGGAAAATGTGGTGTATGCCCAGCATAATTTAGCTACTGACCAATCGTTTAATGAATTTCATGTCATCATTTGCCGGAATGTCATGATTTATTTTAATAAATGCCTGCAAAACCGTGTGCTGCACCTGCTGCATGAAAGTTTGTCTGCATCCGGATTCCTTGGCTTGGGAAGTAAGGAGGGAATTCGGTTTACCGAAATTGCAAATTATTATGAGGAAGTCGATTCAGATGAGAAACTCTACCGTAAAATCCATCCATAATCTCCAACCTTTGGATCAAGTCAATATTTTAATGGTTGATGACCGTCCGGAAAACTTACTGGCGTTAGAGGCTGTTTTAGCATCGCCCAATTATCGTTTAGTGAAGGCCGGGTCGGGTGAGGAAGCGTTGAAGTGCGTGCTGAAGCAAGATTTTGCTGTAATTTTGCTAGATGTGCAAATGCCGGGTCTGAGCGGTTTTGAAACGGCAAAATTGATTAAGGCGCGGGAAAAATCAAAGTTTGTTCCAATTATTTTTATTACAGCTATCAGTCAAACGACTGAGCATGTCCTAAAGGGGTATAATTTAGGGGCGGTTGATTATATCTTTAAGCCATTTCACCCGGAAACATTAAAGTTAAAGGTACAGGAATTTGTCAAAATCCATCAAAATCAAGATCAGAAGGAAGTAAAGCTGCAGAAGGAGCTTCTTGATGTAAACGTCAAGCTAAACATAACAACCCGTGATTTGCAAAAAAATGAAGAACTGGCCCGGGTGATTGGGGAAACGCTGCTTGACACGATTATTACGTTTGACTGTGAAGGGACGATTATATCGGTCAATCCTGCAGCCCAAAAATTATTTGGCTATTCAATGGAGGAATTTTTGGGACTTAAAATAGAGGACCTTTTTGCAGATATGTGGGATAACAATGGTTCTTGCGTCGGGAAAATGCTTGAGGCTGTTGCTAAGCATAAAAATGAAAGCCGCTTTCCTGTCGAGCTGCAAATCGGTGAGGCCGTTATCCATGATGAGCATTTCTATGTTTGTTCGCTGCGCGATATTACCGAGCGGAAGCAGCAATACGAGCTGCTTGAGAAGCTGGTGGAAGAGAGGACGAATGAACTTGTCATTGCCAACGAAAAGCTGCGCAAAGAAATAGAGGTACGGATGCAATTTGAAGAAGAGTTGCGGAAGGAAATTGAAGTCCGAAAACAATTTGCCGAAGACCTGCGCCTGTCGCAGGAGCATTTTTATAAAATTTTTCAATCAAGCCCCTGCCTGATTGAAATTCGTTCAATGACTGACAGCAGGTACCTGGACGTCAATGAAAGCTGGCTGAAATTTACCGGTTATTCCTTAGTGGAGGTCATCGGCAGGCAGCTGGCGGTTTTACCTGCCTGTCACAAGGAATCCCCGCAAAATGAAAAGATTCATTACCTAACAAAATCAGGAGAGAACCGGCAGGGCTTGTTGGCAACGGAAATCATTGAGGTGAAAGGTGAAAGCTGCGTTCTCAGTGTGATTACCGATGTAACTGAGCTTGAACAACTGGGAGCGAAAATAGCGCGCCTCGACCGCCTCAATCTAATTGGCGAAATGGCGGCGGGGATCGCGCATGAAATCAGGAATCCGATGACCACCGTCAAAGGGTTTTTGGAGCTTTCGAAAAAAAGCATCGACAATTTATCCGTTCAATATATTGATTTAATGCTGTCAGAATTGGACAGGGCCAATTCGATTATTTCTGAATTCCTAAATTTAGCGAAAAACAAGCAATCGTATAAAAAATCCCAGTGGTTGAATCCGATTATTGAGGGGCTCTATCCTTTAATCAAAGCCGAAGCGCTGCTAGCGGATAAAACGGTCTCCCTAATGTTATCGGAAGTCCCAAGGCTTTATCTTGATGAAAAAGAAATTAGCCAGCTGATTCTTAATCTTTCCCTGAATGGACTTGAGTCGATGGCAGCCGGCGGGGAATTGACGATTAAAACTTATCTTGACGGGCAGGATGTAGTGTTGGAAATCCAAGACCAAGGCTCCGGCATCGAACCTGAACTGGTCGATATGATCGGCACGCCGTTTTTTACTACCAAAGATTCCGGGACTGGCTTGGGCTTGCCCATCTGCTATAGTGTCGCCGAGCGTCATCGAGCCGTTATCGATCTGCAAACAAGCACTAAAGGAACTACCTTTTTTGTCCGTTTTCGGGAAAGGGATTTCTAGAAATAAGCATATATTCTTTTGTTTGACAAAAAAATTTTGAGGCAAAAGAACCATCCCATGCATCCGTAAGAGAATAAAGGAGGAAAAGCTTTGACAAAAACAAATCAAAAAATCGTTCCGCATTTATGGTATGACAAAGAGGCAAGAGAAGCAGCCGAGTTTTACGTTAACATATTCCCGGACTCGAAAATTACAGATGTGACAACCATTCACAACACACCCTCAGGCGACTCTGATATAGTCTCATTTGAGCTATGGGGGCAGAAGTTCGCGGCTATCAGCGCAGGACCTTTTTTCAAGATCAATCCGTCGATATCTTTTATGGTAAACTTTGACCCATCACGAGATAAAGACGCGAGAGAAAAAATAGATGAAGTTTGGAACAGATTATCCGACGGGGGCACAGCGTTAATGCCTCTTGATAAGTATCCGTTCAGTGAAAGGTATGGCTGGATTCAGGATAAGTTTGGTTTGACATGGCAGTTAATCCTAACCAATCCAGAAGGTGAAGAGCGACCTTCATTAATTCCATCACTTTTGTTTGTCGGTGATCAATGTGGTAACGCGGAAGACGCGATGAATTTTTATTTATCAGTATTTAAGAATGCGAAGCAGGGACTTATCGCCCGCTATCCTAAAGGAATGGAACCTGATAAAGAAGGAACAGTCATGTTCAGTGAATTCAGCTTAGAAAATCAATGGTTTACCGCAATGGATAGTGCTCACGAACATAAATTCAGTTTTAACGAAGCTATCTCATTTATGGTGTACTGCGACACACAAGAAGAGATTGATTACTACTGGGAAAAGCTCTCTAAGGTTCCTGAAGCGGAGCAATGCGGCTGGCTGAAAGACCAGTATGGTATTTCCTGGCAAATTGTGCCTAGTGAGATGGACGAGATGATGAGAAAGAGTGCACCTGAGCAACTTGCACGCGTAACGAAAGCATTTCTTAAAATGAAGAAATTTGATCTTGAGGAATTGCGGAAAGCTTACAAGGGATAATGGGAATAGAGCCAAAGTGATATAAAAAAATGAAGTAGAATTCGGAGTGTCAGTTCGATTCCCAGACAACAGATTTACATAATCTAGCTGCATCAAGGCTTTCGACTAAATTTGTTGGAAGTCTTTTTTTACAATATCAGTACGGCAGAAAGAAAGAGCTAAGTATTATAGGATTCATCCAATTTTAATAAATGACAGTGGAAACCATTTATTTGCAGTGATTTCAGAAAAATGATGCAAGAGAACCGTCCCCATGCATCACCTTCCTTCGTTAGGGAAAAGTATGGATGAAAAGAATTTTATTTTGGGGGATTATGCATTGGATTCTAAATTTAAAGCTTTGTTTGAGTCGTTTACTTTTCCATGTGGTGTTGAATTGAAAAACCGGATTGTGATGGCGCCGATGACTAATTTTTCTTCCAATCCGGATGGGACGGTTTCGGATGCAGAAGTAAAATATTACGCAAGACGGTCTGGCGGTGTAGGAATGGTGGTCACTGCTTGTACATATGTTACTGCAAATGGCAAGGGGTTTAATGGAGAATTTGGCGCTGATTCTGATGAATTAATCCCTAGTTTAAGACAACTGGCCAGAGGTATTAAAGAGCAGGGTGCAGTAGCTGTATTGCAAATTTTCCATGGAGGGAGGGAAGTTCCTCCTCAATTAGTGCCAAATGGTGATGTTGTTAGTGCTAGTGCCATTCCGTCTGAAGGGGCAGGGAAACCTGTTCCTAGAGAACTGCCGGAAGAAGAAATTGAAGCGATAATTAAAGCTTTCGGGGATACAACTAGAAGGGCCATTGAAGCAGGATATGATGGTGTTGAAATTCATGGGGCCAATGGCTACCTTATTCAGCAATTCTTTTCTCCGCATGCCAATCGCCGGGATGACCGATGGGGCGGGAGCGTTGAAAAGAGATTGACCTTCCCTGTGGCAATTGTTGATGAAGTGAAAAGGGTTGTTGCTGAAAATACAAATAAACCTTTTATTGTGGGCTACCGCTTTTCACCAGAAGAACCAGAAACACCTGGGATTACGATGGCAGATACTTTGGTGCTAATCGATGCGCTGGCTGATAAGAACCTTGATTACCTCCATGTTTCATTAAATGATTTCTGGTCAGAGCCAAGAAGAGGCGTGGAGGACACCCGTGCTCGTATCGAAATCATACAGGAACGTGTTGGCAGTAAGGTCCCTGTTATAGGAGTCGGCTCACTTTATTCTGCAGACGATGTCCTCAAGGCAAAGGAGACAGGGCTGCCACTCATTGCAATGGGGCGGGAATTAATTATTGATCCGGATTGGGTTCAAAAGGTTGCTGAAGGCAAGGAAGATGAAATTGTAACTAAAATTGATAAAGGAAAGCAGCAGGAATTAATGGTTCCTGACCCATTGTGGCAGGCTATCATCCATACTCCGGGCTGGTTTCCGGGAATTGAATAGAAGTAGATAAAGTATCCTTTTTTAGGATACTTTTTTAATATATCTAATAAGTGATAGGTAAAATATGGTATAATGAAAGAAAAAAGAAAGAGGGACTTTTATGGTTTTAAAAAGAACCTTGAACCGAAATGCGCTGCTGATTTTGCTGTTATTAGTAATGGGTGCGAATTATTCCTTGTATCATACAACATTGGGAATTCAAATATTGCCTGAGCAACCGAATATTATCGTTGCTGCTTCCATGGTAGACTTGGCGTTGATTTCACCGATTTTATTTTTAGCGTGGAAACGAAAAATGAATGGGAAAAACCTGATTGTGGGGATAGCAGGCGGACTTATTTTGGTGCGCTTCCTCATACCGATGGAGTATTTGGCTCCATTTGAGGCTGTCACGTGGGCTGGGTTTGCTGTTGAAGGCGGACTATTGTTGTTAGAGGTTATAGTTCTTGTCTCGTTGTTTAAATATATGCCAAACATTGTACGTGCTGTTAGAAGAAGTTCCCTACCGGCTATCTTTTCTTTTTTAAAAGCTGTGGATAAAGAGGTTAAACCAAATCCCATTTATCGCATCATTTGTTCAGAAATGCTCATTTTTTACTATGCGTTTGCATCTTGGAAAAAGAAACAACAGCTTGGTTCGAATGCATTTACAATACATCAAAAATCGAGTTTGATTGCGATGCAAGTGATGCTGATTCACGCGACGGTTATTGAAATGGCTGGGCTTCATTGGTTGTTTCATGAAAAGTCTGTGATTCTATCAATCATTTTACTCGTACTTAATATTTACACAGTTATTTTCTTTTTAGGTGATATCCAAGCCGTTCGCCATAATCCCTTGCTTGTCACTGAAGAAGGTATGTACATTTCCCTCGGATTAATGAAACGAATGGAAATAAAGTGGTGCGATGTTGAAGAAGTTATCGAGGCGCCATTGGTTGGAAAACGTACTAAAGATACCATTGAATTCATTGCCCGTGATTTTGAAGAAGTAAAGCCTGATGTTATATTGAAATTAAAACACCCAGTCGAAGCAACATTAATCATGGGACTTAAAAAGAAATATTCACAAGTAGCAATTCGCGTAGACGAACCCAACAGATTTATAAGCACTTTAAAAGAAAATGTGAAATGATGCATGGGGACGGTTCTCATGCATCATTTATTTTATGAATGAGGCACAAGAACCGTCCCCATGCTTCTTCTCAACCCAAATCATGCATATAATGATAAAGGTATTTGGCAAACCGTTTGCGATTACCCATTCCTCTTACTGCAATACCTGCTGAGAACCGATGCTGCCGCTAATCCTGAGCGGGAATGGACTCATCAAAATCCAGGAGGGGATGACGATGAAATTTACGGTACAATATATTCCGCTTGAAAAAATCAAGCCGGATTTTTCGGTGAAAATGACAGAGCATCTGAAAAGGCTGCAGAGATTTATGTGGGATTGTATGTTTGTTCTGGTTGTCAGAAAAAGCAAGAAAGATGGCAACTATATTATCGTCAGCGGGCAGGAGCGATTCGAAAGCCTCAAGAAACATACAAAAAGCATTTATGCGCCTTGTATTGTGGACAAAAGCACTTCCTCCGATATTAGTTCGTGGTTTCATCGTTTATTGAGAAAGCAGCCCCTTGATGATTTTCCTTTCACACCTAAAAGCTGGTCGATTGTCCGCTCCTTTCTAAAACAAGAACCTCGTTTCAAGCACCTAAACCGATCCCAACAAATCAGAGTCCTCATATTAGCTGTAAAGTACAAAAAAACCGTAGTTTACTCAATGAGAACCATGGTAGATGAAATCTTAAAATGATGCATGGGGACGGTTCTCTTGCCTCAGTTGATTTACTTGAGTGAGGCACAAGAACCGTCCCCACGCGTCAATTTTCTGCAAGGATTTTCTCGAGTAAAGCCCGGCATCCTTCTGTTATAAGCTGGTAGGTTTCTTGAAAATCACCTGTATAGTAAGGATCCGGTACATCTTTTTTGTGTTCTGTTAGGTCGAGCAGACGGATGATTTTTGGATGATTTGGCTTTCCGGTAATTTCGTAAATGTTTCTTGTGTTGCTTTCGTCCATGCCGATGATGTAGTCGAATTTTTCAAAGTCGTCTTTTGTTAATTGACGTCCAATAAGACCTTCTGCGGAAATGTTATATTTTTTTAAAATAGCTATGGTTCCTTTATGGGGTGGGGATCCGATATGCCATGAACTGGTTGCGGCGGAATCCACAGCGATTTGGCCGGACAGATTTTCTTTCTCAAGTAAGTCGCGAAACACAGCCTCAGCCATCGGTGATCGGCAAATGTTCCCCAGACAGACGAATAAAACGTTAATCATGTTATGAACTCCTTTAGTTAAGACTAGCGGGTCGAAACGTAATACCGTACCGACAATTCTAAGAATATTATACTTTAGGATTATTGAAAAGCAGAGTGTCCATGTTCCCGGAAACAATGTCGAAAGATACCTGCGATAAAAGAGTTAATTAGCACTACTAGTAAATACTCCTCAAAAACTCTCATAAACCAATAAACTCCTTGATTTAGTGCTTCTTTCATTTCCCATAATGAGGCATAAGAACCGTCCCCATGCCTCATTTATTAGTCTAATTGAGCCATTCACATTCTTTTTTTCCTCTATTAATATTAAATAGAAAACTATTAAATTATATGGCCATTTGTGTCATTTTCTGTCACCTCAGTTGTTTTTGGAGGAGGATTTGTTGTGAATACGGATCAAGCTTTTGAGTTGTTAAAGAGTGCTGGAGTTCCGGATGAGCTTAGCATTCAGACGGTTAGACGGTGGATGCGGGAGCGAAAGATAAGATTCGAAGGAAAAGCTAGGCTCTCCAAAACAGAATACATACTGGAAGATACGGATGAAGCCTTTGACCTATTAAAGGATGCAGGTGTTGCTGCAAACATCGGTATTCAACTAGTCAAACGCTGGTATAATGAAGGGAAGATTCATAGACTAGGGAATGTGGACCAAATCAAGGAATACATATCTACCCAGCCCAAATTGCCACCTTTTGAAGACAAACCTTCCGATATGACGATTCGTGAGCTAAAAGTAAAACTTAAAGCACAGGATGAGCAAATCAAAGGGATACAGGAGCTTCATCAAACGTCCTTAAAAGCGATGATCCAGCAACGGGACAAGCTGAATAAAGAAATCGCCAGCCTTAAGCATGAAAAATCGGAATTGCAACTGGAGACCAGAAACGTGTTAAAGGAAAATATTGACCTTCGTAAGGAATTGTTAAGACTAAAAGAAGAGCTCTCGAAACAAGGTAAAGGAGAGGATGAAAAGGTACAATCCCAATCCGGACCATCATCTAATCCGCAAGATTATCGTCGAAAACTGGGGCTTTCCAAAACAGCAGGTCCAAAAGAAGTCTTGGCCGGTTTTAAAAAATTATTAATAGAAACACATCCAGACCATGGCGGCAGCGCCAAAGCCTTCCATTACGTGAAAACAGACTATGATCAATTTAAAAGCAGAATAAAAGGAAACTAAAACTTCGAAGATAACCCGTTTTTTCAAAAAGCGGGTTATTTTTTGATAACCATCTTTAGTAGATATTTCGCGAAAGCGCTTGCAATTTCTTTATCCGTTTTTGAACCCTCTTGGACATACCATTGCTGTATCCAATTTAACGCCCCAAGAATGATTAACCGCACCATTTTAACATCCACTTGAGGGTCGAATACCTTTTGGACAATGCCTTCATTTATTATGCTATCAAAATGTTGAGAATAGTTTCGCCTTAGCTCTAAAACGTCGTTTAACTTATCATTAGAGAAATTTTGGTTTGGTTTATCCATAATCATAAACATTGATTTCTCACTTGTAACGAGCAAAATATGAGCACGAATCGCGTTTTGTAATTTTTCAATAGGATTCGAGTCACTAGTTATGACTTCCTCAATTCTCTTCAAACTCATTTCCATAATCATTTGGTGGCAATGATAAAGAAGGTCATCTTTATTTTTAAAATAATTGTACATTGAACCCTTTGTCAGGAGAAGTTTTGCCGCTATTTCTTCCATTGTTGCCCCATGGTACCCTTTTTCAGCAAGAACAGAAGCGGCAGATCGCAAGATTTCCTGTTTCCTCTTGGCAATTTTTTGTGCTCTAAGAGAAGTCATGTAAAACCTCCTTTTAATTCTGGTTACTTATCCTTTTGGAGTTTTAAAGTAAACTATCAGTTATTGTTTTATTTTTAAATATATGTTAAATTTTCTGAAAAATCAACCTGAAATTTAAAAATGTGGAAAAAGGTGTTAAATGTCTTATATTTATAGTTTTTCAAGAATTAATATTATCCTTATAAAAAAATATTGATTTTCATATTGATTTTTCAGAATCTTTGGAATAAAATAAAAAAGTAAACAGTAGGTCAAAAAGTAAATGGTAATTCAGTTGAGATTGGAGTGAGAACATGCTGGAGTATGTCAGAGCAAAACAGTTATTGGTAGATGAAATGCTCAACCGATCAGCCCGCCGGTTTCCAAATAAAACCGCTATCGTAGATGATAAAAGAAGGATGACGTATGTCACTCTGCTAAATCGCGTCAATCAAGTAGCAGGCTGGTTTCAGTCGAAAGGAATTAACAAGGGAGAAAAAGTAGCGCTCTTGTTGTACAACTCCATCGAAATCACTGAATGCTTATTAGCTTTAGGCAAAATTGGTGCAGTTGCTGTTCCTGTTAATTTCCGGCTTCAGCAGCTTGAATTTGAATATATCCTCCAAAACTCCGATGCGAAAATGCTGATTGCCCACCAAGACTTTGTTGAAATCATTGGAAAAATGAGAGTCAACCTCCCGTTGTTAGAAGAAGTAATAATTGTTGATCAGCAAGAAGCTAAACACCATTCCTATTTTTCATATGATGATATTTTTGAAACCGCTTTTATTCCTAGTTTGGAAGATTTGAAAGACGATGACGACTTCCTTATCGTTTATACCTCAGGTACAACAGGTAAACCAAAAGGTGCTGTCCTCACCCACAAAAATGTCTTTATGAATTCCGTCAATATGTGCCTTGAGTGTAGTTTGACAAAGGACGAAGTACAAGTCATTTCAACCCCCTTGTTTCATATAGGCGGCATATCTGCCTTGACAATGCTGATGCTAGTTGGTGGAACGTCCATTCTTCTAAGTAAATTTGACCCCGAACATCTATTGCAAATCTTTGAAAAAGAAAAAGTAACATATTCTTTTATGGTGCCATCGATGTGGAACATACTCCTAGAACTTCCTTCATTCAAAAATTACAATGTCACAAGCATCCAAAAAATATGCTGCGGAGCTGCCACAACACCGTTAGAGCTAAAGAAAAAATTAATGAAGTATTTTCCAAACTCAGGTGTCTACGATACCTTTGGACATACCGAAATGGCAGCAAGTACTTCGACACTGAAGGCAAGTGATTCCATCCTTAAAACAGGGTCTGTCGGCCTCCCGTATTCCAATGTAGAAATAAAAGTAGTAGATGAAAACATGAATGACTGCGCTCCTGGTGAGGTAGGCGAGATTGTATACCGCGGACCAACCACGATGAAGGAGTATTATAAGAATCCAGTGGCTACAGAAGAAGCGGTAAAAGGTGGCTGGCTCCATAGCGGGGATTTGGTAAAGCTGGATGATGAAGGATATATCACCGTTGTCGATCGGAAGAAAGATATGATCATCAGCGGCGGAGAAAATATCTATCCAAAGGAAATTGAAGAGGTGTTATATACTCATCCTGATATTCTTGAGGCAGCTGTGGTGGGAATCCCGGATGAAAAATGGGGTGAAACCGTAAAGGCGTACATAGTCCTGCGGAATGGGAAAAGCATTACAGCGCAGCAGGTGATTGACTATTGCACAGATAAAATTGCCCGCTATAAAAAGCCGCACTATGTTGAATTTTTAGAAGAACTGCCGAGAAATGGCTCGGGGAAAATTCTCAAAACAAAGCTGAGAGATTATAACTTAAAAGTTTAAGATAGTGGAGTGGATGGGGACTCTTCATACTTCTAGTCCCCATGTGAAGGACAGTTCTTGAATAAAAGTTTAATAGAGTAAAGGAGGAACATATGAAAGCCGTTATTTTAAGAGACCTTGGCGGACCGGAGCAATATCGAATCGGAGATGTTGACATCCCCAGTCTCGGTGAGGATGAGGTTTTAGTACGTATTAGGGCAGCGGCTTTTAATCGCCGTGACATATTCATTCGAAAAGGCGAATATCCGGGAATCCGTCTTCCGGCCATTCCTGGTGCGGATGGGGCAGGTGAAATTGCTGCGGTCGGCAAAGGGGTGAAAGACCTCGCTATCGGAGATAAGGTGGTCATCAATCCGGCATTAAATTGGGGTAATGATGAAAGAATCTATACAAAAGACTTTTCAATTGTCGGAGTACCTACGAATGGCACCTTTGCCGAGTATATAAATGTCCCGAGGGAAAATGTATTTCCAAAACCGGAGCATCTCTCATGGGAAGAGGCTGCTGCCTTGCCATTAGGTGGTCTTACCGCATATCGTGCGTTGCTGACAAAAGGGAAGGTAAAAAAAGGTGAAGCTGTATTAATTCCTGGCATTGGAGGTGGTGTCGCAACATTCCTGCTGCAGATGGCCGTTGCCTTAGGTACCAACGTCTTTGTCACATCCAGCAGTGAAGAGAAAATTCAAAAAGCGATTTCTTTAGGAGCATCAGGGGGAGTCAATTACAAAGAACCTAATTGGGAAAAGCAATTAAGAAAATGGATGCCGGAGGGGGCGGACCTTTGCATTGACAGTGTCGGAGGCGACAATTTCGTTAAACTGTTGAATATCGCAAAGCACGGAAGCCGGATTGTCACCTTTGGTGCGACTGCATGTCCTGTACCACAGCTTGTTATGCCAAAGATATTTTTAAAACAAATCGATGTTATTGGAACGACAATGGGTTCGCCAGCTGAATTTCAGAGTATGCTTTCCTTCTATGATAAACACAAAATCAAGCCAGTGATTGATTCTGTTTTTTCTATCGAGGAAATCAGGGAAGCACAATTACGAATCGAAAAAGGTGTAAACTTCGGCAAGGTCGTGGTTATCATGCCATGGCACGAATTGTGAAAGGAGGTAAATACAGATGGGGAGAGCATTCCTGCAGGAAGAGCATGAAATATTTAGACGCTCATTAAGAAAGTTCCTGGAAAAAAACGCCATTCCTTTCTATGAGCAATGGGAACATGAGAAATTGGTTCCACGGTCCTTCTGGAAGAAGATGGGGGAAAATGGCTTCCTCGCTCCATGGGTGGATGAAAAATATGGCGGTGTGAATGCTGATTTTGGCTATTCCGTTGTCATCAACGAAGAACTAGAAAAGGTTGGCAGCGGTCTGGTCGGCATTAATAACCATAATGATATCGTCGTTCCATATATAAATAGTTTTGGTAACGAGGAACAAAAGGAAAAATGGCTGCCTGGATGTTTAACAGGAGAATTCATAACCGCTATTGCTATGACCGAACCAGGCTCAGGCTCTGATCTTGCAGGTATCAAAACTACTGCTAGAAGAGAAGGAGATTACTATATTGTAAACGGTGCCAAAACGTTTATTACGAGCGGCATCCATGCTGATTTAGTCGTTCTTGTCTGCAAGACGGACCCGAAAGCGGAACCGGCCTACAAAGGAGTCAGCCTCTTCGTAATAGAGGCAGGAACGCCTGGTTTTATTAAAGCCAAGCAGCTTAGTAAAGTAGGGCAGCATTGTTCAGATACGGCAGAGCTTGTCTTTGAGGATGCAAAAGTACCTGCGGCCAATCTATTGGGTGAGGAAGGGAAAGGTTTCTATTATTTAATGGAAAAGCTGCAGCAGGAAAGGCTCCTTGTAGCAGTTGGGGCTGTGGCCGTCGCGGAACGAATGTTCGAAATAACGAAGGAATACGTCAAACAAAGGACAGCATTCGGAAAATCTATCAGCCAATTCCAAAATACCCAATTCAAAATGGCGGAAATGGCGACAGAAATCCAGATTGCGCGTGTGTTTGTCGATGACCTAGTGGCCAACCATATCCAGAAGAGGGAGGTTGTCACACAAGTGTCGATGGCGAAGTGGTGGGTCACTGATCTGGCCAAAAGAATCGCCACCCAGTGCATGCAGCTTCATGGTGGTTATGGATATATGGAAGAATACGAGATTGCTAGAAGATTCCGGGATATCCAGGCCACCTCCATTTATGCAGGAACCAACGAGATAATGAAAAGCATCATTGCGAAAAGGCTTGAATTGTAAGCAACACAAGGAAAAAGGCACTGAAAATTCTATTTTCAAGAGGAGTATAGGTTTATACCAATCCAATTTTAACCTTTAGGAGGGCGTGTTGTTTATGAAAAAAGTAAAGTTGGGCCTAGTAATTTTCGTACTTTCCGTTTTTGCTGCTTTAGCAGGGTGCAGTAAAGGATCGGAAGAGACCTCCGGTAAATCCGGCGGATCAGTGGAAACTGTTGAAATTGGAGTTGTATTGGCCACCTCCGGACCAATTGCACAAACGGGAACGTGGGTTTTGGACGGACATAAAGCAGCCGAGAAGGAAATCAATGACAATGGCGGTTTTAAGGTTGGTGACAAAACTTACAAAGTAAAAATCGTCCAGTATGACTCGGAGGGAAGAGCTGAATCGGCAACAGCTGCAACAGAAAAACTGATTAATCAGGACAAAGTGCCGGTCATTCTTGGAACCTCGATTAGTTCCGAAACAGCAGCCATGATTCCAATTGCACAACGCGCCAAGACACCTCTTATCACCTTTGTTGCCGCCAGTGACATCTTAACAGCACAGGGAGCCAGCTTCTTCTCGCAAGCAGCACCGGCAAACAAAAACTATGTAGAAGCCGGTACAAAAACAATGAAAGATATGGAAATGAAAAATATTGCTTTTATTTACGTTGATGATGCCTGGGGGCAATCATATGGAAAGCTTTATCCACCTGCAATGGAAGAAAAAGGTCTTAAAATTGTCGCTACGGAAAAGTTTGCGCCGGAACAAAAAGAATTTATGACCATGTTAAATAAAGTCAAAGCAAAAAATCCTGACGGTATTGTGCTCGCTGCCGAAACCGAATTAGCGGTTCCGTTATTAAAGCAACTGCATGAAGTGATGCCAGATGTGAAAATTATGGAGTCAGGTGGAAGTATTCCGGAAGAATTGATTAAAGTGGCTCCCGATGCCGTAAACGGCTTAGTTACCTTAAGTCGTGCTGGCGCCGTAACACCAGAAATCACAAAATTCCAAGAGCTTTTTGCTAAATCTAATAGTTACAAAGCTAATTCCTTCAACTATTCCGGTTATGATGGCATCCACTTTATTGTCGATGCCATGCAGAGAGCGGGCACTGTGACAGATAAGGAAAAAATCAACAAAGCAATCCGCGATGCAAAGTATAAGGGATTGATTGGAACTTACAGCTTCAATGAAAAAGGTGAAAACAGCCTAGTAGGAAACCGAGCAATCATCAAAGACGGTAAAGTGATTTACCAAACAGTCAACGAACCGCTACCGAAATAATTATATAGTGGGGCAGAGATCTTGGTCTCTGCCTCTATTTCTAAAGGGGGGTAATCATGGGAGATCAAATAATTCAATCTATACTGGATGGACTAGTGAGTGGCAGCATTTATGGCTTAATGGCGATTGGTTTTACCCTTGTATTTGGTATTATGCATGTTATTAACCTTGCACATGGTGAATTATATATGCTGGGTGCTTTTACTACGTTTATTATGGTTGGTGTCTATCAGATTAACTTCTTTGTAGCGATTCTTGCGGCCATGTTGATTGTCGGCGGCCTTGGGTTTTTGATTGAGCGCTATATTTTCCGGCCGCTCAGAAATACGGCGATGTTAAATACCTTATTAGCTTCCATTGGGTTATCCATCTTTATTAGCAATCTAGTTTTGAAGATTGCAGGGACAGGAATGAGAAGCATCCCGACGCCTTTTTCTGATAAGAGTTTTACAATCATTGGTGCTACTATTTCTACCCATCGTTTAATGGTGCTGTTGCTGACGGCATTATTAGTGGCGGTTCTATTTTGGGTCATTAAATTTACGAAGTTTGGAAGGTCACTAAGGGCAACATCACAGGATCAGGATGCATCGGCCCTGATGGGAGTCAACATAAACCTTACATACGGCCTGGTGTTTGCGATTAGTGCCGGTATGGCGGCGATGGCGGGCGGATTAATTGGTTCACTTTATGTCGTTGACCCGACGATGGGTTTAGGGCCAGGCTTGAAAGCTTTTATTATTGTCATTCTTGGCGGTATGGGGAGTGTCGTGGGTGCAATTGTCGGTGCCTTTGTTATGGGGTACGCCGAAACGTTTACCTCTCTATTCTGGGCTGCTTCCTACCAAGATTTAGTTGGATATATTCTGTTAATTTTGGTTCTTTTACTAAAACCTAATGGATTGTTTGGGGGGGCGAAAAGATGAACAATAACCGAATGAAAATTGGAACGATTATCGCGGTCTTGGTTGTTCTCTCCGTCTTGCCGTTCCTGTTAGACTCGTATTTAATCCACATTCTCAATCAAATTGGGATTTGGGTCATCTTAACTGCCAGCCTTAACCTGATGGTCGGGTATACGGGACAGCTATCGTTTGCCCATGTCGGTTTGTTTGCAGTTGGCGCCTACACAAGTGCCATCTTGACAACTTCAGCAGGCTTTTCGTTTTGGACTTCCTTCCCCATTGCGGCAATCGTTGCGGGGGTGTTGGGGTTTATAATTGGGCTTCCGGTACTGCGCTTTAAAACCCACTTTTTTGCTATCGTTACCTTGGGTTTTGGCGAGATTATCCGCTTAACCATCTATAACTGGAGAGATTTAACCGGCGGACCAAACGGTATTTATAACATTCCATTTCCAACTAATATTCTCGGGCTTGATTTTGCCCTACGTGAACACTTTTATTACTTAATATTAATCAGTGCGGTTTTGGTAGTTTTGTTCGTGAAGCTGTTAATTGGCTCGAGAACGGGTAAAGCCATGATCGCCATCCGGGAAAACGAAAACTTCGCGTTGTTTGTCGGGATTAATACCTGGAAAGTGAAGATTTTTGCTTTTACGTTAAGTGCTGCGCTCGCTGGGTTTGCGGGCAGTCTTTATGCATCCTATAACTCCTATATATCCCCGTATTCCTTTACGGTTTCAGAGTCTGTCAGTATACTGCTGATGGTCATTATCGGGGGAATGGGAACCATCATCGGACCGATTTTAGGCACAACCTTCCTAATCTTCCTGCCTGAGCTGTTACGCAGTGTATCGGAATGGCGGATGGTGATTTACGGAGGATTGCTTGTTTTAACGATTATGTTTATGCGTGACGGTATTCTTGGTCTCATTAAGAGCTTTGTCCGGAAAAAGAAACACCATAGCGAAAAAAATCTTCTGTCGACAGGAAAGGAGGAGGCGGCCATTGCTGGAAGTGAAAGGAATTAGCCGATTTTTTAAAGGGCTAGTGGCACTCGACGATGTTACGTTTACGGTTAAGCAAGGGGATATTTTGGGGATTATCGGTCCAAACGGGGCCGGAAAGAGTACGCTTTTTAACTGCATCACCTGCTTTTTTCCGCCTTCAAAAGGAGAAGTCTATTTTGAAGGAAAGAAGATTACAGGCTTAAATCCTTTTCAAATTACAGAATTGGGTTTGACGAGAACCTTTCAACATACGCAGGTTTTTCCAAAATTATCTGTCTATGAAAATATCACAACTGGACAGTACGTGATGAAGAGAAAAGACCCATCAAGAACGAAGCGCCAGCTGGAACAAAAGGCACACGAGATTATGGAGTTCGTCGGTGTCAGCGAATATAAAGATACCACTGCTGAAAACTTGAGCCTAGGCTATCAAACCCGGCTCGCCATTGGTATTGCTTTGGCAACAGAACCAAAGCTGTTTCTCCTCGATGAACCAGCCGCCGGAATGAATCCGGAGGAAACGAAGCAATTGGTGCATTTACTAAGAGAAATCCGGACCAAATTAGGTGTGACCATTATTTTGATTGAACACGATATGAAAGCCGTCATGGGCTTGTGCGACAAAATCGTCGTATTGGAGTACGGCAAGAAAATTGCTGAAGGAACACCACAGGAAATCCAGGAGAATCCTCGTGTGATTGAAGCCTATTTAGGGAGTGAGGCACTTGCTTAAAATCGAGAATCTTCAAGTCCATTATGATAAAGTACAGGTCATCCATGATGTCTCACTGGAGGTCAATGAGGGCGAAATCGTGACCCTTATTGGTTCAAATGGTGCGGGGAAGACCACATTATTAAGAACGATTTCCGGGATTAAAAGGGCTTCTGGAGGGTCGATTACTTTTATGGGAGAGCCGATCCACCAGATGACCTCCCATAAAATTGTGGAGATGGGAATTGGACATGTTCCGGAAGGACGACATGTTTTCCCTGACATGTCTGTTTATGAAAACCTGCAGATGGGTGCCTTCCGCCGCAAGGATTCACAGGCTGCCATCAAAAAGGATTTGGAACACATCTTTGACCTTTTTCCCCGGCTGAAGGAACGAAGCCAGCAGATGGCGGGAACGATGAGCGGCGGGGAACAGCAAATGCTGGCGATTGGCCGTGCGATTATGGCAAAGCCTAAGTTATTTTTGTTTGATGAACCATCGTTAGGCATAGCCCCTATCATTGTTGCCGAAATTTTCAAGATGATTAAAAAGATGAACGAAGAAGGCTCCACCATACTATTAGTGGAACAAAATGCCAATGCCGCGTTAAAGATTTCGGACCGGGCTTATATTCTTGAAACAGGCAAGATCGGCCTCGAAGGCCAGTCATCTGACTTATTAAATGATGATCGGGTCAGAAAAATTTATCTGGGGTTTTAACTGAAGGGAGATGCCGGTTATGGACTTTGAAACGATTGTATATAAAGAATCGCCTGATGAAGGAATTGCTTGGGTGACGATGAACCGTCCGCAAAAACGAAATGCCATCAATAAAAAGATGATTCTGGAGATGGGCGAAGCCTTTCGCCAAGCAGAGAAAAACGATGATATTCGGGTCATCATCTTTAATGGGGAAGGTCCTTGTTTTTCTGCTGGACATGATTTATCAGCCGAAGAACAATATCCGAGTACTTCCGAAGAACGAATTATATGGGAGAGAAAATATTACTTTGATGAAATTATGTATTTGCGGAATATTCGCAAGCCCTTAATCTCTCAGGTTCATAGTTACTGTATCGCCGCAGGGCTTGTATTGGCGTTAATGGCCGATATCGTCATCGTTTCAGAGGATGCCGTGTTTAATGATCCTGTTGTCAGAATGGGTGCCAATAGTCAAGAAGTGATGATCTTGCCATGGGTGGTCGGTGAGAAAAAAGCAAAAGAATTGCTATTTACCGGTGATAGTTTAACCGCTCATGAAGCGTTCCGTCTTGGGATGATCAATCAAGTGGTTCCTAGAGAGGAACTCGATACAGCAGTCTATGAAATGGCCAAAAAAGTGGCCCTCATGCCGCCAATGGCGGTTTCACTCGTCAAAGAGTCGATTAACAATACCCTTGATAATATGGGCTTCACCAATTCCATGAAAATGCACTTTGCCTCCCATTTGTTAAGCCACTCTACTGAAGAAGCAAGAAATGGGATGGGTAATCATAAACGCGGAGACTTGAAAAAATATTTCGATGAACGAGATAAATCTTTTAAATCGTCCATATGATTTTAACAAATGTATATGCTCGCCCATTCTTGCTGTCTTCTTTTATAAAAATACTGATTTGTAAAATTTATTTTTAAGGTGGTAAATCTAGATGAACAGTACGATGAAGGCTGCTGTCTATTACGGCCCCCGCGATTTGCGTATCGAAAATGTATCCCTGCCGGAAATTGGTCCAAACGATATCCTGCTAAAGGTGAAATATTGTGGAATTTGCGGCTCAGATGTCCATAGTTACGGCACGGGTTTATATATCAACAAAGGGCAGATTATGGGCCATGAATTTTCCGGTGAGGTCGTAAAAGTCGGGAAAAATGTCCAAGGAATCCAGGCGGGAGAAAGAGGGACAGGTTTTTATGCCGGTGTGTGCGGCACCTGCTATTGGTGTAAAAACCATCAATACACCCTATGTCCCGATTTGTTTAAAAACTCTACTGGTTATGGTCAGCCAGGTGCTTTTGCCGAATATGTCAGAATACCAAACGCCATTGCCGGGGTAAGTTTCCATCACCTCCCTGATGAAATTGACGATATAACCGCCGCCACGATAGAACCAGTTTCTGTCTCGGCCTACACAGTCGAGCTTTGCCAGCCAAAAGCTGGCGATCAAGTGGTTGTGATGGGCGCTGGCTTAATCGGAAACACAGTCATGCAGGTTTTCAAAGCATCTTCCGTTGAAAAAGCCATTGTCACGGAGGTTTCCGAGCTTCGCCTGCAGGCTGCCATCCAATCCGGGGCTGATCTGGTTATCAATGCGGCCAAGGAAAATGTTGTCGAGGGGCTTAAAGACATAACAGGCGCTGGCCCGTACCATTTTAATGAAGGAGCAATGGCGGATATCGTTGTCGATGCTGCCGGTGCCCCGTCCGCTGTGGAACAATCGTTTGAGATTGTCCGAAGCGGCGGCACGATTGCCTTTGTCGGCCTGCCTGAGAAAAAAGCGCAAATCGATACAACCAAGATCGTTCATAAAATGCCAAGGATTATTGGGGCGTTAGGCGGGAATTTCCTATCATCGATTTCGCTATTAAAGGAAGGGAAAGTTAAGACCCGCCATTTAATCAGCCATACTTTCCCAATTCGGCATGCCAAAGAAGCATTTGAGACCCAAATGGACCCGCATCAATCCGTGAAGGTCATGATAGAATTCTAATTTTTAAAAAGGAGCAGAATATGAGATTAAAAGATAAGGTAGCTATTATAACAGGTGCAGGTAGCGGTCAAGGGAAAGCAGCAGCGAAATTATTCGCAGCAGAAGGTGCCAAGGTGATTATTGCTGAGTGGAATGAACAGAATGGAAAAAGTGTGGAGGATGAAATCAATTTGGAAGGGCATGAGTCATTATTTTTTCAAACAGATGTATCCAACGAGGATAATATCGTTGCTCTCGTCGAGGAAGTCATGGACCGTTACGGCCGAATCGATATCGTCTTTAATAATGCAGGGGTAGGATTTTCTTCCCGTTCAAAATATAAAATGGCATCGCTGATTGAAACACCGCAAAGAGATTGGAATGATATTCTCTCCATCAATTTGAACGGTGTTTATTTGTTGTCTAAGCATGTGCTGCCCATTATGCAGAAGCAAAACTACGGAAGTATTATCAACAATTCCTCATTAAATGGGATTGTTGGCGTGCCGGGTGCTGATGCCTATTCCGCCGCAAAAGGCGGTGTCGTGGCACTTACACGTGTGATGGCCGTTGATTATGGTAAATATAATATCCGCGTCAATTGTATTTGTCCGGGAGCGATTGATACGCCGATGATCGCGGATGTGTTGAAAAATGAGGCATTTACAAAGGCCTTCACAAGCAATCCGCTTCGAAGAGTAGGGAAACCGGAAGAGATAGCCTACGCTGCTCTATTTCTGGCCTCCGATGAATCCAGCTATATTACCGGACTGATTATGCCGGTCGATGGCGGCATCGCGGCCCAGTAATCAAGTATTTACCGTAGGTTTACTACGTTAAATTATAAAAATTAAAGGAGTGAGTACTTTGGCTGAAATCTATCAAAAGGAAATTAAGCTCAGTGATTACCGGAAAGAGGATTTAATTAAGTTTTATAGAGAAATGGTGAAAATCAGGAAATTTGATGAACACCTGATTCGTTTAATGCATGAAGGGAAAGTGTCCGGGTTCTATCATTCCGGTATCGGTTCAGAAAGTGTCTCAGTGGGTTCTATCACGAATATCCTCCGTGATGAAGATTATATCTTCTATAATCACCGGGGCTGCAATCAAAAGATTGCTAAAGGCGTACCTCTCTCTAAAATTTATGGGGACTTCCTGGGGACGGTAGAGGGAACCACTAGAGGATTGGGAGCAGGGATTGTACATAGCGCCGATCCTTCTAGAGGCGTGTTGGGCCAATGTGGAACGATTGGTTCCCAGTTTAATATTGTTGTTGGAACAGCCTATTCCGCTAAATTAAGAGGCACTGACCAGGTTTCGGTTTGCTATTTTGGTGATGGAGCAGCATCTCGTGAACCATTGCACGGTTCCCTTAACTGGGCAGGGTTGTATAAGCTTCCGGTCGTCTATATCTGCGAGAATAACGGCTATGCTATTTCTTCTACTTTTGAAGAAACACATTCGGTCAGGGAGCATTTAGCAGATTGGGCTTGGGGTTATGGAATTCCAAGCTGCGTAGTCGATGGCAACGATGTTCTATTAATGCAGGAAGTGGTGAAGGAAGCGGTTGAAAGAGCCAAACTTGGTGAGGGTCCTACTTTCATTGAGGCTCAAACCTTCCGCCACCGGGGCCACTTCGAAGGTGATGCCTATGATTATGTTGACAAGGCTGTCTTAAATGACTGGAAAGAAAACCGTGATCCGATTAAGAGCTTTAAGAAAAAATTGCTAGAAAATCAATATTGTACAGAGAACGATCTATTAAATGTTGATGAAGAGGTGGAATATGAAATTCATGCTGCTATTAAAGTAGCCGAAAATGCGCCGCTGCCAGAACCAAATCGAATTTTTGAAGGCCTATATGCTTAAGGAGGGATAACGATGGGGACAGCTGTAAAAGTAAAAACAATTACAATGCGCGAAGCGATTATTGAAGCCTTAGTGGAGGAAATGGAGCGCGATCCAAGTACCGTTTTATTTGGTGAAGATGTTGGTAAATTTGGCGGGATTAATGCCATCACGAAGGGTTTGTACGAAAAATTCGGCGGCCAGCGCGTGTTTGACACACCTATCGCGGAAACTACGATTGTAGGTGCGGCCTTGGGGATGGCCATAACGGGGCTACGGCCAATACCTGAATTACAGTTCGGTGACTTTGTCGGAATAGCCTTTGATGAGGTGTTTAATAAACTTGGTAAATGGCGCTATATGCATGGCGGTCAGATGGAAGTGCCGGTCACATTAAGGTTACCGGTTGGGATTGCCGGCGGTGCCGGTCCGGAACATTCGCAAAGCCCGCAGGCATTGTTTATGCACGCTCCCGGCATTCACATTGCGATTCCATCCACACCAGCAGATGCAAAGGGCTTATTAAAAACCGCGATTCGAGACAATAATGCGGTACTTTTCTTCGAACATAAGCTTCTTTATGGAATGAAAGGTGATGTTCCTGAGGAGGAATACTTAATTCCGCTCGGAAAGGCTGATGTAAAACGTGTGGGAACGGATGTAACGATTATTGCTACCGCCCTGCAGGTACACACAGCCTTGAATGCCGCGAACACCTTGGCGAAAGACGGAATTGAGGCGGAAGTGATTGACCCGAGAACACTTGCGCCATTAGACATGGATACGATCCTAGCGTCTGTACGGAAAACAGGAAGGGTGCTGATTGTCCATGAAGAACCAAAAACAGGCGGCTGCGGTGCCGAAATTGCTGCACAAATTGCGGAAAAGGCCTTGTTCGATCTTCATGCCCCGATCAAGCGAATTGGCAGCCCGGATGTTCCGATAGCCCAAAGTATCTATTTGGAGCAATTCTACCGTCCGAGCGAAAATCAAATTATTGAAGTGGTTAAAGAATTACTAGAATACTAGTCGATGACGCCGAATACATCTATTCGGGATGTATTCGGCGATTCTTACATACTATTAAAAGGAGGAAATGTGGATGAATGAAGTTAAAATGCCCCGTCTCGGTGTCACGATGCAGGCAGGAACGGTAGCAAATTGGTTATTGGAAGAAGGTGATTTTGTCGAGAAAGGTGATTACCTTTTTGAAATGGAAACAGAAAAAGCCACAGTGGAAATTGAAGCCATGAATTCAGGCGTCCTGCGTAAGATTATCATTCCAGAGGGACAAGAGGTGCCTGTTAATACGGTTATTGCCATTCTTGCCGAAGAGGATGAAGAGATTAACCTTTCCCCATATTTAGAAGCACAACCTGCGGAAGAAGCAACAGTGCAGGTTGCTGCAGCAGTTGAGGCTGTGGCTGAGAAACAAGAAGCAGCAGGGAAGGTAGGCGGAGGCGGCAAAGCCGCACCGAAAGCACGCCAGCTTGCCAAACAGTTGGGAATTGACCTTGCTACGGTGATTGGAACCGGAAAAGATGGGCTCATTACTGAAAAGGATGTCCAAAATGCTGCTGCCGTTACGGAAACAACTGCTGAACTTAGGATTAAAGAAACGATTCCTTTAAACCATGTAAAAAAATCTATGTCTGAAAACATGTTAAACAGCTGGAGAAACATCCCACAATTTACCCAAATCGTCAGTGTCAATATGACCCAAGTATTAAAGGCGAAGAAGGAGTTAGGGGGTGTTTCGATTAACGATGTAATTGTAAAGGCTGTTGCGAATGTGGTACGAGAGTATTCCATCGTAAATAGTAGATTAGAGGAAAATAAAATTGTTGTGTTTGAAGATGTGAACATTTCCGTTGCCGTCAACAGCGGGCAAGGATTAGTGGTGCCGGTAGTGAAAAATGCTGACAGCAAATCAGTATCAGAAATCTCGAAAGAAATTAAAGCCCTATCTGAAAAAGCAAATAATAATCAGTTAACATTGGATGATTATGCAAACGGAACGATTACCGTTTCGAATTTGGGCAGCCTTGGTATCGAAACAGGTACACCGATTATCAATGCTCCACAATCAACGATTATCTTTGCTGGCAGCATCCAAAAAACCCCTGTCGTAAATGAGTTTGACGAAATTGTGGTAGCCCCGATGATGAAGCTGTCAATTGCTTATGATCATCGGTTTATTGATGGTGTAACAGCTGCCGGATTTACCAATGCCGTGAAGAATGCTCTTGAAAATCTATCTGTTCATAGCCTGGCATAAGAGAGCCTTTTTGGTTCTTTTTGGCCTTACCAATTATTTTTTTAAAAGGAGTGATCCATCGTGTTTCATTTCACAGAAAGTGAAGAACAACGAAGAATGCTCGATAAAGCTTCGGAAATTATGGTTAAATATGTATTTCCTAATGAGAAGTACATGGTTCCACATCGTGGGCTGCCGGATGAAATCTTAAAGCCTTTGCAGCAAATTGTAAAAGATAACGGATTATGGGCCGCCCATTTACCGAAGGAATACGGCGGAATGGGAATGGGGTTCGTTTCTTTAGGTTTGCTATCTGAGGTGATTGGCCAAAGTCCAATTGGACCGTATATCTTTGGTTCGATGGCCCCAGATGCAGGTAACGGTGAGATTCTAGTACATGCGGCAACAGAAGATCAAAAGGAAAAATATTTACGTCCTCTCGCAAACTACGATATTCGCTCTTGTTTTGCGATGACCGAACCGGAAGTGTCAGGTTCTGATCCAAGAACCCTTCAAGGCACGGCTGTCAAAGATGGTGATGAATGGGTGATAAACGCCCATAAATGGTACACAACAGGAGCTGAGGGGGCTGCTTTCGCCATCGCCATGGTGGTGACCGACCCCGCTGCAGACCCATATCACAGAACCAGCCTATTCATCGTTGATACCGATAACCCAGGCTTTGAAATTGTTCGCGAGGTTCCTGTTTTAGGTGACCATTATGTCGGGGGACACTGTGAAGTCCGTTTTTCAAACTGCCGAATTCCGGAGAAAAACATGCTCGGGAGACGCGGCGAAGGCTTTAAGCTGGCCCAACTGCGCTTAGGCCCTGGCCGGATTACCCATGCCATGCGCTGGATTGGTGTTGCCCGCCGCTCATTAAATGAAATGATTGATTATTCCTTAACGAAAAAAGATGGTAAAAAGACACTAGCAGACTCGCAAATAATTCAAAACTATATTGCAGATTCAGAAGCAGAAATACAAGCTTCGAGACTCCTAACATTGCATGCAGCTTGGAAAATGGACCAGGGCGATGAATCCCGCAAAGAAGTATCCCTCATCAAGTTTTACGGTGCACAAGTACTGAACAATGTGATTGACCGTGCCATTCAAACTCTTGGAATGTACGGTTTAACCCCTAATACACCGCTCGAGGGCCTGTACCGTGAAGCAAGAGCCGCCCGCATTTATGATGGTGCTGACGAGGTCCACCGCATGGTCGTAGCGAGACACGTTTTAAAAGAGTATCAAGAAAAGGAGAGATTGAATGAGCCAGCAGCAGTTCCAAAATAAAGTAACTGAAGTGAACTGGTCAAAGGTTGAAGCGTATCTTAAGCAGGAAATCCCCGTGCTAAGTGACGAATCCATTCAGGTCAAAGCTTTTTCAGCAGGATACTCAAACTTAACGTACTTTATTAAAATCGGAGATTGGCAGGCAGTATTAAGAAGACCACCGTTTGGCGCCATCCCTCCTAAAGCTCATGATATGAAAAGAGAATACGTCATCCTTCAGAAACTAAATCGCGTTTTTTCATTAGCACCTAAACCCTTTCTTTATTGTGAGGATTCAAGGATTATGGAGCGGCACTTTTATGTGATGGAGAAAAAAGAAGGTGTCGTGATTGATGATTCCGTGCCTGATGAGTTTCAAACCCGAGAAAATACCGGCTTACTAGTTTCCAATGCTGTTGTGGATACCCTGGCACAGTTGCACGCCGTAGATTATGAAGCAGCCGATCTGCAAAATTTCGGATATCCGGATGGGTACTTAAGCCGGCAGGTGCATGGCTGGATTAAACGATTCCATAACTCGAAAACAGATGATATTCCTTCTGTTGAAAAATTAGAGAAGTGGTTAATTGACAATATCCCATCTTCACCCGCACCATCTATCGTTCATAATGACTTTAAATTAAATAATATGATGTTTTCTGCCAGCAACCCAGGAGAAGTCGTCGGCGTCTTTGATTGGGAATTAAGTACAATCGGGGACCCATTGACAGATCTAGCCTCCGCGATCGCCTACTGGGCGGAACCTGGTGAGGAAGATAGCGGGTTGACGTCCGTTACAGCCAATCCCGGTTTTCTCTCCAGAAAAGAAATGTTAGAACGATATGCGAAGAAAAGCGGCCGTGACGTATCCAACATTGATTATTATCTAACGTTTGCTTTTTATAAAATTGCCGTCATCCTTCAGCAACTTTATTACCGCTGGAAAATTGGCGAAGCACCGGATGAACGCTTTGGCAAACTAGATACGGGCATTAAAAACCTGCTAAAACAAGCAGCAAAAGCACAGCGGAAGGAGCTTTTGCGATAAAAAGGTTTAATTAAGCTAAAAAAAGCTTCTCTATTAGCGGATTTTAGCCGTCTATTAGCGAATTTCCGACTTTTATTAGCGAATTTAGCAGTTTTATTAGCGAATTATCCCCGTTTATTAGCGAATTGGATTCCCACGGATTATTTAGGAGTTAGCCTTTAACAAAGGAGTGAAACACATGTCCAACACAATAGTAGATATTGAGCTCGAAATACTAAAAAAGACCGTCCATGCCTTTATCAAAGACCATGTTCTGCCCGCAGAACATGCACCTGAAAAGTATGTAAAAGAGCTTTCCGAAGAAGTTGTCGCCCATCTCCAAACCGAGGCCAAAAAGGCGGGATTACAGGCATTGCATGCTAAACAGGAATGGGGCGGGACAGGATTGTCCTTATCAGCAAGAGCTGTTTTGCTTGAGGAAGCCGCTAAGCACAGACTGGGACTCTACCATCCTGCCGGCGATGCATTTGGCGGAGATTTCCCAAGTTTTTTGGACAAATGTTCGCGGGAGCAGATTGATAAATATATAAAGCCTGCCATCAGCCTGGGCAAGGGATGTTTTGTTGCCGTATGGGAGGAACAAGAAGATAACCATCTTGACAGTTTGACCACGACAGCTATAAAGGACGGAACTGAGTGGATCATTAATGGCCATAAGGCTTTCATACAAAACATGGCTCAATCTTCCTTTGGTGTCATTCTTGTAAACTGTCAATTAGAGAATGGCGATTATCAGCCAGCCTTATTTTTACTGGAGGCCAATCAACTTAGTATTAAGGAAACCGTGATGATTGATGTTCAATCAACTCACAGTATTGTATTGGAAAATATCCGCGTCAACGATTGTCAACGAGTTGGGGCAATAGGGGAAGGCACGGCTCTCGTTCAGCACTGGCTTGCAGAGGCACAGGTATTGCTTGGTGCAAAAAGCATCGGCATAGCTACCAAAGCGCTTGAATTTGGGAAACAATATGCAATGATACGAATTACTAGAGGGAAACCGCTAGCTGAATTTCCAACTATCCGTACCATGCTGGCAAAATCATTTTTGAATCTACAGGCTGCAAGATTAATGGTAAGCGATGCAGCCAAAAAAATAGAATCAAAGGAACAGAATTGGCAGCTTGCAGCACAAATGGCAAAACTGCAGGCAACCGAAACTGCTTCAAAAGTCATCGATGATATTGTGCAAATACACGGCGGTTCGGGGTTCGCCGGTGACCTGCCAATCGAGCGGTGGTACAAGGAAATTCGAATAGCAAGGGTAAACCTACAAAAAGCTGAAACTATCATGGAAAATATTGCCGATATAATTCTTTAGAGTTAAAGAAAACTTCTCTTAAGGGGTCTGACCTGTCAAGTTTCCGGATTACAATCATAGCGGGATCCGGCCCTTTATTTAAAAATATTTTTTTGAAAATTACGATAAATGGAGGGATTTTCGATTATAAATGGAATTTTAATATAGTAACCTTTCAATTTTAAACTTTTTGTCAGTTAAGGAGCGATACCATGATAGATTTCATTCGATCAAGACAATTGTTAGTAGACCAAATGCTTGAGCGGTCAACAAGAAGGTTTCCCAATAAGATTGCATTAGTGAGCAATGAGGTGTGGGTAACCTATGAAGATCTAAATAATCGGGTCAACGTCCTGGCTGGATGGCTCCAATTCAAAGGTATTCAAAAGGGTGATAAGGTTGCCTTATTACTGTTTAATCGGATTGAGTATGCAGAGTGTTTATATGCCTTAGCCAAAATAGGGGCTGTCGCTGTTCCGATTAACTTCCGGTTACAGCCAGCTGAAATTGAGTATATTCTCACAAACTCTGAAGCAAAAATGATCGTGGTTGACAACAAACTTGTTTCTACGATAGAAACTATAAAAAACCATCTTCTGAACCTAGAAGAAATTGTTGTGGTTGATGATAACAGCCTACATAATGATTCCCATTATCCATATAATCAAATTTTTGCCAATCCATATACTCCAAGTTTGGTTGAGCTTGAAGATGATGATGATTTCTTAATTTGCTATACATCCGGGACAACAGGCAAACCAAAGGGTGCTGTCCTATCACATAAGAATGTTTATATGAATGCCATGAACTATTCTCTTGAATTCGGCCTTACAAAGGATGAGGTCCAATTAATTACGACTCCGATGTTCCATATTGGCGGGATTTCTGCCTTCTCCATGGTGATTCTCATGGGAGGAAGGTCTATTTTTCATGATAAATTTGAACCGGAACGCGTATTGGAAACCTTTGAAGCTGAGAGGATTACGTATAGTTTCATGGTCCCTTCCATGTGGAATATGTTATTGGAACATCCGAGATTCTTAGAATTTGATGTTTCAAGTTTGCGGGTTCTTTGTACTGCTGCTGCTTCCACACCATTAGAATTGAAAAAACGACTCATGAAGCATTTCCCAAATGCAGGAGTTTTTGATACTTACGGCCAGACAGAAACCTCTCCTGGAACTACAACGCTAAAACCTACCGATTCCTTAAATAAATCTGGCTCGGTGGGATTGTCTTTTACCAATGTCGAGATTCGGGTTGTTGATGAGCGGATGCTCGATGTTGAACCGGGACAGGTTGGCGAAATTATTTTCAGAGGTCCGACGGTTATGAAGGGCTATTATAAAAATCCTGAGGCAACAGCGGAAGCGTTTCGAGGCGGATGGCTGCACAGCGGCGATTTGGCAGTGACAGATGAAGAGGGATATATTTCCGTTGTTGACCGTAAAAAGGACATGATTATCAGCGGCGGTGAGAATATTTATCCGAAAGAAATTGAAGAGGTATTATATACCCACCCTGATGTTCTTGATGCTGCAGTTATTGGTGTCTCGGACCCTAAATGGGGCGAGACTGTAAAAGCGTTAATTGTCCTGCGCAATGGGAAAAGGTTAACTGAACAAGAGGTCATCAACTTTTGTTCAAGTGCCTTAGCCAGCTACAAAAAACCGCGCTATGTTGAATTTTTGGAGGAATTGCCACGGAATGCGGCAGGAAAAATTCTAAAAACTGTTTTAAGAGAATTAGAAAGTACCAGAAAGGAGTCGTAAATTTTGCTTACAGAAATAGGAGTCACACAAGTAACCGTCCCGCTTCCTTTTCGTTTAAATCACGTGAATTGTTTTTTAGCCGAGGGAGCAAATGGATGGACTATCATCGATGCAGGTTTAAACACGGAGGTTTCCAGGGATATCTGGACGCCAATTATTGAAAAACATGATGTCCAAGATATTATCATTACCCATTATCATCCCGACCATTTTGGCTATGCCGGGACTTTACAGCAATTAACCAACGCCGAAGTTTGGATGACCGAAGTGGATGCAAAGACAGGACTAGACTGCTGGGAACCAGAATCGATCGCTGAAATGAAGCAGCATTATGATACCTTTGGTTTTCCTGATGATTTATCCATGATTCTAATATCAGATGAAAATAGTTTTAATGCTAAAGTAAAACCTTATCCTACAGTAAACCGTCATCTCATTGAGGGAATGAAAATCCCTTTCGGCCGTTATGAATACGAGGTGATTTTCACCCCGGGACACTCAGATGGATTAATTAGCCTTTTTAACAAGGAACATAGTATTCTTTTTTCAACGGACCATATTTTGCCGAGAATTTCGCCAAATATCTCTTATTGGTTCCGGGGTATCCGCAATCCATTAGAAGCATTTTTTCAATCTCTTGAAAAAATAAAAGTATTGGATGCAGAGTACGTCATCCCTTCCCATGGCAAACCTTTTCAAGGAGCCAACCAGAGAATCGATGAATTATTGGCACATCATCAGGAGCGATTGGAAAAAGTCTGTGAGGTGCTGAAACAACCAAGGACCATCTACGAAGTTAACGGGCATTTGTTTCAAAATTTAAACATTCACGAAACACGCTTTGCTGTTGGTGAAACATTAGCACACCTGGAATATCTTTATTTTAAAAATCAGTGCACAAAAAGTTTGCATAATGGTACTTGGTATTATGAAGGTGTATAAATAGAAAAAATACCCCAAGAGGAATTTTCAACCTATCATAGAAATTATAATTATAACAATTTTTTGAGGTGATTTCATGGAGGCAGTCATCATCGACCAACTTCCGTTTCCGTTTTTTATCACTGCGTCCGATAATCGCATCTTATATCGCAATGAAATTTTTAAAAAGCACATTCCGTTTTCAGGAAAATGTATCCAGGAGGTCTTTGATACCTGGGTAGAGTTAAGGGGAGGGCAGCTTGTTCATGCATCATTGGAGGGTAAGGATTGGATTTTTATCAAAAGCCTTTTCCCTGATTCTGAGAATATCGGCTATATCGGCACCTTTTCTACTGAACTGACTTCCTTGATCAAGGAACTAAAGGAAGCCAATAAAGTAAACCGTGAGCTTAATGCGGTTATTGAGAATATGTATGACGGGATTTATATTACCAATAAAGAAGGCATTACCGTTAAAACAAATTCGGCGATTGAAAGGCTGACCGGGATTCCAAAGGAATATTATATTGGCAAAAAAGTCGATGACTTGATAAAAAGGGGAATTTTAAAAAATTCCGTCACCCATCAGGTCCTAGAGAAAAAGCGAAGCGTGTCTTTAGTCCAGCAAAATTTTAAAGGCAGGGAAGTGCTTTTGACCGGCAGTCCTGTTCTTGATGAAAATGGAGAAATCGAAAGTATTGTCACCAATATCCGCGACCTATCAGAGCTAAATGACCTGCAGGCCGCACTGACAAAAGCAAATCAGTTGAATAATAGTTATAAAGAAGAAATTGAACGACTGAAAGGCAAATCATTTACAAAAAGTGGTGTGGTTATCCGGAGTGAGCAGTTGCAGAAAATTTATGAGACAGCAGAGCGCATCGCCAATGTCGATGCAACCGTGCTGATTCTTGGTGAAACAGGAACAGGGAAAGATGTCCTGGCCCGCTATATATTTGACAATAGTGAACGAAGCCGGAGAGGCCAAATGATTAAAATCAATTGCGGTGCCATTCCTCCGGATTTGCTCGAATCGGAATTGTTTGGCTATGAGGCCGGTGCCTTCACTGGAGCGAGTGGCAAAGGAAAGGCGGGTATGTTTGAGCTTGCCAATGATGGCGTCCTTTTCCTGGATGAAGTGGGTGAGCTTCCGCTTCACTTGCAGGTGAAACTGCTAAGGGTCATCCAGGAGCGGGAAGTGCAGCGGATCGGCGGAACGGTCCCTAAGAAAGTGGATGTGCGCATCATTGCTGCTACCAACAGAAATTTAAAGGAAATGGTAGCGGACGGGAAGTTTCGCGAGGACTTATTTTATCGTTTGAATGTGATTCCCATTTCCATTCCACCGCTCAGCGATAGAAAGGCCGATATTCTGCCGCTCGTCGATTATTTCCTGGAGGTAATGAATAGCAAATATTCCTTGAAAAAACAACTCTCCTCGGGTCTCAAAGAGTTCTTTTATAATTATGGCTGGCCGGGGAATGTCCGTGAATTGTCCAATTTGATTGAGAGAATGTGCCTTGTTACAGAAGAATCAATCTTAACCGTTGATCATTTACCAGTCGATTATCGAAAAACGGAAATGCAGGCCATTCCTATCAATGAATTGATGACTTTGAAGCAGGCGGCGGAAATGGCGGAGGAGCAGCTTCTCAAACTGGCACTGAAAAAATATCGGACCACCTATGAATTAGCGGAAGCACTGGACAGCAGCCAGCCAACCATCGTGCGGAAATTAAAGAAATACAACTTAAATTTTTAATCTACCAAACCGCCTGTTATGGGTGGTTTTATTTTTGATTTAAAATTGATTTTTTAATTCAAAAATGAATCACAGGAATTAACTATACTTTGGCCCTTTCTTTAATTCAAAAATGAATCATTTAAATTATAAAAAGGTTCAAAATATTTATTTTAAAGCGTTTCCAATGTTGGCACGGTTCTTGCATCTATTTTATTCAGAAACTAAAAAGAGGAGGAAATACATATGTTAGTGACACTTCCACAAGAAATTGAACAAATGAAACAAATGGTTCGAAACTTTGTTGAAAAAGAAGTTGAACCATACGCTCAGGTGATTGAGGATGAAGACCGCATTCCTCAGCACTTGGTTGAGCAGGCAAAAGACTTAGGGTTATTCGGAATCAGCATTCCAGAGGAATACGGCGGCATCGGCCTCAATGCTGTTGGTAAGGCCGTCGTGCTGGAGCAGCTTGGCCGTACGCATAATGGTTTCGTCAGCTTAATCAGTGCTCACACAGGTATCGGTTCGACCGGACTTGTGAAGCTAGCTTCAGATTATCTGAAGCAAAAATACCTTCCAGATATGGCCGCCGGCCGAAAAATTGCCGCATTCGCACTTTCTGAACCAGGAGCTGGGTCAGATGCTACTAATCTAGCAACTCGTGCCGAGAAAAAGGGCAGTAACTGGATTTTGAACGGGACAAAGCATTTCATAACCAATGCACCGGTCGCTGATGTCTTTACCGTTTTTGCATTAACAGACCCTGAAAAAGGTGCCAAAGGCGGCATTACTGCTTTCCTCCTAGAAAAGAATTTTCCAGGCTTCACTGTAGGCAAGAAGGATAAAAAAATGGGCTTGCGCGGTTCCTATACTGCACAGTTAATTTTTGAAGACTGCGTAGTTCCTGAAGAAAATGTCATTGGTGAAGTCGGCATGGGCTATATGTCCGCGTTAAAAATCCTTGGCGAAGGCCGCGTAGGGTTGGCCGCACGGTCCGTCGGTTCCTGCGACAAGTTAATTGAGTTATCCGCCTCCTATGCAAAGCAAAGAGTCCAATTTAAAAAACCAATTGCCGAAAACCAAGCTATTCAGTGGATGCTTGCTGATATGGCTACCGAAACAGAGGCAGCAAGAGCCCTTACCTTAAAAGCGGCGATGATGATTGATGAAGGCAAGAGAGTGATCAAGGAAGCATCGATGGCAAAATTATTTGCTTCTGAAGTGTTTAACAGAGTGGCCGACAAAGCCGTTCAAATACATGGCGGTATGGGGTATGTATCTGACTATCCAGTCGAACGCTTCTACCGTGACGCTAGGATCACAAAGATTTATGAAGGTACAAACGAAATCCAGCGTCTAATTATCGCAAGAAGAATCCTAGAAGAAAATTAAGATGGGGGAAGAGCATGCAAAAAGAATTGTTTAATATCGAAAATAAGGTTGCTTTTATCACGGGCGGAGGAAGAGGCCTTGGCCGGCAAATCGCTGAGGCATACGCTTCCTCCGGTTGCCACATCGCCGTCTGTTCGCGGCATCTAGACCAGTGCGAGGAAACAGCACAGTATTTAGAAGAAAAGTATGGTGTCAAGGCAAAAGGTTATTCCTGCAATATCCAAAGTGAAAACGAAGTCAACGAGTTGGTAAACCAGATTCTCTCTGATTTTGGCCAAATTGACATCCTTGTCAACAACAGCGGCGCCACCTGGGGAGCACCGGTTGAAGAAATGCCTTTAGAGGCTTGGGAAAAAGTCATGAACGTCAACCTGACCGGGATGTTTCTAGTGACAAAAGCAGTCGGCAAACAAATGATTGAGCGCAGGTCAGGCAAAATTATTAACATTGGATCGGTCGCTGGCATCAAGGCGGAACCGCCTGAAGTGCTGAATGCCATTGGCTACAGCACGAGCAAGGCAGCCGTTCATCATTTTACAAAAGACCTTGCGAGAAAATGGGCCCGTCATCAAATTTATGTAAATGCCATTGCACCGGGATTCTTCCCATCAAAAATGACGAAACATGTGCTGGCAGAACGTGGAGAGGAAATTAAAAAGCACAATCCGCTCGGCAGAATCGGTGATGACCACGCCCTAATGGGAGCAGCGCTTTACTTCGCCAGTCCTGCAAGTGATTTTGTGACGGGGCAGGTTTTGGCTGTGGATGGGGGAAGTACTCTTTAGGGCTCGTCCTCTCGGCCTGAAAAACGTCTTGCGAGAGTAAATCGGGTTTATCCGAGAGAAAATCGAGCTTATGCGAGAGTATTTCTTGCCTAATCGAGAGTAAAAACGTCTTGCGAGAGTAAATCGGGTTTATCCGAGAGAAAATCGAGCTTATGCGAGAGTATTTCTTGCCTATTCGAGAGTAAAAACGTCCTGCGAGAGTAAATCGGGTTTATCCGAGAGAAAATCGAACTTATGCGAGAGTATTTCCATTCTATCCGAGAGAAAAAGCTGTTTATCCGAGAGTATTGCCCGAAACCATATTTAATTCAATGCTTCAAAAGGAGGTGCAACATTATTGCGACGATTAAGCAACCGGCCATGGGCAAAATATTACGAACACAATGCCAGTGTCGAAATTCCGGAAATTCCGCTTTACCGCATGCTGGAAGAATCCGTCCAAAAATATAGGGATAAAACAGCAATTATTTTCGAGGATGAACATGTCACTTTTCAAGACCTGAAGGATCAGGTCGACAGGCTGGCAGGCGCTTGGCTGGAGATGGGCTTCCAAAAAGGCGAGCGGATCGGCTTAATGCTTGCCAATCATCCAGATTATATTATTTGTTATTATGCTGCACAAGCACTCGGGCTAACGGTCGTGCAAATCAATCCATTGTATACGCCAAGAGAGCTATTGCAAATCGTTAATGACTCGCAGGTATCCTATATTGTAGGGGATCCAAAGTCTAGAAAAACCATTCTCGATGTAAACGAAGTCTATCCCTTTCGGTACATTATTGGCTCACAATTTGAAGATTTGCACTCAGAAGAGTGTAAAACTCTGGATTTGCTAATTCCATTTTCAGAACCAATCAATGCACCTGTGGAAATAGACGTCAGGGAAGATATTGCGGTCATTCAATATACCGGTGGCACTTCCGGGAAAATGAAAGGGGCCATGCTCACCCATTACAACCTGGTTGCCAATGTGATTCAAAGTCTTCATATGTATGGGGAGAACATGGTTCGCGGTGAGGAGACCATTCTCGCTGCAACCCCTTTGTATCACGTGTACGCCATGACAAGTGCTATGAATCTCGGAATCTATATTGGTGCCAAAATTTTGTTGTTCAGGAAATTTGAAATCAATCATGTTCTGGAAAAAATTGAACAATATCAACCTACATTTTTTCCAGGTGTACCCAAAATGTATATTTCTTTCGTGAACCACCCAGTAATCAAAGATTATAGCTTGAACTGCTTGAAATTTTGTTCATCCGGTTCTGCGCCGCTGCCGGTAGAAGTGCTCAAAGGATTTGAGGGACTAACGGGTGCAAAAATATCCGAAGGATTCGGGTTGTCGGAAGCATCGCCTACCACACACCGCAATCCGCCTTTTGGAATACGGAAGGTTGGAAGTATTGGGATTCCCTTGCTTGATACGGATTGTATGATTGTGGATGAACAAAACAACGAGGTTGGTCCGAAAAGTATTGGGGAGCTGTTAATCAAAGGCCCGCAAATTATGAAAGGTTACTGGAACAACCAAGAAGAGACAAGTGCAGCACTCCAGGACGGATGGCTTCATACGGGAGACCTCGCGATGATGGATGATGATGGCTATTTTTACATCGTCGGCCGCAAAAAAGAAATGATTATTGTCGGTGGATTCAATATTTACCCTCAAGAGGTGGAGGGTGTCCTTTATGAACACCCAGATATCGAGGAAGCAGCCGTTGTTGGCATTCCCCACGAAGTGCACGGGGAAATCGTCAAAGCATTTATTGTCACTAAAAGCGGGAGGGAAATCGATCTCGATGAACTGAAGGGATATTGCTATTCAAAATTAACGCCATACAAAGTTCCAAAAGTGTTTGAAGTGCGCGAGGCGCTTCCGAGAAACACAGTTGGGAAACTATTAAAAAGGCTCCTAGTCAAAGAAGAGCTAGAGAGAGGAGAGCAGAATCATGCCAGCTGAAATTAGGAAAGTCGGCGTCGTTGGCGCCGGGACCATGGGGGCACAAATTGCCATGGTGTGTGCGCTCGGCGGCTATACCGTCACGCTCCAGGATGTAAGTGCAGAAAGCCTTGAAAAAGGAAGACAAATTCTTGATGAACAAATGCAAAAAAGGGTGGCAAAAGGAAGGCTGACCGCGGAAACAGTAGAAGCAGCCTTCAGCCGAATCGCGTTCACCACTTCATTAGAAGAACTAAGCGATGCCGATTTTGTTATCGAAGCGATCGTTGAAAAATTGGAGATTAAAAGAGAGCTATTTTCAAAGCTTGATAAAATCACACCAGCCCACGCGATTCTTGCCACCAACAGCTCAACGATCGTTAGTTCGAAAATTGCTGATGCAACTGACAGGCCGGATCAAGTGTGTAATGTCCATTTCTTCAATCCAGCGCTCGTGATGGAGCTTGTCGAAGTGGTCCGTGGGCCGCACACTTCTGCCGAGACGGCCGAAACGGCAATGGAGTTTGTGAAGTCTATCAATAAGCTTCCAGTCTTGCTGAATAAAGAAATATCCGGTTTTGTCGCCAACAGGATTTTAGGGAAGCTGATGGACGAGGCATTGTTCCTTCTCGAAAATGGTATTGCAAGCCACGAAGACATCGACCTAGTTGTCAAAAAAGCACTCAACCATCCAATTGGCCCATTTGCCCTAATGGATTTAACCGGACTTGATGTCAATTACCTCGTCCGCATGCAGCGTTACCAGGAGAGCGGCGACGAGAGGGACAAACCTTCGAGGATTGTTCAGGAAAAAGTTGAAAAAGGTGAACTGGGAAGAAAAACAGGCAAAGGATTTTACTCTTACGATGCCGCCCCAGCAAAAGTTTAAGAGGAGGGATATGAACATGAATATTTATGTGTTGTTAAAAAGAACATTTGATACCGAGGAAAAAATTGTCGTCTCAAAAGGAGCCATCCAGGAGGACGGGGCTGAATTTATTATCAATCCATATGATGAGTACGGTGTAGAGGAAGCGATCCAAATCCGCGATAACCAAGGCGGGGAAGTAACCGTCGTTTCAGTTGGCGGGGAAGATGCGGAAAAGCAGCTGCGCACAGCGCTTGCAATGGGAGCAGACAAAGCCGTGTTAATTAATACAGAGGACGACCTTGAAACAGGCGACGAATTTACAACTGCAAAAATCTTGGCTGAATACCTGAAGGATAAGGATGCGGACCTGATTTTTGCTGGAAATGTTGCAATTGATGGCGGCAGTGGCCAAGTCGGACCGCGTGTTGCTGACCTGTTAGATATACCTTATGTCACCACCATTACAAAAATCGAAGTAGACGGCCAGAACGTCAATATCGTCAGGGACGTTGAAGGAAGCTCTGAGACGATTGAAACATCGCTGCCACTTTTGGTAACTGCGCAACAGGGTTTAAATGAACCGCGCTATCCATCCTTACCTGGAATTATGAAAGCAAAGAAAAAGCCTCTTGAGGAATTGGAGCTTGACGACCTCGATTTAGAAGAAGACGATGTCGAAGCGAAAACAAAAACAATCGAAATTTATCTGCCGCCGAAAAAAGAAGCCGGCCGCGTTCTTGAAGGAGAGCTTCAAAATCAGGTAAAAGAATTAGTAACACTGCTGCATTCGGAAGCGAAAGTAATTTAGGGAGGGACATGACTATGACTAGAAAAGTAATCGTTCTTGGAGAAATCCGTGAAGGGGAATTAAGAAATGTATCATTTGAAGGGATCGCCGCAGCGAAAACCGTTGCAGAAGGTGGCGAAGTAGTTGCTGTGTTGCTTGGAGAATCCGTGGGAAATCTGGCACCAGAGATGATTCAGTATGGCGCAGACCGGGCTGTCGTAGTGGAAAACCCTAAGCTTGCTAGCTACACGCCAGATGGCTTTTCCCAGGCAATCCTTGCTGTCGTGGAACAGGAACAGCCGGATGCGATAATTTTTGGCCACACGGCGCTTGGTAAGGACCTATCGCCAAAGGTTGCCAGCAAGCTTGGTTCCGGGTTGATTTCCGATGCCGTGGCGATTGAAGCAGCGGGAGGGAATGTTGTATTTACCCGCCCAATCTATTCCGGTAAAGCATTTGAAAAGAAAATTGTCACGGACGGTTTAATTTTTGCTTCCATCCGTCCAAATAATATTGCACCGCTTGAAAAAGATGCGTCACGTACTGGTGAAGTGTCCTCTGTTTCAGTAGAAATCAAGGATCTGCGTACCATCATCCGAGAGGTAGCGAAGAAAGCAATCCAGGGCGTTGACTTAACAGAAGCAAAAGTAATTATTTCAGGCGGACGTGGTGTGAAAAGTGTAGAAGGTTTCAAGCCGCTTCAAGAACTTGCAGATGTCCTTGGCGGTGCGGTTGGTGCTTCACGCGGTGCATGTGATGCAGAATACTGTGATTATTCCCTTCAGATTGGCCAGACAGGTAAGGTCGTAACACCTGACCTCTACATTGCCTGCGGAATCTCCGGGGCGATCCAGCATCTTGCGGGAATGTCCAACTCCAAAGTGGTGGTTGCCATCAATAAAGATCCGGAGGCCAATATTTTTAAAGTGGCTGATTACGGAATTGTCGGAGACTTATTTGAAGTGGTACCAATGCTTACCGAAGAAATTAAAAGCCTGCTTGTAAAAGCATAGGTTTTAAAAGATTAATAGAAAAGAAGCCCCCTTGTGAGTGGGGCTCTTTCTGCATGAAAGGGGTAAATAGGATGGAAATAGTTAGTGTCATTGGTTCAGGTACGATGGGACGCGGGATTGCTTATACAAGTGCAGCAGCGGGTTTTACAACCTATGTCCAAGATATCAGTGAAAAAGCCCTGGAAACCTGCCGATCCTACATCGAAAAGCAATTTAACCGTGCTGTTGAAAAAGGCGAACTTGATAGAGAAGCGGCGGATGCGGCCATAAACAGAATCCGCTATACCACCCAGCTTGAAGAAGCCGCAAAAGATGCCGATATAGTCATTGAAGCTGTTTTGGAAATCATGGATTTAAAAATAGAAATCTTTAAGCAACTGGATAAAATCGTTAAGCCTTCTGCGATTTTGGCTACCAATACATCGACGATGAGCCCAACGGAAATTGCGGCGCAAACATCGAGACCGGACCGCTGTCTTGCTCTTCATTTCTTCAACCCGGTACCGAGAATGAAGTTGATTGAAGTGGTTTGTGGATTGGAAACATCCGAGGAGACGATCGAAAGAAGTTTTGAATTTGGAAAAGCGCTCGGAAAGGAATGTGTCAAAATCAATGAATTCCCCGGCTTTGCTACCAGTCGGATGAACTGCCTGATTGGGAATGAAGCAATGAATATGGTCATGGAAGGTGTCGGGACGGTCGAGGATATTGATAAAGCGATTAAATTAGGCCTTAACCATCCAATGGGTCCGCTTGCACTTGCTGACCTTGTTGGCCTTGATACAAGGCTCCGAAATATGGAATACCTCCATAAAACACTTGGAGAGAAATATCGCCCATGTCCAATTCTCGTAAAATATGTAAAAGCAGGGCGGCTTGGGAAGAAAAGCGGAAAAGGGTTTTATAACTATAATTAAAAGGGGGAGTTAATGATGCAAAACTATCAAAATCTTGAAATTAACCGAAAAGGGCGCCTTGCCTATATCGTCATCAATCGTCCTGAGCTTCGCAATGCTTTGAACTTTGAAACCTTGCAGGAAATTGTTGCAGCCCTGAATGAACTTAAGGGAGATGATTCAGTAGGAGTTGTTGTTTTTACCGGAAAAGGCGAAAAATCCTTCGCTGCTGGAGCAGATATCAGCCAGTTAAAACTGAAGACAGCTCTCGATGTTTTCAAACCGGGTGGAATGCAAGAGGTATATGATCTCATTGAAATGTATGATAAACCAACCATTGCGATGGTAAACGGCTTTGCTTTAGGCGGGGGCTGCGAGCTTGCGCTTGCTTGTGATATTAGGGTCGCGTCCGCGAATGCCAAGTTTGGTCTGCCGGAACTGAATCTTGCTATCATTCCTTCTGCTGGAGGTACCCAGCGCCTGGCTCGCGTGGTTGGCAAAGGGAAAGCGCTTGAGATGATTCTGACCGGTAAAATGATTGACGGGGAAGTAGCGTACCGTATTGGATTGGTCTCTGAAGTAGTAGCACCGGAAGAGCTTGTAGCAAAAACTGAGGAAGTGGCGGATAAAATCCTCGCGAAAGGACCGCTGGCCGTCAAGTTGGCAAAGCTCGCCGTACTAACCGGATTTGAAACAGATCAAAGAACGGGCCTGCTTGTTGAAAAACTTGCCCAAGCTGTCCTGTTTTCTACAGAAGACAAAAACGAAGGAACATCTGCCTTTTTAGAAAAAAGAAAGCCGGAATTCGCATCTAAATAATAAAGGCGCCTTGGCCCCAATACTTGAGATCATAATTGGAAGCAAATGAAGAGCCGCTGGATATTGACTAGGGTCTACAGTCAATATCTAGCGGCCTTTCTAAACTTTAATATTAATAAAGTATTATCACTAAATGGTAGTAAGCTGGATTGTTATACGCCGCCGTAATTTATCGAGCGAAACTTCTATTTGCCAATTACAGATTTTGCAGCTTCATCACGAATGGTTTTGGCATCATCTTTCAAAAGGAATCCTTGTTTTACAACTTTATTTACTGCTGAGCTTACTGCTGATACATAGTCCCCATGGTTGAAGTATAGGTTGTCTAATTTTGCCTGGTTAAACGCATCATGAGAACCAAAGAGATAACAGAAACCAGGTCCCGAGTTAAATCCGGTGTTTACGGCCGTAGGTACTTCATGCTGTGGCAACCGGATTCCGCCAAGTGCGTTCCCATCTTTGTCACGAGCAATCACAACAGGATTAGTGGATTTCACCTGGATGCGGTCTCCTTTTGGTGGTGCAATTCCATCAGTAATCCAACGTACAAGATGCTCATAAGCTGCATTGACTACGTAACCCGATGGAACACGACTGAGCCCTTCGTGTGTACAAACTTTTAAGTCAGCCTGAGGCAGGTCATCACGCTCTAAGAGACCCACGCGATAATCCCAGCTTGCAAAGCCAACATGCGACGCGCCCGCAACCTCCCATGTACGAAGGACATCGGAATCATCTTGGCGTGCACCTACCTCTCCAAGGGCAATAAGATCATTTTCTGTATTGACTTTGATTACCTTCGTCTGAAGATCGGTACGTAGTTTATCACCGATACCAAGGAACAAAATGAACCCGTCAAAAATGTTGGTTAAAGGCTGTATCTTATTATAATATCGTGCAATGAAACGCTCGGATTGAGAGGCACCTGCAGCAATAATCATTTTCGGCTTAAGATTACCGAGTGGATTGACACTTCCTGGACTGCGAATGGCTTGTGCTGCTTGGGAATAGATATCAAAGGCTAATCCATCATCTGTAATTGTACCGCCATCCGTTACATCAAAAGTACCATAACGTTCTGGACTCCATGCTCTAAGACCCGTTGGAGCTTCACCCGCCTTATCACCTCTGTGAACACCGACTTGCTGAGCAGATACTCCTACGTAGGCATATCCTTCTCGAAGGAAGTGTTCAGATGATGCCATCCACATTGCATCAAGATTGTAACCGCTGGTGACATTCAGCCACTCCACTATGACTTTACCATTAAACTGTTGTGGTGATACGGGTCTGCGTATGAGCATCCGAGTTTTGTATGGATGTCCAGTGGAGATAGAGGCAGCTGTCTGAAGAGATTGCGCCGTACTATAACGTTTGGCTTGTCCCTCAAAAAAGAATTCTTCCTCTATGTATCCATGTTTTGATAAGTATGTGCTTGTCGCTAGCTGAGGATAGTTGTGGGAGGGATCCCCTAATGGACTAGATGGGATTGGTCCGGTTACAGTTGGACTCGCAACATTGGACACTGCATGCAGCTCCTCTCCGGATGGTTTAGCTGCCATTGCTGAAGTATACATTGACGCAGTCAATGCTAGAGTTGTCAAAATGGCAATAGGTTTTTTCAGGATTTTCATCGTTAGTCGTTTCCTCCTTACATTTTAATGAAATTCAATGAAATAATAGTTAAATCACTACTCCTCCCTTTTAAAGAAAATAGGTTGGTTGCGCTTTCAAAAGTATGTTAAAACCTACTTTAGTAAAAAAAAATCATGGTGAATACCTATATGTAATAATAAATATCAGAACATTGCAATAAATATCCTTAGACTTTTTCCTACATAATCCTCTTAATAAAAGCTTAATTTGTCTATTATTGGTTTATTTTGGTCTAAATTGGTAAAACGCATTTTGAGTGTATCGCATCTATAAATTTTTGATAGTAGCAAGGAAAAATGAAAATTATAGTCGAATCTTTTATTTAGTGCTTTTCTAAAAAATTTTATTGATGGAGTTATAGATGAACAAATTTGCAGTTAACCTTACAACTATTTTTACTGAAGTGCCTTTTTTAGAGCGGTTTAAGAAAGCCCGGGAGTGTGGATTTTCCTATGTGGAGTGTCAATTTCCGTATGATTATTCGATAGATGAAATAAAGCGGGAACTTGTCCGAAATGAATTATCGATGGTGCTATTGAATTTGCCTCCGGGTAATTGGGAAAAGGGTGACCGAGGCCTTGCGGTTGTCCCCAATCGGATGGACGAATTTAGAAGTTCGGTCATGGAAGGAATCAAGTACGCAACTGCCTTGACCGTTCCAAGAATTCACTGTATGGCCGGTATCGTTTCTAAGGACGATAGTGAAACAGCGAAGGACATCTATTTGGAGAACCTTCATTATGCCGGAACGGAAATGGCGAAGCATGGCCTGACGGTTATGATAGAACCGATCAACAAATTTGATATTCCGGGTTATTTTTTAAGTGACATTCATCAAGCTAAGGAAATTCTGGATACATTGGGGCTGCCGAATATAAAGCTTCAATTTGATTTTTACCATATTCAAAGAATCCATGGGAACCCACTCGCATTTTTTCAACAATATGCTGATGTAGTAGGCCATATTCAAATTGCCGATGTTCCGGGGCGGAATCAGCCTGGAGCTGGGGAAATGGATTATCAAAGTATTTTTCAATATTTAAATGATACATATCAAGGGTATATTGGGCTGGAATATACCCCTTTAGGGAAAAGCCAAGATAGTTTCGAATGGCTTAGGGCAGGAGGAAAATAAACATGAAAATAGGATTTATCGGTATTGGTGTAATGGGTTCAAGGATGGTAAAAAGACTCTTAGATCATGGGTATCAAGTAAGTGTCTATAACCGCACTAAGGAGAAAGTAAAAGCGCCGGTGGAGCATGGCGCCACTCATGAGGAATCCATTGCGTTGCTGGCTCAAAACTGTGAAGTTATTTGTACATGTTTATCTATGCCTGGAGACGTTTTGGAAGTTTATCAAGCTGGAATACTTGAAAATGCCCGGCCCGGCACTATTTGTATTGATTTTACTTCGGTCGGGGCAGATACTAGCAAAACCATTTGCTCGCAAGCTATTGAAAAGGGAATTGATTATCTTGATTGCCCTGTAAGCGGCGGGCCTGAGGGAGCGGAAAGCGGTTCTTTAACCATAATGGTCGGAGGAGAAAAGACTGCGTTTGAAAAAGTTTTTAAGATATTAGAAGTTGTCGGGGGAACGATTGAATATCTTGGACCGTCGGGCTCTGGCAGCATTGCTAAGCTCATGAACCAATATCTAGTTGCGGTCCATTCGCTGGCAGTTTCTGAAGTGATGGTAACCGGGTCTAAATTTGGCCTTGCTCCTGAGCAACTATACAAAATCCTCTCGACGAGCTATGGGGACAGCCGAATTTTACGCAGACATATGGAGGAATATGTCTTCGATCGTCAATTTGAGCCAGGCGGTGCAGTGAAATACGTTCACAAGGATGTCCGCTTGGCCAATCAGCTTTTACAAGAGGCAGGGTTGAGGGAATTTACGGGTCAATTGGCAGAGGAGGCCTATCGTTTTTCAACCGAGCAAGGTTTAGGCGATTTGGATATGTCGGCGGTTATTCTGCCGTTGGAGGAACAATGCGGGGTTGTGGTAAAGAAAAACAGTTAGTGTAATGAACGTAGAAAAATAGATATTATTAGGTTAGTATTTTACCCGTTGGGATGCCTAGATAGTTTCGACGGTAAAAATAGAGGTTCTATTTTACCTGCGTGAGCCCCGGAAACCTGTGGACGGTAAAAATAGAGGTTCTATATTGCCCATGTGATACCCGTAAACTCGGGAACGGTAAAAATAAGGAATTCTATTTTACCCGTGTGAGTCTCGGAAATCTTTGGACGGTAAAAATAGAGGTTCTATATTGCCCATGTGATACCCGTAAACTCGGGAACGGTAAAAATAAGGGATACTATTTTACCCGTGTGAGCCTCGGAAATCTTTGGACGGTAAAAATAGAGGTTCTATATTACCCGAGTGAGCCCCGGAAACCTGTGAACGGTAAAAATAGAAACTCTATTTTGCCCGAAAGAGTGTCTGGTAACCCGCGAATGGTAAAATTAGTATCGTATATTATCCGTGTGTTTCTAGAAACGATGATATCAGTCAAAAAAGTGCCAGATACCACCATTTAGTGGCCATCTGGCACTTACTACGACTTTATTATCTTTGCATGAGGACAGTGATTTGCTAGAACGTCCATAAACTCATCCCTGTCCTTAGGTGAAATGAGAACAGTATCATATTGACCGTACGTAATCTCAAGTCTTTTTAAAGACAACGCCGGGCTAGATAAGGGATTCATCGTTTTCTTGACAGATTTTATTGAATAAAACGGAATAATTTTCTTAAACGGCCCATACCTGACAATTAAGTTTTTATCATCAATAACATAGTAAGTAGTCAGCCACAGCCACAATATAAAAATGGATAAAAGAATCGGGACTAGGAGCGCAACTATTGTTTCTCCAACATTCGGAGTGTCTTCAAAAACCGCCGATCCGCTGCTCCAAATTGCAAATATCATGCCCCCAAAAACAATAACTGTTAGCCACCAATCCTTCTTTGAAGAATATTTCATAAAAAACACCACCAATATCAGGTTCTTTATATTTAATACGATTAACTTTAATAAAAGGTTTCCTAAAGTTCTTTAATTGTTAAATATCCAGTCCTAAGGCAATAATGATATATTATTCTAAAAAGTAAAATGAGGGAGATCGATGGGTAAAAAAATTAACAGAGTGAGTGTGGAGCTTGATGCAAATGGGATAAAGTCTTTACCAGACGATGAGATAAAAACCATTTTGCGTGGAGCTGATGATTTGATCATGAGCGGAGGCCGTGCTCTGCTTGCAAAAATTTTAGCCGGGTCAAAAGACAAAAAGGTGCTAGAGCTGGAATTGGACTACAGTCCTGTGTACGGGGCATTTAAAGGGGTTTCTCAAAAGGACATTCTTGCAAAAATAGACTGGATGATTCTTCATCAATATCTAAACATTGAATATGATAATCGGCTTCCGATGCTCGTCTTTACGGAAAAAGGCTGGGAAATTGAGCAGGAGGCCTATGCTGAAGAATTATTGAATAAATTAATCGAAGCAGCCGAAAATCAAACCTATGAATTTGTTGAAACCCTCAAAGACAGGAACCGTTCCATGATTCTTTTATTACTAGATAAAATAGCTGCCACCGGAAATCGCGGGTTAATAACAATTCTAGATGCTTGGAAAACAATAGAATACAAAAGAGTCAGCGCTAAAATTCAAGAGGTAATCGATGTTTTGGAAAAAGAGGGAGAGAACCTAGAAGAAACAGCAAGTGAAGAAGAGGTGCTTTCTTTTTCCGCTAATAAAAAGTGGCTTTCTATTCCGGTGAAAATTCGCAAAGACCTGGAACGAAATGTTTGGTGCAGTGATTGTTGTGATGTAGTTCAGATTGTAAATTATACCGTAAAGGAATCATCACCTGGAATCGTATTGGAAGGAAAATGTAAAAGCTGTGGTAGTGACGTGGCCCGATTTATTGAATAGTGAATTAGCTGCCAGGATACGAAACATATCCTGGCAGTTTTTCATTCTAATTTTGGTATAGATAATAATCCTGCGAATGATAACTCCTAAACCCGCAAGATTCATAGAGCCCCAGTGCATGGGCGTTCTTAGCTTCGACTTCGAGAAAAATCGGCAAGCCTTTCTGATGTTCCATTTTGACGACCCTTGATAAAGCACGACGGCCAATTCCTTTTCCCTGCAGTTCAGGGAAAACCGCAAAACCATAGATCCACGCTTCGCCATTCGAATCGGATACGCGCATTTTCCCAGCCGTTTTTCCATCCGCCTCAACGATAAGCCTTTGATCGCTACTATTTTCTGAGATTGTCTGTTGAAATTCCCGCGCTTCTTTTTCGCTAAACCCAAAGCATGAGATTTCCAACTGTATTTCTGCTTCCCAATCTTCCTTAGAAAAAGAAGGTCTCACCGTTACTGAAGGATCATCGGATAACTCAGTAACTTCCCATTTCATCTGATACTCCGCCACCGCAAACGTGCAGGGGATATTTTTCAAAAAATCCTTAGCTGATTGAGACTCTGTTGGAGCATTTAACAAAATCGTGCTCGCACCGTGTTTTTTTGCCTCGATAAGTCCCATTTCCAGCAGTTCCGAAAAAATCCCTTTTCTACGATAATCAGGATGCACCATCCCGCAAAGCTCCACTTTATTTCCAAATCCATAGCTTCCTAGGAAAGCGACGAGCTTGCCACCTTCGTAAAGAAAGAAGTCTTCCTGCCGGTTTGCGCTACGGTTTTCGAGCATGTCATCATTAAGCTTTAGGTGGAATCCACCTTCTTTTTCACAAATCTCTTGTAGAGCTTTAATTTCCTTTAATTGTTCCTGTTTTAACATCTTTGTCACCCCCTATTCATAATCCACTATATTTATTCTTTTTAAAGTTGGAGTATTCCTTCTTCAAGGACAGGATTCCACTATTAAGTGATGAAAAAAGTAATCAGATAATTTATAATAAATTGACAAGGGGTGGAAACAAATGAATAATTTGGAAACGAATCTTCAAGAACAAATTCAGGAACTCACGGAACAGTTGAACTGGAAAAAGAAGTTGGCAAAGATTTTTGAAGATTTTATCGACTCCAGCTACGATCCAATTTTTATTACCGATAAAAACGGATATGGTTTTAAAATGAACAAGGCTTATACAAGAGTCACGGGTGCCACAAAAGAACAGTTAATTGGGAAACATATGAACGATTTAAAAGAGCAAGGCATCATTTCCGATTCCATATCCATGCATGTTTTAGAAAAAAAAGAACGACTGACAATGGTCCAAAAAGTGAACGGGAAAGAGCTATTGGTAACAGGAAATCCCATCTTTGATGAAAATGGGGAAATTTTGTATGTGGTCACCAACCTAAGGGACATCTCCACTTTAAATCAATTGAAGATCGAATTAAAACATACCAAGGCACTTGCTGACCAATATTTGCAGGAATTGGAGTTCTATCAAAAAAAGGACCATATTATCTCGCATGATGGGATTGTAGCTAATAGTGATAAAATGCTGAAAGTCATCGATTTAGTGCAAAAAATTGCCCAAGTCCATTCGACTGTTTTGCTGCTTGGGGAATCAGGGGTCGGAAAGGAAATAATCGCCAATTTAATTCAAAAATTAAGTTCCCGTGCCAATCAGCCCTTCATCAAATTAAATTGTGCTGCCATCCCCAAGGATTTGCTGGAATCTGAGTTATTTGGCTATGAAAAAGGGGCCTTTACGGGTGCTGACAGCAGGGGCCGAGCAGGATTATTTGAACAGGCTGACAAAGGCACCATTTTCCTTGATGAAATTGGGGAAATGCCGCTCCATCTTCAGGTCAAGCTTTTAAGAGTCATTCAAGAATTAGAAGTCAGACGGATTGGCGGTGGCCAACCGAAGAAAATAGATATTCGGATTATCTCAGCTACTAATAAAGATTTGGAATCAATGGTAGTCAGAGGGGAGTTTCGCCAAGACTTATACTACCGCTTAAATGTTGTACCTATTAAAATCCCTTCCTTACGCGAACGGAAAGAGGACATCCCGCTGCTAGCTTTTTATTTTTTAAAGAAATTAAACCAAAAATATAACATGAATAAGCAATTGTCGGACGCGGCCATTACCCAAATGAAGACCTATTCCTGGCCGGGGAATATTCGAGAAATGCAAAATCTGATAGAACGGCTTGTGGTAACCGTAGAATTAGAAGTGATCGATTCCCATCATTTTTCCTTCAATCATCAGTATTTAACACAAAGCTTGACGAATGAAAAAACATTAAAAGAAGTTGTCCAAGATCTGGAACGAGCGATGATCATGGAGGCAATGGTTCAATATCGATCCACGAGGAAAGCGGCAAAAGCCCTCGGTATCAGCCAATCAGCCTTGGTGAAAAAAATGCAGCGGCTTGGTTTTCAGCAAACCGATTACGTTCTTCATCAGTGATTCTGAAAAGAATCACTTTTATTCCGCCTTTTTCCAATAAAATCAACAATTTTGTGAACGTTTCAATGATTAATAGTTTTGGCATGGAAATTGCATTATAGATACTCGACAAGAACTATTAAAAATGATGGAGGAGGAATTCATACAAATGAAACGTTTATTCGCAGGTGGGGGAAATCGTGACTGATATTATCGGAAATAGAACAATTCCGAAGCTATTAGAGGAAATGACTGCACTTTTTCCCAAAAAGGCCTTTATCGTATTTGAAGACAAAAATGAACAGATACTTTCTCATACATATGAAGAATTTAGCGGCCAGGTCAGAAGGCTTGCATCCGCTTTACATGGTTACGGTATTAGAAAGGGTGATAAAGTTCTGCTCCACCTGCCGAACAGCATGGACTTTATGATTTCCTGGTTTGCCATTACATCCATCGGCGCGGTTATGGTGCCAACTAATATTCTTTCCACTGCAGAAGAAATTGCCTACCTATTGGAACATTCGGAAACAAGGCTTGTCATTACCGAAGATGAATACGTAGAGAAGTTTACTAGTTTCCAATCTCAATTAAATGGTTTGTTTTTATCAAGAAGCAAGGGCAGCCAAGCGTATGGGGTAAGTCTTGATGTAGTGATTAAGCAACACGAACATATGAAAGCGTTTCCTGAACTCTCAAGTGATGATCTTGCTGCGATATTGTATACATCAGGGACAACCTCCAAGCCAAAAGGGGTCCTAATCACTCACGCCAACTATGTGTTTGTCGGAGAAATCATGTCGATGTCGTTAAGGTTAACTCCTGAAGACCGAGTGATGATTGTACTGCCTATTTTCCATGGGAATGGTCAGTATTATTTGTCGATGCCAGCCCTGACGGTAGGCGCAAGTATTGCCATAACCGAATCCTTCAGCGCTTCCAGGTATTTTAAGCAGGCGAAACGTCTCGAGGCCACGGTGGGTTCCTTGTTTGCCGCACCAATCAAAATGATTTTGAAAAAAGAATATGATTCTGAAGATGCGAATAACAACCTGCGCTTAATTGTTTTTGCCCAATCAGTTACGAGTGAACAGCTGCAAATCTTCGAGGAAAGGTACCAGGTTCCATTATGCCAGTTATACGGCATGACCGAAACAGTCGGGACACCACTCATCAATCCAATCAACGGCAATCGAGATAACTTGAGTATCGGCCGTCCAAATATTGCCTATAACGTCAAGCTGGTGGATGAAAATGGCTGTGAAGTAGAGGATGGGGAAGAAGGTCAAATTGTGGTTTCCGGTATTCCGGGCAGAACGATAATGAAGGGGTATTTTAACAATGAGACAGCCACAAACGAGACATTGCGGGATGGCTGGCTTTATACAGGTGATATGGCACGAAAGGACCCGGCTTCGGATTTTTTCTATTTTGTTGACCGGAAGAAGGATATGATCAAACGGGCAGGAGAGAATGTGGCGGCAAGTGAAGTCGAGTCTGTCTTGAATCAGCATCAGGCTGTGTTTGAAAGCGCTGTCATAGGAATGCCAGATGAAATGAGGGACGAGTCCATTCACGCCTTCGTCATCTTGAAAGACGGCTATGATACTCCTTCTGAGGAATTAATCGATTTCTGTAAGAATAAACTGGCCAAATTTAAGGTTCCGGAATCCGTTCAGATCCTAACTGAGTTCCCGAGAACCTCGGTTGGAAAAATTCAAAAGCATCTATTAAAAAATTATATTTTCGAGAAAAGGGAGGAAATGAAATGAAAACGAATCTGCAAAATGAATCACCAAAATCTTTGCTAAATAACCAGAATAATATTGTTGCGAAAATTGGGCTTTTCTTTGCCAAAATTGCCGAAAGATGGCTGCCGGATGCCTTCGTTTTTGCTGTGTTGCTGACGGTCATTACGTTCCTTGGCGGAATGTTCATCACGAATAAATCACCGGTGGACATGGCCATTTATTGGGGAGACGGCTTTTGGGGACTGTTAACCTTTACCGCGCAAATCATCACTACGTTCATCATGAGTTACGCTTTAGCTTTAACAAAACCAGTTTCTAAAACACTTGAATCAATCGCTGGGATTTGTAAAACACCAACTTCTGCTATTTTACTAGTGACCTTTACGTCACTTTTTGCCTCACTGATCAGCTGGGCATTTGGACTTGTGGTCGCCGGTATTATCGCGAAGCTAGTGGCGAAAAAGGTACGGGATGTGGATTACCGAGTCTTAGTTGCCGCTGGATATTCAGGATTTGTCATCTGGGAGGGCGGACTTTCCTCGTCACCGGCATTGTTCGTAGCGACAAAAGATCATGTTTTTCAAGATAAAATTGGTATCATTCCAACATCAGAGACGCTTTTCTCACCTTTAAATTTGGCCATCGTCATCATCACCTTTTTCACTTTGCCATTCATCATGAAATTAGTCCATCCAAAAAGAAAAGAAGACCGCTTTATAATTGATCAAAAACTGCTGGAAGATAAGATTGAAGAGGACACAAAAGATTCTGAAACCAATTACCTCAATGATAAATTGGAGAAAAGCAGACTAATCACCGTTTTTGGCGGGCTTTTAGGGTTATCCTACTTAATCAATCACTTTGTGAAAAATGGATTTTCATTAGATTTAAATACGGTCAACCTCATCTTCTTAACATTTGCTCTATTATTATATGGAAACGTCCGGGACCTTGGAAAAGGGATCTTGAAGGCGTCCGGCAGCGTCGGCCAATTTGCTTTGCAATATCCGTTCTATGCTGGAATCATGGGGATGATGGGTGCTTCAGGTTTGGCGTTATGGATTTCCGATTTATTCACGAATATTTCCACAAGCAATACATTGCCGTTATTTACATTTTGGGCAGCAGGCTTGTTGAATATGTTTATTCCATCAGGAGGAGGACAGTGGGCCGTTCAGGCGCCGATGGTGATTCCGGCTGCACTAGAGATGGGTGTGAACCCGGCAAAAGTGGTCATGGCCGTTGCCTGGGGCGATGCCTGGACCAACATGATCCAGCCTTTCTGGGCGATCCCGCTTTTAGCCATCGCCGGCCTCAAGATCCGCGACATCATGGGATTCACCGTCATTACACTTGTTTACACGGGAATCATCATCTCGGTTTGTATGTATATTTTTTAAAATGGAAAAGAAGTGCTGGGCATCATTTATTTACAGGGTGCCTGGCACTTTTCGTTTTGTAATATAATAAAAGTCCCAAACATACACTCTCCGTAAAAATGCATTTAATTGCCGAGGAGATGGAAACATGCAATTCGAGATGCAAAAAGCGATCATGCTCGCAGAAAATATAAATAACTTTATTAAATTTGTCCATAAGACCCATGGAAATAAAAATAGTGTTTATGTAAAAGCGGATAAGTTGTATCAAATTAAACTAATCATGGAGGAGTTTCAGTATCAAATCATTGCTGACGAACTAATCAGAATTAATCGATATTCGTGGGATGAAAAATACACTCATTATTTAATTGACCGTTTTCAGGAAGGGCTCGGCATTATTGAAGAATACGTAAAAATTAACTACGATGATTTATTTATTTTTTCAGGGAGACTCTATTCGCTAAAAAATCTCAGCTTATCATTCAGCAAATAGAAGCCTCATAAAGAGTTGTTTTCAATAATTTCAAAAATTGAATAGCTTTTTAAAAGGATTTTCACCCTCCAACATCGAATTATGAATAGTAACAACATAAGTTAGGAGTGGGGAAAATGAAAATTAAAGTCGTCATGGATTCTGGGAAAGAATATGTCATTAGCGAAAAGGATTATTCATTAAAAGACTTCACTCGAACTTTTTATACTGATTCAGCAAATGGTGAAAGAACTTTGCATAACACGCTTGTATATTTAGACAGAGACGAAAAAATTGTCATCAATCCAACACGGATTTCCTCCGTGGAGGTAATTGAAAAATAACAATGGGTGCATCCTTTTCAAGGGTGCTTTTTTTTATGCAAAATTTAATCCTTTTCCAAATTGAATGTTATAATAATTTAAAAAGTATTTTTTGGAGGAAATAAGGTGCCTTATCAACTAAATAAAAAATTCAAAATGTTTACCTTAAATTCAAACCGCAAGCTTGCAGAAGAAATGGCTGAACTTTTAGGCTATACGTTAGGCCAAAGCTCCGTGAAGCAATTTAGCGATGGTGAAATTCAAATTAGCATAGAAGAAAGTGTTCGCGGAAGTGAAGTCTTCCTAGTCCAATCCACTTCACATCCAACGAATGTACATATAATGGAGCTTCTTATCATGATTGATGCCTTGAAACGAGCTTCTGCAAAAGTAATTAACATTGTTGTGCCATATTACAGCTATGCCCGCCAAGACAGGAAAGCAAGGTCGCGGGAACCGATTACAGCAAAACTTATCGCGAATCTTTTGGTTTCCGCTGGTGCCAGCAGGATTATTACAATGGATTTCCATTCCCCGCAGGTTCAAGGTTTTTTTGATATACCGGTAGAACATTTAACGGGGATTCCGATTCTTTCAAAGTATTTTGAAGAAAAAGGATTAGAGGATATCGTTGTGGTTGCACCGCATAACGGCGGGGTGGTCAGAGCGAGAAAAATGGCCAGCCGGTTAAATGCGCCGATTGCCTTGATTGACCGGCGCCGCCCTGAACACGATGAGTCTGATATCATGAATATCATCGGAAATATCCAGGGTAAAAATGCAATCATAGTTGATGATTTAATTGACACAGCAGGGACCATTACAACAGGTGCAAATGCCTTGATGGAAAAAGGGGCAAAAGCCGTATATGCCTGCTGCACGCACCCGGTACTCTCGGGTCCAGCTATTAGCAGAATCGAATCATCGTCGATTAAAGAATTAGTGGTCACCAATACGATTTCCATTCCGGAAGAAAAGAGAAGCGGTAAAATGACAATATTATCCGTTGCTCCATTACTAGTTGAATGTATTGATCGGGTTCATAATAAAAAAGCAGTCAGCCCTTTATTTGAATAAGGTATTACGAAACAAGCCACCCATGGCCATTGTCAAGGGTGGCTTGTTCATTTTTGGGGGATTAAAAAAAACTTACTGTTTGGATTGGACCCTCCAACTGTCGCATAGCTCCCTCCAACTGTCGGATAACCCGCGTCAACTGTCGCATAGCTCCCTCTTACTGTCGGATAACCCACTTCAACTGTCGCAAAAGGTTTTTATTTTTCAATCAACCTTCCTAGTGGCTTGTAAATCCAGTCAATCATTTGAGTAGGGCCTGGCATTTCCGGAAAAAAAATAAGTAAAACAGAAAGAAACAATCCAAGGAAGGTTAGTGATAGAAATGCTGCTTTTTCTTTCTTTTGCTGCTTTTTTAGTTTTGGCCATTGATAAAGAAACATGGACATGGCAATGATTAAACTGGCTATCACCAGACCCCATTTCATGATTTCACCTCTTTTTCTCCTGTAAGTGTGTTAAGAAGTTAGGCCCTGCCTGCGAATATGGCATTTTGTATCAAATTTTAATTCAACATTAGGATAGATTTCATTCCAACGATTTTTTTTCTTATTCCATACATCTGGATATTTACGGTGAAAGGCTTCAGCAAATCCAAAAATATCGGCTTTCATCTCCTCTTGCACTTGATTCCTTGCCTTTTTAATTCTTTTTTCAATCTCTTTTGCTAACAGTGGTTCGAGAGATTTCAGAACAACGGGATTCGAAACATCTAATTTTGTTGTATTTTGGACGATATCACTGGCGGATACTGATTTAAGAGTGATAATCCATTTGCCATTCTGTATTTTCGGTACCAGCTTTGATTGTGCTTGCAACACATTTACTGAGATATAACCGTCTGTTTTAGGCGGCTTAATCGTGATTACACCTAACAGAATCTCATTTCTGAGCCAAAGCACTCCCCTTGTAACGGAATCGTCAATAATTCCAATCATTTTATCTTTTTTGAAAATGGCGGTTCCGGTAATATAAGCAATCGTCTGTTTAGGCTTTTCCTTATTTTCAGGGGGGAGGATGGTAATCCAAGGCAGAGCACAATCGCCTGAATCCCCGATCAGCATTTGCGCCAATTTTTTGGTGGTAATGTTTAATCCCAACTTATGCTGGCTTAGTTCCTTCAAAACCTCGGACAAATCACGTTCGAGCGGTGGCATAAGTTTTAGTACCTTTTTAGCCTTTTGGCTGCTGACAAAAATTTGCCCGCGTTCCCGAAGCGTTGGATGCCTCATGATAAAGTCAACGTGTCCGGCAATGCCTTTTTTGGCAAGCTCCTCATCTAAGATAAAAACATCAGTGTGGCCCCAAAAGATTTTCCGGGGAAGTTTCTCCTGAAGTTTGGCCATCGCATCTGCCACGGTTTTCCCCTCAGCCGATCTTACCAGTGTTTGACTCGCTCCGCCATTGCCGCTCTCCATCGCTTGATCACTACTGCCGCCGCCTTTTGGGATAAAGACAAGTACACTCAACTCAATCTTTTCATCTGAAACCATGTCAAAACCTGCAGCTGTAATTAAGGCCAAATCATTTACTTCATTCCTGTCCCAGCAGCCAGAAAGGGAAATGACCGAACATATAAGGAAAAAACGGAGCAGTCCATTTTCAATGATTGACCGGAGTTTCATTCTGTTTGTTTCCTTTCCGCTGGCCAAGCTTTTTTCGAATGGATGCACAAAGGAGCAGGATAAAAGGAAGCACCACTTGTATGGATAAAATATAAATTGCCCCTGATGTTGCAAGAAAATGGGATAGTTCCTGAAGATCCCGCGCTGCCCAGAGCCCTTGTAAGAGAATTAAGAAACCAATCGGCAGCACGATTGGGCGGTAATCTGAGAGTTTAAGCCACTGAGCGGTGCCTAGAGCAAGTACATAATAAAATACTGTAATTTTGATAAATGTCCCGGCAATCCATATCGCCATGACAATCGATTCCAAATGTTCCAAGAAATCAGCGATACTAATGTAACGAGCTGCCACCATCACAGGGTAGGTAAGTGAAGAAGTCAAATTTCCAAATAATAAGAGAGCCATGATATTGGTAAGAACCATTAGAAACAAGACGATGAAAACCGCTATCAATCCCCATTTAAACCCTTTTTTCTGATTTGTCACATAAGGCAATAAAAAAGAGACCAGGATGAACTCACTGTACCAGCTTTGCGGGACAATCGACCCCATTAACGAAGGCCTAATGCCTTTTTCCATAATGGGAAACAGATTTTTCACTTCCAAATCTTTGATAAGCAGAATGAAAAGCAAGATGTAGAGAAGAATCACGACGGGAACGATGATTTCCGAAGCTCTACCCATCACTTCCAGGCCGCCAAGAACCGCAAAGGAACAAACAAGAACCATGGTTCCTATTATAACCGCCATTGGGGTATGGAACAGGGCCGCCCCGGAGACAAACTCGCCGTATTCCCGCACCATTATCCCGGTTGCGTGAAAATAGAAAAATAGAAAAATGCCCCCAACCAATTTTCCGAGTATTTTTCCTAGAGCATGTTCGCTATATTCGATTATGGTCTTTTCCGGAAAAAGTTTATTCAATTTATACGATAAAAACACAACGAAAAAACCGGTTCCGCACGCCCAGATTGGTGACAGCCATAAGTCATGATGGGCATGTTTGGCGGTTATCGACGGCACCAACAGAAGCACAGTTGCAATTATGGCCGGGATCATTAGCAAGGCCATTTGAACTGGCGAAATTTTACCTTGTTCCAGCATGGTAAGTCAGCTCCTATTCCTTTCCTTTTAGAGGAGAAGGCTGTTGTCCATTTGGCTGGCGGACCTTATTATAATCATCTGTCCAATGGGGCCGCTTCTTAAAAGACCACCAGGGCGCCCTGATGATGGAGTCCTTCAACTCTGAATTTCTAATTGGCGCCAAGGGCTGCAGATAGGGAACTCCAAAGGAACGAAGTGTACACATATGAACAATGATCGTAAGAAGTGCGAGCATGATGCCAACTAACCCCAATGTGCCGGCCAGAAACATGATGGGGAACCTGAGTATCCGGAGGACAATCGATGCGCTGTAACGCGGGATTAAGAAGGAAGCAATCCCGGTAATCGCCACTGCCATGACCATTGGTGCTGAAACCAAACCCGCAGATACAGCCGCTTGACCAATGACCAGGGCACCGACAATGCTAACCGCAGAACCAATGTTCTTAGGCAATCGGATGCCGGCCTCTCGAAGTGCCTCGAATGAAACTTCCATGATTAATGCTTCTACGAGTGCCGGGAAAGGGATTTGTTCCCGCGATTTTGCTACGCTGATTAATAGGGTGGTGGGAATCATTTCCTGATGGTATGTCAGGATGGCAACGTAAACGGAAGGCAGCAACAAGGCCACCAGCAAAAAGACATAACGAAGCCAGCGAATCAGCGTTCCAATGATAAACCCTTCATAATAATCCTCTGGTGACTGCAGCAGGGAGTAAAAGGTCGTTGGCGCAATCAGGGCGAAGGGAGTCCCATCCGTTAGGATAACTACATTTCCTTCCAGTAAGCTCGCAGCTGCAATATCCGGCCGTTCTGTATCTAACATTAACGGAAAGGGAGAGTATGGATGATCCTTAATAAACTCCTCGATATATCCGCTCTCCAGAATGCCGTCAATATCAATCCGATTTAAACGGTTTTGAACCTCTTCGATTAGGGTTTGATCAGCAATACCTTCGATGTACATGATAACGACTTGTGTTTGGCTATAGCGTCCTATTTGAAGAGATTTTATTTTCAATTTAGGACTTCTGATTTTCCTGCGCAGGAGGACAATATTTGTGCTTAACGTTTCAATAAAGCCATCTCTTGGACCGCGGACGACAGTTTCTGTAGTCGGCTCTTGAAGAGACCGTTTTTCCCATTTAGGAATTCCGGCCGAAATTCCTTTTGATTGATGATCTATTAAAATGATTGGATTTCCTGATGAAACCTCACTAACCACATCGTCATAGGTTTGTATTTCCTTTATGTTAGAAACCGTTAAGGTATTTTCAATCAGGGCATGGATATCCGGTTCTTTTTCTAGCTCTAAACGCATTAACGGTGTTAAAAGGTTATTATCGATTTCTTCGACGTTTGACATGCCGTCAACATAAATTAGAACAGCTTTTGATTCATTCCCAATTAAAAAATACCGGAACTTTATATCGGCACAATCCGCATAGATCGATTCCAATTTTTTGACATTATCGTGTAAATGAATAGATAAACGATCCTTACTCAAAATCGTTTGTTGTTCAACTAGAACCATTTGACTCTTCTCATTTATAATTTGTGATAATAATTTCCTTTTACGGAATTTCATGTCCCATTTCCCCTGTATAATTAAGTGCTCATGACAATATTCCACATTTTCTCAATGTTAGTATGATTTGGTGCAGAAGATTTTATGCAAACTGGACAAGGGAAGGATGTTTAAGAGTGATTAAAAGGTGTTATCTAAATTATAATTGACAGAATATTCATAGAAGTACTATTATTTATATTGCACGTTCATTATAAATAAAAAAAGGGGGTGCCATTGTGCCAAAAGTAGGAATGGAAGACATCAGGAAAGAGCAAGTGATTGAGGCAGCCAAAAATTGTATTATTTCAAAAGGGCTTTCAAATTTGTCCATGAAAGATATAGCCGAGGAAGCCGGTATCAGCACGGGGATTATTTATCATTATTATAAAAGCAAGGAAGATCTGCTTATGCAGGTTCTCAAGGTTTCATTTCGCCGGTCCCATGAAAAGGTAATGGAAACAGTTGAACCGCTGCAAAATCCGGAAGATAAATTGATGAAGCATTTGGAAAATATTAATGTGGTTTCAAAAGAAAATCCTGAATACATGGCTGTATTTTTAAATTATTTGGGTGAGGCAAATCATAATCCGCAAATCCGTGAAATTATTAATAAGTTTTTTAGAAACTTGGTAGAGTATACCAGGAACTACTTGGGTGATGTATCTAAAGAGGGAACTCAGCTTAAAAACTTACCTGTCATGATTATCGCAATGGGTATCGGCTTGGGAACGATGTGGTCAATGAATAATCAGTTATATGACATGGACGAGATGGAACTAAATTTTAAAGATTTAATTTCTAGTTATCTAAACGCACGTAAAGGAGGCAGTCAAGAATGAATGTGATTTTGGAGAAAAAGGGGAAAGTCTGTACGATTACCATTAACCGACCTGAAGTGAGAAATGCTGTTGATCGGAGGACCGCTAAGGAGCTGGCGGATGCATTTCGAGAATTTGAAAATGACGATACATTAAGGGTTGCTGTTCTGCATGGAGCAGGCGGAACTTTTTGTGCAGGGGCCGATTTGAATGCGCTTTCTAAAGATGAAGGTAATGAAATGAACCTTGACATGTTAAAGGATGGTCCAATGGGGCCAAGCAGAATGCACTTATCAAAACCGGTAATTGCGGCAGTATCAGGTTACGCGGTTGCTGGCGGTATAGAGCTAGCCATTTGGTGTGATCTGAGGGTGATGGAACGAGATGCTGTCATGGGTGTGTTTTGCCGGAGATTTGGAGTTCCGCTTGTGGATGGCGGAACGCAAAGGCTCCCAAGGTTAATCGGTATGAGCCGAGCATTGGACTTGATTTTAACAGGCCGGCCTGTGCACGCAGAAGAGGCGCTGATGATTGGTTTAGCAAACCGTGTTGTTGAACCAGGGACAGCGAGGGAAGAGGCTGAAAAACTTGCTGCAGAAATTGCTGAATTTCCGCAAACTTGCATGATTAGTGATCGGGAAGCAGTCTACCGGGGTTTTGATCTTGACTTTGATAAGGCCATGCAGCTGGAGTTCTTGTTAGGGGTAAATGTCGTTAATAGTGGAGAAACGAGAGAAGGTGCTACCCGTTTTTCTAAAGGACAGGGCAGACACGGGGAATTCGGACGTAACTTGCAGTAGTCGGTTAAAGAAGCTTAATAGTCTTTGTCTGTCATAAATATTATTTAAACGGGGAGGAATCGTTAGTGAATGCAGCTGAATTAATCAAAAGAGGTGCCGTGTTTTTCCCAAATCATACAGGGGTTATCTTTGAAGGAAAAAAATTAACATTTGATCAAGTCTATCGGAATAGTAATCGCTTAGCCAATGCATTGTTGAGTCTTGGTCTCAAAAAGGGGGACCGGGTGGCATTTTTGCTGGCAAATTCCCTTCAAAGTGTTGAAATTGACTTTGCACTTCTCCTTACTGGGATTATCAGGGTCCCACTGAATACAAGATTATCAGAGAATGAACATATTCATATGATTAAGGAGACCGGTGCCAGTGCGCTCTTATATACAGATGAATTTAGTGAACGAGCCGAACAAATAAAAATTCATTGTGAAAATCTCCGTTATTTCTGCCAAATGAATGGTTCCACAAGAGAACCATGGATGATTAATATGGCGGAGTTTGTTAAGGGTGTATCTGAAGAGGAACCGTCAGTGAAAGTACATGAATCCGATATTGCCACTATTCAATATACTTCAGGAACAACTGGTACACTTAAAGCTGCCGTTCATACTCAAGAAATTTGGACAGCTATTAGCAATAATATCTTATCATCATTAGATATCCACGAAGGAGATACAATGCTTCACGCGGCGCCATTGACCCATGCGTCAGGAACGTTGGTGCTCCCGCATTGGGTATCAGGTGCAGCAAATTCCATCCTGTCAGGCTTCAATCCCGAACAGTATCTTCAAACCATACACCATGAAAAACCTACCACATTGAATTTAGTTCCAACTATGATTGTCATGCTATTGTCCCAGCCTAATGTCGAACTGTATTCCTTTGAATCCGTTAGAAATATTATATATGGTGCGTCACCGATGCCTCGAGAAGCATTACGGCGCGGACTCACCCTATGGGGCCCGAAATTTGTTCAATACTACGGCCAAACGGAGGCACCGCTCATTCTTTCCATTTTAAACAAAGAGGACCATACCGTCGGTGGAGAGGAAGGCGAGGAAAGATTACTGTCCTGTGGCCGTCCCGTTCCGACTGCATCTATTAAAATAGTTGATGAATTCGGTGAGGAGCTCCAAGCTGGGGAAATTGGCGAGATTGCTGTAAAATCCAGTCAAGCTATGCTCGGTTATTGGAATGAACTTGTATTAACAGAAGAAACGATAAAAGATGGCTGGGTACATACCCGGGATATGGGATACCTCGATAAAAAAGGTTATTTATTCTTGGTTGATCGTAAATCAGATATGATCATTTCAGGAGGTTTTAACGTGTATCCGCGGGAAGTGGAAGAAATCCTCTATCAGCATCCAGCGGTGATGGAAGCCGCTGTAGTTGGTGTTCCGGATGAAAAATGGGTAGAAACAGTGAAGGCATTTGTCGTTCTCAAAGACGGCCAAACTGTAACTGAAGAAGAACTCATCCAATTTTGTAAAGAAAAGTTAGCTTCTTATAAAAAGCCTTCCTCTGTTGAATTTATTGAATCCTTGCCAAAAAGTCCGGTGGGAAAGGTTGTCCGACGGCTTTTGAGGGACCCGCACTGGGAAGGAAAAGAAAGGAAAATCTAGTCATTCGGAAATAAAAGATAGCTGAGTAACCCACCCTTTTTGTCTATCAGGGTGGGTTTTGTTTTTTAAAGTTAAGTCTGATGGAACTGTTTATATTATTATACAATTCGCTAAAAAAAGAGATTATGATATTATTAATTTGATAACATTCGGGACAGAGAATAAATTTGATGGATTTGAAATATTTTTAACTTATGGGAATCTTTCAAATATTCAATACGTAACTTCATGAAAATAATACTATTGTGAGATATCAAAATATTCATTATAATATTATTTGTTAGATATAACAGCTTGAAAGACACCTATTTCATCCTGGTGTGGAAAGTAGTAAGTAAATAGACAAAGGGGGAGTTTATTTGAGAAATCTATTGAAAAAGTGGAATCAAGTAAGTCTAGTAAAACAAATCATTGTTGGTTTGATTTTTGGTATTATCCTTGCTTTAACGGTTCCAGCAGTAGCAAAGCCGTTAGTCATTTTAGGTTCATTATTTGTAGGAGCTTTAAAAGGAATTGCACCTGTATTGGTACTGTTCCTAGTTATGTCGGCCATCGCCCAGCATAAGAGCGGTCAACAAACTAATATGAAATCCATTCTCGTTCTTTATCTCTTAGGAACTTTTCTAGCAGGATTGGTCGCCGTTATTGTAAGTTTTATTTTCCCAGTAGGTTTGACTCTTGCGAAGGGCGCCGAGGATATGACAGCTCCCGGCGGTGTTGTTGAGGTACTCAAATCCTTACTTCTGAATGTTGTCGATAACCCTGTCAAAGCCATCTTTAATGCCAACTATATCGGAATCCTAGCTTGGGCAGTCGTTCTTGGCATTGCGTTGAAAAATGCTCCTGATACAACAAAAACAATGATTTCTAATTTTTCGGATGCTGTTTCCAAAATGGTCACCTGGGTCATCAAGTTGGCACCGCTAGGAATCATGGGTCTTGTTATCGATTCGATTACGACAAATGGTATTGATTCTTTGCTTGGTTATGGAAAATTGCTAGTCGTTTTACTTGGCTGTATGATTTTTGTGGCGCTTGTCGTCAATCCGCTAATTGTTTTCGTTGCTACACGTCAAAACCCGTTCCCACTTGTATTCATGTGTCTTAAGGAAAGCGGCATTACAGCCTTCTTTACACGTAGCTCTGCTGCCAATATTCCGGTAAATATGAAATTATGTGAAAAACTAGGTTTGGATAAGGATACTTATTCTGTCTCCATTCCGTTAGGCGCAACTATCAATATGGCCGGTGCTGCTGTTACTATTTCAGTTCTTACACTAGGAGCCGTTCATACCCTTGGTATTCAAGTAGATATCCCTACTGCTATCATTCTTAGTGTTTTATCAGCCGTATGTGCTTGCGGTGCTTCAGGGGTTGCGGGTGGTTCCTTATTGTTAATTCCGTTGGCTGCCAGCCTATTTGGAATCCCGAATGATGTGGCAATGCAAATAGTAGGTGTGGGATTTATCATCGGTGTTTTACAGGATTCTTGCGAAACAGCATTGAACTCTTCAACAGACGTATTGTTCACGGCTGCTGCTGAACACCGCAAGAACCGTTTAGAAGGAAAGAAATCTTTCATCCGTAAATCTGCATAAGGAAGAAGGCTCTCTATCTGTGATGGATAGAGGGTTTTTATTTTTTAAAATTTAGTTGGTGATTTTAGACCAATATATTTATAATGGAGTTTATATGACTTTAAAGATTTTGGAGGCCTTTATGCTGACTTTTGATGAAAAACTGTCTGTAATCGAATCATTTCCTGAACTTGAGAGGGTAAATGTTTCCCTAGGACGAGTAAATTTCCAATTTAACGAAAGTGTTTATGAAAAGAAAAATGTGGTGTACCATCTTCATCCAAATGGGAATGGATTCGTATATGCCGGCCGATTATCCCAATATCATACCGATGCAAAAGGGATGGTTAATATTCGAGACTACTCGGAGGAAGAGTTAAAGAAACTGATTAGAGAATCCATTAATAGCTTGTCTGCTGTTGAAAAGCCGATCGAAGAAGAAGCGATTGTTGGGGATAACGAAGAGGAACGATGGGTCAATGAGGAAAATCAAGTTCTGTTATTAGTGAACGAGGATGAAATCTGGAATATTTATTTCGGACTCAATCTCGAAGAAACTTTCGCTACACGGGAAGAGGCAGAAATATTTTTAGTTGAAGAAGGATTTAGAAGAAGATAGTTTTTCTATAAAAAAAGCGCCGGTTACTCTCATTTACGAAGGAGTACCGGCATTTTTTATCTTTTAACTAATTTTTTTCAATGGTTCTCGAAAAACATATTGATTTCTTCCTGCGCCAATACCTGCCACAGTTAACATGACGTTTATAATTGCTAAAACGAATAACGGAATTGTCCATGAATGGGTTTGGTCGAAAAGATAACCAATCAAACTAGGACCAATCGCTGCCAGCAGATACCCAATTGATTGGGACATACCAGATAAATTCGCTGCTTGCTTGGCATCGGTTGTTCTTAGACCGATAAAGGTAAGGGCCAAACTAAAGCTGGCACTCTGGGCAACTCCTATACAAATAACGGCTGCTATTAATAATATGGTATTACCAATATAGATCAGTCCAAATAGGCCAACTAGGTGAAGGATTCCTAAAAAGAGAACGATTCCTTTTTGATGTCGAAAACGTTCGGCTATGACCGGTGTCATAAACGTGGCCGGAAGCCCCGCTAATTGCATGATAGAAAGGATCCAGCCTGCTAAAGTCAAGCTCATCCCATGGCTTTCTAAAATGGCCGGCAGCCAGGCGATTGTACAGTAAAACAAAAATGATTGTAGTCCTATAAAAAAGGTAACCTGCCAAGCCAATGCGGAAGACCATAGGCCTTTATTTCCGGAAGGAATGTTCTCGACCGGTTTCCGGACACTGGTTTCACGAAGCTGCGGAAACCAAATAATCATAGCAATCACTGCTATTACAGCCCAGGAGGCTAATGCGGCTTTCCAACCTAAGGACATGCCTTGAGCTAGCGGCACAATGATTCCTGATCCAAGCGCGGCAAAGGTGCTAAGTGCTGTCGTATAGGTACTTGTCATGATTCCGACCTTATCCGGGAATTTAAGCTTTACTAAACTAGGCAGGAGGACATTCCCGACAGCGATGCCAACCCCAATCAGAAGGGTGCCGAGAAAAACGGTTGGGATGTAACCAAGTGACCGTATGATAATTCCGATAAATAAGATAAAAAGGCCGAAAAATATAGTTCGCTCATTGCCATAGGTGCGGCTGATTCTTGGTGCAAGCACGGAAATGATCGCAAATGATAGTAATGGCAGAGTGGTAATAAATCCGGCTGTTCCGTTTGAAATGCCTAAGTCTGTACGGATAAATCCGATGAGGGGGCCCACAGATGTGAGGGCAGGCCGTAAATTAAACGCTACAAAAATAATCCCAATGACGAGAAGGGTTCTATTCATTTTTTTCATTCTGTTCCTCCATGTTGAAAAGAAAAAATCTTCCTTTTATTCATAACCATTATAATATCATTTTATCGGGGGAGAATGCATTTTTTTCAGACTCTGTACCAACAATCGGTGAAAAGGCATTTTATTATTTGGTCGTAATAGGGGTACCACTTTCTATCCCGCTTATTCATTTTGTTTATCGATTTAAGAAAAAGGTTTAGCTGAGGCTAAATCTTTTTTTATTAAATAAATCATAATAATATTATGTTAACTTTGTGTATTTTTCGAAAATTTCCCCAACCCTCACCGATGTAAACACATTCATAATAGTTAAAGGATTTTGCCCTTCTGCCAATTGAACAATTAATAGGTTATGATATAAAATTAAGTTAATAGTTAAAAATTATAGGAATGTTTGAGACAGCTGCATGGGGGAACAGATATGGTTGTTGTTAAATCGGTAAAAATAGATGGAGAGAGTATCCATATATTTAATAGTGCCATCTATATTTTTGAATCAAGTTCTGGATTCAGTTTGCAATTGGATCTCATTGTGAGTGAAGTGACGGTGAAAAAATACAGAAAGTTTGAAAACCTGATAATGGAAATAGAATTAGAGGATGGCCGTATTCTTAATTCCATTATGCATGCGAAAATCCTGCCAGGAGGGTTACCGCAGCTAAATTTATTTTGTGAACTTGACGATCTAAATGAATATGAGGATTTCGAAAAAATCAACGAAAATGATTCGTGGTTTCCTAATATTGAAGAGGGCATTACATTAGAAGAAATAAGAAAAGTGGAAATGCCCGATGAGGAAGTCAGTTTAAAATTAAAACTGCCCATAAACCAGGTCGAATGGTTAAAAGCCCAAAAAAAGAGCGTATTGATTAAAATGTTTAATGAAGTAATTAATGATATTATGAAAAAACAAAACCTATAAGAAATAGAACATACTGTTAAAACCAACATTCAGGGGAAGAATGTCGGTTTTTTTAGTTTATTATACATAATTATGTATATTTATGAATATAAAATCTCTTATTATCTGATGGTAACCTGTTATTCATTATCATAATATGAAAACGCTTTCCGAGAAACTAGCATAAATATTCAAAAAAATATGCAAAAAGGACTTGTCTAATGATTTACTTTTAAATATAATGTAAGAAAATATAACATGAATTTGAGAGGTAATGTGACATGACCGAAACACTTATTTCAAATGCAGCTGTAAATTCTACAACTCTAGAACAAATTAAAAACACTATTAAAGAAAAAAGTGTTGAACTACTTCACTTACAATTCGTAGACATCGAAGGAATCCTAAAGCACGTTACTGTAACAACGGAGCAATTTGAAGATGTAGTAGAAGGAAAAATGATGTTTGATGGGTCGTCAATTAAAGGTTTTTCCCCAATAAATAAATCCGATCTTTATTTGCAGCCAGACTTAAATACGTTTGCAGTCCTTCCTTGGACAGTGGAAGCAGGATATTCCGAAGCGCGTTTCCTATGCTCTGTTAAGAACCCTGATGGAACGTTGTTTGAAGGGGACACAAGAAACGTTTTGAAGAAAACTGTGGAGCGTGCTGCTGATCAAGGCTATACCATTTCGGTCGGTCCTGAATTAGAATTCTTCCTATTTAAAACAGATGAAAATGGGTACCCAACACAGGAGCTTGGCGATAAAGCAGGTTATTTCGAGCCATCCCCATATGATTTAGGTGAACGTGTCCGCTTGGAAATCTACCGTGCGTTGAAGGCAATGGGCTTTACGATTGAAGCCTCTCACCATGAGGTTGCAGAAGGACAGCATGAAATTAACTTTAAATATGCAGATGTCCTTACTGCAGCGGACTTGGCTACTACTTATAAGTGGGTTGTTAAGACAGTTGCGAAGAAATTTGGTTTGCACGCAACCTTTATGCCGAAGCCGGTTTTCGGGATCAATGGTTCCGGGATGCACGTCAATATGTCATTCTTTGAGGGAAGCGAAAATGCATTCTTCAATCCTTCTAATGAATTACAATTATCGAAAAAAGCCTATCAATTTATTGCAGGTGTATTAGAAAATGTAAAGAGCTTTACTGCCATTACGAACCCGCTCGTAAACTCTTACAAGCGTTTGGTTCCTGGCTATGAGGCACCGTGCTATATTGCATGGTCCACATCAAATCGTTCAGCCCTTATTCGTATTCCTGCCAAAAGAGGTCTTGCGACTCGTGTAGAATTACGCTGTCCAGATCCTTCTTCAAACCCATACTTAACGTTTGCGGTTATTGCGGCGGCAGGCCTAGATGGAATTGAAAAAGAATTAGAAGCGCCAGCGCAAATTAAAGAGGATATTTTCCACATGAATGAAGAAGAAAGAGCATTCCGCGGCATCGACAATCTTCCTGGAAGCTTAGCGGAAGCTTTAAAAGAATTAGAGGCAGGAGAAATTGCTTCTCAAACATTGGGAGAGCATGTTTACACTGAATATGTTTCCCTGAAAAAAGCAGAATGGGACAGCTACCGTACAGCTGTACACTCTTGGGAAATCGCAAACTATCATTCTAAGTTCTAAAAAATATAGTTATTAATGATATGGACTTTATAAAAGCTTCAAAAAACCTTTTTTAAATCTAAAAACAGCCAGGGCAAGTTGGCCACCCTGGCTGTTTTTAATTAATAGAATTTAAAAAGGTATCTCATGATTTTCTCAATAAAATATCTTCAACGTCACCGACAATCTGATCTACCCACTGATGAAGAACCTCTTTTTCCGTCGCCGCAATTGGATGGGATATAGTGACAAACGGGTAATCAGGAATCCCATGGGCAACGGCCATGGCTCTGCTTGACGAAATAAAAGGTTCAGTACTAAGAACAACTGTCGGGATGCCTTGTTTTTCCATAATAATCCCATCGAGCAAACTGCCCGAGCTGCAGGACCCTCAATCTCCAACCCCGGAGATGATAAAGTCACATTTCTCGGCAAGCATGCTAGACTCTGCATGGGAGAGACCATGTGAAAAAGATAATTTTTTATGGTGGATGACATCCTTCAGATTATATTTTTGCTGAAGACGTTCGGCCAGAAAACGAATGACGGTATCTGAATTCTTCTTTCCGTTATCGACTAAACCAATGACACTGCCTTCTAAAGGTTTCTCTCTTTTCGCCATTCTCAATTCTTTTAAACTAGGACCAGAGGTAGGATTAAACACAATTAAACTCAAATCGCAGCCATCCTTTCTTTTAAAAAGTAATTATGAAAACCAATCACCGATCGGTTAAGAGCACTCGTGTCAGGTGAATCCTGTTGCGGCTTTAATTGATTTTGTGACGGCTTTCGACTGTTTGTAGCTAAACCATCCCGGCATGCAAGCGGAAAATCTTCCCGCTTCGCCGCCGGCAACCATTAAAATAATCTGTTCAGAGGAAGGTATGGCGTGTTTAAATTTATGATCATCTCCATCATCAATCGGTGCGTCGATGATTCCGCCATGTTTCATATCACGAATGGACCTTTTGGCATTCTCGTAGAGAAACTGCTGAACACTTTCCTTAGACCAGCCTTCTTTTTGTAGATGATAATAATGTTCAGGGCAAAGAACAACCGCCATTTCCGTTTCACTCGCCATGTTCATGGTGCCTAAAGAACTCATCCGGTCCGACATCGTTCTAAGAATTCCCACGCTGTTAAGCGAACCATGGTTTTGAATTTGATTAGGACCTTCGCAGGCAAAAACGGTAACCGTACTATCATTCTCATTAAAGCCTCTTTGAACATGAAGAGGTGTCCAATCGGTCTTCATTTCAGCAAAACAAAAGCTGTATTTTGCCGGAGTCCCCAGGGTAGAGCGGTCGAATTCCGGTGAACCGCCGGCGTTAATCATCAACAAGCGAATCGCTCGTCCAATCGTGGCGTTTGCACGATTACCAGGTCCAAAGGCATTGGCACCTGAATTTAACCTAATTTGCTCGACAATCGGCCCATTCACAGCAATCATGATGGCAGCACCATGAGTACTGGCACTCGGTCCATGCAGTCCAAATTCAGGTTCTGACATTGCTTGTACCGCTGCCATGACGACAGGGAAATATCCTGGCAAACAACCTGCCATAACTGCATTTATGGCGACTATTTCAGCTGTAAAAACTCTTCCTCTTTCAGGAATGGCACCAATGATGGTGTCCGGTTCCATATTGACACTTTTCAACATTTCATAGATTCGATCTTCCGTTGGCGGAACAATTGGCAGACCATCCGTCCAGCCTTTTTGAAAAAAATGCTCAATTGCCGATAGACCATCCTTCACTTCCATTTTTTCAGCCCGAAGCATGTCCAACAACCACCCCTTTCAGTCTTTTATAATGTATTCTGAAAAACTATCAGATATCCTGCTTTTTATAGGAAAGAAAGGTACAGGAAGAGGAACTTTGTGGACTTTAAATATTTTTAATTCATATATCGCAAAGCAGTTCATAAATTTAGAGAGAAGGGAAGGACTGTTGATTTTAAAGTGGACAAACCTTCGAACTGTAGATAATAAATAGAAAATCCCAGCTTAAGGAAAAGGAGTAAACATGCTGATGGAATTCCTTCAAGAAATAATCCACAATTATAGTACATTTTTATCATTAAAGGCTTTTGAATCGGTAGTATTTGACCACACAAGCTGGGGCATTATTGGTTCGCTGATTATTCTCGAAGGATTATTATCAGCGGACAACGCTTTGGTATTAGCGGTTATGGTGAAGCATCTGCCACCGGAACAGAGAAAGAAGGCATTATTCTATGGTATATTCGGCGCCTATTTTTTTCGATTATTGGTCATTGGCATAGGTGTTTCCTTAATTCATATTGCTTGGATCAAGATTGTCTGTGGTCACTATTTGCTGTTTATAGTCCTGCAGAACTTATTTTTGAAAAAAGAAGAAGAGGATGAGGTTCGGCCGAAAAGAATGGGTTTCTGGAGGACCGTGTTAACGGTGGAGTTAATGGACATTGCCTTTAGCTTTGATAGCATAGTTGCCGCGTTCGGTGTTTCAAATGAAGAATGGGTCTTGTTCATGGGCGGAATATTAGGAATTTTAATGATGCGGGGTGTCGCCCAGTTATTCTTGAAGTTAATTAATAAAGTACCAGAATTTGAAACAACCTCCTTTATATTAATCGCTATAATCGGGGTAAAAATGATTATTTCTTCATTTGGAATTCATATTGATGAAATCATATTCTTCAGCGTTTTAATCACCACCTTCTTCGGAACCTTTATCGTCCATTTGGTCAGGAAAAATTCTGGAAACGAACCTACTATCTAAGCTGGCGATATGGTAGAGTATTGAATGAAATAGGCTTTGGAAGAAGTAAAAATTGGTAGTATTATAAAGAAAGCCCCTCTTGGTTGAGAGGGGCTTTTAATATGGAATTAGTAATAATGGGGGGAGGCTAACTTGCCGTATTGTGTTTATTTAAGAAGTTACGAAGTTCTTTGTTAAAGGCATCTTTTGCCTCAAGCTTGGCAACATGACCAGTATTTCTGAATATCACAAACTCGGAGTGGGCAATTTGCTTATGCATTAAAAACTGTATCCAAACTGGAGTGACAGAATCATATTGTCCACCGATTATAAGGGTAGGAACAGTTATGTTTGAAAGTAATCTTAAATAATTCACTTTCAAACACGCTTCCGCCGATTGGATATAGTATTCTTTATTTGGTTGATAAAATTGGTAAAACTTTTCGAAGTTTTCCTTTGACCAAGAATATAAACAAATCTTGGCGGCGGTTTCTTTTATACCTTCCAACGATTTATTCTTTACCATAGCACGACGGTATTTTAAAAATAATTCCCCAAACTGTTTTGGGGCATAATGGAATGTGCTTACTAGCAGCAAGGAACGGCACATTTCTGGTGCCTGACGATATATTTCCTGTGCCACCATTCCGCCCATTGATAAACCGCAAATGTGTGCGCTTTCAATTCCAAGGCTTTTTAATAATGTGATCACATCGTAGGCAAAGTTATAAATAGATATTTCACCGGGAAACTGATACTCACCATGTCCACGTAAATCCGGAATAATTAAGTCAAACTGATCGGCTAATTCGAATTGATTTGACCAACCTTCCTTCACTTCACCAAGTCCGTGAATCAAAACTAATGGCTCACCGGCACCAAGACGTAAATAAGGAATTTCGGAGCAACTTTTTTGTACCTCACTCAAAGTTCATTCCTCCTAAGGGTTTGGATAAAACCTTTATTTCCTATATTTTTATGGTGAAAAAATCGATATTGATTAGACTTAATTTAGTATATCATCAAGTTTTATTTTTTAACACATATAAATGTAAATTACATATAGGTATTATTTTTTATAAGGGAGACGGCACAGAAGTCAATTCAAGCAGATCAAAGGGTCATAGTTGTGCGAATTATTATATTGTGATTTATGTCACAGTTTCTCCTTTTGGTTTACACTATAATGGTAGTAGTAATTACTGCTATTATCTGAAATGAGGTATTGTCATGTCTCAAATAATGAATCAGGAAAAAGTCAACGAGTTGGTGGACCGTTTTTATGATAGGCTGATGAAGGATGATTACTACATCACCATGTTTAAAGCGAGAAACGTGGATATTGAACTTCTAAAGAATCGCCAAAGAATTTTTATCAATCGGCTGGTATCTGAAGAAACAAGTAACGAGCATGAGAATCAGGTTAAGGATCGGCATCCCTTCCAGATTGCTCCGGACCGGGCAGAAATGTGGTTTAATAATTTGAAAGAAACAATGGATGAAATGGAATTGAATTCCGCTGTTAAGGGACGATTAATAGAAAAAATCGAATTGTTATTGATCAGATTGTTAAATAAAAATTAAGCGCAAGGAACAGGTTTTGTGAGTTCCTTGCGCTTTTTTTAAACAAATATTCAGAAAATAATTAAAATTGACGATAAATTCAAGTATAATAGAAAAGAAGACTTAATAAAAAAGGAGTGAATTACGTGTCCATTTCAGATTTCACTGCAACAGAGTTAGGAAAGTTAATCAAACAAAAAGAACTGTCCCCAGTCGAGGTAGTCACGGCATTTCTGAACCGTATCGAAACTCATAACTCCAAATGGAATGCCTATGTGACCATCAATGAGCAAGCCCTCGAAGAAGCAAAAAGTGCTGAAGAGTCAGTGTTGAAGGGGGAAACACTTGGAAAACTACACGGAATCCCGATTGCCATCAAGGATTTAACCCCAACCAAAGGGATTTTAACTACATATGGATCTCCACTTTTTAAAGATTATGTTCCCGATTATGACCCTATTTTTTTACAAAGAATTAAGGCGGAGGGCGGGATCGTCCTTGGAAAAACAAACACACCAGAATTCGGCCATAAAGGGGTTACAGATAACCCGCTATTTGGTGTGACGAAAAATCCTTGGGATGATAGGTTAACTCCAGGAGGATCAAGCGGAGGTTCTGCTGCAGCTGTAGCCGCTAAACTGGCACCGTTCGCCGAGGGAAGCGATGGAGGCGGATCGATCCGTATTCCGGCAGCATTGACAGGAATATTTGGTTTAAAACCAACCTTTGGCCTGGTTCCTCATGAGGATCGTCTCAATTTATTTGGGTCCGAACATCCGTATTTACATAATGGACCAATGGCAAGGACTGCGGAAGATGCTGCTTTACTGCTTTCAGTTATGGCCGGCTATGATGTGAATAATCCAAATTCAATTCCGGATTTAGGAGAGGATTTCACGGACCTTGACCGGGATTTAAAGGGCCTAAAGATTGCCTATACCCGTAACTTCGGTCTGTATGAAATTTCGCATGATGTTGCCGAAGTTATCGACAAAGCGGTTAGGCATTATGCTGATCTAGGCTGTGAAGTGGAAGAGATTGACCTTGATCTAGGTTTAAGCTTAAAGGAACTAGCTCGTGCCTTCTCCGGAATGTGGTGCGTGAAATTTGCTGCCACCTACGGCGAATTCTTCGATAAAGACCCGGAAAGCTTCTCCGATGGAATGGCCAAAATGATTGCAATTGGAAGAAAGCTTAGTGCGATTGATTATAAATCTATTGAACTTAAACGAACGATTGTATGGAAAAAAATCCAAGATGTATTAAACAATTATGATTTGTTACTTTCACCTGTTCTGGCAACAACAGCATTTGAACACCACTTACCGGGTCCATCCTTGATTAACGGAAATAGTGTAAACCCTTCCACAGATTGGATGCTTACGCAAATCTACAATATGACTGGACACCCTGCGGCCTCATTGCCTGTTGGGCTGACTAGCAGCGGGTTGCCTGTCGGTTTGCAGGTGGCAGGAAACAGATTTGCGGATAAGCTCGTCCTGCAGGCTTGCCATGCCTATGAAAAAGCATTTGTAACGTATGTGGAACCTGTCCCGCAAGTAAAGTAGCATATGCACAAGTAAAAAGTGCTTATACGCAAGTAAGAGGGGATTATCCGCAAGTGGATACCCCTTATCCGCAAGTAAACCTAAACCAATGCGACAGATTTAAAAAGGAGGGATTTTGTTGAGTAAAATTATTCACGAAAAGAATGTCCCGGCTGTTATGAGAGATGGCACCACCTTGTATGCTGAGGTTTTCCGTCCCGATGGAGAAGGAAAATATCCTGTTCTGTTACAACGAACACCTTATAATAAGGAATTTCTTCCTTTGACAACAATGGTACTGGATCCAATCGCTGCCGCCCACAAAGGGTATGTCGTCATCATTCAAGATGTGCGCGGCCGCTTTGAATCAGAGGGCGCTCCTTTTTATATTTATAAAAATGAATATAATGACGGCTACGATTCGGTAGAGTGGGCGGCCTCCTTGCCATACTCGGATGGAAATGTCGGCATGTATGGCCTGTCGTATATGGGGATGACTCAATTCCAGGCAGCCAGCATGCAGCCGCCAAGCTTAAAAGCGATTTTTCCCATCACATGGGGAACCGATGTGTATATGTATCGCGGTGGCGCTCTGGAACTTGGTTTATTGGTCTCTTGGAGTATGTCGACGATTGGACCGAATGCAGTCGTAAAAGCTAAACAAGGAAAAGCGGACTTTTTAAAAGAGTTTATGACACTTCTCGATTCCATTGACCATATAGAAGAGGCTGCCTATTCGCAATTGCCGATCCGAGACAGTGAATGGCTCAAACTAGGGGAAGGCTATGCTGCGTTTGTTCATGACATTTTGAATCATGATTTAAGAGACGAATACCATCAGGAAATCAGTGTAAGAGAAAAATCAGATAACATTGAAGTACCGATTTTTGGAATTGCTGGATGGTATGATCTTTTATTAGGGCAGGATCTCGAGCATTATGAAAAACTAAAAGAAAAGAAGAATACGAAGCTTATGATTGGCCCATGGGCACATGCAGGGTTTGCTCCAATCGTAGGGGACCTCAATTTTGGGATGAGTACATCCAGTCTGCTGCTTGAATTGAAAACGGATTTAACAAGCCTACAATTAAAATGGTTTGACCATTGGTTAAAGGGAATCGAAAACGGAATAACAGAAGAGTCGCCAGTAAAACTATTTGTAATGGGCGAAAACAAATGGCGCAGTGAGCAGGAATGGCCGTTGAAACGAACCGTTTATACTCCGTACTATTTCCAAAGCAATGGGAATGCCAATACAAAAGATGGCGATGGGTCACTTTCTATAACACCTCCGCAGGAAGAAACGCACGACAGTTATGTTTATGACCCAACCGATCCTGTGCCAACGCTTGGCGGTAACCTGTTAATGCCGGCAAATTACCTTCGCGGACCAATCGACCAGCAGCATTTGGAAGCGCGCGATGATATTTTAGTCTATACGAGTGAGGTTTTAGAGGAAGACATTGAGGTAACCGGCCCGGTAAAAGTGGTCTTATATGCATCAAGCTCCGCAGTTGATACTGACTTTACCGCAAAACTGGTCGATGTTCATCCTGACGGAAAAGCGTTTAACATAGCGGATGGCATTATCCGGGCAAAATACAGAGAGAAAAATCAGCCGCCTTCACTCATCACGCCAAATGAAGTGTACCGTTATGAAATTGATTTACTGTCAACCAGCAATTTATTTAAAAAAGGGCATCAGATGAGAGTGGAGATTTCCAGCAGCAATTTCCCGCGGTTTGACCGGAATACGAACACGGGTGAATCTGGAATTGATAGCAAGGAGTTCATTACCGCTTCCCAAAAAGTATTTCATAGTGAAGAATTTCCATCCCATATCTTGCTCCCGGTTATTCCTAGGTAGGTTAAATTTGATAGAAACGTAGAATTAGGTGAAAATGCCCTCTGCTGAGGGTTTTTTCGCTCTTGCAATATAAAAATCGAATGTATCTTTTCAACAAGGCAAGAGAGAAAAGAGATTTACCTGTTATATGCGACCGTCTGCTTATAAGATTCTGGATTTCGGTATCATATTGAGTCTATATATGAACCCGAACGCTTGAAAAAATGTTGGTTCGGTAGCATAGGGCACTTATATGAACCTGAACGCTTGAAAAATTTGCTGGTTCGGTAGCATAGGGCCATTATATGAACCCGAACACTTGAAAATATTGCTGGTTCGGTAGCATAAGGCGCTTATATGAACCTGAAGCTTGAAAAAATTTACTGGTTCGGTAGCATAGGACCTTTTTATGAACCCGAATGCTTGAAAATTTTGCTAGTCCGGTAGCATAGGACCTTTTTATGAACCTGAACGCTTGAAAATATTGCCGTTTCGGTAGCTTAGCGCACCTATATGAACTCGAATGCTTAAAAAGAGTGCCATTTCGGTATCATATAGCCATTATATAACCCTAAACATTTGAAAAGATTGCTAGTTAGGGAGCATAAGAGTCTTATATGAGTCGGAACACTTGAAAAAACCACCAATCAGGTAGCCTATGATTTTTTTATCATTTTTATATAGCATTTTCAAAGGGGGGGGATATCCAAAAATGGAATGCGTTGTGTTAAAAGATGGACAGGTTTCCTTAGAGGATACCGATGTTCCAGAGATAGGCAAATATGAAATACTGGCCAGAGTTAAGCGGGCAGGTATTTGCGGAACAGATTTAAAGCTATATACAGGAAATTATCACCGTGATCCTAAAGCGCCTCCAGTCATTATTGGCCACGAATTTATCGGAAAAGTGGTTGCAGTAGGGGAAAAGGTCCGTAAAGTAGCGATCGGGGACCGGATTGTGGCCCATCCTACATACAGCAGCTGTCAAGAATGCAAATACTGCGCAAGGGGAGAATTTAACCTTTGCAGCAAACGAAAGCGGATTGGTTTCGATTATGATGGAGTCTTTGCCCAGTTTGTAAAACTTCATGAAAAGCAGGTTTATATTGTCCCTGATACGATTTCAGATGATGCAGGTGCGTTAATTGAACCGCTGTCTGTAGCGGTAAGGGGTGTGTATAAGGCTGACATTACACCAACAGATACTGTTTTAATTATTGGTCCGGGCACCATCGGACTATTTACCGCTCTTGTAGCAAAACAATTTGGGGCAACAGTGTTAGTTTGTGGGACGCAAGCAGATACAGAACGCCTTGAAATCGCTTCACAAATGGGCGTGGATATAACAGTCATGTCCGGAGATTTGCCAAATCTGCTAAAAGAGAAAAAACTGATCATTGATATCGTTTTTGAATGCTCCGGGAATGAAAACGGTGTTAATTTAGGGCTTTCCATCCTGCGTCCAAAAGGACAATTTGTCCAGATAGGTACATCCTCGAAACGAACAAATGTATCTTTTATGGACATCGCATATAAAGAATTAAAGGTGACTGGCAGTATCGCTGCCATTAAAGAAGATTGGCATATAGCCATTAAATTAATGGAAAAATTGCAGACCAAAGCGCTCTTTATTGTAAAAAAATACTTGGAACTTAAGGATTTTAAAGAAGGTTTTGAGGAATGCCTAAACAATGGCGGCCCGAAGGTTTTATTTACTCCTAGAGAAACTTAAATGAAAGAGAGGCAGAAATTAGATGAGAGCTGTTCTAGTAAACGACAAAAATCATGATTTGTACATCGGAGAAGTAAAAGATCCAATCCCAAATGAGGGTGACTTACTGATAAAAGTGAAAGCAACTGCTATAAACCGTGCCGATTTGCTGCAACGAAAAGGGTTATATCCGCCACCTCCTGGTGAATCAACCATTATTGGTTTGGAGATGTCTGGTGTGGTTGAAAAAGTTGGCCCTGGTGTAACAGGCTGGACGGAAGGTGACCGGGTTTATGCCCTATTGCCGGGCGGCGGCTATGCAGAGAAGGTGGTCATTCCGGCAGATATGGGGATGAGAATACCAGACGAGATGACGTTTGAGGAAGCTGCAGCGATTCCGGAAGCCTTTCTGACTTCCTATTTAAACATGGTTGTATTAGGAAATTTAAAAGCGGGAGATCATGTGCTGATTCATGCCGGCGCCAGCGGTGTTGGAACAGCAGCTATCCAGATTGCAAGGGAAATAGGTGCGGTAAGTATCGTAACTGCTGGCTCTGCTGAAAAATTAGACCGCTGTGTATCTCTTGGCGCAAACTATACTGTTAATTATAAGGAAGAAGATTTTTCGGAAAAAGTACGTGAAATCACGAATGGAAAAGGTGTCCAGCTAATCATGGACTTCATAGGTGCTTCCTATTGGGAAGCTAATGTAAAGTCAATTGGGATTGATGGAAGATGGATTTTAATCGGGACCTTGGGCGGACAAGCATTAAACTCAGCACATTTAGGCCCATTCCTACAGAAAAGAATCCAATTTATCGGGTCAACACTTAGGTCCAGAAGCAAAGCATTTAAAATCGATTTAACCCGTCAGTTTGAAGAATTTTCGAGAGCGAAATTTAGTACAGGAAAACTGGCTCCCATCATTGATCAAGTTTTTGATTGGAAAGATGTAGCTGCAGCTCATCAGTATATGGAGGAAAATCGAAATACCGGAAAGATTGTCCTAAAGGTAGAGTGAGGAGGGGAATTGTGAATGGCCAATATTACAGAAACACAAAAGGAAACTGATGTTTTAACTCAGGAAGTAACAAATGCCCAAAGGTTTGCTCTAGCATTAAAACGCCATGGTGTTGAGTATATTTTTGGGCAAAGTAATCCGCAGACGATTATGCTTGCCTGTTCCGATTTTGGAATTAAACAAATCGGATTCAGGCAGGAAAATGCCGGTTCCTACATGGCGCAAGCCTACGCGATGTGTTCTGGAACAGTAGCTGTGGTGGCGGCACAGAATGGTCCCGCTGCCACATTGTTGGTTCCGGGATTGGCAGAATGTTTAAAAGCGTCCCACCCTGTTGTAGCCCTCGTTGATGAAGTGCCGACTTCAGAAGAGGAAAAAAACTCCTTTCAGGAGCTTGATCATGTAAAGCTTTTTTCAGGTGTGGCCAAATGGGTGAAAAAGATTCCAGCAGAAGCTAGAATCGAAGATTACGTGGATATGGCTTTCACCGCAGCTGCCAGCGGTCGGCCTGGTCCTGCCGTTTTGCTTATTCCAAAAGATATTTCCTTCGATACGAAGAAAAACCATGTACAAATAGAACGAAAGGCTTGCCTGTCTACTTACCCTTTGGACCGGACTATTGCAGACCCGGCCCGAATCCAAGAGGCTGCTGAACTGCTCGCAAGTGCAGAACGTCCATTTATTTATGCAGGCGGAGGTGTCATTTCATCCGGGGCTATCCACGAACTTCGCCAAATTCAAAATGAATGTTCTATCCCTGTCGCCACAACGACGATGGGAAAAGGCGCAGTGGATGAAGAACATCCGTTAACCATCGGGCCGATTGGTTACTATATGGGCAAAGGCGGAGCCACAAAATTCTTGAGACCAATGGTAGAAGAGGCCGATGTCATATTATTGGTGGGAAATCGTACTAACCAAAATGGAACCGATTCTTGGAAACTATTTTCTAAAAATGCAATATTTATTCATATTGATATTGATCCAATGGAAATTGGCCGGAACTATGAATCTTTTAGATTAGCAGGAGATGCAAAATTAACATTGGAAGCATTGAAAAACGCCCTTTTACGCAAGAATCTTGAAAAAAGAAATAAACAGCGTCCTAGTCTGGTAGAAGCCATTGCCAAAGCGAGAAAAGCTCATACTGAGGAAGCGGAAAAAATCCAAAACTCAGACCAATCGCCGGTTAAAGTGGAAAGATTTTTAGCCGAACTTGAAAAACAATTAACAGATGATCATATTATTGTGGCGGATGCAAGCTTCTCGTCTGTTTGGCTGGCGAATTATATCAAGGCAAAAGGAAATCGAAAATTTATTTTTCCTAGAGGAATTGCGGGTCTTGGCTGGGGGCTTCCGATGGCCATGGGTGCTAAGGTGGCACAACCAAATCGAAAGGTCTTTTGTCTATCAGGAGATGGCGGGTTTGCTCATGTTTGGAGTGAACTGGAAACATGTAAACGGCACGGTATAGATGTGGTGGTTGCCGTCATAAACAATGAAGTTCTAGCCTATCAAAAATGGGCTGAGCAGGCCCGTTGGGGAAGAAATACATCGGCTTGTGACCTGACTGCCGTTAATCACGCCAAAGTGGCAGAAGCATGCGGTGTAAAAGGCTTTCGAGTAAGTTCACCAGAAGAAATCGAAGAAGCTTTAAAGGAAGCCTTTGCAACAGAAGGATCAGTGGTTATTGATTTAATATCAGACCCTGCATCTTTTCCGCCTCTTCCTTTTTTGAGTGTATTAAAAAATATATAAATATCAAATCAATCGTTCCGATTAAATGCATTTGACCATGAAGCAGGAAGCCATAAATTTGGGGCGTGAAAAGCACGCCCCGAATTTGTTTAGTTTTTGCAATGATGCCTCAGTCAAGAGATGCTAGAAATTTAATAAGTGCCGGACTGCATAGGCAAATCCATCTTCATCATTTGTCTTAGAGATTAAATCGGCTTCCTTTTGAACATTTAAAGGGGCATTGGCCATTGCGACGGAAGTAGTCGCTGCTTTAAATTGGGAGATATCATTCCCACCGTCACCAAACGCAAAAATTTCATCAAACTGGATATTCATTAATTGTTGGTATCGTCGCAGTGCTTCTCCTTTATTTGCCTCAATAGAGGTAATTTCGACTACGTGAACGTAAGAAGAGGCCATGGAGACTGCAAATTTCCCTTCAATTGCTTGTTTGACTTGGTCAATTTTTTCGAGTTGGTTCCCGGGTGCGACGACCATAATCTTGTAAATTTTAATATCATCCTGATCTAGAATTTGATCGTAATCATAATGATGGAAAATCTTCACGATTTCTTCAGGATCTTTATCTTGAAGCGCTGGATATCGGCATGGAAACCCACCTTTATTTGTATAGACCATAATCCACATTCCAATTTCTTTTAAAATTTGCATTAGTTCTTTATAGATGGAAACCGATAAAGATGCTTCGTATAGGACATCTCTTTTTTCAGAGTATAGAACAGTCCCATTAATAGTAAAAATGGGAGCAGCTATTTTTTGCACATGATCATATTTAATCACATCATCAAAAGCTCGGCCTGTGTTAAAAATAATCTGATGCCCTTGTTCCCGTAATTCCTTTAGTACCTTGAAACTTTCATCTGATATTTCATGTTTTGAGTTTAATAACGTTCCATCCAGATCAATCGAAAAACATTTCATTTGATATTTCCTCTCTTTTTTTAGGTTACTATGTTCAATATACCATTTATATAAAACAATTTTTAAAAAAGCAAACATATAAGTGTTGGAAAGTCGCTATTGCCACATTTAATAAAAAAATACAAAAAGAGAGGTGTCCGCTGTGTCAATTCTATCTGGAATTCGGATTTTAGATTTTACGCATTACATTTCTGGGCCATATTGCAGTCAAATCCTTAGCGACCACGGTGCTGATGTCATAAAAATAGAGCGGATTGAGGGAGAAGTTGGCAGGATCGCTGGACCTTTCCATGAGGATACAAGTCTGTATTTTGCTGCCCAAAATCGAAATAAACGCGGACTTTCGATCGACTTGAAATCTGAACAAGGCAGAGAAATCATTCATCGGCTAATAAAAACAGCCGACCTTTTAATTACCAATTATGGTGCCGGTGTACCGGAGCGTTTAGGAATAGACTATCAGACTATTTCGGAGATTAACCCCAAAATAAGCATGGTCCATATTACAGGTTTTGGCTTGACAGGGCCTTATAAAAATTATGGAGCATACGATGGGACCATTCAGGCTATGAGCGGATTGGCCGAGCTTACTGGACATATGGACGGGCCTCCTACTAATGTCGGCTTCTATATAGCAGACCATCTCTCAGGATTGCAAGCGGCGATGGGTGCCATGCTGGCTTTAGTGCACAAGGAACGTACCGGGACAGGAAAATATGTTGATGTAAGCATGCTCGATGGAATGCTTTCCTTACTTGGATACCATTTTTCCGAAGTCATGTTAAAGGGAATAGAGCCCCAGCGAATTGGCAATCGTGACCCTCTTGCATTTTGTAATACGTATCCGACAAAGGATGGTTATATATTTATTGCACCTGCTGCTCAGCATATGTGGGAAAAGCTTTGCAGAATCATAGGTAAAAATGAATGGCTGAATAGCGATTCTCCCTTTAATAGCAAGGAGGGACGAATGGAGAATCGGGATGTATTGGAAAAGATGGTTTCAGAGTGGACTATCCAGTATACAAAAGAGGAAGTTTTTCAGCTTCTTCAAAACGCTGGAATTGCGTGCGGCCCGGTTAACACATTAATAGACATCATTAACAATCCGCAAATAAAGGATAGGAATATGGTCCAAAAAATGAATATGGGTGAACAAGGGGACGCAGTATTTGTTACCGGGGTTCCTATTAAAATCAATGATACCAATGTTCAGAAGTTTTCACCTCCACCAGCAATAGGCGAACATTCCGATGAAATATTGGCGGAATTAGGTTATTCCATGGAGGAAATAGAAAGATATTTGGCGCTTGGAGTTGTTAGCTCTGCTAAAAAATAAATTGCTAGAATAAAATTGTTGACTAGTGAAAGGACTAAGAACACTATTAACAAAGCCAGGAAATACCCTGGCTTTGCAAATATTGTCGGAAAATTATAAACTATCAATAAAGTAGAAATAGAAAGTTGGTAGATGATGGAACGTATTGATTTGATAGATTATGACCAGGCTACACCCGAAGTCAAGGATTCTTTAGATTTCATTCGAGGATGAGTTATATAATAGACTCAGAGAACACTTTACCCCTCGGCAAATTCTTGTCCATTGTACCACTGTTGGGGTAGCAGGGATGATCAATCGGATTCATGGTACCTTCAAAACGGAATTAGAAGAATTCACTTCATCAAGACCAAAAGTACAAGAGAGTTTGGATAAATTGCTGGAAGAATAAAGAAGGAGATTAGGCTATGACATTAATAAATACTGTAACAGGACCAGTTGATTCTGCAGAGCTTGGAGTTACGCTGATTCATGAACATATGCGTGTCCGCTCGGAAGCTGTCTTTGTACAGTTTCCCCATTTGTATGATGAAGAAAAGGAATTCGCCAAAGCGGTAGAGCAGGTAAATAAAGTGAAGGAACTTGGTGTTAAGACCATTTGTGACCCAACGGTGATGGAACTTGGCCGGGATATCCGCTTTATTGAGAGAGTGGCACGTGAAACGGGTGTGCAAATTATTGCGGCAACAGGAATTTATTCGTATCATTACATCCCGCCTCACTTCCAAAATCGCAGTATTGACTATATGGCAGACTTATTTGTTAGAGATATTGAAGTTGGTATTCAAAATACATCGATCAAGGCCTGCTTTTTAAAATGTGCGACAGACGCACAAGGGGTTACCAAGGATGTCGAAAAAGTCATCCGTGCTGTGGCACGGGCCCATAAAATGACCGGTGTACCGATTATGACCCATTCTCATCCGGCAAGCGGAACGGGCTTAAACCAGCTTGATATTCTTCAAGAAGAGGGAGTCGATCCTAAACGGATATTGATTGGTCATACTGGAGATACCGACAATCTGGAGTACATCCTTCAGGTACTGGAGCGGGGGCCATTTATTGGCATGGACCGTTATGGCATAACAAGAGTGTGTTCAAACGAATCGCGAAATGATACCGTGATAGCCCTTGCGAAGCTAGGGTACGCAGACCGCATGTTCCTGTCGCAGGATTATTGTTGTTCGTATGATTGGTATCCTGATGGAACATCCGCGAAAGCATTCCCGAGTTGGAGCATGAGTTTTGTGTTAGAAGAAGTGATTCCAGAGTTGAAGAAAAACGGTGTAACGGAGGAGCAGGTTACCAATATGATGGTTGATAACGCTCGCCGTTGGTTTGAGAGAGTTTAGGAAACTTGCAAAATAGTATAAACAAGGAGATGAAAGGTACGTGGTTAAGCAAATTCGTATTGGAAAAACAGATTTATATGTGAATCCTATAGGTTTAGGTACCAATGCTGTTGGTGGACATAATCTTTTTCCTAACCTGGATGAAGAAGCAGGCAGAGATTTAGTTCGAAAAGGACTACGGGAAGGGATTAACTTTTTGGATACTGCGTTTATCTATGGTCCAAAACGTTCTGAAGAAATCGTCGGAGAAATTGTCAAGGAAAGTGGAAATCGTTCAGAGATTGTCATTGCCACGAAAGCGGCCCATAAATTTGTTGGGAACGAAGTGGTGCTTGATAATTCTCCGGCTTTTTTAAAGCAATCAGTTGAGGAGAGCCTTCAGCGTCTTCAAACTGATTACATAGATTTGTTCTATATCCATTTCCCTGATCAAGATACACCAAAGGATGAAGCGGTTGGGGCATTGAAGCAATTAAAGGATGAAGGGAAAATCAGAGCTATTGGTGTATCCAATTTTCGGTTAGAGCAGTTAAAAGAAGCGAATAAAGATGGTTACGTTGATGTGTATCAAGGGGAGTATAACCTATTAAGCAGAGCCGCCGAGAAAGAATTATTGCCTTATATGATAGATCATCAGATTTCCTTTGTTCCTTTCTATCCGCTTGCCTCTGGGTTTTTGACGGGAAAATATAATATAAACACAGTGATTAGTGAAAAGAATCAAAAAAGGCCGCAATTCCAGAAAGAAGTGTATGAGCAAAACTTAGCTAAAATTGATAAGGTAAGGGGAATTGCCGATGCAAAAGGGGCAGAGGTTGCTCATGTGGTCCTTGCCTGGTATTTAACACGTGAAGGAATCGATGTGATTATTCCAGGTGCCAAAAATGCAGACCAAGTGCTTCATAATTTAAAAACGCTGAATGTGCAGCTTTCACCACAAGAGATTCAAAGCATTGACCAGATATTCCATTTATAAATCAGAAAAAGGACCCTTTGGAAACTTAATTCCGAAGGGTCCTTATATTTGTTCAAGCTTGAATTTTTACTACGAATCTCCCTTTAGCCTGTCCTTTCAAAATGATAGGCAGGGTCTCAGGCAAGTCCTCAAGTGAAATTTCAACTGCAATTGAATCCAATAACGTGGACGGCTTTAAGTCTGTGGCCATTCGATCCCATAGCTTTTTGCGTACTTCCATTGGACAATAGACCGAATCGATCCCCAGCAGGTTTACACCGCGCAAAATAAAAGGAAATACGCTTGTTGGGACGTTTCCGCCTCCAGTTAATCCGCTTACAGCTACCGAGCCTCCATAGTGAATTTTACTTAATACAGCCGCTAAGGATTCACCGCCAACCGGATCAACCGCACCAGCCCAAAGTTGCTTATCCAGCGCTTTGATTTTTCCATTATAAACCTCTTCACGGGAGATCACTTCAGACGCACCAAGGTTATGTAAATAATCATGTTCAGCAGCTTTTCCAGTACTTGCAACCACCTCGTAGCCCCGTTTAGCTAGTATCGAGACAGCAATACTTCCAACACCGCCAGTTGCTCCAGTTACCAAAACCTTTCCCTTTTCAGGAGTAACCCCGTTTTCTTCGAGCCTTTGCACAGAAAGGGCAGCGGTAAAGCCAGCTGTTCCCAAAACCATCGCTTCTTTCAGCGAAAGATTCTCCGGGAGCGGAACAACCCAATCTCCTGGAATCCGTGCATACTCAGTGAAGCCTCCATAATGGGAAACCCCAATCTCATAGCTTGTCGCGATAACTTTATCACCTTCTTGGAAGCGCGGGTCCTGAGACGAGACAACAACTCCCGCTAAATCAATACCTGGGATAAACGGAAATGACCTGACTATTTTGCCATCTGCGATGCTGGCGAGTCCATCCTTATAATTTATGCTGGAATAAGCAACCTTGATTAGTACTTCCGCTTCAGGAAGGACATCAAAAGAAACTTCTTTAACCTCAACCGAAAAATCGGTCTCCGTCTTATCAACCACTAATGCTTTAAACAATTCACTCAAATTTATTCCCCTCCCACTTTTTTACTATTGAAGCCATTTTACATGGAAAAGCCATTTTTGTAAAACGAATTCAGATTTATCAAAAAATTGGTAAAGTTTCTTTTACAAAAAGAAATAGGAAAAAGGAATCGTACTTATTGAGGAAAATGTTGAATAGGATAAAACTGCATTCAACTTGTTTTTCAATTAGGAAAGAGGTGGCGTATTGCAGACGGTTAACCTAAAAAGGATGTTGTTAATGGCATCCATGTATGCACTAATTTTCCTACTAATCATTCCCGCTTCTTATGTTGCCGCAAACGGTCAAGGGAATGGAAATGAAAACGGGAACAATAAGGGGGGACAGCAGGAAGGGAATAATGGCAATCCTAATAACGGGCACCAGGGCGACCAGGATCAAAAGGGTAATAAGAGTACGGAAATTCATTTTCATTTAAAAAATGACTGTAGGGAAGACGTAGTAGAGGTTTACGTCCTTTGGAAAGGCGTTTGGACTAAGATGGAAGCACCAGGAAATTCCCCGAATTTTAAATTAAAAGATAATGCTGAATACGTAACAGATGATATCACTGCCTTCAAGCTGGTTATAAAGGACCGGGAACCGGTCATCATTCCTGTAAGAGACGTAAGAGTCGGTGTCGAAGCAAACGGTACCATCAATTATTGGCAGGAAAAATGTTATCCGCCACCGCCGCCGCCTCCGCCAGGTGACGATGATCATGGTAATCCAGGGGATAATCCGGGAGATAAGCCAGGAGACAATCCGGGAGATAAACCGGGAGACAATCCAGGAGATAAGCCGGGAGATAAACCAGGAGATTCAGATAATCCAAATCAACCTGGGCCAAACCCGGGAGGTACGGATAATAATACCCCGCCTCCACAAAATCAAGGAAATCAGATTCCTCCGGCACAAGAAACTATAAAACAAACCACAACAACTGGGGTACTTCCAAAAACAGGAGAGTCAAGCCCATTTGGCTATTATTTACTCGGACTACTCGTTACCGCTTCCGGTGTGTATTTATTAAGACGGAAAAAGCTAAACAACTAGAATCATAGCTTTGAGGGGGATTAATATCTCTCTCAATTTTTTTATTGAGGTGCATGTATGAAAAAGTTAACTGCTGTCCTATTAATTCTTTTAGGCATTATGATTATGTTTTATCCAAAAATTACAGAGGTTTTTCATAACCATGAACAAAATTTACTGTTAAAGAAATGGGATCAAAAAAAGCATGGAAACAAAAACTCTCTGGAAAATAATTATCAAAGTCTAAATAAGGCATTCGATGAAAGCTTGGAAAGGGAGCCTATACCTGAGCAAGGAACAATCCAGGAGCCTGCCCTGATAAATAAAAATTTCGAAATGGACGGCCTGACTGGTATTATAAAAATACCAAAGATAGACCTAACTCTGCCCATATTAGAAGGGGCAAGTCAAGCAAATTTAAAAATTGGTGCTAGCCATTTGGACGGTACGGCCCTTCCCGGTGAAATCGGAAACGCCGCCATCGCCGCCCATCGCAGCAGAACATATGGAAAGATGTTTAACCGCTTGAATGAACTAAAGCCTGGCGATGAAATTGTGGTGGAGGACAAAAAACAAGCCTATACCTACGATATTTACAATGTTTTAATTGTGGAACCTGATGATTTATCTGTTTTAAATCCCAATGGTCAAGACCGAATCTTGACATTGATCACCTGCGACCCCATCACCACAGGAATCCACCGCCTGATCATCCACGCCAAATTAAAAGGGGCCTGATTCTTTTTTGCGCTATTCAGGCCTCATTTTTCATTTGCCCCCTTTTTAGCGGGCTTTTTGTATGGTAGAATTTAGGCATTTATACAAGATGGATGTGGGGTTATAAAATGGATATGAAATCTAAATGGAACGCCAAATACAAAGATCGTTTGACTGAGTTAAAGGAGCCTGTTCCAAATCCCCGATTGAAAGATCTTTCAGTACACCTTCACGGCGGGAATGCCCTTGACCTTGCCTGCGGTCTAGGTGGAAACAGTATTTTTCTTGCCCAATTAAACTATCATGTAGTGGCTCTTGATATATCAGAGATTGCCATCCACTTTCTTCAGGAACAAGCTGTCGAACAGCATCTCAATATTAATCCGCGCGTTTGTGATTTAACGGATGTCACACAGCTTAAGAAGGAGCACATCTCAACCGACCTTATTGTGATTACCTACTACCTAGACCGATCCCTCTTTCCATTTGTCAAAAGCATGGTAAAAAGGAACGGATTTTTCTTTATGGAAACCTATTTTCAGACACCCAAGACAGCATACCAAACGATATCCGATCAATATAAATTGAAGCCAAAAGAGCTTTTAAACGAATTCAGTGAATGGAAAGTGCTCTTTTTTGAAGAGAACGACCAAGAAGGACGGCAAACGGTATTTTGTCAAAAGGTATAGCTATTTAAAAAATATAAGGGGGTGAAAAGGTGATTGACCCAAAAGTTGATGATAACGCCAAAGTTTTAGAAATTCCAGTGGATGGAATACATCTTTACATCGATTCGCCTGAAAGGCAAAAACAGTTATATAAGCGGACTTTGGGGGTAGCGGTCATTTCCCAGATGCTCGGTGGCGCAGGACTTGCTGCTGGTGTAACGGTTGGGGCACTGCTAGCCAAAAATATGCTGGGAACCGACCGGTTTGCCGGACTGCCAGTGGCATTGTTGACTCTTGGTTCCGCAGGTGCAGCACTTCTGATTGGAAGACTGTCGCAGCGATACGGCCGCCGTTTTGGACTGGCAGCGGGTTTTTTGGCCGGAGGTATCGGCGCGATTGGAGTGGTGACGGCAGCTGTCATCAATTCTATTATTCTGCTGTTTGCATCACTATTAATCTATGGTGCCGGAACCGCAGCTAACCTGCAAACCCGTTATGCAGGTACCGATCTCGCCAGTCCTTCACAGCGGGCAACCGCTATCAGTATCACCATGTTAGCGACGACGTTTGGGGCTGTTGCCGGGCCGAATCTTGTTGATGTAATGGGACGATTTGCAATGTCGATCGGTGTTCCATCTTTGGCCGGCCCGTTTATTTTAGGGGCTGCTGCTTTCCTTTTGGCCGGTTCTGTGTTGTTGATGTTCCTGTACCCAGATCCTCTCAAGGTTGCAAAGCTATTGTCGGAAGTTAATAGCAGCAACGGAGAATTTTCTTCAAAACTACCCACCGGCGCATCGCTCAAGAAGAAGCGCGAACTCGTAGTCGGTGCTGCCCTGATGGTCCTAACACAGTTAGTGATGGTTGCCATCATGACCATGACACCTGTCCATATGAGAAACCATGGACACGATCTGAGTGATATCGGATTAATTATCAGTATTCATATTGGCGCCATGTATCTTCCATCTTTGGTGACCGGAATAATTGCTGACAAAATTGGCCGTACGGCAATGTCAATTTTAGCGGGTGCCACCTTGCTTATGGCAGGTCTTCTTGCCGCTTTTGCACCAGCTGATTCAATGCTCGTCCTAATGATTGCACTTGCCCTGCTGGGGCTTGGCTGGAACTTTGGTTTGATTAGCGGTACAGCGATTATTGTCGATGCTACTCACATTTCCACACGTGCTAAGACACAGGGAACAATTGATGTTTTGGTTGCTCTTGCCGGTGCATCTGGCGGAGCCATTTCCGGAATGGTCGTTGCCCAGTCAAGCTATACCATACTCTCGCTGGCGGGAGGCATTTTATCTTTGCTGCTTATCCCTGTTGTCGTTTGGTCCAGGAGAAAACAACCGAATGCATAGCATAAAAGTTCCAGGCCTATATTGGCTTGGGATTTTTTCGTATTTGGAAAATTTTCATGAATAGCCCAGACACCACAATACTTCTTTAACATGACCGGTAACGAATGAATACAATGATTGACATAGAGTTCTAATACTGTTGCCCATGGGGGGAGAAGGTTGAAGATTGAGTACAATCATGCTATTGGTTTGCCTAGAAATTTAGTATGGAAATGGTTGAAAGATGAAACAGTCCTAAAAAACTCGATTCCTAACTGCAAGTTGTTTGTTGAAACTTCAAGTGGTATCTACCGAGGCGAAATTGATATCCGGATTGGTCCAATCAACGATGTATATGCGATCGACATACGACGTATAGAAGAAAAAAACCCATCATTTTATCGCCTGAAAATAAACGGAACTAGCAAACTTGGAAAAATTCAGGCGCAGTCTGATTTATTTCTAAGAGATTGGCAAGGGGCTTGCAAATTAACTATTAAAGCTGATGTAGTGATAACAGGGACTATGGAAGTGACTCCTGATCGGTTACTTAATGGAGCAGCAATCAAGGTGATTGAAAACCTATTCCAAAACCTGGAGAAAGAAATTAAAAAGGCTGTCTATCAGTCTAGAAAAAAATTTCATACTTGAGTCCCCATAACTTTGAAAACAGCATCCAAGCTTGAAATAAGCCGGGATGTTTTCTTATTGAAAGTTTTTTTAAGTGGAAGAAAAAGGTTTCTTAGATTCAGAAAATACTCTTATATTGACCGTTATTAGAATATTCTATATTTTTGTTGTATTTCACTGTACTTTTTCTCTAAAATTATCTTGAATAAAAGAATTTTAGGGAGGCTTAATTTATGGTAGAAAAAACACTTGATCTTCAGAAATTAGTTGAAGCTGTTGAAAAAGAGGTTGTGGAGTGGCGCAGACATTTACATGAAAATCCTGAACTTTCATTTCAGGAGGTAGAAACATCCAATTATGTATTTGAGAAGTTAGAGTCCTTTGGCAATATTGAGTTATCTCGTCCAACGCCGACAAGCGTATTAGGACGGATTGTCGGTGCTAAGCCTGGTAAAATTGTTGCTTTACGTGCTGACATGGACGCGCTTCCAATTCAAGAAGAAACCGGGCTCCCATTTGCCTCCAAAAATGACGGTGTGATGCATGCCTGCGGTCATGATGGACATACTGCCATGCTTTTAGGAGCGGCAAAGGTTCTGTCCCAATTAAAGGATGAAATAGAAGGGGAAATCCGCTTTTTCTTCCAGCATGCTGAGGAATTGTTCCCTGGCGGCGCATCGGAAATGGTGAAGGCCGGCGTTACAGAGGGGATTGATGGGGTCATCGGCGTTCACCTTGGTTCGCAAATTCCTTCAGGAATCTTTACTGTTTGTTATGGACCAGTCACTGCAGCGACTGATGCATTTGATATTGATATTCAAGGCAAGGGCGGACATGGTTCTGCACCAAATGCAACGATTGATCCAATTGCTATCGGTGTTCAAATTATTAACGGAATTAACCAAATTATTTCACGGAAAGTGGATGCAGCCCAGCGCGCTGTCATTTCTGTTACCAAATTCAATGGTGGAACAGCCAATAATATTATTCCTGACCGCGTAAGCCTTGGCGGGACTGTCCGCACTTTTGATCCGGAAGTACGCAAACAGATTCCCGTCTGGATTGAAAAAATCGCTAAAGGAATCACTGAAGCACATGACGCTTCCTATGAATTAAATTATATGCTGGGATACGCACCTGTCATAAATGAAGAAAATATCACCAAACTGGTAGAGCAAACCATTGTGGAAACATTCGGAGAAAGCAATCGAGTCATTGCAAATGGGATCATGGGAGGGGAGGATTTTTCAGCATTTTCAGCGGAAGCACCGGGATGTTTTGTTTTCCTAGGCGCTGGAAGCGAGAACCCAGCCGAAAATTATCCGCATCATCATCCAAAATTTGATGTGAAGGAAGAGTCTTTAATAAAAGGTGTCAATTATTTCGTCCGCTCGGCCTTCAAATTCTTAGGTGAGAAATAAAAGTACCCGTAATGTGGAGGGGATTTTGTGATTGAAAGAGTAGTAGATATCCAGAAACTAATAGAGGCAGTTGAAGAAGAAATAATTGAGTGGCGCAGACATTTTCACGAAAATCCGGAGCTTTCTTTTCAAGAATTTGAAACCTCTAATTACGTTTATGAAAAACTGCAATCGTTTGGCAATATTGAAGTTTCCAGGGTCACACCAACGAGTGTCATGGGACGCCTGTTTGGCAGCCAGTCTGGCAAAGTATTGGGGCTGCGGGCAGATATGGATGCCCTGCCAATCCTAGAGGAAACAGGATTGCCATTTGCCTCCAAAAATAAAGGTGTGATGCATGCCTGCGGTCATGATGGACATACGGCGATGCTTCTTGGCGCAGCCAAAGTTTTGTCCCAATTAAAAGAAGATATAAAAGGGGAAATCCGCTTTTTTTTCCAGCATGCGGAGGAACTGTCCCCTGGCGGTGCACAGGAAATGGTAAAGGCAGGGGCAGCCGATGGCCTTGACGGTGTGATCGGCCTTCACCTCGGCTCACAAGGGCCTTTGGGTAAATTCTCTCTCTGCTACGGACATGTGACAGCGGCCTGCGATGATTTTGATATTGTCATTCAAGGTAAAGGCGGACACGGTTCGGCACCTGAAGAAACTGTTGACCCGATTGCTATTGGTGTTCAGCTTGTAAATGGAATCAATCAGTTTATTTCTAGAAAAGTGGATGCCAGCCATCGGGCTGTGATTACGGTTGCCCAGTTCCATGGGGGAACTGCCAACAATATCATTCCAGATAAAGTAACATTAGGCGGAACTGTTCGCACGTTTGACCCTGAGGTACGCAAGCAGATTCCAATCTGGATGGAAAAATTAACAAAGGGAATCACCGAAGCACATGGTGCAACCTATGAATTAAACTATGACTTTGGCTACAGTCCAACGATAAATGATGAAAAGGTTACCTCATTAGTTGAACAAACGATTGTGGAAACCTTTGGAGAAAGCAGCTTCGTGAGGGGCACAGCGTTAATGGGCAGCGAAGACTTCTCCGCATTTGCAGAGGCAGCACCGGGATGCTTCGCCTTTTTGGGGGCAGGAAGTGATAATATTGCTGAAAATTATCCGCATCACCATCCAAAATTTGATGTAAAAGAAGAAGCGCTGATTCTTGGTGTCCAGTACTTTGTAAGAAGCGCATTAAAGTACTTAAATGAAAATTAAGATTAAGAAATATATAAAGGGCCCTTTACAGAAAGGGGCCCTTTTTAGTTGATGGGGATTCTTATGGCAATAGCTGTTCCCCAATCAGGTTTGCTTTGGATCGTTAGACCATGTTTATCTCCATACGTTAGCTGCAACCGTTTATTGGTATTATAAAGGCCAATGTGATCATTTGCTGTATAATTTGATTTCAGCTTCGAGCGGATTTCCTCTAGCCTAGCCCTGTCGATTCCCTTGCCATTATCAATAACCACTACATAAAGATGGGTTGGGAAGATTCTTATTTTTACTTTAATCGAAAGCTTTCTTCCCAAGCCAGGCAGGCCATGCTGAAGGGAATTCTCGATCAGAGGCTGCAGGGACAGTTTAACCACATAATAGTTTTCAACACCCTCATCACATTCCCAATAGACCGCAAACTGGTCCTTGTGCCTGATTTTCTGAATATCCACATAGCTTTTCGTATGCTTTATTTCATCTTTGAAAATGACTAAGCTGTCCTTGGCGCTTAAGGAGTAACGAAGGATATTTCCAAGGTTATCAATCATCTCATTAATCTCGTTTGGCCGTTTTGTAAGACTGATCACCTTCCAATTAATCGTTTCTAGTGTATTATACAAAAAATGCGGATTTAATTGGGATTGGTGCACGGATAACTCCAGTGCCTGCATTTTATATTTTCTCTCCGACAAGAGCACCTTCATATAGGATTGCTCCATAAAACTGGTCAAAATCTTATGAATGATTAGGCTGTGAATATCCGTTACGTCATTTGGCAAATGGGGGAGAGGTTCACCCTTTTCGGCATTATTTAAGATATTGACAATCGAATCAATTTCGGCAAAATTCTTTTTCGTTAGATAATAAGCGATAATTCCCCCAACAATAACTGACGAAAGCAGGAGAACTAAAGTAAGCAAGCTTAATTGGTATGGCAACTTATAAAGAGAACTCCGCGGGATGGTCGAGAAAAACACCCAGCCATATTTTGGGGAGTCCAGCTTAAAAACAGTAGAAGGTTCGTTTCCTATTTTCATTGTACTAATTTCATTAGCGGAGGATAACATTTCCTTCGCTTCATGTGAAGTTAAATGAACTGGATGATTTTCAAACAGTACCTGCTCATTTTTATCCATAACCAAAATATTTTGTCCGTTCATTTTATATAAACTATTTAGATTGTCCTTTAAATAATCTGTGTTTACGTTCAAAATAATGTACCCGAGGTTACCATTTGCAAGAGTAATGCTGCGGTACAAGGAAATGACATCAATCTTTTGGTCGGGAAAATCCACAAGCTTCCGAATTACTGTTCTTTTTTGGGTCCAAACAGCATCGCCGCTTATTACCTTACTGAGCCCCTTATACCAAGAGACATCATCAAAATCATGAAGATCTACTACACCGCCTGTTGTTGAGGTTAAAAATCGATTTTTGTCATTTTTAATATAAATATAAATCGAATCAATGTATGGGTGGGCAATAGCAGGAGAGTCGATGGTGTTTTTTAACGACGCCAGTTTAACAAAATCCTCTGAGTCCAACCATTTTTTCTCGAGCATATTTTGCAGGTCTAGAAATTCCTTGGCACTGGCCGCAATAGTTAAGTTAATAGAATTTAACTCATCGAAAATCATTTCCACATTCATTTGGATTTGATTGAGTAGATTTAAGTTTTCCTGATTAATTTTTTCCTTCAAATATAAATGGATTAATGTTATCGCAAGTGAACCTAGAATGAGTATGGGAATCAGCATTGGAATCAGCAGTTTGCTTAAATTTTTAATAAAAAAGGAACGTTTTAAAGAATCCATTGGAAGCAATCCTTAATTTAGCCGATATTCCTTTGGGCTGACCCCAAAATATTTTCGGAAAGCACGTGTGAAATTCTTGGCATTGCTGTATCCGACCATTTCACTTACCTCATAGGTCTTGTACTTCATTTCTTTAATTAATTTTGCTGCTTCTTCCATTTTGACTTGAAAAAGAAAATCAGAGAAATTGACATCTGTTTTTTGTTTAAAATATTTGCTTACATAATGGGGGTTCATATAAACGACTTGAGCAGCCTCATCTAATGTTGCGTTTTTAAAATTGGTTTTCACATAATCTTTAATTTTATTAATAATCGGATCAACATCATCGTCTTTTAGTTTTAAGGAAACCGTTTGGGTAGAGGCTGGAATTCTTTGGTCTAGTTCCTTTTTTATTTGTGAAAACGCTTCCGTTATTTCTGAAAAATTTGTGGGTTTTAGAATATAATTTTTGACCCCGTACTTAATGGCAGACTGGGCATAGTGGAACTCCTGGTAACCGCTTAAAAAAACAGTCAGGACAGGGGATTTCTGCTCATGCATTTCCTTTATGACCTCAATGCCGGTCATGATCGGCATTTGAATATCGCAAAGCAAAACGTCAGCATTTCCCTCTGAAACGAGCTCCAGGGCTTCTTTCCCATTTGCTGCTTCCCCAATTACTTCGAATCCAAGTTCATTCCAAGGAAAATAGTTTACTAGGCCGTGCCGGATTTCATATTCATCATCAGCAATAACTAATTGGTACATAAGGCATCCCCTAAAACATTATTTTAATATTCAAAATATACTATACTTTGACATGATCAACAAGCGTAATTCTATTTTCGTTTGTCAAGTAATGATACGAAATGTCAATTCAGGTCCCTTTTTTTATCACTACTATTTTTATTAAAATAATGTTAACCGAGTAGAATGTTCGGAAAATTTACAAAATTAATAGTTTTTAGAAAGAGGGGTGAAGGAATGAAACCTTTACTGGAAGTAAACCAAATACAAATTGCATTTGAGTCAGACAGTGAAGAAGTGATTTCAGTAGAAGAGGTAAGTTTTTCAGTCAACCCTGGAGAAACCATCGGCATTGTTGGCGAGTCCGGTTGCGGAAAAAGCGTCACCTCTTTATCTATTATGGGTTTGCTCGGGAAAAACGGAAAGGTGAATAAGGGCCAGATTCTTTTTGGAGAAGAAGACCTTACAAAAGTATCTAATCAGCGTATAAGAGATATCAGGGGAAATGAGATCTCGATGATCTTTCAGGAACCAATGACCTCATTAAATCCCGTTTTTACGATTGGGAACCAAATGATTGAGGGAATCAAGCTTCACTTAAAAATGAATCCAAAGGCTGCTAAGGAATACGCCGTTGAAATGTTAAAAAAGGTTGGAATTCCAAGGGCGAATGAGATTATGAAGGAATACCCGCATGCATTGTCAGGCGGAATGCGGCAGCGGGTGATGATTGCGATGGCGCTTGCCTGCAAGCCAAAGCTGTTGATTGCGGATGAACCAACAACTGCCCTGGATGTAACGATTCAGGCGCAAATTCTCGAATTGATGAAAACCTTGCAAAAGGAATCTAACACCGCCATTATGCTAATTACCCATGATCTTGGGGTAATTGCGGAAACGGCCGACCGGGTAATTGTCATGTATGCTGGTCAGGTTGTGGAAGAAGCAGATGTATTCACGCTATTTAAGGAGCCAAAGCATCCTTATACCCAAGGGCTAATGGCCTCCATTCCACATTTGGAATATGAAAGTGAACAACGCCTGGCTTCAATTCCTGGTTCAGTGCCGAGCATCAAGCATATGCCAGCAGGCTGTCGGTTCCATACCCGCTGCCCCTATGCAACGGAACGGTGTGAGCAGGAACAGCCTAGACTTAAGGATGTTCAGGCAGGGCATAAAGTAAGGTGCTGGTTAACGGAGGAAGACGGTTTAAGGACAAACTCCGATCAACCTAAGGAGGAAATATTCACATGACCACCATGATTGAAAAAGAAACGACTCCTTTACTAAAAGTAGAAAAATTAAAAACCTATTACCCTATTAAAAAGGGTGTTTTTTCGAAAACGGTTGGTCACGTGAAGGCGGTAGATGGGGTCGACTTTTATATTAACGAAGGTGAAACACTCGGATTGGTAGGAGAGTCGGGCTGCGGTAAATCAACCATTGGGAAAACGCTTGTAAGGCTGGAAAATGCCTCAGAGGGTAAGGTGTATTTTCAGGAGAAAGAAATCACCACTGCTAACAGAGATACGATGAAAGGTCTGCGCCGGGACCTGCAGATTATTTTTCAGGACCCGTATTCATCTCTGAATCCAAGGAAAAGAATCAAAGATCTCCTCGAAGAACCGATGAGAATTCATCAAGTAGTTGAAAAGGAAAAAATCAATAAAAGAGTAGACGAGCTTTTGGAACTGGTCGGTCTGTCAAAAAGCTATAAAAATCGCTACCCGCACGAATTTTCCGGAGGCCAGCGGCAGCGGATCGGAATTGCCAGAGCCTTGTCGCTTAATCCAAAACTGATCATTTGCGATGAGCCGGTATCTGCTTTGGATGTATCCATTCAGGCACAAATCCTGAATTTATTGAAGGATCTGCAAAAAGAATTCAACCTTACTTATTTGTTTATTGCCCATGGCTTAGGAGCCGTTAAGTATATCAGCGACCGGATTGCAGTTATGTATTTAGGGAGAATTGTCGAGGTTGCAAAAACGGAAGAAATCTTCAAAAATCCGCAGCATCCTTATACAAAAGCGTTGTTAAGCTCTTATCCAATACCGAACCCTGAATTAAGAACGAAAGAAAGAATCATTATTGCTGGCGATGTCCCAAGTCCGGCCAATCCGCCAAGCGGCTGCAGCTTTCACACTCGCTGCCCGATTGCAACAGCGATTTGTCGGGAGCAAAGACCTGTTCTAAAAGGTAAGGAACATAGCGTTGCCTGCTTCGCGGTTAACGATGCATAAAAATTAGTTTTAGAAAGAGGGTGAAAATTTGGTTCCCTATATTATCCGCAGACTTTTAATTGCCATCCCAGTTTTATTTGGGGTCATGGTTGTCAATTTTATCATCATTAATATGGCGCCGGGAAACCCGGTTGATATGTATGTCGACCCCAATTCTTCACCTGAACTGCTGGAGATGAGGAAGGAACAGCTGGGCTTGAATGATCCGCTTTACATTCAATTTTTCCATTGGCTTGGTAATCTTGCACAAGGCAATTTAGGCTACTCCTTTTCAACCTATGAACCAGTATCAAAGATGATTTTCGAAAGGATTGGCCCGACGTTTGAATTAATGGGACTTGCCCTTCTAGCGGGATTAATCATCGCCCTGCCGATAGGGATTTTAAGTGCAGTCAAGCAATATAGCAAACTTGACTATTTGGCGACAGGGACCTCGTTCTTTGGAATTTCCATCCCGCATTTTTTCTTAGGATTGGGCCTTATTTATATCTTTGCCGTCCAATTGCAGATTCTGCCGGCAGGGGGCATGTCGACCCTGGGCAGTGAAGATAATTTCTTGGATAAGGTTCAGCATTTAATTCTTCCGGTGATCGTGCTGGCAGTCGGAATTTCAGGGCAATATGTCCGCTATGTCCGGGCAAGTCTCTTGGAGGTGCTGGGCCAGGATTATTTACGGACGGCGAGAGCAAAGGGGTTAAAGGAATTTGTTGTTACCAATAAACATGCTTTAAAAAATGCCTTGATTCCGATTATTACGATCATTGGTATGGAGATTCCTTTCTTGCTTGGCGGAGCGGTTATCACCGAACAGATATTTCAGTGGCCGGGTATGGGTCAGTTGACCATTCAGTCGATTATGTCCAGGGATTATCCAACACTGATGGCTCTTAATCTATTGACGGCATTTATGGTGCTGTTTGCCAATCTATTAACAGATATTGTCTATTCGTTTGTTGACCCGCGCATTAAGTATAAATAGGAAAGGAGGAACTTGGTATGCCAATGCTAGAAACAAATATTAAAAAGGATGTGGAACCTCCCATTTCTCATACAGAGATTGGCGGAGAGGAAACTCCTTTACAACTAATAATTAAACGTTTTATGAAGCATCGCTTGGCCGTAGCAGGCAGTATTTTGATGTTGTTAATCATCCTGATGGCTATTTTTGCACCAGTTATTGCACCAAAGGACCCGTATCAGGTTTATGACGAATTCTCTGCACCGCCATCTGCTGAGCACTGGTTAGGAACCGACCAAGTCGGACGAGATCTTTTCACACGCCTTATCTATGCTTCAAGGGTTTCGATGGCAGTCGGACTAGGGGCAGTTCTTATTTACACCCTTATTGGAACAATCCTAGGTGCGGTTTCCGGCTATTTTGGCGGATGGGTCGATATTGTGTTAATGCGATTGACAGACGTCTTCATGTCATTCCCAGGATTGATGTTAATTCTTGTGGTGGTTAGTATTTTGGGACCAAGCCTATTTAATATCATCTGGATTTTGGGGCTTTTGGGCTGGCCGGCCGTTGCCAGATTGGTTCGCGGAACGGTACTTTCGCTGAAACATGTTGATTATGTCAAATCGGGCGTAGTGCTTGGGTTAAGTACACCAAGAATTTTATTCCAGCATATTTTGCCGAATGCAATTGCTCCGATTCTTGTCCAAGCTACATTTGGCATAGCAGCAGCCATTATCGTAGAAGCATCTCTAAGCTTCCTCGGGATGGGGGTACAACCGCCGACAGCAAGCTGGGGGAACATGCTGACAGATGCCCAATCGTTAACGGTATTAACCGACCAGCCATGGCTATGGGTTCCTCCAGGGGTAATGATTGTCATTGTCGTATTAGCCATCAATTTTATCGGTGATGGCCTGCGGGATGCTTTGGACCCTAAAACATTGAAGTAAAATTGAGGTATTTAGCGCATTAACGCAGTGGGGGCCAGCCTCTCATCACATTATCGCGTTAAACAATTGGGGGCCTTGCCCCCAATGATATATAGCAATCCAATATAAAATGAAAAGAGGGACGGGAATGAAGAAGCTGAAAGGAAAATTTTTAACGGTTTTATCAGTTGCATTACTATTATTTTTAAGTGCATGTTCAGGTTCTAATAATGCATCAAGCACACCGAAGGAAAACGGGAAGAGCGGAGGCTCTGCACAATTTGGTGATACCATTGTTGTAGGTGTTTCAAACGCGATCGGTGCGATTAATCCGATTAATACTCGTGACTTGGGTGCCATTACATTGGCAAATATTCTATTTGATCCTTTCTTTGAACCAGATGAAAATATGAAATTTCAAAATAAGTTAGCAGAAAGCTTTGATACAAAGGATAACCAAGCGTTTACGATTAAAATTAATTCAAAGGCAAATTGGACAGATGGAAAACCTGTTACGTCTGAGGATGTTAAATTTACGTTTGATCTACTGGCAAATCCTGCCGTTCAAAGTTCCGGCTTGAAAACTCTTAATGTGATTGATGGCTTGGATGAAAATGGCCAGCTGCCTAAAGGAGAAAAGTCTGTTAAGGGGATTGAAGTAGTTGATGACAAAACCTTTGTCATTCACACAAAAGCACCAACTGACCCGAACTATCTTAAAGGAAGCTTAATCAATTTCCGAGCTGTTCCAAGCCATATCCTAAAGGACAAGGATCCTGCAACACTTCATCAAGATCCATTTATGTTAAAGCCAACTGTTTCCAATGGTGCCTACACCCTTGTTAACTTCAGCGGAGAATCGAGTGTTGAACTTAAGGCGAACCCAGATTATTATCGCGGTGCTCCTAAAACAGCAAAGCTTTTCTTTAAGGTGGTTCCACAGGCAAACATTACAGCACAACTGCAGACCGGCGAAATTCATATCAACTATCCTTCTACCGGTGCAATTGCGATTCAAGATATTGAAAAAGTGAAAAATATGGCGAATGTCACAACTAATGATCCTAAGGGCTATGATTGGCAGGAAATTTACCTGAATACAAAAACCTTTGATCAGAAGATGCGCCAAGCAATCGCTTATGCGATTAACCGTCCGCAACTTGTTGAGAAGCTATTAAAAGGAAAAGCAGAAATCATTGATGGACCATACACAAAGATCCATCCATATTTTGATAAAAACATTAAGAACTACCAGTATGATCCAGAAAAAGCAAAGAAACTTATTGCAGAATCAGGCTGGGATAAGAGCAAGCCAATTCAAGTCAATGTTCCAATCGGCAACCAGGTTCGTGAGCAATCCGCTGTTATTGTTGCAGAAAATTTAAAAGCAGTAGGGCTAAACGTTCAGGTTCAAAAGTTTGATTTTCCAACCCATATGCAAAAAGGTGCTAAGCATGACTTTGATATTATGTTCCTTGGAATCCCATACCAAATTGATCCGGATGTAAGTACATTCTATGTAACAGGTGGAACCTATAATTTTGCGGACTATAGCAATCCAGAGCTTGATAATTTGTTAACCCAAGGTAAGTTAGAACCAGATCCAGAAAAACGCAGAGTGATTTATGACAAGGTCCAAGAAATCCTGCATGAGGATTTGCCAACATTCACACTTTATTCAGACTACCTACAGGGAGCGGTAAATAAGAAAGTCAAAGTAGGACAACCAAAACAATTTGGCATGTTCTATAACGTAAATGAATGGCAAATTGAAAAATAAACAAAAATCTTAAAATCTAGCAGCATCAGCCTTTCAAGGTTGATGCTGCTTTTTTTCTTTCCCAAAACAAAAAATAACTGATTTAATAAACTGAATATTCTGTCCTATATATTCATACATATTACTATCTTCCAAAATCCACAACAATTCACATCACATCCCACAACTTCATGCAAATTGGATATTGGTATTTTGTTGGTTTTTGATAAAGCCCATTCACATTTAAATGGTAGAGGAGCTGTTAAGATGTATAGTTCATTGCAGGGTAAGACGGTTATCGTTACGGGTGGCAGCAAAGGGATTGGAAAAGGGATTGCCCGAGTGTTTGCCAAGCATGGAGCAAAGGTTGCGGTTGTGGCCCGAAATTTGGAGGCTGCCCAAGCGTGTGCAGCTGAACTGGGCGGTGAAAATGCTAAGGTTGTGGCATTCCAAGGCGATGTACAAAATCGCGACTCAATGAAAGCTGTAGCGAAAGAGGTCCATGAAACATTTGGCGGTATAGATGTTTTATGCGCCAATGCCGGGATTTTTCCATCTGCCTCTCTAGAAACTATGACAAATGAAGATTGGGATACTGTCATGAATACCAACGCGAAGGGCACATTCCACGCTGTACAAGCGTGCATCCCATATCTCAAGCAAGCTGAATACGGGCGAATTGTCATCACCTCATCGATTACTGGTCCTGTTACCGGCTATCCGGGTTGGTCTCACTATGCGGCTAGTAAAGCAGCGCAATTGGGGTTCATGCGGACAGCTTCTTTGGAGCTTGCCGGTGAGCAAATTACCGTGAATGCGGTGCTGCCAGGGAATGTCCTAACAGAGGGACTCGAAGGAATGGGGGATGACTACCTTGAAGAAATGGCCTCTGCTATCCCAATGAGAAAGCTGGGCACTGTTGAAGACATCGGCTATGCGGCCCTATTCTTGGCCTCCAAGGAAGCAGGCTTTATCACAGGTCAGACCATCATCGTCGATGGGGGACAAATATTACCGGAAAACTAACAATCTGTTTTTTTTTGAAAAATAATGCCTTTAAAAAGTAAAGGTTCCGATTCTGTGTTTAGTAGGTGGTACTGGATATGTCTTTATCCTATGAAGAACGAAAAACAACCATTATGGAATCTTTAGAAAAAGAGGAGAAGGTTCAAGTACGCGTGCTGGCCAACCTTCTTCAAGTGTCCGATGAGACGATTCGCCGTGACCTGGATCGGCTTGAAAAGGAAGGATTTTTAAAGAAGGTGTATGGCGGTGCCGTCAAAAACAAGATTCATAGCTGGGAACTGCCTTTCGATGAAAAAACAACAATCAACCAAAAAGAGAAACAGGCCATTTGTAAGGCGGCCGCAGACCTAGTAGAAGACGGTGACATCATAATGATCGGCAACGGCACCACGCCTCTCGATATGATTTCATACTTGTCGGATAAAAAGGATATTACCTTAATTACTCATTCCGTTCCGGTTATGCTTGGGGCCATGGACAGCTTTAAAGGGCGCGTAATCTTTATTGGCGGCGAAATTGAAAGAAACCAGAAATATATGAGCGGGCCACTTTCGGAACGAATGCTCGAAATGCTTCGTGCCGATAAAACGTTTGTTTGCGCGGGCGGTATTTCCACTGCCAACGGAATTACAGATTATGATATCAGCGGTTCGAGCATCTCTAGGAAAATGATGGAGCGTGCCGAAGAGGTAATTGTTCTTGCGGATCATTCAAAGTTCGGGAAAACGACGTTTGCGTATATGTGTTCCATTACAGATGCTTCTAAGATTATTACTGACCAAAGCTGTCCTGATGAGTGGAAAAAAATAATCTCAGCGCATGGTGTTGAATTAATTGTGGCAGATGAGTTTTAGGAGAAGGTCCTGAAATCCCAATAGTTAAATACGTGACAACAGTCCTATCAAAATGCTTTTAAGAGAGATGAGGAGAAATCAAATGATTGAATTTGGCAGTAAAAAAACCGTTCTTGACCACTCTATCCAATGGTGGAACCCGGGTAAAACGAGTCAGTGGCAAAAAGATGGAATTGACTTGGTGATGGGTAAGCGAGAAGGTTATTACTTTTATGATATGGAAGGCAAGAGATTAATGGACGTCCATTTAAATGGCGGAACTTATAATCTCGGTCACCGTAATCCTGAAATTATTGCCACTTTGAAAGAAGCCTTGGATGAATTCGATATTGGCAATCATCACTTTCCTGCCATGACGCGAGCCCGCCTTTCGGAAAAACTCTCACAAAGTACACCGGATAGCCTGCATTATTCGATTCTATCCGCCGGCGGAAGCGAGGCAATCGATGTGGCCCTGAAATGTGCCCGCTATGCTACGAAACGAAAGAAAATTGTTTCCATTATTAATGGCTATCACGGTCACACAGGACTCGCCGTATCGTTAGGAAATGAGCGGTATTCACGTTTGTTTTTGAGTGAAGGTGACCCGTCAGAATTTATTCATGTTCCGTTTAATGATTTGGACGAAATGGAACAGGCACTCAGAAATGAAGATGTAGCCTGTGTCATTATCGAAACAATACCGGCAACCTATGGGTTCCCAATGCCGGAAAGAGGTTACCTATCAGCTGTAAAAAGGTTATGTGAAAGATTCGGGACACTTTATATCGCTGATGAAGTGCAGACTGGCCTAATGCGGACGGGCAAGCTTTGGGGAATTGAGCATTACGGAGTCGAACCGGATATTCTTGTCACCTCCAAAGGCTTCAGCGGCGGGATTTACCCGATTGCCGCAACCGTCGTAAGTAAACAAGCAGGAAATTGGATGAATGAGGATGGCTTTGCCCATATCTCGACATTTGGTGGTTCGGAACTGGGCTGTGTTGTAGCGATGAAAGTTTTAGAAATCTCGCAGCGTAAAGAGGTTCAGCAAAACGTTGACTTTGTGGCCAGATACTTGCGGACAGGATTAGAAACCATCAAGAAGCAGCATCCGGACTTTTTTGTCGGCATCCGCCAACTGGGAGTTGTCATGGGGCTTGAGTTTAATCATCCGCAAGGTGCTATCTACGTAATGCAGGAGCTTTATAAAAATGGCGTGTGGGCAATCTATTCCATGCTCGATAACAGTGTCTTACAGTTTAAACCAGGCTTGCTTTGCGATAAGGAATATTGTGATGAGTTACTGTCGAAATGCGAGGCCAGCATCAAACAGGCAGCTAAATCGGTTTTCAGCTACAGTTAACAATTCGAAAGGAGTAATGAATATGGGCAGCTCCTCAATTGATCCTTTACAGGAATCCATGGAAAAATTTAATCAAATTGCCAAAGCCGCTATTCCTTTTTATCCCTTTTTATCGCAATCATCTATTCAGCTATTAAACTATTCCGAAAATGCTACTTACCTAATTACAGACACTACTACGTGGGAAAAATATATTCTGCGTGTGGGCCGTCCTGGGTATCACACAAAAATAGAAGTGGAAAGTGAACTGGAGTGGTTAAGATCGATTGACCAGCATTCGTCAATCCATGTCTCTTTGCCTGTGTCCGGGGGGAATGGTGAATATATTCAAGTCGTCAACTATGAAAATATGAATTATCACTGTACTCTTTTCACGTTTTTAGAAGGTGAAGCGCCAAATGAAGACAATGAGCAGGAGCTAATCAGCCAATTTAAAATGCTTGGGGAGATTACGGCCCAATTGCATGAACACAGTATGGCAAATTGGGAACAACTCCTTCATGTCCGCAGGCTTACCTGGGATTATGAAACGATCCTTGGCCAGACTCCAAAGTGGGGAAGATGGCAGGATGGGCTGGGTATAACGCCAGAGCGTGAAAAATTGTTCACTAGGGTTTCCGAAAAGATAAAAACGAGATTGGAGCGTTTTGGTAAAGCTCCTACCCGTTATGGACTCATCCATTCCGATTTACGGCTTGCCAATCTTTTGGTGGAGCGCGATCAAATCAAGGTAATTGATTTTGATGACTGTGGATTTGGCTGGTATTTGTATGACCTCGCTACTTCCTTAAGCTTTATTGAACACAAACCATATGTGCCCGCACTTATTGAATCATGGTTAAAAGGCTATCGAAGTGTCCGTCCGCTTTCAGAGGAGGAAGAACAAGAAATTCCCACTTTTATACTAATGCGGCGGCTTCAGTTGATTGCCTGGGTCGGCAGCCGTGATAACGAGACAACACGGGAATTGGGCAGTGGATTTACCGAGGACACTGATGTCTTGGCGGAAAAATATCTTCAGGATGGAAAAATATAAGAAAACTATACGGCTGTTTATCAGGTGGTGAAACAATGGATGCCGAGTTGGTAGAAAGGATTACCAGATTAGTACTCTCAAAGCTTCAGGAATACTCGGAACCTTCCCTTTCTAATGAAGTGAACAGGCTAGATTCCGTTGAAGATAAAAGTTTGGATTATCCTCCGCTTACAGAACAAGATTTGAAAAATTGGCAACAAATTTCGATGTCTATAGGGTTTTCGGAAGTATCAACAAAGGTCGAACCTTTGACGCAGGAAGAAATCAACGTTTGGAAAAACATATCAGCTTCGATTGGGTTTAAAAATAAAATAGTTGAAAGAGAACCATCTAGTCATCGACCGCTTACGGAGGAGGAAATTAACAACTGGAACCGTTTATCGGTAAATACAACAGAAAAAGGTCAGGTGAAATTTTTTCCACATCATAATTGACGAGGAAATGAGAAAGGAGGGTGCCAAATTGGAATTGGATAATGATTCGACCTCGATTAAGGAAATGCTAGAGGCTGTAAGACTGGCGAAGGAAGCTCAAGCCAAATATCAGGAGTTTTCTCAGGATCAGGTCGACCGTATCGTTAAACATGTTGCAGAAGCAGCCTATCAAGCATCTGAAAAATTAGCGAGAATAGCTGTAGAAGAAACGGGAATGGGTGTGACAGAACATAAAAAAATCAAAAATGAATTGGGTTCTATGGGCGTCTATCAATCTATTAAAGACGAAAAAACGGTAGGTATTATCAGTGAGAATAAAAAAGAAAAAATCACCGAAATCGCCTATCCGTTTGGGGTAATTGCCGGGATCGTCCCAACGACGAACCCTACCTCCACGGCATTTTTTAAAACACTTATTTCATTAAAATCGCAAAATGCGATTGTCGTAAGCCCACATCCTTCGGCGGTAAAGTGTACAGTGGAGGCGCTGCAGGTTTGCCATGATGCCGCTATTGAGGCGGGGGCGCCTGAAGGGATAATCGGCTGGATTAGCAGGCCGACAATGGCAGCAACGACGGAACTGATGCACCATCAGGATATTCAATTAATCTTAGCCACAGGCGGCGGCGGGCTTGTCCGGGCTGCATATAGTTCCGGAAAACCGGCCTACGGAGTCGGACCGGGGAATGTTCCTGTCTATATCGACCGCTCGGCCAATGTCAGTAAAGCGGTCAAACTGATCGTTGACAGCAAAACGTTTGATAATGGAACCATTTGTGCCACCGAGCAAGCGATTGTTGTTCACAAAAATGTAAAAGAAATGACGATAAGAGAATTGAAAAACAATGGCGCTTACTTTTTAAGCGCTTCGGAAAAAGCATTACTTGAAAACGTCATTTCCCCAATTAGAGGAAAACTGAATCCGGCTATCGTCGGAAAATCGGCTGAGCGAATTGCTTCGATGTCCGGAATAAAGGTTCCTGCGGGGACACGAATATTGATAGCTGAGGAAGATTCAATCGGAAAGGAAATCCCTTTTTCGATTGAAAAACTTTCACCCATTTTTGCCTTATATACTGCTGCTGATCTGGAAGAGGCGAAAAAAATCTGTCAGGAATTATTGAATATTGGCGGAAGGGGGCATAGTCTGGCCCTTCACACCAATGATGATGACGTTACCAGAATGTTTGGCTTGGAAATGCCTGTTTCCCGGGTTTTGGTAAATACGCTGGCATCGATTGGGGCAGCAGGGGCGACGACAGGGTTAACCGCTTCGCTAACCCTAGGATGCGGGTCATATGGAGGGAACATAACGGCAGACAACATCACAGCCAGACATTTGATTAATATTAAAAGAATCGCTTATGGAATCAAGGATGTCGAGATACCAAAGCCATCCCAATCTATTGAAAAAAGAGTGAGCAATGACGAAATAGTGGAACAGGTAATAAAAAAAGCAACCGGAAACCAAATGAAAAACATTGACACAGAGATGATCACACAACTAGTTAAGAGTGTAATAGAACAATATCAAAAATCTTAGTAATTTAGGAGGAAAACGGAATGGCGATAAATGGTGCACTGGGAATGATTGAAACAAGAGGTTTGGTAGCTTCATTGGAAGCGGCGGATGCAATGGTAAAAGCGGCGAATGTAAATCTCGTCGGGAAGGTCCACGTTGGTGGGGGAATCGTGACTGTCTTGGTTACAGGAGACGTTGGGGCGGTAAAAGCAGCAACAGAGGCAGGAAGTGAAGCGGCGCAGCGGGTTGGCGAGCTTTTATCTGTCCATGTTATTCCAAGGCCACACACAGAATTGCAACTGGTTCTGCCAAAGATTGAGGGTTAAAAACTATAAATTCATGGTTGAAAAAATGAGGTTAATAAGATGAAGGAAGAAATTACACAACGAATTATTGAGGAAGTATTGAGGCGGTTGCAACAGAAACCTCATGATGAAGCGAGTATTCCTATTGGAGTTTCGGGCCGGCATTGCCACCTAAAGGAAAAGGATTTAGAATTCCTATTTGGCACGGGATACCAGCTGACGAAAAAGGCAGATTTATCTCTGCCCGGACAATTTGCTGCGAATGAAACGGTCATCATTGCAGGGCCAAAGGGGAGCATTGAAAGAGTTCGGGTCCTCGGACCGCTGCGCAGTGAAACTCAAGTGGAGATAAGTCAAACGGATGCGATAAAACTTGGTTTGAAGCCGCCCATCCGGGAATCAGGGAACCTAAAGGGATCTTCACCTGTTACCATTATTGGGCCGAATGGCAGTTTATTTTTAGAAAATGGATTGATTATTGCCCATGCTCATATTCATATGCCGCCAGAGGATGCCGCTACATTCAATGTAGAGGACGGGGAGTATGTCGCTGTGCAAACTGACAATCCAATGCGGCCAATCAGATTTGAAAGGGTACAGATTCGTGTATCGCCTAAGTATAACTTAGAAATGCATATCGATACTGATGAAGCTAATGCCGGTTTCATCGTAAGCGGGCATACCGGGAGATTAGTAAAAGCAGAAGGGAAGAGGTGATGTGAGGTGGCAAAGGCGTTAGGAATGATTGAAACAAGAGGGCTCGCTACCTCCATTGAGGCATTGGATGTGATGGTAAAAACCTCTTTTGTACAGCTTGTCAAACAAAATATGGTCGACCCGGCCCTCGTGACAATCGTGGTCGAAGGTGACGTCAGTGCAGTAAAGGCAGCAGTTGAAGCAGGGGTAGAAACTGCCAGAAAAAAAGGATCTCTTATTGCCTTTAATGTGATTCCGCACCCCGATGGAAGCTTGCCGCAGCTATTTATGGAGCAGCCCATCTCTAGAAAACAAGAAGCTAAAATAGTGTCGAGCTTAGAATCGCAATCGGAGTAGATAAAACCGTTGGAAAGGAGGTCATGTATGTCCTTCACACGGAAAAAGCTTGCTGTCATCGGAGCAGGAAATACTGGTACGACAATCGCTCTCATGTTTGCGCAAAAAGAATTGGGGGATATTGTCTTATTAGATATTCCTAGCCAGGAAAAACCAACTAAAGGGAAAGCATTAGACCTGCTCCAAGCAGGTCCGGTGCAGAAATATGATTCTATGATAATAGGATCCTCCGATTATAAAGATATAAAAGCTGCTGATCTGGTCATTATTACTGCGGGGGTCGCCCGTAAGCCCGGCATGAGCAGGGATGACTTGGTTACGATCAATGCCAGTATTATCAAGGAAGTGTCTGAGCAAATAGCCGTTTATGCTCCTAACAGCTATGTTTTAGTCCTGAGCAACCCAGTTGATGCGATGGCCTATGTTTGCTACAAAACTACCGGTTTTCCGAAAAATCGGGTGATTGGGCAGTCGGGAGTACTCGATACAGCCCGATTTAATACCTTTGTTGCACAGGAATTAAATGTTTCAGTGGAGGATATTTCGAGCTTTGTCCTGGGCGGGCACGGTGATACGATGGTTCCCATGGTCCGTTTTTCGTATGCAGGCGGAATCCCCTTAGAACGTATTCTTCCTTCCGAAACAATCGCCAGGATTGTAGAACGGACGCGAAATGGCGGCGGCGAAATTGTCAATCTTCTTGGCCAGGGCAGTGCTTATTACGCACCTGCTGCGGCCATTGTACAAATGGCCGAGGCCATCGTGAAGGATAAAAAGAGAATCCTCCCTTCGATTGCTTATTTGGAGGGGGAATATGGGTATAAGGACATTTACCTGGGCGTCCCAACGATTCTTGGCGGGAATGGTATTGAGAGTATTATAGAATTGCCGCTCACTGCTGATGAAAAAGCTAGCCTGGACGTTTCCGCTCAAACAGTAAAAACCTTGCTAACTTTGTTAGATTAATTTTTTAAGTGGAATTTTTATCTTGAGGGGGTGACTGCCAGGAAGATCCTCTTTTCTCAGAAAAAAAGTCTTCTTTGTGTATAGGTTCGTCACTGTGATTTTCTAATATTTTGGCTCTTTTCTAAAAGATTGTTGCTAATAAGGATTATTCGCAAGAAGCAACAGCATTTACGAAAACAGCCTATATTTTTAAGGAAAGAAGGGTGAAAAGATGTCTAAAGCAGGACTCGCATTGTTTGAACAGAAATCAACAGGTGGAATTGCCCGGCAGATCAGTCCAATAGACACGATGATTTACTCCGCTGCCAACCCGGGGTTGATGTTTGCGCTCGTCTATATCATGTGGGCACCATTTTTATATCCAGGCGCTCATATGGTTTGGGCCATCCTGACTGTCGCACAAATGTTTATAATTGCCGGCCTATACTGGTTGTTATCGGTCTCAATGCCGCGCTCCGGCGGAGAATATATTTATATAAGCAGGATTCTTCATCCCTCACTAGGTTTGATGGCAAGTTTTATGATAACGTTTACATCTATTTCGTGGACGGGGATTCTTTTAAACTGGATTATCAAATGGTCTATCGTTGAATTCTTCTATTCGATTGCACTCATTAACGGAAATGACGCAACATGGCTGGGGCTGGCGGAGTTTTTCAACAGCAATATCATGCATGCAATTATCGGAACAGCACTGTTAGCATTCATCTACTTTATCTATTATAAAGGCACAAAGTGGATGGTTAGGCTGGCCTATTTAACGCTCGGTGCGACGCTGGTAGGGGCGGTAGTTTTTATCATTGCGAACCTGATTACCGGGCAGGGAACGTTTGCGGCTAATTTTACTGAAATGACAGGCTTGGCCTATGGGGATGTCATAAAATTAGCTGAAGCGGATGGCTATACAACAAAGTTTCTATTCGGTGCAACTGTCATGGCCGGTTCCACCTACATTATTCTTAACACCCTTGGATCTACCTTTGGGGCAAATCTCGCCGGTGAAGTGCGAAACGTTCAGAAGTCACAGCTCTTGGCCTTATTTGGCTCGCTGGCTATTTTAATGGTCGTTTGGGCAATTTTCTATGCGATGTCCTATATTAACTTTGGCGATATCTGGTCCAATAGCTTGTATTATCTTTACAATGCTGGTCATGAGGCCTATCCATTTAAGGGCTATGACCCATTTATCACCATCATGATTGGGATCATGACGAAAAGCCCTGTGTTTGTCTTTTTGATTGCTATCTGTTTCGCGGTGGCCACCTTTGGGTCAGCGGCAGGTCTTGGCTTCGGCCCTTCACGAAATATTGTGGCTTGGTCCTTTGACCGCTTGATTCCAAGCAAATTTATGGAGCTTAACAAGAAAACGAACTCCCCAACCTACGCCTTAAGAACAGTCATCATCGGTGCCTGGTTTTTCTTAATGCTCGATATTTTCATGCCTTCTTGGACGGCTAATATCGCGTACACCATTTTCACTTGGTTCTTAGCCTGGATTTTCCTGGGGATTTCCGGAATTGTTTTTTCAACCCGCAAGAAGATTTTGTTCAACTCCTCACCGCCAATTGTAAAAACAAAATTTTTAGGAATGCATTTAATCACCATTCTAGGCTGGTTAACCCTGGCAATCAGTATTTCGATTTGTTACTATCTTCTGATACCGTTTTTGAGAGGCGATTTGCCATTTACAATGATTGTGGTTTCCCTCTGCTTAATGTTTATCCCAATTATCGTCTATTTCGTGATGAAGCGGTCCCATGCTAAGAAGGGAATCGATATCGATATTCAGTTCCAAGAGATACCTTCGGATTAAGTAAACCTTTCATAAAAAATGTAGTGGGGTGAGCTAAGTGAAAATTTTTTATGCAGCAGACCTGCATGGCGGTGAAACAGCCTTCCGAAAATTCACGAATGCCGGGAAGTTTTATAAAGCTGACTTAGTTATTTTTGGAGGGGATTTAACAGGGAAAATGGTTGTTCCGATTGTGGAAAAAAACGGCGTTTATACTTGCCGGTATTACGGCTCAACCGTTAAAGTGAAAAAAGAGAAGGAATTGCCAGACTTGGAGCGTAATCTTAGGGATGCCGGATTCTATCCCTTCTTAGTTTCAGAGGATGAATTAAATCGTTTAAACGAAAATGATGCCGAGCTGATCATCAAAGAGAAGCAGATTGAAGTCCTTCAGGAGTGGATTCGGTTGGCAGATGAGCGATTTTCGGCGGCAGGAATTCCCTGCATCTTGATTCCTGGAAGTGTCGATGATTTTTATTTAGATGAACTGATCAACGCGGGAAGCTTTGTCGCCAACGGTGATGGAAAAATTATTGAAGTAAATGGGTTTGAGATTCTCTCGGTGGGCGGCGGAAAGCCGAGTGTGTTTAAGTACCCAAGGGAATTTAGCGAGGAAGATCTGGCAGAGAAAATCGAACAATTGGCCTCGCAGGTGAAGGACATGAATCGCTGCATTTTTAATATTCATATCCCTCCTTATGATACTGACTTAGATCAAGGGACCTTATATGATGATGAATTAAAGCCTGTGCTTGATGGAGATTCACTAGCAACCGGTCCAGCAGGAAGCAAAGCGGTGCGCGAGGCGATTGAAAAATACCAGCCGCTCCTATCTTTGCACGGGAATGTTCATGAAAGCCGCGGTGTGACGACATTAGGGAGAACCATCTGCATTAACGCCGGAACAGACTATGACCAAGGTTTGCTAAGAGGAGCGTTGGTGGATGTCGGCGCTGATGGACAGGTGTCCTATACACTTACAGCGGGCTAATTTTTTAGAGGGAGTTGTAATCATGGAAATAATTCGCAAGGAACAAGGCGTACTGACGATGTCACCGAACAATAAGCCTGTTAAAAAAGTTCAGGCTGGCAGCACGGTGGTGTTCGAAACGTATGACTGCTTTAGCAATCAAATCCAGCGGGAGGATCAGCTTTTCAGCTCGGTCGGCTGGGAACAGATCAACCCTGCCACAGGCCCATTGTTTGTAGAAGGGGCGGAGCCGGGGGATATTCTAAAAGTAGAGATATTGGAAATTAAAATAGACCAGAAAGGTGTCATGACGACCACACCAAAGCTTGGAGTTTTACGGGATTATGTGTCGGGCGAAACGACAAAAATTATTCCAATTCAGGAAGGGAAAGCTATTTTCAATGATAAAATTCATATCCCTATTAAACCGATGATTGGTGTTATCGGTACCGCTCCTGGCAGGGAGGAAATTCCGACTGGTACACCAGGCCAACATGGCGGCAATATGGATTGCAAACAGATTATAAAGGGCTCCACTCTTTATTTACCGGTAAATGTTCCGGGGGCTCTGCTTTCAATGGGAGACCTGCATGCCGTAATGGCCGATGGGGAAATTGTCATTTGCGGATTGGAAATACCGGGTGAAGTAACGGTGAAGGTGGGTGTATTAAAAGAAGAATCATATCCATTGCCAATGCTTGTGAGCGAAGAGAAGCTAATTGCCATCGCTTCGGCCGAAACTTTGGATGATGCCGCCAAACTGGCAACGATCAATATGCATCAATTCTTAGTCCAACAGTTAGGAATTGACGTAGATGAAGCAGGGATGCTTCTATCCTTAGTAGGAGACTTAAGAATTTGCCAAATCGTCGACCCACTCATGACTGCCCGGATGGAATTTCCACAGTGGATACTGGACAAATACGAATATAAAATTAAATAACAACAGGTGAGGGGGCCGCTTCACTCCGTAAATCTTAATGGGGTGGGAAGAGCCCCTTTGGTTCGTAGTTAGGAGGAGTTGTAATATGGGTAAAAAGCGTGCTCGTGATCTTGGTCTGCCATTCCCTGGTATGACAGGAGAACATAATGCTTTAACAGATGTACCAGGAGTCGAAATTGGTTTTACGACCATTATCGAAGGGGAAGGTCCGGTTCAAATCAGCAAAGGCCCCATCCGTACTGGAGTAACGGCCATCTTGCCACGAGGAAAAAAGAATACGATGCAGCCAATTTGGGCCGGTTTTTATAGTTTAAATGGAAATGGCGAGATGACAGGAGTACATTGGGTGAACGATGCCGGCTACTTTCTAAGCCCCATCTGCATCACCAATACTCACTCGGTAGGAATGGCTCATCATGCCACCACAAAATGGATGATAAACCATTTTGGCGACCAGTTCAGCAATGATCATTTATGGGCAATGCCTGTAATTGCCGAAACCTATGATGGCGTCCTTAATGACATTAACGGACAGCATATTTCTGAAGAACATGTGCTTTCGGCTATTAATAATGCAAAACCAGGGCAAGTCGCAGAAGGCAATGTCGGCGGTGGAACAGGGATGATTTGCTATGAGTTTAAAGGAGGTACGGGTACTTCCTCACGTGTTGTTAACATCAACGGCCGGACACATCATATAGGGGTCCTTGTCCAAGCCAATTTTGGATTGCGTGAGTGGCTTACCATTTTAGGTGTACCGGTCGGAAAACATATGCCGAAAGACAAACTATTGGAAAAAGAGCAGGGCTCCATTATTGTCATAATCGGAACCGACATACCGATGCTTCCACATCAGCTGCGGCGGGTTGCTAAACGTGCTGCAATTGGCATTGGGAGAAGTGGAAGCCCTGGCGGGAACAGTTCAGGAGATATTTTTCTCGCTTTTTCTACAGCAAATGAAATGGATATTCCGCAATCAGCACCAGAAAAACTGAAAATGGAGTTTGTTAATGACGAAGTTTTTGACCCGATATATGAAGCGGTTTGCCAGTCAGTTGATGAGTCTGTAGTGAATGCCCTTATTGCAGCAGAAACAATGACAACCGTGAAACCTTACGGGCATAAGGTTGAAGCGATTAACCATCAAGATCTATTACGGATAATGAAAGAGTATAATCGAATATAATTCTTATTATCACATGTGGAGATAGTGACTATGGCTACTATAAAGTTACAAAATAAGAACTCCGGATTACGTTAATAAATCCGGAGTTCGTTTTTTTATTGGGTTATAACAGAAATCGGAGTTGTCGGTTGTGAATTTTCCGTCATGGTCGGAAAGCCAACGGTTGGCGCTGAGTATTTCTGAGTGTAGCCTGTTGTATTACTGGCGATTATCCTGTAAAAATAGGTTTTTTTCTTCGATACAGACTTATCTAAAAATGTACCGTTGCCACCTACTCCTTTAGCACCTGCTACTGTCCCAACATTGGTCCATGGCCCATTAGGTGAGGCAGCCCGCTGAATTAAAAAGTCGGTTTCATTCAGTGACCGGTCTGTCCAGGTTAGGGTCACACCCGTTTTGCCTGCAACTGCTGCGGGGGACTCTGGAGCCTTTGGAGCAAACGTTACGACCATCGGCCGCATCATAATATTTTCTTCATGTCCAAGCAGATGGCAATGCCACAGGTATTCCCAACCAAAGTTCACCAATTGGTTTGTGACTGCGGCCGGTTGATTGGTCGGATCTACGTTCATGAAGCCCATCGTCGACCCGAGTGGCATCGTCGGATCAAGCGGCCGTATGCTGTTAGGCAGATCGAACGGGACATCTGGAATTATCGGTCTCATCGCAATAATCACATCTTCTAATGGATTCATGCGAATTGTATCCTTCCAGCCCAATTCATTTAGATCCGGAGCCTTGATCATACCATCCCAACCTACGCGGTTAATTAATTGCACATCAAACATATGCCAGTGCATTGCATGTGTGTCCACACCGTTATGGGTGATTTTCCATATTTGTGTACCATCCGCCAGCGCCCCTAAAGGAACGGCTGCATCAGAGTTTTTAAATATTTCTGTTGGCGGATCAATGTCAACATATGGGATGGAGGTTTGTACATTAGCACTTGTGTGAGGCACTTCGACCCCTAACATCGAATTCATTCTTCCGTAATTCACATCAAAGTCTTCTATAATTGATTTAGGCTGCATTTCCATGGTTAGCCCTAGCGGTTCAGCTGTTGCTCCTGACCCGCCCCCGCCACTAACACTAACATTTGGGGCCGAACCATAGCCATCACCTCCACTGACCAATTGTACGCTAGCGACAGCTGCCGGAGCAAGAGTGGCTGAGGCTTTGGCACCCGATCCACCGCCACCTGTTATTGTGACGGTAGGTATAGAACTAAAGCCTGACCCGCCATTGGTAAGCGTTATTTTATCAACTGATGTCGAGTTAAGATTGGCCGTAGCTGCTGCACCCGATCCACCGCCGCCAACAAACTGGATTGTTGGTGCAGACGTATAGCCGGAGCCTGGATTCGATAAAGTTACTGCTATAACCTTACCGCCTTTCACCGTGGCTGTTGCCGCCGCGCCGGAACCATTACCGCCAGAAATTTTTACATCAGGTGGTGAAGTGTACCTGTTACCGCCGTTTGTAACGTTTATATTTGCAATGGATGTAGGGGCTAGACTAGCTGTCGCCTTTGCTCCGGAACCACCCCCGCCTATAACAGAAACCTGTGGGACGCTAGTGTAACCGGATCCACCATTAGTCATGCCAATCGACTCAACTGCTCTTGGTGCCAATGTAGCTGTTGCTGCAGCACCCGACCCGCCGCCTCCTGATATGGTAACTATAGGTTCAGAAGTATAACCAGACCCGCCATTGGTTAAATTCAAACCGGTCAATGGGCCGTTAAAGTAGGTCATCGAGGTATCAAAAATTCTTGCATAGCCATCAGCAGGATAGGTGGTACCGAAAGCATTGTTGTAACCTGCCTGAGGGACTATTGGTTTATCTTGAAATTTTGCATAAGCGGTTGGCAATTGTTTTTTCAATGTATCTAAATTAAAGGTATTACCTGTTCCAAGATTGGCAGAAACCTGAAACTGCATAATTGTCCTTGTGTTCGGCCCATATCCAGGCAGGGTAGACGGTGCACCGCCTGTGTCAGTTTGATCTGGGTCCCCAGTGTAATAATCATAGCGGGTGTCAAATGCCGGAACCGGTGCAGGTGCATCGTTATAGAGAATAAGCTTAGAACCATCAGGAACACCGGAAAAATCGATAATGACATCGGCACGCTCAGCAGGACCAAGGAAAAGGGTTTTATTTGTAACATTTAAGACCGTCATACTGCGGCGGTCATAATCGTAGCCAACTGGTGTATTCGGCAGGACAACAGGATTTGGCAAAAAGCCGCTTTCAGTTCCGATTTGGATCATGCTTGGACCTGATGCCGCTGGATCAGGGACACCGCCATCACGGCCATCTGTTGGCCAAGTGCTGGGAAGACCCGCCTTTGGAACGGCCGGCACCATGTTCACTTCTCCAGCATTTGGATTATTTAAGTTGCCGTTATCATCCCACATCGCATCGTTTGACTTAGCAAAATAAAGCTGCAGATTAAAGAAGCGGTCGTTACTGGCGTTTAAAATCCTGAAACGATAAGCTTTTTTTCCAACCTTAAGGAATGGGTAGGCGGTTCCGTTAACAAGCGGAGTATCCATGAAACTTTCTGGGACAACCGATACATTCGGAACTCCTGGGATTACCGGCGGTTCCCACGGTGCATTGACCGGGTCATAATAAGGGTTTGAAACTGGACCGTTCACGATCCCTGTAAATGGCGGCCAGAACCATGGTCCATAGTCCCATCTCCCCATCGCGTTTGCCCCTTCAATATCGTAAGGATTTTGGTTTGGCATATAAACATGCGGAAACCAGAGATTTCCTTCACCGCCCCATTTGGATTTATCCCAAGTCGGGTCTGTTGCGGCTAGTTGAGTGTCATTTGGGACAAAGGTCTTGTCCTGAATAATAAGCGGCATTTGCTCTGCGGGGATAACTCCCGCGTCGATTAATGCTTTTTCTGCTGAGTCTTCAAGGATGTAGCCAGCAGATTCACCCGCATATACATTAAGTCTAGTGATACCATATGAGTGATCATGGTAAAACATTAATCTAGCACTTTGTTGATTGGTGTAATAGAAGGTTTGTGAGCCCGGTTCAGGAGTGGCCATATCTGGAACATTTTGAACGCTAACTCCTTGTGGGTAATCGGTTTTTTCTCCTGCCGGAGTAATCCATTGATGTTGTGTACCATCGCTAATCCATGGAGTATTTCCACCATGCAAATGCAGGGTAGCCCGATTCTGTGTGTAATTTAGCGGGTAACCTGGTGTTACTTTCAACCCCTTGTCACCAAGGCCAGCGCCCATAACAGTGGTATCTACTGGTAAGAATAAATTTCCTCCTTCACCTGTTGAAAGATGATTGATAAATTTTACCCTAACAGGGCGGTCCTTCTGAGCAATAATCATTGGTCCAAGGTAGTTGAAGTTGGTGATAGGGTTACCTTGAGAGTCTATTTGCCGATAGCCTCTAAGGGTTGTGGGAGGCAGGTCACTGTGAAGCTTTTCGGTATACTGCCGGAGTTCGATGATATAATAATCTGAGCCATTATAGGTTGTTGTATCTGGTACGGCTACAGGTATATACTGACCAAGATTGTTGGCATTATTTGCTCCTAATCCTGGTAGTGAATCGACAAACTTTCGGATGCCCCCAGTTCTTACATAACCGCTGCCGCCGTTAGTGATCGTAATGCTTTTCACTACTCCGTTTTCCACTATTGCTTCTGCAGCAGCTCCTGTTCCGTTGCCACCAGAGATTTCAATAGTAGGAGGGATAGAATATCCAGAACCGCCATCAACGATCGTAATTTCAGAAATAACTCCATTTGCTACGGTTGCGGTGGCTGCAGCTCCTGTACCGTCGCCGTTGATTTTCACGACTGGTCCATCAGTGGGAAGCTGACTGTTGGCGTAATTAGGAATTTTGCCAAAGTAATCCGGAGTTGCGCCCGGCGTAAGCGTAGGTGTTGCGTCTTGGCTATTTACTGCCTCCATTTTAACTGATAATCGGTCAGCAGCAGCTTGTCGGTCAGCAGCAGTAATTTTGCTCTTTTTCTTGTTGACTACCTCTGTACTATTTTTGGTTTTGCTTTCTACTTTGGCGATAGTAGTCTGACCAGACGCCTGAAACAAAAGTAATAAACACAAAATGACGGTAAACAAGATTTTTAATCTTTTTTTCATAAGCAAAAACCTCCCCCGATATAAAGAATGACGTTCATTTTAAAGAACAAACAAATTATACACCCCCTAAATTTTTCAAAAATAAAATATGAATTTCAATATAATAATACAGTATTAACAGAAAGCAGAAAATAAAATGTTCTCGATAACAAACGACTGATTTTGCTAGGTTTTATTACGAATAAAGAGTTTTTTGTAGAAATTTGCTATTTTAAAATATTATATAAACATTATGAAAATAGTAGAATCTGCTAATGAATGTAAGATGGAGTAGAGGACTGTATGGGGAGATTAAAAAAGAGGAGGAAGGTGCACGTGCACTCCTCCTCATAAACGCGTTAAACTAATTGTACTTCCATCCATTTACGGACACTGTTAATAAACCAGATTTTCTCGCTATTATACAGATCTGCAAGCGTGAGTGTTTTTTCTTGGATCTCACCATTTTTTATAAGAATATCACGAAAAGTACCAGCTAATAGTCCGCTTTTTATGGAGGGTGTCCATAATAATCCGCCTATTTGCAAAACGATGTTCCCATTTGTAAATTCCGTTAATTCTTCATCTGCATTCCAAAGAATGACATCGAAAATGTCACCCGGTTTTTTCTTCTGGAATTGCGTATAAATGTCACGATACGTTGTCTTATGATATAGAAATAGGTGTTCCTTGGTAACTGGTTTGTCTGCAAGAGTAACCTTTACGACAGAATCCATTTGGTTAATAGGACTACCTTCGATTGAAAACTTGCCTTGCTGGTCCAAGCGAAGACGAACTTTCAATTGACCAGTATTATGGTTAATTGAAAAATCATTCAAAGTCCTTCTGATACCATCAAAATCAAATGGGAAAGCGAAGTATTCTGCTGAGTTCTTCAAGCGTTGGAGATGCTCATCTAATAAAAAGAAGCTGCCATCGTCCAATAACAAACTTTCTAACAATTGAAACTCCGGACTGTCCGCTTCAAGCAGACCTGCTTTAGTGAGAATTTCTTCATACTCGCCAAGAGAGGTAGAATCCCAAGTGATTCCACCACCCACACCGTAGGTGGCCTTACCTGAAAGATGATCAACCAAAACGGTTCTAATTGGTACATTAAAAATAGCTTCCTTGTTCGGCGTGATATATCCAATCGCACCGCAATAAACATCACGCGGTTCTGTTTCCAAATCGGAAATGATTTTCATCGTGCTAATCTTAGGTGCGCCTGTTATAGACCCGCATGGAAAAAGGGCCTTAAATATATCAACGAGTTTGATATTATCAGCAACCTCTGCCGTTATCGTTGAGGTCATTTGATGTACGGTCGGATAATGTTCTATTTCAAAAAGCTTTGGAACTGAAACTGTGCCCGGCTCGGCGATCATCCCTAAATCATTTCGCAATAGGTCCACAATCATCAGGTTCTCTGCCCGGTTTTTTTTCGAATCGAAAAGCCAGTTCGAATTTGCTTTATCTTCCTCCAATGTTTTTCCTCTTTTTATTGTACCTTTCATCGGCCGGGTTGTGATATGACTGCCATTCCAGTGAAAAAACAATTCAGGAGAGGCTGATAAAATACTCTGATCACCAGTATTAATGTAAGCACAATAATTCGATGACTGAGCTTTTTTTAGTTTTTCAAAAAAAGCAAGATCGTCTCCTTGAATGTGTGAGTTTAACCTAATCGTATAGTTGGTCTGGTATGTATCGCCGCATTCAATGGATTGTTTAATGAAATCTATCGCTTGATAATACTGATCCATATTAACAGACGGAACCCAGTCCGTATGTGTATAGTCGCCGTTACTGCTAACCTGTTGATAGATCGGTTCTTGAAAAATACCAAACCAAAGCAGGGGATAGCTGCCGCCATCCACAACTTTAAAAGCCGAATCAAAGGCTGGCGCACTTTCATATGACAGAAACCCCGCTGCATAATAGCCATTGTCCACCCATTCTTGAAGGCGTTTAAAGCTTGGCAATACCTCTGCAATTGTCTGAGCCACAATAACCTCAATTGGATTTTGAAATGCAAGCGGCTTAATTTCCCCAGATGAATCGGCAAATTCGAAGGTTAATAGAGGTGCTTTATGTTTCATTTGTCTTTTCCTTTATAAAAAAATTTCGGAGCATGTCCATTCCGTTTTCCGTTAAAATAGATTCTGGATGAAATTGAACGCCTTCCACTTTATATTCCTTATGGCGAAGGGCCATAATTTCCCCGTCCTCACTTCTAGCACTAATCTCTAAGCAGGGGGGAAGGGTGGATTTTTCGACTATTAATGAATGATATCGTGTGACTTGAAATGGTGAAGGCAGTCCTGTGAAGACACCACGCTTGTCATGCTTGATGAAAGAAATTTTTCCATGCATTGGTTTAGCAGCTTTAATAACGTTTCCGCCAAATGCTTGGGCAATGGTCTGATGCCCAAGGCAGACACCCAATATAGGTATTTCCCGATGAAATCTTTTTACAACTTCCAAACATAGACCAGCGGTATCTGGATTTCCCGGTCCGGGAGAAATCAAAATAAAATCAGGCTGCATGATTTCTATTGTTTCCAAGGTTAACTGGTCATTCCGAATCACCACTACTTCTTCACCGATATTACGGATGTATTGGACTAAATTGAACGTGAACGAATCATAGTTGTCGATAACTAAAATCACAGTAACTAATGACACCACCTAGATTTAAAAAATGTCCCTTTTCTAAAAGAAATTGTTTTTCCATATTAAAGCACTACTTTAGGATAAAAATAACTTATTTCCTCTTATACTTCCATGTGCTTGAAGACTTGCACAAGGTAATAAAAGACTTTCTACACCGAACACTTGGTAAAATCACCAGTTTGGCAACCAATTAAGGGTATTGATGCCCGAAACTGTGCAAAATCCATCGGTACGGTAACCAATTAAGGGTATTGAAGCCCGAAACTGTGCCAAGTCCATCGGTACGGTAACCAATATAGCGTATTGGCGCCCGAAACTGTGCAAAGTCCCTTGGTACGGTAACCAATAAAGCGTATTGGTGCCCGAAACCGAGCAAAATCTATCGCTACGGTAATCAATAAAGGGTATTGGTGCCCGAAACCGAGCAAAATCTTCCGCTACGGTAATCAATAAAGCGTATTGGTGCCCGAAACTGTGCCAAGTCCATCGGTACGGTAACCAATAAAGCGTATTGGTGCCTGGAACTGTGCAAAATTCATCGGTACGGTAACCAATAAAGGGTATTGGTGCCCGAAACCGAGCAAAATCTTCCGCTACGGTAACCAATAAAGCGTATTGGTGCCCGAAACCGAGCAAAATCTACCGCTACGGTAATCAATAAAGCGCATTGTTGCCTGGAACTGTGCAAAATCCATCGGTACGGTAACCAAGAAAGCGTATTGGTGCCTAGAACTGTGCAAAATCCATTGGTATGGTAACCAATAAAGTGGTATTGGTGCCCGAAACCGAGCAAAATCCACCGCTACGGTAACCAATAAACGCTCAAGGGAGAAATTCACCAACATGGTTGCAATTTAAAACTGCAAAGTTTACGAAAACCACCTAAATAATAAACAAAATTCAAATATTAGTATACAATCACATGGAGTAATTAGTAAACTTGGCCTGTTTTTTCTGCTTAACTTTAAGAGATATTTTTCCAAAAGGTGAAAGTTTTTCTTTTAAAATAAAGGGGTTATCAAATATTAAAATGAGTAATTGGTCCTATTAGTCCTCGAGTAATGGATTTTGCTGTTAGGCACCTTTGTTGAAAGTTAAAATTTTTATACCTATAATCTTTTAAGTAAACGTTTTTTATTACTACATAAAGAGGTGTGACAAAAATGAAATTAGTAGCAATTGTGGGAAGTTTACGGAAAGATTCTTATAATAGGGGTTTGGCAGAAACGATTAAGGAGAGGTTTGTTCAAAACATTGAATTAGAGATTCTTGAAATCGGACAACTTCCGCATTATAACCAAGATGATGAATTTAATCCTTCTGAGCTTGTATTGGAGTTCAAGAGAAAGGTTAAAGAAGCTGACGGTGTTATTATTATTACTCCTGAATTCAACTGGTCGATTCCTGGCGTGTTAAAAAATGCGCTTGATTGGCTGTCCCGAGTCGATAAAGTCTTGATTGGAAAACCGGTTATGACCGGCGGTGCTACAATGGGCATAGCAGGAACACTGCGCGCCCAACTGCAAATACGTGAAATCTTAACAGCACTTCAGGTAAAGCTATTACCACCTGTAGGAAACGAAATTCTTATCAGCCAGGCACATACGAAATTCGATGAAGAAACAGGACTTCTGAAAGAAGAAGCAACTCTGAAATTCGTCGATGATGTCGTCGAAAGATTCGTCGCTTTCATTAAAGAATAAACTCATTTAAACTGTAAAACGCCGGGGGCAGGGCTCCCGGCGCTGGTTTATACACCAATAAAATACTGGATAAGGGTTATTCCTGCTAGAAACGCAAAATTATAAATGCTGAATTTTATTAAGTATTTCTTATTTTCTTCTGGAAACTCCCTAATGAATAGTTTATATGAAATGACACTTGCCAGTGAAGCAATAATCGTGCCAAGTCCCCCAATGTTGACGCCTAGTAATAACGGCTGCCAATCTGACGTGAATTTTGCCAGCAGGAGGGAGGCAGGAACATTGCTGATGAATTGGCTTAAAAGAATCGAAGTAAAGAAAACAGAATGTGAACCGTCAAGACTTTCACTTGCAAACGTGTTTACGATGCTGGTATTCGCTATATTTCCGATGAAAACAAAAAAGCAAATAAACGTAATTAACAAGGTATAATCTATTTTTCTCAATAAATGAATATCTAGTAAACAAACTGCAGCTAACGTTAGGAATAAGGCAAGCTTGTCACTAACCACACCAAAGATAGAGGCAATGATGACGGTAAACACAATTCCCCAAACCACCGCTTTTTTTCTTCCCTCTAAAGTAGAAGCCGGAAACACAACATTTAATTCTTTCCCTTTTAGTCTCATCAATAGAATTCCAAGTAAAACAATTCCCAAAATAGCTAATAGAAAAATCGTTCCGAAAAACTGTGAAGGTTTAATTCCGTAATAAGTAAAGATGAACAGGTTCTGCGGATTTCCCATTGGTGTCAGGCTGCTGCCTAGATTGGCGGCGATAGTTTGCAGGATAATCGTTTCCATCATGTTGATCTTCATCTTTTTGCTAATAATCATTGTTAACGGTACAAAGGTTATTAAGGCTACATCATTGGTAACGAACATCGAGCAAAAGAAGCATAAAAAAACGAGAATCCTGATACTTTTTTGCTAGTATGGCATTTATTTAAAATTGAAATCGCGAATTTGTCTAATAGTTTCAGTTCCTCGAAGGCCTTACTGACCACCATAAGGTTAAATAAACTAATGATAACCTTGAGATTTATATATTCAAGCTTTGGAGGGTGTAGGAAGCAGCTTGCCAATGCTAATATAAGTGAAACCGTGAATACGAAGTCTTGTTTTAAAAAAGCAACGGGCAAACCTAGTCTTTTCTGTTTTTGAACAACAACATATTCTTTCACAAGAGATCACCAAAAAGGGTAGGATTTTTTCAACAATGATAACATTATGATTAAATCCGATTCCTGTCAATTAAATTTTATAGCCATTAAGCAATGAGGGGCTGACCCCAAGATTAGAGTCAGCCCCATTAAAATTTTCCACTTTATTCTACTGTAACGGATAAAGACTTAATTAACAGGGACGGCGACCCGATTGGTGAGAGAGGGAAGGTAAGGTCGGAGCCTATTTTCTCCACATCAGTCAAAAGCTGATAGAAATTCCCCGCGATCGTCATAAGATTGACCGGAAAATGGACCTTTCCGTCCTTTACATAAAATCCATTGGCGGCAACAGAAAAGTCACCGGATACTTGGTTCGCACCTGAATGTAAGCCGGATAAACTGGTAATCAACACGCCTTCGGCCATCGTAGAAACCAACTCTTCCAGAGATGATTCTAAAGGAAGAATATAAAGATTGGAAGGACCAACCTTGACGGCACCTTTATAGGAATCTTTCTGGGCATGGCCGGTTGTGACCGTTTGGTCCTTTTTAGCTGTTTTTAGATTATGGAGGAAGGATTGCAATACCCCAGATTCCACCAAGGTAAGTTTCTCCGTTGCTACTCCTTCACTGTCAAAATTCCTGCTGCCAAGCCCTTCTTCAAGGAATGGATCATCGACGATTGTTACCATCGAACTCGCTATTTGCTTACCCAGTTTATTTTTAAGTGAAGATAACCCCGCTTGAGTGTTTTCCGCCGAAAAATTATCGGAAAAAGTAGCCAGCAGGCTGGCGGCTGCATCATTACGTAACAGGACAGGGTAATCCTTACTCGTAATATTTCTCGAACCCAACTGTGATAAGGCTTCCTCAGCTGCTCTTTTAGCTATCTCCTTGGCATCCAGACTTTGGAAGTCCTTCGTTACTTTAAATTCAAAGGATGTCTTGGTTTCCTCCCCATCTTTCACAATCGCTTCCACCATGACATACAAATAATTCATCTGATCACTCAAGGACAATCCTTTATTATTGGAAAGGCTTTTGGTTACCGATGTAGTACGAATTAAACAATAATCTGTTGCCACAATTCGCGGGTCCATTGCCAGCAATTCACGTTCCACGTCTTTAATAAATTGAATCTTTTCCGGAATGGTTACCTCATTTAAGGCGGTAGAAAAAAAGTGCCGGTCCTCATAAGAGCTGCTGCCCGCAAAAATTTCTTCCACATCCTCGTCAGGCATGAACTCAGCATTTTCTTTTGCATTTTTTAATAGAAAGGGGATAGAGGCATCATCTAATTTTTCCGTATAGGCGTAACCCATTTTCCCGTCAATAATACCACGGAAAGAAACACCGCCGTCTTCCGCGATTTCGTATTGGTCGATTACGCCTTTAAAAATTTGGCAGCCAAAAACTTCTTTCCTTTCAAAATATATTTCTACATCTGAAAAGCCAATCGCGGCAGCTTCTTCAAATAGCTTCACCTGAAATTCTTGAATCCTCATCTCTTATTCCCCCTTTGTCCCGCCAACAGTGATTTCACTTACCCGAATCATTGGCTGGCCGACGTTCACCGGGATACTGCCGCTCAAGGAACCGCACATTCCCGCACCATGCCCCAGATTGTTGCCAACCATATCGACAAGCTGCAAGGTTTTCGGGCCATTTCCAATTAAAGTGGCACCCTTTAAGGGCTTGCCTATTTTTCCATTTTTCACTTCATATGCTTCCATGATGGCAAAGTTGTAATCCCCTGTTGCTGGGTTGACCTGGCCGCCGCCCATGTACTTGGCATATATTCCATTCTCAGTCGCCGCGATGATTTCTCCCGGTCTTGATTTGCCTGGGGCGATATACGTATTCGTCATCCTTGAGGTAGGGGCAAAGCGGAAGGATTGCCTTCTGCCGGAACCCGTAGATTCCATTCCCATCCGGCGTGAATTAAATTTATCAATTAAATAGTCTGTTAAAATCCCATTTTCGATTAACACATTTTTTCGCGCCTTTTCACCTTCATCGTCGATGTTAATGGATCCCCATTCATTTGGAATTGTGCCATCATCAATGTATGTAACGATTTCCGGAGCAACTCTTTCCCCGATGCGATTGGCGAATACAGAATTATTTTTCGCGACGGCGGTAGCCTCTAAGCCATGTCCGCAGGCCTCATGAAAAATTACCCCTCCAAACTCATTATCAATAATCACAGGGAATTTGCCGCTCGGGCACGGGCTGGCATCGAGCAGGGTTACGGCAATCCGGGCAGCTTCGTTGGCATAAAGATCGAGATTTAAGTTTTCGATAAATTCAAAGCCGCTATGGGCACCCGGTCCGTAAAATCCAGTTTCCATTTTATTGCCGCTTACAGCAACGGCTTGGATGGCCAGTCTTGAGCGGACCCGTTTGTCTTCGGCCCATTTTCCTTCCGAATTGGCAATTAGAACATTCTGTTCTTCGTCCATCAAGCGGACAGTGACTTGAGAAATACTAGAATGGTAGTTTTTGCAAGTATCTGATGCCTTTTTCATGACGGCAATTTTTCGAGATTTAACGACCTCTTGCGGCATCATTTGGATCGGGTGGAGCGTCCCGTACGCCTCTTGAACAAATGGGGCAGGGGAAATGACACTGTTTCCTTTAATGGCTTGTGCCGCATTTTTCGCAGCCTTCACCAGACCGTCCTTGCTGAAATCAGTGGTATAGGCATAGACACTTTGCAATCCCTTAAATACACGGATCCCAACCCCAAAATCACGTCCGGAGAGGGCGGTTTCAATTTTACTGCTTCTTAACGTAATGTTATTGGTAAACCGATCCTCTACAAAGATCTCAGAAAAATCGCCGCCAGTGGATAAAGCTGCTGTTAGTACATCTTCAATTAATGATTGACTTAGCATGATGACCTCCTATGTATTTTATTTTTCTACATTAATATCAAACTACAATGTAATAGTCGGAAGAGGGCATGTCTTGGTTTCGCATTTAAAATGTTTTTTTATCGACAATTATTTCAATTTTTTTGTCGACAAAAATCTGTTTACAAAACTGATGGAATTTTGGGAAAATTTTAATAATAGTTATTGGATTTACCAATTAAACGTGATACTATATTTTTGTGGATTATAACATTTTGATTAACAAATAAAACTATGTTTAGTAAAGATTGCTAGTTTTAGAGATTTTTAAGTGTCGACAGACTACAGAAGGTGGTGAGGAAAAATGGATTCATTTTCCATTGAAAAACCGGTCCGGTATTACGATCAAGTCTATAACACGCTAAGAGAAATGATTGTCCAAGGGGACTTAAAACCTGGTGATAGTATATATGAAGCGAGAATCGCCAGAGATTTAAATATCAGCAGAAGTCCTGTCAGGGAAGCGGTCCGCGCTTTGGAAAAAGAGGGATTATTAGCCATTGATGAAAAGTCAAGGATCACTGTCTATAAACCAACTTTGAAGGATATCGTGGATATTTACGAGTGCCGGATGGTCTTAGAGTCATTGGCTGCTAGATTAACAACCAGGCTTGCCACAGCCCAGGAACTGCAGAATATCGAAAAAACAGTCATTGATTCGAAGCAATATTTGGACGTAGAAGGGGAGCGGAACAGACAGGCTTTAATTGCCGAAAATGGACGTTTTCACGAATTAATCATTAAATACAGCCAAAATAGAAGATTAAAGAAACAGCTGAGAGATCTACACTCATTAAGTCACTATTTCAGAACCCTAAACTTTCAAGGTGAGAATAGGGAATGGATTGTGTATAACGAACATCAGGATATTTTAGCGCAAATGAAACGAAGAGATGAAGACAAGGCAGCATTTATGATGAACAAACATCTCGAAACCGACTTGGAGCATCTGAAGGAAATTTTCACTAGATACACTAAAGAATAGAAATATAAGAAGGTCATCACAAGGATAAATGCATCATATTTTAAACTGTCGACAGACTACAGATGATTCTGGACCTTATTGCTCTAGGCGCCAGAGGATTTTTTGCAGAACTTGGTGATTTCAACTGTCGACAGGCGACACAAAATAATTATTTTAAAGAAATCCACACGAAAGGATTGAAGACAAGTTGAAAACCATTATTCAAAATGGAACCATTGTAACTGCTACTGACATTTATAAGGCAGATATCCTTATTGAGAACGGGGTCATTACCGGAATTACAAACCATTATTCAGCAGCTCCAGATGCCAATGTCATTGATGCAAGCGGGCAATATGTGTTTCCTGGAGGAATAGATGTACATACTCATCTTGCCTGGCCATTCCAAAGCACTGGAACGGCTGACGATTTTGTAAGCGGAACCAGAGCGGCAGCGGCAGGCGGGATTACCAGCATCATTAATTTTACCAATCCTAAAAAAGGCCAGACACTTCTTGATAATTTACAAGAATGGAAGAAAAAAGGTGAGTCGTCGCTAATCGACTACGGTTTTCACTCCATAATTAGCGAATACAACGAACATGTTCTGGAGGAACTACCGATCCTCGCAGATAAAGAAGGTATTACTTCTATTAAACTATTTATGGCCTACAAGGGCGAGTTGATGGTGAATGACCGTGAAATGTATAAAATCTTGAAAAGAGCGGGGGAAGCAGGGATTATCACAAATGTCCATGCGGAAAACGGCGATATTATTGATGAATTAATTGCGGAGTCTCTTGCAAAAGGAAATACCGAGCCTATCTATCATGCCTACACAAGACCGCCGATTACTGAATCAGAGGCAACCGGAAGAGCGCTTGCCATCGCAGAAGCAGCCAATGCTCCAATTTACATCGTTCATGTAAGCTGTGCTGATGCACTTCAAAAAGTTGCAGAGGCAAAAAAACGCGGGGTGCAAGTAACCGCGGAAACATGCCCTCATTACCTTGTTCTTGATGAAAGCTATTTAGAACTGCCAGATTTTGAAAGTGGAAAATATGTCTGTTCTCCGCCGCTTCGTGAAAAATGGAACCAGGACCTTCTGTGGAAGGGGATTGCCTCTGGCTTAATTTCAACGGTAGGGTCGGACCATTGCCCATTCCTTTTCGAAGGACAGAAGACTTTAGGCAGGGACAATTTTGCAAAGATTCCTAATGGTGTACCTGGACTCGAGGATATTTTCTCCATCGTTTATCATTTCGGAGTTAATGAGGGAAGAATATCACTCCAAAAATTTGTCGAGGTCATCTCCACTGGGCCGGCCAAAACATTTGGCCTCTATCCGAAAAAAGGAAGTATCGGAATTGGTTTCGATGCTGATCTTGTCCTATTTAATCCAAATGCTTCAAGGGTCATTACTCATAAAAAACAATATCAAAATGTTGATTACAATCTTTACGAAGGTATGGAAATCAAGGGTACCATTACTCGGGTGCTGTCACGTGGCGAGGAAATTGTCCGCGACGGATATGTCATTGGGGAACAAGGCCGTGGAAAGTTTCTGTTCAGAAATAAGGTTTCAAAAGTTCATTCAACAGTATCAGCGATATAAAACTTATTAATAACCCCCTAAGATGTGTTATCGAATATGAAAGGAGGTGAGGGCTGACAAGTAATTCGATAGACGCACAACACATCGTCCATTGGTTTCGTTTTTTGTGGAAAATCAATGAAATCTATTAAAGGGGGATTTTTATGCAAGGTGGAACTGGTCTTAAAGCTTCAAAAAATCCAAATGCGGCACTCGCTGCCAAACCAACGAATGTACGCTGGCGCGTGTTTATTATGCTACTTGCGCTTGTCACGATTAACTATGTGGACCGGGCAGTTTTATCGATTGCCATGCCTGCTATTCAAAAGGATCTAGCATTGGATCCAGCTCTTGTAGGAGTAATCTTAAGTTCTTTCTTCTGGGGTTATGCCCTTATGCAAATACCTTCTGGGTGGCTTTCGGATAAAATTCGTCCGGATAAAGTGGTCTATGGTGCAGCGCTAAGCTGGGGAATTGTCCAAACCTTAACAGGATTTATTAATGGACCAAAAATGTTGATGACGCTCCGTGTGTTATTGGGAATTACAGAAGCACCGGTAATGCCAGGATCGTCAAAATTGCAGGCAATTTGGCTGAGCAAAAGCGAACGGGGCCGCGGCGCTACCATCATTGATAGTGGTGCACCACTTGGAACAGCTGTAGGAGGACCGATTATTGTTGCCTTTATGGCCTGGTTTGGCGGCTGGCGAGGTGCATTGATCGGCGCAGGTATTTTGACTATCGTTGTTGCCTATCTTGTCTGGAGGGTTATCAAAGGCGGACCTAATGCCAACCCAAAAGTCAATGAAGCAGAGCGCGAATATATCAGAAAAGCACTTGAAGAAGAATATGAAGAGCACAAGCGTAATGCCACTGGTCTAAAAATAGGTCCAAAGGACTACTTAGCCGCAAGGAATTTCTGGTGCATGTGCCTTGGCTGGTTTTCGTTTAATACCGTTTTCTATGGGCTGATGACTTGGGGGCCATCTTATCTGGCACAAACACAAAACCTTGACATTAAAGCGATTGGCGGATCGATTTTAATTATTTTTGGTGCTGGGTTTATTGGTGAAATTATCGGCGGATTGATTACGGATAAATGGCGCGAAAAGGGCGGCAATGACAATACCGTTATGCGAACCATGCTGTCCATCGCCGGTATTATGACTGCGATCTCAATTTTCCTTTTAACTAAGTCAACTTCCGTAACCATGGCGATTACGACACTTTCCTTTGCACTATTCTTTCTGCGCTGGGGCGGCTTATATTGGAGTGTTCCTGCAGCCATTTCACAGCGCGAGCATGTCGGAACTGTCGGCGGATGTATGAATTTTGCCGGGAATATTGCCGGTGTCATTACACCTATTTATATCGGTATTATTGTATCGACAACAGGTTCCTATTTCTTAGCCCTTATGGTGTTCGTCTTTGCCGGAATTCTCTTGGCAACAGTATCTAGCTTAATTAACTACAATAAGAAAATTGGCACAGTCAATTAATGAAGGAGGAAAAAGTAATTATGTCAGAACCAAAGAAAATCGGAATGCTTACACCGTCGTCCAATACGGTTTTAGAGCCTATCTGCTCCAGAATGTTATACAATGTACCGGAAGTGACCTGCCATTATGGACGTTTTGAGGTAACAAAAATCTCACTGGAACAGGATGCTCTCAGCCAATTTAATTTTGAACCGATGCTGCAAGCAGCTGAACTGTTGGCCCATGCAGAAGTAGATGTGATTGCCTGGAACGGGACATCTGGCGGATGGCTTGGCTTTGATATGGATTATAAGCTTTGTGAAGAAATTACAAAAAGAACAGGTATCCCGGCAACAACTTCCATGCTGTCACAGGTAAGAGCATTTAAAGAACATAATATTAAAACGATCCACATGGTTACGCCATATATCCCAGAAATCAATAAATTAATTGTTGAACAATATAAAAAGCATTGTAATGTAGAGACGGTTAATGTTTCTGGACTTGCCCAAACTGTCAACCGTTCTTTCAGCCAAGTTTCACAGGAAAGAATTGAGGAACAGATTAAGGAAGTATGCGTGACGCCTGCAGATGCTCTAAGTGTGGTGTGTACAAACTTCCCTGCGGTTGGAAAAGTAGAATACTATGAGGAAAGGTATGAAATCCCAATGTATGACACTATCAACGTGCTAATCTGGGAGTGTTTAAAAATGGTCAATGTCGATCCTGCCAAAGTAAAGGGTTGGGGAAAACTGTTTTCAAGGGTAACAGTAAACAACTAATACTTTTTCATGAGCATTTCAACCTGGCGGGGTTGGAATGCTCTTTATTTTTAAAGAAGTAATTGGGTGCTGCATGGTGTTTTTTCGTCTTCACTGACGACTCCATACATTTTACGGGACAGAAGTTTGGCGCCCCAACCCCGATGTATACCACTTTCAATGACAATACCAATATAAATTATACAACAATAAGGAACTCTTGAAAATTTTTTGGAAAATAAATTCTATTTTTTACAAAAACGGAGGGAAGGCAATGATCTTGCTAACTTTTTATAAAAGAGAACGGCTGCGCTTGGGGATCAAGACAGAAAGAGGAATCTTTGACGTAGAGGCAGCCGCTAGTAAACTACCCCATATTCAATCTGCGCCGAAAACAACGGCTGAACTAATTGCTTTTGGACCAGAAAAGCTCCTAGAGTTATTGGATTTGTCCAACATGGAGGATTACCTATTCTTAGATGAGGAGTCATTAACGTTTGGCCCTTGTGTTACTGAACCTCAAAAAATCATTGGCGTTGGTCTTAATTACAAGGATCATGCAGCAGAGTGCGGTCTCCCATTGCCGCCTGTACCAATCATCTTCAGCAAATTTAATACAGCCATCCGGGCCCACAGGGAAGACATCTTGTTGCCAAAAAATGCAACGCAAGTGGATTATGAAGGTGAAATTGCGATTATTATTGGTAAAAAAGCGAAAAACGTTAAGACGGAAGAGGCTCTTTCCGTTATCTATGGGTACTGTATTACCAACGATCTTACAGCCCGTGACCTTCAAAAGGTAACCGGACAGTGGCTGTTAGGAAAATCCTGCGACGGATTTTGCCCGCTTGGACCGTATCTTGTCAGTAAGGAAGAAGTAGAAAATCCCAATAATTTAAGGATTGTTACGAAGCTTAATGGGGAAGTTTGCCAGGATTCTAATACTTCCAACATGATTTTCCCATGCGAAGAACTCATCAGTTATTTATCGGATCACTTTACCCTTCAACCTGGGGACGTCATTTTGACCGGTACACCAGCAGGAGTTATACTCGGCAAACCTGAAGGACAGCAGGTTTGGTTAAAGGACGGCGACGAAATCTCAATTGAAATAGACAAATTGGGCACTTTAAAGAATAAATTTAAATCTGAAGGATATAGCAGTTCCATAGTAGAATAATAATATGATTGAAATTGAATTGTTGGAAAATTTATAAATAAATATTGAATATACTATCTGAAAATGCTAATCTTTAAATGTGTAGTATAACAGAGTCGATAAATATTATCTGTATTAATAAAGATTGCTGTAAATATAATTTCAAATTTATGGTTGTTAATCCAAACATTTATAGTTTAGGATTTTATAAAACTACTAGTTTTAAGGAGGAATTACTGCATGTCCAATTACGTTAAGACGGGCAATCTCCAGGTTGCTGATATCCTTTACCGTTTTATCAATGACGAAGCATTACCGGGAACCAATCTAGAAGCTGCTGCATTTTGGTCCAATTTCGAAAAAATTATCGAAGAACTGGCACCAAAAAATCGTGAATTACTTGCCAAGCGGGATGTAATCCAAGACAAAATTAATAAATGGCACAAGGAAAACAAACACTTTGATGCCGTAAGTTACAAACAATTTTTAAAAGAAATTGGCTACATAGAGCCTGAAGTGGAAGATTTTCAGGTCACAACAGAAAACGTTGATGAAGAAGTGGCACTTAAAGCAGGCCCTCAGCTAGTGGTGCCGGTGGATAATGCCAGATACGCCCTTAATGCGGCAAATGCCCGTTGGGGAAGCCTTTATGATGCGCTGTATGGAACAGATGCAATCAGCGAAGACGGCGGAGCAACACGTGAAGGAAATTATAATCCTGTTCGTGGTGAAAAGGTTATTGCATTCGCAAGAGAATTCCTTGACAAGTGCGTCCCTTTGAATGGCGGAACACACAAAGATGCTGTTCTATATGCAGTTGAATCAGGGAAATTGGCTGTAGCTTTAAACAATGGAAGTACTGTTGGCCTTCAAGACGAAGCTAAATTTGCGGGCTATCAAGGAAACCCTGTTGCTCCATACGCAATCTTATTGAAAAATAATGGCCTTTATTTTGAAATCCAAGTAGACCGCAGCCACCCGGTCGGGAAAACTGATAAAGCAGGAGTCAAAGATATCCTGTTAGAATCAGCTCTAACCACCATTATGGATTGTGAGGACTCGGTAGCGGCGGTTGATGCAGAAGACAAGGTTGGCGTTTACCGAAACTGGCTTGGATTGATGAAAGGGGATTTAACAGCAAGTTTCCAAAAGGACGATAAGACATTATTCCGGAAATTAAACCCTGACCGAGAATATACTTCACCGGACGGAAAAGACATCTCCCTTAAAGGTCGTTCCCTAATGTTCGTCCGTAACGTAGGGCACTTAATGACTAACAATGCGATCCTGGATAAGGACGGAAATGAAGTTCCTGAAGGCATCATGGATGCAGTTGTGACAAGCTTGGCTGCCAAGCATACATTAATAGCAAATGGAACTTATCAAAATACCAGCAAAGGTTCTATTTACATCGTTAAGCCAAAGATGCATGGATCGGCCGAGGTGGCATTCGCCAATGAACTTTTTGAACGTGTAGAAGAAATTCTTGGACTTAAAAAGAATACCTTAAAAATTGGTGTAATGGACGAAGAGCGCCGCACATCTTTAAACTTAAAGAATAGCATTTATTCGGTAAAAGAAAGAATCGTCTTCATTAATACTGGCTTCCTGGACAGAACAGGTGACGAAATGCATACATCGATGGAAATCGGTCCGATGATTCGCAAAAATGATATGAAGTCATCGCTATGGCTGCAAAGCTATGAAAAGTCAAATGTCTATAATGGCCTAGCTACAGGACTGCAAGGCCGCGCGCAAATCGGTAAAGGAATGTGGGCAATGCCAGATTTAATGGCTGAAATGCTGAAGCAAAAAATCGGCCATCCGAAAGCAGGCGCCAATACGGCATGGGTTCCGTCGCCAACAGCTGCCACCCTGCATGTGCTGCATTACCACCAAGTAGACGTTACAAGTGTTCAGGAACAATTAAAAAATGAGATTAAAGATTTACGAGACGATATTTTAGAAATTCCTGTATCGCCTAGCCGTAATTGGACTGCTGAAGAAATCCAGCAGGAGCTCGACAACAACGCTCAAGGCATCCTCGGATATGTTGTCCGCTGGATTGACCAAGGGGTTGGCTGCTCCAAGGTTCTGGATATTAACAATATAGGTTTAATGGAAGACCGTGCGACGTTAAGGATTTCCAGTCAACATATTGCCAACTGGCTTCATCATGGAATTTGTACGAAAGCGCAAGTATTGGAAACACTTAAGCGGATGGCAAAAGTTGTTGATGCCCAAAACGCTGGTGATGCTAAATACTCCCCGATGGCTGAAAACTATGAGGACTCGGTTGCCTTCCAGGCCGCCTGTGATCTTGTTTTTGAAGGATATAACCAGCCAAACGGCTATACCGAACCAATCCTTCACCGCCGCCGTCTAGAATTAAAAGCAAAATTATCCGTTAAAAATTAATCAGCGGGTGATATTACCTGCTTGAAAAAAGCTGCCCAGCGGGGCAGCTTTTTTCGTTGAAATCACAGGTTATTGGCCTTGTTGATTTCGCAGGGATTGTTCAGCGTAAGCAACGAGACGTTTGGTCATTTCGCCGCCGACTGAACCATTCGCTCGTGCGGTCGTATCAGCACCAAGCTGCACTCCAAACTCGTTGGCGATTTCTTCCTTCATTTGATCCAGAACATTGCCTGCACCAGGAACCAATAGTTTGTTTCTAGCCATGATACATCACTCCCGACGAAGTTTTTGAGCAAAAAAATTGCTCGTGTATAACATTTCCCAAATCGAAATATACAATTCGTCAAAAAAACCCCATCAAATCGACAAAACAACATAATATTCGACTATTGACAATATTCCGAAAAATAAGTATTCTATATATGAAAACAGTTTCCATATATGAAATTCGATTTTATATATGAATACAGTTTTTATATATGAACACAATTAAAAGCAAATAAAATAATCAATCAGTTGAAATGTGTGGTGGAATAATGAAAGCAGAAGAGGTTGACCAAAAATATTCGGCCCCGGCAGTTGTTCAAGCATTTGAGATTTTAACATTTTTGGGGAAACCAAAAAACAAAAAGTCTACTTTAACAGAAATAAGCAATGGAACCGGTCTAAATCGATCCACGTGCTATCGGATTCTTCAAACCTTAGTCACCCTGAAAATACTCCTCTATAACGAAGAAACAAAAAAATTTTCATTAGGTCCCTATTTGATCGTCTTAGGAAACCGTGCCTCCGATTTAATAGATTACATGACAATTGCCAATGATTACATGGTGAAAATTAGTCGATTATCAGAGTCAACCTGCAGTTTAATTCAAAGGATTGGTGATGAGTGGGTTTACATCGAGAAAACCATCCCAAACTCACCCCTTAGCATCTCAATCAATGTAGGACAGCGCTTTTCCCTCAATGCTGGTGCATCAGGAAAGTTATTTTTAGCCTACATGCCTGAAGAAGAAAGAAATGGAATACTCGATCGCATTGGTTTAAAAAAATATACGCAGTATACGACGATTGAAAGAGATAAGTACATTAGCGAATTGGCTGGGATTCGTAATCAGGGTTATGCGGTTAGTGTAAATGAACATATTGAGGGAATCACAGGATTGTCGTTTCCCATCGAAAATAAACTGGGAGAGCTTGAATTTGTGATAACCGTTTTTATTATCAGCCATTTAAAAAAAGAGGAAAATTTTACTCAACTTATAAATGAAATCAAACAGATTACAAAGGAATTGTCTTCATTTTTTTAATATAAAGGTTTCATATTTAAAGTCTGATTGGCCCTAATTTTAAAAAAAGAGGTGAAAGCTTATGAACAAAATCGAAATAATAAATTTGACCAAGGTGTTCGGAGAAAAGCCACAAAAGGCAGTAGAAATGCTTAAAAACGGGGAACAAAAGGATGAAATATTAAATAAAACAGGAATGACCGTAGGGGTAAATCAGGTTTCCTTGTCGGTAAAACCAGGTGAAATTTTTGTTATTATGGGGCTTTCAGGCAGCGGCAAATCTACTTTAATAAGATTGATTAATAGATTAATTGAACCCACCGCCGGTGAGGTTTTTATCGATGGACAGGATATCACCAAGATGGATAAGACAGCCTTGATTGAAATGAGACGAAAAAAGCTGGGGATGGTTTTTCAAAAATTCGGCCTGCTTCCACACCGTTCTGTGTTGAATAATGTCGCCTATGGGTTGGAAATCCAAGGGGTAAAAAAGCCGGAACGAGAAGCGAGAGCGATGAAAATTATTGAGGACGTAGGACTGAAGGGCTATGAAAAAAGCATGCCAAACCAGTTGAGTGGCGGCATGCAGCAGCGTGTCGGTTTAGCCCGTGCATTGACAAGCGATACTGACATTTTATTAATGGATGAAGCCTTTAGTGCTCTAGACCCGATTATCCGTAAAGAAATGCAGGATGAACTGTTAAGGCTGCAAAGCAAAATTGGAAAAACCGTTTTATTTATCACTCATGACTTAGATGAAGCCCTGAAGCTCGGCGACAGGATCGCCATCATGAAGGACGGAGTGATCGTTCAAATCGGAACACCTGAAGAAATTTTGGCCAATCCTGCAAACAGCTATGTAGCTAACTTCGTCCAAGACATCGACCGTTCTAAAGTTTTAGTAGCATCCCATGTGATGAAAATACCGGAGGCCGTTATGTTTTATCATGAAGGATCTCAGGAAGCGGTTAGGAAAATGGAGGAATCCGGTTCACCGATTATTTATGTAGTTGATAAGGAAAAGAACTATCTTGGGTTATTAACAATTGATAATGCCATTAAAGCCTTTAATGAAAATCTTCCATTGGAAAGAGTTCTATTTGAAAGCGCTCTATCAGATCCTGATACTCCGTTAAATGACTTAATTGGTCTTGCCGCTAATGCAAAATATCCAATTACCGTCGTAGAAAATGGGAAGTTAATGGGGATTATCTCACGTGTTTCTATACTTTCGGGATTGGTGCTTGGGAAAAACAACGATCGGGTGGTGGTCTCAGCATGAACTATTTCAAATTACCTTTAGAGGAGTGGACCAACACATTTATTAATGATTGGTTTCTTCCAAATATGAGCGGTTTTTTTGATGGGATCAGCAATGTATTTCAATCCTTTATTGATATGATTACGAAGCTTTTAATCGCTGTTCCGCCCGAAATCATCGCGATTATCCTCATTATTTTGGCATGGAGAATCTCCGGAAAAGGACTGGCGCTGTTCACCTTGGTGGGTTGTCTTTATATGGGTTCTGTCGGAATGTGGGAAGCGGCGATGCAAACAGTTGGGATTATGATTGTTTCCACAATTGTTTCTGTGTTTATCGGTGTTCCACTAGGAATCCTTAGTGAAACCAGTAAGGGTGTTGATAAAGTTATCCGTCCTATACTAGATTTCATGCAAACCCTGCCTATTTTCGTTTATTTAATTCCATCAATTCTTTTGTTCGGGCTTGGTGGTGTACCGGCGGTTATTGCTACCTTCGTGTTTGCCGCTCCGCCAGCAGTAAGAATGACCAGCTTAGGGATTAAACAAGTTCCAGCTGAAGTGGTGGAAGCTTCGAAAGCTTTTGGGTCGACTACAACACAATTATTGTTTAAAGTTCAGCTTCCACTGGCAATGCCAGCAATTATGGCAGGTGTCAACCAGACCATCATGTTGTCATTATCGATGGCGGTCGTTTCTTCTATGATTGGTGCTCCAGGGCTGGGTTCCTCCGTATTGCGGGGAATCGCAACTGTGAACGTTGGTCTCGGTTTAACCGCCGGATTAGCCATCGTTGTACTAGCGATTATTCTCGACCGGATTACGCAAAGCTTAGGTCAAAAAACCAAATTTTAAGGGAGGAAAAAAGATGAAAAAGGGATTGCTAGGTTTTATCATTGCCATGTTACTCTTGTCTGTTGTAGGCTGTTCATCCTCAAGTACATCAGGTCAAGAAAAGAAAAAGGATGCAAAAGAGGATAAAAAATCAATCACGATTACTTTTGGTCTCACCCCATGGAGCAGTACGGTACCGCCTACTAAAGTTGCTAGTCTTATTTTAAAAGATATGGGATATACCGTTAAAGAAATGAATGCCGATGCCGGAAGCGTCTATACAGGCTTATCCCGAGGAGATATTGATGTGTTTATGGATTCCTGGATTCCTGCACATACTCCTTATCTGGATAAATACAAAGACTCAATTGAAGACACTGCTGTCAGCTATAAAGATGCCGCAACAGGCTGGGTTGTCCCGAAATATTTGAAAGACATTAATTCAATTGCTGATTTGAAGGGAAAAGAAAGTGAATTTAAAAATGAAATGTATTCCATAGAAGTAGGAACAAGTGCACAAAAAACCATTGATGAAATGATTAAAGCTTACGGCTTAAATTTGAAACAGGTCAATTCTTCTGAAGCAGCAATGCTCGCTGAAGCCATGCGCAAAATGGCGAAAAATGAGCCCGTTATCTTTTTTGGCTGGCGTCCTCACACAATGTTTAACAAATTCGACATTAAAGTGTTAAAAGACGATAAAAATTTTGTTCCGGCTTCTGACGTGCACGTTATCACGAACAAAAAGCTGAAAGAAACTGCCCCAGATGCCTATAAATTCTTAAGCAATTGGAGCATCCCTATTGATGATGTAGAAGAGATGATTGCTAAAATTGAAAACAAGGAAGACGCTGAAAAGGTTGCCCAAGAGTGGATTAAGAACAACCAAGATAAAGTAAAAGAAATGACCGGAAAATAAGACATGAATTCTTTCTGTGCTGACTTGTTATGAGTCAGCACAGAGTTATTTTTACTGTCTAAAGCACTTACAATAAATAAATATGGGCAAGGAGAGAGGGATTTGGAAATGAATCAAATTTTGGTGGAGAAAAATGTTCCTTGTACGTTAAGAGACGGAACTGTTTTGTATGCTGATATTTATCGTCCAAATAAGGAAGGTAAATTCCCAGTACTACTAACCAGGCACCCTTACAACAAAGATTTGCCGTTTTACTCCCATCGTTATTTGGATACAAACCGCTTGGTTCAAAATGGTTATGTCGTCATTAACCAAGATGTAAGGGGACGGTATAATTCAGAAGGAAACTTCTACCCGATGATCAATGAAGCGGAAGATGGCTATGATACGGTTGAATGGGCTGCAAAATTACCTTTTTCAAATGGGAAGGTAGGTATGTTCGGATTATCCTACTATGGATTCACACAATTATTGGCGGCATCAGAACAGCCGCCGCATTTACAAGCAATCGCTCCCGTAATGACCTTAAGCAATCGTCGTGACACTACATTTACGGAAAGCGGAGCATTTCTTCTTGCTTCCTCAGAAACATGGGGGCTTGAATCGCTGGCTCCGGATGAAATCAAACGGAAATACAAAGACCCTGCGCTTATTGAAGAAAAGATGAAGCAATTAGCGCACTTTTATAACAATATTAACGAGTGGTATCGATTCAGACCGGTTAAGGACTGGCCGCCGCTGAAAGAGCTAGGAGTTGCTGCAGCATTCTATGACTCATTAGATGAAACAGTAAGAGAAGAACTTGGCGAAAGAATGAGTATATCTCATAAATATCATCAGTTTACGGTGCCAGCGTATCATATTGCTGGCTGGTATGATAATCTCCTTCCATCGACGATTAAAAACTATCAAGGAATGTCGGAAAACGCCGCCACATCTGAAGCGAGAGAAAATCAGAAATTAATGATCGGCGCCTGGGGACATGGAGTGTATACATCGACCCTTGGTGAACGGACTTTCGGCCTTCATGCTGCAGGTGACTGGATTGATTACAAGGAAGATTTGACGGGATTACATCTGCGCTGGTTTGATTTTTGGTTAAAAGGAATAGACACAGGGATTGTGAATCAAGCACCGATAAAAATCTTTGTCATGGGCATTAATGAGTGGCGTGATGAATATGAATGGCCATTAGCCCGGACAAATTATAAGCCTTTCTATTTACATAGCGAAGGGAAGGCCAATACGAGGTTTGGTGATGGTGTGTTATCTTGGGAAAAGCCTGGGAACGAACCGAATGATCAGTTTTTTTATGACCCTGAAAATCCTGTTCCAACGAAAGGGGGGGGAACATTATTTGCTGGGGCTCATACGTATGGTCCTCAAGACCAACGGAGAATTGAAGAACGGGAGGATGTCCTTGTTTATACATCACAGCCTTTAGAACAGCCATTGGAAGTGACAGGTCCAATCAAGGCAAAGCTGTGGGTCCAAACAGATGTGGTTTCTACAGACTTCACAGCAAAGTTGATAGATGTCATGCCAGATGGTACAGCCTATAATCTTACTGATGGAATTGTTCGTTTGTCAAATCAAACAACGGGAAATACCGTCGAAATCGAAATTGATATGTGGGCTTCCAGCAATGTGTTTCTGCCAGGTCATTGTATTAGGGTGGAGGTGTCCTCTAGCAATTTCCCGCGCTATGATGCGAATTTAAATACAGGAAAAACGATGATTGATAGTCTTGAAAGTAAACTTGCTCGGCAAACCATTTTCCATCAGGAGGAATATCCATCCTATTTGTTGCTGCCGGTTATTGAGATAGAAAAATAAATGTAATTTCTGTCATTTGACTGTGCAGCCTGCTTTTTCTTCACATTAGACATTTAATCTGAGGTGCTTCATTTGTTAGAAATCTTTTTAATCTTATTATTGCAGCTAATTTATGTACCGTTACTTACACTTCGAATCATATTCTTGGTTAGAAATCTCACCGCCCTTGCTGCCATCCTAGGTATGGCGGAAATGCTCGTTTATGTATTTGGGTTGGCTTTAGTCTTTAATGGAAGTCAGAGTATATTAGCGATGGTTGTTTATGCAGTTGGATTTGGCATAGGGATCATTTACGGGACAAAAATAGAACAAAAATTGGCAGTAGGTTATATTATTTTCACGGTCAACACCCAAACAAAAAACATAGAACTAATGGAAACGCTCAGAAACAATGGGTTTGGAGTTACCTTGTTTGTTGGGGAAGGACGTGATGGGGAACGTTATAAAATGGAAATTTTCACGAAACGGAATCGAGAAAAGGAATTAATCTCCATGATTGAAAAATTTGAACCGCACGCTTTTATTGTATCCTATGAACCTAGGTTTTTTAAGGGAGGATATTTACTGGATCGGAGAAAAAATCAAAAAATGAAAACCGGCTAGCTGCTAAAATAGCAGCTGGTCTTTTTTATTTAAAAGGGTCAGTCCCCGGTGCTTTAGTATAAAGCGATGGGGGCTGACCCTTTTTATCGACTTATTTTTGGCTTACTAATTCCTTATTTGAAGGTACACTAGCTTCGGCCAAATAATCATGAACTACCTCTGTGCGTGGGAGAGATAGGTCAGTAAGGATATGAGAAGCAGAAACAATTTCTAGCACAGGAAAGTCTGCCAGCGGTGCAAGCGCATGAGCAAATAGCTGCAGGCGGGCAGGGGAAGTCCATGCACCTTTGATTGTAATGTCCTTAATCTCTCCTCGCACCAACTCACAAATACGAGGCTTTCCATTTTGTCCCCGAATAAGCTTAAGCATATAGTACGGCTTACAAATTTCTTCACGAGCCGCTTCTAAATCGATTTGCTGATGCTTATAACCCATCGTCGCGGTTGCTACTCGTAAAGTTCCATAGTCCAAAGTACCTACAAGCGTGTCGGAATCTATGTATAAACTTGGTTTGCCCAGTTTCTTTGGATACGCTCCAACTTCACGGCCTGCAGCAATGGCTGGATGATTATCCACATACATACAGTGTACATAGTCGCCTTTTTCACCATTGTAATTAACTTGAATGACTTGACCACACTCCGTGTAAGAGCCCAGACCAGTCACATCCGGCATCCGGATGACCTCAAACTTCACAAGCGGCTCATCGATTTCAAGCGGTTCTGGTACTACCTTTCTCAAAGCCTCGATGTCAGTACGATAGACAATGTTTAAGTATTCGCGATTATTAAATCGATATGGCCCACGTGGAAAAGCTGGTGCATCCAACGGTGTGGAGATTTGTTTTGCAACTTCTTCTAACTTCATTTCAAACATCCTTTCAATAAATAAATAGTTATGTAAAATATTTAAATAATAAAAACCCTTTTGGAACTAAAAATCGAATAACAATACAGTTATTATTGTACATGCAATAATAGCTTTGTCAACGAAATTAGCAGATTACTCAAAATTTTTGGATTTTTGTCGAAAAAGCACGAAAATATTGTTATGACAATGTTTTGTGATGGTTGTATTATAATAATGACACTCTTTGATGCTAACTGTGTTTGGAATAATTCGAAAAAAATTATTATTCTTAAAGAAAAAAAATATTATTTAAATTTCAATTGACAGAAAATTACCTCTTGTCTTATTATTTAATATGATAACATACCAACCGGTTAGTATGTAAATAGAAAACAGTAAACTCATAAGGAGAATGCAGGATGAACGATACGATTGAACAGATTCAAACGAAGGTGCAATTCTTAACAGCAGACGAGGCAATCGGAAAAATTCCCGAAGGTTCCAGTATTATGGTAGGGGGATTCGGTTTCCCTGGTATGCCGCGTCATCTTTCGAGGGCGTTAGTTAAACGGGAAGAGCTCCGAGATCTTACCCTAATCACAAATAGTCTTGGAAGTGTGTCCATTCTGAATGATTTGTTTGAGCAAAATCGCATCAAAAAAGTAGTAGGAAGTTTCTTTTCAACAAATAAGGAACTTGTGAAAGCGAATCGTGAGGGAAGTGTTGAAATCGAGTTATTGCCGCAAGGGACATTTACAGAAGCGATTCGTTTAGGCGGCGCAGGGATTCCGGCATTTTTTACCCCAACAGCTGCGGGAACTGATCTGGCACGCGGGAAGGAAACACGTACATATAACGGACGGGAGCATGTCCTTGAGCAATCGCTGACTGCTGATGTAGCTATTATCCGTGCCCATAAGGCTGATAAAGCGGGTAATCTTGTCTATAAAAAGACAGCACAAAACTTTAACCCAGCGATGGCGACAGCAGCCAAATTAACGATTGTGGAAGTAGACGAAATTGTGGAAATTGGTGAATTAGATCCTGATAAGATTGTAACACCATTTATTTTTGTTGATATCGTTGTCAAAAGGGAGGAAGTGTAAGATGAGCTATTCTGTTAAGCATTATATAGCATGGCGTTGTGCTCAGGAGTTATCATTAGGTTGTGTGAATCTTGGAATTGGAATCCCAACCCTGGTGGCAGATTATTTGCCAAAGGGAGTTGTTACACTGCATTCCGAAAACGGTATTCTGGGTGCCGGACCAGAACCTGGACCAGATTTTGTTGTAGATCCAGAAAACATGGATTTAGTAAATGCTTCAGGTGTTCAGCCAATTACCGCACTGCCGCATGCTTCCTACTTTGATAGTTCTCTATCATTCTGTATTATGCGCGGCGGCCATCTTGATGCCACTGTTATCGGGGCGTTGCAGGTTTCTGAAACCGGTGATATTGCTAGCTGGGCAGTTCCAGGAAAGGATGTTCTTGGTGTAGGGGGCGCAATGGACCTTGTTGTTGGAGCAAAACGTGTGATTGCCGCGATGACGCACCTATCGCCTAAAGGAGAACCGAAAATCCTTCCGGAGTGTACATATCCTTTAACTGCAAAAAATCGCGTCGACACAATCGTTACTGAGTATGCTGTCTTTAAATTCCGAGAAGGGAAGCTTTATCTGGTAGAAATGGTGGATGAACTTACTTTCGAACAGTTGAAGGAAATGACACCTGCTTCCTACGAAATTGCAGATGATTTCAAATGGGTAAAGAGAGATTCCACTCCAGAAGAGCAACTTGTTTTAAAGTAGAAATTTGGTGTCAAAAACAACATCATATCAATGAAGAAAGGAACCTCGAATGGGTTCCTTTCTTCATGGTCTCTTCCGCTTGTAATTGTTTGGGGTGGGGAGGAGGCTATTTTGCATAAAAGTTTTCTGTATAGTAAGGGTGCGACTCGTTATTAAATGCGACGCCTACACCAAGATATCGATATCCTTCACGCAAAATATTTTCCCTGTGGCCGAGCGAGTTCATCAGCCCTTCATGTGCAAAAATACTGCTGAATTGTCCATAGGCAAGATTTTCTCCGGCCAACCGAAAAATAATATCGTCTTGTTTCATTCGATCAAACGGAGATTGGCCTTTAAGATTCGTGTGGTCAAAATAGTCATTCACAGCCATATCCGAGCTGTGCTTTCGCGCCGTTTCTCTCACATGATCATCCCATGTCAGGACAGGAAGCTGATGATTCACCCGAGCAGCATTGGTTAAATCAAACATTTGGTACTCAAAGCCCTCTTTTAATTCAGGACTTGCTTTCGTGTAAAAATCAGCCTTCTTATCCTCAATGTCTTTTCTGATCATCTGCATTGCAGTTACCGTATTGCCCTCGTGTTTATCATAAAAAATGGTCACATACGCATTATCCTGCAAATATACATCATAATCCCTGTCTTCCTCAAACTGATAGACATATCGTCCTTTTTGAATTTGCTTTAGAGGATTGCCCAGGATTGTATGAACCTCGTCCTTTGGGCTTCCGCGCTTAATTCCATTTGTAGAAGAGATTAAATCTTGATCTGTATATACCCCTGAAGCTTTATTGTTTTCATCGAACATCACCATAAAAAAATTATGGTAATTATTGTGGTAGGCGTACCAATCGCTCCCATACTCATTAAGGGAAGACCGTTTGGCTGCTCCTACATTCATCTCAATTTGTTCCTTTGTCTGGCCTAATTCAATATTTGATATAGAAAAGAGTTGTTTGTCAGGTGTTTGCAGCTCAATTTTTTCAATCGGTTCTTCTTTTTTTGGTGTCTTTGGAAGTTCTTCCAAGTTTAGGTTTAACTGTTTTAGCAGCTGTTCAACTTGGGCAAATATTTGACCAATCGCTGACATGATTTCCGGAATATTGACCTCTGATTGGATTTTATCGATTGCTTGCACCTTATCGGTATGGTCTAATTTTTGTTCAATTAGCGGGGCTGAATAGTTAAATAAAAATAATAATGAAATAATAGCTAATATTCGAGTCAAATTTCTCCACCTCCATTACTAATCACATTCTCGCCAATCCTACTGTTATCTATAAGTGTCTCTATGGGTTTAGTACCTATTTTATCAGAAAATGTTGCAAATTAGCTTATTCTTAATTTTTTGGTACGTTCATATCATAAAATTAAAAAGGTTGGACAAGGTGATCATTATTTTTGAGAAATTATTTGCTACATTGGTTGGAAGTCTGCTGCTAGGTATTGGGGTAAATGGGTTCTTTATTCCTAACCATTTAATCGATGGAGGTATTTTAGGAATCGCCCTAATTATGTATTACTTTTTTAAATTTCAAACGGGGATTTCAATGATTTTATTAAGTCTCCCTATTTGTTTTTTGGCCTTACTTAAAGAGAAGGCATATTTTTTAAACAGTATTCAAGGGCTGCTAGTTTCTTCATTATTTATTGATTTACTTGCACCGCTTCGAGACGAATTTTCCGTTTCGAGTTTGACAGGTGCGATAGTTGGAGGAGTCATCATCGGAATTGGAGTAGGACTTATGCTCCGTCATAAAACAAGCACAGGGGGTACGGATTTACTCGCTAAACTTATATCGAGAAGCTTTTCAATCAATCTAGCACTAACCATTATTTTCATAGATGGGCTGATTGTTTTGGCTGGATTCACCGTTCTAGATGTTCATCACTTTCTTTATTCATGTTTGGCCATTGTCACTGTAGGGATTATCACAGCCTTAATTGAAGGTTATTGACTTTATGTTAATTGGTTAATGTAAAAATAGAGAATCATTTCTATTAATGGTATATTTTAATAATGCTGAATCAAAAAAGGCTAAAAGCGAGAACTTAATAAAAATTAGCTATAACAAAAAGGAGAATATATCATGAACGACAAGAAAGAAACACCGCATATCAAACCGAATGGTGTTGAAATTGCGGAAACCATCCTTTTACCGGGTGACCCATTACGGGCAAAATTTATTGCGGAGACGTATTTAGAAAATGCTCAGCAATTCAATTCCGTTCGGAATATGTTCGGATATACCGGAACGTATAAAGGGAAGAAAATTTCCGTCATGGGGACAGGAATGGGAATGCCAAGCATGAGCCTCTATTCCTGGGAACTGATACATATTTTTGGGGTAAAAAATTTAATAAGGATTGGAACCTGTGGAGCCATTCAAGATCATATGAATTTGTATGATCTCGTATTGGCAATGGGGGCTTCGACCGATTCCAGATATGTCCACCAATACAATCTACCAGGTGAATTTGCCAATATTGCATCCTTTGAATTATTGGACAAAGCAAAGAAAGCGGCCGATCAAAAAGGGCTCCCGGTGCATGTTGGAAATATCCTGACCAGTGATATCTTCTACAATGCTGACCCAACCGCACTGGAAAAGTGGCAGAAGATGGGGATTCTCTCAGTGGAGATGGAGACAGCCGGACTTTATCTGAACGCTGCCTATGCAGGGGTAAATGCCCTGACGATCCTAACAGTAAGCGACCACATCCTTCGCCGTGAACAAACAACCCCAGAAGAAAGACAAACCGCCTTTACAAACATGATGGAGGTTGCGCTGGAGTTGGCATAAAACTAAAAATGAAAGGTGTCAGGTACTTAGTCCTGACACCCTTTTTGAGGTCAAGGTAATTATAGATTAAGTCATTGTGGATAGGTTGTTACCAGGGTAGATACGTCCAGCTTCAGCGCCCTAGCGGCTAGTGTCCTTCGCTCTCCGCCCTACGATAAGTCAACATCGAATCGCTAACGCTCTTCGTGTTTCCTTTATCTCAGTTGGAGAGCTCCAGGCCATACGCCGCTGAACAGGACGCTTGCGCTTTTGTTATTACCAACCGGCGTATTGTTTGACTAAATCCATATTGATTTTTTGCTCCTGAAGATCGGAAAAAGATTGATCCAAAATGGAGATTGCCAGGTCAATTTCCTCCTTGGAGATAGTAAGCGGAGGAGTGATTTCAATAACATTGCTGTTGATTCCGACATAAAAGACTAGCAGACCCAGTTCAAAGCATCGATAACAAATAGCGGCTGTTTTTTCGGCAGCAGGGGCTTTGGTATGTCTGTCTTCTACTAATTCGACTCCAATGGCAAGACCTTTTCCACGAACATCGCCAATCCATTCGTACTTTTCTTGAAGCTTCTCCAGCTGCTCCAAGAAGTATTCTCCGTTAACACGTGCATTTTCTATTAATCTTTCATCCTCGATAATTTGCAGTGTTTCCAGGGAGGCAGCACTGCAAACAGGGTTCCCGCTTGTTGTAAACATATGAATACCTGTACCTACATCAAGAATTTCTTTTCTGGCCACTACTGCACTGATGGGCAGACCGCCGCCAAGGGATTTGCCGAGGACTACGGCATCCGGAACCACATCATAGTGATCAAACGAAAACCATTTTCCCGTTCTTCCTAAGCCAACCTTCACTTCATCAAATATTAGACTAATCTCATAACGCCTGCACAACATTTCTAGCCGCGGCAAAAAGTCCTCAGGGGGTACAATTAATCCGCCATCACTTTGAATTCCTTCAATAATGATTCCTGCTGTTTGTTCAGGCGGACAGATCGTTTTAAACACTTCTTGTTCGAGGTATTGCAGCACTTGGTCTGTTAATCGAACCGTCTCCCCAAAGGGTGGCCTGTATGGATTTGGATAAGGGATTTTGATCACATTCCCACTTCCGATAAATTGCGATTGGGCAGGATGTCCTGAGAGGGAAAGGGAGCCCATGGTCTGTCCGTGATAAGAACCCATAAAAGAAATCATTCGCGTCCGGTTTTTTGCCAGCGGAACGAGCTTGGCGATACAATCATTGGCGTCTGAACCAGAATGACCCAGCCAAACTTTTTTAGGAAAATCACCTGGGGTGATTTTGATAAGTTTTTCTGCAAGAGAGACTATTGTAGGTTCTGGTGCAGAAAGCTGGGAGGTAAACGATAAGCTCTCATATTGCTCCTTGAGTTTGCTGCTGACCCTAGGATGTCCATAGCCAATTCCTGCAACGGCCCAGCCCGCTGTTAAATCAAGATATTCCGCACCGTTTTGGCTGGTGATACGAGTTCCTTTTGCTGATTGAACAGCAATCGGGAAAAAGCGGATTTTTAAACTGTTGGCAATCACTTGATCTTCGGCTTTTAAAAAGGTCTGGCTCAAAATTGTTCCCCCTTTTATGAATAAATAAGATATTTTTTCAGCTTGTAATTTAGATTTTGCCTTGAAATACCAAGCTGTTCTGCCGCTTTTGTAATGTTTCCTCCGGAATGGTTCATCGCCTGTTCAATCATGCTGCGTTCGAGTTTTTCAATTTGCTCGGGCATGCTTCCTAATAATTGGACGGATGGTTCTTTTGCTAAAGATTGTTCACTATGTTGAATTTTATTTTTCATGACCGGCGGTAAATGGTCAAAGCCGATCGTGTCTTCGTCATAAACAAGATTTAAGCAGCCTTCGATAACATGCTCGAGTTGTCGGACATTTCCAGGCCAGTGATAACGGTAAAAGAATTGGTAAACTTCCGTTTCTAATCCGTTTACGGATACATCCAATGCCTTGGCGTGTTTTGCGATAAAGTGGTGAGCCAGTGTCCGGATATCGTCCTTTCGATTTCGTAAAGGTGGAATCACAAGATTGACCACCCCAAGACGATAATATAAATCCTCCCGAAGCCTACCTTGGGATATCGCCTCAAGAGGCTCTTCATTCATGGTTGCAATCACCCTAACATCAATATCAATGACTTTTGCTGACCCCAAACGCTGAACTTTTCGTTCCTGCAGGACTCGAAGTAGTTTAGCTTGGAGGTTCGGGCTCATCGAATTAACTTCATCCAGCAAAAGGGTTCCACCCTGTGCCTGTTCAAATAAGCCAGCTCGATCCACTGCACCGGTGAAACTTCCTACAGTCGTTCCAAAAAGGAGGCCTTCGAGAAGGGATTCCGGCAGAGCTGCGCAGTTTTGAGCAATGAAAGGATTATTTTTCCGCGGGCTTTCATTATGGATGCTTTGAGCGAACAATTCCTTGCCTGTCCCGGTTTCACCAATGATCAGGATATTTGATTTAGACCTCGCTGACCTTCTGGCTTGTTCGATGGTTTGAGCCATTTCCCGGCTTGAAAAAACAATGTTTTCAAATTGAAAACGGGTATGATTCTTTTGTAACGCCGGGGTTGACGGGAGGGATGAAGGACTCTTTGTTTGTTTCTGAAGCTCCATAATGGTATCAGCTAATTGTTTTTGTTCTGTAATATCCTTCGAAATTTCCATTGCTGCAGCCCTTTGTTCTCCAAGTAGCAGCGGAACGGTTCTTACAAGAGTCGTAACCGGTTTCCCGTTTGTTGTGAAATGTGTTTCTCGATGATTCAGTGTTCTTCCTGTACGAACGGTCGTCAATAGTGTACTTGTGTGTTCATCCACATTCCAGATGTCATGAACCCGTTTATTTCTAACTGCTTCCGGTTCTAAAGAATCCACTTCCCCAGATTTGCGATTGTAAAAAAGAATCTTACCGTGTTCATCAATAACACAAATCCCTTGTTCAATCTGGTCAAGGATAACGTCAAATAATTGCCTGACTTTATTCATATCATTAATTTGTTCCTGTAGCTGTTGACCATGAGTGATGTCTTTTAAAAATAAATAGTAGGTAACACTTTTATCCATGTTTTCATGGCAGCCAATATTCCCGACAAACTGCTTGGTCCCCAAAGAAATCGGGATCCCCGTTTTTCCCTTTTTCTGAAAGCACTTCTCAAATTCTTCAGAAGGAATAAGTTCAAATACAGAAGATCCGATTAGGGTGGAGGGACTGCCTTGAAATAACCTTGCCGCTGGGCGGTTTAAGGAAATAATTTTTCCATCTTCATTGATTACCATCATACAATCAAAGGTATGATTCCAAACTTCTTCTAATATTGGATGCTGATCAACATTCAATTTCATCACCTGTCTAACACGAAAAATAATTAGCGAAAAATTTTTGTCGCTTTAATAAAGGTAAATGTCCCATTTTCAAAATATTATCATAATTACAGCAGGCGCAAAACATATATTTTGAATTTTAGTAAAAGTGAAAAAGAATGACCGAAAAATATTTTTCGGTAGAAAAAATTTTTTCTCGGAAATTATAGCCTTTGTTAATAAGGAATTTTATTTTTTACCTGTTATAATAAGGATTTTTGGATTATTTTCTGAATTTTAAAAGTTGGCACGAAATTTGCAAGAATTTCGACATACAACAAAGGAGGGAATCAAATGAGAGTATCATTAGAGGACTGTCAAGCGATTGATGTCCATGCACATCCATATATAGCCAATTCGGAGCCTTATACACCGGATGAGTTTGTAAGAAAGCTGTCGCTTGCTGTCATTCCGAATCAAATTCCAGAAAACTATCAGCGGGTTGCTAAACAGCCATATCCGGGAAGTAACATGTGGGTGCAAATTTTGATTCAGCGTTTAGCAAAATATTTTTCATGCGAGCCGACGCTCGAAGCTGTTGTGGAACAGCGAAATATGAGGGCAGTAGATTTCAAAAAGTATACACGGGAGCTTTTTCAGGATGCCAATATTACCGGAATTGTCGGGGACTTTGGGTATCCGCAGCCACCGCTTTTGAAGTCCGAATATGCAGATTTATGCGGAGCGCGTATCTGGGAAATTTATCGAATTGAACCGGTGATGGTCCGTTTATGCGAGGAGTGCCACACTTTTGCAGAATTTCAAAAGCAGTATCGTTCAGATTTAGCAAATGAGTTGAAAAAAGCTGGAGTAGTGGGATTAAAGTCGATTATTGCTTATCGCAGCGGTCTTGAAATCGAATCTATGAATGAACAGCTTGCAGCCGAAGAATATGCAGAATTTAGAGCTAACACAAGGGCAACGGTGAAAAGCTTCCGGGATTATTGCTTGCATGTTGCCATGGAGGAATGTACTTCATCGGATAAGGTTATGCATATTCACACAGGTATTGGAGACGGTGAAGTGGTACTGCCAAAAGCAAGCCCTAGTTTTCTATTAGATATGCTAAGAGATGAGAAATATCAAGATACAAAAGTGCATCTTGTTCACGGGGGATACCCTTGGGTGGAAGAAGCGGCATTCATTGTCAGTATTTTACCTAATGTTTATATGGATATTTCCTTGCAGAATCCATTTAGCGGCCACGGGGTCAAGCGAATTATTTCACAGATATTTGAATTTGCGCCATTTGATAAGGTGATGTATGGTTCAGACGCCTTTACGGTACCGGAAATGAACTGGCTTGGCGTTCATTTATTTAAGGAGTGCTTCGAGGAGGTATTAACCTCTTGGGTAGAATCCGATTATATGGATGCCGAAACAGCAAGAGTCATCGGAGAAATGGTCCTATTCCGTAATTTTGAAAATGTTTATCAGAAATATTTAAAGGGGGCGATTGGATGAGCAACAATAATCAATTAGGGCTTGAATCACAGAAAAAGCTTGGCTACTGGTCAATTTGGGCACTGGGTGTAGGTGCCGTTATCGGCGATGGGATTTTTCTATTAATGGGGCAGGGGATTGCGACCGCGGGACCTGGAGCGATTCTAGCCTATGGTGTAGCAGGATTGTCGCAGTTGTTCTTAATGATTGCGCTAGGGGAGCTGGCTGTCGGAATGCCGACTGCAGGAGCCATGTCTACATGGGTTGAGCGCTTTATGGGAAAATGGTGGGGCTTTTTGTCTGGTTTCACCTTTGCACTCGGCTGGGTTATTGCCGGTGGAAGTGTTGGGCTCGCATTAGGAAAAATTACCATGTGGTTTTTCCCGCAGCTAAAAGGTGATTTATGGCCAATGTTTTTTGCCATTTTCTTTATTACCCTTTTTGCTGTGCTGAATATTCTTGGAACAGAAATCGCTGCCAGAACACAGTTGATTCTCGTCGTGATCATGACCCTCGTCATGGCTCTTTTCTCGATCATCGGCATCAAAGATATGAACTTTGAAAACTTCACACCATTTTTGCCACACGGAATGGATGGGTTCTGGTCAGCGATTCCACTTGGAACCTACGCTTATTTAGGTGCAGTTACGCTGGCAACTGCTGGAGGAGAGGTAAAAAATCCAAAGGATCTGCCAAAAGCGTTAATTTGGTCTAGTTTAACTTTCCTTATTTTGTATTCAGCAGCACAAGCTGTATTGCAGGGATTAATTCCATGGGACAAAATCACCATGGATAGTTCTCCATTTACTGAAGCTGCAGGAATGGTATTTGGTGTTGCCGGTGCCTACATCATGAATATGACCGCATGGATTGCGGCAGCTACCTGTATTTTAATGGGTACACTTTATGCATCATCAAGGATTTTTTATGCACAGGCAAAGAGCGGATTTTTACCTTCCTTTTTTGCGTATGTTCATCCAAAGACTGGTACACCTGTTTACGGAATTATCGTGGTTTGGGCGTTGTCAGTAGGATTAGTCGTTTTAGGGGTGTTGAATCCTGATTTCCTATATGTTGAACTTTCTACTCAATTGGTTCTAGCCTGGTTGGTTTCTTGGACATTGGCACTTATTGCTGGAATTTTATATCGAAAGAAAGCTCTGCAAGAGGTAAAACAGCTTCCTTGGAGACAACCTCTCTATCCGTTATTCCCGGTTCTTGGCTTCGTGGGAATTGGAATCGTCTTCTACGGAACCTTTGTCGGTTCGCCAATGACCTTGGTTCGCGGCGCAATTGGCATGGTAGTCCTGTATGTGCTATTTAAGTTATTTAATAAATCTAAAAATCTATCAAACACTTCAAGTAAAGATACAACAATGTAAGGGGGCATTCAACAGTGCTTACCAAAAAGGAATTAGAAGTACAAAAAGACCTTGAAACAAAACTATATGAAATACGCCGTCATCTCCATCAGCATCCTGAACTTTCCTTTCAGGAGCATGAGACCTCTCGCTTTATTGCTTCCTGTCTGGAAGAGTGGGGGATACCTTATCAAGATATTGGTGAAACTGGTATTTTCGTAGATATTATCGGGGAAAACGGCGATGGGGCACATATTGGAATTAGGGCGGATATTGACGCCCTTCCGATCCATGAACAAACCGGTCTCGATTTTTCATCGAAGAACCCAGGGGTTATGCACGCTTGCGGCCATGACGGCCATACGACGATTCTCCTTGGAACGGTTTATCAGTTATATCATTTAAGGAGCCAATTGTCTGGGAGAGTCCGCTGCATTTTTCAGCCAGGAGAGGAAGCAGATGGGGCGGCCGAGCAGCTTATTAAACTAGGAGTCTTAGAAAATCCGTCTGTTGATGCCATGCTGGCTCTTCATTTGTGGCCTCACCTCCCGCATCGGACGGTCGGTGTAAAATATGGAGCAATTACCGCTTCCTGCGACGATTTTGAAATTATTGTGGAAGGAAAAGGCGGCCATAGTGCACGGCCTCATCAAGCGATCGATGCGATTACGATAAGCTCGCAGATTCTTCAAGCTTTGCCAACGTTAGTCACAAAGGAAAGCAATCCGGTGGAGCCTGTTGTGGTCCATGTTGGAAAAATTGGCGGAGGAACTGCCAGCAATGTTGTCGCAGACAAGGTAGTAATGGAAGGGACAACAAGGTCAGTTACAAGAGAGACTCGAAAAAGACTAGCTGCACAAATAACAGAAATGTGCCAGAATATCGCCCAAGTCTTTGGCGGTAAGGCAATCGTCAACTATAAAGAGAGCCATCCTCCGGTTATCAATAGCGATTGGGTGACGAAAGAATTGGAGGAAGGTGCAAAAGAGCTTCTCGGAACGGAAAATGTGTTCCAATTGAAGGAGCCATCGATGGGTGCGGATGATTTTGGGGCTTTTGCCGAAAAAGTTCCAAGTACGTATTTTAGGCTGGGAGTCGCTCAGGAGGGGAAACCTGCCTTTGATTTACACCATCCGCAATTTGAGTTTCATGAATCGATCATTCCCGTTGGGGTCGAGCTATTCACCCATGTCATTATGAGAAGATTGCATAAAGGAGTCGAATAAATATGATAACAAAAGAACAGGTACTAGATATTGTCGCGAAAGAAAAGATTGAATTTATCCGTGTGGAATTTCTTGATTATGCCGGCGTAACGCGCGGAAGAACGATTCGTCCGGCACAGCTTGAGGATGCAATGGAAAAGGGAGTCAATTTTAGTACAGCCATTATGAGCTTTGATACATTTGACGAGTATATTCCGAATCCTGCCTATGGTCCGAATGATGGAGATTTCTTCGCAGTACCGGATCCGAGCACTTTTGCTATCCTTCCTTACCGAAAGAATACTGCCCGCATGCTGTGTGACTTAGTTGATATTAATGGGGAACCATGGCACGGTTGTCCAAGAGGTGCGTTGAAACGGTTATTAAATGAGGTAGAAACGCTCCTAGGCGGAAAAATGTACATGGCTTTTGAGCAGGAGGCTTACCTTTTAAAGGACCAAGGTGGACAGCTTGTTCCTGCCGATAACAGCCATTGTTTCTCGTCCGAGGGCGCCGATTTGCAAGAGGATTTCATCCAAGACTTTGTTTATTCCCTTGAAGGCATGGGAGTTAAAACTGAGCAAATCTCAAGTGAATATGGCCCTGGCCAGCTTGAAATCAATTTAAAATACACCAACGCTTTAAAAGCGGCAGATGACCAAGTCACTTTCATGCATTTATTCAAGCAGATTGCCCGCGATAAAGGAATGGTTGGGACATTAATGCCTAAGCCCTTTCAACACTTAGCCGGCAGCGGACTACATGTCCATATCAGCCTGTACGATGAGGCTGGTGAAAACCTTTTTGAAGATCCGACAGACCAACGCGGACTTGATATGTCCGAAAAAGCTTATCAATTTATCGGAGGACTTTTGAAGCATGGTTCTTCTTTAATAGCAATTGGGGCACCAAGTGTTAATTCCTATAAAAGAATGCAGCCTGGTTCCTGGGCACCGGCCCATATTTGTTACGGCTCAGGAAATCGTTCGGTATTGGTACGTATACCAGAGAAAAGAAGAGCTAGACGTTTCGAATACCGCGGTGCGGATGGAACGTGCAACCCGTATCTTTTAGCAGCTTGTTTGGTAGCGTCAGGTATAAGAGGTATTCAAAACCAGCTTGATCCAGGCGAACCAGTTGATTTCGATGTAAGTGCTGCATCCGAGTTCCAATTGAAGGAAAGAAATATTAGCTGGGTGCCAAGAAGCTTAAAGGAAGCGGTTGATCATTTGGCACAGGATTCCGTGTTGGCCCAAACCATCGGCAGATCGATTTGGGAAGAATTTATCAAGATTAAGAGAACAGAATGGGACAAATATTCCCGCTATGTAAGTGAGTGGGAACGAAATCTTTTTTCTGCCAGATTTTAAGAAACCTCTTAAACAAAGCAAGGGAGAAGAAAATTGAGAATACATTATCTACAAAATGACCCATTAGCCACATTAGGTTTAATTGAAGATTGGGCTTTGGAAAGAAATTATTCTTTATCATGCACGATCGTCTATGAAAATGAAGCATTTCCCTCGATGAACGATTTTGACATGCTGGTGATTCTAGGCGGGAGAATGGGAGCATATGAGGAAGAGCTTTATCCGTGGCTTGTATACGAAAAAAACTTTATTAAAGAAGCAATCAATCAGGATAAAAGGGTGCTGGGGATTTGTTTAGGTGCACAGCTTTTGGCTGATGTTTTAGGTGGTAAGGTATATCCCCATACCCATCAGGAAATCGGCTGGCATCCAATTGAGCTAACTCCTGAAGCGGGAGAAGTACCACTTTTTAATGGAGTACCTTCCACATTTCATGCGTTCCAGTATCACGGGGATACTTTTGAACTTCCAAAGGGAGTCAGGAACCTCGCACATAGTGAAGGGTGCAAGAACCAGGCGTTTGCTTTTGGGGAAAGGGTGGTTGGACTGCAGTTTCATCCTGAATTTTCTGAGGAGATTATTGAATTCCTTCAGGGTACCTTTGGAGATCAAATCACACCTGAAAGCTATATCCAAGAACCCGTAACATGGATAAAGCAGAAGGAATCAATCGATGGAGCTAGGTCTGTATTATTTACGTTGCTAAATAATATGGAAGCGGGATTTTTAAAAAAGTTTCATAAATAAATACAACTGACTATGCAAGCACTAATTATGTTAATAGTGCTTGCTTTTTTATTGAACAGGTTTTGATTTTTATAAATGGAAAATATTTGTATCCAGAGGTCCTTAAGAGATATTATAATCATAAGTAAAACTATTTCAATGGAGATGTTGGTATGAACATAGTAAGACCACCTTGTTAATTCAAACAACTTAAAATCCGTCCACCACCTTAGCTATTTGTAACGATTAAATACAAATAGTGGAGGAGTGGCTAAATGGATTTTAATAAAAATGTTCATAAACTGTATTTCATTGTATTTTTTCGGAGTTTAATTCCTGCGTATGTAATCGAAAGGTTGTTTTGGCAGGAGCGGGGCATGACGGTGTTGATGGTTGTTTTTTGTGAAATCATTTATGCCGTCACGATTGTCGGCTTAGAGATTCCAACGGGGATATTGGCTGATAAGTTTGGCAGAAAGGCCATGCTTGTTATTGGATCCTTTTTATCCATGCTGGAATTTATCATTCTTCTGTTTGCCTTTAACTTTTGGACTTTTGCCTTAGTCGTGTTTCTTGCCGGGATTTCAAGTGCCTGCCGGAGTGGATCATTGAATGCTCTATTATATGACACGCTTAAGGTGACTAACGAGCAAGAATCATTTGAAAAAATAGTTGGAAGTCTGAATTCGCTTGATTTTTTCGGGGCAATCCTGGCAGCACTTTCAGGGAGTGCATTGGCTAAATATTATGGATTTGAGCTTAACTATATTCTTTCCGCGGCAAGCATGCTAATTGCTTTTGGAATGACTGTTGTTTTAAGGGAACCTCCGTCTAAAAAGCTGCTCGTAGATAAACAGACCAAAACGGTTGGATGGCGGGAATATTTTGTTAGCGCAATAGCTTTCTTTAAAAACAAACCTAGATTACTTGTGGTTATTACACACGCTATGGCCATTTCTGCTTGTGTGAAATACTTGGATGAGTTTTGGCAGCTGTATTTGGATGAGATCGGCTTTTCCGTCATATTTTTTGGATTGTTTTCTGCATTGATTTCACTTGCTAGGATTCCGGGGAATCTAATAGCGGCATATTTAAAAAATTATTTTCGGACGGAAACCATCATTCTTTACGTTCTTGGGGTCACTGCCTGCGGGTTTATTTTTAGCGCCATGTTTCCCGGCTGGTTGGGTGTTGCGATGCTAATTTTCGTTTTTTTGGCAAGCGGGGTGGTGGAACCTATTGTATCAGGGTACCTTCACCATAGCGGTAGTTCCGAAATCAGAGCAACAATTGAATCCTTTCAATCATTAATAGAGAGAGGAATTACCTTCATCGGCGGTATTGGCTTTGGCTTAATATCATCAAATATCTCGGTAATTGCAGGATTCAGCTTTCTAGGGGCTGTTACCTTCATTTTCTTTCTTTTATTTTTCAAAAAATATAGAGGCAAGTCTTCGTAGGTAACCTTTTGTTGTTTGTAATTATGTTATGTCAACTTATTTTCTCATTCATTGCTATGGAGTAATAAAATTTTCCATAATAACACACCATAAAAGTGGAGGTGAAATTTATGGAAAAAGAGCATAACCAAATTTCCGAAAACCCATCAAAAGAAACAGACAATGAAGCTATTATGAATAGAGTGAATCAAACCTTCGATAAAATTTCTCAAGATGTTAAAGAGATGATAAATGAAAATAACAACCAATTGTCATGAAGAACGCCAGAAATGGCGTTTTTTTGTATATGTCGTGTTAATACATTCATTATTGAATATGATAAATTAAATTTATAAAAAAATTTTTAACCCCGTATCTTTTCGTCTCCCCATATCCGTTTAAAGTGTAGAGAGTGCAAAAAGGAGTGAAAACCATGTTACACAAGCTTAACTCAAAGATTAATGAATCTGCTGAACAGACAGATTTATTTTGGAAGGATCATTACCAGAAGCTTCAGCAGTTTTGTCACTTTCTTACTCAAAACTCGTGGGATGGGGACGATGTTGCACAAGAAACTTTTCTCAAAGCCTTAAAGTATGAAAATCAACAGCAGAGGGTAACGCCCGCCCTGTTAAATAAAATTGCTCATAACCACTGGGTGGATGTCATTCGAAAAAGAAAAAAGGAAAGCATTCAAGAGGAAACTGAATTTGCCGGAGCTTTCCACAACGCAACTCTGGATGAGATAAATAATACTGTTGAGATGCTCATCAATCATTTCACCCCAAAGCAGTCGATTATCTTTTTATTAAAAGAGGCCTTTCAATATCAAATAAAGGAAATTGCAGAAATCCTATACACATCAGAAATGGCGGTAAAGGCTAATTTGCACCGAGCGAAAAATCGTCTTGGAAAATTAAAGGACGAAGACCAGTCCCTGACTGCAGAAACATATTGGAATATCGATGAACGCGAGCAATTAGCAGAACTCTTTTATGAAGCATTAAAGAGCGAAGATCCAACGCTTCTTATTGAAAGGCTACCTTCTTTTATCAGCGAAATTCCAAAAGCAAAGTTTATTCAAACTTTCTCTCCTTCAAGCACTCTCTGTATGGCTGCTTAGCCAAATTGCTTAAAAGGAGACGGTTATAATGAATACCATTCCATATGTGATTGAAAACACGAATCGCGGCGAACGATCCTATGATATATACTCGCGCTTGTTAAAGGATAGAATTATCATTATTGGCGATGAAATCAATGACCATGTGGCCAACAGCGTGGTAGCGCAGCTTTTATTTTTAGCTGCGGATAACCCCGAGAAAGAAATTTCCCTTTATATTAACTCTCCGGGAGGATCAACATCAGCTGGATTCGCCATCTTTGATACAATGCAATATATTCAGGCGGATGTCCGCACCATCTGCACCGGAATGGCAGCATCGTTTGGAGCCATGCTGCTCCTGGCTGGAACAAAAGGGAAACGATTTGCCCTGCCAAACAGCGAAATCATGATCCATCAGCCATTGGGAGGAGCTAGAGGGCAGGCAACCGAAATCGAAATATCTGCCCGACGTATTTTAAAACTCCGCGAGCACATTAATCAAATCATCGCTGAACGTACTGGGCAGCCAATTGAAAAAGTGGCAAAAGACACTGATCGTGATTTCTTCATGAGCGCCGAAGAAGCCAAAAAATATGGGATAATAGATGAAATTTTATATCCGAAGCGTTAACAAAAACCGCCTGGACGACAAATTAACGGGTTTACTTTAAAGGTGAAAACGTTTTAAAACACATAGGAAAACGCACTTGAATACCCGATATAATTCACAGTGCGTTTTTTTTGATTTATCAATATTTCGGCAGCCTTTTGTTGCTTATTTTGTACTAATTCACATTGTAAATCACACGGTATGAAACAATTATTATGGGGTGGTGAATTATTTGCGATTTAGTACGTGGATTATGTTGATATTTAAAATAAGCGGAGATTTTTCGGTTAGACTTCAGAATAGACTCGGTTCGGTGTATATAAGCGGAGTTTTTCCGATTAAGTAAAGAAAAATTACCCATTTTCACGTTTTTTGAGTCAATAGTCGGAATATTTCCGCTTATTTAAGCTATTTTCAGTGCTATTTCCTAATTAAGAGAAATTTCTCCGCTTATTTATCAAACTCGCTTTAGCGTCTAATGACTTGTACAACATACGGGGGAGTAAGTGAAAAAAGATAATACAAAAAAGGCTTAGAGATGAAAAAATATCTCTAAGCCTTTTTGACTGTGAAAATATCATTTATGTTGTGAAATTTATGTGATTTGCAATCTGATTAGATCTGTGAATTAAAGTTTTGCACCGCACAAGTAAACCGTTAACGACAAATCCAGGCGGTTTTTCATGTAAATGGCATACCATTATGGTTGCTCACTCCAGCAGACCGTTCTTTTTTGATTCCAAACCACACAAAAAAGGACCCAAAGACAACAAACAACGGCTCCAGCCAATTGGCTTCCGGCCCATTGGTAATTCGATGAAGCTGGAAAATCCAATGAAAGACAACAATATCAAAGCTCAAGAACAAACCAGCGGCGACGGTAAACCCGTTAAAGAATGAACGTGAAAAGAAGCGGTAAAAGACAGCCATCAAGATCAAAAGTACAAGCAACCCTAAAAAGACGGCGCCAATCCGCTGCGCTTGCGTTTCAGCCTTCAAGCCCATCGCTAAGGCATCAATTAAATGAAAGAAAAAATCAGTTACAAAAAATGCTGTAATAGCTCCTAGTATTCTCATTTGATAAATCCCCTTTAATGAAATTAAACCACTTTTAAAATTATATTCTAAAAGACAAGCTACGTTAATCATTTTTTGAAGTTGAAATACCATACATGAACATCCACATTTTGGTAATAATGATATAGGTAGTTAATCATGACCAACAAAACGGAGGAATAATTATGTATACATCAATCCAAGAATTCGTGCAAGAATGGAATCAAGAGGCGGGCTCTACACAAAAAATCATGGATGCTTTAACCGACGGTTCACTTCAACAAATGGTGTCAACGGATGATCGTTCGCTTGGAAGAATTGGCTGGCATATTGTCACCAGTACACCGGGAATGTTAAAGGAATTCGGTATCAATGTAGCCCTGGTTGAAAACGAAGGAACAGTCCCAACTTCAGCCAAAACTATCGCTGATGCATTTCGCAAGGTAAGTGCCGACACCGTTGAAGCAGTCCAGCAGCAGTGGACCGATGACTCTTTAACAGAAATGAAAGATGTTTTTGGGATGAAGATGCCAAAGGCAGTTACCCTAAATCTTCTCATCAAGCACGTCATCCATCACCGCGGCCAGATGACCGTGCTAATGCGTCAAGCCGGACTTCAGGTACCTGGTGTATATGGCCCTGCCAGGGAAGAATGGAGCCAAATGGGAATGGAAGCACCAGCCATATAATCACATTTCGAGCACACTAGAAAAAAATAGTGTGCTTTTTCTTATGGAAAAAGGAAGGGAAATTTGCTCGATTGGTTGAATATAGATGTAATTAAACTATAAATAACAGAAAGGTGGTAGAAATATGGAGGTTACACCAAGACCTGCATCCACAGTTGTGTTAATGGATCATCAGAACAGAGTTTTCTTGACGCAAAGGCCGAAAACGATGAAATTTATGGGAGGTATTTATGTATTCCCCGGGGGAGCGGTAGATGACAGCGATGCCATCTATGATGATGAGTATATAAAAAACGAAAAGCGGGATAAATCAATTAGCCAGTCTTACTACATCGCCGCGGCACGTGAATTATTTGAGGAAGCAGGGATTCTTCTTTGTCAAACAGTCGACGGTACCCCAGTTCTTCTGGACCAACATACCGCCCTGGAATACCGCCGTCTGTTAATTAAAGGAGAAATTTCTTTTCTACACATGTTAAAAAAGGAAGCGCTTTATCTGAATCTAGAATACTTAACTTATTTTGGCCGAATTGTCACACCTAGTCAAAGCAAAATTCGCTTTGATACAAAATTCTTCCTGGCCAGGCTGCCCGAGGGTCAAATGCCAATACCAGATGAAAATGAAATTGATGATTCTTTATGGATTAATCCCCAAGAAGCTCTAACCCGATATGAAGAGGAAACAATTCCATTAGCACCTCCAACGATTCATACATTGAAAACAATTGTTCATTATATAAAATGCGGTCAGCTTTCGATGCCGGAGTTTAATCGATTAGACTACAAGATTGTTTTTTAAAATATATGCTTCTTCATGCTGAATGACGGATTCCTCGTTTATTAATTTGATTAAATGTGCCTCAGTTGTTCTTTTTGCCACTTCAAACACACTAGGATGAATGGAATCTTGATAAATCAAATTCGTTAAATCGACGGAAGTTAAACTTTGATGTTCTTTCAGTAAGTCCTTAATTTGGTTTTCCCGATACAATCTTCGGTTCAACACAAACTCAATGTGCTCATACGGCGTTGTAACCCATTCCCCATGGCCGGGACCGATTTGACTGATCTTTAACTGTTGTAGGCGATGAAGGGTTTTAAAATAATCGCCCATGTCACCATCCGGAGGGCCAATCCAGGATGTTCCTTCCGCAACAATATTATCTCCAGCGAGGAGAATTTGTTGGGAAGGGATATACAGGTTTAACTGGCCTGCCGTATGGCCTGGGGCATGTAGAATATGTATTTCCTCACCAGCGATACGCAGGATGTCCATATCCTTTAAAAAAGAAATATTGCGCCAAGGTGAAATGGCTGATTGTGTTTCCTCTTTTTCAAGGTGATGGCAGTACACACCCGGATTCCAGTCGATCAGCTGACAAACACCTGGAGCATGGTCAGGATGAGCGTGTGTAAGAATAATTGTTTCCGGGACAGCGATTTCATTTTCAACAAGGGCTTTTTCTAATTCACTTCGCGTTTCCGGTTGGTCATATCCAGCGTCAACCAAGATGCTTTCCTGCGCGTTCCCAATCAAATAGCAGTTCGTTGTCATATGGGGCAGTAAAGTAGGGGTAGGAATGGGAACTCGAATTATTTTTAGTTCATTTACTATTTTCACAAAAAACATCCTTTCATCCTTTTTCGGCAAATTTCTATTTATTTACTAATTTATTCATCGTGCTAATGAAAAAATCCTGCTGAAAAATAGAGAAAAGGATGCACAGTCATTTTACTTCGGCCATTTTTGAGTTAAGGAATGAATAAAGGTCTTTACATTTCGCTTTTCTTCCATGATAGGCGAGTATATATATGAAAGAGTTCGATTAAAAGTTTGATTTTTTACATGAATAATAGATAGCAGCCCTTGCTTGACCTCCCTGTCAATGATACTTCCGGACAGAAGTGACAGCCCCATTCCATTGATAAGCGTTTCCTTAATCCCTTGACTGCTGCTGATGGTTAAAAAGGATTTGACCTTCAAACCATTGGAACGAATAACATGATTTAAATACTCACGGGTTCCGGAACCATTTTCCCGCGTTACCCACGTTTGATTCTGCAGGTCAGCCATCGTTACTTCTTTTTTTTGGGTGAGTTCATGGTCGTTCGATGAAACCACGAAAAGCTCGTCTTCCATAAAAGGGTGGACCGATAGTTCCTTTTCATTGGTGTGCCCCTCAATTAATCCAATATCCACTTTATACAATTTGACTGATTGTGCAATTTCCTCGGTATTGCCAATCACCACGTGAAGATTCAATTCGGGATAATCTTTCTGCAGGTCAATTAGTAAAGCCGGGAGGATGTATTCTCCAATCGTAAAACTGGCCCCGATGATTAATTCACCTTTTATGGAATCTTGGTGTTCAAGAATGTCCTGCCTGGTTTGTTCGTAAAGGGTAATCATTTGTTTGGCTCGTTCATAAAGTATCTCACCCGTCGGAGTGATTTGCAGGAATTTGGGAGAGCGCAGAAATAATTTTGTTTGAAATTCTTTCTCAAGATTTTTGATATGTAAACTCACACTGGGCTGTGACATTAGCAGCAGCTCCGCCGTTTTTGTAAAATTTTTCACCTCTGCAAGGGTGACGAACGTTTTTAATTCTTCGTAATGCATATGAATCCCGCCTTATTATTAAAAAAACTAATAGTTTCGATAATTAATATTTATTTTACTAATGTTTAGATATTCGGTAAAGTGAAAATGACATATCAGCAAGCATAGTTTTTCTATAATTCCTACTTGACTTATAGGAATAGTAAAACTATTATAATAGTAATCAATTTTTCATTGAAAATGATGTCTTAAAGCAATTTCAAAATGGCTTATTTTCCTTAGGGGAGTGATATTTTTTGCAACTTCAGGTATTGAACAGTCCATTTTCTGAGGAGCAGGCAGAGCTCCTAAATCGTCTTCTGCCAAGCTTAACGGAATCGCAAAAAGTTTGGTTAAGCGGGTACTTTGCTGCTTCTGCGAATTCAATTGTATTGGGAGCACCGGCAGGGCAACCTGTACAATCCCAAAGCGTATCTAAAGAGGTGACGATTCTTTATGGATCGCAAACTGGAAATTCCAAGGGTCTGGCGAAAAAAGCAAGTCAGGCACTTGAAGGGATCGGTTTTAAAGCAACCGTTTCGGCGATGAGTGATTTTAAACCGAACAATTTAAAAAAGGTTCAAAACCTCCTCATTATTGCCAGTACACATGGTGAGGGTGAGCCACCTGATAACGCAAAATCCTTCCATGAGTTTTTGTTTGGAAAACGGGCGCCAAAGCTTGACGGTCTGCAATTTTCCGTTTTGGCACTTGGAGACAGCTCATACGAGTTTTTCTGTCAAACCGGAAAAGATTTTGACACACGTTTGGAAGAGCTTGGGGGCACTAGACTTTATCCACGCTTTGACTGTGATGTGGATTTTGACGAGCCGGCAGGGGAATGGATTCAGGGTGTTCTTGGCAGCTTGAATGAAGCACTGGGAGGAAGTTCATCGGCAGCGGGTATTCCAGTGCATGCAGGTGAAGTAAAGGCTGCGGAATCCGTCTACTCCAGAACAAACCCGTTTCAGGCTGAGGTTCTGGAAAACCTAAATTTGAATGGACGCGGTTCCAATAAAGAAACTCGTCATCTTGAATTATCGCTTGAGGGTTCCGGCCTTAGCTTTGAACCGGGAGACGCACTCGGGGTTTATCCGGTGAACGCCCCAGCTCTTGTCGACCTGCTTATTCAGGAATTGCCTTGGGGGAAAGAAGATCCGGTAAACGTGAAACAAGGGGACATACGTCCACTTAAGACTGCCCTTACTTCATATTATGAAATTACCGTGTTGACCAAGCCGCTTCTTGAAAAAATTGCTCAGCTTTCAACGAATTTAGAGTTGAAGGAGCTCGTATCAGAAGGAAATGAAGAAAAATTAAGGGAATATATAGATGGGCGAGATCTACTTGATCTAGTGCAAAATTTTGGAGCTTGGGGAGAAACAGCACAAGAGTTTGTCTCTGTGCTGCGAAAAATTCCACCTCGCTTGTACTCTATTGCCAGCAGTTTAACAGCTAACCCAGACGAGGTTCATTTGACAATTGGCGCTGTTCGCTATCATACCAACGGCCGTGAACGCAAGGGCGTCTGCTCGATTTTAACAGCGGAACGTCTTGAAGCGGGGGATACTCTGCCGATTTTCATTCAGCATAATGAAAACTTCAAGCTTCCAAACAATCCGGATGCACCAATCATAATGATCGGACCTGGTACAGGTGTAGCACCATTCCGCTCGTTTATGCAGGAGCGTGAAGAAACAGGAGCTGAAGGGAAATCTTGGATGTTCTTTGGAGATCAGCATTTTGTAACAGATTTCTTATATCAAACAGAATGGCAAAAATGGCTTAAAGATGGCGTGCTGACAAAAATGGATGTTGCCTTTTCACGGGATCAGGCAGAAAAAGTATACGTGCAGCACCGTTTGCAAGAGCACAGTAAGGAATTATTCGCTTGGCTTGAAGAAGGTGCGTACATTTACATTTGCGGCGATGAAAAGCATATGGCACATGATGTTCATATTACATTACTTGAAATTATTGAAAAAGAAGGCAATATGAGCCGTGAACAGGCGGCAGATTATCTTACTGCAATGCAGCAGCAAAAACGTTACCAGCGTGACGTATATTGATTGGATTTGAAAGGAGTCTTTTTCAACATGGTGAACTCTATTTTAAAAGCACCGGATGGCCCGCCAAGCGATGTTGAGCGGATAAAAAAAGAAAGTAACTATTTGCGCGGCACATTGACAGAAGTCATGCTAGATCCACTCAGCTCTGGCATTCCCGACGATGACAACCGCCTGATGAAACACCATGGCAGCTATCTCCAGGATGACAGGGATCTCCGTAATGAGCGCGCAAAGCAAAAACTTGAACCAGCTTATCAATTCATGCTTCGAGTCCGCTTGCCTGGGGGAGTGGCAACTCCTGAACAATGGCTTGTTATGGATGACCTTGCCGAAGAAAATGGCAATGGGACACTTAAAATAACAACTCGTCAAACTTTTCAAATGCACGGAATTTTAAAATGGAATATGAAAAATACCATTCAGCGAATTCATAATACGCTTTTAGATACCATTGCAGCATGCGGCGATGTGAATCGAAATGTGTTGTCTACTTCCAATCCATATCAATCCGAAATTCATGGTGAAATATACGAATGGGCAAAGAAACTAAGTGACGATTTATTGCCACGTACAAGAGCATACCATGAAATATGGCTCGATGAAGAAAAAGTGGCCGGAACGCCTGAAGTGGATGATATTGAACCGATGTACGGTCCACTTTATTTGCCGCGTAAGTTTAAAATCGCGCTGGCCATTCCTCCAACAAACGACGTCGATGTCTTTTCTAACGACCTTGGTTTTATTGCGATTGTGGAAGATGGTAATTTGGTTGGATTTAATGTTGCTATTGGCGGCGGTATGGGAAGTACGCATGGTGATAAAGCAACATATCCACAGTTGGCTAAGATCATAGGCTTCTGTAAACCTGAACAGCTATATGATGTGGCAGAAAAAACGATTACTATTCAGCGCGATTATGGCAATCGGTCAGAGCGCAAAAACGCACGCTTCAAGTACACTGTTGACCGCCTCGGACTGGAAACTGTCATAGAAGAACTTGAAAACCGCCTTGGCTGGCGCCTCGAAGAAGCGAAGCCATACTATTTCGAAAGTAACGGCGACCGGTACGGCTGGGTAAAAGGGGTTGGCGGAAAATGGCATTATACCCTTTTTATTGAGGGTGGACGGGTAAAGGATTATGATGATTATAAACTAAAGACTGGCTTGCGCGAAATTGCTAAAATCCATACCGGCGAGTTCCGTCTTACAACGAATCAGAACCTGATCATTGCCAATGTATCCAGCCAGAAGAAGAAAAAGATTACCGAACTGATGGACCAATATGGTTTAACGGATGGGAAGCATCATTCAGCCCTACGCCGCAGCTCGATGGCATGTGTAGCACTTCCAACATGCGGATTGGCCATGGCGGAAGCAGAACGCTATTTACCTAAGTTAATTGATAAGATTGAGGATATTATTAATGAAAATGGTCTTCGTGACCAGGAAATTACCATTCGTATGACAGGCTGCCCGAACGGCTGTGCACGTCCTGGACTGGGTGAAATTGCTTTTATGGGTAAAGCAGTCGGAAAATATAATATGTACCTTGGAGCCGCTTTTGACGGCAGCCGACTTAACAAGATGTACCGTGAAAACATTGGGGAAGAAGAAATATTAAAAGAACTTCGTGTTCTTCTCTCACGCTATGCCAAAGAACGCGAGGAAGGCGAGTACTTCGGTGACTTTGTCATCCGTGCCGGTATCATCAAAGCAACGACTGACGGTACGAATTTCCATGATTAAATAACTAGAGAAGATAACACATGAGCATAAAAAAGGGTCCTGTTTTCCACACTCCTAAAGCTTAACGCTTTAATGGTGTTGGGGGACAGGACCTTTAACGTTTTTATCACATTTAAGCAGTTTGGATCAGGCCTTTTTTATTTTTATTGCTTGACGTTTGGTAGCTTGTAAAAACAGCTCCTGCGATCGTTATAATACCTCCTAAAAGGGTTATAAAGGATATTTTCTCATGTAGGAGCAATACTCCGAACACGACGGTCCAAACGGGCAGTAAATTGATAAATGGTGCTGCAAGTGCTGGTCCAACCATTTCGACTCCAGCACTCCAGGAAAAGAAGGCTACAACCGAAGCCAGTGTACTTACATAAATGACAGCCAGCCACGCCGAGCCGGTCATATGAATCATTCCCGTATCAACTGTGCCGATACAGCTTAATGCGCTTAGGAGGGTGCCGTAAAAAGATGCTCCGGCAGTCATGGTCAGCGGGTCTATACTTTTCCCATATTTTTTGCCGAGAACCGTATACATTCCCCAAGCCAAACAAGATAACAGAATCTCAATTTCTCCGATTAGGGAGCTTTGGGACGCCCCGCCTTGTTTTCCCTGAATTAAAATCATCACGCCAATCACGGAAATGATAGCACCAATCCACGATTTAGCATGAATTTTATCCTTTAAGACAAACGGAGTAAATAGTAAAATGGCAATCGGAATCCCGGCAGAAATCATTCCTGCGTGCGAAGCGCTTAATGATCTTAATCCTAAGTAATTTAAGGTTGAAAAAGCAAAGACCCCAAAAAACCCAAGAATCAAAAATTCCTTCCATTTTTTTAAGATAGGGAAATCCATTTTATTAAAAGCAAGTATTCCCCAAAGAAGGATCGTCGATATTCCCCACCGTATCGTGTTTAGCAGTGTTGCCGGCAGAGCCGGTGCCAGAAAACGTCCGCATATGTAGTTACCGCCCCAAAGAATAGTGGCTAAGATTAATAGTGCAACACCTTTTTTCATGTAGATTACCCTTTCTAGTTAGTCTGAAACATTCTGTTTATACTATTAAATTATAATACTACTTTGAAAATATTTAGGAAAGCGAATGGTTTCAATTTTTCAAAACATTTAGAAATAAATTCTTGCATCTAAGGATTTTATATTATACTATTTAAAATAATATCAATTTTCAATTATATGCTTTAGTAAAATAGCATTATATTGAACTATTTATTTTTCAAAAAAGGAAGCGACTAACATTGAATTATCCATTTGCATCTCGTACTCAAAGCTTTGAATCATCTGCTGTCAGGGACATCCTAAAGGTAACACAGCAGGCACATGTCATTTCATTTGCCGGAGGACTGCCTGCCGAGGACATTTTCCCAGTGGAAGCGGTAAGAACTGCCTACGATAAAGTTTTTTCCTCAGGAAACAACGCCTTACAATACGGTTTGACCGAAGGCTTTATTCCGCTTCGTGAAATGATTCAAGTAAAAATGGAGCGTAAGGGGATTAAATCTTCCCCTGAAAATATATTGGTAACAACAGGATCCCAGCAGGTTATTGATTTGTTCTCAAGAGTCATGCTAAACGAAGGGGATGTCGTGCTCACCGAGGATCCTACATACCTATCAGCCTTACAGGTGTTCCACTCATACGGAGCAGAGGTAATTGCAGTACACAGTGATCAGGAGGGAATGGACCCAGAGGATTTAAAGGTTAAACTGGAACAATACCAGCCTAAATTTGTTTATGTAATTCCAACTTTCTCAAATCCAGATGGCAAGGTTTGGAGCGCAGAAAGACGCCAGCAATTACTAAACCTTTGCTATCAATATAATATTCTTATATTAGAAGACGATCCATACGGGGATATTCAATTCCATGAACACGAGCATTACCAGCCGCTGGCATCACTTGATGAGCAACGTACCCATGTCGTTTATACGAGTACCTTCTCGAAATCCGTTGTTCCTGCACTGCGCACAGGCTGGGTAACCGGTCCGATCGAAATCATTCAAATGATGGCGAAAGCCAAGCAAATGAACGATTTGCATTCAAGCAGTCTAGACCAACAGGCTCTTTATTATTTGCTGCGTGATTTTGATTTGGATTCCCATATTCAGACAATCCGCCGAGAGTATTATCATCGAATGACGATTATGCGGGATTACCTTGCAAAGCTCGGCACTGACTTGTTCAAATGTGCTGAACCCAAAGGCGGCATGTTTATGTGGGTGGAAGCAAATGAAGAGATTAACACCACCGCGTTGCTTCACCAGGCAGTTGAAAAGGGTGTAGCCTTCGTGCCAGGTGCGCCATTCTATGTAGGTCAGCCAAAGTATAACACCTTCCGCCTAAACTTCAGCCATTCTTCACCTGAACGGATTCAGGAGGGGATGGACCGGTTGGTAAGTGTCCTGCTGAAGCCGGCGCATTCTAAATAAATTTAAATTGAAAAAGTGTTAAGGATTAATTTCCTTAACACTTTTTTTGATGAGTTAATACTCACTCATTGGTAAATTTCGACAACATTTTTAACCTATATTTGTTATGATTTCAGTCGTAAACGGAAAATGTCCAACCTATACCTTTACGGAAAAGGGGTAATTAAATGAACCGCAGCCAATTGCGAATCATTGATTTAAGTGTTCCATTGGATATTAGGGCTAAGGAGCCGTTCCCTCCTGAAATCATCTATGAATCGCACGAACAGGGGGCCGAGCAGGCGGCCAAAATCCTAGGCTTAAAGGCCAGTGATTTTCCGGACGGCGCTGCCTGGGCGGTAGAAACGGTCACGCTGACAACTCACACCGGAACACATGTTGACGCTCCGTGGCATTATGCGGCCAAAACAGCCGGAGAACCATCTAGGACAATTGACCAACTTCCGCTCGAATGGTTCTATGGCCATGGAGTTCTCTTTGATTTTAGCGACAGGGAAACGGGCTATGAAATCAAAATAGAAGATCTGGAAAAGCAATTGGAAGAAATGAATTATCAGTTGCAGCCCTATGATATCGTCTTAATCAGGACGGATGCTGACAAAAAATACTTCGAAGAAAACTACGCGGCAATGCACGCAGGCGTTTCGGCGGATGCAACACGCTGGCTCATTCAAAAAGGAATAAAAGTCATGGGAACAGACGGTTGGGGCTGGGACATTCCGCTTTATCATCAGGCCGCCGATTATAAGCAAAATCCGCGTGATGGCGTCCTGTGGGCGGCCCATTATGTTGGAAAGGAAGCAGAATATTGCCAAATTGAAAAATTAGCAAACTTGGATTTACTGCCAAAACGTTTCGGCTTCAAAGTAGCGGTTTTTCCGGTGAAAATAACAGGTGCCAGCGCAGGCTGGGCGAGACCAGTTGCCATTTTTGAATAAAGGAGAAAATAGGAATGAAATTTATAACATTTATTGATGCAAACGGCCGCCAAAAAGCCGGCTGGATTAAGGATGAGTACGTCTATGATATGAATCTCGTCAGCAACGGTGAGCTGCCTGACAATCTATTAGAATTAATTAAAAATTACAATGCATATCTGCCTATCCTGAAGAGTTTGGAAGACCTTGCAAAGCCGTCTTATCAGTTAAGCGAGGTTCAATTAACTGCACCGCTGCCGAACCCGCCGAGTGTAAGAGACTTTATGGCCTTTGAACTTCATGTATTGAATGCCAGGAAACTAACTGGCCGCAAGGTACCCGAAGAATGGTATGAAATACCTGCTTTTTATTTTACCAACCATTTAGTTTTGTCGGGCCACAATCAAAAAATAGCACGCCCGCCCGGCTGCCAAGCATTGGATTATGAACTGGAGCTGGGCTGCATCATTGGCAGAGAAGGGAAGAATATCAATGCAGAGGATGCCGAGGATTATATTTTTGGCTACACCATATTCAATGATTGGTCAGCACGTGACCTGCAACAGAAGGAAATGAAAATTGGTCTGGGGCCAGCAAAAGGGAAAGACTTTGCGACAACAATCGGACCTGTCATCGTCACTAAGGATGAGCTTGAAAAATATCGTTCCGGCCGTGGCTTTGATTTAACGATGACGGCCAAGGTAAATGGAGAATTGCTTTCGAAAGGAAATGCCAAAGATCTCTATTACTCATTTGGGCAAATGATCGAAAGGGCATCAGCTGGAGTCACGCTCTACCCGGGAGATATCCTTGGATCCGGCACCGTTGGAACAGGCTGCCTTCTGGAGCTTGGACAAGAGGTTCACAGTTGGTTAGAGCCCGGCGATACCGTGGAGCTGGAAATCACCGGGATCGGAAAATTGAAGAACCAGATCATTTAATTCTTATTTGAGACATTTTTTACTTTTTCAGAGTGTTCTGCTTTCTGAAGCTGCCTTCACGCGAGGGCGGCTTTCTTTATACCACTGATAGCAAAAAATAACGACAATAATAAGATCAATTGCATCGCCTCCATAGTACATTAACATACCCCCTAACTCAGCCTGCCCAGCTGGAACTCCTGCAGGCGGATGTGCATAGATGTACTTGGAAAGGATTCCGTGCCCGGCAAACGCTGCTACCATCACAATTCCACGGTATACAAAGCTTCTTCGATGCGGTATTGGATCAATATAAACATGCGCGGAGGTAAATATATATCCTCCAAGAAAGACATGTAAATGGACTGCCACGTAAACAAGGGTGTGTTTATGCATAGTCAAATAAAGGTCACTTGTATAAAGAACCCAAAGTCCTCCGACGTTTAGCAGGGAAGCAACAACCGGATCACCAAGAAACAGAAAGTACCTCTTTTTTAAAAAGGAAACTAGTCTCCGCGCTGTGATAACATTCAATGTTCTTAGGATTAGTGTCAGAGGAGCCGCTAGTACCATTAACAAGGGAGCCAGCATGCCTAAAAGCAGGTGGCCGAGCATATGTGCGGTAAAATCCTGATGTGCCCGCACAGCTAAGGGTCCGCTAACCGCGGCAACAGCACAACATATAGCTAAAACAAAGAAAAATGTCCGGTTCGACGGCCATGATTTTTTACGGTATTTTAATAAGGAAATTGCTAACAGATACAAAAATAATACCAGCACGAGCGGTATTAAAAGGACAACCTGTAAAAATGTATCGTCCAAATAGTGAGTAACATGATTATTGGAGTGCATTTTCTGTCAGCTCTCCTGAGGGCGAAGATTTTCTCCGTGCCCGGCGTAGAAGAATGAAGCCTGCGATTATCATCATAATTGCTAGAACGTTCCACACGATGTCATAGGGAATGATTTCAACGTTATAGCGAATCTGGTGCAGCTTCATCAGTTTGTGCTGTATGATGCCATCATATAGATTAAATAAACCTGCACCGAGGCACATGCCTGCTGACCATCTTGTTGTCTCCCATGCGTTCCGGCGCCGCAAGTCTGCCACCATAAACAGTGCCCCTACAGTCGCAATCCAACTAAATGCGTGGAAAAGTCCATCAGAAACCAGACCGATACCAGTAGTGGATTTGTCATAGAAGTGATGCCAGTGGAGAAGCTGGTGAAAAACAGTTTCATCTATAAATGCCACTAATCCTAGACCAAACAGGAAGCCCGACCAAACATTTCGTGTAGAATAAACTTCTTGCTTATTTTTTTGTTTAATCGTTACAGCCATATTACCATCCTCATTATTTTCCTATTATTACTTTATCCGAAATAGAAAAGCCATAATCAAGAATTAGGACTAAAGCACCAATTTAACCGTAAATGACAAGTTTCCTCCTTCTACTTAATAAAAATAGTTACGACAGATAGAAAATTTTTAAAGGGGGATCTTACAATTGAAAAAGAAAAAGTTTCTTCTCTCTATGATTTTTGTTGTGGTCATGTCTATGATTCTGGCAGCATGCGGTTCCAGCACGAAGGAGGAGGAAGAGACCACAACCGGGACAAGCGGCGGTGAAAAAGCAGAAGAGAAGCCAAAATTCATCAGTATTTTGACCGGTGGAACAGGCGGGACCTATTATCCACTGGGCGGTTCTTTTGCGAAGATTATTAAGGATGCCACAGGAATCGAAGCAAACGCTGAGACTTCAGGAGCTTCCGCAGAAAATATGAACACCTTAAAAAATGGTGACGGAGAAATTGCTTTCACCCAGACCGATATTGCGGCTTATGCTGTTGACGGTAAGCTGATGTTCAAGGAAAAGGTCGGAAATATTAAGGCCATTGCCACCCTCTATCCGGAAACCATTCAAATTGTCACGACAAAGAAATCAGGTATCAAATCCATAGCAGATTTGAAGGGGAAAAAAGTTTCTGTGGGAGCACCAGGTTCCGGAACAGCAGCAAATGCAGAGCAAATTCTCGAAGTGCATGGCCTTAGCTTCAAGGATATTCAAAAGCAGGACCTTTCCTTTGACGAATCGACTCAAGGAATTCAGGACGGGACGATTGATGCAGCATTTGTAACGGCAGGTACGCCAACTGGAGCCGTAGAAAGTCTATCTGCCACAGAAGACGTGGTGATTGTTCCAATTGCCCAGGATAAAATCGACGCGCTGATTAAAAAGTATCCTTACTATATCAAGGATGAAGTTCCACCCGGTACTTATGGACTCAGTTCTGTGGTTTCTACTGTAGCTGTCCAGGCCATGCTTGTAGCAAGAAGTGACCTGTCCGAACAAGTCGTATACGATATTACGAAAGCCATTTTTGAAAATCTCGATAAAGTGACCCATGCCAAAGGGAAGCTCATTAAAGTGGAGAATGCCCTAAATGGGGTAGGGATCGATGTCCATCCGGGAGCAAAAAAATACTTTGATGAGAAAGGCGTCAAAGCCCAATAAAACTATCTTGTTCACATATGTTGACCGGCTCTGGCAAACGCTAGCCGGTCTCGTTTTCTTCATTATTTAAGGAGGAAAAATGAAAATCCCTAATATAGCACAAATAATCATTGTGCTAGCAATCTGGTTATCTATCCCTATACTCGTAATAGCATGCATTCCACTCCGGGAGGCGCTTGTGTTCACACCAGTCCATTCAAGTTCCAAAGCCGCTTTTATTCTATTAAACAATGAATCAACCTTTCAAATTAAGTACACCCATTCGATCCACCTGTCTGATGTAGTGGAAAGCTACAAGATCACCGCTGATCAGCAAATCCAGCAATATGAATTGGAGTATGAGGATACATCAATCGGAATGCCGGCCAATGCCGAAAAGGGAGAACGATTTGAACAACTTAACGGAAAGTATTACATCAAGAACATGAACCGAATTTTCCCATCCTTTTATTTGCGAATCGGACAGGTCCGGGCCAATCACCGCGTGATTTTTAATCATAAGGAATATCCTTTATCGCATACCATTAAACCGGGAACAGTCGTTAAAGTAGAAATACGGAAACTGAATTTATTTCAAATTTGGAAAGGAGTGAACATCCTTGAGTACTTATGAGGCAGCACTGTCTGAAGAACAACAGCAGGAGCTTTTGGAAAAATACGACCCGGAAGCAGGAGCAAGAAAGCTGAAGGGCAGGATTGGCTGGATTGTGTTTGCCATTCTGTTGGCCTTTTCTTTATTTCATCTCTATACGGGAATTTTCGGAGTGTTAACTGCCCAACTGCAGAGGTCCATTCATTTAGGTTTTGCATTAGCATTAATTTTTTTACTTTTTCCGGCTAGCAAGGAAAAACGCGGGAAAGAGCATAGGGTTGCCTGGTACGATTATATTTTAGCTGCTATTTCAGTGGTTGTTGGCGCCTATTGGCCGCTCATGATTGATGACTTGGTGTTACGGGCTGGCATGCTAACCGATCTTGACTTTTATGTAGGTTTGGCAGCGATTCTATTGGTGTTGGAAGCAACCCGCAGAGCGGTCGGTCTTCCCATCGCAATTATTGCCATAGTTTTTATGTTGTACGCACTTTTCGGCCCCTACATGCCCAGCTTTTTAGCGCACCGCGGCCTGCAACTGGACCGACTCGTACAAACGATGTTTTTTACGACGGAAGGCATTTTGGGCACGCCGATTGCGGTGTCAGCTACCTATATCTTTTTGTTCTTACTATTTGGTTCTTTTTTAATCAAAACAGGAGTAGGCGAGTACTTTAACGATTTGTCGATAGCGATTGCCGGCCGAAGTGTCGGTGGACCTGCCAAGGTCGCAGTCTTCTCAAGTGCCCTGCAAGGAACAATCAGCGGCAGTTCTGTCGCCAATGTCGTAACCTCTGGGGCCTTTACAATCCCGATGATGAAAAATCTTGGTTATAAAAAGGAATTTGCTGGGGCAGTTGAGGCCTCCTCATCAACCGGAGGACAGTTGATGCCGCCGGTAATGGGAGCAGCGGCCTTCCTCATGGTCGAGTTTATCGGAAACGGGATTTCTTACTGGGACATTGCTAAAGCTGCGGCGATACCTGCTGTCCTGTATTTTACCGGAATTTGGATTATGACTCATTTCGAAGCTAAGAGAATCGGTCTTCGCGGGTTGACAAAGGAAGAGATGCCAAACCGGAAAGAAGTATTCAGCAAGCTTTATTTATTGCTTCCGATTGTTGCCATCGTTCTGTTGTTGATGTCCGGGATGAGTGTAATACGCGCGGCTCTTTGGTCAATCGTCATCACCGTGGTAGTAAGTGCGATTAAAAAAGAAACCAGAATCGGTTTTAAAGGAATCATCGACGCGTTGGCAGATGGCGCGAGGTCGGCTCTCGGAGTGGCCGCCGCTACGGCAGCCGCCGGTATCATTGTTGGGGTGGTGACGAAGACGGGGCTGGGCCTGAAAATGGCGAATGGCTTGCTCGATTTATCCGGCGGATATTTGTTGCCGACTTTATTTTTGACAATGATCGCTTCTCTGATATTGGGCATGGGTTCTCCGACGACGGCCAACTATGTCATCACCTCCACGATTGCCGCACCAGCCATCATTTTATTAGGGGTTCCAGATTTATCAGCCCATTTATTCGTGTTTTATTTCGGGATTGTCGCTGATATTACACCGCCAGTGGCCTTAGCTGCGATGTCTGCAGCGGCTATATCGGGAGGTGAGCCGTTCCGAACAGGGGTGGAGTCAACCAAACTGGCGATCAGCGCCTTCATCATACCGTATATGTTTGTGTTGTCACCGGAATTGCTGATGATAAATACAACCTGGATGTATTTGATTTGGGTGGTTTTTACGGCGTTTATCGGGATGATTGCCATCAGTGCAGGTGTAATTGGTTTTTGGATGAGAAAAATGCACTGGGTAGAACGGATTGTAGCCTTGATTGCCGGTTTATGTTTGATTTATCCGGAAAAAATAAGCGACATTATCGGGCTGGTGGCGTTCGCGCTTTTATTTGCCTTACAGGTAATAAATAAACGAGGAAATGCTGCTAAAACAAGCGCGTAAACACAAGGCGGTTCCACCAAAAAGGTCTATGGTGGATCCGCCTTTTTATATCCCGTTATGGGTTACTTTCAGATGGAAACATCAATCAAAACGATTTCCTCTGAGGCAAGTGCCTCTTTAAAAACTTTTTCAAAATACGACAACGTTTCAACCCGGAAACCTTTAATGCCGAAGCTATCGGCCAACTGGACAAAATCAGGATTCCCGAAGGTAAGGCCGTAGTTTTCTCCAAACATTTTGTTCATAATTTGGACTTCAAGTTTGAGCATTGAGTCATTTAAGACAATGATGATAAAAGAAAGGCCTAAACGCTTGGCGGTTTCGATTTCGGAAATATTCATTAAAGCTCCGCCGTCTCCGGTAATGCAAATAACCTGGTCGGAAGGGCAGGCAAGCTTCGCTCCAATGGATCCCGGGATGGCAATCCCCATTGAAGCCAGCCCATTTGAGATAATCGTTCTATTCGGCTTTTTAGGCTGATAGGTTCGGGCAATTGCAACTTTATGGGCACCTACATCGGAAATCACAATTGCGTTTTCGTTGGAGCATTTTTCAACTATATGAAGAATGTTTTCGATCGTTAAATTTGAATCGGTTTGCTCTGTTTTATAAGCCATTTTTATTTTTTCCTGAAGACCGCCTGATGGGGCCCATGTTTTGTGCGGAAGCTTTTGCTGCACAAGCATTTCAAGTGTTTTCTTGATATTTCCAACCAATTCAGCTTGAACTGGGTAATACTCATTGATTTCTGCCGGAACTGTATCAATATGGATAACCGGCAGCTTTTTCGGATTCCACTCCTTTGGCAGTTTTTCCACAAAATCAAACCCTATGACAATGAGTGAGTCTGCCTCTTCTAGTCCAGCTAAAACTTCGTCCTGCTCATTAAAGCCAAATGTAAAATATTGCTGAGGGTGGTCTTTTGGCAGCACCCCTTTGGCCATAAAACTATGTGTGACAGGGGCATCGAGGGCCTCGATAAAGGAGAGCAGTGCGTCCCCCGCATCCTGACGGATGACCCCGTTTCCGACAATAACAAACGGTTTTAGGTGGTTTTCAATAAGCCGGACTGCAGATTTTACGGAGTCCATGTCAGGAATAATTTCTGGAATCGGTGCCACAGACAGTGGCAGGTTCGGAATCATTTGCGCTGCCAGATTTTCTGGCAGGGTGACCACTATAGAGCCGGGTTTTTCTAATTTTGCCGTTCTGAAAGCTTTTCGGATGGCAGTTGGAAGGAATTGAGACTCCAGTATTTGCGTGCACCATTTTGTGACCGGTTTAAACAATTTGACGATGTCGACAAATTGATGCGATTCCGGATGCTGCCTGTTCAAGCCCGCCTGGCCGATAATGGCCACGACCGGTGAATGGTCGAGCTGGGCACTGGCAATGCCAGTAATTAGATTGGCGGCACCGGGTCCAAGTGTGGACGTACAAACACCAGGTTTATTAGATAACCTCCCATAAACATCTGCCATAAAAGCGGCACCTTGTTCGTGCCGGACATTTACAAACTCGATCTGCTCCGATTTTGACAAGGATTCGGCAAAATCAAGCGTTTCCTTTCCGACAATTCCAAATATATATTCCACACCTTCGTTCTCTAGGCATTGTACAAGCACATCCGTTACTTTCAAATCAATCATCTCCCCAAAATTTTTTCATACTCTAGTTTTTACCAAATAAAGTCCAAAAAATCTGCCCGTTTTCTTTGTTCCTGAACGGGTGTCCATGTCCCTAATACACTTTTAACATATAATTACAAGAAACCATTTTTTATCAGGTGAGGTGGAAAAGTGAATCAGACAGTTCTCGTGGTTGCTGCACACCCGGATGATGAAATCCTCGGAATCGGCGGAACCATAAAAAAATTAATCAATCACGACTATAAGGTTGTGACCGTTGTTGCAGCAAAAGGTAGGAAGGAAGAGGAGAATCATATCAAGCCCTTTATGCAACAAGCAAACGAACAACTAGGGGTGGAAGAAAGCGTTTTTTTAGAAATGCCGAACCTGTTATTAGAAATGATGCCCTTGCACGAACTTAATAAGGAAGTGGAAAAACTAATCGCCCAATATGACCCATGCATGATTTTTACCCATCATTATGGCGACCTAAACCGAGATCATCAGGTTCTGTTTCAAGCGGTCCTTACGGCAGCCCGACCGCTGCCCGGCAGGCGACCGATAGAGATTCTCTGCTTCGAAACAGTTTCCTCGAGCGAGTGGAGTCAGCACACAAATGACAAGGAATTCAAACCTAATTATTTTGTCGATATATCCGATACCATTGATGATAAAATCAGTGCCCTAAAGCATTATGATGTTGAAATGCGCCCTTATCCGCATCCACGTTCTTATGAGGGAGTCACCTATTTGGCTCGAATCCGCGGGATGACGGTCGGTGTCGAATATGCCGAAGCATTTGAAATCATCAGGAGGGTATGGAAGTGACTGAAGAACAAAAAAAAGACCAAACCTCCACACAAATCTTATTCCCGCAGCTCATCTCCCAAATGGACAAATATTATGGATTAACGGAACAATTGGAGGATAATAGGAAAAGGTGTCAAGCACCTTCATCCATAAGTTCTCAAAAATATAAATTGCGTATTTTGATTACAACTTTTTGGGATTATCCGATAGTGGGGGGCTTGCAGAATTATATTGCGGCCTTGAAGATCGGGCTTGAGGATTTGGGTCACCAGGTTGATGTTTTGAGCCCGAATCAATTTCCAAGAGATGAAGTGAAAAAGCTTCGGTCAGTGATTACCGAAAATGCAAAACAATTTTTTATTAACCGTTACGGGAGTTATAATCAAAAAATTTTAAGAAATTATTGTGATTTATCTGTTTATGAAGCTTTGGCAAAAAGGGTGGATTTACAAGAATACGATATTATTCATTCGCAAGATCGATTCACTGCACTGGTGATGGCAAAATTAAATCAGCACTATAACAAACCTCACTTATTCACTCCTCATGGATTCATGACCCAACGCCGTCTTAAGTTCAATCTAATTGAAAAAGGGTCGGTAGAGGAATTCTACTTTTCTGAAATTGATAGACAAGCCGTAATCAATGCCAGCCATATCGTCATCTTATGCGAAGTTTTCAAGCCTCTTCTGAAAAATCTAGGAGCTCAAAACGAAAAGATGACAACCGTTTATACGGGTATCCAATTTGAAAGAGTGAAAGCGGCGAAGCAGGAGGATAGCGTTGTGATTACCTGTGTTTCTCGTCTTCGCCCGCGCAAGGGCCATAAATATTTATTCGAGGCCCTTGCCCTTCTTAAAAAAAAACTAGGTAATGTAGAAGTCCGCATTGTCGGTGACGGGGAGATGCGGGAGGAACTCGAGAAGCAGGTTCAGGAACTTCAACTAGCGAATGTTAGATTTTTAGGAAAGAGGACTGATATTCCAGCATTATTAAGCGAATCCGATATCTTTGTCCTGCCAACGACAAGTGATACTCTGCCGATTTCTGTCATTGAAGCAATGTTCGCCAAGCAGGCCATAATTACAACTGATTGCGGAGGTATTCCGGAGATCATCCGAGATGATTATTCCGGACTGATTGCAGAGCCCGCCAATTCCAAACAGCTCGCGAAAAAGCTCCTCAGGCTCGTAAAGAAACAGGATTTAAGGAAAAAATTAGCAACACAGGCACAGAAATATGCGAAAAAACATTTAACTGTGAATTATATGGCTCAAAAGATAGCTGAAATCTATCAATCTTTATTATGAAAGGAGGGAAACGTGTGCATCACGATATCCCTGCCGTCGTACTTGATATGAGTGCCACCGGAATCGGTATCGTCAGAAGCCTGGCACAAAAAGGAATTAAGGTTTACGCGTTTGATACTTTAGGAAAATACAAAATTGGTAAAACGCGGCATGCCATTTGCGGCGCCTGTCCAAATCCGGTAACCGAAGAAGAGGAGCTGCTCTATTTTCTCTGCCAAGTTGGTCATAACTTTCCGCAGAAAGCGGTCATGTTAGCAGGCTCAGATGATTATGTTCATTTTATTTCAAAAAATAGATACGTTTTATCGCAATATTATCGTTTTTTATTGCCAGAGCACGCTCTTATCGAAGCAGTCCTCGATAAACGACTCACCTATGAATTAGCCGTTAAATACTGCGTTCCCTGTCCAAAGACTTTTATCGTAAACGACGAGCATCAGCTAGATCAAATTATCGGTCAACTGATCTTCCCCTGTATTTTAAAGCCTGTCCATTCCTCTCATTTTCGCTCTAATATTGACCACAAGCTGTATAAAAAAGCCATCTTGATTGAAGAAGCCGCTCAGCTACAAGAGGAATATCTTTTTTATCGTCAATATGGAGAGCTAATGATTCAAGAAGCCATACCAGGTGAAGAGAATGCCATTTTCTCCGTTAAAACCTTTTTTGATAAGAAGATGGATTTAAAGGGTCTGTGGATGAATCAAAAGCTCCATCAATTTCCGCCGCACTTTGGCTCTTCGGCACTGGTCGTCAGCAAAAGGGAGGAAGAAGTCATCGAGCTTGCTGTACCATTTCTAAAGTCAATTGAAATGAAGGGATTGGCAATTGCTGAGTTTAAGAAGGATCCTAGAGACGGAAAGTTTAAATTCATCGAAATTAACCCAAGGATTGGCTTGACTCAAGGCTTATCGATTGCTTGCGGCGTTGATTTAGCATATTTATATTATTTATCACTCACGAATCAAAATCCGGATCCGGTCGTAGTGCAGAAAGATGGAATCAAATGGGTCTACTTTGTTCGTGATTTCTTGTCTTACCGGCAAAGGAAAAGACTTGGCGAGACGACATTTTTCCAGTGGCTGAAGGGGCTTTCTGGGAAAAAAGTCGAAGCGCTGTTCAGGTGGGACGATCCGCTTCCGTTTATTCGCAGCTTCGTCTCGCATCTTCGAAATTTATGGGGCAGGCATTAAAAAATTTGTATCAAAGGGGGATTTTTCCTTTGACCAGTAAGAAAGAAATTAACAGCCAATGGAAGCACTATGGCTGGGAAGAAAAGTTTGCGGGCGTTCTTCAAAAACCCGTCACCTTAAGCGAAATAGAATGTTTGAAAAATTCACGAGATAAAACTAGCGTTTGGAAACTAACCTTAAATTCTGGATCAGAAACCGTTCCTGTCATCTTGAAAATTTTTCAGCAACCGCTAAAAGAAAACCACCTAGTAGAAATGAATATGTATCGTAAGGCTTATCCAGTTTTTCAGGAAATGATGCCGAAAATGATCTGGCTAGAGTCTGATGTAAAGAATGGTGAATTCTGGCTATTTACTGAATGCTTGGAGCCCGTTCGGGGGCAGATTAAGCTGAGACCTTATCATCTGGAACGGATGATTCCAACGGTAGCTAAATTTCATGCCCTTACTTTTAAAAACCGTCTTTCGGATAAGCAGGCGACGTTATTTGATTCATGGCTTCCCCGTTATGAGTCTAAGGAGTTGACTGCGGAGAGGATCCAGCATATAGAAAAAACAAAGGAATACCTTGATTTAGCCATGCAGGATCCAGATTTAAGGAAAGTGGTAGAACCTGCCTATGATATCATTAAAGTCATTTTGGGAAAGGGGCCAATATTTTTCCCGGAAGTCATTGAAGCGGGGCAGTGCCTCATCCACGGTGATCTTCATATTCACAATATTTGCTGTCAAGACACGAGTGATGAACACAATTGGCCTGTTCAATTGATTGATTGGGAATCTGCCAAATACGCACCTTGCTGGTATGATCTTGTTGTACTTGTTGAACTACTTATTGATTTCCGCGGCGATTGGCAAAAGAAGGAGGATGACATTCGCAGCCGATGTGTAGACATTTACAACAAGGAAATGGCAAAGTACGGAATTGTCTTTAAAGAAGATCCTGTTAAACTTTTAAAAATGAATTATTTGCAACGGGTTTTGGAAAAAAGATTGCTTAATCATTTACGAAGGGTGTTAAACGGAGAAAAGAGCCTCCTTTTAAAAAGATACCTGGAGAAAATCGTGGTTTGGGGTAAGGAGCTCAATTTATATTAGGCTTTTTATTGAAAGTAAGGGGGATCGTTTTTTATGAGAAAGAAGCAGGGCAGTCTCGCCGAACTGGATAGCAGTGAGTATAAATGAAGGTGCTGGTAACAGGTGGAGCGGGGTTTATCGGTTCGCATGTTGTGCAAAATTTAGTAAAGTCCGGCCATGATCCTGTTGTGGCCGATAATTTATGTACAGGTAGTCTTGAGTTTGTTGAAAAGGATGTCCCCTTTTACAAGGTAGATATAACCACGCCAAAGATCGAGACTGTTTTTGCAAAGGAACGGCCGGATGCGGTTATCCACCTTGCAGCACAGGTGGATGTGGCCTATTCAATTCAAGATCCGGCGGGGGACGCGAGACAAAATATTCTAGGAACGATTCAACTTTTGGCCAATAGCCAGCGATTTGATGTGAAGAAATTTATCTTTTCCTCTAGCTGTGCTGTCTATGGAAAACAGGATGATGTAAGTATAGATGAGACATTCCCTGTTAATCCTTTATCCTATTATGGGATTTCCAAGTATTCCTCAGAAATGTATATCAAAGCCTTTAACAGTTTGCATCAACTTCCATATACGATATTGAGATATGCAAATGTGTACGGACCCCGGCAAAGCACAAAAGGGGAAGGCGGGGTCATTTCGATTTTTGCGCAAAAGGTCCTTCAGGGAATTCCGCCCTTTATTTATGGCGACGGGGAGCAGACTAGAGATTTCGTCTTCGTGAAAGATGTTGGCGAGGCTAATGTACTTTCGCTTAATAGCGGTACGAATGAAACCTTTAATATTGGCTGCAATACAAAAACTAGCATTAATGAACTCTATCAATCTATCTCCAAGCTTTCTTATAAAAACATCCACCCAATCTACACGCAAGCCCGCAGTGGAGATATCCTCCACAGCCGCCTTAACAACTCCAAAGCTAAGTCATTTTTGGACTGGGAGCCAAAATATGATCTTCAAAGCGGTCTAACGGAAACACTAAATTATTACTTGAACACCAATGAAAAAGGTTCATTTGGTGCCTGAACATCGCCTCCTAAACTGGGGGCTTTTTTACTTTATAGCGATAAGAATTACGGGAAAATAAAATATTATTTAAGTGTAATACTATTGGCAGACAGACTTAAGCTATTTGAAGGCAGGGATGAAAATGATTTATACAAGCATCATAATTATTATCTTATTAGTATACTTTTTGATTATTCGACCGTTAACCAATCGCAACCGTCCACAAAACATGGAACCTCCGCGCAGAAATTACTACGGCAGACCGGATTATTACCCTCCGGGAGGCGGTGGTTTTGGACGTTTTGGAACCTTCGCAGGAGGCATGGCAGCAGGAGCTTTATTGACCTATCTTTTTGAACAGGGTAGAATTGGCTTTGATCAATTTCAAGCCATGCAGCATCTGCAAGACCATGAAATCATGCAGCAGTTGATGGACCAAAATATTATCCAAGAGGATGAAATTGACCAGCTCCAGGAAGAGCTAGGGGATGACCCAAACCAGGATTACAATGCTGACAACGATGACCATCAGGATGATTATGATCAAGGAAATTGGGACAGCGGTGACGATAATTGGGTATAAGCCTAGATTCATTTTGAATTTTCTCAAAATAAGTTTTATTGAAAGCGTATGCTATAATATTTTTGTAAATTGAATACATCAGTAAAAGGGAGCAGTCATGATGTTAAAAGATATTTTTATGAGTCTATCGCAAAATCAATTCCTTAATAGTACTGCCAAAAAGTACGGCTTGAAGATGGGAGCACAAAGTGTTGTTGCGGGAACAAATATTGAGGAAGCAATAAAGAGTATTAAGGACCTCAACGCCAACGGAATCTCCTGCACTGTCGATAATTTGGGAGAGTTTGTATTCAAAGAAGAAGAGGCAGCAGCTGCTAGGGAACAGATTCTTAAAGTTATCGAAGCAATACATAGTAATAATGCCGACGCACATATCTCTCTAAAACCGACTCAACTTGGGTTAGATATTGATTATAGTCTTTGCTTAAACAATGTCAGAGAGATTGTCGACAAGGCAAATCAATATAACATGTTTGTCAATATTGACATGGAAGATTTCAAGCATCTTCAGCCAACGCTTGATCTTTTGGATGATCTTTCTTTGGAATACGATAATGTTGGTACGGTTATCCAAGCCTACTTCCATAATGCCATGGATTACCTTGAAAAATATAAAAACTATCGGATTCGCCTTGTAAAAGGAGCCTATAAAGAGCCTGCAGAGATTGCCTATCAGGACAAAAAGGATATTGATGCCAACTATATCAAGTTGATTGAATGGCATCTATTAAACGGCAAATTTACATCAATTGCCACTCATGATCATCGAATCATCAATCACGTGAAGGAATTTGTTAAACGGAACAATATTCCTAACGATAAATTTGAATTCCAAATGCTGTATGGTTTTAGAAAAGAGCTACAGTTAAAGCTGGCAAAAGAAGGCTATAATTTCTGTACGTATGTCCCATTTGGCAACGACTGGTACGGCTATTTCATGCGTCGTCTGGCAGAAAGACCGCAGAATTTAAATCTTGTGGCGAAGCAAGTATTCAATAAGAAAACAAACACGATTCTTGGTGTTGCGGCTGGAGCCTTTATTTTAGGACGTGTGACAAGAGGCAATAATAATAAACGTAAATAATGAACCTCAAACTCCCATTTTCACGAATGGGAGTTTTTTTTGCTAATACATGTATTTACATGGTAAATATAAGTAAAATCAAAGAAATTAATCACGAAAAATGATATAGTAATCTAGTTGAATAGTTCGGTTAATTTTTATTAAGGAGAGAAAAGCTTTGGAAAGATTTTTACGAAACCCAAGTTGGGTTATTGTCATTTCCCTCATCACTTCATTGCTGTTGGGAGCATGTTCGAACGAACCTACATCAAAGGAAACCAACAATACAAAGGTAGATACGGTTTCAAAGGAAACAACGGAAAAGAAAGCAGAAGCTGATGTAAAAGAGTCGGCGCAACCAGCAGAAGCCGGGAATAATAGCGAGCCTGTTGCTGAGCCTAAGCAAAGTCAGGAGGAGCTTGCCAAAAGTCTAGGCTTAGAACTTGTCACTGTCGGCAGGGTCGTGGACGGTGATACAATAGTCACTTCAGACGGAAGAAAAGTTCGCTTTGTTGGGGTTAACACCCCGGAATCGACGACCAGACATGAAGTTTACGGGAAAGAAGCCAGTGATTATACGAAATCAAAGCTAGCTGGAAAACAGGTTTGGCTGCAAAAGGATGTATCCTCAACCGACCGCTATGGGCGCTATTTGCGGATTATCTGGATGGATGTACCAACAAATGATATGGATGAAGCGGAAATTCGCAGCAAAATGTTCAACGCGGATTTGGTCTTAAATGGATATGCGGAACCATCCACATATCCGCCGGATGTTAAATACAGCGAGTTTTTTGTAAAATTTGCCCGCGAAGCTCGGGAAGCAAATAAAGGTCTTTGGTCATATGGTGCAGATGGAACGACGAAGGGTGATCTGGATGGAAGTTCCACTTCAAAAAGCAGCGGTTCCTATTCAACAGGGAGCAGCACGTCTTCAGGTTCTTCATCGAGTGGAACGGATGCAAGCACCTCAGCCGGGACTAAATCTGAGGTTTTCCAAAATTGCACTGAATTGAGGAAGGTGTATCCAAACGGTGTTCCTGCCGGCCATCCAGCCTATCAGGCGAAAATGGATCGGGATAAAGATAATTATGCGTGTGAGCAATAAGATTCGCTCTAATTATTATACATGTTTACCAAATAAAAACTGTTTCATTATGAAAGTCATCGTTTGATGGCTTTTTTTATTTTTAAGTAGACAAACGGACAAAAATCGACAATGCCTTTGATATATAATAAAAAAGGACTGGATAATAATCCCTGTTTTATGATTACATATTTTTTTCGGTTATTATGGTCATTTGAAGCAGATATGGAAATACCTAGTCATTTTGACATGTAATCCTGAATAGGATAGTTGAGTGGGTCTCAAGTATGGTGTTGATAGGACAACTAGATAAAGGACAAGGGGAGAAGTTGCGTAATGGGAAAGTGGAAATGGGTCTTGCCAATTTGTTTAATTGGTAGTTTACTAGGATTGGCCGCCTGTTCTGAAAAATCGGTCAAAGAGACTACTGGGCCAAAGGTGACAGAACCGGCCAAACAGCCTGCTAAAACAGGAGAAGATAAACCTCAGAAGGAAGAACCAAAGCCTATTACAGTCAATGTTATTGATCCAAATACTAAGGCCATTATTAGAACGTTTTCGCCGAATGATATGGGCTTTGAAACAAATAAAGAAGCCTATCAAAAAGAACTTGAAAAATGGGCGAAGGAATTGGCAAGAGGAACTGAAGCGAAACCGGGATATGATCAGAAGATGGTCCTCGATAAAATCGATACTAATGGTCAATTAATTAAAGGAAAACCTCGTATTATCCTTGAAGAATCAGAATTAGTAGAAAAAATAATGACTGCATCTGTAGCAGGCGGGGATGTGGATCTGCCGATTTATGTGACAGAAAGCGGCTATAAACCTGAAGATATTGCTGGTTTGGGAGAAATAGTATTGGCATCCTATTCGACTTACTTTGACAGTAGGGTGGCGGGGCGCTCCAAGAATATCGAGCTATCAGGTCAAGCAATTGATAATGTGATTGTTGGTACTGGAGATGTTTTTTCCTTTAATACAACTGTCGGGCCAAGTGATGCTGCGCATGGCTATCAGCCCGCCAAGGAGATCGTCAATAAAAAGCTGGTCGATGGGATTGGCGGTGGTATCTGCCAAACGTCTTCAACATTGTTTAATGCAATTGACAAAGTAGGTGTGCAATATATTGAATGGAATCACCATTCACTTTCGGTTGGCTATGTCCCTCCTGGCCGTGATGCCACTGTCTCCTACGGTGGTAAAGACTTTCAATTTCAAAACACTACAGGAGTGCCGTTATTAATCAAAACCCTTTACGGAAAAGGAAAATTAACCATTGAAATAAGAACATCCGCAGCCTATCAAACCATTTATGCACAGGGACATTAGGTGTTTGTGGTGTCATACATCTATATCCAATATTGGATATAGATGTATGACACCACTTTTTTATTTGGTTAATTTTTAAATGCATATTCCTTCTATACAAAGCGAAAAATAGCTATGGTTTGTTAGTAAAATATAGGAGGGAAAGGAATGAAATGGATAAATAAAATGTTCGTTTTTGTAATTGTTCTTTCCTTGATAGGCTGGGCGGGAAACTTACAGGTCTCCGCTCAAGGGACGGAGGGTCACCAGCATCATGAACTGATTTCTGAAACACATAGTGTTGAAACAGCGAGACAGAATTAAGGAGGAAACGGCGACCAAGGATTATCTGAAAAGTATCATGGACATATTTCAGACCGTCCGGAAACAAAACAGAAAAAAACGAAGCCACCTGCTCCGAGTCAGCGCTATATTCCCATTCAGCTTTTAGGAATCAATGATTTGCATGGCCAGTTAAACGTAACCCGTAAGGTAAACGGGAAACCTGTCGGACGGGCTGATTATCTAGCAGCATATTTAAAGCAGCGTGCGGCAGAAAACAAAAACACCCTGCTTGTCCAGGCAGGAGATATGGTCGGAGCTAGCCCGCCCGTTTCCGCGCTTTTACAGGATGAACCGACAATTGAGTTTTTAAACCGAATGGGCTTTGATATTGGGACTGTTGGAAACCATGAATTTGATGAAGGAGTAAATGAACTGCTTCGTCTTATCCATGGCGGAACTCATCCGAAAACAGGCAATTTTGCAGGATCCAAATTCCCTTGGGTAGTCGCCAATGTCATTAATAAAGAAACAGGCAAAACGATCTTGCCGCCTTACCAAGTCATGAAAGTAAATGGAATGCCAATCGGCTTTATCGGCGTTGTCACAACGGAAACTCCAACCATTGTGGTACCAAGCGGTGTAGCAGGTTTGCAATTTACTGATGAGGTCGAAGCCATTAATAAAAACGTTGCAGAATTGAAAAAGCAAGGTGTCAAAGCAATCGTTGTTTTAGCACATAATCCGGGTACTTCCGGTCCAAATGGGGAAAACCCAACTGGCCAGTTAGTTGATATCGCAAACCGTGTTGATGACGAAGTGGATGTGATTTTTGGCGGACATAACCATGCATATATGAATGCCACAATAGATAATAAGTTAATAGTTCAAGCCTACTCTTATGGAACGGCTTTTTCTGATGTCGATATCGAGATTGATCCAAAGACGAAGGATATTGTCACAAAAAGAGCTGAAATTGTGACAACGTTCCAGGAGGGGATTGACCCAGATCCTGAAATAAAGCAAATGATTGAAGGATATGAATCAAAAATTGAACCAATTGTAAACCGTGTCGTTGGTTCTACGACAGAACCACTAACAGCCAAGCAAAACGAAAATGGTGAATCAGTTCTAGGTGATTTCATTGCCGATGCACAAAAGCAGGCCCTAGGAACGCAAATGGCATTTATGAATCCAGGCGGGATTCGCGCAGATTTTGATTCGGGAGATATCACATGGGGCGAAGTTTATACTGTTCAGCCATTTAATAATGATATGGTGAAAATGGAAATGACAGGGCAGCAAATTCGCAATTTGCTTAACCAGCAATGGACAGACTCGAAAATGACCATGCTGCAGATTTCCGGGTTAACCTATACTTGGGATTCTGCGAAACCTGTAGGCCAAAGGGTAGGAAGCATCAAGCATGCCGATGGAACTGAACTGGATCCTAATGCTTCCTATACGGTAGCGGCCAACGTCTTCCTATCTGGCGGAGGAGACGGTTTCACTGAATTCACTAGGGCTACCAATAAAGAGATTGGTCCGGTTGATTTAGATGTTCTGGTGAATTACATTCAAGCTCAGCCAAAACCATTCACCTACAACATCCAAAATAGGATTCAGAAGGTAAAGTAATACAATCTTGCAGTTTAAGAAGGGCTTTGATTTAAAAATCAAAGCCCTTCTTTCATAATCATAATAGTCGTTATCTTGAAAACCGTTTCTTAAACTTTAAGAACCATTTTACTCAAATTTGATCTCATCACGTTATTATTGCCAAAATGGATCGTTAATGCACGGGCATCATTACCTGAAGACCGGCACCGATTGGTTCGAGTAGGGCATCACCGGAAAGGAGCAATTTTGATGGTATGGAAGCATTTATATCACCGTGAGCCACTAAACTATGACCCGCAATTCTGGGGAATGGCCTTTTGGACATTTTGCCTTTTTGTCTTTATGCAGAGCCTGACACCTACCTTTTATTCGTAAGACCGCTCAAGTTCCTCGATTAGTGACCCAACATAAGCTACCGCTTTCTTGATTGGTTCCGGGCTAGACATGTCGATGCCAGCGTGTTTAATCAGTTCTAACGGTTTCATGGTTCCGCCAGCGCGAAGGACTTCGAGCCATCTGTCGACTGCAGGCTGGCCTTCTTCCTGGATAATCTGCGCCATGGCCGTGGAAACAGTCAGACCCGCGGAGTAGGTGTACGGATATAAGCCCATATAATAGTGCGGCTGGCGCATCCAGGTCAGGCGGGCACCTTCATCAATCACCACCGTGTCTCCCCAGAACTCGGAAAGAACAGTGCCAGTTACTTCTGTTAATGTTTTCGCAGTCAATGCCTTGCCTTCTTCGGCCAAGTCATACACTCTACGTTGATACTCAGCCTCGAGCAGGTGAGTGACAAAATTATGATAGTAGGTTCCTAATAACTGCAAAATAACCCAGCGGCGCATCTGCTTATCATCCTTGTACTTAGCCAGTAAATGCTGACCCAACAGCATTTCATTCATGGTTGAAGGAGCCTCAACAAAGTACATCGAAGGACGGACATTCATGATTCGTTGATTCTTATTCGCCAAATAGAAATGTCCCGCATGGCCGAACTCATGGGCGAGGGTAAAACAGCCGCGCATGTTATCCTGCCAAGTAATCAGGATATACGGATGTGCCCCGTAAGGACTTGAACAGAAGGCCCCGGTTGATTTGCCTTTATTGTCCGCCCGGTCGACCCATCTTTCTTTAAAACCTTTTTCAATTACTTCACAGTATTCAGGTCCCATGACTTTCAAAGATTCCAAGATTACCTGGCTGGCTTCTTCAAAGGTGGTACTTGGATTGAAATCCGGATCAAGAGGTGCTTTCAAATTACAGAAAAGCATTTCATCAAGACCCAAGACTTTCTTCTTCAAAAGGGCAAATCTGCGCATGTGCGGAGCCAATTCTTTAAAAATGATATCAATCTGATTGTTATACATTCCAAGTGAAACCTGCTGAGGCTCCAGGAGCATGTGAGTGACAGATTCATAATTGCGTAAGCGGGCAAGTGTAACTTGCTTTTTCACCTCTGTCGAATAGGTAGCTGCCATTGTATTCGTGTACTGTTTAAGCGTCGAAACAAAAGACTTATAGGCTTTACGACGAACATCAGTATCTTCCGAAAACTCATAACGGCTTTCAAAAAGGGCAAAGGAGACCGGCAGTTCCTTTCCGTTTGAATCTTGAATTGCCGCAAAGTCCATATCCGCCAATTTTGTCATTTGATAGATTTGGTAGGGGGCACCATGAACGTCCCCAAGTGCGGCAAGTGCTTCTTCTGTTTCAGGGGAAAGCCGATGTTTTTTTGTATTTAAAAGCTCATCTAAATTCTTCGTGAATGGTTCTAACCTAGGCTCTTCCTGAAAAAACTTTTCAAGGGTTCCTTCTTCAAAATCAAGGATTTCCGAATTGATAAACGATAGAGCAGCAATACTCTTTGTCCGTAATAAAGCAAATTTTGCGGAGTTGGCTTGGTTTTCCGGATCTGAGCCGTCTGCCGATTGCTTTAAGTTCACATATGTCCAAGCTTTGATAATCCGCATCGAATGCTGTTCCTGTGCCGACAGGCAATCCAGCAAGGCTTTAGAACTTGTATGTAAAGTACCCTTATACTGATCGAAGAAGGCAATCTCTTTATCTATTATGTCTAACTCTGCTTCCCATGCCTCTAAAGATGGGAATAAATCAATGAGATTCCAAGTGAAATCCTCGGGTACTTCGGACCTGCTTAGCCGTTTTTCGATTGTTTTATCCATACATGTATTCCCCCTAAAATATTTAGCTTCCCTAAATTTTATCATATGATTTGATTTACCTAAAAATTTAGTCAACTTTATTTTATAGAAAAAGTTAGGATATCTCACAAACATCAGCTTTGATTTAAATTTCAGTGTTAGAAAACCTTACAAATTTGCAGAATGTTCCTTCACTGTATGCCATACTAGCATTATTAAAACGATTCCTGCTCGTTAAACATAAAAATGAGCTGACAGGAGGGTGGGAACCGATGGTTAGATATTTTGTTCAATTCATCACAATCCTTTTGATTTATCTGATTGGAAATGGATTGGTGCGCTGGCTTGATCTTCCTGTTCCTGGAAGCATAGTCGGAATGGCCCTTTTATTCCTCGGTTTGACATTAAAGGTCTGTAAACTCAAGTGGGTCGAAGCTATAGCACAGCTCCATATCAAACATATTACACTTCTTTTTATTCCTTTTGCTGTCGGGGTGTGGCACTATACTGGTATCTTTCGGATCGAAGGATTAAAACTGACTGCTATACTCGCAGCCAGCAGCATCTCAGTATTGCTTGTTACGGCGGGAATGGCAGAGTTTTTCGAAATCAAAACAAAGAAGGGGAGGCAAAATGGAAAAAATGATTGAAAGCATCCTTTTATGTACCGCTGTCACGGTAATCAGCTACCTAATCGGATTGAAAGTTTTTAAGAGATATCAAAAGCCGTGGTTAAACCCTTTATATACCGTTACAGTTTTCATCATTTCGATGATTTCGTTGTTCCACTTAAATATGAAGGATTATACTTCTGGTTCTGGGGTGTTCTCCCTGCTTTTGGGAACAGCCACTGTTTCATTGGCTGTTCCTTTATACAAACATATCAAGCTAATAAAAAAATATTTTTTGGTCATTCTTTGGGCGGTCCTGTCAGGTACAATAACGGGTGTGGCGACGGTTGTGTTTTTGACCAAATTGCTCCATGTAAATAGGGAAATAATGATTACCCTCATTCCAAAATCAGTTACTGCACCCATTGCACTTTCTATTTCGCAATCGGTTGGAGCAAGCTCTTCACTAACATTGATGTTTGTTCTGTTTTCCGGTATTTTATCCCTTACTATTGGGCCTTCTATGTTAAAGTACGCACGTATCAAAAGTGGAATTGCCAAAGGCTTGGCATTGGGAACTTCTGCGCAAGCAATCGGGGCCAAGAGGGCATTTGAGTGGGGAGAACTCGAAGGTGCTATGGGAAGCATTGCTATGATTACCGCTGCCATCATTATGTCTGTATTCGCACCTTTAATCCTTTATATTTACTGAAAAAGATTGACACTTTGTAATATTAAAGAAGGAAGATACTCAACTTCCTTCTTTTTCTATTTCCATTAAAAATAAAAAATGTTTTTATAATATTTTGTCAACTCGTTGACCAAGCTATTTTTCCAATGATATCATGACATTGTAAACGTTTTCGATAAACATTATTTAAAAAAAGTATTTAAGAAAAAATTCATAGGGGAGGAAGTAAAAATGAGTTTCGGTAATCATGTCCAATTTAAGGTTTATCAGCAGCACGAGAAAAATATCATTCCAGTATCCTACGAAGAGCTAGAGGCAAAGGCTAAGGAAAAGCTAGAAAATAAGCCGTATTATTATGTGGCTGCTTCAGCAGGTGCCGAAATCACTGCAAAGCAAAATAACAAGGCGTTTGAAAAGTGGCAAATTGTCCCTAGAATGCTTTGCGATACATCCTCCAGGAATTTAAGCATTGAGCTTTTTGGAAGAAAATACGCCTATCCCGTTTTATTGGCTCCGGTTGGAGTACAGTCTATTGTCCATCCGGAAGGTGAACTCGCAACCGCACGTGCAGCGGCGGCAATGGATGTTCCGTTCATTGCAAGTACAGCCTCTACATACAGTTTGGAAAAAATAGCTGGCGAGATGGGACAAGCTCCCCGCTGGTATCAATTATATTGGAGTAAAGATAGGGAAATTGCAGCGAGTATGGTGAAAAGGGCGGAAGCAGCTGGTTATGATGCGATCGTCATCACCTTGGACACACCGATGATGGCATGGCGCGAAAAGGATATTGAGAATGCCTATCTGCCATTCCTGGAAGCTCAGGGAATCGGCAATTATTTAGAAGACCCCGTATTCTGTTCAAGACTAGACAAATCTCCACAAGAGGATTTACAAGCGGCTATCATGCTGTGGGCAAGGGTTTTCGGCAATCCGACTTTAACATGGGAGGACCTTGAATTTATTAAAGCTCAAACCTCCTTACCAATTCTACTAAAAGGAATATTACATCCTGAGGACGCAAGGCTCGCAGTAGAACATGGAGTAGATGGAATCATCGTCAGCAATCACGGCGGACGGCAGGTCGACGGTGCCATTGCGGCAATCGAGGCGTTACCGGAAATTGTCGATGCTGTAAAGGGAGACATTCCTATCCTGATGGATAGCGGAATTCGACGAGGCTCAGATATTTTAAAAGCTTTGGCAATAGGAGCGAAAGCAGTGCTGGTCGGGCGTCCATATATGTACGGATTGGCCTTAGCGGGTGAAGAAGGGGTTAAACAAGTTTTAAGAAATCTGCTTGCTGATTTTGACCTCACACTTGCTTTATCTGGTAAACGCACTGTTTCCGAATTAAATAGAGATTTGTTAAAAAGAGTTTAGGGGGCAAGTAAAATGGAGGAATTGGTGTTAAACGCAATTCAAGACGAATATCCGGCTGATTTTGCCTGGTGCTATGGCTGCGGAAGATTAAATGAAGCAGGTCATCACTTTCGGACCGGCTGGAACGGAGAAAAAACAGTCACCATCTATACCCCCAAACCTGATCATTTAGCGCTGCCGGGTTTTGTTTATGGAGGGCTTGTTGCTTCCTTAATAGATTGTCATGGTACGGGTTCAGCGGCTCTGGTCCTGCACCGGAAAAATGGTCATGAACCTGGGGAAGGGGCTGAACCGCCTCGTTTTGTCACAGCATCCTTAAATGTCAATTTTATGAAGCCAACTCCCCATGGCATACCATTAAAAGCGGTAGGCATAGTGGAGGAAATTCACCCTAAAAAATTTAAAGTGACAACCGAAGTGTATGCGGCTGAGACTCTTTGCGCTAAAGGAGAAGTTGTCGCAGTTGTCATGCCAAGCACGTTTGTACAAAAGGGAGAATAATGAAGAAAAGCAGTCCATTGACCAAACAGGGTTGATAGGACTGCTTTTTTCTATCTATTCATCAGAGTTCTCGAGACTGTTAAAAAAATCTTCAACTAAAGTCTCCAATTTATTGAGGCATTCCTTCAATATTTCGCCTTGCTGTGTTTTTAACGAGATTAGAGCGCTATCAATTAAGAATTTACGTGGATTTTTCGCATCCAGCAACTCTTCTTCGATAAAATCCAAAAGATTCATAAAGGGAGATTGTTCATTTTGGTCCATTTTGTTCTTTAAGGTGAATATGGAATGGTGAAGCCGCTTTTGAAAATCATGTTGTGTCTTTTTGCAGTTAGGGAACCAGCTTTCCAAAGCTTGCGGCTGAATTAGCTGCTCGTCATTTTCAGCCACATCATTCACCATATTGACCAGCCGATTTACTGAATATCGCACTACTCGACTGAGATTAGCATTCGATTGCTGCGCCATCATCGAAAATTTAAGGTTTTCTCTAAGAATTCCCATAAACATAATAGCGCAATCTAATAAATATTCTTTCTTTTTTTCGCCAAATATGTCAATAAGCCGATGGTAAATCCAATGAATGTTCTTCACCCGGCCACGTTCAATATGCTGTTTAAGTTCAGTATCATTCGAAACCAAAACTTCTTCAAAAAGGGTGATTAACTTGTTTTTCCGATTTCCCTTTAAGTGAAATTCAATCTGATGTATGAAAATTTCAATATCTGAACGGTCCTGGCCAATTAATAATTCATTTCGTCTTGTTTCTAACTCAGAATAGACTGAATTAAATATTGCAAGTAATAATTCATTTTTTGAGGAAAAGTAATTATAAAAGGTCCCTTTGGAAATGCCGCTGTACTCTAAAATATCCTGAATCGATGTTGACTGAAACCCTTTATCAATAAATAGCTGATGTGCCATTTTGACAACATGCTTTTTTCGATCATTCATCATTTATCACCTTGATTTTTTTTTGTACTGAGTGTATAAAATCATAGTACCTGAATTTTTACTAGTTTACAAACCAATAAAACGCGCAGATTTTTTTATTGCAAAAATTGAACAGCGCGTATATTATTATGTAAGTATGAAACAGGGGTATAAAAAAATGAACAACTAGTTTATAGGGGGAAATAGAATGGATCAAACCATAAATAAGTCCGGCCGGCCGCCATATGGCATTATAGCGGTTTTAATGGTCGGTGCTTTTATTGCGTTCTTAAATAATACATTATTAAATATTGCTTTGCCTTCGATTATGAAGGACTTAGATGTGGAAGCATCAACTGTGCAGTGGTTGACCACTGGCTTTATGCTAGTTAACGGAATTTTAATTCCTTCCACGGCTTATTTAATTCAAAAATATTCTGTTCGACGATTGTTCTTATCGGCAATGCTATTATTTTTGGCTGGAACAATTCTCGCAGGAACTGCCCACGTTTTTCCTATATTATTAGGCGGGCGGATGCTGCAGGCCTCAGGTTCTGCAATCTTAATGCCGCTGTTGATGAATGTTATGTTAGTAAGCTTTCCTGTTGAAAAAAGGGGAACTGCAATGGGGGTGTTCGGTCTTATCTTAATGTCCGCACCAGCCATCGGGCCTACACTTTCAGGCTGGATTATTGAACATTATGATTGGAGAATGCTCTTCCACTTTATTACACCAATAGCAGTCGTTGTTGTATTAATCGGCTTTTTCTTACTGAAGGATAAAAAAGAAAAAATGAATATGCGTATTGATTTAATTTCACTTGCGCTATCTAGTCTTGGCTTTGGCGGAATCCTTTATGGATTTAGTTCCGCTGGAAAGCGAAATACTTCAGGCGATACAGGCGGCAGTACATGGGGCCAAGGAGGCTGGGATGACCCGATTGTCTATGGCTCAATTATTATTGGGGTTGTCTGCTTGATCGTGTTTATTTTGCGACAATTAAAACAAGAAAGTCCTTTACTGAATTTCCGTGTTTATAAATACCCAATGTTTGCTTTATCTTCTGCAATCGCCATGGTTGTCAATATGGCATTGTTTTCAGGAATGATTTTACTGCCGATTTATGTCCAGACCATTCGCGGTATATCACCTATGGATGCCGGTTTAATGCTGCTCCCTGGAGCAATTTTGATGTCAATCATGTCGCCAATCACAGGAAAACTGTTTGATAAGTTTGGCGGCCGTATCTTGGCTCTTACCGGTTTAACTATATTGACAGTAACAACTTTTATGTTTACTAAACTTGAGCTGCATACTTCGTATACACACTTGATTATTCTATATTCCGTCCGCATGTTTGGCATGTCGATGGTCATGATGCCGGTATCAACTAATGGCTTAAACCAATTACCAGCCCGCTTATATCCACATGGTACAGCAATGAACAATACTTTAAACCAGGTGGCTGGCGCGATTGGTACAGCCTTGTTAGTAACGGTAATGACCAACCGGACAACTTCAAAGGCAGAAGAACTTGGAGCGGCTGCTCAGGCAACATTGAAGAACGCTGCACAGGCACCGACACCGGAAGTTATCTCGCAAATGAAACAAGAAATTATGATGAAAGCCATGTTAGATGGAATTAATTACTCCTTCGTCTTTGCGACAGCCATTTCGGCGGTTGCACTCGTTCTCGCCTTCTTTATTAAGCGGGCAAAGCAGGCGGAAGATCCTGGTGAAACAAAGCCGGCAGGTACCAAGGCAACAACAAAATTAGCAGGAAATTAATCCTCCACCAAACTTTTTACCAGGTATTCCTTTCGGATGCCTGGTTTTTATATATAATGAAAAGAAGAGATGTTTCGGAAGGAGATGTAAGCTTTGCGAGTGATTTCGTTATGTCCGAGTAATACAGAACTGATGGAGTACCTGGGATTGACACACCTTTTAGCGGGTGTTGACGATTTTTCAGATTGGCCTGCATCTGTTTCAGGTCTGCCTAAATTGGGGCCCGATTTATCAATAAATATGGACTTAGTTGAAGAGCTGCAGCCAGATATGGTTCTGGCTTCACTAAGTGTACCCGGAATGGAGAAAAATGTAGAGGCCCTTAAGGAGCGGGGGATTCCTCATATTGTTTTAAACCCGCAATCATTAAACGATATTGAGCGGGACTTAATTATAACCGCTGAAATACTTGGAATGCCGGAACGGGGGACGACGGCTGCGAAGAAATTTTGCGAAAGGCTTGAAGCTATTAAATCCTTAGCCGCCAAGGTAACGAATCGTCCTACATTATATTGGGAATGGTGGCCAAAACCGATTTTCACGCCGGGAAAAATAAATTGGCTGACTGAAATTTCAGTGGCTGCAGGTGCAAAGAACGTTTATGCAGATGTGGAATTGGCAAGTGTTCAGACCGATTGGGAGGATGTTTTAAACCGGGAGCCTGACTTTATTTGTCTCGCCTGGGTCGGAGTCCGTAGGGAGAAGGTTCAAAAGAATGTTGTCAAGAAGCGGCCCGGTTATGAACGCTTAAACTATTTGACAGATGATCATATTCTCATCCTCGAGGAAGAACTATACTGCCGTCCATCACCAAGACTATTAGATGGCTTGGAAAAATTATATGAGCTTATACATAAATAAGAAGGTGTTAAATATGAACGAAAAAGGGTTGCAAGGAAAGAAGATAGTTGTTTGTGGTTCAAGAAAAATCGAAGAGATTAGTACGATCATTGAGAAACAAGGCGGAATTCCAATTATCCGGCCCCTCCAAGGGACAGTTTTTTTAGCTGAAAAGGAAGTGGAGCCTGACTTAGTGAAATTTGTAGAAAATGGGGCTGATTGGGTAATCCTTACAACCGGAATTGGAACCGAAACACTTGTTAGCTTAGCGGGAAAGCTCGGTTTAGAGGAGCTTTTCTTAAAAAGACTGCGTGAGGCTAAGGTGGCGGTAAGAGGCTATAAAACGATTTCGGCGCTAAAAAAATTAGCGGTACAACCGGTTGTCACAGCAGAGGATGGCACTACAAAGGGATTAGCTCAAGCACTTGAGTCCTACGATTTTTCCAATAAAAAGATTATGATACAGCTGCACGGGGAATTAGCACCGACGTTAACGGCGTTTTTTGAAAGCCGAGGCGGGGCGGTCCAAAAAATCCTCCCTTATCAGCACATCGCGCCTGAGCAGGAGATTGTTGAAAAATTGTCTCAAGAATTAATGATTATTGAGTGTGATGCTGTATGTTTTACTACGGCAACACAGGTTCACTCGCTTTTTGATTATGCTAGGGAGCAAAATATTTATGATCGTATAGTACATTCTTTGAATAAAAACATAGTAGCCGCGGCAGTGGGAAAAGTGACCGCTGAAGCCTTAAGAGAAGAAGGTGTAAACCGTCTCGTAGTTCCCGAAAATGAAAGAATGGGTGCAATGATTATCGAACTTGTCAAATATTTCAACACCTAACAGTATGTATGTGCTCCTTTTGGAGCACTTTTTTGTTGAAAAATGTGTCGATAAAAAAATTTATAAGGATAATTTGGATTACGCCATTTTTTTACAATTTTTTTAGATAAAATGTGTTAAATTGAAAAAAGTATAAAAAAATGTACAGCTAATATCAATTGTATATATATGTTAAAGCGCTTTCGTTAATGTTGTTTAATGAACAAAAAAGGGAGGGCTTTTATTTGGCAATACAACGAATTTCGTTAACGAATCTTGAAAAAAACTTTCAAGAGGTTGAGCCGGGACTTACGAATCAAGAAGCGATAGACGAAGCTAATCGCTGCCTCTACTGTTATGATGCCCCATGTATCAAAGCCTGTCCAACGGGCATCAATATTCCTGCCTTTATTAAAAAAATTGCCTCTGGAAACTTGCTGGGATCTGCAAAGACGATTATGTCTGCTAACCCAGTAGGAGCAAGCTGCGCAAGGGTATGTCCGACGGAGGAACTCTGCGAAGGAGCTTGTGTACTGAATCACTCCACTAAACCAATCATGATTGGCAATCTGCAGCGTTATGCGACAGACTGGGCCATCCACAATAATCAAACTCTATTTGAAAAAGGTGAATCAAACGGAAAGAAGATAGCGATAATCGGCGCTGGACCGGCCGGATTATCGGCAGCACGTGAGCTTGCGCGGCTGGGCTACAAAGTGACTGTTTTTGAAGCTGCCAACAAGGCTGGCGGTTTAAATACGTATGGTATTGTCTCGTTTCGGTTGCCGCAGCGTATTTCTTTTTGGGAAGTCGAGCAGGTGGAAAAATTAAACGTTACGATCCGAACCAATACGATGGTAGGAAGGGACATTACGGTTGAAGAATTAATGGAAGGGTTTGACCGAATTGTCCTAGCGGCTGGAATGGGACATGTGCCAGAGCTCGGCATTTCAGGCGAGGAGCTGGATGGGGTTTATGATGCCATTGAGTTTGTCAAAGCAACCAAGGATGGGAAACTGTCTAATGAATTTGTGGGTAAGCGTGTGATTGTAATTGGTGCTGGGAATACAGCCATTGATGGTGCGACTTGTTCCATTCGGCTAGGGGCTGAAAACGTGAAGATCCTCTATCGAAGAACCGTAGATGAAATGACAGCCTACGATTTTGAATATGAGTTTGCTAAGCAGGATGGTGTCGAGTTCCGCTGGCTGACTGCACCGCAAAGGATTCTTGGCAGTGAGAACGGCAAGGTGACAGGAATTGAGTGTATAAAGATGAAGCTCGGTGAACCTGAGGCGGATGGGCGGCGCAGTCCATTAGCAGTTGTCGGGTCAGAACATGTAATTCCTGTTGATGCTGTGGTGAAAGCTATCGGACAAACAAGACATCTCTCATTAATTGAGAGGTTTGGCCTAGAGCACGACGGAGGGGTGGTCAAGGTTGACCCGTTTACATTGGAGACATCAAATCCAAACATATTTGCCTGCGGCGATGTGATTTTTGGCAAAGGACAAGGGGAAGCGATGGTTGTAACGGCCGCCCAGCAAGGGAAAGATGTTGCTTATGCCATTCACAAACAATTTACTACGGTGGGAAATACTTGACTCGAGTTTATTAATCTCGTGAAAAACTTTAAAGGGGGAAATTTGATGGCTGATTTACGGATTAACCTCGCAGGGATCAAATCGCCAAATCCATTTTGGCTGGCGTCTGCACCACCGACAAATTCAGGCTATCAGGTTCAACGGGCCTTTGAGGCAGGGTGGGGAGGGGCTGTCTGGAAAACGCTAGGGGATCCCATACTGAATACAAGCTCCCGCTTTGCTGCCATAAGTTTTAACGGCCAGCGGGTCGCAGGCTTTAACAATATTGAATTAATTACCGACCGGCCGCTCGATGTCAATTTAAAGGAAATCTATGAAACGAAAAAGAAATTCCCGAATCATGCTATAGTTGCTTCCCTGATGGTCGAGCCAAAGCAGGAAAAATGGCACGAAATTGTCAAACGTGTGGAGGATGTCGGTGTCGATGGACTTGAGCTGAATTTCGGATGTCCGCACGGGATGGCTGAGCGGGGCATGGGCTCAGCCTCAGGCCAGGTGCCTGCCCTTGTAGAAAAACAAACCTTATGGGTAAAAGAAGTGGCAAAAACGCCTGTTATCGTCAAGCTAACTCCGAATATTACCGATATTACAGCAACTGCGGAAGCGGCTTGTAACGGCGGTGCCGATGCCATTAGTATGATTAACACGATAAACAGCCTTATGGGCGTGGACCTTGATACTTGGAATACGATCCCGCATGTCGCCGGGAAAGGTGCACATGGCGGTTATTGCGGTCCTGCCGTAAAGCCAATTGCCTTAAATATGGTGGCAGAGTGCGCCAGACATTCACAAATCAATGTCCCGATTTCCGGAATCGGCGGCATCTCCAACTGGCGGGATGCGGTTGAATTTATGCTGATGGGGGCAACCGGAGTTCAAATCTGTACCGCCGCTATGCATCACGGCTTCCGGATTGTCGAGGATATGATTGAGGGGCTGAATCATTATTTAGACGGCAAGGGCATTGCTGCTGTTTCCGACATTATCGGCAAATCAGTGCCGAAATACTCGGATTGGGGAAATCTTGATCTGAACTACAATATCGTGGCGAAAATCAATACGGATGTTTGCATTAACTGTAACAAATGTTATATAGCCTGTGAGGATACATCGCATCAATGTATTGAAATGCTTTCTGATGCATCAGGAAAAAACTATCTGAGGGTGTGGGAAGAGGATTGTGTCGGCTGCAACTTATGCGCGATTGTCTGTCCGGTAGATGGGGCAATTGAAATGATTGAAGTCCCGAATGAAATGCCGCCCATGACTTGGAATGAACGTCAGGCTGTTATTAACGCAGTCATAACTTCCAAAGTGGATACAACTAAATGATAGATTAGGAGGGGTTAAACCTATGAAAAAAATCGTTAAAAACGGAACGATTGTTACAGCGGCAGATACGTTTAAAGGAGAAATTTTAATTGAAGACGGCAAAATCACACAAATTGGCGCCAATCTTTCGGCTGTTGGAGCAGAAGTGATTGACGCAAAAGGCTGCCTCGTCTTCCCCGGAGGAATTGACCCACACACCCATCTAGACATGCCATTTGGCGGTACTGTAACAAGGGATGATTTTGAATCGGGAACGATCGCCGCTGCCTTCGGAGGCACAACCTCGATCATCGATTTTTGCCTGACCAATAAGGGTGAACCGTTGAAAAATGCGATTCAAACCTGGCATAACAAATCCAATAATAAAGCGGTCATTGATTATAGCTTCCACCTCATGATTAGCGAAATCAATGATCAAGTACTTAATGAATTACCTCAAGTCATTAATGAGGAAGGGATCACCTCCTTTAAAGTGTTTATGGCGTATAAAAATGTCTTCCAAGCAGATGATGAGACCTTATTTAAGACGCTAGTGACGGCAAAGGACCTAGGCGCGCTGGTCATGGTCCATGCCGAGAACGGGGATGTTATTGATTACTTAACGAAAAAGGCCCTCGCGGAAGGGAAAACGGATCCGATTTATCATGCCTTAACAAGACCGCCGGAGTTGGAGGGTGAAGCGACTGGCCGCGCTGCCCGATTTACCGGTCTGGCCAATTCTCAATTATACGTCGTCCATGTTTCCTGTGCGGACGCGGTTGAAAAAATCGCGGAAGCGAGGGCAAAAGGGTACGAGGTTTGGGGGGAAACCTGCCCGCAATATCTAGTTCTTGATCAAAGCTATTTGAAAAAACCGAATTTTGAGGGAGCAAAATATGTCTGGTCACCGCCGCTCCGTGAAAAATGGAATCAGGATGTCCTTTGGAATGCCTTAAAAAGCGGCCAGCTGCAAACATTAGGTTCCGACCAATGTTCTTTTGATTTCAAAGGACAGAAAGACCTGGGACGCGGCGATTTTACAAAGATTCCAAATGGCGGACCAATGATTGAAGATCGTCTTACCATTTTATTTTCGGAGGGGGTAAAGAAGGGAAGAATCAGTCTAAATCAGTTTGTGGACATTACCTCGACGCGGATTGCCAAGCTTTTTGGGCTCTTCCCGAAAAAGGGAACTATTGCCGTTGGTGCAGATGCCGACCTTGTCATTTTTGACCCGAACATTGAGCGGGTGATTTCAGCCGAAACCCATCATATGGCGGTTGATTACAATGCTTTCGAAGGAATGAAAGTCACCGGAGAGCCAGTTTCCGTTCTAGTCCGCGGCGAATACGTGGTTCGCGACAAGCAGTTCGTCGGCAAACCAGGCTCTGGTCAATACTTGAAAAGGGAGAAATATAGTTCAACAACAACGTTAAATCAAAATGAAATACTATCAATCTAGCAAACCTATATTTTTTTGAACCACTCCCGCAATTACCCTGTAAAGTCAGAGTATTTGCGCTTTATGAAAAGGCTGCCGAAGGAATTCCGAAAAATCTTAATTTATATGGAGGAGCGCGGGACATGACTGAGCATCAACAATTTCTTGCGGAAAGGGATAAAATAGACTTTTTCATCCAAAAGGGATTTCGAATACAGTCTGTAAATGAGCATTTGGATGGGGCTACTGTTGAATTTGTTCATCCAAACGGAGACGTTACTGAAGTTTTGTTGATTAGCAATGCAAATGCCCGAAAATATTTTTCCAGCCTTTTAATCAAACAAAACCCAATAGGAAAATAATGGTTTTGGAATTGGATTGGCCTCGAGCCAGTCCTTTCCTATATGTCTGGGGAGGTATGTTTAGGTACCATAATAAAAGTACATATAATTATATCAAACTGCCTAGGATACTCTATGGATTTAAAAAAATGTTTGCAGCAGCAAGATTGATAAAACGTTAACAAGATGTCTAACGAATGATTTTTAAGCATAAGAGATAATAAATCTAAAATTATATACTGGGAGGAAATAGGATGAGCGTAACAAAAAATGATACAACCGTTTTAAAAAATTATATTAATGGTGAATGGGTCAATTCAAGCAGCGAAGTGACGCTGGATGTACCGAATCCGGCGACAAATGAACTATTAATCAAGGTGCCGGTTTCAACAAAGGATGATGTGGATTTGGCAGTTGCAGCAGCGAAAGAGGCTTTTAAGAAATGGAAGAACGTTCCTGTACCGAAAAGAGCCCGTGTTTTCTACAAATATCATCATCTATTAACAGAGAACCACGAGGAATTGGCCCGCTTAATTGTCCAAGAAAATGGCAAGGCTTACAACGAAGCGTATGGCGAGGTGCAGCGCGGAATTGAGTGTGTTGAGTTCGCGTGCGGGGCGCCAACATTAATGATGGGCGAGACTTTGTCAGGAATCGCCGAAGACATTGATTCGGAAATGTTCCGCTATCCATTAGGGGTCGTCGGAGGAATCACACCATTTAACTTTCCGATGATGGTGCCAATGTGGATGTTCCCACTCGCCATCGCTTGCGGAAACACGTTTGTGTTAAAGCCATCTGAACGTACTCCTATTTTAGCCAATAGATTAGTAGAGTTATTTACGGAGGCGGGAGCACCGAAGGGGGTTTTAAATGTCGTTCACGGAGCGCATGATGTGGTAAATGGATTAATTGAACATAAGGACGTTGCGGCCATTTCGTTTGTCGGATCTCAGCCGGTAGCGAAGTATGTATATGAGCGGACTGCTGGGGAAGGCAAACGGGTTCAAGCCCTTTCCGGTGCAAAAAACCATCATATTGTCATGCCAGATGCGGATATCGATAGGGCTGTTCAGCATGTAATGAGTGCAACCTTTGGCAGCGCCGGACAGCGTTGTATGGCCTGCAGTGCAGTTGTTGTCGTCGGAGATAATGACGCGTTTGTTGCAGCATTAAAGAGAGAAGCTGACAAGTTAAATATCGGTAACGGCATGGATGAAGAAGTTTTATTAACCCCGGTTATTCGCAAGGAACACCGTGATAAAGTGCTTAGTTATATTGAAAAAGGATTATCCGAAGGTGCTGATCTAATCAGGGATGGACGCAAGGAAATGAGTGACCATCCAAAGGGCAACTTTTTAGGACCGACTATCTTTGACCATGTCGATCCTGAAATGACGATTGCCAAGGATGAAATTTTTGCACCTGTTTTAAGTTTGCTCCGTGCCAAAGATTTGGATGAAGGCTTGGAATTTATTCGCAGGTCCCGTTATGGAAATGGAGCGACCATATACACAAACAGCGCCAAAGCCGTCCGAAAGTTTCGTGAAGAGGCAGATGCAGGCATGCTGGGAATCAATGTAGGAGTGCCAGCCACGATGGCTTTCTTCCCATTCTCCGGATGGAAGGACTCCTTCTATGGTGACCTACACGTTAATGGAAAAGACGGGCTAAATTTCTATACTAGGAAGAAAATGATCACTTCTCGGTTTGAAGCATAACTATAAAATAACTGTAAGAATTGGAGGGGATTTTATGGTTCATACGGATCGTTCGCAGGAAAAGTTGTTAGACAAAGATGATAAATATGTTTGGCATGCGATGCGGCCTTACAGCCCAGATGCGACGATTGTTGTCGAGAAGGCAGAAGGCTCGTGGGTGACTGATGTAGACGGAAAACGTTATTTGGATGCGATGTCTGGCCTCTGGTGTGTGAATATTGGCTACGGAAGAACGGAGCTGGCCGATGCAGCCTATGAACAATTAAAGGAATTGGCCTATTTTCCCTTATCACAAAGCCATGTTCCAGCAATAAAACTGGCTGAAAAGTTAAACGAAATGCTCGGAGACGAATATGTAATTTTCTTCTCGAACAGCGGCTCCGAAGCAAATGAAACTGCGTTTAAAATCGTGCGCCAATACCACCAGCAAAAAGGTGAACATAATCGCTACAAGATTGTTTCAAGATACCGTGGGTACCACGGAAACACAATTGGTACGCTTGCAGCTACCGGTCAGGCGCAAAGGAAATATAAATATGAACCGCTTGCACCTGGTTTCATTCATGTCTCGCCTCCGGATTCCTACCGTGATGATACGAATGTTACGGATCCAATGAAATTATCCTCCGTTCAGGAAATCGATAAAACGATGACCTGGGAGTTAAGTGAAACGATCGCTGCAATGATCATGGAACCAATTATTACAGGCGGCGGCGTTCTCGTACCACCAGATGGATATATGAAGGCAGCCCATGAAGTGTGCAAAAAACATGGAGCGCTTCTCATTGTCGATGAGGTCATTTGTGGATTTGGCCGTACAGGCAAGCCGTTTGGTTTTATGAATTATGGGGTCAAACCTGACATTATTACGATGGCAAAGGGTATAACAAGTGCGTATCTGCCGCTTTCGGCAACCGCTGTACGCAAAGATATATATGAAGCGTTTAAAGGAACCGAGGAATACGACTATTTCCGTCATGTCAACACATTTGGAGGAAATCCGGCAGCATGCGCTTTAGCTTTGAAAAACCTCGAAATTTTGGAAAAAGAAAAGCTTTTTGATAGGTCCCGGGATTTAGGAGAACAATTGTTAAATGATTTAAATGGCCTTCTCAAAGACCACCCGTATGTAGGCAATGTCCGTGGAAAAGGCCTATTAGTCGGTATCGAGCTAGTAAAAGATAAGAGCACAAAAGAGCCTCTGGACGTCAGCCTTGTTAACCAGGTGATTGCCGGCTGCAAGGAAAAAGGCATTATCATTGGTAAAAACGGGGCAACAGTAGCCGGATATAACAACGTTCTTACCATGGCACCGCCATTAAGTATTGAACAAAAGGATTTGAATTTTTTAGTAAAAACACTGGGAGAAGCTCTGGATAAGATAAAATAGGTGAAAAAAAGAGCACTCGTGAATGTTTCACAAAGTGCTCTTTTTTATTGAGCTTGGTTTTCCTTCTCCAAAATTCCTTTTACAACATCCTCGATCGTTACATTAGCCAGAACTTTTTCCATAGCCAATTGCGCAGTGGAGAAAAGTGGACCAATTGTATCTTGAATATTTCTCCCGACCATACATGCCGGATTTGGCTCCTCATGGATGCTAAACAACTCATTATCTGATACAACATTAACTGCCTTGTAAACATCCAATAATGTTATTTCTGATAAGCCCTTTGCCAAGTCTGCGCCGGCAACACCGGGCCTAACATGGACCAAACCGGCGTTCTTCAACATCCCAATGATTTTTCGAATCACTACAGGATTTGTGTTAACACTCTTAGCAATAAATTCAGAAGTATTGACTTCATTTTTATTAACTTCCAACAAGGATAATATATGAATTCCTACAGAAAAACGACTACTGATGGACATACCATTCGCCTTCCTTTTTCTTCTTTCCAATCATCTATCATTCAGTATAACACAATGATAATGAATAAATCGGAAAACAATCTAGTGGACATTTAAAAAAATGACTCCTTTAAATGACAGGCAAGCTGAATTTTCAATCTGTTTTCAGGTTCCTCAAGAGAAACACTTAACAGATCCTCAATTTTTTTCAGCCGCTGATACAAAGTATTGATGTGAACATGAAGGAGCTCGGCCGTTTTCACCGCCGATTGATTCGTTTGAACATAAGTGATTAATGTTTTTTCCAAATCATTATTTCTCAGTTTATTAGAATTTAGCGGTCCAAAGATTTCTTCTAAAAATCTCTCGATTTCCTCTTTGGATTGATTTAAAAAGAGGCGGTTAATGCCGATATCCGAAAATTCCATTAATCCAGAACGATGTCTGGAGCTTAAATAGGCAATGGCTCTAGCTGCTTCATTATGGGTTTTATAGACAGATTCTATACCCTTATACACCCCGCCAACTCCTGCCCTTAGTGCCACACCTTCATTTTGTTCCCACTCTTTTAATATTTCTTTAATATTATTCAGGACTCTCGGAAAAGCATTAATGGTTTTAAACGTTAATAGAAGCATTACTTTGTTGCTATTTCCGAAAACGATTTTTTCCATCCCGGTAAGCTTGGATTTGATCCTGGAAACTAATCGGTGAATACTTGTTTGCAAAACATGATGGTCAATAAAATTGGTTAGTTCGATGATCGTTGTGCAAAGGTAATTATTTAAATCAATTCCTATATCAAGCCCTTGTTTATAGAGAAGACGTGGTGCTTCTTTTCTTAATAGATTTTGATAAAAATCACTTGTTTTTTTAAAGTAGAATTCTGTAAGGGACTGCCGTTTTGCCAATTCTAGTGCCAATACGGATCCGCCACGTTCAATAATCATGTGTTCGAGCTGAGTAATTGAGCGCTCGGCAGAAACTATTAGGCAGCCAGTACAAGTGCTGTCAGTAATAATTGGATAGATAAAAAAATATTTCTCATCATGGTCATAAAGATCTACATATATCGGATAGTTTTTTGCGCCGATAATCTGTGTTAATTCCTCCATACTGAAGGATAAAAAAGCTCTGCCAGGGAAATATTCGTTCTTTAAAAGATCGACAAAAATTAAAGACATTCCTAGCATTCGGGTCAACTCTTTGACTATTGCATCAATCCCTTTATTTTGGATGGATAACTGAGTCAGTGTGGCATGCACTTCATTCTGTTTAATGAGGACCTGATTTTTCCTGTTTATTTCCGTAAAAAGGCGGGCATTCTCGATGGCAATGGCAATTTGAGCAGTCAGTCCCTTTAATAGTTTAAGATCCCAGTCAGTAATTTCATGTTCAAGATTAACCCGATGTATTCCTAAAACTCCAATAATTTCATTGTGAAAACTAACGGGAACTGAGATGGTTGCGTTTACGTTCCCTCCGTGAAAAGCTTTTTTCAAAAGTTCATCATTTTTCTTGGAAGTCCCTTTCATAGCTTCATTTGCCTCGCGAAAGGAGTTATAGATGCGCGGTTTGCCATCTAAAAATATTTTCCCGGTCACTGATTCTCCAACTCTATATTTTACTTGTTCAATTTCCTTTTTCCAGCCCCTATAAGCCTTGCAAACGAGCCGGTCGATGACTGGATTATAAAGCCAAAAGGCCGCTGTGTCAGCACCAGGGATGATGCTGGCTACATTATCAAGAATTTTTGTCAGCAGCACATCTAAGTCGAGCGAGGAGGTGATGTTTTGTACTCCTTCAATCAGCTTTTCCATTTCTAAATTTTTCGATTTCAAAGCGTACTGTGTATATATGGGGTATAAAAGATGATAAAAAATATCAATATTTTCTTTTTCTTGGGTGATATTTTCTTCAGAGGATAAAAGATATACTTTATAGCCCTGTGGGTAATCTAGCATAATAATGGTTTGATGAGCCAGTTTTAAAGGCGATAGTTCCTGTGCGGAGGAATCGATATTTTCAATATCAGAATCATAGCTGTCGATTAGCTCCCATTTGTGTTCCATGGGAGAATAAATCCAAATTTGATAGGAAGATAAGGAAAATTTCCTTTTTAGAAATGTCCTTAGAAAAGAATGGTTAAGCACTTTACAACACCTCAATGTAAAAAACTCTATTTATATTACCTAAAATGTAAATGAACCTACATTGTGTCAATTCTACCAATTTTATATACTTTAAGTAAATACTGAATATTCAGACACAAATCGACAATTTTTGAAATCGCTTTCTTTAAGCGATTGTTTAGAAGGAGGTGGCAAATAAGATGAGTTCCATCACATCGTATATGGCAGGCAACGTTTTTAAAGTCCTAGTAAAAGAAGGGGATACGATTTCTCCTGGTGAAGATGTCGTCATTTTGGAATCCATGAAAATGGAAATACCCATTACAGCAGAAGCGCAGGGGACAGTTAGTGAAGTATCGGTAAATGAAGGAGATTTTGTAAACGAAGGAGATGTCCTAATTAAGTTTGATTAGCACCATCCAGCCCTAACACGAATATTTGCGCTTACTTGCCCGTCAAACCCCACTTATTAAGGAGGTTTCATATGATGAAATCTAGTAAACTATTTGTTGCCCTATTTTTAGCAATTCTTCTGCTTGTCGCTGGATGCTCACAAAAGAATTCAACGACTAATCAAACTTCAGGAAAAACGTCGGGGGAGACAACGAAAGCCGAACCGAAAAAGGGCGGAAGCATTGTTGTTGCTTATGATTCTGATATAAGTAACTATGACCCGATTTTAGGTAATTCCGGTAATGACCACGCACTTCTTTATCCTGTTTATGACACACTGGTAAACTACAACGCAAATTTAGAGGCTGAGCCAGGACTTGCAAAATCCTGGGATACACCGGACGATAAAACGATTGTCCTGCACCTCCAAGAAAATGTCTTATTCCACGACGGCACCAAATTTAATGCAGAAGCAGTGAAGTTTAATATTGAACGGATTAATTCCAAGGATTCAAAGGTTTCCGATCTATCAAATGTGGAATCTGTAGAGGTTGTGGACGAGAATACCGTTAAATTGCATCTCAAACAGCCAGATTCTTCTATCATACTTGCCTTATCCGATCGTTCGGGGATGATGGTATCACCTGCCGCTGTTCAAAAATTCGGTGCAGATTATGCCCAAAATCCGGTAGGTACGGGCCCGTATAAAATGGTCAAATGGGTCCGCAATGGGGAAATTGACTTTGAAGCAAATAAAGATTATTGGCAAAAAGGACTTCCATATTTGGATAAAATTACAGCCAAGATTATGCCAGATGAAAATACGCGTTTAAATGCTCTTAAATCAGGCCAGATTCAATTCTATTGGAATGTTTCGCCTGATAACAGCCAGGTATTAAAGAATGACAAGAATATCGTGTTAGATACGAAAATGAAGGTTGCTTTCTATAATATGTACATCAATACGAAAATGGCTCCATTTGACAAAAAGGAAGTCAGACAGGCATTGGAATATGCCATTGACCGGGAAGCATTGGTTAAAGCGTTAACATTCGGTGAAGGAGAAGCGGCCTATCAAACCTTTCCAAAAGACTATTGGGCAGCATCTCCAGATGTAAAAATTTCATATGATCCGAAAAAAGCAAAGGAACTATTAAAACAAGCCGGTGTTGACAGCGTAACCTTTGATATGTTTGTACCTACGAGCACATTCTATACAAGGTTGGCTGAAGCAATAAAAGGTCAGGTAAAGGAAGCAGGATTTACTATTAATATTCAGCCAATGGAATTAACAAAAGGAGTAGCGCTGTATTTCAACGAAAAGCAAATTGCTGCTAACTTAACGTCATGGACTGGCCGGCCAGACCCGCAGCAAACCGTCAATTTATTCCTAAGCCAAAAGGGTTTCTATAATGCTGGCGGTGAATCAACACCAGAAAAGGAAGAACTAATTTCAAAAGCCGCTGCTTCTTACGATCAAAAGGAACGGGCAAAATTGTATGCAGAAATTAACAAGATCTCTATATTAGACGAAGCCATGCAAGTGCCAATTTTGTTCCAGCCTTCAACCGCTGCCATGACAACGAAAGTGAAAGGCTTTGAAGGGACATTGCTTGGAAAACCGAAATTCTCAACCTTATGGTTAGATCAATAGAATTGTAGAGAGGGGAAGAGATCCATGTTCTTTAAGTTTTTACTGCGGCGTTTGATGTATGTAATCCCAATGCTAATTGTAACGACACTGATCGTCTTTTCCCTCATCTTGATCATTCCGGGAGATCCTGCTCTGGCGCTTCTTGGAGACAATGCGACTGAAGAGAAATTGGCATTGTTAAGAAGTCAGCTCGGGCTGGATCAGCCCGTACTGATTCAGTATTGGAATTGGCTTACCAATGCGGTTCAAGGTGATTTGGGACGTTCTCTCTTTACTGGGGAGATTGTGAGTGATGCAGTCTTTTCAAGACTTGGTATTACCTTCCAGCTTGTCGTCGCGTCTATCGTCTTTTCATTTATTTTTGGAATGATTTTCGCGATTGGGTCGGTTATTAAACCGAATAGCTGGATGGATTACATTTCAAGATTTATGGGAACAATCGGCACGGCCATCCCTAACTTTTGGCTGGCAATGCTCCTTATCGTTGTATTTAGTGTAAACCTTGGCTGGCTGCCAGCAACAGGATTTACAAGTATTTCTGATAATCTAGGCGGCTTTTTCCAGAGCATCATCCTGCCAGCAATCTGTTTAGGGGCTTTTGGCGCAGCCCAAATTACCAGGCAATTACGATCATCTCTTCTTGAAGTGTTGGAATCGGATTATATTCGAACAGCTTATTCAAAGGGATTATTGCTTTGGCCGGTTATTTGGAAGCATGCACTGCGGAATTCCCTGCTCCCAGTTATCACAACAACTGGACTGTTGTTTGGGAACATGTTGGGGGCAACCGTCGTCATCGAAACGGTATTCGCCATCCCGGGAATGGGGCAGCTTGCTGTAAATTCCATTTTACAGAGGGACTTTCCTATGCTGCAGGGCGTTGTGTTAGTCATGGTTATATTGGTATTGATTATCAATTTCGTGACCGACGTGTTATATAGCGTTTTGGATCCGAGGATTGAAATTAAATAAGAAGGAGGCAGCTTGATGCAATTCCGTTTAATGTTTCAACGATTATTTAACGAAAAGCTGGCATTTGTAAGTATGATATTTTTGCTGCTTTTACTATTCTTATCACTCTTTGCATCTTGGATTGTTCCTTTTGACCCAAATAAGCAAGATTTGACCAAAGTCATGCTGCCACCTGACGGAACGTATTGGTTTGGAACGGATGAATTGGGCCGTGATGTGTTTTCACGCGTACTGATGGGAGCGCAGGCAGCGATTCAAGCTGGTGTTGTGGCGATTTTAATTCCTCTTTTTGTTGGAGTTCCGCTTGGCATCATTTCGGGATATCTAGGCGGAATTATTGATGATATTTTCATGAGAATTGTCGATGCCATTCTATCGTTTCCCGCCATTCTTCTTGCCCTGGGAATTACCGGTGCATTAGGGGTTAGTTTATGGAATGCGATGATTGCCATCGGCATTATATTTACGCCGCAATTTGCCCGCCTTGCAAGAGGGCAGACCCTTCAAGTCAGAAGGGAGCCTTATGTGGAAGCGGCCAAAATATCAGGTGCAGGTCCTTTGTGGATTATGATGAAGCATATCCTTCCAAATATATTATCTCCCATCATTGTTCAGGCGTCCTTTAGCTTCAGTCTTGCCATTTTAGTGGAAGCCTCATTAAGCTTTCTTGGCATGGGTGCGCAGTCGCCTCAAGTCAGCTGGGGGGGAATGCTGCATCAGGCTTACAGCATGATATTTGTGAATCCATACATGATGCTTTTCCCAGGGCTAGCCATCCTGATTTCCGTATTGGCAGGCAACTTTTTTGGAGACGGATTACGAGTGGCTATTGACCCAAAAATGAAGAGATCTTAGGGGGTATTGAATTGAGAGGTCCGAACGAACCTGTTTTAGAGGTAAAAAATCTATGTTCATATATCCCCACATCCAGGGGAGTCATCAAACCAGTTAACAATATCTCATTTTCAATCGGAGCGGGCGAAATTGTTGCTTTGGTTGGAGAATCAGGAAGCGGCAAAAGCGTAACAGCATTGTCCATTATGGGTTTGAATTCACCATCAATTAAATATGAGAAAGATAGCGTGATTTCCTTTAAAGGTGAGAATTTGCTAAAGATGAAAAAAAGGCAAATGAAAAAGATTAGAGGAAATGAGATCTCGATGATCTTTCAGGATCCGATGTCATCGTTAAATCCATTGCATCCGATTGGAAAACAAATTGCCGAGCCAATTCAGCTTCATCAAGGTGTCAGCTATCAGAAGGCAAAGGAAATTGTCGTCAATTTGCTGGCAAAGGTCGGGATTCCTGATCCGGAAAACCGGCTGAATGATTATCCCCATCAATTGTCCGGGGGAATGCGGCAGCGGATTATGATTGCAATGGCATTAGCCTGTAATCCATCATTGCTGATTGCCGATGAACCGACAACAGCTCTTGATGTAACGATTCAGGCGCAGATTCTAAATGTGATGAGAGATTTGCAAAAGGATACAGGCATTTCCATCCTAATTATTACGCATGATTTAGGCGTTGTGGCTGAAATGGCTGATCGCGTCCTTGTCATGTATTGCGGGGAAATTGTCGAAGAGGGAGATGTCTATTCACTGTTCAAAAATCCCCAGCATCCGTATACAAAGGGATTGCTGGCAAGCGTCCCAAAACTCAGGGGGGCATCGGAAAAGCTTCTTCACACAATTCCAGGCGCTGTGCCGAATCCGCTTGAGCTGCCGAAAGGCTGTAATTTTTCCGGGCGGTGCAGTTATGCCACGGAAAAATGTCTCACAGAGGCTCCAAATCTGGTGGAGACGGGGAAAGACCGTAGAGCAGCATGCTGGCATATTGTAGATTTGCAAACGGAAGAGGTGACAGTACATGCCTGAACCATTGATATCGATTAAAGACGTCAAAAAACACTATCCAATTGGCAGCGGTTTATTTAGCAAAAAAGGCAAATGGTTAAAGGCCGTGGACGGAATAAGTCTTGATGTCCACCGCGGTGAGACAGTTGGTCTGGTTGGAGAATCAGGCTGCGGAAAATCGACACTTGGCAGGATGGTTGTCGGCCTCTTGGAGCCCACTTCTGGTGAAGTCGTATTTGAGGGAAATTCGCTTTTATCCAAAGGACGAAATAAGCGTGATTTGGGGAAAAAAATTCAAATGGTCTTCCAGGACCCATATTCTTCGCTGAACCCGAGAATGAATGTGGCCAACATTATTGCCGAGCCATTAGTGCTTCATAAAATTGGTACCAGCAGCGAGAGAAAAAAACGTGTGGATGAACTGCTTGAAAAGGTAGGGTTGACATCGGCACATGGAAGCCGCTATCCAGAAGAGTTCTCCGGCGGGCAGCGGCAGCGAATTGGCATTGCCAGAGCATTGGCCCTTAATCCAAGTTTGATTGTTTGTGATGAACCAGTTTCAGCATTAGATGTGTCGATTCAAGCTCAAATTTTAAATCTATTAAAAGAAATCCAGGAAGATATGGGTCTCTCCTATATATTCATTGCCCATGGGCTGCAAGCGGTCAAGCATATCAGTGATCGGATTGTGGTGATGTATTTAGGAAAGGTCATGGAAATTTCAGAAACGGATCAACTCTTTGAGCAGCCGCTTCACCCTTATACAGAGGCATTGATTTCTGCTGTGCCGGAACCTGATCCAACAGTTCGGAACCGTGAACGCATTCTACTAAGCGGAGATCTTCCGAATCCGGCAAATCCGCCGTTAGGCTGCAGATTTTCTACTCGGTGCCCGCTAGCGGATGAGCGCTGCAGGCTTGAAGAGCCGCCGCTTGAACAGGTCTCCGAGGGCAGATGGGTTGCTTGTTTTTATCATGGTTGATTCACAGTTTTAGATATAAAAAGATTGAAAGTAATTATGTATACGAAAGGGATGTGTTCCTTGAATAGTGGAAAGCCATTACACGAGTACCTAAGAAGCCATGCAAAAGTAAGCCCAAATAAACAAGCCGTCATTTTTTATGGAAGAACGCTGACATACGAGGACCTTGATGAGCTATCGGATCGTTTTGCCCATTATTTGCATTCCCAGGGGATTCGCAAGGGTGATAAAGTAGCTCTATTTTTGCCAAACTGCCCGCAATATATTATTTGCCATTTTGGAATCCAAAAGATTGGTGCGATCGTAGGGCCATGTAACCCGATGTTCAAGGAATGGGAGCTGGAATATGAAGTCAATGACCTTGAGGCAAAAGCAATTGTGACTCTGGATCAATTGTATCCAGTCGTCGAAAAAGCAAAGCCAAATACCACGCTCCAATTGGTGATTACAACTAGCTACATAGACTTCCTCCCGGAGAAACCGATTCCTGAATTCCCTGAGGTACTGCAGGAAAAGAAATATTATCCTGATGCAACAGATTTAAGCAACATCCTCCGTACATGGAGTGCAGATTGCCCAAATGTCGGTTTAGATATTGATGAAGATGTATGCCTTATCGTGTACACATCCGGTTCGACTGGTCTGCCTAAAGGTGCGATGCTCACTTACCGGAACGCACTTTACAAATCTCAGGGTGTTGCAGAAACAAGAGGATTTCATTCCGACGATGTAGCCTTATCGATTATGCCAATTTGCCATATTGCCGGCATGTTGTTTATGAATGTAAGTTTTTACACAGGCGGAACTATTGTTCTGCTTAATCGATTTACACCTGAAGCCGCGATGGATGTCATCGAACGGCATCGAGTAACAGTGGCGCAAACTGTTGTACCAATGAATGTGGCCATTATAAATCATCCTCATGCAGCCCAAGTCGATTTCAGTTCACTAAGAGTCAATTCCTGTACTAGCTTTGGGATCCAATTGACAGAAGAAATCTCGAATCAGTGGAAGGCTCTGACAGGCATCGGATTATTTGAATCCGCTTATGGCTTAAGCGAAACACATACAGGAGACTCGTTGATGGCACCAGAAGCTATTAAATTCGGGACGACTGGAAAACCAATTCCGGGAACGAAGATTAAAATTCTTTCCCTAAATGAACCACGTCAAGAACTTCCAATTGGTGAAGAAGGCGAGATCGTGGTCAAAAGTCCCGGTGTATTTAAAGGTTATTTGAATAAACCGGAAGCAACCGCCAAAACACTGCGGGATGGCTGGGTGTATACCGGGGATATCGGAAAGTTTGACGAAGATGGTTATCTTTACTTTTTAGGGCGTATCAAAGAAATGATTAAATGTTCCGGTTACAGTGTGTTTCCGGAAGATGTAGAATTATTATTGAACAAACATCAGGCTGTTTCTGAGTCCGCTGTAATCGGGATACCAGACCCAATCCGCGGCGAGGCCGTTAAAGCATTCGTTGTCCTTCATCCAGACTATGAAAATAGCATAACTCCAGAAGAGCTCATCCTATGGAGCAAAGAAAAAATGGCGGCTTATAAGTACCCCCGTCATATTGAATTCCGTGAAACCCTGCCAAAGACAGGGACGGGAAAATTGCTGCGAAGAGTGCTGGCAGACGAGGAAAAAGCGAAAGTAAAGATTAAATAAGAAAGAATAATTTCTACAGTAGAAATTTGATATAAATTAGAATGGTTTCGGCCCAAGGAGGGTTATCAATGGTGGAAAAACTAATCGAATCTACTAATAAGGAGGAGAAGAACAAGATGACATGGGAGCCAGAAATTAAAGAACTGCGGCGCCGTGAAGAACTCGCCCGCCAGATGGGCGGCGAAGAGCGTGTAGCAAAACATAAAGCGCAAGGGAAACTGACAGTACGAGAAAGAATTGATAGTTTGCTTGATTCTGGTTCATTCCATGAAACCGGGGCGATTGCCGGAAAAGGCAAATATGATGAGAATGGCAATTTAACAGACTTTACACCAGCGAATTTTCTCGTGGGCACTGGAAGGATCAATGGCCGGAAGGTGGTTGTTGGTGCAGATGACTTCACCGTTAGAGGGGGCGCTGCAGATGGCGCCATCCGCGGCAAACAGGTATATGCGGAACGTCTGGCACATGATCTGCAGCTGCCGATTATTCGGTTGGTAGACGGAACCGGTGGCGGGGGAAGCGTGAAGTTCTTGGATATGGAGGGGCATACCTATGTTCCTGTTAATCCTGCGTGGGATTTGGTTGTTGGCAACATGGAGCGCGTGCCAGTTGTTGCTGCCTGCTTAGGCTCAGTTGCCGGACTCGGCGCAGCGAGAGTTGCCGCTTCACATTTTTCAGTGATGGTGGAGGAAACGTCCCAGTTATTCGTTGCCGGCCCGCCAGTTGTCAAATTTGGGATGGGACAGGATTTAACGAAAGAAGAACTTGGTGGTGTACAAGTCCATCGTACCAGCGGCGCTGTTGACAATATGGCGAAGTCTGAGGAAGATGCCTTTGAGCAGATTCGCACGTTCCTATCCTATTTGCCATCAAGCGTATGGCAGCTTCCGCCCGTATTGCCATCAAACGATGACCCAGAGCGGCGAGAGGAACGGTTGATTTCCGTTATCCCGAAAAATCGCCGGGTTCCTTATAAAATCCGTGAAATCCTGCCAATGATTTTTGATAAGGATTCCATTTTTGAAATGGGTCGGTATTATGGCGGTGGTACTCTCACTTGTTTCGCGCGACTTGATGGATATCCGGTTGGAGTAATGGCCAACGATCAGTTTGTCAATGGAGGCGGATTAACAGCCGAAAGCTCAGAAAAAATAGAACGGTTCGTCGACCTTTGTCAAACCTTCCATTTACCAATTGTGAACTTAGTCGACCAGCCAGGAATGATAATCGGACTTCCTTCTGAGAAGAAAGGAACGATTCGCAAAGGGGTCCGGGCTATTTCAGCCATCTATCAGGCTACTGTTCCGATGATGGAAATTATCCTCAGAAGAGTATTTGGTGTCGGCGGGGCAGGAATGTCTAATGGTCACGGATTAAACTTAAGATATGCCTGGCCTTCCGGTGATTGGGGATCACTCCCTGTTGAAGGCGGTGTCCATGTAGCCTATCGCCGCGAGCTTGAAGCAAGCGATAATCCTGAAGCTTTACTAAAGGACTTATTAGAACGAATGGAATCCGTACGATCTCCACTTCGAACAGCTGAAGCCTTTGGCGTAGAGGAAATCATCGACCCTAGAGACACCCGTCCCTTACTCTGTGATTGGGTCCGGGATGCCTACGAGCTGCTTCCGCAGCAATTGGGTCCTTCCAGTCACGGAATGAGACCATAATTTATTAATAGAAAAGCTGGCATAATGGAGGAGGTTTGAGGAGATGAATCAGACAGAATTATTAAATGAATTATCTTCCCGTGAGGAAGTGGTGCCCAAATGTCTTGAATATTGGGCGGAAACAACAGGGGATAATACCTTTATTTATTACGGGGAATCAGATAAAAAAATTTCGTATCAAAAATTTAATCAGATTGCCAATAGCATTGGCCATTCTTTAAAAGCCAGGGGAGTCCAAAAGGGGGATCGGATCTCGGTCTTTTTGAGAAACCCTCTTGTTACTACCATGGTAATGTTTGGAATTTGGAAATGCGGGGGTGTTTTCAGCCCCATTAATTTTAACTACCGTGGAAGGCTGCTCAGTTATCAGTTAAACGATACCCAGCCAAAAGTACTTTTTACCGAGCGTTCAATGGTACCAATTTTAAACGAAATTGCTTCCGAAGTTGAACAGTTGTCAACCGTTGTCTTCAATCCTCAAGAAGGCGATCATGATTATATAGCGGAAATGTCGGATATCCCGTTAAATCTAGTTTTTAATGAAATTTCCTTTGACCGGATGCTGCAGGCTGAAACACATAATCTCAATATCGAGTTAAACTATTATGACATCGCCAACATCATTTATACATCCGGAACAACAGGACCAGCTAAAGGAGTCGTTCAATCCCATCGATGGGTGAATGGCTATACATTAAGATTACGCTCTTGTTTGACGCAAGAGGATGTTGTTTATAACGATCTTCCTTTGTATCACGTCGGCGGTGCATTTGCCAATATTGCCAGAGCCTGTTATGGAGGATGTACGGTAGCGATCTGGGATAAATTCAGCCCTAATCAATTTTGGACGAGGATTGAAAAATCAGGGGCAAGTGTAGCAATTTTACTTGATGTCATGATCCCTTGGCTGATGAATGCAAAACCATCAGAAAACGACAGGTTCAATACCCTCAATAAAGTCCATATGCAACCGTTGCCAAAATATCACAATGAGGTAGCCAAACGCTTTGGGTTTGATATCGTCACGGCCGGGTTTGGACAGACGGAAGCCGGAGCGCCTATGTCCAGCGTTATCTTGGAAACAGAAGAGGGAGAAGGTACCCCAATGCACCTTTATAAAGGGCTTTCAAGAAAGGAGATTATTGCCAATTGCGAAAAGGAGCAAGTTCCGATTATTGACGGCAAAAAGGAATTAAATAAAGGGTTCATGGGGAAACCTAACCAATATTTTGATGTCATTGTTTTGAATGAAAAAGATGAGGAGGTTCCTGTCGGGCAAGTAGGACAAATTGCCTTCCGCCCCCGTCTGCCACATTTAGTATTATCCGAATATTTCAACAAGCCAGAGTCGACCAAAAAGGCTTTTCAAAATCTTTGGTTCCACAGTGGTGATGCCGCATATCTAGGTGAAGACGGCTTTTACTATTTCGTCGACCGTCTTGGCGGTGTGATTCGCTGCCGCGGTGAAAAAATTTCTTCCTATCAATTGGAGGATATTATCAACAGCCATCCTGATATTGATTTGTGTGCCGCTTTCCCTGTACCGGCTGAAGTTGGTGATGAAGATGATGTCGCTATTTATGTGGTGAAGAAAAATGGTGCCGAAATCGATGAAGAGGAATTAAGGATCTGGGTGAAGGAAAAAATCCCAAAATATATGTGGCCGAAGCATATCCGCTTTACCCTAGACATTCCAAGGACACCGACCAACAAAATTGAAAAATATAAATTACGCCAAGAATTAATGAAGGAACTGGAGAAAGAAAAAGAAGTTGTATAACGATCCATAAAAAAAAGCATCAATTTGATGCTTTTTTTTATGGACTGATATGTTCTTTTAAATCCGTATTTAGATTGATTTTCACTTGCTCATTTTGCGCCGCATTTTTAACCTTTAACGTTAAAATGATCCCAACAGCCAAGCAAACAGTTGAGAAAATGAACGCCGTTCTAAAGCCGCCCAAATCTTCAATCAACCAGCCTGCAATGGCAGGCCCAACCAATTGGCCGACAGCGAAATAGAAAGTGACATAGCTAAAAGCAATCGGCATTTCAGAAGGCTTAACATGGTCCATACTCGCTGCCTGTGTCAAAGTGAAAAGGCCGGTAGAGGTGCTGCTCATTAAAATGATGTGCAATGTGAAGCCAAGCTGCGAAGGAAATAATACCGGTAGGAGCATCGAGAACATGGTTAGTCCCATAGTGAGGATTAACGATTTTCTCCGGCCGAACCTATCAGAAACAAATCCCCAAAACGGCCCGCCAAAGATGGATAATACTCCGTTTAAAGCCATTAGCTGACCCGCAAATTTTACACTTATTCCCGCATCTATCATATAACTCATAATAAAAATTACCTGAACAATATAGGTGAGCCCTACTACACCGTAAATCAAGCCAATATTAATGACCTTTGGATTTTTATAGATTTCCTTTGCCGGTGTCTTTTGCTGCTGCTTTTCAGATACAGGCTCAGCAGGCGGGTTTTTAATGAAAATCATCGTTAATATGACAACCAAAAGGCCGATAGCCGCATAAATCCCCCATGCCCATCTCCAGCCATTTTCGCTATTAATACTGCTAAGATACGGAACAATCATACCGGCAAAAAGGATACCAATTCCCGCTCCACTAGTTGTTAAACCAATGACAAATCCTTTTTTCAGTGGAAACCAGGAAACGAGCAAGGTGATAAACGGTGTAAAGGTAAAGGAAGTACCAATCCCCAATAAAAGCATAAACAAAAAGGCTAACAAATATGAGTTGCCTAAAGAAAGTCCTGCGAGTCCAGCTGTAACCAATGAAATACCGAGTAAAACGGTCCTTTTACTGCCCCATTTAGACGCAAGAATGCCAGCGAAGATGAGTGTGCTTAAATATCCAAACGAGGTAGTTGTTCCTAGAAAGCCTGCCTCTTTATATGATAAGTTTAATCCATCCCGCATAAATGGCAGTATCACCCCATATGAAAGTCTTGCGAAAGCCAGTACGACAGCGGTTGTTAACATTCCAATCAAGGCATATGTAAACAGATTATTTTGGTTCTTATGCTCCATTTAGTACGCTCCTTTACATTTTTAACAACGTATTGTAGTTTTTATTTTAACATTATTTCGAGAATAGAAGTATTATTATAGATTAAAAATTATAAATTTTCTTAATTTTTACTTCATTTTAATATTACTTCAAATTTTCAAAAAATTCTATTGACTTTTCCTATTTTTCCTATGATAATCAAAGAAATTATATTAAAAGCAAGGGACTAGTAAATTTTTGGAACGTGCAAGAGAGTGAAACCCTAAAGGCTGGAAGGTTTCTCACGGGAAGAGGTTGAACCTGCCCTAATGAATGCTGCTTATGCAAACATAAGCCGTCTAGTCCGCGTTAAGGTTTCAAGTGGGTGCATGGCATCAAATAAGGTGGTACCGCGGAAACGATTTTTCCGTCCTTTGTATAAGGGCAGAAGAATCGTTTTTTTATTTTTTCAAAAAGAAGGGTTTGAAAATGAAGAAACAATTAGTGGTAGTGAAAATTGGGAGCAGTTCTTTAACGGCACCGGCTGGGACAATTTCTGAAGAAAAAATGAGCGACCATGTGGAAGCACTGGCCCTGTTAAAAAAACAAGGGCATGACGTCATCCTTATTTCATCCGGTGCAATAGCAGCCGGTTTTGGTTCGCTTGGTTATCCTGCTCGTCCAAAAACAGTGGCTGGCAAGCAGGCCGCAGCAGCCGTTGGGCAGGGGCTGTTAATGCAGCAGTATATCCAGCTTTTTCAACAATTTCAAATAGTGCCGGCACAGATGTTATTAACCAGGGAGGATTTTTACAGCCAGGTCCGGTTTCAAAACCTTTATTCCACGATGACCGAGCTGCTTCACCGGGGCATGCTGCCAATTATTAATGAGAATGATTCGGTATCTATTGAGGAGCTGACATTTGGTGATAATGATATGCTTTCCGCGCTGGTAAGTGGTTTTCTTCATGCCAATGCCCTGATTATTTTAACGGATGTAAATGGAATATATGACGGGAATCCGAAAGTTTCCAAGGATGCCAAGAAATATCATTTCATCCCTGAGGTATCGGAGAAAATGCTGGAAGCGGCAGGCGGGAGCGGTTCTTCTTTGGGGACTGGCGGGATGAAATCCAAGCTTCTGGCTGCAAAAAAAGCATTGTCTCTTGGTGTTAGTGTGTTTGTCGGAACTGGGTCGGGGCGGGAAAAATTGTTAGACATTCTAGCTGGCAAAGGGGATGGAACATATCTCGGCGGACCATTCCAAACACAGATGCAAATGAGAAAACAATGGATTGCCTATCATTCACAGGTTGGCGGAGTCATTGAAGTGGATGACGGGGCAGAACAAGCAATCGTGCAAAAGGGGAAAAGCCTGCTTCCGGTTGGAGTTACAAACGTCATTGGTGAATTTAATGCTATGGATGTGGTTGAGGTCCGGAACAAAAAGGGGAAAACCATCGGAAAAGGGCAAATTTATTTTTCCTCACAGGATTTACAAAAAGTAAAAGGGCTGCCAAGCGAACAATCGAAGATTTATTCCATCAATAAGCGTGCAGAAGTGATTCATCGTAATAATTGGGTTATTTTACGGGAGGAGTGAATGATATGAGTGAATTAATCAAAAAGGCAAAGCTGCTAAAGGCTGCCTCAAAGAGATTAGGGATGCTGTCAACTAGTGAGAAAAATGATGCATTAGGTCAAATGGCTGCTCGCATTGCTGAGGAAAAGGAATGGATTCTTCAGGAAAATGAAAAGGATATTTTAGCTGGCAAGGGTAATGGTCTATCTGATTCCCTTTTAGACCGCCTGCTCCTGACTTCTGAGAGAATCGATCAAATCGTTGATGGTGTCCTCCAGGTAATCGGGCTTGATGACCCTATCCGGGAAGTAATTGAATCATGGGACCGGCCAAACGGCTTGCAAATTGAAACAGTCCGTGTTCCACTTGGTGTTATTGGGATGGTTTATGAAGCACGGCCAAATGTGACGGTCGATGCGGCCAGTCTTTGTTTGAAGTCAGGGAATGCTGTCTTGTTGAGAGGAAGTTCATCCGCTCTGAATTCAAATAAGGCACTTGTTCACGTCATGCGTGCTGCCTTGGCCGAAACAGCAATTCCATCAGATGCCGTGCAGTTATTGGAGGATACGAGCAGGGAAACAGCCTCGCAAATGTTTAGGCTGAATCAGTATTTGGATGTGCTCATCCCGCGCGGCGGGGCCGGCCTTATTCAATCTGTCATTCAAAATGCAACTGTACCTGTGTTGGAAACAGGCGTCGGCAACTGCCATGTATTTATTGATGAGTCGGCTGAGCGGGAAATGGCCATCCAAATTGCCATAAACGCAAAATTGCACCGCCCATCCGTTTGCAACGCAGCAGAAACGATTCTTATTCATGAGAAATGGCCTTATGCTTCTGAATTACTATCCGCTCTTCATGGCCAAGGAGTAGAGCTGCGAGGGGATGAGATATTAGCGGGAGCGAATGCTTTTGTGAAGCCTGCTGAGGAAAACGATTGGTATACTGAATTTTTAGCTCCAATTGCTGCTGTAAAGCTAGTCGGTGATGTGCGAGAAGCGATTAACCATATTGATCAATATGGAACGAAGCATTCGGAAGCGATCATTAGCGAAAATGAAGATAACGTTAGTTTATTTTTCCGGGCTGTTGATGCCGCTGTGCTGTATCATAACGCTTCAACTCGTTTTACTGATGGTGAGCAATTTGGCTATGGCGCCGAAATCGGCATCAGCACGCAAAAGTTGCATGCCCGCGGCCCGATGGGGCTTAAAGCAATCACAACATCAAAAGCAATTGTACGCGGAACTGGACAAATCCGATCCTAAAATGCATTTTTTACAATAAGAAACCGAACTAGACAAATTCTCAGACCTTGTGGAAAAACCCTGGTTTCGGGCACTAATGACTGACTATTGGGAAACTCAACTTGATAGAATCGCTGGTTAGGGTCGCCAATACAGGTTATTGGCGACCCTAACTTGATAGAATCACTGGTTTCGGGGGCCAATACAGGTTATTGGCGACCCTAACTTGATTGGATTCCTGGTTTCGGGCATCAATAAAGGTTATTGGCGACCCTAACTTGATTGGATTTCTGGTTTCGGTCGCCAATACAGGTTATTGGCGACCCTAACTTGATTGGATTTCTGGTTTCGGTCGCCAATACAGGTTATTGGCGACCCTAACTTGATTAGATTCCTGGTTTCGGTCGCCAATACAGGGTATTGGCGACCCTAACTTGATTAGATTCCTGGTTTCGGTCGCCAATACAGGTTATTGGCGACCCTAACTTGATTAGATTCCTGGTTTCGGTCGCCAATACAGGTTATTGGCGACCCTAACTTGATTGGATTCCTGGTTTCGGGGGCCAATACAGGTTATTGGTGACCCTAACTTGATTGGATTCCTGGTTTCGGGCATCAATATTGGTTATTGGCGACCCTAACTTGATAGAATCACTGGTTTCGGTCGCCAATACAGGTTATTGGCGACCCTAACCTGATTAGATTCTTGATTTTGGTCTCCAATATAAGCTATTGGCGACCCTAACTTGATAGAATCACTGGTTTCGGTCGCCAATACAAATTATTGGCGACCTAACTTGATTGGATTCTTGGTTTCGGGCACCAATACAAGCTATTGGCGACCCTAACTTGTGGGAATCACTGAGTTTGGTTGCCAATACAGGTTTTTGGCGACCCTAACCTTATTAGATTCCTGGTTTCGGCCATCAATACAGGTTTCGTATATAACTTTTTAAAGCAACTGAACTTATAAAATTTTTATCCAAAAGAAGTATGCTAACCTTTCTTGATAATAGACCCTTCAATTTATTATTTCACTCAAGTGTTTATATTCCCTCAACTCTTCCATATTTCAAATTATTAATCCTATGTTACAAACCAACAATGTTTTCATGAACCACTTTTGTTATAATTGGAAGTACAAACATACATTCTGCTGTTTAATGGCCGGTGATTCAATTGGAAGAAATCCGTATATCAGTTAGAACCCTCGTTGAATATGTCTTTCGCAGCGGCAGCATTGATTCGCGGTTTCGTTCGACATCAACGCTTTTAGAGGGGACGAGAGCCCATCAAAAAATACAAAAGACCTATAAGGAAGGTGACCAGAAGGAAGTCTATCTTCGGGCCGAGATTCCTTTCGAAGGACTTTATTATGTTATTGATGGACGCTGCGATGGGCTGCTTTTCTATGGAGAAGAGGTAACCATCGATGAAATTAAATCATTTTCGCATCCCATTGATGAACTTGAAGATGATGGGTATCCAGTCCACTGGGCACAGGCTAAAATGTATGCCTATATGTATGCGAAGGATCACCAGCTAACGGAAATTGATGTTCAGCTTACATATTTCCAGGTTGATACCGAAGAAAAGAAACATATTAAACGAAAGTACACGGCAGGGGATCTAGAAACATTTGTCTTCGACGTTATAAAAAGCTATGCACCCTTTGCAAGTTGGCAGGCGAAGCATCGTTCAATAAGGAATGAAACCAGCAAAGAGTTGCGGTTCCCATTCCCATCTTACCGGGATGGCCAGCGGAAATTAGCTGGTGCTGTTTACAAAACCATTGCAGAAAGGAAAAATCTATTTGCCAAGGCTCCCACCGGAATCGGCAAAACCATTTCAACACTTTTTCCAGCCATAAAGGCTATTAGTGAAAGACATACTGACCGGATATTCTATTTAACGGCAAAAACGATTACCCGAACGACGGCAGAAGAGGCGTTCGCACAAATGCACTCATGTGGACTATGTATGAAAAGCGTTACGATTACCGCGAAGGACAAAGTTTGTTTTAAAGAAGAAACCAACTGCCAGAAGGAATATTGCGAGTTTGCCAATGGCTATTATGACCGGATTAATGGTGCCATTCTCGATATTTTAATGAATGAAAACGAAATGACCCGCAATGTTATTGAAGCATATGCTCGCAAACATACGGTTTGTCCATTTGAGTTTTCGATTGACCTTGCCTATGCAGCAGATGCCATCATTTGCGACTATAATTATATCTTTGATCCCCAAGTGTCTTTAAAAAGATTGTATGAAGAGCAAAAGAAATCCACGGCAATATTGGTGGACGAGGCCCATAATTTGGTTGACCGCGGCCGGGAAATGTTTTCGGCTTCTATTAATAAGGACATGTTTCTGCAACTAAAACGTGAATTCAAAGAACTGAATAGACCTGTCTATGAAATAGCCCATAAAATAAATGCCTGGTTTATTGCTTTGAAAAAAGAAAATAAGACTGAATTTGTGTTGGAAAAGCTGGAAGAACCTCTTTCAGAACTACTGGAATTATTCGTATCAGAAGCGGAAAAGGTTTTGGCAGCAGGAAGCAACCCAACGTTATTAGATGCATACTTTCAAGTTCAATCTTTCCTGAAAATCCTAAACCTACTGGATGAAAATTATATCATCTATGGGGAGAAGAATAAAAACGACGTAATGGTCAAGCTTTTTTGTATCAACCCTTCCAACTTACTTAAGCAAATGGGAAAAGGATTTCGCTCTAAAGTATTCTTTTCGGCAACGCTTGAACCCATTTCCTATTATCAGGACATACTTGGTGGCGAAGCAGAGGACTATAAGCTGTCAGTCAAATCCCCATTTTCCAAGGAACAGTCTGAGGTTTATGTTAAACCTTTATCAACAAGATACAACGATCGGGAACAAACGGCGGGTGAAATTGCTTCATTAATACATTCATTAACACGAAACCAACAGGGGAATTATCTAATTTTCTTTCCTTCCTATCAATACATGATGACGGTTTATGAACAGTTTGGACAGTTCAATGAAGAAGCGAAATTACTTCTGCAGTCAACGGGGATGACGGAAGCACAAAAAGAAGAATTCTTAGCTGAATTTAAACCAGATTTACAGCAAACATTAGTAGGCTTTGCAGTCCTTGGTGGTATTTTTTCCGAAGGCATTGATTTAAAAGGAGACCGGTTAAATGGGGTGGTCGTTGTAGGTGTGGGGCTGCCGCAGCTATGTTTTGAACGGAATCTCATCAAGGATCATTTTTTCAAAAAAAATAAAAATGGCTATGATTATGCCTATGTTATCCCTGGGATGAACAAGGTCTTGCAGGCAGGCGGCAGGCTGATTCGCTCAGAAACGGACCAAGGTACCATCGTCCTTGTTGATGACCGGTTTCTTCAGCGGAAATATCAAGCTCTCATGCCGGAAGAATGGCTTACGTATACGATTATTTAAAGCACTTTTTGCCAGTAATGGAAGAGGTGCTTTTTTTATTGCGGAATTTTTGCAAATTTGATGACAAAATTAGAATCTTTATCATATAATTAACAAAAAGTTGCACGAGGTAAAAACTTTGAAGGCGGTGCAAGAGTGATGGATGAGCCAAAACTTGTAAAATTGGTTAATGGTGAAAAAGGGAATATTATAAAAATTACTTCTATAAATCTAGATGGTGTCATGCGAAGAAGATTATTAGATTTAGGGTTTGTTGCGGGTGCATTGGTTGAGGTTGTTCGGAAAAGCCCGTTAGGCGACCCGATTGCTTTTCGAGTCAGTCAAACGACCATTGCCCTTCGCAAAGAGGAAAGTGCGAAAATTGAAGGGGAGTTGGTTTCCAGTGGGAAATGAATACCGAATTGCTTTGGCCGGTAATCCGAATACTGGTAAAAGCACATTGTTCAATGCCTTGACTGGTCTTAGACAGCATACAGGAAACTGGGCTGGGAAAACTGTCTCAATGGCACAGGGAAGTGTCCCGTTTAAGGATAAAGTGTTTCAATTGGTTGACTTGCCGGGAACGTATTCGCTTTTTTCCAATTCCAAGGATGAAGAAGTGGCCAGAAATTTCATCGTCTTTGAAAAGCCGGATGTTACTCTGGTAGTTTTAGATGCCACTTCACTTGAGAGGAATTTGAATCTCGCCCTGCAGGTATTGGAAATGACCAAGAATGTAGTTATTTGTATTAATTTGATTGATGAAGCGGAAAAACAAGGCATCAAGATTAATGAAAAATTGCTGATGAACCGTTTGGGAGTACCAGTGATAAAAATTTCTGCCCGTAATAAAATCGGTTTTCCGCTGCTTTTGGATACAATTGACCGCATTATTACTGGTGCAATTGAATGCCATCCGGCACAAATGAAGTACTCGGACGAAATCGAGGAACAAATTCGAAAAATTGAACCAAAAGTCCGGGAGATGGTTGGCGACCGCATTTCGTCGCGCTGGGTGTCATTACGTTTGCTTGATGGGGATGAGGCCCTATTGAACGAACTAAATAAACGTTTTGTACCAGAAGGGGTGAGGTAAATGGGTATTCAAGAGCTTTATAGCGAGGCTCAGCAGCTGTCGACGGCAAAAATGAGGGACGATATTGTTCAGCAGCTTTATGATCGAAGCCATCAATTATGCCAGGAAGGTGTTTCTTATACCAAATCCGATCGAGACCTTAGGACGGAAAAATTGGATGCCATTTTCACCTCCCCGATCCTTGGGTTTCCGATCATGATTGCCATGCTTGGTCTGGTTTTTTATATCACGATAGCAGGGGCCAACATACCTTCTGCGATGCTGGCAGAGTTTTTTGGCTCGCTTGAAAAATATATAACTAGCTTTTTTACACTTATTCATGCCCCTGCATGGGTGAATGGGGTTCTGGTACTTGGCTTATACCGAGGCACAACTTGGGTAATCAGCGTAATGCTGCCGCCGATGGCCATTTTCTTTCCAACGTTTGCTTTACTGGAGAATTACGGCTACCTGCCGCGCGTTGCCTTTAATATGGATCGGTTATTTAAAAGGGTTGGGGCGCATGGAAAACAGTCACTTACAATGGCAATGGGATTCGGCTGTAACGCGGCAGCGGTTATTTCTACGAGAATCATAGAATCTCCCCGGGAGCGGATGCTCGCTATCCTGACTAATAATTTTGTTCCTTGTAATGGGCGCTGGGGAACGCTTATTGTTCTTTCCTCCTTGTTTATGGCAGCCAGTTATACAGGAGGAGTGAAATCCCTTGTAACAACTGGTGTCCTGATAGGAATTGTTATGTTTGGGGTTATTGTTACTTTTTTTGTCTCTTGGGTTTTATCCAAAACGGCTTTAAAGGGGGTTCCAACACATTACACATTGGAGCTGCCACCATACCGCAAGCCGAAAATTTTTGATACGGTTATTCGTTCCTCGGTGACAAAATCCTGGTCAGTTTTGGTAAGAGCTGTGAAAGTAGCCGCTCCAGCAGCAATCCTAACCTGGGTTTTTGCCAATATTTATATAGGTGACACCAGCATCTTAATGTATGCCGTACAGTTTTTAGATCCATTTGGAAAGCTGCTTGGACTTGATGGCTATATCATGATGGCCTTTATCCTCGGACTGCCGGCCAATGAAATTGTCTTTCCAATTTTACTGATGGGCTATTTATCCACCGGTTCCTTAACAGAGGTTGATAGTCTAGTTGCTTTAAAAAAGATTTTAGTGGACCACGGCTGGACCTGGCTGACGGCTTTAAATATGATGTTATTCTCTTTACTGCATTATCCTTGCGGTACAACGCTGTTAAATGTATATAAGGAAACGAAAAGTAAAAAATGGACTTTCTTATCGTTTCTTATCCCAACAGTTATTGCTATTTTTGTTCCGTTCGTTATTACACAAACTGTCAGAATGCTTGGTTTAATATAATGCTGTTTAAAATCCATCCTTAATGAGATAATGAATAAGGATGGATTTTTCTATTGGGAGGAATTTACGATGACTAAAGTTGAAGTAGGCGAAATTTTTACAATCAGTGATGATGAAAATGAAGAGGGGCAGGAAGTTGAAGTTCTCGGAGTCATGACGCTTGAGGGAACCGATTATGTGGCTGTTGGATTTGTAGAGGATATCCTTGAGGCTGGTGAAGAAGATATTGATATCTTTTTCTTAAAGGTTGATGAAGATGGCGATTTTTCAGCCATTGAGAGTGACGAGGAATTTGATAAGGTTGTCGCCGCTTTTGAGGAAATGATGGAAGCGGAAGAAGATGAAGAGTAATTTTTGAGTAAAAGCCTTGTTAGGGAGTTATCTTTGTTTATAACGACCTTAGCAAGGTTTTATGCTTTGTTCAGTCGTTATGAAATGGTTATAACTCCCCGAATCAAGAATTAAACTAATAGTTCCTTACAAATAAATACATATCCAAAGACAGTATCTGTTTTTGGAAAATATATGTATGAATAAAAAAATACTTGGCATAATGTTAGGGAGATTAAGATTCAAAGGAGAGACGAAATGCCTATTGAAGAAGGTGCCAAGTTTCAAATTTCTCAAGGTGCACAAGGTTTCTTTAACTCCGCAGATTTATTAACGGTCATTTCAAATAATGGAGTAACCGTTCAATTTACACTGGGGGAAGGAAAGGGTTATGGGGCGATGCCCGTTGACCATATGAACTATCTCCTTAAAAGATCAAACCTGACAAAAATTCAAAATAAAAGAGCTTTATTAAGTCCAAGTGAAGGCACTGAAGAACATATTAGCTAGAATGGAGAGGGATAAATTCTCTCTCTTTTTTATTTTACATGGGTAGGAAATTAGCTACCAATCCAGAATATTTAATGGGATAAAATACAAAAAAGGACAGGTGAAAATAATGAATATAAAAAAGCATCAATTAAATGAATCGACACTAGCATACATAGACGAAGGCGCTGGGAATCCTGTTGTACTTCTGCACGGTTTCTGCGGTAGTTCTCAGTATTGGGAAAAAGTAATTCCTGAGTTGGCCAACCATAATCGTGTCATCGCTCCTGATTTGCCAGGGCATGGGCAATCTTCACCACTAAAGCCCGGATTTTCAATAGACGACCTCGCAGAAAAAATAAAAGAATTATTAGATGCGTTAAACATTGAGAAGGTATCGATGTTTGGCCACTCCCTAGGCGGATACATAACGGTTGCCTTTGCGGAAAAATTTAATTCCTATATAAATGGATTTTCCCTTGTACACTCTACTGCCTTCCCGGATTCAGATGAAGCGAAAAAGGGAAGAGAGTCAGGCGTTGCAAAAATAAAGGACGAAGGCATTCGTACTTTTATTGATGGGTTGGTTCCGAAGCTTTTCTCACCGGAAAATCTAAATGAAAGCTATGTAGAAAAAGCAAAACAAATTGGCTACACCACTTCACCACAAGGGGCAATGGATACACTTTTAGCAATGAGAAATCGCCCAGACCGCAATCATGTATTACAAAATACCGAGGTACCTGTCCTATTAATTGCGGGAGAACAGGATCAAATAATCCCAGTTGAAAAAACTTTTTCGGTTACAAGAACAAACATCAAGCACGCTGAAATACAAAACGCCGGACATATGAGTATGTACGAAACTCCAAATGAGCTTATAAAAGTTATCACGACATTTTCTTGACAATTTCGACAATTCGTTAATACTTAAAGTTAGATATATATTTTTTCAGGAGAGAGGAGTTACGTATGAAATTACTAACCTTTAAAAAAGACAATGAAGTCAAGCTTGGTGTGAAGACAGACAAGGGCATCCTTGACCTGAATAAAGCTGGGCTTGATTTAAATCTCGAAGAATTAGTGAAAAATGAAAACGGACTGTCACTTGTAAAAGAAATCATTAATAACACGGGCTCAGAAAACTACGTAAGTGAGGCAGAAATCGAATTTCTACCGCCATTACTGAATCCGGAAAAAATTATATGTGTGGGCCTGAATTATCAAAGTCACGTAGAGGAAGCAAAGCTGGTAAATGTACCTGAGAACCCTGTTTTATTTAGTAAATTTAACAATGCTTTAGCAGCACACAGTGAAAATATCCCACTGCCTAAAGTTGGGGAAAAATTTGATTTCGAAGCTGAGCTTGTTATGGTGATAGGGAAAGAGGCAAAGGATGTATCAGAAGAGGAAGCTCTATCCTATGTTTTCGGCTATACAGCAGGAAATGATCTATCTGTCCGTGACCTGCAATTTTTAACCGGCCAGTGGCTGATTGGGAAATCGCCAGACGGTTTTGCTCCGATAGGACCGTATGTTGTCCCAGCTGAAGAGATTGATCCATTCAATTTAAACATTGAATGTAAGGTAAACGGTGAAGTCCGCCAATCATCCAATACAAAACATATGATATTTAATTGTGCGAAAATTGTAAGTTACATATCCAGGCATATGACCTTGAAACCTGGAGATTTAATTTTCACTGGAACACCTGAAGGAGTCATTTTAGGTTTGCCGGAGAATGAGCAGATATGGTTGAAACCTGGTGATGAAATGGAAGTCACGATTGAGAATATTGGGACATTAAGGAACGTCATAGCTTAATCCATTTATATTACAGAAAAAGCAAACCTCAAGATTTTATGATCCTGAGGTTTCTTTTTTAAAAAATGCGATTATGTTCAGAGTCAGTATAAGTTGCAATCAGGATGACTGCTTTTTGCTCTCCTATATTTTTAACAAAATGCGGGACACTCGCATTCCAGCTAAAGGAATCGCCTTCCTCTAACATGTAGGAATCTTCGCCTTGTTCAGCAAGGACCTTGCCTTCCAAGACTAGATGAGACTCTTCACCCTCATGGGCATTCGCCTCCCCCATAGACGCTCCGGGTGGAAACTCCACACTCATTAGCCTTAACCCTCCAATGGACGCGATATGCTCAATTTTCAACTCATTAAAAGTGGAATAGGTACGCTCACTTTTTTTGACAACCCGCATGTGCTGTTTTTTTTCTAACAATAAATACGGTAATGGGACCTCTAGATAATTAGCAATCGTTTGCAAAGTATTGATCGATGGAGAGGTGTTATTATTTTCAACATTGCTAATAAATCCTTTTGAAAGACCAGTGCCATCACACATTTGGGCAATCGTTATTTTTTTCCTGTTTCGGATGGCGCGTATTTTCGATCCAATATCCAAATTTTTTCACCTCTAATGTTCTCTTATATAGAACTTATTTATATATTAGCAAAAAATTAATTGACAATCCACACATCCGTTGTTATCTTATAAATAACAAAAGTTCATATTAAGAAACACGTTTATTTTTTTGCATTAAAGTTTTCTAATATGAATCTTTGTTTATTATTTAAATACCACGACTCTCAATTCTTTGGGATTAGTATTTACGTCTATAGATAACCTATAGATATCAATAATTTATTTTTATAGAAAGGGTGATAGCATTGAAATCATCATTGACTTACTCACTTCTTAAGCCTGAGCAAGTTGATCCCGATAAATCCTATCCTGCCTTATTTTTGATGCATGGAATGGGCAGTAATGAACAAGATTTACTGCCATTGGTTGCCGGTTTGGAAGAGAAATTTTTCATTTTTAGTATCCGTGGTCCGCTAGTGCAGCCACCTGGCTTCGCGTTTTTTACGATTGAAGGCTTTGGAAAACCGCACCGCCATGTTTTTGATGAGACAGTAGGGATGATCTCCAATTTTATTGATGATGTTTTGGCGGAATATCCGGTAGATCCAAATCAACTCTATTTGGCCGGTTTTAGTCAGGGAGCAATTCTTTCGATGTCCCTCGCAATTAAACTGGGTAACCGTATTAAAGGCATTGCCGCTTTAAGTGGGTACATTCCTGGATTTGTGAAAGAAGAATATGAAAAGAACCCGGTAGAGGAACTATCGCTTTTTATTTCCCACGGTGAATTCGACCAGATTCTTCCATACCAATGGGGTGTTGAAAACGATGAATACTTTAGAAGTCTGGGTGCAAAAGTTGCTTTCCATTCGTATCCAGCAGGACATACTGTTTCATTAAAGAATCAACAAGACTTTACACAATGGTTAATCAACAAACTAGAAAAATAAAAAAATAATAGGAGAGATGAGAAAATGTTGAAAAAATATGAAGTAAGTACATTGATCTTACGTATAGTTTTAGGTGTGACGTTCTTTATCCATGGATTTGTTAAATTTCAAGGCGGAATCGAAAATATTGCAGGTTGGTTTGCAAGTATCGGGCTGCCAGGTTTCATGGCCTATGCGGTTGGTCTTATTGAAATAGTTGGGGGTATCGCCTTAATTGTCGGATTTGGAAGCAGAATCGTTTCCGCATTATTTGTATTGTTAATGGCTGGTGCCATTTTTAAAGTAAAATTAGCAGGTGGCTTTTTGGGAAATGGTCAAGGTGCCGGTTATGAATTAGAACTTGCTTTTCTGGCCATGGCTTTATTAATTGCCATCAATAACAGCAAGTTGTTCGCTCTCGACCAACTATTATTCAATAAAGAAAAGAAAGACAATAATATTAGTAAAGCGGCTTAATTAAAGGAGGAATAATAATGCTTCCATCATTATTTATCGCACATGGCGCGCCATTATTGGCGATTGAAAACAATGAATACACACAGTTTTTAAATCAATTAGGAAAAAATCTTCCTCGTCCAAAGGCAATTGTTATTTTTTCAGCACATTGGGAGTCCAGAGTTCAAAAGGTAAGCGATGTTGAACAATATAGTACCATTTATGATTTTGGAGGTTTTCCTCCTGAATTATATACCATTCAATATCCTGCACAGGGAAATCATGAACTTTCGCAAGAAATAGAGAATTTGTTCAACGAGAATGAGGTTCCGTTTGAAACCGAAATGCAGCGGGGCCTGGATCACGGTTCTTGGGTTGTTCTTAGGATGCTTTATCCAAACGCAGATATCCCAGTTATTGCAATGTCGGTAAATCCTATTTTGTCGCCTGAGGAACAGTATAAAATCGGCAAAACTTTATCCGGCCTAAGAGAAAAAGATATCTTAATCATTGCCAGCGGGGGAACATCGCATAACTTAAGAGCCGTCAATTGGGCCGATAGCGGAGTGGACCAATGGGCGCTCGAATTTGAAGACTGGCTTGCCTACCATCTGAACCATTGGGACCTAGACTCATTATTCCAATATGATACCTTAGCTCCAAATGCGGAATATGCCGTTCCTCCATATGGAAGAGAACACTTTATCCCGCTGTTTTACGCGATGGGTGCCGCCGACAATGCGAAAAAAGCAGCCTTGCTGCACCGCAGCTTCCGATATGGAAACTTGACACATAGTGTTTGGCAATTTGGATAATTATTTATAGATTCAAATACATTTAACAAGCCGACAGTGAAATGACTATACATTTAGTCCATTGCACTGTCGGCTTTGGTATTATATAGAAAGGTATACATATCAGTTTTTTGGAGGAGTGTCTGTATGGCGAAGACAATTTTCACGAACGGAAAAATCTATACGCTGGATGAACTTCAGCCCTTGGCAGAGGCAGTTGTAGTGGAGAATGGAAGAATTGTTGATTTAGGTACTCATGCTGAAATGACTCTTCAATGGGGAAGAGATGGGTCTCGTGTTGTTGATTTGCAAGGAAGGACGGTTACTCCCGGACTGATTGACAGTCATCTGCATCTTTCTGGCGTGGCCTTTAATTTCTTAGACCTTGATTTAACAGGGGTCAAATCGAAAAAGGAAATGCTCGATAAATTGCGTTCAAAATCTGACAGCATTCCACCCGGAAAATGGCTGGTCGGAATGGGCTGGGATGAGAATTTGTTTACCGATGGCGGAATTCCGACTATAGAAGAGCTGGATTATGCTGCACCGCATTGTCCAATTTATTTAAAACGAATTTGCCACCACGCCTTTTTAGTAAACAGTAAGGCTCTTAAAGTGTCTGGTTACCACCCTGCCATTGAGGTTCCTGTCGGGGGAACGGTTGTATTAGACCCTATTACGGAAAAACCAACAGGAATGATTTTGGAATCAGCATCTAAACTATTTACCAATCATATTCCGGAGAAAAGCTATGAAGAGTTAAAAAGCGGTTTAGAGAAGGCAATGAATTATGCTGTAAAAAAAGGGTTAACAAGTGTCCACACGAATGACCCAGCCTTTTTTGGCGGATTAGAGCAAACCTATAGAATGTATGATGAATTAAATAATCAGGAAGGTAAAGCCTTACGCTGCAATCTTTTGATCGATTATCCTTATCTTCAAGCATTGAAGGATAGAGGAATGTATGCCGGTTACGGGAATGAGAAATTGCAAATCGGCTCTATCAAAATATTCGCTGACGGCGCGTTTGGCAGAAGAACGGCTCTATTATCTGAGCCATATCATGATCAACCTGGTGCGTATGGGGATGCAATGCTTAGCCAAGAAAAACTATATGAGATCGTGAAAAACGTTAGGGAACATGGCATGCCAATTGCCGTACATACTATTGGTGATCAAGCATTGGAAAATGTTCTGGATGTGCTTGAGCAATTCCCGGCGGTCGAGTATCGTGACCGGATTATCCATGTTTCTTTGGTAAGGCCGGATTTGATTAAGAGGTTGGCAGTGCCAAGCCGAATTGCTGATATTCAACCAAGATTTGTGGTCGGAGATTATCCATGGATTAAGGAAAGATTAGGGGAGAAGCGGGAGCAGTATTTGTATGCTTGGAAATCGTTGCTTGCGGCAGGTGTCATTTGTGCGGGTGGTTCTGATGCCCCAGTTGAACCTGTGGACCCTTTATTAGGTATTCATTCAGCAATAACTCGGAGAGCCCCATGGGATTCCCATGAAGGTTGGAATGCCGGAGAAAAGCTATCTATACAGGAAGCTATTAGATTGTTTACAGTTGGTGGTGCCTACGCTACCAACGAAGAAACTTTAAAAGGAACAATTTCTAGAGGAAAGCTGGCGGATATGACAGTTTATTCGAAAAATCTATTCGAACTTGAAGACCCTGATGAACTGCTGCAAACTTCGGTTGAAATGACGATTATTGATGGAGAAATACAATAAAATTAAATTAATTCCTTCCCAATAAATGAAATTGGGAAGGAATTATATAAACCCCTATTCATCTTTTGGTGCAGAGCCCATAAAGGATCCATCAAAGAAAGTTGCCATCATAATTGTGCCGTCTTGAGATATAAAAGGTACCCCTACAATTGTAATTCCATAAGAATTATGTACAAGTACTTCAGTGTTATTTATCCCTCTCCAGTTATCTCCATCCTTAATAATAGAAAGTTTTGTTTTTTTAAATTCCTGACTGCTGATTAAATTTGCAATTATTTTGTTTTTCTGTGCCCCGTAAATAGGAGTAACATCATGACAAGTACAATTTTCATCTTCCGCTGCTTTTACAGGATTACCGGGTGCAGCAAAAAGGGAAAGAGCAATAAATCCACCACAAATAACGGTCAACATTTTTTTCTTCATACTTTTTTCCTCCTTTAATTAAACTCTGTACTATCATTCTATTTATTTCGACAATCTCCTTCAAAATACCCGGTAATATTTTTGAAAAACACCAAAATATATGCCGAAATTGTGTCTGTTGCCCTAAAAGTTGTCAATTTATCCTAAATAAGGTCTAATAGAATTAGTATTTTCGTATGGTAAAGGGGAATCATGTGTGGGGTTTTTTGCAGGTGTTTTAGTAATCTATAATTTACTTTTGTTCTATATCGGCTGGAATGGCTGGAAATGGATGAAAACATTTATTATCGGAAAAAATCGGGCAAGGTTTATCTACTGGCTGATCCTCGTTTTTGTTGCCTATACCTTTGTCTACGCCAGGTTTTTGGATGACAGTGCCATCTTTACATGGCTTGGCGGGATTTGGCTGGGGATTTTTTATTATTCGGTTTTGCTGCTTCCATTTGTGAATCTTTTTGTATTTTTAACACGGTTTACCTGTATTCAAAAAGAAAAGGTTGTAAAATGGTCCGGTTTTACCACTGTATTGATTATTTCCGGATTATTTGCAGTAGGCTTATACAATGCCTTTACTCCTGTCGTAAGAACCTATGAAATAAACATTCCGAAGCATGTGGAAGCGGTAAAAAGTCTTAACATTGTCATGGCATCCGACATGCATTTTAGTGAGATGTCGGGGGCGAACCACGCTAAAAATCTTGTTAAACACATCAATGCCTTGAAACCTGACCTTGTGCTCTTTCCGGGGGATATTATTGATGATGATGTGGATCCTTTTCTCGATAAAGGAATTCCAGATATTTTGAAAAAGATAAAAGCACCGGTTTATGCCTCTATGGGGAATCATGACCGGGAGGACCCTGGGATTGATCTGATTAAAATTTTTAATAACAGCGGTATGAGGTTAATGGCAGATGAAGTAATTGTTTTAGATAATGGGATTACCTTGGTTGGCAGGAAAGACCGCGGTTATCAGGATGTGGTTAGGATGAAGCTTTCCGATTTAATGAAACAGGTGGATTTATCAAAACCGGTTATTCTCCTTGACCACCAGCCGTATGATTTGGATGTTGCCGAAAATAATGGAGTAGACCTGATGGTGTCTGGACATACTCACCGCGGACAATTGTTTCCGGCTAATTTGATAACAAATAAGATTTATGAAAATGATTGGGGCTATCTAAAAAAAGGACAGCTACATTCGATAGTCACGTCGGGATATGGTTTCTGGGGAACGCCCTTAAGAATTGGTACTCAGTCTGAAATTGTTCAACTAAAATTGAAGTTTATAAAATAGCGGAGAACCAAATTGGTATTTTTCAAATAAATCCCAATTTGGTTCTTTTTCTATTTATTATCGGGCAGGAATTTTTCATTAGAATAAAGAAAATATTGTTGGAGCCAGATTGGTGTTCTTAGGATGGTTGATTTGGAGGGTTTTATGATTTTAGACGATTCGGTTGTTCATTTTTTAAGAAAAACAGAACCGCTTTATATACATCTTGCTGTCGCCAATTCTGAAGGGCGTTCCTATTCCGTCGGGGGTTTTGGTGTGCAAACAAATGAAGGGAAGGACCAGCTTAAAATTTTCATACTTAAATCACAAGCAAAGAAGGTTTTATCTTTTATTCATTCAGGTTCTGGGAGAATTTCGAGCTTATTAACGGATGGTTTTACGAATGAATCCTATCAAATAAAAGGGAGTTATATAGAATCAAAATTGTGTACTGAGGAGGATAATGAATTCTTATCACGGTATCGGAAAGGCAGCCTAAAGCTTTTTCCAAAAATGTACGACAAATTTCCATTGTCAGCTACGATTTGTGATTCCTTATCGTATTATGTAGAACAAGTTTATGTCCAAACACCCGGTCCTTATGCCGGGAGTAGGTATGAAAAAGGAGTGGACACCCATGATACCTGAGGAAATGCATCCGGCCTTAATGGGAGTAGTACCAGCAACCATAATTACTAGCAATAAGGATGGAGTACCCAATATTACAAATATCGCCAGGATATGGTTTGTTGATTCTCATCATGTTGCCATCGCCAACCATATGTTAAACAAGAGCATTCAAAATTTGCGCCACAATCGATTTGCCTTTATTCGGACAATGGATACTAATACATTTACCACATGGGAACTGGATGTAGAATACGAGGGTTCAAATTTGGACGGAGCAATTTTCACGGAAATGAAGAAGCAATATGAGGTTCTCTCGATGATGCTGGAGTCTGGCATACCTATCACTGTAAAAAGTGCTGAGGTATTCCAGGTACTGTCAGTCCGTAGTTGTGACGAAGAAAATAGTCATTTGATTTCTAATACCGATTTATATAATCCCTTATTGGAACAATTAGAGAAAAAATTAGGCTGGGATTCCTCGGGAGTATGGATAGAGGATGAAAATTCTGATGAACTACATCTTGTTACAATACGCGGAATGGAGGAGGAAATAGCAGCTACAGTTCTGAAACGGGTTGCGCAGTTGTCTCTTCAGCAAAAAAAGCCATTACGGATTTTAAATATCAGATCGCAGTTTCAATATGCAGTTACCACCTTTCTTCGCCTTCAGGATGGTCAAGAAAATTTCACCGGCCAAGACTATAGGAAAATCCACCAACATTTTATCTCCCTCCCACTTATAGGGGAACACGGGGAAGTCATTGCCGTCATTGCTTGTCAAAGCAATGATTCTGATAAATTTCGTAGGTTTGAAGAAGAGGTATTGGAGAGCTTTTCGAGAGGATTGGCAAAGTTAATTGAAAAAAGCAGCGGAATTAATGACGAAAACGAACGTCTGAAGATAATGGAACAGGAGCTTGAACATGTCCTGTTTAAGGTCTCAAAACAGACTTCTGAGGTGAAAATTCCTTTAAGTCCAAGGGAAATCCAGGTTGCGATACAGGTCGCAAAAGGACTTTCGAATGACCAAATCGCACAAAATTTGTTCATAAGTAAGCGGACGGTCACCACCCATTTGAAAAGGATTTATCAAAAATTAGAGATAGGCTCCCGCGCTGCCTTGACAAAGTATGTTCATGAAAATGGCCTGACAGAATCATCCACTTAAAATTACGTATTTTAACCGATATTTTTCAATTGGCAAACCACTTATGATAAGTTCAAGACTTATGAATAGGTGGTGTTTTTTATGGAATGGATTGTTTTATTACATGTTGTATCGGCAGTTGTCGGGCTTGGCCCTGCTTATGCCTTTCCTTTGATTTTAAGGAAGGAAAAATCACTGGAGGAAGTAAAAAGGATGGCGGACTTGGTGACAAGATTAGAGATCCTTCCAAAAATCTTTGGCGGATTAACGTTGTTAACCGGGATATTATTGGTCTGGCTTGGCAATTACGGCACGTTTTTTACTTTATGGATTGCGGCCGTGCTCATCTTGTTTATTTTAGCGGAAGTGGTCATCATTGGATTTCTGACTCCTGCGGCTAAAAAGCTTGCTATGACTCTAACCCAATTAACCGAACAGGGCAAATCCGAAACAAATCCAATAACTCTAGACCTTCTTTCAAAAGTGCGAAACTACCATATCGCCTCATGTGTGATTGTATTGGTGATTATTGCTCTGATGGTCTTAAAACCGGTATAAGGAGAGGAGAAAATTGGATCAATGGACGAAAAAGTATTTATCAATATTAAACGTTGAGGCAGCTGCACCAAACTATGAATTTTTGCAGCGCTTAGTAGAGGCTCATTTACATCGTTTACCATTTGAAGTATGCAGTAAATATTATTATTTCTCCACTAAGAAAGACAATGAGCTCATTCCCTCCAAGGAAAAGTTTTTGGATAACTTTCTTGAACGAGGCTTTGGAGGAAATTGTTATATTTTAAATATTCATTTCGGGGAACTGCTACAATCTCTGGGATTCGAAGCAAAATTTGTCCGTGCTAGAGGCGGAAATAACCATTTAGCATTGATGGTGACAATCGAGGGTAAATCCTATTATTCAGATGTCGGGTACATGGCCCCGTTGTTCGAACCGCTATTAATTGAGAAGGAGCCCTATTTGATTCGCTGCGGCGAAGAAATTATCATAAAAAAAGAAAAAGAGCTTGAATATCTGATTGATAGGAGAACTGGCGGGAAAAGTTTTGTCGTCAAAACAATAGAATGGGTTCCAGTACAGCTTGAGAGTTTTAAAGAAGATATTTTCCATTCCCATCGGGATGAGGGGGAAAACCCATTTATGCGCAGGATTGTAGCGACCATCTTTAAGGAACGGGTTAGCTATGCAGTCGTGAATTCGAAACTAATCATCAAATCGGACCAGCATATCCAAGTCCAGAACTTCGAAGATAAGGACGAATGGCTCAACATGATGCAATCAACCTTTAACCTACACAAACAAGACCTTGAATTTGCGCTAAATTTCCTAAAAGAACGTAATGTCTTGAGTTTTAATTAAAAATATATATTATACCGAAGAGTCAAGCGATATGAAAAAATTACCATATTGCTTGACACTTTTCTTTTTCATAGATTAATATGTAAGCGCATACACTTTTTCTATATGCCTATTTTTCTGAACAATAGAATAAGGAGGGGACATTGTTGAATATTAGTGAAGTTTTGTTTCAAACGGCAAAAGAAATGCCCAATCATGCTGCTATTGTATTTCGGAACGAGAAAATTACCTATCATGAGTTATCTGATAAGGTGAAGGAAAAAGCGGCAGGACTTCGAAAGTATGGAATTACAAACGGTTCTCATGTCGGTCTGATGATGGCCAATAAGCCGGAATATGTAATTGCCTATTTTTCCTTGCTAGCAATTGGTGCCACTGTGATTCCTCTTAATCCTACCTTCAAAGAAAATGAAATAACCTATATTCTAAATGATTCCGATGCTGTTGCCCTTATAGTTGATGAAATTGGCCTTGGTGAAGTTCAAAAGGCCCACAAGTCTCTCTCATCAGTAAGATCTATCTTCACTTTAACCAAAACAGAAGCCTATGTCGCGTGGGAAGAAGTCTCTGGTGAACCCGCAAATTTCTTTATCGAACAAAAAAATCCATATGATAATGCCCAAATAATCTATACTTCAGGAACAACTGGCAAGCCGAAAGGGGCATTGATTACACACGGAAATCTGGGTTGGATGTCGGAAACGAGTGCTGACCTTTTGGAGCTAACAAAGGAAGACCGGGTTCTTGTCGTTCTCCCATTATTTCATGCGTATGCAAAGCTGCAGGGCTTACTTATCTGTTTGTTAAGAGGGGCTACGATCTACTTGGAAGAACGCTTTATTCCAGATGTTATCCTACAGAAGCTTGCCGACAACCATATTTCCATTTTTCTCGGTGTTCCTACCATGTACACGAAGTTTATCCATTCGCCAAAAATAAAAGAATTAGATTTTTCCAGCCTCAGACTTGCAGGTTCAGGCGGAGCCAGTCTCCCAGTTGAAATTCTAGAAAAAGTGGAGGAGGAAATGGGTGTACAAATCGGCGAAGGCTATGGCCAGACCGAAAGCACTGTCATGATTAGCTGTTTCCCTAGCGATATTGAAAAGGTTCCAGGGTCAGTCGGGGTGCCCGTTCCTGGTATCGAGCTGCAAATAGTCGACCCGAATGGCAGGGAAGTCCCTGTTAACGAAGTAGGGGAAATTATTTTTAAAGGGCCAAACGGCATGAAAGGCTATTATAAAAAAGAAGAAGCAACGAACGAGACGATAAAAGACGGCTGGGTCTATACCGGAGACCTAGGGAGGAGGGATGAGCGAGGATACCTTTATATTGTTGACCGCAAAAAGGACATGATTATCCGCGGCGGCTACAATGTCTATCCACGAGAAATAGAGGAGGTACTTTATACTCACCCAAATATAGTAGAGTGCGCAGTAGTTGGCGAATCTGACCCTGTTTTTGGAGAAGAAGTAGCCGCTTATGTTGTGACGAAATCGGAAATCACACCAGATGAGATCGCAAGTTTCTGTAAACAACAGCTGGCTTATTACAAGATTCCTAGAAAAATATATTTTATGAAAGAACTGCCGAAAACAACAACTGGAAAGATTCTGAAAACACCGTTAAAAAAGAAATAAATCTTCAATAGTTTGTTCTTTTTTTGTTAGGACATAGAATATCTTTTAAGGTAATTATTTGAAATTAATAGGTGAAAAGTTTGGGAGGGAATCTATTTGAGAGCTGCACAAATTATTGAGCAAAGACAGCCATTAAGAATCGGAAATGTAGTTGATCCAACACCTGGTCCACATGATGTGATTGTCAAGGTAGAGGCAAGCGGCGTGTGCCGGAGTGACTGGCATGCGTGGATGGGAGATTGGGCATGGCTTGGTCTAAGTCCAGTGCTGCCAATTATACCAGGCCACGAATTTGGCGGAGTTGTCGAAGCCGTCGGAAAAGAAGTAAAAAACTTCAGACCAGGCGACCGGGTGACGGCACCATTTCATGAAGGTTGTTCACACTGCCCAAGCTGTTTAGGCGGCCATTCTAACCGCTGTGATAATTTGCAAATTTTTGGATTTGCCCATGATGGAGCTTATGCGGAATATGTAAAAGTGCCTAAGGGAGATTTTAATTTAGTTCCACTTCCGGATGAAGTTGATACAGTTACTGCTGCTGCAATCGGCTGCCGTTACATGACGGGCTTCCATGGTGTGGTGCGTGCCAACTTGAAGCCAGGAAATTTTCTGGTGGTCCACGGGGCAGGCGGTGTAGGGTTGTCGTCCGTTCAGGTCGGAAATGCTATTGGCGCTCAAGTCATTGCGGTAGATGTGGATGATGCCAAGCTGGAAATGGCCCGAAAAGAAGGGGCTGTAGCGACGGTCAATGCACGCAGCGAGAATGTGGTGGCAGCTATAAAGGAAATTACTAGAGGGGGTGCCCATGCCTCTATCGAAGCACTGGGAATCCAGGAAACCATATTAAATTCCGTGCTTTGTTTAAGAAAGGGCGGCCGCCATGTCCAAATCGGCTTAACAACCCATAACGAACAAGGAATTGCCGGCCTTCCGATTGATGCAATCACAGCGATGGAATTAGAAATTGTCGGGAGCCTAGGGAATCCACGGTCGGAGTACGATGGATTATTGTCAATGATTGCTCAGGGAAAATTAAATCCACGTTCCCTCGTATCAAGGGAGATAGCTCTAGACCAAGTGAATGACGTCCTCAATGATATGACTAATTTTAAAACCTATGGCTTTAATGTCATTACAAAATTTAAATAAGCTTTGATTTCGAATAAATAGCCTGGTGTCCGCCGGGCTATTTATTATGTAAAAATCAGCAGGGATATTGCCTTCCTTGTTGAAATAGTTTAATAGGTACTGAAAATTTTAAAGGAGGGACAACGTAAATGATTTCAACCTTAAGATTCCCAAAACAATCATATACCGGCTGGGGCTCCATAGCGAAGCTTTTTGAAGAACTGGAGGATATGAAGCCTAGCCGTATTCTAGTAGTTACCGACCAAACCCTTGTTAAAATCGGATTGGTCCATCAATACTTATCTCCCCTAAATGAACAATATGATGTTAGCCTTTATACTGATGTTGAGCCGGAACCATCGCTCGCTTGTGCAGAGAGATTAGCGGCGTATGCTCGCGAAGGCGGGTTCGATTGTGTAATCGGTTTAGGTGGCGGTAGTGCATTAGACTTGGCAAAAATCGCTGCCGTCATATCGCAAAATGAGGGTGATACAGCAGATTATCTTAATCTCACTGGTACACGGAAGCTAAAAACGAGGGGAGTCCCAAAAATATTAATTCCCACAACATCTGGAACTGGCAGTGAGGTAACAGATATTGCCGTTGTTTCCCTTGAAGGGACCAAGGATGTCGTCACTCATGATTTCTTACTAGCTGATATTGCGATAGTTGATCCACAATTAACCCTGTCTGTTCCTAAAAGAATAACAGCGGCCACCGGAATTGATGCCTTAACACATGCTGTGGAAGCCTTTCTTTCTGTTAATGCAAACGAGGCAACAGATGCACTTGCTATTAAAGCTGTCGAATTAATCGGTGGCTCATTAATGAATGCAGTTGATAATGGAGAAGACAGGGAAGCAAGAACTGCGATGAGCTACGGCAGTTATCTTGCCGGACTGGCTTTTTTCAACGCAGGTGTCGCCGGTGTTCATGCCCTTGCCTATCCGCTCGGAAGCCAGTTCAAATTACCGCATGGAGAGTCCAACGCTGTGTTACTTCCGTATGTCATGAAAACGATTTCTCCAAGCTGCCGTAACAAACTGAATCGGGTATGCAACATATTAACCAATCACGGTGAGGAACGAACTGAAGATGAAATTTTAACGTTATTTTATAAACTGGTCGAAAGCGTCGGGCTTCCAACGACACTAAAAGAATATGGCATACCAGAATCCAGTCTTTCAAGCTTAACTGAAGATGCAATCAAACAAAAAAGACTCCTGGCCCGAAGCCCAAAACCTCTCGGCAAAGATGAAATCTATCAAATTTATCAAATGGCTTTTAACGGCTTAGATTAAAGGTGGTTTTCTCATGTATTTGACATTAATCGAACCAAGGGTTTCTGAAACGGACGGTGTCGGCCATATCAATAATACGACGATCCCAATTTGGCTGGAGGCAGGCCGAAACAAGCTTTTTAAATTATTCAACCCGGAGGATACCTTTCATGACTGGAAGATGATTATTTTAAAAACAAATGTAGAATACGTAGCACAAATTTATTTTGGTAAAGACGTAGAGGTAAAAACATGGGTGAAGAAAATCGGCAATTCCAGTTTGGAGCTATACGAGGAAATTCATCAAGAGGGCAGACTATGCGTTATTGGTACTGCAGTATATGTGAATTTTAACCTTCAAACGCAGAAATCCGAACCAATTCCTAATGATATCAGACAGGAATTGGAGCTTCATTTATATGAAAATATTAATTAATGAGGGGGAATTTAAGTGACACCTCGCAAAATGAAATTTTGGGGATGGGGCTATGAAGATGGCCTGTCCCCTCAGGTTCAGTATCAAGTGGAAGCAGCAATGGCAAAACGGTTTGGAGTAAGCGATTGGAAGAAGACGCCGCCGCCAGCTATCACTGAAATATCTCTCAAGCAGCCTCGCATACACATACCACAATCTCTTCAGCATCTATGTACTAATGATACCCACGAGCGCTTATCGCACACATATGGAAAATCCTACAGGGATGTCGTGAGGGCTTTTCGCCGTGATTTTACGAATGCTCCAGACATAGTGGCTTTTCCCCGTAATGACCATGAACTTATTAATATTCTAGACTGGTGTAACGAAATTCAGGCTGCTGTTATTATTTATGGCGGCGGAACAAGTGTAGTAGGAGGGGTTGAGCCTGAAATCGATGACCGATATTCGGGTTCAGTATCGATTGATATAAGGAATTTTAATCAAGTCCTTGAGGTTGACAAAATTTCGCGTGCTGCACGTATTCAGGCGGGGATTCGCGGGCCGGCTATTGAAAAGCAATTAAAGGAGCAGGATTTAACTCTCCGTTTCTTTCCACAGTCTTTCGAATTTTCCACGTTAGGAGGATGGATTGCTACCCGTGCAGGGGGCCATTTTGCCACCCTGCACACACATATCGATGATTTCGTGCAATCGCTACGTGTCATTACTCCAAAAGGCGTGGTTGAAACAAGAAGGCTGCCTGGTTCTGGTGCAGGACCAAGCCCTGACAGGATGTTTATTGGCTCTGAAGGTACGCTTGGAATAATCACTGAGGCCTGGGTCAGGCTTCAGGACCGTCCGGTTTATCGAACTGCAGCCTCGGTACGTTTCCCGGATTTTCAGTCCGGAGTGAAAGCCGTCCGGGTACTAAGCCAATCTGGTTTATATCCTTCCAATTGCCGTTTGCTTGATACAGGTGAGGCGCACGACTCTGGGGCAGGGGACGGACAAACAGCAGTACTCATCCTTGGCTTTGAGTCGCATGATCATCTTCTTGACGTTTGGATGATTAGGGCATTAGAATGCTGTAAGGAATTTGGCGGAGTATATGGGCAGGATGTTATCAAAACTAGAAGTGATTCATCCGCAAGCAGGGAAGGTGATGTGGGTACGTGGCGAAATGCGTTTATCCAAGCACCGTATCTAAGGGATGTCCTTGTCGGCTTAGGGATTATCGTGGAAACCTTCGAAACAGCGATAACATGGGACCGTTTTGAAGGATTTCATACTGGAGTAATGGAGGCCGCTCAAAAGGCGGTTAGAGAAATTTCCGGCCATAATGGATGGGTGACATGCCGAATCACACATGTCTACCCTGATGGACCGGCACCATATTACACCGTTAAAGCTCTTGGAAAGCCTGGCAGTGAACTGGAGCAGTGGGACGAAATCAAAGCGGCTGTATCTGAGGCCATCATTTCCCTCGGCGGCACGATTACCCACCATCACGCAGTTGGCCGTGACCACAGGCCATGGTATGACAAACAGCGTCCGGACCTCTTCGCCTCTGCACTAAAATCGGTAAAACGCACACTAGACCCTGGATATATTCTTAACCCGGGAGTGCTCATAGATTAAAGCTGTATAAAAGGCTCTTATGCTACTGAACCGATGTTTTTTTCAAGCGTTTGAGCTCATATAAAGGCTCTATGCTACCGAACCGATGACTTTTTCAAGCGTTTGAGCTCATATAAAGGCTCTATGCTACCGAACCGATGTTTTTTTCAAGCGTTTGAGCTCATATAAAGGCTCTATGCTACCGAACCGATGTTTTTTTCAAGCGTTTGAGCTCATATAAAGGCTCTATGCTACCGAACCGATGTCTTTTTCAAGCGTTTGAGCTCATATAAAGGTTCTATGCTACCGAACCGTTGATTTTTTCAAGCGTTTGAGCTCATATAAAGGCTCTATACTACCGAACCGATGTTTTTTTCAAGCGTTTGAGCTCATATAAAGGTTCTATGCTACCAAAGCGATGATTTTTTTAAGCAATCGAGGTCATATAAATTCTCTACACTAAAAAGGCCTGATCCCCTGCACTTATAAACAGCAGCGCAGCGGGGTCAGGCCCTTTCATCCTTAATTTCTTTTTACAGTGTAATATTTTATCGGATCCTTTTCGGATTCCTTCAGGACTTCTGAGATTGTGTTTGTGATGCTTTCCGGTCCTTGGGCATCAAGTCCGGTCTCCCACATCATCATTCCGCCCATGCCGTGGTCAAGGGCCAATCTCGTTTTTTTCTTCATTGTCTCTTCACCATTATAATAGTAGGTTGTACCGTTCATTTGGACTGTATCAGCTCCAGCATTGGCAGGATTTTGATTTAATATAGCTCCGAATGAAACCTGCTTGATTTTTGGATCCTCAGGCTGCGCATAAAGCGGAACTCCCAAAACCAATTTCTCTTTTGAAATATTATATTTATCAAAAAGTCCCGTCCAATAGCTTACGATTTTTTCAGTGAATGGGTAGGGAGATAAATTAGCAGCATGGTAGCCGTCATCCCATTGTCCGTCATAGGCCATGATGTTTACGTGGTCCACGTATTGAAACATTTCTGGCTCATATTTAACAAACCCAATTTCCGTTAATGTTACTGCATGAATCATTGAATATACTGCAATAGAAAGCTCTTTGTTTTTAGGGTGAAGCTGTTCGCTTAATTCTTTCGCGAACGCGGCCAGATTCTGAGCATCGTCGGCGGAACGAGGGTGTTCAAAATCGATATCGATCCCGTCCAAATTTTCTCTATCGGCAATTCCAGTTAGTTCATTTACTAGTCTTGTCCGCGACTCCGGATTTGAAATGGCCGTTTTGAAATATTCATACGATTCCCCACCTTTAATGTGATACCATCCACCAATGGCTAAAATTGCCTTCGTATTATGTTTTTTCGCATTTGCGACCATTGCTCGCAAGTTACCAAGCGCTGTATCTCCGTTTAGCAAAATTCCGCCATCCTTGGTCGGATGCACAAAAGAGAAGATTACATGGGATAACTTGTCATATTCGAACGTATTTGGGTCACGAAAATCTTGTACATATCCAATGAGAACTTTTGAGTGCGCTTTTTCCACTTCAGGGATTGCTTTTTCCTTTGGTTTTAAAGCGGATTTTGGTGATTGATCTATTTTTACTATTTTTGAATCATGATGATTTGCGGAAAAGAACAATCCGGCAGCAATTCCTCCAATAAAGGTAAATAAGATTACCAGTGCAAGGAGGATTTTTCGTTTATTCATGGCTGACTTCCTCCTATAAAAATATGACATTAAAAGTTTAACAGATAAGGAGGAAGGAGTGGATGGTAATATCTTGTAGAGTTATAAAATTCAGAAAATTCTTTATGCACAGCTCGAATTATAGTACAATTTGTAAATGTAAGTCATTTCCAAAGAAATAAATAAAAAGGGGCTATTGGGAGAAATGGAGAATAAGAACCACTTAAGCAGGACGAAATCAGCTAAACAACAGCGGTTCAAAAATTCATTACGTTTTACCCTGCTTGCAGTATTTATTTTAGCGGCCGGAGGTTTTGCTGCTGCGTTTTATATGAAGACGGATAAGGCTGTACTTTCGAGTTCCTCTGAAAAAGTTAATGATTCTAAGAAAGAAGAGAAGAGTGTGATAGAGGAGGAGCAGCCTGAACAATCTCAGGCTCAAATACAAACTCAGCCGAATGCAGAAACGACAATTAAAATAAGTGCAGCAGGCGATTTTACATTGGGGACAGATGAAACTTTTACATATCCAGATACTTTTGTTCATACAGCATCGGCAAATGGTTTGGCTTATTTTGTTCAAGGACTCGATAATATTTTTCTGGAGGACGATCTTACTACGGTCAATTTAGAAACGACGTTAACAAATTCAACACAAAAAGCGCAAAAAACGTTTCGCTTTAAAGGAGACCCCGGTTATGCAGAAATTTTAAAACTGGGCGGTATTGAGGCAGTTAACCTCGCCAACAATCATATCCATGATTACCTTCAGAAAGGATATGCAGACACGATTGAAGCTTTGAAGAACCAACAAATCGGCTACTTCGGCTATGAAAATCAATATATAACAACCGTCAAGGGCGTAAAAATCGGGGCTTTAGGCTATGAGGGCTGGCAGGATACACGTGAAGTAAGGAATAAGGTTTCACAAGGTATTAAACAACTGCGAGAGCAGGGGGCACAGATTGTTCTTGTTCATTTTCACTGGGGAGTGGAACGGCAATACGTTCCAACAGCCTCGCAAAAATCATTGGCCCACTTTGCAATCGATAGTGGTGCCGATTTGATTCTAGGACACCATCCACATGTCGTTCAGGGAATTGAAGAATATAACGGTAAATTTATTGTTTACAGTCTTGGGAATTTTATGTTTGGAGGAAACAGGAATCCATCTGATAAAGACACGTACGTTTTTCAACAGACATTTCATCTCGAAAATGGAGTGCTGACTGATAAAAAAGAAATCAATATTGTTCCATTTTCGATTTCTTCTGTTTCGTCGAAAAATAATTACCAGCCTACCAAGTTAAATGGTTCGGAGTTTGATAGAGTGAACAAGAAAATTATTGATGTTTCAAATAGAATCAATGGGACTGGGTGGATGGTTTATGATCAAGAGATTAATACAGAATAAGCAAATAAAATATATGATAATACGAAAGCAGAGAGTTGTGTCTCTCTGCTCTCATAAGTTTATTATTTAACATCCCATGGCGTTAGATCATATGGGCGTCTGACCGAAGTAAACTTTGAACCAAAGTTAATATCTGCAACAACTTTTGGATCAAGGATATTATCTCCGGCTGGTTTTTCCCCATTTTCTGCCCAATTCACCAAATCATCAAATGCATTAATTTGTTCCTGATTTGTAAATTCACAGTGTCCTATTCCACGAATTGCACGAGATACTAATAGGTCCTCCTTATTTTTTTCAGCCACTCTTTTCGCATAAATTTGTTCCATTGAGAAAGGAACATAAAGATCTCCCAATGTGTGTAACGTAACAGTTGGCACCTTTAGGTCTCCGTTTACCTTTGGAATGGCAGCCAAACCGTTATTATGACGGCCGTTTGGATCATTAGAAATTCTTAGGACACTTTCATTTAATGCCACTTCTTCAGGCGACAGTTCTGGATCATTATCTAACTGGTAAACAGAATCAGTATTGTTTATAACATTGCCTGTTGCTTCCCCGTATGCAGGGTTTGTTGGCATACGCTGAAGAAGGAAATCGTCAAACATTCTCTCATAAGCAATTTTAAATAACGGCCGATCTCCACCTGAGAGGTTTTCAGTAACCTTCTCTAATAATACCCCTTTGTCAGTTAATGATTTAAAAACAATAGACCCCGTAATTGGATCTTTAGTCAATCCATTCCCTAAAATTTCTCTTAAATGTGGAACATAATTAACAAAATAATTATCATCTGCCACAAACCTTTGTTGTTCTTTTGTTTTTCCATCTAACGCTTGAGCCACCAGCCCATAATCCGTAAAGAAGTCAAACAACTCCGAGTCTCCCAAAACTCCGCACATTGGCAAGGCTCCATCAACATCACCGTACTGCTCAGCATATACACCAGTAACATGACCACCCATAGAGTGGCCCAGAATATAAGTACGTTTAGGGTTACCGACCAATTTTCTAAACAAACCGTTTAAATCATGTGTATCCTTTACACCAGATTCAACATCATAACCATTTGTACTATAACTCGATGCGGCCCAAGCATATCCGCGCTCAAGAAGCTCTTTACGAACAGACGGTGCAGTTACAGTTAGAGCACTGCCAGTCCCACGATAACCATGGGCATACAATACCAGTTTGCCATTCCAATTCTTAGGAGCTTCTATCCAGTAACCGGCACCGTTATGTATGCCCTTAAACAGTTTTGTTGTTTCATACCCTTCTAAATGTGATAAAGAATTTAATTGTGTTTTATCCACATAAAAATTTTTCTTATTCTGCCCATTAGGAACAAAAAACTCTGGCGGTTTAATATTCAGTGAAGTGGATGAATCAGATGGTGAAGGTGAAGGCTGGTCTGCAAATGCTACGGAGCTGAGTACAGATAAAGAGAGAGTTGTAGCTAAAACGGATGCAAATCCTTTTTTTCTTTTTTTCATGAAACCACCCCTAGGTAATATAATATTGGGAATATTAGTTCTAATATTCAGCCACTTTGATTATAGGACAAGCATATTACTTCGTATATTGAAATATTTCTACACGAAATAACACCAAAAAACAGCAGGATACAGGTAATGATAAAAAAACAAAAATTGTGATAAGTGATGTCTTAAATTTGGTGAAAGAGGTAGAAAATTTACGCCATTTGATTCATTTGAAAAATAGGTATATTATCCCGTTACAGAAGATTCTGAATACTGTATATAATAGTTAGTAAGTATTCACTAACCAAAAGAGAGGGTGAAGAATTTGGGATTGCAATCGGATACAAAAAAGAAAATTATCCAGGAGGCACGCAAGCTCTTTGCCGAACGAGGATATAATGGCGCCACAACCGCCGAAATTGCCAGGCGTGTTGAAGTTTCAGAAGCTGCTCTTTATAAACATTTTTCAGGCAAAAAGGATATTTTTCTTGCCTGCATTACTCCGTCTGTTTTTGTGCCCCCCAAGATGAATTCTGATCATAATCCCGATCTGGTCAGGGACGTCATCAAAGCAAGGGTGGAAGTAATCCGAAGCAATTTGGACAGCTTCAACATCCTTTTTAGGGAATCGCCAAACCATCCAGAGCTGGCAAAGATGTTTATGGAGCAAATTTATATTCAGGACAAAAGTATGGAACAGCTTTTGCAAAAGATATCTAACGGAAATCTCACCCCAGTCCAATCCCTTCTATATGAGCTTGGCATCACTAGCGCTATTTGGTCCATACTCAACTTTGAAAAACTCCAGGAAGAAATCATCTCAGAAAAATTACCGCTCGATCATATGGAGGATGAAATTGCCGATGTTATTTTATACGGCCTATTAGGAAAAAAGTGACTTATAAGCAGAAAGGAGCTTTTTATGGAAAATTTTATGCGGATTCCGCAGCCAAAAACGTATGGCCTTTTAGGAAATATACCGTTGATCGATAAAGACGCACCGACGCTGTCATTTTGGAAAATCGCCGATGAATACGGTCCGATTTTTCGCTTTGAGGCTTTCGGATTTATCATGCATTTTGTTTCTAGTCATGAATTAATCGCTGAGGTCTGTGATGAATCCCGCTTTGACAAGAGTCTCTCCGGAGGGTTGTATTTTCTGCGTTCTTTGGGAGGAGATGGCCTATTTACAAGCAAAACAAAAGAGCCGAATTGGCAGAAAGCTCATAACATTCTTATGCCTGCCTTCAGCCAGCAAGCAATGAAAGGCTATCATACGATGATGGTTGACATCGCCTCGCAACTCGTACAAAAGTGGTCACGTTTGAATCCAAATGAGAGCATCGATATTCCCGATGATATGACCCGTCTGACCCTTGATACGATTGGTTTATGCGGATTTAACTATCGCTTTAACAGTTTCTATCGGGAAACCCACAATCCGTTTATCATCAGTATGATCCGGGCACTTGACGAGGCAATGCACCAAAGCACAAGGCTGCCTATCCAAAACCAGCTGATGGTAAGAACCAAGCGGCAGTTTGAACACGACATTAAATCAATGTTTTCTCTAGTAGATAAAATTATCGCTGAACGCAAAGAAGGCGGCGATCAAGGAGAAACTGATTTACTGGCACGAATGCTGAATGTCAAGGACCCGCTAACAGGAGAGAGGCTTGATGATGAAAATATTCGGTTCCAAATCATTACGTTCCTGATCGCAGGACATGAAACGACAAGTGGATTGCTTTCTTTTGCCATTTACTTACTTTTGAAGCATCCTGAAGTATTGAAGAAGGCATACAAGGAAGTTGACCAGGTTCTAGTCGATTCTATTCCTTCGTATCAGCAGGTACTCGACCTTAAGTACATTCGGATGATATTAAATGAAGCATTACGTCTTTATCCTACTGCGCCCCAATTTACTTTGTACGCAAAGGAGGATACGGTCATTGGCGGGAAATACCGGCTCAAAAAATACGATAATGTGTCCGTTATTATTCCAAAACTTCATCGCGATAAGGATGCATGGGGAGAGGATGCTGAAGCTTTTCGTCCGGAGCGGTTTGCAGATATTACTAAAATTCCCGCAGATGCCTATAAGCCGTTTGGTAACGGGCAGCGAGCGTGTATCGGGATGCAGTTCGCCCTCCATGAGGCAACAGTTGTATTGGGCATGATTCTCCAGCATTTTGACTTGATCGACCATATGAATTATCAATTAAAAATTAAGCAAACATTAACGCTGAAACCGGATAATTTTAAAATTCTTGTAAAATTACGGGAAAATAAAAGAATCGATACATTTGCTTTATCTACTGAAAAAGTGGCAGCCCCGAAAAATGACCAAGAAGCTCCAAAGTATTCACTTATTGGCGTGAATAATAGACCGCTGCTTGTTTTATATGGTTCCAATATGGGAACAGCAGAACGGGTTGCACATAAGCTTGCCGATATTGCCCGTTTGCATGGGGTAAGAAGCGAGGCTGCTCCCCTAAACGACAGGATTGGTAAGTTACCAACTGAAGGAGCCGTAATCATTGTCACATCCTCCTATAATGGGAAACCGCCGAGAAACGCACGCCAATTTGTTCAGTGGCTAGAACATCTGGAAACAGGTAGTTTAAAAGGTGTCCAGTACGCGGTATTTGGATGTGGAGATCACAACTGGGCGAACACCTACCAGGATGTGCCTCGTTTTATTGATGAACAACTTGCCCTTAAAGGAGCAGTCAGATTTTCAGAGCGGGGGGAAGGTGATGCAGGCGGTGACTTTGAAGAGCAATTGGAAGAATGGAAAAACCAGATGTGGCAGGATGCCTTTAAAACCTTCGGAATTCAAGTGGACAAAAGGACTGAAAAAGAGTCAAATACGATTTCCATACAGTTTGTCAATACTGTCATGGGTTCACCTTTGGCTGGAAAGTACGATTCCGTACAAGGTTCGATTGTAGAAAATCAGTTAGTGTTTAATAACGAAAATGAACCAACACGGCAAATTGTGATTTCCTTGCCAGAAGGGCAAACCTATCAGGAAGGTAACCAACTTGGGGTCTTTTCATGGAATAGCAAAGAAACCGTTCAGCAAATTCTTAACCGGTTTGGATTAAATGGGAAGGACCATGTGATTATTACCGCAAGCGGCCGTTCTGTTTCCCATCTTCCATTAGACCGCCCGGTAAGTCTAGTTGATCTTATAAGTCAAAGTGTGGAAGTGAACGAAGCGGCAACAAGGACGCAAATTCGTGAACTAGCTGCCTATACGGTTTGCCCTCCGCATAAGCGGGAATTAGAAGCGTTATTAGCGGATGGGGTCTATGAAGAACTTGTTTTGAAAAATAGAGTTTCGATGCTTGACTTGCTTGAAAAATATGAAGCATGTGAAATGCCATTCGAACGTTTCTTAGAGCTATTGCCTTCACTTAAACCAAGTTTTTTTTCGATAACAAGCTCTCCAAAGGAAAGTCCGGATCGAGTAAGCATTTCTATAAGTGTTGACCAAGGGGATCCAGGACAGGATGAGGTTGATGAGCAAAAAGCGGCATATGCCTTCTTGGCGGATTCAAATCCAGGAGATCAAATCGTAATGTTTATTTTAAAATCTGAAGCAGACCATCAACAGATCGAAAACCAGCAATATAAAATAGGTTAAAAAGAAAGTCCCTGAATTCTTTTTGAGAATCAGGGACTTTCCTTTATTTTAAAAACATCCTCAACATCTTAAGCCCATTCTTAAAATTCGGATAGCGGAACGGGATGTCAAAAAGGGTGGTTTGCTTTAAGACACTTTTCTTATGGGAGAAGGTATCAAAGCTGCCTTTCCCGTGATAAGAGCCAATGCCGCTTGGTCCGACACCGCCGAAGGGCAGGTGAGGGGAGACAAAGTGATAGACAGTGTCATTCACACAGCCGCCGCCAAACGAAACACTATTTAGAACCGTTTGCTGGACCTGGTTATTTTCCGAAAAAATATAAAGGGCAAGCGGTTTCGGATGATTATGGATGCCATCGACCACTTCTGATAAATTGCTATATTCCATAACAGGAAGAATCGGGCCAAAAATCTCATCCTGCATAATTGGATCATCCCAGCTTATATTCGTTAAAACAGTCGGCTCAATCGCTAGGGTTTCCGAATTTGTTTTACCCCCAGAATATACTTGACCATTATCCAAAAAGCCCTCCAGCCGCTTGAAATGCCGCTCACTAACAATATGGGTGAAATCGGAATTACGTAACGGATTTTCTCCATATAATTCTTTAATCGTATTTTTAAACTCGCTTAGAAATTTGTCTTTGACATTTTTATGAACATAAAGATAATCGGGGGCAATACAGGTCTGGCCAGCATTCGTGAATTTGCCCCAGGCTACCCGTTTAGCAGCTACCTTAAGATTGGCATCATCATGGACGATGCAGGGGCTTTTGCCTCCAAGCTCTAACGTAACCGGAGTTAAATGTTTCGCCGCCGCCTTCATAATAATTTTCCCGACAGGTACACTTCCAGTAAAAAAGATATAATCAAATTTCTCTTCCAGGAGCGCTGTACTCGTTTCTACACCGCCTTCAACAACCGAAACATACTCTTCAGGGTAAAGACCATTGATAAGCTTCGCCAATACTTCAGACGTTTTTGGTGTTAATTCAGAAGGTTTCAAAACGGCACAATTTCCCGCCGCAATCGCTCCGATTAACGGAGCAATCGCCAGCTGAAATGGATAGTTCCATGGCGCAATAATTAATGCCACACCGTAGGGTTCTGAATAAATGTAACTCGTCGAACCAAAATGGGTCATAGGCGTTTTGACACTTTTTACTTTAACCCAAGAGCTCAAGTTTTTAATTGTAAAAGTCAACTCGGCAAGGACAAATCCGATTTCTGCCGCATACGCATCAAGCTCTGATTTATTTAAATCCTCTTTTAATGCTGCCATAATCTCTTGCTCATTTACCTTTATGGCATCCTTCAATTTTTTCAAGGCAGCCAATCGGAAGGAAATATTTTTTGTCTGTTCTTTACGGAAGAAAGCCTTTTGTTTATTAACTAGGAAACTGTAATTTTCTTTAGTACCGCCTTCATTTTCATTTAAAACGGGAGAGGAAATACTCATATTCATATCTACTCCTTTATCAGATGATAAAGCTTTAATAAGTCATTTTTATAAAAAATCTTTGGAACAGGATAGAGAGGATTTGCTTCTTTCAAAGCCCGTTCCACCATGAGCGGAATATCCTTTTCGATGATTCCGTTTACCTTGGTCGGAATAGCCATTTTTTCATTAAGCTCTTTAATGGCATCAATAAATTTCCGCGCTTTTTGTTCAACAGTATCGGTAGGCTTTGTTATGTTAACCAAATCTGCCAATTCTGACAACGGTTTATGAGCGGATTCCCCATAATACTCCAGTACATATGGAAGAATAATCGCATTCGCCAGACCATGGGGAACCTGATAAAACCCGCCTAAGGTATGGGCGATAGCATGCACGTAGCCAACATATGCCCGGGTAAAAGCGATTCCCGCCAAATATGCAGCCTTTTGCATGTTCGTTCTCGCCTGAATGTTCGTACCGTTTGTATAGCATTCATAAAGATTTTCAAAAATTAACTGTACCGCCTCAATACTGCACTGTGTTGTTTTTTTCGTGTTACTTTTCCCAATATACGCCTCGACTGCATGTGTCAGTGCATCAATACCGGTTGCAGCAGTGATATGGGGAGGAAGCTTAACAGTAAGAAGCGGATCTAATACAGCATAATGGGGGATAAGGGCCGTGTCCATTATCGCGTACTTTTCATGTGTCTCGCTGTTTGAGACAACAGCGGCAAGCGTTGCTTCACTGCCTGTTCCTGCTGTCGTTGGGATGGCAAACAGAGGTGGTATTCTTTTTAATACCTTCAATACACCTTTCATCTGTGGAATACTTTTTTTAGGCCTTGCCGCGCGGGCGCCTACACCTTTTGCGCAATCCATTGGCGAGCCGCCGCCAAATGCAACAATCCCCTGGCATTTATTCTCCTTGTACATTTGAAAGGCTTCTTCAATATTTTCTATTGTTGGGTTTGGAACGGTTTTATCATAAATGAAAAATTGGATGCCCCCATTTTTCAAGCCATCTAAAAAAGTGTCCATCAGGCCAATGGAAATAATCCCTTGATCTGTCACGATTAAAACGCTTTCAACTCGCATACTTTTAATAAGGCTTGGAAGTCTACTTAGGCTGTTTTCTCCTTCTAATAATTCCGGCTCTCGCCAAGGAAGTATAAAGGAGGCTACCTTCATCCCACCTTGATACGTTCTGCAATATAATTCGTACATCAATAATCCCCCGCTTTCAATAAAAAATAAAAATACACAAAATACCCAAAAAACCAAAAAAGTATACAAACTATATATCGTAAAAATGGAGAGAACGTCAAGAGAATATTTAAAAAATTCTGAAATATACTTCCTTTGTAGTATATAAACTAGAATTGAAATCAAACCAAAAAACTATCTATGAAACTAAAAATCAGCCGATTTCGGCTGATTTTAACTTTGTCCAATAAAATTAATTAATAAACTTAATTCGCCAGCATTAAGCTCGCTGACATTGTCAAGGAATTGTTGAACGAGCTTCACCATATCAGGACTTAATTCCTCACCAACTGATTGAATAATCATACCAACAACTGCCCCGGTAAAAACAGTTAACTGCAACTTTGCTTCCTTGGAAGCATTGATTAAGTTCACCGTTAATTCCTTCACGTTTTTTCCCAGTGTATTCAAGTATAATAGCAAAATACTAAGAAAGTAGGCGCAAAACTCCAGCTTAACTTCTACATTTTTCATGAGCGAAATGATATGATGGATCGCTTCTCTTAACGGCAGATTTTGCGGATTATCAACTAATTTAATGACTTCTGGCAGGATGACTTCCCACTCTTCCGCATTTGATAGCTCTCTACGTTCTTTTTGGAAAAAGCTTTCTGCAATTTCTGTAGGGGAGAAGACAACAAGTGAACGACCTGCTTCATTCTCATTCGTGGAATACGTTCTTTTTACAAGCCCCTGGTTTTCCAATTCTTTTAATACATCATAGGCTGTCCATTTGCTTACGCCAATGGCTTCCGCCACCTTCGAATAATGGACAGGGTTGTTTGTTTTCTTAAATTGACGGTAGATATGATCAAGGAATTCCTGACGTCTTTTTGTTAGAGACAAACTTTTTTTCACCTCAGATCTATTGATGGAAACATATGTAATTAAATATCAAGATTACATGTATTATACCATTCTCGCCTAAATATAATGGACAAGATTGCATTAAACATATGGGTTGACTTTTTCAAAAAAAGTAGTATAGTTACTATCTTGTGAGCAGGTCATTTACGTTTTTTCTTGTTTTATTCATAGTTTGTTCATATTTACCATTTAAGATAATTATTATGCTAAATAGTACTAATCCCATATAGGAAAGTAATTAAAAATATGCAATAATGAGTTGCTAGAAGGAAGGTGCTTAATAATGAAACTGAAAGGTCAAAGTATTTTTCAAAAATATATTGGCTTTTTCTTTTTGGCCGTCATTCTTCTTTGGATTAAAACATATGTTACCCAATTAACACAATTTGACTTAGGAGTCCAGAATTCAATCCAGAAGTTCTTATTATTTTTAAATCCATTAGGATCGGCATTAATATTTTTAGGGATTTCCGCATTATTTAAAGGCAGAAAAAAATATATTACACTGATTGTCATTGATTTTCTATTATCGTTCTTATTGTTTGCTAATGTAGTGTACTATCGGTTCTTTAATGATTTCATCACGTTGCCAACATTAACCCAAACACAGAACTTTGGTGATGTCAGCAGCAGTGTGTCTTCTTTATTGAAGCCATATGATTTCTTATTCTTTATTGATACGATTCTATTAATTGCTTTACTTGTTTTTAAGATTGTGAAAATCGAGAAAAAAGATATGAGCCGTCCGAAGGTGGCTGCTTTATTCTCCATGGCACTTGCCATTTCTTGTGCTAATCTTTCATTAGCAGAAGCTGACAGACCACAATTATTAACAAGAGGCTTTGACCGAAATTACATTGTAAAATATTTAGGTATGTACAATTACACGATTTATGATACGGTGAAAAGTACGACAGCCTCTGCTCAACGGGTAATGGCGAGCAGCGACGATGTTACTGAGGTGAAAAACTACACCAACTCCAATTATGCTGCACCGAACCCGGCATATTTTGGTGCCGCTAAAGGCATGAACGTTATTTATTTGCATCTTGAATCGACTCAAAACTTTTTAATTAATTATAAGCTTCATGGGGAAGAGGTAACACCATTTTTAAACTCGTTAACACGTGACCAGAATACCCTTTACTTTGATAACTTCTTCCATCAAACAGGACAAGGGAAAACAGCAGATGCTGAATTTATGCTTGAGAATTCCTTATACGGACTGCCGCAAGGTGCTGCCTTTACGACAAAAGGCATGAACACATTCCAATCAGCACCGGGGATTTTAGGTCAGCAGGGTTATACATCTGCAGTATTTCATGCAAACTCAGGAAGCTTTTGGAACCGCAATGAAATTTATAAATCTTTTGGTTATAATAACTTTTTTGACGGAAAATATTATCATGTAAACCCAGAAGATCAAGCGGAATATGGAATGATGGATAAACCATTTTATCAACAATCTAAACCAATGTTAGAAACTTTACCAGAGCCGTTTTATACGAAATTTATTCCGGTAGCCAACCATTATCCATATAAAATGGACCAAAGCTTGGCAACGATTGCACCTGCAGAAACTGGTGATGCATCGGTTGATGATTATTTCCAAACAGCTAGATATGAGGACGAAGCTTTAAAAGAGTTCTTTGATTATTTAAAGCAGACAGGATTACTTGATCGTTCTGTTATTATTATGTACGGTGACCATTATGGAATATCCGAAAACCATAATAAAGCAATGGCTCAGGTATTGGGGAAGGAAATTACTCCGTTTGAAAGTGCCGGCTTGCAGCGTGTTCCATTATTTATTCGTGTCCCTGGCATCCAGGGAGGAATTCATCATGAATACGGCGGCCAAATCGATGTCCTTCCTACACTGCTGCACTTGTTAGGAATTGATTCAAAACAGTATGTGCAGTTTGGTACTGATTTATTGTCAGAACAACACGACCAACTAGTGCCATTCCGTAATGGCGATTATGTAAGTCCAACCATTACAGCTGTTAGAGATAAATATTATGATTCTACGACTGGTTTAGAGCTCTCACAGGATAAATTGGATGAGGCTAAGAAGTACCACGAGATCGTGGACCAAAAGCTGGCAGAATCCGATAAAGTCGTAAATGGCGACTTATTGCGTTTCTATACACCTGATGGCTTTAAACCAATCGACCGAACAAAATATAACTATAACAAGGATCAAGACGGTTCTTCCAAATAAAACAAAGGCTCCCTGAGTTAACTCGGGGAGCCTTTGTTATTTAATGGGACTTGTAAATTTTTGCAACTTTTTACACTTATTAGACAAAAGTAATGTTAAAATAATTGTTGTGACAAACATAGTAAGGGGGATTATAGATTGGATTCTAAGTTTTCAAAGCCGAAAGGATTCGGAGAAATACTCGATCATACATTCAGTTTAAGTAAAAACAGATTTAAGGATTTTTTTATGATTTTTCTCTTGCTTTTAGGTCCTGTTTACTTATTGCAAGCCATCATATTATTAATATCAGGAACAAGCTTCTTTAGAGAATCGAAAGGGGGCGGGGATTGGTTCGAGCAATTCATGACCAGCTTTGAAAATCAAGGAACCTTTGACGCCGGAAGCTTTGGGGCTGACATTGGAATGGCGGTGATTGGACTTATCACAGTGATTCTAGGTCCGATCACAGAGGCAGCTATTCTTTTTGCAGTCAATCATATTCGCAAAAATGAGGAGTTTACAGTCGGTTCGGTTATCAAGCAAGCCTTATCACGATTCTGGCCAATGCTGGGCAGCAGTATATTATTTGGATTGCTTGTTTTTGGCATCATGCTGGTTCCTATTTTAATCATCGCCTTTTCAGGAGTAATTGGCTCAATGGCCAATCCTGTTTTAGGCATATTATTAGCGATCGGGTTATTTCTAATCTTTGCACCAATAATAGCTTACTTTTTAACGCGCTGGAGTTTTTATTTCGGGTCGGTAGTTCTTGACAGACAATCGCCAGGATTAGGCAGAAGCTGGAGATTGACCAAGAAACGTACATGGCCGCTAATGGGACTTTATATTATTTTTTATTTAATTATTACTATTATCAGCTTCTCAGTGGAAGGGACAATTGGGCTGGCTTTAGGAAATAGCGTATTGTTTACCATTATTTCAAATCTTGTGACCTTAGTTACAACAATGATTTTCTCGGTTGGATATGCCGTGATGTACCTAGATTTAAAAGTGCGCCACGATGCCGATGATTTAAAGGAAATGATTGAAGACTATGATCGTACCTCTTTTTTAAATTAGGTGATTGAGATGCTAACTACTGAAAAAGCACGGGAAAAGCTAGAGAAAATACTGATCGAAAAGGAATATCGGGTTTATGACAAAGCTTCTAAAGGACTTTTTGCTGAATGGTGGGATAAGGCTAAGCAGTGGATTGCCGACAAGTTAGCGGGTTTGTTTCCATCAATTGAATCTGCCGATAACGCCGCAAGCTCTATTTTAATCGCCGTCATTATTGTGGTCATTGTTTTATTGGCTTTAGCTGTATTTTTTCTGATTCGTCATTATAAAAGAGAACGGATTCTCCGAAACAAAAAACCGCTTCAATCTTTAAAGGATATAAATTGGACCTATCATGAGCATTTAAAAGAAGCAGAAAAGCTGGAAACTGCAGCCGATTATTCAGGTGCAACACGACACCTGTTTTTGGCCCTGCTTCTTTTCTTTCACGATAAAGGATGGCTTGAGGCAAGAAAATGGAAGACCAATTGGGAGTACTATGAGGAGCTTAGAAAAGAGAATAAACATCGGGCCGGCCAATTTTTCCATCTCGCGCATTTTTTTGATGAAGTGACTTATGGCGAAAGGGAGGCCTTTCAAGAGGAATACCGGCAGTTTCAATCTGTTGTTTTGAGTCTTTTGTCGGAAGTGAACAAGGAGGGAGGGGGAAACGTTGCACAAGGCTAGAAAAGGTTGGCTTTGGTTATTTATATTAGTGACTGTTTTTGTGCTTTTTAACTATTTCACCTTTACTCCAAATCCGAAAGTATATCCGAATTACGTAACGGAATCTCCTTCCCCAACCGGGACAAAGGGCTTTTATACATATTTGAAAAAGGAAATGAGTGCAAAAAGCTGGAACCATTCGCCTTCTTTATTGCCAAAGAATAAAGAACAGCAGTTATTAATCATGGTAGAGCCCAGGAATTTTACTGAAAAAGAAGAAATCGCCGCATACAACGATTTTATGAAAGCAGGTAATTCAGTTCTTTTACTAGCACGAGATCCAGATAGTCTGTTTGATTTAAAGACAAAAAGAATAGAGGAAGATCTACCGCCTTCAGAAACCTGGAAAATCTATGGGAAGGAAGGCAAAGCCCAAAAGGCAGAAGTCCTATCACTCGTTCGGCTGCAGCCCCATAACGGAGAAGACACGTTATTACACGATAAATACGGACCCGTTGCATTGAAACGAGCTGTTGGTAAAGGTCAATTAATTGTTGCAATTACCCCAGAGTGGATAACGAATGGCAAGATTTTAAAAAACGACCATTTACCACTCCTAGTTTCACTGGTTAATGAAAACCACTCGAAGACAGTTTTCTTTGATGAGTATGTTCATGGCGAGCAAACAACTTCAACATTTTTGTCTGCTTTTCCAAAGTGGTTTTTACTGTTGATGCTTCAGGGAATATTGATTGCTTTCATTTGGCTTTGGAATAAGGGCAAACGGTTTGGCCCCATTGTGGTTCCACGGGAAGAGATGGTCCGTTTTAGTGATGAAGGAATTCGCGCGATATCAGCCTGGTATCTTCGGGGAAGACGATATCAGGATTCATTGTTGATTCAAGCCGATTATCTGAAGCAGCTGCTTCAAGAGCGGTGGCATGTTCCCTATCACAAAGAATGGCAGGATATTTTGGGGTATTTAGAACGCAAATGGACAGGAATACAAACTAATGAGATTCGCTTATTTCTTCAGGAATTGGCAATGATTCTCGATAAAAACAAAATCACTAAACAGGAATATTTGCTTTGGTCTAAAAAGTTAGACCAGTTACAGAAAGAGGTGGAAGAAGGGTGAGGACAGAACTAACATCCCTATTGGAACAGTACGAAAAGCGAATTTTAGGACAAAGTGTCAATTTACGATTGTTATTATCCGCGATATTAACAGGCGGCCATGTCTTGCTCGAAGGGGTGCCTGGCACCGGGAAAACTCAAATGGTCCGTACGCTTGCAGGACTGCTTGGCGGGGATTTTAACCGTATACAGTTTACACCGGATCTGCTGCCAAGTGATATAACCGGCAGCATGATTTACAATATGAAAGAAAGCTCCTTTCAAACGTTGAAAGGGCCTATTTTCACCAATATATTATTGGCCGATGAAATTAACCGGACACCAGCCAAAACACAAGCAGCCCTGCTTGAGGCGATGGAGGAAACGCAGGTGACCATCCAAGGGGAAACCTACTTGCTGCCAGACGTATTTTTTGTGGTGGCAACACAAAACCCGATCGAATTTGAGGGAACCTATCCGCTGCCCGAAGCCCAGCAGGACCGATTTTTATTTAAACTTCATGTTGATTTTCCATCCTTCGAAGAAGAAAAAAATGTGTTGAAACAAGTTATTGAGAACAACTTTGACAAGACTCTTGTTTCTCAAATATTGGATTTAGACACGTTTGTGGCCATAAGAAGAGAAATTGAAGGGATCACAATAAGTGATAATGTACTTGATTACATTATGAAAATCGTTAGGAAAACGCGGGATACGGACATGATTCGCTTCGGTGCCAGTACAAGGGCGGGGATTTCGATTGGTAAAGCAGCACAGGCTTGGGCCTGCTTGTCAGACCGAAATTATGTGACTCCGGATGATATTAAGATGGTTGCAAAACCTGCTTTACGTCATCGGATTCAGTTATCTCCTCATGTAGAATTGGAGGGAGCAACCGTTGACCAAATCATCGAAGAGCTTGTGGGCTCGGTTCCTGTTCCAAGATAGAGGTATACTCCCGACGAAGCGGCTGATTCTGACTTACCTTGTGCTGACTATTTTTTTATCACTGGGGATATTAAGGGATCTATCATGGTGGTTTGTCTTTATGGTTAATATTGTTGTCTTTTTCATTAGTCTGGCTGATTTATTGTTCTCAGCGAAAAAAACACAGCTTTTCTTCAAACGGACAATAACGGAGGAAATGGAACGGGGACTTATCTATCTGATTACGATTGAGATTCGCAATAATTCTCCATATTCACTAAACTACCGATTCATTGATGGTCTGCCGCAAACCTTTTCAAAGCCGTTTCCGGTATCCGGAAGGGTTCTGGCGGATTCTGCCAATGTTATTACATATAATACTGTTCCTTCTGAGAGAGGGAAATACGAAATCAATAAGCTGTATATCCGTTATCAAAGTGTAATAGGATTGTGGGAAAAGCAAATAACAGTAGAGTTACCTGATACTGTTCGTGTAATTCCCGATTTAACGGAAACAAAGCAGTATCTAGAAAATGGCCAGCATTTTTTATTGTATGAAGGTTTGGAAATTCGCAAGCAGCAAAGCGGGGTTGGGGAATTTTCGAAAATCAGGAGCTTTGTGGTTGGGGATGATCCGCGGAAAATTAACTGGCGGCAAACCGCTAAGCTTCAGGAAGTAATGACAAACGAATATGAACCTGAGCATGGTAAGTATATTACGATTTTGCTTGATTGCGGCCGTATGATGGGGGCAGAACTGAAAAAAGGCAACCGCATAGAAAGAGCCCTGGAAGCTGCCGTAACTGTTGCCGCTGCTGCTCTTCAAAAAGGGGATTATGTGTCCGTTCTAGCTTTTTCAAATGAAATTAAGACTTTTGTTCCACCGGCCAAGGGAATGGCTCATCTGCAAACCATTCTCCAGTCCATTTACCATTTAAAAGTTGATGCTGTAGAATCAAACTATGCAGCCGTTCTACAATATTTGGAAATGATGCAAAAGAAACGAAGCCTGCTTTTATTATTTAGTGATATACAGACCTTTCTACATGAAGAAAATGCTCTTGCTTACCTTAAACGGCTTCGAAAGCGGCATTTATTTTTCATGATTGGGGTTGAGGACCGAACTCTTTTGAACAGAACAAAAGCGGAGCCGATTGATGTTCAAGCGACAATGTTGAAGAGCATTGCCCAGCAGCAAATGCTTTACAAGAAAAGGGAGAAAAACAAATGGGAAAGGCAGGGCCTGCCAATGATAGAGGCCCGTGAGGAAAAATTAGCGGTTACCGCTGTGTCCCATTATATGGAGATTATGAATCAGAACCTTTTATAGCATGATTGAGTTTCAGTTTTCCGAACACAATATAAAGAACTAAACCCAAAACAGTCAAGATAGCTACCATATATTTAGCTTCAAGCGAGATGGCTGCCGGTGTGATAAAACCTTCAATGATTCCGGCGATGATGAATAAAGGTATAGTTCCAATAAGGAGCTGGACAGAGCGTTTTCCGTGTTCCTTCAATTGGTACCCTCTTGAAAAAGGACCTGGTACAAAGAGCTTATAGCCCATTAATAGCCCAGCTCCACCGGCAATAAAAATGGCTGTAAGCTCAATCATGCCATGGGGAACAATATATGCCCAAAAATCATAGGCTTTGCCGTGATGCCAGAAAAGAGCTGCAAGTGCTCCAATGATAATGCCGTTGTAGATAAGCAAATAAACAGTTAATATTCCAAAGGTTATACCACCAGCGAAAGCTAGTATGGCCACTTTTATATTATTCGTCATGATACTAGCCGACATGAGTGAGGAATCGACCGCACCATCCCTGCTTCCGAGTTGTTCCGGGTCAACGCCTCGGGCAATTTCTGGAGGAAGAATGGAATAAATATGGAGTGGGTCATTAAAGACAGAAAGAAAGCTTCCAATCGCGCCGATTGCAAACAAAATCATCGCGGCCACAACGAATTTCCATTGTTCTAATAATAAGCCGATAAACTTGGCGGCAAAAAAATGACGAATTTGTTTAACGCTTGATACCTGGTCTTTATATAAAAGATTATGCGATTTTGAAACAAGTCCATTCAAATATTGCGTTACTTCGTCATTAGGATAATACGTTTGGCTATAAGAAAGATTCTGCGCCGCTTTCTGATATAGGCGTGAGAAGAGTATAATCTTGTCTCCAGTTATCGTCTTCCTACCCTTGCTTAGTGTGGCTATTAACTGTTCAAGCTGTTTCCATTCTTCGCGATACTGCTTAATAAATTGTTTAACATTCATTTTTTCACCATCTTTTGCCGTTAATCTTTTCTTCTATTCCTTATTATAGTAATTTTGTAGAAAAATAGGAAACTTTATCATCTAGAAAGGGGAGAACCCTGTTGAATCATGAACAAATGGATATTAAAACACCGGAATACGTCTCACTTCAGTTTAGCCTTGCCGGATTAGGCAGCAGAGCTGCGGCATTTATCATAGATCAATTACTCTTAATGATGTTTAATATTTTGTGCATTATTTTAGTTATTTTCATCATGAAAGGCATGTCGTCTTTTCCCTTTTTTTTAGAAGAGAATACTGTCCCTTTTGCCATTGCGATTATTGTGATATTCATTATAAATTGGGGATACTTTTTTGCCTTTGAATTTTTCTATGGCGGCAGAACCCTAGGCAAGAAATGGATGGGCATCAGGGTTATTCAAGAAAATGGACACAGCATTACCTTGCTTTCAAGCTTTATTCGCAATCTAATGCGAATTGTCGATTCTCTGCCAGCGGGGTATTTTCTTGGAATGCTGATGGTGTTTTTTCATACCAAGCATAAGCGACTAGGTGACCTGGTTGCTGGGACAGTTGTGGTTCATGAACGGGGTACTAAAGCTAAGAAAAAGCCTTCAGGAATTGAGAAAGAAATTCTAAATAGGGGTCTTTCCAAAGAGGATTTAATCATTGATGAATGGGCGCTAAGATCGTTAGGAATGAAGGAGTGGAAGTTGATCCGTACATATGCGGGTCGCTTTGTCCAGCTGCCCGTTGCAGAGCGGAAACAATTAACCGGGCAAATTGCTGAGATTATGCTTCCAAAAATCGGTGTTGTAGCTACTGGTCACAGTGATATAGAGCTTGAAAACTTGCTCCTGTTACTTTACTTACATTTACGTGAGGAATGGGAGTTTGAACTTTAAATAAGCACATGAAACGGGCAGTGATCACGCTGCCCGTTTATTTATGCCGATGACTATTCTATTGAAGCGGGTAAGGAAACTGGCTTGAGTAATTGCTAAATTGCTGATGTGCTTGATTGACCTTCTGCTGGTCCTCGGCCTCAAGTTTATACCATCCATTTTGAAACATCAGTTGGAAAAACTCCCGGCTGCTCTGGTGAGTTTCATTTAACATTTGCAATAAATCGGCATGGAGCTGCTGATGGCTTGCTTCACGTACGGCAATGTTTAAACTGTCTGTGATATATTTGCAGGTGCTTAGAGCATCATTTAAAAAATCACGATCGTTCATTTCCGGACCTTTTACTTTTGGCAATTGTCCTGCTTGTGGATTGGCAATCTGGTTAGAATTCTGAGACTGCTGCATTTGCTGACCTTGCTGCCTTTGTTGATTCTGTGGCATTTGCTGGTTTTGCACTTTTAAATACCTCCATTCTAATGCATTTGCTGTTGCTGCTGCTGCGCATTTTGCAGGCTTGATAATACAGTATTATTATTTACTTGCAGATGAGAGAGCAATTTTTGATAGTGCTTTTGATGCATTTGCCCTGCTTGGTCGAGAGCTTGCTTAACATCCTGATTAGTTGCATGCTCCGCTAGAAAATGTAATTTCTTAAATGCTAGAAGCTCCCAAGACATGGCATCTTTTAAATACATAAGATCCTTGGTTGTGATCGCCTGAGGCGGTTCGGGAATCGGGACTTGATTGGTTTGCACCTAAAAAACTCCTTTCACGATTTATATCTATTCATGTTTATAATGAACTATTTTCCTTTTTATTATGTAAATGCCTCTCTTTGCATGGCGCTTTTTGTCAAATCTATGCGACTTTTGTTGTGTTTGAAAAATAAGAGTCGAAAAATATAGGTTTGGGATGTATAATAAGAACTTGTGATACTAATAGAATGTGAAAGGAGACTGTCTTAATGGAATGGACATTAACCATTTTGTTTGTTGTATCCATTTTGCTGCTGATATTCTCAATCCTGAAAGAACGTCAAACTGCTAAGAAAAACCATAATGAAATTGACCTTGTTCATATATCTGTGATGAAAGAAATAAATGGGATGCAAGAATCACTTCGCAACATGGAACTTGATTTGGAAATTGTCACGAAAGAGACGGGAGTTCAGCTTTCCATGGAGGAAAAAATATTAAAGCGTGAAGTACTAGACTTATACAGACGCCAATACTCCATTGATAGCATTGCTCAACAAAAACAGGTTTCCGAAAATGAAGTCAAGCAAATTATCGCTGTTTATCAATCATCACAAGCTGAAGGGAGATTGGTTGCCAATGAAGGTTAACCTAATCAGCAGTTTTTCAGCGGGTCTTCTATTGGCGACAGGTATCTGCACCATTGCTTATTTTTCAAGCGACAGCCATGTTTCAAAGGCAACAGGACAGCTAGCATCAAATCAGGCTTCTGTATCAAAGGATGAAATGAAAAAGAAGCTTACCGACGCAGGCTATATTGTGCAAACAAAAGATGAGTATAACAAAAATCTGGATGCCGCGAAAAATGGTACGGCTCAACAAGAAGCTGCCCCTCCAGCGGATGCACAGCAGCAAAATGTATCACAAGCAGTCATTAATGTTGCAGACGGCATGACAAGCATTGATGTCGGGAGAATGCTAGTATCAGCTAATCTTGTTCCTGATGCTTTCCAATTCTCAAAAGATATCGAGGCGAGAGGTCTGCAAAACAAATTACGACCAGGTACATATACCGTTGATAGCGGTATGTCATATGACCAAATCATAGCGGCTATTTTTCATTAGAAGAAAAAAGACACTTTCCATTGATTGGAAAGTGTCTTTTTGTGGTTAACGTAATTTATTCACATACTCCTGTACCATTTCAGCTGTAACATTTTTTCTGATCGATATAATCCGTAAATTTATCTTATTCATTCTATTTGTCACTTCATTAATTTTATCCGTAGAAAAGGGGTTACCCTGCTTGCATAATTCAACTGCTTCTTCAATATACATTTCACGCTGCTGATCTAGAGCCAAAAACTCTTGATAAGATTTATTTTGATTTTCTGCATGCTTGATTAAATCCTTATGTACACTCATTTTTTCACTCCTAAAAAGACGATATATCAATAATATCATCCTTTTAGATGCTAAACTAGTATTTTAACTGAGTGTACTTTTTACCTCAGATAAGGCTATTGCTTAACGCTGTAGTGACAAATACCCTGCAGTTTCTTCATAGTTATTTTCTTCTTCTCTTCCAAATAATCCAGATGGCCAATAATTTCCGACATAACTAAAGAAAATTGTTCATTATAGGTATTTTTATATAATACCTGCGCAATTTCATTGGCTGTAGAATGACCGGATTGGATATATCTCAAGATGAGCTCAGATTTTTCTTCAATCCGCTCTAATCGCTTATGAATAAGTGCTTTGGGATTATGAATGACCGCTCCATGCCCAGGGAAAACAGAATCAATATGGATGGCAGCACATTTGTTTAAGGAATCAATCTGCTGCCTAATGGTTGGCAATCTGTTCCCGTTTTCATCAGGCTCAACAATGGCATTACTTGAAATGTGTTCAATTAATAAATCGCCGGCAAATAACTGCTTTCTTTGTTCATTTAAAAATGCCAACTGATCAGGGGAATGTCCAGGCACTTCTAAAATACTGAAACCAAGGAATGCATTATCTTTTATAGCTGTAATTTCTGCACGCATTGCTTTACCCTTATTACGCAGTAAGGCTTTCTTTAAATAAGCAATTTGTTTCTCACCAGTTTCCCCGCATCCCATTTCATAATAAAGCTTTGCGAAAAATTCAGCCCTCATTTCCATAAAATCATTGTCTCTTTTTAAGCGGGGAATGGATAGGGGAGAGGCATAAACGGGAATGGGATGGGTATCGACAATTCTGTCTACCAAACCAACATGATCAATATGATGGTGTGTTAAAATTATTTCGGTTACATCCTGTAAAACCAAGCCATTTTGATTCAATGCCAGGTTTAGTGCCTCCCAATGAGAATCCGAATTATACCCAGCATCGATTAATGATAACGACTTTCCTTGTTTAACAAGAAAAAAATTGACCGTTTTTAACCCTCCAAGCTTCTCCGGAATCGATATCGGTATGACCAAGCTGCAGTCCTTTTTTATATCTAACAAAATGTACACCTCACTAATCTCAATTAAATTTTAAATAATATATATTTTTTGAACGTTTGTTTAAAACAATAATATTCATATTATACAAAAAATTCTAAAGGATGTATAGTAAATGTATCGGAAATACATATAATTAGTTCCGTTCTAGTTAGGTCCTTTTGTGGTATTTATGTGACTATCTTTAATTGACTATTTACATATATTCTTCGCATTATATAATACCCATATAGGTATTTAACCCCTGCGGGTATACTGAAATATGTTGTGGAGGTAATTAATATGACGAAGAAAGTAATGATCGTTGGCGGAGTTGCAGGCGGTGCTACTGCTGCAGCAAGACTTAGAAGAATAAGTGAAGATGTGGAAATCATTCTTGTAGAACGTGGGGAGCATATTTCATTTGCAAATTGCGGACTGCCATATTACATCGGTGAAACGATTAAAGACCGAAGCAAATTATTAGTACAAACGGTAAGAGGTATGTCAGAACGGTTTAATCTTGATATCCGCAATCTAAGTGAAGTCATTAAAATAAACCCTACTGACAAAACCGTTACAATTAAAAATTTGCAAACTGATGTAGTTTATGAAGAATCGTACGATAAATTGCTTTTATCACCTGGAGCAAGGCCAATTGTACCTCCCATCCCAGGAATAAACGATCATCAAAGCTTATTTACCTTACGAAACATTCCGGATACGGATAAAATCAAGAGCTACATAGACTCACAAAACCCTAAAAAAGCTGTTATCATTGGCGGCGGATTTATTGGGATTGAGATGGCAGAGAATTTAGTAGATAGAGGATTGGAAGTCACCATCATTGAAATGGCGAATCAAATTATGGCACCTATCGATTTTGAAATGGCTTCTATTTTGCACACTCATTTAAGGGACAAAGGGGTAAAGCTAATTTTAGAAAATGGAGTTCAAGCCTTTGCCAACCACGGGAGCAACGTCATTCTTTCTGATGGTAACAAAATCGAAACCGACTTGACCATTTTGTCGATCGGTGTTAGGCCGGAAAATGAACTTGCCAAGGCCGCTGGACTCGCGCTAGGAGAAAGAGGCGGTATCATTGTCAATGAATTCCTGCAAACTTCCAATGAGGATATTTATGCTGTCGGCGATGCCATAGAAGTTGTCGACTATATTAATGGAACCAAGACGATGATTCCACTTGCGGGACCAGCTAACCGCCAGGGGCGGATTGCCGCTAATAACATCATGGGAAAAACGGAAAAATATCAAGGGACTCTTGGAACATCTATCGCTAAGTTATTCGATTTAACAGTTGCCGCAACTGGCAACAGCGAGAAAACATTAAAACGATTGGGTGTACCGTATGAAGGCGTTCACATCCACCCTAGTTCACAAGCCGGGTACTACCCTGGTGCTGCCCCGATTGCCTTAAAACTAATCTTTGATAAGGATACTGGGAAAATCTACGGTGCACAGGCGGTAGGTGCAGACGGTGTTGATAAACGTATTGATGTGATTGCTACAGCAATTAAAGGCGGCTTAACGGTTGAAGATTTAACGAACCTGGAATTATCTTATGCACCGCCATACTCTTCAGCCAAAGATCCAGTCAATATGGCGGGTTATGTGGCAACGAATATTATGGATGGGGAATTGGAACATATTCAATGGCATGAGGTAAACAAAATTGTCTCAGAGGGAGGACTTTTAATCGATGTCCGTGAACCGATGGAACGTGAATTTGGTTATATTGAAGGCTCGATCAATATTCGTTTAAATGACCTAAGGGAACTGCTAGGAGAGCTTCCTAGGGAGCAAACGATTTATGTCAGCTGTCAGGTAGGCTTAAGGGGATATTTAGCAAGCCGGATATTGAAAAACCATGGATTCAAAGTGAAAAATGTTGATGGTGGATGGAAAACCTATTCAGCTGTGTACGGAACGAATATAAAAAAGAAGTAGAAACCACCACAAATGACAAGCTGATAAAGTCATAAAATTTTATACGTTGACAATATACCTATTAGGGTATAGAATCAATATTGTTCGAAAGCAATTATGAATTTGAAAAGGGTTAATACCCTCTTTTATTTTTCAAAGTTACAATACCCATACGGGTAATTAAATAGACAACAGGGAGGAATTCTTTTATGAATATTACAAAGGTTTTAGACGCAAAAGGACTTGCATGTCCAATGCCGATTGTAAAAACAAAAAAAGCAATGAATGAGTTGGAATCAGGTCAAGTGTTGGAAATCCTTACAACAGATAAAGGTGCAAAAAATGACTTAACAGCATGGGCTAAGTCTGGTGGACACGAAGTTTTAAATTTTGAAGAAGAAAATGGCGTGTTAAAGTTTTGGATTAAAAAAGGATAAATTTTTTTATCCATTAAGATACCCTAGCGGGTAAAAAAATAGGAGGTTTACAATGACAGAAAAGAAAAAAACAACGATTGTCTTGTTCAGCGGCGATTACGATAAAGCAATGGCAGCCTATATAATCGCAAATGGTGCTGCTGCATATGATCATGAAGTCACCATTTTCCACACATTTTGGGGGCTGAACGCTCTCCGCAAGGATGAAAACATTCCAGTGAAAAAAGGCTTTATGGAGAAAATGTTTGGAAAGATGATGCCGAGAGGCGCTGACAAAATGGGTCTTTCTAAAATGAACTTCGCCGGCTTCGGTCAGAAAATGATCAAAGATGTTATTAAGAAACATAACGCCCTGGAACTGCCGCAATTAATTGAAATGGCACAAGAACAGGATGTAAAACTAGTTGCCTGTACGATGACAATGGATTTATTGGGTCTTAAGGAAGAAGAACTTATGGATCACATCGAATATGCAGGAGTGGCTGCGTATTTGGCAGATGCAGAAGATGGTAATGTAAATCTGTTTATATAGGAGGATGCACAATGAGAGAAATGAATGCAAAAGAAGTGGAAAACTTATTAAACGAAGGAAAAAAATTAAACATTATTGATGTTCGCGAAGTTGATGAAGTGAAAACAGGTAAAATTCCTGGTGCTATCAACATGCCATTAGGGCTGGTTGAGTTTCGTATGCATGAGTTAGACAAAACAAAAGAGTATATCATGGTATGCCGTTCCGGCGGAAGAAGCGGACGTGCCTGTCAATTTCTTAAAAGCTACGGTTTTAACGTCATTAACATGGCAGGCGGTATGCTTGCTTGGGAAGGTAAAATAGAATAATTTTTTCAAAAATACCCTTGCAGGTAAAACGGGAGGACACACATGAAGGCAAATGTCGTATTAGATGCTAAGGGCTTGGCATGTCCAATGCCCATCGTGAAAACGAAAAAAGCAATGAATAACCTTGAAGCAGGGCAAGTTATCGAAGTTTTAGCAACCGATAAAGGCTCAAAAGCGGATATGAAAGCTTGGGCTGAAAGCACTGGCCACCAATATTTGGGGACTATTGAAGAAGGTGGAGTGTTTAAGCATTACCTGAGAAAATCTTCAAAGGATGAAACAATTGAAAAAAAACATCCAAATGTCATAAATAACGAAGATCTTGAAAAGATACTTGGTTCTGCCAATGACAACATTATTTTACTTGATGTAAGAGAATCGGCAGAATACGCGTTTAACCATATTCCACAGGCTATTTCGATTCCTTTAGATGAATTAGATGAGCGTTTATCTGAGTTAAATAGTGAAGATGAAATTTACGTGATTTGCCGGACTGGCAGCCGCAGTGATTTTGCTGCTCAAAAATTAGCGGAACAAGGGTTTAAAAAGGTAATGAACGTCATACCCGGTATGAGTAAATGGACAGGAAATACCATCGGATTAAATAAATAATTTTTTTAGGTAAAAATATACCTTAGGGGGTAACAGAGGATGACAGTAACTTTGATGACAGCAAAGGAAGTAACGAAAAAGGTTTTTAACAAAGAAAAACTGTTTATTTTCGATGTCCGTAATGAGTCTGACTTTCAAGATTGGAAAATTGAAGGTGACAACTTCCAGTACTTAAATATTCCATATTTCGAACTACTTGATGGTGTAGAAGAAATTCTAGACAGTATCCCGACTGATCAAGAAGTATTAGTCGTTTGTGCGAAAGAAGGGTCTTCCGTTATGGTAGCGGAAATGCTATCTGATGCTGGCCACGATGTTTCTTACCTACAAGGTGGCATGAAAACTTGGAGTGAACATCTAGAGCCTGTTAAAGTTGGAGACTTAACTGATGGAGGGGAACTATATCAATTTGTTCGAATCGGTAAAGGCTGTTTGTCTTACATGGTAGTTTCAGGCGGCGAGGCAGCGCTGATTGATGCAACAAGGATGACGGATATTTATCTTGATTTCTCCAAAGAAATTGGGGCAAAAATTACTCATGTATTTGATACACACCTTCATGCTGACCATATTTCCGGCGGCCGCAAAATTGCCGAAAAAACAGGTGCTACGTACTGGCTGCCCCCAAGGGATGCAACTGAAGTTACGTTCGAATATCAGGCACTTGAAGATGGTAATCATGTGACAATTGGAAATACTACGATTGATATTAACGCCCTATATTCTCCAGGGCATACAATCGGTTCCACTTCCTTTGTTGTGGATGGCAAATTCCTACTCTCGGGTGACATCTTATTCATAGATTCAATCGGCAGACCGGACCTTGCCGGAAAGGCAGAAGATTGGGTTGGCGATTTAAGAGAAACTCTGTATAAACGATATAAAGAGCTATCAGAAGATTTGGTTGTTCTTCCAGCCCATTTTATGATTATTGAAGAGCTAAACGAAGATGGCAGTGTATCAGAGAAATTAGGGGAATTGTTCGCCAAAAACCATGGTCTTAATATTGAGGACGAAAATGTATTCAGAAAAATCGTAACGGAAAACCTGCCGCCGCAGCCAAATGCGTATCAGGAAATCCGTGAAACCAATATGGGAAAAATCAATCCGGATATCGACCAACAGCAGGAAATGGAAATCGGTCCTAACCGTTGTGCGGTTCGATAATGAGGGGACTTAACAATGACTGAGGAAAAAAAACAATTAAACGATTGCAACACGACTGGATCTTGAGGAATTAGCAAAACTAATGTTTCTGGAGATGGAAACCCGGTTAAACAACCGATACCAATATGACCAGGCACATTAGTCTGGCTCCTGGCAGGAGTTATTTACCTAATTTATAAAGCGTTTATGTGATTCTTTTTCTAATGAGTGTGACATTTTAAGGTCATGCTCTTTCTTTCGATTCTTAGTAATTGTTAAATGTAGAATATGGAATACTCTACGTGGTGGATTAAAATCGGATATAGAAAAACAGAAGGAGGAAGAAACGAATGTTTGATTTTACGGTTGTTACAAATAAAAATATCGAAGAGGCCATTCAATCTTTGGAGGAAAACCTAAAGGCCGAAAAATTTGGTGTTTTGTGGAAGTTTGATATCAAGGAAAAGCTTCAGGAAAAAGGGCTTGAGTTCGATAAAGAATTTAAGGTGCTGGAGGTGTGCAACCCACACGAGGCGCAAAGAGTGTTAACTAAAAATGAAATGGCTGGATATTTTCTGCCGTGTAAAATTGTTGTTTATAAAAGCGAAGGAAAAACAAAAATTGGCATGCCTAAACCAACAGCACTTATAAATCTTTTACAAGATGATAAGATGAAACAATTTGCAGGTGACATAGAAGACCGCTTAACAAATTGCATAAAGAACAGTATTTAAATTAGCTGAACGACATTTTAATGAAATTCCCAAAAGGCAGATTCACTTAGTAGCTTCCAATTTTCTTAAAAAAATATAGGGATACGTTTTTTAAGGAAAAAGGGTTTTAAGGTTGTAAGCTATACCATTGTTAAACCAAATAAATTTATTTTAAAGAAAAACTCAATAGAGAAATGCTGTTAAATTAGTTTTAATGAGATAAAGTACATCTTCATATTTTTTTATAAATCCAAATACCCGTATAGGTATAAATATTAGGAGATTTCCATGCAATATTTAAATTACATCATCATAGCTTTATTTATAATCTTTATCATTAAACGGTTCCTGCCAATAAAAGGTGTTACTAATATTTCAACTGCGGAGTTAAATTCAATCTTAAATGATAAAAACAAACAGTTTGTTGATGTCCGAACACCAGGAGAGTTTAAAGGAAACCATATCAAAGGATTCAAAAATATTCCCCTCCACCAACTTGCACAGAAAGCGGAGAAAGAACTGTCGAAAGATAAAGAAGTGGTTGTGATCTGTCAAAGTGACATGAGAAGCCAAAAAGCAAGTAGCCAATTAAAAAATTTGGGCTATAAAGTAACTAATGTTAGAGGCGGTATGAGTGCCTGGCATTAACAATAAAGGCTTCCGATTAGAGGTCACTTTCCTAAAAAGGAGGACATCATGGATATCAGTTTACTCATTACGCTTTTCCTAATTGGCTTCGTCGGCTCTTTTATATCAGGGATGTTGGGAATAGGCGGCGCCATTATCAATTTCCCAATGTTATTGTATATCCCTGCACTTCTTGGAGTTGGCCATTTTTCAGCACACGAGGTTTCCGGAATTACAGCCATTCAGGTTTTCTTTGCCACAATAGGCGGTGTTATGGTTTACCGCAGGGGTGGATTTTTGAATAAAACTCTGATAGCTTATATGGGAATTAGTATTTTACTAGGAAGTTTTATTGGGGGATTCAGCTCCACTCACATGCCGGAAAGCGGAATCAACATCGTATATGGTATTTTAGCGTTAATCGCCGTGATTATGATGTTTGTACCTAAGAAGGGCGTAGATGATATTCCGCTCGATCAAGTGAAATTTAACAAATGGCTAGCTGCCATGTTTGCTTTCATTGTAGGAATTGGGGCAGGTATTGTCGGTGCAGGAGGGGCATTTTTATTGGTGCCGATTATGCTTACCGTCTTAAAAATACCGACGAGAATGACGATTGCCTCATCTATAGCGATTACACTTATTTCTTCAATCGGTGCAGTCACCGGAAAAATATCAACGGGACAAGTACCAATTGTACCTGCAATCATCATGGTAGTAGCCAGTCTCCTTGCCTCTCCGATAGGTGCAAATGCCGGAAAAAGGGTGAATACTAAGGTTTTGCAGATAATCATGGGGATATTAATCCTGGCAACTGCAGTGAAGACTTGGATGGAAATATTATGATTAAAAGGGCCAATTTGGCCCTTTTAATATACCCCTTGTAGTATAATAGGTAAAAGCCTTAAAAAAGGAGGGCCTATGCACGTAATACAAATTGGTTCACTTTCTATTTCGCTAAAATGGCTGCTGCTTGGGGTCGGTATACTGATTGTTCTCTTTTTCATCAAATTTTGGGTTAAAAAAACATATGAAGGAGAGTTACATAAGAAAGTATTTGATTTATTGGTGAATACATTAATTTTAGGGTTTTTTATTTGGAAGGGAAGTTTAATCGTTCTCGAACCATCTATTGTGATGAATAGTCCATTATCCTTGTTGTATTTTACTGGAGGAAGCAAAGGTCTGATTCTTGCCATGATCGGTTCCATTATCTATTTCATTCTCAAAGGACGGAAAATAAATATTCCTAATCCGCTTATCAAAAAAATCCTAGCAGTAACTGCTTTATCGGGGCTGATTGGATGGACAATGTATGATTTTGCTACTTCTATTGAAAAAACTGTAAAAGAAGGGGAGTCAAAGCTCAAAAGTTCTGTTGAAATTGGAATAAAAGAAGGAAACAAAGCTCCAGATTTCCAATTGAAAAATATAGAGGGACAAAATGTTCGATTGTCTGATTTTAAAGGGAAGAAGGTAATTTTAAATCTATGGGCAACTTGGTGTCCGCCATGTAAAGCAGAAATGCCTCATATGAAAGATTTCTATCAGAAACAAAAAGGGAAAGATGTTGAAATTGTTGCTGTAAACTTAACCACATCTGAGAAGAATCCTGAAAGCGTTGAACAGTTTGTGAAGGATTACGGATTAACCTTTCCTGTCTTACTTGATGAAAACGGAGAAATAGGTGACGTATATCAAGCCATTACGATTCCAACTAGTTATTTCATCGATACAAATGGTATCATTCATGAAAGAATTGTTGGCCCAATGGATAAAGAAATGATGACAGATTTGATTAATAGTATGAATTAAATAATGGGTTAATGAAATAAAAAGCACATTCTAAGCGGGAGTCTTCCTCTTAGAACGTGCTTTTTTAATATTAATTGTTAATCATACAATTAGTACTTGATTCTTTCTTCATTTGATTTACGCAATCTTTATGCATTTCTTTTAATTGCTTTTCACTTAGCTGCGGGTGTTTATCCTGCATCATCGGCAGCATTTCTTTGAAATCTCCCACCTTGCAAGCAATCTGGTCACTGGCCGCTAAAACGCCAGTACCCAACCCTAGCAATAAGATGATGGTAAACGCACTTGTTGCTATTTTCTTCATTTTTTCGTCCTCCTTAATAGTTGCATTCTTACTACAATTTAATTTTATATTGTTTTTTCAAATACGGAGTGGGGTAATTTTGACAAATAAATTAACTTTTGAAAAAAACGCTATTTTAGCAAACTTTTTAAGCATTTCATTACTTTCTAACACCACGATAGGTTAAAATAAAAGGTGATTATTAAACAGGAGGAATTGAACATGAACATCACAGACCAAGCTCGTGATCTGTTAAAACAAGTGTTCAAAGAAGAGAATGCCAACAACATTCGTATCTTTTTTGAAGGCTTTGGCTGAGGGGAGCCAAGAATTGGACTGGCTCTGGATGAGCCGGATACAGACGATATAATCGTCACAATAAATGAAATCACAGTCGCAATTGACCCTATTATTGAACCTAATATAGAAGGCCTAACCCTTGACCGAAGCGGAGATGGAAAAGGCATTTCTCTGATTGGTAATACGGGTGCCTGTTGTTAGTAAAAAAGACCTGTCCAGGTCTTTTTTTGTTTATAACACCATGAAAAAAAGTTTAAATTCCTAGTTGACACATTGGATTAATGAAGTTTATTATAAGTGATAGATTCATAATATTTTAAAAATATATTTAATCTGAGCTTAGCTGATCAGTCCACTGAAAGCTGCTTCCATACCACGGGAGCAGTTTTTTTATTTTTAAATTTTAGGAGGACCGGAAAGGATGCAAGAAATTTTTATTAAAAATAGTAAACAACGTGAGTGGCTTGAACGTCTGTCACCATTGGAACCGGTTTTTAAAGATCGGGCAGCAGTCATTGATCAGGAAGGCCGTTTCCCTCATGAGAATATTCAAGCCTTGCGAAAAATCGGTTATACCAAGGTAACGTTGCCAGAAGAGTTAGGCGGCTCCGACTTTTCCCTTTATGATGCCATTCTTTTACAAGAAAAACTGGGAAGCTTTGACGGCAGTACAGCTTTATCGATTGGCTGGACCTTAATGACAGTGGGAGAATTATTCGAAAATCGTTATTGGAACTCTGAAAAACTCGCATTTTTTGCAGAAGAAGTCAACAACGGTGCGATTATTAACCGAGCCGTGAGTGAAATAGCGACAGGCAGTCCGATCCGCGGCGGGAGGCCAGGAACCACTGCCAAGCAAATAGAGGAAAAATGGGTGATTAATGGCCGCAAGAGCTATACAACCTGCTCACCGGAGCTGGATTACTTCCTAACCTCCGCCTGGATAGAAGAAAAAGAAACTGTTGGCTTTTTCCTTATTCCAAAAGAAGCAGAAGGTCTCTCCATCGAGGAAAATTGGAATGTAATCGCCATGCGTGGTACCGGAAGCCACGATCTAGTATTAGAAAATGTAGCGGTGGATGAATCAGACTTGGTGGAAATTCCAAGCTACAATACGGGGTTCAAATTGAATGGATGGGGTCTGCTCATTCCTGCAGCCTATTTAGGAATCGCGCAGGAAGCCAGGGACTACGCGCTCCATTTTGCCAATACCCACTCGCCCAATAGTATAAAGGGTACGATTGCTGGACTTCCGAATGTGCAGTCCTTGTTAGGAGAGATGGACTTGGAATTATACAAAGCACGATTTGCCCTTTATGGTGCAGCAGAAGCTTACATGGATGATGTACGTAATAAAACCATTACGAATGAAGCGCTAGTAGCCAAACATATCGTGACCAATTCAGCCATTACAGTCGTCGACAAGGCGATGCGATTAGTGGGAGCTAAAAGTTTACAACTGGCCAATCCCCTGCAGCGTTATTACCGGGATGTCCGGGCAGGGCTTCACAATCCGCCTATGGATGATTTAACCATTTCAAAATTAGCTCAAACAGCTATTCAACAATATGAATCTAAGGGAGGAAAAACCAATGAAAATTAATAAGTTATTAAAAATGGCAGCAACAGGAGCTGCTTTATTTACCCTAATCGCAGGATGCAGTTCCACGACAACAACAGGATCAAAGTCAGATTCAGGAGATGCAAAGAAAGAAGTTAGAACCGTTAAAGTAGCGTTTGATCAAGGAGGAAAACCTATTGGATATGTAGATGAAAAGGGTAATCCGACTGGATATGAACTTGAAGTAATGAAATTGGTGGATAAGGCACTTCCAGAATACAAATTTGAATATGTGCCAACATCTAGTGAGGACTTATTGGTAGGGGTGCAGCAGGGAAAATATCAAGTCGGGGTAAAAAATGCCTGGTTTACAGAGGAAAGAACGAAGAGCTATATTTTTCCTAAAGAATTCCTTGGACTTAGCGGCGTCGGCCTTTTGTTGAAAAAAGAAAATAAAGATGTCAAAGATTTATCCGATTTTGCAAAAAAGAAACTTTCATTAGCGCCGATAGCGGCAAGCAATGCTCAATATACCATCGTGGATGAGTATAACCAAGCCAATCCTGATAATAAGGTCAAACTGGAGGCCGGAGATGCGTTCTCAGTGGATGTTGTGCAATGGGTAAATGAAGGCCGTGTAGACGGCGGTATTTATTTAGGAGCAACATACGAAAAGCAAGTTCTTGCTAAAGATGGTCCTTATCATAATTTAGCCGATCAGGTTGTCTATAATGAGTTTACGGTTGTCAAAACCTGGCCTTTATTCAACAAAAAAGAACAAGAATTTGCCGATGCCTATGACAAAGCCATTAAGAAATTAAAAGAAGAAAAGAAGACAAACGATATTATGGTGAAATTCTATAATAATGATTTATTTAAACTATTGGATACTGTAAAAAGATAACAACTAAAATGGAGGCAACACATGGAAAAGTATTTTGATGTTACCTACATTTGGGATACACTACCACAGCTTATTCCATTTTTAAAAGTAACGTTTATGGTTGCAGGTCTTTCGGTTTTGTTCGGAACGATTTTAGGATTTATCTTAGCGTTGATGAAGCTGGGAACGAGTAAAATAGCGAAAAAGATCGCCAATTGTTATACCACCATCATAAGATGTACCCCATCAATTGTTCTGTTATTTTTAGTTTATTATGGACTTCCGGCCATAGCTAGTAATTTTGGTACAGACTTGAATACTCTTCAAACTGCTGTCTTTGTTGTCATCACCTTTTCAATTCAATTTGGTGCTTTGATGTCTGAGGTGATGCGAACAGCGTATGAAGCAATTGACAGGGGCCAATTTGAGGCTGCGGTTAGTGTCGGGCTAAGCCCGGCACAGGCATTTAGGAGAATTGTTTTGCCGCAGGCGTTTGTAGTAGCATTGCCCAATTTCGGCAACAGCTTTCTTGAATTAATGAAAGAGGGGTCGTTAGCCTATACCATAGGGCTGGTGGATATTATGGGTAAAGCAAGTCTCATCATATCCAATAACTATAATTCTCATTCATTAGAAATTTATCTTGGATTGTCGCTTATATACTGGGTTTTATCCATTTTAATAGAACAACTCTTCTCCAAGCTGGAGAAAATATTCAGCAAGGGCAAGCAGCTAATCAAAACAACGTAAGGGGGTGACAGAGTGTCGGTCGGCTTGGATTATCAATTTTTAGTTAAAACCTTTTTTATTGCATTATCCGGGGTACCTACAGCATTGATCATTACCATTGTTTCGCTGCTGATTGCCCTGCCTTTGGGATTTTTGCTTGCCTTATCACGGATCAATCGAATTCCTGTCATCAGCCAGCTTGCGCGGGTGTATGTTTCGTTTGTGAGAGGGACACCTGTTATTGTGCAAATTTTTATTATTTTTACCAGTGTCCCATTACTATTAAAGCCAATATTTGAAGAGTACCATGTTAAAACGAATATTTACGATATCAATCCAATTTGGTATGCATTCATTGTTTTCTCCTTGAATACGACTGCTATATTAATAGAAGTATTTCGCTCCGCTATCAGCACAGTAAGCAAGGGGCAGCTGGAGGCTGCCTATTCCGTTGGGTTGAACAATGTCCAGGCATTCAGGAGGATTATCATTCCACAAACATTGGTCGTTGCATTGCCCAATATTTGTACAGCAACGGTCAATCTCATCAAAGCTACTTCATTAGGCTATGCATTGTCTTTAAAGGAGATTAACTTAAGGGCTCAAGTGGCAGCTAATGTCGGCTACAATTATATTGAAGCATACATCGATATCTTTCTCGTCTATCTTCTTTTATGCAGTTTAGTGGAATACTTATTTAAGCTGTATGAAAAACGGGTACGGAAATATAAAGCAGTGGATGCCTGAAATCAGGATTGGAGGGAAAGTCATGTTAGAGATAAAGAATATCCATAAATCCTTTGGTAAGAATGAGATTCTAAAAGGAGTAGATTTAAAGATTGAAAAGGGGGATGTGGTTGTCATTCTTGGCCCAAGCGGCTCTGGGAAGACAACCTTACTCCGGTGTATCAACTTTCTTGAACAGGCCGATGAGGGGCAAGCCATTTTCGGGGATATGGTTGTGAACCTCAAATCGGCTACCAGAAAGCAAATTCACCAAATAAGGCAAAAGACTGCATTTGTTTTTCAGAATTATAATCTATTTAATAATAAAACAGCAATAGAGAATGTGACAGAAGGCCTTATTATTGGAAGAAAGGTTCCGAAAGCAGAAGCCTATAAGATTGGGCAGCAGGCATTGGAGAAAGTCGGTTTATCAGATAAAATAAATTCCTATCCCAGCCAGCTGTCCGGAGGGCAGCAGCAGAGGGTAGGAATAGCAAGGGCAATTGCATTAAATCCCGATATTATTTTATTTGATGAGCCCACTTCTGCTCTCGATCCCGAATTAGTCGGCGAAGTATTAACCGTCATGAAGACCATCGCAAAAGAAGGAACCACTATGCTAGTCGTGACCCACGAAATGTCTTTTGCAAAAGATGTAGCAAACAAAGTCATCTTTATGGACGGCGGAGTCATCGTAGAAGAAGATGCCCCTGAGGAAATCTTCTCAAGACCAAAAGAAGAAAGAACCCAACAGTTCCTAAAACGGGTCATTCCCGAGGATTATATCTATAATATTTGAGGAACGATGATGAGGCTATAGATTATCAACTTTTGTAGAATCTTAATTATTTGTAATGAAGGGGTTTAACGAGGTTTGTGTCGAATGTGTTGAAAAGGGATAATAGGTATAATTAGTAGAAGAGAGGTGAAATGTGGAAATAAATATGAACATTAATGAAACACTTGTTAAGAAAATCCTTACAGAAGCAAAAGGTTATTTAGATGTTGGATTTACTCATTCGTTGAATCCATATAGTGGCTGTGCCTTTTCGTGCTGGTATTGCTATGTTAGGGAAATGCCCATCCAAAGATTTAAAGGAATTCCATGGGGAGAATGGTTAGACATTAAAACAAATGCAGCGGAGAATTACCGTAATGAAATAATAAAACTTCGCAAGAATAACAAACCGGTGAATATTTTTATGTCTTCTGCAACAGATCCGTACCAGCCAATGGAACGAAAAGCAGGCATTACACGGGCCATACTGGAAGAAATGCTGGAAAACCCGCCTGATTTTCTTCAAATCCAAACACGGAGCCCACTCATCACAAGAGATATCGATTTATTGTTAAAATTAAAAGACAAATGTAATTCCCTTGTTTCCATGACGATTGAAACAGATAGGGAAGACGTAAAGCAAATTTTTGCACCATATGCACCTGGAATTAAATCGCGGTTAAAAGCGGTTAAAGAAGTTCACGATGCCGGAATATCCACCCAAGCCTCGATTTCTCCCGTTTTGCCATTTACCCCAGATTTTCCAAAAGTATTGGAAGGCATCGTGGATCATATTTGGATCGATACGCTTAGTATTGGTGATGGTTCGATGGGAAAGCGCTCGGCGAGGTTAGGAATGCCGGCTGTATTTGAAGAGCACGGATTATCAGATTGGTATCAAAAAGATTTACATGTAAGGGTCGAAAAGTTTTTTAAAAAGTATTTTCCTAGCGCCATAATTAGAGTTTCTAAAGACGAAGCTTTCCCAAAATGATTTAGATGAACACCCTTTAAAAATTGTATATATATTGGACAAATATCCATCGTCAACTAGCCCTATTTTAAAATAATAAGTAAGATACCTAGTCCCTTAAAGTACTATCTCCTCATACCTTAAAGCAAATGGGTAATTGAGGAGGATTTTATCAGTGTTTAGTTTAACAGGAACGGAGATAAGTCATTTTCTGCTTGCTATGGGCTGCTTACTTGCCATGGCACATTTACTAGGATACCTAGTGGAACGGATTTTCATTCCACGTGTAATTGGCGAAGTTATGGCAGGATTAGTCCTTGGTCCGACCATTTTAGGTCATTTTTTTCCTGACACCTTTGAATGGATGTTCCTGGGATTTCCCGGAGAGGATAAGTTGTTTGGCCTTCTTTATCAATTTGGTCTGCTGATGTTGATGTTCTGTTCAGGGTTAAAATTTCAGACACATTTTAATAGGGAAGATGCTAAAATTACATCAGCCTTAGTTATTGGGTCAACAATCCCTGCGTTTATTGTTGGTTGGTTTGCAGCTGATTTATTTAACATATCGCCATATTTAGGAACAGCAAACAATCCACTGGCAATCAAAATCGTCATTGCGATATCCATCGCCATCACATCCATTCCTGTTATATCCAAGATTTTCAATGACCTCGGCATTATGGAAACTCGTTTTGCTAAGATTGTCATTGCCTGTGCCGGGATACATGATATCTTGTTATGGGTTGCACTCGGCTTCGCTACTGCTATTGCCAGCCAGGGAAGTGTTTATACTGCCGGAACAGCTTTTAAAAGCATTGGTATGTCCTTCGGTTTTATCTTTGGAACATTATTTTTTGGATATATTCTATTTAAACGTTTGACCATAGTTAGGCAGAATCTATTGTTCAGATCTTCTAACCTAGGCTACTTCCTGTTCATTATGTTCATACTTGCATCACTTGCCGGTAACCTTCACGTGGAAACGATATTCGGTGCACTCCTTGCCGGAATTGTGGCAAAATTAGCCTTGCCAAAAGCTGTTTCAGAACGTCTTGAACAAGGTGTCTCAAATATTTCCTTTTCATGGTTTATTCCCATCTACTTTGCAACAGTCGGATTGCAACTTGACCTTATAAGACATTTTAACCCACTATTCTTCTTTGGCTATTTATTATTTGCAACCTTAACTCAGACAATAGCAGTATATATCACATCAAGGATTATCAAACAAGATCCATTTACTAGCTTTAATTTAGGATTGGCCATTAACGACCGGGGCGGACCTGGAATTGTGCTTTCTTCTGTTGCGTATACAGCAGGAATTATCAATCAGGAATTTTTCGCAATCCTTGTAATGTTGGCGCTCGTGACATCTTGGTTACCGGGAACTTGGCTGCGGATAGTCGTAAACAAAGGCTGGAGACTAATGCCAGGAGATGAAAATGTAATACCGAAATTAAGAAATGATGATGATAAAATAGCCTCATTTAAATTTAAATAAGGAAATTAAACAAGGAACCAGGGATTCTTGGTTCCTTTAATTAGTTATCAAATCAATTTGATTTCTGATTTTATATACAAACTGGTTTGCAAAAAGAACAATAGAACCACCTAGAAGATATAGGTGGCTCTAATTTATTATTGCATAGCAACCTTTTTGGACCCGTTTGGCCAGAAATAGCCGATAATCGCACCAACTACTGCTGGTAAAATCCATCCAAGACCAATACTGTAAAGCGGTAAATAATTAATATACGAAGCTTTAATGGCTTCGAATAAAGAAATGGTTGCCTCAGGTAAACTGCCAACTAACGTGCTGTAACCATCGAAAAAACTTACGCAAAAGGTAAGGAACATAGACGCTGCATATACACTTTGCTTATGTTTAAAAAATGATGAGCTAAGCGTCAACAAAATCAGAACAATCGCTAAAGGATATAATAGCATTAATACTGGAACAGCATATTGAATAATATTGTTTAGGCCAAAATTGGCGATGATAAATGACACAAGGCATAGGATAAGTACGAACATTTTATAACTTACTTTTGGGAAAATATTATTGAAAAATTCACTACAAGAGGTAATAAGTCCAATGCTCGTTTTTAGACATGCCAATACAATAATAATCGCAAGAAGGATCGCACCGAATTGTCCAAAGTAATGCTGGGCGACCTTAGCAAAGATTAATCCACCATTATCGAATGTACCAATAGAAGATACGCTTGATGCCCCCATATACGTAATGAGGCCGTAAATCAGCATCATTAGTCCCATAGCAAAAATACCTGATTTCCATGTTGCTTTTGCAATTGTCTTCCTATCGGTGATCCCTTGTCCTTTAATAGCATTGATGACAACAATACCAAATGCTAATGAAGCAAGGGCGTCCATCGTGTTATAACCCTCTTTAAAACCAGTTATAAACGCCAATTGGCTGTAATCACCTGTTGGTGTTCCAAAGTGCCCCATAGGTTTGACGATCGCGATAATAATTAAAAAGAATAAAAATACTAAAAATGCAGGTGTTAAATATTTTCCAATATAGTCTATAATTTTTGCTGGATTTAATGAGAAATAGTATACGATAGCAAAAAATACGAAGCTGAAAAGCCCAAGATATAAACTGGCCTGCTCTGGATTAATAAATGGTTCGAAACCGACCACGAAAGGTACTGTTGCTGTTCGTGGAATCGCGAAAAACGGACCTATGGTTAAGTAAAGGGCCATTGAGAAGACGACTCCAAATTTCGGATGGACCCGTCCTGCTAATTCACGAAGTCCATTACTTCCGGATAGCCCGAATGCTAAAATCCCCATAAACGGCAAACCAATTGCTGTTACAAGAAAACCAATTAAAGCTGGCCAAAAGTTAGTACCGGCTAACTGTCCCATCTGAATAGGGAAGATCAAATTTCCTGCCCCAAAGAACATACCAAACAGCATTGTGCCAATGACTGCGTATGTTGAGAATGATATTTTTTGATGCATGCATGTTGCTCCTTCTAGATGAATTTCATTTATTTTAACACCATTTAGACTAGTTGGCTATCATGAAATGACTGCTGGAGCAAGTTGATATATGCTGATCTTGTATCATATCGGAGGAAGTGGGGGCCATTCCAGAATTTATACTCAACTATCAGAATAGGGGGAAGCGGTCGATTAGCTTTTTATATGTATTGAGCTTTTAATTAGGATAATATTTCTTTAATTAGGTAATTGTAATAATGTCATTTATTAACACTTTGGAAGGGTGTTTTTTATGGGAAAAAGCTCTTAAATTTACTCACAACTTTATGTGTTTTTTCTTTGCCATTTATATTTAAAGGAACAAAAATGAGAGAAAATCTCCTAATTCTTTTCTCGAAAGGGGTACTTGCAACTCTTATTGATGCTTATGTTGTTGGAACGAAAAGAGTGGAGTATCCAGTTCGGCCTTTTCCAAAAATTTTTAAGACAAATATTATTTATGACATATTATTTTTCCCAATTTTGAGTGTTATTTGGGTTAAGATTTCATACAATGATAAATTTTCGAAGATTTTACTTAAAAGTTTAATTTTTAGTGTACCTATGAGTATTGGGCAATGGATTATGGAAAAGAACACTAGATTGTTCAAATGGAACAAATGGTCACCATTCCATACTTTTGCAAGTGTTAATTTTACTTTATTTACAATTAGAGGGTTCGTTGGTTTATTAAAGCAAATAGATCAGTTTAAAGGAAAGCAAAATATAACCTAACATTTAAATACTTACGTGTTCAAGAGGATTAAATAGTGCAATTCTGCAACAAGATTTTTCTCTTTTCTTTATGTTAAGTTAATGTTCATAGTAGCTTTTTAAGAGCAAACCCCTGATTTCCTAAATAAAGCAGGAGAGCAGGGGTTTTTAAAGGTATTGGCTTATTATAGACTAAAGGGAACTTAATTTTATTCAAGTTCCCTCTTTTTTTTTAAAACAGGGGAGAATTATTTTAATGTTTTCAGCCATGCAGCCATTCCTGACGCATCCTCTTTGGACACCAAGCCAGATGGCATACCGCCTCGGCCATGTTGGATGATGTCCTCGATTTCCTTATCCGATAAACGGGAACCTACTCCTTTTAAAGATGGCCCAACTCCGCCTTGGTATTGATCTCCGTGACAGCCGGCACAAGTGTTCTTATAGATGGATTCACCGTCCACTTTGGATACCGTTCCTTTTCCTTCTTGTCCTTCATTCTTTGCAGGCGTTTCTTGTGCCTTTTCCCTCTGGTCTTGCACATTGCTGAGTACAAAAAATCCGCCAATTCCTATCACTAGGATGGCCAGGGTAATCAAAACAGTGTTTTTCATAAAATCGACTCCCAATTATATTTTTTTAGTTACAAGAAATAAACATGAAGTGCAAACTCAGTCTAACTCTTACCAACGAAAGGATTTTTGGTGCTTATAATGGAAAGCTTCTAATGTAAAGATAAATGTTGTTTGTGCGAACACTAATCCTTGCGAAAAAGTAAACCGAAATACCCTTTAATATAAGTATGAGCAGTTAAATGGAAACTACGCATTAAAGAGGAAAACTGCATAGAATGCCTATGATTCAGAAGGGTGGGCTTGAAGCCAGGAATCGATAAGATTTATGAAGGTGCGATTGATGCTGAATCAATAGCTCGTGCCATTGCTTTTGCTATTAAACAGCCAGAGAATGTTGCGATTAATGAAATGATAATCCGTCCAACGTCACATCGGACATTTCCTCAAGAGAATCTATTTTAAATTTGATTGTTGAAAAAGCTATCGAAGGGGTTATGACACGGGAATGGCATTTTATTTCACATTTTCATAGGCTGGTGAATATACGGACGGATAGTTAGCAAAAAGTAAAATCATCGCAAAATAAAATAATTACGTAAAATATAAATTTGACGAAATAATCCTCAGGAGGTAAAATATAGTAGAGGTGTTATTATGGTAAATCCAGCAAAACAGGAAAATTTCAAAAAGCTCCAGGCAATGCTTAATGAACTCCCTTGGTATGTTGAAGAATACATAAATCATAAATTACGAAAACTTTCTACTGCATCGTTGTTCAACTATTGTCACGACTATAAAATCTTCTTTAACTGGATGATTACTGAGCAATTATGGTCCGGCAGCATCAAAGAGATCCCATTGGAACGTCTTGAAAAAATGACAGTCATTGAAGTCGAAGGATTTTTAAATTTTCTTCATTACGAATTAAATAACAAAGAATTAACCGTTAACCGTAAATTATCTGCGTTAAAATCCCTTTTTAATTACCTGCAAAACATCGCGGAAACACCGGATTTGGAACCCTATATTAATCGTAATGTCATGGCGAAAATAGAGTTTAACGAAGTTAAGGAAAGTATGGAAACGAAGGCAAATAAAATGGAAGGCAAAATTCTGCTTGGAGATGAATATGAGCGATTTCGTCTCTTTGTCGCCCAGGAATACGGTGAAATCAATAAAGAAAACAAAAAAATCTTCAATTTTCATCAATTAAATAAAGAACGTGATACCGCGATTGTATCGTTGATTTTAGGTTCTGGATTACGTCTTTCTGAGCTAATTGGTTTAGATCTTGAAGATATTGATTTCAGTAAGTATTGTGCACGAGTGATTCGCAAAGGAAATAAAGAACAATTTGTTTATTTTAGCCAAACGGCCATGGATGATTTACAGGAATACCTGGCAAACAGGATTTCTAAATACCAGGTTGATAAAAATATGAAAGCATTATTTGTGGCTGCTCCGATAGGTCCAAAAGGCAAAACAAGAAGGCTGACAGCGCGATCAGTTGAAAAATTAATTGAAAAATATGCAACTGCATTTGGAAAACCATCATTATCCGTACATAAATTACGGCATTCATTTGCAACCAGATATCATGGTGAAATCAATGATGTGCCAAAATTACGCCGGCAATTAGGTCATTCATCGATTCAAACTACGATGATTTATACGCATATTAAGAATGATGACTTAAAGATTGCTGTTGATAAGATGGATATGCCGAAGGAACAAATAGATTAAAATGATACGAAGGCTGTATTAAATAGCAGCCTCCCCCTTTTTTATTTCAATTTATAAGTTTACATAATATATTTATAGTAAATTATACTTGTGGTATCTCAATTGTAGAGTATACTTAAGATAGTGAGACAAAACAAAATTTTTAGCTATTATTTTTTCAGTAATTAATTTATTTATAATAGATTCGCTGAATACACCTACATATACTCATATTTCTTTCCTGATTCGAAGCGGAAATTAATAACTAGCAGCTAAATCACTTTAACTCCCTAATAAATAATAAATTTGCGATTAAAATTAACTTTGAGTTTGAACTTATATTTTTGCTTATTTGGTGCCTCTTCCCTAAAAATATCTAGCTAGTTTCATCTAAAAATCCAATAATTGTATAATTGTTGAGATCTTGCTTATCACTTCCATCAGCGATTTGAAAAATGCCTCCCCTCCTCCCCCTTTGTTTTTCTTTAAAGCCGATGTTCGAATTAAAGTGGCCGAATTTTATCATGTATGACGGATTATATTTCTTACTTGGAATAATTGCAGTAATTTGTTTACCATTACACTATTTATTGTTCGGAAAAAAAGCTGCTTCACAAAAAGCAGGTATTTCTGTAGTAGAAGCAAATTCTTCAATAAAATAATGTATACTTAAATACATTAAAAAATTAATATATTTATTGGGGATGATCCTATGTTCAATCGGATTCTTGTAGCCATAGACGGTTCTAAAATGAGTGAAAAAGCATTACAAACCGCTTTAAAATTTGCTAAGGAAAGATTTTCTAAAATTGGGGTTATCCATGTGGAGAAAAATTTACAAATTGTCGACGGGATGCCAATTAAAACGATTGATAATATTTATACTGACCAAGAGACAAAAGGCCGTGATCTATTACAACAAGCGATTACTCTTGCAGAAGAAGAAGGAATTGAGATTGAAACCCATTATGTAATGGGAGAACCAGCGATTCAAATTGCTAAAAAAGCAGATGAATTAAACTATCAGCTGATTGTCATAGGAAGCAGAGGTTTGGGGAATATTAAAGGGTTAATGCTCGGAAGCGTCAGCCAGAAAGTTTCCCAGCTAGCGCATTGCCCTGTTTTAATTATTAAATAGTATAAAAAATGCTGCACAAAAACCATCTTGTTCCAACAGTTCTTGATGATTCCCTCTGGTCTATTCCTGCTTCCCCCTCTGCCTACCCTCCCCTTTTAATAAGGGATTATAACGGGAATCAGCTATCAAGTTATTTGGAAATTTAATAGAGCAATTAAATAAAAAAAGGCTGCCCCTAAAAGTTACACTTTTGGGACAGCCTCTTTTGGTTTTGTTAAGCTTTACGAACGTTTGATGCTTGTGGTCCGCGGTTACCTTGCTCAACGTCAAAAGTTACTGATTGACCTTCATCTAATGTTTTGAAGCCTTCGCCTTGAATCGCTGAGAAATGTACGAATACGTCTTCTCCACCTTCACGTTCGATGAATCCGAAGCCTTTTTCGCCATTAAACCATTTTACTTTACCTTTTTCCATTGTGTTGCCTCCTAGTGTGTAAATACACACAATGTAATACTATCCTTGCTCTCAGTGATGATCAAGACGAAAAGTTCAAACTTAGACCAATCCTTTACACCGAACAAAAATAATTCCTTTTAATTATCGCATTTTTTGTAAAAAATTGCAAGAAGACAAAAAATTTATCATATAGTTAGACTTTTAGACTTTTTAAGATGACTATTTCTTTATTATAATCATTGCGGTGTATTTTGTATCTGGATAAACCCCATATTCTGTATGTGCGCTTACAGCAAGAGGAACAGAATTGTATTTAACATCAATAAGCTTTCCCACCTCTAATGTGCCAAGAAAATCATTAACAAGCAGAATAAGTTCTGCAAAGTCTGTACTTTGAAAACCTTTTGCCTCGTACATTTTTTCTCCCTCCCTTTATAGAAATTTCTAGAATATACTTTAATATGAGAACAATGTTCAAAACATAAGAAAAAATCCCTTTTAAACAAAAGGGGTTTCTTAAAGACTTGCGCGTGAAAGTTAAACTTTGAAATAAAACATTTATCCTACCTTGTTGTTTAATAAATCTATTGCTTGATTTTCAGTTATACCTCTAATTAAACCAAGTTCACTAATAAAAATCCTTCGCGCACTCTCCAGCATCTGCTTTTCGCTTGAATTGAGCGATTTATTTTTGTTTATTCTCATTAAGTCCCGTACAACTTCAGCACCTTCTTGGATATTACCTGATTTAAGTTTTTCCAAATTAATTTTGTATCTTTCTTTCATCGAAAGGGTTGTATCGGTTACACCATGATAAAAAATGTCCAATACGTTTTCAAGTGTAATCAAATCGGTAGCTAAACGAATTCTTGATTTGTCTGCTTTTGCGATAGGGATCATGACTTGCATTTTATTGATTCGCATATTTATTATATAATACTGCTGTTTTTCACCTTGAATTTCCTTTACTTCTATTGCTTCAATAACTCCTGCTCCCTGCATTGGATAAACGATGCAATCACCAACTTGAAACAACTAACCACCTCCAAATTTAGTACATCTTAAGTATACCATACGACTCCAAAATAACAAAATTTTTAATTATATCATCTATTTTTAGTCATTGTCAACACTTTTCCCCTGATCTGTTAGTAAAAAAAACAATGGGCTAGATGCCCATTGTTCGTTGTTTAGTATTTTGAATTAATGATTATTTTCCATTTCTATAATCAAAGTTTCAATTTGTTCCTGTGAAAGCTTTTCACGTTCAATTTCAACATCGTTACCATAGCCAATCAAAACCAGATCATCATGATTCGATAATGGTTTTCTTCCTCTTGGTACAGATTCTGTGTATTTTTTCCATTCACCATTAATCTTAGCGAGTGATACATCCCCTCTTTTCATCATCAAGCCATCTATACTTTTCGGCATCTTTAAACCTTTAATAAATTGTTTTTTTGAGAAATAAAAATCTTCTTCCATTTTTTCATCTCCTTAATGTTAATAGTATATGTCAATTACGCCATAAACCATTTATGAATATTTATCTTTTCCGCGTTTACTTCCCATTGAAATAAGCTACAAAAGTTTCAATCCCTTTGCAGGCAATAAATAAATTGTCGCTATTTCAATCTAATTGCACAAAAAAAGCGCTAAGGGCTGCTTCACTAGGAAAGCAGTTCTTGGCGCTTTTTTGTAAATTTATCCTGCATTTTTCATACGTCCACCGGAAAACTGACTATTATATAAATCTGCATAGAACCCGTCTTTCTCCAACAATTCCTGATGATTTCCCTTTTCAATAACTCGGCCGTTGTTCATGACTAGAATAATATCTGCGTCGCGGATAGTTGATAGCCGGTGGGCTATGATAAAGCTTGTGCGACCCTTCATCAAATGATCCATCGCCTTTTGAATCTGGACTTCGGTCCGGGTATCAACGCTGCTTGTAGCCTCGTCAAGGATTAACATCGCGGGATCTGCAAGAATTGCCCTAGCAATTGTTAATAGCTGCTTTTGCCCCTGAGAAATATTCGAAGCTTCCTCATTTAAGATCGTATCATAGCCGTCAGGCAACGTGCGGATAAAGTGGTCTGCATTAGCAGCTTGTGCAGCAGCAACAATTTCTTCTTCTGTTGCTCCATCCCTTCCATACGCGATGTTGTCACGAATTGTACTGTTAAAGAGCCATGTATCCTGCAGCACCATTCCAAATAAACCGCGCAGGTGTTCTCTCTTCATATCCCGTGTATCGATTCCATCAATCAAAATTTTACCGGAATTGATTTCGTAAAAACGCATTAATAGATTAATTAGTGTTGTTTTACCCGCTCCGGTCGGGCCAACAATGGCAACCTTTTGCCCTGGTCTTACTTCAATGTTCATATCCTCGATTAATGATTCATTTTCTTTATATCCGAAAGAAACATCCTCGAATTTTACCTCGCCCTTTGGATCAGCTAGCTTTTTTGCTGTAGCAGCTTCCGGAATCTCCTCTGTTTCATCGAGGATTTCAAACACCCGCTCTGCGCTGGCCACCGTTGACTGAATCACATTGGCAATCATCGCGGTCTGGGTAATCGGTTGGGAAAATTGTCTGGCATATTGGATAAATGCCTGAATATCGCCAATTTCAATCGCTTTTTTTGTGACCAATATCCCGCCTGCCACAGATACAAGTACATAACCAATGTTATTGATAAACGACATGAATGGCATAATCAACCCTGACATAAATTGCGCCTTCCAGCCAGCTTGATAAAGTCTTTCATTGATTTCTTCAAATTGTTCAATAGACTTTTCCTCACGTCCAAAAACCTTAATAACCTTATGGCCGGTATACATTTCTTCAACATGTCCGTTTAGCTGGCCAAGCGCCTTTTGCTGTCCCTTGAAATAGGCTTGTGAACGTTTGGCAATATTTGCTGTCGCAATAAAACTAAGTGGCAGTGTCACCACCACGATCAATGTCATTAGCGGACTAATCGAAAGCATCATAACAATAACACCAATTAGGGTAACCACTGAGGTAATCAGCTGGGTTAAGCTTTGCTGCAGGGTGGTGCTGATGTTGTCGACATCATTTACTGCCCGGCTAAGGATTTCACCATGGGTGCGTGCATCAAAATATTTTAATGGCAGACGGTTTAGCTTTTCTTCTACTTCCTTACGAAGCTGGTAAACTGTTTTTTGTGCCACTCCTGCCATAATATATTGCTGAATGTATGCAAAAACAGCACTTAAAATATAAAGCCCAATTAATAATAAAATGATATGCCCGATGTATTCAAAATCAATCTTTGCTCCAGGCACACCACGAAACTTCATCATCAAGCCTTCAAACAACTTGGTTGTCGCTTTCCCCATGATTTTTGGACTGACTATGGCAAAAATAGTACTGATGATGGCCGTGATGAGAACCGCTATAAGCTGCATTTTATATGGCTTTAAATAGGTAATTAACCGCTTCAGTGTTCCTTTAAAATCCTTTGCTTTTTGAACTGGGGCACCCATTCCCATAGGACCAAATCCGCCGCCTGGCCCCCGAGGACCCGGTCCTTGTTGAGGTCTATGATTCTGTGAATCTTTACTCATGCAATTTCCTCCTCAGAAAGCTGAGACATGACAATTTCACGATAAACTTTGCTGGTTTCCATCAGCTCTTTATGTTTACCAATTCCAGCTATCTCGCCATTATCAAGGACGATAATCTGATCCGCATCGATGATGGTGCTGACTCGCTGGGCAACAATTAATACTGTAGATTGCTGAGTTTCTTCTTTTAATGCCGCCCGAAGCTTGGCATCTGTTTTAAAATCTAAAGCGGAAAAGCTGTCATCGAAAATATAGATTTCCGGTCTTCGGACAAGCGCACGTGCTATGGATAAACGCTGTTTCTGCCCGCCCGAAACATTTGTTCCTCCTTGGGCAATCAGCGTGTTGTAGCCTTCAGGCATTTCGTTAATAAACTCTGCCGCTTGGGCAATTTCAGCGGCATGTCGCACTTCTTCATCCGATGCCTCTTCTTTGCCGTATAATATATTTTCCGAAATAGTTCCTGTAAAAAGAACGGCTTGCTGCGGGACAAAGCCAATTTTTTTTCGAAGTAATTCCTGAGTCATTTCTCGTACATCGATTCCATCAACCAACACTTTGCCGCTGCCAGCGTCATAAAAGCGAGGAATCAAATTGATAAGCGTTGATTTACCTGATCCGGTTCCGCCGATAATCGCGGTGATTTCACCTTGCCTCATTTTAAAAGAAATATTCGAAATAGCAGGCATTTCAGCTCCTGGATAAGAAAAGCTGACATTTTGAAATTCAACCTCCCCATTGCTGCTTACTGGGGGACGGGGAGTTGTTGGATTTTTAATATCAGCAGTTATATCTAGCACCTCAATAATTCTTCCCGCTGAAACAGAAGCTCTTGGAATCATCACAAACATCATTGATAACATCAGGAAGGAGAACATGATTTGCATCGCGTATTGGATAAAGGCCATCATGTCTCCCACTTCCATGTGCCCATTGCTGATGCGGATGCCTCCAAACCAGATAATCGCTACTGTTGTCAGGTTTAGGATAATCATCATCGTCGGCATCATAACAGCCATCAGTTTATTGACCTTTATAGCGGTTTGCGTAAGATCCCAGCTTGCTTCATCGAACCGCTTTTTCTCATGCTCGATTCGGTTAAAGGAACGGATCACACGAATTCCAGTTAAATTTTCCCGTAAAACACGGTTTAGGTTATCAAGTTTTACCTGCATTGCTTTAAATAATGGAATGGCATTTCTTTGTACAATTAAGATAATGATGATTAATATGGGAATCGCCACAGCGAGTACCAAAGAAAGTTTGGCGTCTTTGGATAAAGCCATGATGATGCCGCCGATGCACATCATCGGAGCCATGACCATCATTCTCAGCATCATGATTAGAACCTGCTGTATTTGCGTAATATCGTTTGTTGTTCTCGTAATGAGTGATGCTGTTCCAAATTGATCAAATTCCTGTAAGGAAAAATCCCCGACATGAGAGAAGATTTTGGTTCGCAATAGTTTTCCGAAACCTGATGCAGCTTTAGCGGAAAAAAAGCTGGCACTGACAGAGCAAATCATGCCGCCTGCCGCAACGATTAGCATGAACCCGCCAATTTTCCAAATATAATGCGTATCGCCTGTTACTACACCCTTATCAACAATATCAGCCATTAATGTCGGCAGGTACAGTTCAGACAAGGATTGCAGAAGCACTAATACCAAAACAAGCATAACAGGGAACTGAAATGGTTTTAGGAATTTCGCTAATTTAAGCATTTTGGTCATCTCCATTTCTTATTGACGATAGGTATGCTCGAAATAGTTAAAAACTTTATTGAGAAGCTCAGCAAGCTTCTCACTGTCGTCCTCCCCTAAATAATCAATTAAACCAGCAAAGGTTTCAGTAAAGGCTTTCTTAGCTTCGTTCGTAACTTCGATGCCTTTTTCTGTTAGGTGAATATTGACAGCGCGTCGGTCAATGGGGTCGGTGTTGCGTTCAACAAGGTCATCCTTTTCGAGCTTATTAACAATCTGCGTAACTGTTGGAGACGTAACCCTAAGAATACTGCTAATCTCGGAAACCTTCATATCTGGTTTCTCCTCGTTTGTTTCATGCCTTATCGCCAATAGAACTTTAATTTCACTGGGATTATAGCCGGCTATTTGCCGATCATGCCACCCGGATTTTCTAAACTGTGAAAATGCCCTTAGAAGTTTTTGTGTGGTATTTGCATTATTAATATAATCTGCCACTTTTATCCACCTCCTACAAAATAGATAGGTTACTAATTTATTTACCAACCTAAGTATAATTCGTAAACAATTTGTCGGTCAAGAACAAAAGCGCAAGCGCCCTGTTCAGCGGCGTATGTCCTGGAGCTCTCCAACTGAGATAAAGGAAACACGAAGAGCGAAAGCGATTCGATGTTGACTTATCGTAGGGCGGAGAGCGAAGGACACTAGCCGCCCTAGACCATCAAAAAACACAGGGGTTTCCTGTGTTTTTATCCTAAACCTCTTCTTTTTTTACTTCCACCTTAACTAATTTCCATTTTCCATCTGTATAAGACCAGATAGACTCCACTAATGCAATCGTATCTGCATTTGCAATTCCGGTAACTTTTTGAATACCTTTTAACCCCAATTTTCCCCCATCTAATTGGATAGGTTCAAGACTGTTAAAAGGGTTCACCATTAATTCGGTTGGTTCATTCAGTTTTCCTTTTCGATAAAGCCCCATTTTTTTATAATAATCCTTTCGATCTCTAAGGTCGAAAAGATAGGATTTACCTGTAGCGTTAATTTTGATTTCTGCTTTATAGCCATCTAAAAAATGAGTTTCCATATCAAGAGGCTCAGAGACTCTTAGATCCTTTTTTTCAAAATCTTTAAGCGTACATAAAAATGTATCGACGATTCCGCCGCTGCCATCAGTATCAACAGTGGCAAATACATCCTTTATGCCATCATGATTAATATCTGCCAGTTGCAGTGCAGCTTTTGCTCCACTTTCAAGTGGAATTGTCGTAGTTTTCCCATCTGAAGTATCTATTTCGATGAAAATTTCTTTTAGGTAACTATTTTCATCATCCTGGTAGGGTTCCCCTTTTAATTGGATGACCTCGTTTTTTCCATCACCTGTGATATCTTCTTCCTCTTTCGATATCGTAATCACTTTTGCTCTTTCTTCAATGGCATAAACAACTGTAATGGCAGAAAGCGAAACCATAAAAAAAGCAAAAACAGCTAAAAGCGTTTCTTTTTTCACATAAATCCCTCCCCATACTGATTATTAGTTAGTATGCCCAGGAATGGAAAAAAGATGAAAAAAAAGACCCTCTTTTTTAAGAGAGCCCTTATGAAAATATTATTCAGCTGGGATTTCTTTACCTTCGACCTTCCAAACTCTTGTCACCTTTCCATTTACTCCTTCATCTAGAATGAAAGAGCCATTGGAGTAGCGGTCACTAAATTTTATGTCTGAAGTTTTTATTGTCTCAATATTGCCTTTTTCTGTCTGTATAAATATTTCATCCTGATCCTTAGCAGCAACATAGCCCATTATTCGGTGAGGATTGGCTTTTAGTTCACGAAGAATCACAACGCCCCGTTTTGCACGGGATGATTTATCAAATTCACGTAACTTCATTCGTTTCAATGCACCGCGCTGGGTGGCCACTACAATGGATTGGGTACTGTTTGGCTCAAGAGCCTGACCGCCAACCACGTAATCGCCATCTTTTAGATTTATTCCTTTCACCCCGGCTGCCCGCTGTCCAACAATGCTTACTTCTTCCTCGTCAAACCATAAGGCATAGCCTAAATGTGAAATTAGGAATATCTCCTTTGTACCATCTGTTAAATGGACGTCAATTACCTGATCATCATCTTTCAGATTCACGCCCACCAGTGGTTTGGAATAGCGCTGGGCATGATATTGCTTCAGTTCGGTTTTCTTAACCATACCGTTTCTGGTAATAAAGACAAGGAACGCGTTTGTTTCAAAATCCTTTACCTGTATGGCTTGGACAATATCTTCATCGCGGTCAATTGGAATTATGTTCGCGATGTGCTGACCCATGTCCTTCCAGCGGATATCAGGAAGCTCATGAACTGGGCAATATAAGTAATTCCCTTTATTCGTGAACAGGAGCAGAACATCCTGTGTATTCATATCAAGCTGCGCTAAGATACGGTCTGATTCCTTCATGGCAAAATCCTGACCGTTGGAAGCGGCATAAGAGCGCTGGCTCGTCCGTTTGACATAGCCATGTTCAGTAACCGTCACAATGACATCCTCACTTGGCACCATAACTTCTAGGTTGATTTTCAGCTCTTGAATTTCTGCTTCAATTTTCGAACGGCGTTCATCAGCAAAGCGTTTTTTCACTTCTTTTAACTCTTTTTTAATAACGGAAAGAAGCTTTTTCTCACTATCTAATATGCTAGTCAGCTCTTCGATTTTTTTAGCCAATTCTTCCGCTTCATTTCTTAAAGCCGTAATGTCGGTATTTGTTAAGCGATAAAGCTGTAAAGAGACAATTGCTTCTGCCTGAAGCTCTGTGAACGCGTATTTAGCGATTAAGTTATCCTTCGCATCACGCTTATCTTTTGATGCCCGAATCGTGGCAATCACTTCATCGAGAATCGATAAGGCCTTCATTAAGCCTTCAACAATATGCTGGCGTTCTTTTGCTTTGTTCAAATCAAAGGTAGTTCTTCTTGTCACGACTTCTTTTTGATGTTGGATATATGCGTCCAGCAGTTCGCGAAGCCCCATTTGTTTGGGCCGTCTGTTATAGATGGCGACCATATTAAAACTGTAGGAAATCTGCAGGTCGCTGTTTTTATATAAATAGTTCAAAACTCCCGCTGCATCGGCATCTTTTTTAAGTTCAATGACGATTCTAAGACCGGTTCGGTCTGTTTCATCACGAACTTCTGAGATTCCTTCGACTTTACGGTCGAGGCGGAATTCATCGATTTTTTTCACGAGATTGGCTTTATTGATCTCGTACGGAATTTCCGTTACAACGATTTGCTGTCGGCCGCCGCGGACATCTTCAATTTCCGCTTTTCCGCGAACAATGATTTTTCCTTTACCAGTTTCATAAGCTTTTTTAATTCCGTCGATCCCTTGGATAATTCCGCCGGTTGGGAAATCAGGTCCTTTTATCACTGTCATTAATTCATCAACAGTGACACCTGGATTATCCATTCTCATTATCACACCGTCAATGACCTCGCCTAGGTGATGTGGGGGAATATCAGTCGCATAACCTGCTGAGATCCCTGTAGATCCATTAACAAGAAGGTTCGGGAACGCTGCTGGCAAAACGGTTGGTTCTTTAGATGTATCATCGAAGTTTGGAATCAAATCAACCGTATCTTTTTCAATATCACGCAATAGCTCAGCAGCAATCGCCGAAAGCCGTGCTTCGGTATAACGCATCGCTGCCGGCGGATCCCCGTCAACACTACCATTATTGCCGTGCATTTCCACTAGCACATTACGAACCTTCCAGTCCTGGCTCATCCGTACCATCGCTTCATAAACTGACGAATCACCATGCGGGTGGTAGTTACCAATAACATTACCAACGGTTTTGGCGGCTTTCCGGAAGCCTTTGTCATGGGTATTGCCCTCGACATGCATGGCATATAAAATTCTTCTCTGAACCGGCTTTAAACCGTCTCTAGCATCTGGCAAAGCGCGGTCTTGAATAATGTATTTACTATAGCGGCCAAAACGGTCGCCAAGGACGTCCTCTAGAGGTAAGTCGCGGAATTTTTCACTAGCACTCATCCTTCAACCCCCTCATCTGCAACAGAGATGTTTTCATTTTCTAAAATCGTATCGTCTTCTTCCAATCCGAATGCGACGTTACTTTCAATCCATTTGCGGCGCGGTTCAACTTTATCACCCATTAGCGTGGTGATCCGGCGTTCTGCACGAGCACCATCGTCAATTTTCACCCGAATCAGCGTTCGAGTTTCTGGGTCCATGGTTGTTTCCCAAAGCTGGTCGGCATTCATTTCGCCAAGACCTTTATAACGCTGAATAATATAACCCCTGCCGACCTTTTTGATGGCTGTCTGCAATTCATCTTCATTCCAGGCATACTCGATGATTTCTTTCTTGCCTGTGCCACGGCTGACTTTAAAGAGCGGCGGAAGGGCGATGAACACTCTGCCTGCTTCTACAAGCGGCTTCATATAGCGGTAAAAGAACGTCAGCAAAAGAACTTGTATATGCGCTCCGTCCGTATCAGCGTCTGTCATAATAATGATTTTGTCGTAGTTGATATCTTCAATATTGAAATCAGAACCGACTCCTCCGCCAATAGCATAAATAATCGTGTTAATCTCTTCATTCTTAAAAATGTCGGAAAGCTTGGCCTTTTCTGTATTAATAACCTTACCTCTTAGCGGCAACACAGCCTGGAAACGGCGGTCACGACCTTGCTTTGCTGAGCCCCCCGCGGAATCACCCTCCACCAAGTAGAGTTCATTTTTTTGCGGGTTTCGTGATTGGGCAGGTGTCAATTTCCCTGACAATACCGTTTCAGTGCGCTTGCGCTTTTTCCCGCTTCGGGCATCTTCACGCGCTTTTCTGGCCGCTTCCCGTGCCTGATAGGCTTTAATCGACTTTTTAACAAGCAGGGAACTGATGTCCGGATTTTCTTCCAAAAAGTAAGAAAGATGCTCGGAAACAACAGAATCAACAGCAGACCGTGCTTCGCTTGTTCCTAATTTCCCTTTTGTCTGACCCTCAAATTGCAATAGTTCTTCAGGGATACGAACGGAAACAATCGCGGATAATCCTTCACGAATATCGGCACCATCAAGATTTTTATCCTTTTCCTTCAGCAAACCAACCTTGCGTGCATAATCGTTGAATACCCTCGTCATCGCCGTTTTAGCACCAACCTCGTGGGTACCGCCATCCTTTGTGCGGACATTGTTAACGAATGATAGAACATTTTCAGAATAGCCATCATTAAATTGGAAGGCGAAATCCACTTCAATGCCATTATGCGTGCCTTCAAAGCTGAATACAGGATGAAGAGAATCTTTCTCCTCGTTCAAATAGGCAACAAAAGCCTCGATTCCATTTTCGTAATGGAAAACCTCATGAAGATTGTTTCGCTCATCGATGATTTCTATTTTTAAGCCTTTTAATAAAAAGGCAGATTCTCGTAATCGTTCACCCAATGTTTCAAAATTATAGGTGGTAGTCGAAAAGATTGTGGTGTCAGGCTTAAAATGGATCGTTGTTCCGGTTTGATTGGTTTTGCCGATCTTTTCGAGTGTTGTGACAGGCTTACCGCCATTCTCAAAACGCTGTTCATAAACAAAGCCGTCTCTCTTAATGGTGACTATTAACCATTCTGATAATGCATTTACAACAGAAGCACCAACACCGTGCAATCCGCCGCTTGTTTTATATCCGCCTTGCCCGAACTTACCGCCTGCATGAAGCACGGTTAAGATGACTTCCGGTGTCGGTTTCCCCATTTTATGCATACCCGTCGGCATCCCGCGGCCTTTATCGACGACACTGATCGAATTATCTTTGTGTATTTTGACAATGATGTGTTCACCAAAGCCTGCAAGCGCTTCATCGACAGCGTTATCGACAATCTCATAGACGAGATGATGCAGTCCTCGTGAATCGGTGCTGCCAATGTACATTCCAGGACGCTTTCTGACTGCTTCTAGTCCTTCTAGTACCTGTATGGCATCATCATTGTATTCAAAAGCTTGTTGATTTCTTGCCACTAAAAATACCCCTTTCATCCCTACAAAAAGAAAACAATTCTAAAAAACAGATTCCTGCTATCTATAAAAAATGTATTTTTCTTTCCGTAAACAATAATAGAACAAACGTTTTGTTACTTAATTTTACCATAAGATCATTTGGCGTCTATGCTTTATTTTAGCGATTTATTTCGATTTAGCAAATAAGTAATTTAAAACAATCGTTTTTCGTATGGTTAATTTCCCTATATTTTGGACAGAAAAAATAAAAGCCGCCAGTATCGTTGGCAGCTTTTTTTCATGTTATCTTGATCTTGTTAAAGCATGGATAACCTTAATGCAGCGGTCCATAATGACGGTATAGCCCTTTTCCTTTAAAAATTGATAGGCTTCTTCATTCTCGAGTCCTTGCTGTGCCCAAAATACGTCAGCATCAATTTCAACAAATTCTTTTGCCACATCGAATAATTGCTCTGAGCGGCGAAAAACATTAACAATATCTACATGGCCCTCAATATCCTTTAATGATTTTACAGCCTTTACACCGAGCACTTCATCGATCGTCGGATTTACGGGAATAATCTCGTAGCCCGCCTTTTGCATGACGTTAGATACTTGATAAGAGGTCCTGTCGGGATTATTGCTTAAACCGACAACCGCAATCCTTTTTGCGTTTTTTAAAATAGCGCCCATTTCTTCAAGGCTTGGATTTTCTATAGTCATTTCTTTCACTCCTAGAAACATATTTTCCTTATTGTACCTTTATCTACTAAAAATATATAATGAAAAGCTTCCAACGAATCGGAAGCCAACTTAAATCGGGTTCAGTTCAGGTCTGACAGCGGAAGTAACCTTAGGGACCGAAATGGAAACACTGACCCCCTCACCATTATTTTCAATAGAAATATAGCCGTTCATATTTTCCAGCATGGTTTTAGACATATAAAGCCCAAGTCCAGTTCCTTGCCTTCTCGATGTAAAATAAGGGTCAAATACCTTAGCTAGCAAGAAAGGTTCAATTCCCCCTGCGTTATCTTTAAATTCTGCCGTAATATACTTATCTGATTCGCAAATTTTTATGATAATTTTTCGATTCTTAATGTCCTTCTCCACAAAAGAGTCCCTAGCGTTCATTAAAAGACTTAGGACAATTTGACTGAAATCATTCGGGTACCCGTAAGCCATTTGTTGTCCCCTGTACATAAAGTCCACTTGGATCCCGTGGTTTTTGAGACAAATTGAAAAGATTGACAACGCATCCTCAATGGCTTCACTGACAGAGAACAATTTTTTTTCAAGATTGGGCTTATAGAATTTCCGAAAATCACTAAATGTCCTCGACATATTTTCAAGCTGAATCACGCTTTCTCTTGTAAATCGATCGACGTATTGACCGTTTATTTCACCATATTCCAAGGCAGCTCTGATATCTTGGATTAACATTAATAAACTGTTTACAGGCTGGCGCCATTGGCTGCCGATGCCAGCAATCATTTCGCCCATCGCTGCCATTTTTGCCTGCTGGATTAAAATAAGATCTTTTTCCTTATTCTTGACGATTTCCTCTTGTAACCGGTTTTCTAACATTCTGTTGATTGCTTCATATTGTTCCGCCAGCTCTTGAAAGTTTGTATTTTCCTTTTCATTCCTCATGTTTTTTCACCCCTTAGAGAACATGGTAGATATGATAAAACCGACCAAGTGGATTAATATTGGCCTGTTATTCTTTATGTTTCTATATTTATTTTAGCTAAATTATAGAAAAACAGATACATCCCTTCCACCGAATTAACAAATGGTTTGAAAATTCTCCATATTTCTGTAAAGAAATTGCCTTTAAATCTCCCTAATTTATTGGAAATAAATACAAAAAACCGGCACATGCCAGTTCAGATTGTCGAAAAAGGGTATTTTTCTCGGCAATTTTTAATTTTGTTCAAACCTAAATTACCAAATTTTTATTGATTATCCCTGGCAAAAGGGCCTGTTGAAAGGCCTTTTATTAATATTGTTATAACAAATTAACGCAGTGTATCATTAAAGAAAGTGGATAAAATAAAAGGCTATCGATAGTTTCTCGACAGCCTGAACCGGCACATGCCAGTTATTCGTTTTTGGTGATATTTTTTTCAGAAAGGATGTTAAGAGCAGTCCATGCCGTTTGGTCAGCGAAAAGTCTTGACCAGCTTCCGACTCCGGCTAATTCATATTTCACTGCCAATTCAGCCCGCTTCTTTAAGGACATTTCATCTTCAATCCAAATTTTATAATTAGCCTTCTCTGTTTCATCATAATATTCCGCATAATTTTGCCCGCTTTCCTCATCATAGGCAGGCCGCAATCCTCGCTCGGTCAGCCATGCCTTCACCTTCTCCATAGAAAGCGCCTGAGCAATGACCTCTTTCGTACCATCAGCTTTCGTTTGTTCTTTCCATAGCCGGGCGTACAATGGAACCCCTAATATAAGTTTCTCCTTCGGCACCTCCGTCAGCAGTTTTTGCAAATTCCGCTTTACCCATGGAAGACTCGCCACGCTGCCAGGGCCTGTAGCTGCGGTATGTTCATCATAAGCCATGATCATTAAATAATCCGCAATGTCAGCAAGCTTTGGCCTTTCATAGAATGAGGACCAATTGTTATTCTCACCGGCGGAAAATGTAATATCCATCGATACAGTTAAACCCGCTTCATGCAAATATGGGGCTGCCTCCCTTATTAATTGTGTAACCATTGGTCCGTCCTCAGGATTTACATTTTCGATATCAAAATTGATTCCCTGCAGCTGATACATTTGGCTGAAATAAAGCAACTGCCGAATGATCTTCTGTCGGGTTTCAAAATCCTTGAAAGCTTTGTTTGTCAATACCGGGTCAAAGGAATTAGAAAACAGTCCCCACACATGGATTCCCTTCGCCTGAGCCCACTTGCTATATTCCAATGATGCTAGGTTTTTGATGGAACCATCTTCTCCCGCCAATGAGAACCAAGTTGGAGAAACCACATTAATTCCAGCCATTTCAGGAATCGCTGCGGCATTTGGATTCTTTGTATAAACGGCTTCCCATGTCAAATGGATTGGCCCGGTTATTTTCGGCAGTTGAAATGATTTACTTTCACGGACAATCGAAATTTTCACGGATTCTTCTTTTTTCACATACTCTTTCTTGATATAGCCGCTGATACCGTTAGCCTTCCTGACAAGATAAAAATCTTCCTTTTCTCCCTCGATTGAAACAGCTTCCTTTTTGTTCATTTCTGCAGTATAAGGGGATTGCCACGAAGCTTTTGTCCGAAGCCTAAGCTTTTCCCTGTTGATATCTTTATCTATAATTCTTCCAGTTTGATATGTTTCCCCGTCTTGCTGTATCCAAATGGCACCGGTTTGTGGAAGCCTATGATACTGAATCGGGTAAAAAGCAAGAATGGAGTCAAGAGCTAGATAGATATCGCCATCCATCGATTTGATAGGCGAAAGCTGTAAAGAAACAGGCTTTTCGTTGACAAAATACGTTAACGAATCGGTCGGCATTTGCACTACTTTATCTTTAGTGGTAATAATGACGGATTTCGATTTTTCATCGTAAGTGATGGAGTGGTCCATACTTTCTTTTAAAAAATGGAATGGAATATAGATATTGTTCCCTTCAATTAAAGCATTGCCCTGCTGTGCCCCTTTAAATAAAATTGGGCTGCTTCCGTTAAAATAGACCTTTTTCTCTTCTGATGCAAAAGGATAGAAAAATATAAAAATCGAGGAAATAATCAGGAAAATGCTTCCTGCCAATCCTCCCAGCAGCCATTTTTGTGAACTTGGCTTACTTTTTTGATATTCTATACGAGCCATAAATATTGTTCCTCCCCAGATACTATCGTACGGTATGACATATGAAATGGGAAGACATTTTTATAGGAGTTTTGACTCATAAACTATTTAAGAGATAGTGTTTTTTCAAAATAACATGGTAAAATAGAAGAACTGGATTCTTTTTTTGGAGGAGAAATAGTTAATGATTCAAATTATTGTTGTTCTAATCCTTGCTTATCTGCTTGGCTCCATCCCCTCTGGCTTAATTGTCGGGAAAGTTTTTTATAAAACCGATATTCGCCAGCATGGCAGTGGCAATTTAGGGGGAACCAATACATTTCGAACACTTGGAGTGAAAGCGGGATTAGCGGTTACCATTGCTGATATATTAAAAGGGACTCTAGCAGCAGCACTGCCCTATCTGATTCATGTTGATATGAACCCACTGATTCCAGGTGTATTGGCTGTTATTGGACATACCTACCCCATCTTTGCAGGGTTCCGAGGTGGTAAAGCAGTTGCTACATCTGGCGGCGTCATTTTGTTCAGCGCCCCAATCTTGTTCGTGACTCTGGTAGTAGCTTTCTTTATAAGTCTTTACATTAGCAAATATGTTTCTTTATCATCAATGATCGCTGGAATTATCGGTATTATTTATGTCATTACCATGGGGTTCGTACAAAAATGGGACATTCCTTTACTTATCGTAATCACCCTGATGGCATCGTTCGTTATTTACCGGCACCGTGCTAATATTCGTAGAATCGTGAATAAGACAGAACCGAAAATAAAATGGCTGTAAAGGAACCTCATTGGTTCCTTTTATAATTTTCATATAAATTTCATATTCCTTCCATTCAGTAAGTAATTTATAAAGTAAAATAAAAATAGGAAGATAGCTTACTGACTGGAGGGAAACAAGATGAAAAAAACTGCCCAGGACTATATTTACACTAGTGTTGTTTCCGATAGCAATGACGTAAACGAGTTTATAATTGAATTTTTATCCGGTGAAATGAGTGTAGGTTCTCCTGTAAAGGTCACGAGAAATTTTGAAGAATTAATCGAGTTTTTTGAGGAAATGGAAGATTAAATAAGACAGCGGAGCCCGCCATTTTGGAGCTCCGCCTTTTTTGGCTAATAAAAAAGAATAAATTCAACTACGCCTTATGAACCATCATAACGGACTCGCCAATCGGCGAGTTTTTATTTATATCTTTAACAATTGAAATTTTTTATTGCCCATTACATCTTCAACGTAATCTAGCTTTGTATGGTCAAAATATACAAAATCCTTTTCATGAATGATAATAATCAGATCCTCAAACTCAAAGGTGAGGTCTCCTTTAATTTTCCGCTCCTCCAGAGACAGATTTAACTTTGGTCCCCCTCAGCCAATTCCCATGCTTAAACGCAGATAAAGTTCCTCATCCGCAGTTTTCTTCTCGTTATTCACGGTTTTAATTAATACTCGGTACGCCGCTTCCGTTACTTTAAACAATTTAATCACATCCTTGTTAAAAAAAATGTTGTCAAAATATGTTTTAATTTGCCAGATAATAATTTATAGTATTATCAAAGAATAAAAAGATACACAGAACAATTAAACCAAAATAATAATAGGAGAAGAATATGATGAAAAAATCCATTATTCCGTCCTTGTTGATTATTATTGGCTGTTCTCTCCTTGCCACTGTCCTCCTGATTAAACAACAAAGCCAATCTAATCATACCGCAAAAGTTTACGCAACAACAATTCACAAGTCCCGGCCCATGGAAAACCTCCAGCATTCGTTGACACAAAAAATAACGGTTGGTGCCATCGGGGATATTCTAATTCACAGTCCTGTATATCAGGATGCCTTTAACGGGGCGAGCTATAATTTCGACCCAATGTTCGAAAATGTGAAAGCGCTTTTAGAAAAGCCTGATGTGCTTACCGCCAATCAGGAAAGCGTTCTTGGAGGCACAGAACTTGGACTTTCCAGTTATCCGACCTTTAATAGTCCACACTCGGTTGCCGATGCATTAGCTATGAACGGTGTTGATATCGTCTCCAATGCAAACAATCATTCATTGGACAAGGGTGAACGCGGGATTCAGTCGGAAGCGGCTTATCTAAATGCGATTGGTCTCCGCTATGTCGGCAGCTTTGTCGATGAAAAGGATAGAGAAACATTAAGAATTATAGAGAAAAATGGGATTAAGCTCGCCTTTCTTTCCTATACATACGGAACTAACGGAATTCCTGTACCAAAAGGAAAAGACTATCTAGTCAACCTGATTAACCGCGATCATATGCAAGAAGAAATTCATCGTGCCAAAGACAAAGCAGATGTGGTAGTTGTAAGTATTCATTGGGGTAATGAATACCAGCGAATCCCGAACACCGACCAAAAAGATCTGGCCCGCTTTCTGGCAGGAGAAGGAGCTGATATCATCTTTGGCTCCCACCCGCATGTTCTTCAGCCGATGGAATGGATTGATAATCCAGATGGTAGAAAAACCTTTGTAGTTTATTCTTTAGGTAATTTCATTTCCGCCCAATACGGTGAATATAAAGATATTGGCGGAATGGCCGAGGTTGAGGTTACCAAGCAGACAACGGAACAAGGAAGTTCAGTTGTACTTTCAAATCCTAATTTTTATCCTACATTTGTAACGAGGAATCCGAATCGAGATTATCGTGTGGTGCCGCTTGAGTCAGCCGGGACGTTTGGTCTTTCGAAAGCTGAGCAAAAATATCAAGAAATCCAGCAGCATATGGTACAATGGCTCCGATAGGTCGGGGCCTTTTTGTTTGAGTAAAAGGCGTATGGGGGGATTTTTGGTGCTGCAAAAAAATGTCATTGGCATCATTTTAGGCTTTATATTTATGGTCATGACTTTTCTTTACACAAGAGGCATATTTACTCCATTTTTTGCTTTCATGATCGTATTGCTGCTGTTCATTGCCTTTTTGAAGGAAGAAAGCAGAGTTTTCACGTGGGTCCTGATAACGTTTTTTCTTGGAAATCTGATGGTTGGTTACGCTAGTCAATTCCTTGAACGTTTTCGATTGTCTGCCTTTTCTTTTGTGATGTTTAATCAACTTTTATTGCTTATCCCAATCTTCATGATTCGCTATGTTTTAATTAAATTTAAGCGAAAAATGTCCAGCTACTTTGGGAGGCCTTCTGTTCCTTCTTCCGCCCAAGTTATTTATTTGATACTTTCTATCGTTATTTTACTAAGCTTCCCCATCCTTTTGTATATGAAAAAAATGCCTGTCAATGGGCAGTCCTTTTTATATATTCTAGTGTTCTCGATTACCTATGCTGTATTACAGGAAGTATTGTGGAGAGGTCTTCTCCTTCCCCATTTAAGGCTCACTGCAGGCAATAAAATAGGGGTCGTCATGACAAGCATCGCCTTTGGCTTCAACACTTCATTATTTAGCCAAACCTTTACATTAACCATCCTGTTTATTTTAATCGGATTATTTTTTGCTATTATTACGGTAAAAACAAAAAGTATTTACCCTACTATTTTTCTTCATGCATCGATAATAGCTCTACTATTAGTCAGCGGGTTGATGGTGCTTCCTGTATAAATGAAAACTCGCCGATTGGCGAGTCCCTTAGGACGAAGACAGAGGCATAGTTGAATTTATGCGTAAAGTATGAAATTCGAGAAATTTTATACTTATTAGCGAAAATAAAGGCCCACTTATTATTCAAGTGAGCCTTCTTCACGATCCCAAATATGTTCTAGCTGTCCCTCTTGTATTAAAATATCTTTTTGCCGAGGGCCGATTAAATCAAAATGAGAATAGCCATCCTTGCGGTGATGGATCCATTCCTTCTTTAAACCATATCTCGTTCCCCAGGCAGCCAGCTTATCCAAATCCTCGCAGCCAACCTTTGTGACAGTTTTATAGCCGGGGAAGCGGTCATCAAGCCAATAATGAGTAAGAAAGGCGATTTCTCCAGAATCGATTTTTCTTTTCCATTCATCAATATCCCGTTTTTTAATGCCAAACGCCAACCTGATTACCTCCTGGGTCTGTGATTAGTCCCGTTTCTTTATTTCCTCGTATTTCAAGTACCATTCCGGAAATACTTTTTTAAATGATGTCGGCCGGAAATTTTCTTTTTTCACAATAATGTGGGTCGAAGTACCTTCAGCGCATACTTCTTCATTTCCATTTATTATTGTATAGCCGTAAATCGTCTTAATTCCATCGTTATGGGCGACCCAGGTTTTTACGAATGCTTGATCGCCGTACCGTAATGGTTTTTTGTAGGTAATTTGAATATCATAAACCGGCGCATAGTAACCGGCTTCCTCCATGGATAAATAGTTGTAGCCAAGATCTTCAATTAACGCAGTCCGTCCCAATTCAAAGAACTTCAGATAATTGGCGTGGTAAATAACGCCCATCATATCTGTGTCCGCATAGTACAGATGTATTTCCCTTTTAGAAATAAAATATTTCTCCATCTTTCTCGTCCCCTTCATGGTATCTTTTACTTTATCTTTTTAAGCGCCGCCTCTGCATCCTCCGCTTCAAGTAGCTGTGCTTTTTCCAATAGATTTTCGATGTGTTCTAAATTGATCAATCTTTTGGCCTGGGCCTGAATCATTTCATCCACCAGGTTTGCTGCCATCCGTCCGTTTCCTTTGAAAGCTTCCTTCTCCATAGACTGTGTAAGCAGACCTTTAGCTTTTTCTGTAAGTTTGTATTGATAACTTCCGGCATAGAAAACGATAATCTCCAGCAGTTCCTCAGGTGCATAATCAGGGAAAAAGAAAAACTTTTTAAACCGTGAACGGAGCCCCGGGTTGCTTTCCAATAATTCATTCATTTCAACAGGATAACCCGCTAAAATGACAACCAAATTATCATTATGCTTGGTCATTTCATCAACAAGCGTATCGATTACTTCTTTTCCAAAGTCTCCTGCTGTAGACCCAAGGAGGGCATAGGCTTCATCAATGAACAGGACCCCGCCAAGAGCCTCCCTAATTTTCTTCTTTGTCTTACCGGCCGTTTGCCCTACATATCCTGCCACAAAATCCGCTCTGCTCGTTACAATTAAATGACCTCTTTTTAAAATACCGCATTCCTTTAGCAGCTCGGCATAGATTTTAGCTACAGTAGTTTTTCCGGTTCCCGGATTGCCGGTAAAAACGGAATGCAGTTGAATGGGTACGGTCGGGAGACCATTGTTGCGACGGTATTGCTGCATTTTTACAAATGAAACTAATGAACGAATTTCTTCTTTTAATGGCCCAAGACCTATCAAGGCATCAAGCTGATCCTGCGGGGACTCTTTACCTTCAGGCTGCTCTAAAAGAAAATCTTCCTTTGTTAAAAGGATAAATTTCAAAATTTCATCTTCGCTATTGTTTTCTGATCCTTTTTTAAAAATGGCATCCAACACGATATTACGAGCTGCTCTAGCATTTCCGAATGACTCGTCCACCCGCTCGAGATCAAGACGATGATTGATTTCCACTTTTGCTTCCTCTGTAAACAAATAGTCATTATCAGCAGCCGCCATTTCGGCGATTTGGATCAACTCTTCATTCGAATAATTTGGTAAATGAATCATATTAGATTGTGGGAAACGGCTGCGAAGTCCCATATTAGCCTCTAAAAAGCTGCGCATTTCCTCGGTATATCCTGCTAATATTACCGCAAATTTCCCGCCGTACTCCTCACTTGTCATCAAGGCAACCAAAGTGTCGATGGCTGCTTGTCCATAATCATTTCCAGTCTGGCCTTCCCGCTTCAGACTATAGGCTTCGTCAATAAATAACACGCCGCCTTTTGCCCTTTCCACTGCGGCTCGGACGTTTTCTTCGGTTTGGCCGACAAATGAGCCGACAAGCTGCGAACGGTTGGTCTCAACCACTTTTTCCTGTGGGAGGACGCCCAGTTCATGATAGATTTTTGCAAGCAGCCGGGAGACCGTTGTTTTTCCAGTACCCGGATTCCCGGTTAATATCATATTTAGGCTGAATTCATCCTTTATTTTAAAGCCAAGTTCTTTGCGCTGTTTTTGGTATTTTAACACTTGATAGAAATCATTTACTCTTTTTTTAACCGTAGCCATACCAACCATATCATTCAGCTGTTCCAACGCCTTTTTTTCAGACTGGCCTTCATGATTACTTTCAACAAATAACTCCTGCCATTTTACTTTAATGTTTTCGAGGTTGGCTAAATGATTTTTTAAATCCTCATAGTAGACGGAAGTATGAAAAACACCAGTAATCGATTGATCATATTCTTCGGCAGCCTTTAATAATGAGGCGGTTTCTCCAATTGCCAAAGATAATAATGCATTTAGCTGACGATAGGGTTCAGTCTGATCCATCCGTGAAGGGGTTCCAGACTTTGATTCAAGATCATGCAGTGCATCCTCTGCTTCGGTTAAAAAGCTTTTACATATTTCTATGTATTCCTCAGCAATTTTCTTCTTGGCTGTTCGGTTATCGGTCTCCCTTATTGGTGGAAAGATGAGTGGAGCGAGAATATCCTTCATTTTTTTCCAGTCAGCTCGAAAAAGATATTCCGTTGCCTTTTTATTATCAGGGTCCAACTGTAGAGCTTTTTTAAGCATTGGGACGGCTATGCTGTCCTGGTTATTACGTCCAAGTCTTGATAATGCCGCTGTGGTCAATAGGTCCGATAAGATTAAAGGATTTCTTTCCTTTTCCAAAGCAGCAATAATTGGCCCTTCATCCTTGATAGTTCCATTTTGCTGAAGTTCCATTTTCCAATTCTTTATTTGGTTCATTTCATGTTTCAATAGGATCAACTCTTCATAAGAAATTCCCTTCTATCTTAACACATCGGGCTTGATAACTTAAAATTTGGGAACTAAATGAAAACTCGCCGATTGGCGAGTACGTTAGGACGGTTCATGAGGCGTAGTTGAATTTATTCTTTCTTATTAGCCAAAAAAAGGACCGTCCTTGAAGAACTGGTCCTTAGCTTTTTTATCCCTGGTTGTTATTGGCCTCATCCTTAATTTCTGAACGGAAAGATTCGATGCTTTCCTGTCTGCGCTGATTTTTCTCTTGAATTTGCTGGCGCTGTGTTTCGCTGTCAGTGAAAGACATGGACTCTTCAGCCGCTTCCATATTCTGAATCGTATTTTCAATCATGTTTTGCAGTTTCTCAACATTATCGCTGCGATCATCTGGATTTGGTTTGTTGTTATAAGGCATGTTAACTCCTCCTAAGAAATTGTTCATGTTACAGATATAGTTTGTAACGAAGACTAAAAAATATCACAGAAAAAATTGCATTATCAAATTAAAAAGACCCTGCGCAAGTGCACACGGGTCTTGGATTTCTATATTTATTCGCCTTTAGTTTGCATAACCTGGGCGTGTTGGCCGGATGTATCCTGCATTTTCTTGCCCTTATTTCCACCGGCACTTTGCGGCTGTGTACCGATATGGTCCGGCCTAAAGCGTTTTGTTTGATAACCTTTACCCATTCTAATCCCCCCTTACTAACATTTTGTCCAAAGGGGGCAGATGAATGAATGGTAATCTTTTTTAATTACTCAGCTTTACCGAGGCGCTTTGCTTCAATGCGCTGTTCAATTTTTTCCATTGCAGCACGGTCTTTTAAAAGTTGTGATTTATTTTCAGATACTAGTTCCGCAAAAGAACGTTTTCTTGGCTTTCTCATTTGTATCACCTTCCTTATGTCCTATTCTAACAGTTATTATCACCAATAACGGTTTAAATTATTACAACTTTTTGAAAATTTAATTCTTTATTTTTTTTATAATGAAAACTAGCTGATTGGCGAGCCCCCTAAGGGCGAAGACAGAGGCGTAGTTGCACTTATACTTTCTTATTAGCCAAAAAAAAAACGCTGGATGTTTAATCCAACGTTTATTTCAACTTGCTTGTAAATTCCTTCATTTCCTCAAGCTTCATGGAACCAACGAATTTATTTTGAATGACTCCTTTGCTATCAATAAAATATGTCGATGGAATTGATAGGACTTGATACTTTTCATTTACTGCATCCTCAGAGTCAAGCAGGATTGGGAAAGTTATTTTATATTCATTCACAAATCCTTGAACATCCAATTGCGGATCGATATTTACCGCTAGGATGGTTATATCGTCACCCGCTTCTTTATGAAGCTGTTCCATATCAGGCATCTCAGCTTTACATGGCGGACACCAAGTCGCCCAAAAGTTAAGCATAACTTTTTTACCTTTTAAATCAGATAGCTTGACGGTTTCTCCAGCCAATGTTTTTAGTTCAAAATCAGGTGCTTTGGCGCCGATTGCCGGGCCGTTTTGAGCAGCTGCTGTCGGGCTTGCGGTTTCGGGTTTCTCTGCCTTTTTATTTACTGCTTGGACGATTGCTACGGTTAATAATGATATCAATAACACGGCAGCAATGACTTTCTTCACCATCCCGAATCTCTCCTTTATACATAATCCAATTACCCTGATTTTACACTATAAACTCAGTTGAAACAAAGCATACATATTTCGATTTTGTGACAGTTAAGGGAAGAGCCCTGAGGCCCTTACCCAATCAGATTCCTTTTCTGTTTTAGCAATTCATTAAATTCTTTATCTAATAGAGGATATTTTGGATCTTGGCGGTCAATAAGTGCTAACTCCCCAAGTACTGCGGCAATTTTGTTTTCAATTACCATTAGGATTTCTTTTTGGTCCCCTTCATCTTTTTTATTCTCTTTATTAAAAAACTCCTCCGGTCCCATTTCAAATCGCTTTATTTGCTGATCTTCAAACACCAAAAGCCGATTACAAAGTTTATTTAAAAAATAATAATCATGAGAAACGGTGATAATTGTCCCAGTAAACTCAGATAATGTTTTTTCAAGCTGTTCTCTACTGGGCAAATCCAAATGATTAGTCGGCTCATCCAGAATTAAGACATCATAGTCTTTCAATAACATGTCAACAAGCTTAACCCTGGTCCGTTCACCAAGACTTAACGTTCCAATAGGTTTTGTAATGAATTGTTCCTTAAGCCCCAGGTTGGCAAGCATGGTTCTTGCTTTAAAAATGTGATCGCGGTCGGTTAATCCCAATGCTTCGATTGCTGTTTTTTCAACAGGTAAATCAGCAACATCCTGGCTTAAGTAAGCAATTCTTAACGAATCGCTCTTCCACAATTCTCCGTCAGTCCGCGAAACCAATCCCATAAAAATTTTGATTAACGTTGTTTTCCCGCAGCCATTTTCGCCAAGGAGTCCAATCCGCTCTCCATAATTAATGTAAAATTGGGAATTTCGGAAAAGGTATCTGCCCTTAAAAGCCATGGACAGATTTTTTGCCTCAATGATACGCTTCCCTCTTTTTCCGCAGCTGTCAAACTCAAATTGAACCGTTGCTTCTTCCAAAGGTTTATCTACCTTGTTTTTGCCCAGTTCACTCTGCAGTCGTTTCATTTTTGACTTTATTTGTGCGTCACGCTTCTTTGCTTTGACCCGGTGATATTCCTTAAAACCTTCCTCTTTTGTGGAAGTTCTATGCGCTTTATCCGACCAGGATTTTAATTGGTCCATTTGCTCTTCTACCCGTTCAATCTGGCGCTGCTGCACTTCGTACTGATGCTTTTGGTTCGCTATTTTGCGCTCCTTCTCCTTACGGTATTCACTATAATTACCTTGGTAAAACTGAAGCTTTCCAGCCTCCAACTCAAAAATCCGGTTAACTGTTTGATCAAGAAAATGTCGGTCATGTGAGATAATCAAAACAGAACCCGGGAATTTTTCTATTTCAGAAATTAACCAATTAACTCCTTTAAGGTCTAAATGGTTTGTCGGTTCATCCAAAATTAACAGGTCCGGTTTTGAAGCCCATATACTTGAAAGAGCAAGTTTTAGCTTTTCGCCGCCGCTTAAATGCTCTAGCCTTTCATCCTGCCAATTTTGAACCTTTTTCAACCCTAACTCGCTGGCGAGCTGAAAAACCTCACATATTTTTAAGGATTCCTGAAAATCATTTACTTCATAATCAATTGATTGAGATAGGTAGCCTATTTTCAGATCAGGTGATTTTTCTATGTGGCCACGATCTTGCACTTCCTTTCCCAAGATGAGATTTGCCAATGTCGTTTTGCCGCTGCCGTTGTAACCAACAAGACCGATTCTTTCACCAAATTTAATATCCAACTGAATTTCATCTAAGATTTTTCGTAAATGAAAGCTCTTTTCTAATCCTTTTATACTTAAAATAACTCTATTTTTGTTCATAAAAAAACTCCCTCCATGAACCTGAAGAGAGTAAAATGTCTTATTAAAAGCAACACGAAATAAACCTCTTTAAAGGTTATTAGCAGCTTATAATCAGGACATAAAAAGGACAGACTTATCCCATTCTTCAGGTTCAACATTTTTCGTTTATTCGAATCATGTTCTGAAAAATAAGATTAAAACTTCATCGGCCCTTTTTTCATTCCTTTACGATTGATTAATCTCATTCTAAGCAATTATAAGCAGGATTGTCAACAAAATACAAAAGGAGGATTTATGGATTACTTCTGATTTTTGTTATTATTATCTTGTTGTACTTGATTTTGACCTTCTTGATTATTCAAATTATCTGGTTGCCTTCTATAAACATTTCTTCGATTTGGCGAATAATAATTTACATTATTGGGTCTTACTTGTCTGGATGACTTGCCTCCACAACCACATCCCATATTACTCACTCCTCTTTTACGATATACAAAAAAAGATTGGTTTTGTGTTTTATTATATGGTTCTAATTAGGTAGATGCTTGGACAAATATTCCATTTTTTTAAGAAAACACAAAAAAACACCATGCGATTTCACGCATGGTGTTTTATTATTAAAGGATTAGCCTTGTAATCTTTCACGAAGAACCATTTGCAGGATTCCGCCGTGACGGTAGTAGTCGATTTCAACTTCAGAGTCGAAGCGGACAACTACTTCAAATTCCTTCTTGCTGCCATCTTCAGCAGTAGAAGTAACTTTTACAAGGTCACGTGGTTTTACGTTCTCGTCAACTTGAACTTCAAATGTTTCCTTGCCAGTTAAACCAAGTGATTCAGCGTTGTCGCCTTCTTTGAATTGAAGTGGAAGAACGCCCATTAATACAAGGTTAGAACGGTGGATACGCTCGAAGCTTTCAGCAAGAACAGTCTTGATGCCTAATAGGTTAGTACCTTTTGCAGCCCAGTCACGGGAAGATCCCATTCCGTAGTCTTTTCCAGCAAGAACCATTAAGCCAGTGCCTTCTTCTTTGTACTTCATGCAAGCATCATAAATGGACATAACTTCGCCTGTTGGCCAGTAAGTTGTGAAGCCGCCTTCTGTGCCAGGTGCGATTTGGTTACGGATACGGATGTTTGCGAACGTACCGCGCATCATAACTTCGTGGTTACCACGGCGGGAGCCGTAAGAGTTGAAGTCACGAGGCTGAACGCCTTTTTCTAATAGATATTTACCAGCTGGAGTATTTTTGCCAATCGCTCCTGCAGGTGAAATATGGTCAGTTGTAACAGAGTCGCCAAACTTACCAACGATGCGAAGAGCAGTTAATGGCTCAACTTCACCTGGGTCTTTAGATAAACCTTCAAAGAATGGAGGATTTGCAATATAAGTTGAATCCTCATCCCAAGTATATAAAGGCTCGTTGCTAGTCTTGATTTCATTCCAGCGCTCGTTGTCGCCAAACACGTTCTCGTATTCTCTACGGAACAGTTCAGGTGTAACAGTTTGTTTTACTACTTCATTTACTTCAGCAGTAGTTGGCCAGATATCCTTGAAGAAGACGTCGTTGCCGTTTTTGTCTTTTCCGATAGGATCTTTTTCGAAGTCAACGTTAACTGTTCCAGCTAATGCATAAGTAACAACTAGCGGTGGTGATGCTAGGTAGTTAGCTTTTACAAGCGGATGGATACGTCCTTCAAAGTTACGGTTACCGGAAAGAACAGATGTAACTAATAGGTCGTTTTCCGCGATTGTTTTTTCGATTTCTTCTTTTAATGGACCGGAGTTACCGATACATGTTGTACAGCCGTAACCAACAAGGTTGAAGCCGATTTGCTCAAGGTATGGAAGCAATCCGGATTCACGAAGGTAACCAGTTACAACCTTAGATCCTGGTGCCAAAGAAGTTTTTACAAACTTAGGAACTTCCATTCCAAGTTCTACAGCTTTCTTCGCAACAAGACCTGCACCCACTAGAACATATGGGTTAGAAGTGTTTGTACAGCTTGTGATAGAAGCAATCGCAACAGCACCTGTTTTGATTTCTGCTTCGTCGCCGTTGTTAAATTTAACGGTTGCAGACTTTTCAAGCTCATCGGAACCTAAGCCGAAGCCTTGATTGCCTTGAGGAGCAGAAACAGCCTTCACGAATTCTTCCTTCATTTTTGAAAGTGGAATTAAATCCTGCGGACGCTTAGGACCGGAAAGATTTGCTTCGATTTCAGCAAGGTTGATTTCGACTACGTCAGTATAAACTGGCTCATCAGCTGGTGAGAAGAATAAGCCGTTAGCTTTGCAATATGCCTCAACAACTTTGATTGCTTCTTCATCGCGGCCTGTTAAGCGCATATATCCAAGTGATTCATCATCAATTGCGAAGAATCCGCAAGTTGCACCGTATTCAGGAGCCATGTTTGCAACTGTTGCACGGTCAGCAAGCGGTAATGAAGAAACGCCTGGTCCGTAGAATTCAACAAATTTGCCAACTACGCCATGCTTACGAAGAACTTGTGTTACTTTTAAAGCAAGGTCAGTAGCAGTTGCACCATTTGGCAGTTCACCGGTTAATTTAACCCCTACAACCTCTGGTACTGGGAAGTAAGAAGGCTGGCCAAGCATGCCTGCTTCTGCTTCGATACCGCCAACACCCCAGCCAAGCACGCCAAGACCGTTGATCATGGTTGTATGAGAGTCAGTACCGACAAGTGTATCTGGATAAGCTTCAAGCTCGCCGTCAACTTCTGCAACATGAACAACATCAGCCAAGTACTCAAGGTTAACTTGGTGGACGATACCAGTTGCTGGAGGTACAGCGCGGTAGTTATTGAATGCTTTTTGTGCCCAGCTTAAAAACTGGTAACGCTCAGCATTACGTTCGAATTCTAAATCCATGTTAACTTTTAAGGCATTTTCGTTACCATATGCGTCAACCTGTACAGAGTGGTCGATAACAAGGTCAACTGTTTTTTCAGGATTGATTTTGTCTGGATCGCCGCCAAGGTCAGCCATTGCTTTTCTTAAGGAAGCAAGGTCAACAACTGCAGGAACACCAGTGAAGTCCTGAAGAATTACACGGGAAGGCTTGAAAGGTACATCCACCTCTTTAAGCTCATCCGTTCCCCATTTTGCAAGATTTTCAACATGCTCTTTTGTGATAACACGGCCATCATATTGGCGGAGCACGGATTCAAGTAATACTTTTACGGAATAAGGCAATTTGGACACGTTGCCAATGCCTGCTTCTTCCAAAGCGTTTAGACGGTAATAATGATAAGTTTTGCCGTTTACGTCAAAGGAAGATCGTGCGTTAAACACATCATTTTTCGCCATGGTAGTAACCCCCTTATACGTCATAAAAATACAAAAATCGAAAAGTTGAAAAATCCCCATCCGGCTTTTACTTTTCTCACAAAAATAATCTTAATACAACCGATTACATAAGTAAATAACAAGAAAGTTATTGTGATTGATAAGTTTTTCTTATGTTTTTTTATGTAATTTGTTCGGAATATTTCGAAAAAACTATCATTACCTATGTAAAATTTTCTTTTGCCATCCGAAGGATTCCCTCTTACATTATGGCAAAAAAACTTTTATTTGTCATTAATTTCGTCCGAATGGAGATAGTAATTTTAACAGGAGGTGAAGGTTAATGGCGAAAAAAAAGGCGAAGCATGTCATACCAGGGATGAATGCAGCAGGTGCGCAAGGTATGGGTGCAGGCTATAATGAAGAGATGGCCAATGAACCCCTTACAGAAATGGAAAGACGAAACAATAAGAAACGTAAAAAGAATCAGTAATTTTCTTATTTGAATATTAATATGAACTGAAAAAGCGGGACGGGATTCCCGCTTTTTCAATTTTATTGAAAGTCATTTACTTCAGTAACAATTTGTTTTAGATCATTCTGGAAACGCTCTAGCTGTGCCCTTTGTGTTTCAGAAGCCACTTCGAGCGCATTCTCAATTTGTTGATACGCCTCATTTACTTCATTTTTCAAATGCTTTAATTGATGTCCATAGCTAGCACTGTCACTGACAATGGTTTCGAAAAGTCCCTGTGCATTCTCAAACCCCTGCTGAGCAGCTTGAAAAGCTTCCTGTTTATTCTTGTTATAAGGATTTCTTTGCACCTTTAGTATTCCTCCTTAAATTGTTTACCCATTAAATTGTACAGAACAAAAAAAAATATTCAGCACATAAAAAGAATGATTGACCGCATCCTAACTGTTGAGGAGGGATAATGATGACCAACAAAAATGATGGGACAGATATGCGCAGAAATGCCCCAAAACAATCCGGCCAGCCGGAGCCTTTAAGCGGGTCGAAAAAGGTGAAAAATCGTAACCATACGCGTCAAAAACATAATTCAAGCCATGATATGTAATTTAACGATTAGCTAATCGAAAAAAGCATCGATTCAGAATCCACTGAAACGATGCTTTCGTTTTTCTTAAATATGTAACAATGTATCTAGCAGCTGCTCCTCTTCCTCCTTAGTAACAGTCCGCAAATCAATCAAAAATTCATCCTTTTGAATTCTGCCAATGATAGCAGGCTTGGACTCCGTTCTTAACTTCCTGCCAAGCTGCTCGGCCGTTAAGGATTCATGCCGCAGGGCTATGACCCTTGCAGGCAATTCCACATCCGGCATAGTGCCTCCTCCAACCTGACTTGTAGCTTGAAAAATATTTGCCTGAAAAGCAGTTGTCCTTTGTAACAAATTTGTAACAAAGTTTGTTGCCCTTTCGTCTAATTCATTGACAGAAATTAATAAATCACGGATGACCGGAATATTTTTCATCGTCTTTTCACCACGGGCATAATCTAGTAATGTACCCTCAAGAGCTGCAAGTGTCATTTTATCCACCCGCACCACCCGCGCAAGCTGGTGTTTTTTCAATCGGTCAATAATTGCCTTTTTCCCAGCAATAATTCCGGCCTGCGGACCTCCTAACAGCTTGTCTCCGCTAAATGTAACAACATCCGCACCCATTCCGAGTACTTCTTTGACTATCGGCTCGTCCCCAATTCCATGGTTTCTTAGGTCAAATAATGCACCACTTCCTAAATCCTCATAGAAAAGGACATCTTCACGGGTTTTTGTAAGCTGAATTAATTCCTCTGACTCAACCGATTTCGTAAAACCAATTACCTTAAAATTGCTGGTGTGAACTTTCAAGATGATAGCCGTGTCGGGAGTCACCGCATTTTCATAATCATAAATATGAGTTTTATTGGTTGTCCCAACTTCGATTAATTTCGCACCGCTCTCCTCCATGATAGAAGAAATTCGAAACGATCCGCCGATTTCAACTAGCTGTCCTCTTGATACAATGACCTCTTTATTTTTGGCCAAGGCTCTTAAGACGAGGTAAACAGCAGCAGCATTATTATTCACGACCATCGCCGCTTCGGCCCCAGTAATCTCTTTAATCAAGGCTTCAACATGACTATGGCGGGAACCACGTTCCCCTTTATTTAAATTATATTCAAGATTTGAATAGTTTTGCGCTACTTCCACTACATGTTGAATAGCAGCATTGCTTAACCTGGCCCTGCCAAGATTGGTATGTAAAATCGTGCCTGTTGCATTAATAACTTTTTCTAATGTATAGGAAAGCTGTTTTTTAATTTTATATTGCAGCTGTTGAAAAATTTCATCGATAAACGATTCCGTTCCAGGCAATGACCCTTGCCACTTTTGGCGGATGATTGCTTGTCTAATCTCATCCAGAATGTCTTTTAAAAGACCAGTCAGGGCTGTTGCATCAAGCTGATTTTGTTCAATCAGCACTTTAAACTGTGGGTGATGTTGAAGCTCATGTACAGGTGGAATGCTGCGCAAGGTTTCTTTCATGCAATAAATATCTCCTTAAAATCCTTCTTTTGTCCTATTATAGCATTTTTAACATTTTTCGGCTCCTTGAATAAAATGAAACGTGTAAGGAGGAATAATATTTTGAAAAAGAAAAACCTGCCTCGAAATTCTATTGTTGATTTTGAGAAAATGGAAAAATGGTTAACAAATTATTTTTTGGACCCATTTACAACCCATTGTGATTTATATCAATTTAGAATTGATATATACGAAACCGAAACAGATTGGATTGTAGAGGCATCATTAGATGAATATGTCAGTTCGGAGATTAAAGTAAAAACTGATAATACTCAGCTTATCATTACAGCGCAAAAACATTCTTACGCATTCCCATCACGACATCCAAAAAAGACCCGCACCATCGACTTCCCTTTTCCTATTATCTATCATTGTATAAACGCTTCTTTCCAAAATAATGTGTTAGAAATTTTTATTTCAAAAATAAATAATGGATCAGGAAAAAATCGGTATATTACGCTGCCTTGATTTACTTTTTATTTCGCAGTTTACATAATAAAATTACCGGCAATAAAAAACCCTCACGTTTGTGAGGGTTTTTTATTATTTTGACTCCATGATTTTAATAATGTCTTCTGTATCTGGGAATAACCCTATTTCATCTTTAGAGTAGATTTTTTCCCCGTTCACGGTAACCTCGAAGATTCCTCCCGAGGCCGGAATCAATTCCAATTTTGAAATATCACGCCGGAAATGCGTGATTAGTTCCTCCGCGAAACTCGCGGCTTTTGGTGCGTAGTTTCACTGCATGCAAAATTCAACAATTACATGAAAGTTTTTCATTGATGTCCTCCTGCTTTCCATTATGTATATGTTAGAAACATTTTATCTTTTCAACTATTATTCCGCAAATATTTTGCACCTATTAGTATAATAGGTATACTATTTAATGGGAGGTGTACATAATGAGTGAGCAGGAAAAGATTCGCCTAACCTCTTTATCAACTAAGGCAGGTTGAGGCTGTAAAATTGGTCCAGAGGACCTGACGCAAGTTTTGCGTCTTTTACCAAAACAAGACCCTGTTCCCGAATTACTTGTCGGGAATGAAACTAGCGATGATGCGGGTGTGTATCAATTAACGGATACGATTGCACTGATTCAAACAGTAGACTACTTTACTCCAATTGTGGACGACCCGTATATGTTCGGCCAGATTGCAGCCGCAAATTCATTAAGCGATGTGTACGCGATGGGTGGCGAGCCGAAGACTGTATTGAATATCGTCGGCTACCCTATTAAAAAACTCGGAGCGAATATGCTTGCAGATATTTTACGCGGTGCTGCAGATAAAGTTAAAGAAGCTGGGGCCCTCACGGTTGGCGGCCATTCCATCGATGATCAGGAACCGAAATTTGGGTTATCCGTGACAGGAATTGTCCATCCGGAAAAAGTTTGGAAAAATGTTGGTGCAAAGCCAGGAGATATCCTTATATTGACAAAACCAATTGGCGTTGGAATTTTGACAACCGGGATTAAAAGAAGTGCCGTAACTCCGGAGCAAGAACAAGCCGTGACGGAAACAATGGCAATGCTGAATAAAACCGCTGCTGAAGAGCTCTTCCCATTTACTCCAAGTGCTGTAACCGATGTGACCGGCTTTGGACTGTTAGGACACGGAAGCGAAATGGCACGAGGCAGCGATGTGAGCTTTGAAATTTCATTTAACCAGGTGCCAATTCTTGAAGGGGCCATCGAATTAGCGAAAAATGGCGTAGTCCCCGGCGGCTCTAAGTCTAATCATAAATGGTTATCTGATGACGTTGTGTACGAGGACATTCTTCCGGAAGAGCAGCTTGTTTTATGTGATGCGATTACTTCAGGGGGATTGCTTGTATCAATTGCCGAAGAGGATGCAAAGCGGTACATGGATAACTTGCATTCGCGCGGATTAGCGAAAGCCTCCATCATTGGTGGAGTAACCGAGAAAAATGATAAATTAATCTATGTGAAAAGATAACAGCGAAGCCTTTGTGGCTTCGCTGTTTTTTGTTGGAGAGCAAGTTTTCTATAATAACACGCCTCTAATAGACATTTCGACTATATCCAACCTGGTTTTGTCCAATAGAACGCTCCTATTGAACATTTCGACCTGTTCCAATCCTTGTTTTGTCCAATAGAACACTACTTAATAACATTATTTTTTCTAACCCAGTCTACAATCATACCTTTATTGCGGCAAAGGCTTTAACGGAAAATTACCTCAAATAATATCCTCGCTTTACCTACTAATTCCTTAATGTTGAGTTACTTATTGAATACAAAAACCCCAAGCATTAGCTCGGGATTTTTAATTGAAATTTTTTGCTTAATTTATCAAGCATATCTTTCGTCATTTTATCTAAGTCATAATCGAATTTGAAGCCCCACTCTTCCTTAGCCGCACTGGAATCGATAGAGTTTGGCCAGCTTTCCGCAATTTTCTGGCGAGTTGGGTCGACATTGTAATTCATTTTGAATCCAGGTATATATTTTCTGATGCTTGCCGCGATTTCTTCCGGATCGAAACTCATCGCAGACACGTTAAAGGAATTGCGGTGTTTCAACTTAGAACCATCCGCTTCAATTAAATCCACGATGGCATTCAATGCATCCGGCATATACATCATGTCCATATAGGTGCCTTTATCAATATATGAAGTATACCGTCCATTCTTCACTGCTTCATAGTAAATTTCAACAGCATAATCGGTGGTGCCGCCGCCAGGCAGAGCCACATATGAAATCAATCCAGGGAAACGCAGTCCACGCGTATCAACAGCGAATTTTTCAAAATAATAATCCGCCAAAAGCTCACCAGCTACTTTATTGACACCGTACATGGTGGTAGGTCGCATAATCGTATCCTGTGGCGTATTGTCTTTTGGTGTTGATGGACCAAAAGCACCAATTGAACTTGGAGTGAAAAATTGTGCATTCATTTCGCGTGCTGTCTCTAGCGCATTTAACAGTCCACCCATATTCAAATTCCAGGCGAAAACTGGTTTTGCTTCGGCAGTGGCTGACAATAGGGCCGCTAAATGCATCACCGTATCCACCTTATATTTTCGGGCCGTCTCCACCATCGTTTTACCATCCGTCACATCGACCACTTCAAACGGACCGCTCAATGCCGCTTCGCTGTCGTTTTTCTTTAAATCAGTAGCAATAACATTGTCCGCTCCGTAAATATCTCTAAGCTTTAAGGTTAATTCAGAACCGATTTGACCTAAAGCACCCGTTATTAATATACGTTTCATCTATATCATCCTCTGTCAGTAAAATCTTTAAATAATTCCTAATTCCTTGCCGACTTTTTCATAAATGGCAATGGCCTTATCAAGCATTTCTTTTGTATGGGCTGCTGTCGGCATATTGCGGACCCGTCCTGTCCCGCGAGGAACGGTCGGGAATACAATCGCCTTCGCATAAACCCCTTCTTCATTTAACCGTATGCTAAAATCCTGAGTTAATTTTTCATCGCCAATGATACATGGAGTAATCGGCGTTTCACTGTTTCCAATATTAAAGCCCAAGTCCTTTAATCCTTTTTTCAAATAGTTTCCGTTTTCCCAAAGCTTTTTATTAAGCTCAGTACTTTCCATTAAAATCTCGATTGCACGTTTGCTTGCTGCTACATCAGCAGGTGTTAAGGAAGTGGAAAATAAGAACGGACGGCTGCGAACCTTCAGCCAGTCAATTAAGTTTTGCTTTCCGGCAACATAACCACCGACAACTCCGATTGCTTTTGACAGAGTACCAATTTGAAAATCGATTTTATCGGAGAGTCCAAAATGTTTGACCGTCCCTGCACCATCACCAAGTACACCTGAACCATGTGCATCGTCTACATAGGTAATCAAGTCAAATTCCTCGGCGATTTTGACAATTTCTGGCAACAGCGCGATATCCCCGTCCATCGAAAAAACACCATCGGTAATGACCATTACTTTGTTATACTGACCAGACTCGACTGCTTCTTTGGCTTTGGCGCGCAAATCATCCATATCAGAATGGTTGAAACGGATTATCTTAGCTCTTGACAATCTGCATCCGTCAATAATAGAAGCGTGGTTAAGTTCATCTGATAATATCGCATCGTTTTGATCCATGACAGCGGAAATAGCCGCCATGTTACAATTAAAACCTGATTGATAAGCTATGGCTGCTTCTGTATGTTTAAACTCAGCTAATTTTTCCTCCAGTTCCAGATGAAGCTTGAGAGTTCCATTAATAGTCCGAACAGCTCCTGCTCCCACTCCATATTTTTCAAGTGCTTCGGCAGCAGCTTTTTTCAACCGTTCATCGGTTGCTAATCCTAAATAATTATTGGAAGAAAGATTGACAAGTTCCTTGCCGTTAATCGTAATCACCGGTCCATTTGGACTTTCAAGCGGATCGATGACGTTATATAGGCCTTTTCCCTTTAAATCCTCAAGATTTTCATTTAAAAAATGCTCTAGCTTTTTACTGGACATATCAAATCCTCCTTTATCATGAAAAACGATGTTTATGTATTTTTAAAAAATACAATTGTCCTCCTGAGGTGGACATTTATTCTCCTTATAAACCCTGTTATAAAAGGATTCATTTACTATACTTTATCACATTTCCACAAGAATGTTCACCCCAGGTGGACATTTTTTTAAAAATATTTTTTATTAGATTGCCCATTTGGATCGCAAAAAAAAGAACCCTTCCAAAATGGAAAGGTTCCAAATGTTTATATACCTGTCGGCCATGTCGCTAGCAACCTCTCGCTCTTTTCACGCTTTGAGGTTAATAAGTATTCAAGTGACTGGCAAAGGAATTTTCGTGTTTCATTGGGCTGGATGACATCGTCAATCAAATGCTTCGCTGCCGCTTTATATGGTGAACTATCAAATGACCAAAGTTCCAAAAGTTTTTTCCGTTCCTCACTTGGATTTTCAGAGCGTGCCAATTCGCGGCCAAACACGACATTCACCCCGACTTCTGGTCCGGTAAAATTAATTTCCGCGCTTGGCCAAGCTACCACTAAATCACCGCCCATGCCCGGACCGCACATATTCCCGTATGCAGCACCGATACTTTTACGGATGACAACGGAGATTTTCGGTACAGTCGATAAAGCCAACGCCTGATTCCAGACCATAATTTTTGTAGGCATTTTTGCCTTCTCTGCCTCGCTGCTGATGCGGAAACCTGGGGTATCGTGCAGAAAGATCAGCGGGATATGATAGGAGTCACAAAGGCAAATAAACTCAGTCGCCTTTTGACACTCATGCGGTCCAGGTGCTCCGGCAAATTGGTTTGGCTGGTTGGCGATAATTCCGACCACATGCCCGTTCAAGTGGGCAAACGATGTAATCAAGCCTTTGCCGAATTTCCGTTGATATTCGTAAAAGATGCCATCATCAACAATCGTTTCAATAATTTTTTTCATATCATAGACGCGGTTGTTTTGCTGCGGCAGTATATTGAAAACCTCATCTACCAAGCGGTATGGATCATCATTTGTCCGTCTCATTTGCGGGCGTTCACCGCTGTTTTGCGGCATGTATGAAAAAAAGGTTTTCATCTGGTCAAAGCATTCTTCTTCCGTCGCCCCATCATCATCAATTTGCCCGGTAAAGCGGTTATGAATATCAACTCCGCCTAATTCTTCCGGTATCATCCTCTGCCCGTTCGCGAGCTCAAGCATCCGTGGGCCGGCAATCGCCATACAGGTTCCTTGCAGCTGGGTGACGAAATCGGAAGAAACAGCAGTCCATGTAGGACCTCCAAAGCTATCTCCCAAAATGGACGTCATCGTCGGTACTTGGCGGTGAACTGTCAGCATCTCACGCGGGAAAAGTTTATCGCTGAAACCGTCTGAACCCATTCCATCCGGCATCCGCAATCCGCCGCCCTCGTGCAGTGCAAACATTGGGAGGCCGTTTTTAACCGCAAACTCATGGATACTTTTGGATTTTCGCATGTGAACAGCACCTTCCGTCCCGGCAAAAACAGTCTTGTCCCCGGCCTGAATGACGGCTGATCTACCATTCACTTTACCGACACCAATGATCAGTCCATCCCCATAGCTTTTATGCTCGGTTCCCTTTACATCGGAGGTATTTAACATGCCAAGCTCCATAAAGCTGCCGGCGTCAGCGAATTTTTCAATTCTTTCGCGTGCAGTTAAAAGTCCACGTTCGTGCTGGGCAGCAATTTTATCACATCCACCACCTAAAAGTGCAGCTTCTTTTCTTTCTTGTAAATCCTTTGATAATTTTTGTAATAACTCCATTGTATAATCTCCTACTCTTCTTTTAATAATTTTCGCAATACCTTTCCGGATGATGTTGCTGGCAGCTGATCAATGAATTCTACATAACGTGGATATTTATACGCAGCCATGTTTTCTTTTGCCCAGGAGATTATCGCGTCAGGAGTCAAGCCTTCCTTATTCGAATCCTGCAGCACGACAAATGCTTTGACAACTTCTCCTTTAACTGGATCAGGAACGCCGATAACGGCTGATTGGCGAATAGCCGGATGTAAATTGAGAAGTGCTTCGACGTCTTCTGGAAAAATACTATAGCCTGAGCTTTTTATCATTTCTTTTACTCGTCCCATGAAATACAAATATCCATCCTCGTCAAGGCGTCCGATATCACCGGTATGAACCCAACCGTCCCTAAGCGTTTCGGCTGTTGCTTCCGGCCGGTTTAAATACCCCTTAAACACCCCGGGATTTTTCACGACAATTTCACCCTGCTCGCCTGCAGCCACTTCCTTACCTGTTTCGATATGAAGAATACGAATCTCTGTATCAAAAGTAGGGATTCCACAAGAACCAAACTTCACTTTATCCTTTGGCATAAAGGTGTCACATGTATGGGTTTCACTTAAACCATAGGAAGCCTCGTATAACGGGCAGCCCTTCGTAACCGCTTTCCATTTGTCTGAAAGCTCTTGCGTGACCTGAACTCCAAAGCTGGTGGCCAGATTGGTTGTTAAACTGGACAAGTCTCTTTGGGCAATTCCTGGAATTTGTAAAATGGCCCAATTCATGGGCGCGATGCTGTACCAATAGGAAACACGGTACTTTTCAATGGCATCAACCGTTGCAAGCGGATCAAAACGGGTAAATAAAACACACGGCCGGCCTGAATAAACGGTTGAATTTAAACCCATCAACATTCCAGCAATATGGCATAATGGAGCACTTGCCAATAAAATTTCGTCTTCCTTCATAACGTTTGAATGGGCAGCGGATGCGGATTTAAACAGGGCATTACCATACGTGAGCATAGCTCCTTTTGGGCGTCCGGTGGTTCCGGAGGTAAAGACCATTAACCCAATATCATTCCACAAATCAACTTGTTCCGTATGTTCGTAAGGATTTTCAGTTTGAAGGATCGTGGTGAAATCATCTGTTTCTGTGAGGTGTTGTTTTGGTACAAGCAATTCTTCTGGAAACTTCCATTCGGGCTGGTCTGGGAGAAAATCTTGATAGTTAGCAGTCACGATAAAGCTCAGGTGGCGGGACTTTTCCATCGCTTTTTTGACAAGAGGGTAAATTTCTGCACCAGCTATAATCCCTTCAATTGGTGCTTCTTCGAAATAATAGGCCAATTCATTTTCTTTAAACATTGGGTTCAGTGGCACAACCGTTCCACCCAGTTTTTGTATGGCGAAATGAGCAATAATATATTGCGGACAGTTTTGCAAATAAAGGGCGATGCAGCTGCCCTTCTTAACCCCTTTTTTATGTAAATAGCCAGCCAAGCGATTCACGTAATCCAAGAGTTGGCCCCAAGTGACCTCTTGTCCATAAAAAATATAGGCTGTGTCATTTGGGCGCTCGTTCCCATGCTGCTCTAAATAAGCAAAAAGCGGTTTTTCACCTTGTAAATAGGTAAAGTTGGCAGGTACATCAGCTGGCCAATATGGGCGGATTTTTTCAACCATCTTTCATTCCTCCAATTATTCTTTATATGAAAATTATGATTGGGCCCAAACATCCTAACCGGTTAGTATCCCCTTGGGGTATTTATTTACCTTTTCATAATTTTCTGATATATACGTACATTTTAATAGTAACTGAAATAGGTTAATTGTTCAATCCTTCTATGATACTTACGGGAAAGGTTTCCAAAAGACGAACAAAGCGAAAAAAATATAAGTATATTATTCGCTTTTTGCAAAAAAAGTGATTGATTTCTCCATTTACCGTGATATAATTTGAAATGAATTCAATAAGGCTTCACTCATATAATCGCGGGAATATGGCCCGCAAGTCTCTACCGAATTGCCGTAAACGATTCGACTATGAGTGGGTAATGAGAACGGATGTTTTTCTTTCTAAGCGTACTTCCATTCTATTCCTTTCGGACACTAAGCCCAAAGGCCATTACCTCACTCAATCTGATGTGGGGACGGCCTTTGGGTTTTTTTATATTTAAAAAATGGGGGTACAACATGAGACTATTACAGGAAAAAATCAAAAATGACGGGCAGGTTTTATCAGACCAAATCCTAAAAGTTGATTCTTTTTTAAACCATCAAATTGATCCAGCATTAATGCTGGAAATTGGCAAAGAGTTTGCGAAGCGCTTCGCTAACGAGGGAATCACCAAAATTGTCACCATTGAATCTTCGGGCATTGCCCCTGCAGTCATGACGGGCCTACAGCTGAACGTTCCAGTTGTTTTCGCCAGAAAAAGAAAATCACTTACATTAACCGAAGGATTGATCACTGCTTCTGTACATTCCTTTACAAAGCAGGAAACTAACGAAATTTCAATTGCACAAAAGTTTTTGAATGCTGAGGACAAAGTTCTTATTATTGATGACTTTCTTGCCAATGGCCAGGCCGCCCTAGGCTTAATTGACATAGTCAACCAAAGCGGCGCCGAATTGGCCGGAGTAGGAATAGTCATCGAAAAGTCCTTCCAAGACGGTGCAAAAATGCTTAGCGACCAAGGAATAAGAGTTGAATCTTTAGCCCGCGTTGCTTCCCTCGCAAACGGTGAAGTCACTTTTAAATCTGAAAAAGTAGAGGAGCTAGTATAATGAAAAATTCATCACTTAAAACAGCATCGCTTGGAATTCAGCATGTTCTCGCCATGTATGCAGGAGCAGTTATTGTTCCACTTATTATTGGCGGTGCTCTAAAGCTTTCGAACGAACAGCTTGCCTATCTAGTTTCTCTTGATATATTAACAAGCGGTATCGCTACATTATTACAGGTATGGCAGAATCGTTATTTTGGGATCGGTCTTCCGATTGTCCTTGGCTGTACATTTACAGCAGTAGGCCCGATTATTGCCATTGGAAATCAGTATGGCATGTCCTCCATTTATGGTTCGATCCTAGTTTCAGGATTAATTGTCATGTTGATTGCAAAATACTTTGGTAAACTGATTCACTTCTTCCCTCCAGTCGTAACGGGTTCTGTTGTGACGATTATTGGAACGACCCTAATTCCTGTCGCAATGAATAATGTTGCCGGCGGTCAGGGAAGCCCTGATTTTGGTTCGATTTCAAACATTGTGCTGGCATTTGGTACGTTATTATTTATCATTATTCTTTATCGTTTCTTTAAAGGGTTCATACGCGCCATTTCTATATTATTAGGCTTGATAGCAGGTACCGTTGCTGCAACGTTCATGGGAAAAGTTAATTTTTCCGCAGTTGGTGATGCATCCTGGTTTCATATGGTAACGCCTTTACATTTTGCAACTCCTTCTTTTGAACTGGCCCCGATCATTACGATGACAATTGTAGCAATTGTAAGTCTTGTAGAATCAACTGGTGTTTATTTTGCCTTAAGTGATATCACGGGCCGAAAGTTGACGGAACAGGATTTAGTGAAAGGGTATCGTGCAGAAGGATTGGCAAGTGTGATTGGAGCATTCTTTAATTCATTCCCGTACACCACTTACTCGCAAAATGTTGGGCTTGTCCAGTTTTCTGGGGTTAAGGATAAGAGCGTTATTTATACAATGGGCGGAATTTTAATTTTTCTAGGGTTTGTACCGAAAATTGCGGCGTTAACAACAGTTATCCCGACTGCTGTACTTGGAGGAGCAATGGTTGCTATGTTTGGGATGGTCATTGCTTCTGGAATCAAGATGCTTAGTAAAGTAGACTTTTCTTCACAGGAGAATCTATTAATCATTGCTTGTTCTGTTGGAGTTGGTTTAGGTGTAACTACCGTTCCGGATTTATTTGCACATCTTCCTGAGAGTGTTAAGATTCTTACGAATAGCGGGATTGTTGCAGGCAGTTTAACAGCCATCTTTCTAAACATTGTCTTCAATGTCATTAAACCTGCAAAGCGGGCGCAGGTGCAGACTGCAAAAGGCTTAAAGGTTTCATAAAATAATCAGACGGGGCTGCTATCGGCCCCGTCTTCCATTTGTCGCCTTATTATTACCTCTGTTTCCTGCACTTCTTGCTCTAGATTATCTCGTATTTCCTGAACCCAATAATCCCTGATTACCCGCAATTGATTGAAGCAGATTGCTTGCGGCAGTTATTGCCGAATTTCCTGATCCACCGGGATCCGTATTTCCGGAGCGTGAACCTGAAACGGTATTGGTAATCGAAATGGGTGAAATAATCACTGCCCCGCCAAAGTTTACGATTCCTCCCGAAACGGTTCCGATGCTGATACCATCCTTGAATATGCCCATTGCCCTCCCTCCTTGCGCGACTGTCATTTTTATTAGAATATGTACAAGCATCGGAGCCTGTATATACGATTTCATCAGAAAAAAAAAAAAAGAGAGCGTACTTCCCCCCCTCTCTTAAGTGAAAACTATTAACGGCAAACAGTCCTTCTTTCAATGCGGCATATCCACCTGTAATACCCCAATAATATGAGCAACAGAATAGGGTCTAAAATGGCAGCATGCCAAAGTTTCCACCATCCGTAATGGAAGTAGCCCCAAGGTTCCGGAAATAGAGTAATCATCTCGTAACATAAGATTGCAATCACAAATAAAATGATATAGGAAGCCTTTTTTACATATGTTCCATTAAAGGGAAACCAGTTTAAAAAAATCATATTAACAGCTGGGACCACGAACAAATGAGGAATTTCGCCAGCCCAATCCACTTCTTTACTGAAATACCAATAGGCGTGGTATTTAAATTCTATAAAAACATCGAAGGTCGTTTGAAAGGCAATTGTAAAACACCAAATGTGAACGATTTGATTGGCAGTTAAAACCTTGTTGCCTTTAAAAGCGATAAAATTAAAAATGAGGATGGCGATAATTAATCCGATCATACATTTATCCTTTTTTCATTAAATTGCCCCCAAGGCCAAAACCTATTCATTTCTGTTTACAATATTTTTTCAGTGAAAAACATACAACAATCTAGTAATATGTTAGAATGTATGGATTTTGTTGAAAAGCGAGAATTACGATAAAAAATGAGCCAACTTAATGTTGAAAGTTTATCGCATACATTTGGAATGTAGAAGAATGGTCACAGCAAGCTGTATAGAATCAAATCTAGTGCCCCTGTCAGACCGACAGGGGTTTTATCTATATGAATAATCGATACTAACCTATTGAATAAATCGATAAATTGAATTTATTATGGACTAACATTTCCTTATAATTATGAAGGTTAATATTTTTTTCTAATTCATTTTTATGCAATTAACAATTGAGGTGGGTTTCTATTATGAAAAAGTGGTTTTCTGTAATGATCCTGGTGATGATGGTATTTTCTTTAGCCGCCTGTGGTCAAAGCAATAATGAAAAATCTAGTGAAGGCAAGAAAGAACAAAAAACAGAACAAGTGTTTAAAATTGGGGCCATTCCGGACCAAAATGCCGCCGACTTGCAAAAAGGCATGGATGCTGTGGCTAAATACTTAAACGAGAAAACTGGCCTAAAGGTAGAGTTCGTTCCTTCTGTTGATTATGCCGCTTTAGTAACAGGATTCCAGCGTGGTGAAATCAGCATGGCTTGGTTTGGCGGATTAACAAGTGTACAGGCTAGAAACCTTGTCCCTGAGGCTAAATCCATCGTTCAGCGTCCGCGAGATGCTGAATTCCAATCAGTGTTTATCACCCAGCCGAATTCCGGGATTAGTTCCTTGAAGGATTTAAAAGGAAAATCGTTTACGTTTGGTAGTGAAAGTTCGACATCCGGCCACTTAATGCCACGTTATTTTCTATCCGAAGCTGGCATTGACCCGAACAAAGACTTTAATGGTAATCCTAATTTTTCCGGCTCACATGACACAACCTATAAGTTAATCGAATCCGGTTCCTTCCAGGCTGGTGCATTAAATATTTCCGTTTGGGAAGCAGCTGTTAAAGAAGGGAAAGTGGATACAAATAAGGTAAAGGTATTCTATACAACCCCTCCTTACTATGACTATAACTGGACCATTAATAAAGAGATCGACAAGAAGTTTGGCAAAGGCACAGAACAAAAAATTAAGGATGCCCTCCTTTCTTTCAATGGCGAGCCAAAAGAAATAGCCGATTTGTTCCAAACTGACAAATTTGTCGAAACGAAAAACGATAACTATAGCAAAATTGAAAAAGTAGCCAAAGAACTAAAGATTATTAAATAGTAGGTGTTTGTCATCTATGACTTCAAAAATCATGATTGATGTAAAAAATTTAACAAAACATTTTGAGCGGAAGATAGCCTTATCTTCCCTTTCTTTTACCATTAAACAAGGAGAAATGGTGGCATTGATTGGACCGAGCGGCGCCGGAAAATCGACGCTGTTAAATTCAATTGCCCGCCTCGTACCTTTAGAAAGTGGTGAAATGCTCATTGACGGGCAGAACATCTCTACTTATAAAAGAGGAAAAGCCTTCGCGAAAAAGGTTGGGGTTATCCGTCAGCAATTTGATCTAATCGGTCCACTAGCAGTGATTCATAACGTTTTGGCGGGAAAATTAGCGGATTGGGGAACCGTGAAATCATTGATATCTCTGCTCGTCCCACAGGAAAAAGATGCGGCACTTATGGCGCTTGAACGTGTCGGTCTCACGGATAAAGCTCATGAAATCACCTCCACCCTTTCCGGCGGTGAGCAGCAGCGTGTTGCATTGGCTAGACTATTGGTTCAAAAACCGGAAATTATTTTGGCAGATGAACCAGTTGCTTCCCTTGACCCGGCACGGGCTGATGACGTTCTGTCGATGCTCACTAAGATTGTTTCAGAGGATAACCAAACGCTAATTGCCAGCCTACATTCAGTTGATTATGCACGAAAATATTTTGACCGAATCATTTCCTTAAAAAATGGGGCGATCCTTTTTGATTTACCGACAGAAAAGGTAACCGATGAAATGTTAGCCGAATTGTATAGTCTAAAGGAGCATTCGAGCCATGCATAAATGGAAAACCTCCTTTCGGCTCCATAAACGATTTATTCTTTCATTGATTTTGCTGGCAGTTTTCGGATGGAGTTTGTTTGCGGTTAAATGGGATGCGGATGAGGTGTACCATGCTGGCGGGATTCCAACATTGGGGCAAATTTTTAAAGGCCTCTTTCAACCGGATTTGAGTCCTGAAGTATTATCGAAAGGTCTTGAAGCCGCCTGGATTACTTTGGCCTATGCCGTAGCTGGAATGTCTTTAGCCATTATTTATGCTTTTATTGTCGGTGTCCTCGCATCGGGGACGTTAACATCTTCACGGGCAGCTAGACTGGCCAATAAAGTATTTTTCAGAGGAATATTAGGATTTACCCGTTCGATTCACGAACTGGTTTGGGCGTGGCTGTTCGTGGCTGCCATCGGTTTCTCACCGTTTGCTGCCATATTTGCCTTAGCAATTCCTTACGGCGGGATTCTTGGACGAATTTTCGCCGATATGCTAAATGATGTACCCAAAGAGCCAATAAAGGCTTTATGGGCAGCCGGAGCCTCCAAACTTGAGGTCCTCTTTTACGGGTATTTACCGTTAGTTAGGGCTGATATGATTAGTTATACGATGTACCGTTTTGAATGCTCGATTCGTTCTTCGGCAATTATGAGCTTTGTCGGCCTCGGCGGTCTGGGCTATCAAATTCAGCTTTCGCTGGCCGATTTGAAATACGACCAAGTTTGGACCTATGTATTTTATTTGATTGCCTTGGTTGTACTTGTAGATATTTGGAGTAATTTTGTCCGTAAAGGCTTAACAGATCGAAAGCGCCGTCGCGGTTTCAGTACAGGATGGCGTGCCTCTCTTTTGGCTGCATTGCTAATTGCAGGTTCGTGGATATATATTTATTTTATCGACCATGCCGATATATCTGACCTATTCTCTGATCAAAATGCGGAATACGCGGGAAAGTTTTTCGGCGGATTAATAGGTTTAAATGAAAACAATCCTGCGTTTTTCGATGCCGAAAGCTGGGCTTCTGCGTTAAAACTGACCTATGAGACGCTGGAAATGAGCGTAATGGCGATTGGGTTTTCGACCATTGCAGCCTGTTTAACGGTGATTCCAGCGGCGCGTAATATTGCGAGCGGTAACCTGACCATTTCGAAAAAATGGTACAATTGGCCGCTATACGGTCTGGTCCGTCTCGTTTATATTTTTTCCCGTTCCGTTCCGGAATTGGTCTGGGCGATGATGATTATTTTCATTTTAAAACCGGGTATTTTGCCAGGCGCACTTGCCCTTGCTTTGCACAATTTCGGAATCCTTGGGAAGCTATGGGCAGAGGTAATTGAGGATATGGATCCAAGGCCGATTCGCAACTTGGCTGCATCTGGTGCCTCTAAGATTGAGACATTGTTTTACGGGATTCTTCCCATTGTTATGCCAAGGTTTCTGACCTATGTGTTATATCGGTGGGAAGTAATTATGAGGACCACGATTGTCGTTGGATTCGTTGGTGCAGGCGGTCTAGGCATGGATTTTAAACTAGCCATGAGCTATTTCCAATACACGCAGATTACCCTGCTGCTGCTTTGCTATATGATTCTTGTTGTCATCGCGGACTTTGCATCGGAAAGTACTCGGAAAACAGTGAAATAGAGAGAATATTATACACAAAACGGCCGCTCGATCATTGGATCGGCGGCTTTTTTGGTTAAAAACAATTACGTTCTATCATTTATACACCGGGCTAAACATCTGCTAAAAACATTCTATCAACTAGCTAATAAACAGCTAGCATAAATCAGCTTGGTTTTTTATGGTCTAAATCCTTCGGCTGCTGGGCCTTTCTCACAAGCTTACCGCCATCAAAATGTCGGCCATAGGTGGTTACGATTTCTGCCGCTTCTTCATAAGTCGGGATATGTCCGTTTACTTTCCATGTTAAAAAATAGGATTGAACCTTTCCACTGTAAAACACCCAGCTAAAAAACTTCCTTGCAAAATTATGAATACCGCCAGTTCGGAACGAATTCATGTCTTTTCCTGCTTTCCAAACGGTCAATGTCTGACCAATTCCTCCATCTAATTGCCCTCGCAGTTCAGCATACAATAAATTATCGTTCTTGCTCATCGCCTTCATGATCATTTGGTTTAAAAATCCATTGATTATTAGGCGCGGTATATTGAAATGTTCTCCCCTTGTGACCGAAACGACAGCTGCTTCCGGAAGTTCGAAGTTCCTATCCCCTAAAATAAATGCACCACCGTATTTATTATTAGGGTCAATCTGTTTTTCCCACTTTTTATTCATAGTCCCTCATCCCCATTTTTTATTTTAGAAGAGATTATGCACCGTAATCATACCAAATTTTCCAAAATTTATAAATTAAAAATACGACTTTACTCCTACAAAACAGTTAATTTTTCCAAATCAGTTTATTGCCTTGTATAATAGGTTCATATGGAAGGGGTGGAATATCTTGTTTAAGGTTATGATTGTAGAGGATGATTTAAAAATAAGAGATATTATTTCTGAACACCTATTGAAATGGAGGTTTGAACCTAGTAAGATTACAAATTTTGAGAACCTGGATGAACAGTTTATGGTAGTCAAACCCCATCTGGTTCTGCTGGACATCAATTTACCAATCTATGATGGTTTTTATTGGTGCAGCAAAATCAGACAACTGTCAAATGTGCCCATCATCTTCATCTCCTCTCGAAATCAAAATATGGATATCGTCATGGCAATGAATATGGGTGGCGATGATTTTATCCAGAAACCATTCTCATTAGAGGTGCTGACTGCCAAGATGAATGCTATTTTGCGAAGGACTTACACTTATCAGCAAGAGGAAAAGGAAGTTATCGAACATAGGGGCTTAATTCTTAATCTAAATAAGGGGAATATTTCTTACCATAACAGCGAAATAGATTTAACCAAAAATGAGTTTCAGATTCTTTATTTATTATTGAAAAAGAAGGAAACCATTGTAACACGCGATGAAATCATGCAAGCCTTATGGGAAAGTGAAAATTTTATAGATGATAACACGCTAACCGTCAACATCGCACGTCTGCGTAGAAAATTGGAAGATTTGGGTCTCATAGATTTTATCGAAACGAAAAAGCGGCAAGGATATATGATTCCATGAAATTCAGATATTACCTTATAGATCAAAAATGGCAGCTTATTACCTTTTATTCGATTCTTGCCGTTATTTCTATCGTAATCAGTGTTGAACCAGAATTGAGGGTTTCATATAGTAGCCTGCTCTATCTCATCTTGCTGGCGACCTTTTTATATAATTTATATTTTATCGGTTGTTTTTATCGGAAAAGGGGACAGCTTCGCAAATGGCAGTCTCAAGACTTTGAAAGCATCCCTGCCTCCTCCTCTTACGAACAGCAAATATATAGCCAGATGTTGAGACAGTTAGAGAAACAATATTTAAGACAAATACATGAACGAAACGAGGCGGCCAAGGAACAGCTCGAATTTATGACGCAATGGTTTCATGAAATAAAAACCCCGATTGCCGTCAGCCGCCTGCTGCTTGAGACGGAAATCGATTCACCAAGCATGCAGGAAGAAATAGATAAAATCGAAGGCTATGTGGAACAGGCCCTCCACTTTTCCCGCCTTAACGATTTTAATAAGGACTATCTAATCCAGGAAATTGATTTGGAAAAGTTGATGAAGGAAATAATCATTGGAGAATCCAAGTCTTTCATCGGCAGAAAGATAAAACTAGATTTACAGGTTTCCTCAATGACTGTATTGAGCGATAAAAAAGGACTGACCTACATAGTTCGCCAGGTTCTATCGAACGCTTTAAAATATACGAAAGAAAACGGCAAGATTACTATCATCGCAGACTCAAAGTCAAGGAATCTTATCATCCGAGATTCAGGTATCGGGATTCCCGCTGAAGATCTTCCCCGTGTTTTTGAAAAAGGATTTACCGGAAAAAACGGCAGAGGCCCTCAAAGATCAACAGGAATGGGACTGTATCTAGCAAAGAAGACAGCAGAAAAGCTAGGACATACTTTAATATTGGAATCTGCCACGGATATCGGAACAAAAGCGATCCTTCACTTTCCAGAAACGGTGAATAACATCCATCAAATGTGAAAAAACAAGCTCAACCATCATGAGCTTGTTTTTATTAACCGCACATAACCAGCAGTAGTCATCAAATAGTAAATCAGATAAATAACAAGGTATGCACCAAGAAAAATCATAAATGGGACCTGCAGTGGAATCTGTAAAAATTCGGATAGCAAATAAGTAATCATTGCACTATGACTGACAGCAAGCAGCAATGGCAGCACAAAAACAAATCCTACTTGTCTTGCCACCGTCTTTTTAATCTCCTGTTCCGGAATGCCGATTTTTCTAAGGGTTTGATATCTGGCCTTATCGGATGCTGCTTCCATCAACTGTTTGAAATAAATAATGCTTCCCGTTGCGGCCATAAACACAAGTCCAAGAAAACTGCCGATGTAGATTAATAGTCCATAGGTTTCAAGTCCGTAATGATATTTATCATAAAAACTCGAATAGATAGGGAGATTGTCATTAAACTGAAGCGGCCTTACAATCTTTTCTAACTTGGAATCTAATTTTTCAAGTGATTTCTCATTCTTCAATTTATAGATGTGCAAATACTGTGGTGAAATGCCCTCTTTTAGCTCCTCATATTGAGCATTACTTATAACCAGCGGGAACAACATCTCCCCTTGATTAAGCAGGGAAAATGGCTTATAGGTAGTAATAGTTAACTCTTGTCCGGCCTTAAGAACAAGTTGTTTTCCAGAATAAGGATCGGATTTTACATCCAGATTTCCATCATAAAAGGCCGCTGCTTCATTTCTTTTTAAGTGGAGGGATTCGGGTCTCCCTCTTTCCTCCATTAGTTTCTGAAATGTATTTTCGGAGATCAGCATGGTTTGAAAAAAATCTGGTACCCTTTCCATGCCGTTCAAATCAGCCTCCACAGGAAGATACTCCAGGTTGAGTTGGTATCGGGGCTTATTCTCACTGGCCCTTTCAATCAAAGCTGCAATTTCTTTGTTTACTTCAACATCCTTCATTTTGAACATATAGCTGTAGGGAAAGTGCTCATTTGTCACTCTATCAATATGATAATAAAAACCAAGAATGGTTCCGCATGCTAATAGTGTCACACTACTTAATAGAGAGATTACGGTCAAGATAAGGACATTTCCTTTAAACCTGTATAATAAATTGGTGATGCCAAGCAGGTTTTTTCCTTTCAAATAAACCGTCTCCAGCCTCTTCATCAATTTTAACAAATAGGCTGCTAGGGAATTCATAAAAAAGTAAGAACCTGCCACAAGGAAAAATACCGCGGTGCCAAATCTAATTCCGGTATAGTGAATAATTGTGAACTTCTCCGGATTCCAAAATAATAGATAGGAAACACCAATCAGGACAACTGCTAAAATACTCGTTATGACAGACCCTTTCGCAAGCCTCTCTCCTTTACGGTCAGCTTTAAATAACTCGGCAAGCGAAAATCGATAGATTAATCGATAGCTATGGATGGAGGTCACTAATAATATGATAAGAAACACCACAATTGTCTGCAACATCGCCCTGCTTGATACCGAAAAAGACACTTCCAGCGAAAAGCCCATTAATTTGAAAATTATCATCATGAACAATTTGGAGAACAATATTCCGGCGCCAATACCTATCACTAAAGCCAGTGCCCCAATGATCATATTTTCATAAAAAAGCAGCAGGCCAATTTTTTTCTTGCTCATACCAAATAAGGCGTATAATCCGACTTCCTTTTTTCGCATCCTGGTAAAAAACGAATTGGAATACCAGATGAAAGAACCTGAGAAAATCATGAGAATCATCGATGCCGCAAAAAAAGCTGACTCCAGTTTTCCAATTGTTACAGTACTGCTTAACAGCTGCTGATTGTTTTGTAATGAAACAAAGGTAAAGTAAATAGCCGTACTAAAGACCAGCGAATAAAGATAGAGCAAATATTGGCGGATGTTTCGGATGATATTCTTTCTGGCAAGTTTAGACAGCGTCATATTGCCCGCCTCCTATACTTGAGAGAATATCTAAAATTTGCCCGAAAAGCTGCTTTCGCGATTGCTCACCTTTTCGAATTTCGGTGAAAAGAGTTCCATCTTTAATAAACACAACACGAGAACAAAAGCTTGCTGCATAAGGGTCGTGGGTAACCATAAGGATGGTTGCCGCCTGCTCCTTATGTAGTTCCGATAAAGTTTCCAGCAAATAATAGGCTGACTTTGAATCCAGTGCACCGGTAGGCTCATCAGCAAATAGGATCTTTGGCTGGCATATGATTGCTCGACATACAGCGGTCCTCTGCTGCTGCCCGCCTGAAATTTCATACGGGAATTTTTCCAAATTTTCTTCAATCCCGAACTTTCGTGCCAATTCGTGAACCTTTCTTTTCATTTCCCTTTGCGGAGTTTTACTAAAGGTCAACGGCAGGAGAATATTCTCTTCCACTGTTAAAGTATCCAGGAGGTTATAATCCTGAAAAATAAACCCCATTTGATCTCTTCTGAATTCAGTAAGCTCTGTCTCCTTCATGTTTGTCAGACTTTTCCCATTGAATTGAAGGAGGCCGGAGGTTGGCTTTTCGATTGTTGAAAGAACATTTAGCAAGGTGGATTTCCCTGCACCTGATGGCCCCATGACACCGACGAATTCTCCCTTAGTAATGTTCAAATCAATATCGCGTAAAGCGGTGTATGAGTTCCTTTTTGTGCCGAACACCTTGTTTATCCCTTTTGCTTCTAATATTAATTCCATGTATATCACCCATTTCTAATATCCTTAGTTTTATCTTAGGAAATTATTGGCTTTTTTTCCACAATGAATCCTTACGATAATTGAAGTGAACCTTACATTTTTGTAAGAGAGAGCAGCAACTGATGGTTGCATTATATTAGCATGCTGGGTGATAATGGGTATTGGGTTTCATTTAGTGGAATTTGGATTTATTTGAAGGAGTTGACATCCTTTGCAGACAAAGACTGCTTTACCGATTCTATTTGTTGTCATGTTTTTAGTTATGGTCGGGTTTGGGATCATCATCCCGGTCCTGCCGTTTTATGCGGAGGAAATGGGGGCGAATCCTACAGAACTTGGGCTGTTAATGGCGGTCTATTCCTTGATGCAACTGATCTTCGCACCAATGTGGGGGCGCCTATCTGACCGCATTGGCCGAAAACCGGTCATGATGATAGGGATTACCGGTCTTGCCCTTTCATTCTTTATTCAAGCGATTTCAACCGAGCTTTGGATGCTGTTTGTCGCCAGAATATTAGGAGGAATTCTTTCATCTGCTAATATGCCAACGGCAATGGCATACGTTGCCGACATTACAACAGAAGAAAACCGCGGAAAAGGAATGGGAATTATCGGTGCTGCGGTTGGCCTTGGCTTTGTTTTTGGACCGGCTGTCGGCGGTATTTTTTCTAAATTCAGCTTGAGTATGCCTTTTTTCCTTGCTAGCGGATCAGCAGCCATCACCCTAGTGCTTGTATTTTTTTTACTTAAGGAGTCAAAACACGAAACAGGACAGACTTCTGAAGAAAAAAGATCCATCTGGAAAGCCTTTACTCGTGAAGTTTCCGTCTTATTTTTTGTGCAGTTATTCATTTCCTTATCCCTTTCAGGTTTGGAAGCCACTTTTGCCTATTTTGCTGCTGAAAAAGCGGGTCTTGATTCAACACAACTGGGATACATCTTCATGATTATGGGGTTTGGCGGCGCACTGGTACAAGGAGGACTTGTAGGCAGGTTAACAAAGAAATATGGAGAAAGTGTCGTTATTCAAGGTGGAATGATTGTTTCAGCCATTGGGTTTGGACTTATATTACTTGTACATAACTTTACGACAGCAGCAATCTATTTAACCATTTTTGGGTTAGGAAATGGCGTGATCCGGCCTAGTGTTTCTTCACTGCTAACGAAGACATCAACCGCAGGACACGGAAGTTCAACTGGACTTTTGTCATCCTTTGACTCGTTGGGCCGTATTATTGGGCCGCCGCTTGGAGGCTGGCTGTTTTCGCTGGCAATTGGTCTACCTTATATTTCAGGCGCTATAATCACCATCCTGGCATTTTTCCTGTTTTTATTTTTCCGGCCACGCGTGAAACCGGCAAACATTTAGAAGCCAAAGGCATATGTTCATCGGACGAGCATAAAATGGGTTACGAGAATTCATTTATTAAAGGAGCTCGGGACTCATGAAAATAAAAACCTACTTAACTGCCTGCGGTTTGCTAATTACCATTGGTTTAGGTGCCTATCTGGATTCACCATATTCTTTTATAAACAAAAAATTGTCCTATACAGCTGATCAGCCGGTCCATGCGGTTCAAGCAAGTGTAGAGCCGCCGGAGGACATGCCGGAGATGGTAGAGAAACTTGTGAAACGTGAAAAAAAGGGTGGTTATATTCTTGAAACTTATCAGGAGTACGAGGTTTATAAAGACGAGAATGGAAATATAACCGAAGAAGTGCCCACCTCCAAGACTGAGACATTAAAATATTATGATTATAAATGAAAACTCGCCGATTGGCGAATCCGTTTGGACGAAGACAGAGGCGTAGTTGAATTTATGCGTTAAGAAATAAGGCCGCTAAAATAGCGGCCCTTATTTCTTATAAAATATCCATCCATACCTTTATGGCTACTGCCAAAATCAATATCCCCATAATCATTTGCAGAATGTTTGTATTCATTCTCTTCCCTGCATTTGCACCAAGCGGCGCCGCCAGTAAACTGGCCACAACCAGTATCAGCGCAGGTAAAATGTCGACGTGACCGGTAGTGATTTTTCCGGTAATCGAACCGATAGATGAGATAAGGGTAATCGCCAATGATGAGGCGATGGTCATCCGGGTCGGTATCTTTAAAACGACAAGCATGATTGGCACCAAGAGGAAAGCACCTCCTGCCCCCACAATGCCCGCTCCAATCCCGACGATAAAGGCCAATGTTGCCCCCAGCCATTTATTAAATTGCACTTGATCTAGCGGAATATTATCAATCCCTTTTTTCGGGATAAAAATCATAATGACAGCAATTAAAGCAAGAATACCGTATACAATATTTATGCCGCTTTCGGGCAATTGCGAAGAAACGAATCCCCCAATAAAACTTCCAAGCAAAATACTGATCCCCATATAGGCAATAAGAGTTTTATTTAAATAACCACCCTTCCGGTAGGCTAAAACACCCCCGATTGTGGAAAAAAATACCTGGATGGCCGTTATTCCTGAAACCTCGTGTGCTGTAAAATGGCCGACACCAAGCGCCGGAGGAATATACAAAAGCATCGGAAAATTTATGATGGCCCCACCTATTCCCAACATACCCGATAGGAATGCACCTACGAATCCGATTATAAAAACTGTAATGATAAAACTAATATCCATGACTGCCCCCTAAGCAAGGAACAATTTAGTCCCTTCCCACAATAAATATTACAGGTTGATGCCTGGTTGCACAAGAAATGTTTATTTGGCCAAACCCAAATACCCATATGGGTATTTTTAAGAAGAAAATAAAAGAGGGCACCTCCACTCATTTTAACGGCTTTTTACGAGTAGATTTACGGCCTCTTTTACTAGTTCTTCCATGTTTTTATCCCCTTGCTCTTCTGCTTTTTTTACGCACTCCACCAAATTGGAGCTTACAATAACACCAATTGTACGATCAATGGCAGTTCTAGAAGCAGATAGTTGGGTAATAACGTCTTTACAGTCCTTATTTTCTTCCATCATTTTTAATATCCCGCGTAACTGGCCTTCAATACGTTTGACTCTATTTTTAATTTGATCATTATAGTCCAAATCACTTACCTCCTAATAAAAACAAGCATTGACATGATTTATATTATACCCACAAAGGTATATTGTCAACCTACTTAAAATTAGTTGCATTTCTCCATGATTTAACTTTTCCATATTCACCTAATTTTTATGACCCCATATGATAAAAATAAACGTTAACTATTGATATTTAAGGGAGACAATGTATAATTCATAGTATAACTATAGGAATTAAAGGGATAGGAGGACTAAAGAGTGATACGTTTTTTTAAAAACCTTTTCGTTGAACATTGTCCGAAATGCAATAAAGAGTTGGAAACACATAAATCCAATTTATTAAGCTCAGTTGTCGTAAAATCCTGTCCAGAGCAGCATTATCAGAAAGAATATCATCCAGCTTTTGAAACATATATTGAAAGCGACACTGTCTCCTAATAGGCGGAGCTTCACAGCTCCGCTCATTATAGTTTTTATTACATATGAATTTTTCGTTTATTTAGAAATAATGTACAGTTCTTTTTGGAATTTTTCTAATATCTCTTCAAATGGGGAATGAATTAAAAGAGGAAACAAATCTTCGAGGGCTTCATAATAGTCCTGTCCTAACAACTCACGCAAAATCACATACCTCTGAAACAGCAGGGCTATTTCAAAGTCAATGCCCATGTCATATAAACCATTAAACAAGTCTTCTTTCGGTAATTTTCTTATTTTCTTCAGAATCTTTTCATTCTTTTCGATAAATTTTTCATGGAGATAGTGGGTTAAATAGTCTGTATAAATCATTTGCCCGATTTCATTTGTTTCTTTTTTGGAATGATTAAAGCCGATGACACGATCTTCCTTTTTTTCCTGAAGGATAAAAGTTTTATTGCCGCTTAAATGGGTGATAAAATTCTTCACGCTTTTATCAAAAATTTTATCAAACTGGATGATTTGATGGAGTTTTACTGCAAAATCCTTATGTTCCTCCCCCACGACAAATAACCTGTCTACAATCGGCAACAGCTTTAAAACCCCTTCAGAAAGCTTACTGGAAGCATCATAAATGATAATATCATGTTTTTTCTTCATCGCTTTCACTTTTCGCTTCTGTTCCGTTAATGTCAGTTTGGCGAACTCATGGATCAATTCGTTTGAACAATCTTCCTTTTCTAGACTCCCATATGATATAAAAGCGACGGATAAATTTGTGTTTGCCTTAAGCCAATTATATATCGATAATGACAGTTCAGTTACACCTGACTTTGCTTTCGGAGAATAAAAACCGACCAAATACATATTTCTCACCTGCCTTATAGTTATTAATATTCAGATGTGAACTATTTGGTTAGACAAACTCCCAAACTAAAAAAAGCGCCTTCTTGGTTCACTTCTATTTACCAATTCCCACCCAAAAAATTTAAAAAAACAATCCCATTTTCCCATGTTTTGCATTTACTATACCTGAGAGGAGATGAATAGACGAATGAGCGATAAAACATTTCATCAATTTGCCCATGAATTAGTAAATGAAGAAGTGAATGTTGTCACAACTCAAGGAAATTTTGAAGGAAGGCTGCTTTTAGTCGGTTCAGATATTATTGTCCTGCAAAATAGAATGGCAGCTCGACGCAGAATTATCATTAGGATTCTCGAAATCGTAGCGCTGTTCCGAGCAGAAATCCGGCCAACAGGCCCATTTGGTTTTATGGGCGCCGCTCCTGAGTTAGAGGAATCCCATGAAAGCCGTGATCACGAGCACAACTAATCATGTAAAAATCCGCATTAAAAATACATGTTTGTCTATACGCCCCAAAACCTCCAGACATACCCTGTAGTAAAGATGTTGGAGGTGATATGCATGAGCGGCGGCGGAGGAACAGGATTTGCTTTAATCGTAGTTCTGTTTATTTTGTTGATTATTGTTGGTGCAAGCTTTATGGGCGGTTACTATTATTAATAAATACCGTTAATATGGTAATCCACCAAAAAAAGACGATCTATTTGCCAAAATAGATCGTCTTTTTCATTCTTTCAAGCTGATATTTTAATATCTTTTTTGTTAATATGAAAATAATTAAGATAATAGATGGCAGGGTGATAAATTTGGACAAAGCGAAATTCCTTACTGAGCTAAAAAATCATGAGCTTTCGCTGTTAATTCAGCTTATAAATTATCAGGAAGTATTTTGGCCGAATGGTAAGTTTGAACAAAATCCGGCTGGAATCGAAAAATTAACTTTAACATTGGTGGATATTAAGGAAGCGGAGAAACGTTTAGAGCGTTTTGCCCCCTATATCGCCAAAGTGTTTCCGGAAACACAGGAAACGGGCGGCATAATTGAATCTCGGCTCGTAAAAATTGCAAGTATGAAACAAAAAATGGAACAAGATTTTGGGAAGCCAATTCCGGGTGATCTTTGGTTAAAATGTGACAGCCATCTTCCTATTTCGGGGTCCATTAAGGCTAGGGGCGGTATTTACGAGGTTTTAAAACATACGGAAAAATTAGCTTTGAGTCAAGGGCTTTTAACAATGGATGACGATTACTCGATTTTAGACAGTGACCATTTTCGTAGGTTTTTCTCGCAGTATTCAATTGCAGTCGGTTCCACCGGTAATCTCGGTTTGAGCATTGGTATTATAAGCGCAAAGCTAGGTTTTAACGTAACCGTACATATGTCTGCGGACGCCAAACAATGGAAAAAGGATCTGCTTCGTACAAAAGGGGTAAATGTGGTTGAATACGAATCGGACTACAGCAAAGCGGTTGAGGAAGGCCGGCGCCAGGCAGATGCTGCCCCGTCCTGCCATTTTATTGATGATGAAAATTCCCAAGACTTATTTCTAGGTTATGCTACTGCTGCATTGCGGTTAAAAAATCAATTACAAGAATTAAAGATAGCTGTAGATGAAAATCATCCATTATTTGTATACCTACCATGCGGTGTTGGCGGAGGACCAGGCGGTGTGGCTTACGGTCTAAAGCAGCTGTTTAAAGAGAGTGTTCACTGTTTCTTTGCCGAACCCACTCATTCCCCATGTATGCTGCTGGGAATGATGACAGGCCTTCATGACCAAATTTCCGTGCAGGATATTGGACTAGATAATCTCACCGACGCGGATGGACTTGCTGTCGGCAGACCTTCCGGCTTTGTTGGGAAAATCATCGAGCCATTTTTAAGCGGAATTTATACGGTTAGTGATGAGAGGTTATATAGACTGCTGAAGGATTTGGCAGACTCAGAAAATATTTATTTAGAACCTTCTGCCTTAGCTGGGATGATTGGTCCTGTGTGGCTGGCTGGTGAGGCTTCGGATTATTTGAGCAAGCATGCGTTATCTGAAAAATTCAGCCATGGTACGCACATCGTTTGGGCGACAGGTGGAAGCATGGTGCCAAAGGAAATGATGGAGAAGTATTATCAAAAAGGTGTTAATTAATAAGTTAAGGGCTGCTTTGTTGCGGCCCTTTTTAAAGTACCCCCAAATTGGGCAATATGACTTCCAAAAGCAATAACTTTCCTTGGAAAATCCATCTCTTCTTTTAACAGCCATTTTTTACCGCTGAAGGTAAGTGTCAGCATATCCTATTCCCTCACAAACCTATAATAATAGATTCATTATACCTTATCGAAAGAGGTGGTTTGAACTACATTTTTACAATATGAGGTAAAAAACACACAAAAAAGTACATGCACTAGGCATGTACCTTTAAATGGATTTATACAAAAACTAGCAACAGCCATAGGTATAAGCTGATTAAGGTAAAAATTAATGTCGGCGGAATAACGAGAATCGTTACTTTGATATACTCCATCCAAGGAAATTGAATTTTATTGTTTTTAAGTATATGCATCCAAATAAGCGTTGCCAGCGTTCCAATCGGCAGGATGAGCGACCCGATATCACTTCCAATGATATTGGCAAGATAAACAGTTTTCATGATTAACGGATCCAAGCCCATTTCTGTTAATGCCAATGTGGAAATCATCAAAGCAGGATGATTATTAAATATATTCGAAAGCAGTGATGTAATCACACCCATCGTCAAGCTTGCATGTAGCAGGCTGTCGTTCACGATTGATTTTAAATGCACCAGCAACAAGTTGGTTAGTCCAATATTGTGTAGTCCGTAGATGATCACGTACATACCGAATGCAAAAATTAAGATATGCCAGGGAATTTTTCCAAGAACATCTTTTGGGTTAATTTTTAAATAAACCCATCTCCAGATTAACAGAAAAAGGGAGCCCAATACAGCCACCAATGATACAGAAATGCCAAAATAGGAAGCAACAAATAAACTGATTCGTACTATGAATACGAAGATGAGCATATTGATCATCAATTTCTTTTTCTCATTAAACATTACATCGTCATTTTTCCGGAGCGGGTGATAAAGTTGATTTTTTTGCAGTGGAATGGAGTAAGAGTGTGGGGAGATTTGTTGAGGAATTTCCTTCTTGAAAACCAAATACAGCAGATAGGATAAAAACACAAGTCCGAGAACACCTGGCACAAACATCATTTCTGTTTGCATATAAAGGTCCATTCCGATAATCTTTAAGGCAATTAAATTTACGATATTGCTGACCCCGATTGGCGCACTTGAGGCCGTTGCAATGAGAGCACCACTCAAAAGGTATGGAATCATTTGCCGAACTTTTAAGCCTAAATTCTTGAGCGTTAAGATTAAAATGGGTGTGGTGATCAAAATGCTTCCGTCATTATTGAAAAAGAGTGTCATTAAAAAGCAAAGCAATAAAGTATACCAGTATAGACGGACACCAGAACCTTTTGAAACTTTTAACATTAAAGATGCCGTCCAGCTAAAAAATCCGATGCTTTCCAAAACAATCGCCATAACGATTGTGGCTATGATGGTGATGGCTGCCCCCGTTACTTTTGAACTAATATCTATTAGGTCCGCCGTAGAAACACTTCCGCTTAAAAAAACGATCACCGCTCCAATGGAAGCAGGAATGGCTTCATTCATATTTTTTGGACGGAGAAATATCATTATCATGGTAAATAAAAAAGCTAGTATTGTAATGATAACCGTCGATTGGTCATAAATAGTAATAATTTCACATCCTTACCAATTGTTTTATCGATTTGCAATTGTTTTTCCCACCCCTCGTCCTATGGTTTATTTTACGCCTGTCCTTGACTGCTTGACCTAAACGAGTATCTCGGTCTCACATAAATCAGCAAAAGACTAAATAATTTTTCCTTTCATTATGTAGGCAGTTGCCGGCTTTTGTAACGGGTACAGAATAACAAAAATCCGGTACTATGGATAAAAGTACCGGATTTTATTTCATATTTTCATAAAATACATATTTTACAGTGTGATTATTTCTTTTTACCCTTTCCGCCCTTTTTTCCATTACTGCCGGAACTTCCCGAACTACCTGAGCTTCCGCTGCTTCCCGAACTTCCGCCGCTTCCCGAACTTCCACTGCTTCCTGAACTTCCACTGCTTCCTGAACTTCCACTGCTTCCTGAACTTCCACTGCTGCCGGAACTTCCGCTGCCGCCTGTACTTCCGCTGCTGCCACTGCCAGTTCCACCACTGCTATGATGTTTCTTTGGACCAGGACCTGGCTTTTTTGGTTTTTTAGGTTTTTTATGCGGCCCTTTACCACTGCTTCCAGACTTGCCTGAACCTCCGCTGCTGCCTGTGCTTCCACTCTTGCCGGAACTTCCGCCGCTCCCTGTGCTTACACTCTTGCCGGAACTTCCGCTGCTGCCTGTGCTTCCACTCTTGCCGGAACTTCCGCTGCTGCCTGTGCTTCCACTCTTGCCGGAACTTCCACTGCTGCCCGAACTTCCACTGCTGCCCGAACTTCCACTGCTGCCGGAACTTCCACTGCCGCCTGTACTGCCGCTGCTGCCACTGCCAGTTCCACCACTGCTATGATGTTTCTTTGGACCAGGACCTGGCTTTTTTGGTTTTTTAGGTTTTTTATGCGGCCCTTTACCACTGCTTCCAGACTTGCCTGAACCTCCGCTGCTGCCGGTACCTCCACTACTCCCGCTGCTGCCCGTACTGCCATTGCTTCCGCTCTTGCCGGTACTTCCACTCTTACCGGAACTTCCGCTCTTGCTTGAACTTCCAGTACCTCCACTGCTGCCTGTGCTTCCGGTGCTGCCTGTGCCGCTGCTAGAACTTGCCGAAGATTCCTTACCTTTACCGCCTTTTCCTTTCTTGTGTTTGCCAACAGGATTATTATGCATAAATGCAAGTACACCATTTGCTTCTGCTTGTTGTAATAATTCTTCAACGCCCAGATTTAACACCATTTATACACCACTTTCCAATACAATTTATTTTCTCTTTCAATTTATGATATTGGCGTTTGTTTTGATATAGACAGATATATATTTTTCAAAACTAAAAGTCATTTAGGAACAAATACACACCTCCAAGATCTATTGCATATATCTAGATAAAATATGGTATAGGGGTATTAAAGTGATAAAATACGAAATTTTAATAAATCCTAAGTGGTTAAGAAAATTGGAATATGATCTATGGGATGACGATTTAGTCCCAGCTGTGTTAAAGATAGGCAACAATCGCTATAAAATAAGCCTATCGTACCGTGGCAATGTAATTAGGGATAAGAAAAAAAGGTCCTACCGAGTTGTATTTGAAAAACCATTTACAAAGAATGGCGCCCATGAACTTCATCTTAATGCCGAGTTCTCAGATATATCCTTGTGCAGAAACAAACTATCCCTCGATTTTTTTGACCGGATAGGCGTTATTTCACCTCACTCACGCCATATACTTTTATACGTTAACGGGTATTGCAAAGGTATTTACTTAGAAATAGAATCATTAGACCAATACCTACTCAAAAAAAGAAATTTACCGGATGGCGCCATCATTTACGCAACCAATAATCGAGCGAACTTCTCCTTAATAACGAAAAAAAATGAACCTAAAAAGAGGCTAGACCAGGGGTATACGCTAAAATACGGCAACAAAGAAGACATGGAACATTTACGCAGCTTCATCGCGATGATAAATGTGCTAAAAAATGAGGATTTTAAAAGAGAAATCGTCAATATATTGGATGTAGACAAATATTTAAGATGGCTTTGTGGCGTAGTCTGTACACAAAACTACGATGGATTTATCCATAATTATGCACTCTACAAAAATGGAGAAACAAATTTATACGAAATCAGCCCATGGGACTATGACGGTACCTGGGGAAGAAACCTCCATGGCCGACTCCTTGATTATGATTACGTCCCCGTTACAGGATATAACACTTTAACTGGGCGAATTCTACACTTCCCGGAATTCAAATCGAAATATAAAGAAATTCTATCCACTATTTTAGATAATGATTTTACCGTAGAGGTTCAAGCGCCGATTATCAATGAGCTATTTGAAAAATTAAAACCCTACATCAGCCTGGATCCTTATATTGAATCGGATGAGGCAACACTGGACGAGGAAAAAAGTGTCTTTTTTGAGTTTATTCGAAATAGAAATGCCTATCTAAACAGCGAGCTTTCTATTTTAATTTAGGCCTTAAGTATATGGTTTTTGACCATATTTTTTTTGCCTATTTTTCAGGTACTAGTTAAAAAAAGGCTACTTTATTAGTACAACATCATCCCATGATACATATAGATGCAGTGTAAATGTTTATTTAATTATAAGGAGGAAACTATGGGTTATGAATAAAGAGTCGATGATGCAATACGTGGGCAAAACGATTCGTGTCGATCGGGGTGGCCCTGAATCCAGGATGGGAAAAGTATTGGCCGTTTTTGAAGATTATTTTGTTCTTTTAACTGAAAGGGATGGCGTGGTTTATTACAAAACCAATCATATTAGAAGTGTGACTGAGAGTTCAAGGGATCTTTTGAAACTCGGTGTGAATATTCCAAAGAACTTCGAATACAAAACAGGCGAAAACTTTGTCAAACTTTTAGAAAGTATTCGCTATCAATGGATACGAATTAACCGCGGAGGAACTGAAGCATTAGAAGGAGTACTAAATGATGTAAGTAAAGATATTGCTTCTTTAATTGTGAAAGAAGAAGTCGTTCGTTTTTCTATGAAGCATATCCGAAACATTAGTTATGGTTTATTGCTAGAGGGCAAATCCGGCGGCAGTAAGTACGACGAGAGCAATGATGAAGATGAGAATGAGGAAGATGAGGGTTCGAGAGAGGAAAGTAACGATTAAAAATGAGTCGCTTCTCCTATGAGGAGCGACCCATAATCTCTTTAGGAGGCTGAATAATGGGATTAGAGAAATTTACTGCTGCTTTAGATTTGCTAAAAGGCTTCTCTGTGAATCTATATGTAGGTGAGGAAGTTTATAAAGGTAAATTGCTTGGCGTTGAAGAAGACCATGTTGTCTTAGAAACCGACCAGAAATTTATCTTTTACTACCGAATTGATAAAATTCAGGCCATTACGAAGAATACAAGAGACTTTAAAGTTCTAAATACTAAGACACCATTTCAAAAAACACAAAGCTTGATCGCTTTATTAAATTCATTTCAACACACCTGGGTCACGATTCTAAGTATCCATAAGCAAAGATTTTGCGGCGTGCTTACTGAAGTAGATTCAGATTTTGTTACTTTGATTAATGGTGAAGAACGAATTTTATTAAAATTAGACTATGTGTCCAATATTCTCAAAGGATTTATAAAAGAAGAAAAAAAAGCCAAGGAAAATAAGGAAGCAGCAGAAGGACAAAACAAGACAGAAAACAAACAAGAACAATCGAAGGAAAAAGCAGCAGCTAAAAAGGATAATAGTAACCAAAAATCGGATAATAAGGCTGTAGCGGCAAAATCGGAGACGCACTCAGAAAAGAAAGAAAATGCGGAAAGACAGGAGCAACCGGTGGCAGTACAAGATCATTCAGTCTGGTCGAAGCCGTTTAAATTGGAAAGTCCTGTTGCCTGCATGGATGAGGATGAAAGTCATTCTAGCTCCGCTAGCTCCGGAAATGTGGAAAAAAAACAGGAGGTTGTTGCCTGCATGGATGAGGATGAAAGTCATTCTAGCTCCTCTAGCTCCGGAAATATGGAAACAAAACAGGTGGTTGTTGCCTGCATGGATGAGGATGAAAGTCATTCTAGCTCCGGAAATGTGGAATCAAAACCGGAGGAAAAACCTGCTCCAGTATTGCTTAAGGCTGTAGTAAAAAAGAACAGCGATAATCAAAATGATAATAAATCTAAAAATCAAGAGAAAACAAAACAGGTTGTTTCACAAAAAGTAACGGCGAAAGAAAAAAATGAGCAAAAGGCAAAACAGGTTGTTTCACAAAAAGGAACAGCGAAAGAAAAAAATGAGCAAAAGGCAAAACAGGTTGTTTCACAAAAAGGAACAGCGAAAGAAAAAAATGAGCAAAAGGCAAAACAGGTTGTTTCACAAAAAGGAACAGCGAAAGAAAAAAATGAGCAAAAGGCAAAACAAGTGGCAAAGTCGGATACTACTGCTGCTAAAACAAAGGAAAAAACAAAATCGGAAGCTGTATCACCAAATAAGAAAGAAATGAAAACAACGGAAACCGCTCCAGCCATATTAAAAGATAAAATAACAGCAGAAACCGCGCAATCCCCAGCTGCTACCACAAAATCTGAAAAGGGACAAAAAGAAAAGAGATTTATATGGAATGCCTTCGAGCAGGAAAAGAAAACCTCCCGTTTTGCCGGTGAAGGAGCAGTCGGTTCAAATGTAAAACCTTCCCCATTCGAGGGTGAAATCGTGTCAGGATCGATGGTGAAATCTTTACCATTTGCCGAAATGGCATCTGGCTCCGGCAAGAACTCATACTCGTTTGCTGAACCTGCAAAAATAAAGAGATTCAGAGTTTATTAATAAAAAAAGCTGTTTATTATTTATGACAATATCAATTAATCATTCAACCATTTTAATTGTCCACACTAATCCCCTTTTACAAAAGTGAGCGGGGTCCATTATGTTCATCCACTTTTTTATTGAAAGGGAATGTTGAAGCCCCTCTCTTTTTGTAAACGTCACTTCTTTGGAAAGGAGTGTGTGAAATGAATTTTAAAGAAGCAATTGGAAAATATATTAAAATTGAAATTGCTGGCAAGAAACTTTTAAGCGGCATGCTGATTGATGTTGGCGGTGATTTGTGTGTATTGTTTAACGGGACTGATTATCTTTACATCCCTACCATTCATATACAAAACTGGCAGTATCTCAAACAGGATGAAATTGAGGAAATTACAATCAGTAATGAACCTACCCCCATCTATAATCATAATGAAGATATCTCTTTAAGAAAAATCCTTACATCTGCGAAGGGTATTTTTACAGAAATCTACGTTACAAGTAAACAAGCACTGCATGGTTACATTATCAGCATCATGAACAATTATTTTGTGTTTTACTCACCTATTTATAAAACAATGTTTATCTCCTTAAATCATTTAAAATGGCTTATACCTTACACAAATAATAAAAGACCTTATGGCCTAAGCAACTCCAATTTACCTGTTAATCCAAGCAGTATTACCTTTGCTCGATCATTCGAAATCCAAATTGAAAAACTAAAAGGAGAACTAGTTGTCTTCAACATTGGAGAAAACGAAAATGTCATAGGCAAAATCCAAAACATAAAAAACAACTTCGTCGAATTAATCTCAGCCAAAGAAGACCCAGTCTACCTCAACCTCCATCACATCAAAACCCTCCACATGACTTAGCAATTATCCATGCCTATCTGCCCGTAAAGTAAACAAGCTCTAGGCACAATATAAAGTGGTGTCTATATGTGTCAAGCACCGCCGTGGACAATTTACTCATAAGAAAGGCTGAACCAGAATCTTGTTGAGTCTGATTCAGCCTTTTTGTTGTTTTTTTGGCAGGCCGTTTTTTAAAGTTATAAATGCGTTTGAAGGTTTTCAGCCTCTGATATTATCCTGCCAATTAATTCGCTCACAGTTATGTTTCTAGCCAGCCTTGGACTTTGTCCGGACCAAAGTGACATATATTCGTGGTTTCCTTTAGCAGCCGAGGCTTTTCTGATTGCCTTTGTCAGTTCGTTCTGCACTGGATAGGCTGGTAGATGATTCTCCATTTGCTCATGTTTATGGATAAACCGATTGTTAACCCCCCTTGCCATTTTGCCGGAAAAGGCTTTGGTCAAAACAGTTTGGTCCTCCTCCGCTTCTAAAATTGCCTGCTTATGCAGTTTATTGGCACCGCTTTCCTCACATACCAAGAAGGCAGTCCCCATTTGCACTCCTAAGGCGCCCAAACATTTAGCCGCCATGACTCCACGCCCGTCCATGATCCCGCCTGCCGCAATAATCGGAATGCTTATACTGTCAGTTGCTTGTGGAAGGAGGGACATCAAACCGATTAAACTTTGTTGGTCCCCGCCTAAAAACGTTCCGCGGTGTCCGCCCGCTTCCATCCCTTGAACCACAACCGCATCCATCCCTGCCTCTTCATTCAATTTCGCTTCCTGTACTGTAGTGGCCGTTCCAACCAGGGTTATGGAATGCTGTTTAAGTTTGGCGATGATTTCTGCTGACGGCAGCCCAAAGGTAAACGAACACACTGGGACTTTTTCTTCGATGATGATATCAACCTGTTCATGAAACGTCTTTAGGTCTGCTTCAAAACTAGGGAGACTTGGATTTCCCTCTATTCCCAATCCCTCCTGCAGCGGCATTAAAACGGATTTGGCATAGTTTATCTTATCCTCATCGACATTATAAGGACTTGGAACAAATAAATTCACACCGAAATTTCTTGACGTCAACTCACGAATTTCATGAATTTGCTGCCTCAATTGACTTGGACTTAAATAACCCGCGCCAATCATTCCGAGACCACCACTATTGGAAACAGCGGCCACTAATTCCGAAGAAGTCACCCCTCCAGCCATCGGCGCCTGAATAATCGGATACCTAACTTCAAGCAACTTCGTTAAAGAATTTTCCCACATATTTTCTACCTCCAAATTTTTTGGTTAATGGGGACGGTTCTTGTGCATCATTTTGATGGTGTCAGACACCGTCCGTGTACAAATGTCCGTTCACTGTGGAAATTTGTCCAAAAAGAAGGAGAATCCCTAGCTTATGGAGGGTTCTCCTGAATATATGTTTTTATGGCCCGGTTTGGCGGCGGGTGAAACCGTGGTATCGGGTTCCTTGAAATATTAGTTCTCCTGTATCGCCTTCTGCAAGGTGCCCATATTCTCGCCCGTCTACCTTGAATTCGGTCCGGTCCCCGCTTTCAAACTGAAACGTCACAAAATACCACGTGCTTGAAGGCGCATCTCCAGCACCGCCACTAACCTTAGTCCTCTTTGAAACAACCTTTGCATCCACATTTAAACGCGGTTGTTTGTTATTATTGCTCCACTCTTTCATCCCTTTGGCAAATGAAAAAATAATAAAGCCAAAAACAATGATAAAGATAATTGGGAAGATCATTGACATAATACTAAACATATCAAAACCTGCATCAAAACCCATCTTTTCCGCCCCCTATTTCTCCCTGATTAAACTATAACGATTAGATTCGTTTTCCTGCAAGATAAATTTGGAAAATAATGATATTTTTGAATACAGGCCATTAATTCACGGCTAAAATTATGTTATGCTAGTGAATATAAACGAGTAAACAATAAAAAGTTGGTGAATAAATGGGACGAATTATTCTATTTGATGGAGTGTGTAATCTTTGCACCAGCAGTGTCCAATTTATTTTAAAAAGAGATCCCTCTGGCCATTTCAAATTTGCTTCCTTACAAGGTGAAACAGGGCAATACTTGCTCAAAAAGTTCGGTTTATCCCCTGACATTAACAGTATTGTTTTTATAGAAAATGAAAAAATCCACTTTGAATCAACAGCAGCACTAAAAATTTGCAGAGAACTTTCTGGGGCATGGAAACTACTCAATGTTCTGTTCATCATCCCCCGACCTATTCGCGACCTTTTATATAAAACAATCGCCAAAAACCGTTATAAATGGTTCGGAAAAAACGAAACCTGCATGCTGCCAAGACCGGAATGGAAAAGTAGATTCTTAGACTAAAATATGGCCACAACAACAAAAAGCACCCATTTTTGCGGTGCTTTTTCTTTTAGGCTCTTTTCTAAAAGATTATTACTAATTAGTATTCCAAAATAATAATTGCAAAATCGCAAATAAAAGGGTTAAATTCAGAAATAAAACTCGTAATTTTCAAGAACCGGTAAACGACTTTTTATGAAAGACACCAATATACTTAAAAATTTCCTCACCGCTTTCAGGCAGCGCGGTGCCATGGACCAGTTTTAAAAACATTGCCCGATACGGTTCAGGTACCCATATGTAATGATGAATATAATCAGTTATGGTAAAGCCGCATTTTTCCCAAAAACGAATTCTTGCGAGGTTTTCGGGGGTTAAGTCTGATTCAACCTCTATAACAAGACTCTCATATTGGCCTTCTTGTGCCGCCCATTCTTTAACATAAGTAATCATGTTATTACCAATTCCCTGGTTTTGAAATGCCTCTTGTACTGCAAGGTAATCAATTAATAACGCAGATATTCTACCAAGCTTTCCGCTAATCGCCATCACCGCAGCCTGGTTGTCCAAAAACCCCACATGCAAAAAACAAAGCTTTTTCCGGAACATGTTACGGACGATTTTCTCCGGTTTTGCCCCTTTTTCGGCAAAAGCCACTTCATAGATGGGAAAAACTTTGCCCCACAAAGCCTCATCCCAGTAATCAATTGTTTTAAATTCCAATAACGGACAACCTCCATATTGTGCTTTCTATCATCATACCCAAAAATCCAATAAAAAAAGACCCTGAACATAGTCAAGGGCCAAAGTGAGAACTTAGCGGTCACAACTAAGCCTCAAATTAGGAGGTCTAAACTCAGAAGAATTTAAACATCTATAGTGTAACATTTTCTAAAAATTCATTCAATAGTTTAAAGTGTTAAAGACCAAAAGTATTTCAAAAATTCAGGAAAAAACTATACCTTTTTACCAACCCCCTACTATTTACCTAACTTTTCCAGTAAAAATTCATTGTTGACAAACCTGTATATACAAGTCATAATGAAAACGTAATCAAAACTTGTATATACAGGTCATCTAAACAATCTGGTAAACGCATACAAAACCTGTATAAAATTAAGGGTTTGATAAAAATATAGGAAACAAATGGGGTATCACCCATTCGTTAGGGGGAAATCAGATGAGTAAATACACAGATCCTTCAAAGGAATTACTCAAACATATTGGCGGTAAAGAAAACATTGCGGCCGTTACTCACTGTGTAACAAGAATGCGGTTTGTTTTAAATGATCCATCAAAAGCTGATGTAAAAAGTATAGAATCAATCGGACTTGTAAAAGGTACATTTACCCAAGCTGGTCAATTTCAGGTCATCATTGGAAATGAAGTTTCAAGCTTTTATAATGAATTTGAAAAAATTGCTGGTGTTGAAGGAGCATCAAAAGAAGAAGCGAAAATTGCAGCGAAGAAAAATCAGAACTGGCTGCAGCGCATGATGGGGCATTTAGCTGAAATCTTCACCCCATTAATTCCGGCCCTTGTTGTCGGCGGTTTAATCCTTGGATTCCGAAATATTATCGGTGATATAAAACTATTAGATGATGGAACAAAAACAATTATAGAAGTATCGCAATTTTGGGCCGGTGTCCACTCATTTCTTTGGCTGATTGGTGAGGCAATCTTCCACTTCCTTCCTGTCGGCATCACCTGGTCCGTAGCCAAGAAAATGGGCGCATCGCAAATTCTTGGTATTGTTCTCGGAATTACCTTAGTATCACCGCAATTGCTAAATGCATATGCCGTTGCAGGAGCGAAAGAAATTCCGACATGGGATTTTGGTTTTGCACACATAAAGATGATTGGTTATCAAGCTCAAGTAATCCCTGCGATTCTAGCCGGCTTAACTTTAGGCTTCCTTGAAACAAGACTGCGTAAAGTGGTGCCAAATTCAATTTCGATGATTGTTGTGCCATTTTTCGCACTGGTTCCGGCTGTATTAATTGCGCACACAATTTTAGGTCCTATCGGCTGGCAAATCGGTTCAGGCATTTCTCATGTGGTTTATTCAAGCTTAACATCTTCATTCGGCTGGTTGTTTGCAGCAATCTTTGGATTTGCTTATGCCCCACTAGTCATTACAGGCTTACACCATATGACAAACGCAATTGACCTTCAATTAATGAGTGAACTTGGCGGTACAAACCTATGGCCAATGATTGCTTTATCAAATATAGCTCAAGGTTCAGCCGTTCTTGCGATGATTTTCATCAACCGCAAAAACGAAGAAGAAAAGCAAGTTTCGATTCCGGCGACCATCTCATGTTACTTAGGGGTGACCGAGCCGGCGATGTTTGGAATTAACCTAAAATATGGTTTCCCATTCTTGGCAGCAATGATTGGTTCAATGGTTGCAGGCGTTGTATCTGTAGCAAGCGGTGTTATGGCTAACTCAATTGGGGTCGGCGGTCTTCCTGGTATCTTATCGATACAAGCAAAACATATGGCGATGTTTGGAGTCTGCATGATTATTGCTATTGTAGTTCCATTCCTGTTAACAAATATCTTTGCAAAAACAGGAATGAATAAATTTTCTTTGAAAAAATAACTCCAATCAAGGAGGGAGAACAGCTCCCTCCTTTTCACATTACTAAATTAGGCAGGTGCAAAAAATGTTAACAGCTTGGTGGAAAAATGCAGTCGTTTATCAAATTTATCCTAAAAGCTTTAAGGATACAACCGGTAATGGTACCGGCGATCTTCTAGGTATCATTGATAAACTCGACTATTTGAAAAAATTAGGTGTCGATGTTCTATGGCTCACCCCTATATATCAATCGCCACAACGAGATAATGGATATGACATTAGCGATTATTACAGCATATATCCTGAATATGGCACAATGGAAGATTTCGAACGGCTGCTGAAAGAGGCCCATAAACGAAGTTTAAAAATCATGATGGATATTGTCATCAATCATACCTCAACAGAACATGAATGGTTTAAGCAGTCCAAATCCTCGAAGGATAACCCATACCGTGACTTCTACATTTGGAAGGATGGTGTAAAAGGAGCACCGCCTAACAACTGGCAGTCTAAATTTGGTGGTTCGGCTTGGGAGTATGACGAAACGACTGGCCAATATTACCTTCATCTTTTCGATGTGACCCAAGCGGACCTCAATTGGGAAAATGAAAAGGTCCGCGAAGCCTTATACGAAATGATGCATTTTTGGCTAAAAAAAGGAGTCGATGGCTTCCGTCTCGACGTTATCAATCTAATTTCGAAAGACCAGCAATTCCCGCAGGATGACACCGACGGCCGCAAATTTTACACAGATGGTCCAAGAATCCATGAGTTTCTGCATGAGATGAACGAAAAAGTTTTTTCGAAATATGATTTGATTACCGTGGGCGAAATGTCTTCGACGTCGATTGACCACTGCATCAATTACACAAAACCTGAGCGGGAAGAATTAAATATGGTGTTTAGCTTCCATCACTTGAAGGTTGATTACCCGAATGGCGATAAGTGGACGAAAGCGGATTTCGATTTCCACGCCTTAAAAAAGATTCTGTCTGACTGGCAAATAGAAATGAATCAGGGAGGCGGCTGGAATGCCCTTTTCTGGTGCAATCACGACCAACCTCGCGTGGTATCGCGATTTGGTGACGATGGCAAATACCATAAAGAATCAGCGAAAATGCTGGCAACTGCAATCCACATGATGCAGGGCACCCCTTATATTTACCAGGGGGAAGAATTCGGAATGACCAATCCGAATTTTAATTCCATTGAGGACTACCGTGATGTGGAATCCTTTAATATTTTTGAAATCAAGAAAAACGAGGGAATGAGTGAACTAGAAATCCTTGATATCTTGAAGCAAAAGTCACGGGATAACTCAAGAACGCCAGTGCAATGGGATTCCAGCCGCAATGCTGGGTTTACGGAAGGTACTCCCTGGATTAATACAGCGGAAAATTCCCCTGAAATCAATGCCGAAAATGCCATGCAGGATCCTGATTCTATCTTCTATTATTATCAAAAACTCATTCAGCTTAGAAAAAATTATGATATCATAATGGACGGCGACTTTGAATTAATTTTAGAAGATGACAAAGAGGTTTTTGCTTATGTTCGTTCCAATGGCGTTGAAAAAATGATAGTTTTAAATAATTTTTACGGAAAAGAAAAGACGGTCACTCTCCCATCTCACTTCCATCTTGATGGTGAACATTGTGAAATGTTAATCTCTAATTATGAGGATTCAGCTGCACTTGGGTGCCAAATTAATTTGCGGCCATATGAGTCCATCGTTTACCATATAAAGAAGTGATTGGTGATGTCTTTATGACAAACAAATATTTAACCATCTATAATACGATTGTTGAACAAATTAAAAGCGGAGAAATCTCACCTCAGACGCTGCTGCCTTCTGAGAATGAATTAACGGAACAATTCCAGACATCAAGGGAAACGATTCGAAAAGCGCTAAATTTGCTGTCGCAAAATGGATATATTCAAAAAGTCCGCGGCAAAGGGTCCATCGTCATTGATGTCTCCAAGTTCGACTTCCCTGTTTCCGGACTGGTGAGCTTTAAAGAACTTGGGAAAAAAATGGGCCGGAAACCAAGAACCATCGTGAATGAGTTGGAATTAATGAAACCTGACGGCTATATTCGGCAGCAGCTCCAGCTTACCGGGAAAGATCAGGTCTGGAAGGTCGTGCGGACACGGGAAATCGGCGGAGAAAAGATCATTTTAGATAAGGACTTCCTGAATAAAAAGTTTGTTCCTGAATTAACGGAAGAAGTCTGCGCAGATTCTATTTATGAGTACTTGGAAAAAGACTTGAATCTTACCATCAGTTTTGCAAAAAAAGAAATAGTGGTTGAAGAACCGACGGATGAGGACCGTGCCCTTCTTGATCTTGGCGGTTTTCATAACATCGTTGTTATTAAAAACCTTGTATACCTGGATGATGCCAGTCTATTTCAATACACGGAATCCCGGCACCGTCCCGATAAGTTTCGGTTCGTCGACTTTGCTCGAAGAACACATTGATTCTGAATGGAAATCTCTTGTAAAAGAGGTTTCCTTTTTGATTTTTTGCTACAATAAACCTAACTTAAGAACCTGAGGTGAAAAGTATGTGCGGGCGATTTACGTTAACAGCAACGATTGATCAGATTCTTGACCGGTTTGATATACAAGCATTCCTTGACGAGGAAAATTATTTGCCAAGCTTTAACATTGCCCCCTCTCAATTGGTATTGGCAGTCATCAACGATGGAACGTCCAACAGGATGGGCTTTTTAAAATGGGGGTTGATTCCTCCCTGGGCCAAAGACATATCGATTGGTCATAAAATGATCAATGCTCGGGCAGAAACTTTAACAGAAAAACCAAGCTTCCAAAAGCCGTTCCAGAAAAAGCGCTGCCTTATTATTGCTGATAGTTTTTACGAGTGGAAACGAAATGATGATAAAACGAAAACACCAATGCGGATTAAACTGAAGGATGAAAACCTTTTTGCAATGGCCGGACTATGGGAACAATGGAAATCCACTGAAGGGAAATCTGTCTTTTCCTGCTCTGTCATAACAACAGCCCCGAACGAATTGATGATGGATATTCATGACCGAATGCCGGTCATTTTAAAACCAGAGGACGAACATACATGGCTTGACCCCTCTATTACGAATACGAATTTCCTGAAACAATTCCTTGTGCCCTTTAATAAAAATCAGATGGAAGCGTATGAAGTCTCTTCACTTGTAAACTCGCCAAAAAACAACTCGATTGATCTCATTCAAAAAATATGCTAACGCACATTTTTTTCGACTATGGACAAGTTGCCTATATGCACGTCCACATTCTGTCATATGATGTACTAACCCATTAAGTTTTTCCTTCTTTTAAGTGGCCGGAAGCCACTTTCTTTTTTTTTGTCCAAAAACTCTACCTGTGTAAATGGTCTGATTCCCCCATAACATGAATACAATGTAAAATACCATCAGCAAATCTCTAGTGGCTCCATCTTTTATTTATCGCGGCGGCTTGTGATACCTTTTGGTAAGAGGTTCACCGCTTACCAGCACCTTTTCCGCATGGAGAGCAAAACGGCGACTTTGTTCCGCTTTATATACCGATTTGTACGGTAAATGACCAAGATATCAGTGACAGTTGGACAGGAAAAAGCAGTTTTATTTAGTATATCGATATGGCCGTCTGGCTTTTCTGCCGGCGGCAATTTTTATGTTCTTCTCAACAATGAATTTCCTAATATTCCAATTTGTTAGAATAGTAGTATAATAAAGTAAACTTTACATAAAGGAGCATCGCTAGTATGGATAACCTATTAAACGAATTTAAGAATCTGCCGACAACCTGCATTTCCGATGGTATGGATGGCTTAAATAACCTCCACCCTTCCATTAAACCTCTTAAGGAAGAGTACAAGCTTGCAGGGCGGGCTTTTACTGTTAAAATTCCGGTCGGTGATAATTTGGCCGTTTTAAAAGCGATTCGCAACGCTAAACCGGGTGATATCTTGGTTGTCGATGCCAAAGGAGACCAATACCGTGCTATTGCCGGTGATTTTGTTGTCGGCATGATGCAGACTCTCGGAATCGGCGGCTTAGTGGTTGATGGTGTCATCCGTGATATTGTGGGTATTAAAGAATTAAACTTCCCTGTTTTCTCCCGAGGAACGGCGGTCGCTGCAAGCAGCAAAGCAGGTGTCGGCGAAATCAATGTCCCAATTTCCTGTGGCGGAGTCACTATAAATCCTGGTGACATCGTTGTTGGAGATGCGGATGGAGTAGTTGTAGTCCCACAATCAATTGAACAAGAGGTTTTAACTAAATCTCAGAACAAATTGAAAAAAGACCAGCTAAGAGAAGAAAAGATTTCCGGCAATCGTGAAGCGATTTTTAAACATTTGGATGAAATGCTTTCCAAATAAAAATGACCCCCTTTCCTTATAGGAATAGGGGTTTTATATTTTTTCATCCTACTTTAAATTGCTGCCTGACTGTTTTCAATTCTTATACTTATTTGGCGAAGTTTGGGAAACATAAGGATTATCAATGAAGATTTTTGGCTGGGATGGTTGCTTGTGGGGATGAAGATAAAAAAGATTCTTTATCATTTGATTATGCTACGGGATAAAATATTAGTTCCTTTTGTGCTTTTATACATATTATTGGCTGCACTTGGAATTTTTTGGATAGAGCCAAAAACATTTGAATCGTACATTACCTCAATCTACTGGGTATTAACAACGCTAGCGACAGTAGGTTTCGGTGACTATGCGCCGGTAACGGATGCAGGAAAAATTTATACCATCTTCCTTTATATCACCGGCATTGGCTTAATCAGTTTATTTGTAGGTAGAGTCATCAATACCGTGTACGTAATAGATAAGTTAAAGGTCGGAGGAAAGATGAAATATACAGGGAAACATCATATTATCCTGGTTGGCTGGAGCCCAAAAACAAAATTGGCTGTAAAGGAAATTCTGAAGACAGACAAAAAGACGGATATTGTCATTATTGATAACTTAGAAAAAGCTCCAATTTCGGAGGAACGCCTGTTTTATGTCCGCGGAGATGCGACTGACGAAGAAACACTCTTGAATTCCAACCTTCCAAAAGCCAAAGGTGTGATCATTTTTGCGGACCAGATTGCGCAGGATAACTTTTTAACCAAGGACCCTCTCCTAGTGGACGGCAAAACCTTATTAGTGGCGACCGCTATCACTACGATTGAGGAAAAATTAAAAATAGATATTCACGTCACGGCTGAAGTCATTAATGAAAACCACATTCAATTGTTCAAACATGTTCAAGTCGATGAGTTTATTCCAACCCAGGAAATGATTTCGCATGCTGCCGTACGCTCTTTATTCTCGCATGGCGTGACCCATATGTATTCTGAATTAATGAGTACACAGTACGGAGATTCTATGTATGAAATTCCGAAAAAGAAAGAATGGAAAACCTACCGAGACGCTTTTTTTGAACTCTTGAATCTAGGAGCAACATTAGTAGCCGACCGGGGCGACATGCACATTAATCAAAAGCTGGACCAAATGATTCCCAATGATGCACAGCTGTTTGTCATTTGTGATAAGGAGACCATCAGCCAATTAACTTCAAGAGTTGAAAAATAAATTTAAAAAAAGGGGTGGATAAAGCACCCACCCCTAAATAGAAAAATAATAAAAGTAATGCGTTTCTCTTTTGAAGCCAATTTTTTCATAAAGACCTTGGGCAGGAAAATTGTCAGAGGCTGTCTCAAGTAGTACACCTTTTGCTCCAGTATCCCGTGCCATTTCAATTGCCTTATTGATTAATTTATCACCGATGCCCTTGCCACGGTATTCTTTTTTCACATACAAATCATTCAATATCCAAGACCGTTGCATGCTAACAGATGAAAAGGTCGGATACAGTTGCGTAAAGCCAACCGCCTCCCCTCCCTCATAAGCAACGAAAATAACCGATTCCCCATTTAATATTCTCGTCTTTAAAAACTCCCGTGCGCCTTCGGTATCAGGCGATTGCTCGTAAAATTGTCTGTATAAATCAAAAAGCTCCGTTACCGCATCCAGGTCATTTATTGTAGCTTTGATAAGGTTCATTGATGCACCTCTCCCCTTTTATTTCCCCTTATTCCTTTTTATGGTACACTTTATTCTACTTCAATTGGATTCATTTTTGATAGTCTTTTTTATTCCCCAAAAATGAAAAGTTCTTTTTTCAATAAATAAGGATTTATTTTTTGGCTTAAGGATTTCTTAAGGTTCACGCACCATAATGGGAAACAGTTAAGGTGAATCAATTTGGAGGAATTAAGATGAAAAAGAATTATACAAAGATTGTTCTCGATTTGTTGATGGCTATCACGTTTGTGCTGCTAATGAATCCAAGAGTATTAGATGGATTGCCGTTTCATGAAATTGCCGGACTGGTAATAGGGGTAGCTATTCTAGTACACATCGGCTTGAACTATCGCTGGGTGGTCAATACAACGAAAAAGATCTTTGACCCGAAGCTTCCTAATAAAACACGATTTAGTTATCTTTTAAAAGTACTGTTGTTAATTTCGATGGCAGGTGTTATTATCACAGGCATATTAATTTCTAGAGTTGTATTACCAAGTCTCGCCATTCAGGGAAATCACACTATTCGTGAATTACATGGATTATCTGCTGATGCCACACTTGCATTTGTTGGACTTCATGTTGGTGTACATTGGCAGTGGGTAATGAGTATCTGCAAAAAGGCATTTAAAACAAAGGAAGGGAAATTTAGGAAAGGTGTTATTGCATCCGTTGTCCTGTCACTCGCTATTTTAGCAGGTGGAATTCAATGGTTCGCTTCAACAGCTACACCGAGCATGGGTGAGTTCAAACCGATACAAATGCAGCAAAGTACTCAAACATCTAATAATGGAAATACGGTAAATACAGAGAACTCAACTGCGATGCCAAAGCAAGGACCTCCTAATGGAGATTTTCGAAAGGAAAAATTTCATGGAAAAGAAGGACATGGAGGATCAAGCAATCCATTTCTCGTAGTTCTTAACTATTTTGCTATTTGGGCAGTGATCATCATTCCTACTTATTATATTGAAAAGCGAATTTTAAGAAAAAAACGGAAATCTAAATTGACCCATCCTCAAATGACATAAAAATGTATCTGTGATTAAAAAAAGTCCGGTTTATAGTTCCGGACTTTTTTACTTCTTATGATAATTTGAGTAGATATTCATTCATCCAATTGTTACTTTTCAATTCTTTAGAAAGAATATCAATAATTGCAGGGGGATATGGACTTATTCTAATATGCTCGTGAATCCTCCCAAGTACGAACTTGTAATCTAACTCGGCACAAACGCTAAACCATTGCTGGACCGTTTCATTTTTTGCCACAAAGAGAGGATATACCCTTTCAATCAAGACAATCAGTTTAAACGCCTCTTGTTTAGTCATTGAAGGTTCTCCTTGGCTAATCCCTAGGAATTATGATTGTTCAGTAATCCGCCCCGTAATTGATTCACGCCAAATTCCAGGTAAGCTTTTAAACAGGTCAACATAAATACCCACCCTTCTTTATTGTCCAGTATATTATGTATTAATGCAGCGTCATTCTCTTGAAAGCCTTCTTCCATTATTTCAATAATCGTGCCGGACGAATCCATTTCTTTTAAGCTGATGGTTACAGTATGTTCGTCCTCTGGCGGACCCCAAAAGAAGACAATTTTATTATTCTCCTCTACTTCAACAACTTTAATTTCCAATTCAGCATTGTACAAATCATATTCCAATTTGATGGTCTTTCCCGCTGCCCATCTTTCTGAACTCGAAGAGAACCAAAAATTCCCGATTTTCGAAGGATCGACAAAGGCCTCAAATACATCTTTGGCAGGTTTCTTAATTTGAAACCTTGTTAAATTAATCATTTCTAATCACTCTCTTTCACCTATTAACATAATCAGGGTTGTCTCATACGGTTTATTTTATACCATTATATCTTTTTATTAGTCCACTATCTGAATATATTCGCTTGGATTGCTCCTGATTTTTTCTCCAATATCCTTTAACGTCTTTGGACTAATTTCGGTAAAATCAATATTAAGTAACGCGATAGATTCCATGAGTTCGGGGTCCTTTTCAATGTCATTATAGGAAACATTAAAATCCTCTATACTCCTTGAAAAATTCCCTGCTTCAAAAAGCTGTTCCAATTTTACGAAGAGACACATCATTTCATTTGCTCCAAAATACTCCAGCCCGTTTTTGATTGCCTTCCACGCTCTGGGCTGAGCATAATAATATGCCCCCCACCAATAAAATTCTTCTATTGAATTTTTAGCATGATTAAAATAAGCATAAAACATGAATAAAGCCTTTTGCCCTGTAGTCAATTTTTGATATAGCTCTTCCTTTACTTTCGTATCCCTACCGCGAATTAACGGGATATAAGGCTCGAAACATGCCCCGCCCAGTGCTTCATCCTCTAGCGAATCAAAAAAATGTCTCTTCAAATCGTTCCCCACCTATTTTAATTTTCATGGTGTCGCTCCCATATTACTAAATTCTTTTGATTGTTTCGGTTTACCTTCACACCAAAAATCCATCTCGTAATGGCTGTCCGCTTAATGATAAACTCATATATTAGCCAAGAAATAAGCAAAGTTAGGACCATAATGAGGAAAAACGAAAGAATCATACCAAGATTGATTGTTAAAACATAGTAACCTATGACAACTAAAACACTCTGGTGAATAATATAGATAGGAAATGCTGCTTCATTCATGTACGGGATAGCCTTGTGAGGAAAATTCAAAAATTTGTGACCGAAACCCAAAATCACCGCAAGCGTTAGCCAAACATTGAAGGTTCTTAAAATAGATATAAGTATATCCACACCTGGGAAAATCGGTCCATCCTGCGGATCCCAATAATCAAACACCCTGGCGGAATGAAATGGAAATAACAGCAGGATTCCCAAATTTCTCAGCCAATCAATATCATATCTTCGATTCTCCCCCAAACAGACTCCCCATCTGAAACTAAATTATTTCTAGATTAATTGTAGTGATTCCACCCGCCTCTTACAAGGAAAATTTACCTAAAAAGGGAGAAAAAAAACTCCCGATTTCGGGAGTTTCACGTTAAACTTTTATGAAAAAATAGTACGATGATAATACAATAAGGGCTAAAGAAACGATTATGGCAATGGCCACATAATAGACTTGGATAGCAGCCGGTATTATCGGTACAAATAGCATCAATATACCTAACACTACAAAAACCTTTCCGCCAAAGCGATGCGTTTTTCTCCATACATCCTCATTCGCTAAGGTCCATGGTGTACGAATTCCGATAAAATAATTGGGCTTAAATTTTGGACTTAAGTTACCAATAAAGATAAATAATAAACCAATTAATTCAGGAATAACGTGTTGAGGCTCAATGATTCCTAGTTCACTGGTAATTTGCACAGCTTGAAACAAGAACAGAAATAACAATATTCCATTCATGATCCAAGAATAGGCGCTTCCAAATCTCTGATAATTCGATTTCTTTGGGTCGATTTTCGGCAAAAGAATCCTCATAACATAAAAGACTAACATAATGCCAGGCAGAAGGAAAGCGCCTCTTGACTTATGAACGAAGCTGTTTGGTTCCCCTTTATAGTTCCAATGATTTGCGACTTGTTCTGGTAAATATGGATAAGCAATCCATGTTGCAATGAACGTAATAACAACTAAAAACAAGCCAAACCAATATTTTTTCATCTTTTATCACCCTCTTCATCTTTCGTTATAAAGTCCATAAACCATGTAACAACATCTTCAAATACACTTGTGTTTAAGGAGTAGATAATTTGCTGGCCCTTTTTCTCTGCATCCACCAAATTTGCTTGTTTTAATAAATTTAGATGATGAGATATACTTGGCTTTGTCATGTTAAAATGGTAAGCAATTTCCCCTGCGGACAAGTCCTGTTTTTTTAATAAATGGAGTATTTTTCTTCTGCTTGGATCGGACAGCGCCTTGAAAGCATCATTCATGGTCAACCCTCTTTTCACTAACTAATTGCATGAATTTAGTTATTTAGAAAATTATCTAAATATATAATAAACCAATTTGTTAAATAAATGCAATTGATTCTTGTAGAAAATACAAAATAGCGGACTGGAAACAAAGATCCAACCCGCTTATTAATTCTAAAACTTTTTAGTTAACGAACCGTTCTGTTTTTCCTTTTGAGCTCCAGTATTCATTGCGAAGGTGGACCTTTTGGATTTTTCCAGAGGCAGTCTTCGGAAGTTCCTTTACAAAGGTGACCCCTGTAACCGCTTTAAAATGAGCCAATTTTTCACGGGAAAACGAAATGATTTCCGCCTCGCTGACTTCTGCACCCTCACGCAATACAACGTATGCATGTGGAGTTTCGCCCCATTTTTCATGTGGAACTGCAATGACGGCAGCCTCTAATACCGCAGGATGCTCGTAAAGCGCCCCTTCCACTTCGATAGAAGAAATGTTTTCTCCACCGCTGATGATAATATCCTTTTTCCGATCAACGATCTCAATATTACCGTATTCATCGACCGTTCCCATGTCGCCTGTGTGGAGCCAGCCGTTGCGGATTGTTTCCATGGTCGCCTCCGGGTTTTTCCAATAGCCAAGCATAACACCGTGGCTTCTTGTTACGACTTCCCCAATTTCCTGGCCGTTATGGGCTACCTCTTCCCCATGCTCGTTAACTACTCTTACATCAGAACCAATCATTGGATAACCCGCTTTTGCTTTTATGCGTGCTTTTGTTTCGGGTGCCAGGTGTATAAGTTCAGAGCGGATTGTTGAAACCAAGCTAAGAGGCGTAGATTCTGTCATTCCGTACACCTGAATAAACTCCCAACCAAGCTCCTGTTCTACGCGGGTCACAAACGCCGGCGGCGGTGCAGAACCAGCAATGACCACCCGAACGTTATGCTCTATTACCGGTTTATTTTTTTCATAGTATTGCAATAAAGAATTCAGCACGGTCGGTGCCATGTGCAGCACTGTCACCTTATGCTTCTGAATAGCTTGAAAAATTGATTCAGGAGTAGCCTTTTTCAAGCAAACATGTGTAGAACCGTTCGCCGTATAATAAAATGGCGAGCCCCAACCATTTACGTGAAACATTGGAAGAACATGAAGATAGACATCCCGGTCGCTGACGCGCAGGTGGTGCATCGTGCTTAATGCGTGGAGATAATTATTGCGGTGCGTCAGCATAACTCCCTTAGGGTTTCCTGTTGTACCACTTGTATAGAGAAGGCTGCAGACATCGTCTTCATCGAGCTCAGAACGATCGAAATTCCCTGATGGGTAACCGGCCAGCCATTTCTCATAATCTACCTCATCGGTTTGTTCATCTTTATATTGAACAATAATGTGTTTGACTGTTTCGAGCTGCTCTTTAATCGGAATGATTAAATGATACAAGTCCTGGTCAACCAGCAGCACTTTCGATTCACTATGATTTAAAATAAACAAGTAATCCTCAGGCTTTAAGCGGATATTAAGCGGCACCATGATGGCCCCAAGCTGGAAAACGCCATAAAAGCCTTCGAGCATTTCAACGGTGTTCGGTGCAAGATACGCAACCCGTTCCCCTTTTTCCACCCCTAAAGCCCTTAACCCATGAGAAAGCTGGTTTACTCTCCCATTCAGCTCGTAATATGTAAAAACTCGTTCATCGCAAAAAACAGCCTGCTTGTCCCCATAAAGAGAAACGGCCCGGTCCAAAAATTCCGGAAGTATTAAAGGTACATTCATTTTTTTCACCTCTTTTTAATTTTTTGAATATTCCAACTTAATATTATTCTATCATAAAATTTTTAAATAAAAATACAAAAATTTGTCTAAAAATAATTAATTGCACCTGAGTACTAATTTGGTGGGAAATCCCATAAATTAGAATGTACGTTCGTAAAAGGAGGGCGAGGAAATGCTTCGAGGCAATGATTCCTTGATAACAGGTGAGATGTTGGCAAAGTATTACGAACTAAACAAAAAGAAAAAAGAAATCGAATTGGAAATGAATGAATTAAAAGATGTTTTCCAAAGCTATTTTAATAATTTAGTAGGAAGGGACACGAAGGGCGAAATTACCGTCAGTGGTTTTAAATTGCAAAGGCAAATCCGAAAATCTGAAAAATTCCATGAGGAAGAAACAGTGAAAAGACTGGAAGAACTGCAATTGAACGACCTCATTCAGGTGATTAAGAAACCCGACGATTCAAAGATAAAAGCAGCGCTTGAACTGGGGTTACTAAAGGGAAATCAATTGGAGGGCTGCATCGTTACAACTCATTCCCCTGCAATTTCGGTAAAACCGGTCACACCTCGCTAAATACTGACAGAAAGTTTTATTATCTCTTTACATTATGGAGGAATTCCCCAAACTTTATCGAAGTACTAATGCGTATTTATTTTTTAAAGGGGGATTTTGTCATGGTAAGTTCAGAAAGTTTAATGATACGTCAAATGTTAAAGGCATCGTTAACAAACCAACTCGCTGAATTTAATCTTGAAGCGACACGAAACGGATTAGAAGCCTTATCCGCACTAACTCCTGTGGCCCCTGATATTAATGTGGAAAAAAAAACGATTGAAGGAATTCCTGCCGAATGGGTAACGGCTCCGAACGCTGAAGAAGACCGGGTATTTCTTTACCTTCACGGCGGGGCGTACATAATGGGCAGCTGCAACACGCATAGATATCTGGCGTCTAAACTGTCAAGGTCAACTCGTGCCCGAGTATTGGTGCCAGAATACCGGCTTGCACCAGAAAATCCATATCCAGCAGCAGTTGAAGATGCCCTAAAGGTGTATCGTTGGCTGGTTGATTCAGGTGTTTCTCCTGAAAAAATTATCATCGGCGGAGATTCGGCCGGCGGCGGATTAACAATGTCCACTCTGCTTGCTTTACGTGAGGCTGGCGACAAATTGCCGGCATTAACCGTCCTGTTATCGCCTTGGACTGATTTGGAGGGCACAGGGGAATCAATGGAAACAAGAAGAGGTATTGACCCATGGCTAAACCCAGATCAGTCTCGTCTCGTACCAGCTTTATATATTCGGGACCTGGACCCGCGCGACCCGCACGTATCTCCAATCTATGCAGATTTAACAGGCCTGCCGCCCATGCTCGTTCATGCCGGGAATGATGAAATTTTGCTGGATGATTCTATTCGTTTAGTGGACCGTGCACTGGCGGCTGGCGTAGATGTCAGCTTGAAAATCTGGGATGATATGTGGCACGTCTTCCAAACCTTCAATATTCCGGAGGGCCAGCAGGATATCGATGAAATTGGGGAATTTGTGGTTAAGCGATTAGGGTTATAGAGTTAAATTCAAAACGCTTGGGACTTCCAGGCGTTTTTTCGTTTTGATCTTCATTACTTTCATGAAGGACATTTCCCTCTTGGATTCCCTTCGTTATGATCCTCATCACCTTTATGAAGGACATTTCCCTCTTGAAATCCCATTATTTTGGTCTTCTTCGGCTTTATGAACGTCATTTTCCAGCCCAACCCAAAGCATTTTGTCGTTTAGAAACCCTCTAGTAAACATTATCCTCTTTGCCAACCCATTTTTGTCCTATATCCAATTTCGGTTAACCTTTCGCCGTTTCACTTTTTGTTAGCCCCCATGCATCCGCCAGAACCCGTATCCCCTCTTGAATCTGATTCTCCGACAGCCCGCCGTACCCAAGTAAAACCTTCGAATCCACCCCGCCAGCCAACTCCGCATAATATACAGACAACGGATACACCTTTACTCCAGCAGCCATCGCCCTCCGTACCAACTCCTCCTCCATCATGCCATTCCTAACGTCCAAAACAATATGCAAACCTGATTTTTCACCGATTACCTTCACCCATTCACCCATAAAATTATGAATCGCTGAAATCAGGAAGGCTTGCTTTTTCCGGTAAAGTGTCCTCATTTTATTTAAATGGGTTTGCCAATGACCTTCGTGCATAAAACGATAAAGCGTATCCTGATGAAGCCGGGAGACCGTTTGTTTATAGATGATGAAGTGCTCCCTGTATCTGGCCAGCAGTCCTTCAGGCAGGACCATATAACTGATTCGCAAGGATGGAATCAACGACTTTGAAAAGGTGCCTAAATAAACAACTCTTTCGGATGAATCCAGCCCTTGCAAAGATGGAATCGGTTTTCCTTTATAACGGTATTCCCCGTCGTAATCATCCTCAATAACGTATCCGTCCATTTCTTCTGCCCATTTCAACAATTCTATTCGTCGAGCAATGGGCATAATCATTCCCAGCGGGAACTGATGGGATGGGGTGACATACACGACACGGGCGCCGCTCCCGTGCAAACATTCTACAGTAATCCCTTCCTCATCTAAAGGAACAGGAACAGTGAGGACACCTAAATTCTGCAAAACTGCCCTTGTCCGGTGAAATCCTGGATTCTCCAAGGCATAAATTTCATCCCTTCCAATCACTAAACAAAGGAGCCCCATCAAAACCTGTGTCCCCGCGCCAATAACAATTTGTTCTGCTGTGCAACGAACACCTCTAGACTGAAATAAATACTTGGCAATTTCCTCTCGAAGCAGCCTTTCCCCTTGCGGATTGCCAGTATAAAACAAATCCCACTGATCCTCATATAAGGCTTGAACCGACAGCCTTCTCCATACACTCAATGGAAAATGTTCTAGGTCGACCTTTCCTGAATTAAAATCTATTTTTTCAGCAGGTTCCTTCAATTCCTCAGCCATCCCAACAGGCTCCACCTTATCATGACTGACCATTAAATCCTCCAGCAATTCAACAACAAACAATCCTGAACGCGGACGGCTTTCCAGAAATCCCTCCGCGCAAAGCTGGTCATAGGCAGACTGAACCGTGTTCAGACTTAGTCCCAAATAATTAGCCAAATTTCGTTTGGATGGCAATTTTTCCAGAGGTTTAATATTACCTTTTAAAATTTCACCTTTGATAAAGTTCGCAAGCTGCATATATAAAGGCGTTGGGCTTTTATGAACCAATACAGGCATTACCTCAAGCACTGCCAATCCCCTCCAAAAACTGACCCTACTAAAATCATTTAATCTGATGTTTTTGATTATACCAGTTTGCAATTAAATTGAGTTCACCTATAAGATTTTTTCTTAGTGAATCCGTAACCAAAAAAACATACATGATTGCCAATTCTTAATTTCTGAGGGTAAACTCAATCCGAACTCATTTTTTTCTTTATTGAAATTGGCTACCCAATAAATATCCTAAGTAAGCAAGAAAAATTCCGATTATGTAGGTTAAAAATGTATAAAGGTAAAATTGCCATTTTTGTTTTTTCAAAAGGAATTGTAGCATTTCCAATTTTAACGTTGAAAAAGTGGTAAAGGCTCCCATGAACCCGGTTCCAAACAATAGGGCGAGCGTTGGGTCGGTCTTAGCCCCGCTAATAATTCCTAGAAGAAATGCGCCGGCCAAATTAACGGTTAAAGTTCCTAGTGGAATTGCTGCATTTGCATTTAACTGCTTGCTTATCAAAAAACGGGCAATTGCGCCAAAAAATCCCCCTAATCCGACCAGTATTAAATGGACAAATGTCATGATTTTTGTACCACCTCACTGTATTTAAATCCTAATCGGCTCATTATAAGACCACCGATAACACTAATAGCAACGTATAATACGCCTAAAACAACTTTTCCATCATGAAACAATTGGACGGTTTCAACACTGAGCGTGGAAAATGTAGTAAATGAGCCGACGAACCCTGTCCCAATCGCAGTTGCAATCATAGGTGGCAACGAAACCCGTTTAAACAAATTAGTCGTAAACCACGCAAGCAGAAAACTCCCGATTAAGTTAATGGTTAAGGTGGAAAAAGGAAAAGAATCACCTTTAAACAGCCAGAGCCCAATCCAATACCTTAAAATTGCACCTAGCGCACCGGTAATGCCCACTAAAAAATAAACCAAACGAAATGCCCCCTTGGCTTCGATATAAAAAACTCCTGCAAGGAAACACCCCGCAGGAGATAACAACAAAATTATTATAAACCCTGATTTTTAAAAAAGAAAGATTCCCTATTTTAGAAAAACAAATGTGAGGAAATTTGCCGGTCCTTATGTTCCTCATATAGCTGATCGACCAACTCTTGGTGTGCGGCCTCTTCCATGCTTATTTTGCGTTTTTTTATTGTTAAGGTAAAAAATAACATATTCACGTTCATTTTGAGTTCCTCCTTCTAATGTTTCCTTTATTTATCTCAAGTATAGAAGGATTTCCCATTTCTAAAATCGTGACTATGATGGAGATTTTCCTACTCCTTTAGTCTGAGAATAGTTTATCTCGTTTGATCAATTTATGTACAGAATAAATCTTTTTAGCTGCGTACTGCTACCTTTTCCGGAAGCTCTGCACCTTCCCAATCTTTGCAAACATCGACCCATTCCTTGGCGAGGGAATATTCGAAAATTTCATCACCGGTCAACTCGATTGCAGAATTTGCGCTCCCGCATGCTGGAAAGAGAGTTTCAAAACGTTTCATGGAAACATCTAAATATACATCTAGATCATTTTTTAAACCAAACGGACATACACCGCCTACAGCATGTCCCGTTTGTTCCAACACTTCTTCGGCAGATAACATGCGGGCTTTAATACCAAAGGTTTGCCTGAATTTTTTATTATCAATTTTTGCATCTCCAGCCGCCACAACCAGAATGGCTTTTTCTTCTTCCCCTCTGAAGGACAAAGTTTTGGCAATACGCGCAGGAATAACGCCGATGGTTTCAGCAGCAAGCTCCACTGTTGCACTCGACGAATCAAACTCCATCACATCCTGTTCCCGTCCCCATTGTTTGAAATGGGCTTTCACACTTTCTAAAGACATTCTATTCCATCCTTTCCCATCAATTTTATGAAGTATCATAACAATTTTCGTGACGCTAAACAAATCAAATGCTTATCTTTGAAGCTTTACAGCACTTAGGGATACCTGCAACCATATTGTTAGATACTGCTATCATTTATCTACATAAACAATATAAAATTGATATACATTTGCAATCACCCTGAGATTAGGCTCATTTTCCTGTTTTTGTAGTCTCTCTATCGCTTATTATGATTTAATGGAAATAAATACACAATTGGGAGGTTAAATAAGTGAATTCATTATTTAGTAAAGTTTTAGAATTAGACATTGCTTACCTGGATACCTTTACAAATAGAATAGATACATCTTGGGGGTATTTGTTTCATAATGAAAATCAGCCAGTATATTATGATGCCAATCATGCGCATATCCATGAAGCTCCTTCTGATCCTAAGTCTGTCATTGAAGAGGTACTGGATTTTTATCAAAAAAGAAACTTGACCCCAAGATTCTATATCTTCAATATTGAAAATCAAGGACCTTTAATCAAAGAATTGTATGCCAGCGGCTTTCGATATGAAGAGCTTGTCTCCCCTGTCCAACTTTGGAATAAAGAACTAGCAACACGGCAGCAAAATAACAGAATACAAATAGAGAGAGTTACAGAGGCCAATTATACAGATGCATTAGAAATCGAATGTCAAATTAAAGAGTTTGGCGGCCGGGGGGTTCGGGAAAAAGCCTTTGCCGAAGAGTTTAAACACCCAGCATTCAGCCGCTATCTGCTAAAGTTGGATGGCACTGCCTGCTCCACTGCATGTTTGTTCAAGCATGGGAATCAAGTCCGCTTAGAACACGTTGCCACACTTGAAGAATATCGCGGCAAAGGCTTAATCGGCGACCTCATTTATTTTCTTCAAGAAGAAGTAAACAAAAAAGGCTTAGAGAACTTGTGGGTTTTCCCTATCAATGAGCAGGTTGAGAATGTATATGCCAAATACGGATTTCAATCATTAGGAAAATTTATTACAGGGCATGCTTTTTTGTCTGGAAAAAGCGTGATGGAAATCAGGGGCAGCTAATGGCTTCCCTTATCAAATAATTAGTTTATACGAAGTTTGGCAGGGACAAATTCCCCCTTTTAAAACGTTTGAAACTTTTGTAATATTAAGAGATTGAGAGCTTAGAAACACCTTTGGGGGGATACAAATGAATTCGCATGGTGCAGTTTTGCCCTATCCGCGGGCAAAGGGCATTATATTGGTGATTATTGCAGCTGTCTGCTGGGGCGCTTCCGGTACAGTTGCCCAATATCTATTTCACAATAAAGGCTTTAACTCAGGCTGGACGGTGGTCATTCGACTCCTTCTCTCCGGGACAGGATTATTATTTTTTGCACATACTGTTGCGAAGCAAAATATATGGAATGTCTGGAAAAACAAACAGGATGTTATCCAGCTTGTCTTGTTTGGAATCTTCGGCATGCTTGCCGCTCAGTATACCTATTTTGCAGCGATTGAGTATAGTAATGCCGCTGCGGCAACAGTCCTTCAATACTTGGCACCTGTTATGATAGCTTCTTACCTTTGTCTGAGGAAAAAAAAATTACCGTCAAAGCTTGAAGTGATGGCCATTTTGTTCGCATTGGGCGGAACATTTTTGCTAGTTACAAAAGGGAATATTCATGCGTTAGCAATCTCTGTACCTGGTTTTGCTTGGGGAATTCTTTCAGCATTTGCGCTTGCTTTTTACACACTTTACCCGGGCCGCCTGCTTGCAAAGTGGGGGTCTCTCATTACGGTTGGATGGGGAATGATGATAGGCGGTATCGTCTTCAGCTTTGTCTATCGACCATGGCAGTTTCATGGTGATTGGTCCGGGACGTCATTTTTGGCGATGGTGTTTGTCATCATCTTCGGAACAATCATCGCTTTTTTCTGTTACATGGAAAGCATGAAGTATATTAATGCATCAGAAGCGAGTCTTCTTGCTTCCGCAGAACCGTTATCGGCAGCCTTTTTATCTGTTGCCTGGCTGCAGGTTTCGTTTGGACCCGCTGAGTGGCTTGGCACCTTCGCCATCATTGCAACAATATTTATTTTATCGGCTGTAAAAAAATGAGGATAACCCAAAGGGTCGTTGAATGACGACTCTTTGGGTTATCCTCTGTTTTGGCTAATGGAAAGTATAAACTTTCTGTCGAAAGCTTAATACTTTCTTAACGCATAAATTCAACTGCGCCTCATGAACCGTCCTATCGGACTCGCCAATCGGCGAGTTTTCATTTATTATTCCCCTAAATCAACGTTATGATAAACCTGTTGAACATCCTCAAGATCTTCAAGTGTATCGATTAATTTCTCAAACTTAGCAACAGCATCTTCCGGAAGCTCAACCTCATTTTGCGCAAGCATGGTAAGTTCGGCTGTAGTAAATTCTGTTATGCCAGCATTTTTGAAAGCTTCCTGCATAGCGTGGAACTGGTCTGGCTCAGCATATACGATGACCTGATCCTCTTCCTCAACCACGTCACGAACGTTCACGTCTGCTTCCATAAGGATTTCAAGGACGTCCTCTTCGGATTTTCCTTCTACGCCAATTACAGCAGTGGCATCGAACATATATGCAACAGAACCGCTGACACCCATATTTCCACCATTTTTACCAAATGCAGCACGGACCTCTGAAGCGGTGCGGTTAACATTATTAGTTAAGGCATCAACAATAATCATCGAGCCATTCGGACCAAAGCCTTCATAACGAAGTTCATCAAAGCTCTCATCAGAACCGCCTTTTGCTTTATCAATCGCCTTATCAATAATATGCCTTGGCACGCTGTAAGTCTTGGCACGCTCCAGGACGAATTTTAGACCCTGATTAGCCTCCGGATCGGGTTCGCCACGGCGTGCTGCCACATAGATTTCACGGCCGAATTTAGCATAAATACGACTTGTATTGGCATCCTTTGCTGCTTTTTTATCCTTGATATTGTTCCATTTACGACCCATATGAACACTCTCTTTCTGGTTTGAATCTATCCAAAATCATTGATGAAAAAGCCGTTACGATTCAACCTTTTCAAAAATAGCTTTTGGGAGTCTATTTTCTAAATATACACAGATAATATTATACCTAATTTAGATCATTTGTTAAGAGTTTGATTTTCAAAAAGATAGAAGTTCATAAAAAATAATTGGTGTATCGATCTGCAGCAGCAATATGGCTACGGTGACTTGAACCATTTAATAGCTCGTTTGGAAATTCATCAAAATAGAATGGAATATATAAAAAGACTCCCGCCACAGGAGTCTAAATAAGGTTGGAGTCTATTTAAGAAAAGGACGAATTTTTACTCATCCACTCGATTATCTGCCTGATCCATAGCCTCATCGGCACCTTCGCCCGCTTTGTTGCCCAGTGCACCGCCGGCAATAGCACCTGCCACTGTGCCGATTGGACCTAATACGGAGCCCACTGCAGCACCGGCAAAAGCACCTGCACCAGTTCCTAGTGCCTCACCAGCATCTACATCATCGCGATTACGTTTGTTGTTATTCAAGATCTCACCCCCTTATTGGGAAGTGTTAGTGTTCTTTACACTCCCTTATAAACCTATTTTGCTCAATATTATTGTCTTTTTATTACTCTTTATATATATCTTTTTAATGTCCTGTTTTTAGAAATACTTTAACTGAAACCTACCACATAAAAATTTTAGTGCCCCAATTAAGGACCAGTTAAATTTCTCTTTATAAGCCAACAAAAATAAATTTATAGGCAAAAAAAAGCGGTCCACAAAATGGACCACTTTCTACTTACCACATATATTTAGTATTTATAGAATTTTTGCCGCATGTCACCATGTCTCCTACACAAGCATTTGGAACAAGGTGCTGTCCTTATTTACTTCCCTGCAGTTAAATCCTTTCGTCTTGATGCGCTCAATTAACGGGAAGTAGTCTTCTTTATCCTTCAATTCAATTCCTACTAAAGCAGGACCCGTTTCACGGTTATTCTTCTTCGTATATTCAAAATGGCTGATATCGTCATTTGGTCCAAGGACCTCTAATAAGAATTCCCGCAGTGCACCTGGACGCTGTGGAAAATTAACGATAAAATAATGCTGCAGCCCTTCATAAAGCTTAGAGCGCTCCTTGATTTCCTGCATCCGACCGATATCATTGTTTCCACCGCTGACGATACATACAACAGTTTTACCTTTAATCTGTTCAGCATATGTATCCAATGCAGCAATAGATAAAGCACCAGTAGGCTCAACAACAATCGCATTTTCATTGTATAAAGATAAAAGCGTCGTACAAACCTTTCCTTCAGGTACAACAACGATATCATCGATAAGCTCTTTACAGATATTAAAAGTCTTCGTACCGACTGTTTTGACCGCCGCACCATCAACGAATGGGTCAATTTTATCAAGCGAGGTGACCTCCCCTTTTAAAACCGATTCCTTCATCCCAGGAGCGCCTTCAGGTTCAACACCGATTAATTTAGTTTCCGGTGAAAAATGCTTCAGGTAGGTACCCACACCAGCCATTAGACCGCCGCCGCCAATTGCTCCGAATAGATAGTCAATATTTTCATGACAGTCATTTAGAAGCTCGACACCTACTGTACCTTGCCCGGCAATGACGTCATAATCATCAAACGGATGGATAAACGTCCGGTTTTCTTCGCGGCTGCATTCAATTGCTTTTTCGTAAGCATCATCAAAGGTATCGCCTACCAAAACTATTTCGACGCTGTCCTTGCCCCAAAACTTCACTTGGTTTACCTTTTGTTTCGGTGTAGTATTAGGCATGAAGATTTTCCCGCTAATGTTTAATAGGTGGCAGGAATAAGCAACCCCCTGTGCGTGGTTTCCTGCGCTTGCACAGATAATCCCATTCTCTAAATCCTCGGGGCTCACCCTCTTAATACGATTGTAGGCTCCACGGATTTTAAAAGAACGGACACTCTGCATATCCTCCCGTTTTAAATAAACATGGCAGCCATAACGGTCAGACAATAAATGATTGTATTGAAGCGGAGTCGGCGAAATCACATCCTTGATGGTGTGACTGGCAATGATGATATCCTCCACATTAAATGTTTCGACCTGTTGACTCATGGTCAATTTCCCTCCTCAAATTTGAAAAAATCTCAGCTTTTATAAACAATAAAAAACCCGTCCCCAATGGTATAGGGACGAGTTAGCTCGCGTTACCACCCTACTTCCGCAGCATCCAATAAACTCCTTGCTGCGGCTCTCGACATCCGTACATTGTAATATACGTGTTCCATTGTAACGGCGGACTTCCCGGTGCGGCTTACTGGTAACATTTCAGCAGCACATCTCAGAGATGATTTTCAGATAAGGTCTGACATCGGCTTCCACCAACACGCCGACTCTCTTTGGACAAACAGCAAATCCTACTCTTCTCGTCATCGATTTTATAAATCAATTTTTTATAAGGTTAACACCGAAAAAAGGGTCTGTCAATATTTTTAGACTATTTATATTATTTAGACAATTTTTAAAGCGCTTTCATTTCCATTTTAGGACACAGTTGTCATTTATTACAAGACTGCTTCATTAAAAAGGACATTTTCCCTATATTTCCATTAATTATGTTATAATAAAATATAAAAAATTCTGATATTTAAAGGAGAGGTAAAAATGATTATTCCCTACAATGGCAAAACCCCTTCTGTTCATGAATCTGTATTCGTCGCACCTGGCGCTTATATCGTTGGCGATGTTACCATCGGCAAAGATTCCACCGTTTGGTTTAACGCTGTTCTACGGGCAGATGATGGCCCGATAATTATCGGAGAACGCTGCAGTATCCAGGATAATTCCACCATACATATGTTTGAATCATGTGTCATCGAGGACGATTGTACGATTGGCCATAACGCCATCCTTCACGGCTGTAAAATTGGCAGGAAGACAATTGTCGGTATGGGCTCTACCATATTGGACAATGTCGAGGTTGGCGAGGAATGTATTATTGGAGCCAATACCCTGCTGGCAGGTGGAATTAAGATACCGCCCCGCTCCCTTGTGTTAGGTTCACCGGGAAAAGTGGTCCGCGAGCTGACCGAGAAGGACTTGCAAATGCTGCAAATGTCGAGTGCACACTATGTCCAGAAAGGGAAAGAATTTAAGGATATATTAGAATAACGTTAATTAGGGCACTTGCTTAAGCAGTGCCCTTGAGATAAAAATTTAACTTTACATAATATTATTATATTAAATATTATTGCAATGATTTAATATCCTTAATGATCTGCTCATAAGGTACATCCGCTGCACCTTCGTACTTCTGAACAACAATCCCCTCTATGTTTACTAAATAAAATGAAGTGCTGTGCACATATTGATTTGACCCTTCCAGTTTCGCTGCCGGAGCCATAAACGACTTATTAGCGAAGCTTTCAATAAACTCCTGCTGATAGCCCGTTATTAAATCCCAATTTGCGAAATCAGCCTTCACTCCGCTCGCATATTGCTTTAGGATTGCAGGCTGATCCTGTTCTGGATCAATGCTGAAGGAAACCAGCCGGGCATCCACACCCGCATCCGCCATCTTGCGCTGCAACTCGGCCATATTGGCAGTCATTGGTGAACAAACCGTGTCACAGTTCGTAAACACAAAATCAGCCACCCAGACCTTACCCTTTAATTTTGATAGGTCAACTTGTTTCCCGTCTTGATTGATTCCTTCAAAACTCTCCACCTTCATGCTAAGCGGAAACTCTACCTTCTCCTTCTTTTCTTTATCCGCCGAACAAGAAGTAAGAAGCAGGACAGAAAATAATAGAATTAAAAAACGTTTCATTTTCACAATCCCCTTTTGCTTAAAAAAAGTGCCGAGTATCCACTCAGCACCTTCCTTCATTTTTAGTTAATAAATTCTGTATCAATTAATGTCGCAAAATCAGGCTTTTCCTTCAAGAATTTAAGCTCTACGGAAGAATTAGCAAACTCTTGAATCACATCTTTATTGACTTCAGTCGTGAAATGAATATTTTTCCAAGCAGCATCGACGACGTCCTTTTCAAGGTCTTGCTTTGTGATTTCTTTGATGGTCTTAATCGTAATGTCTTTAGCTTCTTCTGGATTTTTTTCGATAAATGCAATTGCCTCATCTTGTGCTTTCACAATTTTAGCAATAACATCTTTATCAGCTTTAATTTTCTTGCCGCTTGAAACTAAGATTGTGTTTGGCAGAGTTTTACCAAAAGAAATTTTAGAGCTGTCGACGATAATTTTCGCGCCGCCGTCTTTCACTAACTGCGATGCCCACGGCTCCGGTACTGCCGCAATATCAACCTTGCCAGATTCAAACATGTTCGCATACTGGGCAGGGTTGCCGGTTACATGCTTCAATGTACCGCCAATCCGAGCCGAAGAGATTCCGAAATCCTGTAAAAATGTTTCCATCTGAACATCATGTGTACAGCCAACGCCTGGTGTAATAAACGTCTTTCCGTTGAAGTCTTCAACAGAATTAATGCCGCTCTTCTTGCTTGCTACAATGGCTGTACCACCTGAAGAGGCACCTGCAAGGATTTTAACATCTGCACCGTTTGTAAAGTTATTCATAACTGGGCCAGGTCCAACTAACCCTGCATCAATATCGCCAGTTTTAAGAGCGGTCATAAATGCGCCGCCGTCCGGGAATGTTTTGTATTCCACTGTCACATCTTTACCTAATTCTTTTTCATAAAAGCCTTTCGCCTTTGCAACCATTGCCGGAGCATGGTCAATGTTTGGAAAATAGCCGATGACTACTTTTTTAGCAGCCTTTTCTGAACTGCCGGAACTAGCTTCTTTTGAGCCACAGCCCGCTAGCGCTCCGAATACCAATAATAGAATAATGCTGATGATGGATACCTGCTTTTTCATCTTTTTCTCCCCTTTTAATCTCTAATTGCTAGTTTCTAAACCCCAGCGGCGCATGACATTTTTTTCAACGCGCTGGAAGAAGGTAATATCAACAATCGTTCCAATGACGCCGATGATGATCATAATCGCGATAACAAGGCTCATATTGCCAAAATCGGAGGCAAATTTAAGGGTATAACCAAGCCCCGGACCGCTGCTTAAAAGCTCCCCCGCCATGAGCGCTCGCCAGGCAAATGCCCAACCAAGTCTGGCACCCGTAACGGCGTATGGGATAGATGCTGGAAAAATAACCTTAAAGAATAGGTCCAATCCACCTGAGCCCATTGTTTGTGCGGCTTTAATATAAAGAGGAGAAACGTTTTTAATCCCCATCCGCATATTGATGGTCATTACCAGGGTGGCGCCAAGAATGACGATAAACGTAACGGCTTTTTCGTTTAAGCCGAACCACATGATTGCAATCGGCAGCCAGACGATGCTCGGTACACTTTGCAGGGCCAAAATCAATGTTCCAAGGGTCTCATCAGCGGATTTATTTTTTGCTAAAAGAATGCCTAGACCGACGCCAATTACGATGGCAAGTGACAATCCAATAGCTAAGCGCCGCAGGCTGGCAAGTATATCGTAGATTAGTGTTTTATCAGAAAAACCTTTAGCAAGTGCTTCGTAAACATCTGTTGGTGCCGGCATTAGCGCTGGTGAAATGTCAAAAATTCTTACTGCCCCCTGCCAGATGATTAAAAGCAGTGCAAAGAATATGGTGCGTTTAATTGTTTGCTGCATATGCGAGTTCCTCTTTCACTACTTTATCAATCTCGGATTGTAGTAATCCCATTATCTTTTCTTCCAATTTGGTCACCATTTGTGGATGGTTTGCGCGCGGCCTTGGGATTTTTACGTGAATATCCTCGAGAACCACTCCTGGTCGCGTTCCCATCACAACAATCCGATCTGATAACTTAATAGATTCGCTGATGCTATGGGTGACAAATAGGATCGTCTTCCGCGTTTCAAGCCAAATTTTTTCTAACTCGGTATGAAGTCGCGAACGTGTCTGCTCATCAAGCGCACCGAACGGTTCATCCATTAAAAGGACCTTTGGATTCATTGAAAGCGCACGGGCGATTGCTACGCGCTGCTGCATTCCGCCCGATAGTTCATGCGGTGAATGCTTTGTATAGTTGCTGAGCTGCACCATTTTTAAAAATTGGTGGGCAGTTTCCTTTGCTTCCTTCTTTTTCATTTCTTTGCGGAGCGGGAACATAACATTCTCTTCAACTGTCATCCATGGGAAGAGAGCAGGCTGCTGGAACACCATCCCGCGGTCTCGGCCCGGTTTGGTAATAGGCTGGCCATTCAAGAGCACCTCGCCGCTGGAGGGCTTAGTCAACCCGGCCACAATAGATAACAAGGTCGATTTCCCACAACCGGACGGCCCGAGAATCGAAACAAATTCGCCCTCTTTTATTTCCAGATTTATATCTGAAAGAACAGTACTTACCTCTTTTTGATTAAGAAACTGCTTATTTACCTCATTAATGTGAAGAAACACTTCGCATCCCCACTTCCCCTATAATTCGCATTAATTTTATCGGATTTATATTAATTAAAATTTATTATAAAGGTTCTGGTGGTAAAGTCAATTATTTTTCTGCAAATTTTGCAAATTAATGATTGTGGGTTCAGTTAAAAAGAAATGCCAGGCCCCTCTTGTATTTGTATATTTGGAAAATTCAAGGGGAAATCTACAGGAAAAAGGAGGATTCGTTGATGCAAAATGTATATCGTTTGGCAGCCAAGTTTATACCTTGCTTGATTGTACTTGGGATCATTCTCGGTTTGTTTTTTGATTTTAGTTTCGGTGATGTCCTTTTGATAACGGCTGTACTGGGGATTGTCAGTTATGTATTAGGAGATTTACTGATTCTTCGTAAAACCACCAACCTCCTGGCAACCATAGCGGATTTTCTAGTTACCTTTTTGGTGGTGTGGTTAATGGGGCGAATGCTGACAAATGAAAATAATCTAATTTGGGCCTCGGTTATTTCAGCTGCTGCTGTGGCCTTATTTGAATACTTTTACCATGGATTTCTTACGAATGAGAAAAACAAACAATTTACAAATACCTCGAGGTCTATCCAACAACAACCACAGTTCCAAACAGAGGCTGCCGAGGAGTTTACTCCGGTAAAGCCTGAAGTCAGGAGTTCGAACGATAATAAGTAGGAATAACCTAATTCAGTGCATGGCTAACTCTTATAAAAAAAAGTCCTCATGGAACAATTCATGAGGACTTTCACCGCAAGGTTTACATAATATTTTTATGCACAACCTTTCTTCTAATCATTTGTTCTTATCCCTCACTCAATTCTGCAGTCTTCGCAGGAATGAGGAAGCTTAGCACAACCGTGACCAAACTTAAAATTAAGGCATAGAGAAAGACATTCTGCATGCCATTTACAATATTTGCAGTATGGTTAATAATCAACCCCATTACGGTAACGCCAATCGATGTACCGATGTTCCGCAAAAACATCTGCAGCGAGGTAGATACCCCTTTAATATTGGAGTCGGCGAACTCCTGCGAGGCAATCGTGCCGACTGCAAACAATAACCCAAATGAAAAGCCCTGCACCGTCAAAATTAAAAACAAATTCGTATACGACAAATCTTTAATAAACATAAACAGTGCTAGTCCTGATAACGCGGTAATAAAACTGCCGATAATAAATAACCGCTTATAACCGAATCGGATAATCCATTTTCCAGCAGGTGTACTGCCAAACATCCAGCCGACCGCAATGCTTAATAAAATCAAGCCGCTCTTATAAATACTCATATGCGAGCCCTCTTGAAGAAACAGCGGTATATAATTAGAGGTGCCAAAAAACGATAAACAGTACACTAGCATAAACACATTCGTCATCAGGATGCCTTTATTTTTAAAAAGAGAAACAGGTAAAAATGGATGTGCTTCCTTTCTTTCTACCAAAATAAAAATAATCATGCCAATTATGCCCGCAATCACATACCAGATGGCGTTGCCTACATTGGTAGATAATAATAGAAGGCTGACCGAAGCCCCGAATAAAAAGAAACCTTTATAGTCAATATGAGTCTTCTTAAATTCTGTTTGTTCTTTATAAGGAAGCAAACATAAAACAGTTGCTATTCCAATCGGAATATTAATAAAGAAAATCCATCTCCAAGTCAAAGCCTCGACGAAAAAGGAGCCCATCACTGGCCCGACAATTGAAGAAATAGCCCAAATACTGCTGAAAACCGCTTGAATCTTGCCGCGCTTTTCAATCGTGAACAAATCTCCGACAATAATCATCGAGAGTGGAATCATACCGCCTGCTCCAAGGCCTTGAATACCTCTATATATAACTAAGGAAACCATTGAGTTCGCCATTCCGCATAAAATGGAACCTAATGTAAAAATCCCAACCGCAATCATCAACAGATTTTTCCGACCATACATATCCGATAATTTTCCATACAGAGGTACAGTTACTGTACTTGCCAGCATATAGACAACAAAAATCCACGCAAACAACTCCATTCCGCCAAGTTGTTTGACAATAGTCGGACTTGCTGTCTGCATAATATTGGCGTCAAGCGCCGAGATGAGGGTCGTGATGACCAGCCCCCAAAATACATATTTATTTTTTCCCATATAAACCTCCGTGAAAAAGCCAAATATAACTCTTCCTATTTTTTACATATATATGATTTCAGACTAAACTATTATAGCAAAAGGTTTACTAATTTTTTATTTTTTAAAAAATTAGAATAATCGGCGCCCGGACATATGTGGCATTAGAACCGCCCATGCGTCACCAAAAAAAAAATCAGTTCTCATGCAAATGATGCACAAGAACCGTCCCCATGTTTCATTTCTTTAATAATGGCTGGGTAATTGTTGGGAGGGTGACTTCTACGGTTGTTCCTTGGTGTACTGCGCTTGTAAATTTGATTTGGCCGCGGTGGCTTTCGACTATTTTGAAACAGGTCATTAGTCCGAGGCCGGTTCCTTTTTCTTTTGTTGTATAGAATGGCTCTCCTAGTGTTAGAATCCGTTCTTCTGGTATGCCGACCCCTTCGTCGGTAATCCGAATGGATATTTTGCCTTCTTCCTTTACCCCTACTGTTACGAAGATGTCTCCGCCTAGAGGCATGGATTCAATTGAATTCTTCAAGAGATTTAAAAAAACTTGCTTTAACTGATTTTTTTCACCAGATATCATCGGCAGCTCTTCAGCAATTTCAGTATAGATCTGCACGTTATTGATGATAGACTGAGTATTTATTAAGGTAATAACATCATGTAGCAATTGTTCAATATTTTGTTCCTTAAAAACAGCCGCGGATGGTTTGGCCAGAACCAGGAATTCGCCCACAATGGCATTAATGCGTTCCAGCTCTGATAATACGATATCAAAATACTCATCCTGTTCACTGTTTGCTTTGAATAATTGGATAAATCCCTTAATGGACGTAAGCGGGTTGCGGATTTCATGGGCAATTCCCGCCGCCATTTGGCCGAGCAAAGCCAATTTTTCGGATTTTTGCAGGAGTCTTTCTGTTTCCTCTCTTCTGGCTGTGACATCCTTTCCAACCACTAGGATCGCTTCTTTATTTCCAAATACAATCGATAAGGGAGTAACTTCAAGAAAAAATTCTGTTCCGTCGGTCCGTTTAATTTTGTATTCGATAGTAGCCAGGGGGCATTTTTCTTTCTTAATTTGCTTAATTCGTTCTTCCAACCGGTCTTTATACTCAGGCTTGATAAATTCAAAGACCGACTTCCCCAGAACTTCTGTCATGCTTTTGGCGCCACTCATTCTGAGAGCAGCCCTATTTCCATAAACAATTTTCGTATCCTGATAAATAAAGATAGATTCAGGCAGTGAATCTAGTAATCTCTTATAGCTTTCTTCACTTTCCCGTGCTTTTTTTTCAAAAAATCGGGCTTTATCGTATTGCCAGCCAACAAACCAAGCGATCGAGGTAAAAAGGAAAAAGTCAAATGTAAAGAAGGGTTCATGATACATAATCTTTTGGTAAGCAGTAAAAATAAGTGATAGCAGCAGCAAAATGATTTGTCCTGATTTATTCATGTCCATTCCTCTTTGTGTATGTATGTTACCTGATTTAATTCGACAAAATCACAAATAATCCTTTATCATTCTCCAACTTTTTCAACACAAGGAAAAAAAGTCCAATTTAAAGGGCATCCGTTTTTCAACTGGGGCATTAAGAAGAAAAAACCACCTGAAAAAAACTCAGGCGGTTCTTATAGACATTCAACCCAGTGCATGAATTCCCCAACAACCCGTAAAAATTCTTCTGGTTCCTCAATATATGGCATATGGGCGCTGTTTTCAAATACATGAAATTTCGAGCCAGGAGAAGAACGGCTGTAATGCTCTGTTGTTTCCGGCGTAGCCTCATCGTACCGGCCACACGTATATAATGCGGGGCAAGAGATTTCCTTCAATTGTAAGGTACAATCAAATTCTTTTAAATTCCCTAGTACCGTAAATTCGGATGGTCCCCACATAATATTGTAAATTTCGGAGTTTCGGTATTCAGGGTGCGCTTTTAGATGCTCAGGCTTTGGAATCCGGCAGACAAATTCTTTGCTGAACACCTCGATGGCTTCCTGAAACTCTTCCGAATCCATGGTTCCATCTTCTTCACAGCGTTTTATGGTCTCTTGAACTTCAACCGGCAGCTTTTTCAAATTCCGTTTTTGATCCTGTTCCCATAATGGCGCACTCAGGCATGGGCTTGAAAAAATGACACTTTTCACCCCGCTCGGCTTCGTTAAACAATAAGCTGCCGCTAATGTGGTTCCCCAGGAATGCCCAAGAATATGTACTTCATCAAGGTTCAAAGCGGAGCGAATTTGTCCCAATTCCTCCACGAATCGATCTAAATGCCAAAGTGAATCATCTTGTGGCCTTTCTGACCTGCCGCAGCCTAGTTGATCGTATAAAATGACCGGGCGGTCTGCCGCCAACTCCTTCAACCCCTGTAAGGAAAAGCATGATGAACCCGGCCCGCCGTGCAAAACAATTACCGGTGTGTTCCCTGTTCTATGATCATATTTCTCGTACCAAACTTTCCCACCGGTTACTTCTATGTATCCTTCTGTTCGCATAAGAATTTCTCCTTTGAATATGTATCAAGATTATATTAAAGACTATTTTACATCATTTATCTGCATTGAAAATGAATAATTTTTATTTTACTTCCCACTCTATAGGATGTCAGGGAGGTGAATAACATAATGAACCAATCACCTAATAACAAACAGCAAAAAGGAAAATCACTTACGAGCGGTCAGAATTCTGGAACACAATATCATGAGGAACATGCCGGAAATATAGAAGGGTACGGCCAGCCGCACCCCATTACTAACAGCATCGATACTGAAACGAATAACACAAAAGCTTAAGAGCTGGCCAAGAGTGAATATCTCATTCACTCTTTTTTTAAGACAGTAATATAGGAAAATTAGAAAGATTTATTTCCAAACTCTACGAAGACGCATGACCTCTTGCAAATAGCCCCACACAGATACCGGGGACATAATCATCTGATAGCACAATACGTACAGGAAGAATCCCTTACGATTTTTTCTAATGCCAAGGTTAAGTTCCTGAAAAACACCCTTTTGGTATCGATAAAGGACGTAATTTGTCAGTAAAGCTAAAGGTAGGACGAAAAGCGTCTGCGGGCCGGCAATCCAGTAGAATCCAAATAAACTCAAGAATAACCCGGGGATCCAAACAAAGGTATAAACAAAATCCAAATATGGCATCACAAGGTTCGAACCGGTTAAATACCTCGTAAAAATCCTTGGCTGCTGCCATGGCTTGACCTGTTTGAGCGCCTCAATCATCCCTCGTGCCCAGCGGCTCCGCTGCCGTACGAAATGGCGAAAATTCGTCGGTACATCCGTAAAAGCAATGGCTGTCGGTTCAAAATATACCTTATAATTTTTCTCTAAAAATGACCATGTAAGAACTATATCTTCTCCAATGGCATCTGGCCACCCCCCCACTTCCTTGACAACTTCCGTTCGGTAAAGGCTGTAGGCCCCTTGAGCAACAAGCGTTCCCTGATATAAGCCCTGTAGCCTTTTAATAGAAGCGATTCCTAAAAAGTAATCCCATTCCTGAATCCGGGCGAGCCAATTTTCACGGCTGTTGCGGACAAGAACGGCTCCCGCCACTGCACAAACCTCCTGCGGTGCAGACTCCATCCGGGCCACCAGGCGCCTTACTGCTTGGGTATGAAGTACCGTATCAGCGTCCAATGTAATCAAATATTTGGTCTCGACATATCGGAGCGCTTTGTTCAAAGCAAAATTCTTCCCAGGTTTTTTTTCGAATAGAACTTTTATATTAAGACCCAGCTCATCACCTAATTGTTTTGCCACCAGTGCTGTAAGGTCTGTCGAATTGTTATCAATGACGATAATCCGGATTTCTCCTGTATAGTCCTGTTTTGCTATTTGCTGTAAGGTACTATCAATCCCTTTTTCCTCATTCCAGCACGCAATTAAAATACTCACAGGTTCGGCCGGATGCAACGTTTTAAATCCCGGCTGCTTGTCAAACAAAAGACTTACGAGCATAAAGGCATTAAGGTACCCGGGTATATAGGCAATTCCGGTTATCAGTAAAATCGCTACGGGGACGGTGACTAATTCACCTAAATCCTTTACCCAAGGAATCGAAATAATAATGGACATTAACATCCAGGCAAAAGCAAGTCCATGGCTGAGCCAAAACTTCCATAAAACTGAAAGATATAACCTCTCTCGAATACGCAACGGTACATCTCTTGGTGTTTCTTTAAGTGGAATTGTCAAATGGAAGCAAAACCCCGTTTCAGTTTGAATTATATGAGACTATTTTATATGGAAGGCCTCGTAGATACCATGGTAGTTTTGGAATTACCAATAAGATTAAAATTGAGGGAGGAATTTCCCTCAAGAGTGTTATAATCCCTTTTCGCAAACCTCACCCTAAAAATGGACTGATCTGCGAAATAACTTGATAAAGCAAAAAGAGATTGAGACTTACTGCAATCTCTTTCATGTTTTATTATTAGAATCAGCAGATAAGTTTTAACCTGATTTTCTGGCAATAATCTTCCTCTTCAAAGAACCATTTAACACACCTGCATTCCAATACACCATGCCCATGGCAGTTAAAAGAAGGATACCGGTTACCAAAAATACACTTTGGACCGGTAATATTCCGCCTACGAACCCTCCAATCATCGGACCCGTCATGCCGCCAATCTGATTGGCGGTTTGGTTTAATCCAAAGGCGCGGCCACGGAATTCATCCGGTGTGGATTTTACGACTAAACCGTTTAACGCTGGATAAACCGCGCAGAAGAAGACGCCAAACATGAAGCGGATAATGGAAAATCCCCATATCTGCGAAACGAGCACCTGGGCTAACATGCCGATGCCGCCGCCCATCAGGCCTAGGAATAACACCCGTTGAAAACCTACTTTATCGGCCCATTTTCCCCAATACGGGGCAAATAAAGCACTGGCGATGCCTGGCAGTGAAAACACGATACCAGCAATTAAAGAAGCGTTATCGGAAGACCCGCCCAACTTCACAACATATAAAGGAAGCACCGGTTCAATCGTCATGATGGAACAACTTGTTACAACTGTTAAAATGAGCACAAGCAATAACGGCCGATTCATCATCGCAGTCTTAAAATCATTTCTTACAGAGCCGCCGCGCTCTTTGTTAGGCTTGAAATTTTCTTCCTTTACCCAAAAAATAATCAGCAGTGTCGCCAGGAATACAAATACTCCACCACTGGCAAAGGCAAGTCGATTACCGACAAGATGTGCAATACCCCCGCCTAATAGCGGACCAAGGATGCCCCCTGATGCCGATGCTGAGGAGATCATGGACAAGGCATACCCGACTTTTTCATTCGGTGTATTGGTTCCAATCAAAGCAATCGCACCTGGAATAAACCCACTGAGCAACCCCTGTAAAATCCTTAATGCTAAGATTTGGTATGGATTGGTGACAAATGCCATTAACGTATAAATAACAAAAAGGGCAATTCCCGCCCTTATAATCATTGGTTTTCTTCCATATTTATCGGCCACACGCCCCCAAAAGGGTGAAGCGAAAGCACCTGCAAAGAAAGCAGCACTAAAGAGCACGCCTGACCACATTTCAGTGTGATCATGCACCCCTAATTGCAGCAGAAATATCGGTAAAAAAGGAATCACCATGGAAAAACTAGCTGATGTAAAGAACACGCCAATCCAAAGCACCCATAAATTTCGTTTCCACATTAGCACGTTTTCCATCTCCTAAATTGTACTTTTTTCCAAAAGTTTAAAATTAATAATGTCATAATATCATAAACTAAAATTATTTTCACTCCCGAAATTTCCGATTGTTGAAATATAAATATCCCAAGTATTTTTTACTTGGGATACTTTAATCACCTATTGTAACGGAAGAATGACCTCAATAATGGTGCCTTTCTTGTCACTCCAAAAATGAACGGTGCCGTGATGGTTTTCAATGATTTGTTTGGAAATCATAATTCCGAGTCCTGTGCCATTTTCTTTAGTCGTAAAGAATGGTTCGCCAATTCGCTTCAAAAGCTGCGGAGGAATGCCGTCACCCGTATCCTTAAAGAAAATCTTCACCTTGTTCTCACCGATTGCTTTCATTTCAATAATGCAGCTCCCACCATTCGGCATTGCTTCAATGGCATTTTTTAAAAAGTTGATAAAAACCTGTTTTAACTGATTTATATCCCCATTGATCGTGATTGGTTCATCAGTATTAACCACTTCAATCTTCACATTATTCATAATTGCTTGGGTATCAATCAATGTTTTAATATCTTCAATCAAGGCTGGCAAATAGACGGATTCGAACTTAAAATCCTGCGGTTTGGCTAGGACTAGCAATTCACTGAGGATTAGTTCAATTCGATCTATTTCCGATTCGATGATTCCAAAATAGGTTTGATCCTCCATTTTCCTTTCCATTAATTGCAAAAAACCTTTAATGGCTGTCAGCGGATTTCGGACCTCGTGGGCAATGCCTGCAGCCAATTGCCCTGCAATAGTTAATTTTTCAGAGTTAAGCAAAAGCTCCTGCGTCTTTTTGCGTTCGGTAATATCCCGAATAATCACATGTTGAGCATAGTGATTATTCGGGATATTACCGAATAATCACATGTTGAGCATAGTGATTATTGAAAAATGTAGGAATTCCTTTTATTTCAGCATCAAAAACTGCCCCATTCCCGCGGATTACTTTGTAATCCCGAAAATCTACAGTTTCACCATTAAAAACAGCTTGAATTAGGTCCTTTACCTCTTGATGGTAATCAGGGTGAATAAAATAGAGAAGGTTTTTCGAAAGAACCTCTTCTGCATTGTTAGCACCAAGTAAATCAATACCTGTCTCATTTACAAAAATGATCTCCTTATCCCGGACAATGAGAACAGCATCCGGAGAATGTTCAACTAATTCGCGGAAAGCCTTCTTACGACTCCACAACTCTTCTTCCGTTTTAATTCGTTCAGTAATTTCCCTGATAACTGAGACAACCTCCACTATCGTTTGTGTGTCCGGATCAATAATCGGTTTACTGAGTGCCTCCACCCATACCAAAGTTCCATCTTTTCTACGAATCCGATATTTCCCACGAATGCTTCCTGCACCTAAATAGGATAATTTTCGATCGGCATTAGCCTTTTCCCAATCTTCCTCGTGAACGATGAATGTTAGAGTGGTTCCAATCAATTCCTCGGCCTTATAACCGGATATCGTTTCGCAGGATGGATAAATATAAATGATTTTTCCCAATAAGTTAGTACAGACGATTGTATCAAGAACATTTTCCGTCAATACGCGGTGAAACTCCTCTATTTTCCGAACTTCCGCCTTTTTTTGTTTTAATAGAGTAATATCCTTTAAGACAGCCATCACCCCGACGATTTGGTTATCAACACTGATTGGTATGTTTGTAATATTGACATCAAGGATGGCACCACTTTTGTTGTTCAACTGGCAGTCGAAGTTTTCCAACTGACCCAATGATGTCTTATGAAAATGATGGAAAACGTTGTCTAAGCTATCGAGCGGAAAAAAAGTCTGTAGCTTCATCGTTAACACTTCTTCAGCAGTATACTCACATAGCTTCTCAAACGTTTGGTTAACCCTCACCATATTCCCTGCCGTATCTAATAATAGAATCGCATTTTGGCTGCGTTCAAACAGCAATTCGTAGTCAGCAAAACGTTCCACTATGTATTTTTTTAATAGCTGGTTCTTTTCATTCTTAATATTTTCAACAGGACTGTTCATCTTTCTCTATCAGTTCCTTTCCTACTTTATACCTATACAAAAAAGCCAAGATAGGATAATGTCCCATCTTGGCTTGTGTCTAGCTCAATCAAAATTGTCTAACTCACTTCCGCCCTATGATGTTGGTGATAAGATTAGTACGATGGCACTTTTATCTAATTGAAAATCCCAGTCCACAAAAATGTCTGCCACTTTTGTTTGAAGAATGCCTTCGAAATTACCTTTATTATGTAATAATCTTTTTTCAAGATTACGTTTAGAGAGCTTTAATATTTCGGAATGGCCTAACCGAATTAACTCCTTCTCAATCGGAACAAGTATTCCCTTCCTAATCACAACCAATGTTCGATTGTTAATGAAATAGGAATCAATCTTCTCCGGTTCTTTTTCGGCCTGAATGCTGATGACCCTGAATTCTTCATGAATTGAGTTTCTTCCATTGTACTCCGCATTATTTTCGTCTTTCGTCGCGTCAGAACCAATACAGACAAACATCCCGCTTTTATTATGCAAGCCCCAGTCATAATAAAACTCTTTGATGTCCAATCCGGTTAAGATTTTCATATATGCCTTAAACTCTGGAATGAGGGTTTCCATTAAAATATCCCTAGTACTTTGGACCAACTGTTTTTGCTTTTGTTCCAATAAAACGTTCTCAGTCGGCGAGATGAAATTTCGCAAATACACTGTAATAAAGGACTGATTGATCGAAACATAAACGGATTCAGGTCCCTTTCCAAAGGCTTCACGAAGTGCTCTGCCAATATAGCTTGAAAGTTCCATTTGAAGCTGTTTGCTTTCCAAAGAAAACCATCCTTTTAATTGAGATAAAAGCATTTTTTCTTTTATCCCAAATTTATTGTATATTTTTCAGCTAAAATTTTCAATGATTTTCTACTATTTGCCATTGACAAATAGTAAAAGTACATATAAATATTATTTTTTATTAAAAAATAATTATTCATTTTTATACTGAACGGCAGTCCGTTTGGATTGGCATCCGCTGCCAACAAGCGCATCTGTTGTCGTTATTTGAAAGATGCTCAATAATAGCCGCCAATCCTGAATGATTCTGACGATATTTGGTGATAAGTTTTTCACGTTGCCTGCAGGAAAAAAACAGTCTTTTCTAAAATTTATTTAAAAAGACGAAAATCATTGTCTAACGAAATTAGTTGAAAGGTGGTTATCTACATGGATTTAACCCTACAACAAATCGTCGAAGGCTTGCCGAAGTCCCTTTTAAACGCTACTGACAGAGATTTGGAAGGTTTCCAAAAGATTACAGAAGAAGCAATTAAGTTAAGAGAAGGACACAGAAATCTGCAAAAAATGATAAAGAACTTCTCTACCTCTACTATTCGCACCTAAAACATTTGAATGCACAAAAAAAGGAAGGTGCCAGATTACACCTTCCTTTTGTCTTATTTACTTTTTCAAATGATATGGGACCGTCGTGACAATCACGTTTCTGCGGTACAGCAAAAAGGATCGGATCAGCAGGCTGGATTGATTATGAAGAATGTTTTCCCAACTATGTTTTGGCATAAATTGCGGAATGACGACAGTAACACGGAAATTGGCCTCGCTTGCTTTATGTTCAACAGTATCCACGAACTTCGTAAGTGGATTAATGATACTCCTGTAATGAGAATGGAGCGTCACAAGGCGGATATCCGGGTGCCATTTCTTCCATTTCTCTTCGAATTTATGCTCGTCCTCTCTTTCAAACGCGACATAAACAGCAATAATTTGGTCGGGCTTCAGCGATTTTGCATAATTGATCGAATTTTCGACCACATGGGTAATACCCGCCACCGGAACGACAATGACGTTCCCTTCTATCGGAACAACAGGCTCACAGGTGGAAATCCTAAGCTGGTCCCCGACTGCTTCATAATGTTTTTTAATCCTGTGGAATAGGAGAATAATTAATGGCAGAAAGATTAATATCGGCCAAACCCGCGAAAATTTTGTAACGAAAAAGATGAGTGTTACTATAAAACTGATTAGGGCCCCAGTGGTATTAATAACAAACTTTAATACCCAGCCATTTGGTTTTTCGCGAAGCCATTTGACCATCATTCCTGTTTGTGACAGGGTAAATGGTACAAACACCCCGACGGCGTAAAGCGGAATGAGATGCTCGGTTTCCGCATTAAAGGCCAGTATTAAGATGATAGATGCCGCGCCAAGTATGATGATTCCATTTGAGTACCCTAAGCGGTCTCCTCTGATTAGAAACATTCTTGGGATGAATTTATCTTTTGCCAAATTGACCGCCAAGAGTGGAAATGCAGAATACCCCGTATTAGCAGCCAAAATTAAGATCAAAGCCGTAGTTCCCTGTATAAAATAGTACATGAAATTCCGCCCAAAGGTGTGCTCTGCTATTTGAGAAACAACTGTTACTTCAGCTCTAGGCGCGATCCCGTAATAATAGGCCAAATAGACAATTCCCGAAAAAAGGACCGCCAACAGAAGTCCCATTGCCATTAAAGTTTTCGCGGCGTTTTTCGGCGCTGGATCTTTAAAGTTTGGAATGGCATTCGAAATCGCTTCAACACCTGTTAAGGCAGAGCTTCCGGAGGCAAATGCCCTTAATAAAATAAACAAACTGATCCCAGCCACTGGCGTCCCTATCGGAGTATGTAAGGCAGGCGGAATTTGGCCAGTCAAGATTTTATATAAACCCACACCTATTAAAATAAACAGAGCCAAGACAAAAAGGTATACGGGATAGGCTAAAATGGACGCTGACTCCGTCACTCCCCTTAAATTTAAAAGGGTAATAAAAAGAACAAACAGAATCGCAATTCCCACATTATCGCCATGCAAATTAGGAAAGGCTGAAGTGATGGCATCCGTTCCGGCGGAAACACTTACTGCAACAGTTAAAATATAATCCACTAACAGAGATCCTCCGGCCACCAGCCCGGAATTTACTCCCAAATTACTCTTCGACACCACATAGGCTCCGCCACCGTGCGGATAAGCAAAGATGATTTGCTGATAAGACAAGATAAGTGCAGTTAACAGAATCAATACGCCGACGGCGATCGGAATGGAATACCAGAATGCGGTCGCACCAACTGTCACTAGGACAATCAAAATCTGTTCTGGACCATAAGCCACTGAAGACAACGCATCAGAAGAGAGAATAGCCAATGCTTTCGTTTTACTAATTTTTTGTTCCCCTAATTCATGTGATTTTAAAGGCCTTCCTATCAGGAACCTTTTTACGGAAGAAAACATTTATGTCACCGCCAAATTTCATTAGATGTAAGTAAGTTTCCCTATTTTTCACAAAATAAAAAGTGCCTCCAAGTCAATTCGAATAGACCTGTAGACACATCATTTCTTTTGCATCACAAGCTCCGCCTTCCTTCTCAATATAACGCTTGCGAGGTTAGCTGTCGGGTTCGGGCCAATGAGTAGCCCTGCCTGAAAGGATTCACCCCCAGGATTAATTAATAATCCAGAAAAATGGTTCCCCCGCACCTATCGGTTTCAGCGATTTAGAAATTTGAAACTGTGAATATCATACTCCCCTGTTCTCCTGTTGTAAATGATTTTTTTTAAAGATAAACGGTTATGTTAAGTAATAGTGCCAGCGTTTATTCGATAAAATAAACAAAAGGAGGATTTTCATGCGAAACGAAAAAAATCCTATCTTATCTGATGAATTTTTAAATGAGCTAGTGAAGGATATTAACGAGGAATTCGGGTGGGACACGGTTGAACAAAATGTCGAGCGTTATGACCATGGAACACATAAAAATTGAGATGTCTAATAATAGTGCGAAAAAGACTACGAGGAATTTCGTAGTCTTTTTATTTAACAGTAAGCAGTTGTAATATTATGAGGCACTATTAGAAGCCGCGAACCGGATGAGGGACATAAGGTTCTTCCAAATAGGCCACTTCTTCTGGGGTCAGTTTAATAGAGATTGCTGCAACTGCATCTTCAAGATGAGGCATTTTTGTGACCCCTATGATAGGTGCTGTAACAGGCGCCTTTTGCAGCACCCACGCGAGTGCAATTTGTGCACGCGTAACCTCCCGTTTTGCGGCCAATTCCGCTACACGTTCGACGATTTTACGATCCGCCTCAATTGCAGATGTGTAAAGTGTTTTGCCGAATTCATCTGTCTGAGAGCGGGAAGTCGTTTCTACCCAGTCGCGGGTCAGCTTCCCTCTTGCCAGCGGACTCCAAGGAATAACACCAATTTTCTCTTCCCGGCAGAGCGGCAGCATTTCGCGTTCCTCTTCACGATACAAGAGGTTTAAGTGGTTTTGCATGGAAACAAACCGAGTCCATCCGTTCCGCTCGGCAACATTTTGCGCTTTCATAAACTGCCACGCATACATGGATGAAGCGCCAATATATCTGGCCTTCCCTGCCTTCACCACATCATGCAGGGCTTCCATCGTCTCTTCGATTGGCGTATGGTAGTCCCAGCGGTGAATCTGATACAGGTCGACATAATCGGAGCCGAGACGCTTCAGGCTATTATCGATTTCTGCCATAATTGATTTTCTAGAGAGTCCAGCACCATTCGGCCCTTTATGCGTGCGCATGTACACTTTGGTTGCAATGACAATCTCATCCCTGTTAGCGAACTCTTTCAGGGCGCGGCCGATAATTTCCTCGCTCGTACCGTCTGAATATGCGTTTGCCGTGTCAAAAAAGTTGATGCCATCGTCAAGTGCCTTTTTAATAATCGGGCGGCTTAGTTCTTCGTTAAGCACCCACTGGTGAGTGCCTCGCTCGGGAACACCAAAACTCATGCAGCCAAGACATAACCGTGAAACATCTAATCCTGTATTACCAAGCTTAACGTAATCCATCATGTATGTACCCTCTTTCAATTTGGTTTTAATATAACTATAATATATTTTGGAGAATTTTTACATAATTCTTATTTCGCAATTTTAATTGATTGATGAAAATAAAATGTATGGAGGATTTACGAATGGGTGAATTAAATCTATTATTCCGCAAAAGAATTGGATACCCTCAAGACGAAACTGTTACCTTTGAAAAAGTAGACACCATTCTTGAAAAAACAGCAAAATCCATTCCCTTTGAAAATTTGTGCATCATCACTAATAAAACTGCCGCAATTTCAAAAGAAAATCTAAAAAACAGAATCCTATTAAAAAATGAAGGCGGACTTTGTTATGATCTTAACACCATTCTCTACTATTTTTTAATCGAAAATGGTTTTAATGTCTCCTTGGTTCAGGGTGTAGTACACAATCATAATACCAAGCAATGGAGTTCTACTGGAAGAACTCATGTGGCAATTGTCATCACCTACAATGGGCAGCGTTTCCTTATAGACACAGGTTTTGGCGGGAACCTGCCATTGAAGCCCGTCCCATTCAGCGGGGAAATCGTAACATCCCAAAATGGGGAATTCCGCGTCGAACAATCCGACACAGAACATGGAAATTACATTTTCCATATAAAACTAAAGCATAAAGACCAAGATTGGAAAGTTGGCTATGCTTTTAACACTAGGAAATCCGTCGACGAATCCGATTTAAATGAGGTGCAAAAAATCATCATCGAGCACCCCGAATCCTCATTTAATAAAAAGCCATTAATCACTAGGTTCACTGATAGGGGTAACTTAATCCTTACTGACACTTCTTTAACTGAGTGGGCAAATGGAAAAATGATCAAAAAGGATATTGACCCACAGCAGTTCAAATTGATTGCAAAAGAACAATTTGGTATTTCAGACTAAAATATGAAGGAATGGTCGTGATTGCCACGCCTTTTTATTTTGGATTTTTTGATAATTCTGCCGCAAATAAATCATACCTCCCATGCATCAATTTCATGCATATTAACAATTAGAAGTTATGTAAAAAGAAGAGTATGATAGTAATATCAAAACCATAAGAGGGATTTAGATGGAATGGGATCAAATTAATTATTTTCAAACAGTGGCCAAAGCCCAGCATATTACACGGGCGGCCGAGCAGTTATCCATTTCGCAGCCTGCTCTTAGCCGCTCCATCGCAAAGCTCGAGGACGAATTAGGTGTGCAACTATTCGACCGCAAAGGCCGGAATATTTATTTGAATCGATATGGAAAAATCTTTTTAAATCATGTAGAGCAAGCCATCCAACAAATCGAGATTGGTAAGCAGGAAATTTGGGATGAAATTCACCCGGATAACGGGACCGTCTCATTATCCTTCCTCCCTTCGCTTGGGATGAGTGTGATTCCTAAAATCTTAAGTCATTATCAAATAGAGCACCCTAATGTGAAGTTTCAATTAAACCAAGCTTCGAATCGACAGATTGTGGAACAATTAAAGTCTAGAAAGGTTGATTTGGCCCTAATCACGCTGTTCCATAATGATAAAGAGGTTATCTGCGAACCGCTTTTAACGGAGGAATTATTTCTAATTGTTTCGATTGATCATCCGCTTGCCGTCAATAATGAAATTGATTTAAACATAATAAAAGACCAGCCCTTTATCTCTTTTAAAGATGTGAATGAACTGCAGACCATTATTAATCAATTATGCCAAAAAGCTGGTTTTTCCCCCAAGGTTGTGTTCGAAGGAGAGGATATTGGCACAGTTTCCGGTTTAGTTGGAGCAAAATTAGGTGTTTCATTAGTGCCTGATACCCAAGTACTTGATAGAAGTAAAATTAAGCTCATTCGTGTAAATAATCCTATCTGCAAAAGAGACATTGGAATTGCTTGGTTGAAGGATGGGTACTCATCTCCAGTTGTCGAGCGCTTTAAAGAATTTGTTCAGCATCTAGTTAAAACAAAATAAAGGAGTCTTCAAAAAATGAGTTACATTCAACGTGGAACACGCACATTTAAAAGGGTAAACCTAGCATTATTTGCAGGCGGTTTTAGTACCTTTGCCATTCTTTGGGGAACACAGCCCCTGCTGCCGGATTTTGCTCAGGAATTTCATATTTCTCCGGCGGTTTCCAGTTTAAGTTTGTCTTCCACTACGATTGCCTTATCTATCAGTCTTTTAATAGCCGGGTCTTTATCGGAGGTATTTGGACGTAAATCCATTATGACGATCGCATTATTTACCTCGTCCATCCTATCCATTTTAACGGCTTTTACACCCAATTTTCATTTACTGATTTTAAGTCGGATCTTACAAGGCATTGCGCTTGCTGGCCTGCCGGCTGTAGCAATGGCCTATTTAGGCGAGGAAATTGAAGGCAAAAGCTTAGGAATGGCAATGGGGTTATATATCAGCGGGAATTCCATTGGCGGAATGGCAGGAAGGATTATCAGCGGCATTTTAACCGATTATTTCAGCTGGCATGTTGCCTTAATTGGCGTTGGCATTATTAGTTTACTGGCAAGCTTTGTTTTCTGGCTGATTTTGCCTAAATCTACACATTTCACACCGCAAAAATTAGCCATTAAAAAACTGGCATTTTCATTGTTTAGCCAATTTAAGGAACCGGGTCTCATTTATCTATTTATCATTGGATTTTTATTAATGGGCAGCTTTGTTTCTTTATACAACTATATTGGCTTTGAGCTCATTAAACCTCCTTATTCATTAAGCCAAACCCTGGTTGGATTTATTTTCATCGTGTATTTAGTAGGAACCTTTAGCTCCACTTGGATGGGTATGCTGGCGGACCAGCATGGGAAAAAGAAAATTTTGCAGCTGTCTTTGGTCATCTTATTGGTTGGTGCCTGCATCACGCTAAACACCCATTTATGGATCAAAATCTTGGGGATTGCCATCTTCACCTACGGATTTTTCGCCGGTCATTCGATTGCCAGCGGCTGGGTCGGCAAAGCCGCAACTCACGATAAGGCACAAGCCGCATCGTTATACTTATTTTTCTATTATGCGGGTTCGAGCATTGGAGGAACAGCAAGTGGAACAATGTACAGTCAATTCGGATGGCACGGGGTTGTCTACATGATTGCAATTCTTGCCATTGTTTCAATTGGAATTTCGATTCGTTTAGGGATCATGGCCAACAGAAAAATAAAATTATCTACCATTAAAGGATTAAAGCACAGCAGTTAAAAAAACAACAAAAATATGTCACGGCTATTTTCATCGATTGGCCAACCGTATTTTCACCTGGTAAAGTAGATAGCTAATTACCCATGTTAAAAGAGAAAAAGTTAATGCGATGCTGGAAAAAGCAAGCACATAGGCATTATACTCCGCCAGCTTGGTAACGGCATGGTACGTATCAAAACCAAAGATTCTGGCCGTCACATTCCATAGGACAAGCAGAAAGAAAATCATCCCAAGACCTCTGGCGGAGCCTTTAATGTCTGCCCAGCTTAAAGCTATATGCGAAGAGATACAGATGGCCAATACAAAATAAACCCAAAATAACGGGTTTAGGAAATTTTCTATGGTAAATAAATTTTTGCTAAAAACAACTACTATTTCCCATACGGTCAATAGTAATGGCAAATCCACTTTTTCAAAGGTTAGATGCTGTGCAATAAAAGAATCAAGTGTTGCAAAAGATTGTGGAACTAGCAAATACATTCCTAATAACAACGACCCTATGCCGCTAAAAATTGGCCCTAACCCTATAAAAAAATTCCCCGCCTGCTGATATATACTGTTCGTGTTATATTGGTGGCGCACGAAACCAAGCGTGCCATCAGGGCTATTAAGCTGAAGCAGCTTCACTTGTGTCACCTTATGCCCCCATAAAAAGCACTGCAGCAGATGCCCAATTTCATGAATAGGAACACCAATCCACGCCGTAGCGAGCACTCCTTTTACTCCAAATGCCCGAAACAATAAGGAATTGGAAGACCGTTCCAACACACCCAAAATCAAGCCTACCAAAATGATGATTCCGAAAAGGTATACTAATTCAAGCAAACTCATTAGTATTATATTGAAAAAGGATGTCAAGACGCTCATGTTATAGCCCCTTAAAAATTTTTCTAATATTATCCATATTACACCAATTTAGACTTATATATTAAAAACAACAAAAGAAAATAAAGCTTGTGCTAGCCCAAGCCTTATTGTGTATCATTACAAGAAATCTATAAATTCTCCTTAATAAAAGCTGCAGCCTCACTATAATGGCAGCCTTGGTTTGCGTACTTAATGTAATTCTTAATGGTTGTTAACCATTCGATCGTCGTTGGTTTCGTTACCTCGATGGCATCTAGTAAATCTTCCATAGTAATAAGCCTTTCGCTGCCCCCCCTCCCATAATCTCCGTTAACACTCCTAATGCCAAGCACCATCATGGGAATTAGACCACCGAAAAAGGCAACGAGAAAAAAGCAGTTGATATCGTACGATTTAGTTTGGTTCCAGCCATCCTGAAGCGAAGGCTGAAAAAGGTCATATATTCGGTTTAGACATAGACTCCCCCTGAGAAATTTCTATATAATTCTATTTCTAGAATCGCAAAAATCAAAAAACTGTCAATAGTTTCTTATAATAAGAACACCTGCCATTTATCCTCCATTTTTACAATTGCCGTATGTATAGAAATGGAATAAAATGAATGAAAGAGTAAAATTTTACTAGATTACAAGGCTGGTGAGGCATTTGTACGAATTCAAGCTGCGCAATATTCTAAGACAAGTGAAAAGCCAAAATCCGCAGAAAAGGTATGAAGCCCTTGGACAGCTAGTTGAATATAAACAGCAGGAAGGGCTAGAGGTACAGATTGATCTTTTGAAAAATATGATCAAAACGGCGGCTTCCAAGTTTCCCGAGCGCGTCGACCATTGGGATAACCCTTCCTATTTCCTCATCGATTTCGTTTGCGATTTTTTCAGACCGGAAGTTGCCGAGGGCCTTATCAGGCATTTTGATAGTTTTGACATTCAGGCGAAAGAACGGGCAATTGACTTCTTAATTTTAACGGAAGACGAAGAGATTTTTTCTTTTTTGGAAGAAAAAATTGTTCAATTAATCAAGACAAATGATTTTATTATCCCTTACCGGCAATTGGCGCCCTATCCCGCATTGCTAAAAGGGGTTCTTGATGCCTCACTGGACATGCTTGAATCCCAGCGTTTTAAATTTTCAACCTATGACATGCTGCTGTCGTTGAATGCCTCGGGTTATGAAAAGGGATATCAAAAAGATATAGTTCTGCCCATTTTGTTAGAAGATTACGTGAAAGAAAAACAGGAATATTTGAAATTTGATCGGGATTATTCCACGAAATATGTGTATACCGCCTGGAAGGACAGTTATTTCATTGTTAGGAATCGTATGAGGCTGTTCTTAAATTTGATGGAATATTATTTTACTCCTGAGGTGGAAATAGAACTTCAGCAGGCTTTAAAATTCCGTGACCCATTTTTAAAAACAGAAGCGCTCCTTCTGTGCATTGTTAAAAACCTTCCTTACGATGACAGCATCTTAAAGGAGTGCTCCACGCATATCGAAACGGCAGAAATGGTCTACTGGGAATTGAAGGATCGTAATATGGAGCACCTCTACCCTATTCATGAGGGCAAGCAGCCTCATTTGGCCAAGACCCGGCTTTTTACCACCATTATCAAATTGCCGGAGGAAGACGATGGGATTGTCCATTATCCGGACGACATCCAGGTTCAAGATAAATTGGAGATGGAAAATTACTATGGCCAGCCTGTGCGGTACTATTTAATGAGCTTTAAGGAGCATGACCGTGAGTATGTGGGTTGGGTAGGTGCGTATGCCCTTGAAGATGGAGAAGATACCGCCGTCCTTTGGAACGATTCCTATACGGATTATGTGGAATTTGATTCAGCCCCGATTGAAAAGCACAAACAAGACTTTTTCAAGGAACGGGCCGAAGAAAAGCAGAATTATGATAATAGTGTATACTTCCAAAGCTCTCCTAAGCTTAGTAGAGGTGCATGGTTCTTTATCGCTCTGGCAATTGTGCATTGGATACGCGAAATATTATCCGGATTTACGGAAAACTCCCTTCTTATTTCGATTCTCTTCACCGTGGTTGGCGGCGCGCTGTGTTATTTTGAATTCTATAAAAATAAAAAGAGAAAAGTATTGATTATTGGCCAGCAGCTCGTAAAGCAGGATGGTGCCAACCAACAAAGCATTGGTATTCATGAAATCAAAAGGGTTGAGTACGACAAGAAAAGCGTGCTCGTCTACAATAAGAAAAATGAGCTTGCCTTCAAATTCCCGATTAGATGGGTCCGCTACGAATTGTTTTATATGTACATGAAGGAGCACTCAGGGCATTTAAAGAACCGGCCGTTTATACAGGGATAGCTCGATTGCCTGCAATGGGCATCTAATGACGCTTGAGGTTTTCCTCAAGCGTTTACGATTTATATACGCAAAAAGCTCAGTATTCAGTTTTGGGATATCTTTTTATTTTCTCAATTAAATACTGTACTCCATACAATAAAAAACCAGCCAATTAAACCAAAAAAAGGATTCCCCTTGGGGCCTTTCAGGCACCAAGGGGAATCCTTATATATTATGCAGGCGTGGCCTGTGGTTCTAATTTTTCAATTTCCAACGTTTTAATATGGTAGCCGTCGACTTCGAGGACTTTAAATGCAAAGTCTCCGTATTGTATTTTGTCCCCTTCGCTAACGTCAATTTTTTCGGATAGAACCCAGCCTCCGATGGTATCCATTTCTGAATCATCGAGGTCGAGTCCAAATAAATCGTTAACTTCTTCAATCAGCACTTTACCATCCACGATGGTTTTGTTTTCGTTGATATGATTGATGTCAGGCATTTCGTCAGCGTCAAATTCGTCGCGGATTTCACCGACGATTTCTTCCAAAATGTCCTCAACAGTCACCAATCCGGCCGTACCGCCATATTCGTCCATCAAAATCGCCATATGAATCCGTTCTTTTTGCATTTTAACCAAAAGCTTGTCAATATCAATCGATTCAAATACCTGAATGACAGGACGGACATATTGGTCAATCGTTGCGTCCAACTGATTACCAGAGATAAAGTCCGTTAAGACTTCCTTCATATTTACCATACCGACAATGTTATCTTTCTCCCCATCGATCACCGGGTATCTCGTGTAATTCTCTTTCTTCATAATTTCGAGACATTCGGCTACAGTTTGCGATTTGTCAAATGCTGCAATTTCGGTCCTTGGTACCATGATTTCTTTGGCAATTCGATTGTTAAATTCAAAAATATTGTTTACATAATGATATTCCGATTGATTAATTTCCCCGCTTTTAAAGCTTTCGGAAATGATGATTTGCAGCTCTTCTTCGGAGTGTGCCTGCTCGTGTTCTGAGGCAAGCTTCAATCCAAAGAGTCCTGTAATAAAACGGGCCGATCCGTTTAATGCTTTTACAAACGGATATGCAATTTTATAAAAAAGAATCATCGGCCTTGCCAATATTAATGTAACTTTCTCAGCTTTTTGAATGGCCAAAGTTTTCGGTGCAAGCTCCCCGACTACCACGTGAATAAAAGTGACCAATGTAAAGGCAATTACAAACGAAGCAATTGTCGTCACTGATTCCGGCATGCTCAAGCTATTGAACAGCGGATGTAATATATGTTCCACTGTCGGTTCTCCCAACCACCCTAAACCTAAAGCTGTTACGGTAATACCCAATTGACAGGCAGATAAATATTCATCAAGATTTGAAATAATTTTTCTTGCAGCAATGGCACTTTTATTTCCCTCGGCCACAAGCTGATCAATCCGCGTGCTGCGGACTTTAACAATAGCAAATTCGTAAGCTACGAAAAATGCAGTAAAAGCTATTAAAATAGCAATTACAAATAAATTAATAATGGTCAATAGAATCCTTACTTACAAAATGTAAGCAAGGAATACACCTCCTGTTTTTTGAAAAAATTAGTTTAATAGTAATAACAAGGTTTGTGCCAACGTGACACCCTGCGGTGACAGCTTATTGACAACCATTTCTTTTTCATGCTCGTTTAATTTTTGCAGAAATGGTTCGATGATTTTAATTTCCTCTTTCAGATGCTGCATAATGTTGGCAATCTGATCCACGTGTTTTTCTACTTTTTCTTTGTCAATGCCGCAGTCCGCTTTCATCAGTTCGATGAATGACTTGATTTCTTCAAGCGGCATATTCAAATTTTTGTAATGCTCCACTAATTTTAAGACTTGGACGCTCTCTTCTCCGTACAATCGATAATTTGAATTTGCCCGCACAGGGTTTAGTAAGCCTATTTGGGTGTAGTAATCGATTGTTCGTTTGGAGATGTTCATAACTGCTGCTAGTTCACCAATTCGATACAACTTCCCAACTTACTCACCCCTTCCTATTTTATGTTTACTATATCACATTTTGAACTATACAGTCAACGTGATGGTTTTTAAACAAATGTTTTTGGACAAATTGGTTGAAACTACTCTTATGGTTGAAACGTATAAACATTAAGAAATTAATCGATTTGGAGTTGATTTTTTTGACAGCAATGGACTCAGCTGATTTTTTAAAAAGTGAATTACGGAAGATTGAAAAATGGGAAAAGGATCAAAAGGGCTTATGGTTCTGGGAGAAAATCGGCCGCCTTCCCTTTGTTTTGCTTGATAAACTTACCCCGAAATCAATTCAGGAAAAGCTTGGCACAGCCATTGATGAATTGGGAGGATACATACAAACGGGCGGACAGTACTTGATTAATGAGGATGGTATTTTAAAAAAGTTTGACCGTGATGTGGTAAGTTTTAATCAAGTACAGGCGATGCCAATCAGCAAAATGGATGCAGTAGCCGAGCAAATTCGAAATTCGCGAACCAATATGGCTACTGTTCAAGGTGCCACAACCGGGATTGGCGGAATCTTTACACTCGCTATCGATATTCCCCTGCTAATCGGTATGTCCCTAAAAGTACTACAAGAAGTCGCATTGTGTTATGGATACGACCCTAGGGAAAAATCGGAGCGAATCTTTATTGTAAAATGTCTGCAGTTTGCTTCTTCAGATATTGTCGGGAAAAAAGCCATTCTAGATGAACTTGCGGCTTTTGATGAAGAAAAACAAAATGGACAGGTTTTTTCTCAGTTGCAGGGCTGGCGTGAGGTTGTCATGACCTATCGGGACAACTTTGGCTGGAAAAAGCTGTTTCAAATGATTCCGATTGCCGGAATTATTTTTGGGGCATTTGTTAATAAATCACTTATTGGGGATGTTGCGGAAACAGGGATTATGCTGTATCGGAAACGGAGAATATTGGAGCGGATGCATCAGTTGGAACGGGCTTATTAAAAATTTAAAGAAGTCCCCCCCTCTTCCTTTGTGTCAATATTAGGTATAATAAAATCAAATTGATAGGAGTGAATTTTATGATCAATATTTTAGGTCAAGTTATGGTTTATGTTAACAATCAGGATGAAGCGGTAAAATTTTGGACAGAAAAGGTTGGATTTACGGTTATTTCAGAAGAAGATAACGGTCAAGGCATGCGTTGGATTGAAGTCGCCCCGACTAATCAGGCTGAGACAAGCATCATTCTGCACAATAAAGAATTCGTTTCTAAAATGGCACCTGAGTTAAACCTAGGCACGCCCTCTTTAATGTTTTTCACAAAAAATCTTGAGCAATTACATAGCGACTTATCAAACAAAAACGTTACAGTTGGAGAAATTGTTAATATGCCCAATGGTAAGGTGTTTAATTTTGCAGACAGCGAAAATAACTACTTTGCAGTGATGGAAAAAAACAGGTAAGAATTGAGGGGAATTCTCCTAGTCAAAAAGAAAAAGCATGGACCTGAATCCATGCTTTTTCTTTTGAATTATTTAAAATAGTCTCTTAAAAACATAGCTGTATCAATCATTTTTACTTTCATTGCATTCTGCCTTCCAAAATACCCTTTAATAAGGACAGTAGTTTTTTCCTTCATTTGGCTAACAAGCGTTTGATGCAATTCATCAATAGAATCAAAATGGTTCACATTTTCATCGCGAAGAATAGATAAATTTAATATTCTGGATACCTTTTAAAGCATCAAAGCTTGACAAGTTGACGTCAAAAGCCGCCATAATTGGCGGCTTTCTTTTGAATAGGAAAAACTCCTTCAATATTTCAAATAAAAAAGCGGATCTTTGGTTTGACAAGACCCACCTTCGCTTCATTAGTTTGCATGCCGCATTCCCATATCTGCAGCCGTTTTTCGTGAGACTTTGTGGTTAATAAGGTAAATGCTTAACAGAATTAATATCATGCCGCCAAATAAACTGGCGGTAAACGGTTCTTTTAGCATAAATGTACCGATAACAACGCTGATCATTGGCACCAGGAATGTGAAGGAACCAACCTTACTTGCTTCACCAGCACTCATCAATTTCAGGTAGGCCGCCGTTGCCAATGTTACTCCAAAGATTCCGGCGTATAATAGGCTCCAGACAAATGATATGGTCCAGTTAATGGCATGGACGTTTTCAGTGTATGCTCCATAACCGAACATAAGCAAGCCTCCAATCATATTTTGGATGGCTACAAGCCATAGGTTGTGCACAAGTGCACTAGTTTTTTTCACATAGACAGTTCCGATGGCCCAGCCGATACCGGTAATAAGTGCTAGAATAATTCCAATTACAGAAATTTTTCCCGACATCCCTTCAAGACTTACCACGACTACGCCAAGAAATCCAATGACCATGCCTAGAATTTTCTTTACTGATAAGGATTCCTTCAGCCACAGCCAAGCTAGCAAAACCACAAGCACGGGCTGCAGATACACAATAACGCTAAATAAGCCGGAAGGAAGATACTGCAAGCCAATCATCTGGATGCCATTGAACATAAGGATATTAAAAAAAGTTGAAATAAGATAAATAAACCACGTTTTTTTCCATTGGATTTTTCGCCATTGCGGGATTAAAATTAACGCCAAAAAAACCCCGCCAATCACTCCACGCAATCCGGCAAAAAGCATCGGCGGCGAATAGTTGAGAGACACTTTGTAAACCGGCCACATTGTTCCCCAAATCAGAACAACAAAAGCAATGCCAAGGACCGTCTTTGTTCTGGACAATTGCTCCATGTTTTTAAGTACCTCCCCTAAATAATGTATTAATGATTAAAATTATTTCCCATTTTCCATTCTATCACCTTTTTCAGAATATTGTTTGAATTGTGCTTTTCGATTTACTAAATAAATATGACACATTGTCACTTTTGCTATTGACTTATGACAACGTGTCACATATAATACTTCTTATCAAGAATTGTGACACAGTGTCACATCCCAGATAGGAGAATATTGATGCCTAAACAAACGTTTTTTCATTTACCTAAAGATAAACAGGATACTTTAATTCAATCCGCCAGGAAAGAATTCTCCAGAGTCCCGCTACATGAAGCATCTATTGCTAACATAATCAAAGATGCTGGGATACCGAGAGGCAGTTTTTACCAATATTTCGAGGACAAAGAGGATTTGTTTTATTATTTGTTAAGCCGGCTCTCCCAAATCAATTATGAGCGATTTGTTTCAAGCTTAAATGTGAATAACGGTGATTTATTTGATACTTTTATTGATTCATTTCAACTTATGATTAAGTATCACAGGAATCCAGAGCATCAAAATCTTTTTAAAAATGCTTTTTTAAATATGAACTATAAACTGGAAAAAACTTTGGCTAATAACATTTATGAAGAAGATCAGAAGAATCGTTATTTAGATATGGTTAGCTTAATTAACACAGGAAATTTAAATATTAAGGATGAACAAGAGCTGCATCACGTTATAAAAATAATAACCGCTGTAACCTTTCATAACCTTGTTCAAATGTTTGTGAAGGATTTAACGGACGAGGAGGCTCTTCAAAATTATCAAGTTCAACTTGACCTAATAAAGCGAGGGTTATACAAGGAAGAACCCCGATGAATTCCCTTGAAGGAATTAAAAAAGAGCATGTTGATTTAAAAAAGATTGTAGAAAGGCTTAGGCAACAAGGTATTAAGGCAGCGATTTGTAAACGGCCTATAATGCTTAAAAAAATATAAAAGAGGAGAATCATATATGGATTCAACAATACAACAAAAGAAAACACCCTATTTAATGCTAGCGATTTTATTCGTCGGAGCATTTGTATCATTTTTAAATAATTCACTTTTAAATGTGGCTCTGCCATCAATGATGGTAGATTTAAATATTAAAGATTATTCCACTATCCAGTGGCTTGCAACAGGGTATATGCTGGTTAGCGGCGTTTTAATTCCAGCATCAGCATTTTTGTTAACACGCTTTTCGAATCGCCGTTTATTTATAACATCGCTCGCCATTTTCACTCTAGGTACTGCATTAGCAGCCTATGCTCCAAACTTTAGTGTATTACTTACCGGACGTTTAATCCAGGCAGCAGGTTCTTCCGTAATGGGACCTTTGTTAATGAATGTGATGCTGATCAGTTTCCCACGAGAAAAACGCGGGACAGCAATGGGTGTTTTCGGATTAGTCATGATTACAGCCCCTGCAATCGGCCCGACATTATCCGGTTATATTGTAGAAAATTATGATTGGCGATTACTTTTCGAAATGATTTTACCGTTAGCTATCATTAGTTTACTATTAGCCATTTGGAAGCTTGAGAATGTAATGGAACAAAATAAAAATGCAAAGCTGGATTATTTTTCTGTTGTATTATCTTCTATCGGCTTTGGTGGTTTGTTATATGGTTTCAGTTCTGCAAGCTCAGACGGCTGGACAGATACAATCGTCTTAACCACTTTAATCGTTGGAGCTGTTGCACTAATTTCCTTTATCGTCCGTCAATTGAAAATGGATGAACCATTATTGGATTTACGTGTCTACAAGTACCCAATGTTTGCACTTGGCTCTGTCATTGCGATTGTCAATGCAGTGGCCATGTTCTCCGGCATGATTTTAACACCGGCATATGTTCAAAATGTTCGTGGTATTTCCCCGCTTGATTCAGGTTTAATGATGCTGCCTGGTGCGATTGTAATGGGGATTATGTCGCCGATTACAGGTAAGTTATTCGATAAATTTGGTCCACGCATTCTAGGTGTATCAGGTCTTTTAGTCACAGCCATTTCTACTTATATGCTGGCAAACCTGCAAATCGACTCTAGTTATACCTATATTATACTTGTTTACACTTTGCGTATGTTAGGTATGTCAATGGTGATGATGCCAATTATGACAAACGGCCTCAATCAATTACCGACGCGCTTAAACCCACACGGTACAGCTGTTAACAATACAGCTCAGCAAGTATCTGGTTCCATTGGTACAGCCGTTCTAGTAACAATTATGAATTCCGTTACAAAATCGGAAGCTACAAGCCTAATGTCTGGTGTTGACCTAACAACCTTTACTGCTGCTTCAAAAGCGCTATTAACACAAAAGGCTTTATTAGCAGGCATTCAATATTCATTCTATGTAGCACTTGGAATCAATATTGTTGCCCTCATCTTAGCGTTATTCGTTAAGCGCGTCGATACTAGCAATGAGGCGGTCAAACAATTAGAACAGCAAAAAAATAAACAAACCAATACGGTTGCAAATTAAAATGGATTTATGGGGACGGTTCTTGCTCATCATTTGATGCACAAGAACCGTCCCTATGTTTCATTCTATCCTCAACATTCCAGCCAGTTCGACTAAGGCGGATTTCTTTATAATGCGGTAGTGGCGCCCTTCCTTTTGCAAATATCCTTTATCGCAAAATTGCGCGAGGACATGCAGGAGGTGGCGGTAGGAGACACCTAAAAAGTCACATACCGTTATGTGTTTTTCCTTATATACTCCTTCATCAGCGGTTTGCAAAATAAATTCGGCAAACCGGTTTTCCAGCGGGAACGCGAGGGTTTGCGAATACTTTGCGGCCATTTTTGTAGCTTTGACACTTAAAAACTTCGTTAATTCACGCAAGAATACCACATCTTCGAGGAGCTGTGCACGGCAGCGATGAAAAGGGAGTGCAAAGCAGACCGTCTTCGTAGTCGCTTGAATCCCTTTTGTATAATACACATCGTTTAATAATTCCATTTCTCCTACAAATTCATTCTCATTGATAAAGTTTATTAATGAAACCTTTCCATTTAAATGCGTTATATAAATTTTTGCTTTTCCTTCGATGACATAAAATAAGAAATCCGGCCTCATCCCCTCCTGAATAATCCACTCATCTCGTTTATATTCTCGCACTTCTACAAACTCAACGATTGGAAAAGAAAATAAATGGGCAATGGAGTGATCTTCCAAATATCGTTTTCTTTTTTCATTTTTATAAATTTCCATAATCCACCTCAGAAATATGAGATATCTCATATTATTGTATGGTACCGCATGATAACATGCAAATCAGAGGTGAAACAGAATGAACACACAACGCTGGATGAGCAGTCAGTTTTTTACATTTTTTTTAACATGGGGCGTCTTCCTCCCCTATTGGACGGGATGGATGATTCATATAAAGGGAATTTCCATTTCACAAGCCAGTTTGATTATGAGTTTAGGCTTGGTTGTAAGAGGACTTTCTACACTATTTGTGTATCCATATTTTTCGGGGATGTTCAGCAGCAGAACACTATTAAACGGGATGGCAATCGGCACTTTTCTTTCGATGCTGTGTTATATTCCCGCGAATTCCTATTCCAGTTTGCTAATGGTAACGCTGCTATTAAACCTTTTTTACCCGACATTAATGCCTGCATTGGATACTGCGGCTGGTGTTCTTGTACAAAGTAAGCAATTAAAACATTATGGAAGAAGCCGTTCTTGGGGGTCCATCGGGTTTGTTGCGTCTGGCATGGTCTTAACAGTCTTTACAGGGGCACTTGGGGATGTCGTCATTTTTTGGTCGCTTTTACTCGGCACGATAGTATTAGTTGGTCTTGGCCTTATGCCGGCACCACTTGTCTTGTCTGAAAAACCACAACCGAACCAAACAAAAAGAGCAAGAATGTTAAACCTATTTCGCATTAAACACTTCGGTTTGGTGCTTGCGATAGTGATCTTACTGCAAGCGGCTCATGCTACCTATTACACTTATGGCTATATTTTTTTACAAGAAATACATTCACCAAAATATTTAATAGGTTTAATCCTTAACATTGCGGTCATTGCAGAAATCATTTTCTTCTTAATTGCCGATCGGTACTTTCAACGTTTTTCTACAGGCTTTTTACTGGCACTGTCATCACTTGGTTCAACCGTTCGTTGGATTTTGGTTTTTGCTTTTCCAAATGTAATTGTTTTCTCTATCTCGCAAATTTTGCATGCACTTTCGTTCGCCATGTGCCATTACGCTTTTATGAAATACTTGATAAAAAATATTCCCCACCTGCAGATTCCGAATGCGCAAGGCATGTACTCAGCACTTGCACTAAGCTGGAGCACAGCGGTATTCACTATATTCGGCGGGTATCTATATGAAATCGAGCCGCGATTCGCATATATTGGCATGATTGTTTGTTCCATCCCATCAATGGTGCTTGCGCTTGTATATCGGAAACTTGAAAAATAGGGACGGTTTTTGTGCATCCAATGATGCACAAGAACCGTCCCTTTGTATTCATTCAATACTAGAATTCGTAATATCAGCCTCTATCCTACTCAGGAACTCTTCTGCGGCGCTGTAACCTTGCTGCTTCAAATACCAGTTATTTGCCGCTGCCTCGATTAACCCTGCTACATCTCGTCCTGGCTGGAGTTGGATTTCAATGGAAGGAATCTTAACACCCATATAGTCTGTAGAGTGAACTTCTTGATCCAAATCGTTATACAAGGCATCTTTTTCCCATCTGGTCAAATTAATATCCAGCGCGATTCGTGTCTCGTCCTGAAAAGCCTTGCGTCCATATAACCGAACCACATTCAGCAGCCCAATACTGCGAAGAGCCAAAAACTCCTTGGTTTTCTCATCGTGAGTACCCAGAATGGTTTGATGACTAAGCTTTTTTAGAACAACAATATCATCCGCAACCAGCCGATGTCCCCGGCGGATTAAGGTGTGCGCTGTCTCGCTTTTTCCAACCCCCGAATTCCCTCGAATTAAAACCCCAATACCGGATACATTCATACAAACTCCATGCACAGCAATTTCCGGTGCTAATTCTTTCACCAAATACGCATCCAATTTGGGAATAAACTCTGATGTAATCTCAGGCTTATTTGTCAACAACAAGGGGATGCCCTGTTCAACACAATGTTGATTCAAATAGGTAAGTCCTTCTTCACCACAAGTTACGATAAAGCATGGCGGATGATAATGGACAATATTTCCGATTCGGATTTTACGTTCCTCTTTACTTAACCTATGTAAATAAGTAACTTCCTTTTTTCCTAAAATTTGAACTCGCTCTGTTGGAAAAAAGTCAAAATGGCCAACAAATTCCAAGCCCGGACGATGCACCCGTGATTGCGTTATCACATTCTGAAGCTGACTTTCGCCAGCAAGTACCTTCAATGAAAACTTCTCAACCAAGTTTTCAACTGTTATTTTCTTCACTTCTAAACTCCCCTCAATTAGTCTTTATATAATTGCATTCCTTGCATTATATTTAGGATTAATGAAATCATCATCATTAACAAAATAAATTGTGACTGTAACTATCAATCCTTGTCCATGTAGAATACTCATTCAGTATTTCTGATAAAGGGCCATGAACCATAAGAACCGTCCTCATGCCTCACTTTTCCTTTAAATAAATAATCAACTCTGAACGGCTTTTGAGTTCTAGCTTATCTAGAATGCGGGAAACATAGTTTTTAACTGTTCCTTCTGTTAAAAATAATGTCGCGCTGATGGTCTTGTTGCTTTTTCCTTGCATAATTTGTTCAACGACTTCTATTTCTCTTGGTGTAAGTATTTTGGACAAGTCTTTCTTTTCCGCGGTAGGTGCCTGCGGAGATTCAGGAACATTCCGGAGGGCGCTGATTAGTTTACTTGTTACATCTGAATGAAGTAGTAGCGTTCCTTCGTGTGCAGCCTTTATTGCCTTAATAATCTCTTTTAGGTCAGAGTCCTTTAGAATAAAACCGTCTGCCCCATTCTTCAGTCCATTAAAAATATACTCATCTTCATTAAAGGTGGTTAAGATGATTACTTTCACATTTGGATATTTTTCCTTAACTGCTTTTGTAGCCTCGATGCCATTCATGACAGGCATTCTGATGTCCATGAGTATCACATTAGGCGTCATTCTTTCCAAAAATACAAGAAGTTCTTCCCCATTCGTTGCTTCCCCGATGATCCGAATCTCTTCATTTAAACTAAGCAACATTTTTAAACCATCCCTGACAATTCCCTGGTCATCTACAATTATCACGTCAATCACTTTTCATCACTCCACATTTGTCACAAATGGAATTTCCGCTTCCACCGCAAAACCGTGTCCCTTGGCCGACACAAACTGAATACTCCCGTTCAATAAATGGATTCGTTCCTCCATTCCCCGCAGGCCGTGGGATTTTTTAATATCAGTACAGCCTTCCCCGTCGTCCTCTACTTTCAACAGCACCTTTTTTTCATTTACAAAAATATCAATATGAAACGTATGGGTATTCCCGTGTTTAATCCCGTTTGTAATGGCTTCCCTCACAGTTTCAAAAATTCCATTTTGAATGTCGCGGCTTGCGAACTCAACGGTGTCATCGAAAAATAATTCAAATTGTAATCTGCCGGCGGTTTGTAAGCTATCTATTAAATCCTCAATAGAGTCGCGCAGCTTAACCTTATCTTTCCATGCCTGATTATCCTTTAAAACATCAACTGCTTTACGAAGGTTCGTAATCGATGTTTGCGAAATGACTAAGGCTTTCTTCATGACATCCTTTGCTTTTTCTGGATTTGATTCCATCATATTATCGGCAAATTCTAGGTGCATTTTTAAGGCGATCAGGGCATGGCCGATGGAATCGTGGAGCTCCTGGGCAATTCTAGTCCGCTCTTTTATAATCGTGATTTCCTTCAGTTTGACATTAGCCTCCATTAATTCAGCATTGAGCAGATTTCCCTTCTCCCTTTCCCTGCTGTTGCTCCGAACGAGGTAGATAAGCGCCATCAAAGCAAAGTAAGGGATTAATGCTTGCTGGATTCCTGCCTTAAGAGCAAACATGCCGATCACAAACATGAAAATATGAAGAATAACAAGGCCAATTTGTATAGTCGGCAGATAAATAAAAATTTCTACGATTGGAAAAATAAAATAAATATTTAGCGGTATGTTATCAAATTGAATCACATATAAACCGATTGCTATAATACTTACCGACATCGATATATAGTAGATTATACGATTTTTTTCATATAGTTGGTAATAATTTCTGTAAATATCATTTAAATGCAAAATAACCAATCCTATAATGAAAGCCCCCTTTAAAGGTATCGAAGAAGGAGACTGCCCCATAATATCAATCGAAGCCATAATGATCAGGATGATTCGAAAAATCATCATGACCGAGGGGGTTTTATGTTTTTCCATGACATGACATCACATCCATCAATTAGTTTCTATTTTAATTGCATTATACTATTCTGCTAAAAAACTGAATAGGTATCTAAAGTCATACAAAAATGAAAAATGGGGACGGTTCTTCTGCTCTGATGCAGAAGAACCGTCCCCATAAAACTTCCCATGAACTTTTAAACTGATACAGGTTCCTTTTCTACACTACGTTTCTCTTTCGATAAATCCTTCTTATTGTTTACAGGTGCGCGTCCTTTACTTAAGCCAAGTGCAAACGCTGTTGAAGCATGAATTTCGTCGAAAAGCTCTGGGTTGTCCACTAGTGAAACGCCGTAAGATGGAATCATTTCTTTTATTTTTGGTTCCCACGCTTCTAGGTGCTGAGGGAAACATTTTTTTATGATCTCGAGCATGACGGAAACAGCTGTTGATGCACCTGGTGAAGCACCGAGCAATGCTGCGACTGAGCCATCTGTTGCAGTGACCACTTCAGTACCAAATTGAAGCGTTCCTTTACCGCCTGCTTCCGTATCTTTAATAACTTGTACACGTTGTCCAGCTACCACGATATCCCAATCTTCGCTTTTTGCATTTGGAATAAATTCGCGCAGTTCTTCGATACGCTGTTCCTTCGATAACATTAGTTGTTGGATCAAGTATTTTGTTAATGGAATGTTTTTGGCACCTGCAGCCAACATCGTAATGACATTATTTGGTTTTACAGAACCTAATAAGTCCATATTTGAACCAGTTTTCAAAAATTTTGGTGAAAAGCCCGCAAATGGTCCAAACAATAGTGATTTTTTGTTATCGATAAATCGTGTGTCAAGATGTGGCACTGACATTGGAGGAGCACCAACCGCAGCCTTGCCGTATACTTTTGCATGATGCTTGTTTACAACCTCAGGATTGTTACATACTAAGAATAGTCCACTTACAGGGAATCCTCCAACATGTTTACTTTCAGGAATACCAGTTTTTTGCAGTAAAGGCAAGGAGCCGCCTCCGCCGCCAATAAAGATAAATTTTGCAGTATGGCGTTCAATTTCACCGGTTTCCATATTCCACACTTTTAATCCCCATAGGCCATCCTCAGTACGTTTAATATCATCAACTTGATGTTTGTATTTGATTTCAACGTTTTGGTTCTTTAAGTGTTCAGTCAACATGCGTGTTAAAGCACCAAAGTTAACATCCGTACCAGAGTCAATTTTTGTAGCCGCTATTGGTTCCTTTGAAGTCCGGCCTTCCATTATAAGCGGAATCCATTCTTGCAATTTTTTCGGCTCATCGGAATATTCCATCCCTTGGAACAATGGATTGTTTGAGAGTGCTTCAAAACGTTTTTTCAAGAACTCTACATTATTTTTCCCTTGTACCATACTCATATGTGGCAGCGGCATAATAAAATCGTGCGGATTGCGGATCAGATCACTGTTAACAAGATAAGACCAAAACTGTCGTGAAACCTGAAACTGTTCATTAATTTTGATAGCTTTGTTAATATCTATTGATCCGTCTGGTTTTTCTACAGTGTAGTTCAACTCGCACAGGGCAGAATGTCCAGTTCCTGCATTATTCCATTCGTTCGAGCTTTCCTCGCCTGCTTTTTCAAGCTTTTCAAAAACTGTAATTTTCCAGTCCGGTACTAATTCCTTTAAGAGTGTCCCTAAAGTGGCACTCATGATTCCGGCACCAATTAAGATAACGTCTGTTTCAGTTTGTCTGCTACTCATTTTTCCCATCCCTTATATGCTATGATTTGCAGAAAGGATGCTGGCGCCTATGCTTAAAGCAAACAGCAAGCTAAGGCGCGACTAGTTACACACCTTTTCTGGATCAATTAATTCCTTTATATAGTGTATCACTAATATCGATAGATTTAAATATTTATTACTATAATAATAGTTAGTAAGCTATTTAAAAGCTGGTAAAAGTGAGAAGTACATCCACAAGGCCCTGTATTTATCAATCTTTTTGGCAATCGCTTACATTTCTGTGAAATCATTTTTTTATGATGAATAATTATAAACCGCGCCGTTTACCTATACACGGATTATATTTCAATTATCCTATTAATATCTTTTCTTCAGCATATCTAAGTCTTGCCTTATGGCGCTTGGACATGAGCGCGAATGCCATGGTTAAAGGCCCAAGGCGACCGATGAACATCATCAAGGTAATTAAAAGTTTTCCATAAGGTGATAAATCACCAGTGATACCCGTTGACAATCCGACTGTTCCGAATGCTGAAATGGTTTCAAAAAGCAGCTTATTCATCGGCATATCCTCTGTATAGGTCAGCAAAAAGAAAATCGTAAAGATAAAAATGATGGCTGACACCCCAATCGATAAGGATTTATTGACCAAGTTCCAGGAAATTCTTCTTTTAAAAATATTGACATCGCTTCGATTAGTCAGTACAGTCCAAAAGGCAAATATGATAATGGCAAACGTCGTAACCTTAATTCCTCCGCCAGTAGAGCCAGAAGAAGCGCCGATAAACATCAATGCCATCGTAAAAACTTGCGAGGACAGCGTCATATGGCCAATATCAATGGTATTAAAGCCGGCTGTTCTTGGTACGACACCTTGAAAATAGGAGGCCCAGAATTTATCGTTCCAGCTTAGATTTCCAATCGTTGCGGCATTATGAAATTCAGAGATTAATATAATTATTGTTCCAACAACATTAAGGATTAATGTCATAAGGAGCGCCACTTTGGAATGAAGAGACAGTTTACGTAAAGATTTTTTCTGCCAGACATCTAGTATAACGGTAAAGCCAATACCGCCGATGATAAATAATGAAGTGATGGCTAAGTTGACGGTCGGATCGCCGACCCATTTGCTGAGATTGTCTGGTTCAAGGCCAAAACCGGCATTGTTAAAAGCAGATATGGAATGAAAAAATCCATAATATAAGGCTTTGGTCCATGCCATCTCAAAGGACCAGCGTATGGCTAAAATAAGCGCCCCTGTTATTTCTACGATTAAAGTAATAAAGATAATTCTGGAGACGAGTTTTACCACGCCTGAAAGTGTAAATAGATTTAGCGAATCTTGAAGTAGCAGTCTTTCTTTTAAGCCAATTTTCTTTCCGAGGATGATAAACATGAATATGCCGATGGTCATAAATCCCCAACCGCCAATCTGGACTAAGAAAAGCATCACCAGCTGGCCGAAAATGGTAAAGGTTGTTCCTGTATCCACAACCGCGAGACCAGTAACGCAAACGGCCGACGTTGCCTCGAATAAGGCGTCGACAAAATGGAGGCCCTTTCCCTCTTCATAAGTCGAAATGGGCAGCATTAATAAAAGTGTACCTAGAAAAATAAGTACCGCAAATCCGATTACCAGAATTTGCGCTGGATGCAGTTTGATAAACTTCCCTTTTTCCTTTTTTAACTCCACAAATACTCCCCTTTGTTTGGTAAGATATGAAATGTGTAAATATTGGATAAATTTATGAATCATATCTTACTCTCGGGAGTTGGATTTGTAAACAAAAAATTTCTTTTCCCGCATGTTGTTTCCTTTCATGATTCCATTTCAGATTCTTCCCAGCTTTGCGAGGTTTTAAAAATTTTCTTAGCCTCATGCCTGTCGGAGGCCTGCAATTTATTAAGTATATTCGTAACATGATTTGCTACAGTTTTCACACTTAAATGGAGCCTAGCAGCAATTTGTGCATTTGTTTTTTCCTCGACAATCAACTCCAATATTTCCTTTTCACGGGCAGTTAGGTCGGACAATACAGGATTTACCGATTCTATCTCTTCTGTTTTTGAAAAATATTGCATCATCCGTGCGGCAATGTCCGCGCTGAACACGGCGCTGCCATTTCCGACCATGCGGATGGAATGAAGGAGTTCCATTTCTCCGGCATCCTTTAACACATACCCGCTTGCACCCATTTTCATTGCCGTAAAAACAGATTTATCATTTTTCAGCATCGTGACAATTAGAATCTTTATTTTCGGAAATTTTTCCTTTATGATTTGAGTGGCTTCAATTCCATTTAGTCCTGGCATGCGTATATCCATGACAATGACATCCGGTTGGTGTGAAGACGCCATTTCTACAGCTTCCTCTCCTGTGGCAGCCTCACCAATCACTTCCAAGTCATCCGTTGTTTGAATCAAATTTCTAACTCCTCCGCGAAACAACGGATGGTCATCAGCTAAAACTATTCTCATCCCTCATCACTCCTGTCGAAAAAGGCAGCACTGCCCTTACTCGTGCTCCACCCATTTCCAAAGATTCCATTTCACATTTCCCGCCAAGCTCCAATGCTCGCTCCCTTATCGATGTTAAACCAATTCCTCCGTTTTGGGACGGCCTCAGCTTATCAGGAAACCCAGCACCATTATCCGTAACCTCGAGTTCTAGTGTGTTTTCTACAATTGTTACACGAACTTTACATTTGGTCGCATTCGCGTGGCGGAGTAAATTGACGAGGGCTTCCGTTATAATCCGGTACGCTGCAACCTCAACAGCTGCGGGCAATACAGGCAAACATTCCGGGGCTTCCAAGAAAATTTCAATGAAACTAACTCCCGATGTGGCAGACACTTCTTCCGACGTTTTCCTGATTTCATCCACCCTCGCCTGGATTGAACCCAGCAGTCCAAATTCATCGAGTGTCGGTGGGCGTAATCCATGGACCATCGTACGAATTTCATCCACAGTTGAACGAATTACTTGACGCAGCCCCTCCATTAACTCCAAAGCTTTCGCTGGATTTCTTTCAATATATTGCTCGGCTGCCGCGACGTTAAAAGCTAATGACATGAGCCGGGGGGCAAGGTCATCATGAAGGTTTCGGCGGATTTGCAGCCTTTCCTCTTCACGTGCCAGCACCAACCTTTCCCTTGACATCTGCAGGTCATTTGCCAGTAATTTCATTCCCAAATTCATTTTCACATTTTGAAGTACGGGACCAGCTTGGCGGAGAAGAACAACAATAAGTTTATTGTCCTCACCAGTAAATACCTCATTTAAAGACCTGCTTGATAAATGAAGTGTCCCTAGTTCTTCCCCTCCATGAATAATCGGTAATGTGTGGATATCAAACTTTACTTTTCCCGATGCTGCAGCAAGTGTCTCTTTTCCGTTTATATTAACGAAAATCCCGGCGTATGGCAGGCAAAGAGCATCCCGTATCGTTCCTGTCACAACGTTTAGCATTTCTTCAGGCGCAATGGGTTTGATCAAATGATCCCCAAGTTCCTTCAGAACGGTATACGGATCATCATGCCTTCCCTTCATCAGCCTGTTCACAAGAAGCTGCAATCTTTCTTTTATTGGCGCAAAAAGAATTGCCACAATGGCGGTTGCCACTATGGAAATGATGAAGTTGTTATCTGTCTTAAATATGCTGCTAAAATAGAAAACTAAAAATGAGTATAGAAGAATAATAGCCAGCGACAAGGTGCCATACACAATCGTCCGGTTCACAACCGGGTCGATATCCCACAAGCGATGACGGAGAATTGCGAATGCTAATGTTAATGGTATGATGGCAACAACGCTATATAATAATGCACTTAAATAGAGGTAAGATACTGGGTTTTCGCCAAAAATCGGATAGACAAAAAATCCGCTTATGATAATTGACCCCAGAAATGAGAGCGAAAATCCATAGACCACCCATTTGGTTTGTTGCCGCTCGACCTGGCTGGATATTTTTTTATATTGATAGATTTGTGAATAAATCATAACAGAAATCATGAATCCATAATAAAGCAGTCTCGCCATGCTGGACCAATTTAATAAATCAACAGCCGTGCCCGAAAAAATCAAACTAATGAACTGGATGATACAAAAAGGAGTAAATAGCACAAGCGGCCAGCGGTGAATAAAACGTCCGTTTGGAAATATTAAGAAGAATAAGAATAGAGCCATTCTACCTACAGCCCCGATGATTTCCGGAAACTGGTCTACCAACTCGCGGCCATCTGATGCAAGGTATACCAATGATGTGTAGGTTGACCCATATGTGACCAATGCCAATACTGCCAGAAGCCCCATTATATCCCGCCTGCTTTTAAAAAAAATGATGATAGCTGCTGTGAAAAATAGGAAGGCAAACGTGGATTCGATGATGACAAATAACGCCGCATACGTGTTAGAGGTTAAATGGTATTTGCTTAACGCTTCAATCGTTGTTGGGGGCGCAGGTGCCAAGGAACTACAGGACTTGAGGATACATTCGTTTCGTAGGGCGTCATAATAGCCTGCAATGGATTGAATGAAAAATACTAAGGTCAGTATAGAAAAAATAATCACAAAGACTTGAAACAAGAAAATTTTCTTATTTACTCCATTCATCCAGGAACTATCCCCACCTTTTGCACCTAAGATATAGGAAAATTATAACAAGACGACCAACTTCTGTATAGATTTGGTTTTTCCCGTTTATTCCCATAAAAACTTCCCGCTTGAAATGGGAATCCCCCTCCCTTCAAATCAGGAATTCCCCTTTGATACGATTAATTCGTAAACAACAAAACAAAGGGAGTTGGAAAACATGACGTTAGAAAAAATCGTTAAAGTTCTTGGGTTTATTGCTTTTTTAGGGGGAATCGCCAGAATGGGGATGACGCCTTCAGGTTTGATTTGGGGGTCGGACAGCACACCTGAGCTAATCTTCGCTTTTGCCGCAAGTATATTAATGGCAATCTCGTCTATGGCTTTGTTTATGTCCCAGTCACGGCAGACAGGGGTTTTCGGTTTCATCTCCGGTCTCATTCTTTCTGCAGGAAACTTAATGCTATCGGCGACATTCTATGGTTTGTTCGCTTACGGTGGTTACCCGAAAGACGGCTTGTTCGTCAATCTTGCGAATAGTCTCTCCTACGGAGGGCTGCTGTTTGCCACGGTCATCCTGATGATTGTTACCTTTCGCGCAAAAGTGTTCCCTCGCTGGTACGCAATAGTGTTCTTGCTCATGCTTGTCTGTCTCGGCCTTCCGTTCCTTGGTGATTTCTTCGCCTTCTTCTGGGGATTGACATATGTACTGATGGGTTACTCCATCTTCACTGGAAAAGGAATCAGCGTTGTCACTGTTAAAAAAGAGGAAATTTCCTTATAAAATAAGACTTTTACTTTAAAGTAATCCATCAGCGGATTTTTTAAAGATATCAGCGAATTCTTGGCACATATCAGTGAATTTTTAATTATATCGGCGAATTTCCAATTTTATCAGCGAATTATCGAAATATATCAGCGAATCGCAAATTTTTATGAATAAAAACGGAAAAGCTCCAACGCCTATCTCTCTGGCTTTGGAGCTTTATCAATTAACCTATAAAGCAGCAAATTCACTAATCAGCTGCTCAAACCGTTTCAAAGCATTGTCAATCGGTTCAGGTTTAGATAAATCTACACCGGTTTTCTTTAACAACTCGAGCGGATAATCGGAACTGCCGCTCTTCAAAAATTCAATGTAAGCATTGACGGCCGATTCGTCCCTGCTTAATAGCTGTTCAGCAATATGAATGGCAGAAGCAAAGCCGGTTGCGTATTTGTACACATAGAAAGGTCGGTAAAAATGCGGGATCCGTGACCAGCCGTATTTCACTTCCTCATCAAACACCACTTCGTCCCCGTTATATTGCCTAAATAAAGATTCGTAAATTTCACTAAATACATTAGCGTTTAAAGGTTTTCCGCTTTCCGCATATTCATGCGTGATTTTTTCAAATTCTGCGAACATGACCTGTGTAAAGAAAGTTCCTCTAAATTGGTCAATAAAATGATTTAGCAAATATTTCCGTATCTCTTGATTTGTTTCTCTTTCTAACAAATAATGAATCAATAGTACTTCGTTCACCGTTGAAGCCACTTCGGCTACAAAAATACTGTAGCCGGCGGAGATTCTTGGCTGGTGCTTGCTGGAATACCAGGAATGCATCGCGTGACCGAATTCGTGAATCATGGTGAACATACTATCCAAATCATCATGTTGATTTAGCAGCACAAATGGATGAACCCCGTAGACACCCAGGTTGTAAGCACCCGAACGCTTGCCAGGTGTTTCCCGGACATCGATGTAGCGGGCATCTTTGAAGGTTTTCAGTGTATTAACGTAATCCTCGCCCAGGGGTGCCAAAGCTTTTAAAATCGTTTCATACGCTTCTTCATAGGAAATTTCTAATTTCACACCAGGAACCAGAGGAACGTTCAGATCGTACTGGCGCAGCTCCTCCAAGCCAAGCAGTTTTTTTCGAATAGAGCCATATTGATGCAACGGTCCAATATTGGCTTTTGTTGCCGTAATCAGATTTTCATAGACCTCTTTTGGAACCATGTCCCCGAACAAACCTTTTTCCAAAGCGGTTGGGTAGTTCCGCAAGCGGGCCAACGTCGTATTTGTTTTAACGTTTGCAGATAAAGTGGAAGCAATCGAATTTTTCAATTGCAAATACGGCTGATAATAAGCCTTGTATGCTTCCCTCCGCTTATCTCGATCCTCATCTTCAATTAACTTTGAGTACATGCCGCGCGTCAGTTCGACTTTCATTCCTTCATCATTCGTCACCTCGCCGAATTTGATATCGGCGTTGTTGAGCATACTGTAGGTGTGGCTTGGCGCAGAAAGGGCCTCACCTAAGTTGGATAAGATCTCTTCTTTTTCCTTGGTCAAAACATGTGCTTTATATCGGAAAGCTTCAAAAAGGTCTTGTTCAAAGTATTTTAACCGCGGTTCTTGCTCGATATATTCTCTTAATGTGCTTTCCTCTAAACTCAATAAAAATGGCATGAAAAATGATGAAGCTGCGCTTATTTTTACGGAAAGCTGCTTGGCACGGTCAACGAGCGATTGCGCCAAGGCATCGCGGGTGTCTACATCGGCCTGGAGCATGCCGTACACATAGACAAGATTCAATTTACTGGAAACTTCCTCTTTTTCGGATAGATAATCATAAAGTGACTCTCCATTGTGAATCGCACCATCAAATTTTTTCAATTCGGCAGTCTTTTTTTCAATCCAGAGATAATCATTTTCCCAGTCCTCAAGATTTTTATAAAGGTCCTCGAAATTCCATTTTTCTTTTTCCGGCACCTCAACCCTTGACTTATAAGTAATGGTCATGTGAATCTCCCCTTGCAATTGTAAGTTACTTAATTTTACCATTTAATTGAATGCTGTTATAATCAAAACAAAAAAATTCTCGCAGGTGAGTTTATGAGAAAAAAATACTCAAATCTCGATGATGTGAAAAACAACAAGTCATTTAAAGATATGATGAAGTGGAACAAAGAAAGACGAAGCAAGGTAAAGGATTTAACGATTAATATTCCACAATGCCAGGATAAACAGATTGAAGAAATTAAAGAAAACCGTAGCATGACTTCTTATACCTGGATTGGCCACTCCACCTTTTTGATTCAAATGAATGGAGTTAATATATTAACCGATCCAGTCTGGGCAAAGCGGATGGGCTTTCAAAAAAGATTAACGGAGCCCGGGATTCCACTCGAGGATCTTCCTGAGATTGATGTAGTCGTTATTTCTCATGGCCATTACGATCATTTGGATTTTCCAACCATCAAAAAATTAAAGGGGAACCCTCAATTTTTTGTTCCAATTGGTTTAAAGCCGCTTTTTAACCGGAAAGGATATCAAAAGGTCAGCGAAATGGGCTGGTGGGAAAGTGCTGAAATCAGAGGCATCCAGATTCATTTTGTCCCGGCCCAGCACTGGACAAGAAGGACGCTGACGGACATGAATACATCCCATTGGGGAGGGTTTATTTTTCAAAATCAAAAAGAAACGCTGTATTTTGTTGGAGATACAGGATATTTTGCGGGATTTAAGCAAATCTCCGAGCGTTTCGACAACATTGATACTGTGTTTATGCCAATTGGTGCTTACGAGCCGGAATGGTTCATGAAGGATTCACATATTTCGCCGGAAGATAGTGTGATGGCATTTTTAGAATTGAAAGCGAAAAAATTTGTCCCGATGCATTATGGTGCCTATCGGCTGGCGGATGATACCGGCCCGGAAGCCCTTGAGCGCCTTTATCGTGAATGGGAAAAACTGCAGCTTCCACTACATCAATTAGAGGTCTTAGCTATAGGAGAGACGTTTATACAGGATTAAGTTATTGTTTAAAAACAAAGTGTTTCCCAAGGAGCATTTAGGGTTATTCCTCTGGCAAACACTTTGTTTCCTGTTGAGGATATATTTTTTCAAAAACTTTTTGAAAACAATAGTTTAATAACGCATCTGCAAAAATTAATAAGAAAAAATAACTGGATTTTACTTTAATTTTAAACACATCAAGTTTTTTGAATAAAGCTAGTACCGGAAAAGCATAAATTAAGTCCCCTACAAAATTGATTAAGGCATATAACAAAAATCTACCTTTCGATAAATAGAAAACCCAAATATTCATCACAAGGTATGGACCAAATAATAGAAGGAATGCGGTATGCGTCATGTTTTTTTGACCGCCTCTTACCTTCCATAATTTTTTTGTCGTAAAGTAAAATATTTCACACATGACTGTCATTGCCGAAAACAAGGAAACTGGGAGATATTTGACAAACACCTTCTTCTTATTAGGGAGTAAAATTACTGAAACCCAAGAGGCTAAAAAGAAAAGAATTCTAATGGCAACCGGTAACATTTTATCATCCTTGTTTAAAATATGATTTTCCGTTCAATGCTTTTACTTTGGCTATAATGAGTGATTCATATACACTTTTTTACCAACAAAGAAGCAAAAGATTATTATGAATCTATGTACGGCCAAAAATAAAAACAACCATTGAGGTTGTTTTCTTATATTAGCGGCTTTCCGGCATCTGGAGAAAGATTCGGATCACCACCGCCAATAATGATGGCACTCTCCGCTTGAATGTCGTTGTCAGCTGTTATTGCCCCATTTTCATCGTGAGCTTTATTCGTTTTCTTTCCCTCTAAGTCATTTAGCAATTCCTGTGGGACATATTCGTTCTCTTTGCGCAAATTTCGCACCACCCTTCCAAAGGGTAGTTTTTGCTTTTTCTATAAATATATACAGGGTATATTAGTTGGGTTTTCCTATTCATTTATTATTTTCCACGACCTTATCGAAAATGTTTTCACTTTTCGATGAGGTTTCTGTCTGACCTTTCCCCATTATTTTCATTAATGCTTCCTGTGTCAGCGGTTGTGCATGCGGCATTAGTTCAAATCCGAATTCACCATCCGTTTCAATCGTACCGATTTTTACATCCGAAACATAAGAAATTCCTTTTTGTCGCATCCGCATTTCTAATTGCCCTTGGGTAATACGGAGTTTTTTTAAACTTTCCATTATGATTTTTCCATCATTAATGACCAAGGTCGCTTCGCCAATTGCATAACGTTCAATGAAACTCGATTTCATCTGCAGCTTTTGAAAAATAAATAAAAATATACCGAAGAAAATCAGAATGATGATTACTTGATAAAATTTATTTTCCTTAATGGCATGCCCCATGGTGGTCCCGGTTGCCAAAATGACAACCGACTCCAAATTGGTCATCCTCGCAACTGATTTTTTCCCGACAAATCTTAATATAACGATACTTGTAATTAATAAAATGGTTGCCTCATAAATGAAGTAGAATTTCAACAGTACCACACCAAACATAGCTTATTTATGATTATTTTATCCCAAGTTCATTGGAAATCATCCACTAATTTCTTCTTGGAATTTGCCTGTTATAATAGGAGAATTAAGGAGTGGTACCAATGAAACTGATTAAATTCCTTGTAATTTTTGTCTTACTTATTGGTCTTGGTGTATCAGCCTGGATTTATTACCCAAAATATCAAATTCAGAAAATAAAAAAACAGACTGTGGAAGTTAGTGCAAATGTCCATAAAATCTCTTATCTTGATTATTTTCGAAACATGAAAAAAGATGAAATTTACCACCTGGCAATTGGCGACTCTGTCATTCGCGGTGTAGGTGCAGAGCAAAATGAAGATCTTGTCAATCAATTTTCGAACAAGCTAGGCAGCCAGATTAAGAAGAACATTCAATTTCAAAATGAAGGTGTTAACGGGATTACGAGCGGCGAGTTAAGGGAATTGGTTCTCGAAGGTCGGTTTGATGAAGAAATGAAGAAAGCCGACATCATTACCATTAATGTCGGCGGAAATGATGTACTGAGGGCTGCTAAGGGTCAGAACCTGCAAAATGTATTTCAATCGTTTGGTGAGCTACAAACCTCTTTTACAAAAAACTTATCTGACATCGCATCAAGGGTAAAATCGGTGAATCCTGATGCCACCATTGTATTTTTGGAATTATATAATCCGTTATCACCGTCTGACAAACTGTATCCTCTTGCAGATCAATTGCTGCCGAAATGGAACCTTAAACTATATGAAACTGCCAATCAATATTCCCCATCTCTTGTGATTGAAACCACTAAGGTAATAAATGGGGAAAGACCGGAAAATTTATCGCCGGATGGTGTGCATCCTAATTCGAACGGTTATTCCGCTATATCAGAGCTAATGATTTATCAATTTAAGCATCAGTATCGAATCGATTCTGTATAAAACCGAAGGAGCCGTAAAGGCCCCTTCGGTTTTTATTGTCCATCTGCTCCGTTTTGCGTTACTCTGCGGACATGGTCATCTTCAAAATTATTAGCTCTTGCTTGACTTTATCGTCAAGCAATTTCTTTTGGTCTACCTGCGGCGAGGGGGATTGTTTTTTCTTGGACATGAAAATACCTCCATTTGATTGTAATGTTCACCCTCTTATTTTGCATTTTTTTATGAAAATCATTCTCCACCGGCTTTTATGTAACGGTTATTCCCAAGTATTCTTTTTCAATATCCTCGAATTCCTTTTCTAATTCACTTATGGACCATTCATATAGATGTTTTTCATTGATTTTAAAGATACCTAATTTAATTAGCTCTTCAATTGAACAGTTTCGTTAAGAAGATGTTCCATTAAAAGCTCCCCCAATCTCTAAGCTAATAACAAGTTCGTCACCTTCCACTGCCATTATAAAATGTCCAATTCGAAGATTTTGTCGAAAAAGTAGATTTTTACAGAATTGTTATCATTTTTTAATAAACTAGTGTGATAGTCACGAATATTTTTAACGAAATTGTTAAAAATTGGACGGCTGCAAAAAATGGTTTTTTACTATTTATATATGTATATAATAAAACCGGGAATTGTTTAATGAGATAAGTTGTTAAATGTATGCGCTTACGCGATATGAGACAAACCGCGGGAATAGAATATGCTCATAGTAAAATCTTTTTAAATGGAGACCCACAAAAAAAGCAACGGAATAATCCATTGCTTTTTTTGGGTCCCATATTTTTATTTTGCCGCTGCCTTTGCCGCTTCCAAAGCAGCTTCATAATTCGGATGGTTTGTCACTTCGGAAAGATACTCGACATACGTAACAATGTTTTCAGCATTTACCACGAAAACAGCGCGGCTGTTTAAACGAAGTTCCTTTATATACGTTCCATAAGCTGTACTGAATGACATTTCAAAATGGTCAGACAATGTCTGGACGCCGCTGATACCGGCAGCCCCGCACCATCTGCTTTGGGCAAACGGAAGATCGGCGCTGATGGTCAGTACCACAACATTATCGCCCAATTCAGACACTGCTTCATTAAAGCGCCTCGTCTGCTGGTCGCAAACTCCCGTATCAAGTGAAGGTACCACACTAATCAGCCGGACCTTTCCATATGAATCAGCAAGAGTAACTGGCGAGCGGTCATTTGCCAAAACCGTAAAGTCAGGTGCTTGATCGCCCACTTTAATTTCTGGCCCCAGCAAGGTTACAGGATTACCCGCTAATGTTGCCGTCCGAGTCTGTTCTTGAATCATTTCTTGTTCTCCCCCTTTAACACACTACACATTTATCTTTAAATCAACTGCCACGATATGTGCTATATCCGCCAGGTGCCACCAACAGTGGAACATGATAATGGGAATTCGTGTCAGCAATTCCAAACCTGATTGGAACTTTATCTAAAAAAGGCGTTTCACCATCTCCTACACATTGTTCCCGAAAATAATCCGCTACATAAAAGACTAATTCATATTCTCCTGATTCTACATTACCTTCGGCAAGCAACGGGGCATCCACCCTGCCATCGCTGTTTGTAGCAACTGTCTTTAAAAGTGACCGCTCGGGTCCTAACCGCCAAAGTTCTACTTTTAAATTTTTTGCTGGAAGGCCCTTGGATATATCAAGGACGTGTGTGGTTAATTTTCCACTCATGCTTCTACACTTTCTGTCGGAAATTCTAAGCCTTCATTTACAAGATCTTGGCGGTTAACGACAAATCCCTGGAAGCCGTATGGAGGTCTTGGTTCTGTGAACACCGCACCCTCTGAATCCGGAATCTCCACAATTGTTTCCCACGTACGGTTATTTGATAAAAATTGAACTTCAGCAAGCTGTGGGAAACGCTGTAATACACGACAGCCGACTCGATAAATTAAATCTTGGATTGATAATGTTTCAGCTTCATGGAAGACAGATGCTGCAATATCACGGACTTGTTCAGCAGGTACATAAACAGCAGGATTATCAGAAACAGCATCCTCTTTATCATTATAGCGGTAGAAAATATCAAGATAGATATAAAGCGGACGGTCCTTAGCTTCTGGAAGAGTTGTGTATTCATCTTGGATGAAGCCATAGAAGGAGCTGCCGGTTACCTTAATTAGGTGAAGATTTTTAATGCCGCTCTCTTGCTTTACAAGCTGATTACCTTGTTCAGTCCGCGCAACTTTGACAGTTGTTGTAATTAATTCATTTCTGGAGTGACGATATACTAACGGGCTGGCCTCCAGTCCATTTTGTCCTGCCACTTGGACTGTTTCAAAAGGAACTTCATCTGCGGTGATTTCTACGGATGTAATGTGTGGATACGTATCAAGGAAGCGGTTACAAACAAATTTTAAAAATCCTTCAAAGGTTGGTCCATGATACTGCGCTGCTTGACGAAGAATGAAATTTTTCATGGAATCCGTAGCGACAACACAGCTGTTATCAGCTTTTGTGAAAGAGTGAAGGAAGTCTCCCTCAAGGGCAATTTTGGCATTCATTCCAAAAATAACATTGTTGCGGCCGGTAAAATTCGACTCCGGAATAGTCTTGATTCCTTCTAGCGGGGTTTGGTACGTCCGGAAAACAAAAACATCACCTTTACCATAATAGCAAACTCTCTCTTGTGAACTCATTTAAATTCCTCCCTAAAATTTTTTTATTTCAACCCTGAATCGCCGAAGTGCTGCTCCTGCGTTTCAAGATATAGGAACCAAAAATGATACAAACTTTAAGTCGTCAGGTCTTTTACTTGATGATAAAATCCTCTAGGCGGAAGAAGGCGATTTTATAAATCTGGGTAAGTGCTTCCTGCAGTTCCTCTGCCGGATCGTTATTCACCCGTTCCTTCATATTGCCTCGAATCGTTTCTTTCGTTTGTCCTTTTATTGCCATGATGAAGGGGAATTGAAATTTTGATGTGTATGCGTTGTTGAGGGATAAAAATTCTTCGTGTTCTTCTTTAGTGAGCTGATTTAGGCCGGCACTTGCCTGTTCCTTGACAGAGGCATCGGCCATTTGAACCCGTGCCGCCAGATCAGGATGGGCCCTTAACAAAGCGAGCTTTTTTTCCATTGTTGATTCCTTCACCGTTTCCACCATCGCTTGGTGAAGATCAGCGACAGACTGGAATGGACGGTTCACCCAGGTCCGTTCGGCCACCCATGGCGAATGTTCAAATACCCAGCCAAGAACTTCTGTGAACGCCGGCTGATCTAAACTATTAAGCGTTTCGAGCTCCATAGTCATTTTGATTCCTTCCTTTCTTCTCTATAACACCTTCCAAAATGGCCGGTGCAAATTACTCTCTCACCTCTTGGATTAACTTTATTTTACCTTCATTAATAGGGAAGGTCATTAGCCACAAGTGACAAATTTCACGCCAATAAAGTGTGCTCTGTGCACACTGGGTTAAAAACCATCCCCAAAAACAAGTAAATTAAACGAATTGTGCACTAAGCACATCATAAGGTAAACTACTATTAAACAACCAAAAAAGGAGGGAACGACATCATTGAAGCTGGCTTTAGCAGAAGCATTAACAATTCCACCACTTCACCAATGTGAAATGATAGCTGGTACACAAGGTCTAGGCCGGACCATTATATCAGTAAATAGTTTTGATGCACCTGATGTGATGAGATGGTTAAAGACGGGGGACTTAGTTTTAACGACGGGGTATATTTTTTTAAATAATGAACAAGCATTAATTAGTTTAGTGTATGATTTGGCTGAAAGAAATTGTGCCGGATTAGGAATAAAAACAGCTCACTTTCCAAACTCCCTGCCTCAAGATATGATCTTGGCAGCAAACAAGCTAGCATTTCCCATTTTCCGAATCCCTAACGAATTATCGATTGCCGACCTAATCCAAACAGTACTGCGTGAATTACTAACACCACAAACGAATACGGAAACCAACCTTCAAAACATAGCCGTTAATGAAAGTCCTGATTTTTCAACCAATTCCGTTCTGAAGCATATTCCTAAAGAAATTCTAAAAGACTACTATTCTGCATTTTTATCACCATTAATTTCTCACGATCAAGAAAATCATTCGGAATTATTAAATACCTTAGAAGTCTATCTTAATTGCGGCGCAAAGACAACGGAGGCCGCACAAACAATCGGCGTTCATCGAAACACCATCCACCAGCGAATCAGCAAAATAAAAGAACTCCTCGGTATGGACCTTAACAACGGTAAAACAAATTTCAAATTACAATTAGCTATAACAATGTTTCATTTAAATAAATCGAGTAGAGGGAAAATAGGTTGACTATTTTCGCCCCTCTCACAACACCGTACGTACGGTTCGCGTATACGGCGTTTCAATTTATATTACAGTGTGTACTTTTAGGTAACGTTCTAGAGCAGAGGGTACTCCCCTCTGCTTTAGTCTTTTGTTTGAGATTGCTCTTTGGACAACTTTTGATAACCCGATGTACCGGTATCCTTTCCGGCAGAACGTTAATCCTTTCGCTTCTTCTTCGGGTATTCCTAGTTGAATTAGCGACTTGATTTGTTTTGCCGATACTTTCCATTGTTTCCAGATGATTACTCTTATTCTTGAGCGTAGTTTCTTATCAATTCGACTTGTTAATTTTTTCATATTTGCGATTCTAAAGTAATTTACCCACCCGAACATGACTTGTTTCAGTTTCAATATTCGGTAGTCTAGCGGAACACTCCAGTTTCGCTTTGTCAGTTGTCGAAGCTTCCTTTGAAATTTCTGTACTGAAGTTGGGTGAGGTTTCGCTTGGTATCTCTTGTTTGTGAAATCGTAGTAATACCCAAATCCTAAGAATTTCAATTCTTTTGGGCGAGAGATTTTACTCTTTTCGACATTGACTATCAACCCTAATTTTTCTTCTATAAATTTCACGATTGATTTCATCACTCTATTCGCTGCTTTTTCACTCTTCATAAAGATGAGGGCATCATCCGCATATCTCACGAATCGTAGTCCTCTACTTTCTAATTCCTTATCGAATTCATTTAACATAATATTACTTAAGAGCGGACTGAGGTTGCCTCCTTGCGGAGTCCCAATTGGTGTTTCTTCATATTTCCCATTCACCATAACCCCACTGACAAGGTATTTTCTTATTAGTGATATGACCTCTCCATCATTTATTGTGTTAGATATGATTCGCATAAGTTTATCGTGGTGGACTGTATCGAAGAATCTTTCAAGGTCAATGTCTACTACCCAATCGTGTCCATCATTCAGAATTTCCAAGCTTTTTATAATCGCCATTTCACAACTTCTTTTTGGTCTAAAGCCGTAACTGAATTCACTGAACTGCTCTTCAAATATCGGACTGAGAACTTGATGAATGGCTTGCTGAACTACTCTATCCACTACTGTTGGTATTCCCAATTTGCGCATCTTTCCATTTTCTTTTGGGATTTCCACTCTTAAGGCAGCTTGTGGTTGGTATTTTCTTGTTCTGATACGCTGACGCAGCTCATCCTTATTCTCTTTCAGATATTGCTTTAATTCATCGACCGTTACTCCATCGACCCCACTTGCACCTTTATTTTTATAGACACGTAAGTAGGCTTCATTCATATTTTTATTACTTAGAATCTGTTCTAAAAGTTCCACACTCGTTTCTCCTTCCCTCTCACGTAGTAAGTGATAGCTCCCTTTTGGTTATCCTTTGAGATACGCTCATACTTTCGCCATTAACACATTCGGAGTACGTCACTCACGCATTCGTGGTGTTGAAACACTATAAATTGTTCAGCCCTTCATGAATTTTCATTCATTACTATGGCTTCTGCTGACTTCTTGCGGCTAACCTTTTTCGACTGTATTTCTGTACATCCGCAAGACCTCCCAGGGTAAGACAACTATCTTTCCTCTTTTACTCGCCTGATTTACTCTATAAAGTTACGCACATCTTTTGGACTTTGACTTGATATGGAGCCTTATCCTTTTATAAAGCCTTGGTATCAGATTTCTGTTCGTCGAGCCAAGATTTTATTCCACGCTTCCTCCAGCCCCTACCTCACGGTAAGCGCCTTGCGTTTCCTTAGTGGTTGGTCGATGTGTACCCCCACAGTGGACTTTCACCACCTAGATAGTTGTCATGCCTGGCACACATATTAAAAAGGGCCCGATCAATCAGGGCCCTTTACTTTAAAATTAATATTGAGTTGACCTTAACTGCGATTCCGAATAACCCGGCAGCATTCCCAGCATTCTGGCTATTCGAATCGCCAGCAACAGGCGGAATTGAACCTGATTATCTGTTAAATCCAATTCCAGCAATTCCTCAATCCGCACAATCCTAAATTTTACGGTGTTTCTGTGGACAAAAAGGCGATTGGCCGTGTCTAACAGTTTCCCGCCGCATTCCAAATAGGCTTCTAAAGTAAACAGCATATTGAATCCGTTTTCCTGATCATACTCAGAAAGAGATTCCAGCATACTATGAAAATAATTTTTCAAGGAATCTTCCGGTAATTGCTGCAATAATCCCTCAGGTGCATAGTTCCTATATTCAAAAACAGTATCCTTTACTTCCTTTGAAAGTTTTTTCCCTAACGAGATGGCCTCTAATGCCTCCTTATAGCTTCGTCCAACCGTCCCCAGCCCGGCACAAGGTAAACCAACCCCTATCTGGACCTGGTGTTTAGGAAATTTTATATGTATTTGATTCGCCAAGAAACTGGCTGTTTTTCTCGCAAGATTCGCTAACTCATGTGACTTAAGCGCCGTTACCGATACCAGCACCGCCAATGCCTGTGGAAAGGGAATACTGATTAATCTAGCATTTGCCTTCTTTTCCGCCGCACTGACTAGTTGGGAAAAAACAGAGTGAACCATCTTCTGTTCCACACCACTTAAATATAAAAGGACAAAGTGGTTATCATGCCTTATCTTAAGCTCATCAGCAATCGAACGTACCTTCTCTTCATCCGTTTTTTCTCCCGTCAGCAGTATTTTAAAAGCTTCATCCTTATCACATGATTGCCGTTGTTCATCTTCAAGAATCTCTCTTGTAATGGATAAAAGAGAATCAGACAAGACATTTTCATAGGGGAGCTCGATCAAAGGCAGACCTAAGCGATCTGCCTCCTCAAGCATACAAGCGGGAATTTCCGTCAAATAACGTTTTACTTTAATGGCCAAGCCCGCACAGTTACGTTTGGCGAGGTCATTGAGCAATTTTATTTGAGTCGCTTGATGATCTTTAAAGACATAACCGGTTGTCAGGAGCAAATCGCCCTGTTTTAACCAAGAGGTATCTGGCTCATCCATGATACTGACAGAACGAATGTTGCGGTTTAACCCACGACCCCCTGCCACTACACGACAGCCGGGAATCAGCCTTGTCTTTAAAATATCAGATACCGTAAATGCCATTGCTCAACGCCTCCATTCAAAGAATAGTTTTAATGGGACTCTTTTGCAGCAGCCATTTCTGCATTTTCAATTCCATGACCAGCATGACTTGCCTTCGATGATGTACCATTTAAAATCATGTTCAAGACAACCAGGACAAGTGAACCCATTACTACCCCGTTTCCTAACAGTAAGCGGGCAGTACTCGGTAAATCTACGAAAGCACCAGGGACCCCTTTAATCGCTAAGCCAATTCCCACGCCTACAGCAACGATGAGTTGATTAGCTGGAGATGCCAAATCTTCCTTCGCAATAATTTTCAGCGCCGCGGAAATCAACATCCCAAACATTGGAACCATGGCCCCTCCAAGCACAGCTGGAGGAATCATCGTTGTTAAAGCACCAACCTTTGGCACAAGCCCCAGCACAATCAGGATACCGCCAGCTGCAGTCAATACTCTTAAATTGGTTACCTTTGTCAAAAGAACAAGACCGACGTTTTGTGAGAAGGTCGAATGGTTAAAGGAATTGAGGAATCCGCTGATAAATCCTCCAAGACCTTCAGCACGCAATCCCCGTTTAATATCATCTGATTTAATGTCTCTTCCTGTGATATCACCAAGCGCGAAAAATACACCAATACTTTCAATTGCAATAATAAAGGTGATAATGGTCATCGTAATGATTGAAGAAATATCGAATGTTGGTACACCGAAATAAAATGGCTGAGGCACATTAAACCATTTTGCTTCTAAAAAGACGTTAAAATTAACCATTCCGAAAAAGCTTGCTACAATCGTACCGATTACCATCGCTAAAAGAATTGAGATAACTTTAATAAATCCCTTAAACATGGTGTTGAATAATAAAAAGCATAATAACGTAAAAAGTGCTATCAGCAAGTGCTTCGGATCACCAAACGTTTTAGAGCCTGCCCCGCCTGCAGCATTGTTCATCGCTACTGGCATCAACGAAATACCGATGATTAGAATAACCGAACCAGATACGATTGGAGGGAAAAACCTTACCAGTCTCCCTATGAACGGGGCACACAGGGCCACGAGCAGTCCTGCGACAATAACGGCCCCAAAAACCCCCGTTATCCCATGAATTTTCCCTATCGCAATGGCCGGTTCAACATTTATGAAGGAAACTGCCATAAGAGCCGGCAATTTGATCCCGATATGCTTTCCGCCCATAACCTGGAGCAATGTTGCAATACCACATGCCAATAAGTCAAATGAAATTAGATATACAAGTTGTGCCTGCGTCAGACCTAATGCACCAGCCACAATAATTGGTACTGCCACTGCACCGCCATACATAACGGCAATATGCTGGAATCCTAATGCCAGCGTTTTCCCTGTTCCTAATCTTTCCATCTATATTCCTCCCAAATTCCAAAAAGTTTATTGGTGGTGGAGCCGCTTCTGTTCATTCATGAAGAGTTTGAGTGGTTCGGCAAAACAACGCCTATTCCGAATATAGTTAATATTCAGATAATTTTCTTCATACAGGGATGAATGTGTCTATATAGAAGCTAGTTCTATTGTGGGATGGTTTCAGTGTTTTCTTGTGGCAATATTTCTCCATTTCGATAAACAATGGATCCTTTTACGATGGTGATTCTATTTTTCCCCCTAAACGTTTTTCCAATATAAGGAGAATGGGTATGGCGGTAAAAAAGGTCATCTGCTTTCAACGTAAAGGATTCATTTAAACTAATCAATGCCAAATCGGCATCGCTTCCCTCGGCTACTGCCCCTTTTTGCGGGTAGAGGCCAAATCGTTTCGCAGGGTTGGTGGACATGGCGGCTGCAATCTTTTGCAAGGATATGTTTCTTTTGCAATATCCTTCTTCCAATAGAACGGATAAACTAGTCTGCGCACCACTTATTCCCCCCCATGCTGCAAACATATTACCGTCTTTCGAACTCTTCATTTCCGGCGGGGCAGGAGAATGGTCAGAGCCAATTACATCAATCTCACCGTTCGCAAACACTTTCCATAATTCCTCTACTTCTTCTGAGCTTCTTAATGGCGGTGCGCATTTTGCAATTGGTCCCAGCCTCGCGAAATCATCACTAGTAAGTGATAAATAATGCGGGCATGTTTCAACGGTTACATCAATTCCCTTTTTCTTCGCTTCTGTTATTAATTCAACAACTTTACTGCTGCTTGCATGAACAATGTGGACCTTGCATCCGGTCAATTCAGCATAGGATAACAGCCTTCTGACAGCCTCCATTTCCGATATAATCGGACGGGATTCACAGTAATCCAGGGCCGAAAACTTTCCTTCTTTAATTTTACCGGCAGCTAGTACCTCCGTCATAACAGTGCTTTCTGCATGGACAGCCAAGATCGACCCAAGTCTTGCGATTTCACCCATTCCTGCCATTAGCGTGGCATCATCCGAATGATGAAATTCGTCAATTCCGCTTGGTGACATAAAGGCTTTAAATCCAATTACACCGGTTTGAATTAGTTCCTCGAGCAATTGGACATTTTCCGGGACGAGGCCTCCCCAAAGCCGGAAATCTGTGACAGATTTCTTAATCGCTTGCTCCTGCTTTAATCGGAAACCGTAAGCATCAATTGTTGGAGGGTTGCTGTTCAATGGCATATCAAAATATGTTGTCACTCCTCCCGCCGCAAGACTTTTACTTCCGGTCAAGATGCCCTCCCAGTCCGTTCTTCCCGGTTCATTAAAATGGACATGAGTGTCGATTAATCCAGGAAAAATGTGAAGACCGCTTGCATCTATTTCCTCTTTAGCTTTCCCTTCTATCGGAATATCTCTTGTTATTTTAATTATTTTTCCATTCTTGATCCCTATTTCACCTGTAAAACTTTCCTCAGGACCAACAACCATTCCATTACGGATAATTAGATCATATAATAGCATAATTGACTAATACCCTTCCTCTCTAAACCAAGGTCCGCATAGTGAAAACGCTGCCATTAATATAAATTCTTTGTTAACCCATTAATTCCTCCCGTCTTTTAATATAAATTTAGAAAAGTTCTTATTAAAGAACTTTTCTATTTCATCCTCTCCCGAAAATGTATGAATACGGGAGAGGAATCATTCCTAATAAAATTGATAGATTTAGAGCCTTGCCCATGCTTGGATTAAGGTTCTCTTAGACTGTGCGATAATCGCATCGGAATCCTCATTTCTAACCGGTTTTACCTCAAATGCTACAACATTTCTTGACCCTTCCCCGATATAGCCTATTTCTAATAGCATTCTTAAATATTCCGTTAATTCCTCGACGTCATTCTCACTTCCCGGGTAGCCGAATCGCGGATGCTGGTCACCATAGGCAGGATCATTTTTATCCTTAATATAGCAATTACCGATATGAGCGTGATTAATATAATCACGAGCAATGGTTAAGGCATCCTTTGAGGTTTCCCGCTGCATCGGAAGATGGCTCAAATCCAGCATTAAGCCAAAGCTTGGGTCTACTTTTCTTACTTCCTTCGCAATTTCAACCGCCAAATGATTTGGTCCAATTAGGCATTTTTTATCGGTTTCATCATCAAAGGTTTCTAATGAGAGTACTAGATTACCCTTCTGTCTAGCATACTGGGATAATTCAATTATCGAATCAGTAAGCAATTGGAGGGCTCTATCCACATCCTGATCCGGTTTAGGACCGCTTAAGAAACCTAATTTCGCAGCATTCAACTCATAGGCTTGGTCGATTCCGGCTTTTACAAGATCAATCGCCGCCTTCCGTTTTTCCGGATCAAACGAGTTTAAGTCGCCTTTATTGCTAAGAAGGATTGGCTGGGCACCAAAACCAACTGCCATCCGCCCGGATTGCAGCAGGGAGGAAACCTTTTGTCTTTCTGCAGGATCATTGACCCTTGTTACTTCAATCCCTGAAAAAAAGTCATCCGTGACGATTTTCCTAACTGTTTCTGAAATTTCCCCCTCACCCTTCATGGCTTCTGGATAGGCCATAAAGTGAACAATACCAACCTGCATAAAATGTTGAAGATCTGTTTTCATATGCAATACCGGAATAAATCCGGAACTTCCCCCTTCCACAAAGGAAAAAAGAGTCCACTGCTCTTATTTCCCTTTTTATTAGATTGATTATTTGTTAGAATATTCAAAGCCAGTTAAACTACCGTTATTGGAGAACCCGCAAACTGCCGTTGGGTCGACAACCACTTCAATCAGGTATGGTTTGCCGCTGTCCACCGCTCGCTGCAATGCTGGTTTAATGTCATCATAGTGGGTAACAAGTTCCCCGCGGACGCCCATTCCGGCAGCGGTTTTCACAAAATCAATACCGCGCTCATCATTATCGCAGAGTTCATTTTTGTAAATCAGGTCTGTAGAGATATCGCGCTCATCATAAAACCAATTTTGTTGCTGGCGAATCAATCCAAGTAATGAATTATTCATAACGAATACGATTACGGGAATATCATGTTTAGCGGCAGTGGCAAGATCCTGCAGGGACATTCCAAGACTTCCGTCGCCTAGAATATTGACGCTTTGACGCTCTGGGAAGGCAAGCTTCGCTGCCATAGCAGCCCCTAATCCCCAGCCCATCGTACCTGCACCGCCTGTTAATAAATAACTGCGTGGAACATAAGTTTCAAACAACTGACAGGACCAAATTTGGCTGATTCCGCAGTCATGCGATGCAAAAGCATCACGGTCTAAGAATTCGCGAAGCTCTTTCAGGGCGCGTTCCGGTCGAATCGGAAGTGTATCATAATCTTGTTTACGGGCATACTTCTTTCTCTCCTCGGTTAAATCAAGCTTCTTAATGCCTGGTTCAACCGCTGCCGCGATGCCCACATCCAAGGATTTATAAACCTCAGTTAAGCCCGCCATGAAGGATTTCACATCGGAAACGATTCCAAGCTCCGTCTGTACGGTTTTGCCAAGTTCTTTAGGATCCAGGTTAATGTGGATAATTTTTGCATCGCGCTTAAAAATATCCACTGCGCCGGTGCTGCGGTCTGCAAAACGGCCGCCTAGATTAATGATCAGATCCGAATTTAAGATGGTCATATTTCCGTATGGTGTATCTAGCATTGTACCCATTCTTCCGGCAAACAGCGGATGATCGTTCGGGAAAGTATCCATCCCCATACCAGTTGTAACCACAGGGATTTGCAATGTTTCTGCCAGTTCCTTTAGCTCTTCCGTGGCATTTGCAAGGTTTACTCCACCTCCGGAAATAAGAACAGGTTTTTTCGCATCCTTTAATAGGTTTAGAACTTCATAGAGTTCCTCCTTAGATGCAGAAGGCAGTACCTCTGGCTCATCCACAAACTCATCCCAATCCACTTCAAGTTCAACCTTTTGCGTATTGATAGGAAGGTCAATTAATACCGGACCCTTTCTTCCGGTTGTTGCAGTGGTCCATGCTTCATGAATCATTTTTGCTGCATCTTTGCCGTCTGTTAATTGGTAGACTGCTTTACAGACCGGCTTCGCCATTTCACAAATTGGCGCTTCCTGGAACTGCATTGTTCCAATAAGTGTAGATTTTTGCTGGCCTGTAAATGCAATCATTGGGATGGAATCCATCCATGCTCCATATAGTCCAGTCAGGAAGTTTGTTCCCCCAGGACCAGAAGTGGCCGCACATACACCAACCTTGCCAGTTGCCCGTGAATAGCCGTCTGCCATAAACGCTGCGGTTTGCTCGTGACGGACAACATAAGATTTTATGTTTGTCTTCTCACGAATCGCATCATACAATGGAAGAATCGCAGCCCCTGGTACACCATATAATTGATCCACGCCTTTTCGAACTAGATAAGCTGCAATTGCTTCAGCAGCGGTCATTTTTTGCTTTGCCATGTTAATCCCCCAGTTCACTATCTATTTTTTTAAATATTTCCGTAATCGTGTTTTTCTGACCTACATTCCCTGGAAACACAATATAAGTTGTATTTTTAATTCTCGCTTCTTCTCCTGTGAGTAAAACAGGAACCCCTGCAGCCGCCTGGCCGAGTATTTTAGCCTTCTTGATTCCTAAACCGCTCGTAGCAATATCACTGGAGGTGATTCCTCCTTTTGCCATAATGAATTTTGGTTTTACAGTTAAGGAGTGGACTAATTCTACTAGAGCTTGGGAGATGATTTGACTATACTGTAAATTCTCCTCCTTGCTTACCGCTTTGATGACAGTTCTGCTTGTGTAGAGTACTGTATTGTCACCATTTTTAATGGAGGCTTCTAGTAGTTTGGCGGCCCTTTCCATTTCGCCTTGTCTTTGGTTCTTTTCTAAAATCATTTCCACATTCAATTCAATTGGTCTTATATGAACCTCCGAAACTAAGTCGGAAAGCTGCTCTGTGGTCAATTTCGTATGGGAGCCGACTACCAGTAATCCACCAAAATTCTTACCGTCAGATCCTCGAGCCATTTCCTTTGCTTCAAGATATGGTTTATGGGAAAACCCACCTAATGACTTTACTAAGGAGGCGGCGGTCCTAAACAGGAAGTGCTTCCCTCCTTCAATAGCCTTTAACAGTGCCAGGGAAACAACATCCAAATCCTGATAATTGATGGCGTTCACAACAATTGGCACATTCCCGGAAGCTTTATCTAAAATTGAAAAAACTTGATCGACACCGCCGCAGCGTATATCTTCAATAGAAATGGATAATACTTGGTCCGAAGTAAACAGTCCTTCCGATTTCTCCTGCACATAATCTGGCAGAAAAGCCTTTGAGTAGCCAAATACTGCATCCTTGGCGAATTCTGTATTGTTCACCGGAACCAGATTTTGATTGACCAAAAGATAATGAGTATTATCGACTGTATATCGATTCCCTTCGAAAAAGGCCGGTATGATAAGGTGCCCATCAATGCTCCAGTCCAGCTTTTCGGTCAGTGCTTTTTCCAAAACGGAAATTTCTAATGGATAATGGCCGCGTAAAGTTGAGTCACTTCGGCTGATGATCGTGAAGGATACATTCAATTCCTTTGACACCACCGCTAAGTTTTCAATAATTTCTGTATTGATTCTGGCGGCTTTTTCCGGCTCATAGCTTCTCGTATTCGTTAAAATATAGAGAACTTGTGTATCCTCCTCGAGGCCTTTACGAATCCAGCGTTTATCCCAATCTGTGATAACGGAAACATCATGGACTGTCTGGACTCCAGTTGGGTCATCATCTAGCACAATTAGCTTATGATTTAATTCTTTCAGCTTGGAAAAGATGGTTTTCCTTAATGGGGTTTCCCCCTGTAAGGTGGAAGAATTGCTGATTATTTCTTGAAAAATCATATCGGTTTTAGTTGTCAAGGCCGACGCCACCTCCTAGGTCTATTTGATTAATGCTGAATCGACCAGTTTTTCTGCAGTTGCAGTAATGTTTGCTGCTCTTAGTTCAAAGAAATCCAAAAGCTCATGCATTTTACCGGATACTCCGAAGCGGTCCTGTGTGCCAATCCGTTTTAAAGGCACTGGGCAATGTTCGGAAAGGACCTCCGCCACAGCGCTTCCTAATCCGCCGATTATGGAATGCTCTTCTATTGTTACGACCCTCTTAGTCTTAGCGGCAGAGGTCGCAATCGCTTCAACATCAATTGGTTTAATGGTGTGGATGTGTAGGACATCTGCTTGAATCCCTTTATTGGCAAGCGCTTCGGCTGCCTTAAAAGTTTCATCAAGCATGATTCCTGTACTGATTAAAGTGACATCGTTCCCGTCACGGTATTTTATTGCTTTTCCGATTTGGAAACGGTCTTCCTTTTTCGTGACAATTGGAACAGGCAGCTTTCCAACCCTTAAGTAAACCGGACCTTCATGGTAATATGCTGCTTCTACCGCCTTTTCCATTTCCAGGGAATCAGCTGGAACAATCACCGTCATTCTTGGTAAGGACCGCATAAGCGAAATATCTTCAAGCGGCAGGTGTGTCGCTCCTTCCTGTGCTGCCGATGTTCCGGCATTATGGCCGACAATTTTCACATTATTGTTCGAGTAGCATACTGAAATCCGCATTTGGTCATAGGCACGGCCTGTTAAAAAGTTGGCGTAAGCATTGGCAAAGGGGATTTTTCCGCCAATGGCCAATCCGGCGGCCGTCCCTACTAAGTCGCATTCAGAAATCCCGACATTAAAGAATCGGTTTGGAAATTGATCCTTGAAAAAATTTGTCATATTGGATTTAGCACAGTCTGCATCAAGTACAACCAAATCTTCATGTTGATGCCCAAGTCTTATTAAAGCTTCGCTAAAGCCTTCGCGTGGTGCTTTTTGTACTGCCATTTAAACCAACTCCTTTAGTGCCAATTCTAGTTCCTCGTCATTTGGAGCTAACCCGTGCCACTTGTGGGTATTCTCCATAAATGAGATTCCTTTTCCCTTCACCGTGTGCGCCAGAATGGCTGTAGGCTTTCCTTTCACCGTCTTCGCCTGTTCGAACGCTGAATGGACCTCTTCAAGGTTATGTCCGTCAATTTCGATCACATGCCAGCCGAATGCTTCCCATTTGGCTTTAAAATCCTTCATGCCTTTTATGTTTTCTACGTAATCATCTAGCTGGATTTTGTTCCAGTCGATAATCGCGCAAACATTATCCAAATTAAAGTGGGCTGTTGTCATTGCTGCTTCCCAAACTTGCCCTTCCTGTGACTCGCCATCACCAATCATCACGTAGGCTCTTCTTGGCTTGCCATCAAGTTTGGCAGCCATGGCTACTCCGTTCGCTAATGACAGCCCCTGCCCTAGTGAACCAGATGATGCATCCACCCCTGGGATATGCTCACCGCATGGGTGGCCATGAAGGCGGCCGTCCACATCTCGGAAGGTCATCAGTTCTTCAACTGGGAAGAACCCTTTTTCGGCCAAAACCGAATAATAAACTGGTGTACAGTGCCCCTTGGATAAAAAGAATATATCCCTTTCCTCCCAATCAGGCTCATTTGGATTGACATTCATATGTTCAAAAAATAAATCTGTTAATAATTCGGTTGCTGATAAAGATCCACCTGGATGCCCGCTACCCGCATGATGGGTCATTTTGACAATGTGACGGCGGATTGTTTTCGTTAATTCCTGTAAATATTCTTTACGTTCAGATGCAAGCTGCATTAATCCTTCCTCCTTTGTTGCTTATTATGAAACACAGTTTCTTTTAATGTGCAAAAAAATAATTATGCCATCTTTTTTGGGCCACCCACCCTTTTCGTTGCTTATTAGGAAACGTTGTTTCAGTTAATACCTAAAAAAAGAGCAGTTAATTATTTGAGCACATTTCGAATTATTGTTGCTTATTATGAAACCGCGTTTCTAATGTGTTTTATTAAAGAAATCATAACACCGCTTTAAAATGATTTCAATAACCTTTTTATGAATTTTCTAATTATTCTTTCGACAAAAAAAGACATGATTCTCGCAGAACCATGTCTTCTCACGTTTATGTAAAAAGACATGCTCGCCTAGAGTCATGTCTTTATTTCACTTATTCTCCTTTATACCCAAGGCGTCTTGAAATCGATGAACCAACTTCAATTAACTTGTCCTTAAGTTCATCCAGCCTTGCTTCCGTCATTCTCATGGAAGGACCGGAAATACTTACGGCACCAATCACATTTCCAAGATGATTAAATATTGGCGCAGCCATACAAGTAACACCTGGTTCATTTTCTTCCCGCTCTACTCCATAGCCCTTTTTGCGGATTTTTTGCAGATTATCCAATAATTCAACTTGGTCCGTTATTGTATTGTCTGTGTGTCTTGGCAGACCTTTTTCCTCGATCATATCCATGACCTCTTCAGTCGGCAAATATGCCAATAAAACTTTCCCAGCACTTGTGCAATGCATCGGAACACGCCTGCCAACCTGCGAGTGCATTCGCAATGTTTCACTGCCCTCTAATTTTTCAATATAGATCGCTTCTTTTTGTGAATAAATGATTAAATGGATCACTTCATTTGATAGATCTACCAATTCTTGCAAATATGGCTTTGCTTCTTTTCGGATATCAATGGAATCTAACAGCTTGGCGCTCAATTCCAAATATTTATAACCTAATTTATACTTCTTCGTATCTGGGTCCTGTTCAATGTAGCCGTGGGAGGCAAGGGTGGCTAAAATCCGAAATATAGAACTTTTATTTAAACCTAATTTTTCGGCCAGCTCCGTTACACCTAAACCGCCCTTCTGTGAACTGACATAGTTAACAATAGTTAAGGCTCTATCAATCGATTGTACCATGTTCCGACCCCTCTATCTTTGCTATTAATATTTATAAGGAGAATCAAATGCTGTACTTTTCATAGAATCTATTCTGTTCTCATTATATCACTATATTTTTAAACGAAGAAAGGATATTCTCAAATGAAGAATACCCTTTCAATATCCCTATTATTTTTGAGTTAATAAATCATATAAAGCTAATGTAACAATTTTGGTCGATTTTAACAGATCATCCACTTTAATATGCTCGTCAGCACGATGTCCATTAGCCTCAAGGAGTGTACGCGGACCGGCCCCAAAGAGGACGACAGGAATGCCTGCTTCATAAAAATGACGGGCATCCGTATATAATGGCACTCCGTTCACCAGCAGTTCTCCACCCATAATTGTTGTCCAGTTAGTAGAAATGGATTGTACTAAAGGCGAATCAACTGGGACAGGCCCGAAAGCGCGCGCCAGCAGAATTTGACTGATGTCTGCCTCCACCCCTGCATAGCTTTCCAGTGCTTCAGCGATGACGTTACGAATTTCAAGTTCAGCAACCTGAGGATTTTCCTCTGGAATAAGCCGTCTGTCAATGCGGATGGTCGCCTCATCTGGTACAACGTTTGTATTAATACCGCCAGAAATTAACCCTACTACGAGATTAGGAGAATCGATTCCAGGGACATTTGATTTAATTTTTGAAAAACCTTTTCTGTATTCGTATAATGCACTTAATACGCCGGTCATGGCTTCAAGAGCGTCGTGGCCATATTGCGGTTCAGCCGCATGGGCAGATTTCCCCTTCAATTTCACTTCCAAATGAAGGCAGCCGTTATGGGCATTCACCAGCGAATAAGTGAATCCTGGGCAAATTGCCATATCCGGGTTAATTAGTCCTTTATCAAGCAGCCATTTTGGCCCAATATCCCCGCCAGTTTCTTCGTCGAAGGTGAAGGCAAGAGAAATTTTGCCCTTTAGGTCAGCCTGTAGCTTTCTTAAAGCTAAGACAGCAAATGTATAGGAAGCAATGTCCGATTTTGACACAGCAACGCCGCGGCCATACATTTTTCCATCGACCACGTTACCGCCGTACGGATCTTGGGTCCAGCCGAGGCCAGGTGGCACTACATCGCCATGAGAATTCAGAGTAATTTCAGGACCTTCGCCGCTTCCGAACGTAGAGTATGCGACCACATTGGATGCTCTGATCATTCCAACTGCCTTCACTTTTTCTTCTTCTACTTCATTAAGTGATACGTTTTCCAATCCAAAGTCATCGAGGCGCTTATAGATATGTTCAGCAATTGCTTGGCAATCTCCAGGTGGATTATCTGAAGGGATTGAAACAAGCTCTTGCAAAAACTTAATTAGTTCAGCCTGGTTTTCCTCAATATAATTGATTAATTGCTGCTTCTCTGCGCTTAATGTGTTTGTTTTCAATTTACTTTCTCCTTTTCCATATTTGAATTTTTAACTGTTAATTGGATCACAGTATCCAGCAAGACTTTGGCACCCATTTCGATGTCTTTTACGGCTGCGAATTCAGCAGGGTTATGGCTGATTCCTTCTTTGCAGCGGACGAATATCATTCCTACCTTTGTAAGGTCTGCCATCGCCATGGCGTCATGACCTGCTCCGCTTATTAAGGGAACGGCCCTCATCCCATTTGAGAGAATAGACGATTCAATGGCAGCGATAATTTTTGCTTCACATAGTGTAGGGTCAGTTTCCATTATTTTTTCAACCCGGAAGGAGAGATTGCGTTTTTGGCAGATGGTGTTCGCGGCATGAAGAATTTCGTCAATCACCCTTGATTTTCTGACTGCATCGGTATCACGAATATCAAGCGTTCCCGTCACTTCCCCTGGGATGACATTGCTTGCCCCCGGATTTACCTGAAGCTTTCCGACAGTTGCCACAATCGGCGCGTTCTCTTTAGCTAATTTTTCTATTGCTAAAATGATTTCTGCCGCTCCAGAAAGAGCATCCCTGCGAAGGTCGAGGGGCACGGTTCCAGCGTGACCAGCAAAACCGGTTACTTTAAAAGAAAACCTGGAGGCACCCGCTATTCCGGTTACTACTCCACATGGAAGGCCTTCTTTTTCTAGTACAGGACCTTGTTCAATATGAAGTTCTATGTAACCAAGAACGTCATTTGCAGGTCTTGCGGCTGATTTGTATTGATACGGTTCTAAACCCAATTCCTCAAGAGCACTTGCCAAGGTGATACCTGTTTCATCTGTAAGCTCTAATGTTTGTGGAGAAAAGGTACCGGCGACGGCCTTGCTTCCAAGGAAGGTGGAGTGAAATCTGACCCCCTCTTCATCGCTAAAGCCGATGACCTCGATTGGATGGTCCAGCCGAGTGTCATTTTCATAAAGCACCTGAACTATTTCGATTCCGGCAATAACACCTAACATCCCGTCATATTTTCCACCGTTAATAACGGTATCAAGATGGGAGCCAATCATTAACGCTGGAGCGCTTGGTTTTGTACCTTCGTAGCGGCCAATTATATTATTGAGATTGTCGACACGAACCTTCATGCCGGCATCACTCATCCATTTTTTCACCAAATCTTGGCCTCTTTGAAACTCTTTTGTAAATGATAGTCTCGTTACCCCATTTTTTGTTTCAGAGATTTCAGCTAATTCCTCCAGCCTTTGTGATATTCTTTGGCCACAAATCTGTCCTTTTTTTACCTCCAAACAAATCACCCCTTGTCTGGTTTATTTTCGTTGCTTATTACAAAACCTCGTTTCATATTGTTCGTGATTTTATTTTATCATCACAAAATTAAAATAGCAAGATTTTTCAGATAACTAATTTCATATAAAATATGTGCCTTAAATGATAATATTATTATTCTATTTGATTCCATATTTTCCTTTTTGCTACAGAAAAATGCAGTTGTTTTTTTGTTGTGAACTATCAAACTTTTAGGCAAAATAAAACACCGCCGTCATCGACAGCGGCAATTAATTTATGCAATTTTCGTTTCAAAAACCAATAGCTTAAGTTTTTTTCTGGCCCGGTAGATCTTTGTTTTTACCGTGTTTGGATTCAATTGAAGTACATTTGCGATTTCCTCTTCTTTTAAACCTTTTGTGAACTTAAGCATCAGTAATTCCTGTTGCTCATATGGCAACGTCCCGATTGCCTCATTGATCTCTTCAAAAAGCAAACCTGTCTCAACTTCCTGCTCCACATTCTGTTTTGTTTCTTTGCCCATAAGTTCAAGCAAATCGTGTTCAAAAGGGACAGCTTTTTTTCTTTTCTCACGTCTGATAAAATCAATGGCGGTTCTGGCTGCAATCACCGATAGCCAAGCTCCCATTTTTCCTTGCTCCTCAATCGTTCCCGCCTTATTTAACGCTTTAATGAACGTTTCTTGAACGACATCTTCGGCGTGATACCGGTCTCTCGTAATGGAATAGCTAATCACAAACAACCGTTTATAATAGAGCGAATAAAGCTCTGTGAAATCCAGTTCCATCTCCCGTTCCCTTTCTAACGCTATTTTTTTCCTGCGCTTAATCCGCAAGCCGCAAAGTAATAATGACTTTAAATAAATCGCCATCCGCTTCAATATCCAATTTCCCATCATGAAGGTCGATAATTGATTTGACAATGGCAAGACCGAGACCTGACCCGTCTGTATGGCGGGAGGTATCGCCGCGCTTGAAACGTTCAAACAACTCATCGACATTATCGCTCAGCTCATATTTGGAGACATTTTTAAACGTGATGAGGGCTTGATGTTCCACAGTTTTAATGGAAATATAGACACGTGTATTTTCATGCGAATATTTCAGGATATTGCCAATTAGGTTATCAAAAACTCTCCACAGCTTCTGGCCGTCGACAAGGGCATAAATCGGCTGCCCTGCTTGGTTAACCCGGAATTGCAGACTGGATGCACGAATCGTTTCATCATATTCTGCGAGGGCCTGCTGCAATAGCTGGTCAAGGTCCACTTTTTCCTTTACCAACTCAACACTGCCACTTGCCATTTTTGATACCTCAAACAGGTCATCAATCAACACCTTTAATCGCTTTGATTTTCGGTCAATTATTTCGAGATATGCTGACTTTTCCTCCTCCGACACATCATTGCCCTTTAATAATTCCGTATAGGTAATGATGGAGGTCAGAGGCGTCCTAAGATCATGGCTGACGTTTGTAATAAGTTCCGTTTTTAATCGTTCACTCTTGGCCTGCTCGGACTGAGAGTGCTTCACACCCTGCTTCAGTACATTAATATTGCCTGCCAATGTGGCCAAAACGGATTTCCCTGTTACATTAAGGTCCTCCCCAAGTTTTCCAGCCGCCAGCTCATTTGTTTTTTGGAAAATACGATTAAAGTAACCCACTTTTTTAAACAAAAACATTCCAAGTGGAAACCCTGCTACTGCTAACAGCAAAATATAAAAGACGACAAAAATAGGATTAATCGCCACCATCAAAGCTGCTGCGCCGATGAAAAACACGGCGGCAAGCAGAATGAAAATCTGCGTTCCTGTGCTTTGATCAAGAAATGCTTCAACTATGGTCGTCCGGACGCTTTTGAAAACTTTCTTACCGCTGCGCCATGTTTTAACCGATAAACTCTTCTGCCATTCTGCCTTCAGCCTAGTCCAACTTTTCAAATCCACCAGTAGAAATTTCCACTGTACATAAGCGAAAGCTACAAAAATGGATGTCCCTAGCAGTCCAATTCCAATTTCGGTGGCTAATATATAGAGATTGTTATAGATATTATAAAAATTGTCATTGACTACAAAGATAAATATTACGGCCAAAAGTGCGGTGAGCAGAAAAAGTCCCACTCTAATATCAATCGGAAGCTTGTTATAGTAAGACCGCCAACTTTCCAATTGCGCGTTTACAGCCGTTATTTTTTTTGAAAAATAACGGCTTAACAGCAAGCCGATGATGCCTGCCAGGCAGTAACTCAGAACAATCAGCTGATTGCGTTTAAAATCCTTGTACTGATCCATCAGAGGGGACGATGCGGACAGCGTTTTGGCAATTCCGATTTGACCTTCCAGTGTTTTTTGTGTGTTGACTCCCAACACATCGGCCAAGTCCTCATACCCACCGGGACCATAGTGAATGAAGTAATCATTTGTTATGCTAAAATCGGTTAGATAAAGCATATCTTTTTGTTTAAGCTGATTATCATTATTTTGATTGCTATAAACTTTTCCAGTTTCCGGATCTTTAAAATAGTAGGTAAATTCTTTTTGGTATCTTAAAAAATCATACTTGAATTGGTCTCTTTTCTTAAAATACTCGTCAATTTTCGTTTCTTTTTCTTTGACCACCTTTGGCTTTACCCAGTCATCGCTGGCAAAATTGTTGCTGATGTCCTCTATTTTAGCGTCTCTTTCTTTAATTAAGGCATTGGCAATATCATCATTTTTCGCTGCTTGAGCGTCTTGAATACGAGATTCATATTGAGCCCGGATGTTCGAGATTTGCTGATCTAAACCGCCATAGCGGTACCGATGCTCATCAATTTCGTCTTTCGTAACAGTGATGGCGGCTTTAGCCTCATCCGGCGTTGTCTCATTTAGCTCAAACATGCTTAAATACCCGGCAAATTGATCAAGCTCACTGTTAAAATCCGGTGTATGGAAAAAGTCACGGTTCATGTATTTAGTTCCCGTGGAAAAAAGGGTCAGAATGCCGCTCAACGAGAACGTTAACAGAAAAGCCCAGAGGTAGATCAAAATACTACTTTTCCATTTTGTAGCCAATGCCCCACACCACCTTTAGAAATCTAGGATTCTTAGGATCGATTTCAATTTTTTCACGGATTTTCCGGATGTGAACCGCCACTGTATTTTCCGCATTGTAGCCTGGCTCCTTCCAGACCCGCTCATAAATTTCATCAATAGAAAAGACCCGGCCAGCATTGGTCATCAACAGCTCGACAATCTTATATTCTATCGGCGTCAGCTTGACCGGCTCCCCATGTACCGTCACTTCTTTTGCTTCTTGGTCTAGGGTAAGACCATTTAAATCAATTACTTTTTTGATTCCGCCATATGTACCTAATGTGACATACCTTCGCAGCTGAGATTTCACGCGGGCGACAAGCTCCATCGGGTTAAAAGGCTTGGTTACGTAATCGTCCGCACCGACCTGAAGGCCCAAAATCTTATCTGTATCCTCGGTTTTCGCGCTTAAAATAATGATAGGAATATTTTGTTTTTCGCGGATTTTAAAGGTTGCAGAAATCCCATCAAGCCGAGGCATCATGACATCAAGGATAATCAGGTGCACAGTGTGTTCATTTAATATTTCAAGCGCTTCAATCCCATCCTTAGCCTTGAGGACAGTGATTCCTTCATTTTTGAGGTAAATTTCGATGGCATCGCGAATTTCCTTTTCATCATCGACGACCAGCACAAAATAATTGTTCAATTCTCTCGCCTTCTTTCTTGCTTCAACATGTCTATATCGTAAACAGCAAATCTTAAATTCAAGTCAGGATAAATCTTAAGAATTTCTTAAGGTTTTATGAAATTGGCAAAAGAGGGTAAATAATTCAAATCTACCATTCTAAGGATACCAATGTTTTTTCAAAGAATAAACCTCTCTCTTGATAATTGGTAATATTTTGAAGTATAAAAAGATAGAGGGTTTCTAATATTTTTCAGTGGGAGGTTTATATGGAGGGATTATATTATTCTGATCAATATAGGTGTTGGGAAGGGCGGATTAGTATTAGACGATTTGATGATGAGAAATTTTCATTACGCTGCTTTGTTGATAGCACAAATCCCCTAACTGAAGCAGATCATCATACTTTGATTTATGTAGAGGAGCATTTTGCGGACATCTATGAAAATATTTTACGTACACTATTTGAGTGGCAGCAGTCGGAAGGTATGACTTGGGAGGTGTTTGATGAGGAGAAATTGACATTTGATCGTATCCGATTTGATTCAAAGGAAGATATTCATCCACTCCTTGGTGAGCCGTTATTAGAGATTATCCCTGGCAATGAAAAAGAAAACCAATCCTATTATTGCATAAGATTCGATCACTGCCTGCTTTCGATTGAGCATGGCCTCGATGCCTTGTGTCATAAGAGTGACGTCATTGAAATCGAGGCCTGCGAAATTACCTCCCTTTTAGAAACGCTCTCCTACTTTGAACCGGACTGTACACGATGGAAAAAGGATTTCTGGAAGTAAAATTCAAATTTAAAGCGAAACTATTTAATGAAAGAGATGCAGTTAGGGAGATGTGGTTGTTAACATAGCCTTTTACCTGCTCTATAACGACCGGGAACGGATTTTCTCAACTACTTCGGGTATATTAATCATTCATAACGACCCTAACCGACTTTTTTTAACTGCCTCAGTCGTTATGAGAGTGCTCATAACGATCGGAATGGTAGGTCAACACTGCCTCAAGCGTTATATTCATTTAAATAGATAATACTGCCTAATTAAACAATTTCTTAAACTCTCCGTATCCTTCCTCCTCCAGCTTTTCCTTTGGAATAAACCGAAGTGCAGCCGAGTTTATGCAATACCGAGCCCGGTCCGGTCCAGGACCGTCATCAAATACATGTCCTAAATGCGAGTCTGAGGTTTTCGCACGGACCTCAATCCGCCGAAGTCCATGCGAGGTATCAAACCTCTCATCGAGTTCGATACGACGCAATGGCCTAGTAAAACTTGGCCAGCCGCAGCCTGCATCATATTTATCAGTCGAGCTGAAGAGCGGTTCTCCCGAAATGATATCAACATAGATTCCATCCTCTATATGATCCCAATATTCGTTTTGAAATGGTGGTTCTGTAGCGTTATTCCTGGTTACCTCGTATTGGAGCGGTTTTAACACTTGACGAAGTTCTTCGTCGCTTTTGCGTTTCTTCCAATTTTCACGAATGAATTTTGCCCGGCCGGAAGCTTCGAAATAATGGTTATAGTGAAAAGGGATTTTCTTATAATAATTCTGGTGCTTTTCTTCAGCCAAATAAAACGGGCCTGCCGGCATAATTTCAGTGACAATCGGCTTTTGAAAGCGGCCGCTCGTATCCAGTTCAGCCTTTGATGCTTCAGCCAACTCCCTTTGAATATCATTATGATAAAAAATTGCCGTCTTGTAAGACTCGCCTCTGTCACTGAATTGCCCACCGGCATCAGTCGGGTCGATTTGCCGCCAAAAAATATGGAGCAATTTTTCATAGGGGAATATTGACGGGTCAAACGTAATTTGAACTGCTTCATAGTGTCCGGTCGAATCTGAGCGTACATCTTCATAAGTGGGATTTTCCTTGTGCCCGCCAGTGTAGCCGGATATGACCTCTTTAATCCCAGGCTGTTCATCAAACGGCGATACCATGCACCAAAAGCAGCCGCCAGCGAAGGTTGCTTTTTCGAGTTGTTGAGACATTTGGATCTCCCTCCTTGAATTTATTACTATTACTAATTGTATCAAAAGGACTGACAGATTTTAATTTTACCATTTCTTACAAATACTTTCCGAATATGTAGAAATACTTTCCCAATTAAGGCTTTTATTTTCCAAAATGAAACATTTACTTTCCAAACTAACCACTATACTTTCCACTTTTAACAAAATACTTTCCAACCGCAAAATAAATAAAGAAAAGGCACCTAAACCAAAAGGTGCCTCCCTACATTAAATAACCTTTTTTCCCTGATCCTTACCGCTGCTCATTTGCCCCTGATCAGCAGGTCTCTTCGACCAATACGTTGCAAGGATAGGTCCAGTAATATTGTGCCAAACTGCGCCGCAGACACTTGGGATGGCGGCTAGTGGGCCAAAATGGGCTGTTGCCAGCGCTACACCCAAACCGGAGTTTTGCATGCCAACCTCAATTGAAATAGCCCTGCGATTCCCCTCATCAAGCTTCAATACAAGGGCGGTTAAATAACCAAGCAGCAGGCCAAACGCATTGTGAAGCATTACAGCTACAAAAGTTGTCAGTCCCGCAGAAGCAATTTTATCAGCACTACCCGAAACAACTGCTGATACAATCAAGATAATCGCAACAACTGATATCAACGGTAATACAGTGATACTTTTATCCACAACCTTCGGAAGAAATTTCCTAATAACAATCCCTAAGATGATTGGAAAAATAATGACCTGAACGATCGACATAAACATCGCCATCGGATCAACAGGCATCCATTTACCGCCAAGCAACAAGAAAATGGCTGGCGTTGCGATCGGTGCCAAAAGTGTGGAAATGGAAGTCATCGTAATCGAAAGTGGAACATTCCCTTTTGCAAGGTAAACCATGACGTTTGATGCCGTTCCGCCTGGGACGGACCCTAGAAGAACAAGCCCTGCAGCCAATTCAGCTGGTAAATTCATGAAATAGGCAATTAAAAAAGCGGTAATCGGCATGATAACAAATTGCGCACAAACCCCGATAATGACCGGAATAGGATTGGTAATTACCAGTTTAAAATCAACTGCTTTTAATGTCAGACCCATTCCAAACATAACTACGCCCAATAAGATAGTAATATATCCTTTAAAAACTAAAAACGGAGCAGGTACAATAAATGCAATAACCGCAATTAAAATTACCCACACGGCAAAATATTTTCCAGCAATCGAACTAATAGATTCCAATATTTTCATCAGACTAACTCCCGCTTCACTTTGATAAGTTTATTTGGATTCAAGAGGTTTTCTGGATCCAGAGCCAGTTTGATTCTTTCCATCACCTGCAGCGATTGTCCGTGCTCCCGCTCCTGATATTTCTGCTTTCCTACTCCGACTCCATGTTCTCCAGTACAAGTACCGCCTCGTTCAAGAGCATCGATCACGATGACTTCATTGAATTCTTCTGATTTTCTAATTTCTTCAGGGTTATTCATATCAATCATAATGAGCGCATGAAAATTGCCATCACCGACATGCCCCACGATGCCTCCTGGCAAATCTAATTTATTTAAAGCCTCTCTTGCATTATCAATGGCTGCTCCCAAATCTGAAATGGGTACACAAACATCTGTTGTCATCATTTTTTTACCAGGATAGCCGTGAATAAAAGCATAGGCCAAATTATGACGGGCTTCCCATAGCTGGTTTAACGCAGCCTGATCGGTTTCATATTCAATGCCTTCACACTGATAGTCGGCGACGATTTCCTTCATAAATTCCACGTCCTGTTTTAAGCCTGCCTCGTTTCCGTGAAATTCCATAAACAATGTTGGCTGTTCCTTATAATTCGTATCGTTAAACAAGTTTACTTGTTTCATAGAGGGTTCGTCGACAAGCTCCACTCGTGCTACAGGAATTCCTGCCTGTAAAATGCCAACCACAGCCGAGACGGCATTCTGGACGGACGGAAATGATGCTCGCGCTGCCATCACATATTCCGGAATACCGTAGACACGCAACGTTAACTCAGTGAAGCAGCCGAGCGTTCCTTCAGACCCGACAAACAATCCGTTTAAATGCAGGCCGGATGAAGATTTTTCCGCTAAGTTACCAGTATGTATCACCGTGCCGTCTGCAAGAACAACCTCTAAATCACGGACTTGGTCGCGCATCACTCCATATCTGACTGCTGTCGTTCCGCTGGCATTCGTTGCTGCCATACCTCCTAAGGTTGCATCCGCTCCCGGGTCAACGGAGAAAAACAGCCCATATTTTTTGAGTTCTTTATTTAACTGGGTGCGCGTAACTCCCGGCTGTACTCTCACGAGGAAATCATTTTCCCTTACTTCTAAAACCTTGTTCATAAGAGAAAAATCTATCGTAATTCCGTGGTCATATGGAATGATGTGACCTTCTAAGCTGGTTCCTCTTCCAAATGGCACGACCGGTACTTTGTATTGACTAGCCAGTTTCAATATCTTACTTACTTCTTCTGTCGAAGCAGGAAAAACAACTACATCCGGCAAGCTTGGGGTATGATACGATTCATCCTTGCCATGCTGCTCTCTAATCGTTTCATTGATGGATACTTGTTCAGCTGGTAACACACTTTTCAGCGAAGCTACCAATTCTTCGGTTGTTAACATTACTTTCACCTGATTCCTCTAAATTTCTACGCAATAGGTCATACCAATTTTTAATCACTTGAAATTGGTCCAACCTTTAATTTATTATAGTGAATAGTCTGAAAAAATCAACCATTTTGAATTATAAAATTGTAACTGCTGAAAAAATTTTTGTATGATAATATTATGATGGTTGGTGAAATTGAGAGGGATGAAAAAAGACATGCAGCAGCCAAGGAAAAAAGCATATGAAGTGGTCATTGATCAAATAAAAGAATCTTTTTTAAATGGAAAACTTCCTCCAGGAGAAAAGCTGCCAACGGAGAGAGAACTTGCGGGTTTTTTTAATATCAGCCGGACATCGGTAAGAGAGGCATTGCGGAAGCTGGAGATTGAAGGGTTTATAGAAATTAGACAAGGCAGCGGGACCTTCATAAAAGCAGTCCCTATTCCTGATTCGAAGAGTGATTTTTCCTTCTCGATCGTAAATAATAAAAAAAAATTAATATTTGAAATGCTTGAGCTACGCCGCGTTTTGGAGGTAGAATGCGCCTTTTTGGCATCACTAAGAGCCACAACCGATGACCTGGAGCAAATCCTTGATTCACTGGAATTAATGAGAAATTCCAATGATGATGTGGAACTTGGGCTTCGAGCAGATGTCAATTTCCATAAGAATATTGTCCGCGCTTCCCATAACTCTATCTTTCTCCAGTTGATTCAGTCGCTTAGCGAACGTATGGAAGATACCATTCGGGCTACCCGGAAATTGCGTTTGACTGATTCCGAAAGTGTAGAAGATACGTTTGATGAACATAAACAAATTTATTTAGCCATTGCCACAGGAGACTCCCTTCTAGCCAAACAGCTGATGGAAAAACATATTTCTCAGATACGAAAAGAGATGACTGAATTTTTCTTAGAGCAGAACAGATATAATTAAATACCTTATATAAACCTTCCAATTCACATGATTGGAAGGTTATTTATTACGCTTTAGGACGGTATCCATTTTATTTTTTTAGGGTTTACGGAAATTCAAGGTAGCGGTTCCTTTATCTATATTAAAACCATTCGAATCCGATTTCCAGACGGGTCACTAGTCTCTACAAATCCATCTTCTTTTCTTACCGATGCGCCCAACTCACGAACCCGCTTTACAACATCTTCCCTCGCTGCTTCATCCGGAAAAACAAGAGTATACCAATTAAGTCCCACACTATTTCGTGGTGGTGTCGGCGCCCCTTCCCCCTGCCAAGTGTTGATTGCAATATGGTGGTGGTACCCTCCTGTCGACAGGAATACTGCTTGCGGATAATAACTTACAATTTCAAAACCTAAACCTTTAGTATAAAATTCTTCCGCTTTTTTCAAATCCCCAACATGAAGATGAATATGACCCATGATCGTTCCCGCAGGCAGACCAGTCCATTCCGCATTACTTTCTGCCAGAATACCATTCCCATCCAGCTGTTCTGTGGCCATGGAAACTAGTCCGTTGTTCCAGTTCCATTCACTTGAAGGACGGTCCCGATAAACTTCTATCCCATTTCCGTCAGGATCGTTTAAATACAATGCCTCACTTACATAATGATCAGCAGCGCCTAACGGGTAACCGGACTCAAGCAAATGGCGTAAAAACACTGATAAATCCGCACGCGTTGGCAAGAGAATTGCAAAATGATAAAGACCGGAGGTATGTTCCACCTTCGGAATAACATCTTTAGGCTGCTCCAGTGTTAATAACGGGGTTTTTCCATCAGTTGTTAAAACCGAACGGCCGTCTGATCTTTCCAATATCTGCAAACCAATAATATTCTGATAAAAAGTAAGCGAGTAATCCAGATTTTTTACGTTTATGCTAACTTCTCCGACATAAACATTAGGTTTCTGATGGAATTTTTCCATTTGCCTCAATCCTTTTTTATTTATTTTAAGTTTTATTTTCAAAAATTATTATCTCGATTTGGAGATATTCTCAAAATACAAAAAGTGTAAAGGATATATTCATTGAAAAAGGAGATAAACTTCGCCCCATTATTGTTTCCATATAATCATTAAAATTTTATTTATTACCACAACAATCCCTATAAACCAAGCAAGCTCATTTTTTCCAAGTAGAGCAAGCAATAAGACTGGCAGGCCAAACACAATGATCTCCAAAATAAAATAAAAAGGTTCAGATAATTTTATCGGTGCTTTTGGGGATCCCATCAGTCCCCATATTACAGCCAAAACTAAAGGGCCGCCAACCGCTAGAATCCATTGAACAACAAGACTCTCTCCAGTTTTATACCCCCAATAACCCACTGCGAAAAGAGAACAAAGTTCTAACAAAAATCGCAACGCAATATTAATTGACTGCAGACCGGCAAGCAAGCTCATTTACAAAATCCCCCGTTCATTTGGATTATCCACTTACACATCTTCCAAAAAACTACCTATATTAATATTTTAACTAATTATATTAGTTTTATCAAGAGGTTTTAATCTCCCCTTGCTATAAATTTTGTTTTAAGTTAATTAAAAACTTTTAGTGTTGGAAGAACTTAAGCAAGAAATTTCATTTTAAAGTGGGAACGAAGATGAACTGGAATATCCCCCTTAGTTTTATCGATAATAATATTATGTAGACTGACTGTTAGAACAGAACTTGAAGATTCCATGATGGGCCAAATGCTCATCCAAATTCCATTGCTATTTTTATTTTTTTCAATGCCTTTTTCTACTCTGAAAGATGAGGGGATATAACTTGGATAATTTTTGGATTGTTCCCTTTGGACAATTTAAAGAGAGCTCCACCATTTTTTGGGCGAGGCTCTCCTGCTCCCAATTATCCTTCATCAATAAGAAGAAATACATCTTCCCCTTCTATAATTGTTTGATAGCTTTTCACACAGCCAATATCTGGCTTTTGAACTACACCATCTTGCAAACAAATTTTCCAATCATGCATCGGAAAAATACTAACTCACCGCTAATTTAAATAAATAAAGGAGCATCCCTTTTTCCATAAAAGAGAATGCTCCTTCAATATTTCACTGCTTATTGGCTTACCTCTTTCAAGCACATACCAAAATACAAAAAGCGTAAAGGATATTTTCATTTTTAAAAGATGAGATATACATCTTTACCATTATTATTTACAGGCAGGTTCTGTCTTATAAGTTTAACTTTAGGTAGAAATAGTTTTAAGGATTAGTAACTTCAAATCCTAAACGGATTGCCGGTATTGAACTGCCTGGATGATCTTCTCCGTAGGTCAACTGCGGTGCAAGGTAGATATCAGGCTTCTGTTGTTTTCCTCTATAAATTCCCGGGTAAAAGTCAATAATATGGTATCCTGGTTCGCCTGAAGCAACCATGTTTACAATTACTGTTCCGGCAGTGTTAAAGCCGCAGACGTAACCTACGTAAGCATTATCATAAGTGATATTATAGGTATTATCATATTCAGTCCAGCCTACCCCTTTTATCTCTATCTGGACTGGGGTTCCGGCAGGGCCTGAAGTTTGTGTCATTTTTACAATAGACGGAGTAATGCTTAGGTAGGTCTGTCCATAAATTTTTCCATTTACTTTTAAATCAATTCGGTGCGGGATTCCTCCTAAGTCATCGGGAACTGGAAATGATTTAGTGAATGAACCTTGGTCATCAGTTTGAATCGAAAATAAATCTAATTGCTTTTCACCAAATCCATTTCCGGAAACACGGCTTCCTCTCATTGTATTAAAAACTAGATCTATTTTTTGATTTTTTGGCAGGCCGCTTGCACTCATTTTTACTGATTCTCCCACCACTCCGGAATCTTTATCCAGGGTTACTTTAACTCCTGATTCATTTTTTAGCTCAGGCATCACAACCCCGCCATCTGCAGCAGTTGGAATCGCTTCAACTCGCTGAGTTTTATCGATTTTTTCATCAGTTACAGTAAATGTGAAAAATGGGACCGGTAAATAAGAGGTTGGGGCTTGTTCATGATTTATATAAGCCATCCCTAAGTAACCATGCCAAATCGTCAAAGTATGCTTTCCAAGTCCACCCGATGCGCGCATCTTGGCGACAGCTTTTCCATCAGTAGTTATGGCGGTCAGAAGTCCAGTAAACTTATTATCATATGTTAACTGCCAGTTCCTTTCCATATCCGCATAACCAATTCCGTCAGCAGTAATGGTGATTTCAGTGCCAATTGGTCCCGATTCAGGTGACATTTTAAAAGTTGGATTTACCTGGATGTTTGCTTGTGTCATTAATTTATTCCCTTGTTTGACATAGATGGTGTGGTTTCCGCCGAATCCACTCGGAACCGAAAAGTCTCCTTCCATTTGTCCATTCCCATCACTTTTACCGCTTGTTAATGGTACCACCTTATCCTTAAACGAAACGCCGGTAAATTCATACAACCCCTTCAAATCGTATTTACCTTCAACGGTTTTCCATTCAAGCTTTGTATCTGTATTCGGTTCAAGCCCCTTTATCGTAAACTGTACCGGTGTTCCAACCACTCCTTTTTCCGTTGAAAGGATGATTTCACCAGGTAAAACAGGCTGCGTTTCCTGTTTTGTTTGATCCTTTTTAGTTTCTATCGTTCCACTCTTATTTTCAGAAGATTCCTTTGCTGTATTGGTACTGCTGCAGCCAGATATCACAAATAAGAGAATGAAGACTAGGCCGAGATAAATATTATATTTTTTCCTGTTTTTATTCATGTTTTAACTCCTCTAAATATATTAAACTCTGATATTCAAAGAAACGAGGAGCTCCGTTCTGCTCCTCATCTCGAGTCAAGTTTATTAATTGGTATCAGTGGCGTCGATAATCGTGAATTTATGATTTTTTGGTACCCAGACATCAAGAATATGGCCGTTTTTGCCATTTACCTTTACTTTAAATTTGTAGTTATACTCTCCTGTTGGGAGGTCAATACCCTTTCTCTCAATTGGCCCCTCTTTTATACTTTTGAAGTAAAGAGCACTTACCCAAAATGGCTTTTTGGTATTCGGGTCAACTGTTGTTCCATCAGGTGCTCTATGATATTCAAAAGGCAATTCTAAAACCCTTTGACCATTACTAGTAATCTCAACATAAATGGTAAAATCATCATTTAAGGCTAATGCTTGTTCTTCAGTACTAAATTCACCTATCCCCGCGGTAAAAACAATGTGCTCACCCGGAGTACTCTTGTTAAACTCATGTTTATCGGGAACACAGCCAAGCGCCCCTGAAATGATCCCATCCATTGGCTGATGATAAAATGATGGGAAATTAGGTATCAAACTATACGGAACACTAGTTCCTCCACTCTCTAACGTGATTTGATTTGGCATAATCTTCATTTTACTCTTTGCATCCGAACTAAAACCCGATAATGGAATAGCAATTAACCCGGCTAATGCTACGGTATAAAACCACTTCTTTTTCATCCACTTTCCCCCTTGAAAAATACGAAATAACTCCTAGGTAAATGGTAAAATACCTAGGAATGTAAAACAATTAATAGTCTAAGAGTACTATTTGTCAGCGCTTACATGATAGTTGTTTTTTTTCCAAAAATTTCAACATCATTTTTAAACCGTCGACAACTACAAATTAAAATAACCAGTCAATCAAATGATTAACTGGCCTCTTATTTTTTAAAATTATGCCCCAACCTCTGGCATTCCCAAGCTCTGTTGGCCATTCAGGCCTGTATATATTTGCTCAATTTCATCCCCTGTTAAATCGCCCCGCTTAAGCAGTTCTTCTGCAATGGCGTGGACGAAGGCAGCATTCTCAAGAACCAGCTTTTTCACATTGGTCATTTCATCCTTTAACAGCTGGTTTATTTTTGTACGAAGTGCTCTTAAGCCATCGGCTCTCGACCCTAAGGCAAGCCAACTGAACAATTCATCTCCCATTCCAACAATACCGAGGTACGCACCGGCAAGCTCTGTCGCCTGCCGCAGGTCAGATGTGACGCCATTTAATTTTTTCCCGAGGAATTCTTCCTCGACTGCCCTGGCAGCGAGACATACTTGAATTTCCGCAAGAATTTCACTGTCACTTCGGTTATATCTTTCATGGGTTGGTTTCGTGGCCGCAAGACCGAGGGCACCGCCACGCCGAATGATGGTAACCTTCCAAACACGTTCATGCGGTTTCAACAGGTACTGTGCCACTGCATGACCAGCCTCGTGATAAGCAACATTGCGTTTTTCATCTTCACTCATTGAACGAAGCGGCTGTTTGAGCCCCCATTCATATGTTTCCATTGCGTTTCGGAAATCCTCATAGCTGGAAACCTGTGCCCCGCGCTGGTGAGCGATGACAATTGATTCGTTGACAATATGCTTAATTTGGGCTGGACTATAGCCGATGGTGTCTAGTGCAGCACGTTCTGGAGTCAGCGACTTATCACGCTTGATTTTTTGAAGATAATATAAGAAGACGTCTACCCGACCATCATAATCAGGGGAATCGACCCAAAGCTTTCGGTCGAAACGGCCGGGTCTGAGCAGCGCTTGGTCAAGAACATCCGGGAGGTTGGTCGCTCCAATCGTCAAAACCGGAGGCCGTTCAGCCTTTTTACGCCTTAACCCTAGCGTGCGCAGAAGCTTGGCAAACCAGGAGCTGTCAATATTCGGGGGATCCATTTGCAGAAGGAGCTCATTTAAAAGGCCTGCGCCGCCCATACCCATCATCCCTCCCATCATTCCGCCGCCTCCGCCGCCTGATTGACGGCTCATTCCGATGGCATCAATTTCGTCGATGAAGATAATGCAGGCGCCATATAATTTGGCAAGTTTTCTTGCTTTTTTATACAAACCCATGACTTTAAGGTTTCCTACACCGAAGAACATATTTTGAAAGCTAGGGGCAGATGCATAGGCGAATGGTACTTGTGCTTCATTCGCTATGACTTGGGCCAAGTAAGATTTTCCTGTCCCGGGCGGTCCGCAAAGCAATAATCCCCTTATAGCTTCGCCCCCCATTTCCTTAAATTCCTTCACACCTTTAAGGAGGGTGACAATACGCTTGGCATTTTCTACAATTTCAGGGTTTCCCCGATAATCATCCCAAGAGGAACCTGTTTCACCTGGCAAGATCCAATAGGTTCTCCCCCTGGCCAGAAACCAAAATAGAGCAACAAACTGAATAATCATAAACATCATGGCAAAAAACAATTGGAAGACAAAACCTAAAATAGTTATCGCGATATTCCATGCTGCGGGTCCTCCTTTTACCAACAGCATGACTAAAAACACGAAAACCGCAACCCAGAGGATAATTTTCCGCCATTTGACCCACTGATAGTTCCTCAAGGTCTCACATCCCTTCTTAAATTTGTGGAATATTTTATGAAAAGTAGGCTTCCATGTTGACAAGAAAGGTGTCGGGCATGAAGAAATATTTTCATCAAAAAAACCCTCCGAAAAGGGAGGATTTCTATAAACCAAATTATTTAAATTTCTTATATATATCAAATAAATACTTGAGAGAAATGGCGATACCGCCAATAAAATAGAAGGTTACCAGTATCCATCCTGACGGGTCTATGGAGAGCATTGAAATGAGGATATTTAATGGGAAGATGAAGTAGAGGACATCCTTAAGATAGTCTAAAACTAATGTTGGGCTGAATGAGCCTTTCCAAAATGATTTTACAAAAGCTATCAGAAAATCAATAAGCATAAGTCCGAAAGCAGCCCACAACGTATAGAGCATCCAGTCTGCAAGTGCAAAAGACATTATTCATCACCTCCTTACTACATAATATTCGTGCAGAATTAGCTGGTGAGAATAGTGAAAAATTTAATTATAAACAAAATAGTTTAAAATTAGACAAGATATTTAAGTAGGTAGAATTCATGACTTAGCAAAGATATCCAAAGATGTACGATTGGGGAAATTCTGTTTTTGTTTGGATCCGTGATACAATTGTATCTTTGTGTATTCAGATATGATCCAGAAGATTAAAGCTAATTTAGATTAATCCTGAAAACAATAATAAAGCCGCCCACCCTGTGAGCGGCCTAAAAGTTTATTTTTGTAAGCCGTTTAGATTCTTCTGAAATTCTATGAAATATCGTAAAGTATCAGGATTTGCTAATGAGCCCGTATTCACTGCCTTTTCAACAGGAGTTCCCATTAAAATTTTCTTGATCGGTACCTCTAGCTTCTTTCCGTTCAACGTTTTCGGCAGTTCCTCAACCACAAAAATTTCATTTGGAACATGCCTTGGCGAACAATCTTTACGAATGGCCTGATTAACTCGGGACCTCACATCATCCGACAGCTCAGTTCCTTGTTTTAAAACTACGAATAAAGGCATATAGGATTGCTCGCTGCTGAGTGGCAGGTCAACAACTAAACTATCAAGAACTTCAGGTACTTTTTCCAATGCACTATAAATTTCACTCGTCCCCATCCGGACTCCGCCGCGATTAATAGTTGCATCCGAACGTCCGTAGATAATAGCACTTCCCCTTGAAGTGATCTTAATAAAATCACCATGGCGCCAAATACCTGGATACATGTCAAAATAGCTGTCACGGTAACGCTCGCCGCTTTCATCATTCCAAAAATAAATCGGCATCGATGGAGTCGGCTCCGTAATGACGAGTTCACCTATTTCATCTGTCAGCTCTTCGCCCAATTCGTTAAATGCCTTTACAGCAGTACCAAGCGCACGGCATTGCAGTTCACCAGTATGAACTGGCAGGGTTGGAGCACCGCTAACGATTGAGGTACAAATGTCAGTTCCTCCACTTGTCGAAACGAGCCAAAGGTCTTCTTTTACCTGTTCATACACCCATTCAAATCCACTGGCAGGAAGAGGAGACCCCGTTGACCCGATACTTTTTAAATGAGAAAGGTCAAACTGCTCCTTCGGCTTCAGGCCTGCCTTCATGCAAGCCGTAATGAAGCCCGCACTGGTTCCGAACATGGTCATTTTCGAAGATTCGGCAAATTTCCACAATGTATCATAATTTGGGTAACTTGGATTGCCATCATATAATAGAATCGTTGAACCCACCAATAATCCGCTTACAACAACATTCCACATCATCCAGCCAGTGGTGGTATACCAGAAGAAACGATCATCTTTTGAGATATTGCTTTGGAGAGCCATCATTTTAAAATGCTCTAATAAAATTCCACCCTGGCTTTGGACAATCGCTTTTGGTTTGCCAGTAGTACCGGATGAATATAGAATCCACAGTGGATGGTCGAATGGCACCGCCTCGAATGATAATTCTGCCCCTGTTGAAGTTTCAACCGGATGATTCCACAAGACAGCGTTCGTTAACTGGCCGATATTTGGCTCTTCATTTATGTTTGGGATAATGATCGTTTGCTTTAGAGTTGGCAGTTCCGATTGAATTTTTTTCACCAGTTCAAGACGGTCAAAGTCTTTTCCTCCATACCGGTAGCCATCAACGGCAAACAATACCTTCGGTTCAATTTGCTTAAAGCGGTCAATTACACTCATGATCCCAAATTCAGGTGCACAGCTTGACCAGACTGCCCCGATGCTGGCACAAGCAAGAAAGGCTGTAATCGTTTCATGAATATTGGATGCATACGCTACTACACGGTCTCCCGGTTGAACTCCAAGTGATTTAAGATATTCGGCAATGGCCGCGGTGTTCTTTTTCAATTCCGCCCAGGTTATTTTCCCCTGCGTCCGGTTTTCACTTTCGTAAATAATTGCTTCTTTTTCAGGGATTTCATTCCGAAATACATGCTCTGCATAGTTTAAGGTTGCTCCAGGAAACCACTGAGCCCCCGGCATTTTTCTTACCTTTAAAACCTCTTCATATGGCGTTTTCGCCTGAATGTCAAAATAGTGCCAGACGGCAGACCAAAAGCCTTCAATCGAGGTAACTGACCACTTCCATAACTGTTCATATGTATCAAAGTGCAGTCCCCGTGTTTCTTCCAGCCATATCATGAATTTTTTTAAATTGGACTCATCCTGGAATTGTTGCGAAGGCTCCCACAACAACTTTCCTTCCATTTTTTCAATCGTCATTGCCATTCCCCCAAATGTCGTGTTCGAATTGTTTTAGCTACACTTACCATATACGAGTTTAGGATAGTAATTTCCTTCTTAATTTTTCAAAAAATGAAAAAACTCATCTTAAAAAGGAATGCGGAAGCCCCTTGATCAGGGGCGATATAGGGAGACTTATCGATTGGCAAGCGAGAGCGAAGCCAGAGATTAGTCTCCCTTAATGCGTACAGAAAGCATAAGCTTTCTGCTAGCCAGGCATAAGACGAACCGGCGAGAAGGGATGCTTTTTAGCCTTCTTGACGAATTGACTGTAGACCTGCGAGCCCCTAGGCGCCGGAGCTGGACAAAGAAAAGCTGCCATGTTGCAGGCAGCTAAAGTACGAGGCACCGACTATCGTTTCCAAAATGAAAAATGCATTGAAAAAGTATACAATTATTAAATAAGACCTAGATTAATTTAAAGGATGTAGCTAATGGATTGGAAACCTAACAGAGAATCTAAAATACCCATTTATAAACAACTTGCTATATATATCGAGAACGGGATTGCGGATGGAACTTTTCCACAAGATAAACCATTGCCTTCTGAAAGGGGCATGGCGAAAGAGCTCGGAGTAAACAGAAGCACCGTCATTGCGGCTTATGACGAGTTGGAATCAAATGGACTGATTGAGCGAAAAAAAGGCAGCGGAACAACCGTCAGCAAAGATATTTGGGGCATGGCTAAGAACCGTATTCCAAGCTGGAACAGATACATTGAGGCAGGCTCGTTTCTTCCTAATTTACCTGTAACGCAAAGAATTCACAAAGAGATGGCTGAGCAAAAGTTAATTAATTTAGCCAGCGGCGAATTATCTCAGGATTTATTTCCCTTAACTTCTCTTAGGGAAATTACTATGAACAGATCCTTTATCGGTACTATGGGATATGACCATCCACAGGGTAATTTGATACTCAGAGACACACTAGCTAAACATGTTAAACAGTTCCGAGGGATCGAAACGAATCCTTCATCTATATTGGTTACTTCGGGAGCACAGCAAGCTTTGCATCTTGTTGTGCAATGCCTGTTAAAACCTGGAGACTCAGTTGCCCTTGAGAATCCTTCCTATCATTACAATCTGCCTGTATTTAAATCTGCAGGAATCAAAACCTATTATTTAAAGGTTGGTAAGAAAGGAATTAACCCAAACGATATAGCCGAATTATATAAAAAACATAGAATTAGGATGATTTTCTTGAATCCAATTTTTCAAAATCCCACGGGAACGCTTTTGTCCCTAGAACGGAGGAAAAAGATTCTTGAAATATCGTCTGAATTTGGGATTCCAGTGGTGGAGGATGACCCCTACAGTTTGACGCCTTTTTCAATGGAAAAAATCCCAACTCTTAAATCATTGGACCATCATGGAAATGTTTTATATATTAGTTCTTTGACAAAAATTGTTGCCTCAGGGCTGCGGATCGGATGGATTATTGGACCGAAGCAGGTGATTGAAAGGTTAGCAGATGCCAAACAGCAGGTCGACTTTGGACATGCCAGTTACTCTCAATGGATTGCAAATGATTTTTTAGAATCTAATGGTTTTGAATCTCATATGAAGGATTTAGTTAAGAAGTTAGAAAGCCGTAGAGATCAAATTACTGAAAGCCTGGATACATTTTTAAAAGATCAAGTCGATTTTACTATCCCTCAAGGCGGCATTCACTTGTGGTGCCGAATTAAAAAGGAATGTGATGAAATCCAATTGTTGGAGGAATCGATAAAAAGAGGTGTAATATTTGTCCCTGGTTCAACGATGGGGACTGAAAAGGGATTCGTCCGCTTTACCTTTGCAAGGGAAAATGAGGAAATGATCCATAAAGGAATTCAAAGGTTTGCTGATGCACTTGAGAATGTTTCAAACTAAATAGGGCAAATAATTAGACCATCCATCAAGATGGTCTAATCAACTCCAATATAGATTCCGAGTGAAATTAAAGCGATGCCTATAATAACAACATATATTAAAGTTAAGTTGGTGGTGTTTCTTTTTGTTGAACCGCTGTAGTTTTCATCAGGTTTCCTGGTAAGCAAGAGTGTAGCAACTACTGAAAAAATAAGAATTAAAATAACTAAGCCAATCATTATATTCATACTGCACCTCTAATTAAAAAGCTTTTTCTACCTATATCATATCAAAAATGCATTGATTGTTGACCATCCAATTCACCTAAAAATTGACCATCCACTTTTTCTCCATCAAAAAAAGGCCGATTGTTTACACCGGCCTTTAATTTTGTATTTATCATTAAACACTTCTCAACGCATCAATCGGATTAAGCTTAGAGGCCTTCCGTGCTGGTGCAATGCCAAAAATAATCCCAATGGCGGCAGAAAACCCGAAGGCAAGGACAACGGTGAATACCGAGAGTGCAAAACTAGCCCCAATCAAAAAACATACAGCATAAGCTATTAACGCCCCCAGCAATAAGCCGATCGTTCCGCCAAAGAGTGATAAAAATACCGCCTCCAGCAGAAACTGCTGTTGAATCCGCTTGGGCTCTGCCCCAAGGGCTTTTCTTAGCCCGATTTCGGTCGTTCTCTCTGTAACAGAAACAAGCATCATATTCATAATCCCAATGCCGCCTACGATAAGAGAAATGGAAGCAATCCCGCCCAGCATGAGTGACATCATGGTTGTTACCCTATTGATGGAAGACAGCATATCCTGCATATTGATAATGGTAAACCCGTCTTTATTGTAGTTAAATGCCTGGTTTAGAACAGCTTCGATATCACTTGTTATTTTTTCAGAATCATTGGCATCGCTCATAAACACGTCAACATTGTTAATATATCCGGTTCCTAGCAGGCTCATGGAAGTGGTATAAGGAATAATGACTGCATCATTATTAGACGAATCCGAAAAACTGCTTGATTCATGGAGTGTTCCGATCACCGTGTAGGTTACGCCGGCTACTAGCATTTTTTTGCCAATCGGGTCTTCCCCCCAAAACAGCTCCTCTGCAATATTGGCCCCGATAAGGCATACTTTATTTTCACTATCAATATCCAAAATATTGATGCCCCTGCCAGTTTCAACCAGGTCTTTCGTCTTAGAAAAATACACATCATTTTTTCCTTGAACGAACACATCCTTTTTTTCATTTCCGTTATAGACTACCGTTGTGTTTCCGGTAAGAGTCGGTGAAACTCCGGCAACATCCTCAATTTCTGATAGCTTTTGAATGTCGCTGTCGAGTAAGCCTTGTTTAAGTGGTGTTCCGATGGCTTGAACAGTTATTTTATCGGCCCCAAAGGAAGAAAACTCGCTTGTCATTCCGTCCATCGCACCTTTCACAATCGTAATCAATGCAATGATGGAAGCAACGCCAATCACAATACCGAGCATCGTTAAGAAGGAACGCATTTTATTATGAATAAGATTCATCCAAGACATCTTGAAGTTTTCCTTAAACATAAGTAAACTCCTCTCTCAGTTTGCCGTCTAATATGCGGACAATTCTGCTGGCATTTTTCGCAATTTCAATATCATGTGTAATCATGATAATCGTTTTTCCTTCTTCATGCAGCTCATGAAATAGCTCCATAATTTGCTGTCCCGTTTTTTGATCGAGAGCACCGGTTGGTTCATCAGCCAGCAATATAGTTGGGTTCGTCACCATTGCTCGTGCAATGGCTACCCTCTGCTGCTGCCCTCCGGAAAGCTGATTTGGTCGATTTTGCAGTTTTTCACCAAGTCCTACCCTCCCGAGCATTTCCCTTGCTCTTTGTTTTCGGTCCTTTTCCTGGACTCTGGCATAAACGAGTGGAAGCTCCACATTTTGTATCGCATTAAGCCTTGGAAGCAGCTGAAATTGCTGAAAAATAAAGCCGACCTCCTTGTTGCGGATTGCCGCAAGAGACGCTTCATCCAGTTCATCTACCTTTTGATTCGACAAATAATAATCACCACTTGTCGGGGAATCAAGGCATCCTATAATATTCATCAGTGTTGATTTCCCTGAACCCGATGGGCCTAAAATGGCTACAAAATCTCCTTTATTTACTGTTAGATTAATATTGTTTAAGACCACCTGCTCTTCCTCACCCATCACGTACGTTTTTGTGATTTGAGTCATGTTTAAAATTTGTCCGCACATTATGGATTACCTCCATGCATCATCGCTGAAGCCGCATTATCTTTATTGATGATCATCACTACATCACCTGCGTTAATACCTTCTTTAATCTCGATGATGGTACCGTCGTTAACGCCGGTTTGAACATATTTTTTGACTTGGGCACCTTTTTCTGTAGGAATCAGAACGTACGGCTTATTTTTGCTGTCAAAATTGATTGCTTTCATGGAGAGCGTAATTATACCCGATACGTTTTGTTTCAATATTTTCGCCTCTGTACTCATCCCTACTTTAATCGCTTCGTCATTGTTGAGGTCAATCGTTGCAGTAAAATAGGAAACACCGTTTTCGTTAGCAGCTTCCTTCGAAATAGCTGAAACCGTCCCTTTAATTTCTTTTTCGAGCGCATTTACAGCAACAATCACTTCTTGGCCAACGGAAAGGTATTTAAGGTCGTATTCGTCAACTTTAACAGTTGTTTGTAAAACAGAATAATCGACGATGTCGACTAATTGCGCCCCTGTCATTACTTCCACGTTTTTTTCCACATAGATTTTTGTAATTTCTCCGTTAATTGCTGCCTTTATTTTTTTACCATCCTTCGATTCTAACAAGACATCGCCGCTTTTCACCTGATCACCTGTTTTTACCTTTACTTCCTTAATCTGCATTGGAGCATCACTAGTAATTGTCTTTTTGTTTTTAGCTTCTATAGTACCCGAGAAGGTGTAGTAGGTGGTGATGTCGTCAATTTGAGCTGTTTCCTTTTCGAAAGTTCCTAATCCCTTTGGCGTAAAGATTATTGCTGAAATGATGGCTATTGCTAATAGTCCAAGTATTGACCAAATTACTATCTTCTTTTTACCTGTCTTTTTTTGGTTTGTACTCATAAATTAATCCCCTCCCTTATTGGATAATTTCATTTTACGGCGGCTCCCTTTCCTTCTAACCGCAGACTTTTAGATAACCCACCGCAGGAATTGGTGGTGCCTCCGCATGATTTTGAGGTGTGGATTTTTCGGAAAATATGGTGTTCACAATAAATTAATGTAGGATTTTCCGGGTATATTATGAATATCAGAATGTAATCAGGAGGAAGAAAAAGTGAGTAACAAGACCCTATCCTTTTTTGCTTTAGGCGGCATTAATGAAATTGGAAAAAACATGTATGTGATTCAATATCATGACGATATCGTGGTGATTGATGCCGGCGGAATGTTTCCTGATGAAAGCTTGCTTGGAATTGATTTGATCATCCCAGATGTGACCTATTTGGAAGAAAACCGTGAGAAAATCCGGGCTTTAGTTGTGACCCACGGGCATGAAGATCATATCGGCGGAGTCCCTTATTTTTTAAAAAAATTAAATGTACCTATTTATGCAACACGTTTTACGCTCGGTTTGATTGATTTAAAATTGGCTGAGCACCGGCTCAAACGGGATACAAAGCTTGTACCGATTGATGCTGATTCAGAGTTAGAATTTGGCGAGATTAAAGTTTCCTTCTTCAAAGTCAGCCATAGTATTCCGGATTGTCTGGGAATTGTTTTTCATACGCCGGAAGGGAATGTCGTTCATACAGGGGACTTTAAATTTGATCTAACTCCGGCCAATAACCAATATTCCGATATACATAAAATGGCAGAGATTGGCCAGAAAGGCGTTATGGCGTTAATTTCGGAAAGTACGAATGCTGAACGAAAAGGGATCACTCCTTCTGAGCAAATGGTAGGCAGCCATATGTTGGAAGCTTTCCTGCGGGCTAGGGGAAAAATTTTCGTTTCAACCTTTGCTTCCAATGTAAATCGTGTGCAGCAAGTCGTGGAAGCCTGTATTGAGACAAATCGAAAGCTGGCCTTGCTGGGCCGAAGTATGGTGAATGTCGTAGATGTTGCCATTGAACGTGGCTATTTGCATGTACCGGAAGGGATGCTGATAGAAGCAGGCGAAATCGAAAAACTTGCCCCCGAACGAGTCGCCATCCTATGTACTGGAAGCCAGGGCGAACCAAATGCCGCTCTCGGACGGCTGGCAAGCGGAAGCTATCGGGATGCTTCGATTTATCCCGATGATACTGTAATTTTGGCAGCGTCCCCTATTCCCGGGAACGAAAAGGATGTTTCCCGGATTATCGATAACTTGTTTCAGCGTGGCGCGCATGTTATTTACGGTTCCGGAAGCTCAACCGGGATGCATGTATCGGGCCACGGTTACCAGGAAGACCTAAAACTGATGCTTACGCTGATGAAGCCCACTTACTTTATTCCGATTCACGGCGAATACCGGATGCTTCACCATCACCGGATGCTTGCGGAATCGGTTGGAGTGGAAAAAGGAAATACCTTTATTATCCGGAATGGGGATGTCGTGGATATTCAAGACGGGGTTGCGAGGCAGACTAGATCCGTCCCTGCTGGTGATACATATGTTGACGGCGTGAGTGTCGGTGATGTGGGGGAGATTGTGCTGCGTGATCGGAGGCAGCTGTCTGAAGATGGCATGCTGGTAATCGTCTTAACATTGAGCAAACGGGACCAAAGGATTATCCAAGGACCGGACACGATTACGCGCGGATTTGTGTATGTAAAGGAATCTGAGAATTTGATGAGGGAAATTAACAGCCTTGTCAAAAAGACGGTTAATGACTTACAAGAAGAAAACATTCGGCAATGGAACGTCATCAAACAAAACATCAAGAAGACTGTAGGACAGTATCTCTTTAAAGAAACGAAAAGAAAACCGATGATATTGCCGATTATTATTGAGATATGAATGTGTGAAAAAAAATTGCCCGGCACCTTCTACAAAGTGCCGGGCAATTTTTTTCGGTTTAGGAGTTAAAATTGAAGATTCGCAGATATAATCAAAAATTCGCATATATCCATTAAAAATCCGCGGATATAATGGATGACCCGGATTTTTTTATTAAAAACCAATTTCCGGTTCGCTATTTAAGCATTTTAACGTGTTCCTGCAACCTAGAAATATACGTTTCACTTAAAAAACCGCTCCCGCCACGGATGATTTCCTCCAGATAATGGTCAGGCGGTACTGTTTCAGAGTCTTTCGAAACTACTATAAATGTTAGTACATCTTTGATTGTCTGTCCATTCATCTTGACATCAATTAAAGCAGGACGGTAGAGGAGAGTATGAACGCCCTCACGCCTGTATAAATATTCGAGACATTCATATGGAATCTCATATACCTTCCCTTCCACAACGCCTCCATCTTCCACAATGTCTGCCCGCCCGCCGTCAGGCAGCTTTTTTGTAAATCGAAGGGTGTAACCCTTAAGCTCTGCAACCCCGGCTAATTTTTGAAAATAATGATCGACCCCAGCGAGCTTAAACCTCGCATGGTCCAAACAGCTGCCATAAGCGAAATACAATACGTTCCCATTTTGTTTCTCAAACTGATATACCTTCCAGTCACCAAATGGTATTGGCGTTTGCAGCATGCTTTTGTTGTGGTTGGCAACCGTATAAATAAAGGCTTCCGTTTCTCCGCCATCATGATGAATGCTCTGCTTTTTCCGGTCATATAAATTGTTGCGGCCTTGTTCTTCATAACCCTCTAATTGGTCGAGACTACGCAGATGACCGTCAGATACAAGGTACAATTCTCCATAAACTGTTTCTGTTTGCGATTTTTTAACTGCCGGATAACCTAATCCAGTATCAAAAAGGCTCCCATTTGTCCAGGCTTGCTCTGCAACCAGCTCCGCATCCTGTAGTAAATAATGATATTTCTCATTTCTTCTTAATGTTCCATAAACGAAAACGTAATGTTTGTTCATTTTTCCAGCAGTCCCTTTCTTTGTGCTTTATTCAGCAATTCTAAACCAATCTTTACTTCGTCACAAAAACCTCAGATTCCTTTTAAAGTTAGTTTAATATTTTATGGATACCTTTCAATACATGGACTTCTAGTTTTCTGGAAATAATAGCATTTAGCTAAAGAAAGGGGCTTATTAATGGATCGTGAAATTTTCAGAATAATAAATAAACTGGCTGGACGTTATCGTTTTTTGGATATGATTATGATCATAATTTCGAAAAAAGCTCGTTATGTATATGTTTTATTATTAGTTATCTTGTGGTTTCGCAATAAGAACTATAAAAAACTCACATTATTAACGGGAGTCTCTGTTGGGGTAACCTATATTTTCACTTTTATAATAAATATTATCAATTATAAACCAAGACCATTTTTGAACCATGAAGTAAATGTATTACCGCCTGTTCCTTCAAAAAAGGATTCATCCTTTCTAAGTAGACATACAATACTGGCGTTTGCAGCAGCTAATTCCGTGCTTTTATATCACCGATTATTCGGCAAAATAATGTGGTATTTAGGAATATTTATTGGAATCTCGCGGATTTGGATGGGGCATCATTACCCAATTGAAATTATTAGAAGTGCTTTATTCGGAAGTATTACTAGTTTCATTGTTCATATTTCGAAAAAACATTGGGATCCAATTATATCCCGCATTATTTATTCATATAATCGTTATTGTTCTTATTGTAAACTCCGGTAAAAACGATATTAGCGGGAGTAGCCTTAAGGTTCCTCCCTTTTTCACTTGTGTAATTGGATAAACCCTCTAATTAATTGGTTGAACTCGGAAGCGGACTTTGTTGGAATCTGGTGCTTTTCTTTGATAAACTTTAATTCATTATGAGGGAGCTTTTCATTTAATATTTTTGCATATTTATGAAAGGCTTTGTCCTTTTCACCATAAATCAATAAAATCGGATGGTGAATGGTATGTAATTGATTGGTACAGTTATATTCCAAGCTATAATTGTAATATTGAGCGATGTTTCGTGTATCACCAAACAGGGATTCATGATACATGGTCTTAAAGGTTTCTTTTGAATCGGAATTACCCCAGGAAATCCCTAGGGCGAGTAAACGTTTGGCTCCTGTTTTGGCAAGCATCCGTGCCATTACAATTCTTTTTTCGTTATACCAATCAAATACCTCAGACATTCCACTGACAATTATCCCGCATAATGCCCGGTCAGGAGTTGTCAATAAAAATTCCAAGACAATGGAACCTCCGGTGGAATATCCGCAAAGATATGCTTTTGAGATTCTTAGATGGTCCAAGAGATTCCGTATGTCATCCGCTATTAACCGATATGTAAGTGGTTGTTCTGAATAAGAGCTCTGGCCATGTCCACGAATATCAAAACAGATAACTTTGTAATGTTTCGATAAATCATCCATCTGGTATTTGAAATTTGCACTGGTAAGCAAGGGAGGATGGATAAATACAATGGGAACCCCTTCCCCTTTCACATTGTAGTACAGTCTGATTCCTTCCTTTTCAAAAATAGGCATCGTTAACCCCTCCTTTATTTCATATTTCAACTGGCTTTAATATTCAAAGTCTGTATTTAGGTTTACTCCTTCATGAAGCTCTTATTCCAAAAAGTAATGCTTCTAAATATCAAGGATCAATAAATCATGGTAAAATGATGATAATATGGAGTATTCAAACATAACGTATTATTATATTTCCGGAATGAAGGGTTACCGTTGACAAAAATTTCGAACATTAATACCAATAAAACAAATCACTTTTTTATAACACTCTTCATTGCTCTTAACGGCGCACTGATATTTCAATTCCTTCATACCCCCATTCCTTGGCTTTTAGGACCCATGACTGCTGTATTCATTGGCTCGAGGTTTAATCGAATTAATTTATATTGGCCTAGATGGATTCGAGATATTGGATTAATCATTGTTGGTTATTCGATTGGGCTGTCCTTTACCAAAACAGCTCTTTATCAAATTGCGGCAAATTTGCCTTCCATGCTGTTAATGACCACTTTACTAATTTGTTTTTGTGCCGGCATTGCTTTTGTTGTAGCAAAGTTGACTGACGTTGATTATCCGACTGTTCTAACCGGAAGTATCCCCGGTGGTCTATCGCAAATGATTACCTTTGCCGAAGAGATGAAGGGAATTGATATTACAACGGTGACGTTTCTTCAGGTTGCCAGATTAATGATGATTATCTTTTTTGTACCGTTTCTTGTGTTCGGGCCGCTTTTTCAGAATACAGGAAAGGGCCATACAGGTTCATCACTTTTGCAAAGCGCAGATCAAACATCTGCTGGGAATTTTCCTCTGATGCTAATTTTATTTGCTGTCATTAGTGTTCTAAGTGCCCTGCTAGCGAAAAAAATAAAGGCTCCTACGCCGTTTTTGCTTGGACCGATATTGGGAACAGCTGTCTTGACGATTGGCGGCCTTCACGGACCTGACCTCACGCCGCCTGTATTAGACCTGTCGCAATTTATGATTGGCGGCTATATAGGACTATTGTTGAAACCTGAAAAACTGACAAATAAAGCAAAAGTCATTACCCTTGCCATTATCAGCGGGGGATTGATGATTCTCTGCTCTTTGGGATTAAGTTTGCTTTTGGTATACTTTCGATATTTCACTCCATCCACCAGCTTCCTGAGTGTCGCCCCGGGAGGAATGGATCAAATGGGCATCCTTGCTCATGCAATAGGGGCGGACTTATCAATGGTGAGTGGCTTTCAGCTATTCCGGCTGTTTTTCATATACTTTGCCGTCCCGCCAATCCTAAGATGGATATTCAAAATCAAAAAAAACGCAAAATCCACATAGACTTACCAGCATAACAAAAAGTGTAAAACCCGATAAGGTCTTACACTTTTTTTATTATGCTGTTTTCATTTGTTTTTGCTCCTATGCGACCAGTCTGCTTGTTTTTTCTAGCGTTGGGGCACATAGAAAGGCTATATGCGACCGGTCCGCTTGTTTTTTCTAGCGTTGGGGCACATAGAAAGGCTATATGCGACCGGTCCGCTTGTTTTTTCTAGCGTTGGGGCACATAGAAAGGCTATATGCGACCAGTCCGCTTATTTTTTCAAGCGTTGGAGCGCATAGAAAGGTTATATGCGACCGATCAGCTCATTTTTTCAAGCGTTGGGGCACATAGAAAGGCTATATGCGACCAGTCCGCTAGTTTTTTCAAGCGTTGGAGCGCATAGAAAGGTTATATGCGACCGGTCCGCTCATTTTTTACAAGCGTTGGGGCACATAGAAAGGCTATATGCGACCAGTCCGCTAGTTTTTTCAAGCGTTGGGGCGCATAGAAAGGCTATATGCGACCAGACCCCTAGTTTTTTCAAGCATTGGAGCGCATAGAAAGGTTATATGCGACCGGTCAGCTGATTTTTTCAAGCGTTGGGGCACATAGAAAGGCTATATGCGACCAGACAAGTTATTTTTCCAAGTGTTCGGTCGCTTAAAGCAATTCAATATGTTATTTCTTCTTACTTGGAGCAGTTTTTATGTTATGAAAGCAACAATCTTTTAGAAAAGAACCTTTTATAATAAAATCGTCCGCCTTAGGTGGACATTTGTCTTTTTGTGGTGCCTGACACCAAATAGACGCGTTCAGGGCGGCCAACTGTGCCATAAGCTAAATCGGCTTCGATTTTGTCGTCGGCGACAAGGTGTTCGAGGTAGCGGCGGGCGGTGGTGCGGCTGACACCTATTTCTTTGGCGACGCGTTCAGCGGTGAGACCGCCCTCTGCTCGTCCGAGTACTTCCATTACCTTATCTAAGGTAAGCGGGTCGATGCCCTTTGGAAGGTAAGGCTTGTCCCCCGCTCCTGCGGTACCTTCAACATCCTTGCGCAACAGCTGGTCGACCTGTTGCTGGGTAACGTGCGGATTATCTTGTCCCAATTGAACAAGTTTTCTATGAAACTCTTGATACCGCAGCAATGATTGCTTGAAACGCTCAAAGACAACTGGTTTAATGATGTAATCAAAGACACCTATACTAATTGCCTCTTGAACTTTATCAATCTCTTTCGTGGCCGTAATCATAATGACGTCCATTTGCTTTGCCTGCTGTTTTGTTTCCTTCAGCAAATCCAGTCCGTTCATATCCGGAAAATAAACATCCAGCAGAAGCAGGTCCGGCTGCAAAATCTCGATTAATGTTTTGGCTTCCACATAACTTGCGGCAATCCCAACGGTTTGAAAACCTTCAATCTGTTCCAAAAACCGTTTCTGGATTTCCGCGACACGCAAGTCATCCTCAACAATTAACACTTCGATATCTTGGTTCCCCTTCATTCATATTCCCCCTGCTTTTTGGAATCGCTACAGTAAAAATCGACCCTTCACCCCTGCTCGACGAAAAGGTCACGTAACCCCCTAATTCGTGAATCTCCTTTTGAACGAGACTAAGACCGATTCCAGCATTACTGCCTGATTTCTTTGTTGAAAAACCCTCTTTAAAAATCTGATCTGCAAACTCGGCGTCAATCCCTTCACCGTTATCTTCTACTTCGATAATCAATTCTCTGCCAAGGTCAGTTAAAAACAAGGAAACGATTTTTTCTGCCTTGTCATTTGCCCTTACGGCTTCAAAAGCATTGTTGACAAGATTGCCAATAATCGTTACTAGTGAATCCCTGCTGATGTCACTTGGGAGATCCCTAAAACTGCTTTCACTATCAATCGAAAACTGAATTTTCAGCTCGCTAGCCAGGCTGACTTTTCCTAGAATAAATCCGGCAATAATCGGTTCAGGAATTTCCTTCATTAAAAATCGAATGAACCCTTGGGTAACATCCACTTCTCGCGAAATGAAATCGATTGCCTCTTTATAGGAACCTAACTGAATCAACCCAAGCAATGTATAGAGACGATTGGAATACTCGTGTGTCTGAGCGCGCAGCCCTTCTGCATAGGCCTTGACATGAGATAATTCCTGAAGCAGGTGGGCCAATTCAGATTTATTCCGCAAGCTCGCCACTGCCCCGATAACGTCACCTTTGTTGTTAAAAATAGGCACACGATTGGCTAAAAAGACTTCACCAAAAATCATGAATTCCGTATCATATTCGGCTCGCCCCGTCCTGACAACATCGTGCAAATGCGTATTTTCAAGCACTTCTTCAATCCTTGTCCCGCGAAGAGGAATATCGCAAGGCACCTGCAATATTTTATGTGCGGTTTCATTGACTACCGTTATTCTTCCTTTCGTGTCAATGGCAATAATCCCTTCATGGATGGATTCAAGGATTGCATGCTTTTCCTGATACATCCAGGCAATTTCCTTTGGCTCCAGCCCGAAGAGTGCCTTTTTAATATTAAACGAGATTAATATAGCCGCCAAAAGACCGCCTAATAAAATAATCATGATGGCCCAAAAGACCTTTTTCTGAATGCGCGCCACTTCTTTTTCAATATCCGTCTGCAGGTAACCTACTGAAACGACGCCGATAACCTGTCCATCTTTAAAAATCGGGGATTTTCCTCTTAAAGAAGGTCCAAGTGTCCCAATTGATTCCGAAATAATAGATTCTCCTTTAAAAACACGTTCGTTATCTCCCCCGACCATTTTTTTGCCTAAACGATTAGGGTTAGGGTGTGAATAACGGACCTCGTCTTGATTTCCAATAACAATGAATTCTGCATCCACCTGTTTGCGTATTTTTTCCGCAATAGGCTGAATAATGGAAGCGGGGTCCTCCGCATTAAATGCCTTTTGTATTTCCGGCATGTTCGCAATTGATTGAGCAACGGATAACGCCTTCGTGCCAATCTCATGCTTTAAATTCGTTTCCATGATATTTTTAAACGTAAATTCTATGATGGTCCCCATGATAATAATAACTATAGAGATTCCCAGCATCAGTTTTGTATGTAAACGCATGCAAACACCTCTATCTTAATAATATATTAAAAAAACTCCTTTAAAAAGGAGTTTTTTGTAATCTTCAGATTTATCCCTCAACATTAATGATAACCTCTTTGCCCCTTCGCTTCATCAGGAATGGCACAACGAGCCATAATAGGGTGATTATTAGAAAAATTAATGATATTGGGCGGGAAAGAAATACCGTGTAATCACCGTTAGAAATGGTCAATGCTCTTCTCAGGTTATTCTCAATCATCGGGCCTAAAACAAGTCCAAGAACAAGTGGAGCAATCGGATAATCATTTTTACTTAAAAAGTAACCAAGAACACCGCAGGCTAATAATAAAAGTAAATCGTAAGTCGATACTTGGACTGCATAAACACCGAAAATCGAGATGGCGATAATCATAGGAATCAAGTATTTCTTAGGGGTCTCAATAATTTTTGCAAACACTTTTACAAGCGGCAGATTTAGGATTAATAGCATTAAATTGCCGATGAACATACTGGCAATCAAGCCCCAAGCCACTTGAGGATGGTCCTCAAACAATAACGGACCCGGCTGCACATTGTACATCATCAGCGCTCCCATTAAGATAGCGGTAGTCCCTGACCCAGGAATACCAAGTGTTAACAATGGAATCATCGCACCGCCGGATGCTGCGTTATTGGCCGATTCCGGTCCTGCTACCCCAGCAATCGCACCAGTACCAAATTTCGATGGATTTTTTGAGACCTTCTTTTCTAGCAAATAGGAAAAGAAAGATGCCAACGTCGCACCTGCACCAGGCAAAATACCGACGAAGAAGCCTAGGATGGAACCGCGTGCAATTGGGGCTGCTGATTCCTTGAATTCTTCCTTAGAAGGCAGCATATTGTTGATTCTAGCAATTTCACCATCTTCCTCTTCTTTTTCAAGGATCGTCTTGAACACCTCTCCGACTGCAAATAATCCAACCGCAATCGTTAAGAATTCTATCCCCTGATACAACCATGGGACATCGAAGGTAAATCGGGCAATCCCCGAGACGTTGTCAATACCAATCGTTCCCAGCAATAATCCGCTAACCGTCATAATCAATGCTTTAGTAACCGATTTTCCCGCTAAACCGCTGACAGCACCAAGTCCTAAAAGCATTAGTGAAAAATACTCCGCCGGTCCAAATTTAAGTGCCACGTTAGAAAGCGGCTTTGCCATAACGATAAGGGCGATAAGTGTAAAAATTCCTGCCACAAACGAGCCGATTGCGGCAATGGACAGGGCGCTCCCCGCTCTCCCTTTTTTAGCCATTTGATAACCGTCCAATGTAGTTACAACTGAGGACGATTCTCCTGGCGTATTTAATAGAATCGATGTTGTCGAACCGCCATACATCGCCCCGTAGTAAACACCAGCAAGAAGAATGATAGCGCTGGTCGCTGCCTGCTCCGGCGGAAGTCCGCCGGTTATCGATGCTGTTACCGGAATCAAGAGCGCGACACCGCTCATAGGTCCAATTCCCGGAAGCACCCCTACCGCGGTACCAATTAAAACCCCGACAAATGCAAATAGAATATTATACCAGACAAGTGCGGTTCCAAAACCTTGTAATAAATAATCTAGTGTACCCATATCTGTACTCCTTTCTAAAAAGCTGATATTTCCTTTAAAAGCGGAAGTTTTTTTGCGACAAACCTACGAGAACCAAACTGGCCAGCCTGGCAATGTCCCTTTTAAAACCTCCACGAATAAAAAATAAACAAGTCCTGAAAATAAAGCTGAAATGATGAGCGAATTGACCCATTTTGATCGTTCCATCGTTTGGAAGCAGACAAATAAGAATAAGAAAGTAGTAATTACATAACCAATAGATTCCAACGTTAAAATATAAAGCAAAGTTGCAATAAAAATAATGATGAATGGCTTATATTCTAATTTTTCTTTCTTTTCCTGATTGCTTTTATTTTGGAATGTCTCAAAAAACAAGCGAATACTTAACAAAACCAAAGCGATGCCAAGGACGAGCGGGAAAATATCCGGCCCGACCACGCTTCCGTAAGACGAGCTGGTAAGTTGCCGGCTGCCGATGATAAACAGTACGCCTACTGCTAGAAACAGAACCGAGGCAATACGGTCAAATTTTAAATCCATTCGAAGTCCTCCTTTTTTGAAAAAATAAGGGAAGGAGAAAAGTTACTCCTTCCCGCCTTTATTACTTCTGCATGCCTAATGCTGTTAATAATTCTTTGACTTGCTTATCCTGCTCCCCTAAGAATTTTTGGAAGTCAGCACTGTTTTTGTATTCCAGTTCCCAGCCTTGTGTTTCTACTTCCTTTTTCCACTCTGGAGTTTGAACAAGCTTGTCGATTGTTTTTTCCCAATATGTTTTTGCTTCTTTAGACATTTTTTCAGGCCCAAACACACCGCGCCAAATCGTGAACTCTGCATCTACACTTTGTTCTTTAGCGGTTGGAACGTCTTTGAAATCGCCGCCTAAACGTTTTGCTGAAGTAATCGCCAATACGCGAATCTTGCCTGCTTTTAAGAATTCTTTCACGCTGGAAGCATCTGTGCCGATCACGTCTGCGTTGCCGCCAAGTAATGCGGTAATCGCTTCGCCGCCGCCATCGTAGGAAACATACTTAATTTTAGTTGGATCCACTCCGTATTTAAATGCCGGAAGAATGGAGATTAAGTGGTCCATTGAGCCAGGTGCGGAACCGCCGGCAAATGTTAGTTTAGTAGGATCTTTCTTCACTTCATCTAATACAGATTTTAAATCTTTAAATTTTGAATCCGCTTTTACAACGATTGCTCCATAGTCTTTTGTCAGCTGTGCCAATGGTGTTGTGTTTTTATAACCATATGGGCTGTTACCTTCTTTTTTCAAGTTGTTAATAATGATTGGCGGTGAGTTAACGAATAGCATATCATTGTTTGCCGCTTGCTGTGTGGCGTATTCCGCCATAAACACAGCACCGCCCCCGCCCGGCTTGTTTTCAACTGTTAAAGGCTGTTCCACCAATTTGGTTTCGCTTAAGATTTTTGTGAAGGAACGTGCTGTTAAATCCCAGCCGCCGCCTGCCCCAGATGGTGCCACAACGGAAATGGCTTTGGTAGGATAGCCTGTCCCTTCTTCTTTTTTGGCTGCTGGACTGGAAGTTTCTTTGCTGGCACCGCTGCTACATGCAGCTAGGCTTAATGCCAACGCTCCTGCAGTCACCACTGTAGAAAATTTTTTGAAACTAATCATCTCTTTAATTCCCCCTTGTAAACGTTTACTTAATTCTATAAAAAAATTAGAATATTGAAAGTTTATACACTTAAACAGCATTAAAACCTTATTAATCATTTTGTTCATTTTGTTCACACAATCGTCAAAAATGAGTCGTGGGGACGGTTCTCGTGCCTCAAAAATTTCGTTAGGCGGACATCTTGGACCATTCATCCGGTCCAGCCAAACAAAAAAAGCTAGGGCCTCCGCCCTAACCTCTATGATTATTTTAAATGCCTCATCGAAATACGTTGATTTTTATTCTCATCATGTAGTTTCTCTATATAATCATCCTGTATTGCCTCTTTTAAACTTTTTGTTCGTTTTGTGATGGTGATGGTTAAAAACAAAATATTTAGAGTCATAATTTGACCACCTTTCTTTCACTTTTTAAAATGACCAGTCGGTTTATTTAGTCTCTAAAAAAAGATACCCTTCAAAATAGACTGCTAAGTCTATTTTGATTTTATTATATATTTATGCAGAATTCAATGATTTTGCGCTGAACTTTTTGAAAAAAACGCATATGGAAAAGTTTGTTCCACATGCGGTTCTCGTCAGGCTAAGCCTTAATTTTTCTTAAAAACATTTCCTTCATCTCGTTAATCACATCATTACTTGGAAAGTCGGGATAGATAGTTTGAATCATTACCCCATCAATCATCGACCAAAATACATTGGCATAAATTTCTGGCTTCAGGTCCTTTTTTATCTCTCCTGAATGCTGACCCTCTTTAATGATTTGTGAAAAAAGCTGGATAAAATACTCTTGTCTTCGCTGGTTTAATTTTTCCAACAATTCTGGGTGACGAGAGGCATGAAGTTTAAATTCATCGTGTACAACAATATTGCCGATATCTTCTCGATCCTTTGGTGATAAATACATATCAAATAGATGTATTATTTTATCTATGGAATTGGTGCATTTCTCCAATTCGCCAGTTAGTTTTTCATACGTAGCCTCAGTACTCGCCTTCATCAATTCCAGAAAAATTTCATCTTTGCTTTTGAAATAATTATAGATGGCCCCTTTGCTAATTCCGGAATGCTGCACAATGTCGTCAACGGTAGCAACCAGGAATCCTTTCTGAGCAAAGCAGACAAGAGCACTATCCAATATCTCTTTACGCTTTTTTTCTTTATAGGAATCGGATACAATTGGCGGCATAGCTGTTCCCCCTTTTGCTGAACGAAAAATATTATGACCAGTCGGTTTATTTTAATTATAGTTTTAATTACCATAAATTATCAATGAATTCATCAATTTTCTACATATTAATTTATTCTGGCAATTCTTTATACGCCAGTTTCAAAATGATTTTTCTATGCTGAGGATATTTTTGCAATAGCTCGTCTTGTGTAAACAATTCAAAATCCTGAAAATCAAAGCCAGGTGAAACCATACAGCCTACTAGCGAGCATGTATCTTTCTCCCTTACTGATGAACCGAAAATAGCGTTTTTCGGGACAAGCGCTTGCGGAACTTCGCCATTGTTCAAATTCAATCCAAGCATAATTTCCTCATATTCTCCATTTTCATGAATGATATGAATGGTCAAGGAGCTTCCACCATGAAAATACCATAATTCGTCTGACTTCAACCGATGAAAATGGGAAACGTCATCAGAAGTCAATGCAAAATAAATACTTGTATACAGCTTTCGTTTTCCATTATAATTCACAGCTAACTCTTGGTCAGATATCTGCTCGGAAGATTCAAAAGTTCGTTTAAAATATCCGCCTTCGGGATGAGGCTCCAGCTCCAAATTTTTCACCAAAGAATTCAGCATTTGAATATCCATATATTTACTCTCCTCTTCATAGAGTACTATTTAAAAATAATTTTTAATTTTTGTTTGGGGCCACAATTATCTGAATATTACGTGCAAATAAAATAGTAAGATAAATTTTCCTCCGAAAGTATTTTTTTAAATGTTAATTTGTCTATTAAGAAAAGTCAAATCTATGATTGAGCTTCTAGGAGAATATGAAAAATTTGTATAAATTTGATACAAAATAACGATGGACTATTTTTAAAAGCCTGCTATAATGCAATATATAAATATATTACACACGTAAAGGTGGGCATTATGGGGAACACTTGTAGATATGTTGTCAATGCTCTTGGTAAGGGTGGGGAAACATATTATACACAATGCAGGGATAAGCAAGAATTGAAAAAGTGGATAACTGATAATCAAGAAAAATTAGTTATGAATGAACTGCAAATCACAGATAAAAACCAAAATCCATTACTAAAATTATTTGGTATAAAAAAGTTTTTTTAACAAGATGACGCCATTCTATTAGAATGGCGTCTTTTCATTTTTCTTAACAGAATTTCAGAATCATTGATTTAGTGGAATAGTGATTCAGGCAACTTTACCCCACTTCCAACATTTCAACGTTATTAAATTTGTGTTTTTGGATGTAGATGAGACGGATGGACAGTGCGATTCCTGCGGCGAGGAGTCCGATGGTGAGGCCGATCCAGTAGCCTCTTGCCCCTAATCCGGTATAGTGTGCCAATAGGTATCCGGCGGGCAAACAGATGAGCCAGTAGGCAACTAACGTCATGATGAAGGCCAGATTCACATCTTTATATCCTCTTAACGCAGCCTGGGCTGTTGCCTGGATGGCATCGGAAATCTGAAAAAACAAGGCAAAAATTAAGAAGTTTGCCGTCAGACTAATAACGGCCACCTCGTTCGAGTAAAACCCTGCGACCTCGTAGCGAAAAGCCACCACAAATAATCCTGTGACAAGCGCAGTCACCACCGCCAAGACAATTCCTAGCCAGCTATAGACCTTGGCATCCTTATAGCGACGGGCACCCACTTCATATCCGACCAGGACCGTCTGCGCCATTGAAATGCTGATAGGTATCATGTAAAGGAACGACACGATGTTCAAAGCCGATTGATAGGCAGCTACCGTTGTTACATTAAACTTACTAATTAAAATAGTAACGACTGCAAACATGCTTGTTTCAAAAAACGTGGACAACCCCATCGGCACACCAATTTGTAAAATCTCCCTGCACTTCGACCACGAAAATTGCTTCATATTGCTAAACACTTGGTACGCAGCGAACGGTTCTTGTTTTAACACAATCAAAACCGTAAAAGCTAAAATTACCCAATAGGTAATCGATGTAGCATAACCGGCACCAGCACCACCTACCTCAGGAAAGCCCCATTTTCCAAAAATAAACACATAGTTTAACAGAAAATTTACCGGCAGGGATGAAATCATGATCACCATAACAACACGAGTTTTTCCTAATGCATAAATAAACGAGCGTAATACATTAAAAATGAAAAGCGGCAAAATCCCATAACTAAGCCCGACAAGATAGTTAAAAGCTGTATCCTGCACGCCACTTGGAAGATTCATTGTTACTAAAAGCGGTGCCAATAAAAAGAAACCAAAAACAATGATAACCAATGTTAATATGATGGAAAGATACACACCATGCTTAACCACAGCTGCAACTTCATGGCTCTTTTTTTCGCCAAAATATTGTGCAGCAATCGGCGATACTGCTAGGAGAATGCCGCTCAATCCAGTAAAAATTGGATTCCAAATCGAAGAACCAATCGCGACACCGGCCAGGTCGGTTGAATGATATTTTCCCGACATGATCGTATTGAAAAACACCATGGAAAACATCCCGAGCTGGGTGATTAAAATTGGAATTAACAGAACGAAGATTTGTTTTATTTTATCCTTCAAGGTGATAGTCTGATTCATGGGTAGTAAACTCCTTAAAAATACATTCAAAAAATAATTATACTAAATATTTGTTCCATTTTCCTCTATTATTTTCGTTTCTGTGGTTCAAAATATCCGCTGTGAAATTAATAAGCCCGCAAAATCGAGTAGAGGGAAAATAAAGCAGTTTATTTTCGCCCCTCTCACAACACCGTACGAACGGATCGCGTATACGGCGTTTCAATTTATATTACAGTGTGTACTTTTAAGTAACGTTCAAGAGCAGAGGGTATCCCCCTCTGCTTTAGTCTTTTGTTTGAGATTGCTCTTTGAACAACTTTCGATAACCCGATATACCGGTAACCTTTCCGGCAGAACGTTAATCCTTTTGCTTCTTCTTCGGGTATACCTAGTTGGATTAGCGACTTGATTTGTTTTCTAGGAACTTTCCATTGTTTCCAAATGATTACTCTTATTCTTGAGCGTAATTTCATATCTATTTGGGTCATTGCTTTTCTCATGTTTGCAATTCTAAAGTAGTTCACCCATCCAAAAATGACTTGTTTAAGCTTAAGAATTCTGAAATCTAGAGAGACGCTCCCGTTTCGTTTTGTAAGTTGTCGTAGCTTTCTTTGAAATTTCTGTAATGACTTTGGGTGAGGTTTCACTTGGTATCTCTCAGTTTTGAAGTCATAGTAGTATCCAAATCCTAAGAATTTTAACTCTTTAGGGCGAGAGATTTTACTCTTTTCTGCATTAACTATCAACCCTAATTTTCCTTCTATAAATCTCACGATTGATTTCATCACTCTGTTTGCTGCTTGCTCGCTCTTCACAAAGATTAGGGAGTCATCCGCATATCTAACGAAACGCAATCCTCTACTTTCTAGTTCCTTATCTAGTTCGTTTAACATAATATTACTCAATAATGGACTGAGGTTTCCTCCTTGCGGAGTCCCGACGGGAGTCTCTTTATATTTCCCATTTACCATAACTCCACTTACTAAGTATTTTCTGATTAACGAGATGACATCACCATCATCGATTGTGTTTGCGATAATTCGCATGAGTTTATCATGATGAACTGTATCGAAGAATCTTTCAAGGTCAATGTCTACTACCCAATCGTGTCCATCATTCAGAATTTCCAAACTTTTTATAATAGCCATCTCACAGCTTCTTTTTGGTCTAAAGCCGTAACTGAATTCGCTGAATTGCTTTTCGAATATCGGACTGAGAACTTGATGAATTGCTTGTTGAACTACTCTATCCACTACTGTTGGTATTCCCAACATGCGCATCTTGCCATTTTCTTTTGGGATTTCCACTCTTAAGGCAGCTTGTGGTTGGTATTTTCTTGTTCTGATGCGCTGACGTAGCTCATCTTTGTTCTCTTTCAGATATCGCTTCAGTTCATCGACTGTTATTCCATCAATCCCACTAGCACCTTTGTTTTTATAGACACGTAAGTAGGCTTCATTCATATTTTGATTGCTTAGAATCTGTTCTAAAAGTTCCACACTCGTTTCTCCTTTCCTCTCACGTAATAAGTGATAGCTCCATTTTGGTTATCCTTTGAGATACGCTCATACTTTCCCCATTAACACATTCGGAGTACGTCACTTATGCATTCGTGGCGTTGAAACACTATAAATTGTTCAGCCCTTCATGAACTAATTTCACTACTATGGCTTCTGCTGACTTCTTGCGGCTAACCTTTTTCGACTGTACTAGTTGTACACCCGCAAGACCTCCCAGGGTAAGACAACAATCTTTCCTCTTTTACTCGCCTGATTTACTCTACAAAGTTACGCACATCTTTTGGACTTTGACTTGAATTGGAGCCTCATCCCTTTGTAAAGCCTTAGTATCAGATTTCTGTTCGTCGAGCCAAGATTTTATTCCACGCTTCCTCCAGCCCTTACCTCACGATAAGTACCTTGCGCTTCCTTAGTGGTTGGTTGATGTGTACCCCCACAGTGGACTTTCACCACCTAGATAGTTGCCATGCCTGGCACACAATTAAAAGCAGGAGCCATAGCCCCTGCTTAATTTTTCATGAACAACCTGTTCTGTTAATTAACCTTTTCAACCTTGGCCTGGCTGGTAGGTACCGTGGCCGTGATGAGATCCATGTCCTGGATAATAACCGCCGTGGCCGTGGTGATACCCGTGTCCCGGATAATAACCGCCGTGGCCGTGGTGATACCCGTGTCCCGGATAATACCCGCCGTGGCCGTGGTGATACCCATGTCCCGGATAATAACCACCATGGCCGTGATGGTAGCCCATTCCCGGATAACCAGGATAACCCATGCCTAGTTGCACGCCTGGATACCCCATGCCCGGATGCCCAGGTGGTGCATAACCTCCGCCCGGTAAACCAATTGTTACTTGTCTATCCATTCTTTATCTCCTCCTCAAAATGGTTACAAATTAGTATATGTGTCCAAATTGAATGAGGGATAGGCTTATCGCCCAATTACTCATGCTTATACAATTGCTTCTTCACTTGGTCTGTTCACTTCGCGCCGATTTTCCTTGATCATCATCCCGCCGAGTAAGCCGATCAGCGCAAATACGGCTGGAATAATAAAGCCATAGTGGTACCCCACACTTGCACCGAATGAATGAAAGTGGTCTAATACCTTACCAAAAATGCTAGGCAAAAGTACTGCGCTGATAAAGCCGCCTGTGTTTGCGAATCCTGTGACTACGCCAACCTCCTTAATGGGGAAAGACTGTCGAACGACCGCAAAGGTTAGAGTACTGCCGCCATTTCCATATCCTATTAAAAAGAAAAGAATATAAAGAAGGAACACAGGCGGATTTCCACCGAAAAGCCAAATGACAGTCCAGCTTAAAAAAATAACAACATGAACCAGGACATATGGCCTTTTGAGTGAATCAATCCGTGCTGAAAACCAGCTTGTTACAGGCGCGCCGATGATGGCGCCAATCAAGCCAATCATAACAAGCTGGCTGGCAGCGGATCTTGTCATGTCATATACGTGCATTCCGTATGGCACTGCCCATGAACCAATAAATCCAACATACGTCCCAACTGCTCCAAAATGGCAGAAAAAAGCAGCCCATGCCTGACGATTTGAAAAAATCCGTCGCAGCATTACCAATGTTTTTTCCTGCCGCGGCTGTTTTTTAAGGTAAGACTGTTGCGGCTTGGTTTTGTTCAAGCCTATTTGATTTGGCTTTATAACCAAAACACAATATAAAAGAATTGCTATAAGGCAGAGAATAATACCCGTTGTCAAAAAAGGCGGTCTCCACCCAAATGAAGCAATAAAGGCAGAGAAGGGAACTGTCGCCAATAAAAATCCAAGGCTTCCGGCCATTCCCGCTAAGCCAAGTAATTTTACAAATTCATTGGCTCTAAACCACCCGCTTAAAATCAACACCAAATTGACCCAAATGGCGGCATCCCCTATTCCCACCAGCAATCTTGCCGCAAAAAGAATGGCTTCATTCGCTGCAGTACTATAAATAATTGTCCCAAGCCCTGTCAGGAGGGTGCCGCCAATAAGAAAATAATTTGGACCCAAACGGTCAGATAAAATCCCAATCGGAATTTGCAGTCCGGCATACGCCAAAAACTGTATACTTGCCAACAAACCAATCGTGGCCGCTGGTAAATGGAAATCCTTCATTAATTGATCCGAAATTAATCCAGGTGCTGTTCTTTGACTTACAATAATAAAATACGTAAACAACACTGCCGTAAAAACTATCCATCTATAATTGCTATTTTGTTTTTCCAATGTTCCATACCCCTGTTGTATTGATTATTTCCTTATTATACTCCATATTTCCCTAGATGAATTCCCTAATTTCCGATGGAGGCGGTTACATATAAAAAATTTTGGTTCTCGAAATAATTGTCATATGTGATTCCCGTCACCCCGTTCCTGCATCCATATTTACTAAAATAAATCTACAGGGGAAGGTGATAAAATTGGAAAAAAGAATATCTAATTTTTCTATTTTTGAGAATTACCACGATAGGCAGGTCGTTTTAAACTACTATGAGGACGAAGATTTTTTATGGAAAAGAGATGGATTTCATTTTGATAAAATACAATTTTTAAATGGAGTGCTTTTATTTTCAAAAAAAGATGGAAAAACCTTTTCCATTTCCATTAAGGATTATGACAGTGTATCAGTAAATACTGATTTTCAAAACTACTTCATGTTACGCAAAGGCTGTAACAGTATGGAAATGTATTTTCCAAATTGAACCGTCGAGAAAGGGTATTTTTTCAGCAATTTTTAATTTTGTAAAAACCTAAATGACCAACCTTTAGTTGTTTATCCCTGCTAACTGGCCTGTTGATTTCCGCTCCGGGCACTCGCTTTCCGCGGGGAGCTCCTGGAGCCTCCTCGGCGCTTTGGCGCCTGCGGGGTCTCCAGTGACCTCTATATCCCGCAGGAGTCGAGAGCCCTCCGCTCCAATCAACAGGGAGGCAAATCAACCTAAGTTTTGCAACACACATTTTCCATCTTTGCTAAGTGTGTTGCAATCTTTTTCATATCTTGACAGACTGCAATAAGGTGAGTCTGTTCTCTTACATTATTCAATGCCCGTAACTAGGAAGAAAAGAGAAACCAATATAAATCAAGCGAAAAAGGTTGTCGTCTGGACTAATCCATCGATAGAAACAAATTCATATTCACTATAGCAATACTCTATTGGATTGACCATTGAATTCACCACTTATTTTATTGGAGTTGTAGAACTTTATTGAATACACCGTTGATTGGCGCGGAAGGCACGAAGACTCCTGCGGGAGTACGGGGCAGGGGAGACCCCGCAGGAGCGAAGCGATGAGGAGGCTCCCCGGCACGCCCGCGGAAAGCGAAGTGCCTGGAGCGCCAATCAACAGACTTGTTGAAAAGACTTATATTTATAATATAATAACAATTTAACGCGGTTAATCATTAAAGAATATGAGTAAAATATAAGGCTGTTGATAGCTTCTCGACAGCCTGGGGGACCAATAAAGGTCCCTGTTTTTATTGTTTCGTTATTTTTGAAGGATTATTAATTTTATATAACACTGGCACTTCGACAGTGAACTCCTCCGCCGCGTCCTTCCCTTTTGCAAGTTTTTTTGCGGCAACCTTCCCATCGAACTCGAGAATATCCCCAGGGGCAAGCTCAAATTTTTTCAGTGTTTTGCTGTGGCTGCACCAGGCTAGTCCAAAGGCGAGAGGATTTTCCTGGACGATTTGGACATTTTCAAGGACAACGACTTCATCATTTTCTTCGTTAAACGCGTTGTAGGTCAGGGCGAATTGCTTCACAGTGGCTGTAAAATGCACTTTATCTGCAGGCAGCTCTATTTTAGGCGCCTTTTCCTTTTTAGGTTTAGCCTCTTTTACTTTTGCCGGTTTGGCCGGCCCGGCTTGGGAGTTGATTTCCTTTGTTTCTGCTTTACTCTCCAGATCAATTTTTGCAGATTCCTCCTGACTAACTGCGGTATCTGCTTCCTCTACCTTCACATCCCGATCCTCAAGCGTAAGCATGCTTTCCTTCCCGAAACTTGCCTGCTGCATTTCCTTTAAATAAGCCGGGTGAATACAGCTAAGGTTTCCATCTGAAAATTCTATTACAAGGGTGTAGTTTTGATTTCCGTACATTTCATAGCCTTTTATGCTTACCAAGCATTGAAATCCTCTGTCCTTATACCAAAATTCTTTTTTGGCTGCTGACAACCCCCATTCCTTCAGCTTCCCTTTAAAATCCTCTTCGCTTTGAAAGCTCTCATATTCTCCCATTGGCGGTATGTATTGGGTTGGCTTCTTTTTCGTCAATTGAGACTGCTGTGCTGCCAAATATTGCACGTCCTTCCATTCTGATTTGTATTTTTATTATAGCATGTTCTTCTTGACTGGCCTAAAAACGGCGAAAGTGATGATGGGTTTATTTTTTAAAAAATACTTAGTGCAACGAAGATTTTTGGATGTATAATAGCTTTGTATATTTAAAGATGAACGGTGGAGACAGATGCGTACTTACAATGAAAAAATCAGCATATATCATGGAATGGTGTCGACTGTTGCGACAAACTTGGCAAGCAATTATTTTCCCATCTTTGCCATTTCCATTCTTGGGGCGAGCAATTATCAGGTCGGATTAATCAGTTCTCTGCCGCCGCTTGTCGCCCTCATTATGACCATTCCTGCTGCCGTTATCTTAAATCGGTTGGAAGAGCAAAAGAAAACCGTTGCCTTGTCCGTTCTATGGGCAAGGGTATTGTTTTTACTGCTCATTGGTGTGGTTTATTTGCAGTCATCCATGCAGGCATGGACATTTTTATTGATTATTGCCTTAATGAATGTTCCCGGTACCATTTCAAACGTAGGCTGGCAAACATTAATCAGCGGGATGATTTCCGAAGAACGAAGAGGTACATTTTTCAGCGACCGTAACCGGCTTTTAACCTTGGTAGGAATGGTAACAACACTGATTATCGGGATTGTCATGAAGAAAGAAACAGATAACGCGGCTGCATACCAGACCTTATTTTTTATAGCCTTTGGCTTTGGTGTACTGGAAGTTGTTTTCTTAATGAAGCATAAGGAAACGATACAGTTGAAACAGGTGAAGGAACCGAAGAATTCTTCGATGGATTGGTCAATTTTTAAGGACCGGGGCTATAAATGGTTTCTGATCGCTGCCCTGTGTTTTAATTTCACTTGGCAAATGGCTTGGGGACTGTTCAATATTTATAACGTAAAATATGCTCATGCCACGATTCTGTGGATTAGTATTTTCTCTGTTGCGAATCAGCTAGTACAAATTTTTTCCTATCCGCTCTGGAAAAAATGGGCAGATCAAAAATCCAATACATTAATGCTCGTGTGGGTGGCGGCTGGAATGGCTACTGCGCCTTTATTAAATGCTCTATCTACGAACCTTTATTATTTAACGTTTGTCAGCATGACTTCGGGTTTCTTTGTATCAGGGACCGTGCTGCTGTTGTTTAACCTATTACTCGAGCAATCACCGAAGGAAAAGAGAACCTATTGCATCACCACCTACAACGTTCTTCTTTCCTTCGTTGCCTTCATCGCACCGCAAATCGGCATCTGGCTGCTCGAAATCGGAGGCATCGTCAATGCCCTAAACATCAGCACCGTATTAAGATTCATTAGCGCCCTTGTCTTCCTGCTCATGTACATGAAATCCCTGAAAGTGTCAATGAAGGTATCACAATGATGTTGTTCTATGTATGAAGGTGCCATGCACCAAGCGTGGACAAGGTCCTCCAGATACGGACACATAATATGGAAATTATTCTTTAAAAGTTGGGGCTTTTATCCCAACTTTTTGTTTTTAAAACTAGGCAGTGAAGAATTTATTTTAAGTGTCACAACTAGGGATTAAACATAATGTAAAGGTAGGCTGATATCTGATTTCGGGGGGGAAAGAATATGATTCGTATAAATAATCAGGTTGTTAAGGCTGAGGAGCTTTATAAACAAATCTCCAACCAAGAACAGCGGAAAATTATAAAACAAATGACTGCTTATGAAGAGGTTTATTCGTATCAAACCGTTGAGCAGCTTAAATTCGAACTGACTTTTCGGTCTAATACGATGAGAGCTGCCCGTGAACTGAACATAAGCGGCGCAATATTTACAACCTTTACCTATGCAATCTGCAATAAAAAATATTGGGACCGGCTCGGCAACGGAGGGTTCCTACTAAAGCCAGGGGCAAGTCCTTCGACTGCCATTCTAGACATCTTAAAAAACGGAAAGCTATATGCATTTGAGTGTGCCACTGCTATAGCCATTGTATTATATATTGCTACTCTTTATTCAATTGGCAGAACACGATTTGATCTGCTGTTTGAACGCCTATATTTAATGGACTGGCAATTTGATGAGGATTTGCCGATATACCAAAAATTTGGTGATGATTATTTACCAGGAGATGCTCTTCATTTCAACAATCCAGATTTCAGTCCAAAGGAACCTCATTGGAGAGCGGAAAATGTCATCTATTTTGGCGACGATCAATACTATGGCCACGGAATCGGTATCCGAAACGCCAAAGTCATTATAGACTTCCTAAACAAAAAACGAAAACCCAGCCCCAACCACTCAGCATACCTGATGAACATGATCTCTCGCCCCAATTATTCATATTTTCTAACATATCAGTAATGGTTTCAGGCACCGCGCGTGGACATTTGTCCACTTACGGTGCCTGAACATGACATCCTTAAAATTCTCAAGATTATTATCTATTAAAAGTTAATGTAGGCATCTTCTGGTTTGATATCCTTATTGATAATTTTGGTATCCTTTAGCCATTTTGCGGCATGTTCCCAGACTACAGAATCCTGGTAGCCGAATGGTTTATCTCCTGCATCCATCAACGGCAGCAGAATTTCGAGGCTCTTCGTCTCGATGTCCTTTTCCAGTGGCGATGATTTGTCTTCATGCTTTAGTAGAATGGACAGCCCCTCTTCCGGATGGTTCGCAACATATTTTTGTCCATCTCTTATGGCGGCCATAAACTTCTTAAATACTTCAGGTTTTTCCTTTAACCCTTTTTCACTTCCTACCAGCACCAATTCATAATAGTCTGGTACACCATAATCTGCTGGATTTAATGTACGCATGGGGTGTCCCTCTTTATCAAGCAATAATTTCTCATGATTGATATAGCCGCCAATCAAGGCATCGGTTTTTTTCGTAGCCATAGCTGGAATCAAGTCCCAGCCGACATCGACCATTTTTATCTTTCCAGCATCTCCGCCATTTGCCTTTACCATCGTTTGAATGATCGCTTCATCCAATGGAATCGATGGATAGCCGATCGTCCGTCCAGCCAAATCCTTCGGTGATTGAATCGGGCTATCGGCTGCAACCATTAATTGGTTAAGCGGATGTCTAACGAGAGCAGCGAATGACCGAACAGGAATATCCTCTCCACGTGCTACCAATACCTGCGGCTGGTAACTGATCGCCATGTCAAATTTTCCAGCGGCCACAAGTTTTAAAGGATCGTTCGTGTCTGCAGGCATTTGAATGTCGACATCCAGTCCTTGTTTTTTGAAATACCCCTTTTCTTGTGCAGCAAAAAGAAACGAGTGAACGGCATTCGGATACCAGTCAAGCATCAAGCTGACTTTCTGAAGGCCCTCCTTTTTACTTGAGGACTTATTGTCCCCTGCCTTCCCGCATGCGCTAACCAACAGAAGCAGCAAACATACCATAATTAATAAACTTTTTTTCACCATAATGACTTCCTTTCACCAATTAACGAATCTTATTTTTTATTACATTTTTTTCTAGTAAGCTTATAAACAAAAACAACACAATTCCCATTAAAGAAAGCAGAAAAATAGCTGCAAAGACCGAATCTGACTGGAGATTCGAAGACATCCTCCGGCTAAAATAGCCCAGCCCTTCACTTGCCCCCAGCCACTCTCCGATAGTGGCGCCGACGACACAATAAACCACCGCCATCTTCAAACCGGACATGATGGGTGGCAAGGCCATCGGAACCTGCACCTTTTTAAAAATAGTCCAGCGTCCGGCCCCCATTGTTAACAGTAACTCACGATATTCGCTTCCGCCCGTCTTCAACCCGTCATAAGTACTTACAACGATTGGGAAAAAGGCAACCAAAATCGTCACCGCTACCTTGCTCCAAATGGTATAACCGAACCACATGATAAAAATCGGCGATATGGCAATCATCGGGATCGTTTGCGAGATGATTAGAAAAGGATAAAGCACTTTTTCTAATATCCTAGAAAAATGCATACCAACGCCTAAAAACAGCCCTCCTATAAGCGAAAGTCCAAAGCCAATCAAAACCTCTAAGAATGTCGCCGGTAAATGCTCGCCCAAAAGAATCTCACGATTATTCACAAGTGCCTCGCCGATTGCCATAGGTGCAGGCAGAATAAATGAAGGCACCATTCCAGCTTCAACTACCCACTGCCAAATACTGATTAAACAAATGGCCGTCAGCAAAAACAAACCGTATTCTCCGGCCCACCTTTTCCATTTACTTTTCATGCTGTATCAGCCGCTCCAATTCTTTACGCATCGAAATAAACTCTGGTTGATAAATAGATTCTGAGTTTCGTGGTCTTGGCAGGATGACCTTGTATTCCTGGATTCCTCTATTTTGAAGGAGAAGAATTCTATCGCTTAATAATATTGCCTCCTCGAGATCATGTGTTATGAACAGAACGGTCTTTTGAAGCTCACCCCATAGCCCCAATAACCAGCTATGCATTGTTCGTTTCGTTAATGAATCCAGTGCTCCAAACGGTTCATCCAACAATAAAAGTTCCCTGCCTGTCATAATGGTCCGTAAAAAGGCGACACGCTGTTTCATTCCGCCTGATAATTCATCTGGATAAGCATTTTCATATTCCTCAAGGCCCAAGCGCGATAACCAAGCACGGATTTCGTGTGACTTTTCCCGCTTGTCCTCTTTCACGATTTCTAAGGGCAACAGCACGTTTTCTATTACCGTCCGCCAAGGCAGCAGTAAATCTTTTTGCGGCATATAGCCAACTTTTCCTAGTCTGCCTGAGGTTAGTTCCCCAGCAATTTGTATTTTTCCCTGGCCTGGTTTAAGCAGTCCGGTAATTAATTTAAAAAGTGTGCTTTTACCTGATCCGCTTGGGCCAATAAGCGAAACAAACTCCCCCGCCTTTAAATCGAGCGAAAGCTGTTGAAAAATCGGCCAAGCGTCCCTATCAAACCTATATGTTAAATCTTCGATGTGTAACATAGTTGAATTAGACAGGCCAATCTCCTCCCTCATAGACCATGTCCCAGAACATATACTCAAATCTGGATGTTATGAGAAAATGCTCTTCTAAAACCGCCAATTCTCGCTCTGGTTTTCCTTCCGTTAATTGGTCTAGCAAATCTATTAGCCAGATAGCCAGCGACCCAAATTCATCAGAAGAATACATTTTGACCCAGTCGCCGTATAATAGATGATTGCTAGAGTTTTGATAGTTTTCTGCTAGCGTTTTGCCAATTTCCCAATAGCTCCACATACATGGCAGCAGGCTTGATATTAATTCCTCCAAGGAACCATTTTGAGCCACATTCAGCATGTAGCGGGTATAAGCTAAATTTATCGGAGTAGGTTCCGTGCCTTCAAGATCCTGTTCCGTAATTCCAAACCGTTTCGCATACTTGCGGTGCAGGTCCATTTCACCATTTAATGTTTCCTCTAAAAGCTTTGCAAAAGCCGCCATGGTCTCGACATCTCTCGCCTTCACCGTTCCAAACGCAAACAACTTTGAATAGTCAATAAGAAACACATAGTCCTGCTTCATATAGCGAATAAAAGATTCGACCGGGAGATCACCACGTCCCAACCCGACTACGAATGGATGCTCATGTGTTTTCTCCCAAATACAGTTAACTTTTTCAAAAAGCCGTTCTGAAAATTTCATTGGCTTTACGCCTCCTTCTCTGTGTTACACCAGACAGCAATAAATTGTGCTAACACTTTTGTAAAGTCTAACAATTGCCGAATCTCGACCTTCTCATTAACAGCATGGGCATCCTCAAGTTTTCCCGGTCCAAAAATAACTGTCGGAATTCCTGCCCGGCCTAGCCAGCCAGCATCTGTTACCGTCGTTGACATATCCAGTAGAGGCTCTTTCATAAGCGTTTTTTCAAAGGAGCTTGCCAGCATTCGGGTTCCGGAATGGTCCAAATCAAGCTCTAAGGAAGGGAATATTTCACCACGATCGATTATCATGGATTTACCGCCCCAAACAAATTCCGGTGGATTGTCACGAAGCCAGGGGTCCGCTGCTGCCACTGCACCAATATGCTGCTCAATTTCCTTTATAATCTCTTCGTAATCTTCATCTGGGTAGAAATGAACGGTTACCCACAAGGCACAGCGGTCGGCAACAAACGCAGCATGCCTTCCGCCCTCAATCACAGCAGGGTTAATTGTATTCATACCTGATGGAAAACCTTCGTAGCTTTTTGTCACAGCCCAGTGGCGTTCAAGCTCTTGAAGACCTTCGATGATTTTCACCATTTTTTCAATCGCACTGGCGCCGTTGACGCCTCCGCCGGCATGAATCAGCCTTCTTCTCATTCCATCATGATAGGTTTCTTTGCTTTGAATTGTTATCCAGCCGGTTATGACGCCGCCCTGCCCTTGGATATGTAAATCGCTTGTGTCTACTACTACTGCGTAGTCAGCAGAATAGCCCCTTTCCAAACAAGCAAGCGTTCCTGCCTCGCCAACTTCTTCCCCGATAACAGACTGAAATTGCAAATCCCCTTTAAGCGGAACCCCAAGCTCTTTTAAAAGTTTAATAGCAATGAGGGATGCGGCAATACCTCCCTTCATATCGGCAACGCCCCGTCCATAAATATAAGGATCCTTGATTCTGGCAGAAAACGGGACAAGCCCCCATTCCTTCTCGTCGCCAACCTCAGCAACATCCACATGTCCATTGACAATTAAACTATTATATTGCTCAGAGGATTCACCCTTTAAAATTCCAACCACATTCGAATCCCCAGGATATACTTCCCACATATCGATTTGAAATCCCATGTCTCCTAAATAGCTTTTAAGAAACTTCTGGATTTTCGTTGTATTGCGGGCCGGAGGACTTTCAGTCGGAAACGCAATTAGGTCGCTCAAAAGTTTAAGCAGTTCGGCTTCCCTAGCTTCCACTTCTTGTCCAATCGTTTCTATTAAATTTTCCAGATCAGCCATTCCTAAAGCCTCCTAAATTCATTCTAGGTTTTAAAACAATAAAACCCACTCTTTATAGCAAAGGTAAGAGTGGGTTCTGATCGTTCCACTTCCCTCCGCTGGTATCATCCAGTTCAGGTTCAAAGGGTTCGGAGCCGTGCCCCATCTCAAGCCTTTAAGGCTTCCCCCAGTGAAGTTCCTATTTAGTTACGGTAATATTTTTCTCGCCAAGCGGCACTTTCTTCCTTAAGAAAATCGTTAAAATCACAAATCCAAGCAGTGCTCCGGCAAAGGAACTAAAAATAAATAATGGGATAAACCCGAATAGCGTTGCTTTCTGCCCGAGGATTAGGGTTGCAATAGGATAGGAAAGCAATGCTCCAAGAATTCCCGTCCCAATAACTTCTCCTATAACAGCAAAGTAGATTTTTCTAGTTTTCCAAAATAATAGTCCGGCTAGAAACGCCCCGACCATGCTTCCAGGAAACGCAAAAAGCGACCCCGTCCCCATCATATTCCGAAGCAGGGAAACACAAAAGGCCTGGGCCACGGCATAATAAGGGCCCAACAGTACCCCAGAAAGGACATTTAAAAAATGCTGCATTGGAAAAACCTTTGTAAAGCCAATCGGAATCACGACCAAATTACTTGAAAGAGTCCCCATCGCAATCATCATGGCAGTTAACGTAAGCTTATACGTTTTTTTCATGATTTCCTCTCTCCCCTACACTTTTTCGTAAAGCCTTTGCAGCTAAGAGCGGTGAATCGGCAAGGCTGATGGCGGTTATAACTGAAACGCCATCAGCTCCGGCTTCCACTACAGTTGCCGCATTTTCACTTGTAATCCCGCCAATTCCAACGATTGGTACAGCAATTCCTTGGCTTCGCAGTTCCTCGATAAGTGCAGTCCCTCTTGATGGCTTTGCATCGGCCTTCGTTTTTGTTGGAAATACCGGTCCAATTCCGAAATAATCGGCACCGGCACTAAGTGCTCCTTCTGCTTCCTCAGGAGTATGAACGGATACACCAAGAATTTTACTATCGCCAATTTGACGCCTGACTGTTTCAGCCGGTTCATCCTCCTGACCGATATGAACCCCATCTGCGTTAAGCCTGATTGCTAGTTCAATATCATCATTAACGATAAACGGAATTCTGTGTTCTTTGCATTGGCTTTGCAGTTTTTTCGCAAGAGCATATTTTTCTTCCCCGATTAAAGCCTCTTTGCCTTTTTCCCGAAATTGAAAAAAGGTAATTCCTCCGGCGATGGCTTCTTTCAATACCTCAATCGGGTCCTTCATGCAGTTTGCTGTTCCCATAATAAAATATACTTTCAATGCTTCGCGTAAGTTTATCATGATTGGACCATCTCCATGATTCTTTTCCGGTAAGCACCATGGTTTGTCGGCCCATGTCCCTGACCAATCGCAATTCCATCTTCAATTGCAGCTTGAATAAAATCCTTCGCCTTGATGACCGCTTGATATACATCTGCTCCCTTAGCCAGTTCGGCGGTAATCGCTGCTGAAAAAGTGCAGCCAGTGCCGTGTGTGTTCTTAGTCGGAATTCGCTTACTCGTAAAAGTATAGAATTCTTTTCCATCGAATAGGAGATCTATCGATTCTGAAGGGTTTTCATCATGGCCGCCTTTCAGAACAATGTTCTGCACCCCTAAGGCATGTAATTTTTTTGCTGCTTCACGCTTATCTTCCGCTGTACGTATAGACATCCCGGTTAGAACCTCAGCCTCGGGAATGTTCGGGGTTACCACTTTGGCAAGCGGCAATAAAAATTTCTGCATCGCAGAAATTGCTTCCATCTGCAGCAAGGAAGCTCCGCCTTTGGCAATCATTACAGGATCGACAACAACATTATCCCAATGATATTTTGTAAGATTAACAGATACAGCTTCGATAATTTCCGCATTAAATAACATACCCGTTTTCACCGCATCGGTCCCCATGTCCTCACCGATGGCTTTCATCTGTTCGATAACAACTTCGGCTGTCATTGGATAAACCCCATGGACGCCTAATGTATTTTGCGCAGTAACGGCGGTTAATGCGGACATGCCAAAAACCTCTAACTCCTGAAACGTTTTTAAGTCCGCCTGAATTCCTGCCCCGCCGCCTGAATCGGAACCTGCAATCGTTAACGCCATTTTCATTATTGCTCTCCTCCAGCTATTTTTTTATGGAAGCGTAAAGATTGATGTCATCTGAAGCAACCTTCGAAAGCTGGTTCAAAAATTCGATTTGAAAGCTGCCTGGGCCTGATTCCACCGTTAGTTCCGCCGCCTTTTCTGCGGCTATTCCGTATATCGAGACTGCAGCAACAGACGCCTGCATTAAATCTTTTTCTACCCCTGTAAACGCACCAATAACGGAGGTTAACAGACAGCCAGTACCTGTCACTTTTGTTAACAATGGATGCCCATTAGCCACAACGTATGTAGTCCTGCCATTGGTAATAACATCTTCTTTCCCTGTGATGACGACGATACAGTTTAATTTTTCTGCAGCAGTAATGGCAAGATCGGCAATATTACCATTTGTGCGTCCCGCATCAACACCCTTGATTTCCCATTTCTCGCCAACGACATTGGCAATTTCAGCGGCATTCCCGCGAATGATGGATATCTTTAATTCCCTCATGATTCTTTGCGCTGTTTCCGTCCGATAAGGGGTTGCCCCTGCACCCACCGGGTCAAAAATAACCGGAATACCCTGTTCATTGGCCGCCTCCCCTGCCAAAATCATCGAATCTACCGTTTGCGGATTTAACGTACCAATATTTAAAACTAGTGAACTAGCAATCCTTGCCATATCGGCTGCTTCTTCAACAGCATTGGCCATTACCGGTGAAGCACCAAGAGCCAAAAGTCCATTCGCAGTAAAATTGGTTACCACTACATTCGTAATATTATGTACAAGCGGTTTAGCATCTCTTACTTTTTGCAATGTTTCAAACAAAGTGTTTTTAAGCAAATCCTTTTCCTCCTTTTAAAAAATAAAAAAACCAGACCCTTATAAAGGACCTGGTTAAGTTAAGTAAGAAACCGTAAAAATTAAACATGGTCTACTTTCCTACGCTGGTATTATCCAGATCAGGTCCGAAGGGTTAAAAACTAGCCGTTTTCTCTCAGCCCGCTTACAGGGCACCCCTAGTAGTTACATCAAATATGAAATTATCATCAGAATAAACCTAAGAATCTTTTTTGTAAAGAAAAATTTCTTAAGAATATACTTTTGTTTAATCTGCTTCTAAAAATTCGATTCCCAAAATTTGTAATTCTTAACTCTCTTTCGCAAGCTCCATCAATTCTTTAAGTTCATTTGTAAAACCCTTAACGGCACGGTTATCCATGACCGTAACAGGAACACCGAGAAAACCGTATTTCTCCACTTCCTTTTGATACTCAGGATTTTCTGCCACATTTCTTGTCTCAAAGGGAATTCCTTCTTCAATCAGGACTTTCTTAACCATTGTGCATTCGATACAGTCGTTGGTTGTATAAACAATTAATTGTTTGCTCATGAAAAAATTCTCCTCTGTTCGATTATGTCTAACGATAACAATATTCATTTTACTTACTAAAAGCAATTAAAATGATTATATGCCAAATGATTTGTATTAAGCCAAACAGTGGGAATACTGCTTCATGTCGGGGCATGTCGTTTTTGCACACCACTCTTCCGACATGACAACTCGATAAATGTCACTTCATGCGCTTTCCCAAGGAATAAACACAATAATTCCCCATCACAAAATAAACTATTCAAACTAAGACGACGAAAAAACAAAAAATTAACCGTCAAAAAATGACGGTTTAAACGATTGTATACATTATTTTACAATCCACCCACCTTAGGTGGACAAATTGCCAAAATGTCTTTTTGTGGTGTCTGACACCCATTTTCTTTTCATAAACCTTTCGAGCAACTTAGGAAGAATTTTTTTTCGCCTTGTTACGAGTGTTGTTACTATTGCTTTTTTTTCGTCTTTCGTGACGCCCCAATCTTCCGGGATAAGCTCAACAATTTCTTCTATTAATAGGATGGGGATAGTTTGAATGATTTCCATGTGCTCAGAGAAAGTATTTTCATCCTCGATATAGGCCGACATCAATTCATGTGTGGCACTTTTTAATAAATCGGCAGGAAGATTCTCTACATCCTCCTGGGTCCAATTATAAGAACCAAAAACCTCTGCCTGGTCGATCATCCAAAGCTTATATGCACCTGAAGCAACTTCTTGAAAAAGAACATTCATACGGGTCCGATCACGATTAAATAGCCAATAATCAAATGCAATAATACCCGCTAATGACTGGTGGTTATCAATAGAAGAAATTTTTGAAACCTCGTGGCCATCCAGACAATCGGGAATATACAAGGATGCAAATTGGTATTGGGTGTGGCCCATCACGGCAAGTTCAGGCACCTGTAACGAGAATTCCTGCGGAATTTCTACGATTCTGCCAAATGGAATTGGCAATCCTAGATATCGCCCAAGGCAGTAGGCGACCCATTCATTGGGCAGTGATCTTTCAAAGCCTTGCTGAAAAAATTTCACCACATATTCCCTGCTATCATCAAACGTGATTAAATGAGCATTCGATTTTCCTTGTAATTTTTTCTGATAAGAAACAGGTTTAATCAAGTCGCCTCCACCTCCCCATCTCCCTTCCTCTCCAATTGAATGAATGATTTTAATAAATGAACGTATTGATCCGCGACCACTTGAATGGCGAAATTTTCTTCCACCCGACGAATTGCAGCTTCCGACATATTTCGATGCATGTCGGGATTGTCTACAATCTCATAGATTTGCTTGACTGCATCGTCGACGTTTTGGCCCCGATAAAGCAAGCCTGTCTCACCATTTACCACCAGTTCGTTAATTGGCATGATGTTAGAAGCAACAACAGGCACCCCGCACACCATCGATTCAATAAAGGTATTCCCAAACGATTCCGACTTGGTTGTCGCTAGAGTGCAACCGCCAGATTCGCGAATTTTGGCATAGACATGCGGCATCTGCTGGTACGGAATCACGGGAAACCATTTTACAATGTCGGTTAGCCCTTCGTCTTTCCAAGCTGCCGCAAATTCTTCGCGCTGGACACTTTGCGCACCGCCGATAAGCCAGAATTCAATATCATCCCGTTCAGTTTTTATTTTCTTGGCTATCTCCAATAGCATCGGCCAGTTCTTACGTTTATCAGTCCGGCCAATCCAGCCTACTATTTTTTTATCCCTTAACAATTCTGGCTCGCTTAAAAAGTCGATTTCCTCCACAGGCAATGCCCGAAAATAGGAAGTATCAACTCCGTTGTTTATGACGTGAATGGGGATTCCCTCTGATAAAATGGAGACAAGCCGTTTCTGATAGTGTGAAGGAACTATGATTATTTTTGGCTGGATTCCTTTAAAGGATTTTAAATGGGGCATCAGCTTGATGAGTTCAGGGGTTCTGGCCTCTGTAAAAATAGGGCCTTTATAATTAGCCTTTCGAATCCATTTATACGCGGCACCTGTGTCTACCACGATTATCGCATCATAAGTATTTGATTTTATCACGTTAATAATCTCCTGCTCATCCTTCGTTAAATAGATTTTGGCCACATCCTGCATAATATGAAGTCCGCCGTGGTCTGTCGTATAGAGGAATTCCGTTTCAATCCCGTGTTTTTTAAAATAAATGGCTCGATTTCGCCAGCCGGCATTTACTCCTCCTACAGTAAGCAAGCGCCAGATGACTAATATCTTCATGTTCGCTTCACCTCTCTTCTAAATGATTATGAAGATTACTTTTTGTGTCTTTTCTTATCTTTATCATGCTTATGGCCTTTCCTATCTTTATCATGCTTATGGCCTTTCCTATCTTTATCATGCTTGCCTTTACTGTGGTGATTGTGTCCTTTTCGGTCTTCATATCGGTAACCTTCATACCCACGGGAGCGTTTATCCTCACTTTTCCTACTTTTCCCACTTTTCTCTCTTTTTCCACTTTCCTCACTTTTCCTACTTTTCTCGCTTTTCCTACTATCCTCTTTCACCGAGTAATTCTTTAGAAAACTTTGTTCACGCTTATCCCAGTAGTCGTCAATTTTTTCCATAACTGCTTCCAGGTCAGTTCCCCGGGCCAGCATGGTTTTGATCCATTCTTCCTTAAAAACCTTGTACATTAACCCTTCAAGCTGTAATACGTATTTTTTTTCGTTGTCTACTATTAAATTCTTTTCACTTAATATTTTTAAAGTTTTTTTGTCGGATTTTTGCTTGAGTATAATTTCATAAATATGACGTGAAAGTTCTTCCATACGGATGAAGTTCTGCCATTCCTCATATAAGTCAGGCGATAATGCTTGTACATGGGATAAAAATACTTCTTTATACTCTTTCCCTAAGGAATTAATTAATTTTCTAGGATAAGGGTAAACACGGTCGCGCCATACGGTCCTCGCGACATCAATCACCTTTAAGCTCCCGTCCTCCTGCAAATAGATTTGCCGTTTATGATGGTCTATCCGTTCATAACCTATCTTTTTAAAAGTAATGAGCATGTCTATTAGTTTTGCAGAGAGTTCCTCCGTTAATGGCTGTGATTGCAAATATTCCCGCAAATCAACCCCTTTGATAATCTCCATTGCGATGTAAAGCTTTCCTTTTGCATATACTCGCGGTAAAAGGGTGGTATTTTGGCCAAGCGATAAAGCATAAAACTCCCGTTCACAATCCTCTTCATTTCCAAACACCTTAACGCAAATGTCATTAGTATATTGAAAAACTGCTCCCTGCCTGCCTTTACCAATCATCGTCATCAGGGTATTATTCACAACCTCCACATCTGCATTCGGTACATTTTGGACGCTAATAGAGCTCAATATATTTTCAAGACGCTTAATATCCATTTATTTCCTCCCTCCTGTATTTATTAAAATATGCCATTAGGCTTGAAGCATAATTCATTAATATTACCTCCACAAAACGATAACCTTCCAAAATCTTAACAATATCTGCCTCTTCTAATAGTTAATTCATATGAGCGGCGAATGGTTAAGGCTTGTATCCTATAAATGTGAAAGTAATTTTTGAAAATAGTATTTTTTCATAAAAAAAACCTTGATATCAAGGCCAGATTGTCGAGAAAGAGTATTTTTATCGGCAATTTTATTTTTTGTCCAAACCTAAATGACCAAACTTTTATTGTTTATCCCTGCTAACTGGCCTGTTGATTTCCGCTCCGGGCACTCGCTTTCCGCGGGGAGGTCCTGGAGCCTCCTCGGCGCTTTTGGCGCCTGCGGGGTCTCCAGTGACCTCTATATCCCGCAGGAGTCGATTGCCCTCCACTCCAATCAACAGGGAGGCAAATCAACCAAAAGTATTGCAACACACATTTTCCAGCGTTGCTAAGTGTGTTGCAATCTTTTTCAATTTAGACAGGCTTTCTAGTTGTCTTTCAGAACGAATACCAAAAAAATACCCAATAAACATCATTTTTAAAAAAATAAGGGAATCAGATGGGCGGCCATTGTCCTCACTATAAAAAGGACGAACTTTTTCAAGAAGAAACGAGAAATCAATATATTTGTCAATCAAGCTAAGAAGGGTGGTCATCTGGATCCAATTCTTCAATAGAAACAAATTCATATTCACTTTGGCTATACTCTTTTGGCTTAAACATTAAATTCACCACTTATTTTTTTGGAGTTGAAGAACTTAATTGAATACACCTGTTGATTGGCGCGGAAGGCACGTAGACTCCTGAGGGAGTACGGGGCAGGGGAGACCCCGCAGGAGCGAAGCGACGAGGAGGCTCCCCGGCACGCCCGCGGAAAGCGAAGTGCCTGGAGCGCCAATCAACAGACTTGTTGAAAAGCCTTATATTAATAATGTTACAATAAATTAACGCGGTGGATCATTAAAGGAAATGAGTAAAATAAAAGGCTGTCGATAGTTTCTCGACAGCCTGACCTTGATAATTCAAGGTTTTTAATTTGGAATACGTAATACCTTGGCTTATAGAATTAAAAATGCTATTGGTGCTGTAATCAGGATGGTCAGGACTACTCGTTCGAACCAGATGACCACAAGTTTGCCGACTGTAAGTGGTATTTCAGTTGAAAGGATACATGGTACCACTGCCGAGAAGAAAATGATGGAAGAAACCGATACAACGGCAATGACAAACTTTGTAACAAGTGCAGCCTTTGTTACTAAAAGTGCCGGTAAGAACATTTCGGCAATACTTAAAGCACTGGCTTTTGAAGCAAGCATGGCATTCGGAAGCTGTACGAGCTTTGCAAAAGGATAGAAAATGTAGCCAAGCCAATCAAAAACTGGGGTAAATTCCGCTAAAACAAGACCCAGCAAGCCCACTGACATGATCGAAGGAAGAATCCCCATTGTCATGATAAAGCCGTCTTTAAGGTTGTCCCAAATGTTTTTACCAAGACTAGGAGACTCGTTCGCAGTTACCATCGCTTCTTTCCATGCAGTCTTCACTCTGTCTTTCTTAATGATAACCTCTTCGTCACCCTCCATATCTTGATAATAGGAATCACTCATTTTGGATAACGGCCAAATGCGGACGGTAATAGCGGTTACAATGAAAGTTACTACAAAAGTTACCCAAAAGTACGCATTCCAGATGTTCATTATATCCAGTGTTTTAGCAACAACTATCATAAATGTGGCAGAAACAGTAGAAAATCCTGTTGCAATAATCGCTGCTTCTTTAATAGTATATTTTCCTTCTTTAAAAACACGGTTGGTAATTAATAATCCAATTGAGTAGCTTCCTACAAAGGATGCCACTGCATCAATAGCAGAACGTCCCGGTGTCTTCCAAATCGGCTTCATCACCGGCTGCATAAAGATTCCGACAAATTCAAGCAATCCATAACCGACTAATAAAGCCAGAAAAACGGAGCCGATTGGTACCAGCAAACCAACTGAAATGACTAATTTGTTAAATAAAAACGGTGCCATATTTGGGTCAAAAAACCACTTAGGGCCGACATTAAATACAAGCATCACACCTGCCACAAAACCAAACACTTTTAGGATTGAAAAGACTAATGTTACCGTGTCTTTTTTCCATGTGCCTTTAATAAATGGGTAAACAGCACCCAATAAAACCACGAGCAATGCATAATATGGCAGAACTCCTGGAGCCGCCGTTTGAATGTAGGAAACAATGTGGTCCAGCATGATAGATGATTTCCCATTTACTGTTACCGGAATAAAAAAGACAAAAATACCAATGGCACTATAAACAAAAAACTTCACGATATTCATCATGTTGCTGTTCTGTAATTCCGGCTGTACAGCCTTTACTTGTTCAACTGAATGATTTGCCATACTCCATCCCCCTTGAAATAAACTTCCTTTAGTTCATTAAAGTACAAAACCAAAAAATTAAGTATTTGTCCACCTGAGGTGGACAAATACCCCAAATTGTCTTTCTGTGCTGCTTGACACCTATCTCAACATAACCCCTGTAACAAAGGTTAAAAATACGTGGGTGCCGAGTTTAACGGTTGGTTGGACGGCACTGTCTTTAAGCGGGTCAAGACAGACGATGTCCATTGCGCCTACTTTTGGATGCCTAGCCGCCGCCATTACTCCTTCGAGCAGTTCGGCTGTGGTCATGCCCCCCGGCGTAGAGGCCGGTACCCCTGGGGCATATGCGATGTCAAGGACATCCATGTCAACCGTCAAATAAATAGTGTCAACTTTAGCGGCAAGCGCGTCCAGACATTCAAGGACCGTTGCCTCGATGCCTTTTTTCCTGGCACGACCCAGCGTAATATAATTAACACCTTTTTCATCTGCATATTGCTTTAAATCTTTTGTGTTAAAAAATCCGTGTAGACCGATGTTATACATATTCGAGCCTTCCACGACGCCGCTTTCAATCAGGTTCCGCATCGGAGTCCCATTCGAGGGTCCATTATCACTCATGTCCCGTAAATCAAAATGGGTATCAAGCTGAATAATCCCAATCTTCTCGTCAGGCCGGGCCTGATGCAGCCCCTTTACCATCATTGCCGTAATCGAATGATCACCGCCAATAGCGCAAATCTTGGACTTTGTAAAATGCTGATGAAGTGATGTAGAAGCCGCGATAATATTATCATGGCAGCGGCGGATATCAGTGACATGCATCGGGACGTCTCCTGCGTCCACTGCCGTCATAACCGTGAGATCCACATCTTCATCCAAATTATAGGTCGTGAATCCTTTCCATGCTCTTCGGAAGGCATCCGGAAATTCCGAAGCCCCTGATGCACTGATGGACGAACGAGAAAGCGGGACGCCGACAACGACGATGCAAGCGTCCTTTGCTTTTTCCGGGTCGCTTTCAGCTGACAAAGGCTCAATCCATTCATGAACTTTGCTAGCTTCCGCACTGCCCCCCTCTGGCCGTACCCATGTAAAGCTAGGCGGATTTAGTTTAGGATAAAGAAAGCTCTTCAATGAGTTGACCTCCCTTGACAACCACCCGGCCATTCTTCACGACTGTATCAGTGTGGTTGACACCATAGGAATATTGAAGCTTCATATAGTTTTCAATGTTAAAAATAGTCACATCGCCTTTTTTACCGACTTCTAAACTACCAATCTCGCGGCCGCGATTGATGGCATGGGCAGCGTTAATGGTGGCAGCTGTGATAACCTCTGCCGGAGTCATTCCCATTTTCAAGCAGCCAAGATTCATGATAAACGGCAGTGAAACCGTTGGTGATGATCCAGGGTTACAATCAGTAGAAAGTGCGACAGGTACTCCTAAATCGATCATTTTTCGGCCATTAGCAGACTCAGCCATTAAAAAGTAAGCTGTACCTGGCAGTAATACTCCGACAACGCCGTTTTCAGCCATTGCCTTCATGCCTTTTTCAGATGCTTTCAGAAGGTGATCCGCAGAAATCGCACCGACCTCTGCTGCTAATTCCGCTCCCTCATAGGGCTCAATCTCATCGGCATGGATTTTCGCAATTAAACCATGACGCTTTCCCGCTTCAAGAATGACCCGAGATTGTTCCGGTGTAAATACGCCATGTTCACAGAACACATCATTAAATTCCGCAAGCCCGAGTTCCGCCACCTTTGGGATCATTTCCTCCACCAACACGCGTACAAACTCATCAGGATTTTCCTTATACTCTTTTGGAACCGCATGTGCTCCCATAAAGGTAGAAACGACATCAACTACGTGCTTTTCCTGCAGCTCATTCGCCACTTCAAGCTGTTTCAGTTCGGTTTCCCAATCCATACCGTAGCCGCTTTTTGCCTCAACCGTGGTAACCCCATGACGCAAGAACTGATTCAAGCGGTTAAAGCTTTCTTTGTAGAGCTGCTCATGTGATGCGGCCTTGGTTGCTCTTGTCGTCGCATGAATCCCGCCGCCGGCATTCATGATTTCCATGTAGGTTTTACCCTGCAAGCGCATATTGAACTCGTTTTCTCTGCTACCCGCATGTACCAGATGCGTATGCGGGTCAACTAAACCTGGTGTTACAAGCTTTCCACTGGCGTCAACTAGTTCAGCCTCAGCGAGACGGTTGGCATATTTAGCCGCAAGCTCTTCATCAGTGCCGACAGCCTGAATAACTCCGTCCTCAATCCATACACTGCCGTTTTCGATAATGCCGAGCTCAGACATTTCCGCTTTTACCCGTGGCGCATCAGAGCCACCATGTAAAGTAACTAGTTGAGATGCATTTCTAATAAAAATTGCTTTGGTCAATTTGAGTCATTCCTCTCAAAACATAGTTTTGCAGGATTATCTCGGGCTACATTTCCATTTCAACATAGGAATCCGCCAGAAATTGCAAGTTATTCGCCGAAAACATCAACATATCCGCCGAATTAACCGAGATATCCGCCAAAATAGCGGACATATCCGCCAAACTTGCAGACATATCCGCCAAACACAATTGCGTACCTTATCCTAGTAATATTAGTCTTTCTTCAGCATTGGCATTTTGATGCCTTTTTCTTTAGCGGTCTTAATTGCTAGATCGTACCCAGCGTCAGCATGGCGAACTACACCCATCCCAGGGTCAGTAGTTAATACGCGCTGCAAGCGAACTTCTGCTTCCTTCGTACCATCTGCTACGATAACCATACCAGAGTGCTGGGAATATCCCATACCAACGCCGCCGCCATGGTGCAATGAAATCCAGCTCGCTCCTCCAACAGCATTGATCATCGCATTTAGAATTGGCCAGTCGGAAACTGCATCCGAACCGTCTTTCATTGCTTCCGTTTCACGATTAGGTGAAGCAACAGAACCAGCGTCTAAGTGGTCACGGCCGATAACGATTGGTGCTGAAACCTCACCACTAGCCACCATGTCATTAATCACTTTACCGAAACGTGCACGGTCTCCATATCCTAACCAGCAAATACGAGCAGGAAGTCCTTGGAATGCGATTCTTTCCTGGGCCATTCTTACCCATTTGCAAAGATGCTCATCATCTTTAAACTCGCGAAGTAATGCTTCGTCAATTTTACGGATATCTTCCGGATCGCCAGATAATGCCGCCCAACGGAAAGGTCCTTTTCCTTCACAGAATAGTGGGCGAATGTAAGCTGGAACAAATCCTGGGAAATCAAAGGCATTTTCCACACCTTCGTCTTTTGCTACCTGGCGGATATTGTTACCATAGTCGAATGTAACCGCACCTTTTGTCTGCATCTCCAACATCGCCTTCACATGAACAGCCATGCTTTGTTTGGAAAGCTTCACATACTCAGCAGGATTTTCCGCTCTCAACTTCGCTGCTTCCTCTAATGAATACCCAATTGGTACATATCCATTTAATGGATCGTGTGCAGATGTTTGGTCTGTTAACACATCTGGATTGAAACCTTTTTCGATCATTAATGGTAAAATTTCAGCCGCATTTCCAAGAAGCCCAATAGAAAGTGCCTTGCCTTCCTTCTTCGCTTCAAACGCTAAACGTAATGCTTCATCAAGATCCTTTGTTTTTACATCCAAGTATCTTGTTTCGATCCGACGGTCGATTCTCCACTCATCGACTTCCACAGCGATACAAACACCATCGTTCATTGTTACAGCAAGTGGCTGAGCACCGCCCATCCCGCCAAGACCAGCAGTTAGTGTAATCGTTTGTTTTAATGAACCGCCAAACTCTTGACGAGCAAGCTCAGCAAAAGTTTCATAGGTGCCCTGGACGATTCCCTGGCTGCCAATATAAATCCAGCTGCCGGCTGTCATTTGGCCATACATCATCAGGCCCTTTTTATCAAGCTCATGGAAGTGCTCCCAATTAGCCCATGCAGGAACAAGGTTTGAATTTGCCAGCAATACACGCGGCGCATCCTTATGAGATTTCCAAACTACAACCGGCTTTCCGGACTGAATCAATAATGTTTCATCTTCTTCTAACTCTAAAAGCGTTTTCACAATTGCATCAAAAGATTCCCAGTTACGTGCCGCCTTTCCGATTCCGCCGTAGACAACTAAATCTTCTGGCCGTTCGGCAACCTCCTGGTCAAGGTTATTATAAAGCATGCGGAGCGCTGCCTCTTGAATCCATCCCTTTGCATGCAGTTCAGTGCCTTTATAATTTTTTACTACTCTTGGTTGTGATGTTTTCGTTTCCATTTTTTACACCCCTTATTAGTTTAAATCTATTTTTATTATAAAAAGCCAATCTTCTGAAAAATACGAATAAAACATTAGAAAACAGATACTATTTTTATAATAAAATGTTTTTTTTTAGGACAACCCCTATGTAAAATATAATTTTTTTAGAAAATGTTAATTATTTTTAGAAACCTAATAAAAAATGACTCAGTCAGCACTGAGTCATAGTTTCATTTCTTTCCGATATTCTCTTGGCGATGAACCCATCAAATCCTTAAACAGCCTGCTAAAATAATTGGAATTTTGGAAGCCGGCCATGGCGGCAATTTCATTAATGGGCTTGTTCGTCTCTATCAGCAGTCTTTTCGCTTCCTTCATCCTGATTCTAGTCAACACATCCGTAAAGCTCGAACCAGTCGTTGAGGTTATAAGATGACTGAAGTAAGACGGATTTCGCTCCACATATTGAGCTACTTCTTCAAGCCGCAGCTGGCTATTTGAAAAATTAGCTTCCATATAGGCGATGCCTCTTTCGATTGGATCGTTTTTTAAACTTCGGATGTTAGCCTCTACACCCTGGAAAATTTTTTGCATAAATAAAATCAGATTTTGAACCGTCCGGTAAAGAACCGTATCATATAATATAGAATTAAAAATGTACCGATATTCCCTCTCAAAGTGCTCGTCTTCCTCAAGAGTATAGGTCTTCATAAATCTTCTTATTTGCGCCAAAATACTTGTCAACCTGATTCTAACCAGCCCGGGATCCGGATAAGGAGTTTCTAAATGTAAAAATTCATCATAAAGGCATTTCTTTATTTTTTCCAATTCATAGTTGGTCAGCATGTCAATCCAATTCCGTTGCTCGGGAGGCGTTAAGAATGGGTCGAGATAAACCCATTTCGGAGAGTATTCAAACTCCACCACCTGCCGGTATCCTTTATAGTAAGTGAAATCCAGCATTTTTCTGGTTTGGCGATATTTTTCGTTAAGTGGCATTGAGGAATTCCCTTTATGAACGACTATCGCAAGGGAGTCGGAAAAATCCTCTTCCCATCTTCTCATTGCTTTCCGGCATTGCTCCATTATGGTGGTACAGGATTCCTTAAACAAAAGAATAACCATGTCACTTAACGGAAAAATGCCATGTAAATCCTTAAAGGAATATTCTAATAAAAAAGAATGCAAGGTACGATTCATTTCAATTTCTTCAGCCTTAAATGCTGAAATATGGTAGTTTTCCCTAAAACCTGTTTGAGAAATAAATAAGGTCTCATAGGTAATATCTTTATAAAGAGTTGACTGCATTGGACCATTTGGTTTCAATTTGCCCGAAAGTTTCCGGGATGCCTTTTGATAAGCAGACTTTATTTTTACAGTGGAAAAGGGTTTGATCATTAAATCCAGTGCCTGCAGGTCAATGGCCAAGCGTGCTTTTTCAAAAGTGGCCTCAGCGCTAGTTAAAAGCAGAATAGGTTCATAAATTTGGATTAAATCACGAAAAGCCGGCCAATCTTCTTTGCTAATCATATCTAGTTCGATTAAAACGACTTCTGGGGCTTCTTTCTCAAAAAGGACGATAAATTCCTGATAATCGGCTGCCGACAAGATGTTGGCAACAGGGATAGAGGAGGTTTTTAACATCCACTTCAACCCCTCCCGTTCGTTTAAGTCACGATCTGCTATCAGCCATTTTCCTTCCATTAAAAAATCCTCCATTTTTTAAACCTATCTATCATTCTATAGCATAAAATGTTTGTTTAACAGTATCCAATTTAGTCGTTAAAAGAAAAAAGGACAAGCACCATCAATCGCAAATGGTGTTCGTCCTTATTTTAGCAGTTGATTAGTTCGGCAAGCTCCGCATTTTGATGGAGCAGTCGGCGAATTTCATCAGGTACAGTGGTTTTAATTCTTGTTTGCCGATTAATTGTTGTCAAAATGACCTCCGCAGACGCAAGCAGAATGCCTTGTTTATTTTCCATCTTTTGCATAAGGGTAAAACTTGTATTCCCAACTCGCTCAAGCCATGTGCGAACGATAATTTCATCATTATTAAACACTTCTTTTTTATAATCAACGCCAATATGTACCGCTACCGCCTCTACACCTAGCTGCTGGGTACAATAACGGTACCATTCCTTCCGCCCCAGGTCGAAATAATCAAAAATCTTCACATTACTGACATGAAATGTTTTTGTCTCTGCGATTAGCTCTAATTCAGAATAAGTCAATTTTTTCACCTTTCCCAGCTGCACCATTATTTTTTGAATTTTCCATATTTATTTCATTTTACACTATGTACTAAATAAATGAAATCTTTATCTGGTTTATGGTGCCTGATACCAATCAACCTTAAGGATCATTTCTTTTTCAAGATGGCTGGCGCGAATGCCGAAACGAGGGCTGACCGCTTCAATTTTCTCCCCAAGGAGGATTTTGATGGCCAGATAGGGCATATTGATGCCAGACAGGCAACTGATATGCATGCCGCCGCTCATACGCGGGTTAATTTCCAATAGCTTTGGGATACCATTGTTATATTTTAATTGAATATTAAATATATATGGCAGCTTAAACTTAAGATGAAATCGATGGGCGAGTTGAATCAACTCTTGATGGTCAACTAGCTCACGGATTCTTCCATCTCCTTTCATCCTTGGGATCGCGGCAATTAATCGGTCTGGTGTTGCCAGGCAATCAATACTATATTCCCGGCCCTCTAAATACTCGAGGACCATTAAATCAGGAAACGTCTCCTGCTGACCAAGAATTTCGCATGCGTACCGATAAGGCAGTCGAAAACTAGTGCCATGATGAAAAAGCTGTTTGATGGAATCAATCTCATCCTTAATCACGCGAAAACCGTTGGCACCCTCACCAATAACCGGTTTAAAGCAAACCTTATGTCCCTTTTCTATCAGTCTTTCGCAAGCCGACTTAAATTCCGCTAAAGTATTAACCACATAATGTTCAGGAATAGAAAATATAGGTCCTTCTTCTTCTGCCTTTTCCATAACGGTTCGATAAGCAAGAGCCTTATTATCCATCTTCTCCATTAGTTCCGCATCTGGACAGACCAACACTTTGACGCCAATTTTTTCGAAATCAGCAAGTCTTTTTGAAATTAACACGTTTTCCTTGCGAGGTATAAAAATGTCGATCCCATGTGTTTCACAAAACTCCAGACAGAAGGCGATATATTCATCACCGGAGAGTTCCGGTTCGGTAAAAGCTTTATCACAATACTGCAAATAGAGTGCATCCTTATTCGGACTCGTTCCATAGATTGTAAATTTCCGGTTATCGGGATTGTCCCGAATCATCTCAATATAGTGGGAAACTGTTGTAAACCAGCGGTTAAACCAAATTTTCATAAAAATCCTCTCTCATGGTGTAATTTGACCCTTCCATTATGTTCAAACCGTGTTTTTTTTAAACAGATAAATATTTTTCTAAAATAAAAAAACGCCTCTTTTGCTGCAGAAGCGTTTTGGAATAATAGTCTGGCTGACTAGACCGGGGTTCTTATGTTATTATATCTTAGGGCAAATTCCATGATGGCGTTGAGGTTTAGATGGGATTCGTCTTTTATTACACTATCCACTTTTTTTACCACTTGTCTTTCAAAAAAATTCATTTTAGAAACTATGAATTCGCCACCAAACAAGCCCATTGCCACGGAGTTTTTCCGTAAATCCTGCGGAAAGGCGTGGTTAAATTGCTCCACAGCGATATCACCATCCCGGATGCAGCACAGAAATAGCCCCACTACTTTTTCTAAAAGCTCATCATGATGTTGTTTGATAAATTGTTTAATTTTCCTTTGAATTTCACCGGCATGAATCGATCCGCCAATAATAACCCCATCATAGTCATCTAAATCAAAAAGAATTTTATCCCGTTTCAAATCTACAGCGAGGACCTCTCCTTCAATATTCACGCATAATACACTCACAGCCTTTTCTGTCGTACCATGGGATGAGCAATAAACAATTAACGTTTTCATGATTTGCCCCTCCTTCAAAATGATGTTCCTATTTATTCTCATTATATAGCCTGTAAAAAAGGCTGGACGCAAAAATATTGGCAATATTATTACAATTTCGATTTGCAGGTATTCACTTAATTGTGGAGTTTTTAAAGCTTCGCTTCGCAAAATGCCCGATTTCGCGAATGGCTTTACGAGCCTCGGGCAGAAGGCCGCCGAAGATTTGCCAGACGTGCCACATTCCTTCCCAAATCTTCAAAGTGACTTCAACACCTGCAACCCGCGCCTGAGCAGCAAGCTTTTCGGCATCACTTTGTAAAATTTCATGACTTCCCGCTTGGATAAACAATGGCGGTAAGTCGGTCAAATCAGCGAAAACAGGCGAAATCATTGGGTGATTGAGCGGTTTGTCACCTGCATACATGGCAGCTGCCTTTCTTACGGCTTCTGGGGTTAAATACGGGTCCAGCTTCCTGTTTTTCTCATAACTCTCCCCGCTGCTTGTTAAGTCCGCCCAAGGCGATAAACAAATAACCGCTGCCGGCAGGGGATCGTTTTGCTCCCTCAGTGTCAAGGCGGCAGCAATACATAAGCCTGCACCTGCTGAATCGCCAGCAAAAATAATATTAGAAGATTCATAACCCCGTTCAAGCAGCCAGTGGTACACCAAAACAGCATCCTCTACAGCAGCCGGGAATGGATGTTCAGGGGCAAGCCGATACTCTGGCAAGAGCACCTTGGCACCGGAAGCCTTGCCAATTCTCGCTGCCAGCACACGGTGGGTATCTGCCGACCCATATTCATATGCACCGCCGTGCAAATAAAGGATTACCTTGCCACCCTTGGTATCAGTGAAGGAAAGCCATTCAGAATAAAGCCCGCCAACTTTGCAGGATTCCCTATTACAGCCCTTAGGCAGCTTGCCAAGCTTGGCACCAAATTCATTGAACCTCTGCCTTATCTCTTCCATCTCTGTTTTCCTGATTCCTTTTTTCGCCATTCTTTTTACCGATAGTTTTATCATTTTTTCGATAAATAAACTTTGAATGCTTGGCATAACGGTCATCCCCCCTCCCTAAAACACACATATATATTATACTGAAAAAACTTAATTACATATATCTTCCAACACCGAAATATCCCAATTTTTTCATAAATATTGTAAAAATTCTGTAACAACCCTGTATCTTATTGTACAATTGGATTAGCAGTAGTTACCAATTCGGAGGGGTTTTATTGAATCGACTTACCGACCATCTCATCATTATCTCATTCGACTGTCTTTCCGCTTTAGATTTTCCCATCATTAAAGAATTACCGCACTTTAAGACGATTCTACAAAACGGGGCCATGGTGGAAAATGTCGAGAGTATATACCCATCTGTCACCTACCCTTGCCATGCCACTATCGTAACGGGAAAATATCCCAACAGACACGGTGTCATTAATAATACCCTATTGCAGCCAGGACGCTTATCTCCTGATTGGAATTGGTTTCGCAGCTCGATTCGCGGGACCACCCTTTATGATGAAGTAAAAAAAGCTGGTATGACTACAGCCGCCTTGTTATGGCCAGTTACCGGCAAAGCGGATATCGATTATAATATGCCCGAGATTTTCGCCAACCGACCATGGCAAAATCAAATTCTTGTATCTCTCACCAGCGGGACTCCTCGCTTCCAATGGGACCTCAATAAACGGTATGGTCATCTCCGCAACGGCTTAAGCCAGCCGGAATTGGATGATTTTGTTTTAGAAGCAGCGGTGGATACGATTAAAACAAAGAAACCAAACCTAATGCTGATCCACTTTACCGACCTGGATTCCATGCGTCACTTCCATGGTTTTTCATCTGATGAGGCAATTGCCGCAATCCACCGTCATCACAGCAGGCTTGGCAGAATAATGGTAGCACTTGAGGAGAGCGGCATCAAAGATAACTCCACTGTGGTTGTCCTCGGCGACCACAGCGCGTTGGATGAAAATAAGGCTGTACACTTAAACGTACTATTTAAAGAACATAATCTGATTACCACCAACTCTCGCGGAAAGCTGGTAAAATGGAAGGCATACTGCAAAAGCTGTGACGGTTCGGCATATATTTATATAAAAGATCCGAGTGACACCATTACTTATGAAAAAGTAAAATCCTTATTGTCTGAAATGATTCAGGACCCAACTTCGGGAATTGAACAGGTGCTTTCAGGCAGTCAGGCTGCCGAGCGAGGTGCGGATGGGGAATGTGCCTTTATGATTGAAGCAAGCCTTGGGTATTACTTTTTAGAGGATTATGAGGGGGATTATATTAAAACCATTACAGCTGAAGATGTAAAGGCAGATAAAAAATATACCCTGGCTACTCACGGCTATTCACCCGTAAAAGAGGCATATGGAACCATCCTTATGGCAGCAGGAAAAGGGATTCAACCAATCACACTCCCATCCATCCGGCTTATTGATGAAGGGCCCACCTTCGCGAGATTGCTTGGTGTCAGCTTAGGAGATACTGATGGAAGAGTAATTGAGGAGCTATTGAAACTGTAAAAACTTAGTTAGGGGGAAAAAATATGAGCCGGATGACAAAGCAAGAAAAAAGCTGGGTATTTTACGATTGGGCCAACTCCGCCTATTCTATCCTGATTACCACTGCTGTTTTTCCGTTATATTTCAAAGCAGCCGCCAAAGAGGCAGGGCTTGTCGGTGCAACATCAACTGCCTATTGGGGCTATGCCAACTCTTTTGCGACACTATTAATCTCTATTTGTGCCCCCGTCCTTGGCAGCATTGCAGATTTCCGAGGCTTTAAGAAACGATTTTTTACCTTTTTCTTTGCATTAGGAGTTATTTTTACTTTTTTGCTCGCCGTGGTTCCAAACAGCCAGTGGATGATTCTTTTAATCTGCTATATGGTTACGGTTATAGGTTTCGGCGGAACGAACATTTTCTATGATGCCTTTCTTGTTGATGTCACTACTGAGGAGCGGATGAACAAAATTTCTTCACGCGGTTTTGCGATGGGCTATATTGGCAGTACCATCCCGTTCATTATGGGAATTGCCCTGATCATTTTGGCCCAACAAAGCATTCTCCCATTGTCTGTCACCGTTGCCAGCCAAGTCGCTTTTGCCATCACCGCCTTATGGTGGGGACTATTCACGATTCCGATGTTAAAAAATGTAAATCAGGTTTATTACAAGGAACGCGTCCCAAACCCGGTTTCCAACGGCTTTAAACAGTTATTTATAACGTTTAAAAAAATTAAACTGTATCGCCCGTTATTTCTCTTTTTAATTGCCTATTTCTTTTATATTGACGGGGTTAACACAATAATTACGATGTCAACCGCATACGGATCGGATTTGGGGATTGATTCTACGAATCTGTTAATCATCCTGTTTGCCACCCAGGTCGTGGCCGCGCCGTTTGCCATTTTGTACGGCAAGCTTGCTGATCGGTTTAAGGGCAAGACGATGCTGCTCGTTGGCATTTTCGTTTATATCATCATTTGTACTTATGCCTATTTCTTAAAAACTGTTTTGGACTTTTGGATTCTGGCCATGCTTGTCGCCTCTTCTCAGGGCGGCATCCAAGCACTCAGCCGCTCTTATTTCGCCAGATTGGTACCAAAAGAAAGTGCCAACGAGTTCTTTGGATTTTACAGCATCTTTTATAAATTTGCAGCCATCCTTGGACCGTTTTTAGTCGGTTTTACCGCACAGATGACAGGAAACACCAACAGCGGTGTTTTTAGCTTAATTGTTTTGTTCATCATAGGTGCGATTATTTTAATGAGAGTGCCAGAATCAAATCAGGTTACACAATCAAATTCAATTACCCATTAAAAAGACAAAACAGCGAAGTCATGTGCTTCGCTGTTTTTGTTTACAATGCCCCCACTTTCGTCGTTGCCCGCGCACCGATTTCATTGGCAAATCGGACAAATTCCTCTAATTTCAAATCATCTTGAGGCATACCATGATTATGAAAGCGGGATATTATGGCCGCCATGAATGCATCACCTGCGCCGGTGGTATCTACAGCTTTAACCTGCACACCAGTAATGAAAATGCTTCGTCCCTTATGTACGGCACAGGAGCCTTTCCCGCCCATTGTGATAAACAGAAACGGAATCCCCCACTCAGAGATAAGCTGCAGACCTTCCTCCAGATTATTAGTTTCTGTTAAAAAGAATAATTCATCTTCAGCCATTTTAACGATATCGGCCTGTTTGGCAAATGCAATGACAGTCTCCCGGCATTTCTTTTCGCATTCCCAACGTAGCAGTCGGATATTTGTATCAAATGCCGTCAGCATCCCCCATTTACGGGCATATTCGAGTGCCTGGCGTGTCGTTTCCCTTGCGATATCATGAAAAAGTGTCCCGGAACCGAAATAAAAGAGCTTCCCCTGCTGAAACAATTTCTCAGGAAGATCATTGGTGGTCAGAAGTAAATCTGGAGTTGGGTTATTATAAGAATGAAACTGTCTCTCACCCGATTGATTTATATGTACCTTAACACTGCAGATTCTTTTTTCAGGCGAACGGACACAATAATCGACGTTCACTTTCTCTTTTACCAGCTCCATCTCCACAAAAGCACTTTCCTCGTCCGTTCCTAGTTTCGTTAAGTAATAAGAAAGCACTCCTATCCTGCTTGTCCAAACGGCAGTATTTACCGTTGCCCCACCGGGAAACTTGTGAAATATTGTATTAGTTGAATCCTTTGATATGTAATCAATAAACGCATCCCCGAGGGATATCACACCTTGCCTGCTCAACGCCGCACCTCTTTTCAAGCTTTAACTACCATTCTACCACAGCTATTTTTATAAAAAAATTTACCCCTTGTAAAAAGAAAACACCCAGGCTAATCTGGGTGCCAAGCATTATTATTCTACATCGTATCCTTGATCATCAATTGTTTCTTTAATCGTGCTGAGGGATACTAAGTTTGGATCAAACTCAACATCGACTTGACCTATATCCAGCTTAACGGAAACATTTTTTACGCCGTCCAATTTACCGACGCTTCCTTCCACCGCTTTGACACAATGGCCGCAAGACATACCGCTTACATTTAATGTTACATTTTCCATTTTTCATTCCTCCGTTATTTTTTCATTAATTTTTGTACGGTTACAAGTACCTCATCAATCACTTCAAAATCGCCTTCCTGAATCCGTTCCACCACACAGCTCTTCATATGGCCTTCGAGCAGGATTTTCGCTACGCTGTTTAAGGCCGACTGCGTGGCCGCGATTTGGTTGATCACTTCATCACAGTACGTGTCTTTTTCAATTAACCCTTTAATGCCGCGAATCTGCCCTTCAATTCTGTTCAGTCTTGTCACAAGATTGCTTTTTACCTTATCAGAATGGTGACTCTTGCGGTGATTTTCCTCCGTATGGCAGCAGGATTCATCCATTAATTCCTTTTCATCCATTGACATTTGGCCCGCCTCCCTTTTTGCTAATTATATCATACCCCCGTACCGTAAATCGATAATACAATAGCTATTTATTTTATTTCTATTACATAGGAGAACACTCTAACTTTTCCTTCCTGTTTGAATTCAGCCCAAATTTTATAAGTTCCCCGCCTTTCAAATTGAGTTTCAAAGATCGGTACTTTTTCATTATGTGGGTGAACATGCAAGTATAGATTTGCTTCCTCATCGAGAATGACGACATGGCCTGCCGCTCCTAAATATGGTTCTAATGTGGATTCATCTAATTTAAAATCAAGAGTAACTGGTTTACCGGCCTCAAATGAACTGACAACCAATTCAGCTGTTTTTCCATCGACTGTTTTCTTGAATGTTTCATCCGCTTTCAGGCGATTGTGATGATGGGTTTCCTGTGATACTCCAACAGTAAACGCAGCAGGCTTGACATGATAGTTTAATTTTTTCGGCTTGATGTCAATAAAGGCCTTATATGCACCATCCTTTAATTCATAAGCGATTTCAAACTGACCTGCTCGAACCTTTTCCGGATGCAAGTGGTAATATTGGTCAAGTTGATCATTTACCACGATTAGATGCAGCAGCTTTTCGTGGTTTACCTCTAGGTCATCAACTGGATTGCCATTTTGGTCCTTTAAATAAATCGTTATTTTTCCTTTATTGTAGGTGAAATTAGGTGTTACATCACCGTTCTTTACCTCACCCCCTTCATGCCCATGTCCTTCTGAGGCAATGTGTTTTTCATTACTTTCGTGGCTTGCCGCTTCACCATGTGGTACCTCTTCTTTATCAAAGTAAACATCGTAAACGATAAATCCGCCGCTGACGGCAAGCAAATATACAATCGCTGCGAGCGCCCATTTTTTCATCACCATACACCCCTTTGTTAATATTTCTTTGGGATGGCTGCCCAACAGTCAGCCACCCCATTGCTTTTTGTTGTTAAAGCTTCACTCTTTGTAATCGCAGTGCGTTTAATACGACTGACACGGAACTAAATGCCATGGCCGCTCCGGCAAGCCATGGGACTAGAAATCCGATTGCGGCAATTGGAATCCCCAATGTATTGTATCCAAATGCCCAGAATAGATTTTGTTTAATGTTTTGGATTGTCTTTTTACTCATAAAGATGGCATCGGCGATACTGTTAAGATCGCCTCTCATCAGCGTTATATCTGCCGCTTCCATTGCGACATCAGTGCCGGTTCCGATTGCCATGCCAATATCTGCGACCGCAAGTGCCGGTGCGTCGTTTATGCCATCACCGACCATAGCAACTTTGCGGCCCTGCTCCTGCAGCTTTTTCACTTCCGCTGCTTTTCCCTCTGGTAAAACTTCGGCAATAACGCTATCTACCCCTACTTCATTAGCAATCGCAGTAGCCGTGCGGATATTGTCACCGGTCATCATGATGACTTCTAGGCCCATATTCTTTAGTTTTTGAATTGCTGCTTTAGAAGTTTCTTTCACTGTGTCTGCTACTGCAACGATACCTGCAAACTTCCTATCAATCGCAACCAACATTGCCGTTTTACCGGTTTCTTCAAGTGCTTCCATTTTTCCAGCAGCAGCCTCGAATGATACTCCGTACTTATTCATTAATTTTCTAGTGCCAATCAATATTTCCTGGCCATTGATGTTAGTGTTTATTCCATACCCCGGTATGGCTTCGAAATGGCTGACGGCTTCTAATAAGTTGATGCCTTTTTCTTTAATACCACTTACGATCGCCTCAGCAAGCGGATGCTCTGATTGTTTTTCAGCCGAACCGACTAACTGCAAGAAGGTATTCTCGGAGTAGTTACCTTCAATGATCACATCAGTTAACACTGGTTTACCATTTGTAACTGTACCTGTTTTATCAAGTACCACTGTAGTGATACGGTGGGTTGTTTCCAAATGCTCGCCACCTTTGAATAGAACACCAGCCTCTGCGGCCCGGCCAGAACCGGCCATAATCGAGGTTGGTGTTGCAAGACCCAATGCACAAGGGCAAGCAATTACCAGGACAGCAATCATTTTTTCCAACGCTTCAGCGAAGTTGCCTGGGCTTACCCAGATGAACCAAACCAAGAAGGTTACGACAGCAATTCCAACAACGATTGGTACAAAAATTCCTGAAATTTGGTCTGCGAGCCGTTGAATCGGCGCTTTTGAGCCTTGTGCTTCTTCAACCACTTTTATAATTTGCGCTAAGGCGGTGTCCCTTCCAACCTTTGTAGCCTTTATTTTCAAAAAGCCGTTTTTGTTGATGGTAGCGCCGATAACTGGGTCGCCAACGGTTTTATCAATTGGGACGCTTTCGCCTGTCAGCATCGATTCATCAAGGGCAGAGCTACCTTCGATGATTTCTCCGTCGACAGGAATTTTTTCGCCAGGCTTTACATAGATAATGTCCCCGACTACTACTTCTGCTAATGCGATTTCAAGTTCTTTTCCATCCCTCAATACAGTTGCCGTTTTGGCTTGGAGCCCCATTAACTTTTTGATGGCTTCAGATGAGCGTCCTTTAGCGCGGGCTTCGAACAATTTTCCTAAGATGATCAAGGTTATCAGGACCGCACTGGTTTCAAAATAGAGTTCCACCATTTGTTCGCCTGACACAATGGTCATAATGGTTAAATATAAGCTGTAAAAGTAGGCAGCAGATGTACCAAGTGCGACAAGAACGTCCATGTTGGCACTTCCGTTTCTTAGCGCCTTATAGGCTCCTACATAAAACTGCCTTCCAACAACAAATTGAACTGGTGTCGCCAAGGCCAATTGAACCCATGGGTTCATCAGCATGTCAGGCAGGTAAATGAAGGATGTAAACTCAAAGTGGCTGACCATCGCCCATAATAACGGGAATGACAGAATCAGTGAAAAAATAAATTTACCTTTTTGTTTTTCGATTTCCTTTTGACGGTGGTCGACGCTTTCCGAATTTTTATCCTGTTTCACTTTGGCTTCATAGCCGATTTTTTCTACCTTTTGGATGATTTCCTGAATATTGACTTGGGCCGAATTGTATTCGACGGATGCTGTTTCAAGTGCCAGGTTGACAGTGGCTTTTGTGACTCCCTCGAGTTTGTTAATCCCCTTTTCGATTCTCGTAGCGCAAGCAGCACAGGTCATTCCGATGATGTCAAATTCGGCTTTCTCGGTGATAACTCCATAGCCGAGATCATTTATCTTTTTAACAAAGTTTTCCGTGTTTGTTTGTGCTGGGTCATACTTGATTGCTGCTTTTTCAAGCGCCAGGTTCACGTTTGCTTCCTGAACGCCTTCTAATTTATTTAAGCCCTTTTCGATTCGTGTTGCACAGGCTGCACAGGTCATGCCTGTTATCGGTAATTGGACTTCTTTGGTGGCATTACTCATTTTCTTCTTCCCCCTAACTTTTGGAGTTGATTTCAACTTTAATATTTACCTTATATATTTATACTATACCCCCCTACCCTATAATGTCAACAAAAAAATAAAAACTTTTTCCAGTTTTTTATAATTGGGCTTATTTGGGTCGAAATTTTGATTATGGGGCCGTATTTTTGGTAAATCATTGGAAAACAAGGTTAAATCAAGAGGATATTGGAGGGATTGTATGGATCTGCAGGTTCAGGGAACAGGAGGCCATCTCAGTCCTAAATATAGCAAGATTTCCCACTTTACGGGCTTTGTCGAAAAAAACTGTTCAATGGTAAGATGAACTTAATAACTAAAGGAGGGTTTTAACATCCAACATTTACGTTTGAAGTACACGAGTGAAATGGAGAAAGCACTTCTTAATGCCCATGGTGTTTGTTATAAGGTTTATTGCCGGAATCATGACATACGGTTATTAGTTGAAAAAAGACGCGAACAGGATTATTTTACATCACAAATGTTGCTTGCCGATATTGGACGCAAATTTCATACTTAACACTAAAAAAGGTGTCAGGCTCTCTTTCATGAAAGTACCTGGCACCTTTTCATTCTTCAATCCATCTCATCAATAATGGTTTGTTGGATGCTTCGAATCACATCGCCCCTGCTGAGGACACCGATAACACGATTATTTCCATTTAACACAGGCAATTTTTTAAAATGGTGCTTGGATAAGAGGGAGACAACCTTTTTCATGTCATCATCAGGATGAACAGTGACAATTCCGTTTGTTTTGGCAATCTTTATGATTTCCCTTCCTGCCATTTCACTCAAGCGGCTTTCTAAATCCTCCTCGGCGATATATGTCATAAAGGTAAAATAATTATAAATTTGCCGATCAATGGGTTTAATGGCTCTTAAGATATCCCCGTCTGTTACAATGCCGCATAATTTACCCTCGCCATCTACAACAGGCACGCCGCCAATTTTCTTTTCCACAAAAATTTTCATAACATCTTTAATGGTATCAGTTGGTTTGGCTGTAATGACGTTCATTATCATAAAATCTCTTACTTTCATCGCTAGTCACCGCTCTCCATTTATTCTTCATTTTCAATAAGTAATTTCTTCAGTACATCAGGAGGGAAAACAATGCGGCAAATGACCTTTGCCAATCCAAAAAAGTCCTCTTTTTTACAGTGTTCACCCATTTCTGTATTTCCACTCTCTGCCAACACCATGATGGACCAGGCAACCTTTTCTAAATCCAAATCCTTCCAGGTTAACCCTAAATCATAAGCACGCTTCAATCCGGTAAGAATTCTTGAATGGATTTTCTTTCTGGCTTCTTTTAACACCTCGGCAAGTTCAGAATCCTTATGCAGTAGTTCTGGCAAAACGCGGTGAAGCCCCATTCCGTTAAGCCGTTTCATATGCGATTCTAATAATGATGCCAATAATAGTTCAGGGTTTCCGGTAGTCCAATTTGGTTCAGGAGGGAGCAATTCATCTATTTTATCCTCCAAAAGGGACATTAATAGCTGCCGTTTATCTGAAAAATAGCGATAAAAGGTACCGGTAGCAACCCCTGCACGGGCCGCGATTTCCTTTGCGGTTGTTTGCTCATACCCTTTTTCAATAAACAAAATTCGCCCGCTTTCCAAGAGAGCATTTCTTTTTTGTTGGGCCCGTTCTTGTTTAGGAAGAATCGGATATTCACCTACAAGCAAATCTTCACGTTCAGTCATAGGACCACCTCGGGCTTATTATAGCACAAAAACAAAAAGTGAACTACAGTTCATCTTTTTGTTGACAAGTTTATAGCTGGATGTAATACTTGAACTATAGTTCATGTTATTCATTTCCTCCCATAACACCCCTGGATTAAAGGAATTCGTCTAACATGAACAACTTTTTTAAAATTTTTTAAAAAACAGGTTTTGTCAGGAAGGATATCAACATATTTTTCCGAATAATATAGGGTAATCTTATTTTTTATATTGGGTTTATTAATTTTGAAAGGTGTTGATCCATATGGCCAATCAATCTGACTCTAAAAAAATCTCGGTAAATTCAACTATTTCCTTAAAAGGAATAGTAAAAGCCATTTTCAACGATACCGTTCACGTTCAAATTGGCGGAAAGATCATTACTCTGCCAAAAAAGGATTTTCTTGCTGAAAGTTAAGTGATTTATATTTAAACATAGAAGTATTTTGTCGGTCTGCTGCTAGCATTAGTGGCAGGCTATTTTTTTGTTTAAAATTTGAACAAACCTTTAACTCTGTAAAGGAATAAAATTTCCTGTCAAAATAATACGAAAATATGATATATTCATATATATTAAAAAAACATGGGAGTGAACGAAATGAAACTAGACATCAAACGAGCCTATAATTTCAATGCCGGCCCATCTGCTCTTCCTCTTTCTGTACTGGAAAAAGCCCAGCAGGAGCTGATCGATTTCCGTGGCACAGGAATGTCAATCATGGAATTAAGCCACCGCAGTGCTGCCTATGAAGAGGTACATAATCAGGCGATCGCGCACCTAAAGGATTTAATGAGTATTCCTGATAATTATGAAGTACTCTTTTTGCAAGGTGGAGCAAGCCTTCAATTTTCGATGATTCCGATGAACTTTTTGGGAGAAGGAAAAAAAGCGGGTTATGTGATGACTGGATCTTGGTCAGAAAAGGCTTTTGCCGAAGCCAAGCTATTTGGTGAAGTTTCTCAGGCGGCGTCATCAAAAGAAGGCAAATACCGCCGCATACCTAGACTAGCGGAAATACAATTTCAAGGTGACGAGGCCTATTTACATTTGACCTCAAATAATACAATTTACGGAACGCAATGGAAGGAATTCCCTGCTACTGGCAATGTTCCGTTAATTGCGGACATGTCCAGCGATATTTTATCCAAGCCTGTTGATGTCAGCAAGTTCTCCATGATTTATGCGGGTGCCCAGAAAAACCTTGGACCTTCCGGTGTTACGGTGGTAATTGTTCGCAAGGAGTTTCTTGAGAAGGCTAATTCTAATATCCCTACCATGTTAAAGTACAGCACTCATGCAAAAAACAATTCCTTATATAACACTCCGCCAACCTTCGGCATCTATATGCTCGGTGAGGTTCTTGGCTGGGTACAGGAAATTGGCGGCCTTGAGGAAGTTGTCAGACGGAATGAGGAAAAGGCGAAGGTTATCTACGACGCTATTGATAATAGCAATGGTTTCTACATCGGTCACGCTGAAAACGACAGCCGCTCCCTAATGAATATTACCTTTAACTTAAAATCTGAAGAGCTGGAAAAAGCATTTTTAGTGCAAGCCAAGCAAGAAGGCTTTATCGGTGTAAACGGCCACCGCTCCATCGGAGGCTGCCGCGCATCCACCTACAACGCCGTTCCATACGAATCCTGCAAAGCATTCAGCGAATTTATGGAACAGTTCCAAAAGCAAAACGGATAAAACATGGGGACGGTTCTAATGCCTCAAATTTTTGAGGCAAAAGAACCGTCCCCACGTTTCATTTCACAGCTTTCAATATGGTCATTGACCATTCCTACTGCTTGCATGAAGGCGTAGCAGATGGTGGAGCCGACGAATTTAAAGCCGCGCTTTTTTAGATCCTTGCTCAATTTATCGCTTATCTCAGTGGTAGCAGGCACGTCTTTCATTTCTTTGAAATGATTGACCATCGGCTTACCATCAACGAAAGACCAAATATAAGAACTAAAGGATCCAAATTCCTCAACTACCTTCAAAAAAGCTTTGGCATTCCCAATTACCGCATTTATTTTTAAACGGTTTCGAACAATACCTTCATTATGTAATAATTCTTCAATCTTTTGATCATCATATAGAACAATTTTTTTCGCCTCAAAATTGTCAAACGCCCTCCGATAATTCTCCCGCTTTTTTAAAATCGTATACCAACTAAGGCCAGCTTGTGCACCTTCCAAATTCAAATATTCAAACAACAAACGGTCGTCATGAACCGGGACTCCCCACTCGTGGTCATGATAATCAATATATAATGGGTCTTGATTAACCCAGCCGCAGCGATTCATAAATCAAAACTCCCTTAATGGAATTAAATCAGTAAAGCAAAATCTTGTTTCACCAGTGTATACATCTTTTGAAAACTTTTTCTCGCCAACTTGAAACCGGATTGGCTTATTAAAAATTGGGCCATCATATACAAACGAATGATACTCCCCATTTTCACCGCAAGGGTCCACTCCTTCAGGCAGTGCTTCCATAAACCCGTCATTAATTTCTCTACCGGAAAAATCCTCAGACAGTTTGTTCATATCTACACAGGTTATAATTGTTTTATACCCTAGTGACAAAAAGCGGTGAATTAAATCTGTAGTATTCTGACCCCAAAGCGGAAAAACCGCTGTAAAACCTAAGGGTTTTAACTGTTCTTCACGGTACTTGCGGATATCCTCAAGAAATAGGTCGCCAAATACAATATGGTCAATCCCACTCGCCTTCAATTCAGCTAATTCCCGATTCATTATTTCCCCGTATACTTCATTGGAGCATTGCTCTGGAATAAAAATTTTTCTTAATGGAATGCCAATAGATTCCGCCTGTACGTCCAACAGTTCCTCCCTTACTCCATGTATGCTTGTCCGATTAAAGCCTTCAGTCACTGTTGTAAACAAAAATTCAACCTCATATTCTTCCCCATGAAGGAGTTCGTGCAATGCCAGTGTAGAATCTTTTCCACTGAATGATAACGCAGCTCTTTTTTTTGCCACGAAAAAATCACCTCTTCCCCTTCTACCATTATAATTTGCCGGGGCTAGAAAAGCGAAAAAGAGCACTTAGCCCAAACGTGTCCCCTCTAATGTTTTGGAAGCATAAAATATTACAAAAAGGAGTGGAGTGAGGTATGGGTTTATACATTAATAAACGTGAACATCCCAATGTTTTTGAAAATAAACAAACGCTCAATGCCCCTAATCAGTCATATTCAAGACAGGATTTCCTGACTGAATTAATCAAGGAACAGGAAATAGCGAATGCCGCCTTAAGAAAAACATTAAGGGAACTGCAAATTCGTACTCTTAAGCAGGAAGAATCCCAAACTAGCCATTGGAATGATATCGGCAGTCAATTGAATGACTTGCAAAAAAGCAGCCAATCGCATCAAGAAATGATGAGAATGCAGGAAAAATTCCAAGAGGAAATAGCGGACAAATTAAATCGACAAACCGTTTTTCAAAAAGAAGTAACAGAGAAATTGAACAGCCAAGAGGAGTTTCAAAATCAAATCTCTGCCAAAATGAACAAGCAAGAGGAGTTTCAAGAAGACGTCCTTAAACGATTGGATTATCAAGAAGCATTAACAGAGAAAATTTCACGGCAGTTGAACTTTATTCGGTCCATCCTATTTGAACGGACCAATTATTTGGCCTCCAAAATCGAGGATGGCTACAAACTTACCTCCTCCTATGTCTATAAACTGATGACAGGTTCTGATAAGCCGCTGACCTTCTTCCTGATGAATCAAAATAATGATGAGCGTCCAAAGCTGACAGATAAACCATAAATGATGACAACAAAAAACGTTCATGCCTTAAAGAGCATGAACGTTCTCCTATCTTAAACTTAAACACCCTTTGTGAAAGCGTCTGTTAATACCGGCACGATTTGTTTCTTACGGGAAACGACTCCTCTTAACGTCGCAGTATTGTCATCAAGGGTCACATTATAAGCCTTTTCCACTGCAGCAGCTTTATTTCCAAGCGCTAACCCTACTGAATCATTGTTTAGAATATCAGTCACTACCAATAAGAATAAGTCCAGATTCTTCTCATCGATTTTCTTAGAAATAGCTGCTTCTAATTCTTCTTTGCGGGCGAGAACTTCCGCAGTATCTACAGCATTGACTTGGGCAATTTCTACTTTGCTTCCGCCCATGTCAAATTCTTTTGCATCCAGTGTTAATAAATCAGCTACAGACTTGTCGCTTAAATCCGCACCAGCCTTCAGCATTTCTAAACCGTACGCTTGCGCATCTACTCCGGCAAGATCTGCTAATTCACGAGCTGCAGCAACATCTTCAGCCGTGCAGGTTGGCGATTTGAATAATAAGGAATCAGAAATGATGGCTGAAAGCATAAGTCCCGCGATTTCTTTCTTAATTTCCTTGCCATTTTCTTTGTACATTTTATTTAAAATTGTGGCCGTACAGCCGACTGGCTCACAGCGATAATATAACGGATCGCTTGTTTCAAAATTTGCAATGCGGTGATGGTCAATTACCTCAAGCACTTTAACATCGGTGATGTCGTTCGCACTTTGTTGGCGTTCATTGTGGTCTACCAAAATAACAGAGTTAACTTCAGAAGCAACAGTTTCAACAAGACGTGGTGCCTCTATCTTAAAGGTATCAAGGGCATATTGTGTTTCGCCATTGATTTGGCCAAGGCGGACTGCTTCAACATCATGTCCAAGTTGTTTTTTCAAGTCTGCGTACGCAAGCGCAGAACAAATCGTATCTGTGTCTGGATTTTTATGTCCAAAAATAAGTACTTTTTCCATGTTCCTACTCCTAACCGTATTAAATTATGTAAGGACAAGCCAAATAAGGTATCCCTACCGGAAATTATATATTAATACGGTAGAGTATTCAAAAATTTTTTATAAAAATTTCACCATCTGCACTTGTTCCGTCATCTTATTAAATCCATGGCTCATTAGGTATGCGATGATTGGACTTGAGATGGAGGCATTGACCGTCATAAAGTTTACGGTTTTTTCAGCTCCCCCGCAAATGCTGGCAAAAATAATTTTCAATAAATCACTGTTTACTTCAGAAAACAACTCCAGTTGATAGATAACGACTTTTTCTACCTTTCCATGTTCATTCCATATTCTTTTAAACAAGCAATAGCCCAAAGGGTCATTTCCTGTTCCATAAAAAATTTGTGCTTCACCGTTTCTGACACTTTGCCATTGGCATTGCCAAGGTACATTTTCTTTATAAAAAGAAAGTGTTGCCAATTGTTCGGGACGGATGGATTTTACCCAGATAGATGCAGCTAAAACTGACTCGAATTCCTCAGACCCATTTAAATGAACAAGGGAATCAACAATCTCATATCCATATCGTTGATATAAACGAATGGCCCGTTCGTTTTCCTTTATCGCTTCGAGAGTGGCAACCTCCACCCCCTCTTCCGCGTAAATCCTTAAAGTCTCCTCCATTAAAAGCTTGGAAACTCCTTTTCCACGATATTCCGAGGCTACTCCGGTACCTCCATTCCAAGCGGTCTTTTTTCCATCAATTAGGCGCACTCCGTTTAAGACAATTGCTACAGGCTTATCACCATCGAAAGCAACAATCGATAGATTCATTGAAAGCCCCTCATTAACCAACCTAGCAAAAAACAGCTCCGCAGACATTTCCAATTTTACAAAATAGCCTTCAAAACCGCGATTCCAGGCCGTGATAATGTCCGTTATTTGACATTCAGATAATTTTTTAAAAAGAATACTCATGAGTCGGCCCCCTTAAATAGCGTTGAAGAAAATTAAAATAAAATAGACTAAATAGTTTATTTTAATTAAACCAAAACCTTCCAGTTTTTACAATCCATAAGAAAAATAATCCCATTATGGACGAGAAAAAATCCATAATGGGATGATTTCAACTAACATTATTTAACCGTCAAAGGAAAACCCTCTGTCCAATTGTCGCTATTAGTTCCGGCGGCATTGGGAAGTTTAATGCGGCAGGATCCTTCATGACTGCCGGGATTACCATTTGTAGTGCCTCTCCACTAATATTGTATTCACTAAAATCAGCCGGCAAGCCAACTTTATGCTCCAGTAAACGAATTTTTTCGATTACTTTTGCCGACTTTATAGTACTCCTATCTCGCTTTCCGTCACTTTATAAATCTCTTCGATTTTCTTTCCCTTCGCCCTCGCTAAAACTTCCATGCGAACAGCAAGCTGCTTCATGGTGAAATTCATGACATCATCAGGGTTACCGCCAAACGAACTTACCTCTTTTCCGTCTATCCCTTCTTGATTAAGTTTGATCGCCAGCGGGGCCAATTCCCCCATCCTTGCGGCAATAAATTCATAGAGATGAGGATGTTCGCAAATTAACCGCTGCAGCAGGAAGGTCCCATATCCGATATGCCGGGATTCATCCCGTTTCAAATTGCCGATTCCCTCCATAAGCCCCGGCATGATTCCCGCTGTTTCCAGAGATTGATAGAAGGAGAAATATCCGGTTTCTGCCAGTACCCCTTCCACAAACATGTTGTAAACAACCGATGCCTCAGCAATGGCTTCCGGCGATTGATCGGTAACTAGACGTTCCATTGCAGTTGGCAGGATTTCATGGAAAATATGCTGATAGGTTTCTGAATGAAAATGTGACAAGTCGCCAGTCTCCCCAATCGCATTTAACACCCTGCGGAAAAATTCTGTGTGCTTTGCTTCCTCGTATAAAAATGTTGTTAAAAACATTTCCTCCTCGAGACGCCCTTCTTTGGCAATAGCCATGATGAGCGGCAGCAAATCCAATGTTACAGCCTCTTCTCCTGCCTGGAACATAGAAATGAGCCGTAGGATGTCTTCCCTTTGCGTATTATTCATTGCTTGCCAATCTTTTTGATCTTGGCTGAAATCAATATCTGCTGGATTCCAGGTTCCTACCCTCTTCGCCTTCTGATAAAGTCGGTAAGGAAAGGAATCCTCCATCAAACCGCGGCTGCTTGTTGTCAAAATCGTTCTTTTTTCCATAAAACATTCTCCTCTCATCATTTCCTTTTTGTGAAAATCAGCTGTTAACGAACCACAATATCTGCAGCTGTTTTGCGAAGATGCGTTTTCAAAATCTTTCCAACACCGTTTCTTGGCAGTGAATCTAGGAACACAATCCGCCGTGGTGTTTTGTTTTTTGCTAAATGGTCTTGGCAAAAACGGATCAATTCTTCCTCTGTTAGCTCTGAACCAGCTTTTTTGACTACACAGGCAACCATCTCTTCCCCCATCCGTTCATCCGGTATGCCGACAACAGCCGCTTCAGCAACCTGCTCATGACCATTTATAATTTCTTCAACATCGCGAGGATAAAGATTAAAGCCTCCTCGGATAATCAAATCTTTCTTTCTATCAACTATATAGAGGTAGCCATCATCATCCTGCCGGGCCATATCTCCCGTGCATAGCCACCCATCTTTTAACACTTTCCGAGATTCTTCTTCATTTTGATAGTAACCAGGGGTCACATTATCCCCGCGGACAATCAGCTCACCTACTTCGCCGCAAGGAACTTCCACACCATTTTCGTCGACTATTTTCACTTCAACACCAGGAATCGGAATGCCTACAGAACCTGGCTTAATTTCGATACCTTTGCGATGGGCTGTTACAACCGGTGCTGCCTCTGACAGACCGTATCCTTCAAAAACCTTCGCGCCAAACTTTTTCTCAAATGCGTACAGCAAGGCTACTGGAAGCGGCGCAGACCCTGAACCTATCGATTCTAGACTGGAAGTATCGTAATGATCTGCCTCTGGGTAGGACACAAGCGCATAAATCATTGCCGGAACTCCGGAAAACGATTTCACTTTATGCTTTTCAATAGCATTAAGTACTTCCTTTACATCAAAGTTAGGAAAAACAACAATGGAACTTCCGGTTAAGTACAACACATTTGAAACTGTCAACCCATATACATGTGCAAGCGGGAGGACACCCAGGGTGGTTCCACGCTCAGTTTCATTATGTTTTGCCGAGTTTTCGGCATTCGAATATAAATTTTTATGTGTTAATATAACCCCTTTTGGATTTCCGGTTGTTCCGGATGTATAAAGGATGACTGCGGTGTCCTCAGGCTGGACATCATCATAATAAAGATTGTCATCTTGAACCATCACATCATAAATATTTTTAGCTTTTTCATTTGTTGGCTGATCTGCAACAATCAATTCGGGTTTTACAGGCAGCCCTTCTAAGGATTTTTCTACATTTGGAAGAACATAAGAGGAAGTAATGACTGCTTTTGCCCCGGAATTTAGGACAATATAATGTAGCTCTTTCGGATGAAGCGTAAACATGACTGGAACGATGATGGCCCCCGTACGGGTAATTCCTTGGTAGGCAATAAGGACTTCCGGACAATTTGGCATACAGACCATAACGCGGTCGCCTTTTTCGACACCTAGCTTTTTCAAGCCGTTTGCCAATTCGTCGGCATATTCCTTCGTTTGCACATTCGTAAAGGTCTTTTCTTTGAAGTATAAAAACGGATATTCACCAAATTGGTCAATATTCGTTTCAAGAAGATCTTTTAACTTCACAAAATTCTCTCCTTTAACTCTTGCATCTATTAAACTATTTAGAATTACTAGCCTTTTGAAACCGCTATCATTTTAAAAATCTCTTTTTTAATATAAGGAAAAGACTCCCCCTTTCATACTAATTAGTTGGTATTTCACTAACAATTACTATAAACAAAATATTCTAAAAATACAATAATTACCGTTTGACATTTTTCTCGTTTTTTCTATGCTCTAGAAAAAACAGTGACAATGTATTGCCACTGTTTTTTTATTGCGTTATTTAAAATTTGGCTTTCTCTTTTCCAGGACAGCATGGACCCCTTCTTGGTAATCCTCGAGCTCGGTAACGATCCCCATTGCTGAAGAAATCATATCCAGGGATGTACGTAAATCAATGTTTAATCCCTGGTACACGGCTCTTTTTGTAAAACGCATAACTGTTTGCGGGCCATTCGCTAATTTTTGAACATAGTCTTCCACAAACTCCTCTAGTTTGTCATCTTCCACGACATACGTTACGAGCCCCATGTCTTTTGCCTCTTTTGCAGTTAGGACTTTTCTCGTCCAGAGTAAATCCAAAGCTTGGTCTGTCCCGACAAACCTTGGTAAAAACCATGCAGCACCATCTCCTGGTACAATTCCAACATTTAAGTAGCTTTCCGAAATTTTGGTGTTTTCGGCAGCAATGCGAATATCACAGGCCAAGGTCATATCAAAGCCTGCCCCAAAGGCAACACCATGTAGAACCGCAATCACAGGTTTATCAATTTCTTTCACCAGAAGAGGAATTCTTTGTACTCTTTTCCATAAAGAATTTTTTCTGGCTAAAGCGGTCGAGGAAAAATCTTCATTCCCATCGCTTTGAAGAAATCCTTCTCCTCTCCCCATCGATTTGATATCCCCGCCTGAGCAAAAGCCACGTCCATTTCCGGATATTACAAGTACCCGAATGTCATCGGAATCACGGACGGTCTCTAATGCTTTAATCCAAAGGTCAATCATTTCCGCACTAAAGGCATTTAAACTATCCGGCCGGTTTAAAATAATTTTGGCGACCCCATTTTCCACATTAAAAATTAGATCAGTCATTGGATTCCCACCTTTTTTGCATGTTTTACAACGCCAGTTATCACGGACCATAATTCGTTTTTCTCTAATTTTAATAGTTCTTCCGTAATAACCTGTTCCCAATCGGATTCTGTCCCAAATTCCTCGCGCCATGACCAAAGTCTCCTTGTGCTGTGATGAAGGGTATGTTCATATGTAAACCCAATCGCCGCCAATACTTGATGTGCAATCGTATTAACTTTTCCCGCCGCTTCATTTATTCGGATTTTTGCATAGGCTAACTCTTTTGAAAAAGGATTCGTGCCGAAAGCATCAACAGCATATTTGGCGGCAATTCCAGCACCAGCAGTTTCGCCGGCAAGTGCTGCCAGATGATGCTGAATTGCTTGGAAACGGTGAATAGGCCGTCCAAATTGGGAGCGCTCATTTGTATGGTTAATGGTTACATCAAGAACTCTTTCGATAGCCCCAGCCATAAGCACGCTTCTTGTTAATGCCCCTGCATAATACAGCTTCTTTGTTAGTGCGCTGTAGTCGACAGATACGGTTTGACATTCCTCAATGTAGACCTGATCAAATATCACTTCGTCTCGTGCTTCCCCAGCCATGTTTTTGCCAGGTTTAATCTCCGCTTTTTCAAGCGGTAAAACAAGAAGGACGGTTCCGTCGATCGACTCTCCTGCTACCAGCAGTTTTTCCGCATTCCTCGCCCATGGAACATATTTAGCTTTACCGTTTATAATCCAGCCTTGACCGCTTTTTTGCAACTGGAAAGGTTCCGTACTATTTTGTCCTGGGATCGTGACAATCCCCTCAACAACAGATTCTCCCAAATCGCTTAATAACCAATTGGCTATAAACGTTTCGGCAAGTGGAATGGGTGCAGAATATTTGCCCGCCATTTGCAAAATACTCAAGGCATCATCCAGGTCACCGCCGCTCCCCCCTAATTCCTCCGGCACTCCTACTCCAAGCATGCCGTAGGCCTCCAGGTTCTCCCATAATTCAGCTGCCCATTGACCTTTCTCCGCGTCATTAACCACTTCTTTGGTTGAATATTTTTCAAAAATCTTTACTGCTGACTCCAAGATCATGTCTTTCATTTCACTCATTGGTTAATAACCCCCTTTGCCACAATTCCCCTTAGAATTTCCGTTGTCCCTCCGCGAAGTGTAAATCCTGGTGATTGCAGAATTGATTGCGCCAGGAACCTTTCTAATCTGTTTTCGGAATCGGTTAACGGAATGACAGAAACTAGTAATCTTGTAATCTCCGGAATCTCCTGCTCAAATTGGGTTCCCATGTCTTTTACTAGAGAAGCAATAATATTAGAAGGCACACCTTCTTCCAACAAGCGGGCAATGCCAAGCGACATATTTCGAAGTGTCCACAGTCTAGAGATGAGTCTGCTAACTTCGTTTAATCCCTTTGCGTCACATTTTTCTATTAACACATTCGTTAGTTCATTTAGAAGAGGAAATGTGCTCAGAATACGCTCCGGACCACTTCTCTCATAGGCCAATTCCGCCATGCCCTGCGCCCAGCCATTTCCAAGTGTCCCAACAACCATTCCATCGGGAACAAACACATCTTCAAAAAAGACTTCATTAAAATGATGTTCCCCTGTCATCAGATGAATTGGGCGAATGGTTACTCCCGGCGCATTTAAATCGACAATCAATTGGCTCATCCCGGCATGACGGTTGTTAGGGTCCATTGGAGTTGTCCGGCATAAGACGATCGAGTAATGGGCATGATGGGCACCGCTTGTCCAAATTTTGCTGCCATTTAAAATCCAGCCTTTATCAACCTTAACGGCCCGTGCCTGAAGCGCAGCCAAATCGGATCCTGCATTAGGCTCGCTAAGGCCAATTGCAAAATAACATTCTCCCTTTGCGATTCTTGGCAGGAAAAATTGTTTCTGTTCTTCTGTCCCATACTTTAGTAAAAGCGGACCGGTTTGTCGGTCGGCAATCCAATGCCCTGAAACCGGGGCGCCTGCTGCCAGCATTTCTTCAGTAACTACATATCTCTCAACTGATGAACGTTCCCCGCCGCCATATTTTTTCGGCCAAGTCATGCCGATCCATCCGCGTGCTCCCATTTTTCGTGAAAAATCCTCCGAGAATCCGCTAAGCCAGCAATCACATTTTGTTTCGATTAAACCGTTTTCAATTTCTTCTTTTAAAAACTGCCTAATTTCTCTTCTTAACTCTTCCGTTTCTTTCGGAAGCTTTACCACAGGAATTTCCAGCGTTTTCATTTAGTTTCACCCTCTTTTCTGCAATTAACGCTTATGTAACTCTATTACTACCAAATAAATTATATAATAATTTTGACTTTATGGTCAATTTTAAATTATCTGAAAAATTATTCTCTACTCATTATTCTAAGGAAATAAAAAAGACAAAAGCCCTATTTTCGAAGCCTTTGTCCTTTAAACATTTAAATAAAATTATCCAAAATTATTTTTTCTTAATCATAATGGTTTTTGTGTTGGTATATTCTTTTAATCCTTCGATTGAATTTTCAACACCGATTCCTGATTGTTTATGGCCTCCAAAAGGAACGTTCGGTAAAAGAATATGTGCCTCATTGATCCAGACCGTCCCCGTTTCCAATCTTTCGGCAATGGAACGTGCCAGGTTAAGATCTTTCCCCCATACAGAACCAGCTAATCCATAATCCGTATTATTTGCCTTCGTAATGACCTCGTCATAATTGCTATATTTAATAACAGGCAACACCGGTCCGAAGGCTTCTTCTGTTACCACCCTCGCATCTTCAGGCGGGTTATCAACAATCGTAATAGGTATAAAGTAACCTGTTTTGTCCTCAACGGTTCCTCCGCAAACAATATTCGTGCCTGTGCTTTTTGCATCTTCTATCAAAGCTTTAACCTTTTCATATTGCATCTTATTTTGGACTGGACCAATTAAGGTGTCAGGGTTCATCCCATCGCCGATTGGAATATTTTTCGTATACTGTTTAAATTCATCTAAAAACTCATCGTATATCTTTTCATGCACATACAACCGTTTTGTGGCCACACAAATTTGTGCTGTATTGGAAAAAGCAGCCCAAAATAATTTTGGAACAACTTCCTTCGGGTCAGCATCTTCCAGGACAATTGCCGCATCATTTCCGCCTAACTCAAGTGTTACGCGTTTTAAATTTACGGCTGCACTTTGCAGAACCTTTTTCCCGGTAGCTGTCGAACCGGTAAAACTTATTTTATTTATATCAGGGTGCTCTGTCATCCATTGCCCAAGTTCATTTTCACCTGTTACAACATTAAACACACCTGCCGGAAAAATATCCCTTGCAATTTCACCTATCCGTAAAGTAGTTAATGGAGTATAAGGCGAAGGCTTCACAACGATCGTGTTACCAGCAAGTAATGCCGGGGCAATTTTCCACATCGCCAAGAGGACAGGGAAATTCCATGGAACAATTAATCCTGCCACACCAAGCGGCGTGTAATATCTCTCAATGGTATGGCTCTCATTATCCTCAATAATTTCACGCGGCAGTCGATACCTAGCGATTACTTTACACCAATGGCAGGCTGAATCAATTTCCATGTAGGAACTAAATCCCCCGTTTATCGGTCTCCCCATTTCTGCTGTAAAAAGGTTGGCAAGCTCCTCTCGCTGCTGGATAATCGCATCAGAAAATGCTTCTAATTTGGATGCTCGTTCCTCAATAGAAACCGCTGACCATGCAGTAAAAGCTGCTCTTGCAGCCTTTACTGCATTATTTAAGTCTTGTTGGCTGGCTTTTGGTACCTGCGCGATTACCGTTTCATTTGCTGGATTTAGTACTGGAACTGTCTGTTCAGTTGTAACAGCTTTTCCATTAATGGTCATACTAAATTCCCTTGTTAAGGTATTCATTTCTCATCCTCCCAGATTTAGATAAGCCCTTTCTAATCTATTCATTGTCCGCCATTACTACTACTATTTTTTGGATTAGCCTGACTTATCCCTTTTCAAATAAAGGGTTTAATCAATCCCTCATTCTGCATGCTTTTTCAATTCCAATTTGGTTACAGTTTCTTTATGCACCTCATCCGGGCCATCCGCAATTCTTACGATTCTTGCTCGTGCATACATTCTGGCAAGAGGAAAAACATTACTTACGCCGCCGGCACCATGAACCTGTATCGCTCGGTCAATGACTTTGCAAGCCATCTCTGGGGCAGCTACCTTAATCATCGCTATTTCAGCTCTCGCTACTTTATTCCCAACTGTATCCATCATGTAGGCAGCATTAAGGGTTAATAATCTTGCTTGATCGATATCGATTCGTGATTGAGCAATCCAGTCCCTGATGACTCCTTGTTCAATAACAGGCTTTCCAAATGTTACTCGTTCTTTCGCTCGCTTAATCATTAATTCCAAGGCTCTTTCAGCTGCTCCGATTAAGCGCATACAATGATGGATTCTGCCAGGACCCAATCTTGCCTGTGCTATCGCAAATCCTTTCCCTTCACCCCATAAAATATTTGAAACTGGGACACGAACATTTTCAAATATAACTTCAGAATGGCCATGAGGGGCTTCATCATACCCAAAAACCTGCAAATTACGGACAATTTTCACACCAGGGGTATCCTTTGGTACAAGAATCATAGATTGTTGTTCAAACTTTGGGGCATCAGGATCCGTTTTCCCCATTACAATCAAGATTTTACATTTTGAAGATTCGATACCCGATTGCCACCATTTTCGGCCATTAATGACATAAAAATCTCCTTCACGTTTTATACTTGTTTGAATATTCGTCGCATCTGAAGAAGCAACATCCGGCTCTGTCATACTAAATGTAGACCGAATTTTCCCTTCTAATAATGGATTTAACCAGCGTTCTTTTTGTTCCTCTGTACCAAAGCGATCCAATATTTCCATATTCCCTGTATCAGGTGCAGAACAATTGAATACTTCTGGTGCCATTCCCGATCTACCCATTATTTCACACAACGGGGCATACTCAAGATTAGTAAGACCTGCGCCATTTTCACTTTCTGGTAAAAATAAATTCCACAATCCCGCGTCTTTGGCTCTCTCTTTTAATTCTTCCATAATAGGTGGTTCATCCCAGTGATTTTCCTTTAATTGTTCCTCATAAACTGCTTCGTTGGGATAGATATGTTCTTCCATAAACTGAATAAGTTCTTGCTCTAGCTTTTCTACTTTATCGAATTTTTTAAAAATCATCTGCTTGCCCTCCCATTTCTAAATTTTTCTGTTCGCCTGAATTTCGGCATATAGCATGATATTTTTAACATTGCTATTAAGGTTGGCAAAACGTTCATCCTTTGTATGGCCTAGAGTATATCGATAATACATTTGTTGTACGGCAACGGCAATTTTAAAGAAGGCTAACGTCATATAAAACTGGAATGAGGATACATCCCGGCCCGTATTTTTAGCGTATCTTTCTAGAAATTCACGGCGGCTTATGAATCCTTTCTGAGCTGTCGGCATAATCAAACTTTCCTTAATTAATTCTGAATCGTTTTCCTCAAGCCAGTAACTTAAAGTGGCACCGAGATCAAATAATGGGTCACCTATCGTGGCCATCTCCCAATCTAAAATGGCATTTATCTGTTTTAAATCATCCGATAACAGAACATTATTAATTTTAAAATCATTGTGAATTAATGTTGCCTCATGTGAATGAGGTAAATGATTGATTAACCAATTTATGACTTTGTCAACCACAGCGATATCATCTGTTTTATATTTTTGGTACCTAGTAATCCAGTTTTTTAGCTGTCTTTCTATGAAACCATTTGGATACCCGATATTTTCCAATCCAGCTTTTTTATAATCCACCTGATGCAGATCTACTATGGCATCAACCATCAAATAGGAAATGTGCTGTTTATCGATAACAGACAGGTCATTCTCTTTATTTGGATCATCATCCAAGGTAATTCCTTTTACTCGCTCCATAAAATAAAAGGGTGTTCCGATTACTCCCTCATCAGAACAATATAAATACGGCTTTGGAACAAGTGGGAATCCCGAATAAAGTTTATTAATTACCTCGTATTCCCTTTTCATATCATGTGCTTTTGGCGGTAAAGGTCCAAACGGCGGTCTCCTTAAAACAGCTTCCCAGCATCCGCAGCGTATAACATAGGTTAAATTAGATTTGCCTGCAGGAAATTGTTGAATCTCCAAATGTTCATTTGGAATGTCCTCAAAATTTTTCACAAGAAATTGTCTTACTGCCTCATAATCTAGCTCTTCCCCTTTTCTTACGGGAATTGTGTGACTCATGTAACAGCCCCCTTACTTTCGTTATTTTCTGTACCCTCCGTCCACGGCTAAGAGTGATCCAGTAGTGAAACTAGCAGCGTCTGAGGCAAAATATAAAGCTGAGCCAATAATCTCTTCTGGATTTCCAGGCCGCCCAAGAGCTGAGTTTTTCTCAAATCGTTTCATCGCCTCCTCCATATTCCACGCCTTAGCAATATCTGTTAAAAAGGGGCCTGCGATTATGCAATTGACGCGCACCTTAGGGGCGTAAGTATCTGCTAAAGCAAGTGTAAGCGCATTTAACCCGGCCTTGGCAGCAGCATAGGGCACTTCATTCTTTGTCGGCCGGATTGCTGCAATGCTGCTAATATTAATGATGGCTCCCCCACTACCTTTCGCCATGCGGTCTCCTACCAATGCCGAGAGACGAAATGGCCCTTTTAAATTTAATGCTAAAACGCTGTCCCACATAGATTCGCTTACATCAACTAGGGAATCGTAAAGTGGGGACACACCGGCATTGTTCACTAATATATCAACCTTGCCAAAATGATCATAAGCGGCTTCTACCAATTCATTTACCTGGTCCCACTTCCCTATATGACAAGCATATGGGAGTGCTCGGCGGCCAATAGCTTCCACCTCTGCAGCAACCTTTTCACAGGCATCGAGTTTGCGGCTTGCAATCACAATATCCGCTCCTGCTTTGGCAAAAGCGAGTGCCATTTCTCGTCCAAGACCACGGCTTCCTCCTGTTATTAGAGCAACCTTACCAGTAAGAGAGAAAAGTTCTTCAACTGCTTTCATTCATTTCTACCTCCAAAAATTCTCTGTTTCATTATTTTATTGTTAGACACATCTACCTTTATGAAATTTAGGAATTAAAAGGACATAGGCTCCATTTTAATGAGCTTATGTCCTTTTGTTTTTTTCCTCTAACTATTTCGCACCCCTATAAAACAATATTTTTTTACAACGTTTTTTCAGTAGAGGCAGCACGTTCTTTTTCTTGTTCAATTAATTTTGTACGCAAAATCTTTCCTACTGCTGTTTTTGGAAGTTCATCTTTAAACTCTATGAGTCTAGGTACCTTATATCTTGCTAGATTTTGGTTGCACCATTCCTCCACTTCTTTTTCGGTCAAAGTGACATTTTCCTTGAGGACGATAGCTGCTTTTACCGTTTCACCACGATATGGATCAGGTACGCCATACACGCAAACTTCCCTTACAGCCGGTAATTGATATAATACTTCCTCGATTTCAAGCGGATAGATGTTGAAGCCGCCGGCGATAATCATATCCTTCTTTCTTCCAACAATATAAAAATATCCATCCTCATCCATAACGGCCAAATCACCCGTAAATAGCCAGCCATCCCTCAAAGCATTAACGGTTTCTTCTTCATTTTTCCAATATCCCTTCATGACTTGTGGGCCTTTTACGATAAGTTCACCCGTTTCACCAACAGGCAATTCAATTGTTCCTGTAGCGATATCAACAATCCGGCAATCTGTGCTTGGGATTGGTATGCCAATACTGCCGGGCTTTCGTACACCTTCGCTTGGATTTTTCGTCACCATCGTAGTTGCCTCTGATAAACCATAAGCTTCAATAATCGGGGCACCTGTTTTTTCCTCAAAACGATTCATGATTTCCACAGATAATGGTGCAGATCCGCTGCTGCATATTTTAATAGATTTAAGATCTTCGGACGTCAAATGCGGGTGGTTTAACAAGGCAATATACATAGTAGGCGAACCACTAAAGGTGGTCGGCTTAAAATTTCTGATTGTCTCTACAAGCAAATTTAATTCAAATCTGCTGATCGTATTAAAAGTTCCCCCCCTAAAGATAGTGGTAACCATTGTCGTCAAACCCATAGCGTGAAACATTGGGGCGATACCGATTATTCGTTCCCAAGAACCTTCACTTGCTTCTCCGACACTCGATTCCTTGTTCTGATAAAGATTACTAATGAGATTGTAGTGTGAGATCATTACACCCTTCGCCCTGCCAGTTGTTCCCCCTGTATACTGCAAGATAGCAATATCATTTTCAATATCGATATTAACTTCTGGGGACGGGTTTGTTCCTTTTTCAATCCAGGCATTAAGGCTGTCTTTAACGTCCTTTTCACCCTCTGCGATAAGGACTGTTAATTTGTCTTTATAGCCGATTTGCTCGAGTTTTGGAACTTGGATGCGATTCGTGATAAACCAAACTGCCTCGGAATCTTCTAAAATATATTCCAGTTCTCTGGGTGTATACAAAGGATTGACTTGAACAACGGTGCCGCACAAGCGTTGCACCGCAAAAAAGGAGATTATGTACTCCAGACAATTTGGCAGCATGATCGCTAACTTATCTCCTTTTTTAAATCCACTATCATATAAGGCAGAAGCTAAACGGTCTACATCTGAGTTAAGTTGATAGTAGGTCTTCACCTTTTGATTATCAATTACGGCAGTTTTTTCTGGATGGAGGTTGGATGAATCCTTGAGCAAATCATCGATGGAAACAGCGGGAGGGGTAATTTCGTAAGGAACTTGTTCTGGATAAGAGAAAAGCCAAGGTTTATTCAAAAAATTCACTCCTATTCTAAACAATAATTTTTAATGTTTTCCCTAACCTCTTCGGATATCCCGAATTCTTCTGCAATATACGTGTCAAAATCACCATAATTCCTTAATATCGCGTTATAGGCAGCATGAAGATAGTCTTCTCTTAGTGGAAAAGCATTTATTAATTGTTTATACTCTTCTGGAGTAAAATATTGCGATGCTTTTTCAAAAATAGTTTGATGACGTTCAGCTAATGTTAGATTTGAAAGTAAGTAATCTCCTAATACAGTTTCATAAGGTACACCCATGGTCATCAATATTAACATGGCACCTACACCCGTTCGGTCACGGCCGCCCGTACAGTGGTGGACAAGCGGCAAGTTTTCTTCAGGGCTTTTTAATAGCATCATTAATCTTTTGTAAGAAGGATTCTGTATTGGCATCTCAGTATAAATCTTTAAAAATCTTTCAACCGTGAATTGACGGTAATAGTCCGCATTAAATCCGTCGTCTTTCACAAACATATTTGTGGCAATATTTTCTTCGCTAATCGCAGAAACCCGCTCAAGAATGGCAGACCCTAAAGGCGGATCGGGCTTCCGTTCCGCCTCCTTTTGTCTGCGATAATCAAACACTCGTTTTAATTGCAGGGTTTCTAATAAACTTACATCTTCGTCAGTTAATCCGGTTAATTCTGCTGCTCGAAAGAGGAGCCCTTTTTTTACTTTTCTGCCATCCTTTGTTGCCAGTCCGCCCATATCGCGGAAATTAACGGCTCCACTCAGTGGCAGGAGACACTCCGGCATTATGTTATTCTTCATTCGTACCACCTATCAAACTTTTATTTAAGAACTTTAATTAATCTGTTATTTTTTGGGTAAGGAAATTTTTCCTGTTTCAGGTTCAAACTCGATGGAATCAGAAATTTGTACTATTTTTCCATTCTCGGCTTTGGTCATGTACATTTTCGTAATTCCATAATGGTTATTTTCAGAGAACGATACCCCAGCATACATAGAGCCATCCCAGTTATCGAATGTATTGAAGGATTTTAGAAAATTATCCCAGGTAAGATTATCGCCGCTTCTTTTTAATGCTTCAACGAATACTTGTGCAGCCGACCAGCCGCTTTCTACAAAATTAGTTGCCTGCTCATTTGGATACGATTTTTTAAATCTTTCTTTGAAAAGTTTAATTTTTTCATTATTTTCATCATCCAAACTAATCAGGATTCCACCGCTATAGGTTCGTTCCCAAACATCGCCTCCAGCCAATTGGAATGCATGGGTGTCCCCGCCAGCAATGGAGGAAACAATGTATTTAGTTTTATCTAGTCCGATTTTATACATTGCCTTTTTCAAATTAACGACAGGACTCATCACACCAAAATTAAAGATTGTATCTGGCTTGGCTTGCTGAAGTTTTTGGGCCTGGGCACTGAATTCCGTGTCGGCGGGAAGATAGGTCACTTCGGCAACAAGTTCGACGCCTGGATACGTTTTAATTATTTCTTTAATCTTGTTATATGGGGCTTTTCCAAAGTCATCATTTTGATAAGCAATGGCTATTTTCTTAGCACCCAGCTCGTTGACAGCATAATTCAACATAATTTGGGCTTCCACTTCATAGTTCATCATGGTTGCCCCCATCCAATTTTTTACCGGTGGATCGACAAATCCCTTTAACCCAGTCCCTGGTAATATAACCGGGATGCCTTTGTTTATATAGTAGTCTTTTGCAGCAAGATTAGCGGCAGAGCCCTGATTTCCAATGACGGCAAATACTTTATCTTCCTCAACAAGTTTCTTGGCATTCTGCGAAGCTTTTGTTGGCTGATATTGATCATCGTAAGCAATTAACTTTATTTTCCGGCCATTTACTCCGCCGTTTTCATTGATATACTGAAAATAGGTATCCATACCTTTTCGGAAAGTATCATAGACAGCTACAGGTCCCGTTTGCGGTGCCGAATGTCCAATCATGATTTCGTTCTTTGTAACCCCTTGAGCTAGTTCATTGCTATCCTTTCCTCCAGTTGTATTGTTGGAACTTGTTTTCTCCCCGTTGCAAGCTGCTAATAGAAACACCATCATAAAAGCGATGAATAAAGTAAAGCCTTTTTTGACCATTGAAATCCCTCCTTATTTCGGAAATCGCACATAACAAAACTATTATGCATGTCAAGAAGCCTTACGTTATTAACCTGCACTTGCTTTAGAATGAGTTGTTCAAACCAACTTTTCATTATTATCTGGCACACTTTAAGTGACGGGCAATCTCTTGGATTACCGGTACACCTTTTCTTGTCGCCGTATTAAACATCACAAATGTTTTCGTTGATTCGGTAATAAGAATATCGTCTTGATTATAAATCTCTTGTTTTACGGTAAAACTTTTGTTGCCCACATTCATTAAAGTGGTCGTAACATTCAGAGTATCTCCCAATCTGGCTTCCTTATGGTAGGAGACATCGAATTTGAGGACAACCGTACCGAGATCTTGTTTCCTTAACTCCTTAAAATTTACTCCAGCCTGTTTGTACCATTCACCGACCCCTTTTTCTAAAAAAAGAATATATTTCAGGTAATTGACATGGCCAAGCTGGTCGATGTCATCTGGTGTGACAACAATTTTTGTGGTAGTCTGCATTTTGTTTCCCTCTCTTCATCACATTCCGCATTTATGGATGCTCCCAATTTTTTTACCCGCCAAGATAAAGTCGGCGGACTTCATCATTATTTCTTAAATCTTGGGAATGTCCTTCCAAAGCAATATGTCCGTTTTCCAATACATACGCATAATCAGAAATCCCAAGTGCCATGTTGGCATTTTGTTCCACCAGCAAAATAGAAGTGCCATCTTTGTTGATTTTTTTGATGATTTCAAAAATTTCTTTCACAAGAATAGGGGCAATTCCCAAGGACGGTTCATCCAATAAAAGTATCTTCGGCTTCCCCATTAACGATCTTCCGATGGCAAGCATTTGCTGTTCACCGCCGCTCAGTGTTCCCGCTTTTTGTTTGACCCTTTCTTTTAACCTTGGAAAATATAAAAATACCTTTTCTAAATCCTCTTTAACATTTTTATCTTTGCGGCTATAGGCGCCAATTTTTAAATTTTCCTCCACTGTTAATAATGGAAAAACCCTTCTGTTTTCAGGACAGTGAATAATTCCTTTTTTGACAACCCTGCTCGGGCTGTCTTTCAACATGGATTGACCGTCCATTTCATATGAACCTTTTTTCGGCTGAATGAGTCTTGAAATCATCTTTAGAGTTGTTGATTTACCAGCGCCATTTCCGCCTAACAAAGATACAATCTTTCCATCCTCCACCGTCATGTTCAGTCCTCTTAATGCATGGACATGGCCATAATAGACATGCACATCAGACAATTTGAGCATTCTCTTCGACCTCCCCTAAATAAGCTTCAATAACCACTGGATTTTTTTGAATTTCTTGGGGGGTGCCTTCTGCAATTTTTTGACCAAAATTCATGACCGTTACAAAATCTGACACTTCCATTACAAGCGACATATCATGTTCAATCACAAGGACTGTATAATTCATTTCTTTCTTTAAGCGGAGGATGAGCTCGCTGATTTTTTTCGTCTCCACTGGATTCATCCCAGCTACCGGCTCATCGAGTAAGATTAGCTTTGGTGAAGATATGATGGCTCTTCCGATATCTACCATTTTTTGATAACCAAATGGGAGATTTCTAACTTTTTCATTCGCTAAATCGGTTATCGAAAGTAAATCCATCACTTCATAAGCTTTTTTTATTGATTCTTTTTCTGTCTTTTTAACAGAAGGCAAATTTAACGAAATCGAAAAAATATTCTTTTTCAAGGTTGGGTGCAGCCCTACCAGCAAATTGTCAAGGACAGTCATTTTTGCAAACAATTCCACATTTTGAAAGCTTCTCGCAATCCCCTCATGAATGACTTGATGGGGTTTAAGTTTTAAAATATTTTTTCCATTAAAATCGATTGTGCCGGCAGCTGGAGTATAGAAACGGCTAATGCAATTAAAAACCGTCGTTTTACCCGCGCCGTTCGGACCGATGATTGAATAAATATTTCCCTGAGGCACTTCAAACGAAAGGTCTTTAACGGCGGTTACGCCGGCAAATTTTACGGTCACATCTTTAAACGTTAGCATCCCTGGCAGCACCTCCTTGTTCAAGGTCAGAAAGATAAACTTCCTGTTCATCCATTACTTTTTTGCTTGGTTTTTTTATCCTGAACATTTCCAGCAATGATATTAAACCATTTGGACGGAAAAGAATGATTCCGACAATGGCAATACCAATTATAATATTGGTCAACCCGATTAATGATTTCGTTAATTCAGGCAGTACTGTAAAGATAATGGCACCAATAATGGCACCTGGAATAGAAGCCAGGCCGCCAATGACTATCATCCCAAGTAACAAAAATGACGTAAACACGGAAAAATCGTTCGGGCTGACGAATCCGATCCAATAACCATAAAGTCCGCCGGCAATTCCTGTAAAAAAAGCGCTAATCACAAACATCAGTGTTTTGTATAATGGAACGTTAATCCCGGTAGCCTGAGCAGCAACCTCACTTTCTCGAATGGCGACAAAAGCCCTGCCCAATCTGCTTTTCACAATATTATGGAGAATCCATATGATTACAACAGTCATTAAAATAATGACGTAAATAAATTGACTATCATTGGACAACCATTCCGGCCGGGCAAGAGGAAGACCAGAATACCCGCCAGTAAGTGAGTCCCAGTTAAGCGCAATCTGTGGAATGGACAGCCCAAACCCTAACGATACGACGGCAAGAAAGTTACCGCTAAGCCGCACTGCGGGGAGTCCAATAAGTAAACCGATGATGCCAGTAATCACTCCTGATAACGGAAGAACAAGCAAGAAAGGAAGACCTAATTTGGTCGTCAGGATAGCAACTGTATAACCACCCACCGACAAGAAGCCTGCGTGGCCGATGGAAACCTGGCCGCCAAAGCCAATTAATAAATCCAATGCCATTGCGGTAATGGCATATACGCAAACCATAACGAAAATAGAAATAAGATAAACCGATTGTCCAACGATAAAAGGATAAGCAAGGAATAAAAGAACGAGTAAAAATAACCAAGGTTTACGATTTGTAAATAGCTGTTTCAATTCACATCACACCTTTTTTACAATTTTTGCTCCCCCAAATATTCCTTGAGGACGAATGTACAACACCACAACTATCAATAGAAAAGTAAAAACAATTTTCAGCTCCGGGGCAACATAATAACTGACTAAATTTTCAAAAACGCCAACAATTAATCCACCAATAACCGCACCCGGCAAGCTATTAAACCCACCTAGAACAGCACCGGCGAAAGCGATAATCAAAACCTCTCCCATCATATTTGGACTTAAAAAAGTTACTGGGGCTGTCATCATCCCAGCTATACCGCCGAGTGCAGTACCAATCGCCCAAGCTCCCATAAAAACGCCGGAAACCTTAATTCCCATTAGCTCTGAAGCCATAATATCCTGTGAGGCAGCACGCATCCCTAAGCCAGCTTTTGTGAATCGGAATAATAGGAAGAACAGCAGCATCAGAACCAACGTTAACCCAACCGTAAAGATTTCGTTGGTCGATATAAAAATACTGCCAAGTTTAAAAGGGTCACCATGGAAGGCCTCCGGGAACGAAGTGGGCTGATACCCCCATTTAAGTCCGGCCAGCCCATTAAATATCATAAACAGTCCTAATGTAAGCACCACTTGATTTAAATGCGGGGCGGATTGAACCCTTTTCATAACCAACACATAAACCACTATTCCGAAAACTAAGGCAAATAAAAGCGCTAAGCCAAGTGCTGCTAAATAAGGGAATCCATATTTCGATAAAAAGACATAACTGATAAAGGTTGTGATCATGGCCATTTCGCCATGCGCAAAATTTGCAACTTCGGTTGTTTTAAAAATTAATACAAGTCCTAAAGCTGCTAATGCATAGATACAACCAAAAATTAAGCCGCTGGCAATGATTTGCATACGTTTATCACCTTCCGCTTATTTATTTGCTGTTTCGAGACTTTGTTTTAAAATATAACGCTGGATTTTTCCGCTCGGTGTCTTAGGGAGGGTTTCAACAAATTCAACTTCTCGTGGGTATTGATGTTTTGATAGCTTTGCTTTTACGAAAACACTTAATTCGTCAGCTAACTCTGAGGAAGATTTATGAGATGATTTAAGAACTACATATGCTTTTACAATTTCTCCTTTAACAGGATCCGGTTTCCCGATTACAGCAGCTTCAGCTACGGCAGGATGTTCTAATAGGGTACTCTCCACTTCAAAAGGACCAATTCGGTAGCCAGCGCTGGAAATGATATCATCAGCTCTGCCTTGGAACCAAAAATACCCGTCATTATCTTTACTTGCAAGATCCCCGGTCCAAAACCAATTTCCCGTTATTTTTTCTGCCGTTTTCTTTGGATCATTCCAATAACCTAGAAAGAAGTACGGAAATGCATGTATATCTACGGCGATTTGACCCGCTTCACCGACTTCGACCGGATACCCTTGCTCATCTAATAAAGCGATATTATAGCCAGGAGCCGGCAGACCCATTGATCCGGGTTTTACCATCATGTCTGTGACATTATAGTTATTTACAATCATCCCAGTTTCGGTAGAACCATAGTGATCATAGATTTCCCGGCCAAAATTATCTTTAAAGAAGCGGACAACTTCTGCATTTAATGGTTCACCAGCACTGGAGAACTGTTTTACTTTTAATGAATATTTCTTTACTAAATCAGAACCGGCTGCCATCATCATTCTGTATGCCGTTGGGGCATATGCAAAGTTTGTAACTTTATATTGTTCTAGTAATTGATAGTATTTTTCAACCTGGAAAGGACCTTTATATACGACGATGGATATACCGAGACTTAATGGGCATATAGTACAGTTCATCAAACCATAAGCCCAGCCCATATCCGCACCACCCATGAACCGATCATTATTTTCCATACCCATCGCATATCTAAGGTAAGGGTAAGTGCTGATAAAAATTTTATGAGCCCAAACGGCACCTTTTGGCATGCCTGTTGAACCAGATGTGTATTGGATTACACTAGGATCCATCATGGTGGTTGACTCTGTTTCATGTTCAGCAGGGAACTGTTGAATAAACTCCCAGAAAGTTAATCCATTACCTGATAAACCATCAGTTAATAGAAGCTCACAGGATACTTGTTGACCTTCAATTTTTTTGGCCTGTTCCTGGTTCGTTACTAAAATTTTGCAATCAGCATCTTTTAATCGATACGTAATGGCCTCTGGGCCGAAAGCCGTAAACATTGGAACATAAATAGCACCTATTTTCCATGTTGCAAGGACTGTCAAAATTAATTCCATGTCCTTCCCCAGGAGACCTGCCACACGATCGCCCCTTTTTACTCCCAGCGACCGAAGTGCATTCGCCATCCGGTTTGATTGTTCTTTTAAACGGAAATAGGTCCAGACATCCTTATTTCCTTTTTCATCCTCCCAATAGATAGCGATACGATTCGGGTCATCAGCCCACCTATCACAACATTCATGTGCTATATTAAGCTTTTCATGAACATTCCAATCATAGGTTTTCACTACTTTTTCCCACGAGAAATCATCCCTTAATTCTGCATAATTCAATTTTTGTCACCTCGTTTAAATTTTTTACTTAATCAGAAACCGCTTACAATAATATAACTTTCAGCTGTACAGTATGTAATTCATGATTGCTATTTTTTCCAATTTAGTATTGATTATATAATACAGAGCAATATTTGTACATATTTTTCTAAATATTATTAATTTTACAAAAATTATTACGCCATAATGTTTTGGTAAAGACTTGGTTTACTCCACCTATATTTAATAATAAGACATATGATATTTTCACGATTTGATTACTTTTTTTGAATACTAGTTTGAATTATTTTAATTTTTAAATAATTAACTTGCAATTTAAATCAAATCTCTTTACACTTATTCTTGAGAGTTTTTAAGAATGTAAGCGCTCTTTTAATAGTGTTTTGTTCTTTACTCTTAAAGTGAATCTTTGATTGGGGGTAAATTTTGTGAGAAAAAAGTTGACATCAGCACTTGCTTTGATTCTAACTGTTATTTTGTTAGTTTCATGCAGCGCACAAACCAGTAAAAACCAATCAACTAAGGGCGACCCAAAAGAAGGCAAGAAACAGGCTCAAGGAGTAACGGATAAAGAAATAATTGTTGGGCTCACCGGTCCACAAACAGGACCAGTCGCGGAATATGATAAAGTCAGAAGAGGCGTTCAAGCATACTTTAATTATGTCAATGATAATGGCGGTGTAAATGGAAGAAAACTTAAGTTAATCGCCTATGATGATCAATATCAGCCCGCAAAAACACTCCAAAGTATTCAAAGATTAATAGAACAGGATAAAGTATTCTCTATTATATATCCAATCGGAACGGCTAATATTGCCGCATCCTTACAGCTTTTAGAAAAAACCGGTATTCCGGTAACGGGTCTGGGGACTGGGGCAGACAAATTTGTGAATCCTCCAATTAAGAATGTTTTTGGCGGAACATTTAATTATGTAGTCGAAGCAAAGGTCTTTTTAGATTATTCTGTCAATAAGCTGAATGCCAAAAAAATAGCCATTGCCTATCAGAATGATGATTTTGGAAAACAGGGACTTGAAGCGATCAAGAAAAACATTGGAAAATATCCTGGAGTTTCAATTGTAAAAGAAGTCCCTTTCTTGGCAACAGATAAAGAATTTAGCTCTCAGGCCCAACAGCTGAAGGAAGCAAAAGCAGATGTAATCATTATGAATACAACTCCTGCACCAGCTGCAGCATTGCGTAAAGAAATGCATAAAATTGGGGCATCGGACACTCCATTTATTGTTTCACAGACTGGCGGTGCAGATAAAAACCAATTTAATTTAGCGGGGAAAGATGCTTGGGAAGGTATAATATCTTCTCTACAATATCCTAATTATGAGGAACAAATGGATAACCCAGAAGTCAAAAAGTATGTTGAGTATGTAACCAAAGACTTTGGGAAAGAATCGCTGGGAGCTCTCTCTGAAGGCGCATGGTCCACTGCTCAAGTATACGTCGAAGGGTTAAAGCGAGCAGGAGATGAATTGAGTTGGGAGAACTTTATTAAAAAAATGGAAACCTTTGATAAATGGGATGGCTCTTTCTACCCTTCTGTCACCTATACAGCGGAACACCGCTACGGAAATACATCCTTATTCCTAGTTCAAGCAAAAGCAGGTGACCTAGTGCCAGTCACAGGGAATATCCACTATGATCCGGAAAAAGATAAAATTGAGTATGAAAAGTAATATTTAAAACTACTAGAATATAAGCGGACTCCAGTTTAAGGAGACCGCTTTCTATTTTTCATCACCTAATTCATGAAAAGAACCTCCATTTTAGACAACTGGAGGTTCTTTTGCTTATTACTTCGGCTGCATCCGAATCGCGCCGTCAAGGCGGATCGTTTCGCCATTTAAATATGGATTTTCAATGATGCATTTTGCTAAATGGGCATATTCGGATGAGTACCCTAAACGCTGCGGGTACGGAACCATTGCACCTAATGCCATTCGGACTTTTTCCGGAGCTCCGGCAAACAATGGCGTATCCATAAGTCCTGGAGCAATCGTCAAGACTCTGATACCATGTCTGGAAAGGTCTCTGGCAATAGGCAAGGTCATACCGACGATGCCTCCTTTTGAGGCGCTATAGGCTGCTTGGCCCATTTGGCCATCAAATGCAGCAACAGAAGCGGTATTAATGATTACTCCTCTTTCCCCTTCTTCGTTTGGAGCATTTTGCGTCATTTTTTCCGCAGCTAAACGAAGCACGTTAAATGTTCCTATTAAATTGACTTGTATAACTCTAGTAAAAACGCCAAGATCATGTGGCTTTTCTTTGCCTACCGTTTTTTCGGCCGCACCAATCCCTGCACAGTTTACAGCAACATGAATAGCCCCAAACTTTTCAATAGTTTGGTTAATAGCATTGACCACATCGTCCTCACTGGTAACATTTGTTTTAACGTAAAGAACACGGTCTGAACCTAATCTTTCTACTAAAGCAGCGCCTCTTTCTTCTTGCAAATCAAAGATGGCTGCATATCCCCCATTTTCAATAATCGTTTCGACGGTGGCTTCTCCGAGACCGGAAGCGCCTCCTGTTACGACTGCTACACTGCCGTTAATTTTCATTTATCATGTTCCTCCTCTAATAAAATCGAAATCTTAAAAAATATGTTTAATACCCTGGGGATGCTCATTCCAATCTGTGTGAAATGAGCATCCATCAGGGAATTTTATTGATAACGACTAGCTAATTCTTTCAATAATCGTGGCATTCGCCATTCCGCCGCCCTCACAAATAGCCTGTAAGCCATAGCGGCCGCCGCTTCTTTCCAGTTCATGCAGCAAGGTGATCATCAGGCGGGCACCAGATCCTCCAAGCGGATGGCCCAAAGCGATTGCCCCGCCATTTGGATTTAGCTTTGCTGGATCTGCTTTTAATTCATCCATCCAGAGCATAGGAACAGGGGCAAATGCCTCATTTACTTCATAGGTATCCATATCTTCAATTGAAAGCCCAGCTTTTTCAAGTACTTTTTTCGAAGCAATGGAAGGACCTGTCAACATTAAAGTCGGGTCAGAACCCACAACAGAACGAGCAACGATGCGGAATCTCGGCTTTAGACCTAATTCCTCTGCTTTTTCCCTCGACATTAATAGAACAGCTGCAGCACCATCACTCATTTGGCTGGAATTTCCTGCATGAATTCTTCCGTCCTGTGTAAATGCAGGCTTAAGAGATGCCAATTTTTCCAATGATGTATCCTTTCTTGGACCTTCATCCTGTGTGACAACAATTGTTGACCCATCTTCCCGTTTTACTTCAATCGGCATAATTTCACGATCGAAACGGCCTTCTTCTTGAGCTATAATGGCTCTTCGATGACTTTCAAGCGAGAATTCATCGAGCTGACTGCGAGTATAGCCCCATTTTTCAGCAATCCGCTCTGCCGATAAACCTTGATGGATCATCTCATATTTTGAGGTTAACTCTTCACTCCAGGTTGACTCCTTGCGGGAGGCTCCCATTGGGATCCTTGTCATGCTTTCCACTCCGCCGGCAATAACAACATCCATGTCCCCGCTCAAAATCGCCTGAGCAGCAAAGTGAATAGCCTGCTGGCTGGAACCGCACTGACGGTCGATGGTAGTTCCCGGCACGTGTATTGGGAAATCAGCCATTAATGCAGCGCTGCGCGCGATATTTAGTCCTTGCTCTTCCACTTGGGCAACACACCCCAAAATGACATCTTCCACAAGTCCTGGAGAGATCCCCGCACGGTTGACCAATTCTTTCAAAACCTTTGCGGCCAAATCATCAGGACGGACTGAACTGAATACTCCCTTTCTTTTCCCTACAGGGGTACGTACTGCTTCAACGATTACAACTTCTCTCATTCTCTATTCCTCCTAAATTTTAATAGTAAACTAAACATTAGAATGGATTGATAAACTTTTTTGAATAAAATCGATAGACTTCTTTGCCTCTTCTGTCATTTGAGCAAACAATTCCTTGATCGATAATATTTCTTTAATAAGACCGACAGATTGGCCGCAGGACCAAATACCACCATCTAAATCCCCTTCAAAATACACATGTTTGGCTCTTTGACCGGTAATTAGCGGCAATAATTGTTCAATTGTTGCTCCTTTTCTTTCAAGGTGGTCTACTTCCTTACTGACAGCATTTAAGGCAACGCGGGATGGACTGCCAATATTACGTTGAATGATAATGGTATTCGTTTCATCAGATTCCACCATCCATCGTTTTACATTCTCGTGAATGGGCGCTTCCTCTGTAGCCATAAAACGGGTACCCATCACTACCCCTTCTGCCCCAAAAGCTAATGCACTTACCAGTCCTCTTCCATCCGCATAACCCCCGCCAGCAATAACGGGAATATTGACTGAATCTACTATTCTTGGAAGCATGACTAAAGTGCCCACATCACTCATACCCGGGTGGCCGCCAGTTTCATTGCCGACAATAATAACAGCATCGACCCCAAGTTTTTCTGCAGAGACGGCATATTTTACGCCGGCCACTTTATGGAGGACAATGAAGCCGTTTTCTTTCAGCTTTGGCATTAAATCTTTGGGACTTCTGCCGCTAGTTTCGACTATTTTAACCCCTTCTTCAATCAAAACATCAATAAAATCTTCATTTGGGGTGGCGGTCTGGCTCGGAAATAAGTTGAGGTTTACGGCAAATGGTTTGTTTGTTAGCGCTTTAATTTTGTGAATCTCTTGACGAAGTGCTTCAGGTGTACCTTGTGTTTTTGAGGTAATTATTCCTAAACCTCCAGCTTCTGAAACTGCGGCTGCCAATTCTGCTCTGCCAACTTGAAACATGCCGCCGCAAATAATAGGGTATTCGATTCCTAACAATTCAGTAATTCTTGTTTTCACCGTATTTCCCCTCACAAAGTTAATTATTATTCCTTAAATGGTTTAAATAGTACCCCTAATTCTTGTAAAATCTCATCGTTGTGTTCTCCATGACCCGGTGCTTGGCGAACTGTTTTAGCCTGCGTTCTTGATAGTTTAATAGGATTTGCTACTTGTCTCATTGTGCCATGTTGAGGGTGGCTTACCTCTTCTATCATTCCCCGATGCCTGATTTGCGGGTCATGAACCATTTCCTCCATCGTTAAGACTGGGGCAACACAGGCATCGACACCCTCGAAGAGATTGACCCATTCATTTAATGTTTTCGTTCCGATTACGGCTTGAATATCATTTTTAATCGAGGTTTGCTGATCGGCTGGGGCATTTAACTGGCTTATTAAATCTTCCTTACCAATTACCTGACAAAAGTTTTTCCAAAACTTAAATTCTAGAGCTCCAACAGATATGAAGCGGTTATCTTTCGTTTCATATGTCTCGTAACAGGCGAGGCGGCCGTTTAAGACGAGCTCTCCGCGTTTTGGAAGTTCCCCAGTGGCTAAAAATGCCGGCAAAAACGTTTGCATCCAGGAAACCGCTCCATCCAGCATGGAAATATCAATGAATTGACCTTTCCCAGACTTTTTCGCGTCAATGATAGAAACGAGAATCCCGATAACTGCCATTAAGGAACCGCCGCCAATATCCCCTATTTGAACGGAGGAGCTTACCGGTTTTCTACCTTGTTCTCCTTGCAGCTCCAATAATCCGGAATAACTCAAAAAGTTAATATCATGACCTGGAATATCCTTATATGGCCCGGTTTGGCCGTAGCTTGTAATCGCGCAATAAATCAACTTGGGATTATGTTTTTTCAGTTCTTCATACCCCAGTCCGAGTCGATCCATGACACCCGGTCGAAAGGATTCTACCAGAACATCGGCTGTTTTCACCAATTCAATAAATATCTGTTTATTTTCTTCTTTTTTTAAATCAAGGCTCACGCTCCGCTTATTCCGATTCAAAGAATGAAACATCGCGCTTGCTTCACCAATTTTTGGATCTCCCCATCGCGTATAATCACCTAACTTCGGGTCTTCAATTTTAATCACATCTGCCCCAAAGTCGGCCAGCATTAACGAACAATACGGCCCCGGCAAAAGTCGCGTCAAATCAAGGACACGAATACCCTCCAAAGGCATAGTCAATCGCACCCACTCCCTCCCAAAAAGATACAGCATAAAGTAGATTACCTATTTTTAATAATACCAATTTTCTAATAATTTTACAATTAATTTATTTTTTAAACATTAATTCAATGTTGTGATGCAACCGTTTTATAATTCTCTCTTAATTGATATTTCAAGACTTTCCCTGAGGTGTTTCGTGGAAGTTGGTTGATTTGATAGATGATTCTTGGAATTTTATAACCTGCGAGTTCTTCCCGGCAGAATTGCTGTAATTCTTCTTGATTAATTTGTTTTCCTTCTTTCGGAACGATAACTGCTGCTACCGTTTCACCCCATACTTCATGCGGAACGCCAATTACGGCTGCTTCTAAAATATCAGGATGTTTGTAAAGGACATGTTCAACCTCAGTAGAGTAGACATTTTCGCCGCCGGAAATAATCATATCTTTTTTCCTGTCGACTAGGGTAATGTAGCCATCTTCGTCTATTTTTGCGAGGTCACCTGTATATAGCCAGCCATTCCTAAGAGCCTTTGCTGTTTCTTCAGGTTTTTTATAATAGCCCTTCATGACGTTTTCACATTTAATAATAAACTCCCCAACCTCACCCGGCTTTACATCCTCACCGTTTTCATCCACTACTTTTGCATCAGTACCATAAGAAGCTCTACCGGAAGCGCCAAACTTTGTTTTGTGTTCTTCTGGCAATAAATATACTCCTCCGGGTCCACCCTCCGTTTGACCGCACATATTATAAAATTGATCCGTCTGAAACATCTCCATTGCCTGTTTCAACAGGGCTGTTGGCATAGGAGCTGCCCCGTATCCGCACCGTTTCACACTGGATAAATCAAATTGCTCCCTGTTCGGTACCTGCAACAAAAAATTATACATAGTCGGAACGCCAAAGAATAGGCTGATTTTGTATTGATCAATATCTTTTAAGGTCTGTACAGGATTAAATTCCTGGCGGACAATTTGTGTACAGCCAAGGATTGAACCTGGGACAAGGAATAAATTCAATTGTGCACAATGGAATAACGGGGCAAGATGAAGTAGTTGATCCTCCGGCCCCATTTTAAATGTAATGATGATTCCTAGTGCTACATGGATAACGCGGTGATGATCCAAAACCACTCCTTTGGGCAGTCCGGTTGTTCCGGAGGTATACAGAATCTCTGCATCATCTGATTCCAAAACTTCCCGTTCAGGATTATCTGCAACCGAGCTTTGGAACGCGGATAAAAGGATTTGGTTCTCTCTTTTATTCGAACCCGCTATAACCTGAAGCTGGATCTTGTCGTTTCCTTCAGAAGCTTTATGGACGACTTCTGCCAAATCCTCATCGGCAAAGACCATTATCGAATCAGAATCGTCCAAAATATAGCTGGCTTCTTTGGCAGTTAAGCGAAAATTTACAGGAACAGCGACCCCGCCGGCTTTTAAAATTCCATAATAAATAAAACAGAATAAATCTGAGTTTTTCATCATTAAGGCAATCTTATCGCCTCTTTTCACCCCATAGCTAATGAGAGCGTTGGCAATACGATTCACCTGTGCATTGTATTCCTTATACGTATATTTGCTTTCATTAAAAATGATTGCTGTTTTGTCTGGCTGATATCTGGCATTTCGCTCAAGTGCTTCAAAAAGATTCACTTCATATTCCTCCCACATTCGAATACATAGACATATAAAAATAGAAGAAAAAGGGGTGGTGACTTTAGTTCACACTCACCCCTGCAATATCAGCTTATAACCCCAAGTTTTTAGCAATAATTGTTTTCATAATCTCATTGGTGCCAGCGTAAATCGAACCGACTGCCACATCTCGGTATCTTCTTGCAATCTCGTATTCTTCCATATATCCGTAGCCGCCGTGCAGCTGCATACAATCGTTGGCAACACTCTTGGCAAGGTCCGTCAGCCACCATTTTGCCATCGATACTTCATTGACCACATTCTTTTTCTCCATATGGTCGGCGATCAATTGATCGACAAAAGTTTCGCCGATTTTGATTTTTGTGGCCATTTCGGCAATCTTAAACTGGGTATTTTGGAATTTACTGATTGGTTTTCCAAATGCCGTCCTCTGCTTGACATACTCAATGGTCATCTCCAGCATATGTTTACTGGCGGTGATACTGCCGATTGCCAGCATCAACCGTTCCTGCTGCAGCTTTTGCATCAGATAATAAAAACCTTTTCCTTCCTCACCAATTAAATTTTCCTTAGGCACAACCGCATCCTCAAAAATGAGTTCAGACGTATCATTGGAATGCTGCCCCAATTTACGAAGCTTTTTGCCTTTTCGAAATCCAGGTGTTCCTTCTTCCACCACAATTAAGCTAATTCCTTTATGCTTCGGTACTGCATTTGGGTCTGTTACACATACAACGATAACGAAGTTAGCTGAATACCCATTGGTAATAAAAGTTTTTTCTCCATTGATAATATAGTTGTCCCCACTTTTAATCGCCGTTGTTTTTACCCCAGCCAAATCAGAGCCAGTCCCCGGTTCGGTCATGGCAATGGCCGAAATCATATCCCCGCTGACCGCTTTTGGCAGCCATCTTTGCTTTTGTTCCTCAGAAGCAAATTCGGCAATATAAGGAATAACGATGTCATTATGAAGGCCGATTCCGCCTGCCCCCGCTCCAACCTTATCTAGTTCTTCGGTAATGACAACGGAATAGCCAAAGTCAGCACCCGACCCTCCATACTTTTCATCCACCCATGGACAGAGGAAACTTTGTTCTCCGGCTTTTTTCCAAAATGATTTAGGGACCTGCTTGGCTTCCTCCCATTCTTCGAAAAAAGGGTATGCTTCCTTCTCCAAAAATTTTCTAAAGGATCTTCTAAAAATTTCATGCTCTTCGGATAAATACGATTTTGCCATTTACAAAACCTCCCTTTTTTTAAAAAATCAATTTATTGTCCCGACCAATTTGGCTTCCGTTTTTCGGCAAAAGCCCGCGGACCTTCTTTCGCATCATTACTTGCAAAAACTTGACTTGTATATTCATTATTGATGGACCAGCCTTCCGGAGGAAATGTCATGGAAGTGTCTAATCCACGGTAGACAATTTCTTTACTCGCTTTCACAGCGAGCGGAGCATTGCAAATAATTTCCTCTGCCAGCTGAATCGCGGCATTGAGGACTTGATCATGCGGGACTACTTCGTTCACCAGCCCCCACTGTTTTGCTTCTTCCGCAGAAATAGGATTTCCTGTAAGAATAACGCGCATTGCCACCTTCAGAGGAATTTGCCTCGGCAGGCGCAATAGTCCTCCTCCTCCGGCAATAAGACCCCTTTTTACTTCCGGCAGCCCGAATGATGCCTTTTCAGAGGCGACAATTAAATCGCAGGCTAAGGCAATCTCTGTACCGCCGCCCAGGGCAAATCCGTTCACCGCAGCAATAACAGGCTTTGAGATATGATGTCTCACAATCCCGGCAAATCCCCATTCCTTCATTTCGTCTGTTGTCGAAAATCCCCCAGCTCCTATTTCCTTTAAGTCAGCACCTGCTGAAAAGGCGCGGTCGCCGGCCCCGGTTAATATAGCCACCCAAAGATCAGGGTCCTCATTAAACTCCTTTAACGCAGTTCCTGTTTCCAGCCAAAGACGGCTGTTAACAGCATTCATGGCTTCCGGCCGGTTAAAGGTAATCACAGCAATTCGGCCAATTTTTTCTACTATAATAGCTTGATAGTCCATTATGATTCTCCTTCATTATTCGTTTTCCACCACGGATAAAAGCTTGGAAGATCAGTGCTGACCTTCATTGGGAAATTTGGTTTTCTTTTTTCAAAAAATGCAGTGATTCCTTCTTTTACATCGGCTTGCTGCCCGGTCCAATGAATCATTTTGGATTCAACTTTGTGTGATTCGTAGGGATGGCTTGCACCAAGCATTTTCCACATTAATTGCCGTGACAACGTGACAGAAATGGCAGATGTATTTTCGGCAATTTCCTTCGCAATCGCTTCGGCAGCAGGCAAAAGCTCTTCAGGGGAAACCACCTGACTAACTAAACCAATTTTTAATGCTTCCTCTGCTGGAATAATCTTCCCAGTATAAACGAGCTCAGCTGCTTTACTGATGCCTACTGCTCTAGGTAAAAACCAGCCGCTGCATGCTTCCGGAGTAATGCCGCGTCTGCTAAAAACAAATCCCATTCTTGCGTTCGAGGAGGCAATCCGGATATCCATAGGAAGAGTCATGGTCGCCCCCACCCCGACAGCAGGACCATTGATGGCAGCGATGATTGGCTTTTTCAATTCATAGATTCGTAAACTTAACATTCCTCCGCCGTCCCGGTATTCCTCGATGGAAGCCTCCTTATTTTCAAATGTGCTAGTGCCGCTTCCTAAATCGGCACCTGCACAAAATGCCTTTCCGTCTCCGGTGATAATGATGGCTCTTACATCATCATTGGCATCCGCTTCATCAAACACTTGGATTAGTTCGTTTAGCATTTGATGATTAAAAGCATTTAAATTCTCCCTGCATAGGGTAATCGTCATGATTTTATCTTCTACTGTTGTTTTTAACGTTTCAAATTGAACTGTTTGCATTCAAATCACCTCAATAATTTTTATATAAAAACAATCATTTCACTTCGATGTCTTTTTAAAAATTTGCCGGGTCCCAGCTTTCCTCCTGTTGGTACTTTCGTAAGATTCGGCGGGCGATGGTAGCAGTATGTGCCTCATCAGGTCCATCATAGATTCTAGCGTACCTGGCTTCCCGGTACATTTTCTCTAATGGTGTATCGGCGGTGACCCCTAATGCACCGTGTACTTGAATCGCGCGGTCAATCACATCATGAAGGACCTTTGCTCCATATACCTTTATCATGGCGATATCAATCCGGGCATCTTCTCCCCTGTCAATTTTTCTTGCCGCTTCAAGGGTCATCAGTCGTGCCGATTGGATTTCCGTTGCGGAATCAGCAATAAATTTTTGAATCATCTGCTTTTCTGATAAAAGAGAGCCATGAGCATATCGGTTTAAGGCCCGATGACACATCAAATCAAAGGCTCTTTGGGATTGACCCAGCCACCTCATGCAATGGTAGATTCGGCCGGGACCCAGTCTTTTTTGGGCAATGACAAAACCTTCTCCCCTCGCACCTAATAAGTTTTCCTTTGGAACCCTGACATTTGTTAAACGAATTTCGCAGTGCCCGCCTGAGGTATGTCCCATAGTCGGCACGACTCTAACAATCTCATAACCAGGTGTATTTGTCGGAACAATTATCATCGATGCTCGCTTATGACGGTTTGGTTCGTCAGGTTCTGTCACACAAAAAAGGGTGGTAAACGCAGCACGGTTCGCTCCGGTGGTAAACCATTTATGGGCATTAATGACCCATTCGTCCCCATCCAAGTATGCTGTAGATTGTATTAATGTCGGATCGGACCCGGCCACATTAGGCTCCGTCAATCCTACAGATGGATTGATTTCTCCATTCACCATTGGGTAAAGCCATCTTTTCTTCTGCTCTTCTGTTCCGAACAGGTTTAACATCGTCCCATCCTGGGCAGTATGGGTACCCAAAGCGAACATGGCAGCTTCGGAACGGCCAATTACTTCATTTATATAGACGTAGTCCATAAATTTCATACCGCCGCCGCCAATCTCTTTCGGAAGGCCTAAAGCCCATATCCCCTCTTCCTTCGCCTTTGCCTGTAATTCCTTAAGGACCTGCCTTCCGTCTTGCTCGCCTTTTTCAATAACGGTTTCTACCGGAATGACTTTTTCATCGATAAACCTTCTCACTTTGTCTCGAATTTCCATTACATACGGACTAATAGCGTATTTTTGTTCAATTTCGTTCAATATCCTTCCCTCCCATTTTGCCAACCTTACACTTAGTTATCTAACCAGCGACATTTCAATGGTTAACTGCTCCCTTATCCTCTTTCTTAATGGAAAAATGTACCTGGATTCTATCGCTCTGTTAGCTGCATTTTCCTTATATAAAAAGCGTAGAAGGCGGCATTGAATTTCATTCAATTGTTTCCATTTATCAGTAGCATCCTCGATAAACACCGCTTCTTCCAAGGCGGAATCCAACTCTTCCACCCAATTAAAGGCGGAAGTCTCCCTTGAATCTGACCGTATTGCTTGTAAAAATTCTTCAACAGTTTGATTGATTAGCGTAATTAACTGTTCTTTCGGTTTCGTATTCTCAATAGTATTGGTATCCACATTTTTTAAAACAGAAAGCAAGGCAATGGCTTGTTCCTTTGCCATGCCGCTGGTGAGATTAGGAATGATTACATCTTTTATCACATCGTTGGCGGTTTTTAACGTAAACGATTTATCGAACATCATTTCCCCCCTAGTAGCCTAATAATTCGGCAACCATATTCCTCATCAATGGCCAGCGATAACCTTGGCGGGCCATCCGAAGATCCTTTGTTTCTCCTTTTGCAAACGACGTCCCTGCCGATTGGGAGATAAGAACAAACCTGACTTGATGGTATACCTCATAATAATGAAGCACCTTTTCCTCTACTCTTAATCCGGTTAGCTCACTATACGTATCCAAAAACAGCTGTCTATCTACTAAGTAACACATCAGCGGAGAATCCATCCGGTTCGATTTGGCACAAACATAGGCAACGTCTGCCATGGGATCTCCGATTTCGGCTGCTTCCCAATCCAGTATCCCCGTGATTTCATTGTGGCTATATAGCAAATTACCAGTTCGGTAATCATTATGTATGAGGGAATACCTTTGGGCAGCCGGCTTATGCGCCTTTAACCATTCCAAAGCATCAACTATTACCGGGTCAGGGCTGATTTGGTAGCGGTAATACATTTCCTCTAAACCTATTAATTTATCATCAATAAATCCGTACTCTCCTTTGGGCTCGTCAAAGTCCTCCGTAAAGCCGGCTCCACTATAATCAAGAAGGTGCAATTTCGCCAAATACTGGACAAAGTGAAAAGGAATTTCCCCTTCTTCATTGGCTCTTTTAAAAAATAATTGCCCCTCCTTTGACCAAGGTACGTAACTGTTTCCGGGCAGTTTATCCATTACAAAAAACGGTCCGCCGAGAATCGATTCATCTGTTTCATACCAGTAAACTCCCGGGATAGGCAGGTCGCAATTTTTACTTAAACGATCCAAATACTTGAACTGTAGAAAAAAATTTCTGTTCTCCCTCATTAACCCGCCTTTATTTTGCTTGCGAATCGCAAATCCTTTTATCTGTTTGCCGTTCGCGGTTTCCCAGTGGACATCGAAAATAAAGGCTTCATCAGACCATCCTGCGGAAGGCTGGGAATACTCCCGAATTTCTACCTTTTCTGCCCCTTTTATTTTCGATTCAAAATAAGCTTTCAATGAGAGTTTTATTTTTTCTGCCAACAGCACCCACCCTTTCACCATTTACCACAAAATTTCTACATTCATTTCTTAAGAGTATTTTCCAATGCCCAATCCGTTAAATTCTTGACGAAGATATCAAGCTGCGCAAATCTTTCATCCTGGGTTTGCCCTCTCTTCCACCGGTAATACATTTGTTGGGCAATGACGACATGCTTGAAGTAGCCAAAAACCATGTAATAATACATTTTCGAAACATCGCGCCCACTTTTCTTAGAGTAGGCTTCAATAAATTCATTTCTTGTCATGAAACCCGGCCTAAGAGTAATTGGGTTTGACAGTTGCTGGTTTTTGAAAAATTCAGGATCATCATGGTCGAACCATAAAACCAATGCGGATGCAAGGTCATTAAGCGGATCGCCGACTGTACTCATCTCCCAATCAAGAATGCCTGCCAATTGACCTAGTTGATTCTTAGAAAACAAAACATTTTTTAAGTGAAAATCATAGTGTATGAACGTTGCTGGCTGAGAAACGGGCCTGTTTTCGATAATCCATTTTATTAGTCGTTCCATTCCGGGAATTTCTTCAGTTTTTACGTTTTGATAACGGCCAATCCAGCCATGTACCTGTCGTTCTAAAAATCCTTGCGGACGTGTTAAGTTAACGAGATTAGTGTTCTTATAGTCTATTTCATGAATGGCAGCCAAGGTATTTACCATAGAATAAGAAACCTCATTAAAAAGGGCTGGATTTCCATCTTCATGATTTGGAAGTGCCTGATCCAGCAATACACCATGAAGACGCTTCATACAATAGAACGGTGCCCCGATAATAGATTCATCATCAATAAAAAAATAAGGCATAGGTGCAAGGGAAAATATTGGGCTAATTGCATCCAACACTTTAAATTCACGTTTCATATCATGTGCTTTTGTATTAACCGGACCAAGAGGAGCCCTTCTTAGGACACCCTCCCAGTCTCCGATATTGATCAAATACGTTAAATTGGATTTTCCAGCACTAAATTGTTTCACTGTCATTGGGTCACTGCTTAAGTTTGGGATCTTTTTTCTAATTAGCTCTTCAAGCTTGGAAAGATTTAATTCTTCGCCTTCGCGAACAGGAATTGTATCTTGTATATTCATGGACAATTGCTCCTTAGTTCATTTTCACTTCTTTTTCCCTCAATACCCGTTTTAGTATTTTTCCAGATGGATTCCTTGGCAGTTCATTTAGAAACTCTACAAATTTCGGTTTTTTATAAGAGGCTAGGTGGGCGAGACAATGTTGAATCACCTCTTGCTCCGTTAAGCTTTTACCGCTTTTTAGAACGATGTATGCCTTGACACTTTCACCCCACTTCGGATCCGGGACACCCACAACAGCAGCTTCGAAGATTGCATCGTGTTTGTGAAGTGCTGCCTCAATTTCTGCGGGATAGATATTTTCCCCGCCACTGATGATCATGTCTTTACTGCGGTCGACCACATATATAAATCCTTCATCATCTCGGCGGACTAAATCTCCGCTGTGGAACCAGCCGCCGCGGAAAGCCTCTTCTGTTGCTGCTGGATTTTTATAATATCCCTTCATCACAGTCGGCCCGCGATAAATAATTTCACCAATTTCCCCGACTGGAACATCATTCATGTTTTCGTCGACAATCCGCACTTCTACATTCATAACAGGTTTTCCCACTGAATTTGTTTTCCTAAGTGAATCCTGCGGCAACAAGCAGGTGGTTGTTGGGCTCATTTCGGTCTGGCCAAACGCATCAAAGATTCCGGAATTCGGAAAATGCTTCATCATTTTATGCTTTACTTCCAACGGGCAAATGGCTGCCCCTGTTGAGCACCTTTGCACTGACGTTAAATCGTAATCTTCAATATTGGGAACATGCAGGACTAAATTCCACATAGCGGGCACCATAAAAAGACCGTTTATTTTTTCGTGGTGAATGGTTTGCAAGACTCCCACCGGATTAAACTCTCGATGAATCACAGTCAATCCGCCGACTGTACAGCTAATCAGAACATTTCCAACTCCCGCGATATGAAATAAAGGTGTAATAACAAGTTGTTTGGAACCCCTTTCAATTTTGGAATCCACAACGCTGTTCAACGCACTTAACAACAAGTTTTTGTGCGTCAGCACTGCTCCTTTTGGCTTACCAGTAGTTCCAGAAGTATAACAAATCATGCAGGCGTCATTTTCCTCGACTTGCCCATCAATACTTTGGTATTGTATTTCCGAGTGATAAATAGTTTCGTATGGAATCAATTCCATCGAATTCACTTTCCCGACTACAACAATCTTTTCTACGTTTGGAAGTTCCTGTCTGATTGATAGAATCATATCTTGGTATTCTTCTTCGATAAATAAAACCTTAGTATCAGAATGATTAATAATATAAACAAACTCCTCGGGCGCCAGCCTAAAATTGATCGGAACACTGACACACCCGGCAGACGCCGTCGCAAACATGACTTCAACAAAAGCAAGATTATTTTTAAATATGATCCCTACCTTATCACCGATTTCTAGACCTTGCTGCTGGATCCAGCCAGCCAAATGTAAAGTCTTCTTTTCCAGTTCAAGATAGGTAAGTCTTGCATCACCGTAAATGAATGCCTCTTGATTAGGTGTTTTATGGGCGGCCCTTCTGATTAATTCCCCTACTAATAACTGCCGCGACATTTGTAAACTTGTTGTTGTCAATGTCCTTCACTCCTCTATAGTAAAAATTAATAACACCCGTTCTGAAAGCCTTTTCATTTGATGTTCCAATTTTTATGGGAGTCTATCTCAGAAGCTGTATTATTTTTGATACTTGATTTGATATACATGAGGTGTGGTACAGAAAAACTAGTACTTAATATATGTAGGTAAATTTAAAGCTAGGAGAGATTGTAGAATGAACAGTAGGTTTCATTTTCCTGAAAGGGTTTCCCGCTGCAAGTATATGCAGCGGGAATAGTCATAGATGACATTATTTTATCGATCAATAAACGTTGCTGAGTTATCAAAAAATTAAAATAATTCAACAATATTATATATCCTTTTTTTACCTTTGTCTACTCGAAAGTCAAAAATTGAATTATTATTAAATACTACTAAACTTCTTTTAAGCCAGAGTTGTTTAACCATCTCGCACCATCCACTGTAATGCATTCCCCGTTAATGTACTCTGCCTCAGATGATAACAAAAAGTATGCTAGATTCGCAATTTCTTCCACCTTGCCAAACCGTTTGAGTGGTACCTGATTGATGGCTTTTTGATAGCCATCTCCTGTGTCAATTAATCTGGCAACACCCTCTGTGTTTTCGATTGGTCCGGGTGCGATACAGTTTGCTCGAATCCCATATTTGCTCCCCCATTCTACCGCCAAGGTCCTTGTCATCGCTAAAATTCCTGCTTTTGCACTTGCAGCGTGAACATTTCCTGGAGCAGCCCCCCAGGCAAAAGTAGCTACTATATTAAGAATGCTTCCTTTTTGGTTGTTCGCAATCCATTCTTTTCCGACTGCTTGCGTGCAATACCAAGTCCCATTTAAGTCTATATTTATGACGGCATTCCATCCATTTAGTGTGAGGTCTTCGGCAGCACAGATAAAATTACCTGCAGCATTATTAATTAGCGCATCAATACTGCCAAATCTTTCTTTTACAGCTTCCACCATTGCTTGGACGTTCTCTGGAATTCTTACATCCATTTGAAAATCTAAGACTTGACCTTCAAAAGTTTCTATTTCCTTTTTGGCGTTTTTTAAACGTTCTGCATTCCGTCCAGTGATGACGACATTGGCCCCTTTGCTGGCGAACTTCTGTGCCATCGCTTTTCCAATGCCGCTGCCGCCGCCTGTAATAATAACCGTTTGCCCATTCATTCCTTTCTCCCCCAATCATTTTTTAAAAATATTGGTAAAAACAACAAAACCGACAACAAATATCGGTTCTGTCACATCAATCCGAGTTTATTTTCGAATTTCAAAAAATGATTGAACTTTTACTTCCCCAGCTTCATTAACAGCTGCCGCTTCGCATAGCCAGCGATCATCTTGTTCTCCGATTACCCTGCCTTTAACAGTGATTCTTTCACCAGGTCTAGTCATAGCTTTAAATCGAGAAGAAAATTTGAGCAGATCCTTTACAGAAAACCATTTCCCAATCGCCTGACCAACAAAACCCTTAACCAGCATCCCGTGAGCGATAACACCGCCGAGTCCTGCCTCTTCGGCAAAAGGGACGACCGTGTGAATCGGATTAAAATCGCCCGATGCCCCTGCATATCTGACTAATTGCGAATGGGTCACTTCTTCTTTTTGCACTGGTTCAAATTGATAGCCAACTTGCATCTTCTTCCCCTCCTAATGTCTTTCAATAACCGTTTGCCGACAAAGTAAAACAAGTTCCCCTTGCTGATTAAAAAATTCTTTTTTGATAATGACGAAATTCATTTTTGCTTTTGTATAGGCATCCTCGACGACCGAATGCACGGTTATCTCGTCTTCAGGTTTAATTTCTTTTAAATATTCATACGTTTGTTCACCATGCAGGACCTTTTTTACATTTAACCCCAATAAATTTGCAGATGACCCTTTCCCTCCCCAAAATTCAATAACAGTTGGAAAAGTCGGGGGTAAACTTTCTCCTTTTAAGTACTCATCCTTCAAGTCGCCAATTGCCAAAGCCAGTTCTCTTATTTTTCCTTTTTCTACCCTGAAGGTATAGGACTCCAGTTTCATTCCGATTTTTTCCTCTAATTGGGTCGCCATAATATCCCTCCTACGATAATTCCTTGCCAACAATAGAAATAAATGACACACACTGCATAGGGGTTCCGCCTAAATTGTGGGTAAGACCGATTTTTGGATTCTCAATCTGCCGCTTTCCTGCACGTCCCTGGAATTGCAAATACATTTCATAAAGCATACGCAATCCGCTCGCACCGATAGGGTGTCCGAAGGATTTTAAGCCGCCATCGGGATTTACAGGCAATTCGCCGCCCAATTCAAAAACACCATTCAAAACATCTTTCCAGCCCTGGCCGCGTTCACTAAACCCTAAATCTTCATAGATTACTAATTCCGTAGGGGTGAAACAGTCGTGTACTTCAGCCATACTGATTTCCTGACGAGGATTTTTAATTCCTGCCTCCCTGTACGCAGCCTGGGCCGCTGCTACATTTTCCTTAATGGACGTAAAGTCAAAATCCTGACGTAAGCGTCCATCTCCTGGTCCTGCAGCGATGGTCAACGCTTTTACATACATCGGGTCTTTTCGGTATTTATGGGCATCCTCCGTCCTCACGATAATGGCAGCAGCCGCACCGTCAGCGACTCCAGAACAATCAAATACACCAAGAGGGGCAGCTACAAGCGGTGACTTCGAAATTTTTTCCATCGAAACTTCACTGCGATACTGAGCCTTTGGATTTAATGACCCATTGTAGTGATTTTTCCAAGCGATTCGTGATAAAACCTCTCTCCCTTGCTCAGGGGTTAGACCATACTTTTTAAAATAAGCCGGAGCCAGGAAAGAAAATGATGCAGGGGCTGAGATGTTCGGTGCGGTTCCATCACTTGGCGGGTTTGGCCTGGTAAGGCCGCTGTATCCGGAGTCCTTTAATTTTTCGACACCGATGGCAAGAACAATATCATATGCACCGGACGCAACCGCATAACAGGCATTACGAAAGGCTTCTGAGCCTGTGGCACACATATTCTCAACCCTTGTAACCGGAATATACTGGGTTTTTAACGGGCCAGATAATGTAATCCCTGCATAACCGGAAATCATGGTCCCTAGCCATGCTGCTTCGACATCTGTTGGTTCAATCCCAGCATCGGAAAAAGCTTCATAGGCTGCCTCTACTAGTAAATCCTCGACACTTTTATCCCAATGCTCGGCAAAGCGGGTACAGCCCATTCCAATCACAGCTACTTTATCGCTAATTCCCTTTCTGCTCATTTTAAACACCTTCCTTTCTCCTGATTGGCCGCGCTTTCCAAAAATAGTTGCTGATGCCGCCCGCTTCAAAGAGACGCCTGAAGGTCATTTCGACTTCCATGCCAATTTCAATTTCTTTAGGGTGGCAATCTGTTACTTCGCAAATAATCCGCCCGCCTTGGTCAAAATCAATGACTGCGACAATCATCGGTGGCGCAGGCGATGCCGCCAAATAATCCAGTGTAAAAGTTGTTACTTTTGCTGATTGTCCAACAAATCGATAATCCTCCATCTCATCCTTTGACTGGCATTGAACGCACACGCGTTGTTTTGGAAATTGTGCAGTACCGCATTTTATGCACTTAGAACCAATAAATCCGAGATTTTGCTGGTAGCCCCGGTGCAAAGCTGGTGCTGATGGGCGGTCGGTTGACGGTCTGCGCGGCGGCTCCGTGTTAATAATCTCTCTCCACTTAAGATAATCACTATATAAAACCTCATCATTTTTAATGCTTAAATATCCTTGAACCCCTTTACGTTTACCAAGACGGGAAATCGCATCGGTCACTTCCAATAAAAGCAAATCAAGTCCTTCCGCAAATGAAACCACAAGAAGTTGATCGCCCGGATTGGCTTCTTCCAATGCCGAAACAAGCATCATAGGCGCATGGGCGTTCCCGGTTAAACCAACGTTATCAAATAATGGATTTTGTACTTGTTGATTTGAAAAACCGAGGGCTTGCGCTGCCTGTAAATGGGCCCGGGTTGTTGGTCCAGAAATAATCACTTTAGAAATTGTTCCAATGGAGCGGTCATTTTTTTCCAAAAATGGGCTGACTGACTCCTTAACTTGCTTCATAAAGGCGGATGAACTAAGACGTTCTTCCCAGCTTTGCGTAAATAAATCAGATTGGCTCCGCCAATGACTAATGACTTCACCTTGAACGCTTGTATAATCGATCATGTTTGCAATGACATCCGGGCCGCTGCCGATTAAGAAAGCAGCAGCACCATCACCAAACCACTGTTCATTCTGGCCGGTTGGGGCGCCCGTACGGCAATCCCCAGCAATAACGAGCGTATGTTCACCCGGTTTTGCCGCCATGATGGCAGCCGTCCCGCTTCTTAATGAGGCGGCCGTTTCCATTCCCCGGACACTATCCCTTAAATTTAATGCTGCGGCAAGGGTAGGAATAGAGCCCTTTTCCCTGTATGGAGAACTGGTGGTTGCAAAATAAACAGTGTCAATTTGATCAGGATTCATTTCTTGCAGGCAATCCATGGCTGCCTCCACACCCATAGAGACACTGTCTTCATCATAACCGGCAATTGCTTTTTCACCACCCATGGCGGGCTTCCCAAAAAACTCACCTATTCTCTTCCGCTTTAGGCGATTATATGGAATATATGCTCCGTATGAAATGATTCCATTCATTGTTCTTTTCCACTCCCTTTTCTTTCTCAATATTAATTAAACGGAAACGGCTGGGATGTTTTTCGATTGCATTTAAGGTCTACAACTTGATTGCTTGCTATTAAATTTGCAATTTAGTTTTATACTCTTCGACTAGATGGCGGCGCAATATCTTTCCGACGATCGTCTTTGGCAGGACGTCCCGGAATTCGACCGCTCTTGGGATTTTATATCTGGCGATCCTGCCTTCGCACCAGCTAAGGAACTCTTTTTCAGTTAAGCTTTCCCCTTTTTTCAAGACGATGACAGCCAATAATTTTTCACCCAAATAGGTATCGGGTACACCAAAGGCACAGGCTTCTTCTACCTTCGGGTGCTGGTAAAGAACCTCTTCTACTTCTGCAGGATAGATATTTAATCCCCCGGCAATAACCATATCCTTTTTTCTGCCCGATATATAATAGAATCCATCTTCATCCCGATAGGCAATATCCCCTGTGTAAAGCCAGCCATTACGGACAGTTAACATTGTTTCTTCCGGTTTCTTCCAATACCCCTTCATGACTTGCGGACCTTTTATGATTAGTTCTCCGTTTTCGCCAACAGGAACCTCTTCCAAACCAGTTTCCATATCAACAATTTTTGAAACTGTTCCAGGAATCGGAACCCCAACACTGCCAATTTTACGTTTACCTCCTAACGGAGTGCGGTGTGTGGATGTAGTCCCTTCCGACAAACCATACCCTTCAAAGATTTGCGCACCCGTTTTCTGCTCTAATTCCTTTAAGACTTCGATTGGAAGAGGGGCAGAGCCAGAAACACAAATCTTAAAGCATGATAAATCATATTTTTTCAGATCAGGATGATTCAATAGCGCAATAAACATTGTCGGAGAACCTACCATGAAAGTCGGACGATATTGACGAATTAGTTCTAATACACTAGTAGCATTAAATTTTTCAAGAATGATATAAGTAGCTGCCGTTCTAATCGCATTATTCATATTCGTCATTGCCATAGCATGGGTAAGAGGGGAAATTCCCAAGAACCTTTCTTCCCCCTCAACCATTACCGGTGCCACAACTTCCCCGGATTGATGAATATTACAGACAATATTAAAATGGGTCAGCATAACGCCTTTTGATTTACCCGTAGTACCACCCGTATACTGCAATACGGCAATGTCCTCTTTAGGACTAATATTCAAGGGCGGAAGTTCATTGACTTTTTCCTTCAGGACAACTTGATTACTGCCATTTTCATCCTCAGTAAAAATGACATGAACATTTTCAAACATTTTAACCCTTTCCAATTTTTCTGCCTGATTCCTGCCGCATATAAACCATTTTGGATCAGCATCATCAAGCATATATTCTAGTTCTGATGTTTGATATAAAGGATTGACTTGAACAACAATGCCGCCTAAACGCATTGCCGCATAATAAGAAACCATATAATGAACACTATTAGGCAGCATTAAGCCAACCCGGTCCCCTTTTTGAAAGCCCTTTCGATATAATACAGAGGCGAATGCATCCACGGTTTCCTTAAACCGTACGTAATCCAGTTCAATCATTCCATCTATGACTGCTAATCTATGAGGATATTTCTGAACAGATTGCTCCAGCATTTCATATATTGATAGCTGTGAAATTTCATTTAAATTAAGCAAACTTCTGTTCTCCTCCTTATTATTAGTTGAACCTCGGTTTCCGTTTTTCGAAAAAGGCCTGTACGCCTTCCTTGAAATCTTCAGATTCGAAACAAAATCCTTGTGCGAAACCTTCCAATTCAAATGTTTCACTAATATTTTCAAGAACACTTCTATTCACCAATTTCTTTGTTAACCCTGCTGCGAAGCCAGGTCCTTCGGCAAGCCTCGAAGATAGCTGATAGACTTCATCTTCGAAAGATTCATCCTCCACCACACGGTTGATAATTCCAAGACTCAGCGCCTGTTCTGCTGTCACTCTTTCACCCAAAAGCATAAGTTCCAGGGCGCGCTGCCTTCCAATTAACCTAGGCAGAAAGTAAATCGAACCAAGATCAGGAACCAAGCCTACATTCGCAAAGCTTTGGACAAAAAATGAGGAGCGTTTTGCAATTATGAGGTCGCAAGCCAATGCAAGGCTGAAGCCTGCTCCCGCTGCTGCCCCATTAACAGCAGCAATAACAGGCTTTTCCAGGTCGATAATAGCTTGAATCATTTCATGTCCTGATTGCAATCTCATTCGGCCTTTAACTGCATCTATTTCTTTTAAGGAACTTAAGTCACCACCGGCGGAAAATGCTTTTCCCTCACCAGTCAAAACAATGACTTTTATTTCATCGTTTTCTTTTACACTAGAGAAGAATTCTTTTAATTCCTTTCGTAGAGTGAGACCCAATGCATTTCTCACATCAGGCCGATTGAGCTTAATCGTGCAAATTCCTTTATCAATCGTCACTAGAATTTCGTTAAAATCCATAGCATTCATCCTTTCAAGATAGAGATATTTCAAGAGTACAAAAAAACTGAAGCAGACCTTGTGAGAATGGAGTCGAGACATGGAAGAATTTTTGGGCAAAAAAATATAAGGAAGGTTGGCAGGAATACGCTTACAACGCTGAAGAATAAATGGGTGTATAACTATGTAGCATAAATTTATTTTATATACGAAAAAAAATTTTGTCAATTAAAAATCTTACTATTCAAATAATTTAAAATTTAACTACAAAAGGCAAGTAACCATTCTGGTAAACTTACCTTTTGCAATTCACCATTTTCTAATTTTGTTATGACATCAAAATTTCGGGAATGACATTTTCCGACCAGCCCAATTCAACAGCGATTTTTTCGCGATGATATTCAGGCGATCCAAGATGATTTTCTAAGGAACGAGCCCGCTTAAGGAATAAGTGGCAATCAAACTCCCAGGTAAAACCCATTCCCCCATGATTTTGAATATTTGCCCCAGCAGCTTTAATATAGGCTTCAGAGATAAAGGAACGGGCCATTGACACGGCTTCCGATAATTCTTCAGCATTGTTTTCCGCTGCCCACGATGCGTAATAGGACAAGGAACGGGAGCTTTCAAGAGCCAGTTTCATATCCACAATGCGATGTTTAACTGCTTGGAAACGTCCGATTGGCTGCCCAAATTGTTGGCGGGTCTTCGCATACTCGGTTGACATCTCCACAACACGCTCTATTCCTCCTACCATGGTGGATGCAAACGCAGCATTTAAATGGTTAAGACCGGTTTCTAAAATGGCCCATCCTTCGTTTTCCATGCCTAACAGCTGTGTATTCGGTACCTTTACATCCTGAAACGAAACATTGACCAGTTTTCTAGTTTCATCAATGCTTTGCAGTTCCTGCATGGTTAGGTTAGCCTGATTACAATCTACTAAAATCAAGGAAATTCCGTATTCTGCTTGGGAAGTACCGCCTGTCCGGACAGGAACAATAAGTGTATCAACAATGTCTGCATAAGGAACGAGTATTTTCTTACCTTGCAATACATACTCATTGCCTCGTTGCTCGGCCTTTAGCTGGATGGCAGAAGGCGATAGCTCTCCGCTTTCTTCCAAAAGTGCCAGCGAAAACTTACGCTTTCCAGCGGCAATTTCAGGCAAATACTTTTCCTTCTGTTCCGCAGAACCGTAAGCTTCCAATAGCGGTACGGCAAAAGCCACTGTTTCAGGATAGGGACCCGGCACAACTGAACGGCCCATTTCTTCTAAAATTGGAACTAGAGACAGAGCTCCAAGACCTAATCCTCCATAGGTTTCTGAGATATTAATACCCATAAAACCGAGGCTGCCTAAACCGTTCCATAAATCTTCAAGTACCTGTTTTTTTCCATTCATATAATCTCGGGGTATCGCCAAATCCCCCTTCGATTCTAAAAATTGGCGGGTTGTTTCTTGAAACATTAATTGTTCTTCATTTAATGCGAAATCCATATAACCACCTCAATTTTTATTTTTTAGATTATCCTTGTAAACTTTTAATATTTGATATCCTTTGGCAGACCTAGAATTCGTTCACCCACGATATTTTTTTGGATTTCAGATGTTCCGCCCTCAATGGTATAAGCAAATGACCGGAGGTATTCCTGCTGCCAATTTTGGTCGACGGATGCATCCCCCTTCCATAATGTACCAGATGCACCTTGGAGAGATATCGCATACGCCAGCATTTCCTGCCCTAATTCACTGGAAGCAAGTTTATCCATCGAACCTTCCGGGCCTGGACGTCCTGCACGAATGGTGTTGGTTAAGTGGCGGTAGTAATTGAACAATAGGGCTTTTGTTTTTGTCCGGAAAATGGCAAGATTTTGCCGAACCAGCGGGTCAGCGGCGAGGGGGCGGCCATTCTTTTTCATTGATTTTGCCAATTCGACCAATTCCTCAAATTGTTTTTGCAGCCTGAATGTTTGTCTCGCTACACCAACACGTTCATGACTTAGTAAAATCAAAGAGACCTTCCAGCCTTGATTAACCTCGCCAACAATATCCGCATCATAGGCGATGGCATCATTGAAGAACATTTCGTTAAAATCACGGCGATCATTAATCGAACGGATTGTCCGTGTTTCCACGCCCTCCTGATGCATGTCAACTAGAAAAGCTGTAATTCCTTCATGTTTTTTTCCGGTATTTTCAGTTCGGGCCAGCAAAAAACAGCGGTCAGCCAAATGAGCATAACTGGTCCAAATCTTTTGGCCGTTGATAATCCATTTATCGCCTTTTTTAACTGCCTTTGTTTGAATGGCAGCGAGGTCGGAGCCTGCATTTGGCTCCGAGTAGCCTTGACACCAAATTTCTTCCCCATTTAATATTTTCTCGATATACCGCTCCTTCTGGTAATCGGTTCCAATTTGTAATAGAGTTGGGCCGACCATGGCTGTCCCTATAATATTTAACGCAGGCGGCGCTTTCACCCTTGCCATCTCCTGCTCGTAGATGACTTCCTGCATCAATGATGCACCTCTGCCGCCGTATTCCTTTGGCCAGGAAATTCCGGACCAGCCACCTTCTGCCAGTTTTCGATACCAATCTCTCAAAAACGCCGCTTTTTGATTATCGTCCTCCGGAATGACTCGTTTTCCTTCAAGCCATCCTTCAGGCAGATTTTCCTCCAGCCAAGCTCTTAGTTCTTTTTGAAACGCCAATTCTGATTCTGTGTACGCGAAATCCATTCCATTCAACCTCCATTTCAATTGGTTAATTATCAGGATATAATGATAAAAATCTTTTTATATATTTATTGATGTTTGAAGGATGGCGACCGTTTTTCAATAAATGCCCGGACTCCTTCGCGAACATCCTCGGTGCCGAATACTTCAGCAAAAAGTTCAGCCTCCAATTCTAATCCTCCATCAAGGGAAGTATCGATTCCGTCATTTACAGCTTTCTTTATTCTGCTTAAGGCCTGCAAGGAATAGCTGGCCATCTTTTTCGCCATGGAGATGGCTGTCTCCATCCCTTTCCCGCTATCAACAACTTGATTGACCAAACCAATTTTAAGTGCTTCCTCCGCTGATAATGGTTCTCCCAAAAACATTAATTCTTTTGCTTTGGAAGGTCCTATTAATCTAGGTAAACGCTGTGTTCCGCCGCCTCCCGGGAAAAGTCCTAATTTGACCTCAGGCAGTCCGATTTTTACATGCTCCTCAGCGATCCGAATATCACAGGTTAATGCCAGTTCACAGCCGCCGCCAAAAGCCAGTCCATTTAGCAGCGCAATCGTGGGTTTCGGGATTCGCTCAATAAAGTTCAATACGGCATGCGATTCTAGATTGTTTTTCTTTAATTGCTCTTTTTCTAACCCAAGTGATTGAGGGAATTCCTTGATATCGGCACCTGCCATAAATGCCCTGCTTCCCGCACCTGTTAAAATAGCCGCAATTACTTCGGAATCCTCAGCAATGGCGGTGAAAACCTCAGCCAACTCTCTTGTTACCTGCTTGCTTAATACATTCATCGGTGGATTATCAATGGTGACGACGGCAATCCCTGCTAACTTTTCAATATGCACTAATTCTGCCAAACAAAAACCTCCATATCTTTTTTTAATTTAAGATTTGACAACGTTTCCATTTATTACAATAATAGCAATTTTTAGACTATTTTACAATTTATTTATTTTTTAAATTCAAGTTCAGTTTTTATGATTGAATCTTGTTTTCTATATATATATCTTTCACTTTGAAGTTTTAGTATAATACTAAAATAGGTTGATTTTTTAGAATAATTAATATACTATTTAAACTAATAGTAAAAAAATAAACTACAATTTAAATAAATAGCTTCATTAAACATCATAAAAAGGGATGGGAGTGAGTCATATGTCTTCATTTAGGGAACAAAAAATAGCAAAGAAAAAAAGGGAAATCCTACGTTCTGCTGCAGCCGTTCTTGCTGAAAAAGGGTATCATGGAACTACTATGGAAGAAATAGCAGCACAGCTATTGATGACCAAAGGCTCCATGTATTATTATTTTAAAAATAAGGATGATATTCTATATCACTGCCATCAGATGATCATGGAATTGAGTCTTGAAAAAATCGAAGAAGTTGTAAACAGTGATTTAAACCCAATTGAAAAGCTGGAAAGTGCCATTAAAGCGCATATTCTGCTTTCAACAAAAGAAAAATCCATGTTTATGATCATGGATAAGCCATATCAAAAATTTACTGATGATCAGTTGAATGAAGTTCTTGATGCTAGAAGAAATTACGCCCATTACTTTGACAAAATTTTAAATGAGGGCATTGAAAAGCAAGTCTTTGAAATTGATGATACAAAAATGGTTCGGATGATAATTCTAAGTGCCATCAACTATATCCAGCAATGGTATAACCAGGATGGTCCCCAAACGGGCGAAGAAATTGCAGAATCTTATGCTTCTAATCTTCTTAAAATGGTCGTGAAGAAAAGTTAAATAGTGATGAACCCCCTCCCTTTGCTGATTAGGGAGGGTTATTTTTTAATGAATACTAGATTTTGAATTTTCTTCTCGCAATTCAATTTTTAATACTTTTCCAGATGCATTCCGTGGCAGTGCATCAATAAATTCTACCAATTTCGGCTTTTTATAGGATGCAAGGTTCTGTTTACAGTACTCAATCACCTCTTCTGCCGTTAAATGCCGACCTGGTTTCATCACAATAAATGCTTTGATGCTCTCACCCCATTCCGCGTCCGGAACACCGACCACGGCAGCTTCCAAAATATCAGGATGAGAATAAAGAACCTCCTCAATCTCTTTTGGATATATATTTTCCCCGCCGCTGATCACCATATCCTTCTTGCGATCGACTACATAAATGTACCCCTCTTCGTCCATCCGGACCAAGTCACCGCTGTGGAACCATCCGCCTTTAAATGCCTCTTTGGTTGCTTCGGGATTTTTATAGTACTCTTTCATTAATGTTGGACCTTGGTAAACAATTTCCCCAACCTCACCCGTAGGAACGTCATTCATTTCGTCATCAACAATCCTGACCCGGACATTAATCGCTGGTTTTCCCACAGATGCCGTTTTTCTAATCGTATCCTCTCCTGTCAGGTAAGTCGTCGACGGGCTCATTTCGGTCTGGCCAAAGGCTTCGATTATTTTCCCATTTTTAAATACTTCCATAATTCTTTTCTTTATATCAACGGGGCATATTGCGCCTCCTAAACCGCAGCTAATCATCGTGCTCACATCATAGTCTTGTAGATTTGGTACTTGAAATAGAAAATTCCACATGGAAGGGACTAAAAACATCGCATTAATTTTTTCCGTTTCAATGGTTTTGAGGATTTGCTCTGGCTGGAATTCGCGTTGAATATAAATGGTCCCCTCCATCAAACAGTTGCTCACTAATCGTGATAGAGCAGCAACATGGAAAAGCGGAGGAACAACAAGTTCATTAATACCTCTTGGTGTTTGGCTATGAAAGGTTCTGTTCATCGCATTAAGATAAAAATTTTTATGAGTTAATACGGCCCCTTTTGGTTTTCCGGTTGTTCCAGACGTATAAATAATAGCGTGGGCATCAGCGTCTTGTAGGTCTGTTGGAGGTGTGTAAACTGAAGTAGCAATAAATATTGATGTGTAGGTAACCAATTCTTTTTTGTGATTTTCATTTATCGATCCATCTACGACAATCACTTGGACGTGTTGAAGTAAATCTAGGATTGGAGAAATAGTATTGTTAAACTCTTCTTCGACAAATAAAATTTTAATATCAGCATTATTTACGATATATTCGATTTCCTTGGAGACCAATCGAAAGTTGACAGGAACAAAAACTCCCCCTACTAAACTCACAGCAAAATATAATTCAACAAATGACATTCCATTTTTAAATAAACAGCCAACTTTGTCGTTTTTACCAATTCCTTGCGCCTGCAGCCAGCCAGCTAAATGCTCCGCATTCTTCAGAATTTCCCGGTATGTTAGTCTTTGATTTTCATAGACAAAAGCTTCCTGGTTTGGCGCATTGTGAGCAGCGTATTTTAATGCTTCACCTATTAATAATTGCTGACTTGCAGAGACCATCAACTGATCCATATATCTCCCCCATTATTATTTAAAAGTAAGTTAACAAGAGTAAAGAAAAGAATTCAAAGTAAGAATCCTTTTCTTTAATGAGACTTCATTTTATAATCCTAGTTGTTTTGCGATAATTACTTTCATAATTTCATTTGTGCCAGCGAAGATAGGCGATACGGCAATGTCTCTGTATCTGCGGGCAATTTCATATTCTTCCATGTATCCGTATCCGCCATGGAGCTGCATGCATTCGCTCGAAATTCTTCTTGCCATATCCGTAATCCACCATTTGCCCATCGAAACCTCAGTTACAATATCCTCACCATTTTGATGTCTGACAATCAATTGATCGACAAAGGTACGGCCTAGCTGAACCTGTGTCGCAATTTCTGCAAGTTTAAATTGGGTATTCTGAAACTTCCCAATCGGCTTTCCGAAAGCCTCTCTTTCTTTTACATATTTAAGTGTCAATTCCAGCATCCGTTCAGCGGCTACCTGTCCGCCAATGGTAGCCAGTATTCGTTCCTGCTGGAGCTTTGTCATCAAATATCTAAAGCCTTTCCCTTCTTCGCCAAGTAAATTAGATACCGGCACTTTTACATCTTCAAAAATGAGTTCGGCTGTGTCCTGTGCATGCATACCAACCTTTTTCAACTTTCTTCCTCTGGAAAAACCAGGAGTTCCTCTGTCTACTAAAATTAAACTAACTCCTTTGTGAGGCGGATTTGCATGCGGGTCTGTTTTACATGCCACAACAATTAAATCAGAATGTATTCCGTTCGTGATAAATGTTTTTTGACCGTTAATAATATAGGAATCGCCATCTTTTACCGCAGTTGTAGTGATATTGGCCAAATCGGAACCCGTTCCCGGTTCTGTCATGGCGATTGCCGTAATAATTTCCCCGCTTACGCAGCCCGGAAGATATTTCTGTTTTTGCTCTTCTGTTCCAAATGATTCTAAATAAGGAACGATGATATTACTATGTGTACTTGGACCTGAAAGCCCCCCCCCAACTCGTGCGAGTTCTTCAGCAAGAATAATTGAAAGGGCAAAATCGCCGCCTGCACCGCCGTACTCTTCACTTACAGCAGGACATAAGAAGCCATTTTCACCTAGTTTCGTCCAAAATGACCGTGGGACTAGTCGATCCTCTTCCCATTGTTCATAATATGGTATAGCTTCCTTCTCGAGGAATTTCCGTAATGAATCCCGGAACATGATATGCTCCTCGGTAAAATAAGGACGGTCTTGTTTCAGCGGATTAAACGCTTTGGTTATGGTCATCCTTTACCCTCCATCTTTTCAATTAAATGTTACGTATTTTTTTAAATGTTCCTGTCGCCTTTGCAAAAACATGGCCATTTTCGTCTTCAATAGTACCCTCTGCCGTTACAATGCTTCCACCTTCCTGGATAATCTTTGCCTTTGCCAGCATCGTTTCTCCATTAGCAACTGGTGCAAAGTAATTGATACTCGTGTTTATCGTAACTATTGGGAGCTTAACCACCGAACGGATAGTTGCACCCATTACAGAATCAAGCAAAGTAAAATACACCCCGCCATGGATGGCCTGATTCACATTTAAATGAGACGGTCTTGTTTCAAGCGAATAGACCACCTTGCCTTCCTCGAATTCTGCTAATTTTATCCCCAATAAATTATTAAATGGACTATTTTCATAGATTTTTCTAAGTTCATTTGAATCCACTACCAAAATTTCCACCTCAATTTAAATATTTTCACTAACTCTATTAAACTAACGGCTCATATGGGAAAACATCTTTACTCACTTCAAGCGGAGTAAAGGCAGATTGTAAAGAACCTTTAATAGCGCTAATGCTATCAATTGACCAGCCTTCTGAGTTGTATACGGAACGAACTGGCCGAGGCTGCGAGAAGACCATGATTTCTTTACCTCGAACTCCGAAAATTTGTCCTGATACATCCGCCGATTCATCTGAGCTTAAGAAAGCTACAAGCGGCGCAATATGAGCAGGTGACATCTGCTTTAATTTTTCCACCCTTTCCTTTTCAGTGTCAGTTTCGGTCGGAATTGTACCGATTAATCGGCTCCAAGCAAAAGGGGCAACCGCATTTGCTGTTACATTATAGCGCGCCATATCTAATGCAGTAATTTTTGTTAGGCCCGCAATCCCTAATTTTGCAGCAGCATAGTTTGCCTGCCCGACATTACCGATTAAACCGGAGGTAGAGGTAAAGTTAATAAATCTTCCGCCTTTTTGTTCTTTAAAAATCGGTGCAGCTACTCTTGTCATGTTGAAGGAGCCTTTTAAATGGACAGCGATAACGGAATCCCATTCTTCTTCACTCATTTTGAAAACCATGCGGTCCCTTAAAATCCCCGCATTATTCACCACAATGTCTAACCGTCCAAATTCATTTAATGCCGTTTGAACAATGTTGCTGGCATTTTCAAATTCAGCCACTGAATCATAGTTTGCTGCAGCTGTTCCGCCTGTCTCTCTTATCTCCTGGACCACTTCGTCCGCTACTTTTGCGTTATTGCCCTTCCCGTCTGCACCACCACCCAAGTCATTGACAACTACTTTTGCTCCTTCTCTTGCTAATAACAATGCAATCTCCCGGCCAATTCCTCGTCCTGCACCTGTAACAATCGCGACTTTATTCTCTAATTTTTTCATCTTCAGCTCAACCCTTCCATTTTTATATTTTAATTAATATCTTTCTTCATGAATTCCCTTTCAAATTCTGCTAATAATTTTTCCCGAAATTGCGGATGTGCTATAGAAATTAATTCTTTTGCACGTTCTTGAAGTGATTTTCCAAATAATGAGGCAAATCCAAACTCTGTTACCACATAGTCGATTTCTGACTTTACAGAAGTAACATAAGATGTTCTAACCTTAATTCGTGACTCTGTTCCTCTCTTTGCTGTGGACGGAAGGGCGATAATCGACTTGCCTCCCTTTGAAAGTCTTGCACCTTGAATAAAATCCATTTGTCCGCCAACACCGGCTACTGGAACCTTACCGATTTGCTCCGCATTGATTTGGCCAAATAGATCTACTTCCAACGCAGAATTGATCGAATAAAAATTGCTAATTTTGGAGATTTCTGCTGCATTATGAGTATAATCTGAGGGGTATAATTCAATAGTTGGATTATTGTGACAATAGCGGTATAAATCTTCTGTTCCTGTCAGTGTTGTACATACCGTTTTATACCGGTTAATCTCTTTTTGTTCATTTGTTACAACTCCTAAATTGATCAATTCGATTATCGGGTCTGAAATCGACCCAGAATGGATCCCTAGTCCCTTTTTATTTTTTAGAGATAATAGAATACTTTCTGCAATTTTCCCAAGCCCCACTTGGATGGTTGCGTAATCGGGGATTAGTTCTGCAACATTTCCACCAATCGTTATTTCTTCTTCAGAAAGATTTCCACCAGATAATGTTAACAATGGTGTGTCAGATAAAACAAATTGATCGATTTCAGAAACATGTACAAGTGTATCTCCATTTGTAAAAGGAAGATTTCGATTTACTTGTGCTACAACGAATCCAGCACTCTTTATTAATGTTTGTACCGTATCGACCGATAACCCAAGATTACAGTAGCCTTCTTCATTCGGAGGTGTAACTTGTATAAGGGCCACATCGATTTTTTGCGAGGTAAGCCACTTTGGAATTTCTGAAAGATTGACAGGCAAGTAGTCACATGTATTATGTAAAAATGCGCCTTTTAATAGAGGTGAACTTAAAAAAGTTCTTATTTGAAAGTAGGGATAACATGATGAATCAGCATAAATACATGGACTGCCGATAACTGCATTATAAAGAATCACATCTTGTAATCTCTCTTTTTGTCGCACCAACTCCTGAATAAGCTTTTGTGGCTCATTACAAAATGGTGCTAGAAAAACCTTTTGAGATGATTTTATGTTTAAAATCGCCTGTTCTACATTCGTTTGACGATTTCTAAATAGGTCTTGCCATGACTGGGGTTCCACCCTTTGTTCACCACCAATAAGCTCAACTCACATTTCTCCTTAACTTTTTCTTTATCTAGCTTAGATTTCGAATTCTATTACTAATGTCTTCTGCAGCTCTTTTTACTAAGATTCCTTTTAAATGAAGGTCCTCTTTATCGAACTGGGAAGTAAAGCAGATTAATTCAATGGACATTTCAACAGTATCTTCCCCGCTGAATATAGGAGCAGCAATTCCGCCTAATCCCTTAATATACTCTCCGTATGTGATGGAATAACCATTTTCTCTTATAAACTCCATATCCCTTTCGATTGTTTTAACCTCTTCTTCGGAAAATGTTTTTAAACCCTTTTGCTGTTTTAAGAAGTGCTCTCTTTGCTGTTGATCCAGCGGGGCTAGAAAACACATGCCGAATGAACCATCCGTTATGGAAAAATGCCGGCCGACTGATACGCTGACACCAAAATCGCTTGCTTCCACTTTTGCCACGATTGCCACCTTATCTTCCCCGATTTTATTGACAAGAATAGAAGTCATACCAGTTTCTCTTGTTAGTTTTTCAAGATATGGCATAATAATAGATAAGTAGTCCAAGTGCTCTTTAGCTCTTTCCCCGAGAACGACTAAATATGGTCCTAAGGTATATCTCTTTTTGTTTTCTAAGTAACGGACCATAGAAAATTCTTCAAGGCTTTGCAAAATGCGATAACATGTAGCTGGATTTAAGGATAAAGCGTTTGCAATCTCGGTAACAGTACTTTCCCGGAAGCGATTACGGCTTAATAATTTAAGAATTTCCATAGCGTTTTCGATTGCTGGTACAGAGTATTTCCGTTTTTCTTTCATTTTTTGACTCTCCATTATTAAACACCCCTGCATATAATTTTATATACAAAAAAATATTTCGTCAACAAAAAGTCATACAATTCTAATAATTAAATATATTTTTAAAAAAGTGTTGATTAAAAATATTTAATGTAGTAACATATGTTTAAATTAAAAATCTGAATATTAGTAATTGTCTATGAAAAGGAGTTTGATTATTCTTTCCTTATAGAGAGCCTGTGGTTGGTGCAAACAGGCAGGAGAAATAATCTGTCTCGCCTTGGAGACTTTCTTCTGAATTAACAGTAGGAAGAACGGGCTGCAAACCGTTATGCATTTGTTTAAGTAATACCTTTACTTACCGAGGCTGTTTTCCGCAAGGGATCAGCGAATGAGGGTGGAACCGCGCGGATTGCGCCCCTCAGGTTAAGTGAAGGTATTTTTATTTTTATAAGGAGGGATTAATCATGGCAAAGAGGATTTATTTTTTTGATACCACATTAAGAGACGGAGAACAAACACCTGGAGTCAGCTTTAATTTGGATGAAAAAGTGGAGATTGCCCTAAGGTTAGAAAATTTAGGGATTGATATTATTGAAGCAGGATTTGCTAATGCCTCACCCGGTGATGCCGAGGCAATCAGGGCGGTTGCCAAAGCAGTTTCGGGGCCAATAGTGGTCAGCCTTGCACGCACCAATAAGGATGATATTGATGCTGTTATTAACACCTTGGGGGATATTGACAATACGGGCATACACATCTTTATCGCTACCTCCCCTATCCACCGCGAGCGTAAATTAGGTATGACGAAAGAACAAGTTTTGGAAAAAGCAGTCGAAAGCGTATCCTATGCCGCAAAATATTTTAAACATATCGAATTTTCCTGTGAAGACGCAACACGTACCGAGCTTGAATTCCTTTCTGAGGTAGCTGAAAAGGTCGTAGAGGCGGGAGCAACTGTCTTAAATTTCCCTGATACTGTCGGCTATACAACTCCAGAGGAATATACGAAACTTTTTCAATACGTCCTCGAAAACACAAAGGGTATTGAAAAGGTCCGGCTGAGCTGTCATTGCCATGATGATCTAGGGATGGCACTTAGTAATAGCATTGCAGCCATCCAGGCAGGGGCAGTCCAGGTGGAAGGCTGTATTAATGGAATCGGTGAGAGGGCTGGAAACGTGGCCCTTGAAGAAGTGGCAGCACTTTTGGAAACACGGAAGGACTACTTCAACATCCAGACAGGTATCAAGCTTAAAGAAATCGCTAAAACGAGCAAGCTTATCAGCAGGCTGACCGGGATTGCCATTCCTCCGAATAAAGCTGTAATTGGCGGAAATGCTTTCTCCCATTCTTCCGGGATACATCAGGATGGCGTGATTAAAGATAAAGCAACCTACGAAATCATGACGCCAGAAAGTATTGGTTTTAATGAAACAAAATTAGTTCTAGGTAAGCTATCAGGAAGAAATGCGCTTAAAAAGAGATATGAAGAACTCGGGTATTCGGTAAACGAAGCTCAACTAAAAGAGATTTTCAAAAAATACAAGGAATTGGCAGATCGGAAAAAGGATATTTTTGATGAAGATATTATTGCCCTGTTGGAAACCCAGCCGAAAAATGCAGCTCCTTCTTCCTTTACGTTTAATGACTTTAGCTTACAGATCCTAAATCATAACCAATATCGTGCTTTTGTCAACATCATCGGAGCTGAAAATACCGATATCGAAGGAATTGGAGATGGAAATGGGCCGATTGATGCTATCTACAAAGGAATCGATTCAGCGCTTGGCCTTGAGCTTGAGTTAATTGACTATAAAATCAATTCTATATCAAAGGGAAAAGACTCAATAGGAGAGGTCTTTGTTAAAGTCCGGAACAATGATAAAATGGTTTCGGGAAGAGCGATTAACGTGGATATTATTGTTGCCAGTGCCAATGCCTATATAGATGCTATTAACCGATTAAAGGTGACAAATGTAAAAACACTAATATAAATGAAAACTCCCCCTTGAAAACCTTCCTTCAAGGGGGAATTTATTTTTAGAACTAGTTTTTTAACTGTTATTATTTAACTTTAATAGGTACAATCTTACCATTTTCAACCGCTGCAACTTCTAAATCACCATCGAAGCCGCCGCCATCAAATTTGTTAAAGATATAAACTTTTGCATTTTCAGGTACATTCTCTACACCTTTTTGCATTGCTGCTTGGATTTTCTCTGCATCATCTACAGAGCCGGCAGCCTTCATTGCTTCCGCAAAGATATACATTCCAATATAGTTAAGTCCTGCTTCAGAACCTGGGACTTCCTTATACTTGTCTTGATATTTCTTAACAAAATCAGGAATAACCGGGCTGATTTTGGACTCAGCTAATGGCATAACGCCGATTGCCCCATTTAGCATTTCATATGAACCTGTTACTTTCTTCATTTCGTCCATTTTGGCTTGGTCCATAACGATGAACCCACCCTTAAAGCCAAGTTCACGAGCCTGCTTAATTACTTTTGCTGTTGGCTCAGAAGGACCACCGACGAATAGGACATCTGGCTTTTCTTTCAATGCATTCGTTACAACTGTAAAGAAGTCTGTTTCTTTTGCAAAGTCAATCGCAGATTCGTATACAACCTTGCCGCCTTGTTTTTCCCAATAAGGCTTCAGCTTTTCAGACCAATCCTTGCCGTATTGAGAAGCAGTTGGAAGGAAGGCGATTTTCTTACCAAATTTGTCCATTTCATAATCTGTAAACGGCTTTAAATACCCATCGTAACGTGGAGGAATACGGACAGTCAGCTTATTGCCAACATCAGATACTTTCGGTTCACTTGTGTAAGCACCAATGATGAATTTATCCTGCTGGTTGAACACCTGCATTGCAAATACGCCGCCGCTGTGTGGAGTGAAGATGATTGGCGTCTTGTTTTCCTGAAGCAATCTTTTTGCGTTTGCTCCAGTTTCGTTTGGCAGGTATTTATCGTCAAGAGAGACAATATTAAACTTGTACTTTTTGCCGCTAACTTCGATCCCGCCAGCGCCATTAATTTCTTCTACAGCCATTTTGACTCCGTTTAATGTACGCTCGCCGTAGAATGCAGCAGGTCCGCTTAATGGCCCAGAGTAACCAATGTTAACCGTTCCAGCATCTCCGGATTTGCTGTCTCCGCCGCCTGAAGCAGACTTATTTCCAGCAGTCTTCTCGCTTGTGCTATTACAAGCAGCAAGGCTGAATACCATTACTAAGGTAAAAATAATCATAAATACCGATTTCATTTTTTTCATTGGTTTTCCCCCTAAATTTTTTTAAAATGTTTGGTAAGAAAATATTTCGTATTGCCGACAACCACCCCCTCCAAAAAGGAATGCTGTTATTGCTAGTGGGTCGAGCGTTTGAACGTTTCAGTTCAAGACCGCTTGACCCGCGTTCTTACGCACCGATGTAGGCTTTTCTTACCTCATCGTTAGCAAACAATTCTGCAGACGTACCTTTAAGGACAATTGTTCCGTTTTCAAACACGTAGCCTTTATCCGCGATTTTTAACGCTGCATTGGCATTTTGTTCGGCTAATAGAATGGTTGTTCCCTCTTTGTTAATTTTTTGGATAACCTCAAACATTTGTTCAACGACTAATGGAGCTAGTCCAATCGAAGGCTCGTCCAATAACATTAGCTTCGGCTTTGACATGAGTGCTCTGCCGATGGCCACCATTTGCTGCTGTCCTCCACTTAAAGAACCAGCTGGATCGTGACGCTTATCCTTTAAAATCGGGAATAATTCGTACACGTGCTCTAGTGAGTGCTTGATTTGATCTTTCTTCCGGCGATGGACATATGCACCCATTCTTAGATTTTCCTCCACAGACATGGCATGAAACAGCTTTCTTCCTTCCGGGCACTGGCCAATTCCCCATGCAACTGTTTGGTCGGCAGACGACTTATTTAAATTCTTGCCTTCAAAAATAATCTCACCTGTTGATGGTTTGTTAAGGCCGCTGATGGCCCGGAAAGTTGTACTCTTTCCAGCACCATTTGAGCCCAACAATACGACGATCTCACCCGCATTTACCTCAATATTAATGTCGTGAACGGCAGTAAAGCTTCCGTATTTGACAGAGACATTATCAAGTTTAAGCACTGGCACTCCCTCCCAAATAAGCCTTAATGACCGTCTCGTTATTACGAATTTCATCCGGTCTTCCTTCTGCGATTTTTTCACCGTAGTTAAGCACCATGATTTTATGGGCTATTCTCATGATCATTTGCATTTTATGTTCAATCAAACAGACCGTAATCCCTTTATCGACCATCTTCTGCATTAATTCAGCCAGGCCATCTGTTTCGCTGGGATTCACCCCGCCGGCCGGTTCGTCAAGAAAGACAATTTCCGGGTCAGTGGCGAGTGCTAACGCGAACGCTGTTCGTTTCTTCTCTTCCTGTGTTAACCCCCCGGCCAGTTTTCCTGCTAAATGCTCTAAACCAACGAATTCAAGGACTTCCATCGCTTTTTCACGACATTGTTCTTCTTCCCTCTTGAGCCTTGAAGTTCTCAATATAGCATCAAAGAGATTGGATTTTGTACGCAGGCGATGCCCGACAATAACATTGTCCAATACGGTCGCCTGATCAAAAAGGTTGGTTGTTTGGAACGTCCGTGCTACCCCAAGCTCGGCAATTTTATTAGAAGGCAGTTTAGTAATATCCTGGCCTTTGAAAATAACTTGACCTGAGCTTGGACTATGGAAGCCGCTAATTAAGTTGAAAAAAGTAGATTTCCCTGCCCCATTGGGACCAATGATGGCATTGATTTTCCCTTTTTCAACCGTGAAATCGACATTGTTGACTGCCACGTTGCCGCCAAATTTCTTTGTCAGGTTTTTTGTCTCTAAAAAAATCATGCCTATCCCTCCTTAACCTGATTTTTAGCACCAAGGTCACTCTGAATATACGAATCTTTCTTGCCAGCCAACTGTTTTTCCTTCTTGGCCATCCGCTTCCGGTAGATGTCTGTGACGCCGCCAACGATTCCGCGCGGATAAAAAATAACGAGAAGCGTTAAAAGTGGTCCGAAAATGAGCATGCGGTACTGCTGAAAATCTTGAAGCAGCTGAGAAAGCCAAATGACAAGCAGAGTACCGATCAGAGGACCGGTAAGTGTACCAATACCACCAACAATCAGGTAAGTTAACATATCAAAGATAACCGCAGTGTTTCCGATATCTGGGCCGATGAAGCGTACAAAGGACGCATACAAAGCGCCGGAAAGGCCAGCAAATAAAGTAGATAATACAAAGACTGTTAATTTATTTCTTGCCGTTGAAATTCCAATCGTCAGCGCTAAGTCTTCGCTATTTCGAATCGCAATGAACGATCTTCCAGACAGCGAATGAACAATTCGGTACATGACCAAAATGACAAGGAGAAGGAAAAATAAAACAAGATAATAATGCGATTTTTCCGTCTCAAATTTAATCGGGCCAAAGCCTTGAGGTGCAGGAATCCCGATCAGACCACGAACACCTTCTGTTAAACTTTCCCATTTGTCAATCACGAGATAAATTATATAACCTAAGCACAATGTGTAGATAGCGAAAAAATGTTCTTTCGATCTTAATGCAATCAAACCTACTATCAATCCTAGCAAACCAGTAATCAACAGCGATAAGACAAAGGCAAGCCAGAAACTCATATGGGCTTTTACTGTTAAAATCCCCAAACCGTAAGCGCCAATCGCAAAGAATCCTGCGTGTGCCAAAGAAAGATAACCAGTATAGCCTGCGAGCAAGTTAAGTCCATAAACCCCAATCATCCAAATAAACGCCAGAGTCATTACGTGAATCAAATAGGTATTTGTTGTTATTAATGGAAAAACAAGAGAAACCAATACAAACAGAATAATTATATTTCTTTTGTTCAATACCGCTGACATTAATGTCCCCCCTTTGAAAACAATCCGGTTGGTTTAACCGTAAGAATGATAACGAGGATAAAAAAGGCAATAATGTCCTTATAGTCATTTGAAATGTAGGTCGCTCCCAAGCTTTCGCTGAAGCCGATAATATAGCCGCCGACAATCGCCCCTGGGATACTGCCCATTCCACCAAGAATAATAATGACAAACGCTTTTAATATAACTAGCTGCCCCATCCCTGGGAACACAAGGTTAATTGGTGCCGATATGGATGCAGCGATAGCTGCAAGTCCGCCTGAAATCATAAAGGTCAGCATGGCTACCCGGGTAGTATTGATCCCCACGAGGTTTGCACCTTCACGATTCTGGGACATCGCAATGATGGTGGAACCGGTATAAGTTTTTCTTAAGAAAAGATTTAATAGAATCATAACGATAACTGCAGCGACTACAATAAGAATTCTCTGCATTGTCAGCGTTAATCCAAATACTTCTACAACTTGGCCATATGGTGAAGGCATGCTCTGGTATTCTGCTCCCCAGGTATATTGTGCGAATGCTTCCAGGAATAAGAGAATACCAATGGCAGCAATTTTATCTTGGATTGGAGGCGATTCCCGAAGAGGGTGAAAGACAAGCCTTTCCATTAAGACACCAATAAAACCTACAACAATAATTGAAACAAAGATCGCAATCCAATAATGAAGTCCAAATTTGGTCATCATGGTTAGCGTTATGTATCCGCCCATCATGTATAGTGCACCATGAGCAAAGTTTGGAATGTGCAAAATTCCATAAACTAGGGTTAAGCCCAACGCTACCAGGGCGTAAACACTCCCTATGGTTAAACCGTTAAACAACTGCTGAATTAGAATATCCATTGCTCTCCTCCTTTGTGTTAGTTAGTATAATTTTTTCAAGAGGGGCCATCACTATGGTTGGCCCTCTTGATCATAAACGTTTAAATAACCTGATTCTGAACCTTTTCATTTTCTTCCTCCTGAAGGGTGCGCCAGAGAATTTTGCCGCTGGAGGTCATAGGAAACACCTCTCTGAACTCAATCAATCTTGGATATTTATAGGCAGCCATATGATGCTTAGACCACTCGATAATTTCATCCTCGCTGACTTTGCCTTCATACCCTTCATTTAAGATGACAAAAGCTTTAACGGTTTCCCCTCTTCTAGGGTCAGGTACGCCCACGACACAGGCTTGCTGAATAGCAGGGTGTTTGTAAAGGTATGACTCGACTTCAGTTGGCCATACCTTGAATCCGGAGGCATTAATCATGCGTTTAACACGATCGACCATAAAGAAGTATCCATCTTCATCAAAACGGCCAATATCCCCAGTACGGAAAAACCTTTTCCCCTCAATCTCAAGATATGCTTCCCGGTTTTCGTCATCGCGGTTATAGTAGCCAACCATTACCTGCGGTCCATTGACAATAATTTCACCGACTTCACCGACACCAAGTTCCTTTCCAGTTGACGGCTCAATAATTCTAGCATCGACATCATAGGAAGGGATTCCAAGACACTGCATTTTTGGTCGATTCGGCGGATTGAAATGGGTCTGAGCAATCGTTTCTGATAGTCCATAACCTTCGACAAATCGCAATCCCGTCAGGTTAAATAATTTTTCACCGACCGCTTCTGGAAGAGCTGCTCCTCCACCAGCAAGATAGGTTAAGGAAGCTATGTCCTCCACCTTCAGATTTGGATTAGCAAGAAAATCGACAATCATAGTGGCGATCGTGACCCAATGTGTGCAGCCCAGGCTCTTTATTAGTTCCACTGCCGCATCCCGATTCCACCTCGTCATAATAACCATCATACTGCCGCTGAAAATTGGCATGTGCATGCTGTGCACCATACCCGTCACATGGAAAAGCGGCAAGGTCATTAGATGGATAGCATTTGGTGTTGTAGAGGACCAGTGGTAGCAGCCTACAGTATTCGCATTGACTGACCGGTTAGTATGCATACAACCTTTTGGAAGACCTGTTGTCCCTGATGTGTAGGGCATAACAGCCAAATCATCACCTTTTGCCGTATGTTCCGATGGAGTGAGATTTGCCTGAATCGCATCAACCCAGTTGTAATGATTAGGATTGTTCACCACTAATCTTTGTGCCTCCACCTCTTTTGGAAGCATTTTTTCAAATCCTTCACCTATATAATCTGAATAGGCTGCAAGGAGCAGGTGCTCCAAGGAGGTTTTTCCTAACAGAGGCTGCACTCGGTCTAAGAGTTCTTGTCCGGCAATTGCTGTTTTAATTCCGCAGTCGCGAATGTAAAATTCCAATTCATCCGCAACTAGCATTGGGTTAATTGGAACTACAACAGCATTGGCCCTTAGAATGGCGTAGAAACCAATCACAAATTGCGGGGAATTTTGCATAAAGAGCAGGACTTTGTCCCCTTTTTTTACGCCTAACTCATGCTCTAAGTATCCGGCCAGGGCATTTACTTCTTCATCTAATTGCTGGTAAGTCAATTTATTCCCATAGTAGAAGATAGCATCCTGGTCAGGATAACGGCTTGCACTGACTCTTAGATTGTCATAGAGTGAAGTGGCAGGGACATTCAATGATTTTGGGATATTTGGCCAATGTTGATAATGAAGAGTTAACAATCTCGATCTCTCCTTTTTGCAAGAATGCTAGATGTTAGGTGTGTAAACGCTATCATTGCTAATTCCGTTTAAAATAAGGTCAAGAAAGATATCCGCAACCTTTTCTTCAGGGACTTCTCCCTCCGGGCTGAACCAATAATAGCTCCAGTTGGTCATGCCAAGGATAGCCATTGTTATTATATCGGCACGGCCCTTTTGGAGGATTCCTTGTGTAATACCTTCTTCAATTAATTTTTGGACATTATGACGAAATGCGCTTCGTTTTTCCTTGATTTCCAGGAAATTATCTCTGCTTAAATGCCGCATTTCTCTGGTAAATATTCGAGCACTTCTCAGTTCGATTCTAATGGTGCTAATCTGCATTAGGATAATCTCATGCAGCTTTTTGGCAAAATCATAGAAAGGATTATTCATGATTTCTTCCTGCTGTTTGATTATTGACTCAATATACAACAGGTGAATTTCCTTTAACAATTCCTCTTTACTACTGAAATAATAATAAAACGTACCCTTCGTTACACCCAGTTCCTGGACAATATCCTGTACTGAGGTTGACTTAAACCCATTTTTATCGAATAGTAAAATCCCCGTCTCCATTATCTTTCGCTTCATCGGTTTATCCTTTCAGCATTAAAACTAAAGTGCCGCTGTAGTGGTAGGTGGCGTCTGACACCAAGATTGACTTTTTCCCTTTAAATAAGGTGTTTGGTCAAGTTGGGTGCCTGACACCGATGAGTACCACGACAGTCAGTACCTTGTTTTTATTCGCTCTCGATGATTGTTGCGATTCCTTGGCCGCCGCCAATGCAGGCGGTGATAAGGGCATATCTTCCGCCGGTGCGTTTTAGTTCGTAGCAGGCTTTGGTGACGAGGATGGCACCTGTTGCTCCCAGCGGGTGACCATGGGCGATGGCCCCTCCGTTAACATTGACTTTTTCCATATTCATTTCAAGCTCGCGGTTGCAAGCGATTACTTGAGCGGCAAAAGCTTCATTGATTTCGATTAAGTCCATGTCTTCTATGGATAATCCTGATTTTTCGAGAACCTTTCTAACAGCCGGAACTGGGCCGATTCCCATGATATTCGGGTCAACACCAGCGACTGCATAGTGACGGATAACTGCTAGTGGAGTTAAATTTAATTCCTCTGCTTTTTCCCGTGACATGATAACTAGGGCCGATGCAGCATCGTTTAGGCCTGAGCTGCTGCCTGCTGTGACTGTTCCATCCTGGAGGAATGCTGGCGGAAGCTTTGCCAAACCCTCAATGGTCGTTTCCGGCCTTGGATGCTCATCACTAATAAAAACAATCGGCTCACCTTTTTTAACAGGTATGGCGATAGGAACGATTTGCTCATCAAAGCGTCCTTCTTCCATGGCAACTTTCATCCGCTGCTGGCTTTGGAGTGCAAATGCGTCCTGCTCTTCCCGCGTAATATTGTATTTTTTCACGAGATTTTCGGCCGTAATCCCCATTGGCGGATCGCCTATTTCTTTAGGAGAGAGCTGCGATTTCCGGAAACTTGGAGGATTCGCACCATACGGTTTTTCCGGCCGGTCCATCAAGTAAGGAGCACGGCTCATGCTTTCTGTCCCGCCGGCAATATAGATATCTCCATCCCCAGCTTTAATTGCCTGGGCCGCTAGATTAATAGCATTAATTCCAGATCCACACTGCCTATCGACTGTCACGCCAGGAATTTCGATGGATAGTCCCGTCTGCAATGCAGTTAATCTCGCAATATTTCCACCGCCTGATAAAACATTTCCCAAAAAAACGTCGTCTATCATATCAGGCGTGATATTTGCCCTTTTAACTGCTTCTTTAATTACTTCAGCTCCAAAAACATGTGCTGGAACGCTCGCTAGTGCCCCTCCCTGTCTGCCAATGGCAGTTCTAACTGCCGAAACAATGACAGCATCTCTTTTCATTAAGCAAATCCCCTCCTGCTTTTTTATAATTACGATCTTTTAATTTCTTACATTACATGTGAGCCGCCGTCTACAACAACGATTTCCCCGGTTACAAAGTCCGAAGCTCGTGATGCCAGGAACAATGCTACACCTTTCATATCTGTGTCAGTCCCAAACTTACGTAATGGAGTGCCTTCTAAGATGGCCTCACCGCCAGCATCAAGCAGCCCTTTTGACATTTTTGTTGGGAAGAATCCCGGTGCAATTGCATTAACATAAATACCATGATGGCCCCATTTCACAGCTAAATCCTTTGTGAAGGTAATAACTGCCCCTTTGCTGGCATTATAGCCAATCGCATTCATGTATTTTGGGTTCGATCCCTGCAGCCCAGCGACAGAAGCAATATTAATGATTTTGCCGCCCTTTTGTTCAATCATCACTCTTCCGACTGCCTGGGACATTAAGAAGGTTCCGGTAACATTCGTATTCATTACCTTATTCCAAGCCTCAAGCGGCATTTCCTCGACAGGTGCTCCCCAAGATGCACCGCTGTTGTTGACGAGAATGTCAATGCGTCCGAATTTTTCCATTGTTCGTTCGACAACGTTTCTAACATCTTCAGGATTGGAGACATCACATTTTAGTGCTAGACTCTCGACTCCAATCTTTTTTAAGCCTTCACTTACTTCCTCACAGGCCTCAAGTTTACGGGAACAGACTACTACATTGGCGCCTGCCTCCGCAAAGCCTTCGGCAATTTGCTGGCCAAGTCCTCGGCCGCCGCCTGTTACAATGGCAACTTTACCTGTTAAATCAAAAAGCTCTTTAACATGCATCTATTTTTTCCTCCTAATACGATTAACGGTATTTTTTCAATTCGTAGCGGGCAATCGCGCGCTTATGCACTTCATCCGGACCATCAGCTAATCTTAGTGTACGGATATTGGCCCAGCTTGCAGCAAGAGGAGTGTCCTGGCTTACACCGGCAGCACCAAATGCCTGAATGGCACGGTCAATTACCTTTAATGCCATGTTAGGGGCAACCACTTTAATCATGGCGATTTCGCCTTTTGCTTCTTTATTTCCAACCGTATCCATCATGTAGGCAGCTTTCAATGTAAGTAAACGGGCCTGCTCGATATCGATTCTCGCTTCGGCAATCCATTCTTGAACTACGCCTTGCTCGGCAATTTTTTTACCGAATGCTGTCCGTTCCTGAACGCGTTTGCATAGAAGCTCAAGTGCACGTTCAGCTGCACCGATGGTTCTCATGCAGTGATGAATTCTTCCAGGTCCAAGACGTCCCTGCGCGATTGCGAAGCCTTTACCTTCGCCCCAAAGCATATTTGAAGCCGGTACACGAACATTGTTGTATTCAATTTCGGCATGTCCATGCGGTGCATGGTCATAACCAAATACAGTTGTAACTCGTTTGATTGTGACTCCAGGAGAATCGAGCGGTACTAGAATCATCGATTGCTGCTCATGCTTTGGTGCAGTAGGATCATTTTTACCCATTACAATTGCAATCTTACAGCGAGGGTCTCCAGCACCCGATGACCACCATTTTGTTCCATTGATGACGTATTCATCGCCATCACGGACAATACTTGCTTGAATATTGGTAGCATCTGATGATGCAACGTCCGGCTCTGTCATTGAGAAACAGGAGCGAATTTCGCCATTTAATAACGGCTTCAGCCATTTTTCTTTATCTTCTTCAGTCCCGTAACGGACCAATACTTCCATATTTCCGGTATCAGGCGCAGCACAGTTAAACACTTCTGGCGCAAAATGGACACGTCCCATGATTTCGCAAAGCGGTGCATATTCGAGGTTCGTTAAACCGGCACCATATTCACTCTCTGGTAAAAATAAGTTCCATAAACCAGCCTGCTTTGCCTTTTCTTTTAATTCTTCCATGATCGGCGGAATATTTGAAAATGGATCGTTTTTATCAATTTGATCATGATAGAGCTGTTCATTTGGATAAATATACTCTTCCATAAATTCAGTAAGCTTTTTTTGCAATTCTACTACCTTATCGGAATAACTAAAATTCATCCTTACCACTCCTCTTTTTTCTACATACTAACTAGTTGGTATGTCGAATAACCTAATATTATTAAAAATTTTTCGAATATTCAATTCGATATTTTCGACAATTTTCTCATTAATATAGTAGAAACATATTTTTCGATGTATTTTTTCCATTGCGCTTTCTGATTACTATAAATTACCGTAATTTAATTGACTTTTATTAGATTAGCAAGGACATGCAACGAAAGAAATTCCTATATTAATCTACTATTTTTAGTCGAAATTTTTTTAAAAAATAATATTTAGAAATTTCTTCTCTATGCATTTCTAACTATCTTATAGGTACCGGTTCCTTTGGCAATTAATGTTGTATTCTCGTCAATAATTTCCGCTTCCAGCACAGCCATTTTATAGCCCTTTTGGAGAAGTTTAGCCCTTGCAAAAAGATGACCGGTATTTGCTGGAGCAAAATAGTGAACATCCAGATTCATAGCTGTAACCGGGCATTGATATAGGGAACGGAGAGCGATTGATTGCACCGTATCAAGCATCGAGGCGTGAACTCCTCCATGCAGGGTTTTATTCGTATTTAGCAGGTCGGTTTTTATTGAAAGCTTCAGCAAAATCTCTTCCTCTGAGGAATTTACGAGTTCAAATCCGATATGCTTGAAAAATGGATTTCTTTCTATCATTTCATATATCTCCCAATCCAGTCGGGGCACCCTATCACCACCTTTCAATTTCTTCATTGTTTAATTGGACTTGCCTTAAACATGCCTATTGCCTTGGCAGCAACAGCACCATCCTGCCCGTAAACGATTCCCTCAGCTGTTATGACTTTTCCCTCGATATTCACTATATTTGTTTTTGCATGATAGTTTTCTTTCGGGCTAAGGTCAAAAAAGGACACGTTAAGGTGAATTGTCGTTGCAAACGAATTTGTTTCCAGGGAGGCAGTCGCCCCCATAGAAATATCCAGCATTGTGGAAAAAACGCCAGGATGGACAGTGCCGTCATCCTGCAGCAAAATAGCCTGAAGCGGCAAATCAAGGTGAAACGTGTCGGTTTTAGTACTGTTAAAACCCAAGTATTCAAAAAATGTCGATCTCGTCACTGGTAATTTCACATTTACTGCCCTTTCCTATTGATTAACTGCTTCAACTAGGATTGCCATTCCTTGGCCACCGCCAACGCAAAGGGTGGCAATTCCGTATTTTTCACCACGGCGTTTCAATTCATAAATCAGAGTCGTCATAATCTTCGCACCCGTGGCACCAAGCGGATGGCCCAAAGCAATCGCACCACCATTGACATTCACTCGGGACGGATCTAAGTTTAACTCACGAATAACAGCAAGTGATTGCGAAGCGAACGCTTCATTCAGTTCGATTAAACTTATCTCGTCAAGCGTTAAGCCTGTACGTTCAAGGAGTTTTTTCACTGCAGGAACCGGGCCGATACCCATAACTTCAGGTGATACTCCAACAGCAGTCCAATCGACAATTCGCGCCATCGGTTTTAAGCCTAATTTCTCGGCATGGCTGCATGATGTTAATACAAGCGCAGCTGCCCCGTCATTCCGCCCGCAGGCATTACCAGCCGTAACCGTGCCATTTTGTTTAAACGCCGGCTTTAGGCGGCTTAATGCCTCGATGGTTGTATCAGGTCTTGGATGTTCGTCCTCTGTAAACCAAACGGATCCTTTTTTCCCTTTAACTTCTACAGGGACAATCTCGTCCGCAAAGCGTTTCTCACTGATGGCGGCAGCTGCCCTGCGCTGGCTTTCTAGCGCAAAGGCATCTTGGTCCTCGCGGGAAATCGAAAATCTTTCAGCGACATTTTCCGCCGTTATCCCCATTCCAAGCCCGCTGCCGTATGTCTCCTGAGGCTGTTGGCCGGCCTCGGCATTGGAATCAACCAGCTTTGGATTGTCACCGCCAAAACGGGAGTTTCTTAGGTAAATAGGAGCATTGCTGAGGCTTTCAGTTCCCCCAGCAACTACAATGTCTGCATGCCCAAATGCGATTTGCTGCGCCCCTGAAGCAACTGCCTGCATTCCTGATGCACACAAACGGTTAATCGTAAATGCCGGCGCTGTTTCCGGAACCCCAGCCCGAAGCGCAGCGACTCTGGCTACATTGGAGGATTCTGTCGTTTGTCTAACCTCTCCTAAAATCACTTCATCTACTTGCTCAGGCTTAATACCGGCGCGATCAATAGCCTCTTTAATCGCAACCGCTGCCAACTGCCCGGAATTAAGGCTTTTTAATGTGCCGCCATATCTCCCAACTGGTGTTCTTACTGCACTTAAAATGACAATATCATTTTGCATTCTAAATCACCCTTTCCCTAGATTAATAGTTTAGCTGTATTCCTTCTCTAACTGCGCAGCAATAATGTTTTTCTGAATCTCTGAAGTTCCTTCATAGATTCTTGTGATCCGCGCATCACGATAAAAGCGTTCAATCGGATAGTCTGCAATATACCCAATTCCTCCATGGATCTGAACGGCCTTATCAGCAACACGATTGTATACCTCGGAACCGTATAGCTTCAGCATCGCTGCTTCCTTGATGACCTTCATTCCCTGATCAACCATCCAGGCAACGCGATACGTAAACGACCGCAATGCTTCGATATCTACGGCCATCTCGGAAAGCATATGACTGACTGCCTGATTCCTGATGATTGGTTTGCCAAATTGAATTCTCTCAAGCGCATATCGCGTTGACATATCGAGAAGCTTTTGGCAGGAGCCCAAATTCCGGGAAGCCAAACCAGCACGTCCGTTGGCAAGAATTTTCAAGGCATTCATATAGCCCTGCCCTTCTTCACCAAGCACATTTTCCACTGGAACCTCGCAATCTTCAAAAATCAATTCTGCTGAATGAGACCCTCTTAAGCCCATTTTTTTCTCAACGGCCCCCACCCTGAAGCCGGGGGAATCCTTTTCAACAATGAACGAGGTGATGCCCTTGGCCCCTTTAGATGGGTCGGTCACAGCCATCACAGTGAACACGCTGGCCTCAGTAGCATTGGTAATATAATGCTTCAAGCCGTTTAGAATATATTTATCGCCCTTACGAACAGCCGTTGTTTTCAAGTTAGCAGCATTGGACCCCGCTTCAGGTTCGGTTAAGGCAAATGCGCCAATTTTTTCACCGCTTGCCATTTCCGGCAAGTACTTACGCTTTTGCTGCTCATTTCCCATTTCAACAATCCCGACCGAACCGATACCTGTATGGGCGCCAATTAACGTGGTATAGCCATTGTGCGTCTGGCCGATTTCCTCGTATAGGGCACATTTGCCGACCATGCCAATTCCAAGCCCGCCGTATTCCTCAGGAATACTTAAACCGAAAAGCCCCATCTCTTTTGACATATTGATAATTCTTTCCGGAATTTGGTTCTCCTCTTCAATTTGCATCGCAACCGCTTCGACTTCGGTTTGAATAAATTCTCTTACATTCTTTTTTAAAAAAAGAATATCTTCATCCAGTTCAAAGTTCATGACTAAATCCCTCCGTTATGCTTTAAGCCTTTTTTGTTTCTTCTTCTACAAGGATTCTTTTTAAGAGCTTTCCTACTGTGTTTCGAGGCAGGGATTCTCTTATTTCAAATTGTTTCGGTACTTTGTAGCGGGTCAGGTTTTGGTAGCAATGTTCCTTTAATTCTTGAATATCAATTTCTCTACCGGCTTTTGGAACAATATAGGCCTTGACGATTTCGCCGGCTACCTTATCCGGAATTCCGACTACAGCTGCTTCTAGTACAGCGGGATGTTCATATAAAACCCCTTCAACCTCCTGGGGATATACATTAAATCCCCCGACAATCACCATTTCTTTTTTTCGTCCGACGATATAAAAGTATCCCTCATCATCCATCGTTGCCAAGTCACCTGTATAGAGCCAGCCATCCTTTAGTGCTTGTGCTGTTTCTTCTGGTTTATTCCAGTATCCAAGCATGACCTGCGGCCCCTTAATTAAGAGCTCGCCGATTGTCTTTTCCGGTACATCCACACCATTTTCGTCAACAATCCGGCAGTCCGTTGCTGGCAATGGAATCCCGATGCTGCCTATTTTGCTAACGCCATCAGGCGGATTCCGATGGGTCGTAGGAGAAGTTTCTGATAGTCCATAACCTTCCCCAATCGGCACTCCCGTCAAGTCTTTCAATTTTTTCATAATTTCAATCGGCAATGGAGCCGACCCGCTTGTACAGACCTTAAAGCAGGTTAAATCATATTGATCAATTTCCGGGTAATTGGCAAAAGCATTATACATTTTTGGAACACCCGGGAAGAAAGTAGGCCTGTAAGTTTGAATGAGCCTTAGAACCTTCTCAAGCTCAAAACGGTTTACTAATAGAATGGCTGCCCCAAGGTAAATCGGCAGGTTGATGCCGCTCGTCATTCCGTAAACATGGTAAAGCGGGGTTGCGGTCAAAATGATTTCCTGTCCGTATACCATTGTACTTCCATAAAGAACCTTGCTCTGCAACACATTCGCGCTCAAGTTAAAATGCGTCAGCATGGCGCCTTTCTTTTTACCGGTTGTTCCTCCGGTATATTGAATTACTGCAATGTCCTTCTTAGCTGAAATTGAACATGTTTCCTGTAGAGGAACGGCTTTTTCAATCAATTCCGAAATAGTTGGAATGTCATTGGTTTGCGAATCACCTGTAGAAAATATCTGCTTAAATGAATAAATTTCGGAAATCTTCGCAATTTTCTCGAGACCATCCGGCTCAGCTACCAAATAAGCGGTTTCAGAATCATTGAATATTTCAAGCAGTTCCCTTGATGTATAGTGCGGATTGATTTGCACGACAATCATCCCAAGCTTCAGGGCTGCATAATAGGATACAACATATATAGGGTGATTTCCGACCATCAACCCCAGCCGATCTCCTTTTGCTGCGCCAAGCTCTTTCCAAGCACCTGCCAGCCGGTCAACCTTATCCTTCAAGTCATGGTAGGTCAGCTTTTCATTTTCATAAATAATGGCCGTATTCTCAGGGTATTTCTCAGCTGTATGATCCAAAAATGTGTAAAGGCTCATTTCCGGAAATTCAATGGAAGATACCGCAGTTTCAGGATAGTGGCCAAGCCAAGGACGTTTGTGTTGTATTTGCAATTCCGAACACCTCTCTTAGCACATTTATTACTCAATCGTTCCTCGTTTGAAAGTTTAAAAGATGATAAATAGTATTGAGGACTGGGGTTTCTACCCCTAATTCTTTTCCTTTTTTCACGATATAACCGGCAATAGAGTCCAGTTCCAGCGGTTTCCCTTTATGCTTATCCTGCAGCATCGAGGTTTGGTGACCTTGGGCAAACTGCCCTTGCATCATCACTGTTTCATACTGGTCTTCCTCGATTTCAACCCCTGCTGCTCTTGCAACAGCAATAGCTTCCTGACAGATTTTTATCGCCGTTTCTTTTAATCCCTTGTCCTCATAAATAGCCCCAACCTTCGCTTCTATTAAGGCTGTCAATGGGTTAAAGGTGACATTCCAAAGCAATTTTTTCCACTTGATTTTTAAAATGTCACGAGTTGGATAGGCTTCAATATTAGCAATGTTAAATAGCTCTTGAATTACACTGAGTCTTTCCTGTAAATCTTCCTCTAAAGCTCCAAATACCAGCTTTGGCGGGACACCGATTTGTTTAACGGTTCCTGATTCCGTCACACCTGCCTGAATATAAGCAGCAGCAGATAAGATCCGATCGCTGCCAAATATGGAAGCGAGAAATTCTTCATTATCTACCCCATTTTGGAGAGTCATAATCATGCATGATTCCTTTAATACATGGGTAAACCTCTCAGCCATATCCATTGTGCTTGTTGACTTAACACAAAACAACAGCAGGTCTACATCCATAAAGTCCTCATAACAATCGGTAAACGTTGCATCCACTGTGAAGGATTCGGAATCGCTTTCAATGGTCAGCCCATTTTCCCTCATTCTTTCGAGATTGTTTCCCCGCGCTAAAAAAATGACCTCATTACCCGCCTTTTTTAAAAGGCCGCCAAAATAACCACCGACCGCACCTGTACCGGCCACGCCAATTTTCATGCTGCTTCCCCCTGCATATTCCATATGTATGGCTCTGAAAGGAATTTACTTCCCCCTTCAGAGAACATGATTAATCTAATAAATCCGGTTGTTCCTTGACAATCCGATTCCATAATGGCTGGAACTGGAACCATCCCGCACTGGAAGTACCGACAGTATTATAGGTATTGCTAGCACTTTCATTATCAATAATTACTGGTTTACCAACTGCCTCAGCAAGAAGCTGTGCCTGACAGGAGCGCTCCATCGTAATAAACCACCAGGCAGCCTCGTCAACGGATCTTCCGACCGTTAAAAGACCATGGTTTCTTAGGATACAGGCTTTCTTATCACCAAGCGCTTGGCCAATCCGTCTGCCTTCTTCAATTTCATGAACAACTCCAGTGAAATCATCAAACAAGGAATGATCCTGATAAAATGCACATGCATCCTGTGTGATTGGATCAAGAAGGCGTCCCAGCGAAGACCATGACTTCCCATAGACTGAATGGGCATGGGCAGCTGCAATAATATCCGGCCTTGCAGCATGGACCTGCGAATGAATAGCGAATGCGGCCCGGTTTACCGGATAATTTCCTTCGACAACTTCCCCTTTATGATTGCAGAGAATTAAGTCAGAAGCGCTGATTTGGCTGAAATGCATGCCGAACGGGTTTACCCAGAAGTGATCCTTCAGTTCAGGATCGCGTGCGGTAATATGTCCTGCAACACCTTCGTCAAATCCAAATTTTGAAAATAAGCGGAAGGCAGCAGCCAATTTCTGTTTTAAGTGCTGGCGTTCCTCTTCGACTGAGGAAAATACCGGCGGCTTATAACTTAATTTTAATTTGACCGTCATATTAATCATCCCTTTTTAAATTAAACTTTGATGCTGATTGGAGCCCCAACCAACAACCGATAACAATAAACCCAGCATTCAGAGGGGAGTCCATCTTTCGTGCCGGGTCTAGTCCTTCAATCTGCAATTCTGTCTCTCATGTTAGTAAAGCTGGTATACTACTTCGCCTTTTATTACATCCTTCCCTTGCTGGTTCACAGCCTGGACATCGAAGCGAAGCTGATTATCTTCCTTATCCTTTAAAGAAGCCTTTAATGTAATCACGTCATTTAAGAAAACCATGCCTTTAAAACGGATTGAGTAATCCTTGACGAAGCCTTCTTCATAATACTCTGTAAACAGTTTGGCCAGATTTCCCATCGTCCACATGCCGTGGGCAATGATTCCCGGCAGGCTTGCTTTTGTTGCTTCTTCGTCAATAGTATGGATTGGATTAAAATCTCCAGAAGCACCTGCATATTTAATCAAGGCTATCCTGGAAACGGGTGATAACTGGATTTCCTTTAAGGAATCACCGGTTTGCAATTGAGTAAGTGAACTCATTTCGCCAACACCTTCCTTACAGCTTCAGATATGACTACAGTGGAACTAGAAGTGAAAATTACATTTCCTTCTGAATCCTCACCACAGTTTTCCATTACCAGGAAGCCCATTTCTCCAAAGTTCCCTTTTTTCTCAAAGTAATTTTTCACCTGAGAATAACAATAAATTTCCTCACCTACAAATAATGGGCGCTCATAATGGAAAGACTGCTCTCCATGAATCAAGCCTATATTAGGCAGGTGTAAGCCTTCAATCACCCCATATTCAAATACCCTTGGGAAGGTTGGCGGGGCAATGTTCTTTTGATAACGTGAGAGTCTGCCTGCATCCTCATCAAAATAGATAGGATGCAAATCGCCAATGGCTTCAGCAAATTTCTTAACGGCCCCTCTTTCTACGGCATTTTTCACTTTATTAGATCGCTTGCCAATTTGATCTTTGAACAATTTAGCTCACCCCTAAATTAACATTTTGGTCCGCCGGCAACATAAATAACCTGGCCGTTAACAAAACCTGATTTCTCATCTGCAAAGAACGCTACTGCGTTTGCAATATCCGCTGGTTTACCGCTTCTGCCGACAGGAATATTCGCTACACTTCCTTGAATCATCTGTTCAAAGGAAATTCCAATTCTTTCAGCCGTTGCTTTTGTCATATCCGTTTCGATAAATCCAGGAGCAACCGAGTTTGCTGTGATTCCATAACGCCCTAGTTCAAGTGCAAGAGTTTTCGTAAAGCCCTGAAGGCCTGCTTTTGCTGCTGCATAGTTTGCCTGACCGCGGTTGCCTAGTGCAGAAGTTGAAGAGATATTGATAATCCGGCCATATTTTTGCTCAACCATGTATTTTTGGGCAGCACGTGCGGCATTAAAAGAACCTTTTAAGTGCACATCCATGACCGTTTGCCAATCGGCATCTGTCATTTTGAATAATAGGTTATCGCGGATTACTCCAGCATTGTTGACAAGAATATCAATGCGGCCAAAAGCATCATGAACCTCTTTTACTGCAGTCTCAACCTGCTCAGGGTCAACGACATTCGCAACCTTAGCGTAGACTTCATAGCCTTTTTCTTTTAGTTCGCTTGCTGTTTCGCTTAATGCCTCTTCATTTAAGTCGATAAGAGCAACACGAGCTCCTTCTTCTGCAAAATACTCGACAATCCCTTTGCCGATTCCACGGCTTCCGCCAGTGACAAACGCAACTCTTCCTTCAAATCTTCCTGCCATTTTTGTTCCTCCTTGCATCTGTATGTTTATTTTTTTAGACAACGCTTACAATAAGCTTATTAAATACCAAGTTTCACATGGCCCTTAAGCAGGTTACGAGAAATAATCAGGCGCTGAATTTCATCAGTTCCGTCGTAAATTCTCCAAAGTCTTGCTTCACGGTACCAGCGCTCAATTGGCAATTCTCTTGTGTAACCCATACCGCCATGAATCTGCATAACTTTGTCAACTACACGGTTGCCCATATTGGCACCATAAAGTTTTGCCATGGATGCATAATGACGATTATCTTCGCCTTGGTCAAGTGTCCATGCTGCGTTTAACACAAGCCATCTTGCTGCTTCAATATCAACTGCACTATCGGCAATCATCCATTGAATTGCTTGTCTTTCAGCAATCGGTTTGCCGAAAGTCTCGCGTTCTTTTGCATAATCAATCGCCATTTGCAATAAGCGTTCTGCTGTACCAACAGCTCTAGCGCCAACAACCCATCTTGCAAAGCCAATCCACTCAAGTCCAAGATTGTAACCTTTATGAAGTTCGCCAAGAATATTTTCTTCCGGAACGCGTACATTATCAAATACCAATCCGGCCGGACCCCATTCCCCCATGGTATGTATAAATTCCGATTTCCAGCCCATATCACGGTCAACGATGAAGCAAGTTACACCTTCACGGCCTCTTGTTTTTTGATGCAATTCTTTATCAGTAATTGCTATTGCCATAACGAAATCTGCTTCATTTCCGCCAGTAATGAATGTTTTTTCGCCATTTAGGACCCATTCATTGCCATCTTTAACAGCGGTCATTTTAATGTTTGTCGTATCAGATCCAGCACCTGGCTCTGTCATGGCAAAACAGGATTTCTTTTCACCGTTAATAGTTGGAAGTAGGTATTTTTTCTTTTGTTCCTCATTACCATAGTAAAGGATGTTGTCAGCAGAGCCACCAAATGTGAATGGTACGAATGTTTTGGAAACCTCCATGTAAACAAGCGCCATCATCATTTGTCCAAGATCGGCACCGCCATATTCTTCTGGTGTGTTAATTCCCCAGAAACCAGCTTCCTTAGCTTTTAACCGCAATTCTTGTAATTTGCCCTCCGGCAGGCTTGGCTTGCCTTCCCGCTCTCTTCTTAGAACTTCATTTTCTAAAGGCATTAGTTCTTTTTCAACAAACTTTCGAATCGTCTGCTGAACCATTTTTTGTTCGTCTGTTAAACGTAAATGCATGACCTTCACTCCAATCTAGGATTCTAGTATTTTTTACTGCCATTAATATTATGCCGGTTTAGTTTATTACATACCTACCGGTTGGTATGTTTAAGATTATTTTATTTCGAAATTTCAGAAAAAACAAGTTTAAATTTAAATTTATATTTAAAATTTTTTCAGATAGACTATTTTTCATTATGTTTACAAATGATAAAGATGATATTCCATTCGAATATCATCGTTTCGAAATCCTAATTTGAGGTGATTTGATGAGCTACAGGGAGCGTATTGATGCACACTCGGATATGTTTGTAAAAAATTCGACAAGGCATAAGCGTCAGAAATCTCAGGTGAATGGCGAAACGCAAATGTCGCAAAACAACATCATCTTAAGGAGTAATGCCAAGGCTCACCGCTGGTAGGGATTTGGCAATGAAACGAATCAGGGGAAAACCTTTTTCCGGGAAACCATTCCGGGAAAGGGTTTTTTCTTTTTAATAATCCTGCGGTTATTGATTTTGAATGGTAGAAGGTTTACCATAAAATTTAGTTATTTATTCAACTTATTGGGGTGTTAGGTCATGTTTGAAGAATTCAGAATCAGGGATGCAGAAATAAACGATTTAGAAGCTATTGTTCACATTTATAATACAACCATTCCAGGCAGAATGGTGACTGCAGATATAGAGCCTATCAGTGTTGAAAACCGGACGCGATGGTTTCACGATCATTCACCTGAATTTCGGCCTTTATGGGCAGTAGAACATGATGAAAGAATTTGTGCTTGGGTAAGCTTCCAATCCTTTTATGGGAGACCCGCTTACAATGCTACTGCTGAAATCAGCATTTACATTCATCCCGATTTTCGCGGAAAGAAGTTAGGTAAATATTTGATCCAAAAAGCGATTGACGTCTGTCCGAAAATTCGCATTAAAACCTTGCTAGGTTTTATATTTGCCCATAATGAGCCAAGCGTCAAACTCTTTAACAGCTTTGGTTTTGAAAAATGGGCCCATCTTCCAAATGTAGCCGAATTAGACGGAATTGAAAGAGACTTGCTGATTCTCGGCAAAAGAATTTACTAGATTTTTGCTCAACTGATTTTTTCCATGAATATGATGTTCCTAAATCACCCATTATCTAGTAATATTAATAAAAGAAAAATATATTACCCTATATAGGGAATTGGAGATTTTCATGCAGAAAAAAAAGCTGATTATCATCTACTTTTTTACTAGTTTAATATGGATTTATGGTTCCAACTATTTGGTTGCACATTTTGTGCCAGATTCTTATATGGAAATATTAGCAAGAATCAAAGAAATTTTTTATTTAATGGTCACAGGGGCATTCATTTATTTCTTTATGAATAAAGCAAATGAATTGAATGAGTCCAAGGAAGACCAGCAGCGCCTTTCTACCCTGATTAATTCGATGGTGGATTTTGTCAACTTTAAAGATGGGCAAGGCCGATGGATTGAGGCCAATGATTTTGGGTTACAATTGTTCCAGCTTGAAAATGTTGATTACCGAGGTAAAAAAGATTCCGAGTTAGCCGAGCATACAGATTTTTATGCCGATGCTCTTAGAAATTGTGAGATTTCAGATGAAGAAACTTGGAAAAATAAAAAAATTACCCGTGTTGAAGAGGCCCTCCCCCTTCCAAATGGGTCAACAAAATTTTTTGACACGATAAAGGTCCCTCTATTTAATCCTGATGGCTCTAGACAAGGACTAGTTGTTATAGGTCGCGATATAACAGAAAAAAGGGACATGGTAAAAAAACTTGAAGAAAGGGAAGAACGCCTGAGAAGGACCGAAAAGCTGTCAGTTGTAGGTGAACTGTCAGCGAGCGTAGCCCATGAAATACGTAATCCGCTTACCTCCCTTAAAGGCTTTGTACAGCTTCTTAAAGTCGAGGATGAAAGACACCAGTTTTATTATCAAATCATGCTCGATGAGCTAGACCGAATTAATCACATTGTCGGTGAACTTCTATTACTGGCGAAGCCTCAAGCCGTAAAATTCACAAAGGCGGATGTTAAAAAACTCTTAAAAGATGTCATTTCATTACTAAGTTCTGAAGCCAGTTACCATAATGTCCAGATTGAATCTCGTTTTGCAAATGACCATATGACGATTGAATGTGAGCCGAACCAATTAAAACAGTTGTTTATAAATATCATAAAAAATGCGATTGAAGCATCAGGGAATGGCGGCATGGTTACCATTTCTTTTAAACAAATGGAGCCTGAAACGATTTCGATTGTTATCGAAGACAATGGCTGTGGTATTTCTGAGAAAAGGCTTGCCAAAATTGGCGAACCTTTTTATTCATCCAAAGAAAAAGGCACTGGTTTAGGATTAACAGTTAGCTTTAAAATTGTTCAATCACATCATGGCACCATTCATTTTGAGAGCAAGGAAAATCAAGGCACATCTGTTCATATTGTCCTCCCTATACAACAGGCAAGCTATGTCCAATCCCATCAGGATAGCAAAAAACAGCCTTCACTGAGTTAAGTAAGGCTGTTTTTTGCTATATAGGATCCAAGCAATTATGATTGACTGGATTGTTGATTATGCTGTTGGTTTGATTGCTGTTTCGGTTGCTTCTTTCTATTTCTAAAAAAGGCGATCACTAGTAAAAATAATGGGATGATGATTTGAAAGGGCCAAGATAAATAGATTGTAACAACGTTCAGCCCCTCCTCGATATGTTCTGCAAAATTCGAGGCAATCATAAGAGATGCTAATAATATTACAAAACCGATTGGAAAATTCAGCTTTTGGTGGCTTTTTAATTTGAATAAATCGGCCGCTCCAATCACTGCGGCATAATAAAAAATGGTTATTTTAAAAAAGCCGCCAATCACCAAATAAAGCATAAAAAATACATCCAGCCGTTCAATAAAATTTGCCAATTGTATTTTTCCAATTGTTGTTAATAATGGAAAATTAGAACGAACAAAAAGATCTGGTCCCAACACTGCCACGTTGACTATTGCGGTAATGGCAATGTTTATGCCCGCTAAACCCATTCCCCCAATACAGGCGATTTTGACCTTTTTTGGATTGTTCAAATATGGCAGAAGCATGGTAAAAACGATCATTTCCCCAAATGGAAAGACAAGGGTTTCTTTTAGAAAAGTACGAAGTACAGGTTTCATTCCATTCTCGAGCATTGGACGGATATTTTCAAAGTGGATAAGCCCTGAACCGGTAACAAGAATCATTCCGGAAATCGCCATAAAATAAATTATTGCGAAGTACAACTCACCAATTCTGGCAATTACCTCAAATCCTTTATGAATCCCATAAATGATGGTCAAAATCATTAAAGAGTTAATGACAACTAGAGGAGTGGCTGTGTAAATAGTCGTTGTTAATAGCTCACCGAAGTCCCGTAATACTCTTGTGGCAACATACATAAAATAGACAACATAGAACAAGGCAAGTATTCTGCCAATCCATTTTCCTGTTATTTTTTGTAGATAGCTTGTCAGAGGAAGTTCCGGGTAATATTTAAAAAGCCGGTAATAAATAAAAAAGACTAAAATTCCTCCCGCCAGCCCTAATAAAATACTAATCCAAGCATCTTGCCTTGCACTTCCTCCAAGCCCAACGAGTATTGAACTTCCCATTTCAAATAGGACTACGAGGACAAACATCTGGGATGCTTTAATTTTTGCGTTTTCCATCCTTATCCCCTCACTAAGGGTTTATTGATTGATATCATACCAAAATGGCTTCGTCCGGATTCCTTCACGACGTGTAAAGGAATCTACCTTTACATTCACTTCAAGTTCCGCAAATCGTTCATTCCAGTTCCCTTTTATTTTTTTCCAAAGCTTAGGATTTTTTCGGTGAATTCTTTCCCCGAATCCAAAAATATCACTTTTCTTCTTTTGAACTTCGGTTATAGTCGACTGAATTTGTTTTTCGATTTCATTTGCTACGGACTTATCAATTTTTTCGATTACCTTCGGGTCCGTTAAATCCACTGTGGTATTTGCTTCACTTATCCACCCTTCAAATTCGATCGCTACATTTACAACAGGCTTCCCCTGTTTAATATTTACGGCAACTTTTGTTTTAGAGCGTATCGGAGCCATCGTGATGGCATTTTTTTTCCCATTCCAATCGATATTAATGGATGTGCTCTTCACCTTATCCATTATCCAGACAACACCGCGTGCCTTTTCTCGATCAATCCATCCTTCAAGCTTGCCATTCCTAAAAATCGCTAATCCTGAAGAAGAAAGAACGGCCTCTGATCTTGTGTTCTTTAAATCATCTGATTTTCCAGACATATTTTGGTTGCCGGAAATTTTATAACCATTTGTGATCGGCTCCCTCCCATGACTTATAAGACCGTTTATGAACTCATCAATATTTACTCTCATATTTTCACCTAACAGCGCTTCGGTCGATTCAATTTCTTTTGTCACCTTATTGACAGGCAGTTTATCAAGATTTGCCAGTGCTGAGACCAATTTTTCTGCACTAGTTTTTCTTGCTACGACTATCTCAGTGGTCGTTCTAAATTCCGGATCACGATCCAAGGCATCAAGAATATCAAGAAGTCCATCCTTCGCCACTTCCTCGCTTACGGCAATTAAATTGGTATGGGCGTAATAAAGACGGCGCGAAATTTTTTGGGTCGCTCTTCTAGCAGCTTCAGTAATTGTATCCCCTGAACTAGTATAGACCGCAATTGGAAGACCATGACCCCCGCCACCGCCTCCTTGTCCGGATGCTACATTTCCCGGAATAACAATTTGAAATGAAACTTGAAACCGCCGATTTTCTCCTTTATCAATACCCATAGCCATTACAAATGCTAAATCTGTCAGCTCCTTTTGATTCCAGCAGGCGCTGAGAATCGGCATGAACAAACCGATTAGTAAAAAAATCATCATGGTTTTTCTCATCATGATTCACCTTTCGAATCTTGACTATCCTCTTGTTTAGGAGGCATTGGTTTCTGATTATCACCAGCCCTTACCAAATTTCCCTTACTTATAAATTTAGGGCGGTATTTCATAGCCCAAATAGGATATCGGATGAATATATCCTGCTGATTTTGAGCATTGAAAGGCGCAATCGGCATCATATAGGGAATCCCAAAAGAACGCAGTGCACATAAATGAATGGACATAAACATAAGTCCCAATACAATTCCGTATAAACCAAGGAAGGTAGCCAATGCCATCATAGCAAACCGAATTAGTCGTGCTGCAATAGCCATCATAAAGGTTGGCGTTGAAAAATTGGCAATCGCTGTAATTGATACAACAATAACCATAATTGGCGATACAATTCCCGCTTGAACAGCTGCCTGCCCAATAACTAACGCACCTACAATGGAAACCGCTTGACCCACTGCCCTTGGCAGTCTCAAGCCTGCTTCCCGTAAGATTTCAAACGTCACTTCCATGATTAGAGCCTCTATAAAGGCCGGAAAAGGAACATTCTCTCTTTGAGAAGCAATGGCAATGGCCAAAGTGGTAGGAATCATTTCCTGATGAAAGGTTGTCGCTGCAATATATAATGCTGGACCCATCAGAGCGATTAAAAAAGCCAAAATTCGTAGTATGCGAAGACTTGTCGAAATATCAAAGCGGGCATAATAATCGTCCGGCGCTTGAAAAAATTGAGCGAAAATAGCTGGTACTGTAATAACAAAGGGTGTTCCATCCACTAAAATGGCAATTCTCCCCTCGAGTAAATGTGACGCTATCACATCCGGCCTTTCGGAATGATGTGTCGTCGGAAAGGGTGTCCAAGTTTGGTCCTCAAACAATTGCTCAATATAACCCTCCGCCATCACAGCATCAATATTAATTTGATTAAGCCGCTCTTTGACTTCCCCGATAATTTTTTCATTCGCTATTCCCTTGATATACATAATGGCGATATCGGTTTGGGCAACGGTACCCAGCTTCATCGATTCCAGCCATAAATTCGGGCTTTTTATCCGCCGCCGGATTAATGCGGTATTAGTTCGTATCGTTTCCGTAAAGGAATCCTTTGGGCCCCCTATGGATAATTGAGTACTCGGTTCGGATATGGAACGTTTATCCCATCCCTTTGTTTCAACATTGATTGCTTGATTGTAGCCATCTAAAAAAAAGAGTGTATTTCCAGAAAGAAAAGAATCAAAAACTTGATTCCATTCAGTGGCAAACTGAAAATTTCCTAACCCTGCTGCTTTTTCAATTAAAAACTGGAACGGATCTTGATTCCCATTGAATCCTGAATTTAAAAGGGTCTCATTAAAAAAATCATTGATAAGCTGCCCATTTGCCAGACCATCTACGTATACAATAGTTCCTTTATGATCACCAATTTGATACTCACGGAACAGCAAGTCCGTACTGTTACCTAATTCTCCTTTAATTCGTGAAACATTATCTTCATAATTCCGCTGAATAGGTTGTTCTTCAGGTTTTTGCGGATCATTGTGCTGTCTTACATTATCATTCTTCCGTTTTTTTTGTTTGTTTTTCAACATGGTAGACCAAATCGACACAATGTCCGCCTCCTTTGCAGAACAAATTGGATATATTGGGTAGAATGCCCAAAAATAATTGGGTTATCCATTATTTACATAGTATTAATTTGTTAAGCATAACTAACTGATAATAATAAAATAATAATGTTATGAAGGTGACTTATTTGAAAATATTCTTCGCAACCGTTTTTATAGCTCTAACCTTGGCAATGCTAATTATTTCAATAGATATGATAATGGGCACTAAATTTTCCGGAATTGTCACAAAAGAACTAAATCCTTTTAGGGTTATGGAACCTGCGGAAAATATAATCATCTTCTTGTTTCTCCTCTATTTTTTCATTAAATCCGTTGTATCTTTTTTTAAGAAAAGAAATGAAAATGAAAAAAGCCCGCCTTAAAGCGAGCTTTTTTCATGATTATTTGGTTCTGTAGTTTCGGTATTTTTATGCTTCCGTCTAATTAGTGTGACTAAAATGGTCAACCGATTCTTCCATTTTTCTTTTCTCGGAACATTTGGTCCATAAACATATCGATTCCAAAAATAATAAGTCGTTTCCTCAATCACGAAAATCGACAAAATTACTATCACCAACCAGAACATTTACAGGACCCCTTTTTAAAAGGATTATTTAATCCTATTCAAAAAAAGCTTTTTCTTTTCCTATTATTTATCAAATTTTACCAAACTACAGATTTTTCGACAATCATAATGGTGTTAAAATGATTCAGCTTTCACAGTTATTGACTGAATAAACGTTTTGTTTCCTGCTGTAAAGAAAATAATGCTGGCTAGGGTTACTAACGAAATTATCAAAAACATGAACTGTCCTTGGATGTGGCTTAGTAGGTATCCGCCGAGGATTGGACCGAAGAAATGACCAATCTTTCGAAATTGTCCGGCTCCGAAATAGGTGCCGCGTAAATGTTCTGGGGCAAGTTTGTCCATCATCATGCTGTTGGCCGGGAAAATCAATATTTCACCAACCGTTAAGAGCACCATGGCAATAATTGCTGTTACCCAACCATTAATGAAGCTAAATCCGATTAATCCGGCTGTCATAAAGATAGCACCGAAAACCATTCCCTGCATCAAGCTTATCTTCTCCGCGATATGGCTGATTGGCATTTGCAAAAACACCACCATGACAGCATTGATGGTAAGAAGCACAGAGAAAATCACCACTCCATCTTCCACCGACTTTTCCAGGTACTGAGGCAGGTTCGAATCTATTTGGGAATACCCCATGTTAATTAAGATAATCCCAACTAATAAATATCTTAATGCCTTATCCGTCTTTATTATTTTAAACGCATCTGCCGCAGAAACTACTTTCTTCGCAGCAGCTTCATTTGAGATCACTAGTTTATTCATTATCCATAACAAAACTATGGCATACAATAGATAGGTACTGCCTGTAATGGCAAAGGAAACTTTTGCGGATGTATTGGCAAAATAGGCTCCAAGGAGCGGGCCAACAGATGCACCAATATTAATGGCAGTATACCTCAGTGAATAAACCTTCATCCTCTTCGTCTTCTCGGTTAAATCCGCCATAAGTGCTTGGGAGGTTGGCTCAAAAAAGGATGTGCAAAGTCCATTAATAGCATTTAATAGAATGAACCAAATTTGCTCGTTAGCAATAGTAAAGCCGAAGTAAACAAGTGTCAGCGTAAATAAAGCGGTCAGCATGATTGGCTTACGGCCAAAACGGTCCGACAAATGCCCCCCGATAAATCCCCCCACCGTTCCCATTAACGGGCTCATCCCAACTGTAATCCCGATTACAATTGGAGAAAGCTCCAAATTCCTTGATAAATAGATAGACAAAAATGGCAGAGTCATAAAAGCGGAGCCCCTGGTTAAAACGGTTCCTAATAACAAGACCCAAACGATAGGATGAAACTGTCCAATATACTGTTTTATTCTAGTCATATATATGTCCTCGCAAATTTTTAGATACATACTAGTAAACTATTTTATTAGAAAAATGTAAAGAATTTTCTTGAAGATATTGGAATGTGTTTCATTATACGAATACTTGGCAATAAAAGAATGTAGTATGATTTTTGATTGGAGCATTGGATTATGAAACTGGCTTACATAACAGCTGACCTGATTGTTGGCTTTATCCTTCTCGTTCTTTGGATAAAAATCATTGGAAGAAAAATTATTAAAAGAGCAACTCCCTTTACCTTTATTTCCTCCATTGTTCTAGGCGAAATAATTGGTAACGCCATCTATGATGATAAAATCAGTTTTTACTATATTATGTATTCAATGGTACTATGGGGGGTACTTCTTATAACTGTCGAATATCTTGGACAGAAGTTTCTAACCTTTCGCGGCATGGTCGAAGGAAAGCCCTCGGCACTAATTAGAAACGGTGTGGTGGACCGGCATGAATTGAAGAAAAACCGTATGAATATCAATCAGCTGCAAAGCCTGCTCCGGCAAAGTGAAACCTTTTCGATCCGCGAAGTCGCTTATTGCTATCTGGAGGCAAATGGCTCACTTAGCATTTTAAAAAAGACAAAGTATCAAAAAACCACTCAAGAGGATTTTAATATGCCGCCAAAACCTGTTTACATACCCGTAACAGTTATTCGTGATGGCGAGGTATTATGGGATGAAATCTACGACCTTGGCTATGACGAAGCATGGCTGACGACTCAACTACATTCACATAACATCACGGACTACAAGAATATTTTTATTGCTGAATGGCTCGAGGGGGAAGGTTTATTTGTGCAAACCATTACATAATACATCGAAAAAGAGGCTGCCTCGCTTGACAGCCTCTTTTATGGTTAATTTGGATCCTTATAATTTAAGGCTCGGGTACTGTCGCCATACCCTTTTGTCGTCGGGTCTTGAACAATTCCTAGCAACGAAAGCAATACAAATACAGCATTTGCCAAGGTAATTACCCAATCCTGAAGCGCATCCGAAAGCTGGAAACTAGTTATCCCCAAGGAATTTAATCCGCCTAGAATCATTTGCGCGACAATAAATAGCTGCGAGATAAATGCAATTACCCAGTTTCGGTTCTTGAACCGGACTTTCCAGTTAATCATGACACCATCCCTTTCCACAATAATGATTTATCTTTCTACTAACATATGCTTACTTTGGAATTGGTTGTCCACGATTGTCTTGGTATTAAAAGATTTCTATTCAAAGGTCTTTGTTGGTCTTTTTTAACTTGAATATTTATAATAGGAAGAAGCAAAAAATCATACGAAGGTTAGGAGATAATTATGGACAAGATTCGCCCAATCTGGGAATTAGTCGTCCGTTTCTGGAAAAAGAAACATTTAACTCAAATTCTATTTTTGATTTGTCTAGTAGTCGTGCTTTCAACTATTTCATATTTTGGCTGGCTCGCCTCACGAGCGAATGTGCAGTCATTAAAGGAAGGCCTAAGCCAGCCGACGGTTATTTATGATAAAAATGGCAATGTTGCTTCAAATGTGGCAACAAACCGAACAAAAGGTGTGAAAATTGAAGAGCTGCCCAAATATGTTCCGAATGCGGTGGTTGCTATAGAGGACGAGCGATTTTATGAGCATGGCGGTTTCGATATTCAGGGGATCGCCCGTGCCTTCTTCGGTAACTTATTCGCCGGCAGGATTACTGGGGGCGGAAGCACCCTTACGCAGCAGCTCACCAAAAACGCGCTGCTGTCACCAGAACGAACTTATAAACGGAAGGCTGAGGAATTATTTTTAGCGGTAAAAATTGAAAAAGTTTATACTAAAGACGAAATTCTGCAAATGTATCTAAACCAAGTTTATTTCGGCAGCGGTGCCTGGGGAATTGGCAATGCCTCAAAGAAATATTTTAATAAGGATGCCAAGGACATGACCATTAGTGAGGCTGCAATGATTGCCGGTCTTCTGCATGCGCCGAATTATCTTGATCCTTATAGAAATTATACGGGAGCAATGGACCGAAGAGATGTCGTGTTGGGTAAAATGAAGGAACTCGGGATGATAACCACAGCCCAATACAGCCAGGCTAAAAAAGAAAAAATCCACCTGCATGACGGCGGTGGCAGCTTCGTAGAGCGGAAATACCCTTATTATGTTGATGCTGTTTTAAACGAAGCCATTTCCCGATACGGTCTGACACAGGATGAAATTTTAACAAGAGGATACCAAATTTATACGGAAATGGATCAAAATTTACAGGCGGGCCTAGAAAAGATTTATGCTAATAAATCCTTTTTTCCTAGAGGGATGGGGGGAGAAACCGTCCAAAGCGGCTCTGTCTTGATGGACCCAGCATCAGGCGGTGTTCTTGCCCTCGTTGGCGGACGCGGTGAACAAGTGTTTCGCGGCTTTAACCGGGCGACGCAATTAAAGGCGCAGCCAGGTTCTTCAATCAAACCGTTGGCTGTCTATACAGCAGCTCTTGAGGAAGGTTATACTTATTCGTCAGAACTGGTGGATGAGCCGCTTACAATTGGCAATTACAAACCGGAAAATTTCACAAAAACATATCAGGGCAAGGTTCCATTGTATAAGGCTTTGGAAGACTCCTTAAATGTTCCGACCGTTTGGCTGTTGAATCAGGTAGGTTTAAACAAGGGACTTGATTCCTTGAAACGTTTCGGTATTCCTATAGAAAAAGAAGATAGAAATCTAGCGGTCGCACTTGGTGGGATGAGTAAAGGCGTTTCCCCTCTGCAGATGGCCAATGCTTACACAGTTTTTCCAAATGGCGGGAAGCGTCAGGACAGCCATTTGATTACAAAAATTGTCGGCCCAACAGACAATATTATTGCTGAACGGGAAGCTAAAACAACCAAAGTGACCTCCAAAAAGGTGGCAAATGAAATGACCTCCATTCTTCTAAATGTGGTTGAATCTGGAACAGGTCAAAAAGCCCGCATCCCAGGAGTACAAATTGCCGGAAAAACCGGTTCAACCCAGCTTCCGTTTGCTGATATAAACGGCACGAAGGATCAGTGGATGGTCGGCTATACGCCCAATCTGGTAGGTGCCATTTGGATTGGTTTTGACCAAACCGACCGCCAGCACTACCTGCCAAGCTCAAGTTCGGCAAATGTCGTTCCTATTTTTAAAGAAATCATGAGAACATCAACAGCCTCTCTTCCTAAAGAAAATTTTGAGGTTGTGTCCATAAATGCTAAGCTAGCCGGGGAAACAAACCCCGCATCAAACATACAAGACCAAGCAGAAGAAATTGGTAAAGAATTAAATGAAAATGCCAAGAAGATTGGGAAATCGATTAAAGAACAAGCACCTGAATGGAAAAAAGGTTTTGAGGAAGTTCTTTATAATGTTGGCGAAAAAGTCGATTCGTTGATTCAAAAACTGCAGAGTATGCAAAAATAGCACGCCGTTTGGCGTGCTATTTATTATCTGTTAACTCAATTGGGTCTTGATGAAATGTTTTTTCCTTATGCCTTTGTAAAAGCTTTAGCAGGACTGGACCAAGGGTTAAATAAAACAAAAAGTTGCCGGCCGCATGATATAAATCAAACGGGATCCCTCTTAAGTAGTAGACCCAAAAAGCAGCCGGGCCGCCAATGATGAAGACGTTTAAGGATACCATAAATCCAAAAAACAGCCCGGTAAATCCGGCGTATACCGATAAAAGTAGATGCGGGATTTTTTCATAAAATCTTCCGATCATGCCCGATAGAACGGCAACTGTCCCCCAAGCAATCAGCTGCATGATAACAAAGGGGCCGAAGCCTAACACAAGATTTGAACCTAATACAGTAAGAACAGCAATAATCAGCCCAAACCGCACCCCATAAATCAAGGCAGAGCAAATAATAATAACCGTTGATGGCTGGACGTTTGGAATCATCCCCATATAAATCCTGCCTACAATACTCAAGGTTGCTAAACACGCCATTAAGGTCATATTCCTTAAAGTAAAAAGTTGCCGTATCTTGGGCTTAAAAACGGAGTGAATACTCGTCATCACTTATCCTCCCTGTAATCGACGACATAATTCCACTCAATCGTGTCGCCCGGATTAACATCCTTTACGCCGGATGATCGGTCTCCTTTAACTCCATTTATTCTGTAGCTCCATCCGCTGTATGGTCCTTTATCAAACTCATGCCAGCCGCCAATGCCTTTTGTATAGAGCGTGGCACCCGTACCAGTGGTATCCAGCTTTATGCCGGCCTCCTGACAGACCTGCTTCAAAACATCGGCAGCTTTCGTTTGGTCATTTATTTCAACTTTTCTTGGTGCGATTAAATAGCCATCAGGTGTCTTTACTGAAACAGTTACTGTGTCTTGCTTTTTCTCTTCCACCTGTGCAGATGCTGGTGCCGTGCTGCTTGCTGCCTGTTGCGTTACCGTTGAGGTTTGTTTTACTGGCTGAGTAGTTATTACTTTTACTGTTGAATTTTTTCCAGCGGTATCAGATGACGTTGCTTCTGCATTGGAAACAATCCCTTCCACATTCTCAACTGTTTCGGCAGCGGTTTGCTGATCCTGCTGAACTTGTTTAACCTGAGGGGTGGTTGTTGTTGTTGTAATCGTTTTGCCCGGAGTATAGCCATATATAGCATAGCCAATCCCACCGATTACCAAGAGCCATGATGCAATATCACCGATGATTTTCTGCCAGCCTTTCATGCTTACACCCCCAAGAACTTTCTTCTAAGAACTAAAGCCAGTGCCCCAATAAATGCAGTAGTGCCCCCTACCTTGAGGTTATTGGAATTGAAGGTACCACTTTCTTTTTCAACTTTCACCTCAACTTTGGGTTCGCCTGCTGCTGTTTGAATCGCTGCTGGCTGCTGGACGACAATCACTTGCGGCTGTGAAGATGTATTTCCTGTAGTTCCTGCTGCGCCGGCATTATTGTTCGTAATGATTTCCCTAATTACCTCTTTCGTTGACTCTGAGACAGGTAATTTAGAAACGTCTGTAGTAGGTGTGACAGTCACGTAATTATTGTTGTTTACGACCGTTGGTGTTGGAGCAGGTATAGTCGGCTGTGATGGTACAGGCTCCTCATTCACTTGATATGGAAAACTAAAAAGTTGGTCTCCAGATTTAAATTTATCGTAAGCTACTAAAGCTTGAAAAACCTGCTCTGTTGCAAAACTATTCTCTGCCGTTTCGGATTTCATCCATTTATAGCCGCCATTTCCTATTTCATAGGTAAATAGATGATTAACAGGATTTTTTCCATCCTTAGTGAATTCAGTGGAAGTCGGGTCTACCCCAATAGAGGAAAGTCCAATTACCACCTGGGCCGTTGAAGATGAGTTTTCTCCCCAATTATCAAAACCGCCATTAGCCGTTTCAACCGCTTTTAAATAAGAGACGGCACTATTGATGTCTGCTTTGACAACACCATCTGACTTATGCTTGCCTAAAGCAGTCAGCACCATTCCAGTTGTATCCGGATCAGCTTGTTCACTTGTTGATCCAGCCCAGTTCCAGCCACCGGCAGTTGAATCCATAGTTGTAATCTTGGCGATAAGTTTATCTTTTGTCCATAAAGCATCAGCTGGGATAGTGTAATCTGCACTATCTAATGCAATTAATGCATATACATAGGCAGTAAATGCGTTCAAGGATGTATCACTGTAAGCCTTTTTTATTAAGTCTTGCCCCTCAAAATTAGCCGGATCTGCCCCTAAAGCACGAACAGCCAGGATAGTTTTATGAAGCTCCGTTCCTTTTAAATCAGTTCCATTTACCCTGCTTTTCAGCTTCATTAGATAGTCTTGCTTGTTTGCTGCCGTCAATTTCCCTGCTTTTGATAGAGAAATAGCCAGCCAATCTGAATTTAGCTCTCCAGCCTGAACATGTTCGGCAGTAGAGGCAATCTCTGTGCTGACATCCTCAGCTGCATAAGCATTGTAAGGTACCGCCAGCGCCAGTGCTCCCGCAATAACCATCAATTTTGTTGCTTTTCTCATTATTTCTCTCTCCCTTTCTATCTTTACCCCAAAATTGGCATAAAAAAATCCTCCTATCAACTAGGAGGAGGTGTTATGTATGCTAAGTAACAAACGAGTGACGTTTCCTGCTTAACACTCTCCTATCCACGTAGGCAATTGTGTTTAAAAGCAGGCAGGTTTCCTGGCTCATGGTCATTGCTTCCTATGTCTTCCCATCTTTTGCGACAGTGACATCGTATAGGTTGCTCCCATTTACAGTGGCGGGACCGCGTTGGCTTTTAACCAACTTCCCTATTAAGCTAAGAGTCTTGTGTTAAGACTTTAGCACCTGTTTTTTAAAGATTATTTTTTTATGCTGTTATTATTATAGTAAAAGTCTGGTTCATTTGTACATGTTTTTGTTTTTGCTTTCATTTTTTTACTGAATTAAACAAGCAGGGAGCAACCCTAAAAAAGGTGCCCCCTATGCTTGCTATTATTCAAAATTTCTTGTTAGGTTTGCCATTTCGATGGCGCCAGAAGCAGCTTCCCAGCCTTTGTTGCCTGCTTTTGTACCAGCCCGCTCGATTGCCTGCTCGATTGAATCTGTGGTTAATACCCCAAAAATAACCGGAATGCCAGTGTCAAGCGTGATGCGGGATACTCCCTTTGCCACTTCATTACACACGAAATCAAAATGTGGTGTGGAACCGCGGATAACTGTACCAAGTGTGATAACTGCATCATATTTTTTGCTGTCAGCCATTTTTTTAGCGATTAATGGAATCTCAAATGCGCCTGGAACCCACGCGACATCCACATCAGCCTCATTCACTCCATGGCGCTTTAAAGCATCCTGTGCGCCAGACAATAATTTGCTTGTAATAAATTCATTAAAACGTCCAACTACGATTCCGACTTTCAGTCCTGTACCAACTAAGTTTCCTTCAAAAATATGTCCCATTTCTATTCCTCCGTATTTTTAATAATGAAGCAGATGACCTAATTTATCATGTTTGGTTTTTAAATAGCTTTCGTTTTCGGGTCTCATTTCCATTTGCAGCGGTACCCGCTCGACGACTTCCAGGTCATAGCCCTTGAGGCCCTTAATTTTACGCGGATTATTCGTTAATAACATCATTTTTCTGATGCCAAGATCTCTTAAAATTTGTGCACCAATTCCGTAATCCCTTAAATCAGGCTTAAAGCCAAGTTTTTCATTTGCTTCTACCGTATCGTAGCCTTGTTCCTGAAGCTGATAGGCCTTCATTTTGTTAAGGAGGCCAATGCCTCTGCCTTCCTGGCGCATATACAACAGCACACCATTGCCGGCTTGTTCAATCTGCATCAGGGCGGCGTGGAGCTGCGGACCGCAGTCACAGCGGTAAGATCCAAAAACATCACCCGTTAAGCATTCCGAATGAACCCTGACCAGAATTGGCTTTTCCGGGTCAATTTCACCTTTAATGAGAGCAACATGCTCTTTGTCGTCTACCATATTTGAATACCCGATTGCTTTAAAATCGCCATATTCAGTCGGCAGCTTGATTTCAACTTCCCGCTTTACCAATTTATCCTTCTGATTTCGATATTCAATCAGATCTTTGATCGTAATCATTTTCAGGCCCAGCTTATCGGCGATTTTTCTAAGCTGCGGTACCCGGGCCATCGTCCCGTCTTCATTCATGATTTCACAAATGACGCCAGCTGGCTTGGCTCCAGATAGTTTTGCAAGATCTACTGCTGCTTCTGTGTGACCTGTTCTTCTAAGGACGCCGCCTTTTTTAGCAATAAGCGGAAAAACATGACCAGGTCGTTTAAAATCGGCAGCTTTTGACTGAGGGTTAATTAAATTCATGATTGTCGCGGACCGTTCAAAGGCCGAAATACCCGTTGTAGCATTTTTATGATCAATGCTGACTGTAAAAGCAGTCCCATGCGGGTCGGTATTGTTAGCTACCATCGGCATTAAATCCAGTTTTTTTGCTAATTCTTCCTCAATCGGAACACAGACAAGGCCTCTCCCATGCGTTACCATCAAATTGATAACCTCAGGAGTCGTTTTTTCAGCAAGCGCTATGAAATCTCCTTCATTTTCCCTGTCCTCATCGTCGCAAACAATGATAACCTTCCCTTGTTTCAATTCTTCGATTGCTTCTTCAATCCTGTCAAACATGCTGTATCACTCCTTTGTTCAGTTTTTTCATGCAATATTATAAAAATCCATTCGCTTCTAAAAATTGGGCCGTAATACCTGATTGGCCTTTAGGCTTCTGATTGTTCGAAAAATTATTCATAAAATGAGCGACATATTTGCCAATCATATCGCATTCTAAATTTACAATCTCACCCTGTCCTTTGATACCGACCACGGTTTCCGACATCGTATGGGGAATCAACGATAATGTAAACGAGTTTTCGGTCACTCCAAATACCGTTAAGCTTGTCCCATCCACTGTTATAGAGCCTTTATAAATGATGTATTTCAATATTTCCGGCTCGGCCTCAATTTCATAATACACAGCATTTTCAAGCGCATTTTTGCTTTTAATAACCCCGGTGCCATCGATATGCCCCGAAACAATATGACCGCCAAACCTTCCCCCGGCCGCCATTGCTCTCTCAAGATTTACTTTTGAGCCGCGCTTTAACGAATTTAAACTAGAGGCTTTAACCGTTTCCGGCATGACGTCGACCGTAAAGCGGGTTCCCGTAAAGGAGGTGACAGTTAAGCAAACCCCATTGACAGCAATACTGTCTCCAAGATGAACATCGGCAAGGATTTTTTTCGCTTCAATCGTCATCACAAATGAATTACCAGTCCGCTGTATAGCCGAAATTGTACCAATCTCTTCAATAATTCCGGTAAACATCCTTCTTTCTCCCTTCATTAGGTTTCCAGGGATAAAATATTCTTCTAAAAAGCAAAAAGACCCTGAGGTAACAACCTACAGGGCCTGTTTAAAGACAATAGAAAATTAAGGCTTAAAAAAGGCTAAATTTCTCCAATTTTAATCCTGCTATTTCCCTTCTCCCATCCAGACTTTAACTGTCGGCTCCGGAATTTCACCAGATCCACCGCTTAACAAAATTGTTAACCGGGTCACGGACTAAGAAGCATTCGCTTCATCACCGCCGGTAAGGACTTTCACCTTGCCCCGAAGGAATTACTGTTAAATTATTTTAATATTATTATACAGAAGTGCATCTGTAAAGGAAACCGTACTGCTTCATAAAAAATAAATGAGCTTTATTTATACACCATAACTGGCAAATAAATTTCAAAATGAAGATCACCGCTGGCATTTAGCGCTTTGTGCTCTTCCTTATAGATCTCTAAACTTAGTGCTTGATGATCTTGCTCATAGCCATATTCTTTCATCCACGTAAACAAAAGGTTATATGTATTTTCTACCTCTTCGGGTTTTCCTTTATGGGTTGTCACCACATAATTTTTACTTGGAATCGTAAAGCCAACCATTCCTTCCGGGATATCTGTAATTTTTTCAACGGGTGCTGTAACGTAATAGGTAAACTCCGTTTCCCGGCTATGAAACGGGGCAATTAGAACCGGTTCCTCTGTCTTAAAGGAAATTTCCTCTAAGCGTTGTTCAAATTCTGTAAATAGCTTGGGTATAGTGCTAGTTTGCGAATAACTTCCATTCCATGAAATTCCAACTACTCTCATTTCATTTTTTTCTACTACTTGAATATCCATGTTAACCCCCCTTTTTTCTATCTTATTTCTAATATTCTCACAATATCCTTAAATTCCTGCCAAAAAAATTCGACTTTTTCAAAAATTATTATTTTAAAAAAATCAAAAATGCAGCCAAAATGGTGGCTACACTTTATTTCTAAATGTTGGAATTAATTTCAAAAATATTCCACAAGAACTTCTTGAAATTTATCTCTTAGGTAGTTTGTTTAATAGAATACTCTCCCATCGGCTCCAGGGGATAAGATTTTTAATGAGGATAGCCGTTTTCACACCCTTACCAATAGGAAAACGTAGTGCTGGTTTTTGCATTTTGGCTATTACTGCGATTTTTTGGGCTACCTCCCGTGGGTCGCCAAACTTTTCTTCTCCGGATAGAATGTAATTTTCCATACCTTCCATTAGCCGGTAGTACGGTGAGTCGGGTTGGGAGCGGGTAAGTTGTTTTCCTGAAGACCAAATACTGGTCCTGTACGAACCAGGCTCTACCAAGATTACATCCACGCCAAATGGCTTCATTTCCAGGCGAAGGCATTCACTCCAGCCTTCGAGGGCGTGCTTTGATGCCACATATGGTGACATTCCTGGAAAGGCGACAACGCCACTGATGCTGCTAAGGTTAATGATTTTTCCATGGCGCTGCTGTCGCATATATGGCAAGATGGCTTTTGTAACTGCCATCACGCCAAAAACGTTTGTTTCAAATTGTTTGCGGTATTCCTCCATCGGGAGCTCCTCGACAAACCCGGCAGCAGCGTAGCCGGCGTTGTTGACGAGTACATCGATACGGCCTCGAGTTTCCGTTAGTTTGGCGAGTTGGTTGATTGAATCTTGTGAGGTAACGTCTAGTTGGTGGATGTATATTTTATCTTCAATGTTTTCTTTCTTGGCTTCTGAAAGAAGTCCGCCGCTTTTATCGGGATTCCTCATCGTCGCTATAACATGAAAACCCGACCGAGCAAGTTCCAGAGTGGTTAAAAGGCCGAATCCGCTTGAGGATCCTGTCACAATGGCAATTGGTTCGTTCATGTTAATCTCCTCCTTAAATAAAAGTGTAACAAAATTTTGACAAATCTCTGCAAAATCCAGCAGGAAATTTTCATCTTTTTTAGAAAAATTAACGGGAAATTAAAAAGGAGTGATGAAATTGATAATAAAACCACGCTTTATTCCACTGATTATTCTCATTTTGGAGGCACTACTAAGGCGTCTTCGAAAAACCCATCCAAAATGGCAGCTGATTGCAGATGAATTAGCCGGACGATGGGCCGGATACCGGGGTGAACAATCAATTGATTTCTACCTACACTCTCTTCCCGAAAAAGAATACCACATTTTCCACGATTTGAACCTTCCCGATGGAGAATACAACTGCCAAATTGATACCTTCCTGTTAACCTCAAAAAGCGGAATTATCATAGATGTAAAAAATAATAAAGGAAAGAACTTGATAGACACGGATTCAGAACAATTAATTCAAAAAGTAGATGGAGAAGAGATACCATATCCTTATCCAATCTTTCAAGTTGAAAGGCATCAAAGAGTCCTTAATAGTGTGCTTGCAGAAAACAATTTACCAACGTTACCCCTTGAATATTTAGTTGTTTTCAGTAATCCTAATGCCATTCTTTCCTTTGTCGGAAGAAATGGCTTAAAGGTTATGCAGCACATCTGCAAATCCCCTAGTATTCTTCATAAAATAGAGTTATTTGAGAATTTCCATAAACAAGAGAAACTTAATCCAAAAGAATTACGGAAGTTAGACAGGCTTTTGTTGAAGCTTAATACTATTCCAACAAAGCCCGTTCTAAAGAAATTTGATATAGTCCAAGGTGATTTGTTACCAGGGGTCCATTGTCCAAATTGTTTGCATTTACCAGTACAACGGAAAAACCAAAATTGGTATTGTCCTACTTGTGATACCTTTGTTCCCGATGCCCATCTTTACACTATACAGGATTATTTTTTATTGTATGGGCCGACTATTACCAATCAACAGTTTAGGGAGTTCGCGCAAATATCTTCGCCAGATTTAGCACGTAGATTACTTCATTCAGCAAATCTCAAATATGTGGGTGTAAACAAAGCGAGAGTCTATTTTCCTGTAGAAATTCCTTTTATTCAGCCAACAAATTTAAGGAAAAATTAGGACTTGGATGATTCGCTGATAAATTTGAAAATTCGCTGATATATTTAAAAATCCGCTGATATATCATTAGAATTCGCTGATAAAATCAAAAATCCGCTGATATATCATAAAAATTCGCTGATATCTTTTTCTTACTTTAAAAACGGTAACTATATTTTACTGGATTAACGGTATTTCCATGATTCTCCTATTCCTACAAGGGATTTTTTCTGAAAAATTGTAATTTTGCTTTTGAACAGGCTACCTCCGCGGCAATTTTGGCCCAGTTTTAAGCAAAACTCCGTGCCCACTCCCAACCGTTAGTTACCTTTTAAAAAAAACCAACCAAAAAAGGCCGTTCGGACATCAATACACGAACGGCCCAAATTTATTTTTACGAAAAAAACAGACCCTATAAAAGAGTCTGTTTAATTTTTAACAGTTATTAAGCTTTACGGACATTTACCGCTTGCGGCCCACGCTGGCCGTTTTCGATTTCAAACGTAACTTCTTGTCCTTCGTCTAAGGTTTTGAAACCCTCGATTTGAATTGCAGAGTAATGAACGAAAACGTCTTCTCCGCCATCTCTTTCGATAAATCCAAAACCTTTTTCACTGTTAAACCATTTTACCTTGCCATGTTCCATTTCTTTCGGTGCCTCCTAGCATAATCCCATAACTAAATTTTGCAAAATAATGCTTGCACATATATTTTTACCCGTATGCATTCCTCATATACCAATTCCAAGTAAAAAAATTTTATTTATCCAAAACCCATTTGTGAATAGCCTTCGCCACGCCATCTTCTTCATTAGAAGCTGTCACCCAGTCAGCCGTTTCCTTTACAATCTCCTGGGCATTTCCCATGGCTACACCCATGCCAGCTTCTTTAATCATGGCCAGATCATTACGGGAATCTCCAACGGCCATTACATTTTTCATCTCAATTCCGAGCCGCTCGCACACAAGCTTTAATCCTTGCGCTTTGTTAATACCTGAAGCGTTAACCTCTATGTTGAATGGAGCGGAATTTGACAGTTCAAACTCACCTCTAGCTTCCAGCTCTTTAATCACAATTTCTCGGACGGCATCATCATGAATATTGAAGCCAAATTTCATCCACTCAACCGAATGCAAATCCTCTGGCATTTCATTGTGCCAGTTTCGTTCCGTACTAATTGCCCAAAATGTCGCTTTGTGCTCATTCGCAAGCTTCAGCATCCATTCAATTTGTTCTGATTTTACAAGCGATCTTCTCACAAGTTCGCGTTTTTCATCCCAAATCTCACTCCCATTTACCGTCACCAAAAAGGAAGAAAGATTTAGAGAATCGGCATGATTATGACTATTTAAAAAAGAACGTCCTGTACTTAGAACAACAAATACGCCCTTATCCTGGGCTTCTTTGATCGCCTCACGGTTTGCCACAGAAATTTCATGCTGATTATTTAATAAGGTCCCATCCATATCAAGGGCAATTAATTTAATATCTATATGATTATTCAATTCCTCTTACTCTCCCTTCTGTTCTGCTCATTACATTAGATTACCATTTTTGAATACGTCTTTTCAAAGAAGGAGACTTTTTAATTTACATAATATTTTTATGGTAACCATAAAAAACTCCCTGCGATATTCCGCGGGGAGGGAGATGAAAATAAGAAACTAATAGTTACTCGTGATGATTAATGATGATGGTGATGGCCGCCTCTGGTTGGGTTGGTAATTACCCACTCTTCATTAGGTACTTGGAAAAATTGAATCCAAACACCATCCAGCCATTCATTATCCTTTTCTAGAATAAAATCAATATCCTTATCGGATTTTACCACTTCGTCCTTGTCAGTTGGTGTATCAAGCATCAGGTCATAATGGGCATGATCGCCGTGGATGTTGGAAACATAAACACGAAACACTTTACCCTCCGCTTCCTCTTGTCCAAGCATTTTTTTCAATTCCTTTGCGGCACTACGATTTACTTTTACCTTCATTTCTTCTAAACCCTCTTTCTAAAATGATTAACGAGTATTTCGTTTCCTTTTCTCTCTAACCAGCTGGAACCAAATAAACGCGATGTAAAGCGGGATGGCGACATAGAGAAAGTACGGAAAACGATATTGTTCTTTTTTGAAAAATAAATAAATGGCGCAGCCTAAAAAAGCAGTGACAATAATTCCGTATTTGGGCAGGGGAACGTCCTTCAGGCTTGGGATTTTAACGGTGCTTACCATTAAGAAACAAATCACAAAAAAGGCGATAGGGAGAACAATTGATGGCATTTTGCCGTGAAACAGCGTTAACAGCGTTAACACCCCGCCCCCAGCCGTGATGGGTACACCCGTAAAATACTTTAATGAAGATTTCACCGCATTTATGTTGAAGCGGGCTAATCGATAAGCTCCGAATAATGGAAACAAACCTGAAATCGCCATGCCTACGATGCCATATGTAGAAAAGTAGGAGTAATAAGCCATCATCGCAGGTGCAACACCAAAGGTAACGATGTCAGCGAGTGAATCAAGCTCCTTCCCCAGCTCACTTTCCACACGCAGTATTCTGGCAATCCGTCCGTCCATGCTATCGAGCATCATCCCGATTAAGATCAGAATGGCCGCATTCTTATAATCCCCCTGGGCCGAATACATGACCGACAAAAAGCCAAAAAATAAATTAAAAAGCGTAAACAAATTTGGAATACTGTTTCTAATAATATGTATCACTCCAATTTAAACAATAAAAAGGATTAAATTAATACCCTTTTATTCAAAATCATTCCTCTCTTAATAATATCTGTTAGGTTACGTTACTATGTCAATATTATATCATAACATATTTTAACAAAATTAATTTCAAAAACATAGAAGAGGCTGTTCCGTATTGAAACAGCCCCCCTTTTTATGATTTCATTATGATACTTCTTTTTCTGACGTTTTTAATACTTTATCCTTTGAGAAGAGCCATCCGGCTCCTGCAATTCCAACTAAAACAAGGTAAAAACTTACCTTCCACTCGGTTGAGTGGGCAAAATCTTCATTTAATATTGCTAGTTCAGGATGGGAAAGTGTATAGACTGCCAGTTTTACACCCACCCAGCCAACAATCGCAAATGCGGCAATTTCAAGGCCTGGGCGTCTTTCGAGAAGCTTAACAAACATATTAGCTGCAAAACGCATAATCACTAGACCGATAATTCCGCCGGCGAAGATGACCAAGAACTTTCCTCCATCTAGTCCGCCAATATTCGGAAGCGGCGTATTGGGAAGAACGACAGCCATGGCAACAGCTGCAAGAATAGAATCAACAGCAAAAGCAATATCCGCCAATTCCACCTTAAACACGGTGGTCCAAAACCCACTTTTTTTACCTATTTCCTTTTTCTCTTTTCCTTCAGCTTTTCTTTTTACTACTTTACGGAAAATGTGATTGCCGGCCATAAATAATAAATAAAGGGCACCAATGGCTTGAACCTGCCATACATCCACTAGGAAGGAAATGGCAAAAAGAGAAGCAAAACGGAAGATAAATGCACCAGCCAACCCGTAAAATAATGCCTTTTTTCGTTCTTCCTCTGGGAGATGTTTTACCATAATCGCCAATACCAAAGCATTATCCGCCGCTAGTAAACCTTCTAATGCCACCAAAATAATTAAAACCCAGCCGTACTCCAACAATAGAGATAAATCCACTATACAATTCCTCCTTTAAAAGGTTTTGGTTCACAAAATACCCTTTTGCCAAATAAAAAGGCCTTTACCGAATACAGTAAAGGCCTAAAAAAGCATATAAAAAGACTTTACAGTAAAGTAAAGGTCTTGCTAACAACGTCCAGGTTGCCAATAAAGCCGGAGAATAAATTCTCGGAATGACGACTTTATTGTAGCAGCTACTCCCCTTTAAAAAGGAAATATTTTATTACTTATACTTTATTAAACTTTTAAAAAGATGTCAACATTAGTTTTTATGATTGGTAAAGTTTTTACAGTTCGTAAACTTCGGAGTATTTTTTCTCAAGGTAATCCACCAGGTAATCAGCATTTAATTCTTCTCCTGTTACCTTGACAATTAATTCATTCGGTGTATAAAGCTTCCCATATTGATGAATATTTGCCTTTAACCAGTCTTGCAGACAATCGAACCGGCCATTTTCAATAAGTTGATAAAATTCTGGCAAATCGTTTTGAATCTTCTTGAGAATTTGCGCAGCATAAAGGTTCCCTAACGAATAAGATGGGAAATAACCAATGCCCCCAAAAGACCAGTGCACATCTTGGAGAACTCCCACTGTATCGGTCCTCGGAGTTACTCCCAGGTAATCCTGCATCTTTTGATTCCAAATGACTGGGAGATTCTTTGCTTCGATTTCACCAGCGATTAGAGCCTTTTCGATTTCATAGCGGACCATAATATGCAAATTATAGGTCAGTTCATCTGCCTCAACACGGATGAACGATGGCTCAACTGTGTTAACCGCCCGATAAAACTCATCAACAGACACATTTGCAAGCTGCCCTGGGAATGTTTCCTTAAGCTTTGGATAGAAATAATTCCAAAATTCTTTACTACGGCCGACCATGTTTTCTAAAAATCTTGATTGAGATTCATGAATCCCAAACGAGGCACCGCTTTGAAGTACAGATTCCTCATATTTCGGATTAATATGCTGTTCGTAAATGCCATGACCCGCTTCGTGGATCGTGCCAAATAAAGCAGAGCGCACATTTTGCTCCAAATAACGTGTTGTCAAACGTACGTCCCCGATATTCACTGTTTGTGCAAACGGATGTACAGTCTCATCCAATCTTCCGGCCTCCATATCAAAACCAATGATTGGCAGGATATAGCGATTAAATTTTTTCTGCTTTTCAACTTCAAAAGCCTGGCTGAAAATTTCCGACTTTGTTCCTTTACCATTTTTTTGAATCCGATTTAATAACCGTACACTGGATTCTCTTAGCTTTGCAAACAGCGGATCCAGTATTTTTACGGTTAAACCAGGTTCAAATTCATCTAGCAAAGCATCATATGGATGGTCCTCATAGCCATAGATTTCAGCGAACTTTCGCTTGTACTCCACAATCTTTTCCAGATACGGTAGGAAACGCTCAAAATCGTTATTTGCTCTTGCCTCCTCCCAAGCATCATTTGCCTGTCCTGTCAGCACGGAATAGTCCTGGAACATGTCAGCGGGAATGCTTTTGGATTTTTCATAAAAAGTCTTATATTCTCTTACCTTCGCTTTTGTTGCTTCATCTAAGACTGCAGAATTCGCAGGAAGTGTTAAAGTAGTAAGCAGTTCACCCATTTCCGGAGAAACCGATAATTTAAAGACCTCTGTCCTTAATGTGCCGGCTGCCTTTGCAAAAACGTGTCTCCCTTTTTTCGGCGCCATCACCTTCTGGTCCCAGTCAGCCAAACCGATAATACTTGAGTAATGCGTTATTTTTTCATCTAATGCCTTAAATTTCTCCAATGACTCTTGTAACTTCGGATCCAATACCTTCTGTTCCATATTAGCCCCTCCCTGTATCTATTTTCCAATGGATGAAAAAGCTGCTAGTTCATCCCTATTTATTATAAAGGATAACTGGTCATTAGGGAAAAATTTTGAAAGCACTTTCAAAATGAATTTTATTTCTTTTCTCCTCGTTTTTATGTCTGTATAAATTTTACAAATGGGTGGAAAATACAAACATTGTTAAATACTTCCGAAGCTTATTAATTAACAATTCATAGAAAAAAGGAAGTGAAAGCTAATTGGAGAAGGAAAAAAAGAAAAAATCCCACTTTCCCTTTCGTTTAAATTTCCTTTTTTTCAGTGTGTTTTTATTATTTTCCATCCTTATCCTAAGGCTTGGCTTTGTTCAGATTGTCTATGGAGAAAATTTCAAGAGGGATTTGGAACGGAAAGAAGGAATTACAGTCAGTAACCCTGTCCCAAGAGGAAAAATGTTTGACCGCAATGACCGAGTTATCGTGGATAATATCCCTAAAAGCGCCATTACCTTCAGCAACGAAGGATTTACCCTAACAGAAATGCTTGAAACAGCTGAGAAATTAGGAAAACTAATCGATAAAAAAACAGATAAGCTAACCGACAAAAATAAAAAGGATTATTGGATTATAAAAAATCCAATGCAAGCAGAAGCAAAAATCACCAGAAAAGAAAAGGAATTGTTTGCAGCAAAAAAATTAACGGATCAGGATTTATATAAATTAAAACTGGAACGCGCAAGTGACTCTGATTTGAATTTATCCGAAGAGGAACTAGAGGCAGCCGCCATATTCCGAGAATTTACGAGCGGGTATAAATTCACTTCACAGCTTGTTAAAAATGAAAATGTCAGTGATGAGGAATACGCCGTTGTCAGCGAAAATCTTGAGTCCCTTCCTGGTGTAGATACGACCACCGATTGGGAGCGGTCCTACCCTTTCGAATACACTCTTAGGTCTGTCCTTGGCAAGGTCACCAATTCAGATGAAGGACTCCCGGCCGATCAATTGGATTATTTTTTAGCAAGAGGATACAGCCGCAATGACCGGGTTGGCAAAAGCCAACTGGAACTGCAGTATGAGGAAGTACTAAGGGGATATAAAACAAAAGTAAAAAATGTAACCGATAAAGCCGGAAGGGTCATTGAATCGCAGCCTGTTTCAGACGGCCAAAAAGGGAAAGACCTTGTCTTAACCATTGACATGGACCTGCAAAAAGCGATTGACCAGATTATCGAAGAAGAACTCTGGGCTGCCAAAAAAATGCCGGGTACTGCCTTAACTGACAGGGCTTATGTTGTTTTAATGGACCCCTTTACAGGCGAAATATTGGCCATGTCAGGAAAAAAAATCGTCAAGGATTCTTCTGGGAGAAAAGTTATGGAGGATGATGCCCTTGGCACGTTTACAACTACATATAATGTCGGATCCACGGTGAAAGGGGCAACTGTCTTAACCGGATATAAAACGGGAGCGATTTCACCGGGAACAGTATTTGATGATGCCGGAATTAAAATTAAAGACACTCCGCTTAAAAAGTCTTATGCCTATTTAGGCAGATTAAATGAAATTGAGGCGTTAAAAAAGTCCTCGAATGTTTATATGTTTCATACAGCGTTAAGAATTGGAAACGCGCATTATGAATACGATAAACCATTAAATCTAAAAAATCTGCAAGCGTTTGAAACCATCAGAAACTCCTTCGCTTCATTTGGTCTTGGGACAAGAACGGGTATTGATTTGCCAAATGAGCAAACTGGATTTAAAGGAATGAGCAGGCTACCAGGGTATTTGCTCGATCTGGTCATCGGGCAGTATGATACCTACTCAGCTATGCAGCTTGCCCAATATGTTTCGACCATCGCAAATGGCGGCTATCGGATGCAACCACATGTCGTGAAGGAAATTCGCCGGCCTGCTTCGGGAACGGAGGTGCTGGGTTCCGTGGCACAGGAAATTTCTCCTGTCGTTTTAAATACAATTGATGCCAAAAAGGAGTGGTTGAACCGAGTACAGACGGGCTTTCGCAAAGTCATGCAAGAACCGGGTGGTACGGCTTTTAAATTTTTCGAAGGTGCTCCTTATGCACCTGCCGGAAAAACCGGTACTGCGGAAGCCTTTTATGATGGGCCATTAAGAAGCCGCTTTGGAGAGATTCCTCCATCAGTTATGAATCTAAGTCTTGTCAGCTACGCTCCAAGTACTAATCCTGAGGTGGCGATGGCTGTTGTAGTTCCATGGGCGTTTCAAGGAGATGATGATAACAAGGCTAATTTAAAAATTGGCCGAAGGGTTTTGGATGCCTACTTCCAATTGAAAAACCGATAAGGGTAGAGGGTGCCCTTAAGCACCCTCTTATTTTTTCTCCAATACACTTTTTACTGCCTTCTCAATTTCAGCATAACCGGTGCACCGACAAATATTTGATTCAAGCCATTCCTTGATCGTATCATCACCCGCATCTGGATGCTGTTTAATTAGCGCATGGCAGTTCATGATAAAGCCTGGTGTACAATATCCGCATTGAAAGGCAAAATTTTCGACAAAGGCTTTTTGGATAGGTGTATCCTTTAACCCTTCAATTGTCGTTACCTCTTTTCCAATGGCCTCAACAGCCAGCATCAAGCATGATTTCATCGGCCAGCCATCCACATTTACCGAACATGCCCCACAATCACCATTTAAACAGCCTGGTTTAGCGCCTGTCAGTCCAAGTCTTCCGCGCAGTACAAATAAAAGGGTGTCCGCAAATCTGGCGGTCACCATCCGCTTATCTCCATTAACATTCAATGGAAAAGTGTGCAGGCTCATTAAATGCTTCCCCCTTTTACACTGTCATTCCATCCAAAGATCGAAGGACATCAATAAACAAATTTTTTAATACAAATAGGCGGTATTCAGTGGACCCTTCAATATCATTTAAAATGGGCCGAGGCAAAACAGTAAGTGCTCTTTCAACTCTTGCTTCTCCCGTCACTCCCTGCCTGTTTAATACTTCCTCCACTTCCCTCGAACGGAATGGAAACGGGCAGAGTCCGCTAATGGCGACGCGGATTTCCCTATCGATTTTGAGAGCCGCAATGGTAATTAGCGGATAGCCTGTGTCCCACTGTTGACGCCGTTTTATGCTGATAGAAGGTGCCTCAACAAACCTTCTTTCAGTGGCTAATTGAACGAGAAATTCTCCTTTTTCCAACTGAAGTTCCTGGTTAAAAACATCATGAATAAAGGCGGTTTTCACACCTTTAGGACCAACAAGAACTACCTGGCTATCTGATAATAAAAACGGCAGTACAGCCTCCCGATAAAAAATTTGTCCGCATATATTGCCTCCCACTGTTATTTTTCCGCGGGCGGTGTGATCGGCAATTTCACTTGAGGTCTTTGTTAAGAGCGGGAAAGGGTTTGCCTCTTCGATATTTGTTAAAGACAGGGTACTTCCTAAAACCAAGTATTCCCCATCCATCTCCATAACTCTACCTTCTGCTATCCCCTTAATATCAATAACAGCATCGGCATGAGCCAAATCAATTCTTCCAAGTGTAATCAGCTCAGTTCCACCGGAAAAAAACATCGGCTTCTTTCCTTGCTGTGCCACGTATTGGTATAATTCAACAGCTTCACTGAGCGATTGCGGCCTGTAATAATCAAAATCAAATGGAAGCATTTCTTGCTGCCTCCTTTGCCTTCCATACTAATTCTGGAATGAGCGGCAAGTGGTGAAAGGATACTCCTGCCGCCAGTGACAATGCATTTCCGAGTGCTCCTGGCATCCCCATCAGCCCATGCTCCCCGACACCACGGGCACCGTATGCGGAATCAAGGGCAGGAGTTTCTACAAAGCCAACTAAAAACTCAGGGTTTTCGCCGTAGCGAAGGGGTCGATACGTACGCAACTGAGGATTTAGAACTCTGCCAAGCTCATCAAAATAAAAGGTTTCTCTGCCGGCAAAAGCGAGTCCCATGCTCATCGCTCCCATTACCTGGCCGAGGGCTGCTTTCTCATTCATTACTTTCCCTATATCGACAACCGTACAGGCCTTAACCAGTCTGTAGGTATAATCCCGGCGGTCAAATTCAATTTCAACACCATAAGCCGCAGGCGTCCATTCCGGCCCTGGTTTTCCGGCGCCGGTCTCAGGATCTAAATGGCTAAGATGCCTTAATACAATATTGCCCTTGCCAATAATTTGCCCGCCAATGGCGTTCCCATTTGGATACTGATAGCCGTAGCCAATATCTTTGAAATGCAGTCCGATCGCAGGATCATCGCGTAAATATACCCGGCTTCCGCCCACCTCTAAATCTTGGATCGGCGCCCTTAACACGCAGGCTGCGATCTCTGTTAACTGACGAATAACATCTTCTGCCGCCTCGAGTACCGCCCGGCCGCCCATATAGGTACCACGGCTGGCCACCGTTTTCCAATGTTCAGGTGTTGTCTGCGTATCCACCTCCATCCGCACATGAATTTTGTCAACATCCATTTTCAACCGTTCAGCAAGAATCTGCGCGAGAACTGTTTTCGTCCCAGTGCCAATTTCAATCACACCCGACATCAAATTGATGCTCCCGTCGCGGTTAAACGTCAAAATTACCCCCGAAGGTGCATCAGGGTCTATCGTTGATGTTTTCCAGCTGCAGCTTATCCCTTTTACTCTTACATACCGCTCATTTATTTCTTTTACGGGTCCTTCATTCCAATTGAACAGTTCTCTTAATTTCTCAATACATTTTCTCAGGTCCCCGATATTGCTTCGATTCAAAAGAACCCTTGTCGGCGTTGTATCCCCTGGCTGTATGGCGTTAATATGCCTGAGCTCCAGCGGATCCATGTTTAATTTCCCGGCGAGGATATCCATGGTCCGCTCGATTGCAAAGGAAAGCTCTGAATGGCTGAAGCCCCTGAATGGTGCAGCATAGGGGTGGTTTGTATACATACAATAGGAATCGCACCAGACATTTTCAAGCTTATAGGGCCCGGTACAATCTACCGCCCCAGACCTCGTTACATCAATCGCTTTATCGGAATATGCGCCCCCATCCCATAAGTATTGAATCTCGGCAGCCTTAAGTTTCCCGTTGCGGTCAGCGCCCAATTTTACAGTGGCATCTAGGCCGATATGGCACGGGGATGTAAGTATATCTTCTTCTCTTGTATTTAAAAGCTTAACTGGTTTTCCGCCTACTTCCTTTGAGGCAATGTAGGCAAGCACCTCAAGCTGTACAGATGCCTTCCCGCCATAGGCACCACCAACAAACGGGGTATGAACAATAATTTTCCCCATGTCCTCCCCAAAGTAATCGGCAATTAACCGTTTTGCCATAAAGGGCGCCTGTGAAGAGGTCATAATAATAATTTGTCCATCAGGCAAAATTTCTGCTGTCGAACACCTCGTTTCCATCGCCGCGTGATCAGATGGGGCAAATGAGAAACTCGCCTCCACCACAACCTCGCTTTCCGACCACCCCTTCTCCATATTCCCCTTTCGAATTTTGATATGAGTGGCAATATTGGTCCCAGGCACTGGATGGGAATCCTCTTCCTTTTTGTATTCACCTAACCGTTCATGGACCAAGGGCGCATCCCTTCTAAACGCTTGGGTAGGCGAATTAACGACAGGCAATGGTTCATATTGAACATGAATCAAATCAGCAGCCGTTTTCGCCTGCCCAGGAGTATCTGCCACAACGAGGGCAACTGGTTCGCCGTGATACCTAACCTTATCGACGGCAATTGGCGGCCGGTCGCGAATGGCTTCACCTGTTAACGGATAGCGTTTTCCTGCAATAATCGCCCTGACGCCCGGGACCTGCCTGGCCTTCGAGGTATCAATGCTGACAATTTTGGCATGGCCATATGGGCTGATGACCATTTTTGCTGACAGCATTCCGCTGGTTTGATAGTCATGTGTGTATCTGGCCCGGCCCGTCACTTTATCGAATGCTTCCTTGCGAATGACACTTTTACCAACAACCTCCAACTCAGGTCCCTCCCCAACTCTCTATCTTTCTTTTTCCGTGTCCGGTAAATCCGGCTAATCAGGTATGGTCCATAAGTGCTCTCCTTTTTCACTGACCGGTTTTCGCCATGCCTCAATCATTTCCGCAATGATACTAATGGCAATTTCAGCGGAACCCTTCGCCCCGATTGACAATCCGACCGGTGAATGAACCCATTCCGGAATCTTTTCTCCATTTAGGAGTCTTGCAGTTCTCTCTCTAGTTCCAAGAACCCCTAAGAATCTAATATTCTCATCTAGCAGCGGCCAGAGAATTTCCTGATCCCTTTGAAAATGATGCGTCATAATCACGACAAAATCATAGAATGAAAAAGAGATTTTCCGTAAAAGCTCCCCGGGGAACCCTATTAAAAGCTCGTTTGCTGCAGGAAAGTTTTGTTCCTGACAAAGCGCTTCCCGCCAATCGCACACCATAACTGAAAAACCGGTTTCTGCTGCCAAAGAAACGAGCGGTTTTGCATCCGGCCCCGCTCCAAAAACGATTAACCTTGGCTTTGGCTGATAGATGTGTTGAAAAATGATGCCATCTGTCAGCAGCCCACTCTTGGAGGCAAAATTAATAATTGGAAATGAACCTCCCCAACAGCCAAATACTTCACCTTTTTCAGGTACAAAAACATACTCCCCCAAAGGGTCCAAGCTCTTAAACCCTGCCACCTTGATATTGTTATCGAGTAATTTTTTTACCAATTTCATATCTTCTTCTAACTTCCTGTTAATCGGCTCAAGTAAAATATCAATGGTTCCGTTGCAGCCCTTTCCCCAGCCGATGTCATCCTCCGCAGTCAAATCGTACCGGACAAGCTGGGGCTCTTCGCTTTCAAGCACTTTTTTTGCCCACTCCGCTAAATCAGCTTCCACACAGCCGGCACTTACCATCCCGATCTGGGATCCGTCGTCGATAAAAATCATCGAAGAGCCTTCTCTTTTATAGGCAGATCCCTTTACATCAACAATAGTTGCCATCGCTTTTTTTCCAGGATGGTTAAGTGCATTGATCGTTTGAAAAAAATCCTCCATGACTCTCCCCCGCTTCAACACGTAAAGTCCTACTCTATTTATATGGCCGGGTAGGCTATTCCTAGAATGAAAATTCATTATTTAACGGCTAGAGACAATGGGTTAAGGAAATGCTAAAACAAAAATATGGGAATGATTCGACTTGAAACAAACACGTGCATTGTTTATAACAGGCGTTGCCTCGGGAACCATGCTGAATCCCCTAAATTCATCGATGATCGCGCTAGCGTTACATAGCATTCAGAAGGACTTCCAACTATCCTTTTCAACCGTTTCCTGGTTAATTACCGCCTTCTATTTATCGAGTGCTGTAGCACAGCCGGTAACAGGAAAAATTGGAGATATCTTCGGGAGAAAAAACACCTTTTTGTTTGGCTTAGTCCTTGTTGCCCTTTCCGCCATTGGCGCTCCTTTCTCTACGACCTTCCTATTACTAGTGGTAATGAGATTAGTTCAATCGATTGGCAGCAGTGCGATTTATCCTTCAGGGATGGCGTTAATCAGGGAGCATATTAAAGAGCGGCAAGCATCTGCCCTCGCTGTTTTGTCAATTTTCGCCTCGGCAATGGTTGCGCTCGGGCCGACGATCGGCGGCTTTTTAATTGTCTGGGGAGGTTGGCCGGCAATTTTTTGGGTGAACCTGCCTTTTGTTTTCCTTAGTTTCATGCTTGGCTGGTACATGTTTCCTAAGGATGTGAAAAAGGATAAGGAAACGGTTAAAAGGTTATTTTCCCACCTTGATTTTTGGGGAATGGGATTTTTTGCTGCAGGAATGGTATTATTTTTGTGGTTCTTGCTTTCCTTTGAAAAAAGTGTCCATTTTTCAGCAGGGATTGGCGGCTTACTCTTTTTTGCTTTATTTGCTTGGAGAGAATTAAAGGTTAAAGAACCATTTATAGATATTCGTATTTTTAAAACCAATCCTCAACTAACTTTGGTTTACGTACAGTTCATTTTGTTAAATATCTTTTTTTATTGTTTATTTTTCGGTCTGCCTGCCTATTTTCAGGAGGCAATGGGACTTGGCGTAGAGAAAAGCGGCATGATTATGCTGTTTATGTCGGGAGTCAGCATTATCATTTCAACGTTTGCAGGGAAGTGGGCAGATAAATCAGGTGTGTATCAGCCGATTATGGCAGGAGCATTGTTATCAATTATCGGGGCCTGCGCCTTTACATTCTTTTTTGTTGGCGCCTCCATTATTGTGATTGGGATCCTGTTATCGATTATGGGGCTAAGCTATGGTATTGGCAATGTTGTGCTTCAAGTGGCGATGTTAAAGGAAAGTCCAAAAGCGATTATCGGGACTACTTCCGGATTGTTTCAAACCTGCCGTTATCTAGGTTCGATTTTTTCCACCATCATTCTTGGCATGATATTTGGCGCTGAAGCATCACCTGAAAAAATGAAAATCGTTGGCGGTATTATGATTATTCTCGGAACCATCAGCTTTTTAATGAGTGTATGGTTTTCTAGGCAATCATTACGATTCGGAAATTTTAAACAAGTGTGAAGAAAAGGAACAAGGCTTCTTTGGGCTTTGTTCCTTTATTTCTTTTCCATCAGCTTTTTAATTTCATCCCTTGGACTCCAGCAATTGAATTTATAGCTGGATTTTGTCTCATATCCCAAGCGTTTGCAATAATAAAGCATTCCTCCCGCTTTTTTCTCAGCTTTAAAATGCAGGCAGGTTGCGCAGCAATGATAATCTTTCATCGAATTTTCTCCTCCTGAGAAGGTTTCTTAATCTATTAATTTTTCATTCATAGTTTTTTCATATTTAACCATTATGATAGTAACAGGTTCGATATTGAACCATTCAACCTCCGCCCCCTTTTAATAGATATTTGTTTTTGCCCGGCCTTTCTTGGCCGGGTATTTTTTTATGTATAGTATAATGGCAAAATATAGTTTCATAAACTAATACTTTCTAATTTTTTGGAAAAAGAAAAGACCTTTACCGATTGCGAAAAGGTCTTTTCTGTCTTTATTAAAATGCTGTTCGCGCACCTAGGTAGCGAGATTTCCAGTAGGTAAGGCTCATATCGCTGATGGTGACCCCTTTTGATCCTGCATTAATGAATTTATTGTCCCCAATGTAAATGCCTACATGTGTTGGACCTGGGGCATATGTTTCATAAAACACTAAATCGCCGGGTTTAGGACTTGTGATAGAAGTTAATCCGGACCACTGTGTCGCAGCCGTTCGCGGAATGGATATTCCTACTTTATCAAACACGTATTTCGTAAACCCACTGCAATCAAATCCCGCAGGCGAATTTCCACCCCATAAATACGGAGCTCCAATCAATTTTTTCGCCTCATCGACTACCAATTGTGCTTTTGAAACTGTTGGCGCAGGTGCTGGTGCCGGAGCTGGTGTAGGTGTCGGAGCTGCTGCTGATTCCGGAATCCAAAGCTTTAGGACTTGTCCTACATAAATAGTGTCAGAAGTTAAATTATTGATAGATTTAAGCTGGGCAACTGAAACATTGTTGTTGACGCCAATACGGTAAAGAGTGTCTCCTTTTTGAACTGTGTATTCATGAGAATGAGGAGCAATTAATGATAGTTTTTGATTTGCGTAGATGGTATCGCTAGTGAGGTTATTCCATGTTTTTAAATCCGTAACTGATAGATTATTGGTGTGCGAAATTCTCCAAAGAGTATCACCAGATTGAACCGTGTAGGTCATTTCGTGGGCGCTTGCCGCTCCCGCATAAGAGGATAAGAAGATGCCGGCTGCCGAGACGGCTGTCAGTAGCTGTTTTTTCATTCCTGTTGCACTCCTTCAAGATATTTTATTTACATGTTATCGAATAGTTAAGTTGGATAAAATGCCAAAGATATGGTTTACATGGAATTCTTCTACACAATTGGAAATAAACAGGCCTAATATAACAAATAATAAATACTCTAAATCACATTCAATCCTTGATTTTATTACATTTTTTCTATTCTCATATAATTACTTGTGACATCAATGTAACAAAATTGTAATAGTTAAAAGACATTACTAGTAATGTAGAAATATTGTAACAAAACACCCATGCACTAGAAGACAACAATTTTATAATGAACCTATAGAACATTTTCAAGGTTACAAAAATATCTATGAAACATGGTGATGAAAATGCAAGGATTTAGTAAGGGACATCTTCAAGGGATGGAGCAAGGTCACCCACATGGTGGAGGAAAAACAATCGATTATGATCAAAACCCATTTATCGTCATTTGGGAGGTTACCAGGGCCTGCCAACTAAAATGTGTACATTGCCGGGCAGATGCACAGCTAACACCAGACCCGCGGGAGCTGACTCACGAAGAAGGAATCAATCTCATTGATCAAATCTATGAAATGGACAACCCGATGCTTGTGTTCACCGGTGGGGATTGTATGATGAGAGAAGATTTGTTTGAGCTGGCTGACTATGCTATCAAAAAAGGCATGCGCGTTTCGATGACACCGAGTGCAACACCAAATGTCACCATCGAGAAAATGAAGCGCGCCAAAGAAGTCGGCCTTTCGCGCTGGGGCTTCAGCCTTGATGGGCCGACCCCGGAAATTCATGACCATTTTAGGGGCACTCCTGGTTCCTTTGAATTAACTATTGAGAAAATAAAATACTTAAATGAATTACATATGCCGCTGCAAATTAACACGGTTATCTCACGATATAATTACGACCATCTAGAGCGAATGGCCGAGCTTGTCGGAGAACTTGGTGCTGTCATGTGGTATATCTTCCTGCTTGTTCCTACAGGAAGAGGACAACTGGATGCCTGCATTTCACCTGTTGAGCATGAGAAGGTTTTCCGTTGGCTTTATGAATTGAGCAAAACAGCGCCATATGATATCAAAACAACGGCTGCCCAGCATTATCGCCGCGTTGTCCTCCAGCAGAAAACACGTGATCATTTGATTGACAAAGGGGAAATTCGCTACGAGGATTCGATTACAACCGATTTCGCCTCGATGCATGACGGGCTGAAGCGGGCGCCAAAAGGCGTCAACGACGGTAATGGGTTTGCATTCGTTTCTCATATTGGCGATGTGATGCCAAGCGGACTGCTGCCGATTGTCGGCGGGAATGTTCGCGAAGAGCCATTGGCAAAGATTTATCGTGAGGCAAAAGTATTTAAAGAGCTGCGCCAGCCTGACAATTATAAAGGAAAATGTGGCATATGCGAATACAATAAAATCTGCGGCGGTTCCCGCTCAAGAACATATGCCGTTACTGGAAATTATTTAGAAAGTGAGCCATTCTGTGTTTATATCCCGCAAGCGATGCGAAATAAGGAAACTGCACCAGTTGTTTGAAGCAATTTTAAAAGGGCCTTCCTTAGAAGGAAAGGCCTTTTCTTCATTCTATTAATCCTGTATCCGTAATTTTAACCTTCGTATCTACCTTAAAGACTATCTTTGGATAAATCTTCTGCCATTCTTCCCAATCATTTTCATTAAAATGGCGGGATCGGTAGCGCAGTCCAAAGCCAATCGGGTCAATGCCCGACTTCTGGATTTTTACTAAAACGTTTTTTACAAATTTGTTTGTTTCCTTTTCTACCTCCTTTTCATATTTGGCTAATCTGGTATTGGGAATTTTTCTACTGGTCTCCTCCACTATCCCTTTTATTTTTATATCAAATTTTATATATGGCGGTTTCCCTTTTGGCGTATAAATTTTATACTTCGACCTTATTTTCTGCGTATCTATAAAAAACCTGGTTTTGCCCTTTCTTGCCCATATCGCCGATTTTTGCTCCTTATTCAATAGGAAGTTAAGGGCTTTTGTTTCCTCAGGATTAAGGGTGAGTTTCATATGATTTTTATTAAAGAGACTGGTGGTTTTAATTTCAAATAATTCCTTTTTAGCTTCCACAATCGGCAGCATCGGGTCCAACCCCCGTTCAATCAGCCTCATTTTAAAATCAAACAGGAAATCGGGCAGAATATACGGTGTTTCCGAGCCGTCTTTCCCCATGGCAAGAAATAAGGAATTGGACGGAATTTGTTCTGATTTCGGTTTGACCTTTAGCACATCAAGCGCAGTTGGTTTAGCAACAACCACCCAGGCAATCAATTGAATATCTCTTCTTCTTGCCAGCCAATAGTATATCCCCGCGTTACCCTTTTGTTTTGCCAACTCCTCACCAATCAAAATCATCTTGGCGTGACTAAAATCGATTTCCTTATCCACTTTTGTTTTAATAATGCGAACAGCATCCGACATCGAGTCAGCTTGTTCCGATACAATCGTGAATTCGTTTGGCTGTTGTTTTGACCCGCTAGGTACGGCAAGTTTTAGGTGGACATCATATTTTTTTGAACTGTTCTTGGCAAGATCGACCCCAATGCTGACGACAAACAGGCGCTTATCGATATCCTTGAAACCGCACCCGGTCAAAAGTAAAGAACCGATGACAATGATAGCTGCAACAGACCAATTTACAGCGCTTTTCATGCTAACTGCCTCCTTGCCCATAAGCTAAAAGAAATCACAATGACTACTTCAACTCCTAATCGGGCAATCATCCAATAGACCGTAATCTGATTTAAAAGGATTGTTTCAAGGAACATGACCGCAATTACTGCGCACCCAGAATAGGCTGAAAGGACAATCCATTTCATCTTTTTGTTTTCCTTTTTCCTGAACGTCCCCTTAAATAATTCAAATGCGCTATGCCAATGTATCGAGATACTCATAAGTGTGATACTCATATAAAACAATAAAAATATAAAAATGACTCGCTCTATCGGACTGTAAACGAGGCGCAGGGAATCTGACGTCGAAATCCAAGGGTATAGATATTCCTGGGCACCGTCGGATCCATGAAACCCAATTGGAATAAAAAAGGTAGTAAACAAATTGAAAATACCCATAAAGAAGATAATGACAAAGTTCCAAACTTTAAGTTTTTCTTTAATTACTCGATTAAAAATAACAAGATTGGCATAACCGCTAAAAACGTAAGAAGCTGCAGCAATGGCTTTAAGGCTTGGCCGATCGAACAGATGAGTGCCAACCTCAAGAATTGAATCCCAGCTAATATAATCACTGGTGAAGGCTTTAAAAACGATGAAACCGATTAACGGTGTATTCATAAACAGGACAATTTCTAAAATATACATAACCCTTTCGGTAGGAAGCTGAATAATAAATATAATAGCGATTAAATAAATCGACAGCAGTAATAATCTTGGCATTTCCGGGTTGATAAAACGGGTTAAGACATCAATAAAACCAACCAGTGTTATGAGCCCAGCAGAAAATACGGCGAGCTGAATGCTGCCAAAATGGAGAATTGTTAACCACCTGTGCTTAAAAAATTTATCAGCGATTTCAGGGAGGCCTTGCCCTGGGAATTTCGTGATTGCCTTACTATATAGGCAGGCAAGGGTAAAACCAATCGGAATGGCAATCAACATTCCCATTACCGCCCCTTCATACCGGTATTCGATTAAGATTTTCGGTACAAAAATGATTACGTTAATTAACATATTGGTTAATATTAAATAGAAAAAATATCGGTTCAATCCCCTCCCCCCTATACTAAGTTATTTTTTATTTGGCTTCGTTTGAATTAATGTAAGAAATGGCTGGCCAAAACTGTCAAGCTTAACCATGTACGCAATAAACAACAAAAACCCGATACCCACACCGACCAGCCCGAACACAGTGGCGAGTCCCAAAACGATATATTTCACAATTCTTACTGAAAAACTGAAGGCGTTAATAGGGACAACAAAGTTGGAAATGGCTACAGTCGATACAATAATAATCATAATATTACTCACTAGCCCTGCCTCTGTTGCTGCCTGTCCCAAAATTAAACCGCCTACGGTTGTCGCTGTCGGCCCAATTGCCTTTGGCAGCCGTATGCTGGCCTCTGTCAACATTTCCATCATAAACAGCATCAGCAATACTTCGACAAATGAAGGATACGGAACAAGATTTCGACTCCCAGCAATCGATAAGGCCAATTGCACCCGATATATCTCCGGGTTATAACTAGTTGTCGCCACATACAGCCCCGGTAAAACTATGCTGACAAACAGGCCGATATAACGCAATGTTTGCAGGAATCTCCCAACCCAATAGGTTTGATAAATATCAGCCATTGAAGCCATAAAATCCTTCATTGAAGTCGGCAATACAACTGCAAATGGCGAACCGTGGATTAATAAAATTATTTTTCCTGTTGACAAGTTTATGGCGACCCGGTCCGGTCTTTCTGTCACAAGCATGACCGGAAACAGGGAACGATTACTTTTTTTGATGCTGTCAAGCAGCTGTTCTCCTGTTTGAAACATATTAATTTTGACATTCGCCAAAAATTCTTTGATGCGTCCTAATGTGTCCATATCAGCAAATCTAGTGTCATAAAGAAGCATCACCTTGGTTTTGGAAATGGCTCCCACTTGTGAGGATTCAACTTTCAGTGTTGCTTCTGGATAACGATGCCGGATCAGTCCCAGATTTGTCGGCAAGCTTTCGCTAAACCCTGATTGCGGTCCTTGAATCGTCGTTTCTACCGTGGTATCTTGAACGGCATTATTACGGTCAACCTTGCAGTCAAATAAAAAAATATAGTCTTGATAAAAAAGGACTGCCTCTCCCCTAAGCAGGCTTTCGACCGTTTGTGCTTCGGTTTTGAACGTTGATATTTTGGGATGAGATTGAAGATAATCCAGAAATAACTCAGCGCCTTGAATTTCAAAAAAAGGTTTAAGAACATATTTGCCTAAAACCTGTTCATCACTTATTGATTTTATATAATAGGTTTCAAGATATTTTTCTTTCGTGAAGTTTTCTTTAAATACTACATCTTCCGCTTTTTGAATTTTGTTCATTATGCTTTTTTTGATGGATTCCACTTTAGTAGTCGGCATATGTCTCCCTCTTTAACAACTGCTTTGTACGTTACTGTCCCACATTGACTGGTATTTTATTCTAAAAAGAGAGGGTATTTATGGTGGGATACTTTATGGTTTTTCGTTATCTTTAGTGGTATGATCGTAGTAGTTTTTTAAACATTTGTGCGTTTTTTAAGGAGTCATTATGATTAGAACCGTTGCTATTAAAAACAATAAGGAAATCGTTAAAGACGTGGATATCATTCACTTGGTGAAAGGGAATTATAAGTGGTACTGGATTGATTTTAATCAGCCGACTGAAGAGGAAATTGAATTCCTAAGGGAGCCCCTATCCTTCCATCCACTAGCAATTGAAGATTGTATTCATCATTTACAAAGGCCGAAACTCGATTATTACGAAAACTATACCTTTTTTGTTACTCAATCCTTAAATCAGGAGACTATTTCAAAAGAAGAGGTGAATTTCTTTCTTAGTGAGAACTATGTTGTTACGTTTCATCAAAGTCCCTCAATGGAAATAAACGAGGTCTGGAACCGGCTAATTCAATCTCCACACATTCAAAAATGGGACCCCTCCCATGTGCTTTACAATATTATCGATAAAATGGTCGACAATTATTTCCCGCCCGTTTATAAGATTGAAGACCGCTTAAGTGAGATTGATGAGAATTCAACAGGAAGATCGATGGAGGTTTTGCTGGAGGATTTGTTTGATACTCGGCATCAGCTTCTATCGTTACGACATACGATTACACCGATGCGCGACCTAATCTATCGAATGTTAAATTCGCAGCGGATGACGGAAATGCAAGGGAAAATGGTTTACTTTTCCGATATTCATGACCATTTGTTGAAACTAACGGAAATGATTGAAGCAAACAGGGAATTAACGACGGATATCCGGGACAGCTATATATCCATCAACTCCCACCAGACAAATCACGTTATGAAGGTCTTGACTGTCATCACAACCATTTTCATGCCGCTGACTTTTATTGCCGGCCTCTATGGAATGAACTTTCATTATATGCCAGAGCTTAATTGGAAATATGGTTATTTTGCTGTCCTTTTTCTGATGTTCCTAGTCGGGCTTTGGATGTTCTTATGGTTTAAGAAAAAAGGATGGTTTAAGTAAATAAAGGGGTGTCCTTAATCTTTTGGGACACCCTCTTTAAATCTCCATATGATATCATTTAATTATCTTCTCCCGGATTGTAATAGTAAGGATCCCCCTTATGTTCCTTTATTACATCATTATCAATAAATAACTTCCCATTTTCTAAATAAGTGGCTAATATGATGTTCTCCACTTTTTCACCTGTTTTTTCTACCTCGTTCATCAGCCAGCCTTGTTCTAATTGGAGATATTTTAGATTATGATAAATAATTTGGCCGTCCATGATTAGTGGTATTGGGACATACTCCTTCTTCACCTTTAAATTTAAATCATTCGGCTGAATTGGCCGGTAATCTGATTTGGGTATCACACTGATGCTGCCTGTTTCCTCCATTACAGCAAGATCAATATTTTGCGTATCCGTATACCCTTGCACCCTTAAATGCGATAATAATTCATTCATCGGCATCCGAACCTTCTTCAGCCCTTTCCGATCAATATCACCATTGCGGATTAACACGGTAGGACTTTCATAGATGATCCATCTTAATTTATTATTTAGCGATAAACGGATTAAAATTTTATATAAAATAACTAAAATGGCTCCATAAATTAATGCTTTCCCTAAATCATTTACCTCGACGGGAGTACTGATAATATTGGTTAGGACAAAGATATACAGTAAATCAAAAGTATGCATTTGAGATACAGCTTTTTTCCCTGTCACCCTCAAATACAAATAGCCTGCAAGAAAAACAATAAATGTACGGTAGATTAATTCCAATTTATCTCTCTCCTAACAATAGTAAACATACTATTTAGCTCGATGTTAGTATTAGATTTTTTTTTGCATCTAAACCAGAAGCATTTTTATTAACATGGAAATTTAGATGTATAATAAAAAGGATCGCTATTTTAGAGAGGAGGACTTAATTGTGGCATATCCAAACACCGAAAATACGATGGAGCTTTTAACAGAGTTAGTCTCCATTCCAAGCCCATCCGGCAACACGAATGAAGTGATTACCTTTGTTGAAAAATTCTTTGCTGAACTGCAGGTTGAAACGAAGAGAAATCGTAAAGGCGGCCTTATTGCAACATTGGAAGGCAAAGACAAAGGCCAGCACAGGATGCTGACCGCGCATGTGGATACACTCGGTGCCATGGTAAAGGAAATAAAATCTAATGGCAGACTGAAAATTGACCTGATTGGCGGATTTAAGTACAACTCGATCGAAGGTGAATACTGCCAAATTGAAACATCGAGCGGCAAGAAATTCACTGGGACCATCCTGATGCATCAAACATCCGTCCACGTTTACAAAGATGCCGGAAAAGCGGAACGGAATCAGGAGAATATGGAAATTCGAATTGATGAGAAAGTACATACAGCAGAAGAAGTCCGCGCGCTTGGAATTGAAGTAGGAGATTTTGTTTCCTTTGACCCGCGCGTTGAGGTGACACCGAGCGGATATATCAAGTCTCGCCACTTGGATGATAAAGCGAGCGTGGCTGTTCTCCTGCAATTAATTAAACAAATTAAAACGGAGAACATCCTTCTACCTTACACAACGCATTTCCTAATTTCGAATAATGAGGAAATTGGCTATGGCGGCAATTCCAATATTACACCGGAAACGGTGGAATATTTAGCGGTGGATATGGGAGCAATGGGAGACGGACAGTTAACCGATGAATACACGGTATCCATATGTGTGAAGGATTCCAGCGGCCCATATCATTACGGCTTACGTAAACATTTGGTGCAGCTTGCAGAAGCTAACAATGTTGGATATAAGCTTGATATTTATCCGCACTATGGGTCAGATGCCTCCGCTGCCATCCGTTCCGGACACGATATTGTCCATGGATTAATCGGCCCCGGAATTGATTCATCACACGCGTTTGAACGGACCCACAAATCGTCACTAGAAAATACAGCCAAGCTCTTGTATCATTACGTTCAATCTGAGCTAATTTTATAAAACATTCTTAATTAAAAAGACCATTTGGACGGATTGTCGAGAAAGAATTTTTTTCTCGGCAATTTTTTATTTTGAACAGAATTTTTATTAATTGATTATCTCTGCTATAGGGCCTGTTGATTTCCGCTCCGGGCACTCGCTTTCCGCGGGGAGGTCCTGGAGCCTCCTCGGCGCTTAAAGCGCCTGCGGGGTCTCCAGTGACCTCTCTATCCCGCAGGAGTCGAGTGCCCTCCGCTCCAATCAACAGGGGTGCAAATCAATCTAAATTATCGCCACACACTTTTTCCAACCTTGCTAAAGACATTTTACCCCTTTTCAAAGATTGTTTTGTCATTAATAACCCAATTTTTTACAATCCAAAGACATTTCCACTTCTTTCTTGGACTGTTTTGTCTTTAGTCCTTATTAAAGACATTTTAACCATTTTCAAAGGTCGATTTGTCTTTGAAGGACATTTCCTTCTTAGATTCCTTCGATTTTATCTTTTATTAGGGTCATGCATTGTGAGTTGAAGGTCTTTATTAAATACACCTGTTGATTGGAGCGAAAGGCGCGAAGACTCCTGCGGGAGTACGGGGCAGGGGAGACCCCGCAGGCGCTTTAGCGCCGAGGAGGCTCTCCGGCACGCCCGCGGAAAGCGAAGCGCCTGGAGCGCAAATCAACAGACTTTTCAACAGCCTGTCCCCCCCAATTCCTTTTGAGTTTCTTAATAAAATTTAATAATTTATTAAGTTTTTATTTATTGAGGCAGGACTAAAAGCTATTTATGATTAGTTAGTAGATTAAAAAAATGGTTCATTTTAACTACATCAAAACAACAATATTGGAGGATTCACCAATGATTGCTAGGTTAAAAGTTTTCTTTGCCAATCAAAAGATAAAATGGTTTGGCAGATTTTTTTATTACTTGCTTATCCTCCTTTTATTATTCTTTATGTATGGCTTCAACGACGCAAGCGCAGGTGCTTATATTTATAACGATTTTTAACGGGAGGCATCCAAGATGAAAATGTTATCAACCATTCAGAGCTTTGCAATTTCAAATCCAAATACATTGGCATATATCTCTCCCACTGAAGAAATCACTTATGGTGAGTTATGGAGACAATCTGAACAAGTAGGAGCATATCTTCTTAACGAAATGAATGAAAGAAAAACTCCTGTAATTGTTTACGGCCATATGGATGCTTCCATGATTAGTTCTTTTTTGGGCTGCGTAAAAGCGGGATTAGCCTATATCCCTGTTGATACCTCCATTCCAATCGAAAGAATCATGACGATCATCAGCCGTTCCCATGCGGAATTGGTTATCAATACAACTGGGTTGGACCTTGATTTTGACAATCTTCCTGTCACGACTGTAAATTTTGAAAAAATCATGGCCGAACAGGTAACAACTACCCCTATTCATGTTGAAAATTGGGTTGACGGTGATGAAAACTATTACATTATTTATACATCGGGCAGTACGGGCAATCCAAAAGGTGTGCAGATTTCCGCCAATAACCTGCAAAGCTTTGTCGATTGGATTTTGAATGACTTTCCAATCACAAGAAATCAGCGGTTTTTAAATCAGGCTCCCTACTCTTTTGATCTTTCCGTAATGGACCTATATCCAGCGCTTGCAAGCGGAGGGACTATTTTCGCGATTACAAAAGAGATGATTGCCAAGCCAAAGCTGCTATTCGAAGCATTAGCAAAATCAAAAACAGAGGTCTGGACCTCAACTCCATCTTTCGTGCAAATGTGCTTAATGGATCCATCCTTTAACCTAGAGCTTTTACCGGAACTGCGGATATTCTTATTTTGCGGTGAGATCTTGCCGTCAACGATTTGTCAGCAGTTAATGGAACGATTCCCTAAAGCTAGGATTTATAACACCTACGGGCCTACGGAAGCAACGGTTGCGGTCACTTCAGTTGAGGTAACTGCAGAATTGCTTGAAGCAAATCCTAATCTGCCAATCGGAAAACCTAAAGCAGATACCAAGATTTTCATTGTCGATGAAAACGGCACCCTTGTCTCACCGGGAGAAAAAGGTGAGATGATTATTATCGGTCCAAGTGTAAGTAAAGGCTATCTTGAAGAAAAAGAGCTGACTGAAAAAGCATTTCTTCAAATCGATGATAAACAGGCCTATCGAACAGGTGACGCTGCCTTTATCGACGAAAAAGGTTTTATTTTCTACAAAGGCAGAATGGATTTTCAAATCAAACTGCACGGCTACCGGATGGAATTGGAGGAGATTGAACATCATATTGCCAATTCCAAATATGTTAAATCCGCAGCGGTAGTGCCTATATACAACAATGACAAAATAGAGTATTTACTGGCAGCCATCATCCCTACTTCTCATGAGTTTGAAAAGGAATTTCAGTTGACCAATGCTATCAAAAAAGAGCTCAGTGAGATATTGCCCGTCTATATGATTCCGAGAAAGTTCTCTTATTTTGAAGAACTGCCGATGACAGCTAACGGAAAAATGGATCGCAAAAAATTTAAGGAATTGGTATTGCAATGACACCATATGGTTCTTTTACATTCTTTATCATCCTTGCTGTACTTTTAACGCCAACTGCTGTTATGGGACTTATGGGAAAAAGATTTCACACCTACAATATGGTTATAACGGTTGTTGCCCTAGGCTTAATCTTTGCTTCATCCCTTAAGCAGGCTGCGGCCTTAAGTCTATTTACCGTTTGGCAGTTAGTAATAATACAGTCATATATTTCTTACCGAAAAAAGAGCAATAGTAATGGCGTCTTTTATGGGGCCGTGATTCTATCGATTTTACCGCTTGTTCTTTCCAAGCTGCTGCCCTATTTTTCGGAGGTTAATTTCATCGGTTTCCTAGGAATTTCTTATCTAACTTTTAAGGGCACACAATTAGTGATGGAAACAAGGGACGGACTGATCAAGAAAAACCCTCCCCTTTCTCGTCTGCTCTATTTTATCTTGTTTTTCCCGACTATTTCATCAGGCCCGATTGACCGCTATCGCCGTTTTGAAAAAGATATGGACCTTGAAATACAGGGTGAACAATATAAATTGTTGCTCTATGAAGGAATCAATAAAATTTTTCGTGGTTTCCTATATAAATACATTATCGGATACTCTATTAATCACTATTTTATAGCCAATTTGAGATTTATTGCTCACAGTCATCTTGAGAATCATCTTTATTATATGTATGCTTACAGCCTTTACCTATTTTTTGATTTTGCCGGTTATAGTGCGTTTGCAGTTGGTGTCAGCTATATTATGGGGATTAAATCACCGGAAAACTTTAATAAGCCTTTTCTCAGCAGGAACATTAAAGATTTCTGGAACCGCTGGCATATGAGCCTTTCTTTTTGGTTTAGGGACTATGTCTATATGAGATTTGTCTTTTGGATGACTAAGAAGAAATGGACAAAAAACAGAAACCTGCTCTCAAACCTTGGTTACATTCTGCTGTTTTTATTAATGGGAGTCTGGCACGGCCTTGAGATGCAATATATCATTTATGGAATTTACCACGCTGTATTAATGGTTGCCTATAATTCTTTTGAGCAGTTGAATAAAAAGCATAAATGGTGGCCGCAAAATAAATGGACCAATGTCATCTCAATTGTGATTACCTTCCATTTCATTTGCTTTGGTTTTTATATTTTCTCTGGACAATTATTTCATAAAGGAGCTTGATTAAGATGGAATTCAAAAATGAAGTGATTTCTTTGTTGGCAGAAATTTGTCAGGACGATATTGTGAAGGAAAATCCGGATATTGATTTATTTGATGCCGGTTTATTAGATTCATTTGGAACAGTCGAACTGCTTGTTCAAGCCGAGGAACGTTTCGGTATTACTGTTCCGATTACAGAATTTGATCGTGAAACATGGAATACACCGAATCAAATTGCCATTCAGCTGGCTGATTTAAAATGAAAAAAGCCTTATTTTCTCCCATCCTCATAGCCTTTCTTGGATTGGTTATGATCATTGGGATACCCAATAATTGGATTATCAGTATGATTCCCAAAAACAGGGTCGCACAATCTGCAACAGAGTTAAACCCATTTATGTTTCAAGGTAAGTATGTTCAAGATAAGATGCTTGAAGATCCTCGTTATTTACCTATTTATGGGTCTTCTGAGCTTGCAAGGCTTGACCGTTTCCACCCGAATAATTATTTTCAAGAAACCGGTGCAGATTTTACCCCTTTTCTTGTTGGCCGGGGAGGAATGGAATCATTAATCCATTTTTTAAATTTTTCCGAGCATGCCCATCAGCTAAAAGGCAAGAAGTTAGTTTTTGTTCTGTCCCCACAATGGTTTCAGCCTGAAGGTACAGACGAAACTCATTTTGTTCCAAACTATTCCTCTTTACAGGGATATGATTTAGCCTTTAACAAAAATATCAATCCAGAGCTTAAGAAAAAGGCTATGAAACGTCTTTTACAGTTCTCTCCTGTACAAAACGATCCGATTCTTTCTACTATGTACCGGGCGGAATTGACAAAAGATCCGTGGATAAAACGGGAAAGTTACCTGGTGCGTCCGATTGCGTTCACATATCGGGAATTATTGGAGAAGAAAGACCTTTATTATACGTTAGCGGGTGGGTTTTCAAGCAAACGGGACATTAGTCCTTCGGTTAAAAATAAATCATGGACTGAATTAGCGGAACAGGCAGACCGATATGGTGAGAAAAGAGCAACGAATAATGCCTTCTATATTAGTAACTATCAGTATAATAAAATTCGAAAATTATTGCCTTCATTAAAAAACTCAAAAACAGGTGCTTCTTATGGCAAATCACCTGAATACGATGATTTTGAACTTGTTCTTGATCTTTTAAAGGATTCAGGGGCAGAACCATTATTTATATCTGTTCCGGTCAATGGTAAATGGTATGACTATACTGATTTCCCTCAAGAAGGTCGAACCGCCTACTACGATCGTATTAAGAAGCAAATTGAGGCGAACGACTTTCGGGTTGCCGATTTCTCCAATCATGAATACGACCCCTACTTTATGAAGGATACTATTCATATTGGCTGGAAAGGCTGGGTTTATGTTGATAAAGCTATTAAAGATTTCTATGATGGACATGAAAATACTTCAGTAGCCTTGGAATAGACAGTGCTAGAATAATGGCGGATAAATCTGTATAATATACCTGAACAAATAATCATCGCTAGGAGATGAAGGAATGTTTTCCAACATTGGAGTACCCGGATTAATTTTGATCTTAATTGTTGCGTTAGTTATTTTTGGTCCAAATAAACTGCCGGAAATTGGCCGTGCCTTTGGTAAGTCCATCCGTGAATTTAAAAATGCCACCAGCGGAATTGCTGATGATATTAAGGCAGAAATACATGAAGACATTAAAGAGGCGAAAAAAGTCGACATTACAAAATAATCCAAAAAACAAGGCTGTCTCAAAACACAAGGGCTTGACCCGTGGTGAGTCAGCCCTTTTTTCTAGTCATTATCTTCTTGATTTTTCTGCCAGTCCCTGGAGTTGATTCATGAGTTTTTTACGGGACTTGTCATTCCGCATTAAATACGCAGCCCCTAATGCTACGGTTGTCATCATTAATTTTTTTCGATCCATACCCATACCTCCCTTTCATGTCTCCCTTTTAAAATTCCCCTTTGACAAGCTTTTAATAATGTAATTTTTATATTGGTATAAAAACTCAATAGAAAAAGCCAACTAAAAAAATTGGCTTTTTTCTTTAAGATTATTTTTTTATTCACCGAGTTTTTCTTTTAGCTTCGCATTGTGGTCCTTAAATTGTAATAATAGTTGATTAAGGGTTTCTGCTGCCTTTTTCGAATCGTTCTTCTCTACCGCAATCCTAAGGTCATGAAATGTTTTCCATTTCATCATATCTTTTTCACCATGAGCCTTTTTGATAAATTCTTCTTTGGTAATTTTCCCTTCATCAAATTGTTTCTTAAGCTCAGTCATTTTTTGCATTTTCTCTTTCTTCCATTGCTCCCGTTTTCCGGCATTTTCCGGACCCATCCATTTGGTGCGAAGAGCATTTCTCTCCTTTAGCACAGCCTCCCATTCTTTTTTCTTATCTGGAGTATACTTCTCTACCCATGATAAAAGCTGCTTCTGCCGTTCTGCCATTTTAGCCTGCCAGTCACGATGCATCCCATGTTCATGCTTAGTCTCTTCCGATTCGCAGTCACATGGCTTTTCAAGCTGTTTCCCAGTGGTGTCAGGCACCATATTCGCCTTCCCAAAGCCAGGTACCGCCAAGAACAGTCCCAATATTAAACAAGCTATTTTGCTTTTCATAAAAATCTCCTTTCAAAATCTTTTATATTTTTTCGAAACCAACAAATGTATTTTGGCACGAATTTATAATGCCCAATTAACGAAAAAAAATTTACCAATTTGACAAAATTTTAGTGATTATTAACTTGTACTCTTTAACAAAATATCGTAATCTATATACATAAATTGTTTGTGAATATTTTCACATGTGAACAGAAATTAATAAATGAGTTTTGCCTTATTTTTTAAAAGTTATATGTGAAATATTTCACAATATAGACATTTTACTTGGAGCTGATGACATATGACGAAGCCAAAAATTCTAATTCTCGGTGCCGGATACGGGGGCATTATTACAAGCAAACGACTTGAGAAGTTGTTAAAAGACGGGGAAGCAGACGTAACCCTGATTAATAAACACGATTATCATTACATAACCACACAGCTCCACAAAATTGGAGTTGGTACGGCAGCAGATAGACAATTTGCCATTTCCATTCCAGATTTAATAGACTCAACCAAAACCCGATTTATTAAAGGTGCAGTATCCTCTGTCGATATCCATAACCAGCTAGTTCACCTAGAAGGCGGGGATACCATCGAATACGACTATTTAGTGACAGCATTAGGCTTTGAAGTAGAAACATTTGGAATTCCAGGCAGTAAAGAAAATGCCTTTGCAATCCGCAGCTTTAGAAGCTCAAAAGCAATTTATCATCATATCACAAAGCAGTTGAACCTCTATAAAGAGGATCAAGACCCTTCTCGGTTAACCTTCGTGGTTGCTGGTGGAGGATTTACCGGGATTGAGATGCTAGGAGAATTAGCTGAGGGACTGCCAAAACTTTGCAGTCAGCACAATATTCCATTTGAAAAGGTAAAAATTGTTGCCGTGGAAGCTGCTGAATCTGTTATTCCCTTCTTTCCAAAACAATCAATAAAGTATACAACTGAAACATTAGATAAATTTGATGTTGAATTAATTACTTCCAAGAAGATATTGGAATGCACTCCGGAAAAAATATTGTTAGAAACCAATTTGGAAATTCCTGCTCGAACCATCATATGGTCCTGTGGGGTAAAAGCAAATTCCATTGTCGAAAAATTTGGATTGCCGCTTGAAAAAGGAAAAATCCCTATTGATTCGTATCTTAGGGTAAAAAATATGACTAATGTCTTCAGTGTTGGGGATTGCTCGCTGTTCATGAAGGATGAAAAAAGCTCTTTGCCTCCTACTGCGCAAGTTGCCCTCCAGCAAGCACCTGTTTGTGCACAGAACATTGTGTCCACAATCCGAGGCAATGAATTGAAGGTGTTTGAATATCATCATAAAGGGACAGTTGCTTCCATTGGCAATTTTGCTGCAGTCGGCTTAGTCAGTCGCTTCCGCCTTTCCGGTTTATTTGGAGCCTTCATGAAACAAGTGATTGAAGCTCGATATTTGTTCAATCTTGGCGGACCGGCATTAATCCTAAAACAGCACTTTAGAATCAACCGCGAACCTGTCAAAATCACGGTCAAACAATAGTTTGTGGATTATCGGCGGCCAAGCCACCTTCCCTGCAGCCGTTAAATAGATATATCCCTTTTATAGGCCTTATTTCCCCCATTAAGGCAGACAGCCCGCTAGTAACAAGCGGGCTGTTTTTTAAATCCATTCCAACAACTCAAGGCGGTTTCCGAATGGATCATGCAGGTGGATTCGGTTTGCACCTGGGAGATTGTCGTCTGCAGTATAAGGTATATTGTTTTTACTTAGATGCTCTTTTAAGGAGTCGATGTTTTCCACAACCAGGGCAGGATGGGCTTTTTTAGCAGGGGTAAAGGGCTCCTCTACTCCAATATGAATTTGGAACGTACCAAACTCAAACCAAACGCCGCCGCGTTTCTTTAATTCCTCCGGTTTCTCCACCTCGACTAACCCTAAAACATCTCCAAAAAATTTTCTCGCTTCGTCTTCACAGCCTTTTGGAGCAGCCAGTTGAACATGATCAATTTTTTTGACGACAAAAGTCATATTGAATCCCCCCATTTTCTTCATTTTCACCTACTATTTTATAAAATTTAAAAATTTCTATCAATTTTTAATTTAGTAAACATCTCTCTTGGTAAAGACCATAAACGATACCATTAATGCTGCTGCCCACCACACTAAAAGGGTGAGTAATGAAAACGACAGCGTCATACCTTCGATTGGTGGTGCATTCCCCTTCATATAGTCTGTCAGTCTTAAATTCACCATAAAAAAGAATTTGGCTGATTTCCATGATGAAACCATGTTATTTAAAATCGCCCCAGAAATTAAGGCGGCCAGCATAACCCCCATGCCTGCCGCGGTACTGCGGATTAAAACCGATAACATAAACGACAAGGTGCCAACAACGATGGCCACAAACCAAACGAGCCCAAAATCCATTAATAAAAACTTCCACAGACTTAACAGCCTAACCTCAGATGTATTTAACCCGGTATCGGTAACGCTGAATCCAGTCAGGATTGGAGCACCCCACCCTTTGTATCCGAAGACAAGCCCGGAAATGCCATATGAGAGAATTCCGGCAATAGCAATTATTAATGAAACGGCAAGGCAAAGTGTTATGTATTTGCTCAAGAGGATTTTCCATCGTTTGACGGGTCTGGTTAAGAGCAGTTTGACTGTGCCCAGACTATGCTCAGAGGAAACCAAGTCACTGGCTATAACCATCACCATTAAAGGAATAAACAGGTCAATCGAATTTTCCAGAAAAATCCTCATAAAAGTTGGTGCCCCGGGTTCTGAGGGATTGATATCATGCTCAAGATAATACTGCTGCTGCTGAAGCGAGATTTGTAATTGTTTTTTCCATTCGTCTGAAATCCGGCTGCTCGATAAACGGTTGGTGGTGTCGACAATCTGCTGCTGAAGGATGGTCCGCCAATCACTGGTGCCCAATTTCTCCCGCTGTGTTTGAATCTGCTTATATTGAGCATAAGTAAACAACATGACGAGAACCCCAATGATGATGGCAATTACGATTAAACGTTTCTTGGCGATTAGCTTGAGCATTTCATTTTGAATCAATTTATGCAATTGTCTCACCCCCAGTAAGCTCAAGAAACAAGTCTTCGAGCACAGGAAGCTTTCGATGGAATTCAATCACCGAAACCCCAGCTTCAACAAGCTGTTTATTCCACTCAGGCGTTCTTTGTTCGTCAAACTCTGTTAAAATGGTACCGTCTTCTTTTTCTTCTATTTCTGTCATAGCTGCTAATACTTGTTTTCCTTTGTCAATCGGCGCAAGTCTCCAGACGACTCTTTCACGATTTGATAACAACTTTTCAACTGTATCGATGCGTATGATGGCACCCTTTGAAATAATGGCAACCCGGTCACACAATAACTGAATTTCACTTAATAAATGGCTCGAGACAAGGACACTCAATCCTTCCTGTTCGGCCAAAAAGCGGATAAATTCGCGCATTTCACGAATTCCGGCGGGATCTAGTCCGTTTGTCGGCTCATCTAGAATCAGCACCTTCGGATTTCCCAATAGTGCTTGGGCAATTCCCAGTCGCTGCCTCATACCAAGTGAGTAAGTTTTTACTTTATCATGAATTCTTTCGGTCAAGCCAACAAGCTCCGTCACTTCCTTAATGCGTTCTTCGCCAATCCCTTCAAGCATGCGCGCAAAATGAAGCAGGTTATTATAGCCTGACAAATAAGGGTATAATTCTGGATTTTCGACAATACAGCCCAGACTTTCCATTGCATTTTGAAAATGCTCTCTAATGTTAAAACCACAAATGTGAATGGTTCCCGAGGTTGGTCTAATTAAACCGACAAGCATACGGATCGTCGTTGTTTTGCCGGCGCCATTTGGCCCAAGGAAGCCAAATACCTCTCCTTCCCGCAGATCAAAGCTTAATCCCTTGATAATCTCTCTACGCCCAATTACTTTTTTCAAATCCTTTACGGACAATGTTATTTTTTTCTCCATGGGTTTAACTCCTTACCATGTCATCAATGCAGCAACTCGTTCAGCTATTAACCGATATCCTTTTTGATTCGGATGGAACTTATCCGAATATAAATAATCATTTACCTTCAATTCAAATAAATCGAACGTCGGAACAAATACTATTTTAGGGAATACGGCACTAACTTCAGCACTGTCGTAATTCCATTTTCGAACGACCTTGGACATTTCTTTTCCTTGATTTAATTCAATGAAAGGATTGTACAAACCAACAAAGAACACATTGGCAGTCTGATTGTGCTTTCGGATTTCAGTGAAAATAAAATTCAAATTATCCAGATATTTTTTCTCAATGGCGGTTATATCCTCCGCTTGAAAATCTATTAAACCCTGCCCGCCTCGAAACAAATCGTTGCCGCCGATCGTCACCAGCACAACATCTGCTTTTTGGATTTGTCTTCCGATTTCCTCCTCCTGAATCTGGTTGCGAAGCTGGTCTGATCTTTGGCCATTAATGCCGAGGTTGGTTAACTGAACAGACTTTTTGGTTTTTTCTTTGATTTCGTCAACTAGGACACCTACATAGCCTTTACCCGTCTCATCACCAGTTCCTCGTGTTAAGGAATCTCCAAGAGCCACTACGGTTAATCCCTTTTTTTGATCAGCTTTCTGCTCCGAAACGGATGGCTTTGAGATATTTTCCGATGTACCATCATAGTACTCCCCAACTGCCCAACCGAGTCCAGCCAGCCAGAGGAGACAAAGGAGGGCTGCCACGCCTGTTATCGCCCGAATTGAATTCTTACTCAATATGTTCATCCTTTCTGACCTTCATCTATCTTTAATTTAAACACTAATCGTTTGGGAAGCAAATTTGAGAATATGAATTTTAAGCGAAACTTAAAATATTTATTGACTCTATAATACGATTCTAGTATCTTTTATGTAGTTATGAAAACTACATGATTTGCTATTTTGAAATGTAAGCTGTTACATCTATTGAATTATGCGGAAGGAAGAGGACTTATGAACAAGGCAAAGATCGCATGGATTACCGATACAACATCTTCTCTCTCTAAGGAATTTATTGAGAAAAATGACATACATGTTATCCCGCTGCATGTTGTTATTAACGATGAATTTTATAAGGAAACGATTGATATTACTCAAGAGGAATTTTATGAGCGAATGAAAAATGAGGATGGAAAATTTCAATCTTCCCAGCCGTCCATCAATGATTTCGTAGAGCTCTATAAAAAGTTGAAAGAGGAATATGATTTCGGGATTGCTATCCATGCATCAAGTGTTCTAACCGGTACCTATCAAACTTCCGTTTTAGCCGCTAATATGGCTGGCTTTAAACTTTACGCTATTGATTCTCTTACAGGTTCTTATCCGCTTTCCTTTATTATTAAAAGAGGGATTGAGCTTGTTGAGGAGGGACTTGAGATTGAAGAAGTTGTAAACCATCTAAATGCTTTGCGTGACCATACGCGGCTATTCTTAGTCCCTTCTAATCTCGATCAGCTGCACAAAAGCGGCCGGGTCTCGGGCGGACAAAAAATCCTGGCATCTCTTCTAAATATTAAGCCGATATTGGCCATCGAGGAAGGTACGGCAAAAATTAAAGACAAGGTCCGTTCCGATAAAAAAGCCTTCGCTTGGCTAATGAAGACATTAAAAGAAGATTTGGAAACAAAAAAGGTCCAAAAAGCGGCTATTCTTCATGCGAACGATTCAAAAAAGGCTTCAGAACTGGAGAAATTGCTTAACGAAACCTTCCCAAATGTAAAAACTGAGATTATGATGTTGATAACCGTTGCAGGAGTTCATACTGGGGTAGGGACAATAGGCCTTTCCTGGGTTTGTGAATAAATGAAAACTCGCCGATTGGCGAGTCCGTTAGGACGAAGACAGAGGCGTAGTTGAATTTATGCGTTAGGAAAGTATAAATTTGTGAAAATTTATACTTTCCTATTAGCTAAAAATAAAACCCGAATTCCTTCTTGGAAATTCGGGTTTTTGTTTATTAAACTGTAACTAAATCTTCAGACCGTTCGGCAATGGCTGTATCCTTTTCATTATTTTCTAAACTTCCCATTGGTCCAAAGAATTCAAAGTGGATTCTCTCATAAGTTACCCCAAGTCCTTTTAAAGAGCCATTAATGGCCTTCATGAATGGAACCGGTCCGCAGAAATAGAATTCAGCATCTTCAATTGCTACATTCTCTTCCAACCATTCTCGTGTCACATAACCTTCAACATCGAAACGGTTGTTTTGGCGATCATCTTCAGTTGGGGAATCATAAAAAATGCAGCTATTTACATTGTCAAGCTGTGCCAGTTCTTCAACTTCTTCCCTAAGCGCATGGACATTACCATTTGCAGCCGCATGGACAAATGTTACTTTTCTTTCCGGCTGAAGTTCTACCACGGTTTTTAACATACTCATCATTGGTGTTAAACCTACACCGCCGCTAAGTAAAACGACCGGATTTGTTTTTTCAGTGTCTAACACAAAATCTCCAGCTGGTGCACTTACTTTTAAAATGTCTCCTTCTTTTACTTCATCATGAAGGTAATTAGATACGATTCCATCGGGATTTGGAGTACCCGCTTCGCGTTTCACGCTGATTCGATAGAAATCTTTTCCTGGAGCATCTGAAAGGCTGTATTGACGGATATGGGTAAACTTCTCCCCGTCGATTTCTAGTAGAATACTAATATATTGTCCTGGTTCAAAACCGGCAATTTCCTTCTGATCTTCAGGCTTTAAGTAGAAGGATGTAATGACATCACTTTCAATGACTTTGCGATCAACGATAAAGTTACGGAAACCGCCCCAACCGCCTTTTTGATTCGCTGCTACATCATACATTTCTGCTTCCGCACCAATGAAGGCACCTGCTATTACTTCATAGGCTTGAGCCCAGGCATCGATGATTTCATCAGTTGCTGCATCTCCTAAAACATCCTTGATAGCAAGCAGCAAATGTTTTCCGACAATCGGATAATGCTCAGGTTTGATGCCGAGGCTTCTATGCTTGTGGGCAATTTGTTTGACAACAGGAATAATGGCTTCAAGATTGTCAATATACATTGCCGCAGCATAAACCGTTCCGGCAAGAGCTTTTTGCTGTCTTCCCTGTTTTTGGTTGGCATGATTGAAAATGTTCAATAATTCAGGATGGTTCCCGAACATAAGCTGATAAAAGCGTGTCGTAATTTTTTCACCGTGTTGTTCTAAAACTGGAACTGTTGATTTAATAATCTCGATGGTTTTTTGGTCTAACATCTTTATCACTCCTCATTGTGTTTCCACTATATATGTAGTGAATTTTATATCCATAGTGAATTATATGATAGAAATCACTGAGAATAAGTGATGCAAATCACATATTGTTATTTTTTAATAATTCAGACTATGACTATAGTCGCAAATTTTTCCAGAAGATTCATTTATAATGTAAAATAATGATTATTGGTAAATTATTGAGGTGCGAAATCAATGAAAAGGATTCGAAAAAAAGTAGTTTTATTGTTTTGGGTAATATTTGCGGTGGGGATCATTTATGCAGCCTTTTTACAATATAAGATATCCTTAAATTATGGTGTAGTTCCTGCTAATAATGCAGATTACCTAGTTGTTCTTGGCGCGAGAGTGAAAGGCACCGAACCATCGTTAACATTAGCTAGCCGAATAGATGCAGCTGCCGTATATTTAAAGAAAAACACGAGCACGATAGCCATTGCTTCAGGCGGGCAAGGTCCCGGAGAGGATATATCTGAAGCTGAATGTATTAAAAGAGAACTGCAGAAACTTGGGATTAACGAATCTCGGATTGTTTTAGAAGCTAAATCAACTGATACATATGAAAATATACATTTTTCAAAAAAGCTCATTCCTATATCTGCTAAAGATGGTGTTGTGGTAACGAATGACTTTCATCTCTATCGTGCCTTGTCACTTGCCGCTGACGCCGACCTTAAGGTACAAGGGCTTCCAGCGGGAACACCGTTGATTGCTGTCCCAAAATCATATATTCATGAATATTTGGCGATTACAAAATATTATTTAGTTACGTCCCTAGCTAATTTAAAAACTCGACTTTAGGTCGAGTTTTTTTGTTACTTTATTTTATTTTTGCAAAAACACATGTATCTCTTGGTTCATTTCCAACAACAGAAATACTATCATTTTTTAAAATGCCTTCCAGTTCAAATCCCAAACGTTCTGGAATGGCCCGGCTTTTCACATTTTTAGAACCGCAGCGGATTTCTACCCGCTTGGCTTTCAATTCCTGAAAAGCATAATTGGTAATACCCTCAACCGCTTCCGTTATGTAGCCCTTTCCGCTATGCCGTGTATCAATCCAGTAGCCAATTTCAAATTTGGGAACATCCCAGTTGATTCTATGCAATCCGGAAGATGCAATAAATTCACCGGTTTCTTTATGAAATATATGCAATCTTAGATCTTCTCTAGTGAGAAACTTCGCATTCGCTTCACGCATGTTGGCCTCTACCTCTTCTGGCGTTTGATCGCGGTGGGCCCAAGGCATCCACGGCTTCAGATCGGTCAAAGAAGCCTGCATTGCCTCATAAACCGATTTTCAGTCACCCGGCATCGGCTTACGAATAACTAATCTTTCTGTGTAAAATTCTTCTGGGAAATCTATTAAGATAGGTTTCAATTTTGTGCACCTCCTATTATGTTAAGTTCGATATAAAATGTAAAATTCCTTTTTGCCCGGTTAAGTGACACTGCAAATTTGGCGATTCGCTGTTATATTTGAAAATCCGCTGATATCTTATAGAGATTCGCTGATAAATTTATGAATTCGCTGATAAAATTAAAAATCCGCTGATATCCTCCCTAATGTCATCGAGAGACTGGTTAAAAGGCAGCAAAACTGCATAAAGAAGGGCTCCTCCCATCGAAAGAGCCCCTCAAAAAGGTAATTTTTAATATGCTTTTGCCCAGTAAACCATCTGATCTGCGTCTTTCCCGCAGCAAACGCATTTATCAGATACTTTTTCCTGTTCAAATGGGATACAACGTGATGTAGCGCCAGTATCTTCTTTGATTTTTTCTTCGCAGGCTAACTCGCCGCACCACATTGCTTTGATAAAGCCTGGCTTTGCTTCCAAGGATTCCTTTAATTCAGCAAGTGTAGTGGCAACCGATGTTCTTTCTTCACGATGCTTCAACGCTTTGTTGTACAGGTTCGACTGAATCTCCTCAAGCAGCGCTACAAGCTTCTCTTCTAATTGATCCATTGAAACGACGATTTTTTCCAAAGTGTCCCGGCGTACCAAAACTACCTGCTTGTTTTCGATATCCTTTGGACCAACTTCCAAGCGGACCGGAATACCTTTCATTTCATACTCATTGAACTTCCAGCCTGGCTTTTTGTCGCTGGCATCGATATCGACGCGTGCCACTTTGCCAAGTGAATTTTTCAATTCATACGCAAAATCAAGCACGCCTTCTTTATGCTGGGCGATTGGGACAATCATCACTTGAGTTGGTGCTGCTTTTGGCGGAATCACCAAACCGCGGTCGTCGCCGTGAACCATAATTAAGGCACCGATAACACGAGTTGTAAAGCCCCATGATGTTTGATGAACATATTGAAGCTTTCCTTCTTTGTCAGTGTATTGGATGCCAAATGCTTCAGCAAAACCTGTGCCAAAGTGATGGGAAGTTCCTGACTGAAGCGCTTTTCCATCATGCATCAAGCTTTCAACAGTGAAGGTGGCTTTTGCACCGGCAAACTTTTCTTTTTCAGTTTTTTGCCCTTTTACAACTGGAATAGCTAGGATCCCTTCAAGAACCTCAGCATAGACATTCAACATTTTGATCGTTTCTTCCATTGCATCTTCATCTGTTGCATGGGCTGTGTGGCCCTCCTGCCATAAGAACTCCAATGTTCTTAAGAATGGGCGGGTTGTTTTCTCCCACCGGACAACGTTAGCCCATTGGTTATATAGTTTTGGTAAATCACGATAAGAATGGATGATATTTTTATAATGCTCGCAGAATAAAACCTCTGAAGTTGGGCGGACCACCAGTCTTTCAGCAAGTTCTTCAGAACCCCCGTGTGTTACCCAAGCAACTTCAGGAGCAAACCCTTCTACGTGGTCCTTCTCCTTCTGCAGCAGGCTTTCAGGAATAAATAATGGCATATACACATTTTCATGCCCGGTTTCTTTAATGCGGCGGTCCAGTTCATTTTTGATATTATCCCACAGGGCGAATCCGTATGGGCGGATAATCATTGAACCGCGGACGCTTGAATAATCGATTAAATCTGCTTTTGTAACAACATCTGTATACCACTGCGCGAAGTCCTCATCCATCGCAGTAATATCTTTTACAAATTCCTTAGCCATTTTGACACCTCATCATTTTCTGAAAAATATTTCCCGCTCCAGCGTCTGTTTTAGACGCATTTAGCTTTTTGCATATAAAAAGGCCCTGATCCTAAAAAGGGACCAAGGCCTGGCGGTACCACCCTAAATTCATAAAGCAAATGCTTTAAACTCTTTGCATGATAACGGATTTGATCCGCATGTATCTTCAATTCATCCGATACAGAACTCGGAGGCAGGTTCAAATGACCGTCTTAAGAAACCTCGCACCAATGGTTTCCTCTCTTGGTAAGACCTTTTTCATTTTACTAATCCCCGTCATTGTTTCAATCTATATTTTTGAAAAAATTATATATTTCCCTTAGCTAAAAGTCAATTCCTTTATAGGAATATTTTTCATTAGTATTAACCATTATTGCCTTTTTAAAATTTTTAATACCACTTTAATCGACGTTCCGAATCGGTTAAAATGCTATTAATAGCTAAATTGGGGTGATTTGCATGAAAAAGGAAAAAAAAGATGAACTTGAGCTCGATGAGGAAGAAAAAGAAACATTGCTTGAATACATGAGAATGCAAAATGAAGCCCTGAAACGTATTTTTAAAAATGCCGTTGAAAAAGAAAAAAATGAAGGATAATCCCTCAATTTGTTTCATAAACCTCTTTGTTAAAATCTAGCATTATTTCCCCCGCCCTGAATATGATTAATAGAGAAATGATAGATTTTAGGGGGCATGCGAGTGGTAAAGAAAGAGCCGGAAATAAAAAGTGGTCCTAGTACAACAAACAATAAAAGTGATATTAAGGTGAATAACCAATTCAGTTTAACAATTAACTTTGGCGATTCATTAAATGTGCTGGCATTGATAGCCGGTATATATCTAATCAAAAGAATCACGAAAAAGAAAAAACTACAAAAGCATATGGAGCAATGGCCTTGATTGTTATAAAATCAAGGTCTTTTTTTGCTGATTGTTCCTAATTGACACAATATTTACTTTGTTATATAGTTTAACAGGTGAATAGTTCAATAGATTAACTATTTTCCAAAAAGTAATGGGGTGAAAGCAAAATGGATAACAACACAATCCAGGATTTAATTGACCGCTATGTTAACATTTCCTTTCAGGTACATAAAAAAGCGGAAGCCTTAATTAAAAATCAACTTGGGAACGAATTGACCAATGACCAGCACTACATCTTAAGGTATATCCACCAGACTGGAGAATGTACGTCAACGGAATTGGCTGAAGTTTTTCAGGTAAATAAAAGTGCAATAACAGCCATCATAAATCGAATGACAGATAGAGGATTGATACAACGAACTAGGGATGAAAAAGATCGCAGAGTGGTTTATTTAACACCTACACAAGAAGGCGTCGAACTGTTTCAAAGTGCCCAGGAAAAAGTCCATCAATTGGTTGAATCTATCATTACCCAGTTCGATGAAACCGAAATCACAACTTTTATAAACACGTATGAAAAATTAGCACAAATTTTAGACAACAAGAAACAGGAAGAACTGGGGGAATAACAAGTGAGAGCCATCATTAAGGGAAAATGGTTTATCTTAATCGCTTGGATTGCTGTCATTGCTGCTCTTTTTATGGCAGCACCAAACATGGAAAATCTCGTTCGGGAGAAAGGACAAATTTCCGTTCCAGAAGGTTACTCCTCCACCCTTGCCGAAAAAATTCTCAAGGATGTTCAGTCGAGTGAAAATAAGGGCAATTCCCTGCAAACGGCGCTTGTCTTCCATAGTGAAAAAAAATTAACGAAGGACGACTTCGCTGATGCTGAAAAAGCTGTCAAAGAACTAGAAAAAAATAAAGAGACGCTCGGAATCACCGAAATCCTCACCCATTTCACTCAAGAGGAACTAAAGGACCAGCTGGTTTCAAAGGACGGCAAAACAATTCTAGTCTCCATTAAAGTTACATCGAACGATAGAGAAGCAAAAAAAATTGTCAAAGAATTAAATAAAGCGATTGATGATGTCAAACTTGAACATTACTATACAGGCGGCTGGGTGATTGGCGAGGACCTCGTCACAAACTCTCAGGAAGGATTGAAAAAAACCGAAGGCATAACGGTAGTTTTCATTTTAGCAGTGCTGCTGCTTGTCTTTAGATCAGTAGTGGCCCCAATTATTCCTTTGATAACGGTAGGATTTAGCTATCTGACAGCTCAATCCATTGTTGCTATTTTAGTAGATAAAGTGAACTTTCCCTTATCAACCTTTACACAGATTTTCTTGGTTGCCGTCCTCTTCGGGATTGGAACGGATTATTGCATCCTGCTCTTAAGCCGCTTTAAAGAGGAATTGTCTTCGGGTGAAAATGTAATAGAGGCCATCATTAAAACATATAAAACAGCTGGAAAAACGGTCTTTTTTAGCGGAGTCGCTGTTTTAATCGGATTTGCTTCGATAGGTTTATCAACCTTCCAACTATACAAATCCGCCGCTGCTGTAGCAGTTGGAGTTGCCATTTTATTAATCGCGCTCATCACGGTGGTGCCATTTTTCATGACAGTCCTTGGGAAAAAATTGTTTTGGCCAGCTAAGGGGAAGCTTGAACACGGCGATAGTAAGATATGGGGTGTAATGGGGAACTTTGCACTAAAACGCCCATTGATTGCTTTTATTCTTGTTGCCATTATCGCAATACCTTTCCTATTCACGTATAAGGACCAATTGTCATTTAATTCGCTTGAAGAAATCAGCGATGATTATCCATCTATTAAGGGGTTTAATCTAATCGCGGATTCATTCGGTCCTGGTGAATCCATGCCGACACAAATTGTCATAAAAAATGACGATAAAATGAACACCACAGAATATTTGTCGATTACCGAAAAAATCAGCCAAGAACTCAAAAAAGTCAATGATGTCAAAACCGTCCGTTCTGTCACCCGCCCGACCGGCAAACCAATGGACGATTTTTATATTTCCAAGCAGGTGGCAAGCCTTGAGGACGGGCTTGGCAAAGGAAATGACGGGATTAAACAAATCAGCGGCGGACTCTCTGAAGCAAGCAGCCAGATGGCAGCTAATCAACCAAAAATGGAGCAGGCAACAGCAGGGATCAGCCAATTAATCTCTGGCACGAATGAAATCAAAACGAATCTGGCCAAAGTTCAAAGCGGCCTTTCAGATATCGAAACAGGACTTAAACAAGGTTCTTTAGGTTCAACACAAATAAAAGAAGGCTTAACCCAAATCAAAATTAATTCTCAAAAAGCTTTAGATGGAAGCAAACAAATACTTGCGGGCTATCAACAAACAGAAAGTGGGCTGGGCACCCTATTAAGCAATTATCAAAAAACGGCCGCTGGGTTGGAATTACTAAGCTGCAGCCTTAATTTGCAAGCTAATTTTAATCAGTTGGAAACAGATTATCCGATTGTCCAGAATAGTCAAGACTACCAAACTATTAAGGCGACAATTGAAGGCATTCCAGGTAAGCCAGATGCCCCTGGGGCCTATGTGGCGGCACAGCAGCTAGCTGCAGGCATGAATCAACTTAACGCAGGCCTTAAAGAAGTAGAAAACGGTCTTAATACGGCCAATAGCGAATTTGCAAAATTAATTGCTGGCCAAGAACAGCTTGTTAAAGGAATGGAACAGCTCATCCCGGGTATTGAAGCACTTGAGTCCGGACTATATCAAATGGAAGACGGTCAGGGTCAAATCGTCGCAAATATGCCGAAATTTACCGACGGTCTGAATAGCATCAATGATGGCCAGCAGGGACTTCTGTCCGGGTTTGAAAATATCGGCAGCCAAATTAACCAGCTTTCTGACGGGTTAAATCAAAGCTCCGATGGATTAAATCAAGTCTCAAATGGACTGGCAAGTGCCCAAGATTACTTGGCCGATGTATCTAAGCAGCCGCGAAATGGTTTTTATATCCCTCAGAATGTTTTGGATAGCAATGATTTTGCGAAAGTGCTGAATGCCTATATGTCAAAGGATCGCAAGGTCATGACAATTGATGTTGTCTTTAATAAGAATCCATACTCTAATGAGGCGATAAACAGAATACCAGTCATAAAAGATGCTGTAAAACGTGCTGTTAAAGACACAAAGCTTGAAAATGCAAATGTTGCTATTGGAGGTGTATCAAGCATGCACCATGATTTGGATACCATTTCCAAAGGCGACTATTCCAGAACCGTTATTTTAATGCTTGCAGGAATCGGTATTATCTTGATCATCCTGCTCCGTTCATTGATAATGCCAATTTACCTAATCGGCTCTTTGGTCTTAACCTACTATACATCAATGTCAATCTCTGAATATATTTTTGTAAACTGGCTAGGTTACACAGGCATCAGCTGGGCTGTACCATTCTTTGCCTTTGTTATTCTCGTTGCGCTTGGAATTGACTACAGTATTTTCTTAATGGACCGCTTTAACGAGTACCGTGATTTACCTGTTGAAAAAGCCATTCTTGAATCAATGAAGAAGATGGGAACAGTCATCATCTCAGCGGCCGTCATCTTAGGCGGAACGTTCGCGGCGATGATGCCTTCCGGTGTTTTATCATTACTAGAAATTGCTACGATTCTATTAATTGGTCTTGCTTTATATGCCCTAGTGGTTCTTCCGCTGTTTGTACCAGTTATGGTGCGCACCTTTGGAGAAGCCAACTGGTGGCCATTTAGAAAATGATGCCAATACTATCAAACGAACGAAAAAGCACGCTCAAGCCCAGCGTGCTATCTTTATTATTTCATTTTATCTAAGCTGACATCGAAAACAAAAATTAAGAAGAAGCTGAAGATCACAGAAATAAATAATGCGAGCAGTGGTTTGGAGTAATGAATTCTCAGTACTAGGAACATGACAATAACAAATATGCCTGACCAAAATAAATTCCAATTATGATGATAAGTGATCGCCCCTAATTTTATTGACAGATATTCAAGCACAAGGAACATCACTACATAAAAGCAGGTATACATTACTTGAATCGATAATTTTTTCCTAAAAGGGTATTTTGATAAAAAAATCCATGTAGACAAGGGCATTCCTATTAATATAAGTAACATCATCGGAATGATGGCTGCCGGCAATCCATTCGGTTCCATCTGCCAAAGCTGGTATTTATAGCAAATAATTTCGTATAATGCATTCCCCAGTGAGGAAAATAAAATGGTGGGATAATATTGTTTCCAATCCCTATCTGCCAATTTAAAGGCAGCAATTATCCATAGAATCGAATAGATAATGGCAATCATAAAATCTCTCCTTCAGATTTTATAATCCTAGTAAATGTAAATTTTTATCCCCCTCAAAATTTTTCTTCATGACATCCTTTGTATTTCAAAATGAAACTTTTTTGGGCTTGGTCCGTAAATATAATTATGGTCTTGTATTAGGAATTTTCCCCCTATTAGAAAATAGAGATAAAAAGAGTGAAATAATAAGGAGTGAAAAATGTGGGTGTTAAATTAAGCAAAGGTCAAAAAGTGGATTTAACAAAGTCCCATCCCGGCCTTCAAAAAGTTGTTGTGGGATTGGGTTGGAATATCAATCAAAACGGTTCGAATTTTGATTTGGATGCATCCGCTTTTTTATTAGGTCCATCAGGAAAAGTGCAAAGCGATCAGGATTTTGTTTTTTACAATAATCCATCCGGAGGGAATGGAGCCATTATTTATAGCGGCGATAATCGGATTGGCTCCGGCGATAAAGACGACGAACAAATACGAATTGATTTAAACCGGGTACCGGCTCACATCCACCGTATCGCCTTTACCATTACGATTCATGATGCCCAGGCGAAGCGGCAAAATTTCGGACAAGTATCTGATTCCTATGTTCGAATATTTAATGAGGAAAACAATGAAGAATTATTGAGGTTTGATCTAGGCAGGGATTTTACAGTTGAAACCGCGATTGTCGCAGCGGAGATATATCGTCATAACGGAGAATGGAAATTTAATGCCATTGCCAGCGGATTTCAAGGCGGATTAGCTGCCCTTTGTGGAAATTTTGGGGTAACTGTTGATGATGCCCCTGTCAATTCGTCCTATTCTGCTCCGGTTCAGCAGTCTGACCGCCAGCCTGGAAATTCATTTCAACCTAGCTCACCAAATCAGTTCACGGGAAATCCTTTTCAAAGTCAAAGCAATAATTCCTATCAAACGCAGTCCTTTTCCCCGCAGAACGGGAGCCAAAATTATAATAATTATGATCCGTATCGCCAAAGTCAAAATCAATATGATCCATATCCGCAAAGCCAAAATACAACCCAACAGCCGATCCATCTTCAGCCGGATTCTGCGAACCGACAGCCTGCTTTTGGCTTTCCGTCTCAAACATTCCCATCTTCAACAAACTCACGGTCTACATATGGGGGCGATGATATCGTTTGCCCACGTTGTCATTCTTCAAATGTACGTACCGGTAAAAAAGGGTTTGGTTTGGGCAAAGCGGCAATTGGTGGTTTAATTTTAGGTCCTGTTGGCTTACTTGGCGGGTTTATTGGACATAACCAATTAAAATTTACCTGCAATAGCTGCGGTAGTAATTGGTCCCCTTCTCAAACAGACTACGCGGAATGGGCAAACACGCAAAAAAGACGAGCCCAGGAATTATTTAATCGTTACAAGAGTCAGGATGTATTGGATGCAGTCGTTGCGGCATGTGCTTTGGTTGCCATGGCAGACGGCTACTTGGATGCTTCTGAACGGCAAAAGATGGTCGATTTTGTTAATCAAAGCGAGGAATTGCGGGTATTTGATACTACCAAAGTTATTCAAAGATTCAACTTTTTCGTTTCCAGGATAGAAAATGATCGAATGCTTGGCCGTGCCGAAGCATTCCGGGCGCTTGGAAGAATTCGTACAAAACCGGAAATTGCCCGCTTGGTCGCCCGCTATTGCATTGCCATTGGCTATGCTGATGGGAACTTTGATCATAATGAAAAGCAGATGGTCGTTGATATCTGCCACGAACTTGGGTTAAACCCAGCTGAGTTTTTATCATAAGAATGAAAAAAAGCCTCTGCACTTTGGGATTTTGGCAGAGGCTTTTGACTATTTATTTTTCCAAACTCGCTTATTTTCGACTCGTTTTGTATAACCTTTTGCATCCAGCTTTTCCAAGAACGGAATCATGTACTTGCGCGAAAGTTCAAGGACCTCTTTCGCTTCTCCCACTTCAAATTCGAGCCCCGTAGCGGATTGAAGTTGATAAACGGCTTCTTTAAAAACATCTCCATGATAAGCAAACTGATCATCGAGCAACACAATCAACTCTTGGTCTTCTAGGAATCTTCGTAAATCCCCTTCCAGAGTATCCGGAATGCCTGCAGCCGATAAATAGTCTTTTAAATAACGAACTTTTAACTCATCTTTTTTCAATTCAGCGAGCAGATTTTCCGTCCGTTTTGCCCAGTTTTTTGGAACATGCGGTGAAAACTCAGCCAGCCAGACAAACTGTTCTCTCCGGTAAAATACCTTTTTAGAGATCGCATTTTCTACAACATAATCAAGAAGAGACTTCGAGAATTTCTTTTGCATCGATTGCAGGATTTCAGCTTTATTGATACCTTGCTTCATTGAATTTTGTTGATGGAAATCCTGCAGTCTGTCATAAATATCTTCCTCGATAGACTGGATTAACTGTTGTAATGTATATTCCTTTCCATTAAAAAGAACAAATTCATCATTCTGGAGATGCTCTGATAAGGTTTCTTCGTCAAGGGCAGTCCGTTTAATTAATTCTGGTAATGTCAGACTTTTCGCTTCCAACAAAGCGGCTGTTATTCGTTCTTTAGGAGTGCCGACTTTTTTCTTCTCCAGTTCCCCAATCGTTTGTTCTCCAAAACGATATTTATTTCCTCTAGGATCGATTACCCAGCCGCCGCCAATCGTTTCGGTCGGGCTAGGCCGTCTTAATATGAAACGATCGCCGCGTTTGGTCAGGATTTCTTCCTCAAGTCTTAACTGGCAAAGGATTTCTCCGTTCTCTTCTTTGATTTCATTTCGGTCAAAAAAGACAATCCGTCCCATTACTTCAGCTGTCCCAATATGCAGTTTAATCGGCATCCGCTGCTTGATTAAATGCTCTAATTCCTCCACAACACGAATGGCGACATCTATTATTCTGGTTACAATAAAATGCTCCGAGGAAACAAGAACTTCACCGCGTTCCAAATCTTCCTTTGAGACTCCTGACAAGTTAATTGCTGCACGTTGTCCGGCGTAGGCTTTTGGGGAAGGTTTGTGATGAACTTGAATCTGCCGGGCCCGGACCTCCAGCCCTTTAGGCATGACTTTTAAAGCCTGCCCCTCTTCCACCGTGCCTTCATAAACCGTGCCGCGGACAACTGTCCCCTGCCCTTTCACAGTAAACACCTGGTCAATCGGCAGACGAAACGCGCCTTTGGCATCGCGCATCTCTTGTTCCTTGAGCTTTTTAATGATTAGCTGTTTTATTTCTTCAATTCCCTTTTTGGATAAACTGTCAATTAAAACAAATGGTGCAGCCTCAAATACAGTGCCTTGCAGTTCTGCTAGGATATCATCCTTTACAAGTTCAATGAATTCTTCGTCAACTCGATCTATTTTTGTAATAGCAATGATCCCGTTTTTGACACCGAGAAATTTTAAGATCTCGAGATGTTCTTTCGTTTGCGGCATGACGCCCTCATCGGCTGCCACAACTAGCACTACTAGGTCAATACCGGCAACTCCGGCAATCATTTGCCGTATAAAACGTTCATGCCCTGGGACATCGATAACGGAAATCTGGATTTCCTCATCTTCATATAATGGAGCAAATCCGAGTTCAATCGAGATTTGCCGCTCTTTTTCTTCTTTTAATCGATCTGTATCAACATTGGTCAGAGCCTTCGTTAGGGATGTTTTTCCATGGTCAATATGCCCCGCCATTCCAATCGTAAAATATCTTTTTTCCAAGCTTGCCACCTTCTTTACCGGTCTTCTTCTCTACTGTAGCCTTTATAGGGGGATTGTTCAAGCGAACATTATGGGACAATTATTTTTTGGTTTTTTCTAGCAAGTTTTTTGATGAAGGACTTTTTCATAAGTCTCTTTGTTGATTTTGTCCTTCATTAAGCCTATGAGGGACATTTCCCTCTTTCTCAGAGCTGGTTTTGTCCTTCATTGGGCTTATGAAGGACATTTTCCTCTTTCTATTGATCGATTTTGTCCTTCATCGTGCTTATGAAGGACGTTTTCGTCTTTCTAATGATTGATTTTGTCCTTCATCACGCTTATGAAGGACATTTTCCTCTTTCTCAAAGCCGATTTTGTCCTTCATTAGGCTAATGAAGGACATTTTCCTCTTGTCCCGTGTCAATTTAGACTTCATCATCAATTTAATAATTTCAATAGCTGCCCCGATTTAAATTGATAGTAATGCCCCAACCGCACCACAGTACTCCCCATTTTTTAAAAACATTGACTGTAATCCAAGCATCTTCATATAGGTCTCAAGAGACTCTGTCAAAAACGGATTTCCTATCAATGAACTCCCGATGAACACGATTTGTTTCACCTGATGTATGGCTGCAGCCTGTACCGTTAATAGCATAATCGTCTCGGCGATCATATTAGTTAAAGCAGCCATCCTGTCTGCACCGGAATGCTTAACATTCAAACCTTTCGCAAAATTAGCCGCGGTAAGGTCACCGTTAATTGGAGGCTCGTCAGACTCATAAATATCTTTCACAAGTAAATCAAGATTTTCTTTCTGTCCCTTGACTGCCATTTCGGTTAAATGCTGAAAGCCCGACTCATTCGTAAGAATCGTGCCAAGTCCCATAAATGTTCCACCACCAACCCCACTACCGAGTATACGTTCATAACTTTCTCCATCTACCAAATGCCAGGAAGTTCCTGTCCCTACGTTGACAATGATATATGGATCCGGCGTTTTCTTTCCCTCTTCAAGTAAAAATAGTCTGACCCCTTCACAGGTTGCCTGAAACTCAGGAACAATCGTGCCGTTTGGGAAAAATTTTTCCTGCACTATATGAGCCTTTCCGCCTGTTAAAGCAGCCATTACATTCGGGGCAACCGCTTTTAACCAGGAAAAAGCGGACTCTAATTCACCGATTGGATATTTTTTATAATGCATTACATCACGTTCTTGAAAAGCAATTTTTATTAGAGAACCGCCTGCATCGATTCCCACCTTTTGTGCCGTCAATCCCATCACCCCTTCAAGAATTACAATTATTAATTCATTTTAAAAGGATATTGACCCGCCATGTCAAATCCTATATGTATCAAAACTAGGAGGACCGAAAATGATTACTCTTGTGAAGGTTTTAAAGAAAGAAGAACAAATCCTGCATAATCTCATGCAATTTTACATTTACGAATTCAGCCAATTTATACCTGCTATCACTTTGGAGGAAAATGGCGCTTATAAGCCCTTTGATTTAACGCCATATTGGAGCAGTCCCAGCCATCATCCCTTTTTTATAAAAAAAGATGAAGAATTCATAGGCTTTGCTTTAGTAGAAAGTGCCACAGAATCGGAACCAAATACAATTCTAGAATTCTTTATCATTCGCAAATATTCAGGGAACGGCTTTGGAAAATTAGCCGCAAATGATATTTTCACTCTTTTCCCTGGGAAGTGGCGAGTCACTCAAATCGAGAAGAACGAACCGGCCAAGGCTTTTTGGAGGAGTACCATTTCAAAGTTCACTGGAGGTAAATTCAACGAAACTACTGATGAAAGAAGATGCACTATACAAGAGTTCGTAACGGTTTGATAAAGGGTGCCTTTTAGACACCCCTCCTTAAATTCTTCTGTTATGGTCTTGTTTTTTCAAAATGACTAATGAAAAAGCCTGGTGCTGCCTCCATATCCTCCACCAATTTGAAGCCATTTTTTTGATATAAATTTTTGGCAGGTTGATTGTCCTTACCAGTGGAAACCTTAAATACCTGTATATTCTGGTCAATGTCCTCAACAGCATTTAAAAGTTTCTCGGCAATTCCCTTTCTGAAGTGTTTAGGGTCGACTACCATTCGGCAAATCGTCAGTTCTTTGCCTTCTGTTTCAAAAGAAACTGCTCCAGTAAGTTCCCCCATTTCAAAAAAGCCTAGAAAAGATTCACCAGAAATCAGAAATTCCTCAAAGCTCTCCTTTAGAGGCGGGATATCATCAAAGCCTACTATTCTAGCTTCCACTAGATAAGCGGACCTTTGCAGGTTATATAAGTCATTCGCTAGACTTAAATTTTTCATGTCTATTATTTGTATCATAAAGTTTATTCCTTTTAGTAATTTTCTTTTTATTTCAGCATAAACTATCGACCGACTATTCATTATGAGAAAGATGTTCAACCCGATTATAAGCTTTAATTATCCAACCATTTTCCTCAAAATGAATATCATTAAAACAAGCGTTATCAATCCGCGATTTTCCGTAGCCTAATTCCCCATTAGACAAATGGGCGAGAATGGCATTAATGACTGCCCCGTGGGCGACTAGCAGAACGTTTTTATCCTCGTAGTTGTGTTTGATTTTTTCCAACCCTCCCATTAGACGTTGAATCAGTGCATCAGCACTTTCTTGATTGGTATAATTCCTCTCAGGGAAGGCCACCCTTATTTCCTCAATGGTCATTCCTTCTGCGTCCCCAAAAGATTTTTCCTTAAAATCGTCCATTACAACTAAAGGAACATTTATATAAGTATTGATGATTTCTGCTGTCTTTTTTGCTCTTTGCAGTGGGCTGGTTATGATCACGTCCCACTGCGAGTTTTTAAGGAATTCGCCGCTTTCCTCGGCTTGCTTTACACCCTTCGCATTTAATGGGATATCCGATCTTCCTTGAAGTCGTCCAATCGCGTTCCAATCAGTTTCCCCGTGTCGTACGATGCAAATCTTCGTAATGTTAATCCTCACCTTTCATTATTTATGTTATCAATGATAATTGGAATCTCAAGCAAATCCTCGATCATATAATCTGTTTCAACTTCATTCAATTGAGTGTCTTTTTTCCAAATTGCTTTCATTCCAAGGTTTCGGGCAGCTTGGACATCGTTCTCGGGATGGTCTCCAACATAAATGCTTTCTTGAGGGAGAACTTTCAGCTTACGTAAAGCTCTGTAAAATATTTCGGGGTCTGGCTTTTTAATCCCTTCCCATTCGGAAATAAGAATCGTATCAAAAAACTTTTCAATACCTAAGGCTCGAATATTATCTAGTTGAAACTGGCCCTTGCCATTCGTAATAATTCCGAGTTTGATTCGCCTCTTCTTTAATACTTCTAGCATACTAATTATGTTTGGAAATGGCACACAGTGATTCTTAAAATTCCCCAAATAATCTTCGAGCAATAATTCCCATTTTATATTATTTATATATAGTTCAGAAATCAATTCCTTATACACTCGGTCCTTCCAAACATAGTCGCGGCTATCCAATTCTATGAATCTAGATATGTAAATTTCTTTTGGAATATGGCCCGTCCATTTTTTGAAGCGCTCATATTGGTTTCCGATAAATTTTTGAACTGAGGCATCTCGGTCCAACATTGTTCCGTCCAAATCAAATAATAACGCCTTTATCATGGTTTGTCCCCCCTTACTCTAGATTACCTGAAACCACCGCTAAAGACATCAGAACATCCACTGAAAGAATTTTTTTATCAAATACACCTCAAGTCTTAGGTAAAAATAAATCCCTGGTACATCGTGGAAAATCAAAGAATTTCTTATGCTATATATAGAAGATGTATGAGGGAAAAGGGGATGAATTTAATGAAGAGAATTTTAATACTACTATTGGTTATAACCGGCTTATATATTGTTTTTAACCAATCCTACACATTCGATGTATTTGGTTCAGGTAAAAATAATGGGCAAGTTGACATTACCGATGATACGAAGGTAATCAAGATAGATGTTGGCAGTGTCAAGACAACCATTATTCCTGAAGACAGGCAAGATTTAAAGGCAGTTTATGAAGGTAAACAAAAGCTGACTGTTAAAGAAAATGGGGATGCTGTAGAGGTTTCGCTAAAGAGTAAATGGTTTACATGGTTCAATTGGGGTAATAACAAAAGCAATCTAAAAATCTACATTCCGCAGGATTACGATAGAGATATGACCATTGATCTTGGATCAGGATATTTAACTTTTTCCGGGGAATCCAAAACTAAACCAATGCATTTACAAAAATTAACTGTTGATATTGGATCTGGATACATGAAGCTTAACAATCTTGATGTGAAAGAGCTTTATCAGGATGTATCATCAGGTAAAGTAGACATCCATACTGTTAAAGCTGATAAAGGTATATTTGATCTCAGTTCTGGAGTTCTCGACATTAAGCATTATTCTGGTGCATTAGCAGCCGATGTCAGCTCGGGGAAGCTTGCGGTTCAAGTTGATGAATTAACGGATTCCGTTAAAATGGATGTCAGCTCAGGATTAGTTAATCTTGACCTGCCGGATGATGCTGATTTTAAATTAGATGCCGGGTTTAACAGCGGCGTGATTAAATGCGACTTGCCATTGAAAGAAAAGGTCCAGGATAAAGACAGCATCAATGGTACACATGGGTCTGGAAAGCATGCTGTTGATCTTGATGTATCAAGCGGGATCATTCATATATATTAATCACACTATAAATATGGTTTCCTAGCATTCTAAAAAAAGCGGCGCTTATTAATGATAAAGGATTCACTTTAGAGGTGCATGACCTTGTTTCGGCTTAGCAAATGCCATAGAATTCGACAACAAAATAACATAGAATAGAGTGCTTTATTGAATAGCACTCTTTTTTACTTAGGCTGTTTTCGAGGACTTTGTTCTTATTGGATTAGTTATTCAGGACAGTATTCGATTTTAAGGTTGGTTTTGGTCAAGAGCGGTGATTTGTGAAGGTTTTATTAAGATTTCTTTATTTCGATAACCAAGAACCCTTATTAGCAACCGAACTCATGCTCATTGGCTTTTCTTCATTTCGGTAGCCAAGCACTCCTATTGGCGACCGAACTCACTGAGTTTCCTTCATTTCTGTAGCCAGGCACTCCTATTGGCGACCGAACTCACTGAGTTTCCTTCATTTCGGTAGCCAAGCACCCCTATTGGCGACCGAACTCACTGAGTTTCCTCCATTTCGATAGCCAAGAACCTCCATTGGCGACCGAACTCACTGAGTTTCCTTCATTTCGGGTAGCCAAGAACCTCTATTGGCGACCGAACTCACTGAGTTTCCTTCATTTCGGTAGCCAAGAACCTCTATTGGCGACCGAACTCACTGAGTTTCCTTCATTTCGGTAGCCAAGAACCTCTATTGGCGACCGAACTCACTGAGTTTCCTTCATTTCGGTAGCCAAGAACCCCTATTGGCGACCGAACTCACTGGGTTTCCTTCATTTCGGTAGCCAAGAACCTCTATTGGAACCGGTTTTGGTAATAGAAATGGCATTTAATTTGACGCTAATTTTTCGTTGACAATAAGTATTGTCACTTGATATTTAACTTATTTATTATCTGTCAATTCTTCTTTAATTCACCCTTCAAAACCTTGATACGACAACAAAAAGGCATGCGTCAATTCGCATGCAAATAAATATGCCAAATTGCGTTCGTGCACCTCTTAACGGTACTCTTTATTGTTAAAGAGTGCAGCTTTTTGTATGGTAGTACTCTGCAGCAACCTTCCAATCCTCCAAAAATACTGACCAAAGATTAGGACGGCGCCTGACTGCTAAGGGATGATAGCCGACTACAGTAGGATAACCCTTAATTTCATGAATGGTACCACGAAGTGATTTTACCTCTGCTTCCGGATTGTCGAAAAAGGATTGAACAGCTACATTTCCAAAGCAAAGAATCAGCCTAGGCTGTTTTTCCTCCAGCTGCTGTTTAAGATGTATCATGCATGTTTCACGCGCATGCTCTTTGTCATAGGCTCTTACCGGTTTTCTTTTTAAAATAAAAGTTACATACAAATCGTTCATAGTGAAACCAACTTCATTGGCAGCCTTTTGTAGTGTTTGCCGTGTCCCGCATACAAATGGATTACCTTCCCGGTCTTCACGTGCACCTGGGTTATCAAGGATAATTATAATCGGGGCATCCTGGTTCCCCTCTCCCCATACCATCCTCGAACCATGCTTATCTAAACCGCACTCACTGCAGTTTTTTAAGTTTTCCGGAGTTGGCTCTTCCGGCCATAATATTGGACAAAACTCAGACATGTTATCCCTCCCGCCATTATAAAAACTAATGGTAGTTTAACCTTTTTCTATTTATAAAAATACGAAAAATAGCGAGTGGGTTTCCCCACTCGCTGTTGGTTAATTCGTAAACACAAACTCCGTCCGGCTCCCGGCTTGGCCTGCAATAACCTCAAGTCTTGCATCTATTCGTTCCTTCAATTCCGGAACGTGCGAAATGATTCCGACTAAGCGCCCGCTGCTTTGGATATCCATTAACGCTTCAATCGCCTGTTCAAGTGATTCAGGGTCTAGTGTACCGAAGCCTTCATCAATAAACATTGTTTCCAACGAAACCCCGCCGGCATAGTTTTGTACCACGTCTGCCAGCCCAAGCGCAAGAGACAAGGAAGCCTTAAAGCTTTCTCCGCCTGATAATGTTTTAACGTGCCGTTCCTGGCCTGTGTATTGGTCAAACACCAGCAATTCTAAGCCGCTCTGAGCATTCCCTTTAGCACGGTCTGTTTTTCGCAGCAACTGGAAACGGCCCGACGTCATTTTCCTCAATCTGTGATTAGCTTCTTGTAAAATATCATCCAAGAAAGCTGCCAACACATACCGTTCAAAGGTAATCCGGAAACTGTTCTGGCCCTTCGTGATCTCGTAAAGATGTCCAATCAGCTTATACCGTTCCTCAAGGGCCTTCATATTTTCATTTAATTTTTCAACACGGTTGCAGATTTCCTCGTTATCCCGTTTTTTCACAAAAAGGTCCGTATAATTGCGGTTTAACGCCGCTATTTCACTGTCAATTATCGCAAGCTCATTTTTAAGCCCGTCCACATCTGGAGTTTTCACATTCATTAATTTTTCCGTTAATTCATTCAATCGGTCGGAAACTGAACGTAATTCCTCCCTAAACCCGCGAATCTCTACTTCGAGACCGTGAATCACAGAATCAGAAAGTTTTGACGCATGATAGACATTATAGTTTTCGAAGCCCTGTTCCACCAATATATTCTTAAAAATCTCACGTTCAGCAGTTAATTCCTGCTGTTTAGAATCAAAATGCTTCTCGGCGTCCTGCAATCTCGCAGATTCGGCAGCAAGCTTTGCATTTACGGATTGCAAATGCCGTTGTGCCTCTTCTAACTGTTTAATTAACGCATCATAGCGGTTTTTAGAAACGGTAAGTGCCTTTTCATATGTTGATTCAGAACGAAGATTCTCCGGAATTGTATTCATCATTCTCGTCAGAATTGTCTTCTTCTCAGTATATTGAATTGTCAGTTCCGAAACTTCTTGTCCTAATAGTTGAATCGCCTTTTGCAGCTTTTGTTTTTCTAATTCCTGATTCTCCAGTTCCCTTTTGACCAAATCGAGCTTATTCATCTTTTCCGCTAATTTTTGTTGCGTTTCCTGCAGACTATTTTTCTCAGCAGTAAGCTCCGATTTCAGAAGTGGTAAATCAGGTTCGGAGAACTCAGCACGGTAACCACGAATTTCCTTTAGAACTTCCTCTAAAGTTTCCCTTTGTGTATTTTCTGCAGACTGGCACTGGTAAAGCTTTGCTTCATCAAGTGATTTTTCTTTTTCCCATTTGGCCGCTTGTGCTTTAGCTGCCTTCATGTCTTCTTCACTAGGAACACTTCCATCGTGCAGGACGGCTTTAGCAGGGTGATGTTCAGAACCGCAAACTGGGCAAGCTTCCCCCTCGTGCAATTTTGCGGCAAAAAGCGAAGCCTGTCCATGCAGCCATTTTTGCTCAAGTTCTTCCACAAGGGCCTTTGCATCTTGAAATCTGGCTGCCGTATTTTCATATCGCCCTGTAATTACTTGCAGTTCCTGTTTAGCCTTGTGATGGCGGCCAAGCAAGTTTTCAAATTTGTCAAGACGCTCAAGCTCAGACAACAGTTTTTCAACCAGCTGTTTATTTTCAACAAATGCCAGCTTGCCTTTTTCAATTTCTTCCTTTTGCTGCTGAAGGAGTTTTAACCGCTGTTCTGTTAATTCAAGATTACGTTCCGTTGTCACCTGGTTGTTTCTTGCGGTTTGCAAGGAGGTTTCTACCTTAGCAACCTCTTTCATTAAAGATGCAAATGAATAAACATCCTCTTTCATGTTAACTAAACGGTTTACTTCCTCTTGCGCTGCTTGCCGGTCTGCTTCTCTTTCGAGTTCAATTTTAAGGCTAATTTCTGACTGTGCCTTGCTGCTAGTTAATTTTCCTACCTCCGCTTTTAGTGTAGCAACATTAACATTTATTCGATCACATTCGCTCTTCAAACGATGGCATAGCTCTTCCTGTTTGGCTAAAAGGGCAGCTTTTTGGGCACGCTGAACCTGTCTTTCTTTTTCCAAGAACAAATCAACCTGAGATTCCAGGAGAGCCTTCTTTTCCTTCAGTTCTTCCTTCTTTTGCAATTGTTTGAGCGTCTCTTCTGCTTCATAAAGCTTGCCTTTAAGCGAATCTTGCTGCTTTACCTTTTCCTTTAATTCTTCGGACAATTGCCCCAATAATTCCCCCAAGCCGGCAATTTCCACTGCTAATAGCGGCATAATGATGGTGTCATTGTCACTTCCGGCAGTAAGATATTCCCGTAGTTCATCATTGGTCACTGCTTGAATCCGACGGATGGCTTCATTCCTAGCCTGTACTTGGTCTTCAACGGACTTTTTCAGCTCGTTCGCTTCCTCTTTCAGCTTATCCTCAACCATTTTATAAAGCTGCGTATGAAACAGTCGCTGCAAAATGATTTCCTTATCTTTACTGTCCGATGTTAGCAACTTGCGGAATTCGCCTTGAGGTATCATTAAAATCTGCCGGAATTGATTGGCATCTATCAGCATGATTTCTTTAATTTTTTCCTCGACATCGCTGATTTTGGAGGCTAGCAGCTTTTTCTCACCTTCGGCGTCCCACATATATAATTCGGCTTTAGCGCCGATTGAAGTGTAGCCGTCACCTTTTTCTTTTGGTTTCAACTGCTGTGGCGAGCGGGTAATGGAGTAGACCTTGCCTCTTAATGAAAAATCTAGTGAAACCTCGGTCAACAAATCATCCTTGGCAAATTGGCTCCTAAGCTCGGGGCCGTTACGATCCTCGCCGCTTGCCTTACCGTAAATAGCATAGCTAATCGCATCGAAAATCGTTGTTTTTCCAGCGCCCGTTTTTCCGGATATGACGAACATCGTCCGATTGCCCAGTTCCGCAAAGTCAATTACTTCCGTTTCAGCATAAGGGCCAAATGCTTTAATCGTTAATTTCAACGGTCTCATTTTGCGACTGCCCCCTTCAACACTTTATCAATGATTTCTGTCATGGCTTCTTTTTTATCCACTGTAAATTCAGACGTTGTCATCTCGTTGTAGAATTGTTCAAACAAATCTATCTCCGACTTTTTCTCGCTCCGAAGGGCATTGAAGGATTGTTTTTTCTTTAAATCTGTCATCTCAATTTTCCGCTCTAAATGAAGCACATTCGGGTAAACCTGGCGCAACTTGTTGATAGGGTCAATAAGAGCACCTTCATCTAATAGGTTAATTTTTAAATAATCTTGGGTCCGTTCTTTCTCATAAAATTGCGGGTCGAGCAGTTGTTCGAGATATCCCTCAATCTCACGCATATCATGTGAAGGAGTAAGAGAACGATAACGGTGTTCAAAGTTTCCCTTCTCATCCATTTCAATGATGGAAATAGACTTTCTTTGTTTGGCTTCGGAAAAAGAATATTTTAACAGAGAGCCAGAATATTTAACCTTTTCGTGGTTAATAGCATCAGGGCTGTGAAGGTGGCCCAATGCGGTATAAGAAAACGGTTCAAACAATTCTGCGCCGACGCACCCTGAGCCGCCCACGGATAAGATTCGTTCAGAATCGGATTGAGCTCCGCCTAAAACAAAAGCATGTCCAACCAAAACATTTGGTTCATTCGGGTTTAAAGTTTCTTCGATTTTGCCAATCATCGCTTTCATAGCTTCTTGATGGGAGTGGATGGAATCATCCCCTAAAAGCTGGCGTACGACCCCGGGCTCTGCGTACGGTACGAGATAAAAGTTTACCCCGTTAATGCGGACTGGATCAAAGCTGTTCGTTAGTTTGCCTGATAAATAAAATTGGCTGTGCTTGTACCATGAACTGCCAAACGAAAGGCGCTCCGCGCTGTCATGATTTCCGGCAATGGACACAATCGGGGTTTTCAATTCAACATTTATTTTTAAAAGGATTTCGTCGAGAAGTTCAACGGCATCGGTAGGAGGAACAGAACGGTCGTAAAGATCACCGGCAATGACAACTGCATCTGGTTTCTCCTCCGCTACTACGTCCACGAATTGGTGTAGAACCTCGCGCTGATTTTCCGTCATGTAAACGCCGTGTACCAATTTCCCTAAATGCCAATCAGCGGTATGAATAAATTTCATCTGCATCACTCCATGTTTTAAATACGTTTATACAATACTATTATTATAGCAAAATATATAGCAGGCTGGCCTTGGAAATGGGTTATGTTTTTTGGAAGCTGGGGGGATAATATCCATTGTGTGCGGAGACAATAAAAAACAGTCCGGCACAAGTACCGGACTGTTATAGTTAGTTTGATAAAATTACTTCTTAGTTACGTTAGCAGCTTGTGGTCCACGAGCTCCTTCAACTACTTCGAAAGAAACTTCTTGGCCTTCTTCTAAAGTTTTGAAACCTTCAGTTTGGATTGCAGAGTAATGAACGAATACGTCGTTTCCGTCTTCTCCTTCGATGAATCCGAAACCTTTTTCTGAGTTAAACCATTTTACTTTACCGTTTTTCATAAAAAAAAATCCTCCTATTGGCTTGAAAAAAGCCATGTGTAAAATTCACCAAATTACAACGCAGATAGCTTTACTCATTACTTCATCCAAACTTCGGTCAAAACCTTGATCAAGCATATTACATAAATCTAATCTCGTGCAACGGCTGTTTACAATTTATCATTATTTAGTAGGTATGTCAAGAAAGGGCAAGACGACATAAACTGACATCATTTTCGCCAATCCCATGATATTTTATTATTTTCACAATAATAATTTGCATATTAATCTATCAGGTAAGGAGGAAAACAAGAATCATATGTCGTTTTTTGAAGAAAAATATTTGGGCTGTCCTTTTGGAAAAGTCGTGACAGGTTTACTATTTAAATAGAAAAAACCGAAGAATTCAATTCTTCGGCGTAACTGCTGGTACTTCTTCCTCTTCTTTAAATTTATCCAATATAGTGATGGTATTGACCAAATGATTGTTAAAAATCTGTCTTGCTACTGCTAAGAGGTCAATGATCATGGAATCCTTTAATGTATAAATAACTTTGTTTCCATCCTTGGTGCCGGTAACAATGTTTTTCGCCCTTAGTACCTGCAGCTGCTGTGAAACAGCCGAGCCTTCACTACCCGCAAGTGTCTGAATTTCATTGACACTTTTTTCTCCCTCAGCGAGAATTTCTAAAATACGAATTCTTAATGGATGAGCCAAAGCTTTAAAAAATTCTGCTTTAAACCGCTGCATTTCTAAATTCAATTCATCATCACCTTTACTACAAAACTAGAAGGTAGCCGTTAATTTCTGTCTGCTTCCCTCTTTTGCCTCAGTACCGGAAAGCTTCTTACATTCTCTAAATGCAAAATGCTTACAGCCCAGGCATTTGTTTTGATTTATTTCCTTTAAAGCATATTGAATGGCTTCACCTGTATGGGCAAAGAAATGTTCATCGCCTACAACCTCGTATAACCCCGTCTTTTTCAGTACACTTTCCGGCTGCGGATTTATTCCTGATATTAATACTATACCATTTTTGGAAAAGTGGCGTACAATACTTGCCAAATTCGCTTCCCCGGTTGTGTCCATAAATGGAACCCTGCCCATCCGCAACAACAGAATCTTCGGACGATAATTAATGGTATTCATGATCGTTTCTTCAAATGTAAGGGCTGCACCAAAGAACAGCGGTCCTTCAATATTAAAGATGCTAATCTGCGGACAGTCATGTGTATCGGTCACCATCCCAGTTTCCACCTTGGCGCGATTGGTTTGCGGGTTCGGCAGCGCTTTGGCCGTAATCATCACGTCGCTCATCCGTTTGACAAACAGAATGGCTGACATGACCAATCCTACCTCCACCGCCACGGTCAAGTTCACAAAGACTGTTAATAAAAATGTGACTACAAGAACAAGTGAGTCCGTTGATTTTGTTTTAAAAATATGGGCAAAAACCTTTCGCTCGCTCATATTCCAAGCAACGACCATTAATATCGGTGCCATGCTGGCAAGAGGAATAAACGATGCATATGGTGCAAAAAAGATTAACACAAGCAGAACCACAATTCCATGAAAAATCCCTGATAACGGTGAAACTGCTCCATTTTTTATATTTGTTGCTGTCCGGGCAATGGCACCTGTCGCTGGAATCCCGCCAAATAATGGCGTAATCATATTGGCAATACCCTGCCCGACAAGCTCTTTATTGCTGTTGTGACGACTGCCCGTCATCCCATCTGCGACCACGGCAGAAAGAAGCGATTCAATCCCGCCGAGCATGGCAATAATAAAGGCTGGCCTAATCAATTCTAGGATGATATCCATATTTAGCTCAGGCAGATGCAGTGCGGGCAGAGTACTAGGAATTTGACCGTACGCCGTACCAATGGTTGCTACCTGTCCAGGATAAAACAAGGAAGCGGCAGCCGTTGATACGACTAAACCGATTAAAGGGCCCGGTACCTTTGGCGCGATTTTAGGTGTTATGATAATCGTTGCCAAACAGATCGCTGCTGTTAAAATACTGAAAATATTCGTAGACCCAAGGTGCACAACAATTTCCTTAATGTTTAAAATAAATTCCTCATGCTTTTTGATGCCCTCTAAACCTAGGAAACTGGCAATCTGTCCTGTAAAAATGGTTACCGCAATACCTGCGGTAAAGCCGATGGTAACAGGCCTTGGGATATATTTAATCAGCGAACCAAGCTTAAATACCCCCATTAAGACAAGGATTACTCCAGCCATGAAACCCGCTATCAGCAGGTTTTCATAGCCATACGTCATGACGATTCCGAACAAAATCGGAATAAATGCACCTGTTGGGCCGCCAATTTGATACTTGGAGCCGCCGAATAAGGAGATAAGAATCCCGGCAACAATGGTCGTGTAGATTCCATACTCTGGCTTCACTCCTGAAGCAATGGCAAAGGCCATACCAAGGGGGATCGCAATCACCCCGACAATCAACCCAGAGAGCAGATCCTTTGGTACACTCTTTAAAGAATAATGATGGAATCTTTTATCTGTAAACATACTCACCCTTCTTATCACATATTTTTGTATATCTGATTATTTGAATATACAATAATAGATAAATATAATCAATAGTAATTGTTAAATGAAAACTCGTCGATTGGCGAGTCCGATAGGACGGTTCATGAGGCGTAGTTGAATTTATGCGTTAAGAATAAAATTTGGAAAAATTTTATTCTTATTAGCTAAAAAATATACAATTGTTTTCTTTTTTCGTTTATGGTACAATAGCATAGCGATGAGCTGAATTGCATAAGACGAGAAACATTCCTTCTAGGAGCACACAATGTGGAGTGTGGTTTTTTCGCCGCAATACGCAAAGACGCCTGATCTTTCAGGCGTCTTTTTTATTTTGTCCCTTGATAAGATTAGCACTTTTTTCCTATTTCCTTTAAAATATAGATAGGTGTTAATTTTTAAAAGTGGAGGAATCCGTTATGAATAACCACGAGATTGATTTTAAAATTTACGGTGATGATATGCAGTTTGTGGAGGTGGAACTGGACCCGCAGGAAACAGTTATCGCAGAAGCGGGAAGTTTCATGATGATGGATGACGATATTCAGATGGAGACCATTTTTGGTGATGGTTCTGGCGGTAGTGGCGGCGGCCTGATGGGCAAGCTGTTTTCAGCGGGAAAACGCGTGTTAACAGGTGAAAGCTTATTTATGACAACCTTCACGAATGCAGGTGCAGGCAAACGCCATGTATCCTTTGCTTCCCCTTACCCTGGAAAAATCATTCCGATGGATTTAAGTCAGTTTGACGGCAAAATTGTCTGTCAAAAGGATGCATTTCTCGCAGCGGCAAAAGGTGTTCAGGTCGGCATTGAGTTCCAGCGAAAAATTGGCGTCGGCTTCTTCGGCGGCGAGGGCTTTATCATGCAGAAGCTCGAAGGCGACGGAATGGCGTTTGTTCACGCAGGCGGTACCATTATTGAAAAGAAGCTCGGTCACGGTGAAAGTTTACGGGTTGATACTGGATGCCTAGTGGCGATGACTCGTGATGTCCAATATGATATAGAGTTTGTAAAAGGCGTTAAAACTGCATTGTTCGGCGGCGAGGGCTTATTCTTCGCAACCTTGCGCGGCCCTGGCTCAGTTTGGATTCAGTCGCTGCCATTCAGCAGGCTGGCAAGCCGGGTATTTGCTGCAGCACCAGCACGAGGCGGCAGCAAGGATGAAGGCAGCATCGCCCGCGGTCTTTTTGATATGTTTAATGGCGATTAATTAAATTGTTCATTAACTAATAGAAAATTTACTAAAACTAAACCGGGCCTCCCAGCCCGGTTTTCGTCTTATTTGAAATTAAGCTTTCTTAGCTCCATAAATGCCTGCTCTCTTTTTAAATTATAGGACTGCCAAGATGCATCCTCTGTTAGGGCCTCCTTCTGCCTGACTTCTAAAATTTGCGTCAAACTTTCAATATTCTTATCTTTTTCGTAAAGGTCGATTAACCCCAGAACACCGGTATAGGACAGGCTGTCAAAGTGGTGAACATCAATTTTGCCTGTTAATTCATACCGGTCGAGGTTCTTACTTACGACAATTTGATTAGGATCGATCACCGTCATGACTGTGTAATAAAGTAAGGATGAAATAAAGAAAAAATGAAATAACGACAGCCGCTCTATCCAAACTTTCACCAATGTATAGGTAAAAATAAACACTAAAAATATCATAAACGAGTGTGCCATGACTCTTATAAAGGTAAATCCATACGCATCTTCATACATACTTAGCCTGATAAACGCGGAGCATAGCATCACAGCACTTGAAAACACCAAAAGTGTCAGCAGGATTTGCGTAAATCTTTTTATAAAATGAGATGTCAAGCCCACGAAAGTCAACACAACCACAATGATCGATAAATTAATGATGGTGACAAATAACAGTTCAAAAAAACCCTTTCTAGCGTACTCGGCATAGGTATAATCACCCTGAAGGGTTCCGCTGAAGAAATATTTAAACTGAACTACGGTAAATAATAGATAAACGATATTAATTAAACAAAGAACTGTTATGGTGATAATCGCATCCACTTTCAAGCCCTGTTGGAACTCAGGCTGCTTTATCACCTCAATTTGCTTTTTAATCAAGACCTGCATAAACCCAAAGAATGCTGCAGTAAAAATGAGAATGACGATTAACCTTATCATGCCTTCCGCATCAAATGCATTAAACCAATTCGGAATACCGCCCATAATCCGTTCAAACTGGGTATCCGCCGACATAAGAAGACTTAAGACCACAAATAGGACTGGGATTGAGATCAGAATACCGATGAAAACCTTTTTCCAGATGATAAATTTATCTTCATCCACACCTCGTTTTACACCGCTTCCAATCAGCTTAGTCATTGCCGCATTATATTTGATTGCATCTAACAGTCTAAAAAACAAATAAGGTATAAACCAAATTTTATTCCACTGCATACTTTTCGGACTTGTTACAATGACTATATGAAAAACAACTAGTGCAGGTATCACTATAATGTTTAATACATTAAAAAACATATTATCATTCAAAAAGTAGCTTGCGGCAAGAAGCCAGATGCAGCATAGAACCAGGTAACCGAATCGTTGGTGGGTAAACGAAAAGCGCCGGTACCGCCAAAAAAAGACCGCATAAAACGCGAAAAGAAACACCAAATATGAAATCCCTATTTGCCCGCGGAAAAATGATTCTTCAGCCAAAATCCCAAGCAATAAGCACAAACCTAAAAACAACCAATCCATTTTTGCCATTTTGCTTTCCATATTCATCCCTCTTTTACATTGTTTTTCTATATACATCGTATTTCTAGGTAATATTGCAAAAAAAACTGCTTATATCGACGCTTTCCTCCCCCATCGATAGCCAAGCATACTTATTGGGTACAGAAATATCGTAAAAATGATACAAGCAATAATAAATGTTTTCGTTAATAAAGGAGCAAACCATGAATGTGGTATGATTTCGAAAACAGTTAACATCATTAAAATTAAATTAGGAATGAGCGATAAAAGAAATGTTTTTCTGAGCAGCTTTCGTCCGCCATGTCCAAAGCCTCTGCCCATTTCATACCCCAATAATGCCCAAAAAAACAAATACAAGAAGGCAATTAAAGCGGGAATGGATGTTAGATGATTCCAAATTGATGTCAGCCACGACCATTGGTACAAATTATGTATAAGCGTCAGAAAACTGCCTCCTGCAAAAAAAATAATATTGAGGAGAATGAATAGCCATTTCATATTGCTTGGAGTGACGGAAAGTTCTTCCTGCCAAGCGGCAGCTATTTCTTCTGGACTTCCGAGCCTTGTGAATAAAAGGTCCTCGAGCTTCCCATGATCCGTTTCTTCAAAGGATTCTAAGATGATTTCATCAATATGGGTCTCGTATTCTCGAAGAATATTTTCTTTATCATAGTGAGTACCGAGTTCTTGGGACAATTCATTAAGAAACTTATTCTTCAGCTGTTCCATGCTTCGATCTCCCAATAACCTTATTCATTACTTTTACAAAGTCCTGCCACTCTCGTGTTTTTTCTGCGAGCACTTCTTTTCCAGCTTCAGTGATGCGATAATACTTACGGGCCGGTCCCTTCTCTTGCTCCTGCCAATAGCATTCAATATATTCCTGCTTTTCTAGCTTATGGAGCGCGGGATATAACGTCCCTTCCTTTACACTCAAACCATTTTCACTGCGCTGCTCTAATTCCTTTACCAGCTCATATCCATACATGTCGCGTTCGTTTAATAATTGTAATAAGATTAACGATGTGCTTCCCTTTACCAGTTCGCGGTTAAACATTTTTTCACCTACCTAGATTTATTAGGTATATAGAAATTCTACATGATAATTTTTGCCTTGTAAAGGGTTTTTAGATAAATAAAAACTTGCCGATTTGCGAGTCCGATAGGACGAAGACAGAGGCGTAGTTGAATTTATGCGTTAAGTATAAAGCTTTCGACAGAAAGTTTATACTTATTAGCTAAAAAAGTGACGATTTAAAAAAATCGCCACTCCCTATGTCCATTATTTCATTTTAAAATCATCTTGTTGACGCTCAATATACTCATCACGTTCGCCGCCATCTGACAATTCCTCGGAAAATCCATATCCCGTGTCACTCTGCACCAAGTTACTTGTCTTGATTGTTTTTGGATGTAAATTGTTATTAGGTGCAGCTTGCTCATTCCACTTTCCCATCGATATCACCTCATAAATAGTATTTGGCGATTTTAAAAGATTATCCACGAAAAAACGCTTGGAAGCCCAAGCGTTATAAGAATTAAATAACCATTTTTTTATCATTTTGAAGTTGTAATTCTTGCTCTTCTGTTCCGTCCTGCTCGCGGTTCTTTTTAATTTTAAAATGATAAATCAGGTAGCAGGCGATAACAAATGGAACACCAAGATACAATGCCAAGCGTTGCTCTGAGTCAAATGCCAAGCTGGACAATACCACAACGTTTAAAGTTAATGCAATAATTGGCAGGATTGGGAATAGTGGTGTTTTAAATTTCAAATCCTCCACTTTACCGCCTTCACGGATATATTTACGGCGGAAGGCAATTTGTGAAGCAGTGATGGAAATCCAGCCTACCTGTGCTCCTAAACCAGCTACTGACAAAAGCCAAACAAAGACAGTTTTTTCAGCAAAAAAGCCTGATAATAAAGATAGTAATGCAATCCCAAGTGTTAACACAAGCGCGTTAAATGGAACACCATTCTTGGTTACTTTTGTTAAATCAGGGCTGGCCATCTTTTCCTTTGACATTGCATACAACATCCGGGTTGCAGCGTAAAGACCTGAGTTTGCTACAGAAAGTAAAGCTGTTAGGATTACAAAGTTCATAATATCAGCAGCATATGGGATACCGATGCTGTCAAATACCACAACAAACGGACTTTCCACCACACCTGCTTTTTCCATTGGAATTAACCCGGCCACGACAAAGATTGCTAACACGAAGAAGAATAGAGTACGCCAAACTGTTTGTTTAATCGATTTTGGAATGGTTTTCTCCGGCTCTTCACTTTCTCCGGCAGCAATCCCGATTAATTCGGTTCCCTGGAACGAGAAGTTAACTGCAATCATGGTAATTATTAAAGCAGTAAAGCCGTGCGGCATTATACCGTGAGCTGTAAAGTTCGATAAGAATGGGGCAGCATGTCCGCCTTTCATATGAATCAGGCCAAACATGGCAGCGCCGCCTAGTGCGATGAACATGATTATAGCTAAAATTTTTATACTTGAGAACCAAAATTCTGCTTCACCAAAAGCTTTAGCAGATAAAGCATTTAGAGCGAATAATACGATGGCAAAAATTGCACTCCATACCCAAACATCTACATGCGGAAACCAACGCTGCATCAGTTGTCCTGCTGATAGCAGTTCAAGAGCAACAGTAACAGCCCAGCCTAACCAATATAACCAACCAAGAGCAAATCCTGTCCCCGGTCCAATAAATTTAGTAGTATAAGTTTGGAACGATCCCGATACTGGCATGGCGACAGATAACTCACCAAGACAAAGCATGGTTAAAAACATTATGAAACCGCCGACGATATACGAAAGAATTGCTCCTGTCGGCCCTGCCTGGCTGATCGTATAACCAGATCCTAAGAACAAACCTGAACCGATGACTCCGCCCAGCGAAATCATGAACAGATGGCGGGACTTCATCGTTCTTTGCAGTTCATGGGTTTGATTGTTTTCAGGTAATTGCATGAAATTTCCCCTCTTTCCCATTGAAGTATACGCTTTCAAATTGATGTGATTGTAAAAATAGGAGAAAATGTGACTGGCAAGTTGCCTTCACTTTTCTGTCACACAAGAAAGAATAAGCGAATTTAAAATTTTATACAACCGGCAAATCTTTCTAAAATTATCACTATTTTTACGTTATATTTAATTGCAATTTTCATGCCAAAATAAAAAGCTTAAATTTTGAACATTTTTCGAAATTATAGCGCCAAAATTTTTTGCATAATATTAAATATTTTGCGCTCCAGATGCAAAAATACTCTTCCCACTAAAATGGGAAGAGTATTAAATGGATGTAAAATGAACTATTTTTATTAATCGCAGCCGGTAATTTGTAAATCATCTTGGATGATTCCTAACTTGGTTTGCGGATCCACCTTTTGTCCCTTCTTTACATAAATGGATCTTACATAGCCGCTTATACCGAACGAAATCTCTACAATGGCACCGTTCTCTGCTCTTACTAGAAATAGTTTCTCCCATTCATACACGTGGTTGTTTTCCTTTGTGACAACTTTTTCAACAGTGCCTGAACAGGGACTATAAATAGTTTCATCCTTAAAAATCAATTTTGTTCTCTCCTTATCTAAGATTTCGTCCGATTTTGAAAGCTTCTTACACCCAGCCGCGGAATTGTGCTGCTTCCGCCATTTTTCTAATACCTGTCATGTAGGCGGCCAAACGCATGTCAACTTGATATTCCTGCGCTGTCCGATAGATTTTTTCGAAAGAGTCAACCATTACTTTTTTAAGTTTCTCGGCTACTTCCTCTTCAGTCCAATAATAGCCTTGATTATTTTGCACCCATTCAAAATAGGAAACTGTTACACCGCCTGCACTTGCCAAAATATCAGGGACAAGCAGGACTCCGCGTTCAGTCAGAATATTCGTTGCTTCTAGAGTTGTCGGACCATTGGCAGCTTCCACTACGATTGCTGCTTTAATATTGGCTGCGTTTTCCGCAGTGATTTGATTTGAAATGGCAGCAGGAACAAGGATGTCACACTCTAATTCAAGCAGTTCTTTATTGGTAATTGTCTCTTTAAAGAGCTGTGAGAATGTACCAAAACTATCTCTTCTATCAAGCAAGTAGTCAATGTCAAGACCATTTGGGTCATGGACTCCACCATAAACATCGGAAACAGCAATAACCTTTGCACCGGCATCATGCATGAATTTAGCTAAATAGCTGCCCGCGTTTCCAAAACCTTGGATGACTACCCGGGCACCTTGCAGTTCAATACCTTTTTTCTTGACCGCTTCTTCGATGCAAATGGTTACGCCGCGTGCCGTTGCTGTTTCACGTCCTTGGGAACCGCCTAATACGATTGGCTTACCGGTAATAAATCCAGGTGAGTCGAACTCGCGAAGACGGCTGTATTCATCCATCATCCACGCCATAATTTGGGAGTTCGTATAAACATCTGGCGCCGGAATGTCTTTTGTCGGACCAACAATCTGGCTAATCGCACGAACATAGCCGCGGCTCAATCTTTCAAGCTCTCGAAAAGACATCTTCCGCGGGTCGCAGATGATGCCGCCTTTACCGCCGCCATAAGGAAGATTGGTGATCCCGCACTTTAAGCTCATCCAGATGGACAATGCTTTTACTTCTTCTTCATTCACTTCCGGATGGAAGCGAACGCCGCCCTTAGTTGGACCAACCGCATCATTATGTTGGGAGCGATAACCGGTAAACACTTTAACAGAACCGTCATCCATTCTGACTGGTATGCGGACTGTCAATAATCTTAATGGTTCTTTTAATAAGTCAAACATCTCGTTTTGGTAACCCAATTTTGCCAAAGCCTTTTGTATTACTGTTTGTGTAGAGTAAAACAAATTTAATGACTCCTGCTCCTTTTGCTGCTCTTTTGTCATTTCATTTACCACTGCATTAACAGACATGGAAGACACCTCGTCAAATTTTTAAAATATTTATAGTTAATTAACCTAAAACCTTTTGAATTTTTGCAACTGCCCAATCAATTTCTTCTTTGGAAATGATCAGCGGCGGTGCAAAACGAATAACTGTATCATGCGTTTCTTTACATAACAAGCCTTCTTCTTTCAATTGTTCACAATATGGTCTTGCTTCCTCTGTTAGTTCCACCCCGATAAACAATCCTTTACCGCGGACTTCCTTAATCATCGGATTGCTGATTTTCTTCAATTGATTCAAGAAATATTTTCCTAATTCAAGTGAACGTTCAGGCAGTTTTTCCTCTTCGATGACATCAAGTGCTGCAAGGGACACCGCACAAGCAAGCGGATTACCGCCAAAAGTGGAACCGTGCGATCCTGGATTAAATACACCTAAAACATCGGCATTGGCAACCACGCAGGAAATTGGGAATACTCCGCCCCCTAATGCCTTACCTAAAATAAGCATATCTGGTTCAACCTCTTCCCAATCGCAGGCAAACATTTTACCCGTACGGGCTAAGCCAACTTGAATTTCATCAGCAATAAATAAGACGTTGTTTTCTTTACATAGTTCTGAAGCAGCCTTTAAAAATCCGTCAGGAGGTAAAATAATTCCCGCCTCACCTTGAATCGGTTCCATTAAGAATGCTGCAGTGTTTGGTGTAATCGCTGCCTTTAGCGCCTCAAGGTCACCGTAAGGAATTAAATTAATGCCAGGAAGCATCGGGCCAAAACCGCGCTTATATTCTGGGTCGGAAGATAAGGAAACCGCACCCATTGTCCGGCCATGGAAATTGCCTGTGCACGCAATGATTTCTGCCTGATTTTCTGCAATGCCCTTCACATCATAACCCCAGCGGCGTGCAGCTTTTAACGCCGTTTCAACTGCTTCTGCACCAGTGTTCATTGGAAGTGCCATGTTCTTGTTGGTCAGCTTGCAGATTCTTTCATACCAAGGGCCCAGCTGGTCGTTATGGAATGCGCGTGATGTTAGAGTTACACGGTCTGCCTGGTCTTTCAAAGCTTGAATGATTTTTGGATGACGATGGCCCTGGTTTACTGCAGAATACGCACTAAGCATATCCATGTAGCGTGTTCCTTCAGGATCTTCCACCCAAACCCCTTCCGCCTTGGAAATGACGATTGGCAGCGGATGATAGTTATTAGCTCCAAATTTATGTGTTTGTTCAATAATTTCAGTAGATTTAATTGATGTCATAGTCATTTTATGTCCTCCCTTTATTTTTGCAAGAGAGGCTTGTGAGCCCCCTTGCTATCCTCTTAAAATTACAGCGTTTCTGAAGTCGTCTTTGCCTGCATATGAAGAATTAAATAATCAGGGCCGCCTGCTTTGGAGTCCGTTCCTGACATATTAAATCCGCCAAATGGCTGATAGCCGACAATCGCACCTGTACAGCCGCGGTTGAAATAGAGATTGCCAACATGGAACTCACGGCGTGCTCTCTCAATATGCTCACGGTTATTGGAAACCAATGCACCTGTTAAGCCGTAATCGGTGTTATTAGCAATCCGCATCATATGGTCAAAGTCACGCGCTTTAGCGATAGCCAATACCGGCCCGAAAATTTCCTCAAGCATAATGCGGGCATTCTCATCAACATCGGCAAAAATGGTCGGCTGAATGAAGTAACCTTTGGAATCGTCCCCTTCACCACCGGTCATGAGTCTGCCTTCTTGTTTGCCAATTTCAATATAGCTCATAATTTTTTTGAAAGATCTTTCATCGATGACAGGTCCCATATAAGTATCTAGTGATTCAGGGCTGCCAAGCGTTAATGTCTTTGTAAGTGCAACCACTTTTTCAAGAACCTCATCATAAACATCTTGGTGAATAACAGCACGTGATCCTGCAGAACATTTTTGACCTGAGAATCCGAAAGCTGAGTAAACGATAGAAGACACGGCTAAATCTAAATCTGCATCTTTATCGACAACAACTGTATCTTTACCGCCCATTTCCGCAATCACACGCTTCAGCCAAATTTGTCCTGGGTTAACTTTAGCTGCACGTTCGTAAATGCGGCAGCCAACTTCACGGGATCCAGTGAAGGAAACAAAGCGTGTCTTTGGATGATCGACTAAGTAATCACCAATTTCTGCGCCACTGCCCGGAACATAGTTCAATACCCCATTAGGAAGACCTGCTTCATGCATCAGCTCTACAAATTTTGCAGCAATGATTGGCGTTGAGTTTGCCGGCTTTAAAAGCACAGTGTTCCCGCTAACGATTGCAGCTACTGTTGTTCCTGCCATAATCGCCAATGGGAAGTTAAATGGCGAAATGATGATACCAACCCCAAGCGGAATATAATGGAACTGATTAAATTCGCCAAAACGGCTGTTTACAGGAAAGCCATCTTTGATTTTCAGCATTTGTCGGCCGTAGTATTCTAAAAAGTCAATAGCTTCTGCAGTATCAGCGTCGGCTTCTTTCCATGGCTTCCCTGCTTCCTTCACCATGTAGCTGGAAAACTCATGCTTGCGGCGGCGCAGAATGGCAGCAGCGCGGAATATAATGTTGGCACGATGTTCAGGAGCCCAGTTTTTCCATGTTTCAAAAGTAGTTAATGCTGTTTGCATAGCACTTTCAGCTAATTCTAGGTCAACCATCGATACGGTACCGATAACTTCTTCCTTATTTGCTGGATTGATAGACGCAATCTTTTTGTCGGTTGTAATTAGCTCTCCGCCAATTACGACTGGATAGTGCTTCCCAAGCTGTGATTGAACAAAGTCAAGTGCATCTTGAAATGCTTTTTTATTTTTTTCTTCAGAAAAATTCGTAAGTGGTTCGTGTGTATACGGTTGCATGTAATTAAACCTCCTTTGTTTGTATCACACTATTAATATGCAAGTTCCGTGCCAACTATTTTTTTGCAGTTTAACAACGTTTCAATATAAAAAACACGCCAATTTTTTTTGCTATTTTGCATATATTTAAGAATTTACGCAAAATTATTTTGCATTATAGTCTGATTTTTGATTAAATTAGTGCATAAGGGATTTGCAAGGAGAGAAAACGTCATGGAAAATACAAAAAGAACAATCCAACAGCTGCAATATATAAACAGCATGTACAAAAGGATATTGGACGAGGTCGACGTAGGCGTCCACGCCGTCGATAATACGGGGAAAACTATCGTTTACAATAAAAAAATGATGCAAATAGAGTCGATGGATATTCAGGAAGTGATCAATAAGAATTTGCTGGATGTTTTTAAATTTAAAGATAATCAATCTAGTACACTAGTAAAAGCTCTACAGGATGGCAAGGAAACCAGTAATGTCAAGCAAACCTATTTTAATAATAAGGGCCGTGAAATTACGACCATCAATAATACTATCCCAATTTATCAAAATGAAAATCTGCAAGGCGCAGTAGAAATTGCCAATGACGTAACAAAACTCGAACGCCTGATAAAAGGAAATACCAATAAAAGCGGCACCAGATATACCTTTGATAATATCATCGGGAATAGCCCTGCCCTTAAAGAAGTGATCGAAGCAGCGAAACGTGCCAGCCGGACTGCATCCTATGTATTAATCGTTGGGGAAACCGGTACAGGCAAAGAGCTTTTTGCGCAGAGTATTCATAATGCCAGCACTCGGCTGGCCGGTCCATTTATTTCGCAAAACTGTGCTGCCCTGCCTGATAATTTAATTGAAAGCCTTCTTTTCGGAACGAAACGCGGAGCTTTTACGGGCTCTGTTGATTCACCGGGATTATTTGAACAGGCTGAAGGCGGCACACTGTTACTTGATGAAATTAACTCTTTAAATATGAACCTTCAGGCAAAGCTGCTTCGTGTTCTACAGGAACGAATGATCCGTAGAATCGGCGATACAAAGGATACACCTGTTGATGTCAGGGTAATCGCCAATATCAACGAGGATCCGATTGATGCTGTCGCCAATAACAATCTTCGAAAAGATTTATATTATCGGCTGGGGGTGGTAACGATTTTCATCCCGCCATTAAGAGAAAGAAAAGAGGATATTCCATTATTGGTGGAGCACTTCATCGAAAAATATAATGAACGTTTTCAAATGAATGTTAAAGGATTATCTGATGAGGTTAAGCAATCATTTTTTGAATATGATTGGCACGGTAACATCCGCGAGCTTGAACATATCATTGAAGCTGCATTGAACATCATGATGGATGAAGAAATCATCAAGTACTCCCATTTACCGTATCAATACCGCAATAAAATGCAATTGAAGGAAAGAATGCTACCTCTTTCCACAGTTGATACCTATATTAATGAACAGGCAGATATTGCGATACCTCTTAAGGAGCAACTAGAGCTATTTGAAAAATCCTACATCGAGCATGTGTTGAAAAAGAATAACAACAATATTTCAAAGAGTGCCAAATTGCTAGGCCTAAGCCGGCAAAGCCTGCAATATCGGATGAAAAAACTAAATCTCAGCATTTAATATTCAAAAAAAAAGCGGTAATGAACGGGATTACCGCTTTTTTGCATTCACAAACAGGGCTTGTTTTACATAAAAATATTATTATATAAAAGTATTTGCAGCAGCTGTTACCTTTTTAAAAATAAAAGCATAATTATTCCATTTTTACCCCATACTAAATAAAAACGTTGAGGTGAAAAAAATGGGACTACTCAGCTCATTCAATCAATGGAGAGAAACACGCTATCAAAATCATCTCTCCACTATGAAAGACCAAGGCAAATGTCCAGATTGTTTTGGCCGAGGCTACACCGTTTACCCTTACAATGAATTTGCATATTTTAATTCGTTTGAATGTCCGGGATGTCAAGGCAGCGGCCATTACACGGATTGGGAAAGCTATCAATAAACTAGTCCAAAATAGAAAGAGGCAGTCTCACATGGGTTTTGATCCATTAGCCTTCGAGACTGCCTTCTTATTTACTTGATTGGAGGTAATGCAATGGCGGTTATTGTCCACCAGACATTCACGATTAAACAGGATAAATTTAAAGAAGGTATTGAAAATTTACGAGAAATAAAAAAATTTAGAATGGAAAATTATAACCATAAGGTTGAGATTCTAACTCCAATTTCTGGAAACGATCATACATATGCATTGCTCTCTACTTACGACGGGTTAGCGGAGATGGAATGGCAAAATAAGAAAATGTTTGATGATGAAGAATATCTGGAACTAATTGGACCGTTTTTTCTTGAAAATATAGCAGAAGGCAGCATGTATACGCAGATTTATCGCACGCTTAGCGATAAAAGCAATGAGAAGAAAAATGACAAATAACAGCAGAAAGCGTGCAAAAATTCTTTGCACGCTTTTTTCTAATAAAATCACATAGTGGTAGATGGCTGTTTTTCTTTCCAAATCTGTTCAAGTAAGATCGCCATGAAAGTCCCGACTAATAAACCATTTTTACCCAAATTTTGAATCACGTACGGAAGTCCATTTAAGCCATCTGCAGGTAAAAACATTGTTCCAATCCCTAATAGGAGTGAAATTCCAATAATGGCTATATTCCTATCGTTTAATGGGTGCTTTATCAATGACCTGATACCAATTGCCAGCATATCAATTAGTGTTGCTAAAAGCGCAGCACTTGCAACAGATAATGGCAGCGATGCCAACATACTCACTGCTCCAGGAAAAAAGGAAAAGGCCATTAAAACCCCACATGCTGCAACGAATGGAAAAATCCTGTATTGTTTGGTTATCTTAACAAACCCTGCAGTCGCCGGAAGCGGTACAACGGCAATAGTTGAAAATACGGCTGATAAAATATGAGAAAGTCCCCCAGCACATGTTCCTTTATAAAGCCTAACTTCTAATGATGTTTGTTGATTTGGAATTGTATCCGCTGCAGCACTGATAGCTGCAAATGTGTTTGAAATGAGTAAAAAGGTAAATAGTATCGATGTAATCAAAATACCACTTGTCAAATGTGGATATCCCCAAGGAAATATCTCAGGAAATTTAATCCATGATGCTGAATAGGATATAGACTGTGAACTCTTACCGAATATTAATAACAGCACCCAACCGCATAATATACCTATTAAAATTGCGTAACTTTTCAGCCAGCCCTTTCCTTTTGTGGAAAGGAAGATGATAAGGAAAAATACTAGTATTGCAGCAAAGAAACTCAGCTTGTCAATCTGGCCTGTAAGAGGATTTATGGATACCATTCCTTTTATAAATACACCACTTAGCTGGATAGCCAAAATAAAAAGAAAACAACCAGTTACCAATGGAGAGAAGAGGAATAACAAATGACGGACCCATTTCGACACGCCTAATAACAATAGCAGCATTCCTGCTAAAATTAATCCAGCTTCAAGAGTCTGTAATGTTTCTTTCATTGTTAACCCCTGCTCCGCGCCAACTCCTGCGAAAATAACAAAAATGCTTACCCAGGACCCAGCAGGTCCGTCTGCAATTGGAAATCGATGGCCAAATTTTGCCTGAATAAAAGAGCTTAATCCGACAATAAAAAACGTTCTTTGCATAAGGTCCGAAATTGCTGCATCAGAAAGGTGAAATACATTTCCAATCACAATCGGAAGCGCAATCGAATTTGCGAGTAAATAGATAAACCATTGAAGGGTACTAAAGAAATTATTACTTTTACTCATTTGCAAAGCAGCTTACCTCCAAAAAATAATTTTATTAGAATTCAAAGTCCGGCACCATCTAAAGAAAAGTGCCGGACAAATCCATTCAAGCAATCTTTATTACGCAACAACAAAATAATGGAAAGCTCATCAGTGTTCCAACATCTTGACTATATCTTCATTTTAGACACATTGCACAAATCCGTCTTTGTACGACTAATCCAAAATATCAGTATTTTTGTTAGGCAACATACACAATGACTTTTTTTACATTCTTTGATAAACTTGGCACGTTCTCAATACTTCATGATTGGACGTGCAAATTGATGAAGCAAACAGTTATATATAAGCAGAATGATTCTTTTGAACTAAAAGCAGATTACTTTGGAACAAATCGAGAGCATGCACCTGTTGTGGTTTATATTCATGGCGGGGGATTAATTTGGGGAACAAGAGAAGAAATTAGTGACGATATGATCCGGTTATATACCAACAATGGGTTCGCGTCGTTTTCCATCGATTATCGCCTGGCACCAGAAACGAAGCTGCCGAAAATTCTCGAGGACATTCAAGATGCAATAGATTGGATTATCACAAAAGGAGCCGAACAGTTCTCGATTAATCCAAAAAAAATCGCTGTAGTTGGTAGTTCCGCTGGCGGGTTTTTAGCACTAAGTACCGGCACCTTTAAAAATAAACCAAGCGCAATTGTCTCCTTCTATGGATATGGTGACATTTTAGGTAAATGGGCAACTTCACCAAGCAAATATTATTGTCAAAAAGACATGGTTCCACAAAATGTAGCAAATACTCTTATTTCAGATAAGACACTTACCGAAGCCTCTGTGGAAGAGCGGTTCCTTCTTTATGTACATGGCAGACAGCAAGGTACTTGGATTAATTTAATCACTGGCACGATGCAAGAAAGCAACAAAGAAGGGCTCAAGAAATATTGTCCAATTCACAATGTTACTAAAGACTATCCCCCAACACTAATGCTGCACGGGACAAAAGACATGGATGTTCCATACGAGCAGTCTGTCTTTATGAGAGCAGCAATTATAAAGGAATCTGTCGAAGCAAAGTTAATAACCATACCAAACGGAGAACATGTATTCGATAAAGATTTTCATAATCCAGTTGTTCAAAATGCACTTCAACAGGTTGTTGATTTCCTGCACTCCCACCTAAACATGTAAAAAAATATAAAACGTCTGGTACTGATTACCAGACGTTTTATATTTTTTATTACTTCTCGTTAAGCTTATGGAAGTGCTCAAATAAGTTATCGCAATCATCTCTTTGTTCTACTTTTACCATTTTAATAACGCTATCATCTTCACCTTTTAAATATTTGCGCAGGTGCATGTCGGAGAATCCATGCTTTTCAGCATCTTCTTTTGTATTAACGTAATATACCTCTTTAATCCCCGCCCAAATCATGACAGCCACACACATTGGACATGGCTCACAAGTTGCATACATTACGCAATCTGATAAATCAAAAGTCCCTAATTTTTTACAAGCTTCTCTTACCGCAACCAATTCTGCATGTGCAGAAGGGTCAGTATCTCTCATCATCGTATTGCTTACTGCAGCAATGACTTCACCATCGCGTACAATTGTGGCACCAAATGGTCCGCCGATCTTATTGTTCATACCTTCAATCGTTGCATCAACAGCCATTTTAATATATTTTTCCATAGCCAAATCCTCCAAGTTTTGTTTATAAAAATTTTTTGAATAACTAAATTTGGAAGTCATCTATTTTATATTCCTGAACACTTTCACTTTTACTCTGTAACAGGACCAATGTTTTCTTTCTTGTTTACATAGAGTTTATACGCTAAAAATCCTGCAATTAGTAGATATCCCCAAACGAAAGGCATAGCAGTTGGTTGGGCGAGTCCGACAGTGTTTGTATGAATGGCACCAACAAATGTTAAAATGGCCCCCAGCATTGCAGCTACTACGCCTCCAATAGGTGTGTTACGGATCGTAAAGATTGCAATACAACCCCAAAGAACACTAGTAATAGGTGCACCATTACCCAGAGCAACCAAGCCATCGTAGAAAAGTCCAGCATTATGCAGGGCATGTGAAGAAACTTGACCGGCAGCAGTCCCCACCGTCATCCCAGTAGCTGAAATTGCATTATTAACAGCAGTAAGCGCCCAGGTAGCAACCCATGGGAAGAAACATACAAAGATTACAGGGGCTTCAAATTGCGGACTGTTTTTGACAGCTTGATGCCCTGATACAATCGCAATAAACACGAGCATAGGAACAATCGCCGCAATCGGGATAACAGCCAGTAACAGACCCATAAGACTTAAAATCGATAATACAAATATTGCTGCACAGCTAGCAATAGAATAGCCTATACCTGCACCAACTTCTTTCCAACCAGCATGACCTACATATACAGTTACCGGGAATGGGTTTCCACAAAGGCCGCCTATCGCTGAACAAATACCATTTGTTAGCATTACGTCTCTAGTTTTGTATTCATCCCCAACAACAGCAGCAGCTTCAACATTTTCCAGATTAAAAATATAGTTCGCCAATCCTAGAGGTACAGCCGTCAATAAATATGGCAGCGCAGCGCCAATATGATCGAAAAGTCCATTTAAATGCAACATGGGAGGATTAAAGCCAAATGATTTTAGAGCTTCAGTAACGTCGGCAGGATTTTGATATCCAGCTATCCAAGCAATTGCCGTTCCAATTACAATCAATAATAAACCTGTAGGTATTTTCTTTAATATTGGATGTTTACTTAACCAGTTCATGAAGATGATGATAATTGCAACAAATGCCACTATAGGCATTTCAAAAGATTGCAGCATTGGGTTCATACCCAAGAATACAAAAGCCAAACCTGCTAAGGCTGCCAGTAATACAGTCCTTGGGACAAACTTTCTAAGAGTATCGCCCAGGAATGCACCTATTATTAGCATGGTTGCCTCAAAGAAGCACCAAAGCACACCCACTGTTGTAGTAAAAGCAGCATCCTTTGTTTGATGATATAGAGGAAGCATAATTACAAATACGATAAGAAAAATACCAGGTGAACTAGAACCTGATGGTAGTGCGGTAACATCTGATCTGCCTGTTTTTTTAGCTAATTTATAGCCAAAATAAGCAAATACAATGCCAGATAGAAGCACAGCAAGTCCAAAGCCAGGAACAATTTGTTTAAAAACAAACTCTTTTGGCATACCAACTACACCAATTAATAGTGAGATCATAACCAAAAAGTCTGTCAAAACATTAACGAACAAACCGAAGGAAGCAGCAAAGTCTCCTTTTTTCCATAAAGATATATTTGCATTTGCCATGTAAATTCTCCTCAAAAATGTATTAATTTTTAATACAGCTAAACCTTTTCTAAATTGGCTTATTCCATTTACTACCCATTAAGTTGTTGTTTTTTTAACAATATGGGTACCTGCTTTTTCTTGAATAGCATCCTTTAGACTCTCAGGGTTTGTGATGATGACCCTGGAACCGCCCTTTTCCAAGAAGTTTAAACTTGCTTCAATTTTGGGAAGCATGCTGCCTGGAGGGAAGTGTCCTTCTGCAACATACTGTTTTGTTTCTTCAATTGAAATATTTTCAAGTGCCTTTTGATTTGGTTTACCAAAATGAATGCAAACTCTGGACACGCCAGTCGTAATAATTAAGGTTTCTGCCTGTATTTGTTCTGCTAACAAACTTGTTGCAAAATCTTTATCGATAACCGCATCAATGCCTTCGTATGATCTATTTTCCGTTTTAACAACAGGAATTCCTCCGCCGCCAACAGCAACGACAACAAATCCAGCCTCTATTAATGTTTTAATTGCATCTTTTTCAACAATATTTATTGGTTTCGGCGAAGGAACCACTCTTCTATAGCCGCGGCCTGAGTCTTCAATTAAGATCCAATCCGGATGTTCTTTCTTCATTTCTTCTGCTAGTTCAAAAGTAAAGAAGGATCCTACCGGCTTTGTAGGGTTTTTAAAATTAGGGTCATCAGGACTTACCTCAACCTGTGTAATAACCGTAGCAACTTTTTTGTTCATGCCTCTCTTAGCAAATTCATTAATCAAAGCTTGTTGAATTTGATAGCCGATTCCGCCTTGAGTTTCAGCGCCGCAATTGACCAGAGGGACTGATGGCATTCCAGCAACTTCATTCGCAATTTCCGATCTTCTAAGACCGAACCCTACTTGCGGGCCATTTCCATGTGTAACTACCACATTGAAGCCCTCCGCAACCATATCAGCGATGTTTACAGCTGTTTCACTAACAGCTTCATATTGATCCTGAACGGAATCACGTCCATTTTCCCGGACTAAAGAATTCCCCCCAATTGCTACAATAACTAATTTTTCCACGGCGTATGCTCCTATCTAACTACTTGTTGTTTTTTTTAATAATTCAATAGACTGCTCTTTATGAAGATGATATAAAGGGTTCAACGGGTCGTGTTTAATGGCATTCTCAATTGCTTCGATCGCTTCCTCATGTTTTCCTAATGATCTTAGACTGTTAGCCTTGTGGAAGGAGAAATCATAGCGTTGTGGCTGCATTGCAAGCAGCTTATTCATTTCCCGTACTGCTTCCTCATGTCTGCCCAATTCTCTTAAATAATTGGATTTGTGGTAAAGGTAAAACGTTTCGTCAGGGTTTAATTTACAAGCTTTATCATATTTTGTAAGCGCTTCCTCAGGCTTGTTCATTAATCTTAAGCAATTTGCTGTGTAGAAATAGAAATCTAAATCATTGGTATTGAATGTTAAAGCTTTGTTATACTCCTCAAGCGCTTCTTCGTACCGCTTTAATTCTTGGAGGTTATAACCTTTGTAGAAATGATAATCAAGATTGTTTGGTTCCTCTGAAAGAGCTTGATTGATTACTAGGATTGCCTCTTCAAAGCAATTTTCTTTATATAGCTTTTTAGCTGATTGAATTACTTGGTTATCCTCTTGATATTCTTTTTTAAGAATTTTAACTACTCTTTCCTGATTTAACTCTGCGGCATGCTGCAGGGATGATTTTCCGTCCCTATCCTGCAAATTCACATCAGCCCCAGCCTCTACAAGAACTTCTATAATATTCGAGTATAAACGGCCCCCATTGCCTAAAATTACGGCTTCGAGAAGTGCTGACCAGCCTAAATTATTTACATGATTGACAGGAACTCCTGCATCAAGGCAAACTTGCACTGTTTTTAAATAGCCTTTCTCACTTGAAGGCAATAGGGCTGTACCGCCAAAACGGTTGACACTTTTTAGGTCTGCACTATATTCCAGCATCATGCTAAGAATTTCATGAAAGCCATTTGCACCAGAACAAATGAAAGGTGTTAGCTGTGTAATATCTCTGGTATTAACATCACTGCCTGCTTCCAACAACAGTTTCACTGTATTTACTTGATTTTTTTGAGTTGCAGCCATTAATGCTGTCCGGCCATTTTCATCTTTAAAATCAACACTTGCTCCTTCTTCGAGCAATTTTTGTACAGTATTGACATCTCCTTGTTCACTAGCAAGGATCAATTCCATATTTAAAGACTTATTGTCCACCTACAATCGCTCCCGTTCTTATGTCCTGTCACACAATTTCCTATGGGGCTTTGGGGGGGAAGGTTCCCAAACCAAGAATAAAACTTGGGACATCAATCTCCCCCAAAAAGCATATTTGATTAATGAATATTTTCGTTTAATGCCAACATTGCTTTTTCAAAAGCTTCTACCGGCGGATAAGTGATACCTGCACCAATCATTCCGATGCCTGCTTCTTTATGCGCAATGGCGGTATTAATGACTGGCATTATTCCTGTTTGAACAACTTTTCTAACATCAATTCCAGTTGGAAGACCCATAAAATCAAGCAATGGGATTGTTACATTCGGATTCTGAGTTGTCGTGATTTCCTTCATTTTTGTTGAAAAACCGATAGCATCCTCAACTGTACCCCCTACAAGCGCAACAATTGCTGGAGCCGTTGCCATTGCAAATCCGCCAAAACCGTATGTTTCCGTGATGGCACTATCACCAATATCAAGTCCAGAATCCTCCGGCTTGTATCCAGCAAACATTGGACCAACAACCTTTTGTGCAGGGCCTGTAAACCATGTATTTCCTGGCATACCGCTTACACGGATACCGAATTCCACACCGTTACGGGCCATCGTTGTTACGATTGTGCTATTTTCAATGCCATGAGCAGCATCAAGAGCACATTTTGCCATTGCCATCCATGTTGGACCAGAGAAATAATCACTGCTGGCTACGAAATCAAATACTTCTTTTTTCTGCTCGATTGTATAATCTGTTTGTAAAATATAAGGTGTTAATGCTTGAATTAATAGAGTTGTACCAGCAACATTTCGGTTATGACACTCGTCACCCATATGGAGAGCCTGGGCAAGCATCAAACGCAAATCAATGCCCTCTGGATTCAATTTCATAGCATCTCTTAAAATAGGACCAAATACATCGCGCATCCATATCAATCTATCAATGACACTTTGATCATTAGCACCCATGCGAAGGATTTTTGCTAATTGCTCACTTAAGTTTGTATAGGCAATATTGCCATACGTTTTGTTTTCAACAATGTGCATGAACATTGATGCTGAAGTAACACCTGCCATGGAACCTACACAGTTGTGTTCATGACAAGGAGCGAAAGTAATTTCACCAGATGCTGCAAGTTCAGCTGCTTCTTCTAAATCCTTTGCCAAACCTTCAAATACCAGTGCGCCGGTAACAGCACCCTTCATTGGGCCATTCATTTTTTCCCAAGTGATAGGCGGGCCAGCATGAAGAATGGTTTTCTTCGTCATACCTGGTACGCAGTTAATCGCTTGGTCATAACCGATTAAAATCGGGTGAGAATTTATAATTCTTTCTACCGCCAACTTATTTGCTTCTTCAATTTTTTGCATGATGGCAGGGTTTTCAAATTTATCAAGTGCTGCAATTAACGCATGATTTCCTCTTCCAGGCGGTGTCCATTCTAAATGAATGACTTCTGCACCTTGTTTCGCTAAATCTTCCTTGAATGACTCAATACCTACGTTGATAACATTTGGTTTACCTTTAAAAAGTTCGTTAATTTTACTCATGGCTATTCTCCTTTCACAACAAATTCTCTTGCTAATAAACCTGCGTTCTGGCTGCTGCTTGCATGAGTGACACCTGCAGCCAATAATTTATTGATTTGCTCTTCATAATCTTGCGGATCTAATTCTGTACCAAGAACATACCCAATAATCTCCAAATGTCTTCCTTCTTGTTCTGCCAGCAGTTTAGCTTCCATGATTGCAGGAAGGAATGCTCCAACCGGATCTTCGTGAGCACCGTAACCTAATACAAAGTCCATTACAATAACACCAACGGATGGATCTTTTGCTTCCTGCATAAATCTGTCAAGACGTGTAGAAGGATCAATCATTGGATGCGGCTTGCCTTGTGTATATTCGTCATCACCAAAGTCGATGAATGTATGCTCTTGACTTGTATAACGATCTTTTAAACGATACTCAGGATTTCTTGCGATATTGCTGTAAGCATTATCGAATTTCTCCATAGCTGCGTGCATTGCCTCATCGCAAAGTGTACCGCCGCTGAATAAACCGCGAATATATCTTTGCTCTGGCTTTAATTTAGTACGAACATCTTCAATTAACGGAATGTTTAATGCACGCTTATTAAGTTTGCTCTCATCTGCACCAGCAAGTAAAACCGCTTTAAGTGCTGCTTCTTTTGACATTTTGGCAAAATGACCGCCAGCTGCAGTAATTTTCTCCTCATCGCCGCCAATAAACCAAACGACAACAGGCTTTTTACATGTTTTAATTTTCGCTAGCACTTTTTCTTCCACACTTGGTGCAGGAGGCTTCGAAACAAGTACAATAACCTTTGTTTCCTCGTCATCTTCTAGCGCTTGGATTCCATCAAGCATCATGATTCCGCCAACTTCTTCTTTAAGGTCTCTTCCGCCGGTTCCAATCAACTGAGTGATCCCGCCGCCAAATTCATGGATACGAACACTTACTTCTTGGGACCCGGTACCTGATGCACCAACAATCCCGATATCTCCTTTTCTAACAGCATTTGCAAAGCAAAGGGCAGTATTTCCGATAATCGCTGTACCACAGTCAGGACCCATCATTAATAATCCTTTTTCATGCGCTAAATTCTTTAAAGCAATTTCGTCTTCGACGCTGACATTGTCACTGAACATCATGACATTCAGGTTATTTTCAAGAGCTTTTCTCGCTTCTCTAGCAGCGTAAGCCCCATTCACAGCAATAATCGCTAGATTTGCATCCGGATTATTTTCTACAGCTGAGGAAATAGTAGAGTATTTAATATCACTTTTTCCTTTTTTGCCTGAATCCCTTTTAGTAAATAATTCATTTATGCTCAAGAAAGCGTTTTCGAAGAGCTCCTCAGTTTCAGCTTTCACTACAATAATCAAATCACTTGCGCCGGCTTCCTCGACTTCCGGTGTCATTAAACCGACATTTTTCATTACCTCTTTGTTCATTTCAGTACCCATTGCGATAATCGCTTGTTCAACACCATCAATTTGATTCGCTTTAGTAGATAGCGACATTAATGATACCGAATCGAAATACGTGTTAGGTTTAATCAATGCTTGTACTAACATATACTTTTCCTCCTGCTTTTATATTGGCCTCCAATCCGCCGACAAGACCTAATGCGATGTCAGTACCGGATGAAGATCCGATGTTTAATACTTTATTTAAAGAGAGAAATAAGTCTGCTTCATTCTCACCGAGCAAGGCGTTGAGTAACAAAATGATAGACTCTCTCACTTTACCTGTGGATGCTTTCTGCAATGCCATCCAGCTAATGTCATTCGTTAAGGTTTTGGCCTTGCTAACGACATCTTCACAGAATGACCTTCTTCCATAGAATGGACCGTTCAACATACTAAAAGAGGTAAATAGCCCAACTAGAAAATCATCCCCTGATGGTGTGAGCCCTGGTCCTAGACCAATAATCGAAATGGCATGTTCTAAAGCAGATGACATTCGATCTTCCGCTAATTCGTCTAAAAGTAAATTAGTTCGCAGTTCGAGCATGCTGGACATTTTAGCTTCAAATAGGCTATTGGGTAATTCGTGTTTTTTTATTCCGCCACTTTTCCCATGAATGTCGATAAATTTCTTCAACTTTTTTAAATTTTGATTCAAAATTTCTTCATTCGAAGGATATCCGGGAACAACACTGACCCATTTATTAACGTTTTTAAAAGAAATGGCAAGCTTATTTCCAATGTGCAAAATATTCTTCTTAGTAAATACTTGATCATTTACTGCAATTTCCATCGGCCTAATATTATCAACATCGATAATTAAGGTATTGGGTCCATTATCTACGTTTCTGCAAGCAATGGTGTATAACTCACCATTTTGATGACATTTAATATTAAATGTCCGATTAAATGTACTATGAACACTTCCTGTGAATTTTGAGCTATTCAACTTCTGTAAAAATTCAACATCACCCGATACTGTTTTTAACACTTAAAGCACCTCATAAATCTGACTCAGGGAGCCTAATTTATAATTGGACAAAACTTGCCTCCTTTTAAATCATGAACTTATTCTTGAGAAAGCTTTATACAATTTTCATTTGACAAAGTATGAAGCTTACATGATTATTCTAGATATAATGCATAACACCGTCATCGTTTATAAAATCCAAAAAGCTATCTATTCAATTGTGCAACTTGCATAATGGATTGTGTTTAAATTTTGACAAAGGAGCGAGAGAAGTTTGCTTACGGTTAAAGAACTATTTAATATAAAAGCAATTGATGGCATAAAGATTGTTGCGGGAGAAAAAGGAATTAACAATGAAATTTCAATCGTAAATATTATTGAAAATCCCGATGCTTTCGACTGGCTTTCACCAAATGAATTGCTGCTATCGACTGGCTATATTTTCAAGGATAATGAGGAATTACAAAACAGAATCATTAAAGAGCTTGCTGAAATTAACTGTGCTGGACTGATCGTGAAAATGAAACGTTACTTCGATACACTTCCGAAAAATATGATTGATAAAGCGAATGAGTATGGTTTTCCGCTTATAGAGCTTCCCTATCAATACACCCTTTCAAGGGTCATTTCGATTATCAATGAGAAAGCATCAGGCAGGTATGATTTATTAAATAGAAAAACTTTGGATATGCATAGTTTGTTCTTCAGAATTACACTTGAAGGCGGAGGAATTGAGCGGATTTCCTCCATGTTGTCAGAGACAATTGGTAATCCGGTAATCATAGTCGATCAAGATTGGAAGCTGGTGAACGCAATTGAGCACATCAACAACAAAGTACCGCTTTCGTATTGTTTTGATTTAATTAAAAATAGACCTTCCTTTCCTAAAGAGTTCATAGACGCTATACCTGAAGATATAAGTGATATGAAAAAATCAATTAAAAGAATATTCCGTTTAGAGGATATAGAAATAAAATGCCGTATTCTGCCCATAGCTGCAGCAAGCAATATTTACGGGTATATCATCGTTTGGGAAACTGTACGTGAGTTAACCGAGTTTGACTTTATCATTTTGGAACAAGCATCAACGAACATTGCCTTAGAAAGAATTAAAGCGAAGGAAATTGAGGAAGTGAAGTTAAAAATTAGGCAGGACTTTTTTGATGATTTGCTCACTGGAAAAATCACCTCAACTGAATCCATTCAGACTTTAAGTGAAATGCATGGATTAAATTCACAATATAAGTACCATAGTATGGTGATTAATATAGATTCCAATGATCAGAATCAATTTGAGGATTTGGTCGCTAGAAGGGTTCAAGTGGAGAACAGATCAAAAAAATGCGTGGATTTAGTTTATGAGCATTCTAATTATTCAAATGGAGAAGTTACCTGCTTTCACCGTAATAACCGAATTATTATTTTGATTGGACAGCACGAAAATAGAGCACCCATTTCCGTAAATGAAGCGAAACAATATGGCCAAAAAATTTACGATGTTCTAGGAAAATATATTAAAAATTCGACTTTCTTAATTGGAATTGGCAGACAGTATGAAAGAATACAGTCCCTGCATAAGAGCTTCTCTGAAGCCAATGAATCCATAAGACTAATGCAAAAGTTCGATGACCGTGGGGGTATCTCGCATTTTGAAGACCATAGCATCTATCACTTTTTGGATTCAAACGTAAAAGATATGGAGCTGGAAGACTTCTTCATGAAACGGCTCGGGAAAATATATGAGCATGATAAATTCCATGGTACCGGCTATATTAATACCTTAGAGAATTATTTTCACAATAACCTTAATATTAGTGAAACTGCGAAAGCAATGTTTTTGCACCGTAATACTCTCATATATAGAATTGAAAAAATTAAAGAAATCTTGAACAGTGATTTAAAAAATGCAGAAGAACTGCTTCAAATCCAATTAGCATTAAAAATATACAGACTGCTAAACAAAAAACTTCAAATAGATTCATAAAAAAGTATTAAACTCAATCCCTGCTGTGCAAGCAGAATTTATACTCCTTGCACAGCAGGGATTATTTTTTTTATTTTGCATGCAACTTCAAAGTTCTTTCACAAACCTTTGTACGGAATGCATAAGCGTTATCGTAGTTTTTTAGTTGCTATATCCAAAGACCGTTAAAATTTTCCACTTTAAAATAAGAATAAGGATCCTATAGAAAGCGCTTTAAAAAAGTAAAGGCGGTGGGAATAACACAATCAAATAAATATACCAACATTAAAATTGTTAGGAGGAAATGTATGTCTACTAATAATATGGATAATAATCTTTTGGATCCAGAGTTTGAAACCACTCCTGTACCAAAAGAATATAGAAAATCACTGGCTTCCGTTGCAGCCGTTTGGTTTGGATTTCCAATGGTTTTAACAAGTGCTGTAATTGGCGGCGTAATTACTGCCATGCTTGGATTCAAAGTGGGTGTTACCGCAATTCTGACCGGAAACTTGCTTTTATGCCTGATTGTCGGCTCATTAAGTTATTTGGCAGGAAAAACTGGAGAAAACTTTGCAATGGCCGCCCAGAAAACCTTTGGACGGCTTGGGTATATAGCTGTTTCAGGATTACTTTCAACAGTTGTTGTTGGTTGGTTTGCCTTGATGACAGGCCTTACAGGGGATACCATGGCCCGTTCATTTGGTGCTCCGATGTTGTTAATGACCTTGCTAGGTGGAGTTCTTTATGTAGCCGCAACGTTTATTGGAATTAAAGCGTTAACCATATTAGGATGGATTGCGGCACCGCTATATCTCATTTTGGGCTTTGTTGCAATAGGTTTCTCGATTAAAACGGGAAATCCAGATATTTTTAATTTTGAACCAATTGCCGGTGCGGGCCTAATGTCATTTGGCGCTGCAGTCACCTTGGTATTTGCGACTTTCGCTGATTCCGGCACGATGACCGCTGACTTTACGCGATGGTCCAAAAATGGGCGTGAAGGATTTTTAGCTGCATTTACAGCCTTTCCATTTGGGAAGTTCATTGCCGAAGTGGTTGGTGCAATTATCGTTGCGACAGGTGTCATTCAAAACCCTGTAACGAACGGCGGGGACTTTATGCCAATTTTATCTGGACAAGGACCGCTGCTTTCCATGTTGTCTATCATATTCGTGTTTATTAATCTGGGAGTTGGATGTACACACTGTTTATATAATGGAGCCGTCGGTTTTTCCCATATGACCGGAAAAAGTATGAGATTGCTGACAATTATTCTGGGGATTATTGGAATAATTGCAGCTGTTTCCGGGATTTGGAGCGCCTTCCAAAGCTGGCTGGAGCTTTTAGGCTTAATTGTTCCACCAATCGCTACAATCATCATCATGGACCAACTAATCCTCCGCAGGAACCAAGCTGTTGATTCGGCTAAATGGAAACCGCTGGCGTTTGTAGCATGGGGAATGGCAGCCATAGTTGCACTGATGGTCAATTTCTCCGCTCCACAGCTTTCCGTTGTGGCATTCGGTATAGGTTCAGCTGCATTGTTCTACTACGTTGGCAGCCTTTTGGTGAAATCCAAGAATTTAGAAAGTGCAAAAAAGAATGCTGTCTAGGTAATTATACGTGATTGCACACTAAAGAGAATTAGCCTCTATACTGAGATAATTTTAAATATTATTTATTTTTAAAAAACGGCGAGGACTTTTTAAAAAAAGTCTCGCCTTTTTTGTAGATGAGTATTCTCAAAAACTAATGTCTTTCTACCGTTTTGCACCCGCTTGCAGGAGAATTTTTTCAATTTCAGAAAAATTTCTTTCTTTTGCATGTTGAAGAGGTGTGACACCATCAGAATCCGGTATGTTTACATCAGCCCCATGTTCTATTAATAGCTTAATGGTTTCCTGCTGTTTCCTTCCCCCGTCTTTAAGTACAATAGCTTCCATTAATGCTGTCCATCCTAAATTATTCACATGATTAACATTTATTTCTGTATTTTCTAGGAGTTCTTTCACAACTTCAACAAATCCGTGCTCTGAGGCTGGGATTAAAGCTGTGCCGCCGTACCGATTAAGGAGTTTGGGGTTTGCGCCTGCTTCGATTGTCAGTTGCAATATTTCAATATACCCTTCTGCTCCAGCATAAAGGAAGGGATTATTTTTCATTTTATCCTGAATATTAACATCAGCCCCCTTTTCAATTAAGGCTTTGGCTGTTTCAACATCATTAGCATAGGCAGCAATCATGATTGCTGTCCTTCCCAAACCATCCTGGCTATTTATATTTACTCCCTTATTTATTAAGTTATTAATCTCGGCTATATTCCCCTTTTCTACAGCTTTAAAAAATTGTTCTTTCATACTATCCGCCTCTACAATCTGATTTTCATTTGAACTTTCCAATATTATTGGGTTTTGACAACCTACTAAAAAAAATAACATTATACAAATAGATCGTTTTATAAGTATCATAATCAAATCCTATCAAATTTTTCTAAAAAAAATTAAAGTCATCCTTCGATTAAACCGACATCATATATCCCGCACCCCAAACTGTTTCAATAAATTGAGGATTCGAGGGATCATTTTCGATTTTTCCGCGAATCTTCCTGATATGAACCGTGATAGTGGTAATATCCCCAGATGAATCCAATCCCCAAATGCTTTCGAAGAGATCTTCTTTACTAAAGACCCGGTTTGGGTGCTGAGCTAAGAAAAGTAATAAGTCGAATTCTTTTGCAGTTAAAGAGATCTTTTGATTATTCACATAAACCTTTCGCGCCATTTCATCAATGACAAGCCCTCGGATTCTTATTTCCTTTTTGGCTGTATCCATATTTCCTATTAAACGCTCATAACGTGCCAAATGGGCCTTTACCCTGGCAACTAGCTCACTTGGACTGAAAGGTTTAATAATATAATCATCGGCACCAAGCCCCAGGCCTCTTATTTTATCAATATCTTCTTTCTTGGCCGAGACAATTAAGATGGGGATATTCTTTACAGCTCTTACTTGTTTACAAATTTCGAACCCATCCACCTCTGGAAGCATGATATCGATAATTAATAAGTCATACTCTTTATTTAGTGCACGTTTTAATCCTTCCTTGCCTGAGGTTTGTAATTCAACATCATATCCATTAATCTCAAGGTAGTCTTGTTGCAATTCCCCAATATCAAGATCATCTTCAATGATTAAAATTTTTTTCAATGTACTCACCACTCTAAATTGACTTCTTCAACGTAAAAAAGATACTCGTTCCTACCCCTATTTGACTTTCCACCCAAATATCTCCGTCATGCTCCGTAATAATCTGCTTTGCAATCGCAAGTCCAAGTCCGCTCCCGCCAGTTGATTTATTTCTTGAGGTATCTACACGATAAAAACGGTCAAAAATATATGGAAGAGACTGCTCCTCGATTCCGGAACCATTATCACGGACTTCAATTTCAACAAAATCTGCTTCTTCATTTATATTAATACATATATTTTTTTCTGACTTTTTCATATGCTTTACGGAGTTATTAATGATATTTGTCATTACCCGCCTTAATTTATCACGGTCGGCAATCACCTTCACTTCATTTTTCGTCCTATTTTCAACATTAACTTGAATACCTTTTTCCTCTAAATCAAAACTTGCTTCCTCAACAAAATTTATGATAAAACGGTTAATTTCAATGCCTTCGAAGTAAAATGGCAGCTTCTTTAAATCTAATTTAGAAAAAAGGAATAAATCATCAATTAGTTGATCCATATCTGTCGCTTTTCGTTTGATTGTTGAGAGGTATTTCTCCATTTTCCCTTGCGAATCTGCAACTCCATCCTGTATTCCTTCAATATAACCTTTGATAGCCGTTATTGGAGTTTTTAAATCATGTGAGATATTGGAAATTAACTCCTTTCTGCTTTCTTCATATTGAAGCTGAAGCTCTATTGAATCCTTAAGTTTTTTCCTCATTTTGTCAAATTCATAACTAAGTTGACCAATTTCATCCTGCCTCGCATGATCAATCTTCACGTTTAAATTACCTTCACCCATTTGTTCTGTTGCAGTTTTCAAAGAAAATAATGGCTTAATAATACTCCTAGAGACAAAATAACTTAATAAACCATTTACAAGAATTAAAGAAAGAAAAAGTGCCCCAAATATTAATGGAAATAAGCTTCTTGACAGTTCAACAAAAGGACTAACTTCCCTCATAATGATAACACTGCCTTCTTCCTGATCCGGAAAATAAAAATCGAACTTTACATATAAAAAAAATTGATGATCTATACTGATCGTTTCTCGTACTTTAATATTTTCCGGTTCAAAAGAAGGAAGTTTTTTTTCATCCTTTATAGAATTTAAAATTTTTGATGAGTGGACAATTTTTTTTCCTTTACGGATGATTAATCCAGAGGATACTGGATCTAACTTTTGATCAAATTGTTTAAGTGTGGTTTCATTTAATAATTGATTTGGTTGTTTTTTCGCTAAATATTTAACATCTAGAAATACATTTTCCTCTGGTTTTGTTAATGGCTTAAGCGCGTATTGACGTGTATACAAATCTTTAATACTTCGAATATCCCCTGTAATTGCCACTGGAATCAACAAGGCGCTTATTAAGAAAAGTACTAGCGTCACGATTAGCATCGTTGTATGTGAAATTAATAATCGCCACCGAATAGACATGAGAGTGCCTCCTGCCGAGGTACAGTTTTTTTAACTTTACCGTAAAGGAAACAAGGTTGTCACCTTTTGTAGACAACCTTGTTTTTAATTCATTTATTTCCCACCCATTTGTATATTAACTGCTTTTAAAAACTAAATTTTGGTTTAAAATCACCTTTATAAGGTTCATGTTCAACGAATATAGTTATGTCCTTGCCATCTTTGTCCTTACCAATTCTTTTATAAGTAAATTTATTTTTATTAAGCTCTGTAAGTTCAAGAGCAGCACCATACTTATTAGCTCCAATTGAAACATGGGCTCTTATCTTATTTCCGTGTACCACATCGAAGTATCCATAATCACCCCGGCTTTTGCCAGTTTCTTCATTGAAAAACTCATATTTATTTGTCTTATCATAAAATTTTGCCAGACTTATAAACATCGAATTATATTGTGTTACATCATTGCCGTTTTCATCCAATACCTTTGTTCCGTGCCATAGGGTGCTGCCTAAAATTTTATCTCCATCAATGTTTTTAACAATATCTCCTGTAGTAGTATCCAACAGCTTGTCCGGATCAGTAAAAGACAGCTCTTTGTCTTTATATGGAACATGTTCAACGAATACTTCTACTTCATTGCCATTAGCATCTTTTCCCATTCTTTTATAAGTAAAAACATCTTTATTTAGTTTTGTCATATCAACAACTGCTTGGTACTTCATTGATTCTGAAATTAAAATTCTCTTCTTCCCATCATTTGTGATAAAGAAAGTTCCTTTATCCCCACGACTGTTACCCGTTTTAGCATCAAAAAATTCATATCTGCCTGTTTTAGCATCATATTTTGCAAGGCCAATGAAATTTGTATTCTCTTTTGTTAAGTCATTATTATTTTTGTCGTATACTCTTGTACCTTGCCAATTTGTGCTGCTAAGAATATTAGCCATTTCCTGACCTTTAGTCATTTTATTTTCAGATTGGTGTTTTTTATTTGAATCTTGAGCTTTATTTGTTTTCGTTTGTTCTGTTTTTGTTGCATTCTTTTGTTCACTTGCGTTGACCTGCATACTTGTGCCCCACGCTGTTAATGCTAATGTCAATCCGAGTAAAGGTGTTAATATTTTTGTTTTCTTGATCATTTTTTCATCCCCTAATTCAATAACATTATTAACTGGTCCTAAAAGGTATTGTTTCATTTGTATTCTTGATTTATGACTTCGTCGACGTACATTGATTGTACCTTACAGAACTTAACTCCTCGTATAAAAACCATTATCAAATTCTTAACTTTTTAGTTTGATATCTTAAACTCAAATTCATTGCAACCTGTCTCGAGCACTTTCCCTTGCTGCAGGCTTCTGGAATACATTAAAAAAGGATGAAATAGTTTAGAACCCTTCAAAAATTATTTTGAGGGGATCCTATACAAATGGTTTATCGCATTATCCCATTACCCATGGAGGAAATGGTTTTTCCATTCCTGTAATTTAAGTGCTGGAAGACATTACTAATGGAAGCTCCTGATCATGAAAGCCAGTAGCAATGATGGTTACTATAATCTCATCTTTTAAGTGTTCGTTAATAACAGAACCGAAAATCATATTTAACTCGGAGCTTGCCGTAGAAGTAACAATGTTTGCCGCCTCTTGTACTTCGTAAAGACTTAAATTTGTGCCCCCTGTGACTTTCATTAGCACACCTTGAACTCCATCGATAGAAGTACCAAGTAACGGGCTGGAAATAGCTCTCTTTGCAGCTTCAGCAGCGCGGTCTTTACCTGTTGCGATGCCAATTCCTATTAAGGCAGTTCCTTTATTGGACATGATTGTTTGTACATCAGCAAAATCAATGTTGATTAAACCAGGTACAGCTATTAAATCGGAAATACCTTGGATACTTTGACGAAGAAGATTATCCACTTCACGAAATGCCTCAACTATGGGTGTATTTTTATGTATAGTCTCTAATAATCGATCGTTTGGAATAACAATTAATGTGTCCACTGCTTTCTTCATTAAGGCGATTCCGCTTTCTGCTTGTTTTGCACGTTTACGGCCCTCAAACGAAAATGGAAGTGTTACAACTCCAATGGTCAGAATGCCCAGATCACGGGCAATTTGAGCAATAGCAGGGGCAGCACCCGTTCCTGTACCGCCGCCCATACCAGCTGTAATAAATACCATGTCTGTGCCTTTTAATACTTCTTGGATCTTCCCTTGGCTTTCTTTTACTGCTTTTTTACCTACTTCTGGATTTGCCCCTGATCCTAATCCTTTTGTCAATGTTTCACCGATTTGTATCTTGATCTCAGCGTTTAATAATTTAAGAACTTGTGCATCTGTATTAACAGCAATAAATTCTACACCCTGAACTCCATGCTCGATCATACGGTTAACAGCGTTATTCCCCCCACCGCCAACGCCGATTACTTTAATGTTGACTAATGAGTTTACTTTTGTAACAAACTCCATCATATGTTCCTCCTAGTTCATCGAATTACCCTTTTTTAAACTATTCATTCAAATATCAGAATCTTATTCTTTATTCAAAAAGTCGGTTCTTGCTTTTATTTAGATCCAGCTAAAGAAAAAGACATTGTCGCTAGCAGTCCCGTAAAGGAAGATGCTAACGACAATGCCTTTCATTGAATCCTGCCACTCTTTAAAAAAAGCCGGAAGGATTCGACACCCAAAAAAGGGAATCCCTACTTCTGATTACAAGGTACTTTCGCCCTTAAATCGATAGACAATTTATTACAATTTAAATACATATAGTTCTATGCTAACATAGGAAAAACTTTAAGAAAAATATAAAAAAATTAAGTTTTACTTAAGTTTTGCATATAAGTAACCAATAAGATGTAATCACAATCTCTTCATTTGCTTTCCTATAAAGCAAAACCGCATTTTCCATGGAAAATGCGGCTATTCTATAAAAACAATTTTTAATGATAGGATATGTTTCATTCCCTTTGTTACGGATGTAGTAATTTAGTAAATATTTCTATAAAGCTTGATCATTTAATCTTTTATTTTCTGTAGGGCTTTCTCCATTCTTACTTCCAACCCACTTAACGGAAACAAAGCTGCTAACCAGTAACACAAATGCTCCGAATAGATAAGGCAGGTTGATATGAATATCGAATAACCACCCCGCAAGCACTGGCCCAAAAATTTGTCCGAGACCCATATAGGCATTGTTCAACCCTGCTACAAATCCTTGTTCATTTCCAGCTTCCTTCGAAAGCAGCGTGTTAATCGTCGGCCGCAATATGTTATTAAATGTAAAAAACAACATCGTAATGACCATTACATAAAAGAAATTGCCCGAGAATAGCAAGAACACAAGAGATATTGCCGATAGCAAGAGCATGCTGCTAATAATTGGCTTTTCCCCAAATCTTTGTGTAAGCCGGTTAGTCAGCATCACTTGGTTGAATGTACCGATCAAGGAACAAACCATGAACAAGATGGAAATTTCTCTAGTTGTAAATCCATAGCTCTGGGTAACGAACAACGGGTATATCGCCTCAAAGTGAGTAAGTCCGAATGTAAGAGCGAATATCATTAACAATAGAGTAAAATAGCGAGATTTAACCGATTGTGCAAGCTGACGAAAAATATTTTCCTTCTTTGGTTTCGATTTCAGATGCATGTGACGGGCCTCTACAGATTGGGATTCCGGTAAAAATGGCAAACAACAGATCACCGACAATAGACCAATACTTGCAGACCCGAAGAAAGGAGCCCTAGTTCCAAACTCAGCAAGCAATCCTCCCAAACCCGGACCAATAATAAAACCGGATGACATCGAAGCGCCTAGAAATGACATCGCTCTAGGCCTCTGTTCTTCTGTCGTGATATCCACAACATAAGCCATAATGGAGGGAACCAAGGCAGCAGAACCCATACCGCCAATTAATCGTGAAACAAGAAAAAGCGAGAAATGATCTGCAACAGCAGCCAGTAAGTTGGAAATGACGAATAAGCACAGTCCAACGACGATCATCGGCTTGCGTCCGTATTTGTCTGAGAATTCGCCAGCAATTGGCGAGAACAAAAACTGCGTCAAACCGAAGGCGGATACTAAATATCCCGCTGCTTTTCCGCCGGCTCCGAATTCTTTTAGCAGTTCAGGCAGAATCGGAATAACAAGACCAATGCCAAGCATCGCAAGAAACATATATGTCAGTAAAAGTGGAAATGCAGATTTTTTTGGCACGGATTTTTCTCCTCTTTTGCTCGAAAAAATAATATTTGATTCTTCATGAAAATGGTGTATACAGAATGCTTATTTTGAATCCTGTGTCATGTAAGTGGAATCGTCTGTAATGGTTTCATCAGAGGATAGCATCATAACGGGTACAAATACGGAATGTTACCATTTATTGATCGAGGACGGAAAAATTGCGGAGATCAGATATCACTAGTAATCCTTTTCCTACCTGATAGAAATATGCTAACATGGGAACAACCATATTAAAAATATAAAAAAAATAAATTTTACTTAAGTTTTTCATATAATACAAGGAGTGTTTTAGCGTTGGACATAAGACAGCTGCGATATTTTATAGCCATTGTTGAGGAAAGAAAAATTTCTGCTGCCGCAGTAAGACTTCATATCTCTCAACCCCCTTTAAGTCAACATTTAAAAACAATGGAAGAGGAACTAGGCTCAAAATTAGTAGAGAGAAATGGAAAATTTTTTGAATTAACCGAAGCGGGGAAAGCCTTATATAAATACGCTTTGCGAGTGACCCAGTTAATGGAAGAAGCCAAAATGGAAGTGAAGGAAGTAGGAAATGGGACAAAAGGGAGACTATCGTTAGGAATCAATACATTTTCTGTTGTCGAATTACCTGAAATACTCCATCAGTTTCAAAAACTATACCCAAATGTTACATATAAAATTCAACAAAATGAATCCTCTCATCTTTGTAAGCTAGTCAAAGACCGGGTGGTGGAGCTGGCAATCATTCGAATGCCGCTCAATTTAGATGATTTTTCAGTTCTTCACCTTCAAACAGAACCATTTTATTTTATAACATCAAAAAAACAGAAACCGTTAGTTCATGAGGTCTCATTTGGAGAGCTTCAAAACTACCCGCTCATTTTACCAAGTACGGAAGGATTAGGTGTGCATTATTTAATTTTGGAGGCATTTTCTCGGTACGAAAAACATCCTAACATTGTTGGTGAGTGTTCAGACATTACTCTATTGATGGATTTGGTCTCATCTGGTTTTGGTGCATCCATTGTTCCAGAAACCATGCTTAAACTGCATAAAGGATATCCAATACAATCATACCAAATTCCAAGTTCTAAGCTGTCCTCCTCTGTCGGATTAATATGGCTGAAAAATCATTACTTATCAAAGACAGCTCAAAACTTTGTAAATTTATTAAAAAAGAGGTAAAATTTTAAATTTTTAAATTTTTTTCTCCTATATATGTGAGACGATTAAATGAAAACTCGCCGATTGGCAAGTCCGATAAGACGAAGATTGAGGCGTAGTTGAATTCAACTAACTTATTAGCAAAAAAAAGCCCATTTTCTGGGCTTCTTCTTTTTGAGAATATTATCATCCTGAATGATTAAATTTGTCCCGAGACCACTTTCCCTCTAAAAATAACAGCCTCCCGTTTCGGAGTTCTTGCAACCGCTTCAGCCGTACAAGATACATTAACAAGTACAAGGTTGGCCTCGTCTCCTTCAAGCGGCCAAGCCACTTCCCCATCTTTCGTTAATGGTGTTGGTCCGCCTGTTGCGTATTTTAACGATTGAGACAGGGACAGTTCATCGCTTTTGCGATATAACTCACCATAGCGAGTCACCTTTTCCAGTACATCACCTGTTCCAAACGGTCCCCATGAATCATAAAAACCATCACAGCCTAAATAGACATTAACCCCTTTTCGGTCTAATAAATCAATTGGAGGGAGCGTTCTGTTGATTGGAATCGTGGACATGATCGACATCCCTAAATTGCTAAGCTTTTCAGCAATCTCTTCCTGCTGTGGAATCGGCACGTCCCCTAAACTAAAGGCATGACTGACGGTTGCACGATTATGCCATTTTGCCTCTTCAACCAATTCAGCTAATTTATCTACCGTATAATAGCCAACATGACCGCCGTCATGCAAATGTATATCCACGTCAGCATCAAATTCTGTTGCTAGGTTCATTACTTCATATAAAGATTTTTCTATGTTACGGTCAATACCTGCTGGGTCAAGCCCGCCAACAATATTTGCACCATTTCTCATGGCTTCCTTCATTAAGGAAATAACGTTGTCCCTTAAAAGTCCATGCTGTGGAAAGGCAACAATTTCATAGGTTAATTTATCGGAATAATCTTCTAGCGCTGCTTTCACGCCTTCCAAATTTTTCAATCCGATGTAGGGATCAATATTCACATGAGTCCGGATATGCGTAGAACCTTGGCAAAGAAGTAGCTCAATCATCGCACTAGCCCTCTGCTTGGTCGTTGAAGCCAAATGCTCCAGTTCCATAGCTTCCAGCCGTAATCGTTCTGTTAAATTTTTTGCTGGAATGGGAGCCTTCCAGTTGAGAGATAAATAGGTTTTATCAAGGTGATTATGCATCTCCTTAAAGGTTGGAATCGCTAATAAACCTTTTCCATCTATTTTTATTTCCCCGGATGGGATGACAAAAGTAGCGTCTTTTTTCTCAACAAATTTCCCATCCTCTATTTTCAAATGGAAGAGTGATGTTTTTGTTTCGTAGTCACCTTTCTCATCCTGTTGATAGCCAGTTTCTAATCGAACGTTTGTTAACCAATATGGAGCAGACATCTTCATTTCCCCCTCGTTTACACTCTTACTTCATTTGTTTCCGTTAGCTTACTTTCGACCTTTTTCCCTTTAAAAAATAGTGCTTCTACAGTGGCCCGCCTTGCGATTGCTTCTGCTGAACAAGATGCATTTACAAACATCATGGTTGCGTCATCGCCAACCTTTGGCCAGACACGTTCGCCTCTTTCATTTAGAGGCGTCACTCCGCCAGTACCATATTTTAGGACAGTTGATAAAGAGTATTCATCACTCAATCGGAACCTCTCAGCAAGGGTTCCAAGCTTTTGAATAGTATTTCCAGTGCCAAATGGAGACCAGTGGTCCGTGATGCTATCATGGCCTACGGAAACCGGAACACCCAATTTATCAAGAGTCGGAATTGGTATAGTAGGACGATTAACCGGTACAGTTGTTGTCACATCAAGCTCTTGTTCTCTTAAAATAGCCGCCATTTCAACGAGTGCTTCCCCCGATAAATCGCCTAGTGCTATCCCATGACTGATGGTTGCTTTTCCCTTTAACCCGGCTTGCTCCGTATAGTAAGCCATTCTTTCAAAAGTAAATGCACCTAATGTGTTAGGATCATGAAGGTGAATATCGACACCCTTATCGTTTTCAACAGCAATTTCAAAAATCGTCGCCAATGATTTTTCAATATTTCTATCAACCGTTGCCGGGTCAACACCCCCTACGAGGGTAGCTCCATTTTTCATCGCATCGCGAATTAATTGAACAGAATCACTCCTAAGGAGTCCATGCTGCGGGAAGGCGACGATTTCATAGGTTAGGACATCCTCATATTTTTTCAAAGCATTCACAGTTGCTTCCAAATTTTTTAATCCTATGACCGGATCGACGTTACAATGGGTGCGGATATGGGTATGCCCATTCCGAATATATAATTCAATCATTTTTTCAGCGCGTTCCTGTGCAGTTGGTAAAAGCTTTGGCAAAAGCACCTTTTCTTCTTCTAATCTGGTAAAGATCCCTTTTGTGATTGGAGTACACGCTTTCCAAGGTCCGCCATAATAGGTTTTATCAATGTGAATATGCATATCTCGTAAGGATGGCAGTAATAGCTGCTGCTTCGCATCAACCTGCTTTTCACCCAAGTTAGGCAATTCACTAGTGATTTCGGTGATTTTGCCTCCTTCAATTTTCAAATGGCAAATTTCTGTTTCAGTAGCGGCAATACGTTCATTTTCATATTTGAAGCCTTTTTCTAAACGAACATTTGTTAACCAAAAAGTCGTCATTTCATTTCCTCCTATGAAAAAAAATTAGGAAAAGCACTTTTGTAAAAAAGTACTTTTCCTTCATCAACATTCAATCAAGCTTTTTACTTAATAACTACATCATCAATCATTAGGTAGTTTGAAGCGTTTAACCAATACCCACTTACATTTTTATTACTTACTGCTAAGTACTCGTAATTGCGGATTGGAATATAAACTGCATCGTCAATTTCTTTTTGCATAACTTCTTCATACAGTTTTAAGCGTGTTTTCTCATCAGTTTCTCTACGCGCATCTTCAATCAATTTGTCTACTTCAGGATTACTATAGTAGAAATGGTTCCCTGCAGGACCTTGTGAAGAAGTATGGAATAAGTTGTATTGGTTATAATCTCCATCGCCAGTGGCATTTCCCCATCCGTTGATGACCATTTCATGTTGTCCCTTATTAAGAGTTTCAATAAATGCGCCATATTCCATCACTTGAATCTTCACATTTACCCCAATCCCTTTTAACTGAGATTGAATAACTTCAGCCATATTTATACGTTCTTTACGATCGCTGGTAACTAAGGTAATCTCTAACCCTTTTTCATAGCCTGCTTCTTTTAACAATTTTTTGGCTTCATTTAAATCATAATCATACGGCTTTACCTTGTCGCTATAACCGAACACTTTAGGGCTCATGGCCACGTTAGCAAGGGTCCCCACATTATTATAAACACCTTTAATGATGGCTTCTCTTTCAATCGCATGGCTGATTGCTTTACGGACTCTTACATCATCAAATGGTTTTTTCTTTACGTTAAAGCCGAGGAATTCAACAGCAAGTCCTTCAGTGCGATAAAGCTCCATTGTATCAGAAGCTTCAATCCGTTCAATTTCAGTGACAGGGACTTGATCGTTGATATGCGCTTCGCCCGTTTCAATCATGGCTAGACGAGTTGCATCTTCTGGAACAACTTTAAATACTACCCCATCGATATTTGGTTTTTTCCCCCAGTAATTTTCATTTTTCACAAGTGAAATTTCTTGGCCGCTTTTCCATTCTTTAAAAACAAACGGGCCAGTTCCAACTGGATGTTCAGCTAATTTTTCTGGATTTTCAGCCAATGCTTTTGGACTAATGATGCTTCCTTCTTGGCTCGCTAATATAGATAGAAGTGGGGCATATGGATAGTCAAGCAAGAATTGAACGGTATAATCATCAACAATTTTTACTTCTTTAATCATGGCAAATTTCGTACGCTGTGGCGACCCCGTTTTTGGATCTAATAAACGATCAAATGTTGCCTTCACAGCTTCTGCATTAAATGATGCTCCATCATGGAATTTAACACCTTCTCTTAATTTAAATTCCCAAGTTGTATCATTTACGACCTTCCATTCTTTTGCTAACAGTGGTTGAATTTTAAAATCTTTGTCTGGTACAACCAGTCCCTGATATACCTTTTGATAAACAACATTAGCAGAAGGAATATCGGTTATAAAATGTGGGTCTAATTTCGTTGCATCAGAAAGACGAACTACAGTAAGTATTCCACCTTTTTTAACTTCATTTTTCTTCCCTGCTGTTTCGTTGGTATTAGCTGATTTCGTTGAACAAGCTTGAGCAAACAGCAGCATTAATCCTATTAAAACAAATAGAATGCCATTTTTAATGGTGCGACTTTTTTTCTCCATATCTCTTTCCCCTTTATGATGTTATTTAAATTCTATATCTAAGCTGTATCCGTTTTTTCACCTGCCTCTAAATTTGCTTATCTGCATTATAGAAGATGATGATTTGAAATATTTACAGAATATTTACTAAAATTTTAACTATTTTGACAAACAATTTAAAAAATATTTACTTTCACTTAAATTTTGATAATTTTGTACTTATTCCACATAAAAAAATTAGCTTTCATAAGGAGGAACATGACAACCAGAAACTACAGCATTCTTTCAAATAAAATAATTAAGGAGGGTTTTGCATGACACTTGAAGCAAAAACAAAACAAACAGTTGTAGTAACACAAACTATGAATCATCCAAAAGAATCTAAACTGAAAGATTTCCTTTCCATTTTAATGCAAAATAAAGCGGCAATGGTTGGTGCTATCATTATACTTTTCTATATAATAGTTGCACTCTTCGCACCATTACTTGCTCCTTATGATCCATACGAAATTAAATTGGAAAATAAATTAATACCCCCGTCCCCAGATCATTGGATGGGAACAGATGATAAAGGAAGAGATATTTTAAGTCGGATTCTTTTTGGATCGAGACTGTCAATGGGGATTGGATTCACTGCGGTAATCTTCGGTGCCTTTTTCGGTATTATTTTTGGACTTGTTGCGGGCTACTATGGAAAATGGATTGACTCTACGATTATGAGAATCATGGATATCCTGCTAGCTTTCCCTGGAATTTTACTAGCATTGGCAATCATCAGTGCACTTGGACCAGGCTTAACAAATGTAACCATTGCAGTAGGAGCATACTCGATTCCGTTATTTGCCCGAATTGTTCGCGGTTCGACTTTAGAAGTAAAGCGGCTTGAGTACATTGATGCCATCCGTTCGCTGGGAGCGAATGATATAACAATTATTTTTAAACATATATTACCGAATATTCTGTCACCTATTATTGTACAAGGGACACTTAGACTAGCAACAGTCATTCTCTCAGCAGCTGGCCTATCCTTCCTTGGGCTTGGTGCCCAGCCTCCATCTCCAGAGTGGGGGACCATGTTAAGCAACGGAAGGGATTTCTTATTCTCAGCACCTTATATCGCTATTTTTCCAGGGCTGGCCATTTCTATACTAGTTTTAGGTTTTAATATTTTTGGTGATGGATTACGAGATGCATTTGATCCAAGAATGAAGAAATAGGGAGGTTGACCAACGATGTTAATGTTTATCTTACGCCGTTTAATGCAAACAATTCCTGTGGTTATTGGGGTAACGTTTGTAGTGTTCATTATTATGCAGCTTGTTCCGGGGGACCCCGCTGTATTGCTTGCTGGTGAAGGTGCTTCAAAAGATACCATTGAAGCCATTCGGGAGCAATTAGGGTTAAATAGACCACTATACGTACAGTATTTTGATTACTTGATGAACGTTTTTCGTGGTGATTTTGGGGTGTCCCTTAAAAATAGCCAGCCCGTTCTAGAGGAAATATTGGTTAGATTACCAATAACTATGGAGCTTGCCTTTTTCAGTATTATCATTACGATCGTTCTAGGGATGGCTGCTGGCATCATATCTGCAGTTAAACCTTATTCCCTAACAGATACAACGGTTATGATTGTCGCATTATTAGGGATTTCATTACCAAGCTTTTGGTTCGGTTTAATGATGATGTATTTCTTTTCTGTAAAATTGCAGATACTGCCAGTCGCCGGATGGGAAAGCATTCTTCACGTGATCCTTCCAGCTCTTACATTAGGTGCTGGCGGCGCAGCTATTGTGGCCCGAATGACGAGATCAAGTATGCTTGAAGTTATTCGTCAGGATTATATTAGAACTGCTCGTGCTAAAGGTCTTCGTGAGCGAGTAATCGTTTATAAGCATGCATTACGTAACGCATTAATTCCTGTGATCACCGTTGTTGGCCTACAGTTTGGCGCATTGCTTGGCGGTACCGTTTTAGTCGAGTCGATTTTCGCTATTAATGGATTAGGAAGGATGATCGTAGATTCGATCAGGATGCGCGATCTTCCAATGGTACAAGGAGGAGTATTAGTAGCCTCGCTAGTTTTCGTTATCGTGAATTTATGTGTTGATGTACTATATCGATTCTTTAATAAACGGATTGAACTAAATTAAAAGGTGGTGAACGGTCATGAATGCTGAAAACAGACCGATTTTAGAAGTGAAAGGTTTAAAAACACATTTCCACACGAAGCGTGGGGTCAGTAGAGCCGTAGACGGCATCGATTTTACACTAAGGAAGGGCGAAACATTAGGGATTGTAGGTGAATCCGGCTGTGGAAAAAGTATGACATCTCTTTCCATTCTAAGGTTAATCCCCTCCCCTCCCGGAAAAATTGCCGGCGGGCAGATTCTGTTTAAAGGTAAAGACTTAGTCTCCCTTTCAGAAGATGAAATGAGGAAAATTCGCGGGAATGAAATCTCGATGATTTTCCAGGAACCGATGACCTCGTTAAACCCTGTCATCCCTGTTGGAGAACAAATCGCCGAAGCATTAAGACTCCATCAAAAGATGAGTAAAAAAGAGGCACGGGACAAAGCAGTAGAAATGCTGAAGTTAGTTGGTATACCCTCTCCTGAAAAAAGAGCAAAACAGGAACCTTTTCAATTAAGCGGCGGCATGAGGCAGCGTGTCATGATTGCAATGGCACTAGCTTGCACTCCTGAGGTGTTAATCGCGGATGAACCGACAACAGCCTTGGATGTAACTATTCAGGCGCAAATCTTAGAATTGATAAAAGATTTACAAACAAAGCTTGGCATGGGCGTTATTATGATTACCCATGATTTGGGTGTTGTTGCTGAAACCTGTGATACAGTTGCCGTCATGTATGCCGGTAACATTGTAGAACATGCTCCAACTAATAAGATTTTTTCGGATCCAAGACATCCTTACACGCAAGGTTTAATAGCCTCATTACCTAAAATCCATGAGGATCAAGATGAATTGAAAACCATTGAAGGCAGTGTCCCAAGTCCTTATAATATGCCTCTTGGCTGCCGATTTGCATCCAGATGTCCCTTTAAACAGCCAATTTGCCATGAGCGTCAACCAGAACTCGCAGCACAGCCGGATGGTGTAAAGGTCCGCTGCTGGATGTATACAAGTCAATGGACAGAATTCCAACAACAGGAGGCTGTAAAATAATGCAGGCACAAGCCGAGAAAAAGCTATTATTACAAGTAGAAAATTTAAAGCAGTATTTTCCTGTCAAATCAGACTCCCTTTTTAAACCAAAGTCATATGTAAAGGCAGTTGACGATGTTTCTTTCCATCTTTTTGAAGGTGAGACTTTAAGCATTGTCGGCGAATCCGGCTGCGGCAAATCTACCACCGGGCGGGCAATTTTAAGGCTTGATGAACCAACAGATGGCAAGGTTTATTATTCAGGACAAAATATTTTGGATTTAAACAAAAAAGAAATGCGAAAGTTAAGAGGAGACCTGCAGGTAATTTTTCAAGATCCTTTCGCCTCTCTTAATCCAAGACAAACAGTAAAACAAATTTTGAATGAAGCGATGGCCATTCAAGAGGTCGTTCCAAAACCAAAAAGAATGGAAAGAATGTTGGAATTACTCGGGTATGTTGGTCTCCCGCCAGAAGCATTAGATCGATATCCTCATGAGTTCAGCGGAGGCCAACGTCAGAGGATTGGGATTGCCAGGGCTCTGGCGGTGAATCCGAAATTAATCATTTGTGATGAAGCTGTCTCAGCTTTGGATGTATCGATCCAGGCACAAATTCTTAACCTATTAAAAAAGCTGCAAAATCAGTTTCAGCTCACTTTTCTTTTCATCTCACACGATCTAAGTGTGGTACGGCACATTTCTGACCGAGTCATGGTGATGTATTTAGGAAAGGTAGTCGAGATTGCTGAGAAAAAAGCTTTGTTTGATTCACCGCTCCACCCTTATACCAAAGCATTATTATCATCAATTCCGGTACCTGACCCGGAGTTAAAAAGAGAGCGGGTCATTTTAAAAGGTGATGTCCCCTCCCCTATTAACCCGCCAAGCGGATGCCGGTTCCATACACGTTGCCCGTTTGCAACAGAAAAGTGTAATAATGAGGAACCAGCCCTTAGAAAATTAGGGGAAAATCATTTTGTCAGCTGTCACTACGCGGATGAACTTGCAAAATAAAAATATTTTCAAATAATAAAAAATAAGTATAAAATATTATATTAAAAAAGGGAGTTAGTCATACTCCCTTTTCGCCATGTAAAGGAGAATCACTTTATATGCTTTCGATGGATGCTTTCTCCCTTTATATTATGTTTTGTGTGCTTGCACCTTTATTAGGTGCATTCACACTGCTGTTTTTATTCATCTTCGAAAAACGGATTGACCTTTTGGAAAAACAAACACGGGAAATTGCGTTGCAAAGAGAACTTCAAACTGCCCTATATAATCAATTAAATCAGGAAATACAGCCGCATTTCCTTTTTAACACATTGAATTCCATATTAAGTTTGGCAAGGCTCGAACGTAAAACTGAATTAATACGTTCTATTGAAGCTCTTTCAAGGCTGCTTAAATTTAAGTATCAAACGAATTCTCCCTTTATAACGATCAATGATGAACTGACTTATATTAAATATTACTTGGAAATTCAAAAGATAAGGTTTCGGGACAGACTCCATTATGAAATCGCTATGGATCCTTCTGTTGGACAGGCCGTTATTATCCCATTTTTAATCCAGACATTTGTGGAGAATGCATTTAAGCATTCATTTGAAAAATATGCTGGAGAAGCGTTCTTAAAAATAATTGTTGAGAAGAAAGAGAAGTATGTACATGTAACGGTATGGAACAGTTCCAGTGAAAAACATGAAGACCAGCCTCATAAGGGGGGACTGGGATTAGAGAATATCGCCAAAAGACTGGAGCTTTTATTTTCACCTGAACATACTTCTATTCAATTAACATCTTTAAATGATAAAACCAACGTTTTGGCTGTTTTTCCATATGTAAATAAGAACGAAAATCAAGGAGATAAACGATTATGAATATCATGTTAGTTGATGATGAGCCGCTAGAGTTAGAGCAGCTTGAATACTTAATCCAAAAAAGATTTCCAACATGGAAATTTTTCAAAGCACAAGATGCATCCCAGGCTGTTCAAATTCTGAAACAACATGATATCATGCTTGCCTTTTTGGATATTCAGCTTCCGGGAAAATCAGGATTAGAATTAGCCGCGGAACTAACTCGTTCTCATAAAATGGATATCATTATGGTAACAGCTTTTCAAAATTTTGAATATGCTCAAACTTCGATACGACTTGGGGTTGTTGATTACATTACTAAGCCGGTTATTGAAGATGAATTACTTGAAGTGTTAAAAAGATACGAACGTATAGGACGTTACTCTGAACCAATCATGAACGCCCTGCAAATTATTCACCAAGAATATAGTGAGAAATTGACATTGAATTATTTGGCTTCGAAAATTCATATAAATCCAGCTTATTTTAGCAGAAAATTTCATGAGGAAGTTGGGATGGGGTTTTCAGAATATTTAAATGACTATCGATTAAAGGAAGCTCAGAGAATGTTAATAGAAAATCCAGAACTAAGTATTAATACTATTTCAGACAGATGTGGATTTAACAGTCAGCATTATTTTAGTCAAATTTTCCGTAAAATAACTGGATATTCCCCACGTGACTATCGACTGAAGGAGACATTGCGTTGAATAGGAAGGATTATCAATTTTACATTAGTGGTGCTGTAAAATTAGGAGTAAGCTTTGGAGTTGTTAGCTTATTGGCACGCTGGATTACCGGAAATACGATACTTTCTGCACCTGAAACACTAGTAAAATACGGAATAACCGGTGCCATTGGTTATTCGTTAATGGGGGCTCTTGCTCTTGTCTTATTTGGATTTTTAGCAAAAAAAATCCGAAACAATTTTCACAATGAACAAACGATTGGGGATGTGATGCGGCAAAAGCTGACTCCTAGCGGATATTGGTATATAATGTTTATTCTTTTGGTTACGAGCTTTTATTCGCTTTTTATTCAAGCAATGGGTGCAGGGATTCTCATACATATTATTTTCCCTATTCCCGTATTTATCGGGATGATTCTGTTTATGGGCTTTTGTTTTTTTGTTGGTGGAGTAAGCGGAATGCAGCGAATTCATCAGTTTTCCGGCGTTAATGTAGCTTTAATATTTGGCGCAGTCCTCCTGATTCCTGTCTATTTTTATATTCAAGCAGGGGTTCATCCAGTATATGACGGAATAAAGCTTTACCATCCCTATATTTTATACTTCAAAAATATGGATGCGATATGGTTTATATTTACCGCCCTTTTAATCTTCTTTGGACAGATTATGATGGACCGTGCCACCTGGCAAAGAGTATTTATAATTCAAAAAGAAAAAGTAACAATGACCTTTTCTTTAGCGGGGGGGATCTGGGCAACCATCCCTCTTGCCTTATCATCTTTATTAATGATTATTATGTTCGGTAGAAGCTATAAGAATATATATTCGCTTTTGTTTGAATTAGTTGACAAGATTCAGTCCACAATGCTGATTATTTTATTTGTATTATTTTGTTTTAGCGCAATTTCTTCTGCGATAAATGCTGAATTGCACGCAACTACTACCTTGTTTGTAAAAAATGTGTTGGAATTGTTTCGGCCATTAACGAATCATGAAAGATGGAAATACTCCTATATTTTTTCTGGAATAGTTTGTGTGTGTTTGCTAGTAATAGTCAGTATTCTTACGCCGAATCCATTGAAATTATTGTTCTTTTTCGGAAATATTTATGCCTCGATAATTATTCCAATGCTGTACATCATTCTTAGCAGCAAGCCCATTCCCGTGGTCATACCATATTCCTCATTGATTGGAGCAGCGGGGGGCTTCTTATTGATTCCATTTACCAATGACCTGAAAGCGATTTGGATTAGCTTTGCTATATCGGGTGTCATCTGTTTGTTTGTATACATTTTAAAAAAAGCACCTATAAAATCTTAGGTATTTTACGACTTTTGGAGGGAGCTGCATTGGGACAATCACAATCCCTATTCGAAGATTTATCCATGTTAAGCCATGACCTATTACCAACACAACCTGAAGCAAGAACCTGGAAAAAAGGACATTTTTTCTCTATTTGGATGGGGTCTTCAATTGGGTGAACTTTCGGACAATAAAAGCGGTAAAGTATTTTCCAGGAACTGCAAAAAGGGGATGACCGTGTCATCCCCTTTTTGTTATGTTTCATTTTGTGTTTTAAAGTGAGCCAGATACGATGTTTCCATTATAAAAAACCGCTTTCCGCTTGGCTCTTCTTGCAACAGCTTCGGCCGAGCAGCTCGCTTCAACCAGAATCATATTGGCGGTATTCCCTGGTTTTGGCCAAATCTGATTACCTTCTTTGTCCAACGGTGTTAAACCGCCGGTAATATATTTAAGTGCTTGCCCTAAGGAAACTTCATTTGTCCAGCGGCTTCTTTCTACTAATCTGCCCACTCTTTCAAGTACATCCCCGTTACCAGTTGGCCACCATGAATCAAAGATATTATCATTCCCCACAGCCACTTCTACTCCAAATTCAGTAAGAAGCGGAACAGGAGGTATGTTGCGGCCGATTGGCAGGCTGGTCACAATCGATATTCCTGCATCCTTTAAAATCTCAGCCATTTCTACGGCCTCTCCCTGCGAAACATCTCCAAGGCCAAATGCATGGCTTATGGCAACTCTTCCCTCCCAGCCTGCCTGCTTCGTTAAATAGGCTAGCCGTTTCATCGTGAAGGTTCCTAAGTGTCCAGGGTCGTGTAAATGCAAATCGATATCGGCATTTGCCTCAACTGCCAAATCCATTAACTGTACTAATGATGCTTCGATATTATTATCAACAGTTGCAGGGTCGACAGCACCCACAATTCCGGCACCATTTCTTAATGCTTCTTTAACGAGTTCAACTGTCCCAGGCCGTAGCAAGCCGTGCTGGGCAAAGGCTACAATTTCGGAACTTAATTTATGCGAATACGTTTCTAAAGCTAGTTTTACTCCTTCTAAATTCTGCAAGCTTACTTCTGGATAAATATCCACGTGCGTTCTGACATGAGTCGAGCCATAAGATAATAACACCTCAAGCAGTGCTTCCGCACGATCCTTCGTGCTGGATGATATAGAAGTAAGAATATTTTTTTCTATTTCACATCGTTCAATCACACCTGATGCTGGTATACAGGCCCTCCAGCGATCTCCCATATAGGTTTTGTCTAAATGAACATGCTTTTCAACAAAGGATGGGATGAGAAGCAGGCCTTCCGCGTTCATCACGGGTAATTCATTCAAGAGTGTCTCTGATGCATCGATTATTGTCGTAATCTTGCCATTTTCAATTAATAACTGAAATAGCCCTGTTTGTGTCCCTACAACTCTTCCGTTCTCTTTAATGTAACCTGTTTCCAAACGAACATTCTTTAACCAAAAACTTCTATTCATTCTCTAACTTCCTTTCTTTTCAGAGCAAAAGATAAAAGGGGGTACCCCACAGAGATATCCCTTTTATCTGCCTTAAAGTTATTTAATAGATACATCGTTTATTTCTAAATAGCCTGACGGGCTTATCGCAAAGCCTTCTACATTTTTTGAGACAGCTGCTAGGTTTTCTATCACACGGACTGGAATATACACTACATCCTTCATTTCTAATTCTTGTGATTGTGCATAAAGCTCCTTGCGTTTTTCTTGATCCTTTTCTCTTCTAGCTGCTTCAATTAAACTATCAACCTCTTTGTTGCTGTAGAAAAAGGTGTTTCCTGCCCCACCTTGGGAACTTGTATGGAAAAGATTATATTGATTATAATCAGCATCTCCAGTAGCATTTCTCCAGCTGATAATAAACATTTCTGAATCACCTTTGTTTACTTGCTCTACAAATGTTCCATATTCCAATACTTGAATATTAACCTTAACGCCGATCCCTTTTAATTGAGATTGAAGAACTTCGGCCATATTGATTCGCTCTTTGCTATCCATTGTTTTAAGAGTTATTTCCAATCCATTCGAATAGCCTGCTTCTGCAAGCAGCTTTTTCGCTTCATTTAAATTATATTCAGAGGCCTTCATTGTATCATTGTAGCCAAATACTTTAGAGCCCAATAAGGAATTCGCTCTTTTCCCAACATTGTTATATACACCTTTAATAATGGAATCCATTTCAACAGCGTAGGATATAGCCTTTCGAACACGAACATCGTTAAAAGGTTTCTTCTGAACATTAAAACCAATATACTCTGTTCCATATCCTTCACTACGGTAAACATCGACAGCCTTTGAAGTTTTTACTGTATCCATCATCGGTACGGAAAGCGGTTCAGCTATATGAGCTTCTCCCGTTTCAAGCATCGATATTCTTGTCGTTTCTTCAGGAACAACCTTGAATACGACTTTATCCACCCTTGCTTTTTCTCCCCAATAATCGTTGTACTTTTTTAAGACAATTTCTTGACCCGGTGTCCAGGATTCGAATACAAATGGACCTGTTCCATTTGGCTCTTGGATAATTTTCTTGCCATATTTTTCAATCGTTTTTGGATTGATAATACCACCTTCATGGCTCGCTAAGATAGAGAGTAACGGAGAGAACGGCTCAGATAAGATAAACTGTACGGTATAATCATCAATAACCTTTACTTCCTTAACCATTTTAAATACAACCGCTCTCGGTGAACCAACGTTTGGGTCTAATAAACGATCAAAGGTAGCTTTGACAGCATTTGCCTTAAATTCGGTTCCATCATGGAACTTTACACCTTTTCTTAGGGTAAACTCCCAGGTTGTATCGTCCTTTTGCTCCCACTTTTCCGCTAGCAATGGCTTTATTTGAGCATTTTTATCACGGCCAACTAAACCCTCATAAATCTTCCGATGAGTAATACTTGCGGCATTAATGGTAGACATAAAATGGTGGTCCAAATTTTCAGCATCAGATAAGCGCGCAACGACCAAAGTTCCCCCTTCTTTAGCGGCTGAGTCACTTTTTTTGGTGTCACTGCTAACATCTTTTTTGGTAGAACAACCTGCCATGATTACCATCATCATGAACATGACGATAAAGATTTTTCCTACCCCCCTATTTCCCTTCATCAATCTTACCTCCTGAATATTTTTTAAAAGGGTTTAACCTTTGTCTAATTATAAAAAATATTCAGATAATAATATTTCAAATATCTTTACTTCCTTTTTTAATATCTTTACTACTTTCTTTCATTTTTAATAGATTCTACAACTCTAAAGGATGTTGGAAATAATTGTCGTTCCGGAAGCTTCTGATAATCTCTTTCCATATATCCCTTTCTCATTTTATTAAAATATTGTTGCCCTTTGAATTTAATTTCTTCTAAATTAACGTTTGGAATTTGCTGATCCTTCATGACAATTCTGCCATTGATGATAGATAATTTCACATCTCTTCCAGTTCCGCCTACGACCATCGTGCGAATTGGGTCATCCACAACCCCCATGTGAAATCCATCCAAATCAATCGCAATAATATCAGCTTTCGCACCAACAGCGAGCCTGCCGAGATCGGCCCTGCCGAGGAATTTAGCACCACCGAGTGTTGCTGCCCTAAAGAAATCAGCGTATGTTGAATCTTTGACTTCTTTTTCAATAAAACGAGAAAACATGCTTCCGGTCCGGATGTTCTGGAAAATATCCGGAGGGAAGGTATCCGTTCCGAGCGCTATATTAATTCCTGCTCTTTTATATATCGCAAAGGACTCTAAAGCTGACATGTGCCTGCCAATAATTAACGGACAATGAATCACTGTCGTCCCGGTTTCTCGCAGGAGTGCGATATCGTTCCCTTCACCAACTTTCGCTTCACTATATCCGGCAATATAGTGAGCGTGTGGGATCCCAGTTTTGGGCCCTAAGAAGCCAAGGTCGTATAAGAAGCGAATTGGAGTGACCCCATATTTATCCACAATGGTATGATATTCAAAAGTTCCTTGTGCCGCATGGAGTTTTATTGGAACTCCCAGCTTCTCGCTAAAATACTTCGTTTGTGCCATGCTATCGATTGTTTGACATTCTATCCGTTCAGGTGCAAGCATGCCCCGAACTAGCCCATCAAAAGCACCGTCAAATTCCTCCACAAATCTAACCGCCCGTTTTAATCCCTCTTTACCGGCTTCTTCATCCAAATAAAGCTTGATAGTACCATCGGGTTGTACCACCCTGATCCCAGATTGATAGCTAGGACCAAGATAAATTCTTAACCCAAGGTTTCCGGCATGGTTTGCAGCTGCTGCTAATTCCTCATATGTTTCAGCCCATTTTTTATAAAAGACTGACGTAATTGGCATCGCCGTTGTAATCCCGTGTAGAATTAGCTGCGTATAGGCATAAAGAGATTTAAAAGCTTCTTCTTCAGCGGTCATCACTTCATGGTATCCGTCCTTAATATATTGCGCGGACCAGAGCAAGTTTTTCTGTCTGTTTGTACTGGCCTCGAGGTGTAAAATATCATGGTCGATATCTCCTAACGCATTTAAATCAATAAAACCAGGGCTAATGACGGCATTCCCTACATCGATTATTTCATTTATTACACCTGTGTAATTTTTACCGACATATATAATAGTGTCTTGTTCATAAACAACTTCAGCATTTTCGATGATAACATGGTCTTCCCCGTCATAGCCTATGACATACCTTCCCTTTATCTTTGTCTTCATCCACTTTCTCCTTTCTTCCTTTTACCTTTATTATAAAAAACTCTCGATGCCCCCATTTTCGGAATTATTACTCTTTTTTTAAATTTTTCTACTTTATTGCAGCAGAATATTTACTTCAAGTTAAAAAAAGAAAGGTTGTCAGCTTTTAGACAACCTCTCTTAATACATCCAATTTTAGTAGAGTAAGAAACTGATTTCAGAGGGATAGCCTTTCGGCTATCTCTTTTACTTTCAGTTCCTCCTCATCAAACCGTACGTGAAGTTTTCCCTCATACGGCTTTCCGACGTTCTTCTTTCTTTGGCTTTACGGAGACTAACTAGCCAATTTCACTAATAAATGACCAATTTCTTTTCGTACGTCTATTAAATTCCCATGTTTCATACGACTATTTCTTTTCTTGTTATAGAATAATGTTAGGCGTTCTAACACATACCAATCAATCCGATTAAGCCATTTCTTTGCATTAAGTGATATGAGATAGTAATTTTTGAAACCTTGTAGTTTCTTGTTTAATCCGATCACCAAGTCATGAATATCCATGTACAATTTTGCCCTTGGCTCAGTGTATGCCTTAATTTTTGCACGCATTTTCTTCATTGCGTTCTTTTTCGGGATGTGTGACATCACAAATAATGTGTAACCGCCTTTCCGACGGATTGGAAACTTCCTATTATGAAATCCTAAGAAGTCAAAACCCTCTATATCATCCCAAAGATGAACCAATCTTGATTTATCTCGATTAATTGAAAGGTCCAGTTTTCCCATTATTGCTTGAATAACTTTAATGCTTTTAAGTGCATGTTGTTTAGTGTTGCACATGATGACGAAGTCATCCGCATACCTGACCAGTTCACCTAAATGATTAAATCGCTTCTCCCAAATTTTATCCATTGTGTTTAAATAGATATTCGCTAACAGCGGGGAGATAACACCACCTTGCGGTGTTCCAGAAATCGGATTTCTAATCTTACCTTCTTCCATGATGCCCGCCTTCAGCCACTTACGAATTAGCTTTAGAACTCTGCGGTCACTGATACGTTGTTCGACCAATTTCATCAATTTATCTTGGTTGATGTTATCAAAATATCCTTGGATATCGACGTCTACTACCCAAAAACATTTCTTACTCGCTTTTCGTATCTTTGCCATGGCTTGATGAGCATTACGTTTAGGACGAAAACCAAATGAGCAATCATGAAAGTCAGCCTCAAAAATAGGTTCAATAACCATCTTAGTAGCCATTTGTGCAACTCTATCTTTAATGGTTGGGATTCCTAATGGACGTTTCTTCCCGTCATCCTTTGGTATGTAGGTTCTTAGGACTGGATTGGGATGATATCTGTTCTCTTTCAACTCTAGGTAGAGTTCGTTCAAGAACTTCTTCTCTCCGTATTCCTCGACGATATTTACAATCGATTGTCCATCTACGCCCCCACTGCCTTTCTTTCGTTTCACACGTTGCCAGGCTTCCCATAGGATATCAGGACGATAAATTTTGTCATATAAAGCATGAAATCTACGGCTAGTGTTTTCCTTGGCACAAAGATATAACGTCTTCCAGAGTTCTTGAGCTTTTACTTTATTGGTGTAGTTAGCCATTTTCTTGGCATTCACTGACTCTTACCTCCTTCCAACATATGAACGAAGTAGGGTATTGGCTTTTGCCGTCCTTCCCTAGACAATGTTATGTTGTCATTGTCATCATTGGTACTATGACCCCCTCCGACTCCCTCTCATCCATTCACCACTTCGTTTACACTTATAGGTTTCTGCTTTACTTTCGTATGAAAGTGACGAGGAGGGTATCCCCAGTTCCGTTAATTACTTTCCTAACATGTCGCTCCCCTTACCCCGAGAGATTCCTTGGTGCTGCTTTCCCAAGTTCTTCACACCTTCCATGGTCTTCGCCCATATACTCAAGGCTCGACTTCTCTTTAGCCACCGACGGTGGGTTCCTTTGACGAGACGGCAGGATTCACTTAATGTTACAACCTGTTAGTTTGCTCGCACTCTGCTAGAGAGTTACTTTGTCACAGGGCTTCAACCTTAGAGTTTCTTCACCAGTTGCCTGTCAGCTACTGAGCGTCTTGGTACTTACTCAGATTGGACTTTCACCAATTAGCAATTAACGGCTTGCTGGGCACGCAATATAAAAAAAGCGAACAGTTCGCTAACTGTTCGCTCTTTGGGTTTTAATCTCGATCTAAAAGTGCCGCTCCGGCAATCCCCGGTTTTGTCATTTCATAAATATTAAGGATTTGATCCAATTCTTCCTCAGTTAAAACATCATGCTGCAGGCACAACTCACGAACAGATTTCCCTGTTAAAGTCGCTTCCCTTGCAATTCTTGCCGCTGCTTCATAACCAAGATGCGGATTTACTGCGGTAATTATGCCGACACTCTTTTCAACATATTCTTTCAATCTAGCTTCATTCGCCTCAATGCCAGCTAAACAGTGGTCAGTAAATGAGCGGAAACCATTGTTCATGATACTGATGGATTGCAGCAGATTGAAGACTAAAACAGGCTCCATTACGTTTAACTCAAGCTGCCCTGCTTCCGATGCCAGACAAATGGTATGGTCATTGCCAATCACCTGAAAAGCAATTTGGTTAATCAGTTCCGGCATAACTGGGTTTACTTTACCCGGCATGATGGAAGATCCAGGCTGGCGTGCCGGCAGTGAAATTTCAGCCAGACCTGCCCGTGGTCCCGAAGCCATCAGGCGTAGGTCGTTAGCAATTTTCGACATATTCATCATACATACTTTTAGAGCGGCAGAAACCTCCGTATAGGCATCGGTATTCTGGGTGGCATCCACCAGGTGCTCCGCATTGACCAATGGCAGCCCGCTGATTTCGGCCAACTGTTTTACCACATCTTCAATATACTGAGGGTCAGCATTTAATCCTGTTCCAACTGCAGTTGCCCCCATATTTACCTCATATAAATGGTTCCGCGATTGAGAAATTCTCTTCATATCCCTTTCAAGTACACGGGAATACGCTTCAAATTCCTGGCCGAGGCGAATCGGTACAGCATCTTGAAGGTGAGTTCGGCCCATTTTGATTACTGTTTCAAATTGCTTTGCTTTTGCCTTGAAAACGCTATGCATGTACTGCATTGTCTCTAATAATTTGCTCAATAGATTTAGTGTTGCAATATGGATTGCCGTTGGGAAGGCATCATTTGTCGATTGTGACATATTGACATGGCTATTTGGGCTTAAATGCTTATAATCCCCTTTTTTGTGTCCCAGCAATTCAAGTGCGCGGTTGCCGATCACCTCATTTGCGTTCATATTCATGGATGTCCCGGCACCACCCTGAATTGGGTCGACGATAAACTCGTCATGCCACTTCCCTTCAATGATCTCCTCGGCTGCCTGAACGATTTTTTCCCCAAGTCCGCTGTATAAACGTTTGGTATTCATATTAGCAATAGCTGCTGCTTTCTTGACCATTGCTAATGCCTTAATTAATTCCTCATGGATTCGGTATCCTGTAATCGGAAAATTTTCAACGGCCCGTAATGTTTGAATCCCATAATAAGCATTTTCCGGTATTTCTTTTTTTCCTAAGAAGTCTTGTTCAACCCTTGTTGTATTCGCTTCCATTTTCTTACCTCACCTTTGTATTTAGGCATTCTATTTTAATAGAATCCTATTATATATAATAACATTTACAAAGTTATTGTATTACATTCCTGCTATAATTTCATTCTTAAAACAAAAATTCTTCAAAAATATTATTTTAAAAAAATATCACCTGATCAACAACCACTTTTAAGAGGACACTATAATCTTCTAAAATATCACTTCACTCTCTTTATAATATACTCCTTTTTGAAACCGTTTTCAATAATTTGTTTGTTTTTCAGCCTATTTTCGTAAAAAGCAAAAATGAAAAAAATGTAGAAATTTGTCTGAATATTTACTCATCAAATGCTTTATATTCGTATTATACACATGGTATAATCTTCTAAAATATTATTTTAAAATTATTTAAAAATTAAATTTCTCGAGGAGAAAGGAAGGTTGTAAAAACAAATATGTCTACTTCCGAAATTGCTGCGATACCGCAGCCGAAAACGTATGGCCCACTTGGCAACATGCCTTTGATTGATAAGGAGGCCCCGACACTCTCCTTATGGAAAATCGCGGAAAAATACGGTCCGATTTTTCGTATGGAATTTTTCGGCGGATTTTCTACCATTTTTGTTTCCGGCCATAAATGGGCCGGCGAGGTTCTGAACAGCGGAAAATTTGATAAAAGTTTGCTCGGCGGCCTCCATCAGGTCCGCGAATTCGCTGGCGATGGGCTATTTACAGGTAAAACATCTGAGCCAAACTGGCAAAAAGCCCATAACATTCTAATGCCTTCGTTTAGTCTGTCAGCTATGAAAGGGTATCACTCCATGATGGTAGACATAGCAAGCCAGCTCGTCCAAAAATGGGCACGGCTGAATCCAAATGATAGTATTGATGTACCGGATGATATGACCAGACTTACGCTTGATACGATTGGCTTGTGCGGCTTTAACTATCGTTTCAACAGCTTCTACCGTGAGACGCATGACCCGTTTATTATCAATATGGTGAATGCCCTAGATGAAGCCATGCATAAAGGGACCCGTCTCCCGATTCAAGATAAATTCATGGTAAAAAAACGACAGGAATACCAAAAGAACATCCAAGCGATGTTTTCCTTGGTAGACAAACTAATCGCTGAACGGAAGGAACGCGGTGATCAAGGGGAAACAGATTTGCTTGCTCGGATGCTAAGTGCTAAAGATCCGCAAACAGGCGAAATGCTCGATGATGAAAATATCCGTTACCAAATCATCACCTTCCTGATTGCCGGACACGAAACAACCAGCGGTCTTTTGTCCTTTACGCTTTACCTGCTGTTAAAGCACCCGGAAATCCTGGAAAAAGCCCGTGCGGAAGTTGACAGTGTATTGACAGGAGCAGTTCCAACCTTTAAACAAGTTTTGGAGCTGAAGTATATTCGGATGATTTTAAATGAATCGTTACGGCTTTATCCGACAGCACCGCAATTTACCCTATATGCCAAGGAAGATTTGGTTCTTGGAGGAAAATATAAGATAAATAAAAAGCAGACGGTTGCCATTCTCCTCCCTCAGCTGCACCGCGACAAAGAAGCTTGGGGTGAAGATGCTGAAGAGTTTCGTCCCGAACGGTTTGAAGACCCGAAAAAAATACCGCATGATGCTTATAAACCTTTCGGCAATGGACAACGTGCATGTATCGGAATGCAGTTTGCCCTTCACGAGGCAACATTATTAATAGGAATGATTTTGCAAAACTTTGACTTAATTGACCATACGAACTATCAATTAAAAATTAAGCAAACGTTGACGCTTAAGCCTGAAAATTTCACGATGAGCGTCCAACTGCGTGATAAACGTCTTGTTGAATCATTTATAGTACCTGCTGAAGAAAAAAGCTCTTCTGTCTTAAAATCAGCTAATCAACAATACGATTCTTCGATAGGAAATAATACACCATTACTTGTTCTATACGGTTCCAATATGGGGACTGCGGAAGGAATCGCAAAAGATTTGGCAACAAGTGCTCGTTTTAAAGGTTTCAAAAGTGAAATAGCTCCGCTTGATGAATACGTTGGCGTATTGCCGAAAGAAGGAGTTACTGTAATTGTCACTTCCTCTTATAATGGCAATCCGCCAAAGAACGCTCGAAAGTTTGTCAAGTGGATGAAAGAGTCTGAAGGTGAGATGCTCGATGGTGTTCGTTACGCTGTTTTTGGCTGCGGAGATACGAACTGGGCGAACACTTATCAAAGTGTTCCTAATTTGATTGACGAAAAGCTTGCTGAAAAGGGTGCCAACAGAATATCGCCAAAAGGCCAAGGTGACGCAAGCAGTGATTTTGATCAACAGTTTGAAGATTGGCATGAACAATTATGGCCAAATGTGTTTGAGGCATTAGGGCTTAAAGTTGAAAATAAATCAGAAGAATCAAATCAGGCATTGACAATCCAATTTGTCGATGAAGTACAGACCACGGAGCATGGTTCAGGGGGTACTGCGGTCCAGACTGTGAAAACGCGCAATTCATTTAAGACGGTTGAACGTGTTCTTAACCGCTTCGCATTAGATACAAACACAAAGGTTATCTTGAGTGGGAACCCGAAATTTGCGACCCGGCTGCCACTAGATTTCCCTGTCCGTGTCAGCGACTTACTGAGTCTAACGGTTAATTTAGAAGAAATTGTTACCCGTCCGCAGCTTCAAGAGCTGGCTGAACATACCGTATGCCCGCCTCATCAAAAAGAATTAGAAGCACTTATAAACGAAGATGCTTATAAGGCTCACGTTGTAGACAAAGGCATTACAATGCTGGATTTACTTGAAAAATACCCAGCCTGCCAAATGCCATTTGAAAAATTTTTAGAGCTATTAGCGCCTGATGAGACACACTAAAATAAATAAAAAAGAGGATGACAATCCTCTTTTTTATTCTTGAATAGCTGCAATATTAAATCTTGTTAAAAGTTTACCAAATGTGGCCCGTTCTTCGTCAGACCAGTCCTTTGTCACTTCTCCTACCCTTATCTTCCTCGTTTGTCTCTCTTCCCTTAATTTCCTTAAACCCAATTCAGTAATTTCTAAGAAATATGCCCTTCCATCTGTTGGATCAGGAATTCGATATAGGAAGCCTTTTTGTTCTAATGCGGATGCCTGCCTGCTTATTGTGGAAATATCCAGTTGGGATTGTCCTGCTAATGTTTTCACTCCTGCTGGTCCATTTGTTGCGATTTGATGTAGTAGAAGATAAGCGGAACGATCAAGATTGCCAATTTTTTTATGAGAAGAGTAGGCCGTGATACGGCGAATCATAATGGCCAGTTCAAGTTCGATCGTTTCAAGGGATTCTTCAGACATAATTATCACCTCTCAAGGTGTCATTTCTTGTTCTTATGATATCATAAGAGCGCCCCAAATTATAACTTATAGGCGAATTCACTATTGACGTAGTGAAAAATGGTTGTATAATACAAATATATAGTTTCATTATACAACTATTTTTAATACTTACAAAGAAAAGATAAAACAAGGGGGATTCAGATGTCATCAACATCACAAACTGTTGTACCAAGAACTACTAGCATGTCTTCTATAGAAGAATCAAATCTTCTTAAGCAGCCAAAGGCCGTCTGGGCTGTCTTCTTTGCCTGCATTATTGCCTTCATGGGTTTGGGACTTGTCGACCCGATTTTACCTGCAATCGCTAACCAATTACATGCTTCTCACAGTGAGGTTACACTTCTTTTTACAAGCTATAATGCTGTTATGGCCGTTGCCATGTTAATCACGGGCACGATATCATCAAGACTAGGCATTAAATGGACACTAATTGCCGGAATTATCATAATTGCTGTCTTTTCAGCGCTTGGCGGCTATTCAAATGGGATCTGGACACTTGTTGGCCTTCGCGGCGGATGGGGCCTTGGTAACGCACTGTTTGTCGCAACTGCCTTGGCGGCGATCGTCTCTCTTTCTAACAGCGGGACTGCAAAAGCCATCATCCTTTACGAAGCTGCTATTGGTTTAGGGATTTCTGTAGGTCCTTTACTTGGAGGCTGGCTTGGGGCCATTTCCTGGAGAGGTCCGTTTCTCGGTGTTGCCACACTTATGATTGTAGCCTTCGTTGGACTTTTGATATTAATGCCGCGAACACATCAGCAGCAGAGCACACAACAAAAGAAAACTTCCTTGCTTGATCCATTCCGCGCCTTAAAATATCGTTCATTATTGGTATTTGGTATTGCTGCGGCGCTTTATAACTTTGGTTTCTTCACCCTCCTTGCCTACGCTCCATTTGTAATGGGTCTTGACGAACATGGCTTGGGGTATGTGTTTCTGGGATGGGGTATTTTACTTGCCATTACATCAGTTGTTACTGCTCCAAAGCTTCAGCAAAGGTTTGGAACCATCAATTCTATGGGGGCAATGTTAACATTATTTGCCCTAGTCCTTTTAGCGATGGGTATTTGGACATCAACGCAATGGGTTATTATTGCGGCTGTTATTTTTGCTGGGGCTTTACTGGGGAATAATAATACGCTTATTACCACTGCTGTTATGAACTCTGCCCCGGTAGAACGCTCGACTGCATCTGCCGCATATAGCTTCCTTCGCTTTATAGGGGGTGCAATTGCACCATATACGGCAGGTAAGCTTGCCGAAATTTATACACCATCAACACCTTTTATTGTAGGTGCTGGATTTGTCCTTGTTTCTGTTATATTTATTTTCATGAATCGGCACCATGTCAAGCACGTCGACGATGTGGAGTTAGGGCATTAATTTAAACGTAAAAAAGCGAACAGTTTTGCGGCTGTTCGCTTTTTTTGTGTTCTTTATTCGGTAAATCCATTCGTAAAATCATCCGGATCTGGGCCGACCCGCTCATCTTTGTTCAAGCCATCAATTCTTGCTATGTCCTCTGTTGATAACTCAAAATCGAAAATATCGGCATTTTCAATGATACGCTGTTCCTTAATTGATTTTGGTATAGTCACTACTTTTGATTGTAAATCCCAGCGTAAGATGACCTGGGCAACTGACTTTCCATATTTACGAGCAATATCACTTAAATTAGGATCATTCAATAATTTCCCCTGTTTAAGCGGCGACCATGCTTCTAATTGAATCCCTTCTTTTTGGCAAAAAGCAAGTAAATCCTTTTGAGTTAAATGTGGATGATATTCCACTTGATTCACCATCGGCTTAATCTCGGCATCCTTTAATAGTTCCTCTAAGTGATGGACCTTGAAGTTGCTGACACCGATGGCACGAACGCGTCCATCCTTATATAATTTTTCAAGGGCTTTCCAAGTTTCTTTGAATTTGTTTTTGCCTGGCCAGTGAATGAGGTATAAGTCAAGGTAATCTAGTCCCAGCTTATTTAAACTAGTTTCATATGCTTGAAGTGTGGACTCGTAACCTTGATCAGAGTTCCATACCTTTGAAGTGATGAATAACTCCTCACGAGAAACACCGGACTCTCTAATGCCCTGACCGACACCTTCTTCATTTTGATAAACCGCTGCAGTATCAATGCTGCGGTAGCCATTTTTGATAGCTGCCTTTACAGAGTCAATTACCTCTGAACCTTCCTGCACTTTAAAAACACCAAGGCCAAACCAAGGCATTTCAACACCATTATGTAATGTAGTCGTATCCTTTAAGCTTTTAACCATTGTTCTCACCTTTCCCATGGTTTTTTAGGCATATACCAACCTATTATGGCACTTATACCCAAGGAAAATTCTATCTCAACAAGAAAAATCAATCCAATAAAAAGCTTATTTAGGAAGCATTTTCATGTATCTGCGAATTCTGTGACGATATCCGCGAATATTTCATTTTATCTGCGAATTTATGAATATATCTGCGAATCCCAGAAAAAACTTATTCGTGTTCAATTGCCCGCTTAATAATGACATCTTCAATAACATGGTGCCTGCTCAATTGACCTGTATGTATAATCGAGTAACCTTCTTTTTCCTTTTTCCGCACTTTTTGGACCACTTCCGTTAATAGAAGTCCTGAAAACAGCAAATAAGGAACGACAATGACCCGGCCCACTGCCTCGTTGCAGACAGTTTCCAATCCCTCATCGAACCTGGGTTCAGCGGCAGCTAAATAGCAAACAGAAACACGATTAAGTCCTAGACGATTTCGGATTCCATCAACAATGTTTGCAAAATCCGCTAATATATCCGGGTCGCTGCTCCCCCTGCCGACAAGCAAGACGCTGTCTTTAGCTGTCAGCGTCCCTGCCTCTTCATTAACAAGATCTGCTAAACCATCAAGAATGTTCCCCTGTACCCCAAAAGGATCCTTCACATTTACCTTAACATGAGGATATTTTTCATGAAGCCCTGCCAATGCATTTGGTATATCCTCTTTTATATGCCCCGCGGCAAGCAGAAAAAGAGGAACAACCGTTATTTCGGTGGCACCCCTTTCTACACAATGCCTGAAACCATCTTCAATCAGTGGCTCAGCCAGCTCCAGAAAACCCATTTCCTGAATTTGCACATCGATTCGGGCCATTATCCGCTGGATAAACGTCCTTGCCTCATCCGCCCCTTTCCTTGAGCGAGTACCGTGTCCAATGTAGAGAATTGCTTTCATGCTGGCTGCTCCTTTCACATTTTGCTTTTTAACTCAAACGGGTACTATGTGATTTCATAGTACCCGCTTCTTTTTAAAAAAGCTATTTTATTAAATAATATTCTTTTCCCGTAAATATCCTAACACTTGTTCCACTGATTCTTCAACTGTCACCAAATCAGAGCGGATGAGGATTTCCGGATTTTCCGGTGACTCGTATGGTGAATCAATCCCCGTAAAATCCTTAATTTCACCTTTGCGAGCCTTAACATAAAGCTGTTTTGGGTCACGGCGTTCGCATTCTTCAAGAGGACAATCAATGAAAACCTCGATAAATTCCCCTTCTGCAAATAACGCACGGACATTGTCCCGGTCGGAACGGAATGGTGAAATAAACGCAGTAGTGACAATCTGACCGCTGTCAACAAACAGCTTTGCCACTTCCCCGATGCGGCGGATATTTTCTGTTCTATCTTCTTCAGAAAAACCAAGATCCTTATTTAAGCCGTGACGGATATTGTCTCCATCAAGAACGTATTCGTTAATTCCCTGCCGAAACAATTCGTTTGAAACTGCATTCGCAATTGTTGATTTCCCAGAACCAGATAGCCCTGTAAACCATAGTGTACAGCTTCCATGACCGTTTTGCGCACGTCTGTCTTCTTTTGTAATGGTAGCGTTATGCCATGTAATATTCGATGATTTGCTCATTCTCCTACTCCTTATACTGTCGCTTTTTCTCTCATTCCTTCAATCAGGACTTCAACCACTTCTTTACGGCTGAAGGTTGCTGGCGGAAGAACTCCTGAGCGGAGCATCTCTCTAACTTTTGTTCCCGACAGGATTACACGATCTTCCTTGCCATGCGGGCAAGTTTTGTCAGATGCCATACCATCGCATTTTGTGCAAAAGAAGCTGTGTTCAAAGAATAATGGTTTAATACCAAGTTCCTCTTCAGTAAAATTGCTGAAAATATACTGGGCATCATAGGTTCCGTAATAGTTTCCTACCCCAGCATGGTCACGGCCGACAATAAAGTGTGTGCAGCCATAATTTTTGCGGGCAAGAGCGTGGAAAATAGCTTCTCTTGGACCTGCATAGCGCATTGCAGCTGGGTGGACGCCTAGCTGGACCCGTTCTTTTGGATAATAGTTTTCCAATAAAACACGATAGCTTTTCAGACGTACATCAGCTGGAACGTCATCAGATTTTGTTTCACCGACTAGCGGGTTCACGAACAAGCCATCAACCGTTTCAAGGGCAGCCTTTTGAATGTACTCATGCGCACGATGAATCGGATTTCTTGTTTGGAAACCAACAACTGTTTTCCAGCCTTTCTCTTCAAAAAAGGCGCGAGTCTGATTTGGTTCGAACCAGACATCACCGAACACGCCTTTTTCAGGTTTCTTAACAAGCACAACTTCCCCTGCCACATAGACAGGTCCTCTTTCAAATAGCCGCTTAACGCCTGGATGAGCAAGTTCTTCCGTTTTATAAACTTCTCTTGCTTCTTTGTTTAAATCCGGCTCATACAATTCAGAAACCTTAATTACACCGTAAACTTCATCGTTGTGTTTTAATTTAATTTCTTCACCGACTACTAAGGATTCCGCGATTTCATAGGATACAGGAAGAGTTACTGGAATGGACCAAATCGTATTGTCGGCTAAACGCATATTGCTGACAACAGATTCATAATCCTCTTTACCAAGAAAACCGTTTAACGGGCTGAAAACTCCCACTCCAATAAGTTCAAGATCGCTTAAAGCAATCGCATCAATTTCTAATTCTTTTGCTGCATTGGATAAATCATAGTTTGGATCAAAAGCTTGAATAAGTTTGCCTCCGTGAGGTTTTGGTAAAAATGACATTTTTGTTATCAACCCTTCTATTTGTTTTTATTTATTTGCAATATCGGTAGGCGCACCAATCGATGCGGATGAAGTTCGTTTCATTAAAAACAGCACTCCAAAAACAGAGATAAGGACGCCTGCCATGACAATAATCGGATAAAAGTTCCGAACTATCACTAATTGAATAATGGTGTATGAGAGCACCATTGAAATAACCGGTGAAACAATCCAGACCGTCAGAAGCTGAACGACAATACCCTTTTTCAAGACTGATTTTCCGTATTTTGCAAAACCAATTCCAATAATAGAAGATGTCGTAATTTGCGTAAGCGGAACTGGAATTCCAAAGAGCGATGCAGCCGTTACGATGCTGGCTCCAGTACCGGATATGATACATCCCTCTTCCAAGCGAAGCTTTGTTATTTTCTTCCCATTGGTTTCAATTACTCGGTGGCCGAGCAGGAATGCACCAAGTGCTACGGCCAAACCTCCCCAAAGGACAGCTGTCTCTTTAGACATTAATGATGCGGCAACAAGGGGGCCAACGGCATTGGCCACATTGTTCATTCCTGCCGAAAAGGCTTCGAACAATCCCATTAAGACGACAAGTACTGCAAGAAGAGGTCCTGCTTTTGGTTTCTCGACAATTTTTTTAATAGGTTTGATTTTTAAAAAATTAGCAGCAAGGATCGCCAGCACGAAAGCTGCAATTGGAGTTAACAGCCAAAACACCATAATCCATAGGAGCTTGCCGACAAAAACGGATTGATAGACAATCCCCGCCCCCACGACGGCGCCCACTGCTACTTCACTTGTTGAGAGTGGTATTCCAAAAATGTTCGCTAAAAACAGCGACATAGCTGCTGAAGCTAACACGATTAAAGCAATGGCATTTGTAAAGGTACTGCTTGGAACGATACCGCCGCCAATGGTCTTTACGACCTCGCCGCCGCCAAGCCATGCACCAAGGAACACCGCAATTCCACAAAGGAATAAAGCCAGTTGTTTTTTGACAACGCCGGCACCATAGGATATCCCCATCGAAGCAGCTGCCCCGCTGGCCCCGATATTGACTGCAAAAAACAAACCTATCATTATAGCAATGATTGTGATCGTTTTGACCGCCCCCTTACGATGAGTGTAATCCACACTCGGTTTTACTACTGCCGGACCAGCGTCCGGCACGGGAATCACCGTCACCGGCAACTGCTTGCGTACAAGGGAAGCAGCCAATACTTGGGTAGTTGTGGTCATGCAACTCGTTATATGGAAGGTCTTTTTCCCGAATATAGGACCATACCTCATCCCATGTCCAATGAATCAGCGGGCATATTTTAATATTTTTAAATTTTTCATCTTTGTTAACAAACTCAGTATCTTTCCTTGTCGGTGATTGTTCTCTGCGAAGACCTGAGATCCAAGCTTCTCTTGCTGTAAGAGTTTCCCTAAGAGGAATGACTTTTCGGATTTGGCAGCATTGGTTAGGGTCGCGTTTCCATAATGCTGTCCCATATTGAGCAGCCTGTTCATCAAGAGTTAATGCAGGTTTCTTCTTCTCGATTTTCAATGATGGAAAACGTTCTTCGATCCTTTTGATAACATCGTAGGTTTCTAGAAAGTGAAGATCTGTATCCAAGAAAACGATGTGCGCATCAGGTTTCACCTGAGCAATCAAGTCAATCAACACAATCGCTTCCGCCCCAAAGCTCGAAGCATAAACAATTTTATTGTCAGAATAATTCTGATAAGCCCATTCCAATACTGCTTTAGCGCCTTTCGTTTCATCTTGAATCGAAAAAGAGTCAGAAATGGAATACCAATTTTCATATGTCACTGCGTTTGTCATCATGCAAGCCTCCTTATTCCTTTAAAAAAAGGCAGCCTTCAACCATTAATGGTGAAGACCGCCTCTAGTTTGTCTAGTCAGCGTGTTTTATTCGATTGAAGACGAACCTTTTCGTTTTTTTCAATTTGCACGACCTTACCGTCCTGGATAACAAGTGTAATCGATCCGAATTTGATTGATTCGAGCATCGGCCTAAGGTGTGCCGCAATTTCTTGCCATTCATCTGGTGTTTTCAGCCGATTCGCCCCCTTTTCCTAAAAAATTCCTCCTATTCCAGGAAAGGCATTTTACTGTTTCAATTTCTCAATATTAATCCCACTAGACCAATAGGAATTCGCATATATAGTTGATGAAATTAATCCTACTAGACACATAGGGATTTGTCAATATAAATGATGAAAATATTATAACTATTTTTTCATTAAAGCAGATGTCTGTTTTGCCCGTACTAAACTTTTTTTCCTGATATAAGAATTTTAAGTCCGGACTAAAAAGGTTTCTCTAGACCCACATAATAATAGATTGCTAAGATAATGAAGGGAACGAAAAGCTAAGGGGCAATACATATGGAAAATGAAAAGTATTTAGCACTAAAAAAAGGGGAACAAGCCGCATATATCAGTATTTTTGCATACATTTTTCTATCCATTTTAAAACTGGCCGTTGGCTATGCATCCAACTCGGAGGCACTAAAAGCCGATGGATTAAACAACAGTACGGATGTAATCGCATCTATTGTTGTGTTAATCGGCCTAAAACTTTCACAAAAGCCCGCAGATAAGGACCATCCTTATGGTCATTGGAAAGCGGAAACTGTTGCCTCCATGGTTTCTTCTTTTATCATGATGGCCGTGGGTATTGAGGTGCTATATGATGCGGTTACCACCATCATCAATGGAAAGAGCGAGTCGCCAGACCCCCTTTCTGCCGTAACCGGAATTTTTTGTGGCGCAGTCATGTATGCTGTCTATCGCTATAACCATAAGCTTGCTGCAAAAATTAACAGCCAGGCGGTAATGGCTGCCGCGAAAGACAATCTCTCTGATGCCTGGGTGAGCATCGGAACTGCTGCAGGAATTATTGGCGCTCAATTCAATCTGCCATGGCTAGATCCAATTACTGCAGTAATCGTAGGACTTCTTATCTGTAATACGGCATGGGATATTTTTCGCGATGCATCCCACAGCTTAACCGATGGTTTTGATGTGAAGGAGATGTCTTTTTTTAAAAATACAATTGAAGAGATTTCGGGCGTTAAAGGAATAAAGGACATCAAAGCACGGAATTATGGCAATAGCGCTGTCGTGGATGTGGTAATCCTCGTGAATTCCAATCTAAATATTCGGGAAGCACATGATGTTGCCACAAAGGTGGAAAATGCCTTAATCAAGGAACACGATGTGTTTGATGTTAATGTCCATGTGGAGCCTAACTAAGCTGATTGAATAATTGCTTTAAACAAAGGAAAACTATCCCTAAAATTAGGAAATTGATAAGGGGATCGTTTAATGGATAAAGAAATGTCATATGGAAGTGACTATAAATTGATTCCAGCCACTTCTATTGGTAGTGGAATCGGGATTCAGGTTTTGCCGGATTTATTTTCTTATACCATCCAAATCGTCAATATTTGTTTTGTAGGTAACCCTGATAATGGCGAGTTTGTTTTAGTGGATGCCGGTATGACGGGGTCAGCAGATGAAATTATCGGGGCAGCAGAGGAACGGTTTGGCGAGGGTTGCCGCCCGAAAGCGATTATTTTAACGCATGGTCATTTTGACCATGTTGGAGCAATAATCGAACTGGTGAATCATTGGCAGGTACCGGTATATGCCCATGAAATTGAATTGCCTTATTTAACCGGGCAAAGGAGCTATCCTGAGCCCGACCCCAGTGTGGAAGGCGGGATGGTGGCGAAGATGTCACCGTTATTTCCGAATGAGCCAATTAACCTGGGTAACCATGTTGAAAAACTTCCTGCAGACGGCAGCGTCCCTCATATGCCTGGATTCCGCTGGATCCACACTCCAGGTCACACACCTGGACATGTTTCCTTTTTTAGAGATGAGGACCGTGCGTTGATTGCGGGAGATGCTTTCATAAATGTGAAACAGGATTCATTATATAAGGTCATTACCCAGGAGGAAGAGGTAAACGGTCCGCCTAGATACTTCACAACTGATTGGAGGGCCGCTTGGGACTCAGTTAAAAAGCTAGCTGAATTAAGTCCTTCGACAGCGATAACAGGGCATGGTACTCCGCTCGCAGGCGAGGCATTAACCAGCGGACTGCAAAGGCTGGTAAATAATTTTGACAGCTTAGCGATTCCGGATTACGGAAAATATGTGGATGGAAATATTCATTAACGTGTATATATTGAGCTTCCTATAGATACTTTATGGTTTATTGCGGAAATATTGGGTTTTAAAAGGTGATCAAGGACATTTCCATCTGTTTTTCAACCGGTTTTGTCCTTGATCCCGCCTATCAAAGACATTTTCTTCCGTTTTCCGACCGTTTTTGTCCTCGATCCGGCCTATCAAGGACATTTTCTTCCGTTTTTCTCCTGGTTTTGTCCTTGATCCTGCCTATCAAGGACATTTTCGTCTGTTTTCCGACCGGTTTTGTCCTTGATCCGGCCTATCAAGGACATTTCCATCCGTTTTTCAACCGGTTTTGTCCTTGATCCCGCCTATCAAAGACATTTTCTTCCGTTTTCCGACCGTTTTTGTCCTCGATCCGGCCTATCAAGGACATTTCCTTCCGTTTTTCTCCTGGTTTTGTCCTTGATCCTACCTATCAAGGACATTTCCTTCCGTTTTTCTCCTGGTTTTGTCCTTGATCCTACCTATCAAGGACATTTTCGTCTGTTTTCCGACCGGTTTTGTCCTTGATCCGGCCTATCAAGGACATTTCCATCCGTTTTTCAACTGGTTTTGTCCTTGATCCCGCCTATTCAAAGACATTTTCTTCCGTTTTCCGACCGTTTTTGTCCTCGATCCGGCCTATCAAGGACATTTTCTTCCGTTTTTCTCCTGGTTTTGTCCTTGATCCCGCCTATCAAGGACATTTTCGTCTGTTTTCCGACCGGTTTTGTCCTTGATCCCGCCTATCAAGGACATTTCCATCTGTTTTCCGACCGGTTTTGTCCTTGATCCGGCCTATCAAGGACATTTTCGTCTGTTTTCCGACCGGTTTTGTCTATGATCCGGCTAATACTCTAAAAATGGAGAAAAATTTAAAGGATTGCCGCATCACGTATCACGGCAATCCTTTCATCATCCATTACACCATTATTTTGCAAATATTATTCGTAAATTCAACCGGATCTTCAATTGGCAGGCCTTCAATTAGTAGTGCCTGATTATACAATAGGTGTGTATACAATGTCAGCTTGTCTTTGTCTCCGGTAAATGATTCTTTTAAGGCTGCAAAAACCTCGTGATTTGCATTGATTTCTAGTACCTTCTCAGCTTTAATTCCCTGGTTATTCGGCATTGCATTTAGGATTTTTTCCATCTCGATAGAGACTTCTCCATCTGTTGATAAGCAAACTGGATGCGACTTCAGGCGTTTAGAAATACGGACATCCTTCACTTTGCCAGCCAGGGTCTCCTTCATATACTCAAACAGTTCCTTGTTATCCTGCTCTTCTCCTGCCGAATCCTGAGACTTTTCATCTGCTTCAAAGCCTAAATCACCACTAGAAACGGACTTAAACTCTTTATCTTTGTAACTCATTAGCATTCTAATGGCGAATTCGTCAATTTCATCTGTGAAATACAGAATTTCATAGCCTTTGTCTGCAACCAACTCCGTTTGCGGCAGCTTTTCGATTCGCTCATTGGTTCCGCCAGTGGCGTAGAAAATATATTTTTGGTCCTCCGGCATTCTAGAAACATATTCATCTAACGTTACGAGCTTCTTCTCTTTGGAGGAATGGAACATCAATAAATCCTGCAATTCTTCCTTATGAGCGCCAAATTCGCTATAGACACCATACTTTAACTGGCGGCCAAATGCCTGATAAAACTGCTCATATTTTTCCCGTTCATTTTTCAATAAGCTTACTAGCTCACTCTTGATTTTCTTGTTAATATTTTTCGCTATTAGCTTTAATTGACGGTCGTGCTGGAGCAACTCACGTGAAATATTCAAAGATAAATCTTCTGAGTCGACCATTCCCTTAACAAAGCTGAAATAGTCAGGCAGGAGGTCGGCGCACTTGTTCATAATTAAAACACCGCTCGAATAAAGCTCTAGACCCTTTTCATATTCTGCAGAATAATAGTCAAACGGCATGTTTTCTGGAATATAAAGAATCGCGTTATAACGGACCGCCCCATCCACACTGATATGAATATGCTTCAGCGGTTTGTCAAAGCCGTATCGCTTTTCCGCATAAAAATTTTCATAATCCTCGGCTGTCAGTTCGTTTTTATTTTTCCGCCAAATCGGCACCATGCTGTTGATGGCTTCTTCAACTTGATAATCTTCGTACTCCGTTTCGCTGCCCTCTTTAAGACGGCTTTTCGACACATCCATTTTAATAGGGTAGCGGATAAAGTCAGAGTATTTCTTGATAATTGCTTTTAAACGGTATTCCTCTAAATACTCATCATAATTTTCTTCTTCGGAATTATCTTTGATTTTTAAAATAATGTCAGTACCGACTGTTTCTTTTTCACATGGAACGATGGTGTATCCCTCGGCACCCTGTGACTCCCACTTGTAGGCTTCGTTACTACCTAAAGCCTTACTAATGACTGTTACGACGTCGGCAACCATAAACGCTGAATAAAAACCAACGCCAAATTGGCCAATGATATCATAGCCATCCTTCAATTCATTCTCGCTTTTGAACGCTAAAGATCCACTCTTAGCAATCGTACCAAGGTTATTTTCCAATTCTTCCTTAGTCATCCCAATCCCAGTATCGATTAATCGTAAAGTTCTATTTTCCTTGTCAGCGATTATCTTTATGTAGTAATTGTCTTTATCGAATGACAAGGAATCATCCGTTAATGCTTTGTAATAGATTTTATCGATCGCATCACTCGCATTGGAGATTAACTCACGCAGAAAAATTTCGCGATGCGTATAAATCGAATTAATCATCATGTCCAACAAACGTTTCGATTCCGCTTTAAATTGTTTTGTTTCCATACCCAATTCTCCTTCCATTTTTACCCTTCTCATCATAATTGCAGGAGGTCAATAAATCAAATGATTAGCACTCTATTGAAATGAGTGCTAACAAATATTTAAATATCATAAAATGAAATTCTCGTCAATACAAAAACGGACGGTCTTCCCTCCGTCCGCTAACATTCACTAAATTGGCAGTAATATCTCCATCGTAGTTCCATTTTCATTACTAGAGATATGCATCGTGCCATTGTGATTTTCAATAATTTGCATGCTAATCATCAAACCTAATCCATTTCCATTATCCTTGGTTGTAAAAAATGGCTGGCCTATTCGTTCGAGATGCTCTTTCGGGATACCGCACCCTTGGTCAATAAACCGAATTTTTATTTGATTAGAATCTGTACATTGAACCTCTATAATGATTTCTCCACCCTTAGGCATGGCCTCAACAGAATTTTTGAGGAAATTAATAAACATTTGCTTAAGCTGGTTTTCATCGCAATAAACTTCAGGGATTTCTGTCAGGTAAAGAATATGAATACCTATATTTCTCATAATCGCCTGTGTATCAGCAAGCGTTTTAACGTGCTCTAAAATGGTCGGCAAATCACGTTTTTCAAATTTCATAGACTGCGGTTTCGCTAACAGCAACAATTCACCCAGAATCAGTTCGATGCGGTTCACTTCAGAATTGATAATATCCAAATAACTAGAATTAAATTCACGTCCTGTATCCATTAGCTTAATAAAGCCTTTTATAGCGGTTAATGGATTTCTTATTTCATGGGCGATTCCAGCGGCAAGCTGCCCAGCCACCGTTAACTTTTCAGACTGGAGAAGCAATTTTTGCGTTCTTTTCTTCTCCATTATGTCCCGAATGATAATATGACGTGCAGGTTCGTTTTGATAAATGGCTGGAATAGCTTTTACTTCGACTTCAATAATCGTGCCATCCATACGGACCAGCTTTTCCACGATAAAATCAACAGCCATGCCGTTTTCAACCTTCTTGGCCCGTTGTTTCACAATGTCTGAGTAAGGGCTGTCCAAAAAATCGTAAATGCTTTTTCCAATCACTTCATTTTTATCCTTCGCACCAATTAAATCCACGGCAGTATCGTTGGCAAAAAGGATTAGCTCATCTTTAACAATCGCGACTGCATCAGGTGAATGCTCTACAATATCCCGATAGGTATTCTCCCGCTGCTGAATATCTTCCATAAGCTTTTTTCGCTTTTGTTTGATTTCCGTAATATCCTTTGCTACTGCATAAACGCCTACAATTTCACCATCGATGACAATCGGATAATTTGTCATATTTAAATCAATTAATTTCCCGCTTTTATGAACGATTTGACAATCGAAATTCTGCAATTTGCCGTCAATTGCCTTGTAAAAAAATGAAATGGCTCGATCCAGATGCTCCAATTTCATGACTTTCATATACGTTAATTTTGAAAATTCGTCCGAATTATATCCAAAAATGAGCGCACAAGCAGGGTTTAATGGAATGAAATAACCATCTAAATCCATTGCATAAATGGCATCAGAATCGCATGCGAACAGAGACTGATAGCTATTCAGGCTGCCATTTAAATGCTTTTCTAACAAGATCCGCTTTTCCTTTTTAATATCAGTTATAGAACTTTGCATCACGATCAAAAGTTCCTTTCATTATTTATAAAAAAGCCAAATTAGAAATAGTCAAATGATCCTACTTCCGATTTGGCATGTCAAAGGTCTAGGTGCACTAGTTCATTTTCACTATTTCATATGATAATAGTCATTAATCTTACTATAATATTAATCTTAATAATTTTGATTTTCAATCCTAATATTGCAATTTAAAACATCGGTAGATTGGGAAAACTTTGTTTTTTCACAAAATATTCCCACATATTCTTTTTTCTCAACTCATAAAATGGACAAGAAAGGCAAGTCCAGGGAGGAATAACAGTGAATGTTATGACGAAAATTTTTAGAGATTATTTCTTTTAAATAATGAAAAAAACTTTGTTAATTTACCTATGTTTGCTTTTTGGGGCAACCTTGCAAGGTCTGTCAATGTCCCTGTTTTTATTTCCCCATTCCATCCCTTCTGGCGGTGCGGCAGGACTGGCCATCTTAATGAATTATTGGTTTGGTTTATCGCTTGGCTTCTCCCTATGGCTGGCCAATATTGTCTTCTTACTTTTTGCGCTAAAATATTTTGGCTATACATGGACATTTCGAACCATTCTATCAGTCGCTACTACCTCAACAGTTGTTAGCGTGATTACGACCCAAATACCACATCATCACGTTCATATGTTGTTTGATATGGTTTGCGGCAGCATCTTTTTTGGCATCGGCGTTGGTCTTTTGATTCGTGCAGGGGCATCAAGCGGCGGGATGGTCATTCCTGCGCTAATGATAGCCGCCTATAAAAATTGGAGTCCAGGAAAAGTGATGATGGGCATCAATATGATGATATTTTTATTAACCGCGTTGGTCATTGATTATAAAATTGTCGTGTACGCCATTGTTTGTCAATTCTTTTCAACCAATATTATTGATTTTATTTATGAATTAAGATTTAATCGATTACTTTTCCTTTCTGCCAATTGGCGAAGACGTTAAAGAGTAAAGAGGCTGTCTTGTTTAGGCAGCCTCTTTTTCAAATAGTCCATTAAATCTATAAATACCTCGATAAAATTACAAAAACCCGCTTACTTAGACCCATCCAGATTAAACTGTAGAACAAAGAGAACAGGAAAATTATTATGGAAGTTTTAAAATTAAATATAGATGAGATCGTTGGCCCTAAAACCGGAAACCGAAGAACGTAAAGCAAAAACATGATTCCAATCGAGAGACCAATTCCGCCGGCAAAAGTGATAGAAATCCAACTTTTCCACAACTTGAATGCGCCCCCCATGGAAATTCCTAATAGCCCTGTTGTAAAAGGAAATACTAACAACTCGCTGGGCTGGATAATAGCCAATAGAAAAACGGTAATAACATAAGACATGAACCCAATCCTTAAAGACAACATGGAAGCAAGAACAATGGGCAGTGTAGTTAACATACTGAATGCATAGCCAATTCCTGTAAAAAATCCGGCGGCCTGCAGGATGGCTGCGATTCCAGCAAGGAGAGATCCTAGTACTAATTTCGTTGTATTAGAATAATTTTGAGTTGAAATTGATTGGGGATTTTGTCCTGAAATATTATTTGTTCCTTTTTTCACGGTAGCCCCCCAAATAAGGTAAAGGAAGACCTGTTAAAGGATCTTCCTTTCCTTTAAATACTCTAAAATTTCTTTTACTGATTCTTCAATCGACATTCGACCTGTTTCAATAATGATTTCTGGATTGTCGGGAATTTCGTATGGTGAGGAGATACCGGTAAATTCGGGGATTTCTCCAATTCTTGCCTTTCTGTACAAACCTTTCGGGTCCCGGTCTTCACAGATTTGAATCGGGCAATTCAAGTAAATTTCAATGAACTCCCCGTTTTCAAACATATTACGAACCTGCGCCCGGTCCTCAAGAAAAGGGGAAATAAAGGCTGAAGAAACGATTTGACCACTGTCCACGAATAGTTTTGCCACTTCCCCAATTCGGCGGATATTCTCTTTCCTGTCACTAACACCAAAACTTAAATCTTTGTTTAAACCATGACGAATATTATCCCCATCCAATACATAACTTCTAAAGCCTTCTTTAAAAAGTGCCTGGTCTACGGCATTTGCCAGCGTAGATTTTCCTGAACCTGATAAGCCTGTAAACCAAAGCACACAGCTTTTATGTCCATTCTTCTGATGCCGGTCTATTTTTGTGATCGTTGATTGGTGCCAGGTAAGATGATTACTTTTCCCCATTTCCTACACCTTCTAGTTTGTAGACTTCCCTCATCCCCTCGATAAGGATTTCAACGACTTCTGGACGGCTGAATTCCTTTGGAGGCTGCTCGCCATTTTTGAGCATCCCCCTGACTTTAGTTCCGGATAAGATGACATGATATTGCCTGTCATGCGGGCAGGTTTTTTCAGAAGCCATGTTCTCGCATTTTTTACAATAAAAGCTATGTTCAAAAAACAGCGGCTTGATTCCAAGCTCCTCTTCGGAAAAATTAGAAAATATTTTTTGGGCATCATAAGTGCCATAGTAGTTTCCTACCCCAGCATGGTCTCTTCCGACAATAAAATGGCTGCAGCCGAAGTTTTTCCGGACAAGGGCATGAAAAATCGCTTCCCGCGGTCCGGCGTATCGCATCGCTGCCGGGAAAACGGACAGGAACACCCGGTTCTTTGGATAATAATTTTCAAGTAAGGCTTGATAGCTTTTCATTCTGATTTCGCCCGGAATATCATCTGCTTTTGTCTCGCCGACAAGAGGATTAAGGAACAGCCCGTCAACCGTTTCCAGTGCCGACTTTTGAATGTATTCATGAGCCCTGTGTACCGGATTACGTGTTTGGAACCCAACAACTGTTTTCCAGCCTAATTGCTGGAACATTTCCCTTGTTTGTATAGGGTCTAAATAAAAATCCTCAAACTGGCCTTTTTCAGGTCTTTTTATAAGTGTGATAGGTCCGGCCAGATAAACAGCGGGACGTTCAAAAAGTTTTTTTACACCGGGATGGGCTAGTTCCGTTGTCTTGAATACCTTTTCAGCCTCTATCCGTTTATCTGGTGAAAACTTTTCGGTTACCTTCATGACACCATAAACCTTGTCATTATGAATGAGGTTAATGGTCTCACCGATTGTTAATTCGGCCGCTTTGGTCTGGTGGACTGCCAGAGTAATCGGCAGTGACCACGGCAGTCCCGAAACAAGCCTCATTTTGTGTACAACCGACTCATAGTCGGCTTTTCCCATGAAACCTTCAATTGGACTGTAAGCACCGTTAGCGATTAACTCCAAATCGCTTAATTCCAATTTATCGAGTTCAACATAATTGAGAGTATAGTCCACTACACAATTTAAATTGATTCGATTGACTAATTTCCCGCCATGGGGAATTCTCTTATTCAACGGTTTTACCTCCCCAAATTTCTTTATCTCTAAGTTAAATGGAGTCCGCACTCCGTTTTTGATTGTCCCGCCCAGCGACCCGCCCGCTGGTCACCAGAATCAGTAACCGGCTGGGTACACGGTGCGCAGCCGATACTTGGATAACCGTTATCATGTAATGGGTTATAAGGCAATTTGTTTAAGTCGATGTACGTCAATATATCATCCCAAGTCCAATGAATAAGCGGACAAATCTTGATATTATGGAACTTTTCATCTTTATTGATGTACTGAGTATTGCTCCTTATAGCCGATTGTTCCCTTCTGAGCCCTGAAATCCATGCCTTTACGCCCTGCAGCGCCTCCTTTAAAGGGGCAACTTTTCTTATCTGGCAGCACAAATTTGGATTATGACGCCAAAGCTCTTCACCGTGCTCCTTTGCCTGTTCCAATAAAGATAGCTTCGGTTTTAACATTGTGATGTTAAATGAAGGGTAGCGTTCCTTCACCTGATTTATTAATTCATACGTTTGCGGGAAATGAAGGCCAGTATCCAGGAAGATGATTTTTGCCTGTTTATTAACTTTATGAATTAAATCGATTAACACCATTCCTTCTGCTCCAAAGCTACAAGCGTAAACAATTTCCTCGCCATCATATTCCTGATATGCCCACTTTAAAATATCGAAATAATCCCTGCTTTGGCCGCTAATTTCTGCTATTTTTTGTTCGTCCCAATTTTCATACGTAAGTATCGAAGCCATTCCCACCCCTCCAAATTAATTATGAATCCATCGTTAACGTTACAAAGGAGTTATTTTCCAATAATACTTTGTTCATCTCATCAATATGACCATGCTTTGAAAAGGAAATCATAGCTCGAATCCAACAGCCATGGCCAAATACTAACATGTTTTTATATTCCCGATATTTCTCCAAGAACATGGAAATGCGTTTTTCAAGGTTATGAATACTTTCACCTAACACCAGCTTGCTTGGGTTCTCTAACCAGGCATCTCCAAATGCTTCAATCAACATTGCCTTTGGCTGGCCTTCAAATGGGCCAAAATCCAATTCATCCAATAAGCATTCGGTTTCAGGCTGAAACCCATAACATTGTGCTGTTTGTCGTGTTCTTTTTAAACTGCTGGCCAAAACAACTTCAAAAGGAGCAAGACCATTCAACATGCTTTTGTTTTCAGCAATGCCTTTGCGAAATTCCTCAGTTAACGGAGAAATTCCGATATCCCTTCTCCCTTGAAGCATATTGTTGTTATTCCATTCGGTAGGCAAATGGCGGATTAAGGTAATTTGCATTCCTGTGCCTCCATATAAAATGTTTCACTTCTCAGGCCGCAGCGCTGCGCCTCCAACATTAAAACATCCGAAAGCTTCACATTACCCAAATTTACATTAGGCCCAAACTCCCTAATAAAATACATTTGATGCTTTGCTGATGGCGCCTCGAAAATAATCTTATTCGGATCCAAATCTCTGACTAATTCCTGAATCAGGTCAGACTTAACCGTACCGCATTTTTCATAAATGCCGGAAGTCCCGGAATCACGCCCTTCTGTAATAACGTATTGACAACCTGCCTCAAGCAATTGCTTGATTTCTGCTCTCCATTCTGAAATGGGCATCTCTTTCTCGGTATCCTTCGATCCCACCTCGGCAATCACGTTAAAATTATTTTTTAGAAAATAAATCAATTCCAGCCTCTGGTCAAGTGGAATATCCAAGGTCCCATTTGAAACTTCAACCCATTCAATCCCAAGTTCACATAAATAAGAGAGGTATTCCGGGATTTTGTTTTGGTAATAACATTTTTCAAATAATGTGCCTCCACAATAAGGCTTGATTCCGTATTCCTTATACAGGTCCACCTTCTTCTTTAAATTGGGGGTGACATACGCAGAACCAATTCCAATTTTGGCAATGTCAATGATATGGCTGTAATCGGCCAATATATTCCTTAATTCTCCCATAGGAGTTCCGAAGTCGGCGACAGAGGTTAATCCATAAGTTCGGCTGCCGGAAGTCCGTTCAGGAAGTGTTAAAAAATCCATAGGCATTACGCCTCCTCTTTTTTTCTAGGATAGATTATTCAAAAACTGGGTGAATGTGTAGATAATGGGCCTTTTCCATAGAAATTAGGCATTCGCCTTGTATAAACTGATGTCCGCAATCACACACTAAAATAGCTTATTTCAACGATAGGGGTGCACTCCATTGCCTAAACAAAAACACAAAGGCATGACGATTTTTGCAATTGGTTCAATCCCGATGATTTTAGTCTTAGGAAACTCAATGTTAATCCCAATCCTCCCAAAAATGAAATCGGAGTTAGATATTTCTCAATTCCAGGTAAGTTTGGTTATTTCGGTGTTTTCGATTGCAGCAGCCATTTCGATTCCGGTATTAGGGTATTTTTCTGATCGTTTTTCAAGGAAAGCGGTCATCATCCCGGCCCTCATTTTATATGGTATCGGCGGGCTTTTAGCAGGAGCTTCAGCAGCGTGGTTTGGCAGCTCCTATACTTGGATTCTTGCCGGCAGAATCATGCAAGGAATAGGCGCAGCGGGAACAGCGCCTATTGCCATGGCGTTAACAGGAGATTTATTTAAAGGCGGAGAACAAAGTAAGGTATTAGGGTTAGTAGAAGCATCAAACGGTTTTGGCAAAGTGATTAGTCCAATAATCGGCTCGTTATTGGCCCTCATTTTCTGGTACGCCGCCTTCTTTGCCTTTCCGATTTTCTGTTTCTTATCCGTGTTATTAACGATCTTTTTTATCAAGGAAAAGAAAACAAAAAAAGAGCCGCCGCCAGTTGGAAAATATGTAAAAGGCCTTGTTTCTGTTTTTAAAACTGAAGGCCGCTGGCTATTTGCCGCTTACTTGACAGGAGCTGTATGCTTATTTACTTTATTTGGCATTTTATTTTACATTTCAGATATTCTTGAAAAGGACTATCAAATTGATGGAATATTAAAGGGGGCCATCCTTGCCATCCCACTTTTATTTATGACCACAACCTCTTACATCACAGGAAGTAAAATCGGCAAGAGAATGAAGCTGATGAAAGCACTGATTATTATTGGACTTCTCTTGATGACCGGCTCATTTGCATCGTTAATTTTCTTTAAAAAGCTGGTTCCATTCTTTTCTGTACTTGTTATAAGCAGTATCGGAACAGGGCTTGTGCTGCCTTGCATTAACAGCTTTATTACCGGCTCGGTTCCTGCAGACAGGAGAGGATTCGTCACCTCCTTATATGGCTCCGTCCGTTTCTTAGGAGTTGCCATTGGGCCGCCCATCTTTAGTAAATTAATGGATTGGTCACGGTCCGGAATGTTTTTAACGACAGCCGGGTTAACCCTCATTTGCGCTTTGCTATGTATGGTTCTGATTCATGTGGCGAAAAAAGAGTCTTCGAAGGAAAAGGAAAATGATACGCTATTTGAAAAATTGCAGTTTACGTAAGGGAGCTGAAAACAGTGCAAATATATTTTTCACCTGAAGTCATCACTCCTCATTTTCAGGTCCTAAATGTTGTCGATTCCACCAATAAGGCAGTCGGCAATGTTGCCTTCTTATTTGATGAGAAAAAACTGTTCGTGTATGGAATTTTGGAGGAAGAGGGGGTCGGACTCGACTTTAAGGATCTTGTTACCCCTTATATTAAAGGAATGACAAAAGCTAAACCAGGGGTTGATATTTTCTCTTGTTTATATGTTGGCTGTAAGAAAATTAAATTGAGTGAGGAAGAAGAAGAAAAATAATATTTTTCGCAAAAGAGGGCAGTTGTCCTCTTTTTTATTTGAATAAATGGGCTGACAAGGCATTTGACTACTTCATATTTTATTGATGAAATGCAGTTTAGAGAAATAGGAGTGTTTGCCTATGAGTGTCGGCATTATCATCATGGGGCTTTTCATTGGCTTTATGGTCGGATTAACTGGGGTTGGCGGGGCTGCCCTTTTAACACCAATCCTCATTTTATTAGGAATCAGTCCTTCGATAGCAGTTGGTACAGACTTATTTTATAACTCGATTACAAAACTATTTGGTTCCATCCAGCATTGGCGGCAGAAAACCATCAATCTTAAACTTGTTAAGTATCTTGCCATCGGCAGCATCCCCAGCGCCCTTTTAGCGGTTGGACTGCTTCATTTATTTGATTCCTTTTTCCATAACCAGGAGCAGATTATCAAGCATGCCCTTGGATATGTACTTATTTTGGTTGCGGCGGCCACCCTATTTAAAACCTTTATGAAAAAGAAAATTGAGTGGAATCCTATGCAGATGAAACCCCAGGAGGAAAAAAAGGCACTAACTATTACAATTGGAGCGGTATTAGGCTTTATAGTCGGATTAACTTCTATTGGTTCTGGATCATTATTTGCCATAGCGATGCTTTACTTGTACCGGATGGGTTCGTCGGAACTGGTTGGAACTGATATAGCCCATGCATTTTTATTAGTTACCGCAGCGGGTTTTATGCACGCCGGAATCGGCAATGTCGATTATTTATTAACACTGAATCTGTTATTAGGCTCCATCCCTGGGGTTCTAATTGGAAGTACATTATCATCAAAGTTTCCTGCAAAACCACTAAGAACAATCATGGCTTTAATGATTTTATTTAGTGGTATCAAATTAATCTAACAACAAGTTGTATCCCATAAAGAAACACGGTGTTTATACCGTGTTTCTTTCCTCATTTAAGACGTATTAGCTGGTTTAGCTTCCTTCCTTTTAAGAACCATTCTTTTCAAAAAAAGAAATAAAATAACAATGCATCCTTCCAAAAAGATTCCAAGTGAATTCCAGGCATAAAAGGAAAAATGGATATGTTCCATGCTGTTTTTAAACAATAAAATCGACAAATACCCGAGAGTTAACGCAATAGGCGGAAGAAATTTATTTGTATTGGAATTATAGAAATAACTAAAACAAAAATTAATCGTATACATTAGAAAGGCGACTTTGCAGAATAAAACCGGAATCCATACTGACACAATGACTAAATCCAGCCGGTCAAGAAAATCAGTTAAGTTGATTTGCTGGACAAGTACGTAGGTTGGATAGGCTGCCTCCCGGACTATTTTTGTTCCTAAAACCGAGATGTTTAAAATAAGAACAATCAAAAACAGAAACACACCCAAAGCTGTACCGGTTATTACTGCTTTTCGGGCTGCCTTTAGCGGGTTCACATTTGCGATAATCAGAATGAAAAAAAACAGTTCCCCTATCCAGGAGAAGGATATAAAAACAGATTTCGTTAATGCTTTAAATGAGCGCAGGCCAGGGAGCGGCTGCAAATTTCCCGCATCCAGTTCGTTTAGCAAAAGAAATGGCAGGAAAAGGACCACAATGATGAGAATAAAAAAATGGATGGCATTAATTCTTGCAATCACCTCTATTCCAGCCATGCTGATATAAATGATGACCAAGGTCGAAAGAACCATTAACATATTAATAGGGGTGTTTGGCAAAAGTACGGATGCCACAAAATCAACAAGCGCCCGTAAATCACGTACAAAAATGAATAAAGCTAAAAAGAAAAATAAAATGATGATCCCTTTTTCCAAAAGGCTCCCTTTTTTCCCAATGGCAAAAAGATGTTCAAACCGTTCCGCCTTCCCTTTCTTTCCAAAAATCAGATAAATGATCAATAGAAAAAATGGAAATGAAAGAATCGGGACAAGCCAAGCGTTCTGCCGTCCCGTATGAACGATGATTTGCGGCAGGCTGATTATGGCTGCACTCATAATAAAGTTTGCGATTAAAAAGATTAACTGAAGATTGGATATTTTTTCCTTCATATGTTCACAACCATTCTTGACAGCCTTCCAAATGAATCATTTAAAAATACGGTAACACTATTTAATGAAAGATGCAGTCCCGTCAAAACAGTGCATCCGACAGTTAAAATAATGAACAGGAACACCCATTTACGCTCTTTTTTATCAATAATTTTCGCCTTGAAAATAATCACAACATAAATGGTAAGAGATAACCAAACAATCGCTATATCCATATGTTAGTTCCTTTCCACATTCCCGGTATTCGTCGTTCTTTGAATATCGGCGTCCACCTTAACCGTTACCTTTAAGTGAGGCAGCATCGATTTCCAATTCTGCTTCCACTCATGCTCCCATTTTTGATGATGACGTTTAAATAAAAACCATCCGAATCCATAAATATCTATACCTTGTGTATGAGCACGTTTTAATATTGAATGGATATCATTCTTTATTTTCTCTTCCATATTTTCAATAATTTTGTTATAGGTTGCTGGGTCTTCGATTCGTAAATTTGCTTCGTTTTCCACCAGATGCCCTGTTACCCTGACGGAAACGGCAAATTCAGGGTTCCCATTCACTATTTTTAAGTTTGGGTGGACACTATTTTCGTTAATATGAACTGTCATTTCCTTATTTTTCGAAACGGAAAAAGAATAGCTTTTCTTTTTCATCCGTTCGAGCAGCCATAAGATGCCGTGAGATTCCCTTTTACTTGTAAAGAAGGAAAGCTTGTCAGCCTTAAACACAGCAAATCTGCCCATTAGTACCTCTTTTCCATCCCTTTCCTTTTTTAATGTCCCAGTTGGTTCAACCATCGGAATGATCAGAGACTTTCCTTGCCGGTCTAAATTTTGCAGGACATCCATCACGGTCAAGTTCGCACCTGCTTTGGCCATTTCCCGCATCGCTTCAGCGGACGAAAGTTCCATTCGAGGCTGGGCTTTTAACATTTTAACAGCCTCTCCTTTTGAAACAATAAGAAAGGTTGATAATCTTGACTGAGGCTGGGTAAAAACAGCATTAAGAATTTCCCTTATTCCTTCTTTTGCCTGATCCTCACCAATTACCAAGACCCTGCGGTGAGCAAAATAAAGCTTTCTTGATAATCTTGCCTGGATGTCTTCAACACCTTCCCTGATGTTTCGACCAGTCCCGGTTGCGATAAGAAAAGGCCCCTCACCGCTAGTCCCGCCGCCTCCCCCGCTCGATCCTGTTCCGCCTAAAGAGCTTGGCAAGGGTACCTGCACAGAAAAACGGTATTGCTGCTTCGGGCCCTTATCAACTCCCGTTCCAACTACAAATGCCAAATCGTTTATTTCCGTTCGATCCCAACAGCCCGTTAGTGGTATGAGAAGGAACAGGATCAATAATAAAATCCGGGCCTTCTTCATGAGGGACTCCCTTCTTCGCCAGCCTTTGGAGGGCTAGGCATTAAATGATCAGCTTGTCTGATTACATCCTCTTTTACCAACTGATTTGGTCTCTCGTTCATTGCCCACCATGGGACCCTGATTAAGGTATCCTTTAGAGCTTTAAATGACATTGGGGCGATAGGCCAAAAATATGGAATCCCAAACGACCGTAATTTGCATAAATGTGTCAAAATAATCAGGAATCCCAGTACTACACCAAACAGTCCAAACATACCGCCTAGAATCATCAGTGGAAAGCGGAGCATCCGTACGGAAATAGACATATTGTACCTTGGAATTGTGAATGATGCGATGCCGGTAAGCGCAATCATAATAACCGTTGGCGCGGAAACTATTCCGGCTTCTACAGCCGCCTGTCCAATAACCAGAGCACCGAGAATCCCTACTGCCTGTCCGACAATTTGTGGAAGTCGAATTCCCGCTTCCCGCAATGCTTCAAACGCCAATTCCATAATCAATGCTTCTACAAACATGGGAAAAGGTATGGCTTCCCTGCTTGCGGCAATCGATAAAAGAAGCGAAGTGGGAATCATCTCCTGGTGATAGGTGGTTACAGCGACATAAATCCCCGGTAATGTGATGGCAATAAACACGAAGGAAATTCTGAGCAACCTTAAAAAAATAAAAATATGAAACCGGTCGTAATAATCTTCACTTGACTGAAAAAACTGCCAAAAGGTTGCCGGCAAAATTAATACAAAAGGTGTCCCGTCAACGATGATGGCAATTCTGCCTTCGAGGAGGTTAGCAGCCACTGTATCAGGTCTCTCGGTGTTTTGGATTTGAGGAAACATGCTCCAGGCGCTGTCCTCAATGAACTCTTCAATATAGCCGCTTTCTAATATCCCATCGATTTTTATTCGCTCAACCCTTGAGAGGACTTCTTCCACTAATTCCGGGGGCGCCAAACCTTCCACATACAAAATGGCTAAGTTCGTTTGGGTTTCTTCACCGACGTCTTTTGAAAGAATTTTTAATCGATTGGAGCGGATCTTATGGCGGACCAGAGCCGTGTTTACCCTTAATATTTCGGTAAACCCTTCACGCGGTCCACGGACGGCGGATTCTGTAGTGGGCTCTGAAACCCCTCTTCTTTCTCCCCCTTTAGCATCAAAAATTATCGCCTTCGTCAGCCCATCAACCAAAAGTACGGTATTGGCTTTCAATACGTTTTTAACCACATCATCCAATTTGATTGTTTCAGATACAGAACTGATCGAAATAACTCTTTCTGTTAAAAAATCTGCTGTAATCCGGTTCACTTCATTTTCTTCTATCAGTTGTTTTAACCCATGAAGTTCAATTGCTTTCGTATCTACAAAGCCATCTACAAACAGCAAATAGGCATGGACGTTGCCGGCAATCAACGGACGGAAGACAACATCGGTACAATCCTGAAACAGCTCTTTTAAAATTTCTATATTATCCTTTAAATCAGCTTGAATTTCCTTATGTGTCTCATCACTTGATAGGGATTTTTCTTTAGAGGATTTCAATTTTTTTAATTTCTTCATTGGAGTCCTCCGTGTCAATAATTTTGGCCGTGGATATTTCAAAACCATTTTTAATATTACCCAGTAGTTGAAAATTATCCCTTTTGGTATTTTTAAAAACTTGTCCTTGTATACGGATTGTCTTCATATAATGAGAATGACTAACTGTTTTCAGGGGGTTACATATGTTTATTTTTATTGAAAAAGCTGTTTTGGCCATGGCTATGTTGAGGGTCTTGTCTGGCAGTATCGAAATATTTGCTGCTGTGCTGATGATAAAATTTAATTCAATTGAAAAAGCTCTAATCGTAAATAGTTCACTTGCACTGGTCGGGCCAGTGATCCTCATATTGACAACCACCATCGGCGTTCTTGGAATGGCAGGTGGAGAATTATCGATTGTAAAAATATTGTGGATCTTTCTTGGGGTAAGCTGTATTTTAATTGGGGTGAAATGGTGACTAAAAAAGGAGATTACTGGCCGCCCTGTCGCTCCTTGATGAGTAAAAAATAACCTACTCACGTTTAAGAGTAGGTTATCCTGCAGTATTCCATCGGATTCCTCAGTAACTTTTATCCTTCTAATAAAAGAGAGTGCGGATCTTCCAATAATTCTTTTACTGCTGCCAGGAAGCTGACAGCCTCTTTTCCGTCTACAATTCGGTGATCGTAAGACAAGGCAATATACATCATTGGACGGTTTTCCATTCGTTCTGCATCAATTGCAACCGGTCTTGTTTGAATTTTATGCATTCCGAGAATACCCACTTGCGGGCTATTCAAAATCGGTGTTGACATTAATGAACCGAAAACTCCACCGTTTGTGATCGTAAATGTTCCGCCTTGTAAATCATTTAAAGTAAGGGCGTTATCACGAGCCTTTTTACCAAGAGTGCTGATTTCTTGCTCGATTTCGGCAAAGTTTTTCTGGTTGGCATTACGGACAACTGGTACAACCAAACCCTCTGGGGCTGCTACGGCAATTCCGATATCATAAAACTTTTTAAGAATTAATTCATCGCCTTGAATTTCAGCATTTAAAAGAGGGTATTGCTTTAAGGCTGAAACCACGGCCTTTGTAAAGAAGGACATAAACCCTAAACGAACACCATGTTTTTCAAGGAATGCATCCTTCCGCTTATTACGTAAATCCATAATGGCGGACATGTCCACTTCATTAAAAGTAGTTAGCATCGCAGCAGTATGCTGGACCTCCACTAAGCGCTTAGCGATCGTTTGACGACGGCGGGACATTTTTACACGTTCTACTGGTTTATCAAACTCAACATCTATTTGTTGTGCGGCAGGTTTTGGGCTTGCCTTTTCTACTTTTGGTGCTTCCGGAACTGCTGGTGTTTGCGTATGTGCTTTCACATCATCTGGACGAATTCTGCCAAGCGGGTCACTGCTGTTTACTTGGTGTAAATCAATTCCCAGCTCTCTTGCCAATTTTCTTGCCGCTGGTGAAGCAATCGGACGGGCGGCTAGAGAAAGTTCCGGCTCAGGCTGGGTGATTGGTTGATTGTTTGTTTCTTGTGCCGGTTTTTCCGGTGCTGCTGTCGGAGCAGCCGGTGCAGTTCCTTCAGCTGCATTCTCTTCGATAATGGCAATAACATCGCCAACTTCTACTGTATCACCAGGCTCTTTTAATAGCTTAGTGACAACCCCTGAGTCTTCGGCATTTAATTCAATATTTACTTTGTCCGTTTCCAACTCTACGATACTATTACCCTTGGTGACTTTGTCTCCAATATTAATGAGCCATTGTGAAATGGTTCCTTCTGAAATGGATTCCGCGAGCTCTGGTACTTTGATTTCAATCATGTGTCAAATCCTCCTAGGTATTTGTTACGTCAGGCTATTAATTTGAATTTTGCCAAATAGTGTGGCTCTATGGATATTTTTCATGGAATTCCCAGATGTTTTGTCCGATAGAACGTTTCTATTGGACAATTTCCTCTGCATTCACCAGCGTTTTGTCCATTAAAGTTTTGCTAATAGACTCTTTTCATTTTCAGCGTGTAACAAATTGTGTTTTTTGTTTCTGTGTATCTACTAAACTCTTAGAATTTAATGCCTGGTGGACAATGCGTTCTTGTTCCGTTTTATGAACGAGTGGATCTCCGCCTGCCGTGCTTGAACGGTACTGACGTCCAATGTAGCCGACTGACAGTTTGCCCGATGCAAGTTCAAAAAGGGTTGGTGCAATATAATGCCACGCTCCCATATTCTTCGGTTCTTCCTGTACCCAAAAAATTTCATTCAAGTTTGGATAACGCTTGATGATTGCTTCTATTTTTTCGTGTGGGAATGGATACAACTGTTCAATACGTACGATGTGTATCTCATCCAAGTTACGATTTTCTTTACTTGAGTCGATCTCAACTGCCAAATCGATGGCCATCTTACCAGTTGTTAATACTAATCGTTTTACTTTATCTAGCGCTTTTCCGAGTTGCGGCTGTTCAATGACCGTTTGGAAACTACCTTCGCTAAGAGCGGAAGCAGAAGAAGCGACCTGCGGGTGACGAAGCAGACTCTTCGGTGTCATAATCACTAATGGCCGAACAAATTCTGTTCCTAAAGTGGCTGCCTGACGCCGTAAAACATGAAAATATTGGGCCGCACTTGTCAGGTTGGCAACAGTCCAGTTGTTTTCAGCCGCCAACTGCAAGAAGCGTTCCGGACGAGCGCTGGAATGCTCAGGGCCTTGGCCTTCATAACCGTGCGGCAGAAGCAGAGTAAGCCCTGACTTTTGCCCCCATTTTGCTCTTGCCGATGAAACAAATTGATCAAATAGCGGTTGTGCCGTGTTGGCAAAGTCGCCATACTGCGCTTCCCACATGACAAGTGTCTCAGGTGCAAATACATTATATCCATATTCATAACCTACTACTGCCGCTTCCGATAGCGGGCTATTATGAACCGCAAACGAAGCGCCTGTCTGCGGAAGATGGTGCAGTGGTGAATACGTTTGGTTTGTTTCTGCATCATGAAGAACAATGTGCCGCTGCGCAAACGTTCCGCGCTCGGAGTCTTGACCCGTAAGACGGATCGGTGTGCCTTCTTGTAACATCGTCGCGAAAGCCAGCACTTCTGCTACTGCCCATTCCACTTTTCCGTTCTCTTCCAAAGCTGTTTCACGGCGCTCAAGAATCTTCTTTAATTTTGGATAAATATGAAAACCTTCTGGCCATTTTAGCAATTCACGATTTATTTCTTGAAGAGTGCCAAGCGGTACTTTTGTTTCCAAAGGTGGAATTCCTTTCGCTATAACACCCGGAACCGCTACTTCTGCCGGTGGTTCACTCTGCTTCTTCTCTGACGCTTTGTCATACTCAGTCTGCAATAGTTCCTGCACGCTAAGATTGATTTGTTCAACTTCTTGTTGATTTAGTGTTCCGTTGTTTAACAGTTGAGTAGAATACAATGCTCTTACAGTTGAATGCTTGGCAATTTTTTTGTACACCTGTGGCTGGGTGACCGCAGGATCGTCCATTTCATTGTGGCCAAAACGGCGGTAACCGACTAAATCAATCACAAAATCCTTTTGGAAACGAGCACGGTATTGATAAGCAAGGCGAACAGCTGCCAGACATGCTTCTGGCTCATCTGCATTCACATGTACAATCGGAATCTCAAATCCTTTTGCTAAGTCACTGGAATATCGAGTTGAACGAGAGTCGTGGCTATCTGTCGTAAAGCCGACCATGTTATTCGCAATAATATGGATGGTTCCTCCTGTTCGGTATCCCTTTAATCCACCTAAATTCAAAGTTTCCGCTACAATTCCCTGGCCCGGAAAGGCTGCATCGCCATGGACCAAAATCGCAAACGCCTTTTTAATATCCTGCTCCGGATAACCAGGTTTCTTTCGATCCTCTTGGGCTGCCCTTGCAAAACCTTCGACTACCGGATTGACAAATTCAAGATGGCTTGGATTATTCGCCAAGGTAATACGAGTGCGAGGGGTACCAGTGCCTTCAACGAATCGATTGCGTCCTAAATGGTATTTCACATCCCCTGTCCAGCCCTCGCTAATGTCGACTAAATCTGCTGACGGACCTTGTTGTTTGGCGTGGGAGTGCTGAAATTCAGAGAAAATCTTGCTGTATGGTTTTTTTAACACATGTGCGAGAACACTTAAACGTCCGCGATGCGCCATCCCAATTGCGACGTTGCAGACTCCTTCTTCGACACCTTCACGCACTGCTTCATCAAGCATTGGGACAAGCATGTCTACACCTTCAATGGAAAATCTTTTTTGACCAACAAAGGTTTTGTGTAAAAATTGTTCAAATCCCTCAACTTCTGTCAAACTCTTTAATAGGTTTGTTCGTTCTTCTTTAGATAAGGAGCGTTGTAAGGAACCCGTCTCCACCATCTGAGTCAGCCAAATTCGTTCCTCCGAATCACTAACATGCGTAAACTCGTATGCAAGGGCTGATGTATAGCGTTCCATTAAACGATTCATGGCCTCAAATGCGGTTTCAACATCTTTCGGTGCCTCTTCCCAAACCAATTTAGCTGGTATCGCTTTCAAATCCTGTTCACTTATTCCATGTTTTACAGGATTGAACAACTCTTGACCCTTTCGATTCTCCTCCAAAGGATTTATGTTTGCTGCCAAATGGCCATTTGTACGAATGTTTTCAAGCAGTTTGGCCGCTTTCAATACTTTCTCTATACTTGCTGAAGGAAGATCAGGTACATTTCCAATGGTTTCTTTCATTTGATTTGTTTCATAGGACAAAGGTGAGCCCCATTTAATGAAAAGCTCTTTTAAATTTAGATCAATGGATTCTTCTCCGTTCGTGAACCGTTCATATTGTTCAATCACGTATCCAAGGTTCGGACCAATAAATTTTTTCCATGGATTTGGTTGGTTGTCGTTTACTCCCATTTACAATACCCCCATGATTCAGTTCTTATGTTTTATATTTAAATAGATAAATAGTAATAATTATCAATTGCCTATGGATAAGGATAATGTAATAATTGAAATAAATAAAATGCTAAAAAATTATATTTTATTATAAAAATTATTTATATCAGATAGATAGGTGGAACAATGGATTATCGTGATTGGGAAATATTGAAGGTGCTATATAATCAAAAAAATCTAACGAAAACAGCTCGTCTATTATTTCTGACTCAACCTGCGTTAACGAGCCGATTAAAACATATGCAGGAAGAGCTGGGTGTTAAAATCGTAACCCGTGAAAGCCGGGGTGTACATTTTACCCCTCAGGGAGAATATCTGGTCCATTGTGCTGAGGAGGCACTAGCCCATTTTCAAAAAGTAAAAGAAAATGTCCAAAATATGAGCAATAACGAAAAGAATGAAGTGGCAGGTACATTGAAATTGGGGGTATCCAATTATTTCGCGAATAATGAACTTCCATATCTTTTGAAATTATTCAAAAATCAATATCCCCATGTGGAATTCAAAGTGATAACAGGATGGAGCAGAGACGTAACTCAGCTCATACACAATAAGGATGTTCATATCGGTTTTGTTCGAGGAGACTATGGCTGGAGGGGGCTATCAATACATCAATTATTTGAGGAAACCATCTGTATCGCTTCCACGAAAAAGATTGATATAACGGATCTTCCACGTCTTCCAAGAATCGATTATCGAGGGGATTACCTCCTAAAATCAATAATTGATCATTGGTGGGCCGAAAATTATGCGGAAGCACCCTTTATTAGTATTGAAGTCGACCAAGTTGATACCTGTAGAGAGATGGTTATAAATGGGTTAGGATATGGCATTTTATCCAGCAGGGTACTTGACGGAATAGAAGACATTTACAAAATCCCATTAACAGATCAAGAAGGAAATCCTCTATTGCGAAGAACTTGGATGTACTATCATAAGGAATCAATGGAATGGAATGTTGTAAAAGCATTCGTACATTTCATCGAAAATTTAGATTGGAAAAATCATTGATTATTAGATGTGCTAAATAAAAAGATTTCAGACTAATTTGGTCTGAATCTTTTTATTTTATGGAGTTTGTTAAAACTGTCAATGGCATATCCGGAAGCTCCTTAGCCATGTACCATGCCGATAAATAAAAAAACACTCAAACAGTTTGAGTGCCTAAATGGTGCTTGCTTATTTAAATTTTGTCCAATCATACATTTTTTGTCTTTGTTTTCTAAGCCGTTCTTTCTTTTTACTTTCAACTTGTTTTTCTTGGATGAAATTCATGATGAAACCACAATCTTCACAAATGTAGGTAAATAAATTTGATTGCTCCGGAATGTTTTTTAATGGATGTTCCTCTTCAGATTCCAGTAAGAACTCTAAGTCAGCATCAGCAGCCTCATTAATTTTATAATTCTCATGGTACCTTTCATATTTCACCGCAATATATCCTTTTCGAAAGTGGGTACCATTGCAAACAAGACACTCAATTTCATTTGTTTTATTTTTCAATATCAACACCTCCAATAGAAATTTTATGAAGATGCCTTATTATTCAAGACCGCTTAACCAACCCCTATCCAAAAAAAATGATCATTTAGAAAAATAGTAAATACTTATGGCCGATTTTCCGGCGTTTTATCCGCTCCATCATACCATTCGAAATATTTGATGGCGAATTCCTTCCCCGATTTCACAAGTGCTATTAATTATAATTTGTTGGAATTGATTTTTTTGTAAAAAAATGTATATCAATAAATTATAAAAAATGGCTTTAACAACAGTAGCCAAATCTATTACAAAAAAAATAGGTGAGGTCTATAGCCTCACCTAAACTTGAGATACGCTTAACGTTGATTTATCAATTCTTTCCTATTAAAAGTTTTAAAATCACTTGCTATTTCATAGTAGGCAGGTGTTATTTTTTTTAGTTGGTCCATTGTGATTTCATCACTCATTTCCACTAACCAAAGTTGCTGATCTCGAAATTTAAAAACGGCATACTCTGTGATAATGGTATCGACTCTTTTTTTAGCAGTAAGTGGGAACGTGCATTCACGGAGTATTTTTGGCTCACCTTTTTGATTCAAATGGGTCATGGCAGCAATTACCCTTTTGGCCCCGACTACTAAATCCATAGCGCCGCCAACCCCAAGCACATCTTTTCCTGGTATTGCCCAACTCGAGATATCACCTTGTTCCGATACTTGCAGTGCTCCAATAACGGTTGTATCTATATGACCACCCCGCATCATTCCAAAAGATATGGAACTATCAAAATAGGATACATGAGGCAAAACTGTAACCGGAGCTTTTCCGGCATTAACTAAATCAGGGTCGATTTGATCCGGACTAGGGTCTGGTCCCACCCCAAGAATCCCATTCTCCGAGTGGAGCGTCACCAGACCTTGTGGAAGATAATCAGCAACTAGAGTAGGAATACCAATTCCAAGATTAACGATGCCTGATGTTAATTCTTGTGCACAACGCCATGCAATATACTCTTTCATTGATTTTTCCATTACAGCTCCTCCCTTTTAACCACAATATCTACAAATGCAAAAGGAGTTACAATAGATTCTGGATCAAGCTCACCTATTTCAACGATTTCTCCTACTTCAACAATTGTAAGATCAGCTGCCATTGCCATGATTGGATTGAAATTTCGAGCGGACTTCCTATATATGAGATTACCAGCCTTATCTGCTTTATAAGCCTTTATTAGGGCAACATCGGCAAACAGGGTTTGTTCAAGAACATATTCCCGCCCCTTGAAGGTCCGCGTCTCTTTCCCTATTGCAAGTTCTGTCCCAGCTGCTGTCGGAGTGTAAAAGGCAGGAACTCCTGATCCGCCTAATCGAATAGCTTCCGAAAAGGTTCCTTGTGGTAATAATTCAATTTCTATTCGGCCTTCCCTATAAGCCTGAACCACCTCTTTATTGGTGGTAAAATACGACCCAATCGCTTTCTTAATCCGATCTTGTTGAAATAGAACATTCAAATTCGTCTCTTTTGTAATATTGTTGCTAATGATGGTTAGATCTTGAAGTTGCGTTCTATCGATTACTCCTTGCAGTAAATATTCCGGAACCCCTGTTGCACCAAATCCCCCTACTAACATCGTCGCACTCATTGGAATTTGCTTAATCGCTTCGTCAACTGATAGAAATTGAACATTCGTCTTAATCGGATTCTCCAACTCAGAATGCAAATTTCTTCCCCCTTTTCATTAACAAGCCCACTCTGACCTAGAGTGGAGGAGTTTGATAATTTTAAAATTTTAGATATTTTAATTTTAAAATAATATATGATTTGAGTCAATCGTATATTTTTTGCTAATACGCTAAGAGTAGCTTCAAGTAACGAAAAAAAAGTCCCCACGGTTGGGGACTTTTTCTTGCTTCACTGATATTTAAATTATTTTTTACTCCAATTTAAGAACCTGTTAAATATCCATCGACCGTACAATTTCAGTTATTTTAGGAATTACCCCAAGTAAATGATTTTTTGTCAGTTGTTCAGCTAAATCTCCATCTCGTTCAGAAACCGCCTTCAAAATTTGTCTATGTTCATTAAGTGACTTTTGCGTTGTCTCTTTATCCTGATAGTAAATTGGATACCTTGCCGCTAGACTAGTTATATCTTTAATCATTTTAACGAGCATTTGATTATTACAATGTCTATATAAGGAATTATGAAAGGTTTCGTTTATATGAAAATACCCTTCAAAATTTTCCTCTTCACAAATTCCGATTGACTCTTCTATGATAAGTTCCAGTTCTTTTATATGAGCATTTGAGATGTGTTCAATAGCAAGTCTTGTTGCTAATGATTCAAGATTGGCTCGAATTTCAAAGATTTGCCTTACCTCATCTTCTGTTAAGCTAGTTACTGTTGGCCCTGCATGGGGATGCAATTTAACATATCCTTTTTGGGCTAGTCTCTGAATAACCTCACGTACTGGAATTTCACTTACATTAAATTCTTTAGCTATTTGTGAAATGACTAATCTTGAACCAGGGCGAAAGACTCCCTTAACAATTTTCTCATGTAATTGTATATATACTTTATCGGTCTTTGTCATAGACATTTGTCTTTGCCCTCTCGTTCTATAATAAATACTCGTTTTCAATATTAGAAAAATATCTGTTTTCACAACTATTATACAAAAATTTGTTGAAAAGTAATATAGATGTAATCGGATAATTACAAAGATTAATCAACCACTCATTTACTGTTAGGGTAATTTTGGAAAACTAAGGAGTCATGGATGTATACAAAAGGGTCCAAGAAACAGTAGCTGCCGGAAAACAGCTATGCCTCATGGACCCTTTTTACCTTTTTAGATAGCCCAATCACCATTTCTGAAGATTGGCACGACGGTACCGTCTTGTTTGATGCCGTCAATATTCATTTTGTTAGAGCCAATCATGAAGTCCACATGAACAGTTGATGTATTCATCCCGTTTTGCTGCAGCTCTTCCTGGCTCATTTTTGTTCCGCCTTCAATCGTAGTCGGGTAGGCCGAGCCGATTGCCAAGTGGTTCGAAGCATTCTCGTCAAATAGAGTATTAAAGAAAATAATCCCAGATTGAGAAATCGGTGATGGATCTGGCACAAGCGCAACTTCACCAAGACCTGTTCCGCCTTCGTTGTCGAATACAAGCTTCTTGATGGCATCTCCACCTTTTTCAGCAGTGATATCGACAATTTTCCCGTCTTTAAAATGGACTTCAATTCCTTCAATTAACGTCCCCGCATAGCTTAATGGTTTAGAACTGCGAACTACCCCGTCCATGCGGCGAGTATCAGGAGCCGTGAACACTTCCTCCGTTGGCATGTTGGCAATAAATTCTTCTCCTTTTGGGTTTTGGCTTCCCGCACATGCCCAAATATGGCTTTTTGGCAGGCCGAGCGTTAAATCGGTGCCAGGTGCCGTATAGTGGAGTGCTTCAAATTGGATTTCATTTAATTTGTCAGCTTTTTCGTTCAATTTGTCTTTATGCTGGTCCCAGGCAGCTATCGGGTCATCTTCGTATACACGGCAGGTTTTAAAAATTTGATCCCATAAGGCATCAACCTGTTCTTCAGGGGTGGCCAAATCAGGGAATACTTTGGCCGCCCATCCCGCTCCGGCAGCAGCAGCAACCGTCCATTTTAAATCATCGTTCTGGGTCGCCTTGCGTTGGGCATGGAATGCCTTACCAGCAACCTTTTGATACTCCGCCACTTTAGCCGGGTCGACTTCATTCAACAAGCCCGGATCGCTTGAAAGAATGGAAAGACGGCTGACACGGTGGTTTAATACGTGGTCTTCAGATTCCTGAATTTCATAGTCAGGAATGTTGGTCAATACATCCACTGGTTGATGCAAGTAATGTTCTTTTGTAATTTCATCATCAGACCATTTGACAATAACCTTTTCAGCCCCCGTGGCATATGCCTCTTTCGTGATGTGGCGGGCTAAAGGCGCCTGATCTACGTTTATGGTCATTTTCACCCAATCCCCTGGTTGAACATTGATCCCTTTCGCCACTAAAAGCTTTGCATACTTATGTAAGTTCTCTTCAAAATTAGGCAGCACCATATATTTACCTCCCGGAATTTTTTGTCACGATATTATAGTAGCATACTTGGGAGAAAAAGATGCAACTAGGGACTATGCAGCTGTTGGCACGACGGCATTTAATGATTTTTTCTTATCAGGTTTTTATTTTAATTAAAATATCTGTAAACTAACCAAAAACTATAGTGGTTTTAAAAGCAGATTTTTTGTATGTTACATAATATCATGATACAATACTATTATGTAACATGGATTAAGGAGCGTTTAGCATGGAATATGTTGAAGCATTAAGGGATGTTAAGCAAATCAATGCAATTAAGAAATATTTAAAAAAGCATTCCGAGCGTGATTATCTTCTCTTTGTGTTTGGGATTAACACTGGGTTGAAAATTACCGAAATGCTGGAAATTAGGGTGGCCGATGTTTTAGAAAACGAGCACACGGCGAAGAATTTTTATCAGTATTTACACCACGATATCAACAAGGAGGTTTACCTTAACCAAAAGGTCAAAAAAGCCCTCCTCCATTATGTCCAAACCAACCAACTGGACACGGAAGTCTATTTGTTCAAATCCAATAAAACAGAAAAGCCTATCACTCGCCAACAAGCCTATCGAATCATTCATCAGGCAGCTGAAGCCATTGGTATTGAGGGGAAAATCGGGACCAATTCAATGAGGAAAACATTTGGATATCATGCGTATAGACGCGGGGTGGCCATCTCCCTTTTGCAAAAACATTTTAATCATTCAACCCCATCTGAAACTCTAAAATATCTTGGCATCTCTAAAGAGGAGAAAATTAAAACTGAAATTGATGTAAATCTATAATGTCAAAACCCGCTTAATCCATGAAGCAAATTTTTAGAGGAGGAATCAAAAAATGAACGTTCGCGAAATCGAACTGCCGGGAATTGGGAAAAAGTTTGAAGTCATCACCAAAAACAAGGATAAAATCGTGGTGATTATTCACGATGACGGCAGAAGGGATCTTTATTATTTTGACCAAGATGATTACGAGGAGGCAATTGCCAGCACTTCCTTTGATGATGCCGAAGCACGACAGATTGCTGCAATTATCGGCGGAATGACGTATGCTCCAAAGGCATTGGAAACGATCGAAATGGCCTTTGATGAATTGGTTATAGAATGGTTTAAAGTACAAGACGGGTCAGAAGCAGCGGACCAAACTATCGGGCAGCTCAATATCCGTCAATCATATGAAGTCAATATCGTCGCTATCATTAAACAAAAGAATCACAAAGAAATTCATACCCCTGGACCTGAAACAATTTTAGAGGAAGGTGATACCGTGATCGTATCTGGACAGCGTAAGCAAGTAAAAATGTTCGTAAAAGAAGTTCTCACAAGAAGGGACGGGTGATACTAGAATGACTAACACTTTACTTTTTGAAGTCGGAACAGCTTTGGTCTTGGTTGCTCTAACCGCCTTTCTGGCATCCAAATTAAAATTCTCCTTCATCCCATTTCTCATCCTTTTAGGGATGGCACTTGGCCCCCATGCCCCTGAAATTGGTATATTTGATTTCACATTTATTGAAAGCGCAGAAATCATCGAGTTTTTCGGGCGCATTGGTGTTTTGTTTTTATTATTTTATTTGGGAATTGAGTTCTCAGTCGGAAAATTAATACGCTCAGGACGATCAATTGTTGTTGGCGGGACAATTTATGTAGCGATGAATTTCTTCCTTGGCCTGATTTACGGATTTGCTACAGGTTTTCCGATAATGGAAACGTTAATCATTGCAGGACTCTTAAGCGTTTCTTCCACTGCGATAGTGGCTAAAGTGGTGGTTGATTTAAAAAGAACGGCCAATTCCGAAACAGAATTGATTCTAGGGATCATTCTTTTTGATGATATATTCCTGGCATTATTTCTCTCCATCATGTCGGGACTCTTGTTAGGCGGTTCCACGACCGTATTAGGTACGATCGTTTCGGTTCTCATTTCTCTCGGTTACATGCTGCTATTTTTCGTTATCGCCCGTAAAGGTACCCCGATTCTAAACAAACTGTTAGATATTAAATCAAATGAAATCTTTATCCTCGTCATCTTTGCCTTGCTGTTTTTTGTAGCTGGCTTTTCTGAAAAACTCCATGTCGCTGAAGCGATTGGCGCATTATTATTAGGTTTAGCCCTTTCAGAAACAAAACACCGTGAACGAATCGAGCATTTGGTTATTCCCTTTAGAGACTTCTTTGGTGCCATATTTTTCTTCAGTTTCGGGTTAAGCATTGACCCATTTAGCTTAGGTGGCGCCATATGGCTTGCTTTAGGTGCCGTGATTCTCACAATCATTAGCAACTTTGTAGCTGGAATGATTTCCGGGAGAAAAGCTGGTTTATCACACAAAGCTTCCTCCAATATCGGATTGACAATCGTTTCAAGAGGCGAATTTTCGATCATTGTTGCTAATTTGGGACTTGCCGGAGGGCTGATGCCCATTCTCAAACCCTTTACCGCAGTATACGTTTTAATTTTGGCGATCCTCGGGCCGTTGCTGGCGAAGGAATCTAAGATTATATACAAATTTTTGAATAGATTTTTCAAATGGGAGGACAAAGCAAAAAAACGACTCACCCCTGTCCCACAAAAGTCAGTAGAGGATCAAAACAACACCTTTTAAAGGAGGCCTCGTATAAGTGGGCATTGAGTTAGCAATTGCATTGTTAACATATGTCTTATTGGTTGTCATGGCGTATCTTGTCTTTGTCTTATCTAGTGAGAAGGAGGAACGCTGCTCTCTCATTATTAACCAGGCTTATAACTATGCGTTTGCCATATTATCCTTCGGCATTCTTGTCGTCATTGCCCTGGTCAAACTGCCAAATGTCACGTTGAATAATCAAACAACGACCTACTTAATTTTGGCAAGTAAGTTTATTTCAGTTATTACGCTTGGGGCGAGTGTTTTTATATTGAATAAACAATACAAAAGGTAATGATCGACAGGTTAGATAGGTACCCTTGGTAAAGATGGGATTTAAAGACAAACCCCATTTATCCCCCAAGAAATAAAAATCTGCCTCAAATAAATCCCGAGGCAGATTTTTAAACTTAAAGATCATTAATAACAATATAAGTCGCTTTCACCGGTCCGTGGACCCCAACCACAAGGTTCAGCTCAATGTCCGCTGAGTTGCTAGGTCCAGTGATAAAATTGATGCATGACGCGACGCGGCCGGTTTTTCCGTGGATTTCCCGCATTTTTTGAGCGGCCTGTGTCATTCTTGGGACTAACGAGCTTTTTGGAATAAGGACTACCGAAGCAGCAGGTAAAAAGCTTACTGTCCTGCCTTTATTCTCGTCACTAAATAAGACAGCTGTACCAGATTCAGCAAGCGTGACCTCACTAATTGTGATGCCAATATTGGCGTTTTCCGCTTTTGAAATGTTCTCTGTTCCTTTTGCAGAATCCCATTCAAAGACATCAATATTCTGTGATGGCCATTCTGACTTCATTAGGGAATTAATGCCCCATTCCGCAAACCGCTCATCCTTCCAAGTCACAATTGGACCTCCACCAAAATCAGCTACCACTCCATTGAGGGTGGAGCCCAAATTGATAAGATCAGTGGTATAAATCGTTGTATGAATCCTTTTACACTGCTCTTTTAACACTTCTAATAATTCATCCTGGGATGCGCCTTTTAATACCTCATCCTGCGGACGGAATTTCCATCGAGGGCGCTCAACTGGTGTGGTGATTCTTGAACGTCCAAGCTGTCCGGCAATTTTATTTAAAAATGCATCGCGATTTTGGATTGTACCAATCATCGTTCTATTTGCCCCCTTTCTCGCGATTTTTAAACCAATCTCTGAATCTCTCTTTATTCGGTGCAGGGAATTCACGAATTTCTGTCCAAGCCTTCAATGGACCAGGTCCCTTCGAAATCTTATCCCCAACTGTAAATGGATTCATCGCCGTTGGTGCAATTTTCGAGCCAATTTTATATAAGGTCGGTGACGCTGCTCCTAAACCGAAAGCCTTCATGGCCAGCTTTTCCGAAATAGGTGCTTTGCCTTCCCTTTCCACGATAACTTCCCGATGTTTATGAAGCAGGTTATGCAGCGGAATTTTTACAGGACAAACCTCTGTGCAGGCCCCGCAAAGTGTCGATGCGTAAGGCAGTTCTTTGTATTCGTCATAACCACCAAGCAATGGAGACAACACAGCCCCTATTGGTCCGGAATAAATGGAACCGTATGAATGTCCGCCGACATGACGATAAACTGGACATACGTTAACACAGGCCGCACAGCGAATACATTGCAGGACGGATTGGAATTCCCCGCCTAGAATATTGGAACGGCCATTGTCCACGATTACCAGATGAAACTCTTCAGGACCGTCCACATCCATTTCCTCACGAGGTCCAGTCAACACAGTAATGTAACTAGTTAGTTTCTGCCCGACCGCACTCCTTGTTAATAAAGAAACGAGCACTTCCATTTCCTCAAAGGTAGGAACGATCCTTTCCATTCCCATCACGGTTATTTGCGTTTTTGGCAATGCCGTAACTAAATCCGCATTGCCTTCATTCGTAACTAGAGTAATAGAGCCTGTTTCTGCCACAGCAAAATTACAGCCGGTGATACCAATATCAGCAGACAGGTATTCCTCGCGCAGCATTTGCCGGGCGTGTCCAGCCAATTCCACTGGTTCTGAGGATTTATTATAACCAAGTTTTTTTGCAAAAACTTCACGGATTTCCTCTCTATTTTTATGTAGAGCAGGGGCAACGATATGGGAAGGGGGATCGTGATCATCCACTTGGAGAATGTATTCGCCAAGGTCTGTTTCAATAACCTCGCAGCCTTCTTCCTCCAACGCCTGATTTAAGCTGATTTCTTCGGTTACCATCGATTTTGATTTCACTATCTTTTTAGCATTTTTCCGTTTAGCCACTCCACGAATATATTCAACGGCTTCTTCCTTCGTTTGAGCAAAAAAGACGTGACCGCCCCGCTTTGCCACATTTTCACTTAATTGCTCCAAATAATAATCCAAATGTTCAAGAACATGCTGGCGAATTTCTTCCCCATGCGAACGCCATTCTTCCCAGTTCCCCAGCTCCTTGGCCGCAAGTTGTCTCTTCATGCCCATTCCGTCCTGAGCGCTGGAAACGGCTCCGCGCATAAAGTCATTATGGATTCCCTTATCGACACGTTCTTTAAATTGTTCATTGCCAATTTTCATAGCCATTCAAAAATCCCCCTCGTTTCTATCAATCTAGCAACAACTATTAACGGCTATTCAATACCTCAGCAATATGCAAAACCTTAACTGGTTTTCCTTTTCTATCGATACGGCCGCCAATATTCATGAGGCAGCCGGCATCTGCGCCTATCAAATAATCCGCACCCGTTTCTTCAACGTGGCACACTTTTTCGTCGACCATTTGCTCAGAGATTTGTGCCATTTTTACAGAAAAGGTCCCGCCAAAGCCACAGCATTGTTCCTTGCCAGGCAATTCAGTAAAGTTTAAACCTTTTACATTTTTTAATAGTGTCATTGGTGCTTCCTTTACTCCTAGCAATCTCGTCATATGGCAGGAGGTATGATAGGTAGCATTACCTTCAAATGTGGACCCGACATCCTCGACCTTTAAAACATCTACAATGAATTGAGTAAGTTCATAGGTTTTCTCCGCCAATTTCCTAGCTTTCGATTCCCAAACTGGGTCGCCTTTAAAAATATGAGGATATTCCTTAAACATAAACGCGCAAGAACCGGAGGGAGATACGACATATTCAGCATCCTCAAACGTTTCGATCATCCGTTTCATGGCTTCCTTCGATTCTTTTATATACCCGCTATTATATGACGGCTGTCCGCAGCAGACTTGTGATTCTGGAAAATCTATCTCGCAGCCTAGCCGCTCGAGCAGTTCAACCGTTGCTTTCCCTACATTGCCCTGAAACATATCAACCAAGCAGGTTGCAAATAGACTCACTCTCATTGTTGTATGCCATCCCCTTTGTCCGAAAAATTTGTTGCGAATCGGATCTGTTTTTGTTTTATTATAATATATTTCAGTTTATTTTGAATTGTTATATATGAAATTATTAACCTAATGTAGAAAAAGCCGTCTCAAATGAAACCGAGACTGCTTTTAAATTTGGACTATTAAATTTTTTTTGTCTTTTGCAACACATAATAATAGATTGATGATTGATCACTTTTCCTCAAGGCTGTTGCCATCCAGCCTCTATTAAAGTAATGGGTGAATACCTCCCGCGTCCGCATCCTCCACTCTAAGGCGAGAGACATCCGCTGAATTTTAATTTCCTGGATATTACCCGGAACTGGAACGTATAAAAGCTCTGCATTATTTCCGTAATCAAGGTGTACGGACTCTGGCACAGGAAATCCCTGCTCGTCATAGATCACATTTATCAATCGTGGGACGTCACCAGTTTCGTTCACATCAAGGATCACTTCAACCCTTTCTTCGGCAATTCGCCATTCCACTAAAAACCGGTCAGACGGCATTCCTGCATTAAGAACGTCGGGCATATCCCCATAGCAATTTTCAATATATTTCCTACAAACCCCGCCTAACTTGCTTAAATTCAAATATCCGTTTACGGTTTCAAGTGGATCATATGTCCACTCAATATGCTTGTAGCCTCTTTCCAAAGCAACTTCCCGCTGCTTTCGTTTTAATTTTTCACCGATCCCGATTCTTCTATAATCAGGATGTATCCCCATACTATGTGAGCATAAATAGACATTCGATCCGTTAAATCCCGGAAAGCTATATTGGAAACCAATTAGTTTTTCATCCAAGAAAGCTCCTATGACCAGCCCTCCGTTTTTTACTACTGCAACATAATGGTTGACAGGGACGGGATCATCATCTCCCCAAACAATCCGTTCAAGGTTGGTGACCAAAGCCAGTTCCTCGGGTGTAGTTATTGTTCGTAAAGAAATCGTTTCTGTTATTTCTTTCAAAAATTTCCCTGCTTTCTAAAAAATTTTTGTATACCCATAAGTTAATTTTGAGTATACCAAAAAGACTGAGTTCGTGTCTCAGCCTTTTTTCATTTCTATTAGCAGGATATGGGAGGTTTCATTTGAATTAATCTGAATATCCTCTTCAACAATTTCAAGAGCATCTCTTGTATTTAAAGTTAGAGTATTTATGGTAGAGTTTCCTTCGATTTGCACCAAATAGGCTTGTCTTCCTTCACTAACTGGAAAACTGATTTCTTTGCCTGCTTCAAGTTCCAATGAATAGATATTTGCATCCTGGTTTATTTTGATTGGGGCATCCCCTTCCTTACTTGAAACCATATGAAGCCACTCGTTGTGCCGGTCTTCCCAATTAAATCGGTAATCTCCATAGTTTGGTTCATACCCCGCCCTATCTGGGAGAATCCAGATTTGCAAAAATCGTAATGTCTCGCTGCCAAGATTGTGCTCGCTATGGAAAACACCTGTCCCCGCACTCATATATTGGACATGGCCGCGCGTAACCGTATTTTTGTTTCCCATACTGTCTCCATGTGTAAGATCTCCATTCACCACATAAGAAACTATCTCCATTTCTTTATGCGGGTGAAGATTAAAACCAGTACCGGGTGCAATCAAATCGTCATTGATGACTCTCAACTGCCCGAAATGGATATTTTTCGGATTATAGTACTCTGCAAACGAGAAATGAAAAATACTATTTAGCCAGCCTAAATTACTTCTTCCCATGTTTTCGTTATCTAATTTTCTGAGCATGTCATTGGCCTCCTTCATTGCCTCAAATAAAACCTCAATTTAAATCATTTCGAATTCGAGATAATTCTAGTACTTTTCAAACTGTTTGTCAAATCCTCCAAAATCCTCACAGGATTTAAAACGAACGGATATAAAGGCATTCTTATTTTGAAAAAAATTAAATATATTGTCTTATAGCTTTCATTAAAGGGGTGTGGACTTTCGTGAAGAAAATAGCTGTTGCCATTATTCATGGGATAGGCAGACAAGATAAGAACTTTGCTTCAGGTATGATTGGCATGCTAAAAAAGAATTTTTCCAAGAAATTAGGAAATTTGGTCACAGACCCTTCTTCCCAGCTGATATTCCAGCCAATACAATGGTCGGAGGTATTAGAGGACAGAGAGCAAGAACTTTATGAAAAAATCGTTTTGAATCACAATTTGGATTATCAAAAACTTCGTCATTTTATTATTCATTATTTGGGAGATGTCATCGCCTATCAGCCTGTGGAGTCGGCAAAGCATAATTACGAAAGAGTCCATGAAAAAATTGCTGAAAATCTCCATGAGCTTGCTAATAATGCAGGCGGGAGTGCCCCATTATGCGTGATTTCCCATAGTTTAGGGTCGGTCATCACCAGTAATTACTTCTATGATTTACAGAATAGGCAAAATGAATTTTCACCATTAGAAAACGGTGACACCATTACGCTTTTTTATACATTAGGTACGACCCTTCCATTGTGGAGCCTGCGTTATTATAATTTTGACCGACCCATTAAAATCCCTTCTCCTAAACTGAAAGAATTCTATCCTGGCCTAAAAGGTGAATGGATTAATTTTTATGACAAAGACGATATTCTTGGCTATCCATTACAGCCGATCAATGACATTTATAAAAATGCGGTGACGGAGGATAGGCAGGTGAACGTAGGAAATATTTTAACAAGCTGGAACCCTTTGTGCCATACGAGTTATTTTAGAGACAAGGATGTAATTGAAGGGATTGCGGATGGATTGGTTCGGACGTGGAGGCATATAAATAATCGGTAGTTTGTAGTGACTCGTAAATTCACTTTGTTTCATAGGTTTGGTCGTTATGATCCCTTCATAACCACCGGACCTTCTATTTTGTCCTCCTTTAGGCGTTATGAACTCCTCATAACAACCGGAACTTATTTTGGCTTCCCCCCTCAGGCGTTATGAACCCTTCATAACGACCGGGCCTTCTATTTACTTCCTCCTTCAGGAGTTATGAACCCTTCATAACGACCGGAACTTCTATTTGCTTCCTCCTTCGGGAGTTATGAACCCTTTCATAACCACCGGACCTTCTATCTACTTCCTTCTTCAGGAGTTATGAACCCTTCATAACGACCGGAACTTCTATTTGCTTCCTCCTACGGTCGTTATGATCCTTTCATAACGACCGGGCCTTCTATTTGCTTCCTCCTTCGGGTGTTATGAGCCTTTCATAACGACCGGGCCTTCTATTTGCTTCCTCATTCGGTCGTTATGAACCTTTCATAACGACTGAAGCCCTTATTCTTTTCCTCCTTCGAGTGTTATTAGCCCCATAACGCTTTAACATTATAATTTCTTCTTCAGGCGTTTTAGATTTTACAGAACAACCGCATCTTCTTTCTAAACAGCTTCTATCGGATAAAACAATTCCTAACTGAAAAAAACAAAAATGCTCTTTCTAAAAAAAGCAACTGGAGTATGAAATCACGAATAAAAACCAAATTCAAGCCATTTAAATGCGTCAATTCCACTAAAAGAGATGAATGACTTCCAGCCGTTAATAAACGAAATCAATCACCAGAAAAATGTATTATTAGGAGAATCCTCACACGGAACCCTATCATAATAATGTTGTACATAAATAACTTGGTACGTCAATGACATGGAATAGTTCATGCAAACATTGATATACCCACTTTTTGTTTATCTTAGTCACTAATATTACTCTGTACATAATTATTTGAGAGGGATTATTAAATTAATAGCGTATCGAGAAATATTGTAATTGATTTGAGTGTACATAATTAATCACGTTGGGTAATGCTAGAGTGAAATACCTTTGAATAAGAAAATTAACAATATTGTTATCACAATTCATTAATATTATTAGAGGGGGACATAGCCCAGCGGGAGGCGTCTCCGCAGGATAATAGTCCGAGGACCCTTAGAAATAAATTGTTACCTCCATTAAACTATAAACCTTCACATTTAATTTGAGGTAAAATATAACAAGGGGAAAATGATTTAACTTAAATAATAACCACCTCAATTTTTACCAATCATTTACCAATAGAACAATAATTGAAAAAGCAATATAAACTTCGCCGTTTAGGCACCATTTAAATTGTTATAGGGGGATTAATGTTTTGTATTGCTGCAAAAATTGTTTTGAAGATGAAATATTAATCGAGTTTATTAGAGAACAAGGGGAACAAGGAAATTGTGTTTATTGTGGGGAAGAAGACACACTTATTGTTGGACTAGTTGATCTTTATTATAGTTTTTTTGAAAAACTGTTGACCTACTATCAAGAAACTCAACATGGTGAACATTACATATATCAAATACATGATGATCCATCTGATTTTGGTAACAATCTGTTTCAATTAGTTCAAGATGATTGGGCTATATTCCCTGATGAATCAGGAGAATCATTATTCTTTGATATTATGAATATTAGCCGTGACTATGAAATCGATGGGCAAATTGATGAATCAGTACTGTTTTCAAGAGCATCTGCTTCTTTCTCATATGTCGATGGTTCTTCTTTATCGGAAACTTTTTCTTTACAAATAATTAAAGAAAATAGATTTTTCCCAAGTAAAGAGTTAGATTATTTTTATAGTACAGATTCCCTTTTGGATGAAATTGAAGAGTTAATTAAACAATATATGACAGAGGTTAGCCCAGATCAATCCTTTTACAGAGCACGTATAGGTCACTTTACGGAAAATAAGGATCTCCAAGCCCCTCCTTTTGAAAATATCCTTAGAGGTGGTAGAGCGAATCCCGTTGGTATTTCGGTTTTATACTGTGCTTATACGGATAGAGACGGCCCTATCGGAAGTAAGGCCATGGAAAGGCTCAGAGGTAACGGTTGCAACAGTAAGAAATAACCAAGATTTAACTCTAATTGATTTATCAAAAGTTAAACCGATTATGTCACCATTTCAATTTGATGATATAATGTCTGAGATTCGCAATAGGAATTTATTATTAAAGTTGCAAGAAATATTATCACGACCAGTAGATCCTAATAAATCAGAATTAGAGTACATTCCATCACAATATTTAACAGAATTTATTAAATCACTGGGTTATGATGGTGTGATATTTAAAAGCTCGTTAGGAAAAAGTAACAATATAGTTATATTCAATCAATCAAAAACAACAATTACTGAATTGAATTATTATGATGTTACAAATATAGAAGTTAGTTTTGATTAGAAAAAAATTATGGAACATAAACGTAAAAAAGGCTGAGATTCAGCCTTTTTTAATCTTTTATATTAACAATATTCCATCCTACTTTTTTAAGTTCCTCTTCATTACCATCAAGGGTTTCTTGTCTCATTGCTAAACAAAGGAAGTGAGTAGGCCTGGTTAACCCTACATAAGCGACACACAGAGCATTAGTCTTTTCTTTTCCTTTAAGTTTTGTATGGTTTTGTTTTAAATACTCCACTAAGTGAAATAGGTCATATTTTTTATAAAACGTCTCTAAATAAAGGGTGGCTGTGTGGGTTTCCCCTTTTACGTTATATACCGTATCCAGGTTTATTTTAACCTCTCCCTCGAAATTGCCTACAACATGAGTATAGGTGTTTATTTGCTCAGTTTCTTTTGTACTATCCTTTTGCTCGCTAATGTGTTTGGTAGTGCAAAAGTCTTTAAGATCTTTCGTCACCTGTTTACTACCTTTCAAGTAAGGAATAAATTTACAGGTTATAAATTTGGCTAATTCTTCATGAATTTGTTGCCCATTTTTTGTATTTAAAATCCATTTTGCGATCCTTTTGTTTAGATTAATAACTAATTGTTCGTTTTTCTCTGCTATGGTCTGTAAAAGTGATTTATCAGAATACCATTTATCTTTATTCTTAATATTTTCAATCCTCGTTGCATGCAGCAAGGAATTGATTAAAAGTCTACGATATTCATTAACGTTTGGGTTATCAATTTGATTAATGGCAAGTATGTATTCGTATAAGGAACTATAACTTGTTCTTGACCTATTATTACTACTCTTATTAAAGGATGGATAATAGCTGGGCAGTGTTATTTTACCTTCGGAATGTAACTTGCCTACTCGACCAACTGCCTTAAAGACCTTCCTGTTATTTTGATGTAGATTATTCTCTATAATCAGATCTGCGAAGGTTGGCAATACTTTTTCTATGTTATTATCCTTGAATACAATTATGGTAGGTTTAATATTTTGGATAGTCTCATTACCTCTAACACCTTGCGGATCCACACATACTTTCTCAATACATTTTGCAATAGCAGGTGAAAATCTCTTGCTCTCGGATATGGAAAGGGCCCTCTTATCTGGCTTCCAGCTTAAATCGTCGCTTGAACTTTCAAAAATCGCTTGATTTGTATCTCCAATCCTTTGAATTGTTACTAGACTCTTATCAAAGACTTGATTTAGCAATTTCATTTGAATCGGAGAAGTATCTTGCATTTCATCCATATATAAAAATTTAAATCTTGTGGAGATTAGGTCACGAATTTCTGGGAATTCTTTTATAAATTTAAATGCCATAACATATGCATCTCGATATGAAAGGATGCCATTCTCTAAGAGATCTACTTTTAAATCTTTTAAGTATTGATAAGTGTCTGTAGCGTTACTGTAAACACCTTCTAATTTTTTTGCCCCCAAATATATAATTCCGTCATCTTCAAAATCAAAAACGAGCTTTTGACATAGGTCTTCAAGTGGAAATTTACGTTCTATATTTTGTCTAAATCTCCATGGTATTTTATAAAACAATTTTTTAAAATGCTCAATGTATGTATCCATATCAATACTATAAACATTACCATGATAAAAATGTTTATACGAAGGAATTGCCAAATACTTATCAACAAACACTTGTATAGTTGAAATATGGTTGGGATATTGAAACAGCCTGCTTCCCTCTTGTTGTGAACTTCTACCTTTGATTTCATTTACTCCCACATTTGTATGGGTTAATACACAAATTCCCCTATTGTTTTCAAGTGGAAGTTTCTTTTCAAGAATTAATAGTTTGGCAATTAAAGAAGTCGTTTTCCCACTTCCTGGACAAGCTTTAATGTCGACTGTTTCTAGATTTTTTATGACAGTCCTATGGCTTTCGTTAAACTTACTCCCGTCAGGAAAAAGAATTGTTTCAATATTATCTATATCCTCATTGGTAATCTCAATCAATGTTTCCACCTCCTTGGGAAGTAGCATAGTTTATTGCATTTACAAGGTATTTAATATATTTATCTTCCAAAATCAGCTTTTTTAACCCTTCTTTATCTTCGTATTGTCCAAGTAAACTCGCAAAACATTGTCCGATAATTGCTTTGGAAATCTTATTTTGCTTTTTAGTGATGATGTTTTTGTATATATCATATGCTATTTGATATTCATTGTATCTTTTTGCATTCCATTGGGCTTCAAGGATTTTTATCTCTTCTTCGACCGTTTCATTTTTCTTATCTGTTAAACCATATTCATCGCTATTTTGAATCTTTTTTGCTTGTAAAACTGCCTTAATCAGTAATGGTCGGAGCCCACTCAGGGCTATATCATGTTCTAATGTCCAAAATGGTGAAATGAATGTTTTAACCATTTGGCCATCTATCCTCTTCTTAATACTACTTACCTTCTCTGTCCGTTTCTCATAAAAAGCTGTATCTAGTTTCTCATCACCTATATACTTTTCAGTATCAATATCTAAGTCAGTTATACATGCTACAGGGATTGCAAATTGACCCTCTTCAATATTCTTGCGTCTAAAAATTCTTGAGTACCTTAAAAAGGCCGTGCTACCGACATTTAAAACGGTTACGCCGTACTGCGAAAGTGGTTTGTCTATTACCCTACTTAATGCTGGAATGATCAGGTTCTCTGCATCACCCTCAACCATTATCACTCCCTGAGCAAAAAACATATCAGCTTTTGTTGCATCCAAGAATCGTTCTAAAAATAGATAATCCCCTATTAAAAGTTCTGTTTCGTCTGGCCGCATTGAAAAAATATTTTCATTGTTACAAATAAAAAGATTTTCTAATTTTATTTTTGACGACAATCCTGTGCTGTGTGTGGTTAATAAAAGTTGAATGTTCGAGTTTTCTGCTTCTTCCTGTAAATATTCAATAAGTCTTATTTGAGCTTGGGTATGTAAATGAGCCTCTATTTCTTCAATTAACGCTAACTTCAATCCATCGAATTTTTCCCTTTTTAACAATAAAAGTTCAGCAGCTATAAACAAAACATTGTGAGAACCTAAACCTGGTTTTTCACTTGAAAACTGCAAACTTAGTCGTTCCAAGATATATCTTAGCTTTAAATCCGATACTTTGAATCCTGATTCAAGTACATTGTTTTTATTCGAGAATTTTTCAAGGTAAGTGTTGATATCCTCTAAAAGATTTTTACCTTCTTGATCTGGCAGTTTTCTCTCATCTGAATCTTTTCCTTTAAAATATAAATCTATTTTATTATTAGCTTCCCTGAAAGTTTCGATTAAAAAGTGGGAATCTTCATTTTCGAAAGCAGAATGGCTACTCAGTATTTGGGATAATCTTGAGTTTTTTCTTGGTGCGAGTTCAGTATTGGCATCTCTTAAGGGTTTTAAATATGTGGCTTTTATACGATTTCTAACCTCGCTGTTTAATAACTTTGCACCCTCACCCATACCTGCTTTAACATCATAAAAGATCTTCTTTCCTTGCCTTCTTGCGTTATATGTAAGATGGAGTATGTACTCCGTTTTGCCATTATTCTTTTCAAATGACAACCATTCTAACAGATGTTTAGCTTCATCCAATGATATTTCTCGAATGACACAAGAGATCTCAACTGTAGTAGCCCTATCTCTTTCAGACGTGGAGCCATTTGGAAAATGAAAGTCATCGATCTCTATTCTATTAAAATCGTTACTTTGAGTACCAAGCACTAATTTAATTGCATCTATAACAGTTGTTTTCCCAGAATCATTTTCCCCAACAAACAAATTGAACCCTTTATTTAAGTTTAATTGAAGACCAGGTTCCCCGAACTTACGAAAGTTCGTTATTGATACTTCTGAAAGATACATTTTTCCTACTCCTTTTATGCTATTATTATCAATTTTATCTATTATTTGGAACTTAGTAAATAATTTGTCATTTTTCGAAAAAGATTGTAATATTGTTAAATTTGGTACGGAAGGTTTTTAAATATCCAACAGAAATAACCTCGTTCTCTCCTTTTTTAAATATTCTATGAGGATATACTGAGCAGCATCAGTATATCCTGTTTTAGCAGCAATGACGTTCGGCATCCTATAAGGTTTATTGCGAATAATACGTTTCTCTTGAATGCATGTATCGAGAAGTAGATGGTATCGGACAACAGACCGAGTTGTTCTGAGAAGAAGCAGAAAATAGAACTAAGGATCTAACAAACATAAAAAAACTACAACACAACCTGAAAATAATACAACTGTAACCGAGGAAAAGAAGGAAGATAAAGTGGCAGTTGAAACAGCTACTCAACCTGATGACAAAAATGAAAAAGTAAAAAAGGAAGAAAAACAGGTGACTAGTGGGGATTTAGAATCGACCAAAAAACCAGAGGAAGTAAGTGATGGTTATGCTATCACAGGATTAATACTAGCTGTACTATTCTTTTTATTTCCAAGTATCAAGCATGCATTTGATGTACGTCCAGTACTTGCTCATAGATTAAAGGCTAGGAAATTGTGGATCAACATTATTCTGTTTTTCATTTATGCAGCATTCTGGTGGGTAATATTGATTATTCTAATCATTGAATTGATTCACCTTTAAAAAAATAGACGAAGATACGCTTAAGGGACTCTCTTTTGAGGGTTCTTTTATTCGTTTGGAGTTGTTTTAAAGGATCCGTACTGAGAAATTTATTAAACAAACGAAGGGATTTATAATAACAATAGTTTTGTGACTTTCTAAATTTTACACTACACTAGTAACTTCCTTGATCAAGCCATACAGCGTTCCTTCCAAAATAAAACAGTCAACTATATGAAATGTTAGGATTTTTCGTTATATTTATATAGCGGACTAACTTGAATAGTGATGGTGATTAATATGAAACATAAAAAAACGTATAATTTCTTTTTTGATGAATCTTCTCACGATCGAAAAGTAACTAATACCCAAAAGGGAATTAATATTTATATGGAAGGCAACAATGATCTTTTCCTAGGAGTATTTTGGGGAATAGATAGTCGTTTTGAAAAAGAATACGAAAATAAATATCTAGAATTTGAAACCTATGGAAAAAAACTTTTAGGATTAGCTGAAGAACTAGAACTAAAGGGCACAAATATTAAAAAGTCTAACTTTAAATATGGATTTAGCTCTTTCAATAAAAACGCACTTGATATATATAGTCGGATGTTTGATCTGATTGATAACAATGTTATCCTACACATCAATCTCTTTAGTAAAACTGAATTCTTAATTACCCATTATTTTAAACAAATCATATTACCTCAGTATATGAATATTAGTTATCCCCCCTTGATTTATTCAATTATCAAATTTCTATTTAATTATCGAAATACAGAGCTACTGCAAAAAATGTTTTCTGAAAATATTGAGTCCACCGAAGAATTTCTTTACGAATTAATAGAAATGTTAAAGGAAGTAATCAAGAAAATTAAACATGTGCCACGAAAAAAAATAGAATTACCTGTTCTTAAAAACCTATTATCCATCTTAGAGGAATCAGTTGTCATACCATCCCCTCAAAATAAATATAACTGGGATTATCAACCACTCTTTGATGGTTTTAAATTTCTAACCGAAGAATTTTCAATAAAATCAAATAGAATTAATCTTACTCTTGATAAAGAAGGGACAGGAAAAATACTGGAAACGGCAAAAAAACAGGGTTTCAAAAAGGTTATTAATGGAGATTCCGAATTAGTTGCCGGTATTAGGCTATCAGATTTTTTAAGCAATTTCTTTAATCGTTTATCATACGCACTTTACGAATCATTAAAAGAACAAAAATTCAATGATTCAAATTCATTTGATTATGAAACAAAACATGTTTTGGATAGCAATTGGTTTGTTTTCAAAACTGAAAAACCTTTTTTATTGTATAAAAAACTATATAACATATTAGCTGAGCGAAAAAATATTTACTGGACGGGATTTAGCGGAGTCTTTTTTGATTATCAACTCATTCTCTTTTCCCTAATAAACTATATTGGTGGTGAGTTTATAGATTTAAATTCATTTAAAAAACATAGTCCAGAATCACATGTAGACCGATTTAATAATTATTGTCTACAAAATATACAAAACCAGTTTAATAAATTTTATTCTATCAGTAATAGCTTTTAAATAGGATCAAATATTAAAAAGTAAGATTCATTAGTGCTAATCAATGAAAAATGGAGGCAAAGGTGGTTAATGAAATTGAAAAGGATGCTAGTTAGTTTATTAGTTTTTCTTGGGGTAATCCTTTCTGGATGCGGAAAAACAACTGATGAACCAACAAAAACTTCTTCAGAAAGTTCGGAACAGAAAATAGAAACGGCAGAAACGACTTCACAATCTGAAACTTCAAGATCTTCAGAAGTATCCAAGGCTAGTGAGGATGTCGGTGGTGTTTGGAAGGCAACGGGTAAAGAGGATGGGATAAGTAGCACTTGGTACTTTAATAGAGGGCAATTAGTAGTAAATTACGTGTATAATTTTTCTTATGTGGTCGCCGAAACTAAAGATTCTAATCGGTATACTGTTGTGACGATAAAAAATAATGAAGGCAAGACACATGCTTTGTTGTTGAAAGGTAATGGCAGGAAATTTGAAGGTATAACTGTTGAAGGAGAAGCTTACGACAAATACTTAGCTGATGGAACGGTGCCAAATGGCCAGCTTATCGAATTTACTTTTCAACAGAATGCATGGGGAAGCATGGATGAAGTAATTGATTTTTGGGAGAAGACTTATAAGAATGCTGATAATGAGGCTTCTAAAGAAATTGCATGGGAAAATTACCAAAGGGATTTGTGGGGTTTGGTCAAAAATGGAACTTCAGGCAATACTATAACGTTACACTTTACTAATATTAGTGGGGCTGGTGGCAGCTATGATCAATTTGTTAAAAATGATGAAACCACAGTAATCACGAGCTTTGATGGAAATGCATCATTTCCAAATAATCCCACCATGAGATATACGGTTCAGAATTCAGATTATAAAGTGATTAAGACAGAAGAATTGTGGAAGCACTAGTAATGAAATAGATCCAATAGGACAGCATTGGAAAAGGAACCAGTTTACTGGGGCCTTTTCTTTTGTTTTTTTATGTTTATAAACAAATTAAAAAAGAGATCAATAAAAGACTCTAACTAGGAAATATATTCAACGAATGATGGGATCCGTAATAACCCCTGTTTGGTATAATTTCTAAATCTTACTCGGCACTATATTTCTGGCTTGATAAAAACAAACTTCTTATCTTCTCCAATTATTAAATCTTGGTATCTAGCATAGAACTTCATCATTTCCTTTTGGTTAATGAATTCCATAACACCTGAAGGTTTTAGATTATCCCCATCATAAGTGCTTAATAGAAGGACAAAATCATCTTTCCTTAACCCTGTGATAAAAACACCTGCATATTTATAATTAATCACCTTTAACCAGTCGTGCGATCGCTTGTTAACTGATACGACTGAGGATAAAGAGAAAGTACTAAATGAAGTAAAATCAAAAATATCCCTTGAGTTTAAAGAATGGTTTCAGAATATAGGTAAACTTGTATCCTTCATCAGTTATACTACAACGAGGATTTAAAAGCTTTTATTGATCCTCTACCTAAATCAGAATTGGAAGTGTTTAGTGACATAGATGGGTTTATTGATGATATGAAAATTTACTATAATCATTTAAATGATGCCATTGAGTTATTTGAACATAGAGATATTATAGGGATGGGAAGAGATTTTAAAATGATTGAGGAGGATATGGCCTTAACTGATCCTGATTACGCTGGTATTATAGACGTTATTTATCGGTATGGTATTCAAATGTCTCGAACAGTAGAACCTTACTTTAATCTGGATGAGGAACCACTTCGATTTACTATTCTAAATGCTCTAAACGTTATTTATAATGGTCTTGGTGGTGGTGAAACCTTCAATAAGGAAGGTAAAAGTGACATTTGCATTCGTGTAAAAGATATTAATATTTTTGTTGCAGAATGCAAAGTTCTTCATCGACCAGGTAGTATTGATGAAGGCTTAGAACAATTACTCTTAAAGTATACTACTACATACGATGATAAAGTTGCTTTAATAGTTTTCAATAAAAATTACGATTCTTCAGTTGCAGTTAGGCACGCAGAAGAAAGAACAGATAAGTTTTTTAAAGACAATAAACTTACCTTTAAAAAATTTCCTTTAGAGGTTCAAGACTATAAATATACCTTACGGTATAATACTGAACATCCACTTGATAAGTCAAAAACCCTTATACTAACCGTATTAGTAATAAATATTCAAAAATAATAGTAAATTTATTCCTTACCTCTTAATGAATAGTTGTGATTTTTTAATAAGTATTGATTTCCTTATTAAACTAACGAGTGCTTTAACACAAAAAGGAATAAACAAAAAAGTCGAAAAATATTCAAGTTTTAATACACACTATGTAAATTTTTGCTTATTAAGATTCATTAAAAATACTGCCATACACAGTTAAAAAAATGGGCAAGGAAGAATTTCCTCCCCCATTTTTTCTTAAATTGTGTTTTATTTTATATCACTTAGATAAAAGAATACTGGTTTTTTCTCTTTCATGTAAGCTTGTAACAGACAGTAATAGTGCTTTATTGAAGTTATTAGACTTAGCAATGATATTAATTAGTAATGTTAAATTATCCAGTTGCAAAGGTTTTAGCCCTTTTTTTATTACATGAAGACTATATGCTGGTGTAGAGTTAATAAATAAAAAACATTTGCCAAGTAACCCAACTATTACATCTGAAACCTGAGTCAATGAAGTTTTCTTAGAACCCACAAATTCATAGGGTTTAACTTTCTTGCCACCATCATACAAGTCAATATCATTTAAGATTCCTTCAATAACTGACTCTTCATCAAAAACATGGTGTGAGTTTTTAAATAAGTAAATGGACCTTAAAAAGAAATCTGAAAAATCATTAATTAGTGAATGGTCTGTTTCGTTATTGAGGAAATATAGTTCTCCCTTTTTCCTTGATTGTTTTAACAGCTGTTTGATTATTGTCAGACCTATATGAAAATCTATGTTGGAAATGTATTTATCAATAATGTCAATTAACGAATCTATAAAATCTGTAATCTTATTATCCTTAATATTTGGGTATTCAAAAGTATAGAATAAATCTATAAACGAATCTTTTTCAAGCATGGCTATACGATATAAATCGTTCTTTAAATTGTTTATTAAATCCACAGGGAATTGTCTAAGGATTGCATCATCAATTATCGAGTCAATTATATCCACTATTGAATAATAAAAGATATTTAAATTAGTATAATGGATGTAAAGGTCACTTGTTAAAAGCCAATTTAAATATATGTTTAGTTTTTTAGAATTTAAACACTCGATAAAGTTACCTGTAGCTAAATGTCTAAGTTTTATCTCTTTAACTGTTTTCTGCAGTTTTAAATCACTTCGTAAGGTATTGAAATCAGCGGTTGGGTTGTTCCCTATATGCATCACTCCACCTAGAACAAAGTTGGCCTCTGCCATAGCATTAAGGTTACCTTCCTTTAAGTGAAAGCTTCTAATATTATTTGTTTCATCATAATAAAAAGTATAGCTCTCATTCATACCTTTTAAATTATTGAGCTCAATATGATTCCTCTTATGTCATTAACATCAATATTCACTTTCAATGCCTCCAAATCATTTTTTAAAATAATTACATCCCCTTTAATACTCTTTAACTCTTAACCCAAACTTTCGTTTTTATGTTAAAAATGTCCTCCTACTTTTTTCATGGTTAATCTAAGTACAATAAACAAACATTGTCATTTCACATTTATTTAACACGCTAGAAAAGGAAAATTGTATAATCCCTCCCTACCTACAAAAAATAGATAAAAATTGGTGGAGTGGTAAATATGGGAGTTGAAGGCATACTCAAAGAATTTCAAGATTTAAACTCAGAGGACAAATTAAAAGTTTTTAATGAAATTAATCAATTTATGTTAGAGAAAGAATTGGATGGACCTGCGAAATCTTACCATAATCTTTTTAATTTTATTGAACATATACTTGATAAACTTGTACAGCCCAAAAATGATGCAGCTTTTGAAAAAGCAAATAGAGTAAGGAAAAGGCTATCTATACATTTAGAGGATGCAAGTGAAGAACCCAAAACCAAAATCCGTTTATTGTTTTTTATAGCCCAGATTCTTTACTTATTTATGAATATCAAACGAAGTGACGATGGGCTGTATTGTGTATCCTTCGAGGATGAAATACTTGATCCTAATTTTAAGGCATATGAAGAAATCGACCATATTCTTGCAATAAAAAATGAAAACGTAAACAAGTTAATGGAAAATACCTATTACAATTTAAAAAATGTAATGGACCAATTGCAGGAACAATTGAAGGAGCATAAGAAAATTAAAACGAAATATTCCATGAGATTATCGGTCAGGGCGACGGAAAAAGTGGTGATGCAATAGAAAAACAATTTAAAGGGTTGCCCAAGCGTGTTGAGGCAGAATTTAATTTGTTTTTAGAACAAGAATATAACATCCATAGAGATGAAATTTTGGGCCCAATTTTAACCAAATTAAAAAAAGAAAATGACCCCAATCTGGACGACATTAAACGTCGCATTGACGATTTAGCTTCTAAAGATGAGGATATTGAGCAAGACCTTCGAAGGCTCTTCGATAAAATACTTAGGCGATTAAAAAAGTTAACGCCAAACAGCCAAACACCGACGCATTTATCTATATCAATTCTACAACCGCACTTGAGCCACTTGCGGTCGAAACAGTGTTTGTATAATAAAAAGCCGCTCATCCACGAGCGGCCTCTTTATATATTTTCGATATTATCTTGCTAACCAGCCGCCATCAATCGCCAAGATATGGCCATTCATATAATTAGAGGCGTCACTTGCAAGGAATACGACCACACCCATTAAGTCAGACGGGTCCGCCCAGCGTCCGGCAGGGATGCGGGAGAGAATCTCCGCATTGCGTTTTTCATCCGCCCGAATTGGCGCTGTGTTGTCTGTCGCAATATATCCTGGCGCAATCGCATTAATTTGAATATTATATTCGGCAAGTTCGTTGGCAAACGACTTAGTCAGGCCGGCAACAGCATGCTTGCTGGCTGTATAGGGAGGAACAAACTTGCCGCCCTGGAATGTCAGCATGGAGGCAATGTTGATAATCTTCCCGGATCTTTGCTCGACCATGACCTTCGCCACTTCCTGGCTGAGCAGGTATATGGAATTAAGATTGATTTCCATTACGGCATCCCAATCCTCTTCCTTATACTCCAGTAGAGGAGCACGGCGGATAGTACCGGCGTTATTCACCAGAATATCAATCCTGCCATATTCCTTCACACATTCTGCAGCTGCCTGCTTAACTTTATCCCTGTCGCTTAAGTCTGCTTGGAAAAAGACGGCACGTTGACCTGTCCCTTCGATCAGCTCCTTTGTTTCCTGCCAATCTTCACTGCGGGACACCACAAAAAGATCGGCCCCGGCTTTTGCAAGGGCAACGGCGTACGCCTGCCCAAGTCCCTTGTTCCCCCCTGTAACGATGGCGACTTTTCCTGCTAGACTGAAAAAATCGAGAGAGAAGGATCTTAGATTATTCGTCATATCATTAGCCTCCGCTTTTTTATATTTTCATACTGCTGTAAAAACTAGCGCAAATCTTCCATTTTTACAAAATCCATGTCAGTGTAAGTGATATTTTCACCGCACATTCCCCAAATAAATGTATAGTTGCTTGTGGCTGTACCTGTATGAATGGACCAGCTAGGAGAAATGGCCGCCTGCTCGTTTTTCAACACTAAGTGTCTTGTCTCATCCGGTTTGCCCATAAAGTGGAAAACGCGCGTTTCAGGTTCCATATCAAAATACAGGTAGACTTCCATTCTCCGTTCATGGGTGTGGCATGGCATGGTATTCCAAACGCTGCCCGGTGCAAGCATCGTTAACCCCATTTGCAGCTGGCAGGACTCACAAACATTCGGGTGAACATACTGATAAATTTTCCGTTCATTTAATGTACCCGGCTCGCCCGTTTCAAGGGGAACAATCTTGTTAATATCAATTTTGACTGTAGGATAGGTATGATGTGCTGGAGTCGAGTTGATATAGAATTTGGCCGGATTGTTTGCATCACTTGAACGGAACAGGACTTCCTTTGTTCCCTTGCCGACATACAGGCCGTCTCTTCCCTGCATCTCATATTCCACGCCATCAAGTATAACTGCACCATCGCCGCCGATGTTGATAATTCCCAGCTCACGACGTTCAAGGAAATACTCCACGCCAAGCTCTTTATCAAGTTTGATGGTCAATTCTTGTTCAGCAGGCGTGACCCCTCCAAAAATCATCCGGTCATTATGTGTATAGGTTAAGTGGACCTGCCCAAGCTCAAATAGGGTTTCCACTAAAAACTCCCTTCTTAATTCTTCCGTTGTGTATTTCTTCATATCCTCGGGGTGAATTGCATAACGAGTTTCCATTATTCATTACTCCTTCGTCAATAATTTATAGTTTTCAAAGCCTGCCGGACTCTTTGCCGATAGGTTTTGTGAAACGCGGATGCTTCGTACTGTCACGCCATTTTGCAAACGTTAACATTTCCATTCCTTTATAGTCTATCAAATCTAGTAATATATGTAAACGCTTATTGTTAACGTTAACATTTTTTCTTCTGTTGGCTCTTTCTTGCTTTATGAATTCAGCAAGAGAATAGGAGTCTTCTGCATTGCGGCATAGGGTCTATATATGTGACCGTACCTATGAAGTACTCTGGATTGAGCTCATAAAACCTTTATATGCTACCGTACTCTTGTTACTCTCTCTGGTTCGGGCGCATAGAGCCCATATATGCTACCATACTCTTGATACTCTCTTTGGTTCGGGCGCATAAAGCCTTTATATGCTACCGTATTCTTGTTACTCTCTCTGGTTCGGGCGCATAGAGCCTTTATATGCTACCGTACTCTTGATACTCTCTCTGGTTCAGGCGCATAGAGCCTTTATATGCTACCGTATTCTTGTTACTCTCTCAGGTTCGGGCGCATAAAGCCCTTATATGCTACCATACTCTTGATACTCTCTCTGGTTCGGGCGCATAGAGCCTTTATATGCTACCGTACTCTTAATACTCTCTCTGGTTCGGGCGCATAGAGCCTTTATATGCTACCGTACTCTTAATACTCTCTCTGGTTCGGGCGCATAGAGCCCTTATATGCTACCATACTCTTGATACTCTCTTTGGTTCGGGCGCATAGAGCCTTTATATGCTACCGTATTCTTGTTACTCTCTCTGGTTCGGGCGCATAGAGTCCTTATATGCCACCTTACTCTTGAAAAAAAAGGCACAGACGCATAGAAATTTTGTTTAAAAAAAGCAGCCGCCAAGACTTTGACCGCTCCTAAATTTTTTATCAATTTAGTTTAAATACATGCGAAATCCAATGATGATAAGTAATACCGACAACATTTGAAGGACAATCTTACCCGGGATTTTTTGTGCCATGATGACCCCAAACTGTGCACCGATGGTAACCCCCGCCCCTCCCCAGACGATCGTAAACCAATCAAAACTGCCATAATAAAAATGAAGAAAAACGCCTGCTGATGAATATATGCATAATGAAAAGATGGATGTTGCTGTCGCCTGGTGGGTAGAAACGTGAAACAAATAGATTAAAATTGGAACAAGTAACCAGCCTCCTCCAATTCCCAAATAGCTTGAGAGGATACCCATTAAAAAACCTAAAGGAAGCAGCCATTTTGACTGAACACTGGGTATGTCTACTGATTCGAACTCTGCATTTCGTGAAGATAGACCATCCCTTTCCCCCTCCAATAAAACTTGTTTCCTATTTAATTGAACCGAAGTATTTTTCACCATTAAGAAAATGCCCAAACAAACTAGGATACTGGCAAAAAGAATATAAAAAAAATTCGAAGAGTATAATTGCAGCAGCAAAAACCCGATGAGTGACCCGGGCAATGCTCCAATGGCGAGTGTCATTCCCATCCAATAATTAATTTGTCCTTTCCTTGCATACCCTACAACGCCAGATATTGCATTGATTAAGACAATAACTAAACCTGAGCCGGCTGCAACCGCAGGTTTTAATTGAAAAACCATCAATAGCACCGGTACAAAAATAAACCCGCCGCCGGCGCCTACAATGGTTCCGTATCCTCCAGCAATGATTCCAACTAATAGCAGCAAGAGGCCTGTTGAGATATCCATTCTTATGCCTCCCTTACGAATTAAAAACTGGGAATAAAACCATATTCCCAGTTTTCATTCTATTTAAATGGTTAGTAAACCTTGGGCATACATTTTCTTCAATTCTTTCTTATCAATCTTTCCAATTGGCGTAAGTGGAAACTGCTCCTGGAAATATACCACTTTCGGCACCATATACTTTGAAGTGCGCTCCTTACAGAATTGAATAATGTCCTCCTCCGTGCAGCTGCTTCCTGCTCTTCCTGACACAACGACACAGACTGCTTCCCCCCAATCCGGATGTGGAACACCAATACACGCACTCATGGCTACGGCCGGATGCTGATTGACGACCCGTTCAACTTCTGAGGAATAGACATTCATGCCCCCGGAAATGATCATATCCTTCTTTCGATCGACAATATAAAGGTATCCATATTCATCCCACTTGCCGATATCTCCCGTGTAGAACCAGCCATCACGAATGGCTTCCTGGGTCTGCTCCGGCCTTTGGTAGTAGCCTACCAGCATGGAAGGTGATTTTACAATAATCTCTCCCATCTCGTTTTGTCCCACATCTTGCCCGTTATCGTCAATTACTCGAACTTCAGTAAACAGGCACGGTTTGCCACAGCTTTTCAAAACTTCCTGGTTATTGTGATAAGCCCAAACATGGGCGCTTTTCGAAAGTCTAGAAATCACAATATTACACTCTGTCATGCCGTATTGCTGGCGCATAATCGGCCCAAACACTTCGAAGGCTTCCTTAAGCTGCTTTGGTGAAATGGGTGAAGCACCATAAAAGATACTGCGCATGGAACTGACATCATATTCCATGATTTTCACCTGGTCGAGAAGTCTGTACAGCATGGTCGGGACCATAAATGTAGTAGTAATCTGATATTTTTTAATGGCCTTGATAAAATATTCTGCATCAAATGCACGCATGACATAAACATGGACCCCGGAAATCAGGGCTCTCCACAGCAGGGAACCGCCCGCATGAACGATTGGTGTACTTAGCAGCAACCGGTCACGGTCATCTATTGGATCCTCAATAGCAGCAGAAAGGATGCCCGCAGCCAAACCTGCCTGGGAATGCATAACGCCCTTCGGTGTACCTGTTGTCCCGCCAGTGTAAGAAAGAAGTGCGATATCTTCCCCTTCCGATACAGGGAAATCCAAATCCTTTTTTTCCACAGGCCATTCGAATATCATAAATTTTTCTGGATAGTCGACACCAAAGCCCGGAAGCCCAATTACATGTACATTCGGATCATTTGCCTCCTCTAAGTATTCGAGAATGGTCGTAACATGTGGCTTTGTTGCCATGATCACCAATTTCGGTTTTGCTTCCCGCAAAATAAAACCAACTTCCCGTGGTCCAAGCTTTTCGCCAAGCGGGACCAAGGTTGCTCCAAGCCGCTGGACAGCAAGCCCAAAGATAACCGCTTCTAAGCTATTAGAAATAAGGGTAGCAATATGGGTCCCCCTTCTGGCACCTAAATTGTGTAAATAAGTTGAAACAAGCTCTATTTTTTCTAACAGCTCCCGATATGTTATCGTTTCCTCAGACGGCAGTAGGGTGACTGCCGGGAGTTCTGCGAATCTCCTTAATCCCTTAAGGAGCACTGCCTGAAAAGTCGTCTGCTGCATAATAAGTCGTCCCTCCTTAAAAATTGAATTAATCCTTCAAAAGTTCCTTGGCAATTGTATTTTTTTGAATTTCCGAAGTTCCGGTCAGGATCCGGTACATCCGCGAACTTCTGTACATTTTTTCAACCGGGTGCCCTTTCACCAAGCCTTGGGATCCAAATATTTGGATGGCCTTATCGGCGACACGATTGTTTACTTCTGATGCAAACAACTTTGCCATGGAAGCTCCTGCCCGCTCTTCTTCTCCCCGGTCGATTTTTTCAACTACATCGTAAACCATACTTCTTGCCGCATATATTTCCGTAGCCATTTCCGCCAACATGTGCTGAATTGCCTGAAATTCACTAATTGGGCGGCCGAATTGAACCCTCTTTTTGGCCTGTTCCACTGCTAAATCAAGAAGGTGCTGAGCCATTCCTACGAAACTGGCAGCATGAGAGGCGCGATTCGTATTGATTCTCTTTAAGCCCAGCAACAAGCCTCTTCCCGGTGCACCGATAATATTTGTGGCAGGCACCCGACACTGATTGAAAAATAATTCAGCATGAATTCGTTCTCCTGAAATCGGAACTTGGATATTTCCGAGTTCAAAACCATCATTTAGCGGTGTCTTTTTATCAACTAGAAAAGCTGTAATTCTAGGTTTCTCGTCTTCTACTAATTCTTTTGCTATGACAATAGCAAAATCAGCATATGGGGCAGCACTGATAAAATGCTTTTTCCCTGTTAATATGTAGTCATCTCCATCTCTAACTGCCGTTGTTTCAATGGCAAACGCATCTGAACCGGCATTTGGCTCTGTCAATGCGAAACAGCATCCGATATCTCCCTTAACTAACGGGATGACGTATTTTTCAATTTGCTCTTTTGTAAAGCTTTCGAGCATCTGGCCAATTCGGAGCGGTCCACCGATTTCTCCAAGTACCTGGCCCCATAAAACAGAACCGGATCGGGCCAATTCCTCTTTCAACAGACAAAGCCCTTTTAAGCTTATATCCCGGCCTCCATATTCCTTTGGCAGATTAATTCCATAGAACCCTAACTCTCTAGATCTTTTTCTGACCCATTTAATCGACTCCATCGGGATGTCTTCTTCCGCATTTAGGCGCTGCTCTCGTTCATATGGAAGTAATTCATTTTGAATGAAATCGCGCAATTTCCTATGAACCGTTTTTAAATCTTCTCCCAAAGTCATTAACATTTACTCCCCTTCTTTCAGAATGAATTTTATTTAATATTTTAAATCTTAAATTAATTATATTTATAAATTATTTTTAAGTAAAATAACCATTTATTATAATTACTTAAATAAAATTTATGTTTAATATAAAAAAACTAGTCCCCTATCATTAATAGGAAACTAGTATTTTAAGGTCGTAGTGTATACTTCAAGACATTTAATAAACTCTTTGGCTGCTTTGGAAAAGTGCTGTTTCTTTGAACGCACATATCCTAGTTCCATTAAATCATGATGAAAATTCCTCAATGGAATAGGCACAAGCTCCCCGCTCAGGTAATACGGGTCGCTGTTGATTCCGATTTCATAAGAAAGGGTAATCGCCAATCCCTCGGCAACTGTTTTTTTAATCACTTCTGTATTATTGGTTAAAAACAAAACATCCAGTTCTCCGTATTTTGCGAAAAAATCATCGAGATATGCTTTCATATTTGGCCCATTGTAGAAAACCAGGGTTTGATCCTGCAGTTCTTGGGGTGTGATACTTTTTTTGCCGGCTAAGGGGGAGTTCTTGCCTACTGTTACAACCACCTTTGCTTCCATCAGTTTGCAAAACTCCAGTTCATCCTCTTTAGGATTTTCTTTAGGCATATTTAACAACCCGATGTCTATTTTATTTTGCAGAACATCTTGGATAATTTCTTTGCCGCCTTTTTCATCAATAACAATTCTTACTTCGGGATACTTCTTCTTAAATAAAGCCAATGATTTGGGCAGGACCGTCAGAAACAGTCCCTGTGTAGAGGAAAGGCGCAATTCTTTTTCGATCGTGTCCGAATGTGCTTGGGCACTGTCCTTCATTTCCTCAAGCTTACTCATTACCTCATAGGCTTTTTGAATGATGTCCATGCCTTCTTCAGTCGGAATCGTCCCCAATCTCGACCGTTTGAATATTTTGATTCCTAGTTCTTTTTCCAAGCTAGTAATCGCCATACTGATACCGGCCTGGGAAATATGAAGGCTTTCCGAGGCGGTAGAAATCGAACGCGTTTCAGCGACTTTAATGATATATTCCAATTGTTCAATATTCATGGATGATTCCCCTTCAATTTCTCATATTAGAATCATACCGCGAATTGTAAGCCCATTCAATCAAAGAGTTTAAGCATAGCCAGATGGATTTGGCTTAATAGAATTAAATGGCCGCAGTTTCATTTTCAAATTCCTTTGATGATTGTGATGCATTATTTTTAATCGAAATGACAATAACCATAGCTAGTAGCGCTGAAATGACTAAAAACCAGAAAGCCGCATTATAGGAGCCCTTAAATAAGCTAATGATCAAGCCAATTGCTGTTGGAGAAACCGCGCCGGCAATTTGACCTGCAAAGGTGACAACACCAGATACCGAACCGGTAAGTTCCTTTGGTGAATATTTGATAATAATCGTATAAAGAACGGTTCCGAAAAAAGAAAGAGCGATGGAATTTAACGTAAGATACGTAATAAACTGTGTAACTGACGTAGCATTTGCCATAAAGTATAGGAAAATTGCACATAAAAGTGCACCGGCAGCAGCCAAGTATTTCTCACGGCCGACCATCCATTTATCCAATACCAATCCGCTCACATTAAACATAAAGAACCCAAGAATGTAAGGGATGGCCAGTAAACTTCCGGCATGAACTAAATCCACTCCTTTTTCCTTTACCAGGTAGATTGGCATCCATGTAATTAATCCATAGTTAATAATATTGAATAAGAATTTAAAAGAGATGAGTTTCCATATATTATCTATTTTTAATAATTGCTTTAAAGGAACCTTTTTTCGCGCTAGGATGACGTTTGTTTTCTGTACTTTTTTAGGCTTTAAGATAAACCAAAATCCAATAGCAACAATCATTCCCAAAATACCTGCAACAGAAAACATGCCTCTCCATCCAAATGCAGCAATCATCGCAGCAGCAAGGGCTGTACCTAGGATTCCGCCTATATTTTGCGCAGATAGGAAAAAGGAATTGGCCCGGCCGCGTTCTTCTTGTGGAAAGTTATCCCGGATGGTTGACATACTGGCTGGATAAAAAGGGCCCTCTCCCAATCCGAAAATGAAGCGAATGAATAATAAAGTTACAAAGGACCAAGCGAATCCAGTCATTAAGGTAAACAAAGACCAGCCAAACAGGGATAATGTAATCATGACTCTCGCACCATACTTGTCCGTCATCCATCCGCCAAGCGGCTGCATGAGCGAGTAACTAATGAAAAATATACTGATCAACAAACCTGTCTGAGAGGTGTTTAAGTGAAACTCATCGCCAATTGGGATTACCGCAACGTTAATGGCGACTCTGTCAAAAAAGCTTAAAACCATTCCTACAAATAAAAGCCCGCTAATGATTATTTTCCGTTTTTTACTTGCATACATCTCCATTTCCACTCTCACTCCATTTTAGTTCAGTTTGAAATACAACATTAGTAAACCTGCGGCCACAATTCACTAAAACCGGGGCTAACAGGAAGCGTTTTCAATTTATAAATAATGACTAGCTAATTGAACAAAGTTGATACATCTGATTGATTATGCTAGTTTAATAGTTGGAAATATTCTTAATCTTAGGATTAATATTATCATAAAATAAATTTAAGAAAATTAAGCGATTATTATGATGATATAAATTAAATTGATAGATAATCATTCAATCAAATTTGAGTTTAGGCTGGTTCCGCATAGATTCGGAACCAGCACATATATAAATATTTATGGTGTCACGATATTTACCTTAGGATCAAATTTATCCAGTAAAGATAAAAACTCTTTAAATTGTTCCTTGTTTCCCGTAACGGATACCTTTCCGGAAGCCTCCATTTTATCCAAATCTTCTTTTCCTAGAGCGATAAGATAGAATGTTACTCGATCTAATACTAACGTGGCATCAGGCATTGATGCCGTTTGACCTTTCTTATAATTGACAACAGAGTTTCCTAAGGTAATTGTATAGTTCGTTTTTAAATCTGTGAACGACACATTAAAAGTCATATTTTTGCCTTCTGCCTTCGTTCCGTTTAACTTAATCGAGACTAAGTTTAGGAAATCATCCATCGGCATGTTCAGAAGCGTATCGAGATTCATCATGCCGCCTGAGCCTTTCGATTCTGCCACTCCATTTCTTAGCTCCTGGGCCCCTGACAGGTAAAAGTTTCTCCAAACAGAGGATTCTGCCACATATCCTAACTGTTCGTATGTTTTGGCAAGTAAATCCTTTGCTTCCTTATTTTTGGGGTCTGCCATCACCACATGCTTTAACACTTGTGCTACCCAGCGGTATTCACCTTTGGCATAATCATGTTTTGCTTGTTTAAGAACATTTTTTTCGCCGCCCATGTATTCAACATATTTAGCTCCAGCTTCTTCCTGAGGCAACGGGTCCAGATCGGAAGGATTGCCGCTGAAATAGCCTAAATAATAGTTATAAACCGCTTTTACATTGTGCTTTAGTGTACCGTAATAGCCACGATTCGCCCAAACCTTGTCTATGCTTTCTGGCAGTTTAATTTTTTCAGCAATTTCATCTGCGGTGTAGCCTAAATTAGCCATATGGATGGTTTGGTCATGAATGTATTTATACAAATCACGCTGGTTTTTAAGTTGTTCGAACACACGATCTTTACCCCATGTTGGCCAGGAATGAGCTGTCACCATGACCTCAATATCTTCACTACCATATAAATCGATTGTTTCATCAAGTGCCTCTACCCATTTTAATGTATCCCTGGTCTTGGCACCTCTTAACGTGTAGATATTGTGTAAGGTGTGTCCTGTATTCTCTGCTACCACCAGTGTTTTATAATCTTTAATATAGTAGTGCATTTCAGCAGGTGCTTCCGTGTTTGGTGTTAATAGAAACGAAAAAGTAATCCCGTCTATTTCCATTGTTTGCACGTTATCTTTTATCTCCACTGTTGGAGGCATGTAACTGAAGGTTCCATTACTTAATCCCGGTCCGATTCCTGAAGTGACAAAACCTTGTTCATTGGCAGGCAAGAGATTACCAAACATGTAGCCCGCCCGCCGGGACATGATGGTGCCTAAAAGAACGTTTTCACTTAGTGCCTCTTTATTGAATCCGTCCGGTACAATAATGGGAACTTTTTTTGGATCGGCAGCATATTGAGATACCCCTTTAATTCCTCCGAAGTGGTCAACATGGCTATGACTTATGACAATGGCGCTTACTGGTTTTTTAGGACGATGTTGAAAATAAAATTCCATTGCCGCTTTAGCCGTTTCCACGGTTGAAAGGGTATCCAAAACAATTAATCCTGTTTTTCCCTCGACAATGGTAAGGACAGATAAATCTTGTCCACGAACTTGGTAGACCCCATCGACGACTTTAAACAAACCGGAAATATTTTGTAATTGGGCTTGTCTCCATAAACTTGGGTTAACCGTATGCGCTGCCGGGACATCCTCTTTTATAAACGAATACTGATTGCTGTCCCAGATCACATTCCCAGCAGGATTCTTTATTGGATCCATTTGTAAAGGCGAAATAAATCCTTTATGAGCATCATCAAATTCTTGCTTGTTTGAAAAATCCAACTGATTGTAAATGGCCTTATTGGCCAGGATGGTAGTGCTAGAAGCGGGCATCGGCTTACTTGTGTCAGCACTTGCATTAGTTGAACCTAGCAATAACATAAAGGCAACTGGAACCGATACCGTACCTTTCATAAACGACTTTTTCGACAAATTGTTATAACCTCCCTTTTAAAATATCCTTCTTTTCTAGTTGCTACCTTAGTTTTTGAAATTATCTAAATTCATTTTATAATTAAAATATTTTTAAGTAAATTTAATATTATTGATGGTAACTTCAGATTTATTTATATAAAAATCAAAAAAAGGGCCCAAACTATATTTTGGGACACCCTCTAATATTTTTATTAAATTTTACAAATCCGCTAAACCTTTGAACAGTTCCACACCTGTCTCAATGATATCATCACGGAAGTTATACTCATAGCTGTGCAGGTTCGGATAATCTTCCCCGTTTCCAATATAAGTATAGGCTCCCTTGGTGAGTTTTGTGTAATGACCAAAATCTTCGGAACCTCGGAACGCTTCCACTAGCTCAATCAAATCAAATCCTTTATCTCTACAAACCTGACGAATCTTATCGGAGCTTTCTTTGTCATTCGCTGTTTCAGGGAATTCATCTTGGTATTCGAAGCTGACCTTCAAACCATACTTTTCCGCTTCGGCCTTGGCAACTTCCTCAAGATTCTTCTGAAGTTTATCCATTTCTTCTTCATAAAGAGCACGAATTGTCATTCTAAGCACACCTTTGCCGGCGTTAACACCAAATGCTTTGGCGCCGATGTCCACTTGAACAATCGTGCATAGAACAATGCCTTCGTTCACATCAGGATCAATGAATCCAGGAATGGCATCGATGACCTTGGCAATCGCAAAGGATGGATTGATTCCCTTCTCCGGCTCGCTGGCATGAGAAGGTACACCCTCCATATGTATGCTCATTCCCTTGGATGCACAATGAGCTGTTCCGTCTATGACCAATACGGAATTGTGTTTAAAACCACTCATATTATGCCAAGCAAAAATTTCTTCAATGTTATTTTCCTTGATAAAAACAGCACACTCGGATGCACCGTCGCCTGTTTCCTCCGCATGCTGGAATAAGAAGTAGACGTTGTTGTCACATCCTTTTTGATCGATTTCCAACGCAAATCCAGCAAGAGTTGCGGAGTGCCCGTCATGTCCGCATTTGTGTGACACTCCAGGAATTTGAGAACCGTATGGAAGATTAATAGTTTCCTCTATTGGGAGGGCATCAAAGTCCGCACGGAAGGCAACGTTTCTTTTTCCAACATTAGAGTGATAGATGGCATAGAACCAGCGGCCCCGGTCAACGATTTCAAGTTTTGTGTTTGCTTTTAGGAAATCAATTAAATGTTGTTTAGTCCATACTTCATAATTGGATAATTCAGGATGTGCATGTAATTCATGACGAAGCTGCACCGCCAATTCAAGGTTTTTCTTTTCCAATCTGTTTCTCTCCTCTCCATTTAAGGACGAATCCCTAGTTTACATACTAGCAACTAGGGACCCGCCTTTACACATTACTAATATGAAAATTTGTGAGATTCATTATTTTATTTCTGTTTCTTTAATGTGGGCCTCTAAGAAAGGCTTATAGTCCGGATCTTTCAGTTTTCCTTTTTTATACAAGATGGTACCAATAATGGCGTACAAGACTAGCATTGGTGCTCCAATATAGAATGAAAATCTTGTATCAGGACTATAGGCCGTATAAGAGGCAATCGCAACTAATGCGATTAAACAAATAATGGTTGGAAGTGGATAAATATTCGTTTTGAACTTTAGTTTGTCCACAGAACCGCCATTTGACACCAGCCATTTTCTGAATTTATAGTGCGAAAGAAAACTACCGAACCAGCCAAGTAATGTATTGAAACCAGCGATGGAGATTAACCATACAAACACCTTATCTGGTGAAACGAAGTTTGTAATCAGAGAAACTTGTCCAAGGAACAATGTCAGAATAACCGCATTCATCGGGATCCCGCGTTTATTTACTTTACCCAAAGCTTTTGGAGCCTTTCCTTCTTTTGACAAGGCGACCAGCGTTCTGCTGATGGCATAAATCATCGAATTTGCCGCAGATGCGAGTGAAGTCAGAATGACAATATTCATTATGGTGGCAGCGCCGGGAACGCCTGCCAACCCAAATAGACCAGCATATCCATTATTTAAAACGCTTACTTCTTTGTAAGGAACAACCAATCCCATGACAGTCACGGAACCAACATAAAAAAGCAAAATCCGGAAGAAAATAGTATTTATCGCTTTAGGTACATTTTTCTGAGGATTCTCTGTTTCTCCAGATGCAGTAATAACGGTTTCAACCCCAAGATATGACCAGATAACGCCAGTCATCATCAAAATAACTGCTGCGAATCCGTTAGGGAACATGGACTTGTCTGTCCAGTTGGATAATCCAATAAATCCTTGATGTCCAATCAATCCAAAAATCATTAACACACCAACAATTAAGAAGATAATAATAGCAACAACCTTGATGCCGGCAAACCAGTATTCTGCTTCCCCGTATGATTTTACATCGATTAAATTCAAGGCCAATATCAATAATGAAATGATGATACAGAAGACAGAAGGAGGTACATTAGGAAAAAATTGATTTAGAATCATTCCTCCCCCAACGATTTCAGCGCCAAGGCCGAGGAATCCGTTGATGGATAAATTCCAGCCTACCATAAAGCCCAATACAGGATGAACAAAGAGCCCCGAATAGGATGTATAGGCACCCGGAACAGGCATGAAGGTAGACATTTCGCCTAGACCTTTCATTAAAACAAACACTAAAATCCCAATCACTAAATAGGCAATCGGGCCGCCTAGGGCTCCGGCCTTCGAAACGACATTACCAGAAGCAAGGAACAGACCTGTACCGATTGTTCCGCCAATGGAAATCATCGTAATATGCCGCTGTTTTAAGCCGCGTTGAAGGTCATTGGTGTTATTTGCCATAGATAAATTTCCCCTTTTTTAATTTAATAGTTTAATAAAATAAACCCTTTTCAATTTAAACACCTTTTCAAATATTCAGTTATTTGTATACTTTATATTATATATTTTATTTTTTCCTGTCAATAAAAAAAGATTCTGTCGAATAATCAACAAAATCTTTCGGGTTTTTCTTCTTATAGTGGCAGGTTTTCCACCTTTTCAGGGTTCCAATGGACTTCTTTCAATATTCTTTCCAATTCAACAGTATCTTTACTTTTAAAAAGCTCAAGCATTTTTCGATGCTCATTATTGGTTTGCATTAGTTTTTCTTTCAAGCCTTCCTGTGAGCCGTTTTCCCCTAAATTTTTCAAAAATTTCTTTTCCCATTGAAGCAAAAGGTTGACTAAGCTTTTGTTGGGACAAACAGATAAATAGACACTATGAAAAGCTTCTTGCATCTTATCATACATTCGATAATTCTCGGTATTCAGCGCCAAATCAATACTCTGTATGTAGAAATCCATTTCACTCAAGTGCTTTTCGGTTAAAAGCGGTGCAGCCAAGGAAGCAGCGAGACCATCCAATGCTCCGATGATAAAATAGGTTTCTTCAGCCTCTTGCTTTGTAAGACTTTTTATGACAAACCCTTTCCTTGGTACATTATCAATCAGCCCCTCCGACGCTAGTTGGATGAGTGCTTCCCTTACTGGGGTCCTGCTGACTTGAAGGCTTTCGCAAATATTGTTTTCATTTAACTTTGCCCCTGCAAGCAATTTCCCACTGTTGATTTGATCAACAATATAATTATAAACATGGTCTTTCAGTGATAAATATTCCATAATCAATTTCTCCAATACATTCTTTATTATATATATTGTATATAAACTAGCGGAATAAGAAAAGACCCACGCTGCATGCCCAGGTCTATCTCAAAGTACCAGCACATATTGAATTTGATTGGAAGAAATGGGTGTAATAGCCGCAACAGAATAGCCGATACTTAAAAGTTGTGATAAAGTTTCTGCACAATTATGCCGGGGGGGCTCAATCGGTGCGTGGTAGCTTTTATAAAGCTGCAGGAATTGATTATTATTTGTACAATGAAGCAGGATAACATGTTTACCTGTCCATGCCTGCCCAATAATAGGTTGTATTTGCACTTCATTCATGTTTCTCATATTGAACACCTTTTCTAGTTGATACAATAGATTATGAATGATAACCAGTCCATTGTTCGCAATATGGATATTCAATAAAAAAAACTGACTCCAAAAGTTGTGTCAGTTTTTCCGCTTTAATTTTATCCTGCCATTAAACAACAACCAGACCTAGTCTCTCTTTCGCTGCCATATACTCCTGATAAAGCTTGTCAACGAAATCTCCAGCACCGCTAACTTTATTAATGACGCCAATTCCTTGGCCAGAACCCCAAATTTCCTTCCATGCCTTCGGTTTCGAACTGCCGTCTGAAAAACTCATTTTAGACGGGTCACTTTCAGGGAGCGCATTAGGATCTAACCCTGCCGCACGTATGGATGGTGCCAAATAGTTTCCTGGAACACCTGTGAACAGACTGCTATAGACAATATCGTCAGATGTGGAATCTACAATTGCCTGCTTATACTCTTCTACAGCATTAGCTTCGTGAGTGGCAATAAATGGCGAACCAATGTAAGCAAAATCAGCCCCCATTGCTTGAGCGGCGAGTACAGCACTGCCGGTAGCAATCGAACCTGCCAAAGCAACCGGACCATCGTACCATTCACGGATTTCCTGAACTAAGGCAAACGGGCTCTTCACACCAGCATGACCACCGGCACCTGCGGCAACGGCAATCAACCCATCCGCACCTTTGTCAACTGCCTTATGTGCGAATGTATTATTAATAATATCGTGCAGCACAATACCTCCGTAACTATGTATTTCGGTATTTACTTCTTCACGTGCCCCAAGCGACGTAATAATGATAGGAACCTTATACTTCTTACACATTTCCACATCATGGTCAAGGCGATTATTGGACTTGTGCACAATTTGATTAATGGCAAATGGTGCAGCAGGCCGCTCCGGATTACGAGCGTTATATGCTGCTAGTTCCTCGGTGATTTCATGCAGCCATTCATCAAGTTGTGAGGCCGGTCTCGCATTTAGGGCCGGCATAGAGCCGACAATTCCAGCTTTACATTGAGCAATGACCAATTTTGGATTACTAATAATAAAAAGCGGTGAACCGATTACAGGTAAACGCAAGTCCTTCAGTACTGTTGGGATATTTGGCATTTTCCTTGTCCCTCCATTCAAATTTTTAACATTCTACTAAAATTTAATTCTCCAAATAATGTTTATTTTCCTTCTTTTATTTTTAAAACAGATTCCGTCTCAAAACTTCCATCCTTTATGATTAATGCGTTTAACTGGCCGTCGAAAGCACAGCCTCCATCGATTCCGATTACCCGGTTTGGACCAAAATAAACATTGTTTTGTTTATGGATCCTTCTGGTCGGAGTATGGCCAAAAATGACCGTTTCAGGATGCTGATATTCGTAAATAAATTCATCCCGAATATTTAGAAACTCCACTTTTGTAGTTTTTTCCAGACCTTTTTTCGGATGGATTCCTGCATGGACAAAAATCAAATCCTGTTCCTTGATAAATAAAGGGAGAGATTGTAAAAATGAAATTTGCGAAGAAAAATGATCTAGGATGATGTTTCTTATGTCATTTTCCTTTTTCATGTCATTCAGCAATTCTGAGTATTCAACCCGATCCATACCAAGTCTATGTAAACAGCTATTTATCGTCGCTATTCCGCCAACCCTGCCATAATAAAAGATAATTTCTTTTTCAGCTAGCCATTGCAAAAACATATCATCATGGTTGCCAAGCAAAGCAGTTGCCCCTTGACTGCACCATTCTTGTACTCTATCAAGTACAGCCATACTGTCGTGGCCTGTATCGACATAGTCACCTAAAAAAATTACCTCTTCCGGTTGTGCATTAGTTTTTGTTATCAATTGATCCAGTTCCGCTGCACAGCCATGAATATCAGATATCACAATTTTCCTCAAGGTTTCACCCCATAATTATCGACTTGTCCATTACATCTATAACTAATTTAAGTTCAATAACAAGTACGGAAATTCCTTTGATATTCTTATTTTTGTACGCACACACATAAAAAAAGAACCCCTATAATTCACGGGGCCCAGCAGAATGATGTTCTATATGAGCTTTTTGCATTAGCAATCGTAACTTCTGGTTTTTTGTTAACAATCTCCAAAATGCTACCTTGAATACCATATAAACCCCTCCCTCAAAACAAATAAGTTTTCTTAAAAAGCTTTTATTTCAAACTCCCCGACCTTCCTTCATGTTTTTCATTGTAACAAACTTCGCAGTTTATTAAAATTTAAATATTCCGACTACTTTAACCTTTTTTTTACAAATTTATTCTTTATTCTATTAGGAACCACCATCATTAGAAAGAAAAAAACAAGAACTTTGTATGTGAGTGTCGAAATGTAAAACAAAGATTTTGATAAAATATGTCATTCGTGTGAACATGTTTATTTATATCACCGGAAATCCTTGTCATAATTTCTTGAAAGTTCAGAATGTTTTTCTAAATTCTCTGAAGATTCACCATCTTTTTTAGTAAGCTTAGCTAAGATGAATATAAAAAGGTTGTTCCCAAGAACTTAAGAACAACCTTTTATTATAGGTTAGAAATTATTTTACAATCAGAACCGGGCAATTGGCCTTCTGTACTACATAATGACTTACACTTCCCAAGAACAGTTCCTTCAGTCCGCTTAATCCTCTGCTTCCCATGACAATAAAATCGGCGTCATTCTTTCTAACAAAATCGATAATGGTTCTTGCAGGATCCCCTTCCAACACAAATGTTCTTGTCTTATTTGGAAGCTTAAGCAGCTCTTGGTTTATTTCTTCGCGAATCGGTTCGATCGCTTTAAACTGTTCCTCGCGCCGATCTTGTATCGGAACTGCATAATGGTAAGCTAGCTGAATTTCCGGTTGAATAACCATGACAACATATAATTCAATTTTTTCGTCTTGCTTTACTAGATTCATTGCCATTTTTAAAGCTTTTTTGCTTAATTCGGAATGATCGTAAGGAACCACGATTCTTGAATAATCAGTCAGCATTTACTTATCCCCCTCATATTGGTATAAATACCATTTATTCACTTTTATTATATAACTTTTTCACACTTCCGATCGTGAGTGGATTAGAACATTATGTGAATTTTTTCATATTTTGCTGGAACATATTGTTCATTAATATATAGACTTTTCTGTATTATTATAGATTTATTAATACCTATCTGCTTATAGGGGAAATGTCTATGCTTAAGAAAATTATTACAACTTTGCTATCATTCTCATTTTTACTTTGTGGAAATTTTCCCGTATCCATTTTTGACATAGAAGAGGCAAAAGCTTCTTCCTATAATAGTTTAGCCGACCGGCCATTTATGGGCTGGAGCAGCTGGAGCTCGATTCGGAAAAAACCGACGGAGCAAAACATCAAAGATGCAGCTGATGTAATGGCTGCAAAATTCAAGTCGCACGGATACCAATATGTTAACTTGGATGATTACTATATGCTTGATTGGACCACAACCGTTGATAAATATGGTCGGTGGGTAGTAGATCCAAAGAAATTTCCAAGCGGGATGAAAGCACTTGGAGATTATATTCACCACAAAGGCTTAAAGTTTGGTCTCTATGTTACGCTAGGTATTCCACAAGGTGCGGTGGATCAAAACACGCCGATTGAGGGAACGCCCTATCACGCTAAAGATATTGTGAACTTCAGGAAAGGGCAAAAAGTGAATTTTAACTTCAAGAATATGTATGCCATTAATTTTTCCAAGCCGGGGGCACAGGAGTATATTGATTCGTGGGCTCAGCTGTTTGCTTCTTACGGGGTGGATTATCTAAAAATTGATGGTGTCCGCAACCAGGATATTCAAGATGTCGAGGCCTGGGCAAGGGCGTTGAAGAAAACTGGACGACCGATTCATGTGGAGCTGTCCAATAATCTTGATATCAAACATGCTTCTACATGGAGGGAATTATCGAATGGCTGGCGAACCGATCACGACGTAGAGGCATATGGAAAGCCAACTCTCACAAACTGGAAAAAGGTGTCTAGAAGATTTGATGATGCCGCAGAGTGGCACGAACATGCAAGTCCTGGCGGGTGGAACGATTTTGATTCACTCAATGTAGCAAACGGAGGTAAGGATGGCCTGACAGAGGAGGAAAAACGATCTTATGTATCTCTGTGGGCGATTGCGGCATCCCAGTTTGTGATTGGGAACGACCTGACAAAGCTAGACGATTACGGGATCAGCTTGTTGACAAATGACGAAATTATTGGGGCCAACCAAAGTGGAGCAGCAGGGAAACGTCTATACAAAACCGCTGCCTCTCAAGTATTCTATCAAAAACTACCGGACGGCTCTTACACTATCGGACTCTTTAATACCGGACCAGCTTCACAAAACGTAAGTGTGAAATGGGCAGATTTGGGGGTCGAGGGCTCAGCAATGGTACATGATATGTGGAGCCATCAGGATTTAGGCAGCCTGGATTCAGGATTCACCACAGAACTTTCCACTCATGCTTCTCGTATGGTTCATGTAATTCCCACTTCATTGAGTGGAGACCGATATACTCCCTATAATGCAAATATATCAACAGTTCCTGCTGCCCCAGATTGGGTCATGGCTGACAGGAATAATCAAAATTCCGTTACAATTACTTGGAATCCTGTATATGGAGCGGAGTCCTATACCGTCTATCGTAAAACCATCAATAGATTTGGATTCAGCAGCGACTATACTCCTATTGCAACAAAACTAACAGAACCTAATTTTGAGGATAAAACTGCTACATTCCGTGACGGCGGCAGTTATTCGTATGTCGTAGCCGGAAGGAATGCAGTTGGGGAAAGTACAAAGTCTCCTAAAGCTCAAACAGACAGCCAATCCTTCGTGCTAGTTGTCGTTCCAATGATGTTATTTATTGCTGTTTTCATCTTATTAAAACTCTTTAGTATGATTAGGGATAAATATCAATTCTATAGAACAGCTTGATCTCTATATTAAAAGCCGCACTGTGAATTGTGCGGCTTTTAGTTATGATGTTGCTACTCGAACATGCTGGTTTAATTTTAGAATTCCACTTCTTCACCAAAAATTTTTATCGTCGTTCCGTCTAATATTAACCGATTTTCCTCAGCTGCTACCATTAGTTCAACGCATTCAATAAACTCAAGTGGACTTACTTTCATTTCATACACCTCTTTTAGTGTTTTTTTAATAAATCCCTTGCACCCAAATTCTCATTGCGTCACCAATAAAGCGCTTACATGTTTCTAAAACCCAATTTGTACATTTTATTAACATGTTTATGTTTTAATTCTGTAAATTTTTTCTATTTCCTCTATTTTAGTTTAAATTTTCTAAAATTAAATTGTTTTGAACAAAACTAGTTCAATTGCCCTAATATCATGAATTTCTCGTTTAGGAAATAGCCCCGATGTCCATAACATTACAGTATGAATAAATTGGAGGCAGCTTATGAGTTACGTGGATATTATCTTTGAATTGGTAATTGGATATATTGCCCTTTTTATTACTGTAAAATTTTTAGGAAAAACCCAATTAAGTCAAATTACTCCATTCGATTTTATTTCAGCATTAGTCCTAGGTGATTTATTAAGTAGTGCGGTCTTTGATGATGGTGCCGGCATTTTGAAAGTCCTTCTAGCTATTGGTGTGTGGGGGTTCCTTATTTATATTACAGAGTTGCTTACACAGAAATCGCGGAAATTACGCTTGTTTTTTGAGGGTAAGCCTTCGATGATTATTAACAGAGGGAAGATTGACTGGAGAGAAATGAAAAAGAACCGGTTGGATTTGGATCAATTAAAGCAGTTCCTGCGTTCCAAAGACGTTTTTTCTCTCGAAGAGGTAGAGTATGCCATTTATGAAAACAGCGGCGGAATTAGTATTCTGAAGAAGCCAGAGGCGGATACTCCAACATGCAAGGATTTAAAAATCAAAGCGGAACAGAAAACAATTCCACTTACCATTATCAGTGACGGCGAAATTTTAGAAGAGAACCTTAAACAAGCCGGGTTAGATGAGAATTGGCTTTATAAGGAGTTGGATAAAGGCGGGGTTAAAAATCCCAAGGAAGTTTGTTACGCTGAATGGCAAACTGGGAAGTCTCTTTATTTGCAAAAATATTGAATTTATCCAGAGAACGTAAAATGAAAGAAGGACCTCTAGGGGTCCTTTACATATATTTATCGCAAATTATAATTTTGTTTTCTTAAATACTAAAACGCGTTTAAGCATTAAAGCATAATGCTAAAAAAATATTAAAATTCAAAATCAACGACAATGATGTCTTCGACCCCAATTTCCTGTAAATAGGCGAAAACCTCTTGGTGTGCCGGATGTGGTCCATAGTTTTCCAAGGACGTTCTGTCCTCAAATCGGACCGTTAATCCAATTTCAAAACCTTTGCTCCTATTTGAAAAATTGATTCCTTGCTGTATATCCATAATACCGGGGATTACTTCTTTTAGCAGCAGGGTCCGGCTAATTGTCTCTTGCTTTTGTTCTATAGTTGTCTTTGGTGAGAATTTCAGTAAAACAATGTGTTCTACCATTACCGTTTCCCCGCCTTGCTGTTTAATTTTTCGCGATCAAAACCGGCAATTTGCTTGTATTGATTGGCGATATCCTGTAATTCCTGCTGGGAAATGACATCATCTAAATTGGCAAAACCGTTAGGTGCGCGGTCTTCGACGATTTGCATGACCATTTCAGGCCCATTTTTCCGGTTTGCCATAACAATGTTGGCAGTTGGTTCTATTCTGGCTTCTTCATATGCCTTCAATGCCTGTTCTGCAGTCAGGTCTGCTAAAATGGCCTCTCCTAGGGCATCTGCATCCAAAATCGCTTGTGAAGCACCATTTGAGCCGATTGGGTACATAGGATGGGCTGCATCTCCAAGCAACGTGATACGTCCGAAGGTCCAAGCCGGAAGCGGGTCACGGTCAACCATTGGGAACTCATACACTGCATCTGTTTCCTCGATTAGCTGCGGAACATTCAGCCAGCCAAAATCCCATGCTGCAAACTGCGGAGCAAATTTTTCCTTATCAATTTTTTTATTCCAGTCGGCACGGTCAGGCATTTCATCTTCAATCGCCAATTCTGCAATCCAGTTAACCAAAGAGCGCCCTTTTGCTGCGGTTTCCGGACAAACTGGATAGGCGACAAACTTTTGATCTTGGTAACCCGCCATGATCATTGATCTTCCGGTCAAAAATGGATCAGCTTCGGTAATTCCACGCCATAAGATCCGGCCGCTGAATTTTGGCAGACCTTCATTTGGATAAAACGTTTTTCGGACAACCGAGTGGATGCCATCGGCGGCAATCATCAAGTCCGCATTGTAAGAGCCAAGAGACTCTCCTGTTTTTCGATTGATGAACCTAGCCGTCACCGTGTCTCCTGTCTGTTCAAACGATTGCAAATGATGTCCGGTTAAAACTGAATCCTCCCCTAATTTTTGAATGACAGCATTTAACAGCAGCATTTGCAGGCGTCCGCGATGAATCGAATATTGCGGCCAATGATAGCCGGCAGCTTTACCACGTGGTTCCTGCCAAATTTTCTTGCCGAATTTGTTAACATACATGAGTTCAGCCGTTGGCAGGCCAGTTTTTTCAAGTTCATCTGCGAGGCCGAGCTCGGTGAGGACCCTGACAGCATGTGGTAGAAGGTTAATCCCCACTCCCAGCGCTCTTATCGTTTCTACACTCTCGAAAACGCGGACAGACACTCCGGCTTGATTAAGTTTAAGTGCCGTTACAAGGCCGCCGATTCCGCCGCCGACAATGAGTGCGGTTTTTATCTCTGACATTGCGTTCCCTCCTATAAAAAATACTGCTTTAGTATTTTGATATTTCTTAATTATTGCAACAAAATAAAAATATATCAATATATTTGTTCACCCTGCCATTTTAAAAAAAGACCCACTTAATAGTGGGCCTGCAAATGATTATATTAATACTTTATAAATATTCATTTCTGTACTTTCTCGTCGTTTCCTAAGTTCTGGCACAATTCTCCGAACGTGTTCACTATTATCGTGCTGTCTCAGAGCTTCTTCATCTTCCCATTCTTCAATTGTAGCGAAAATGGTCGGATCGTTGATATCACCATGAAGCGTATACATGAAACAGCCTTTTTCTTTTCTCGATTCGGTAATCACTTCACTCGCCAATTTAAGATATTCCTCAACGTTTACATCCGGTTTTAATTTAGATTTGCACACAACCCTAATCATGCTATTTGCTCCTTTTTTATAAAATTTTTTTACGAATTTCCATCCTCAATATAACAATACTAGCACTATTATAAAAATAAAAGTTATCGACTAATTTTGGATACTTTTATAAATATTTTAGGTAGATAAAAACCCGGCAGTTTCTTCCCGCCGCGTTTACTCAGATAATTAATTTTGTTGATAACTTACTGCTTGTTGCCCCATTTGAATCCATGATTCTTCAAAACTATTTCTTGGAACAGATTTATACGGCTGTTCCGCTAATGGATCTTTGAGATAAACATTATTTTCGTCATAGCCTACTAATAAAACACTATGCTCTCTATAGGTAATTTGTACTTTCCCTGATGCTGTATTCCAAGTCGAATATTCACTTTGAGGGAGAGAGGCAAATCTCGAATTGGTAATAACCCATACAGGGGACCCATTGTTAAGCATATAATAAACAGAGTCAATACCCTGTCCTGTTAAATCTCGTTATATAAAAAAGAGGGGGATTACCCCCTCTTATCCATTAGGCCCCCATTTTTAGCATGACAAGCATGTAAACTGATGAAAGGATGGTGATGATGGCGATGGCCATTTTTAATTGGTGAATAGGCACCTTCGTAGCGAAGCGGGCGCCTGTTACAATCCCGACAATTGTCCCTATTAGACTAGCGATTATTAACGAGGGTGTATTTAGCGTACTTGCATGGGCAAAATATCCGAAAATAGACGGAATGGCAATGACGACGGAGTTTAGCAGGCTCACTCCTACTGCCACCCTAATATTGATCCCAAGACTTGCTAATAACGGCACTAGTAAAATAGGACCGCCTGCTCCTGTTAATGAGCAAATGGCAGATGTAATGAAACCGAGCAAAACAACCATTAATGAATGATCAAGAATTTTCGAATGGCTATTGCCATTTAGTGCATTTGTGTTTTTTTTATTTTTCTTCAATAAGATGGATAAGCCTGCAAACAAGACGAAAATATAAAGAAGGAGTTTTGCCAGGAAATCCGAAATCATCACATTAATTTGCACACCCAAAAAGGCACCGGGAAGACTGCCAATACTCAAGTAAAGTGCCAATTTTAAATCCATGTTTTTGGATTTCCAATAGGAATAGGCACCGATGATGCCTGAGACTGAAAAGGATAAGAAGCTAAGTGCAAGGGAATCATGCACGGGCATGTTTAAAACACCTACATAAATCAAAGGCAGGAGAAAACCAGAAATCCCCGACAACCCTAATAAAATTCCGATAATTAAATTGGAACCTATTACAAAACTCAATAAAAATAAATTAGCGAACATATTTGCGACCTCAATTCCGCCAATATTCCATTTGGCGAAAAATTAAATATTGCACTAATGGAAAGTTCCTTTAGAGCCTGCTTGCTTTCATATTTTATTTTTCTTCATCGAGAGTAAGAACTTTTCTGTTTTCATTAATATTTTACCATTAACCAAAACATTCGTAACTTAGTTACTGTTTACCTATTCGATTAGCTTGTTTAATTATGTGTATTCTGGGGATGGGAGATTAAAAAGCCAATAATAATGGGGACGTTTCTCGTGCATCAATTTGATGCATGAGAAACGTCCCCGCGCCTCAATATACTCTTTTAGCACCGACATAATATTTCCCCCAATATCCACTATCTAATGGTTGAATAGCAATCCCATTGGAGCTGGTCGCAGAAATAAATTGGTTGTCCCCTAAGTAAAAACCTACATGTGAAATGGTTCCAGGTGTGTTAACAGCGAAGAAAACCAAATCTCCAGGCTGTAAATGAGACCGGTCAATGGGTGTCCCTGTTTTAAAAAGTCCTTCAGAAGTATTGCGGGACATGTTTACACCATGCTGATTGAACATGTAATAGACAAATCCCGAACAATCAAAGCCATTAGGGGTCACACCACCCCACTTGTAAGGAACACCGCGATATTTAGCTGTGTCCGTGACTAATTCTTTCTTAATAACCGCGTGGTTAATGGCGGTATTTGTTGCTTCATTGATTGTCCCTGTCACAGGAAGACTGTAATCTGCCTGAAAGGTTTTGATCGCCTGTGTTGTTGTGGCATCATAGCTTCCAGTCATAGTTGGGACGGTATAGTAGCCGAGTATCTGTAGATTCTTTTGAATCGTTGCCAAATCGATACCGGGAGCTGCAGATGGCCCGGGTAGAGCAGGATCAGGCGCCGTCACTGCACCGCCTCTTCCAGTGTCCTTGGCTGCCGATGCCATCTGAACAGTTAGTAATTGGCCAACATGGAGATTATCGCTCGTTAATTGATTGGCTTGTTTTAATTGATTGACTGTAAGATTGTACCGCTTTGCAATCGAAAATAAAGTATCCCCTGGTACTACAGTATACGTTGTTTCCTCGAGATTGGAGGAAGCAGTTGGTTCCGTTGAAACTGTTGGGGCTGTAACACCCGCTTGCCCATTTGGAATGATTAGAGTCTGACCGATGTGTAGCAAATCATTTGGCAATTTATTGGCTATTCGCAATGTATCTAAACTTACTGTAAATTTCGCAGAAATTCCCCATAAAGTGTCTCCTGCGGCAACGGTATATTGAACATTCGCTGGTTCCTGCGATGGTACTGATTCAAGGGGACGTTCGGATACAGGCTTTTGAACTTCATTAGCAGTTTGGGGGATCGATAAAATTTGTCCAACTCTGAGGAAATCGGATGTTAATTGATTGGTGCTTTTTAGCACTTCAACCGTCGTACCAAACCGTTTTGCAATAACAGACAAACTGTCACCCGAAACAACCGTATATGTTGAAATAGTTGGGTTTTGGGGTGGTGCCTGAATTACCTCTTGGGCCTGCCCAATTGTCGGTCCGCTACCTATTAAGACGGGAATAATTAGTGTTTGCCCAAGAAATGTGGCATCACTGTTTAGATTATTTGCCAGCTTGATACCCTCAACTGTCGTTCCATATTTTTTGGCAAGAACAGTTAAATAATCCCCTGTACCTACTGTGTGAAATGCCTTCGGGATGATTAAAAGCTGATTTACACTCAAACTATCAGTAGTCAGGTGGTTTGCTCTCTTGATATTATCAACAGTCGTTCCAAACTTAACGGATAATCCCCATAGAGTATCTCCGGCTGAAACGTGATAATAGATAGAGTCTGCGTGCGCCATCTGTGAAGGATTGTTTCCGTTGGAATCCTCCGCATATGCTGTTGAATGATGTGTCAGCGGAATCGAGGCTGCTGCCACTCCTCCAAGAATGACCTTAATCACTGTTACTTTTAAATAAGGGTACCGATCCTTTAAAAGCTGTTTAGCCAACGAAGTAATATCTTTCCTATCCCTCTGAATTGCCCCCAATTCACCTGCAAACTCCGTTAATTGGCTATCAAGATGGACAATCAATTCATACTCATCTCGACTAGAAGCCAGTCTTCTTAATTCATATCTTAGAAAATTCTCCATGCGTTATAAATCTCCTTTGCCTTAAATCTTTATTTAAGGTGAGGCATGGGGACGGTTCTTATGCATCAAAATGATGCATAAGAACCGTCCTCATGTTTCATTTTATTAAATGGAGGTGGTTAAGTGGAGATTAAAAGATATGAGTTGCTTCAAGAACGAGGCGGGTTTACGTTAGTGGTTTACCTCGATTCTTATTTGGAGGAGTTTTCGAATGAACTGGGACCCTCGGATTTCAGAAAAAAAACTCTCCAAGTACAAATCGATCATTTAATCAGGGAAAGATTCCCTTATTTAAATATTAATGCGGCCAAGGTTATGGCTGGTTCACTCTTGGTAACGACTATTTATTTTGGTTCCAACATTACAAGGGCAGGTGCAGAAACTACAATCGCTGTTCAGACTCAGCAAACCGGTCAATACGTTGTGTATAAAGTCCAGGCTGGCGACAGTTTATATTCAATTGCAAGGAAGTTTAATGTAACAGTATCGTCTATTAAAACTACAAACAATTTAACTTCCGACACCATTTATGTAGGCCAGGTATTAAACCTGCCTTTTTATACATATACCGTCGTTGCAGGTGACTCTTTATATTCGATATCGAGGAAGTTTAACACAACCGTTGATAGTATTCGTTCTTATAATCAGCTTCCGAGCGATTTCCTTTCGATTGGACAAAAAATAAGGATTCCAAGGACTGTTGAGCAAACAACAGCTGTTACACCAGCACCAGCGCCGACACCTGCTCCGGAACCCGCGCCTGCTCCAACACCTGCCCCTACGGTGGAAAACACCACAACTACAACGAGTACATATCAAGTTGCAGCAGGTGATACGTTATATCAAATAGCAAAAAAATTCGCCACTACCGTGGATACAATTAAAAATCTAAACCATTTAACTACTGATAGCATTTATGTCGGGCAAGTCTTAATAGTATCGCAGACACAAACCGTTCAAAGCCCGGAACCGGTACAGAAGCAGACTCCTCCTGCTCCAGTAACCACCACAACCTATACAGTTGTAGGAGGCGACTCTTTATCACTTATTGCCAAACGATTTAACACGACTGTGGATCAAATTAAAGCAGCAAATAAATTAACAAGCGATTTGATTTTTGTCGGCCAGATCCTAACAATTTCAGCAGGCAGCACAGTCACTGCCGATACAACAGCACCTGCAGCACCTTTACTAAACTCAATTAGTAAAATTACTTCAATCAATCAGGCAAGTACTTCCATTTCAGGGACTACTGAAGCAAACGCAACCGTCTATCTAACACTATCAGATGGAATCAGTCCAGCAAAATTGCTTCAAATAAAAGCTGATGTCAGCGGCAGGTTTGAAACAAAAGTTGACACTTCCAGCTCATCAGACGGAACAATTACAATTACCGCTGTAGCAACGGACCAGGCAGGAAACCGAAGTCCAGAAAGCCGATTAATTGTCACGAAAGATACCATTGTTAATGAACCTGTTCTAGATGGTACCGTAAAAGTAACGATTGAGACTGTAAAAAATTACACCCTTTTTGGAGTAACTGACCCTGGAGCTTTCGTGGATTTGACCGTTTCAGACGGTGTCCATCCAAATGTAACGATGAGAGCAATTGCCAATGAAATAGGTGAATTTCGTGCAAATGCCGATTTGATTTCTCTAAATGATGGGCAATTAACCGTCACCGCACGGGCTATCGATCCATCGGGAAACATTAGCGCCATCAGACAAACGACGATTACAAAGGACACTAGTCTGGATGCACCGCTGATCGGAAATGCGAAAGTAATAAACAGCCAAACAGCTACAAATTATCCGATATTCGGGACTGCCCGGCCGGGGTCAAGAGTGGACATATCTGTTTCAGATGGGACTTTAGGTAATGCCATTACAACAACTGCTGTTGCGAATGCAAACGGCGAATTTATTGCTAATGTGGATGTAACTGGTCTGAAGGATGGTGCCCTCAACATTTTGGCTGTGCAAACAAGTCCAACGGGTATCAAAAGCCCAGCTGGAAAAATGACTGTTGCGAAAGATACAAGTGCTCCCCTTGCACCAATCTTAAATAATAACAATTTTATAAATCTGGAAAACAAGAGCTCATTTTTACTAAACGGAACTGGCGAACCAAATGCACAGGTGAACATCAAAGCCTTCGACGGGACAGGCAAAAGCGTTGAAACAATCGGGCAGGTGAATGAAACTGGCGGATACACCATTCCCGCAGACCTGTCCAACTTAAATGATGGCGATATCCGTTTCGAAATATCCCAAGTCGACCAAGCCGGTAATATGAGCCCATTGACCGTCAAGACGCTGAACAAAGATACGCTCGGTCCATCGAGTATCCAATTTAACCAGCCTTCAAGTATTTTTAGCGGAAACGTCAACACCTATAAACTAAGTGGTACTGCTGAACCGCTTATCACACTGGACTTGACCATTTCAGACGGTGTAACCAGTCTGATTAAAACTACCGTAACGGATTCGCGAGGCAATTTTTCTCTGCCTGTTGATGTTAGCAGCCTGAAGGATGGGGATATTATAGTAGCCGTTGTGGCCACTGATGCTGCCGGGAACAGGAGCCAGCTTCAGCCTCTGACCATAACAAAGGATACAACTGCACCGGAAGTGCCAGTAACAACCATGGCACCATATGTGAATCTGTTAAATCAAAATCAATTTTCTGTCAGTGGTTCTTCTGTGGAAGAAGGTGCTTCGGTTAAAACCACCGTTAGCGATGGGACCACCAATATAGTCAAAAACACCATGATTTCAAACGGCAAATTTAATCTCAACTTTGATTTAGCCAGTTTGAAAGATGGAAACTTAACGCTGGAAATCATGCTGATTGATAAAGCAGGAAATGCAAGTATCGTTCAAACTTCAACTGTTGTAAAAGATACCGTTGTTCCAAATCCAGTCATATCCAAAAACGGCTTTGGTTTTGAAAATAAACGTCCGATTTATACGATGCTTGGCACAGCAGAACCCTATTCTGTCGTTTATGCAACCATTCGCAACACAAATGGGGCAGAGTTAATGAGCACTTCTGGGACAGCGGACGCGGAAGGTTTTTATACCTTAAAATTCTATCTAGACCAAGCAGATATGACCGGCGCCGCGACGGCTTCTGTATATCAAACGGACTTTGCAGGAAATATCAGTACCTTAGCCTCGGTTCCACTTTACAGCCATACAGCTACAGCTGGCGAAACCCTGTATACGATTGCCAAACGCTATAACACCACGGTTGACGCATTAATGGCACTGAATCAGTTGTCCAATGATGCCATTCAGCCAAATCAGCTGTTGAGATTACCAGTAATGGCAAGTGAAGTAGTCAATCTTGGCTATATGTATTTTGGCAATACTCAAGATTACGGCTCGATGGTGAACCAAACCGCAAGTTCCGTCAATACCGTGTCGCCAAGTTATTTTGATATCAATGCCAACGGTACATTGAAACTAACGTACAGCTTGGACCCAGCCTTCATTTCAGCGATGCATTTGCAAGGAATCCGGGTGGTCCCATTCTTAAGTAATCATTGGGATCGAAATCTCGGCCGTGCTATGCTCGCCAATAAAGAACTTGCCGCCCAACAGATTGCCGATGCCGTTGCCCGCTTTAACTTGGATGGTGTCAACGTGGATATTGAAAATGTCACGGAAGTGGACCGGGCCAACTATACAGAATTTGTTCGGTTATTACGGGAAAAGATTCCAGCCTGGAAGGAAGTTTCAGTGGCGGTTGCGGCAAATCCTAATGGCTGGACGACAGGCTGGCATGGTTCGTATGACTATAACCGCTTAGCGAAATATGCTGATTATATAATGATCATGAGTTACGACGAAAGCTATCCGGGTGGAGAAGCAGGCCCTGTTGCCAGTCTCCCTTGGGTGGAAAGGTCGATTCAATATGCCCTTAATCAAAATGTTGCTTCTAATAAAATTTTACTTGGTATTGCTCAATATGGACGCTACTGGATTCAGGGACAAACCTATGGAGGCTTTGGAATTTCAAATTGGCAGGTGGAACAATTAATTAAACAATATAATGGAACGGTTGTTTTTGATGAAGTAAGTAAAACGCCAAAAGCCATTATTACCATTAGAGACGGAGACCCAAAGCCGGTTGTTGGGGGTACTACTTTGACTGCCGGTACCTATAGCATCTGGTACGAAAACGAGGAATCGATTCGGCAAAAATTACTGCTGATTAGTAAATATAATTTGCTCGGTGTTGGAAACTGGAGTATCGGACAGGAAAACAAAGAGGTTTGGAACAGTTATGCGACTACGCTTCCGACAACCGTGGTTGTAACTCAGACTCCTCCACCTTTGGAAGCGGCTGGTCCACCTGCTCCATCTTATGTATCGTATACAGTTGTTGCGGGCGATAATTTATATTCACTTGCCCTTCGATACAATACAACTGTCAGCCAAATTAAAGAAATCAACAAATTGACTACCGACACTCTTTATGTTGGCCAGACATTAACATTACCGAACACAACAGGGACGAATACAACACCTGCACCTACGCCGGCGCCTGCTGCGACCGCCACCACCGTGAACTATACGGTAGTGTCGGGCGATTCATTATCGGTCATTGCAAATCGGTATAATACGACAGTGACAGCCATTAAAGAAGAAAACCAGTTAACAACTGATACGATTTATATAGGGCAAACTTTAAAAATCACGACCACAAACACTACACAAGTGAATTCAACAGTCATTACGTACAAAGTGGTGTCCGGTGATTCCATATCAGCCATTGCGAAACGGTATAACACTACCGTCACCGCTATTAAAGAACTAAACGGCCTAACAACAGACACAATTTATGTGGGACAAACTTTAAAAATCCCAGGATGAGACGCAGGGACGGTTCTTGTGCATCACAAGCATGATGCACAAGAACCGTCCCCATGTTTCACTCTGCACAAAAAAACCTATAGGGTGACTTTTTTCAAAATGTCCACTCTATAGGTTCCTTGTTATTACTTCAGGTCCTTGCTGTATTCCTTCATCTGCCCGCCGTTTTTATCGTCGTATGCAATTAACACTAAGCCTAATTCATGTTCAAGCTGCTTTATCATTTCCTTCTGATTTTCTGTGATATCAGCTATTTGATACATTATCCCACTCCTTGTTTAAAAGAATCATGGGATTATTATCACCCGATCTATTCAGATTATTCGATACAAGCAGCTACCACAAAGTTATAATCAATTAGTATTTTTGCTATTCTTTGCGTTTAACTCGATAATATTTACCAGCTCCTCAATAATATCGTTTAACCTCATCATGCTTGTGTCTTTATTAAGGATTCGAGAAGTTTTATAAAGCAAAATTTCTTCTTGATCACTCATAAAAAAGCCTCCATTCGATGTAAGTTCCCTAATACCATTTCCTACTTATATATGTAATTTACACCTATTATACAACAGACCACCTTTATATGTAAATTACATATATAAAATATTCCTGAAACACGGGGACGGTTCTTGCGTCTCATTTTCTGACACACGAGAACCGTCCCCGTGTTTCACCCCTGTTTCAAAAAGGAACCTGAGTCTAAGACTCAAGTTCCCTCTACGATCTTATTTGCAGCTTTTCTCGCTCTCAAAAATCGGACTAGGTTTAAAACAATTACTTTTGAAACGGCGTAGGTTGGGACAGCCAATACCATTCCAAGTACTCCTGCCAGATTGCCTGCGGCCAATAGAATAATGATGATGGTTGCTGGATGCGTATCCAATGACTTTCCTAAGATCATCGGGGACAGGAAGTTTCCTTCTATTTGCTGGGCGACTAGGATGACGACGATGACCAGTAAAGCTTTTGTTGGAGAATCAAAGAATGCAACAAGCACAGCGGGAGTACCGCCAATGATTGGCCCAACATATGGGATGATATTGGTGAAGGCTACAATAAGCGCCAAGATTAACGCATATGGCATGTCAATGATTAAATAACCGATAAAAGACAAGGTTCCGACTGCCAGGGCAACCATAACCTGCCCCTGGATGTAGGCAGACAATGTCTCCCCTGTTTCTTTCAAAATCTTTAGGCCTTCATCTCTGTAACCTGACGGAAAAAATTTTGAAACGGCTTTTGGAAATTTATGACCATCCTTAAACATATAAAATAATAGGAATGGTACTGTGACAAGTATAATAGCTAGATTGGTGACCATTCCAAACAAACTCAATAGTGCATTCGTCAGGGTTTTTGGCAATGTATTTGCAAATTCCATTGACCGTTGCTGTACCGTATCAATAATTTCACTCTGAGTATCCCGAAAGCTTTTAAACTCTGAAGACTTAACCATATTTTTTAAAAACTCAGTAATCTCATGGGCAAAGACCGGCAAATTGTTGGCAAGGTCCGTCGCCTGTTTAGAAACAATTGGAACCAAGCTGCTAATCGCCAACACAAGGAGGCCAATAAACCCGACATATATGATAAGAATCGAGGCTATTCTTGGCAGCTTTTTACGTTCGAGAAAATTCACTAACGGATTTAAAAGGAAATAAAGAAATCCAGTGATCAGAATTGGAAAGAAAACCGTTGAGAAAAAGACTCCTATCGGCTTAAACATAAAGGTGATTTTTGTTGAAACGAAAATAATTGATAAAATAAGCAAAATTTGAATGAGCCAGAATTGTAATTTTGATTTTGACACGGTTTGTACCCCTTGCCTCTATATTTGGGTTAAAGTATATCAAAGTATTGGAATAATATACAGTATATTCATAGGGATTTTAATAGATTTTTCTATGTTCTTTTTAAAAATGATTGCTGATATAGGATCCACGACTCTACTTATCGCAGAAACTGCTATATATTATTACACCACATCTTACAAATAATGAAACATAGGGAAAGTTCTAGCGTATCAAATGCAAGAACCGTCCCTATTGTTCATTTAAGGAATCCCTTTAAAACATACTCAACTGATATTTTCTTGACAAAAGTTCCAGAAGTTTAAGTCCGGCCACACTGTTTCCTTTTTCATCTAATGCTGGACCGAAAATGCCAATTCCAAATTTACCTGGAACCGCCCCCATGATTCCGCCTGATACACCACTTTTAGCAGGAATACCAATTTTTATTGCGAATTCGCCGGATGCGTTATACATTCCGCACGTAACCATAAAGGTTTTGCAAATTCTTGCTACATCGTCAGGCAAAATTCGCTTCCCGTTAAGAGGATCCACTCCATCCATCGCAAAAATCATACCGATTCTCGCCAAGTCCAGACAATTCATTTCCACCGCACACTGTCTTGTATATAAATCTAATAATGTTTCGACATCCTCAGTGATGATTTTATGCTGCTTGAGAAAATAACATAATGCCCGGTTTAAATTCGCCGATTCAAACTCTGAGCGGGCTACCTTTTCGCTATAGCCAATAGCAGGGGCGCCAGCCAATTCCCTAATAAAGCCTAATAATCGATTGAACCGCTCCTCCACTGAACCCCCTTTTATCATATGAGTGACAACAAGGGCCCCGGCATTGATCATCGGGTTTAATGGTTTGGCCGGAGCCATGGTTTCCAACTTGGCAATCGAATTAAACGGGTCTCCAGTCGGTTCCATCCCAACCCGTTCAAACACGTAGCGAAAGCCATGTTCCATTAGAACAAGAGCTAAGCTAATAACCTTTGAAATACTTTGCAGCGTAAACTTCTTATCAATATCTCCCGCTGAGATACATCTTCCGTCAGGATAGTTTATCGCAATCGACAAGGCATTTGGATTTGCTTTACCCAATTCAGGAATATAATCTGCGACCTTTCCCTCTTTTGTGCATCGTTTTGCTTCTTCCACCAATTGCCGCAATTCGTCACTTGATTGACATGGCATTCTGCATCACCCGTAGTAGTATGGGCGAATGAAGTGACTGTCATTCATTAGTTTTTTGCTGCGTTTTAACCAAAGTGGTAATTATATAAACTTTTAACCTGAACACTTTTTAACACTACATATAAAAGGGCCTAACTCATATTTTAAGCCAGGCCCTCTACTTCATTTTTATTTTTCAAAAATGGCATTGGATAATAGTCGGAACAAGTAATCTGTATGATCACGGAAACCAGCTTCCAATCCAATTAGTGTTACATCTTTATCCTGCTCTTTCACAATGACAGCCTGACCCTTTGCTTCCGCTTTTTTATTAATCCAATGGCCAGCCATAAAGAAATCATCTTCGCTTCCTAAACTAGCAATTACTTCATCATTGCCTGTACCAGTATACCAAACCGGGCGGTAAACAAAACCAAGATCATCCTGGTCATAACCGGCAGCTACCCCAGTTCCCGAATAATTCACCTTTACGATTCCGTTACTGTTAGATCCGGCGGTATTAATGGTATCATCAGTAAGCCCTAGGGTTTTGGTTGCGCTCGATGCCCCTGCACCAACCGCAATATACTTTCCACCCTTACTTACAAAATCAGAAACATTGTTTTTAAAAGAATCAAATTGGCTGGCAGCTTGGAAGCCAAATTCTTTATTAGCAGCTGATAATCTATCTGGCAGGGCGATTAGACTTTCAGTTCCGCTAAATACAAATACATCAAATCCACTTAAACCATTTTCAGCAACTTCTACAGGCGTCACTTCGGTTACAGCAAAACCAAGTCGTTTAAGTGCCAGCTTTGTACCGCTGTGGGACTGTTGTTTTCCCATGCCGCCGTCCTTCAAGATTGCCACTTTTAAGCTCGATAGTTTAGCGGCATTTGCTGGTACCTTTTCAGTGCTTCCAACTTGGATGCCAGATGCCTTGACCGCTGCACCAATTTGATTAGCTGCTGCCTCTACATAAAAGTCACCGTTTTCATCACGCTTCACAGATACGCCTTGCTGAAGTAGTGTATTTACTAGATTAACAGCTTTTACAGAACTATTCGGTATAACAAATGGTCCTTTTCCGGTAACCGCACCTTGTTCTGTAACCTGATTAACTTTAGTTGTAACTACATTCACATCATTTTCCGTTGAAATAGCTTCAAAGCCCCAAAGCTCTGGTAAGCTCCATGCCGAAATATCATACATTGCTGGTGTATCGTTTGAGATATCCTCTCCATCCCATAGTATCGTGTTAGCTAAACCAGCCTTGGCTTGATCCATTTTTACAATATAGGTTCCTTTTGGATAGTTTTTTCCATCAACAGTGAAGCTTTTTGCGGCTTGTACCACTTCAATATCGTTTTTCAGCAAATGCTTAACGGCTTTATCCGTTACAGTTGGATCCTGTTCTTTAACCGGTAGGATGTATGCTTTTGGGAAAAAGCCGTCCTTATGGAACGGATGGTCAAAGTTGATACCACGTTTAAACATTTCAATTTGATCGGTAATCATTGCTTGCTTATTCTCCGTAGCAAATTTCAGTGCACCCATAATGGCATCATACTGCCAGCGAACACCATCCCAATCGTTTGTTGGTGCTTCTAATGTATGACCATAGGCACCATGGTACATTGCATACATTGGAGTAAAAATTGGCGGATAGTCGTCCCAGCCGGCGGAGTCATCGCGCTGAGGAACATAAACACCCTCCATACTCTTATACAAATTCCCTTTAAAAGTAGCTTTATCGGCCATGATGTTGGCTTCCATTGCTTCAGCCTGCTGAAATGCCCATTTGTTATACAAATCATATTCATAATTCGGATTATGCGGTGGTGTACAAGGTTCGATTAAGCCTTGATGGTTTGGAGCATAATTTTTTACATAACCATGTGTGTCAAGGAATACCATCGGATTCCATTCTTTAATCAACTCAACCGTTTCCTGGGTTTCCGGCTGTGATTGCGTAATAAAATCACGGTTTAAATCAATTCCTTCACCGTTAAAACGGGTAGCATTGACACGGCCATCAGGATTTTGGACAACATTAAAAATTAGTATATTGTTAGCTAAAATATCTTTGGTCTCTTGATCATCCTGTGTCGCAAAGCGTTCAATTAACTGAAGAACTGCATCACTTCCTACAAACTCTGTTCCATGTATTGAACCATTGATCATAATCGGAACTTTAAAATCCGGGTTGGCGGCAATCCAGTCTTGAGCCTTGCTTGGATTTTTAAACATTTGTTTCCGTAAAGCTTGTATTTTACCAAATTTCCCTTGTGTGGTTGGGTCTGCAATGGTGACAACATAAAGAGGGTTCCCATCTGCAGATGTTCCACGGACTTCAACCTTCACACGGTTGGATTGTTTCTCAATATCTTTCAGCTTCGTGCCGATTTGCGAGAACTTAACAAAATCATAGTTCTCACTATTAAACTTGCTTCCATCTTGTTCTTCATATGTATTAACGTTTGTCCACTTGTTCCCCTCAGCATAACCAGCTGAAAATGGAACAGTGGAAACTAGACTAATAATCAACAAGCTTGCTGCGGCTTTTTTCTTTTTGTTCTTTTTCATTGATTTACCCCCCAATTATGTATATTTACTACTTTTATAGTATTTTTATTCTATTATCAATAAATAAAAATAACATCCTACTATTTTCCTGAATTGTAAGTGAACGGAATAGGATTTAGTATCTATTATTATGAAACAGGCGTTTCCGCTGCTTAGCACCACTAATGTTTGAGCAAGGAGGAGGTAATTCCATAATTAACCATTTGAAAAAAAAGAAGCCCGAGTCTAAGACTCAAGCTCCATCTATTGGTCTGGACGCAGGCAGCAAATTCCCCACACAATTAAATCAAGCACTGGAACACTGGATTCCTGTCTCAAATATCAATCATTCAACCCAATCATTATTGTGAAAATAATCCATCCCCTTGTAGTCATCGCCATGCATAATAGGTAAGTTAATATATAGAAGAGTATAAATAATCGTAGTTAAATAGATAGATAAAAAGATAGTTTCCATTCCAAACACCTCATTAGTCTTTAAAAATTATAGATTAAAACTATTTGTAGGATGAAATTTTAATTCCGATTTATGTACTAATTCGATTTTATAATAATCAGCAGAATCAACTTCTTTTATTTCGCAAAAACCCGAAGTGTACTCATAAAGGAGAATATATTTTTTATTATTATAAAGAACGTTTTGATTTAACATTAATACAAATTCCCCCTTAATCAATCATTGTTACTCATTTTATTTTATAAGCGTTTTATTAAATATGATTAATTTAATGTAAAGTTCTATCAAGTAATTTCCACAGCATCCTACTATTTCCCTGAATATAGGAAAGGAAATGGAAGTATTTAGTTACATTTCTGTTGAGCCTTCAGGATTGAACAACAGTCAAAAAAAGCTTGGTTTAGGAGCTGCTAAACCAAGACTTTTTTGAGTTTGTTCATTTTATTGTGCAATAGCCAATGGAATTAATTGTTTAATGCGCTCTTCCGCTTTATATTCAAATGGTTTCGGAAGTGTTTTTACAAAGTTAACAGTCCCCTGAAGATCTTCCGGGCCAACCTCTAAGTCTGTAGCAAGGTCTTGAATACCATATTTGACATTACCGTACATATAGTTGTTAACAACCACTGTATATTCTTTATTTTTGTCAATCCTTGAACCATCAGGCAAGAAGATGTCAGCTACTTTACCTGTTTTTCCATCCCATGTGTACTTAAAACCTGCAACATGAAAATCTAACCTGTATGTTTGTGTCCCATCTGTCTCAGTAAACGGAGTAATTTGGTTATTTAGAACAGTTTCCAAATCTGAACCGCTAAGCTTTACTTTATTTAACACATTCCCGAAGGGCTGGATAGTGAAAAGGTCGCCAAACGTTACTGTCCCCGCATCAAGATTTGCACGGACACCGCCGCCATTCATTAAGGCAAAGTCCGCATTCATTTCGGCCTTCATTCCATCCGCAATCAAGTTTCCAAGTGCAAAATCACCTGTTACTGCACTAGGATAAGCTTTGTCTAGAATTGTTTTAGACTCTCCAACAACTTCTGCTTTAATTGGAGCGATCTTTTCCTCATACTTCTGCATGATCGCAGATACCTCTGGGTCCGGTTGGTAATCTTTTTGGAATACCGTTACAATCTCTGCTTTCTTGTCCACAATGTCCCCGGTTACTGGGTCAAGTTCAAGATCGACATCGGAAAAAGCAGAGCCATATGAATAAGCCTGGACGATAAGCTTGTTATCTACTACTTTATTAACCCCGACATGGTTATGAGCAGCAAAAATAACGTCTACTTCATCATCGATATTTTCAGCAATTTTTGAAGCATCATAGGAATCTGAACTACCTGTCTGTGTTGTTGGATTATGTGCCAGAACGACGATCGCTTTGATACCTTGCTTCTCTAATTCAGCAGCATATTTGTTGATGGCTTCTGCTTCATCGGTGATTTGAAGATTTTCGTTTCCTTTAGTAACAATCATATTAGGTGTTTCTTGCGTCACAACACCTATAAACCCAATCTTTTTGCCGCCAATTTCTTTTATTGCATAAGGTTCGGTAATTAATTTTCCGGTTGAATTATCATACACGTTCGCTGCTACTACCGGGAAATCCATTCCTTTATAACCAGGACTACCTTTTGGATGGTCGCCGCCATGGATCATGCGCTGTAATTCTGCGATTCCTTCATCGAATTCATGATTCCCTAGTGTACCAACATCAAAATGCATCGCATTCATCACTTCAACAGTCGGCTCATCTTGGAAAAGAGCGGAGATGAGCGGGCTGCCGCCAATCATATCACCAGCATGAACTAAAAGAGTATTAGGGTTTGTTGCTTTACGAACTTTCATCGCCGCAGCTGTGTACTTCATATTCCCAGCTAGCTCTGTTCCAACTTTTGTACTGGTATCAAGCTGCCCATGTAAGTCGTTTAAGCCTAGTAATTGTACTTTTATCGGACTAAGATTTAATTTGAAGATTCCAAAACCCTTGTCGTCTGTTTTGTTTGTATAAGTGATATTGCTGCCTTGGTTTATATAGCCTTCTGCATTAGGAGATGTTGTAAACGTAACATTTACATCCCCATCGATTGGAGCAATCGACCAATTGTTATCAGCAGTAGGCGTGATCTCTTTCATTTCAGAGATATAATCCATTAGAATTTGACGGCTCTCATCCGCAGAGTCGACTACTAGTTCACTCCCTTTTAGACCAGGGAAGTTTCCGCCGCCACCTGCGCGGTAGTTGTTTGTCACAACAATAAAGTCTTGATTTGGATCCACTGGTTGGCCGTTATAAGTCAAATTAATAACACGGCTTGAATCTGGATTAATCAGTTTACCAGCTGAATCGTACTTAGCAGGTTTTGTAATATCAAATTGATAGTGTACACCATCAATGACATCAAAGTTAAAACCTGGGAACGTCGAGTTTAAAAGTTGTTGCTCGTCCGTTTTTGCAGGATCAATCTGATTGAATTTCCCAGCCGACATTTCAACCCATTCTTTAACTACTGAGCCTTTTACCTTTATCGCCTTTAACGTGTTGTCATAAAGGTATAAATCACTAGCGCTACGGATGGTTAAATCCCCTTTATTAATTTCAGTGTATTCTGCCGGCCCATTGCCACCAGCCTTGAATGGAGCCCCCGCAGAAAGGATTGGAATGTCTTTATATTCTGGTTTACTTTGGGCGATGTATTTTTCGACATACCATTTTTGAGCATTTGTCACGACTTGAATAGAAGGATCATCCTGAACTAATGAAAAGTAACTGTGGATATCATCAGTCGTTTTACCGATTGGTGTATTTACATAGTTAACGGTCGCCTCGTGATCGGCTTTCAACAGATTGGTAATAGTTGGATCGGGCTCCACAGTGCTCTCTGTTTTCGTCTTACCAGTAGCAGGATCCTTTACATCCTTATAGGTCTCACGGGTGGAGGATTGCGAATTAACTACAGACCATTTGCCTTTTTCTTTCTTCAGCTGAAGATCGATTAGTCCTAAAGAACCACCGCCGTAACCTGCTTGTACTGCAGGAACGCCATTAATGGTTCCCTTTGCGTTATCCACTCCCGGTAAAGGTTTTTTGTCAGCACCTAAAAACGAACTGTCAAGAGCTGCTTCCGTTTTAGCAGGGAACAACTTATGAGTATGAGAAAAAGTAATAGCGTCTATGCCAGGTACTTCACTTAACGAATAAATCACATTTTCCGTACTTGCCTTATCACTGCTAAATCCAGAATGCGTCAAAGCGATGACGATATCAGCACCTTGTTCTCTCATCTGTGGGACGAACTTTTTTGCCGTTTCAACAATATTTTTGGTGATGACATTTCCATCAAGATTAGATTGATCCCAATCATTAATTTGCGGCGGAACAAAACCGATATATCCAATTTTTATCACATGCGTTTTACCACTCTCATCGATTACCTTTTTATTGACAATGCGATATGGAGTATATTTATTAATATCATTTTCTGGATTTTGATCATGATCATCAATATATACATTTGCATTTATAACGGGAAAGTTGGCATCATCATATACTTCATCTAGAAAGTCTAAGCCATAATTGAATTCATGGTTTCCGAGTGTAGCCATATCGTAACCCATTTTGTTCATGGCTTTAATGGCAGGATGTAGTTCACCTTCAATTATTGGTTCAATTTTTGCTTTATAAGTTCCAAGAGGAGTACCTTGGATTAAGTCTCCATTGTCTACTAAAATACTATTTTTTACTTCTTGTCTTGCTTGTTTTACGAGTGTTGAAGTCTTAGCCAATCCAACCTTCTCATAAGGGCCATCCTTAAAATAATCATAGGCTAATAGATTTGTATGAATATCAGTCGTTTCCATGAGACGTAAATTTACAAGGTCTTTATTGGATTGCTTTGCTAGAACGTTTACTGGTATGTTTTTATTTTGTAATTCTGCTGCATTTACTTGTGTGGAAAGCAGTGGTACTGTCATAATCGTTATAGCTAAGGAAGCTGAAAGAATATTTTTCGGCCTAAGAATGTTTCTTTTTTTCATTCTAATTCACCTTTCTTGTGAAAGTAGTTTTTTGAAAGCAGATTTTACTAGAACTTCTGCTGTTAGTAGTTTAACAAGATAATGTTTAATTCTTGTATTCATTCTGTTAAAGTAGTGTAAATTTGCGCTGTTTACAAATTTTTTACATTTGATTTATAGGGTTTTATTCATTTTTGGCAAATTCTATACATAAGAAACCTAAAAGGGGGAATTCGTTTATGAAACGTAAAAGAACCTATTTTATGATTGAAGATTTGGTGTTTGAAGTTGAGAAACCGGAAATTCCGGTAAAACATATAAAAAAAACACAGGTTAAAATCGAAAATGAGGAATATAAAGAATTACGAAAAGAATTCAATGAAGATGTTTATCATATTGTAAAGACACCTGATGGGTGGGTAATTTCAGAAAAAGAGTAACATAAGTTATTTTTTTCCATATACAAAAAAACCTAGATAATTCATCATTATCTAGGTACCCTTTCTTAGAGAATATCTCGTTTCAAAGGATTTTTAAGCAGTTTAATTTCTCCATTTGGTTTAGGAAATTCACTAATGTTTTCATATTTTTCGTCCCTATTTGGATTGGTTGAATCTTCAATCACATATTCCTTAAACGAACAGCTAAATAGTTTACGCGCGATTCTTCCTTTTTCACCAATTAGGTTGAACCAGCTTTGCCTAACATAAAAAGGGTTTGTTAATATTCTATCAATAATAAAAGAAATGCTTTCCTTTTCTTCCTCTGATGTAAATTTTACTTTTGAAGAAAGGGCTAAGATAAAATAGTTTTTCTCCTTATCTACTTCTAGTAATTGAAGATGGTACCTCTCACGCTGCTTTTCATTGAAATCCTTTAAGACCGTTTCGATACTTTTATCAATATCTATTTCAAATTTACCCGCGTCTCTCCAGCACGATACTCGTGGATCAAATAAAGACAGTGTTAGTATATAATATGCTGCATAGTTTTTGTGATCAAATACTTCATTGCGTTTTTTTTCATCTTCCGGTACTACAATAAATTTTTTATAGTCTGCAAAAAAATGATCCATCATATCATACACCTTCTCTCAAACCTTAATAGAATGGTTGAAAACAGTTTTTCTCCTTATCTTTCAACATATCTTTTATATTTCTTTTTTAAAACTTAAATTCCTGCTTATTATTACATAAATCCACATTAATCATGGTTTTTACTAAAAAAGTCCTATCACCTGATCAAAAAATGTCGTAATAATGGTTACAAAATGATCCCGATAGCATTTGCCATCGGGATCCTCTACCTACTTATTAGATTACTTTTTCCTCCAGGCTTAATTCATCTTCCCTTTTACGAGAAAATAAATGGGCAAGGGCCTCTGGCAGGGCAATCATCGCTGGCAAGAAGACAGGAAGCAGAATAAAGCATAGGACGACGAGACCTGTGATGACGGCAATTGCCAATTCACCCAACAGGATAATTCCGGATGGCATTAGTGTAGCAAAGGTGCCGCCGAGTATAATTACTGCCGAAATAATGACTCCACCTGTATTTCTGGAAGCCAAAACGATTGCCTCTTTTGGTGACAGATGTTGATATTCCTTATAGCGCATCATTAAGAATATACTGTAGTCCACACCTAAGGCTACAATGATGATGAAAGAGAAGAATGGAACAAAGGAAGAAATACCAGCATATCCCAACCAATCTATGAAAATATAGTTAATGATGAACATCGCAGTATAATATGCTCCTAAAAGGGACGCAGTGATAAAAACTGGTGTCCAGAACGAACGTATGACTAAGAATAAGACTAGTAATACTCCGATAATAACGATCGCGGTTGCTTTGTTCAAATCACGGCTCAATATATCGTACAAGCTAAATCTATTGTACGGTGATATTTCAATAGGTAGCAAGACAAGAATAGTCCTAGTCCATACGTAGGCTTAAAAAACTGTCAAAAAAGGCCCAAAGGTATTCCTTAGAGCCTGTTAAGTAATTTAATTTAGTTTTATAATACTTTCACCTAGAACCGAAGTTCCCCAAAGTAATGATAAATGATCCTTGTCCCTAACTGGTCCAACCCCTTCAGGAGTACCCGTAAAGATTAGATCCCCTTCCCCTAATCCAAAGTTTAGGGCAATGAAATCAATTATGGTCTGCAAATCAAAGATCATATTTTTTATGTTCCCATGCTGTACCTTTTTACCATTTATAAGAAGAGAAAATTCGGTCTTCTTCATTTCTTCTATCCCAGGAAAGGAGATGAATTTGCTCACAATAGCTGAGTTTGGAAATCCTTTTGCCAATAGCCATGGCTGGCCTTTTTTCTTGAGTTCACTTTGAACATCCCGTAAGGTAAAATCGATGCCAATGGCCATACTATTGACTATTTCCTCTACTCTAATCCCTTTTTCATATGATTTTCCTATCCTTATTACTATTTCTGTTTCAAAATGGATAGAACCTCGATTTCCAGGCAGTAAAATTTCCTCACCAACAGGTTCCACCAAGGCATGAGTAGGTTTGGAAAAAATAATCGGAGAAGTCGGCACTTCATTTTGCAGCTCCTTAGCATGCTCAGCGTAGTTTCGACCGACGCAGTAGATATTAGAGATCTTATTCATGACAATCCCTCGTTTTATAGTAAAAATTAAAACTTACTCTTAAAGTTGACATGGCATTATTCATCACCCGTAGTAGTATGCACCTTTAAATTTATTTTTTAAGATAAGCCATTCCATTCTATTCGATACAAATCATGTCTCCGGTCACGTAATTGTCGCATCGAACCGGAATTCCGAGAGCGTCTCAGTTTCTCAAGGTCAACGTCGCCAACAACGACGGTATCAACGTTAGCATCACATTCCCCGACAATCCCGTCCCTTGCGAACTCAAAATCGGCTGGCGAGAAAATTCCAGATTGAGCATATTGAATATCCATGTTTTCTACATGTGTTAAATTGCCCACAGTTCCGGCAATACAAGTATAAACTTGGTTTTCAATCGCACGGGCCTGGGCACAGTAGCGTACGCGAAGATAGCTTTGCCGATCTTCTGCACTGAATGGGACAAAAATAATATTAGCACCCTGTTCAACTGCAATTCGTGAGAGTTCAGGAAACTCGATGTCATAGGATACCTGAATTGCAATTTTTCCACAATCTGTATCAAATACATTGATCTCATTTCCTTCAGCGATTCCCCACCACTTTTTCTCGTTAGGTGTCACATGAAGCTTCGATTGTTTTTCAATTGTGCCGTCCCGGCGGAAAAGAAAGCCGACATTGTAAATATCTCCATCTTCTTCGATAAAATGAGTTCCGCCGACTATATTGATGTTATATCTTACAGCAAGCTGCGTAAACAGTTCTATATATTGATCTGTAAAGGTCGCCAGTCGCCTTACTGCCCGGTCTGGCCGTTTTTCTTCAAGATAGGACATCAATTGGGTTGTGAATATTTCTGGAAACACCGCAAAATCGGAACCAAAATCGGCGGCTACGTCCACATAATATTGCACTTGTGTACTGAAATCTTCATAAGAGTCAATTTTCTTCATCATATATTGGACGACGCAAATTCTAACGGGGAATGATGTACGATAAATACGCTTAGATTTGGGCCGATAATCGACATTATTCCATTCCATCAAAGTGGCCATTGAATCAGACGCTTTGTCGTCTGGGAGGTAGCTCGTATTTATCCGTTTAATTTTAAATCCTTGCAGAAGCTGAAAGGATAACACAGGATCATAAATATTGTGCTTCTCCACTTCTTCCACATATTCCCTTGCTGTCATTTCATCCTTGTATTTGTGATAATTTGGGATTCGTCCGCCAATAATGATGCTTTCTAGATTTAAACGAACGGCTAGCTCCTTTCGCGCCTCATAAAGACGGTGACCTAATTTCATGCGCCGATATTCGGGATCGACCATCACTTCAATTCCATATAAATTAAGTCCACTTGGGTCGTGATTAGTGATATACCCATGGTCTGTAATGGTATCCCAGGTGTGCTGGTCGTCGTATTCGTCAAAATTGACGATAAGGCTTGAACAGGACCCTACGATTTTGCCCTCATATTCCACACAAATTTGACCTTCAGGGAAAATTCGAATATGGCTAAGCAGTTGCTCCCGCTTCCATGGGTCCATGTTGGGGAAGCAAACTCTACCAAGCGCAATAATTTCATCTATGTCTTCAATAAAGATGTTGCGAATCTCAATTTTCTTCTCGTATTTCGACATATCTGTCTCTGACATGGTTTTCACACCCCTGCTCTCAAAGTAAAGCTATGAAGTTCCATAAAAAAATCCTTATCTTAAATTGCATTTTTGATTTAGGATGCCCTTATTTCAAAGTCAAATTCAAGTACACAGAAAAAGCTAAACAAATATGGTGTCATTCCCACCATTTAGTCAGCTTCTTTTTCCTTCATTATTAATTTTCTATTTTTCGTATATCCGTCTCAAATAGAGGATACTTTCATCAATAAAAGGTTCCTTAGTTCCTTCAATCAGAATATTGATATATAGTTTTTTGAGCTTTAATAAGTTAAACAACTTATCGTAATGTAACAACCCCTGTCCTACTGGCACTTGTTTCAAAGAGTTGCCCTCAATGATAAAGTCTTTGGCATGGAAAATAACGATCCTGTCTCCCAACAAAGCAAATGCTTCTTCAAATATCTCATCCTGCTGTAAATAGTTATCAATGGTTAAGAGATTCACAGGATCAAAAATAATTTGTAAATTATGCGAGTCAATCATATCTAAAAGACGCTTCAAGGTTTGGACAGAATAGACAGGATGATTTACTCCCGCCTCAACCCCCACAATGACACCAAATTTTTCTGCCTCTTTTACGAGTTCTGAGACAGTTTCAACTACCTCCATAAAAGGCTTTTCTTTAAAGTTTTCTTTAGTGTAAACAATCTCTGCGTTGACATTGCCCGTTTCTGTCCCGACGATGCTGCAGCCAAAATCCCTTGCAAATCGGATATGTTCTTTAAAACGGGCAAGGCCTTTTTTTCTCTCTGTTAAATCTGGATGAATCATATTAAAATAACAACCTAAGAAGGCAAGCTGAATTCCCCTGGCAGAAAAAGCTCTACCGGCATGGCGGGCAAGGCCTGGAGATAGACTGCCTAATTCTGGATAAAGGAATGGCAATGACTTGCTTAATGCCAACTGAGCACAACTCAACCCTTTATCCGCTATTTTTGTCACCAGTTCTTCTAATGAATTTGCTTCGATGTCATGGGCCCGAATCCCTAAATTCATACTAATCCACCTCTTTCGTTCTATAGCCAAACACTGTCTTCAAAAATGTTAACGTGAACAATTCTCTAAACTACTTTCTGTCCCTCTATTTGCTTTCCCTTTCCTCTGCGGGTAACGACGAAGGAAACAGCCAATAGACCGATGATTTCGCCTGTGGAAGCTGCAATGGCTCCTGCCTTGCCATTCAACCCTGGATACCAATACACCAATGGAATAATCATCAGGATAACAGCGATCATATTAAAAATTTGCGGTTTCAAAAGAGATTTTGTGCTCTTTTGGAGCATAAGAATCCCGCCAAAATAATCAACCCACGGGAAGACCATGGTCTTAAAGATAAAGAATTTTAATACATCGAGGCTTTCGGCCGCCAATTTCGTTTCCGCCCCTAATACCGTGCCCATAAACCAAGGGCCGGCGCTAGTGAAACTAAGACTAGCCAAAAAGACAGATGGAACAATACTGAAAACAATCACACATCTTAAAACTGTCTGTTTGTTATGTTCATAAAATTGCAGAACAATTTGGTGTGTGTACATAAAAAAACTGAGAATCAGGTTAGTAATGCTAAAAGCCAATGCAAAGGAGGCAATCCCTAAATGAACATCCTGAATTTTGCCAAGAAACGCATAAATCATCGGAATTAAGATGGTCTGAAAGGACAAATAAAAAACCAACGGAAAATAAAAGGCAGAAATGTCTTTTTGCCTTAGGGCAGTATCAGGTTCCTTGACGTACCCTTTCATAATGGAATTCCCGCGCCAGACACTGATGAAGCACTCGATTCCCATTCCTGTCAAAAAAATCATTGCACCTGCAGCGCTCGTATTGGCCTGATTGGATAAAATTAAAAAAGCTGCAATAGCAAACATGCATACTAATCGAATAATGACTCCAATCGTTAACCATTTAGTTTCTAGCTTATTAATGATGACCCCCTGATATAAGCAACGGAGTCCGGAAAATAAAATGACCCCTGAAAGGACAAGAAAGGTTAACTTCAAGGATGACATTGATTCAGCTTCCGCATTAAACCCGTACCTAAACACTAAATTTCCAATCGGTGTAAGACCAATGATGGCACAAAGGGCTGTAATAATGAGAGAGACCTTTATAAAAAAGGCAGCAATTTTGTTAAAGGAAGCTTGCCCTTTTGCCAAAGCGGAGCTCGTTTGCCTAAACGCCAAGACCGGCCGTTCGAGAATTCCAAATAGTGAAAAGGCAATAGCATAATTTGCAATAATGACTTCCGCATGATCTGCTCTACTCAATGTTCCATTAATAATCACATGAGAAATGGATGTTAGGCTTGCAGAAACGGCCAATGGAATAAAAAATATAAGGATTCGTACAAAGCTAGAATCCTTAAAGATCTGAGGCAATGTAATTTCACTACTCCTTTCATTATATTTCGGTAATTACAGAGTCATTTATTTTTATCCGGATAGCACGAATTATATGCCTACTTTAGTTTTTTGAATTCAATTGGGGAGTACCCCGTGTATTTTTTAAAACTGCTGCTAAAATATTGGGGATTGGAATACCCTATCTTTTCCGCCACCTCATAAGTCTTTAAATCTGTTTGTTGAAAAAGCTCCATCGCTCTCTTCATCCTCGTTTCAAGGAGGAAATCGCCAAAGTTAAAGCCCTTTTCCACTTTGAAGAGGTTACTAAGATAGGCTGAACTGACATGAACCTCTTCGGATACCGTTTGAAGATTTAGATTAGCCACATGATAGTGTTCACGAATGAAATCAATGGCTTTATCAACGAGCGAGTGCTTTTGATTGGTATTGATCCTTTTGAGAAACTCAGATAAATCTACTGCAATGATTTTAATCTCTAAAAAAATTTCATCGATCGTCTGCATGTTTACTACTTTGCTTTCGGCATTCTCAAATCTTGAATAATCCCAGGTCTTCGCGATTTTGGATGATTCATGGAAAATTAAACTGATGATCCTGATAGCAAGCAGGGTCACTTCCTGTAAGGATGCTTTATTATTTGTTAAACGTTCCTTTGTTAGGTCCAATAGTTCCGTAACTTTTTCCGGAAGCCCCAGTGAAATATATTGGAAAAGATCCTCTTCTATGGCTAGCTGGGCAACCACCTCGTTACAATCGGAAGATTCAATATCATCGATGGAAAAAGCTTGATTGATACCAATCAAGTGGCGGAATTCCATCGCTTTAACTGCTTCTTGATACGAGCAGGAAAGGCCTGAAAGTTCATCATATACTCTCCCTCTCGTAACCGTAATGGTCGTATTAAACGTTTCCTTTATGGTCGAGAGGAGTTCACTTGTCACATTGGAAATAAAATGAATAAAATTATCAACCAATTGATTTGAACCAAAAAGAAACATGGTAAAATGATTGGATTCATCGTTCAAGACGCAGCCATCCATGTTGAAGAGATTGAGCATGCTTTTACAGTGATCCATCATATGTTCTTTCATCGTTTCCAAATTTGACTGAGGGCCAAAATCTGTTTGGTCCATTTTGACATATAGAGCTGTAATGGGTGACCCACTATGCTCTATTCCTACTAAACTCAACTCTTTGTAAATCTCTTCATCTGTTACCTTGTTAAGTCTTAGTTTTTTTAGAAACTGCTGTTGGATATAATGTTGGCTTTCGTTAAGATGGTTTTCTGTTCGTCTCTGAAAATCAAAATCAGCCGTTGCTTGTTTTAGCTTATCTAGTAGTTCACTAGTTTCTACAGGCTTTAGCAAGTAATCATATGCCCTTAATCGTATAGCTTCATGTGCATATTTAAAATCTTCATATCCCGTCAACAAGATGACTTTTATTTTTGGATTAAACTCCCTGATCGCCTTTGTCATTTCAAGACCATCCATAAACGGCATTTGGATATCGGATATGACAATATGAGGTTCTGTGGCCTCAATGATTTCTAAACCTTGTTCACCGTCTCCAGCAACACCCACCAGTTCAAACCCATGCTCAGTCCAAGGAATCACACTGGATAACCCCTTGCGGATAATTCGGTCGTCATCAACTATTACTACCTTATACATTAGTTAACTTCTCCCTTCGTCTTAGGAATCCTGACAATGGACCTTGTCCCTGCCCCCAGCTCGCTTTCAATAGTTAACCCGTAGGCCTCCCCGAAGTGCATCTGGATTCTTTCATGAACACTTCTAAGACCAATGCCAATAATCGCGGAAGTTCTACTTTTGTTTGAAAGTTCATCCCTAATGGCAGTTAATTTTTCGGTGTCGATACCTGAACCATTGTCGATCACTTCAAGGAATATAATATCCTCATTTTCATACCCTTTTACCGTAATCTTCCCTTTGCCTCTTTTTTGCTTGACTCCATGATAGATGGCATTTTCAATCAGAGGCTGCAGGGTAAGTTTAACAATTCTATATTGTAATAGATTAGAATCGACATTTATTTCATAGGAGAAATTATCTCCATATCTCATTTCCTGTATAATCAGATAATTTTGGATGTGAGCAATTTCTTCCTCCAAACTGATAATTTCTTTCCCCCTGCTAATACTAATTCGAAAAAAGTTGGACAGAGCTGTTATCATGCTGCTAGCTTCCTGATTCATTCCCATATCAGACAAGCCCTTTATGGAATAAAGGGTATTATATAAAAAGTGGGGATTAATTTGGGCGTGCATAATTGAGAATTCTAGATGCCGCTTTTCGTCCTGTTCAAGCCGTATTTGGTCTAATAGACTATTGATTTTAACCATTAAATCATCCAATGCCGTTCCTAAGATTCCAATTTCTCGAGGGCCATTGTGAGAGAAAGCCAATTGTAGATTTTTCTCATTGATGAGTTTTGTTTGTGATACTAGAGCAGAGACCGGATTTGTTATGTATTTTGAGAAAAAGTTGGCTATTAAGATGGCTATTCCAGTTAAAATGAGAATGACAACAACCGTTACAATTTTAATATAATTGACTTTCTTTAAAATCTCATCTGTGGGGAAAACAGCCGCCACTTTCCACTTATTGACACCCATCGTATCATAAATGATCGTCATCTTCTTCCCATCTGTATTTTGAAACTCATATCGGCCTCTTTCTTCCTTTAACGATTGCAAATGATTTAATTCTTTTGAATTCAAGCTGTATTCCTTTGCCACTGCTTTGGAATTGAAGGCTCCTTCAGGGCTTACTAGGGTGAGGTAACCATGGTCCCCAATCAAAGATTTATTTAAAACGTTTTCAAAAAATTCTTTTCTTAAATTAAAGAGTAAAATACCATTCGCTTTCGAGTTGCCATTACCGATCAACTTAAAAACGCTTACTACTTCTGAATCACTGGCAAAAATATCATCGGGATGCTCATTATGCCAATAAAACCCTTCCTTGCTGCCTTGATAAAGTTCTCCATATTTTTTATATGGAAATTGATTGAATTTCATCCGGAAATCGCTTCGATATAACGTAAACTTTCCATTTTGCATATCCACCAGAATAGAATCAATAATCGAGTTAAAGTTCAAATGAATCACTTTTAGCGAATTGTTTATTTTAATATAATCCTCAGGCATTACTTCTGAAGATTCTGAGTTAATCAAATCCAGTGTCTTCGGATCATTAGAGAAGGCAACCAGCTGTTCAAATATATCATATAATCTATTTTCCAAATAAGCCTTCGTCTGAAATACTGTATCATCGACACTTTTATAGGCGTTTTCCTCGAGCTGGGTTACAGCCAGTTGGTAGGAAATCCAGCCCGTAAATGCGATAAAAAAAATGATGACTGGCAGAAATAACGAAATAATCGTGGATCGAAGGGAGAATAGAAAATACTTTTTTATAAATGCGACAAGTTTGTTTCTCATAGGTAAACTAGGAAGCGTTTTCATATCTGCACCCTCCTCTCCATTCCTTTTATACTAAATCCTATTATAAAATACAATATTTTACTAAACTAGTAAATGGGTCTTCCCACGCATCCAAAAACTTCCTAGATGACACAGCTAGAACCCATAACAAAATTATGGGTTCCCTGCGCTTATTTAATGATATTGACAAGTGCCATGCTTGCTAAAATAAAGGCACCAACACCATGAAGATCATTTTCAGACACTGGACGAGAAACATAGTAGTCATACACACCTGCAGAAGTTCCGATACAAATTCCTTTCATCGTTAATAAATCACCATCGACTTCAATCATTTTGTTTAATAATCCTTGGTATCCTTTGACAGCAGCTTCAAGGTATTCTTTACCGACATACCCCTCTTCAACTGCTCTGGCAATGGTATAAATGAATAAGCTGGAGCAGGAGGATTCGAGCCAGTTATCCTCTTTGCTACCTTTATCTACAATTTGATACCATAATCCAGTCTTTTCATCCTGATAGTTTACAAGGCTTTTAATTAGGCTATGCAAGGATTCTATCAATTCTTCTCTTCCGCTATGTTCCTCTGAAAGATGATCGAGGATATCAATTAAAGCGGTGCCATACCAGCCAACCGACCGTCCCCAGAACTCGGGAGAGCAGCCTGTTTCTAGGTTTGCCCAAGGCATCTTTCTGCTTTCATCGTAGGCATGATAAAGGAGTCCGGTTTTTTCATCCTTCATATTTTTCCGCATCAGTTTTTCCTGATATAAAACCATGTCATCTAACCCTTGTTCGTTAAAGGCATTTTGGTACATTAAAGCAAACGGACCTGCCATATACAAACCATCCAGCCACATTTGATAAGGGTATTTGTCCTTATGCCAGAATCCGCCTTCTTTAGTTTTGTTCAATGTATAATATAGATATCTTAACTTATCGGCAGCTTTTTTATAGCGTTGATCCTTTGTCTCATCCAACAAAGGATATAATAATATCCCTACTTGAATCGAATCCAGCTGATCCCGCTCGAATAGAAAATTGCCCTCCTCGTCCAGAAGATTATCTAAATAGCTCTTTAGATAATCAAAATACTCCTGATTCTGCGTCTTTTCCCAAACACGCTGCATCCCGTAAAGATAAACTCCCTGGTGATAGTGCCACACATTGGCAGGCGGCAGTTCTTCCGGAGTAAATGTTCTCATCAGTGTTTTTGACGCCTTCTCAGCCATTGCAAGAGCAAGTTCTGCTGTTACATCAGTTGTTTTTGTCTCTGAATAACTCTTCATGCTTGTACCTCCTGTTAATCCTATGGATTTAAAATGTCAACTAAATAAAGATTTGTCGTACCTTCACGGTCGGAAGTGAATAAGATTTTTTCATTATCCCAGCTGAAGGTTGGATGGCAATGTGTTTGCTGGGTATTCCAGCTTGTCATATGGGTACATAGCGTCTCAATGGAAGCTTCTTCTCTTTCAATGTTGATTAACACTAGGTCCTCTACTTCATCCCCAACCAATAAGGTATTTTCCCTATTACTGTGATAATGATTGCAGTAATAAGGCAAATCAACGGTCCGGAGAATGGTACCATTCTTGTCTGCCAGGCCAATAAAGGGAACTTGATCGGTTTCTACTTTTTCGACGGTAGCCTGGGTTTTATGTACTGTAATAGTTCCATCGTGGCCTTTTCGGCGATTGTCAAAAAATATCTTTCCATCTGTCGTCCAAAATTCATGACCGATACAATCATCTTCTCCTTGGCGGTAAACAGGCTGCACACTTCTGCTTGTGAGATCAATCAGCCACATCCTTTGGTGTACAAGGTTCCACGGCCCTTCATGACAAAACATCCCAACACTGCTGTCTGTCGGACAAAACTGAAAATGCCCCAGCCAATGGGTATCTTCAAAGACATCGATTACCTTTGAGCCATCGAGGCTTATGAGGGTAATCCAGCCCTTTTTTGTAGCAAACATCGTTTCTTTGAACCCTTTGTAGTTAGCTCCCCGAGGAATAGGAACCCGTTCATTCCTGGCCAAACCGATATACTTTTTATCTGGTGAAATATGTGGATGGCCGAGGTGAACATCGTTTCTCTCTTCATAAATAACTTGGATTTCCGATGTTCTTGTATTTAGTTTTTTTATCACCTTTCCCGTAACATAAACAACTAACTCGCTGTCCGGTGTTTTCGTGTGGCTGCCGGGCTCAATCCCATCTATTTCATCCGTTAATTGAACAATGAGCCCTGAATTCAAATCCATTTTAAATAGATTATAGATTCTCGGAGTCTTGGAAGAACGGTCAGAAAGGAAGTAAATCTCCTCGTCTCCTAGCGTGAAAGAATTATCTGTAAAATAAAAATGATAATTGTTAGAGCCATCAGATGTTAGCTGCAAAACAGTCTTGCCAGTCTTCTCATCTACGTATTCTTTGATTTCAGAGGGAAACTCTTTACCTATCAACCTATTCACCACCTTAGAAGAGGTAAAGCCGTCTCGAAAGTAAGTTTCTAGACGGCTTTATTTTTATTGTTTATTTCTTGAAATGCTCATCATATTTCTTCTGAGCATCTTCAATTGCTTTTGCCCACTCATTTAAGAATTCTTCTACTGTCATTTTTCCGCTCATTACAGCCTGTGTTCCAGGGTCCACGACAGTATCAAGAATCGATCTGTACTCAGGAAGATAGAACGGCGGCTCGTAAAGGATTGTTTCCTTGTCATCATAGACTTTAAATGCTGTTTGAATATGTGGAGAATCTTTTACCCAAGATTCACTTAAGACATCAGAGTTGGTAGGAATCTGTCCAACCTGTTGATTCCAGTAAGATTGGCTTTCTTTTGAGTTCAGGAATGCTGCCAGTTTCCATGCTGCATCAGGGTGCTTGGTTGTTTTAAAGACACTGATTCCGATTGTGTTACCACCTTCTGCCACATACTTGCCATCAGCAGTTTTTGGAAGTGGAATCGCTTGGAACTGGTCTGGCTGTAATGCCTCTTTATGCTCACCAAAAGAACCAATGTTATGCTGAACCATAGCAACAGCACCTGTATCGAAGCCAGCAATCATTTCCTTATAACCGTTGGTAATATCACTTTGCGGAGTATTTTGCTTATAGAGTGCAAAATACTTTTTCAAGAATTCAACATGCTTTTTGTTGTTGATGGTACTTTTGCCATCCTTGATGTAGTCCTTTTCCCCAGAGTATGCATACATTAAACGTTGTAATTGGAATGATCCGCCAGCGCCGCCGCGGATAGTATAACCATAGCGGTTGTTTGCTTTGTCAGTTTGCTGCTGGGCTGCTGTGAAGAACTCATCCCAAGTCTCAGGAATTTTAGTTCCCTTTTCCTTAAACCAGTCAGGGCGCACCCATAAGATGTCAAGATTTTGGGTATAAGGAACCCCGTATAATTTGTGGTCGACAACGATTTCCTTGTTAAAAGCTACCGCGCCTTTATTAATCTTGCCTTTTTCATCCCATTTATCAAAATAAGAATCAAGTGGCAGCAATGCTTCACGGAGCGCAAATTCAGGAAGCCAGCTTGTTTGAACACTGCCCACGTCAGGTGTGTCTTCTGCAGCAATCGATGCATCGTACTTTGCTTTGGCAGAATCCTTTGGCAGCCCGACATATTCCACGTCAATGTTAGGGTTTTTCTCTTCAAATCGTTTAATTAACTCTTCCCAGATTGGTGTACGCTGCGGCCCGGCATTTTCATCCCAGAACGTTAACGTAACTTTTTCATTTGGATCTTCTTTCTTTTCCTTTGTATTGGCTTCTTTACTGCTGCCGGAGTCGGAACTGCAGCCTGCTAACAGTAACGATGCAGCCATTGAAGTAGCGGCAACCGTTTTGAAAAACTTTGTGTACACAAAAATCCCCCTTAACATATTGTTATATAATTTTAATATTAAACCCTAGATTAGCCTTTGACAGCCCCACCCATGCCATTGACCAAATGCTTTTGCGCATAGGCGAACAAAATGACTGCCGGAATTAAAGCGATTACACTTCCAGCTGCTAAAGCACCATAGTTGATATTGAATTCACCCATCATGTAACTGAGGCCGACTGGCAGCGTGAACTTGCCCTGCTGGTTTGTCAGCATTAAAGCAATCAAGAATTCATTCCATGTGTAAATGAAGGTAAACACACTTGTGGCAACAATCCCAGGAACCAACAGTGGGAAGATGACATAGCGGATGGCCTGCAGCTTATTGCATCCGTCAACCATTGCTGCTTCCTCAAGCTCTCGTGGGACATTTGAAATAAAACCATTCATTAATACAGTCGTAAATGGAATTTCAACCGCCGCATAGGTAATTATTAAGGAAAGCGGGTTACTGATTAAGCCTAAAAATTTAAAGATAATAAACAGCGGGATAATGAGCATGGACCTTGGAATAAACTGCGTGCATAGAAGCATCAGCAGAAATGCCCGTTTTCCCTTGAATTTGTATCTACTTAATGCATAACCAGATAGTGTTGATAGAATTAAGACAATAAAAACTGTGCAAACACCTACTAGTAAACTATTTTTAAAGTAAGTGGAAAAACCAACATTTGTCCAGGCTGTCACAAAGTTATCGATGGTCGGGGACGCTGGTACATATCCAAGCGGGCGTTTGATGATATCTCCTTCATGCTTAAAAGCTGTATTGATGGTCCAGTATAACGGAAAGAGAGTAAAGATGAGCATCACCAGAAGCGGGAGATTGAATGTTAGCAGCCGGTCAACTCTTTTCTTTGTTTTGATCATTAGTTACCCTCCCTATCATATCTTGTAATGCGTAAATAAATGATGGCAAAGACTAGCAATATAGCAAAGACTACAACAGTTAGCGCCGATCCATAGCCAAAATTCGATCCGTGTACTGCCTGTTCTGCAATGTACATCGTCAAGGTGGTGGTACTGTGTGCCGGACCTCCCCCTGTCAGGTTGAATAGAAGGTCCACGTTATTAAATTCCCAAATTACACGAAGTAAAGTTGTCAAGACAATAGTATTTTTCAATGACGGCAATGTCACATATAAGAACGTTTTCACCCTATTAGCACCATCTACCTTTGCCGCCTCATACAGTTCTTCCGGAATACTTTGAAGTGAAGCGAGTAAAGTAATGGCAAAGAAAGGAATCCCTCTCCACAACTCTGCAATAACGACCGATATAAAGGCACTAGTGCTACCAGCCAGCCATGCTTTGCTTTCACTGATAATGCCTAATCTCATAAAAAGATCATTGATGACACCCATATGCTCGTTAAACATGAGAGACCACATGACAGAGGCTAACACACCCGAGATTGCCCACGGAATAAAGGCAGCTGATCTTACCATTCCTCTAAATTTAAATTTTTGATTGAGAAGAAGTGCTGCTGTTAAGCCAAAGATTAGCTGTAAGCCTACCTCTGAAACCACCCATTTTAAAGTGGTGAGCAAACTTGGAAAAAATAATTTATCCTCGGTAAAAATCTTCTTGAAATTGTCTAGCCCAGCAAAAGCGTTATAGAACGGTGCTGAGATATCATAGTGCTGAAGACTATAGTAAAATACTGTCCCGATAGGATAGAACAAAAATGTTACAATCATTAATGTAGAGGGGAGTATAAACAAATAAGGAATCCATTTATCTATTTTGAATTTTTTCAATGGTTTCTTTTTCTCTGTAGAAACAGCTGGTACTTCCAACTCTTGCCTTAGGTTCATTGTATGGATCCTCCTTTCTTGTATTTTATTGTAATCGAAACCGCTTACATGAAGAATTCAATATCTTTAGGAGATTGTTAGATATTTTTAGATGTTTATAGTTTTTTAGAATTCGTTTTCTTTTAGAAATACAGCAAAGATGGAAATTCTTTTATCAAAGGTCAATCAAAAAGGCAGCTCCAATTAGCTGCCTTTTCATCACTATTTATTGTTTCTTGTTAAGACCCGGCGGCATTTGTTTAACATGGATAGCAAGCTTGGCCTCCAATCCATGGTACGTAACGGAAACATTCGTCTTGCCTTTCTCATTTGCTTGAAGATGACCAGTTCTGTCCACTTCTGCAATGGAGTTATTTCCACTAGTAAACTGAGCACCGGAAGATAATGTTTTTTCAGAGCCATCAAAGAATGTGGCTTTGACTACAAGGTTCGCTGACTCGCCTTCTCTTAGAGTGGCAGGTCCTACTACCCTAATCGACACAGGATCTGCTGGAAGTGCCCCGACGAACCCTTTATCAACTCCTGCTTTATTTAGCAAACTATCAGGAGCTATCCGAAGAAAATTGCCATACACAATATTGCCATCGAAGTCTCTATCAAACTTTTCTGGAATATTGAGGCTGACAAAGTCTTTTTCAGTTACAGTGGTTCCCTCGCTGTTTGCTGTTTTTACCCCATCATAGAAGAAGTTCGTCAGATCACAATTACCGGAAATAAAATCTTTAACAGCACCGGAAGCAGTTCGGACCGAAAGGTTGTTTTTAAAAGTGCCCTGCTCTTGTGCAGTGAAGTATGGATTGATTCTGAACACATAGTTAAAGCGTTTATTGTTGAAGGCAGTATTGTTCTCGACAATCATCTTGCCCGGATTAAAATTGTCGGTAAATCCGTCCATGTTATTGTCAAAGGATATATTATTTCGGACAATATGATCCACCGGCAAGCCTTCCCCGCCAAGCTTAAACCCATTGCCGGCATTGCCATCTTTATTGTAGCCATTGCTCAGTTTACCGTTTGAATAGGCAATGTTTCCTTCCAGTGTTATCGGCATATTGGCGCCTTCATTCGTGCGGTTGTATAAATCCCAGCCATCATCAATATTGTGATGGGCGATGTTTCCTCTAAAGACATTTCCAACCCCAACACCCAGTTTGGCCGCAAATCCATCTGCATTTTCATCAGAAAGGTCGCGATTATCATGCGATTCGCAGTTTAAAATCAAATTGTACTTAGGCCAGAAATCAGGATTGGACCCGCTGCCGCTGATTTGCAGGCCGGTATCTCCGTTATAGTTGAACAGCATTTGCTCGACCACGTTGTGGTCAGCGCTGACTCTCATTCCACTTGATACAGCCTTCGTAATCTGGATACCAAACAAGCGCCAGTAATCTCCATTTAACTGCAGGACGCTGCCAAGTTTCCCTTGTCCGTCGATCACGACTTTTTCACCATTGTAGGCCATTAATGTTTTGATTTTATCTTTGCTGCCGCTATATTCCTTCTTAATGTTAATGATCGAAGCAGGAGTATAGGTTCCTTCGCGCATATAAATGGTTTCACCAGGGATGACGAATTTGATCGCAGTTTCTAAATCTACTGGGTCATCTATTGTCCCTTTAGCCAAACTAGTTCCGTTTGGCGATACATACAGACCGGCTCCGTTTGTGTATATTTTCTTCGTTACTGTGATGTTTTTGGTGATTGGTGATGTTGAAGGTCCTTCACTTGGAGTATAGGTAACAGTAAAATCAGTGGTGTCTTGGTCCAAAGTTGTATTATACGAATAGACCTCGTCTTTTTGAACTTCAGCAGCACTTACTATTTCTTTACCGGCTTTTTTAATTGTTACGGTACCTTTATAATTTGCCATTGCTTTAAAGTCATAATGTTCTGAACCAGACTCAAGTGCAGAAACGATATTAATAGCTGGATTGGCGGGTACAGGTTCAGCAGGAGGTGTAGGCACAGTATGGGCCTCACTCAGAGTCAACTTTGCATTCTGAATGGTCATTTTAGCATTTCTGGCCGCATAAAAACCAACATACATGTTATCCTTATCCATCACTTGGACAAAGTCTGCGCCTTTTACTCTTTGTTCAAATGTTTTTTGCTCAGCCAAATGGGTAAAAGTAGCAGACATGATAAATTCAGTGTCCGTCCTCTCCAGCCTTACCTTTACAGGTGTTCCATTGGGGAGTTTATACTGTGAATCCGTTGTAAAAGGAGAGGCTTTTAATTGGCTTCCGAGATTCCCCCATGGATAAACGACACCTGTCCTGTAAATAGGGGCTACACCATTCCGCATCATACCGACTCCAAAAATATTGGAGGCAGCAGGAACCTCTTCATAGCCAAGGATCATCGGGTCTTGGCGCGGTGCACCGATCGTGTCCCTCACCATAATTCCGGCACTTTCTTGACCATTGGGTCCAGCCCCTGTCTCAGGTCCAAATTGCTCAATAGTCATGTCCGCTTCCAGGACAAAGTTATCAAGGTTAGGATTAAGCTTTGTAAAATAGTAGGTCAGCCCATCGTGTCCTGGCGCTAACTTGCCTCCCCTGCTCTCCAAGGTAATTTTGCCCTCAATCGTGCCCGGTTTTTCCGGCGCTGCATAGTTTGTTCCTATCTTTTCAGGCAGCACATTCGCGGCAAAGTTTAAATCGGTCGATTGTCCAAAGGTTACGCTTTGCCATACTAGATTCTCTTTGTTGGAAGCCTGCTGTTCAGTTCCTGTTTCTTCCGCAAACGCGGCCGGAATACTGCTGCAAACCATAAGTAAGGTAAGACCAATACTCCGGAATTTTGATAGTGCGGTCAATATGTTCACTCCCTTTTTACTATTTAATAGTCTTATAGAATACCACCTAAAGAAGATGTGTCTTGCCTACCCATTTGGCTAGGCATGAAAAGATAATTGTCTAAACATTGGCAACATCCTTAAATACAAAAAGCGGGTCGCTTGTAAGAGCATTTTTGGATTTGCATCCGGTTATTTCTACATCCTTACCGTTTTCCACATAGAAAGCTGGTCCTTCATGATTGCTGACTGTTACCCTGTGGAACCGAATATTCGAAACATTGCAGCAATAAAAACCCCTTTGTTTCATTGGCTCGAGTTCCGCCATCATCGCTGGCATTCCTGGTTCAGCTTCTTCAGCCATTGAAACAGAAACATTATCAAACGTAATATCTTCTAGATACATTTCAGCGAGACCATAAAGGAAACCAGCTGCGGCACTTACGTCACGGGCTGTAATATTGGAAAAATGAATTCTTCTAAACACCGGTGTTTCCTTTGTAATCGGGTAAGGATTTTTATCCCATACATATTTCTCCTCGCCGCGTGGACCCCAGAAGTAATATAGATTGGCAATGAAAGGACAGATTACCCCCTTCATGACAATATTGTTGATTCGAACATCCTCAATCACTCCGCCCCGGCCCCTTCTTGACTTCAGACGGATCCCGCGGTCTGTTCCCTCAAATATACAATTGCTTACTGTGACATTCCGGATATCTCCACTCATCTCACTGCCAAATACGATACCGCCATGGCCATGAATCATCGTACAATTGGTAATGGTAATATTCTCACAAGGTACCCGCTCCGCTGTTTCCTCTGTACCTGCCTTTATGGCAATACAATCATCGCCAACGTCAATATGGCAATCAGAAATACGGACGTTTCGGCAGGATTCCGGATTAATCCCATCCGTATTAGGAGAGTCGCTTGGATTTTGAATCCGAATATTGTGGATGGTGACATCTTCACAGCAAAGTGGATGAACGGTCCAGCTTGGAGAGTTCATCAGTTTCACTCCAGAAATCAGGACATTTTTACAATGGTCGAAGCCAATCAGTTTCGGCCTTGGGAATTGATTTTCCTTTTTCCGAAACAGGCTCCACCAAAAATGTCCGCTGCCATCCAACGTGCCACGACCGGTTACCGAAATATTTTCACTATTTTCAGCATAAATACAAGAGGTGTAGACTTGCCTCGATACACCTTCCCAGCGGGAATCGACGACTGGGTAATCTGTTTCATCAGGGCTGAACACTAAAATGGAGCCTGCCTCTAAATATAGATGAACATTGCTTCTTAAAATGACTACTCCCGTCAAGAATCGTCCAGCGGGCACATAAACAGTCCCGCCGCCCGCTTTTGCACATGCTTCAATTGCCAATGAAATTGCTGTGGTATTAATCGTTTTTCCATCGCTGATCGCGCCATATTGTTTGATATCATAAATACTTGATGTCCCAATGGTAAACATTTTTTTCCTTCCTTTACATAAGTTGCAGTCGTATCGTATCTATCCTGGTGCATTTTATTTAAAGATGTTCTCATAAACATTGGATTCGGGCACCCATACCCTTTATTAGTTACCTTGCCGGCGGCTTTTCCTTGAGTTCGGGCATCCATTCCCTTTATTGGTTACCTTGCCGGCGGCTTTTCCTTGGGTTCGGGCATCCATTCCCTTTATTGGTTACCTTGCCGACGAGTTTTCCTTGGCTTCAGGCATTCATACCCTTTATTGGTTACCCTACCGGCGGGTTTCCCTTGGGTTCGGGCATCCATACCCTTTATTGGTTACCTTAACGGCGGGTTTTCTTTGGGTTCGGGCATCCATACTCTTTATTGGTTACCCTACCGGCGGGATTTCCTTGGGTTTGGGCACTCATTCCCTTTATTGGTTACCTAGCCAACGGGTTTTCCTTGGGTTCAGGCACCCATCCCCTTTATTGGTTACCTTGCCGGCTGTTTTTTCCTTAGGCCGGGCACCCATACCCCTTATTGGTTACCCTCCGGCGGCTTTTCCTTGAGTTTGGGCATCCATACCCTTTATTAGTTACCGTTTGAAAAATCCCCCCAGGCGTTCGGTTGTACATATCAGTAAATTATCAAAAAGTACCTATTTTAAAATGTGATTACGCAGAGGCACTAAATGAGATTCCTTGATGCCCTCAAGGACAAGCTCGGCTATCTGTTCTGCACCAGCCTCTTGAAAATGTGTATTATCCTGCACACCATTTGGATAGTTCACATTTTCGCCTGGATCTAGCAATAGAAAAATATCCTTAGTCCCTTCTGGCCCAAGCTCCTGGAATAACGCCTTGCTTTTAGCAGTAAGGTCAATAACAGGTACATTTTCTTCCTGACCAAGCTCCTTCATCGCAGCAGGGTATTCACCATGGGAATCACGGGCCATCCCGTCTGCCGTAAAACTACGGCGCTCTACTGGAGTCACAAGGACGGGTTTAGCTCCTTTTGCCCTAGCACCATCAATGTACTGCTTTAAGTAGCTTTTATAAGTGGTATACGGTTCTGTATAACGAGTCGGATCCTCCATCTTCTCGTCGTTATGTCCAAATTGAATGAAAAGGTAATCCCCCTTTTCAATTTGATTTAAGATGGAATCGAGTCTCCCTTCATCGATAAAGCTTTTTGAGCTTCTCCCTGAGGAGGCCTCATTTTTGACGACAATTTTATCATCGAAAAATCGATTAAACACCTGTCCCCAGCCAGCCCTTGGCGCTAACGAATCGGCATAGTTAGAAACTGTTGAATCGCCCGCGAGATAAACAGTGATCCGGTTCTTGTGGATGTTACCATCACTAGCAGCTTTAGATGGGTAATTTTCCATAAAAGTACTACCTACTAATAAAAACAAGATTACCAATAACATCCTTTCTTTTAGTTTTTTTCTCATAAAACCCCTCCACGAATTCAAGTTTGGTAGAAACAGGGCATAATTTAGAAAAATTACACCCTGTTCTTTTCTCTGCGAGCATATTATTTTTGTTTCGCCTGCTCACTAATAGCTTTACCAGGCACTAAATGAGCCGATGCACTTGGTCCAAACCCGCTCCAGCGATATCCAAAAACTTTTTCAAGGCCGTTAGGAATCACATCAGAGAGTCTTTCCCTTTTTGAATACTTGATTCCTTTTCCAACAGCTTCCACCTTAAATGTATACTTTTTGCCTTGTTTTAGGCCCGTAACGGTATAATGGGTTTCAGCTGTTGTCAATTCCGCATTAATTGGTGTAAATACAGCTCCTTCTGACTTAATTGGCTGCCCGTTTACATAAACGCGGTACCCGATCACATCTTGATTCTTTGCAGTAGCCTTGTTCCAGGAAAGTGAAACGCTGGTACCATCCGTTCCAATCTCGGCTTTTAACCCACCGGCAAATGATGGAGCACCAATTGCGTACGGAACAGCGGTTTCAACTTCCAAAGAGGATCCGTATTTTGATTTATTACCTGCAAGGTCGACAGCCTCTACCTCCACCAAATATTTTGTACCTGGCTGAAGATTGGTTAAGGTATAATTGCTGGATTCCGCAAACCCATGCAGTTCCCCATTTGCATAAACATTATAGCCGGCGATGCCGGTATCATCACTCGCAGATTCCCAATCTAGTGATGCCCAGGTGAATCCTGGGTAAACCACTTCTGCTGCTTTGCCACTAAAGGTTTCGCTAGCTGAAATAGTGGTTTGCTGCTCTTTGATCTGAGTGTTCTCAGGAACCACCGGCGCTGTCACATCTGCTGTTCCATTAGTCTTCACGGCAATTTCTGGACCATCAGAAGTACGATTTCCTATTGCATCGGCAGCTTCTACTTTAAAGGTATACTCCTTAGCTGGCGTTAAACCGGACACAGTGTAGCTTGAGTCTTTGGTGGTGGTGTAATTTGTGCCGATTTTCTTTCCATCTTTAAAGATGGTGTAGCCTGTGACCCTAGTATTGTCGGAGGCTCCGTCCCAATTCAGAGTAACGCTCTTCCCATCCTCTGACGATACTGCTTCTACAGCTTTGCTATTAGACCATTCTGGTCTTTGAGCAGCATCTTCTGGTGCCCCTGTAGTATTTTCAAAGACAAGTCCCGTTGAATTTGTAATTCTCCATGGGTTGCCGCCATTATCCTTGACGTTTGTAAAAGATACATTTTTAAAAGTAAAATCTTTTGCGTAATCCATTTTAACGGAATAAACATTGTCAAATTTAACATTTTCAAAGGTAATATTTTCGTGATAGACTTCCCCTACATCATTATTACCTTGGACAAGGATTGCCTGTTTCTTACTGCCGCCTTGATTACGCACTGTCGTATTCTCGACCTTAATATCCTTAAATTGAGAAATTTGCTGGGCCGGCTCGTACAGAATAGCTGCATTCGGATCATCATAGGAGGAAGTAAAAACAAACGGACCATCCCCGTCAATGCCTTCTAAAGCATTATCTCTGAACAGGATTTCTCTTGCTCCGCCCCCCATTGGCGTGTTTGTCTTGGCGCGCAAGCCGACATCTGTTTTATACATGATATTATCTTCTACTAAAAAGTCCTGGAACCAGCCTCCAGTATGGCTTCCAGTTACCACTCCGCCATGACCTTCACGGATATAATTGTTAAAAATCCAAGCCTCTCCAGTTGGCTCTTCTCCTGCGGCTGCCTGTCCCATGCCTGCTGCAAAGTTTATTGCGTCATCTCCGGTATCTACAAAGTTGTTGAAAACCATGATGTGTTGCGAATCACCAAACTCAAAGCCGTCGGCATTATTGGCATCGTATGTTTTAGCCGTTGTCCCATTTACCACGATATTTTTACTGTGAAGATTCACAATTCCATGGAAGGACGGGTTGAGCTGGGTGAATCCCTCGTAGTACATGCCGTCGACACCACGTACAGTAATCAGGTTGGAACGAGTAGAATAGGCAGATTTTGCATTCATTCCGTCTACTTGAGCTGCATACGTTTGGTTTGCTGCCAAAATCCCAAATGCTTCATCATGATTTAACGGGCTCATTTTTCCATTTTTTACTGAAACATTCCCTGTAACTTTAGTGTTGCTCCCTGCCATTAAAAGGGGAAGCTCATTTCCTGCTTCGTCGATTGTTGGAGAACTAGGGTCCTGCTTCCACCCGTTCCCATCAATCGTTCCTTTGCCGACAATCCGGATATTCTTTAGGCTTCCGTAATCATACGTATGAGCATTAATTAAGGAATAAGATCGTTCATCCGTTGAGTAGTCGTAAAGCCAGAAATTTCGGCTGTAGTCTTCAGCGTCGGGTGAACCAAGCAAATACCCATCAACCTGTAGTGTCACATCAGATTTTAGCCAAATTTCTCCGGAGATAAATTTCCCGTCCGGAATTAATACTTTCGCTCCAGGTGTTGCTGCATCAATTGCAGCCTGGATCGCTTTAGTATCCTTTGTTTCGTCATTCGGCGTCGCCCCGAAATCAACAATATTAAAAACCTCCGGTACAGGAGTAGTTTTTCCCGTAATTTTGTTGGAAGGAGCAGATTCGTCACCCTCCGCATTGACGGATGTCACATAAAATTCATGCGATTTGTTTGGTTTAAGATTTTCAACGGTGAAATTATGAATCAGAATATCTACGTGGAAACCGTCCTTATCGATATTCTTATAGAAATTATCGATATAGGCTTTTGCAGGGCCGCCATTATCTTTTTGGGCGCTGCCAATTTTCTTGCCATCCATATAAACGTTGAAATCTACGATAGAGCTGTAATCCTCTGGTTTTTCCCACACAAGGGTGATACTGTCCTCGTCATTAGCAAGGTTTGGGACTTGTAGGTTTACAGGCGATGCAGGTGCACTTCCGGAAGATGGTTTTCCGGCATGTGCTGCTGCACCTAGCTGGCTGAATACTAGTAACGATCCTAGAATGGTAGAGATACCTACTTTAAATCTCTTCAACTATGTTTCCACCTTTCATATGATTTTTGTGAAACAACTTTTTCTCCCTCCTTCCCCCCTTTTTCCTTTTAACATGCTAACCATTATAATTGAAACCGCTTTCTAAGATAATCAAATATTTTTAGATTTTTCTAAAATTTCTTTATGAATTTGTGTTTTTTTCAGTGTCCTCTTTGCCCAATGCCTTCTAAATTTCAAAAATAATGACTAAAGTCATATATCACTATTGACGAAGGTGACTATATTTGAATTTCCGGTGACCTTATAATCAAGTTGTAAATAAGAAAAACAAAATTAAATTGAAAATAAGCTCACAGAAAAGGAGAATGAAAGATGAACGGATTAGCAATGTATGGAATATTTTTTGTGATTTTTGGATTGGTATTTTGGAGACGTACGAGGGCGATGGTTCGTCCGGTTCAAGGGTCGGGGATCAAAATATTGCTCCCGATGCTCTTTTTACTTCCAGGGTTTTCCGCACTTTTACAATTTCAATTGCACTTAAAAGTTTGGGAAGTTGGCGTTGCAGCTTTAATCGGAGTATTGCTTGCAGTTCCGCTTATTTTTACAACCAACTATGAAATTCGTCAGGACGGAAAGATTTATGCACAAAAAAATAAAACCTTTTTTATTGCATTGATTGCCGTTCTAGTAATTCGAATCGCTTTAAGACAATTTATTTCCGGCATCGATCCAATCAGTTTAAGTATGCTTTTCTTTACAGTTGCTGTTGGCTATGTTGTTCCTTGGAGAATTATTTCCTTTATTAAATTTAGAAAGGTAAAACAGTCACAAATGCTTGGCGAAGAGATCGTAACGATTAAAGCATAACTTTATCTTAGCAATCTGGGCAGGACATTTTATCAATGAATGTCGTGCCCAGTTTATTTTACTTTATTCATCTAATCAGTTTTTCAAAAAATAGGAAAATGAATTAATCCGTAAAAAACAACTGATACTTTGCTATCAGAAAGTTTTTCTTGCTATTTTTTTGCCATTAACTAATTTTGGGATAAGGCAGATGGGACATGGGAATAATGAAAAGTGTTCGTGAAACATAACAGGAAAGGAGTGATTTACATGCCACAAGGAGCTACTGAAACCAGCACCTTAAAGGTTGGTGACCAAGCACCTGATTTCACCTTGGAAGCACATGGCGGCCGCAGGGTTACTTTGAGTGAATTCCGCGGAACAAAAAATGTATTTCTTTGTTTTTATCCTCTAGATTGGACCCCGGTTTGAGGCGCGCAAATGCCTTCTTACGAGGATGATTTACCTCGTTTTGAGGAGTTTGATACCCAGGTCTTGGGTATTTCAGTTGATAGTGTTCACAGTCATGACGCATGGCAAAAATCAATTGGCGGAATTTCATACCCGCTTTGTTCCGATTTCTATCCGCATGGGGAAGTTTCGGAAAAATATGGAGTCCTTCGCAAAAACAAAGGCGAACCTGCATATGGGGCTTCAGAGCGTGCCCTGTTTATCATTGATAAAGAAGGTATCGTCCAGTGGATTGATGTCCATCCAATTGATCGGCAGCCTGATAATGAAGAGTTGTTTGATGTTCTGCGAAAACTTTAAATGTTTATAAGAGAGTAGAAAATAAGGAGGATGGGTATGGAACTCTCAAGAAAAGCCATCCCATATACACCTAGCAGTAAACCGCTACATGAAATGACCATTATGATTGTTTCAACTTCTGGCGTCCATTTGAAGGAGCAGGAACCTTTTAACACGAATCCCTCAGAAGGAGATGCCACCTTCCGCATTATTCCAGGAGATGTTGATTCCAAGGATTTAATGGTCACCCATGCAGCCCCAAAGGAGCATTATAATACAGATGCTCCTAATGAGGATATTAACTGCGTTTTCCCTATCGACCGCCTCAGGGAAATGGTTGATGATGGAGACATTGGTGGAGTAGCAGAAAAACATCTAACGATGATGGGCTATTCTATGAGATTGAATAAAATTAATAATGAAACCATTCCCGCGCTGGTAAAAGAAGTTGTCCGTTCCAAGGCGGATGCAGTACTCTTAACTGCCGGCTGACCGCTCTGTCATCGCACTGTAGTTACAGTGCAGCGCGGCATTGAATCACAGGGAATTCCTACTACATTAATTACGTTGGATGTTGAACAATCCAGTTTGATGAGACCACCTCGTGCGATCCATCCAGTTGGATTCGAATTCGGCCATTCATTGGGAAAGCCTCATGATAAAGTAACACAAATGAAAGTATTACTGGCAGCACTGGCAGAGTTAAATGAAAGACAAGAGCCGGGGCACATTCATGATGCTCATTTTCCAACATATAATTGAAGCAAAGAAGGGTCCGCAGCTGCCGGCCCTTTTTCAAGTTGTATTTCGGACTCCAACTTGTTGGGTTCAAGCATTGCGATTAACCGGGATTCGGGCACTACCTCCCTTTTTTCAATCGGTTTTGTCCGAAGGTTGGTCAGGTTCCGGCTTTTTTCGTTTAGTGTTGAACCTGCTTTTGCTGCTCCATTACCTTCTTATGTGAAGGAAGGAGGAAAGTAGCCAGTAAATTTGCAATTGCGATAAAGAACACGAGAATAAACACAAGGTGCATACCATGAGCGAGAGCCTCTTGAATCAACGTCATGACGTTTGCAGGAAGTTTATTGACAGCTTCTGAGCTTAAGAGACTGTTAATATTGCCGCCTCCGCTCCATGCTCCGTTTGAATGTTCTTTTCCAAACTGAATGAGTGAGTTGTTAAAAATAGTTCCAAACACAGCAATTCCTACCGTTTGTCCGATTGACCTGGTAAATGAGTTAGAAGCGGTTGCCGCCCCACGCATTTGCCAGCCTACTGCTGCTTGAACAAGTACAGTTGTCGGGGTTGTCGCGTAACCCATACCAAGACCGATAACAATCATAATCCCTACAAAATACCAATATGGGGAATCAAGTTCCACAGCCAGTAACCATGTTCCGCCAAGGGCAATCAAAACAGCACCAATGACTGCAGTTAACTTGGAGCCGATTTTGTACATATAACGTCCGGCAAAAGTGGCACCTAAAGGCCATGCAATCGACATTGGCATCAGTGTAAGCCCTGAGCTTGTCGCACTATGTCCAAGAATAGTTTGAATCCACATTGGCAAATAAACATTCACTCCTATAAGTACAGCACTTACCAGAAAACCGATAAAATTTGAAACAAGAATGACCGGAATCTTGAATAACGATGGCGGAAGCATCGGTTCCTTCACCTTGGTTTCAATAAAGCCAAACAGCACAATAAAGATCACCGCAACAGCAAACAGCATATAAATTGCAGCTGAATTCCATGCATACTTTTGCCCTGGACCCGCATTTAGCAATGCATATAAAAGAGTCGAAATCCCGATTGTAAACGTAACGGCCCCAAGATAATCAACTTTACGTTCCTTTTTCAATTCAACTGTTTCGTGGAAGAAGAAGGTGATTAAGACTATGGACACTAACCCAACCGGTAAATTAATGTAGAAAATCCACCGCCAGCTGATTTGGTCGACGAAGAATCCGCCTACCAATGGACCGAGAAGTCCCGCAATTCCCCAAATTGAGCTAAAAACTCCCTGCATTTTTGCACGCTGCTCTCCAGGGTAAAGGTCACCGATAATCGTAAAGGTTAACGGCATCACCGCACCTGCTCCAATTCCTTGAAAAGCACGGAACCAAATTAATTGATGCATCGTCTGAGCAGCTCCTGACAACATCGAGCCAGCTACAAACAAAATAACCCCTGTCATAAAAACTTTCTTTCGGCCGAATAAGTCAGCTAATTTTCCGTAAATCGGTGTTGTTACAGACGTGGTGAGAGTATAGATGGCAAACACCCAGCTGATTAATCTTAACCCGCTAAGGTCACTGACAATCCGCGGCATTGCGGTACTGACAACCGTAACATCAATGGCGACGAGCAAAATCGCAACCAGCATCGCAACAGTAACCATTTTACGATTCGTAGTTGTTTTTGGCATGTTTCATGTCTCCTTATAATCTGCATAAATCGAGAAAATTCCTTGTTTGTCAAGTTGTTGACTAAAATAGTGTAAGTTATCATTGCATTTTAGTCAACAACTTGACTAAAATTATAAATAGTCAATATAACGGAGGTCTATATGGATAATTTAAAAACAAACATTACATTAGATTTTATGAGAATATCCAATTTATTAAGCAGATATGGAGCAAAAATGGTCTCCGATGTTGGATTGACCAGCATACAGCAATGGGTGATTCTAAGGACCATCATTCAAAAGGGAAGTATTTCCATCGGTGAACTTAAAGATGAAATGCTTGTCACGAAACAAAATATGACAGGAATGATCAACCGGTTGCAGCAATCCAATTTAGTAACACTATATCAAGACCCTGAGGATAAAAGACGAACTCGTGTGAAAATAACGGAGGAAGGACTCCGAGTCTATGAGCAATTGAGTTCTTTACGAAACGATTTTAATGCCCAGACTTATCATATTTATAATGACCAAGAAATAATGGTTTTAAGCGATTTGCTTAGCAGGCTTGTGGAGCATTTGAAAGAGGATTAAGGTGGGCAGAAAAAAAGACTGCAGGTGCGGAAACACCGTACAGTCTAAAAAATTTAAAACCTATATTATTTGAATAGAGCCGAACTCACCGTGAGGATGGTTTACTAATTTATATCTTCTGTATTCAGATTCTAGCTTTCTTAGTGTCATTCCATAAAGCTGTTGATCTTCTTTATTATATACGTTAAGGAAAATTAGTTTATTAATAAGTTTTTGTCGCTTTTTTTCGTCGTTATTTCTCATTAGAAACACTCCTTTGGTTTTACAAAAGCTTACAGTACCGGTTAGTTGATAATTTTATTATAAACTGATAATTCCTATCTGTAAAGTATGAATTAAAAAATGTTTACGGAGGGGCACCACCATTCTGGCGTTGCACCAATAAAAAAAGACCGGGTGTACCGGTCTTTACTAAAGTAGATTAGTGAGAATCCTTCATCTCTATGGAGTTCTGAGTTTGCACCTTAAAGTACTCTCCTTTTTTCATGCTGATATGGCCCGATTCATAGGGCTTATTGTCAATGGTGAGGTATACTTTTGCCGTTTGATAATATTGCCCTACTGTATTGACAACGCTTTGAAGTAGCATTTCTTCATATGCTGCTCCAGCAGACATTTCATCCCTAAAGGCCTGATTCACATCGATATACACGATTCCATCTTGGTTTAAATATAAGCTGTTAATCTCAGTATTTTTCGAAAAAACAACTCCCAATTGATTGTTTATTGGCTCCTTGTATGCCTCCGCCAAAACTTTCCTCGTAATGTCATTGGTATAAAACTTTATTTGCTTGCTTTTAATATAAAGCTTTCCGTCATCAATATTCGGGTAAAAAAAGTTGATGATCTGAACCAAAGGCACATTTTCCTCCATTTTAGTTAGCGTGGAGGATATTTCAGTACCGCCAGATACAAAAATAGATTTAACTAAACCAACGTTTTTAGCATAATAATCAATGGTTTTATCTTTTGTATTTTTTGTAGTAACTTCGATTGCTTTATAATTACCTGTTGGCGTTGTAATATCAACTGCCGTATTCGTGATTGTTCTCACTCTCCCATCCTTTAATGTCCAAGTGGTCCCCTTTGTTAATGGGGTCATCAAAATGACTTCTTTTTCATCATTGTTAGCTTTTAACAGATTTTCTCTGTAGTAGGTTTCTCCTCTTGAGAAGACTTTAGTAAGCTTGCCATCCTTAATTTCCAATACATTGACCATAACGGTACCGCCATTATCGATTCTTTGTTGAACTTTTTCTTCAGAAATATAATCATTGTAAACTTCATAAGAGGCAAATTCGTTTCCCGTTCCTTCATATATATATCGAATATTTTTCTTCATTGGATAATAATCATTAATGGTTTCTGAATTTGTCGTTGGTTCTTTTTCACCCTTATTATTGTCGGAAGTGCTATTATTGTTCTTATCATTATTGTTGGCAGTGCTATTGTTCCTGCCGTTGTTGTTTTCGGCGTTGTTGTTTCCGATTTGAATACCGCAACCTGCAAGGTTTCCAATCAAAATTAAGACGGCAAAGAAGACAATCATCTTTTTCATATCAAAATCCCCTTTTCCATTTTAGAAGAGACATGTTATAAAACCCTCCTTTCTTTAAATTATTCCATTTTGCTGTCAAATATAGCCTATCTAATAAAAAGCCGCCAAAAATCATGCAAAAACATGAGTGGTATCAACTCCCCCGTAATGTTAGGAAAATAAAAAAGATTGCCAAGAAAAATTCCTTTCTTGACAATCTAGGTGTTTAATAGAATATTTATATTATTTTTTAGGAAAGACTTAACATTGCTTCCATATCTTCTTTTGCTGAGCCGATTAATTTCAAATTAAACGTATCTTGAAGAACATTTAATACACCTTCAGAAATAAATTCAGGCGCTTTTGGCCCAATCCGAATATCCTGAATTCCTAAACTGAAGAGCCCTAATAGAATGGCTACTGCCTTTTGTTCAAACCATGATAATACAATACTAACTGGAAGTTCATTGACTTCGCATTCGAATGCATCTGCTAATGCTTTTGCTATCTTTATAGTAGAAACGGAATTATTACATTGTCCTAAATCAATATAGCGAGGAATATCTGTTCCTGGAACTACACCATAATCCACGTCATTAAATCTGAACTTGCCGCATGATGTTGTTAAAATAACGGTATCTTTAGGTAAAGATGTGGCCAGTTCACGATAATAATTGCCGCCCTGGCCGGGTGCATCACAGCCAGCAATCACAAAAAATCGTTTGATGTTGCCTGACTTTACAGCTGCGATTACTTCTGGTGCCAATCCTAAAACAGTTTCATGGTGGAATCCTGTCAGTAAAGTTTCTTCAGAGTCAATCTCTGCTTCCGGTAATTCAAGAGCTCTTTCGATTAGTGGCGAGAAATCTTCGTTAAGGATTTTTTGAATATTCTCAAGACCAGCGACTTCATAGGAAAACATCCGATCAGCATAAGTTCCTTTAATTGGCATGACACAGTTGGTTGTTGCTAAGATGGCACCAGGGAATTTCTCAAAAAGCCTTCGCTGATCGTACCATGCCTTTCCAATATTCCCTTTTAAGTGAGAGTATTTCTTTAATGCCGGGTAACCATGGGCAGGAAGCATTTCGGAATGTGTGTAGATATTGATCCCTTTTCCTTCTGTTTGCTTTAGTAATTCTTCCAAAGCAAATAGATTGTGCCCCGTCACTACGATACTTTTTCCTTCAATTTTATTTTGACTGACACGAATCGGTTCCGGAATTCCCAACCGTTTAGTATGGGCCTCATCAAGCAGCTCCATCACGCGGATGGCGGATTGCCCCACTTTCATGGCCATATAGATATGTTCCTGAACATTAAAGTTTGAATTGGTTAATGTCATATAAAGGGCTTCATGCGTTGTCGCATCAACAAACGGGTCTGTGAAACCAAGTTGGTTTGCATGTGTCCGATAAGCAGCAATCCCCTTTAATCCAAAGATAATTGTGTCTTGTAAACTCGCGATGGTTTCATCCTTTCCGCAAACACCAATCACATTACATCCTCCTGATGGTGTTTGCTCACATTGATAACAGAACATAGACATTTTTTTCACTTTCCTTCTTTCCATTGGTCTAGTTCTAGAATATCCAACAAACCCTATTTTTTTATGTGATATAAATCACAGTTCACTTTTTTGTCAATTGTAAATAGGAAAAAATTCAAGAAACTCTCCTGCTCAAGGAGAGTTTCCGTGTATCTAATACTCAGCTTTCTTCATTTTTGTTTCGTAAAACTGTTATAAAACCATCCAAAATTTCATGGCTAAAAACAAATCCTTTTCGTTTATAAAACTCCAACGCATCATTATTGCCATTCGAAACAAAAATAAAATAATCCTCGACATCCTCAAATTGATGCAGCCAACTCATTGACATTTCGAAAAGTGTTGATCCAATCCCGTATTTTCTATATTCTTCTTTAATATAAAACTGGGATAGACAACCTACATTCTTTCTAGCAACAGAAAACATATCAAAAAAAGTGGCAAAATCATTGGAATAGACTTCTTTGGGAGAGATGTTCGAGTAAGCATAGCCAATTATCTTATCAGCATCTTTAGCAACCACAATATGATTGTAAATTGCACTTTTCAAAGAAGGAATCATTCGTGTTTCAAAATTCATGGTGTCAAACAATTCAGCTTTAATCTTTGTCTTTGACTTTTGAAAGGCCATAAGTTCATTACATAATTCCCTGCAATCTTCAGCCCTTTCAATAGATAGGATTTCATAATTTAAATTCAATTTTTTCTCCCGCCTTTACTTATCACTATACAAAGTCAGTGCTATACATCAAAAATTATACCATCTACTTCCGTTTCCATTGGCTTTAAAAATATAATGCCTTTGGCAGTTATTAAATTTCAATTCCGTTGGTGATACAAAAACATTTACGGCTGTAAATGAAAAAGAACCCCACTTTATTATGGGATTCTCTTAATAAAAAAGCTAAATTTGTATAGCAAGGCAGATTCCTGCCAGTACCGGCCCGGCACCAATACATCAGCCTTCGCTGGTACTGCTTACCTTCTCTCTGGATAGAGCCTTTTTAAACTGTTCGATTAGTACAGGAACGATTTCAAAGGCATCGCCTACAATTCCATAATGACAGTTTTGGAAAATTGGGGCTTCTTTGTCCTTATTGATGGCAATGATTAACCCGGCATTTTTCATTCCGACGATATGTTGAATCGCACCGGAAATTCCAATCGCAAAATAAATTTTCGGCGTTACCGTCACACCAGTTTGCCCTACTTGATGGGCATGGTCAATCCATCCCGCTTCTACTACATCCCGGCTGGCGCCAACCGCACCTCCTAGCGTTTCCGCCAAATGGTGGATTAACTGGAATCCCTCGTAACTCCCTAATCCTTTTCCACCGGCAACAATGATATCCGCTTCGTCTATTCTTACTTTCTTTACCGTTTCCCTTACAATCTCCAAGACTTTTGTCCGGATATCTTCTTCTTTTAATAGTATTGTTTCTTCAACCACCTTGCCTGTTCTCCCTGGCTGTGGAGGCAGCGCCTTCATGACTTTGGAACGGACTGTCGCCATTTGCGGCCGGTATTTTTTACAAAGAATGGTTGCCATAATATTTCCGCCAAAAGCTGGCCTGCTGGCGAGCAATAACCCTGTTTCCTCTTCCACATCCAGCTCCGTCGTATCGGCTGTCAAACCTGTCGGCAGGTCGGTGGCTACCGCGCTTGCCAGATCTTTTCCGGTCGACGTGGCCCCGAACAGGATAATTTCAGGTTTATGTTTATCGCTGCAATCCAGCAGTGCCTTCATATAAGACTCTGTCCGGTAATGTTTAAAGATGGGTTGGTCATAGACATACACGGTATCTGCCCCGTATTCAAATACAGTGTTTGTTAAATGCTTAACATTTTCTCCGATTAAAATACCTGCTAATACTACTCCCCGTTTATCTGCCAGCTTTCTGCCGGCACCCAATAGTTCAAGGGATACAGAAGCAACCGCTCCATCTTTTTGTTCTATGAATACCCAAACACCTTTGTAATCTTGGAAATCCAATTACACTTCCCCCTTTGTTTCAAAGAGTTCTTTCTTTTCAAAAAGGACAGAGAGCAATTGCTCTACCTGTGCCGCTGGACTGCCTTCAAAGAACGTTCCCCCTGCCGGTTTCTGCGGAGCCCATACCTTGGAGACAATCGTTGGCGAGCCCTTTAAACCAAGCTGCTTAATATCTACATCCTCCAGGTCATCAACCGACCAGATATGAGGTTTATATCTGGCAGCCTTTAGCATGTTTGGAAGCGGAGAGTATGGCACTTCATTGATTGTTTTCTCAACAGAAAACAAGCACGGCAAGGTCGACTTTACGACTTCATAGCCTTCCTCTAACTTGCGATGGACAATGGCAAATCCTTCTTCTTGATTGATTTCCTCCACCTTGTTCACCGAAGTCAGCGGTGGAATATCGAGCCGTCTTGCGATTCCAGGTCCGACTTGCCCGGTATCTCCATCGATGGACATTTTTCCGCAGATAATTAAATCTACTGGCTTTATTTTTGCAATCTTTTCAATCGCTTTTGTCACAGCATAGCTCGTTGCCAATGTATCTGCCCCGGCAAACCGGCGGTCCGTAATTAAATAACCCTCGTCGGCGCCTATTTCAATGCACGTTTTAATCGCGTTAACAGCAGGAGGCGGCCCCATCGTCACAACAGAAACATGTCCTCCATATCTATTCTTTATCCGAACTGCCTCTTCAACAGCATGGGCGTCATACGGATTCAAGATCGCAGGCGCTGTCCGTCGGTCCATTGTGTTTGTTTTTGGATTCATCTTGATAATTTTGGTGTCAGGTACTTGCTTGATACAAGCTACAATGTGCAGCATTTAATCCCTCCTTTTATTGTAAAAGCAAATGGCAGGGCCATTACTTAACCTTCTATATGAATCTCTCGGTTCTAAAAAACTTTTCGCCCGTTACCATTACTTTATTAACCGAGATGTCCTAACATTCGAATTTTTGGATAAATATCTTATTAATCCTCGCTGATTTTTGGATTCCAGGATGTCCTGCAAATTTCAAGGCAATTAATATTCTTAAATCAAAAAACGGCAGGAGAAATCCATCTCCTGCCAAGCTATAAATATTTATTTGCTGTTTTCGTAATTATTGTAGAAAAGAGCCCATTAAACAAGACTCCTTCTTCTATTCTTTACAAAATAAAAGCATTTATCATTCATTTATTCTTATTCTTTTGGTTTGACTTTTTGGAATTATTATTTTTATTATTGCTATTTTTAGATGTTGCATTGTTCTGCTTTTTGTTGTTGTTCGATTTTTTTGCCAACATTATCACCCTTTCGAAACATTTGACTTGGAGCGTAATATAGAATATTCATGTCCAGAAAAAAATTTCAACAGGGGGCAAAAAAAGGCGGTCTGCCGCCTTTTTTGGTCTGCCCTAATTTGGTACTAATAGACCAGTTCTAATCATATTTTTATACAAGAAAACCAGGAGAGGAGTGTATAGTTAGATGAAAAAAGTGAAGGTTAATTTACTGCCCATTGTTAGTAAGATAAATTTACCCACCGTCTTGAAAACAGCTATACTTCCGGGTGACTCAATGGAAAGATTATTTATTGCCACCCAGGTAGGAGAGATCATATACATAGGAAACGGTAGTTTACGGACTTTTTTAGATATACGCCCGCAAATCATAAAGCTAGGAACTTCTGAACCAGGTGTTTCTCGAGGTGGTTATGATGAACGGGGCTTGGTGGGGTTAGCGTTTCATCCCCAATTTTATTATAACGGTCTGTTTTATCTTCATTATTCAATAGCCGGAACACAGGGTCCGGGTGCTCTTCCTGAACATTTTAACCCTAACCCTTGTGATCCCGGAACCATAAACCTAAAGTGGATAAATAGAGAAACTCAATATGATCATATTGATACAGTCGAAGAATGGATTGTACAATCAAATAGGCAGCCTCAAAAACGACGGACATTACTAAACTTAAGAAGACCATTTTTCAATCATAATGGCGTCAATAGCTTAAACTTTTCACCTGAAACGGGAAAACTAGTTTTAACAAACGGAGATGGCGGAGCAGGCTATGATCCATTTAATTTAAGCCAGGATAATATGGAAATAGCCGGCAAAATAATTGAAATTGACGTCGCTAAGGATACATTTATCTTAAATCCACCAGTAGTCACACGTTTTGATGAACTTCCCGTACCTATTCAGGAGACGCTTACAGTAATGGCCAAAGGGGTTCGTAATATACCAGGCATTTCATATCAAAGGTTTTATAATCAGTATATCAAGTATGTAGGAAATGTCGGCCAGGATTTAGCAGAGTCGATTTTTTCATTTGTACAATATAAACCCATACCAGTTACACAGCTTACTCAAGCTTCTTTAAGAAACACCGAACCTGACAAAGACGGATGTATTAACTTTGGCTGGCGAGGCTGGGAAGGTGCTTTTCCTACTTCGATTATTAAGGACTGCTCTGGAAATCCGGACCTGGAAGAGAAAACAATTGCTTATTACGATGAAGCAGTAAAAACTTCAGTAAGGCGTCTTCCGCCTCTAACTAGTTATTTTCATAAAGATCCTCGCCCCGATAAGTTTGGAGGAACTGCCCTCACAGGAGTGCAAGCCTATACGGGGAATGCAATCCCCAAATTAACGGGAAACGTTGTGTTTACCGACCTTGCCCGAAATGAAGAATCCGGGCCGCCAGTTAGAGGGGTTTTAGCTTATACCAGAGTAAGAACAGACGGTAAACTGAATGATTTTAGTGTTATTGAAGCCGATTATAATTTTGAGTCTCAATCAGCTTATTATGTTAGTTTAGGAACGAATCTGGATCAAACCAGACTATATTTAGGGGTTAATAGCTCTATGAAAGTCACTGATTTTAACCAAGGTAGTGTTTTTGAAATTGTTCCGTGATTCAAGGTTATGCGGAATCTTAGTTCTTACAGACTTGTTAAACATAAATGTTTGGAATTTGAACAGAATAAAGATTTGGAGGTGATAAAAAAATGGATGAAAATACAAAGATATACCCGAATGTAAAATTAGGCGGACAAAAGTCGAATGAAAAAGGTGAAGGTGATTCTAACCATAAGCGATATGACTATCCGGATAAAGACGAAATAAAAGGAAAGAAATAAGTAATTGTATAACAAGGTTGTACATTTAATTTTTTGAAAGATAAACTTCATCTTATACAATAATAACCCAGCTGTTGCAGGGTTATTTTTTGGTTAACCGTTGTCCATATATTAAAAAAAATAGATTTGGCAAAACTTTTCCATATTTAGTTCATAATGTTTTCTACCTAAATCAAAAAAGATATGATATATCAATATTATAGATGTTCAAAAAAATACATAAACACGGGGGAATCATAAGACATGACGATTCTACAAATTTTAAGTTTAATAGGAATCGATATTTTGTTATCGGGTGATAATGCGGTAGTTATCGCATTAGCTGCCAGCAAAGTGCCACCTCATATGAGAAATCGAGCCATTTTCGGCGGAACATTAATGGCTATTGTGTTAAGGATTGTTGCAGCAACTGTTTTAATTCAGTTTCTAGATTTACCATTCGTGCAATTAGTTGGCGGTTTAATCTTGTTGCGGATCAGTTATAATTTAATCGCACAAAAAGAAGAAGATGACCCGAATATCAAACCATCAGATAAAGTTTGGGGTGCAATCAAAACGATTGCGATTGCCGATTTCGCAATGTCTATTGATAATGTTATTGCGTTATCAAGCGTTGCAGAAGGAATTCTGCCGATTGCTGTTGGAATTGCCATCTCGATCCCAATCATTATTTTTGGCAGCAAATTATTAACGAGCTTAATGGAGAGATATCCAATCATCGTTTATGCCGGTGCAGGATTATTAACCTATGCTGCCGGTAAAATGATGGTTGAAGATAAAGGATTAGAAAAGTTCCACATCTTAATTCCGGATTCACTTCATTTAGTTGTTCCAATTGCGATGGCGATCATTTTGGTGGTAGCAGTGTTTGTAAAGAACAACATGGCAAAAGAAGCAAAAGCCACAATATAATCTTGAAAAAGCACCGTTCAAATCGGTGCTTTTTCAATGCTATTGCTTGCCTAATATCATTCCATTTCATTATAATGGTAATATAGGAAAATATATAATTTCTTAAAAACCCTTTTATTCAATGTAATTATCATTGAAATGATTCTTCTAAGAGCTCTTTTACATTCTCATTTACAATTATTATTTTCATTCTCCTCTACTTTTTTTAGAACAGCTAATATAATAGTCCGGGTGCCCTGGATCATGAATTTAGTATTTCTCAAATATTTAATTTTTCCTCTTTGTCATGTATTTCACAACCCTAACTCAGATTTTACTTACATTACCTATGAAACTTCAATATTTAGTATTCTTTTTCAAAATTTAGGATTGGTTTATTGTTGCTATTATATGTTTTTCCTCCTTTACTGAATTTATTTCGAAATTTTCTTTCAATTATATTTATTATTTGCTTTCAATTTGTTTCATAATTTATTATAATGACTACATAATAATTATTATAATTCTAGTTTAAAACTAGATATATAATTATAATACTTCTAAACTTATACAAAAGGAGAGATTAATAACATGGATGCTAAAAACAATGGAACTACCCAGGGATGCCCTTTTCACGGCGGTGCTACAAGTGTCAAATCAAGTGGTACGTCTACTCGAGACTGGTGGCCAAACGCGTTAAACTTGAATATTCTCCATCAGCATGACAGAAAATCTAACCCTATGGGTGAAGAATTTGATTATGTAGAAGAATTTAATAAATTAGACTACACTGCTCTTAAGCAGGATCTTCAGACCCTAATGACAGACAGTCAAGATTGGTGGCCTGCTGACTATGGAAATTATGGTCCATTCTTTATCCGTATGGCTTGGCACTCCGCAGGTTCTTATCGTACTGGTGACGGCCGTGGTGGCGGCGGCACTGGCAACCAGCGTTTTGCTCCACTGAACAGCTGGCCTGACAACGGTAACCTTGATAAGGCACGTCGCCTGCTATGGCCAATTAAGCAGAAGTATGGGAACAAGATTTCTTGGGGCGACTTGATGATTCTAGCAGGTAATGTCGCGATTGAATCAATGGGCGGCAAGACATTTGGTTTTGGAGGCGGCCGCGCAGATATTTGGCATCCAGAAGAAGATATTTATTGGGGTAATGAAAAGGAATGGCTAGGTGATAATCGTTACACAGGCGAACGTGATCTTGAGAATCCACTTGCTGCTGTTCAAATGGGACTTATCTATGTTAACCCAGAAGGTCCAAATGGCAAACCAGATCCGCTTGCTTCGGCTCACGACATTCGCGAAACCTTTGCACGTATGGGAATGAACGACGAAGAAACAGTAGCACTAATTGCTGGCGGACATACTTTTGGTAAGGCACATGGTGCAGGAGATGCATCCCATGTTGGTCCTGAGCCGGAAGCTGCTCCTATTGAAGCGCAAGGTTTAGGCTGGTTAAGTACATACGGCAGCGGTAAAGGCCGTGACACCATCACCAGCGGTCTTGAAGGTTCTTGGACTGCTAACCCAACACAGTGGGATAATGGTTACTTTGATTTATTGTTTGGATATACTTGGTGGCTTACAAAGAGTCCTGCCGGTGCCTACCAGTGGCTTGCTGTAGATCCTGCCGAGGAACACCTTGCTCCGGATGCAGAGGATTCATCCAAGCGCGTTCCGACAGTGATGTTCACTTCAGATATGGCATTGCGTTATGATCCAATCTATGAAAAAATTTCTCGTCGTTTCCATGAGAATCCAGCAGAGTTTGCAGAGGCATTTGCTCGTGCTTGGTTCAAACTAACACACCGTGACATGGGTCCTGCTTCAAGATATCTAGGCCCGGAAGTTCCAGAAGAAGAGCTTATCTGGCAAGATCCTGTACCAGCTGGTAATTATGAATTAACAGATGCTGATGTGGCCGAGATTAAAGCAAAAATCTTAGACTCAGGACTTACAATCAGCAAGCTCGTAACAACTGCTTGGGCTTCTGCTAGTACCTACCGTGGTTCAGACCATCGCGGCGGTGCAAACGGTGCCCGTATCCGTCTTGCTCCACAGAGGGATTGGGAAGTGAATCAGCCGGAACAACTTGCACAAGTGCTACAAGTACTTGAAGGCATTCAAAAAGAGTTAGATAAGCCAGTCAGCTTGGCCGATTTGATTGTATTAGGCGGTAGTGCCGCAATCGAAAAAGCTGCACAAGATGCAGGCTTTGATGTAACGGTTCCTTTTGCTCCGGGACGCGGCGATGCAACACAAGAGCAAACGGATGTAGAAAGTTTTGCGGTACTAGAGCCTATCGCTGATGGTTTCCGCAACTATCAGAAGGGACATTTTACTGTAAGTCCTGAAGAGCTTCTAGTAGACAAGGCACAACTACTAAACCTTACTGCACCAGAAATGACTGCCCTGATTGGCGGTTTGCGTGTTCTGGGTACAAACCATGGCGGCACACAGCACGGTGTGTTCACTAATCGTGTAGGCCAACTTACGAATGACTTCTTTGTTAACTTGCTTGATATGGGAGTGCAGTGGAAGCCTGTAGGAGCCAACGCCTATGAAGGACGTGATCGTAAAACAGGTGAAGTAATCCGTACTGCAACTAGAGTGGACCTAGTGTTTGGCTCAAACTCCGTTCTACGTGCTATTGCTGAAGTTTATGCTCAAGATGATAACAAGGCAAAGTTTGTGAATGACTTTGTCGCTGCCTGGGTTAAGGTCATGAATGCAGATCGCTACGATCTTAAGTCGGCTGAGCTTAAGAAAGGTCAATTAGCAGCGAAGTAAGTTTATAAAGTAAAGAAACCGCCGTCACACTGACGGCGGTTTCTTTAGGATGTTATTACAGAATGTTGATTTCACTGTGTTTGAAAAATAAACGGAAAAATTCCGTTTAAATTGGGAGATACCCATATTTCCTTTAAAATAAAGGAAGATTTTCCGTTTATATGATCCAAATCTTTAAATTTTGTCTTATTTAGAGAAGTTAATCGGAATTTCTCCGCCTATATCTGCTTCTTAAGCTTCCTCTATATACATTAGCCGGAAATTCTCCGCCTATGATTCTCATACCTTCACGAAAATCAAAAATTAATTACAGAGCCTTTTGTTAAAAAAATACTTATTTGAGGTACTGCGCTGGAATCGAACCCACCCCACATAAAATTCCTATACATCACTTTATCTATTTAATTGTTTCACTTTAATAGGCTTCGTTTCCTTACTCACTTTAATGATTTCCCCGATAATACTTATGGCAATTTCTTGTGTTGTTTCCGAGCTAATATCCAATCCGATTGGAGAAGAAACTCGCTCCAAAAGTTCTTCGCTCATCCCTTCACTTTTTAATTTTTGAAGTATGGTGATGGTTTTACGCTTGCTGGCAACCATGCCAACATACGCAATCGGATATTGCAGTGCCGTTTTTAATACAATATCATCGCCATCTTTAGTCACAATCACGACATAAGACTTTTCATTTGGGTTAGCTTCTCGTAAAGCTTCTCCTATATCTTCATTCACAAAAATGTTGGTGGCATTGGGAAAGCGTTCCTTTGTTGCATAACCAACCCGATCATCCACTACGCTGTAAGGAATTTCAAGGAAGTCTGCGAGCTTTGACAGCGCATGCGCCAGATGTCCGGCTCCCGCCAAAATGAGTTCAGGCCTGCTTTGATAAACTTCAATAAACACCCGCAACGTTCCGCCGCAACTCATTTGAATTCCATCTTTTGCATGTCTGTTCAATTTGTATTCAACAATTTTCGATTGACCTTTTTCGAGAGCCTTTACACTCTCCTCGATAATGTAGTGTTCGGCCAATCCCCCTCCGACAGTACCTTCAATCGAACCATCACGGTATACAATCATTTTTCCGACGTGCCTGGGTGTTGAGCCTTTTGATTCAATGATCATAGCTAGTGCAAAGGTTTCGTTTTGACGGTTCAACTTGGCCACTTTTTCCATCAATAGCATGAGTAGCTCCCCCCTTTATTGAAAGGCTATTTTCTAAAAGATTATTGTTTTTTCCTAATTAATGTATAACCGAAAAAGAATTCCTATTTGCTTTTCTAAACGACGAATGGAATGGAAAAATTCTGTGTCTTGGGCGCATAGGGCCTTTCTATGTGGTCGAACTCTTCTTTAAATCACTGGTTCGGGCGCATAGGCCCTTTCTATACGACTGAACTTTTCTTTAAATCACTAGCTCTGGAGCATAGGCCCTTTCTATGCGACCGAATGCTTCTTTAGATCACTGAATCGGGCACATAGAGCCTTTCTATGCGACCGAATGCTTCTTTAGATCACTGGTTCGGGCGTATAGAGCCTTTCTATGTGACCGAATGCTTCTCAAGATCACTGGTTCGGGCACATAGAGCCTTTCTATGCGACCGAATGCCTCTTTAGATCACTGGTTCGGGCGCATAGAGCCTTTCTATGCGATCGAATGCTTCTTTAAATCACTTGTTCGGGCACATAGATCTTTTCTATTCGACCGAATGCCTCTTTAGATCACTGGTTCGGGCGCATAGAGCCTTTCTATGTGACCAAATGCTTCTTCAGATCACTGGTTCGGGCGCATAGAGCCTTTCTATGTGACCGAATGCTTCTTTAGATTACTGGTTCGGGCGCATAGAGCCTTTCTATGCGACCGAATGCCTCTTTAGATCACTGCTTTTATGCGACCGAACCCTTCCAGTCGCATTCGACCTTTAACCGCTTCCGTATACTCTATTGAAAAAATTAATTCGGTTGATATTGCTTCGAACTTAGAAAATAACGTAATAGATTTAAAGCTACTTTTTTTCTATATATAGCAGTGGAGCGCTGATCGTCTATTGGCCTAATGATCTTATCGAAGGCTGCGACAACCTCAGCGACGTCTGAATCTGCTAATGGTATGGGTTTTCCAAGCAACTTCTTCTCAATATCAACGGAACGGACCATCGTAGGGCCGACCGCCCCGAATGCAAAGCGGACATCCTCGACTCGAGAATCATTGACCCGGATAAGTCCTGCAAACCCCACTTTAGCAATGGCATCTGCGTTGCGGTTGCCAACCTTCTCAAACACAACATGTGAACCTTCTTCTAATACGGATGGCAAGATAATTTCCACCAAAATTTCATTGTGTTGACGCCCAACCCTGCGTACCCCTTGTATAAAATCGCTAATTGCTACGACCCGATCACCATTAACTGACCGCAGCAAAAGCTTGGCGTTGTATACATATAATAATGGCAGTGTGTCACCAGCCGGAGAAGCGTTGCAAATATTTCCTCCCAATGTCCCTCTGTTTCGGATCGCCGGTGCTGCAATCGTTTTGATTGCATTCTTTAAAGGAAGCGGAATTAACGGGTCTTCCAGCAATTCACTATAGGTACAGCAGGCACCGATATGGAGATCCTTTTGATTTTGATATACCCGCTTTAGTTCAGATAGATGATCAATAAAAATAACCGGGTTCGGGATTTTCGGAGGGACTCCCCTTCGACTTTTGTGTAGGACCATGACATCGGTGCCTCCAGCAATAATGGAACAGTTTTCTTTATTCAATTGGCTCAACGTTTGGTCTAAACGATCGAAGCGATATGCGGTTATTTTTTCTGCCATAAGCCGTCCCCTTTTTTCGCTGCTAGGTTGATCGCATCCACAATCATATTGTAGCCGGTACACCGGCACAGATTTCCAGAAATCCCTTCCCGAATTTCAGCCTCTGAAGGATGAGGGTTTTTGGATAATAAAGCGGCACTGGCCATGACCATCCCTGGAATGCAGTACCCGCATTGCACTCCTCCAGCACTGGAATAGCTCTCATCCAAAATTTTAAATTGTTCCGATTCCATGATCCCCTCTATCGTTATAACATCAGTCCCATCAATCGATCCAATCGGAATAAGGCAGCTGTTTTGCAGATGATTATTGACAAACACGCTGCAGGCTCCACATTCTCCTTCGCCGCAGCCTTCCTTTGTTCCGATTAACGTAAACTCATCTCTTATTAAATCTAGTAATCTTGCTGTGGGAGGGGCGTCCGTTTCTACCAATCTTCCATTAAGCGTAAATTTTATCAACCTTGTTCACCTGCCCTCATTCATAGACTTTCGATAATGACTTCCGGTGTGATGGGAATTTGCTGAAAAGACGTTTGCAGTGCATCTTCAATCGCCGCTTGAACCGCAGGAGCGCCGCCGATTAACGTCAATTCCCCTGCACCCTTTGCCCCGTATGGACCATCCGCATAAGGATTATCAAAGACCTTGCTTTCGATGGAAACCACGTCCATTGAAGTCGGAGGGCCATAATCCGAAATGCTTTTTTGTTGGATTCTACCTTCCTTTGACGTCATCTTTTCTAAATAACCGTACGCTAACCCTTGAGCCAAGCCGCCGTCAATTTGGCCCTTCATAATCCGATCATCGATGACCTTTCCCACTTCATAATTGGCATAAACTTTTTCCAGCTTTACATTTCCTGTTAACGTATCCACTTCCACTTCAACAATATTAACGCCCCAGGAATAAGCCGGATAGGCATCTCCCGTGAAGGTTTTCTCATCCCACGGAATCATTTCACGGTGAACATAGTTCTCTACTACTTCCTGTTCCACTCCTGGTTGCCACTGCGCCTTCAGTTTCTTTGCAGCGCGTTCAAGCAACTTTCCGACAATCATGGTCGTCCGGGATGCTACAGTCGGACCAGAGTCGGGCACCTCTTTCGTATCGGGATCAGGGTACAAAACTCTATCGAATGGGAGGTCGAGTGCTTGGGCGACAATTTTACTAAGCGTCGTATAAATTCCTTGTCCCATATCAGAATTGGAGATTTTTAGTAATACCTTGTCGTCCCTTGATTTAACCAACTTCACCGTTGCTTTAATATGATCTCTTTCGCCGCTGCCAGTAAATCCACAACCGTGGAGGAACAGCGAAGTTCCGATACCTTTTTTATAGCGCAGATTTTGTTGATTGAAACGCTGGAACTCCCCTTTTTTACTTTTAAAATCCGACGCATTAAGCAAATCCTCAATCATGTCTTCCATTAAGATTGGGTCGCGGAATTGTCCTTTGGTAATGGTAGGGTCTCCTTGTTTAACGAGGTATTTTCGTTTATAGTCAAGTGGGTCTAGTTTTGATAGTTTACTAATATGGCCGATATGACTTTCAATTCCAGCAAAACTTTGTGGAGCACCAAAGCCTCTAAAGGCACCGTTCGGAACCGTATTGGTTTTTAAGACATAACCTTTTGCATGAAAATGTGGAATTTTATAAACACCGGCGCTGTTTAATAATGCGCGCTGCAGCACGACTGAACTCAATCCTGCATTTGCTCCGCCATCAAGAAAAACGTCCACACACATGCTCAAAATATTTCCTTCTTCATCAATAGCTGTTCGATATTTGATTTTGGCAGGATGCCTTTTCGTCGTTACCACCATATCTTCAGAGCGGTCGAACACGAGCATAACCGATTTCTTGACGGCATTTGCCGCAACCGCGACGTGACACGCCATCATTGAAGGAAATTCTTCTTTGCCGCCAAAACCTCCGCCGGTAGGGCTTTGAACCACTCTGACTTCATCATCACCGCAGGCTAAAGCGCTTATCAACGCATTTTTTATATAATAAAGGCATTGCATCGAGCCCTGGACAACAATTTCATCATCCTTATAGATACCAAGCATTCCTTGCGGCTCTAGGTAGACATGCTCCTGATAACCCGTAGAATATTCTTCTTCAATGATTTTATGGGCTCCCTGCTCAATCGTACTAATGACATCTAAGTTTTCCCCAAATTCATAGCTTGCCATTGTAACACCAGGTGCTGATTTTTGTTGGATGGCATCATCCAATGTGTAAATAGCCTGAAGTTCGTCAAATTCAATCTTCACTTCATTTAGCAAACGGTACAGGATATCCAGCTCTTTTCCCACAAGCATAAGAATCGGTTCCCCAATATAATTAACCCACTCATTGGCAAAAATGGGCTGGTCTTCTTGGATGATTTTCACAACATTCGGCCCGGGGATCTGCTCTGCCCCAACCGCTTCATACCCTTCAGGAAAGTTTGGTAGTTGAATGGATTTGATTTTTCCATAAGCAATGGGCGAACGAACCAAAACTCCATAAACCATATTTTCCACTTTCACGTCACTAATATAAGCCAACTGGCCCGACACTTTACCACTATGGTCCTTTTTGGGCACTGAGGTGCTTATGTCTTTTAGATTCATTCCAGCAACACCCTTCGACTCATTATTTAATAATAGAAACCTCTTCCTACAATTTTTATTAATAGAAGGGATATTTTATGATTCATTTTTATCCCCATTACGTTTTAAAAGACATTTTAGTATTATAATACTCCATGGCTTTTTGGTAATCCTCCGGCGTATCTACATCCATTAACACACCCGGATCATCTACATTCAGATAATTCTTTTTGTAATTGGCGAGGACCATACGTAAATTGCTTGTTGGATCGGTTTCAATAATTTTCTGTTTCACATCACTTGATAACTTGATAGGGTGACCACCTTTATAATTAAGGCTGGGAATAACAACATCCCCATTTTGTTTTGCGATTAACTGAACAGTCTCTTTTTTTACAAGCGGACAATCTCCTGGAGTTAATAAGAAGGTTTGGGCATTTACCTCATGGCAGCCCTTTTGGATGGAACTAAACATTCCCTGATTAAAGTTTTCATTATAAATAAACTTCATCTCGAATGAATAGGTATTTTTACAGCTGATTTTTGCGATTTCCTCTTGGATGATTTCCGCTTGAAACCCTGCTACAATGATTACTCTGCTGATTAATCCTTCAAATTTAGTCATCATATGTTCCAATACAGTCATATGCCCTAGTGGCAAAGTCATTTTATAGGCATTCGCCCGGCTGGAATATCCAGCTGCTAGGATGATAGCTTCTATATTGGTCACCTCCTCCGAGAAATTTTAGAGTATTTTCAGTTTTTATTTGCGATTTTGAGTGATTTATTTGCGAAACTCCCCTTTTTATTTGCGAACCTAAATCAGGTGAAAGAGTCCCCCAAATTTATTTGCGATTTTTAATAATTTATTTGCGAATCCTTTAAAAGGATCACTTAAAGTGAACAGTGATCCTTCGGATTTATCTAATTATCAAATACTTGATTCTGCCGAATGATCCGATTTAAGATCTTGTAAAATATCATTATTCTTTTGTTCTTCCCGTTTATTTAAAAATAGGTTAAGCACAATAGCTGTAAAGCTTCCTATTACAATCCCGTTTTGGAAAAGCAAACGCAATCCCTCGGGCATTTTTGCAAATGCATCAGGGACAACTGAGGCTCCCAGACCAATTCCTACTGAAACCGCTATAATCAGCAGATTTTCATTTTTATGGAAATCGACGCGGGAAAGCATTTTGGCACCGGAAGAAATAACCATTCCGAACATCGCAATCATTGCTCCTCCAAGAACAGGATTTGGGATGATCATTGTAAGCGCTGACACTTTTGGTACCAACCCTAATATCATCAGAATCACACCTGCGGCAATGACTACATTTCGTGTTTTTATTCTCGTAAGGGCGACCAACCCCACATTTTGGGAAAATGTCGTGTATGGAAAAGCGTTAAAGATTCCTCCAATAAAACTAGCCAAACCTTCTGCCCTCAATCCTTTTTTGATATCAGACGATTCCAGTTTCTTCTCGCAGACATCCCCCAATGCCAAAAATACACCTGTTGATTCAATCATGCTTACGATGGCGACGAGAATCATCGTTAAGATAGCAGTTATATGGAAAGTGGGAATCCCGAAGTAAAACGGCTGCACCATATGAAACCAGGAAGCCTGGCTAACTGATGATAAATTCACCATTCCCATCCCCATCGCAACCAGAGTACCTAAGATCATGGAAATTAGAACAGAAACAGCTCTCATGTAGCCTGATAGGTAGCGGTTAATAAAAATAATGAGTGCTAGAGTCAATGCCGCCAGTAATAAATTTCTTAGGTTCCCAAAATCCGGTGCCCCTACTCCTCCAGCAACGTTGTTCATCGCCACAGGAATGAGTGATATCCCAATGATCGTTACAACAGATCCTGTTACGACAGGCGGAAAATACCTCATAACCCTACTCATAATTTGAGCAAGTATCATGACAACAATCCCGGAGACGATGATGGCACCATAAATAGCGGTTATGCCCTGAAGTTTTCCAATCGCAATCATTGGTCCAACAGCCGTAAAAGTACACCCTAATATAACTGGAAGCTTAATTCCAAAATACTTTCCTCCTACTACTTGAAGTAATGAGGCAATTCCGCAGGTGAACAAATCGATGGAAATAAGGAAAGACAATTGCTCCGGTGTCATGCCTACCGCAGGTCCAACAATAAGGGGAACGATAACGGCCCCAGCATACATTGCCAATACATGCTGAAGACCTAAAGTCCCTATTTTCCATGGAGTTAACTTTTCCATTATTATGCCTCCCTTGGTAAAGACTTTTTGAGCAGAAACAATTTTCAGGACATATGGTCATACTCTTAAAATCTTTCCTATTGCTGTGCCCCCCCTTTCAAAAGATTTCTAATAATTTTTTCTTTAAATTATATTTCTGATAATAATAGTTATACCGTTCTACAACATTAAGATTAACAATGAGCATTTAACTAAATAAAGGAACTTAGCAAATATTTATTACTCAACTACACCGTGTCCAATCAAATGAACATCTGCGGAAACCTTAAATTTGGCATTTTTATATTCCGTATTCCACTTTTTAAAATCAAAACTTCGTGTCCTAGACTTTGCAAAGTGGCCAAAGCCGACTGGGTCAATGCCCTTTCTTTGAAAATCCTCAATTAACATTTTGCATTCCCGAGCGATTTGTTTTGCCAATTGCTTCTCAACTTTTCGTATCTCACCTTCCTTAAGCATCCTTTCCTGGTGTTCGGTGAGATCTCCCTTCAATTTAATCTTGATCGAGAATGTATAGGGGTCCCTTCTTATCAGCCTCATTTTTTTCTTTAACCCAATACTTTTGACAGTAGATTCACCATGAGCCTCCTTTACTTTAACTACCCCCAATATGTGATTGTCAACAAGGAGTTTGAAGTAAAACATTTTATTCTCATGGAGAATATCGACAACCTTTTCATCTTTAAAAAGGGCTAATCCAGTTATGGTCACTAAATTATGATTACTCTTCTTAAGCATTGGTAAATATGGATCCTGCCCTCTTTTATAAAAATTTGCCAAAAAACGATGAAGATTAGTTATAGGCAAATTTTGTTGATTCATATTATGTTCTAGTAACTGTGTCAGGTATTGGGAGTTCCCGCGGTCACCGTATCTTCCTTTAAAAATATCAACCGCTTTCCCATCTACTACAGCCAACTGAACCCTTGCTCCCACGCTTGGATCCCGTAAAAAGACGTCTAGAGTTTTAATTAGTCCCTCACGTGCGACATCCTCGCCAAAAAGGGCAATATCAAGACTTCCACTGACAATTGGCTGTGATGCCTTTTTCTGCATTTCAGATACCAAATCCCGGATAACATTTCCTTTGGAGACAAACGTAAAATTCCCGAATGACTTGTCTGGCTTAAACACGGGGATCATGATACTTCCAAGGAACTGGTTACCACTTTTATCAATCCCGATCCCAGTGGCAATATTTACATCATCAATCACTTTTCTATCCACGCATCCAGACAGGATTGTCATGCAAAACAATACCGCAACGATAAAGTGGCTCTTTTTCACTTCGCTTTCACCTTCTTTTTAATCAGTAGTGAAAAATATAGCAGCGGTGTGTAAACATAAGCTAAGGCAAAGCCAACAAGTGCCGTATAGTCGAAAAGAACGTTCAGTCTTTCTCTAGTAGAAATGAGCACCACAATAATCAGACATGCCAACGCAATAAAAATAACCGATTTTTTTTGACTAATATGAAAAATGCGTTTGGTCACTCTGCTGGCTACCCATAAAGAAAGGGCAATATTTGGGAGTAAAATCAAAGCCCAATTGGCAATTCCCAAATACTCAAACCTTTCTAGAATCGGAAGCCGGACAATTTTCCACATTTCCAATGTTGCCCAAATCGATTTTTCAAGCAGACCAAGAGGAAAATAGGCAAAGGTAATAACTGCTAAAGCAGCATAAATAAAAGTGGTTGCCAAAAGCCCGATATGAACAAATTTTTTTGATTGCTCAGGTTTCTTAATGAAAGGATAAAAAAACAATAAAATGCCATAGCCAAGGTAACTCAGTGACATATGGTAGCCGCTTTTTACTAGTTGAATAAAGGAATGATCAAATAATGGCAATAGATTGGTAAAATCCCCATACTGTAAGGCAAATCCGAAAGAAAAAAGTAAATAAAAAGGTATAACTAGTCCAAAAAAGGAGATTCCGGCTACGGTCCGAAAGCCTCCGTATACGATATAGATTCCTAAAAGTAAATATACAGCTGCGAACCAAAACGAGCTTAAACTTTGAAACATCCAAGTACGAATAATTTCAAACAGGCCGCCAAGTACCGCTGCACAAGTAACTGTATAATAAAAAATAAAGAGGGTATTTATACTGTTGCCGATTATTTTTCCAAATAAATAAACATTGGCATCCAGTACATCCCCATTTACAGTCTCACAAATCTTATACATAATCCACACGATGATGTGGATGGTTAATCCTGCCCCAATAACCGATATCCAGGCATCAGTGCCAGCATCTTTGGCAATAATGCGCTGAAAACCAAGAACTCCTATTCCAATCTGCATCGAAATGATGACATAGGCGGCCATAAATGGTGATATTTGGAGTCTCTCCTGGACGGGTCCCTGAATCATTACTCCTCTTCCTTCCTTATTCATCAATGTCCTTCTTTTTATTAGCCTTCTCCTTGCTGAACCGGGTGGAGTCTTTGGTCCTTAGAAACTGCGGACGTTTCGCCTGACTCTTGAAAGGCAGACGGAATAAAGCATCTTTAAAATCCTTCACTCTTAGCGGAAAGACTGGTTCCATAAAGGGGAAGCCCAACGATGTAAGCCGCAGCAAATGTGTAAGCAAAAAACAAAAAGCAATCGTAATCCCTACTAACCCCCATATTTCAGCCATGATCAGAAACGGAAAACGCAGAATCCGGATGGTATTGCTCATTTGATAGACAGGTGTGGTAAAGGAAGCTAATGCAGCAAGGGCAATTAAAATTAACAGAACATTACTTGTAAGCCCGGCTTCCACTGATGCTGTCCCCAAGACAATTCCGCCTACGATACCGATTGTCTGGCCCACCTTGGTTGGAAGCCTTGCCCCTGCTTCCCTTAGAAGTTCAATCGTTACTTCTAAAAACAAGACCTCAAGAATGGGCGGGAAAGGTACAACTCGCCTTGAGGTAACTAACGTAATTAATAAGTCTTTTGGAATCATTTGATAATGGTAAGTCACCACTGCCACATAAAGAGGTGTAACCATAATCGAGAAGATAACGGAAAATAAACGTATTAATCGAATAAAGGTTGCAAGAATCCAGTTAAGAAAATAATCTTCGAAAGAGTTAAAGAACTCTGTCAAAGAAGTTGGCCCAATCAAGGCATGCGGCGAGCCATCAACTAAAATAATCACTTTTCCCTCAGCCAAACTGGAGGTCACCCGGTCTGGCCTTTCTGTATCAAGCAGCTGTGGGAAAGGAGAATTCCCATTATCTGAAATAATCTGAGTAAAATAGGAACTGTCAGCGATTTCATCCTTTTCAAGATCGCTAATCCGCTGTTTGACAGTATTAATGATTTCCTTATTCGTAATCCCTTTGATATACAGGACACATACCTTGGTTAACGATAATTTTCCAACTATAAATTGTTCCGCGATGAGTTCCTTAATTGGCAAACGCTTTCGGATCATATTTATGTTTTGGTCAATGGCTTCTACAAAGGCTTCTTTAGGACCTACAACACTAAATTCAATCTCTGGTGCAGAAACCGACCGGACAACTTGTTTAGGTGAGGAGATGAAGGCAAACTCCTTTTCCCCTTCTAAGGTAAGCATGACAAAACCTTTCATCAACATTTCTGGGATATCATTAGAGCTGTTCGATAGTTCTACATCTGCTATAGGAAGAAGCTTTTTAACATCGGCAATTGTGTAAAACTCACCCTCGAGTAGAGGGGGAACAGCATTATTATCCATCACCTTTTCTTCAACAAGTGTAGAAAAGTACGTGAGTGTAAATTTCTTTCCTGACTTTTGATTAAAGTAATAGCTCTTTTGATAATCCTTTGATTTAGTAAGTTCCTTTTCCCAGTCTTCGGTTTGGTCCTTGCTATATTCACGTTTTACCAGGCTGCTTTGGTGGTCTTTTTGGTTAGTTGGTATATTTTTTTTGTTAATAATGTGTTTAATTGATTTAAAAAGATTAGCCATATTAGCACCATTTGGAAGTTTTTCTCTTATACTTTCCTAAATTGGCTAGAATATCCTGCATTAACTGAAAAACCACATTTTATATTCCTTGTTTTTCACGGGTCCATTTTGCAAGAGTAACCGAATCTGTTAAGGTGCTCCTTCTTTTCTTTGACATCATCTGTTTTTTGATTATTCGCTGTATGTGGAGTGAGATGCAAAGCTTTTTGTTTTTGTTTTTCTTTTTTATTTTCTTTTTCTTTTTCTTTTTGCCCACCTATCGTATAACAATGCGTGAACGTATCGTCTATCGCTTCGTATTCCTTATCGATATATGTATCATTTTCATCCGGATCGCTAACTTCATTGACAAAAGTCATCTCGTCTTGTTTACAAAAAGATTCAAAGAGGCTGCGGATTTCCTCTCTTTGTATGGATTCCAAAACATAATAAATAAGCGTGGAATCCTCGACCTCCTTTAATTCTGAAAAAATACAGTCCATGACTGGCTTTCCAGCCTTATGCAGGTTATCTTTCCCCCAGTATTTAATCGCGAGCTCCCTCGTTTCAGGATTGTAACGAATCAATTTATGATGCTCGATGAATCGTTCCATTAAGGAGTGAACAGTCTCAATCGAATAGCCCAAATCAAAGGCCATTCGTTTTTTCGTAATTTTATAGATTCCAATTTGAGTTGTTTGTGGATTGGTAAGGAGATAGAGATAAAAATACCTGTCCTCCGGGGTCATCTCTTCCAAAACAATCGGATTGAACCAAAAGTCTGTACGAACCATTCGATACTTTGCCATCATCAAACACTGTCCTTCCTACAAAAAAAATCCTTTACATAATATTTAGTGTTTAATGAAGAATGCGGTCATGGTGTTTTTTCAAAATGTGTGGATATTTTTTGAAAAATAATTTCCTGATACGTAAAAGATCTGTAAATTTGCTGAAGCGGTTTTGCTGCCAAAAACAAAAAAGATTTATTGTAAAAAAATAGCTGTCAACATTGTCGACAGCCTAAACTAGCTAATACCCACTTTTTTATTAAAATTTAGATTGATAGTTTTCGATTATACATATGCGTGGCTTTACAATATTCTGTTTACTTTTTGTTTTTTCGGTTCTCAAACCGTTTGATTGCATCTTCGAATGTTCCGCTTAAGACACACAACACTTGCGATCTGTTCTCGACTTGAAGACTGGCCTCTAGATCGTTTTCAAGAGTTGTGTTTAATATTTCTTTTGTCATTTTCAAGCCAAGAGCTGATTTTTCCAACATCAAATTAGCCATTTCAAAGGCTACCGGAAGGACCTCACCCTCTCCAGTTAGCCGAGATACTAAACCGATTTGCAGTGCTTCTTCAGCTAAAACTTCGCGCCCTGTTAACAGCAATTCTGAGGCCCGGGACATTCCGACCAAACGTGGCAGAAAATAGCTGGCACCCAACTCACCCCCGGAAAGACCAACGTTCACGAAGGAGGCAATAAACCTGGAATTTGGACCGGCTATTCTCACATCAGAAGCTAAAGCAAAGCACATCCCACCGCCTGCTGCCACCCCGTTTACCGCAGCGATAACCGGTTGCGGAATTTGTCTAAACCTAACAATTAAATCGGACAACCTTTTTTGTGAATCAAAAAGCTGAGGTGCTCTATCTTTTATGTTTCCTTCAAATTGCCGCTGTTCTTTTAAATCAGTCCCTGAACAAAATGCCTTACCCGCACCCGTAAGCACCAAAACCCTACAGTCCGTGTCGTACTTTAAACTGTCCAACACAGCTGCCACTTCATCCATGAGCTGATACGAGATGGCATTGTATCTTTCGGGCCTATTAAAGGTCAATAAACCTATTTCCCCCTTCTTCTCCCATGTAATCGTCTCAAAACGCGCTGTTTCATTTTGCATTGCCTGAACACCTCTTTTTCTAATAAAAATAATAAATACCATTTTACTATTTTATTAAATACTTCCATTTATAATATACATAATTTTCTGATAATTAGCAAATAGAAAGTATTTATTAATTAATCTATGTCCAAATGCTTATTAAAAAATAGATTCTGTACTCGTTACTCAAAAAAGGAATAAAGGAACATTCTGTTTATCATTAAGTATTGGGTACCTTTTTCCTATAACAAAGATATAGGGGCTTTTCTGCCGATTATCTGCATAGAATGTAGACAAGTATAAGTGACCTTAACCGGGAGGGAGATACCTAATGAATTTTATTGAAGACATTAAGGACGTGAAATTTAGCTTTTTGGAAAAACCGCCGGCGTCGTCTATGTCTTATGCCTTTGTTTATGTTAATAACGACAACGAACACTTTGCAGTTAAAAATGGAGAGCGTTTGACACGTAGTGAATTGCGGATTGGAAAATATAAAAGAGTTTATACCGTCAATATGCAGCAGCAGACCTTCACCTATAATGAGGAAGTTCCCTCGGCCACAAGAGGAAGAAGCTTTTCTGTCAATTTATCTATCGATATTGCCGTTGAACACCCCGAATTGTTAGTTCAACAAAATGCAGGGGAAATTGGCCAGATCTTCAACAATCATCTGCCCTTCTGGGTGGAATCGGAAGCAAGATTTTATCCTATCGAAGAGGAACTGAGTTTTGCCAGACATATTGAAGAATTTTTTCAAACATCAAGATTGGTTAAGGTGTTAAGAGAGGCTGGGATTGTGGTTCGAAATGTTCGTGTTTTGACCCGGCAAGGTATTCGGGACCAGTACCATGATGAGGCGATTGCCGATTTAGACCGGAACGCAGAAATATCGGCCTATCAAGAGGCTCTCGATTTGGAGGAAGCGCGCCGGATATCGGCCTCCATTAAAGAGGCCCTTCAAGCGGGTGATTTTATCACAGCAGGGAAGCTTGGAGAAAAGAATGAAATGGCAAAGCGGTTAGTGGATTCGGAATTTAACCAAAATCGAGCCTTCAAATATGAGGTAAACAAACAGCTTTTAAACTTGATCAACGATCACTCTATTGACCAGTTTGAGGCAGAACAAAGATTGGCCAAGCTAAAAAAACTGTTCCCCTATCTCCCTGTTAATCTGGAAAATAGCAATAGAAAAAAACAGATTGATAGTCCAAGGAAAGAACTTCAATCCTATCTAAATAAAGGAGATTAGCGATTGTGGAATCCATTTTAAAACAGCTGTTTTGGATTTGGTCACCTATCTCTGCCCTGCCGGAATGGTTGCGTATTTTTTTGGTTCTCTTTGTGCTCCTGCATTTCGTAAGGCTAATTTTGTTGTATGTTGTTCCTCCCCTCTTAAACTTGACGGCCCATTTGTTGAAAAAAATGCTTTTTCTCATTTCTTATCCATTCATGGCATTTATTTGCACGATGCAAAGAAGACGGAGGGAAGCAGGAGAAGCTGGCATACCTGTTTGGATTGAGTTTATTGAAGGAATGTTTGCCTTGTTCGAAGGTTTTTTCAACAAAATCATTCAGCTTTTTACGAAACGGAAAAGGAATAGGACAAGGTTGAAAAGATGGACCTTCTACTCTGCTACCACATTAGTAATTTTGCTGACAGCGGCAATCATCAGCAATCCAAATAAGTGGTATACAGAAAAATGGAAGAAAGCTGAAGCTTGGTTAAACCAAGAACCTGTACCCGTACAAACAACCGTGGCTTCCCCTAATCAAAAAGAATTTATTTTAAATAAGCAATATAAAGAGGGCGGAAATATTCGGGAAGCTCCCACACTGACCGCAGCACGTCTTTACACGATTACAAATGGAGAAATCATCCACTTTTTGAATGAAGAACAAGTGGATTCCAAAGGAATTAAGTGGCTAAAAGTGGAAACCGCAAACGGGGTCGAAGGCTGGATTTCGGCCTTAATTGTCAGGGAAAAATAATAGATTAAGAGGATATTAGCTATCTTCTATAAAATATGGGAAAATGAGATGGCATAAACAAGAAGAAGAGTGGTATTGCGCTACTCTTCTTCTTACTTAAATTAAATAGCTTGTTTTCACTTGTATGCTTCCTGTAATTCCACAATATCGAATTTCTTCATTTTAAGAAATGCTTTTGTTAGCCGTGCAAGTTGCTCTGGTGTGCCCTTGCTCATCAACTCGTCTATAAGTTAGTTGCACTATTACTCAAAAATCGTTCCCTTTTTGAATTTTGAATCTTTAAACGCATACTTCGTAAGAAGAATATAGGCAATACCAGCAACAACCACGCCGATAATCCATGCCAGCTCGACTTTCAAAAAGGCCGCACCGGCCCCAATTAACATGGCAAGCACCGCTGCAGGATTATATCCGGCAAATGGACCCTCTTCCTTATATAAATCTGGAATATTTACTTTTTGTTTTCTAAAGATATAATATTCAATTAATAAAATCGATACGATTGGGCCTAAAAATGCAGAATAGATTAGAATGAAAATTCCTAGTCCCTTTGACGAGGAATCCTGAACGAGCACCCAAGGGAATGAGCACAACGCAAGCAAACCGGTTATGGTAACAGCAAGTTTAAATTTCGCTTTGGTAAGCAATGTAATCACATAGGCAGGCGGAACAATATTGGCCACCATGTTTACTGCAATCGCTCCCATAACAATAAATGCCGATACAAAAAATGTAATATAAGAGTTATCCACCACAATCGCAAACGCTTTCACAGGATTGGAATTGCCGGTTACTGTAGCAAGCATTGCGCCAATTGCAATTACAAAACCATACGCGATTAAAATCGGAGAAAAGTACAATAACCCTCGTTTTTTGTCACTGATACCGGTTTTCAGCTCTCTTGAATAGTCTGCTGCGCTTAAAAAGATAGCCGCATAATTTCCCATAAACACCATGATGAGCGCCCAGAAAGGCAGGCCCCATGTGCCGCTTGTATTAACCCATTTTTGTGTAATAACAGCACTATGGTCTGCCAGTAGAAGGTAAAATACATAAACAAGCGCCAGCATAATGACGATAGATATAAGCGATTCCACCCATTTAATCGCATGGAAGCCGTACATTGAAAGCACAATTTGCACCAGTTGAAGCACTACAAAGCAGATGGGTACACTATCAAAAGATCCGCCCGTAGCAATCTTCGCCATTTCGTTTAAGGCAGTGCCGCCAACCCAACTTTGAAAACCGTACCAGACGATTGCGGGGATACCGCGCAAAAGAGACGAGATGACGGAGCCTTTATGCCCGAAGGACATTCTGAGCTGTACAACATAGGGAATTCCAGTTCTATATCCGACCCTGTCGTTTAAAGCAAAAATGATTGAAATAATGCCAATGGCTATGATGGCCGCGGCAAATGTCTGAATAATGTTTAGTGTTGCGACCCCCGCTACAACCAAACTGGCTCCAAGCGTCATATTGCCTAAATTAACGCCGTCTCCTATCCACATAAACATATAGGAAACCGGACCTACCGTTCTCTCATTCTCTGCTTTTGGATTTAGTGATTCATCTACACCAGTAGATTGATGAGTCTGTGCTCCTTGTGTAACGCTACTTTCTAAATTTGTCGACATTGTATACCCAACTCCTTTAATATTGTTTACCGTATTACCGATAAAGCATCAGTTCATAAGTTAGGTCTTAGAAGATTTTGATGTTGATATTATATATTCTCGTCTATGGCGTTAATAGTTCAGCCTTGCTATGGTAAGTAATTAATTGCCCTTTAGGATCCCCCACAATACCTTCATGAAGATCAAAAACAAGATTTCCTCTAACAAATGTTTTGGTGACACGGCAATTAATTTTTCTCCCGATGTATGGGCTATGCTGATGACGGTAATATAGCTCCTCCTTTTGGACAATATAGGATTGATTTGGATCTACAAAGATGAGATCTGCATCTTTTGATACTGCAATTTCTCCCTTTGTCGGCAAATGAAAGCGCACGGCAGGATTATAGGCAATCATGCGGACAAAATCGGTTACCGGGACATTTCGCTTAAGAACCGCTTCATCAAACATAAGATCGACATTGTTTTGGCACCCCGTAATTCCGCCCCATACTTCAAAAATATTATTGCTGTCACTAAATTTCATTTCAGGCGGACAAGGCGAGTGGTCAGATGTTAACATATCTATTTTTCCTTCAATTAATTTCTCCCAAAGCTTCGTTTGCGCTGCTTCGTCCCGTAATGGTGGTGAACATTTGGCGACCGGGCCAATTTCCTCAAATTGCGCTGTTGTAATGGTAAAATAATGCGGACACGATTCGAGAGTGACATCCATTCCTTTATTTCTTTCCTTCGTAATTTCTTCTACCGCTTCAGCTGTACTGACATGGACAAAATGCAGTTTACAACCAGTTTCTTTTGCAAAAAATAATGCCCGTTTTACCGCATCCACTTCTGTAAAAACCGGGCGTGAAGCAACATAATCTGTCGCACTGGTTTTGCCTTGTTTCATCATTTCCTGTCCCATCCGGTCCGTCATCTCAGCATTTTCGGCATGGATGGACAATACAGCCCCGAGCTCGGCTAATTTCTTCATCCCGATAAATAATGTATAATCATCGACATTTTTGAAATCATCTGGCAGCTCTGATCCACATGTGGCCATAAAGCACTTATATGCTACCACTCCTTCTTCAGAAAGCTCTTCTAACTTTTCAAGATTGCCAGGAACAAGTCCTCCATATAAAGCATAATCCACATAGTTTTTCCCTTTTGCTGCATTTAATTTTAATTGCAGCGATTTACGGTCAACCGTTGCAGGAAGAGCGTTTAGTGGCATATCTACATAGCATGTGGTACCGCCGGCAGCTAATGCTTTAGTTCCTGTCACAAATCCTTCCCATTCGGTCCGGCCTGGTTCACAAATATGGACATGTGTGTCAATCATACCTGGCATGACATATTGGCCTTTTGCATCAATAATCCGTAAAGCTTCATCATCAATTGTTTCAGCAATAGCGGAGATTTTTCCATCTTTTACGGCAATGTCGACGCTCTTTACTTCGTCCCTGAAAACCACTTTGCCACCTTTAATAACAAGATCATACTTCATGTAAATTCCCCCAAAATAAAGTTTGATAGGTCAAAAATTGCCACTGTCGCTTGATAAGCAACGATGTTTTAAGAAATAGGTGAAAAAGAGACATATTTTCATATGAACGTTTTCCTTTACATCACCTCCAAAAGGGTCAGTAATGACATTCTTCTCCCCAAATTAAGTACCTGCCTATAGGTATGAAGGAGAAGAATTACTCGTTTAAGAATGAAAACATTTTGTAAAATGGAAATCCAATTAAAATTGGTGGTAAAAGCGATTACAAATATGCGGGAATAAATAATTATGGGTGAAATATTTCTGATAATGTTGTTGGAATTTGAAGGTTCTCATGGAAGCGAAGGTTATCTTCAATGTCATTTAAATGTTCCAGGGTTACTTTTTCAGCCAGGTCCTCATCTCTTTTTTTAATAGCATTGAAGATATCAAGATGATGGAGGCAGGTACTTTTTTCTTCTTGGCCCCGTCCATAAATTGAAATAATAACATATGTTAAGGATATTAAGTCCTCCAGGTACCGATAAAAATATGAGTTACCTGCCATCTCAGCTATTTTTAAATGGAACTCCCCGGACATTTGTATGGCTTCAACATAGTCAACATGCTGGTATGTACTTAATTCCTCTTTAACCATCTTTTCAAGTTCGCGAAGTTGTTCTTCTGAAGATAAACGACAAGCATTGCGGACTGCTCTAGATTCAAGGATTCGTCTCATTTCAAATACTTCTTTTGCCTCTTCTATTGATGAACATGTAACAAATGCCCCTTTATTTTCAATTATTTTTACTAGCCGTTCATAGGACAATCTGCGAAGCACGTTTCGAACCGGAGTTCGACTTACCCCAAATGCTTCTGCAATCTCTTTTTCAACCAATTGCATATTGGGACGTAATTTTTGTTGAATGATTGCCTGTTTGATTTTTTTGTAAATTTCTATTTCCTTCGTGTTCATCGAAATTTCCTTTCTCTCATTGATAGAACTTTAATGAATTCTAGATTGCATACAAAAAATTCCCAATGAAGCATACTCTCTTGTATAATTTATTGCAAACATGATTGTATACAATCGCTAATACAATAAGCTTACAATATTTTTATTGGATTAACAACCATTTTCTGAAAAATCAGATTATTATTATAATATATTTTTTGATATGTATTTTCATAAAAAAGAAGAAGCAGGAATCCATAAAAATTCAATATTAATATAAAGCTGTAATTCATGCATAAATCATTTGTTAGAAAACAAAAAATCCTCATAGCTATGGAGCAGTTGGATTAACGGGCATTCACTACTCCACAGCATGAGGTGTTTTCGAATCAGTGCTAACGATTTGCATTTAGCTGAAATACTTTCTCTAATTTGTTTTTACTTTTTCCTTTGGGATGATTTCGCCATCCTTAAATACAATAGTCCCTTTAACAAGTGCCATAACATTTTTACCTCTAAAAGACTTTCCAATGTATGGTGAATGAGGATGTCGATAAAATAGATCTTCCTTCTTTAATTGAAAATTCTCATGTAAATTAACGATTGAGAAATCGGCATCAGCTCCCGCCGAAATCGTGCCTTTGGATGGGTATAAGCCAAATCTTTTAGCGGGATTCGTAGAGGTTATTTCTACGATTTTTTGTAATGGAATATTTCGTTTCCAGTAGCCCTCTTCTAATAAAATTGATAAGGTCGATTGAGCTCCGCTAATCCCACCCCAGGCCTTAAATATGTTGCCATCTGTCATAGTTTTCATGGATGGGGGGGCAGGAGAATGGTCCGAACCAATCACATCAATTTCCCCATTTGCTAACGATATCCATAATTCTTCAACCTCTTCCTGATCCCTAAGAGGGGGACAACACTTGGCAATCGGGCCTAATTCTGTAATATCATCAACCGTCAAAGAGAGATAATGAGGGCATGTTTCAACCGTTACATCAACCCCTCTTCTTTTTGCTTCTGTTACAAGTCTTACCACCTTACTGCTGCTGGCATGAACAATATGAAGCTTGCAACCTGTTGCCTCAGCATATGATAGAATTCTTCTGACTGCTTCCATTTCTGAAATAATTGGACGTGATTCACAAAAATCCCTTGCCGTTATTTTCCCTTCCTGCTGCTTTTGATTAGCTAATTGTTCTGTTATAACCGTGCTTTCAGCATGAACAGCTAATATGGAATTAAGCCTGGCAATTTCATTCATACCCTTAAAAAGTGTCACATCGTCTGAATGATGAAAATCATCAATACCGCTTGGTGACATAAATGCCTTGAAGCCGATTACACCACACTGCACCAACTCTTCTAAAGCGCTTACATTTTCCGGTACTAATCCTCCCCAGAGCCTGTAATCGATTACCGATTTTTCTTCTGCTTGTTCTTGTTTTGCAACAAATCCCGATTTATTAACAGTCGGAGGATTGCTGTTTAATGGCATATCAAAAAAAGTAGTTACACCAGAGGCGGCTAAGCTTTTACTACCCGACAAAATACCTTCCCACTCAGTTCGTCCAGGCTCATTGAAATGCACATGCGTATCAATTAATCCCGGGATGATATGATGCCCCGCTGCATCAATGGTGTTATCTGAGCTTCCCTCTATAAGGATTTCTTCTGAAACCTCCATAATTTTTCCGTTTTTTATTCCAATATCACCTCTAAAAATACGATCATGGGTTACAATGGTTCCATTTTTAATGACTAAATCATAGGACATAGATAAATCTCCTTTCGGCTCAATAGTATTTTTGCTAGGGTGAAAATTCAGAAAAATCAACCCGCCTTTTTTTATATATTCAAGGTTTTCTTAATTCATATCATGAACTGTTAATTGAATAACAGTATCCAACAATACCTTTGCTCCAATTTCCATATCTTTATCGGATGTAAATTCCTCAGGATTATGGCTAATTCCTTTTTTGCAGCGGACAAAGATTATACCGATTTTTGTTATATTCGCCATTTCCATCGCATCATGTCCTGCACCACTTACTAAAGAAATGGGTTTGATGCCATTTGCAAGAATAGCAGATTCAATTGCCGCCTTAATGCTGTCATCACAAGGGGTTGGCGCTGATTCCAACATGAGTTCAGCATGGAAAGTTAAGTTGCGCCGTTCACAAATTTCGTCCGCTGCATTAAAAATCGATGAAATGACATCATTTTTTCTATGTGTATCTGTATCTCGAATATCTAGCGTACCCACCACTTCTCCCGGAATTACATTGCATGCTCCAGGCATCACTTTAAGCTTACCGACAGTAGCTACAATTGGGGCATTTTGTTTGGTCAATCTTTCTATTTCTAAAATTAATTCTGATGCACCCAATAAAGCATCCTGGCGTAATGGAACCGGAACTGTCCCTGCATGACCGGCAAAACCGGTTATTTTAAAGGAGTACCTAGAAGCTCCAGCAATTCCTGATACAATTCCACAAGGAAGGGCCTCAGTCTCAAGAGTTGGACCTTGTTCAATATGGAGTTCAAGATAGCCTAAGACATCCTTTGGGCGTTTAGCGGCAGTTTGATAGTGGTGTGGTTGTAATCCTAATTCTTGCAGAACTCCAGCTAAAGAAATACCCGCATCATCCTTCAATTCCAACATCGCTTCAGAAAAAGTCCCAGCGACTGCTTTACTGCCTAAAAATGTGGTATGGAAACGGACACCCTCCTCATCACTAAAGGCAATCACTTCAATTGGATGCTCCAATCTTGTGGCATTTTCATATAAAACGGTTACAATTTCGATAGCAGAAATTACCCCCAGCACCCCATCATACCTACCTCCATCAATAACAGTATCTAAATGGGAACCAATAATTAATACAGGTGCAATCGGATTTAACCCTTCATAGCGGCCAATCATATTATTTAGATTGTCAATCCGGACGGTCATCCCGGATTCAATCATCCATTTTTTAACCAATTCCTGACCTGCCTGAAATTCCTTTGTAAAAGATATCCGTGTCACACCATCTGACGGTTCTGAAATCGACGCCAATTCTTCTATTCTTTCAGAAATTCTCCGGCCGTTGATTTGTCCCGTACACTTACTCAACCTAGTTCCTCCTTTAATATAAAAATGATTTCAACTTATTAGGATGTTGCTTATTGCGGAACACCGTTTCTCCGAATTCTTATATTTGTACTGGTAATTTTAGCACCTTAAATTCTAAATAGCAAGAGTTTTCTGATAAATTAACCTAGGCGTTTATGTTAGGAACTGGATAATTGTGTCTGCAAAAAAACTCCCCTAAATGAACGACAGATTTTTGTTTTAATATCTGTATTCTTTAAGGGGAGCATATCATTACAGGGTCAGTTGCCTTTCTTCCATTTCAAAATGGAAGAACCTTCTCCATGGTTTATCCAACAAGTTTTTGTCCGCAGTTTGAACAGAAGTTGGCACCTTCGTTTTTTGCACCGCAATTAGGGCAGAAGTTCGGCCGCTTTTGGCCTTCTGCCGGTGGTGGCGGTGCCGGTTGGTTCTGGGGCTGCTGCTGATTCATTTGGTTCATCATTTTACCAGCGATATTCATCCCCATCATCATGCCGGCCATATCCGATGCCACCCCGCCGCCGCTCATTTTACCCGAGGCCATGCCGTCCGATAACTCGATTTGCTGATATCGGCCTATATCGCTGACCAGCCATGCGAAGCATTTTTTGTAATTCGGTCTTGAATCTCCTTTGGATAACTAAAGCTCATGACATTAAAGCCCGTGACCGAAATACCGCTTTTGATCATTTGCATATCCAAATCCTCTTGAATACCTTTGGAAATGTCGAAGGAATTGGCCTGAAGATTGAACATATCCTTTCCTTCCCTTGTAATCCATTTCATCAAAAGCTGGTCAAGGACAGCAGAAATCCGGATTTTGACATCCTCCACCAAGTATTGCTCGCGAACGCCGGCAATTTGATCAATCAATGCTATATAATCTGCTACTTTAAAATTAAACGTTCCGTTTGCCCGGATTGGCATCCCGCCCGGAAGCCCCGGCGCCGGAATATTAATCGCGTTTTGCGTACCCCATTTCACGACAAATTCCTTGGTGTTCACAAACAGCACTTCCACCCGCATGCCGCTGTTGAAGCCCAATTTGAAACCCTTTAAAGTCGACAAGAAGGGAATGATTTGCGATTCGATATCATACTCGCCATCGTCTCGGAAAACAACAGGACTGTCCCAAAATGTGGGGCTTACTGTAGGAAGTTGGGAAATCATAATAGCTTTCATATTGATAGGTTGTAATTCATTTTTAAAAAGACAAAGACCAGAGGTTTTGGGGTTGTTAACAGCATTAATAACCGGTATTGGTATTGATATGTGGTTATTTCTATTGCACAATTTGATAACACCCGAACTGTGGTACAGCAAAGTTGTTTGTTTTGGAATCGGCTTAGTTGTGATAGGATTAGGAACGGCAACATATTTAGACACAAATTTTGCCCCGATTCCAATTGACCGATTGACCTTAATCATCCAAGAATTAACTAGAACAAATCTATTTTTTTCGAGAACGTTGATTTACCTTGTATTTTTGATTATGGCAATGATTTTTAATGGACCCATTGGCGTGGGAACTTTATTAACCGTTTGTTTAGGGGGGCTAACCCTTAATTACTTTATGCCAATTACTAAAAAAGTATTAGACCGCATATTAACACACTCTAGTACATCACCAAATTATGATAAAGATAAAGACCATTCGATATAGGATGGTTTTATTTTTCTTGTTCAACTAAGCAGTTAGGTCAATAAACAATAGGAGTTACCGCCACAACAACTCCTTTTTTCGTTTACACACATGTTAATAAAAAAAGTTCAGTCTCAGCACCCTGGATATTGTTAACCTCTTCCCATTCCTGTTTACTTCTTGTTCCATTTCCCCCTTTCCTGCCATTTTCCTCCCCAAAATCAAAAACTATCAAATCGGTACGAAAATCACGAATTTGGCCTTCTCATTTCCAATTTGGAGCCGAAAATCGCATTTTCCTACCTAAATTCGCTCCAAATTGGAAATGAGTGAATTCGACTCACTCTGCCAAACCCGATATCTTAAAAGTGCCAGAACCTTGAGTGTTAACGAGGAACTGGCCTAATAAACAGATTATAAAGGGTGGCGCATACAAATGAGTTTAAAATCAGGCAGTATTGAACACTTTGAAGAGTTTTCTCAATTTACTAGTCTCGCCCAATTTAATCACCATTTCGAACAGTGGCTGCTTAAGCACAAGGCCGACTTCTCCAAAGGCGAAATCGTAGGCTTAAAGCGACTCGTTCGATTTGCCGCCAAAATCCCTGGTGTCTGCAATGCCAAAATCGGTACCATCCTGAAGTCCATAAACGAGGAATACCACGAAAATGGCATTTCCCGTTCAACCTTTAAACGGATGATCTTAAAAGCAAAAGAATTCGGAATCATCACCGTTTACGAAACAGAGAGAAAAAACGGTTCACAGACTTGCAACTTATATGTTTTTAATCGTTTTCCTGTAAATGAACCACCTAAAGCGGAAAAAATGAACCAGCCAATAGAAACTAGTAATCTTTTAAAAACAGAAAAAGGTCAAAAGAATAAAAAACGTAAAGAAGAACCGTTGGAATTAGATCATAGCTATGTTAGCAATCATGTTCCAAAAGAGTTCGTCAAGCTGGTTAAGTATTTCTATTCAGATGCTAAGACCATTGAGGAATTATGGCATATGACACAAATTGCTGCCTATAAATATTTCAGAGAAAACAAAACAGAGCAGATGCTTGATGTGGCCATTGAAGGCTTTAAACAGCTAATTCGCAAATTAAAATTCACAAAAGCTGTCAGAAATCCAATCTCCTACTTTTATGGCATTTTGCTCAATAAATTTAGTCAGCGTTTCTATGACGAACTCTATGAAAAATATGATGTATCAGGATCTACATCTAACAATTCCATCGTAGATATTCTGAATTATGATTATTTTAAATGCGCAATTTAATTATCATTGAATAACTTTTCAACAAAAAGATACACCAGAAACTGAGGGCCAGTCCCCCTCCAGATTAATGTACTAAAGAAACTGGGGACTGACCTTGCTCTTAAACGAACATTCGTTGTATGGATGCTTTTTTTGCTTTTATAATGAATCTAATTTTTCTTGTTGATTTTGTATTTTCATATCCAATAAATTTAATTTGTCATAGATTTACCATTTTTGGTTACTCTACAAACTTTTTACCATGCTATAATTTCTCCATAATTCAGTAATAAGGGGGAAGTTTAGTATGAAAAAGTTCTTTAAGTTTGGTTGTTTAGGAGTAATTGCTTTAGTTATTTTAGGAATAATCGGGGCGATTGCTTCTAGTGGTGGAAATGACAATGCTTCCACAAACACAAATAAGGAAACTACAGCAAGTAAACCTGCAGAAACTAGCAAGCCAGCAGAATCAACAAAAAAAGAAGAAAAACCTGCTGCAAAAGAAGGTGTCCTTACTAAAGAAAAATTTGAACAAATTAAAGAAGGAATGACATATGAGGAAGTTGTAAAAGTAGTTGGAGCAGAAGGAAAACTTCTATCTGAATCCGGTGAAAAAGGTACTCAATTCCACACAGTCATGTATGAGTTCGAAACAGATGGATTTATGTCAAGTGCTAGTATGATGTTCCAAGGTGGGAAGTTAATTAATAAGGCACAGTTTGGTTTAGGTGGAGGATCAGGAGTTGAAATTTCAATAGATCAGTTCAATAAAATCCAAAATGGTATGACACTAGAAGAGGTAATTGCCATTGTCGGTGGTGAAGGCGAAATTATTTCAGAATCTGGAGAAAAGGGTACACAATTCCATACCATCATGTACTCATATCCAGGTAAAGGTAGTATTGGAGCAAATGTTTCGTTAATGTTCCAAGGCAACAAGCTGCAGAATAAATCTCAATTTGGTCTAGAATAATTGAAGTAATAATAAGCCCCCTCTGATTTGGGGCTTATTATTTTTGGTCGTTTCAAAATAATTTTGTATTAAACCCTAGAATTTTAATTAGGGGTTTTATATAAAATTTATGTCGGCCATTACCTCAATCCGGATTCTCAGCCTTCCATTTCAGAAGCAAGGTATTTCTCCACAAAACCCAAAAAAATCTTTGCGCACGGTGATAGATATCGTCCCTCACAGTAAAAGACAGAAACCCAGCGTGAAAGAGGAGGGTCCAAGTTCAAAATAGAAATAGAAGGTCCCGGGGACACAGCCATTAAACGCGGGAGAACGGAAACTCCTAGTCCCTCTGCCACCAGTGTTCGGGGAGAGGCGCACTCGTATGCTATTAGTGGCTCAAATCCTTCTCTAAGGCACGCCGTAATAAATTGCGAACGGATTCCGGATCCCTCTTTAAAGGATACAAATGATTCCTCTCTAAGCTCATTAATGGATATGGTTTTTTTCTTTTCCAGCGGATGTCCGTTGGCAACGGCCAAAACCAATTCATCTTGATAAAGTGGTTTCGAGCAAATCCCCTTAAGCGTAACTAAGTTTAGTAAATGTTGTGAGTATTTAACATCCAAGCCGTGGGCCAAGGCGAGCTCTAATTCTCCCTTTTTCAGAGCATCTAACAGCGGTTCAGTCGTATTCTCCCTTATAAACACTTTAATCCCAGGGTACACTTTACCAAACTCTACGAGCAACTTTGGCAGCCTAGTTTGTACTAGGGATTCTAGCGCTCCTACCATAATGGTGCCGTGCGGGTCGTTTATAACCTCTTTAACTGAGTCTTTTGCCTTTTGCGCTTCAGCTAAAGTCTTTTCAGCACCAATAAAGAATTGCTCCCCTGCCTCTGTTAATGCTACTCCTCGCCCAGTTCGTTTAAATAGTTTTACGCCTAGTTCTTGTTCCAAATTACCTATCTGTTGTGAGAGAGCCGGTTGAGCTATATTTAGCCGTTTGGCTGCTCTTGTAAAATTATTTAGTCTTGCCACTTCGATGAAGTAAGTTAACTGTCTAAGCTCCATTAATTCAAAAACCACCTTTTGATATAAGAAATTCTTATACCTACAATAATACAATATATTTTTCTTATCAATTATACCGTATTATAATTTTTTCTATGGAGAAGGGGAAACAGGAGGGTATGGGATTGGCTAGAAAACAACATTACTCGCTTCCTTTAGCGAAAAACAAAGAAGTATTGAACATGGATAACGACAAACGTCCTTATTATGGTTGGTATATTGTTTTATCTGCGACCATTATTGTTTTGCTTTCGAATGGAATGCGGATGGGAATTGGCCCTTTTATTAAACCAGTTATGGATGATTTAGATCTGTCTCGAACTGAGCTTTCGATCATTGTTGCCATTGGGATGATTGTTTATGGGATCGGAATGCCAATCGCGGGACTTCTTTTGAAAACTTTAAGTACGCGTTTTATGATTTTAACGGGATTAACGATTGTTTGTTTATCAATCGTGTGGACGGTCAACAGCAAAGAACTTGTTTCTTTTCTACTTTCTTTTGGTGTTTTTCTATCGCTTGGGCTTTCCTTTTTAAGCAATGTCTCATTATCTCCTATTATCAGTAAATGGTTTGTTAGACAAAGAGGTAAAGCACTTTTTTATCTGGCAACGGGTGGAATGGCAGGTATTGCCGTTATGACGCCTCTAGAAACGTGGCTAATCCACCTTGTAGGGTGGCAGCACACTCTTCTAATATTTGCAGGTGTATTCATCAGTATCACTATTCCTTCTGCCATTTTTATTATGCGAGAGAATGTTCCAGAAGGGGCTGACATTATAGGACCTGTCGGCAGTCTAGAAAAACAAGAACCACCAGAAATTAATTTGAGAGATGCAGTAAAGACAAACGCTTATTGGAAAATCGTTCTAGGCTTATTCGCTTGTGGGTTTGGGATGAATCTATTAGGTTCTCACGGGGTGCCTATGTTAATGGATCATCATTTTGAGCCAATGGCTGCTTCTTTAGGTGTTGGAATGATTGGCATTGTTGCCATGTTCAGTACATTTGTCTTAGGTCACATCGCAGATCGTTTCCCTAGAAAAAATATTTTATTTTTAGTTTATTTTGTTCGCGGCCTTGGGTTTTTAGGTTTAGTTTTTGCAGCTACGAATTGGCAGCTCTTTATTGTAGCATTTAGCGGAGGATTAGTATGGTCAGGATCTGTTGCTATGTCTACAGCTATTTTAGGTGATCTTTATGGAACACGTTTGCTTGGCATCTTAAATGGCTGGGCATACTTCGGACATCAAATAGGGGCAGCCCTGGGTTCGTTTCTTGGCGGCTGGTTATACGATGCTTTTGGCACTCATTTATATTCATTTATGACTGCTGCTGCACTTGCGATTATGGCTAGCTTAACTTCCCTTACATTGCCAAAACATCTATCATTCAATAAGCAAATAAAGATAATTGAACAGCATACTCTCGTTAAATAATATAATTGGGCTAACAATCGCCCATACTATTCAATTAAAAGTAGTAAGGAAGCAGAAAACCATTCTTCTGCTTCCTCCATGCTTATCCCCGTAAAACGTGTTTCAGGACTTTTCCACTGGCGTTGCGTGGTAATGTATCGAGAAAGTCTAGTTCTACGGGTAGTTTGTATTTAGCCAGTTTTGTTTTGCAGTAGGTGAGGACGTCCTCTTCTGTAAGAGTCCTTCCTTCTTTAGGTACCACAAACGCTTTGGGGACTTCACCGTAAATAGGATGCGGGACACCAACTACCGCAGCCTCCAAGATTTCCGGAATTTGGTATAGGACTTCTTCGACCTCGACGGGATAGACGTTTTCGCCGCCCCGGTTAATCATATCCTTTTTCCGGTCTACGATATATAACAGGCCATCCTGGTCAAAGCGGCCTAAATCTCCGCTGTATAACCAGCCATTTTTTAATGCCTGCCGGGTGGCTTCGTCATTTTTCAAGTAACCCTTCATCACAAGCGGCCCTTTGACAACAATTTCTCCTACTTCCCCGGTTGGCACTGGCTCGCCAAACTCATCAACGACCTCGACCTCGAGACCTGGCAAAGGTTCGCCGACAGAACCCACTTTGTCCAGAGCATAATGGTCTTTTAAGGTTGTGGCGCCAGGTGAATTTTCTGTCTGCCCATATAAGTTTTGTACTTTTACATCAGGATAGCGTTCCTTTACAGTACGAACCAGTTCATATGGCATAGGAGCGGCCCCGTAAGTGAACAAGCGCAGTCCAGATAGATCAGTATTCGCCATTTTAGGAGTATTTAAGAGAATACTATAAATGGCCGGAACCCCAAAGAAGATTGTCACCTTCTCTTTTTCCATTGTTCTCAAGGTTTGCTCAGGTGAAAAAGCCTCCTCAATCACCACTGTCCCGCCCTTATAAATAGTAGGAACGGTAAAACAATGGCTCGCAGCACAGTGGAACAGTGGGGTCACTATATGCATACGGTCAGCTGCGGATATTTCCATAACATCTGACCAAATTTGAGCAGCCGCACGGACATTTCCGGCTGATAACATAACCCCTTTTGGCTTGCCAGTCGTTCCGGATGTGTAAAAAACAACCGCTGTATCATTCTGATCTATCTTTACAGGCTGAAAAGGGATTTTGTCGTCTGCTAAAACTGCCAGGAACGAATCCTCACCTCCAACTGCTAAACGGTCTTTAAACTGCTCTAAAGTAGAGCCAATCTGATTCAAATGGGCTTCATACCTTACATCATAAATGATCGCTTTCGCTTCAGAATGGCTGAAAATATACTCCACTTCCGGTGCAGTTAATTTCGTATTGACGGGCATGACCGAAAATCCGCCCAGCTGGCAGGCATAATAACAGATTACAAAATAATCAGAGTTGGGCAGATAAACCGCAATGATGTCATCTTTTTGATAGCCCTTCCCCTGGAAATACCCTGCTAAATTTTTCGCCTGCTGGTATAATTGGCCGTAGGTCATCTCCCTGCCCTGATAAGCGGTAATCACCTTGTCCGGCTGCAGCTTTACATGTTCTTCTAATTGTTCTGAGACAAACATTTAATACAACCCCACTTCTTTATTAGGAATTTTCCGAATAAACTAAATAATTCTCTTTATTTTCTAAAATTCCTCTATATTCAACAAATTTCCGCAGGTTTCTGCCGAGTCTCAAGAATCTAATTCGTTCTTGTCACATTAGAATAAAAATAAAAAGCTGTTTTCGTAAATTAACGGGTTCACTTTTAGATTCAAAAAGGGAAAAAACAGGTCAATTCACTGACCCATTCGCAATATTATCCCCATTAAATTCCCAAGGCAATTATGTATGAGTTTGACGTCTGAAATTAGTTTAATAGAGCATTTTGAGTAACCAATGGAAGCTATTGCCGACCGTAATTGGGGAACAAGCAGCAAAACCACCCCAAAAAGGTAACTTTTCAATTACCTTTTTGGGGTGATTACCATATATTTGGATATACTTTCCGATTTGGAGTGGTTACTTTCCAATTGGGGGCAGTTACTTTCCATTTTTACGATTTTACTTACACTTTCTGGCCAAATACTTTTCAAAATACCTGATTTACTTTCCAAGCTATTTTACAGGCGGGAATTCACAGCAAAAAGCCCGGCGGAGAGCCTGGCTTAGGTAACATATGAGATCTTAATAATACCTTTTTAAAATTTACTCGCTGGATTTGGGGTTTTACTCGTCAACTTTTGACTTTTACTCGCCTAATTTCATGATTTACTCGCCCAAATCAAGATTTTACTCGCCAACCCTAAACTCAAGAGCATTTTGCGTTGCCAACGGAGGCTATATGCGACTGGACATATTATTTTTCCGAGTGTTCGGTCGCATATAACCAAGCAATAAGTTATTCCTTCTTACTTGGAGCAGTTTTTATATTCGGAAAGCAACATTCATTTAGAAAAGAGCCAAATAAAAAGCTGACCCAAAAGTGTCGTCATTCAACAACCTTTTGGGTCAGCCTCTTTACCTATATGATGAAAGATAAAAATCGCAGCAAATTATCCGCGTCTTCCACCTCTACCGCCCTGTTTTGCAGTACTGTTACGTTTTAGGGTAGACAAATTTTCTTCACTAGTCTTTAAAAATTTAGCCATTTTATCTTCAAAACTTTCCTTTGGCTTGAAATTACCTTTTGAACGAAAGTCTTTGGAACGATTATCCCCTCTACCACCCGGACGTGATGGGCGTTGAGAATAAGAAGAGCTTTGTCCTTCGGGTCTATCAACCGCCTTTTTAATGGACAAGGAAGTTTTCCCGTCTTTCATACTAATTACTTTTACTTCAACTTGGTCGCCTATTTTAAGATGGTCATTTACATCTTTTACATAGCTATCCGCTACTTCACTGATATGCACAAGACCTGTTGATCCATCCGGTAATTCTACAAAAGCTCCGAAATTAGTAATGCCTGTTACTTTACCTTGTACTTTGCTGCCAATTTCTACTGACATATTAATGGTTTTCCCCCTCAAGAATGTTAAAAACACTTAATTATAACAAATTAAACGAAATGAAACAATTGATATTGATGCCTGGATAATATTCTACTAATTATAAATGGTTTAGAAGTATTTTTCAATATATCATCATACCTGAGCTGCTTCAGTCCCCTGATAAATCCGATATGCTGGAACAATTGTGTCCGATACAATTTCTTTTCCTTTTTCACGAATGAAGTCCAATTTATAATAGGCATCGAACCTTCGGCTGATTTCCGTTTTCACCAGTTCGGGCGGAGTGACGACGATAAATTGGAACTTCAGTTTTTCGGCGACAGAGAAGATCGGGTCAAGGACGTGTGCTGACGCGGCTTGTCCGAACGGATTATCACAGACTAAAGGAACCCAGCTTTGGTCTGACTCATTTTTAACTGACAATAACATCATCATCATAACCATTCGGGCAGACAGCTTTTGTCCTCCACTGCCATCTGATTTCGTCTTTGAGCCCTGATTTATGGTCTGCCAAGTTGAATAATGCTCTCTTTGCGGTTTTCCGTACATAAAGGCATTATCCGTTCGCATGTTATAGACAAGAAGCTCAGGATATCGATTTCGTAGGGATACAAACAAAATCTGCTCATCGCTAATAAGTTGTTTTATTTCTTGGTCTACAGCAAGATTATTATGATCAATCGTATCAAATTGTTTGGTAATTTTGTTGATGGCAGTGACAAAATGCTGCTTCAGCAGCGGCTCGATATCTTCGGGCTTTTTAGGTAAAATATCTTCTTTTAGCTGCACAAGCGGGAAGGATCCTCGTTCATTTTTCAGCTTCATTTTTGCAATCATGGAACGAATCGCCTCTGAAATACTCATCACCTTCATGCTTGCCCGGCTGGCCCAGAAGTTTTGAGCCTTTTCTGCCCGTTCTTTGTCACGTTCTAATTGTTCCAAACCACCTTGTGAGAAGCGCTTCATATTTTTAACGATGCTTTGAATATGCGAATAATGCCTCGTATCCATATGGTCTAGTGTTGTTAATACTTCATTTTTAAAACGAATCTCCCAATCTTTTCCTTCAATCGTTTGCTTAACATTACGTAAGGATTGTTCGATTTTCGCATGCTTCTCTTTGCCTTCTTCCTGAATCACTTGATGTTTTTCACACCAGGATATGATACATGCTTTCCCTTGACTCCTGACTTTTTCTACATCCATATCAGTAAATGCTGCCGCTTCCTCCTTAAGGACCACGGATAAGGTTAACAAGTCCCCTTCGAAACCTGCAATGTTGGAGTCTATTTCTTTTTGGCGCTTTTCAGCCTGCTTTACTTCCTCTATCGTTAGTTTCGTTTGGTCTTGTATTTCTACTCCTTTTACTTCTAAGTCAAGCCCTTCCCATTCTTCAGGCGGCTTTTCATGTTTGGCCACTTTCTTTCCTGACTTATCACGCTGAACAATTGCATGCTTCAAGGAAGTTTCTGCGACGGTTACAGCCGTTCCTTGTTCCCGTTCTTCCTTTTCCGCAGTCTTTGCTTCCTTTTGGGCTGTTTGCAGCATATTTTCTAATATGGTTATAGGTTCATCTGGTTCAGGAGCGTCTTTCCACTCCTTGTTATAGGTATCTAGTTTTTTCTCTAATTTATTTTGCTGCTTTTGTTCTGTTTCTTTTTTTGCTTGAATAACCAGCAATTCTCTTGCTTGTTCTTCTTTTGACTTTTGGAGCTGTTTTAACTCTTCAATACTGCTATTTAGCTCCTCTAATAAATGAAATGACAACCGTGGGATGTCCTCACACTGCTCTGCTTTTTCATCAGAAGGAAATACCGCTGTTTCAATAAAGACGCCAATCTCTTTAATCGTTTGTTCGGTCGTAACCTTCCATTCTAAATACGTTTGATGCCACTTGGTTTGCAGGTCACTGATATTTTGGTGCTCTTTTCCTATTTCCTGTTGCGCTAAAACTGAAGCTTCCTTTTGTTCCTCTTTCTCAAACTTCACACGTTTATTTTCTTGATGAATTAACTTTTCACGATCAAATTCCTCTAAAGTTTCTACATCTTTTGTAAGCTTTTCGATTTTTTCTTTTGCAGCCTCAATCTGTTCTTTTAGCTGCAGCTGTAATTCTTTTTCTTTTTGCTGCTGTGTTGTGATTTCCTGTAATTTCGTCTTCATAGAATGAAGAGTGAACTGTTCCTGATTGAGCTCTCTCTCAATATCCACCGCAAGCTCGTGTGATAAAAATCGATCCATTTCTTTTAAAATACGACGTAAGGACGTTTCTGTTTTTTCAATTTCAATAAGTGTTTCTTTCTTTTCTTCTATTTGCTTAGCAATACTAATTTTCCAGTTGGTAAATTGATTTTTATCGGTTAATAGCTCTTTCTCTGTTCCGTTAATAATCACAAAGGTTGGCTGGTGATTTTCACTGTTCATTTCCTCACGTAAAAATATCGGAACTGGACTTTTAAACATTCTACTAGAAAGAACCTGCTGATTAATCTTTTGCCATTGCTGCCCGCTAACGACTAACCCATATGGAAGGAGCGGATATGTCTCAAGGTAATTCGCAAGTTCTTCTTTACTTAAAGATTGGAGAAATTGCGTTCCATAAAACACATCGATTCCAGTCTTTTCATCAATCCATTCTTTTAATTCTTTCACATCTTTATTCGGTATCCAGAAGTGCTCATCATTTAAGGAATGATCCAGTTGTATTTCCCATAGATCTTTTTTAATTTGTTCACCTTGTTCTCTATTATTGCCTAGTATGTCTTCAATCTGGATGACATATTTCGAAAGAAGCGCATGAGTTAGTGGTGCAGCGACATCTTCTAATAATCCACGAAGCCGATCCAACAGTGTTGCTTCTTTTTGTGTTTGCTCCTCATTTGCTTCCTTTAATTTTTCACATTTTTCTTCCGAAAACTGAATCGATTGGACAAGCGTACCATGAGCAGTGGCAAATTGGTTTTGCACTTCACTAGATTCTTTATCTTTTGCTTGCAACTCTTCTATAGAGACCTTTTTGTTATCAATTTGTTTAGAAAGAAATTCGATAAATCCCTTTAAATCATAGGTTATCCGGTCACCAAATTCTTTTATGAGGTTTTCTTCCTTAGACTCAAATGTATGCATTTGTGTATATAGGAGATCAATTTCCGTACTAAGCCGAGCAATCTCACTAGTCTTTAGTTTCTCCTGCTGCGACAGGTCGTTTCCTTTTTTCTTCAAGAACTTTTGATAGCCCAGATACTGCTTAACAGCTTCTTTAATGGAAAGATACGAATGATCCCATTGCTTTCCTGCTTCTTCTTTGATTTCATCCATTCTTTGATTTACTTGCTCTAGGCCGCTATTTTGTTCTAATGTCGCAATCTGCTGTGAAAGAGCGCGAATACTTTGCTCGTTTTCACTCCACTCTTTTAATAATACCTGAAAGGCTAGCTGTTCTTTTCGTTCTTGTTTTTCCTGAACTATTGCTTGTAAGGAAGTATGCTTATTCCTTCCTTCTCCTAACTTCTTCTCCCAATCCAGTACCTCTCGGTGAGCTTTTGCATATTCTAGATTGTCTTTTTGATAGCGTAAATCAGCTTGCCTTATCGTTAATTTTTCAATGTCTTCCTTTAAAACAAGCAGCATTTCCTCTTCCGATTGCTTTAAATGTTCTAAAGCACCTAACAGTTGTCTACCTTCTTTTATACTTGCTTGCACAATGTCTTTATGTTCTGCTCCTTTAGCTAGGTTCTCTTCAAAAGGGACAATGTCTTCTAAAAATTCCTTATGTGCTTGCTCTCTTTTTAGAAGAATAGGCAAATCTTTCGCGATACTCGCCTGACTTTTGAAAATCTCGACAAGATCGTTCTTTTGCTCTTCTGTCCGGTGCAAAACTTGACTAACCGTAGGAATGATACGTTTTTGGAATAGGGAATGATCATCCTCGGCCCCCTCAAAGTATTTGCCAACGCCGCCTTCATCCTTGTTAATGTCTTTCATAATATCCCAATCTTTACGGTTAATTCCGTATGTATCAAGAATGCGATAGTGTTTCTTTGTATCTCGGTAAACATCATAGCCATTCCATTTTAAATAGTCCTTCAGGCTTTCAGTATCAGCAACCTCATCATTTTCAAATAATGGAATATGCTCTAGCGATACCTCTTCCTTCCGTTCAAATTCTCTTGTATAAAACGTAATATTAGGGACGATCTTCGCTTCCTGTTCCAAGGTTTTGCGATCATTACCACTTTCTTCATTCATCGAAATCCGCTGTTCGGCTGAGAACATTCCTCCCGTTACCAGATGCCGTCGGTCTGAACCGTCCAATTCCCATTGAATGAGAACATGAAAGGTATAAGGAATAAATTGCTCTTTATTATTAAAAAAGAACTGCTGATAATAACGATTGTTTTGTTTTCCCCATGAGGTTCCAGGTTTAAGAATTTGGAAGATGGTTTGCAGAAATACCCCTTTCCCGCCCCCATTCATCATCGCAATAAGGCCATTTGTGGATGTCTCGCCATTATGAAAGTGAAAGGTGGTATCTTTATATTGCTTTTGCATGCCATCATACTTCAGGCCTACAATTCTAATTCGATGGATTTTCGGCATGCTCCTCCTCCTCCTCCGTAGTCATTAGTTTTTTGAATAATTCATAACGATCATAATCGTGATAGAGGTATTCAATTCGCTCAAACAGCTCTTGTTTCGGAATTGCTTTTGGAATATCATCCCGGTCCAGAATGATAATTAGTCCCTCTGTCTCTAATAAGCGCATGCTGCTTGCAATTAAACCGATTCTGGTACGTCTATTGCCTTTTTTAGCCCCATAATCATCCGTTTCAACCTCCATGTATTTCCAGGTTGTCACAACATCCTTCATATCAATTCTTTCCTCTTCTCCGAATACGGGTTTCACTTTAAGAATACTATCCCATTTCATGATAAGATCGTTGACAAGACGCTCTAATGCGTAATAGCTAATTCCTTCCCGCTTCGTACGGATTTTAGCAGCCTGATTGCTGTCAATGGCCGCCAAAAAAGCCATGATGACAATACTAACAAGATGAAAGTGCTTTTTCGATTCGATTTGCTTATGCTTGTCTTTCAGATGCGTAAAATTTGTAGCAAAGATAGAGCCAGTGGGCTGGACAACCAAATGGATCCGTTTAGGCGATTCAATAATATATGTACCTGATTCGTCTGTTAATAAAAGAACGGTCTGTCTCACTTCCGGATCAAAATACGTCTCGAAATGTTCGCTATTTTCGTCAATTACTTTTTCTTTTAATAGAGTAAAATAGACAGCTGATGCTTTTTTAATGGATTCTGCATTCATCTTTTTTCCTCCAGTACACAAATCTTAAACGGGGTAATTTTCGTTTGATACCAAAGAAAAGACTCCGCCCGATGATCAAACATTGTAAAGATTTTCAAGCCTTCAAACACTTGAAATTGCGGATATTCCTGCATTAGTTTATAAAGAAGAATTTCCCGCTCGTCACTTAATGTTTCTTCTTTCCGATGCAGCACTTGAACCTTTAGCGGCTTTTTATCAAACATCATCCATAAATCAATCGATTCAGATTCTTCAAACCATAAATCCTGTACTTCTAATGGAAGCGTGGATAAATCAGCTAATGAAAACTCTCCGTATGTTTGTAAATGCTGAAAAACATAACTCCAGGCCTTAACTACAGACTCCCAGTTCGTCACTCGCAATCGAGTAATGCTTTCTTCTGATTCTTCTTCGATTACAGCATCCGTTAGTTGTTTTTCATCAAATTCTTGTTCACCCCAGATCCAATCAAGCGGCAGAATAAATTCATTCTTCGGTGAAAATAAGGGAGAAAGAACTCTTTCAATCGTCTCGAAACTTTTGACCCCTTCCTTCATTAACCAATTTTCATAAAAATGTTCGCGAAATGATACCAGACTGGTTTCCCAAAACAAGGAGGGGTTCTCCGCCTTTAATTTCATCTCATAGGAGATATTTTGAATAACTAGCTTGGCAAATCGGTCATGCAGCTGCCTTGTATGGCCAATTTTTTCTTGGAGGAGAAACAATTCTTTTTGGATAGGATGATCCTCTTCATTTCTTCGTTTCGATTTCTCTATCATCCTAGTAATGGTCCGAAAGTGATTTTTTTCTTCCTCAAATTGCTTTTCAATTTCAACCCGATTGTCGGCCCTTTGCCATTCTTCTTCCATCAGCAAAATTTTAGGATTATTGATCATTTCCTTTTGGAAAGTGAATTCCTTTGCCATTAAGCGATTTACGCGTGAAATGAGGTGATCGAGGTTTCGGGTAGCTTTTCGAAAATTACCATTCTTAATTAGCTGCATACTATAAAGCTGTTCGATTGTGATGGAGAATTCTTCGGCCATTTCCCTGCTCATAAAAATCATTTCCTGAGAGACATCCGTAAGTTTATAAACAATCGATCCGCCCAACTCTAAATTCGTATATATTTCATCCATCGTGACATAACGAAAGACCTGAGTTTCCCATGATTGTTTTATTTCATCGTAATATAAAGCTTCAAACGGTTGGCTATACTCTTCTTTTCCTTGATATAATAGCCCGCTTGTAATCCGGTCTATTTGCTTATCGTCGGCCAGCAGCTTCATTTGCTTAATGGAATCCTCTACCATATACTTGATATCGGATTTGCGTCTATGATCATCATCATTTAGTTCCCGGTAAAAGATGGTCAGGAGCACTTGCATGAGAATCGTTTGGACATAAGGCTTCAGCTCCCCTACTTCCATTCCCCTGCCAAGCTCAAACAGTGGATTTAATCGTTGCATCCGCTGGGCAAAACCTTCCCATGATTCGTTCACATCCATCTCCTCCATGTTTCAATCGTTAATACCTCTTGCGGGATTCGCTTGTTTTCCTGCCATAATTGCTGTAATAATGCCTGCTCCTCATCTGTAAACCATTGAAAAAATAAATCACGGTATTTCAGGTTTTGCGTTTGCCCCATTTTCTGGTCATTTTTTTGTTCTCGACATTCTAGCATTTTCCGATAAATTTTTAAGGCAGGCTGAATGCTGCAATCTGGGTATTTTTCAATTAGCCTGATGAGGATACCGTACCCTGCCGCATCAAGATCCCCTGCGTAGTAGAATAGATAGGATTTGGGCGGAAACATTCGAAAGAAAAAGGAAAAGCTCTGTTCAATTTTCGTGCCTTCCCCATAAATAATGAGCTCTGGCTCATAATCGAGTTGATTCGCTTCCAATAATTTAATAGAAGTATGAAAGAACGATAGATTTTCGACGATGAGTACTCTATGAATATCTTTTATTTCTTTCCCTTGTTTCATCCAAAATACAAAAGGCTCCCCATACTTCACCATTTTAAGTTGGTCCTCAGATATTCCGATTCTCGTTAAAAAGCCTTTTCCATCAGGAAATTGATCACTATCCAATAAGAATTTTTCATGGCCGAAGAGTTCCAGGCTTCTTTCTTCGAATGATACGATTTCCCGTTCCAGGCTGGACTTTAGAAAACTATATAAATTCTCGATTCGCTGCCATTCTTCTTTCGTCTGCCATTCGGGATGCCGCTCATAATAGGAAAAATCAAACCGATCACTTAATTTCATCATCTCAAGACGATCCCATTTGTCGGCCTGAACTTTTATATTGACCCAGTAATATAAGGCAAGAGCAGGGGTTTTACCATTGTATTGATTATTTTGAATAGGGATTAGCTGTCCCTCCGCTTGCAATGTTTCAATTGCGCGATAAAACAACGAATAGCCGTCCATTTCAAAATAATCATCCACTAGCTTGCGTAACTGAAATTCTAAATCGTTACTATTAATTTTCTTTTTTTGTTTAGGGTGTTGAATATCGCTAATAAATCCTCTCACCCTTGTTTCAATGATGTCGATTGTACTCACCTACTTACATCTTCTTGGGGTCATGAATAGACTCCGAATACCTTATTTGGCCATCCTTTTATTATAGACTAGTTGCGTGATTGTTCGTAAATGAAATTTTTCTAAAATAATAGATTGAATAAACAAAAAAACGCATCAGTGAAAAAATTCACCGAAAAATAATGCCTGACCCCCGGCGCTGTAACGCTTAAAATGTCGGGGGTCAGGCACTGGAATTCAGTGTATAATTATTTTAGGGCTTTACTAACTTTTAGCTTCTTCCCTTTTATGGTTGTATTCTCCATGGCTTGTAAAACGAGCGAGCCTTTTCCGTTCAGAATATCAACATAGGACATTTGATCCTGGATCGTAATAATTCCAATATCATCTGCAGTTACTCCAGGAATTTTCGCAATCGTTCCAACAAAATCTACTGCTCGAAGCTTCTTCTTTTTTCCACCGCCAAAATATAGTTTCATGATATCTTGGTTAATTCTGGCGGTTCTATTATTTCTTACGACCCGTCGGCCGCTGATTTTTTCCTTGAAAGCAGCTTTTTTATCAGCAACTTCGTGTGGCTTAGGTGCATCCATTATTGGTATTTCAAAGCCAATATACCGTTCAATATCTTTAACGAATTTTCCTTCATAAGGTGTCGCAAACGTAATCGCTTTTCCTTCATTTCCTGCGCGACCGGTTCGGCCTGTCCGGTGGACATAACTCTCTTTTTCCATTGGAACATCAAAGTTGATAACAAGTGTCACATTATCAATATCAATACCTCGCGCTGCTACGTCGGTGGCAACTAAATAACGGAAATTCCCCATTTTAAAACCATCCATTACAGCAAACCGATCTTGTTGTTCTAATCCGCCATGGAGTCTTTCACAAGAATAATCGGATTCTTCCAATTCGGTATAGACAGTATCAACGTGTTCTTTTGTTCGGCAAAAAATAAGACAGCTGTCTGGATTTTCAACGACGGTGATGGCCTTTAGGAGTGGAATTTTTTCATCTTCCGTCACTTCAATTAAACGATGTTCTATTGTATCCGCCGTGACACCGGTAGCCTCAATCTCGACATTAATAGGATTTTCCATATACTTATGGCAGAGGTTTTCAACATCCTTAGGTAATGTTGCCGAAAATACCATTGTTACTCTGTTTAAAGGGAGTTCATTGATAATTGCTTCGACTTCATCGATAAAACCCATATTAAGCATTTCATCAGCTTCATCTATAATGAGATACTTTATTTTATCTAGAACTAGGGTCCCTCTTTCAATATGATCCATAACTCGTCCTGGGGTACCAACAACTACATGGGTTTTTTGTTTCAATTCTTCTTTTTGTTTCGTAAAAGGTTCTTTTCCGTAAACAGCCATTGCTTTGATTCGTTTAAACCTTCCAATATTCGTGATGTCATCGCGAACTTGAACTGCCAATTCTCTGGTTGGTGTAAGAATTAAGACCTGTGGCAGTTTTTCTTCCCATTGGATCAGTTCGCAAATAGGTATTCCAAAAGACGCAGTCTTGCCGCTGCCTGTTTGAGATTTTACAACAAGATCTTGATTTGCCAATGCTAACGGAATAACTTTACCCTGAACCTCTGTCGGAGCTTCATATTTTAATACCTCTAAAGATCTTCTTATTTCATCGCTTAAATTATAAACCTCAAAACTAGTTTCACTCATGTATTAACCTCGTTTTTTATGTATTATCCGGCTTATATATAGGATTTCTCTCGAAGAAATATCATATGCATAATCTGAATAATAGTCATTATACTTGAAATGAGGGGAAAAACGAACAGTGAAAAACACTGTTGCAGCTGGGGGATTCAAAATGGGCAGTAAAACTCAAAAGTGGCTTTAGTAAATTCCATAAGAGATTAAATATTCCGATTTGTATAAATATTTAATTTCATTTCATTGTATTTCCACAGAGTCTAAGATAAAATTTTGATTAATATATATCTAAATTCTATAGGTGTGGGGTGAGAGTCTTGGAACCCAAAATCCTTCGCTATGTGATTATGCTAGCAAATGAGAAAAACTTTTCAAAAGCGGCGGAAAAACTTCATATGGCGCAGCCCTCCTTAAGTTATCAAATTATGAAACTAGAAAATGAGCTTGGTACTCAATTATTCAATAGAGGTCATGGTGAAGTACAACTGACCTATACAGGAAAAGTTTTTGTTGAACACGCCTTAAAAATAAATGATCAATTCAATCAGTTAAAAAAACAAATCGATGATGTAACCGATATGCAGAAAGGTCAGTTGTGTATTGGGAGTTTGGCAACAACAGGTGCATACTTATTACCTGAAGCCATTTCAGCATTTAAAAATAAATATCCTGGAATAGAACTTGTCCTCCTTGAAGATAATGCTCCCAACCTAGAATTACTGGTGTTACGGGGGCAGGTTGAAATTAGCTTACAATCTATGCCCATAACACATAAAGAACTTGAAATAGAAACCATACTAGAAGACGATGTTTATCTCGCCGTTCCTCCTTCACATCCTCTAGCCAAATCTAAAAAGGTGAATTTGAGTGATTTTCAAGAAGAGTTCTTTATCCTATTAAAAAAAGAGTCTTCATTTAGAATAGAAACGGAGAATCTATGTAGAAAGGCTGGTTTTGAACCAACGATTATATTCGAAAGTATTAATATATTGACTTGTCTTTCTCTAGTATCAACAGGGATGGGAATTACCTTCGTCCCGGGTATGGTAATAAAAAACACGCCGGCTCCCCAACCGTTAGTTTATTTGCCAGTTCGTTTGGCTAACAACCATAAGAGAAAAGTCGTGTTTGTTTACAAGAATGGAAGGTATCTTTCTAAAGCAGCGCGTTCCTTTATCGACATTATGAAAATAGTTACCAATTCGAAATACACCGGTTAAAAGAAGACTAAATTAAAAAAATGTGGATAATATTCTTGAAAAACCCTCGAAATTATCCACATTAAAGTGTATGAACTTTATATTTTATACCATTACAGAATGCCAATTGCTACTGAAGGGAAAATCCAAACAATAACAAGTACTAGTACAGCAAAAAGCGCGAATGGCAAGACGCTTTTCATGATTAATTCTAAAGGTTCTTCGGGCATGATAGATTTGATTGCAAATAGGTTCATCCCCACAGGTGGAGTAATTACAGCAAGTTCCATATTTAATACCATAATAATTCCGAACCAAACAGGATCATATCCCATAGCCATTGCAATCGGAAAAAAGATAGGTGTCGTAATTAATAATATAGAAACTACCTCTAAAAACATACCCATAATGATCCAGATGATATTCATAATGAGCAGGACCAGTAATGGACTTACTGATAGTCCAATAAGAACATCTGATAAATACTTTGGAAGACCCACTAAAGTTAGAGCGGCACCAAAGACAAGTGCGCCAACAACGATGCTCAGAAGCATAGCCGTTGTTTTTACAGATTCCACTAGAACATTCCCTAAGTCCTTAATACTTAAATTTTTATGAATAAAGACTGTTAAAACTAAGGCATAAATCACACCAACTGCAGCTGCTTCTGTAGGTGTGTAAATTCCTTTATAAATTCCACCAAGAACAACCACTGGCAGCAACATATCAGGAAGAGCTTTAAGCGTGTTACGCAGTCGATCACTAGTCAAATGAGATGAATCAATATTGAGACCCCGAGGTGCTTTCATCGCCGTCCAAATGGAAAGAATAAAAGCCAAAATTAATCCGGGAATAATACCCGCCATAAATAGCTTACCCGGTGATGTATTAGTTAATGATGCATAAAGAATAAGCGGAATACTAGGCGGGATAAGGATACCTAACGAACCACCGATAGCCGAAAGACCATAGGTAAGTCCTTTGGAATATTTTTGTTTTTTCATTTCAGGAATAGCGATTTTTCCAATTGTCAGTACGGAAGTCATACTCGATCCAACAATGGCAGCAAAAAAGGTATAAGCTGCAACAGTAGCAACACCGGTTCCTCCACGAACTCGGTGTAACCAAGAATTAGCTACCCAAAATATGCGTTCTCCACTTTTACCCTGATATAAAATCTCCCCCATCAGAATATATAGTGGGATGGCTACAAAAACAAATTCAGATAATGACTTGTATAGAGTCATAGGTACCTGAATCATAAACTGATCGCCTACCGTAAAAAGGATTGTTAACAAACCGGACAGTCCTAGTGAAAACCCAATAGGTACACCTAAGATCAAACAAATCAATAGAGCAGCTAGCAATATAAGTATCGATGTTAAAGAGATCATTTTATACACTCCTTTCCGTTTTAAGCTGTTCTGGCATCCAAGCTTGGATTACTGAACATACCGCTGCAATTACAAGAAGAACCCCACCAATACAGATAAATGAATAGGGTATCCATAAAGGGATTTCAAGGAGGGTAGGTGACCCCATACCTAATCTAAAAGCATTTTTGGTATATTGATATCCGTACACTACAAGTACAATGGAGTAAGGGAGAATTAGAAACGCTGAAAAGGCTTCCAAAATTTTTCGTGGAGTCCCCTTCAATCTTTCGATTAAAAACGTTACACGCAACTGCTTTCCTTCCATTTGAATACAACCCATTGTGAAAAACACAATAAATTGTAAAATATAGGTTGATACTTCATTTGCCCAGATTGTAGGAGAATTAAAAATATACCTGGCTACTACATCATAAAAAATAGAAATAGCTAAAATTGCCATTAAAGATGCTGAAATATAGACGCAAGTATGTTGAACCTTATAGATCATTTTTAAGAAAAAATGCATTTGCTTTTCACCCTCCTTGTTTAAAGTTTTGGTACGGGAGGATCCATCCTCCCGTACCTATTATTCAATGAATGTAGCAATTTACTGATTCGTGTTAGTTTGCCTTTTGAGCTGCATCATATAGCTGTTTCCCCGTATCCCCTGATTTTTTTAAATAATAATCATAACGGCCCTTTACTGAATCTACCCATTTCTTCCGATCTTCCGCAGATGGTTTATAAAGCTCCAATCCCTTAGCGGAAAGTTTTTGTAGATACTCTTCAGCATCACTTTTAGCCTTTTCGCGAGAAGCTTTCTGCGCTGTCTCGGAAGCTTTTAGCACTGCATTTTGTACATCCTCTGGAAGCTTATTCCACCAATCCATATTTACAACCGACTGGAAGGGAAGGTAATGTATTTGCATATCAGTCCCATATTTTGTTACCTCGGTAAGTCCCCGGTCTACAACAGATGATGGTCCAGTTGAGTATCCATCTATGGTCCCTTGCTGCATGGCCTGATAAACTTCTTGGGAACTCATACTAACGGGCGATGCCCCTATTTCTTCTAACATAAGGGCGTTCCCTTTGCCAAATGCCCTCATTTTTAATCCCTTTAGATTTTCAGGCAGCTTTATTGTCTTATTCGCATATAATTCCACCGTTCCGTATTGTGCAAAGCCAATCATTTTCATGTTATACTTTTCTAACTGCTTACCAAATAGTTTTCCATATTCCCCATCCTCAGCTGCCCACTCTGCTTCCCATGAATCAAATAGGAAAGGTAAGTCAACAATACGCAGAGGCTCTGCATCTTCCCCTGCAAGAAAACCAACGTTTAATTGTCCAATTTCAACCGCTCCGTTACTTACCGCATCTGGTAATTGTTGGTCATTATATAACTGACCGTTTGGAAAGGTTTGAGGATTCAATTTAATAGAGGTATTTGCTGTATTTTTCTTAATTTCCTTTGCTAGCTCTTCAAAATAAATCCCTGTAGAATGTTCGGCTGGCAAATTATAGGAAATTCGTACATCCATCTCTTTTTGTGCGTCCCCATTTTGTTTTGAGGAGGTTTCCGAGGATTTACCGCATCCTGCAAGGATGAGAAGCAAAATCGTACCAATTAGTATACTTTTATTCCAAAATTTAAACATATTGAGCCTCCCTATTTTTTATTAATTAAATGAAATTCACGTAACTCTATCAACCAGCTACCAAATTTATCATAATCCTCTATTAATAAACCTTTATTAAATAGGTTACTAGCCCTTTCACCCAGATAAGCGGAATTATCTATACCTGATTTCTTTATCCAATGAGCGATACAGTCCTGCCATTTCAAACGAAGATCCTCTTGACTTAACGGGCTTTCCTTAGACCCTGGTGTAAGCAAAATGTCTTTTTTCAATATTCCATTCTTCGTTGTGACAAGAATCTGGATTGGATTTTTTTCTAAATCATGCCCTAGAAGTATCTCACCTTCCTCCTCGATGGCTTTAACCTGTGGTAAAAGTTGTTGAATTTCAGGCGTTTGTACCTGATCATCTTCAAACGTAGATAATCCTACATGACCATCTCTGATTGCAGCTAACACGGTATATTCAGCACTAAACTTTCCTTGCAAGCCTGTTTTCGGGAGATGATGTATTAATGCGACCAGCCCGGCTGGCGGCGTTACAATTTTTATTCCCATTACATCACTTAATTCAAGTTGAAACTCGTCCTTTAGATCTAACGCCCCTTGAATCATTCGATGTGTGAGGTAACAGCATGGGAACTTCTTAATAGAAAGACCTGCTTCTAGTATGCTATACGGTTTTCCAAACTGAATACCATCTATTAAATTCACCTTTTCCATTCCACCGCTAAATGAAAAGAAAAAGCCTCTACTTTCAAAAACATCCTTATTTGCGGTTAACCCTTGTTTAGCTAGCCATGCTGCTTGAAGACCATGTGAACTAGCTAGTCCTACATGGAAGGGTTTAGTCATCGTACCAAAATTTTTCTGCAACCCTCCGGACATCGAGCATGCGATTCCAATTGCATGGGCAATCTGATCACGATTTAAATTCATGAGGTAGGCACAAGCAGCCGCAGCTCCAATGGTCCCAAGCGTATCTGTAGCATGCCATCCTAAGTCATAATGCTTGTGCCCCATGACAAGTCCTAACTTTATCATTACTTCAGTTCCGATAGCATAAGCAGTTATGACATCTTTACTCGAACACTGTAGATGCTCTGCAAGCGGAATGACTGCTGCTAGAATCGGTGCACTTGGATGAGCAAGGATACTAGGAGATACATCATCATAGTCTAAGGCGTGACTCGCTGTCCCATTAATAAGCGCCGCATATTCCAATTCCGTAAAACTTGGTTCTCCTAAAAGCGATGCTTTTTTAGATGGATTCTCTGACATGTACCCGCGTTTTACAATCTGAACAACGGGTTCGTTCCATCCCGCCACAGCAACACCAACAGTGTCCAAAATGGCATATTTAGCTTGTAATATCAATTTTTCCGGCAATTGTTGATAATGGCATGTTGTTATATATTCTACTAATCTATCTATTAGGGAAGATGGCATTCATCAACCCTCCTATCTGTTTTTCCATTTTGGTTTTCTTTTTTCATTAAATGCTGCTACCCCTTCTAACCTATCCTCGGTTGGAACCAACACATTATAGGCAGCAATATCAAGAGCATAAGCGGTATGGAAATCTACTTCAGTTCCTCTATTCATGGCCATTTTTGCCATTTTTATAGATAATGGGGCACTTTCTGCTATTTGGACAGCCAATTCTAGCGCTGTTTTCATAGCTTCCCCTTTTGAAACAATACGATTGACTAAACCCCATTCATAGGCAAGTTGAGCGTCAATCTGCCGGCCTGTAAAAATCATTTCCTTAGCTCTTCGTATCCCTATGCTTCTTGGCAAGTTTTGCAATCCCCCTCCGCCTGGCATAATACCTCTGGTTGTTTCAGTCAGAGCAAATTTAGCCGTTTCAGAAGCGATAATAAAATCACTCATAAGCGCTAGTTCACATCCACCCGCAAATGCATAACCCTCGACTGCCGTTATCACTGGGATTGGAAAATCTCTAACGCATAGGAACAATTCTTCTATTAAATGATGCTGCTTCTTCCAATCTTCATCTGACATGCCATTTCTTTCTTTTAAATCCCCACCTGAACAGAAAGCCTTTTCCCCTGCTCCGGTTAAAACAATACATCTTAGATCCTCATTATGTGATTGTTCTCTAAAAAGCTGCAGTAACTCCTTAAAAAGCTGTGTATTTAATGCATTCATAACCTCAGGTCTATTAAGCGTAACCGTCAAAATTTCATTTGCTGCTCCCTTATATTCTATTAGAAGGTCACTCATTCTATTTTTTTCTCCTTTTCCGCCCAAATTAATAAGATCTTGGTAATTTCAAACTATGCTCAGCAATATAACTCAATACTAGGTTATTGGAGATCGGGGCCGTACGGAATAAACGAGTTTCTCGCCATTTCCGTTCAATATGATATTCTTCTGCTACTCCGTATCCACCAAATGTAGTCATCGTTACGTCCCCAGCTTCCCAGGATGCCTCTGATGCCAAATATTTAGCCATATTCGCTTCCTCTCCGCAAGGAAGTCCGTTATCAAACTTTGATGCTGCTTTAAAATTCATCGTTTCAGCTGCTTGGACAGCCATGTAAGCTTTCGCAATAGGGAACTGGATACCCTGATTTTTCCCAATAGGACGATCAAAAACGACTCGTTCATTTGCATATCTTACTGCCTGTTCTATGAACCACTTTCCATCCCCTATGCATTCACTTGCAACTAAAATTCTCTCTGCATTAATTCCATCTAGTAAGTAGTAGAACCCTTTTCCCTCCTCGCCTACTAAACAGTTCTCGGGTACTTCCAATTCATTTATAAAAAGTATATTTGTCTCATGATTTATCATGGTCTTGATCGGTTTGGCCTCAATTGCACTTCCTACTTTTCTTAAGTCAATTAAAAAAAGACTCATCCCGTCAATTTTCCTTTTTACTTGTTCTAATGGTGTTGTCCGTGCAAGCAATAAAATCATGTCCGAATGCTGATAACGAGAAATAAAGATTTTTTGCCCATTAATGACATATCCATTATCTGTTTTTCTCGCAAACGTTTTAATCTTAGTTGTATCCGAACCAGCATCGGGTTCTGTGATACCGAAGGCCTGTAAACGCAGGGTTCCGTTTGCAATTAACGGTAAATATTTTTCCTTTTGTTCCTTACTTCCATGCCTAAGAACAGAGCCCATAGTATACATTTGCGCATGACAAGCCGCTCCGAGGCCGCCTGAACGATTAATCTCCTCTAATACAATCGCTGCCTCTGTCATACCCAAACCAGCCCCGCCATATTCCTCTGGAATAAGTATTCCTAACCATCCTGCTTCGCTCATTGATCTTACAAATTCCTCTGGATACACACCCTCTTTATCACAATTGCTCCAATAGTTCAAATCAAATCGCGAACATAAAGACCTCACACCTAAACGAATCTCATTCTGTAAGTCATTAAATTCAAAGTTCACCTTAAATCCTCCCATTCTTAATATGAAAATATTAAATAATGAATCTATCTTCTTAGAAGTCCCCCTCTTAAAAGATGTCCTGGCAGTGAATGACCAACGATCATTTCTGCCGCGGAAACGTTTTCAATTAATAAATCAAGATTGATCCCTGTGCCGATACCTAGTTCCATACACATAAAGACAAAATCTTCTGTGGCAATATTTCCAGCAGCACCTTTGACTGCCGCAAATGGACAGCCGCCTAACCCGCCAAGTGCGGTTTCAAATTCATTCACTCCTTCCTCCATTGCTGCATAAGCATTAGCCATTCCGAGACCACGTGTATCATGAAGATGCAAAAGAATTTTAATTTGTGGCCATTCATTTCTTATCGTATAGATCATGTTTTTTATTTGTTGCGGGTTCGCCCACCCCATGGTATCAGCCAACTTAAATTTTTGGATTGTTTCCCCATTTTCCTCTGCCATTTGGACGGTTCGCCTTAGAATATCCAATATTTTCCGTTGTTCTATATCCCCTTCAAAATTACAGCCAAATGCTGCCATAACTGCAATCTGTTCTACCGGAATTTTATATTCCTTATATGCTTGAATCCAGGAAGGAATAGTTGATAAGGTTTCTTTAATGTCTTTATTCGTATTCCTTTTTGAGAACGTATTACTTGCCGTAAGCATTAACACTCCATCCAATGTCACACTGTTCTGATATGCCCTATGTAATCCCTTTATATTAAGATATACAGTCCTATACGATACCCCTTCTTTCCTTTTTATTTGGGATAATACTTCTTCTGCATCTGCCATTTGGGGTACCCATTTCGGACTAACAAAGGAAGTTACTTCGATGCTTGTGAGTCCGGTTTCGCTAAGACCGTTAACCAATTTCACTTTATCATTCGTGGAAATAAGGCCATCTTCTATCTGGAATCCCTCTCGGGGGCCAACTTCATAAATAACGACACTTTTAGGTAATCCCACTTTTTGTTCTCCTTCCTACCCTCCAACAACTTTTTCAGTTTTAAGTAATTCAATTTCTTCTGAATTGTATCCAGCTTGCTTTAAAATCTCTTCGGTATGTTCACCAAGCAAAGGTGGCGGCAAACGGAAAGTACTTCTTTGATTATTGATGCGGATAGGTAGATCAATTATTTTAAAATTTGAAATTCTGAATCCATCTATTTTCTTTATTATTTCTAATGAATTAATTTGTTCGTCTTCATATACATCGTTAGTCGAATTAATAGGACTACAAGGGACATTTGCTTGTTGGAGAATTTTTATTATTGATGTAGTATTGAACCCAAGGCAGCGCTCTTCTACGGTCTGATGCAATTCTTTACGATTTGCAACTCTATTTTTATTACTTTCAAATCTCGGATCATTTAATAGCTCAGGTATACCAAGGGCATGGCATAAAGATGAAAAGAGACGATTGTTACCAGCGGCTATAATAACCCAGCTATCCTTGGTTCGAAAAGCCTCATATGGAGCTACCATGGCCGTACCAGTACCAAACTTCTCAGGGACCTTCCTCGTAGCCATATAGTTCGTCAAAGGTAAGTTCATCCATCCTAATCCTGTTTCTAGCAAACTCGCTCCAACTAAACAACCTTTACCCGTGTTTGAACGATTTATAATCGCAGAAAGAATGCCGGTAAGTGCCCACATACCAGTTGCCATATCAATAATAGAAACCCCAACTCGAGCAGGATCATCACCGGGGTTTCCAGTAACACTCATAATTCCCGTATATGCTTGAATAAGAGGATCATAACCTGGATATGCCCGTAATGGACCTGATTCACCAAATGCACTGATTGAGGTATAAATTAATGAAGGGTTAATTTTTGCTAGTTGTTCATATCCTAGTCCACGCTTCTCGGCGCTGCCTGGTTTTAAACTGTGAATGAATACATCCGCATGTTCCACTAATTTTTTTATGACTTCCTGGCCTTTTGAATCATTTGCATCTATACAGACACTCTTTTTATTTCTGTTGAATGCAAGAAAAGCGGTCGCTTCATCCTCCCATGAAGGCGAATTCCATTGTCTAGTATCATCTCCGGTACCTGGACGTTCAATTTTAATGATCGTTGCTCCAAGGTCTCCCAATAACTGGGTACAATAAGGTCCTGCAACATTTTGCGTCCAATCGATCACCGTAATATTTTCAAGAATGTTTGACATTGTTTGCATCACCTTTCGTTAAATTTATATATCTTTAAATCTAATACAGTTTGTAATTTCATTACTTTCTTCCCTATTATTCTGAATTAACTTAATTTCAAACACCCCTAATAGTTATACTATTTATAACATTCAGAAAAATATAAGTCTAAGATATAATTTCTATTATCATTATTAAGATTTTCTATAGCTTATATAAACCTACGTTTATTTGTACTAGGAATCAAATTTGATAAACAATGTGTGATCATACATTTATGAATTTTATGGTAAAACATGATTTAGAAATATAATATTAGAACTAATCAAACCTCCTATTTCAAGTGTGGGAATCATAAGTACATGGTGTGCATGAGGAGTTAAACAGTATTTGGAATTGGTTTCTTCGTTGTCTCGGTATTAGATTGGACGGAAATTTATCTTAATATGAGGGGATATCTAACAATTAATCCATTGATTATAAATCATTTTTGCCTTAAAAAAAGCTGCCGCTTAACCATGTGAGGTGAACTGCTTCATCAAGGAGCTTTATTTTGAAACAGGAAAAGCACCATTCCATTTAGTTTGGAAGGTGCTGTTTACATTAGATAAACATTTGTTGCATGAAGGCTTGTTTTTGATTAACTAATTGATGTTTTAAAATTTCTTTTTGTATTTTTTTATCAAGTATTTTTATAAATTCAGCAATCCTTTGCTGTTCTTCAATAATTGGAAATTCAGATTCGAACTCAATTAATTTTGAAAAGTACATATAGGTTCTAGAACCACCTTGTTGTTGAAGTAACCCATTCGTTTCCATAAAAATAACCTCCGATAAAAAATTATTCGGAGCTTTAAGGAAAAGTTCTTTACAGTCTTACAGTAGATAAGTTTGAAACTGTGAAGGAATATGTAAAAACTTTAATCAAAGGAAAGCTGCTAAACACTCAATACAATTGACTTAATGGCGGGAATGCGTGGGAATCGAACCCACCAGACCTGGCACGTATGCCTCAAGCAGTTATGAAGTTAGAGGATAGGTTTTATTTCTTCTAGGTATTTTTTGATAACTTAATTTAAAGGAATTTACCAATTGGTTTCATATTTCCAAATATGACACCATCAAACACTAGAAATTTCCACATTCCACATGTGCAGAGTGTATGTGGCAACACATGGGGTGTTAATGAGTTTACACTTGTTTTAAAAAGATTTTAATTAAGAACTCAACCAATTCTTTCGTTTTTTATAAAGTTATTCCCAAATGAGAATAACTCATATCTTGCCTCCAGGTTCGGTTGTATAATAGACTTACCCAATTGTTATACGCCCAAGTTAGTATAATTCAATAATCTAATTTAAATAAGAAGGGGGCAGACTTCAATTTAGCCCCAAAATCGAATTTACATTTTTCACAAAAATAACTTTAAGATAGAAAAAGCAGCTAAAATCTAGTAAGATATCCACATGTGATATTAGATAAGGGGTTAAAAAAATGAGTGTATTAAACGTAAAAAATTTAAGTCACGGTTTCGGTGATCGTGCGATTTTTAATGATGTGTCTTTTCGACTTTTAAAAGGAGAGCATGTTGGACTAGTTGGGGCAAATGGTGAGGGTAAGTCTACTTTCATGAATATTGTTACTGGGAAGTTGCAACCCGACGAGGGGAAAGTTGAGTGGTCACGAAAAGTTCGTGTAGGTTATTTAGATCAGCATGCTGTACTTCAAAAAGGTACTACGATGCGTGACGCTCTGAGTACTGCTTTTCAATATCTATTTGACGCTGAAGCAGAGATCAATGAACTTTATGCAAAAATGGGTGATGAAGGTGCTGATATCGATGCACTGCTTGCAGAAGTTGGAGAGCTACAAGAAACTCTAGATAGTAATGATTTCTATCAAATTAATTCAAAAGTTGAGGAAGTTGCTCGTGGTCTAGGATTAGACGATGTTGGACTCGATCGAGATGTAGATGATCTTAGCGGTGGGCAACGTACGAAAGTTTTGCTAGCTAAGCTTTTGCTAGAAAAACCAGAAATCCTATTACTAGACGAGCCTACGAACTATTTGGATGAACAGCATATCGAATGGTTGAAGCGCTATTTACAGGAATATGAGAATGCATTTATCTTGATTTCACATGATATTCCATTCTTGAACAATGTTGTAAACTTAATCTATCATATGGAAAACCAAGAGTTAAATCGCTATGTTGGTGACTATGATAACTTCTTAAAAATTCATGAAATGAAGAAGCAACAGCTAGAGTCCGCTTACAAGCGCCAACAACAAGAAATTGCTGATTTGAAGGATTTTGTTGCTCGTAACAAGGCAAGTGTTGCAACTCGTAATATGGCGATGTCTCGTCAGAAGAAGCTCGACAAAATGGATGTTATCGAATTGGGGAGAGAGAAGCCGAAACCAGAGTTTAACTTCAAAGAAGCTCGTGCAGCTAGTCGTTATATTTTCACGGCTGAAGATCTTGTTATTGGTTACAATGAACCACTTTCTCGCCCTCTGAATTTGAAAATGGAACGCGGACAAAAAATTGCATTCGTGGGTGCAAACGGTATTGGTAAGTCTACTCTTTTAAAAAGTATTCTTGGATTGATTGATCCAATTTCAGGTAAAGTGGAACGTGGTGAATATCAACATATTGGTTACTTCGAGCAGGAAGTTAAACAGTCTAACTACAACACTTGTATTGAAGAGATTTGGAGCGAGTTCCCAAGTATGAATCAGGCTGAAGTCCGAGCTGCTCTTGCAAAATGTGGATTAACGACGAAACATATTGAAAGTAAAATCGAAGTCCTTTCTGGTGGCGAAAAAGCCAAAGTTCGCTTGTGTAAAATTATTAATACAGAAACGAATTTATTAATTCTAGACGAACCTACAAATCACTTGGATGTTGACGCAAAAGAAGAATTGAAGCGTGCTTTAAAGGCATATCGCGGAAGCATCTTGATGGTATCCCATGAACCAGATTTCTATCGTGAAATTGCGACCGATATTTGGAATTGTGAGGATTGGACTACGAAAGTGTTTTAAATAAAGATTAAGGGGTACCCAATGAAAAAAATTCACTTGGGTACCCCTTTTTATGTAGACAGACTTAGTAAAGTAATGAATTAAGCGAGCTCTAGCGAACAGATATAATTAATTTTAATTACGGTTTAAAAAACAAGAGCGACTTCTAATTATTGCTTTAATAATGAATTATTGTATGGCGGGACTGCGTGGGAATCGAACCCACCAGACCTGGCACGCAGGTCTCAAGCAGTTTTGAAGACTGTGGAGGACACCAGTACCCCATCCAGCCCCGTAATAAAAATAAAGTTATTAACAACACGTATTTCGTAATATAATATTACCTTGGAATATAGTATTAATCAACAGATTGGCTTGTATTGTCATTTTTTCGACAACTTTCTTAATAGAAGCAAACTTTAATAATTGCCTTATCAAATAGACTTTTCCATTATCGGCGTTTTATGATAACTTGTCAATTCCCTTAAAAACCGACTATAATGAAGGATGAATATAACGTTTATGTAGGTGAAATAACATGTTTCAACTTCAAGGTTGGTTTTTGTGGTTTATCCTTTTTTGGACATTCTTTTTAATAGGAGCATTTGGCATTGGCGGATTTTTTATGTTCCGTAAATTTTTAAAAAAGCTTCCGAAAGAAGATGGCAAGTCTGATATGGATTGGGAGGAGCATTACGTTAATGAATCCCGCCATTTATGGGGGCCTGAGGAAAAATCGTTGCTTGAGGATTTAGTCAGCCCTGTTCCAGAATTATTCCGTGATGTCGCGCGGCACAAAATCGCCGGAAAGATTGGCGAGCTTGCCCTAAATGAAAAAGCTTCAAAAATTACAGAAGAATTGGTCATTCGCGGCTATATCCAAGCTACTCCTAAAAGGGATCATAAGTTTTTACGAAAAAAGCTATTTGAGAATAAAATTGATGTTGCTCCGTATGAGCATTTATTTTAGGCCGTTCTTAGGAACGGTTTTTTTGTTTTTATACATAACCATTTCCTGATCACATTTATCTTTCAAACACGAAGAACCCTTCTACGTGACCTTTCCTTCTCACCTTCACCCTTTTCGGGCACATAGATCTCTTCTACGTGACCTTTCCTTCGCATCTTCACCCTTTTCGGTCACGTAGAATTCTTCTACGTGACCTTTCCTTCTCACCTTCACCCTTTTCGGTCACGTAGAACCCTTCTACGTGACCTTTCCTTCTCACCTTCACCTTATTCGGTCACGTAGAACCTTCCTACGTGACCATTACTTAGCCTAATCACCCTTTTCGGGTACGTAGACCTTTCCTACGTGACCTTTCTTTAGCACTTTCATCCTTTTCAGGCACGTAGACCTCTATTAAATTAGAAAAACACTGGCCCTTAAAAGCCAGTGTTCCATAAACTACAACAATTTTATTCCATGAAGCTCTTTATAAAGCTTCTTATAAGACCGATACATCGCAACACGCCAAGGCACAATCATGCTAAATGCCAGCAGGAAGAACATGCCGCTTAATTGGCCGACGTCAATCGTGCTGCTTAGAATGGATTTCAAAACGATTCGAATAAGTAACAGGCCGACTAAGATAAAGACAAACGCTTTTGACCTCTTTAAATAAATATCATTGTCACGAATCTCGAACTTCGATGTTTTAATCAGGAAAATGGAGAAAAACATCCCCACCACCACAGCCTCGAGTATTTCCATTGGCGTTAATCTGAATTGCGGAACTACATACATTAATGCCCCACTCGACATAAATACTGGCGGTAAGATAATCTTTTTTACACTGGTGGGCTTTGCGGCAGCTTTCATTCGTACAAAAAATGCTAAAGTGCCCATAAAAACGGCACCAATCGTTGAAAGAAGAACGTAATTCATTGGATTCATTCCTTACCCTTTAATTTACTTTCCCATTATACTTCATAATTATGAAAATGGGATAAAGATTTTTACTGTTATCCTCGTGGAAAAATTGAATGCACAAGGAAACTAGTCCAAAAAAAGGAAACCATTTTTAACAAAATCAAAAATGGTTTCATGAAGTCTTTAGAATCCTGTAAAGCCGCCGAAAAGTGGCGATACGATTTGAATAATTTTTGTCATCCAATCAAAGAAAAGCATAACCCCCATGATAATCATTAAGGTGCCGCCTATTTTCATAATTTTAACGCTGTGTTTCTTGATCCAACTCATCCGGCCGACAAAGAATGATAAAATGAAGAACGGAATCGCAAAGCCAAGCGAATAGGCAGTCATGTATAAAACGCCAGAACCTGGATTGGACGCGGCAAGCAGAATAACCGATGAAAGAATCGGACCAGTACAAGGAGTCCATCCTGCTGCGAACGCCATCCCAATTAAAATCGAGCCAATATAACCGGATGGACGGTTTTTAAATTCAAAACGTCGATCCCTCATCAAAAATTCTGGATTTAAAATGCCGACAATCACTAATCCGAAGAAAACGATAAATATGGCGCCTAGCTGCCGGATTAAATCCTTGTATTCCTGAAAGAAGCTGCCAACGAATGATGTACCAAAACCAATCGCAATAAAAATAACGGAAAAACCAATCAGGAAAAATAATGTATGTAAAAGGCTCCGTTTCGTCAGCATCGCATTTTCGCTTTTTAATTCACCCACTGACATCCCCGTAATATACGACAAGAACGCAGGATAAAGCGGTAAGCAGCATGGAGAAATGAAGCTTAAAAACCCTGCCCCCAGCGCTAAAAATAAATTCACATCTGCCATATTAACACTCCCACTATAGTCGATACCCTTTCATTCTAACAAAACTAAAGGCTAAAAGATAATGATTATCATGAATATTTTGTGTCTATCATTGATATTAGCAAATATCGCCATTTTAGATGGATATTTATTTACAAATTATCTTTGAAATAATTTACAACTTAGGTTATACTAGTAAAACAGTTTCCATTTAATAGTTTAGAAGTCAGACCTTTAAGTAAAATTTCGGGACTTTTCCAGAAAGGATATCAGCCGTGGTTAAACAAGATATAGTTACTTTAATTGAAAAAAAGCGTGCTGAACTTTATAAAGTTGCGACCAAAAACGGTTTAACCTCCTCTATTGCCATTCGCTACAGTCAGGAGCTTGACCACTTAATAAATGAATATAATCGAGCATATATAGAAAAAGTCCCATCATCATTTGTTGCTCAATAACCTACAAATAAAAGAAGCCTGGCAACCCAGGCTTCTTTTATTTGTTTTCTCTTCTAGTTGATGACATCCTCCATCTTTTCTACCATCCCGTTTTGCAGCAGAAACATTTTATGATAGAGTCCCTTTTGCGCCAGAAGCTCCTGATGGTTCCCACGCTCTACAATTTCGCCTTGATGCAAGACTAAGATTAAATCGGCATCCTGAATGGTGGATAGACGGTGGGCAATCGCGATGGTAGTCCGGCCTTTACGCATTTTTGCCAGGGCCGTCTGGATTGCTTCCTCCGTCTCTGTATCAATATTGGCAGTCGCTTCGTCAAGAACTAAAACTTTTGGATTCGCCGCAATCGTCCTTGCAAATGCAATTAACTGTCGCTGTCCACTTGAGAAAGTGGCGCCTCGCTCGACTACCTTATGCCGATAGCCATCCTCAAGCTTCTCAATAAACGTATTGGCCTGAACAAACTGGGCAGCCTCTTCAATTTGCTCGTCAGTCAAGTCGGTATTATGAAGACGAATATTATCCTTTACGGTCCCGTAAAACAAAAACGGATCCTGAAGGACTAGACCAAGCTTCTTGCGTATCTCAACCTTTGAATAGTGGCGGATGGATTCCCCGTCAATCAAAATTTCACCGCGTTCAAATTCATAAAACCGCATCATCAGATTGATGATAGAGCTTTTCCCGCTTCCCGTATGTCCGACTAACGCAACCGTTTCACCTGGATTAGCGGCAAAGGAAATATTTTTTAAGACATCGCGTTTTCCGTCATAGGAAAAACTCACATTCATAAATTCTACTTTCCCTTTTTCAATCTGGCTTGCACCTTCCTCCTTCTGGGCAGGTGCCAAGGTGTCTTCATCGAGCAATTTAAATACCCGTGAGCCGGCCACAATCGCCTGCTGGTATAGAGACAGGCGCATCATCATCTGATTTACCGGTTCAAAGAAACGATCCAGATAATTGATAAATGCGTATATGACACCAATTTTCACACTAGTATTAAAGGAAGTAATCCCAAAGTAACTAAGCACGATGATTAAGGCAAAAATATAAATTAAATCAATAGCAGGCCTTAACAATAGACCGTCTATTTTAATATTCTTCATCCCCGCCTTATAGTGCTGCTCATTGATATCACCAAATTCACTGCGAAGGCGCTTTTCCTGACGAAACACCTGAATAATCGCCATCCCCTGCAGCGATTCGTTTAATTTGGCATTCAACTGACTTAACCGCTCCCGCATTTCCAAATAAAAGCGCGAACTCATCTTTCGATATAAGACCATAACAAAAATAAGAATCGGAATGATGATGACACATAGCAAGGCTAGCTTCACGTTTAAGATAAACATGGCTATGAAAATACCAAACAGCAAAAAACCGCTCTGAATAAAGGTTGCCAGCACCGTGACAAACATGTCTTTAATTGCTTCCGTATCATTGGTAACCCGTGAGACAATACTCCCCGCCGGTGTTTTATCAAAATACTTCAATCCCAATGCTTGCACTTTTGAAAAAACATCGATTCGAAGCTGCTGGATGATATACAGGGCAATCTCCTGAAATTTCACCAATTGAAAGAACAAGAGAATCGCTTTCACGATCTGGATTCCCATATACAAAGAGCCAAGCAGCAACAATGGCTTAAACTCCAGATTCCCCGGTGTTAAATAATCGTCTAGGAAGATTTTGACGAGAATCGGCAGGACAATATCCCCCACTGTTGTTAACAGCAGCAGGACGAAGGCAAGCGTAATCGTTCTTTTATGCGGTTTTGTATAGGAAAGGAGACGGTATAAGACTTTTCTTTGTTCACGTTCCGATAATTGAACTTTTTCTTCCATATTAATGTCCCCCATGCTCGACCAGCTCTTCTAGCTGCTGGTGTAAATACATTTCCCTATACCAGCCGTTCTGCTCCATCAATTCCTCATGTGTTCCTCGTTCGATGATTTTTCCGTCTTCTAAAACCAGGATGAGGTTGGCATGCGCAATGGCGCTTAATCGGTGGGACGTAATGATGGTTGTCTTCCCTTCACGATTTTCCTTAAGCGCCGAAAGGATCGCTTCCTCCGTTTTCGCATCAACGGCCGATAAGGAATCATCAAGCACCAGCAGTTCCGGATCCATCAGAAGTGCCCTTGCTATCGAAATTCGCTGTTTTTGCCCACCTGATAACGACACTCCCCGCTCACCGACGATTGTCTTATACCCATCCGTAAACTGGAGAATATCTTCATGAATATTAGCTAATTTCGCTGCCAATTCAATTTCTACACAGTCCGCTGATGGATTCGTAAAGGCAATGTTCTCCGCAACTGTAGCAGAGAATAAGAAATGATCCTGCGGTACATAACCAATGGCTTCTCTTAATTTTTCCAGTTTATAATCCTGTAGAGCCGCGCCGCCAAACAGGATTTCCCCATTGTACCCTTCAAACTCGCGAATCAGGAGTTTTAATAGTGTCGTTTTTCCGGCGCCTGTTTTTCCAACGATCCCCAGAGTTTCCCCTTTGTTTAATCTAAACTGAATATTTTTAAGTATTGGCTGCAATTCGCCCGGATACGCAAATTCATGGATTCGATACTCTACATCACCACATGGTACCATTTCCGTCGCTTGTTTTTGGTCCGTTATTTCGACCTTTTCGCCAAGGAGCTTTGCAACACGGTCATAGGAAGCCCGGCCGCGCTCCACAATGTTAAATAACCATCCGAATGCCAGCATCGGCCAGATTAATAAACCTAAATAAGTAGTAAAAGATATTAATTGACCAATCGTCAACTCACCATTCAGCACATACTTTGCACCGAATACAATGGATAGGAAAAAGGAAATTCCGACGATGATGGAAATAGTCGGATCGTAGAGGGAATCGATTTTGGCGACGACGATATTTTTCTGAACGACATCATCTGATTGTTTTCTGAAGTCTTCAATATCCTCTTGTTCCTGGCCAAATGTCTTGATGACCTTTATTCCTGTAATGCTTTCCTGGGTTTTATCATTTAAGGATGAAAAAGCTTCCTGGGCTTTATGAAAGCTTCTGTGCAGCATGGTACCAAACCAGCTTGTCAGCATCGCCATAAATGGCAGCGGGATTAAACAAATAAGCGTTAATTTCCAGCTGATTGTAAAAGCCATGGTCAGAATAACAAAACCACCGGTTGACAATGAGTCTACTAAAGTCAAAACCCCCGCCCCTGCTGTCTGCTGGATGGCTTGAAGGTCATTGGTAGCATGTGCCATTAAATCCCCAATCCTGCTTTTTTGATAAAAGGCAGGGGACATTTTTGTAAAATGATGATATAAACGATTTCTTAAAATTTTGCTTAGCTTTACTGAGGATCCGAAAATCATGATCCGCCAATAGTATCTTAGGATGTAGGTAGCAAGTCCGACAGCAACCAGAACAACGACCCATTCTGCAAGTAGTCCTTTTGTCACGGTTCCGTCATTTATATGGTCCGCCACAATTCCGATGACCTTTGGCGGCACAAGCTGTAAAAAAGCCACTACTAGTAAAAAGAATACCCCTGATATGTATGCTTTTTTCTCTTGTTTAAAAAACCAGCCTAGCTCCAAAAAAACCTTCATATAACCTCCCCCAAAACGGATCAAATTCATGTACCGTTCATTACTGGTAAAAAATATTTAGCCTGACGAAGATTTATTTTATCAAATTTTTCTAAAATAAGGAAGATTAAGAAATTAACGCTTTAACGCAATAAAAAAGACACTCAACGCTATTATGAGTGTACTTAGTAACAAATTTTCGAAAAAACTAGGTAATTTCAAGATTATATGATACACTTGGTTTACCATTTGATTTACTGTTTTCATGGCCCTATTCATTCGTGAATAGGGGTTTTTTTATGTATAAAAAAACAGACCCTTTACAGAGCCTGTTTGTTTTTGGTTTAATTAAGCTTTACGAACGTTAGCTGCTTGAGGTCCGCGTTGTCCTTGCTCAACATCGAAAGTCACTGCTTGACCTTCTTCTAAAGTTTTGAAACCTTCGCCTTGGATAGCTGAGAAATGAACGAATACATCGTCTCCACCTTCGCGCTCGATGAATCCGAAACCTTTTTCGCTGTTAAACCATTTTACTTTACCGTTTTCCATTTTTGTTGCCTCCTGGTGTGTGTACACACACAATGTTAATACTATCCTTGCTCTCAGTGATCATCAAGACGAAAAGTTTTCCTTATACTATCCTTTACACCGAACAAAAATAATTCTTTACTAGTATAACACGCTTCTATAACAAAAGCAAGCATCTAAAAAATAAAATAAAAAGCCACCCTTCCGGCTAATTTTTTCAACCGGTAAAAGTGGCTTTGAATTAAGGATTCTTATTTCATTTGCTTTTCATGGCTTGCATCATTTGGTTGATCTTCTTTTGTGAAGGCTTCATACCCATTTGCATCAAAACTCGGAAAAGCAATCTATCCTTTAAATCGTACACGGTTATACTTTCAAGTTCTGTTACTGCCCTTTTTTCTTTAAGAAATTGAAGTAATTGTTTATAATCCTGACGTTTATTTTTCATGGTTTTATCGGTGAAACCTTTTACTAAACAATGGTACAAATATTCTTCAATTACATCTTCTAATAGCACAAAAAAACCACCCTTCGGTTAATCATTCATCCGAAAAAGTGGTTTTGTGTTGAAATATTGAAGGATTAAGCAATTTTATAAGAATTTATGATGAAGGATTAAGTCTTTAACTTATCCTATTCTTAAAAATCACTCTCAACCATCTGAAAAACCTTGATATAACAACGTTTTACTTCCCAGTTTGCTTATTCATGGCTTGCATCATTTGGTTGATCTTCTTCTGTGAAGGCTTCATACCCATTTGCATCATCATGGTTTTAAGCATTTGCTCATTGATTGGCGGATTTTTCTTTAAATAGCTCATCATATAACGGCGAGCAATGAAAAATCCTAGTGCTACACCAGCTACAAGTGCCAGTATACCAACTAGAACGTACATCATATTATAATTTCCTCCTTCATGTTGTCTACCATACAACAGTGTACTAAATAAAACGAAATTAGACAATATTCGATTTTAATTAGACATATTTTCTTTCTTTAATCGGCTTTAACCAGCCAAACCGCTCATGTTCTAGGTCAATCGCCAAAAAGGAGGATTCACACTTTCTCAGCACTTCAAAAAACGCTGTCTCCGCTTCATAGCTTCCATGTGCCTCCAGCGAGATTAAATCCTGGTAGACTTCCAATTTTGCCCTACTTATTTTTCCACTAAGATCAATCGTATATGCACCATGGTCTGCTTTAAAGCCCTTTATTTTTCCAAGCTGTCTTTGAATCAGCTGGTGGATTTTTAATACTTCTATTTTCTTTGTTATATAGACAATTTGTTTTTTTGTTATAAATTGAAGCTCGCCCCGTGCGTGCTGATGTTCCTGGAATAGTTGAAAAAACAACCGCTCTCGTCCGAAGTAATGGGTGGCAAATTCATCTTCTATTAAATAAAGCTGATATTTCCTCATTCCAACCTCTCCTCCGCTGACAATCCTTTTATCTATTATAAAGAATCGGCAAGGAAACATTTGTCTTATCGCGGCAAAAACTTTCACTTATTTTGTCGATTTGCAATTAGAGTGCTATATCAGTAATTTATTTCGATAGAAGCTGACGGATTTCCTCCATAAAAAAGAGAGAGCGGAATTTCCCCTCTCCCTCGTCATTTGATTATTTTTGTACAAGTGCTTTCACACGAGCAACGACGTTTGGCACACTAAATCCGAACTCTTCCATGATTTTTTCACCTGGTGCAGATGCTCCAAAATGATCGATAGCTAATACGTCACCTTCATCACCAGCATATTTGTGCCAGCCGAAGGATGCTCCGACTTCCAGAGCAAGACGCTTCTTCACGCTCTTTGGAAGGACAGAGTCTTTGTATTCTTGTGATTGCTGTTCAAAGCGATCCCATGATGGCATACTGACTACAGAAACCTGGATTCCTTCACCAGCAAGTGCTTTCTGTGCTTCCACTGCAAGACTTACTTCGGATCCAGCTGCTAGTAATAGGGCATCTGGAGTATCTTTTCCTGCTGCGGAAACCACATATGCTCCTTTAGAAACTCCAACATATGCATTTTTATCTGTATCTTTTAATGTTGGTAAGTCCTGACGAGTTAATACTAAAGCTGTCGGCTTGTTTGTTGATTCTACTGCAAGCTTCCATGCTGCTGCTGTTTCATTGGCATCAGCAGGACGGATTAGTGATAGTCCTGGCATTGCGCGTAATGCCGCAAGTTGCTCAATTGGCTCGTGAGTTGGTCCATCTTCCCCAACTGCGATACTGTCATGTGTAAATACATAAGTAACTGGTAGACCCATTATTGCTGCAAGGCGAATTGCCGGACGAAGATAATCAGAGAATACAAAGAATGTTCCTCCAAAAACTTTAACCCCGCCATGCAGAGCAATACCATTCATTGCAGCACCCATTGCAAATTCACGAACGCCGAACCAGATGTTGCGGCCTTCATATGCGCCTGGCATGAAGTCTGTTGTCCCTTTAAGCATTGTTTTGTTAGAACCGGCAAGGTCAGCAGAACCACCAATTAAAATCGGCAGGTTCTTGGCAATGCCATTTAGCGCTTCACCTGAAGAAGCACGAGTTGCAAGCCCCTTGCCTTCAGTGTAAACCGGAACATCCTTATCCCATCCTTCAGGAAGTTCATGATTTAGTGCTTGTTCAAGCTGGCGAGCCAACTCTGGATATTCGTTTTTATACTGAGCGAACATGTCGTTCCACTCTTTTTCTTTTTTCTCACCATTTTCAACGATAAGCTTTTGGAAGTTATCGTAAACTTCTTGTGGAACATGGAAATCTTCCTCGAAAGTCCACTTATAAGCTTCTTTGGTAAGCTTTAGCTCATTTGCACCAAGTGGTGACCCATGAACACCTGATGTGCCGGCACGGTTAGGTGAACCGTAACCAATCACTGTTCTTACTTCAATCATGGTTGGTCTGTCTAAATCATTTCTTGCTTCTTCAAGTGCTTTAGCAATTTCTTCGTAGTTGTTACCGTCTTCGACACGAAGATACTGCCATCCGTAAGATTGGAAGCGCTCCTTCACACTTTCAGAGAAAGATTTATTCAAATCTCCGTCTAAGGAAATATCATTTGAATCATATAATACGACTAAACGGCCTAACTTTAGGTGACCGGCAAGTGATGCAGCCTCAGCAGATACGCCTTCCATTAAGTCGCCGTCTCCACAAACGCTGTATGTAAAATGATTCACAAGTTCATATTTGTCTTTGTTATAAACGCTAGCAACATGGCGTTCTGCCATAGCCATTCCCACTGCCATAGCAATCCCTTGACCAAGCGGCCCAGTCGTTGCTTCTACTCCTTCAGTATGGCCATATTCAGGATGTCCTGGAGTTTTGCTTCCCCATTGGCGGAATTGCTTTAAATCATCCATGGATAAATTATAGCCGGATAGATGAAGCATGCTGTAAAGCAATGCAGATCCATGACCTGCAGATAATACGAAGCGGTCACGGTTGAACCAATGTGGATTTTTAGGGTTGTGGTTCATAAATCTTGTCCATAATGTATAGGTCATTGGAGCAGCACCCATCGGCATTCCAGGGTGTCCAGAGTTTGCTTTCTCGATAGCATCAATTGAAAGCGTACGAATCGTGGTGACAGATAAATCATCAATTGTGTTAAACATCTTTTTACAACCTTCCTTCTTCGGAAAATACAAACAACTTTAATATTATAGTGCTGTGGATTTTTATTCAACAAATTACTACGTATTTTGTAGCAAAATTCACTTTATTATATATTTTGACACATGAAAGCGCTATATATGTAAAAAGGAATACAAATAACTTGTATTCCCAGATGCTTTAATGAAGATTATTTTTTTTCCTGGTTTTTATTTTTTCAGGTGTAACGTCATTACCAAGTGGATCAATTATTTTTGTATTTGTCAGGGTATCCAGCATTTGCGATCGAAAAGCAGCTAAATATTCACTTCTAAGTGATGACTGCTCTTTTGCTTCGATTTCTGTTAAACCTGTCGCTTTCTTTTTCCTTGCCAATTCATTGATTCTGGCCATTTTTTCCTTGGATAGCATTCAAGTACATTCCTTTCCAAAAAACTGCTAACATTAAGACAAGATTGTACTAGAAAAGAATCCACCTGGCAAGGATGAAGGTTTATTCCGCCTGCTCTTCTATGAATTCCTGGTATCTTCTATGTACAGTGGCTTTCGAAATGTTATAGCCAAAGCCTCTTAATGTTGCGGCAATTTCCGAAAAGGTCAGGCCATTTTTTCTCAACCTGACAATTTCTTGGACAGGTACTTCAATTTTATCCCGTCCCGAATGTTCGCCTAGATTTTTTAAATTTTTTTCCGGCCTATAGCCTTTTTCAACTGCCCGCTTCATGCCACGTTTTATTTTTACATTATGAAGCTTGCGCTGGTACTCTTCCACCATGCTGACGATTTTTAAGACCATTGAATCCGATTCGGAAAGCTGCAATTCACCATTATGCGAAATGCTGTATAGTTTAATTCCTTCTTTTAAAATGCAATGCAGGATGGCAATCTTGGCATTCCCTCGGCCGAGCCTTGTTTCATCCTGGATTAGTACAGCCTGGACTTGTTTATCTTTAATGCGCTCCAAAAGTTGCAGGATACCATCTCTTTCTAAATCATAGCCGCTCGCCTGCTCTTTAATGATTGAATCGATATGGAATTGATATCGGTTGGCGAGCTGGACTAGCTCGTCTTCCTGGCGTCTCAATGATGTTTCCTGTGTTTCCTTATTCGTACTTACTCGGCAGTAGATGATTGCGTTCATTTTTTAGGTCCTTCCTATTTCTCTAATGCACTTGCTAATTCCCTTTCTGCGGGTGCTTCATTACTAACCGGAATTAAAATTTCTTCACCTGGAAAAATTTCATCCCCAACATCCCGATTATGTTTTTTCACCCAGTTGACGAATTCCTTGTTTGATAATGAATGCTCGCCAGCATACTTTTGGGAAATTTCCCATAGTGTGTCTCCGTCTGCTACAGTCACTTTCAAATATTTATCCTGATTTTTCGGACTTTGCTGAAATGCTAATACAAATGCTAATGAGCAGCTTAATAATAGAAGAATAATAGCGTATGAGTATTGGTTCCATATTTTTTTCATTATAAAACACCCCTGATTAGAATGTATGTTCGTTTTATTTGATTTGATTATAATCCGAACGTTTGTTTGTTGTCAAGCATTATTCGAACTTATGTTTGTATAAATTATGCGAACATGTTATAATAAAGACAACATTAACCAGGCGAGGTGTAATTTATCATGGTAAAAGTATCAAAGCGGCAGCAGGATATCCTTGATTTCATAAAAGGAGAAGTGAAAACAAAGGGATATCCGCCATCTGTTCGGGAAATTGGCGAAGCAGTCGGACTAGCATCGAGTTCTACTGTACATGGGCATTTAGCCAGATTAGAAAGCAAGGGTTTAATTAGACGGGATCCAACAAAACCAAGGGCTATCGAAATCCTGGAAGCGGATGAAGCTGCTCATATCCCTCGAAACCATGTTGTAAATGTCCCAGTTGTCGGTAAAGTTACTGCCGGACTGCCGATTACGGCCATTGAAAATGTTGAGGAATATTTTCCTCTTCCCGAAAGACTAGCTCCTTCTAGCGAGAATGTCTTCATGCTTGAAATCATGGGAGAAAGTATGATTGAAGCAGGGATTCTTGACGGAGATTACGTTATTGTAAAACAGCAGCCGTCTGCGAACAACGGGGATATCGTTGTTGCGATGACCGAAGAAGACGAGGCTACCTGTAAGAGATTCTTCAAGGAGAAAGACTACATCCGCCTGCAGCCGGAAAACTCTTCTATGGATCCAATCATTTTAAACAACGTTACCATTTTGGGGAAGGTAATTGGGGTATATAGACAAATTCATTAAAAACACTCCATAGGGGTACGGTAAAGCCAGCATAACTGCTGGCTTTTTTTAATCAAAATTTAGGTGTTTACTAGACAGCGTACGCTTCGAAAGAGGAAGTCCATCTTTTCTATTTATTTATCACTCTAGTTATTTGACCATGAATATCCATGATAAGCAGCCAAAATATTGGCTGCGTACATGGCAGCTCCATAAATCAAAAAATGAACCTTTCCGTTACTTTCCCCAAGCTGCAGCAATTCATAATTAAAGGTTGAAAAAGTAGTAAAGGACCCAAGAAAGCCAATCATCAGGAAATTTATTTGTGTTTCTGATATGTTGTCCTTTGCAAAAAGAACTCCTGCTGCAAACGAACCTGAGACATTTATGATGAGAGTGCCCAGTGGGATTTTATTAATATTCCATTTAAAGAAAAAGGTACTAAGTAGATAACGAGAAATAGCACCAAGAAATCCTCCTGCACCAATAACCAACAGTGTTATTATCATAGCCAAAATTACCCTTTCTCTATTTTCAATGCGATAACACGTCCAATTTTTACAGATCCATAACCTGCAATTATTGTTAGTGCCAAGTAAACAATGCTTGGTTGAATACCCCATTTCAGAAAAAGTTCAATTGTTTTCACACTGAAAGAGGAGAAAGTTGTAAATGAGCCTAGGAATCCAGTTACAAATCCAAGTTTAAACAACGAAGAGAAACGGTTTGGATTTAATGATAAAGTGAATCCAATGATAAAACAGCCGATCATGTTCACAAATAATATACCCGAGGAAAGAGGGAGTGCGGTACGGGAAATCAAACCATCTAATAAAAACCGAAATACCGCACCGATTACTCCTCCGCATCCAACAGCCAGATAGACCATTTCCATCACTTCTTTTTTATTCCCAATATATTCAATGCTATGAAATAAAATGCTAACTTGGACTATTATCAAAACGAACTTTAATCATTATCGCTGTTATACCATTCTTCCTCCCATTCGTCTTCTTCGTATTCACTACACCATTTATAATTTCTTTTTTGAAAAGTAAGAATATAGTTTTTTAACATGTTGTATCGAATGGTTTTTTGATCTTGAGTTAACGCTCCCGCCCAAGCATAGGTTTCAATCAAAGAAATATAATCCATATAAATCTGATGGTAAATTTGATCAAGACGTTTTTTTTGGGCTTCCGTAAATCGAATATCCTTTGTGCAGTCTAAGTCGTTATCCATTTCATTTTCATTTTCTGGATCATCCGTATCTTCTTTCGGTTGTTTATTGACTGGACTCTTTTCTTTCTTTAAACTTTCCTTATTTGAACCAGTATCTTCGACAGTTTTTTCTTTATTAAAGGACTCCATTTTGGCAGAGGCTTGGAAGGGCATGAGCGAATAGCTTAGAAACAAAACGACGATGCTTACATATTTTATTATCATTTCTTTTCTCCTTAAAAATAAATGACTTAAAAATGTAAAACTGCACATCTAAATTGATATGCAGCTTGAAGAATTATTTCAATACCTTCATGAGTGTGGATTTAATCGTCTCCATGGCCATCATCATCGTCATGGCCATCATCATCGTCATGACCATCCTCATCCTCACGGCCATTGTCATGCCGGCCTTCTTTTTCAATTTCCAAAACCTTGCCAGTTGCAGCATCAATCTCAACTTCGTAAATGGCTTCGTTTGTTTTCACCATTACCTCATAGACATTCCTGCCATCATCTTCTTCCAATTTCACGCTTAAAATCTTGCCTTTTACTTTCTGTAGGGCAATTTCTCCAGCCTCTTTTTCTGAAATTTGTTTTTGTTCTTTTGGCTGCCCATCCTTGACTGCAGCAAAGGCGTTTTCTAATTTTGCAGCAAAACTAATTGTTAATAGTAACGCAATTAACCATATTAATTTCTTCATACTCTTACACTCCCTAATTATTTTTTTATATCTTGTGTAAGAGTTTAAAACTTATTCATGTTTTGAGAATATTTTCAAAGACTCACATCAAATCCCATTCATTTTTCACTAAAAATCTTAGCCATGTACCGGTTATCCATGAGGTTGTAAGAGCTAGGAGAATGAGGATAGCAAAAAATTCCTGATTGATGATGCCAGACATATAAGCCACTGTTGAAAGGACGATTCCAGGACCACCCCTGGCATTCATGGCAAAGCCGAAATTCAAGCTGGTCAGTGAATTGAGTTTTATTAATCGGCATGTAAAGTAAACGATGGTTATTTGAATAAAGGTGGCAAGCAATAGATATTGTACGAAGAAAATGAAATCAAATGAATTTGCTAAATCGAGCTGCAGCCCAACCGTGGCAAAATAAATAGGGATAAACCAGGAGAAGGATAGATTTGATACTCCTTCTTCCACTTTCGATGATACTTCTTGCGGGAGATAAATTTTCGCCGCTATACCAACCAGTAAAGCTCCGAAAATGGTTTCAACCTGAAACAGATAGGCCAAGACACATGCTATAAATAAGATAAATAATAGGTAACCTAAATTGGAAGATCGAAAGAAAATGTTTCGGTTATGGATGGTAAAGTATTTAAAAAGGATTCTTAACACATACAGCATTCCGACCAGGAACAGACAGATGGTTCCAATGCTTAAAAATATATCATTAAAAGACAGTGTCTTACTATTGTTGGCAACCAGGTTGGTAGCCACGCCCAAAACTATCCATAAAATGATATCATGCACCCCTGCTATAATAATAACAAGTTTCGCAAACCTTGTTTTCATTATCCCCAAATCAATAAATATCTTTGAAATGACTGGTATAGACGTGACGGCGATTGAAATACAAACCACTAATTTAAAAGCCAGCAAGTTACCGACCTCACCCACAAATCTAGACATATCAAGAAAGTTGGTAATAATCCAGCCTAAAATAAATGGAAGAACACTTGAACCAATTGTAATGGCCGTTGTTATTTTCAAGTCCTCTTGTTTAAATTCCGTATGGAATTTTAAGCCTGACACAAACATCAACAGAATTAATCCCAATTGATAAATTAAACCGAACAGCTGATGCTCCAAAGGAAATCCATTAAACATCCAATCAAATATGTTTGGATAAAAATATCCTAACAAACTTGGACCTAGAATGATCCCCGCTCCAACCTCCCCTATTACTCTTGGTATATATAAACGTTCGCAAAGATAGCCAAGGATATGAGCAGTAGCTAGTAAAAAGCCCATTGCAAACAAAAAATGGCTAACCTGTACTTGTGTAATTGTAAACATCTCTCTCCCTCCATTTTTTTACTAAAACCACCAACCAACTATAAATGCCCTTGTAGATTCCGCATTATCTTTTTATTTATTAATCAATATATGCTCGTCAGTATTTAAGGGGAAAGGTTTGTCTTAAAAAGGGCAAAGTTTATTAGAAACATTCAGACAAGCTGGGATAATGCCGTTCCATCTGTTCGAGGCAGTGCAGATAATATAGTAGGATATAAATCAGAAAGTGAGGAAATAAAATGGCTATGGAAGTTTTTAGGAAAAGAATACTCACTTTCCTATATACATTCTTACTAGGCTTGTTCCAGACACAAAGGGTAAAAAGGAAGAAAGAAAAGGGGGATCATTATCAATGGCGGCTGTGCGTGGATGTGCCATATTTTTTCACTTCAAAATTTTCGATAGACAACAACACCGTCACAGTGACCGGCACCCAATGTACCTATGATCATTCATGGCCGATTAGGTATTCCATCATAAAAGTGAGCCATTTTGGTTTACGCACTGAATATGTTGATAGTATCGTCATTAATGGCGACCAGTGCGAAAAAGAATTTAAGCATACCTTTGAAAATATTCCCAACGGAGAAGACTATCAGTTAGAAGTCTGTAATTATTTTAGATATTATTCTGAAGGGGACATACGATTATTGAAATAGGTTGTTCATTATTTCTGTATTGATATGTACCAAACTATAGAGGAAAGACTATTCTTAAAAAATTGATAATAAAAAACACTCAGTACAATATTTACTGAGTGTTTTGCTGATGCTTTAATAGTAGATTAAGGTATTAATACATGCTCATATATTGTTCGCGTTCCCAAGGGTGTACAACGGTACGGAACATATCCCATTCAATCTCTTTTGCTTCCACAAAGTGTTCGAAGATATGCTCGCCTAAACCAGAAACGATAACTTCGTTTGATTTCAATAGCTCAAGTGCTGCTGCCAATGTTGCAGGAAGATCAATGATGCCTTCTTCGATTCTTTCTTCCTTCGTCATAACATAGATGTTCCGGTCAACTGGTGCTGGAGGTGTTAAATTGTTTTTGATTCCATCAAGACCAGCTTTTAAAATGACCGCCAACGCTAAGTACGGGTTTGCCGCAGGGTCAACACTGCGAACCTCGATACGTGTGCTCAAGCCTCGGGAAGCAGGGATACGGACAAGCGGTGAACGGTTTTGTGCAGACCATGCTACATAGCAAGGTGCCTCGTAACCTGGAACTAAACGCTTGTAAGAGTTAACAGTTGGGTTAGTTACTGCCGTGAAATATGGTGCATGCTTTAGAACACCTGCGATAAATTGACGGGCAGTGTCGCTCATTTGCAGGTCGCCTGTTGGTTCAAAGAATGCATTTTTGCCATTATTGAATAAGGAAACGTTGCAGTGCATTCCGGAACCGTTAACGCCGAACAATGGCTTTGGCATAAAGGTTGCATGCAAGCCGTGCTTGCGGGCAATTGTTTTTACAACTAGCTTGAAAGTTTGGATTTGGTCACATGCTGTAAGAGCATCTGCATATTTAAAATCGATTTCGTGCTGACCAGGTGCTACTTCGTGGTGGGATGCTTCGATTTCGAAGCCCATTTCTTCAAGCTCAAGTACGATATCACGGCGGCAGTTTTCACCAAGATCTGTAGGCGCTAAGTCAAAGTATCCGCCTTGGTCGTTCAACTCTAATGTTGGCTCGCCTTTTTGGTCTAATTTAAATAAGAAGAATTCTGGCTCAGGCCCAAGGTTGAAGTCAGTGAAGCCAAGCTCTTCCATTTCCCTTAATACACGCTTTAAGTTATTGCGCGGGTCCCCGGCAAATGGTGTTCCGTTTGAATTGTAAATATCACAGATTAAGCGGGCCACTTTCCCTTTTTCAGCAGTCCAAGGGAATACTACCCAAGTGTTTAAATCTGGGTACAGGTACATATCAGATTCTTCAATACGTACGAACCCTTCGATAGAGGAGCCGTCAAACATCATTTTGTTATCAAGTGCCTTTTCTAATTGGCTGATTGGAATTTCCACGTTTTTAATAGTTCCAAGAATATCCGTAAACTGAAGGCGGATAAATTTAACGTTTTCTTCTTTAGCCAAGCGTTGAATATCTTCTCTTGTGTACTTCGGCATTTGTAATTCCTCCAATTTTTATAAAAATTAATGAAAAAAGCGTGAAAGATCTCCTTGCCTTAAAGACGAACGATTCAGTCTGCCTGAATGCATCAGTTCATTGCGAAGAAGTTTCCTCAGCTCATCATCGGTAACCTCGCGCTTTGCACTTTTCGCTTGCTGTTCAAGTAGCGACTCTTGCTGTTCTTTGACCAATAATAACTGCTTAATGCCAGCCATATTTATTCCCTGGTCAATTAAGTCTTTTATTTCCAATAGCCTGTCAATGTCATTTAGGCTGTAAAGTCGCCTGTTTCCCTCCGTACGTGCCGGAGATATCAATTGGTGTTCTTCATAGTAGCGAATTTGCCTGGCGGTAAGTTCGGTCAGCTGCATCACTGTACCAATGGGAAACAACGGCATTGATCGGCGAATTTCTTTTCCACTCACCAATTTTCTCCTCCCTTTTGCTAATTTATATTTGTATTATATTTGGTGTTAGGAAATATGTCAATGATATGTAAGATAATCTAACATGGTTTTTTAGTAGTTTCTTATTATTGTAATTTTGGTTACAAACCTTGGCAAGAGGAGTGATGATTCATTGATAACGACCGAACCCAAACGAATTTCTTTTATTGAGTAGTTATGAAGCGGTCAAAACTACTGGATAGGGAATTTTTCTTTTGTTTCGGGGGTTATGAAGCGTTTATAACCACTGAATTGATATTTCACTCTTTGTTTCGGTCGTTATGAAGCCCTCCATAACGACTGAACTGGTATGATCTTCTTTGCTTCGGGCGTTATGGAGCCTCGATAACGACTGAACTGGTATATTCCTCTTTGCTTCAGTTGTTATGAAGCCTCCATAACAACTGAACTGGTATTATCTTCTTTGCTTCGGGCGTTATGGAGCCTCCTCAAAGCCCAACCCGCTGTCCTTCCCTATCCTCCCCTACTCTAGCACCAGTAACCCTTTCTCAACCAAATGATCCAAAGCCAAACATACAGCCATTTTCACGTGGGCATAGGTTAATCCGCCTTGCACATAAGCGACATATGGCGGGCGGATCGGGCCATCTGCCGTCAACTCGATGCTCGCACCTTGAATGAAGGTTCCAGCTGCCATAATTACATCATCCTCATAACCAGGCATGTAGCTTGGATGCGGAGTCACATAAGAATTCACAGGTGAGGCGAACTGGATGGCCTGGCAGAAGGCAACCATTTTATCCCGGTCATCAAATTGAACGGATTGGATCAAATCTGTCCGCCGCGCATCCCAGCGTGGAGAAGAATTCATCCCCAGCCTTTCCAGCATGGCAGCAGTAAAGACCGCACCTTTCAGAGCCTGCCCGACCACATGCGGCGCCAAGAAAAAGCCCTGATACATTTCCTGCAAACTATAAAGTGAAGCCCCCGCTTCGGCACCAATTCCCGGAGAGGTCATCCGATAAGAACAAGCTTCGACCCATTGTTTTTTTCCAACGATATAGCCGCCGGTTTTAGCTAGGCCGCCGCCTGGATTTTTAATCAATGACCCCGCCATTAAATCAGCACCGACATGGCACGGCTCTATTTCCTCAACAAATTCTCCGTAGCAGTTATCAACAAACACGACAACATCCTGCTTAATCTCCTTAACGAAACTAATCATCTCGCCTATCTCAGCAACCGTAAACGATGGTCGGACCGCATAGCCTTTGGAACGCTGGATGCCAATCATTTTCGTATTAGGTTTAATCTTTCGAGCAATTCCTTCCCAATCAATCCCGCCTTCATCTATCAACGATACACTGTCATACGAAATCCCAAATTCCTTCAGGGAACCTACGCCATTCCCGCGGATTCCGACGATTTCCTCAAGGGTATCATAAGGTTTTCCGGTAATATACAAAAGTTCATCGCCGGGGCGAAGCACACCAAACAATGCAATCGATATGGCATGAGTGCCCGATATAATCTGTGGACGAACCAGTCCGGCCTCACCGCCGAAAACATCCGCATACACTAATTCCAATGTATCACGGCCGATATCGTCGTAACCATACCCAGTAGAAGGAATAAAGTGAGAATCACTTACCCGGTGCTTTTGAAAGCTTTGTAAAACTCGGAACTGATTGGATTCAATGCGTTCCTCGATTCCTTTATGGACTTCAGCAATTTGTTTTTCGACTTCCTTTACAATCGGCTGAAGCTTTTCCCCATTTTTCAAGTGTTGAAACATGCTGTTAACTCCCTTTATTCATTGAATTTCTGTAATTGGCCTGTTATTTGATGGTCCTTTAGGGAATATCCTTTGCAACGGTAGTCTTGAGTTTCTTCATCAAAGGTAAGTTCCCTGAGAATCGTATCATTTTTTAATTGCGACAAGAGCTTTCCTTCTGTTGAAGGCACCATTACTTCATATGGTTCCATCATGCCCACGACAAGCTGCTCGATTTTCACCTTTAACGCATGACGGTCATCTTCATTAAAAGCGCTGATGAACACTGTCGGCGTGTCGGCGGTCGGTACGAAATCGGGATGCTGAAGATCCCGTTTATTATAAACGGTTAATTGCGGGATATCTTTGACATCCAAGTCTTCAAGAAGTTTAATCACCGTTTTTTCATGCTGAAAATAATCCGGGTTCGACATATCGACGACATGAAGCAGCAGATCGGCTTCTTTCACCTCTTCAAGAGTTGAGCGGAAGGCAGCAATCAGCGCTGTCGGCAAGTCCTGAATGAATCCGACGGTGTCAGTAATTAATGACAAGAAGCCGCTTGGTAAAATAAGCTTTCTCGTCATCGGGTCAAGCGTGGCGAATAACTGGTTTTCTTCATATGAATCTGCCTCGGAAAGCCGGTTAAAAAGAGTCGATTTCCCGGCATTCGTGTAACCGACAATCGCAACCTGAAAGGCTTTATTTTTCTTCCTACGCTCACGGTAACGCTCGCGATGCTGAACAACCACCGAAAGTTGGCCTTTGATGTCGTCAATGCGGCGGCGGATGTGACGGCGGTCTGACTCCAGTTTTGTTTCCCCTGGGCCTCTTGTACCGATTCCACCACCAAGGCGTGATAACGCCGTACCCTGTCCGGCCAAACGCGGCAGAATATATTGTAACTGGGCAAGCTCTACCTGAAGTTTCCCCTCCTTGGAGCGGGCTCTTTGTGCAAAAATATCTAAAATCAGCTGGGTCCGGTCAATGATCCTCGCCTCAATTCCGGAAGCCAAATTCCGTTTCTGGCTTGGAGAGAGCTCATCGTTGAAAATGACCAGGTCAGCCTCCAATTCGGCCACAAGCGCCGATAATTCTTCCACTTTTCCTTTACCTATGTACGTTGCTGGATGGAGACGGTCTCTCTTTTGGACAAGCGAAGCCAATACTTCTCCTTGCGCCGTTTCCGTTAAGGATCCTAACTCATCCATTGAATATTGAAACCTTAGGTCGTCATCATCGATTTGGCAGCCGACCAGAATGGCTTTTTCCTTTGTTTCTCTTTGTTCCAAACGGCATCCTTCCTTTCCGTTAAAGCTCTAATTTCCATCTTAACAAAAAACACTCCGATACTCTAATTTTCCCAATACTTTTTTATTGTAATTTTGGAGTAACGTGATAAAATTTTATTGTTTGTTTATAAAAAGAATATTCATCGGAGAGAAGCTGAACGAAATGGCATGGGAAGTATTAAGCATGATCGGCACCATCGCTTTTGCGGTCAGTGGCGCGATTGTGGCCATGGAAGAAAAATATGATATTTTAGGAGTTTATATTTTGGGAATTGTCACTGCTTTTGGCGGCGGGGCGATTCGCAATCTTTTAATAGGAGTTCCCGTTTCAGCTATTTGGGAACAGGGGTTATTTTTTCAAATTGCTATATTATCGATTACGGCTGTATTCTTATTTCCAACTAATCTTTTAAAACATTGGCAAAAGTGGGGTAATTTCTCTGATGCCATTGGGCTGTCAGCATTTGCTATTCAAGGTGCCATTTATGCGGCAAATATGAATCACCCGCTGAGTGCTGTGATTGTAGCGGCTGTTTTAACAGGAAGCGGCGGCGGAATCATCCGTGATTTATTGGCTGGCAGAAAGCCGATTGTGCTGCGTTCCGAAATATACGCAGTTTGGGCGATTCTTGCCGGGGTCGTCATCGGACTTAAACTAGCTACACAAGCATGGGAATTGTATACATTGTTTATTATCATAACTGCGCTTCGCGTTCTTTCCTACACATATGACTGGAAACTGCCAACACGCGGGTTACAGCGAATGAACTAAAAATCGACGAGGGACTCTCCCCCGTCGATTTTTTTATCCATCCTCCTCAAACACCAAGTCATTACTGCGGATCGTCATCAATTCGTGCCGGTCATAACTGTTTTGCAATAACAGCCTCATCGCCTGGGCCCGAATCGATTTTTCAATGATGTTGCGGACATATCTCCCGTTGGAAAAATGATTGGGACTTAAGACAGACTTCACCCATATTAAATGATCCTTTATTTTCTTTTCTGCCTCATGACTTAACGAATATTCCCTTTCCACCAGCATCTTCGCCCCGATTTGCATTAATTGTTCAATATTGTAATCCGGGAAATCAATCACTAGTGGAAAACGGGAATGGAGCCCTGGATTTAACGATAGAAAATAATCCATTTCTCTTGAGTAGCCGGCTAGAATGAGGACAAACTCATGCTGTTTATCCTCCATATGCTTCACGAGAGTATCAATCGCTTCTTTGCCAAAATCCTTTTCGCCGCCGCGTCCTAAGGAATAAGCTTCATCAATAAACAATATCCCGCCATGAGCTTTCTTTACCAAGTCCCTCGTCTTTTGTGCTGTATGGCCGATATACTCCCCAACGAGGTCAGCCCGCTCCGCTTCGATTAAATGTCCCTTCGTTAGCACGTTCATTTTTTGAAAAAGCTTGCCAATCAGCCGTGCGACTGTGGTTTTCCCCGTTCCCGGATTACCTTTAAACATCATATGAAGGGCTTGCTTTTTTGCTTTGAGACCCATTTCTTCGCGCTTTTTATTGACATAAATCCATGCATAAATTTCTTTTATCGTTCGTTTCATTTCGTCCATGCCAACCAAAGCACCAAGTTCCTCTTCGATTTCCTTTAAGGCGGAATGCTCAGGGGGAATAACCTTTGGAGCAACTTGAAAATCAGTTAACGTTTTCGTTACTGTTTTTCTTTTTTGGGAGTTGAGAGAAACACTTATTTGGCCATTGCTTTTCATACGAATCGGTTGATCCAAAGCCTTCACCTCTCCTAAACGCAACCAGGATACGTAAAATAGCTTGCAGGAAATTTATGCCTTTCTTGTTTGTGGTGAGTTATTTCAAGAAAATCATAATCCTTCATTCTATTTGTATTCACCGTTCGGGAAATTCATTAAAAAAGTTTTTCTTTGAAAAAAATAATTGAAAACTCGCCGATTGGCGAGTCCGTGAGGACGAAGACAGAGGCGTAGTTGAATTTATGCGTTAGGAAAGTATAAATTTGTGAAATTTATGCTTTCCTATTAGCAAAAAAAGAGCCCAAATGTATGGGCCCACGGGTGAAGATTTATTGATTTTCCAAGTCCAACTGCACATTTCTTTGCGGTGCAAAGGTTGAAATGGCATGCTTATAAACCAATTGCTGTTTCCCCTCTGATTCAAACAAAACCGTAAAATTATCAAAGCCCTTGATTTGGCCTCGTAATTGGAATCCATTCAAAAGGAATACCGTTACATTGGTATTGTCTTTTCTGCATTGGTTTAAAAATTGGTCCTGAATATTGATTGTTGTTTTCATTTCATATATCCTCCTCTTTTATCTCTACTAATATGTATTCGATTTTACTTGAAGCTTTCCTTCAACATATTGTGAAATTTCCATGATTTTTTTTGCGAAGCTGTTCACATTTGTCACATCAAACCATTCAACCTCCATCTTGTTTCGAAACCATGTCAGCTGCCGTTTGGCATAACGCCGCGAGTTTTGCTTTAGGTTCTCGACAGCTTCCTCTAATGATATTTTACCATCAAGATAGTCATAAATCTCTTTGTAGCCTATTGCCTGAATGGATTGGCAATCTCGCAAGCCCTGTCCGTACAATCCCTTTACTTCTTCAAATAGCCCTTCCTGCATCATTAAATCGACGCGGGAATTAATTCGCTCATAAAGTTTATCACGGTCCATCGTCAATCCGACAAGGGCGGTTTGGTAAAGCAGGTCCAGCACTTGAGATTTTTGTATTTCTTGTCTGGTTTTTCCTGTAAGATGGAAGATTTCTAGAGCACGAATTACCCTTCTAAGATTATTAGGATGAATCTCAGCGGCACTTTCCGGGTCAACCTCGATGAGTTCCTTATAGAGAGCCTCATTCCCTTCTCTATTCGCCCGTTCCTCAAGCTGCGTGCGGAATTCGTCATCTCCAGAAACATCGGAAAATTGATAATCATAGATGACAGATTGAACATAAAGCCCTGTTCCGCCAACAATGATGGGCAGTTTCCCTTTTTCGGCAATCTCCTTTATTTTAGCTCGAACAAGGGTTTGAAATTCAGCAACGGAAAAATTTTCATCCGGCTCTCTTATATCAATTAAATGATGCGGAATCCCTTCCATTTCATCTTTCCTGATTTTCGCCGTTCCAATATCCATGCCGCGGTAAATTTGCATCGAATCCCCACTGATGATTTCGCCATTGAAACATTTAGCCATTTCTATGCTCAGCTTTGTTTTCCCCACAGCAGTTGGTCCGATGATCACTAATAATTTCTGATTTAATTCCAATCTTTTCACACTGCCTTATCCCTTTTTAGCTAATAAGAAAGTATAAACTTTCTATCGAAAGCTTTTTACTTTCTTAACGCATAAATTCAACTACGCCTCTGTCTTCGTCCTATCGGACTCGCCATCGACGAGTTTTCATTTACAATCGACGCCTGTTAGGGGCGTTTCTCCTTTATCGTAACATAATTTTTAAAAGCAGTAGAACATCAAATAAGTATATACAATAATATTCTTTTCTATGCACTTTTTGAAGAGGAATTTATATTTCAAATGTAAGAATTACATTTCGTGTAATTACAAAAAGATAACGGTTTTTTTACAAAGCGCTTTCTACCCCCACATTCATGATAGGCTTATTCGTAAGATATTTTGTAAAAAATAATCGCATTTTGTCATTGGATGGAGAAAAATTAGAAATTAGGTGAATAGAATGTTATCTACTTTTGATATTGGAATTGATTTAGGTACTGCAAATACATTGGTTTATAGCAAAAATAAGGGGATTGCCGTAAACGAGCCATCCGTTGTGGCAATAGATACCGTTTCGAAAAATATCGTCGCTGTCGGTACAGAAGCGAAAGAAATGATTGGGAAAACACCCGAAAAAATCGTGGCGATACGTCCGTTAAAAGATGGTGTCATTGCTGACTTTGATGTCACAACAGAAATGCTTAAACAAATCTTGAAAATGGCTTCTAAAAAGATTGGCTTTGCGATGCGGAAGCCGAATGTTGTAGTCTGTATTCCTTCCGGTTCGACAAGTGTTGAGAGAAGGGCGATTCAAGATGCCGTCCGTAACGCCGGAGCCAAGAAAATTACCTTGATTGAGGAGCCGGTAGCAGCGGCAATTGGTGCAGGCATGCCGATCGACGAGCCGGTTGCCAATGTGGTCGTGGATATCGGCGGCGGCAACACAGAGGTGGCAATTATTTCGTTCGGCGGCGTGGTTGCCTATCATTCTATAAAAATTGGCGGCGACCGTCTCGATGATGATATTATTCAGTATGTCCGCAAAGAGTACAATGTGCTAATCGGTGAAAGAACGGCTGAGAATGTGAAATTTGAAATCGGTTATGCATTAATCGACCATGAGGAAAAGTTCATGGATGTCCGCGGCCGCGACCTGTTGACTGGTCTGCCAAAAACCATTAAACTTTCATCCTACGAAATTCGCGCGGCGATGAAGGAATCACTATTGCATATTTTAGAGGTCATCCGCGCCACACTTGAAGATAGCCCGGCCGAGTTAAGCGGTGATATCGTCGATCGCGGTGTAATTATCACGGGCGGCGGTGCGCTTATGAACGGGATGGAGGCATGGCTGAGCAGTGAAATTTTTGTACCTGTCCAGCTGGCACCTAGTCCGCTTGAGTCAGTCGCAATCGGCACTGGTAAGGCACTGCAGTATATGAGTAAGATTCAGGTTGCGGTGAAATAAATTTAAAATCGGCGGTTCTTACAAGGCCGAAAATTCGGGATTCGTAGATATAATCTGATAATCGTAGATATATTGGAATATTTCGTAGATATATTCTGAGAATTGTAGATATATTGAAAAATTTCGTAGATATATTTGGAATCTCAATCTTGAAGTCACCAACTGATGCAAATTTTGTTGAGATACCGTATAAATTATTAGAAATCTATTATAAGTAACTCAAGTTTTTAACTTTTCATGCAAAAAGCCGCATTCCTTCAACTATTGAAGGAGAATGCGGCTTTTTAATTTAGATATCATTCTGTTTTTTTCGTAAACTATTAAAATACAGAAAAATAGGCAATGGAATAATAATGAATCCCAGGCTTTTGATGATTTGGTTCTTTGCCTGTCCCCGTGTTTGGTTCTTTTGATCTTCGACGGCCTGTTCGTAATTCGCGCGCAGTTCTTTTTCTGTCAATTTTTCTCCATTTTCGTTCGGAATCTTACCGCTTTCTTTCATCATTTTGTAATCATCATAGCTTTGATAATAACTTGGCGGACTGATCAAATCAGCTGCCGCCATAAAAATCGATATCCCGCCTCCGATGACCATCATCAGGGTTGCAAATAATACCAAATACGTGTAAAGATGGCGAATCACTGCCTCTCCCCCCTTGTCTTTATATTTCACTACAGAAACAACAATAAAAATAAGCAAAACTGCAGGTAAAAATATACTTAATAGACTATAGGCAATCAAGGCCTCTCCCCCATTTTTTCAAATGGTCAATCCTTACAATATAATTATTTCACCAATGTTAAATCATTCCAATACGATTTAAGGTTATTTTGTTGCAAATTTCGCAATCTTTTTGGGTTTCTATTTCATTGGCAATCGGCAACTTATAGGTTATTTTCAGCTAAAGGACAGTTCTCCGGTAAAATAACGGCTCTATTTTTACCATTCCCCCCGAATTGAACCTTAGTTTTTTTGGCGGGCATTCTCATAAATACATATAATGAAAAAAACAGATAAGTTGGTGATAGCATGACCCATATCATAACCGGACCAAATTGGGCAATCTATTCAGGTGTACATGCACCTATGGTTGGTCCCTGGAACCAACCCTTACAGCACAACTATGATACCATTCACATTGGACATCATATCTATCACTTGGTACCCACACTTTACGGGTATCCACCCGCATTTCCATACCTAGGGCCATACGTCCCATTTCGAAATGTCTATTAATGTAAAATCAAATTCAGAAGAAGGGGGGGAAATCCAAATTTCCCTCTCTTTTATTATCTAATTTAACAGCGCGAAATATTTTTATACATATGGGAACCAAAATCCCCATCTTAGGCTCTAATTAAACAGAATTATATTTTTGTTTAAAGGAGAGCTTCATCATGATTATTAAAAAGATTCCTGTTTTACTAGTTTCAACACTTTGTCTGTTCGGAGTATGGGTAAAGGGTTCAAACGGACCGGAGCAGCCGAATTTACCAATTAGGGCGGAAGCAGCCCTTTTGATGGATTTTCACTCAGGCCGGGTGTTATTTTCGAAAAATGAAAGTGAGAAACTTTTTCCTGCGAGTACAACTAAGGTTTTAACCGCTTGGGTTGCAATCAAACATGGGGAGTTAAATGAACAGGTAAAGGTTGGAAAAGAGGTATCTTTTCGATCTCCTGGGGAAAGTACTGCTTGGCTGAAGGAAGGACAAACCCTTACACTAAGAGAATTATTAATCGGAATGATGCTTCCATCGGGGAATGACGCCGCAAGAACAGTGGCTGTTCATATTGGTAAAAAACACCTGGGTACGCCAAATATTTCAGATGAGGAAGCCATCAATCATTTTGTTGCCATGATGAATCAACAGGCTGAAGAAGTTGGAGCCAATCATTCTCATTTTATGAATCCAACAGGGCTTCACCATCCCGAACATTATTCTACTGCCGAGGATTTAGCTCTAATTTCTAAAGCAGTTATGAAACATAAAGACTTTCAAGAAATTGTAAACCTACAAAACTTTACAAATCCACTCCTTACATATCAAAATACGAATAAGCTTCTTGATTCTAATAGCACCTACTATTTTAAAGGAACGAACGGAATAAAGACTGGTTTTACGGATGAAGCAGGCTATTGTCTCATCTCTTCTGCAGAACGAAATGGAAAAGAATATATAGCTGTTGTTTTAAAATCTTCACAGGATGGTGTTTGGAAGGACTCAACAACCTTATTAAATAAGGGTTTTTCTACTTCCCCATAAAAATTTTAATTTAACGGGAACCATTTGTTGCCTATATTTGCTCAAATAAATGTAAAAAAAGAAAGGAGTGTAAGGAATTGGATTCACAAATGGAACTTGACGTTCTAAGGGCACAAAAGGGCGACCACGAAGCCTTTACACGCCTCATCAAAGCAATGGAGCCTAGCTTCTACCGAATAGCCTCCACGATTATGAAATCAGAAACTGACAGCCTGGATGCTGCTCAGGAAACGATTGTGAAGGCATATCTTTCCCTACATACACTAAAAGAGCCTCGATACTTTAAGACATGGGTTACGAGAATCTTAATAAGGGAGTGCATGCGTCTTTTAAAAGTAAAAAATAAGGTTGTTCCCTTGAATTTGGATATAAATACACAGCAGCCTGAAGCTTCTATAGAAGAAAAGTTAGATGTGAGAGATGGTATAAGCAGACTCGAAAGCGAATATAGGGTTGTCATTTCACTCTATTATCTTCAGGACCTATCCATTAAGGATATTGCTGAAATCATTGATCAACCCGAAGGAACGGTTAAATCCAGATTAAGCCGTGCCAGAAAAAAGCTTGAAAAATGGCTATCGAACGATACAGAAGCGGGAGGTATAAGAAATGAAAGAATCTAAATTGGACCGAGAACTGAATGCATTTGTTAATCAACAGAGAAATACTGTTGTACCAGCAGCTTTTAGCAAGGGCATTGATCAGGCATTAGCCAACCTGCCTGGTTTTACTGAAAATAAGCCTTTAAAAAAGAAGAGCAGAAAGTGGCTCTACTCTGCTGCGGCAGCAGGTTTTCTGGGCGTTGGAATTCTTGGATCCGGATTTGCTTCTCCCGCTATGGCTGACATGCTCATCAAAGTGCCTGGTTTAAACTTCATTTTTTCTGCTGTTTATAAGGATGTATCTAAGGAGCAGGAAGATCCGCATTTGTTAAGGGGTTCCCAGTTTCACTACGGGGAAAAAGGTCCCTTTAATACCGAAGGGGTCTCCGTTAAAGTAAAGATCTTTACTGATTATACAGAAGAAGTTGAGAGTTATATTGGAATGAAGATTCCCCACCTGGACAGGAATGCCGACCACTTGACTATTAGGGTAGATAAACACGGTGAAAAGCAGTTCGAGATTATCGAAATGGGATCTTTAAACGGTGAAGATGTCGTATTGAGTGTTGTTCCATATGCCGTTAATTCTCCACAGTTTGAGGGTCAAAGTGTAAATCCAGTAATCGGACCCACCATTGATATAAGTGGAGTAAAGGCTGACATGCTCTCCTATCAATTCAGCCAAACCGACAAAGAAAACAGAACAAATTATATTACATGGAAAAGAAATAAATTTACTTTCGTTTTAGCTGGTACAGCCTCCATTGAGAAACTAACTGGAATTGCAAAAAATATCGATAACCAGGCTATAAATTTAGAAAAGAATAAATAAAAAAATACAGTAATCTTTTTACTATGACAGCAAGATTCTTCAATAAGAAAAGCCTTGGTATTAAAAAATCCAAGGCTTTTCTCATAAATACAATATTTCCAAAAATATCCTACATCACGCGCTTAAACATCTTCTCCATCTCGTAAATCGAGTAATGAACAATAATCGGCCTGCCGTGCGGGCAGGTAAATGGATCTGATGCCTTTCGCAGATCGTCGAGAAGCGCTTGGATTTCATCATCCCTTAAGTGGCGGTTCGCTTTGATGGAGGCTTTACAGCTCATCATGATAGCCGCTTCCTCGCGGAGTTTTTTAATATCCACTTTTTTCATTAATAACAGCTGTTCAATCATTTCCTCAATGATTTCCTTCTCCTGCCCCTTTGGCAGCCATTGAGGGTGGGAGCGGACAATGAAACTATTGATTCCGAACTCTTCAAGGAAAACACCGACCTTCTCAAGTTCGTCCTTATGCTCGGTAATTTTAATATAATCATCTGTTGAATATTCAAAAGTCAACGGGACCAGCATCTCCTGCAGCTCCGGTGCGACCTGGCCGACCTTTTCGCGGAAGTACTCATACTTAAGCCGTTCCTGCGCCGCATGCTGGTCGATGATATATAAGCCATTCTCATTTTGTGCAAATATATACGTTCCGTGCATTTGTCCAATTGGATACAACCGTGGGACCCGGCTCTCTGTGTCTACAACCGGCTCCACTTCAGGGTATTCCTCAGGCTCGTGTTGAGGAATTTCCTCATCTTCAAATGAATCATATTCCCTTTCACTAGTCGGTTTATCTTTTTCAATTTCCCTAAAAAAAGGTATTCCAACTTCAGGTTGCGGGACGAATTCTTCTTTCATATTCGAAAAGCCAGTTTCCCGAACGGGTTCTTCTTTAATTTTTGTAAAAAATGGCTCAGCAACAGCAGTCGGCCGCTCCCCGCCAAATCCAGAGGAAGAACGAGCAGGAGAGGTCCCCTCATCGAGCGCTAAAGCCGTCTGCTCTGTTTTAGGTTCCTCTCTTTTCGTATAGGCCGTTGGAATCAGTATCTTCGATTTAAATGCATTTTTTATTATAGAAGTTACTAGTTCGTTCATCTCTGCTTCTTTACTAAAGCGGACCTCCATTTTCGACGGGTGGACGTTCACATCGACGAGCAGCGGATCCATCTCAATATTGAGAAGCACGATTGGATACCGGCCAATCGGCAACAGCGTATGATACCCTTCGGTAATCGCCTTAGCCAGCGAATAATTTTTAATAAACCGGCCGTTAATCATCGTCGAGATATAGTTCCTTGAAGCCCTTGTCACCTCAGGCATGGAAGCAAATCCACTTACTTTATAATCTAGCGAGCTACCCGAAATCGGCACCAGCTGTTTGGCGATGCTCATGCCGTAAATGGACGCAAGAACCTGGCGGACATCGCCGTTTCCGTTTGTTTGCAGCAGTTTTCGCTCATTGTGAATCAAGCGGAAAGCTACTTCTGGATGAGAAAGCGCTAGTCGGTTAACAACATCGGTGATATTCCCAAGCTCTGTGTGAATCGTCTTCATGTATTTCAGACGTGCAGGCGTGTTGAAAAACAAATCGGTGATGGTGATGTCTGTTCCCCGTCTGCTTGAAGCTTTTTCAAAAATTTCAACCTTTCCGCCTTCGATCACCACTCGATTCCCAGCACCTTCACCGGTTGAGGTTTTCAGCTCAAGTCTCGAAACAGAGGCGATACTCGGCAGGGCCTCACCGCGGAAACCCAGCGTCCGAATCCGGAACAGGTCATTTTCATTTTTTATTTTTGACGTGGCATGTCGCTGGAAAGCGAGGAGCACGTCATCCTCTTCTATTCCATTGCCATTATCGGTGATGCGGATTTTCGCGAGTCCCGCTTCTTCGACCTCAATTTCAACCACCGTACTGCCGGCATCAATGGCGTTTTCCACCAGTTCTTTGACAACAGAGGCGGGGCGTTCGACTACTTCTCCCGCCGCTATTTTATTAGAAAGGGCATCATCTAGCTGGATAATCTTCCCCATCTTTTCCGCCTCCTTAAAAACTACTTTAATTTCTTCTGCAATTCGAACAGCACGTTTATCGCCTGAAGTGGGGTAACATCCAATAAATCCAGTTCCTTAATTTTATCAAGAACCTTCTTTTCTTTGGTAGAAAGCTCCGGTTTCTTCGTTTCCTTTGGTTCATCAAAGAACGAGAGCTGAGTGAGATGATCTGGAACCACTTGGTCAGCCTCCGCTGCTTTTGATTCCTGAACTGCAGCAGGAGCAGCCACGGCCACTCGTTGTTCCTTCACTTCCCCAGGACCTCCTGGTTGCTGTTCAAAAGCAGTCAAAATCTCATTTGCCCTTGCAATTAATTCAGCCGGAAGCTCGGCCAACTGTGCCACATGAATTCCGTAACTCTTATCTGCCGGGCCTTCCTTAATTTTGTGTAAAAAGACAACCTTGCCATTATGCTCAATCGCACTGACATGGATATTTTTCAATTTGGAAAGCTCTTCTTCCAATACCGTCAATTCGTGATAGTGCGTAGAAAATAGCGTTTTCGCCCCGATACGGGTATGAATATACTCGATGATCGCCTGGGCTAGTGCCATCCCGTCATAAGTGGATGTCCCGCGGCCGATTTCATCAAATAAAATCAAGCTGTTCTGCGTGGCATTGGCGATTGCATTCTTGGCTTCAAGCATTTCCACCATAAAGGTACTTTGCCCGGAAATCAAATCGTCTGCTGCTCCAATGCGGGTAAATACTTGGTCAAAAATCGGCAGAACTGCTTCAGATGCCGGTACATAACAACCGATTTGCGCTAGGATTGATGTCAACGCAATCTGGCGCATGTAAGTACTTTTACCTGACATATTCGGACCTGTAATCAACAGCACTTCACGGTCGCTGTCCATAAAACAGTCATTTGGAACATATTCCTGAGTATTTAACACCTTTTCCACAACTGGGTGGCGGCCATCCTTCACCACGACACGGCGTTCTGATGAAAACTGCGGTTTCACATATCGGCGATTTTCACTCACTTGTGCAAAGCATTGCAGGACATCTAAACCACTCACAGTTTTCGCCAAAGCTTGCAGACGTGGAATATATTCCTTTACAGTTTCACGGATTTCCGTAAACAACTCATATTCAAGCTCGCCAATTTTTTCTTCCGCTTGTAAAATTAATGCTTCTTTTTCCTTTAGTTCAGGAGTAATAAAGCGTTCCGCATTTGTTAAAGTCTGCTTCCGCTCATAACGGCCTTCTTCCAGAAGGTGCAGGTTCGCTCTTGTTACTTCTATATAATAGCCAAACACACGGTTGTAACCGACTTTCAAGGATTTGATACCGGTTTTCTCGCGCTCTTCCCGCTCCAGCTGGGCAATCCACGTTTTGCCGTTGCGGCTAGCATCACGGTACTGATCAAGCTGCTCATTGTAGCCGTCCTGGATGATATTTCCTTCTTTTAACGAAAGCGGTGGATTCTCGACAATCGCCTGCTCTAATAAATCGGTAACTTCCTCACACGGATCCAATTTTTCCGCGATTTCGTTTACCCTGGAATCCTGCATGTTGAGAAGAATTTCTTTTAAAAATGGTACCTGCAGGAGCGAATACTTTAATTGCACCAAATCACGGGCGTTCACGTTACCAAAGGCAACACGACCCGCCAAACGTTCCAAATCATAAACTTCCTTTAGTTTTTCACGAAGCTCCTGACGCTCAAAATAATGGTTCATGAGAACTTCCACCAATGAATGGCGATGCTCTATTTGTTCACGGTCAATCAACGGCCGGTCAATCCAATGCTTTAATGTCCTGCCGCCCATTGCTGTCATCGTTTCATCCAACAGCCATAATAACGACCCTTTCTTCCCTTTCGAGCGAATCGTCTCGGTTAATTCCAGGTTACGCTTCGAATAGTAATCAATTTTCATAAATTGATGGATTTGATAGGTTGTGACAGGCTGAAGATGGTCAAGGCTTCTCTTTTGCGACCGGTATAGATAGTGAAACAGCCTTGCTGCTGTTTGCTTCAATTTATCTTGGTTCAAATCTTCAAGAAGGTTGGCAAAATTCATCTCTATTGAACTATTATCCTCAAAAGAAATGGCCAGTACATCGCGTTCGCGCATCTTCTTCTGAAGTTCACCGTCAAAATTGCTTGCGACGACAACTTCTTTGGCGTCTAAAACTGCTAGCTCGTTCAGGACCTCGTCAAAATTGGTCAGTAGAGTTACTCTGCTTTCACCTGTAGAAATATCGTTATATGCTAGTCCGTATGTGGTATCGTCGAAAGCGGTAACTGAGGCAATATAGTTGTTCTCTTTATCTGTTAACCCTTTGCCGTCCATCACCGTTCCCGGAGTGATTAACTGAACCACTTCCCTGCGTACGACCCCTTTGGCCTGCTTCGGATCCTCTGTTTGCTCACAAATTGCTACCTTGTAGCCCTTTGCAACTAATTGTTCAATATAGTTGGCCGCTGAATGGTAAGGAACGCCGCACATTGGAATCCGATCCTCTGTACCGCCTTCGCGGCTTGTTAATGTTATCTCTAATTCCTGGGATGCATTAATGGCATCCTCGAAAAACATTTCATAAAAGTCGCCTAAGCGAAAAAATAAAAAGGCATCCTTGTAATCTGCCTTAACTGCTAAATATTGCTGTATCATCGGCGTGTATGCTGTCATAATTTCCTCCACCGTTTCAAAACTTTCGATTATCTTCGACAAACAATTATATCATAAATGAAGGGATTATTTGTTGGTAGAAAAAACTATCTTGGTTACCGGACCAGCGAATTTTCTTCGGTTTCGGTCTTCAATCCCCTTTATTGGCTACCGAACCAACGGATTTTTCTTGGGTTCGAGCTCCAATTCCCTTTATTGGCTAGCGAACTGGTGGATTTTTCTTGGGTTTAGGCTTCAATCTCCTTGATTGGCTACCAAACTGGCGGGATTTTTCTTGGGTTCGGGCTCCAATACCCTTTATTGGCTACCGAACTGGCGGATTTTTCTTGGGTTCGGGCTCCAATACCCTTTATTGGCTACCGAACTGGCGGATTTTTCTTGGGTTCGGGCTCCAATACCCTTTATTGGCTACCCAACTGGTGGATTTTTCTTGGGTTCGGGCTCCCATACCCTTTATTGGCTACCGAACTGACGGATTTTTCTTGGGTCCGGGCTCCAATACCCTTTATTGGCTACTGAACCAGCAGATTTTTTGCGGGTTTGGGCTCCCATACCCTTTATTGGCTACCCAACCGGTGGATTTTTCTTGGGTTCGGGCTCCAATACCCTTTATTGGCTACCGAATTGGTGGATTTTTCTTGGGTTTGGGCTCCCATACCCTTTATTGGCTACCGAACTAGTGGATTTTTCTTGGGTTCGGGCTCCCATACCCTTTATTGGCTACCGAACTGGCGGATTTTTCTTAGGTTCGGGCTCCAATAACCTTTATTAGAAACTTCACCTGATTTTTGTAGTCTACATTTTCATAATTTATTACTTAAATTTTATTAGCTCATTTTTTTAATAAACTAATATTATGAAAAACGCAAGAAACCTGAGCTAAAAAAATTGCCCAGGTTTCCTCCTTTTCTATTATCTTGTACTTTCATTAGTATTATAGAAGAACTTCGCCGTAATTGACCCATCTGCATTTTCTTTAATATCGGTTACATGGATTCCAGAATCGGCCGGTGTTGCACTGTTACCCTTCCAGAAATAATACGAACCAGTATGGACATTAGAGGTGGTTGGTGTAATCTTGGAACCTGTCTTAAAGAAGTCCCCAGCATCACCGCGGTTTTTATTTTTCTCTAAGTCATATTTACCATCCGCCTGCACCACAGATAGTCCGTAGTGAGTAACAACCGTGCCGTCGGTGGCTTTCGCTGACTGGTTGTATTGGAAGCGTTTATTCATCCAGTTTTCGACGTTATTCGGACGGAAGCCGGCAGTCTGATAGAGGCTGATGATATTTTCATCAACATGCCATGCAACCAAACCATGGGAATCTGTGCCTTGGCGAATTAGCCCTTTGTTAAAGCCGTCCTGCTGGACATTTTCAAACAAGAAATATTCAGTTCCATTGGAACCTGGGACTTCCATTTTAACGATGCCATCTGTCGCACTCGCTTTATTAATTGGCGGTAATGTAATTTCCTGAACGCCATCTCTCGGTGCTACCACTTTAGGCTCAGCCCATCCTAAGAATATTTTTGAAAAAGGATCAAAATGAGTCGGTGAGTTTCCGGAATATGCTCCACTGTCAGGGTAGCGCATCCATGAGCCCCCGGCCATCATCGAATAGTTCCCAACACCTTCGGATGAATAAGCAGTATCATAGAAATCCGGCAATCCTAAAGCGTGGCCAAATTCGTGGGCATAAACCCCGGCAGTAGCAGGATATGGGCCCGTTTTCGATGCTTCGTCGTAACCACCAGTAGCTTCGTTAAATCCAGCGACGTTTCCGCCGATGGCTGGCTGGATGTTGTAGTTATTTACGACAACCCCATCATAAGTCATGTCCTCTGCAATCGTCTTATTAATCCATGCAGACTGGTTCATCCCAGCATAAACATCTGCTGGTTTACCAGTTTCATAGTATTTCCCATAATACAACGCACTTAATAGATTCCATTTATGTGACCAAAATTGAGCAGGGTCAGCGCTCCACTCCGCACCCGTTCCTTCATGGATAACGAAGACATTTGGAACCTCTCCATCTACTGCATACTTTGAAAAATCAATTTGGTTATCAGCAGCTTTTAGCAGGTCACGGATAAATTCACCTGTGTGGGCATCCCCGTTTACATTTCCTAAAACATATTTACCATTTTCTGCGTACTTACCTTCTTGGTCTAAATAGTAGGAAGCCCCTTTAGGAAGTTCAACCCACACCAATTCAGCTCCATCATGGACAAGATTGATTCTGCCATTACTAGATTCTTTATAAGCATTTTGCATTGTGCGGTCAGTCGGAGCATCGACGCCATTGTATTCATTATATTGTTTGAAATAATCTAACTCATAAGGGTTATATTCATCACCAAAAATCAAATCCTCATAGTAATGCGCCGGCACTTGTCCTGGCAGGTCCCCAATCGGCTCGTCACCATCTTTATATTTAGCCAAAATAACAAGTACTGGCACATCACCTTTTGCGTCACGGTAAGCAACATGATTGTCACCAGCCTGCTGGAATTTTGTCCCTTGGTTAGCTAGCTTTTCTGCAGGGTCAACCTTTGAAAGGTCTTTTCCCAACTTCTTAGCTTTTTCAGCTAGTTCCGGAGACGCACCTACATAATGCGCCAAACTTAAACCATATGTACTAGAAGTCTGTTTTGCTTCCCCGCCCGGCTGGAATCCCGCCAATGCGATACTTCCTGCCAACGCCAATGTTAGACCCGTTTTTGATAATACTTTTAACAAGAGCATCCCTCCTAATAAAATCGTACTATTCAAACATATCAAAATTTTCCAATAGTCAAAAGGCACTTAATCCCCATAACTTTGGTAGCGTTTTCAAAAAATTATAAGAAGTAAGACCTTTGATCAAAACTTAAATACTTTTTGTAAAATTTTGTAATAATTTGCAAACCGATAGGTCCTTACAAGCAGCATATAAAACGGTCATAATATATTTAGAAGTGTTTAAAATCGAATGGAAATAGGAGATGGTGTCGATGGATTGGTTTGGGGGCAGCTATAAAGACTTTGATTTTGAAATGTTCTCAAACAGTCATTGGATGATCATTGCCATCTTACTTCTAGGATCCACTGCAATTTTTGTAAATCGGGAAAAATTTTTCGACAACAACAAATGGAGAAAGGCGGAGATTGGGGCAGCGGTCTCGTTAATTTTAATTGAACTGACCTATCATTTCTGGATGTATATAAACGGAGACTGGGACGTTAGTCACGCTATTCCATTAGAACTCTGCAGCATCAGCTTAATTTTAACTGTTCTTTTGTTATTAACTAGGAAGAAAATCATATACGAAATTTTGTTGTTCACAGCCCTATTGGGAGCGTCACAGGCCATTTTCACCCCAGCCTTAAACTTTGACTTCCCGCATTTTCGTTTCTTTCATTTCTTTTACACACATTTAATGGATATTTGGGTGGTGCTCTACTTTACATGGGCTAGGGGCTACCGGCCTACCATTTGGTCTGTCGTAAAGCTTTTTGTTTTCTTAAATGTGTTAATGCCAATCATCATGTGGATCAATAAACTAGTCGGCGGAAATTATATGTATTTAAGCCATAAACCGAAAACAGCAAGTTTATTAGACGTCTTGGGGCCATACCCATACTATATTTTATCGCTTGAAGCGCTGTTAATCTCACTTAGCCTAATCGTCTGGTTAATCTTCCGTGAAAAAGGAAACGGAAACACCAAAAGAATTAAGGAACTACCAATTCGCTAAACTTCATTATTGACCTTTTTCGAAGTTCGAATTATAATAATAAACGTTCCTTAATTTTAAATGTTCCGATAGCTCAGCACGTTCGAATCCGCTCCCTTGAATATGCTTCAGCGTACTGACCGAACTGCTGCTTGATTAAGCTTACTGAGGTCAGGACGGGATTTAGCCACACTTTTTTGTGTGATGGAACTAAATATTCAGTTGTAAATTTGTCCCGATAGCTCAGCAGGATAGAGCAACAGTTTCCTAAACTGTAGGTCGGAGGTTCGAATCCTCTTCGGGACGTACGTAAAGACACCCTTGCCGCTGCAAGGGTGTCTTTGTTTTGCTCTCTTAGTTTCCATTATCACTCAGTTAGCGTGTTCAATATATAAGTAATGAAATTCCTTTCATGGCATAAAAATAGATTATTAGACATGCTTCGGTTTCCCGAATCAGGTCAGGAGGAATATTATGATTGAAACATTTCATGAACTTATTAATATTGAAAACATAATCTGGTTGTTCCCTGTCATGTTTATGTTCCATGCCTTGGAAGAGATCATAACTATTGAGAGTTTTATAACAAAGTACAAAAAACAAATCTGTTAGGACAAAAATTAATTCGGTATTCTGTCTAATTATCAAATGAAGGTAGTTGTTTTGATTAGTGTGTTTAATCCTGCACAATTGTATGTAATCCACTTGTCCCTTCGTTTTTACTAAAAAAACAAGCCGGAAAAAATCCGGCTTGTTTGAATAATCCTTCCAAATATTATTTTCGCTTTAGGCTATCTGAGGCAAAAGAATAATAAATTCGGTCCCAACTCCCTTTTCGCTTTTCACTTGGATCTTCCCCTTAAAAGAACTGATAATTTGAAAGCTTACCATCATTCCGAGTCCCGTCCCGCTTTCCTTTAAGGAATAAAACGGAGAGCCAAGCCGGTCGATTTGCTCTTGGTTCATCCCGATTCCTTGATCCTTAATGCTAATTTTTATATACCCATCTTCATTTGAAACACACGAAATCCACACCATTCCACCGGTCGGCATCGACTCGATTGCATTTTTCAAAATATTAATCAAGGACTGGTTTAATTTTTGAGGATTAGCATAAATCCAACCATTTTCATAAATATCCGTTTTTATCTCAACATTATAGCCAAGGGCGTAACTGTGAATAAGATTAACCACACGATGTAATTGGTTTCCTACATCAACTCTTATTTCGTTATGGATGGTTGGTTTCCCAAAAGATAAGAAATCATTAATAATTTCATTGGCTCGATCTAATTCTTCGATGGATAGCTGGATGTATTCCTTTTTCTTTTGAGCCAAATTGGGTTCGTCAAGAAGCTGCAGAAAACCTCGAGTCACCTGCATCGGATTTCTAATTTCATGAGCAAAAACACTTGTTAACTCACTGATTACTCGTAATTTCTCTGAGTCTTGCATCTCTAGCCGCAGCTGGTGGATCTCCCTGATTTTTTCAATTAACAAAGTGAAGGACCAGGTAAATACGACAGCAAAAATCAAATGAATCATCTGTACTTTAAGATGTTCAAACGTAAAACCTCTTAACATCCCAAAAACAGTAAGGCCAATTAAACAGTAGTAAACGGAAAGGCCCACTGCAATTTTAACCCTTTTATCTTTTTTCGCCTTTTTGAAAGACTTTTGAAAAAACAATATAAAAGGAAGTGATATCAATAAGACAAGTACGGTATTATAAAAACCCACGCTGATGCCGAAATTAAGTCGATACAGTAGGATTAGGCCCGCGAGGAAAATACTCGGCCAAAATCCTCCGTATAGGCTTCCTAACAGAAGAGGGATAATTCTTAACTCCAACCTGGCATTTTGACCAAAACTCACTGGAAAGGACATGCAAAGTATTATTGAAATCCCCCACAAAATGGTCATTATGACATGTTTATTTTTTTCGCTCTTTACCTTTTCCGTAATAAAGGTAGAGTAAATAAATATGGGAATGACCGTAAGAGTCAGCTGTAGCAAAAAATCCTTTACGATACTCATCTTCGTTACCTTTCGTATACCGTTACCAAAATTCTATTAATAATATTCATATTATACTTTAAATTTTTCAAAATTTGTCGACTTAGTTTTTGAAAATAATGAAATTTTTTAAAATCTAGAAGAGTAATTTTTATGGAATGGTTTGATATGCTGGAATGGGTTCAACGCTTCAATTCAAAAAATGGCACCTACTTTCCATTAGGTGCCATTTCTGTTGTAAGGATACTGACAATTTGCCCTATTCATTCCCCGTTTAATCCATATTGTTCAATTTTTCGATAAAGATTCCTCACGCTAATCCCTAGTGAATCGGCTGCTTTCGTCTTATTCCAATTTTGTTTCTTCAGAGTAGATGCAATATGCTTCCTTTCTAGTTCTTCTAATGTAAAATAAGAAGAGGCCTCCAGCTCTGTTGGTCTTTTGTCAACGGGAAGCAGCAGATCATGTGTTTCAATACATTCACCTGTCGATAAGAGCAATCCCATCTCGATAACATGGTGCAGCTCCCTTACATTCCCTGGAAAGGAGTAGCAGCAAAGCGCCTCAATCGCATCAGGAGACAGCTTTTTATGGGGTGTCCTTGATTGTTTAATAAAACAATCAATTAACAATGGAATGTCTTCTTTCCGTTTCCTAAGCGGAGGAATCACCAGCTTTACTACGTTTAAACGATAATAAAGGTCCTCGCGAAATTTGCCCTCCGCTATTTCCTTTTCCATCTCCCGATTGGTCGCGGCAACTACCCGTACCTTTACGCGCCTCTCTCTGATATCGCCAACCCTTCTAAATTCTCCGGATTCCAAAAATCTTAATAGCTTTACTTGTACAGAAAGCGGCATTTCGCCAAGTTCGTCCAAAAACAAGGTCCCCCCGTCCGCGGCCTCTACAAGCCCCTTTTTGTCCTGGTTTGCACCGGTAAACGCTCCTTTTACATAGCCAAACAGTTCACTTTCCAGCAGCTGTTCCGGCAATGCCCCGGAATTCACCGGCACAAACGGCTCTTCGGAACGAATGCTCCAATAATGGAGAGCCTTGGCAAATAACTCTTTGCCAGTACCGCTTTCCCCTTCAATCAAAACAGGAACGTCGCTGCTTGCAATTCTTCTGATCAAGTCCAATACCTGCTTGAAATTTGGACTTTCCCCGATAATATGAAATTCATTTTGCTGCTTGATAATTCTCCTCATACTATCATTCTTCGTTTTTAACAGTTTGCTTTGTTTGGCCTTTTCAATGGTCAGCTCTAATTCTGAAAGATTATACGGTTTGGTGATATAATCAAAGGCGCCAAACTTCATGGCTTCAATCGCTGTTTCAATCGTTCCATGGCCGGTCAGCATTAAGATTTCTGTTTCAGGCTGTAATCTCTTTGTTTCTTTTAAAAGGGAAATTCCGTCCATCCCTGGGAGCCTTATATCATAAACCGCCACATCATAATATTGTTTTTTTAATTTAGATAACGCATCTTCTGCATTTTCTGCACTCTCCACTTCATATCCTTTACGTTTTAATCGACGAACCAGAAGCTCAAGTAAATCCTTCTCGTCGTCAACAATTAAGAGCTTTGCTGCAGCCATCGCTTCTCTTCCCTCCCAACAGGAATGTGAATTTCTATAGTGGTACCCATTCCCAGTTCACTATCGATTTCAATCGTTCCCCCGAATTGCTGGATGATCCCATAACAAACGGATAAACCAAGTCCTGTCCCTTTACCAACCGGTTTGGTTGTATAAAAAGGGTCGAAAATTTTCGGGAGAATTCCTTTTGAAATGCCACTTCCATTATCAGAAACTATTAATACAAGATTCATGTTGTCTGTTTTGGCTCCAATCTTAATTATTCCGCCATCAGGCATGGCATCAACGGAATTATTGATTAAATTGACAAGCACTTGCATCAGTTTGATGCTGTCTCCAGCAATATTCGGAAGGTTTTCCCCCATCTCTACTTCCAGCTTGATGTGATTTTTTCTTAACGAATATTCAACTAAACTAATGCTGTTTTGAATCGTTTCAGACAAATCTATACGGGACAATGTCCAATTTGATTTTCGGGAGAAATTCAGGAGATTTCCAGTTATTCTTTTGCATCTCTCTGTATTTTCTTTAATTTTCTTCAAATATAAAAATACTTCTTCATGCACGATTTGTTCATCATCTTGGATACGGTCCATCAAGTCTTCTGCGTAAACATTTATTGTTGTAAGCGGGTTATTCACTTCATGGGCAAAACTGGATGCCATGAGCCCTAACGCTGCGAGTTTATCCGTTTGAATGATTTTTTCCTCCATATGTTTTTGCTCGGTAATATCCTCTATCACAATTAGGAATTCCCCTTCTCCAGCAATTGCATGATTTAGAGGAAAAACACGTCGTCTAAAAATCCTATCTGTCCCGGCATCGAATTTCAAATTCATTACTTTATCTACTGCAGTCTCCTTCTCTGGGCAAGGCAAGGGGCAATTTTCGCATGGTAAGTTTTTTTCGCCTATTAACCTATAACAAGGAAGAGAAACCTGGTCGTCTTTTAACCATTGTTTCAAAATGGGGTTCATCCACGTGACGGCATATTCGTTCGTTATGAGTGCCAGTCCGGCACCTATTCCGCTGACCACAACATCTAGTCGTTCTTTTTCCTGTGCCAGCCTGATGGTTTTATCCTCAAGCTCCTTGCTCATTTCATTAAACGATGCTGTTAGCTGTCCCAGCTCATCTTTTCTTGTAATTTCTACTGGTTTATTTTTGGAGCCAATTGTTAATTTTCTCATTGCATTCTCTAATATAATTATCGGCTTTGTAAAATAAAAGCCAGCATAAACACTAATAAAGCTAACAATTAAGGTAACTAGGGCAGCTGCCCAAAACCCGCTTTTCATCATATGATAAATGGGTTGATAGGCTGTATCTTTCGGCTGTTCCATCACAAGTGTCCAGTCAAGTTCGTTTATTTTTGTTTTTACCCCTAATACCTCTTTTGGGTTAACCGGCTCCTGTTTTGCCCACAACTTACGATAGTCTTGATGGGCAATCACTTTCCCATTTCGATCGACTAAATAAAGGTACGCAGAATCGTTAGGACGAAGAGAGGAAATTTGCCCGATGATTTTCTGCAATTGTACCACCACGCCAATACCCTTTCTCTCACCATTATCGTAAAAGGGAACCGCCAGCTTTATCACCGGTTGGTCGAACTGATTGAACTCGACTCCCCCGTAGATTTTTTCCTTCTTCTGAAAGGCAGACCACATGTCCTTCGTAAACCAGTTTTCATTTTTCTCTGGGCGATTCAATTTGTAACGGGAAACCCTCTTCTCCACCGTTCCATTTTTATCTGTGACAACAACTTCCTCTATTGAGTCATTTTTTACAAGAAGCTCGTATAAAGTATCTTTTTCCATCTGAAGATTTTTAAAGGAAGAAAATACTTGGATTCGCTGAATCGTTTGATCAAACTCCATTTCAATTTGATTAGAGAGATTCTCGAGTATCAGTTTCTGTTTATCTATGATTCTTTCTTCTAAATCTGCTTTTATAAAAGAGTAATAGTAAAAACTGATTAGCAAGAGAGGCACAGAGGACATGATTAATCCAAATACTAGGACCTTGTTTCGAATAGGGATGGAATTAATAAAAGTATTTCTGATTCTACTCATTCTTTTCCAACCCCTCCCCTTTTGCTGGGTTTATCGTTTCGGCCATGCTCCCAATATTTTTATTTAAGGAAAATCCTAATTTACCTCTCACCTGATCATTAATAATAAAACGGATCCGGTCTGGCACCTCAACTGGAAGGTCTCCTGGTGAGTTTCCTTGGATAATTAAGCTTACATACCTTGCAGCTTGGTATCCTTGATCAAAAAAGCTTGCCCCATAACTGGCCAAAAAGCCCTGCTCGACCTCATGCTCATAGATTCCCATTGTCGGAATCTTGTATTTTTGGGATAACGCGACAATTTCCTTTGTAGCTGATTCAATGCGAAATCCTGGCAAAATTAATATCGCATCATTCGGCCTTACACTCTTTTGCAGGCTCTGCAAAAAATCAGATTCAGCCGCATTTACAGGTAAAATTGGTATAGAAAGTATTTTTGCTGTTTCTACCGTCTCTTTTAAACTGATTCTGCTTATTTCAATCTCATCATCGTATAAAACGAGAACTCGATTAATTGACGGAACTAAGTCATGCAATATTTCCAGGCGTTTGCCCGAAATCTTTGTATGATAATTATTGACCCCAGTTAAAAGTCCCCCGGGAGATTGATAGTCTTGAATCAACCCAATTTCCCTCGGTGCTGCCACTCCCGCAAAAACAATAGGAATGTTAAGATGCTGTTTCTCCATTTCAGCTTTTAATGTAGTGGTTTCAATCCCGCCAAGAGTGACAATTAAATTGGGACGATCCTTTAACAAATCTTTAATTTGTCTCTCTAATCGTCCCTCTTGGTCATTCGCATTTTTTAAAATAAAGTTTATTTCTTTCTTCTTATAGCCGAGATCTTGGAGTCCCTGTTGCAACCCGGAAAACTTCTCGTTTCGGCTATCTCCCATCATAACGATGCCGATTTTTAACGACGGCTGCTCATTGGTTTCGACATAGTGATAAATGAAGACGGAAATCGTAAGGATGATTAGGATAGAAAGATACCATTTAATTTTCACTTCATTTGCCTCCACTTTTGTCTTCTTTTTTATAACTATATCGAAAAAAATAACATTACTACCTTAGTAATTAGGAGAACTTTATGAACAATACAAGCAAGCCTCTGCTCCTTCAAATAAATGTTTTGTAGGATGGGTCTTCCTTTAAAAGCCTGACAAATTGTCACACTGTGACTTTTTGTCATGGCTATGTTGGCAAAAAAAATTTTTAAACCCGTTAATATCCTAGAGCAAAGATTTGGCACGGAAATTGCATTAATAGTAATTGTAGATAAATAAATGAAACTAGGAGTGGGAAAAATGATTAAGTTAACCAAGACTCAAAAAGGATATGTCCTGACAATTGTAGCCAGTGCATTCCTACTGGCGGGATGCAATTCTGACAAGCCGGCTGAAGCTAAGCAATCAACAAAAACTCAGGAAGCAACAGTAGAACAAACAGCCATGAAATCGTATCAGCCGCCTAGTCTGGATAAAGTACCAGAAGGGCCCCTCGGTGACTCTATTAAATATGGATATAAATTAATGCATGAAACCAATACCGTAGTTCCTAACAATGTAGGCAATAATTTGGCATGTTCAAGCTGTCACGGTACGGCCGGAACGGATGCAACGTCCCCTTTAACGGGTGTTACAGCAGTCTATCCCGCTTATAATCCGCGGGCCGGTAAAGTATTGACAATCGAAGACAGAATCAATGGCTGCTTCAAGAGAAGTATGAATGGTAAGCCGCTGGAAGCAACTAGTGATGAAATGCGGGCGATGGTTGCCTACTTAAACTATATTTCTACAGATGTGCCAATTGGTATAAAAGAACGACCTTGGGTTGTGAAAAACTCAATGCAAAACGTTCCAAAACCAGATCTTGCAAATGGTGAAAAGCAATTTCAGCAATCCTGCTCACAATGTCATGGAGCAGATGGTTCTGGAACCGGCCCTACAACTGGTCCGGTACTTTGGGGAGATAAATCCTTTAATATCGGAGCCGGAATGGGAAGAATCTCAACAGCAGCAGGTTATATTAAAAGAAATATGCCTCTTGGGGAAATGGGCGGTATTAAACAGGGCAGCTTAAGCGATCAACAAGCTGCGGACCTTGCAGGCTTTATCCTTGCGAAAGAACGCCCTGATTTTGCTGAAAAGGCAAACGATTGGCCGTTAGGAGATGCTCCTGCAGATGTACCCTATGAATTAAAAAGCAGTAAAAAGTAATTGATGATCGCAAAAAAACTAGGACAAAAAAAGCTCTTGAATCATGGATTCAAGAGCTTTTTAATGGATGTTTTTTATTGTAGTAAATTTAAATTTCAATTGACTTTTAAATTGGGAATCCGCCATTTTGAAATTTATCCTAAGATTGCCGGTAAAGAAAGGATGACTTCTGTACCTTTACCGGGTGAACTATGAATCTTAATTTTGCCATTCATACTTTCAATGATTCTGTAAACCACCATCATCCCCAGCCCAGTTCCGTTTCCCGTCATGGTAAAATAGGGCTCGCCTAGCCTTTCGAGCACTTCTCTGCTCATTCCAATACCATTATCCAGTATGCGTATATGACATTCCCTATCCTTGAGATCAGTTTTAATGGTGATATCTCCACCATTCGGTATGGCTTCAATACTATTTTTTAAGATGTTCCCCAAGGCCTGTACCATTTTTGCTGGTTCTCCAAGTACATAACATTGGCAGCTAGAGTGATGATTGGAGATCTGGACGTTATACTGATTGGCATATGGTTCCATAATCGAAACCGCTTCCTTTATGGAAACTTCTATATCCATTTTTTCCATTTGGTTAGGGTAAGGTCTGGCAAATGTTAAATAGTCTGTTACGACCCGGTCAACGCGGTCGATTTCATCTAGAGCTAATTGAAATAACAAGTCTCTTTTTTCCTGAGGCATGGTTTGGTCATATTTCAGTAATTGCACCATCCCGCGAGCAGTGGTTAACGGGTTTTTAACCTCATGGTTGACTGCAGCTGCTAAATGACTCACCGTCTCGAGCCTGGCCGCTTGAAATAGCTCCATCCGCTTTCGATAATTTTTCCGTATCGCTTCCTCAGATAAACTTACTAGAATGATCCCTAAAAGGTTCACGATGAGATAGTTAATCGAAAAATTTATGGTATCTGATTGAATAAGGTGGTCAGATCCATAAAAAAGAACAATAACCGAAAAAAGCATATTAATGCCGGCAGCCAAAAACACTTTATTAAAAGTTTTCAATCGAAAATAAATAGGTCTAACAAAATGACCAATGAGAAACAGTGAAACTGTACTAATAATAGAACCGAGTATACCCGGACCACCTTGAATAATTCTAATGAAGATAGTTTCGATTGCGAGTAAAAATCCGATAAAAGGGCCGCCATACAAGGTACCCAACCAAAGAGGGATCCTCCGCAAATCAAAATTCAAACCATTATCTTTATAGAAGGAAAATACCATACAAAACAATATAGCGATTCCATAGGTGGCGAGAATTCCATACTTTTTTACAAATGGACTTTCAGGCTTACTTTCATTCCAGAATTGATGAACAATCATTGCGATTATGATAACCAATAAGTTAAAAAGCATATTACTGCTTTCATTAATCATTAAGAATTCCCCTTCATCTGCATTTCCTTCTATATATGCTGCATCACTATTTGGTTTTTGGGATTTAAAACGGTTAATCTAAAAAGATATTATCACAGACGAAATAGAATTCCCATATTAGTTTTATAAAACAATGAAAGAATATTTAAACAAAGAAAAAACAAGCCGAAATGAATCCGGCTTGTCATTATAATTATGGTTAATTAACTTGATTCCCCAAGCTAGGCGGCAATAACTTCTCACTTTCAAATACCTTTCCAAGTGCTTCGTCAGCTTTTTCAAAGGTTGCGTCGGCTGCTTCAAAATTTGGGGCTTCTTTTTTCAATTCATCAGCTTTTGCCTGATAGGACGCTGCAAATTCTTTTAGGACGGCTTCAAGCTCTGCCTGATGGTCCTTCAACTTTGCTGGAATTTGAATGCTGTTTAGTTCAGCGGCAATTGCTGCTGCAGCTGCAATTGCATCTGCTTTATCCTCAACAGTTGGCAGGTCTTCTGGCTTTGCGTCTTCCTTGGATGCCTTCGCTACATATGTATCTAAAGACACATCTTTCGCGTTAATTTTCTTACCAAGCTCCGTATAAAATTTAACTAATTCCTTCTTTACTTCCGTCTTGGGTGCTACTGCTTCCTCAGTATTTTTCTTTTCCTTCTCTGGCGTTTTTGCCTCGTCACTACTTGAGCATGCAGCAAGTCCAATAGTCATGGTTAATGCTGCGATTGATAATAAAAACTTCTCCATTTTGTTTTCCCCCTATTTCTCTATTGCTTTTTACAGCATTGTATTAGACGGAGGAAAAAGGTCATTATTGTTTCACAAAATAGGAATTTTTTGTATTTCTTTAATAGAAATAACTTATTTTAATTTGGAGAAAATAATGAAGGATTAGCATGGATATGTTAATAAACGACATTTAGGAAAGGAAGGATGAAACCATGTCGATTCAATCCTTTCAACCGGGACAAATAGTATATGTAATTATCCGCAATCCTCATGCACAGGATGTGGCCAATGTCCAAGAAGCAGCGGTTGTCCAAAATCCTGAGTCACCAGGTGATTTGGCGCTGTTTGTGTATGAAACCTATTATCCATTAAATGATGAAGTAGCAGTTTTTAGCTCTTCTTCCGAGGCAGAAAATGCCTTTCAGGAAGCATTCGGCTACACAGAAATCGAGGGTTATTATGGTTAAACCCTTTGTCCCTCAACTTGTCTATGTAGAACCCGATGCATTGACCTATCCACTTGGAAAAGAGCTTGTGTCCAAATTTGAGAATATGGGGATTGAGATAAGGCAAACCACCTCCCATAACCAAATTCGGAATTTACCCGGGGAGAATGACTTTCAGAGGTATCGTGTCGCCAAATCAACACTCGTCGTCGGAGTAAGAAAAACGCTGAAATTTGATACCTCCAAACCTTCAGCAGAATATGCGATTCCCTTTGTGACTGGCTGCATGGGTCATTGCCATTATTGTTATTTGCAAACGACGATGGGCAGCAAGCCTTATATCCGCACGTATGTCAACATTGATGATATTTTTGAAGCAGCCGAGAACTATATGAAAGAACGTGCTCCGGAACCTACACGGTTTGAAGCATCTTGTACTTCGGACATCGTCGGTGTGGATCATTTAACCCATACCTTAAAAAAAGCGATTGAGTTTTTTGGTGAATCTGAATATGGAAAGCTTCGTTTTGTCACAAAGTTCGCCCATGTTGATCATTTGCTCGATGCTAAACATAACGGGAAAACACGCTTTCGGTTCAGTATGAACGACGATTATATCATCAAAAATTTTGAGCCAGGCACCTCCCGCCAGCACGAAAGAATTGAGGCGGCTGGAAAAGTCGCAAATGCAGGATTTCCTTTAGGTTTTATTATCGCCCCTATCTATTTACATGACGGCTGGAAGGAAGGCTATAAGGAAATGTTTGAAAAATTAGAGGCCGAACTTCCAGATACAGCGAAAAGGGACTTAACCTTCGAGCTGATTCAACATCGCTTTACCAAACCGGCAAAAAAGGTCATAGAAAAAAACTATCCAATGACGAAATTGGAATTGGATGAGTCGAAACGGAAATGGAAATGGGGTCGCTATGGGATCGGAAAGTACGTGTATACCGACCAAGAGCAAGAGGATATCAAGGATACCTTGGGTTCATATATCCATAATTATTTCCCTGAAGCGAAAATTGAGTATTTCACTTAAAGGAGTAGATTTCATGACAAATTCAGATCTAAAAGAAAAGGTCCAGAAGGTTATCTCTGACCACAAAACGGGCATTCTTTCGACAGTTGAAAATAATAAACCCCATTCCCGGTATATGACTTTTTATAACGACGAATTAACCTTATATACACCAACAAAAAGGGATACTGAAAAAATCGGGGAAATTGAGAAAAATCCGAACGTATCTGTTCTATTGGGTTATGAAAAAAAAGGACAAACTGATTCCTATGTTGAAATATCCGGAACTACCGCTGTTAATGATTCTAATCAGCTGAAACAACAATATTGGGAAGAGTCATTTAGTCAATGGTTCAACGGCCCTGACGATCCGAACTATATTTTTCTTGAGATAAAACCAGAAACCGTTCGTATTATGAATCTTAACGGTGAACCATCACAAGAATTGAATTTGTAAACTTAACCACAAAGGTTACCCTTATCCACATAAATAGGAAGTTCTTGACTCACTAAACTTTTATATTAAATAGAGACTTTAATAGTAACAGGATTCAGTCGTGTAACTGAATCCTATTTGTAGTTTTCAGTGCGTACCATATATTTGTGACAAATCCGAAATATTTTTTGACAATTTTGTGAACAAAGTTTTGACAATTTTGTGAACTCGGTGAATAATATATAGTATAAGAGATTTGGAAGTGTAAATCATCCCCATCCCAAGGAGGTCGTAATGATGAATTCGCGAATGAAAATATTACATGCAACAAAATGGGCCGGCAGTATTACCTTACTAACGGGTATCATGATTTTTTTATACGGAATTGTAAGCGGTTTAATGCCGATCACCGGGATTGGGATTGGAACCATTGTTGGAGCGGTGATGTTCTTTCTGATGGGAATGTTTTTTATCGCGACAGAGGAAATGGTAGAAAAAACAGACAAGGGATTGGAAATCCCGCCAATGCCAATGAAACCGAGATTATATTTAGTAAAAAGATAAATGAAAACTCGTCGAATGGCGAGTTCGATAGGACGAAGACAGAGACGTAGTTGAATTTATTATTTCCTATAAGCTAAAGAAAGAGAGCGTCTCTAAAGACGCTCCCTTCTTCATTCTATTTACATATCCCAAAGGAAAATGAGTAATGTTCCAAAAACGGTAATCAGGGCCATGGCAATCATAAAAAACACCTTGCCATAAATTACCCACTTATCTTCTGATTCGCCAGCGTGCATAAACACAACAAGCTGCAGAAGAGCCTGAACAAATGCTGTGACAACTAGGACAACCATTCCTTGTGCAAAGGACAGTTTCAAGAAATAGACTGCAAGAGCAGCTGCCGTTAGAACTAAGGAAAAGACAAAACCTATTATTTGTTTTCGTGGGAATAATTCGCTCATCTTACATCATTCCTTTCAAATAGATGAAGCTGAAGATGAAGATCCAGACAACATCCAAGAAATGCCAGTAAAGTGAAAAGATAAAGGATTTATTCGCAGTTTCAGGCGTTAAGCCGCGTTTTTTCACTTGCAAAAGGATAGCTGTTCCCCAGAATAATCCGAAGGTAACGTGCAGTCCGTGAGTTCCTAATGTAGTCATCAGCATGGCTGTAAACGCGCTGGTCTGCAATGTTGCACCATCATGGATATAAGTGATGAACTCATCAATTTCAAAGCCTAAGAACCCTAGACCAAGAAGAAGTGTAATCACAAAGAAAGTCATCATTGCTTTTTTGCGTCCTAGACGCATTGCGTGAACGCCAAGTCCGATGGTAAAACTACTTGTTAATAACAAAAGTGTTTCTATTATAACCGGAGCTATTTCAAAAATCTCTGTACCACTTGGACCGCTTCCGGTTCTATGCTCTAACGTAAAGTAAGAGGTAAACAGTGTAGCAAACAGCATAATTTCAGCTGCAAGGAAAACCCAAAAGCCAAAAATATTCAGTCCATTTTGTTTTGTACCATATTCTAATGGCAGCGAGTGATCGACTTTCATTATTTAGCACCTCGCAGTTTTGTTTCAGTTTCTTCTATTTCTTTAACAGAAATATAACGGCCATGGTCCTGTTCGAATGAGCGAAGAGCCATACATGCCAAAATACCAATTAGTGAAAGAATTGCCGGAATCCATAAGGAGAAGACCAGTGAAAATCCTAACACAAAGAAGATCGCGCCCATAATAAATGGAACTCCGCTGTTATTTGGCATATGAATTTTTTCCACTTTACCCGGAAACAGCGCATGACCTTTTTTCTTAGCATCCCAGAATCCTTCACTAGAAGCAACCTGTGGCTCGACGGCAAAGTTGTATTCCGGTACTGGAGTATGTGTTGCCCATTCAAGCGAACGTGCATCCCATGGATCCGCACCAATGTTTCTTGGTGAATAACGAACACTGTAATAAACATTATAGACAATTAAGGCAAAGCTGATGGCCATAACACCTGCACCAACGAATGAAACCATATTTAATGGTCCATAACCTGTTGCTTCTGAATAAGTGTACATACGGCGTGCCTGACCATCTAAACCAGTAATATACATTGGGAAGAACGCTAAGCAGAATCCGATCGTAAGCGTCCAGAATGACCATTTCCCAATTCTTTCATTTAACATAAAGCCAAACATTTTTGGCCAATAATAGGTTAGACCAGCAAGCATAGCAAATACTACACCCGGGATAATTGTGTTATGGAAGTGAGCTACTAAGAACATTGTGTTATGGTACTGATAGTCAGCAGCTGACATCGCTAGCATGACCCCTGTCATCCCGCCGATTACAAATAGCGGAATAAACCCTAGAGAGTATAACATTGGAACGGTAAATCGAATTTTCCCCTTCCATAACGTAAATAACCAGTTGAAAATCTTAACACCTGTTGGAACGGCAATCATCATTGTTGTAATGGAGAAGAAGCTGTTTGCAACTGCCCCCTGCCCCATCGTAAAGAAATGGTGCGCCCAAACCATACAGGATAGTGCTGAGATAATAACCATGGATGCAACCATTGATTTATAGCCATAAAGGTTACGGCCTGCAAAGGTTGAGATAATCTCACTGTAAATACCAAATGCAGGTAATATAAGGATATAAACTTCAGGATGTCCCCAAACCCAGAATAGGTTGGCCCAGAGCATATCCATACCGCCATTTGTCGTTGCAAAGAAATGAGTTCCGAACAATCTGTCCATGGTTCCCATCGCAAGCGCAACTGTAATGACAGGGAAAACCGTTACGATGATAAGATTTGTTACTAAAACAGACCATGTAAACATCGGCATTTTCATTAAGGTCATGCCAGGTGCTCTCATTTTCATGATCGTTGTAATCATGTTAATACCGGTCATTAGTGACCCAATACCGGATATTTGAATCGCAATCATATAATAGTTCGTTCCGACATGTTGACTGAAATCATTACCTGCGAGCGGGAAATAAGAAGTCCATCCTGCATCAGGAGATCCGCCGATAACAAAAGAGATATTAAACAGCATCGCACCAAAGAAGAACAACCAGAAGCTCAATGCGTTCAATCTTGGGAAGGCCACATCACGGGCGCCAATTTGTAATGGAACAACATAGTTCATGAAAGCAAAGATGAATGGCATTGCCATAAACATGACCATGATAACCCCGTGTGTTGAGAAAACTTCATTGTAATGCTGAGGATCAAGCAGTTTATTATCAGGTACAGCCAGCTGGGCACGCAGCATAATCGCATCCACGCCGCCGCGGAATAACATAATTAAGGCAGAGAGTAAATACATAATACCAATCCGTTTATGGTCAACTGTTGTTAACCATTCGCGCCATAAATATCCCCATTTTTTGAAATAGGTTAAGCCTGCAATAATGGCAACCACTGTTAGGCCAATCGCTACCATAGATGCATAGATTGCAAGACTTGGATTTGGTATGGCAAAACGTTCAAAGAACTCCATCCTTTATTAACTCCTTTCGAGAGATTAATTTTTTCAATAATTCGTTTCATTAACCCATTAACAATTACTCATGATTTTGGTGGTCTGACATATCCATATCCATTTCCATTTTTGAGTGGTCAGTTTGACCTTCCTCTGGTTTGGCAGATGGACTGTGATCGTGTTCTGGTGCCGGACTAAATTTTAAATGAGTCCCTGTGAATGTCATTTGTCCAAGGTGTCCTGGTTTTAATAACTCATCAAATTTTTTCTCTGATAAAGGTTTTGCCGTTTTCTTTACGTCTTTTACCCATTTATCGAAATCCTTTTCAGACATTGCTGTGACATTAAACGTATTTTCAGCAGTACCTTTACCGCTGAAGTTCGCGTTACGGCCCATCATTTCACCCGGTTCATCAGCAGCTAAGTGCAGTGTCGTCACCATATCGGACATGGCGTATTTTTGTCCGCCAAGTTGTGGAATCCAGAAGCTGGTGATTGGTCCGTAGGAATAAAGCTTAAATTCAATCGGCCGGTCTGTTGGAATATACAAATAGTTCACCGTTTCAATATTTTGTTCCGGATAACTAAAATGCCATTTCCAGTCAGAAGAGGATGCATAAATGACTAAAGGATCTTTATCCTGATATTTTATTGGTTTTGCTTCTACAATATTGTTACTTTGAACTGAAACGATTGAAAAGTAAGTAACAATAATGACAGGAATACCGACGCAAATCAGCTCAACCCATTTATTTCCTTCAATGTGAGGCGGTTCATAATCTGGGCTTGCCTTTGAGGCACGATATTTAATTAGCACATAAATCAAAATAGCGAAAACTACAATTACTATGAACGACATGATCCCAATAGATAACAAAATATCGTGGGCTTGCCTTTCGGCTTGCGGCCCTTTAGGATCAAGAACCATAAGAGGTTCACATCCTGTTAGCACTGTGGCAATAGTTAAAACAAGCAGTAATAATGCCGATTTTACTTTCATGCTAGTACCCCTTTCTTTTATTTAAAAAATGTCATGTTAAAAAAATTTTTTGTTTGTGATTTACATCACATCATTAGTAACTATCTTAATACCAAACATTATTAAAAGACACCCATTCATAAGATTTGTCACTAAATGTTCAAAAAGAATTCGACATTTTGTAAAGGTAGGGTCTATACATTTGCTTTTTTAATATATTTTTAATATTGGTTAGCGGGTAGTTTAAGGATTATGGAAAAGCACCCTTAAATTTCCTTCATATTTATGTTACGGTTAGAAAAGGGAATATAAAGAAGGAAGGAAATGAAATCGAAGGTCTTATTCACAACTGGAACAATTAGTGGGAATTTTAGTAGCAGGTTATAAAATGACGAATGGGAAATTGGACGGAGACAAGGTTGAGGAAATGGAATCCTTTATTTATCTAATTACAATGACGGCGAATAATTTCGCCGTCATTAAAGTCGTATGTCATTTATTTTTTAGCCTTTCTTTGTTCTGCTAAAACAATGCTAAGCTGTTTCATGCGTTGTTTTGTTAATGGATATAGAAAGACTAATATAAAGAAAATCAATAGATAGATGGCACCAGGTACGATGGTAGCCAATGTATATATTCCTTTAAGTGTACCCTCTGTTTGAACTTCCTTGGCAGCATTATATCCTATGGCTGTAATGGCAAAACCGCCGATTCCACCAGCCAATGCTTGTCCCACTTTGCGGGCAAAAGAATAGAAAGAATAAACTGTCCCATCTTCTCTTAGTCCAGTTAAAAATTCATGGTAATCGATTACATCTGTGACAAAAGCCCATATCATAATATTAAAGAAGGCATATCCAAACATCCCAATTGCTGTTAGCGCAATATATTGAGTTGCGGTTAAAGTTGGAAGTAAGAATAAAAGAATGTATACAGCAGCAGAAAGCAACATTCCTACTGTTGCCGTTTCCTTTTTGCCAAATTTACTCACTAATGGCTTTACAATTGGAATGGCAATGAATACTGTGACCGTTTGAATAACCCCTACAACACTTAATGCTGCAGTATTACTAAAATAATCTTTAAACAAGTACACATTAACTGTACCAATCAGCATCGTACTCATCATGAATATTAATGATGCTCCAAGGATTGATATTAAAGGTTTATTTTTTAAGAGCCCTTTTATTGTATTACCTAACTTACCTTTAGGCACTTCATTTTCATCCAACACAATCCGTTCAGTAGATAATTTATAACATGCTAGGTAACACGCGTAAGATAAAATCCCAAATATTACAGCAGCCGATAAAAATCCATTGGCACTTGCTTTATTATCTGTAAATATGATTATGGGTCCAACTCCATTGATAATTAAACTTGCCAGCATTGCCCCCATCGTTCTGTATGTTGATAGCGCTGTACGCTCTACAGAGTCATTGGTAATCACTGAAGCCATTGAACCGTAAGGAATATTAACAGTACTATATAAAGTTCCCCATAAGATGTATGTGACAAATGCATAGGCTTCATAAAACCCGTTTGACATTCCTGGAATATGTATGAATATTAATATTCCAGAAATAACAAGTGGAAGTGACATTCTAAAAATCCAGGGTTTAAATTTACCATGTTTTCCGGGTTTTCTTGTATCAATGAACCTTCCCCAGGTGATATCAGCAATGGCATCCCATAATCGTGCAACTAAAAAGAGTATTCCAACAAAAGCGGCACTAATCCCATAAACATCTGTATAATATACCATTAAAAATGAACTTACTAAAACAAAAGAGAAGTCATTCCCAAAATCCCCAAACATATAGCCAATTTTATCTCTAAATCCAAATTCTTTGACCTTTCTATTAGTGGAGATTGGTTTAGAATCTTTCATTTTATGACTGGTACTTTGAATCATTTTAATCCCTCAATTCTTTTCATCCGAAAACGATTATCGTTTTTGATTCAAACTGTGTTGTCCTTCAATAAAACGAATTGTCCCTGTTTTAGCACGCATAACAACCGAATGAGTTGTGCCAATATTCTCCTTATATAGTACTCCTCTTAATAGCTCACCATCGGTCACACCTGTTGCAACAAAATAGGCATCATCGCCTTTTACGATGTCATCCATCAACAAAACTTTATTAAAATCAGAAATGCCCATCTTATTTAAACGAATTTTTTCTTCTTCAGTTTGTTGGATTAGCTTTCCTTGAAAATCTCCTCCCAAGCTTTTGAGTGCTGCTGCTGCTATTACCCCTTCCGGCGCACCTCCAGAACCAAGCATGATATCAACACCTGTATTATCAAATGCTGTATTTATTGCTGCCGCAACATCTCCATCTTGCATCAGTTTGATTCTAGCTCCCGATTGGCGGATTTCATGAATCATTTTTTCATGTCTTTCTCGATCTAATATTGCTACAACCAGATCTTCAATGTTTTTATTTTTTGCTTTTGCAACAGCCCTTAAATTTTCAATGACGGGTGCATTAATATCAATTTTCCCTGCTGCTTCAGGTCCAACAGCAATTTTTTCCATATACATATCTGGAGCATGCAATAAATGACCTCTCTCTGCAACTGCAATAATAACAAGAGCATTCGAAGAACCTGCAGCAACAATATTGGTTCCCTCTAATGGGTCTACTGCAATATCAACTTCTGGCCCATCACATGTTCCTAATTGTTCTCCAATATACAGCATAGGTGCTTCATCCATTTCACCCTCCCCTATCACAACCGTTCCTTTCATCTGAATTGAATTAAACATATTCCTCATGGCTTGTGTAGCGGCAGCATCCGCTTCTTCTTTCTTCCCTCTGCCTAACCACCGTCCGGCAGCAAGTGCTGCAGCTTCGGTTACTCGAACAAGTTCCATTGATAAATTTCTATCCATTTCAAAACGCCTCCAAATTTTCTGAAAATATTTGTTCAAATTCAATAATCTCGAATTCAAGATATAATACAAAAAAACAATACCTACTTTTCCTATCATTTCAACCAACACACTTCACATTAATTACTAGGTAACTTTATGTAACCATAATAACTTTTTATTATTAAGCTGTCAATTTATTTGTGTCGAATTCGTGAACGAATAACGTCAGAACTTGTGTGTTTGGTAATTTAAATCCAGTAAATACTTTATTTTAACAACTGATTCTGATAATATTAAATTAAAGTTATTAAAAATAACCTAGGAACAATTTGGAGGTGTTTATAAATGGATACAGAAAATAAATTGTGCAACAAAGTTGAAGAATGCTATCATATTATGGGAAAAAAATGGATGGGTTTAATCGTCCATACACTAATGGAGGAACCGAAAAGATTTAGTGAAATCCATGCCTTTATACCCGATTTAAGCAAAAGAGTATTAAACGAACGGATGAAAGAGCTTGAGGACAATGGCATTGTATTAAGAAATGTCATTGCAGACCGTCCTGTACGGACCGAATATTCATTAACCAAAAAAGGAACAGAATTAGGAAGATCGCTCAAGGCCTTAGAGGCATGGGCAGATAAATGGTTATAAATTAAAAACCTCTTCAATTATACATTTTATTGAAGAGGTTTTTATTTATTGTCACGATAAACATTCTTTCTGTTTTAGAATTAAATAGATATAAAATAAAGGAACTTGGTATCCAAGCTCCTTTATTTTATATCTTAAATTGTTTATTTCATTATGATTAAACAGCTACTGCTGATAATTTCTTTGCTGCTTCTTTTACTTTTTCAAGACCTTCAGCTATAATTGCTTCTGCTTGAGCAGGCATTGCAGCATGACCTTCAATAATGACTTCATCTACAATTTCCATGCCGAATACGCCACCAACAACGTTTTTAATATAAGTTGCAGACATTTCCATAGGTGCTGCTTCAGGTGTTGAGTAAACGCCGCCGCGTGCATTTAAGATGATCGCTTTTTTGTGTGTCATTAATTGTACGGCTTGACCATTTTCATCGTATTTGAAAGTAAAACCTGCCTGGTATACGTAATCAATAAACGTTTGTAATGGTGCTGGAATGGTTAGGTTCCATAGTGGGAATGCGAAAACAACTACGTCAGCTGCTGTAAGAGCATCCATTGCTTTTTGCTTCGCAGCAAGAAGACGTTTTTCTAGATCCGTCATTTCCTCTCCTGATTCTAGTTTACCAAAAGCGTTGAATAAATCTTGGCCAATGTAAGGCATATCTTCAGCAAAAACATCGAAAGTTGATACATTTACACCCTCTAAGTTTCCCATAAAAGTTTCATACATTTTACTTGAAACTGCATCCGAAGCTGGTCGGTTATTTGCTTTAACAACTAATATATTCATATATAATTCTCCTTTTTACCTTTAATTTCAATATTTTAAATTAAAATATCTCGAATTGATAATATATTGATGTAGTATTGTTGTCAATGAAATTTCCCTAGTAGATATTTCCTAATTTAATTATAAAATTTGAATTGGTTTCTCGTTTCCTTAGCTAAATACAAAACTTGGTCAGCATGATTTATAAGTATTTCACTGCTCATTCCATCCTTTGGAAAAATAGAAATACCTATACTTGCAGTTGTATTAATGAAATGCCCCTTAATTTGATACGTCTGCTGAAGCGTTTTTTGCAGCCTTAACGCAACCTGTTTAACACTTTGTGAATCCTTAATATCTTTTAATAGGATTAAAAATTCATCGCTTCCTATACGGCCAATGATACTATTTCCTCTTACATTATTTTTTAACCTATTAGCAAATTGGATAAGGAGCTCATCTCCTACATCATGCCCTAATGTATCATTTACTTCTTTGAATTTGTCCAAATCCATGTACAATAAGGCCAACTTTTCTCCCTTTTCACTTGCAGACAGAATCGATCGTCCCATTAATTCGTTGAAGCTTAGCCTATTTCTTATGCCAGTAAGCGAATCGTGGTAAGCCAAATTCTCCAACTCTTCCTCGTATAATTTTCGAGCCGTGATATCTTTAAAGAGAATTTGCATGACTGATTCTGCATTATAAACCATCGGGATGGCTGTAATTTCTGCAAAAAAATCCTTATTCTCAAATCCTACCAATCTCTCTATAATTGGAGTTGGTTTCGCGCCATCACTTTTTACCACCATGTCTGTTAACTGGTGCTGGATACTTTCTTTATTTTCAGCATCAATAAACTCCCAAATTGATCTACCGATTATGTACTTTAAACTGTCCTGTCCTAAAAACTTTACTCCAGCTGGATTTGCAAAAACAATATGATGGTTATTTTGAACAATTATTGCCTCTGGTAAAAATTCAACTAGTTTTCGATAACAGACTTCACTTTCCTCCAGCTGCCGTTGTATTTCCATCTGTTCGGTAAAGTCTTTATACATTCCTACAGCAAGAACCTCACCCTTGTTGATTTGTCGGTAGGTTGCTAAAATATCTAGTATTTCCCCATCTTTACACATTCTTTTTGTAAAACTATAATTAATATTTTCTCCTTCCCTTAATGTATTTAACAGTGCTTCATGTTGTTCTTTCGTCATGGTATGCAAGGCTGGGGGTGGAATCAGCCCTTTCATTTCCTCAATTGTCCAGCCAAGTAGGTCAGTAAAAGTCGGATTTGCATATAGGATCTCTCCATCTTGGCCAATTAAAAAAATCGCATCATTAGTATTCTCCCAAATTAGTTCAAGTGCTTCTTCTCCAATTTTCGGATTATCTAATAATAGACTAGTCATTTTATTTCCCCATTTCTTTTATTCCTATAAACCGTACAGTGTGACAAGATTAGAAAAAGAGCCAATCATTACCCTTTGATTAGCTCTTTTTATTCTATTTATTCTATTTATTCCGTTTATTGATTTGCTTTTTTAACCCATTCTGCAACTGTCACTGTACGCTTAGCTTGATGTTTTACAGCGGCTTGAACATCTTCAATCATTTTTCCATCTTGACCGACTGTAACACTTGTTCCATATGGGTTACCACCTGCACCAAATGTAACAGGGTCAGTATAACCAGGAGCAGCAACAATTGCACCCCAATGATACATGGTTGTATAAAGTGATAAAATGGTAGCCTCTTGACCACCGTGAGGGTTTTGTGCTGAAGACATTGCACTCACAACTTTATTCACAAGCTTCCCATTAAACCAAAGACCACCAGTTGTATCTAGGAATTGTTTCATTTGAGATGGCATGTTACCAAATCGAGTAGGCACACTGAAAATAATCGCATCTGCCCATTCTAGGTCTTCTAATTTCACTTCTGGTACATCCTTTGTTTTTTCAACTGTAGCTTTCCAAACCGGATTTCCTTCGATAGCTGATTGTGGAGCTAATTCTGGTACTTTTAATACCTTTACTTCTGCACCAACTTCTTTTGCACCATCTTCGGCCCATCTTGCTAGTTGATAATTTGTTCCACCCATGCTGTAATAAATTACTGCTAATTTTACATTTGTCATTTTTTCTGTCTCCTTTTCTGATGTACTTCCAAATAATTTAGATAAGAACCCCATTTGTCACACCACCTATTTTGTCTTTTTTTTTAATTATTATTCCCGATTTTTTTAACTCATCAGAATCCTTTTTTATTATCTCCCTCCAGAACACGAACATTCACAGGTGGTAAGGTTTCTTCTAATTCTTCTCTTTTTGACTCTAACCACGATGGAAGCATCAGCTTTCTTCCCAGTTCATCTGCTGGTTCATCAACCGCAAAACCTGGCGGGTCTGTCGCTATTTCGAAGAGGACCCCCCCTTCTTCATGAAAATACACTGCTTTAAAATAGTTTCGATCACGAATTTCTGTTGGATTGTATCCTTTGTCTTGGAGAAGTAATCTCCACCGGAGAAGTTCTTCTTCATCCTTTGCTCTCCATGCTATGTGATGAATCGTTCCAGCTCCCATCAGCCCTCTGACTGAAGGATTTAACTGAATATCAATCGTATTCCCTAGATGTCCTTCAGATTTAAATCTAAGGAATTCATCCTCCTGGCCAATGCATTCCAATCCTAAAGTATTTTCTAGCACGTCCGTCGTTTTATGAGGCTGTGCCGAAATCAGAATAGCACCACTAAAACCTTTAATGGCATGTTCTGCTTGAACTCCTCCAAAGTTCCATGTATTCATGGGTCCTTCATCTCGTTCAGTCAGTTCAAGTTGCAGCCCATCTGGATCGTTAAATTTTAAATATTTTTCACCAAATCGAGTGGATGAAATAAATTTAACTCCGAATTTACCTAATCGACTCTCCCAAAATGGAACCGAACCCTTCGGTATGCTATAACTGGTTACACCAACTTGCCCCATACCAATTCGACCTTTTAATTGTTTAGCCCATGGAAAAAAAGTAATGACAGTACCTGGGTGCCCTGATTCATTGCCAAAATATAGATGGTACACTTCAGGTCGATCAAAGTTTATTGTTTTCTTAACAAGCCTTAGCCCCAGTACGCCAGCATAAAAATCAATATTTCGTTGTGCATCGTTTACCATCGCTGAAATATGATGAATACCTGCAGTTCTTTGCATTTTTTCTCTCCATTTACTTTCTTTTTTACTATGATGTCAATTCATTGTAAATTTATTAAATTGTTCTGCAATTTATATTCTTGATTTCGAGATATTTATAAAAAAATATTTCTACCATCTATCTTTTTTTCTTCAAAAAAACTATCAATTTCATCAAGTTGGAATACACGCTTATTACGTGGCAGGAAACTACGTATTTCTTCTTCATTAAAACCTACTTGAAATCTTTTTTCATCAAGGATTAATGGTCTCCTTAATAATCCAGGATTTTCTTCAATAATTTTATATAATTCTTGAAGTGATAAAGAATCCATATTTACATTCAACTTCTGGAAAGCTTTTGACTTTGTAGAGATAATTTCATCTGTTCCTTCCTCTGTAAATTGAAGGATATTCTTAATCTCATCTGTTGTAAGTTTTTCAGAAAAAATATTTCTTTCTTTAAAAGGAATTTGATGATCCTCAAACCAAGCTCTCGCTTTTCGGCATGAGGTACAACTTGGTGAAAGATATAAAGTTACCATTTTAAACACTTCCTCTTTACCTTTTTAATCAAAATTTTAAACTTCTTGAATTAAAATATCTTGAATTAAGGATATTTTTATTATATATCATCTTCCCCACTTGTCAACAACTATTGAACTAAGGAAAGGATGATAAATAATAATTTAAATAGAAGGAAGCTTTCCTAACAAAATCTCAGACAACCTTGTTGATTTATTTAACCAAGTTTACTATAATGTAGTTAGGTTACTTTTAGTATACATGTTACTTTTAATATAAAACTATTTTTGGAAAGAGGGAAAGAAAATGAATATGTTAGAATCCAAAGTAATTCAAACTAGATTTGAAAAAGAAATTTTTATTGATAAAAAATCAAACATTGTAATTAACGGCTTCCGCTCTCTTGATAAGAGTACTTCCTATTATGAATTTAAGATTGGCCTAGATCTTATTCGGATTAGAGAAGACGAATATTATGGTACTAAAAAAAGTTACGTTAGTATCAGAATTTCGGAAGATTTACAGTCTCTTTTCATTATAGAGCCTGAGATCCAAAGTATTTTTGCCGTCAAAAATAAACAAGAAAAAGAAGCTGCAATTGAATTAATTCGTTATTTATTAGTCGAATCGCAATCTTTTAAACACATGGTAACAGACATGATCAATAACTTAAAAAAGGAAAATGTATTTACTGGATTGGAAATGAAAGAGTTAAAGGTAAAATTAGCTGTACTGGAAAGATTATTAAATGTAAGTGATGAAGAAATTCACTTCAAGGTTCTAAGGGAAAATATAGCTTGAAGAACAAAAAAGAAAATCCTTAATCCTTAAAGAGCAGAGCAATTACTGTAGGGTAATGGCTCTGTTCCTGTAAACACAAGGATAAAACATAGGTTTTCATAAAATCAACCTTTATCATTCGGCTATATTTGGATGTTTTAATTTATCCAATTTCTTTATTAATCCAACCAATCCTCTTATAGTAAACAAAGTAAAGCTTACACTTCCGAAAGTATGAAACGGTGACCATTTTTTCCATTTAAATAGTCGGGAATTCTTTTCAAAGTACCATTGACCGATACTCATAGGCACACTAAAAATTAAACTTTTTAAAAGGATTTTCAAAAAGTTGTCATTATATGACATTTTAACCCAGATTACACTTAAAATCGGAAAAAATAATATGTCATAAATAATGTTTGTTTTAAAAATTTTAGGAAAAGGACGAACAGGGTATTCAATTCTCTTTGTCCCTACAACATAGGCATCAATTAATGTTGCAATAACTCCTTTTGAGAAAAAAATAACTAGATTTTCTCTCATTTTTGATCCTCTGAATAAAAAGGGAAGAGAAACGAGGCATAATGATGTAAGTAAGTTTAACAACTTTTTTTCCACATATGTTCTTCCTTTCAAATAGGTAATAGTTATACTAATACATTTTCCATAACACACCATAAATATTATTCGTTATTAGATTATTTCCTTCACTCTTATTTGATATCCTAATTAAGGAATACATATCTAGAAACACGTTAACAGTCATCTAGTGATTACAAGGGCATATTTCGCCACAAAATTTCTTGTTTTTAGGAGCATTTATAGTGGTGACATACAGGTAGTAGAAACTTTCAAAACTTTAAATTCAATTGAAGAGGAATATACTCAATATCCCTTAGTTTCATAATGGTAAAAGCTAACCGAAGTATCGATTAGCTTTTTACTGTTTTTAAATTTGCCTTTTTAACTCACTTTTAAACTATCTTTGTAAATCTTTATACATAATAAAGCAGCTCTTTTTAACTCAATTGAATCTTATTTAAGGGTTTTTTCTAATTCTTCTCATTTTGACTCTACCTATGCTTGTAACTTAAATTTTTCAACCTTCAGGCCTTGGACCTTCATTCATCCCGGAATTTTCCACCGTCATTATTGGCCGTACCTCTAAATCTCCATCAACGCGGATTTGACAGGACAGACGTAAATGATCATCAAAAATTCCCTTCTCATAAAATGCATTTTTTTCAACATTTGTTAAATCGCAATATTTCCCCCCCAATATTTCTACTCTGCAGGTTGTACATTTTGCCTTCCCACCACATTGGTGCAGGATTTTTACACCGTTATCTTCTAATGCTAGTACCAACTTTTTCCCACGTTCAACATCAAAAGTCCCATGTCCCAAAACAGTGATTTTGGGCATTTTTGTACCTCCTTGGCGGTTTTCAAATTAATGATTAGTGCACATTAAATTCCTCAAGCAGCATTTTTTCTGTTTGGGGCATAGTTAGACCCAGATGCCAGCAGCCCATTCCAGCTAATCCATATTGACGAACAAGACGGAACTTAACAAGCAGGCTTCGTGGGTCCTCAAACCATACTTCATGGTGATTTCCTTTTTTGTCAATATAACGGAACCAAGGCGCAGCAGCATTTTCATCATAGTGAACTTGACTTTGATAACCAGTATACAAGTCAATGGCATGTTGGGTGGAATAAGCAGAGCCTGATCGCTTATTAGTTCCGATAACCCAGTCATAGGCATATTGAGGAATTCCAAGCATCAACTTTGATTTATCTACAACTGAAACGGCATAATCAAGGGTTGCTTTTACTTTGTCTATTGGAGCAATCGGACCTGAGGGCCCCCCTGGCCAATGCCAATCATAAGTCATTAAAAACATTTTATCTAGGTATTTCCCAAGCGTTCGGTAATCATAGGCTGTAGAATAAGCTGGAATTTGATCTCCTTCTTTTGGAGGCACCGCCATCATAACTTCCATTCCTGCTGGATGCAGCTTTGCAGCTAATTCCTCAATAAACTGGTTAAGGTTCGCCCGATCTTTTGTCTTTACTTGTTCAAAGTCAATGACTATTCCTTTATAGTCATGACTATCTAAAAGAGCATAAATATTTTTAACAAATTTCTGCCTTAACCAAGGAGTGCTTATTAATTTATGAGTAAGATTCGGATCAAATCCCTTTTCGCTTAGATTTGTAAGAGTTGCGAATGGCGGGAGGTTCTCTTTCCACGCAATCTTATGTGACTGGTTTTCAGGCGTTTCGATGATGTTTCCTTGTTCGTCAGAGCGATACTCAAACACGAAAATACTACTAAGAGTACTTTTATAATTTTTCAGCATCCAAGCATTAGAATTCTTATCTTTTGGAACAAAGTAGGTACCTGTCCAAATGTTCATTTTCGGCGGTCGAGGAATACTCAATTTCTGTCTTGGAAAAATCACACGACTTTTTAAACCATTTTGCCGCATCAATGTTTCCTCACTAATGGCGTGACGATTAGCTATTTCCCAAACACTTTCACCAGGTTGAACTATATAGTTCGCCTCGGGTATTAACAATGCTTGACCTAGGACTAGTTGGGCATTTTTAGCTAAACCATTTAGCTCAGCCAGATTGTCTTTGTTAATTTGGTACTGTTTCGAAATTTTGGACAGGCTGTCGCCATATTTCACTTCATGGATTACTTGGGCATAAGTTGAAATGGGAATCATTAAAATCATAAAAACTAAAATAAAGATAAAAAATAGTTTTTTAATCACAAGGAACCTCCTTAATATTTAATAGATCTTTAATGAAGTTCAAATTTAATGGGTTGAGTTGTGTTAATTGGATATAGCTTCCCTTTTAATGCAAATGAAATTTTTCCCGTTTCTTCGGATACAACCAATGCTAGCGCATCACTTCGCTCTGAAATACCAAGAGCTGCTCGATGCCGTGTTCCAAGTTTTTTTTCTTCAATTATAATTGTTGTTAATGGAAGGACATTTCCTGCCGATACAACGTGGTTTCCCCGAATTAAAACAGCCCCATCATGCAGTGGATTGCCCGGGTAAAAAATCGATTCCAATAATTTAGGTGTTACTATTGCTCCTATTGTTGTACCTTTTTGAATAATAGGCTCGACCAAATCACAACGTTCAACAACAATTAAGGCGCCATGCCTGTGTTTCGATAGGTGTTGAGCAGCAGTGGATAAATGTTCATAAGTGTCTGTAAAAGATGATAAATAGCAATTCAAATAAAAAGAAGCAGCCATTGATTCAATTTCCATTAGATGTTCTTTAACATCCTCAAGACTTCCCAATACACAAAAATTTTCGTTGCCCAGAATTTCTAAATTGGATTGGAGCATAAGAATCAGTTGTTGAATGCCATCTTCTAAATTTTGTTTCATAGGTGAAAAGTCACAATTATTGCTGTCCATTTACAATCACTCCATATCCGTTTTTACTTCAGGACTTACATATGTATAGTGGAAAATGCCCAAAACAAAAGCATATATTAAAAAAAACAAATAAGATTGTTTTGAAATAACAAAATCTCCATTTTAATTTAGAAATAGTATTTGTTAGTTACTTTGTTTATATAAATCGGAAATTTAAAACCAAACCAATAATTAAAAACACCCTTATCTTCAATTAAGACAAGGATGTTTCTTATGTTCCAATTATTTAGAAATGCGTTTTAGTAATTCTGCTTTTTCCGCTTCAAATCCTGGCTTGCCCAGAAGTGCAAACATATTCTTTTTATATGCTTCAACTCCTGGCTGGTCAAAAGGATTAACTCCCATTAGCAAACCGCTTATTCCACATGCCTTTTCGAAGAAATAAACCATTTCACCGAAGGTATACTCATTTAATTGATCCAGCTCTACGGATAGGTTAGGAACTCCTCCATCAACATGGGCTAAAACCGTACCTTGTGCAGCATTCTTATTGACATAGTCCATTGTTTTACCAGCAAGATAGTTTAAGCCATCCAGATCAGCGGCCTCTTCCTTAAGGGTAATATCTAGTTTAGGTGCTTTTACGGATATAACAGTTTCAATAAGGTCACGGCGTCCTTCTTGAACATATTGTCCCATGGAGTGAAGATCAGTGGAGAAATCGACAGAAGCTGGATAAAGTCCTTTTTGGTCCTTTCCTTCACTTTCGCCAAATAATTGTTTCCACCATTCTGAAACATAATGAAGAGATGGTTCAAAATTCACTAGCAGTTCTATCGATTTTCCTTTTCGATAAAGAGCATTTCTGACTGAAGCATACTGATAACTTTGATTTTCTGCCAAGTTCGGGTTATTATATTTATCCGCAGCAGCTGCGGCGCCTGCCATCATTTTATCAATATCTAATCCTGCAGTTGCAATTGGTAATAATCCTACTGCGGTTAAAACAGAATATCTGCCGCCGACATCATCAGGAATGACAAAGGTTTCATATCCTTCTTCATCAGCAAGTGTTTTTAAGGCACCTTTAGCTCGATCAGTAGTCGCATAAATACGTTTTTTCGCTTCTTCTTTCCCGTACTTTTTCTCCAAATAATCCCTGAAAATACGGAACGCAATAGCAGGCTCTGTAGTTGTACCTGATTTTGAGATGACATTGACCGAAATATCTTTGTCCTTAATCACATCAAATAAATGGGTCAGATATGTAGGACTAATATTTTGTCCAGCAAAATAAATTTCTGTTTTGTCATCCATTTGGTTATGAAACGTATGAGATAGCGCTTCAATAGCAGCTCTAGCACCAAGATAGGAGCCACCGATTCCGATGACGATTAAAGCATCTGAATTACTGCGTATTCTTTCAGCTGCCGCTTTGATACGCGCAAATTCTGCTTTATCGTAGTTATGCGGTAAATCTACCCAACCAAGGTAGTCAGATCCCGGTCCTTTTTTCTCATGAAGCATTTCATGGGCAGCTTTTACAAAATTACTTAAATAATCTACCTCATGCTGCTGCATGAAAGATAATGTATTAGAATAATCAAAAGTAATAGACATACGTTTGTTCTCCTCTTCAGTTTATTTATGTAAGGGCGTTAAGTCGAAAAATAACGCCCTTAGGCTTTTAATCGTTTTTATACAGTTTTCCAGTCAGCTGCAAACTTTTCTAGTCCTTGGTCTGTTAAAGGATGTTTTGATAATTGTTCAATAACCTTAAATGGTATGGTTGCAATATGAGCTCCAGCCATTGCCACACGAGTCACATGGTCTGGATGGCGGACAGATGCAGCAATAATTTGTGCATCCAAGTTTTGAACTCGGAACAACTCAGCAATTTTCGCAACAAGTTGGACACCATCTTCATTGATATCATCTAATCGGCCTAAGAATGGTGAAACATAGGTTGCGCCTGCGCGTGCAGCCAATAATGCTTGGTTCACACTAAAAATAAGGGTAACATTCGTTTTAACACCTTTTTTAGTTAGATAACGGCAAGCCTCTAAGCCATCGAGGGTCATTGGAAGCTTAATCGTTATATTTTTATCGCCGCCATTAATTTTGATGAGCTCGTTTGCTTCCGCAATCATTTGTTCAGCTGTCAGAGCATTAGGTGTTACTTCAGCGGAGACAGACTCTACCTCTGGTACGGCATTAAGAATCTCAGCAATCCGATCTTCAAATTTGACGCCTTCTTTCGCTACTAAAGAAGGGTTGGTGGTTACACCTGATAATACGCCAATCTTATAGGCTTTTTTGATTTCATCTAAGTTTGCAGTATCAATAAAAAATTTCATGGTATTTTTCCTCCAGATTTAATTTAGTATTTTTTTTAATTCTTTTCGACAACATGTCCGCCAAATTCATTTCTTAACGCCGCTACCACTTTTCCTGTAAAGGTGTCATCCTCTAGGGAGCGATAACGCATTAATAATGACATGGCAATAACTGGCGTAGCAGTCTTAAGATCTAATGCTGCTTCTACAGTCCATTTTCCTTCACCTGAGGAATGCATAATCCCTTTAATTTCTTCCAAGTTTGGATATTTAGAAAATGCATTTTCGGTTAATTCCATCAGCCATGAACGTATAACAGATCCATTATTCCAAACTCTTGCGACCTTTTCGTAATCAAAATCAAATTCGCTTTTCTCCAGCACTTCAAAGCCTTCGCCTATCGCAGCCATCATGGCATACTCGATGCCATTATGAACCATTTTCAAGAAATGCCCGCTGCCAACTTTACCCGCATATAAGAAGCCATTCTTAACAGCAGTATCTTTAAAAATAGGCTCCACCACCTCCCAGGCATCAGGGTCTCCGCCGATCATATAACAAGCTCCATTGCGAGCACCTTCCATACCGCCTGATGTCCCTGCATCCATAAACCTTACACCATGTGCAGCCAGTTCATTATACCGGCGGATTGATTCTTTATAATGGGAATTACCTGCTTCGATCACAATATCCCCCTTTTCCAAAAATGGTGTGATTTCACCAATTACGGAATCTACAACCGCATGAGGGACCATAATCCACAAAATTCTTGGATGTTCTAAGGACTGAACGAGTTCTTTATAACTTGATACACCGACAGCTCCATATTCTTTCATATTTTCTACTGCACTTGGATTTACATCATATGCTGCCACTTCATGATGGTGGTCGATTAAATTTTGTCCCAAGTTTAAGCCCATTTTTCCTAAACCAATAAGTCCAACCTTCATTATGTTTTCCTCCAATTGAATATGAATATTTTGCTATATTTTATTTACCCTTCTTAGGAAGGATTTAGGACGCTTTTTGAGATACGGACTACATTATCTGTCGTAAAACCAAACTCTTTCATGACTGCAGTTCCATCGCCTGAGGCACCAAATGTCTCAATTGAAAGGATTTTTCCTTCAAATCCAACAAACCGTTCCCAGCCAAGTGAAATACCCATTTCAATGGCAACACGTTTTGAATTCGATGAAGGGAGTACCGCTTCTTTATATTCTTTAGCTTGCTGGCTAAACAATTCCCAACTTGGCATTGAAACAACGCGAACAGAAATATTTTCCTTTTCAAGTTCTGCTTTTGCGTTCACTGCTAAGGTCACCTCTGAACCAGTAGCAATTAAAATGACATCTGGTGATGAAGTTGTTTCTGCTAATACATAAGCTCCTCTAGATAGGTTCTCTAGATTTGCTTTTGTTTCATTAAACACTGGCAAGTTTTGGCGGCTAAGAATCAATGCAACAGGTCCCTCTGTTTGCTGGAGTGCATATGCCCAAGCACTTGCTGTTTCATTTGCATCTGTTGGTCTAATAACCGTTAAGCCCGGAATGGAACGAAGTGCTGCCAGATGTTCAACCGGTTCATGTGTAGGCCCATCCTCTCCAACTGCAATGGAATCATGTGTAAATACATAGGTCACTGGCAGCTTTGATAATGCCGCCAGGCGGATAGACGGACGAAGATAATCATTAAAGACAAAGAATGTACTTACAAAAGGTTTTATACCGCCATGATAGGCCATACCATTGGCTGCAGCGCCCATTGCATGTTCACGAACTCCAAAGTAAACATTGCGCGCACCGTATGATTCAACGGCGTAAATTTGTTCCCCTTTTATTTCCGTCATCGTTGAATGGGATAAGTCTGCACTTCCACCAAATATCGCTGGAACAGATATCACATAATGGTTGATGGCTTCTCCGCTGGCCACACGTGTTGAAACAGCTTTTCCTGTATCAAAGGTTAAAATATCTTTTGCATCAATCAAAACTTTTCCTTCTATAGCATTTGTTAATTGATTGGCTAATTCTGGGTAGGCTTGCTTATAGGATTCGAACAAGCTCATCCAGCTTTGTTCAGCATCAATCCCTTTACGCTTTAATTGTGCAAAATGCTCTTTTACTTCTTCTGGAACATAGAAATCTTCTTCATAAAGCCAGTTATAGGCTTGTTTGGTTGCTTTTCCTTCTTCTGCCCCCAGTGGTGCTCCATGTGCTTTATTTGTTCCCGCCACCTTTGGACTTCCATATCCAATAATCGTTCTGATTTCAATCAAGCTTGGCTGATCTGTATTTTGTTTGGCTGCTTCAATGGCTTCAGAAATGGCTTCGATGTCATTTCCATCTTCTACTCTTAAATAGTGCCAGTGTGCTGATTCTACTCTTTTCTCAATATTTTCAGAGAACGAAACGTTTAACTCCCCATCCAGAGAAATATCATTTGAATCATATAGTACAATCAATTTCCCAAGTTTCATGTGACCAGCCATCGACATCGCTTCATAGGAGATTCCTTCCATTAAATCGCCATCACCAACTAACGCATAAGTATAATGATCAATAACCGGATGTCCCTCTTTATTAAACTTTGCTGCTAAATGTGCTTCTGCCATTGCCATTCCAACTGCGTTTGCAATTCCTTGGCCTAATGGACCTGTGGTTGCTTCTACTCCCTGTGTATGACCGAATTCAGGATGACCTGGCGTTCTGCTGTTTAACTTCCTAAAGTTTTTCAAATCATCAATGGTGACATTATAGCCGGCTAAATGAAGCATGCTATACAGCAAACTTGATCCATGGCCCGCCGATAAAACAAAGCGGTCCCGGTTAAACCATTTTGGGTTTTCAGGGTTGTGTTGAAGATGATTTGCCCATAATGCATACGTCATTGGCGCTGCCCCCATCGGGAGACCAGGATGACCTGAATTTGCTGCATTAATTGCATCAATTGATAAAGTACGAATGGTAGTAACGGATAGATTTTCAATGTTTTGTGACATCATTTATTTTTCCTCCTGGATATTCTTAGGTGTGTAGTACCTTTTCCTTGCTTTCTTGAATTGTTTCATTGAGCCACCATTTAAAGCCATTTTCCAAAAGCAATAAATCAGCTGCAACAGGACCATAAGAACCTGAATTGTATTCATAGAGCGGTACTCGATTGTCCTCGAATGCATTCAGAATCGGCTGAACCCATTCCCATGACAATTCAACTTCCGTCCAATGAGCAAAGAAAGTAGAATCTCCATTAAAAGCATCATAAATAAGTCTTTCATACGCTTCAGGTACTCCAAATTCTGTTTGTTCCTTCGAAAAATCAATCTTAACAGGTTCTACTTTTCCATTGTTCAATGGGTTTTTACTGTTTAATTGGAAAGAAATATTTTCATTAGGATTGATTTCAATAACCAATAAGTTAGGATCCATTTGAGAATTTTTATATTGGTGGTTCGCATTATTTTTGAATTCGATGACAATCCGCGTTGATTTTTCCTTCATTCTCTTTCCTGTGCGGATGTAAAAAGGAACCCCAGCCCAAGATGGATTATCAATCCACAAACGAGCAGCAACAAATGTATCTGTGGTGGAAGAAGGATTGACTCCTGGCTCTCCTAAATACCCAGGTACATACTGACCATTTACCTCTCCAGAAATGTATTGCCCGCGGACAATATCATTTTGAACATCTTCTTCTTTTAAAGGACGCAGTGACTCCATGACCTTCTGCTTCATCTTTCTTATTTCTGCAGCATTGATTTTTTCGGGTGTATCCATCGCTGTCATCATCAGAATTTGCAGCAAATGGTTTTGAACCATATCGCGTATTGCTCCTGCATGATCGTAATAGCCTGCTCTCTTTTCTACCCCAACCGTCTCACTTGCTGTAATTTGGACATTGGCAATATGTTTTTTACTCCAAAGGGACTGTAGAATCGGGTTTGCATATGACAAAGCTTCGAGATTTTGAACCATTGGCTTACCTAAGTAATGGTCGATTCGATAGATTTCCTCTTCCGCAAAGGCACGGCTTAGTTTTTCATTCAGTTCACGTGCAGATTGGAGATCATGGCCAAATGGCTTTTCAATGATTAATCTTTTCCAGCCTTTTGTCTGACCAAGCCCGCTATTTTTTATATTTAAGGCAATGGTGTCAAAAAACTCTGGTGCTACTGAAAGATAAAACATCCGATTTTCTTCTAAATTTAGCTCCTCTTCACGCTGCTTCACTAACTGAAGTAAAGCTTGAAAATCTTCTTTGCGGTTAACATCCAACTTACTGTAGCGGAAGTCATCTAAAAATTCTCCCATACTCGCTGCATCATGTTCTAAGCGGCGTGAAAAATCCAAGACAGATTCTTTTACTTTTTCTTGGAATTCTCGGTGGGATAGATCTCCTCTACCGAGTCCGATAATGGAAATGGACTTTGGTAATTTTTGATCAACATACAAATTGTATAGTGCAGGGAAAATTTTCCTCTTTGCTAAATCCCCTGTTGCTCCAAATAAGACAAAGGTCATTGATTCCATGCTTCTTTCCCCCATGTTCGTCTTTTCTACCTGTGGACTTTCGTGATAATCTTTTTATGACGATTGATTGAAATGACAGCTTCTGCCATTCCAACAAATATAAACTACAGCTTTTTCTCCAACTTCTTTTTTCATTCAAGGCCTTCTGTCCCTTTTTCATTTAAAGATCTGGAGATTCATTTTTTAATTTAGCCATTGTTTCTTAATTTGCTCTTGTGCGATATGCAAAATTTGTTTTTCAGGTGTGTCCTTGTTGACAATTACATTGGTTAAATAATTTTTTCCTTTATAATTTAATTTCACTGTCACTTCTATCATTTGTTTCACCCCTAACCTTTTTAAATTCCACACTTTGATAACTTTTATTTAAAAGGAACTTAAAATATCCTTGGTTACTTTACGTAACCATAATATCTCTTACATAAATTATCGTCAAGTGAAGTATCTCGAATTTGAGATATTTTTTTGTCGGCGTGTGATTTGGAAATAATAAAAAAAAGCGATCAAAACCGATCGCTTTTTTTGGTTCATTATTATTATTTTAAGGCACTAACCGCATTGATTAATCCAAACCCAGCCTTTTCATCATAGCCTGGTTTGAACACATCTTCCGCTGAAGACTGGATGATTTGTTTTACTTGCGCAGGTTTAAGAACGTCTTTTCCGTACTTCGCAATGATTACTCCCGCTAAGGCAGCTGTTTTTGGTGAAGCCATTGAGGTGCCGGCATAACCAGAATACCCTCCCGGTACAGAACTATAGCAAAGATAAGAATTGTCTCTTCCTGTTTTTGTAGCAGGATCATAATTTGGCCCTAGATCACCGCCTGGTGCCATTACATCAATTTTTCCTACGCCGTAATTAGAATAGAATGCTAGATTTTTTAGAGCTCCACCCGCTGAAACCCGAATCATGGTTTGACTGCTTGGGCTTCTGTGAACAGCACCTTTGTCATCACCAGCTAATTTTCCCGGACTGCTAATATCTACGCCATTATTACCGGCAGATCCAACAACTGTTACCCCTTTTTGGATGGCGTATTGAATGGCACGGTTAAATAAGCGAACATCTGCTACAACATCTTTTGTAGCATACTCAGGGTCTTGGAACCAATCGTACCCGCCTAGGGACATATTCACTACATCAACATTGTCATCAGCTGCTTTCATCAAAGCATCTGCAATATGAGCAGTTTCAGCACCGCCTGTTGGTCCAAAGACACGGTAGGCTGCTACTTTCAGATCCGGTCCAATTCCTAAAATTCTCCCTTTACCGGCAATTGAACCAGCAACATGAGTTCCATGGCCATCTTCATCCATAGCATCTGGATATCCCGGAACAAATGATTTTCCATAGGCATAATTGGGTTTAATATCTGGATGGTTATAGTCAATACCCGTATCAATAACACCCACAACAATGTCATCCCCGGAAACTGTCTTGCCGGTTCCTCCAGCCAGATTCCACGACGCCCCATTATTCGTTACCTGTTTGATATCCCACTGATAATTTTTATAGACATCTGCTCCGTCAGTTATATCGTCAAGTGTAACTGCTTCCTGATAAACTGGTTTTTCAGGGTAAATGGTATGTTCAACCCCAGCATCCAGAACTAGGTTCGATTTTTTCACCTTGTCCAAAAACGCAGTATTCGTTGAACTTACTTCAACAGCCCCCAGTTTATCCAGTTTACCTGTCACTTTCCCGCCGGCATCCTTAATTAATTTTTCATATCCGGCTGGCAGCTGGGATAGATCCTTAAAAACAACTATGTATTCCTTGTCCACAGGTGCAGCACTGCTTTTTGAAATCCCTCCGCTAAAAATAACCGAAGCTCCTAAAGCAACAGATAAAGCGCTTCCAACAATCTTCTTCTTCATCGTTTCAACCTCTCCCTTTCTCTTTTTCTCAATTTTCATTATATTATTTTTAAAGGACTGTAGACATTCTACTAAAGTCCTCATTACAATCTTTTCATACACCACTTTTTTCCTATTTTTGAATAATCCCCCACCAAAATTTCCACCGATACCCAAATTCGTCCAATTGTTTGGATAACCCATGCAGGACAAACACTTTCCCAATAAAATAAATTACAAAACTTTTAATGCTCCATGTATTAGGGAGTGGTCAAATGGGAGCAATTAACGGAAAAGAATTTATCGAGAGAATGAATCGGTTAAACAAAGAAATTTGGCTGGATGGAGAACGATTGGAAGGGGATATATCTGAACATCCTGCATTTAGAGGTCTAATTCAAAGTAAAGCATCATTATATGATTTGCAGTTTGATTCGACCCTGAAAGAAAAGCTAACCTTTCTATCTCCAGAAACGGGAGAAGGGATTGGGCTATCCTATTTACAGCCATTGACGAAAGAGGATTTAAAAAGAAGGCGGGAAATGATTGAAATTTGGGCCAGGCATACCAATGGGCTGATGGGTAGAAGTCCGGATTATATGAATTCAGTCGTTATGGCCTTTGCCTCCTCCGCCTTATTTTTAAAAGGGAGTGAGAATTGCTTTCCGGAAAATATTATTTCCCTCTATGAAAGAGCAAAGAATCAAGACCTATCGTTTACCCATACTTTTATAACCCCTCAGGTTAACCGGTCGCAAATCTACTTTGAAACATCAAAAGAACCTATTGCCGCCAAGATTGTCGAAAAAAATGAAAATGGAATTATTATTAAGGGTGCCCGCCTGTTAGCGACACAAGGAGGTTTAACCGACGAGGTCCTTGTTTATTCAGCTGGCGGTGTTATGAATGAGACGGATGCCTATGCCTTTTCCATCCCCTCCGATACGGAAGGCTTAAAATTTATTTGTCGGGAATCGTTCGTGGGTGGCAAGTCTTCCTTTGATTATCCGCTAAGCTCGCGCTATGAAGAAATGGATACTATTTTGGTTTTTGATCATGTTCTGGTGCCATGGGAGAGAGTCTTTTTTTACGAAAATGTGGGTGCGGCTAATGACTTCATGCTCAAAAGCTCATTTCATAATCATGCCTACCATCAGGCCATTACAAGGCAGACTGTGAAAACTGAATTTCTTCTGGGACTTGCTGAAACCTTGGCGGATACCATAAATGTTTACGGATATCAGCATATACAGGAAAAGCTTTCTGAAATCATCATCGGTCTTGAAACGATGAAGGCACTTTTACTTAAGTCAGAGGAAGAAGCGGCACTAGATGAGTGTGGCTATATGAGGCCAAGTCTCATCCCCCTTAAAGTTGCTAGTAATGTCTTTCCAAAAATTTATCCTAGATTCAGTGAAATCATTCAATTAATTGGTGCGAGCGGAATGATTACCTTACCAACGGAAAAGGATTTTGCTTCACCTCTAAAAAAAGATTTGGACATTTACCTGAAAGGCTCAAGCAAACATGCTGAGGACCGTGTGAAGCTTTTTCGATTGGCCTGGGACCTGACGATGAGCTCATTTGGCACAAGGCAAACCCAGTATGAACGGTACTTCTTCGGCGACCCTGTCCGCTTGTCTAGCGGTTTGTATCAAACCTATCCAAAAGAGGAGTATTGCAAGCGAATTAAAGATATGCTTGATTTAAAAGAATAGGATATCCCTCCATACGGGATATCCTATTCTTCTAACTATTTTGATGTGTCACCTGCAACTTTGACAGAAATGGTCTTTCATTTTCCCAAGAAACCCGAACCGGGAGATTGAAAAATTGGGTAAGGCTCTCGCTCGATAACATTTCACCGGTGTTTCCTGCTGCAAAAACCTGCCCATCCTTCAGCAATAAGGTTTTATTAAATACAGGCAGAATTTCTTCCACATGATGAGTAACATAAATGATGGCTGGTGCATTTGGATTTTTGGCAATCGTTTCGATTGATTCCAATAGTTTTTCACGGGCAATAAAGTCCAGACCGTTCGTTGGCTCATCTAGAATCAGCAAAGACGGGTCAGCCATTAACGCGCGGGCAATCAACACCCGCTGCTTTTCCCCTTGTGATAAAGTTTCATAATTTCGGTTGGCATAATTGATGCAGCCAAGCTCCTCAAGTAGGGAAATGGCCTTTATTCGTATTTCGTTTGTTGGATTTTCATAGAGACCAATGGAAGCGAATGCTCCGCTTAGTACCACTTCAAAGGCATTATCTCCCGGATGAAATTTTTCCTGAAGTGAGGATGAAACAAAGCCAATTTGCTTGCGCAGCTTTTCAGCAAGATAGGTTTTCCCAAACTCCATTCCTAAAACATTAATTCTTCCCTTTGTCGGGAAATTATAGGCGTTCAGCAAATTGAGGATGGCTGTTTTACCAGAACCGTTTAAACCGAATAAAACCCAATGCTCCCCTCTTTCTATTTGCCAATTGACATTTTTTAAAATCCACTTGTCGCTCCGTTTGAGCGAAACGTCCTCTAGTTGTAGAATCATTATTTTACTCCCTTCTTATGATTGCCTTGATACATTATATAGTATCAAAATTTTTAGAAAATAAAAATTTTAGAGTGTTTTCCACTTCAAAAATAGCAATTATGAACATTCTTTGAAACTATTCTATTTATAAGGGTTTCCCCAACTTTCGCAGCATAATTCTACAAAATTCTCGGTTCCCAATTGCTATATTTGATAACAGATTGAACGGGAGGAAAATAATAATTCTCCCTTGTTCAATCATTCACAATAAAATATTTATGGGGAGGAACAATCAATGGCAGTGGAAGAAAAAATGTTACAGCAACAGCAGACAGTTTCGATGATTGACCGATTAGCAGCTAATGCGGCTCAGGCAGCTACGGAGTTTCGCAGCTTTACGCAGGAAATGGTCGATGAAATTGTCAAGCAGATGGCAATTGTTGCACTCGAGAACCACGATAAATTTGCCAGAATGGCTGTTGAGGAAACGAATCGAGGCCTTTACGAAGATAAAATCACAAAAAATATGTTTGCAACAGAGATGATTTATCACACCCTTCGAACTCTGAAAACGGTCGGCATTATCAGTGAAAACAATCATGAGGGCAGCTATGAAATTGCCGAACCAGTCGGGGTCATCGCCGCGCTGGTGCCTGTAACAAATCCAACATCCACTGTCATTTATAAATCTCTTATTTCTATGAAAACAAGAAATCCGATTATTTTTTCCTTTCATCCTGTTTCACAGAAATCGGGAAGGTTCACAGCTGCACTTCTAAGAGAAGCCGCTGTCCGTGCAGGCGCTCCTGAAAATTGTATTCAATGGCTGGAAACTACCACTCTAGATGGTATCAATATGTTAATGAAGCATCCAAAGGTATCGCTAATTCTTGCGACTGGCGGTTCTGGCATGGTGAAAGCCGCATATAGTTCCGGCAAACCGGCAATTGGTGTCGGCCCAGGAAATGTACCTTGTTATTTCGAAAAAACTGCCAATATCAAGAGCTCCGTCCAAGACCTGATTATGTCGAAAACCTATGATAATGGAATGATATGTGCCTCTGAGCAAGCCTTAATCATCGATAAAGAAATCTATACCGAAGTCATTACGGAAATGATCGCCAATCACTGTTACTTTTTAAATGAGGAGGAAAGGAAACAGTTAGAAAAAGTAGCGATAAAAGAAGAAACCAGATTCCTCAATCCGATGATTGTCGGTCTTCCAGCCTTTAAAATTGCCCAAATGGCCGGAATCGAAGTCCCATTTGATACCAAGGTTTTAGTGGTCGAATTAGAAGGTGTTGGACCAAAATATCCGCTTTCCTGTGAAAAGCTAAGCCCTGTTCTTGCCTGCTATAAAGCAAATAGTACGGAAGAAGCTCTTAACCTTGCAGAAGCAATATTAGAATACGGCGGACTCGGCCACACCGCTTCCATTCATACGGCTAATGACCAGATTGTTGAACAGTACGCAATGAGAATGAGAGCAGGACGAATCCTTATCAATACTCCTTCCGCCCAAGGGGCAACTGGAAACGTTTATAACGATTTACTGCCGACACTAACTCTCGGTACAGGGACTTATGGAGGCAACTCCGTTTCAGTCAATGTCGGCGCCATGCATTTACTAAACATTAAAAAGGTCGCCAAACGCAATAATAACGCCCAAATCCTAAGGACACCGCCGCAAATTTATTATCGTAAGAATTCTGTTCAGGCATTGGAAATCATCCCGGATATTAAAAAGGCATTTATTGTCACGAGCCCAAGTTCGGTGAAAAACGGTTATGTCGATAAGGTACTCCATTTTCTAACAAAACGACCTGATTTTGTCCACTATGAGGTGTTTTCAGAGGTGGAACCGGACCCTAGCATCGAAACGGTCATGGCGGGTGCTGAACTGATGAGACACGCTAAGCCGAATATGATCATTGCCTTAGGAGGCGGTTCTGTCCTTGATGCAGCAAAAGCGATGTGGTTATTTTACGAGGATTCTGAAGCAAACTTTAACACTCTGAAACTGAAAACTCTTAATCCTAGAAAACGAGTTGTGACGTATCCGAAGCTTCGCGAGAAGGCAAAGTTTATCGCGATTCCGACTACTTCCGGAACCGGTTCGGAGGTTACCTCCTTTGCCGTCATCACGGATAAAAAAGCGAATATTAAATATCCGCTTTCCGATCCTGAACTTTTACCGGATGTAGCGATCATCGATCCACAGTTCTCGATGACTGTTCCGAAGGAAATCACGGCAGACACTGGAATGGATGTCTTAACACATGCTCTTGAAGCTTTTGTTTCAGTCGTTGCCAATGATTTTACAGATGGACAGATTATTAAGGCCATTCAGCTAGTATTTAAGTATTTGCCAAGGGCGTACCGTGACGGTTCTGATGAGCTGGCCCGCGAGAAAATGCATTACGCTTCAACGATTGCGGGTCTTGCATTTAATAACGCCTATTTAGGAATTAATCACAGTCTTGCCCATGCCGTTGGAGCCGAGTTCAATATCGCTCACGGTCGCGCAAACGCGATTTTCCTGCCGCTTGTTATTCGCTTTAATGCTGTTAAGCCGACAAAATTCACTCCATTTGCCGGCTATGAGTATTATAAGGCCGATAAACGTTATGCTGAGCTGGCAAAAATGCTGGAGCTTCCGGCACGGACAACGGAAGAAGGTATTGAAAGCTTGATTGAAGCTGTTATCAACCTAGCGAGAGAGCTCGATATGCCGTTAAGCGTTGAGGAATGCCGCGTTAGCCAACCTGTATATGAAAGCAAGATTACTGAGATGGCCCTACATGCCGTCCATGATCCTGATACAAACGTCAATCCGAAGCGTCCATTAACTAGAGAACTGATGGAAATCCTGCGTCAAGCTTATAAAGGGGTATAATTTTTATATATGGGAGGTGCCTCAAGTGGGGATTTGAGGCACTTTCTTTGGATTGTTTTATCCAATAATAACGATTCGCAGATAAGTTTGGGAAATCGCAGATATATTTCCGAAGTCGAGTCCGAGTATTGGAAATATACCTATTTCTAATAAAAATCTCAAATTTTCTTATAGATTTAAAGATATGTTTCCAGTCTCTTCCCCCATATTAGCCCTACTTGATTAAAGAAAACCACTAAGATGACGCCAACCGGGATGCTAATCCAAATCATTGGCCAATCAATGGCCTCAATCACTAAAGCAAATTGATAGAAATATAGACAAAACGGGATCAATAAAATAACGGCCGTGGCTACACCAGGAGTATATCTTCTAAGAATGATAGCCTGGCAAATGTGGGTAAATGAATGGATAAACAAAATGGAAACGACTGAAAGAATTCCGATTAAAGTCCAATGCTTTGCTGCCCCGCCCATTGCCAGAATAATAGTCAGCAAAATACCTATATACTCAACTAATACAGCCAAAGCAAAACCGGCTGTGTGCCGTGGAAAGACACGGATAAAGTAGTTATGGAACCTTTTTGGCAAGACCTTTAAAATATCCTTCTCGTTCCGTTTCAGCCAGCCTTCCATGACGATTATTTCTTCAAAATCATGGATGATGAAGACACTTGCGACCGCCCAGATAAGAATTGTTAATGTCATCTTCCTCCTCCCTCTAACTAAATGACTTATTTCTCAAAAACTATGATATCAAATTTCTATATCAAATTGAGATAATTATCCAAAACAAAAAAAGCCACCCCTTCAAACAAGCGGTTTGAATTAGGCTGGCTTAATCCATTTTTTGATTCTTATATCCTATTCTGATAGAGACCTGTATTTCCCGCTAAAATAAATAAGCGGGTCTGCGTTAGATTCTTCAACGGAAATTTCAATTACCCTGCCTATAAATAGTGTATGGTCCCCTTCCACATGTGTAGCTGTTACTTCACATGCAGCCTGCGCCAGTGCCCCGGCAATAACTGGCACCCCGCCAAGCCGATCAAATACAACTTCTCGATGCTCCTTCAACTGCCCTGCGAAAATCATCGACAACTCCTGCTGGTCAGCCGACAGGATATTCACAGAGAATGTGTTGCTTTTTTTGATTTTTTCAAGCATAGATGCTTTTTCCGCGATTGATATGACAACAAGTTTTGGGTTTAGCGATACAGACATAAACGCATTTGCCGTCATTCCGTGAGCCTTGCCATCCACCTCTGTTGCCACCACTGTTACCCCTGTTGCAAACTTCCCCATCGCATTTCGAAATAAACGATCATCCATTAGTGTCCCTCCCAGTTTTCCACATTAATTTATAACTATGTTGCAAAACCAATATAAATGAATGTTAAAGCAGGCACCTCATAAAAGCACCTGCTTCTCCTATTCTATAAACCACCCAGCCCGGAAATCAGGATCCCAAAACAAGCTGTAAATAATAGAATATTAATTCCGAGGCCAATCAAAGCCCCCTGGCCCATCCGCTTCCGTCCCTTCGAAAAACAAATGATCGGAATCAAAATCAAGGCAACGGCGGCTATACATAAATATGCAAAAAACATCGGGGAAAAGACAAACAAAATCAATAAGCCCATAAGATAGATCCCGATGGTGATGCCTATCCCAAGCCAAAGGTCTTTTAAACTTCCATCCTTCGAAGTGTTTCCTTGATTTTGGACCATGCCAGTCTCCCCCTTTAATTATGAAGGTGCTATTTATTAAATGTACGTTCTTCCAGTTCCTGCTGAATTTTCTTCAATTCTTCTTCCTTATTATCCCGATAAAATAAATTGTACGTATCAAACGGAATAATCCGGCCATCCGGATGGGCGATATGGACACAGGATTTTTTAACGGAACGGACATCAAAGTTATGTGCATCCAAGAACTGCATAATAATCACCCGAAAGACGTTGTCATATCCGATTTCTCCCGGCATTGCCACCTTTGGCAGACAGCATAGTAAGTCCTTCAAGGACAAGGCAGAGGAATCCGGAGAATGGTTCAATGAGAACAATTTAAAAATCATATTTTTAATGTTATCATCCTGTTCAAAAACGATGGTGTTGCGCTCGCCTTCCAGCAAAATATTCGGATCGATTAAGCCTGTTAGCGGCGTCACATCCCCATTAAGCTTTAAGGCATAGCCCATTGCCAGGCAATCAGGATGGCATGGGACAGGGATAATGTCCTTTGAACCAAACACATTCGATTGGTCGATAATCATTTGCCGCACTTCACTCAGCGTTAAGCGGTTAACAGAAGGGTCATATTCTTCCAATCTACCTGCAGCTTGAATCGGCTGGAAGGTCACCCCGCGGACACATTGCTGCTGCAGCCCATATTGAATGATTTTGCCTACTTCATGGTCGTTTAATCCCTTTTTCAATGTGACAACAAGTGTAGTAGATATATTAAATTCATTTAAATGGTCAATCGCCTTTTGACGAATATCTCGTAAATCTACTCCCCTTAATTCCTCCAATGCTTCTTTTTCAAAGCTGTCAAATTGAAGATAGATTTCAAAGCCAGGAGAATACGAGGCTAGGCGCTTGACGAATTCCTTGTCATTGGCAATTCGGAGCCCATTTGTATTAACCATTATATGACGGATCGGCCGTGATTTTGCCATGTCCAGGATGTCAAAGAACTGCGGATGAATCGTTGGTTCGCCGCCGCTAATTTGGACGATATCAGGCTCACGCTCATTTTTAATAATGCTATCTAGCATAAATTCTATTTTTTCTATGCTGCGGAAGGTCCCTTTATTCGGCGAGGAATCCGCATAGCAAATTGGGCATTTCAGGTTGCATCGCTCGGTAATCTCTAATAATGTCAAACAGCTATGCTGTTCATGGTCCGGACATAGGCCACAATCATACGGGCAGCCATATTTAATTGGCGTATTCCAGCGATATGGCATTTCCGAGGGCTTAATAAATTCACGGCACCACTTATAATAATCGACGTCTGTTGAAATCAAAACCTTTTCCCTGCCGTGCTGCATACAATGCTTAACCAAATAAACCTTTTCATTTTCAATGATGACCTTGGCTTCCACTTTACGATGACAGGTCGAGCAGATGCTGTTTGTTAATTCATAAAATAAATACGGCCGGTTAGGCATGAATTTCACTCCTCTTCTCTGTTTGTTTTTTATTAATGAGCCATATGTAATACAAGATCCCCAGCAAGCTTGCCACTTGAATATTGTTTAAAAGCCAATATGGGTGCGGGGTTGGTTTAATAAAATCAATCATGAACCGAAACGTTAAATAACCAAGCATGTACAGCTGAAATAGCAGGCCTTCCCAGCCGATACTATTTCTCTTTAGCTGAAGAAGTGCGAAGGCAAGAGCACCCAAAAAAGCTATTTCATAAAGCTGTGTGGGGTGCCGCTTTATTCCGTCACCAAAGTCCACCCCGGTGATCCAAGTTGTAGCCGTCCCATAAGTGTGGTCATCTAAGCCGGTTAAAAAACAGCCAATTCGGCCAATCATCATACCAACAGCCAATGGCAAAACAAAGTCATCGCCGGTCGAGCGCGTCCAGCCAATGCATTTTTTGGCTGTTTCAACTCCAATCAGCCCACCTAGTAATCCGCCGACGATTGTTTTTCCTTCCATTAAATAAATAAGATTATGCCAATTTTCCAACGTTTTCTTTGGATCTTCAAGCCAATAGAGGAATTTGGAGCCTAAAGCAGCGCCTAAGATTGCCCCAACAATTACCCAAAGGGCTTTATCCATTGGGATTCTTTCTTTATTTCGTGTATATAAATAAACGCGGAAGCCGATAAAATAGGCTAATGATTCTAATAATAGATGGGGGTGAATGCCAAAAATATAGAAAGGGAAGTTCACTAATACGTTATGCTCCTTTCAAAGAATATTCCATGTTTTCTTCTTTATCTTAACAGAACCATAGGGAAAATTTATCATATTTTTTAAAATTTTCTAAACGTTGTTGTATTTCTTTCTTTTTTTCGATCCTCGATATAAACTGATAGATGAACAAGTTTTTGAACAAGTTTTATCCGAGGTGAATCTGTGAACTTTCCAATCCTTGAAACAAAAAGATTACAATTAATCAAACTCACCCATCGCCATGTCGACAGTTTGTTTGAAATATTTTCGCGAGATGAAGTAACGAGGTTCTACGGAACCGACCGGTTTACCCTGCCGGCCGAGGCCATGAAATTAATTGATTTGTTTCAAAAGAATTATCAAGATAAACGGGGAATCCGCTGGGGAATTAAGCTGAAGGAAAATCAAAAGATTATTGGAACCATTGGTCTTAATAACTTGCAATTGAAAAACAAACGGGCCGAAATTGGCTATGAACTTAATCCTGCCTATTGGAGAAAAGGATATGCGACTGAAGCCATTAGAGAAGTATTACAGTTTAGTTTTACGCAAATGGATCTGTATCGGATCGGGGCCATCGTCTATCCCGAAAACGTAGCCTCGGTCAACCTGCTTCAAAAAATGGGCTTTACGAAAGAGGGCATTCTACGGGGCTATATGCATCAAAGCAATCATATTCATGATACATATGTATTATCGATACTAAAGCCAGAATGGGAAAAGAGCCAGGAAAATAAGTAACCTGGCTCTTTTCATTCTTCAAAGTAGTCTTTAAATTCCTTCGGATCCTTTGCCTTTTCATTATGATAATAAGGATTATTTTCGGTAACGTTCTTTGGGTCCAAATTTGTTTTAATTACTAACATGGGTCCGGTTGGACTTTCCGCAATGATTCGGTCATTTAACTTATCAAAATCAGTCATATTGCTATTTCCCGGTTGTTTCGGTTCCAAGTGATTACCACCTCCTAGAAATTAGCATGCTGATTTTAACTGGTAAACATACATTTAAACATTTCTCGAAAAAAAGAAAAACTAGGAAGCAAAAACCTCCTAGTTAAAGTTATTCTTCTTCGCCACCTACTAAGAAATCGGGACTTAATTCCTCGAATTCCTCGTCGTCAACATCCATGCCCCATTCATCATCATTGTCTTTGCATCCTTCAGGATTTACGCGGACACAAACCTTGGTTTCGCCAATGACTTCAACCAAGAACTCCCTTTCGACATGAACGATGATTTTGTTGCCATTTGGGGAAATGACGGCTTCACAGGTGTTTGGCTGCTGCAGTACTTTTGCTACAATTTCACTGTCGTCCATGCAGTCATGGTCACGGTATTTTAACTTAATGACATCTGTGTATTGGACCCGTTCCGTAACCACTTCTGTTCTTGTGTTATCGTTAAAGGAGTACCAAGTATTGATGTCATAATGTCCGTGTATCTCAACTGTTTTACCAACTTTTTTCGCGTTATATTTATGGTTGATAACCCAACAGCCGAGAACGCTGGATGGATTGTGTGCCGGGCTAATCGTATGATTGGACTTTGTAAACTTCCGTCCCTTCGCTACTACGGCCTTCGCAAATATCTCTCTATATTCTCCCATTTTGCGCGAACCCTCCTCATTCAGTTTCATTTCATCCTATGCGAATGTCTATACTAGTGTGATATCTAAATCTGCGAATACTGGATAAAAGTTTAGTCATGATTCATCTTATGCGGGATGTCTAGGTGTGTGCCTTAAGGGGGTAGTCTTTTGCGGAGGAATCCATATTAGGAAAAAAATAAGCCAGACTTCAGAAAGTCCGGCTTACATTTTTAATGCTCGTGATCGCAATCATCATGTCCCGCGCAAGACCCGCCGCCATTTTTCATGCTGGCGCCCGTTTCCCCAAGCAGAACATCTCCGCCTGTTGAAATAATGACTTCATCTGTGACAGTATTTGAAATTGTTGTTGCAATTAACTGAAGCAATTCATTTACTTCGATTTGCGATTCCTTAAAATCTTGAACAACTGGAATGTCATCCAGCTCTTGTTCGATTGAAGCGATTTTATCTTCAACCTTTTTTAAGGCTTCCGGTTTTCCATAATGCTGCAGGTTAACGGCTTGCTTTTGCAATCCCTTAATATCAGCAATTAATGTTTTCACCTTTTGATTATCATGAATTTGCGCTTCTGCCCGTTTAAAGAAATCCACTTCCTGGGTATCTGCAATCATACGAGCCAATTCTTTTGCACGAGCGACGATATCGTCTTTTGTATACTTCGCCACTTTAGTTCACCTCTGCTGGTTCTAGTTCTTCCACCATTTCTCCGTTTAATGACCATGTTTTTGCTTCATTAATTTTTACTTTTACAATTTTGCCAATCGCTGACTTAGGACCAATAAAATTGACTAATTTGTTCTTGCTTGTATAGCCGGCAAGGACATCCGGATTGTTTTTACTTTCCCCATCCACAAGTACCTCGACAATTTGGCCTTGATATTTTTTCATAGCCTCAGCAGAAAGCTCGTTTACAAGGTTGTTTAAACGCTGTAAACGTTCTTTCTTTACTTCCATTGGGACGTTATCCTCCATCTTGGCCGCTGGAGTGCCTTCACGTGGAGAGTAAATAAACGTATAAGCAATTTCAAAACCTACTTCACGGTAAAGTGACATTGTTTCTTCAAATTGTTCGTCGGTCTCGTTTGGATATCCGACAATAATATCTGTTGACAATGCGACATCCGGAATTGCGGTTTTGATTTTTCTAACTAGCTCTAAATATTGTTCTCTAGTGTACTTACGAGCCATAATTTTCAATACATCAGTTGAGCCCGATTGTACTGGCAAGTGAATATGATTCATCAAATTGCCGCCCTGTGCTAGGACTTCAATTAAATGGTCATCAAAGTCGCGCGGGTGGCTTGTTGTGAAACGAACTCTTGGAATATCAATTTTACGGATTTCATCCATCAGGTCTCCAAGTCCATATTTCATATCCTCAAAGTCTTTTCCATAGGCATTCACGTTTTGACCAAGTAAGGTGATTTCCTTATAGCCCTGTGCTGCTAACTGGCGCACTTCCTGGATGATTTCTTCAGGACGACGACTGCGTTCTTTACCTCGTGTAAATGGAACGATACAATACGTACAGAATTTATCACAGCCGTACATAATGTTGACCCATGCCTTGATATTGCCGCGGCGTTCTTTTGGAAGGTTTTCAATTACGTCGCCTTCCTTGGACCATACTTCTACTACCATTTCCTTAGACATGTACGCTTCATGAAGGATATTAGGCAGTCTGTGAATATTATGAGTACCAAAAATCATATCTACTTGCTGATATGTTTTTAAAATTTTATTAACGACTGACTCTTCCTGTGACATACAGCCGCAGACACCGAGAAGCAGGTCCGGCTTTTCCATTTTTAATGCTTTCAGGTGGCCAAGCTCACCGAATACTTTATTCTCCGCATTTTCGCGAATCGCACAAGTATTTAACAGAATAACATTGGCATCCTCAGTACGGTCAGTCGGCTCATAACCTAAAGCTAAAAAGATCCCTGACATTACTTCTGTATCGTGTTCGTTCATCTGGCATCCGTAAGTGCGAATATAAAACTTACGGCCTTTACCCATTCCGCGAAATTCTTCTGGAATAGCAAAATCATTTTGGTACTTTACTTCTTCTTTACCACGCTTTTTTGCATCTTTTAAAGAAGGTCCAGTAATTACTTGTTCGAAGTATTTGCTGTAATCCTTGGCGGATTTTTTGTCCGAAGAATTAGCAGCGTTTACTTGCTGACCTTCTAATCGTTGCTTTTCGTTCATGTGGTTTAAACCCCTTTCTTAAAAAAATTACTTCTATTATTATAAAGAATGTTAATTTTTTACTGTGCATAGAATTAACCATACATCTGCACATTATAATAGTATAAAGGTTTACGAACCTGAAAACAATAGAAAATCTAGACTCCTTTCGACAATCACACTCTATAAAAAAAATCCCGAGGGAGTGCCTCGGGATTTTCTTCACCATTACATGAATTCCGCAACTAATTTATCAAAATAATTTTGATCAAGCTCAAGGTCTGCTTGAGTTAATGGAGTTTCTTTGTAGCCATGAACTAATTCTTGGTAGGATTTTTGCTCCGTATTTTGATAAATAAGACCAGTTACTAAGCCTTTATGCTTCATTAATGTTTGCATCGCCGCTTCGCGGTTATGTGGATCATAGCCCTCGATATCGCTAAGCTTAGTAAGATTTTCTTTGAACCAGTCATAAGTGTTTACTTTATTATAAGTTACACATGGGCTGAATACGTTGATTAAAGAGAAGCCCTTGTGATTAATACCAGCTTCAATTAACGCAGTTAAATCTTTCAAATCTGTTGAGAAGCTTTGAGCAACAAATGTTGCACCCACAGTCAGTGCCATTTCCATTGGGGAAATCGCTTGTTCGATGGAACCTGCTGGTGTTGACTTTGTTTTAAAGCCAGCAGCTGAGCGCGGAGAAGTTTGACCTTTTGTTAAACCGTAAATTTGGTTGTCCATAACGATATACGTAACGTCAATGTTACGACGGATTGCATGGATAGTATGACCCATACCAATCGCAAAGCCGTCACCGTCACCGCCGGAAGCGATAACCGTTAAATCGCGGTTAGCCATTTTAACGCCTTGTGCGATTGGCAGTGAACGGCCATGGATTCCATGGAATCCGTATGAATTAATATAACCGGAAATACGACCGGAACAGCCGATACCGGAAACAACCGCTAAATTTTCAGGTTGTAAACCAACGTTTGCAGCAGCACGTTGAATTGCCGCTTGTACAGAGAAGTCGCCACAGCCAGGGCACCAGTTCGGTTTTACATCATTTCTAAAATCTTTAAAAGTGGCCATTTAGAACAACTCCTTTGCTTTTGTATAAACTTCGTGAGGTAAGAATGGATTACCATCATATTTCACATGCTTTACAATCTTGTCTGCATGTCCAACGTTCATTTTTATAATATTAGCCAATTGACCAGTCGCATTATTTTCTAACACGACAACCTTCTTCGCTGATTGAATAAGCGGAAGAACCTCATCAGTTGGGAATGGGTGAATTAAGCGAATATGGGCATGGTTCACTTTTAAACCGTCATTTTCAAGACGTCCCATTGCTTCTTCAATAACACCGCGAGTAGAGTTAAAACCAACGAATAAAACGTCAGCTTCTTCATGCTTCGCATTTTTATATACAGGTGTATTAAAGCGAATATTTTCTAATTTACGCATACGCTTATCCATTTGTGCCAAGCGGTTTGCAGCTGATTCAGATGGTTTACCAGTTTCAGCGTGTTCAACACCTGTTACATGGTGAATACCATTTTTCATACCAGGGATGACACGTGGTGAAACACCATCTTCCGTTACTTCATAACGTTTGAAGTAGCCTTTTGCTTCGATCTCTGGAAGATCGCCAGATAACAGCTTACCACGACGAATTTCAACGTTATCAACGTTTAATGGTTCTACAGTTTGTTTTCCTAAGGATAATTGCAGGTCAGATAATATAATTACCGGAACTTGATATTCTTCAGCAAGGTTGAAAGCTTCTGCTGTATCATAGAAAGCTTCTTCTACTGTACTTGGAGCCATAACGATTTTTGGAATCTCTCCATGTGTTCCATAAATCATGGCCATAAGGTCTGATTGTTCTTGTTTTGTTGGTAATCCTGTTGAAGGACCACCGCGCTGTGTATCAACGATAACTAACGGGACTTCAGTCATACCCGCAAGGCCGATTGCTTCCATTTTCAAAGAAAGGCCAGGGCCTGCAGAGGCAGTAATTGTACGAACACCAGCATAGTTAGCACCAATAGCCATTGTAGCTGCAGCAATTTCGTCTTCTGTTTGAATAACTGTTCCGCCAAGTGCAGGAAGCTTCTTAATTAAGTATTCCATAATCTCAGAAGCAGGTGTAATAGGGTAAGCAGCCATAAAACGGCATCCGCCTGCAATAGCACCTAGGGCAATCGCATCGTTACCGATCATAAACATACGGTGTTTGCCGTCAGCTTTTTCAAGATGCATTGGCTCGACGCCTTGTCCAAGCTTATCTTTCATATTGTCAAAGCCAGCTTTAATGGCATCCATATTCTTTGCAACTACCTGGTCGCCTTTTTTGCCAAAAATTTCACGTACAACTTCCTCAAAGACTTGGATATCCAAATCTAAAACGGCCGCGGTAGCGCCGATTGCAACCATGTTCTTCATTAATGAAGTACCAAGCTCTGTTGCAATTTCCGTAAATGGAACTACAAATAAAGAAGCTTCTGTATCTTCAGGTTTAGTTGGACCAAATTTAGCATCAGCAAGGATTAGTCCTTTGCTGTGAAGTTCTTTGTAGTTTACATCAATTGTTTCTTGGTCAAAAGCGACTAGGATATCAAGATCATCAGAAATAGAACGAACTTCTGTCGTGCTTACTCTGATTTTATTATTCGTATGGCCGCCCTTAATACGTGATGAAAAGTGTCGATAACCATACAAGTAATAACCTAAGCGATTCAGTGCGATTGCAAAGATTTCACCGGTACTCTCAATACCTTCACCTTGTTGTCCGCCAACTTTCCATGAAAGTTGCTTAATCATGACTTACACCCCTTTGGATATGTAAAAGATAATTAAATAAAATCATGTAGATTATAGCACATTTCCGAGTAAACCACTAGAAATTGTGATTTTTAATGCTTTAAAGCCTAAAAACTAGCGTCACGGAGATGTACTAAACGCTTACAATTCTAGACCTATAAAGTAAAAAATGCAACCCTTTGGCTCGAAATAATGTCTAAAATATGAATATTTTTTTATTATTTTAAATTACTTGATTTACCTTCTAAAAATATCAAGAATAAATGGGCAATTACAGTATTTTTAAACAGTTTTGCCAATTCTTCAGCCTTTACGGTTATGCCCCCAGTTTTCCATTTCCAAAACATTCTCTCCTATATCAGAATAGTATTCTTTAATTATGGTAAGCAAACAATGAATTCTCTCAACAAGAACACAAAAATACCTGCTTGTATAAAACAACCAGGCAGATAAAAATTTTGAATTTTTTATACCCACGGCTTTTTTCTACCGCGGTTCTACAATTAATTTTATAGCTGTGCGTTCTTCCCCATCGATTAAAATATCGGTAAACGCAGGGACACAAATCAAGTCAACTCCGCTAGGCGCTACAAATCCTCTTGCAATGGCTACTGCCTTAACGGCTTGATTTAATGCACCCGCACCTATTGCCTGTATTTCTGCTGCACCTCTTTCACGCAGAACTCCGGCAAGTGCACCAGCTACAGAATTAGGATTAGATTTTGCTGAAACTTTTAATATTTCCATTCCTAGCTCCCCCTTGTAATAATCCCGATCCCGCATGAGCAGTTTCATGAATCAATCAGGTATAAAACATTCCACTGCTACTATATTCACGAATCAAATAACATATTCCAGCTTGGACAAAAATAAGGCATATAAAAAGAGCAAACGAGAGTGTTTGCTCCTATGAATACCATGGATGGTCATCATTGATTAAGATTGGTTCAATTTTTTTTGCAAGGCCTGTTTTTTGATCCAGGACCATATGCACTGCGCTTAATTGATTTCTTCCGCCTGTTGTGACTTCAAATCGTACAGGCAGGCTTGTAAGAAACCGTTTCAAGACCGCTTCCCTTTCCACGCCAAGAATACCGTCATACGGGCCCGTCATGCCCACATCAGTTAAATAAGCCGTTCCCCCTGGAAGAATGCGGTTATCGGCTGTTTGGACATGTGTGTGGGTCCCTACAACAGCCGATACCCTTCCGTCTAAATACCAGCCCATGGCCTGCTTTTCACTCGTCACTTCAGCGTGGAAGTCAACGAAGATGAATGGCGTGCGTGTCCGCGCCAATGCAACGAGCTCATCGGCCTTTTGAAACGGGCAATCAATAGGATTCATGAATGTCCTTCCCTGTAAATTAATGACTGCCACTTCAAAGCTGTTTATTTTTAGAAAAATAATTCCTTTACCAGGCGTGTTCTTCGGAAAATTGGCCGGTCGGACTAAATATTTGGCCTGATCGATAAATTCAAATATTTCGCGATTATCCCAGGCATGATTGCCTAATGTTACAGCCTGTGCACCCTGCTCTAAAAATTGCCGGTATATTTTTTCCGTAATTCCCTTACCGCCTGCGGCATTTTCACCATTAATAATCGTTATTTGCGGACGATATTTTTCTTTTAATCTTGGCAGATATTCTTTTACCATATCCCTGCCTGGAGAACCGACGACATCGCCGATAAAAAGTATGTTCATGTTTTTGCCCTTTCGTAAATAAAATGTGTTAATTAGAAGTTTAGCATATTTTTTTATGCAAAAAAATAAAGCGATGCAAAAGCACCGCTTTATTTCGCGTATTCAACAGCCCGAGTTTCACGGATAACTGTTACTTTAATATGACCTGGATAGTCAAGCTCTTCCTCAATTCGCTTCCGGATATCCCGTGCCAGGCGGTGTGCAGCCAAATCATCAATTGCTTCCGGTCTGACCATAATCCGAACCTCACGGCCTGCTTGGATAGCGAAGGATTTCTCAACACCCTCATAGGATTCAGAAATCTCCTCTAGCTTTTCAAGGCGGCGGATGTAGTTTTCAAGAGTTTCACTTCGTGCACCTGGTCTTGCTGCTGACAAGGCATCAGCTGCTGCAACAAGGACCGCAATAATCGATGTTGGTGCGGTATCTCCGTGGTGTGAAGCGATACTGTTGATGACTACCGGATGTTCCTTGTATTTGGTCGCAAGCTCAACACCTATTTCGACATGGCTTCCTTCCACTTCATGGTCAATTGCTTTCCCGATATCGTGGAGAAGTCCGGCACGTCTTGCCAGTGTTTCATCCTGTCCAAGCTCTGCGGCTAATAATCCCGAAAGCTGTGCTACTTCCATTGAGTGTTTTAACACGTTTTGACCGTAGCTTGTACGGAACTTCAGGCGGCCAAGGATTTTGATCAGGTCTGGATGGAGTCCATGAACGCCGACTTCAAAGGTGGTCTGTTCGCCAACTTCACGGATATACTCATCCACTTCGCGGCGTGATTTCTCAACCATTTCCTCAATCCGGGCTGGATGGATGCGTCCGTCTTGAACAAGCTTTTCAAGCGCCAAGCGAGCGGTTTCCCGACGAATAGGATCAAAGCCTGATAGAATGACAGCTTCAGGAGTATCATCAATGATTAAATCAATACCTGTTAACGTTTCAAGCGTACGAATGTTTCGTCCTTCACGTCCAATGATACGGCCCTTCATTTCGTCGTTTGGAAGGTTTACGACTGAGACAGTTGTTTCTGCTACATGGTCAGCTGCGCAACGCTGGATAGCCAAGGAAAGTATTTCTTTCGCTTTCTTATCAGCTTCCTCTTTTGCACGATTTTCGCTTTCCTTAATCATCATCGCGGTTTCATAAGCGAGTTCATTCTCAGTCCGATCTATAATGATCGACTTCGCTTCCTCACGAGTTAAGCCCGAAATTCGTTCGAGTTCTAATTGTTGTGTACGTACCAACTCGTCCACTTTGCTTTCCATCTCTTCAATATGCTGTTGTCTTTGATTTAGAGAATCATCCTTCTTTTCTAGAAGAACTTCACGCTTGTTTAACGTTTCATCCTTCCTGTCTAAATTCTCTTCTCTTTGCAGTAAACGGTTTTCTTGTTTTTGCAGTTCATTTCTTCGTTCACGAACCTCACGTTCTGCTTCAGTACGAAGCTTGTGAATTTCATCCTTTGCCTCTAACAGGGCTTCTTTCTTTAAGGATTCAGCATCGCGTTTTGCATCCTCTAAGATTTGCTCTGCAGCATTATTAGCTCCTGCTATTTTTGCTTCAGCAATGGATCTACGAATAAAATAGCCAACAACGGCACCGACGATAAGGCCAAGCAAAATGGAGATGATAGTAATTAAATCCAATCGTTACACCTCCTCTTGCTATGAACTTTTCTTACATTTTTTTAAGTGTCGGCATGTACATTGTTTAGACTCAACATACAGCAAGCACTAAGGCTTTTTCGCAATGTAATATTTCCAAAAATGTAAAATATACATGTTAATTGTAAATGTGGTGCCAATCATTGTCAAGGTTTAGTCCAATTGGCATTTTGAAATATTTCGAATTTAGTATGACGTGACTGGGAAATGGGCTGTTTTTACAGAAGTACTTTTATGTATATTACTGAATAAAAATGCAATTTGTTTCAAAAAGAGCAAAACCTTTGAGAAAGGCTTTGCTCTTTAAAATTAATCTAGTAGCTCAATTTGATCATCGTCATCCGCTTCGGTGACAGTTTTTTCACCATCCAACCCGTAGTGTTCACGGATTTTTGTTTGGATATCAAGGCGGATATCAGGGTTTTCCTTTAGGAACAGTTTTGCATTTTCCCGGCCCTGTCCGATTCTTTGATCGCTATAAGAATACCAGGAACCACTTTTTTGGACAATTTCTAGTTCCGAACCCATATCGACGATTTCGCCTTCTTTTGAGATGCCTTCTCCATACATAATATCGACTTCAGCTGTACGGAATGGAGGCGCAACTTTGTTCTTAACAACCTTAATTTTTGTCTTGTTACCAACCATTTCAGCGCCTTGCTTAAGGGTTTCAGCACGGCGGACTTCAAGACGGATTGTCGAGTAGAACTTCAAAGCCCTACCACCAGGAGTTGTTTCTGGCATATTCTATAGATTTACCATTTCTATAGCACGGACTATCTCTTCATCTCTACTTAAATTAGAGAGCCTTGCACTTCCGGCAGCAGCCTATCCTCTGCCGTACCCTACTCAGTTAGCTATCTTAATAGCCCCTTTTGGTAGTCTCTACACCTTCCTCACACATATGTAAGGCTCGGCACGGTATTACCCATTTAGTGGCGGGCTTCACCGTTAGCGATGTTTCCATCACACCCCTAGGCAATTGGGTTCACAAGGTATTTTGCATGCTATCACTAGCAAGGGAAACCCAGTGTAAACTCCTTAATCTTTTAATAGATTAAGCAACTACGAGTTGATTTCCGAACATAACTCCGACTTTTTCACGGATTTGGTTGATAAATACTGCAATTGTTTTTGATTTGTTGATTGCACCTGATAGTTTACGGAGAGCTTGAGACATCAAACGGGCTTGTAAACCTACGTGGGCGTCTCCCATTTCACCTTCGATTTCTGCTTTTGGAACTAGGGCAGCTACTGAGTCGATTACGATGATATCAACTGCACCGCTTCGTACCAGTGCTTCAGCGATTTCAAGTGCTTGTTCACCAGTGTCTGGCTGGGATAATAATAGTTCATCAATGTTTACGCCTAATTTTTGGGCATAAGTAGGGTCCAAGGCATGCTCAGCGTCAATAAACGCCGCTTGTCCGCCTTTTGCCTGCACTTCTGCGATTGCGTGAAGGGCTACGGTTGTTTTACCAGATGATTCGGGCAGTATTGTTATACACAAGGCTTTTTATCCTTGCTTCTGGAGGTCACCCTCATCATTACACGCTCTGGTTAGACATGTAACTACAGCTGGTCCATTCCAGCTCAGCTCAGCGTACATATTCTCCCTCAGCTCACTCTGTTAGGGAAGGGACACTCTTGCCGAGATTATATTCTACATATTTATGTAGGTTCACTCGGTACGCGTTACGGTGCTGAATGCTTTTTAATTCATCCAGTTACCTCGGAATTTTCTCATGACCTGAGATGTTTTCCGATTTTGCCCCTTTCAACCTATTGGTTTCCCAATAAGCGGGCGATTTTTCGTTTCACTTTTGGAAAATCAGTATTAACATCATATTCCCAGATTTCATAGACTTTATATCCTAATTCCTCGAAATACCGTTTTTTTATCAGATCTTTTTCAATTGCAAGTTTCTGCATTTCATTAGGAATTGGATAAAGAATCGGATTTCCATGCCAATAATCCCCATTAGCCTCTATAACTATGGTACCAATTACAAAGTCTGCTTTAAAATTAAAATCAGAGCCTAAAAATACTTGTTTTAAATACTTTACACCAAGATCCTTTATAATCTTCTCTACTTTTTGTTCAAGGCTAGTATCTTGACCACTTTTGCGGGCAATTCCAAGTTTATTCAAACGATGTTTAATGGCTTTCGGACTTCTATCCAAAATAAATGCAATTTCCTCAATCGTTTTTCTTGAATATTGCATGAGAAGAGAATCTTCTTTTTCGGACCATTTCGATCCATTAGTTACTAAACCTAATTTAGAAGCTTTAATCATTACTGCTTTAACCGACCGCTTTAATTTTTGAGAAATTTCCTCATAAGTTAACATATCGATATTGGACACTAAAAACTCTATTTCTTCTTCAGTCCAATACTTATCAGGAGGATTCTCAACGATGTGAAAATCATTCCTGTGTAGCCCCAACTTTAATCTTTTTTTTAGAATTGATGAAGGGCTTCTTTCTAAAATACAAGCGATGCTCTCATCACCCATAGTCAAATAATTTTTAATTAAAAATACCTCTTCCTCATTTGACCAGAGTTTAGTTTTTGCAACATAACCTTTTGGATCATATTTACGATATATATTCCTAGCTTGTTCTCTTGTAATATGATACCTTTCAGCAATTTCCTGATAAGTTAATTTTGATGAAAGAATCTCTTTAATTGTCGATTGGTCAAGGCAAAGCTTCTCATTCTTATTTAACTTTAATTTGGCTCTTTTTCTTTCAATTGCATCCTTCGTTCTTGATAAATAGTTCCCAATCTCTTGGTCAGTCATAGTTAAGAAGTTATTAATCAGGAAATCAATCTCATCATCTGTCCATTTTCTTGAAATATGTGTCATGATTATTCTCCTTTATTAATTAATAGGAGAAAGCATTCCATCAGCTAACGATATCATTCACCATAAATTTCAATTATTCTTCCCCGTGGATATCCACCTACACCAAGTGCTACGTCAAGTGCTAGGGAGCCGCTTGGTACTGTGGAAATCCTTGTTTCCTGCTGCTCTCCCATTTTCATGATGGAACCTTTACCGAATTGTTTCTCTATTTGCTTTAGCGCCATTTCTAAGGCGGCCTTTCGGTCACTCACAAATAGTTCCTCCTTTTTATTTATAAATTTAAATTATTGCTGGAATCTATTAATTGAAACCTATTAATAATATAACCTCTTTTGGGCAATTTGTCGAGGAAAAACACGAACATCTATTCGACCTATTTCTAAGTAATTTATGTAAGGAAAAATACAATTACACTTGAGAAAATTTATTTTTCATAATGGTTTATGAATAAACAAAGGAAATTCACTAATTGTCAGAAAACTATAAAATGACTAGAGTTCACTCGTATTTTTACCAATGCAAGCCTTCAACCAGCTTACTAGGTAATATTGCCTTTCTATTTTTACCACTGCCCCCTCACTCAGACCAAACGGGTAAAATAACCCCTCTATTTTTACCGTTGCCCATCTCCTTCAGGTCAAACGGGTAAAATAATCGCTCTATTTTTACCGTTGCCCATCTCCTTCACGTTCAACGGGTAAAATAACCCCTCTATTTTTACCGTTGCCTTTCTCCTTCACGTCAAACGGGTAAAATAATCGCTTCATTTTTACCGTTGTCCATCTCCTTCACGTCAAACAGGTAAAATAATCGCTCTATTTTTACCGTTGCCCATCTCCTTCACGTTCAACGGGTAAAATAACCCCTCTATTTTTACCATTGCCCATCTCCCTCACGTCAAACGGGTAAAATAATCGCTCTATTTTTACCACTAGTTCCTCAACAGCACCTTTACGGGAAAAATACATCACTAATTTTTACCATTTTTGCCTATCAAGCGCCTCTCAGGGAAATAAACCCTTCATGAAAACATTCTCCGCCCTTCACAAACCTTCGAAAAACAAAAAAACCACAAAACACCTAAACGGTATCCTGTGGTTTAGCTTTTAATAACTTTAATAGATAATAACACCCAAATTTAACAGCCCTCACCCTGTTTGCGGCCCTTCCACCGGCAAGAGTTAATTTTTCTACGACCGTCGGCTTACCAGCAACAGCCATCCCAATATAAACCGTCCCAACCGGTTTCCCTTCCAGTTCATCCGGTCCGGCCACACCGGTAAAGCTAATTCCGATATCAGTCCCAAAAATCCGAGCCGAATTTTCCGCCAGCTCACGGGCACATTCTTCACTTACAGCCCCATGCTGATCAAGCGTTTCCTGCCTAACTCCGACAACATCCCGCTTAATTTCATTGGCATAACATACAACGCCGCCTTTGAATACAGAGCTTGCTCCAGAAATCGAGGTAATCTCCTGCTGGAACAGCCCGCCTGTTAAACTCTCAGCTGCTGTAATGGTTAATTGCCGAGCCTTTAATACCTTAGTCAGTTCTTCTAACAACGAGGAGCCACCATATCCATAAATAAATTGTCCGACCCTCCCGCGAATCTCAGCCTCAACTTCATCCAGCATTGCCTCAGCAGCCGCAGTATCCAAGTGCTTTGCAGTCAAGCGCAACGTCACTTCCCCATCACCTGCAAGCGGCGCAATCGTCGGGTTGCTTTGAGCATCAATCAAATCGATAATTTCTGTTTCCAGGGCCGCCTCGCCAATCCCAAAAAAGCGCAGCACTCGGGAAACAATTTGTTCCGTCGAGCCGGTTGCCGAAGCAAGCGCCTGTCTGCCATAGCGGGAAAACATCGGCTCCATTTCCTTTGGAGGTCCTGGCAGGAGCATATAAATATGACCGCCCGTTTTCATCACCATACCCGGAGCCATGCCAAAGTCATTCGGCAAAACTTCAGATCCCTTCAAAACCAATGCCTGTTTCCTGTTATTCTCCGTCATTACCCGGTTAGTTCGTTTGAAATAATCCTCAATCGATTCTAATGCCGTTTCATCATGCGCAAGTTCTGTACCAATATGGCGGGCAATTGTTTCCTTCGTTAAATCATCCTTGGTCGGTCCCAGTCCGCCAGTAAAAATAATGATTTCCGAACGCTTCTCGGCTATGTCAATCGCTGCCTTCAGCCTGTCAGGGTTATCGCCAACCACCGTATGAAAATATACATCCACTCCGAGCTCAGCTAATTGCTGAGATAGAAATCGTGCATTCGTATTCACAATCTGCCCGAGTAAAAGCTCTGAGCCAACTGCAATAATCTCAGCATTCACATCTATCGCCCCTTCCAAATCAAAGTTTACTTCGAATTCTTCAGCACATGGCTATTTTTCGCAAAATAATCCCATCCTGACCAAATCGTGAAAAACATCGCGACCCACAATGCCAGAATATCAAAGCGGAAAGGAAACAGCGCAAAAATAATGTTATGTAATAGTAAAGCGGAAATCGCAATAATTTGTGTCCAGGTTTTAATTTTTCCAAGCATATTGGCTGCGACAACCTCTCCTTCTCCTGCAAGCAGGAGGCGGAGACCTGTGACAGCAAATTCCCGGCTGATGATGATGATGACAATCCAGGACGGGGCATATCCAAGTTCCACAAGAACAATCAAAGCAGCTGAAACAAGCAACTTATCGGCAAGCGGATCGAGAAATTTGCCCATGTTGGTTACAAGGTTATACTTACGGGCATAATGGCCATCTACCCAGTCAGTCGTGGAGGCTAAAATAAAAATCAGCGCCCCGACAAAATGTGTAACAGGCATGTCCGCCCCAAGCAAGGACATTTGTCCCCAATCAAAAGGAACCAACATAATAATCATAAATATCGGGATTAAAAATATTCTTGAAACGGTAATTCTATTTGGTATATTCATCAAAATTTCCTCCTAAAAAACCAGCGTGCTTTAAGTGCACTATAAAATACACGCCAAAAATAGCCATCGAAAGGATGACTATTGTTGGGTCTTCGGAACATATTGGATCGTAATGTCCTGACGAACCTTCTCAGTTGGTGCGACTGCATACTCGATCTTTTGATCATTTACATAAATATCGGCATCCAACGTTCTTCCAATCGTGATGACAGCTTCTGTTTCCGCTGATAAATCAATAGTCTGGGATTCAACTCCGCCTGCTTGCAGTGTTCCGGAATAGAAAGATTTTCCTTTGCCATTCCTTACACTAACCCAGGACACGCCACGCGATACAATCTTGACGACGAATTTATCCGCATTATTCACTGAATAAGTCGAATTTCTTCCACTGGTTTGTACCACTGATAAAACTTGCTTCGGGGGTTCCTCCACAGGTGTTTTAGCTTCTTCCTTTTTTGGTTCTTCCTTAGCAATCTCTTTTTTCTTTTTTTCTTCCTTCGCCTTTTCCTCGGCTTGAGCTTTTTCAAGCTGTGCGTTCTTGACTAATTTTACCTGTTCATTATCCTTGTTCGTTGATTGATTTGAATCTGTACCCGCATTCGTAGCGAAAAAATAATATAAAAGACTAGCAATACCAATGACGAAAACACCAATTAACACCTTTGGCAGCACATCAAAAATTTTCGAATTTCCTTGTGAAATTTTCTTGTGCGTAGTTACTCTTGATAATTGCTGCGGCAGTTCATCGCTATAAGAAGCCGGGATTTCACTTTTATACGTTTCAAAAAGCTCTTCGGGATTTAGATTTAAGGCTTCTGCATATTGCTTAATAAATGCCCGCACATAGAAATTTCCGGGCATGGCTGAATAGTTGCCTTCCTCAATTCCAACTAAATAACGCTTTTGGATTTTTGTCATAGACTGCAAATCATCAAGACTCAAACCTTTGGCTAAACGGGCTTCTTTTAATCGATTCCCTAATTCAGTCACCGTTAACACCTTCCAATTTTTTAAAAATCAAAATCTCCAAAATCCGATCCGGAGAACATATTGTGTTGATCAACTACCTCATATGTAATTTCTTCGTCAGCGTGATTCCTTAACTCAATAATATAATCAAAATCATCAAGCGTATACTCGGAGTTTTGGACGAAAATATCCGGATGCTCAATCACCTTTACAGAAGGGAGACGCATAATTTCACGGACTAGCTGCCAATGCCGCTCATTTGCCCTGCGGGTCGAAACAATGCCATCAAGAATAAACAGATTATTTGCATTGTATTCGTCTTCGATTAGCTGATTACGGATCGTTTGCTTAAGCAGGGTTGATGAGACGAACAGCCAGCGCTTATTGGCACAAACGCTTGCGGCAACCAGTGATTCCGTTTTACCGACACGTGGCATGCCGCGAATGCCAATCAGCTTGTGGCCTTCCTCCTTAAATATTTCTGCCATAAAATCCACTAAAACCCCAAGCTCGCTTCTGATGAATCGGAACGTTTTTTTATCATCTGCATCCCGTTGTATATAGCGGCCATGTCTGACAGCAAGACGGTCCCGCAGTTTTGGTTCTCTTAATTTTATTAGTTTTATTGTGTCCATTGTATTTAAAATTGACTCAAGACGTTTAATTTGATCATCATCTTTTGCCAGTATAAGCAAGCCGCGTCTTCCTTCATCGACACCATTAATAGTTACAATATTAATAGCAAGCATTCCTAAGAGGGATGAAATATCACCTAACAAACCCGGACGGTTTTTTGTAATTTCATATTCTAGATACCATTCTTTCTTCATGCTTTAACCCCCATTTAGGATATCAATCATTTTCTGTTTCATAACGCCCTAAACCTTATCATAAATGATTTTGATAGAAGATGAAAGAAAAAACATGTCCAAATAGTAATTAATATCTATCAAAAAAGAGAGGAGATTTCTCCTCTCTTTACACACTATTGTTTTACAAGCTTAACCATTACGTTGGCAATGGCTTGCTGCTCCTGTGGATCAGCAACTGACCACATATCGGAAAGAACTCTTTCTTGCTCATTCTTTGGATCAACGTTCCTTGCCAGATAGTCACCAATTTGGTAAGCAATGGTGTTGATTGCTCCTTCACTCATTCCTTGAGATTGTGCGTTGTTTAGGCGATCCCCAAGGAAGTCCTGCCATTGTTTCCAGTTATCTAAAACAGACATAATTTTGCCTCCTTTTAAGATGGTACAAGTATATTTTGCAAAGCGGAGGCAATTTCTATACATCCTGAAAATATGAATTTTTAGGTATACCAGCCGCCATTGATGGCAAGCACCTGGCCTGTCATATAACTGGAATCATCAGATAAAAGGAAGGCTGTGCCCTTAGCAATTTCTTCGGCCTGCCCCAGCCTGCCCATCGGAATTTCAAAGGCAATTCTTTCGGTTTCTTCCTCCGAAAAACCGGCCATCATCGGCGTATCTATCGCCCCAGGAGCGATGGCATTCACACGAATTCCATTTAATGCAACTTCCTTGCTTAAGGCCTTCACAAAGGAAATCTGCGCTCCTTTTGCGGCAGAATAGGCAACTTCACAGGCAGCACCAGTCTGTCCCCAAATTGATGTGATTACCACAATATTTCCTGATTTTTTACTGATTAGTTTTGGCAGAAGTTCTTTTGTCAGCATTAAGGGACTTAATACATGGACATTCATGAGTGCCATCGCTTCGTCCAGCTTTAAATCCATTAACAATCCATATTGCCCCATTCCTCCGCAATGTACAATCGCATCCAGCGAATAGATTTGCGAGCTAACCTTTAAATAACCTTCCGGCACAGCCAAATCGGCATGAATCGGTATGTACTCCCCCTTAAAGGGGGAAAGCTTGTTCAGCAACTCTTTAATCGATTCTTCATTTTGATTGTAATGCAAGTAAAGATGATAGCCTTTTTCTGCCAATTGGTAAGCAACCGCCTGGCCAATTCCTCCGCTCGCTCCCGTAATAAGAACATATTTATGCATATTGTTCACTCTCTCTTTAAATAAGGAGGCCAGATCCCTAGGGGGCAGGCCTCTGGATTTCTATTGTTTATTTTTGGGCACGACCTGGCAGACTGAAATCCGCTCGTCGGCAATTACTTCCGAAGCCAGTGACTGAACGTCTGTCAGAGTGATTTTTTCAAGTGTTGGCACGACATCAAATAGGTTCATGTCGTTAAAGGCGTAGCGGGTAAATTGGTTTGCGATATATTCAGGAGAGTTGACCGCCCTCAGGAATGCACCAATTTTCTTTTTCTTAGCCCTTTCTAGCTGTTCTTCGGTAAATGTTTGGACACCCTTTGCATCCAACAGGATTTTTTGGATTCTGTCTGCTAGTTGGTCCGGATTATTCGTATCGCCGCCGATCATCGCAAAGCCAAAGCCCTGCTCCTGCGTATAATCGAAGGAGAATGATTCATCGACCAATCCGTCATTATATAGCTTGTAATAGTTTTCAGAGCTCTTCCCAAATAGTAAATCAAGGAGCACATTCATGGTTAACTCATTTTTTAACATTTCCGGGCCTTGCTGATCCACGTGCAGCGCCTTAATACCAACCAAGCATTTTGATGTTTGCACATTCATTTGCAAAACCTGTTTTTTCTCCGCTGCCTTTAGGGGTTCCTCTTCGAACTTCCGCTTAATTTCAGGCATTTCCTTATAGTCCTTCTTAGCCTGATTGTCTTTTACCTGTTTCATGATTTTGTCCGGGTCAACCGCTCCAACAATAAACAAAAGCATGTTGCTTGGGTGATAAAAAGTATTATAGCACTCATACAGCCATTCTTTTGTGATTTCGGAAATGGACTCAATTGTTCCCGCAATGTCAATTTTGACGGGATGGTTTTGGAATAGATTTTCGATGATCCCGAAATATAAGCGCCAATCTGGGTTATCGTCATACATCGTGATTTCTTGCCCAATGATGCCTTTCTCTTTTTCCACTGTTTTGTCAGAGAAATATGGGTCCTGAACAAAATCCACCAATGTTTCTAAGTTTTTTTCAACATCTGAGGTGCTCGAAAACAAATAGGCAGTCCGTGTAAATGATGTAAAGGCGTTGGCCGATGCTCCCTGTTTGCTGAATTGCTGAAAGACATCGCCATCTTCTTTTTCAAACAGCTTATGCTCCAAAAAATGGGCAATCCCATCAGGAACCTTGACAAATTCGTCTTTTCCCAAAGGCACAAACGTATTATCAACCGAACCGTACTTAGTTGTAAAGGTTGCATAGGTTTTATTAAAGCCTTTTTTCGGTAAGATGTAGACATGTAAGCCGTTTGACATTTTCTCGTGATAAAGCTCTTCTTGAAGCTGGTCAAAGCTGATTTTCTCCATTACTTGCCCGCCTCCGTTCCTGTTAAGAAATAAATGGTATCAAGGTTGATCTTATTAGCCACTGCGATAATTTCTTCTTTGGTTATTTTCTGCATATCAGTAATCCATGATTCGAGCTTAATATCTTGGTTTGCAACGACGTTATGATATAGAAGCTCGAGTAACCCCCGCGATGTATCAATGGTTTCAAGAATTTGGTTGCGAATGACGGCTTTAGTTTGAACTAGCTCGGCGTCCGTGAAGTCCCCCTTTTGCATTGCTTCCATTTGCTCGCGAATGATTTTAACAGCCTGATCATAATTTTTATTATCGATACCCGACATGACCATCATTAAACCCTTATGGCTTTCAAGCCGGCTGGCTGCATAATAGGCGAGACTTGCCTTTTCCCGGACATTGATAAACAGTTTCGAATGGGCAAAGCCGCCAAAAATGCCGTTAAAAACCTGCAATGCAAAATAATCGGGATTGCCAAAGACGATATTTGTTCGGTAACCCATATTTAATTTTCCTTGTTTGACATCTTGAACTTCCTTAACCTCATTTACTTCTCTTCTGTTTTGAACCTCAGTAGCGGAAGCCTTTTGTGGAGTGCGATTTTCAAATTGCAGAAGCCCTTCTGCAATAGTCTTCACTTCTTCTTCTTTTACATCGCCAATCACGTAAAGATCCATTTCATCCTCATTAAAGGCTCTCTGGAAATATTCGAATAAGTTTTCAGGAGAAATTGCATCGACTGCTTCAGCCTCGCCATTAACCTCTAGAGCATACTGCTCCCCTTTGCACATTTCCTGAATGAGGCGGACATTGGAGTAGCGCATTTTATCATCATACACTGATTGAATTCTTTGCTTTTGTGTGCGTTTTTCTTTTTCAACTGTTTCCTTATCAAACGCCTGACCGGAGACATTGGGCTTCGTCAAAATTTCTGCCAATAATTCAAAGCCCTTTTTCAATAAAGGACTAGGGTCGGTCAAGAATTTTTCATTTGCAATTTCTATCAGAAAGCTGACAATATGATACTCGCCCTTTTTTCCTAAATCGACATAAAGAGTAGCTCCGTATAGATCATCCAAATAGGAACGGAGCTGTGTCGTCGTTGGATATTTGGCAGAACTAGACTGCAGCACATAGGGCAAAAGCGCTCTTTTCGTGACATCCTCATTTGACAATGGCGCTTTCATTCTCCAGACCAGAGTATTCGTTTTATATTTATCAGTTTCAACAACATGGAGTTTATAGCCTTGCATTTGCGTTATTTTTTCAACGACTGCTTCCATTTATCTTCCTCCTGTCTGTTAAAGGGTCTTAACATATGATATGAAAACATTTTTCTTTATATTTTTTCCTTTCATATAAAACCTATACTATAAAACCTGTACAATTCAAGCTTAAAAAAAGAACCCCCAGAAAATCTGGGGGTCCAAGCAAGTATCTACCTGCTTCCTTTTATATAATGTGTTCCAACTGCCTTTGGGGCATCGGCGCGGCCGATGAATCCAGTTAAGGCTAGAATAGTTAAAACGTATGGAGCAATTAACAAATACACGTTTGGTATTTCTTTTAAGAATGGCAAGCTTGAACCGATGATACTAATACTTTGTGCGAATCCAAAGAAAATAGCTGCTCCAAGTGCTCCAAGCGGATGCCATTTTCCGAAAATCATGGCCGCCAGCGCCATGAAGCCCTGTCCGCTGATGGTAGCATGACTGAAATTAGAAGTTATGGACTGTGCATAGACAGCTCCGCCGATTCCGCCAAGTGCTCCAGAAAGCATTACACCTAAATAACGCATTTTAGTTACATTGATTCCCATTGTATCTGCCGCCATTGGATGCTCTCCGACGGAACGAAGACGAAGGCCGAACGGTGTTTTATAAACAATATACCAAGCAATAATGGCAACGATAATCGCTACAAAGGATGTCCAATAGGTATTTTGGAAAAAGATTTCCCCAATAACTGGAATGTCTTTTAAAACAGGCACATCAATTTTGCTGAAGCCCTTGGAAATAATCCCTGTTTCACCTTTGCCATAAATTTGTTTAACAAGGAACATTGTTAAACCAACTGCAAGTAAGTTAATAGCTACACCGGAAACGGTGTGATCGGCTCGAAAAGTGATGGACGCTACTGCATGCAATAGCGAGAAAATGGCACCGGCGACCATCGCTACTAAGATGGCAATCCAAGGGGTTGCATTTCCGAATGTATCAAAAAATGTTAAGTTAAACACGATGGAAGTAAATGCCCCAATAACCATTAATCCTTCGAGACCGATGTTTACGACACCGGAACGCTCTGAGAAAATACCGCCTAACGCAGTGAAGATAAGTGGAGCAGCCCATAAAAGTGTAGATGGAACAACAATTGTTAAAATGTCCATTAAGCTCACTTACTTCACCCCCTTCTTACCGATTCGATCAAGAAATGCTCTGATTATATAGCTGGATGCAACAAAGAAAACAATAAGTGCGATAATAATATCAACGAGTTCATTTGGCACACCCGCTTCAAGCGGCATGTTTAAAGCCCCTACTTTTAAGGCGCCGAATAAAATCGCTGAGAAGAATACCCCTAATGCCGTGTTAGAACCAAGCAAGGCAATCGCGATACCGTCAAACCCTACACCGGTAAATCCGCCTTTAACGGCCGCATATCCGAAGGTTCCGAGTCCCTCCATTGCACCTGCCAAACCAGCAAAAGCACCGGAAATTACCATGGAAAGAATGATATTTCTATTTACATTCATCCCAGCGTAGTGCGCTGCATGCTGGTTAAAACCCACTGCCCGCAGTTCGAATCCTCTTGTTGTTTTTTCTAATAAGAACCACATGATAAAACAGCAGGCAATTGCAAGGATAATCCCCCAGTGAAGACGGGAATAATCTGTCAGGCTTTGGAGCCATTCTGAACGCAGGCTTGCAGATTCATGAATCATTTCTGTCTTATCACCGCTCTTAGCAGCTAAAACATTTCTTATAATATAGTTAGTCACATGCAAAGCAACATAGTTCAACATAATGGTGACAATAACTTCATGGACGCGAAAACGCGCCTTCAAAAAGCCAGGGATAAAGGCCCACAGGGCACCTGCAACAATAGCTGCCAAGATGGCAAGCGGCAGATGAATGACTTTTGGAAGGTCAAAAGCAACCCCTACCCAGACCGATGCCAGCCAACCGACAATAAATTGTCCCTCTACCCCGATGTTAAATAGACCCACACGGAAAGCAAACGCTACCGCCAACCCCGCCAAAATATACGGTGTAAACTGGCGAATAACTTCCCCAACATAGTAAACTTCCCCAAAAGCACCGTTCCAAAGTGCTGTATAAGCGGCAACCGGGTCATATCCGCTGATTAACATAATAATGGTTCCTACGATAATTCCTAATAACACCGAAATGATTGGTGTTAAGATACCTGTTAAGCGCTTAGACATTTGCACCCGCTTCCTTTCTATTCGATCCTGCCATTAACAATCCAAGTTCTTGTTCGTCTGTCTCTTTTGGATTGACAACAGCAACGATCTTCCCCTCATAAATAACAGCAATTCGGTCGCTGACATTCATAATCTCATCTAATTCAAAAGAAACAAGCAAGACGGCCTTGCCATGATCGCGCTGCTCAATGAGGCGTTTGTGGATAAATTCAATGGCACCCACATCCAAGCCACGTGTCGGCTGAGCGGCAATCAACAAATCAGGATTCCTGTCCACTTCACGGCCGATGATTGCCTTTTGCTGGTTACCTCCAGAAAGAGCGCGCGCCAACGTATATTCACTTGGTGTACGTACGTCAAATTCACTGATTAATTTTCTTGCCTTATTATAAATTTCCTTAAAATTCAATACTCCGCTTTTAGAAAAAGGCTTCTGATAATAGGTTTGCAAAACCATATTTTCGGCAATTGGATAATTTAACACAAGTCCATGTTTATGACGGTCCTGTGGAATATGGCCTACCCCTGATTCTGTAATTTTTCTAGGGGCATGGTTAATTAATTCTTTTCCATTCAGTTGAATGCTGCCGTTATCTGATTTGCGTAGTCCTGTAAGCGCTTCAATTAGTTCTGACTGTCCGTTTCCATCTACACCAGCAATTCCAACAATTTCACCGGCCCGAACTGTTAAATCCAAACTATTAACAACCGTGACACCACGTGAATCCTTCACCGTTAAATCTTTAACCACTAACACTTCTTGCTTTGGTTCGGCAGGCTTCTTTTCTGTTTTAAAGACAACCTCCCGTCCAACCATCAAGCTAGCCAGTTCATTTGGATTGGTTTCACTGACATTGACCGTACCAATTCCCTTACCTTTACGGATAACAGTACAGCGGTCGGCGACCTCCATTATCTCTTTTAACTTATGGGTAATCAGAATAATAGATTTACCCTCTTTAATAAGAGTTTTCATAATTTGAATTAACTCTTTAATTTCTTGTGGAGTCAACACGGCAGTCGGTTCGTCGAAAATTAAAATCTCCGCTCCTCGGTATAACGTTTTTAATATTTCTACCCTTTGCTGCATACCTACAGAGATATCGGATATTTTAGCCTGTGGATCAACAGCTAATCCGTACTGTTCGGAAATTTGCCGGACTTCCTGTTCTGCCTTTTTAATGTCAATCCGGCCAGCAGATGTAATCTCTCTGCCAAGGATAATGTTTTCAGTTACTGTAAATGTGTCCACTAACATAAAGTGCTGATGGACCATTCCGATTCCAAGGTCATTAGCGACGTTAGGATCGGTAATTTTAACAGACTTTCCTTTTACTCTAATTTCTCCTGCTTCCGGTTGATACAAACCAAAAAGCACGTTCATCAAAGTTGATTTACCTGCTCCGTTTTCGCCAAGCAAGGCATGAATTTCTCCCTTTTTCAATTGGAGAGTAATGTTATCATTAGCAACAAAGCTGCCGAATTCTTTTCGAATATTAAGCATCTCAATTACATATTCCATTTATTCTCACTCCCTGTAATAAAGGTGATGGAAATTTCGACCAATAAAAGTAAGAGGTCAGACCTTTCCAAGATTTAAAAAACAGGGATATCTCCCCATTAAAACCTTAATTGAAAGGCAGAAAATCATTTCTGCACTTCAATTAAGATTTCATTAAGAAGGAATAAGCGGATTATCTCGATAATATCCGCTTATTCCCTGTTAGTAGTTTTATTTTGCACTAAAGTTTTTCAATTCATCACGAGTTTGAGGAACTTTTAAGTCACCGGATTTGATTTTTTCAATATATTCTTTAACCGCTTTATCAATCGCATCTTTGTTTGGAGCCTTTGCGTTAATTGGTGCCAAACCTACGCCATCTTCATGTAAACCGTATAATACCACTTCGCCGCCAGGGAAGTTGCCATCCATTGACTTTTTGGACAAGTCTTGAACTGCTACGTCAACACGCTTTAATGCAGATGTTAAGACAACGTCTGGTCCCATGTCAGCTTGGTCACGGTCAACCCCGATCGCCCAGAAGTCTTTGCTTGGTTCTTTCGCTTTACGGTCAACTGCTTCTTTGAACAGACCGTTACCAGTAGCACCAGCTGCGTGGAAGACAACGTCTGCACCAGAAGAGTACATTTTGGATGCAATAGATTGCCCTAATTCTGCCTTGTCAAATGCACCAGAATATTGAACGTCAACCTGTACTTCTGGTTTAGCAGCTTTTACACCAGCAAGGAAGCCTGATTCAAAGCGTTCGATAACTGGAATTTCCATACCACCGATAAAACCGATATGGTTTGTTTTTGTTGTTAAAGCAGCCGCTACACCCGCAAGGAATGCTGCTTCCTGCTCTTTAAAAAGGATACTTGCTACGTTTGGCTGTTTTACTTCAGCGTCAACGATTGCAAAATGATGGTCTTTTTGTTGTTTTGCAATTTCTTCAACGGCTGCCTGCATTAAGAAGCCGATTCCATATACTAAGTCAAAATCTTGGCGAGCAAGAGTATTTAAGTTTGTTGCATAGTCAGCATCTGATTTAGACTGAAGGTAAGAATAACCGCCTTTTCCTTCTTTCATGCCGTTATCTTTACCGAACTTTTGAAGACCTTCCCACGCTGATTGGTTAAAGGATTTGTCATCTACACCGCCGACGTCAGTAACCATTGCTACAGAGAATGCTTTTCCTTTTTCTCCGCCTTTTGATGTTTCAGTTCCTTTGTTGTCATCACTTTTTCCACAAGCACCTAATAGTGTTCCAGCAGCAAGAACAAGTGATAGCGCCATTCCAACTTTACGCTTTTTCAAGGTATTTTCCCCCTAAGAATGTTGTTTGTTAGTAGAAATGTTAAAGCATGGACTGATTACGTTTTCATTGCCAATTAAAAAAAATTAAACACGTTTTCTTAGAACATGAAAACTAAATTTGTCCGCTTTAAAATAGTTTACTGAAAAAAGGACAGGTTCATCCATTTCATCGAAATGCATCTGTTTTAAAACCAACAATGCAGTTTCGGGATCACATTCCAATATTGGGGAAATTTTCTCATGATAGCCAATTGGCTCGATTTGGGCAACCGCATATGTAATCCTTCTGTTGGCCTCTTCTACCAAAATGTTGAAGATTGATTCTTCACCATGTAAAAAGGTTTCCGGCAGTATATGTGATGGGACCTTGTCAATGCAATAAACGACCGGTTCCCCATTTGCGGTTCTTACTCTCTCAATCACGACCATTTCCTCATCAGCGGAACATGAGAAACGACGTATATCCTCTTCCGTTGGGCTTTGAGTTGATGACTTTAAGAAAATGGTTCCTGGTTTCATGCCAGCCTGTTTAATCATGTCAGTAACACTGCTAAGCTGTTCAATCCCTGATGTGAACAATGGCTTTGCGTTAACAAACGTACCAACCCCATGGCGCCTGATAATCACATTTTCCTCTTCAAGAATCCTTAGAGCTTCTCGAAGTGTAGCCCTGCTAATACCAAGCTGCTTGGCAAGATCGAATTCCGATGGCAGTTTTTCTTTTTCTTTGTATATCCCGTCATCAATATCCTGCTTAAGCCGATCGATTACTTGTAAATATAAATGCCGGTTATCTGACTTGATGGACATGCTGCTTTCCTCCAGCCTTTTCCTTAGACATCAGACCTCTGATATCATTCCTACTAATCGCAATAATCTTATCATGTTTTCTGTGAGAAATAAATAGAAATTCATAATTTTGTCGAAAAAAGACGAAATCATAAAAATCATTATTCACCACTATTACTATCTTATCAATTCCCGATAAAAATAGAATAAAAAAAGAGTCCTAAGACTCTTTTTTATGAGCTTTTTTCTTCGTTTGGCTTAGTAATTAAGACCGCCCTAGGTTTGCTTCCTTCATATGGCCCTACCACTCCGCGGAGCTCCATTTCGTCAATCAGTCTTGCTGCTCTTGTATAGCCAATCCGGAAGCGGCGCTGCAGCATTGATACAGATGCTGTTTGCATATCAACAATCAATTCAACTGCCTCGTCATATAATTCGTCTTCAACCTCGCCAGTAGCCTCTGGAATATCATCAGGGATCATTTCCTCCTGATATTGGGCCTTTTGCTGGGAGATAACAAATTCAACCGTGTCCTCTACTTCTTGATCGGAGAGGAAGGCGCCTTGGACGCGGACGGGTTTTGTGGCACCGACCGGCATAAAAAGCATGTCCCCTCTGCCAAGAAGCTTTTCCGCCCCGCCCATATCGAGGATCGTGCGTGAGTCTGTTCCGCTTGATACTGCGAATGCGATCCGTGAAGGAATATTTGCCTTGATGACCCCGGTGATGACATCGACCGAAGGGCGCTGGGTCGCAATAATAAGATGAATCCCGGCCGCACGGGCCATCTGCGCTAGACGAGTGATGGAATCCTCTACATCTGAAGAGGCAACCATCATTAAATCGGCTAGCTCGTCCACTATAACGACAATATACGGTAATAACGGCTGCTTATCATCTTCTTCAAGATTATGTTTTCTAACATGGTCGTTATAGCCTTCAATATTCCTTGTTCCGGTGTGAGAAAATAATTCATATCTTCTTTCCATCTCGCTGACCACTTTTTTCAAGGCCTGGGAGGCCTTTTTGGGTTCTGTCACAACTGGCGCAAGCAGATGGGGTATCCCGTTATATACATTAAGCTCGACCATTTTTGGATCTATCATCATTAATTTCACTTCATGAGGCTTGGCCCTCATCAGAATGCTGGTAATAATACCATTGATGCAGACACTTTTACCGCTTCCTGTCGCTCCAGCTACAAGCAGATGGGGCATTTTATTAAGTTCAGCCATTACTGCTTCGCCGGTAATATCCCTGCCGAGACCTATCATCAACTTGGCATCCGGCTTGTCATTTTGGGTTGCCTCCAATACCTCTCTCAGTGAAACCATGGCAATTTCCGAATTTGGCACCTCTATTCCAATCGCTGATTTTCCGGGAATAGGGGCTTCCATTCGAATATCCTTCGCTGCCAGTGCTAATGCCAAATCATCGCTGAGACTGACGATTTTGCTGACTTTTACACCGACATCAGGATGAACCTCATATTTTGTGACCGCAGGCCCTAGGTGAACCTGAGTGACGCGTGCTTTGACCCCGAAGCTTTGAAAGGTTCTTTCCAGTTTAGCTGCATTCTTGTTGATTAGCTCATATTCACCGCTTTGATCGGTTTTCTTTGGAAGTTTCAGAAGCCTGAGCGGCGGCAATTCATAGGCGGCATTTTCCACTTCAGCAAATGAGATAGGTGGAGTAATATCTTCCTCCGGTTCCTCTTGCTTGCTCCTTCTGCTCTTTGCCGGCTCTCGCTGCGGTCTTTCCCTAGGCAGCTCCTCCTGATATGCCCGGTCCGCAAAATTGGAGATTAACGGTTCCGGGATGACAGCTTCGTCCGTAGCCGCCCGTGGTCCGGGAACATTTACGGCAGTCTCCTGAGTCCGCCTGTTTTCTTGGGCCTGCCTTCTTTGATTGCTACGCTCGGTCCGCCTTTCCTGCTGTTTCTCTTTCCATTCGGCTACATCCGTTTTAAAGGCTTGCCACTGGGTTTTTGAAAAGCCAAAAACCCCCATCAAAATTTTTGCTACGAAATCGCCAAATGATTTGCCGGTTAATAAAATAAACCCTACTAAAATAAAAATAAAGGCAATGATTTTTGTACCGGTTTCTGCAAATAAATAATGAAACAGAGCAAACAATATGGCCCCAAGGATTCCTCCACCGAGATCATGTGTACTGGTTTCCCCCCGGACCTCCATCATGAATAACTCCCATGTATTGTTGATGACACTGGGGTTCTTAAATTTCCCATTATTGCTCAGCAAATCAAACAATGTAACGTGACTCAATAGAAGAATAGCTGAAACAATAAAATAACTGCCTACAAGTTTAATATGAAAGAAAAATGGAATCTCCCTTTTCCACATTAAATAAATACTCAGTATAACCAGCCCCAGTAAACTAAGCATATACCATTCACCCATCCAAAAACGGAAGAACAGGACGGTTGCTCTGCCGACTGCCCCAAGCTTTGCAATTGAAATAATCGCTAATGCTAGGATTGCCAGTGCCGATAATTCATATTGGACCGTCCGTTTTAACTGGGTATCTCGTCTTTTCGGTTGTCGTTTCTTTTTTTTGGCCATTCAATCACCTTTATATTATTGATTTTATTCTAATGATGCCTCGACTTTTTTGTGATAAAGGCAGAAAAGCAGCCTTATTTTGGCTGCTCTTGTCTCTTTACCCTTATTATACCATAATGCGTTAATAGTTTTCCTTTATCCTTATAGATTAGAAAAAGAAATTTTTGCACCAGGGCAAATCTGATCATTCAAAAAATGCTGCGGATCACTACTTAATACTCGAATGACTTGATAATTTTGCTGGTCTGTTTGCTCGACCAATAAAGGGATGCCCTGGTAGGAAATCGTTTGCTGATTTTTGAAGGCATCTGCATCATAAGGGAATATTAGCTCCTGCGGCATCATCGTATATAAAATCATTGAATCAGTCCCTTATTTTCATCCTTTTTTAACTCAATCAATTCATTCAGTTTCTTCATCGCATGGCCGAGGCCCCCTACTTCGTCTATCAACCCATATTTCACAGCTTCTTCACCAATCACGTTTGTTCCAATATCTCTCGTTAAATTCCCTTTAGCAAACATTAATTCTTTAAAGGTTTCTTCCGGTATTTTTGAATGCTTGGTTACGAAACTAACAACCCGCTCCTGCATTTTGTCCAGATATTCAAAGGTTGCAGGGACACCGATGACCAGTCCTGTCAAGCGGATTGGATGGATTGTCATCGTTGCTGTTTCTGCAATAAAGCTGTACGTGCAGGAAACAGCGATCGGAACTCCAATTGAATGGCCGCCGCCAAGAACAATCGAAACGGTTGGTTTCGATAAAGTGGCCAGCATTTCCGAAATGGCGAGTCCCGCCTCAACATCACCGCCTACCGTATTTAAGATAATCAATAATCCTTCAATATTCGGGTTTTGTTCAATCGCTACAAGCTGAGGAATAATATGTTCATATTTCGTCGTTTTGTTTTGCGGTGGAAGCGCCATATGCCCCTCAATTTGTCCCACGATTGTCAAACAGTGAATTTTTGAATCGGCGGATAATTGCGGGACATTCGTTTGACCTAGTTGCTGTATTTTTTCTATTAACGGAGAAGCAGATTTTTCCTCTTTTTGCGGCTCAGCGCCTCCTGGATTCTCCGCATCATTTCTAATAAAATTGTTATTCATCCCAATACTCCCTTCAAGCATGATATCTTTTAGTATTTGCCTATGAAATAAATTCATGCTTGAAAAATAAACATCAAAAAGGGCCTTTCCCCCGCTGCGTGGATCTTAAGCAGCGGGGGCAGGCCCCTATAAGTTTATACTTCCATTATAATAGGCAGAATCATCGGCCGTCTTTTTGTCTTTTCAAAGAGGTAGCGATTTAGTTCATCTCTAATTTCCTGCTTTAAGCTGGACCATTCAAAGCTTTCCTTGGCAATATTTCTTTCAACGATATCACGGACTAATTTAGTGGAGTCATCCATTAACTTTTCAGACTCCCGGACATAAACAAATCCCCTTGAGATAATTTCTGGTCCGGCGGCAATTTTCTTTTCCTGCTTTGTCAGGGTGACGACAACTATTAATATGCCATCCTGAGACAATAATTTACGGTCCCGCAACACAATGTTCCCTACATCGCCTACGCCAATTCCATCAATCAGAACATTTCCGGATGGCACTTTACCTGTAATGGCAATCTTCCCATCCTTCCACTCCACCACGTCACCGCGATCAGGAATGGAAATCTGCTCATCGCGAAGACCGCATTCCATTGCAATTTTCCGATGGGCTTTCAACATCCGGTATTCGCCGTGAACAGGAATAAAGAATTTAGGCTTCATTAGGTTAATCATAAATTTTAATTCTTCTTGGCTGCCATGGCTTGAAACATGGATGGGTCGTTTTCCGGAAACAACATTAGCGCCCGCTCTAAACAGCATATCAATTGTTTTAAATAAAAATACTTCGCTGCCCTTTAGCGGCGAGGCTGCTATCAAGACAGTATCACCGGGCTGGATATTGATTAGCTTGTGTGTCTGCTTGGCCATTTTTTGCAGAGCCTCAATAGGTTCACCCTGGCTCCCAGTCATCAAGACGGCAATTTCCTTGTCTTGATAATTCTTAATCTCATCAATAGATATGATTAAATCATCCGCCACCTCTAAATAACCTAAATCCATGGCGATGTGGTAAATTCGTTCAAGACTTTTTCCAACTACTGCGACTTTACGGTTGTTCTCCTTGGCAGCATTAAAAATATGCTGAATTCTATTAATATCAGATGCAAAGCAGGCAGCAATAATCCGCCCCGGTGCATTGTAAAACGCGTTCGACAATTCGCGCTCGACAATCGCTTCAGACGTTGTATAACCCGGCTTTTCAGCTTCGGTACTGTCTGACAGCAAGCATAATACACCTTGTTCACCGATGGCTGCCATTTTTCCAATCTCCGGCCTATAAAGCCTGGTGGCTGCCTGATCAAATTTAAAGTCGCCCGTGTAAACAATGATTCCTTCTGAAGTGTGGATACAAACCCCAACTGAATCTGGAATACTATGATTTGTTCTGAAGAAGCTTACTTGGACAGTATCTAAATCGAGAACCATATTGGAATCTATTTCGATAAAGTTAGCTTTTCCATTAAAGTCCTGCTCCTTTAATTTGGCTCCTGCCAGTGCAAGTGTCAGTTTCATTCCGTAGACAGGCACATTGATCTGCCGAAGTATATAGGAAAGCGCTCCAATATGATCCTCGTGGCCATGCGTTAAAAATATTGCTTTAACCCGGTCCTTATTCTCCTTTAAGTAGGTAATATCAGGTATAACCATGTCAATGCCCAGCATTTCTTCCTCGGGGAACATTAGCCCAGCATCAATGACGAATATGTCCTTGTCCACTTCCACCAAATACATATTCTTTCCGATTTCCCCTATTCCACCAAGTCCAATAATCTTGATGGATTGATTTTTTTTCTTTATCAAATCCTTTTCCTCCTAAACCTAAGTTGCTCCGATCGAAATCAGTTAGGTTTATTATACTTGAAATCGGAAAACCTTTACAATGGTAAAAAAGGAAAAAACCAACCGAGCTTTTGGCGGTTGGTTTCTTCGCATTTATTTCTCATTTAAAATTTCAATCAAATTAGCACGTTCCTGCTCTGTTAATCCCACTAGCGGCAATCTGACGGATCCAACATCCAAGCCTTTGATTTGCAGGGCTGTTTTCACAGGTGCTGGACTTGGTGCAGCAAATAATCCCTGCATCATCGGGAGCAGACGCTGATGTAATTTGGCTGCCAGTTGATTTTCTCCGTCAAAAAATGCTTTTACCATCTCTTGTAATTCATTGCCAATGACATGAGAGGCAACTGAAACAACCCCTGCGCCCCCGATGGACAGCACAGGCAGCGTGACTGCGTCATCGCCGCTGTATAATGCAAAGTCATCATCGGTATTAGCAATTATGTGCGTCATGGCATTTAAATCTCCACTCGCTTCTTTCACAGCCACAATATTTGGTATTTTTGACAAGCGGATAATCGTATCTGGGTGAATTGTCACGACCGACCTGCTCGGGATATTGTAGACCATTACCGGAAGGGTAGTTGATTCGGCAATTGCTTTAAAATGCTGGTATAGACCCTCTTGATTCGGTTTATTGTAATACGGTGCGACCAGCATAATAGCGTCCACACCGACCTGCTCCGCTTTTTTTGTCATCTCGATTGATGCGTACGTATTATTGCTGCCTGTTCCGGCAATAACAGGGATTCGCTTATTTACGGCTTTCACAACATGGCTGAATAATGCCAGTTTTTCTTCTTTCGATAAGGTTGGTGATTCACCTGTTGTACCTGCCACAACAAGTGAATCTGTACCATTATCAATTAAATAATTAATTAGCTTCGTGGTTTTGCCAAAGTCAATATGCCCTTTCTTATCAAAAGGCGTTACCATTGCAGTGGATACTCGCCCGAAATGAACCATTTTATTACTCCTTTCGAAACTTTCGCTCCCCAAATCTGGTGCTTCCAACTTCCTATTCAAAAGGTTTTCTTAAAAATCCAAGCTATTTAATTCTAGTGATTCATCTTCAAGGTGAAAGGCACTATGCAAGGCGTTTACTGATTTTACTAAATCCTCCTGCTTGACAAGGACCCAGATCGTCGTATGGCTGTCTGCCGATTGCAGAATCCGGATTCCTTGATTTGAAAGGGCAGTTACAATTTTTGAAGTAACCCCCGGCACTCCTGCGATCCCGGCACCCACTACGGAAACCTTGGCACAATGACGTTCAACCTCTGGCTCGTGTCCCAATTCATTTAGTACCCGGATTGCTTTATCTGTCATTTCTTCTGTAACCGTATATACAACTCCACTTGGAGAAATGTTGATAAAATCCACACTAATCTTCTCATTTGCCATCGCTTTAAATACTTCTGCCTGCAGGTAGTACTGTTCCTTTTTGGCAAAAACCTTTATTTGCGAAACGTTCGAAACATGGGCAATTCCCGTTACCAACCGTTCCTTGATGTCACTGCCGCGATTATTTTTATTTAAAGTAGTCACTAATGTTCCCTCGGATTCTGAATAAGTGGAACGAATCCGAATCGGAACCTTTGCTTGCATTGCGATTTCAACTGCCCTAGGGTGAATGACCTTTGCTCCCTGATAGGCCATATTACAAACCTCTGTATAGGTAACAACCGATAATGGCCGGGCATTTTCGGCAATGCGCGGGTCAGCAGTCATAATTCCTTCTACATCGGTAAAAATATCAATCCATTCAGCATTAAGTGCTGCTCCCAAGGCAGCAGCGGATGTATCGCTGCCGCCGCGGCCAATCGTCGTCACATCGCCATTTTTTGCTGCTCCTTGGAATCCGGCAACCACGACGACATCATGGCTTTCCAGTTCCCTAAGCAAGCGGTCGCACTTCATCTCGACAATTTTGGCATTGGTATGGTCGTTATTGGTTCTAAACCCTGCTTGAGCCCCAGTTAATCCCGTTGCATTAATACCGCTCTCAAGCAGCATATTCGTAAACACAATGCTAGAGATTACTTCTCCACAGGATAGCAATAAATCATGCTCACGTTTAGAAATGTTACTTGTATTGCCGCCAATCAGGGACAGTAACGTGTCAGTTGCATAAGGATCGCCCTTTCTTCCCATCGCGGATACGACAACGACTACTTTATAGCCTTCAGCCAATGCTTTTTCGATATGTCCCTGTGCATATTTCCTGCTAGTTTCATCTTTGACGGAGGTTCCGCCAAATTTTTGAACAATGATTTTCATGGTAAACACCAAAACCTGCCTTCTCTATTTTACAAGCCCTAATTCCACTAATCTTTGCGCAATTTGTACGGAGTTCCATGCTGCTCCTTTAAGAAGATTGTCGGAAACAACCCACATGTGGAATCCTTTTGGTTCATCAAGGTCGTTTCTAATTCTTCCTACAAAGACATCATTCTTTCCAACACAGTCAGCCGGCATTGGATAAACTTGGTTTTCCGGGTCGTCCTGCAAAATTACTCCAGGTGCATCCTTAAGAAGCGCTTTGATGTCAGCGGCGCTTACATTATCTTCTTCGATTTCAAAATAAACAGATTCTGAATGTCCCACAGCTACAGGCAGGCGGACACAAGTTGCAGAAACCTGAAGCTCCGGAAGATGCATGATCTTTTTGGTTTCATTAATCATTTTCATTTCTTCATAGGTATAGCCATTTTCCTGGAATTTATCAATTTGCGGAATCGCATTAAAAGCAATCTGATAGTGTTTTTTATCAGATTTCACAGGTAAAATTTGTGGTTCATACGATTCTTCATTTAAAATTGCCTTTGTCTGTTGAAGAAGTTCTTCCACCGCTGCAGCACCTGAGCCAGAAACAGCTTGGTAGGTGGAAACAATAATTTTTTTCAAGCCAAACTTTTGACGGATTGGTTCTAAAGCAACCACCATCTGGATGGTAGAACAGTTTGGATTAGCAATGATTCCATTATGTTCAAATAAGTCTTTTTCATTAACTTCTGGAACAACTAAAGGAATATCGGTGTCCATACGGAATGCACTGGTGTTATCAACGCAAACTGCACCGCGTTTTGCTGCCTCAGGAGCTAATTTTTTGGAGACGCTTCCACCCGCACTGAACAATGCGATATCTACACCCTCAAAGCTCTCTGGCTTTGCTTCTTGCACTGTATATTCACTGCCATTTATATCGACCTTTTTTCCTGCCGAACGAGCGGAGGAAAGCAGGGTTAACTCTCTAATTGGAAAATTTTCTTTCATTAAAGTTTGGATCATTTGTTGGCCAACAGCGCCTGTTGCTCCGACAACTGCGACGTGAAATCCATTTTGATGACTCATTCTAGTTCCCCTTCCTATTCACTGGCCGGTTATTCCTTAAGTTTAAGTTATTTTGCTGCCAGTATAGTAATATTTTTATGAATTGTTTTCATCAGCGGATTAACTTATTAACCCACTGATGAAAGATTAATTTATTTTATCATATTATTTGAAAGAAATAACCTTTTTTAATGAAGGGAAAGGAATTTAGTCCTCATCTTTGTATCTTTCAACCAATACCGGCTGAATCTGTCTACCTTCCATTGCTGCTTCCACTGTTTCCGGAAGCATTGTCATTCTCGCGACCATCGAATTTGGTTTATTAATAGGGTCATCCTGTCCGTAAGGAATAAAGAAAATGTTTTTAGTGGCCATCAGTCTCATCAAGTTTACCCCATTTAACCCTAAAGCGTCATTCGTGGAAATACCTAAGACAACCGGCTTTAGATTTCGAAGCGTTGCTTTTGCCGCCATTAAAACAGGGCTGTCATTCAAGGCATTTGCAAACTTGCTCATCGATACTCCAGTTAAAGGAGCAATTACCATACAATCGAGCGGCATTTTCGGTCCTAACGGTTCTGCCTTTACAATGGAATCAATTAGGTTATTGCCAGTTAAATCGACAATTCGCTGGACCCAATCTTCGCCTTTTCCAAAGCGGGTATCGGTATTTTTAACCGTAAAGGTTACAATCGGAACCACCTCTGCGCCAGCCTGCACCAGTTTTTCAATTTCCGGAAAAACAGCGTCATACGTACAATGTGAACCCGTTAATCCAAAACCAATTCTTTTACCTTTTAAACTCATTTTCCATTCCCCTTTCGATCTGGTTCTGTCTCTGAAAGCAGCTGGGATAGGACATCTGCTAAAATTTGCCCCGCTGTTTTGGGAGCGACAATTCCAGGCAGGCTGGGTGCAAGGAGGGCTTTGATTCCTCTCTTTTCTGCGTAACGAAAATCGGTTCCTCCCGGTTTTGAGGCAATGTCGATTACTATGGTATGTGCGGGTAGTTTGGCAATTACTGCTGCATTAACAATTGGCAGCGGAATTGTATTGATTAAAATGTCTGTACCCGACACTTCCTTTTCGATATTGCTTAATTGAAACGGTGTCAGTGCCATTTCCGTAATTCTAGCAAGATGCTCACTTTTTCTTGCCCCGACTTTTACTTTTGCCCCTAATGCATGGAACGCCCTTGCAATACTCATACCGCACCGTCCCAATCCTAAGACAGTTACATTAGAACCATGAATCGTAAAGTCAGTATGCTGGATGGCCATCATAAGCGTTCCTTCAACAGTAGGAATCGAATTATAAATGGCTACATCGTCTCTTGAAAACAACTGGACTAGTTTTTTGCTTGTTTGCTCAACAATCCCGTTTAAATAGGAATTGCTGATTCCTGAATAAATGGTACAATGCTCAGGAGTTTTCGAAAGAATATCCTCTGTTAAGACCACTTTCTCGTTGGAGAAAATCGTCTCTACTTGACCTTCTAAATTTGTGCCAGCAACTGGCAGAATAATGGCATCGATATTCGAAAAGTCAACCTCGGAAATTTTCTCCTTGACTGCACCGGTAAAGGCGTGGTCAAGCTGTTCAAATCCAATCAATGCTAGTTTAGCATCTAATTCCGTTAACTTTCGGATAATTTCCAGCTGCCTGGCATCTCCACCAATAACGGCTATCTGCATCCCTGTCAGCATGAAAACATTCACCTTCTTTTTTTAAAGAATCCATTCAATTTTCCTTTGTTCTTTATCACTTCCCCATCTTATGTAAGAAAGTTTCAATCGGTGAGTTTTCCACGCGGGAATATGCAAAAAAGCCCAAGCAAATTAAATTGCTTGGGCTTCAGGCTGTCTTTTTTCTACTTATTAAATGTTATTAATATAGAGGCTTTAAATAGGTCTGTTGATTTCCGCTCCAGGAGCTTCGCTTTCCGCGGGCGTGCCGGGGAGCCTCCTCGGCGCTAAAGCGCCTGCGGGGTCTCCCCAGCCCCGTACTCCCGCAGGAGTCTTCGCTCCTTCTCTCCAATCAACAGGTTTTCAATTAGGACATTTAACTCACAATAAATAATATAAATAAGTGGTGAAATAAATGTTTCAGCAAAAAAAGTATAGCTAAAGTGAATAATTTCCTTTTTATAGATGAATTAGTACCACGCGAAAAATCGCTACTCGACTGCAGACTGCCAAAATATGAAAAAGATTGCAACACACTTAGAAACGATGCAAAATGTGTGTTGCAATCCTTTAGGTTGATTTGGATACCCTGATGATTGGAGCGGAGGGCACTCGACTCCTGCGGGAAATAGAGGTCACTGGAGACCTCGCAGGCGCAAAAAGCGCCGAGGAGGCTTCAGGACCTCCCCGCGGAAAGCGAGTGCCCGGAGCGGAAATCATCAGGCCCATTAGCAGGGACCATCAATATTAATCTTCTTCCGGAACATCGATGATGATCATATCTGATCCAATCTTTTTAATGTGCTGCCAGGGTACTCTTATTTCATCCCCTTGCTTTCTCAATCCAAACCATTTGACGGAAGGGATTAAGAGCGCCTGGATCTGACCTGTGTTTTCATTTATTTCTAGATCAGTTTGGCCCAAGACACCAAGTCGCTCTGCTTTTTTTACATCGACAATTTCTTTTCCGCTTAATTCACTCAACCTCATATAAGCCGCCCCCTATTCCTCACTTACTATATATTTATAGAGGGAAGTCCTTATTTAGAATAAAGAAAAAAACAGTTCACCGAGGCAAACTGTTTATTTCTTTAATTATACTAAATTGGTTGGGAATTCTCCGTCAGGGCTGATTAACGATACGGAATACTTATCGGTAAATACATCCCTTGCCATTTTGTCTACGCTTTCTTTTGTCACTGCATCAATTTGTTCAATGATTTCATCAAGCGAGCGGTGGCGTTTTAAAAGAAGTTCATTTTTTCCGTTCCGGCTCATCCGGCTGTTCGTGCTTTCCAGACTCAACATAAGACTGCCCTTCAGCTGTTCCTTGCTGTTCGTTAATTCCTTTTCCGTTATACCTGTTTGTTTTAATTTATCAAGCGTTTCCTGAACAGTATCAAACAATACATTTAATTGCTTTGCCCCGGTACCGCCGTAAATAGTCACAATGCCGCTGTCTTGATAAGCAGAATGATAGGAAAAAACGGAATAAGCTAATCCTCTTTGCTCACGTACCTCTTGAAATAATCTGGAGCTCATGCTTCCACCCAAAATATTATTCAAGGTAATTAAGCTATAAATATCTTCATGACCAACCTTTAATCCTTTAAACCCGATACAAAGGTGCGCCTGTTCAGTTTCCTTTTTCCGTGAGATCCGGTTGGCATGGAAAACAGGAACATTTTCTTGTACTGTTCTGCTTCCGCCTTGGTAGGAGCCAAAGTAGGCTTCCACTTCTTGAATGAAGCTTTCTGGAACATTACCTGCAATCGAAATCACAACATTCTCAGGTGTGTATCTTTCATGGATATATTCCTTTAACGAATTGCCTGTAAAAGCGTTCAATGTTTCTTCTGTACCAAGAATTGGATAGCCAAGCGGATGGTCTTCATAAACAGCCCTGCTCAGCAAATCATGGACAATATCATCAGGTGTATCTTCATACATCTTTATTTCTTCTAAAACCACATTTTTTTCTTTCTTTAATTCCTCTTCCACAAAGGTAGAGTTAAAGAACATATCTGCCAATACGTCTAAAGCAAACTTTGAATGGGTATCAAGTACCTTAGCGTAATAGCATGTGTATTCCTTTGAGGTAAACGCATTTACCTGACCGCCAATGCTGTCAAAGGATTCCGCAATTTCTTTGGCAGTTTTGGTAGTGGTTCCTTTAAAAAACATATGTTCGAGGAAATGGGAAATCCCGTTTGTCTCAGGATTTTCATCTCTTGATCCCGTTCCAATCCAGATACCAATGGCAACGGACCTTACGGTAGGGATTTGTTCTAATACAATTCTTACTCCATTTTGGCACGTGTATTTGTTAATCATCGACTTCCTCCTGTCTATAAACAGCAGATGCTACTTCCCAATTGTTAATTATACCTATAATCACTATATTCTCCAACTTTTAGGTATTTCTTCCCTCAATTTATTTTATGACCCTTTCCTCGCTCATTAATTCAGAAACCGTCCCAATCTGTAAATTCTTTTGTTCGATTAAGGTAATTAATCGATCTAAAGATTTCGCCGTCGATTCAGTTGGATGCATAAGGATTAACGAACCATTGCTAACCTTGCCCATAACCCTATTAATCAAGGCGTCTGGAGATGGCTTTCTCCAGTCCACTGTATCTACCGTCCACATGACTGTTTTCATGTTTAATTCGTCAGCGATTTTGACTGTTTCGTCGCGATAACTGCCGCTCGGAGGAGCAAACCATTCTGTCTTTTTATCAGTTACCGCTTCGATAATTTCATTGGTTTTCACCATTTGTTCTCTGGTCTGGGCAGCTGTAAGCTTTGCCATATCCGGGTGGGAATATGAATGGTTTCCTACCTCATGCCCGGCACTGATAATCATTTTGGCCAACTCAGGATTCTTTTTTGCCCAGTTGCCTTCTAGAAAAAAACTTGCCGATACGTTATGATTTTTTAACGTTGCCAGCATATCTGATAAATATTCATTTCCCCATGCAACATTAATGATAAAGCTGACCATCGGTTTATCGGGATGCCCCTTATAAATAGGTGAGGGCGGCAGATCCTTAAGCTGCACTTTAGGCTTCACTTGTTTAAAGACAAGCTTCTTCTCATCAAAAGTGCCTTTCTTTTTCATATTTTGATAAGAAGCAGCTAGGTCAACTACAAGGCCATTGTATCCCGGTATCGCCTTCCAAACCGGATCGATTTTCGCATCTGAAGGTGGTTTCTCATATTCAGGCGCATTTTTTACAATGCTTTGGTATAAGGAATCCGTCTCCTTTACTGCTGGAAGTGCTGATCCCTTTAAGGCGGAAACATAATTATGTACAATTGGACTATTTACAATCAGGAAAGCAGCAAGCACAATTACCGCGATAATTATCTTTTTTTTCATTCTTCCTCTTCCCCCTTCTATACAGATTATGACGAGCAGGGACAAGGTAGAACGATGATAAAGCAGGCCAATAGAAAAAGAAAAAGTCAGGAGCGGCCTCCTGACTTTTTGAACGATTATTGATTTTGTTCAGCTTTTTCCTTCTGTTCCTTAAGGACAGCTTTACGTGATAAATTAACGCGGCCTTGTTTATCAATTTCGGTCACTTTCACTAAAATTTCGTCGCCGATTTTCACGACATCTTCCACTTTTCCTACCCGCTCTTCGGCCAGTTCAGAAATATGGACTAAGCCGTCTTTACCAGCAAAGATTTCGACGAAAGCACCGAATTTTTCAATCCGTTTTACTTTACCAAGATACAATTGCCCGACCACAACTTCACGGACAATATCTTCGATAATTTGCTTTGCTTTTTGATTCATTTCTGAGTCAGCTGAAGCAATGAAAATGGTTCCATCCTGCTCGATGTCAATCTTAACCCCAGTTTCTTCAATAATTTTGTTAATTTGCTTCCCACTAGGTCCAATAACATCGCGGATCTTATCCGGATTAATCGCCATCGTCAGAATTTTTGGCGCAAAACGTGAAAGTTCAAGTCTTGGTTCAGCAAGCGTAGCAAGCATGGAATCAAGGATTTGCATTCTTCCGACCTTGGCCTGCTGCAATGCTTCCTCTAAAATCTCACGGGAAAGACCCTCAATTTTAATGTCCATTTGCAGAGCGGTAACACCTTTTGCTGTACCGGCTACTTTAAAGTCCATATCACCAAGATGGTCTTCCATCCCTTGAATGTCCGTTAAAACGGTATAATGTTCACCAGATTTCACAAGACCCATAGCGATACCGGCAACAGGTGCTTTAATCGGTACACCGGCATCCATCATGGCTAATGTACTGGCACAAATACTTGCCTGTGAGGTAGAACCATTTGATTCAAGAACCTCGGATACTAAGCGGATTGTATATGGAAAATCCTTTTCATTTGGAACTACCGGTTCGAGGGCACGTTCCCCTAAAGCACCGTGACCGATTTCGCGGCGGCCTGGCCCGCGGATTGGTCCCGTTTCCCCAACGCTGAAGGAAGGGAAATTGTAATGGTGCATAAAGCGTTTTTCTTCTTCAATCCCAAGACCATCAAGAATTTGCACATCCCCCATTGCACCAAGGGTACAAATGCTTAACGCTTGGGTTTGTCCTCTTGTAAATAACCCCGAACCATGGGTACGCGGCAGGATCCCTACTTGGGATGATAAAGGACGAATCTCATCAATCTTTCGGCCGTCTGGACGGACTTTTTCAACCGTGATTAAGCGGCGGACTTCACCTTTGACCATCTTGTCCAAAATTTGTTTAACCTGTTTTCGCTCATCATCGGCAACTTCCTGCTCATCGAAATGAGCCAATACTCGATTTTTCACATCAGTGATGGCAGCTTCTCTAGCATGCTTCTCTTGAACCTGAATGGCACTGATCATGTCTGTTTCACACATTTCTCGTACCTTTGCTTCAAGCTCCTTGTCGAGCTCATACAGGTTTATCTGCCTTTTTTCTTTGCCGATTTCAGCAACGATTTTCTCTTGGAATTCAATTAACCGCTTGATTTCTTCATGACCAAACATGATTGCCTCGAGCATGATTTCTTCAGGTACCTCATCGGCCCCTGCTTCAACCATGTTAATAGCATCCTTTGTACCGGCAACCGTTAGATGGATGTCACTCTTTTCAGCCTGCTCCACCGTTGGATTGATCACGAATTCATTATTTACGCGGCCGACTACGACGCCGGCAATCGGGCCCTCAAACGGGATATCCGATACCGATAAAGCAAGTGATGACCCGAACATAGCGGCCATTTCTGAAGAACAATCCTGATCCACACTCATGACAATGCTGATGACTTGAACTTCATTTCGGAAACCATCGGCGAAAAGCGGGCGGATTGGCCGGTCAATCAAACGGCTTGCCAAGATGGCTTTTTCACTTGGACGTCCTTCCCGCTTGATAAAGCCACCAGGAATTTTTCCGACTGCATATAATCTTTCCTCATAATTCACTGTTAATGGAAAAAAGTCCAAGTTTTTAGGTTCTTTAGACGCTGTAGCCGTACTTAGAACGGCTGTGTCTCCATAACGGACCAAGGCTGCACCATTTGCCTGCTTGGCAAGCTGGCCAATTTCAACCGTCAGTTTACGGCCGGCCCATTCCATGGAATACTCATGTTTTTGCTGATCCATATTTTTACCCCTCTCTATCTAAATCACTTAGGAGGATGACGCGAAACCTATTCGCTGGTATCATCTTTCTAATGTAACTATAAAAAAGCGAAAACGCTTGTGATGTCAAACCAAATTAGTATTAGTATGCACAAAAAATCATGACTTAAAAATTATGTATGAAATATTCAATAACTTTTAAAAGCTAACAAAAAAGCGGGAAAAATCCCGCTTCTGTAAACTAACGACGTAGACCAAGCTTATTGATTAACACGCGGTAACGTTGAACATCTTTGTTACGCAGGTAAGTCAAAAGATTACGACGTTTACCAACCATTTTCAAAAGACCACGGCGTGAGTGATGATCTTTCTTGTGAGTACGTAAGTGCTCGTTCAAATTGTTGATTGATTCTGTAAGGACAGCGATTTGAACTTCAGCAGATCCTGTGTCGTTCTCATGAGTTTTATACTCATTGATGATTTCGTTTTTACGTTCTTGTGTGATTGCCATCCAGGTTCACCTCCTATTTCTCAATCCCCTCATGCCGAGCAAGCGTCGGTGATTCGACTTGCCAAGCAAAGGTTCATTTAGTACGTATTTAAGAATACAATGTTTTGTCGCAAAATGCAAGTTCAATCCATCATATATTATAGGAAAACTTCTCTTCTTCTATACATCAAGTAGCTTGTGTTTTGCCGCAAAATATTCCAAAGCCTTATTTTTATCTTTTTCAATTTGCTTTACAAGCTCTTCTATTCCAGAAAACTTTTGTTCATTTCGTAGGAATAGATGCCACTCAATTACGGCATCCTCCCCATAGATATCCTTATGAAAATCAAATAAATGAACTTCAATCGACAGCTTGACTGCCTCCTTATTAAAGGTAGGCTTATAGCCAACATTGCAAACACCATTATGCATAATGCCGCTAACCATCATCCTTACCGCATAAACACCTGTAGGGGGAATAATGTATTCATCATTTAATTCAATATTTGCCGTCGGAAAACCAATGGTCCGTCCGCGTTTATCGCCATGGACGACATGCCCTGAAGTTGTGTAATACCTTCCCAAAAGGTGCGAAAGTTCCTCAACAGTCCCTTCTTTAAGAAGTCGGCGAATTCTGGTCGAGCTCACCTTTTCGTTCCCCTCGGTAAATTCCGGTATAACAGAAAAGGTAAATTTCTCTCTTGAGTGAAATGGAATGGTCTCCATCGTCCCTTTGCCCATCCGGCCGTAGGTAAAATCAAAGCCTGCGGTCGCGTGCTGCACATTCAGCCCGATGACGTATTGATCAATAAATTCTTGAGGCAGAAGATTGGCAAATTCAACGGTAAAGTGAACGACAAAAAGATAATCAATACCCATTCCCTCGATAATTTTGATTTTTTCTGCTAATGGGGTAATGGATTTTACATGCTTTTCATTTTTCCCTAAAACCACTGAAGGATGAGGGTCAAAAGTCATGACTGCGCTTGACAGTCCTTGTTCATCAGCTTGCTTCTTTGCTTCAAGTATTACCTGCCTATGTCCGCGATGCACGCCATCGAAATAGCCAAGGGCCATTGATAAGGGAGGCAGCGCCCGCAGATCTGACACATTTAGTGGAAAACTTAATCTTTTTACTTCCAACTGAAACTCACCTTTTCTATACAGGAACCTTTATTCGAGTTCATTTCTTAGAACCTTCATCGGCTTTAAGAGGCCTTGCTTATTGGGATGCTTTGCATAGATAGCAAGCGCCAGCCCTTCAGCCGTTTCGGCAATAATAGGTCCGTCACAAGTTTTTAAATTCTCTGGAATTTCTAAAAGTGCACCGTTTTTCACTTTCTCTGCTACTTTATCATTAATCCGCATTTTCGGCAAATGAGAAAGTGCCGATTCCAATGGTCGTAAAACCTGTGAAATGCTCCCTTCAGCCATAAACCTTTCCACTTCTTCAAGCGTTAGGCAATCAGTAAGCGTGAACGAAGCCGATTGCGTCCTTACCAATTTCGACATATGCGCTGGAAACCCCAAGGCCTCACCAATCATGACAGCCAAGGTTCGAATATAAGTGCCTTTACTGCAACTAACCCGAAAGCGGAAGCTGATGGTTTCGCCAGCAAATTCAGTCCTCTCATCCATAAGGTTAATCGAATAAATCATTACTTTCCTCGATGGGCGTTCCACCACAATCCCTTTTCGGGCATATTCATAAAGACGGACCCCATTCACTTTAACGGCGGAATACATTGGCGGTGTTTGCTCAATTTCGCCGGTTAACGACTGCAGTACCTTTAGAATTTCTTCGCGGCTGATGGTCCGGTTAACCATTTTCTTTTCTACCACTTCACCAGAAGCATCTTCCGTTGTCGTGGAAAAACCAATGGTTACTTCCCCTTCATACGCCTTGCCTGCATCTGTAATATACTCGGCTATTTTTGTCGCTTTCCCGATACAGATTGGGAGAACTCCGGTTACATCAGGGTCAAGTGTTCCAGTATGACCGATTTTCTTTGTTTTTAAGATTTTCCGTAATTTAAAAACACAATCATGAGAGGTAAGCCCCGCCGGCTTCAATAATGGTAAAATGCCTTCCAATTTTCACAACCTCTTTCCTGTTATCCCCGAAAAAAATGGATAGACTTTTTCGTCTATCCATTTTCCTCATTTGTGAGGATATGCAAACTATTTGGTATAAGATGAGTTATTCTTCTTCATTTTTTTCCATCGGGCTTCCGTCGGAATGTAAATCATGAAGAAGTGTTTCGATGCGATTCCCATAATCAATGGATTCGTCGAATTCAAAGATAATTTCCGGAGTTTTGCGAAGGCGAATACGATGGCCGATTTCGCTTCGAATAAATCCTTTTGCTTTTGCAAGGCCTTTAAGCGTATTCTCCTTCTGTTCATCATCACCCAATACCGAAATAAAAACTTTAGCTTGCTGCAAATCGCCTGTTACCTGAACGTCTGTAACGGTCACAAAACCAATCCGAGGATCTTTTATCTTGCGTCCGATAATGTCACTCAGTTCTTTTTTCATTTGCTCTCCAACACGATTTGGTCTGTGGCTCATTCAATTCACCTCTTCATTTAAAGCCATTCCATTTCGGTGACTGTTCTTTCTATCTCTGGAAATGAGTCAATTAGTTTTAATGCATTCTGCAGCTCATGCTCTGTTGAGACCCGCGCTGCTGTAACAGCGACAATGGCTATTTTTGTTCGCTGCCAGACATCGTGATAATCAACCTCTGCTGCTGACACATTAAATTTTTGTTTTAAACGAGTTAGAATTCGCTGTAAAACAGCTCGCTTCTCTTTTAAGGAATGTGCTTCGTAAATGATGCATTCACAAACGGCGGCGCCGATTATCATTTCCGCTCGATTTCCTCCATTACAAACGCTTCAATAATATCTCCCTCTTTAACATCGTTAAAGTTCTTAATGGTGATACCGCATTCGTAGCCTTGGGATACTTCCTTGGCATCATCCTTGAAGCGTTTTAAGGCATCAATCTCACCTTCAAAAATAACAACCCCATCACGAATGACACGAATACCGCTATCACGGGTAATTTTTCCGTCGATTACATATGAACCGGCAATCGTTCCGACCTTTGAAACTTTAAATGTCTGGCGGACCTCAGCCTGACCGATAACTTTCTCAACAAATTCCGGATCAAGCATACCCTTCATGGCCGCTTCCATCTCTTCAATGACTTTATAAATAATGCGGTGCAAACGGACATCTACTTTTTCCGCATCTGCTGCACGTTTGGCATTCACGTCAGGACGAACATTAAAGCCGATGACTATGGCGTTTGAAGCAGCCGCGAGCGTGATATCAGATTCGTTAATGGCACCTGTTCCATTATGGATAATTTTGATGTTTACACCTTCGACATCAATTTTTTGCAAGGAAGCAGCTAACGCCTCTGCAGAACCTTGAACGTCTGATTTCAAAATGACATTCAGATCCTTCATTTCTCCCTGCTTTAATTGTTCAAAGAGATTGTCTAGGCTGACACGGGTTTTTTCACCGCGCTGGGCAACCAATGCGATTTGAGCACGTGATTCTCCAACTTGACGGGCTGTTTTCTCATCGTCAAATACAACGAAGCGGTCTCCAGCCTGAGGTACATCACTTAGTCCGGTAATTTCAACCGGTGTAGATGGACCTGCATCCTTAACCCGGCGTCCTAAATCGTTCACCATTGCCCGTACACGTCCGAATGTATTACCGACGACAATTGGATCGCCAATTTTTAGCGTTCCATTCTGAACAAGCAAGGTTGCAACGGATCCGCGTCCTTTATCCAATCTAGCCTCAATGACAGTTCCTACTGCATTCCGTTTCGGATTTGCTTTATATTCTTCTACTTCACTTACTAACAGGATCATTTCAAGAAGACTGTCGATTCCCTCACCTGTTTTAGCGGAAAGCGGAACAAAAATAGTATCCCCGCCCCAGGCCTCGGCTACTAAACCGTGCTCAGTAAGCTCTTGCATAACCCGGTCGGCATTTGCTGCTGGTTTATCCATTTTATTAACAGCAACAATAATCGGAACTTCAGCTGCCTTAGCATGGTTAATTGCTTCTACTGTCTGCGGCATAACTCCGTCATCAGCAGCAACCACTAGGATTGTAATATCTGTAATTTGCGCACCACGGGCCCGCATTGTTGTAAACGCAGCGTGTCCAGGTGTGTCAAGGAATGTAATTTTCTTACCGTTTTCGATTACCTGGTAGGCACCAATATGCTGAGTGATTCCGCCTGCCTCTCCCTCGGTAACTTTTGTATTTCGGATGGAGTCAAGCAAGGTTGTTTTACCATGGTCAACGTGTCCCATGATTGTCACAACAGCAGGGCGTTCCACTTGGTTTTCCGCTGTATCCTCTGTGAAGTAAATTTCTAAATCGGTCGTATCAACTTTAATTTCTTCTTCGACCTCGACACCATACTCACCGGCAATTAATTCAATCGCATCTTTGTCTAAATCCTGATTGATTGTTGCCATGATGCCAAGCAGGAACAGCTTTTTGATTATTTCAGAAGGCTCTCTGTGCAGCTTCTTGGCCAGTTCTGCAACCGTTAAAGATTCACTGAAGGTAATTTTAGCTGGAAGCTCCTTCTCTTTCTTCTTTTGCGGCGCTTGGGATTGCTGCGTATGGTTTTGTTGATGATTCCGCTTCTTATTTTGTTGATGATTACGATTTTGTTGTTGATTATTATGGGGACGATTTTTGTTTTTCCCAGCTTGAAATGCTTTATTTTCTTTGGATTGAAATTCCTGTTCATGTTTTTTGCCTTCTTTGGCTTTTGGTGCTCCCGGAGCAACCTTTACTTTGGAAGGCACGACAAGTTTTTCATCATCTTCCTCATAAGCCTTTGGCGTCGTTTTAGTCTGCACCTGAGGCTTTGTCTGAACCTTTTGCTGAGTTTGTCGACCATTGTTATTGTTATTGTTTCGGTTTTGTTCGGCTGTATTTCCAGTCTTTTTCTGCTGCTCTTTAGTTTCCTTTTTATTGTAGGCAGCATCAAGCTTTTTAATATCTGATGATTCTAGAGTTGCCATATGATTTGAAACCTCTATGTTCATTTCTTTTAATTTTGTAATGATTTCTTTACTAGATAGGTTATGTTTTTTTGCATACTCATAAACACGCATTTTACTCATTATTTTCACCCCCGCAAGATTTAATCGAGCACTTGTTTAAGTTTTTTGGCAAATCCATCATCCAAAACGGCTGCCACAACGCGGGCCTCTTTGCCAATCGCCTGGCCAAGAAGGTAACGATTTTCAACCATTTTAATTGGAACCTCATACGAATTACATTTGTCGGTAATTTTTTTTGTCGTATTTTGAGATGCATCTGCGGATAATAAAACGAGCTTCGCATTTCCACTGCGGATTTGCTTAACGGTCAGCTCCTCACCTGATATTACTTTTCGTGCTCGATTGGCCAGTCCAAGTAATGACATCCATTGGTTTTCGTTCATTTAGACGACCCGTTCTCCTTCTCTATCAACTCTAAAAGCTCATCATATAACGATTCGGAAATCGTAACCTCTAAATGGTTTGCCAAAATATTCTTTTTCTTTGCCAAGAGGACGGCATCTTTTTCCTTTGAAAGATATGCACCCCTGCCCGATTTTTTTCCAGTTAAATCGACGGATACATCTCCTTCTTTTGAGCGAACGATGCGAACGAGTTCTTTTTTCGGCTTCATTTCACCAGTGGCCACACATTTCCGCATAGGAACTTTTTTTCTTGTGTTCACCATCATTCACCTCTGCTCTAATCTAATTCTTCATCGTTAAAATCGTCAAAATCGGTATCGGCCCCATCATCGAATAGACGAATTGTTTCTTCACGAGGATAAATCCCCATTTCACGAGCCTCAGATTCTGATTTAATATCAATTTTCCAGCCTGTTAATTTAGCCGCTAAACGGGCATTTTGGCCGCGTTTCCCGATTGCTAAGGAAAGCTGATAATCTGGCACGACAACCGTCGTCGCTTTTTCTTCTTCATTTACTGAAACATCCAGCACTTTCGATGGGCTGAGCGCATTGGCGACAAAAACAACAGGGTCATCAGACCATTTTACAATATCGATTTTTTCGCCCTTTAATTCGTTAACAACTGCTTGAACACGGGCACCCTTCGGACCAACACAGGATCCAACTGGATCTACCTCAGGGTTATCGGAATGAACTGAAATCTTCGAACGGTCGCCTGCTTCACGGGCAACGGATTTAATTTCTACCGTCCCATCATAGATTTCCGGCACTTCGATTTCAAATAAACGTTTTAATAATCCCGGATGAGTCCTTGAAACAAATATTTGAGGCCCTTTTGTTGTTTTTTCTACCTTAGTAATAAATACTTTAATTCGATCATGCGGCTTATAACGTTCATTTGGCATCTGCTCATTGATTGGGAGCAGAGCTTCTATTTTACCAAGGCTGACATAAATAAATTTTGAATCGAGCCTTTGGACGATACCAGTCATGATATCTTCTTCACGGTCAATAAATTCAGAATAAATAATTCCTCTTTCCGCTTCTCTGACTCTTTGTGTCACAACCTGTTTAGCAGTTTGGGCAGCAATTCGGCCGAAATCCTTCGGTGTAACTTCCATTTCGACGATATCCTCAACTTGATAGTTTGGATTGATTCTTGTCGCATCTTCTAAGGAAATTTCAAGACGTGGATCAAACACTTCGTCCACTACTTCTTTACGTGCAAAAACACGCATTGAACCAGTTTCCAGGTTTAAATCAATTCTGACGTTTTGCGCTTGATTAAAATTGCGGCGGTAGGCCGAGATAAGTGCTGCTTCAATGGCTTCAATTAAAACATCCCTGGAAATACCTTTTTCTCTTTCCAGGACAATAAGAGCATCTATTAATTCGCTGCTCATTTGAGTATTTCCCCCTATTCTATTGTATTTTTCTAAGTTTAAGAAAACGTTACAGCAAGCCTTGCATTTGCCACTTTTTCGTATGGAATTTCAATCGTTTTTTTACGGGTTTTTATTTTCACTTCGATTGTAACAGTTTGACCATCGAAAGCTAAGAGAGTCCCTTCAAAACCTTTTTCACCATCAAGGGGCTCATAAGTTTTGATAAAAATATTTTTCCCGATTGCTTTTTCAAAATCTTTATCCTTCTTTAAAGGGCGTTCTGCACCTGGCGATGATACTTCAAGAAAATAGTTATGAGGAATTGGATCCACTTCATCAAGTTTTTCACTAAGTCGTTCACTGACAATTCCGCAGTCTTCAATATCAACGCCTGTGTCTTTATCGATATATACGCGAAGGAACCAGCTTTTTCCTTCTTTAACGTATTCAATTTCTACTAATTCTAAGCCAAGCTCTTGAAAAATAGGTGCAGCCAGTTCTTCAACAACCTCGGTGACTTTACTCATGCCCTACCTCCTTTTCCAGCAATATCTTCTATGTAGCTATGCAAGTTTAAAATACTGATGAAAAACTATCCTAAACAACACGAAAGAGTGGGAGAATCCCCACTCTTGTACACGAGAGTATGTCTTAGTATTTCCAATAAAACTATAACATAACCATGAATTAGTTGCAAATATTATCAAAAGCTGAAGCGCCTTGCACAGGGGCGACAGGCATAAGACGAGCCGGCGAGAAGGCTGTTCTTTAGCCTTCTTGACGGATTGGCTTATGACCCCGAGCCCCTAGGCGCTGAAGCTAGAGTCAGAAAAGCGGAAGGTTAAAAGAGCGAAAGCTGGTTTTGCTCAGGCAATGCGCCTAGGCAGCCTTGCTTGTCCAGATACTCAAGGATTGTTTTGGAAACCTTCCCTCTTTGCTGGAGGTCTTCTTTCGATAGAAATTCTCCATCTCCGCGGGCATTAACAATATTTACGGCAGCATTTGTTCCCAGCCCAGGAATGGAGTTGAACGGCGGAATTAACGTATTTCCTTCAATAATAAATTCCGATGCATCCGATTTGTACAAATCATAATTCTGGAAGGAATAGCCGCGTTCAGTCATTTCAAGCGCAAGCTCCAACACCGTCAGCAGGTTTTTCTCCTTGTTCGATGCTTCCAAACCCTTCGCATTTATTTCGCCAATTTTCGCACGGATGGCCTCAGAGCCGCGCGTCATTGTTTCTAAATCAAAGTCCTCTGCCCTGACAGTGAAATAAGCAGCATAATAAAGAAGGGGAAGATGAACTTTAAAATAGGCAATCCTTACAGCCATCAAGACATATGCAGCCGCGTGGGCTTTCGGGAACATGTACTTAATTTTTTTACAAGAGTCAATGTACCATTCCGGTACCTCGTTCCTTCTCATTTCCGCTTCCATTTCTTCCGATAATCCTTTTCCTTTACGGACGGATTCCATTATTTTGAAAGCGAAGGATGGCTCAAGTCCCTGATAAATTAGGTAAACCATGATATCGTCCCGGCAGCCGATTACTTCACTAAGGGTACAAGTCTTATTCTGAATCAATTCCTGCGCATTTCCGAGCCAAACATCCGTACCATGTGACAAACCTGAAATCTGAACAAGTTCTGAGAAGGTTGTTGGCTTTGTATCTTCAAGCATTTGTCGAACAAACCGGGTACCAAATTCGGGAATGCCTAGCGTTCCCGTTTTACACATGATTTGTTCTTCTGTTACACCTAGGGATTCCGTTCCGCTAAATATTTTCATAACTTCAGGGTCATCCGTAGGGATTGTTTTTGGATCGATACCGCTCAAATCCTGTAGCATCCTGATCACTGTCGGGTCATCGTGTCCGAGAATATCAAGCTTTAGAACGTTATCGTGAATGGAATGGAAATCAAAATGGGTCGTTTTCCATTCCGAATTTCGATCGTCAGCCGGAAATTGGATTGGCGTAAAATCGTAAACGTCCATATAATCAGGAATAACGATGATACCGCCGGGATGCTGACCAGTTGTTCTTTTTACACCCGTACAGCCAGAAGCAAGCCGTTCCACTTCGGCGCCGCGCATTTGTAGATTGTTATCCTGCTGATAGGCCTTTACATATCCGAAAGCTGTTTTATCGGCAACCGTACCTATTGTCCCAGCACGGTAAACATATTCCTCTCCAAAAAGGACCTTTGTATAGTTATGGGCACGGGGCTGATATTCACCGCTGAAGTTCAAATCAATATCGGGAACCTTATCTCCTTTAAAGCCAAGGAAGGTTTCGAACGGGATGTCATGGCCATCTTTTCGATATTTTGTGCCGCAATGTGGGCAATCCTTATCAGGCAAATCGAAGCCTGAACCGACCGATCCATCATTAAAAAACTCTGAATGCTTACAGGATGGACAAATATAATGCGGCGGCAATGGGTTAACCTCGGTAATTTCCGTCATCGTTGCGACAAGTGAGGAACCGACCGATCCACGCGATCCGACCAAGTACCCATCATCCAAGGACTTTTTAACAAGCTTATGGGAAATCAAATAAATAACGGCAAATCCGTGCCCGATGATACTTTTCAATTCCTTTTCCAAACGGGCTTCAACAATTTCTGGAAGCTCTTCGCCGTATATTTTCCGGGCCATGGCATAACTCATTTCCCGCATTTCCTCATCGGCACCTTCAATTCTCGGTGTATACAAATCATCCTTAATTGGCTTAATGACGTCAATCATATCCGCAATTTTATTTGTATTTGTGACGACGATTTCCTTTGCCTTTTCTTTGCCTAAGAATGAAAAGGCATCGAGCATTTCATTTGTCGTTCTAAAATGAACATCCGGAAGTTCATGACGGTTCAGCGGGTTAGCACCGCCCTGTGAGTTGATTAATATTTTTCTGTAAATCTTATCGTTTTCGTTCAAGTAGTGAACATTGCCCGTAGCCACAACCGGTATTCCAAGCTTGTCTCCAAGCGCAACGATGTTGCCGATAATTTCCTCAAGCGCCCGTTCATCACGGACCAGTTCCATTTCTAGGAGCGGAGCATAGACCTGTTTTGGCATGACCTCGATATAATCATAAAAGACTGCTGCAGACTCCACTTCGTCTGGAGACTTTTGCATCATTCCCTCGAATACTTCTCCCTTATCACAGGCGGAACCAACAAGGATGCCTTCGCGGTATTTTTGCAGCACCGACCGTGGAATTCGCGGCACACGGTAGAAATATTCAATATGGGCAATGGAAATGAGCTTAAATAAATTTTTTAAGCCGTGCTCTGTCTGCGCCATCAGTGTGCAGTGGTACGGACGGGCCCTTTGATAAGCATTTCCTTTTCCCATGTGATCATTAAATTCATCATGGTAATTTATCTCTTTTGCCTGTGCATCCTTCAGCATCTTCATTAACAAATATCCGGTCGCTTCCGCATCATAAATCGCTCTATGGTGCTGTGTCAGCTCGATATCAAATTTTTTGGCCAAGGTATTTAAACGATGGTTTTTTAATTCTGGATACAGGAAACGGCCCAATTCCAGCGTATCGATGACAGGGTTTTTGGCTTTTCCAATACCAATTTTTTTATAACCGACATTCAAGAATCCCATGTCAAAGGAAGCATTGTGTGCAACTAAGACCGCATCCCCAGTCCAGTCAAAGAATTTCTGTAAAACCTCAGCTACTTCCGGAGCGTTTTGCACCATATCATCGGTAATGCCCGTCAGGTTGATGGTGGTCGCTGACAAGCGATGGTGCGGATTGGCAAACGATTCAAACCGATCGATGATTTCGCCGTTCCTTATCTTTACAGCAGCAAGCTCGATTATCGTATCGTATACGGCTGAAAGACCGGTTGTTTCAACGTCAAACACGACATAAGTATCTTCAGCAAGAAGCCTGTGGGCATCGTTAAAGGTAATCGGTACACCATCATCGACCAGATTCACTTCAACACCATAAAGAATCTTTATATCATTCTTCTTCCCGGCACTGTAGGCTTCCGGGAAGGATTGAGCGACGGCGTGGTCTGTAACGGCAATCGCTTTATGGCCCCATTTTTTGGCTTGGGCAATTAAAGTGCCGACAGGAGTGACGGCATCCATCTGGCTCATCGGGGTATGCAAATGCAGTTCGACCCGTTTTTCATCATCTGGAGCAGTATCTTTCCGGCCAGCAGGCTTAATCTCATTAATATCATTACCGATCATGACAAGGTCACGAACGAAAGTATCATTTTGAATGCTGCCGCGGACCTTTACCCACATTCCCTTTTTAACAAGTTGGAAAGCATTTGCGTCCTCTTTATCACGGGAGAACATTTTAACCATTATGGAACTGGTGTAGTCGGTAATTTTAAAGGTTAACAAGGAGCGGCCGCTGCGCAGCTCGCGAATATCCGCATCAAATATATAACCTTCGACGACAACTCGTCTTTCTTCATCGACAATATCAATTAAGCTGCGGTGCTCGCTGTTATCCTTAATTGTCAAACCGATTGAAAGCGGACCTTGCGGCATATCACCGCCGCCCTGTTCTTTCTCGGCATCCTGTTTCTGCATTTCGATCATTGCCATTAAGGCACGTTCTTGGTCTTCCTTTTGTTTAGCAAGTAAAAATTGTTGATATTCCTCATTATGTTCTTCACTTTTTATATCAATCTCAAAGGAAAACAGCGGGAATCCGAAGGACTGATAAATCTCACCGATTAATGGCCCATATTTACGTTTTAGGGTTAATCCCTCTGCCTCGTTTCTAACCGAAACGGTAAGCTTATTGCCACTTACTACAGGCAACTGTTCATGTAAAAGTTTAATGAGCGGCGGGGAGATTCCATCAATTTGCTGGATGCAATAGCTCCAGTATTCGCTGATTAATTCTGAGGCGTTTTCTTGATTGGTAACATTAATATCATATGATACTGCTGCAATGTTTGAAAAAGTTCGCTCGATTTGGGCAGTAAACCGCGTGAATACATTGAATGGCAGGACTTTATCCAATAAAAATTGAAAATGCCATTTTCTCGCTTTCTTTTCTACCAGTAGCCTTTCGATTTGCGCATTTTGGAAATGCATAACGACTGCATCTTCAGTTAATTGCAGCTGCTGGAGCAAGAGTTGGAATCGCTCTTTTTTGCCTAAGGCATTTTCGCTCATCCTCTCATCTCTCCCCTCTATCAAAATTCTTTTTATCTAGTCTATTTCAGAAAGTAATTATACCATATCATCCGAAAAGATTCGGGTTAATTCGACAGAAACCTTTATCCATTTTTAGCAAAAAAATTTCACTCAATTTCTTTAACAATTCATCGCGTTAATTTGTTTTAATGTTATTAATATAAGGCTTTTCAACAAGTCTGTTGATTGGCGCTCCAGGCACTTCGCGCACCTTAGGGCGTGCCGGGGAGCCTCCTCGTCGCTAAAGCTCCTGCGGGGTCTCCCCTGCCCCGTACTCCCGCAGGAGTCTTCGTGCCTTCCGCGCAAATCAACAGGTGTTTTCCATTAGTCCTTCAACTCCAATAACATAAGTAGTGAATTTATTTTTTAAGCCAAATGTCGTTGGTTTTTAGGCTTAAACTTCCATGATGCAGTTCCACATCATTCTACGATTAGTTGGAATCGTCAACACCTCTTTAAAGGTACTAATATCTTTCAGGATGTTTTTGCTGAAATTAATCTTCTAGCAATGAAACACAAAATGGTTGGGGGACGTGCATTATTTACAGATTCAACTCATTTAAAGGCAAACCCCAATAAACATAAGTTTAATGTGTGTTGCAATACTTAGGTTGATTTTCCCCCCTGTTGATTGGAGCGGAGGGCACTCGACTCCTGCGGGATATAGAGGTCACTGGAGACCCCGCAGGCGCTTTCATCGCCGAGGAGGCTTCAGGACCTCCCCGCGGAAAGCGAGTGCCTGGAGCGGAAATCAACAGGCCAGTTAGCAGGAATAAACAATAAAAGTTTAGTAATTAAGGTTTTGACAAAAAAAATGCCGAGAAAAATACCCTTTCTCGACAATCTGAAGGGGCCTTATAAAGGTCCCTTCTTTATTATTTTAAGAAAAATCTTTGGATATCGTTCCAGGTCACAACCAGCATCAGCAGCATTAGCAGAGCGAAGCCGATAAAGTGGACCATTCCTTCCTTTTGACGGTCAATCGGTTTGCCTCTAACTGCCTCTACTGCGAAGAACATCAGCCTTCCCCCGTCCAATGCCGGGATTGGCAGTAAGTTCATAATCCCAAGGTTGATACTTAAAATTCCGGCCCACTTCATGAGGTAGAAGATCCCCGATTTGGCCACTTCATCCGTGGAAACATAAATTCCGACCGGGCCTGATAAGGCATCAATGGAAAATTGTCCGGTTACTAATTTGCCAAGCATAACAAAAATCTGCGTTGTCCAGAAATAGGTTTCTTTGGCGCCTGCTGTAACGGCTTGGACTGGCGACTTTTCAACTGGGCTGTAAACACCGATAATCCCCATTTTTTTGCCTTCCACCGTTTTCTCATTAGGCGTAACTGATATATCCATTTCCTTTCCGTTACGTACAATTGAAAAATCAAGCTTTTCGTTTGGATTTTTGCGGATAATTTCAACAACATCAGACCAGCTGCTAATTTCAGAGCCATCGATACTTTGGACAATATCCCCTTTTTGTAGTCCTGCTGCCTTCGCGGCACCATCCGAGGTAATCTCACCCAGTTTCGGATCGTTAGTCGGTACTCCCTGCAATAAAGCAATGATAATAAATACTACAAATGCCAATACAAAATTCATCATCGGGCCCGCAAAGATGGCCATAAATCTTTGTCCTAACGTTTTAGAAGCAAATTGCCGATCCAATGGTGCGATTTGTGATGCCACGCCATTTTCAACAATGACTGCCTTTGGATGAATCGTAAAGGTTTGCAAATTTTCATCGTCATCCTCTGGGTACCCTTTGATGATTAGGTCCTTTTCAATATCTGCATATTCAACCTCAACAATACGGCAATTTGGATACTTTTCTTTATTATTCAAGATAAGCTTGGTTGCTTGGCCGTTCTTATCAAATAATAGTCCAATTCTATAGCCAGGTTTTATTTCAACCATTTCCGGATCTTCGCCAGCCATTCGAACAAATCCGCCGATTGGCAATAGACGAATAGTGTATGTGGTTTCCCCTTTTTGGTGGGAAAAAACCTTCGGACCCATCCCAATCGCAAATTCGCGGCAAAGGATGCCTGCCCGTTTTGCAAATATAAAATGTCCTAATTCATGAAAAAAAACGAGTGCGCCAAATATCACAATAAAGGCAATGACTGTACTCAATAATAAAACCACCTTTTTATTTGGTTTAGAAAGTACCTTTAGACCTCAATATCTGTCTGTCGCCCTTGGTCAAGGCGCTTATTAACTTTATAGCAATGAATTTACAAACTGTCGCGTTTCCTTGTCAACCTCTTGGATTACACTTAGACTCGGATTTTTGGTTGTTTGATGAGCGCTTAATGCCTGCTCAATCAAGTCTTCTATTTGCAGGAAGCGAATCTTTCCTTCTAGGAATGCTGCGACTGCCGCTTCATTTGCTGCATTCAAAACAGTTGGCATCGTTCCACCGATTTTCCCAGCTTCATAGGCAAACTTCAAACAGCGGAACCTTTCCATGTCCATTTCCTGGAAATGAAGGGTGCCAATTTGCGCCAAATTTAAGCGGTTCCCTGTGGTAAGAGGCAAACGATCCGGATAGGTGAGCGCAAATTGGATAGGTACTCTCATATCCGGTGTTCCCAGCTGTGCAATCACGCTTGTATCATGGAATTCGACCATGGAATGAATAATACTTTCCTTGTGAAGCAATACATCAATTTTTTCATAACTGAGTGAAAACAGCCAATGCGCTTCTATTACTTCGAGTCCCTTATTCATCATGGTTGCCGAATCAATCGTGATTTTCGCACCCATCGACCAGTTAGGATGATTTAATGCTTCCTCAACTGTCACTTTCTCTAGTTCACTGCGGGCGCGGTCACGGAAGCTGCCGCCGGAGGCAGTTAGAATTAAGCGTTCAATGTTTTTCTCTTTCTCTCCTTGCAGCGCTTGAAAAATGGCCGAATGCTCGCTGTCTACCGGGAGAAGTGCCACATTATTTTTCTTCGCTGCTTCAATCACTAAATGTCCGGCCGTCACCAGCGTTTCTTTATTGGCAATGGCTATTGTTTTCCCGCATTCAATCGCCTGCAGAGTCGGGTTTAACCCTACGCTGCCGAGAACGGCATTGACAAGAATATCGGACTTGTCATAAACCGCTGCCTCAATTAGCCCTTCCTCGCCAAACGTAAACTTGTTTTTCGGGAATTCTGCTTTTAATGTATTATAATCAGCCATCGTTTGTACAGAAACAAGCTCAGGCTGAAATTCCGCAATTATTTTTCGCGTTAAATCGATGTTTTTGCCAACGGAAATGGCAGCTAATTTAAACTCTTCAGAGTGCTCCCGGATAATATCCATGGTTTGGGTACCGATGGACCCGGTCGCCCCCAGTAAGCTAATTGTCTTCAAACTAGTCAACTCCTAAAAAGAAAAGCCTTTTTACCAAAGGTGGAAAAAATGCAATAATGGCAACACAAATAATAAACTGTCAAACCGGTCTAGAATGCCTCCATGTCCCGGTAAAATGGTCCCTGAATCCTTTACATTAAAATGGCGTTTATAGGCAGATTGGACAAGGTCCCCGATTTGTCCAAAAACAGATAGAACGATGGTCATGCCTATTAGTGTTACAATCCCTGCATTCATTTCGCCAAAAACACCAAACAAAATAGCCACTACAGCGGCACAAATAATACCGCCAATCGAGCCTTCAACCGTTTTGTTAGGACTGATTTCCGGCCATAATTTCTTCTTGCCCATTGCCTTACCAATAAAGTAAGCCCCTGAGTCCGTTGCCCAAATGATGAATAAGGAATAAAAAATATACACAAGACCAGCTTCTCGCGTTTCCATGAAATAATAAAAACCAATACCTGTATAAATTGCCGAAAGCACTGTAAAAGCGGCATCCTCAAAAGTAAAACTATTTTTTGTAATGACTGTATAGGTCAATAACAATAGGATAAACGCAATGCCTAGCTCCGTTTTTGAATAGTAAAAGTCCGCCATTATTTCATTATATTGTGCAGGGAATAAAATAACCCAAAGGAAAAGCAGAGAAAGGAACCCGTATGGAGAAAAGATGCTCAAGCCCTTCATCCTTAATAGTTCATATAGTCCAATGGTTGCGAGCAAATAAGTCAATAATACGAACGGAAGCCCGCCGTAAAATACAATTGGCAAAAAAAGTGCCGCTGCTACGACTCCTGTAATAATTCTTTGTTTCATTTACTGTTTCAACACCTTTTTTGACTGCAAATTTATATACCTCCAAATCGACGCTGGCGCTTTTGAAACACCTCGATCGCCTCTAACAAATGATCCTCACTGAAATCAGGCCACAACACATCAGTAAACCAAAACTCCGAATAGGCTAACTGCCATAACATAAAATTGCTTAAGCGAATTTCGCCGCTTGTCCGGATTAATAGGTCAGGATCTTTGAAATTGGAAGTCATTAGATAGGAGGAAAATGCCTCCTCATTTAAATCGGTTTCCTTCAGTATGCCACTATTATAATCATTTAAGACTTGCTTGACCGCATCAAGAATCTCAGCCCTGCTTCCATAATTCAAAGCAAAGTTTAATACAAGTCCTGTATTATTCTTTGTTTGTTCCATCGCCTTTTCAATGGCATTTAAAGTATGTTTTGGCAGTTGATGCTTATAGCCCATCATTTTCACTTGAACATTATTGGCCACCAATTCTGGAAGGAAGGTCCCTAGGAATTCCTCTGGAAGCTTCATAATATAATCCACTTCATTTTTTGGCCTTTTCCAATTCTCTGTTGAAAAAGCATACAATGTCAGCACTTTTAGCCCAAGGTCATTGGCCAGCATAGTTGTTTTTCGGACAACCTTCATTCCTTCATGATGACCGGCAATGCGCGGCAGTGCCCGTTTTTTAGCCCATCGGCCATTTCCATCCATAATAATGGCCACATGTTCCGGTACCGGCAATTTTTTAATTCCTTCAATTTTATCTCGGAGTGTGGAAGAGTTATTTTGGTTCTTCCAGATTTTTATTTTATTTAACATGGCAAGCGCTCCTCCATTATTAGCTTTCCTCCGATAATAAACTTCATCGAACTTGTTATAGTATGTAATAGATTGGAATCCAGCATGCCTATATCATACCAAAAAAGAAAAAAGATATCTCATTTCATACTATGTAAAATAGAAAGAATTAAGAATAATGTCAAACAATCCTAACTTATGTATTTTAAATTTTTTCTATTAATAGTGAAAAAACCCCCTAAAAAGAGGGTCATTCTTAACTATTTAAGTTACACTTCCATAATTTCTTTTTCTTTATCTTTTGTGATTTGATCAATTTTATGGATGTGGTCATCGGTAAGTTTTTGAATATCATCAGAGTAACCGCGCAGGGCGTCTTCTGTGATTTCACCATTTTTTTCAAGCTTTTTCAACTCATCGTTGGCATCGCGGCGAACGTTGCGGATCGCGATTTTCGCTTCTTCTGATTCCTTTTTCACCACTTTTACCAATTCTTTACGGCGCTCCTCTGTTAATTGAGGAATTGCAAGCCGAATGATGGAACCATCATTGGAAGGATTTAAGCCTAAATCAGATTTCAGAATCGCTTTTTCAATATCGCCAAGGATCGTTTTATCATATGGCTGGATGACCAATAGCCGGGCTTCAGGAGTCGAGATTCCCGCCAGCTGATTAACAGGCGTTGGCGCACCGTAATAATCGACCGTAATTCGATCTAAAAGCGAAGCACTCGCTCTGCCGGCACGAATGCTGGCAAGCTCGCGAGTATAAGCTTGAATTCCTTTTGTCATTCTTTCTTTTGCGGAATTGATGACTTCTTTTGCCATTAGTTTTTCCCCCTAACAATCGTTCCGATTTTTTCACCCATAACGGCCCTTTTGATATTGCCCTGCTCCATGATAGAAAAAACAATTAGTGGAATATCATTATCCATACATAGGGATGATGCTGTTGAATCCATAACTGCCAAGCCTTCCTTTAAAACATCCAGGAATGAAAGGTCATCATATTTTACAGCGTTGGAATCAACACGTGGGTCAGCAGAATAAACACCATCGACATTATTCTTCGCCATCAAGATAACTTCCGCATCAATTTCCGCGGCTCTTAAAGCAGCTGTTGTATCTGTCGAAAAGTACGGATTTCCAGTTCCTGCTGCAAAAATGACTACCCGTTTCTTCTCCAAGTGTCTGATTGCACGGCGTCTTATGTATGGTTCTGCAACTTGGCGCATTTCAATTGAGGTTTGTACCCGTGATTCAATCCCTAAGTGCTCTAAACTGTCTTGTAAGGCAAGAGAGTTCATTACCGTTGCCAACATCCCCATATAATCGGCAGTTGCCCGGTCCATCCCCATTTCACTGCCAATTTTACCACGCCAGATGTTGCCGCCTCCGACAACTACGGCCACTTCTACATCAAGCTCAGCAATTTCCTTTACTTGAGTGGCAATTGATTTGATGATAGATGGTTTAATTCCAAAGCCCGAATCACCAGCAAGAGCCTCTCCGCTTAATTTTAACACAACGCGTTTGTACTTAGGACCGCTCATATAAACCTCCATAAAAAATTCTAACTTTTTTTCGTCTTAAAAAATAGGGAACACAGCGTGTCCCCTATTCAAACATCAATTACAAAAACTTCAAACCTGTTAGCCCGAGAATAATTGACTATTTTTTATTCACTTGGTTCATTACTTCTTCAGCAAAGTTATCTTCACGCTTTTCGATACCTTCGCCTACTTCGTAGCGAATGAATTCACGGATTGTAGCGCCCTTAGATTCAACAAATTGGCGAACCTTTTGATCAGGATTTTTAACGAATGCCTGGTCAAGAACACAAACATCTTCAAAGTATTTGCCGAGGCGGCCTTCAACCATTTTAGTCACGATATTTTCAGGCTTGCCTTCGTTAAGGGCTTGCTGAGTTAATACTTGACGCTCATGCTCAACTTCTTCTTGAGACACTTGGTCACGAGAAACATATTTAGGATTTAACGCAGCGATGTGCATAGAAACATCTTTTGCAGCATCTGCTTCTGTAGTACCTTCAAGCACAGTTAATACAGAAATGCGTCCGCCCATATGAAGGTAAGCACCAAATGCATCATTGTCAGTCTTAGAAACTACTGTAAAGCGGCGAAGAGATAGTTTTTCGCCGATCTTTGCGATTGCCGCATTGATATGGGCATCAACTGTTGCGCCGTTTTCCATTGTTTGAGTTAATGCTTCTTCCACTGTAGCAGGCTTGTTCTTAAGTAAATGTTCAGCAAGCTCCTTTACAAGTGTTTGGAAGCCCTCGTTTTTCGCAACGAAGTCAGTTTCGGAGTTTACTTCTAGGATAACAGCATCGTTGCCATTTGTTGAAATGGAAGTTAAGCCTTCTGCCGCAATACGGTCTGCTTTCTTCGCAGCTTTTGCGATACCTTTTTCGCGTAGGTAGTCAATGGCTTTGTCCATGTCACCGTCTGATTCTGTCAACGCTTTTTTGCAATCAAGCATACCTGCGCCAGTTTTTTCACGTAATTCTTTAACCATTTGAGCAGTAATTGCCATAATTTAATATCCTCCTTCAATTAACTATGTATTCATATCTTTACCAATGAGACCCGGGTTAAACTTTCATTCTCTAAAAAAAGGTGATAAAGGGTCTCCCTCTTATCACCTTTTTTAGATAAGGCTATAAATTTACGCTTCTACAGCTACTTCTTCGCCTTGTTTTGCTTCTAAGATAGCATCCGCCATTTTGCCAGTTAATAATTTAACAGCACGGATTGCGTCGTCGTTTGCTGGGATAACAACATCGATTTCATCCGGATCGCAGTTTGTATCAACGATACCTACGATAGGAATGTTCAATTTCTTAGCTTCTGCTACTGCAATGCGCTCTTTACGAGGGTCGATGATGAACAATGCATCTGGAAGCTGTTTCATATCTTTGATTCCGCCTAAGAATTTCTCAAGGCGTTCTTGTTCTTTCTTAAGTTGAACAACTTCTTTCTTAGGTAATACTTCAAAAGTACCGTCTTCTGACATTCTTTCAATATCTTTTAAGCGGCCGATACGCTTTTGAATTGTTTCAAAGTTTGTTAATGTACCACCTAACCAACGTTGGTTAACATAGTACATACCAGAACGAGCTGCTTCTTCTTTAACAGAATCTTGAGCTTGTTTCTTTGTACCAACGAAAAGGACTGTACCGCCTTCTGCAGCAAGTTCCTTAACCCAGTTATAAGCTTCTTCTACCTTCTTAACTGTCTTTTGAAGGTCGATGATGTAGATGCCGTTACGCTCTGTGAAGATATATTTCTTCATCTTTGGGTTCCAACGGCGAGTTTGGTGTCCGAAATGTACACCAGCTTCAAGCAATTGCTTCATAGAAATGACTGACATGTTTTTTCCTCCTAATGGTTTGTTTTCCTCCGCTTATCTCATCTTTAAGCAGGACTTAAAGTTAAGCACCATCTGCCTAAATCAACAAGCGTGTGTAATAACACCATGAAATAATATAGCACATGGCCATTAAACAATCAAGGTTTTGTTTCAAAAAAAATTCCCGGCTCCTGCCGGGAATCCATTAAAACATTAATGTGATTTTAATTTTTCAAGCTCGACCAAGAACTTGTCATTAAGAACTTTAATGTAAGTTCCTTTCATACCAAGGGAGCGGGATTCAATAACTCCAGCGCTTTCGAGCTTTCTTAAAGCGTTAACAATAACGGAGCGGGTAATTCCTACACGGTCTGCAATTTTTGAAGCGACTAATAACCCTTCATTACCGTTTAGCTCTTCAAAAATATGTTCAATGGCTTCTAGCTCACTGTAAGATAAGGAGCTGATGGCCATTTGCACAACAGCTTTGCTTCGTGCTTCCTCTTCAATTTCCTCAGATTTTTCACGAAGGATTTCCATTCCAACAACAGTTGCACCATATTCAGCTAAGATTAAATCGTCATCATTGAACTTATCATGCAATCTTGCCAGGATCAAAGTACCAAGACGTTCACCGCCGCCAATAATCGGAACAATTGTTGTTAAACCTTCCTGGAATAAATCCTTATTTTCCACAGGGAAAGCTGTATATTGACTATCCACATCTAAATTCGGGGATGTTTCGGTAATTGAGAACAAATTGTTTGTGTATTCTTCCGGAAATTGACGATCCTCGAACATTTTTTTCATACGTTCGTTTTCGATTTGCTGATAAATAGTAATACCAAGCAATTTCCCACGGCGGCTGACGATGTAAACATTTGCTTCAATGGTTTCACTTAATGTTGCTGCCATTTCTTTAAAGTTTACCGGTTTGCCTGCTGCCTTTTGCAACAAAATATTAATTCTTCTTGTTTTTGTAAGTAAATCCATCTGTTTCTTCCTCCTAAATAACTACAACCATTATTAAATTTTTATTGGTAATACGATTTTTGCAACGTATTAGGTAACAAGATAAGAACTTAAAGAATAAATTGACTCAAATCTTTGTTTTTCGATATAGCGCCTAGCTTCTCGTCAACATATTGAGGTGTTATGGTGATTTTATCCATCGTAATATCCGGCGCTTCGAAGGATAGATCCTCTAATAGTTTTTCGAGGATCGTGTGAAGCCGTCTGGCACCGATATTGTCGGTATTTTGATTCACTTCAAATGCTACTTCAGCTATTCTACGAATAGCTTCGTCAGAAAATTCAATTTGTATACCCTCTGTTTCCAATAATGCCTGATATTGCTTAATTAAGGCATTGTCTGGTTCGATTAAAATCCTAAAGAAGTCCTCGACTGTAAGCTTTGTCAATTCCACCCGGATTGGAAAACGCCCTTGCAATTCCGGGATCAAATCGGAAGGCTTCGCCATATGAAAGGCACCCGCCGCAATGAATAAGACATGGTCGGTTTTAATCGGGCCAAATTTTGTTACCACCGTGGAACCTTCAACCACTGGCAGAATGTCCCTTTGCACACCTTCTCTGGAAACATCAGCCGATGAGCCGCCATGATTTTTGCTGGCTATTTTATCAATTTCATCAATAAAAATGATTCCGTTTTGCTCAGCGCGATAAATGGCTTCTGATGTTACTTCATCCATATCAATCAGCTTCGCAGCTTCTTCACTCGTTAATACTTTTCTTGCTTCTCGAACAGTAAGTTTTCTTTTTTTGCGCTTTTTCGGCATGAAGCTGCTTAGGGCATCCTGCATATTCATCCCCATTTGTTCTATACCTGAGCCTTGGAGCATGTCAAACATGGAAGGCGCCTGCTCTTCCACTTCAACCGTGACAATTTCATCCTCCATTTGACCAAGAGCCAATCTTTCTTTGACAATCTTTCTTTTTTCCTGGACAGAAAAATCCTCTTGGTGTGTTTCCTGCTCGTTTGCAGTGTTCCCGCCGCCAAATAACATTTCGAGCGGGTTTTTATAGTTAGATGATTTTTTTGCTGATGGAACCAATAGGTCAACAAGTCTGCTGTTTGCATTTTCTTCAGCACGTTCTTTCACGCTTAGCATCCGTTCTTCCTTTACAAGACGGACAGATGTTTCTGCCAAATCACGAACCATGGATTCTACATCACGACCGACGTAACCGACTTCGGTAAACTTCGTTGCTTCCACCTTAATAAATGGTGCACCGACAAGCTTGGCAATTCTCCGGGCAATTTCCGTTTTCCCAACTCCAGTCGGGCCAATCATTAAGATATTTTTAGGGATAATTTCATCTCGAAGCTTATCGTCCAGAAGGCCCCTTCTGTATCGGTTTCTTAGGGCTACCGCAACGGCTTTCTTCGCATCCTTTTGGCCGATAATATATTGATCCAGCTTTTCAACAATTTGCCGGGGGGTTAAATTGGTTGTTCTGACCATTATTTTTAGCTCCTTCCCGCTATAGCTCTTCCACGATAATATTATGGTTTGTATAGACGCAGATTTCAGCAGCGATTTCTAACGATGCTTTCGCAATTTCCCTAGCCGATAAATGATCTCCGGCATATTTCTTTAATGAGCGACCTGCTGATAATGCATAGTTCCCGCCTGATCCAATTGCAAGAATTCCATCATCGGGCTCAATAACTTCACCTGTGCCGGACACAAGCAGCAAACTTTCACGATTCATCACAATCAGCATAGCTTCCAGTTTTCTTAGGACTTTATCACTTCGCCACTCTTTTGCAAGCTCAACTGCTGCTCTTTGAAGATTCCCGTTAAATTCCTCTAACTTTCCTTCAAACAATTCAAAAAGAGTAAAAGCATCTGCTACAGAACCAGCAAAGCCTGCCAATACCTTCCCATTAAATATCTTTCTAACCTTACGAGCTGTATGTTTCATCACAACAGCGTTGCCCATGGTAACTTGGCCATCACCTGACATTGAGCACTCGCCATTATGATGGATGGCAAATATCGTGGTGGCATGAAATTGTTCCATTAAGATATCCTCCCTCATTTTTGGAGTTTTTTCTTTTAGTTCAAAGCAAAGTATGTAAAAAAACCCTTACAAGATAATTATGAAAACTGTATTCATTTATACCCCGGGATGTTTTTTTCTATACATTTTTCTTCACCTTTTGCTCAGCTATGAACATAACAAAATCACTATAAAAAAGCTGAATAAGTCCCTTAGTATTTTGCGCAATTCCTGTCCAGTTGTAAATAACGAATCAAAAATGTTAACAAAACATTCACAATTATCAACATTTTCTATCACAAGGGCTTCTAAATAGTATCACAATTCGATAGCCCTTGCAATAAATTTTACAAAACCTTCACAAAGTTCTGAATTGTTTCTAACGCTCTTTTTGCATGCTGTAAATTCCGTTCTTGCTTTCCTTTTATTTTCACAGGCAGTTCTGGAAATAATCCAAAATTGGCATTCATCGGCTGAAAATTTTTCGGGTTTGCAGAAGTAATATAACGTGCCATACTGCCGATTGCCGTTTCAGCAGGGAATTCTACAGTTTCCATTCCCGTCGCGAGCCTTGCAGCATTAATTCCCGCGATTAAACCGCTTGCAGCAGATTCCACATACCCTTCAACACCCGTCATTTGTCCAGCGAAAAATAAATTTTCCTGGTTTCTAAATTGGTAAGTTGCTTTTAGCACTTTTGGTGAGTTGATAAAGGTATTGCGATGCATTACTCCATAGCGAACAATTTCAGCATTTTCAAGACCCGGTATTAATTGGAGCACTTCCTTCTGCGGGCCCCACTTTAAATGGGTTTGAAAACCAACAATATTATACAGTGTACCTGCTGCATCGTCCTGCCTTAACTGAACAACTGCGAAGGGTCTTTTACCTGTCTTTGGATCCTCTAGCCCGACTGGCTTTAATGGACCGAACAGCATGGTTTTCTTCCCTCTTGCTGCCATTACTTCAATCGGCATGCAGCCTTCGAAAAAGATTTCCTTTTCAAATTCCTTTAAAGGGACGGTTTCAGCTGAGACCAAAGCTTCATAAAAACGATCGAATTCCTCTTCCGTCATCGGACAATTTAAATATGCTGCCTCCCCTTTATCATAGCGGGATTTTAAATAAACTTTATCCATGTCAATGCTGTCTTTTTCGATAATCGGTGCCGCTGCATCATAAAAATATAAATAGTCTTCATTTGTTAAACTTTTCAGTTTGGCCGATAAATCCGGACTTGTTAATGGGCCAGTTGCGATGACCGTTAGTCCCTCCGGAATATCTGTGACTTCTTCATGGATGACTGTCACATTTTCATGGTTTTTCACCATTTCGGTAACTTTTGCCGCAAATTCATGACGGTCAACAGCCAATGCCCCTCCGGCCGGAACACTGCAGGCATCAGCAGCAGCGATAATTACGGAATCAAGCCTTCTCATTTCTTCTTTTAATACACCGACTGCATTTGTTAATGTATTAGCTCTAAGCGAGTTACTGCAGACCAGTTCGGCAAATTTATCTGTATGATGGGCTGGAGTTTGTTTGACTGGTCTCATTTCGTAAAGACGTACCTTTACACCGCGCTTGGCGAGCTGCCACGCTGCTTCGCTGCCTGCCAAACCGGCACCTACAACGTTTACTGTTATATCCATGTTAATCCTCCTTAAACATTCAAATATTAAATATGTCCTTACTTTTTACCATTCCCTCGAATTCAGTCCATCTTGCATTTTACTATACGAATGACAAACAAAAAAGTTTTATGTTCAAAAAAATTAAAAAGAGTGGAATATTTCCCACTCCTTAGCTTTGCGGTTCTTCTTTATAGTCACAGGATACACATTGGACTTGGACACCCTTTTTGAGTTTTTTCTCGACAAGGAGTCCCTCACATTTTGGACAGTTTCTAGGAAGCGGCTTATCCCATGATAGGAAATCGCACTCTGGGAAGCGGCTGCAGCCATAGAACAATCTCTTTTTCTTACTTTTTCTTTCAACGATTGTTCCCTCTTTACAAGTAGGACAGGTAACGCCGATTTCTTTAACAATCGGTTTTGTGTTCCGGCAGTCCGGGAAATTACTGCAAGCCATGAATTTGCCGTAGCGGCCCATTTTAAACACCATCGGACTGCCGCAATTTTCACAGTCTTCACCGGCAGGTTCGTCTTTGATTTCAACTTCCTGCATTTCCTTTTCCGCTTTTTTTAGGTGAACTTCAAAATCCTGATAGAATTCATCGATGATCTTTACCCAGGGTGTTTTTCCTTCTTCGACATTATCCAAATCTTGTTCCATTTTGGCGGTAAACTCCACATTCACAATCTCCGGAAAAAACTCGACCATTAATTCGTGGACAATTTCTCCAAGCTCCGTCGGAACAAAACGCTTATTGTCGAGTGCTACATAGCCCCGTTTTTGAATGGTATCGAGCGTTGGGGCATAGGTAGAAGGCCTGCCGATTCCAAGTTCCTCAAGCGTCTTTACAAGCCTTGCCTCCGTATACCGAGGCGGCGGCTGTGTGAAATGCTGTTTCGGCTCAACATCCTTCTGGAAAACTTCATCCCCTTCATTGAGGTCAGGAAGCATTTTGTTGGATTCCTCCACTTGATCATCCGTACCTTCAACATATAGCTTCATAAATCCGGGGAACTTTATTTTCGAACCAGTAGCCCGAAACACCGCATTGCCATTTTGTAAATCAACACTCATTGTATCCATTACAGCTTGGGCCATTTGACTGGCTAAGAATCGTTCCCAAATTAATTTATATAAACGCAGTTGATCTCTTGAAAGGAACTCCTTCAAACTGCTCGGATCTCTGAATGTGCTGGTCGGCCGAATCGCTTCATGCGCATCCTGAGCATTTGTCTGTTTCTTCTCTTTCCTTTGCTCTGTTTTTAGAAATTGCTCCCCATATTCAGCCTTGATATAATTAGCCGCTTCTTCCTGAGCTATTTCAGAAATCCTGGTGGAATCTGTTCTCATATAGGTAATCAAACCGACTGTCCCTTCTTTGCCAAGTTCGATTCCTTCGTACAGCTGCTGGGCCAGCATCATGGTCTTTTTGGCCCTAAAGTTTAATTTTCTGGCTGCTTCTTGCTGCAGGGAGGAGGTTATAAATGGCGGGGCAGGATTTCTGCGCCGCTCTTTTTTTGTTACGGCAATGACCGTGAACTTGTTTCCCTCCATTTGCTGCAGAATCTTTTGCACATCTTCTTCAGAGCTTACTTCTGTTTTATTCTGTCCTACAAGACTATGAAACGAAGCACTGAATTGATCTTTCCCCTTTAAAAATTCGCCGTCAATCGTCCAATATTCTTCTGGAATGAAGGCTTTAATTTCATTTTCCCGGTCAATAATCAATCTGACAGAAACCGATTGGACTCTTCCCGCACTTAACCCTTTTTTGACTTTTTTCCATAACAGCGGACTGATATTATAGCCCACCAGGCGGTCAAGAATTCTGCGGGCCTGCTGTGCATCCACCAAGTCTTTATTGATTGGCCGTGGATGTTTAAAGGATTCCTGGATGGCATCCTTGGTGATTTCATTAAATACTACCCGGCAGTCCGAGTTAATATCCACATCAAGGCTATGCGCCAAATGCCAAGCAATTGCTTCTCCTTCGCGATCGGGGTCGGCCGCCAGATAAATCTTTTTGGCTTTTTTGGCTGCTGTCTTTAATTCCTTTAAAACAGGGCCTTTCCCGCGTATCGTAATATATTTCGGTTCAAAACCGTTGTTAACATCAACCCCCGTTTGACTGCGCGGCAAATCTCTAACGTGTCCCATTGATGCTTTTACTTTATATTTTTTTCCTAAATATCGCTCAATCGTTTTCGCTTTTGCAGGCGATTCAACGATGACAAGAAACTCCGACATGTATGTTCCTCCTTAAGAGGGAAAGTGTGAAAGCGCCTCGAATCTGGCAAAAGCCTGCTTCTAAGATGCTCGATTTTTTTGAGAAGTTTTCTAAATTCTAGTTATGACAACTTTGCTTCAAGAAATACTTTCCAAAACTCCCATATCCCAAATTATTTATATAATACTTTCAATAGTATTGTCTCATTCTAGTTTTTGAACTTATGTTGGAAAATGTAATACATATTAGAAATTATTTCAACCTTTTTATCCTAACTTTTCTTCATTTATACAAAAAACCCTGCAAAAATTAAAAATTTATTCAATAAAATACAGTTTTATCTTATTTCCTCTAATATATCCCCGGCTTTTGTGACAAGTTTTGCTCCCTGCTGAATAAGTTCATTTGCCCCGATTGAATAGGGATTAAAAATGCTTCCAGGAAGCGAAAAAACGTCTCTGCCCTCATTAACGGCATAGTTGGCCGTTATTAATGAGCCGCTTTTCCTTTTTGCTTCTATAATAAATGTTCCCCGGGACATTCCACTAATGATTCGGTTTCGCGCTGGAAAATGCCATCTCTGCGGCTGTGTATCCGGGGGGTATTCGGACAGTACAAGCTGTGTTTTCATCATTTCCAATGCCAGATTCATATTTTCCTTTGGATAAATATGGTACAGGCCTCCGGCAATCACAGCAATCGTCTTTCCTCCATTTTTAATAGCGTATTCATGGGCGAGTGTATCAATACCTTTCGCTAAACCGCTGACAATTAGCAATCCATTATCAATTAATTCCGGGAAAATTAAACGGATGGCATTTTTTCCGTACTGGGTCGCTTGCCTAGAACCAACCACAGCTAATTTCGGCTCTTTCTCAAGCAGAGATAAGTCACCTTTGGCGAAGATTGCCCAAGGAGGCTGATAAATTTCTTTTAAATAACGGGGATACAGCGGGTCAAATACAGTGATGACGGAGATATCATTTGTTTTGTATTGGCGGATTTGATCATAAATGATTTCGGGATAAAAGGGTTCGGTTGCAGGGTATGCAGCAATGGCGGAGGCCGGAGGAGGGAACATGCTCAATTGATCTGTTTGTTGATAGGATTTTAGAGATTCAAGTCCCGGGTCTCTTTTTAATATTTGATAGATCGTATGCCACGATATATCAGGATAATGAAGCAAGGATATTAGTTTTTCAGTAAACTCATTCACTGTTAATTTCCTCCATTTTAAATTTTTTAAACAGAAATAGCCCCTCAAAGTATGAGGGACTATCTGTTGATCATGGTGTATTTTAGTGAGTCTTACACTTTTCGTATAAGCCTTGTTCTTTAAGTACTTCAATTAAAGTTTCACCCATTACGGAAGGTGTAGCAGCTACTTTCATGCCGCATTCGTTCATAACGCGGATTTTTTCATCAGCAGTACCTTTTCCGCCGGAAATAATCGCACCAGCATGGCCCATGCGCTTTCCAGGAGGTGCAGTACGTCCGCCGATGAAGCCGACAACAGGCTTAGTCATGTTTGCTTTAACCCACTCAGCCGCTTCCTCTTCTGCTGTTCCACCGATTTCACCAATCATGATAACCGCATATGTTTCAGGATCTTCATTAAATGCTTTTAATACATCGATGAAGTTTGTTCCGTTAACAGGGTCTCCGCCAATACCAACTGCAGTTGTCTGGCCAATACCTGCTTGAGTTAATTGATGAACAGCTTCATATGTTAAAGTACCAGAGCGGGAAACAACGCCAACATGTCCTTTAGTGTGAATGTAGCCAGGCATAATACCGATTTTACACTCATCAGCTGTAATAACTCCAGGGCAGTTTGGACCCACTAAGCGAGTCTTCTTGCCTTCCATGTAACGCTTAACTTTCACCATATCCAATACAGGAATATGCTCTGTAATACAAATAGCAAGATCTAGTTCAGCATCAACCGCTTCGATAATGGAATCTGCAGCAAATGGTGCTGGAACATAAATAACGGATGCATTTGCGCCTGTTGCTTCAACTGCCTCTTTCACAGTATTGAAAACAGGAACACCTTCCACCTCTTGGCCGCCTTTGCCTGGTGAAGTTCCGCCGACGATTTGTGTACCGTATTCAAGCATCTGCTTTGTATGGAAACGGGCAGTTCCGCCTGTAATACCTTGAACAATTACTTTTGTGTCTTTATTAATAAAAACGCTCACGTTAATTCCCCTTTCTCTTGATCCTATTTCACTAATGAAACGATTTTTTGTGCGCCGTCTGCCATGGATTCAGCAGCTGTGATATTAAGACCTGACTCAGATAGGATTTTCTTACCTAAGTCAACATTTGTTCCCTCTAAACGAACGACAAGCGGAATAGATAGGCCAACTTGTTTTGCTGCTTCTACTACTCCATCAGCAATGACATCACACTTCATGATACCGCCGAAGATATTAACAAAAATACCTTTTACGTTTGGATCGGAAAGGATAATTTTAAATGCTTCCGTAACCTTCTCAGCTGTTGCACCGCCGCCAACATCAAGGAAGTTTGCCGGTTCGCCGCCATAGTGCTTAACGATATCCATTGTAGCCATTGCCAGTCCGGCACCGTTAACCATACAGCCGATATTGCCGTCTAATGCGATATAGCTTAAGTCATACTTGGAAGCTTCGATTTCTTTTGGATCTTCTTCTTCAAGGTCACGATACTCTAAAACCTCATTTTGACGGTACAGTGCATTGGAATCGAAGTTTAATTTTGCATCTAATGCCATAACGTTACCATCGCCAGTTACAACTAACGGGTTGATTTCGGCAATTGAGCAATCTTTGTCAATATAAGCGTTGTAAAGGCCTGTCATAAACTTAACAGCTTTATTGACTAATTCCTTTGGAATATTGATATTAAATGCCAAACGACGTGCTTGGAATGGCATTAATCCAAGAACTGGATCAATTTCCTCTTTGAAAATTTTCTCAGGTGTATTAGCGGCAACTTCTTCGATTTCTGTTCCGCCCTCTTCAGAACCCATTAATACCACGCGGGAAGTAGCACGATCTAATACTAATCCAATGTAGTATTCTTTTTTAATGTCGCAGCCCTCTTCAATTAGGAGACGCTTAACTTCTTTACCTTCAGGTCCTGTTTGGTGTGTAACCAATGTTTTACCAAGAATTTCGCTGGCATATGTACGAACCTCATCAAGGTTTTTGGCAACCTTAACACCGCCGGCTTTTCCCCGTCCGCCTGCGTGGATTTGCGCTTTTACCACACATACTTGTGTGCCTAATTCTTTCGCTGCTTCAACTGCTTCTTCAACAGTGAAAGCCACTTTTCCATTCGGAACCGCTACCCCATATTTTCTGAGGATTTCTTTCCCCTGATACTCATGGATATTCATTTCCCATCCTCCTAATCAAACTGTTCAAAAAATTTGACTCCGTTTACATTTTATATAATGAAACAAACCTTGTCCACCATTATGCTATAAATAATATTTATATAAAAATCAAGGAAAATAATTAGTAATATAATGCAAAACTATTATTTTCCAAAAATAAAAACAGGCTTTATTCAGCCTGTTTTATTATAAATCACCTAAGCTAGATTTATGTACCCAACGAAAACGATAATTGATTTGTCAAAGTATCCTTGATAGGTGAGAAGCTCTTACGATGATAAGGAGTGATTCCATACTTGTTAATCGCAAGCAGGTGTTCCTTCGTTCCATAGCCTGCGTTTTCTTGAAAACCATATTGCGGAAACAGTTGGGAAATTTCTTTCATAAGGGAATCTCTTGCTGTTTTAGCCACAATAGATGCGGCTGCAATCGAAATACTTTTGGCGTCCCCTTTAATGATCGATTCTGTCAGGTAAGGAGTGTCAAGTTTCATGGCATCGATGAGCACTACATCCGGGTTTGTTCCTAGACCTGCAATAGCCGATTTCATTGCTTTTTTAGTTGCCTGATAGATATTGATTTCGTCTATTACTGGAGCATGAACCATGGCCACGCTGAATGCAAGCGCCTCTCTCCTAATGATTTCATCAAATTCAAGCCGTTTTTTTTCAGACAGCTTTTTCGAATCATCAATCCCTGGCAGGAAAAAATCCGTCGGCAAAATGACCGCTGCGGACACAACCGGACCAGCCAGCGGCCCCCTGCCTACTTCGTCCACACCAGCGATATACTGAAAGCCTTGACCGCGGTATTTACGCTCAAAAGTCGTCATTTCAAAAAATTTCTCCGCAAGGCCGTTTTCTTGGGCCCGCTGCTTCTTCCATCTCGCTAGGCAGGTTTGCACCCCTTTTCGCTCATCTCCTTCTAGACTAATTAGGAAAGGGTCGTTATCTGCTTTAATGTTATTCAGCTGTTCTTCAATTTCTGTAATCGACAAACGTTTCATTCTTATTCACCTTTTAGGTTAGCGTTAATAAAGCTCCCCATTAGGAGAGCTTTTCGTTATTCTTCATTTTCTGTTTGAAAATCCTTGGGCCTTTCGAATGATAGAGGACCAAACTTCTCGGAACGGGTTTCTCTGATCACCAATTCCGCCACTTTATCGTAGTCTACCATTCCTCCGCCCATCAGGCAGCCGCGAAGCTTGCCGATGTGGTCGAACTTAAGGACAACGTCATCCGGAATTTCGGTAAACTTATAGCGCTCCGTCAAGCGTTCGGGATATTCTCGCTCTAAAAAATCCAGTGTGTAAACGGTCAAGTCCTGCAGATTTAAGAGCGTATCCTTTATTGCCCCAGTGATCGCCAATTTCATGCCGACCTCTTGATCCTCAAACTTTGGCCATAATATTCCCGGAGTATCTAGAAGCTCCATTTCTTTGCCTACTTTTATCCACTGCTGGGATTTCGTCACACCCGGGGTATTGCCAGTTTTGGCGATATTTTTTTTCGCCAGGCGGTTAATGAGTGTTGATTTACCGGCATTGGGAATGCCGACAATCATGGCCCGGATCGCTCTCGGCTTTACTCCTTTTGCCCGCATGCGGTCAAATTTTTCTTTCAAAATTTCCTGGGCAGCATTGGCAATTTCCTTCATTCCTTCTCCTGCCTGGGAATTAATCGCCAGTGCCTTCACACCTTTTTTGGCAAAAAAGGCAATCCATTCCTTGGTAACATTCTTATCAGCCATATCCGCTTTATTCAATAACACCAAACGCGGTTTATGTTGAATGATTTCATCTATCATCGGATTTCTTGATGAGTATGGAATTCTGGCATCTACTAATTCAAAAATGATATCAACTAATTTTAATTTTTCCGTGACCTCTCTGCGAGCCTTAGCCATGTGACCGGGAAACCATTGAATCGTCAAAGCAGTCACCTCCTTTTACTATACACTCTGCAAAAATATTATTTATTTCACAGAAACTATATGGGCATCGTTTAGCGGCCAGTAGACGATGCTTGTCTTGCCAATGACTTTGCTCATTGGAACGGATCCGATATGACGGGAATCTTTGCTGAAGCGGCGGTTATCACCCATTACAAATAATTCCCCTTTTGGAACTGTAATTTGACCGACCGGTGTTTCTTCCAATGTGAAGGAGTCTGTTAATGGACCGTCCTCCACTTGTTTTTTATATTCATCCAAATATGGCTCTTTATACGCTTTGCCATTCACATATAAAGTATCATTCTTATATTCAATTCTATCTCCTGGAAGACCAATGACCCGTTTTATGTAATCTTTATGCTCAGGTGCATGAAAAACAATGATGTCGAATCGATGCGGTTCACCTATTTTATAACTCAACTTATTAACAATCATACGATCCTGATTTTTTAAAGTAGGCATCATTGATAAGCCGTCCACTACTATCGGTGCAAAGAGAAAATAGCGAATTACTGCTGCTAGGATGACAGCAATTAAAAGCGCTTTTGTCCATTCCCAAAATTCATTTTTCTTTTTTGCCATTCTTTTGTCCCCACCAATCCAGTAAAAAATGTCTTATAAAGCCTATTTTACATAACTTGCAACTAATTAACACGAGGGGATTAAAGTTTTTTATCAAATTTAATAATTTGTTAATAGATAAAAAAAGAGCTTGCAGAGCAAGCTCTCTTTTTCTTATTAGCGAATTTCTTTAATACGAGCTTTTTTACCGCGTAGTTCACGCAAGTAGTAAAGCTTAGCACGGCGAACTTTACCGCGGCGAATCACTTCAAGTTTCGCGATTTTTGGTGTGTGTACAGGGAATGTACGCTCAACGCCTACACCGTAAGAAATTTTACGAACTGTGAAAGTTTCGCTGATACCACCACCACGACGCTTAATCACAACACCTTCAAATAACTGAATACGCTCACGAGTACCCTCGACAACCTTAACGTGAACACGTACAGTGTCACCAGGACGGAACGCAGGAAGGTCAGAACGAAGTTGTTCCTTCGTGATTTCTTCTATTAATTTATGCATCGTTTTCAACTCCTTCCAACAGACGCTCATGCATACCAAGAATTTATCAATTGCAGCGGAACATCGTTATAAGACATTAAACTGAGAGACTCAGCTCAAGTCACAAGAAATATCATAACATAATCTTAAAGACCCTGCAATACTACTCGTATTCTTTTTTTACTTCTTCCAGCCACTTTTGTTGGTCTGGTGTTAGTTCTATTTTTTCAAATAGGTCAGGTCTTCTTAATAGAGTTCTTCTTAGGGTTTCTTTATTGCGCCATTCTTCAATTAACTTGTGATTGCCGGATAATAGTACATCCGGCACCTTCATGCCGCGGAAATCAGCAGGCCTTGTATAGTGAGGGTGTTCAAGCAGACCTGTACTAAACGAATCCTTAATATGGGATTCTTGATTGCCAAGCACCTCGGGGAGCAGACGGACAACACTATCAATCACAACCATGGCACCAAGCTCACCACCTGTTAAAACATAGTCGCCTATTGATATTTCATCGGTGACCAAATGCTCCCTGATCCTTTCATCATAGCCTTCATAATGACCGCAAATAAATATCAGATGTTCCTCACCGGCCAATTCTTCCGCTTTCCTTTGGCTGTAGCGCTCCCCTTGAGGGCAAAGCAAAATGATTCTTGGGCGGCTGGTGTTAGCCTGTTCTGTAAGAGAGGCAACCGCATCAAAAATCGGCTGCGGTTTTAAAACCATGCCAGCACCGCCTCCGTATGGATAATCATCCACTGTGGAATGCTTGTTATCGGAGAATTCACGGAAGTTAACGACATTGTATTGGACAGCTGACTTTTCCGCTGCTTTGCTTAAAATCGAACTCCCAAGTACCCCGGTAAACATCTCAGGAAAAAGGGTAAGAATGTCGATTTGCATCATGACAAAAGTCCTTCCATTGGTTCAATAAGGACAACCTTTTCCTTTACATCCACTTTCTTGACAACATCATGGATATACGGGATTAAAACCTCTTTTCCGTCTTTTCCTTTGACCACCCAAACATCGTTCGCACCCGGAGTAAGGATTTCAGTAATTTTTCCAATCTCTTCCCCATCTATAGTGGCTACGAGACAGCCGATAATTTCATGATAATAGAATTCATCTTCCTCTAGTTCACTTAGCTGTGACTCCGGAACCTTCAAAATTCCTTCACGAAACTTCTCCACCAGGTTAATATTTTCATACCCTTCAAAAACAAGCAAATCAAAGTTTTTATGGCTGCGGTGGCTTTTAACGGTTAATTCAAGCGGTGTGCTTGATGCCTTTTGAAATAAATATAATGTATTCCCCGGTTTATAGCGCTCTCCCGGAAAATCGGTTTTCGAAATGACGCGGACTTCTCCTTTTATACCATGGGTATTGACTATTTTACCAACATTGAACCATCTTTCCATATGTACTCACCTTCTAATTTCCTCAATGATACCATCTTTAATAATAATCTCAGGCTGTAAATCTTGGTCAATCCAAAGGTCCCCTGCTTTAACCTCAATGAGAGCCTGGACTTCCTTTTCCTTTAATTCACTGCCTATTGGTAGGATATGTAATTGTTCTATTTGAAAATCAAGTAATTTTATTTTTTCCCGTCTCATTTCAATTTCTTTTTCAAAGTGCTTTTTTAGTGTGCCCTGAGGGTAGTTTTTCGATTTTTCCAAGCGTTTTAATTCGAATTGAAGCTGGTCGCATTCTTTTTCAAACTGCCGTTTCCTTGCATGATACTTGTCAAAAAGCTGTTGTTTGCTTTTTTCGGTTAAGACTTGCTTCACCACAACGTGTTGAATAATTTGCATGTTTATTGCCCCCTTAAAAATTTGAACAACTAACAAAAAAGGGAGGACTTTAATCCCTCCCTTTCTTTCTTGATGCAAAAAGCTATTCACCAATTTCCAAGAAAATCTTCTTTTGTTGTGATGATCCTGCTGCGTAGACAACAGTCCTAATGGCCTTTGCAACACGCCCCTGCTTGCCAATTACCTTACCGATGTCCGTTTTATTGACGGTTAAGTGATAGGTGATTCGAGTATCATCTTCAATGGTTTCAACCCGAACTTCCTCAGGAAAATCAACAAGGGGCTTAACAATCGTTTCGATCAGTTCTTTCATCGCTTCTCCACGATTACTTGCTTAATTTTGCATTGTGGAATTTTTCCATAATGCCTTGTTTTGAGAACAAGTTACGTACTGTATCAGATGGCTTCGCGCCGTTTTGCAACCACTTAAGAGCTAGTTCTTCGTTGATTTGAACTAAAGCTGGTTCAGCAACTGGGTTGTAAGTTCCAACTGTTTCGATGAAACGTCCATCACGTGGTGAACGAGAATCTGCTACTACAATACGATAGAAAGGAGTTTTCTTAGCTCCCATACGCTTTAAACGAATTTTTACTGCCATTTTAAATAAGCACCTCCGAATAGTTTCACACAAGATAGTATAATACCAATTGTTTTTTTATTTGTAAAGTGTTTTTTCTTTACAGTTATTATTTCCAAATATTACAGAATTAAAACAGAATGCAAACATGAACTTAGACTGGTGTCCAGCTCCAGCGCCTAGGGGCTCGGGGTCATAAGCCAATCCGTCAAGAAGGCTCGTCTTATGCCTGTCGCCCCTGAACAAGGCGCTTCCGCATTTCGAATTAAAACGGCTTAAAAGGAAATTTAAATCCGCCTTTTTTCTTGGCTTTTTGCTGCATGCCAGTCATTTGCTTCATCATTTTCTTCATGTCCTCAAACTGTTTTAACAGACGGTTTACCTCGGCAACGGTACGTCCGCTTCCTGCGGCAATCCGGCGTTTGCGGCTTGAGTTCATGATTTCGGGGTGAAGCTTTTCTTGTTTAGTCATCGACCTGATAATGGCCTCAACATGGGCTATTTGCTTTTCATCGATTTGCAGATTGTTCAAACCTTTGATTTTATTAGCGCCAGGCATCATCTTTAACAGTTCGTCAAGCGGACCAAGTTGGCGGACCTGCCCTAACTGGTCGAGAAAATCATCAAGTGTAAACGACGCTGTCCGCATTTTCTGCTCAAGCTCTTTGGCTTTTTCTTCGTCGATATTGGCCTGTGCTTTTTCAATTAAGGTCAGCACATCACCCATGCCCAAAATTCGTGATGCCATTCGCTCCGGATGGAACGGTTCCAAGGCATCCATCTTTTCACCCATACCAATAAATTTAATTGGTGTCTGAGTGACGGACCGGATAGACAGAGCAGCACCGCCCCTTGTATCACCGTCAAGCTTTGTCAGCACGACCCCAGTCAGGCCAAGCTGTTCATTAAAGCTTTGTGCCACGTTGACAGCATCTTGACCTGTCATCGCATCGACAACTAGAAAGATTTCATCCGGCTTGGTCAGTTCCTTAATGTCCTTTAGTTCGTTCATTAAGGTCTCATCAACATGGAGCCGGCCGGCAGTATCGATCAGAACATAATCATGATGCTCCTCTTTGGCTTTGACGATAGCTTGTCTGGCAATCTCAACCGGACTTACCTTGTCACCAAGGGAGAAAACAGGCATGTTTAATTGCTTGCCTAGTGTTTCAAGCTGTTTGATTGCGGCTGGGCGATAAATATCGGCAGCAACGAGCATCGGCTGTTTGTTATACTTCTTCCGCAGCAAATTAGCCAGCTTCCCTGAGGTCGTTGTTTTACCAGCCCCCTGCAGACCGACCATCATGATAACGGTTGGCGGGCGATTTGACACAGCAATTTTGCTTTGCTCTCCGCCCATTAATTCCGTTAATTCTTCATTAACGATTTTAATGATTTGCTGTCCGGGAGTTAAGCTCTTTAGTACCTCTTGTCCAACGGCGCGTTCGCTTACCTTTTTAACAAAATCTTTGACGACCTTGAAGTTAACGTCCGCCTCAAGCAAGGCGAGACGCACTTCACGCATCATTTCTTTTACATCCGCTTCAGAGACTTTCCCTTTGCCGCGGATTTTTTGGATTGTATTTTGCAGTCGGTCGGCTAATCCTTCAAACGCCATTTATCCCAACTCCTAATCTAAATTCTCCAGCTCAGCGATTGTGGCTTGCATCGCCTGCTTGCTTGGCTGCTCTTCATCGAGCAGTTCTTTCAGAAGCTTGACGAGCCGGTTGCGTTCCTGAAATTTTTGAAATAATAATAGCTTTTCTTCGTACTCCTCGAGCATTGCCTCTGTCCGTTTGATATTATCATAAACGGCCTGACGGCTGACTTCGTATTCTTCGGCGATTTCACCGAGTGAGTAGTCGTCCAAATAATAGAGAGACATATAGCTTTGCTGCTTTGGCGTTAACAGCGAATGATAGAAGTCGTACAGGTAGTTCATTCGTGTCGTCTTTTCAAGCATGCTGCATCCCCCTTTTTGTAAAGCGAAAAGCCTTTACGAAGTAGTTTACATGGGCGAACAGTTAGTGTCAAGCAAAACATCTTTACAAAAAGAAAAGCGGAAGCGCCTCGAAAAGGCGCTGAAGCTGGACATTATTCTATTCAGACTTTTCAATCTGCTCCGCGAATAGTCCATAGACGTATTTTTCGGCGTCGAATTCTTGCAGGTCGTCCATTTTTTCTCCTAGTCCTACGAATTTAACGGGGATTTTCAATTCGTTGCGGATTGCTAGGACGATTCCGCCTTTAGCGGTTCCGTCGAGTTTGGACAGGACAATTCCGCTTACATTGGTGGCTTCTTTAAAGGTTTTTGCCTGAATGAGTGCGTTTTGGCCGGTTGTGGCATCAAGCACCAAGAGAACTTCGTGCGGCGCACCCGGGATTTCCCTTTCAATTACCCGCTTCACCTTTTCAAGCTCTTTCATCAGGTTTACTTTGTTTTGCAATCTGCCGGCTGTATCGCAGAGGAGAATATCAGCGTTTCTTGATTTTGCGGCCTGGATAGCATCATACATGACAGCTGCCGGATCTGAGCCCTCAGCCTGCTTAATGGTTTCGACTCCCACCCGGTCTCCCCAAACCTCAAGCTGATCAATCGCACCAGCACGGAAGGTGTCTCCAGCCGCTAATATCACTTTTTTTCCCTCGGAGTTAAACTTATAGGCAAGCTTGCCGATGGTTGTAGTTTTACCGACACCATTTACTCCGACGAATAGAATTACCGTCAGTCCATCCTTCTGTATATTTAATTGCGATGATTGTTCTTCCCCGGAATTATAAATATCGACCAGCTTTTCAGAGATGACACTTTGGACTTCAACAGGGTCCTGAATATTGCGACGCTTTACCTCCATTTTCAGCTCATCAATCAGCTCCATAACTGTATCAAAACCGACATCCGCCTGGATTAAGATTTCTTCAAGCTCTTCAAAGAATTCCTCGTCGACTTTCCGGTATCTTGCAATCAGGTCGGTGACCTTGCCGGAAAAGCTGTCCCTTGTTTTGGTGAGTCCTTCCTTAAATTTTTCTGTTACATTATCCGTCGACTTTGTAATCTTTTCTTTTAATTTTTTAAAAAAACTCATTTTCTCACTTCCTGACCTTATGATTCTACTAGTTCTTTTGTATCCTCCAAGCGGACGGATACAAGCTTTGATACGCCGGATTCCTGCATTGTCACCCCGTAAAGGACATCGGCGCCCTCCATTGTCCCTTTTCGATGAGTGATAACAATAAACTGGGTTTCCTTACTATAGCGTTTTAAATATTGACTGAAACGATGGACATTGGCCTCATCTAAAGCGGCTTCAACCTCATCAAGGATACAGAATGGAACAGGCCGTACCTTTAAAATCGAAAATAACAGAGCAATTGCCGTTAAGGCCCGCTCACCCCCAGACAATAAACCTAGATTTTGCAGTTTTTTACCAGGCGGCTGGGCAACGATTTCAACACCGGTATTCAAGAGATCTTCTGGCTCTGTTAAGATTAGGTCTGCGCGCCCACCGCCAAATAAAGCCCGGAAAACCGGTTCAAAATGTTCCCTGATTCCCTCAAAGGTTTGGCTGAACCGTTTCTTCATCTCTTCATCCATTTCTCCAATGACCTGGAATAGTGTATCCTTTGCTTCTTGAAGATCAGCCTTTTGTTCATTTAGAAATTCATAGCGTTCCGATACCCGTTCATATTCCTCAATCGCACCAAGATTAACATGGCCTAGCTCTTCAATGGCAAGCTTAATCAATTTCACCTTTTTGCGTGCTTCCTCGACCGATACAGTTAGTGGGAATTGCTCCTTGGCTCCCTCAAAGGATAATAAATACTCCTCTCTAAGGTGCGTCAGCCTGTTTTCAAGCTCTACATCGAAACGGTTCATTTTTACTTCCTCGTCCTTGATGGCGATGGTTAATCCTTTATGAACTCGTTTTAATTCCTTTGTTTCAAGCTCCAAATTCTCCAGGTCGCCTTGCAGCTCTAAGCGTTCCTGTCTCCTGGCCGCAATCAGCTTAAGCGTATTTTCTTTGTCCAGCTGCTTTCGTTTAGCGGCTTCCTCTAGCTGCTCCTCACCGGTTGAACTGTTGGTCATTTCCGCTGTCAGGAAATTCAAGTCCTCGGTGAAAATAGTCAGCTTTTGTTCGTTTTCAACGATATCCCGCTTCATTTGCTCGAGCCGTTCTTTTGCATGTAAAAACTGTTCATTTTTTGAGGCAAATTCAATCTTAAGTTCATTTATCTCAGTGGTGAGCGATTCTTTGGATGTTAAATCCTTTGTCTTTTGATTTGTCAGGATCAGGATTTTCTGATCCAGGTCAGCAATGGTCTTTTTAAATGTTTCGAGCGAGTCGGACACCTTCGTTTTTCTTATGAAAAGTTCCGAACGGTCTTTGGCTATTTGATTCTTTTCCAAATCATAAATGGCAAGTCGGTCATTAATATTCTTTTCTTCAAGCTCCGCTTCTCGTAAATCCCCTTTAATCGACTGTTCTGATAGTCTTAAATCTTCCCCGGATTTGCGTATTTCCTCAAGCGCAGCTTCTGAGGTCTGCACTTCCTCTTTCAGGGATTTAACGGTCTTCTCTAAACCGGCCGTTTTATCTTCCATGATGACCAGTTTTTCTTTTAAACCCTCTAGCTCTGTTTTTCGTGATAATAAAGATGAACTTTTTTGTTTGATGGCACCACCTGTCATCGAACCGCCAGGATTTACGACGTCCCCGTCTAGGGTTACCAGGCGTACCCGGTATTGCAGCATCTTAGCCAGTTCATTAGCTCCTTTTAGGTCCTTTGCGATGACCACATTACCAAGAAGATTATTCATGACCTCTGCATATTTCCCGTCAAAATGAACGAGGCTTACGGCTGTTCCAATTAAAGATGGATGGTTTTGTATTAAATTCAATTGTGCTACTGACAATGGCCGTCCTTTAATGACCGTTAACGGCAGGAAAGTGGCGCGGCCAAAGGAATTTTGTTTTAGGTATCCAATTGCCTTGCGGGCGTTTTCCTCAGTATCTACGACGATATGCTGTAGAGCCCCGCCGAAGGCTGTTTCAAGGGCTGTTTCATATTCCTTCGGAACAGTGACGAGTTCAGCAACGGCACCTTCAATGCCGGCAAGCTTTTTTCCACGCTCCTTAAGGATTTCCTTAACCCCTTGAAAAAAGCCTGCAAAGTCCTCTTCCATTTCTTCCAGCATTTCTTTTTTTGATTTTGCCTGCTGAAGCAGCTGATATGCTTGGTATAATGTTTTCTCCTGTTTTTGGTAATTGGCCCTGAGTGACTCCAGCTTTCGCTGCTGCTCGCGGAACGTTACGACCTGTGCTTCCAGCTTAGCCTGAACATCAACTAAAGAAGACTGAACCTGCTGCTTTTTAGTAAGGGCCGCCTCCCGTTCTAACAGGAATTTTTCATTTTCCGCATCAAGCCTCGTACTTTTATGATCCTGCTGCTCAAGCTGTTCGTTGATGTATTTCCACTCATTTTTTGCACCGGCCTGCTCATTTAACAGGTCGATATACTCACTCTTTAAGCTATCAATTTTCTCATCAAGATTTTCCGCAAACAAATGAAGCTTCTCTTGCTTTTCCTTCAGTTGGGCCTGCAATTCCTTAACCTGTTTCTCCAATGTGTTGAAAGTCTCAATTTGCAAGTCCCGGGCACCTGACAGCTCGGCGATACGATTCGTTAAATCAGTAATATTTTGCTTGAGCTGATCTTTATTTTGTGATGCGTTTTTCTTCCGTTCTTTCAGAACCTCTTTACGCCCTTCAAGCTTTTCAAGCTCTTCGCTAGCATGAAGGAGGACATTCTGAAGGTCGGTTATCGACTCATCCAACGCAGCAATTTGATCCCTTATTTCAACAATCTTTGCTTCTTTTAGCTGCAAATCCGAAGAAATCCCAAGTTCTTCGTGTTGATGCACATCAAGCTGTTTCGAAAGACTTTCCCACTTTTGATGGAGGTCTTCGATTTCATACACCGTCAACGAAACCTCGAATTTTTCAAGCTCTTCCTTTTTCTCCAAATAGTCTTTGGCCATGGATGCCTGAATTTTTAAAGGTTCTACCTGGCTTTCCAGCTCAAATAAAATGTCATGAACCCGATTGAGGTTCTCCTGGGTTTCTGAAAGCTTAAATTCTGCCTTTTTTTTGCGGTTTTTATATTTTAATACCCCGGCCGCTTCCTCAAAAATAGTCCTTCGGTCTTCAGCCTTGCTGTTTAAAATTTCTTCTACCTTTCCTTGGCTTATGATTGAGAAGGCTTCTCTGCCAAGGCCGGAATCCATGAATAAATCAATAATATCCTTAAGCCTGCAGTGCTGTTTATTAATATAAAAATCGCTATCCCCTGAGCGAGTCACCCTTCTCGTGACACTTACTTCGTTATAATCAATCGAGAGCCCCTGATCCTGATTATCTAATGTCAAGGTTACTTCGGCAAAATTGAGCGCTTTTCTCGTATCGCTGCCGGCAAAGATGATGTCCTCCATCTTGCTTCCCCTTAGTGATTTGGCCGATTGCTCCCCCAACACCCAGCGGATGGCATCAGTAATATTACTTTTGCCGCTCCCATTTGGACCAACCACTGCGGTAATGCCAGGGACAAACTCCACGCCAACTCGCTCCGCAAAGGATTTAAAGCCAATAATGTCCAACCGTTTTAAAAACATTCATTAATCCTCCTAAAATGCCCGGGGATTTCTCCTCAAAAACTTTTTTTGTTAATTCTGGGCTGACTCATTTTTTAACATTTGTAGTGCCATTTGAGCAGCATGCTGTTCTGCTTCCTTTTTCGACCTTCCTGTACCCACTCCCAGCTCATCGCCGTTTAAGGTCACTTTAGAGACAAACTCCTTATTATGGGCAGGGCCTTTTTCCTGAAGGACACAATATTCAATCATGCCCGATCCATCTCTTTGGATTAGCTCCTGCAATTGGCTTTTAAAATCCATCACATGAGAAAAAGCACCAGCATCAATTTTAGGAAAAACTACCTTTTCAAGAAACTGAATAACCACTTCGATTCCTTTATCCAAATAGAGAGCGCCGATGAACGCTTCAAACACATCGGCCAAAAGAGCAGGGCGCTCCCTGCCGCCGGTCATTTCTTCACCCTTGCCAAGCAAGATTAGTTTGCCAAAATGAAGTTCATTCGCAAATGCTACCAGGGATGGTTCACATACTATGGCTGCTCTAAGCTTGGTCAATTCTCCTTCGGTCATAGTCGGATATTTTTTAAAAAGGAATTGGGAGATCGTCAGTTCTAGCACAGCGTCTCCTAAAAATTCGAGCCTCTCATTATCTTCAAAAGGTTTTCTGCGATGCTCATTCACATATGATGAATGGGTGAAAGCCTGTTTTAGTAATTTTTCGTTTTCAAATATGACACCGATTGAATTTTGTAGTTCTTTAAATTGTTTTTCGTTTGCGCGATTGTTAATTTCCTTTTCCTTCCAGTTCTTGCGCATTAAATTCTCCACCTTGTTTCCAATTTGCATAGCCTAAGTTTAAGTAATTTACGTTTAAAACGCAAAGAAACTTGGCAATTGTTGTGCCAAGTTCTATATTACAGAATAAAGCTCCGTTTGAAAACGGAGCTTTAGAAATTATTCCAAGAAGATTACTTTTGGCTTTCTATGTAGGTCACAGCATCACCAACAGTGCTGATTTTTTCGGCATCTTCATCGGAAATTTCCATATCGAATTCATCTTCTAATTCCATCACTAGTTCAACAACGTCAAGGGAATCTGCTCCAAGGTCGTCTTTGAAAGACGCTTCAAGTTTAACTTGAGATTCGTCTACTCCTAAACGGTCAACGATGATCTTTGTTACACGCTCTAATACTTCTGCCATCACTTTCACCTCCCCTCAAGTATTATAGTTATTTTACTGGATGAATACAAATTATTTTTTGTCCAGCTTCAGCGCCACGGCGCTTCCGCTTTTCTATTTACATTACCATGCCGCCGTTGATATGCAGCGTTTGTCCAGTAATGTATGCAGAATCATCGGAAGCAAGAAATGCCGCGGCTTTGGCGATATCCTTCGGTTCGCCAAGTCTAGCTAACGGAATTTGTTTTAACATTTCCGCTTTTACATCCTCAGGCAGTTTATCGGTCATATCTGTTGTAATAAACCCTGGGGCGATCGCATTAACCGTAATATTGCGGGACGCCAGTTCCTTTGCGGTTGTTTTCGTTAAACCAATCACACCGGCTTTCGCTGCCACATAATTGGCCTGACCAGGATTTCCGCTTTCGCCGACAACAGAGGAAATATTAATGATTCTGCCAACCCGCTGTTTCATCATCTGTCTTGTAACAGCCTTTGTGACTAGGAAGACTCCCTTGAGATTAATATTGAGGACATCATCCCATTCTTCTTCCTTCATTCTCATTAATAAATTATCCCTTGTTATTCCAGCATTATTAACTAGGATGTCGAGCCTGCCAAATTGCTCAATAACCGCCTTGACCATTTCACTTACTTCTTCAGTATTTGAAACATTACATTTAATCGCGAAAGCTTCTTGGCCGAGCGCCTTAATCTCATCGACAACTTCATTTGCCTTAGCTTCACTTCCGGAAAAATTAACCGCTACATTTGCCCCCTGCCTTGCCAATTCAAGAGCAATTTCCCTGCCGATTCCCCTTGATGCACCGGTAACGAGAGCAGCTTTTCCTGCTAAACTCATAGCTTTTCCTCCTTCAATGCGTCGATTACAGCGAGTGAACTTTCCTCATCTGATACAGAAAAGATTTTCACCGTTTTATCGATTTTTTTGATCAAGCCGGAAAGAACCTTGCCCGGACCAATTTCAATAAAGGTATCGACACCTAATTCAATCATTTTTTGAACAGAGTCTTCCCATAAAACAGGTGAATACAGCTGTTCAATTAATTTATCCTTTATTTCAGCAGCGGAGGTAACCGGCTCAGCCGATACATTGGCAACTACAGGTACCTCGGCATCTTTCATATCGATTCCATCTAAAACTTCACGCAATTGTCCGGATGCAGGTTTCATCAGCGGTGAATGGAACGGACCACTCACTTCCAATGGCAGGACCCTCTTGGCACCTGCTTCTTTTGCTTTCGCTCCTGCATCTTCAATGCCTTTTTTGGATCCGGAAATGACAATCTGCCCTGGGCAATTTAAATTAGCTAGGGCCACCGGATTGCCCCCATTTGTCACTTCTTCGGTTACCGCAGCTAACTTAACCCGGTCAAGACCAAGAACTGCCGCCATGGAACCTTCCCCATTAGGCACGGCATTCTCCATGAACTCGCCTCTTTTTCTAACGGCATATACGCCTTCTTCAAAACTCATCACGCCTGCCGCTACAAGGGCTGTATACTCCCCTAAGCTGTGACCGGCGACAAAGTCTGGTTTAACCCCTGAATTTTGGAAGAACGATAAAACCGCCAAACTGGTTGTTAAAAGGGCTGGCTGTGTATTAATTGTCAGTGTCAAATCTTCTTTTGGCCCTTCAAAAATCAGCTGGCTCAAAGGGACTTTAAGAGATTCATCCGCCTTTTTAAAATAGGACATCACTTCAGGATATTTTTCTGCCAGATCTTTACCCATTCCAACTGTTTGGGAACCTTGCCCAGGAAACACAAAAGCTATTTTACTCAAAATAAGAATCCCCCTATCGTACTATAGTTTCGTTATTTGCTTCGACGGTTTGTTTAATTAAGCCGACTACATCGTTGGTAACCATTTCTCTTGTCTGGCGGATGGCACTAAAGACAGCCTGGGAATTTGATGAACCGTGTGCTTTAATAACCGGTGCCTTTAAACCAAATAACCCTGCCCCGCCATATTCTGAATAGTCCAGCTTACCTTTCAACTGCATTAAATTTGGTTTTAAAACGGCTGCTGCCAGCTTGCTTGTAAAGCTGCTCATTAGCGCTGTTTTCAACATCTTAAACATGGAAAGGGCCGTTCCCTCAATGGTTTTCAACACCATGTTACCTGTAAAACCATCCGTTATGACGACATCAGCAACGCCATCAAGCAGATCACGGGCCTCGACATTGCCAACAAAATTCAAATCGGTCTGTTTTAAAAGATCAAAGGCATGTCTTGTTAGTTCATTGCCCTTCTTCTCTTCTGTTCCGATATTTAAAAGTCCGACACGCGGACTCTCAATCCCTCTTACTTTTTTACTATAAATGGAGCCCATGATGGCATACTGCACCAGATGCTCCGGTTTGGCATCGGCATTAGCACCCACATCAAGCAATAAAAATCCTTCCCCACCTATGGTTGGCAGAGTTGGAGCTAAGGCCGGCCGGTCAATTCCATCAATTCTTCCGACCACAAAAAGTCCGGCAGCCATAAGCGCACCTGTATTCCCCGCGGACAAACAGGCATCTGCTGCACCATCGGCAACTTGTTGGGCTGCTAGAACCATAGAGGCCGTTTTTTTGCGGCGGACTGCTCTTACCGGTTCATCTGTACCGAGAATAACTTCTGTCGTATGTAAAACCGTAATCCGGTCATGTTTCTTTAATGTTTCGTTAATTTTATTTTCATCCCCAACAAGGGTAATATGTAAGTCTGGAAAGGTTTCTACCGCCTTCATGGCTCCCAAAACGATTTCCTTTGGGGCATTGTCTCCGCCCATTGCATCAATCGCAAGTTTCATATGTCTCATCCTTTAGTTGTTTTTCGAACGGTACATTTGAAAATCACCCGTAAAAACAAGTTCATTATTTACGAAGCTTGATACCTGGACCAACGTCCGACCAGTCACATCATCAATATTCATGACCCTTGCTTTGGCAATGACCCGTTCATTTAATCTTACGGAGCGCTTAAATTGGATGTTGGCTTTTGCTGTTAATGCTAATTCATCGTTAATGACCGCAACAGCAAGCGAATTTGCCTGGGCAAATAAGTGATGGCCCCGGGCAATTTGGTTTCGTTTAAAAACATGCTCCTCTTTTACATCAAAAATGGAGATGGCGCTCTGGTCTAGTTCCATATCAATAATTTCCCCGATTACCTCTTCAAGCGGCAGGGAACGAACCTCATCATCGAAGCGTTTTTCTGCGACTGTTTTAATTCTTTCGCGAAGTTCGGGTATCGATAATTCCAGGCGGTCTAAGCGAATCGTTTGGACACTTACCTGAAACTTTTCAGCAAGCTCTTCATCTGTTATAAATGGATTCTCTTGAATGGTTGAGCTAAGCAGCTGCTGTCGTTCTTTTTTGCTTCTTCTCATTTTTCACACCGTCCGAAAACTTATGACTAGGTACTAAGAGTAGTATAAAATTTAAAAAAGCAGATTGCAAGGATTAGTTTTCTCCTGCAGTCTGCTTTTTACTTATGAGATGTTGATTTACGCTCCACTAAGGAAAGCTCCTTTAGAATAATCATCGCAGGGACAGGCTGCTCTTTGCCTGTCCCGAGGGGCTCGCTTTCCGCGGGCGGTTCGGGGAGCCTCCTCGTCGCTGCGCTCCTGCGGGGTCTCCCCTGTCCCGTACTCCCGCAGGAGTCGAGCCCCTTCCGCTCCAATCAACCGGTTGCAATTTGTACTCAGCAAAAAATTAATCCAGCTTTTCTCCTTCAAGGACCCCAGAGTCTTCTAGCTGGCTTCTTAACAATTGATATTCTTCCGATTTCCAGAAGGTTTCTGATTGGATTAGGGTGGCGGCGTCGCTTCTGGCGGTTTCGAGGGCGCGGTAGTCATGAACCATATCAGCCACTTTAAATTCTGGCATGCCGCTTTGTTTTTTGCCAAAAAAGTCTCCCGGTCCCCTTAGCTCCAAATCTTTTTCACTTAATACAAAACCATCATTGGTTTCCGTCATGATCCGCATTCTTTCCTGGCCTGTCTCTGATTTTGGACTGGCCAGCAAAATGCAATAGGATTGATCACTTCCCCGGCCGACACGGCCACGAAGCTGGTGAAGCTGGGAGAGACCAAATCTTTCTGCATCATAAATAACCATTACTGTTGCATTGGGCACATTCACGCCAACCTCAACTACAGTTGTCGAGACGAGCACTTGAACCTCGTTTGCACTGAACGCCTTCATAACGGAATCCTTTTCTTCAGAGCTTAATCGCCCATGCATCAGCCCTGTTGTAAAGCGATTTTGAAAATAGCTGCTTAATGTTGCATGCACATCAATAGCATTTTGCACATCAAGCTTTTCCGATTCCTCAATTAATGGACAAATGACGTATGCCTGATGGCCCTTCCGTAATTCTTTTTCTACGAATGCCAATACCCGTTCAAGCATTTCTGGCTTGGCCCAATAGGTTTCAATTGTTTTCCTGCCAGCAGGCATTTCGTCAATGATGGATACATCCATCTCGCCAAAAACGGTAATGGCAAGCGTCCGGGGTATCGGGGTGGCAGTCATGAACAGCACATCAGGATTTTCTCCCTTTTCCCTTAGGATACGGCGCTGCTCCACACCGAAACGATGCTGCTCATCGGTAATAACAAAACCTAATTTCTTAAATGTTACCTCATCCTGAATTAGCGCATGTGTCCCTATTAAGATATCAATATTTCCCTCCGTAAGCTGCTCAAGGATTTCCCGGCGGCGCTTTCCTTTTATGGAACTTGTCAGCAATTCACATTTTATTCCAAAGGGTTCCAATAAGGTTTTCAATGATTCTGCATGCTGCTCGGCCAATATTTCCGTCGGTACCATCAGCGCCCCCTGATAGCCTGACGTTACACTTGCGTACAGACCAACCGCTGCCACCACCGTTTTTCCTGATCCAACATCTCCCTGCAGAAGGCGGTTCATTCGATAAGGCGACTTAAGGTCGGATAGTATTTCATTTACAACTCGTTTCTGGGCATTTGTTAATGGGAACGGCAGGCGGGCGATGAATTCCTTCAATTTCCCAAGGTCATAGTTTTGGCTGATTCCGGGTGAATGTTCACGCTCAAACTTCCGAAGTGCCTGCATTTTTAGCTGAAAGATTAGAAATTCCTCGTACACAAAGCGTCGTCTTGCCTGCTTGAGATCCTCCCCGCCGCCAGGAAAATGCATCGCTTTTATGGCATCTCTCCTGTTTAAAAGCCGATATTTTGTTATGAAGTAATCCGGCAGCGTTTCATCAATATACGCTCCAAATTGTTGAAAAGCTAAGTTAATAAATTTGCGCATGCCCTTTGTTGTCAGTCTTCCTTTAAGAGAATATACAGGTTCAAAATCTTTACCTTTCACATTTTCCCCTATCTGGAGTTCACTGGCAGTAATCGTCTGCCGATGGGCATCCCACTTTCCCGTAATTGTTAACGTTTCATTGATGGTGATTTTATTTTTTAAATAGGGCTGGTTAAAGAAAACGACTTTGATTAAGTATTGTCCTGCAAAAAAGCGGAAGGAGAGCTTTGACTTCTTCCTGCCATAATAGACAAGAGAAGGCTCACTTTGAACCTTCCCTTCGATCGTCACTTTCTCGTCATGTTGTACTTCCATCAAATCGCGAAGGCGGTAATCCTCATAACGATAGGGAAAATACTCCAGTAAATCATGAATGTTGAAAATGTTCATTTCTGAAAAAATTTCCGCCGTTTCGTCACCAATGCCCTTTATAACTGTTATTGGCTGGTTTAGATATGGATTCACTTTTCTGTAAGCGGCATTCCGAAAATTTTGGCCTGCAGCGCCCGGCCAGTTGGTGTTGCCGCTAACCCTCCCTGCGCTGTTTCTTTTAAGGCTGTTGGCATTGATTGGCCGATTCTATACATTGCGTCAATCACTTCATCGCATGGAATTCGGCTTTTGATTCCGGCAAGTGCCATATCTGCGGCTACCATGGCATTGGCTGCACCCATGGCATTTCGCTTTACACAAGGCACTTCCACAAGACCGGCAACCGGATCACAAACTAAGCCAAGCATATTTTTTAATGTGATGGCCATCGCTTCTGCACATTGTTCCGGAGTTCCTCCGGCCATTTCGACGATCGCCGCTGCGGCCATTCCTGCTGCCGATCCCACCTCGGCTTGGCAGCCCCCGGCAGCACCGGATATGGAGGCATTGTTTGCAACAACAAAGCCGAACGCTCCGGCGGTAAATAAAAACGAAATCATTTGCTCTCTTGTTGGGTGCAGCTTTTTCTTTACAGCAAACAACGTCCCTGGAACGACACCCGCTGATCCGGCAGTCGGTGTGGCACAAATCGTTCCCATCGCCGCATTTACTTCATTTGTTGCGACAGCCCGGCTGACGGCATCGAGAATCGTTTCACCGGATAAGAAATTGCCTTTTTCAATATATTTTTGCAATAGTACTGCATCTCCGCCTGTTAAGCCGGTAACGGAAGTAACTCCTTTCAATCCGCGCTCAACTGCTTCTTCCATCACTTTGAGGTTACGGTCCATAAAGCCGATTACTTCTTCCTTGGACCGTCCCGTTACGGTGACTTCCTGTTCAATCATGATTTCGGAAATTTTTTTATTCTGACTGTTGGCCAGTTCTACTAATTCTGCTACATTACGAAACATAAAATGACCCCCTTTCGCTGTGTATGTTTAATCAACAATTTTTGTTACCTTCAAGATGTTTGGCAGCTGTTCGAGTTCCTCGATCAGGGTATCATCAATATTTTGGTCAACCTCAATTGTCATCAGGGCCATTTTTCCAACTTCCTTACGGGAAACCTCCATATGGCCGATATTGATTTCATATTTCGCCAGAGTATTGGCTACACTTGCAATGGCACCGAACCGGTCATTATGAACAACTAAGATGGCAGGGTGATTGCCAGAAAGCTTCAACTCAAAACCGTTCAACTCGATGATTTCAATCTTTCCGCCGCCAATGGAAATGCCTACTAATTCAAGCTCCCCATTGTGATCGCCAATTATGATTCTAGCGGTATTGGGGTGGTCTGTAACAGCATCCTCTTCAATGAAGCGAATTTTCATTCCGCGTTCTTCAGCAATCTCAATAGCTTTGATAATTCTTTTATCGTCCGTATCGAAATCCAATAATCCGCCCACAATCGCAACATCCGTACCGTGACCCTTGTACGTTTGCGCGAAGGATCCGTATAACGAAATATTTGCCCATTTCGGCTCCCTGCCAAATAAACTTCTAGCGACGCGGCCGATTCTCGCAGCACCGGCAGTGTGAGAGCTTGACGGACCAATCATGACCGGGCCAATGATATCAAACACGCTTCTATACTTCATGAATCTATTCCCCCTTGCCCTATGTCTTTCTATCTTTATTAAAAAATGGTTAGTATATATTATCCAAAAAAAGAAGGGTGGTCCCTATGGACCCCCTTCTATTTTAGCCGTTATTTATTCAATTGAAAAGATATAAGAATATAATGGCTGTTTGCCATTATGAACCTCTATTTCCACATCGCTGAATTTTTCTTCAACGAATTCGGTAAGCTGGCTGAGTTCTTCCTCTGTCACATCTTCACCATAAATGATGGTAAGAATTTCAGAATCTTCATCAAGCATGTTTGATAACAGGTCTTCCGCTGCTTTTTCTTTATCTTTATTTTTAACAACAATTTTCCCTTCGGCAATCCCCATGAAATCCCCAGTTTCAATATCCAGTCCATCGATTTGTGTATCGCGGACGGCAAAGGTGATTTGTCCGGTTTTCACATGGCTTAGCGCCTCCGTCATAGCAGTAGTGTTTGCCTCTGCATCTGCGGAAGGATTAAAGACAAGCAGAGCGGAAAGCCCTTGCGGAACGGTTTTGGATGGAATCACATAAATTTCTTCATCCGATACATCGCGAGCCTGCTCAGCAGCCATAATGATGTTTTTATTATTCGGCAAAATAAATACTTTTTTGGCGTTTACTTCTTTAACAGCCTTGACAATATCCTCTGTACTTGGATTCATCGTCTGGCCGCCTTCAATGACTGCATGGGCCCCGATGCTCTTAAAAAGGTCGGCAACGCCCGAGCCCATCGAAACAGCGACAATTCCGTATCCCTGCTTTTCTTTTGGTGTTTCTTTCACCGCAGTGGCAAGCGGAGTATGTGTTTCTCCAACAATATTGGAATGCTGCTGGCGCATATTTTCAATTTTCATATTAATAAGGTTGCCGTAGCGCTGACCGTATGTTAATACTTCACCAGGCTGCTCGGAATGAATATGAACTTTCACAATATCATCATCAGAGATCACCAATAATGAATCTCCATAATTGCTTAGATCATTGCGGAAAGCAGTCTCATTAAATGGATGCTTTGCTATCTTTTCTGTTTCAAAACGGACCATAAACTCTGTACAGTAGCCATATACAATATCTTCAGTGTTAATATGGCCCTGAACGCTTTTATGATGCTCGGCATTGACTAATTCATCCATTGATGGCATGGCTTCTGGTGAGTCCGGCAGTTTTTCTCCCTTTAATTCAGCAAGAAAGCCTTCATATACACAGACAAGCCCCTGCCCGCCGGAATCCACAACTCCGACTTCCTTTAAAACAGGCAATAGGTCAGGTGTACGCTTTAGGGAAGCTTTAGCCTCCTTTAGAACATCTTCCATAATAACAACAATATCATTTGATTTTTGCGCAGTCTGCACAGCTTTTTTGGCAGCATCTTTGGCAACAGTCAGAATTGTTCCTTCGACCGGCTTCATAACAGCCTTATAAGCCGTTTCAACTCCGGCCTCAAGCGCTCCTGCAAATTCATTTCCATTAATGATTGCTTTTGCTTCGATTGCTTTAGAAAAACCGCGGAACAATTGCGAAAGAATAACACCAGAGTTTCCTCGTGCTCCCATGAGCAGTCCTTTTGAGAGAGAAACCCCTACTTTACCAATATGTTCTTGAACATTATTTTTAACCTCTTTTGCACCTGAGGTCATGGATAAATTCATATTAGTCCCTGTATCGCCATCCGGAACTGGAAAAACGTTTAGAGCATCTACCATTTTAGCATTTGCTGACAGATGATTGGCGCCTTGAATAATCATCTCGGCAAAACGTTTTCCATCTAATGCTGTAATTGACACAAACTTCACTCCTTACTACGGGTTCGTCACACGAACTCCCTGAACGAAAATATTAACCGAATCAACGGCAAGTCCAACTGTCTTATCAAGGGTGTACTTAACCTTCGATTGCACGTTGTGAGCAATTTCAGAAATCTTGGTTCCATAGCTGACAATAATATACATATCAATATGTAACGCTTCATTTTCCTGGCGGACAATGACACCGCGGGTGAAATTTTCTCTTCTAAGAATTTCAGTTATGCCATCTTTGATCTGATTTTTAGAGGCCATGCCGACAATTCCATAGCATTCTACCGCTGCTCCTCCGGCAATGGTTGCGATTACTTCATTTGAAATATCAATTTGTCCGTACTTCGTTTTTAATTCAATGGACATGAATCGTTCCCCCTCCTGAAAAATTGCTCCTTAACTACAGTCATTTTACTATAGTAGCTTAAATATTGAAAGTCATTCCTGGTACGTTTACTATAACAGCATTTATTTCAGGGTAATGTCAAGGTTTTTTTCTTGAAACCATTTAACTAAGCTATTGCATTCATAATGGTTGTGTGATAAATTATTAAGGTATCTTAAGATAGAAAATTTGGCTATGCCATTTTTCTATATGATTAGTATCTTAAAGAATACTGGTTAAGCTTTTCGTGTTAAGGAGGGAAATTTAATGCCGCGCAAATGTGTAGTAACTGGAAAGAAAACCACTACTGGTAACGCCCGTTCTCACGCTATGAACGCTAACAAGCGTACATGGGGTGCTAACCTACAAAAAGTACGTATCCTTGTTGATGGAAAACCAAAGCGTGTTTGGGTTTCTGCAAGAGCGTTAAGATCCGGTAAAGTAGAACGCGTATAATTTTTTAGTGAGGCTGTCATCTGACAGCCTCATTTTCTTTTATTTTGTCCTAATTAATAAAAATAAAAAGCACCCAGTTTATTCGAATGGGTGCTTTAGGTTTATGAAAGGTAATAAGCCCTTTTTGGGGGAATGAGGCCTTTTCCTATTCTTTTTTATTAAACACGCCAATCATCGCTCGGACAATTCCACCTAAAAATCTCGGCAGTTTAATTGTATAAAATTTCATACTGTCCCTCCTCACAAATCTCACGTCTAACATTTTATTCTTTACCCTAAATCCGTACGCCCTTACCATTTTATTCAAACGAACAAAATCAGTACCGATTTTTCGAGGCTTTTAATCATGGCTTCTTATCACTAATAATATGCCTTCCGAAAATGAAAAAGTACCATAATCGCTAATAAGTTCATTACTTATACATAGTGTGGATCCGAGGGAAATATGACGGTTCTTCAAAGGATATTTGAACCCATCCAGGGTAATCCCGAAAACATCTAGGGTTAATGGCACAAAAGAAATATATTTTTTATCCTTCATTTTTCTAAGTGTATGTGTGCCTGGCCCTTTTAAAAAAGCAATATTGTAACGGTCAATCAGAAAAATTTCCGTTTCAGTTTTGGCATTTAGCGGATGAATTAACAGCTGGACATTCGCCAGTAAATGGTCAAGCCTTCCCCCTGTGGCGCCAAAAAGAAGGATTTTCTCCGGCTGTTGCTTTAATGCCCAGTTTAAAGCTAACTCCATATCCGTTTCATCTTTTTCAGGAATAAATTTTTTTAATTTAATTACCTTATCTTCGATAACCGCTAATTCCGCTTTTGTCACGGAATCAAAATCACCAAAGGCAATTGCTGGTGTAATGTTTCTCGATATCAAATGAAATACACCGCGGTCAACACCCACCCATATTGCATCTTCTTCGATATATTCCGTTAAATCGGGCAGAAGATCCTCCGGACCTCCGGCGAGTATATGAATAATCATCATCTTAACTCCTTTTATATAAACAAAAAGCCGGCGTTAAGCCGACTTTGTTAGCTAATAGTGAAGTATAAGTGCAACTACGCCTCTGTCTGCGCCCTTTGGGGCTTGCCAATCGGCGAGTTTTCTTTATCCTCTTATATGCGAAATGGCCTTCGCATAATCCTCTTGATTATAGATGGCCGACCCTGCGACAAGGACATTTGCGCCGGCCTCAATACATAGCTTTGCTGTTTCCGGATTGACACCGCCATCGATTTCAATTTCAATTTCTAATCCTTTTTCCACTGCCATTTGTTTTACTTTCTTGATTTTCGGCAGCACCTCAGGAATAAACTTTTGCCCGCCAAATCCTGGATTGACTGACATTAACAGTACCATATCGATATCCCCGATAATATGCTGGATTGACTCTACAGGTGTGGCAGGATTTAAGACAACCCCGGCCTTTACACCAAAGGATTTAATGTTTTGAATCGTGCGGTGCAGGTGACGGCATGCTTCGACATGGACCGTTATATAATCCGCACCTGCCTTCGCAAAGGCTTCAATATATTGGTCCGGATTTTCAATCATTAAATGAACATCAAGCGGCAGTTTGGTTACCGGACGAATGGCTTCGACGATAAGCGGACCGATTGTGATATTCGGGACAAAATGACCATCCATCACATCTACATGAATGTAATCTGCTCCCCCTTTTTCAACTGCTAAGATTTCTTCCCCTAATTTTGCAAAATCAGCTGAAAGAATAGATGGGGCGATTTTTACCATAACTAGTACCTCGGCTTTCTATCTTTAATTTCCTGGAGGAAATCGACATAATGGTCGTAACGATACGTTGGAATCTCACCAGATTCTACTGCCTGTTTAACACCGCATTTCGGTTCGCTCAGATGAAAGCAGCCGCGGAATTTACAATTTTCACTTGCCCTTAAGATTTCCGGAAAACAGGAGGTTAAATCCTCTGCTTCGATATCCGTGAAATCCAAAGAGCTAAATCCCGGTGTATCCGCTAATAGCCCATTGCCGACTTTTATCAGTTCAACGTGTCTTGTTGTATGCTTTCCCCTTCCCAAATGGGTAGAGATATCATTTGTTTTTAATTCCAAATCGGGTCTTAGTACATTCAACAAAGATGATTTGCCAACCCCTGATTGGCCGGCAAAAACCGATATTTTATCCTCAAGATGTGGATGCAATAATTCAATGCCTGTTTCGGTCTCGGATGATGTCATAATCACTTCATAACCGGCGGCCTGATAGTGTGCGGCATATTCTGAAATCTTCTGCTGCTCCTCATCATTTGTTAAGTCCATTTTGGTAATACATATAATCGGCTCAATTTGATTAAACTCGACTAGGACAAGGAAACGATCCAGGAGTACGGTACTAAATTCAGGTTCGACGGCGGAAAAAACCAAAATCGCCAAGTCGACATTTGCAATTGGCGGGCGAACCAATTCATTTTTTCGTTCCTTCACTTCCAAAATGTACCCTTCTTGGTCATTTTCCGCTTGAAAAACAACTTCATCCCCCACAAGGGGAGTGATTTTATTTTTCCGAAACACTCCTCTTCCCCGGCACTGAATTAAATCATCGTTGTAAAGAACATAATAAAAACCGCTCAATGCTTTTACAATTTTCCCTTCAGGCATAGCAGCCCTCCTTGTAAAAAGATTTAATTTAAAAAAGTTATTCTACGTCGTTGTAATTAATCGTTTCTTCTGCAATAACTTTTGAATCACGAAACACCTGATAGCTGGCTTTTTTACCTTCCACAATAATCAATTTAATTTGCCTTGTTGTTGTTTCTGTAATATAGAAGACATCCGCAGGAACACTCATATTGTGATTCATATCATCAATATAAATCCTTACCTCTTGTTTTTGTCCAGGCTGACCTGGTATAGGAGGTTCGTAATCAATGGTAACTTCTTTCGTTTTTTCCTTAGGGGGTTTTTCTTCTTTTCCTTTTGAGACAATCACGGTGACTTTATCACCTTTTTGAAGCTGAGTCCCTTGTTTAGGTTCTTGCGAAATGATCATACCCTTTGGAATGGTTTCATTATATTGTTCCTGAGAAGCATCTAACGTTAAACCGAACGATGCCGCATAATCCTGTGCAGCTTTTACACTATATTGTGTTAGATCCAATAAAACGATTTTTTCCGGGCCCTTACTAACTTCAAATTCCAAAACAGTATCCTCTGGAACTACCTTTTTCCCGCCGGAAGGATTTTGGCTGAGAATCGTTCCCGGTTCGCTGTCATCGTTTTTCTCAGTCTTCTTTATATCTTTAAAATTCTGATTATCTAACAAACGAATTACATCATCGTATTGCCGGCCCACATAATCGGATAATTCATATTTTTCTTTTCCGGTACTAATATAAAGTGTTACCTTTGATTTTTCTTTAACGATTGTATCCGCTTCGGGATTCGTTTTAATAACACTGCCCTTTTCGATTTCTTCGTCAGTTAGTTTAATTCTCTTATCAATAGTCAGCCCCTGAGTTCTTAACTTTGAAATTGCATCGTCTTCCTTCATTCCGCTGACATCAGGAATCTTGACATCCTTTGCTGAGATTAATCCCGGAACAAAATAGGCGGATAGTCCAAGCAAAACCAGCAAAACTAAAAGTGATGTTAAAACGATTGGCCATTTTCTTCGCTTTTTATTTGCCCCTTTTCCTTGTTTCGAATCTGAAGTGCCACCCGAACCGCTAGTATTTTTTTCACTGGTGTGAACAATTGTTTCATCTAAGTTTTTTAATGGCTTATCATTTGTAATAATCGGGATGGCCTTTGTCGCTTCATCATCAATCGGTATGATAAATTTGGGTTCAAACAGTCGATCCGGATCAAGCGCTGTCCGTAAATCCTCCTCCATTTCATCGACGCTATTATAGCGATGAAATGGATCTTTCGCCGTCGCTTTTAAGACGATATTTTCTACACTCTGCGGAATGTTTGGATTCCATCTTCTGACAGACGGAGTTTCGGATTGCAAATGCTTAAGAGCAATTGATACAGCAGATTCTCCGGAAAAAGGAAGTCTGCCGGTCAATAATTCGAACATAACAATCCCCAGCGAATATATATCTGACTTTCGATTGGCCATACCGCCTCGGGCCTGCTCTGGCGATAAATAATGGACAGACCCAAGAACTGAATTAGTCTGCGTAATGCTTGTGGCACTTAAAGCCATGGCAATACCAAAATCCGTGATTTTCACATTCCCATCATGGTCTACCAAAATATTATGCGGTTTAATATCACGGTGAATAATATGGTTATGATGAGCATGAGAAATTGCCGAGGTCAACTGTTTCATAATTTCAATTGCCTCTTCCACTTTAAGAGGAGAATTTTGCTGTATGTATTGTTTCAATGTATTCCCATCTACAAATTCCATAACGATATAATATAAATCATCTTCTTCGCCAACATCAAATATATTGACAATGTTTGGGTGTGCAAGGCTTGTAGCAGATTGTGCTTCTCGATGAAACCGCCGAATAAACTCTTCATCATTTGCAAAATCAAGCCGGAGCATTTTAACCGCAACGTCCCGGTCAAGGATCATATCATGAGCAAGGTAAACGTTGGCCATGCCGCCTCCGCCAATCATATCAATGATTTTATAGCGGCCGCTTAGTCTTTTACCAATCAACATTACATACCACCCTCACTGGCTTCCAAAAACTCTACTATAGCCAATGTAATGTTGTCTTCTCCGCCATTTTCATTTGCAAGTGAGATAAGGGTTTTCGCTTTTTCCTCAAGATGGCCGCTGCTTAACAGCGTATCTTTCATCCTTGTTTCACTGACTTTATTGGAAAGACCGTCAGAACATAAAAGGAGTAAATCGCCTTCTTCGAAAGTGATTGTTTTAATATCCATTTCGACTGTTTTTTCAGTCCCCAATGCCCTTAGCAATACATTTTTACGAGGATGATGCTCTGCATCCTCTTTGGAAATTTGCCCGGTTCTGACTAATTCATTAACAAGGGAATGGTCTTCGGTAATTTGCTTAAAACCAGATTCATTAAGAATATAACCGCGGCTGTCGCCTATATTTGCCATTGTCGCAAACAAACTCGTAGCGATGGCAGCGACAATCGTCGTCCCCATTCCGTCACATTCCGTATGACTTAAGGCATGGTCAAAAAGAATTTCATTTACCTTTTTAATATGCTCCTCGAGCCACGTTTCGGCCGTCTCGGCATCTTTAATTCCTTTGGTTTTTTCCCATTCTTGTTTTAAATGCGATACGCTCATTTCACTTGCTACATCACCCGCACGGTGGCCGCCCATCCCATCGGCTACGATGGCAAGGCGGTCCCCGTCAAGGTTAATAAAAACTCCCCCGGCATCCTCATTGTGAAGACGCACTTTCCCTCGGTCTGTTTGAAATACTTCTTTCATACCTTTACATCGTCTCCTCTTTTCGCTCCTTTGCACGAAGCTGCCCGCATGCTGCATCAATATCATGGCCGTGCTCCCGGCGAATGGTTACATTTATACCACGCGTTTTTAGCGTTTTCTCAAAAGCAAAAATCTTTTCTCTAGGCGTGCGGACGTAATCCCTTTCCGGAACGTAGTTAACAGGTATCAGATTAACATGGCATTTAAGCCCTTTTATCAGTTCTGCCAATTCCTCGGCATGCTCTACAGAATCGTTAACACCGCCAAAAAGGCCATACTCAAAACTTATTCTTCTGCCTGTCTTATCGATATAATACCGCACTGCTTTCATTAAGTCATCAAGTTTAAAAGCTTTATTAATCGGCATTAACCTTGACCTTAATTCCGTATTAGGAGCATGCAGGGAGATGGCAAAATTAATTTGCATATTTTCATCGGCAAATTGATAGATTTTCGGGATAATACCGCTTGTTGAAACAGTGATATGACGAGCCCCGATATTTAACGCCTTTTCGTGATTGATAATTTTTAGAAAAGACAGCATATTATCGTAATTATCAAATGGCTCGCCAATACCCATAATGACAACGGAACTGACGCGTTCATCTGATTCATCAAGAGCTTGCTGGACCTTGACAACCTGGGCAACGATTTCACCAGCTTCTAAATGTCTTTTTAAGCCGCCAAGAGTGGAAGCACAAAAGGTACAGCCAATTCTGCAGCCAACCTGAGTCGTTACACAAACTGAGTTTCCATAATCGTGACGCATTAAAACTGTCTCAATGGAATATCCATCATGAAGTTCAAACAGAAATTTGATCGTTCCATCCGAGGATGTTTGCTGAATAACCGTATTTAAGGTAGTAATTTGAAACGCGGCGTCCAGTTTCTCTCTTAATCCTTTGGACAAATTGCTCATATCCTCAATGGTAGTGACCCGTTTTTTATAAAGCCAGTCAAAAATTTGCTCAGCTCTGAATGGTTTTTCGCCATTCTCTTTCAGCCATTCCTTTAAATCTTGAAGCTCCAGTGAGTAAATCGATTTCTTTTTGTCCAATGCTGTATTCTTCTCTGCTGTATTTAGTTGTTCCAATCGTTACACCTTCCTTTTTAAAGCGGCTATATAAAAGCCGTCTGACCCAAAATCCTGTGGGAATATTTGTAAATCAAATCCGGTAATGAGCGGTTGAATCGCTTCTGGCATCCTGTTTTTGAATGATAAATCTCCCTCAAACTCCGGATTGTTTTCTAAAAATGTCTTTACTGTATGTTCATTTTCCTCTTTATCTACTGTACAGGTACTATATACAAGGGTACCGCCTTTTTTCAGTAGAGGCGCAACAGATGTTAATAGACTTTGTTGAATACTGCTTAAACGCTCTAAGTCCTTTTCGGTCTTGGTATACTTCATATCAGGCTTTCTTCTCATTACCCCAAGCCCGGAACATGGTGCATCAAGCAGAATGCGATGAAATGTTTCCTGCTTGAACTTTTCCTGCAGCAATCTTGAATCAGAGACATTTGTCTTTATATTTGATAACCCTAATCGGCGGGCATTTTCATTGATTAGTCTTACTTTGTGCTGGTGAAGGTCAACGGAAATCACTTCGCCAGTATTTTGCATCTTTTCAGCAATATGCGTGCTTTTACCTCCAGGGGCTGCACAAGCATCAAGGACAAATTCATTTTTTTCGGCTCCTAATGCATAGGCTGCAAGCATTGAACTTTCATCTTGAATTGTGAACATTCCATATTTAAAAGCAATGCTAGTAGCCAGATTTCCCTTTAACGACCTAATCGCCTCTGGAATAATCGGGCTTTTTTCAATTTCAAACCCCTCTTCTTCCAGCACCTGGGCACATTCATCTCGAGAAATCTTGGTGAGATTGACTCTGGCAATTTGCATCGGTGCCGTCAGATTGATCTCACACATTTCTTTTGTTTTATCATAGCCAAATTGGCTGACCCAGCGGCCCACAAGCCATAATGGGTGACTCGTTTCCAGTGATAATCTTTCAATTGGGTCAGAAACTTCATTTAAAGATGGAAGTCCTTCTCTTTGAATGCTTCTAAGCACACCATTAACCAAACCTGCAATTCCTTTATGTCCACGTTTTTTGGCTATTTCTACTGCCTCATATATAGCAGCACGATCAGGAATTCGGTCAAGATAAACCATTTGATAAACAGTAAGTCTAAGTAAATGAATAATCCAATCCGCCAATTTTTTATGGTCTTTTATATAAGGCTTGAGAAAGAAATCTAAGGCCATTCTTCTTTGTAACGTCCCATAGGTTAATTCCGTTAATAAGCCGATATCCTTTTGCGAAATTTGATTATTATTGATTGCATGATTAAGCAGAAGATTGCTGTAGGATTGATTTTTTTCTATCGTAACAAGAAGATCCATTGCCGCTTCCCGTACATTCGTTCTCGCTTTGGTTGTCATTTTATTCTCCTAATTTACTGCCTGCTGAAATTTTCGAACCCGCTCCCCGTAAAAATTGCTCACTGGCCATTTTTGTTTTTCCAGATGGCTGCAGTTCGATAATTTTAATCGCCGTATCATCTCCGGTGCTGACCGTTAAGCCGTCCGGCTCAATGTTGATGATTGTCCCGGGTACGTCCTGCTTGGCATTTTTAATTTTCTCCGCTTGCCAAATTTTTAGCACCTGGCCATCTAATATCGTAAAAGCAACAGGCCATGGATTTAAGCCGCGAATTTGATTATATATTTCAGCGCCTGTTTTGGCCCAATTAATTTTTTCCTGTTCTCGCTTAATATTGGGAGCAAAGGTCGCCTCGCTGTCATTCTGCGGCACTGGGTTTAATTTGCCCTCGAGGAGCCTAGTCAACGTTTCTGAAAGCAGTTTGGCACCTGCCGCACTAAGTTTTTCATGTAGTGTACCAACGTTATCATCTTCGGCAATTGGAACTTCCACTTTTGATAACATATCACCGGCATCTAATTTCTCGACCATATACATAATGGTAACGCCTGTTTTCTTTTTCCCCTGCATAATAGCATAATGGATTGGAGCTCCGCCGCGTAATTCCGGAAGCAAGGAAGCATGGACATTGATACAGCCAAATTTCGGGGCATCCAGCAGCTCCTTTGGTAAAATTTGGCCAAAGGCTGCCGTTACGATTAAGTCCGGCTTCAAAGCGAGGATTTTACTGAGCTCTTCTGAATGACGAATTTTTTCCGGCTGCAAGACAGGGATGCCCTGCTTTACCGCTTCTACCTTAACGGGAGGCGGTGTTAAAACCTTTTTTCTACCGACGGGCCTGTCCGGCTGGGTTACCACGCCAATTACCTCGTAGCCATCTTTAATGATTTGTCCTAAAATAGGCACTGAAAAATCAGGTGTACCCATAAAAACAATTTTCGTCATTCAGCCTCTACTCCTTTTAACTCATCTTCCTCGAGATATCGCAATACCTTTGCTGTAAACAAAATCCCGTCTAAATGGTCGATTTCATGCTGAATAGCCCGTGCCAGGAACCCTTCAGCCTCCACTACATATTTTCTCCCTTTTCGGTCCAAGGCTTCAATTTTCACAAAATTTGGTCTTGATACTTCCCCAAACAAATCAGGAAAGCTTAAACAGCCCTCCGGTCCTGTTTGTTCTCCGGCTGTTTCGAGAATACGCGGATTTATCATTTCGATCGTCCCTGATTCATCATCAATGTCGACGATCGCCACACGGGCGTCTATACCAATTTGCGGAGCGGCAAGCCCCACTCCATCAAATTCAATCATGGTGTCATACATATCATCTAGCATTTTTGCCAGTTTTTTATCAAACTTTACTACCTCTTGGCATTTTGTTTCCAGTATCTCCGCAGGGTAGTTTACAATTTTACGTATCGCCAAAACTGTTCCTCCAGTATTTTTCTACTAATTATTATTTCATTTTCACCCAGTTTACATTAAGATAAACGGATTTACGTCAACGGACACAAGAAGTCCATTTTTCGCTTCATTTTGATGTTGATCAATGATTGTTTTCAATGTTTTTGTCAGATTCGGTTCCCGCTTGTATTTTATCAGACATTGATAGCGATATCTATTATTAATCCTTGCGATTGGCGAGACTGAGGGGCCAAGAACAACAGCCTGGTTAGAAACCTGTGATCTCAAGAATCGGGCAATTTTCTCTGTCGCGGACATTACTGTCATCAACTGCTCATGACTGACCGTAATAAGAGCAAGAAAATAAAAAGGCGGATAATGGTGCATTTTCCTGACAAACATTTCCCGCTGATAAAAAAGGTCATAGTTCTGTGTTCCTGCCAGCTCGATGCTGTAGTGTTCCGGAGTATAGGTTTGAATAATCACCTCTCCGGGCAGCTGATGACGCCCGGCCCGGCCGCTTACCTGTGTTAATAATTGAAAGGTTTTTTCTGATGACCGGAAGTCAGGCAAATGAAGCATCGTATCAGCGGAAAGCACACCGACAAGAGTAATATTAGGGAAGTCCAGCCCTTTTGCAATCATTTGCGTTCCCAATAAAATATCTGCTTTGCCGTCCTGAAACTCCTTCAGCAATCTTTCATGTGAACCCTTACGGCCTGTTGTGTCCACATCCATCCGAATGACCCTGGCCTCGGGTAAAATTTTTCCAAGCTCGTCCTCAACCTTTTGTGTCCCTGTTCCAAAGTAGCGGATATATTCGCTTGAACACTCAGGGCATATCTTTGGAACCGGGCTTTCAAAACCGCAATAGTGACATTTCATTTGAACTCCGGCCCGATGGTAGGTAAGGGAGATGTCACAGTTAGGACAGCTTACAACATAGCCGCAATCCCTGCACATGACAAACGAAGAATGTCCGCGTTTATTTAAAAATAAAACGGACTGCTGGTTTTTTTCGAGCCTGTCCTTAAGCATTTCAAAAAGTTTCGTGGAAAACATTGAACGGTTCCCGGCGCGAAGCTCTTCACGCATATCAATAATTTCCACAGACGGCAATGCTTGATTATTCATTCGCGTCGGCAAGGACAAGAGATGATATACCTTCTTTTGCGCTCTCGCAAACGATTCTAAAGATGGAGTGGCACTGCCTAACACAACCGGACAAGAATAGGTTTTCGCTCTTTCAATCGCCACATCTTTAGCATGATAGCGCGGCATTTCCTCCTGTTTATAACTTGTCTCATGCTCTTCATCAATAATGATAATGCCGATATTTTCAAACGGGGCAAAGATAGCGGATCTTGCTCCGACCGCTACCTTAACCTGTTTCCGTTGGATTTTCCGCCATTCATCGTACTTTTCACCGGCCGATAAACCGCTGTGGAGCACCGCAACCTGGTCACCGAATCTTCCTTTAAACCGATTGACCATCTGCGGTGTAAGAGCAATTTCCGGAACAAGGACTATCGCTTCCTTGCCTTTTTCAATGACCTCCTGAATGGATTGCAGGTAAATTTCTGTTTTACCGCTGCCAGTAACACCATAAAGCAGAAATACCTCATGTTGATTTCCTTCAATCGAATCAAGAATCGGTTTAATGGCGGTGGTTTGGGCCTCTGTTAAGGGCAGCGGGCTGGTTCGTTCAAAGATGCGGTTTTCATATGGGTCCCGGTATACTTCTTTTTCCGCTTCCCATAGCAGTTTCTTTTCAACAAGGGCTTTGACTGTGGTCGAGGAGACTTTAATTTTTTCGGTTAATTGCCGCAATTCAATTTCGCTGTGGTGTTCTATAAAATACGCCAGCACTTGCTTCTGCTTTTCCGCGTTTCCAGGCAGCCTCTCCAGCTCTAGCTTCATGTCCTGCGCACCTAAAGCAGGGCCTATCACATGAACATGTTTTTTCCTAACCTTTTCCTTGACTTCATATAACACCTCCAGAAGCCCTTCGGCCGAAGCCCGCTGAAGATATGGAACAAGGCCATTTTTTAATGCTATCTCCCAATTGAGCGTGCTGCTGTTAGAAAAGTACGACTGGAGCGGCAATTGCAAATCCGCGACGTCCGCTCCAGGAGCAAGTTTTACCTTTTTTTCGTACTTAGCTTTTAAAGCCGCGGGAAGCATGACCTGAAAGGCAAAAATCTTAAAGCATAGGGTATGGTCTGTGAGCCAAGTTCCAAGCTTTAATAATTCATGATTCAAAACCGGCTCAAGGTCCATCGGTTCAATAATTTCCCTTAACTGTTTGAATTCGGACTCACGCTTCACCTCAATAACAAACCCTTGAATATGACGCGGGCCAAACGGAACAACGACTCTCATTCCCGGTTGAATCGTCTCCTCCCATTGGGATGGAATAAGATAATCGAATGCTTTATCTGTTTGTTTCGCCGGCACGTCTACAATGACACTGGCAATTTTCATTTTTTCTCCAAATCCTTTAGAAGGGCGGCAATTTCTTCAATAATTTTTCCGGCGACGTCCGCTTTAGACATCAAAGGCAATTCAACAATTGAGCCGTCACGTTTGTATAGGGTGACGATGTTTGTATCTGTGCCAAATCCTGCTCCCTCGGCCTTCACATTGTTTGCAACAATCATATTAGCATTTTTTGTTAACAGTTTTTTCCGAGCATATTCATCGACATTATTTGTTTCCGCCGCAAAACCAATCAGCAACTGATTTTTCTTTCTTTGGCCAAGTTCAAATAAAATATCCTTTGTTCGTTCAAGCTCTAGTGTAGTGCCGCCAGGCTGTTTTTTCACCTTTTCATTATAAGCAAATTTCGGACGGTAATCAGCAACAGCCGCTGTTTTTATCACAATATCCGCCTTATCAAAAACTTCTATACAAGCGTTGTACATATCTTCCGCGCTCTCAACCTTGACTAGGTCAATACCAGTGGGAGCGGGTATTTGCACCGGACCGGAAATCAACACTACACGGGCCCCTTGCTTCCTAGCTTCTTCTGCAATGGAATAACCCATTTTTCCGCTTGAATGATTCGATATAAAACGGACAGGGTCAATTTTTTCCCTTGTCGGTCCAGCCGTAATCACCACTGTTTTCCCTTTAAGCAGTTTAAATTCCTTTTTGGCAAAAAAACCTTGAATTAATTCAACAATCTTCTCTGGTTCTTCTAAGCGTCCTTTGCCAACATAGCCGCAGGCAAGATAGCCTTCGCTTGGTTCGATGAACCGATATCCGTAGTCCGCTAAAGTGTCAAGATTCTTTTTAACCGCTGGGTGGTCATACATATGGACGTTCATGGCTGGTGCAATCCAGACGGGTGCCGTTGTTGCAAGCAACGTAGTCGTGACCATATTATCAGCAATCCCGCCCGCCAGTTTGGCGATCGTATTGGCTGTGGCTGGTGCCACGAGGATCAGATCGGCCCAGTCGGCTAAGTCGATATGGGCAATGACCTGCGGATTTTTTTCATCAAATGTATCTGTATAAACTTCATGGCGTGAAAGTGCTTGGAAGGTTAATGGGGTTACGAATTGGCTGGCTGATTCGGTAATTATAACCTTAACTTGGGCACCGGCTTGAACGAGTTTACTTGTCAAGGCCGCTGCTTTGTAAACAGCAATTCCACCTGTTACACATAATAATATTCTTTTATTGGTTAACATACTTTTCCCCCGCTTTATGTAAACACCTTTTTCTTTATTATGATTGAATTTTACTTATTTTTCACCTTTTACTATTCGAATTCGACAAATTTCTATTAATGGGTCTGTTGATTTCCGCTCCACAAGGAAAGCTTCGGCAGCATAGGCATCGCACGACTGAAAGCGATAGCTTTTAGGAGGAGGCGCTCGCTTTCCGCGGGCGGTACGGGGAGCCTCCTCGGCGCTTAAGCCCTGTGGGGTCTCCCCTGCCCCGTACTCCCGCAGGAGTCGAGCGCCTTTCGCTCCAATCAACAGAGAGAAAAATACTTATCATAACTTTAACAAAAATAAAAAGGCTGACTGTTATGTCAAGCCTTCATTAAATGGTTTTCTACATTTATTCAGCAGGAGTATCTGCTTTTTTGGCAATGCGGTAGGTTAGCTCGCCACTGTAAATTTCTTCAAGTGCTTTTCCAACATATTTGTAGGAAACATATTTTGGCAGTCTCTCGTCTTTTGCCTGCGACATGGCGCGGGCACGCTTAGCTGCCACGGATACCAAGGAATATTTTGAATCAATTTTTTCCAGCAATGAATCGATAGAAGGGTATAACATTCTAATCAACCTCCAGCAATTTTTTATATCGTTTTTCTACTCGTTCCCTGCGGCAATGCTCTGCAACTACAATCGCTTTAATGCGTTCGCAGGCGAGTTCCACTTGGTCATTCTCAACAACATAATCATATAATTCCATCATTTCAATTTCTTCACGGGCTGTCAGCATCCGGTTATGAATAATATCTTCTGTTTCCGTTCCTCTTGTCACAATTCGGTTTTTTAATTCCGATAGACTTGGCGGCATCAGAAAAATAAATAAACCTTCAGGGAATTTTTCACGAACTTGGCGGGCACCCTTGACCTCTATCTCGAGGAAAACATCCTTGCCTTCATCTAGGGTTTGCCGGACGTAATCCACTGGAGTGCCATAATAGTTATCAACAAATTCAGCATACTCAAGCAGCTTGCCGTGCCTGATCATTTCCTCAAACTCTTCGCGGGTTCGGAAAAAATAATCCACTCCATCCACTTCTCCAGCACGAGGCTTTCGGGTTGTAACTGAAATAGAATATTCAAAAGCCGTATCAGGCTGTGAAAAAATCTCTTTTCTTACAGTTCCTTTACCAACCCCTGATGGACCGGAAAGTACAATTAACAATCCTTTTTCTGGCATATTACTAAAATCCTACCCTTCTTCAATAGTATCCTCACGGTCCGTTAAGCGGTGCGCTACTGTCTCAGGCTGAACGGCGGAAAGAATAACATGGTCACTATCCATTACAATAACAGCACGAGTCCGTCTTCCGTATGTAGCATCGATTAATGACCCGCGGTCCCGGGCATCTTGGATAATTCTTTTTATAGGAGCTGATTCGGGACTTACGATAGAAATAATTCGATTTGCCGATACAATATTACCAAAACCAATATTAATTAATTTAATTGCCATGAAAATCATCCAATCATTAATAATATATTTTGACCGTGTCAATGCATTTCTAAACAAATCCTATTCGATATTTTGAACCTGCTCCTTCAGTTTCTCAAGCAAGCTTTTCATCTCAACTGCCTTCTTGGCAATTTTTGCATCATTTGCTTTTGACCCTATGGTATTGACCTCTCGATTCATCTCCTGAACGATAAAATCAAGTTTTCTTCCAATCGGTTCAGCTTCATTTAATGTTTGCACAAACTGCTCCAGATGGCTTGTCAATCTGGTAATCTCTTCATTTATATCGGCTTTTTCTGCAAAAACAGCCACTTCTGTCAAAAGCCTTGTCTCGTCCACCTGACCGCCGGTAAACTCCTGCATTCTCTTTAAGACACGCTCCTTGTATAGCTGAACCACTTCAGGCGCATAATTTTGCAGCTCCTTTACATGGGTTTCCAACTGGGCAATAATGGCAAGCAAGTCTTTCTTTAAAACCGCGCCTTCTGCGAGCCTCATTTGTTTCAACAGGATGACCGCTTCCTCAGTAGCGGATAGCACTAAATTTTCAAGCTCTTCATTACCGGCTTCATTTTCTTCAATATGTAATAGGTCTGCACGAAGGAGCAAATCCTGAAGGGTTACTTTTCCTTCAAATCCATATCTGCTCTTTGCCTGTTCGATAAACTGATAATATTCATCAATCAATTTCCAATCAACTTGAAGTTTTCGAGTAATTAGACCTGCACCTTCAATGTTGATATATACCTCCGACCGGCCACGGCGGATATACTGATTCAGCTTCTTCTTAATTTTATCTTCTATTTTTAATAGCTGTCTTGGCATTCGAATATTTATTTCAGTAAAGCGATGATTAACCGATTTCACTTCGGCATTCACGATAAAGAAATCCGATTCTGCCCGGCCTCTTCCAAAGCCTGTCATACTTACAACCATCTAGGCGCACATCCATTCTTTGAATTTATGCTATAAGCCAAAAAATCCAAAAGGTAATAGAATGGATTCTATTACCTTTTGGATTATAACACACTTTATTTCGTTTTTCTTAATAAAAATGAGCCTGCTAGTAAAAAAGTTGGGATGGAGGATAATCCGATAATCAACAGCCAATCCTTTGCAGCGATTGGAAGGGTGTGGAAGATCGGCTGCAGCGGCGGATAGTAGATAACTACCAACACCATTAGCAATGATGATATAACTGCCCATACAAGGTATTGGTTACCAAAAGGGTTTCTTGACAGGACAGATTTCTCACTGCGGCAATCGAAGACATGGATCAGCTGAGCCATAACAAGGGTGGCAAAAGCAACAGTCTGAGCATATTGCAGCTGTGATGGGTCATTATGATAGACAATCATGAAGGCAAAAAGCGTCACCAGTCCGATTAAAAATCCGCGGGAGACTACCTTCCAGCCAAGTCCACGTGAGAATACTCCTTCATTAGGACTTCTAGGCCCACGTTTCATAACGTTTTCCTCCGGGCGATCAAGTCCAAGTGCCATCGCCGGCAGTCCATCTGTCACCAGGTTCACCCAAAGAATCTGGATTGGCACGAGCGGCAAAGGAAGACCAAGAAGCATGGCAAACAACATCACCAAAATTTCACCGACGTTTGAAGCTAACAAGTAACGAACGAACTTGCGGATATTTTCATAAATATTTCTGCCCTCTTTGATGGCTGCTTTAATGGTTGCAAAATTATCGTCTAGTAAAACGAGTGCCGATGCCTCTTTAGCTACATCCGTTCCGGTGATACCCATGGCTACCCCAATGTCTGCGGCTTTGATGGCAGGAGCATCATTGACGCCATCCCCTGTCATCGCTACAATATGACCTCTGTTCTGAAGGGCTTTAACAATTTTCAGTTTATGTTCTGGTGATACCCTGGCAAAAACCGAAACATCTTCCACCACATTTTCTAAATCCTCAACCGACATTTCAGATAATTGCTTACCGTCAAGCACCTTGCTTTTACTCGTTAAGATCCCAAGCTGAGCTGCAATTGCTTTAGCGGTGATGGCGTGGTCGCCGGTAATCATGACAGTTTTTATGCCTGCCTCTTTACACTCTTTAACGGCTAATTTCACTTCAGGTCTTGGCGGGTCAATCATCCCTTGGACACCAATAAAGGTCAATTTGCTTTCAGCTTCTTTTTCGCTGAAAATGTACGTGTTCGCGGGAATTGGCTTAAAGGCAATCGCAATCGTCCTTAATGCCTGTGATGCCAGATTGTCAATCGCGGATTGAACCTTTTGGTTTGTTTCCTTGTTTAAATATTGGGTTCGCCCGTCCCAAAGAATCGATTCACTGATTCCCAAAATAACATCCGGGGCCCCTTTTGTGATGATAAAATGTCTGCCTTGTTTGTCTTTTACATGGATGCTCATCATTTTTCTTGAGGAATCGAAAGGAAATTCATTCATAATGGTAAATTCCTCAAGTAGCTTCGGACGATTAAAACCTGCCTTCATGGCACTTACCAAAAGTGCGCCTTCCGTTGGATCACCGTCAAGAATATAGTCCTCACCTTTAAGGTTTATCTCAGAATGGTTGCATAGCATCCCAAAAATCAGCATTTGTTGCAAGGCTTTTTCATCCTTAGGATGAACCTTCTTTTCATTCCGGTAAAAATCACCCTTTGGCTGATAGCCGCCACCGTCAACTGTCCATGTTTGGCCGCCGCTCCAAAGATGGGTTACCGTCATTTTGTTTTGCGTCATGGTTCCCGTTTTATCGGAACAAATGACCGATGCACAGCCGAGGGTTTCAACTGCTGGCAGTTTGCGGACAATCGCCTTTTGCTTGATCATTTTTTGGACACCCAGGGATAAAGCTACCGTCACGATCGCCGGCAGACCTTCAGGTATTGCCGCTACTGCTAAGGAAACGCCTGCCAAAAACATTGTATAAATATCATGTCCCTGAATCACACCAACCGCTACTACAAGAAAGGTCAGAAGAAGTGCCACTGTAATTAGAATTTTGCCTAACTGTTCGAGCCTCCGCTGCAGCGGTGTTTCTTGGGATTCTGCCGTTTGCAGAAGTCCGGCAATCTGACCCATTGCTGTTTTCATACCGATAGCAATGACCACACCCACACCGTTGCCTCTCGTCACCATCGTTCCCATAAAGGCTGTATTTTCCATATCGCCAATGCCTGGATTTTCATTCGTCAGCTTTTCCGTAATTTTCGAAACGGGTACCGATTCACCGGTCAGCGCTGATTCTTCAATTTCCAAACTTTTCGATTCAATCAGACGAACATCCGCACCAATCCGGTCGCCGCTCGTAAATTTCAAAATATCGCCAACGACGATTTCCTTTGAGGGAATCTTCATCCATTTTCCATCTCTTAACACTGAAACCTGCGGAGCAGATAACTCCTTTAATGCCTGAAGTGACTTTTCCGCTCTCCGTTCTTGGAAGAAGCCAAGAAATCCATTGATAATGACAATGGCAATGATTGCAATTGCATCGATATATTCACCAAGCAGCCCCGATATTAACGTTGCTGCAAGGAGTACCAACACCATGAAATCTTTAAATTGGCTAAAAAATAAGAGTAAAGCCGATTGCTTCTCCCCTTCTTCTAGCTCATTTAAACCAAATTGCTTTACCCTTTTTTTCACTTCCTCTGCTGATAATCCAGATGAAAAGTCGGTTTCTAGAGCCCTTTCAACTTGTTTTATCTCCATCTCATGGAATTTCATCCGACCATCTCACTTCCCCCTTAGCTCTAATTCTAATGACAAGCCTGTGAATCTCTGCATAAAAATAGTTGAAGCCAATGCAAAGTACCCACAAGCAAGAACTCTATAGACAGCTTATTCAGGGTCGTCCAAAAAAATGCTATGATAAAAGACAGATTCTCAATTGAAAGGTTATACTTATATAGAAAACTATTGTTAATAGAAAAGGATGTTCACCATGTCATTTGATGGTTTATTTACAAAAGCGATTAGTCATGAACTTTCCCGTGCCCTAAAAGGCGGCCGGATTAATAAAGTTCATCAGCCTTATAAAAATGAAATTATTTTAACGATTCGCGCTGGAGGGGTTAATCACAGACTGCTTTTATCTGCCCATCCGAGCTATGCAAGGGCACAGCTTACCACCGAAACCCACGAAAACCCGAGTGAGCCGCCAATGTTTTGTATGCTGCTAAGAAAGCATATTGAGGGTCATATTTTGGAGGATTTATATCAAGTTGAAACCGACCGAATGATTATTTTTGAAATCAAAGGCCGGAATGAAATTGGCGATATCAGTTATAAGCAATTAATTATCGAAATTATGGGCAGGCACAGTAATATCATCTTAGTTGATAAAACCCGGAATATTATTTTGGACAGTATCAAACATGTTTCGTTTGCTGTTAACAGTCACAGGGCCATCCTGCCTGGGCAGCCGTTTGTGTTCCCGCCCGAGCAAAACAAGCAAAATCCATTTCTGGCAAATGAAGATGATGTTGTAAGGAGCATTGATTTTAATGCTGGACGGCTTGACCGCCAACTCGTCGAGCAGTTCGCTGGCATCTCGCCGCTGTTTGCGAAAGAGGTCATTTTTCAAAGCGGACTTGCCAATCGGACGACCGTTCCCAAAACATTTTTAAGCCTAATTAAAAAAATCGAATCAGGGACGATTGCACCGTCAATCATCGCTGCTCCCGAAAAGGAAGCCTTTTATTTGTTTCCGCTTGAGCACCTGAAAGGTGAAGTAAAGAGTTTTTCCAGCCTCAGCGAAATGTTGGAGCGTTATTATTTTGGCAAGGCGGAACGGGACAGGGTCAAACAGCAAGGGAATGATATTGAGAAGCTTATTACGAATGAAAAAGAAAAAAATGAAAAGAAAATAGATAAACTGGAAGCGACCCTAAAGGAAGCGGAAAAAGCCGATGAATATCAGCGTTACGGGGAATTATTAACAGCCAATCTTTATGCAGCCAAAAAGGGTATGAGAGAAATCGAGGTTCTTGATTATTATGATGAAAACGGCGGAACAATTGTTATTCCACTTGACCCTCGGAAATCTCCTTCTGATAACGCGCAAAAATATTTTTCCAAGTATCAGAAAGCGAAAAACGCGGTTTCGATAGTCATCGAACAGATTGACAAGGCGCGCGTTGAAGCTGCTTATTTTGACAGCCTTCTGCAGCAGGTCCAGTCTGCTTCCCCAAGAGATTTGCAGGAGATACGCGATGAGCTTGTGGAGGGCGGATATATTCGCGACCGTAAAAAGCGGAACGGCAAAAAAGTGCAAAACGCCAAGCCGGTTCTTGATTTCTATCAGTCCTCAGTTGGAACTGAAATTATCGTTGGAAAAAATAATAAACAAAATGACTATCTAACTAATAAGCTTGCGGCAAGGGATGAAATTTGGCTGCATACGAAGGACATTCCCGGTTCGCATGTCGTTATTCGCAGTAAGGAGCCATCGGAGCAAACAATTCACGAGGCGGCAATGCTGGCAGCCTATTTTAGCAAGGCGAAAAATTCCAGTTCAGTTCCGGTTGATTTTACAAAAGTGCGACACGTCAAAAAGCCTAGCGGTGCTAAGCCAGGATTTGTCATTTATGATCACCAGCAGACGGTTTACGTGACGCCGGATGAGGAAATGGTACTGAAATTAAAGAAATGAGCTAATAATATGTAAAGCCCCGGGGCGGCCCGGGGCTTTTTTATGATTAGATCAACGAAACAGCTTGTTGATAATAGTTATCGACACGTTTCTGTGATATATCGACACAAATTTATATTATATCTACAATTTTTAAGATTATATCTACAAATTTCATTAATATATCGACAATTCTTCAAATTTATCTACAATTTCTATAAATATATTACTCGAACCGCTTGCTCCACTCACCAGGGTCCTTGCTCCAGGAAAGCAGGCTTGCCTGATCATCCTGGCTGATATTGCCTTTTTCAATGGCCGTCTCAACAAGTGAAGGAAAATCAGTCAAGGAGTAACTTGTAATTCCTTCCGCAGCAAATGCTTCTTTACCTTTTTCAAGACCGTATGTAAAAATGGATACGACCCCAAGTACTTCACAGCCAGCTTCTCTAAGAGCCTCTACAGCTGTGATGACACTTCCGCCGGTGGAGATTAAATCTTCAACCACAACCACTTTTTGTCCCTGCTCGACTTTTCCTTCAATCTGATTACCTTTGCCATGGCCCTTTGCTTTAGAGCGGACATAGCACATCGGCAAATCCATCAGCTCGCTGACCCAGGCAGCGTGAGGAATACCGGCAGTTGCTGTTCCTGCCACCACTTCAGTAGCGGGAAAATTCTCATCAATTAGTTTTTGCAGCCCACTAGCAATAGCCCTGCGGACGGCCGGATAGGATAAGGTGAGCCGATTGTCACAATAAATGGGGGAACGAAGTCCCGAAGTCCAAGTAAATGGATTTTGCGGGCTTAATCCCACCGCGTTAATGTCTAGTAATTTTTCAGCAATAGTGTGTTTCATTGATGTACTCCCTTCCATACTTCCATCCAGTGTTCATAGCTTTTCAGAGGATCAGCCGACCTTGTGATCGAACGCCCGACAACAATCGCACTGACACCTGCTTTTCTCGCAAATTCAGGTGTTGCTACCCGTTTTTGATCCCCAACAGAATCCGAAGAAAGCCGGATTCCCGGACATACAGACAAAAAGTCAGCGCCAATCTTTTCACGGATGGACGCTGCTTCCCATGCTGAACAAACGACTCCGTCGAGCCCTGCTTCCTTTGTCAGAGAAGCATAGCGCAGGACCGATTCCTCAAGCGAAACCCCAATCAGCTGCTCTCTTTTCATTTGCTCCTCTGATGTACTTGTCAGCTGGGTAACGGCAATGCAATACGGCCTTTTCTTTCCGGAAGCAGTACCAGCCTCCAGTCCCTCTAACGCCGCTGCCATCATTTCTTTTCCGCCTGCAGCATGAACATTGACAAGGTCACAGTTCATGCGGGCAAGCCCCTTCATCGCACTGTAAACAGTATTTGGTATATCATGAAGCTTCAAATCCAAGAAAATGCGGTGTCCTGATTCCTTTAAGCGGTGAATGATCGAAGGCCCTTCTTGGTAAAAAAGCTCCATTCCCACTTTAACAAAAAGCTCTTTGCCGGCAAATGGTTGTAAAAATTGATCTACTTCAGCAGCATTAGCATAATCAAGCGCGATGATAAGCGAGTTGTCCATCCTATTTCCAGCTCCTTCCCGTACATTCACTAATATGTTCAAATCCTAGTTGATTTAGCAGCTCCGGCAGCTGTTCAATAATCTCCGGGCAGACAAACGGATTTACAAAGTTTGCTGTACCTACAGCGACGGCACTTGCTCCCGCATAGAAAAATTCAATGACATCCTCCGCAGATTCAATCCCGCCCATTCCGATAATCGGTATATTTACCGCTTGGCTTACTTCATACACCATTCGAATCGCAACAGGTTTTACAGCAGGGCCAGAAAGGCCGCCCGTTCGGTTCGCCAAAATTGGCTTGCCTGTTTTTAAATTCAGCCGCATTCCTACAAGCGTGTTAATCATTGTAATGCCATCAGCACCGCCATCCTCTACTGCCTTTGCCATCTCGACAATATTGGTGACGTTTGGAGACAACTTTACATAAACCGGAACCTCGGAAACTTCCTTTACTCTTCGTGTTAATTGCATAGCCACTTCTGGGATAGTTCCAAAGGCAATTCCACCCGTTTTAACGTTAGGGCAGGAAATATTTAATTCCAGTGCATGGACGTTTGGCGCTTTTGAGATTTCCCGTGCAACCTTCACATAATCCTCTTCAAGCGACCCAGCCACATTGGCAATAATCGGTACATCATATTGGGACAGCCATGGCAGCTCTTCGGAAACAACCTTTTCTAATCCTGGGTTTTGCAGCCCGATTGCATTTAGCATCCCTGCTGAAGTTTCAGCAACCCTTGGTGTCGGGTTTCCAAACCGGGGCTCTGCCGTTGTTGCTTTGATCATGATTGCACCAAGAATGCTTAAATCGTAAAATTGGCTGTACTCGCGGCCAAATCCGAAGCAGCCTGAGGCCGGTATGATTGGGTTTTTCAAGCTTAATCCTGGTAATTCAACATGTAATCGGCTCATATTATCACCTCTCCGGCACGGAATACAGGTCCGTCACTGCATACTTTTTTATAGGAAGCTCCTGACGGGTCATCCACCTTTTTGCATACGCAGGCAAAGCAAGCCCCTACGCCGCAGCCCATCCGTTCCTCTAAAGATAAAAACATTTTTTTATGAGAGTACTGCTGTTCAAGTGCTCTTAACATCGGGGTCGGACCACAGGAATATACACAATCAAATTGTAAATCCTTTATGACATCTGTTACAAACCCTTTAACTCCGTAAGAACCATCCGCAGTAGCAACATATGTTTCGCCCAGTTCCGAAAATTCCTGTTCGTAGAAGACGGCGGATTCAGCTTGGAAGCCTAGGACATTGATGACTTTAACGCCTTTTGCTGTCAACTGTTTCGCAAGCTCATAGAGGGGAGGAACACCAATTCCTCCACCCACGAGCAATGCAGTCTCACCAATACTAGCTTCATTAATAGGGAAGCCATTGCCAAGAGGGCCAAGGATATCGAGTTCCATCCCCGGCACCCTAGAGGCCAATTGCGAAGTTCCTTTTCCATCTTTTCTATAGATCATCGTAAACTGCTCTTCCGTTACATCATACGAGGAAATGCTGATTGGTCTTCTCAATAGTGGATCCAATCCATTTCCTACCCGAATATGAACAAATTGTCCAGGCTCGGTGATGTCATGAACCATCTCAGCTTTTACGGTAAGCTCATAAATGTTTTCAGCAATTAACTTTTGACTGATGATTTTGCAAATTTCCTTCCGTATCATGCAAAAACTGCCTCCCTGCTTGGTACACTCATCGCTTCAGCGGAAAAGTTCATGGACTCCACCACTTTTAAGATAGCATCAGCAGTATCTAATGAAGTCAAGCAAGGAACACCATTTTCAACAGCATCACGGCGGATTCTAAAACCGTCACGCTCAGGCTGCTTGCCTTTTGTCAATGTATTAATGATTAACTGCGCTTCACCGTTTTGGATAATATCCAATAATGTTCGGCCTTCTGCACCAATTTTGCCGACTACTTCAACCGGAAGACCGGCAGATTTTATTATAGCTGCTGTTCCGCTTGTGGCCACCAGTCGATAGCCAATGCTGGCAAACCGTTTCGCAAGCTTAAGTGCTTCTTGTTTATCCTTATCTGCGACTGTAAACAAGACTGTCCCAAACGGCTGAATATTCATTCCTGATGCAACTAAACCCTTGTAAAGAGCCTTCTCAAGTGTGATATCCTTGCCCATTACCTCGCCAGTTGATTTCATTTCTGGTCCAAGCGTGATATCAACATCTTTTAATTTGGCAAAAGAGAATACCGGAACTTTCACATATACACCTGATTGTTCATGCACCAGTCCGGATTGATAGCCCTGCTCAACGATTGAGACTCCAAGAATAGCCTTTGTTGCAATCTTGGCCATCGGAACATGGGTGATTTTACTTAAGAATGGCACCGTCCTGCTCGAACGTGGATTAACTTCAAGCACGTAAACCTGACCGCCCGATAACACATATTGAATGTTTAGGAGACCCACAATGTTCAAGCCCCTTGCTAATCTTTCTGTATATTCAACAAGTGTCTTCTTAACATCCTCAGATAATGTTTGCGGCGGATATACGGCGATTGAGTCACCGGAGTGCACCCCTGCCCGCTCAATATGCTCCATAATACCTGGAATCAAGACATTTTGTCCGTCGCAAATGGCATCTACTTCAATTTCTTTACCGGTTAGATAACGGTCAATTAAGACTGGATGATCAGGATTGATTTTGACGGCATTCTCCATATAATGGAGCAGTTCTTCCTTACGATACACAATTTCCATCGCCCGGCCGCCAAGCACATAGGATGGACGGACAAGGACCGGATAGCCGATTTCCTCAGCAATTATGACTGCTTCTGCTACTGAAAGGGCGGTCTTTCCAAGCGGCTGCGGAATGTTCAACAATTCAAGCGCCTGCTCAAATTTATCCCTGTTCTCTGCACGGTCTAAGTCCTCTAAGCTTGTTCCTAAAATGTTAACACCATTTTCCTCTAGCTTCGCAGCAAGGTTAATCGCTGTCTGCCCGCCAAATTGAACGACTACTCCAATCGGTTGTTCCAAATCAATGATGCTCATTACATCTTCAATTGTCAGCGGTTCAAAGTACAGCTTGTCGGAGATACTGAAATCCGTCGAGACTGTTTCCGGATTGTTGTTAATGATAATTGCCTCATATCCAGCTTCCTTAATGGCTTTTACAGAATGGACAGTCGCATAATCAAACTCAATCCCCTGGCCAATCCGAATTGGGCCTGATCCGAGAACGATGACACTTTTTCTATCTGACACAAGAGATTCGTTTTCCTCTTCGTATGTTCCATAGAAATATGGAGTTTCTGACTCAAACTCCGCAGCGCATGTATCTACCATTTTATAAACCGGGATGAGACATGAGTCTTTCCGAAGCTTGTAAATCTCGCCTTCTGTTTTATTCCAAAGCTCAGCAATTTTCTTATCGGTAAAGCCTTTTTGCTTTGCTTCTTTAAGAAGTTCAATATCAAGCTGATTGTCAGCCAATTTTGCCTCAAGCTTGATAATGCCCTCCATTTTCTTCAAGAAAAATAAGTCAATCTTGCTCCACTCATGAATCGTATCGATCGTAATGCCGCGTTTTAACGCTTCAGCAATGTAAAAGAGACGCTCATCACCAGCTTTTCTGATTCGTTTTTCAATTAGGTCGTTATCAATTTCGGCGGCACCGTTAAGTTGGAAATGATAAACACCCGCTTCGAGGGAACGAATTGCTTTTAACAATGATTCTTCAAAAGTTCGGCCAATTGCCATGACCTCACCAGTTGCCTTCATTTGTGTTCCAAGCGAACGGTTTCCGGACTCAAACTTGTCAAACGGCCATCTAGGGATTTTCGTTACCACATAATCAAGGGCCGGCTCGAAGCTCGCATATGTTTTTCCGGTAACAGGGTTCAGCATTTCATCAAGTGTCAATCCAACTGCGATCTTTGCTGCAAGCTTGGCAATTGGATATCCTGTTGCCTTTGATGCTAAGGCCGAAGAACGGCTTACCCTTGGGTTTACTTCAATGACATAGTAGTTAAAGCTGCATGGGTCTAGGGCAAGCTGAACATTACAGCCTCCTTCAATACCCAGCGCACGGATAATTTTTAAAGACACATTTCTTAATAATTGGTATTCTCTATCACTTAATGTCTGACTTGGCGCAACAACAATGGAATCACCCGTATGAACACCGACCGGATCGATGTTTTCCATGTTGCAGACCACGATGGCATTGTCATTTGCATCGCGCATCACTTCATATTCAATTTCTTTGTAACCAGCGATGCTTTTTTCCAATAAACATTGGTGAACAGGGCTGTTCTTAAGTCCGCTTGTTACGATTTCCTCAAGCTCGGCGTCATTATGGCAGATGCCGCCGCCAGTTCCACCCAGTGTAAAGGCCGGACGGACAATGACCGGAAAACCTACCCTTTCCACAAAAACTTTGGCTTCATTAAGCCCATGGATAATTTCGCTGTCAGGTACCGGTTGATTCAATTCATTCATAAGTGCACGGAACAATTCACGGTCTTCTGCTTGATTAATGGCAGTAAGCTTCGTTCCCAGAATCTCAACGCTGCACTCTTCAAGAACGCCTGATTTTGCCAGTTCAACAGTCAAATTTAGCCCAGTCTGACCGCCTAAAGTTCCTAAAACGGCGTCAGGACGCTCCTTACGGATAATTCTTGAGACAAAATCCAGTGTCAGAGGCTCAATATAAACGGCATCGGCAATCTCTGCGTCTGTCATAATGGTAGCAGGATTGGAGTTGACGAGGATCACCCGGTATCCTTCCTCCTTAAGGGCCAGACAAGCTTGAGTACCTGCGTAATCAAATTCTGCCGCTTGACCGATGACGATTGGCCCCGAGCCAATCACTAGAATGGAGTTGATATCTGTGCGTTTAGGCATTTGCTGCTACCTCCTGTTTTTCAGCTTCAATCATCGCAAGAAATTGTTCAAATAGTCCGTTTGCATCCTCAGGACCTGGTGAGGCCTCTGGGTGATACTGCACGGTAAAGGCCGGGACATCCAGATGCTTAAGGCCCTCGACGGTTCCATCATTTAAAGCGATATGTGTTACTTCTAATCTAGTATTTTTAACTGATTTTTCATCGACTGTATAACCATGATTCTGAGAAGTAATCGAAACTTTACCAGTTGCCAAGTCCTTAACTGGATGATTCGCACCGCGATGTCCGAACTTCATTTTAATGGTATCAGCGCCGCATGCCAGGGCAAACAATTGATGGCCAAGGCAAATTCCGAAAAGAGGCACTTTTCCCAAGATGTCCTTTATCATTTGGATTCCTTCCGGAACATCCTTTGGATCCCCAGGTCCGTTGGAAAGCATGACTCCATCAGGACGCAATCTTAAGATCTCATCGGCTGTTGTATGGTATGGAACGACAACTACATCACAGCCGCGTTCATTTAATTCCCGCAAAATTCCGTGCTTCATCCCGAAATCGACAAGCACGATTCTTTTTCCGCGTCCCGGACTTGGATAAGGATTCTTTGTGGAAACCCTTCTTACTTGGTCAATTGGAAGACGAGTCTGTCTTAACTGTCTTAACACTTCCGTTGCATCGTTTTCAATACTGCAAATCGCTCCCTTTAACGTGCCGTGCTGGCGGATAATCCTTGCCAGTTTACGGGTGTCGATCCCGGCAATTCCAGGGATTTTTTTCATTTTAAAATATTCATCAACAGTAAACTCACTTCTCCAGTTAGACGGAAAGTCGCTGACTTCTTTAACAATAAAACCTTTTACGGCAGGAGTAATGGATTCAAAATCATCGCGGTTAATCCCATAGTTCCCGATTAACGGGTATGTGAGCATAACGATTTGTCCGCAATAGGATGGGTCGGATAGAATCTCCTGATAGCCTGTCATTCCTGTATTAAAAACAACTTCACCAATTGTATCTACATGGCTTCCAAAGCCATCACCGATAAAAACAGTTCCATCTTCTAATATAAGCTGCGCCTTCATGCTGTAACACGCCCTTTTTCCCAAACTATTTGGCCAGATGCGATTGTCAATACCGGCCACCCTTTGCACTTCCATCCGGCAAATGGGGTGTTTTTCCCTTTTGATAAAAACTCATCAGGATTGATTTCTTTTTCTTCGTTCAAGTCTAATAACACGATATCCGCTGCCGCACCCTCTTCAATTCTTCCGAAAGGAAGTTCAAAGCAATCAGCAGGCTTTGTCGTCATATAAGCAATTAACTGTTCAAGTGTGATGATGTTTTTCAAGACAAAATGGGTATAAAGAAGTGGAAAGGCAGTTTCCAGACCGACAATTCCAAATGGCGCCAGCTGCATTCCCTCAGCTTTTTCTTCGGCAGTATGCGGTGCATGGTCAGTGGCGATAAAATCAATCGTACCATCCAGCAGCCCTTCGATTAACGCCTTTTTATCGTCTTCCCCCCGTAGCGGAGGATTCATCTTAAAGTTAGCATCCAGTCCTGGAATATCATTTTCTGATAATAATAGATGATGCGGAGTTACTTCCGCGGTAACTTTAATGCCGGCCCGCTTGGCGTCACGGACGGTCCTCACCGATTCCTTTGTGCTGATATGGCAGACGTGATAATGGCAGCCGGAAGCTTCAGCAAGCAGGACATCTCTGGAAATTTGAACGGATTCGCAAATAGAAGGGATCCCGTTTAACCCGTGCTGCATGGAGAATGTACCTTCATGGACACAACCTTTATGAATCAACGTATTTTCCTCACAATGGGCTACGATTGCCATATTTACTTCTTTTGCTTTTTGCATTGCCTGAAGCATCATATCTGCTGATTGGACACCTACACCGTCATCAGTAAAGGCAAATGCTCCAGCCTCTTTCAGCGCCGCAAAATCAGTTAATTCCTGACCAAGCTGTCTTGTTGTAATGGAGGCATATGGCAAAACACGTACGCTTGCTGTTTCCTTAATCCTGTCCATCACCCAATCCATCTGCTCCTTGGTGTCAGGCACCGGTCTCGTATTTGGCATGGCCGCTACTGTCGTAAAACCACCCCGGGCTGCTGCCATCGTACCAGTTGCGATGGTTTCCTTTTTCTCGCCGCCAGGTTCCCTTAGGTGGACGTGAAGATCAACAAACCCTGGTGATACAAGCATTCCTTGTGCATCTACAGTTCTTTCAGCCGATTCTGTTAAACTAGGTGCCAGTTTGCTAATAATCCCATTTTCTATTAAAATATCAGATTGTTTCATTTCACCATTAGATGCTATATATTTTGCGTTCTGAATAAGCAGTTTCATATTGATTTCCTCCTCCTAAGCTTTCAAGTGACCGCTTCAGGGCAGCCATTCTTACATAAACACCATTTTGCATTTGTTTAAAAATTCTTGACCGTTCACATTCAACTAAGCTGTCTGCAATTTCAACGTTTCGGTTTACCGGGGCCGGATGCATGATAATGCTGTGCGGCTGCATTTGCTTTTCCCTCTCTATGGTTAGGCCATATTTTTTATGGTACTCAGAGGCAGTAAAGCTTCCCTTTTTCTGATGGCGTTCATGCTGCACACGCAGAAACATGACAACATCGGATTCGCTGATAGCCACATCAATTGGCTTAAAACGGGAAGTACTTAAACTATGATAGTCAAACCATTCTTCCGGCCCTGAATAAATGACCTCCGCCCCCAGCCTGGTCAATGCATCCGCGTTGGAACGCGCTACGCGGCTATGACTGATGTCCCCAATTATTGCAATTTTCAAGCCTGAAAAACTGCCAAACTCCTGCTTTATCGTTAACAAATCAAGAAGGGATTGTGTCGGGTGGTGTCCGCAGCCATCGCCTCCATTTAAAATTGGAATATTGATATTTTCAACCAATTCATCAAAATAGCGATCCTGGCTGTGGCGGATGACAACAGTATCAACACCGATTGATTCCAGCGTTTTTACAGTATCATATAATGTCTCACCTTTTTGAACGCTAGAGGTTTGGACTTCAAAAGGAATGACGCTTAATCCTAATCTTCTTTGAGCCATTTCAAAGCTGCTTTTCGTTCGGGTACTAGCTTCAAAAAAGAGGTTTGCTGTATACATTTGTCTTTCCGGTTTCCAAAACAGTCCTTGTGAAAACCTTTCAGCATCCTCAAGGATTTGATAAATCTCCTCAACTTTTAACTCGTTTGTTGTTAATAGGTGCTGTAACATCCTTTTTCCCCACCTTCTCTGATTGCTAAAAAAAACACCCTGACTAAGTGGTCAGGGTGCCAAAAGTTTAACTTAAGATATGGACACAACTGCAGTCCATATCCAAGTTAAGTAACACACCCTTCCAAGTCTCTCTGTACTTAATTTAAAAGGCATTTTTTTATGCTGTTTTTTTGTTAGTTGTTTCTTCTGTTTCAAACATGTTTTCACTGACTTTCGGTCTTCCAGGAAGGATCAGGTTTAATAACACTCCGGAAATTGCCGCCAGGGCCATACCTTGGATTTCGATATTAAAAGGCAATTTGACAATCGCACCACCGATACCAATGACAAGGATTACCGATGAAATCACGAGGTTACGTTTGTCTCCAAAATCAATTTTACTGTCAACCAACATTCTTAATCCTGAGGAAGCGATAATTCCGAACAGGAGAATGGAAACTCCCCCCATTACAGGTGTTGGTATCGTTTGGATTAAAGCTGTTATTTTTCCAATAAACCCGAAGATGATGGCTAGAACCGCAGCACCTGCTAAGACATATACACTGTAGACTCTTGTAATTGCCAATACGCCAATATTTTCACCATAGGTGGTTTTGGGAGGTCCACCTACTAGTGCCGAGATTATTGTTGCTGTTCCATCACCAAGGATTGAACGGTGCAGGCCCGGCTCTTTTATGTAATCACGGCCGACAACCTTGCTAAGAACAAGCTGGTGTCCAATATGCTCAGATAGTGTAACAATAGCAACAGGCACCATTAACCAGAAAATATTCCACGTAAACTTGACATCATAGCTGACAAACGGAATTAAGAAATCAGGAGCGGCAAACCACTTTGCCTCTAGTACAGGTTTGAAATCAACAATTCCTACAATCACAGCATACACATAGCCGACAATAATCCCGGCCAAGATAGGGATAATGCTGAGCATTTTTTTAGCATATATTGAAAAAATAATTGTCGCTGCCAGCGTCACAAGCGCCACTGAGAAGTGCAGCATGCTATACTTTCCGGCTGGGTTGTTCATTGCCATTCCAACCGCAGTTCCGGAAATGGCGAGGCCAATTACAATTATGACCGGTCCAACAACAATTGGCGGGAGTAAGTTCATAATCCAGCGATGCCCCGCTCTGCTTATAATTAAAGCGACAATTCCATAAACAAGACCAGCCAAAAATGTACCGACCATCGCGGCTGCAGGTCCGCCAGAGGCTTTTGCGGCAATTACCGGTGCAATATAAGCGAAAGATGAACCGAGATAGGCAGGAACCTGAAATTTCGTAATCAATAGGAATGCCAACGTTCCGAGTCCGCTGGATATTAGTGCTATCGCTGGGTCTAAACCAACCAGGTATGGTACAAGGATTGTTGCCCCGAACATCGCAAATAAATGCTGCAAGCTTAAGGTCAGCCATTGGGCTGGTTTTGGTCTATCTTTAACATCTAGGATTGGTTTATTACTCATTTTCTGTTCTCTCCTAATTTCTATATTGTTTTCTTTATTTTCTTCAATTGTTCATATAAAAAACCCTCTTTGCCTTGTGGTTGACAAAGAGGGGTGAAAGGCGCACCGGAACATGGTCCAAGGTTTGCGCTTTTCCCTTTGTCAGCCTCACGGGACTGAAATTAAAAGGGCTGCTATTTATTTGTCATAAATACTTACTTGATCAACTTTATCTACTTCCAGCAGCTCAACGACAATTTTTTCATTGCTTGAAGTAGGGATATTTTTCCCAACATAGTCTGCTCTGATTGGCAGCTCCCTGTGACCGCGGTCGACTAGTACCGCAAGCTGGATGGAAGCAGGACGTCCAAGGTCCATAAGGGCATCAAGTCCAGCCCTAACTGTTCTTCCTGTATAAAGAACATCGTCCACAAGGACTACTTTTTTGTCACTTATGTCGAACGGAATGTCCGATCCTTTTACTAGCGGTTCCTGACTCTCCGTTTTCTTTGTTAAATCATCCCGATAAAGAGTGATGTCTAATTCACCGACTTGAATCGGGCTTCCCTCAATTTGGGCTATTTTTAAAGCGAGTCGTTTTGCTATGTAAATTCCCCTGGTCCGAATTCCTACAAGCACGCAGTCTTCGATTCCTTTGTTTTTTTCGATGATTTGATGGGCAATCCTTGTCAACGCCCGCCCGATTGCCTGTTCATCCAGAACAATTGCTTTTTGGCTCATAGTCTCACCTTCTTATTATACTGAAATAAAAAACCTCTCGCCTGTGGTGGCGAGAGGGAGACAGTTCTTCCTTAGGGAAATAACCTATTAACCGTTCCTTCTCGGCCTCACGGGACCGACTTAAAGGCTTATTAAACTATAGTAAGCATACTTTAATTTATTTATCCTGTCAACGATTATTTCTCAACCGGTCAAGAAGCTCTTCAAAATCCTCTGGAAGCGGGGCTTCAAATTCTAGATACTCATTTGTTCTTGGATGTATGAAACCGAGCAGACCGGCATGCAATGCCTGTCCATTTAAATCAAGTGTTTTTCTTGGTCCATATTTTGGATCACCGGCAAGCGGATAACCGATATATTTCATATGGACACGAATCTGATGGGTCCGGCCTGTCTCCAATTGACATTCCACGAAGGTGAATTCATTAAATCGCTCAAGGACACGAAAATGTGTAACAGCATGCTTCCCGTTATCAACAACCGTCATGCTTTGCCGATCTTTTGGATCCCTCCCAAGCGGAGCATCGATGGTTCCATATTCATGAGGGATCACTCCATGGACAATCGCCTTATATTTCCGTGTCACAGACTTTTCCACCAGTTGGTTAACTAGACTTTCGTGGGCCAAATCATTTTTCGCAACCATTAACAGCCCTGATGTATCCTTGTCAATCCGATGTACAATACCGGGTCTTAATACACCATTGATACCGGATAAATCCTTACAATGGGCCATTAACCCATTAACAAGTGTTCCAGTAAGGTGCCCAGGTGCAGGATGGACCACCATCCCTTTTGGCTTATTTACGACCAATACATCCTTATCTTCATAATAAATATCTAAATCCATTTCCTCCGGAACCACGTCCAATTCTTCCGGTTCTGGAATGGTAATAACGATAAAATCACTTACACTGCATTTGTAATTTGTTTTTACATTTTTCCCATTCACAAGTACATTGCCTTCTTTTATCCAATCCTGCACCTGTGTTCTAGACCATTCTTCATTCAGGCCGGAGATTACCTTATCAATCCGGTCTCCTTTTTGTTCCTCAAGAATGGTGTGTTCCATTTTCTCCATAAGACTTCTCCTTTGACGACTTCTCTTCAAGCAGCATTTGAATCATTAATAATCCAACACCAATAACTAATGCTGAATCAGCAATATTAAATACAGGGAAATTATAGCCGAAAATAAAGGTATGAATAAAATCAACAACCTCTTTCCGAACCACTCGGTCGATAAAATTCCCAATTGCACCTCCAAGCATGAAAGCAAGAGATACACCTAACAGCCATTTTCCTTTGGCCGCTTTGTAAAGATAATACATAATCGCAATAATTACAATAACCGTAATGACATAAAAAAGCCACATCTGCCCTTGAAGGATTCCCCATGCAGCCCCGCGATTCCGGTGAGAAGTAATATATAAAAATTTATCAATGATGGGTATACTCTCACCGATATACATATTTTTTTCAATAAGCCATTTAGTAATTTGGTCGAGCACAATAACGAATAGGGCGATTAAGTAATAATACACAAAGAAATACCTCCAACTTAAGCTAGACTTGCTCCCCTAGTTTAGCATACTTAATCGCTATATCACAATGAAACAAAAATTACGGTGTGGGGAAGATCGGTTTCTTGCAAAAGCCGCCAAGCAAGCTGGGATCATTGACTGTTCTAATGGTTGGAATCAAATTTAACAAGTCGAGGGGTAATAATTCACCGGAAAGTTCACATTGGCCAAAATTTCCTTCTTTGATTTTTTTCAGTGCTAAATCAATGTCCGCCATTTCTTCCTCTAAAATGGTTGTAAACCAATTCTCTGTTTGTTTTTTCTTTAATGACCTTTCGATTTCTGTTTTTGTTTGACGGAGTTCTTGAAACAGCTTTTCCTGCATTGCATTCATAGTGTTAATACCTCCGTTATGTTATTTGTCTTATTATTACCGATCGTTTTCCATTGACCCGGATAATAATTTGACATCAGCAACAACAATTAACGGAGGTGGAAATAAATGAAAACTCACCGTTAGGCGATTCCGATAGGACGGTTCATGAGGCGTAGTTGAATTTATACTTTTCTTTTAGCAAAATGAAAGAGGCTGACAAGTCAGCCCCTTTCTATTTTACGCTAAGTGTGAATAATTTTCTTTTACAACTTGGGCACATCGAGGGCAAAGAGTTGGATGCTCCGCATCTTGGCCAACATCAGGCGTCACTACCCAGCAGCGTTCACAGGTTTCACCTTCTGCTTTTGTGACCACAATTGCCGCTGTATCTAATTTCAAGGCATCTTCTGGCGCCTCATCATAAGCACCAGCCACTTCAAAACCAGATACGATAAACAATTGTTTCAAGTTCTCTGAAACAGAATCGAGCAGCGCTTTTGTATTATCATTTACGTATAAGGTTACTTTCGCTGTTAATGACTTACCGATCACCTTTGCATTCCGGGCTTCTTCAAGTGCCTTTAAGACATCATCGCGCAGCTTCATGAATGCAGACCATTTCTCCTCCAACTCTGTAGCACCTGGAAGTTCCTGATATTCAGGAAGATCTGTCAACTGAACACTTTCCTCCTGAACCTTCGGAATATATTTCCACACCTCGTCTGCAGTGTGAGAAAGGATTGGCGAAACCAATTTGGTCAGAGCAAGCAATGATTCATATAAAACAGTTTGAATCGCCCTGCGTTCTGGATGATCAACTGCTTCAATGTACAGAACATCTTTTGCAAAATCTAGGTAGAACGCGCTTAAATCAAGCGTACAGAAATTATTAACAGAATGGTAAATGCCTGCATAATCGTAATTTTCATAAGAATTGCGAACACTCTTAATCAGCTTATTTAACTTAACCAGCATAAATTGATCTACTTCACGAAGGTTTTCGTAAGCAACCTTATTAACAGCCGGGTCAAAGTCCGCTAAATTCCCCAACAAGAAGCGGAATGTATTGCGGATTTTCCGATATACTTCAGCAACCTGCTTTAAAATTGCATCGGATACGCGGACATCGGATTGATAATCTACAGAAGCCACCCATAGGCGTAAAATATCTGCTCCCAATTGATTCATAACCTTCGCAGGGACGACGACATTACCTAATGATTTACTCATTTTTCTACCTTCACCATCAAGAGCAAATCCATGGCTTAATACTCCCTTATATGGAGCCTTGCCTGTGACAGCTACTGCAGTAGATAAAGACGAGTTAAACCAGCCGCGGTATTGGTCAGAACCTTCAAGATAAAGGTCTGCCGGACGGACCAAATCCTCTCTTTCTAAAAGCACAGCCTGATGGGAAGAACCAGAATCAAACCAAACGTCCATAATATCTGTTTCCTTCGTAAACTTGCCATTCGGACTTCCAGGATGCGAAAATCCTTCCGGAAGCAGATCCTTTGTCTCCCGCTCAAACCAAATGTTTGATCCATTCTCGCGGAATAAATTAGAAACGTGTTCAATCGTCTCGTCGGTAATGATTTCTTCTCCATTTTCGGCGTAGAATACCGGAATTGGCACACCCCAGACGCGCTGGCGGGAAATACACCAATCACCGCGGTCACGGACCATATTGAAAAGCCTTGTTTCGCCCCATGCCGGCACCCATTTGGTTGCTTTCACAGCTTCGAGCAATTGGTCGCGGAAATCTTTAATGGACGCAAACCACTGAGCAGTTGCCCGGAAAATAACCGGCTTCTTTGTTCTCCAGTCATGTGGATAGGAGTGAGTAATAAATGTAAGCTTTAACAAAGCTCCTTTTTCCTCTAGGGCTTGGGAAATCGGTTTGTTGGCCTCGTCGTAAAATAATCCTTCAAATCCCGGTGCTTCATTTGTCATATTTCCTTTATCATCAACCGGACAAAGGACATCCAAGCCGTATTTTTGACCAACATGGAAGTCATCTTCCCCGTGACCAGGAGCAGTATGAACGCAGCCAGTACCAGCATCAGTTGTCACATGCTCGCCTAACATGACAAGAGAATCACGGTCATAAAGCGGATGACGGGCTACAACATATTCAAGCTCAGCCCCTTTGACCTTTTTAAGAACGGCCGCTTCTTCCCATCCAATTTCATTCGTTACACTTTCCAATAAGCTTTCAGCCACAACATATTTTTTATCATTTACAGCTACAACCACGTAAGTTAGCTCAGGATGAACCGAAATTCCCAAGTTGGCAGGAATGGTCCATGGGGTTGTTGTCCAGATGACGATTTCCGTATCCGTATCAAGTACTCCCTTGCCATCCTTCACCGGAAAACCAACATAAATGGACGGTGAACGTTTATCTTTATATTCAATTTCTGCCTCAGCCAAAGCGGATTCACTTGACGGAGACCAATATACTGGCTTCAACCCTTTATAGATATAACCCTTTTTTGCCATTTCTCCGAAAACCTTGATTTGCTGGGCTTCGTATTCAGGCTTTAAAGTGATATATGGATTCTCCCAATCACCGCGGACACCAAGGCGTTTAAACTGGGTCCGTTGATTGTCAATCTGTTCAAGCGCATAATCTGTACAAAGCTGGCGGAATTCTGCAACGGACATTTCCTTCCGTTTAACCCCTTTATTAGTTAAAGCCTGCTCAATCGGCAGACCGTGAGTATCCCAGCCCGGCACATATGGGGCATGATAGCCGCTCATTGACTTATAGCGGACAATAAAATCCTTTAAAATTTTATTTAATGCATGGCCCATATGGATATCACCATTTGCATATGGAGGGCCATCATGCAAAACAAACATCGGACGCCCTTTAGTGCGCTCCTGTACTTTTTGGTAAATATTCATTTCTTCCCATTTTGCCTGCATCTCCGGTTCTCTTTGCGGAAGATTACCACGCATTGGGAAATCCGTTTGCGGCATTAATAACGTGTCTTTGTATTCCATTTTATTTCCTCCAATACCTTTCTATTGAACAGAATTGACATTCTTGCAAATAAAAAAACCCCCTCATCCCAAAAAAGGGACGAGAAGGTTTTATTCCCGCGGTACCACCCTGATTGATAGAACTGTCTTATTCTATCCTCTTGCGAATTCGTAACGTGAATACACGCCTTAGTCTACTGTTCTAAATATAGAGGTTCGACCTCGGAACTCGAGGGTGATTTTCCAATCTTTCGGCTTCATCGGGCTTCCACCATCCCCGACTCGCTAATAAGCTTTTTGAAAAATTGTACTGTCCCTGTCTTCGTCATTTTCATTCAATTAATCTGTTAAGAAATTATATGCTACTAAATAGCTGTTCGTCAAGCTAATGAATCCTCTTCTTCGTGGATTTTCAGCTCGGTGGCATCAAGTTCGTACTCTAAAAGGTGATCCCAATCGTCAGTATTCAGCATATCGAGCTGTGCCTCAATCAGCATTTTGAAACGGGTGCGGAAAATTTTCGACTGCTTCTTTAAATCTTCTATCTCCAGAGCAATCTTTCTCGCTTTAGATAGGGATTCGTTAACGATACGGTCCGCATTCTTTTCCGCTTCCTTGACGATTAGCTTCGCTTCCTTTTGGGCATTGCGTTTTACTTCTTCCCCTGCCTCCTGGGCAATCACAATCGATTTATTAAGTGTTTCTTCAATACTTGTAAAATGCCCTAAACGCTCCTGCAGGTCAGTTAAACGCTCTTCCAATTCTTTTTTCTCTCTTAGGACAAGCTCGTAATCCTTGATTACCTGATCAAGAAATTCGTTTACTTCATCCTCGTCATACCCTCTAAATCCTTTATTAAATTCTTTATTATGAATATCTAACGGCGTTAACGGCATGATGCCACCTCCAACAATCTGTGCAATCTATGTAAATGTGAATATTCGACAAGGTTTTTGAAAATCCTGCAAGAAAATAAATTATTTTTGTCTTCCGACAGAAATTCGCCATTTTTCTTTCTTTGTTTTCCCCTCAATACCGGACAATCTTACCCTTCCATGGCCCCGGACCGACAGCATATCGCCAATTTCACAAACAAAGGCCGGGCTTTCAATCTGAGTCCAATTGACCTTAACTAGGCCTGCCGCAATATAGTTTTGCGATTTTTGCCGAGAAAGATTATAAACACCAGAAATAACAGTATCCAGCCTTAAAGAAGATACTGTTAATTCATGTTCCTCCCATAATTCTTTAGGAGAAATTATATTTTCGGGCGGCTTCTCAAATAAATGAACCGTTGCTTTACCGATTGATTCAAGATTAGTGCTGATATAGCCGCCGATTTCCTTGGCTGCCAAGAATTGGATTTGTTCATCATCGACAAGAATATCGCCAAATTTCCCACGTTTTAGTCCCAACGACATCAATGTGCCTAGGACGTTGGGATGTTCAATTTTGATAAACTTCTTTGGATAGTCAATTTCAAACAAGCTGATTTGAAAATCCTCTTGAACTGGCACTAGATATTCAGGGAATAGAAGAGCCCTTTTTCGTTCTGCCCCTGGCCAGCCGCCAAAGAGTTGATATTTTACATCACCATTTTCACCGATGATCGTCTTTAAGATATGCTGTTCTCTTGGGTCAAGAAAGTCCGTTAATTTCGGGGCATACTGAAGTTCGACAGTGTTTTTCCACTGCATGACCTGGTCAATATAATCCCGTTCTTCTGGACGAAAATGCTGATATATATTCATGCTCTAAAAACCAACCTATTTTAATTATTATGAGAGCCAGACAGCTACATAGCTTAAGCCCCGTGTTGCAAAGTTGAGCACAAGAAATGCGACAATCGGAGAAATGTCAATCATGCCGATTGCGGGAATAATCCTTCTGAATGGTTCTAAATATGGCTCACAAATTCTTGCTAAGAATTGACCGATTGCGGATTCTTTGGCACCCGGAAACCAAGACATCAATATGTAAATAATTAATGCCCACGAGTAAGCCCAAATGAGTTTTTGTATTAAACCGATAACAAAAAACATCTCTTTACCACCTCGTATTCATATTTTCGTGGTCAGGGAGCAATTCCGAAATATTCCCCGATACTTCCATATTATCCGGGGTGCACAAGAATATATTGGCGCCAATTTTCTGGATTTCCCCGCCAAGAGTATATACTACTCCTCCTAAGAAATGAACAATCTGCCGGCCTTCCTCTGGATCAATCCGCTGCAAATTCACCACCACCGCACGGCGGTTTTTTAGATGGTCGGCAATCTCGGTTGCCTCAGATTCGGAATGCGGTTCCGCCAATATAAGCTTTGAAGGCTTTACTTGGACAGGGGGCTTTTGCACACTTTGCAGGCTGACTACATTATGACTTTTTAACGGCTGTTTTTTCTGCTTTATCGGTTCCTTCGGCTCACTATAATCTTCATTTTGCTCATCGTTGTCATCGTCTAAAAAGAAAAATGTTTTTAGTTTAGATTTAATTGTCATATCAACTCTCCTAACCAGCTTCACCAACAAGCGCTGTACCTATTCTTACCATCGTAGCCCCTTCTTCGATGGCGATGGCAAAATCATTAGACATACCCATCGACAGCTCTGAACAAGGAGCATAGTCTAAGTGAAAGGATTGAACTTGAGTACGAAGTTCTCTAAGTTTTTGAAAACAATCACGCAAGACTTCTTCATCGTCCGTGAATGGGGCCATTGTCATTAAACCAGCAACAATAATATTTTCTAGGGAGCCAAGTGATTTAATAAAGTCGATCACTTCTTCAACCGCTAAACCGTGCTTTGAGTCCTCTTCTGCTACATTAACTTGTACCAAACACTTTACTTTTGAATTGGCACGTTTATTTATTTCTTGTGCCAAAGAAAGACGGTCAAGGGAATGAATGTACTCCACTTTATCGATAATATTCTTTACCTTTCGTGTTTGCAGAGTTCCAATAAAATGCCAAATTGGCTTGTCCTGAAGAACTTCCCATTTTTCAAGCATTCCTTCGTCCCGGTTTTCACCAAGATGCTGAATGCCTGCATCAAGCGCTTCCTGCGCTCTTTGGGTACTGACGTATTTTGTAACGGCAATTACTGTTACCTCATCTGGTTTCCTGCCTGTCTTTTCGCATGCTTCATGTATTTGCTGTCTAATAAGTTCATACTTTGCTGCTACTCTCATAAGCGGTTCTAATTCTCCTTCCAGCCAATAAAGCTTAACATTCTTCCGGCTTTGCCATGGCTCTTCCGGTGGGAAAAAAACAAATGGTTGTTACAGCTTGAGCAATAATTGGTGACGATTATATTTTCCTTTGGAACTCCTGCCTTGACAAGAGTCTGCTTGTTCAATTCCCTTAGGTTTAATGAATATTGACCTTCACTAATTAAATTATAGGGTTTTCTATCGACATCTTCTAGTATATTTTCAACCAAGTTAACGACACGTTCATCCACAATATAACATTTTTCGCAAATCGATGGACCGATGGCGACAAAAACCTTCTCAGCCTTGATGCCTTCCTCTTGCCATCTTTTTATCATCTCACGGCCAATTTGTCCTACCGTCCCCTTCCATCCAGCATGTGCCGCCCCAATCATCCGATATTCGGGAGCAATAAAAAAAAGAGGGACACAGTCGGCAAAACAGAGCGTTAACAATATTCCCTCTTCACTTGTATAGAAGCCGTCTGTGCTCTTAAACGACTGTTCGTAGGAAATAGACCCTCGCCCGCGATCTGCTTTTGTTATTTTTTGCAGAAAAATATCATGTGTTTGCTCAGCGCTAACCCATGTAGCTAATGGAAAATCAAGCAGTTCGGAAACTTTCATTCTATTTGCGCAAACATCATTGAAAATATCACCAACATGAAAGCCGAGATTCAGGGCTTCAAAGCTGCCTTTACTTTGTCCCCCCAGCTTGGTTGTTATTCCTGCAACAAGGCCGGGATTACTATTCATCCAACCGTCGATGGTTAATAAGGATTCATTCTTTATAATAAATGGTTCCATTCCATTACCTCTGAACTTTTTTCTATAGTTTACCATGAAACCGGGCTTTGGTCATCGAAGCAGTTTTATTTCCTTTAATGCCTACTCTTCTTCCGTTATTTTTTCATCGCTGATTTTATAGCGGACCAAGATGACATCCTGACCAATTTTAATAATGTTTTTCCACGGGATCACTATATCTTCGTCCTTCCCAAAAAAGCCAAGCACGCGCCCGTTTCCGGAAATTACAACCGCTTCTATTTTTCCCGTCGTTAAATTAATTTCTATATCTCCAACATTCCCTAGTCTTTTGCCATCTGAAACATTCACAACATCTTTTATCTGAAAATCGGAAATTTTAACCATTAAACAACCACTCCCAATCTTACGATACTATATAAAATATATGTTTGTATTTTGGAAATTAGAAAGGAAAAATTAAGCTAGTCTTTTATTTCACTTATTTAACTCACCGAGTAATTTTCCTATTTTAAAAAATTTAAAGCTTTCAACAGGCCCAATAGCAGAGACAATCATTAATTTAAACAAAAAGATTGCCGAGAAAATACCATTTCCCGGCAATATAATAAGCTGCCTTTACAAGGCAGCTTAGCTTTGGATATTTTTATTCATTTGTCTGATTGCTGCTTTTTCTAAGCGGGATACTTGCGCTTGGGAGATGCCAATTTCGTCTGCAACCTCCATTTGTGTTTTCCCCTGAAAGAAACGCTTTCTCAAAATCAACTTTTCACGTTCGTTTAATCTTCTCATTCCCTCTTTAAGGGCGATTTCTTCGATCCAATGGATATCTTTATTTTTTTCATCGCTCAGCTGGTCCATAACATAAATAGGATCCCCGCCATCATTATAAATCGGCTCAAATAGAGATACCGGGTCTTGTATTGCATCAAGCGCAAAGACAATTTCTTCATGCGGTACTTCTAGGACCTTCGCAATTTCTTCAGCAGTCGGTTCCCGAGAGGTTTCACTCATCAGCCTCTCCCTGACCTGGAGGGCTTTGTAAGCAATATCCCTTAGAGAGCGGGATACTCGGATCGGATTATTGTCACGCAGATAGCGCCGGATTTCGCCAATAATCATCGGGACGGCATAAGTGGAAAACTTGACGTTTTGGCCTAAATCAAAATTATCAATGGATTTCATCAGTCCAATACAGCCAACCTGAAACAGGTCATCAACAAACTCGCCCCGGTTATTGAACCTTTGGATAACACTTAATACTAGGCGTAGATTGCCGTTTACTAGCTTTTCTCTGGCGGTTATATCGCCCTCTTGCATTTGCTTGAAGAGTATTCTCATTTCTTCGTTCTTCAATACAGGAAGTTTTGATGTGTCTACACCGCAAATTTCAACTTTATTTCGAGTCAATTCTTTTCCCTCCTCGAGAGAGCTGCTGTACAAAAAACAGTATCTCCTTGAGGAGGAAAAATATGCACTTGATGAATGGAAGGAAAAGTCAGCTATTGTCGAAAAATGCATTAGAGGCAATATTTTTCAAAGCTTTTTTACGGAAAAAATTTTTTCTAGACCTTGTCTTTTAGACCATTTTATTAAATTCCTTGCGGAGCCTTTTAATGATTCTTTTTTCAAGTCTTGATATATAGGATTGGGAGATGCCAAGCATATCGGCAACATCCTTCTGTGTCTTTTCTTCCCCATTTGTCAGGCCGAACCTTAACTCCATGATTTGCTTTTCCCGGTCGCTAAGCTGATGCAATGCTTTGGTTAACAGTTTTCGGTCCACATTTGCTTCAAGATCCTTTGTAATGATGTCGTCATCCGTTCCCAAAACATCTGACAAAAGCAGTTCATTGCCGTCCCAATCAATATTAAGCGGCTCGTCGAAGGAAACCTCTGACCTGATTTTATTATTGCGTCTAAGGTACATGAGAATTTCATTTTCGATACATCTTGAAGCGTATGTAGCCAGTTTTATTTTCTTTTCCGGGTTAAATGTATTAACGGCCTTAATTAAGCCAATTGTCCCAATGCTGATTAAGTCTTCAATGTTGATGCCGGTATTTTCAAACTTCCTGGCGATATAGACTACGAGTCTGAGATTTCGCTCGATTAATATCGATCTTGCCGCCTTATCGCCGCCAGGTAGTTTCTTTAATAACATTTCTTCTTCGTCTTTTGTTAAAGGAGGCGGCAGTGCTTCGCTTCCGCCAATATAATATATTTCATCTGTTTTCAGACCTAATTTCATTAATAGTTTATACCAATAATAGGATAAGCGAAGTCTCCATTTTTTCATGTGTATTCCTCCTTCTAAAATTTTGTTTTTCTGAGTATAGTAATATTAACTTACCTTCACTGTTTCCCCATTCTGCCTTGACCCGGTTAGCATTTTTGGATGAACAATGCACTGAAAGGCATCATCAGATGAAAGCTGCTGAAGTGTAAATGTTACCAGCCCCTTATCACACAAGTATTCGTAACCATTATGTTCAATCAATATCCTATCGGGTTTAACCGCAATAATGAGCTGAGAGGTTTGGCCTACTACCTGGTAAGGGATAATTCTCATTCTGCTCTGCCATTCTTCGGGGAACTCAGAATTGCCTAATACAAGTGCTTCAGGGTCCGCCGCCATTTTCTTGATTAGGTCCGACATATTATCAAATTGATTCTTAATAGAAACAAACATGACAGGTAGCTTTGACAGAGGGTCATAGAGCTGATTGCCGCTATCGACTAAGCCCTTCAAATATAAAGTTTGTTCCTCAATCACTACCGTTACAGTTACAATTTGATCGTATTGAATTTTTGTCATTTCCATGCTTTCAATATTTTTTCTTGAAAAGTGCCACGCAACAGGAAATCCGATAAGGACAAACAACCAGCTAATCGGATCGCCAAATCCCAACACGCTCGACTTTAGAACACCGACGGTAAGTTTCGGGTCATATTGGATAAAAAAATGAACGCCCATTAATGCGCCGCCAATTAAAAAAGTTGACACATATAACGTCATCAATGCCTTTATAAAAAAGGACAAACGCTTATACCCAAAGGCTATTAAGACCATCACAATCGAAAATAACAGTTTTGAAAGCGGGTGGCCGGAAATGGCATTTACTGGCGTAAAAGATAATAGAATGATCAGTGAACCAATGAATCCCCCGGCAAAGATTCTCCACAGCCGAATCCTTCTTTTTAGAATAATAGCTGTTAAAAAAAGGAGAAGACTATCAAATAGCAGGTTAAGAGCCCAAATCACATCCAAATAGACAATCAAAAAACGCTTCCTCCTTCTTCATGGCCCTTTCTATTATTCTGATTATGGAAAAGTATACCTTAGATGTATGTCTGAAGTGTGTCACTTTCTGTAATCAAAAAAACAGAAATTTTCCCTATTCTGTTCGGATTTTGTCAGATAAATTTTATATAAAGGCTATTAACAAGTTCGTTGATTTGCGCTCCACAAGGAATGCTTCGGCAGCATAAGCATCGCACGACTAAAAGCGGTAGCTTTTAGGAGGATGGGCTCGCTTTCCGCGGGCGTGCCGGGGAGCCTCCTCGGAGCTATCGCTCCTGCGGGGTCTCCCCTGCCCCGTACTCCCGCAGGAGTCTCGCCCCTTCCGCTCCAATCAACTAAGCGATTAAAATATGGTAAAACCCCAAAATAAAAAAGGTACAGCCTTCAGGCCATACCTTTTATCTTTTAGATAATTCTATCGTCTTCTGTTGCGGTTGCGCAGGAAGGTTGGGATGTCTAGTGTGTCTTCCTGGTATGAATTGTTATTACGTACTGGCTCTTGTTGTGGAGCCTGCTGCTGTGGTGGTGCTTCTTCGCGTTTTGGCTCTCTCTTGACGCCGCCGACTGGAGGTTTAACTTGTCCAAAAGTTGGACGTGTTACCTTTGGCTGGATTACCTCTTCCTTAAAGCCTGTAGCAATCACAGTTACGATGATCTCATCTTTAAGGTTCTCGTTGATGACAGAACCGAAGATCATGTTAACTTCTTGGTCAGAAGCAGAAGCAACGATATCTGCAGCTTCTTGAACTTCATAAAGGCTTAAGTTTGTTCCGCCGGTAATGTTCATTAGGACACCTTGAGCACCGTCAATAGAAGTTTCCAATAAAGGAGAACTGATTGCTTTTTTCGCCGCCTCTGCAGCACGGTTTTCACCTGCAGATACACCGATACCCATTAAAGCAGAACCTTTATTCGACATAATCGTTTTTACATCGGCAAAGTCCAGGTTAATAAGACCAGGCACGGCAATCAAATCGGAAATACCTTGAACACCTTGGCGAAGAACATTATCCGCTTCACGGAATGCTTCAAGCATCGGAGTGCTCTTGTCCACAATTTCAAGCAGGCGGTCATTGGGAATCACAATCAGTGTATCCACTGCCTCTTTCATTGAGCCGATTCCGCCGGAGGCTTGTGTAGCCCGCTTTTTACCTTCAAACGTAAACGGACGGGTAACTACTCCTACTGTCAAAGCTCCTAAATCACGGGCAATTTGAGCAATTACAGGTGCAGCACCAGTTCCAGTACCACCACCCATGCCGGCTGTAACGAACACCATATCCGCACCGCGCAATGCTTCCTCAAGTTGCTCTTTGCTTTCTTCCGCGGCCTTTTTGCCCACTTCAGGGTTTGCCCCTGCCCCAAGACCGCGGGTTAGCTTAGCGCCGATCTGCATTCTTACTTCTGCTTTTGAAAGATTTAACGCTTGTGCGTCTGTATTCACTGCAATAAATTCCACACCTTGCACACCATGCTCAATCATTCGGTTTACTGCATTATTACCGCCGCCGCCAACCCCGATTACCTTTATTGTGGCAAGAGAATCTAAATTTGTATCAAACTCTAACATGAAAAATCCTCCTAATTCTTCGATATCCTTTTCAATTTAGCTTATTCGAAAAAGTATCCAAGGAATTTTTTTACTCTTGAAGTCATTTTTTCTTCCGGATGCTTTTCTACTTTTGTTTTTGGCTGTTGCTGCTTCGGGGCCCTCTTTTCGACTGGCTCTGAAACTGCGGATTGCGGGCTCGCCACGCTCCCTGGTAATCTAGCATTCTTGTAAGCATACTTTATCAAGCCAACCGCTGTTGTATATTGAGGCTCTCTTACACCTATATAATCGGGACGGGCAATGCGGACGGGATTTTTAAACATATCCTGAGCAAGTTCTAGCAGCCCCTGCATATTGGCTGTTCCGCCCGTTAATACGAAACCGCCTGGCAGGTCGGACACGCCCATACGTTTTAATTCCTTTGCTATAAGCTCAAAAATCTCTTCCATTCTGGCTTCAATAATCTCTGATACATAAAGCTGATTAAATTGTTGATGCTGATCGCTTCCGATAATCGGTACACTGAAAAATTGGTCTTCAGATGCATGATCATAGAATGCATGTCCATATTTTAATTTTATATTTTCTGCATCCTCTGTGGATGTGTGCAGCACTTTAGATAGATCATTCGTGAGCAAATCACCACCTACAGGAATGACACTTGTAGCTTTTAAATAGCCTTCCTCATAAACTGCAATTGTAGTCGAGCCGCCGCCCATATCAATCAAGGCGACGCCAAGATTTTTTTCATCCTTTGATAAAGCGTAATCTCCCGCTGCCAAAGGTTGAAGAATAATATCTGAAAATTGAAGTCCGGCGCGCTCAACGCAACGAATGATATTTGCCAGAACTGAATTTGATCCGGTCACAAGTGTTCCATCCATCTCAAGGCGGACACCTATCATCCCGCGAGGATCATTGATTTCATCTTTTCCATCCAAAATAAATTGCCTTTGGATAACCCCCATATTCACTCTTTCAGGTGGAATAGAACCAGCATAGGACGCTTCAATAACACGTGCAACGTCATCGTTCGTAATTTCACGGTTTTGACCAGAGACAGCTACTATTCCATGGCAGGGCTGCATCATGATATTGTGTCCCGGTATTCCGACAACAACCTCATGAATTTCCATTCCGATCATTCTTTCCGCTTGTTCAATCGCCCTTTTTATAGAATGAACGGTGTCGTCCATGTCGACGATTGAGCCTTTGCGCAAGCCTTCAGAATTTACGTTGCCAACTCCAATTATATTTAACGAGCCTTTTCCTGAGTCATTGACCATTTCACCAATGATTACTTTTACACTGGATGTACCGATGTCAAGACTTACGTATATTTCATTGCTGTTCATTCTCTGGCACCTCCTTTAATTTCCCTTTTATTGAACAACAATTTATTTGTTCAAATGAATTATTCATAGTAATATCTTATAAAAATATTCGTCAAAACTAAATGATTCCCTTTAAAAATTTTCAACTTTTTTCTAATTTTTCTTTCTTTGTTGACCATTTCGTTAACAAAATTCGACGAATTACAGCAATATTTTGAAAAAGCCTTACGCCAAATGCAAAAACCGCTGCTAAATACAAGTCTACACCAAGATGAACACCGAGAAAAGCTAAACTTGCAGCAAGTATTATATTAAAAAAGAATCCAGAAACAAAGACCTTTTCATCATAAATATTTTGCAAATAAGCACGGATTCCTCCGAATAATGTGTCGAGTGCTGCTAAGACAGCAATCGACAAATAATTGGAATATTCTTCAGGAATCCGAATTTCTGTCAGCAAGCCCAGAATAATGCCAATTATTAATCCCATGACCGGAAGCCACATTAGGAACCGCTCCCCTCTTTAACCGGCTCCATATACCGGATGCGAATTGGATTCTGATTAGCAGGGACTGTTATTTCCGGATTTGGCGCATTCACATCGAGCCTTAAGTTCTCCGTGAAAAATTCGTCTCTCGCTTTGGAAACTTTCATTCGGTTATATAACTTTTCAGCCGTACTAAGATCATTGACGACTACTTTTACCTCGAGTGGCAGTTCCTTTACGGTATGGCCATCAATTTTCGTTTCGGTATTGATATCCCGGATAACAGTCGTATTAATAACCCTTTGTCCATCAATCGAAACATATTTGGCTTCATACATGTTTAGCTCATTTAACAGTCTTTTCAAGAGTTCCGGTGAAACAACATTCTTCGTCGTTTCCCCAAGTTGAATATTTTCCATGACGGGTTCAATCATTAAAGTAATTCCCGGGCCAGTTACTTCTGTTAAGCCCGCGTCTGTCTTTAATTCATTTAGGGTGTCCCGCAGAGCCTTTTCTTTGCTTTGCTCTCTTTTAGATTTATAGGCTGATAGTTTTTCCTCATTTGATCGAATTTCATTCAATAAATTAGATTGCAGCTCCTTTTCCTTTAGCAAGGCTTCTCTAAGCTGCCAAATATCCCTTGTATCCCTGTCCTCAGGCTTTTTTACCGTTTGAAATTGGACTGCTATCATAAAACCAATTATCGCCGCAATCAGCGTAAAGTTTATTTTCATTTTCCGTTTGTCCACTTTTTCCACCCAGCCTTCTCATATATACTTGTGGACACATTATTAACCGCCAAGAATAGGGTTTAAAACAATTTCACTTTCTTTTTCTAGTGTGAAAATGATATTATCGTTAACCAGCTGATCCTTCACCCCGCCGACTAAGTTAATAGATGATGCAAGGACCTCAGGGTCTCCGATAGCTGTGATGACAAAAGGGGCTGGATACTGCACTCCATCAACTGTTATGACAGGGCCCTCACAGTTAATATAAGAATGGCTCGTTAACCTTTGGCCATTTATCGCAACCGCAGCCGCTCCTGATATGTAAAGCTCATTGATCACCTTGAAAACATGATGTTCATGAACCAAATAACTGTTTATATTCTGTTCTTTCGGATTGTAAGCCCCATCAGTCAGAGTAATTTTTACTCCCTTTCCCGTAACCTTTACCTTACCTAAAAACATCCTGTATTTTTCTGCATCCTCGGCAAGGTTGGTAAACACCTGTGCTTCCTTTGCTAGGCTTTTTTCATTTTCTGTCACACTGGCCTGTTTTTGCCGCAGTTCCTTTTGCAGTTTTCGATTCGCCTCTTCCTGCGAAATTAACTGGTTTCGTAAGGCAAGGGTTGTTTTATATTGGTTATCAGAAAGGCTTGTCCTTTCCGATTCATGTTCCAATTGGGTTAAATGATACGAGAATGCCATGATGAACCCCAAAACTAAACAGACAAGGGATAAAACGAGATGATTACCCTTCACCTTCATGATTTTCAACTTTATTTTCCTCCACTTCCGTATCAAAAGCCTTAAAATATGAACCTACCTCTAAATCAATAATGCCCTTTTTATTTGGGTCTAACTGGCTGATTATGGAAGGATAGTGGACCATCTTTTCAGCGAAGCTTCTAAGTGTGGCACTTACCTCAAAACCATCATTCATAAAAAGAGTAATATGATATTTGTCGGTTTTTTTCGGAGTGTAATGAATTTCAGAAATGGAGTTCACAATTCCAACCGGAAGATTTTTTAACCCTTCAACCATTTCATCGAGGACTGGCCCTTCTTTGAATTTAACTAGAATCGGAGAATTGCTGGGAATCATATCAGTTTTTTTATCGGTTAGGATTTTTCCGTTTTCCATCACCGGAAGGTAGGCATTGTCTTGATATAGATAAGCCATCCTTTTATGTTCTTTTACTTGGATCAAGATTGAATTCGGCCAAATAACCTTAACTTCTGCACTATTAATTTCAGATAGCCGTTTCAGGCTGGCGGCTACTTTATCCTTTCTGACTTCCCAAATGTTCGTGCTGTTCGTTAGGCCGCTTGTTTTGATGATTTCGGCTTGGGAATATACCTCATTTCCTTTTATGGTAATCTTTTTTATATGGGCTAACGGTGATTGTGTATAAGCAACAGCTGCTATCATTGTAAAAAACAAAAACAATAAAAGCACAAGCCTTTTGTTTGCCTTTTTCCGCCTTTGTTCTTTTAATTTAGGAATTCGATCCTCTAGAGCAACTATTTTTCCATTTTCCATTTATAATTCCTCCACCATAAAAAGTGGTTTCCCTTGATTTTTGTCGTGCTTGTCCAAAAGATTGGAAGACGCTTCTAAGAAAGAGAAACAACGGCACGAAAAGTCATGCCGTCATTCATTTTCTACCGCATTTTTCCTATAATATTACCAGTAATTATATCACAATATTTGTCATTCGTAAGACATTTCTTGCTCAAAATAAGGGTAAAATTTTGGAACTAATGTCAGGAAAATTCCACAGGCGGCCTTGCTTATTTTCTCCCGATGATTTCAACTTCCGTTTCCATTTTTATTTGATATAAATTGTAAATCGTATCTTTAACATGCTGAATTAAGGCAAGCACATCCCCTGCCGTGGCATTGCCGGCATTGACAATAAAATTCCCATGCATTTCGGAAATCTTTGCACCGCCAATACTAAAGCCCTTAAGGCCTGCTACTTCAATTAATTTTCCGGCGTAATTAGGTAGTGGATTCCGAAAAATACTGCCTGCACACGGAAAATTCCAAGGCTGAGTTTCCTTTCTGTAATCTTTGTTTTTTTGCATCTGGGCTACTATCGAGTTCCTTTCTCCTGCCTCGAGTTGAAATACAGCTTCGACGACGATACCCGGACGTTTATTCTGCAGAATGGAGGTCCGATAAGAAAACTCTAACTCATCATTAGAAAGCCACTCCATTGAACCATCCAAAAATAGGATATGTGCTTTTGTAAGAACCCTGCTGATGTCAGACCCGTGCGCTCCAGCGTTCATGTACACGGCCCCGCCGACAGAACCGGGAATTCCGCTAGCAAATTCCAGACCGGATAGACCTTTTTTGCTAATTAGGGTAGATAGACTAACAAGCGAATGTCCGCCGCCAACAGTTATTTCAGTTCCATTAATCTCAAGCGAATCGATACCATTGCCCAGTTTCAGGACAACTCCCTCAATTCCTTTATCTGACACTAAAAGGTTGGAGCCTCTGCCGATGGCCCGCCAATTTAAGTGATGGTTTCTAATGACTTCCATTACCTTTTGCAAATTTTCAACTGAAGAAGGTTCAATAAGTATATCAGCGGGACCGCCGATTTTAATTGTGGTGTGATGGGCAAGAGGTTCATTTATCTTCACTTTTCCGATATTTAATTCTTGCAATTCTTTTACAGCTTCAACCAATTTATACCACCTAGCTTTCCTAACTTACATATCGTTTTAGTTTATGCCAAAAAAATAATTTGGGCTACTAATGATTACCATTATTTCATCAGATTCCTCATAACTTTGTAAAGTCTAACAGCTGAATCCGGAACACCCATTTCCCTGGATTTTTGCTTCATTTCCTTGAGTATGTCTTTATTTAGCAAAATCCGATCTATTTCCTTAACAAGGGCCACGCTCGTTAAATCCTTTTCCAGTAAAACTTGTGCAGCTCCATGGCTGCTAAGTGACCTGGCATTTTTTTCTTGATGATTATTCGTTACGTACGGACTTGGGATTAAAATACTAGGTATTCCAAGCGAAGTGAGCTCTGCCAATGTGGTAGCCCCTGCTCTCGCTACAACTAAATCAGTCCCCGCCAAAACTTCGGGCATATTATGAATAAAAGGTTTGATGACGACATTTTTGGGGCTTCCAATCAATTCAGCTTCTTTTTTAACATCTTCATAATGCACTTCACCGGTTACATAAAGCACCTGATATGGTTTACCTGCAAACTCAGAGATTGCCTTAATAACCGCCTCGTTTATAGGCCTCGCCCCTCTCGACCCGCCAACTATTAAGACACAAGGCTCTGTCGTGCTCAAACCCGCAGAAAGCCGCCCCTTAATGCCATCCGTACCAATGACCTCAGATGCGCGGGGGTTACCTGTAAAGACTACTTTGTCTTTAGGGAAAAACTCTTTCGCTTCATCAAAACAGATGGCAATTTTGCTGACGTAACGGCTCAAAAACTTGTTCGTTAAGCCGGGAACACTATTTTGCTCATGGATAATCGTAGGGATATGCAGTTTGGCAGCAGCATAGACAACCGGCCCGCAAACATATCCTCCTGTCCCAATCACTATGTCCGGTTTAAATTCTTTTAATATTTTTTTGCTGTCTCTTACTCCTTTAAGAAACCGCCAAATCGTTTTCACATTTTCAAAGGATAGCTTTCTCTTAAAGCCTGTAATGTGGATGGACTTAAAAGAGATATTTTCCCTAGGAACAAGTTTACTTTCCAAACCATTATTTGTACCTATGTATAGAAATTCGGCTTGATTATTTTCCTTTTGGATTTCTCGAATAAGTGCAAGTGCAGGGTATATATGACCTCCTGTACCGCCGCCGCTTACCGCTATTTTCAAATTTCTCACCTCGTAAAAGTCAGCTAAACACATTCTACTATAAAAATTATATGAAAAAAGCTATCGAAAAAAGAATGTTATCTATTTGTAATGAAAAAGAAAATTAGAAACAAACAAAAAGACCCTGTCAACCAACAGGGTACTCTTTAATATCTCGAATAGCGGCTTATATTCAGGAGCACACCAATTGCCATTAGCATAAGTGTCAAGGAAGATCCTCCATAGCTTAAGAATGGCAGGGTAATCCCCGTAACCGGCATCAATCCTGTAACAACACCTATATTAATCATAACCTGAATCGCAACCATTGCGATTATTCCGACGGCTAGAAAACTTCCATATAAGTCAGGTGCACCTAAGGCAATACGGATCCCGCGCCATAATAAAAGCGCAAATAAAAGAATAACGAATGATCCGCCAATAAAGCCCAGTTCCTCCGAGAGAATCGCGAAAATAAAATCTGTTTGCGGTTCAGGCAGGTAGAAAAACTTTTGCCGGCTTTCACCAAGACCAAGTCCGAACAAACCGCCAGGGCCTATGGCATAAAGCGATTGAATGATTTGAAATCCGCTTCCCAAAGGGTCAGACCATGGATCTAAAAATGACGTGATCCTTTTAATACGATAGGGAGCAGAGGCAATTAAGCCGATAAATCCGGCTACTCCAATGAGTCCCAGAAAGGCAAAATGACTGATGCGTGCACCCGCGATAAAGATCATCACCACGCACGTGCCCATCATGACAGTACCTGTCCCTAAATCAGGCTGGAGCATAATCATTGCAAACGCAACGAAAGCGAGGCCCAATGAAGGGACAAGTCCTTTTTTAAAGGAAGTAATCAATTTTTGCCGTTCCGAAAGATACTTTGCCAAAAAGGCAATCATCGCAAGCTTCATAAATTCTGACGGCTGAATCGAGAACGCCCCTACCCCAATCCAGCTTCGTGACCCATTCCGAACATTTCCGATACCCGGGATTAAGACGAGAATTAATAAGACAAAGCAAACAATTAAAATAGTTTTAGACCACGTCCGCCATGTCCAGTAGTTAATATTCATAATAAAAAACATTGCCAGTATGCCAACACCCGCGAATAAGGTTTGCCGTTTTGCAAAGAAAAAGGAATCTTCGAATTTATATTCAGCCCAGATTGCACTCGCGCTGTACACCATAATCAACCCTACGGCGAGCAAGGTAAAGGTAACGATCATTAAAATAAAATCGGGAGTTGTTCTCTTTGTCGGCACAGCTAAACACCTCAACTACAAGTTTTAGGGCTTGAAACATCACCGCCTTAGAACTCTAAGTTGGACATGCCCTTACTTAAGCTTATGCACCGCTTCGATAAAAATGTCTCCCCTGATTTCAAAACTTTTATATTGATCCCAGCTGGCGCAGGCAGGAGATAACAAAATTACGTCACCCGGTTCCGAAAATCCGAATGCAGCAGGTACAGCCTTGTCAACATTATCGACACGCTTTATGCATTTTATTCCCGCAACTTGCCCCACGCGTTCAAGCTTTGGCGCTGTCTGGCCGAACGTAACCATTGCTTTTACATTTTCAAAGTAAGGAATTAACTCATCAAACTCATTACCCCGATCCAGCCCGCCTGCAAGCAGGACAATCGGACCGTCAAATGCCGAAAGTGCTTTGATTGTTGCTAACGTATTCGTTGCCTTTGAATCATTATAGAATTTTCTCCCATTCACTTCAGCAACGTATTGCAAGCGATGTCTGACTCCTGTAAATGTAAGAAGAACCTGTTGAATGGCATGATTTTCAACACCTGAAAGCTTGGCTGCAGCCATGGCCGATAAGATGTTTTCCAAATTATGGCGGCCCGGCAGAACAATTTTCTCAATTTCCATTACTTTTTCTTGATTAAAACAAATCCAGCCGTCCTTGATGCAGGCCCCTTCCATCAGCACTTTTTTGGTAGAGAAGGGAATGATTTTCGCTTTGGAATGGCGGGCCATTTCGAAAGTTTCTTCCTGGTCGGCATTTATGATTAAATAATCATCCTCTGTTTGGTTTTTCGTAATGTTTGCTTTTGCCCTTTTATATTCCTCTCTAGTCCCATGATAATCCAGATGGGCATCATAGATGTTTGTAATAATAGCAATTTTCGGTTTAAAAGTATTAATCCCCATTAACTGGAAGGATGATAATTCAATAACAATTGTATTGTCTTTCCCCGCTATCTCAGCTACACCAGATGCAACTGTCCCGATATTCCCTGCAATTAACGGCTGCTTTTCACCCTCATTCAGCATTTCATACACGAGTGTTGTCGTAGTGGTTTTCCCATTCGTTCCGGTAATCCCGATAAGTGGAGCTTCGGAGATTTCATAGGCAAGCTCCACTTCAGTTATGACAGGAATACCTTTTTCAAATGCGCCTTCAATCATTGGATTGGTATATGGAATTCCGGGATTTTTGACAATCAACTCAAATCCCTCATCCAGCAGCTCAACCGGATGCTCCCCGCAAATTACTTTAATCCCTTGTTCTAACAGCCCTTGAGCCTCGGGATTTTCCGACAATGGCTTTTTGTCATTAACTGTTACAAAGGCTCCAAGCTTATGTAAAAGAGCGGCGGCCGTAACTCCGCTTTTGGCTAACCCTAAGACAAGAATTTTTTTATGGCGATAAGATTCAATCTGCTTCAATTACAACCACACCTCGATATAGATTCCAAGAATCGCAAAAATTAGGCCGACACTCCAAAAAGTAACAACTACTCTCCATTCAGACCAGCCGACAAGCTCATAATGATGATGCAGGGGACTCATTCGGAAGATGCGCTTTCCAGTTGTTTTAAAGGAAGCAACCTGAAGAATGACTGATAAAGTTTCAATCACAAAGATCCCGCCAATGATCAGAAGCAATACTTCTAGCTTCGTAAGGATGGAAATGGCGGCAATGGCTCCTCCCAGCGCAAGCGAGCCTGTATCCCCCATGAAAACCTTGGCCGGATGGGCATTAAATACCAAAAAGCCAAGTACAGCACCGACAATGGCAACAGAAAAAATCGCAACTTCCATTTGCGACTGATTCCAGGCAAGGACGGCGAACGCGCCGAACGCAATAGCGGCAGTACCGGACACCAAGCCATCTAATCCGTCCGTTAAATTGACAGCATTGGAAAAACCTACTAGCCAAAAAACAATAAAAATGACAAAAAACCATCCCAAATCAAGCGACTTGTCGGTAAATGGAAGGATGATTTCGGTTGAAAAACCGTTTTGTTTGTACACCAAGTAAAATATAACGGAAATAATAATTTGTCCTAAAAACTTTTGCTTGGAGGTTAATCCCAGGTTTCTCTTCAGGACTACTTTTATAAAATCATCTAAAAATCCCAATAAACCAAACCCAAGCGTGACCAAAAGCAGCAAATACGTTTTAACCGTCGGTTCGGAAAATTTGCCCGTCATCACCAGCGTTGTTATGACAATTGCAAATAAAATCATGATGCCGCCCATCGTCGGTGTTCCTGATTTTTTCTGGTGTGATTTAGGTCCTTCCTCCCGGATGCTTTGTCCAAATTTCAACCTTCTTAAGAAGGGAATAAAAACTGGTGATAGCAGCACCGATATTAGAAACGCCATGATGATTGTGAAAAATATAACTTGCTCCAGCATATTATCCCCTCCCCCCGTGTATCTTTTCTTGTTTTTCGATTATTTTTTTTAGCATTACAGCAATATCATATGATTCGTTATTTTTATTAAGAAGTTTTTTATTTGAAAATTTAAAGTTAGTTGTCTCCATTTTTGCAGTTGTTTCTCCATCCAATTTTTCAATATATCGTGTTAAAATCTGTACAATTGCATCCCCTAAATCATCTGTAAAAAATACCGGAAAATGATTTGGAGTGTAATTCGGCAGTTTTTTTCGTTTGTCCCAAAGAACCGCGATAGCACCTTGAGCAATGGCTTCAGATAGACTGCCGCTATCTTCGCTTATATGGATAAACAGTCCCTTTGGCTGTATATCCCCCGCCATATCAGTCACCGTATAAAAAGCAAAATCACCTTGGACTCCTTGTTTTTCCGAAAAAATTTCAGCCAAGTCCCGATAGGTCAAAACCATTATTTTCTCTCCTCAATTGCTTCCCTAGCGACAAGCCGGTCATCGAAATCATAAACTTCACTGCCGATAATCTGATAGGTTTCGTGTCCCTTGCCGGCAATCAAAATGACATCACCTGCTGTTGCCTGCTTTACCGCTTCGCCAATGGCTTCTTTACGGTCAGGAATCACCCGATAAATATAGTTCCTGCCTTGAACCCCAGATTCCATTTCCTTTAAAATTTCAAGCGGATTCTCACTGCGTGGATTATCCGACGTGAAGATCGGATCAGTTGCATATTGGCAGGCAATTTGCGCCATCAGAGGACGTTTCGTCCTGTCCCTGTCACCGCCGCACCCGACCACAACGAAGATTTTTTGCTTGGCAAAATGCTGAATTGTCTTCAAAACATTTTCCAAGCTGTCCGGTGTATGGGCATAATCGACAATCACGGTAAAATCTTGACCTGCTTGGACAAGCTCAAACCTTCCTGCCACTCCCTTAATACTTTCAAGAGAGCCAATAATCGTCTCTATTGGAAGCCCTGATACCAGTGCGGCCGAGATACTGGCCAAAACATTATAAACGCTGAATTTGCCGATAAACTGAATGTTTACGGGATATCTATGATTGCCAATCACGACCTCAAATTCGGTGCCTGATGCGTTCATCTGGATATTTTCCGCTTGAATGTCCGCTTTTGAGTCGATCCCATAAGTCACAACATAGGCAGCCGTCGACCGTTTAAACATGATTGACGCAGGGTCATCAGCATTTAACACGGCAAATTTTGGATTTTTCTGGTTAAAGGTGTTACCGAGCTGAGCAAATAATAGACTCTTTGCCCGTTGGTATTCATCCATTGTCTTATGATAATCGAGATGGTCTTGAGTAAGGTTGGTAAATACGGCCACGTCAAAGTCGCAGCCATGGACCCTTCCTAAATCCAAAGCATGTGAAGAGACCTCCATGACGGCTGTTTCCACCCCATCATCCACCATTTGTTTAAAGGTTTTTTGCAGCGTTAAGCTTTCAGGTGTGGTATTTTTAGTTTCAATCAGCTTATCAGCAATTTTTGTATACATCGTGCCAATTAATCCGGTAGTCCGCCCATAATCAGCAACAATCTTTTCAATCATATGGCTGGTTGTTGTTTTTCCGTTTGTACCTGTAATTCCAATCAAGTGCAGTTTCTTTGAAGGCTGTTCGAAAAAGGTATCAGCCAGAACCGCCATTGCTCTTGTTGTATCATTCACAACGATAACAGGAACATCGAGCATAAGCGGACGTTCCGCGAGAATAGCAGCAGCACCGCTTGCTGCAGCCGATTCAGCAAAATCGTGCCCGTCCACGGTGTAGCCTTTAATGCAAATAAATAAGCTCCCATTTTGCACCTTGCGGTTGTCATTTTCTATTGAAGTGATTTCCCGGTCTTCTCCTTCATAGGGAATTATCAGATGCAAACTCTCAAGCAGCTTTTTCAGCTTCATGTTCATCTCAAATCCTCTCATTACCTTACCTCTGCTTTTGCCAATGCCCCTTTAGAAGAGACTAGTGGGCGAAAGTTTCACTTTATTTTACATGAAAATAAATTTTTTTGCCATTTTGTTTTTTGTATTGGCAAAAGCTAGAGGTGAGAATTGATTTAAGACTTATTAATTAATCACCACTGCCGAAGTATAGTCTAATTTTTGAACCTTCCTTAACTTTCGTTCCAGGTGCAGGAGATTGTCTCACAACAACATCGCCCTCGCCGCTTACATCAACTCGAAGGTTCAAGATTTGTTCCATAAGTTCAACTTTTGTCATGCCGACAAAATCAGGTAGTTCGATTGGTGCAGTATCAGGCCATTTGATTTCTTTTTCAATTTGCTCTTTTCTTGGTTCTACTCCCATCGCACTTAAACTGTCCTTCATTATATTCCCTACAATCGGAGCACTAACAGTACCTCCAAATGCAGTTACGCCTTTCGGGTTATCAACAGCAACATAAACAACAATTTGCGGGTCATCCGCGGGAGCAAAGCCAACAAACGAGACGATATAGTTATTTTCTAAGTATCGGCCACCCTGAGCTTTTTGGGCTGTTCCAGTTTTGCCGCCAATCCGATATGAATCAACAAATGCTTTACCTCCAGTTCCTTGGGCAACAACACTTTCAAGGGCATGGCGAATTTCTTTAGATGTGTCCTCAGAAATAACCCTGCGCTTTTCAACCGGAGTATTTCTCATTACGATTTCTTTTGTTACTGGATCGATTAATTCCTTTGCAATAAAAGGTTTATATAAGATCCCGCCGTTTACGGCAGCAGACACTGCAGCAACCTGCTGGATTGGTGTAACAGATACCCCTTGTCCGAAAGCAGTTGTTGCCAATTCAACCGGGCCGACGCGGTTCATATTAAATAGAATCCCGGTTGCTTCCCCCTGTAAATCAATCCCTGTCTTTTGGCCAAAGCCAAAATCCTTTACATATTGGAAAAGCTTTTCCTTGCCCAGCCTTTGACCAAGCTCCACGAATCCGGGGTTGCAGGAATTTTGCACAACTTCTAAAAAGGTTTGATCTCCATGTCCGCCTCGTTTCCAGCATTTCAACCTGGCACCGGCTACCTGAACTGAGCCGGAATCATGAAAATGTTCTTTCTCTAAGTCTACCTTTCCCTCATTCAATGCCGCTGCCAGCGTAATGATTTTAAAAGTCGACCCCGGCTCATACGTCATCCAGACAGGTAAATTCCGGTTGTAAACCTCCTGCGGAACGTTGCGGAAATTTGCCGGGTCAAAGGATGGCCTGCTTGACATCGCTAAAATCTCCCCACTGTTCGGGTTCATCGCGATGGCAATAATTCCATCTGGATTATATTTCGCTTCGGCAATATCCAGCTCTCTTTCGACAATCGTCTGGACCTTTGTGTCAATCGTTAATTTTAGGTCAAGACCGTTGACGGGCTTCTCATAATCATCAGCCATATCATTCATTCGTTCGCCTTTGGCATTTGCATAAAATTTAACAGAGCCTCTTTCCCCGCTCAGCTCTTTATCATAATATTTTTCAAGGCCCATCAATCCCTGGTTGTCCACTCCTGCAAAGCCTAGAACATGGGCTAAATAGCTGCCGTAAGGATAATGTCGTTTAGAATCTTCCCCTATATAGACACCATCAAGACCTAATGCCCGGATCTCTTTTGCTTTTTCATGGGAGATCTTTCGCCCTTCCTTTATCCGAACAATTCTCTCTTTTTGTGTGATCTCGCGATAGGCTGTTTCTTTAGGCATATTTAATACTGTGGCCAGTTTTTCAGCTGTTGTCGCCGGGTCTTTAACCTGCCTTGGGACAACCCAGACAGTTGGGGCACTCATATTAGTCGCTAATGGAACACCATTGCGGTCAACAATTTCGCCTCGCTGGGGCTCAAATGGAATATTCCGGCTCCAAGAATCCTTTGCACGTCCAGTCAACATGTCTCCGAGATAAAATTGTACATAACCTAGCCTGACATCAATAATCAAAAAGATCAGAATTCCGATGATTAGTGCAAGTAATAACCGTTTACGGACCGTTACATTTGAAACGCGCATATTTGAACAATGCCTCCTACTCCTTTACGTTATCGTTCATTTATATGCTTGTACTTCCTTGATTAGAACGGGTCCAAACGGTTCAAACCGCGGAAAAGAGGCTGTCCGATTACAGCCTCTTCTCTTAGTTAATCCTGCACTTTTTCTTCCTGATTGTCCTCTTGATTTGTTCCCTCTTGCTGCTGCCCATTTATTTCCTCTGTCCATTGTTCTTCGGGCGTTTTAAGTTCGACAATCAAGAAATCATCCTTACGCAATAACGCTTGTGGTTGAATATTTTGACTAACAACATATCCTTTTCCTTTTGGATTCAAATTTAATCCGGCCAAATTGGCAACCTTCATGACATCCCTTAGTGACCAGCCTGTTAGATCCGGAGCAGTCAATTCACCATTTGTTCGTATAACCACCTTTTCACCCTCGAGAATCTCCGTTCCGGCTTTAGGCAGCTGCTTGTCCACCTTGGTTCCGGTTCCGAGAACCACTGCTTCAATTCCCTTGTCCTTTAGACTTTTTACCGCCTCATTTACGTCCATCCCCTGTAAATCAGGCAATTCGCTGACATTCGTTTTTTCCGCAGCAGACGGCTGAATATTTAAGTAGTGTAAGCTGTTCTGCATGACAGGGTTAAAAATGGCCGACACAGGAATGGCGCCTTGGCCTGCATCAAGTCCTTTCAAATCAGGCTGCTGAACGGCCACATAAACAATCAGTTTCGGGTCATCCTTTGGAGCCATCCCTAAAAAGGAGAACATATAATTGTTAACCCCGCTTAGATATTTTCCATCCGGACCGGGAATATTAGCTGTTCCTGTTTTCCCTGCCACACTGTAGCCGTCAATTTTATAACGCCCGCCGGTGCCTTTTGGAGAGGTGACCACCGTTTCTAGGTAATCGAGAACCTTGCTGGCAGTTTCGGCGGAAATCGGGCTAGAAACAACCTCAGCAGTTTCTTCTTTGATCGTTTCACCGGTATCATGATTGACAATTTTCTTGACCACATGCGGCTTTACCATTTTCCCGCCATTGGCAACGGCCGTAGCCGCCTGGATTTGCTGAATTGGTGTTATCGCTGTTCCTTGACCATAGGCGGTGGTGATTTTTTCAATTGGATAAGTGTATTGAATTTTCCCGGATGTTTCATTTGGCAGTTCAATGCCTGTCGGCTTATCAAAACCAAATTTCGTTAAATACTCTCTGAATCTTTCAAAGCCCAATTTTTCCTTAGCAATTTTCGCAAACGCCACATTCGAGGAGCGCTGTACACCTTCAAGATAAGTAATGCTGCCCCAGCCAGACCCGTTGTGGTCATGGATGGCTTTATCCTTATCCGTCACCCGGTAGGACCCGGACTGATACAGTTCATTTGGATCGAACTCATTTTCTTGAACGGCTGCAGCAAGTGTAAAGATTTTCATCGTCGAACCTGGCTCAAACGAAGTTTCAATCGCTTCGTTATGCCAGCTTTTATCAATCCCGTCTTTTGTCTTTGGATCAAAGGACGGCCGCTGGCCCATTGCTAATATCTCACCTGTTTTCGGATCGGCCACAATCGCAATAATTTTCTTCGGCTTGTAGTCCTTAACCACTTTGTCCATGGCATCCTCTAAAAATGTCTGGATTTTCTTATCAATCGTTAAATAGACATCATTTCCATCTTTTGCGGGGGTGACTTTTTCTTTTCCGGTAGGAAGAATATATCCCCATTTATCACTTTCATATTGTATTTTTCCGTCTTTGCCAGTCAAGGCATCGTTATACGATTTTTCAACTCCCATTATCCCTTCATATTTGAAGGTATTATCCTTTTGTTTAACGCTGTCTGTATAACCTACTAAATGCGAGGCAAAGGTACCATTTGGATAAAACCTTTTCGAATCACGGATAAATGTAATTCCTGGCAGTTTCAGTGCCTCTATCTTTGTTTTTGTTTCATGGGTAATATCTTTTCCTGCCTTTCCAAACTCCACCTGAAACCTGCCTTTTATCGTTAGTCTGCGGTAAATCTCTGATTCATCCATTTTAATATATTTGGCCAGCTCTTTTGCCGTTTTCTCCGGGTCCTTTACATGCATCGGTTTCTTCGGGTCAGTCGTCATTTTCTTATCAAGAATTGCTACTAAGGAATAAGATGCAGTATCCTCCGCAACCACCTCACCATTCCGATCGTAAATGACTCCCCGTACAGCAGGGATGGTTCCATTTCGGTTATATTTTTCCTGAGCAAGTGCTGATAACTTCTGGCCTGCTGCTTCACCAGTAACTTGAATGTAAAGAAATCTGCACAATAAGACAAAAAAGAGCAGGCTGAATATTATAAACAATATCGCTGCTCCAGAATTTATATATGGCTGTTTCTTAATCATTTCTGCTGCACAACCTTGACGTTATTTTCGTTTAAAATTAATCCCATTTGTTTGGCTTTTTCATAAATCCGCTCGTACGTACTTAATTCGCTAACTTGTACCTGCAGGTCGCTATTAACTTTCTGCTGTTCCTTCAACTTGGCATCAACCGTTTGAATTTCTTTATTCACGTCATAGATTTTTGCCTGATTGTTTAGGAGATGGGCAGCCCCAAAGCAAACGACACCTGCAAAAACAACTCCGATTATTTTTTCCCCTGGAGTAAGCCAGGATTTTTTTATTTTTACCTGTCTTTCGTCGCGTACTGTTTGTTCTGTTCGCTGCTGCTCTTGAACTTTCCTGGCAAGATTACTCAATCTTTTTCCCCTCCGGTTTGATTATTTATATTCTATATTTTTTCGGCAATACGTAGCTTTGCCGATCGTGCACGATTGTTGTGTTCCACCTCTTCTTCGGATGGAATAATCGGTTTCCTTGTGATTAATTTTAAAATAGGCTTGTACTCATCCGGAATGACCGGCAAACCTGGCGGCAGCGGTGGTGTTTCACTTGCCTTTTTAAATGTTGCTTTACAAATTCTATCTTCAAGCGAATGGAACGTGATGCAGCTGATACGCCCGCCTTTATTCAGTAAAGAAATCGCCTGGTTTAAAGACTTCTCAAACACACCCAGTTCATCGTTAACTGCAATTCTGACCGCTTGAAAAATTCGTTTGGCAGGGTGCCCGCCTTTTCTCCTTGCAGGGGCCGGAATGGCTTCCTTAATCAAATCAACCAATTCAAATGTCGTTTCAATTGGTTTGACCGCTCTCGCCGCTTCAATCTTACGGGTGATTTGTTTCGAGAATTTTTCCTCACCATAGTGAAAAAAGATTCGGACTAAATCCTCATAAGACCAATGGTTAATTACATCATAGGCAGAGATTGGTGCACCCGTATCCATCCTCATATCGAGAGGGGCATCATGATGATAACTAAAGCCTCTCTCAGGAGTATCAAGCTGTGGGGAGGATACACCCAAGTCATACAGAACTCCATCAACTTTTTCAATTCCTTGTTTTTCAAGTTCTTCTTTTAAATGTAAAAAATTGCTTTTAATAATGGTTAAGCGGTCGCCATATTCGGCTAATTTCTGCTCTGCATTTCTGATGGCTGTATCATCCTGGTCAAATGCAAACAATTTGCCTTCTGTCCCGAGTTTCGAGAGGATTAAAGAGCTATGCCCTGCACCACCCAATGTACAATCCACATAAATACCATCAGGCTTAATATTCAAGCCTTCTACCGCTTCATCCAATAACACAGTTGTATGTTTAAACATTTACGTACCACCTTTTCCAATCTATCGCTAAACATTTGTATGCAGAAAATATATTAAGATAACTTATCCATTATATATCAAAGCCAATCATATTTTCTGCAATTTCCGCAAAAGATTCTTCAGACTGTGAAAAATAGTCTTCCCAAATCTGCTTGCTCCAAATTTCGATTCGATTGGAAACACCCAAAATCACACATTCTTTATCTAATTTTGCATACTGCAATAATGGTGCGGGGATGTTAATTCTTCCTTGTTTATCCAGTTCACTCTCTGTTGCGCCGGAAAAGAAGAATCGTGTAAAGGCACGGGCGTCTTTTTTTGTCAGCGGCAAGCCTTTTAATTTTTCTTCAATCAGCTTCCATTCTGATAATGGGTAACCAAACAAACATTGATCCAAACCCCTAGTGATGATGAACATCTCGCCGAGTTCATCGCGGAATTTGGAGGGCACAATCAGTCGGCCTTTGTTATCAATGCTATGATGGTATTCACCCATGAACATACCCACTACCCCCACTTTCTATTAAAAATGTACCACATTCCCCCACTTTCCACCACCTATTTTTTAACTATTCTTCTTTAAATCCAAAAATCCTTTTCAAATTGGTTATTTTTACAAAAAAAAGAAAACCCCACATAGGCGAAGTTTTCTCGGATTGTAAAAAATTTATTTTATCGGCAATTTTTTATTGATCGATTGCCCCTGCTAATGGGCCTGTTGATTTCCGCTCCGGGCACTCGCTTTCCGCGGGGAGGTCCACGTAACGCCCGCGGAAAGCGAGCCCCTGAAGCGGAAATCAACAGACTTATTCCAGACTTATTACACAGTCAAATAAAATAAAGAGGGGCTTCCAAAAGTCAGTTACCTGACTTTTTGGACAGCCCCTAGATTTTGATAACCTTATGCAGACCGTCAAATTCGAATGGTAATATCATGAGGTCTTTGATAAAGGTTAATCCATATTGATTTAGGTAATAGAAAATATTCCAGACCCTTTCCTGCGGGGAGCCGTCTGGTCTTAAGGCGAGATTGATCCGGCTGAATTTTTTTAATTGGATATCGTGTCTCTGCTTTACTGCATCTTCGAGCTTTGTTTCCATGAACCCTATCTCCTTAAGAAGATAGCTTTCATTTTTCTTGAGCAGCGGCAGGAGACCCCGGTCGATTACAGCTGTTTTTGTTTCAATAAACTGATATTGTTTAAGCAGTTCTTCCTTAACAGTAGAAAATAACGCTTCAACTTCCTTATCCTTTACCGTTTCAAGAAATTGCTCTTTTTCTTGATTCGTTCCCCTTTGTAAAACTTCCTCTAGCTTTAAATTTAATTGTGTCACTTCCGCTTCCACGGAGCGGTCCAAAAACGTAATATTTAAACGAGGAACAATTGGCGGCATTTTCATGTTAAAATGTTCAAAGACAAGCTTTAGTTCCGCCCAATACGATATCTCGCCTGGACCTGCTATAAAGGCAAGGGTAGGAAAGAGCCATTCCTGCATGAGCGGCCTGGTCACCACATTATTGCTAAATTTTTCAGGATATTGTGCTGCCATCTCCACTAATTCCTGTTGGGTAAAGGTAACTCTTCCACTTTTCCCCACAAAGAGATTGGCGGCCCTGTCATATTCCAGCAAAATGCGTTCTTTTAATTTTTGATCATAATAAAACAAATTAGCCGCATTTTCCCCCGCTTCAATGGTGATTGGGAATCCTTTCTCGCCTATTTGCTTTTGCTGTTCCAATAGTGAAAAGGTGATTACCTCATGATTGCCAATTTGCTCCGTTAGAAAATCCTTTTGAAGCTGCCGGAAGCTTTTGTCGCCGGAGTCGACAAGTAATAAACCATAATCCTTAAAAAGCTCCATAATTATATAAGCGAAAAAGTCAACAAAGGTGGCTGATTTTTCAATCTGCCTTTCAGCAAAGTCTAATAGCTGCTTCGTATGCTCCGATTCACCGAAATTCTCAATAATATTCCGAACCCATTCCCGGCAGATTTCCTGGTCCAACGGAATATCAGTAACCATTGGCTTGCTATGAACCTTTTTCGGATAGGTCCATTTATCAAGCTTTTCTTCCATCGGAACATAGACATGATTCACTTCTTGATAATCATGGTCTTCACCCGCAATCCAAAACACAGGGACAACCGGAATCCCAAGAAGTTTCTCTTTTTGTTCTGCCAATTTAATGATCGAAATAACCTTATGTATCGAATAAAGCGGACCTGTGAGGATTCCTGCCTGCTGTCCCCCGATTACGACTGCACTGTCCTCACGCTTCAGCTTCTCAAGGGAGTTTTCCACCGCTTCCGAGTTGCCAAATCGCTCCATAAAGCTTTCAATATGTCTAGCAGTCTCACTGCGCGGAAAGCTTCTCTCCCTTAATTCAGCCGTCCTCTTTAAATCTTCGTTTAAATCATTGAAGTGATAATGAAAAAAAGGCATAACATCCTTTGATTGCGCCAAGTAATTTGAAGCGAACCGGTTGGCCGCTGGTAAAGAGAGATTTAAAATCTCCATTCATGAACTCCCTTTCTGTAAACCCAAATTATTCTTTTAAGAGTATACCACTCCCCGGCCTATATAAAAAAAACATATGCTTCAATTTTTTTAAGATGCTAACGAAAAGATAATGGCCCGATGAATTACACCAAATAGCGTCAGGGATATATAGGCAAGAAAAAATAGAAGAAAATTAAACCGCCAAAAACCTTTCATCACCTTTGTTAAAATGATCTCATCTTTCACCTTCCAATGGACAACAACAAAAATGATCGCGATGAAAATCATTACTAGTAGTATTATCCAAAAAAATGAATTCCCCCAAATTGTTTTTACTAAAAAATGAACAGAAATAATAAATAAAATGGTTGAATAATCAAGGGCATGATGCACTGATTTTCGAGTGTCATTCGTGATGAGTTTAAAGACGAGAAAAACGAGTAAAAAGCCTAGGAACGGCATAATGAACAACAGCGTTAACAAAGTCGATAGGATGGAGCTCAAAACTGCTCACTCCTTTCTTCTTGTTCTTTTCCCTTAATTAGAAAATATAGCCCCTGTATTTGTGCGGCCTTTTTATGCAGCGTCTCTGCCTCATCCAAGAGAAAGCCTAAAATGGCGTCCACCTCGGTCATTCTGCCCGCTTCCAAATCCTTCAGCATGGACGAACGATTTTCGGCTGTTGATTGACAAACATAATGAATATGCTGCAAATAGGCTTCCTTATCATCTAAACGCAGCACGTCCGAAATTTCCTCGAATAAGTTGTTCAGTGCCTGCAGGTAATATGGATTTTCGATTAAGTCTCCGTTTTTGACGCGAAGAATAGCCGTCAGAGGATTAATTGCTGCATTGACAATCAATTTCTTTAGCAGCATATCAAAATAATTTTCTCTTATCACAATCGGAAAATCATTCGGTACTTTAGCTGCGAGAAAATGCAGCCAATCGGCCGTTCCTTGAAACCTGGCAGCATTCGTGATTCCTTCGCCATTATGATAAACCGTGTAGGCATTTTCTCTTAAGGCACCGTGTTCCACAGAGCCTACCGCAATATTTTTTTCCTTAATTGCTTCGAGCAGCTTTAAATGCCCCATACCATTTTGGATAAAAAGTAAGTTAGGTGCCGCCGAGCTGTTCACTTTTTCAATAATCGTTTGCAGATGATATTGTTTTACAGCAACAACCGTAACAGTTTCCGTTCCTTTCCAATCGCTGATTGGGAAGGCTTGTACGTTGGTGCTCGTCTCAGTATCTCCTTTTTTAAGCACGATTCCATTTTGGTTAATTTGCTCTGCTTGTGCCGGGGTTCTTGTGTAAATAATGGTTTCAAAAGCCCGGCTCAAATAGGCAGCAAATAATAAACCTAATGAACCCGCTCCAATAATTCCAACCTTCATCGCTATCCCTTCTTTAAATCGTCTTACCCGTATTTTACCAAAAGCAATTAATTGTTTGTAAAAAAATAAACCCTTTTCGACAGAAAGTTCGAAAAGGGATATTTTTTTAGACTGGGTAGACAGGATGTTTCCTGACACCGAAGTTCAATTCTTTTGTTTCATAGTAATCAAAGCGCTGAATGAGTACGCTTCTTAATTCGGATGGGGCAACAATTTCATCAACAATAAGCTCAGAAGCCAGCTTATAAATGTCAATAGCTTCTTTATATTCCTTTTGTTTCGCCTGAACATAAGCGATTCTTTCCTTTGGATCGTTAATTTCATTTATTTTATTGGAGTAGACAGCATTTACCGCAGCTTCAGGACCCATTACGGCGATTTGTGCGGTAGGCAGAGCGATACAGCAATCCGGTTCAAAGGCAGGGCCTGCCATCGCATAAAGCCCGGCACCGTAAGCCTTGCGAACAATGACTGAGATTTTTGGCACTGTGGCAGAACTCATAGCAGCAATTAATTTAGCCCCATGACGGATGATGCCCGCACGCTCGACCTTTGTTCCAATCATAAAGCCCGGCACATCTGCCAAGAACAATAACGGAATATGAAAGGCATCACAAAGCTGAATGAATTTTGCGGCTTTATCCGCGGAATCGACAAACAGGACGCCGCCCTTTACCTTTGGCTGATTGGCAATGATTCCAACCGCTCTTCCATCTATTCTAGCAAGTCCAGTTATTAACTCAGGTGCAAATAATTTTTTAATTTCATAGAAGCTGCCGGCATCAACCAGTCGATCAATACACTCATACATATCAAACGGGGCATTTTGGTTTTCCGGAATAATCGCCTCTAATTCCCTTCCTTCCTTAGCCGCCGCACCAGCAATCTTTTTTGTCTTCTCTTTAAAATTGGCTGGAAAAAAGCTGATATATCTTTTGGCAGACTCAATTGCCTCCTCCTCGTTGATAACCAGAACATCACCACAGCCCGAAATTGTACAATGCATTCGAGCCCCGCCCATTTCCTCTAGCGTCACCTTTTCGCCGATGACCTTTTCCGCCATTCGCGGCGACCCTAAGTACATGGAGGCATTTTGGTCGACCATGATGACAATATCGCAAAAAGCTGGGATATAGGCCCCGCCTGCTGCGGATGGCCCAAACAGGATACAAATCTGCGGAATCATGCCGGACAGCTTTACCTGATTATAAAAAATTTTTCCGGCCCCGCGGCGGTTTGGAAACATCTCTAATTGGTCGGTGATTCTCGCACCTGCCGAATCCACCAAATACAATAAAGGCACCTGCAATTTCTCAGCTGTTTCTTGAATACGGATGATTTTTTCAACGGTCCGTGCTCCCCAGGAGCCTGCCTTTATAGTGGAGTCATTTGCCATTACACATACAGTCTGGCCATTTATTTTGCCAATTGCTGTTACCACGCCATCAGCAGGCAAATCACCTGCCGTAAAGTTGGCAAATTTGCCGTCTTCTTCATATTGCCCATCATCAAACAATAACCTTAAGCGGTCACGGACGAACAGCTTATTCTGCTCTTTGGCCTTTTCATGATATTTTGGATGCCCGCCCGCTTCGATTTGTTTCTGGTATTCGTTTAATTGATCATTTAATGTATTTGTCTGTGCCATAATGCCCCTCCTAAACTAGAACAATCAGCACATCGCCTTCATTTACGAAGTCTCCGATGTTAACCTTTACTTCCTTGACAACACCTTCGATACTGCTTTCAATCGGAATTTCCATTTTCATGGATTCAAGCATTAATACCTCTTGACCCATGTTGATGGATTCGCCTGCTGCTGTGAAAATATTAAGTACGGTTCCTGCCATTGATGCTGTTATTTCTTTCATCTTTAAAACACTCCTTAGTTCACTAATGTTTTTGTTAAAAAGCTTGTGGTATAATTTCCATTTTGAAAATCTCTATTAGCAAGAATATTTAAGAATAATGGGGCATTTGTTTTAATCCCCTCAATTTTAATTTCCTGGAAGAAAGTCTCAGCCGCTTCCAATGCTTTTTGTCGGTCTGCACCATAAAAAATGCATTTAGCTATCATCGGATCATAAAATGGGGTGACCGTTCCACCTTCTTCATAACCCGAATCGATCCGTACACCTTCTTTTTCTTCCCACTTCAAGGTGGTGATTTTGCCAGGAGAAGGCAAAAACCGTACAGGATCTTCCGCATAAAGACGAAATTCTACAGCATGGCCGGAAGAATGGACTTCTGATTGCAGCAGCGGCAGCCTTTCTCCCCGTGCAACGAGAATCTGCCATTTTACTAAATCAAGACCTGTAATAGATTCAGTTACTGGATGTTCAACTTGAAGTCTCGTATTCATTTCAAGAAAATAAAAATTCTCGTTCTCATCAACAATAAATTCAATCGTTCCCGCATTTGTATAATTGACGGCACGAGCCGCTTTAACGGCCGTTTCATACATTTGCTGCCGGACTGAATCGGAAAGAAACGGCGATGGCGATTCCTCGATAACCTTCTGGTGCCTTCTTTGGACGGAACAGTCCCTTTCAAATAAGTGAATGAGATTGCCAAATTCATCACCGAAAACTTGTACCTCAATATGTCTGGCATCCGCGATATATTTTTCGATAAATACCTCATCCGACCCAAAATAGGCAAGCGCCCTTGCCTTGGTGGATGCGTATGACTTAGCGAGCGCTTGCTCATTTTCACATAACACCATGCCGATTCCCCCGCCGCCGCCGCTCGCCTTCAGCATTATCGGATAGCCTATATTTTCTGCTAAGGCAAGGGCCGCTTCAACCGTTTTTAAACCGGTGCCGCTGCCTGGGACGACCGGAACTCCCGCTTTTTCCATTGTTTGTCGGGAAACAATTTTATCTCCCATTAAATCAATTGTTTCGGGCTTCGGTCCAATAAAGATCATGCCTTCGTTTCTGGCTTGCTGTGCAAAGGCTGCATTCTCCGATAAAAAGCCATAGCCTGGATGGATGGCATCCACTTTTTCTGCTCTTGCTACCTCTAAAATTTTCTCTGCCTGCAAATAAGACTTGTTAACTTGCGCTTCCCCAATACATACCGCCCTCGTCGCAGCCTTTACATAAGGCATCTCCCTATCTGCTTCGGAATAAACAGCAATTGTCTCAATTCCCATCGCTTGGCACGTTCTAATAATACGAAGGGCAATTTCTCCCCGATTGGCAATTAAAATTTTTTGCACATTTCTTCCCCTTTCCTGACCCAATGTCACTTTCACTATTAAGTTTCTACATCATTCTTCGAATTTCCTGCCACCTTTGAAACCGCTTTCGATTATTCAATGAGGAAATTTTAGTTTTTTTGTATTATAATGATAGTAATTCATTTGAATAATGAAAAAATTATTCATATCATGTTATTCAGTTAAAAAAAATATATACAAGATTACAGAATATAATTTCTAGGAGGAAGAACATGGGGACTAAAGTGGAAAAATTAAAAGTTAATTTCAAAACTCTAGAAGAATTTAAAAAGTTTAAAGAATATGGTCTTCAAGAGCTTTCAATGTTCGAAGATCTTGAAGCCAATATGATAGACAATGATATCGATTCACCGTTTTATGGTATTTACTATGGAGATAAGCTTGTTGCCCGGATGAGCTTATACCAAATTGAAGCTAAATTCGATCGATATTTTTATCCGCCACAAAGTTATTTGGAATTATGGAAACTGGAAGTATTACAAGACTATCAGGGAAAAGACTTTGGTAGACAACTTGTAGATTTCGCCAAAAGCTTTGGACTTCCAATTAAGACAAATGCAAGAATGCAATCTCGCGGCTTTTGGGAAAAAATGGGCTTTACAAGTGTTGATTACGATATGGAACGAGACCGCGGGGAAAATCCGCTTGTCTGGTATCCAGAAGGTGTGGAAGCACAATAATATAAATGAAAACTCGCCGATTGGCGAGTCCGATAGGACGAAGACAGAGGCGTAGTTGAATTTATGCGTTAAGAAAGTATAATGCTTTCGACAGAAAGTTTATACTTTCTTATTAGCTAAGCGAAAAAGCGGACCGGATGTCCGCTTTTTTCTATTTCTCTACTCTTTCCAGGTTGCCGTTTTTATCCATCTGGAATCTAACTTTAGATTGTCGGTCTTCATCCTGAAGGACAACCATTTTGCGAGCTCTTTCCATAATTTCCAGTAATGAACGGTAGTCCTCTTCGATGGCCTTTAGGTTCTCCGTGAGTCTTTCATTCTCTGCTGCTAAATAATAAGTTTTCTTCTCTAATTCTTTTATTTTTTCGGAAGACTTCCTGCTTCCCTCTTCAAGCTCAGCAAAATTCTCCACTTGTTTAAAAATGCCCTCTAAAAACTGAATGACAGCCGGAAATGTCAAAGTACCCCCCGGCTCGGTCGAGACAGCTTCCTTTTTGATTATTTCAGGGGCTGGATCAGCTTCAGCAGGAGTAATATGTTTTTTCAATTCTTTACGCTGCTTCTTGGCAAGCTCTATTCCAGACTTGTATTGCTTTCTTACATATGAGTTCCAACGGAATCCACAGGCCGCAGGTGTCCGCGATAGCTGTTTCCCTACCTCCTCAAATGCTTGAAGCTGTGTCCCGCCTTCTCGAATATGCCTTAATACAACTTCAGCTAGCAGTAAATCCTCATCTTGGCTCCAAGCATCTTGTCGAGTTGGTGACATCAAATCCCCTCCTAGTAGTGTTTTTATAAACATATGCATCTACTAGAAAAGATAGACTTAATCTGGAGCCGTGAATTCATCTTATCTGGTGTTTTTCTTAATAAAATTTTTTACATATTGATGATGGGCATCACTTTCCCAAAGGATGGCACAGTTTTTAACCTCTTCCTCTATTCTTTCACGAAGGCCTGCCTGCTTCCACTTGTTAATCCATATTCTTTTATAGGATTTGAGAACCTCTAAATCATTGGACAGCATTTTCTCAAGGTAATCTCCACATTGTTGAAGGGAGTCTCCGTCGAATAGGTGATTAATAAAACCGGTTTTAAATAAATATTCTGCGGTTTCGAGGTCTGCTTCCATCAAAAGCTTCATGGCAAATGGGGATGGGAACTTTTCGACTAGAATAGAGCCTCCACCCCAACCGGTCGTAATGGCTTGTTTTCCTTGAACAAACCCTGCTTTAACGCCTTTTCTAGCGAGCCGGAAATCACAGGCAACTGCAAGCTCACAGCCTCCGCCAACCGCTGGACCGTTCATTAGTGCAATAGTAGGAATGGGCAAGGTTAATAAGGAATACAGAATATTGGACATTTTTGAAAGCATTGGATACGCATCCTCTTTGGTGTGCAGGAGATGAAAAACGGATAAGTCTCCGCCGGAGCAAAACGCACTCTCACCACTCCCCGTAATGACAAGAGCTTTTATTTCAGGTTCACTAGCTTTTTCTAACGCTTGCGATAGCCCTTCCATAACATCGTAGTTTATGGCGTTTCGCTTTTCGCTTCTTTCGATGGTAAATAATAAATATCCCGGGTCCCGCCTTTCAATCGAAAAAGCCATTTTTTGCTCACCCTCTCAATTAAAAAAGTATGTATTTGTTTTGAAATGACAAAAGCACAAGGGCGTTTGCTCCTTGTGCTTTATCTAAGTAGAAATTAGTCGTTTACTACTTCTTTTCCTTTGTATGTTCCGCAAGATTTGCATACGCGGTGAGCAAGTTTCATTTCACCACAGTTTGGGCATGCTACCATACCAGGAACGTTTAATTTAAAATGAGTACGACGCTTTCTCTTCGCAGTTTTAGAAGTCCTTCTAAAAGGTACAGCCATTCTTCCCACCTCCTTATAAAAAATGCGCAGGAGCGCTTGAAGTCAGATCATTTCGATTAGCTTTCCGAAGAATTGTTTTTGTCAAAAAACTTTGCAAGCCCTGCAAGGCGTGGATCAATCTTTTTAGATTGTTCCTCCTCCTGAATAACCTCCCAATCCTTACCGGATTGCGGTGCTGCATCTTCAGATTGGACATCATCGCAGAATACTTGCATTGGAACCTCAAGTATCAGAATTTCTCTTATGATTGGTTTTAAATCAATCATATCTCCTTTTACCTGATGGGCCTCCTCTTCAGTTTGGTAAACTGAATTTTGCAGGAGGAAGGTTTCCGTCGTTTCGACATTAATTGGAAATTTGACATCCACTAAGGTTCGCGAACATGGAAGAATCAGATACCCCTCAATTTTTAAATGAAAGGTAACTTTTGAAGAATCTATATCTCCACGTCCGGTAATTTGCATTGGAGACACTTCACGAATAGTTGGGTCATCCAGTTTAAGCTCGTCAACCCGAATGGTATCGTCAATCGAAAATTCCTTATTTCGATATTTTTGCAATTGATTTAATGTCCATTTCAATTGAATCACCCCAAGGCAACAAAGGTAATTATAGCTTTCGATAAAATTTTTGTCAATATTTTTTCTTTACACTTCACCTTATGTTGCATAAATAAATAAATTTTTTCCATTATAGTGTATCCATAAATACCTTTTGCAAACATATGTATCATCATATCATATTATTCGATTGGAAAACGGAATAAATTGCTATAATGATAGTAATTAAATTTCAAGGAGAGAGTTATGAGAGCAGTTGGTGTTATTGTTGAATACAACCCATTTCATAATGGACATGCCTTTCATTTGCAGGCATCCCGCGAGGCAGCCCAAGCAGATGTGGTTATTGCGGTAATGAGCGGAAATTTTCTGCAAAGGGGGGAGCCTGCACTTGTTTCGAAATGGCAGAGAACGAAAATGGCCATATTAAATGGCGTGGACATCGTTTTTGAACTTCCCTACCGCTATGCCACACAAAATGCCGAAACCTTTGCAAATGGGGCAGTGTCCATTCTTGCTGCTGCAGGCTGTCAGTACCTTTGTTTTGGCAGCGAAAGCGGGGAGATTGAAGCCTTTCAACAAACGATTCATTTTTTGGAAAGTCAGCAGGATTCCCATGAAAAAAATATAAAGCATTTTATGGGTTCAGGTGTCAGCTATCCGAAGGCTTTAGCATTGTCATACAAACAGCTGTCAAATTCGGAAAATTATTTAGATTTGTCCAGGCCAAACAACATACTAGGCTTTCACTACATAAAAGCGATCCATGAGCAAAGAAGTCAGATTACTCCCTTAACTGTAGCACGCAAAATCGCCGACTATCATGATGAACATTTTGCCTCCGAAACAATTGCCAGTGCAACCAGCATCAGGAAAGCACTATTCTCAGATATAAACCGCCCATCTGAAATTAATCAGTATGTGCCGGAGGCTACTAGGCAATTATTACATGAATATCTAAATCAACATGGTCTTTACCACCGCTGGGAAAATTATTGGCCGTTTCTTCAGCTTCGTCTCCTCCATTCCTCCCCAGAAGAGTTAAAAGAAATATATGAGGCTGAAGAGGGACTTGAGAACAGGTTACAACATGCAGCAACCGAAGCAGGAAGCTTTCAGGAGTTTATGGAAAGAATAAAAACAAAACGCTATACATGGACGAGGCTGCAGCGATTATGTGTTCACATATTGACCAATAGCAAAAAAATAGACATGGAAGGAAGCAAAAGAGCGGGCTATTTAAGGCTCCTTGGGATGTCAGAGAGAGGACAAGAATACCTAAATAAAATGAAAAAGGAATTTGCTTTGCCTCTGGTTGCGAAATTGTCTTCATTTAAGGACGAAGAGGTTAACCTCGACCTAAAGGCTGCTAGGGTATATGCAATGGGGGTCCCGGGCCCGGCAAAAAAAATTTTGATGGAACAGGAATTCAAACAGCCTCCAATCATTATAAAGAAATAGGACGGCGCCTCTTTGGCACCATCCTATTTCTTTTTAGGCAATTTTTCTAAATATTTTACCGCATCGTCAAAGGTATCGACCGGAACAATTTTCATCTTTGTTTTGATATCTCGTGCTGCCTTTAAGGCTGCCCGATAATTGGAGTCCTTAGCACCCTTTTCGTTCGGTGCAAAAAAGATTTCTGCGCCGGCATTATCAGCGGCAACAATTTTTTGTTCGATACCGCCAATCGGCCCAACGGTGCCATCTGGGTCAATCGTTCCCGTTCCGGCAATTTGGTAGCCTTTCGTTAGGTCATTCTTTGTTAACTGGTTATATATCTCCAAGGTAAACATAAAACCCGCAGAAGGCCCGCCGATTTCATCTGTTCTGACTTTAACCTCGGGATCGACGGTGATTTCTTTATCGTCCACAAGTGAAATGCCTATGCCTGCCTTCCCAGGCTGATCCTTAAAGGGCTGCAGAATAAGATTCACACTTTTTTCCTCGTTATTTCTGGAATAGGTTAATTTCACATGATCTCCGGCACTTTTTTTCCCTAAATATTCAATGAAATCTTTTGATGAGGGAAATGTGTGTCCATCCATTTTAAAAACGCGGTCACCTGCCTGGAGCTTCCCTTCTGCAGGCATTCCCGGCAGGACCTGCATCACATATATTCCCTTATATTTATAATGTACAGGCAGCCCTGCTTTATGGTATGCCACCTCAATCGCATTAAGTTTTGATGCTGCCATCAAATGCAGCTGCCTGACATTATATTCTTCTTCCGTTTCCTGTTCATTTAATACCATATCGAGCGGATAGATTTCCTCATATTTTCTCATTTTGGCCTCTATATAGGAATAGATATTAGCCCTTCCCATCCGGACAGTTGTCAGCATAAAATTTCCTTTTTCCTGATAACCGCCTTCAACTGTAATGATTGGAGCAAGTTCTTTTGCCATCCCTGGTTTTGAAACATAGTAAGGTAATGAATAATACATTCCGCCTATCAGAAATACTGCAAGGATAAAGAAAATGCCAATTGATAGTTTTTTACGCAAGCTGCCATCACCCCTTCCAATTATCAATTTCCTTCTTAATTTGCTCAAGATACTTTTTTGCCTCGTCTTCGCCAATTTTAATGATTTCTTCAATGTTAGTAAATGCCCGCGAACTATAGCCCTCGACAGGGGGACGAATCATCACATTTGCAGATGTTTCATGGAAATTGATAATCTCAGTCTGCATAATATCAATACTTTGCATGATGACATCGTAAATGGAGGTAATTTCCGCGTTTCGCTTAACCCGTGAGACATCCACGGCAATCACAATATCCGCCCCCATCTCTTGCACAACAGAAATGGGAACACGGTCAGCAACTCCGCCATCCACGAGGATTCTTCCCTTATACTTCTCAGGCACAAAAATTCCTGGTATGGAAATGCTTGCCCTGACAGCCTCTGCCACCGGCCCCTCTTTAAAGACAACTTTTTCTCCGGTTAATAAATCCGTTGCCACAATCCCAAGTGGTATTGACAAGTCTTCGATATTTTTCCCATGGGTAAAGATACGAATAAATTCCTTTACTTTCTTGCCTGTAATAAATCCCATTTTCGGGACAGTAAAATCAAGAAAATACTTTCTCCTAAAAGCGGTTGAATATTTATATAGAAGGTCTAAATCAATCCCAGCTCCATAAAAACAAGCGACCAGGGCTCCCATGCTGCTGCCTGCAATTAAATCAATCGGAATACCGGCATCCTTTAACACCTTTATAACACCCAAATGAGCAAACCCGCGAGCTCCTCCAGAGCCGAGCGCCAAGCCAATCTTAGGGTGCTCCATAGCAGAACCCTCCTATTATACATCTAATAAATCACGTTCAATCTTATGGTCTAAAACAACATTCTATGAGTATATTTATTTTATATGAGGACAAGTAGAAAGAAAAGCAGAAGGCGCCCGTTTATCGGCGATATAGGGCGACTTATCACTGACAAGCGTAGAGAAGACAGGGATTAGTCGCCCTTAATGCGTACAGAAAGCGAAAGCTTTCTATAGCCAAGCACAAGACGAGTCGGCCGAAAGGGAGTTCTTTAACCTTTTGGAGGACCCGCTTGTGACCACGAGCCGATGGCGCCTGAAGCTGGACAGCTTCACAAGGAAGGAGAACTCTTCGATGTTTCGGTCAAAGCTCAAAACGCTTGCTTTAGCCATCTCCGGCATCGTTTTAGCGGCGTCACTTATTTTCTATCCAAAAGAATCATTTGAAGGCTCTATCCGTGGCCTTAATTTGTGGTGGGAAATCGTATTCCCTTCCCTCCTGCCTTTTTTTATTGTATCAGAAATGTTGATTGGATTTGGAGTAGTCAAGTTCATTGGGGTTCTTCTCGAACCTTTTATGAGACCGCTTTTCAAAGTTCCTGGTGTAGGAGGATTCGTCTGGGCCATGGGAATGGCATCAGGGAATCCAGCAGGCGCAAAATTTACTGCAAGAATGCGGCAAGAAGGCCACATAACACGGATTGAAGCCGAGAGACTCGTCTCCTTTACCAACTCCTCTAATCCCCTATTTATCTTTGGCGCAGTAGCTGTGGGATTTTTTCATAATACCCAATTAGGGATACTCTTAGCGGCTGCTCACTATTTGGGCAACGTATGTGTTGGAATTATGATGCGGTTTTATGGAAAGGAATCACCTGATAAAGCGAAAAACGCCAAAAAACTTAAGATTCGAGCAGCCTTATCGGCTTTGCACCAAACAAGGCTAAAGGATAACCGCCCGATTGGAAAGCTTCTTGGCGATGCTGTTACCTCTTCGATTCAAACATTATTGATGGTCGGCGGTTTTATCATCCTGTTCTCTGTCATAAATAAACTTCTTTACCATCTACATATCACGGCTGCGCTGGCAAAATTCGTGGAAATGATTTTTTCCGTGTTTAATTTTCCAGAAATGTTAAGCATACCGTTTATCTCCGGATTGTTTGAAATCACACTTGGGAGCGATCTGACCAGCAGGGTGGATGAGGCGTTATTGTTACAGAAAGCAATCATAACAAGCTTTATTTTAGCCTTTGGCGGTTTTAGTGTCCAAGCGCAGGTTGCCAGTATCTTAGCCCAGACTGACATCCGCTTTCGGCCATTCTTTATTGCGCGAATCTTCCAAGGCATTTTTGCCGGGCTCTTAACGCTCCTCTTATGGAATCCCATTTATGTGCGCTTCCAAGGCCATAATCAGCCTGCAGGCGCCCTGCCAGTATTTGGAGATGGAATATGGACAAAGGATTTTTATCATAAAATGCTGGAAACTGGCCCACTCATCACGATTTGCTCCCTATCAATATATATACTAATCTTATTTATCAAGCTAAAAGAAAGTAATATAAAAAAGAGCTAAAAATTAGCTCTTTTTTTATCTGTATTTTTTTTGCAATTCTTTTTGGACTGGAGGCGGAACAAGCCCTGAAATATCCCCTTTGTACTTTGCTGCTTCTTTCACGATGCTTGAGCTCAAAAAGGAATATTGATTATTGGTCATCATAAAAAAGGTTTCCACATGATCGTTTAAAAACCTATTCATCGAGGTAATCTGCATTTCATATTCAAAATCGGAAACAGCCCTAAGGCCCCGAAGGATTGCATTTGCGTTCACACTCTTGGCATAATCGACAAGCAGCCCGGAAAATTGATCGACAGCCACGTTAGGGATGTCCTTTGTAACTTCCTTTATCAGGTCAAGCCTTTCCTCAACAGTAAAGAGTGGATTTTTTGAGACATTATTTAATACCACAACATAAACCTTATCGAAAACCTTAGCCCCTCTGCGGATGATATCTAAATGGCCATATGTAATTGGATCAAAACTCCCCGGACAAACGGCTATACTTGCCAACTTGACTCCCCCTTATTCCCCATTAGATTTTAAATATATTGTTATAGCAATAATCCCATATTTCTCATGTTTTATCTGCGAGAACCGCCCGACAGAGGAAGGTAAATCGACATCAAAACTATGTTCACAGACAATAATTCCTTGGTCCTTAACCACATTCTCTTTATCCATTTTTTCCATTAACCTGATCAGCTCTTGAAGCTTGTACGGCGGGTCCAAGAAAATATAGTCAAACATAATTTCTCGTTTAATTAAAGCCTTAAGTGCCCTGTCTGCATCATTCCTGTATACCTCAGTTTTGTCTTCAAACCTGCATGCGCTGATATTGTCTTGGATTGTCTGAATTGCTTTGGCGTCCCTGTCGATAAATATCACTTTATCCAAGCCTCTGCTCAGTGCTTCCAAACCTAATCCTCCGCTCCCAGCAAAGAGGTCAAGCCCGGTACCCCCGTCAAAATAAGGGCCAATCATATTAAATAGGGCTCCCTTCACCTTATCTGTTGTAGGTCTTGTTGTATTACCAGGGACAGCTTTAAGAGGACGGCCTTTACAGATGCCAGAAACTACTCTCACGTGTTCACCACCACATTTTATCCAAAATTACGTTTTTTTACATCCTACCATAGGCTGCAAAATATAAACAAATTTGTCACATTAGTTTTTTCTTTTCTTACATTTTATAAAAAATTTGCGAAAAAAGGAAATTTTAAATTTCGACGTATAAGGTTTTGGGTTGTGGAAATAATGTAAGTAACAACATCAATTCGAGGATGTTGTTGCCAACCGCGGAGAAGACTTACGTTTCCCCATAAGTTCTTCCTCCGGTTTCTCCTCTCCCTTTGCCTTCTGTCCTATATCAGGATTTAGAAGGACCCTGCAAAATTTTTGCAGGGTTTTTTTCTTTTTAGGGCAAAAAAAAGATGAGATGATTCTCACCTTTTTATATCCCCATTTTATAGTCATATTCTTTTGCCTTGTCAGGTGCTGAATTTTCGTATTCCATTTTTAAAAAGGGCTTGTATGAAGGCTCTACTTTTTTCACGAACGAAAAGGATTGGAGCTTTTCTATAATTTCCTCTGCATCGTCTTGGTTACAGTACACCACAACATATTTTAGCTTTTTTGACACATAATGGACATTTCCAAAACGTCTGAGCATTTTGGCCTGTTTTAATGAATACAGCCAAACAACTAATCCTTGTCTTTGAACAAACATAATTTTTTCCCCTTCATTGCAGGCTTCTTTTTAAATAAGTCTAGCACATGAAAAGGTTTTATTTCAATCCTTACCCCTTTATCCCACATGCTCATTTTTTTAACTGCAGCCACAGCTTCCTCCGCCACCGCAGCCGCTTGAATGACCGTTATCAAAAAACGGGTTGCCGGTCGGGACTTTTATATGCTCGGAGACGGATCGACCAACATGGAGACTGATTTCATCCAAAAGGCTTTGCAAATCATTTTCCGCCAATTTAAATTCGGCTACGTTTGCGTCCAAGTCCATTTCCCGTTTATATTGACGAATTTGAGTCATCACATTTTTATAATCAGGATGGTACTTACCAAACCTTTGCACCTCTTCATAAAGGTCTTTAAGCTTCGCAAAACGCTGTATCTTTTGCTGCGTTTCACGGCTGCTTTGCATTTTATATAAACAAATCCGATAATGTTCAACAATGTCAGATTCGAGAACCATTTTTGCCAGCTGTTCAGCGTAGTCCAGTAATTCAACTCTTTCTGATGTAGCAAGCATGTACGCTCACCTCCACTGACATTTTATCACGAAAACCTCCTGAAAGCGAAAAAATCCATTTAATTAGGGGATATTTATTACAAACTCCTTTTTCAAACCGTAGGAATTATATTTTAAATCAACCACATCCAGCTTTACCTTGTGGTTCCCTGGAGAAAGATCCTTGATAATGAATACTGCCGAGGAGGCTTCGGATTTTTTCTGTCCGTCTACCCAAATGACAATTTTACCCGTTTTTTGTTTTGAATCCTCTGTCTCCCTAAAACTAATTCCCGTTAAAATGCATTCTACCAGCACTTGATTTCCTTTTGTTTCGTGTTGAACAATCAGCTCAGGTATTTCGTTTGAGATTGCCTTTGCCTCGTGAAGCATTGAGGCTCCTAAAACCCAGCACAAAATAAAACCAATGAGGATATGTTTTTTCACCAATATCACTCCTTCTCATGTTTGTATTGTTCGCCTTCTCAATATTTTTTAATCCAAACAAAAAAAGGCCACATCCAAATTTGGGTGCCCTTTGTTAATTTTGGTTTTTCATGGCTTGGAACATGGAGTACATCATTGAAGCCATTTGCACTCCATTTGTGAATTTCTCCACTTGATCGGGAATGGTTTTTTTGTAATGATGTAATGCTGCAATTTCTAATGATTGAATATCATAAGGATTTCTTGACAGTTTCCGATACCAAAGTGGCTGCTCCCGAATAAACCGTTTTAAATCCTTTTGTCCTTCTACATATTCTAAAATTTCCTTGCGCATATCCCCCACCCTTTAATTAGTCTTGTCTAAATGAAAATGGATGTTTTGGCCCTTCAGGAGGTTTTACAGGATTATTAGGTGCATTACCGCCTTGAAATTGGGAAACTAGGCCTTGGATGGCGCCAATCGCCTGGCTGATATTCTGTAGATGGGACTGCATTTGATTGGGATCCATTTTTTTGAAAATCCCCATCACATTGGACATTAAGTCCCCTTTGGCTTCTTTCTCATCTTTTACCTCCGCAGCTTCACCATCTGAACCAATTTTCTCCCAACGCTGGTCTTCTTCGCCTAATAAGTACCAGTCCTCGTATAATTCCTGCCAGGTGGCGTTTCCCTTGCGGACCTCCTTAATAATTTTTGGATTGTTTCTAACAAATTCTTTAAATTTTTCAACGGATGGGTGCAATTTCTTTTGCGTCATTATCCTCACCTCTGCCCCTATTCATTCCAATAATAAAGTATGATAAATCATAAGAAATGTGAAACGGCGAATTAGGTTCAAAACATTTATTATTAGGCACACAAGTGGTAAGATGGTCAAAGAAACGCAAATGAAAACTCGCCGATTGGCGAGGCCGATAGGACGGTTCATGAGGCATAGTTGAATTTATGCGTTAGGAAGTATAAATTTGTGAAAATTTATACTTTCCTATTAGCCAAAAAGAAAGAGGTAAAAAAATGAAACAAGAGTTACGGCAGCTTTTAGAAGATTGTATCGAGAATGGCTCGGAATCAGACTTGGAAAGTCTCGCTTCCCTATTACGGGGAGTTCAACAAAAGATTGATATGAACAGTGATACTTATATTGGCCATCTTCTCCATATGGACAGAAAAATGGACAAAAACACGTGTGAAATTACCATCCCCATTAATCCAATCATTCATAATAATTTAGACATTGTTCATGGCGGAATAACAGCCACAGTTTTGGATACGGCAATGGGTTCATTAGCAAACTATGTTTTGCCAGAAGGTTTGGGGGCTGTAACCAATCAGCTTAATATCCACTATATTGCTCCTGGAATTGGGGACACATTAAGCTGCAAGGCTGACATCATTCATCATGGCACGAAAACAATCGTCGTCTCAGGCACTGCCTACCGAAATGACGGCAAAAAAATAGCCTATGCCACTGGCACATTTTTTATCATAAATAAATAAGAAGGGGTTTAATGATAATGGTTACTGCCATTCTTATCCCGATTATTTGTTTTTATTTCTACCTGCTGACTAAAAAAGAGATGAAAGAGCACGATGAAAAATGGCTTGCTGCAGGGAATGTAAGGGAAGAAGCGATATTAACAGGTGAAATTAAAAGCATCGACGAAAGCAAGGAACGTTATTATTATCACCGTTATCTTTTGGTTCAGACAATTAAACTTCAAACTGATGCTAAAATAATCACTGCCAAAAGAATGACTCCTGTTACGAAAAACATGGAAAAATGCTTATTTACACCAGGCCATTTCATTCGTCTATATGGGAGCTGGGAAGGAAATACGTTTTTATTTAACCGATTTGAATCGAAAACTTCAAATGTCAAATAATGGTAGAGTAAGAAACTGATTTCAGAGGGATAGCCTTTCGGCTATCTCTTTTACTTTCAGTTCCTCCTTATCAAACCGTACGTGAAGTTTTCCCTCATACGGCTTTCCGACGTTCTTCTTTCTTTGGCTTTACGGAGACTAACTAGCCAATTTCACTAATAAATGACCAATTTCTTTTCGTACGTCTATTAAATTCCCATGTTTCATACGACTATTTCTTTTCTTGTTATAGAATAATGTTAGGCGTTCTAACACATACCAATCAATCCGATTAAGCCATTTCTTTGCATTAAGTGATATGAGATAGTAATTTTTGAAACCTTGTAGTTTCTTGTTTAATCCGATCACCAAGTCATGAATATCCATGTACAATTTTGCCCTTGGCTCAGTGTATGCCTTAATTTTTGCACGCATTTTCTTCATTGCGTTCTTTTTCGGGATGTGTGACATCACAAATAATGTGTAACCGCCTTTCCGACGGATTGGAAACTTCCTATTATGAAATCCTAAGAAGTCAAAACCCTCTATATCATCCCAAAGATGAACCAATCTTGATTTATCTCGATTAATTGAAAGGTCCAGTTTTCCCATTATTGCTTGAATAACTTTAATGCTTTTAAGTGCATGTTGTTTAGTGTTGCACATGATGACGAAGTCATCCGCATACCTGACCAGTTCACCTAAATGATTAAATCGCTTCTCCCAAATTTTATCCATTGTGTTTAAATAGATATTCGCTAACAGCGGGGAGATAACACCACCTTGCGGTGTTCCAGAAATCGGATTTCTAATCTTACCTTCTTCCATGATGCCCGCCTTCAGCCACTTACGAATTAGCTTTAGAACTCTGCGGTCACTGATACGTTGTTCGACCAATTTCATCAATTTATCTTGGTTGATGTTATCAAAATATCCTTGGATATCGACGTCTACTACCCAAAAACATTTCTTACTCGCTTTTCGTATCTTTGCCATGGCTTGATGAGCATTACGTTTAGGACGAAAACCAAATGAGCAATCATGAAAGTCAGCCTCAAAAATAGGTTCAATAACCATCTTAGTAGCCATTTGTGCAACTCTATCTTTAATGGTTGGGATTCCTAATGGACGTTTCTTCCCGTCATCCTTTGGTATGTAGGTTCTTAGGACTGGATTGGGATGATATCTGTTCTCTTTCAACTCTAGGTAGAGTTCGTTCAAGAACTTCTTCTCTCCGTATTCCTCGACGATATTTACAATCGATTGTCCATCTACGCCCCCACTGCCTTTCTTTCGTTTCACACGTTGCCAGGCTTCCCATAGGATATCAGGACGATAAATTTTGTCATATAAAGCATGAAATCTACGGCTAGTGTTTTCCTTGGCACAAAGATATAACGTCTTCCAGAGTTCTTGAGCTTTTACTTTATTGGTGTAGTTAGCCATTTTCTTGGCATTCACTGACTCTTACCTCCTTCCAACATATGAACGAAGTAGGGTATTGGCTTTTGCCGTCCTTCCCTAGACAATGTTATGTTGTCATTGTCATCATTGGTACTATGACCCCCTCCGACTCCCTCTCATCCATTCACCACTTCGTTTACACTTATAGGTTTCTGCTTTACTTTCGTATGAAAGTGACGAGGAGGGTATCCCCAGTTCCGTTAATTACTTTCCTAACATGTCGCTCCCCTTACCCCGAGAGATTCCTTGGTGCTGCTTTCCCAAGTTCTTCACACCTTCCATGGTCTTCGCCCATATACTCAAGGCTCGACTTCTCTTTAGCCACCGACGGTGGGTTCCTTTGACGAGACGGCAGGATTCACTTAATGTTACAACCTGTTAGTTTGCTCGCACTCTGCTAGAGAGTTACTTTGTCACAGGGCTTCAACCTTAGAGTTTCTTCACCAGTTGCCTGTCAGCTACTGAGCGTCTTGGTACTTACTCAGATTGGACTTTCACCAATTAGCAATTAACGGCTTGCTGGGCACGCAATAAAAAAGGAGAAAAATGCAGGATATACTGCTTTTTCTCCTTTTTATTGTTCTGTTTTTTGGATAAAGTTTTGCGTATAATATTTTTGATATACACCAACACCAAGATGGGTGAATTCCTTATTTAATAACGAATCCCTGTGGCCCTTGCTGTTCAGCCACCCTTCAACCGCAGCAGGCCCGTCCGTATAATTCGCGGCGATATTCTCACCAGCCGTTTTATAGGCAACCTCAGCTTTATTTAATCGATCGGCAAGACTGCCAAATTTTTTAGATGTATGTGAAAAATCATTATTCAATGCCATATCCTTACTATGGCCAAATGCTACTTCAGCCGTACTGTCGTCCCATTTTAATGGATCCAATTTGTACCTTTGCCTTAACACATTTGAAATATCAAAAATTTCTTGTTCTGCCCCTGTTTCGATCTTTTCCCACATTTCTTCGTCAGGCAGAGGCTGATCGATTAATTCACCGCGGTACACGAGCTCATATGGGCGCTGCTTGATAAACGTCTCTGCATTTAAAATGCGTACGCTTGAAAGAGTACCAGTGAATTTATCAATATAAAGCTGAAAAAAAACATCCCCCAGCTGAATGATTGGTCGAAGGTTTAAATCTGTGTCATTTAATTCAAACCGATAGTTATTCCCATTCAAATCGATATTGATATTCGTTTCGAAAAATTGAGTATTAAATATTTCTTCCACCGGCTGCCCGATCTCAAAAGGCGATATATTCAAATTTTCACCAAGGACGAAAATCGTTGCTACCTGACTATTTTCAATCCCAACTTGAACATAACGTTTAAAGTCCAAGTTATAAATATACCATTGATAGCCATATGGAGTCTCATCAATTCGCTGTGGTTCCCCTAGTTCTTTGACAATGTCCGCAGCATTTTTGCCTATCAATAAAGACAAACCTTCTTCAGGTTTTTTCAATTTATTGTTTGATTGTGAATTAGAATTTTGCTGATAAGTTTGTTCCATTTCTGATGTGCTGTCTTTCTTTATTAAAACCTTATCCTGATTTTTTTCATTTATGCCAACATAAAAGCCAATTGTGACGATTACCGCAGAAAGTACCAAAATTCTTAAAAGCGTCTTCAGAGGCTACACCCTCTCTATTACTATTTCTACCATTGTATGTACTGTTAGAATAATTATAGCATTTATATCTTTTTAAGTAATACCCGTTTTCCTAAAATGTCTGAAAATGCTTAATTAAAAAAGAAAACAGGCACCGGGGCGCCTGTTTAGAAATATTTGTCCTATAATAAATTACTATTTTAATGCTGCGCACTATTATAATTTTGTTCGGAAATTTGTGTCAAGGCCTGCTTCGCTTGATCATCCGTTAGTTCACGGATTGCAAAATCGCCAAGTGATACAATACCAATCAACTTCTCATCCTCTACAACAGGCAAACGACGAATTTGATGTTGTGCCATCAATTTTGCCGCCTCTCTAGTAGAAGCCTCTGGAGAAATAGTAATCAGGTCATTGCTCATGATTTCCTCCACTTTGGATGAGCCAGGATGCTTTTCTGCCACGCCTCTAATGACAATATCACGATCAGTAATCATTCCAACAATTTTTTCTTTATCGACAATAGGAATAGCCCCGACATTTAATTCTTTCATTTTTACAGCTACTTCATAGATATTATCTAATAGAGTACAGCAGTCTACATCATCAGTCATAATATCACGGATTTTTTCCATAAAATCGCCTCCAAAAATTATAGCTCTTTTCGTAAATTAGAATATCCAGCCATAATGGATTTATTCGTTATATGATTTCGTTGCAAGTTACAGAAATTTCATCTATTATTAAATTGAATTAATCTTGCTTTATTACCAAATAATGAATACAGGCAAGCGTTTCTAGGAGGGATTTATTTATGAAATTCGAAAACACTGGAATTGAGGAGTTAAAAGCAGACATAAACCGGCTTGATGACGTAATGCAACAGCATGGTTTAGTGCGCGCAGGACAATGGGATTATGAACGCGTTACATACGACAAAAAGTTTGAACTAAGAGAGGGAGTATTTTACCTTCGGATTCAAGGCTATTCGGTTGAAGGAGATGTAGATACCTTCAAAGCTGTAATACAATTGATGACTCCTTTGTTAGGAAAACATTATTACCCGCACGGTGTTGAATACGGTGAAGGCGAAACCTTCCCTGCATCACTTGTGAATCAATGTAAAAAAATTATCGAAGATATCAAAAACGAAATCAGCAAATTTGCTGTATAATGCTGAAAAAGCCGCATGAATGTTAATCATGCGGCTTTTTTGATCTTATAAACCTAAAATCGCTTTTATCATGGAAGTCGTTTCCCCGCCTCGGTAAAATACATATAAAAGCAGGTAGACAACTACTCCGGTAGCGGCTGTAAAAAACCAGACGATGCTGGTAATGGGGCCAAGGCGGCGATGGAAAGAGAGTTTATTTTTATAACCTGAATTAAGAGACAATATCCCCAAAACTGCTCCTACCGTGGCCAAGGTAATATGAAAAATCAAAAATACAGTATAGTATATTTTGATATTATCTGGTCCTCCAAACGATGTGTTCCCAATGAAAATAGTTCTAGATGCATAAATAATAAAGAAAATAAGAGCAAAAATAGCTGCAAAAAACATAGTCCGTTTGTGAGCTTCCAATTTTCTTTGCTTAATCTGCCACCAACCGATGGCAACTGTAATCCCGCTTAAAACAATAAAAGTGGTACTAATCGTGGGTAAAATTGGTATCGAATCCATGCATAAATCCTCTCTTTTTGTATATTCTCCTCTTATAGTAGAGTAAACCTTCCTAAACTTCAACCAAAAGAAAAAGAGGTTGTCGTTCGGACAGCCTCTATTTAATGAGCGATGGATTTAATTTTTGATTTAAATCGCGCTCTGTTTCTGCTTGGTCCTTACGATACCATTCAAAAAAGACGCGGAAAAGGATTACCCCATAAATGATTTCCTGCATAATCTTCATCAATACGCCGCCAAGCTGTTGGTCATGGATTAAGGACATCGAACTAAACAGCTCTGGACCGCTCAAATTTAAACTTTCAAAATTGGCAGTACCCACACACAGGCTCATCACTTTGCCCCATACATGCGGATCAGAATAGGTGGCATAAATAGGTGTTTCAGCAAAGATAATCAAAGCGCAGGCAGGTGTTAAGAGAATCCCATCAGCAAAAATATAACCAACCTTTTTTAGACCACTTAGGGTTTGATGCTCAGGAAGCTGATTAATTAATGGCCACCACATAAAAATGGCAACTACAAACAATAGAATCGAATAGCCTGCATGCAGCCATATATTTTGCATGACATGATCAAAAATTATTGGAACATGGTAAAACGAAAATAACCCGTTAAAGATTAATAGAGCCATAAGTGGTCTAGTGAAAAACTTAAAGAGAGACTTAAATACTTCGATGCGCAAAACCGCTCTCCACAGCCATGCAGGTACACCCAAAATGAATAAAGGCGGAACAATTAAGACAAGTGCAGCCATCTGTATCATATGAATATAAAACATTAAATGGGCCATTAAGTCCAATGGAGATCCTTTAATAGCATACAAAAGAATCATTGAGGTAAGAAATAAAGCCCCTTGCTGCTTTGTTAAGCGCAAACTGTCCTGGAAACGGTGTCTAAATCTTGTGGTTAGAAGAAAAAATCCTCCTGTCAAAACAATCATAATCAATAAAAAGTACGGGCTCCATAGCGCTTGAAAACCAAATATATCCAAGGTAAGCACTGCAATATCACCTCAAAATTAATTAAAGAATCATCAACTTTATTATACCCTTGGCCTTTGGGATAGGCAAAGAAATGATGCTGCATATGTTTTCCAATTACTAAAAAAGAAAATCGGCTTAAAAGCCGATTTTCCTTTTAACTCCTACCACCAGATAATGGTCGAAAATGCCCAAATCATAACCAAGCCAACAAATAATCCTGAAAAAAGGAATAATGTTGGGGCCTCATGGCCTTTATGACTCATATGCATAAAATAAAACAATTGGAAGACTACTTGCACCGCAGCCAAAAGAACGATAAATGGTATTGTAAACCACGCTGTAAATCCTTTAGCAGCTACAGCAGCAAAAGCAACCAATGTTAAGAAAATCATCAAAGCAAATGAAATGACTTGATATCTCATCTCTTCCGCACTTTTACGGCGGCGATATTCAAGGTCAACTCTTGGGTTCCCTGAATTTAATTGTTGATTTGCCATCAGTTTATCCCACCATTCCCATTAAATATACAACAGTAAAGATGAATACCCATACAACGTCAATAAAGTGCCAATATAAACTAAATACATAGAATTTTGGCGCATTGTACAAGTTTAAGCCACGTTTTGCATTACGGAACATTAACGATAAGCACCAAGCTAATCCAAAAGCAACGTGTGCTCCGTGGAAGCCAACCAAGGTATAGAAGGCAGATCCAAAGGCGCTGCTGGTAAATTTATGGCCTAAATGGACATAATGGTTAAACTCATAAACTTCTAGTCCTAAGAACCCGAATCCTAATAAAGCAGTAAGCCCTAACCACACCATCATTTTTTTGAAAGCAAAATTTTTCATGTGGTAAATTGCGTAAACACTTGTTAAAGAGCTTGTCAATAACAGCATCGTTGCCACGAATGTCAACGGAAGTTCAAATAAATCCTTGGCCAGCGGCTGAGAAGTATTTGGCACCTTATCCTTTAATGAAAGGTAAGTGGCGAAGAGAGAGGCGAAAAGCACAGTCTCTCCCCCTAAGAATAACCAAAAACCTAAAAATTTATTTTTCGCTTCAAGGGTTGATTTCTCCGGCTCTGCAGGCCAAGTTTCATAAGTTAATTTTTCTTCAGCGTGCATTATGCCTTAACCCCCTTATTATCATCTTCGTTCATTAATTCTTCTTTATGAATATGGAAACCATGGTCGTCTTTAACAGACCGTAATAACATGGAACCAAATGTTACGAGCAGACCAATAAACAAGACTGGCAATGCCCATCCCTTATCATCTACATGGTACATAGCACCAAAAGCGGCGATGAAAAGACCAAGCGATGTTGTAAATGGCAAGAAAGAAGAGTTTGGCATATGAATATCACCAAGCGGCTCAGCAGGAGTCATTTCTTTCTTTCCTTCCATTTTTTCTATCCAATAAGCATCCAAACCGCGAACAAGTGGAAGCTGCTTAAAGTTATAGAACGGCGGTGGAGATGGAATAGACCACTCTAATGTACGTCCGTCACCCCAAGGGTCATTTCCAACTCTAACATTTTTAACAGATGTCACAATAATGTTGATTAATAGGACAATAACACCGACAGACATGAAGGCAGCTCCTATGGAACTGATCATGTTTGAGGTTTCAAAGCCCTGACCTGGCAGATAGGTAAATACGCGGCGAGGCATACCCCATAGACCAAGGAAGTGCTGGATAAAGAATGTCATATGGAATCCGATAAAGAAAGTCCAGAACGTAATCTTACCCATTGTTTCATTTAACATTGTTCCAAACATTTTTGGCCAATACAGATGTGTACCAGCTAAAAGCGCTAAGACTACCCCACCAACAATAACATAGTGGAAGTGGGCAACAACGAAATATGTGTCATGGTATTGATAGTCAGCAGCAGCAGAAGCAAGCATTATCCCTGTTACTCCACCCATAACAAATGTAGGTATAAAAGCAAACGCATAGTGCATTGGAGTTGTAAATTTAACACTTCCGCCCCACATGGTGAACAGCCAGTTAAAAATCTTAATACCTGTCGGCACCCCAATTGCCATCGTAGCTACAGCGAAGATAGCATTTGCTACCGGACCAAGTCCTGTTGTAAACATATGGTGCGCCCAAACCATGAATCCTAAGAAACCGATTAGGACTGTTGCAAACACCATAGACGAATAACCAAATAAACGTTTTCTTGAGAACATTGCAAAGATTTCCGAGAAAATACCGAAAGCTGGCAAGATCAAGATATATACTTCCGGGTGACCAAAAATCCAGAATAAGTGTTCCCAAATTACGGTATTACCACCTTGTGCAACTTCAAAGAAATTAGCTCCAAATAAACGGTCAAACATCATTAATACTAATCCCACTGTTAATGGAGGGAATGCAAAAAGAATAAGTGCTGACGTTACAAATGTTGTCCAAGTAAACAACGGCATCCGCATATAGGTCATTCCAGGCGCACGCATGTTAATGATCGTTACAAGGAAGTTAATACCACCAATCAACGTACCTAAACCAGAAATCTGTAAACCTAGAACATAGAAATCAACACCATGTCCTTTGGAGTGTATAGCGAGAGATGCATAAGAAGTCCAACCAGCATCTGGCGCTCCTCCTAAGAACCATGAAAGGTTTAGAAAAATACCACCAAAGAAGAACAACCAAAACCCTAATGCGTTCACATAAGGAAAAGCTACGTCACGAGCTCCTATCTGGAGTGGCATAACGGCATTCATGAACGCGAACACAAGCGGCATGGCAGCTAAGAAAATCATTGTTGTTCCGTGCATTGTAATGATTTCATTAAATGCACCGGCGCTTACAAAATCATTGTTAGGAACTGCAAGCTGGATACGGATAAAGACAGCTTCAATACCGCCAATTAAGAAGAAAAATCCACCTGCAATCAGATATAGGATGGCGATTTTTTTATGGTCAACTGTTGTTAAAAAGTCCCATAAAGTTGCACCGAATCCCTTTTTTTGAGCATAGGTACTCACGTTTTTACCTCCCTTTCAACCAAATCCCCTATTAGTCCTGAACCTTTAAGCCCATCAGATATTCTGCTAAAGCATTTAGCTGATCTTCCGTCATTTGCGGATACTTACCAGTCATAGTGTTGCCTGGCTTATAGGTTTCTGGATTACGAATCCAATTTTTTACTTCTTCCTTATTATGGTCCAAAATACCAGCAACACGTGATCTTTCGCCAAAGTTTGAAAGGTTCGGCGCGATACGGGCTGTTTCCGGCATTTTGTTTTCAGGTGTTACAGCATGACAGCCAATACAGCTTTTATTGAAAATATCCTGGCCTTGCTGTGCTAAAGCAGTTTGGGCTTTTTCAGGCGCTTTGACGCTCTGCATATCTTTCACCCAAGCATTGAAATCGTCTTTGCTCATTGCTTTTACTTTAAAGTCCATTAAAGCATGGGATGGTCCGCAAAGTTCAGCACATTTTCCATAGAAAAGATTTCCTGCTTCATTAGATTTTTCTGCATCAAACTCTAACCAAAATTTATTAATATTGTCTGTATTCGTATCAAGTTTTCCGCCTACAGCCGGAATCCAGAAGGAGTGTTTAACGTCCATGGATTTCAAACTGAAATATACTTTTTCATCAGTTGGTACTACTAGTTCTTGGCTGGTTACAATCTTTTGTTTAGGATATTCGAAATCCCACCAATATAAATGGGAACGAACATTAACTACAACTGCTTTAGAGTTTTTGTCATCCATTGTTTTAACATCCGCAAGCTTAAATGTTGCGGAAACAGTTGGAACAGCTAGAACCAAAAGCAAAAGAATCGGAATAACGGTCCAAATAATTTCTAATTTATGACTTCCTTCCACCTGTTTAGGTATCCTGTCATCCTTCCTTCTAAAACGGAAAAAGACGATAACAAAAACTAACATAACTACAATAATAACGCCAACCATAATTATCGTACTTAGCCCCATCAAATCGTACTGGATGTCAGCAACTTCACCGGCTGGAGTTAATGTGGATAAATATGGTTTACCACAACCGGAAAGTACAAGCGCTACTATCGCAAACAGCGAGAATAAACGCCAATTTGCAAGCCTTTTCATGCTTAATCAAACCCCTCTTTCACTCTTAGTTTATTATTTTTTTGATTGATCAAAGAAGTATGTACGACCCCTTTCCCGAAAGAAATTACTTCAGGAAAGATACGTCAGCAAAACTAGATTAATGTAACTATAACCATCGCCACAAAAATAATAGTCAAATATTGCAATGAGTAAACAAACATTAGTTTTGCCCACTTTATGTCATCTTTGATCTTATATCCATAAATCCCTAATGCCAGCCAGCCGAGATTTAAGACGGTGGCAAGAATTAGAAATGGGATTCCTAATTTAGTAAGAAAAAATGGGATTGGCAAAAGTGCTGTAACCCAGAGTACAATGTGAATTTTTGTGGTTTTAAACCCTTTTACTACCGGAAGCATTGGGATGTTCGCAGCTTTATACTCCTTCACCCTTCTCATCGCCAAAGCATAGAAATGAGGCGGCTGCCAAACAAACATTAAAACAAATAATGCCCATGCCATGACATCAAGATTTGCATCTACTGCAGCCCAGCCAATCAACGGTGGTACAGCCCCGGAAATACTGCCAATGATGGTATTAGAGACAAGCTGTCTTTTTGACCATAGTGTATATAAGAAAACATAACTAAAAACTCCAAGCAGTCCTATTACTGTTGCAGTTATCGTTGTAAACAATAAAAACAGTGTTCCCAGTCCTATAAGTAAAATACCTAACCCCAAAACTTTTACCGGCACCACTTTCCCGGTAACTGTAGGTCTAGATTTTGTTCTTTCCATTAAGTGATCGATATCCCGGTCAACGTAATTGTTTATTGCACAGGAACCAGCAACGATTAAAGCTGAACCCGCCACTGTAAAGAAGACAATATCTAAATTATTCAAAAAGCTAAGGCCGGAAAAATGCAATGCAAGCCAAAGACCTGTAAAGACAGTGATCAGATTGGAATTAACGATTCCAATTTTGATAAGGGCCATAAAGTCTTTCCAAACGGATGTTTTTTCTGAAACAGAATCCAGGCTTGTTGCACCATTTCCAATGGCAGCCTTTGAGTTGGACATTTAATTTCTCCTCCTGATTCTTAATACTGACCTTTATCACTTGATGAAGCATACCCTCTTTATGTATACCGTGATTTTAATAACACTTTCTCTGTATATTAAATCACACTTTCAAGAATTTTTGTGAACTTTTTTTGAATAATTTTTGACTAATTTGTGACCAAAAAAAATTTCTTCTTATATTCCCATTGTTCAGACCATTAAAGTTTTGTAAAAAAATAAAAAAGAAGTCTTTTATGTATTTATTTCAACAGGCAGAACATAGGATTGTTGAATTAAGACTGCGTATGCAAACCCTGTCGATCCTCTTGAAAATTTCATCCCTCTATAGTTCTAACAGACTACACCTTAAGTTTCAACGTTTTTCACTATAATAATAGTGATAAATTAACATTATCCATTTTTAAAGAAAACTCGCCGATTGGCGAGCCCCTAAGGGCGAAGACAGAGGCGTAGTTGCACTTATGCGTTAAGAAAGTATAAAGCTTTCGAAAGAAAGTTTATACTTTCTTATTAGCCAAAAAAAATCCTTTAAGAAACTAGGCTGAAATTCTGTTCTTTTTTTGGATAATTCGTTATGATGTATAAGTACTTTTAATCTTGCTTCTTTTTTTATCCATTATACTGTCAAGATTTTTTTTTGACAAATTATTGAACTTTAGTTAGAGGTGAAATTTTTTGCGACGCTCTTTGAAGTGGTTGGCTGTTGCCACCACCATTGGAATGATACTTATTTTACTCGGCGGGGCACTCGTTACCAAAACGGGTTCAGGAATGGGCTGCGGCAGATCTTGGCCATTATGCCACGGCAAAATTCTGCCTTCGGACATTACACCGGAACTTATTATTGAACTTGCCCACCGGCTTGTTTCAGGTGCTGTCGGCATGATGGTATTAATATTGTCCGTTTGGTCTTGGAAGGCAATCGGACATATAAGGGAAACAAAATTTCTTTCCTTTCTGTCTTTTTTCTTTCTGCTGCTCCAGGGGTTAATTGGGGCTGCGGCAGTAAAATGGGGACAATCCGATTTCGTCCTGGCTTTACATTTCGGTATTTCTCTTATTTCATTTGCGGCTGTTTTCTTATTAACGCTGCTCATTTTTGAAATCGATAAAAAGTTCGCCGCTGAGAAACTCTACATTGATAAACGGATGGGTTTCCATATTATTGGCGTTACCATTTATAGTTATATCGTCATTTACACCGGCGCCCTTGTCCGTCATACAAAATCAAGCCTAGTCTGCAGGGATTGGCCATTTTGTCTAAACGATTCTCCCGGACTTCCAACCAATCTATACGAGTGGGTGCAAATGGGCCACCGAACGGCCGCGGGCTTGATTTTTCTCTGGATCCTTTACATTACTGTGCTCGCTGTCCGTCATTATAAGCACCAGAGAGTCCTGTATTGGGGCTGGATTATTTCGTTTATATTGGTATCATTGCAAGTAACCGCAGGCGCATTTATCATTTTCAGCCGCCTAAACCTTTACATTGCCTTGCTGCATGCATTTTTTATTACCTGTTTATTTGGTCTCTTAAGCTATTTTGTCCTTTTATATTCAAGGTCAAAAAGGAACTTTCAATAAAAAAAGGCTGTCTCGAGTTGAGACAGCCTTTTTCTTACGCTTTAACTAGTTCAATCAAGAGGTCACTGGTTTGGATAGAGTCACCGTTTAATGCATAAATGTCTTTTACGACTCCGGAAAATGGTGCTTGAACGGTCGTTTCCATCTTCATTGCTTCTGTAATCATCAAATGATCACCACGTTCGACCTTTTCGCCCTTCTCTACCAATACTTTTATAACTGTTCCAGGCATCGAGGCGGAAATATGGTTTTCATTTTTCGGATCCCCTTTAAGTCTAGAGACAACCTTTGCTTTAATACTCTCATCTTTTATAACCACTTCACGAGGCTGGCCATTTAATTCAAAATATATGACTCTTGTCCCGTCTGCCTGCGGCTGACCAATCGAAACTAGTTTCACAATGAGCGTTTTTCCTGTTTCGATTTCTACTTCAATTTCTTCGCCCAAGCGCATTCCATACAAGAAGGTTGGAGTATCAAGAACGGAAATATCCCCATACAGCTCTGTTGTTTTAGCATATTCCATAAACACCTTTGGATAAAGGGCATACGAAATAATTTCAAAATCAGTTACCTGTCTTCCCAATTCCTCATAAAGCTCTTCTTGTAACGAATTAAAATCAATTGGTTCAAGCAGTTCTCCAGGTCGCACTTCCAAAGGCTTCTTGCCCTTTAAAATCACCTTCTGCAGCTCCTCAGGGAATCCGCCATGCGGTTGACCTAAATAACCTTCAAACAATTCAACAACTGAATCAGGGAAATCGAGCGAATTTCCTTTTAATATGACGTCTTCCTCATTTAAGTCATTTTGCACCATGAATAACGCCATATCGCCAACAACCTTTGAGGATGGGGTTACCTTGACAATATCGCCAAACATTTGGTTAACACGGGAGTACATTTCCTTAACTTCATCCCAGCGCTCGCCAAGCCCGACTGCCTTTGCCTGCTGCTGAAGGTTGCTGTATTGTCCTCCTGGCATTTCATGCTGATAAATTTCCGAATGCGGCGACATCATTCCGGACTCAAAATCTTGATAATATTTGCGGACATCCTCCCAATAATGGGATAGCTTTTCTAGAGCATCGATGTTTACATCAGGCTTTCGCTGATTGCCTTCTAAAGCGTAATAAAGGGAGTTACCACTCGGCTGGGATGTTAACCCTGCCATTGTACTCATGGCAACATCGACAATATCTACACCTCCATCGATTGCACGGGCATAAGTATAAATCCCATTACCACTAGTATCATGAGTATGAAGGTGGATTGGTATATCGATTGTCGCTTTTAATTCTGACACCAGCCGGTAAGCAGCTTCTGGCTTCAATAGGCCTGCCATATCCTTTATGCCAAGAATATGGGCACCTTGATTTTCAAGCTCTTTGGCGAGGTTTTTATAATATTCAAGATTGTATTTCGTTCTCGTTGGGTCCAATATATCCCCAGTATAACAAATGGAGGCTTCGGCGATCTTTCCGGTCTGCCTTACAGCGTCGATAGCCACTTCCATTCCCTTGATCCAGTTTAAGCTGTCAAAAATTCGAAACACATCTATCCCAGCCGACGCCGATTGCGTAACAAATTCCCTGATCAAATTGTCAGGATAGTTTTTATACCCAACAGCATTTGCTCCGCGAATTAACATTTGGAACAGAACATTCGGAATCTTTTCGCGAAGATTCAAGAGTCGGTCCCAAGGGTCTTCCTTAAGGAACCGGTAGGCCACGTCAAACGTAGCTCCTCCCCACATTTCAAAAGAAAATAGCTCCGGCAATAGCTTTGCTGTCGGTTCGGCGATATGAGCGATATCAGTTGTGCGCATCCGTGTTGCCAGCAATGATTGATGGGCATCTCGGAAAGTTGTGTCAGTTAAAAGCACCTGCTTTTGGTCTTTTACCCACTGGACGAGGCCATCTGCTCCTTGCTTTTCTAAAATTTGTTTAGTCCCTTCTTTATATGCTAAATCATATGGCAGAGAAGGAATTCGCGGCTTAGAAAAAACGGGTCTTTTCTTTTTTTCCACGCCCGGAAAACCATTTACTGTGACAGTGCCGATATAGGACAGCATTTTTGTTCCCCTGTCTTTACGGACTGGGAAAATAAACAGCTCTGGTGTTGTATCAATAAAGGAGGTATCATACTTGCCGTTTAGGAACAATTCGTGTTTCACAACGTTTTCTAAAAATGGAATATTCGTTTTGATTCCTCTTATCCTGAATTCCTGCAAATTACGAACCATTTTTGCAGCGGCCTGTTCAAACGTCAATGCCCATGTGGAAAGCTTCACTAATAAAGAATCATAGTAAGGAGTAATGACTGCGCCTTGAAATCCATTCCCGGCATCCAGTCGTACGCCAAAACCACCGCCAGAGCGGTACGCCATAATTTTACCGGTATCAGGCATAAAGTTATTTAACGGGTCTTCTGTTGTAACCCTGGATTGAATAGCATATCCATATAAAAGAATCTTTTCTTGTTCTGGTATCCCAATTAAAGGCCCATGCAGTTCATGTCCTTCTGCAACTAAAATCTGTGTCTGGACAATATCGATACCTGTTACCATTTCCGTAATGGTATGCTCCACTTGAACACGGGGGTTTACCTCAATAAAATAAAAATCATTCTCCGAAACTAGAAATTCCACTGTTCCTGCATTGATGTAATTGACATTTTTCATTAATTTTACAGCCGCATCACAAATCCGCTTTCTTAACTCAGCAGTAAGGGAGACGCTTGGAGCAATCTCGACCACCTTTTGGTGGCGCCGCTGGACAGAGCAATCCCTGTCAAAAAGATGAACGATATTTCCTTCTTTATCTCCAATAATCTGAACCTCAATATGTTTTGGTTTTTCAATTAATTTTTCCAGATAAACATCATCGTTTCCGAAGGCTGCCTTTGCTTCTGATTTAGCCCGTTCAAATGCTTCACGAACTTCTTCGCGGCTTCTGACAATTCTCATTCCTCGTCCACCGCCGCCAAGCGCTGCTTTGATGATGATTGGGAAGCTATGTTCTTCGGCAAATTCCAGCACTTCCTCAACACTGTTAACAGGTCCACCGCTCCCTGGTATAACTGGTATTCCCGCCAGTTCAGCCTGGTAACGGGCTTTTACCTTATCGCCAAACATATCTAAATGTTTAGAAGCAGGACCGATAAACACGATCCCTTCTTCCTCGCAGCGTCTGGCAAAGTGGATATTCTCCGACAAAAACCCATAGCCCGGATGAATGGCGTCTGCACCACTTCTTTTAGCAATCCCAATGATTCCTTCAATATCTAGATAGGCATCAATTGGTTTCTTCCCTTCGCCCACTAAATATGCCTCATCTGCTTTATAGCGATGATAAGAGCCGGAATCCTCCTTAGAATAAATCGCAACAGTTCGAATATTCAGTTCAGTACAGGCGCGAAAAACCCTAATTGCAATTTCCCCACGGTTTGCAACCAATATTTTATTTATTTGTCTTGCCACATAAAACACCTCAATCTATGTATTTTTAAAAATGCGGGAGGCTGATAATCAGCCCCCTCATTTTTATTTCATATAAATAACTTTTCCATTACCGCTTTGCACTTTAGTATCAGCTGTTTGTTTTTTTGTTTTATATTTTTTCTCATATTTAACAAACATAGAAACGTTCACAAGGATTCCCATTGCCGCAGCCAGCATTAACAAGGAGGAACCTCCATAGCTGATGAACGGCAGCGGAACACCTGTTAACGGAATAACCCCAGATATCCCGCCAAGATTAATAAAGGTTTGAATCCCAATCATACTTGAAATCCCAATCGCAAGGAGACTACCGAAGGGGTCCTTACATTGTAAGCCGATATAAATCCCACGCAAAACAATATAAGCTAGTAACAGAATGACAAAGCCTACACCCCAGATTCCTAATTCTTCGGCAATTACCGCCATAATAAAGTCAGTATGAGATTCCGGCAAATAGCCTAGCTTTTGAATGCTTTTACCTAGCCCCAAACCATTTATTCCGCCCTGTCCTATTGCAATAAAGGAATTTGCAAGGTGAAATCCAGCGTTTTGGGCATCAGCAAACGGATCACCCCAAGATGAGAATCGTTCAAGCCGTTTTTCAGAAAAGATAAAACCCTTAGCCGCAATAAAAAGAGGCAGGATAATGATTAAAGCCATCACAAGCAGTTTCCCGATCGTTTTATAATTCATTCCAGAACTAAAAATGACCATGCCGGCAATGAGCGCAATGATGCTCGCTGTGCCGTAATCAGGCTGAAGAGCAATTAATACACAAACAATAAAAAGAAAGAAAATTGGAGGAAGTACCCCTTTGTTAAATTGGTTTATATAATCCTGCTTCTTCGAATAAACAGCTGCCAAATAAATGATAATAGCCAGTTTCACAAATTCAGAAGGCTGAAATTTAAAACCACCAATCTGATACCAGCTTTGTGCACCACCTGCGACAGTACCAAATACGAAAAGTCCCAATAAAGTGATAAGGGAGGTCAGAACAATAAATACCATTACTTGCGTAAACTTCATAATTTTATACGGAATGATAGCTGTAAAAAGGAAGATGCAAGCAAACAATAGCAGCCACATTTTTTGCTTTTGATAAAAATAATCACTTGGCACATCATACCTTTGGACGGCCCAAGCCATGCTGGAGCTATAGATCATGATTAATCCAAAAGTACATAAAAGTATAATGGTAATGATTAGGGAATAATCATATGATTTCAATATTTTCTTTACCATGCTTACATCCTCATTTTCAATTTAGGTTTATATCATTCTATTATAATCGAAATTTCATGTTATGACTTGATGAAACAATTATTTGTTACAAGATTTTAATAGAGAAAATTCAGAAAAGTGAGGTAAAAAATATTAACTCTATATATAACAAAAAACTCAAACAATCGCAAGCATTGTTTGAGTCCTTTTGCGTTATTTTTTTATGGATGCATCGTGAAGCACAGATAGTTCTCGTTCCAATTGATCTAAAATCGCTTTCCCATCCTTGCTATCTATTAAGCCCAATCTTACCGCAAAGTCTATTTCTCTAGATAGGCCAAACATTTGAGTATCCAACACCTCTTCATAAAGAGGGCATTGAGGCATCGTGAGATTGTCCATTTGCACTTTGATAAGCTTTAATATTTTTTCAGCGTCTGCCTGCAATAAGGCAAAAGCTTTTTCCTGGTGATTCACGATCATTTCAGACGCCAACATTGATCCCCCCATTTCAGAGCGAATATTCAACTTATCTATAAATTTTACCTTTTGCAGCGGAAAATTGCAAGAACAATGAGGCTTAGCTGCCGCTCGATTGAATAATTATGACTTTCGAGCAGAAAAAGGCTATACTTAGTAATGTAAATGGAAACTCGCCGATTGGCGAGTCCGTTAGGACGAAGACAGAGGCGTAGTTGAATTTATGCGTTAAGAAGGCATAAAATTTAGGGAAATTTTATGCTTTCTTATTAGCTAAAAAGGAGGATTGACAATGGAACGCATTATCAATATTACAGGTAAAGTAAAATATCCAATCACACTTGACCCAAGTGTTTGGATTTTCGATGATCGCCGGCTTGATTTAACTACTCATTTTTCAACTGAAAAAGATAATACCGATTCTACGGAAGCATATACAAAAGCCGTGTCAAAGCACTGGGACCGTGAAATTATGGAAGGAGCCGTCTTCCCTCCGACATTAAAAACAGAGCGCATATATGAAAAACAAAAGATGCTAACCGGAACCTTTGGAATTCTGTTTAAACCATTTCTGAAAAATTCCGAGCCGGAAAGCACTGCCAGAGCGCTTGTAATTGAAACAGAAGATGATAATTATGAGCTGCCTTTAAATGAGGCCTATGAACTGATTTTGGGCTTCTCAGATAAAGGCAAGCAGCTATCCGCTGATGGTCCTGTTCACGTTTATTTTGGGGACGGCTCAAACCAGCAAAACCCTATTAAAAAAGTAACAAGTTTTATCGTAAAATAGGACGGGCAATCTTGCCCGTTTTTACTTACAATAAATCCGCGGCCAGTCGTGCCAATCCCGACCTTTCCCCTTTTAATAGTTTCACATGACCGGAAATGACTTGATTTTTAAATTTCTCCACGACATAGGTTAAACCGTTATTATAAGCATCAAGATATGGATGATCAATCTGCTCCGGATCCCCCATTAAAACTATCTTACTGTCCTCTCCAACCCTGGTTATAATCGTTTTCACTTCATGTTTGGTCAGATTCTGCGCCTCATCGATAATAATAAATTGCTTAGGAAGACTCCTTCCCCGAATATAAGTTAGTGCCTCCACCTCAATGGATCCCATACCAGCTAAGATTGCATCCAGTTCCCCAGGTTTTTTTGTATTAAACAGAAATTCCAAATTATCATAAATTGGCTGCATCCACGGCCGCAGCTTTTCCTGTTTTTCACCTGGCAAAAAGCCTAAATCCTTGCCGACAGGAACAATCGGCCGGGCTACGAGCAGTTTTTTATATTCGTGAAAATCTTCTGTCTGCATAAGTCCAGCGGCTAATGCCAGCAAGGTTTTTCCTGTTCCTGCTTTGCCGATTAAAGTTACTAGCGGGATATCTTTTCGCAGCAACAATTCGATTGCCATTGTTTGCTGTACATTCCGCGAATGAATTCCCCAAACATGTTCTTGGTTCAGCGCTAGCTTCTTGACCTTCTTGGCCGTTATATTAACCATCCCAATCGCCGAGGCCGAGCTGCCGAGGGCATCCTTTAATATCAGAAATTGGTTTGGATAAAAGGTATAATTCGTAATTTCTGATAGTAGAAGTTCTCCTTTCTCATAATAACGGTTTAACAGGTCTTTTGGGATATAGACCTCAAGAAATCCCGTATATAAAGAATCAACTTCCACCACCCTGTCATTTAGAAAATCCTCTGCAGATAGACCGATGGCATCCGCTTTTACTCTTACTAATGCATCCTTGCTGACTAGAATAACAGGTTTCCCATTCTCCTTTGTTTGTTCCTCTAAAAACAAATTCTTTGCAACCGCAAGAATTCTATTATCATTCGTTTTTTCAACAAAAATATCTTGAAGCTCATGAAATGATCGGTGATTTAGCTCAATTCTGATGGTTCCCCCATTTTCGAGCGGGATTCTTTCATGGAGCTTTCCCGAGGCTCTGAGACCATCAATTAATCTTGATACATGCCTAGCGTTTCTACCAATTTCATCCATGTACCTTTTCTTTGAGTCCACTTCTTCGAGTACGACTGCAGGAATAACTACTTCATTATCTTGAAAGGAAAAAATGGAATACGGGTCTTGTAATAAGACGTTTGTATCTAACACGTATATTTTACTCAAAGCGACGCCTCCTGCTTTACTTGGTGTAAGGAAAGTGTAACGTTACTATACATGCCATTTTGCCGGTTGGACTTTGGTAAAATATATGTTTATTGGAATAAAGATAGAAGGTGTTCCGCACAATAATTGTTAGTTGGGACCTTCATATCAAAGAGAATCTCATGTGAATTTTCCCAGTCTTTTAATTAGCTTTTTGGGAGGGTTTTTTATGAAGAAGATTTTAGTGACAGCTGCCATTTTCTTATTATTAACGGGATGTAATACGAATCAAAAAAACGAGACAGCAAAAAATCAACAAAATAAATTAGTAAATGTAAAAAATAGCTACATAGAAAGTGTAGACCGAAAAACGGGTCAGGAAATATCAAAGCGGTTGGTGGAGCTGGCGACAAGTGTACCGAATGTAAATGATGCAACTGCCGTGGTAATAGGGCGTTACGCAATCGTTGGAATCGATGTAAATGCCAAAATTGACCGTTCTCAGGTGGGGACTATAAAATATTCCGTGGCAGAAAGCCTCAAAAAGGACCGCTATGGTGCCAATGCCATCGTTGTAGCAGATGCCGATACCACTGAGCGGCTCAAAGAAATTCAGGCAGATATAAACAATGGGCGTCCAATCCAAGGGATTATGGAGGAGCTGGCTGACGTTGCCGGGAGGTTAATGCCGGAAATACCTGGAGATTTAATAACCCCTAATCCGAAAAATGCAACGGAAGAACCCGATAAAAAGCTCCCTGCAAAACAAGAAAACCAGCTTGAAAAAGAGCAGGAAAAACAGTCTAATTATCATAAATGAGAAAAAAGCTTAGCTGTAGGCTAAGCTTTTCTTATTGCATCCATGACCTGCCTGTCCAATCTTTCAGCGGCATTTTTATCATAGGTTTTGTCATATTGGACTTCCTGAACAATTTTAGAGCCATAAAACATGACATCCCTTACTTCCTTAATTTTCACTTCAATAAGGGCCAGTTTTAACGGAACATCTTTCAGTCTTTCTTCTTTTAAATTAGCTTCTCCCTGGATGGAGTATGTAGACTCATTAGCAATTATATTAATCACGACATGATTATTTTTATTTATATTTTCGATGATTCTGGAACGGTTATCAACCGCAAAATAGATGATATTTTCATCTTTTGCAAGTACCCAGGATATTGCACTGACATTTGGTCCACCTGTTTCATAATCAACGGTAGCCAGCGTAACAAATCTTTCTTTTTGCAATTCCTCATATAATGGTTTAATTAATTTTGGTTCGACTTGATTGACCATTTCTATTTTCAACTCCCTTTTCTTCATGCTGTCTTAAAACAGATATTCCCATATTACTACTATCTCTTTTTTTCTTCAACTAATACACAGTTCCCCTACAGACAGCCTTGATACTATAGTATAATAAGTAGTAACCAAGAAATATAAAGAGGTGCAAAATGAGAGTTAAATGCGTGCTTTGTGATAAAATTGAAACGATTGATGACGAATCTCCAGAGGCAAAACGCTTAAGAAATCGTCCAATCCATACATATATGTGCGATCCATGTCAGGAACGTATAGCGAAAAAAACGAACGACCGGCTGGAAACCGGAAATTTCCGTTTTCTCAGGCCAAAATCAGATAGGGATGAATGGTAAAGAGGCTGACTTTTCGGGTCAGCCTCTTTTTTTAATCTGCAATAGGAAAGTTTTCGTATTTCTCTGGTTCTCTACTGATTTGATCCAGCATAACTTCAATTAATTCCCGTGGGAAGCGTGTTTTCTTACTATCTTCACCCTGCTGATAGGCAACATAATACATCATTTCATCGTGCGTAATTTCAACATTGCTAATAAGGTATTCATCCTTAAGCATTCGTTCGAAATGCTTTAGGGTATCTATCGCAGCCGTATCTTCCGGACGGGCATCACTAACTACTTTTATGGTAAGCCAATTATATAAAACATCCTGAACGGAATTCATCGTATCCCCCCATTACTTTGCTTCTGACTGCTGCTTTTTCGATTGATGCAGGCGGATTTTATATATTATTAAGATTAGCGCAGATACAGCTAACGCTTCGGCTACTGGCAATGCATAAGAAAGGATCAGCAAAACTAAGCATCCAATTACGAGACAGGTATAAATGACCACGTTTTTTAAAAGAGGCAGCTTCTTCGCATATCCTAATTTATAAACAACGACAGCTAAAATCACGATATATATAAACTGTAGCCAAACAGCCGTTTTAACATCTGTAAGCTGCATGAAAAATCTTAGAGTGGGGGAGAATCCTTCCATTTAAATTGCACTCCTTTTATTAACTCATTTCAGCATATTTTTTCTTTTTAGCCAAACGTTCCCGTTCGTTTTTATCTAAAATTTTCTTCCGCAAGCGGATTGATTGTGGAGTGACTTCACAAAATTCATCATCGTTTAAATACTCCAATGATTCCTCCAAGGTCAAGAGACGAGGTTTTTTAATAACAGAAGTCTGATCTTTATTAGCAGAACGAACGTTTGTTGCCTGCTTAACCTTCGTAATATTAACTGTAAGGTCATTTTCTCGGGTATGTTCCCCTACGATCATTCCTTCGTAAATTTCCGTTCCCGGCTCAACAAAAATGGTTCCGCGGTCTTCCACTTGCATTATACCATAAGTCGATGCTTTACCAGACTCCATTGAGACAAGAACACCTTGTCTTCTTCCGCCAACCTGACCCGTAGCCATTGGCTGGTAGCTGTCAAATGTATGATTGATGATTCCGTACCCTCTAGTCAGCGTCAAAAATTCTGTTGTGTAGCCAATTAAGCCGCGGGCAGGAACATTAAATATTAGCCGAACCTGACCTGTTCCATTATTAATCATATCAAGCATTTCACCTTTGCGAGCTCCAAGAGATTCCATGACAGAACCTGTATGCTCCTCAGGAACATCAATTTGTACCCTCTCGATTGGCTCACAGCGTACTCCATCAATTTCCTTAACAATAACTTCTGGTTTGGATACTTGAAGCTCATATCCTTCACGGCGCATGTTTTCAATTAAGATGGACAAATGCAGTTCTCCGCGTCCGGAAACAATCCAGGCATCCGGTGAATCCGTATTTTCAACACGTAAGCTGACGTCTGTTTGCAATTGAGCTTGAAGTCTTTCCTCAATCTTTCTGGATGTTAAATATTTGCCTTCACGGCCGGCAAATGGGCTGTTATTGACTGCAAAGGTCATCTGCAGGGTCGGTTCATCAATCCTTAGCACCGGCAGGGCTTCTTGATTTTCTACTGGACAGACGGTTTCCCCGACATTAATATCTTCCATACCAGAAACAGCCACTAAGTCACCGGCAACCGCTTCTTGAACTTCCTCGCGCTTTAATCCAAAGAAACCAAAAATTTTCGTTACTCTGAACTGTTTGACTGAGCCATCAAGCTTCATTAAAGCAACCTGTTGTCCAACCTTCATCGTTCCGCGGAAGACCCGGCCAATCCCAATTCTTCCAACATAGTCACTGTAATCTAGAAGGGCTACCTGAAATTGCAGGGGTTCATCCTTGTTATCGATTGGAGCAGGAATGTGTTCAATAATGGCTTCATATAATGACTGCATGTTTTCATCCTGTTTGTCTGGAGTCAAACTTGCTGTTCCATTGATGCCTGATGCATAAATGACAGGGAATTCTAATTGCTCCTCATTGGCATCCAATTCGATGAACAAGTCAATAACTTCATCTACAACCTCGGCTGGTCGAGCAAAGTCACGGTCGATTTTATTCACGACAACGATTGGAGTCAGATTTTGTTCCAACGCCTTTTTTAACACAAATCTTGTTTGCGGCATAGTGCCTTCATAGGCGTCCACCACGAGCAGAACACCATCGACCATTCTCATAATCCGCTCTACTTCCCCGCCGAAGTCAGCGTGTCCGGGAGTATCCAGGATGTTAATTCTCGTATCTTTATATTGAATAGCAGTATTTTTGGCAAGGATTGTAATGCCGCGCTCTCTTTCCAAATCATTGGAATCCATAGCTCGTTCCTCAACATGCTCATTTGAACGGAACGTTCCTGCCTGTTTTAATAACTGGTCCACCAAGGTGGTTTTTCCGTGGTCAACGTGTGCAATAATCGCAATGTTTCTTATATTATCTCTTTTTTTCAAAGAAGTTCCACTCCTGACTATTTTCGGGTAAAATCTATTTATAGTTTCATTTACAACTAAAACATTATACCATAATAGAAGTGGAAACCTAAAAGTATTTTTTTGTAAATGAAAAATAAAGTTTTGATAAAGGGGTAAAAATCATGAAAGAAGTGAAATGGCCGTTCCTCATTTATGCAATCCTTACCGCAGCAAGCATTATGGGAATAGGTATTGCAATAGCCGAAAAGAGCCTGCTAGGAATATTAGGATGTATTATTGCTGTTGTCGTTATAATGGGACTTGGTTTTAAAACAAAAAAGAAAATGCGCGAAAACGGAACATTATAAATGAAAACTCGCCGATTGGCGAGTCCGTGAGGACGGTTCATGAGGCGTAGTTAAATTTATACTTTCTTATTAGCGTAAAAAAGAGGCCGACCTTTAAGTCCGCCTCTTACCATTTTCCGTCCTTTAAATATTCTTGAAGAATCGTTTGATGCAGCCCCGGCTTGGCGACAAAAAGGGAGTCCTGTGTTAGGTAATCCAGCTTTTCTCCCCTTAAATTAGTGACAACTCCACCAAGCTCCTCGATAATCACAGCCCCTGCAGCATAATCCCATGGTGACAGACGCATAGAAATATACGCATCTACCCGTCCAGTAGCCACAAACACCATTTCTAAAGCCGCTGACCCATAAGATCTTGTCCCTCTTGCATCCCTAACTAATGGAATTAACAAATTATGATCAATTCGGTGATTTTTCATTACCCATGTTGCGTTCAAGGCAATAATGGACTTATTCACTGCAGTCTCGCTTAAATTCGCAATGGGAGTTTCATTCAAATAGGCTCCCTTGCCGGAGAAAGCATGGTACAATTCATCATGAACCACATCATAAACTAACCCAATTTTACCAACACCGTCTTCATAGACCCCGATAGAAATCGCAAAATTTCTTTGCTGATGAATAAAGTTCATCGTTCCATCGATTGGATCAATCATCCAGACGATTCCCTTAAGGCTGTCCAATTTATCTCCGAACCCTTCTTCTCCCATGATTTTATGATGAGGGTAAGCCTCTTTTATTTTTTTGATAAAAAATTGTTCTGTTTCTTTATCAATATTTGTTACCAAATCATTGGCATTTGATTTGGTTTGAATACTTAAGCGCTGATTAAAGGATTGCCGAATCCTCTCTCCTGCTTCGTTTACCCATTGTTTCGCCTGGGAATAAAGACTTTCCCATTTCATCCTTCTTCACTCCAATTTATCTTTATTTCTTGTGAGCTTTCGATGTATGTAGTATGAGATACGGAAAAAATTTCATGTATCTATAGCTTAATCAAAGATAAGCCAATCATCAACTTTTAGCCGCCTTTATTGCTCTTATTAGCGTTTTTCCCAACACAATAATAAACGAACTCCCCCGTCCATATTGGAGTTCGTTTAGAGCATGAAAACTTTTCGTTTCATTCTATTTTGTATCCCCTTAAATTATTAATACAAATTTATTTTTAAAAAGCTTTTAGCCGCATTAATTCTAAACGGATTCTTTCAAGCTTCTGTTTGCATTCTTTGATTTTTTTCTCGTCTTTTTCTTCAATCGCTTCAAATAAAACTGCTAATTCATAGTCCATTTCCAATCTTAGAACCGCTGCTTTTTGCTTTTCGCCAACTTTTTTAAGTGATGTATTCATCAACTGCTTCACCTTTTCTCCTCCCCTATCGATTCATTTTGGATTATTTTTTTACTGTATAATATGAGGCATTTTGAAATGTTGGAACAAATATGTGCTTTAACCCAGAATGCTATTCATTTCATGTCTGTTAAGGCATTATGCTACAATGTTTGGGGAATTGCTTGTAGGAGGTATAGGGATGGATTTTAAAGGATTTACTGAAGAAGATTTTAATGTGTTTTTGGTCGAAGGATTGGAGAATAGAATGGAAGCCTTAAAAACCTCCATTCGTCCTAAATTAGAGCAATTGGGCCATCACTTCACCCCAGCCTTGAATGTATTAACAGGAGATGAAATGTTTGTTCATATTGCCAAACATGCAAGGCGGACAGTTAATCCGCCAAAGGATACCTGGGTGGCTTTCGCCAATAATCCGCGCGGCTATAAAATGCTGCCACATTTTCAAATCGGCTTGTGGCATACCCACTTATTTATTTGGTTTGCGGTTATTTATGAAGCTCCACAAAAGGAAGTAATCGCAGCTCGCCTGTCAAAAAAATTGACCAAAATATATAAAGAAATACCAAAAGAATTTGCGTGGTCCGCTGATCATACGAAGCCTGATACTTTATCACACAGGGAAATGTCAAAGGAAGAATTAAAGGGGCTTATCGACCGCTTACAAACAATAAAAAAAGCAGAACTATTATGCGGCTATACAATAGAGCGAGAAGCTGCTATTGCGCTTGGCTCTGAAGGCTTGATAAACGAAATCGAAAATGTTTTTCAAAAAGTTGCGCCGATTTATAAAATTGCTTGTAATTTAAAATAAAAGAGACAGTTGCTGTCTCTCTTGGGCTGTCGAAAAACTTACGATAGCCTTTTATTATACTTATTTTTTTAATAATTCACACCTTAATTGTTAAGACATAATGAATATATAAGCTTTTCAACAGGTGTATTCATTAAAGACCTTCAACTTACAAAATAAGAAAAGATGATATAGGACAAGGGTAGGAAGCCAAATGGAAAATGTCCAATAAAAGGCTTCTTAAAGACAAAACAGGTGTGGCTTTGAGTGTAGGAGGCTTCTAATGGACAAAACGGGTGGTTTTTCATATGAAAATGTCCAATAAAACACTTCTATTGGACAAAACGGGTGGTTTTTCATATGAAAATGTCCAATAAAACACTTCTATTGGACAAAACGGGTGGTACTTGGTGTTAAATTGTTCAATAGAAGGCTCTTCTAACTGCCTGCCAAAAATATAAAAATATTGCAACACACTTAGCAAGGTTAGAAAAAGGTGTGTTGCAATCTTTTAGATAGATTTGCCCCCCTGTTGGTTGGAGCCGAGGGCACTCGACTCCTGCGGGATATAGAGGTCACTGGAGACCCCGCAGGCGCTTTCAGCGCCGAGGAGGCTCCAGGACCTCCCCGCGGAAAGCGAGTGCCCGGAGCGGAAATCAACAGGCAGGTTAGCAGGGACAAGCACAATTTAGGTTTAAACAAAAAATAAAAAATTGCCGAGAAAAATACACTTTCTCGACAATCTGAGGAGACAGTTGCTGTCTCCTTTGTTTATTTCATCGTAATCCGGTCACCGGGAGAAGCTTCTTTTGCTTTTTTTATGGCCCGATAGGATGAATATCCGCTGATTTCTTCAAATTCACCGCAAATGGTCTTTTCCTCTGCTTTACTTGGGACAATTTCCTTAAATCTCCGGTAGACGGACATCAACTGGTCGCGTTCAATTCCGGATTCATACGCTTTTTCAATGGCTTCAAAGAAATGAACGACATCGACAATCTCCTCTGTCGACCATCTGTAGTCTATTGGATACTGATATTCCATGTGATCACCTGCTGTTTTCTCTTTTGTATTGTTTCTTATTCTTTCCACTTCCGGCGAATTTGTTCAGCTTCAAGGATAATCCGATCAAAAAGCTCGGCAGTAGACGGTACGTCTTTAATAAGTCCCATGACCTGGCCCGCCCACGCGAAGCCTTCATCGACTTCACCATTATAAATGTACCGTTGATTAGCTTTTCCACTAATAAAATCCTTAAGCTCTTCATAACCGCCATGATTCTTTTCAATTTCAAGAATTTTATCTGTCCATGTGTTCGCAATTGCTCTTGCTGGTGCGCCGAGCGAGCGCTTAATCACCACTGTATCAGTTTCAGTGCCTTCAATCAATGCATTTTTATACACATCATTAGCATGAACACATTCCTTAGTGGCAATAAAACGAGTACCCATCTCTATTCCTTCAGCACCTAAACTGAGTGCAGCCATTAGCCCTCTGCCGTCACCTATTCCGCCCGAAGCAATAACAGGTATTGACACTGAATCGACAACCTGAGGAATTAACACCATGGTACCTAGATCATCACGGCCAAGATGCCCTCCACCTTCCTGACCAACTACCATTACGGCATCAGCGCCAAGTTCCTCCGCCTTCACTGCCTGCCTTCTTGCAGCAACAAGGACAAGCTTTTTAATGGTTGTACCCTGTAATTGTTCAAAAATAGGAGCCGGATTTCCGCCAGTCATAGAAATAACAGGTACCTCTTCATCAATAGCAACCTGCAAAAAGTCAGCAAAAGGCCTTCCGGTTTGTCCGATGGCAAAATTCACTCCAAAAGGATTATCGGTTAATTCTCTAACCTTCTTAATTTCTTCTCTAAGAAGTTCAGGACTTGCCAAGGACATGGCCGTAATTTGCCCAAGGCCGCCACTATTGGATACGGCTGCGGCTAAATCAGAATAAGCTAAATACGCAAGCCCGCCTTGAATAATTGGATAGCGGATATTTAATATTTCCGTTACTCGTGTCTGCCAATTCATTTTAAAAATCACTCCTTAATTAGTCGTTATTTGTTATTTCGTTTCAAACGGGTAAATTTCCTTTTCTTTTGGGAAACTAAATTTTATAAATCCATTCGGATAAAAATTTACAGAATTCCTATGCAGACCACATATTTAATGCTATAATTCAATTTGTTTTTTTGAATTTATTTATAAGAGATCTTTAATAAGAGGTGTGTATAAATTGTCCCAAAATCAAACACCGCTCTTTAGCGGTTTATTAGCACATGCCAATAGAAATCCAATTCAATTTCATATACCTGGACATAAAAAAGGAGCCGGTATGGATCCGGAATTCCGAGAGTTCATTGGTGAGAATGCTCTTTCCATTGACTTAATCAATATTGGACCACTTGATGACCTGCATTCACCTAAAGGAATGATCAAGCAGGCCCAGGAATTGGCGGCAGAAGCTTTTGGTGCCGACCATACTTTCTTTTCCGTCCAAGGTACCAGCGGAGCCATTATGACAATGGTTATGGCAGTTTGCGGCCCTGGAGATAAAATCATTGTGCCACGAAATGTCCATAAATCAGTCATGTCAGGGATTGTCTTTTCAGGTGCAATTCCTGTATTTATCCATCCGGAAATTGACATGGAGCTGGGGATTTCCCATGGCATTACACCGGAATCAGTAGAAAAAGCACTTGAACAGCACCCTGATGCTAAAGGGGTATTAGTCATTAACCCTACTTACTTTGGAGTTTCCGCCGACTTAAAAAGAATCGTGGAAATTGCCCACTCTTATGAAGTGCCTGTCCTTGTAGACGAGGCCCATGGAGTTCATATTCATTTCCATGAAGACCTTCCAATATCAGCCATGCAGGCAGGTGCGGATATGGCTGCAACAAGCGTTCATAAGCTTGGCGGTTCGATGACGCAAAGCTCCATTTTAAATGTTAAAGAAGGTCTTGTTTCGGTTAAACATGTTCAATCCATTCTCAGCATGCTGACGACAACATCCACTTCTTATTTATTATTGGCTTCGCTGGATGTTGCCAGGAAACAGCTGGTGATGAAAGGAAGAGAATTAATTGACAGAACGATTCGCCTTTCGCAGTCCATCCGTCAAAGAGTGAACGAAATTGAACATCTTTATTGCCCTGGTGAAGAAATTTTAGATTCCAAAGCCATATTTGATTATGACCCGACAAAACTGATTATTTCCGTCAAAGATTTAGGGCTTACGGGCTATGAAGTAGAAAATTGGCTCCGGGAAAAGCACAATATTGAAGTGGAAATGTCTGATCTTTACAATATCCTCTGTATAATTACTTTAGGAGATACGGAAAATGAAGGGGATCTTTTAGTAACCGCATTAAGGGAGCTTTCTAAAGAGTATGAGCATCGTTCTGAAAAGATTGAGCCTGTTGAGGTTCTCCTTCCGGAAATTCCTTTACTTGCCTTAACTCCGAGGGATGCGTTTTACTCTGAAACGGAAGTAGTTGCACTTGAGGAATCTGAGGGCAGAATAATTGCTGAATTCATTATGGTGTATCCTCCAGGAATCCCAATTTTTATTCCTGGTGAGATTATTACGAAAGAAAACCTCCACTATATAAAGAAAAACCTGGAGGCCGGACTGCCTGTTCAAGGACCTGAGGACGATGAACTGAAAACAATCCGGGTTATTAAAGAATATAAGGCAATTCAATAGCAAATAAAAAATACAGGATTCCTAATGGAATCCTGTTTATTTTTAAGTAAATTATATTTATTTTACTTCTTTTTCCCCATGGCTTTCGCAGCAGCAGCCGCATTTTGAATAGAGAACCGTAACTTTTTCATCTTCAAAATGATCAATTGTTGAATTACAAGTTTGGCATACAATAGTACCCATGCTTATTAGTCCCCTTTTTTATGGAATTATCACTAAATTGAAAGCGATTTACTATCCTTGAAATCATAATAATATATCACATTAAAAATTTCAAGCCTAATTGTATGTCACATTTAAAATTAATAATTTAAATAGGAGTTAAAAATGTCCCAATAACAAACATTTTAGCTTCGAACTGGACAAATAAAGAAAAGTTTATAAATATTCCTATTTAAGTTGTCATTATTTTTTATTCAATGCTAGAATAAAAGAGGTGATATTACAGGTATATAAGGGGGATAATGATGGCTTTAAATGCATATATAAAGCTCGTGCCTTCATCAGCGAAGCAAACGATTACAATCGAAGAAGTAAAGGATTTATTTCACTACTATAAAGACATTACAAGCAAAACAGGCGATCAGCTGAATTGGCAATTTGAGGATGCAGCACTACCTTATGAGATAAAAGAAACGTCTGAAGGAAAAGGAAACTGGTTTTATTTACATTCTGACCATGAGCGTTACTTTGCCATTTTAATAGGTGTTGATAAAGAAACTGTCAAAACAGAAGAAGGCGGGGAATATGAGCAGACATATATTCAGGTTACCTTGCCGGAACAATCTACATACGGAGATAAAGGAAAAGCAAATGAATTTTGCAAATTCCTGGCCAAAAAACTTCAAGGAGAATTGCACCTCTTTAACGAAAGAATTATGTATTTTTACCCAAGAAAATAAGCTCCCATCGGGAGCTTTTTTTAATGTATATAACGTGCCATGGTGTAATGGATTGATGTATAGACCACTAGGCTTAATGTGGTAATAAAAAGTGTCTTACGGAAAGAATTGGTGATTTTGTTGCCGATAATGAAAGCCAAATAAAAAAAGACGAAAAACATAATAACTTTAAATAGAAGCTGATCATGTTTTGACAGCCATTCGATTAATGTATAGCCACTCCAAATAATAAATTGCAGCATCATGACGATATAAACCCTCATCTTTGTCACCACGCAGTTACATTTATTAAAATAATTATATTATAGGAACAGCAAATTATTTGTAAAACTTTGCAATACTAACTACAAATATTTGATTTCCCCCATAAAAAAAGTCCCTTTCGTGTTTATGCACAAAAGGGACTCTTTTTTATTATTTAAGGATGTGAATTGGACTTCCTAGAGCTACTTCCGCTGCTTCCATAGTGATTTCACCAAGGGTTGGATGGGCATGAATGGTCATAGCCAAATCTTCTGCAGTCATCCCTGCTTCAATCGCAAGGCCAAGCTCAGCAATCATATCAGAAGCGTTTGCACCGGCAATTTGTGCACCGATTACAAGGCCGTCTTCTTTCCGAGTAACTAATCGTAAGAAACCATCACTTGAGTCAAGCGATAGAGCACGGCCATTTGCTGCAAATGGGAACTTAGCAACCGTTACTTCCATTCCTTCTTCCTTCGCCTGCGCCTCAGTATATCCAACTGCAGCCAACTCAGGCTCAGAGAAGACAACGGCTGGAATTCCTAAATAATCAATTTCAGACGGATGTCCCGAAATTGCCTCCGCCGCAATTTTAGCCTCATATGATGCCTTGTGGGCTAATTGAGGGCCTGCCACGACATCACCGATAGCGTAAATATTACTAATATTAGTTCGGCATTGTTTATCGATTTCGATCAATCCGCGGTCTGATAATTTCACCCCGGCTTGTTCAAGACCCATTTCATCAGTATTAGGACGTCGTCCAACCATGACGAAAACATAATCAGCTTCGATTTTCTTTTCTTCACCTTTTGTTTCAAAGGTTACCACGACGCCGTTTTCTGTCTCTTCCACACCTTTAGCTAAGGCTTTCGTATAAAACTCCGCACCTTTTTTCTTCATGTTGCGCTTAACTAAGGCCGCCATTTGCTTATCAAAAACGCCAATTCCTAAAATTTCCTCGGCACCTTCCAAAATCGTCACCTGACTGCCAAAGTTTGCATAAGCACCGCCAAGTTCAATCCCGATAACACCGCCGCCAATCACGACAATTTTCTCAGGAATTTCGTTTAGATTAAGGGCACCAGTCGAATTTAGAACACGCTTTGAATATTTAAATGCCGGCAGTTCAATAGGACGGGAACCAGTTGCAATAATAGCATTATTAAAAGTATAAGTTTGAGCAGAATCTTCATTGATTACACGAAGGGTATTAGCATCCACAAAGTATGCTTCTCCGCGTACAATGTTCACTTTATTCCCTTTTAATAAGCCCTCTACACCGCCGGTTAATTTTTTAACGATACCAGCTTTAAATTCTTGAACTTTCGAGAAGTCAACCTTTACATTTTCAGCTGTAATCCCGAAGCCCTCGGAATGAAGCGCAGTTTCATAACGATGACCTGCGGCGATTAAAGCTTTTGAAGGAATACAGCCGACATTTAAACATACTCCGCCTACATATTCCTTTTCTACAATTGTTACCTTTTGTCCTAGTTGAGCCGCACGAATAGCTGCCACATACCCGCCAGGACCAGAGCCGATGACTATAGTTTCTGTTTCAATCGGAAAATCTCCAACTACCATTTTTCTTACGCCTCCATTAACAATAGTTCTGGATCGTTCAACAATCGCTTGATATGATTTAGTGCATTCTGAGCAGTTGCACCGTCAATCATGCGATGGTCGAAGCTTAAGCTGATGGCTAATACAGGGGCTGCAACGATTTCGCCATTTCTGACAATCGGTTTCTCGGCAATACGGCCAATTCCTAAAATAGCCACTTCAGGATGGTTAATGACTGGAGTAAACCATTGTCCTCCAGCAGAACCGATATTGCTGATTGTGCATGAGCCGCCTTTCATTTCATCAGGAGCTAGCTTTCCGCTTCTAGCCTTGTCAGCCAATTCATTAATTTCTTGAGAGATTGAGAAAACTGATTTACGGTCTGCATCCTTAACAACCGGAACTAATAGACCTTTTTCAGTATCAGCAGCAATGCCAATATTGAAGTAGTGCTTATGAACAATTTCCCCGGCAGCATCGTCAATCGATGTATTTAAAACAGGGTATTCACGCAATGCACTTGTTAAAGCTTTTACGACATATGGAAGGAAGGTTAACTTGATGCCTTTCTGGGCAGCAACTTCCTTGAATTTTTTACGGTGGGCAACAAGCTTTGTTACATCCACTTCATCCATTAATGTAACATGTGGAGCAGTATGTTTGGAATTGACCATCGCTTTCGCAATTGCTTTGCGGATTCCGCTTAACTTCTCGCGAGTTTCCGGATATTGCCCTTGCGGAATTTGTGCAGCAGCTTTAGGCGCTTCAACCGTTTCAGCAGCTTCAGTTGCAGGTGCTGCTGCTTGAGGTGCCGCTGCTTGTGCACCACCGTTTAAGAATGAATCAATATCTTCTTTTAGAACCCGGCCATTTTTCCCTGACCCAGCCACTAAACTGATTTCTACACCTTTATCACGTGAATATTTACGAACAGATGGCATAGCAATAATGCGTCTATTAGGATCCACATCAGCCTGCGGTTGTGCCGCTGCAGCTTCTTGAGGCTGTGCAGCAGGCTGAGATGGCGCTTCTACAGGTTTTGTATCTGGAGAAGGTGCCGGCTGAGGAGCTGCTTGTGCTTCTGGCTGCGGCTGTTCTTCCGCATGGTCTCCTTTAAATTGTAAGTCTTCATAACCCGGTGCATCAAAAGTCACCAGAACTTGTCCTACTGTTGCTACCGTTCCTTCACCAATTAATACTTCAAGTACTGTTCCTTCAACAGGGGAAGGAATTTCAACTACAGCTTTATCGTTTTGAATTTCACAAAGGACATCATCTTCTTTTACCTGATCTCCAGGTTTGATGAACCATTTAACAATTTCCCCTTCGTGAATACCTTCACCGATGTCAGGCATTTTAAATTGAAATGACACTGGTATTCATCCTCCTATTTCGCTTGTGGTTTGCTTTTAGTATCAAGGGCAATAGGGAAACAGTTAAGCCCTATTTCCCTTTTCATTAAAATGTTAATACTTTTTTAGCTGTTTCAATTACGTCTTTGTAATTTGGAAGCCAAACAGACTCGGCTTGTGAGAAAGGATAAATAGTATCCGGTGCAGCCACGCGCAGAACTGGTGCTTCTAGGCTTAAAATTGCACGGTCATTGATTTCAGCCACTACATTGGCAGCAACACCGGCCATTTTTTGTGCTTCTTGAACGACAATCGCACGGCCCGTTTTTTCAACAGATGCAATAATAGTGTCGATATCAAGTGGGCTGATTGTACGCAAGTCGATTACTTCAACAGAATGTCCTTCCTTCGCTAACTCATCTGCCGCTTTTAAAGATTCGTGCACCATTGCACCATAAGTAATAATAGATAAATCAGTACCTTCACGTTTTACATCAGCTTTACCAAGTGGAATAGTATACTCTTCCTCTGGCACCTCTTGGCGGAAAGCACGATAAAGCTTCAAATGCTCAAGGAAAATGACAGGGTCATTATCACGGATTGCTGAAAGCAATAATCCTTTTGCATCATACGGCGTAGATGGGACAACGACTTTTAACCCTGGTGTTTGCGCCATCAAACCTTCTAAGCTATCGGAATGCAGCTCAGGCGTGTGGACACCGCCGCCAAATGGAGAACGAACAGTAATCGGCATATGATAACGACCGCCTGAACGGTAGCGCATACGTGACATTTGCCCTGCAATAGAATCCATTACCTCAAATATGAAGCCAAAGAATTGAATCTCAGGGATTGGGCGGAATCCTGTCATAGCAAGACCAATTGCTAGTCCGCCAATTCCTGATTCGGCAAGAGGAGTGTCAAATACACGATCTTCACTAAATTCTTTTTGAAGGCCTTCTGTCGCCCGGAATACACCGCCGTTTACGCCAACGTCTTCGCCGAATACTAACGTTTTAGGGTCATTTTTCAACTCCGTACGAAGTGCATCAGTAATTGCTTGAATCATTGTCATTTGAGCCATGACTTACTTCGACTCCTTTGCTTGATAAATTTCATTTTGTTCTTTTAAATTAACCGGCATTTCCTCAAACATGATGGATAATAAATCGGTAACCTTTTGTTTAGGAGCCGAATCCGCCTTTTTAATTGCCTCTTTAATATCTTCTTTTGCTTGTTCAATTACTTCATTTTCTTTTTCTTCACTCCATAAGCCTTTCTTCTCAAGGAATTTACGGAAACGGACAAGCGGATCTTTCTTTTCCCATTCATTATCAAGGTCAGCAGTACGGTAACGGGTTGGATCGTCACCAGCCATCGTATGTGGTCCATAACGATAGGTTAACGTTTCAATTAAGGTAGGTCCTTCGCCATTGATGGCACGGTCGCGAGCATCTTTTACGGCAGCATATACTGCAAGCGGGTCCATTCCATCGACTTGGATACCAGGGATTCCAGCAGCCATCGCTTTCTGGGCAATTGTTTTAGCCGCAGATTGCTTTTCAACTGGAGTGGAAATCGCAAATCGGTTGTTTTGAACTATGAAAATAGCTGGCGCCTTGAATGCACCTGCAAAGTTAATACCTTCATAGAAGTCTCCTTGGGACGCGCCGCCATCACCTGTATAGGTAATCGCTACTGCCTTCGTGCCGTTCTTTTTAAGTCCTAATGCCACACCTGCTGTCTGCACATATTGGGCACCAATAATAATTTGTGGAGATAAAACATTAACTCCCTCAGGAATTTGGTTGCCATGAAAATGTCCACGTGAAAACAGGAATGCTTGGTAAAGCGGCAGTCCGTGCCAAATTAACTGAGGAACATCCCGATATCCAGGTAAAATAAAATCTTCTTTCTCAAGAGCAAATTGTGATGCCAACTGGGACGCTTCCTGTCCTGCTGTCGGTGCATAGAAACCCAAACGGCCCTGACGATTTAGGGAAATGGATCTCTGGTCTAAAATTCTTGTGTACACCATCCGCCGCATAAGTTCCTGCAGCTGCTCGTCTGTTAATTCTGGCATTGCGCCTTCATTAACAACTTCCCCTTCTTCATTTAAGATTTGGAATGTTTTAAACTGTTCTTCTGCTGCTTGGAGTGACTTAACTGCATCCAACGGCATATTTTTGGTTTGAGAAGCCATCGTGGTCACATCTTCCTTTCATTATTTAAATACTTATTATTAAAATAAAATCCACTACGTTAGGTTACCCAAAAAAGCAAGAAAATAGGGTATTCCAAATTTTTTCAAGTAAAAATCATGAACCTAACTGCCACATATAATCTGTATTAATATTTCCAATAGAAAATATTAATACAACATATCATTCCATAACCGAGTTTACACCATCCAATCTGAAGCGTCAAATCCTTTACACCATAATTTTTCACCACATCCATATTATTTATTTTTCGCCCAGACTAATAACCTGTATTAATTTATAATCCTAATCTGTTATATAAAAAACATCATTTATCTGGAGTTGTTATAATATAGAAAAAAGCCAGCCTTGTTTTTCGGCTGACTTTCTATAATGTCATTTATTAGATGATTTTATTCCTGCCTGTTTATAGAACGAAAGCTTTGTCGCATTGTATTCCTCTGTTAACTTATTAAAACTTTCGTTTGCTGCAAGAACGTTTTTATACGTCTCATTTACTTTCATAACTTGGGCTTCCAGAGCATCTAGCGGGAGCTCTTTGTTTTTAAACATTTCATACAATTCTTTATCATTTTTTAATGCCTCGGAATAATTACTGTATAAGACATCATGCGCCCTATATCTTTGCATCATAATATCATACAGTTCATTTGCAAATTTTTTTTGTTCCGGGTCTTTTAACTGATCCTTTATTTTTTTTACCTTTTGAAATTCTTTTTCAGACTCTTTTAAGCTGTTTGTTTCTTTTTCCAAAAGCTCTTTTCTTTTATCCGCAGAGTCTAATGCCTCATCGGATAGCTTAACAATTTGCTCATATTCCTTCATTCCTAGTTTTATGATTTGGTCATATAGGGCTTTTTCTTTCTTTTCCAGAGAAACGAGTGGTTCCTGTTGTTCTTCAAACCCTTTCTCTTTTGCTACAACCTTTTCTAGGACATCATACATTTCCTTCGTGGGATCTTTTTCATTTGTGCAGCCCGATAATATCAAAATAAGAGCGAAAATAAACAGAACATACCGTTTTCTTTTCATCATAAAGCACCTTACTTTCCTTCTTATCACCCTCTACTATATCTTTACTTTGTTTATTTGACAACATACCCTTTTGTCGAGAAGTAAAGAACCATCACCGTTAACAAATCCCAAAATGTTTGATAGACTAATGAGTACAATAATTTTATTCGAACATAGGAGTGAAGGTTTATGTTAACGATGGATGATATCATTCGTGATGGACATCCCACTTTAAGGATGGCAGCAGCAGAAGTTTCCATGCCGCCAAGTAATGAGGATAAACAGATTCTTTCGAGTCTGTTAGAATATGTTATCAACAGCCAGGACCCTGAAATAGCGCAAAAATATGGTCTGCGGCCTGGGATAGGACTTGCAGCACCGCAAATAAATGTATCCAAACGGATGATTGCTGTTCACTGCACCGATGACAAGGGACAGCTTATCAGCTATGCTCTATTTAACCCCAAAATCATCAGTCATTCGGTTGAAAAGGCCTATTTACAAACAGGCGAAGGCTGTCTATCGGTTGATGAATCGATTCCGGGCTTTGTGCCGAGGTATGCCCGTGTCACTGTAAAAGGAACAAGTCTAACTGGCGAGGAAATTAAAATCCGCTTAAAAGGTTTGCCTGCTATTTGTTTTCAACATGAAATCGACCATTTAAATGGGATTATGTTTTATGATCATATTGATAAAAAGGACCCTTTAAAGCCAATTGAAGGGGCCAGCGCGATTGAACGATGATGAGGCTGTTTTAAGGACAGCCTTTTTTTATGTTTGCTTCCCCCCTTATTCCATGTTTATCCATGAAAAAATTCAGCCATTTCACCATATAATAATAGTAAAAAAAGGCTCTTTCAAAAAATTTCAATTATCTGCCATCACCACCTTTACATTGGACAAGGATTGTTTAAAATAAGAAGTAAGGAGATGATCCACTATGTTAAAGAAGCTAAGGAAGAAGCTTTTAAAACAGTGGAAAGAATTACTCAGAAAAAAATCGATTGCCTAAACTTTTCGAGCCCTTCAAAGTTGCGAAGGGCTCCTTCGTTATTGTAAATTAAATAAAAACTCGCCGGATTGCGAGTCCGTTAGGACGGTTAATGAGGCGTAGTTGAATTTATGCGTTAAGAAAGTATAAAATTCGGGGAAATTTTACACTTTCTTATTAGCTATTAAAACATGCATTTTTACATACATTTCATAATGAAACTAAGTTTTCCACTGAAAATAATGAAAAAGATGAAAATGTTTTATATAATAGAAAAAGTCATGATGAATTAAGGAGCGAGAATAATGATATTTAAGGTCTACTATCAAGAAAGCATTAGCGAAGTCCCAGTTAGAGAAAATACAAAAACCCTTTTCGTTGAAAGTGAATCAAAACGGAATGTTCTTTCAAAAATTGCGGAACGGAAATTTAATGTTGAATATGTTCAAGAGGTAAAAGGAGCCTATTTAGAATATGAGCAGCAAAACGAAAACTTTAAAGTATTGGAGATATGATAATTTATGAAATTTGTAAAAAACGATCAAGCAGCTGTTTTTGCCCTGGGGGGATTGGGTGAAATAGGCAAAAACACATACGGGGTACAATTCCAAGATGAAATTATCTTAATTGATGCTGGAATTAAATTTCCCGAGGATGAATTATTAGGAATAGATTATGTCATTCCTGATTACAGTTATTTAGTTAAAAATGAAGACAAAATTAAGGGCTTATTCGTCACCCACGGCCACGAAGACCACATAGGCGGCATTCCTTATTTATTGCGCGAAGTCAATATTCCGATTTATGGAGGGAAGCTGGCACTTGGGTTAATTAAAAATAAGCTGGAAGAGCATGGTCTATTGCGGAATGCTAAATTAATCGAAATCAAAGAAGATGATGTGATTAAGTTCCGGAAAACATCGGTTACCTTTTTCCGGACAACCCATAGTATCCCAGATTCATATGGCATTGTCGTAAAAACGCCTCCGGGCCAGATCGTCCACACAGGTGATTTTAAATTTGATTTCACACCAGTCGGAGAACCAGCAAATTTAACAAAAATGGCGGAAATCGGCAAAGAAGGCGTGCTTTGTTTATTATCTGATAGTACCAATAGTGAAATTCCTGATTTCACTATGTCGGAACGCCGGGTTGGTGAAAGCATCGATGATATTTTCCGCAAGGTAGACGGACGAATCATTTTTGCCACTTTTGCTTCCAATATTCATAGACTTCAGCAGGTAACAGAAGCAGCCGTTACATACGGCCGCAAAATTGCTGTATTTGGACGGAGCATGGAAGCAGCGATTAATATCGGTCTTGATTTAGGCTATATTAGGGCACCGAAAGAAACCTTTGTTGATGCTGGTCAGATTAATCGCCTGCCGGCTGATAAAGTAACCATCCTTTGCACAGGAAGCCAAGGAGAGCCAATGGCTGCGTTATCGAGAATCGCTAACGGCACACATAGACAAATTCAAATTATTCCTGGTGATACTGTGGTCTTTTCCTCATCTCCTATTCCAGGAAATACTATTAGTGTCTCAAGAACGATTAATATGTTGTTTAGAGCGGGCGCCGAGGTAATCCATGGTAAATTAAGTAATATTCACACATCCGGTCATGGCGGACAAGAAGAACAAAAGTTAATGCTCCGATTAATCAAGCCGAAATTCTTTATGCCTATTCATGGCGAATATAGGATGCAAAAAATGCATGCTAAACTTGCCGTCGATTGCGGCGTGCTAGAAGAAAATTGCTTCATTATGGACAATGGCGAAGTCCTTGCTTTATCAGAAAATACAGCCCAGGTTGCCGGAAAGATTCCATCTGGGAATGTATATATTGATGGAAGCGGTGTGGGTGATATTGGCAATATCGTTTTAAGAGACAGAAGAATTTTATCTGAAGAGGGCTTAGTAGTAGTTGTTGTCAGCATCAACATGAAGGAATTTAAAATTGCTTCCGGTCCAGATTTAATTTCACGAGGATTTGTTTATATGCGTGAGTCTGGGGACCTAATCAATGATGCACAAAATTTAATTACCAAGCATCTTAACAAGATAATGGAGCGAAAAACAAGCCAATGGTCAGAAATTAAAAATGAAATTACCGATACGCTGGCTCCATTCCTATATGAAAAAACGAAGAGAAGACCAATGATTTTACCTATTATTATGGAAGTATAAAAAAAGGAACCGCTAGCGGTTCCTCAAGGCTATCGAAAAACTTTCGATAGCCTTTTATTATGCTCCTTTTTTAAAAATCCACCGCGGTTTCAACAAGTCTGTTGATTAGCGCTCCAGGCACTTCGCTTTCCGCGGGCGTGCCGTGGAGCCTCCTCGTCGCTACGCTCCTGCGGGGTCTCCCCTGCCCCGTACTCCCGCAGGAGTCTTCGTGCCTTCCGCACTAATCAACAGGTGTTTTACATACAGACCATCACCTACAATAAATATAAAATAAGTGACGAATTAAATGTTGTGCCAATAGAGAATTGCCAAAGTGAAAAAGATCTGTTTCTATTTATAAATGGGTTCTAAACTAACACCGTTTTTTGCTTGATGGACAAAGATATTGAATTCTTTTTTTCCTTGTAAAATTGTTCCTTTTTATAGTAAGAATATTGGCCACCAATCTGATTCCTCTTCTTTTTTAAGATGATGGTTATAGGGTATTTTTTTGTTTTTCGTGTGTTGGAATCAATTTGGTCGAATTGCATCCTTTTGATTGGAGTGGAGGGCACTCGACTCCTGCGGGAAATAGAGGTCGCTGGAGACCCGCAGGCGCTTTCAGCGCCGAGGAGGCTCCAGGACCTCCCCGTGGAAAGCGAGTACCCGGAACGGAAATCAACAGGCCTAGTTGCAGTCACAATAAATATAGATTTTGACCAAATAAAAAATTGCCGAGAAAAATAGCCTTTCTCGACAAATAGTGGAACAGCTTGGCCGGTTCCCTTTTTTTAGCTAATAAGAAATTCAACTACGTCTCTGTCTTCGTCCTAACGGACTCGCCAATCGACGAGTTTTCATTTATTCCATCACTTTATGTTCAAATCGGTCTATATCATTGTCGGTGCCAATCACGATCAAAACGTCATTGACATTGATCATCTCTCCTGCTTGAGGAGAAACAATAATGTCCTCTCCCCTTTTGATGGCCACTATATTCAAACCGTATTTTTTCCGGATATCCAGATCCATAATGGTATGGCCGCCAATTTTACCGTTTGCAACGATTTCGACGATGCTATGTTCATCCGATAACTCAAGATAATCAACAACATTACTTGAGGTCATATTATGGGCGATTCTCCGTCCCATATCCCTTTCAGGATGAACAACATGATCTGCGCCGATTTTTCTTAAAACCTTTTCGTGATAATCATTCTGCGCCTTTGCGGTTACGCGGCTCACTCCTAATTCTTTTAGAATTAAAGTGGTTAAAATACTTGATTGAATATCATCGCCAATAGCGACAATGACATGGTCAAAATTACGAATTCCTAAACTTTTTAAAACTGTTTCATCGGTTGAGTCGCCGACAACGGCATGTGATGCAATCATCGAAAATTCATTTACCCGTTCCTCGTTTACGTCAATTGCCAATACTTCCATTCCCTCATCTGTTAAGGTCCGGCAGATACTGCCGCCAAATCGTCCAAGACCAATAACAGCAAAACTTTTCTTCACAAATAATTCCCCCAGGAAATTCAATTAGTTAACTGGTATCATTTTAACATCCATCATAATTTTTATATAGAGCGAGATTTCAGCGATTTAATCACGGTTTCTCTGCTGCTTTCTTTTTTTATAAATAACTATGCCCGCTGCTGCTAATATGATAAATAGTATTATTATCGGCATATTGCCAAAAATAAAAACGACCAACCCGGAAAAGAAGGATAACAAAAGATTGGTACTCTTCATAAACTGTTTTTTCGTTTTTTCCCAAGTATTTAGTTTGTCCTTTTCAATATCAGGAACAATAATTTTATTTTCATAGAGAGCAATATTTACTGTTGAGAAAGATGTTTGATTTTCGAGATATTTCATTTTTCCTTCGATTGTTTCGATTTCCTCTTGAACAGCCGCTAAATCTGCAGAGATTTTTAAAAGGTCTTCTGTCTTAACTGCCCCATTCATAAAGGAAAGAAGACGTTCCTCCACGACCCGTTTGGATTTTAGCCTTGACTCAAGGTCGACATATTCCTCGGTTACATCCTGCCCGATAATATTCCGCTGGAACACTTCAACTGCTTGCCCCTCTGCATCGTGCAAAAAATCCTGGAAATGTTTTTGCGGGATTCTTATCTTCATATGTCCGCTGATTTGTTCTTTTCCTGCTTTTGCAACATTGGACTCAGCAATATAGCCGCCATATTGGGCGACTTTTTCTTCAAAAGTCCGAACAGTCCGGTCAAATTTCTTTACACGGAGTTCTAGGTCTGCTTGATAGATGACCATTTTACTTTGAACCTCTAAGCTGACCGTTTCAGAAGCCTTATTTGCGGTTGATTTGTCACTAGCAGATAAGGAGGGTTTCTCAGCATTGTCCGAACCTGCAGAATCCATTTGTGCCATGTTTTCCACATTCATTTTCCCACTTTCACTTCTGCTATTGTTCGAGCTGCAGCCAGTCAGTATAACCATCAATGTCATAATAAAAATAATGAAAAGTTGTATTCCATTTTTCATATCTTAAGACACCCCTTTTTTATAAAATAGTCCATTTAATACACTGACGATTTTATAAGGGTATGGTTACATCATTTCCTTCTGATAAAAAATAAAATACGGCGCGTGATTAAAACAGCTTCACAAGATTTATTCTGTTTTCTCTATCTCACCCAACACCCGGTTAATGCGTTTTTCGAGCATTTTTATGCCGCTGCCTCCGGCTTGGAAATGGCGGAGCTTGCCTTTTTTGTCAAACACATAGTAGGCAGGAACATATTTATTTTCAAAGGCAGCTGTCAATTTATGTTCGCTGTCGACAAAAGTCGGCTGGGTGACGCCATGTTCAGCCGCTGCCTGTTTGATATCTTGAATATTTAAATCATTCTCTGACCTTGGCATATGAATTGAGACAACATTCAATTTGTCCTTGTATTGGTCGCGAAATTGATTAATCCGCGGCATGTCTTCTTTACAAAGATGACAGCTGATGGACCAAAAATGAAATAGGGTCGGCTTTTCACCAACTAACTCATCCTTGGTTACCTGACCATTTAGCCATTCAACCGCTCCCACTAACTCGGGCATTTCCTCCCTTAGCTTCATCTCTTTTCCCTCCTATGAAATAGACCTAACACGAAGGTTAGGTCTAGCTAAGCATGCTTTATGAATGATTTCCTTTTAAGGCAATATATTTTGTGATCACTCTTACCGCAACATCGATTGCCGCTTCACTTGGTGTTAATTTGGCATGATGCAGTCCGTAGGGGGAATCGACACCGAGCCAAAACATAAATCCAGGAATTTCTTTCAGCATGTAGCCAAAATCTTCCCCTGTCATGGCTTCTTTACATTCTACGAATTGAACCGCATCATCTTCTTTTATAAAATTTATGAATTCCCTGGTAATTTCCTCGTTATTATACACCTGATGGTACATAGATCCGTAGTCAATTACTGCCTCACATTCAAAACCGGCTTCAATTCCTTTTACAATCGCTTCAACTCGATGCTTGACCTTTTTCATCGATTCCGGGGACAATGTTCGGATTGTCCCTTCTAGCCTTGCTTTCTCGGCAATAATGTTTTGAACAGTTCCTCCTGTGATTTTTCCAATCGTGATTACGGCACTGTCTAATGGGTTAACATTTCGAGAAACAATGGTTTGCAGCTGATTGACAAGCTGGCAAGCAGCGATGACCATATCATTGGTTTGATGCGGATAGGCAGCATGACCTCCCTTTCCCTTCAAATCAATAAATAGTTCAGATGTATTTGCAAACAATAATCCTTCTTTCACAGCGATGGTTCCGACTGGATACTCGGGTGCAATATGAAGCGCAAGAATCACATCTGGCATCCATTCCCGCATTTCCGCTGTCCTTAACATCGGTTCGGCACCGCCAGGACCTTCCTCAGCAGGCTGAAAAATAAATAATAAATCGTCATCAATTGGGTTCTCTACAAAAAAGGTAAGCACTCCAAGTGCAATGCTCATGTGAAAATCATGCCCACAGGCATGCATTTGCTCGCTGTGCTGTGAAGAAAATGGAAGACCCGTTTCCTCAGTAATGGGAAGACCATCAATGTCGGTCCTATAACCAATTGTTTTTTTCGAGTTCAACCCTGAAACCTTGACAAAGAGGCCAGTTTTCCATTTTTTTAAGGCAACCCGCTCTTGGGGTAATGAGTGTATGTAAGCTAATAAATAGGCCTGAGTTTTATATTCTTGGAACCCAAGTTCAGGTATTTGATGAAGATCACGGCGGATTTTAACAAATGGATTCATGGTTACCACTCCAATCTATGCAGAAAGCGTGGAACAATTCCACGCTTTTTTGTCCTAATTATAATTGACGAAGTGCATCTAAAATCTCTGTTTTGGATTTTGTTTGCTCGTCAATATCTTTAATTTTTCTTGCTGGCGTTCCTGCAACCACTGTATATGGCGGAACATCTTGGGTAACGATAGCTCCGGCAGCGACAACCGAGCCTTTTCCAACTGTTACTCCTTCAAGAACAACGGCGTTGGCGCCAATTAAAACATCATCTTCAATAATAACCGGTTTTGCTGATGGCGGCTCAACCACTCCAGCCAATACAGCACCTGCACCGATATGACATTTCTTACCAACCGTAGCCCTGCCGCCAAGAACTGCGTTCATGTCAATCATCGTTCCTTCACCAATTACAGCTCCAATATTGATGACGGCCCCCATCATGATAATGGCATTATCGCCAATCTCTACTTGGTCACGAATAAAAGCACCTGGTTCAATTCGGGCATTAATATGCTTCATATCCAATAATGGAATGGCTGAATTACGGCGGTCGTTTTCAACAACAAAATCTTCAATTTTTGCCGGATTTGCCTCAAGAGCAGTGTTGATTTCAGACCATTCACCGAAGACAACCCCGGTATTACCATTAATGAATGCTTTTGCATTGGCACCAAAGTCAATGCCTTCAAGCTCACCTTTTACATAAACCTTTACTGGTGTTGATTTTTTGCTATTTTGGATAAAGGATATAATTTCATGTGCATCCATCATTTTCATTTTCTAAATCCCCCTATACTTGTACTAAAAAATACTTTAGCAAACAAAAGCGCTGAAAACAAGAAAAACATATGCTTTATTTAAGATTCCGAAACATATTCTTTAATCAACTCTACAAATGCTTGTACTTGTTTTAATTGAAAAGCAGACTCATACCCAAGAAGCCATGTATCGCGGCTTAAAGGTTCATTTTTTTCATTCACAAGGGGAATTTTGCAAATATCTCTTTCTGCCTTCGTTAAGGTAATTCCAGGCAGAATCGCATAGCCAATTCCATTAAAGGCCATTTGCTTACAGGTTTCAATTTGGTCAACGACAACGGTCCTTTTCGGCGTGGTTTTAAAGTTCCGCATCCACCAATCCTGTATTTCTTGGTAATAATTAGAGTCACTCTTAAATTGGATAAACGGGCGGTCTGTTTCAAGGACTTGATCTGGGTTGGTGATTTCTCTATCCACCAAATACAGCGGATCACGAAACAGGTGTACTTTAACCCCCTTCCAATCAGGTGTACCACGAATAATGCCAACATGGACCTGGTCGTCATACAAACAGTTTAAAATCTCACTGCTCCAGCCTGTTACTAGTGAAAGCTTTACTTGGGGATATTTATCGATAAATTTCTTCAGAACTTGTGGCAGCCAGTTTTGCCCGACAATGGAGGCTACAGCAATTTTTAAGGTACCCGATACGCCCTCTTGCAGGGAGTAAATTGTTTCCCGTACCTTTTCCTCTTTTTTCAGGACCTCGTTTACAAAGGCTATCACATGTTCACCGGCAGGGGTCAGCGCTAATCCTTTTTGTGAGCGGATAAAAAGCTTAGTCCCCCAATCCTTCTCGATGGTTTGCAGACGCTGTGAGAGGGCCGGCTGGGAAACAAACAGCCGTTCCGAGGCTTTGCGCATATTCATTTCCTGTGCCAAAACAGACAGTAGTTGAAATTCCGACAATGATGACACTGTTTTTTCCCCTCCTTTTTCCTTTTCACCTGCAAAAAATAGCCCCCAAAAAAGGGGGCCCTGCTTTTCGTAAGTTATCTATTACCGCGCTTAATAAACAGATTTAATTGATTTAATACCGTACTTCTTGGCAAAATCCCCTCAAAAAAACCATCTTCTGTCTCAACACAAAGAAATGGTTGGGTAACTAGCAAATCTAAACATTTGTTAAATGGGGTGGATATTGTGACTCTGGGCAAAGACTTTTTCATTACTTCTTCTACCCGTCTTTGTTCAAGCTTTTCAAATTCAATTCTTTCAAGACCTAAAATGGAATCCATTATAATGGGTGTACTGATTAAACCATGAAGCTTGTAGGATGGGTCCAAAACAGGAATAGCCGTGTAACCGCTTTTCGTTAACACCAATAAGGCATGTTCCACACTATTTCCGATTTGTACATGTGCGACCCGCTCAGACGGGATAATCAAGTCTTTTATCATTAATTCTAGAAATTCCCCGCTGGGAAGATTAATCATCACCGAAAACTCCTCATGTTTGTTTTTCTACAGACCTATTCTATCATAGTTTTCGGACCTCATGCCAAAAATTGCGATTGCCCTGATAAAAAAAAGGAACCATACAGGCTCCTATTGAATCAAGTCAAAAATCTCGATTGTAATCATATCAATATTATCGAATTGATATCGTTTTGGCTTTTCCTTCTCAAAATAAACCTCTAACTCAAATGTTTCAGTTTTTGGATGGAAAGTGACTTGACATTTCCTTTCTCCATTAACCTCAAAATAACGCTGCGCCGGCTCTCCGCTAGCGGATTGTTCCTGAAGGTTTTTTAATCTTGTTAATATACCTTGAAGCTGTGACATGTGCTTATCTCCTTTCAAACACAAACAAGAATTCTATAAATTAGGTTTTGCATTTGACATGTTTCTATCCTAATGAATTATTTTCATCAATAAAAAAATCATCTTTTAAACATGCCAATATTAAAAGAATAAAATAACGTCCTCTATTTGTCCAAATAAAAATGAAAAAATTGGCTAAAAAATTTTTCTAAATGAAAAAAGAAGGCCCTCATTGACTGAGACCTTCTCAAAAAAATCTGATGGCTATAAAAAGTATAATAAATAAAGTCAGTGCAAAGAAGATGCCGTAGGATAAAAAAATAGGGTTTTTGACATATACATTTTTTTGAATTCCTTTGTCTAACTGGGTATCAAATTCACCCTCCACAGCTTTTTGCTGCCTTCCAAGGGCAAGTGTATAAATGAGGGAAACAGCCAAAATACCAACAATAAGAATGGCAACCGTCATTTCAAAAAGAGTCATTGAGCATTTCTCCTTTAAAGATAAACTATATCTTTAAATTGCCACTCCGTGACACATTCTATTCTTACAGCAATTGATCGTGTTCAAACAAATATTGGTATGAAATATCGATAAATAAGTATTCACTGCCATTGATGGGAAATGAAAAGGTTCGAATCGGCTCACCGGTTTCAATATCACTATATAGGTCCGACAAAATGCCTTTTCTTTCATTCCGCATTTTGATGATGTTCTCTAGAAAATACGGCCTCCAGCTCCAGTTTTTATTGATATATTCAGCCTGAATACTCCAGCCTCCGTTTTCCTTAAAAAGATTGGCCGACTTTTGAAAGCCGTCTTCATCACAAATATATAACCGAAAGACGATGTGATCCATTTCTTTTCCCAGGACATGCAGGAGCTCTTCATAGCCGGACTTCCGGTTTTTCATTACAATTTCCTGAACCTTTGCTTGAAAATATTCAGCAGTTGTATAAACAGCCTCCAATTTTCTTTTTTCATATACAATAAAGTCGTGGAATTTTTCCTTTAATCGGGGTTTTAAGAAATCCCGGCTGATAAATTCTGCGGCTGGAGGGTGCAAATAATAACCCTGATAATAACGGCCGCCATTTTTCCAAGCAAACTGCAACTGGTAGCTCATCTCAATATTTTCAAACAAGAGCGTTGCTCCAATTTTTCTAGCAAGGACCGACACGGAAAATAAAACATCATTGAAATTGGTACCAATTGAGGTTGATTTTAAAGCTTCTAAATTAATTTTTAAAATGTCCGGTTCAAGCTCCCCGATTCGTTCGAAAAAATGATTTTCACTGCCAAGATTTGCAATGGCAATTTTAATTCCATAGGTCCGATAATATTGCAAAAGATTATCAAATTGGTCTAAATCTCCTGAGTAGTTGTGATCAGAAATTTCAAGGACAATTCGACTTAACTTAAAACCCCTGCTTTCGAATTCTAAAAGCTCCTGAAGAAATGGTTCTCCATGTCCATACATAAGCAGTTCAGCATTCCGGTTCAGGAATATGCTGACATCTTCATCCAGCTCCTCCGCCTTTTCCAGCGCTTTTCGAACTAAAAGCAAATCAACTTCGAATTTATATTCTTCAGGAATTTGTTCATCACAAAAAAACGGACCTAAGCTTATAACATTTTCTGCTGATTTATATCTTCCTAACACTTCATAGGCGATTACACGCTGTTCATCGGCACTAAAAATCGGCTGGAAATAAGGAAAAACATCATTTATATTTGAGAGTATTTCCAGTGCATCCATCCAAAGTACCTCCAAAAAATTGTTAATTTCATTATACCATACGCACAAGAATTACCGTCTGTTCTTTGCCAAAAGGATACCATTATAACTCTAAAGAAACAATCAAACAATATTCTTAGCTCTTCAAAAGAGGAGGTAAGGATGTGAAAAAGCTAAGTCTGTTCGCTTTAATCCTTCCATTGCTTGGATGCAGCCATGTTGGTGAAAATAACGAAGTGAGTTCTAAGCAAAACAATATTAAGCAAGAGCCTCCGATCATTGAGGATGAAAAACCCAAGAACGTTTCTTCTACAAAAGAGGATAATCGCTCCTATAATTTCAATGACCTAAACAGTCAGATCATAAATATAAGCCAAGAAGAGGAAACAGCAAAGCCCTTTGTTAAGAAGGAATCCACCTTATTGGACGTTATCATAATCCGGCAAACCCCAGAGCTTAGAAACGGATGTGAAGTGACCAGCCTTGCGATGATGCTAAACTACGCCGGGGTTCAAACAAACAAAATGGAGTTGTACCGGCAGATAAAAAAAGACCCCGATCCGCTCATCAAATCACCAAAAGGTGATTTCTTGCATTGGGGGAATCCCGATCACGGATTTGTTGGTGATATGACCGGCAAACAACCGGGGTATGCTGCTTTTGAGCAGCCAATGATTGATTTAATAAATAAAAAGTTGCCGGGCAGAGCCGTTAATTTGACCAATCAGCCATTTGAAAAAATATTGGAACATGTTTCAAGTGGGTTTCCTGTCGTGATCTGGACAACAGGTGATTACCGGCTCCCAGATCGGTGGGAAGCATGGAATCATGGAAAAGAATATATAAAAACACCGCTTGATTTACATGTCGTCTTGCTCGTCGGCTATGACGAGGGTCATGTATATCTGAATGATCCACTTTCAGGAAAAAAACAAGTCAAAGTAAACAAAGATCAATTTATCGCTTCATGGAATGCCCTAAAAAATCGTGCTGTCAGTTACAAATAAACAACAAAGAGCAGCCACCCCGGCTGCTCAGGCTATCGGAAAACTTTCGATAGCCTTTTATTTTTGCTCTTTTTTAGTGATACACCGCTTTTTACAATATTATTAATGTTAGGTTTTTCAACAAGTCTGTTGATTGGCACTCCAGGCACTTCGCTTTCCGCGGGCGTGCCGGCGAGCCTCCTCGTCGCTTCGCTCCTGCGGGGTCTCCCCTGCCCCGTACTCCCGCAGGAGTCTTCGTGCCTTCCGCGCCAATCAACAGGTGTTTTATAATAGAGACCTTCAAATACAATAAAAATAAAATAAGTAGTGAATTCAATGTTTTAGCCAAAATTGAATAGCCAAAGTGAATGTGAATTTGTTTCAATTGATGAATTGTTCCCCGCGAATTCTTACTGCAGCCTGCCAAAATATGAAAAAGATTGTAACTCACTAGCAAGGCTGGAAATTGTGTGTTGCTATACTTTAGTTGATTTGCCTCCCTGTTGATTGGAGCGGAGGGCACTCGACTCCTGCGGGATATAGAGGTCACTGGAGACCCCGCAGGCGCCATAGCGCCGAGGAGGCTCCAGGACCTCCCCGCGGAAAGCGAGTGCCCGGAGTGGAAATCAACGGGCCTAATTGCAGAGACAGCATATAGATTTAGACAAAACAAAAAGCAGTCGTCTAGGCTGCTTTTTATTGGTATTTTTTATGATTTTTCAGAATAAACACTAACATGAGCCTTTATTCTTGCAATAAGCTTTATTTTTTCTGAAAATACATAAGGGACTCTAATAAAAAAATAGGCTGGTAATAAAAATGTTTCAAAATTTAACTCGGAGGACATTTATTAAAAGAACATTTGGTTCCCTGCTAACAGTCCTCGGAATGGGGGCGGGGGGATATTATTATGCAAATCGAATTGAACCATCTCTTCTTGAAATTAAACAATTGGAAATCATTCATGAACGAATTCCCAGCAGCTTTAACGGAAAAAAAATAGTCCAATTCAGCGACACCCATCTTGGTTTTCAATATACCTTGGATAAGTTTATAGGTTTAGTTGATTCCATCAATGACCTCAAGCCGGACATTATTGTTTTTACGGGCGATTTAATGGACGAGCCAAATAAATATTTGGAAACGAATCAGCTCGCGCCAATTCTAAAGAAATTGCATGCGCCATTAGGAAAGTATTGTATATATGGGAACCATGATCATGGCGGTTATGGCTCAGAAATATATCGGGAAATTATGAATACAGCGGGTTTTACTATCCTGTTAAATTCAGCAGTTTCAGTTACCTTAGAGGATAACAGTTTTATCAGCCTGCTTGGGATTGATGACCGAATGTTAGGCAGACCTGATATTACGACAGCCATAAAAAATGTGCCAAATAATTGTTTTAAAATATTATTATCACACGCGCCAGATATGGCCGATACCGCAAGCTCATACCCGATCGAATGGCAGCTGAGCGGACACAGTCACGGCGGTCAGGTTAAACTTCCGTTTATCGGCGCTCTTGTTATTCCGCCTTTTGCGAAGATTTATCAGGAAGGTCATTACATTGTCCGCGGCGGCCATGAGCTAAATCTTTATGTAAATAGGGGAATCGGCACGACACGCCTGCCTTTCCGATTTATGGCCAAGCCAGAGCTTACAGTGTTTACTTTAAAAAATTAAAAAACGCTCTTCCAGCAAGGTTGGTGGGATAGGCTCCGAATAATAAAAGCCTTGAATTTTGTGGCAGCCCGCCTGAATCAAAAATTCAGCCTGTTCTTTCCTCTCCACGCCCTCGGCAATCACTTCAAGGCCAAGGCTTCTGCCAAGGTGGATAATGGTCGATGTGATTGCCGCATCCTTATCATCGTCTAATATTTCCTTGATGAACGATTGGTCGATTTTCAGACAATCAAGTGGGAACCTTTTCAAATAGTTTAACGATGAATACTCTGTTCCAAAATCATCAACTGATATTAAAAGACCCAAGTCTTTTAGCTTTCTTAGAAGCGGGATTGTTTCCTTCATGTCCCGCATAATGCCTTCGGTAATTTCAATTTCTAATGACGTAGGCTGAATTGAATATTTATTGATCATCGATTGAATAAAAGAAACCAAATTAGGCTGTTGAAATTGTTTCGGTGAAATATTTATTGCAATCCGTATACCCATGATCCCTTTATCATTCCAGCTTTTAATTTGTTTACAGGCATTTTCTATTACCCAATTCCCTATAGAAACAATAAGGCCTGTATCTTCAGCGATTGGAATAAAAACCCCTGGGGAAATCCAGCCGAACTCTGTATTCTTCCAGCGCAGAAGCGCCTCAAAAGATGCAGCTTTCCCGGTCAGGACATCTATTTGGGGCTGATAATACAATGTAAGCTCGCCCCTGTCTATCGCTCTTCTTAGATGAGTTTCCAAAGTTACAATATTGGAAAATAACGAATTCATATCTGATCGATAAAATTGGTAATGCGCCCGGCCTCTCTCCTTAACGCGAAAAAGCGCCTCATCTGCATTCTTAATTAACATTTCTGCATCCTTCCCATCATTAGGGTACATGCTGATTCCAATGCTTGGAGAAATAAAATACTCATGGGAATTAAAATAAAAGGATCGAGAAAAGGAAGTAAGCAGCTTTCCTACAAAAAAATTAGCCCCGGAACGATTTGTGTTAAGCAATAGAATAGTAAATTCATCCCCGCCAACCCGGTAAATAAAACAGCATTCATTTTGGAATTGTAATAACCGGTTGGAAACCTGCTTTAAAATTTCATCCCCAGCCAAATGTCCAAGAGTATCGTTCAAATATTTAAATCTGTCCAAGTCGATTGAGATTAAGGCAAACTCCTCTGCCGGATGATGGTCAGCCGGGATACGTTCATTTAAATGTTCAAGCAGGGCGCGGCGGTTAAATAATCCTGTCAATTGATCATGAAATGCCATGAATTTTATCATTTCCATGTTTTTTGCCTGCTCTGACAAATCTCTTAAAATTATGTAGACCCCGTTTATTTCCCCGTATACGACAATTGGTACTGTTTTTATATGTACAATGAGCCGTTTCCCTTTATTGTTTAAAATTTTACAATCCAGTGACTCAAGAGAAAAACCGGAACACGTCTTTTCGATAAGACCTTTAAACTTTTCCAAATCATGGTCATCAATTAAATCATAAATCGACCGATTTGACAGATGTCTTTCCAATGATCCCGTCAAAATAGCAGCAGCCGGGTTTGCTTCCATTATTTTTCCTTCCGGACTAATGATAATAATTGCATCCAAGTTATGGTCAACTATAGAGCGGTATCGCTGCTCACTTTCGCCGATTCTTTTTCTCTCAAGGGACCATTCGGTAATATCTCTTGTTACTGCTACAATATAACGAATGGCGTTATCCTCATCATAGATTGGAGTTAAAATGGATTCCCCGTAAACCTCTTTCCCGTTATCGCCATAAAATACATCGTCAAAAGTAATGATTTCCCTTTTTTTTAATAGTTTCTCATACATTCGCTGAAGCGATTTGGCAAAATCCTCTGGCAGAACATCCTGAAAAGTCCTCCCTATCGCCTCCACATTTAAGTTTGCCTTTCTCATTCCCGCCTCATTGATAAACAGGTATCGAAAGCTTGGGCCTTCTTCCACTTTGACGACAAATACCATATCCTGTATATATTGAAAAATAATATCGAAGATGATTTCCTGTATTTTAGGCCCGGCTTTCCCGGATTCAATTTCACTTATAAAAAACTGATTGAATTGGGTCATTTCATCATCCTCACGAACAAAATAAATTTTTTCCTTATCCTATACAATATTTCTAAATTTATTTTACAACGAAATAATTTGATTGGAAGTAATTTATAGAAAATAATGACTATTCTACAAAAATTTTTCCTCTTTTACTTAATGTATTTCTATTTTCCTAAAAAAAACGGTATAATATAATTGTCTAAAAAAGAAAGGAGATATGATTTTGAATCCCGACCAGAAATCCCCCCATAAAAAAGTAAACCTAACCATCGAAAACCTCTCACAAGCTGTCTTTATCGTGAACCGACATGCAAAGACAGCGCCAAATCCCAAGTTTTTGTATAAACTAAAACAAGAATCATTAAAAAAATTGATTGAAGAAGGTAAAGCTAAAAAAGTGGGTCTTCACTTTTCCGAACATCCCAGAAATAGTCAGCAGCAATCCGATGTTTTAGTAGAATGCGGAAATTACCTATTCCACATTCCGCCTACTAAGAGTGACTTTATGGATCTTCCTCATTTAGGAAAATTGGACGGACATATCCGAAATCCAAAGGCAGTACTGTCCCTTAATGCAGCAAAAGCCCTGCTGCAGACTTATACAGGCATAACTGAGCTAGATCCTCCGCCAGGCAGCCCGAGAAAAAGGCCTCGGACCTATCAAAAACCGATCTTTAAAAAATTGGGTGAAAGATATTCATAGTGGTTTAAAAGCCGGACTTTTCCGGCCTTTTTCATTTGTTCTTAATACTAGAAACATCTCTTGTAAATATTCTATAATTAAGCAAAATAACTTTTATTGATTTTATCGCGGGAAGGACGGACAATTTTGGAGCATTTACTTAATGAACGTGTAAAAAACATTGAAATTTCAGGGATTCGAAGGTTTTCCAATATGGTTTCCCATGTTGAGGACGTGATTTCCTTAACAATCGGGCAGCCTGATTTCCCTACCCCGGAGCATGTAAAAAAGGCGGGTATCGAAGCAATTACTGATAATTTTACCTCTTATACACATAATGCCGGCACAATAGAATTAAGAAAGGCTGCTTGTGAATTTGTAAAAAAGAAATATCAGTTGAACTACCAGCCGGAATCGGAAGTAATCGTCACAATGGGAGCTAGTGAAGCAATTGATATTGCTTTAAGGACCATCTTAACGGAAGGCACTGAGGTTATTTTACCCGGACCGATATACCCGGGTTACGAACCGGTGATTCGAATGATGGGGGCACAGCCGATCTATAGTGATATTCGCGAAAATCAATTTCGCTTTACGCTGGATATGATAAAACCATACATAACAGAAAAGACTCGCTGTATCGTCCTCCCTTATCCATCAAATCCTACCGGAGTAAGTCTAAACGAAGGAGAGCTACGAGAAATAGCGGATTATTTAAGGGATAAAGATATTTTCGTTCTTGCTGACGAAATATATAGCGAGCTTTCCTATAACCAGATGCATTATTCGATTGCAAGCTTTCTTAAAGAACAAACAATAGTCATTAACGGATTATCTAAGTCCCATTCAATGACGGGCTGGCGAATCGGCTTTTTGTTTGCTCCCGAAAATATTGCAAAGCATATCTTAAAGGTTCATCAATATAATGTTTCCTGTGCAAATTCTATTGCTCAAAAAGCTGCATATGAGGCGCTTACAACAGGGATTGATGATGCCCTTTCCATGAAAAAGGAATATGAAAAGCGTCGTGATTATGTCTATCAGCGCCTTGAGACAATGGGTTTTGAAGTGGTCAAGCCAGACGGGGCCTTTTACTTCTTTATAAAAATTCCAAGCACGATTGCTTTGAATAGCTTTGATTTTGCAGTTAAACTTGTGAATGACGTAAAGGTAGCAGTAGTACCCGGTAGTGCTTTTTCTGAATACGGAGAAGGATATTTCCGTTTATCCTTTGCCTGCTCAATGGGCACGCTTGAAGAAGGACTAAATCGAATCGAACAGTTCCTAAAAAAGTAAAAGAGGCCAATCAGCCTCTTTTACTTTTTTATGGATTCAACCTTTATATTTTCCGTTATTTTTCGCTGCTTTTACCTTTTTTGCCTTATCATGATGAATTTTATTCGTATCGGCAGAGCCCATTTCGTGGGCAAATTCTTCATTTAATACTGCAGAATCAAAACCTTTTTTGTTTTTTTGCTGCGGGTCGTTTTTCTTTGTTCGCTTTGCCATAAACATTCCTCCTATTTTAGTTTCTAGAATAGTTTCATGTAGGAAGGAGGTAATTATGCCTGGCAGTTTGTGGCCGGTCCGCTACTTTTTCCAGTACTTATATAAAGCTTGGGTACCGCTATTTTCTTCACCCAGGGAAGCTAACTTATCATACATGGATTTTGCCAAAGCCAATCCTGGCACTTCCATATCCATACGTTCAGCCTCATCCAATGCTATTTTCATATCTTTAATAAAATGCTTTATGTAAAATCCAGGCTCAAAGTCCCCTTTTAACATTCTTGGCGCCAGATTGCTCAATGACCAGCTTCCGGCAGCACCTGCTGTGATACTTTTTAAAACAGTTTCAGGATCAAGTCCCGCCTTTTCAGCATAAATAATGGCTTCACAGACACCAATCATATTAGAAGCGATCGCAATTTGGTTGCACATCTTGGTATGCTGTCCTGCTCCTGCCTGTCCTTGGTAAACAATATTGGTTCCCAACAATTTTAATAGCGGGTGAACGGCTTCAAAGGCATCGTAGTCTCCGCCAATCATAATGGAGAGCTTTCCATCCCTTGCACCGATATCACCGCCGGAAACAGGAGCATCAATCGCATAGATGTCTCTTTTTTTAGCCTCGTTGTATATTTTTTCAGCCAGAGATGGTGAAGAAGTCGTCATGTCAATATAATAACTGCCCGGAATTCCATTTGGAATTAAGCCGTTTTCACCCAAATAGACCTCCTCAACATCGTTTGGGTACCCTACCATCGTAATAACCACGTTTGCCTTTTCGGCAACGGCCCTCGGGGATTCCGCCCATAAAGCTCCTTTTTCGATTATTCCTGCAGCTTTTTCTTTTGTTCTTGAATAAACCATTACAGGGAATCCTGCAGCAAGCAGATGACCTGCCATGCTTTTACCCATCACCCCTATTCCAATAAAACCGATTACTGTATTATCTGCTGTTAACAAAAAAATCTCTCCTCTCGTATATTTGCTTTTATTTTAGCATTTTCCGCCAATATTATCGTAATAAAAAAGACCGAAACTTTTTATTCCGGTCTTAAAGTTCAGACGAAAAATTTGTTAAAAAGGCTCTACCAAAGACCTTTTTGTTATTGAACACTTCGATAGAGACAGCGTTATTCTGTTCAATCATATTTTGAAGCTCTTGGATATGCAAATCCTTTTGCAGAGGAAGCGGGTCCATAAAGATATATTTCTCCTTTTTCCCCTTAACGTCTATATATTCTCCGTTAAGAACCTGCTCCTCACCATAGACAATTTCCCGCCTGCCGATGGCAGCCGCCAAGCGGTCATCGTGGATGGTTACTTTCACCTTATATAATTGGTGTCCCTCCAAAATTTCATTGTTTATTCGAAAGCGAAATTGGATTTCGTTATTTTTCGTTAACAGAGCATCCGCATAACGGTTCGCAATTAATTCATTGGAAGTCAATATTCCACATCCGCTTAATAGAAAAGACCCGAAAATGATATAGAGACCTAAAATAAGTTTAAAGTTTTTATTCATTTTGACCACTCCTTTATATCTTTCACCATCGCCAAAAATTTTTGGTGTTAAACATAAGGAGAAGCATAAACTCCTTCTATGAATTACCTCGTTATACATTTAGTATTAAATACATTCAAACATGCCTTTTAGCAGAGACAATCAATTAATAAAGATATAGCTATACAAAAAGAGGCTGCCACTAAAAGTTACACTTTTGGGACAGCCTCTATCATAATTAGCTATTAGAATGTATGAGCTAAATCCTTTGCGCGAGCAATTGCTTTTTCTTTGATTTCCTGCGCTTTGTCAGGCATGGCATTATGGCCCTCCACAAACAGTCCTTCGAAGGAAGGTACACCGAAGAAACTCATCATGACATTGATATAACGGTGCCCCATTTCTAGTTCTGCTGCCGGCCCTGTGGAATAAAAGCCTCCTCTGGCTTGAATATGTAATGCCTTTTTATCGGTTAATAGACCAATTGGACCCTTTTCCGTATATTTAAAAGTTTTACCCGCAACTGCCACGGAATCAAAATATGCCTTCATGACAGGAGGAAATGAGAAATTCCATAGAGGGGTAACAAAAACATACTTGTCTGCTGCAATAAATTGCTCGCTTAACTCATTTAAACGGCCGACTTTTGCCTTTTCGTCTGCTGATAAATCATCAAAAGACTGACCGGACCGTAACTTTCCCCATCCACTGAACACATCCACATCAATTTCAGGGATATTTTCAGAATATAGATCCAAATGGATCACATCGTCATTAGGATTAACTTGTTTGTAAGTGTCAATAAACGCTTTACCCACTGCCATACTGTAAGATTGAGCCTCATCATGAGGGTGAGCTGTGATATATAAAACCTGTGCCATGTCATTCACCTTTCTCTTCGATTGATATACATAGTCTGATTCAAAATCATATTTTTTAACCAATCAAAATTTATTTCAGTTTGAAATGATTAAAATCAAGGTAACTTTAAAATAAAAGCTTTAACGTATCAATTATTTTGCTTTTCAAACATAAAAAAAGGATTTGTCATTTTGACAAATCCAATAGTAGTTTTTATTCATTTGCGTCAATTGAATAAGGACTTTGACCTACGTTTTTTCTCATTTCATCAGTCATTAGAAAAGGTTCATTAACATTCACTTCATTTTCTGCTTGTTCAAGATGGAAACTGCCGTCATAATGTACTGGTTTTTGTTCCATAATACTACCCACTCCCACATTGATTTACACTTAAGATGCCCAAGTTTCATTCAAATTACTTAGAAGACTTTCAAATTTCCTCATACTATCAACATGGTATGAAGTTAAAATTCAGGTCTTTATGACTAATATTATAACTAAAAATTCTCTGAAAGAACATAATAAATTGAAAATAAAAACAGTAAAAAAGGACTAGCCATATTAGCCAGTCCTTTTGAAAGATATGTTGAGTTTTCAATTATTTAACAGCAGCATTTACTGCTTCAATTACTTGATCGGTTGTCTGCATGTTCAAGACTTGCTGCACAAGCTTTTCCATATCTGATTTCTGTAAATTTTTGATTAATGATCGTGCTTTAAGAATGGATGTGGCGCTCATTGAAAATTCGTCAAGTCCAAGACCGAGCAGAATTGGAATCGCTGTTTCGTCGCCAGCCATTTCTCCGCACATACCTGCCCATTTACCTTCTGCATGAGCAGCATCGATGACCATTTTTACTAATCGTAAAATTGATGGGCTATATGGCTGGTATAGATAGGAGACACGCTGATTCATACGGTCGGCTGCCATTGTATATTGAATCAAATCATTAGTACCAATACTGAAGAAATCTACTTCTTTGGCGAATTGATCAGCCAGAACCGCAGTCGATGGAATTTCAACCATGATACCAAGTTCAATTTTTTCAGCAACCTTTTGCCCTTCTGAAATCAATTTTTGCTTTTCCTCTTCAAGAATCGTTTTTGCTGCCCTGAATTCATCTAGAGTGGCAATCATCGGAAACATAATTTTCAAGTTTCCGTATACACTTGCGCGTAATAATGCCTTAAGCTGTGTCCGAAAAATTCCTTGCTCTTCCAGACATAAACGAATCGCTCGGAAGCCTAAGAATGGATTCATCTCTTTCGGTAATTCCAAGTATGGAAGCTCTTTGTCGCCACCTATGTCCAATGTCCGCACTACAACTGGCTTTCCTTCCATTCCTTCTAGGACTGCCTTATATGCCTCGAACTGCTCTTCCTCTGTTGGCAGCTGGTCTCGTCCCATATAAAGGAATTCTGTACGATAGAGGCCAACTCCCTCGCCACCATTTTCTTTTACTCCTTTTAAATCTTTTGGAGTACCGATGTTAGCAGCCAGTTCAACATGATGCCCGTCAGCGGAAACAGTAGGCTCGTTGACAAGCTTGGCCCATTCTGCTTTTTGTGTTTCGAAATCTTCATGAACTTTTTTGTACTGCTCCACGAGTTCAGGGGTTGGGTTAATATGTACTTCACCCTTTAGCCCATCAACAATGACCAAATCGCCATTTTGAATTTCTTCGGTAGCTGTCTTGGTTCCCACGACTGCAGGAATTTCCAATGAGCGCGCCATAATAGCGGAGTGGGATGTCCGTCCGCCAATATTTGTAGTAAACCCTTTTACAAATTGTCGGTTTAATTGTGCTGTATCCGAAGGGGTCAGATCTTCTGAAACGATAATGACTTCTTCCGCAATCATGCTTGGATTTGGCAGCTGCACATCTAATAAATGAGCTAGTACGCGCTTGGTCACGTCGCGGATATCCGCAGCACGCTCCTTCATGTATTCATTATCCATTTGTTCGAACATCATCACAAACATATCCGCAGTTTCTTTAAGCGCTGCTTCTGCATTTACGTTCTCGGACCCGATCTTATCTTCAATCGGATTATTTAATTCCGGATCACTTAAAACAAGGAGATGCGCTTCAAAAATAGCTGCCTTATCAGGGCCAAGGTCAACCTTTGCTCGGTCGCGAATGATTTCAAGTTCAGACTTCGCTTTTGCCATGGCATCACGAAAACGCGCTACTTCAGATGAAGCATCTTCAATTTTTTTCTGTTCAAAAGATAAATCTGGTTCAACCATGCGGTATGCTTTAGCAATGGCGATACCATTTGATGCAGCAATTCCATTTAAAAAAGTCATTATTCAGCCAATCCTTCTTTTCTCAATGTTTCTTCCAGGCTGTTTAAAGCATCGTTTGCATCGCTGCCTTCTGCTGTAATTTTGATTTCGGCTCCCTTGCCAATGCCAAGAGACATAACGCCCATAATTGATTTTAAGTTAACTGTTTTGCCTTTATGTTCAAGATTGATTTCTGAATCAAATCTGCTAGCTGTTTGGACTAAGAGTGTTGCCGGTCTAGCATGAATTCCTGTATCTGCTGTTACTGTAAATTGTTTTTCTGCCATCTTCAATCAAACTCCTTTTTTTATGTAGATAAATAAAAATTAATGCTCACTTTCATAAAATAGCCAAAATACCTTCTTTAGTCAAATAAGACATTTAAGAAATAAAGTAAAGAATTTAAATTTATTTTCCCCTGAAAGTTATCCAAACATGTAATGATTATTTATCTATCAAGGTTATATAATAATGGTACAAATGGTAGAATAGCATTTTCTTTAAATTCATTCAAATATTTTGTGTTTACGTTCACAAAAACGTCAAAAACATTAAAAACCGCCCAAACGGACGGCTTTTGGTACCTTTAATGCTAATTTTTTTTATTCTCGCTCACTGCTTGGGGAAAATCGTTCGGTTCATCGACCGGTATGACTGCGGACACTAAAGCCTCCTCGACCGCTAAAGAGTATTTTGCCTGAACCTTGTCACTCCAGCCAAATTTGGCAGACATATAATTTATTACTTGTTTTTTATATTTCCGAACTGTTTGTATGTCAAATAATATTGAACCAGTGCGGCGATTTAAGAAGTCGATTGGCGTAGCAATCATTTCATGCTCAATTGCGTAAATTAGTTTTGCAAATAAATCCAAAGGCAGTTTGTATTTTACTGCATCATCCTTATTCTCTTTTAAGAGGTTAAAGACAGAGTCAATATTTGACCCGTACATTCTCGTTAATTTTTCAGCTTCTTTGCTGGACAGCCCCAGCTCTGTCCCGTTCTGAACTTGTTTTGCAACATAGGAATTAAGATTGGCAGAACCTCCTACATTTCCTCCTGATATCGGCATGTTTCTTGTTTGGCATGAAGGGAGCGTTCTCCCTTCTCCTGATTGAAATTTATCAACTAGCAAATCAACAACTGTCTCCGCCATTTTCCGATAGCCCGTTAATTTGCCGCCGGCAATTGTAATCAAACCAGAATTTGATTCCCAAATTTCATCCTTACGGGAAATTTCTGACGCATTCTTTCCTTCCTCATAAATCAGCGGCCGTACGCCAGCCCAGCTGGATTCAATATCCTGTTCCGTAATCTTAACCTCTGGAAACATATAATTAATTGCATTAATGATATAGGTACGGTCTGATTTTGTCATTTGTGGATGTACTGCATCTTCATTATAAAAAGTATCAGTCGTACCAACATAAGCCTTCCCATCTCTCGGAATTGCGAAAACCATTCGACCGTCTGGTGTATCAAAATATATTGCTTGCTTTAATGGGAATCGGGATTGGTCGATAACTAGATGAACCCCTTTTGAAAGCTGGAGTGTTTTTCCTTTTTTAGATTTGTCCATTTCACGGATATGATCAACCCAAGGACCGGCAGCATTAACAATTTTTTTCGCCCTGATTTCGTATTTTTCACCAGTTATCTGATCCTCACCAACTACTCCGACAACTTTTCCATTTTTATAAATAAGCTTGGTTACCTTTGTATAGTTGCAGGCAGTTGCTCCATTTTCAACTGCCGCCTTCATCACTTCAATGGTCAGTCTAGCATCATCAGTACGATATTCAACATAATAGCCCGCGCCCTTTAAACCATCCTTTTTCACCAGTGGCTCCTTAGCGAGCGTTTGTTCTGCTGATAACATGCTGCGGCGTTCGGATTTTTTCACCCCTGCCAAAAAGTCATATACCCTAAGTCCAATCGAAGTGCTGAACGGGCCGAAAGTACCGCCTGTATGCATGGGCAAGAGCATCCATTCAGGTGTCGTCACATGAGGTCCATTTTCATACACAATGGCCCTTTCCTTTCCTACTTCAGCCACCATCTTCACTTCAAATTGTTTTAAATAACGAAGCCCGCCATGGACCAGCTTCGTTGATCTGCTGGAGGTTCCTGCCGCAAAATCCTGCATTTCAACCAAGGCTGTACTCATTCCTCTTGTTGCCGCGTCTAATGCGATTCCGGCACCTGTAATGCCTCCGCCAATTACTAAAATGTCAAATCGTTTATTTTTTAGTTTAGTTGCAATTTCAATACGATTTAAATTTGAAAATTTCATCGTCATTTCCTCCAATTTAATTGCCATATTATATGCAAACTTTTTTAAGGGGAAATAAAAAGAGACCACAAAAGCCATTATCTATTTTTAGATAATGTTTTGTGGTCTCTCCAATTTCTCCAGACAATTTATTAACTTGATAATATATATACCATAATTTACCTCAAATGGTTATTAATTATTTAAAAACCATCGCTGCTTTTACTGCTTTTTTCCAGCCGGCATACAATCCAGTCCGGATTTCTTCTGACATGGTTGGATTGAATTGATTATCAATAGCCCATTGTTTTGAAATTTCCTCTTGGCTTTTCCAGAAACCGACCGCAAGACCTGCTAAATAGGCTGCACCGAGTGCGGTCGTTTCATTAATGACTGGTCTTTCAACCGGCACATTGAGGATACCGCTTTGGAAAGTCATTAAGAGGTTATTCTTTACAGCACCGCCGTCAACACGCAAAGTCTTCAGTTCAATACCTGAATCAGCTTCCATCGCAGATAACACATCTTTAGTTTGGTAAGCCAGTGATTCAAGTGTCGCCCTAATAAAATGTTCCTTTGTTGTTCCGCGTGTCAAGCCAAATACGGCCCCACGCACTTCACTATCCCAGTATGGTGTTCCTAATCCAACGAATGCCGGTACGATATATACACCTTCAGTCGATTCCACCTTTTGGGCATATACCTCACTATCCTTTGCATCCTTGAACATCCTTAACCCATCGCGCAACCATTGAATCGCCGATCCAGCAACAAAGATGCTGCCTTCGAGCGCATATTCAACCTTGCCATTCAATCCCCAAGCAATCGTTGTCAGCAGACCATGGTCTGAACGGACAGCCTTTTCCCCAGTATTCATTAACATAAAGCAGCCTGTGCCATACGTATTTTTGGCCATCCCTTTTTCAAAGCAAGCCTGGCCAAACAAGGCTGCCTGCTGATCGCCTGCAACACCGGCAATCGGTATTTCTTTGCCAAAAAAGTGGTAATCGATTGTGTTGGCATAAACCTCAGATGATGGGCGAACTTCAGGCAACATGGACTTTGGAACACTTAAAATTCCCAATAGTTCATCATCCCATTTTAGCTCATTGATGTTAAACATCAACGTACGTGAAGCATTGGAATAATCTGTCACATGTGCTCGCCTGCCGGACAATTTCCAAATCAGCCAAGTGTCAATTGTCCCGAATAGCAGTTTCCCTGCTTCCGCTCTTTCCCGTGCGCCTTCAACATTGTCTAAAATCCATTTTACTTTCGTTCCTGAAAAATAGGCATCAATCAGCAAACCTGTTTTATTACGGAAGGTTTCCTGATACCCTTTTTCTTTTAACTCTTCACATATTTCGGTCGTTTGTCTAGACTGCCAGACGATAGCATTATAAACAGGAACTCCTGTTTCTTTATCCCAGACAACAGTTGTTTCCCGCTGATTGGTAATTCCGATTCCGGCAACCTGTTCGGGCTTAACTCCTGATTCCGAGAGGACAGCAGCTATAACAGCAAGAATAGAACCCCATATTTCATTGGGATTGTGCTCTACCCAGCCCGGTTTCGGAAAATACTGGGTAAATTCCTTCTGGGCAGAATAAACTATTTCGCCACTTTGATTAAAAAGAATTGCACGGGAACTTGTAGTTCCCTGATCTAGTGATAAAATATACTTTTCCATACTTACACCTCACATTCAAAAAAGGAGAACCACAAACTAGCCGCATTAAACGACCAACTGTGTTTCTCCTTATCTCCGTCACAAAGTATTAACTTGTTAAATTGAGTATATAAAGTTAGGAAAACGGTGTCAACCTATTTTTTCAAATCGGTTCCAGAGTTCTTTTTTTGAGGTTGTTATTGCAGTGGCGCCTGCATTTAAGGCATTTTCGATCTCAACTGCTGTTCGAATTAGGCCGCCTGCAAAAATCGGGATATTAACGCGTTCTTTCACTTCTTTAATCATCCACGGCATTGCCCCTGGAAGTACTTCAATATAATCCGGCTGGGTTTTTTCGATTAGCTTATAGCTTTTTTCAAGGGCGTGGCTGTCAATTAAAAAAATTCTCTGCACCGCAATGACTCCCTTTTGCTTGGCTTTCTGTATCACACCAGCCTTTGTGGAAATAAGTCCGTACGGCTTGAATTCCTGGCAAATATATTCCGTTGCATATTCATCATTTTTAATGCCATGAATTAAGTCAACATGGTAGATCATTTTTTTCCCAGATTGCTTGGCCATTTGATTAATATTTTTCAGCTGGGCAATATGCATATCTAAAAAAACCCCAATTTCGTACGGACTTTGTAAAAACCGCTCAAATTCCTTCATATTTCCAGAGGCCGGCAAGATATTTTGTTTCATCGTATTTAAGTTCACCTACTAGTTTTAAATGTCTATTTTTTTTGTTCTTTTCGTATTTCCTTCAGATGTAATTTTAATGCTTGTGCTTCCTGTTGAACATATTTCTTATCCTCAATAGAAGCCTCATCTCCGCCATAGCGTACCCTTTCATAAATTTGAATGGTTTCATTTGACAAATGAAGTCCAGTCCTTTGCCGCCACTCTTTAAGCGTCTCGTTTGCCGCTCGTCCTAAACGCAGACGATGCGCAAATTTTTCCAGCCGAAAAATTTCCTTTCGAATAAAATCATCCGGCGGCACTTCCTTTCTTTTAAAAATGGAGGTGAATACTCCGCCAGGCTCGCCTTCAGAAATAATCACGGAATGATGAAAATGGCTGCCTGTTTCCTTCAGTCTTGATTTCCTTCGGAGCAAATATATAACAAACCCAACTACAGTGCAGAGAGCAAGAAAATACAAAACATTTTCCGTTACTTCGAAGGATCTTGGCTGATAGTCAAACCCCTCGTTTGTACCTTCCCCAGTCTTTGTAGTAGGTTTATAGGCGCTGCTGCCAAATAAGGATAGCGCAAATTCGATAAAACGAATCACGGGGACTGCAAGGCCTGAAAATAAAAAAACAATACCTTGCAAAATACTCGAGAAAATCAGCTGAATATATTTTAATAAGAACATAAAGGCAATTCCAATCACTGTCACACTTGCCATTATTCTAAAAAAATAAAAGGCAAATTTCGTTTTGTCATTGGTAATTGCAGACCACTTCCTACAGAAACCGTCCATTATGATGACGACAATAAAAAGGATAATTTGAAAAATAATCTCATTTTGATATGGATAGGAAATCATTGCGGAATACAAAAGGGCGATAATCCCAAGAATAAAGGAAAAAAATAACAGTATGGTTTTTGAAAGCCCTGAACTTTCATCATAAATGGTAATTCCACGCCAAAAAACAAACAAACCTATTACCGATGCGAAAAAAAGAGATAGCCCCCCAAGATGACCGATGATGATGATAACCGGCAAGATGATGATTAAAAAAAGCCATTTCCCCTTACTTGCAAACCTTTCAAGCAATATGAAAAATAAAATGATGCTGATAAAACCTAAAGAAGAAAACAGCAAAATAGGGGGAAACGCTTTTTGACCGATAAAAAATAAAAACAGAAATAAATTAGCAATGATTATTTCTAATATAAAATGTGAGGATGCGGCTGCAATTCGATACATCATAGCAGCTGCCTTCTTTCTTTGTGAATTTCCAACTCACCTAAAAAGCAATCTTCGGCTGCTAACCTCAATTCCATTAATCTTACACCTTTTTGCGCTTCATTTAATAGTAGCCTATTTGTTTCGTCAGTCCTGACTCCGAGATGAATCAAAAAGGGCTGTCTTTCGAAATGGCGCTGATAGAATGAAACAAGCTGATGATAGGGTAAGGTTGTATTAAGTGAACTGATGGAGGAAAGGGTTTCCAGGGCCTTTTGTAAATGTTCTTTTCCCTCCCCTTTGGGCAAATAAAGAAAAGGGGTGCTCCCTGCTGTTCGAACGTTGATACATAAAGAATAAGGCAGCTGCTGTTGATAGGCGTAATATGCAAATTCCGCAATCGCACTTATGTATGTTTCAAGATCGCCGGTAATGGAATGCCCATTAGAAATATTCAGGGCGATTACGCAGCCCTTTTCAGAAATTTTTTCATAAAGTTTCGTTTGTAAAATCTGCTTTCTAGCACTTGCTTTCCAATGAATTCGGTTAAAGCTGTCGGTTGCAACATAGTCCCGCGTTCCTAACGGTCCAAGACGCTCCTCAAAAACAGAAAAGGGAACGGCATTATATCCTTGGCGGATCGTCTTTTGTTCCGCTAAACCTTTTACCGGTACGGTGGATGGATAAACAACAGCCTGTTGTTTTAACAGAAATCTGGACTCTAACACCATTTCCCCAAACCCAATTAAACTTGGAATACGGTATTCGATTTTGCGAATCCGAGCAATGCCTCTTTTGATTGCTGTAAATGGAATCTCCACATGTTTTGTTTGATTCGGAAAAAGTGAAAAAGGGACATTAACCTCGTACAAAGAAAACCTATCTTCTTGTTCATTTCCTTTGGGAGCTACATAGGAATCAAAGGAGACTCTTAATTCACCTTTAATGATTGGATACCCATGGTTTTTGAACACAATGTTCCAGTTACCCTCCTCACCAATAAAAAAGCGATTCAACTCATTCCTATCTTCTAAAAAAAGGCCGTTCCCTACTTTTTTCAAATAATAACGATTAAATATGATTATTGCCAGAAAAAAGCCGGCTAAAAAAAGAGTCCATTTTGATTGGATATAGAGTCCAATTATAATCATAACAATAGCCAAACCGACAAGGCTGGGAATTACCTGGTCCTCTATTGAGTATTTGTTCCAATTCATCCGTTTGCCCCCGCTTCTACTGGAACCGGAACCGAATCGATAATTTCCAAAATAATCTCTTCTTGGGATTTGGTTAACGACCCTTCGATTGATAGGATGATTCGATGTCCAATTACAAATGGAGCAACTGACTTTATATCATCAGGCGTTACAAAGGTGCGCCCGTTTAAAAAAGCTTTCCCTTGAGAAGCTTTCATTAGTGCCAATGTTCCCCGCGGGCTGACCCCGAGCTCAATACTGCTGTGCTCCCTTGTTCTTCTGACAATAGATAGCAGGTAATCTTCCATATCGTTTGTCATGTAAACCTTATTTATTGTCTTCTTTAACTCAACAAGATCAGAAAGTGAAAAAACTTGACGGAGTGGATCCTGCCCTGGATTTACCCGCCCATTATGCATAATCTGTTTTTCTTCTTCAAATGCAGGATACCCCACCTTTATTTTCATAAAAAAACGGTCCATTTGCGCAACAGGCAGTGGGAAAGTCCCTTGCTGGGATTCTACAGGGTTTTGCGTTGCGATGACCATAAATGGCTCATTAATTGGAACAGTAATACCGTCAATCGTGACCTGTCTCTCTTCCATAACCTCTAATAAACTGGATTGTGTTCTCGGAGTCGCGCGATTAATCTCATCTGCCAAGACAAGATTAGCCATGATTGGCCCAGGGCGAAGCTCAAATTCCTGTACCTTCGGATTAAAAAATTGAATTCCCGTGACGTCACTCGGAAGAACATCGGGGGTAAACTGAATTCTTGAAAAGTGCCCGCCAATAGCTGCTGCAAAACTTTTCGCAAGCATGGTCTTTCCTGTCCCCGGCACACTTTCAAGTAAAATATGTCCATTAAACAATAACGAAATTGCCATCAACTCTACTTCCAAGTCTTTTCCGACAATTACTTTACTAATCTCCTGCTTTAACGATTGTATATTTTCTGTTACAGTCATTTTCTCATCCCCCTGGAAGTTTCATCTATATACGTAACCCTTTTATTTTATCAAATTTTTCCACCTTCCCAAACATACTGGTAAAAAAAGAACCCTATAAAAACGGGTTCGTTCATTTAACTTCTCGGCTCTTTTAAATATTGGTAGAGAACATCTCCATTTCGCTGAGCAATGCCGCGGAAGTGTTTAAAATCTTTTCGTTTTACCAGCACCTGACGGAAATCCATAAATTCCTCAACGTTAACGTAATATTCGGAAAGCTCTCCGTTCATAAGACGATCTAATATATCGTTAACTGTTTCTTCCCTCATTTTTCAGCACCTCTTTCCACTTCCTTATTTTAACGTAAAAACCTATTTTAAAGCTAATTTCATCCCTAAATATGAAAACGTTACCATAATCTAATTGTATTTCCAGAATTTTTTTACAAAAACATATAAGAAATTAACTAAATTGTAACATTAACACCTTTACGAATTTGGAAAAATAGTGCAAACTGTTATTTAAATAGTTTTTAAGTTTGCTAGATAAAGGAGAGAGGAAATTTGAAAAAAGCAGAGGTAGGAAATATCATCGAATTTCGCGGCGGACTGCAAGGGATTGTTGAAAAAGTTAATGAAAATTCTGTAATAGTTGACTTAACATATATGGATAATTATCGTGATTTAGAATTAGATCAGCGTACAGTCGTTAATCATAAAAATTATAAGGTTATCAAAGAAACCGCTTACTAATTGTTTGAAAAGGCAGAATGCACACTGCCTTTTCTTCTTTTTTATACCAGAAAGCCGTTTATTTTCCTTGGTCCGTTTCCTTTGAAAGCTCTTTAAACGATTTAACCTTGCCATGAGGATTTTGATCCTGCTTTCTGACCGTCCATTCACGTTCCTTTTGACTTTGTGCTTTACTCATTCTCTTCACTCCTTTCTCGATTATATTTTTTTCATTTAAAGATATTCTTATCAATGTTATTGGATAAAATGTATATTGAAATCTTTTCCTTTACATATTGAGTTATGATTTTCGAAGGAGCCTATTATGGAATTAAAACGAACCCTGGATTTACGTCTAATTACCGGATTGATTATCGCCCATGCCCTTCTCTTTTTTTCTTTTCATGATAAGGCGATATTTTGGTACATTTTTTCCGGTTCCATCCTAATACTAATCGCCTTTGCCACGTTTCAGGGAGACGTGGAAGATGAGGCCTCTTTTATCAAGTATTTATTTTTAGGCGTCATTTCCGGTTTGCTATTATATTTGCTGTTTTGGATTGGCTATCAGCTTTTCGAGATGGCCAATTCAGGCTTTAAAAAAGATGTAAGACGTTTGTACCGATGGTTTGCCCCTTCGTTATTCTGGCACTATTTAGCCTTGATTTTGGTGGCAGCACCTGGCGAAGAGATGTTCTGGAGAGGGTTTGTCCAAAAAAGACTGTTAAAACACCTGAAACCGTACGTCGCCATTATTGCTGGCTCTTTATTATATGGGTCAGTTCATATTTATTCGGGGTCCTTTTTACTAATGTTCGCTGCATTCTCCTCCGGTCTTGTGTGGGGGTTTTTATACTTTTGGAAAAAAAGCATGCCCCTCGTGATTGTTTCTCATATCATTTTTGACATGATGATGTTTATCTTTCTGCCACTAACATAAAAGCAGCTGGCCTGAGCAGCTGCTTTTCAATTTCTTTCTGGGGGTGTAAATGGCTTCATCCACAGGAGAATAAAAAAACTCATGCAAATATACCCGAACAATGGATATAGATAGGACAAAAGTGTTCCGTAATTCACCAAGCTAATTAAGTAAGATACTGTAAAAATAGCTGTTACAGAAACTAGCGTCGGTACAGGCATATATTGCTTTAACTGCCGGTCGAGACCAAAAACATTACCAATAACTGAAGTAAAAATCTCTCCATAAATGATAATAACAAAAATCCAATAGAAAAACGGGGCTAAATTTCTCATAATAACGGCCATCGGAATTTCATATAATTCCAGGTTTGGGAGCATGATTAATGTAAAGTGGCTCGCAATTAATATTACCGTTAAAGCCACACCACCAAGAATCCCTCCCCATTTGATCGTCCAATCGTCCTTCACTTCTGATGCAATCGGCACTAGTACCGCTTGAGCAAGTCCAAGATTCAAGGCAGCATACGAAAATGGTGCAATAACGCTTTTCCACCCATCAGAAGCATGAGGAATATACAAAAATTGCTCTAAAAAGTTTGGCATTTGCAAAGACAAAAGCATTAAAATCAGACTAAAGCCAATCATTAAAGGAACCACAAAAGTATTGACAGCAAAAAGCCCCTTAGTACCTACAAGCATCACCAAATAAGATAAAAAAATGGTTATAAACACCCCCGCATTTTTTGGCAATCCAAGCTGTTCTTCAAAAACGGCCCCTGCTCCTGCCAGCATGACGGCACTTACCCCAAGCAGCATAAATAGCATAAAAAAATTGATGATGCCTCCAGCCCATTTTCCAAATAAATAATCATTAAATTCCTGGTACGATTTTGCATTAATTTGTGCAGCAATCCGCATCAGTTTTGAACCGATCACAACGAAAAGATAGCCGCTCATTAATATACTTATAAAGCCAAAGAAACCAAACCGTGAGAAAAATTCCACGATTTCTTTTCCTGTAGCGAATCCTGCTCCAACAACAGTCCCCACATAGACTGCCGCTATTTGAAAAGCTTGATTCCAGCTTTTTTTCACATCATCTCCCCCTTATCACAAATATATGACCAAAGGGACAAACAATGACGAGCTTTTTCTCGTAAGCTTATTTTCCTATCATGGAAAAAATTTCACCAAGCGAAAGACTTGAAAGTCAAAAAAGGTCAGAGTATACTATGGTCATAAGGTCAAATATAGTCAAAGTCAAATTGATAAAAGCTAATAACAAGGAGGTTGTTTACATGCTTTGTCAAAAATGTAATCAAAATCAAGCAAATGTACAATTAAACATGAATGTTAATGGGCAGCATCATGATTTGAAACTTTGCCATGAATGTTATACAAAGGAGAAAAAAGCATTAGGTGCAGGCTTTGGAATGAATATGAACCCATTCAACGGTTTTCCATTTGAAGAGCTTTTTGCTAGCAAGAACTTTTCCCAAGGCCACATTCCAAATGGTCAATTTAGTCAGGCAGTTGAAAATAAAAACGGCCGCGGCGGCTTTATCGACCAATTTGGCCGTAACCTAACACAAATGGCAAAAGCCGGCTTAATTGACCCGGTTATTGGCCGTGATCACGAGATTAAACGAGTCATTGAGGTATTAAACAGAAGAAATAAAAACAATCCTGTGTTAATTGGTGAACCTGGTGTTGGTAAAACGGCCATAGCGGAAGGTCTTGCCTTAAAGATTGCCGATGGCAATGTACCAGGCAAGCTGCAAAATAAAGAAGTTTATTTATTAGATGTAGCTTCTTTAGTTGCCAATACCGGAATCCGCGGTCAATTTGAAGAGCGGATGAAGCAGTTAATCGCTGAATTGCAGGAGCGGAAAAACATCATTTTATTCATTGATGAAATCCATCTGCTTGTTGGTGCAGGCTCCGCTGAAGGCTCTATGGATGCCGGCAATATTTTAAAACCAGCCCTTGCCCGCGGTGAACTTCAGGTTATTGGTGCTACGACATTAAAAGAATACCGTCAAATTGAAAAGGATTCAGCCTTAGAACGCCGCTTCCAGCCTATTCAGGTTCAAGAGCCGGATACAGATGCAGCCATTGCCATCCTTAAAGGGATTCAGAAAAAATATGAGGACTTTCATGAGGTCAATTATTCAGACGAAGCCATCCACGCTTGTGTGACCTTATCGCAGCGCTATATTCAAGACCGCTTCCTGCCTGATAAGGCGATTGATTTATTAGATGAATCAGGTTCAAAACTAAATCTAACTTCAGATTATCGGAATAATGAACAAATCGAGGCCCGTCTTAAGGAAATTGCTGCTAAAAAGGAAACAGCATTGAAAAAGGAAAACTATGAACTGGCAGCAAAGCTTCGTGATGAAGAAGCACAACTTGAAAAGGCATTAAATAGTGCCTCAAAAACGGAGCGACCGGTTGTTACAGTTTCTGATATCCAAAAAATTATTGAAGAAAAAACTGGGATTCCGGTCGGTAAACTTCAAGAAGACGAGCAGCTTAAAATGAAATCACTGGAAGAGAATTTGAATAAAAAGGTTATTGGCCAGGAACAAGCCGTTCAGAAGGTCGCAAAAGCTGTTCGCCGCAGCCGTGCCGGTTTAAAAGCAAAAAATCGTCCGATCGGGTCCTTCTTATTTGTCGGTCCAACAGGTGTTGGGAAAACAGAATTATCTAAGACTCTTGCAGAAGAATTATTTGGCACGAAGGATTCGATGATTCGACTTGATATGAGCGAATACATGGAAAAACACAGCGTGTCAAAATTAATTGGTTCACCTCCAGGTTATGTTGGCCATGAGGAGGCTGGTCAATTAACCGAAAAAGTCCGCCGCAACCCATATAGCATTATTCTCTTGGATGAGATAGAAAAGGCCCATCCCGACGTAATGCATATGTTCCTGCAAATTCTTGAGGACGGACGTCTTACTGACAGCCAAGGAAGAGTGGTAAGCTTTAAGGACACCGTCCTTATTATGACTAGTAATGCCGGCGTTGGACACAAAAACATTCACGTTGGCTTTGGAACATCCAATGCTATGGAAGAAGCTAGCATCCTTGACTCTCTTGGCAGCTTCTTCAAGCCGGAATTCTTAAATCGCTTTGACAGCATCATTGAATTTACATCGCTGGATAAAGAGCATATCTTATCTATTGTCGACCTAATGGCTTCTGAGTTGCAAGAAACATTAAAAGAACAAAACATTGAACTAACCATTTCAGTAGAGGTAAAAGGAAAATTAGCAGAACTTGGCTACCATCCTGCATTTGGTGCTCGTCCATTAAGACGTGCCATTCAGGAACAGCTTGAGGACAAAATTACTGATTTTATTTTAGACCAGCCAGATGCTAAACAGCTTGCTGCTATTTTAGAAGATGGCCAAATCAAAGTTATACTTTCTTATTAGCCAAAAAAAAAAGCGAAGCCCTGCGGCTTCGCTTTTCAGGCTGTCGAGAAACCCTCGGCAGCCTCTATTTTTATCCGCATTCTTTAACAATTCACCGCGTTAATTTGTTATAATATTATTAATACATAGATTTTTCAACATGTCTGTTGATTTGCGCTCCAGGCACTTCGCTTTCCGCGCAAATCAACAGGTGTTAATAAAAAGACCTGCAACTCAACCAATAAATAATAAAATAAGTGGTGAAATCAATGTTAAAGACAAAAGAGTCTAGCCAAAGTGAATACGAATTTGTTTCTATCGATGAATTAGTTCCAGATAACCACCTTCTTCGCTTGATTGATAAATATATAGATTTTTCATTTCTTTTAGAAAAAGTTCGTCCATTTTATAGTGAGGATAACGGCCGCCCATCTGATCCACTAATTCTTTTTAAAATGATGTTTATTGGATACCTTTTTGGTATTCGATCTGAAAGACAACTAGAAAGAGAAATTAAAATGAACATTGCCTACCGGTGGTTTTTAGGTTTAAAATTCCACGATCCGGTTCCACATCATTCTACGATCAGTTGGAATCGCCAACATCGTTTCAAAGTTATCAATATGGAAATTGATACCGATATATTTCAGGAAATATTTGATGAGATTGTTCTGCAGGCAATGAACCACAAAATGGTTGGAGGACGAGTTTTATTTACGGATTCTACTCATTTAAAGGCAAACGCCAATAAACAAAAGTTTACAAAGGAAGAGGTAGAAGTTGAAACTCGCGAATATATTGAGGATCTTAATAAAGCTATAGAAGAGGATAGAATTAATCATGGAAAAAAGCCGTTAAAGGAAAAAGAGGAAGTGAAAGAGACAAAAGAAATTCGGGGAAGCACAACAGATCCTGAATGTGGTTTTATGTCCCGTGAAAATAAGCAGGAAATTTCTGTTATCTTGATCATCGGACTACAGACATGAAGTTCAATATCATTACTGATGTCTATGTCACTCCCAGTAATGTTCATGATTCCGTTCCTTACCTGAATCGATTGGACCGTCAGGTCCAACGGTTTGGTTTTATGGTTGAAGTTGTTGCTTTAGATTCAGGCTATCTCACTAATCCTATTTGTAAGGGACTTTCGGATCGTAATATATTTGGTGTTATTGCCCATAGAAGATTCCATCCTACTACCGGCTTATTCCCTAAATGGAAATTTACATATGACAAAGAACGGGATCTTTATATTTGTCCTAATAACTAAGAATTACCCTACAAGACAACAACCCGAGAGGGCTATAGAGAATACAAATCGGATTCAAAGAAATGTGAAAGCTGTCCGTTTTTATCCCAATGCACCCGATCAAAAAATAAAGTGAAAGTTGTCACCCGACATGTATGGGAGGAGCACAAAGAGAAGGTAAGAATAAATCGCTTATCTAAATCAGGAAAAGAGCTTTATAAATTTAGAAAGGAAAAAATTGAGCGAAGCTTCGCAGACTCAAAAGAGCTGCACGGGCTTCGCTATTGCCGGTTACGGGGGATAAAAAAAGCAAGTGAGCAGGCCCTTCTTACTGCAGCTTGTCAGAACATGAAAAAGATTGCAACACACTTATTCAGACTGGAAAAAGTGTGTTGCAATTCTTTAGTTTGATAATCTCCCTGTTGATTGGAGCGGAAGGTGCGCAGACTCCTGCGGGAGTACGGGACAGGGGAGACCCCACAGGCGCGGAACGCGCCGAGGAGGCCCCCCGAACCGCCCGCGGAAAGCGAAGCACCTGGAGCGGAAATCAACAGGCCCATTAGCAGGGACAATTTTTCATAAAAATGAATTTCGGATTCTGATAAAATAAAAAATTGCCGAGAAAAATATACTTTCTCGACAATCTGAAAAGCGAAGCCCTGCTGCTTCGCTTTTTTTATAGCTTTTTATCATCAACCGAATTCAGCCAATTCTCGATTTCACCAACAACAGATTCTACACAGCCGGTTTTAAATGGTGATATTAAATTGGCTGCTTCCACTAGTTTAGTAAATGACATAGAACCGCCAAGCTTACAAAGCTTGACATAGTCTGCCCATGCCTCTGGATGATTCTCCCTTGACCGCTTCCAGAATTGGAAGGCGCAAATTTGCGCAAGCGTATAGTCAATATAATAGAACGGTGAGTTATAAATATGTCCCTGACGCTGCCAGAAGCCGCCGTTCTCCAAATACTTATTGCCGTCATAATCCTTATGCGGCAAATATTTTTTCTCAATTTCCCGCCATTTTTGCTTGCGCTCTGTTGGCGTGGCTTCCGGGTTATCATAAACCCAGTGCTGGAATTCATCAACGGAAACTCCGTATGGCAGGAACAAGAGCGCATCACTAAGATGAGAGAACTTATATTTATCGGTGTCTTCTTTAAAGAACAGCTCCATCCACGGCCAGGTAAAAAACTCCATACTCATCGAATGAATTTCACATGCCTCATAGGTTGGCCAATTATATTCAGGTATTTCAAACTGACGGCTCGAATAAACCTGGAAGGCATGGCCTGCCTCATGAGTCAGGACATCAATATCACCTGATGTGCCATTGAAGTTCGAAAAAATAAACGGAGCTTTATAATTTTCGATATAAGTGCAGTAGCCCCCGCTTGCCTTTCCCTTCTTGGCAACAAGGTCCATCAGATTATTTTCCATCATAAAGGTAAAAAATTCTCCGGTTTCCTCTGAAAGATCCTGATACATTTTTTGTCCGTTCTCAATGATCCATTCTGGACTACCCTTCGGTACAGCGTTTCCGGTCTCGAACACAAAACCTTCATCATAGAATTTTAATTTATCAAGGCCAAGCCGTTCCCGCTGCCGCTCTTTTAGCTTAGATGCGATTGGAACAATAAAGTCCTTTACCTGCTGACGGAAATTAGCCACCATCTCGGCGTTGTAATCGGTTCTCATCATGCGGTTATAACCAAGCTCGACAAAGTTTTTATAACCCAAGGCGTGAGCAATCTCGGTCCGCACCTTTACCAATTCATCATAAATCCGGTCAAACTCCGCATCGTGCTCTGCAAAGAAACCAAATTTCGCCGTACTCGCGCGTTTGCGCATCTCCCGGTCTGTCGATTCAATAAACGGGTCGATTTGCGCAAGTGTACGCTCTTCCCCTTCAAATTCGATTTTCGCCGATGCAACAAGCTTGGTGTATTCTGACGATAATCGGTTTTCCCTTTGCAGCAAAGGAACAATTTCCGGTTTAAACGTCTTTAGCTGACTTTCAGCAAGGGCGAAAAGCTGAGTGCCCCACTTGTTTTCCAATTGCGGGCGGAATTTGGAATCAACCAAAGCCTGATAATATCCTGTGATTAACCCTTCAACCTCAGGCTGGATTTCATCCATGTAATCCTGCTCATTTTTATAAAATTCATCATTCGTATCAATGGTATGGCGAATATTACAAAGATTGAACATCGTCCCCAAGTCATTTCTCAGTTGATTGATTTCATTCATGACCCCGCTCTGCTTTTCCACTGAGTCAGCGTTTTTGAAACGCTCTAATGCTTCATTAAATTTTGCCCGAACCTCGTCTAAGTTAGGTCGTACGTATGTATACTGTTCAAAGCCCATGAAAAAACCCCCTTTTTCATTTTTTTCGGCTATATTCATTTCGACACTATTGATTAATATTCCTTTTTGCAAAAAAAATACGACTAAAAGCCGTATTAAAATTTTCCTGCAGGCAGACCTAATTTTTTTAACAAGTCAATTGCCTCCAGCTTTTCGGAATCAGATAAACTTGACATAAGTTTATCAATTTGTTGGGCATGTTCAGGAAAAATATCCTGAATCAATTTTTTCCCCTCATCTGTTATTTGCGCAAAAATTACACGTCTATCTGTCGGGCAGGCGCTCCTTCTCAATAATCCCTTTTGTTCCAGCTTATCGACAACATACGTAATGCTTCCGCTCGCAAGCAGAATTTTTGCACCAATTTGTTGCAGCGGCTGGTCGCCTTTGTGGTAAAGAAGCTCTAATACGGCAAACTCAGTTGGGTTTAAACCGCTTGCTTGGATAACTTTATTGACGTGTTCATTAATGGCTTTATAGGCTCTTGAGAGAACAATGAATAGCTTTAACGAAACAGCTGTTGAATCTTTTTCCATAACAACTCATCCTTTATCTTTTTGGGAAATTGCCCTCAAAAGCAAAATACCCATAATATCTCGATTTCAAAATTATTATAAAAAAATTTCGAACCTCTGTCAATTGACGGCAAAGTCACACTTTTTATCCTAAATGTTTCTATTGCGAAAAAAGTAAAAAGGATGGAATGTCCATCCTTTTTACTTAATTTTTTGAATCCTTTGATGTAACTCTTCTTTTTCTTCATCAGAGAGCAATCTCGGCCATTGGGATGAGGACGTTTTCTTCCTTGTTAAAATGCTCTGTTAAAATAAAGTAAGCATTTTGGATGTATCCGGCTAATATTTTTAATTCATCATGTGAAGCAGGGGTCCTGGCTGCCTGTTCAAGAAAGGATTTAATATGTGCTTTTGCTTGGTCATGCTCATACTCCATTACCGCTATTGGTCCAGAAGTTGTCCCAATATAAGTCCCCATTATTGGGAACAGCACACCTTCTTCTCTTTCCGAATGCGGGTCAAGCGCTGCCTGAAATTCATTTACCTTCATAATTAACTCTTGGAAATTAGCTTCTATATCAATATCTTTATCGATTTTTTGGGTTAAGCTGAACAATCCTTCCATTTGGCTTCTTAATGAGGGATGTTCTTCCTTTAATTGCCTTAATCCCTTACTTTTTAGTTCAGCATTCGGCATCCCGCCGATACCGCTCATACAACTGCTCATTCCATTCACTTCTTTCAATCTTCTGCTTATAGTATAAAAGCGCCATTCCTATTATGTAGTGACAAGCGTCACATCTATACCAAATTTACAACGTCCTCGGAATATTATTGACAACTTTTTGAAAACGTTTTATTTTTTTGAAAAATTATAACATTTATCACTCAAAAATATCTTTATAGTTTCATATAATAAAGTTAGATATTATGAAAGGGAGGTAAATATATTGAAAACCCCAAATTATCATGACTTTTATCAAACGGCATTTTTACCGATTGGTGCAAATGATTTTGTTTCGCTTAAGGATACAGATGCCTACATTCCAGAATCCAATTCTACACATTGGCTAATTGCCGTAGAAGGGGTCCAGCTCCCTCAGCCACGGATTTATTATCATTGGAAAGTCAGTATATATCCAGCCGCAAATGACGGCGACTTCAATTGGAAAAAGCCGTATTTTTGCTCACAAAATATGGAACAAATGGATCATGCCATAGCCCTTGCTTCCTCGCTTGCAGCCTCCTGCAAAAAAGATGAACTTTCCTCGGCAGCCCTTTTAGAGAAAATAAGCTGACCCTGTAAATACTTACCTTCTAGCTTCACCTTCTTTTTAAAATCCCTTGTGAAAAAATATACATATAGTGTAAATTACAATTAGCAAAAAAAGGTGCTGCCTGCAAATAGCAAACAGCACCTTTTTTTTACGCTAACCTGAAGACAATTCCATGACCGCCTTTTGGATATTCCCATTTAATATTTTGGTAAGGGCAGCCAATCCGGCAGCTTCCGCATTCGTGACAACCTTCATAACCTACCTGCATCCGCGTTCCTTCCCACTTATATACCTCGGCTGGGCAAAATACTGTACAAATTTTATCAGGACATTGGGTCATACAAACGTCATGATCAAGAACGGTAAGATGGGACTTTGTGTCACACTTAAACCTGAGAAGATACTGTTTTTCCTCAATATTCTTCGTTGACATTATTTCACCGCCTTCCATGCACGATAGAGATCTTGCAATACGCGAAGCGTTCCTCTTTGCGAGGTCATATTCTTAATAATTTGCTTTTGTTTATCACGTTTTGGCGTGCCATCAACCGTAAAGAATTTGCTAGCTGCCTGATTCATCATCGGAACATACTCTTTAAAATATTGCGGGTATTTTTCGAATGTATGGGCAGCATCTTTGTACTTTTCTAAATCTTTGATGATAAAGCTATTATATAGGGCCTCGCGGTAGTTATTTAACATTGATTGGCTGAAATTGCCGAGGCGGTGCGCCTCAATAACAGTCTCGGCAGCCAATAAGCCAGAGTGCATCGCCATGTTCGAACCTTCACGATGAATGGCGTTAACAAGCTGGGCAGCGTCCCCAACAACAATAACTCCATTGCCTGCCACTTTAGGAACTGAGCGGTAGCCGCCTTCCGGAATGAGGTGGGCAAGATATTCAGCAGACTCGCCTCCGGCAATGAACGGCTTGACCATTGGATGGTTCTTTAAGTAATCCAGCAGTTCATATGGCTTCATTTTTGCTTTTATCATACTCGATAGTGTTGTCCCTACACCGATATTCAAACTCTCTTTGTTGGTATATAGGAAAGCCGTACCCAGATTTCCTTTTGTGGAATCTCCAAAGATCTCAATCGTGCAGCCTTGGTTGTCCTCCAAATTAAAGCGGTCATTTATTTTGTCTTTTGGAAGATTAACAACTTCCATAACCGTCAGTGCCACTTCGTCTGGGCGGAACTCCTTATGGAACCCAAGCTGTTTGGATAAAAGCGAGTTAACTCCGTCAGCAAGGACGACTACATCTGCAAAAACCTCACCATCCGGCCGGTCGGTTCGGACGCCAACTACCTTGCCGTCTTCGACAATACATTCCGTGACAACTGTTTCGGTAATTAGAAGCGCTCCTGCCTCCACAGCTTTCTTTGCGAACCATTGGTCAAACTGGGCCCTTAGGACTGTAAAGTTATTATATGGCTCCACGCCCCATTCGAGGCCCTTATATCCGAACGAAAGAACTGATTCTTTGTCCATCATCCAGAACCGCTGTTCAATGACCGGTCTTTCAAGCGGCGCTTCTTTCCAAAAGTCAGGAATCAATTCTTCCATTTGCTGGCGGTACAATACTCCACCCATAACGTTTTTGGCCCCTGGATACTCTCCACGTTCAATCAGCAGCACATTCAGACCGTTTTTAGCACAAGTGTAAGCACAAGAGGTTCCTGCAGGGCCAGCCCCTACCACAATCACGTCAAACTTCTCAGGCATAGCTCAGTTCACCGCCCTTTTCAGCTTTAAGCTTCTTAAATTGCTCGATTAGTTTAGGGACAATTTCCATTGCGTCTCCTACAATGCCGTACGTTGCCACGTCAAAAATCGGGGCGTTCGGGTCTTTGTTGATTGCAATTATAAACTCGGAATTCTTCATACCGACCACATGCTGAATCGCTCCGGATACTCCAATGGCAAAATAAATTTTCGGTGTGACCGTTTCTCCTGTCTGTCCAACCTGCTGCTCATGCGGCAGCCATCCTGCTTCAACGACATCGCGGGTTCCGCCTGCGCTGGCGCCGATTGTTTCCGCCAATTCATGTATTAGCTGGAAATTTTGCAGGTCGCCCATTCCTTTGCCACCGCATACGATAACATGGGCATCGGCTAATTTAGCTTTTTTTGTTACGTCATTCACAATTTGCAGTACTTTTGTACGCATTTCCTCTTCGTTCAAAGCTATTTTCTCTTCAATAATTTTTCCTTGTCTTACTGCATCTGGCTCAAGTGCCTTCATTACTTTAGGTCTTACTGTTGCCATTTGCGGGCGATGCTTCTTACAGAGAATCGTTGCCATAATATTACCGCCGAATGCCGGCCGGCTTGCTTCTAGCAATCTATTATCTACGTCCACATCCAGCATCGTCGTATCTGCTGTTAATCCTGTAACTAAATCAGTTGCAACAGCACTTGCCAAGTCCTTTCCGTTGGGTGTTGCACCGTAAAGAATAATTTCCGGCATATATTTTTGCGCTAGCAGCATAACACCGCTCATATAAGATTCTGTACGATAATCCTTCAAAACTGGATGGTCAATTAGGTAGACCTCGTCAGCCCCATAAGAAATAACCTGATTGGCTAATGGCCTTATTTGATTGCCCAGCAAGAATCCCCCTAATGGAACCTCAAGCTTATCTGCCAGCTTCTTGCCGGCACCCAGCAATTCTAGTGAAACATCTTCAATTTTACCGTCATTTTGTTCAATGAATACCCAGACTCCACGGTAATCGTCAAGATTCATTTAAGACCCCTCCTGCTCTATACCCTAAAATTTATTAACATTATTTAGTTGACTGTAATGTAAACAGGTCTTTTTTCTCCATCAGAATATCCATTAGCTGACTTACCTGCTCATCGGCGGACCCATCTAGCTTTTTCCCGCCTTCAGGCCGTGGAGGTGTGAACATCTTACCGACAACCGTAGGTGACCCTTTTAGTCCAAGCTGTGAGCGGTCAACATTTTCAAGATCATCCACTGCCCAAATAATCGGTTCATATCTTGCAGCACTAATCATGTTCGGCATTGGTGAATACTCGATATCATTGATTTCTTTTTCAACTGTTAATAGACAAGGCATTTCCGACTGGACCAGTTCGTATCCGTTGGTTAATTTCCGTTTAATTAAGACCGTTTTCTCACGCTCATTCACTTCTGTTACCTCAATCACATTTGTAACAGGAGGAATATCTAATCTCCGTGCGATACCAGGGCCAACCTGGCCGGTATCTCCATCAATGGCATGCTTTCCACAAATAATCATGTCAATCGGGAGTTCCTTGGCAATTCTTTCTAACGCCTTTGATAAGGCGTAACTGGTAGCAAGAGTATCGGCACCGGCAAAAGCACGATCCGATATTAAATACCCCTGATCTGCGCCTATTTCAACGCTTTTCTTAATGACAGCAGTTGCCTGCGGAGGTCCCATTGATAAAACCGAGATGGTCCCGCCAGTTTTTTCTTTGATTTTAACAGCTTCTTGAACCGCATGGGCATCATATGGGTTCAAAATAGCCGGGGCACTCCTGCGGTCGAGTGTATTTGTTTTTGGATTGATTTTGATGATTTTTGTATCGGGTACTTGTTTGACACATACGACAATGTGCATGTAGGACTTCCCTCCTCCAAATAAGCTAAAAATGATGAAAGCGTTTGACTTTCTGGTTGGTTATTAAAAATGCTTTTATTAACGATATATGAATCGCAATTTAAGCATATTACCCAAAATTAATAGATTTCTTTAATTGAATGAAAAAAGCTGGAAAATTCATATAAGAGAAAATTTGCTGCATGTGCAGCAAGCACGGGTGAAGTTCATCATGGTGTGGGTATTTTAGATAGAAAATAGTACTAATTTAACTATATGAAATATTGAGATATAGACAATGATAAAAATCACAGCACTGTCTATACATGTAGAAAATATTTTTCTCTCTGAAAAATTTGTTTTTAAAGGAGGCACTAAAAAGAATGGGCCTTCTGCTACAATAATTAAATGTAACGGAAGGCCTTTATTTTGAGGTTTCTGGGCATTTTACAGTTAGATACTTACTAAAGTAGTTTTCATTAGAACAGTGATAAGATACCTTTTAGTTAGACTAATACTTTGGGCCAAATCATGATCATTTGCTTTAAGGCGAATTTGATTTCTTCGGGTGGTTTGGAGGCTTGTCCCATCATTCGGTGATACTCATTGATTAACTCGTCCAGTTCTTGACTGTATTTAATGGTTTGTTCACTTGTAAATCCCAATGTATTTGCACTTTTTATCATAAGTTCTCGTTTTGCTTTTATCTTTTCAATCATTTGACTATGGCTCGGACTGTGACTAGTGGTATTACTATACTCGTACAATGTTATCCTCCTACCTCTTACACACTTACTGTAATTCGCTAAAAAATTAGACTACTTGATGAATTATGACAAGAATTTCTTCAATTGTAAATACATTCGCAAAAGTAGACAAAACATTCTAAAACTTTCTATTTTCGACAGTTTATTTGCTCGTTTCCTTGAAATTTCGACATAAATTTCCAAATCGTTAGTTACGGATTGGAATTATTAAAGAAAACCGCTTTGTTCCAATAATGAAAGCGCATTCACTTTTGTGGAAGGATTGTACATTTTTTTAAAATATTTTTTTAGTACAAAAGTCCCTGAATCTAATATAAAAAAGCTGGCTCAAAAAAATCTAAGCCAGCTTTGTAACTTTATATTTTTAGCTTTTTTTAAATATCTCTAACTCACTGATCCGTTTGACTGCTTCTGCAAGGCGCTCTTCTGAGGTCAGCAGGCCGATTCGGACATATCCTTCACCATACGAACCAAAACCAACTCCCGGTGCTGCTACTACTTGAGCCTTTTCCAACAAAATGTTGGAAAATTCTTCAGAAGAAAAACCATTCGGCACTTTTAGCCAAGCAAAGAAAGATCCCTTTGGCGCAGTCACGTCCCAGCCTATCGAACAGAGGCCGTCAATGAGGCAATTTCGTCTTTGCTCATACATCTCATTTAATTCCTTCACGCAGTCCTGAGGGCCTGTCAGCGCTTCTGCCGCTGCCTCCTGGACAGCACCAAACAAACTGACATATAAGTGATCCTGAATGAGCTCTAGTGCAGAAATCACACTTTCATTTCCTACTGCAAAAGCAACGCGCCAGCCTGCCATATTATAAGTTTTGGAGAGTGTGTATATTTCAATGCCGACATCCTTGGCACCCTGTGCCTGGAGGAAGCTTGGTGGTTTTACACCATCGAACCCGATGCCTCCATAGGCAAAGTCGTGTACAATACAAATATCATGGTCATTTGCAAGCCTTACAGTCTCTTCAAAAAATTCTAGGTCAGCTACAGCCCCGGTCGGATTATTAGGATAGTTTAGGAACATTAATTTTGCCTTCTCAAGGTCCTCTGTCCTTAGTTCGCTATAGTTAGGAAGGAAACGATTTTCTTCTTTCAAAGGCATGGTGACCATTTCGGCTTTAGCCAGTGCGACCCCGGACCAATAGTCAGGATATCCTGGATCAGGAACCAAAACGGTATCCCCAGGGTTTAACAAACATTGGGGAATCTCCACCAAACCCGCTTTGCCGCCAAAAAGGATTGCGACTTCCTTTTCGGGGTTGAGTTCTACACCATATTCCCGAAAATAAAAATCTGCGACCGCTTTTTTTAAATAAGGAAATCCCTGAAATGGAGAATATTTATGGTTTATAGGGTTTGCCGCTGCCTCCTGAAGCTTAACAACGATATGCCCTGGTGTCGGCTGGTCAGGATTCCCCTGGCCTAAATTGATCACATCAAATCCCCGTTCTATGTATTCACCTGCCTTTTTTACGAGTGATGCAAAAAATTGCTTTGGAAGACTATTCAATATTTCCGATTGAGGAAAATGCTTCATGTTCTCACCTGCTATTTTCTTAATTTTAAGGTTGAAATTCTAGTCACAAATGATATAACTTTTATAACGGCTTGTAAAGGAAAAATTCCGAAATTTCATAAGGGAGAGAGAATAATGAAATTAAAGATTGCTTGTTTGCAGATGGATATTGCCTTTGGCAATCCCGAAAAAAACTATCAGAATGCAGAAAAACTAATCGAAACAGCTATTAGCGAACAGCCGGATATCATTGTACTGCCCGAGCTGTGGACAACAGGCTATGATTTGACCCGCCTTGATACAATCGCTGATAAGGGAGCGCTTCAAACAATAGAATTTTTAAAAAATGCTGCCAAAAAGTACAATGTTAACTTTGTCGGCGGGTCTGTCGCCAATCAGGACGACCAGGGAGTGAAAAATACCCTTCTCATCATAAACCGTGAGGGCGAACTTAGTTCCGAATATAGTAAACTTCATTTATTCAAGCTGATGGATGAGCACCTTTATTTGGAAGCGGGTAGTGAAAAAGGCCTGTTTAAGCTTGATAACCACGCATTTGCCGGAGTCATTTGCTATGATATCCGCTTCCCGGAATGGATTCGTGCCCATACATCTGAAGGGGCGGAAGCACTGTTTGTAGTGGCGGAATGGCCTGCTCCAAGATTATCACATTGGAGAAATCTATTAATTGCGAGAGCAATCGAAAACCAATGTTTTGTGATTGCCTGTAACCGTTCCGGAAGCGATCCGAATAATCAATTTGCCGGACATTCACTCGTCATTGATCCATGGGGTGAGATTATCGCCGAAGCGGGCGCAGATGAGGAGATTTTAACCGCAGAGATTGATTTAAAGCTTGTTGGAGAAATCCGTAAGCAAATTCCAATCTTTGAAGACCGAAGACCAGATTATTACAAATAATTTTTCACAGAAAATAAGAGGCTGTCGAAAAACTTTTCGATAGCCTTTCATTTCGCTCTATTTCTTTAGTGATATTCCGCGATAGTTTATTATAATATTATTAATATATTGGCCCTTTCAACAGGTCTGCTGATTGGCGCTCCAGGCACTTCGCTTTCCGCGGGTGTGCCGGGGAGCCTCCTCGTCGCTAAAGCTCCTGCGGGGTCTCCCCTGCCCCATACTCCCGCAGGAGTCTTCGTGCCTTCCGCGCCAATCAACAGGTGTATTAAATTAAAACTTCAACTCACAAGATGAAGCTTCTATTATCTTGCCAGAAGACCAATGAAGGACAAAATCGATGGAATCATTGAGGGAATGTCTCTCATAAAGGCGATACACTTAGCAAGGTTCGAAAAAGTGTGTGGCAATAATTTAGATTAATTTGTCTCCCTGTTGATTGGAGCGTAGGGCACTCGACTCCTGCGGGATATAGAGGTCACTGGAGACCCCACAGGCGCTAAAGCGCCGAGGAGGCTCCAGGACCTCCCCGCGGAAAGCGAGTGCCCGGAGCGGAAATCAACAGCCCTAGTTGCATAGACTATCAATTTAGATAAAATAAAAAATTGCCGAGAAAGATAACCTTTCTCGACAATTTGGGAGACTGCAATCATACTTTTTAAGTTTTAAAGCAGCGGCAGGGTGATATAGAATGTAGTCCCTTTTCCTACTTCGCTTTCAATCCGTATTGAGCCTTTATGCTCCTCAATAATTTTATAGCTGACCATTAACCCAAGTCCTGTGCCTCTTTCTTTGGTTGTGAAAAAAGCTTCCCCCAGCCTTTGTAATTTCTCTTTGGATATTCCTATCCCTTCATCCTGGATTGAAATCAGAGCTTGATTATTTTCAAAGGCCTCTATAGTAACCGTAATTGTCCCGCCGTCTGGCATGACTTCGATCGCATTTTTGATTAAATTAATAAAAACTTTTTTCAACTGATTGGGTTCACAAAAAATCGGCGCAAGCGTTTCATCAAATCTTGTTGAGAATTGAACATTATGTAAAACAGCCTGGGCGTGTAAAATGTCTAAGGTTTCCCTCATTATTTGATTCAGATTCTTCTCCTGAAAACGGATTTCCTGGGGTTTAGCCAATAGTAAAAATTCGTTAATGATGGTATCAATCCGCTCTAGCTCACTAGTTATCACTTCATAGTACATGGAATGTTCTTGTTTGATGCTACCTTCAAGTAGCTGGATAAAGCCTTTTAAAGCTGTCATCGGATTTCTGATTTCGTGGGCAATTCCAGCCGCAAGCTCGCCTATAACCTTTAACGTTTCTGATTTCCTAAGCTGTTCCTGCATATCCATCTTTTCAGTAATATCCTTTAAGGCAGTAAAATTCAAGTCCGCCATAATGTCTAATTTTGAACTGATTTCGATATGCCTATTTTTGCCGGAAATCATCTCAAAAACAATAATGGATGTATGATACCCCTTTTCAATTACCTGCTTAATATGTTTCTTTATTTCTAGCGTTTGTTTTTCAAGCTTGCTAAATGGCTCAAAAAACAATCTACCTATTAATTTTTCCTTTGGAAGACCAAATAGCTTTTCTGCTGTAAAATTTACATCTACTATGCGATATTGGTAATCCCAAAGGATGAGTCCATCAATGGAATCTTCAAAAATGCGTTTATATCTTTGTTCGTGCTTTTGCAATTTTGCATTTTTTGAAAACACTACATCAGGCTTGCTCGGTAAAGTACCATCCTGTTCCAATTTAATTTCCACTAAACGGCCACCCCGCTATCAACCAAAGTTCAGCGTTAATTTAAAAACTTATATTCTATACAAAACTTGTTAATTCCTTTTTTCTGCCAATATTTTTTATTTCTTCCTATAAAAAGAAAAACGCAAAGCTAAATTGCTTTGAGTCATGCTGTCGAAGAGGTCTGTTGATTAGCAGGGGCAATCAAAAATATCGATAGTTGATTCTGGAAAAGCACAAAAAATTGTCGAGAAAAATATCCTTTCTCGACAATTTGGCGTAAAGCTAATTTGCTTTGCGTTTTTCTATTTTTATAGCCATGGATTTTCATGCTTTGCTTTAAGGCGCTGCCACCTTTTTTCTACTTCTCTTTCGAATTCGTCTACTAGATGTTTGTTTTCTTCTTTGAGGAGATGTTTCGTTTTCCCCATATATTTAAACCATTCTGTTACCGGAACGCGCTTTTTCTTTTCTTCTGGGTTATAGGTAATAGCGGTAACACCCTGTTCTACTTCATACAGTGGGAAGAAACAGGAGTTGACGGCCTCTTCAAGAATTTTTGTTCCATAACGGTCCTCGGATTTCCAGTTTAATGGACAGGTTATTAAAAGTTTTCCGTATACTGGTCCGACATTTTGTGCGTACCACTGGGCTTTCGCACCTTTTTTAACCAAATCCTGTGGGAATGCTTCTGAACCAGTAAATACATAAGGGATATTTGTCGCAGCCATAATTTGTACTGTATCTTTGTGGTGGAAACTTTTCCCTTGCTGTGTTTTTCCCACACCAGAAGTACTTGTCATATGGCCAAGCGGTGTTGAATAAGACATTTGTGACCCGGTATTCATATAGCCTTCATTATCGTATTCGAGCATAATCAGCTTATGGCCGCGAAGTGCCGTCCCAATTGCCGATCCCATACCGATATCCATTCCGCCGTCACCGGTAATCATCACGAATGTTGCATCATCAGACACTTGAATTTCCCCGCGCCGCTTTAATTCCATGAAGGCCTCAACAGTACCTGAAAGGGTTGCTGCACCATTCTGGAACAGGTTATGCATCATCGTCTGCTTATGCGAGCTATATGGATAGGCAGTTGTTGTAACGTAGGCACAGCCAGTTTGGAATAGAGTGACAATATCCCCTTCAATCCCTTTAAAGAACAACTCCAGTCCGCCGAATATGCCGCAGCCCGGGCAGGCGCCATGACCGGAAGCAATTCTTTTCGGCTTATTTGTCAGCATCCGCAGTGGCGGGATTTTCACTTTTAATTTATTTGTTTCTTCATCCATTTTTACTTCAATTAAACCAGATTTATAGGCATCACCCTGCTGCGGAGTGATGACAGGCTTCAGGATTTTTTCCGGATTTCCCGGTACATGCCCAAAATAATCAAATGGTTTTTCTGCATAGCCTTTCTCCATCGCATCAATCGCCATATTAAAGAATTCTTGGGCATCATTTGCATAGAAATCCTTACCGCCCATTCCGAATACACGGCTTAACACGATAGTTTGATTATTCTTGTCATCCTGCAGGGCAGACTTGACCTCATGCGTTAAGTTTGGACCATGTGCACCATAGGAATCAGCACGCTCACCAACTAATAATGCTTTCACATTTTTAAGAGCTTCACGGATTTCTTTAACCGGGAATGGACGAATAATATTTGGACTGATTACCCCGGCTTTAATTCCTTGGGCGCGTAGCTGGTCGACAACATCCTTTGCCGATTCGGCTGCAGAGTTTAATAGGAATAACGCAACTTCAGCGTCCTCCATTTTGTATAAGTCCAAAACAGAATATTCTCTTCCTGAAAGTTTTGCATATTCGGCAGACACTTCCCTGAATACCTCTCCAGCATTGTACATAGCTTCGGATTGCTGGAAGTGATTGTTCATCAAATCTTCGCCGTTCATGTGGGCACCGATCGTTACCGGTTTTTGCGGATCTCTAATAAAATTGTAATCAGTCGGGCATTCGCCGACAAATTGCTGGACTACCCGGCGGTCCTTGAAGTATTGAACTCTCCGTTTTTGGTGGGAGGTCCAGAATCCATCATATGCAACAATGACAGGGAGCCGGACTTTGGAGTGTTCGGCAATTTTCAATGCCATAATATTCATGTCATAGACCGCTTGCGGAGTTCTTGCCGTTAAAATAACCCAACCGGTATTTAGACCAAAGTAAAGATCTGAGTGGTCCCCGCGGATATCAAGCGGACCACTGACAGCCCGAGTGACAAGATTCATGACCATCGGGAATCGTGTGCCTGCCTGAACTGGAAGCTGTTCAATCATATATAAAAAGCCGTTAGCACTTGTTGCATTGAAGACGCGCGCCCCAGTGGCGGCAGCACCATAGCAAATACCGGCCGAGCCATGCTCGCCATCTGCCGGAATCAACTTAATATCATGCTCGCCGCGGGCTTTCATTTGATCTAAAAATTGTGCCACCTCTGTAGATGGAGTAATCGGGAAATAACCCATGATATGATAGTTGATTTGCGCTGCCGCCATCGCAGCCATTTCATTGCCGGATTCAAAGGTCGAAATCTGCTCGGCTCCAACCTGCGCTGTTAATTTTTCCTCTAAAATAGCCATTATAAATTCCCTCCTTCTGCATAAGGAAAGTTTTGCTTCACACGATTTGCGTCTGCGTATCCGATCATTTCTCGAAGATCCGATAAAGCACTTGTCGGACATGCTTCCACACATTTTAAGCAGCCCTTGCAATATTGATAGTCAATTCCCTTAAGAAACATTTGCTCTCTGCCGCGTTTGTCCGCTCCCTCTTCCCAGACGAAACAGAAATCTGGACAAACGTTATCGCAGGCCGCACAGTCTATACACTTATCGCGTTCAAACTTTGGCAAGAAGCCTTGTCTTGAGCCGCTCAAATCTTTTAATATACTATTTGCCTGAGTGGTGATAACACCACCAAGCTCTTGGGTCATATAGCCTAGCTGCGGAAGCGGGCGGGTAAAGGCTTTACCTTGGGCATCCTCCGGAACATGGTATGTTTTAAATTCAACTTCACTATAGCCGCGGTCAAACGTACGCAGATTCGGTTCGACAAAGTGCGGGTATTTTTTCTCGAATGTCTTCCGGATAACTTTTCTCATGGCGTCCGGATCCAAAAAATCACATATGCGGAATAACGCCCCGAGCATCGCTGTATTTACTTTCGTTTTTTCCTCGACGGCAATAGTTAAAGCATCTACAATCGCTAATGTTCCATATTCCAGTTTTAAGTCCTGTTTCACATCATCGAAATCCCTTGATGAGTTGACTAAGACGATACCGTCAGCATTTAAACCGCTGACCACATTAATCGTTTTATACAATGCTTCGTGGAAAACGCCCACAATATGAGGCTGCTCAATCGGACTGTGGTCACGAATTTCAACCCTAGGTTCACAAAAGCGGATAAAGCTTTTAACCGGAGTTCCTTTTTTCTCCGAGCCATACGACGAAAAGTTGGAGCCATTTAAACCAAGCCCTAATACCCCTGCTTCCGCCAGCATTTTTCCGGCAAGATTTGCTCCAAGACCACCGATTGATTCGAGACGGATTTCAAAAAAACCCAGCTCATTTTTTTGCGGTAAAATAGACATAATGTCCCTCTCCTTCTTTGTTCAATAAAACTACCCGAAAAAGACATAAATAATTAACTTATCTCACCGCTATTGTAGGCCATATTATTTTTTAAATCTGTGACAAAAATCAAACATCCAAACATTTTTTTTAAAACACATTTTAATCCATCGAAAAAATTCTTTATTTACAAAGCATCTTCATTGTTTTCAATTATATAACAGGTTTCACGTTGTATTATAACAGAGTAATTGCAATTGATAATCAACTTAGCATAAGCTAAAGTGGCACCGGTTTGTCCCCTGTCCTTTTCGGCTAAAATAAGCTATAATAATATTTTGTTTTATTATAAAGAAAACTCGCCGATTGGCGAGCCCCTAAGGGTGGTTCATGAGGCGTAGTTGCACTTATGCGTTAAGAAAGTATAAAGCTTTCGACAGAAAGTTTATACTTTCTTATTAGCTAAAAAAGGAGCTTTTTTATGAAAGTCATTTGTTCCACACTTAACGCAAAATACATTCATACCAATCTGGCCATCAGGTTCTTAAAGGCATATGCAGCGCCTGAATTTGATATCATATTAAAGGAATACACCATCAAAGATCCGGTGATGAACATTGTCTCAGATCTACACCAGCAAAAGCCGGATGTTATCGGTTTTAGCTGTTATATTTGGAATATTGAAGAGACCCTTAAGGTCGTCAATATGCTTAAGAAAATTGACCCTTCCCTCATCATTGTATTAGGAGGCCCTGAGGTTTCCTACGACACACGTGAATGGATGGAAAAACATTCAGAAATCGACTTTATCGTAATGGGCGAAGGGGAACAAACCTTTAAACAATTGCTGACGGAGCTTAATACAAACAAAAATATCGAAAATGTCCATGGAGTTGCATATCGTGACAATGGAAACTTAGCCAGCACACCACAGAGAAATAAGCTTGATTTAAAAGAATTACCTTCTCCATTCCGCTTTCCTGAGGATATTCCCCAGTTGGGGAAACGGGTTACTTATATCGAAACAAGCCGAGGCTGTCCGTTCAGCTGTCAATTTTGCCTATCTTCCATCGAAGTCGGTGTCCGCTATTTTGACCGGGAACGAATTAAAGAGGATATTCGCTATTTAATGGCAAACGGTGCAAAAACAATTAAATTTGTTGACCGGACCTTTAATATTAGCAGAAGCTATGCAATGGAAATGTTCCGTTTCCTTATTGATGAACATCTTCCCGGAACTGTGTTCCAATTTGAAATTACTGCCGATATTATGCGGCCGGAAGTCATTGAATTTCTTAACCAAGAGGCACCAAAAGGACTTTTCCGTTTCGAAATTGGTGTACAGTCAACGAATGACTATACAAATGAGCTTGTGAGAAGAAAGCAAAATTTTGAAAAACTGAAAAGAACAGTGACGATGGTGAAAGATGGGGGGAAAATCGATCAGCATCTTGATCTTATTGCGGGACTGCCTGAAGAAGATTATGCCTCCTTCCGGAAGACCTTCAACGATGTGTTTGAAATGAGGCCGGAAGAACTGCAGTTAGGGTTTTTAAAAATGCTGCGCGGAACAGGGGTACGTATACGTGCTGCAGAACATGATTATGTATATATGGATCATTCCCCATATGAGATTTTAAGCAACAATGTTCTATCGTTTGACGATATTGTTAAAATAAAGCAAGTGGAAGATGTGTTAGAGAAATATTGGAATGACCACCGTATGGATCACACAGTTGAATACCTGGTGACACATGTTTTCCCTTCACCGTTCGATTTCTTTCAGGATTTTGGTTCCTACTGGGATGAACAGGGCTGGTCAAGAATCGGCCATCAGTTGGAGGATCTTTTTCGGCGATTACATTCATTTTTAGTCAAGAGGGCGGTTCCGAACCTTGATGTTATTTCCGGTTTAATGAAATATGATTATTTAAAACATCATAAATACAAACCGAGAAAACCTTGGTGGGAAGCAGGGCTGGAAAAAAGCGAACGTTCGAAAATCTACAAACGAATTTCCGAGACTCCGCAGCTTTTAGGACCGGAATTTCTCAAACTTGAGCTTGATGAAAAAGAACTTTATAAGCATACCATGCTGGAACTTTTGTCTTTTGACTTGACAAAGTATTTTCTAAACGGTGAAATAGACCACCAGTCCTCAGGTTTATTGGCGTATTTTGACCCTACCAACCTAGAGACAATCTTATTTCCTTTTAAAATCTAAAATAAGCCGGTGCTCCCGGCTTATTTTTCTTTTTTAGGTACGTTTTTTCTTAAATCTGTTTTTTATTTTTTCAACCAATGGAATACCGTTTACATCACCAAATTCTACACTAAATTCCTCTGTAGGTATTCTTGGCGGGGTCTTGCGACGGCCTTTCATTTTAACTTCTTCCCTTTTTTCCTAGCTTTGAATTGCGGTTTTGAAATCTGATTGCATTATTGTTATCGGTAAATTCAGCGGAAAATTCACTTTCCTGGACATTCTTCTTTGGTGTTTTGGTGTACTTTTCCACTGCATCAAATTCAGCCTTCCTCTTAGCCATCTTGGAAAACCTCCTTAAAATTCATGTTACATAGATAGTTTTAAGCAATTTTTGTGGAATCATTCGTTTCCTTATTTTTCATAAATAAAAAAAAGGTTTACGCAAATAATAAATGAAAACAGGGGGAATGCTGGATGAAAAAAGATAATAGGAAGAAAATTGAACAGAAAGTAAGTATCGATGAAACTTTGCCGCATCAAATAAATGCACCAAGCTTTGAAGGAACAGGAATAAAAATGGAAGCGCCATTTGTTAATGAGCACGGAGTAGTCATTGGAGATAGCTTATATGCCTCAGAAAATTCTCCACTAGAAAATTGGTCAGAGGATACGGACCCAGCCATAATGTCGGGTGATGCGTGGGTGCACCCGACAAACGATATCGGCTGGAACACAGCAGAAAATCGGGAACTGCTAGAAAGCAAAAGAAAGCCGCAAGCATATCCTTTTATGCATCCCACCAAGGATGTAAGCAAAGGGACAGATTGAAAAGCTAACCAGATTCGATAAACATTTCCACTTATGAATAAAGTCAAAGCAATCAATACTACCCTTACAGAGAAATAAATCTCTGGATAGAATAAGGAGTGAAAAATATGGCTAACAGCAGAAATAAATTATTAGTGCCTGGGATTGAACAATACCTTGATCAAGTTAAATATGAAATAGCCCAAGAATTCGGAGTACATTTGGGATCCGATACCGTTTCTAGAGCCAATGGTTCGGTCGGTGGGGAAATAACTAAAAGACTTGTCCAGCAGGCACAGGCACAATTATCAGGACGTGAATAATTTCATAAAAATGGCAAAGAGGCAGCTCTTATGGAGCGCCTCTTTTTATTTGTTTCTTTGTTTAATTTTGGTTGTCTGAATGATGGTATTTGCCTTTGGGATTGGGATTTCCCTGTGAATTTCCCTGTGAATTTCCTTGTGAATTTCCATGTGAATTTCCATGTGAATTTCCTTGTGAATTTCCATGTGAAATTTCCTGTTGATTGGCTTGCTTCTTGGCCTGCCCCGGATTTTGCTTTTGTTGGTTATCATCCATCTTTTTTGCCTGTCCAGGTGGGATTTTATCTTCGACTGGAGATTGGCCTACGGTCGCCTGCGGAGTATTATCAACGGCAGGAGGTTCCTGAGTAACATTTTCCTCCATTTGTTTCTTTAATTGCCCTGGCGGTGCATTTGCTTCCGGACCAGTAGGATTATTATGATTTTTGTACTTTTTCCAACTATTCTCCACTTTCTCTTTTGCCACCGGATTATTTATTGCCTTGTATTTACCAGCAGTGACACCTTTTTCGTGAGCAGTTTCAAGATCCTTTTCAGTGCCTGATAAAACAGTATATGCTAGCTGCTGCTCGGAAACAGCTTTGGTAATCTCTTTAATATCAGTTTCAAGCTTTTGCTCTTCCTTCTTTTCCATATGACCGGTCGGAACGGTTGAAATAATAACATGCTTATTCGTTTTGAAATACCCTTCTTTACCTATTTCCGACAAAATTTCTTCAGTCACCTTCGTAACATCTTGTTTCTTCCAATCATCCAAATGGGAAATAATCTTTTTACCTTCAGGATTATAGCCTGTCAATTCCACAACCTGCATCTTTTTATTTATTCCTAGTTCAATACTCGGATTCACATCAATTGACATATAGGCATAAGCTTTATTATTTTGATACATTGGAATAAATGAACCGGAAAATAGTAAAATTGCAGCCGCTGCAGCCCAAACGGTTTTCATTTTGGCAACTTTCTTTATGGACGATAGATATTTTAATTGATTCTTGCTTTCAACGGGATAAAAAGTTATTTCCTCTCCAATTGAATAGGATTGTTTTAGTCTCTTAGCCCGTAAGAACTCACCTTCAGGGGTTAAAAGCGTGAGAAAAAAATCATCCATTTCCATTATTATTCCCTTTTTCATGTATCAAGCACCCCCTTTATATAATCCTTCATATACACATAATCACTTGATAAAATTAAAGCAATGGCAATAATATATTTGCGATTTCTTTCTAAGGTTTTTCTAGAGACATTTACCATTTTTTCAAGCTGATTAATAGGCAGCCGCTTCTTTTCGCGTAATGATTTAAATAATTCTTCATTGTCAACCAATTTTTTTGCCGCGATGATTGCATTTTTCCTGGCATCTGCATGCTTCGGGGAATTCTCCACCAAATCGCTAAAGGTTAAATCAAATGAAGCTAATAATGATTGAAAATGAATAATTTCCTCTTTTCTTAGCTGTTCGTCAGTCTTTTTCTGATATTCATCAAGGGAAAGCTCATTGACTATTGCCGTTCCAGGTAATTCCTCATCTTGGAGGGAATTCGTTATATCAATACTGATGTGCTGATTTTTTGTTTGCTTTCGGATGTAGTCAATAACTCGTCTTTTAATAATCACTTCTGAAAAGCTTAATAAAGAGCTGCCACGGTCTTTTGAATATTTTTCAATCGCCTCATTAAAAGCAATAAGGCCAATGCTAAATTCATCATCGGATTCATAGATATACCGGCGGCATACTGAAGAAACAGTTTTAGCGATAAATGGTTTATAGGCCTGGATGAGTTCATTCAGCAATGACTTATCACCTTGCTGAATCAAGGCAACTGTATCTTCTAATGTTCTTTTATTCTTTTTAGCCATAAACAATAAACCTAGCATTTGCTCACCTCTTATTCGACCAATTATAACATAAGAACAAGCTTTGGTCTTTATGGGGTTAAGCATAGGAAAAGACTGCATTTAGCCCACGAGCCTTCGTTTATTTGTTATTGTTCATGTCTTATTAAATAAATGTTACGTATATGGAAATACTCTTTATGGGGGTTTTTAAAAAATTTTCCCAATAAGAAAAGCGAAGCCTATGCTGACGAAGTATCCCTTTTGCAGCTGGACAATAAAAAAATTAAGGCTGCCTCGTCCGAGGCAGCCTTAATTTTTTGGATTTTATTCATGCTGGTCCATTGGATTATAAAGCTTTACATTCGGATTTTTCTCCTGGAACCACCGTAATGCAAAATCGTTCTCAAATAAAAATACATAATGCTCATAACGATCCTTCACGAGAAGGCTTCTTGTGCTAGACAGATTTTCATCAACCTCGTCCTGATCAATCCAGCGGGCAATTTTTGAACCCATTCGTTCCATTAAAACCTCGGCATTGTATTCATTCCTCATTCTGTGCTCGAATACTTCAAACTGCAGCTGACCTACAGCCCCTAATAAATACTCGTCTGTTTTAACGGTTTTAAAGAGCTGTATAGCACCTTCCTGAACAAGCTGATGCAGCCCTTTATAAAAGGACTTCTGCTTCATAACGTTCTTGGCAGATACCCTGACGTAAAGCTCCGGGGTAAACTGCGGAAGCCTCTCATATTGAAAATTGTTCTTACCCGTGGTAAGCGTATCGCCGATTTGGTAAGTTCCCGTATCATATAAACCGATGATATCTCCACTGACTGCTTCTTCCACTGTATTTCGTTCTTCTGCCATAAAGGAAGTGGATTGAGAAAGCTTTAATTGCTTATCAAGCCGTGGAACGTTTACCGTCATTCCTCTTTCAAATTTTCCAGAACAAATTCGTACGAAAGCAATCCGGTCCCGGTGTGCGGGATTCATATTCGCTTGAATTTTAAAAATAAAACCGGAAAATTGGTCGGAAAGCGGATCAATTTCCCCAATAGATGAATTTCTCGCCTTAGGAGGCGGCGCAAATTGCAGGTAAGTCTCTAGAAATGTCTGGACCCCGAAATTCGTCAATGCACTTCCGAAGAACACAGGTGTCAGGCTTCCTGCTGCCACTTTTTCAGCAGAAAAATCATTTCCCGCTTCATTTAACAGCATGATTTCCTCTAGTGTCTGCTCATAAAGACCTGAAGATTTCAGCTTGTGATCACCATCAATTTCTCCATCATCATTTAAGGGAATATAGCGTGCATCTTCATCAACCCGGAATTGTTCTACCCGATTATAATATCTGTCGTAAATTCCCAAGAACTCTTTTCCCATTCCAATTGGCCAATTCATAGGGTAGGATTCAATTCCCAGAACTTCTTCCAGTTCTGCCAGAAGTTCTAGCGGTGGTTTTCCTTGGCGGTCAAGTTTATTAATAAACGTAAAAATAGGAATTCCCCGCATCCGGCAAACCTTGAAAAGCTTAATGGTCTGATCCTCGATTCCTTTCGCCGAATCCACAATCATCACGGCACTGTCAACTGCCATTAAGGTCCTATACGTATCTTCACTAAAATCCTGGTGTCCAGGAGTATCTAAAATATTGACGCGAAAACCGCTATAATCAAATTGCATGACACTGGAGGTAACAGAAATTCCCCGTTGCTTTTCAATTTCCATCCAGTCACTAGTGGCAAATTTTCCTGTCTTCTTTGCCTTTACTGTTCCGGCATCGCGGATTGCGCCGCCAAACAATAGCAATTTTTCCGTTAAGGTTGTTTTACCCGCATCCGGATGCGAGATAATCGCAAATGTACGGCGCGATAATACTTCTTTTTTAAAATCGTTTCCCATTATGTCTTCCTCTCTTTTAACAGCCTAAGTTTTTTCCATAACTTCAATCTTATCGCTCAAACGTTTACTTTGCAATATTTCAATAATAGACAATTGAGATTTTCTTTAATCGGGCTGAAATAATGACTATAATAAATATATACATAATTGATGATTTTGGGAGGATTTATGGAAATTACAAAATTTGATCGACAAACATTAAATTTATTGCAAAAGGCATTTGAAATCGTGCTGGAACAAAACAAGATTCCCTTTAAAAAAATCGGGATTGCCGAAGAAGCTGAGCAGCTTGTATTTTTATATGAAGGTAAAGCTGAAGAGGTTCATGTATTTAAATGGAAAAAGGCATCGAGCATTGGCGTCAGCATCGGTGTTCTAGCGCAAAGCGTTCTCACACCCATTATTCCCCATCTTCGGCTATTATCCTAATTTTGAGCAGCACTTCCTGTTTTTTATGGGAAGTGTTTTTTCTTCGATCAGCTTCCATCGATTCCCACATCCATTTTATTGGAAATCCCTTTATAATAGAGGTTGTACTTCTGTTAAAGGAGGAATAGCCCATGAATCAAAGCAAAAAAACAGTTTCAAAAAAATTCTTTCCGCTGTTCGCTGCATTTATTATAGTGATTGGCGGAATTATTTGGTTCGTTCAATCAACTACTAACCAAGTATCTATTCCGTTTTCGTCTGTAGAAACAATTATTCAAGAGCAAAACGGAAAAACAGTCACCCTAACTGAACAATCCGATGGAAGTCTCTTTATAAAAGCAGGAAAATCTGAATATGTTTCCCAAGTTCCCCCTAATAGCCAAATGGTGGATAAACTGGTTGAGAAATATAATATCAAATATTCCTTTTCATCTAGCAGCCGCTATGGTAAATGGATCATGGCTGGAGTCCTTCTTTTATTAGGAGGTGCTGTCTACACTGTCCAAAAAAGAAAGGGCGGCATCGGCTTAGGAAATTCCATGAAAAACAGCGTCGCAAAGGCCCGCCCTCTGCCAAACATCAGTTTAAAGGATGTAGGCGGTCTAGGCGATGAAATGAAAGAAGAGATATTGCAAACTTTAACAACTTTAAAGGATAAGGAAAGAGCGTTAAAGCTTGGGATTAAACCGCCGAAAGGAATCCTGTTATACGGACCTCCTGGAACCGGAAAAACCTTGCTTGCGCAAGCAATCGCCCATGAGCTGAATGCTTCGTTTTTCTCTGCCAGCGGGTCGGCGTTTAATGAATTATTTGTCGGCGTCGGTGCAAGCCGTGTCCGCTCATTGTTTCAGGCGGCCAGAAAACAGCGTCCTGCTGTCATTTTTATCGATGAAGTAGATGCCCTTGCCGGCAGACGTAAAGCCCATGGCGGCGAAGAAGGAGAAAAAACATTAACTGAACTTCTTGTCCAGCTTGACGGCGGCCATTCCAATGACGGCATTTTATTTATTGCCGCTACAAACAGAAAAGATATGCTTGATGAAGCATTCTTGCGTCCCGGGAGGATTGATTTCTCATTCCATGTTCCTCTGCCTGATACAAAAGGTCGCAGGGAAATCATTGAAATTCATTCAAAAGGAAAAGCGATTGCCAAAAATGTCCTTACGTCATTAGATGATTTAGCGGAAAGTACTTCCGGGTTTTCCGGAGCAGAGCTGTTTTCATTATTTGAATCAGCAAGCCGTCATGCAGTCCGTAATGGGCGTGATATGATTCAAAAACAGGACCTAGATTATGCTCTTGACCGAACCATTTTAGGAAGTACTTCACGGTCGTTGCAGGATCATGAGACAAAGCGGCGGGTAGCCATCCACGAAGCCGGGCACGCCCTTGTTGCTTCTGTAACAAAACCGGGTTCAGTCAGAAAAGCGACAATTATTCCACGGGGTGAAGCCTTGGGGTATGTAGCACCAATTCCAAAAGAATTAAATTTATCTACAACAAGCGACCTGCTTGACCGAGTTGCCATGATATTAGCCGGCGGTACCGCCGAAAGGATGTTTCTAGGTGAACACAGTATCGGTGTATCCGGTGATGTGCAACAGGCTAAACATATTATTGAACAAATGGTTGAAATTGGAATGCTTCAGGACGGCTTTACGTTAACCTTTAGTAAACCGGATAAAGAAATCAAAATGCAAGAACTGTTTGCAGAGGGTATAGAGAAAGCAGAAAAATTAATCGAAAGCCATCAAGTGCAGTATTTACAATTGGTGGATGCCTTATTAAAAAAAGAAACTTTGGAAGGGCATGAAGTCGAAGAAATCGTTTGTGCGAATATGAATGTAGCTGGATAAATGAAAACTTGCCGATTGGCGAGTCCGATAGGACGAGGACAGAGGCGTAGTTGAATTTATACTTTCCTTTTAGCTAACAGGCAAAACCCGCTTGGGAAACCGAGCGGGTTTTTTGGGCTAATTACCCATTCATTTTCTTAATAGTAGCAAGCTGCTCCTACAATAATCAAGAGGATAAATAACACCACGATTAAAGTGAAGCCACCACAGCCATAGCCAAAGCCGCCGTAGCCACAGCCGCCATAGCCGTAGCCGCCAAAACCGCCATATCCAAACATACTTTTTACCTCCTTATATTTTTATATAACCCAAGAAGCCCCTACAATGATTAATAAAATGAACAGAACCACGATTAGGGCAAATCCTGCTCCGTAGCCACCTGCTACACCAGTCATTTAACATTACCTCCTTTTTTGAATTCCATATATCCTATTCACCTAGATAAAAATGTGCAATAGACACTTATCCCTATTACCCAGATTTGTAAAAAAGGAAAAGCCCATTCTTAGAAAGAAATTGGGCTTAAAGTAAAAAAGCCACATCTCCCTGTAAAATAGAGAGTGCGGCTTTAATTCAAGTATATACACATTCTGTGATAATCCTTTGCTGCGATATGCTAGTAGTTAATTCGATTTAACAAGCTCTTTCAAACTATTCTTCCCGCGTTCAACTAAATCAAGATGGGTATTACGTGCCAATTTAACGTATTCCTTTCTAACTTGCAGCCACGCATTTCTGCGCTCGCGAGCAAAGCCAATGCCTGCTTCAGTATTTTTCACAAAATTGTCTTCCATTTGTTCGACAAATTGGAAAAAGGTTTTAACTGGGGTCAAAGCCAATATCTCTAATTGGCTGGAAACCTCGCTAAGCTGCTTTTTAAGCTCTTCCCGATCGTTATTTGGCACTGCCTCATCCTTTGCATCCTCTTTACGAAAATTAACTTGTTGGGCAACCTCAGATACCATTTCTTTGTTTGTTTTTCTTGCCTGGTCATATAATTTCGCGACGGATTTTCTATATTGCTTATTGAACTTGATGACTTCCTTTACAGAATTAAGGTAGGCATCCTCCCGGCTCTCCCTTAGCTTCCGTGCCCGTTCCTGGGAAAGCTCATATTGTTCCCAAAAAGTGTTCACAAACGAAACTTCAGCAATAGATTCCTCCGCAGCTTGTGGAACTGTTTTTACGTCGACTTCAGGAATCGCTTCGATCTTCTTCTGCGCCATCGTCCTTCCTCCTCTTACGATTATTTACTTTCTCTATTGCATCCTTCTTTTGGAAAGAAGGAATATAGAGCTCAAGGACACTGGTATACATTTTGAAAAATTGATCGAGGAGTGATTGATACGTTTCTAGTTGATTGGCATATCCTTTTAAGTATGTAATACCAGCTTTTGTAATGGAATACCTTCTTTTGGCTGGACCTGCACCAGTAGTATCCCATTCAGATGAAACCAAATCCTCTTTTTCTAATTGTCTTAACATTCTGTACAGGTTTCCTTGATCCAAAGTTTTAAAGCCAAATGACTCCAGCTTTTGACTCAATTCATACCCATGCAGAGAAACCCTGCTAAGAAGCAATAAAATAAATGGCAGCACAAAATTTTTTGATGGATTGACTGATTGATTATCTTGGTTTACCATGTCTTTATCACCTCACCTATATGTATTTTACACCTATCAGTAATATTTTGTCAATCTTGTCAATAAATATTACTAAAAGCTGAGTAAACCTGTTTACAATTTTACCAACTTGGATATAAACTATTAAAAATGAAAGGTGGTGTAAAATGGAAAAAGCAAAGGTTAGCAAATTGGGTGTTCCTTATTTACATTTAGGTAAAGGCGAGCCATTAGTGTTTATTCATGGTCTTGGTGAGATAAAGGAGGGGTGGCAGCACCAATTTGAATTTGCCGATGAATATGAATTAATTATTCCAGACCTAAGAGGCCACGGGGAGTGTACCAAGACCTATGGAATCACGATTCAGAATTTTGCTGCAGACATTATCAGCCTATTAAAGGAGTTAAAAATTGAAAACGCTCACATTGTTGGATTATCAATGGGTGGAGCCGTTGCACAGGAAATCTACCGCCAGTCGCCCTCAATCTGCCGTTCTCTCATGCTAGTAAGTACATTCCACTACTTTCCAAATAAACTCAAACGCCTACTATTCGAAAATCGAAAAGCAAAGTTTCAAAAAGTCGCTTCTGCCGGGAAGGAATCAGAATATTTAGCCCGAATGGCCCTGTATTCCTGGGATAAGGAAACTGTTGAACAATTCAACCAACTTTTTCGACCTAAACATGAGATTTTTATTGAATCATTGAAAGCTTGCCTAGAAGTGAATAATTTATCATTACTGCCAACAATTGAAGTGCCAACCCTTATAATCGGCGGACAGTATGATTCTGTATTGCCGGTTTGGATACAGGCATGGATGCATAAGTTAATACCAAACTCTAAATTCATTATTATGAGGAATACCGGCCATCTTGCCAAACTCGAAGCAAAAGACCGGTTTAACCTTCTCTTGCGTGAATTCCTCAACCAGCATCGAAATGCCGGATAATTTATATTAGCGGGAAGGATGGGGCCCCCACTCCGTTCTTCCCGTTAATAAATTTATTCTCGTCCTTGGAAATTATGAACGGATTTCTTGTAAATCATGTGAACGAGTGGATAACCATGGGTCCATTATTTCTGCGAAAACCCCTGTGAGCACGAGAGAAACATGGCCGCCTTCATATACTTCATATGTCTTATCTTCACTTGAAACAAGGTCCATGATCGGCAGACTTTGCTTTTCAGCAATTAATGTATCGCGGGAACAAGAGAACACAAACAACGGGCATTTAATATTCTTCAAATCTACTTTCCTTCCATCCATCACTAATTCACCTTTTAATAATTTGTTTTCTTTATAAAAATCATTAAAAAATTGCTTAAAGGCGGCACCCGTAAATGCCTGAGCATCCTTCGTCCACTTATCCATCCGGCGCCACTTTTCAACATATATCTCATCATGAGCGCGGGTATATAGGTTGGCCATTGTGGCCGCGTTTAACGGTGTGATCAGCTTAAACATCAAGTAAAGGAACTCGGATGGAAGGGTTTGATAAGCATTGGCAAAGCGGTCAAAGCTTAGCTCACCATTTTGAATCCCATCCAGCCATTTTTGCGGTACAGTCCCTATGCTAAAATCAATCGGGACTGCGGCTAGTACTAAATTCTTAATTGGCAGACTTGTAATAGAGGCAAGAATAGCGGCCATTGTCCCGCCTAAACAATATCCCATTAAGGACATTTCTTTTGCACCAGAATGTCTTATCGCTCGTTTTAGTGCGTTTTCCAAATAATCAATAATATAGTTTTCTAAAGTAAGATCAGCATCTTCCAGGCCCGGAGTACCCCAATCCAGCAGGTAAACATCGTATCCTCTTTCCGTTAAACCGCCAACCACGCTGCTGCCTTCTCCTACATCCAAAATGTACACTTTGTTCAAAAGCGAATATACAAGAAATACTGGTACGGCATGCTTCTTTTCCTTTGCAGGATGATACCATAAAGTAGTTTTATTTTTTTTCCATACACATTTTCTCGGTGTAGGGATGATATCCGGCTTTGGCTCAGTCATGACTTTATAAAGCTGATTCCATCGTTTCGTTTCCTTCTCGATATTTAAAAGCGGTAAAAAACTTTTTGTCGAAACTCTAGCACTCATTTACCAATACCCCCTTCACGTTATTTTGTAGTGCTGGCCCCTGGCAGGACCAGCTCTTTTTCCGGTTCCTTTTTTTGTTTTCTTTCTTTCTCTTTTCCCATTAATTCCTTTAATGAGGCAATTTCGCTTTTTATTTCAGCCAATTGCGCAATCTCCTGCCTTAGTTCCTCCAAACCGCGATCCGTTTTTGGCGGTTCTTGATGGGTGAGAGAATCTTTAAGTTCTGCTTGAATTACCTTTAGTCCCTCAAGCTCCTTGCACATTTCTTGGAGGTTCACCTGGAGGATTTTGATATCAACCAAACCCTGCCGTAAATCTTGAAGATCTGTCTTAATTTTTTTCGTTTCTGCCAGCTCTGCTTTTGTTTTCAGTGATTCAGCTTTCATTTGATTGATAGTGTTGATTATTTCTTGAAGGAAGGTCAAATTTTCTTTACTAAAGCTTGCCAAACCGTCTTGCAAATTCCATACCTGTTCTTCTAAACTATCAAATTTTTCTTCAGCCTGAATCGACATTTTTGCCGCGTTTGCGACATCCTTCTTGGTTGGAATATTCATTAATGCAGCGATAAACTCCTGATTTTTTCGCACCCTTTCCATATATCGCGAATGCAGGTCAAGTCCTATATTTGCCGTGCGGACAAATTCTTTGTTGTCAGTCGCCTTAAATAAAAGATCCATTAATTGTTTTTCCCACATTTCACTTAGCAGTTTATAACCTGCAAATAGATCATAGGTTTTTTCTTTAGACATGCCGCCTCACTCCTTGTATTAAAATTTTCTAATCGTACTTCTCTCCAGATATTTGTTTAGCGGAAAGACAAACGTACTGACTTGTTTGGAAAATAAGTTTACAAACACTTTTTGATTTTCATAGACTAGATTTCCAGCCTGTTTTATAGTTGTAAGGTATCGGCTTCTTGCCTTTTTTCTTAGCGAAATATACTGTTCTATCATTGCAAAATATTTATCTGCTGCGTCCGTATTAGTTATAAATTGGCATGGCCTGTTAAGAAGTGACAGTGTTTTTTGATGAATGCGCTCGAGTTGCTCATTTATTTCTTTAAAAGACTTAATCGGGAAAAAGTGTGCCAGAGTGGTTGTTGACATAAAAAATTCATCGCGTGCTGTTTTTTCCCATTGTGCAAATTCCTTTGTAAATTTATCAGTGATTTCTTTCATATCTGCTTGGCTTCGTCCTACACTATGTGCAAATAGCTTAGCCCTCTTCAAAAATACCTCATCTTCGAATTCAGCACGTTTTGCCCATTCATCCATTTTCCTAAAAGTTGCACGCCAGAGCAGGTCTAAACCGCTGACCTCAAGTTGAATATGTTCTTCACCTACTGTTTTGGTTTCCTGTTTTTGCTCCATTTCCTCCGACAATTTTTTCTCCCTCCATAGACTGACTTTATTTAGACACCTTTGTATGCTTGAAGATAGATTTGTGCTAATTCAGTTACTAGAGGCATTTTTGGATTGGCAATTGTATCCTGATCATCAAATGCCCGTTCAGCAAGTTCTGATAATTTGCTTTCAAATTCATCTTTCCTAACACCAGACGCTTCGATGCTCATTGGTATATCCAATTCCTCAGCAAGTTCAACGATTGCTGCGATTAAGCTTTTCACTCCCTCTTCGGTTGTGCTTGCAGGCAGGCCAAGCATTTTGGCAATTTCCGCATAACGTACATCCGCAATAAAGTGTTCATATTTAGGGAAAGTCATTAATTTATTGGGCTTCATCGCGTTAAAGCGGATGACATGCGGCAGCATGATGGCATTTGCCCGTCCATGAGGAATATTAAATTCCGCACCAATGACATGAGCAAGACTGTGATTAATGCCTAAGAAAGCATTGCCAAATGCCATACCGGCAATCGTGGCCGCATTATGCATTTTTTCACGGGCAAGTTCATCGCTTCCATCCCTGTATGCCTTAGGCAGAAATTCAAAGACCAACTGAATAGCCTTCATTGCAAGTCCATCCGTATAATCATTGGCTAGAACCGATACATAGGCTTCAATCGCGTGTGTTAATACATCCATGCCCGTATCCGCAGTTACATGTTTAGGAACAGTCATGACAAACTGTGGATCGACAATGGCAACATCTGGTGTCAGCTGCGCATCAACCATTGGATATTTGATATTTGTCTTTTTATCTGAAATAACGGAGGCGGATGTTACCTCGGATCCTGTGCCGGATGTGGTTGGGATCGCAATAAAATTCGCCTTAGTTCGTAGAGCCGGGAATTTAACCACTCGCTTGCTTGGATCAAAGAATTTATGCGTCAGGCTCTTGAAATCTGTGTCTGGGTGTTCATAAAACAGCCACATGGCTTTGGCTGCATCCATGACCGAACCTCCGCCAAGGGCGATTATACAATCAGGCTGGAACTTTTTCATCCGTTCTGCACCGGCCATTACCGTTTCAATACTTGGGTCCTGTTCAATCTCCCAGAAAATATCACAAAGAACATTGTTCGGATTCTTTTTTAAATAATACTGCACTTTTTCGACATAGCCATTCTTTAGCGGGCTTGTGCTGGTCACAATAAATGCTTTTGAAATACCGGGAACGGCTGCAAGTGTTTGAACCGAATTCTTCTCAAAGTAAATCTGTGATGGAACTTTAAACCACTGAGTCATAGTTCTTCTTTTGGCTACTTTTTTGATATTGAGTAAATTTGCTGCTCCCACATTCTGTGACACAGAATTCCCTCCATATGTTCCGCATCCGATAGTTAAGGACGGTAATGATGTATTATAGATGTCGCCGATTGCCCCGTGTGTGGATGGTGTATTGACAATAATCCTGCCAGCTTTCATTCTTTGCGAAAATGTATCAATCACATCCTGATTGGAAGTATGAATCGCTGCCGAATGCCCAAGACCGCCATATTCAAGTGTCTCTTCAGCAACAAGAAGTCCTTCTGCAAAACTATTTACCTTGTAGCACGCTAAAATCGGACTTAATTTTTCACAGGATAGTGGATACTGCGGCCCTACACCATCTAACTCGGCAATTAGAATCTTTGTATTGAGCGGCACATTGATTCCAGCCATTTTTGCAATCATATAAGCAGGAAGACCGACAATCATTGGGTTAAGCTCTTTTGTTTTCGGATCAATTGCGGCGCGTTCGAGCAATTGCTTTTCTTCCCCATTGAGAAAATAGCAGTGATTGGCGATCAATTCCTGTCTTACTTCATCATAAATTTCTTGATCAATGATTAGGGCTTGTTCGGAAGCACAAATCATACCGTTGTCAAAGGTCTTTGACAAAATTAAGTCATTGACTGCACGTTTAATGTTGGCCGATTTTTCAATATAACAAGGTACATTTCCGGCACCAACGCCTAGTGCAGGCTTTCCTGAGCTGTAGGCTGCCTTCACTAGATTCGGGCCGCCGGTTGCAAGGATGAGCGATATCTGCGGATGTTTCATTAGGGCCTGAAATGTTTCATGAGAAGGTACCTCAATCCACTGGATGCAATTCTTTGGTGCGCCAGCCTTTTCAGCCGCTTCGCTAAGCAGTTGGGCTGTTATTGTACAGCATTTTTGAGCATATCGTGGAAATGCAAAGATGATTGGATTCCTTGTTTTAAGTGAAATCAACGATTTAAAAATGACTGTCGATGTCGGATTGGTGATGGGGATAACACCGGCAATGACACCAACCGGCTCGGCCATTTCGACCATCCCATCATTATCATTTTCGGCAATGACACCCACCGTTTTCATATCCCTGATGTTGTTGTAAATCATTTCGGTGGCAAACATGTTTTTAAAAACTTTGTCCTCGTAAACCCCTCTTTGTGTTTCTTTTACTGCAAGCTTGGCCAAATACTTGTGGTTTTCAAGTGCAGCAAGAGCCATCTGTTTAACAATTTCGTCCACCATTTCCTGATTATAACAGCGGAATTCATTCAGTGCTTTCGCTCCGTTATTGGCTAATTCATCGATCATTGCATAAACCTGATGTTTCTCCTGCACAACTTTTTCTTTTACTGCCATGTAGACATCCCTCCGGTAAAATGAATTATGGAATCACTCCTTTTCCCCTCTGCATAAATATAGCACGTGACTTTTTTCGATTTTGTCGAATTTTGCGACAAAATGAATGAACAGCCATTCATTTTACAAAAGTTCACAAAAAATTCAAAAAAGCCACAAACCCTAAAATAGGTTTGTGGCTAAAGATCAACCTGTATTACGCAAACCGGCGGAGATACCGCTAATGGTCAAGAGAACTTCCGTCAAAACAGCAGCGTCAGGCTCGTCCTGTTTTCTAAGTTCTTTTATTAATTCGACCTGAAGGAAATTAAGCGGGTCGACATACGGATTGCGGCGGAACACAGATTCTTTTATGTTAGGAGTATGGTCAAGTAATTCTTGATCCCCCGTAATTTTCAAAAGAATCGCTCTTGTTTTCTCATATTCCTCGAATATATTCGTAAAAATTCTTTCAGCAATCGTTTTATCTTCAACAAGTGTTAAATATTCTTTAGCAGTTGTAATATCAGCCTTCATAAGAGCCATTTGCAAGTTATCAATCGTTGATTGGAAGAAAGGCCACTTCAGATACATTTCCTTTAGCAGCTTTAAGTTCTGCTCACTGCCTGATGCAAAAGCTTCCAGACCTGATCCTGCCGCATACCACCCCGGAAGGAGTTGTCTGCTCTGGGTCCAGGCAAAAACCCATGGAATCGCTCGCAGGTCTTCAAAGCGTCCTTGGTTTTTGCGGCTCATTGGTCTTGAGCCGATGTTTAATGCACCCACTTCCCTTAGTGGTGTTGCAGATTGAAAATAGGTTAGAAAATCGGGATCCTCAAACACAAGAGATTGATATTTAGCAAGAGCAGCATTTGATATTTCTTCAATTGCTTTTTCCCATGACGCCTCCCGCATTTCTCCTTCTTCCGTAACATGCGCTGCGGCAAGAATCAGGGTCGATACAGCTTGTTCCAAGCTTCTATAGGCAATATCCTCAAGCAGGTATCGAGAAGATAAAACCTCTCCCTGCTCGGTAATTTTCACGCCGTCACCAATTGTTTCAGCCGGTTGTGATAAAAGGCTTTTGTTTAAAGGACCGCCGCCGCGGCCAAATGAACCGCCGCGCCCATGGAAGAATTTCAGGCTGATTTGATATTTTTTCGCCATTTCATGAATTTCAACCTGTGCCTTATAAAGCTTCCAGTTCGCCGTCAGCGTGCCGCCGTCTTTGCTGCCATCAGAATAGCCGAGCATAATTTCCTGCTGATTCCGCAAGCTCTGCAAATGATTGCGGTAAACTGGCATATTGAAAAGTTCTTCCATAATAAGTGAACCGGCTGTTAGATCATCAATGGTCTCCAATAGCGGAGCAACATTTAAATGGCTTGTCAACGTCCCGTCCGCATGAAGACGATAGAGTCCAGCTTCTTTGGCTAAAACTAAAACCTCCAATAAATCACTCGGTGATTTAGTCATGCTTACCAGATATACTGTAATTGCTCTTTGTCCAAATTCTTCATGAGCGTTTTTAATCATCTGAAATACTTTAATCATTTCCTGTGTTTCCGTGGAGTAATCTTCATGTAATAAAAGGAGCGGCCGAGGATCAAGGAGAATCCTTTGCAATATTTCTAATTTTTCTGTTTCGCTTAGTGCTGCATAGTTTTCAGTGATGCCTACTTTTCCAAGTATCTCAGTTATTGCGGCCTCATGCTCCCCGCTATGATTTCTAATATCAAGTGTGGCTAAATGGAAACCAAACAGCTGGACCTGACGAATCAGTTTTTCAATGTTCCCGAGTTCGTGGCGGGCAGGGTGATGCTGCTTTAAGCTTCTATTAATTAAAAACAGATCTTCCAGCAATTCTTCCGCACTGCTGTAGCCTAGTTCAGATTTCCCAGTCTGCTTCACCCGCTCAATTATAATGGCGAAAGCGCGACGGTATACCTCCGCTTGGACCGGCCATTTTTTATCTTCTGTCAAATAGAAATCTTCTTTTTCATCAATATATTTCAGCAGATCTTCGCTGACCTTTACCCTTGAGGTGGAATGGCTGTAGCGTTTCATTAAATCTACTAAAACATTTTTATATTTTTTCAAGACAAGACGCCTTTGCCGGTCCAATGTTTCCCAGGTCACATCATGGGTCACGTTCGGGTTACCATCCCGATCCCCGCCAATCCATGACCCGAACCTCAAGAAATTTGGAACATCCCAGGAGGTTTCAGGATAATATTTCTCGAGACTATCTGAAACCTCTTGATGGATATCAGGGAGGACTTCAAATAATGTCTGATCAAAATAATACAGCCCATTTCTAACCTCATCCATTACGGTTGGTTTATTTTCCCGCAATTCATCGGTCTGCCAAAGAATAGCGACTTCATTAAACAAACTTTCTTCGAGCTTTTTTTGTTCCCTGCCTGAAAGAAGCGGATGATCAAGATTTTTTAGAATTTCGGCAATCCGCTGTTGTATTTCAAGAATGGAACGCTTTGTTGCCTCTGTTGGATGTGCCGTAATAACAAGCTCAAGTGATATGCTTTGCAGCACGTTTTGAATAGTTTGCATGTTAATGTTATTTTCTTTCAGTGAAAGGATTGCACTTTCAATTGAAGCAGGCTGGACGATGTTGTCACTTTGAAGCTGATATTGCCTGCGCCTGCGGATTCGATGGTTTTGCTCAGCAACATTTATTAAATGGAAATACATAGAAAATGCTCGGATTACCTGCTTGCGCATTGGCGGTGTCAAGGTAACGATTTCCTGTTTTAATGCTGAATAAATTTCTTCGTCAAAGTGAATCCTAAGTGATTTAGCCATAAGTCTTATTTTTTCGACTTTCTCATATAGCTCCTCGCCACCGTGGTTCACCAGAATCTCACCTAACATTTTGCCAAGTAGTTTAACATCGCGACGCAACGGAAGACTGCTGTCTTTTTTCATCAAATCTGCTGCCATTCTCTCACCTTCCCTTTAATCAAATAAAGTACTAAAATTTTTATTTATTAATATACCATATCTTCTGAATTTTGTTAAAAAAATTTTGCCTTTTACAGCAATAAAAAAGTTTCTTTCTATAAATCGAATCATTTTACATTCTAGTCATCTTCCCTATTTCTTTCTCCTCTTATTTCATATGAAAAGCCGGTCAAAAAATATATTTGACTATATTATTGTTGGCACTGGGCACAGCGGTGCTTTTCTGCCGCATCCTCTATCAAAAAATAGTAACCGCCGCAGTGTACAGCTGATTGGAACAGTTGCAGGTGGAAAATTGAATATCATCATACTTTTTATTCAACCTAGGAGCCGGGGATCTATTAAACTACAAAATAACGCCCCCCTTAAGATCGTGCTAGCAGATGAAGGGTTTCTTAATAACAGCTTTGACTTGGAAACTATAAAGGCGATTTATAAGATTTACATTCGTGATATAGCCGATAAACTTTCAAAAATTGACCATGCCTATAAACTTATCAATCCGACTCTTGACACAATTGAAAATGATAAAGAAATTGAAAACTTTATTAAGGAAAACTTTGGTCATAATCACCATCAATAAAGCTCACTGCGAATGGCACCGTTAAATAATGGCGGTGTGGTGGACCGTTTCGGAAGAGTTCACGGTGTCAATAACTTAATTGTTTCGGATGCCTCAATTATACCGTTTACAGTTGATGGAAATACATCTTCAACAGCTTATCTAATTGGATATACCATCACAAAACAATTATTAGAAGAAAATATGTTCTAAATCTAATAAAAAGGGTGCTTGTCCATATCAATTCGTCCATTCGTCTAGCAAAACAAAGAATAAACTGATTAGTGATTCAGATGGACAAGGAGGTTGTTATTGTGAATAATGATTTTTTTGATAACAGAGGCAATCAAAACTTCTTAAGAACTTCAAATGTCCCCAATCAATTAAGTTCGCATCATCGTCAAACAACAAGGAGAAACCAAAATGTTAAACGTACTGGTGGTCAGGCAATGAAAACTTCAACATGTCAACCAGCTGACAAACATTATCGGAGGAGAAGTTATTACTGCAGCACCAGTTTGTGTGGTTCAGCGCCTTCGTGATATTAATGCAACAATTTTAGGCCGCCGCACTCAATCTCCCTTAGCTCTGCCATTTGCACTTTCCTTTGAAAATAATCAAAATGGAAGAACGCTAAATCTTGGTGAAACAGTAATTCTTCAAAAAGAAATATAACGATTCATGACAGCATTGCGCAGAAGAGGACTTATTGTAACAGCTGTACACAATCATTGGTTGTTTGATAGTCCAAGATTAATGTATATGCACTGGGAAAATGTCGGCGATCCGTTTGTGTTTGCTCAAAAAAGCTTTGACGCAGCATTAGAGGCCGGCCTCTTCTGAATGGATGCCATTTGTGATATTTCGTAAAATTTCACAAATGGCTGCTTTTTTATTCTATATTAATTCTTTTTGCAAATTGATAGGTTCTACCTTTCCACTAAATTACTTCTTCATCGTATTTTCCATATTTGGAATGTAAGGAATACTGTTTGGAAAAACAAAACAGGTATTTGTCCTCGGTAAAATGACTAAGCCTTTTTCTAACTAATGAATAATATGTAAATCAAGTACAGGGGTAAGGAGGGGAAATTATGAGTTCAAGAAATCGGAATCGCGAAAACATTGATGTAAATACTGATATTGATACTGATATTGATAATGATATTCGTAACAGAACGGAGTCTGAAGCTGAGGCTGAGGTCCGTAATACTGACAACAACACCAATGTCGCGCGTGCAATTCTTAACAATTCCGGAAATTCTCGCGTTAATGTAAGGTTGAATAACAGAAGTAATGCACGGGTAAGAACAGACCAAGAACAAGAAAACGATCAAGATATTAATAATGATTTTGATATTGATTTTGATCGGTAAATGGCAGGTTGTAGTTAAAACAATTATTTTAATTAAAAGCTGCCCTCGTATATTTAAAGATTACGAACATCTGGAACGATGGCTTAATTTCAAGTGCTGATTTAAATTAGGGAGGAATATCAAATGGCAGGAAGAAGAAGAAATCGAAATGTAAATAGGCAAAATCGTCGAAATAATACTAATGTTAACGTAGATATCGATACTGATTTGGATAATGAGGTTCGAAACAGAACGGAGTCGGAAGCCGAAGCAGAAGTTCGGAACGTTGATAAAAATACGAACGTTGCCCGTGCTGAATTAACTAACTCCGGAAATGCAAGAGTGGATGTTACTTTGAATAGCAGAAGCAATGCACGTGTAAGATCCGATCAAGATCAGGAAAATGATTTAGATCAAAATACTGACTTTGATCTTGAATTCTAATATATATATTGGAGGGTGGGGTTATTAAACCCCATCCTTAAGAAGAATAGGTGAAAACATGAATAGAAAAAGTTCACAAAGACAAAATATTCCTCAAAATTGGGTAAATCAAAAGGGACGTAATTCACAAAGAGATTCAATTGAAAACAAAAATAACTTAAGATCACGCGCCTCACAAATAGACAATATTAAAATAAGGAACGAAGGATTAAATTCAATTGAGCAAAGTGGAAACTCTGACGTTGATGTACATGTTGATGTACATGTTGATACAACCCCAATTGCATTTGCGATACTTTGTTCATTACTTGCCACTAAACAAATGAGCAATTTCGAGTTTGAAGAAGCAGTTGATAGACTTCAAAGTCTTAATCCAAAAGAAGATTTTATTTATTCCTTAAATCCCCCAAATAATACAAATTTATTGGAAAACAAAAGGGATAGAAAGAGAGTGGATTAATGTTGTTCCACTTTCTTTTATTGAGCTATTTTTTGGTGGATTATTTTGAACGGGACTTAAAAAACATACCCTCCATATTTTGAATTTATATATGAAGGGTATGTTAGTCACGTTATTTGTCAAATACAAGTACATAAGTTTTCCGATCGTTATCACTATAGGTCACGACTACTGATAAAATTGTTTTATTATCATTGTCCAGTTGGATTGTTTTAGTGGTACCTCCTTCAATCTTAATTGAGGCTCCTTGGTTTGCAGCAGTTGGATGGATAGTCACGGCTGTTGCATCACTTGGAACAGCAATATGATATGTATAATCATCGGATGAAAACGAACTATCCCAAGTGCCTTCAGAGACCTTTAGTGAAGACAATTTCGCCTTACTAACAGTTTGAGTTGTTTCGCTCATGGACTGTGTTGAAGATTGAGAAGCATTATTAGCATTGGTACGTATTAGGCTTGCCTGAAAACTGGAATTAGTGCCGGGCAAAGAGGTTGTTTGTGAAACATTGCCTACAGCCGTGTCTGACGAATTTGCAACAGCGGCAGGAGTAACCGGTTCAACCTTTGCGGACCTAGTTACATGAACTGAGTAAGTAGCTTCTGCATGATTGGCATCATAGATGATAATTTGTAAAATATTCTCACCAGACTGAAGTGAAAAAACAGCAGGTGTCCCGCTAAGAACAGATTGACCATTAATGGTGATGGCAGAGGCTGATTCATTCCCTTCTACCAGCATTTTAATCGTTTCAACTTCATTTACAACGGAAGCGGAGTATTCTTTTACATCTGCTGAAAACTCCTTGTCGAGCTTTACTCCGTCGATTTCCAGTTTTGTCAATGGACTTGCCGTCTGGGTTTGTTGGGTTGTTTCAGTCGTTTCGGCATAAACAACAGGTGTAAAATAGCCCAAACTCATACCGGCCATAGCGGTAACAAGAAATAAATTTATACTTCTTTTATGCCCTGTGCTTAACATAAGCTAATCCCCCTGTCTACTATCTGATTGATAGTGGATTTGGGACTAACATACCATGCTAAGCTTAAGATTACCTTAACTTTTACATATGGCGAATTTCTAGTTTGTCGATATCGATGCACCTATTAAACAGATTTTACTTCCACAAGCTTTTCCGAAATAGCCTCCGCCATTTCTTTCACCGCTTCTGGGAGAGCGGTTTCCAGTTTTGAGTTCAACGCTCCGGCCATCTTCCCAATAACGTTCACTTCAAGAAAGCCTGTTAATCTTGTTCTTTTTACGTTTATTGCCTTCGCTTCGAAAAATCCTTCGCCAGAATATTTTTCACTTTTGCCTTTTAAGGCAAAGCTGACTCTTATTGGTTCTTTCCATTCATTAATATCAATTATTAAACTGATTTTTTTCTTGATTATGCCAATATCGCTTTTAAACTCCCATGTGGACCTATGCTCATTTAGCTTTTCGTGTTGAATATAGTTGGGCACAAGCGGTGCCCAATTGTCCATATCCTTTACAAAGTCCCAAATCACATCAATTGGCAAATCTAGTTCGACCTGATGCATTCCGCTAGGCATAATCTCCCTCTCCCCTTCAAAGTAAAAGACCTTCAGTTCGTGTGAAGGCCTTTTGTTAAAGATATATGTTTAGAAAGGTTTAAATAGAAGAATTAAACTTGAGTTTCCCTGAGGAATTCTTGAATTCGCTCTGCCGCCTCGGAGAGCCGTTCCGAAGGCTGAACCAAGGCAATCCGGACATAGCCTTCACCAAGCTTTCCAAACGCATCTCCAGGAATAACCGCAACTCCTTTACTGTCAATCAGTTCAAAGGCAAAGCGACGGGATGTCCATCCTGATGGGATTTTTGCCCAAACAAACATTGTCGCCGGAGATTTTGCCGCCTGCCACCCGCCTTTTGATAGGCCTGATATCAATGCATCACGGCGTTTCTCATATTCTCTCACTTGAGATTGCAAAAATGAGAAATCCGAAGTCAAAGCAGTTATGGCTGCTTTTTGGATTGGATAAAACACACCATAATCGATATGAGATTTTAAAGAAGCTAAGATGGCAAGAGCTTGTTCATTCCCTACCGCATAGCCAATCCGGCAGCCTGCCATATTAAATGTTTTGGAAAGTGAATTAAACTCAATCCCGACCTCCTTTGCTCCCGGCATAGACATGAAACTAATTTGCGGATTGTTATCAAAAATTAACTCAGAATAGGCAAAATCATGCAAAACTAGGATATCATGCTTTTTGGCAAAACGGACCACCTCTTGGAAAAAGCTTCTGTCAGCGAGAGCGGTAACCGGATTACCTGGATAACTGATAATCATCAATTTGGTTTTCTTTAGAACCACTAAAGGAATTTCATCTAGTTGAGGTAGAAACCTGTTTTCCTCCAATAACGGCATTGGATAAATATTTCCGCCCGCAATCGTCACACTTGCCTCATAGATTGGATATCCAGGATCAGGTACCAGAACATAATCGCCAGGGTTAATAACCGCCATCGCTAAATGAGCAAGTCCATCCTGCGAACCCATTAGCTGAATAACTTCAGATGCTGGATTAAGTTCTACACCGTAACGCTGTTTATAAAAATAACTGACCGCTTCATTAAATTCAGGAATCCCTTTTAAAGTGTAACCATATTTACTTCGGTCCATTGCCGCTTCTGCTAATGCCTCGACCACAAAAGCTGGCGGTGCAAAATCCGGGCTTCCGACACTTAAATCGATGACATCAATTCCATTTTTTAATGCCTTTTGCTTTTGATCGGCCACCTCTTGAAAAATACTCGATGACATTTTTTGAAGTTTCTCGGATGCAACGATATTCATAGAATTCCCCTCATTCTTTATTTTTTCAAAATCTTTCGGAAAATAATATTTTTATATATTTTAACATATTTTTTGGTAATCATGGCCATACCTCGTCAAGTATGTCCCTAAATAGTTCATCCAGTATTGGGGAAATATCTTGTTTTGGAAAAGACGTTTTCTTTGCGTAATCTTCAATACGATTTATTTCATTCTCCAAAAATTCATTAATAATAACAACCTTTGGCTCGAAGTTAAGTTCATCGCCGCGTATTTTCCTGTCAAGCAATGTATTGATTTCATTTTTAAGAGGGCCGTCCATAATCAGGTCCGCCACTAATGCCTGGAATTCAATAGGTGGGACACTATTATATTTTTCAATCCATTTACAGGCTAAAACTGGCCTCAGCACATAAAAGTATTTCTTAATTTTCACTTCATCTGCTTGAAGATAGTCACGGTAATTCCCCTTGGCCATATTCAGGTAATGATAAAGGGCCGACTGCGGCCGGAACACCTGGTTTTGGATGGCCATCATTTTATCCACCAAAGAATAGGCCTGATAATAGACAATTCCCGAATGAAGCCATTCCATTAGGGGCGGGTTTGATTTTTTAAAAAGCCTGAGTGCTTTACGAAGCTCCCATCCATTTATATCCAAGAGATTATTTATTGGCAGTTCTATAACATCCCGCTTTTCTTCAATGGAAAGATACCATTCTTTTTTGGGGACATAAATAAACCTAACATCATAGTCGCTGTCTTTTGAAGGAAATCCCCAGGACCTGCTGCCTGACTCAACAGCATAGCAAATTTTTACGGCATATTGTTCTTCGATTTTTTTTAATTCCTCGATAATTTTCTCTTTCACTACTAACCGCCCCCGATTCCTTTTCTTTATCATACAAAAAAAGGGTTCAGGGTCCAAATGAAATTCCCGTCAGAACGGCCAAGAAGAGGCTGGGACATAACTAGTTTCTATAAATAAAAAACGTGAAATCGCAGCGGTGATTTCACGTTTTTTATTTTATCTCTAATCTAAGTGGACAAGATCTTACGATCTTGCCGCATATTTTCTTAAGTTTACGGCCATTAATGCAAAGCCGATGTCGTTTTCAACTTTCGATTTTCCACGTACAGAAAATCGAGTGAAACCTAAATTAGCCTTCAGAAATCCAAAAATTGGTTCCACGTCAATTTTACGTTGACGATAAATAGCACCAGTTTTTTCATCTGAAAGCTTCTCTCTTATATATTCTTTTTGTTTTTCCCACTTCTCATTTATCATAAGCTTACGGTTCTTTCCTTCTTGCGCCTTCGTACAGTTTACTCGAAGTGGACAATTCGTACAGTCTTCACATTCATAAATTTTAAACGTGCGCTGGAACCCTGATTTATCTGTTCTATTCGAATGATATTGAAACCTTACTTGTTTTCCGTTCGGACAGGTATAGGCATCGATTTCTTCATCATAGAACCAATTGCTCGTTTTAAAAGGATCCTTTTTAGATTTTTTCTTTTGTTCATTTAAGTAGTGACCGTATGTAATCAGCGGTGTACGTTTGCGCTTTGTTAGTATGTCATCGTAATTTTGTTCGCTGCCATATCCTGCATCTGCGACGATATGTTCAGGCAATGAAAAATATTGCTCAATTTGATTGAGAAATGGCGTAAGTGTTTTTGTATCCGTTGGATTAGAAAAAATACCGTAGGCAAGTGTATATTGTCCTTCAGACGCTATTTGAAGATTATAACCAGGCTTTAATTGCCCGTTTTTCATATAATCATCCTTCATTCGCATGAATGTCGCATCGGGGTCTGTTTTCGAATAACTATTCCGTTTGCCAAAGATCTCGAAATCTTTTTGATATCTCTGCTTTCGTTCAATCAAATTAGAGATCTGTTTCGCGATTTGTTTAGGTGTTTTTCGTTCGCTACGCAACTTTTTGCGTTCATTGACATCACTAGAATTCTCAATTTGTTCCGTATATTCTTCGATGACTTCCTCTAGCTTTTTAGTGATTTGAGATAGTTCTTCCATTGAAAGTTGTTCGTTATTTTCTCGTGTTATTTCAGGGATAATTTGTTTTTCAAGCAACTCATTATAAATCTGATTAGACTTCTCCACCAAATTCGTATTATATTTTTCAACGGATTTCTTCCATACAAATGTGAATTTATTAGCGTTCGCTTCGATTTTTGTACCATCAATAAAAATCGCTTCTTGATCGATTAGCTTTTCCTGCACAAGTTGGCAGCGAAACTGAACAAAACATTGACGAATCAATTCTTTCATTTCTGGATGTACACGGTAACGATTGATTGTACGGTAACTTGGTTCATAGCCCTGAGCTAGCCACATCATACGGATACTATCTTTCACCAGACCCTCAATTTTTCTGCCTGAAAAGGCAGATTGCGTGTAACCACATAAAATAATCTTAAGCATCATGCGTGGGTGATGAGCAGGACAACCGGTATGTCGTAGGAAAGAGTCGAAGACTCCTGCAGGAATACTCTCTACTAAATGGTGAATTGAGAAAGCAATATCATTTTCTTGTAATTTAACTTCTAAATCTAAAGGTAAAATCAGTTGATTCATGTTATAATCTTTAAACATAAGGACACTTCTTTCTGATTTGATTTTGGTAGGGGTACTTAAATTTTATCAGAAGATGTCCTTTTTGTTATGAAAAAAATTAAAGCCTGTGAAATTTTACTGCTCGTAAAATTTCACAGGCTTTTTCGGTTCTAGAGGGGGTTTTGTCCCAGCCTCTTCTTTTTTTAAATTTGTCATAATAGATAGTTGGTTGTTCGGAACTAGTTAATTTTCTTCAATTCTTCTGTCAATTGAAGAAATAATTCCTTGTTCCCATCTTGTAACGTTTGGTCGATTTCCTTCCGGATCTTCTCCCTTTTAAATTCAAGCAGGGCGTTGTTTAAAAACATCTCAGCAAGGACAGAATCAGTGTTTTCATCCGAATGTTGCGGGGAATTAAGTAACTTCTTTTCCATGGAAATCAACTCCTTGAGCTTTTTCTTATTATACAGTTAGTTTTCTAAAAATTCAAACACTTTATTTTGGAAATTTTTAAAAATTTAGGAATTAAAAAAGGAGTTATTTTAATTTATTGTTGTATGGATTAATAAAAGGGGGAATATTAATTTCATCTATTTTTATTAATTGGGAGGAAGGATGATGGAGCAGAATGTTGTAGCAGGGTATAAGCCGCTAAATAACATTAATGTTTATTATGAATTTTATCCTAATCCAAACGCAGAAAGGACCTTCGTTTTATTGCACGGTTTTCTTTCTTCCACCTTCACCTATCGTCATTTAATTTCGTTATTAAAAAATGAGTATCAGGTGTTATCTATTGATCTTCCCCCTTTTGGGAAAAGTGCAAAATGCAGCCGATATATCTACTCCTATAAAAATTTAGCCGATACCGTCATACAACTTATCGAATCACTGGGCTTAAAAAAAATGACTTTTATCGGCCATTCTATGGGTGGACAAATTGTTTTAAATATTCTTCACCTAAAACAGGAGCTTGCCGACAAGGCAATTTTACTCTGCAGCTCAGCCTATTTAAAACGCGCGAAACTTCCGCTCATTCTTACCAGCTACCTGCCTTACTTTCATCGCTTCGTAAAGTATTGGTTTGCCAGAACCGGGGTAGAGAAAAACCTTCAGGAGGCCCTTTATAACCATTCCATTATTAATGAAGAGATGATAAATGGCTATCTGCAGCCCTTTTTACAGGATGAAATATTTGTTGCGTTAACACGGATGATTCGCGACCGCGAAGGCGATCTTCCATCGGAAATTTTAAAACAAATCAAAACACCATGCTTATTAATCTGGGGTGACCAGGATAAATCAGTGCCTTTAAAAATTGGGGAGAAATTAAACAAGGACCTAGCAAACTCGGAATTGATTATCTTAAAAGAAACCGGCCATGCTCTGCCAGAGGAACGTCCCATGGAGGTATTCGAATATATAAAAAACTACATTGGCAAATTCCAAACAACTGCGTCTAGCTGAAATACTTATGAATTATGCAAAATAAACCCGCCAGGTTGGAGATACTGGCGGGTTATTCCTTATTTATATCGGTTATCTGCATTTTGGTATTTTTCATCATGAAGATGATCAATAAACTCATTGGAGATTTCCCCCAAATGAATCATTAGTTCTCCCTGGTCAATTGTTTCTCCAGTTTGGAAATATGACCCTGGAATTGTAAAGTCAATCAAATGTTCACCTGCAATACTGGATAGACCGACATACAAATTATCAGGTGCTTCCTTCATTTTAAGCAGTTCTTTTAAGGAGATATTCTGATTGTTGACTTTAAATTGAACCTTGATTTCATAAGTTTCAATGGTTTCAGTGAGTATTTGCACCAATTCATCCAGCTGTTCTTCTGTAAGGTCGGTGGTATCATCAAGACCTACAAATTTTTCCAAAAGAGAGTCATACAAATCCATTTGGTCCAGCTGATATCTGTTTTTCTCTTCTACCTGCCCAAGATAATTAAAAAACTTCTCAGATTCTTCTTCAGTAATCCCAATTTCGTTTAATTCACTTTCTATATCAGCCATATACTTATCATGATTGACATAAAAGTCTAATGCAGAATCCAAATCCTCTATGAACTTATACTCCCCCAGAGAATCACCAAAATGATTCAACAAATCATCCAGTTCTTTCTGGGACAGGTGATACTTCGTTAATAGTTCCTGTAAATTTTGTTCATTGATAGGTGTCCCGAGGAACTCACGAAGTTCATCAATTGAAGCAAATTCATCCAAGGGAATTTCATAAAAATCAAGATAATCCTGAAGTTCTTGCTTCGTCCAACCAATTTCCTGCAAATACTGGTTTAGTTCTGTATCTGTTGGTGCTGCAGATACAAAAGGAACACTAAACAAAAACATGAACAGGATGAAGGAAAAGCTAATGATCCTCTTTATATTCAAATTTATTTCCCTCCTCAGAACTTTGTTCAATATTAATGTTCCCTTTGTAAAAAAGTTAAGAAATGAAAATTATTGGCTGATTTGGTTAAATAAAAAATTGGTAAAAAAAAGATGCCTTATATCGGCACCCGTTTCGATTAATAAAAACAAGCTAGCTGGAAAACCTATTTAAACCAGCCTTTCTCCTTTGATTGGGTTATGGCTTCAATCCGGTTTTTTACCTCCAGTTTATCGAGAATAATGGAGATGTAATTCCGGACCGTCCCTGTTTTGATGCTAAGCTCTTCCGCTATTTCTTTTGTGTTTTTGCCGTCTGCTACTAGTTCTAATACCTCTCGTTCCCGGTCTGTTAATGGATTTTCTTCGGCGTACACATCGTCCATTAATTCTGGCGCATAGATTCGTCTTCCTGCCACAACACTTCGGATGGAACTTGCCAATTCTTCACTTGGGCTATCCTTTAAAAGATATCCGCTCACCCCTGCCTTTAAAGCCCGCTGAAAATACCCTGATCTGGCAAAGGTTGTCAAAATGATCACCTTGCAGCTTAGACCCTTAATTTCCTCTGCGGCCTCAAGTCCGCTTTTGCCGGGCATCTCAATATCCATAATACAGACATCAGGACTTAGATTCTTGACAAGAGTAACGGCATCTTCTCCGTTGGTGGCCTTCCCCACTACCTCCATGTCCTCTTCCAAATTAAGTAATGACCCAAATGCACCGAGAAGCATTTGTTGATCTTCGGCGATGACAATCCTAATCATTTCCAACTCTCCTATCCTGGCGAGGTTTTAAGTCTACTGGGACTTTAATAATTATAGCAGTACCATTGCTTGTCAATAGCTCTAAACTGCCGTTGATAAATTCCAGCCTTTCCTGCATCCCTCTCAAACCATGGCCATCAGAAATTTTCCCCTTGACAGTTTTAAATGAACCATTATCATGTATCGTCATCACGACTTCTTTCCACGTTTGCTCAATAGAGATTAAACAACTGCTAGCCCCGCTGTGTTTCACAACATTATTAATCGCTTCTTTTAAGCACATGCTTAAAATATTCTCAGTAAATGGCGTGACATTTGTTAAAATAAATTCTCCGCTGCATTCCAGACCGATTTGAGCGGCTGCAAGCATTTGTTTAATACGCTGAATTTCATCCTTTAAACGAATTCCCCGCATGGAGGAAACCATTTTTCTCACTTCACTTAATGCAGTTCGTGCCGTAGCTTGAACATCTTTTAGTTCGTTTCGGGCCTGATCGGGGTCCTTCGAGATTAACTTTCTTGCTAAATCAGACTTTAGCCCAATCATGGAAAGCTTTTGCCCCAGTGTGTCATGAAGATCGCGGGCAATCCGTTCCCGCTCCTCAAGTTTAATCAGTTCAGAAATCCGTTTGTTGGCATCCTCGAGTTTTTCTTCAAGCTGCCCTCTCTCCTTGCGGTTATGGATACTAAATGGAAGGAGAATGACGCTAATCCAAATAATGATGACAAACGGGAGTTGCTGCAAAAACAATTTTTCATGGATGACAATGCTGTAATTGATGGAAGCGGAAGTACTTAGCAAATGGATAAAGTACAATGTAAAGAAAGCAACCCGATCCTTGATATTTCCTAGAAAGTAAGCAAGAAAAAAAGCGAAATATACATAGCTGAAAAGGCTGGTTGCAGTTATGGAAATCGCAATCAAAATCATTGTCCAAACATATACAAGCCAGCCTTTGGAAATAAAGGCAATCCGATAGAAAATAAAGAACGCCAATGTCAGCGCGATCCCAACAACGATTTGCAGTGTTGTTGGAGCCTGAAATATAAAATAAAATGGCAAAATACAAAGAACAGTCCAAATATACGGTGCAATCCCGTTCGCTTTTTGGAATGTCAGTAAACTCTTTAGCATAGCTGAACCTCTTTTTTCCTGAAATCCTTTACTTTCTATCATAGCCGAAAATGATTAAATTTTCCTCTTTATACTCTTTATTTTATGAAAACAAAACAGCTTTAAAGCCAACGAATAAAAAATAAAAACACCGCTATCCAAATGAACAGCAGTGTTTAAAATCATTATTTTGCATTTACAAATACTTTTACACTTTCTTCAAGGCGATTAACCACTTGTTGATGGCTTTTTCTTGCGGCTTTTACATAACCATCTGTAACTTGCTGCCAGCTGCCTCTGCGCGCTCTTGAGTACTCAACATATTTTTCACTATTCTCAATAAAACTATTTTCGGTGCGGGCAACCAAATCAAGGCCGGCAGCTATCGGAGCTGCTACCAATTGTTCAATCCGGCCATTTACTTCTTCAATTTGTTCTTTTAATTCTGGGCGAACAACTTTTTTTGCTTCTGCTTCTTTTACAAGTCCGTTTGAAACACCCTTGACTAATTCACTATTGGTGTTTCTAAAAGTACGGTATAGATTTCCAAGCGAAAATCTGAATTCTTGATTAAACTTTACTACCTCTTTAACTGCATTTAAATAAGCATCTTCCCTGTTTTCACGAATCTTTCTGGCACGGTCTAAGGATTGTTCATATTGATTCCAAAGTGTGTCAACTAATTGGTTGGTCTGAAGAGATTCTTCAGCTTGGCCATTTTTCTTTGTTGTGCTCATGTTTCTTCCTCCTTTTTCATTTTTAGTCCAATCGCTTAAATCTGGCATTTTCTTTATGTAATTTCATTGCTAGTCTATATATGTAATTTACACCTATGTGTTATATTTTGTCAACACCAATTATATAATAAAATAATCAGAATATTATAAATGTATATATTATAGAAATGAAGGAAACAAAGGTTATTAAAATTCACAGGGAGGAATGCAATTTGCGTAATTTTTTTAAAGTCACCCATGAAATTCCTTATTTACGACTCGGTGCCGGTGAGCCTTTAGTTTTTATTCATGGACTTGGGGAGGTAAAAGAAGGTTGGTTACATCAGTTTGAATTAGCAGATCAATATGACTTAATTATTCCTGATTTACGAGGACACGGTGAATATCAAAAGCCTGGTGAGATTTCAATAAAAAATTTCGCAGCCGATTGTATAAGTCTTATAAAAGGGCTAGGCTTTGAAAGCGCACACATATGCGGTTTATCCATGGGCGGTATGGTTGCACAAGAGATTTACCGTCAGGCACCAGAAGTATGCCGTTCCTTAATGCTGGTCAGCACGTTCCATTATGCCCCGAAAAATTTCGGGAAATTATTTTTAGCCTATAGAAAGGCACGGGCAGCAAATAAAACTCCAGACATTACTAGGGAAACTGCAGCAAAGGTTTGCCTGTATACTTGGTCGAATGAGAATTTTGAACAATTTTACGAATTTTACCGTCCGAACAAGGAATATTATTTTAAAGCCATGGAAGCGTGTCTTAAGGTCAATAATTTAACACTCCTTCCAAAAATCGAGGTGCCGACCCTTATTATTGGCGGACAATATGATTCCGTAACACCTGTCTGGATTCAATATTTAATGCATAAACAAATCCGCCACTCCGAGTTTGTGGTTTTTAGAAATACCGGCCATGTTGCTAAACTTGAAGCAAAAGATGCATTTAATGAAGTGCTTCGCAATTTTTTGAATAAACACCAGGCTGCAAGTTAAGGGGAAGGAAATTATTCCTTCCTCTTTTATGCAACACTATATACTATATATGCCCTTGTACCGTACTATATTCCTATTTCTTTGTTATAGGGGATTGGAACGGCTGGATGCCCATTGATCTACAATTTTTCCAAATAATCCAGAAAGCGCCAAGCCTACATGCCCGGTTTCCACAACAACATACGTTTTATCCTCGCTGGAAACTAGGTCCATGATTGGTTTACTTTGATCTTCCAGGATTAAATGGTCTCTAGAACCAGAAATAACATATAAATTGGCTTTAATATTTTTTAAGTCCGCCTTTTTATTGCCAATAACTAACTCACCTTTAACAAGCTTATTTTGTTTAAAAAGCTCATTAGCTAATTGACGGTAGGCTTCGCCTGCAAATGGAACCTGATCAACTGTCCATTTGTTCATACGCTGCCATTTATCAACATAACGCTGGTCATGTGCCCTCGAAAGCAGCATTGTGTAGTTAGTAAAATAAACAGGTGCTTGCATTGCCCTGAACATGCCTTCGACCATTTTAGGCGGGATGTTGCCATAAACATCAATAAAGCTGTCTATGTTAATATCTCCGTTTCTAAAGCCTTCTGTCCATTTATCCGGACCGATAGCCGGTTTGAAATCAATTGGCACAGTTGCAACAATTAAATTTTTAATCGGCTCATCAGCAATTGACGCATAAATGGAAGCAATCGTTCCGCCAAGGCAATAGCCGACCACGGTAATTTCATCCGCACCTGAATGGCGGATTGCACGCTTGACCGCAGTTCTTAAATACTTGTCGATATAAGTATCGAGACCAATTTTTTTGTCCTCATAGCCTGGTGTACCCCAATCTAACAAATACACCTCATAGCCTAAATTTGTGAGACCCTCGATCACGCTGGTCTTGGGAGCAACATCTAAAATATATGGCTTATTAAATAAGGAGTAAACAAAAAATAATGGAATTTCATATTTTTTTTGTTTAGCAGGATAATGCCATAATACCGATTTATTTTTCCGCCATACTTCGTTCCTTGGCGAGTGTCCCATTTTCGGCGCCGGTCCAGTTAAAGCTTTTACAACATTCTTCCAACGATTCGTTTCTTTCTCATAATTCAATTCTGGAATCAAATTCTTAAAAGGTGTCTCTATCGCCACAGTTAAGTTTCCCTCCCTTTAAAATTATTTAGATGATCCTGCACTAGATAACACAGGTTGCTCCGTTTTTTCCTTTTCAATCAGACCCTTAATAGCGTCAAGTTCTTCTTTAAAGTTACTTAACTTCAATAGTTCAAATTTCATTTCCTGAAGTTCAGCGTGCAGGCTCTTTGTATCGGCCAGTTCTTTTTTTGACTTAACCAATTCCTGTTTTAGCTGTTTTGTCAGTTTAATGATTTCCTGAGAGACTTCTACGACACTTGCAATCTCTTTACTCTGTGATTTTACAGAATCCTGTAAATCCCAAATTTGCTCTTCAAGTGCCTCCATTTTCTCTTCTGCTTGAATCGTTAAGTTTGCCACATTTGTAACGTCGCTCTTCGTCGGTAAATTTAGGACACTTGCGAAGGCTTCTTGATTTTTTTTCAATTGCTCCAGATAACGGGTTTGCACTTCAGTTCCGAAATTGGACATTTTGACAAACTCATTGTTATTTGTCCACAGGTAGATAAAATCATTGATTTGCTTTTCCCACAAAAGACTTAATTTATGAAAGGATTCATAAGGATCGTATTTTTTCTCCGACATTAACATTCACCTCGTTATGATTTTGTTGATTCAACCGCGTTTTTCATGAATTTTTGAAAAGGGAAAATAGCTGCTTTTAATTGTTTTGAGAATAAATCAACAAATATTTTTTGATTTTCATATAATACATTAGTAGTTTTCTTTACACTATCAATATATTTTTCACGTGCTTTTTTCCTGAAAGCCAGATATTGCGCAACGGCATCCAGATACTTGTCGAGTGCCTGACCGCCGGTTAATGCCTTTACCGGAGTTAACAGTAGAGCTGCTGTTTTTTGTTGGATGTCATCTACAACTTTATTGATTTCTTCATAAGATTTAACAGGGAAGAAATGCTGCAAAGTGGTGGTTGTCACAAGTAATTCTTCACGCGCAGCTTTTTCCCATTCCTTGACTTCCCGGTTAAATTGCTCAGTGACGGCTTTTAGATTATCCTGATTGCGTTTAACACTTTCTACATAGTTTTTAACCGCTGACAGGAATAGCTCATCGCGTTTATTAAAACGATTGGCCCATGCATCTAATTCATCAAAGCCAATCTTCCAAATTAGCTCAAGGCTTGACAATTGATTTTCAACATTAACCTCAACCTCTAACTCTTTTTCATTTTTCTCAGACATTGGTTATTCCTCCATTTCGAATTCTATTTGAAATAATCGCTTTAGTTCTATTAATTCCTTTTCAAGCGATGTAAGATTACCTGCTTTTAATTCTTTTTCTTCCGTCCGCAAAACAACCAGCAGTTCTTCCCATGATTGTCGTACCATTTTTAAATGAGTTAAATTTATTTGCTGCCGTTTTTTAAAACTATAGATCGTGTCGTCGAGCAGGTCGATTTTCTCCACACAATCAACCAATCTTATTGAAAGCTCTGCTACTTCATCTTTATTGGGAATGTCTAATCGTTTTAACCATCTAGTTGTTAATTTTTTGTGAATTTTTAACCGAGCCAAATGGGCATCCATTGCCCTCCCCCATGCTAGGGTAAAGCCCCGGCTATTAGTGAGTTCATGGATTCTTTTATTTATTTTTGCTTCGAGTTCTTTGGAAAAAGCAACTTCATCATGGTGCGTGGTTTCCATTTGATTCCCTCTTACTAACCGGTTGGTATGTTCTTCTTAACATATGTACTAATATGTCAATCTAAACATATTTACCGGAACCCTACAAGGCTATCTCTTAAAAATTCAGAAAAATTTTAAAAAGTGCTTGCGGACTTATTCCACACTTGCAGTCGTTCCACCATCAACAACCAGTACATGACCAAATACATAATCTGATGCTGATGATGCTAAAAATAGCGCCGGCCCCTTCATATCTTCATCGGAACCAAAACGTCCTGCAGGTGTACGATCAAGAATACTTTCACCAGAATAGCCCAATATAGCTTTGGTCATTTTTGTTGGGAAAAACCCTGGCGCAATGGCATTCACATGGACATTATGCGGTGCCAATTTTACTGCTAAATCTTTCGTTAATGTAATAACTGCACCCTTGCTGACAGAATAACCAATGGCATCCATAACTTCTGGTTTCTGACCGCCCATACCGGCAATCGAAGCAATATTAATGATTTTTCCGGAGCGCTGCTCGACCATAATTTTTCCAACAGCCTGAGAAAATAAAAATACTGCTTTCAGGTTGATATCCATTACCTTATCCCATTTATCTGCTGGCATTTCAAGCGCAGGGGCTCCCCAGCTTGTTCCGCTGTTATTAACCAAGATATCAATTGAGCCAAATTCTTTTAGCGTTTCATCCACAACATGCTGGATATCTTCAGGATTTGATACATCACATTTAAATGCAAGTGAGCGAACGCCTTTTTCCTTAAGGGCATCGCTTAATTGCTGACATGCTTCAACATCTCTTGAACAAACCACAACATTAGCACCTGCTTCTGCATACACAGTGGCAATTTGCTGTCCTAAGCCTCTGCCACCGCCTGTAACAATCGCCGTTTTTCCTTGTAAACTGAATAAATCTTGCAAACTCATCTTAAATTCCTCCTAGTTGACTATTAGGCTTTTACTTTTTGTTTCTCTTGGTCTCTTAATACTCTTCTTAGCAGTTTCCCAACTGAAGATTTTGGCAGCTCCGGAAGGATTTCTACATCCTTTGGCGCCTTATATGGTGCTAGGTTTTCCTTACCAAACTGTTTGATTTCTTCTTCGCTAATAGAATAACCCTCTTTTAGCTTTACATAAGCCTTTACGGTTTCGCCGCGGTAAGGATCCGGGACGCCCACTACGACCACTTCTTCGATTTCTTCCAGCTGATAGAGAACCCCTTCAATTTCGGTTGGATAAACATTGAAGCCGCTTGCAATAATCATATCTTTCTTACGGTCAACAATATAAAAATATCCATCTTCGTCCATTTTTGCCATATCGCCAGTAAACAGCCAGCCATCCTTTATTACTGCTTTCGTATCTTCAGGTCGATTCCAGTAACCTTTCATAACTTGCGGCCCTTTGATGATTATCTCCCCAGCCTCACCAACTGGTGCATCGACAAAGCCATCTTCTGTTTCGTGAACGATTCTGGCAACTGTACTTTGAACTGGAATGCCGATGCTTCCGTGCTTTCTTGGCACAAATGGAGGACTAAAGATGACTGTTGGTGCTGCTTCAGATAAACCGTATCCATCACGCAGTTGTTTCCCTGTCCTTTTTTCGAACACTTTGGCCGCTTCTATTGGAAGTGGAGCACCACCGCAGTTTACGTAGTATAGTGAATCAAAACCTGCATCCTCTAGTCCCTCTTGGCTGTTTAATGCAAAGAACATGGTTGGAACACCTGAGAATTGGAATGGTTTTTCACGTTTGACTATCTCCATTACTTCCTTTGGATCAAAGCGCGGTAGGATAATTTGGTTAGCACCTTCTCTGATTCCGCAAAGCGCAACACTTGATAATCCATAGACATGGAACATCGGCAATACGGTTATGATTTTAAAATCTTCTGGTTTGTCATCACATGTTTTATAAGCAAAATCACAAACCTGTGTTAAATTGGCTAAAAGATTCGTATGGGTAAGCATTACCCCTTTGGAGAGACCGGTTGTTCCACCGGTATATTGAAGCACAGCGACATCTTCATCACGGTCAATGTCCACCTCTGGAAGACTGGCCTCCTTATCAAGGAATTCATCGAAATAAACATCACCATCTGCAAGATCAATTTTGGCACCGCCAAAATTAACAACAATCACCTTTTTTAACGAAGTATTTGACTGGATTTTTTTTACTTTTGGGTAAAGCGCATCGAGGACCACCATGTACTCTGAACCGGAGTCATTTAAAACATGCTCTATCTCTCTTTCAACATACATGGGATTTACTTGGACATTGATCCCTCCAAGGCGAAAAGTCCCGAATAATGTAAATATGTAATGAGGGGAATTTGGCAGCATGATTGCTAAACGATCGCCTTTAGCAAATCCTGCTCTATGTAAGGCAGAGGCAAACTGGTCAATAATCAGTTTGGTATCATTGAAACTAGTCACTTTCCCCAAAAAAGTCATTGCCGGTTTGGTATTATAACGATTTACTGCTTCCTCAAAAAAATGATAAAGAGAATTATAGTCAATTCTAAGATGCTCTTCCAGTCTTGAATCATAAACATTAAGCCATGGCTTTTGCTGATAAACCATAAAACACGATGCCTCCTCTTGATAATAACTTTAATAATATTTGTTAGAATATTAATATAATTTTAATTATTGAAGGAAAGTTTAGATTTGTAAACCAATGCTTATCGACAAAATTCCGCAAAAAATTTCAAACTTCCAGAACGAACACCACATAATTTACAATCAATACCTAAATAATAAGTGCTTATTCTGAACCCCCTTCCAAAAACAATACTATTTGTGTCGAAAAATGTTGGAAATTTTCTCATCCTCCACCCCATCCCCACCGTTATCCCCGCCAAAACTTCCTTTAAGACACTATTTTAAGAAAACGCTTTCATTTTGAGGTGAATAGCATACTTAGTGTCAGCCTCCACAAAAGACATTTGTCTGTGTTGGGTAGACAGTTTAATGATTATGCGGTCAGTTCTTTTTTAAAATGGATAAGCGATTTTTTAGACATGTCCTTAGAGTTATGGTCATATATTTTAATATTATGATTAAAGGAGTTGTGCTTGCGTGCCGATTACGAATGCAAATGGAATTGATCTTTATTATGAGGTTCATGGTGAAGGAGAGCCGCTTTTATTGATTATGGGGTTATCCCTTGATTCCAGGTCATGGTATAGAACTATGCCAGCTCTATCGGAACACTATAAAGTAATTATTTTTGATAATCGCGGTGTTGGCTTAAGCGATAAGCCAACTACCCCGTATTCTATTGAATTGATGGCAGAGGATGCAAGAGCCGTCCTCGATGCGGCAGGAGTTGAAGCCGCACATGTTTATGGTATTTCCATGGGCGGGATGATTGCCCAAAGGCTGGCGATAAAATATCCGGAGCGGATTAAATCCCTTATCCTTGGGTGTACCACTTCCGGCGGTACAAATCATGTTCAGCCAGGGGCGGATGTCTCTATGCTTATGCTGTCTAGAGCTTCGTCCACTGCGACTCCTGAGGAAATGGCTTGGGCCACTGCCCCCATTCTATACAGCCAATCATTTATTGAAAATCAGCGCAATCTCGTCGCAGAGGATATTAAAGTAAGAGTTGAAAGGCCGATTCTTCCATACGCATATATGCTTCAGCTCCAAGCATGCCTTGCTCACGACACTTACAGTGAACTCGAACAACTTAAGGTACCAACTCTAGTTATTCACGGCGATGAAGACCGTTTAGTCCCATATGAAAATGGCGTTACCCTGGCAGAGAATATCGAAAATGCCGAATTCCTGACCATTAAAGGCACAGGACATATCTATGTTACCGAAGCCACTGAGCTTGTTAATCAAAAGGTACTGGAATTTCTAAAAAAGCAATAATACAGAAAAATGCCCTATCGATTAGACTGGGCGTTTTTCTGTGCAGCTAAAACTATTAAACTTTATTCCTACAAGCAAATTGAATTTAAAGATATTAAGCCTTCACTTTTGCAATCTCTTCATCCCGCAAAACTCTTCTAAGCAGCTTTCCAACTGATGATTTTGGCAATTCCGCTAGTATTTCTACCTCTTTAGGAGCCTTATAAGGTGCCAGGTTGGCTTTTGCAAACGCAATAATCTCTTCTACAGAAATTCCACAGCCATCTTTAAGTTTAATAAACGCCTTCACCGTTTCCCCACGATAGCTATCAGGGACACCGATCACAATCGCCTCTTCTACACCCTCCAGCTTATAGAGGACTTCTTCCACCTCGCGCGGATAAACATTGTAACCGCTGGCAATAATCATGTCCTTCTTCCGGTCAAGAATATAAAGATAGCCCTCTTCATCCATTTTTGCAATATCACCAGTGAACAGCCAGCCATCCTTGATTACATCTTCCGTATCTTTCGGACGGTTCCAATATCCTTTCATGACCTGAGGCCCTTTAACAATTAATTCTCCTGATTCACCTACAGGAACATCCACATATTCGCCGTCTTCAATCTCCCGGACAATTCTAACAAATGTACTTGGTACCGGTATGCCGATACTTCCATACTTTCTTGGCAAAAACGGCGGATTGAATGCAATCGTTGGTGATGCTTCAGAAAGCCCGTAGCCATCACGGAGGGTTGAACCAGTAATGTTTTCAAATGCTTTCGCCTGCTCCACTGGTAACGGTGCCCCGCCGCTGCCCGCATAATATACATCTGAAAAACCGCAATCCTTTAATGCTTCAGGCAAACTATTCAATGCAAAATACATGGTAGGAACTCCAGCAAAGATAAATGGCTTTTCCCGCTTAATGGTTTCCATTACTTCTTTTAAATCAAAGCGAGGCAGGATAATCTGGTTAGCGCCTTCGCGAATTCCGCAAAGAGCTACACTTGAAAGTCCATAGACGTGAAACATTGGCAGGACGGTAATCATTTTAAAAGATTCTGGAACATCATCACAGGTATTATAAATAAAATCGCAGACTTGATTGAAATTCGCTAAAAGATTGTAGTGTGTCAGCATAACGCCTTTCGGTACACCAGTTGTTCCACCAGTATATTGCAGCACCGCGACATCCTCATGCGGGTCTATTTCCACTTCAGGAAGATTAACATCATCATCTTGAAGTGCTGCTTCAAAATAATAATCTCCTTCGCCAAGCTCGCCGCGGTTACCGGTTAAGTTCACTGCTATGACCCTTTTTAGAGATGTGCTCGGCTGAACCTTTTTAACCCTAGGATAGAATGAATCCAGTACAATCATATATTTAGCGCCCGAGTCCTCCAATACGTATTCGATTTCCCTTTCGACATACATTGGGTTCATTTGGACAACAATCCCGCCTAAACGGAAAACGGCAAATAAGCTGAATATATAGTGAGGGCAATTAGGAAGCATAATTGCAGCTCGGTCGCCTTTTTTAAAGCCTTCTTTATGTAATGCAGACGCGAGTCTCTCCACCATCCATTTTGTTTCCTTATAACTGAAAACCTTTCCATAAAAAGTGAATGCTGGTTTTTCGCTAAAACGATCTACGGCACTTTCTAAAAAATCATACAGGGACTCATGCTTTACACTTACATGTTCTTCCACTCTAGGATCATACCATTTCAACCAAGGCTTTTGCTGATACACCATTACACATCCTCCTCAAAAATTTAATGAATGGTCATATTCCACCAAGCAAATTCCGTAAAAATTACTTATTGGAATATAATTCAATTTAAATTATTGATAGGTTTGGAAAAATTGTAAACGCGATAATCTCGACACGTTTCGGCATGCATCCTGTTATTTATGAACTAATACTCCCGTAATTATCTACCTCTGGAACTGTCAACGAGAGAAAGATGTCGAAATTCGGCAATTTATCAGAAGTATTTCACAAAACTTTAACAATTTTTTGTGAATAACTTTTGACAAAAAAAGGACGACCCGAAAAAAGGGTCATCCTTCATTACATTATTTTTTTAACATCTGAAAAACCTGCTCAACGTCTTTATCCCCACGTCCTGAAAGGTTTACAATTAACACATCGTCCGATGATAATTCTTTGGCCAGCTTCACTGCATGTGCAACCGCATGAGAGCTTTCAAGCGCCGGAATTATGCCTTCTGTTTTACATAAAAGTTGAAACGCTTCTAACGCATCCTGACCAGTTGCTGTAACATACTCCGCCCTGCCGCTCTCTTTTAAATAGCTGTGTTCTGGACCAACACCTGGATAGTCAAGACCTGCCGCAATGGAATAGGTGGGCTTCGGCTCCCCATTTTCATCGATCAGCGTCAAGCATTTAAAACCGTGGATTACAGCCGGCACCCCTTCTGTCAAGGTCGGAGCCTCTGCTGGTTCAACACCGATTAACCGGACATTTTCCTCATCGATATAGTGGGCAAATGCACCGATGGCATTGCTGCCCCCACCTGCACAGGCAATTACCGCTGTTGGGAGCTTTCCTTCTTTTTCAAGAACCTGGCGCTTCGATTCCTCACTGATAATCGCTTGGAAATGCTTCACCATGGTTGGATATGGATGCGGGCCAACTGCTGAACCAAGCAAATAAAAGGTATTTTGATAGTTTTGGACAAGGTCCCCTAAAGCCTCATCAACAGCATCCTTTAAACGCCCCTGTCCTTTGGTTACTGGGATCACCTTTGCCCCCAATAATTCCATACGGAAAACATTTAATGCTTGGCGCTCTGTGTCCAATTTTCCCATATAGATGATACATTCCATGCCAAACATGGCACAGGCGGTTGCGGTTGCTACACCATGTTGGCCAGCGCCCGTTTCTGCGATAATCCGCTTCGCTCCCATCCGTTTAGCCAGCAAAATCTGCCCAATCGCGTTATTAATTTTATGGGCCCCGGTATGATTTAAATCTTCCCGTTTCAAATAGATTTTCGCCCCGCCAATTTGCTTTGTTAAATTTTCAGCGAATGTTAATGGATTTTCTCTTCCAATGTACTCCCTGAGATAATATTTATATTCTTCAATGAATTCGGGGTCATCCTTGTATTTTAAAAATTGCTGTTCCAATTCGTTTAGAACTCCTTGTAAATCCTCTGGAACAAAACTGCCTCCGAATTCGCCAAAATACCCTTTTCTTGCTACGCTCAAATTTTCCATACTCATCTCTACTCGTCTCCTTCAAAAACAATTTATAAACAAAACATTAACTGAATATTAAAATATTATCACTATTTTAATATTCTGCCAATAATCAGCTTTAGGCCTGTGAGGTAAGCGGATGTTTAAACCCATTTGGCAATGAAACGCCTGTAAGATTTTTGATAAATAAAACATTACTGGACTTATCAACCATAGTCTTAAGCGGCAGCCTGTCATCCTCAGGCTGGAAGTGAAAAACAACTTTTGCAGTATTCTTATTAACAAGTTTACTTAAGACACTTATTAATTCTACTTTCTCCTTACTAATAACATCATAAAGGTGAAGCGTATCCTCCTCATGCTGCATGATGACTACAGCCTGCTCATCCTGGGCATAGTAGAGGTCTTCGTTAAAGACCATCAAACAATAAAACATTAGCAGCTCCTCTGTTCCGTGTGTCCCAAAGGCAGCTGACCCTGATAGCCGGTCAGCTGCCAATCTATAAATAAATGCTAAATCTTCAATATTTCTCCCATTTAATTTTCGTATGCCGGTTTCGTTTTTTGCCTCGAACGAACGATCCATAGAAAATTGGAGTTCTTCATATTCTTTAAAACCAAACTTTGGGTAAAAATCTAGTACAGATTGATTAGCAAATAAATACATTAAATCTATATCCTTGTAATCTTCCAAAACCTGATTCATCAGTTTTTTGGACAAACCTTGATTTCGATAATCGGGATGCGTCATAACCGTACCGATTTGGACAGACTGTTTTTTTTCGTTATCAATGATTAAATCCACAAGATTTACTGATACATTTGCTACGACTCTGCCATATTCAATATACGAATAAGGTATATATTTTTCTGTCCAGAAGCCGTGCTGATACCAAACTTCGAAGTCAATTCCAAAGATAGAGGAAGCTAATTCATTAAAACTTTTTCTTAAGAGTTCGTTTTCTTGATAGCCCTTTGCGAATACCAATTCTTTCATACGACACCATCCTTTCTGGAAACCAGACCATATTATACCATTTTATATAATGGAAGAATCCATAAAAATATTAAAGGATTTTCGAAAATGATATAGAAGAGGTAAATGTTGGTTTATTTTTCATTTAAATGAAAACTCGTCGATTGGCGAATCCGTTAGGACGGTTCATGAGGCGCAGTTGAATTTATGCGTTAAGAAAGTATAAAATTCGGAAAATTTTACACTTTCTTTTTAGCAAAAAAAGTCTATTTAGGAGGAACGAAAAATGCGTAACGAAGAGATGCTGCTTATCCCCGGCCCGACACCTGTCGTTGATTCCATTTATGATGCGCTGGCACAGGAAACCCGGGGTCATACTGATCCAAGATTTGTGAAAATATTTAAGAGTGCTATTGAAAAAACAAGAGAGATGTTTAAAACAGACGGGGAAGTCTTTGTAGTTTCCGGGTCCGGAACCCTTGCGATGGAAATGGCCATTGTAAATACAGTGGCTGGAGGAGAGAAATTACTGGTCATCAGTCAAGGCTATTTTGGCGACCGCTTTATTCATTTAGGAAAGGCGTTTGGAATTGAGGTTGACGTCATTCAGTCAGAATGGGGCAGTCAGGTTCAGACAAAGGATGTAGAAGAAAAATTAACTGCCGGGAATTACAAAGCGGTTACCATTACCCATGCCGATACTTCAACAGGTGTCGCCGCAAACTTGGATGCACTTGTTCCCGTAATTAAAAAACACGGGGGACTGGTTATTCTGGATGGTGTTTGTGCCACTGCTGCGATGGAAGAAGACATGAGTAAGACATACGGCCATCCGGATTATAAAATCGATGTTGTGTTAACAGGATCGCAGAAAGCAATCGGTGTTCCTCCAGGACTGGCAGTTGTCGCCTTTAACCAATCGGCATTGGCCGCACGTGAAAAAATCGGGCGTGTACCAGCCTACTATTGTGACATTCATAATTGGATCCCAATTATGAATGATCCTGGCAAATACTTTGCAACACCGCCGGTTAACCTTATTTACGCCTACGACGAGGGAATGAAATTGGTGCTTGCCGAAGGGATGGAAAATCGCTATAAACGTCACAAAGCTTACGGACGAGCAGTCCGGACCGCTCTCGTCGAATACGGCATGAAGGCAATAGCCAATGAGGATGTAGCTGCCGCTACTCTTAGCTGTATTCTGTACCCAGAAGGCTTGAACGATGCCGCCTTCCGCGCTGCCCTTGCCGAAAAAGGTGTCATTGTCGCCGGTGCGCTTGCGCATTTAGCAGGAAAGGCATTCCGAATCGGCCATATGGGCAACACCACAAATGAAATGCTTGAGAAAGCAGTTGTTTTAATCGGGGAAACGATGAAGGAAATGGGCTTTTCAGTAAACCCGGAAAAGGCAGCTGTAATTTTCCAGCAGTGCCTATCGCCATTGAAAATGTAATAGAGAAAGACCTGTCCCAAAGTAAGGGCAGGTCTTTTTAGCTTAGCTTATTTCCGCTTAATGATAAAGCATTGAAAGACATATAAAAAGTTGGATTTATTCTAATTATAAATTAAGGCACAATATTCCCCGCAGCTTTATAAATTTGATACCATTCTTCTCTTGTTAATTTGATTTCAGACCCTTTGCAGGCATCTTTTAATCGTCCCGGATTGGTCGTTCCGAGTACGACTTGGATGTTGGCCGGATGGCGAGTAATCCAAGCAACCGCAATTGCAGTGTTGGTTACACTGTATTTTTCAGCAATTCCGTCAATAGTTTTGTTCAATTCAGGAAAACGTTCCAAATCCCCAAGGAATGAACCTTCAAAAAAGCCGTGCTGAAATGGGGACCATGCTTGAATGGTTAAATCGTTCAAACGGCAGTATTCTAAAATGCTGCTATCACGATTAATAGCCTGGTCAATTTTCATATTTAATGAAATTCCGGAGTCAATCATCGGAGTATGGGCTATGCTAAACTGGAGCTGGTTAATCACTAGTTTAAAAGGTATGTATTTTTGCAGCAGTTCAATTTGGGACGGATTGTGGTTCGACACACCAAAATATTTTACCTTTCCGCTTGTATGAAGCTGTTCAAAAGCTTCAGCAACTTCCTCAGGCTCCATTAGCGGGTCAGGGCGATGCAGGAGGAGAATATCAAGATAGTCCGTTTTTAAACGTTTTAAGATACCTTCAACAGAATTCAGGATATGATCCTTTGAAAAATCAAAAATGCCCTCCGGCAAACGGATCCCGCATTTGCTCTGCAAAATCATGTTTTCACGAATTCTGGAATTCATTTGAATGGCGTCAGAAAATATTTCTTCGCATTTACCTCTTCCGTAAATATCGGCATGGTCAAAGAAATTGATCCCTTCTTCCAAAGCCGTACGGATTAACTTTTCTGCCTCTGGTACCGATAACGAGGTTAACCGCATATTGCCCATAATCATGTTAGAAGTTTTTAAATCGGTATTGGCAATGTTTATATATTCCACACTCTATTCCTTCTTTCATTGTCTTTTCCTTCTTATATATTAAATGAAAACTCGCCAATTGGCGAGGCCGTTAGGACGGTTCATGAGGCGTAGTTGAATTTCTTATTAGCTAAAAAAGCCATTGCAAAAAACAATGGCTTTTAATGAAGCATTCATACTATTTCTTTAATCGAGAAATCATATTCATAACATATACGGTATAATTGTTCAATTTCTTGCTGTGTGGGGACTTTTGGATTATTGGCTGGACTGCCGCTATCTAATGCATCCTTGGCCATTTTACTGATGGTGCCGGTAAATTTATGTCTGTCAATTCCCCACTCCATTAAATTCGGTATTTTTAAAGCAGAACATAGCTGTTTGACCGATTCCACTGCAAATTTCGCCCTTTCTTCTTTAGAACGATTGGAATGATTGGGGTCAAAGATATCCCCTAAATCGGATAGCCTGTCAATACAGGAATCCATACTAAATTCAAGTACAGCCGGAAGCAGCATGGCATTGGAATACCCATGCGGAACATGAAACAGCGCCCCAATCGGCCTCGACATTCCATGTACGAGACATACAGACGCATTGGAAAACGCCATTCCTGCCTGAAGGGCTCCGAGCGACATGGCTTCCCTTGCTTCAAGGTTTTCTCCATTCGTATAAGCTTGATAAAGATTTCGGACAATGAGTTTCATGGCTGATAATGCCAGCGTATCTGTCATAGGATTCGCTTTTTTGGAAAGATATGCTTCAATGGCATGGCTTAATGCATCCACGCCTGTTGCGGCGGTTACATGCTGCGGGGAGGAAACGGTTAAAAGCGGATCGACTATGGCTACTGTTGGCATGAGCGCGGGCTGTTTGACCATAATTTTTACATTAGTGGAGGTGTCGGTAATGACAGTGACATCAGTTGATTCTGAGCCTGTCCCTGCAGTGGTAGGTATCGCTATATGTGGGATTGGTTTCTCTCCGGCAATTTTTGCACTGCCCGCATAGTCTCCAATATCTCCTCCGTTTGTTTCTAATACAGCAACTGCTTTGGCGGTATCGATACAACTGCCGCCGCCAATAGATATAAGTAAATTACACTTTTCCAAACTGAACTGCTCATGTGCTTCAGAAACATAATTGACTGTCGGTTCAGAGTCCACGCCTAGAAATACATGGCTTTGAACACCATGATTTGCTAATAACTGTATACATTTATCAACAAACCCAAGGTGATTCATGACTTTGTCTGAAATAATTAACGCTCTATCCCCTAATCCTGCTGCTTCCTCTCCTACTCGATTAAATGCCTGTTTTCCATAAACGATACTTTGCGGAGCCCTAAAATAAGCAATATCCCCCATCAAAAAATCCTCCTTTCTATGTAAACGATTACATCATAACAAAAGGAGAAAAAGAATTGTGTTGAAACTTGTTATATTCATTCAATTTTTTTAAAACCTTTTAGCCTAAGCAACAATAAAAAATTATTGAACCGTACCAAATTGTCTGTCATATTCCATGATAATCCGGGACAAACTGATTAGTACGATATATGTTTACTTTAAAAATAAGCATTTAGTCCTAAAGACATATCCTTGGAAGGGGAAGTTGGCTTGTCAAATCCAATTGAAAAGTTATTTTGGAGCATTGCCCTTCCAGGGTTTGGGCAATTATTAAATAAAAAATATCTTAAAGGTCTCTTGTTTGTTTTTTTAGAAATTCTGGTGAATACACAAGCAAATTTCAATACCATCATCATGCTAAGCTTTCATGGAGAGATTGAAAAGGCAATTGCTTTAACTGATTATCAGTGGCTGATGTTTTATCCTTGCTTATATTTCTTTGCGATGTGGGATGCGTATAAGGATGGAGGCGGAGGCAGTGAAAGATATTCCTTTCTTCCCTTCGTATTTGCCGCTTATTTTGTCACGGTCGGCTGTATTTATTCCTCGAAATTAAAAATCTTTGGTGTCCTGTTTGGACCAGTCTGGCTGCCGATGTTGTTTGTCATACCCGGGGTCGCGGCAGGGTTTATTATAAAAGCTATAATAAAAAAATTCGCTGAGCCAAAAAAGCAGGCTTTTGATTAAAGTTTGCTTTTTTAATATTTATTTTTCCATCATATCCAAGACAAAATAAAAATCCTAACATCTGCAAATGTTAGGATTAATTGAAATTCAAGTAGGGTGTAATTAAATTATTATTAGCTCTATACTCCTTTTGTAATACTTAAATCAAACAAGGGAAATATTAGGATACTCATCATATGTTTTATTATCCCCTTAAATCGCGAAGTAAAAAAAAAGCGTTTTAAGGCGCTTCAATTAAAAGAAACTTCTCCATGTCCTATATTATGCATATGAAAAATTTATGTATTTGCTTTTACAGTAGAAAATGAAGATGCTCTCTTTCGCATTAACGATCTAAGAAAAATACCTGCACATGTGCGTTTTCTTTTAATCGTTATTTTCAAGCTTTATTATAAAAGGATGAAGCTAAAAAACTCCATCCCATAACCAAATGTTAAAAACTTTCATCAAAATTCTCTACGTCTACGTCTCTCTTCTTCAACATCAATATCAATGTTTTGATCCAGGTCCAGGTCGTTTTCTTGTTCTTGATCAGTATTAGCTTTCGCATTACTTCTGCTGTTTAAACGAACATCTACTCTTGAATTACCTGAGTTAGTTATTATTGCACGAGCCTCATTGGTATTTTTATCTACATTACGTACCTCTGCTTCAGCCTCTGATTCACTTCGATTTCTTAATCGATTATCGATATCTGTATCCACATCAACATTTGTATTATTATTACGCCTTCTGTTCATTCAAAATTCCTCCTTAATTTTGTACTTTCAAAAATATGATATTCTTTATGAATAAAAAAGCTTGGTCACATGTCCTAGCACAAATACCCGTTTTAGTAGAACGAGATTCTTTCCAATCCGTATACCGTATTCTTTTCGTGTTGCGTTGAAATATATGGTTAAAAGCCCCATGCTACTCATATTTCACGTTTTTGCTTGGGGTTCGTGATTTTTATCGTGGAAAAGCGGCTGCATAAATAATACCCATTAAAGTTTATGGAAACACTTCTGCCGCTGCATTCCTAATAGGATATACCATTGGAAAGCGCCTATTACGTGATTAGAGGTATTGAAATAAATATTACAAGTTATCAATTAATATAATAATAGTAAAAAAGTCTTTTTAACCATAGTCATGTATCTATTCCTTTCCACAATCACAGAATGTGCTGTTTAATGAGTAGGTCGGACAAGGAGATGGTTTTAAGTGAGTAGAAGAGAAATTGATAACTTTGGTAATCAAAATATCTTTAGAGGTTCAGATGAAAGATCAAGTTTTGATTTACTAGAATCGGGTTCATACTCATCTAGGCATCATTCAGGAAAACGAAAGACAAATGTTGCTCATCGGGATGTTATGGGCATAAGTGCCTCAAAGTGCCAACAACTTGCAGATATTATCGGTGGAGAGGTTATCTCATCCACTCCTGTGTGTACTATAATGCGTCTTAGAGATGATATTAAAGCAACTATTTTAGGTCTTCCCACCCGTTCCCCACTAGCACTGCCATTTATGTTAACCTTTGAAAATAATAGTCTTAACCTGGGTGAAACTGTACTCCGCCAAAAAGAAGTGAATCCAATGCTAACTGCTTTACGAAGAAGAGGACTTATTGTTACAGCTTTTCACAACCACTGGCTTTTTGAAAAACCACGGTTAATGTATATGCATTAGGAAAATGTAGGAATGGATCCGTTTGAATTTGCTAGAATCAGTTTTGCCGCCGCAAGAGAAGCAGGCCTTTTCCAAAGCTGAAAGTTGACTACACCCCCCCTTAAAATATCCTTTGCTAAACCATTTTGCTTCTGAGCCTTAATGTCTCCTTTTTTACGTTGTCCATTATTATTGCGGCATGTCTAAGAGGGGCTTCTTTATTAACTTCGCATTTTGTATCAATACAAAATAGACTTTTGCCCAAACTACTTCATAAGAATTTCATAAAATAATTATGCTCAAGGGGAAACTTTCCGTCTATTCGTTGAAGCGTCTTAGGACGCTTCTTTTTTTTCGGATTTTGTGTCTAATTAGACATAAATGAGAGATTGATTTTCATCTTTCTTATTCCACTAACCTCCGTTAATTGAAGAACAAAAAAAGATGGGGGCTTTCCTGCAATCCCATCTTTAAGTAAAAGACCTTATTTATTAGCTATTTAAAGAACAATCATTAAAGTAAGACGTTCTCTTTTGGAGTACCTGCATTGGATATTCCAAATAATAAAAAATATAAAAGCAGTGCAATTTGTAAGTGAATTCGCACTGCTTTTCGCATTCTCCAAAACAAATAGTTGACGAAATAAGTAGAACTTTATATTACTGCCAACTTTAAATAAGGGAAAAACATTATTGACTTTTTCCCTTGTGCAACTTAATTGCATGTCCCTTATTAATATAAAACAATGCAAAAAGATTGCTCTAGACCCACCTATATTTTAGCTGTTATCATTGTGAAGTGCTTTGTGGGGAGGAACTGAAATGGAGCAGGAAAAGTATAATGACCTTAAATTAGGTGAACGTGGAGCCATCATTAGTATTATTGCATATATATGTCTTTCATTCTTAAAACTAGTTATTGGATATATAAGTGATTCCGATGCTTTGAAAGCCGATGGTCTAAACAATACAACTGATATTATCGCATCTATTACTGTACTCATTGGACTCAAGATTTCGCAAAGACCCCCCGATAAAAACCATCGATATGGACATTGGAAGAGCGAAACAATTGCGTCAATGGTCGCTTCATTTATTATGGCTGCGGTCGGTATTCAAGTATTAATTGAGGCGAGTACCTCTATGTTTCAAGGAACAAAAGAATCACCGAATATTATGGCTGCGTATGTAGGTGTTTTTTCAGCGCTAGTCATGTATTTTGTTTATCGTTATAACAAGAAATTAGCTCTTAGGATAAATAGCAAATCTGTAATGGCTGCTGCAAAAGATAACATTTCCGATGCTTGGGTGAGTATAGGAACAGCAATAGGTATTTTGGGTTCACAATTAAAAATGCCTTGGCTGGATAGCATAACTGCAATTATTGTCGGATTATTAATATGTAAAACTGCTTGGGACATCTTTCGAGAATCATCACATGAACTTTCAGACGGTTTCAATGAAGATAAAATTAAGCTTTATCACGATGTCATTAAACAATTGGATGGCGTCAAAGGGGTAAAAGAAATTAAAGGAAGAAACTATGGAAATAATGAAGTAATAGATGTTGTGATTCTTGTTAATTCTACGCTAGGTATTAAAGAAGCTCACGATATAGCTTCCTATGTTGAAAAAGTCATGATGAAAGATTATGGTGTACTCGATGTTCATGTCCATGTAGAACCCAATTTAATTCGATAAAGATAAGTGAAAGTTCTTCTGTCAAAGAGGGACTTTTCTTTTGTGCTAAATACTAAGTATGTTGAACAACAAATATATACCCGAAAGTTGTTAGGTCTTTCTAACGATCAAAACTATTTTATTGTGCAAATAACGGGATTCTATCCAACGTAATATCTTTCGTTATATATTCTCTGTATAAGTAAACATCATGTCAGTCATCAAAACAGGCAATACCTGGGCCTTTAGAACCGATGTTGAACCCATTGGATTTAGTGATTCCTTCGCAAGCAGGCAGCTACATGAACCCAAGAAACTTATTAAGAAAGTTTCAGGCATTAATAAAAAAGCAAAGGTGCCAGCGATACCGTTTCATAATCTTAGGCACACTCATGCCACCATTCTGATGCGAATGGGTGAAAACCCGAAAGTGGTGAGTGAGCGATTAGGACATGCCAGAGTGGGAATTACACTGGACATTTACTCACATACAAGGAAGAAATGCAGAAGAAAACAGCCGAGCGCTTGGATACTTATTTTGGACACAATGGACAAAAATGAACAGAAAAGAATCAATGGAAGCCTTGCTGCACCTAGCCCTATCAGCTCTCTCGTACAGCGTTTGTGCAGTCATTGTGCAATGTATAAAAATACAGGGCAAAAATGGAAGACCCAAGAGACAAACAAAAAGCTCAAACCCTTGATACATAAGGATTTGAGCCTCGTTTAGATGATGACCTGTGAGGGGTTCGAACCCCCGACCTCAACCCTGTCAAGGTTGCGCTCTCCCAGCTGAGCTAACAGATCGATATTTAAGCTACAAATATTATTATAGTAAAAAAAACAAAAAAGTCAATACAATTTTTTAATAAATATTCCTCCAAAGAACACACATTCCACTTTTTATTGATTATAGAACTAACGTTCGGTTATAATGATTTATAGAAAGGAGGAGTTTTAAAATGGATGGCCTGTTTATTCGTTCCATCGAAGAAAATATTCCTTTGGAGATGATTTATCTTGCCGAAAACCAGGAAATTACCCGGCGAAGATTAATAATTAAAGAGGTAACTGACGAATACATTCGCGCTTACTGCCTGCTGCGGAAACAAATCCGCACCTTTAAACGGGACAACATTCTTTCCATCATGCCTGATCAGCATAATAAAAGCCGTTACCTGCATTAATCCTCAACCTAGCCCCCTTATCCTTACACACATTTCTGCATTTCCACTTTCATTATGATAAAATTCTTTTTATAAAACAGTTGAACTCGGGGGGATTTTTCAATATGGATTATCCAAGAGGTACCATTAAAGAACAAACATTTTATAGCAATGAACTTGGAGAAGAAATGCAGCTGCTCATTTACCAACCAGCCAATTTCTCACCGCTATATAAATACTCGCTGCTGATTGCTCAGGATGGCCGTGATTATTTTCAGCTTGGCCGAATTGGTCGAGTGGCAGACGAGTATCTTTCTATAAAAGAAATGGAAAATTTAATTATTGTTGGGGTACCCTATAAGAATGTAAAGGACCGCCGCAGAAAATATCATCCTGCCGGGGACCAAAACCGGCAATACATACGCTTCCTTGCTCATGAATTAGTCCCCTTTTTGGACAGTGAATACCCAACGTACCAAGTTGGGACAACCAGAGCACTTATTGGGGACTCGCTGGGTGCAGCGGTTTCCTTAATGACTGCATTGCAATACCCGCATACGTTTGGGAAAGTGCTGCTTCAATCTCCCTATGTGGACGAGATTGTTTTAGAAGCTGCCAAGCATTATACAGAGCCGTTATCACTGGAAATTTATCATGTCATAGGAAAACTTGAAACTGAAGTGAAAACAACAGATGGAAAAATCAGCGATTTTCTGACACCCAATCGGGAGCTTTCAAAAGTCCTTTCCAAAAAGCCTTTTACTTATTTTTATGAAGAATTTAATGGAAATCACACTTGGACCTATTGGCAGCCAGACTTACGACGGGCCCTTAAAATGATGTTCTAGTAAGCCATTTGAATTATTTATTATATTTAGAAAATTTGTTATAATAAAAAGTACCCATTTCTACTCGCTATTTTCCTTGTCATTCCTTGACTTATGATAGAACCCACTACTTAAAACGGAGGTACTACCATGAAATTTGGAGTTGTTATTTTTCCATCGAAAAAGCTTCAAGACCTTGCAAATTCTTATCGCAAGCGCTATGATTCGCATTATGCTTTAATTACACCACATTTGACATTAAAAAATACCTTTGAAGCAACTGAGGAAGATGTTAAAGAATTTGCCGATAAACTGCGGAGAATTGCCGGCAATACGCAGCCTTTCACCATAAAAACTACTAAAGTTAGTTCTTTTCATCCGGTTAACAATGTTATTTACTTTAAAGTTGAGCCGACAGAAGAACTAACTTCCTTACATGCAGAAGTTAATAAAGAATTTAGCGAACAAAATCCGGAATACGCATTTGTTCCCCATATTACGATTGGCCAGAACCTTTCAAATGATGAGCACTCCGATGTTTACGGGTCGCTGCGTATGAAAAAAATTGACCACGAAGAAACGATTGACCGTTTCCATCTCCTCTACCAGCTGGATAACGGCTCTTGGACAGTTTCTGAAACATTTCGGTTTGGAAAGGAATAGTTCTAAGTGACAGTAAAAGTTGTTGAAAACCCAAAAGAACTCGAGGATGCCTATACAATAAGGAAGACAGTTTTTGTAGATGAGCAAAACGTCCCCCTTGACGAGGAAATTGATCAATTCGAAAAGGATGCCACTCATTTTGTGATGTACCATGAAGGCATCCCAGTAGGTGCCGGACGATTCCGCAATGTTGAGGGCTTTGGAAAGGTAGAACGAATTTGTGTCCTCAAAGAGGCTAGAAACATTGGTGCCGGTAAAGCCATTATGGAGACAATCGAGTCCCATGCCCGGGATAAAGACTTCCAAAAGCTAAAACTTAACGCTCAGACGCAGGCCATCCCCTTTTACGAAAAATTGGGCTACGAGGTAGTTTCAGAGGAATTCATGGATGCCGGAATTCCACACAAAACAATGGTAAAGAATTTATAGAAATATGCACTTGCCAATATTAAGGTTGGCAGGTGCTTTTTATTGGTATTCTTCAAAACTTCTTTCCCATCATTCCAGGTTTTGATATAATAGAACATGTCTTATTTCAAAATAGAGGGTTATAAAAATGAAAACAGCAGTTTATCGAAATCGGAATATTGTGATTGACGAGCTCAATCGTGAGGAATTCCAGTCTATTTACATCGCCGGCAAAAGAGGCGAATTATCATGTCCTACTTGTAAAGAAAAGGTGCAGCTGTATCTGGGAATCCTGAGTGACCCCCATTTTTTCCACCATTCTTTACCGGAAAAGAGGTGTCCGGTACCCGAAAGACTTGACACAGGACTACAGCCACACACAGAAAATCACTATATTGAACGAAACGGGTTTAGAATTCCCCAGGGCAGAACCATTACAGAAGAAAATCCTGCTCCTGTAAAATTTAAAACAGCAAAACCTATCGAATATAAAGTTCCGTTTAAGCAAACACAGACAAATTCTCCAGAAAGCCTTCCCCCATATTTGCAACAGCTATCAGCAAATGGAGTTATTTTAGATGATAGTCAGACGAAAGCAGTAATAGATACGGAAGGCCCCTTATTAGTGCTTGCCGGTGCAGGAAGCGGCAAAACAAGAGTGCTGACTTGCCGGACAGCGTTCATGCTCGAGGCTAAACAAATCGATCCTCGAACCATCATGTTGGTTACATTCACCACCAAAGCAGCAGCTGAAATGAAAAATCGTCTTCTTTCTTATCCAAATATGAAGCGTGAAAAAATCCAGCAGCTCATAACCGGCACGTTCCACAGTATCTTTTACCGGATTCTCATGTTTCATGATGCCGCTAGTTGGACCTCTGACAAGCTATTAAAAAAAGAGTGGCAACGGGATAGAATATTGAAAGAGGTCGGTAAAGAACTCGATTTGTCCGAAAAGGAATTTGCTTATGATCTAGCACTGCAGCAGATTGGACTATGGAAAAATACGATGCTCCTTCCCGCAGAGGTCAGACCGACATCAGAATGGGAAGAAAAAACCGCAATTTTATATAAAAAATATGAGGATTACAAAAAGCGTGAAGGTTTGTTTGATTTTGATGACATGCTGATTGGCTGCTATTGGCTGTTGAAAACCACTCCTGCCATATTGGAGTATTATCAAGACCGATTTCATTATTTTTTAATCGATGAGTTCCAGGACATCAACAAAGTTCAATATGAATTGATTAAACTACTATCGAAAAAGCACCAAAATGTTTGTGCTGTTGGTGACGATGACCAGGCCATATACTCCTTCAGAGGAAGCGACCCAAATTTTCTGCTCGAATTCGAAATGGACTTCCATTCATCAAAGACATTAACTCTTGAACAAAATTACCGTTCTTCTCATGAGATTGTTTCAACCGCCAATCAAGTAATTTCTGCTAATAAATTGAGAAAAGCAAAAAAAATGCAGGCGCAATTTTCTAGCAGTGAAATGCCACATACTTTTTTCCCTTTTGACGAAGAGGAAGAAGCCACTATGATTGTCACTGATCTTTCTGAGCGGATTGCAAACGGAGCAACTCCCGCTGATTTTGCGATTTTGTATCGGACCAATGCTGCTTCAAGGGCAGTGTTTGAAAGGCTGGCAGGTTCGAACCTCCCTTTTAAAATCGACATGGACGCTGAAGCCTTTTATGACCGTTATATCGTCAGATGCGCCCTAGCCTTTTTAAAGGTCAGCTTAAATGAAGAAGACCCAAAAAGCATGACCGAAATTTTGCCATTATTATTTTTAAAACAATCAGCCCTTAAGGACATGAAAGCACTTAGTATCCTTCAGGACTGCAGTCTCCTTGAGGCACTGATGCATTTAAAAACATCCCATGCCTTTCAGGAAAAAAAATTAAAAAAGGCAGTTCCGCTAATTCGCGCCCTTAAAACCTTGACACCGGCAAAAGCGATTGAAAAGATTGAAAAGGAGATAGGCTTCCTGGATTTTCTTAAAAAACGCGGCAACGAAGCAAATCAAATCGAAAAAGGATCAGATGATTTGAAGGATTTAAAAGTGGCGGCGAAAAGCTTTGACACGATCGATGGTTTTTTAGAACATGCCGAACATATGGCAGCAATGAATAAAGAAATAAAAAATTTAAGCAAGCATTTTCGCGACGCTATCACCTTAAGCACCATTCACAGGGCTAAAGGACTTGAGTATAAATATGTATATTTGCTTGGCGCAGTCGACGGCAGCCTCCCGCACGAATACGCTTTGGAAACCAGTCGAAACGGTGACTTTTCCGGTCTCGAAGAAGAAAGAAGGCTGTTTTATGTTGCCATGACCCGGGCTCAAGAAGGTCTTTATTTATCTATTCCGGACAATCGAAGAGGAAAGAAAGTCAACCGTTCCAGATTTCTCGCACCACTTTTAAAATTAAGCAAAAAGGCCAAATTCCAATAAGGAAAGCGGCCTTTTTGCTTATTTCTTATTCATCATGTTTGAAATGGTATTGAAATCAAGACTTTTTCCATCTTTAATGATGGTGTTGCAAATCTGATCTTCTAATTCCCTGCTTATCGGCTTGTTTGCAAGCTGAGATACTTTGCGAATGACTCCACGGACTGTCTTTTCGTCTTTAAAGTTGGCATTCTGAAGAGAATTAGCCAAATCAAAAATATCTTTCATATTTACGCCAGTTTTTTTCTCTATATTTTTAAAGAAACCATTATCCATGATCAAAATTCACACTCCTTCATAAACTACTTTATTGTATGAAGGAATGAAAAAATGGTGAAAAAAGAAAAGGATAGCCTTTAATTGGCCATCCCTTTCCTGCTGTCCGTTTACCTATTAATAGAAGCTAGTACCTACAATGATCAATAGGATGAACAGAACTACAATTAGTACGAAGGTGCTGCCATAACCAAAGCCACCGCCGTAGCCGTAGCCGTAACCTCCACAACCCCACATCGATTCATTCACCTCTCTTTAGTAATCTCATTAATACAATATGAAATCACTTAAAAAAGTGTATAGGCACGAATAAGCTATTCATTCATTTAAGAAAAAAATCAGCATTTACCCTTTCGGCTTAAACACAAGTGCTCCGATAAATCCAAAAATAATCGCGGCTGATACACCAGAACTGGTCACCTGAAACATCCCGGTTAACACGCCTATCAGCCCATGGTTGTTGGCATCATCAAGCGCTCCGTGAACCAATGCATTTCCAAAGCTGGTTATCGGAATGGTCGCACCTGCTCCAGCAAAATTAATAAGTGGCTCATACAACCCAAATCCCGCCAAAATCGCCCCGGCTACAACCAATAAGCTTAATGTATGTCCTGGTGTAAGCTTGGCAACATCAAATAATAGCTGGCCAATGACACAAATCAATCCGCCTATGACAAAGGCCCAAAAAAACATCGCTAACATAATCGTCACCCCTTTAATTGTTCATTTCTATACCAACTGCGTGGGCAATACATGGAATCGATTCATTTTGTTGAAAGGTGAGCGGGGATAACAATGCACCGGTAGCAACAAGCAAAATCCGTCTGTATGTACCCTTTCTCATTTCATTCAGCAGATGTCCATACAACACTGTCGCCGAACATCCTGCTCCGCTTGCTCCGGATTGAACGGGCTGGTCATCCTTATAGATGAGGATCCCGCAATCCTGAAATTGATTTCTTTCAAGCTTAAGGCCGCTTTTATTAATTAATTCAAAAGCCGTGTCATGGCCGACTCTCCCCAAGTCGCCAGTAATAATTAGATCATAATAAGATGGATCAAGGTCAAGATCCCGAAAATGGGCCATAATCGTATCTGCTGCTGCAGGAGCCATCGCACCTCCCATATTGAACGGGTCTGTTAAACCCATATCAATTACCTTTCCAATGGTTGCAGATATTGTGACAGGGTTTTTCTTCCCCGGTTCGTTTGGCTGAATGATTCCCACACCAGCCCCTGTAACCGTCCATTGAGCCGTCGGAGGCTTTTGGCTGCCGTATTCTGTTGGATAGCGAAACTGTTTTTCAACCGCGGCATTGTGGCTAGATGCTCCGGTCACCACATTTTGTGCTCCATGATAATTGACAATAAATGAGGCTAGCGCTAAGCCTTCCATGGAAGTGGAACAGGCCCCAAATAACCCGAAATAGGGGATCTGCATAGTCCTTGCCGTAAAGCTAGTCGGCGTTATTTGATTAATTAAATCACCGGCAATTAAAAATTGAATTTTTTCTTTTTCAATATTTGCTTTATCCAGTGCGATTTTTATCGCTTCTTCAAGCAAGATTCGATGGGCTTTTTCATAGGACTCTTGGCCCATCCATAGGTCTTCATACAATAAATCGAAGTCATTTGCCAAATTTCCGTTAGCCTCAAAGGGGCCTCCTGTTACTCCAGTCGCCGATATCATCGGTTTATTTTGAAAGACCCATGATTGATGTCCTTTTAGCAATTACAATACCCCCCAAATACTTAAAACCGTTCTAATCAGCGCTACCACAAAGGCTGCAAATACACCAAAAAGAAGAACTGAGCCTGCAAGCTTAAACATATTGCCGCCGACTCCTAACACAAACCCCTCTGTGCGATGTTCAATGGCTGCAGAGATGACGGCATTGCCAAAACCAGTGACCGGCACCGCACTCCCTGCCCCGCCAAACTGCCCCAGCCGGTCATAAACACCGAAGCCGGTCAAAAGCATGGAGAAAAACACCATTGTTGCCACCGTTGGATTCCCGACACTTTGTTCCGTAAAATTAAAAAAGTAAATGTAAAAATAACTGATGGCCTGGCCGATTGCGCATATCAGTCCGCCAACAAAAAAAGCCCTGATACAATTTTTTAAAACTGGCCGTTTTTTTTCGTGCTTTTGCTGAAGCTGCTGGTATTTTTGCTGCTCGGGTGTCATATTTTTCTGTTTGCTCGCCATCATTAAATCCCCTTTCCTACTTGATATCCTCTGTCATTTTAACGATCTCATTAAAACGTTTTTCTGCATCTCGATGGTTAAACTTAGACGAGGACCTCATCTTTTCATCAAGCCGTACGACTTCCAGAAATATTTTATAGTCACTTGAGACGGTAAATTTCTCTTTTGGATATTTTTTCTCAAGCATTTTGGTAACATTTTTTTCAATCTTTTTCATTTTAAAGCGATGCAAATGCTTTACCTTATAGGCAACAAGGATTGCTTTTTTCCCTTTGACGACAGCGACATCATACAATTCTGGAAAAGAACTTACATCTTGTTTAATTTTCTCTACCTGGTCATTTCCTTTATGCCCATCAGTGACAACTGGTGGGGGATTTGTAGTTTTCACGAGCGCGAGCTGGCTGTCTTTTGCTTTTTGATCCTGATTGCAGGAAACCAGTAAGATTACACTCATCAATATAATGAATCGATATGTATTATGCATAACGGTTTTCATCCCTTTTTTATAAATATGACTGTCATTAGTTTTTTCGACATTGACTAAAAATATGACTAAGTTAAGAGAAAAAAATAAAACTGCCAGTTACCCAGCAGTTTTCACTCCTACTTATATGTTGTCTTTTTACCACAGCCGCATCCCTGTTTTTTTATAGCATTTGATGGTTGTGTAACCTTCGTTGTCTGATTTGTCTGGGATTTCTTCTTTTTCCTTGTCACGTTTTTTCCTCCATTCAAATACAATTCATTAGTTACTAATCATCATATGAAAAAAACGAAAGTCTTGTCTCAGGCAAAATCCTTATTTCTCAATTAAATATTGAATAACTGTTTCCACCATCGCCGCTATACCTGCAACGGCTAGTATGAGTATCATCGGCTCCGCCCATCTAGGGGAGAGATAGGATATACCTACAATAATGGCAGAAGACCATATTCCTGTACACCAATAACAACTCAGCAGTTCGCCTATAAATCGTCTTATTCCAGATTTTTTGGGAATATAATATAATTCCACTTCACCTTCTGGATTTACTTCCTCTACCTCATCAAAAAAGGGATTTCGTAAAAATTCAGTAATTTTATCAAAAACAATTAACCTTGTAAACCGAAAGCTTGCCAACGCTAAAAGGAGCAGGTTGATTAAATTTATCTTCATATTGAAAAACCCTTTCATTTTTGGACATATGTCTGTATATGGAAATAGCCTAATTTTGTTAAATAAGGCAATTGTCCGTAACCCATAAGGCTTTCGTGAAATATGTTAGTAATGTAAGATATATAACGGATTAAGGAGGAAAAAATAAATGGGTTCTGGAAATTTTCGTAATGATCACAAAAGCACCAACTGTGTATGCGAAGTAGTCCGCGCGATTAAAGAGCTCCAAGATAACGCTGTTGAAGAAGCAGAATGTCAATCATGTACCAGCTGCTTTAATGAGCCGCTTGGTTCATTAGTCTCACCTGTAAAAGAAATGGTTGACACGCGCGTATTCGTTTTAAAAACAGCTGATGGCACACCATTTCACGCATTCTTTAATGACGATTACAATGCATGCGTCTCCATCTATTTCCGCGTAGAGGATGTGTTCGATAACTGCTGTGCTACACTTCGCGTATTAGTTCCTGGCAAAAAAGACGGTGGAAACTTTGTTCCAGTCAATTTCGTAAGAGGCGATGACAAATGCTGCATTAACCTTTCTAAACATTGCCAAGTAACTTGCTTTAAGGCAAGCAACGATTGTGTAACAGTTGACTTAAGCTGCTTCTGTGCAATCCAATGTATTGCAGACGTAAACCTTGGAATTTGCGATTAAATAAATTAGCCAGTCGGTGAATCGGCTGGCCTTTTTTTGTCTAGCTATAAGAAGAATATGGTATTTTAAAGCTATTCATTATCTCTTTATTCCAATCATAATGACATTTGTAATTTCATCAGCATAAAATGTTTTTTGCATTTTATTATGATATTGAATGGTTATTTGATTATCCTCATAACTGGTCAGGTAGCCTAAATGTTTTTCATCTTTTGTATAAAAGACACAGGGAACAGGCGGAAGTACTTTCGGAAAGTTAATTAAATATTCCAACCTTTCCTTTACCGACATTTCCTTAAATGGTTTAACCCGTTTAAAGGCAGAGCGGTTATGTTCGGGGGGTATAGAAGATGCAGAATTCTTTTTTTCTGTTTTTGCATCTAACGATTCTGCCCCCCTGTTAGCATTAGTGACAATTTTTTTATTTTCCTCTGTACTTAGGTTCTCTTCCTCTTCCGCTTCCGGCTCAGCATCAATCTTAATTCTAAAAATCTCCTGCATATTTTGGTTTGTATGATTCCTTGAAAAAGGCTGCCCAATGTTGAAAAATGGCCCCTGATTTTTTGTATTTGACATAAAAAGCACCTCCCTTATGGCATCCTACACTTTTATATATATGTAAATGGCCTATAGTCGTTAACTTTTTTTCAACACAAAAAAGCCCGCAGTTCATTTTGCGGGCTTTTTTGTATTACACAATATGATATCCAGAGTCTACGTGAATATTTTCCCCTGTAATTCCACGGGAAAGATGGCTGAATAGGAAAACTGCCGTATCGCCTACTTCCTCCGGCGTTGTTGTTCTCCGTAATGGGGCTTTTTCTTCAATTTCCTTTAGAATCATGTTAAATTCACTGATTCCTTTTGCGGATAGTGTTCGGATTGGACCGGCAGAAATGGAATTTACACGAATATTATCTTTACCTAGATCTGCAGCTAAATAGCGAACGCTTGCATCAAGGGAAGCTTTTGCAACACCCATAACATTGTAGTTTTTGATGGCTCTTTCTCCCCCAAGGTATGTGAGAGTTACGATGCTGCCGCCTTCTGTCATGAGGCCGCGTGCTTCCTTCGCTACTGCCGTTAAGGAATAGGAGCTGATATTATGTGCCAGCAGGAAGCCGTCCCTAGTTGTATTCATATATTCGCCAGATAATTCTTCCTTATTAGCGAATGCAATACAATGGGCCACTCCATGAATAGTTCCAACCGCTTCTTTTATTTCGGCAAAACACGTAGCAATTGCTTCGTCACTAGTCACATCACATGGCAGCACTAAAGTTCCCTCTGCATTTAAGGAATCCGCTAATTCCCGTACACTGCTCTCAAGTCTTTCCCCGGCAAACGTAAATACCAACCGTGCCCCAGCGTCATGCAGTGAGCGGGCAATCCCCCAAGCGATACTCCGCTTATTAGCAACACCCATTACGACAAATGTTTTTCCAGTTAAAGATAAATTCATTTTAAAAAAATCCTCCTACATGATAACTGATATTAGTACTTGGTACTAATTCTACACTAATTCTGAATAAATGAAAAGTACTTGCTTTTTCTAATAATAGCTTTTGCCTGGTTCTGAAAATTCAAGCTCTCTCTTCAGTTCATCCACATATTCCTTTGAACCTGTGACAATCAGGCGGTCATGCATTTGCAGCTCCGTATCTCCATGAGGCACGATGGAATCCTTTCCTCTGAAAATCCTGACAAAAATAACATCCCCGGTAAACGGAAATCTTCTTAATGACATACCGTCAAATAATTCATTTTTCATGACAATTTCATATAACCCTGTTTCCTGATTCGTCAATATATTTATGACTGTAGGAGACTCAATCATCGCCCGAAGCAACGCTTTAGTTGACGTAAAAGATGAAAACACCTCAACCCCTTGTTCCCGCAATCTAGTCTCCAGTTCAGGACTTTCAATCCTAGCAATGACCCTTTGGACACCTTTTTCTTTTGCAGCCATAGCCAGATTTGCATTCACTTCCTGGTTTCCTGTTAAAATAACCACTATTTCAGACTCAAATACTTTTGTATTTTCAATGGCCTCCTGCGAATAATCCGGGATTTCCTTTATTTCAAATACCGAGTCAGCAAATGGTTTTTCTGCTTTTTCAATTTTTTGATGATATAGGACGGGATTATAGAGTCCGGACTTTAATTCCCGGGAGACAGGCAAAGTAATCTGGTTAGCACCTAAAAAGGCAATGGACACCCTTCTTCCCTCTGCTGCTTCTCGAGGAAACAACTTTTTAAAAACAATCGGCGTAAAAATAGAAGTGATTACTGCGACAAGGATTAGTGTTCCTTTCATCTGCTCTGATATAACTCCAATCCGTTCTCCGATTGTCGCCGCCGCAATCACAAGTGACAATGTGGAGGTAAGCAGAAAGCCCGAGGCAATGACTGTTTTCATATCGTACCATATCTTTAAAAGGTATACAGGAATCAGCTTTGACAATAAAAGCCCTATCAATAATAACGGTATTAATAACAACAGTTTCTTTTCACTGAATAACGTCCAAATATCCAGTTCTACACCTACCATTACAAAGAAGATAGGAATTAAAAAACCGTACCCAAAGGAATCAAGCTTATGAACCAGCTCTTGGTTTGGTGCCAATAAAGAAACGAGAACACCTGCCAAAAATGCACCCAAGATATTTTCGGCCCCGACAGTTTCGGATAATCCCACCAATACAATAATCAGCATAAATACAGCCCTCGTGCCGATTTGGACAGTCCCTGTTGACAGTGTTTCAATAAAACTGCGATTTTTAAATCTTTTGCCGATAAAATAGAGGATAACTCCTGCTCCGAATAATATCAGCAGAAGCCATGTATCTCCCTCTCCTCCTTCATTCAAGGACACAAAGAGGGCAAGAAGAATCATTGTAGCTAAATCAGCGATTACCGCCACCAATAAGATAATCTGCCCTATCACCGTTTTCATTAAGTGGGCTTCTTTTAAGGTGGGCACGACTACTCCCAATGAAATCGTCGAAATGATCAGTGTCATTAAAAAAGCATTATCGATAAATCCTGCCAAAACAAAGAGATACGATAAACCGAGTGAGAGAATGAAGACACCGGCAAAGATAACGGATGAGACCAGAAAGGAGTTCGGTTCTTTTTTCCCGTTTGGAAGGGTCTCACGTTTTTTCCCACCTGAAAATGCAGTAAAGTCAATTTCAAGTCCACTTAAGAACATAAGAAAAATAAAGCCAAGTGTTGACAAGGTAGACAGCCACATATCTTCATGAACGATATTGAATCCACTCGACCCAATAATGAGGCCCATGATAATTTCCGCAACAACAACTGGAATGAAATTTAATTTAAATCGATGCAAAAGAATTGGAGTTAAAAATGCCATTGTCACAACAATCAATAATGAAATAATGGAGACGTGTTGTTCCATCATACTCCTCCCTTACGAATAGTAATAAATGCTGACAATCCGACAAAAAATAAGAATTGGAAAGGGGCAACTATCATGAAAATAGATATTATCGGAGATATCCATGGATGCTTCACAGAATTCTCGGAGTTAACCGCAAAATTAGGTTACGATTGGAAAAGTGGGATTCCCCTCCATTCGGAAAACAGAATACTTGGGTTTGTCGGTGATTTAACCGACAGAGGGCCAAATTCTCTTAAAGTAATTGAAGTCGTTTGGAAGCTGGTCATCGAGCAGAAAAAAGCTTTCTATACTCCTGGAAACCATTGCAATAAGCTGTATCGCTTTTTCCTTGGCAACAAAGTTCAAATTGCTCACGGACTCGAAACAACTGTTGCGGAATATGAATCATTATATAGGAAAGACCAAGAGTCCATTCGTAAAAAATTTATGGAACTTTATGAAAAGGCTCCAATGTATCTAGTATTAGACAACAAACAGCTAGTAATCGCCCATGCGGGAATTAAACAAGAACTAATCGGAAAGAGAAATAATGAAGTGAAAAAATTCGTCCTTTACGGAGATATTACAGGTGAAAAGCACCCGGATGGATCCCCTGTCAGAAGAGACTGGGCTAAACAGTATCATGGGGAAGCTTATATTGTTTATGGACATACGCCTGTGAAGGAACCAAGAATCATTAATAAAACGTATAATATTGACACAGGAGCAGTATTTGGCGGCCAACTTTCAGCGTTAAGATATCCGGAAATGGAAGTCGTCTCCGTCCCTTCCACTATGCCATACATTGAAGAAAAGTTTAAACATTTTGAATAAAATAAATGAAAACTCGCCGATTGGGGAGTCCGATAGGACGAAGACAGAGGCGTAGTTGAATTTATACTTTCTTATTAGCTAAAAGAAGGCTGGCCTTTTTAATCACGACCAGCCTCTATTAATTTCTTCATATCATCCGGCAAAGGTGCCGTAAAGATCATTTCCTCCCGGGTAAGGGGGTGAATGAAGTGGATTTCTTTACAATGTAACGCCTGCCTATCAATTAACGAGATGTCTCCCCCATACAAATCATCACCGAGCAAAGGATGACCCAAATAAGACATATGGACCCTGATTTGATGGGTCCGTCCAGTTTCCAGGTTCAGTTCAACCTGGGTAAATTCCCTATGCCTTGATATGACTCGGTAATGGGTACAAGCATATTGTCCATCCTCACGGACCTCCCTTTCGATGATGCTTTCCGCTTTACGTCCGATTGGGGCGTTTACCGTGCCTCTATCCACTGACAACAAACCACCTGCAAATGCTTCATAGGTTCGTTTCACTTGAGATTTTCGCTGCATTAAACTAAACAAATGATGAACATGACGATGTTTGGCCACTAAAACAATCCCAGAGGTATCCCGATCCAGCCGAGTTACAATATGGGCTGTGGCGGTTAGACCTGTTTTTTGATAATATCCTAGAAGGGCATTTGCCAGGCTCCCGGCAGGATGCTCCCTTGATGGAATTGTACTCATACCGGCTGGTTTAACTACAACAAGCAAAAATTCATCCTCAAACAGAATCGTCAATGGAAGCTTCTCTCCCGGAAAACTCGGGCTCTCGGAAGGGAATATAACTGTCAGTACATCCCCTTCGACGAGCTTATACCTAACATTTACATCTTCACTGTTGACAAGGATTCTCCCGCCCTTGAATTTAATATCCGTCAAAGCAGTCCGAGAGATTTCTTCCATCTTTAAAAACTCTTTAATGAGCAATCCGGCACTATTATGATCAATACTCCAATGAAGTTTAAAATTTTGTGTCATTCCGTGTTTTCCTTCAATTAGTCCGAAATAAATGAATCATGTACTCTTTTCCAGAAAGGAAACGGACGGAACCTAGCAAAACGGATTTTTTCCTCCGGAACCCTGAATTGGATTGACTTTACATCCTTATGGAGCAGGGTTAAATGATCAATCGTAATCTGGAAATCCGTCCGATTTACGGGCTTTAACATACATGTGTGGTGTGCAGGCAGAATAAGCGGCGACCCTACTGTTCTGAAAACCCTGTTGTTAATGGATGCCATTTCCGCCACTTGAAGGGCTTGGATGGACGGGTGAATAATGGCTCCGCCTAGCGCTTTATTATAGGCTGTACTGCCTGAAGGGGTAGAAATACAAAGACCATCTCCACGAAATCTTTCAAAATGCTGGCCGCGTATTTCTACATCCATGACCAGCGTTCCCTCCACACCCTTTACGGTAGATTCATTTAACGCTAGGTACCTGGATTCCTTACCCGCATGAGAATAACGAATAATGACCTCCAAAAGTGGATATTCAACAACCTGAAACGGTGTCTTTGCAATAGCAATGACCAGCTTTTCGATTTCCTCAGGGGTCCAATCTGCATAAAAACCGAGGTGTCCAGTATGGATCCCAACAAATGCCGTTTTATCCAAACGGCTGCTATAACGGTGGAAAGCATATAGGAGCGTCCCGTCTCCTCCTACGGAGATGACGATATCCGGCTGGTCTTCATCATACTTTAACTCAAAATCCAGCAAATAGGTCCTCATTTTATGCATTAGAATATTTGATTTTTGATCCCCTTTAGATGTTATCGCAAATTTCATTTTTTTTACCCCTTGTATTGGAATAATCTATATAAACAGCGGCTCATTTTTTTTCTTCTTGGGCTGTTTCCTTCTTTCTCGTAAAAAAAGCCTGTGCTTCTTTAATTTCACCCCGAATAAGTGACATTTCCTCATCTAAACGGAAAGCTGCCTCTGCCGCACGCTGGAGTCGCATTTTTATATCAGTAGGAAAGGCACCTTTATACTTATAGTTTAAGGAGTGTTCAATGGTTGCCCAAAAATTCATGGCCAAGGTCCGAATTTGTATTTCGGCTAGAATTTTCTTTTCCCCGTGAATAGTTTGCACCGGGTATTGAATGACAACGTGATAGGAACGGTATCCACTGATTTTTTCATGAGAAATATAATCCCTTTCCTCCACTATTTCAAAATCATTGCGGTTTCGGAGCAGCGAAACGACCCGATAAATATCCTCCACAAACTGACACATAATCCGAAGGCCGGCAATATCCTGCATTTCCACTTCAAGTTTATCTAACGGTATTCCTTTTTGAGTTGCTTTATCTAAAATACTGGCAATTGGCTTTACACGGCCGGTAACAAATTCAATTGGTGAATGTGTCGAATCGAGTTCAAATTGACCTCTCATTCCCTTTAATTTTATCTTGAGCTCATTAATTGCCTGCTTATAAGGGGTTAAAAATTGGTCCCAATGCTTCATGACTCCACCTCGACAAGAACAAATTATGGATGAAAAACTGATTCTGCTTTTTCAACCATTTCTTTACCGTAATTGCTATTTCCTTTTATGTTGTTAATAATAAAATCAAACTCTTCATTAAAACGCTGAAGTTCTATTTTTTCATTTCCGTCGGAAATCCAAACCGGAAGTTCTGCAGCCATCTTCAAGTCTGGCCAGATTGGTTCCGGAAACACGATGTATGTATAGTCATCTGAATCTTCCATTAGATAAATAAAGGAATAATGTTCAGAATCCACCAGGATTTGTTCGGCTGGAACTAAACCATTTATTGCTTCCGATACTTCTAAAACAAGTGCATTTTCCATTACATTTGCCGCTTGGACTATTAGTTTTTTCCTCATTTTTTACCTCCATCTTCCATACCCACTATTTTAACATAATTCCTCATTTCTCCCAAGGATTGCAGTTTCAACTGAAGATGAGATAATGTAAATAATTCTTATCGGAAAGGAAGACAAACGATGCCGCAAAATATTGAAATAGAATTTAAAAACATGCTGACAAAAGAAGAATATTTAAGATTATTAACCGATTTTCAAATTGATGAAATAAATATTTTTTTTCAGGAGAACCATTACTTCGATACGAAGGAGTTTGCCTTAAAGGATAAGGGTTCAGCTTTAAGAATCCGGTTAAAAAAGAATAGCTGGGAAATGACGTTAAAGCAGCCTGCAGAAATCGGACTTCTTGAAACAAATCAAATACTTAGCGAAAGGGAAGCTCTAGAAGCAATTCAATTTGGGAGACTTCCTTTGGGCCAAATAAAGCTGATCATAGAAGAAATGGGTATCCCCTTTGGTAAATTGGTTTATTTCGGATCTTTGGCAACAAGACGTGCTGAAGCAGCGTTTAAGAAAGGCGTACTCGTTTTCGACCACAATATTTACCTAAATCAAGAGGATTTTGAACTAGAATATGAGGTTGAAAACTTTCAGGAGGGGCAGGAAGTCTTTTTGCAGCTGTTAAAAAATTATCAAATTCCTGTTAGAAAAACAGAAAACAAAATTCGCCGCTTTTACAGGCAGAAATACAACTTATAAATTAGTTTCGTAAGAAAAGCCATATTGGACACATTAATAATATCCTTTTTTCTGAAGCAATTCATTTGAGATAAAAATTAGGCATTGTTAAAATGAATGTAAACTTGATAATGACGAGAGGAGGAGTTGTCAACATGATGAATAATCAACTAACACCATTTGAGGTTATTGGAGAAGAAACGCTCCATCGTCTTGTGGACACTTTTTATGGCCTTGTTGCACAACATCCTGACCTTGCTCCTATATTCCCAAATGATTTTTCTGAAATTGCCCATAAACAAAAGCAATTTTTAACACAATATTTAGGCGGCCCTCCACTTTATTCTGAGGAACATGGACACCCGATGATGCGTGCCCGCCATCTGCCCTTTCCGGTTACGCCAAAGCGTGCCAAAGCCTGGCTTTCATGCATGACCAAAGCAATGGATAAAATCGGCTTAGAAGGACCGATTAGGGATGAATTTTATTACAGGCTTTATCTAACTGCCCAGCACATGATAAATACACCTGACAATCAAGAAAATTCCGGTGAGCCATCGTGAATAATTTTGATTACTCAAATTCTTTGCAGCCAATCAATAGCAGCGATAAAAAACCGATAGAAATTTATTTATTTATTGATCCGCTTTGTCCCGAATGCTGGTCACTTGAGCCTATCATGAAAAAGCTTCAGATTGAGTATGGACGTTACTTTTCTATCAAGCATGTTCTAAGTGGAAAATTGACGAATTTAAATATAAGCCGAAAAAAAAATGTTGAAAACCTTGCGCAGGTTTGGGAGAAAACAACGAGCAGGTCAATAATATCTTGTGAAGGAAATCATGGGTTTGAAGACCCTGTACATGCTCCCTATAATGTATCGATTGCGTTAAAAGCAGCAGAGCTTCAGGGGAGACGTGCAGGAATTCGCTTCCTCCGCGCAATCCAAGAGGTATTATTTTTGGAAAAAAGGAATATTTCAGATTTAGGAGTATTAAGAGAGTGTGCAGATAAAGCAGGACTTGAAATTCAAGAATTTCTTCAAGACATGCATTCGGAGAGTGCTGCAAAAGCTTTTCAGTGCGACCTGCAAATTACTTCCGAAATGGAAGTTCGCGAAATTCCCACTCTTGTCTTCTTCAATGAGAACGTTGAAGAAGAAGGAATAAAAATAACAGGAACATATCCATATGAGGTTTATGTTCAAATTCTGGAGGAAATGCTCGCAGAAAAACCGATTAAATCTCCACTTCCTCCACTGGAAATATTTTTAAAGAATTTTAAATTTGTCGCCTCAAAGGAAATTGCTCTTGTATATAATATGACCATTTCACAAATTGAACGGGAAATGAAAAAATTGCTCCTTAAGCAGGTGGTGCAGCAAATCCCTGCAAAGTTCGGGACCTTTTGGAAGTATATTAAATAGCTTATGATAATGTATAACAGAAATGCCCTGCAGCCATCAACTGCAGGGCATTTCTCTTAATACGAACAAAGGGGATGGGAGAAATTTTTCACGGTCAAACAAAGGGGTATATGTTTGTTGTGATCAACTTCACGTATTAAATATAGCATGGGCTGAGATGGGTGACAATAAGTTTGTGCTTTATTTCACATTATTGTCAAAATATCATAAATTCATAGAGTAGACCATAAATATAAAGGAAAGATATTTACTAAAAAAGGATGGATTAAGAAATTGAAAAAGTTCTCCATTACGCTGATGATTCTTTTTTTTATTTTTGCATTTTTTTTACATGTACTGGCACTCATGAAAATTTTCCCGATTATAATTAGCATCCCCGTATTGTTTCTTTCCATCTTAACCCCCATAATCTCCATCAATGACAGAAAAAAATTTAAGGGATTTTAAATGAAAACTCACCGATTGGCTAGTCCGATAGGACGGTTCATGAGGCGTAGTTGAAATTATTCGTTAGGAAAGGGATGGCGACTATACCATCCCTCCTTCTTTATTTTTTTAGCAATAGTTGTTCTAATTCACCTAGTTTTTCTTCAAACACCTTGCAGGCATCCTTGATTGGCTCAGAGCTTGTCATATCCACTCCGGCTTTCTTTAATACTTCGATTGGATAATCGGAGCTTCCTGCACTGAGGAATTCAATATACCGTTTTACTGCTGGCTTGCCTTCCTCTAAAATCTGCTTGCTTAGTGCTGTGGCCGCGCTGAAGCCTGTCGCATATTGGTAGACATAATAGTTGTAATAGAAATGCGGGATGCGGGTCCATTCAAGGCCGATTTCCTCATCAATGACAATATCCTCTTCACCGAAGTACTTTTTATTTAATTCATAATAGGTTTTTGTTAATGTTTCAGCCGTTAATGCCTCATTATTCTGCGCCATCTGGTGGATTAAATGCTCGAATTCAGCAAACATCGTCTGACGGAATACCGTCCCTCTAAAGCCTTCCAAATAATGATTCAACAGATAAATCCTCTTTTGTTCATCATCAATTGTTTTTAACAAATAGTCGTTCAGCAGCGCCTCATTGCAGGTAGAAGCCACCTCGGCAACAAAAATCGAATAGTCCCCATATGGGAACGGCTGATTCTTCCGCGTATAGAAGCTGTGTACAGAGTGGCCAAACTCATGTGCTAAGGTGAATAAATTGTTTACGTTATCCTGCCAGTTCATCAGGATATATGGATGCGTTCCGTATGCTCCTGAGGAGTAAGCCCCGCTTCGCTTGCCCTTATTCTCATGGACATCCACCCAGCGGTTTTCAAAGCCTTCTTTTAGAATCTGGGCATACTCATCACCTAACGGAGCTAGCCCTTTTATAACAAGGTCTTTTGCTTCTTCATACTTAATTTCCATTTTCACATCTTTAACTAGTGGTGTGTACAAATCATACATATGAAGCTCCTGAACCCCTAATACTTGTTTGCGGAGCTTTACATAACGGTGCAGCAGATGCAGATTCTCATTAACGGTATTCACTAAGTTATCATAGACCGTTTCAGGAATATTATTAGCAGCAAGGGCTGAATGTCTTGCTGAGTCATAGTTCCGGACCCTAGCATTAAAATTATCCTTTTTTACATTACCGCCTAAGGTACTTGCGAATGTATTTTTAAACTGGCCATAGGTTTGATATACCCCTTTAAAAGCGTCATGCCTAACCCTCTGGTCTTCACTTTCAAGGAAACGGATATAACGGCCATGAGTAATTTCAACCTCGTTTCCATTTTCATCCTTAATGGACGGGAACTCCAAATCGGCATTATTCAGCATGCCGAATGTATTACTAGACGCATTCATTACTTCACTCGCCTCAGCAAGCAGAGCTTCCTGCTCCGCACTCAATACATGCGGCCGTTGCAAATTAATTTCTTCAAGAGAATGTTCATATAGCTTTAATTCCGTTTTTTCACTTAAAAAACCAGTTACTTTACTTTCGTCAATTGCTAGAATTTCCGGAACAATAAAGGCAAATTGGCTCGCTGCTTGAGAATAAAGATTCTTCATTCGATCATCCAAGCCCTGATAAAAAGAGTTTGTCGTATCTTGGTCATATCTCATATGTGAATATGTATAGAGCTTGCCGATTCTTTCAAAAAGCTGGTCCTGAAATTGAAGGGCTTTATAAAGCGTCTCTGCACTTTCTCCCAATTTTCCTTCGAACTGCTTAATTCCCGGAATTTGTGCCTTCACCTCTTGGAATTCTTTTTCCCATCCCTCATCACTTGCAAAAATATCCTCCAGCTTCCACGTATCTTCAACTGGAATTTCACTTCTTGCCGGGAGTGACTTTACAGCCGTTTCATTTGTCATGATTGATCCTCCATTTCCATTCGATAATCCAATTCCACTTTATTATATTCCATTTTTTCTTTATTTTTCCTCCTTTACGCTTATAAGCAGTAAAGCCTCTCCTATATTATGCCCTGTCATCTATTTTCATTTATTATTTTGATAAAATTTTGACTTTGCCTCATCCTTTTCTCGGTTTGATTGTGGAATCTTGATTTTTCGGTTTATTTCGCATAACCAGTCCCCTTTTCGAATTAAAACGCCCAATTCAATCAGCGTCCGGAAATATTCTATGACCGGTATCATCGGATTAATAGTTTCTAGTAAAGGAAAAGTTCGGATCGTAATATCTTTTTTTGAGATTCTTTTCTGCACCTGGTAATGTATATCCTGATACGAGATCAATGCTCCAGGATTTTTATCAGCTAGACAATCAAGGAATAAGTAGGTTTGCCATACAACTGGAGGGGTTTGAATGTAAACTGCATGAGGAACTGGCAGGCCTATTTCTGGTGGTAATAAAAAGAGATTTAATTTCCGCTGATAAATTTCATGGAGAAAGGGATTTTTTACGGCACCTGCATGAAGAACCCAACTAATTTGATAATTTTCTGCGGCTTCCTTCCACTTTAATAGGTTAATCTTCCATGCATCGGGCTTAGGATTGAGCAAATCCTCAAGTCGCAAACGATCAAGGGAATTGAATGATTGCTCCGCAAAAGCATTTTTAATGGAATACGGAGTAATAGAACTAATTAATTGGAAGGCTTTCTTTTCAGTAGAATAGCAGGGTATATACAATTGACCTGCCATGCCCGTTCGTAAAAATAAGTAATGAAAATTTGAAAAAGGAATGATGTAGCGGTTTTTTTGATGAATGTGATGGCTGGAGATAATCCATAGAGGAGTATAGTGGTGTTCAAGGTAGTTTTTTGTTCTTTTCCAAAATATCTCTTCTGATAGTGTGGAGCATTGAAACTCTAGGGCAAATCTCTGACCATTATGTTCAAACATGATATCGGGACGCTGTTGCATCTTCCGATCATAAAATTCGAGGATACAAGGAATTTTTTGCATGCATAGCCAATGATATAACTGAAGCTTTCCTTCAATATGATTGATGGACTCTGCTTCGTATACTTCGCAGCAGGTGCTTCCTTTTTTATGGGCAAAATGGAATATTCGCTGCTCACCAAGCTTTAATGAAACATTTTCCCCACAGACAGGACATATGAACTCCTCGGATTTTCTAAGGCTTAAAAGTGCTTCTTTCGAGTAACAATTTCCAAGCGAAATTTGTTTACCTGTTTTCGTCTGGGCTGTTAACAATCGGAATCCCCCTCCTTCTTTTCTTCTCCAATTCGACTAAACTTGCCAAAATTCCTTTACAAAAAAAATAAAACCCGCCGGTTTCGACGAGTTTTAACAAAATTTTCACAATAACGGTGAGAGCAGTCTTGCAGTGGATTCTAGCAACCGATACCCCAAATGCCGCTGTTGGAATGTTTTTAAATCTAATTGTATTGCAAATTCTAAATCGTTTAGGTATTCTGCAACAAGCTTTTGGGTACTTTTCGTCCGGAAAAGAAACGCATTTACCTCAAAATTCAAATGAAAGCTTCGCATATCCATATTAGAGGTTCCTATCGAAGCCAATTCCCCATCAACAATGACAATTTTGCTGTGCATAAACCCTCTTTCATATTCAAACACCTTTACTCCTGCCTCTAAAAGCTCAGGAAAATAGGATCTTGAAGCATGAAAGACAATCCGCTTATCCGGACGGTTTGGAACTAGAAGCCGTACATCAATTCCACTTAAGGCGGCTACTTTAATGGCGGAGAAAATATCCTCATCTGGTATAAAGTAAGGAGAAGCAATCCAGACTGATTTTCTTGCCGATCCAATCATGGAGAAAAATATATTCTTGATGACACTCCATTCGTTATCCGGGCCTCCTGCGATTAACTGAACACCGCCGTGGCTTTTATGGTCAATTTGTGGAGATAAGTATTCTGCCGTCAGAAAACTATGATTCGTCATATAATACCAATCCTGAAGAAAAATGAGCTGCAGAGTCCGCACTGCTTCGCCCCGAAGCATCAAATGGGTATCCCGCCAGAATCCAATATCCTTATTTCGTCCCAGATATTCATCGCCAATATTTAATCCGCCGACAAACCCAATATTCCCGTCTATGACAATTATTTTTCGGTGGTTGCGGAAATTAAACTTATTATTTAAAAAAGGCAATTTTACCGGCCCAAATGGAACAGTTTCTATTCCTGCATTCTTTAAATCATTGATATAAGCTTTTGAAAGCTTCCAGGACCCAACGGCATCATACATAAAACGAACCTTTACACCTTGATTCGCTTTTTCAATTAATATATTCTTTATTTCTTGACCAATCTGATCATGCCTAATAATATAATATTCCAGATGAATATGGTGCCTCGCCCTTTTTAGTTCCTCCATTATATGAGAAAAAGTTTCCTCACCGTTTGTTAAAACCTTGGTTGCTGTATCAAAGGATATTGGACTATTCCCCAGTTTTTGAGCGAGCATGAATAATTTGCCTTGATGCTCCCCCATTAACTGCAGCTTTTCTTCACTTCTTGGGTCATTTTCACCCTCAATAGTTAAAAAAGCCTGTTTATCAAGAAAATACTTTTTTCTAAACATCCGTTCCTTTCGATAATTCCTGCCAAAGAGAAGATAAAAAATAAACCCCACCAGCGGAAAGCTTCCAAGAACAACCAGCCATGTTATGGTTTGTGTAGGATGTCGGTTTTCCAGAAATATAACAAACCCGATAAAGATGACGGAAAGCGAAATCATTACACTTAGGAACCCTAAAATGCCACTCTCCAACTGATTTTTGAATGCAAAAAGAAGAATTGAAAGAACCAACAAAAATATGACAACCCGAACCGTATTCTTCAGTGTCCTCACCTGCTTTGAAACACCAATATTTAAAGTTAGATAAATGAAAACTCGCCGATTGGCGAGTCCGATAGGACGAAGACAGAGGCATAGTTGAATTTATAATTTCCTATCAGCTAAAATAATACCGATTTCAACTGTGAAATCGGTACCTTTTTTAGCTAAAATGGTTTCGAATAACTTCAAAAACATTCTCAGCAATTATTTCTTTACCGTACTCCTGAATTCGGTGAATCGTTAACTGTGTTTCATACCCATATTCCAGCAATACGCTTAAAACATCATCAATCTCATCTTCACCGAAAACATCTTCCGGGAATTCAGTATATAAGTAATACTTTCCTTCAAAGTGATATAGCGTTGTGACTAAGTTATCAAGACCCGGCCTTTTTGCCAAACTGATCACATCTTCAAAATCTCTAAATGCAAGAATAAACTCCAAATTATCTTCCTCAAGGAGGACTTCCTCATCATCTGAATAATTTGGATTAAAATGCTGATCTAAAAGTTCGTCAATCTTATCGTCAACAGGTAAATCCTTAATTTTATCATTAGGAATGGGAAGTTCAAATTTCTGGCCATCTTTAGAAAGCTGCGCTTTGGTCACAAGTACCTCTAAGCCTTTATCCAAGGCTTGAACCTGAATCCATAACGGACCTTCAACCACAAACTCTTCCTCTCCATGAACTTCATCCATCATTTCCCAAAAGAGTTCTTCACTTCGTTCACGATTGTACCAAATCTCTTCCCGATCAAAGCCTCTTTCTTCTATATCACCATAGGAAATATAAAATTTAACCGTATTTTCATTAATACGTTCAATCTCCATTTTAACCTCTCCCTTCCATTGTTCATATTGAAGGGACTAAATACCCCCAAGCAGATAACTCCCTTAGCATTCACTCTTAAAAAAAGTTTATTCAATGAAACTTTAAATAAAAAAGCAAATACTCTTGTACTTTCATTTTATGATAAAAGAACCAATAAGGGAAATAAAAAAGCGCAATTTCACAAAATCCGTAAATCCGCCCAATATCCAATACGAACAGTAGTCCAGTCAACATTCAGAGGGAAAATTTCCAATATAGATATTCCTTTAATAATAACAAAATTAAATAAAAATTTCAAACAATAAAAATGAAAAAAAGACCTTTATAAAAAAGGTCTTACTCTCAATTAATTTACCATCCGCTGTGCTTCTCGCAATTGATACGTTCTGACCTTTCTAGGCAGGAATCTGCGGATTTCATCTTCATTATATCCAACTTGCAAACGTTTTTCATCAATGATGATTGGGCGGCGAAGCAAACCTGGGTTTTCTTTAATTAATTTGAATAAATCCTGAAGAGGCATTGTATCCAAATTCACATCTAACTTTTGAAAGGTTTTAGATCTCGTTGAAATAATTTCATCCGTTCCATCTTCAGTCATACGTAGAATTTCTTTGATTTCTTCCATAGATAAAGGTTCAGAGAAAATATTTCTTTCCTTATATGGAATCTCATGCTCTTCTAACCATGACTTTGCTTTCCGACATGATGTACAGCTCGGTGAGGTGTATAGTGTTACCATCTGTGTTTCACACTCCTCTATTATTTGCAAATCTATCATATATCAATCCGAAATAAGGGAAATTAACACAATTCCAATGTATTACAGTTTATAAAATTAAAATTATTATAAATAAGGAATTTATATCACCCATTATACACTACAATATCGAAAAAAGGTATCCCTTTTTCAAAAATAATCACTATCAGAATCCCCCCTAAATTATAGGTCCTTTATTATATTAGACGAATAATTTCTGCAAAAGTTTCAAAAATTTTTTTATTTTTTTATTTTTTATTACTTTTCTTTGTTAATCATACTAAAATGTTCGTATCTTTATTTATGCTTTCTGAGGGTAATGCATTGTGAATTAAATCTCTTTTTAATAACAAATAACCTGCTAGGATTTTTTCTAAAAAATCCATTCTCAATTAAAATCACAAGATGAAAACGATATCAGTATTTAAATATAGCTTTTCAATAGTTTTTTATTTTTCTCTTTTCTTAAAGGCAAAGTTCTTTTACAATAGGTATAGTGAATAAAATAAAATCAATTCTTTGATTCATCAAATGGAGGGACAATCATGGCTGGATACATAACTGATTTAACAGTTGTTGCACTGTTAGTGATCGGGATTACAGCTTTTATGGGAGTCATCACAAACGGTATTGGTGAAAAGGTATTTGGCGGAAAACGCCGCAGCGAATTTGTCGACCAAAGTGCCAGATTTCAAACTGGCTGGAAAACCGTTGGCGGAAAGAAAAAGTAAAATAATAAAAAAACGATCTCGAAATTCGAGGTCGTTTTTTTTATTATTGTTTAGATTGTGCTTGATATTGTTTAAATTCTGTTTCTGAACAAAGGACAAAGTGTCCCGGCGTAACTTCTCGGAATTCAACCGGCTCATTGTCCTGATAATTATGAGTTGCCGGATCATATGTTTTACGTTTCCGTGTCCGCTCACTAATCGGATCAGGAGCAGGAATCGCAGATAATAATGATTGCGTGTATGGATGAAGCGGGTTTCGGTAAAGTTCATCTGCTGGTGCAAGCTCAACTATTTTCCCAAAATACATAACACCGATACGGTCGCTGATGTATTTTACCATTGACAAGTCATGTGCAATGAACAGATAGGTTAACCCTTTTTCATGCTGGAGCTTTTTCATTAGGTTTACAACCTGCGCTTGAATCGATACGTCCAATGCTGAAATAGGCTCATCCGCAATAATGAACTCCGGTTGAACTGCCAGAGCACGGGCAATCCCAATCCGCTGCCGCTGTCCGCCAGAAAATTCATGTGGATAACGATTAGCATGTTCCTTGTTCAATCCAACAGTTTCAAGCAATTCGTATACCTTTTCCATTCGCTCTTGTTTTGATTTAGCTAACCCGTGGATATCGATTCCCTCGGCAATAACATCCGCAATTTTCAAGCGAGGATTTAATGATGCATATGGATCTTGGAAAATCATTTGCATCTTACGGTTGAATTGTTTCAGTTCCTTCTTGGATTTATTTCCGTGAACATTAACACCATCATAAAGGACTTCTCCGCCTGTGGCATCGTATAGACGAATAATTGTCCGGCCTGTTGTAGATTTACCGCAGCCTGATTCACCCACAAGCCCCATTACCTCTCCTTTATAAATATCAAAAGAGACATTATCAACCGCTTTTACCTCATTAGGTTTGCCTTCATTAAAATACTGTTTTAAATTTTTTATTTCTAATAATTTTTTTCTTTCACTCATTTATTTTCCCACCTTTACACCAGGGAATTGACTTTGACGCCTTTTCACAGCCTCAGGCGGTTCCACCTTTGGAGCATCCGGATGCAATAGCCAAGTGGCTGCATAATGAGTGTCAGATACCTTAAAGAATGGCGGCTCCTGTTCTAGGTCGATTTTCATCACATAAGGGTTACGGGGTGCAAATGCATCACCCTTTGGCGGATCTAATAAATCAGGCGGTGTTCCCGGGATTGAGTATAATTCCTCATCATTTGTTTCCATATCCGGCATGGAGCTAATCAATCCCCATGTATATGGGTGTTTAGGATTATAGAAAATTTCATCAGCAGTCCCAACTTCTACGATTTTACCGCCATACATAACAGCGACTCGGTCAGCAACATTAGCTACAACGCCAAGGTCATGGGTAATAAAGATGATTGATGTATCAATTTTCTTTTGCAAATCCTTCATTAATTCCAGAATTTGAGCCTGGATTGTAACGTCCAAAGCCGTTGTTGGTTCATCTGCGATTAAAACTTTAGGATTACAAGCTAACGCAATAGCTATAACAACCCTTTGTCTCATCCCGCCCGAAAACTGATGCGGGTATTGATCAACACGAATTTCCGGCTTAGGAATACCAACCAGCCTTAAAAGTTCAACTGCTCTTTCTCTGGCGGCACCTTTAGACATGTTTTGGTGCTTAATCAGCGGTTCCATAATTTGATTTCCGATTTTCATTGTAGGGTTTAATGATGTCATCGGGTCTTGGAAAATCATCGAAATGTCTTTACCACGGATTTTTTGCATTTGCTTATCAGATAATTTGGTTAGGTCTTTGCCATCAAAAAGGACCTGGCCTCCTTTTATCTCGGAATTATGTTCTGGAAGAAGCCGCATAATGGATTTTGTGGTAACAGACTTACCAGAACCAGATTCCCCTACAATTGCCAGAGTTTCCCCTTTAAATAAATCAAAACTCACTCCGCGAATTGCTTTAACTTCCCCAGCAAAGGTGTGGAATGAAATATTTAAATCTTTTATTTGTAAAATTTTCTCCACTATAAATCACCCGCCTTCTAATCACGCATTTTTGGATCGAATGCATCTCGTAAACCATCTGCCACCAGATTGAAACAAACCATAATTAACGCAATCATGATCGATGGAATAATCATTTGATATGGAAAAGCAATCATTGAATGATAGCCGTCATTCACCAATGTCCCCAAGGACGCATTTGGCTCTTGCAGACCTAACCCAATAAAGCTTAGGAATGCTTCGAAGAAAATCGCATTCGGGATAGAGAACATTGTATTTATGATAATGACGCCAAACATGTTTGGAATCATATGTTTAAATATGATAGATCCATTTGAAGCGCCTAACGTTTTGGCAGCCAAAACAAATTCCTGATTTTTAAATTTTAATACCTGGGCACGGACCACACGGGCCATACTTGTCCAACCGGTAAGAGCGATTGCAATAATGATCGGAACAATACCCGGTTTTAACACAAGAATCATTAATACGACGACAATTAGGTTAGGAATCCCGACGATAATTTCCACTATCCTCTGCATGACGCTATCTACGCGCCCACCTAGGTAACCTGAAATCGCCCCATAGGTCACCCCTATCAGCATGTCCACTAGTGCTGCCATAAAAGCGATGAAAAGTGATATTTGAGTTCCTTTCCAAAGACGTGCAAAGAGATCCCGGCCAAGGCCATCTGTACCAAACCAATAGTACTCCTTTACCTCTCGGATCTCATAAGGGTTGTACTCCGTCCCATTCTTTCGCTTTAATGTCCCATCAAACGGGAGCCAGTGGATGTTTTCCAACCCTTGTATACGAGGTGGTAAGTTATTATTCTTTGTATTTTGCGTATCAAATTTATATGGTGTCAATAAAGGCCCGACAAACGCTAAAAAGATGACGATGACAATTATCACTAAACTTAGCACTGCACCTTTATTTTTTTTGACCCTTAGCCAAGAATCCTGCCAAAAGTTTAAGCTGGGCTTGGAAATTTTCTCACTTTTAGATGGATCTATATGGGCGGGCGCAAACATATCCTTCGAAATAGCTGTTTCTTTGTTTAACATTTAACTTTTCCCCCCCGAGATACGAATACGTGGGTCAATTATACCGTAAAGAATATCTACTACTAATATTATGACCACAAACAAAGCAGCAAATAAAATATTCGTTCCCATAATAACCGGATAGTCGTTTACCATAATCGCTTTAACAAATTGCTCACCAATACCTGGTATTCCAAAGATATTTTCAATAACGAGGGAACCTGTCATAAGCCCTACTGCTAAGGGGCCAAGAACTGTAACAACTGGAATTAAGGCATTTCTTAAAGCGTGTTTTACACTTATCTGCCAATAACTTGCGCCTTTTGCTTTTGCCAATGTAATGTATTCTGTACCCAAAACTTCCACCATTTCAGTCCGCATAAAACGTGCCGTAATCGAGATTGGGAACATCGCCAAAGCAATCGTTGGCATAATGGTATATTCCGGCCCTTTCCAAAACATTACAGGGAACCAACCAAGTTTGACTCCTAGGTAATACTGAAGCAATCCCGCAAAAATAAATGATGGGATTGATTTACCAACAACAGCAATAAATGTCGAACCGTAGTCCACCCATGTATTCTGCTTTAATGCGGCAACTACTCCTAAGACAATTCCTATTAAAGCACCTAAAATCATTGCCTGAATACCAAGTACAGCAGATGGACCAATTCGTATTTGAAGAAGTTTTGTAACCGGGGTATTATCAAATTGAAAGGAGACTCCTAAATCACCTTTAACCAAGTTCGCTATATAATGAACATATTGAATAGGCACAGGATCATTCAATCCATACTTTTCTTGCATGATATGAAGCTGTTGAGGCGTTAATTTTTCCGCACTATTAAAAGGAGTACCCGGTATAAGTTTCATGAGGAAAAAAGTAACAGAAGCTACAATGAATAAGGTCAATATCATATAGACAATTCGTTGCAAAAGATACTTTGCCATGCCTACACCTCCTATTAATGAAATATTCGACGTTTTTCGACAATTTAGATACAGGTGAAAAGAGAGTATATTTCGACAATATACTCTCTCCCCTATTTGGTTAATTATGATTACTTATTGGTTTCAACAATCTTAACATGTTGGAAATCCATGTCTGGGCTCATTGCATGAGTAACAAGACCTTTTACTTTCGGGTTAACTAAGATGTTAGCTGCACGTTGATACATCGGTACAATTGCTGCATCGTCTTCTAAAAGAACTTTCTCCGCATCATGAAGAGCTTTCCAGCGCTCATCAGCCTTCGCTCCCAAAGTGGTTTGGGCTGCTTTGACCAACTCATCATATTTTGCAGAGCTATAGCTCATGCGGTTATTTTGTCCGCCAGTTAAGAATAAATCCATATAAGTCATAGGGTCTGCGTAGTCAGGTCCCCATCCGGCAAATAATAAATCATAATCTTGTTTATTTTCACGGTCGATACGGATTTTGAACGGAACACTTTCAATATTGATTTTTAAACCAGGTAAGGTTTTCTCTAATTGGTCTTTTACGAACGCATCCGTTTTCTTAGAAGATTCAGTATCTTGACCTACATAAGTGAACGTTAATTCTTTTTGACCAAGCTCTTGAAGACCTTTTTCCCAAAACTTTTTGGCTTCCTCTTTATTCATTTTCATATAAGTGGCTGCGCCATCACGGAAATCCTTGCCATTATTAAAAGCAAATTCCTTTGGAACAATGTAATCTGCAGCAATAGAACCGTTAGCCAATACGTCTTTAACAAGGGCATTCTTATCAACTGTTAATGCAATAGCCTTACGAATATTTAAGTTCTGGAATGCAGGATTTTTTTGATTCATTTTTAGCCAGAATACTGATGGTTCTGTGTAAGTAAGCAATTCTTCAGATCCTTGATATTGTGAAAGAATAGCAGCTTGAGCAAGCTTAGGCGTAACGTCTACTTCCCCCGCTTCAAAAGCATTTGCAGAAGCTTGCGGGTCTTTTGAAACATTAAAGTTAACTTTCTTTAATGTAATATTTTTAGCATTCCAATAGGTGTCGTTTTTCTCTAACGCCCATTCAGTTGCTGTCGGGCCGTCCCATTTTGTCATTTTGAACGGACCATTAAAAAGAATGTGTGCAGCATCTGTCGCATATTTATCACCCTGTGCCTCAACATACTTTTGGTTTTGAGGGAAGAATGTATAAAACGCAAGGTACGATTCAATATATGGAAGCGGTCTTACTAAATCGATTTCAAGTGTATAGTCATCTAAAGCTTTAATACCTAAAGTTTTGATATCTTCAGGAGTAGCTTTTTCCCCTTTGGCGATGATTTCAGAAGCATTTTTAATTCTGTCTTCCATGAAATATGGACCATATTCAGAAGCAGTTTTTGGGTCAAGCGCACGCTGCCATCCAAATACGAAGTCATGTGCGGTTACAGGATCGCCATTAGACCATTTAGCATCTTTTCTCAACTTGATTGTAATTACAGTTTTATCTTCGTTATATTTTGGCATGCTCTCAGCTGCGGCTGGAACGATCTTTTGGTTTTCATCCAAGCGGAATAAACCTTCATTCACAGCATTCAACATGATGCCGCCCATGGTGTCTTGGTTTTTAGCACTATCCATTGTTGGAATTTCGGCTGACTCAAGAACATTTAGCGTTTGATCTGCCGCTAATTTTTCCTCTGTAGTTTTGGTTTTTCCTTCGTCCTTGCTTTTTTCCTCGTTCTTAGTACCACCAGAACAGGCTGCAAGGAACATGCTAAGTACTAGCGATAAAACTAGAAGTAGTGAAAGTTTTGATTTCTTCACTAGTAGACCTCCCTTTTCTATTATTCTGAAAAATTACTACATTCTCTATTATACATATTTTCATTCTCTTGTACATTACTTTTTGAAAATTAATTTACATTTTCGAGACAATTCTTACGTATGAATTACAATTTACTATGTTATAATTTATATTTATAAAGGTTTTTTCATTTAAAAAACCCTACTAATACAGTGTTTTGGAGGAATTTAATTGAAAATTGTCCCTAATAAAAGTGTCTTTTTGGTAGCGTTTACACAAATTGTCATTTTTATTTTATCGTTTATTTTTTACGGTGAAATTTCCATTGTTAGTTATATCAATATATCTTTTTATATCTCACTTGCACTGCTCCTTTCCTTTTTGCTTATTTTCACAATTCAAAGCGGATTTTATGATGCGATTTCCAAGTCGTTTAACTTTACCCAATCGCTTAAGACTAATAAACGGAAATTTGAAGACATTCCTGGTTTATCACAACTTGTAACAATTGATAAAAAACCCTTCCTTTTTTATGCTATTGTAAACGGCATTCTTATGCTGATTGCCCTCGTTGTTTATTATGTTTTACTAGCTTGAAATGAAATATGTAAATCATTTATAATGGGAAATAATCGAATATATTAGATAAGCAATGAAAAAGAGTAGTACGTATCGTCCTTTGTTTTAGAGAGTTTGTGGGTGGTGGAAACAAACACAAAGAAATACGGAATGGACTTTGGAGCTTCTTTCTGAGCCTTATAAAAGGAAAAGTAGGAGTAGACGTTCCCCGCGTTAAAGGGTTTTAAAGTGACTCAGTATACTGAGTAATTAGGGTGGTACCGCGAGCCATTCGTCCCTATTTTTGGGGATGAATGGCTTTTTTTATATATTTGTTTAGGAGGATTATTTATGAAGACAATATTTTCGGGAATTCAGCCAAGTGGAACAATCACACTTGGTAACTATATTGGTGCACTTAAGCAATTCGTTGAGCTGCAGAATGAATATAATTGCTACTTCTGCATAGTCGACCAGCATGCAATAACTGTCCCGCAAGATCCCGCAACTTTGAGAAAGAACATCCGCAGCTTGGCAGCCTTGTATATCGCAGTGGGAATCGATCCGGAAAAAGCGACATTGTTTATCCAATCAGAAGTTCCCGCCCACGCTCAAGCCGGATGGTTGATGCAGTGTGTGTCCTATATCGGAGAACTAGAGAGAATGACCCAATTTAAGGATAAATCTGCAGGTAAAGAGGCTGTATCTGCAAGTTTATTAACCTACCCGCCATTAATGGCCGCAGATATTTTATTGTATAATGCTGAACTTGTTCCAGTAGGTGAAGACCAAAAACAACATTTAGAGCTTACACGTGATCTTGCCGAAAGATTTAATAAAAAATATAGAGAAATTCTCACGATGCCTGAAGTCCGCATTCCGGAGGTCGGTGCCCGTATTATGTCCCTGCAGGACCCGACTAGGAAAATGAGCAAATCCGACCCGAATCAAAAAGCATTCCTTGCATTGCTTGATGACCCAAAACAAATTGAAAAGAAAATTAAAAGTGCTGTGACCGATTCAGAGGGAATTGTTAAGTATGATAAAGAAAATAAACCAGGTATTTCAAATCTTTTATCCATATACTCTATCTTAGGAAATATGACTATTGCTGAACTTGAAGTGATGTACCATGGTAAAGGTTATGGGGACTTTAAGGGTGATTTGGCCGATGTTGTTATTAAGGCATTTAAACCAATCCAAGATAAATACTATGAATTAATGGAATCAACTGAATTAGACGAAATATTAGACCTTGGTGCAGAGAAAGCAAATAAAGTTGCTAGCAAAACCTTGAAGAAAATGGAAAATGCAATGGGCCTTGGAAGAAAGCGCAAATAGCTAATAAATGAAAACTCGCCGATTGGCGAGTCCGATAGGACGTTCATGAGGCGTAGTTGAATTTATGCGACAGGAAAGTATAAATTTTTGAAAATTTATACTTTCCTATTAGCAAAAAAAGCCTGAACCGCAAAAGGAATGAAATATATTCCTTTTGGGTCAGGCTTTTAGTTTACCTTTGGACCGTGTTCCATTTCCCATAGCTTTTCAAAAAATGGCTGTCCCTTTATTAAATTTTCACAAAAGATTTCGTGTTTTTTTGACCAGCCAAATTTGATTTCTTCATAAAGCTGTTCCCAGGCATCAGCAAAATTTAGTTCTTGGATTGTTTGGTAGCGTTCTGGGCACCACTCAGTAAACCAATAACGAATCTCAGCTTCATTATTCGATGAAAACAACTGATCTAAAGCCATAAACAGAAGCTGCTTTATCTGCCGCTCTTTTCTTGTCAAACCCAGCATTAACGTAGGTTCTGGAGAAAGAATATGGAAGTCTTTTTTACTCGATTGATTATAAAATATAAATTCCTTAGGTTCATGATTGCTGATCATTTCGTACACAAGCTGTTCCTGTCTTGGAATTAACCGGCTTTTTCGAATAGGAATATTATAGCCAATCGTATCAACAGCAAGAATGCCTACCCCATCGGTTACCACAAAGCAGTAATCCAGTTGGATCCGTTCATGGTTTTTTCGCAAGTATGCTTTTTGGTAAATATCATCTAGAAGCTGCTGTGGCAATTCAGATAAATCATTTTCAATATAGTTAAAAAGAATTGGCTCCACTTTTAGCAGCGGTACTTGGTCAAGTAGTTCAACTCCGTCATCCTTGCGCCATTCGTGGAAGTGGCAGACATTATAACCGTTTTCTTCTCCTTCAAACCAATTCACCCATACATCATGAAGATATAACATTGTATAATCCCTCACTTCAAGAAACTGTTTGTCAATCAGTATGGGCAGGCGACAGTTAAATTATTCCTTTATATACATTTTGCTCCGGTTGTTTCCATATTATTAGGTATAAAGCCTCATAAAAAAATCTACCATGTCTAAATGGTAGATTTTTATCTTCTTGATTTAGGGTTAAAAGCGTCTTTTAGGCCTTCACCAATAAAGTTGATGGACAGAATGGTCATGGTAATGATGAGTGCTGGCGGCATCCATATCCAGAGCTTGTACTGAAGGACATCAGGTTCATTCGCAGAATTAAGCATATTGCCCCAGCTTGGCGTTTCTTGCGGTACACCAAATCCAAGGTAACTCAGTGCCGATTCAATGACAATCATCGAAGCAAATGTAATGGTTGCTTGAACAATGATAGTTGATAATACGTTTGGTAAAAGATGTTTAACGATTACTTTTGCCGGTGAACAACCAATAGAGATGGCCGCTGTAATATATTCGTTTTCTTTTTCGGCTAGAATTTTACTTCTGACAATCCGAGCAATACCACCCCAATAAAGGAAACTAATTACAGCGATTAAAACCCATAAGCCGCTTACTTTCCCAAAGAAAATGGCATTAATAACAATGACAAAAACCAAAAATGGGAAGTTTAGGATAAAATCAGTAAATCTCATTAATAGGTTATCAACTGCTCCGCCAAAATAACCTGCTACAGAGCCAATTAATGTCCCAATAAAAATAACAAATATCGTACAGCTTAATCCAACCAATAGCGAAATCCTACCGCCATATATCAGTCTGGTAAACACATCCCGGCCTGATTTGTCCGTTCCGAGCCAATGCTTACTCGAAGGCTCTAAGGACATGTCCGCAATATTTACTCTCGTTATATCAGCCGTTGTGATATAAGGAGCCAAAAAGGAGATAATCCCAACAATAACTAAGAAAATGAAACTAATCATTGCGAGTTTATTCTGAACGAATTTTTTCCTAGCGATTGCCCATGGTGATAAGCTTTTTTTCGGGGGTGCTGCCGATATATTGGTATCCTTTTGTGTATCGATTTGCATCTTTTCTCCCCCTTTAATCCAATCTGATTCTCGGGTCTACAACACCATATAAAACATCAGCAATTAGGTTTCCGATTAGTGTTAAGAACGAGAACAACATGGTCAACGTCATTAAAACTGGATAATCCCTTGTTCCAACTGATTGGAGGAACAGCTGTCCAAGACCCGGATATGTAAAAATGGTTTCCGTAATGATGGCACCGCTAATAATCGCAACAAGGTCAAATCCCAAAAAGGTAATCAAAGGAATAATCGAATTCCTTAAAATATGAACATTATAAATTTTTCTTTCAGGCGTCCCTTTAGCGCGTGCTGTCCGAACAAAATCCTTGCGGCTGTTTTCAATAATATCGTTCCGTAAAAATTGTGTATAACTTGCTGTACTTAATAAACCAAGTACAATGGCTGGCAGCAATACATGATGAAGACGACTTAACCAATATTCCAATGTACCATCGGTAACCCCGATGTCAACCGATCCATTGGAAGGAAACCATCCTAAAGTAAAGGAAAATAAGTATATCGCAAATACACCGGCAATAAACGATGGAATAGATAAACCTAAATAGTTTAATCCCCCAATAAAATTATCTCCAAATGTATAGGGTTTTCGGCCTGCATATGAGCCCATAATAAAAGCGAGAATATAAGTTATTAGTATGGATGTAATGCCAAGCATAAGAGTATTAGGAAGGCGTTCGGAAATAACATCTGCTACAGGAATTTTAAAGCGTGTTGACTTGCCAAAATCCCCTTGGACAAAATTATCGATCCAGCGAAAATATTGCTGAGGCATTGGATCATTATAGCCTAATTTTTCCCTCATCTCAGCGATATATTGTGGATCTGTATTCCGTGGGTCGATTTCGCCGCTGATGCCGTCACCCGGCATTAATTTTGCTAAAGTAAAAACGACGATGGAGATGAGGAATAACATCGGAATCATGCCCAAAATTCTTCGAAATGAGTACTTCAGCATGTGCATTCTCCTTGTCTATAACTATGTTAAATACGGTGGTGCAATGCCCCGTTGATTAAAACGGGAGAGAAAAGAAAGACCCTAAGTCTCCCCTTCCTCTTCCCATTTATATCAATAGCTTACATATTCATGTGAAAATGCATTTACATAGTTTAATGCATGTCTATTTGCTGTGATTATTGCTTAATCCACCATTCATTTGGACGATTCTTACCTGATACGTCAAATGTAACGCCTTGAACACGCTTAGAAACTGCCATTGTTTCTTCTAATTCAGCAATCGGTAAAATAGGCAGATCCTTCATAAATAGTTTTTGCCATTGAATATAGAGATCCTTACGCTTGTTGGTGTCTGTTCCAACAACATTAATGTCAAGTGCCTCATCTAGTAACTTGTCACTTTCATCATTTACCCAGCGTGGGTAGTTCCAAAGTGCTTTGGAGCCCCATAGTGGAGTTGGATCTGGATCGGACCCAGTGGACCAGCCGCCGAAGAATACTTCCATAGACTTATCTGCTTTTTCAAGTTGATCATAATACAAGTTGAAATCAACCATGGAAACCTTCGTTTTTAAGCCAACTGCTTCCCAATATTGAGCCATTGCTTTCGCACGGGCTTCAAATGTAGGGTTTTGTGTTGCATAGTGAGAGAAGTTCACAACAAATTCCTTACCGTTTGGATCTTCACGGAAACCATCACCGTTAACATCCTTATAACCTGCTTCATCAAGCAATTCTTTTGCTTTCTTCGGATTATATTTGTACTGCTCTAATTGGTCGTTTGGTGCTGCAATCCAGTGGTTCGTTGGGATAGGACGGTTAACCGGCTTACCTACGCCGAAGAAGAACGCTTTTACCCACTCTTCACGGTTAATTGCATAGAACATCGCTTCACGAAGCTTTTTGTCAGCGTATTTTGGTTCATTCATGACGTTTTTCTCGCCATCCCAAGTACCTAAGCGGAAACCAACATAATAGTAGCTAACGCCAGGATATGTTATTGCATTGACATTATCTAGAGCTTTAACTTGATCAATAATGCTTGGGTGGAATGAAGTCATGTCAAGTGTACCGTTTTTTAGTTCGCCAACGGATAGAGATGGGTCAATTACCTTAACTACAATTTTGTCGATATGAGGCTTGCCAGCAAAATAGTCATTAAATCGTTCCATTTCAACAGATTCACCTGGAACGATTTTTGTTACCTTGTATGGTCCAAGACCCACTGGTTTAGTGCGGACTGCTTCAGCGCTCATCATATCTTTAACAGCGACACCTTTAAAAGCAGTACGGTTCATTGGGTATGTCCAAAGATTATCCAAGTTGTTGACACGGGCTTTGTCAAATGTAATTTGGACATGATAATCATCGGTGACTTTAATACCTTCAATTTTGTCAGTTTTTCCATCATGGAAATCTTGAGCACCTACGATATTTCTTACGTTATCAAAACGAGGGCCTTCATAATCTTTGTCGGCAATAGTATATAGGGCAAATTCCCAGTCTTTTACTGATAATTCATCGCCGTTGTGCCATTTAACACCTTTTTTGATTTCAAAATCAAACACTTTATTGTCTTCGGTTTTCCAAGAAGCGATGTATGGCTGTGCCTTTAATTGCGCATCATAATCGATTAGGTTTTCATCAAATAATTGAAGAATTTCATCATCAACTGCATCGCCGTAGAAAGAGTAGTTTAATAATCCCTTGAAGGAAGAATCCAAAGCATAAACTAATGTCCCGCCATCCTGAGGTTTTCCTGCAGTTTCACCGGATTTTCCTCCGTTTTCTTCTTTCTTAGTACCAGCTTTTTCGCCGCCGGAGCATGCAGCTAAAAATGCTGATAACACGAGCATTAAAGCTGCAAGCCAGAGCATACTTCTCTTCTTCATTTGTTTCCCCCCTAATAAGTTTTACTGCTTTTGTAGATGTCCAGCTTCAGCGTCAAGGCGCTTCCGCTTTTCTACTAATAAAGGTGGCAAGCTACTCGGTGAGAGGGCTTCACCTCCTTTAATGTAGGTTTGCTTTTAGAACATTCCTCCATTGCCATTGGGCAGCGAGGATGGAATGGACAGCCTGCAGGAGGATTGATTGGGCTTGGCACATCTCCAGTTAAAATGATCCGCTCCTTCTTATGCCGTGGATCCGGATTTGGTATTGCGGAAATTAATGCCTGGGTATATGGGTGCAAGGGTTCGGCATAAAGGCTATTTTTATCGGAAATCTCTACCATATTCCCTAAATACATAACCCCAATGCGATCACTCATATGTTTGACAACACTTAAATCGTGAGCGATAAAAAGAAAAGTCAGGTCAAATTCTTCCTGTAAATCCTTTAATAGATTTAATACTTGGGATTGCACGGATACGTCTAAAGCAGACACCGGTTCATCCGCTATTATCAATTTTGGCCGCAGCGCAAGGGCTCGGGCAATTCCAATCCGCTGGCGCTGTCCACCAGAAAATTCATGCGCATATTTATAATAGGCATCTGGCGGCAAGCCTACCTTTTCTAACAAATCCATTACTTCATTTTTTAATTCAGATTTGCTTTTTTTGTGAAAGTTATAGATTGGTTCGGCAATAATATCCCCTACCATTTGCATCGGGTTCAAAGAAGCGTAGGGATCCTGGAATACCATCTGCATATCTTGACGGATTTCCCTTAAATGTTTTCCGGAAATTTTCGTAATGTCTTTTCCGTCAAACAGAATACTACCTTCCGTTGGTTTTAGAAGTCTTAAAATGGTCCTGCCCGCCGTGGATTTTCCACAGCCGGATTCCCCTACAAGCCCTAGCGTTTCCCCTTTTTTAATCTCAAAGGAAATATTATCAACCGCTTTGACATGGCCGACAGTCCGTTTAAAAAAACCACCTTTAACAGGATAATAGGTTTTTAGATTTTGAATTTGTAATAGTGTTTCAGATTGAGAGGAAAATGCTTCTTGGTTATGTACAGAAGTAGGTCTCATTACCTCACCCCTTCTCTTGGTTTACTTGTTTCGTAGAGCAGGCAGGCAACTTCATGGCCATAATCGGTTTCAGCGAGAATTGGGGTTGTTGTCAGACATTCTGGCATCGCCTTTGGACAGCGGTTCGCAAACCGGCAGCCGACCTTAAGCATATTCGTTAAAGAAGGTACGATTCCTTGAATGGAGCTAAGTCTTTCTTCCTCTTGTTCCATTTTTGGAACCGCTCCCAAAAGTAAAGTCGTATAAGGATGCTTTGGATTATAGAACAATGTTTCAACATCAGTACGTTCAACAATTTTGCCGGCATACATAACGATGACTTCGTCACACATCTCGGCAACCACACCCAAATCGTGGGTAATTAAAATGACGGACATATCATTTACTTCCTGAATGCTTTTCAATAATTCGAGAATTTGTGCCTGAACCGTCACATCAAGGGCTGTAGTCGGCTCATCAGCAATTAACAATTTAGGCTGACAAGCAATCGCGATTGCAATCATAACGCGTTGTCTCATACCGCCTGAAAGCTGATGCGGATACTCATCAACGATTTTTTCCGGGCGGGAGATTCCTACGCTTTTCAACAAAGCAATAGATTTCTGCCTAGCTTCTTTTTTTGATATTTTCATATGGTTAAAAAGAACCTCTTCAAGCTGATATCCTATTGTAAAAACAGGGTTGAGAGAGGTCATTGGTTCTTGGAAGATCATTGAAATATCTTTTCCGCGAATTTTATTAATTTGTGCTTCAGTCATTTTTTCAAGATTTATGCCATCAAAAACGATTTCACCTGCCTTGATTTTCCCTATCCCTTTAGGAAGGAGCTGCATGACTGACAAACTCATGACAGATTTACCGCAGCCTGATTCACCGACAACTCCGACAATTTGCCTCGGTTTAACCTTAAATGAAACATTATCGACAGCATTATAAAAAGTCCCGTCAATATCGAAAGCAGTTTCTAAATTTTTTACTTCTAGCATTGGTGCCTCTTTGAGTGATGATTTATTTGCGCTCATGCTACACCTTCTTACTTTTTGTATTATTCTGTTAATTAGTTATATTTAGATAGAATTTTATTACAGAGCTATTACAATTGCAAGACTTTTTTGTTTAATTAGTCAATTCTAAATTAACTGAAATGGGAAAAGCCTGAAAAATCAGGCTCTACCTGGAAAAATCAACATTCTCTTTTAAATATTTTGAAGCAGGCTGAGTAAAACTTAGTTTTGTAGAATAATTTTGTTTCTCGTAGAATTTTCGGATAATATTATATCCTGCAGCATATCCGAGTAGCAACGGAAATCTTCCCCCGCCATATAGAAGTTCATCATGGAGTTTTTGATTTTTACTTATATCTAGCTGTTTTTTTATATAACGATCCCAAAAATAAGAGATTTCCCTATCTGTATACATACGGCACCAGTTTGCTAAATATTCCTTGCCACAATGTTTATAGACAGCATATTCCGCAAGGCCCTCAATGATAAGGGAGTCCAAAAGGGTGTATTCTTTAAAATCTTTATTAAGTGCACGAAGCCGGCAGACATGATGATATTCATGTACAAATAGAGCTTCAACCTCTTTTAAATCTTCGTAGCTGGAAAGAAAAAGGAACATCTTATCAGGGAAAGATACCCCTGCCTTCCGCCTCTCATCTCTCCTAATAAATAACCCTCCCCTTTCATTTAACGGGAAAAGGAAAATGGGTATATTCGGGCCTGACCATTTCTTTATATAGATATTGAACAATTCTTCCACCCTATCCCAGGCGTTGTATTCCTTCATTTCACTTACATTATTTCGGGATTTCCAGGATGGCCGGTACATTCCAAAGTTTTGCAGCTGATTATATATTTCATTGGCCTTTTGCCCCTTAAAATATGGGAGCAGCCGTTCACAGATTTTTATTGGACGATCAAAATCTTTTTCAAGCCATTGATCGGTTCTGATGATCCCCATTATTGCACCCCATTTAAGTGTTCATTCTAATTTATAGTTTATGATGGCTTTTAGGGGTGGTTCTCGGTTGAAAGGCGCTGTAACATAAAAAGAAAAGAGACCAAGATATTCTCGGTCCCCATTTCATATTATTGATATTTTTTAAAGACAATGGTTGCGTTGTGACCGCCGAATCCTAATGAGTTACTCATGGCAACGTTGATTTCTTTTGGTCTTGCTTCATTGACAACATAATCCAAGTCACATTCCGGATCTGGTGTCTCATAATTCATTGTTGGCGGAAGAATGCTCTCTTGAATAGCCCTAACGGTAATAATAGCTTCTACCGCCCCCGCAGCGCCAAGTAAATGTCCCGTCATCGATTTTGTTGAACTCATGGCTACCTTATAGGAATGTTCTCCAAAAACATTTTTAACAGCCATTGTTTCAAATTTATCGTTATATTCAGTACTTGTTCCGTGAGCGTTGATATAGTCGATATCCTCCGGACTCAACCCGGCATCTTCAATTGCCATTTTCATTGCCCTGGCACCGCCTTCTCCTCCTGGCGCCGGTGCAGTGATATGATAGGCATCTCCGGTTGCTCCATAACCAACAATCTCCGCATATATTTTTGCTCCGCGGGAGAGCGCATGCTCTAACTCTTCTAGAATAACGATTCCGGCACCCTCGCCAATAACGAAGCCATCACGGTTTTTATCAAATGGACGGCTGGCCGTTTTTGGATCCGGGTTTGTCGATAAAGCTGTATTTGCACAGAAGCCTGCTACCGCCATTCTCGTAATCGGAGCCTCTGCACCACCTGTTACCATGACATCTGCATCCCCGCGTTGAATGACTTTAAATGCATCCCCAATGGAATTTGTCCCTGTCGCACAAGCGGTAACGGTACACGAATTAAAACCTCTTGCACCAAGTGTGATGGAAACCTGGCCTGTGGCCATGTCAGGAATCATCATAGGAACAAAGAACGGGCTGACCCGCTTGTAGCCTCTTTTTTGAAACATCTCAAATTGATTTTCAAAAGTTTCCATGCCGCCGATACCAGAACCAATCCAGACTCCGACACGGTGAGAGTTTTCTTCATTTATTGTTAAGTTCGCATCCTTTACAGCCATTAATGCACTCGCTACTGCATAATGCGTAAAACGATCCATTTTTCTTGCATCTTTTTTGTCAATAAAGGTTTCCGCATTAAAATCCTTGACCTCTGCTGCAACCTTGGCCGGATATTCATCTGCATTTAAGCGGGTAAGCGGCCCGACTCCTGATTTACCTTCAATTATGCCTTTCCAAGTTGTTTCAGCATCATTCCCGAGTGGTGTTACCGCTCCAACGCCTGTCACAACTACCCTGCGTTTATTCATTTTTCCATCTCCTTTTTAGGATTTCCTTTTCCCTATAAATAAACCTTGTTCTATTATTAGCTAAACTTACGATTATTTTCCCCAGCGGATGGCAATGGCTCCCCATGTTAGGCCGCCGCCAAATCCAACCATCACGATTAGATCATCATCTTTTATTTTACCTGCTTCCAACTCTTCAACTATCGAAATTGGAATCGAAGCTGCTGAAGTATTTCCGTATTTATGAACTGTTTTAGACATTTTTTCGACAGGCAGCTCCAATCTTTGTCTTGAAGCCTCCATAATCCTGATATTGGCTTGATGAGGAATCAGAAAATCAACGTCTTCTTTCTTTAAACCTGCTTTTTCAAGAACATTTATACAGCTTTCACCCATTTGCCTTACCGCAAACTTAAATACTTCACGGCCATTCATAATGATGTATTCGTCTTGATATAAATGCTTTGCTCCTGTTCCGTCTGCACCTAGTTCAAAGGAAAGGATTCCCCTATTGTCCGAAACCGGTCCGATGATCACTGCACCCGCTCCGTCCCCGAATAGAACTGCGGTATTGCGATCATTCCAGTCGGTGATTTTTGAAAGCTTTTCGACACCAACAACAAGGACATTTTTATAAACTTCACTTTCAATAAATTGTTTGGCTGTCACAATTCCATACATAAAACCTGCACATGCTGCACTGACATCCATTGCAGCAGCTTTATGAGCACCTAGTCTTTCTTGAATTTTACAAGCTACTGATGGAAAAGGTGTATCCGGAGTAACCGTTGCTACTAAGATTAAATCTAGATCTTCCGCACGTATACCTGCATCACTAATCGCTTTTTCAGCCGCAAAAAAGGCCATATCTGAAGTATTCACATCATCCGTTGCAATTCTCCGCTCTTCAATACCTGTTCTTGTGCGAATCCATTCATCAGAGGTGTCCATCATTTTCTCTAAATCAAAGTTGGTTACCACTTTCTCCGGTAAATATCTTCCAATACCAACAATGCCTGCTCGCATATTTCCATCTCCTTTGGATTTATCCAAATACATTTAATATCAATTATTATGACTTGGTACTAATTTTATCAAATTAGTGCTTTGTTTAGCAATAGTTTCTTCCTGGATCCCTCCGCTAATGTACATTCCATTTATTGGTTTATTCATAAGGTAATACTAAACGAATTATTTTTGAAGGGAGCCAAATTAGCAGTGGACGATCAGGAACTGAATGAACTGAGGGATTTTGGTAATGACAAGGCGGAAGACCTAGAGAGTTTAGCTAACCATGATGGAAAAGAAGAGGAGTGGGAGGAAGATCCATTCACGGCATTAATGTTTGGACATGGACGGGGGCGTCAGGGCCAGGAGACGGTCCAACATGACCATCTTTTCCAGCACCCGCAACATCAGCCATATCAGCCGCCGAATATTGATTACACGGAGATCATGGGGCATGTAGATACTTTAATGGAATCTGCCCGGGGATTAAAGCCCTTATTTCAAAAAATTTATCCCTTTGTCGAACAGCTTTTGAAAAAAAAATAGAGCTGCCTTCCAAAAAGGCAGCTTTATCCATTATTTGGGGAGATTCCCGGAATTTTTATAGGTCTCGATATATTTATCCATTTTATGGATAAAACCCTTGTCTACTAAAGGGCTGTATTTGCCTAATGAAATGACATCATCTTGAAAATCAAAGGAAAGATTCCCCGACTTTAGTTTCTGGTTATTAAACTGTTCGGCAACCTTAACGTACAATTTATCAACCTGTTGAATCGTGCTGGTTAAGACCGTCGATTCTCCAAAATCCGATTGTTCAGAAACATAACCAATCACATATTGCCCTCGGTCTTTTACTCTTTCTATCACGGGTACGTTAAACCCATCCCCGGCAGGATAAACAACATCCACACCGGTATCAAGCATTCGATCAACTAATTGGATGGATTTATTATCATCATCCCAATTGCCGACATATTCAATACTTACATGGGTATTTTTATCCTCCGCCATGGCTCCTTGGTAAAACCCTTCGATTTCCGGCTGCCATTCATAGGCGGCCAAGACTCCGACTTTATGCTGCTTTGACATATGGGCTGCAACCATCCCCCCAAAAAAGCCCATCGCATGCCCCTTGAAGTTCAGGCTGGTGGTGTTGGGTGTTTTGGCATCACCATTAAAACTGACAAAGTGAATATTAGGATAATCCTTTGAAATTTTATTAAAATATTCGGCGTATTCCGACCCGTGCCCGAAAATGAGATTGACCCCTTTTTGATCAAACTCTTTTACGGCCTTTTCTACTTTATCCTCTGAATTCATGCCCTCTTTATAAAATACATCGATATTAAATTTGGATTGAATCTTTAACAGTCCATTAAAGCCTTTCGTGGCCCACACTTGATCATTTACGGTATCGGGCACTAATAAACCAGCCTTTTGCAGGTGGCCTTGTGCTTTCGTTTCCCCGCAAGCACTTAGTAAAAAAAGGCATAAAAAAATGATGCCGAAGCGGCTAAGCATTGAATGCAACTCCTTCGTACGGCGGCCTAGCTCTCAAACCTAAACTAAACTAACCTTTTAGTAAATCTTGTTAATTATTATTCTACCTGTTCAATAAATAATTGAAAAGTAAATTTCTTCGCTTCCCCCGTACAAAGGAGCCTATCGTCCATCATTTTCAAAATAATTGAGATACAGCATCTGAGTATGCTGCTTTTGTCTGTTCAGTGATTCAGTTAAATCAGTTATCTTTTTAACAGGTACTCTTACCACAAAATGGTCAGAGAGATGCGGCACTATCCGCCTTTTGGACTGTTCCCACTGTTCCGTAATATTTAAATAAGTGACACATTTATCCCAATAATTCTCCTGACCGCTTTCCACAATAAATGCCCCTGATTCCTCTCCTTCAATCAGTTCAAGTATAGATTCAGCAGCATCTTCAACATATACTGCATCTTCAGTCCATTCCCTATCATTAATTGAAATAGCTATATCTGTAATGGCCGCAACAATAGCTTGTTGAATAAAAAAAGCGTTGGGCTGCCAAGGTCCGTAAGCAGATGGCAGGTAAATAATTTTGAAGTTTTCCACCAGATTTTTTATTTGCCTTTGAAAATCTAAAACAGCAGTTTCCTCGTTCGTTTCCAACATTTGCATAGGCAAAATAAAAAGTACCTCTATATTTCTATTATACTTTTTAAGATAATCCAATATTGTTTCTCTAACTTGCACATTTAATAATAGATGTTCTTGCCGAAGCATGTAAAGATCATAAATAGAAAAAATAAACAGTTGGTTTTCAGCTGATCGGTTCTGTATTTTTTTCCTCCATTGTGAGAAGGAGTACTCGTCAAAATTAGCATTTCTCCCCACTTCAAGCCTTTTTTCATCTAAATAAGGGATTTTGCCTGTATCCTCTAAATGGATACCAGTAACCTCTATGCCTTTATTTAATAACGTTTTACAAACGTGAAAATTGACAAAGTCGAAAACGCCCCAAATGACAGCCTTGTCCATTTCATCACCCTCCCCAAACTACCTTACTGAATCCTATGCTCTTCAATAAGGAATTATTTCACTTGAGGAGGGATGGTCACAAGACCGATTCGTGGCTGCTTAGAAATTTGGCACATATTTTACCTAGCTGTTGCTTTTTTTCCAGAAGAATAAACGTTGGATTTATTTTTGAGGGTCCGAGGATCTGCTGATATTGTTTCGATTGGTTATAGGATCTGCCGCCGGCCAAGATATGGATGATTTGTATCGGGCAGTCGTAATTAAGATTTACAATATCGTCCATTTTAGAAATGGCACTTTCAAGGTCTTGCTGATTTGTTTGATAGGCTGCAACTAATTCCCTGATTAATTTTTTATAAAAAAATTTATGTTCTTTTTCTTGCTGGAGATGATATTTTAAAGAAAGCACAGGATTTAGGAGGATAACCGATCTGATGTTGTCTTTCATTTTCTCCATTAATTTTAGAGCAACTAGCGCGCCCATGCCCTCTGCCAAAATATGAATTTTTTGATTAAGAATTTCACTTCGAATGACATGTTGATACAGGCTTTGCGCAAGCTCAACCGCATTATCACTGCCCCAGTTCCGCCCATAAAGATTTGAGGAAAAAATGGTGTATCCTTTTTCTTTTAAATCGTTGATTATGATTTGCTTTCCTTCATTTTGAGTCCAAAAGCTTTTACTCTCGTCCACAAAATGCCGTTCATCTCCGATTACTAAGACCCCAAACCCGGTAGGCTTTTCAGGATAATAAATAATGTTCCATTGGGAATCCATTTGAAAACTCCGACATTCCATAGATAAAACTCCTTTTTCCATATTTCCTCATGATAATGTATGTCATTTCACAAAAGATGAATGGGGCATTGCCTATTTTTTATTACTCGTTTATTTGTAAATGGAAACTCGCCGATTGGCGAGTCCGTTAGGACGAAGTCAGAGGCGTAGTTGAATTTATGCGTTAAGAAAATATAAAATTTGGGGAAATTTTATATTTTCTTATTAGCTTAAAGAAACCCTTTCATTAATTTCATATCATGTGGTAATATAAGATTGGATGTATAGAAAACTCGCCGATTGGCGAGCCCTAAAGGGCGAAGACAGAGGCGTAGTTGCACTTAATGCGTTAGGAAAGAATAAATTTGATAAAATTTATTCTTTCCTATTAGCTAAAATAGGCAGGTGAAAAAATATGCGTTTCTTTTGGACTTTTTTCTGGGCTTTTCTTTTAACGGAAATGCTTACATATGTAGTCAGCTCGATGTCCGGTGCGGCATTTGATTTCAAGCTTGGTGCCATTTTATCTGTAGGAATTACCATTTTAATTTTCATTATTTCGACAGTTATTCCAAATGAACCTGTTGAAAAACACTAAGACTTTTTAAAAAAGGTCCTCCCCCAATGGGAGGACCTTTTTTAATTCGATGGCTTTTATGAAATGATTTTTAAAGCCACTTCCCCGTCTTCAACTGTAATCTCGACGTTTGTCCCATCATGAATTTTTCCTGCAATAATATCACGGGCAAGCTTTGTTTCAAGATTTCGCTGAATATAACGTTTCAGCGGTCTTGCCCCGTATACAGGATTAAAGCCATTTGCGGCAATGAATTCCTTCGCTTGATCATCAATCGTGATATCGATTTGTTTCTCTTTTAACCTTGCCTTAAGCTCTTTTAAAAGCTTGACGACAATATTCTTAATATCGTCCATAGACAATGGCTTAAAGAGAATTGTTTCGTCTACACGATTTAAAAATTCCGGCCGGAAGTGTGCTCTCAGAAGATTCAACACTTTTTCTCTCGTTCCTTCTGAGATTTCTTGTTCATTTTCATTTCGTTCAAGTAAAATGTGTGACCCAATATTGGATGTCATAATAATGACTGTATTTTTAAAGTCAACAACCCGGCCTTGGGAATCTGTAATTCGCCCATCATCAAGTGCCTGCAGGAGGATATTGAATACTTCAGGATGCGCCTTTTCAATTTCATCCATCAATATAACCGAATACGGTTTTCGACGGACTGCTTCCGTTAATTGGCCGCCTTCCTCGTAACCTACGTAGCCGGGAGGTGCACCAATAAGACGTGAAACAGCATGCTTCTCCATATACTCCGACATATCAATCCGGATCATATGTTCTTCACTATCGAATAAGCTTTCCGCTAGCGCCTTCGCAAGTTCTGTTTTACCAACTCCAGTCGGTCCTAAAAACAAAAATGAACCAATTGGTCTGTTCGGGTCTTTAATCCCTGCGCGTGCCCTCAAAACAGCGTCAGCAGTTAAACTTACTGCTTCATCCTGTCCAATGACCCGTTCATGCAGGATTGATTCCAGTCTTAATAGCTTTTCCCGCTCACCTTCGACAAGCTTGGAAAGCGGAATCCCTGTCCATCTTGAAACAATATTGGAAATCTCTTCTGCAGTTACTTCTTCACGTAGAAGCCGGTCGTCACTTTCAGCTTTTTCTTCAAGTGCCAATAGCTCTTTCTCCGTAGCTGGGATGAGACCGTGACGAAGTTCTGCTGCCTTGTTTAAATCATATTTATCTTCTGCCTGCTCCAGCTCGCGGCGAAGTTTTTCAATTTGCTCCCGTTTTTCCTGTAATTTATTAATGGTTTGTTTTTCCTCAAGCCACTTCGCCTTCATAGCATTCGTCTGTTCCTTCAAATCAGCCAACTCTTTTTGCAAGGAGCGGAGTCTTTGTTTACTAACCTCATCCTGCTCTTTTGTTAACGCAGCTTCTTCTATTTCCAATTGCATCACCCGGCGGATCACTTCATCCAGCTCAGTTGGCATCGAGTCAATTTCGGTCCGAATCATCGCACAGGCTTCATCGACAAGGTCTATTGCTTTATCAGGCAAAAAGCGGTCCGTAATATAGCGGTCAGATAAGGTAGTAGCAGCGACCAAGGCCTGGTCGTGAATTTTCACCCCATGATGTACTTCAAACCGTTCCTTTAACCCCCGCAAGATGGAGATTGTATCTTCAACATCCGGTTCTTGAACAAGGACCTGCTGAAATCTCCGTTCAAGTGCAGGGTCTTTTTCAATATATTTACGGTGCTCATCAAGTGTGGTTGCCCCGATGCAATGTAGCTCACCCCGGGCCAGCATTGGTTTTAACATATTTCCGGCATCCATCGCTCCATCAGTTCTTCCCGCACCTACAATCGTGTGGATTTCATCGATAAATAGCAATATTTGCCCTTCACTTTTTTTAATTTCATTCAAAACTGCCTTTAATCTTTCTTCGAATTCACCTCTAAATTTCGCACCAGCAATCAGAGAACTCATATCCAAGGCAAAAATAGTCTTATCCTTCAAGCCTTCTGGTACATCTTTTCTAACAATCCGCTGGGCCAATCCTTCAACAATGGCGGTTTTCCCCACACCAGGCTCACCAATTAGAACGGGATTATTTTTTGTTTTCCTTGAAAGAATGCGGATAACATTTCTTATTTCTGTATCTCTGCCAATGACAGGGTCCATTTTCCCGGCTCTTACTTCTGCTACAAGATCCCGCCCGTATTTTTTTAAAGCATCATATCCCGCTTCAGGATGTTGTGTTGTCACCCTTTGATTCCCCCTTATTTCTTTTATAACCTTTAAAAGATCTTCCGAGGTGCGGCCAAATGAATGAATAATTGTTTTAATTTCCGTATCGTTCGCGTTTGCTGCGGCAAGCAGAATATGCTCGATGGATAGATATTCATCAGCGAATTTTGCCGCGTATTCTTCAGCACTTACCAATAATTTTTGCAGTTTGGCTGTGATATAAAGCTTTCCCTGTTCAATTCCACTGCCGGTGACCTGTGGTTTCTTGGCAAGTGCCTTAAGCAAACTTTCTTCTGCTTTTTTAGCGGAAATCCCGACCCTTTCCAATACGGATGCAGCAAGACTGTCATCTTGATTTAAAAGCGCTAAAAACAAATGGGGCTCATCTATTTCTTGGTGGTTATATTTAATGGCAATACTTTGAGCATCCATTAAACCATTCTGCATCCGCTCCGTCATTCGGTTTAAATCCATGAGTTTTCACATCCTTTGACCTTTTTTGACCTATTACTTATATTATAATTCATCCTTTATTTAAAAGTAAAATTTGAAAGAGCCATCCGGTCCGGACAGCTCTTTCAACAAATTTATATTAATCATGGCTTTCTCTGGTAAGTCCATACACGGTCATCATTTGAGTTTTCCGGAAATCTGTCGCCGGCTTTTAACTTTATTTTTTTGGGATTGACTACGTTATCACCTGTATCCCCAACTTCAATATAAACACCATTATTCGGTGCTTTTTTTCCCGGCCCGAATTGACGGCTTTGTCCCATGCTTTTCCCTCCTTATCGATTTCGATTTTATTATTCCCTTTAAGCATTTGTTCATTAAAGGAAGTTCCTTCAATTTCACAATGTTCGACAATATTTCCTAAGAAATATTGCTTTGTACCCAAATTTTGACGATTATATGAACTTATCCATCCATTTATTGCGATTGATTCATTATTAACAATATAATTACAGTAATATCTTATAAATTTTTACTGAGCGATTCATCGCTTTTAAATTCCCATAAAAGGGGGTATCGGCATGCAGTCCATTAAAGAAATGCCTGTCACATTGTCTCGTCTTTTCGAAACAGTACAACATACAAAGAAAATGGAGAAAGGCTCCTTTCTATTTCAAGAGGGAATGCCAGCAAATGAGTTATATATTGTTAAAAGCGGGATTCTTCATGTTAGTAAAATTATTCCTGATGGTAGAGAGCTTACCTTAAGGATGTGTTCAAGCGGAGATTTTGTGGGAGAGTTACATTTATTCTCCCCTCAGCCAAAATATCTGTTAAGCGGACGAATTATTGAAAGCGGTGAAGCGGCGGTAATAAAGAGAGAGTTTCTGGAAGAAAAATTATCGCAAAATCTTCCTCTTTCATTTGAATTCATTCAATGGATGAGTCTTCAATACCGAAAAACTCAAACAAAATTTCGCGACTTGGTTTTACACGGAAAAAAAGGTGCCTTATATTCAACCTTAATCAGAATCAGCAACAGTTTTGCTGTCAAAACGATCAATGGAATCTTGATTGAATTGCCTTTAACCAATCAGGAACTGGCAAATTTCTGTGGAACCTCCAGGGAGGTTGTCAATCGACTATTGGCTGACTTAAGGAAGACAGGGGTTATTTCCATAAATAAAGGCACGATCACCATTCATGACATTGATTATTTAAAAAATGAAATTGATTGCGAAGATTGTCCTGTGGACATTTGCAGGGTAGATTGAAATCAAATTAACGGCTGACTCAGTTATTCGAGTCAGCCGTTTCCATATCATGCATCTGTTTTAATAATCGAACAATCTGATGCTCAGCTTTTGCATCGCCAATATGAAAGCATGGAACTTCCAAAACCTCACTAATTGCCCCCTCCATCCCTTCCTCCCAATAAACAACCGCTGCAATATTTTTCAGCATTTTTATCAGGGAAAGGTCACGCGTATCCCGCAGGAGGACCATCTTTGGAAAACTTTCTTGTTTATGTCCTTCAACTAAGATAATATCCGGATTGAATAAGCCAAGCAGGTTTATTTGTTTATCCAATTTGAACTCCAACTGTTCGGTTTGCAGGAGCAGCCTTCCCTCTCCTTCAACAATCGAAGCAATCGCACCAGCTTCAAGATGCCTGGTTGAGTCCTTTTTAGGCAAAACATCTGGTTTACCACCATGACCATGGTGTTTAATAACAGCCGTCATTAATCCCTCTGCCTTCAAGCCATGAAGAAGCTTTTCAATAAATGTTGTTTTCCCGCTATCCTGGTAACCGGTAACTTGAAAAATGACCGGCCCTACCAAGGCCATCCACTGCCAAACTGATCTTCAAGCAAAAGAACATCTACCTCAGTTCCGGCAGCGAACCCACGTGTTCCACCCGGGAGGATGGCTAATGAATTTGCACCGGCAAGACTCATGATAATGTTGGATTTATCCAGGCCGCTTGGCGTCACCTTTAACCGGCCGTTCTCGATAAAAACAGAGCTGCGAACAAATCTTGTAAATGGATTGGCTTTTAGAAAATCCACCTCCAGGATTGCTTGCTCCTTCCTTAAATGAGGTTTTTCAGAAAAAAGCATTCTGCGCAAAATTGGCCTTGCGAACAATTCAAATCCGACATAGCAAGCAGACGGATTACCGGATAAACCAAAGAGAAGCTTTCTGTTATGGCTGGCCACTGTTGTAACACTTCCAGGCCGCATTGCCACTTTATTAAATAAAACCTCGGCACCAAGCTTTTCGTAAATCTCTGGCAGGTAATCAAAATCACCAACTGAAACCCCGCCAGTTGTAATCAACAAATCAACCTTGTTTACGGCATTTTTCACAGCCTCGAAGCAGGTATCAAATTCATCTGGAAGCTTTCCAAAATAGTGAACGATACCACCAACCCTCTCAATCTGGGCGGCAATCATATGAGAATTGCTATTGCGGATTTTGCCAGGAACTAAAGGGTCACCAACATCCAATAATTCTGTACCAGTTGCAAACAGGCCAACAATCGGTTTTTTGGCTGCGGGAACATGCTTATAGCCAAAAGTGGCAAGCATTGCTTGAATTCCAGGGTTAATTAGTGTACCTTTTTTAACTAGTACCTCTCCCTCTTTTGCATCCTCCCCACGAAAGGAGACGTTATCCCCCTTTTTAAAACTGCGCTTAATGGACATAAACGGCTTCCCATCTTTTTCGTAGGTTTTCGCTACTTCGAACATAACAACAGCATCAGTTCCTTCAGGCATAATCGCGCCAGTCATAATTCTGACTGCCTGATTTTCTGTTACGGTCATGTTAGAAATCATCCCCGCCCCAATATGGTCAATTACCTCAAATTCCACCGGATTAGCTTGGGATGCATTTTGTGTATCTATTGCTCTAACAGCAAAACCATCATAGGGTGCCCTGTCAAAGTGAGGGACATCGCAGGTGGCAACTAAATCCTTAGATAAAAATCGGCCAAAGCTTTCTTCTATGTTGATATATTCCGTCTCACCGGACAATTGGTATTCCATTATTTTTTGAACTGCTTCTCCGATTGGAATGGGTTGTCGTCTTTCAAACAAATTCATCGGCTCCTATCATTTTTGAACGTTATGTATTTTAACTGTATCCATTATAAGCTTACAAAAAACTTATAGACATATCAAAAGTCACAAAATCGAAACTTTTCTGCTGAGGGAAAAATCAAAATCACGCAGATAGTGTGATTTTAGTCACCATTTTTTATTTCATTTTCGATTATGCTTAATGTAAATAGAAAAACCCTTTTATCAAGGAGGAATATTCATGATGACTTTCCCATTTTCGGCAAATTCATTAGTTAAAGATATTGTAAACGAATTACCAAAAACAAGTGATGTATTTAAACGTTATCGAATCGATTTCTGCTGCGGCGGTAATATCCCGCTTTCCGAAGCTGCAACCCAAGGCGATCTTGATATCGATTCTATTTTAGAGGATTTAAAAGCGGTTTATGAAAAAAATGAGTCCAAAGAAACCGATTTAGAAGTTTGGACTAACTCTGATTCCAACACCATCATTGACCATGTGATCGCTAATTACCACCGGGCAACGGAAGAAGAATTTAAAATGCTTAGTCCTTATGTGACAAAGGTGTCCCGCGTTCATGGAGACAATCATCCTGAATTGCTAAAGGTCTATGAGCTCTACCAGGAATTGAAAAAAGAAATGTTAGAACATATGGCAAAAGAAGAAGAAACCGTATTCCCAATCATTCGTAAACTGGCAGACGGAACAGTGGAAAATCGCGAAGAAGCGATTAACATGATAATCGAACTTGAGAAAGAACATGACAATGCCGGCGCCATATTGAAAGAGCTTCGGAAGATTACCGGCGACTTTACGCCGCCGATTGATACCTGCGGTACGTATCGGCTGGTTTATAACCGTTTAGAAGATCTCGAAGGACTAACCTTTATGCATGTTCATTTGGAAAATAACATTCTATTCCCAAGATATATTTAAGAAAAGAAAACAGCCTGTGATTGCAGGCTGTTTTCTTTTCTTTGCAATTTGTTTAACCGCCGATATAGGACATTTCGATTTTTTTTCGATTTTTGTTTGTTTCGGCCGTTCTTTCATCTGAATATCTATCATTTCTGCCATTCCAAATCTCCGCAATTCTTCCGGAAATTTGTTGGTCGGATGCGCCGTTTCTCATAAAATTACGAAGATCTTGGCCATTGCCGTTAAATAAACAAGTAAAAATCTGGCCATTCGCAGAAAGACGGGCCCGGGTACAGCTGGAACAGAACGATTCCGAAACGGAGGTAATAAAACCAACATTGGCATCGGTACCTTTGTAGCGATAATGCTTAGCAACCTCACCATAGTAAGCAGGGTCAACCGGTTCCAATTCAAATTCCGCCTTTAGCATTTCGTAAATTTCCTTTTTCGTCACAACATCATCCATTTTCCAGCCATTGGTGGAGCCAACATCCATATATTCAATATACCTCAGCTCCAGCCCTTTTTCTTTACAGAATTTAGCCATTGGAATAATGTCTTGGTCGTTTAAACCCTTTTTGACGACCATATTTAATTTTACGCCTAATCCTGCATCTTTAGCAGCTTGAATTCCTTCAAGAACAGGACCGGTCCCAATTCCCCTGCCATTGATTTTGCCAAATAATTCATCATCAAGACTATCGAGGCTGATATTCACTCTCTTCAAGCCTGCTTCCTTCAATTTCGCAGCCAATTTAGGAAGAAGAACGCCATTTGTTGTTAAGCCAATATCACTAAGGCCTTCAATTGCGGCAAGCTTTTCAATGAGAATCGGTAAATCCCTTCTTAACAGTGGCTCACCGCCTGTCAAGCGGATTTTTTTCACGCCTAGCCGCACGAAGATTTTTGCTAACCGTTCAATTTCCTCATAGGTCAGAAGGGCGCTTCTTGGCAGAAATTCAAAATCCGGCCCGAATTGATCGGCTGGCATACAGTATTGACAACGAAAATTACATCTATCGATAACGGAAATTCTTAAATCCCTTAACGGTCTATTAAATTTATCTGTAATGATTGTTTTTTCCATTTAATCAACTCCAATAAATAAAGAAGCTCATTTTAATACCATTGTAACAGATGGTTTAAAAAAATACTGTTACTTTCTTCACTATCCATATTTCCCTCAAAAAAAATCGTACAGTTTTCACTATATTGTCATTGTTTACTACTTCTACGTGACTAATCTTGATATAAAATGTTACTAACGAATCCAAGTTATTTATATAGAAATATAGTACAGGGGTGGAGAAAAATGGTTACGACAATGAAACCAACTCATTCAATTGAAATAAAAGAACTGCTTAATTTTGCTGATCGGAAGTTTAAAAGTGAACGGGGAAGATTTCTATTTCAGGAAGGGATGCTTGCTGATGATTTATATGTCATTATCTCCGGTAAAATTCAAATCAGCAAAATTACAGCAGATGGGCGGGAGTTGTCACTAAGAATTTGCGGAGAAAACGATATTTGCGGAGAATTAACCCTTTTCACTGATAGTCCAAAATATTTATTAAGTGCCAAAGTTCTTGAAGAAGGTGAGATCGCGGCAATAAAAAAAGAAGTACTTGAAAGTGAAATTTTCCAAAACAGCAAGCTTGCCTTTGAATTTATGAAGTGGATGAGCGATCACTTCCGCAAAACGCAGACAAAATTTCGCGACCTTGTCCTAAACGGAAAGCGCGGCGCTTTATTTTCAACCTTAATCCGGATGACCAATAGCTATGGGGTACCAAAAAGTGATGGAATATTAATCGATCTGCCGTTGACCAATCAAGAGCTGGCAAATTTCTGCGGCACTTCACGGGAAAGTACAAACCGTATCTTAAGTGAGCTGAAGCGTGATAACATCATTTCCATTAAACGAGGTAAAATTACCGTCCTCGATTTGCAATATTTAAAAGATGAAATTGGCTGTGAAAATTGTTCCACTGTTTATTGCAGCATTGAATAGTTTTTTGAGAGGAGGCAATCGAGAATCGATTGCCTCTATAAATTTATTGTGTTTGTTTTTCCCTTAAAGACTTAGGAATATAAACGCAGAATGGTTCACTTTCTAAATAATCCCCAGTCATGGCGTATGCCCTTGATCTTGAGCCGCCGCATACATGTCGGAATTCACAGACACCGCATTTCCCTTTAAATCCATCTGGATTTCTAAGTGCCTTAAAGATTGGCGACTCGCGATAAATTTCCGCCAAAGGGGTTTCCCTAATATTTCCTGCTTTAACCGGAAGCAGGCCGCTCGGATAGACATCTCCAATATGAGAAATAAACACAAAGCCATTGCCGTCATTTACACCCTTTGGTGCACGGCCTAGGCCATCAATCGAGCCAGTTAAGCCTTTTTCTGTCAACGCAGATAAATAGCTGATCTCCTCCGTCTGTTCTTTGGCTTCACGCATTTTTTGCTGGATTACTACACGGCGGTAATGCATCGCCTCCGTGGTTTTAATATCAAAAGGAACTCGCTTGCTTAGATCATAGAGCCATCTTAGCACCTTTTCATGCTCCACAGGCGATATCATATCAGATGCCTGTCCCCTTCCGGTGGGAACAAGGAAAAAGACACTCCACAGAACACATTTTAATTCTTCAACCAATTTCGCCATTTCATCAAGATGTTCGTAATTATATCTGGATACTACGGTGTTAATCTGAATCGGCATTTCCAGTTCATGTAAATATTTAATTCGTTCCATTGTTAAGTCAAAAGAGCCCGCTGTCCCACGAAAATGGTCATGAATCTCAGCAGTAGGACCATCAAGGCTGAACGCCCAACGAGAAAGTCCGACTTCTTTAGCCTTACGCATTGCATCAATTGTTACGTTAGGAGTAGCGCTTGGTGTCATCGAAACACGTACCCCTTTTGAGACTGCGTATTTGGTAATTTCAAAAATATCCTCTCTCATAAGCGGATCTCCGCCGGTAAATACAAGAAGCGGATTATTCATTTCATATATCTGATCAATCAAATGCTTGCCTTCTTCAAGCGTAAGTTCTCGAGGGTCCCTCGTATACTGGGCATCTGCACGGCAGTGCAGACATTTTAATTGACATGCTCGAGTTAGTTCCCAAATGACAATAAACGGATCTTTATTAAAGTCTCGGCTAAAATCCATCTTGAAACGCCTCCTATAAAACGGCTAGTTCAAACTAAATAGCCTTATTACTTCGTATTATAAAGGTGTTTATGTTTGAAAAAAGTGAACTACCTCACAATCTGCTTTCATTATATGGACGATTTGTGAATATAAAAGAGGCTGGGACATAACTAGTTTCTATAAATAAAAAACGTGAAATCGCAGCGGTGATTTCACGTTTTTTATTTTATCTCTAATCTAAGTGGACAAGATCTTACGATCTTGCCGCATATTTTCTTAAGTTTACGGCCATTAATGCAAAGCCGATGTCGTTTTCAACTTTCGATTTTCCACGTACAGAAAATCGAGTGAAACCTAAATTAGCCTTCAGAAATCCAAAAATTGGTTCCACGTCAATTTTACGTTGACGATAAATAGCACCAGTTTTTTCATCTGAAAGCTTCTCTCTTATATATTCTTTTTGTTTTTCCCACTTCTCATTTATCATAAGCTTACGGTTCTTTCCTTCTTGCGCCTTCGTACAGTTTACTCGAAGTGGACAATTCGTACAGTCTTCACATTCATAAATTTTAAACGTGCGCTGGAACCCTGATTTATCTGTTCTATTCGAATGATATTGAAACCTTACTTGTTTTCCGTTCGGACAGGTATAGGCATCGATTTCTTCATCATAGAACCAATTGCTCGTTTTAAAAGGATCCTTTTTAGATTTTTTCTTTTGTTCATTTAAGTAGTGACCGTATGTAATCAGCGGTGTACGTTTGCGCTTTGTTAGTATGTCATCGTAATTTTGTTCGCTGCCATATCCTGCATCTGCGACGATATGTTCAGGCAATGAAAAATATTGCTCAATTTGATTGAGAAATGGCGTAAGTGTTTTTGTATCCGTTGGATTAGAAAAAATACCGTAGGCAAGTGTATATTGTCCTTCAGACGCTATTTGAAGATTATAACCAGGCTTTAATTGCCCGTTTTTCATATAATCATCCTTCATTCGCATGAATGTCGCATCGGGGTCTGTTTTCGAATAACTATTCCGTTTGCCAAAGATCTCGAAATCTTTTTGATATCTCTGCTTTCGTTCAATCAAATTAGAGATCTGTTTCGCGATTTGTTTAGGTGTTTTTCGTTCGCTACGCAACTTTTTGCGTTCATTGACATCACTAGAATTCTCAATTTGTTCCGTATATTCTTCGATGACTTCCTCTAGCTTTTTAGTGATTTGAGATAGTTCTTCCATTGAAAGTTGTTCGTTATTTTCTCGTGTTATTTCAGGGATAATTTGTTTTTCAAGCAACTCATTATAAATCTGATTAGACTTCTCCACCAAATTCGTATTATATTTTTCAACGGATTTCTTCCATACAAATGTGAATTTATTAGCGTTCGCTTCGATTTTTGTACCATCAATAAAAATCGCTTCTTGATCGATTAGCTTTTCCTGCACAAGTTGGCAGCGAAACTGAACAAAACATTGACGAATCAATTCTTTCATTTCTGGATGTACACGGTAACGATTGATTGTACGGTAACTTGGTTCATAGCCCTGAGCTAGCCACATCATACGGATACTATCTTTCACCAGACCCTCAATTTTTCTGCCTGAAAAGGCAGATTGCGTGTAACCACATAAAATAATCTTAAGCATCATGCGTGGGTGATGAGCAGGACAACCGGTATGTCGTAGGAAAGAGTCGAAGACTCCTGCAGGAATACTCTCTACTAAATGGTGAATTGAGAAAGCAATATCATTTTCTTGTAATTTAACTTCTAAATCTAAAGGTAAAATCAGTTGATTCATGTTATAATCTTTAAACATAAGGACACTTCTTTCTGATTTGATTTTGGTAGGGGTACTTAAATTTTATCAGAAGATGTCCTTTTTGTTATGAAAAAAATTAAAGCCTGTGAAATTTTACTGCTCGTAAAATTTCACAGGCTTTTTCGGTTCTAGAGGGGGTTTTGTCCCAGCCTCTTTATGAGATGGTTAAAACTTCGTATTTTGAAGACAGCTCAACAAAGTCAGCCATTCCGCTTATTTTGCCAACTGTTAATTTTTCGCTAACACCGTAGTGGTCGGCACAGGTTTTACACGCAAAAATGTTAACACCTTTATCCTCCAACTCTTTTAAATGAACGGATACAAAGGAATCCTCAGTCAACGTTAATACCCCACTGTTCATGCAAAAAACAGCTGCTGGGAGTTCCTCTCTTTGTTTTAAAACAGTAAAGAAAGTCTCTAAAACATTCTCCCCTAAAACCTGATCGCCTTTACCCAACTGATTTGAACTAACTAAAATGACTTTATTTTTCATCCTGCTGAAGGTCCTCCTTAACGAATTCCCAGTGCAATTTTTGCATAACGGGACATCATGTCCTTATTCCAAGGAGGATTCCAGACGATATTGACATCGACATCCTTGACTTCCGGGATATCAGCCAATGCTCTTTTTACCTGATCAACAATTGTACCGGCAAGTGGGCAGCCCATTGCTGTTAATGTCATAGTAACCGTCAGTTTTCCCTCGTCGTCCATTTCAGTATTATATATTAAGCCTAAATTGACGATATCGACGCCAAGCTCAGGGTCAATAACAAGCTCAAGGGCACCCATTATATTTTCTTTTAGATCTTCATTCATTTTATCTTCACTCCTGTTCAGTTTTATTGTAACCATTATAACAAAAGGTATTTCGAAAACCAGTATAGCGCGTTTCAGAAACATTTGAAGTGAATTTTTTTACAGTTTTAATATAAATTGATAACATATTGATAATAGAAACAAATACTTCCAAAGAGAGGTTTCAAATGACAGATAGACATTTAATTGCATTGGACTTAGACGGAACTTTATTAAAAGATGATAAAACGATTTCGGAAAAAACGAAGGAAGTTTTAAGAAAAGCAAGAGAAGATGGCCATATCGTGATGATCGCCACTGGGAGGCCATATCGTTCCAGCGAAATGTATTATCGAGAGTTGGATTTAGATACCCCAATTGTTAATTTCAATGGAGCCTTCATGCATCATCCCCGGAATCCGAAATGGGGCTTTTTCCATGAGCCGCTTGATATTAGCGTGGCAAAAGATATCGTGGAGGCCTGCCGCAGCTTTCATTTTCACAACATAATTGCTGAAGTGATGGATGATGTTTACTTCCATTATCATGACCAAAAGCTGATTGAGATTTTTAATTTTGGCAATCCCAATATTACCACAGGTGATTTAAGCAATTATTTGAAGGATTCACCGACAAGCCTGCTCATCCATACAGAGGAAGACCAATTAAAGAAGATCCGCGGCCATCTATCTGACGCCCATGCCGAAGTCATCGATCACCGCAGTTGGGCTGCCCCATGGCATGTTATCGAAATCATTAAGTCCGGCTTAAATAAGGCAGTAGGGTTAAAAAAAGCGGCGGATTATTATGGTATCTCCAAACAAAGAGTGATTGCCTTTGGTGATGAGGATAATGACTTAGAAATGCTTGAATATGCCGGTTATGGAATTGCGATGGGAAATGGCATTGACCAAGTGAAAAATATCGCCAATGATGTTACCCTTACCAATGAAGAAGATGGAGTCGCAGAATATTTGACTGATTTGTTACGTTTAAAATAATTACATCTAGTCACCATTGTTTACCTATATGAACCCCTCAATGTTGGAGCATACTATGGATGAGGCAGCGAAGCTGTTTCAATCCGAGCTTTTTAGCATATTGGAGGGATTCGAATGGGTAGATCAAACAAATCAAAACGCTTTGTCCAGCAAGGAAAGGATTCGGTCAACAAGCATTCAGAACGGATTCCTTATCACATGACCTACGCTGAAGCGGAAGCTCAGAAAATGGCCAATGTGCAAGAATCCTCGCTTGGAGGAATTTAACGATGGGTAACCGTTTATTCCAGGAAGCACGTAGATTTGTTGAATCGGCAATAACTGCCGGCCCAGGTGAACGTGACACAGCAGTGGCAAAAGCCAAGAATGCCCTAAGTTCTGCTTATGCCAACTCGACGGTCGCTGAGCAAAGACAGCTCCAAGAAATGCAACAAGAGCTTGACCAGATCCAATAATAAGAAAAGCGGAAGCGCCTTGAACAGGGGCGACAGGCATAAGACGAGCCTGCTAGAAGGCTGCCTTTTAGCCTTCTTGACGATTGGCTGTAGACCTGCGAGCCCCTAGGCGCTGAAGCTGGACAGTAAATGAGGAAAGCGGAAGTACCTAGGGAGGCGACTTCCGCTTTTTTCATTCAAATCTTTCTAATAATGCAGGGTAAGGATTACTCCTCTTGCCCTCAGCATTTTTTTCATAAAAATTCAGAAAGACCCCACCATGGTTTGGAAGCTTTTCAGCTGGAATCTGAATATCTACCTTAAAAGGTCTCCATTTATCACCTTTTCCGGCAACATCAAGCTTTTGCTCCCTCAGGAATTCTCTATGCCCATCCTCCACTGAATAATAAACCAACCTGTTTGGTGACTTTACTTCTCCGCTGACTTGGTAGTTTCCTTTTGTTCCTGATATTTTTATATTTCGGAAAACAGCATTTTCCTCAGGTACATATATTTTTTGCATTATGTTCAGTTTCGAGCGGTCAGTTACTGGCTTGCTGTTCAAGCTTGCTGCCCTTAAAACGGCTTGGATGGTATATTCCCCCGCTGGAACTCTTTTTCCCATAAAATGATAGTCCCATGTCTCAAGCCATTTCTTGCTACCATGTGCTTTAAGACTGATGGTTTGAAACGCCTGAAGGAAAAACCGGCCTTTTGAGTAGTCATATACTTCACGGCCCGCAGTATCAAAAATTTTAATTTCATAAAATTGTGAAGTGGGAAATTCAAAATGGAGCGGGAAATCCTCCTCATTTTTTAAAAACATTTCGATCGTTAATTGCTCAGGCATGCTTGTTGGGATTACATAAAATTTGTATGCCAATTGGTCCACCCCATTTGCATCTGTTTTTATTACCATAGGAAAGAAAAGTAACATGATACAACATAATATACGCATATGGAGCTCCTTTTTCCTTTAGTCTCTGCGAAAAAAACCGTAAACTCCGGTTGTTTGAATTATATTTGTAAACGCATGGGGGTCAACTTCTTTAATCACTCTCTCTAAATCAAATAATTCATAGCGGGTAATGACGATCATTAACATTTCCCTTGTTTCGTTAGAAAAAGCACCCTTCGCCGGAAGCATGGTGATTCCTCTGACCAGTTTCTTATGAATCGCTTTCTTAAGCTCATCCGCATTTTTCGTAATAATAAACGCGGTAAGCTTGGCATGCCTGGTATGAATCGCATCAATCACCCTTGTTGAAGTGTATAAAAAAACAAGCGTGTACAAAGCTTTTTCCCAGCCATATAGAAAACCGGCCGTAATAATAATAATGCCATTCAAGAGAAGCATATACGGGCCAATCGGTTTATCCTTCATTCTTGAAAGCACCATCGCAATAATATCAAGCCCTCCGGTAGAGGCGCCCCATTTTAAGGTGATCCCGACGCCCGCCGCAATAATGACACCGCCAAAGACAGCATTAAGCAAAATATCATGAGACATCCGATGGATTGGAATAAGCTCCAGAAATAATGAAGAAAGAACCACGCTAAGAAAACTATAAATGGTAAAGGACTTCCCTACCTTTTTCCATCCTAGGAACGCAACCGGGATATTTAATAACAACAGCAAGACCCCCATTGAAATGTTCAACGGTGTATATTCGGTCAATACTTTAGAAAGCAGTTGAGCAATTCCTGTAAAACCGCTTGAATAAACATTGGCGGGAATAAGAAATAAATTCATTCCAAGGGCAGTCAAAAAAGCACCCACAATGACGATGACGATTTTTTTTGTTTCCTGCCAAACCATTGATAAATCCCCCTTTATTTTTACTTCAACCTTAATAAATTAATTGTTTTTTCCAGATGAAACCGATACACTTAAAACGAGTATGATAAGATTTTGAATGAGGTGAGCTTCATGCAGGTAAAAATACTAGCTGACAGCGCATGCGATTTACCTAAAAGTTTTTATGAAGAAAACAACGTCACATTACTTCCCTTAAAGGTCCTCATTAACGGTGAAGAATATGAAGATGTCAAAAGCATAGACCCGAAAGCGGTTTATGATTCTATCCGGAATGGATCAGTACCGAAAACTTCTCAGGTTTCACCACTTCTGTTTGAGGAAGTATTTACAAAAATGGCGGAAAATAATGAATACGGAATATACATAGCCTTTTCATCCGAACTATCCGGAACATATTCAACCGCTGTTATGATTCTTGACCAAGTCAAGGAAAAATATCCAAATTTTAATTTAACCATTGTCGATACTAAATGTGCCTCTCTCGGTCAAGGCTTAATTGTGATGGAAGCAGCAAAACTTGCAGCACAAAATGCAGCAAAAGATGAAATCTTAAGAGATGTCCAGTTTAGAGCAAACCATATGGAGCATCTTTTTACGGTTGAAGATTTGGATTATTTAGCTAAAGGCGGCCGTGTCTCAAAAGCTTCAGCATTTCTTGGGGGCTTATTAAATATTAAGCCAATTTTAAATGTGGAAGACGGCAAACTGGTTCCAATTGAAAAAATCCGCGGTAAGAAAAAAGTGCTCCGGCGCCTAATTGAACTTGCATATGAACGTGGCGAGAACTTGTCAAACCAGATCATTGGCATCAGTCATGCGGATAATGAAGTGACGGCACTAGAAGTAAAAGCGATGCTTGAGGAGGAATTCCAGCCAAAAGAAGTTTATATTTCCTCCATCGGCTCAGCAATTGGGGCCCATACCGGTGCAGGGACCATCTCCATTTTCTTCTTGAATAAAATTCCTTCATAAATAAAAAACAGAGCTCTGGGCTCTGTTTTTTATTTTGCTAATAGCATAAATTAAACTACGCCTCATGAACCGTCCTATCGGACATGCCAATCGGCAAGTTTTCATTTATGATCGGTTTTCTTCGAGTACTGATTTTTTCCTGCTTGGCGATTTTTTTCTCGCATCATATTTTTTTCATGGTGCAACGCATTATTGTCTTGTGCCTTTTTATCATTATCGGATGTGTGTGGCATTTTCTTACCCCTTTCCATCTGCTTTCGCTTAGTAGTGTCTGTCAATTTGGAAAAGAGTATGTACGCCAAAATCTACTCCTTCTTGACGTAGGTCCAAAAGTCTTCCTGGTATACCTTTCCTTCTTTGATGAGCTTACCAAGAGCTCGCTTAAATGCGGCTTTGCTTAAGCCAAAACGCTCTTGAATGTCTTCTGGCATGCTTTTATCACTGTAAGGCATAGCACCATTTCTGCTCATCAGATATTCATATATTTTGACTGCATCAGTATCCTGGGACTCCTGTTTTCTGGCAAGTAAGGAAACGTTTATCGTTCCGTCTTCCTTAACATCGATGACTCGCCCCTCAACCTTCTCACCCAGACGTGGCTCAATCCGACGCTGCGATTCATGAATGAATCCTTTGAAGCCTTCAATAGTGTAAAGCCAACTGCCGACTTTGGCCGTTCGGTAAATGTACCCTTGAACATTTTTATTAAATTCGTTTCTCGAAGCTTTTGTGGATATAGACTGGATTACCGGGTCACTGGCAAGCTTGGCGTACAAAAGAGAATTTCGGTTGACCCTTAAGGTTATATAAACCATATCCCCTTCCTTGGGCCAAACCGATTTATGCACCGGTAAATCTTCGGCACCAAGCAGAATGTCTTTCATTAACCCGATATTTAAAAAGACACCAATCTCCTCTTTTACATCTGTCACCTTAACCCATGCGTAGCGGCCGACGGCCACTTCAGGTATCGTCGTGGAGGCCGCTGGACGTCCCTGAGAATCCACATAGATAAACACTTCTATTTCGTCGCCTTCCGCAACATCTCGATTCACTTCATTATTATGAAGCAATACATCTTCATTGCCATCTGTTAAAAAATAGCCGAACTCAGCTTGACGGGCTACCGTTAAAGTTGTTGTTTGTCCTATAAGTTCTTTTATTGCCATTATCTTATACTCCCCTTTTCCATCTCGGAGTTATCCTTTAGGTTGTTTGAACTGCTATATTTTACTATAATGTAGACATAAAGGGAAACTTTAGCAAATTCGGAGGTTTTGTCATGTCAAAAGATAGCTCATTTGATATTGTATCCAAAGTTGAATTTTCAGAAGTCACCAATGCCATTACACAAACGATGAAGGAAATTAGTACGCGCTACGATTTTAAAGGAAGTAAAAGTGAAGTTTCGTTAGACAAAGAAGAATTGGTACTTATTTCTGACGATGAATATAAAATGGACCAGCTTAAAGATGTTTTGCTCAGCAAATTAATTAAACGGGGCGTCCCGATTAAAAATCTTGATTATAGTAAAATCGAAAAGGCCTCAGGCGGTACCGTCCGTCAAAGAGCCAAACTTGTTCAAGGCATTGATAAGGAAAATGCAAAAAAAATTAACACTATTATTAAAAATAGCGGACTGAAGGTCAAAAGTCAGGTCCAGGATGACCAAGTCCGGGTCAGTGGCAAAAACCGAGATGATTTACAAAAAATCATATCCCTTGTTCGTGAAGCAGATCTCACCATTGATGTTCAATTTATTAATTATCGGTAATAATAAAAGAGGCTGTCCTTAGGCAGCCTCTTTATTCTACGATATTCGTTTTACCCCGTCTAAAAACTAACAGAAGAAACCAAATGGCAAGTATCCCCGGTATCACTGCCGCAGCAATAAATTTCAGGTTAAAGCCTGTTTTTTCCGCCAATACATATATTTCAGAATTGTCCCTATCAACGATTAGAATATATTGATTATCCCTGCTACGGACAAGGTCTCCGCCCAGGAGGCCGCGAAGCTCTTTGCCGCCTTCCACTTGATCGCCAGTTAAGGTAACCTTTTGGGATTTGTTTGTATTATTGATGGCAATTATCGATGTTTCCCCTTTATAGACACGCTTATAAACCGCCATTCCGGACTTTTCATAGAGCATTTCCATCGTTCCTCTTGTTAAGGAAGGCAGTTGATTTCTTAATTCACCAAGCTTTGTTATATAGTCGATTAGATCTTTTTCCGTCCGGAAATTCATCAGCCTGCGGTTATCCGGAATATCTCCGCCCGTCAAGGCAATTTCCGTCCCATAATACATAACGGGAATCCCTGGTGTCGTATAAATATAGGTTAAGGCAGTTTTCCATCTGGCTCCAGGGAATTGTCTTTCATCTACTATATCTTTGGTAAATCTTTTGGTAAATTCATTATCAAAAAAATGAGCATCTAAGTTTTGTTTGTCCGCTGCAGGAGGAATCGATTGAAAGGAGCGGTCTGTAGTGGCAAACACCTGCCTCATCTGTTCACTCTCGTTATAATCAAATAAGCTATCAATTCCCGCTTCATGATAAACTTCCAAGTCATCGGCTGTGTTTCCCGAGGAGACTCCCATCAATAAAAAGTCTTTTTTCTCCTGCTTTACAGCAGCCGAAAACTCCCGCCAAAAGCTAATTGGAACTTTATTGACTTCTGGGAGGCTGTATCCATCAATATTCGTTTTCTTGATCCACCATGTGGCGGCATCAATTAAATTTTTGCCCTTTACCTCTGAATTTGCAGGAAAATCAATTATTACCCGCAATTTCCTTTTATGTGCTTCGTTGACAAGCTTCTCGAAATCTTTCATTGTTCCAAAATGCTCGTCCACTTTATAGTAATCCTTCACCCAATAACCGTGATAACCATTTTCCCTATTATCAAAAATTGGAGTCAGGCGAATTGCCGTGAATTCCATGTCTTTTATGTAATCAAGCTTATCGATAATTCCTTGAAAATCCCCGCCATTGTACTTTTCGAGATTCTTTGTATCCACATCGAAATCATTTTGGGTATTCCCATTATTAAACCGGTCAATCATAATAGAATAAATGGTTTCATCCTGCCACTGTCGATTTTCTTTTGTTACATTTGCATAGGCCGGTGACGAAACCCCAAGTAAAATTGCGATTAAAATGAGTATAATCCTGTTCATCTAGCTTCCTCCTCATAAAAAGAGAAGAGGATTCCCTCTTCCCTACATCCATTTTAATCTAATTAAGTTTTTATTCCAAATTTAATTTACGATATTGATATTGTAATCCTTAAACCATGTGTGAAGCTGAACAAAGTAGGCTAATAATTGCGGTCCTGTCATCAACTGGCCAAACCAAGGCTCTTTGAACGATTTTCCTCCAGATTGAGTCAGTTTTTCCAATTGCTCTTTGTCAAAGAATTCATGAATAGCTGAAGACTTATCCTGTAAAATAGCCAGCATCTGATTTTGAACGGCCTTGGTATATTCCGGATTATGTGTTTTTGGATAAGGGCTTTTTTTACGGTACAATACTTCCTCAGGCAAAATGCCCTCAAAGGCCTTACGCAGAAGTCCTTTTTCCCTGCCGCAGTACATTTTCATCTCCCACGGGATATTCCAAACGTATTCTACTACTCGGTGGTCTGCAAACGGGACTCTGACCTCGAGGCTAGCCCCCATGCTCATTCGGTCTTTCCGATCCAACAGAGTGTTCATAAACCATATCATATTGATATAAAATAACTCTCTTCGCTTTGATTCCTCCAAGCTTTCCCCTTCTAGTTTAGGCGTTTCGGAGATGGTCTGACGATATTGTTCCAAGCTATATTCACTTAAATTTAACCGGTCCTTCCAAAACGGCTTTAATAAATTTTCCCTTTCCGCAACCGATCGCATCCACGGAAAGCCGGGGCGCTCTAAGTCTTCCTTGCGATGAAACCATGGGTAGCCGCCAAAAATTTCATCCGCACATTCACCTGACAGACTTACAACAAAATCCTTTTTTATCTGTCTGCAAAACCATAGTAAGGAAGAGTCTATATCGGCCATGCCGGGTAAATCACGAACGTGAACAGCTTCCACTAATTCATCAACTAATTGCTGCTGTTTAATAATTTCGTTATGGTGTTTCGTTTGAAACGTATTTGTCATAAGATTAATATATTTTTCGTCGGAATCCGGCTGAAATTCATTCGCAGTAAAAAATTGCTGATTACCCTCATAATCAATCGAATACGTTTGAAGCTGCCCTTTCCCCTGCTCTTTTAAACCTTTAGCGGCAACGGCTGTAATGATACTCGAATCGAGACCTCCTGACAATAAGGTACATAAGGGTACATCCGAAACAAGCTGTCTTGTGATGGCATCGCTGACTAAGAAACGTACTTTTTCCGCTGTTTCCTCCGCATTATCCTTATGCTCCTCACTTTTTACATTCCAATAACGCCAAATTTTCAAGCCGTTTTTGGAAAAGGTAAGGGCATGTGCCGGCCGTAATTCGTTAATCCCTTTAAAAACTCCAGACCCTGGCGACCTCGATGGCCCAACACCCAAAACCTCTGCCAGACCCTCATGAGTAATCTCTGTTTTCACCTCTGGGTGGGCAAGGATAGCTTTTAACTCTGATGCAAACAACACCCCATCCTGATGTTCTTTGTAAAATAATGGTTTTACACCCAATCGGTCGCGTCCGATAAAGAGTTGCTCTTTTTTGCTATCCCAAACTACAAAGGCATAGATCCCATTTAAATAGTTCACACACTCTTCCGCCCATTCTATATAGGCACTTAACAGTACTTCAGTATCAGAATGACCATTAAAAGAATATCCTTTAGTAAGGAGAATTTTGCGCAAATCTTCGGTGTTGTATAATTCTCCATTGTAGCAAATTGTATATGTTGATCCATTCTTTTGTTTGGACATGGGCTGACGTCCCCCGGCAGGGTCGACGACGATCAGCCGCTTATGACCGAAACCAACATGTGTATCTGCCCATAGATTCGTTTCATCAGGACCTCTTTTTGCCAATGTTTGCGTCATCTTTTCAATTGAATGTTGTTCTCTTCCAACCCATTTTTTAAAATCAACCCATCCTGAGATACCACACATGTAATTTGTACTCCTCTCGGTGATTGCAGTTAAATTTACTGCCTAGATGGTGATTATTCTATTCAGCCCAAAAGAATTGGTTAATTGTCCATAACAGAAATGGAATCGGTCAGATTGTATATATACTTACGATTCAATTGATTTTTTTAAAATAGGTGTAGTTATAAAATCCCTTTAAGATGTCAAAAAAGGAAAATGAAAGCATCTGGCATGGAGGTTAACGATGAATCGACAACAACGAATCCATCTATACGATATTCAAGAGCGGTCTTATACAGAAGGGACCGTAGAACAAATAAATGATCAATGGATATTTTTTGATGAGGAAACTGAGGAAGCTTCTATGTTAGAGGAATTTCTTCACCAGGAAATTGAAATCTTCCGGATGAACCGCTGGAAAAAGGGAATATTGTATGAACCAGGCAACATCAGAATTGGAAACGAAGTAACGATGCTGCGGGATCATGATACTGTAAGAATTAGGAAGCATTTAATCTACTCTCTCGAACGGCTTTTAGATGGAATTAATGATGATGCCTTTTTCCAATTTGTCACGACCTTGAATTCTTTGGATTTTTCCATTTATGACTGTATTTACTGTTATAATCATTTGTCCTTTCTTTCGGATGAGAATCGTAAAGATGGGGTCAATTTTATGGTTTTTGATAATCAAGAGCTCATTTGCAATGTCCAGCATCATTTTTATTATTATGAAAAGGTCAACGACCGGTTTGAGTTTACAATTAACACTGGCAAGCGATTAATCATTGAAAAAATGATTTCATAAATAAAAAAAGGCTGAGTCGTCAGCCTTTTTTTATTTAATCTCCAATATATTTGGCATAAAGTGATTTTGCTTTGATGATATCGTTAGTTCCATGGATTAGGACCCTGGCATCTTTGAAAATGACAATGGAAATCCCTTCTTCGGGGGAAAATCGGACGAGAAAGTCATTTCCGGCCGCTTGAGTGCTGTTTACAAGCCTTGCACGAACTGTTTTTAAATCTAGCTCCCGTTTCCTTCTAGGATTGACCTGCACTGTGTTCCGCCCGCAAAGAGATGTATAGGATGCCTGCTGCTCCGAGGAGCGGTCCAGAAAGTCAAATCTCCTTTCCACGCAGGCCGGACAATTAGGATTTCGCCCCTGTGAAATATCCATTTGCATCATCGTCATATCCCAGATGTCGATTTGTTCAAGATTAGGAGTCGTCTTTGCATCAACTAGATATTTGATGGTTTCCATCGCCTGAAAGGAACCGATAATATCCGTTAACGGAGAAAGAACGCCAACAGTATCACAGGTTTCGCCCAATCCTTCCGGAACATCTGGAAATAGACAGCGATAGCAAGGAGTAATCCCTGGTTTGATGACGGCAAACATTCCTCTTGAACTGACAGCCGCCCCATGAACCCAAGGAATGTCATACTTAATGGCCACATCATTGATTAAGAAACGGGTCATAAAATTGTCCGTTCCATCCACAATTATATCCATCCCACTTATCAGCTCTTCAGCATTATCCAAATTAACATCGGCAATAACAGCATCAACCTTGACGGATGAATTAATTTTATTCAGCCTTTTTTGCGCGGCAATCGCTTTTGGAAGATTTAATTCCGCATCCTCTTCATCAAATAGCGTCTGCCGCTGGAGATTGGACAGCTCCACTACATCCCGGTCAATCAGCCTAAGATAACCGACACCTGAGCGGACTAGATGATTCGCAATAACCGTCCCAAGCGCACCTGCTCCGATCACAACCACTCGGGCTTCCAGCAATTTCTTTTGTCCCTCTTCTCCAATGGCCCGAAACAGAATTTGTCTCGAATACCGCTCTAAGTTACTCATCCAACCGCCCCATTTCTACAAGTTAATGAATTGCAATTATTTCTATTTTATCAAATTCATAATTTCCTACTATCACATAAATTTTAATTTTAAAAATATTGTAAAAATGATACAATAAATATTGGATTTAAAGATAATTTTTGGGAGAAATCTCTTATTAAAAAAATATATAAAAATAAGAGATGTTGCTATACATTTTTATAGGAAGAGGGGTATTAGCTTGAATTTAGGTGGTTTTAAAAACAAAGAAGTAGTCGTCGATTTATCATCTCGTACCATTGATTACAGAGCCATCAACGAAGCAGATGCGAAAAAGTATATTGGCGGACGGGGGCTTGGCGTTAAATATGTTTTAGATAACGGCCCCGATGTGGAACCGCTCTCATCTGAGAACCTGCTTTGCATCATGACTGGTCCTGTTACAGGTTCACGCTCCTCAATGAGCGGACGCCTTTGTGTTGTCACAAAATCCCCGCTTACAGGTACCGTAACAGATTCTCACATGGGGGGGTGGACAGCGGCACGCCTTAAATGGGCAGGTGTCGATAATATTCTCATCAAAGGGAAAAGTGACCAGCCTGTTTATCTCTATATCGAAGAAGGCAAAGCCGAGCTTCGCGACGCCTCAAGCCTGTGGGGAACAAGCGCCAGAGAATTTGTTAAAACGATGAAGGACCAATACGGTGAGAAGGACCTGAGTGTCATGACCATTGGCCAGGCCGGTGAAAATACCGTCCGCTTCTCATGCTTCATCAACGAGCATGATCGGGCTGCAGGACGCGGCGGAACAGGCGCGGTTGCTGGTTATAAAAAATTAAAAGCGATTGTCATTAAAGCAGCCCAAAAAGGCAATATGCCGGCGCCAAAGCTTGAAAACGAATATAAAGAAGCCAACAAAAAGGCTGTGAAAGCGATTTTAGATGGCGGTTTGACCGCTCCAAATAAAGGCGGCTTATCCGTATACGGAACGAACGTATTAACCAATATCATCAATGAGGTTGGCGCGCTTCCAACAAAGAACTCCCAATTCACTCACTGGGAAGAAGCCGAAAAGCATAGCGGTGAATATGTAAACACACACCTTCGTGTTGCCAACAACACCTGCCATGCCTGCCCGGTCGGTTGTAAAATTGAAGTTGAAGTAAAGGATGGCAAGTATAAGACGAGGGTTGAAAGCATCGAGTTTGAATCTGCTTGGTCACTTGGTTCCAACTGCTTATTAAGCGATTCCGAGGCCATCTCCTACTTAATTGACCGCTGCAATGAGTACGGTCTTGATACCATTGAGCTTGGTCATGCGTTTTCAGTAACAATGGAAGCTTACGAAAAAGGGATTATTACCGACAAACTCAACTGGGGCGATGCAGATGCGATGATTGAATTGACAAGAAAGATTGCTCTGCGTGAAGGTTTGGGCGGCATTCTTGCCGAAGGTCCTGCCCGTGCGGCAGCCCATTTTGGAGCGCCTGAATTATCCATGTCCGTTAAAGGGCAGTCCATACCTGCCTATGACCCACGCGGAATTCAGGGTATTGGTCTTGGGTATGCGACAAGCAATCGTGGTGCCTGTCACCTGCGCGGTTATACCGTGGCAAGTGAGATTGCCGGAATTCCGGAGCCTACCGACCGCTTAAAGCCAGAAGGAAAGGGCGAATTATTAAAGGTATTCCAGGATATGCTGGCCTTTGGTGATTCCATGAATATTTGTAAGTTCTCCTCCTTCTCTGAGAATGCTGAGCATTATGCCGAGCAGTATAGTGCAATGACCGGTATTTCACTCACTGCTGAAGATGTAATGAAGGCAGGGGAAAGAATTTACAATCTTGAACGCTATTATAATAACCTTGCCGGCTTTAACAAGAGAGAAAATGATTTCCTTCCAAAACGCTTTACGGAGGAACCTGCCTCAGGAAATAGTGCTGGGTTTGTAAGCCGCATGGATATCATGCTTGAAGAATACTACCAGGTACGCGGATGGAAAGATGGAGTTGTAACGGAAGAAAAACTTCGTGAATTAGGGATTATCGACCATGAAGGTCAATTAGTTTAATAGTTCATTTAAAAGAGGCTGACTCATTATGAGTCAGCCTCTTTTCTTAACCTCCTACCCTGGAGGTTTTATATCGATATTTTTTGATTAGTTCCTCAAGGGCGCTCGTACTTTCTGCACAAAAACGAACAAAAACAGCATTCACCTTAAAAGTTGATGTAATGGATATGATTTCTTCTGATAGAATCTGACCCGTCCAGCATTCTGCTGAATATGTATATGGGAAGAAATCCGTCACCTTTTCGGCGCCAAGTTCCTCGAAATACATTCCAAGATGTTCTTTACGGATGCCGCGAAACTCTAACTCTTTCACCAGCATATTATCCTCCAGCAACGGGCGGAAATAAGGCGAACTGGTCGGTATCCACTACTTTTGTCTCCAGGTCATCAAGATGGATGATATTTCTGCCGTTGATGAACACATGGACAAATTGCCGCAATTTTTTTTCCTCTGTAAAAATTTCCTCCCTTAGTGCAGGAAACATTTCCACCAATTTATCAAGAACGTCAATGACCCGATCTCCCTCAGGCAATACATTTACGGATACACCGCCGCAAATTTCTCTTAGGTTAGCAAATACCTTTACAACCACCGGCTCCACTCCTCTCTATTTATTAAAATATTAAAAGAAAAACACCTAGTTGTCATCCTATTAATGGTAATAAAATAAATGAAAACTCGCCGATTGGCGAGTCCGATAGGACGAAGACTGAGGCATAGTTGAATTTATGCGTTAGGAAATTATAAATTTGTGAAAATTTATAATTTCCTATAGCTAAAAAAGCCATCGGAACAATCCGACAGCTTAAAAATTTTAAGGGTTTAGAATGGACATTGGCAGTTCAACAAAACCCAAATATAAAACAAGGGCCCATGCAATCACAAACTGAATCCAAAATACTGAAGTTTTTCGCTTAGCTGTTGCGCGGCTGAGAATCATTTCAAAAAGGCCGATAATCCAAAGTCCTACAACTGCTTTTAAAATATACAACACGCTGATATTTGACAGCATGAATAGCAGACCAACACCAGTTGCGATGATAACAAGATAAAGCACCCTTAAAATCATTTGTACAATTTTTGCCGCTTTTGCCTTCCCGCTCGAATGCAAGGAAAGGGCCACAAAAAACAAAATGAGAGCTAACGCCCAAGCCGTAACGTGACCATGAATCATATAATAACTGCCTCCTATGTATTGTTATCCTGTCTATCATATCATAGGGAAATGAAAAAAACGAAGAAAAGGAATGGTAAGAGCCTTATTTGAATAAAAATCACGATAATAAGTTTATTTGGGCTTTTTTATCACATTATATGAGCCCAAACATAGAATGGTAAGGACCAAATAAAACATAAGGGTGTTGTTTATGCCAGCCATCGTTGGAGTTGCGCAAGTCATTACACTGGGTAACAGCTCTGTTTTTCACATTGGCGATGTTTATAAGATTATGCCGTTTGCAGCTGCGAAAACATTTTCCGGGGCTGGATCCTTTAATACCGGTGAAAGATTGGATGTTAATAACAGAATGAGTTCCACAAATACCTACGATCCAGAGCTGATTGATCAAGCAAATGCCTTTAATATGTAATGAATGGGTGGGGTATTATGAATTTTTTTATTCAACAATCCATTCACATCAATTATATCAAAATCGGCGGTATCACCAATTCTTCTATCTTACAAATTGGGAGTGCCGGGATCATTAAATCAGCCGCCTATTTAAGCAATACCGGCGGATTTACACAGCCGGCTCCAACCGCTATTAAACCTGGTGAAGTCGTAAGCCCGACTACATCCCCACTAACACTGGCCCCTGCTGTTCCACTGCAAGCGCCAGTCACGTAGCAGAAAAGAATGGAATCCTTTAAAGATAAGCATTCTTGTAAAATAACAACCAGAATACCATTGCTGCTGCATATATTTACTTAACAGGAAAAAGTAATTTTCTAGTGAGGTGAGATATATGTATCAGGATTTGAACCAATATATTCAATGGCTGGTTCGGAGTGTTCAGGAACAGGAAAACCGAATTGCTTCATTAGAAAGGGCTATTCAACAAATGAAGGATGAAATCAAAAAGTTAAATGAAAAGCCGCCTATCAATGTGGAGAGAATTGAATACAAATTTGACCAGTTAAAGGTGGAAACACTTGAAGGAACATTAACGATTGGGTTAAATCCGAATGACCTTTCCGGGATTGAGGATTTTGCGGTTCAAAATCAATCTCCTAAGGCTCCAATTACACCCCAGGATTTCATGCAAAGAACAATGAAAATAGAAGAGGCTATTTATCAATATTTAGAATCAGATTTGCCGCAAATTATTGAAAATGCCCAAAATCAGCTGGCTATCCCGCCAAATGAATCCTATTTTAGCTTCATTCGGGATGATATTATGAAACAGCTTCCGAACAGGATTGATTTTCATTTTAAGGCATTGAGCCAAGACCGGACAATTGATGTAAATACAACTGAGGAACAAATTATAGAACTTATAAAAAAGGAAATTCAAAATGGCGTATTCGTTTTTCTGCAAAATATACCTGATAATATGAAAGGAATGAACAAGGAATGATTTTTGAAGTCTATAACAGGGATATTTGTGTAGGGAATATTAAAATCACCGGGGTTGCAAGCTCTTCATTGGTCATGGTGGGCGATACTCAAACCATCCAGTTGGCAAGTGCTTTTGATACTCCTCCGGAATCCTTAATCATCGGCCCCTTCGTTCCGCTTGCACCGGATGTGACTCCTGGTTATGCTTGAACGAATATCTAAAGTCGATTTTTTAGGTACAAAGGTTGTCTCTTTCTCCTCCATTATTCAGGTGGGTGATTCCTGCATTTTAGATGCATTCTCTCGGGCTCTTGCCGTTCAAAGAGAAGCGGAAATCTTTTATGGTCAAGAAGGGAATACTCCTTCATTTCCGGTAACGACAAAACCGATTCCGTTTCTGCCGATTAATGAAAACATATCCATCAGGTCGCATCATTCCAATCCTGTTATAAAGGTTCAGAAAATAGATATCGTAGGAATTTCCAATGCCTCCGTACTGAATGTCGGTAATACGAGGAATGTTTCAATGGAAGCACGTGTAAAACATATCCGGCAGCTCCTTCCACATGGACATGAAGAGGATCTGCGGTAAGAGATACGCGATCAACAAGTTTTTTTGCAAAGGATGTTATAAATGCCTGCAATTATAGGACCAGTTCAGATTGTTAATGTTTCCGGCGGAATCGTGCAATTTGGAGATACCTTTTATATTTCGCCAAAATCCACTTCGAAAACTGCCGCGGGTTCTGGAGGGTTCAATACTGGTGGAGTAGTGATTGCCAACAATGGCCTTAGCGGGACCAATGTGGTTGATACAAAGCTGCTTGACCAGCCGATTGTCGGGAACAATTAAAAATGACATAAACCTTCAAATTAGGTTTATGTCATTTTATGTTTTTATTAAAACCTTAAAATATGGGCACCATCAAAGAAAAATAAATATCTTTCGCTTACATTTCTTTTCCAAATTTGTTCGATTGCTTTTGTATATAAATTAATTTGCACTTTGTATCTTTCTTCAAGAATTGGTTTTGCCTGTTCAAACCCGCCTTTAAACCTGTCGGTAATTCCATCTGATTTATAATCGATGAGGACAAGACCCCTTTCATCCTCGAGAATGCAGTCGATGATTCCTTGGACAAAGACGGATTCTTCTTCATTCTTCCAATCAGGGTAAACCTCCCCTGCAGGCAAGGCAAGCGTAAAGGGAACTTCACGATGGATCGCAGCAGCTTGAAAATATCTTCTTCCCAATTCCGTTTGAAAGAATTGAACAATTAACTCAACCGGAATTACTTCTGCCTGTTCAAGTGTTAATAATTCATTATTTACCATCCAGTAAATCTTTTCGGTAATATTTTCCGCCTGAACAGGTTTAGTCAAATCAAGATGCTGCATGACCATGTGCATGGCTGTCCCGCGTTCCGCAGGAGTGATCGATTTTTCCTGCATAAACCTCGGCCGCTTCAGAATCGGTTTCTTCATTCTGCGGACAATGTCTGTACCGCTTTGCTCATCTTTGAGTTCCGAGAAGCGTTTAATCTCCGAAACCGATTGCTTTGAGCGATGAATAGAAGCCTCTGGAAACGAATATACCCATGATAGTCTGGATGCTATCTCATCAGAGAGTGCGGAGGACTGGGGAACTTTTTTCCCTGACATGACCAGATCTAAATAGTGGTTTTCTTCTTCCTCCTGAACGATTACTTGGTTTTGAATCTCATCTGCGTGCATAATGGCTATTTTCCAGGAGGAAGGATGCTGGGTGATTTCCTCAGGAACCAGGTCATTTGCCGCACCTACAGCCTTTAATACTCCACTGTCCTGGTGACGGATTATAGCCGGCCCGATCCAGTCTATATAGCTTGTGGCCGAGGCCCGTTCAAAGTCCTTCAGCAGCCAATCCAGATGATTAGCGGAGTCGTTCCACTGATCGATTTTCTTTCTGGCATCTTTTAGTGTGGCTGTCAAATACAGCTTTTCCTTTGCCCTTGTCATGGCCACATATAATACACGCATTTCTTCAGCCAGCATCTCCATTTTCTTTTTACGCTTAAAGGCAATTTGCGGCAAAGACGGATAGGAGATTCGCTTTTCCGGATTAACATATTTAGATGCAAACCCATATTCTTTATCAAGTAAATATGGATTACGTATATCCGCCATGTTAAAGCTTCGAGCCATTCCTGCCATGAAAACTACTGGAAATTCCAGCCCTTTACTGCTGTGGATGGTCATAACCCTGACAACATCCTCCTGCTCCCCAAGTGCTCTTGCAGCCCCAAGATCATCGCCTCGCTCCATCATCCGTTCAATAAAGCGTAAAAAGCGGAATAGACCGCGAAAGGAGGTTTTTTCATAGGCCCGCGCCCTGTCATATAAGGCTCTGAGGTTAGCCTGCCGCTGCTTTCCTCCCGGCAGACCACCGACAAAATCATAAAAATGGGTATCGCGGTATAGCTGCCAAATAAGCTCTGAAAGCGAGCTCTGCCGCGCCACTGAGCGCCATTCCTTCAATAAATCGTAGAAGTGCCGAACTTTTTCATAAAAGAATTCAGAGTGTTCAGCTGGTTTACTCATACAAAAAGAATGAACAGCTTCCCAAAATGATCCGATTTTCTTGCATAATCGGATTTGCGCCAGCTCTTCCTCGTTCAAGCCCACAATGGGTGACCGCAACACTGACGCTAATGGAATATCTTGAAACGGGTTATCGATGATTCGCAGCAGCGACATCATAATGGCCACTTCGGAAGCCTCGAAATAACCAGTTGATAGGTTGGCATAAATTGGTATCCCTTGTTGCTTGAATTCCTCCAAAATCTGCGAAGCCCATGTCATGGAACGGAGTAGAATGACGATGTCCCGATACATAACCGGCCGGCCTGACTTCGTTTTTGGATTATACACTTCAGCCCTATTTTCCACTAATTCCTTTATTTTGGCCGCGATCTTCCGTGCTTCCAGCTGTGATTGTTCAAGATCGATCTGATCGAATTCAGCAGGCTGGGAATCATCATCAATCCCCCCTGCCGATTCTGATCCATCGGTATCACGATTTTGGTCAATCAGAATCAGCTCAGCAGGAAATGGCTGATCCTCAGGATAGGGAGCTCCTTTTTTCAATTCAGCAGCTTCATCGTATTCAATTTCCCCGACCTTTACACCCATGATTTGTTTGAAAATATAGTTTGTCGCATCAAGGACTTCCTTACGGCTGCGGAAATTGCGGGCTAAATCAATTCTTAATCCTGAAGCTTCCCCATCGAGCCGAAATCGATTATATTTTGAAAGAAACAGGTTGGGTTCCGCTAACCGAAAGCGATAGATGGATTGCTTTACATCCCCGACCATAAATAAATTACCCTTGGCCTCGTCCTCTTTCGCGATAAGTTTTAAAATCGTTTCTTGAACCATGTTGGTGTCTTGGTACTCATCCACATACACCTCTTTAAAATGACGCCGGTAGGCAAGTCCTGCCTCTGAAGGATGAAAAACCCCGTCTACCGTAATTTCACCTGTCAATATATCAAGGCAATAGTGCTCCAAATCCGCATAATCGACAAGCCCTTTATCCTTTTTTACACTTTCAAAGCGAACAGAAAATTCTTTTACAAGACTTACGATCGTTTGAATCAGTGGCTTCATTTCATCCATATCCCGTAAAAAGCTATCAGGCTTTCGCGAAAAAAGTTCATCCTTCAAATCTTGAAGCTTTTTCTTTGCTTTATCCCGAAGCTTTTGAGCCTTTTCCGTCAATTCTTTATCAAAAGAGTCACCTTTGACTTGTTTCGCTCTTGAAAATGACCATGCCTGCATAGCCTCATAGAGAATAGTCCAGGATTCCTGTTTTGCCAGCATCAAAGAGTCGATTAGCTGCAGGTCCTCGAGAAAATTTTCCGCTCTCGGAGCCGGCCCGCCCGGCAGCTTGGCAATCTCTAAAGCTTTTAAAATCATATCTCTGGCAGCCTCTAATTGAAGCTCAATATCAAAGAGAAGCAATTGAACGAAGGGCAGCTCCTCGATATTTTTTACAGCAGAAACGTCATACATATCCACAAGTGACTGCAAATAACCTTGTGGTGAAGGATTTGCCCGGGCAAAATCGTAAATGGAAAGCACAATTTCCATTAAGGCAGCATCACTGCGGTCGCTTGTAAAGGAGTCTACTAATCTAAAAAATGCCTCATTATTCTCTTTCCCATACTCCTCTTCAAACAGCTCATCCAACACTTCATCCCGGAGTAGCTGCGCTTCTGTGACATCCGCAATTCGGAAACCAGGGTCGACATCAATCAGATAATAATATTTGCGGATGACCTCCATACAAAAAGAATGCAGTGTTGATATGGATGCTTTATTCAACAGGCTGAGCTGCTTTCTTAAATGCCTTGAAGCAGGGTCATTGTCAATTGCTTTTTCCAATGCCTCTCCAATTCGATGACGCATTTCCGCCGCGGAGGCATTCGTAAATGTAACCACGAGCAATTCATCAACATTGATGGGGTCTTCTTCAGCAAGGATTTTTTGGATCATTCTTTCAACCAGCACTGCCGTTTTACCCGAACCCGCTGCAGCCGCAACAAGAATGTCCTTATCACGCGCCTGAATGGCTTTCCATTGGTCATCCGTCCAGGTTACGCCTTCAGGCTTTTTGGGAATAACGATTTTACTCATTCTCATGCAGCTCCTTCCTGATTAACTCGAGTACCTCATCCTTGGCACGCGGGAAAAGAATACGATAATGATTATTTTCAATCGATTCATCAAAATGACAGACAGATTTAAAGGCGCAGAAAGTACATGGCGTTTTGTCCTTTAACTTATATGGCGCGATATCCGTACGGCCTTCCATGATGTCATTTCCTGTTTTCTGATATAAATTGCGAACGTAAACCTTTAGATCCTCAAAATCTTGCAAACTAGCAACCTTTGATTTTTTTGATAATTGTCCATCCTTTTTGATTCCGGCAGCGATAATCTGCGAGTCACCTGATTCAAGCGTTTGATCCATAAGCTGGATGACCTGCTGATCTCCAAGCATTAAACCATTCATTTTAAACTTTTTCATGATTTCCTTTTCAATTTCGTCGATGGTCAGCATTTTCGTCGACTGGACAAAGGGGTTATGCACATGGAAATAGAGCACACCTGCCGGGCTTGCCTTCATCTCAACTAATTCATTTGAATGAGTCATAACAATATCAAGATAGGTTAGCATCTGAAGGGCAAGTCCATAATAGACTTCGGTTAAATTGACATCCTTTTCGCTCGATTTATAATCAATGACCCGCAAAAAGATGCTGCTATCTTCGGCTTTAGCCTGATCAACCCGGTCTATTCTTCCCGCCAGTTCCATCCGTTTTCCATTTTTTAATGTAAAGGATAAAGGCGGAAGCTTCTCATTCCGGCCAAAGCCTAATTCTAAGCCAATTGGCGAAAAGCCGCTAACCTTTGCATGCTCGCTCAATACCACGGAAGCCCGGGTAATAATCTGCTCCAGCTTTCGTTTAATATAATGATGGCGCTCCGAGCTTAATAGGATTTGATTTTGCAGCTTAGGTGCCAGGCTTTTAACAGCATCTTTCGAAAGCTCCTCACATTGTTTTCTCGTTAAGCTTGCCCATGATAAATTTTGTTCAGTAACTGTGTCTGCTATTTGCTTTAAGGCCGCATGAAACAGCTCCCCAATATCTGGGGCTTCAAGGCGGAAAATTTGCCGTTCCTTTAACTTCAGCCCATGCTGAGCAAAATGGGAAAAGGCGCACGAGTTGTAAAGCTCCATTCTTGAAACGCTGGCCTGAATCGTTTCCCCATACAGGTTATCAGCTGTCTCCGTTGACAATTTTACAGTTTGATTAGCATAAAAAAGACTAGAAAATACTTTTTGTGCCCTGTCTTTCCACTGGCCATCCATATAAAAGTTATAGACATCCCACCAAAGGTCAGGAATCCCATAATTCCGCTTTTTCAATTGAAGCTGGGCATTAAGGTATGAAAGAGTAGCGCCAGTATTGGAAACAAAGGTCAGCTGCTCTTCTTCTGAAACCTGTGAAGGGTCGATACTCAGCAGCCGTTCAGTAACCTCCGGAAACATATCTTTTATTCTCTTAATGTATGAAGAAGGAATTAGCGCTTTTCCTTCATCATTTGCAAGCGGATAACTGATATAAAGCATATCTGTTGGGGCGGTAAAGGCTTTATAGGCAATAAAGCTTTCATCCAGCAAGCGTATTCTGCTGCTTGGCGCAACCGAAATGCCGCCGACTGCAAGCAGCTCCCGATCCTCGTCTGAAAGAATCCCCTCGTCAGCGATTTTCGCCGGCAGAACACCTTCATTCACGCCAACAACGAAAACAATTTTGACATCATTCAGCCGCGATTTCTCCAAATCACCTACTAAAACCTGGTCAAGGGCCGGGGGAATTAGGGAGAAATGCATGGATTCAAAACCGGCCTCCAAAATGGCTGCAAATGATTTTAAAGAAACAGGCTCCTCACCCAATATTTCCACATACTGGTCAAGGAGATCAATTACTGCATTCCAAACCTGCTCATGCTCTCGTGCCTTAACCAGATTCCCCTTTTCTTCCGCAGCTATCTTCCATTTCTCAAGCTTAGCCGGAACATCTAATTCTTCTAAAAATAAATAGATGGCCTCACAAAATTTTTTGCCTGAATCCGACTTTTTCAATCTTCTAGACAGCCGAAGAATAGGAGCTGTTATCATAAGCTTCAGCTCATTCAGTTCTTGTTCCATCTTTCTTTCAGCATCTGTTTGCACATTTTGCTCTACATCTAGTCCTTGGTAACGCCGATAAGTCCAGCGATCCTTTTTCGTCCAGCTGCTTCCATTTATTCCGTAAGCTAAACAATAGTTTTCCAGCCTATCCATTCGTTCACGCATTTTCACAGGGTTTTCCTGAAGCGGATAGATTAACTCTGTTTTTATTACCCTAAAGACCGGGTCATAGCGCCAATAAGAATTGATGACTTCAAGCGTAGAACGAATCAGTTCAACTAGCGGATGGCTTTGCATCGTCCGTTTTTGATCAATAAAAAAGGGAATTTGATGGTCGGTAAACACCGGTTCCACTAATTCATGATATTCCCCGCCGTTTCGAACCAATAAAGCAATATCACGCCAGCGGTATCCTCTTAATCGGACTAAATCACGAATCTCACGGGCAATTCCTTCAATTTCAGCCCTTCTGTTAGCAGCTTGGAATAGATTTAAATTTGCTTTTTCGTGATAGGGCTCAGCAGGCCTGGCATCGAAATGTTCCTCTAGGTAACTTAAGACGCTCCCAGACCATTTTTTTGATCCTCTAAGAATAACAGGCTGCTCAACCGCTATCCCTTCGATCTTTGCTATCTCATTGATTGTAAAACAAGCTTCGCTCGAAGCACGAAACAAATCTAGTTCATCCGGTCCGGAATCAACCTTAATGGAATCGGTTGTCAGCGCAACCGAAACTCTCCTGCAACGCTTCATTAACTCCGCTATCACTTGATATTCTTGTGGAGAAAAGCTGTAAAAACCATCAATATAAATTTCCGCATCTCTTAAATAGTGGGAGGAGGAAATTTTCTCAGAAAGCAGCCGAAAATAATCCTCGGAATCCAAATATTTACCGAAGATTTCATCCTCAACCCTTTGATAAATCAGTTCCACATCACTCAATTTATCCTGCAAGGATTTTGAAGCAGAAGAACCTTCCGCTTCCATCCGGAATGAACCTAGGGCAAGATCCTGAGGGCTTATACAATACCGCCTAAGCTCCGTAATCATTTGCTCTACCTGCTGAATAAAACCATTTTTATCCGCTGCCCGATTGAACAGTTTCAGCTGTTCCTTCTTTTCATCAATAATTTTACGGATTAGCATACTCATGCCGACAGTGCTTAAATGCATCCGGCTGATTCCGCCTGTTTCCTGCAGGATTCTCCATGCCAAGCGCGGAAAACTATATACCTGGGCGCGAATCATTCCGCCAATATTTGTGTCTGTTGCTAAACGATATTCAGACATGAAGGTCATTTGCTCAGGAACAATATATATAATCGGCTTTCCTTCCGGGTTCTCCGAAAGGCTGCTGGTAATTTCATTAAAAAACATGGCCGTTTTGCCGGTTCCCGACCGTCCGATTACCATTCTTAATGACATGTATTCCCCTCCGTCCTCTCCTAACTACGTATCCTTCATTTTATCATAAAAGAAGTACAAACGTTTGCAATAGCCAGTGATAGATTAAAGCCAAAAATGGTAAAACTAAGCTTAAAAAGACAAAAAACACGATAGCTTACTATCGTGTTCAGAAACGAAAAAATATTAAAAATGAACGTCCACTTCATCTAACGGCCAATACCGCAAGTCGACCTTACCGACCACTTGCGTCTCTGAAATGAATCCGAAGTGTCTGCTGTCCCAGCTTCCCAAACGATTATCGCCAAGGACAAATAATTTCCCCTCAGGGACCTTATCTTCACCGGTAATCTCTTTTAAACTGAAATCACCAGTCAATTTCATACCAAGCGACTCTTGTTTATACTTCTTTAAAAAAGGTTCTTCATATTTATGGCCATTAATAAATAATTGGTCATCCCGATATTCAATTTTGTCGCCGGGGAGGCCGATAATCCGTTTGACAAAATCCTCTTTTTCATTAGCATGAAAAACAATAACATCAAATCTTTCCAGTTCGCCTGTTTGAAAGCCCAGCTTGTTAACAACAAGTTTATTCCCATCCTGGAGCGTTGGCATCATCGATTCACCTTCAACTACGTAATTCGAGAAAAAAAATGTTCGAATAAAAACGAAAATAATAATACCGATTGCAAAAGCCTTAACCCATTCGATTCCTTCCTGTCTCCATTCACTCCTCACTTTATCCCCTCCGTTTTTTTAGCTCTTTCCCCTGGCGCTTCTCCTCTACATGATCATTTTTAACATTTTTGTTTAGTCTTGCTTCAATTCTTTTTCCAGCGACCCAAAGAATAAAAATGATAATAAAAACAATAATCGTCCGAAACGGCTGAGTAACCAAGGAGCGAATATCATATCCAATGAAACTAATGGTAAAAATCATCACCATTTTTCCAATGCATACAGCAAGCATATACTGGGCAAAGCTTAGCTTCGAAAGCCCAGCTACAATATTAACCACTGCAGATGGTGTGAAGGGAAAACAAAGCAGCAAAAACAACGGGCCAAACCCATGCCGCTCCACCCAGTCCATCAGCCTTCGGACTTTCTGGTGCCTCGGCAAAAAGGCAAGCAATCGTTTTTGACTATATTTTCTGATGAACGAAAAGACTAGCAGTGCGCCAATGCAGGCACCCAGCCAGGAATACAGAAATCCCAGCCAGAGCCCAAAAGCACTGGCATTGGCCATCACAAATAAAAATAATGGGAGAAACGGCAGGAAGGCTTCAAGTATCGTCAACAGAATTCCAGGCAGAGGCCCAAGGGCTTTATAGTCCTGAATAAGGTTCATGATATTTTCTAGTGTAAACCAAGCTCTAAATGTTTCAAAATCCATCCGTGTTCTCCTACCCACTTCTAATTCTATTTTATATCCTAGACAAGTATTATTTTGTAATAAATTGGTGAAGCGCCTCTTTATTTTTTGCAAGATTTATATCCAAAATGGCGCCCTCCCCTTTAACACGCGTCTCTTCAAAACTGTTATCAACAGGGATCCGTAATGTTTCGACACTTCCTCTTTTATCGGCGAAGAAGTCTTTACCCATAAAGAGAATATCCGATGTTTTCATATTTGTATTAACGTACGGAGTTACCACACCTATTAGCTTTGGCAGCTTTGGAAGGGTTTGAATAGCACTTAGTTGGTCACCAATGGCCTTAACTGCCTTCTGCTGCCGCTCGACCCGCCCAAAATCACCAATGGCATCATGACGGAAGCGGACATAACTTAACATCTGCTGGCCATTCAACTTTTGCAGCCCGGGCTGCAGCGGCGGATCAACATATGCGGACATTTTCTTCTCCACATCGATCTCTACCCCATGTGGGAACGCTTCATCAATCAGCTGGACAAACCCTTGGAAATCAACAATCGCATAATACTGCAAATCAATATCAAAATTCTGCTTAATCGTTTGTCTCATTAACTCCGGACCGCCAATGGCGAAAGCAGAATTTATTTTATGCTTGCCATGCCCAGGGATGGCCACATAGCTGTCGCGCATAATTGAGGTAAGTTTAAAAGTCCCTTTGTCCTCGTTGTAATGGGCAATCATGATGGTATCTGAGCGAGCTTTTTCTTCCCCGCGCGAATCGCTTCCGAGCATCAGAACATTTGTGTCGCCATACTGGTCCTTCTGTCCATTAAATTTATACACTACCTTTTGCTCTTTCGTTTCATTATCAATTTTTTTTAATGATTGATTGACTCCCTGTTTATATTGAAAATAGGAGTAAGCCGCTCCGGCCCCAATTAAAAGTAATAACACCAATAATATGGATTTCCATCTTCTCCTTTTCTTATTTCGATGTTTATCAGCCCGCATGTTTATCACCTTAATCTATGTATTTTTGGTTTCACCACTATATATGACTGTTTTTTTCTATCCTTCGTTTCTTCTTTAATTCATTTTCCCCTATCAGATATCCTTCTATTAATAAAAACTTTCTCATGAATTTGTCGAATATTTCAATTAAAAAGCTCACCTAAAGCAAAGCTAGAAGCGTGGCAGCAGTATTGCATTTCTGTTTTCTTTTTTGTAAAATAAAAACAAGAACACAGGTTCGCATAAAATGAAGGGTGAGATCTTATTATGACGCGAATTCCGGAGAATGACCGTGATATGATGGAAAAGGCCATTTATTTACCGATGGTTTTAACGATCTTAAATAGGGATTTGAATGTGGTGGAAAAGAGTCCATTTAAATTAAAAAAGCCATATTTGGAGTTAATCGAAGAAACGATGAAGGCTATTCAAGGGGAATTAGCCGAGGTAAAGCAATATATGAAAAAGAATAAGCTTCAGGTTAGTGAAACCAAACGGGACGATGCCTTTACCATGTACATGTTTATCTATAAAGGTTATGAAGAGCATCATAATTATTTTAATCCGCGCATCCGCAATAAGGTCCAAGAATTAATGGAAACCTACCTATTAAAAAAACACCTGTCCCGTTAACCCGCCACAAAGTCATTTTTATTTATAATCATGTGAATGTTCAGAGGCTTTAATAGGCTTTGGAGCATTAAATATGTAAGTCATTTTTTTATTACCTTCGATTCTTTGGAGGAGCTTTGTTTTTAATAAGGCCGTTCTTAACATTTGGCCTTCAATAGTCCCAAATGAAACTGAAAAAAGATGCGTTTGTTTGTTTTGGAAAGTAACTTGAGTTTGATGAGGCCCTACACGACGGTAATTCTCAACGTGCTCATGTGAAATCCAAATACATTCGGGGCGGCTCGGTGATGTGGTTGGAAAAAAGAAAATATGGTTTGCAGGCTCAATGGCAATAGGAATCTTACGGGAATATCCAATTAGTTGTCTAGTCCCCTTCTTTCTACTTTCATAATCGACGCCAAAATAGTCGCAGCTTTTTTTGATGATGTCTAATGGTTTAAAAGGTGAAATAAATTCATCATCCACCTCAATAATCTTTGTGTATACTTTACTTCCGTATTCCATTGGTGCCAACAACATGGTACATGAATTAATCTCATACTCTTCTATTTGTTTTTTCAAACTCGTCAACTCCTATTCATATGACTTCCACCATATCTTAACACTTTTATTTCCCAAAGCATTTACTTTTCTGAATTGTTACTAAATTATTCACAAATCCTGTCAAGGAAAAAGTTTTACGAAAATTATAAATATTATTGATAATATACTAAAAACTCCATATAATAAAAAAAAGCATCAGAGGTGATTTTCTTGAATGAAAAATCCTACACGGACTTAATGAAAGTTGCTGCCATGAAACGGAACCAAAGGAAAGAGAATTTCGTCCAGGACCTCTACATCGACATGCTTTTATCGGAAATCCAGCTTACGGTTGAAAAGGAAAAATTGCTGCGGAAAATTGACTCGGCTATTGATCGGCGGGACAAAAAATTATTTCTCCAATTATCGCGCCAGCTTAGGGAAATCAATAAAAAGTTCGGAACTTAAAAATTTCTACATTGAACCGTCATTGACGGTTTTTCTTTTTGTCAAGCGAAAAAGCTGAAGATCAATGATCCTCAGCTTTATTTAATAAAATTTTATTCTGTTCGATGCTTGACCTCATATTCTTCCAGTTTGGAAATTCGGTCCAGCATTGGCGGGTGGGTGTAGCGGAAAATTTTCACCAGCATCGGCGGGTTGACTTGACTTAAGCCGTTGCGGGTCAACTCTTGAAATGATGTGATGGCGGCATCCGGATTTTTCGTCATCTCAATCGCATAGGTGTCAGCCCTTGTTTCCTGATATCGCGAAACAAAATTGGACAGCGGGCTTGACGCAAATAACAGCATTGAAATAATCATGTAAAATAACGGAAGCGACCTTATATCCTTTGTGTCCGAAATTTTCAGTTCTTTACCAAAGCGGGCAACAGCCCAATTCATCAGCCGGTAGGTTAAATACAACCCGAAAAGCGAAAGCAGCAGGTAGCCGGCAATTCCCCAATATATATGCTTCTCCACATAATGCCCCATCTCATGAGCCATAATAAATAAAATTTGCTCATCTGAGAGCTTATTTAAGGTTGTATCCCAAAGAACAATTCTCGCATTGGAGCCAATCCCGGAAACATAGGCATTCATGGCATTTGTTTCTACCGACATATTCACCTCAAAGACGTGCTCCGCAGGGATATGGGCTTTATCGGCCAACGTCAGGATTTTGGTTTCTAATGCTTTGTTTTTCAAAGGATAAAAGTCATTATATAATGGATCGATAATGACAGGCTGAATAAACATCATAAATAGAGTGAAAGGAACCGATAATATCCACAGGTAAAGCCACCAACGTTTTTGGCTTTTTCTCATTAGCCAGTATAAAACTGGAACAATAATGAGCCATGTTGCATAATTAAGCCAGAAATCAATCAGTTCGTCCTTCATCCAAGAAGGGAAGGATTGCGTTGAAATATGATACGTTTTTGATAAAGAATAGCTGATATAGCTTAATGGCAATACCGCAATAAAGGCAAACAAGGATAACCAAAATAGGTAGATTGGGGTGTGCAGCAGTTTATGTTTCACTGAGTCCTCGGCCCAGCGTTTGAATGCCTTCGACAAGCCAAATAATAAAATCAAAAAATAAATCAGCCATTCGAGCGGAGTAGACAGGAAAAACAGTAGATTTCTAATTTTCGAATATTCCTCACTCAAACTAAGTTCTCTTCCATTTAAAAAAGTTGCCGGATCCGCATTTGTTCCTTCATATTCAAACGGAAGCTTCGGGTCGGCAAACTGGAATAAATACCAGTAAAAGAATAAGCCATATAAAACAAAGGCCAAAACCGCATAGACCCCCATTTTTCTCGCCATGATTTGTCCCCCTTTGTGTACAACCCTCTATATTTAGTTTAGTTAAAAATACAGGAAATAGAACTTCGTGTTTTTTTTCTGCTAAAATAGTTTCGGCCACGCAGAAACATCTACGTGACCGAATTTGAAAAACTAGCTTATTTCCCCTTAAAAACCGGTTTTCTTTTCTCTGCAAATGCCTGAAGTGCCTCGATTCTGTCTTCTGTCGGGAGCGTTACCTCATATGCCTTGCGCTCAATTTGCAGCCCGGTATTCAAATCAGTATTCATCCCCTGTTTAACCGCAAATTTCGCCTGCTGTAGGGCCACTGGACCATTAGCAATGATTTGTGTGCAGAATGCGAGACTTTCAGCCAAAAGCTCATTACCTTCTACCACTCTTGTTAAAATGCCATAGCTAAAGGCTTCATCTGCCGTTAGCCTCCTAGCAGTTAAAATCAGCTCCAACGCCTTCGCCTGCCCAATCAAGCGCGGCAGCCGCTGTGTTCCCCCTGCCCCAGGAATGATGGCAAGACTCGTTTCTGTCAGCCCCATCAAGGCACCGCTTGCGGCAAACCGAAAATCGCAAGCCAAAGCAAGCTCCATCCCGCCGCCAAAGGCAAATCCATTAATCGCCGCTATCGTCGGCTGCGGCAGCTGGTCAATTGCATTAAAACATTCGTTGATTTTAAATAGATTACGCTTCACCAGTTCATCCGACAGACTTTTGCGTTCTTTTAAATCTGCACCGACACTGAATGCCTTCTCCCCTGCACCTGTAAAAACAACAGCCCGTATATCCGAATTAACGCGTATTTCCTTAACTGTATCCTGCAATTCCATTAAAGTTTCATGGTTAAAGGCATTCAGCGCATTAGAGCGATTGAGCGTAACAACCGCTATGTGGTTGGCAACCTCAAGTAAAATGGACTTCATTTATCCTGCACCCCTTTCGCCTTTATAAATTCGAAAAAGGCAAGCTAAAAGCCTGCCTTTTTCATTAAAAAATTTTAGTTCCCAACAGTTTGAGCTACCTGCGTCTTTAAAGCCCGTCTTAAGATTTTACCGGTTGTATTCTTTGGAAGTTCCTCTAGAAAGACAACCGAAGAAGGAACTTTATACTTGGCAAGATGCTCCTTGCAGTAGCTAATCATCTCTTTTTCCGTAAGATCTGCCCTTTTACTTACGACATATGCCTGTACCGCTTCTCCTTGGTTCAAGTCCGGAACACCAAGCACCGCGACTTCGACAACATCAGGATGATTATAGATAACTTCTTCTACCTCTCGTGGGTATACATTGTAGCCGCCAACGATAATCATATCTTTTTTGCGGTCAACAATATAAAAATAGCCCTCTTCATCCATTCTTGCCATATCGCCTGTATGAAGCCAGCCGTCCTTAATGCTCGCTTCCGTTTCCTCCGGCATTTTATAATAGCCCTTCATAACGTTTGGACCACGGACAATCAGTTCTCCAACCTCGCCGACAGGAACCTCTTCACCAAGTTCATTCACGACTCTGTTTTCCACATTAACGATGGAAGGTCCGATCGAACCTGCTTTGCGCGGACGATCAAGCGGGTTAAAGCAGGTAACCGGAGAAGCCTCCGAAAGACCATAGCCTTCAGAAATGAGCACATCAAATTTCTTTTCGAAGTTTTCTAATAGGGCAACAGGCATCGCTGCACCGCCGGAAATGCAGAGACGTAATGAACTTAAGTCCTCAGGGCTTCCTTCCGGATATTGAAATAAGAAATTATACATGGTTGGGACACCCGCAAACACAGTCGCCTTATATTCCTTCGCAAGATGAAAAATATCCTTCGGGCTAAATTTTGGAGCAATTAAAAGTGTTGCTCCTTTTAACAGCGGTGCATTCAACGCAACCGTTAAACAAAAGACGTGGAACATTGGCAAGGTTGTAATCACACGGTCGTCATCATTCATTTTCAAATAAGTGCCGACATCACTAGCATTGCTATACAGATTTTTATGTGTTAGCATCGCGCCCTTTGGCTTACCCGTTGTACCGGAAGTATAAAGGATAATGGCGGTATCATCGTCTTGAAGTTCAGGACCCTGGAAACTTAATTCACCGGATGCCACCACATCTGTAAACGATTTCATTTTAGGATACACGGAAAGTCCCTCAACACCAGGCTGTGCCAATCCATTTTGCTCTGTTTCGCAAATAATATAGTGGCTCACTTTCGGAAGCATGGTATGAACTTTTTCTGCTAATGGGATCATCAGATCAAGGCCGACAACCACTTTTACATCGCCATTATTCAGGATATAACCGATCTCATCAGCAGTATAAATCGGATTGACCGGAATAACTGTTGCTCCTAGGCGGAGTGCCCCATACAACCCAATGACAAAATGCGGGGAATTTCCCAGCAATAGTGCTATATGGTCCCCTTGTTTTACCCCCAATTTTTCAAGGCCTGAAGCAAACTTGGTAATCGCCCCATCCAGTTCGGCATATGTGCTGGATTTGCCCATAAAGTGATAAGCAATTTTCGTGGTTGAAGCCTTGGCAGTTTCATGAAGCTGTGACGATAGATTCATATTCTCTCTCCTCTCAAATGAATGAATACTCATTCACAAATTCGTAACAATTTTCTAAATATATTATATTGCTAGAAATTTATCTATACAAGTATAATACTTAAAAATTTCAGAAAAAAATAATAATGGGAAGCGTTTTAATTCCAACACTTCCCACAACCTAAAATTAGTATATTAAGTTAATAAAATCTTCTTTGGAAACATTTCCGAAATAATACGTGGTATCCACATCTTCCAGCGCACTTTCCATTTCGCTTTTTTCATAACGAATTCCACTAAGCCGCCGTTCTATTTCACTGACATCGCCCACACCAAAAAAGTCACCATAAATTTTGCAATTCTCGATGATTCCTTTGCTCACTTCAAGCCGGACATCAATGGAACCAACCGGGAACCTGTGCGTGTGCTGTAAATTGAATTTTGGAGACCTTCCGTAATTCCAATCCCAGTTTTGATATCTTTCTTGGGAAAGCTGATTGATTTTTTGCCAATCTTCTTCCGTTAACACATACTCAGGAACATCTTCCTGTCCTTCAAAAATATATTTAAGGAGCAGGGAGCGGAATTCCTCGATGCTTATTTTTTCAGATAAAAATTCAGAAATGTTAGCAACCCGGCTGCGGACTGATTTGATTCCTTTTGATTCAATCTTATCTTTCTTGACCTTTAAGGCAGACGCAACGTTTTCCATTTCTGAATTCAAAAGCAGCGTTCCATGGCTGAACATTCTCCCCTTAGTGGAAAATTGGGCATTCCCAGAAATCTTCCGTCCTTCTACTTCAATATCATTACGGCCGCTTAGCTCCGCATTTACTCCTAACTTTCTTAAGGCCGCAATCACAGGTTCAGTAAATTTACGGAAATTATGAAAACTTTCACCGTCATCCTTCGTGATGAAACTAAAGTTTAAATTCCCCAAATCATGATAAACCGCCCCGCCGCCTGATAAACGGCGAACAACATGGATTCCGTTTTTCTCCACATAATCGGTATTAATTTCTTCAATCGTATTTTGATTTTTTCCAATGATGATGGATGGCTCGTTTATGTAAAATAATAAATACGTCTCATTAATATCAAGATTCTTTAATGCATACTCTTCAATCGCAAGGTTAATGCGCGGATCGGTAATCCCTTTATTATCAATAAACAGCATACTCCTTAAATCCCCCTTTAAAGTGCAATGGTTTGAAATTCTTCTGCGAGTTTTATTATACCAGTAAATTCAATTGATGCCTCATGAACTAAATCACTTACATTGCCATAATGCGGCAGGTGAGTAAGAATTAATTGCTTTATGCCTGCTTCACGAGCAAATCGGCCAGCCTCTACACTGTTCATATGTCCGGCTGATTTGCCATTTTGATGCCCGTAAAAGTTGCATTCGCATAACAACAAATCTGCATTGCTGCTAAACTGAATAAATTCCTCTTTAAACGCGCTATCCCCTGTATAGACTAATGATTTGCCGCCCGCCTCAAACCTCATTGCATAGCAAGGCACAGGATGGTCTGTTTTTAAAAAGCTTACTTGAAACGGACCGATAGACAGGACCTGATTTGGTTCATAGGCAATCCCTTTCGTAATCGTTTTATAGGTTAATTTAGTAAATTCATGTTGATCAAAATGGTGCCCATAAATCGGCAGGGTCGGAAATTGCTTTCCCAAAAAGCCTTGGATTAGACGGGCATGCTGCAGGACACCGATATCGGCAATATGATCAGGATGATAATGGGAAAGAATAACCGCATCAAGCTCCTCAGGCTCAACGATATTTGGAAGTTTCGCAAGAACTCCGCTGCCGCAATCGACTAGCAGCCGAAACCCTTCATGTTCAAGTAAATAGCCTGAGCTTGCTGCATCCTTTTTCGGATAGCCGCCCCAAAACCCGATGACCGTCAATTTCATGATAAATCCCTCCAGAATTCCAGTTCATTTTTAATATGTACATTATCAGCAGTTCTTTACTATATTCATACACGAAAAGACCAGCCGTATCAATGTTGAAGGCTGGTCTTTGAAGTTTATTCATGTCCTAATTTAAATTGATGCTTCATCCTTATCGCATAGTTGGCAATTGACAATACGCAGAAGCCGAAAATAAAGCCAAATAAAATGAGGGCATTTTCCCACATAAAGCTGAAATCACCGCTTGAAATCACGGCTTTAAAGCCCTGCACCGAATATGTCATCGGCAGAAATGCATTAAAATGCTGCAAGAAATTAGGAATCAATTCAAGTGGGAATGTTCCTGCACTTGTTGTTAATTGGAAAATCAAAATGATAATCGCAATAAACCGCCCGGCATCAGCAAGTACCGATACAAGCAGTTGAATTAACGCGATAAAAGTTAAGCTTGTAATAATCGAGAACAAGATAAACTTTGGCGTACTTTGAACTTCAAGATTTAATCCAAACAGAAGGATTGCATCAGCAATTAATGCCTGGATTATTCCGATCCCTGCCATAATGGCAAATTTGCTGGCAAACCAATTAAAACCGTTCGCCGGTCGGATGGCAGCATCCCTGATTGGGAAGACGATGGATAATAATAAGGCACCGACAAATAACCCCAATGATAGGAAGTATGGCGCAAACCCCGTTCCATAGTTTGGTACAGTGTTTAAACTTTCCTTATCCAGTTTTACTGGTTTAGCCATCATATCATAGGTTTTGTTATCTGTGTGGACCTTTGCCGCATCATCAGAACCCTCTTTCAATTTATCAGCCAGCTCCTTGGCACCAGCAGACAGTTTGCCTGCTCCATCTTTTAACTGCCCCGATCCATCTGCTAGCTGTCCGGCACCAGAGGCAATAGCATCGGCACCAGCTGTTAATTGCTTCATCCCTGTTGAGAGACTGCCCGCACCGCCGTTTAACTCATTAGAGCCTAAATATAATTGATGGACCCCTGCCTGTAAGGCCTGCTGCCCTTGGTTGATCGATCCGATTCCTGATAACAATTGATCAAAGTATGGGTTTGTTTGGCTGGCAATTTTTTGCTCCAGGCCTGAGGTTGCTCCTGAAAGTTTACCAGTCAACTCTGATTTAAACGTATCAAACCCCACTCCCAAATTGGAGGTCAGCTTGGCAGATACAATTGGCTTCATGATTGCCTTGATTTGGTCCTTTGTTTCCGCCTGAATAATTTGTTGTGCGTACTGTTCCGGGATACCGTTGGCGACTAGTGCCTTTGTTTGATTTTCAATGATTGGCCCCATTATGCCTTGCACTTCAGCCGGAGTAAATTTCCCACTTGAGAGTAGGCTTTGAGCTATTTGATTCAAAGCTTGCTTTTGTTGATAAATTTGCCCTGCAGTCTGGTCAGCCATTTGTTCAATTAATGACGTGGATAACTGGGATTCAAAACTGTTTATCCCATTATTTAATTCCACGACACTGCCGCTCAATTGGTTATTGATTTCTTTGGCAATTCCAGAAGGAAGTTCCTGCTTTAATTGGGCAGCACCCGCATAAGCCTCCTTTGTTCCTGCAACAAGCTTTGGAAGATTGGAATCCACCTCAGACAAACCAGCGCTAAGCTTAGATGAGCCATCTGCAAGCTTATCCGATCCTGCATCCGCCGTTTTCATGCCGTCATCAAATTCGATGGATTTTTCTGCCAGTGTGGTGAGACCTTCGTAAAGATCCTTCGATCCTTGATTTAATTCAACCGAACCATCGCTTAACTTGCCGGCCCCATCACTAGCCAGTTGAACTCCATCAGCTAGATCGGTGATTTTGGAAAAAATAGTCTCAGCATACGTTTCCGTTACCTTTTCAGAAACTGCTGTTTTTATTTTTTCTGCAGCCGTACCGCCAATTTGAGCAGATAGGAAGTTATAGCCTTCGTTTGGGACATAGGTTAATTTTAGTTTTTTCGGTTGGTCGTCCATTAATGTGGTCGCATTTTCCGAAAAATCCTTCGGAATTTCAATCAGCATATAATATTTTTGTTCTTTGAGCTTTTTATAACCCTCACTTTTACCAACCGATTCAAAGCCAAACTCCTTGCTTTTCTCCAGTTTTCGCACTAGGTCATTGCCAAGCTTAAGCTTTTCTCCGTCAAGTGTTGCCCCTTTATCTTCATTAACTATGGCAACAGGCAGCTTATCCAGTTTGGCGTATGGATCCCAAAATGCCCAAAGGAACATGCCAGCATATAACACCGGGACCAGCATGACCGCAATGATCGGGATTAAGATTTTTCTATTTTTAAGAATAGTTGATAGTTCAGCCTTTAATAGGTTTGACTTCAATTTTATCCTCCTCTCTATTATTGACTAATTTGTTCATACGGTCATTTATATCCTAAAAAGAAGGACTATCCAGCAGACAATCCTAAATGAATCACTAATAAAATGACCAAATGAACATTTCAGTCATTAATCACTTAATGAGTATACTCCCTTTTTAATTTGTTGACAAGAAAAATTAAAAAAGAAGCTGATTTTAAGTTCAGCTTCCTTTGTTTTTTAAATACTCTAGTACATTTTTAACGGCTGCTTCTCCTTGGTCGATACAATCCGGGACACCGACACCACCATAGGATGCTCCGGCTAAAAATACGCCCGGCAGTTCTTGTTTCATAGCCTCCAGAATTGAAGTGAGCCGCTGTTTATGCCCGACTGTATATTGAGGCATCGAGTTGTTCCAGCGGGAAATGACGGCAAAATCAGGGCTCATATTAATTTGCATGATTTTGTTTAAATCATCAAGTACTATTTTAACGATTTGGTCATCGGATAAGTCGACGACCGTTTCATCCCCGGCCCTGCCTACATAACAGCGGAGCAAAACTTTCCCCTTTGGCGTAGAATGCTCCCATTTTTTATGTGTCCAGGTACAGGCCGTTATTGTATAATCACTGTTTCTAGAAACGACAAAGCCAGTCCCATCTATGTCTTCATTTATGGCCGCTTCTGGGAAGGCCAAGGCAACTGTGGCAACGGAAGTCGAGGGAACATATTTTAAAGGTTCAAAAAAACGATAATCAGAAAACATCGCCTGTGTTACTTTATGGGGTGTAGCAGCAATAATACTATCGGCTGTCAAGCATTCCCCATTGTTTAGATAAACCTCATATTTATTATTTACCCGAGCGATGTTCTCCACCCGATGCCCTTTTAAAACCGAGTTGGCATCTAGTTTCGCTTCAATCGCTTCAGCAAACGATTGTAAGCCTGTTTTAAAGGTGAGGAATCCGCCTTTTTTTGATTTCCCTTTATCACCTTGCTGTATTGGCTGCACCGGAGTTGATTTTTTCATCCCCAATATCAGGCTGCGGTGTTTCTGTTCCACTTCATAAAATTGCGGAAAGGTGGCCATCAAACTCATTTGATCGATATCGCCTGCGTAAATTCCCGAAAGCAGCGGTTCAATTAAGTTCTCGACCACTTCATCGCCCAACCGTCTTCTAAAAAAATGGCCTAATGCTTGGTCTTTTCCACTTTCAGAGCGGGGCAATATTAAATCGGCCGCTGCTCTCAGCTTCCCTGGAATGGAAAATAAGCCTGTTGTCATAAACGGCCCAACTTCGGTCGGGATTCCCATAATCGACCCGCCTGGCATGGAATGGAGCTTTTCATTTACCAAAACATAGGATTTTCCCGTTGAGTTTGGTACTAATTGATCGTCCATCCCAACTTCCTTCGCCAGCCTGATGATACTCGTTTTTCTGGCCAAGAAGGAATCCGGACCTCTTTCAATGGTAAAACCATCTCTTACAACGGTCTGCATTTTTCCACCGAGTCGATGTGAAGCTTCAATAAGTTGAATCTCCAGCGGGAGATTTTTCTCCTTCACTTCTTTTTGAAGATAATAGGCTGCGGTCAAACCGGCAGCTCCCCCACCAATAATAATTACCTTCTGTTTTTCTTCTGCCACCTGACGTCACCTTCTTCAAATTAAATTTTCACGTTCCTAATCCGCTAACTTCTTTAAGATGACGGTTGACAATGTATCAATGAATTCTTCCTTTGCATTAGGCATTTCCGGGCGATAGTAGCTCACACCTAATTCACGGGTAACAGCCTTACATTCATAATCATTATCATATAGAACCTCAAGGTGGTCCGAAACAAACCCGACTGGTGCATAGACGAATGCCTTATAGTGATTGTTATGATATAAATCTCTCGTTAAATCTTGAACATCAGGTCCTAACCATGGCTCCGGCGTATTTCCTGCACTTTGCCAGCCAATCACATAATTCTTTACTCCTGCTTCAGCAGCAATTAAATCCGCAGTTTCTTGCAGCTGTTTTGGATATGGATCGCCAAACTGAAGAATTTTTTCCGGCAGACTATGAGCTGAAACGACAAGCACCGCATGATTCTTTTCTTCTTCAGGCATTTGTTCAAAAGTTTGTTTGAGCTTATCCGCCCAATATGAAATAAACTTTGGTTCCTGATACCAGCTTTCAATCGTTTTTATCGTAAGTCCACCTAATTTTTCTGCCTCTTCAACCGCTCTGCCATTGTAGGATTTTACGCTGAATGTAGAAAAATGAGGGGCCAGTACGATACTGACAGCTTCTTTAATGCCATCGTCATGCATCTGTTTAACTGCATCTTCAATAAACGGCTCAATATGCTTTAATCCAAGATACATTTTAAATTCAACTTCATCCTGAATTTTATTTAAATATGCTTCCAGCTTTTCACCTTGTTCAAGAGTGATTTTTGCAAGCGGAGAAATCCCGCCAATCGCTTCATAGCGGTTACGAAGGTCCTCAATCATTTCCGGGGTTGGTTTTCTTCCATGCCGGATATGGGTATAGTATCTTTCCAGGTCGTCTGCATTATAGGGGGTGCCGTATGCCATCACCAGCAAGCCCATTTTCTCTTTCGTCATCGTTTGCACCTCTTATGTAATTTTCCGTATTCCATTTATAATTAGGGATAGGGCCACAAGGCCTGTACAGTCTCAACCTGACATCCCTTATGGCCCTTTTTAATAGCTTTTTTATTTTGCCAAAAATCTGCTCTTAATACCAATAAAAAGCTTAATTCAACAGGTTATCTGCCGTTTTTCGCTGCTGAATATTCATGAATAAAAGCCGTAAGTTTTTTCAGGTTTTCCGGATTAACAGACGGGAATACCCCGTGGCCTAAATTAAAGATATAGCCGCCTTGCTCCATTCCCTGATCTAAGATAGCTTTTGCCCTCTCTTCAATTACTTCCCATGGAGCCAGAAGGATCGCTGGATCAAGATTTCCCTGGACTGTTTTATGAATACCCATTTCCCGTGCTTGGCGGATTGGCAAACGCCAATCAAGCCCAACAACATCTAGCGGCAGGTCATTCCATTCCAATGCCAGGTGGCTTGCGCCGACACCGAACATGATTAATGGAACATTCTCTTCTCTTAATGAAGCAAAAATCCGGTTCATGACTGGTTTAATAAAATAACGGTAATCCTCTACATTTACAGCGCCAACCCAAGAATCAAAAATTTGAATAGCGCGTGCTCCGGCTTTGATTTGCGCTTTTACGTATGTAATGACCATATCGCCTAGTTTATCCATCAAAGCAAACCAGGCCTTCGGCTCAGCGTACATAAACGCTTTTGTCTTATTATAGTTTTTTGAAGGGCCGCCTTCGATCATATAACTGGCAAGCGTAAATGGGGCACCGGAAAATCCGATTAACGGCACGGATAATTGTTCCTCTGTCAATAATTTAATCGTATCGATGACATAAGGAATATCTTCTTCAGGATTCAATTCCCCTAGTTTTTCCACATCCGCAAGCGAACAAATTGGATTATCAATGACTGGACCGATGCCGCCTTTGATTTCCACATTCATCCCAATGGCAGGAAGCGGTGTCATGATATCCTTGTACAAGATCGCGGCATCAACATTATATTGTTCAACAGGCAGGCGGGTGACATAAGCACACAATTCCGGCTGATGAGTAATTTCAAATAGAGAGTATTTTTCTTTAATTTCCCGGTACTCCGGCTGTGAACGTCCTGCCTGGCGCATGTACCAAACTGGAACATAATCCGTCTTCTCTCCCCGAGCTGCTTTTAAAAATGTTTCATTAATAGGCTTTGCCATAAAAATAAGTCCACCTTTCAAGACATTCTGTTTTCCATTTTAATATATAGAACAGGATTTTAAAAACTTTCTTTCATACACAGTTGTCTTCACTATATCGATAATTTCCTCCTCTGCATAGCAAACGATTACTTTTGTCAAAAAAAAGTCGATTTTTACGTTTGAAAATGAGTTTAAATAAGAAAATAGTTTTTGCATAAGCTATTACTTAAGATTATTTTATGGGGGGATTTGAAAATGACCGTTTATATTACCAGTGGAACGCTCGATTTTTTAAAAACGATTAAAGTGAAATATCCCGCTGAAAAAATTATTATGATGAGCAGCGCAAATGGAGCATTATTATTCCATGAAACTGCCGGAAAAACCGTTTTTAATGAACCAAGGAAATATGAAGTCTTTGAATCAATCGGAGTAATGAGTGGCGAAGGGTTTGTTGTAATGAAAAATATTCCCGTTACACCTGAAGGCCACCCAATATTTGAACATCACCTAAAAAATGAAAGCAGGAAACTGGAAGGCACACCTGGTTTTATCGCCCTTCGCGGGCTCCGCCCCTTGGCCTCAAATACATATGTAATTATGATCGTGTGGACCGATGAAAAATCTTTTGAAGATTGGCATGTCACGAATTCATTTCTTGAAGGGGATAAAAACAATCCCGAGAATGACGATCTTCCAAACATATTCGAAAGTGCACCCTATATCAGCAGCTACACAATTGAAGATTAATTTTTCAAAAGGAATGGAGAATCTAAAGCCATTCCTTTTTCCTTTCCACGGTTTAAAAATTTGTTTTTCCCCCGCTCACCTCTTTTAAGCAATTTCATATTCTGTATTACATCCAGCCGGGCAGATACCTATTATGAAAAGTCCATGGATGAAAGAAAGGAGGTTAATTTTATGCTCGTGGAGCTTACTGCTCTTCATTGGATATATGTCGTCTTTATTGCACTGATTATTGGTTTTATGGTCATGAGACGAGACACGACGATTGTCTGCATTGCCGGTATTTTCTTAATTGGTCTTATCGCTACAGGCAGTTTAAGTCATGCGATAAGCAGCATTTTTAATAGTTTTGCTTATGCGATAACAGAATTATTGTCAACCATCCTTGTCATCTCCATCATTGTGGCGATGAGCCATACGTTAACCACAACAGGGATCAATGATGTGATGATTTCGCCTTTTCGGAAGCTGATTCGCAACCCGGCATTAGCATACTGGACAATCGGAATTTTAATGATGGTCATCTCCTGGTTCTTTTGGCCATCCCCTGCCGTAGCCCTGCTTGGTGCTGTTCTCCTCCCGGTAGCGATTAGAGCAGGCTTGCCGGCGCTAGGTGTTGCCATGGCCATGAACCTGTTCGGGCACGGAATTGCTTTATCGGGGGATTTTGTCATTCAAGCTGCACCAAAACTTACATCTGATGCTGCCGGGATCCCCATCCAAGATGTCATTGATGCCAGCATTCCTTTAGTATTTATCATGGGTATTGTGACAACGATTGCGGCCTTTTACTTCCTGCGCCGTGACATGAAGCGGGGAATTCTCAAGGCCGATACATCAATTATCTCCGCTTCTGAAGCTGAAACCATACAGCCGGGGCTGCTTTCTCTCTCCCAAAAACGATTCTTTGCCATAATAGTTCCTTTATTATTTGCCGCTGACGTTGCTGCTATGACAATCCTTGATTTAACCGGGGGAGATGCAACAGCTTTGATTGGCGGAACCTCGATTTTAATTCTTCTGTTAATCTCATTGACAAGTTTTAAAAATGAAGGTCTTGAAAAAACAACTAATTACTTGATTGAGGGCTTCCAATTTGGTTTTAAAGTCTTTGGTCCAGTCATTCCAATTGCCGCTTTCTTCTACTTGGGAGATGCCGGCTTTACAAAAATCATTGGAGAATATCTGCCGAAAGCCTCTCAAGGAATAGTCAACGATCTAGGACTGGCACTAGCTAACATCGTTCCGTTAAGCAAGGCGGTTGGAGCCGTTACTCTGACTGCTGTTGGTGCCATTACCGGACTTGACGGCTCAGGATTTTCCGGTATCTCACTAGCCGGTTCAGTTGCTGCTCTTTTTGCCGTCGCAATTGGAAAAGGTGCGGCTACCCTGACTGCGCTAGGTCAAATCGCTGCAATCTGGGTTGGCGGTGGAACCCTTGTCCCTTGGGCCCTCATCCCAGCTGCAGCAATTTGTAATGTTGACCCCTTCGAACTGGCACGGCGAAATCTCGTTCCGGTCTTGATTGGCCTTGTGGTGACCACGATAGCAGCAATGTTTCTAATCTAAATCTCTAAATGGGGCTGAAAATCTTCAGCCTCTTCTATTTGTTCCATATCTTATATAAATGTTAAAATAGTATGAAAAATAGATTATTTATTTCTAAAGAAAACTCGCTGATTGTCGAGCCCTAAGGGCGAAGACAGAAGGCGTAGTTGCACTTATGCGTTAAGAAAGTATAAAGCTTTCTACAGAAAGTTCATACTTTCTTATTAGCCTAGTAAAGACTGAGAGGGGGATTTACATATGTTAGATGAATTGTTTGCCAAATTAGAAAATTCCTATGCGGAAATGGTCTCCATTCGCCGACATCTTCACCAGCATCCAGAACTATCCTTTCAAGAATACGAAACGGCCAAATTTATTGTTTCCTTTTATGAAAAACTTGAAATTGAAGTGAACAGCAATGTCGGCGGAAACGGTGTAGTGGCAAAGGTTTATGGTAAAAAGCCGGGTAAAACCGTGGCATTGCGAGCTGATTTTGATGCCCTGCCAATTCAGGATGAAAAGGATGTCCCATATAAATCAACAGTGCCAGGAGTTATGCATGCTTGCGGACATGATGGGCACACCGCCACTCTCCTGCTCCTTGCCAAAGCATTGAATGAACTTAAGGACAATCTCGAAGGAACCTATGTGTTTATTCACCAGCATGCCGAGGAATATGCCCCAGGTGGTGCCATTTCGATGATTGAGGATGGCTGCTTGGAAGGTGTGGATGTTATCTTTGGCACCCACTTATGGGCAAGCGTGCCAACTGGTACAATTCAATATCGAACTGGCCCTATTATGGCAGCTGCTGACCGGTTTGAAATTGAAATTCAAGGCAAAGGCGGGCATGGCGCACAGCCTCATACTACAAAAGATGCAATCGTGACAGCCTCCCAGCTTGTCTTAAATCTTCAGCAAATTGTCAGCCGCAGGGTTAATCCGATTGATTCTGCTGTTGTCTCCATTGGATCATTTACTGCCCAAAATGCCTTCAATGTCATTGCCGATAAAGCAAAGCTTATCGGGACTGTGCGGACCTTCAATGAGGAGCTTAGAAGCTTTATTGAAGAAGAAATCGAACGAATTGTCCACGGCACCTGTTATATGTCAGGCAGCACTTACGACTATAAGTATTTTCGCGGCTATCCGCCAGTGGTGAATCATGCCAAGGAAACGGAATTCCTGGCTGCCTGTGCTCACCTTGCAGCAGAAGTAAAAATCGTGGAAGAGACCGAACCGGACATGGGCGGAGAAGATTTTGCCTATTATTTGCAAAAGGTGCCGGGAACCTTCTTCTACACCGGAGCAAAGCCGGAACCAGATGATGCTGCTTACCCGCATCACCATCCACGATTTGATATCGATGAAAAAGCCATGCTGATTGCTGCCAAGACATTGGGAACAGCAGCCATAAAGGTGCATAACGAATAAATGAAAACTCGTCAATTGGCGAGTCCGTTAGGACGGAGACAGAGACGTAGTTGAATTTATACCTTCTTATTAGCAAAAGAAAAAACCCCTGAACTTTATTTAATGCTCAGGGGTTCAGGCTTTCGAGTAACTAACGACAGCCTTATATTTTACTCATTTTCTTTATTGATTCACCGCGTTAATTTGTTATTACATTATTAATATAAGGCTTTTCAACAAGTCTGTTGCTTGGCGCTCCAGGCACTTCGCTTTCCGCGGGCGGTACGGGGAGCCTCCTCGGCGCCGTAGGCGCCTGCGGGGTCTCCCCTGTTCCGTACTCCCGCAGGAGTCTTCGTGCCTTCCGCGCCAATCAACAGGTGTATTCAATTAAGTTCTTCAACTCCAATAAAATAAGTGGTGAATATAATGTTTAATCCAAAAGAGTATAGCCAAAGTGAATATGGATTTGTTTTTCTTGATTGACAAATATATTGATTTCTCGTTTCTTGAAAAAGTTCCGTCCTTTTTATAGTGACGGCAATGGCGCCCATCCGTTCTCCTCACTCTTTTAAAATGATGTTTATTGGGTATTTTTTTGGTATTCTTTCTGAAAGGACATTACTGCAACCTGCCAGAATATGAAAAAGATTGCAAAACACTTATCAAGGAAATGTGTGTTGCAACAATTAGGTTAATTTCCCTCCCTGTTGATTGGAGCGGAGGGCACTCGACTCCTGCGGGATACAGAGGTCACTGGAGACCCCGCAGGCGCTTTTAGCGCCGAGGAGGCTCCAGGAGCTCCCCGCTGCCCGGAGCGGAAATCAACAGGCCAGTTAGCAGGGATAAACAACAAAAGTTTGGTAATTAGGTTTGGATAAAATAAAAAAAATGCCGAGAAAATATCCTTTTTCGACAATCTGAACCCCTGAAGCTTATTTAAAGCTCAGGGGCTTTTTGCAAAATTCTTAACCGATAAGCGTTCATCGCCGTTTGGCCTAATGTTTTCATTAAGTTGTTATTGGCGTATGCCCCAACAAAGGCGCCGATCCCCGGAACAAGCTGAAGCATTTTGACAAAATCAATATAATCCCGGTATTCCTGCTGGAACTTCCGCCAATCCATCTCCACAAGAACCTGCTTTCGCTCCTCCCAGTTTTCAATCTCAGCTAACGTATTTCTGCGGATTTCATCGCTTGAAAAAGCAAGCTGAAAGACATGAAGAATAAATAACCTTTCCGCATATTCCTTTGTATTGAAGCCGTAAACGGATGCTGCATCAAATAGAAACTTCATCTTGATGGTTAATAGCAACGGGAAGTCTGCCAGCCCCAGCAAAATCCCACCCGCACCAGTGCCGGCCCCCTCCACCATCGCTGTTTTTTGGTAGGTGGAAATTTTCTTGCGGACTAATTCATCTCTTTCTTCAAGAGTTAACCCTTCTGCGGCGTTTCTGTTGATGGTCATCTGCGAACCAAATAAAGTAGCCTTTACCATTGTTTTAATGCTATCCGTCATGACTTCATGAACTTTTTCGGGGATGATTTCATTGATTTTCCCTTGCGCCTTCTTGGAGATCCTATTCATCATTCCTGACCGTCTCGTCAATTTTCGTTTCCAATCTTGAACTTCATCATATACCTTTAATTCATAATCGTTCATAAAACCTCACCTCACCATACTAATTTTATGCGTAAATGCGTAAGAATCAGCTATTTGGTTTCAAAAAAACCCTCTTTGCCTAAACTCAAAGAGGGTTCATTTTATCCTTCATTCTATTTTTACTGTAAAAATAAACAAATAAGAAGTTAAACAATAAGCCTCCGGCAAGCTCCAATAATGCCAGGTACATTTCTCCCTTTAGAAAAATAAACAAGGCAAAAGCAATGTTTTCAATTGTTAAAATGACCATCAGCAATAAATGAAAAGCGTCACGCTTGTGTTTTTCAGCAACCGGATAAAGGTCGACCCACAGCTTGTTTTGGTGGTGATGGATAAGCGGAAGCAGTTGAAATCCAGTTAAATATAAAAACAAAATACTGATGAGAATTTGTCCCAATCCAAACGAAATGAAATAAATCCCTAGTATGCCAATAACCGTTAAGCGGAAAAACAGTCCGAGATAATCCGATGACCGCAAAAAAGTCCTTGCATACAAATAGAGATACGTTTTTTCTTGCGAAAAGGGCCCCCCCCCCAAGAGGAAATCCAGCCATTTTCTTCTTTTTACCGTATCCTTTAGTTTCGGCACATCTGTAAACATATTCGCAAGCCGATAAAAGGAAGCCATTCTTTTTTCTTCCTGGTCAATTAATAAATCCCATTTTAACCCTAGGACTTTTGTTTTGTTATGGAAAAAGAAATAATACAAGACCATAATCAAAGCAATTACCAAAAGGACCACAAAATTTGCCTGTTTAAACAGCAGATAGGTTAGTGAGAGATTAATGAAATATCTCACGGTCAGATCCCATCTATGTACTGATGTCTGAACAAAATAAGAAATCCGCCAGCCGACTAATAGATTCCATCCCTTGATGATAAAAAGAACAATGAGAAACGGCAAAAACAAGCGGAAGCCAGTGCTGCTTATATGGGCATACATTGGCATTAGAACAGCAAAAATGATTAACAGTATGTAGCCTTGAAAGACAAAGCTCACGAATCCGGAACGAAGAAAATACCCTTTTAATTTATCTTCTAACGGAAGTAAAAATACCTTATCCGCTTCCAATAAAAAATTATAAACTGGGCTGTACGTTAAGAAAAAACTGATAAACAGGGCGAGAATGATTTCCGCAGGAAAATCAGTAGATAAAGTTTTAATCCACTCCTGATAATAATAAGCACCGCTGCCAATCAGAAACAATAAAACAATGACAAGATGGCCATTGAAAATATAGCGAAGATACGTGCTCAAATCCTTAACACGCCGGCCTGCCCGTTCCTTCCAAAGTTTCACCGCATTAAACATAATTTTCTTCCTTTGTTAACTGAATATAGATGTCATCTAATGACGCGGCCGGCATCGAAAATAGCTCCCTAAGCTCTGAAAGTGTCCCTTTTGCCCGAATTTTCCCTTCATGCAAAATAACAAACCGGTCGCAATATTTTTCTGCAGTAGCTAGAATATGGGTCGACATTAAGATTCCCGCCCCATTTTCTTTCATTTTCTTCATTAAATCGAGCAATGATTGGATACCGAGCGGGTCGAGGCCGACAAACGGCTCGTCTACGATGTAGAGGGATGGCTGCACAAGAAACGCACACATAATCATTACCTTTTGCTTCATCCCTTTAGAAAAATGAGCTGGAAACCACTTTAGGCGCTTCTCCATCCGAAATTCAGTGAGCAATGGAGAAACGCGGGCTTTATAGTCCGTTTCAGAAAGTCCATAAGCCATCGCCGTTAAGCGTAAATGCTCCTCCAATGTTAATTCTTCATATAAAATTGGTGTTTCCGGAACAAACGTAAACATTTTACGATATGCCTCTTTATGATCTGTGATGGTTTGTCCATTTATTTTTATGGCACCTTGATGTGGTTCCATTAATCCGATGATATGCTTAATGGTTGTGCTCTTTCCTGCGCCATTCAAGCCAATTAGGCCAACCATTTCTTTTTCGTTCACCTCAAAAGAAACGTCTTTTAAGACCGGATTCCTTGTGTAACCGCCAACTAGATTTTCAATCGTTAATAAAGACATTTTTTTAAGTCCTTCCCATTAGATTATCCTTTATTTTATCAAATCGTTTTCAATAAAAATAGAAATTCAATTTTATTTGTATATTTCCTTTTCAATCGGACATCATAATATTCGAAGGGGAGTTCAATTGATGAAGTGATTCATCAACCATTTGAAATGAGGTGTCTACAAAAGACAATATCCGTTTCAAACCCAGAAGCTTCTAAAAACGTTTCAAAACAAGGGGATGGTTGTATTGTACAATGTGCATGGTAACCATTTTGAGTTCAAATAACACCAGGTTTTTGGATAAAAAACTGAAAATGAGGTGTTTGTCGCAGACATCGTCCGTTTTTAAAGGTAAGAAAACCGATAAAAACAAATAGGGGATGGTCAGCTTGAACAATGATGTTTCTTTATAACAACACTCTAATGTAAAATGAGGTGTTTATCAAAGAACACTCCTATTGAACGTCAAATTTGAAGCAATTTCCCCTTCGAGAGGGCGGGATTCTAAGCGAATCCTGCTCTTTTCTTTTTTGCGAAAGAATTCTATGGTAAAATATACAAAATATAATGAAAGGCTGGTCCCAAAAATGAACGATTGTATTTTTTGTAAAATTGTTAATGGTGAAATTCCTTCCGCAAAAGTATTTGAAAATGAACATGTCCTAGCCTTTATGGACATCAGTCAAGTGACGAAAGGGCATACACTGGTCATCCCAAAAATACATAAAGAAAATGTCTTTGAACTGACGCCCGAAATCGCCAGAAACCTTTTCGAAGTGGTCCCTGCCATTGCCAACGCTTTAAAACAGGAATTTGAACCGGCCGGTTTAAATTCCATTAACAATAATGGCGAGTTAGCTGGACAAACTGTTTTTCATTACCACATGCATTTAATTCCTCGTTATGGCAAAGGAGATGGCCTTGGTGTAGTCTGGAAAAATAATCAAAGTGACTATACACCACAAATGCTCCAGGAAATGGCGGCCAATATTGCCAAGAAATTATAGGCCCGTACCGGAAGTTATCTGAAAATTATTTCTTTATTATTATTATCGTAATATGCTATAATGTGTATAACTTCTTCGCTGCAGGCAATGAGTGCACTGCAGGAAGGAAAAAGCTTTAGAAGAGCAGAGGAGAGATGAGAAATGAAAACAAAAAACCTTGTCATTTTAGCACTTTTAGCGGCGATTGGATTTGTGCTGCACGCGGTAATGCCGGCATTCCTAACGATTAAACCTGATATGATGTTGGCGATGATGTTCTTAGGAATTATTCTTATTCCGGAAATCAAAAGCGTTATGCTTTTGGCGATTGTAACAGGAGTATTATCCGCTATCACTACTCAGTTCCCTGGTGGGCAATTTCCAAATATCATTGATAAGCCCGTCACTGCATTAGTCTTCTTCGGTTTATTTTTAGCATTAAAAAAATACCGCAATTCTATTGTAAGTGTTGGTGCTTTAACAGCGATTGGAACGATCGTGTCCGGAACAGTCTTTTTAACATCTGCCTATTTCTTGGTAGGTCTGCCTGGTCCATTTGCAGCGCTGTTTGGCGTAGCTGTCTTACCTGCTGCTGCCATCAATACTGTCACAATGGTTATCTTGTACCCAATCGCGCAATCGATTGCTAAAAGAACTAAATCATCAACTGTTTCCGTCATTGAAAAGTAATGACAGGTACGTTAAGAAAAGAACCCTTAAGGGTTCTTTTCTTAAATTCACTTTAGAAAAAATAGGTAAACAATAAGGCTAATACTAAAAAGATTCCCCCGCCGCTAGCGCAGACAGCTGCCCTTTTCTTTATTATTTGTTTAGGCGGATATACACCTGGTCTCGTTAAATCAATGACGAACTTACCTGTACCCATGAAAAAAATGGCACTTAGAACAAAAAACATGATAGCTGCACTTTTCATAGTAAGATCCCCCTGCAGGATTCCAATTTTCAATTGATGTTGTAACTATTTATATGTTTTTCTGTCCATACCTATGAAAAATTTAGTAACACTATATAAGTAAATTAAATTTTTAACGAAAATATTCAAAAAGTTTCCATTTTTCTTATTAATCAATTATAATGAAATAGAAATCTTTTAAACAATTTTAATTTCAATATAAAATTATCGTAATTTCTAAAAATTTTGTGAATTTTTTCTTTATTAATTTTTATTTTATTGGCATAATGAAAATAGAGTAATAATAAAGTAGGTGAAAATGGAGATGACGGAGAAACAATATTCGGCGAAGGAAGCAATGATTTTTAGTCAAAGAATTGCGCAATTAAGCAAGGCGTTATGGAAATCAATTGAAAAAGACTGGCAGCAATGGATAAAACCTTATGATTTAAATATCAATGAACACCACATTCTTTGGATTGCCTACCATTTGAACGGTGCATCTATTTCCGATGTAGCCAAGTTTGGTGTCATGCATGTCTCAACAGCTTTTAATTTTTCAAAAAAATTAGAAGAACGAGGCTTGCTGAAATTTTCTAAAAAGGAAAATGACAAACGGAATACGTATATTCAATTGACACCAGAGGGTGAAAACATTCTCCTGCAGTTAATGGAAACCTATGATCCAAATGCCTACTCAGCATTTACCGGAGCACTGCCTTTAAGGGAATTATACGGGAAATTTCCGGACATCATTGAAATGATGGCGATTATCCGGAATATTTATGGACAGGACTTCATGGAGATTTTTGAACGTTCCTTCCATAATCTTGAAAGTAAGTTTGTGGAAGAAGACGGGAAGCTAAAAAAATCAGAAGAAAAAGAACAAGAACTTGCCTAACTAGGCTCAATCACTTTTTCAAATTCCTGAAAAAGTGATTTGTATAGATTCTGTGATAGACATGCTTTGATGGTTTGTCCGATATCCAGTTTGTCTGGCATTGAGATCGAAAGCTCATCAAAAAGCGGATGAAAGTATACGTACCCTTCCGCTTTTTGTTCTTCCAATTTTTTGCTCAGTTTATCACATATGGAATAAAAATGATTCACTTCTGATTCGGAAAGGCCGGATTCAATGATCAGTCGAGTGAACTTCTTGGATGGATGATCCACTACCTCTAATAACAGCTTTTGATGAAATTCAAGCATATTTATTTTTTCTGCCAGCATTTCATATTTATCCATGAAAAGGCCCCCTTTTTCCATATTATTCACCTTTTTGGGACTTGGATAAACGTATTTCAGTATTACTTATTTGGCATCAAAATCTAAGAACCTTCCATTCTTTTTGACTATCTTTTTAATAAATTATTTGGTAAGGTAAAATGGAACAGTATCTGGGGGGAGGGATTTCTTATGATCTCCATTTTTATCGTCTTTGCCATTTTTATTTTGTTTTATGTAAATAAAATGACCAGTTCATTATGTATTCAAAAAGAAATTCCGGAAGAACGTCAGCACAAGGTGTTTCGTACGATTAATGTTCTCGTTACCATTTTATTAATTTCTTCCTATTTGGAAATTTTGTATACATAGTGTATAAGTAAAAAACAAGCGATGAGGTGTCTCTCATCGCTTTTTACTTATGCTTAAATTACCCAAGCAGCACCAACGATAATCAATAAAATGAATAGAACAACGATTAACGCAAAGCCTGCTCCGTAACCTGCTCCACCAGTCATATTTATTCCTCCTTTCGTAATCTACGATATACTATTCAAACAATCGCCAATTGACTAGGCTCTTATCTTATTTTTTGGGTAAAGACCAGTTTGGGCTTGGTGAATTTTTTAAAATGATAATCCTTTTAATTTTTTGCAGGAGTTGCCATTTATGTTATAGTTAAGGATGTGGACAAAAACCCATAAGAATTTACTATTTAGGAGAGATTCATCATGAAAAAATGGATAATGGCCCTAACGCTTGCAAGCTCAATTCTTGCCTTAAGTGCATGTAATCAAAATGGTTCGGAAACGGTTGCAGAGAGCAAAGCTGGGGATGTAACACAAGAGGATCTTTACAAGGCAATGAAGGATAAATTCGGCAATCAGGCATTACAGCAGCTTGTCTATGAAAAGGTTCTTTCTAAAAAGTACAAAGTAACCGACAAAGAATTAGATGACAAAATTAATCAAATCAAAGAGGACCTTGGCTCAAACTTTGAAATGACCTTGGCCCAATATGGTTATAAAAGTGAAGCCGACCTAAAGAAAACAATGAAGCTTGGTATGCTGCAGGAAAAAGCGGCGATGAAAGACATTAAAGTAACCGATAAAGAATTAAAGGATTACTATGATAATTATCAGCCTGAAATTAAGGCACGTCATATTCTCGTTGCCGATGAAGCAACAGCAAACACTGTAAAACAAAAGCTTGATGGCGGAGCAAAATTCGAAGATGTGGCAAAAGAATACTCAACTGATAAAGCTTCTGCCCAAAATGGCGGCGATTTAGGCTGGTTTGGAGCTGGAAAAATGGATCCTGATTTTGAAAAGGCTGCCTATGCCCTAAAAGTTAATGAAATCAGTGCTCCAGTAAAAACTCAATTCGGTTACCATATTATTCAGGTTACTGATAAAAAAGAGAAAAAATCCTATGATGAAATGAAAAAAGATATTGAATATCAAGTAAAATCTCAAAAGTTAACTACCGATGTGATTAATAAAGCCATGGAACGTGAATTAAAAGACGCTAATGTAAAGATTAATGACAAAGACTTAAAAGACGCACTTACACCTCAGAGTGCAGCCCAATAAATGAAAACTTGCCGATTGGCGAGTCCAATAGGACGGTTCATGAGGCATAGTTGAATTTATACTTTTCTATTAGCTAAATCAGAAAAACGGAAGCGCCTAATTTTGCGCTTCCGTTTTTTTATTCGCTTGTTGCATGTTCACCTTTTCGTGCTTCCTTTTCTTTTTCAAGGCGCATCATATAGATTTCTCCCTCACGTTCTATATCTTCTTGTTCAAGCTGACGCTCTTCCCGCCCTGTTTTAATGGCCATTAACGCGCTAATGATAATCCCAACCACAACTGCATAAACCCAAATAGGTATAGTCAACTTCACTTGCCCCCTTCATAATGGTTGTCCAATTTTCTAATAAATAATATTCATGGATTAAAAAATTATGCATAAAAAAAGGATAACCCCCAATAAAGAGGTTACCCTTCCTATTTATGAAAAGTAGGCTTGTAGAAGGAACGATTATCCAGCGCAAAAACCCGTTCAGTAAATTCCCCTGGCTTGACTCTTTCCAAAGCCCGATCAAGCATGTTCATTTTTGCATCGAGATTATCAATGTAATGAAGGATTTCTGCTTCTTTCACTAACGGAGGTTTCGGGCTTCCCCACTCCGCTTTTCCGTGATGGCTTAGAACGAGATGCTGGAGGATTAACACTTCCTCCCCGTTAATACCAAGTTCTTCGGCTACTTTGCCAATTTCATTGATCATAATCGTAATATGCCCAAGTAAATTTCCTTCGAGCGTATAAACAGTTGAAATTGGCCCGGATAATTCCATGACTTTGCCCATATCATGCAGGATAATACCTGCATACAGCAGGTCCCTGTCAAGACTTGGGTATAGGCCGGAGATTGCTTTGGCGAGGTCAAGCATGCTGACCACATGATAGGCAAGCCCGGAAACAAACTCATGATGATTTTTGGTCGCCGCCGGATACTCCAAAAATGCCTTCTGGTGCTTCTTTATTAAATGGCGGGTAATCCTTTGGATATTCGGGTTTTTCATATCAAAAATATACTGGGTCAGTTTACTCACCATTTCATCTTGACTTAACGGTGCGGTTTCAAGGAAGTCTTCCAATTTCACCGCATCCGCTGGTCCGGTTCTCCGAATCTGGCGGATTTTCAACTGGCTTTTGCCCCGGTAATTTTGCACGTCTCCCTGAATTTTGACAATGGTTTGGGCGGCATACATTTTTTCATCCTCTTCATTGGCATCCCAAAGTTTGGCTTCAATATCCCCACTTTGGTCTTGCAGGATTAACGTTAAGAACGGCTTTCCGTTGCTCGCAATTCCTTTTGTGGACGTTTTAATTAATAAATATAACTCAATCTGTTCCCCAACTTCATAATCTAAAATACCTTTCGCCAACCTAGACACGCTCCCTTCCGATAGTAAAAGTATAACATATCCTTCTTTCACTCTATGAAATTATCTGAACAGCACCTTTTTCCAAGAAAAGAACATTTTCCTTTGGAAAGAACTGTAGTAAATGCTGATGACAAGTAAAAAATAAGATTTGATTTTGTTCCAGCGTTTTTATAAGCGCGATGACCCTTTCTGTTCTGCCGATATCAAAGTTTACGAAGCTGTCATCAATGATAATCGGGAACCGGTATTTTTCATAAAGGGTTGTAGCCAGTGCCAGTCTGATCGAAACATATAGCTGTTCTGTGGTGGCTTGGCTTAATTCGTTTGCTTCAAATAGGGTCCGGTCCTCCCGTTCTACTAGGAAACCAGTCCCCAATGGATGCAGGTGTATTCGGTGGTGTCTGCCATTCGTAAGAAAAGACAGAAACTCCTCCGCCCTTTCCAGCATTCTGGGCAAATGTTCATTTTTGTATTTCTCGATTGTTTCCGTCAGAATATTTTGTGCAAGAGAATAAACAGCCCACTCTTTTGCTGCCTCCTCGAGTTCAAATTTTTTCTGTATATAATGATGGAGAATATCGGAATAAACGCCACCTTCTTCGAGAACCTGTAATTCGTACTTGACCTTGGCTTGCTCCTCCTGCAGCTCTTTTAATCTAGCTTGCAAGCGCTTGGATTCATCAAGGCCATCAGTTATTAATTCATCCCAATTATGGATGGTTAGGAAGCTTTCCCTCTCTCCCTCAGACAGGCTTGAATAGTTGAGCTGACTGCGGATATTATCCAAAGCAGCCATCAGTTCGGATCTTTTTTCCGCCTTTTTTCCAAGTTCATAGAATTGCTGTTCCGTATCTGTATTAGCAGACTGAAGCAGTAAAGCATACTCCGCTTCGAGCTGCTCCAATTCTTGTGATTTGCCTTGACGATCCGCTTCCATGCCAGCAAGTTTATTTTTTCTTTCCTGGTTTTTGATTCTCTTTTCAAGTTCTTCCTTAAGCTTTGTCCTCAATAAAAATGCGGTCTTATGTAAACCGAGATCCTTTTCCGGCAAAAAGCGTTTGCCATATTCCTGAATTCCTCCGGCGATCTGGCTTTGCTGTTGATTAGCTTTGTCCACTTTTGCAATAAGTTTATCTCGTTCCCATAAAATCTCTTTAAATTTTTCGATTTGTTTAAATGCTTCCTCCAAAAAGGCGTCGGCAAGATTATGAGGTATTTTTAACTCCCTGCTAATTGTAAGCAGCGTCTCTTTATGCTGACTTGAGGCAATCTCCCATTCTTCAAATTTCGAAATCACTTTTTCAAATTGGCTTTGCTGCTGCTTGAGCTTTAATTTTAATAGCTGTAGCTTTTCGCGCCGCTGATTGTCTATCTTCAACTCTTCAGTTGCCTCGCTCAGATCCACGTATTCGGCAGATTGCAGTTTTTCGCTTATCTGTTTTTCTTTTTCCTGCAGCCCGTCAAGCTGTTGAATAAGCTGCTTTTCCTTAGCATGCTTTAAGGATTGCAGCATGTACACGGCAAAAGCCAAACAGCCTCCTAACCCCAAGATCATCAGTACCCATTGTTTTGTCAGAAGTCCATAAAGGATTAGTCCGAGGAGAATCAGCTCTAACGTGATAAATTGAAGCTTAATCCTTGATTTAGCAGCCTGCTCCTGGTCAAGCGAGCTTTGGTGGAAATGGATTTTTTCCTTGATTCCCTTTAATTCCTCTTCTAAGCCCCTTTTATCATTTCCGTGAACCTGTTTTTCAAGGAGCATTCTGTCTTGGTCTGGCAAACATAAGTCCTCGGTCAAGAGAACCTCCTTTTCAATCATCTCTAAGGCATTTTTTTCTTCCTCATACCGTTCATCCAGTTCTTCTTTTGCTTCCGCCAGTTTTCTGCTTTGTTTTACGGTTGTTTCAACCTGGCTTTTCATATACATATTTGTATTAATGGCTTGAAAATCTTGATCCTGCAATGGGAGATGAAGCCTAGCTTTAATATTGGAAAGTTCCGCATCACAGTCAGCCATTCTCTGTTCATATTGGCCCAGTTCCAATTTGAACTGGTCATAAACTGGCATCTGATCCAATAACATTAATATCGCCGGCTCGTTCTCGAGAAGCCCCTCATTTGGCTCCAAATCGGCTATTTCCAGCTTTACCTTTTCGATTCGTTCCGCAAGACTGTTCAGCTCGGCTTTGTAGGGAAGAATAAGTTGGTTTAATTTTTCGAGTCTTTCCATTCCTCGTACAGGGAACTGTACTTCTCCAAGTTCAGCAAGCTCGTTCTCAATCCATTTTTCTTGTTTAACAGAAGATTCTATCCTTTTCCACTCCGAAAGCTTTGCTGTATTTACCTGAAGGGTGGTAAGCTGTTCGTGAAGATTAGCGATTTCCTGCCGCAGGCTTTCTTTTCTCGCTGCCAAGGTCTCATATTCCTTATTTTTCGCAGCGGCTTTTTTTAGCTCCTGATTGACCTCATGAAGCTCCTGCAGTTTTTCATTTAGCTCGGGCTTTTTTCCCCCTGGCTTAAAGCGGATATCCAGCTCCTTTTGGAGGGCAGCCTCTGCCTTTGCCAGCTGTTCTGTCCCTAGTGTTCCGGCCGAAAATAGGTATTTGCCCAGCTCTTCACCCTTCATCTGGTGGATGTTTTGCAGCCCGTGAATATTAAAGGAAAAAATGGCTTGAAATAGATTTTTATCAAAGCTTTCTAGTAATTCCTTTAAAAGTTCTTCACCGCCAATGATCCCGTTATCCATGACTACCTTGACATCACCGGCGGCTTTCCCTTTTACCCGTTCTATGACGGCAAAGCCTTGCCCCTCAAGATAAATTCGGATATTCCCGCCGTACTTTGTACCATGTTTCGGTTCGTAGCGCAGCTCGGATTGCTGCTTAGTTGGAAAACCAAATAAAATACTATGTATAAAGGCCATAATAGTAGATTTTCCAGCCTCATTTTCTCCGAAGAAAACCTGAAATTCATTCAGATTTTCGATGATGATATTTTCAAGTTGTCCAAAACCGTAAATATTCATTGCCGTGATTTTCAATTTGGATTCACTCCTTTCTATTTATAAAGTAATTCAATTAGCAGCTTCTCCGCCCTATTAATCAGTTCATGCTGCTCACCTGAGGATAGGGGCGGCAAATATTTTTTACCCAAGCGGTGCTCGTACAAAACGGACAAGGCTTCATCTACATGATCGAATTGCTCAATTGCAGCAAAAAGTTCACCATAAAAATTGGCTTCTTTTTTTAATTGCTCCTTGTTCACATGCTGCCTTTCGGACAAAGATAACTCCACAATCCAGACAAATGCTTCCTCTTCCTGTTCATCTTCCAACAAAAGATCAAGCAGGTCCGTTTGTAAGCTTCTTTTCTCCATGTCGTCTTCAAGGAGAATATTTTTGATGGCTAGGGACAAGAATGTGCCTGTTTTATCCTTTCTCCAGGTATTTAGGCTTGATTGACATAATTGAAGAATATCATGAAAATTTATCGCTGATGCTGCATCAATTTCAGCCTCTTCCCAGACAATATCTGCTGCTTCTACAAAGTCCAGTTTTGCCTCAAGTTCCGTAAGCATGATATGATAAAATCCTTTTGCGTCTTTTTCCTTCTTATTTCTCCCTTGAATATTACCGGGATAGATAATCGGAGGATGTTCAGATAATACAGAGCGTTTATGGATATGGCCCAATGCCCAATAATCAAAGTCCTTATCAAGTAAATCCTTAACAGTAAACGGGGCATAGTTATCGTGTTCAGAGGAAGAGCTTTCATTTCCATGAAGGATGCCAATGTGGAAATCTGAACCCACTGACTTCACATACTCATCTATTTTTCTCTCAAACACATGTCGGGTTGGGTAGCTGAAGCCATAGAAGGATACTGTTTCACCAGTCTTTGTCTGCAGTTCTATCCTTTCGACCTTGCTGCCAAACACATGGACGTTTTCCGGCATGTCAAGGTGCACCCAGGAACCATTTAAATGGTCATGATTGCCGTGGATCACATAGACAGGAATACCATGTTTTGCAAGCCTCTGCATTTCCGCTCTGAATCGTGACTGGGCCCGGAGACTGCGATCTTCCCCGTCAAATAAATCACCTGCTATGATGACAAAATCAACCTGCCTTTCAATTGCTGTTTCAGTTAGCTTTTTTAAGGAAGTAAAGGTGCTCTCTTTTACTCTTGAAAAAATAGCAGCGGGCAAATGCTTTAAACCCACCATCGGACTGTCCAAATGTAAATCGGCAGCATGAAGAAATGATAATTTTTTCATAAAATTTCCTCTCAAACGTTCTTTTCTTTCATTTTATCACGGCTCAAATACGAATGCACGTTCTGTGTCGTAATTAATAAAAAGCTTTACCAAAAATGGTAAAGCTGAGACAGACTATTCGTTTTTTGTTAATTGCAGCGCTTTTTTAATATCTTTAAAGGAATTGGATTTGCCATACATCAAAACACCGCCGCGATAGACTCGTGCACCAAATATAGCTAATACGGCAATCGTTACCACAAGAATGGCAATCCCCAAAACAGCCTCCCATGCCGGAATGGTCAGCATCCCGACGCGTAGGAACATAATCATTGGCGTAAAGAATGGGATATAGGACGTGATGGTAATAAACGCAGCATCCGGCTTGCCAAGGCCAAACATAGCAATCATAAAACCGCCAACAACCAATAACGTCATCGGGGTAATCATTTGCTGGACATCCTCAATCCTGCTGACCAGCGAGCCTAAAAAGGCTGCAAGGGTGGCATAAAGAAAATAGCCAAGGATAAAGAAAATCACTGCATAGACGATGGTTGCCCCCGGGATATCACCAAACCCATACACCCCAAAGAATCCATCCTTTAACGACTCCATATTGCTCTTTAAGGAGAAGTAACCGACAATCAAAAACACGGCCAACTGGGTTAAACTCAATAAACCGATCCCGAGAATCTTGGCAAACATCTGCTTGATTGGCGAGACACTGGAAATCAGGATTTCCATCACCCTGGATGATTTTTCCGTTGCCACCTCCATGGCAATCATATTAGCATACATAATGACAGCAAAATAGATGATAAATAAGAGGACATAGACAAGCCCGCGTGCTTGATTGAGTTCTTCTTCTGTTTTCGCATTTTTCTCAAGCGCTGTTTTTTCAAACGAAACCGGCTCGTAAAGCTTTTGCAGCTGATCAGGAGCCAAATTAATTTTCGAAGCGGCGAGCATTGTTTTAACCTGCTGCAAGCTGGTCTGAAGATCCGTATACAACGCAGAATCAGCAATGCTCATTGCCTTATAGCCCGCTTCCGGAAGTTCTTCCTTGTTGAAACGCAATTCAAGCAATCCAGCAAACTCACCATTTTCAACCGCTTTTTCCGCTTCTTTTTCAGTGCCTTTATAGGATGTTAAGTTTATATCTTTATTGATCGTTTTCAATTGCTGCTTGAAAGGCTCGTAAAGCTTACCCGTTTCATCCAGGACAGCAACATTTTCTTTACCACCGTTTTTATCAAAAATTTCAATGATATTTTGAAAGTTTGTTAACCCCAGAACAATTACGATTGTCAAAAAGGTTGTCACAATAAAGGATTTGCTTTTTAATTTATTCATGTAGGTATGTACTAAAATAATCCAAAAATTATTCATATGCATTACCTACTTTCTCGATAAAAATATCATTCAATGACGGCTCTTCAAGGGCAAATTTCCGCAGCAAGCCTTTCCCGGCAATTTCCTTAAGGATTCCTTCCGCGACCTGTTCTCCTTCAATCTGTAATTCCAGCCCCTCCATCGTGAGTTTCGTCTTTACCACACCTGGAAACTCCTTTAGCGACTCCAAAGAAAAATCCGCATGGATAATTAGGTTCTTCTTCCCATAGGCGCGCTTGATTTCCTTTAAGGAACCATGAACCACGGGACTTCCTTTTTGGAGAATACAGAGATGCTCGCACATTTCCTCAACATGGTGCATTTGATGACTCGAAAAGACAATGGTTGTTCCGTTTTCCTTTAGCCCTAAAACCGCCTCTTTTAACTGCTCGACATTGACAGGGTCCAGCCCACTAAACGGTTCATCTAATATTAACAGCCTGGGTTTATGGATCACAGCAGCAATGAATTGAATCTTCTGCTGATTCCCCTTGGAAAGCTCTTCGACTCTTTTATTTTCATATTCGGGTATTTTAAATTTCTCGAGCCACCTTCTAAGCTCCCTTAAAGCCTCACCTTTAGGCATTCCTCTTAATCTAGCTAAATAAACAATCTGGTCCCGGACTTTGAGTTTTGGATACAGCCCTCTCTCTTCAGGAAGATAGCCCACCAGATGGCTGGTAGAATAATCAAGTGGTTTATCGTCCCAGGTTATTTTACCGGAGCTTGCATCGAGTAACCCTAAAATCATTCGAAACGTTGTTGTTTTCCCAGCGCCATTTGCCCCCAAAAAACCAAACATTTCTTTTTCCGGAATCGTCAGGGATAAATCGCTGACAGCAGTAAATTCTCCGAAACGTTTGGTAACCCGTTCCAGTTTAAGTACCATTTTACCTACTCCTTTCCTCCAACAATACAATTGTACCATATTATGGATTTTATTTTCTCTTTGCACAATTTATAGAATTATGCAAAAATAATAGTAAGAATTTTTTTAAAAAGGGGTATGTGGAATGAAAACTTATAAATTAACGGCTTTTGAGGCAAATGGAGAAAAGATTTTAGACGAAGCCTTCCAAGCAGAAAACGATGATGTTGCAAAGGCGCAGGGGGAAAAACTATTATCAGAGAAAAATTTACTAGATAAAACGCACCGCTGCACATCTCCTGCAGGCAAACTGCTACTTTTCCATGCTTAAAAATCAGCAATAAGAGGCCGTCTTATGACAGCCTCTTGTTTTTTATTTTCCGATAAAATTTGGCTTTCTTTTTTCAATAAACGCCTTGATTCCCTCTTTGTGGTCCTCGGTTTCGCGCATTTTCTGCTGGCCGTACTTCTCCAACTCTAGTATTTTCAAGAGCTGCGGGCGATTCTTTTCAGCTAATATCTTTTTAGTTTTGATCATCGCTTGAACAGGTCTTTGCAGCCAATCTGCCACTCTAGTATGTACAGCATCCTGCAGCTCGCCATCAGCTACTTCCTGAATAAGACCGATTGAATGCGCTTCCTCCGCACTCATCATTTTACCCTCCCAGATAACCTGCTTGGCCTTGGTTTCTCCTAATCTTTTTTCCATGAAGAAATGGGCACCGCCATCTGGGATCAGCCCTATACCAATAAAATTCATTGCCAGTTTGCTAGATTTTTCAGCGATAATATGATCGGTTGCTAACGCTAAACTAAACCCTAAGCCCGCTGCTGCACCGGTAATCGCGCTGATTGTTAATTTTGGCATGCTATATAAGGTGATAACCAGCTCACTGATACAGTCCATGAGCGGAAGAAATCCATTCTCGTTCATATCTGATAGCATTGTTTTAATATCTCCCCCGGCTGAAAACGCTTTTCCTTTTCCGGTTAAAATCAGGATATCCACATCATCCGATTCGCTGATTTCTTTCAGTTTGCTGACAAGGCCTTTAATCATATCCACGTCCATCGCGTTATGCGCTTCCGGCCGATTCATTTCCAATGTGGCTACCCGGCCCTCTACTTTTAAGTTCACCTTTTCTGTGACAAAATTTAAAGCCATTTCCAATCCCCCCAATAAACTTGTTCATCTTCATTATATAGAGAAATGAACAGAATAAAAACAAACTTTCGTAATAGATTGAATTTTCCGCGGGCAAAAAGGACAAAGAGCTGGCCCCCCTTGTCCTTGTCAATTAACCTTTTTGACTTACTTCCTTTTGCACCTGGTCACGAAGGGCCATTTTCAAAAATTTCCCTACAGAGGTTTTTGGAACTTCTTCGATGAATAAAATATCGTCCGGAATCCACCATTTTGCAAATTGAGGCAGAAGAAATTCAAATAGCTCTTCTTTGGTTGTTTTTCCTTTATATGCTTCTTTTAGCACAACGCAGGCAATTGGACGTTCCTGCCACCTTTCATGAGGAACTGCTACAACGGCCGCTTCAAACACTGCTTCATGGGCCATTAAAGCATTTTCCAAATCAACAGATGAGATCCATTCCCCGCCGCTCTTGATCAGGTCCTTGGTTCTGTCGACTATTTTAACAAACCCTTCTTCGTCAATAGTAGCGACATCCCCGGTGTGCAGCCAGCCATCGTGGAAAGCATCCTTCGTCCGTTCATCCTTATAATATTCGGAAGCAATCCATGGTCCTCTTAAGCATAATTCGCCCATTTCCTTGCCATTCCATGCGACTTCACCGTTCTGACCAAGTATTTTCATCTCTAGTCCAGGGACAAGAACTCCTTGTTTAGCTCTTAATTCCAATCTTTCCTCGTAATCGAGCTCCTGTTGATAGCTTTTTAATGAGGAGAATACCGCAAGCGGGCTTGTTTCAGTCATCCCATAGCCGTGCATAAACGGAATATTGTATTTTTGTTCAAATGTTTTAATCATTCCTTTAGGCGCTGCAGAACCGCCGCACAGGATTCCTCTTAGGCTGCTTAGATCATAGCTGCCCTCTTCAAGTTCTTTCAGCAGTCCCATCCAAATCGTTGGAACCCCGGCTGTGATGCTCACTTTTTCCTGCTGGATTAATTCAGCTAACAGCTTTGGTGTAAAATTTGGTCCGGGAAGGACTAACGTTGTTCCAAACCAAACGCCGGCAAACGGCATTCCCCAAGCATTTGCATGGAACATCGGGACAACCGCAAGGGCAACATCCTTTTCACTAATTGCTAAAGTGTCAGCTAAACCTATCGCCAGGCTATGCAGAAAAATCCCCCGGTGAGAATATACAACTCCTTTTGGATTTCCAGTAGTCGCTGATGTATAACACATCCCGGCTGGGTCATTTTCATCAATTTGAGTAGTGTATTGGAATTCTGGGTTTGCTTCAGCTAAAAGTGTTTCGTAATGATATACAGGTGCGAGTGTGGTCTGAGGGATCTCTTTTTCGTCTGTCATGATAATAAAAGCTTTAACAGTTTTCAGTTCATGTGAACATTTTTCAAGCAATGGAAGGATGTCTGCATCAACAAGGAGTATTTTGTCTTCGGCATGATTAATGATAAAGCTGATGTGCTGTGGTGAAAGACGGATGTTGATGGTGTGAGCTACTGCACCAATGCAAGGAATGCCGAAGTAGGCTTCGAGATGGCGGTGGTGGTTCCAAGCTAATGTACCCACCCTGTCACCCTTTTCAACGCCGAGTTTTGTTAAGGCATCTGAAAGCCTCCGTGTTCGTTCACCAATTTGTTTGTAAGTCAGCTTTTGGATTCCGCTGGCGGTTCTTGAGACAACCTGCTTCTTTGGAAAGTACCTTTCAGCCCTTTCCAACATTTGCGTCATTGTTAAAGGTGTTTGCATCATAGCTTAGTCCCCCTTAAATGCGTTTTAACCCCATAGTATCCTATGTGGCAGTTCCTCTTAAATATTCGACATCGGGGAAAATAATCCTTTATTAAGAACACAATTGATTGGTTTTTCAGGGGTAAATGCTGTTTGCTGGACCTCTTTTATTCCGGTTAACCCTTCTACGCCTGCTAGCGGTCAAAATAGCGGCTCTTTTTTTACCGGTTGACCCCTCGACCGACCCATTACGGGAAATACCCACCCCCCAAAATTTAAAAATCCCCCGCTTAAAATTAAGCAGGAGATCCTTTTTCCGAAAATAACTCATCTAATATTTTTATCTTATCTTCAGTATATGCTTCAAATCCGTCGTTATAAGATTTTGGGTCTTTCGGATTGGCAAAGTGCGTAATTTTCCCAGTGACAGGGTCAATGAATTTGCTCGATGCCCCGCAGCCGAGTCCGATGATGGTCTGCTGCTCTTCCATAATCATGATATTGTAGATACTTTCTTGATTCGGCAGAGAGTAGCCGACATTTTCCAGGTTGCCCAGGATGTTTTTCTGGCGGTATAAATAGTAAGGGACATAGCCATGGTCAGCGGTCCAGTCCTCGGCAAGATTCATCATTTTTTCAACCTCAGTACGGTCTGCCACCTTATATTTTTCCTTATTCTTCGTCATTTCAGACGCACGCTTGAATGATAGAGTATGAACGGTTACCGACTCAGGCATCAGCTTTTCAGTTTCAGCTAAGGAATGGGTGAATTCCTTGAGTCCCTCACCTGGAAGGCCGATGATAAGGTCCATATTGATATTATTCATCCCCATTTCCCGAGCCAAGTGATATTTTTCAATCGTTTCCGTAACCGTATGATGCCGTCCGATTGCCTTCAATGTTTCCTGCGTATACGATTGCGGATTGATGCTGATCCGGTCAATATTCCACTTTTTCAAAACGTCAAGCTTCTCTGGGGTAATCGTATCCGGACGCCCTGCCTCCACAGTAATTTCCCGAATATTAGAGACATCAGGAAACGAGTTGTACATCTCTTCATAGAGCATGTCCATCTCTTCGGCGGTAATGCTTGTCGGTGTGCCGCCGCCGTAGTAAACGGTTGTAATCCGCACCCCTTTTTCCTTCAGCCACTCGCCGATTTTCCTCATTTCATAATGAAGGCCGCCTAAGAAGGAATCAACAGAGCCCTGCCGCCCGTTGATGGCATAGGCTGGGAAGGTGCAGTAAGCACATTTCGTAGGACAGAACGGAATGCCAATATAAATGCTCACTTCCCGCTCGAGTGAGTAAAGGTCTGGAACAACCGTCAACTGCCGGTTGACGATGTGGTGCATTAGCGCAATTTTTTCGTCAGTAATTAGATATTCATCCTTTAATTGCCGATGGGCCACTTCAGCTGGAATGCCTTCCTGCAGTTTTTTGTGAAGCAGCTTAGTAGGTCTCACACCCGTTAAAATCCCCCATTTTTGCGTAATGCCGGTCAAGTCCTGGAGAACCGTTAAATAAACGTGGGAAACGGCATTTTTAATCTGTTTAAACCGTTCTTTTTCAGAATCGGCTCCCTTAAAATCCTGCTGATATTCAGCAAATAGGGCTTTTCCACTTTGATCCGTTAATTTTGCCGAAACAACAATATTTTCCTGAACCTGTAATTGAAATGCTATCTGTATATCAGCATCATCCGTCTGAGATGTCAAAATCTGTGACTCTTCAAAAAATAAATTCGCAATAAGCGTCAATGGCCGGTTGAATCTTTCATCCTCTAAGCCTAGTATCGAAATTCGCAAGCTTTATCACCTTTCAAAAATAAACTTCTTTAAGTGTACAAAATCACAAAAATAAGGTCAATATAGTGGAAATCATTGGACTAAATAAATGAAAACTCGCCGATTGGCGAGTCCGGCAGGACGGTTCATGAGGCGTAGTTGAATTTATGCGTTAAGTATAAAGCTTTCGACAGAAAGTTTATACTTATTAGCAAAAAAGATACCAGAGGCTCAACGCCCTGATATCTCCATTCAAGATTAATTTTTGATAATCTTCATTTTTCTTAAAAATTCAATCGGTTGCTGCTTTCTGAAGTGTTCCTTCACCATATAGGAAACGCCATGTTCGTTTTCCGACCTTGTTACCCAATCTGATGCTTTCTTCACCTCAAAAGGAGCATTCCACATCGAAACCCCTAGACCAGCCGCTTCAATTAACGGGATGTCATCGAGGCTGTCACCAATATAGACCATCTCTTTTAACTGGAAACCGAGTTGGCTGCCAAGAAACGCTAACCCATTAAGTTTGGAAACTCCGGCCGGAACAAGATCGAGCCGCAATGAATCAAGTTTAATTGGAGTGATTTCCGTAAACATTTTTTCAATGGCGGTTTTGGCATCCTCCAAATCACGTTTATTTTCAAAATAAACCTCAATCTTCGGAGGGGTTGCCGGCTGATCATGCAAATATTCGCTGAGGGATTCGACAAATTGCTGTGAATAAACAAAAGGGTCGCCTGTGGTGAAAACCGTTTTTGCTAATAATTGCTGGTGCAGTTTATATTTATTGGCAATCGAAAAATTCTCGTGAACCAAACGGATTTGACACGGCAGCGCCTCAAGCAGACGAATGGTATCATAGGTAATTTCCTCATTAATCCGCTTCGCGTATACCGGCTTATTTTCCTCCCGCGCAATCAATGCCCCCTGATGGGTGACAAGAGGTGACGATATCTTTAAGGCTTTCGCTGCCTTCTTGGCTGAGTGAAAGCTCCGTGATGTAACGAGTGTGACATAAATCCCCTTTTGCTGAACATATTCTACGGCTTCCTTTGTCGATTTATGGATTTTGCCATTGCTTTGTAAGAGTGTGCCATCAATATTTAACGCAAGTAAGCGATAAATCATTATGCTGCCCCCTGTTCTTGGTGAAAATACCTTTATATCACTTTTATGATTTTTCACCAATTTATAGAACAGTGCTTGTAAAAGTGAGGGCTTGGCAGCTTCTTAAAAAATTAAATTTGTCCGTATAAATCAGCTAATGGCTTTAGGACGATCTGGTTTAACTCACCGATTACATTATTCATTCGCTGTTCCACCTGCATAAGATGGGCGATTTTCGGATTCTGCTGAACAACTCCGACTGTTGCTTGGGCCTGCTGAATTTCCTGCTCGGAAATGTTTTGTCCCATCATTTGTTTTTGCTGCAAATTCATTTGGATGTGGCGAAATTGATCAAACAGCTGCTTCGCTGCCTGGTCAGCATTTACCTCTTGATAAGCTTGCTGTAGTTGTTTAAATTCATCACTTTGACGAATCGCATTTTCTAAAGCATAGGCGGAATCATATAAATTTACTGCCATTTGCGGGCTCACTCCTTTTTAGTTAACAATACTTCCCAACTATATCAAACTATTCAAGGGAATGCGAGAATGTTCAAATCACCATCCCGTAAGCTTCCACATAGGATACTACATCAGCGGATGCCTATTTAATAAAGAATGAGGAGTGATTATGTCCGGTTCATTAACGAGCGTAACAATTTTACCAGAGAAATCCGAAGAAACCAATTCTCGTTTGATTAAAATGTCCCGCAGGCTGTATCACTATCTGCAAATGGAGAATCACCGCGAATTACAAATCATGGTCGGCACAAAAACAATTCGTGCCAATATCCAGATTAGCGATAGCCTTCCCCGGGAACTGCATATGCCGGAGGACTTCTTTACCTATTTTAGTTTGCCTGTCCGAAAGGTTAACCTTCAGGCAAAATACTTTTCTGGGTCCAACACACTTAAGCTTGGTCCTGTCATCGGATTGCTGACAGATTTTTCACCGAAGAATGGTGAAGAACCTAATTTCCGTTCCATTCATAAGTTTTGTGAGGACCTCCATCAAGTGGTATCAGAAAATGGCGGTTTTCTTTATGTTTTTTCTTTTAAACATTTTTTACAGCACGGCTATTATTTTGAAAACGGAAGCTGGATCGGAACAAGCCCGCCTGCCCCTGATGTTATTTACAATCGGATCCATTCTCGAATACTAGAAAACAAACAAGAATTTGTTGAATTTCGAGGGACGCTTGAACAACTAGCCATTCCCATCTTCAATGACCGCTTTCTCTCAAAATGGGAAGTATACGACCAGTTGAAAAATGAACATCATTTGTCATCCTACATTCCCGAGACAGCCTTGCTCTCAAGGGATACTTTACATTCCTTCCTGCAAACCTATGAAACCATTTTTATTAAACCGATTCATGGCAGCCAGGGAAAAAATATTATTAAACTGGAAAAAATCTCGGAAGACCAATTTACCCTGCAAACTTCAGGCCAATCCCAGGCTGATGCTTTACAAGCCCTAGCAGCGCATGAAATCTATCAAGAAATAAAATTACTGCTGCAAAACCGAATTTGTATTGTTCAGGAGGGTATTTCTTTTATTGACTATCAATCATCTGCCATGGACTTCAGGGTATTGGTCCATCGAAATTATGAAAAAAAGTGGGAAATTACATCGATTGTGGCAAGAATCGGGGCTGTACAGGAATTTGTCTCCAATGTTGCCAGGGGCGGCCATACGATAAAACCGGTAACTGCCTTACGTTCCAAAATGGCCCCAAAAACCGCTTTGCAAACATTTAAGCTAATAAAAGAGCTATCGTTGGAAACCGCAGAAAAGGTCAGTGCACTGTCCGCCGGAATTACCGGTGAACTGGGGATCGATGTCGGCGTTGATGAAAAGGGGAAGCCCTGGCTGATTGAAGTAAACTCAAAACCATCAAAGGCATTTGAAGATGATTCAGGGAAAATCAGACCGTCTGCAAAAGCAATCATTCGCTTTTGCACAAGCCTGGCCTTTGAAACCCTGAATGAAAAGGAGGTTTAATTCACTTGATTACATTTGGTATTATGTCCTTAAACCTAGAAACAGAGGCCCCCTATATAACGGAAATGGCCGAACATGCAAAAGACTTAGGTATCGAAGCTTTTCGCTTTGTTCCAACCAATATCAATCCAAATACACTTCAGGTTCAAGGGAAAAAATTTGACGCTGAACAAAAGGATTGGGTCAATGCCGAATTCCCCATCCCCCGCATCCTCTATGACCGTTGCTTCTACGGGGAGGATGAACAATCGAAACAATGTCTTCCGATTGTATCGTGGCTAAAAAGCAGGAAGGATATTAACTTTTTAGGATATGGTCTGCCTAATAAACTGGACCTCTATCAGGCCCTGAAAGACACGAAGCTATCCGCCTATCTGCCGCCGACAAAGCAGGTAATCGATACAATTGAAATTTTAAAAGAATTAAACAGTGGAAAAAGGATTGTCATAAAACCCATTAACGGTTCACAGGGTTATGGCATTTATTACTTGAAGAAAAATGACAAATCAATTCATGTTAAAACGGAAAAACAAAAACAGATTATATCAAGGATTTTTCCAAACGAAGGAAAATTTTCGCAGTGGCTTAGTAGCTTGCTCGCGCGGCATCAATATCTTATGCAGCCCTATCTTGAATTAACCAACAGTGAATTGCAGCCCTTTGACATCCGAATTCTCCTGCAAAAAAATGAGCATGGCAATTGGGGAGAAATCGGGCGCGGAGTGCGAAACGGTACCAGCGGCGGGATTTTATCGAATTTAAGTGCAGGTGGGATGGCAACAGCTTTCTCAGAATGGTCAGCTTCCCTGCCTGCAACGAGAAGGGAATTTATTCAGCAGGAATTAACCAGCATTCTTACAGAATTACCACATCTTCTTGAAAAAAGCTTCCTGCCGCTCTTTGAAATTGGAGTCGATATTGGCATCGCCAAAAACGACTCGATCTGGATTTTAGATATGAACTCAAAGCCTGGCAGGAAGGTTATTTTGCAAACCCGGCCTAATCTTAAGGAAAAGCTGTACTGTGCACCACTGCTTTACGCAAAATACCTGTCGGAATCGAAAGACCAAGAAAGGAAGAACATCTATGAGAAAACGTTATCTCATTGAGGTCGTCCAAAATGATCAATTGATTGTTTTTTGCCCTCCTTCCCTCCTTCAAGAAGATGGGCCTAAGCGAATTGCTTTTGGTTCAAATTCAATGGCAGTAGAATTTCTGCCCCATCCTGACCGAAAAGATCGGATTGTGATTAGCAGGGCCATTCAAAAAGAACTCCAATTTCCAGAATTCAAGCTGCCGCTCCATGTCTTTTTAGATAATCAAACCCTGTATATCGGTCCTCTTGTTGGCATTTTCACAGCTGGATTTACAATGCTACCTGATCAGCTCATCGGCGAGAGAACACAGTTTTTTTCAAAGCTTTTATCCGTAAATAAAAACGTCGGCGCCCTCGCTTTTGTTTTCGGAAAGCAGCATATTGATTGGGAACAAGGAACGATTGATGGTTATTTTTTCCACGATGGAGATTGGGAACAGCGGGAGGTCCCTTTCCCTAACGTCATTTATGATCGTCTGCCAAACCGAAGGAGTGAAGGAACTCCCAAATTAGTTAAAGTAAAAAAACGGCTTCAAAAGGAATATTTAATCCCTTGGTATAATCCCGGCTTTTTCAACAAGTTAGATATTTACGAAAGGCTTCTCCAAGACCATTCGGTTGATAAATACCTTCCTGAGACCCATCCATTTACCTCTTTTTCCTTAATCGAGAGGATGCTTTCAAAATACGGGCATGTGTATATAAAGCCGAAAAACGGCAGTCTTGGCTTTGGCATTCATCAAATTATTTTTGATAAAAACACAAACGACTATTACTGCCGTTATCAAGATGACGAGGGGGCAAACAGATTACAAAAATTCCACAGCCTGGAGAAATTGTTTGAGCGGGTATTCGCGAAGCAATCGCTTGAAAAAATGGTTGTCCAACAGGGTATTCATTTAGTTCGCAACGAGCAGCGGCCTGTTGATTTTCGCGTTCATACGAACAAGGACGAAACAGGCAGCTGGCATGTTTCCGCGCTCGCAGCAAAAATAGCCGGGCCGGGAAGCCCGACAACCCATAAGAGAAGCGGCGGGGAAATTAAAACCATCAGCGAGATCTTTCCTGCTGAAGAAGCCGGCATGTTCGAAGAGAAGCTTTCCAACGCTGCCCTTTCCTTAAGTCATGCCCTAGACCGAAATGTCGAAGGAATTATCGGCGAAATTGGCTTTGATCTAGGCATTGACCGTAACGGCGATGTCTGGCTGTTCGAGGCAAATTCCAAACCCGGACGTTCAATTTTCAGCCATCCAGAATTAAAAGAATTTGATTTATTGACGCGTGAATTGTCCCTTGCCTTCGCCGTTTTTCTCACCGAGCAATCCTTACTCCATCCCGAGGAACTTTATCAATGATCGACAAACAAGCAGGGCCGGTGATTGGCATCATGACCGCGCTTAAATCCGATGGAACAGTCGCTGGAAACGGGGAGCTTTTTATCAAACTGCAAAAAAAGCTTATTTCGCTCAATGGAATAAGCTTTATTTTTACCCTTGAGGGGACTGGAGCGGAATATATCGAGGGATTCAGTTATTCACCCGATGAAAACCGCTGGATAAAGGGCTCTTTCCCCAATCCAGATTTGGTGTATAACCGAATTCCCTTTAGAAAAACAGAACAGACCGAAGATTGTAAAAGGTTCTTTCAGCATTTAAAGGATAAAGGAATTCCCTATTTCAACCCAGGTTTTATAGATAAGTACGAGCTTTATCAACTAATGGAAAACCATCCCGTCCTTAAAGATTATGTACCTAAGACGATCCTCCTTCAGGAAAAAAAAGACCTAGAATTGTTATTGAAAGCAAATTCTAGTGTTTATCTAAAGCCGGCAGCCTCTTCAAAGGGGAAAGGCATTTTTCGCGTCAGGCATTTATCCTCGCCATACATCCAATTTGAATCAAGGAAAAGAAGCATCTCCTACCCATCTTTTGAAGATTTTTGGCAGGATTGGAGCGAATTGCTCTTATCAAAAACCTATTTGGCACAGATTGATATCAATTCTGCTGAATATGAAGGGTTTCGCTATGATTTTCGGATTATTGCCCACGCGGAAAAAGAGGAATACGCCATAACCGGCGTCGGCATCCGGCAATCCCAGGAGCAAGGAGTCACCACCCATATTCCATCGGGCGGAAGACTTCTTCCCTACTCTTTATTGCAAACGAACGAACATGATAGGTTTTTTCAATTGATCATCCCGCACATTGGGAAAGCATTATCGGAACAGTTTGGCTTTTTCGGGGAATTTTCCATTGATGCCGGCATGAGCAAAAATGGAAAATATTATATTTATGAAGTGAATTCAAAACCAATGCGCTTTGATGAAGCTGAAATTGAAGAGAAAAAAATTGAACAGCTATGCCGTGTTTTCCTCCACTTAACAAGCTCCTGCCCATAAAAAATTTTATTTGCATAATATTCAAAACGAGGTAAGCTATAAGTAATATAAGGTGTTAGGGGAGGACAATAGGATGATCATGCATTTTCAATATAATCCGCTTTTTGAAAATACCAATATTCCCGGCTGGAATATTTCCTTCTATTTTAAAAAACAGAGATATACAGGAATTTATCACCAAACTGGAAATCTTGAATGGACCTCAAATCCTCCTGCCGAAGAAGATTTGACGGCATTGACGAGCCAGATTCATGAGCTAATGCTTTATCATGTATATGAATAATCGACTATTCCCTGCATGAAACTCCATCCTTTCTGTACAAACTAAAAACGAATTAGAAGGAAAGGATGGTTGAACGTGACTAAAAAAAATGAACAGCCTATTGCTGAAGGGTCTGCTTATGAAGGAAGGGACATGGCTTACATGGATATTGACAGAATGATTAATGAAGGAATGTCCGGAGGATCTGTCCACGCCCGATATGATTCAACAAATATTGAAGAAGCGCGCGATCTTATAGAAGAATCACCGCCAAATGAAAATACATGATAACATTTGCCGAACCAGTTTAGAGGGTTCGGCAATTTTTCTGTGGAAACAAATTGAAACTGGTATAATAGGCTCTAAGAAATCTAATGGGGAAATGAACTATGCTAAGAAAATTACTTACTGTATATGAAAATTCAGTGCTGTTTTCCGAAAGGCCAGATGTGCCATCTGAACAGCTTTATCTTTTTTACGACCAGGCAGCTGATGAATGGCTGAGTATTCCCAAAAAGGAAATTAGCGATATAGAGCTCCACCTTCTAAAGACTTTGTATGAACTGGTGGAATGGCAGTCTTCAGCCGTGTCGTCCAGAGTAAACACCTGGTATGAGTTTTTATTTTTAAATGGGGTTCTCCCTTCAGAAAAGCAGGACACGTCATTTCGCTTTATCCATTTTCATTTAAATGGCGATGATACAGATCAAAAGGAAATGGAATCTGCGTTAAAAGGCTTCTTTTCGGATGAGGCAGTGTTTCTTTGGGAAAGTCAATCCAAAGGTGTGATTATTGAAGAACAAAAACAAATTTCTCTTTCCGAAGAAGAATTACTGGCCATATCAGAAACATTGGAAAGCGATTTTTATGAAAGTGTCACTTTTTTCATCGGAAAAGTTCATCCTTTTTCTGAGCAGTTACGAGCATTCTTCCAAGAGGAAAGAGAATTATTCCAGTTTGCTCTAGCGAAAGTGCACAATTCCAAGATTTTTTCTTTTGAAAGAATTTTTCCTGCTTACCTTTCTGCCCGCTTGCCCGCTGAAATAAAAAATATGGTTCCCGAAGCGGTTTTTGCCCTTTTTGCGGATGACCCTGAAATGTTTTCAACGATAAAAGTATTTCTTGAAACCAATTTAAATGCCAGTCTTACAGCTAAAAAATTATATATCCACCGAAACACGCTGCAATACCGGATTGATAAATTCGTGGAAAAAACCGGAATAGTATTAAAGGATTTTAACGGTGCGTTTATCGTTTTTTTAGCGTGCCTGCTCTTTGAACAAAAGGGCTAATGTCAATCTGCCCAAAAAAGCGTTTTCAATATTTGTGCAGCCTTACCATATCGATTAAAGCGCTTTCCTTGTAAACTTAAAGTACAAACAACACAAGGAGGCTGTGAACATGGCTGAATTAAAATTAGACCATATTTATAAAATTTACGATAACAAGGTAACAGCAGTTAAAGACTTTAATTTACACATTGATGATAAGGAATTTATCGTATTTGTCGGTCCATCCGGATGCGGAAAATCAACGACACTTAGAATGATTGCCGGTCTTGAAGAAATCTCAAAAGGGGATTTTCTCATTGATGGCAAACGCGTAAACGACGTAGCACCAAAAGACCGCGATATCGCGATGGTTTTCCAAAACTATGCGCTTTATCCGCATATGACCGTTTATGATAATATGGCATTTGGTTTAAAGCTTCGTAAGTTTCCTAAAGATGAAATCGACCGCCGCGTGAAAGAAGCTGCTAAAATCCTTGGCCTTGAAGCATATTTAGCTCGTAAGCCGAAAGCGCTATCAGGTGGACAGCGCCAGCGTGTTGCATTAGGCCGTGCGATTGTACGTGATGCTAAAGTATTCTTAATGGACGAGCCATTATCAAACCTTGATGCGAAACTTCGTGTGCAAATGCGCGCTGAAATCGCCAAGCTTCACCGCCGCTTAAATACAACGACTATTTATGTAACGCACGACCAAACTGAGGCCATGACAATGGCTACCCGTTTAGTCGTTATGAAGGATGGCATCATCCAGCAGGTTGGTTCACCAAAAGAAGTTTATGAGAAGCCTGAAAATGTCTTTGTTGGCGGCTTTATCGGATCACCAGCGATGAACTTCTTCAACGGAAAATTAGAAGACGGCAAGTTTATCATTGGTAAAAACTCCATTGCTGTTCCGGAAGGAAAAATGAAATTCCTTCGTGAGCAAGGCTATGTCGGCAAATCGCTGATCCTTGGTGTCCGCCCTGAGGATATTCATGATGAGCCTCTATTTATTGAAGCTTCTTCAGGTACAAAAATTGCTGCCCATATTGATGTTGCCGAATTAACTGGTGCTGAATTAATGATATACTCCAGCATCGATGGTCAAGATTATGTGGCCCGCCTTGATTCTCGCAGCAACGTAAGACCAGGCGATAAATTAGAGTTGGCATTTGATTTAAACAAAGCCCACTTCTTCGACGTGGAAACCGAACTACGTATCCGCCCACAAAGCGAAAAATAAACTATGATTCTTTTGGGTCCTGACCACCCTGCTATACCGCAGAATGAGGTCAGGACCTTTTGATTATTCTTTAATAAAGATAACCTCATCTTTATGGCAGGCAGGGCAACGATACAGATGCGGGCATTTATTCTCAGAATAGGTATCCGCATATCCATCTTCCATTTTCATCAATTCAATTTCCATATAGGGACTGTAATCGTCGTAGTAATCTTGAAGTCTGCCGCTTTCCAACATTGGCTCCCCACAATCCCTACATAATAAATATACTTCCCTCAAGCCATTACATACTGGGCACACGGTCATCTAATTCACCCTTTAATTTGTTTTCTTTAGTTTGCGTCACTTTGTAACCCCTATGATAGGGAATAAATTTCCACTTAAAATTTTCGAATAAGCTTTTTAGATTTAGTCATAATAAGATTACAAGCAGCACCCCACCAAGAAAAACAAGCAACACTTACAACGATGGATGAAGCCAGACAGGGTTACAACCGGTGCAACTCCGGTTCATCCAACTAAGAAAAGCTTCAAGCGCCTCGACCAGGGGCGACAGGCATAAGACGAGCCGGCATGAAGGGTGCTTTTTAACCTTCAGGACGGATTGCTGTAGACCTTCGTGCCCCTAGGCGCTGAAGCTAGACAATATTTATTATCATGGGTTAGGCCTAGGAGGCTATGGTAATAATCCCATTATGGTTCAACTCCATACTAACCCCAAAACTAAAAAGAGGAGTGTTAACTTACTATGGCTAACAACAACAACTCTAACCAACTTTTAGTACCAGGAGTACAACAAGCACTTGATTCAATGAAGTATGAAATTGCTCAAGAATTTGGCGTAAATCTTGGAGCAGACACAACTTCTCGCGCTAACGGATCTGTTGGAGGAGAAATCACTAAGCGTCTTGTCGCTATGGCTGAATCTCAACTTGGCGGTTTCCAACGCTAATTAGTAAACCTAATTGATAAAAGTTCATAATATGGCTAAGAGCCCCCTCCTTTAGAGGGGGCTTTCATTTGTTTAAATCATTTTTTCTGGCTTAATCCACTCATCGAATTGCTCAGCGGTCAGATAGCCCGTTTTGATTGCCGCTTCCTTCAGGGTGCTATTTTCTTTAAAGGCAAGTTTGGCGATGGCAGCTGCCTTTTCATAGCCGATATAAGGGTTTAAGGCGGTAACCAGCATTAACGAACGTCCAACATGCTCTTTAATGGCTTCTTCATTTGCTTCAATCCCAACTGCACAGTTGACGTTAAAGGAACGAATGCTGTCAGTTAAAAGCCTGATTGATTGGATTAAATTATAAATAATCACCGGTTTAAAAACATTTAACTCGAAATTGCCCTGGCTTGCGGCAAAGCCAATGGATGTATCATTTCCAAAGATTTGGCAGGCTACCATCGTCAATGCTTCACTTTGCGTTGGATTCACTTTCCCAGGCATAATAGAGCTGCCAGGCTCATTGGCCGGTATCGTCAGTTCGCCAATGCCGCTGCGCGGGCCGCTTGCAAGCCATCTGACATCATTGGCAATTTTCATTAAATCGGCCGCCAATGCTTTTAAAGCCCCATGGGCATAAACGATTTCATCATGGCTTGTCAGAGCGTGGAATTTATTTTCTGAGGATTGAAACGGGAAACCAGTCAGCGTGTGGAGCTCTTCAGCGACTTTTACGCCAAACTCCGGACTAGCGTTAATTCCAGTACCGACTGCAGTTCCTCCGATAGCTAATTGGAGCAAGTGCTGGCTTGCCTCTGTAATCATTCGCTCATTATTCTCCAGCATATACCTCCAGCCGCTGATTTCCTGCCCCAAAGTCAACGGTGTAGCATCCTGCAGATGGGTTCGGCCAATTTTTACGATGTTTGCGAAGGCTTTTTCCTTTTCTATCAGCGTATTTTTTAATTCCTGTATTGCCGGAATAAGGTTTTCGGTAATTTTTATAAAAGCAGCAATATGCATTGCCGTCGGGAACGTATCATTTGAACTCTGCGACATATTAACATCATCATTTGGATGAATCTTTTCAGTGCTATTTTGACTTTTTAACCATTCATTTGCGCGATTGGCAATGACTTCATTAACGTTCATATTGGATTGTGTACCGCTGCCTGTCTGCCAAACCGCCAATGGAAAATGTTCATCATGTTGTCCCGCTAAAATGTCTTCAGACACCTTTTTGATAGCGTTCATTTTACCCTCACTCAATTTACCGAGCTGATGATTAACGATCGCAGCCGCCTGCTTAATGTAAACCAAACCATAAACGAGCTCGAGCGGCATTTTTTCCATCCCGATTATAAAATTCTCTTTGCTCCGCTGCGTCTGTGCTCCCCAAAATTTATCTTCAGGAACACGGACTTCACCTAATGTATCGTGTTCTATTCTAAATTTCTCCATCATTTCCACCTCACTATTTATCATCCTTTCATATGTATTCCCAAACTAATCTGTTTTATAAATAAAAAAAACTGCGGAACTTTGTCCGCAGCCTTAATGTCTGCTAATAAGTGTATAGCCAATGTAATACGTAAGAACTAAAAAACTGCCAATGGTTAGAACAACTGTGTAATCTGACATTGATTTGCCACCCCATTTTTAATTTGAATTAAAACTACAATATCATGGGGTGAAACGAAGACAAGTGATAAAAATTACACTTTCTTGGCGAAGATATGAATTTTTTATGAACGTTTTTATTTAACCTGCCATGTCTGTGCTTCCAACTTGAAGCTCATACATTTGATAATATTTTCCCTTAAACGCCATTAATTCATCATGGGTCCCGCGTTCAACGATGGTACCGCGGTCTAGGACTAGAATTTGATCGGCATTTCGAATCGTCGACAGACGGTGGGCAATGATAAAGGTTGTTCTCCCTTTTTTCAAGACATCCATTGCCTCTTGGATCAGCGCTTCGGTTTCCGTATCAATGCTGGAGGTGGCTTCATCCAGAATAAGAATAGCCGGATTAAAAGCAAGGGCGCGGGCAAAGGAAATTAACTGGCGCTGCCCGCTTGATAGTGTGCTGCCTTTTTCTATTACCGGTTCATCAAAACCGTTTTCAAGGTTTTTAAATACTTTTTCCGCACCAACATCACGTAATGCTTTTTCGACTTTTTCGCTTGTAATGGACGGATCATTTAAACTCACATTGGAGGAGATTGTTCCTGTAAATAAATACGGGTCCTGCAAGACAATCCCCATATGCTGACGTATCGTTTGCCGCGGGATGCATTCGATATCTTTTCCGTCTATCAAGATTTGTCCTTTCTGACAGTCGTAATATCGAAAAAGCAGATTCATGATGGAGCTTTTCCCGGAACCGGTATGGCCAACAAGCGCCACCGTTTCCCCAGGCTTTGCCTCAAATTGAATATTCTTTAAAACATATTCACCGTCTTTGTAACCAAAAGAAACATTTTCGAATGTGACGTTACCTTTAATCCGTGAAATTCGTTCCGGACTGACGTTTTCCCCCGGCTCATCCATCAGCTTAAATACCCTCTCACCAGCAACAAGTGCTGTCTCCAGATTGGCCAATTGGTTTACAATGCCTTGGACGGGCTGAAACAGCCGATTGACGTAATCGACAAAAGCGTACAGCATTCCCAATGAAATAACAGATTCAGGTGAAAGTGCCTGGCCTCCAAAGTACCAGATAAATGCCACAAAGACGAGATTTCTTAAAATTCCAACCAGGTTGTGACCTGTTAAGGCATTCAGGTTTAACAGTTTATTTTGGTAGGTAAAATGGCCATGGTTAAGATTTTCGAAATCCTTCATCGTTTCCTGTTCCCGGTTGAAGGCCTGGATAATGTTCATCCCCTGAATCGATTCATTAACCATCGCATTGATTTCACTGTTCCGTGAACGAATCACCCGATTATATCTGGAAGCATACTTCCGGTAAATCAAAATCCAAATATACAAAATGGGCAAGAGCAGCAAACAAATTGCCGCCAGCTTTGCGTTTAAAATAAACAAAGCTGAGTAAATGCCAGTAATATAAATGGCGCTTGTAAAAAAGGCTGCCAATACGGTTACATAAAGCTCACGAATCGCCTCGGTGTCATTTGTGATTCTGGCAACGACCTTGCCTGCGGGAAGCTTGTCAAAATAGCGGACTGGAAGTCTTTGAATATGATGAAAAACATCCTCGCGCATTTTTTGAATAATCCGATTGGCTGACTTTTTCAAAAAGAAGTGCTCGCCGTATTGAAAAACCGCCGAAACCACCAAGAGTCCAAAATAAAGTGCCAGCAGTTTAAAGATCCCCGGTATTTCTGGCTGATAAAACGCTAAAAGTTCAGGCCCTTTGATAATTTTTGCAGGGTATTCTGCTTGCTTCTTCCCTTTTGAAATAAATAGTTTGCTGTCCTTGAGGTTTCTTTTACCGTCAAATTCCAGATCATCCTCTATAAACACAAACTTTATTCCTACCTGAAGGATCCGGACTTTTTCTCCCTTTTCCTCGCCTTTTGTAAAATACTTTTCCCGTTTATAAAACGTTCCGTTATAGCTTACGGCTTTATCACCTTTTGCTGCTGTTTCATACCAAACCGACTCAATCCCTAAAATATGCTGATCGATGATGTTCTTCGCGATAAACGGGCCGGCCAAATCCGTTACGACCGAGATGGTCAGCATGAACAGGGCCGCGATAATGATTTTTTTATAAAATAAAGCGTAATTAATTAAGCGTCTGCCGACCTTCATGCTGATACCTCCTCTTCGATTTTGGCTTCCACCTGCTGGCGCAAAAATTGCTCCTTATACCAGCCGTCCCGCTCAAGCACCTGTTCATGAGTTCCTTCCTCAATAATGAACCCCTCATCAAGAACGATGATATGGTCGGCATGCTGGACTGCAGACATTCTGTGCGTAGTAATAATTGTTGTTTTCCCGTTTCTTACTGTACGGATATTGTCGATGATTTTCTTCTCCGTTTTCGCATCTACCGCAGATAAGGAATCATCGAGAATCAATATTTCCGGATTTTTAATGAGCGCGCGGGCAATCGAAATCCGCTGCTTTTGCCCGCCCGATAACGCGACTCCCTTTTCTCCAACTAGTGTCTCGAGACCTTCCGGGAGCATTTGCAAATCTTTGCGAAAAGCCGCGAGATCAATGGCTGTCTGCAGGTCGTCCTCAGATGCGTCCTTACATCCGAACAAAATATTTTCCTTTACACTTCTCGAAAAAAGAACATGGTCCTGCGGGACGTAGCCAATCCATTGGCGTACTTGTTCTAGTGTTTGGTCTTCAATGGAGGCCCCGCCGATTGAAAGTCCGCCTTTTCCAAGTGGATATTGCCGCAATAATTGCTTGATAAAAGTTGTTTTTCCGCTGCCCGTCTTGCCGACAACCCCAAGTGTTTGGCCTTGAAGCAGCTTGACGGTGACATTTTGCAGATTATCCGTTTTCGAAGATGGGTAACGAAACGTTACTTTTTCGAAATGGATTGGGTTTGGTTCGGTTATCTTTATTGGCTGGGATGGGTTTTTGACCTCTTCCTGATAGCTGAGTGTTTCATGGACCCGGTCGAGCGACGCATTCCCCCGCTGCATTACGTTGATCAGTTCGCCGACGGCAAACATTGGCCAAATCATCATCCCCAGGTACACATTAAAGGAAACAAGGTCCCCCAAAGTGATAGCCTGATGGAAAACGAGAGTTGCCCCGTATCCAATGCCAATTAAATAGCTGATGCCGACCAGTATTTTAATGGTCGGATCAAATAACGAATCGATTCTTGCGACGTTTATATTTTTTTGATAAACATCTTCGGTCAATTCGTGAAATCGCTCGCGGTCCGCATTTTCTTGGACATAGGCACGGATGACTCTCACTCCGGCAATCGATTCGAGAACGCGGTCATTTAATTCCCCGAAGGCATCCTGTGCTTCGGTAAAGCGGGTGTGGATCTTTTTTCCATACATTTGCATCAGGATGGCCATGATCGGCAGGGGCAATATCGCCGCCAAGGTCAGCTTCCAGCTGATGAAAAAGCCCATCGTAAACAGAATCGTCAGCATCCAGACACTCGAATCGACAAGAGTTAAAATCCCGAACCCGGCTGTAATGGAAATAGCCTTTAAATCGTTGGTGGCACGAGCCATTAAATCTCCGGTACGATTCTTTTCAAAAAAGGCCGGCGTCATTTTTAAAAGATGTCCCATAAATCTTGAGCGCAGCTTTCTTTCGATTAAAAATGCACCGCCGAACAATTGATATTGCCATATATAAGTGATAGCGTACGATGAAACCATAATGATGGTGAGATAGACAAGATACATGTAGATTTTCTGGTTTGTCATCGCCCCGGAATGAATATCGTCGATTGCCAAGCCAATTAATTTGGGAGGTATGACATCCAGCAAACCCACGAATATAAGTAAAGTGACCGCTACTAGGTAGCGCTTCCAATTTTCTTTAAAAAACCAGCTTAATTTCTTCAATACGGAAAACATGCTGTTTTTCCCCCTATTTCTGTTTAATCTATCCGCTTTCTAGATCTCCTATTTTGTGTACAAGCCTTACATTGAGTCTTTTCAGCATGCTAATTCCTCCTTTTTTATAAAAAAAGAGACATACTGCCGCAACTGTGCAGTATGCCTCTTATTTAAAAATAAAAAACACACGCCGCGCATCACAAAGTAACGCAGCCTGTGTTTGAAAATACATAAGTAAAGTGTAGATTACAAGGAAATCCCTTCAGGGTTGGCTGCGTTTACATATTCAGTTGATTGATAAATTAAGTGGTTTAAGATAATCATTTTGCAGCCCTCCATTTCCTTTTTTTTCTTACTTTGTAAGATTAACACCAGATGTTTTAAATGTCAATTCCCATTTTTCAGAATTGTCACATCGGCCAATGTTAACAAAATATTCATACATTTGAATTTGCCTTTCTGTAAACTGGAGTAAAATGGAAGATGGGTATTTAATAAATTTGAAAGGATGTGGACTATGCCTACACCGAAAAAATCCCGCCAAGAAACAGAGGAGTTACTTATATTACGTGCCTTAAACCTGCGTATGAAACTTTCTGACAAAGACAGGAGAAAGTATTACGCTCTTGAAAAAGGCTATCAAGGAGAAGTGATGTTTGATGTTTTAACCGAAGGATTGAAGAATAACTGCATCGTATTAAATGGCTTGCTCTTTAAATTGAAGGAAAAGCACTTTCAAATCGATACTATTATTATTTTTCAAAAAACGATTTACCTGATTGATGTTAAAAATTTTGAAGGAGACTTTATTTATAAGTCTGACCCCGACCGTTTTTGTAAAAATGATACTGAAATTGACGACCCTATCCTTCAATTGTTTCGAAGCGAGTCAAAACTACGGCAGCTTCTCGATGAGTACAGATTTAATTTGATGGTTGAATCCTACGTGGTTCATATTAACCCCACGTTCACCTTATACAATGCTCCTCAAAACAATCATGTTACTCTCCCAACACAAATCAATCGCTTCATAAGAAAATTAGAAAATATCCCATCAAACCTGAATGGCGGCCATGAGAGGTTGGCAGACCTGTTAATTTCTTTGGATCAAGGTGATTATCCTAATGCTCCAAAGCCCGCTTATAGTTATGAGGAGCTGAAAAAGGGTCCTTATTGTTCGAAGTGCCACTCATTTTCGGTTTCTGTGGGGGAGAGGAAAATGGTATGTAATACTTGTGGGTGTGAGGAGCGTTTGGAATCTGTGGTGCGGCGGTTCGTGAGGGAGTTAATTTTGCTTTTTCCGGAGAGGCAGATTACGACAAGTGAGGTTTATGAGTGGTGTGGGTGTGCAGTCCCGAGAAAAACGATTGGAAGAGTACTAAAACAGAACTATAAGGTGATGTCATCTGGAAAATGGACTTATTATGTATAAATGGGAAAGGTGCATGGCAGACTTTTTCTTCAACCAAGATCTTGGTTTTTAATGCGATTTCGGTAGCTTACACCATTTTTATAATACAGAATTTTTGATTTTCCTGGTTGCGGTAGCATATACCCTTTTTATGCTACCCAACTCTTCGTTCTTTCGTTGTTTCGAACTCATATACCTTTTCTATGCTACTCAACTCTTGGTTCAATCGACATTTCGGGCTCATAGACCCTTTCTATACTACCCAACTCTTCGTTCTTTCGACGTTTCGGGCTCATAGACCCTTTCTATGCTACCCAACTCTTTGTTCTTTCAACGGTTCGGGCTCATAGACCCTTTCTATGCTACCCAACTCTTTGTTTTTTCAACGGTTCGGGCTCATAGACCCTTTCTATGCTACCCAACTCTTCGTTCAATCGACATTTCGGGCTCATATACCCTTTCTATGCCACCCAACTCTTCGTTCTTTCGATGGTTCGGGCTCATAGACCCTTTCTATGCTACCCAACTCTTCGTTCTTTCGATGGTTCGGGCTCATATACCATCTCTATGCTACCCAACTCTTCGTTCTTTCAACGGTTCGGGCTCATAGACCATTTCTATCTTACCCAACTCTTCGTTCTTTCGATGGTTTGGGTTCATTTACCCGACCATAGAACAATCCCCAAAAAAGAAAAAGACAGCCACCCACGGCTATCCCATCTTCATGTATTTAGTCTTCATCTTTAGACAATTCCTTGAACCGCTGCTTAGAAAGCTTTTCGTCAAAGCTGCTAAAAATACGGTAATTTCCCCCATCCAAGATCCGAAAATGCTTGCTTAGAATATTCTGCTGGAGCATGAATCCGTTCTTCTTTAAAACGACCCGCCACCAGACCCGGCCGCCAAGTGTTTTGGCTTTCCGATAATCGATCCCTTCTCTTGCTACCGTTTCAAGTACTTCGAGGGGCTCGTTTCCAAATAAAAATTGGACCGTTTCCGTTTCACGAAATAAGGCACAAACAGAAACTACCGTTGACCAGTTGGCAAGAACTCTTCCTTTTTCAATCTGTACAAGGGTTTTCTTAGAAACACCAATAATATCTGCCATTTTATCCTGAGTATAGCCTGCTTCAGTCCGGATTAGCCGCAATTTCTCTGAAACATTCTGAATAATTTCATCTCTGGTCATACAAAGCCCTTCCTTCAATAACATCTAGTGTAATTTTACACAAGTTTTCCCAATTTTAAAAGTAATAAGGGTATTCACATAAAAAAAACTGCTATCCCATATAGATAGCAGTTCGTTCATTACCTATTGATTTCTGGCGGTACACTACATCCGCCGGAGCAAGATTTGTTCAATTCGCATGCAGCGCATTTACCTTGTTTCGAGCGGTTAATAAATCGTACAAGAGCCCAAGCGGCATATCCAAAAATAGCAACTCCAATAACAATGCTAGCAATCATAGAATTTCACTCCTTTTGTTTATACCAGACCAAACAGCTTGCCGCCCTGATAAATAATCAGCGATAAAACATAAGCAATGACTAAAGCATAGCCGATCGCGAAGGCTGTCCATTTTTTTGAACCTGTTTCTTTATAAATGGTTGCGGTAGTGGCCAAGCATGGAATGTACAATAAAATAAAGACCATAAAGCTGTAAGCAGCAAGCGGTGTATAGTAATTGGCTAGCAGCCCCTGCAGACTTGAATCACTCGGCACAAAATAAATAATGTTCATGGTCGAAATGATTGCTTCCTTGGCAAGGAAGCCGGTAATTAAGGATGCTGCCGCCTGCCATGTTCCAAAGCCAATCGGTGCTAAAATCGGTGCAATGACACCACCGATTGCTGCAAGGAAACTGTCATCCATCTCCACCTTCAAGCCGCCCGGTCCTGCATAGGATAAAATCCAAATGAAAACGGAACCAGCAAATATAAACGTACCTGCTTTCCGTACAAAACCCTTGCCTTTATCCCAGGTGCTTCTCCATAAGGATTGAAACTGCGGCAGCCGATATGGCGGCAATTCAATGACAAATAAGGAAGTCTGCGATTTTAACATGGTCGATGAAAAGAGTTTTGCTAAAATTAACGCAACCACAATCCCTAATACATATAAGCTTAAGACAATAAAAGCTTTATGGGCTGCAAAAAATGCCCCGACAAATAAGGCATACACTGGCAGACGAGCCGAGCAAGACATTAACGGTGTCAGCAAAATCGTTAACAGCCGTTCGCGCGGTGTTTCGATCGTTCTTGCCGCCATGATGCCTGGAACATTACAGCCAAACCCAATCATCATTGGGATAAATGCTTTCCCGTTCAAACCAACCGATTCCATAATTCTGTCCATAACCAGCGCGACGCGGGCCATATAGCCGGAATCCTCTAATAACGATATGAAAAAGAACAAAATAAAAATCTGCGGTACAAAAACAAGAACACCGCCAACCCCGGCAACTAATCCTTCAATAATCAGCGCATGAATAAAGGCGGACGCATGGACAGCCGTCAGGGCGTTTTCAATACCTGACGCAACCGGTCCAGTCAATAACCCATCAAGTGCATCAGACATCGGTGTCCCAAGCCAGTCAAACGTCAGCATAAACATTAAATACATTAGCAATAAGAAGATTGGCATACCAAGATATTTATTGGTGACAATGCTGTCAATTTTTTCAGATAATGGTACGACACCATCACGTCTACTCGTTGTTTCAGCGATAATTGTTTCAATCGCTGCTTTTCTTTTCATATAAATAAAGTTTGGTAACGTTTTAACCTCATACGATTTCTTGATGGACTCTTCCAATTTAGCTGAAATAGCCTGAAGTTTTTCGCCATCCACAATTTGCGTAACGTAATTTTTAACGTATTCATTTCCTTCAAAATACTGAATCGCCAAAAAGCGTTTTGAATGCTCTGTTTTCCCAGCCAGTTCCTGAGATAGATCGGCAATTGCCTTTTCCACTTCCACGCCATAGTTTACAAGGTTCTTTTTCACCGGCGTAAATGATTTTGTGGAAATAGTATCAACCAATTGGTCACAGCCCTTACCACTTCTGGCGACAACCGGGACAACCGGGACACCCAATTTTTCCGAAAGTTTCTTGGCATCAATCATAATCCCACGCTGGCTAGCAACATCAATCATATTTAAACCAATTAAGAGCGGTTTTTCAAACTCCAGCAGCTGCATGGTTAAATGTAGATTCCGTTCTAATTGAGATGCATCCAATATATTCAATAGCCGATCCACGGAATCGTTTAGAAAAAAGGAAGTGACGACTCCCTCATCTCTTGAAAGCGGGTTTAGTGTGTAGACACCCGGTAAATCTATTAATCTGCCAATATTATTTTTGAAAACGCCAACTTTCTTTTCAACCGTTACTCCGCTCCAGTTGCCGACATACTCATAGGATCCAGTGAGGTTATTAAACAATGATGTTTTTCCAGTATTCGGGTTTCCAATTAGAGCAATTTCCATTTATATTCTCTCCACTTCAATCTGGACGGCTTCCTTGCGGCGGATACCGACGCATTGACCGCAGGACTCAATCATAATCGGGCCGCCAAAAGGCATAACACATTTCACACATATTTCCGATCCTTCGGTTATTCCTAAATCAAGCAAACGTCTTTTCACAAGGTTGCCGACATGGGAAATATCTACGATTTTCCCCTTTTCCCCTGCTTTCAATGATGTAAACATATATTATCACCCAATCCATTGTAATTGAGAATGATTATCTTTCTATATTGACATTTTACACCTAAATTTCAAAAAAAAATATATAAATTGTGACAAAAAAAGAAAAAAAGAAAAGCACGAGGCTTTTCTTCATTAATATTATTGATATTTAACAACCATTCTTTTCGGGATAGCGGCAAGGACTAAAACAACGATTATGGCACTGATGATAAAGTTTGGAAGCATATAGGTCCCATTATAAATCAAGGAATACACAGCAACCGGTTGTCCTTTAGGGGCATACTCGCCAAAGAAAGCAATTCCTGAATACACATGGCAAATATATCGAAGCAAGCTTCCTAAGAACGTTCCAAGGATAGAATAGACCATCCAGCTTCCTTTATTTCCCTCCTCAAGAGAATTCTTAACCTGGCGGGCAAAAATTCCAGCAAAACCGAGAACAGTAAACGCAATAAAATAATCGATAATTCCCTGAATAATCGTGTAGATTTGCGCAAAACCAAGAATGAATTGCAATAATCCCAACAAGAAGCCAGTTAATAAGCCACCCTTAATTCCCCAGCGATACGCCATAATAAAGACCGGAACCATCGCAATGGAGATTGATCCTCCTTGTGGCCAAATTTTCAAGGACAAAATACTTGCAGCTAAGTCTAATAAATAAGCAAGTGCCGAAAAGACGGCAACCTCTGCGATAAAACGTGTATTGCTTCCATTTTGATTCACACCATTTTCCCCCTTGTTTATAAAAAATAAAAAAGCAATGCAGGACGTAAGGATTGTCTGCATTGCTTTTTAATATCGGCAAAACCACATCCCTACGCTAGCGTTAACTAACAGGTTCATAGGGTCAGAACTCGAACGTTCACTCTCAGCCGCTTATGCGCAGCTCCCCCTGTGGACTATTTACTTGTTTACATAACGAATGATACTACTGATTAAAAGGTTTGACAAGGAAATTATTACAAGCGTGTTGTAAATCCGGAACTATTTTTTTCAAAAAAAAAACATCATCACAGCCCAAATCCAATTTGCATAGTATGTAGTAAAAATTTTTCAGGAGTTATGACCTATGTTTACTTTAAAGGCTGACCATGAAATTGAACTTCTTGTCTTTCAACGCCAGCATGCTTTACAGCTTTATCAGCTTGTCGAGAAGAACCGTGACCACTTGCGAACATGGCTTCCCTGGGTCGATAGCATGACCACTCCCTATCAATTCGAAACTGTGATCACTCATTGGCTGAATCAATTGGCCGAGGGCAACGCCTGCAACCTTGGCATCCTCTACAAAGGAAAGCTTGTTGGGTCAATAGGACTTCATCAAATTGACTGGTACAATAAAATGGCCAGCATCGGTTATTATTTAGCAAAGGATGCAGAAGGTCATGGGATTATGATCCGCTCTGTTCATGCCGTGCTTAATTATGCATTTTTAGATTTAGGCTTAAACCGGATTGAAATCCGCTGTGGCGTAAAGAACATCAGAAGCCGGGCTATTCCCGAAAAACTAAGATTTCGGAAAGAAGGTATATTAAGGGACGGAGAACATTTGAACGATTATTTCCATGATATTATCGTGTACAGTATGCTCGCCCGCGAATGGCAGCAGCCCCCCTCATATTAAACCCCTTTCACCAGCTGCCAGATGGCGGCTTTTATATTGGTTTGTTCATTAATTTGCTCAAGAAGCATTTTTTTGAAATAATAAAACTATACACAAATACGGGAAGGCCGTAAGAAGAAAAAGATTATTTTGTAAGTGAGGTGGCATACCTTACGCATCGTAAGGTCCCCAATGATTTGGATAAATATCTTGATAATAGCTCTGCTCATACTATTTACTGCATTTTTTGTCGCATCAGAATTTGCGATCGTCAGAGTACGGACAACCAGAATCGACCAATTGGTTGCCGAAGGCAATAAAAAAGCCGAAGCCGCCAAGAAAGTCATTTCCAATTTGGATGGATATTTATCGGCCACTCAGGTCGGAATTACGATTATTTCGTTAATCTTGGGGTGGCTTGGCGAACCCACAATTCGAATGCTGTTAAAACCTATCTTGGATTGGCTGCAAATTCCGGCTTCACTTGGACACATAATTTCCGTTATTTTTTCGTTTATTGCCATCACCTTTGTCCATGTGGTCATTGGTGAATTATCGCCAAAAACGTTTGCAATACAAAAGTCGGAGGAAATTATCCTGCATGTTGCCAAGCCTATGATTTTGTTTTATAAGCTAATGTACCCGTTCATATGGGCGTTAAACCACTCCGCTCGTTATGTTACGGGACTGTTTGGGATTAGACCAGCCTCGGAAAATGATATCGTCCTTTCCGAAGAAGAATTACGGCTAATTTTATCGCAGAGCTATAAGAGCGGTGAAATTAACCAGTCGGAATATAGCTACATGAATCGGATTTTTGAATTTGATGATCGCATCGCCAAGGAAATTATGGTGCCGCGGACGGAGGTCATCACCTTTTCCAAAGATGCCTCTCTTAATGAAATTATTGAAACTGTCCAGGAAGAAGGATACACCCGTTATCCCGTCATTGATGGGGATAAGGATAACATTTTAGGTGTCGTCAATATCAAGGAGGTGCTGACCGACTGCATCCAGCAGAAATGCAGCGGCGAAGAACCGCTTGCTACTTACATAAAGCCTGTTATACATGTGATTGAAACTATCCCGATTCAGGAACTGTTAGTAAAACTGCAAAAAAACCGCTCTCATATGGCGGTTCTATCCGATGAGTATGGCGGTACAGCCGGGGTTGTCACGGTCGAGGATATTTTAGAAGAAATCGTCGGGGAAATCAGGGATGAATTTGATTTGGATGAAGTACCCCTTATTCAGAAAAAGGGTGAGAATCATTATATTTTAGATGGGAAAGTCCTCATCAGTGAGGTCAACGATATTTTAGGCACTACCCTCGAGGACGATGATGTTGATACCATTGGCGGATGGTTTTTGACCCAAAAATTTGATGTCCAAAAAGACGATACACTCGAAAGAGATGGCTTCACCTTTCAAATCAAAGAAATCGACGGCCACCATATCGGCTATATAGAAGTAAAAAAATTGCCAGCGTCTCCCGAATAAGGAGACGTTTTTTATTTTTTTATAATATTTTGACATTAGTATTCATATTACCTATAATTCACCATAAAATATAGTTAACAATGCCTATAATAACCGAAACGTTTGACTGTACGGTTTAAATTCTCTATAATATTGTTAATTTATATATATGTCGAGGTGGTATGATGGGGCTGTCTATCGAATTGGCGAATTAGCGGAAAGAGCAATGGTTTCCAAGAGAACAATTGATTACTATACGTCTATTGGACTGCTCAAAGCAGATCGATCTGAGTCCAATTACCGCATCTATACGGACGAATCATTACATGATTTAAAATTTATCGAAGAATGCAAGAGTTTGCATTATCCATTAGACGAGATTAAAAGAAAACTAGAAATGCGCAAAGCAGCAGGCAGCATTCAGGCTTCAGAAGTGGAAAAACATGTGTGTACGCTGACCCAGCAAATGCTCAAGCTACACAATGATTTATTTGACATCATCCCATTTATTGAAAAATTGGATGAAAAGCAAAAAGAGACGCTGACGAATAACCTAAGTCTGCTTAGAACAGCATTATTGAAATCGCTTTTAAAGGTTTCAAGTTAATCTTTGAAAATACCAGGAGGTGACTACCTTACTCGTCTAAACAACGAGTTAAGGGAACTTATTTGGACATATTTAATTTGGTTTTAATAGCCATTTTAATAGCATTAACTGCTTTTTTTGTAACTTCAGAGTTTGCGATTGTGAAGATTAGGAGTTCAAGAATCGATCAGTTAATTGAAGAAGGAAGTTCGAAGGCCGTTTCAGCCAAAAGAGTGATTTCAAATTTAGATGAATATCTTTCTGCCTGTCAGCTTGGAATTACCATCACGGCTCTTGGGTTAGGTTGGATTGGGGAATCAACGATTGAACATTTGCTTGGTCCTCTCTTCATTTCATTGAATCTTCCCGACAATGCTGTAAAAATATTATCCATTTCGATTGCATTTGGAACAATTACATTTTTACACGTCGTAGTCGGAGAACTTGCGCCTAAAACATTGGCCATTCAAAAAGCAGAATGGATAACACTTAAGGTAGCTCGCCCGCTCATTCTCTTCTATAAAATTATGTACCCGTTTATTTGGGTATTGAACGGATCCGCTCGAATCATTTCGAGAATCTTTGGGCTTAAACCTGTTTCCGAAAATGAAATCGCTCATACGGAGGAAGAGCTTCGAATTATCTTATCGGAGAGCTATAAAAGTGGTGAAATTAACCAATCAGAGTTCAAGTATGTAAATAAAATATTTGATTTTGATAATCGAATAGCAAAAGAAATTATGGTACCGCGGACCGAAATCGTCTCATTGTCTAAGGATGACTCGCTTGATGCCTTTTTATCAACGATCCGGGAAGAAAAATTCACCAGATATCCTGTAATCGATGGGGATAAGGACCATATCGTTGGGATTGTCAACGCCAAGGAAGTCATGACAGATTTTATTGGAAACGAACAGCTTTCGGCACAAACTCTCGAAGGCTACATCCGTCCTATCATCCGTGTAATTGAAACGATCCCTATTCATGATTTGCTTGTAAAAATGCAAAAAGAGCGAATGCATATGGCGGTTTTAATGGATGAATACGGTGGAACTTCAGGTTTGGTAACGGTAGAAGATATCCTTGAAGAAATTGTCGGGGAAATTCGCGATGAATTTGATATGGATGAGATTCCTGAAATTCGCAAAATCAAGGAAAATCATTATATTATTGATTCAAAGGTTTTAGTGAGCGAAGTCAATGATTTATTGGGCGTCGAAATTAATGACGAAGATGTTGATACAATCGGCGGCTGGATTTTAACCGAGAATTACGATGCCAAAGAAGGCGACATTATTGCACATGAAACGTACACTTTTAAAATTATTGAAATGGAAGACCATCATATTAAATATATAGAAGTCATGAAAAGTATAAACGACGGTGAACCAACAAACCTCAAGCAGGTGTCTTTATCCAACTCGGAGGTTCTGTACTGACATAATATAAACAAACCTGCAAAAGGTTTGTTTTTTTTGTCCTTTTAATCAGGACAATTGACTCATTCCAACATTTGTCTTGCCTGCATATCCTGCTAACAAGGAGGGGATAAAATTGAACCAAACAGCTATTCTTTTCTTGGCCTGTATTTTGGCTGGCTTCGCCTTAGTTAAAATGCCGACCATTTCATTTTTAGCTAGCCTGTCATCATTATTTCATGTTATCGGTGCACTTGCCATTCTTATCTTCGCACTTGCAACACTTTACCTTGGTGCTAAAGCTTTCTTCAAAAAGCTGTAAGCGCATTCGCCTCTGGATAGAAAAAGACCAGTGTCCCTGGTCTTTTTTATCTTGACTTTAAAATCAAAGTTTCTTCTTCTACTTTTGCAATTTTAATAAGGTGGGAATCAAGACGGCGATTGATATGCTGGATATCATTTTTTTGCGATTCCTCGATCCGTTCTAAAACTTCTTTAATATCAGATAAATCGATTTGGTTAACAGCGACGCGATGTTCTATACTATCCATTTTCTCTAATCTTGAAAGTCTTTTTTCAATGTTTTCTAAAGTTTTGTTAAAAGTATTTATTAGAGACTTCATGTCATTTACATTCTCATTTAATTTCTCAAATTGCTTTTCCATCAACAACATCCCCTTTCATGTGGTTATCATATCACCATTTTCACCATAAAGATGTTACAAAAACAGTAACTCTATGATCAATTTTTAAAAAATGAATTTTTTATTACAATTAACCCTGAAAATAGCTTCATGTGAATATTATCATAGGCAATTTTCAAGAAAAAACGTAACCTTTTAGTAAAGATAATTCTTTAGAATTGTCACCTCATTAGAAAAGGTTGGTGTTTGAATATGTTGATTTCTATTGATGAAAAAGCAGTAACGTGGTTTGCAGGAGAATTCGAATACACTAGGCCCTTTAGCGTTCGTCTGTTCCCGCAATATGCCGGCTTTGGCGAAAAGCACAAAGGCTATAGTCTTGCATTTTCAATTGAAACACCAGCAAACTCTGGGTTCTCGAAAGAAGTTAATGGAATGAACTTCTATATAGAAGAAAATGATTTATGGTTTTTTGAGGATACCGAAACCTATTTATCCGTTGATGATTTCCTTAAAGAGTTACACGTTATATACAAGGATGTAAATTTCGCAAATTAATCTCACTAAGAGCATATGAAAAGGTATCCTGCTGGATACCTTTTCATATTTTTCAAAACCCCTCGACATTATCACCAAAAAATGGCAGAATTTTATAAGATGAAATATTAAATGTTAATAATACTTCTAAATAGGGAGGCATGGATATTATATTAATTTATATTATCTTAGGACTTGGAGTAGGCGGAGCAGCAATTTATTTATTCTTAAAACTTACTAGTCACAAAAAGGAACTAAAGGTTTCAGTCAATGATACAACGAAGGAAAGACAATATCCGATTATAGGTGCAACGTTAGAAGATATAAAAAAAACTGTTCATGATTTTTCTAACAGCTTACCCAAAGGGGTATACAGAACCATTCTTGTTAAAGAGGATAACAGCATCGATTTTAAACAGCTTGCCCATCTTCTTGGCGGGATACCTGAAAGAAAATACTTTATGTCGAAGGAAACCTATGACATATTTGAAGAACACGAAAAGCATATCCCGGGGGAAATGGACATTGTCCAAAAAGCAGTCGACCTATATGTCAAGGAGCACAATGAATATCCGATGCTGCCGTTTGACCCGGAGCACAGGGTAAATTATTATCAGCTAATCCAGGACAAATATTTAAAATCAGCTCCAGAAATACAATTCTATATTACTGATTTAGACGGGTTGATTACCCACAAAAAACCCGCGAAAAAAACCTCCTCTTAAGTCAATGAGAAGGTTTTTTTCTTTCTTAACAAGAATAGGTTTTTTAGATAGGTTTTTTTTGCTTTTTTTTCTACAATATTGAGATAATAGCAATATGACTTTATCTTTATGAAAAAATGAGGGGTAAAATAATGGGTAATAAGAAAACAAATACACGACATCTAGCTACCATTTCATTAATTATTATGGCAGCCGGGTTTCTTGCTACAATTCCAATGCCGCAATCCATTTGGAGAACTGTTCTCCAAGGCGGTTTTGAAGCAGGGCTGGTAGGGGGCCTTGCCGACTGGTTTGCCGTGACGGCACTTTTTCGGCATCCGCTAGGGCTGCCCATCCCACATACTGCGCTTTTGCCGAAAAATCGCAGTAAAATTATCGCAAAAATCATCTCGATGCTGGAAAATGATTGGCTGACGAAAGAAAGTATCCAGCAGAAAATAAACAATTTCCAGTTCACTGAGAAAATTTTTTCACTCATCAATGAGGAAATACACGGAAATAATCTAAAAAAGAATAGCATAAAGGTTATTAAACATTTAATTAAGATGGTAAACCTGCAAAAAGTTGCCCCGGTCATTGAAAAGGAGCTTAAATCCCAACTGAATAGCTTAGATACAAAGCATTATCTCCCCCTTCTTATTGACCAGGTTACAGTCCGAAAATATGATGAAAAAGCACTGGATTTGGTTCTGAAGGAAATTGATGTTTGGGCCAAAAAGGATAGTACTAAATATCGGCTCGGCGGAATTGCCGTGGACATGATTGAAAATATTCCAGCCGACGGCATTATGCAGTTTGCGATACGTTCATTTAGCAATCTCGTGAATGAGGAAAAGCTGGGCAATATTATCCAGAATCTAATCATTAAGGGTGTCGATAGCTTTCGTGACCCCTTTAACCAAAACAGGCAAACCCTATTGATTCACATCCATCAGAAACTTGAGAGCCTGAAAAGTGACGAAAAAATGTATGAAGAATTGGAACGCTTTAAATCCCAATTGATAGCAAAATGGGAACCTGGAGAAAAAATCAACGAATTCTTGGCGAATGCTCAAGCTAAGGCACTGGATTTTGTTGAAGACCCTATTTTCTACGATGAATATCTTCTTCCTTTCATAAAGGAAGGACTAAGTGAATTCGGTTCAGATCAGGAAAAGATGGGGCAGCTTGAAGCTTGGATTAAATTGCAAATTGCCGGGTTTGTTGATAAAAACCATTCCAAAGTCGGAAAACTGGTCGAAGAAAATCTTGAAAAGCTGGATAATAAAACGCTCATCCACATGATTGAAACTAATGTAGGAAAAGACCTGCAATGGATTCGGGTAAATGGAGCATTGTGTGGTTTCCTCATCGGGCTGGCACTAGTGGGAATTAAAGCGTTATTTTAAATGAAAACTCGCCAATTGGCGAGTCCGCTAGGACGGTTCATGAGGCGTAGTTGAATTTATACTTTCTTATTAGCTAAAATAGAAAGCACCTTTTTTTAGGGTGCTTTTTTTTTCCATTACTTTAGTCCCTCAAAAATCCGTTCTAGTCCTAGTAAATGGTGGTTCTATAATGAAATAGACCTACATATTTACTACTATAGTCATTATTTTTAAGGGAGGTAGGTAAGAAAATGGGTGTTAAGTTTATTAAAGTTTCTGTGTGCTACTTTGTCATTGGGGTATGCCTCGGAATGTACATGTCGATGACGGAAAACTTTAATTTTACTCCAGTTCATGTCCATATTAATTTATTAGGATGGACAGCGATGACGCTTGCCGGTCTTATTTATGTTGCCTTTCCTCAAGCCGCGGAAACCACATTGGCAAAAGTTCACTTCTGGCTTCATAATATTGCCCTTCCTGTCATGATGATCTCACTGGCACTGCTCGTTTCAGGTAATGAGTCTGCCGGTCCAGGTGTTGCTACTGGCGGAACATTAATGGTACTCGGTATTATCCTTTTTGCCATCAATATCCTTAAGAATGTAAAAGCAAATTAATATTCTGGCTTAACAAATTAAATTTCCTGCATTTATTCTGATAGTCCTTCTAAAATTTCAATAAAAAGCGCTGCGGACTTTTTTCTGCAGCGCTTTTTAAATGAAAATTATGGTTCAAAGCTTTGAAGGTTGTCTTTTCTTATTTTCATATATTCTGCAGGAGTCTTCTTTAAATCATAATCGTAAATGGCCCCTTCCCAATCCCCATACATTGGATTCGGAAAGACGATAAACTTGCTGCCGAACTCAGCATTTATTCTGTCAACTGACTTTATCCTATCTACAGCAGATAATTGATCAAACCCTTTAAAATCCCCGAGATTATCTCCAAATAACAAGACAATATCGTAATCTTTCGCCACCTGTTCCCGCCGTATTTCCTTGCCGATTTCTTTCTCCTGCTGTAATAAAACATGCTTCGCATCCGCTTTCGGAGCGCCGACCATTTGTAAATTTTTGATTGTTGCTTCCTTTTGTGCTTCCTTGCGGTTAGAAATATAGAAGATCTCCACTTCCCTTGATTCGGCATACTTCAGGAAATCCAGGGCACCTGGCAGCGGTTTTGCTTCCGCCCTGTTAAACCAATCACTCCAATCAATTGGGTCTCCTTTTCCGGTCTGAACCATCCAGGCATGATATGGACTGTTATCCAGGACAGTTTCGTCAATATCAAGCACAATCGCTGGTTTTAACCCATTCCCTTTTTCCTTCTTGGAAAGAATTTCATCCAGTCTTAGTCTGCCAAGGTAGTACCCTTGATAATATAATGCCTTTGCCTCACCAGACTTTTGAAACCAAAGTACTGACATGGTATTCTGCTCATACAGGCTTTCAAGCGGACTTTTTTCAGTCATCGCCAAGCCAAGTGAATTTGGGAAAATCAATAAACAAAGAGCTGCGGCAAATAACATTGTCAGTTTCCTCATTGTACATACCTCCTTTACGCATATAATTTTAGTATGCGAAAAAATAAATCATTCAACCTTATCTTGTAATTTTGTAAAATAAAACAAAGAGCATTATATAACAGAAAAGTTTTCCTACATAAATGGAGGTCAACAAATTGGAAGGTAATCGATATGACCCTTTTAAGGCCGCTTTTGATAGTTTAGATGAATTTGCCGACATGATTAGCCAGGTGCTTAAATGCCCGATTACAATTGAAGATGCGAACCATCGTCTGCTTGCCTATAGCACCCATGACGAGCGAACGGATCCGGCTAGAATTTCCACCATCATTGGCCGCCGAGTACCTGAAAAAGTTATTAATCAATTATGGAAAGAAGGAACGATTCCTGCCCTTCTTAAAACCAAGGAACCGATTCGGGTAAAAAGCATGGAGGATATCGGACTGGGTCATCGGGTCGCGATTTCGATCTGGAAGCAGGATGAGGTATTAGGATTCATTTGGGCACTGGAAATCGATCGGTCATTAACAAACGATGATTTTACCTTATTAAAAAATGCTGCAGACGCAGTCAAAAACAAACTGCTGCAGCTTCAGACCAGAAAAAATAAAAAGGAAGAGCGTACCCAGGAATTCTTTTGGAAACTGTTAACCCGGCATTTGAACTCCCCGAGGGAAATAATGGAGCACTTCCATTCTTTGCAAATAACTCCCGCTAAATTCTTTGCCGTGCAGGTTTACAAACTGCCGCATAACATTACTAACAAAGAAGAGCAGGCTATTTCCTATTTATTAAAGACGACTCAGCGGGTCAAAATTTTGCTTTATGCCATTGATTGTAACCAGCTAATCTTACTGGCCGCAGCCGATTATTTTGATAACCCGATCCCAGAACTAGATTATTTTGCGAAAATGTTTGCCGCCAAATTGGATGACCGATTCGGAATTAAAGAGATTACCCCCGCCTGCAGCGGCATTTATGAGGATTATTCAAAAATCAGCAAAGCTTACGACGAGGCAAATGCTGTATTAACGGTAAAAAGCAAATTCCCTAAGGAAACAAAAAACATCATTAACTATCAAAAGTTGGGGATTTATCAGTTATTTGATTTGCTTTTAGAAAAAAGAAGAAATGAAGAATACGAAAACTATTCCTTAAAAAAGCTTCACGAATATGATCAAAAACATAACAGCAATCTTCTTGAAACGTTGGAAAGTTTCTTGAACTTTGATGACAATATAAACGATGCAGCGAAGGATTTGAATGTCCACGCCAACACTTTGGCCTATCGACTTAAACGAATTTCAGAAATTGGCGACATTAATTTTAAAGACCCTAATCAAAAAATGATGCTCTACATTGATTTAAAGCTTAATAAATATAAGGGGATTTAAACAAAACTTTTTGTGAAAATCCCCAAAAAGTTAAATAATTATTTTTCTTTCCTGACAAAGAAATTCTTCCTTAAACCTTTTATACTTTATCCATAGGATTTTTGATTGAAGATTAGGGAGGAATTAACAATATGATTATCGGGGTACCTAAAGAAATAAAGAATAATGAAAATCGAGTAGCACTTACTCCAGCAGGTGTTATTTCATTTATTAATGCCGGCCACACGGTTTTAATCGAAAAGGACGCCGGAATTGGAAGCGGTTTCAATAATGAATCATACGAAAAAGCCGGCGCCGAAATTATTAATAGCGCCGAACAGGTCTGGATAAAAGCGGATATGGTTATGAAAGTCAAAGAGCCGCTCGCCAGTGAGTATCAATACTTCAGACAAGGGCTGATTTTATTTACTTATCTACACCTTGCTGCTGAGCCTGCATTAGCACAGGCATTAAAAGATAAAGGCGTCATTGCTATTGCCTATGAAACCGTATCAGTAAACAATACACTTCCATTGCTAACGCCGATGAGTGAAGTGGCAGGCCGAATGGCTGCACAAATCGGGGCCGCATTCCTGCAAAAAAATAACGGCGGTCAAGGGATTCTGCTTGCTGGTGTACCGGGAGTGAACCGCGGAAAAGTAACTATCATTGGCGGCGGTGTTGTAGGAACAAATGCGGCTAAAATGGCCATCGGCTTAGGTGCTGACGTAACGATTATTGACCTAAGTGCTGACCGGCTGCGCCAGCTTGATGATATTTTTGGTAATCAAATTAAAACTTTAATGTCCAATCCATATAATATTGCTGAAGCGGTTGCTGAAGCTGATCTGTTAATTGGGGCAGTGTTAATTCCTGGTGCTAAAGCGCCTAGGCTTGTTAAAGAAGAAATGGTGAAAGCAATGAAACCGGGGGCAGTTATTGTTGATGTGGCAATTGACCAAGGCGGTATCGTAGAAACAATTGATCACGTAACCACCCATGATAACCCAACCTTTGAGAAGCATGGAGTTATTCACTACTCTGTTGCCAATATGCCAGGTGCGGTTCCTAGAACCTCTACAATTGCCTTAACAAATGTAACGGTTCCTTATGCACTAAAAATTGCTGATAATGGGGTTTGTAAAGCGATTTCGGAAAACCCAGCATTGAAACTTGGCGTAAACGTGGCAAACGGAGAAATCACTTACGAAGCAGTTGCCCACGATTTGGGATATGCTTATGTACCTGTTGAAACCGCATTAGAAAAGGAACTTTCTTCAAAATAATCACGCTTGCTTACAAAAAGGAAATCCCATTTACTTACGGGATTTCCTTTTTCATTTTTCCAAATATACTGGGTCTGCCAATTGAGTGATATTCGATTGGATATTTTTCAACGATATCAAGCTGAAAGCAATTTCTTCCATCAAAAACAACCGGCTGTTTCATGAGTTCAGAAAAGGTATTTAAGTTAATCGTTTTAATTTCCTCCCAATCTGTCACGATCAACGCCAACTCAGCCCCCTTAAGTGCCTCATTTAGTGAATTTGTATAGGAGATGAGCTCCCCTAATTCCACTTTGGCATTCTCTATTGACACAGGATCAAAGGCAATGACTGAGGCCTCATCCTGCACCAACTGTCTTGCCAGCTTGATTGCAGCACTCTCACGGACATCATCTGTATCGGGTTTATAGGCAATACCTAATATCGCTACTCTCTTCCCTTTTAAATTAGAAAATCTGGTCTTTGCCTTTTGAAATAGTCGTAATTCCTGCCTTCGATTTATATGTAATGCTTCCTCCAGCAGTTTGTTTGGCTCTCCTGCCTTTTTGGCCATATTAACAAGTGCCTCGGTATCTTTCGGAAGGCATGAGCCGCCAAAACCGATGCCGGCATTTAAAAACGACAGGCCAATCCGATTGTCCATCCCCATTCCTGCTGCAACATCTTCAATATTTCCTCCGATTTGTTCGCAGTAATTGGACAAGACGTTCACATAACTAATTTTCAAGGCCAAAAATGCATTTGCAGCAACCTTAATTAGTTCTGCACTGCTTGTATCTGTTTTCATAATCGGAATGCCAAATGGCTTATATAAATCCTCTAAGCAATTTAAAGCATATTCACTTTCCGAACCAATAATGATCCTGTCCCCATGAAACATATCGTAAATAGCTGAACCTTGGCGCAGAAATTCAGGGTTTGCCGCCATGTGAAAATTGAGCTGTTGCGATAGATTTGACTTAATCCATCCCTTAATCTTTTCACTAGTTCCAGCAGGTACTGTACTTTTCGTTACGATAATGACATCTGGACGAACAATGGATTGGCCGATTTCGATTGAGACTTGGTTAATATATTGTAAATCCAACAATCCATCTATTGTTTTCGGCGTTCCCACAGTAATGATGATTATTTCCGCATCCTTATATCCCTCCGAAGAACTTGCCGTAAATGAAATCCTGCCCGCCTCTAAATTTCTCTTTAGCATCTCTTCCAAGCCAGGTTCATAAATCGTTGATATTCCTTTTTTGAGGATTTCAACTTTAGGCGATTCTTTATCAACACAAATCACCGAATGACCAATCTCCGCTAAACAAACCCCTGTGACTAGTCCAGCATATCCTGTTCCTGCGATCGTAATTTTATTCAATGCCTAAGTCCTTTCTCTTACAACAATTAATGGTCGATCCATTTATATAAGGTTATTTCATTATAAACTGGGTCATAAAGCTCTCGAGATTTGAAGCTCTTTAGCTTTTTTATTTTCCCCTTAACCGAACCCCCCTGCGAAACAAACCCTTTTACTACTTTGTCCGTCAGCAGCACCGTTCTTCCTTGATAATATTTTGTTTCCATTTGAAATAATTGGTACGTGTTAATCCTTTTGTGGGTGTACGGTGCATGTAAATATTGCAATACCCGTGTTTCCTCCCATGTGTAAAGAATAACCGGTTCATTCATTTTTTCAATATACGCATTCATTTGATAAACGGCAGGCAGTTCAGCCGCTTCCGTTTTTAATAACTCAACACTTTTTACTGTTTGAAATCCTAGCAAAATAACGGCTAAAACAGTGATGAACCAGGGAATCCTGTTTGCGAAAAGCTGAAAACAAAGATAGAAAATAAGCAGAACCGCAAGCGGGAGGATATGCCTTGGCTTTTCAATATTTTGTGCCAACAGTGCCCATAAAAAATAACTGAAAAACAACAGATAAATTAAATTTACCAAAGGCTTTCTTGCTTCATGCCCTATTTGGGTTCCCTTGCTAACTCCCAACATGATAAACAAGCAAAGATAAATAACAGCAATTATGTACTCTTTTGCGGCAATACCTGTCCAAAGAATATTATCCCATAAAAATATCGATGATCTCTTCAAAAAACTAATCTCAGATGTTTCGACTGCTCCGCCCCAATCTGTAAAATGTCCACTTGTAAAGGCTAAAGAAAGCTTAATAAAACCTGTCAGACTTCCCTCTGAGATGATTAGAGCGACAACCCAGCAGGCCTGAAAGACAAGCCCAAAGAGAGCATAATAACCTGCCTCTTTTACGGTTAGTAGCCCATTTTTCCATTTCCAAAAAAATAATAACAAGATGCCCAATGCAAACGGCAGATAGGAAAGACGGGTACCCAGCATGATACTTAAAATGCCTAATGGCAATAAAATAAGGGAGGAGTTGTGTCTTTCCATAGCTAATGAAAGACTCCAAACAAACCACCAAAATACAGCGAGCGCCGTACCTTCTGACATCGGCTGATTGACCATGATCACAATATAGGATTGCGAAAAAATGATGGCCGTTGCCAGCCATGAAAAGTGGTTAGGTAAAAATTTTCGAAATAATCGATAAATCGGAAAAAGCGAGCTTGCATAAGCCAGAATATTAAACATGGTCAGGGCCTCTGCTGGATTTCCTAAAAAAGGATAAAGGATTTTTCCACCCAATATAAAGAAGGGATACCCAGGAAAATGAGGCTGCATAGCCATTAAATCAAAACGATTAACCGCCAGGGAAAAATCCACCTGATCCCATGTTGAGGCGAATGGATTTAAAAAATAAAGCTGGGAGGCAATCACAATTATGATTGTAACCATGCTTATCGCAATTAGTAATCCACGATTGAATCCTGCTAACTTCATATAATCACCTCTTTTGGTAAGAGAAAAAGTACAAGGCTTCCGCCTTGTACTTTTTAGTTTCGCTGAACTATTTTGCCTGTGGTTTAAGCAGCTTGGCTGATTTGGCCGCTTCTTCCTTTTTTGCTTTTACCGGAGTATTTTTAGAGGAAGTAAGCAATAAAATAGCTACAAAATAACCAATATAGGCAAGTACCTCTTCAATCGAAGGCATCGATGAATAGCCGAATAATGCCTTTAAAAAGATGCCAATATCCCCTGAAAGGAGCGGCGCAGTACCATGATCCCGAAGATAATGGCTATAATCAATCGGATGCTCAGGTAAAAACCAGGTAAGGTCATAAACATGTGGAATGACACTGCCGATAATGTTTAAATCCTGCATCATCGAAATCGCCTGTACCAATAAGCCTGCGGAAATTAAAATAATAAATGCGCCAGTTAGTTTAAAGAAAGTGCTTAATGGAATTCTCATTGTCCCTTTAAAGAAGAAATATGAGACGACAGCGGCGATGATCCCCCCGGTTATTGCACCCCAGCCCTGCATGGCAGCGCCTATGTTACCGCCGGTAATAGCAGCAAAGAAAAATACCGTTTCAATTCCTTCACGAAGGACGACAAGAAAGGAATGAATGACCATGCCAACAACGTTGCCGGTGGTAATAAACTTACTCATTTTTCCTTCCATGTTCCCTTTTAAATCACGGGCATGACTGGCCATCCAAAACACCATTTGCGTGAGGAGGACGGTTGAAACAAGCATAATCCCTATTTTCAGATACATCTCGCTTCCCATTGCCGCAAATCCAGTAAACACGACCTGGAATAACATGGCCGCCCCAAAGCTCGCCAGGACGGCAAGGCCTGCTCCCAACCAGACATATTTGGTGTATTGCTTTTGGTTCACTCTTTTTAAATAGGTCGTAATAATCCCGACAATGAGCAATGCCTCTAAAACTTCCCGAAATGTAATCAGCAGCGCTTGAATTTCCACAGCCGCCTCTCCTCTCTCCAAAGGTGTCTTTTCGTTTTTATTTCCTTCTTCTTCGGACAACAAATATGACAACTGCAATAATCACTGCAGCAATTAAGATCAGCGGAATCCAATTTCGAATATTCGAAACATCTGTCCAATCCTTTTTTCCGCCGGCATTAGATTCTGTCGCACTCTCTGAAAAATGTCCTACATCAAGGCTTTTTATTTTAAATTCTGTTTTTAAAGTATCCAAAATCTCATCTTTATTTTGCTTAAAGGAATCTAGACTAGCTTCCTTTTTCCCTACGCCAAACAAACCAGGGTTCCCCAATGCTTGAAGTGCCTCATCAAAATCCGCTCGGATTTTCTTATTGTTTTCCGGATGCTCAGCTTCAACCTTTGGTGACAATGCTTCGTATGTAGCAAATCCTTTAGCAAGGAGTCTTTTCGTAGTCTCATATTCTGAAAAATTATTTTCAATACTATCAAGGCGTCTCGCGATATTTAAGACAAGAAGCTTTTCCATATTATCGGTTAGCGCCTGTTTATCTTCATCAGCCAAGTTTTTCAGAATAAGTTTTGAGGGCTCAGGCCCCATGTGCATATCAATTTCTTCTTGAACAGATTCATAAGACTTTTTTGCAGCTGTAAAATTTGGAGGATTCTCATCAAGCTTTACGAGCATTTCTTTGTAAACTTCAGCAACTTTCTCTTCGTTGGGGTCACCGTAGGAATAAGCCTCCACCCCGTGAATGGAAAGGGCATTTATGATAAAAAAAGTAATGAAAAACAATACTGAAAATTTCTTCATTAAAAAATTTCCTCCTCCACTGATAATGATAATGATTATCATCCTCGCTGTCAATCCGATAAATTAGAAATTCACATAAATAACATAATTATAATACTTATTAATCCTTCTTATTATTCATTAACGGAAAAACGCTGTCTTGTTCAAGATAAACCCTTCTCTTTCTAACAGGCCTTGTCATCTCTTTGATAATGGCCGGCAGGACTGAGGTCATATAGGCCCTAAACTTAATAAATGATTCTCCTGCTTTTCGAACCTGATAATGAATAGGAATTTCTTTCATTCGAAATCCTTTTCTTATTAAATTTAATGTAAGCACTTGGGCATAGTTATAATCATGAATGATTTCAGCCTCCCTCATTGCCTGTCTAGAGAAAGCCCGCATACCGGATTGACCATCATAGATCCATTTCCGAAGTAAGAGTGCTTGAAGTAGCGTAAAACAATAATTTCCGAGTCTCCGGTTCCACTTCATCCCCTTAATTGTTCCCATGAACCGTGACCCCATAACATAGTCACTCGTTCCAGTTAGGATAGGCTCAATTAATTCAGGAATCTGCTCAGCAGGATACTCATTATCCGCATCAATCATGACACCGATATCCGCCTTTTTCTCTACACAAAGCTCCAATCCTTTTCGAACAGCTGCCCCTAATCCTTGATTCTTTTCAAATGTATAGATATGATCTGCTCCAGCCCTTAGAGATTGTTCAACCGTTTGATCACTGGAGCCGTCATTGACAACTAAAACTTCTACTTGCACACGTGGATTAAAATCTCTAGGTATCTTTTTAATAACCTCCGCGATTGACTCTTCCTCATTATGAGCTGGAAGAAATACGATCACCTTTTGCTGCATCATTTATTAATACTTCCTTCCTAATTGCTTCGTTTAATACTGGCCCACGGGCTTTATTTGGAAACGGCGCCCCTAATAAATAGGAAATGGTTGAAGCAAGGGAAACAAGACTATGCTTTTCTTCGACAACCTTGCCACTCTCAATCGCCTGACCGTACATGAAAAATGGTACGAACCGTTCACCTTCATCGAGGTGACCGTGACCGCCAATGCCATCCGCCTGGCCATGATCCGCACAAACGATGAACGTGTAATTTTCCAGCATTCCTTTTTCCTTCAGCCAATCAAAATACTCTTTGACTAGCGCATCGGCTTCCTCAATCTTTTGAATATATTCGTCGTATAATACTCCCCGGCTGTGGCCGGTTTGGTCGGTACTGATCAACTGAACTATTTGCAAATCGGGATTTTTTTCCTCCATAATCAACTTTGCCCTCTCGATAATTTTTCGATCGACAACATCGTTATGCATGACCGCCGTGAAGGTATCAACATCACTGCCAAACGAATCAACCAGATGGGCCACTGCCAAAAGAGATCCCTTTTTACTAACCTTTCTTAAACTATCAAAAACACTTTCAACCTTAATTCCCAGCTTCCACACCATATTTGATTTAATCCCATGTTCAAATGGATAGGTTCCGGTAAACATAGAAGAAAAACAAACAACGGTTCGAGCAGGGTAGACCGTTTCCATCCGGGCATACTCTGTTCCATTTTTCCTTAAAAAATCAAGAAACGGCGTATTCGCCTCCTCAAACCTTTCCTTTCTCATCCCGTCAATGACCATCACAATAACTTTTTGATTGATTGCCCTTGTGGTTGCCACAACATTAGAGGTGTAGGTTGGAATAACCTTTGGTTTCCAATCAAAAAGATTTTTGTGAAGAATCCATGAAAATAGAAGGACTCCTACATAAAACAGGATAAGCTGTCCGATTTCAGCCCCTGCCCATATATGTTCCGAAAGCGAAAAATTCCATAGTGATAATAACAAAAGAAACTTTGGCAGCTGTTCCTGAGCATTGCCACTGGTAGAATCGCTGTTTTTCAAGACTAGCTTCCAAAAGCGGGTAAAATTAAGCCACGAGGTACCAATTCGTAAATGATAATAAAAGGTGCCCCAAAAAAAGACGGTAAAGAAGAAATATAATCCTACTGCCGTAAACAGTAATCCTAGATTCACGTTGTTCCAAATAATAAGATAGGCAACTAGCGGAATCCATAAATAATTTCTTAAAAATAACGGGAAATCAAAAACGTAATAAATCACTAGCAACGGCAAAATGGCTAACAAGCCTAGCAAAAAATCGGCTAGAAAGCCGGAATTTCCGAGGTTTGTAACCGAGTAAATCGCCATTGTCCCAACTGTAAAGATCGGTGTAAAGGGCTTCCCTTCGTTTAAAAGATTCCAGCATCTTGCTGCTGCTTTTTCAAAAGATGATGCTTTTTTCATTCTTATAATCCTCTCCTTGCTAGGATTTCTTTAATTTGATTAATTTTTGAGACAGGGGAATGGAGGAGCAGAAGCATTCCAGCTAAATAAGAAAAGACAAATTTATAGCTGTGACTGACAATGGCCGCCATATAGCCGTCTTTAACTGAAAAATGAAATGTCGTTAAAGCTGCCGTCATGACAGATTCATATGTTGAGATGCCACCAGGTGTAATTTGAAAAATTTGTCCGCCAACGGTAATCGAGTTAACCCAAATAGCCTTATAAATCGAAAGACCACTGCCCATGGAAGCAGTAACGCCCCATATGACAGCCCCTTCTAATGCCCAACTCACGGCAATCATAAGAAAAATAAGCAAGGCATTCCTTCCTGATAAATTGGTTTTAACTAATTGAATTTGCCTGTGAACAAATGTGGGAAGAAACCTCCACAACATGATACCTCCTACCAGACAAGCAATCGCTAAAATTACAATTACCAAAATTGAATACCGGAAAACAAACGCCTTTGCAAAAACAATCAAGCCAATAAAAGAAAAGAACAAGAGCATGGCCATATCGATAAACCGAAGTATGACCACAGATTGAAGGGATTCCCCCGGACTCACCTGTTTTTCTCTTAAAGACAAAACGCCTATCCTCACGACATCGCCAAGCTTGATGGGGGTAATATGGTTAACGAATAGGCTTAAGAGCACTCCCTCGAGGCAACTATAAAATTTGACTCTATTCCCAAAATACAATTTCCAGGCTTCAGCCCTGAGTATAAACGATAAACTATAGCAAATCGTCACCCCAATAATCAGATAGGGGCTCTCCCAAAAGAACCGTTTCGTTTCTTTTAAAAATTCTCCAAAATGAAAATAGCGGATGGACAAATAAATAAAGATGCCAAAAAGAATGACCCCTGCTATGTATTTAAAACTCTTTTGCATGCGCCTTTGCCCATTCAATTGTTCTGCTTAGTCCATCCGTAAATGACATAGACGGGTAAAAGCCAAGCTCGCCCTTAGCCTTCGAAATATCTGCCCATGTTGAATGAACATCACCCTGACGAAATCCAGCATGTTTGACCCTCATTCCGGGAAAAAAACCGCGCAGCTGCTCAATTAACTCTTCAATCAGGATTGGACTGCCTGAACCGATATTAAAAATAGCGTATTGATCCTTTTGCTGAAACGCACTAATGATCCCTGAAACGCAATCATCAATATATGTATAGTCCCTGGCTGTTCTGCTGCCAAATACGACAATTTCCTGGTCAGCCATCAACTGTTTAATAAATTTCGTGATCGCCATATCCGGACGTCCCCATGGGCCATAAACCGTAAAAAAGCGGAGAATAGATACCTGATAATCATAAATGGTCGAGTAGGCATGACAAAACGCCTCTGCGCCGTACTTAGCCGCCGCATACGGGGAAACTACCTTTCCATTAGCCATCTCTTCTTTTAACGGGATGTTTTGCTTGTCACCGTAGACGGACGATGACGAAGCGAATATAAACTGCTTGGCACCTGTTTCACCAGCAAGTCTTAAAGCGTTAATAGTTGCCTTGATGTCATAATCTACATATTCATTCGGAACCACAATCGAGTTGGGGACTCCAGGAATGGCAGCAAGATGAATGACCTTATCAGGCTTAAATAAATGAAAAAGGTCCCTTACTTCCCCTTCATGATGAATCAGGCTCTTCTGATAAAAGGTAAATTTCCCGGCACGTTTGATCATTTCAAGCTGCCGCTTTTTCCTTTCAACGGAGTAATACGGGTGTAATTCATCAATGATTAGCACTTGGTGCCCTTCTTTTATCAACCTGCTTGATAGGTGGGAACCAATAAATCCTGCTCCACCGGTGACGATTATTTTCAAGTAAAAACACCTCTACAACACAGTAATATTCCCATTTTCTCATAACTGGAGACAAAAGGAAAAACCTTGCGTCTTTCATCAAGGTTTTTCCTGAAGATTATTTCGCCTTTTCTACGATAGTGTTCAGAGAAGCAATAAGTTGGTCTACCTGTGCAACGCCTGCAGTCTTATCTTTCGCTTTTGCTGTTTCAACATATTGCTGCGCTTTCTCAGTTAAGGATTTATATTCTGCTTCTCCAATAAGCGCTTTAATATCTTCACCAATCACATCGATAAATAAAGCTCCCTCCAACCCAGTAATGACACCTTTATCTTCACCAATTGATTCTTTACTTTCTTTGTATTCATCAATGGCAATTTTCGCAAAGCCACGAACAAATGCTTTATTAACAGCTGCTGGATCAATTGTTTTGGCATCTGTTTCAAGATTAAATTGCTTTTCAATAAAGGCAGTTTCGTCAGCAGCATGCTTATTTAAGTAAGTATAAATGGATTGGAAGAAAGCCCATCCTTCAGCCTGTTCAACCTTTGCAAGAGCAGCATCCTTCTGTGCTTCAGCTGCTGCTTTTGTTGCATAGCCGTTAGGAAGCGCGCCGGTTGCAAGATAGAAGGTCTTCATTAACGTTTTATCGATTACTTGCTTACCTAAGTTTACTGCCAATTGGTCATTGTTTTTAATACCATTATCAATTTCGCTAAAGCCGCCCTCAATGGCGCTTACCATATTTGTTCCATAGGCAGCATCACGCTTTTCAACAGTCGATTTGATGATAGCATAAAATTCTTTTGCTTCCTCAAGTTCTTTATTTACTTCTTCTGTTTTGCCCCAGTATTCTACCATCTCTGTGAAATCATGCTTGATGGATGTATAGAATACCTTTTGCATTAATTTATCAAAAATTTGCCTTACCACTACTTTATCCATGGAACCGTCTTTCCCTGCTGCTAATGCGGTCGTTATTTTTTCATCCAGAGTATCTTGGAATTCCGCATCACGTTGTTTAACTAATTCTTGTAAATTAGCTTTATACAATTCTGTTACTTTATTAAAATCGACTTCCTTGCCTTCTTTGGCTTTATCAAGTTCAGCAATAGCCTCTTTATATGAATCTGCATAGTTTGCTTCTTCTTTTTCTGCTGCTTCTTTCTTTTCGGCTGGCTTTTCTGTATTTTCAACCTTTGACTTGTTTTCTGTCTCTTCTGCTTTTCCGCATGCACCTAGAATAAGTGATAATGCTGCAAGTGATGTAATAAGTTTCAGTTTTAGTGACATGTTGTAACTCCCCCGATTAATTTTTATGTAAACCATTTATTTGATAATGATTATCATTCACATTTTTGATTATAGAGAGAATGATTCTCAATGTCAACGTTCTTTTTTGAGGTTTCACAAAATATACACGATTTATAGATAAAAAAAGACTGCCCTAATGAACTCTTAAGGCAGTCATCTTTATTAAAAATTATATTTTGGATAACCAATGAATTTAAAATCTTTTCCGATTGGTGTAAAGGAACAGTCTGTTAATTCAACTGCATCACGCATTTTTTCTATACCTGTACCTTCAAGGAAGGTTGGTGCATTAGTACCGCCAATTAGTTTAGGGGCAAAATACAATACCACTTTATCGATCAGTTTTTTTTCAAGGAAAGAAGCATGAACCGCCCCTCCCCCTTCAATAAACACGGAGGAAATGAGATTTTCACCCAAAATACGTACAACCTGTTCTGGACATACACGGTTTGACCCATTTGTTTGAAAAACTTTGATTCCCAAGTCCTCTAATCTGTTTTGCTTTTCAGTATCATACTGTTCACTAGTAAAGATCCAGGTTGGAGCAAGTTTGTCCGTAACCACCTTAGCATCCAGCGGAATTTTTAAGGTAGAATCCAAAATAACCCGTAATGGGTTTCGTCCGTTCGGAATGCGTGCCGTTAATTCCGGATTATCTTTTATGACAGTATTGATTCCCACAAGAATGGCCATATTTTCGTTTCGCAGTTGGTGGACATCGAGTCTTGCTTCCTCGGCGGTAATCCACTTGCTATCAGAGGTATGGGTGGCAATTTTTCCATCCAGGGTGGATCCAGCCTTCATGGTCACAAATGGCGTTTTTTGAACGATAAACTTATTAAAAACCTCATTCATTCGGTTGGATTCCGCTTCCCGAACGCCGACCACGACCTCAATTCCGGCATCTTTAAGAATTTTAACGCCATTTCCCGCTACCACCGGGTTCGGGTCGAGGGTTGCGATTACTACCTTTTTAATCCCTGCTTCCACTAAAGCAACAGCACAAGGGCCTGTCCTTCCGTAGTGGGAACATGGTTCAAGGGTTACATAAATGGTTCCGCCTTTTGCTTTCTCACCTGCCATCCTTAAGGCATGAATCTCGGCATGAGGTTCACCGGCCTTCAAGTGGGCGCCGATTCCGACCACCCGGTTATCATTAACAATCACCGCACCCACTAATGGATTGGGGTCCGTCTGTCCCTTCATCGCCCCAGCATTTTTTAATGCTAAATCCATATAAAATTCGTGATTAGTCATTTGGACAAGTCCCTTCGTCCTTTAAATGGCCTGAACGGTTAATCTTTGTTTGCAGGTATTTTTCGTTATACTCGGATACATCTCCCCATAACGGCTTCCTCCCGGAAACAGGTAGACCAGCGTTTTTCAATGCATCTAATTTTTTTGGATTATTTGTAATCAAGGTTACCGGTTTAGAGCGCAATGCTTTAAGAACCCGAATGGCATCGCTATAATTTCTTGCATCATCCACGAATCCAAGAGCATGATTCGCTTCGACGGTGTCATAATTGTTTTCTTGAAGGATATACGCCATTGCCTTGCTAAATAAACCAATTCCACGCCCTTCATGATTGGCCAAATAAAACAAGGCGCCTGTCCCATGTTCGACAATCATTTTCATGGACCGTTTCAATTGAAAGCCGCAGTCGCATCTTTTGCTGCCAAAAATATCGCCTGTGTGGCAAATCGAATGCATTCGCATAATTGCATCCTCACCATATGTGAAGTCGCCATATACAAGAACACTGGATTGTTGAAGCTCGGCTAAATTAACCGAAGACAATTTATCAATAATCCTTTCAAAATCCTCGGTTACCTCATTGCAATTCAGCCAACAATACCAATGAAATACAACGGTTTCACCGTATAAATTTACCGGAAGGCGAATCGGTCCAACTAAATAGATGGCACCTTTTTCTGTTTTAATTAATTGAATTTTATCTTGAAGCACATCAAGCACTTTAGAATCCAATTTGGTATCTTTCATCATTCAATCCCCCTTAAGATTAGTTTGGATTAAGGTATGTATTTTCATTTATGACACAATAAAAAAGAGACTGAACTTTTTCAGCCTCTAACATAATATCATGTTTGTCATTAAGTGCATATTTATAAGTACTTGCGGTGAACTCCTTTACCATCATAGGAAAACAACATGGCTCTGTCTTCAATGGTAGTTTCCATATGGACCGGCCTGCCCCAAAGCTGATGTACATATGGCAGAACCTTCTCAAGATATTTGACATCAAGCTCTACACCCTCAAACCAATGCTTCAAATATAGCTCGCCATTTTTCATATAGTCGCCATCATTCACCGTGATATACGGGAATCCACCATTTACCCGCATATTCACCAATTGATCGCGGACATGTTCCCATTCTTTATCAACAATCTTATAATCGCGGCCTTGCCTTTGGAAAAGATACATATCTTCCCTAAAGACTAAATCCTTGGTTAAATAATTCCTAAGGAAGGAAATATCCGATTCAATTTCCCTGACTTCAAAGATTTTCTCACGTCCTGAATTCGGCTCAACACCTCGTCTTTTCATTTCCTCAGACGGATTATTATATCTATCCTCGATGTCTTCGAAAATTTTCAAGCCAAGATAATAAGGGTTAATTCCCGTTTTTGACGGCTGAACGACCCCAGCATTTAATTTGGCAAACTCAATGGATTCTCCGCTGGTCAGATTCATTTCCCTTAATATCCTTTGATGCCAGAAAGAGGCCCAGCCTTCGTTCATGATTTTTGTTTCTAACTGCGGCCAGAAATACAGCATTTCTTCCCGCATCATCGTAAGAATATCACGCTGCCAATCCTCCAGCTCGCGGCTATATGTTTCAATGAAGAGTAATATATCTTTCTCTGGTCTTGGCGGAAATTTTTTTCGACGTGGCGGCTTTGAATCCTTTTCGTCTTTTTTGTCCAAACCCCAAAGATCATCATACGGTGAAACTGCCCGGTGTTCTTCCTCGTCCTCATCGTCCTCCAAGGACCATGCCAATTTTGGACGCATCAAGGAAGGGTCGATATGCTCATCAATAGACAATATTGCATCAAGAAAGCTTTCCACTTCTTTTTTTCCATATTGAATTTCGTACTGATGAATTCTTTCCGCCGTAGCTGCCATGCTTTCAACCATATCCCGTTTTGTATTTTGGAACCGGACATTGTTTTTAAAGAAATCACAATGGGCCAAAACGTGGGCAACAATCAGTTTATTTTGGATTAACGTATTGGAATCCAGCAAAAATGCGTAACATGGGTCAGAATTAATGACGAGTTCATAAATCTTACTTAGACCTAAATCATAATGAATCTTCATTTTGTGAAATTGCTTCCCGAAGCTCCAGTGTGAAAATCGGGTTGGCATCCCATAAGCTCCAAATGTATAAATGATTTCGGCAGGGCAAATTTCATAACGCATCGGATAAAATTCTAAGCCAAAACCTTTGGCGATTTCCGTTATTTCATCGATCGCATATTCGAGTGCCTTCTTATCTCCCTCATTCATCAGCCATTCCCCCTTTTCCTCTTACCACAATGTATGAAGAAAGAGAAGGATTGATGAAACAAGATAATAACAATTACAAAATATACAGGTAAATGTTGAAAACGTTGTGAGGACAAGGTGTCCAAATTTTTGCGTGAAAGTTCAGCGCAAAACTTCATAAAATAATCTCAACTCCTAGTAAGGAGGAGAGAAAATTAAATGAATAAATTGGATTATGACCGGGCGCTGTTTTATACACACCGGTCTGAATGGGATAATTTATTGATATTAATGGTGAGAACCACAGACCAGTTCTTATCTAAGAAGATTGAACATTTCCTGCACGCCTACAATTTTGAACGCGACTATTCCGTTATCGAGACCAAACTATACAGCCTGCTTCGCTACATCGACCATGCCAACGAAACATTTGAACAATCGCCAAATGAGATACCGATGTATAGTCTTTCCTGAAACATCAAGTGGATACTGATTTTATTAAAGAACCTTTTTCCAAACCAAACCTATGAATTCCACCAAAAAAACACGGCATCCAAAACCTTTTGGATGTCGTGTTTTCATAAATAATACTATACGTTTTGAATTTGCTTAACCTTTTGATCAACCAAATCCATGAAGTCCTTTTCAATGGTTTGCAATTTGCTTTTGCTTTCCGCAAGTGTCCCGCTGTTAACACCAAAGTAAAATTTAACCTTTGGCTCAGTCCCCGATGGGCGTAAGCAAACCCATGATCCATCCTCAAAAATATACTTCAACACGTTTGATTTTGGAAGGTCAATTTTCTCTTCTCGGTTATCAATCGTCCTAATACCTGTTAAATAGTCTTCTGTTACAGACGTTTTTAAGGAACCCAGCCCCGTTAACGGTTCGCTGCGGAAGGAAGCCAAAATACGCTGAATCAATTCTGCTCCTTCTTTTCCCTTTAATGTTAAAGAGCGGAGTCCTTCCTGGTAATAGCCGTATTTTTCAAAAACCTGCATCATACCTTCATATAAGTTCAATCCCTGCTTCTTATAATACGCGCAAACCTCTGTCGCCAAAAGGGCTGCTTGAACGGCATCCTTATCACGGGCAAAGTCGCCGATTAAATAGCCGTAAGATTCTTCATAGCCAAATAAATAGGTATGTTCACCTGTTTCTTCATATTGCTTGATTTTTTCGGCAATGAATTTGAAGCCAGTTAAAACATCGACCGTTTCTAAATCATAGGCTGATGCAATTTTGCGTCCTAATTCAGAGGTTACAATTGTTTTTAACACCACACCGTTTTGTGGCAAAGTCCCTTTTTGCTGTTTCTGAGAAAGTAAGTAATCAAGCAATAATGCTCCGGTTTGGTTACCGGTTAATACTACATACTCACCCTCTGGATTTTGAACAGCTATTCCCAGGCGGTCAGCATCTGGGTCTGTTGCAATTAACAGGTCGGCCCCCACAGCTTTGCCATCACGAATGGCTAACTCAAAAGCGGCATGTTCTTCTGGGTTAGGGCTTTTCACGGTTGAAAACTCGGGATCAGGCAGTTCCTGCTCCTTTACCACCGTTACATTTTTATAGCCTAATGCCCGAAGCGCAGCCCGGACAGGTTTATTCGCCGTCCCATGCAATGGTGTAAAGACAATTTGAATATTCGTTTCTTCGGCAAGCTGCGGATTTTCGGAAATCGTCTTTAGCTTATAAATATAGGCTTGGTCGACTTCTTCACCAATGGTTTTGATTAAACCGGAAGCCCTTAAAGTTTCTTCCTTATCGACCTTGATAACCAATTCATTGTCAATTTCATTTACTTTCGCAATAACCTGATCGGCAGCCTCCGGAGGCAGCTGACCGCCATCTGATCCGTATACTTTATAGCCATTATATTCCGGTGGATTATGGCTGGCGGTAATGACAATCCCCGAAAATGCGTTTAAATACCGTAAGGCAAATGAAAGCTCCGGAGTAGGGCGAAGCTCATCAAACACATAGGTTTGAATTCCTCGCGTTGCAAGGGTTTTAGCAGCCTCCAGCGCGAATTCCGGTGATTTATGGCGAGAGTCAAACGCAATGACAACGCCGCGTTGTTTTGCTTCTTCCCCCTGCTCTTCTATGTATGCAGCCAGACCAGCTGATGCTTTGCGGACAGTATATATATTCATTCTATTTGTCCCGACACCAAGTTCTCCGCGCATTCCGCCTGTTCCAAACTCTAAATTTTTATAAAAAGCTTCTTCAAGCAGTTTTTCGTCTCTCTCAAGCGTTTTTAATTGGCTCTTTAATTCGGAGTCCAATTCATTAAATTCGATCCAGCTCTTTGCTGCATTTCTCCAATTCATTTTAGGTTCCCTCCAGTATGTTATCTATACCTAATATTGGTTCTAAGCAGGTGGTTGATACTCCTTTAAAACCTAGCGTCAAAATCCCGACAATTTTCGCAGGCCCAATATTTTCGGCAATCCAATACTTATATTACATTAAAATGAGCCGTTTTTTTATAAAAAAAAGAAAAAGCCAGCATAACGGCTTTTTCTTCTATTAAATAAGCAGTTGGTTATCTGCCTTCGTGTAAATGCTGAGAACAGTATTTTTCATGCTTTTTGCTTCAGCAAACTGTTCAAACTCAAACGGAAAAAACAAGCCGAAATCATGAAGGTTTGCCACATTTTTATTAAAAATAGCTTCGTATTGGTCGTCTAGCTGATGTGACTCCAGTATCGATATTAAGGTTTGAATACTGGCCATCACTTGAAACGCATCCTTTAACGTGCTGAATTCTTCAAAATGTTGTTTAGAGGTATGCAATATTTTTAATTTTTCAAAGCGGTTAATTTCTTCGTCCGTAAAATATAGCGGAAATATATTGGAATAAATATATCCCACGAGCTCACAAATTTTTTCTTCCTGACTTGGAGTCGAGGCAAAAACGATCTTCACTCCATAACCCACCTTTGCTCACGCGCTTATTTCTGTCGTATTATATATGATAAGAATAACATATCTTAGTTTGTATTTAGGGTGGTAATTACTGTTAGCTGCCCTGCTGGAATAAGAAGGAGATATTATGCTGAAAACAATACGGCTCGGGGAATGGTTTCAGATTATCGTTCCTAAAAAATGGGCAGGAACGACAATCGAAGAAATCTTCCGTCATGAATGGGAAGCCCCTAAAAAGTTAACACATGCGTTTCGAATGGAAAAAAAGGTTCAGGTTGATGGCACTGAATGTTCCTGGACGACTCCGCTCTCAGAGGGCACGAAACTGCAAATTCAATTATTTACCGAAGAGGAACCGCATGTGATCCCTAACTATCTGGATATCGATGTCCTCTTTGAGGATGACCATTTATTGATTATTAATAAACCGCCATTCATGAACACACATCCAAATGACTCTGAAAATGATACCGATACTTTAATCAATGCAGCGGCCTTTTATTTGCAAGCAAAAGGGGAAATCAGGGATGTCCGCCAGATTCATCGGTTAGACCGTGATACTTCCGGTGCCATCCTGCTAGCTAAACATGCACTGGCAGGAGCACTTTTGGACGGAAAGCTTGCAAAAAGGGAAATCAAAAGAACATACCTTGCCTTGGTCCATGGATTGTTGAAGCAAAAAAAAGGGACGATTAATGCCCCGATTGGCCGCGATCGGCATCACCCCACCAAAAGAAGGGTATCCCCCTCTGGGCAAGCCGCGATTACGCATTATCAAGTGGTGAAGGAAGACAGAAAGGGTAATTTATCCTACGTAAAATGCTGGCTTGATACGGGGCGGACGCACCAAATTCGTGTGCATTTAAGCCATCTAGGCCACCCTATAGTTGGGGATGTTGTTTATGGGGGGAAACCGCTCGTGAACAGACAGGCCCTCCATGCCGGAAAACTGGAGTTAACCCACCCCTTAACAGAGGAAAAAATCGTTGTATATGGACCATTTACGGATGACCCGGTTATTTTTAAAGAATTTGATATTTACTCACTATAAAAAGCCTCCCAAAAATTCGGGAGGCTTTCTTCATGATGATTAGTCTGCTTTCCTGAAGGCCCTCATGATAAAGCTTAATAAAAGCACTAGGACTGCTGCACCAATGATCGCCGGTATGATGGCGAAATCAGCCACATGCGGGCCCCAGTTTCCCAATACCAGAGTCCCCAACCATGCACCAACAAAACCAGCAATGATATTACCAATAATTCCCCCAGGTACGTCTCTTCCTACAATAAGGCCGGCTAACCAACCGATTATACCGCCAACAATTAATGCCCAAATAAAGCTCACATAGAACACTCCTTTTTTAGTATTCATTCGATTTTTTCTTGAGCCTGCCAAGCAGAGCATCTGAGGATGTCTGCCTGTTACCTTATAAATTACCCTGTTTTCTTTTTTTTACTCATGGCTATGCCAAAATTCATACATAAATTTTGGCATCTTGGCAAAAGTAAAATAGTACATCTGCAAAATAATTGTCTGAAAATTCTTTTGTTAAGTTTTTGTAAATTTATTTTTAAATTATTTATTTTTTACACTATCTTCATTAAAATTATTCCGTTGATGAACAACACGTACAAATATGGAGGGTATCTCTAATGGCATTTAAGAAAAATGACAAATTCTCAGTTTTGCTAAGCAATATTTCTTCCAACCTTAAAGAAGGGGCAAATTTTTTTACAGAATATAAGCTGAAAAACGTCAGTGATTTAAAAATTTTCTCTGAAAAAATGAAGGAAATTGAAACGAAGGGAGATTCCTTTGTTCATGAAGTCATTAAAGAATTAAATGATGCTTTTATCACACCAATCGAACGGGAAGACATCCTTCACCTTGCAATGGTAATGGACGATGTATTAGACGGTCTTGAAGCAACTTCCGCATTATTTGAAATGTACTCCATCACTCAGGCAGATGATTTCATGCTTCAGTTTGTGGACGCCATTCGAGGCAGTGTTATTGAAATTGATAAAGCCGTGGAGCTTCTATCTAATAAAAAGCTTCCGCAAATAAGAGAACATGCTATAAAAATTAAGGATTTCGAATCCAAGTGCGATAATATTTTACGACAATCCATTAAAAATCTGTTTAATGTAGAAAAGGATCCAATCCGTATCATCCAATATAAAGAAATTTATGAGAACCTTGAGGACGTTGCCGACAGCTGCCAGACAGTTGCCAATATTCTTGAAACCATTATCATGAAAAATGCATAAGGAGTCTTAATATGAGTGCTGTCTTAATACTTACAATATTAATCGTCATCGGGGCTCTTGCATTTGACTTTATTAATGGTTTCCATGATACGGCAAATGCAATTGCTACCTCGGTTTCGACAAAAGCATTGAAACCACGACAGGCAATCTTGCTTGCCGCTGTCATGAATTTCGTCGGGGCCCTTACGTTCACAGGCGTTGCTAAAACAATTTCAAAGGATATCGTTGACCCATTTAATTTAGCGCACGGATCAATTGTTATCTTAGCTGCACTGCTTGCGGCAATAGCCTGGAATTTAATCACTTGGTATTACGGAATCCCGAGCAGTTCTTCCCATGCACTAATTGGTTCCATTGCCGGTGCCGCTGTTGCAGCGGAAGGACTAAAAGTATTAAATTACACAGGATTTATAAAAATTCTGGAAGCTTTAATCCTTTCACCGATTTTAGCTTTCGTTGTTGGTTTCATTATTTATAGTATTTTTAAAGTTGTTTTTAAAAATTTCAATTTAACAAAAACAAATCGAAATTTCCGTTTTATCCAAATCGCAACTGCGGCATTGCAATCTTATTCACATGGAACAAACGATGCCCAAAAATCGATGGGGATTATCACAATGGCACTGATTGCGAATCAGTATCTTCCACATAATGCCGAGGTACCTTTTTGGGTCCAATTATCCTGTGCGATAGCGATGGGACTTGGTACTTCTATCGGTGGATGGAAAATTATAAAAACCGTTGGCGGCAAAATCATGAAAATCCGTCCAATTAATGGTGTTGCCGCTGATTTAACTGGTGCAGCAATAATTTTTGGCGCCACTTATATCCATTTGCCTGTCAGTACAACACATGTCATATCTTCCGGAATTTTAGGTGTGGGTGCTTCTCACAGACTTAAAGGAGTCAAATGGGATACAGCCCAACGGATGCTGATTACTTGGGTAATTACTTTGCCAATAACCGCACTATTAGCTGGTATTTTATATTACGTTCTACATCTTTTCTTTTAGTCACGAAAGAGGCTGTCCTTTAAGGGCAGCCTCTTTTTGTCATATAAGTATTAGTAGTTGCTTGAGGAAACTTCTCCTTTACAGATGGCCACACCTGAACTTGCGCCAATCCGTGTTGCACCGGCTTCAACCATTGCAAGGGCATCTTCCCTGCTTCTTACGCCACCGGATGCTTTAACACCGATATCCGGGCCAACTGTTTCGCGCATTAAGCGGATATCTTCTACCGTAGCCCCACCGGTAGAGAATCCTGTCGAAGTTTTAACAAAATCAGCACCAGCCTTGACTGAAAGCTCACATGCCCGTTTCTTTTCTTCATCAGTCAACAGTGAAGTCTCGATAATGACCTTTACTAATGCTTGCCCCTTCGCTGCCTCCACAACACTGCGAATGTCCGATTCAACTAAATCATCCTGCTGATCTTTAAGTGCACCAATGTTGATGACCATATCCACTTCATCCGCACCATTGTCAATCGCATTTTTTGTTTCAAATGCTTTCGTCTCTGAGGTCGTTGCCCCAAGCGGAAAGCCGATGACAGTACAAACTTTAACATCTGGTGTATCTTTAAGTATTTCAGCAGCTGTTTTTACCCAGGTAGGATTTACACAAACGGAAGCAAATGAATATTCTTTTGCCTCTTCCGCTAATTTAACGATTTGCTCTTTTGTTGCTTCTGGTTTTAATAATGTATGGTCAATCATTCTTGCTATGTTTTGGCTCATTGCTGATTCCCCCTATTTTTATATCATTATGTATCTTAGCTTGCCCAGAAATAACTATAACAAAGCGGTTGAACATTTGTAAATATGTACATTTTCACTGGATAAGAAGGGAAATATTTATAGAAGGTTTTCTTTTTAAAAAGTCATGAAATAGTCAAACGTTTATCGCTGTAATATTTGTATACTTAATTTGGTTGTTATTTTTTATTGGGGTGATGGGTTGGAAAAGCTCGGTGGATTTATTTATCGGAATCGAAAATGGGTGATACTGGTTTGGATTTTAGCTATTATCCTGTTTGGCTTTTTCGCTTTGAAACTGCCTGCGGTGTTAAGCGGAAACGGTTTTGAATATAAGGGAGAATATAACGAAACGAGGCGGATTTTGGAAAAAGACTTTGGACAGGCCAAATCCTCTATCATCCTTGTTTTTCAAAAAGAAAAGGGCGTCAGCGATGAAAAGTTTCAGGATTTTATGCAGGATACCTTTGTAAGACTTAAGGACTTTGACCATGCAGAGGACATTATTCCCCCATTTGCCCAGGACGGTATGATAAAAGGGAATTACGCTTATGGCATGCTTACTTTTAATAAAAAAGCGGAAAGCCTTGGGGCAGAAATAAGCGATTTAAAAAAGCTGCTTAAAAATAAAAAGGGGTTAAAGGTAACGATGACGGGGGAACCAATCATCGTTAAAGATTTAAATACAGCCAGCCAAGAGGATTTGGCTAAAGCGGAGATGATTGGCCTGCCAATTGCCCTGCTCGTTCTCATCCTCGCTTTCGGCAGTCTTGTCGCTTCAGCCCTTCCGCTGATTATTGGTGTGGTATCCATTTTAACCACCATGGGGACAGTTTATTTTTTCAGTTACGGCATCGACCTAACTATTTTTATTTTAAATATAGTGCCGATGATCGGTCTTGCCTTAAGTATCGACTTTGCGCTGTTATTTATTAACCGCTATAAGGAAGAATTAACAAGGAAATCAGTGGGCGAAGCCATCGCGATCACCGTTGCCACGGCCGGCAGGTCCATTATCTTTTCCGGCCTATGCGTATTTATCGGATTATCAGGGCTTTGGTTTATCCAAATTGATATTTTTCAAAATGTCGCCCTTGGCGGAATGACTGTCGTCCTTGTTTCCGCACTCTGCTCTTTAACGTTTCTGCCGGCGTTCTTGGCACTATTAGGACACAGAATCAATAAATTTAGCTTGTTGCGGATTTCAGACAATCGGCTAAGCGGCTGGTACTTATTTGCCAAGTTTGTCATGCGCCGGCCCGTTCTGATGGCAGTCTGCGCTCTAGCCATTTTGCTGGTTGGACTTATTCCTGTTAAGCAAATGGTTCTTACGATTCCGGGCACCGATTCCCTGCCGCCTAATTATCCATCACGTGTCGCTTTAGAAAAATTTAAGGATCATTTTTTCGAAAAAGAAAAACGCGATGAAAAAAAGGTATCGATTATTCTGGAGACCAGCGGCGGTGTGCTGACGAGGGATAATCTCGAAAAGGTAAGCCTAGTGATCAATAAATTGGAGAAGGACCCACTAGTTTATACGGTCGATTCGCCCTTTTCTGCCTTTGGCATTAAGAATGCTGCGCAATTCCAACAGCTGCTGCTTTATGGCGAAATGAGCAAGCTTACCCCTGTTTTCGATCACTTCATCCGTGAAAATAAAATGCTTGTTGAGGTCTACTTAAAGACCGGTGAGCATTCAGCTAAAGCCCGGCAATTGGTTAAGGATTGGTCGGACAAAGATTTAGGTGTGAAGGCTTCGGTTGGAGGTCCCATTAAGTTCGAGCAGGAAATCTTTGATGAGATTATCGAGAAGGCTCCGTATGGTTTGCTGTTGATTATGATTTCAACTTTGGTAATTTTAATGGCTGCTTTTCGGTCGATTCTCATTCCGTTTAAAGCCATCTTGATGAACGCCTTGAGCCTTGGCTGCACATTTGGGATTGTTGTATGGGTTTTCCAGGAGGGACATCTCGGGGTTTCTCCCGTTAACATCGGATTGATTCTGCCCGTTTTTGTGTTTACGCTTGTATTTGGACTGTCAATGGATTACGAGGTGTTCCTCATTTCCAGGATACAAGAATTTTATTTGAGGACTGGCGATAATACCGAAGCGACCATTTCCGGTTTAACGTATACGAGTAAAATCATTACCTCCGCGGCAGCGATTATGATTGTCGTAACAGGTGCTTTTGCTTTTACTGGCGTCATGCCCATCAAGCAATTGGGAGTCGGCATTGCGGTCGCCATCTTTATTGACGCTACCATTGTCCGGATGGTCCTTGTTCCTTCTTTAATGAAGCTGTTGGGTGATTGGAATTGGTGGTTTTTTGGATTCAAGAATAAACGTGATATTTCGCATCGTAAAAAGCCAGCCTGATTGGGCTGGCTTTTGCTGTTAAATATTTTTAGCATATAGCTCGCTTGGAATTTTACTTAATACTACATATAAACTTACAGGTTCACTGCCCGTATTTTTGAAGGACATTTCCTCTTCGCTTTGAACATGGATGAGGTCTGCCTCAGTTACCGTTGTCTCTGTTCCATCTATGATTATTGTGCCGCTGCCGGTTAGAACATACAGATAAACCTCTGTTCCTGGGTGTTTATGAGTTGGGAGGGTTTGATTTGGCAGAAAGTTTAAAACAAATGCTGTCGTTTCACCCTTCTTGTAAATAATCCTTTTCGTGAATTTCTCTTCACTGTATTCCATATAGGCTTTAACTGAATTCTTTTCCATTGTTTATGCCTCCTTTATGTTTTCATTATAAATGATAATCATTTTCAGTTAAGTGAGTTGGGTCACTTTTTTTAATATGTCACTATTTTTTCAAAAAATATCTAGTTTGCAGGAAAATGTTAACAAATATTTCATAGTTCGTGCGGTTGTGAAAGTTATTTTTTTAGTAAAATAAATCTGAGATTTTAATAAAGGATGGTGGACTATGCTTAAGAAACCGCGCACATTAAGAAAGGAATTAAGGAAAATGAGGTCATTGAATGCCCGCATGCTGTTGTCAGATGATGACAAATGGAATTATCTGAATGCGGAAAAGGGTTTTGCCGGTGAATTGGAGTTTGACAAGTTGACTGAAAAGCTTCAGTGTCAGTGTCTAGTTATTAACGATTTGCAGCTCAAGCTCAACAAATCTTATTTTCAAATTGATACAGTAATTATGTATCAAAGAGAAATTTATCTGATTGATGTGAAAAATTTTGAAGGGGATTTTTATTACGATGCTGACGGGCATTTAAAGAAAGGCAATCGAGAGATAAGAAACCCTATTAATCAGTTGGAGCGATGTGAAAATCTATTTAGGCAATTGCTTCAAAACTATGGATACAAATATCATGTTGAATCTTACCTAGTCCACATAAACCCCGAGTTTACTTTATACCAAGCGCCTCAAAATGACCATGTTATTTTCCCGACACAAATCAAGAAATTTATGAAGAAATTGGATAAACCATATTCGATACTGAATGAGGGTCATGAGAAACTGGCAGAGCTGCTCATTTCGCTTGATCAAGAAGAATTTCCCTTTGCTGAATTTCCTTTATATGAATATACTCACTTGCAAAAAGGGATCCTTTCTTCTTCCTGCCATACACTTTCAACATCTTTAAAGGGGAATACAATTCTGTGCGGATTATGCGGGCATGAGGAGTACGTTGATTCTGCGGTTTTGCGGTGTGTACGGGAGTTGGTAATGCTGTTTCCGGGAATTAAGATTACTACCAATTTGGTTTTTGAGTGGTGTAATGAAATGGTATCAAAAAAGACAATTAGAAGAATTTTACTACAAAATTATATAGCTAAAGGGAATACATTAGGGCGTTATTTTGAATAAAAAGGGGAAAAAGCCCCTATTTTTACCGCTAACTTGTTTTTTTGGTGCTCCTGGGCAATATAGCTGTCTTATTTTTACCGTTAGCTTATTTTTCTGGTATTCCTGGGCAATATAGCTACCTTATTTTTACCGCTGACCATATTTTTGTTGGTCCACGGGCAATATAGCCGCCTTATTTTTACCGTTAGCTTATTTTTCTGGTGCTCCTGGGCAATATAGCCGCTCTATTTTTACCGCTAGCTTATTTTTCTGGTGCTCCTGGGCAATATAGCTGCCTTATTTTTACCGCCGACCATATTTTTGTTGGTCCACGGGCAATATAGCTGCCTTATTTTTACCACCGCCCATATTTTTGTTGGTCCACGGGCTATAAAGCTGCCTTATTTTTACTGCCGACCATATTTTTGTTGGTCCACGGGCAATATAGCTGCCTTATTTTTACCACCGGCCATATTTTTGTTGGTCCACGGGCAATATAGCTGCCTTATTTTTACCGCCGACCATATTTTTGTTGGTCCACGGGCAATATAGCTGCCTTATTTTTACCACCGACCATATTTTTGTTGGTCCACGGGCAATATAGCTGCCTTATTTTTACCGTCGACCATATTTTTGTTGGTCCACGGGCAATATAGCTGCCTTATTTTTACCGCCGTCCATATTTTTGTTGGTCCACGGGCAATATAGCTGCCTTATTTTTACCACCGGCCATATTTTTGTTGGTCCACGGGCAATATAGCTGCCTTATTTTTACCGTTAGCTTATTTTTCTGGTGCTCTTGGGCAATATAGCCGCCCTATTTTTACCGCCGTCCATATTTTTGTTGGTCCACGGGCAATATAGCTGCCTTATTTTTACCACCGCCCATATTTTTGTTGGTCCACGGGCTATAAAGCTGCCTTATTTTTTCCCACCGGCCATTTTTTGGTCCTTGAGCAATATAGCGTCTCTTCCTCGAAGATTATATTATTAATGAGAGGTACGAGAAAAGCCAGCCGAACCCTCGGCTGGCCCTCCACCATCAAACATCAAACAACCATTCTTCCCCCAACAAAAGCCGCTCCCTTTTTCAATGCCAACTTATTGACCTCAATCAAGTGCTGTTTCTCTTCACCAAGAACCTTCTTCAACGATTCAATAACAGCCCCCTCTGAGACGACCTTCGTTTGTTCCAGGAACGCACCCAATAAAATCATATTGGCCACACGCGAATTTCCAAGATCATTGGCCATGTCGGTTGCTGATATTTCAATCATTTCAATATCTTCCCGCCCCGAGGTCTTTGTCACCAGTGACGAATTAACGATGAGCAGCCCACCCGGACGAACACAAGGTTCAAACTTGTCAAAGGAAGGGTTATTTAAAATAATCGCCGTTGACGGCCGTGTTACGACCGGCGATCCGACTGGTTCATCACTCACCACTACCGCACAGTTCGCTGTCCCGCCGCGCTGTTCAGGGCCGTATGAAGGAAGCCAGGAGACACCTTTCCCTTCAAGCATACCGGCATAGGCAATCAGCTGTCCCATCGACATCACTCCCTGGCCACCAAAGCCGGCAATAATCATTTCCTCAAGCATAATTCCGCCCACCCCCTCTAATCCCTTCTACAGGTTCCCAGTCGCTTTATTTTTATAAACCCCCAAAGGGTAAACTGGCACCATATTGTCCCTTACCCATTCAAGTGACTCCGCCGGGTCCAGTCCCCAGTTGGTCGGGCATGTCGATAAAATCTCAACCATTGAAAATCCACCGCCTCTTTTTTGTGTTTCAAAGGCCCGGCGAATGGCCTTCTTGGCTTTCTGTATATGGGGAACATCATGCGTCGATACCCGCTCAATATAAGCGGCGCCATCCAGCACAGAAATCATTTCACAAACCTTGATCGGTGAACCATGGACCGAGACATCCCGGCCATAAGGGGTGGTCGCTGTCTTTTGCCCAATCAAACTTGTTGGCGCCATTTGTCCGCCTGTCATCCCGTAAATGGCGTTATTTACAAAAATCACGGTAATATTCTCACCACGAGCAGCGGCGTGGATGACCTCGCTTATACCAATTGAAGCAAGGTCGCCGTCACCTTGATAGGTAAACACCATCCGATCCGGCAAAACCCGCTTCACTCCGGTCGCAACAGCAGGGGCGCGGCCATGGGCGGCCTGTGTCATATCACAATTAAAATATTCATACGATAAAACCGAACAGCCGACTGAAGCCACGCCAACCGTATCTTCCAAAACACCCATTTCCTCCAAAACCTCGGCCACCAAGCGGTGAATGACGCCATGGGTACAGCCGGGACAGTAATGCGTGGGCTTGTCAGTTAGTCCGCTCGTTTTTTGAAAGACTATCTTCATTGTCATACCGTAACCCCCCCGGCAGCCATCATGATTTTTTCAAAAATTTCATCTTGCGTTGGCACTATGCCGCCTGTTCGTCCGAAGAAGTCAACCTGAGCATGTCCCTCAACAACCAGCCTGACATCCTCGACCATTTGTCCGGCGCTCATTTCTACTGAAATATAGCCTTTTACCCGGTCACGCGTTTCAAGAAACGGCTTCTCTGGGAATGGCCATAATGAAATCGGCCTGATCAATCCAACCTTGACGCCTGCCTCCCTTGCCTTATTAACAGCATTCATGGTAATCCGTGCTACCGTCCCAAAAGCCACCATAATATAATCCGCATCTTCCGTCAGGTAAGTTTCATAGCGGATCTCATTTGCCTTCATGACAGCAAACTTTTGCTGCAAATCCCAGTTTCGTTTTTCCAAACTTTCAGCATCAAGTTCAAGCGATGTGATCGTCCTAGGAGGGCCGTCACCAAGGGTTCCGGTTGTCGCCCACGGCTTTGCAAATTTACGAATTTCTGTACCCTCCGTGAATTCCACCGGTTCCATCATTTGCCCAAGCATTCCGTCCCCCAGCAAAATAACCGGTGTTCGGTAACGGTCGGCAATATCAAATGCATCCTTGGTCAAGTCTACAATTTCCTGCAGACTGGCTGGAGCCAAAACGGGAGTATGATAATCACCGTGCCCGCCCCCTTTCGTTACCTGAAAATAATCCGATTGGGCGGGCTGGATATTGCCGAGCCCGGGGCCGCCTCTGGCAATATTGACAATCACGGCCGGCAGCTGTGCTCCTGCTAAATAAGAAATCCCTTCTTGCTTCAAGCTAAAGCCTGGGCTTGACGAGGAAGTCATCACTCGGACACCAGCCGAAGCGGCACCGTACACCATATTAATGGCGGCGACTTCACTTTCTGCCTGCAAAAACAATCCGCCCACTTCCGGCAGCCGTCTTGCCATGTAGGCAACCAGCTCACTTTGCGGCGTAATCGGGTAACCAAAAAAATATTTGCAGCCAGCATGGACTGCCGACTCTGCAATCACTTCATTTCCCTTCATTAATACTTTCCCCATACAACTAACGCCCCCTATCACACCGTTTGTAATACCTTGACTGGCCTATACACTAAGATGACCGTATCCGGACAAACCTGGGCGCACTTGGCACAGCTAATGCAGTTCTCCTGATCAACAACTGCGGCAGGCCGGTATCCATTACTGTTTAAATAGTCTGCGAGAAAAATAACATTGGTGGGACAAACCTGCACACAAAGGCTGCACGATTTACAACTGGCTTCATTAAAAACAACTCGTTTTTCCATAGAACTCACCCTTCCCAAGGTAACTTCATATACCGCTTAATAAAAAACGCTTCATATCTGTAAGCAAAATTGCAGGCATCTTTTTGTAGATGATTGGCTATCGTTGTAAATAAAAATGCGATATTCAGCTTTTCCGCCAATAGACTACTTAACTCATGGCCCCGCCAAACATCTTCCATGGTGGTTTCAAGACCGATGTTGGTATTATTAATGATGCCGGTCACCTTCAAGCGGGAGGCGTTTTCAATCTTGCCAATCGTGTATGCCGCCCCCTCTAATGTACTGACAAAAGGCCTGTTCGCATTCAAGACAAACCATAGTTCTGGCTGCATATCTTTCCATTCGTGATAATATTGCCCAAGCGCTGTCGCCCCGTCCTTGTCCCCACCGGCATCGACGATTAAGCGATACCTGGAGTCATGGAGCACCCGGTAAATCTCCCCTGATACGATTGGCAAATCCGCTGAAGCCAAGCGGTTTTGTGGGGCGATTAATTCTACATCATGCTCCCTGAAAACTGAGGCAGCATCCCGGGAACGATAGTAAGGGTTGATAATATCCAAATCATTGATGGCAACTTTATCATGTTTCGTCCGTTCTGATAAAGCCAAATTGATGGCAATCTCGGTTTTTCCGCTGCCAAAATGCCCTGATAAAATGGTAATCTTGCCATTCGCCTTCAAATAAACAGCAGCCCCCTAACATTTGTAAGCGTTTACAAATGAGTTATCTGAACCAATCTCCAAGGTTTACCAATTCCATTATAATGCACATGGAAGCTTCTGGCTTCGACTTATGTCACACTTACTTACAACTCAGAATGGAAAAAAGAAGCTCCAAGGAACTTCTTTATGACACAAATGATAGAATAACTTTTTGCGGAATGTCGGCCATATTATCAGCTTTGCTTTTTAATCTCTCACAGGATGGCAGTTCAAAGGAAAACTCCTCGACATTTTCGGGAATAATTCCATCTTCCTGCAATTTGGCAAACACTCTTTCCATAGCTTCTTCCGTTGAAATCCGATCCTCGGAATCATCCTCTTGAAAACATTCCACACAGGTCTCGATGATATTTTCCTCAATTTGTTCCTGGGCGAACACTAATTTTGCACCGGCGATCGTTTCAACTTCTTGATTCTCTAATTCAATAATAGTAGTTATATTCATGTCAAATTACCTCCCTGATTTAACTACCATCATTATAAAAAATTTATCTTCTTTTTTATTATGAAGATAGTATTATTCACTATTTGTTCATATGTTTTTGACAAATTTCTGACCAGTATCCCTAGCATTTGCTTTTTAAATCTAGGGTATCAACAGGTAAATATGACAAATACTATTAATTATTAAACATCAATGTTAGGTGATTGGCTGATATGAATAAGATTTTGAAAATTTTTCAAGATGATATAAAAAGTGTCATGACGAATTGGGCTGCAGCCCTCGTGATTATCGCACTGATGTTTATACCGTCTCTTTATGCCTGGTTTAATATAATAGCGTCATGGGATCCATACGGCAATACGGGCGGAATTCCAATTGCCGTTATCAATGAGGATAACGGCACCGTCCTAAGAGGGAAAAAGATCAACATCGGCGAAGAGGTTGTGAAATCTCTTAAACAAAATAAATCGCTTGGCTGGGATTTTGTTGATGCTAAAAAAGCGGACCAAGGCGTGAAACACGGAGATTATTTCGCGAGCATTACGATTCCGAAGGATTTCTCTAAAAAAATTGGAACTGTCCTCAGCGATAACCCGCAAAAGCCGGTACTCATCTATGTTGTAAATGAAAAAATTAATGCTATTGCCCCAAAAATCACAGCTAAAGGAGCCACAGGCATCAAAGAGCAAATCAGCAAAAACTTTGTGAAGACAGCCAATGGCGTTATTTTTGATATTTTTAATCAGCTTGGCATTGAACTGCAAAAAAACCTGCCTGATATTGAGAAACTGAAAACCATGATTTTTTGGTTAAACGATCATTTGACGGAGGCCGAAAATATCATTAATACCTCGAATCAAGACGCAGACCAGGCGGAAAAAATCGTGGCAGACTTACAAGTAAAAATCAATGAAGTAGACTCCATATTGGGCCACGCCCAAGAGCTATCCGAACAACTAACAACGTTTTTTGACAGTAATAAAGAAACATTCGAAAATCTCGCACCCGCCGTTAAGCAAAATCTAATCTTTATGGAGCAAACAGCAGCAGATGTGGAACAAGTCACGGGAATTTTATTATCAAATACCGCCAATACAAAGGAAAAGCAGAGTGCACTAAATGATGGAATCACCCGCCTTACCGCATTAATCCATGCGGAAACACTTTTAATCAACCTATTAAATCAAGTAAATGGCTTAGGGACTGCACCACTCTTTACGGGTGAAATAGCACAACTAAATAAGCAAAAAGACTCCGCCGAAAGACTATTAAATAATTTAAAAACGATTCAAAGCCTTGGAACACCCTCACAGGACCTGCTGGTGCGGACTAACCAAATTGCTTCGGATCTGTCATCAGGTTTAGGACTGCTTGTGAATCAATATGACAGCAAAATCGAACCGAAGTTTGCGCAAATCAGTGATGCCGCCAAACAAGTTCCCGTCAAGGCAAATGAATTTTTTGCAAACGCTGACCAAACACTTTTACAAATTAAAAAAATCCTTCAGGATGCCGCAGCCGGAATTGCCATCGGGAAACGGGATTTGGCCCTAATAAAAAGGGATTTCCCTGCTGTAAAGCAAAAAATCACAAATCTAGCCAATCAAATCCGTGAATTTGAAAAAACGGAGGATATCCGTGACATTATTGATTTGCTGCGTAACGATGTCAAAAAGGAAAGTGACTTTTTTGCCGAGCCTGTTCTATTAAAGGAAAAAAGGCTATTTCCGATTCCGAATTACGGATCGGCCATGTCTCCCTTTTTTACCACACTTGCTTTATGGGTAGGTGCGACTCTGCTTATTTCATTAATCCCTGTCGAAGTGCATGATTTGCCAGGTACGTATCATCCGAATCATGTCTATTTAGGCCGCTTTTTAACCTTTTTGACCGTCGCGCTATGCCAAGCTCTCATCGTAACCGCGGGTGATATTCTGCTGTTGAAGACCTATGTAGTTGATAAGACCTGGTTTATCTTATTTGGATTACTGATTAGTGCTATCTTTATGCTGATTACCTATACACTGGTATCCATTTTCGGAAATGTTGGAAAAGGGTTGGCCATTGTTTTTCTTGTCCTGCAAATTTCCGGTGCTGGGGGCACTTTTCCTGTTCAGGTGATGCCGTCATTCTTTCAAAAGCTTCATCCCTTTTTACCCTTTACCTATGCCATCAGCCTGATGCGGGAAGCCGTCGGAGGAATCGAGTGGGATGTTGCCAAACATGACCTTACCATCCTTTCGATGATCACCGTGATCACTTTGATCTTTGGTTTAGTTTTAAAAGGGCCCATTGAAAAATACGGCGGCACCATGCAAAAAAAAGCAAAAGAAAGCAGACTCATACATTAAGAGGAATGTCCGTCCAATTTTAATTAATAATTGTTTTAAAAAAACAAATACTATTTGGACCTATACTTTTAAAACCAAAGGAGGTCCCTCTATTGTTTAAAAAAACTTCCTTTCTATTTTTGCTTGCCCTTGTATTCATGTTGCAGCCTTCCGCAACGCATCCGGTTGCAAAAGCAACGGCACAGAAAAGCACGTCGATTGACTTAAGATTGCTTGAAACGACCGATTTGCATGCAGATTTAATCAACTATGATTACTATCTATCAAGGGAAAATAATCGAATCGGCCTGGTTCAAACTGCTTCTCTCATTCGCCAGGCACGAAACGAAGTGAAGAATTCACTATTATTTGATGGTGGCGATCACTTAAAGGGGAATCCCCTTGGCGAATATCTGGCCAGAATTAAAGGAATCAACAAAGGCAAGATCCACCCCGTTTACCGGGCCTTCAATCATTTAAAGTATGATGCCATCGCAATCGGCAATCACGAATTTAATTATGGATTAAAATTTTTAAATACTGCTTTAAAAGGGGCCGAAATGCCTGCCATTAACGCCAATGTTATTTCTATAAAAACAAACACCCCATATTTTAAACCCTACGTCATTTTAAAACGAAAGCTGGAGGACCAAGATGGGAAGAAACATGACCTGAATATTGGTGTGATTAGCTTTATGCCAACACAGATTATGAAGTGGGATAAGTCAAACCTTGAAGGCAGAGTTTTCCCGCGGCCGATTGTGGAAACCGCAAAGGAATATGTCCCAATCATGAAGGCGGAAGGTGCAGATGTTGTAATAGCCCTAGCCCATACGGGAATCACCGACGAACCATACCATCCCGATACGGAAGATGCGGTTTACTATTTAACAAAAATCCCTGGGATTGACGCTATCCTTTCAGGGCATTCCCACAGCGTGTTTCCCGGGCCTTCCTATCAAAAGATTGCCAACACGGATATGAAAACCGGACGAATAAATGGAAAACCGATAGTCATGGCAGGAGCCTTTGGAAGTCATCTGGGGATTATTGATTTAAATATAAAAAAAGTGGCCGGCAAATGGAAGGTCGTAAATGGCATATCCCAGGTCAGGCCAATTGCGGACGAAAAAGGCAAGCCGCTTGTCCAAACAGATACTCAGCTGTATAAATTATTAATGCCAGAGCATAAGGAAATGGTTAAAACTATAAATAAATTAGGCCACTAGGTCTTAAAATGTTATCTTTTTATTCACAAATTATCCATTGTTTTGCAGATGGATATGATTAAAATAATAATTGTTGTCCGGCTTTCTTGCTCTGGCTGTCCATTTCCATTGGAGGAATGTGCGGCTACAGACGAAAGCTTGGACAACATCTATTTGTTTAGACACTTTACAACCTATGCAGACTTTTATAAAATAAAATAAGGAAATATTCGGTGAATTATAGAGGAGTCTGTCGTATTTTCGGGCTCCTTTTTGTATTCACACTTATAGCAGAAATTAGGGAGAAGAGGTCGAAACATGTCAACACAAGCACTCATAGCATTAGGCGTTTTTCTCGTCATCTATGCCTTTATCGTCACAGAAAAGATTCACCGAACCATTATCGCCATGATTGGTGGAATTTTAATGGTTGTACTGGGAATTGTCGGTCAAGAAGAAGCACTTCATCATATTGATTTTAATACCATTGGATTATTAACCGGTATGATGATTATCGTTACCATTACAGCCGAAACGGGTTTGTTCAAATATCTTGCTATATGGTCCGCCAAAAAAGCTGGAGCTGATCCTTTAAAAACGCTAATTATGTTCGGGATCATAACGGCAGTAGTTTCAGCTTTCTTGGACAATGTCACCACCGTCCTGTTGATGGTCCCTGTTACCTTCAGTATTACTCGCCAACTGCAGGTGAATCCAATACCCTTTTTAATAACGCAAATTCTTGCGTCAAATATTGGCGGAACCGCTACTCTGATTGGTGATCCTCCGAATATCATGCTTGGAAGCGCTGTTAAAGAACTAACCTTTATGGAATTCATTTATAACCTTTCAGCTATTTCATTTCTTATCCTTTTTGTGAATATTGCCATTTTGGCTTTCATATATCGAAAACAACTTAAAACATCGACTGAACTAAAAGCTAATGTAATGGATTTGGATGAAAAAGAGGAAATAACCGATAAAGTGTTATTAACAAAATCGTTAACTGTCATCGGATTAACGATATTAGGATTCTTCCTGCATCAATTATTACATATTGAATCAGCCACTGTTGCTTTAGCCGGAGCTTTCCTGCTGCTTTTATTAACAGGCGAAAAGTATTTGGATAAGGCTTTAGAAAAAGTAGAATGGACAACCATTTTCTTCTTTATCGGACTGTTTGTCCTTGTATCCGGATTGGTTGAGACGGGCGTCATTTCCTTATTGGCAGACAAAGCTGTTCATCTTACTGGTGGAAACGTTACCTCCACTTCGCTTTTAATTCTGTGGGTAAGTGCGATTGCATCTGCATTTATAGACAATATCCCGTTTGTTGCCACGATGATTCCAATGATAAAAGATATGGGCGACCTTGGTATTCAAAACCTTGAACCGCTTTGGTGGAGCCTGGCACTAGGGGCATGTCTCGGCGGAAACGGGACCTTGATTGGTGCTAGCGCCAATGTCATTGTGGCTGGGTTGGCAGCTAAGGAAGGTCATCATATTTCATTCGGTAAATTCTTGCTCATCGCCTTTCCATTAATGATTCTTTCAATTATGATTTGTACAGTTTATATCTATTTGAGATATTTAATTTAGGAGGGGATTAGATGAAGGTTAAGTATAAATTGAACGAGAAACTGATTGAATTAACGGAAAAGAAAAATGGAGATGATTATGAATTCTCCATCACCCTTCTATCAAAGGAGCAGAAAAAAGGACTTGAAAAGGTCCGTGAATATTTCGACAATAATAAGGTTCTGACAGACATTCACTTTTATATTCATGCCAACAACCGCTATCAAATAATCGTCAGAAACGACTACTATAATGAGTTTTTAATTCAGCTATTTAAGGAACAATTTTTGTTAGAACTAAAATGGGTATGATTAATAACGGCTGCCATTCAAATGGCAGCCGTTATTTTTTCCATTTCAGCCAATGCCTGCTTCTTCATGTTTGGGGTAAAGAGTGAATAGCGATTTCTCCCTTTTTCCTTCGAATGGTACATCGCGATGTCGGCATTTTTTATTAATGTATTAATATCTTCTCCATGAAATGGGTGTATGCTGATTCCGATACTTGGGGTAATTTTAAAATTCTGGCTATGAACGCAAAAAGGTTCCTCCATGAGATTTAGGACCAATTGGCTAATTTCTACAGCATCCTCCACACCATTTAAGTGTGGAAGAAGGATAATAAATTCATCTCCGCCAAACCGAGCAAGAATATTTCCCGTACCAGTCTCGGTTTTAAGCCGATCAGCAACGGATTGCAATAACACATCTCCTGCTTGATGGCCTAGACTGTCATTAATGATTTTGAAATGGTCCAAGTCCAAAAGAATCAGCCCGAGCATTTCGTTTGGATTCATTTGCTCCGCTTGATATTGCTCGAGGTATGATTTTATAAACCATCTGTTGGGAAGTCCGGTTAAGGCATCATGATAAGCCATATGGGAAATCTGCTTCTGGGCCAATTTTAATTCGGTAATATCCAACCCAAAGCCGAGAAGATATTCCTCCCCAGATTCAGGTACGTGAATTATGGTTCTGCCGGTAAACATATGGTGTTCCTTACCTTTGAATCCAGCCTTTAATTCACAGGTAATCAGGTCACGCTTTTGCCAAACCTCAAGGTCCATTTTCCGATTCATTTCCGCAATATGTTTCGGAAAAAAATCAAAAACCGTTTTGCCGATGAGATCTTCTAATTTCATACCATTCATTTGACATGCCTGCTTATTAGCAAATATCGTCTTCCCATCCGGTTCCTCTAAAAAAACATTAATAGGAAGGGCATCCAAAACCATAGCACGAAGGGATGTATGATAATCGAGTTTTTTTAAAAGCTCTTTTTCTCGTTTTTCAAGATCAGTAATTTTCTTTTTCAAACTTTCGATATTTTCATGTTCAAGGGATTGTCTGTTCAATTCTGATCCCGCCCTCTTTGTCCTGCTAATATATATAAAACTATCTATATCATATTATAGTTTATCATTAAATTATTTTTCATTTCTAACAATTTTATGAAAATAACATGTCAGGGCTGTCCCCAGTAGAGACAGCCCTGACATGTTATTTTTTATTTTTTTTGGGCATGAGCAGGTGTGCCAATTTCCCCCGCATGGTCTGGTTTTCCAACAGCTTTTCCTTGATTATAAGAAAGACCAAATCCATACTCGTATTTGTTACCAGCTTTATTTAAATAAGAATAATTAGGGGTTTCTTCAGGTGCAAAGCTCGGGACATCGCCAACTTCCTTGTCCACAGCTTCAGCACTAGCAGGGATGGCCATTGGCAGCTTTCCAATCGGGTTAAATTCGCCGCGAATGACATCTATTACTGCTTCAGGCTTCGTACCGTATGTGGCTAAAACAGCAGCCGCATTTGGTTCAATTTGATTAATTAACCAAGGGCTGATAAAGTTGATTGCCGTAATTGTTGGAACGGTTTTTTGAATTTCAACAATTCGATCTACATTCGCGACTCCTGTTTCAGGACCTACTGTGATTCGTGGATTATTATCCCAGTTGGATTGTGCCGGTTTCACCCAAACAAACGCATGTGTTGCTTCCGAAAGATTATCCACGATAGTGATAGAGGCATCATGATTTTTAATAGTCTGTTTTAAATTGGCTGTAGCAGCGGCTGCATCTCCGCCGAACATTTCAACATAAAGCTTCACTTTTTGCAGCTTAGCATCTTTTAACGGCAAGATATTTTTATCGTTGCGTAATAAAACCACTGATTTAAGGTGTGCTTCATCTGCAAGTGCTTTTGCTTTAGGATCTGCGACAACTTCCAAAGCTTGCAGTGGATTTACATATGGATCTTCGAATAGACCTAAATTCATCATTTCTGTCAGCAGCAATGAGACAGATTCGTTAACTTCTGATTCTGACAGCAACCCTGATTTTACTGCATTGATAATAACCTGTGGGTCGGATGATCCTGAAATGATATCTGTTCCTGCTTGAATGGCCTTAGCTACTTTCGCTTCCGGCGATAAATCTTCAGCACCCCAAGCGTTGCCACCAACAGCACCAGTATCAGAGTTTACATATCCTTTGAAACCAAGGCCGTTGCGCAAGAAATCCAAAATTCCTTTGTTTAATGCAAAGCCGACTTCTTCAAATTGCTGATCAGGTTTATACCATGGCAATCCTTGATCAGCGCTATACTCGTTACTCGGAAAAGCGTAATATGGCATGACAGACGTAACATTAGCTTTAATAGCTGCCTGGAAAGGAGGAATATGGTACTTTAACAAGCTGCCTTCTGTCGGATATGGATTGAATTTCCCTTCCACAAAGTGAGGGTCCAAACCATTATCACGTGCCCCTCCGCCTGGGAAGTGCTTGACCGTAATCGAAACACTGTCGCTGCCAAGCTTTTCGCCCTGGAAGCCGGTTATGACGTTATATACCATGTCTGATGCTAGAGTAGGGTCCTCACCAAAGGTGTCTTCGATTCTTGCCCATAATGGGTCTGTGGAGACATCTGCTGTATAACCATAAACCTTGCGAATGCCGGCCGCTCTCCATTCCTTTGCAGCAATTTGTCCGAATTCCTTAACTGCTTCTGCGTCTCGTGCTGCTGCAAACCCTAGCGGCCCAGGCCAGAAGGTGTGCATACCTGCACCGTCACTATTATTAGTGTAATCTGTGGAAGCATGGTTACGAGGGTTTGAAGTGACAACAACTGGGATACCCAACCTCGATTCCTCTGCTAATTCCTGAAGCTGATTTGTATATTTTGCTATCACATCGACGGTCGGAGTTTGCCGGAAGATGACATGGCGCATATTTTTCCCAACAATCATCGGGTCATCTGCACTTACATATCTTCCATCAGCCGGGTTGGCAATCGGAGTGTGCGTGTTAATTAACATCATGCCCGCCTTTTCAGCCAAAGTCATCTTTGACACCAGATCGGCTACCCGCTCATTAACAGGTTTTCTCCAGTCCTCATAAGGATCTAAACTCCTGTCACCATCTAAATCTCTGAATTGCTTCCCATCCGCCGTCAGAACGCCTTTCTTTGCTGCCTCAATTTCTGGTTGACCGGTAACCGAGTTGGCTGCAATACGATATGTAACCGTATCTGCCCCGCCGTTTCCGGCATTTTGTGAAGCTGGGTCAACGTACCCCAAGTCTTCATTACTATTTGCACTTACCTGTGGGACCATGACTGGAGCTAACAGAGATAAAGCAAGTGTACCAGTAAGAAGTGTTTTTCTCAGTCTTGACGTTTTTCTTATTTGTTTTGATACTGACGCCATTTTTCTTCCCCCTATTAATTGGTTTTAGTAAACGCTTTCAACGATAATTTTAAGAGGATATTGAATGATAGTAGTATAGGATTTTTTTTGCTATATTTGTGTTTTTTTAATATTTAGAAAAATAGGTCAACTTACCTATTTCTAAATTCCTATTAATCTTTTTAAGGCATAAAAAAAAAGAGCCATTTAATAGATTCCGTTAATCGCTTGACTTTCTAAATTCAGAGGGAGAACTACCCGTAATTCTTTTAAAATTATTACTAAAATAAGCTAAATCTGAATAACCGACCCGTTCCGCAATCTCTGACATGCGTAATGATGTATTCTGAAGCAATCTTTTACTCTCTTGAATTCGCAGCTCAGTGATATAGCCAACAAATTTTTTATTGAACTGCTGTTTGAATAATTGACTTAAATAGCTGGGATTAATATGGACATGTTCTGCGGCAGCCTTTAGAGTTATTTGATCTAAAGGGGTTTTTTCTATATATTGTAATACCCTTTCAATGGTAGATGATGGAATTGCCTCATCCTGTACTTGAGCAATTTTTCTGAATGCCTCTTCTTTATTTCGTTTAAATAACCATCTTTCCAGGCATTCTTTTAATTCATTTTCCTCAATCGGTTTAATAAGATAATCCGTCACACCGCTCCTCAACGCCTGATGCGCTAATTGAAACTCATGATGAACACTAATGATAAAACAATCCTGTTTCTTGTTTAATTTTGATAGCTCATTCGCCAACGAAAGTCCGTCCATTATCGGCATTTGGATATCTGTGATGACAAGGTCAACGTCATTTTGCTTGATCCAGTCCAGTGCCTCTAAACCATTCTCGCATTCATGAATAATTTCTAGGGGAAGTGCCAACTTTTTGATTGTCCACTTAAGGGCCGTCCGAACCCACCTTTCATCGTCAACCAATAAGATTTTTTTCATTGTGCTAACCTCTATCCACTTTTTTTATTAACCGTCAATCTAGTAATCTACAAAAAAGGCTTTGGAAAAATCCAAAACCTTTTTTATTGGTGAATTTTCTATGGAGGCAAAACAAATGTAAAAAGCTGTTAGGAAAGAACCTTATTCATACTTCCGCTCTGATAGCCAATTAAATCAAGTGTTATATATTTATAGCCAAACTCTTGTAAATTACGCACAATGGTATCATGATTTTCAAGAATGATCGCCATATCTTTAGGTTCTACCTCAATTCGGGCGATATCCTGGTGAGTTCTTACGCGAACTTGGCGGATTTGCAGGGATTTTAAATAGTATTCTGCTTTTTCCACCTTTGTCAGCTTTTCTTTCGTAATGTACTCACCATACGCAATCCTTGAAGAAAGACAGGCGAACGATGGTTTATCCCACGTAGGCAAATCAAACTCCCGGGAAAGCTCGCGGATTTCTTCCTTATAGAGGTCCGCTTCCTGAAGCGGGCCGCGAATTCCCTTCTCTTTAGCTGCCTGCATGCCTGGACGGAATTCATTCATATCATCGGCAATAACACCATAAATGGCATTTTTAAAGCCCTTTTCTTCCATGACAGGGATTAAATGATCAAACAAACTGCTTTTGCAAAAATAGCAACGGTTTTTACTGTTTTCTGCATAACCAGGAATCGCTAACTCGGAAGTTTCAATTACCTGATGTTTCACGCCGATTTGTTCCGCTAGTTTAATCGCCTCTTGAAGCTCGCTGGATGGATAGGTTTCTGAATCGGCTGTAACCGCCAGGACCTTCTCAGGCCCTAATGTCTCGACTGCAGCCTTTAGCAGAAACGTACTATCCACACCGCCTGAAAAGGCAACGACAACTGAATCCATTTCTCGGAGAATAGACTGTAATTTACTGTATTTCTCGGTAAGCATTGTCCCCTCTCCCCTCAATAAAATCAATCTATTTATACTTCATCATTGTTATCTTATTAGGGAATTGCTTGTCATTATGTTTAAATGGTCATCGCTCCGAAACCGCCATCGACACGGATCATGGCACCTGTCACAAAGCTGGAGGCTTTTTCAGACGCAAGCCATACAGTTGCCCCTTGAAGCTCTTCCGCTTCACCAAAGCGGTTCATTGGCGTATGACGCATAATGGACTCGATCCGCTCCTTGTCCAAAATTTTGCGATTTTGTTCAGCCGGGAAGAACCCAGGGATGATCGCATTGACACGGATTCCATTTTGCGCAAATTCACGCGCTAAAAATTGTGTCACGCTATTAAGGCCGGCTTTTGATACAGAATACGTAAAGACGCGAGAAAGCGGAGTTGTCGATGAAACAGACGAAATATTAATAATGCTGCCCTTACGCTCCTGCTCAATCATTCGCTTCGCAAAAATTTGGCAGGTCATCACAATACCTTTTAAGTTTATATCCATGATTTTGTCGTACTCATCCATATCAAGTTCAAAGAATGGTGTGGCACTGTTTGTTCCTGGTGCATTCAAAAGAATATCCCAGCCGCCTGCCCATTGTTCGATTTCATTAGCTGCCTGCTGCAAAGAGTCCTTGGAACTGACATCTGCTTGAAAAGCCTTCGCTTCCCCGCCCGCTTCGACAATTTCCTTTACAACCTTTTCAGCCGTTTCGAGATTGCGGCCGACAATCGCAACCTTTGCCCCATGCTCTGCTAATCCTTTGGCCATAGCTGAGCCTAATACGCCATTTCCACCCACGGCTACTGCTGTTTTTCCGGTTAGGTCAAATAAGTTTGTCATATTGTTCTCCCCCTGATTTTTCTAGAATAAATTTCCATTTTCATCAAAGTTAATATCATATAAATCTGAAACTTGCTCCATATTTGGATGATTGCCTATATAATCTAGCAATGCCTCAGAAACTTCTATTTCACTAATCTTCAATGTATTTTTAATGCGCACCATTTTCACTTTGGTAAAATCTAAAATATTACACGTCTTAACGGCAGCCTGAATCGCCTGTTTATCATTTGGCAGCGTAGTGGCAATTTTTGTAGGCGACACAACCGTTGAAGTTAAGCCGTTGGCATATGTTCCTTCTAAGTCCATATTGTCTACTAGGCGCTGAGTTGTAAAATCAGCGGTACCTACCCCATTGGCATTTCCTTCGGATTCAGGAGTAACAGATAGCACGACCATTTTGTTAACATCCGGACCTCCGGTTGCATATGGAGTTGGATAACGTCCGGTTATGTTCGGATCCATTCCATCACCGCTGATATTTTTTCCAATCTCATCAATCACTAGCACATCCAATTGATCAAAGAAAAGCTTAGGCAATAGCTCTTTTGCTTTTTTCTGCAGGTCGGCTTCCTTTTCGATAATTTCTGAAGGTGTAAGAACGTCCACAGCTGCCACTTTATCAAAAGCATTTTCAACGGACGCCACACCAAACAGGACTGGCTTTTTCGCCATTATGACCTTGGCCATTGCGGGAACATTTTCCGCCATATACTTAAAGCCTAGTTGATGGCAGGCCTCTGCACCTCTTTGCTTTCCTAAACCAATGCTGATCATTTTCATAATGCCGCTTTCAACAGGGCCCCTAAAAGCAGTATGAGGCTTCACACGGTTGATGACGACAATTCCATCAGCTTCTGAAGCATACTTATCAATATAAATTGGCAAACCATTTGGCAGTTCGTCAATCTTAACCACTTCCATCGAGGAGCGGATTTCACAGCCAACACTTTCTTCTGTGACGCCAAGATGTGCTAACACTTCACGCTGTCCTTCAGCAGTTGCACCGCCATGGCTTCCCATACTTGGCACGATGAAAGGATTTGCCCCAAGTTCCTTTAAGAATCTAACGGTCACTTCCGTTAGTTCAACAAGTCGGTCAAGTCCCCTGCTGCCAACGGCCAAGGCAATTTCCATTCCAGGCTTAACTGTTTTTCTTATATGTTCTTGCTGTAATTTTTCCATTAACGCATGTTCAAGATTATCAATTTTCTCGTCGCTAAAATTCACTTTCACTTTTGCCATCTTCGGCACTGGTATATCTTTTAGTAAGTCTTGAATAACACCCACAATTCTTCACTCCTTCTCTATATCTTTAGTGTTTCCTTATGAAAAATTTACATGTACGGCCTTTTTTCAAGATCTGTTACGTAGTGTAATCCCTTTCAAATTATTTCAAAAAGGAGATGTAAACCACCATTCATTTTAATTTGTTTATCAAACTAACAAATTCATTTGTATCATATCACTATCGTTATTTTACGTCAATTTATTTGCGAAAGTGTACTCTTATTTTTGGTGATCCAATAACGGATTACAGTGTTTGTAGTTTTTGAAATTTATCTGCACCTTGTACCCCCTGAAAAACGGAGAAAAACAGCGAAATACTGAGAAAAAGGTAGATGAAGTACGCTTTCAGTATCCTTGTTTTCGTTTTCATCTCGAATGTTTCCGTTTTCAGCCGCTTTGTAAAAATCCTTCCATTCCCTGATAATGAGAGTATCAAATCACTAGGAGGAAATAAAACATGAAAAAGCTTATTAAAACAGTTGTTGAGTTAATCGAAAAGCACGGAGAATTCGTACCATTCGATTCATCAGAACCAGTAAAAACCAATTCACAAAAATAATGTGTGAATTGGTTTTTATTTTTTATTTCTTTATAGGATACTTATTTTCTTCTGAAATTCTTTTATTTAATTCTGCCAAAAACAATTCTTCATCGACTGGTAATTCCACTTCTTTCCCCAACCAAGTTGAGAGATGCATGGCGTTTGCCAGTTCCACTTGATTAATCCCATCATTGCAAGGGGCAAGTAAAGGCGTGTCTTCAAGGATACTTGAGGCGAAATTTTCCATTGCAGCGGTATGTTGTCCACCCCAGACAGAATTAAACTCCAAAACTTCTTCCTTGTAAATATCTCCAAGATACCCGTGTTTGAAAATATTTGCCACTTCCTCCTGGGTCAACGAAGCGCTCATTTCAGATTCTGACTTGTAAAGCCGTTTGATCGTAACTTTTTTACTGTCATCGACAACGATTTTTCCTTTGTCACCTAATATTTCAAAACGGTCCGTCCCCATCACATCATGTGTACAAGCAATAAATACACCCGTTGCTCCATTCCCATAATCAAAAACAGCGGTAACATCATCTTCCACCGCTATATTTCGTTGATAGCCAAACTTGACATTAGAATATACTTTTTTCGGCATGCCGCAAATCCATTGAAATAAATCAAGCTGGTGTGGCGCTTGGTTAACCAGGATCCCGCCGCCTTCACCGCCCCAGGTTGCTCTCCATTCGTTTTGTTCGTAATACCCCTGCGGCCGCCACGAGGTTGTAATCATCCAGTTTGTCCTGCGAATGCCGCCAATCTCGCCATTATCAATAATCTCTTTTACCTTTTGGTAAAGCGGGTTTGTTCTCTGATTAAACAATATACCAACTTTTATTTCCGGTTTCGCTGCCGCAATTTCGTTTAATTCTTTTACCTGCTTCGTATAAATTCCGGCAGGTTTTTCAATTAATACGTGTACATCTCTTTTAATTGCTTCAATCCCCATCTCCGGGTGAAGATAGTGCGGTGTACAAATAATGACAGCATCAATATTTCCGCTTTCAAGCAACTCTGTATAATCTTGATAAAATGGGACTCCCGGGAACTTCTCGGCAGCCATTTCCTTTTTTGTAGCGCTTGTGGCACATAGGGCACCAAGGGCCATGTTTTTCACTTTTCCGGCAGATATAAATTCGGCATATGCACTGCCTTGTGCCCCTAAGCCGATAATCCCTACTTTCACTTGAACCATGTTTAATTTCCCCTCCTATTAAGAATGACATTTAATTTGTTAACTAAACATATATTTATTTTAAGATAGCTGCCACATAAAGAAAAGACATTATTCTACTTTGTTTACAACAAAAGCCGGCCTAAATGGCCGACTCAGGCTGTCGAGAAACTATCGACAACCTTTTATTTTACTCATTTTCTTTAAGGATCGACCGCGTTAATTTGAATATCATTTATATAAAGCTTTTTAACAAGTCTGTTGATTGGCGCTCCAGGCACTTCGCTTTCCGCGGGCGTGCCGGGGAGCCTCCTCATCGCTTCGCTCCTGCGGGGTCTCCCCTGCCCCGTACTCCCGCAGGAGTCTTCGTGCCTTCCGCGCCAATCAACGGTGTATTCAATAAAGTTCTACAACTCCAATAAAATAAGTGGTGAATTCAATGGTCAATCCAATAGAGTATTGCTATAGTGAATATGAATTTGTTTCTATCGATGGATTAGTCCAGACGACAACCTTTTTCGCTTGATTTATATTGGTTTCTCTTTTCTTCCTAGTTACGGGCATTGAATAATGTAAGAGAACAGACTCACCTTATTGCAGTCTGTCAAGATATGAAAAAGATTGCAACACACTTAGCAAAGATGGAAAATGTGTGTTGCAAAACTTAGGTTGATTTGCCTCCCTGTTGATTGGAGCGGAGGGCTCTCGACTCCTGCGGGATATAGAGGTCACTGGAGACCCCGCAGGCGCCAAAGCGCCGAGGAGGCTCCAGGAGCTCCCCGCGGAAAGCGAGTGCCCGGAGCGGAAATCAACAGGCCAGTTAGCAGGGATAAACAACTAAAGGTTGGTCATTTAGGTTTTTACAAAATTAAAAATTGCTGAAAAAATACCCTTTCTCGACGGTTCAATTTGGAAAATACATTTCCATACTGTTACAGCCTTTGCGTAACATGAAGTAGTTTTGAAAATCAGTATTTACTGATACACTGTCATAATCCTTAATGGAAATGGAAAAGGTTTTTCCATCTTTTTTTGAAAATAAAAGCACTCCATTTAAAAATTGTATTTTATCAAAATGAAATCCATCTCTTTTCCATAAAAAATCTTCGTCCTCATAGTAGTTTAAAACGACCTGCCTATCGTGGTAATTCTCAAAAATAGAAAAATTAGATATTCTTTTTTCCAATTTTATCACCTTCCCCTGTAGATTTATTTTAGTAAATATGGATGCAGGAACGGGGTGACGGGAATCACATATGACAATTATTTCGAGAACCAAAATTTTTTATATGTAACCGCCTCCATCGGAAATTAGGGAATTCATCTAGGGAAATATGGAGTATAATAAGGAAATAATCAATACAACAGGGGTATGGAACATTGGAAAAACAAAATAGCAATTATAGATGGATAGTTTTTACGGCAGTGTTGTTTACGTATTTTATTATTGTAAGTCAAAGAACAGCACCTGGATTAATTTCGGATCAATTAATGAAGGATTTCCATTTACCAGCGGCCACGATTGGTTTGTTGGCAAGTATACAGTTTTTGGCGTATGCCGGACTGCAAATTCCGATTGGGATTTTATCTGACCGTTTGGGTCCAAATTATTTTCTTATTGGCGGCACCCTCCTGACAGGGCTTGGGACAATTATTTATAGTACTGCAGCGAATGAAGCCATTCTTTTTGCGGCAAGATTGCTGGTGGGAATAGGGGATGCCGCCATTTGGGTCAATTTGGTGTTGATTTTAAGCGGGTGGTTTAGAGCCAATGAATTTGTAAAATTACTTGGCTTAGCGGGAATGGCCGGAAGCCTTGGATTTTTATTGGCGACAGTTCCCTTCTCTGCCTTTATTGCTTCATTTGGGTGGAGACCGCCTTTTTTGACAACGGGTATTATTCTCTGCCTTATAGCAATTCTTTTATATTGTGTTTTGGTTATAAAGCCAAATCAAATAGGCTTGAACAAAACCAAGCCGCAACAGTCTTACCTTAAAAAACAGCCGCGGCAGGAAAAAACATTGGTAATGCTGCGACGGATTTTTTCAAATCGTCAGGCATGGGCTGCTTTTTTCTGCCATTTTGGAGCAGTTGGGACGTATGTTGGATTTATTGGTTCATGGGCAGTGCCATACGGAATGCACGTATATGACATGACAAGATCCGCTGCCAGCCAGCTTGTTATGATTGGCTTGATTGGCGCCATCATCGGCGCGCCTGTAACAAGCTGGTTTTCAGCACGGATTGATTCACTCAAAAGGCCATATGTCCTGGTTCATGTTGTTATTTTTTTAAGCTGGACTGTCATTTGGCTTTTCGGTGGAAATCCGCCTGTGTTCCTTCTTTATATTCTTTTCTTTTTAATAGGATATGGAAATGGCGGCAGTACTCTAACCTTTGCGGTCGTTCGACAGTCTTTCCCCATTAAGGAGGTTGGCGTAGTCACAGGATTCGCAAACACAGGCGGCTTTATCAGCGCAGTACTTTTGCCTAGCATTTTTGGTAAGGTATTAGACCACTTTCATTCATTCGGTGCAAGTGTGGGGTACCACTATGGCTTTATTATTCCAGCCGTATTTGCGCTGATCGGCTTACTCGGCGGGATGATGATCAAGGAAAATCGGCGCGAAGTGAACAGACCAAGTGAAGAAGCAATTGTATAAGCATGAGTAATTGGGCGATAAGCCTATCCCTCATTCAATTTGGACACATATACTAATTTGTAACCATTTTGAGGAGGAGATAAAGAATGGATAGACAAGTAACAATTGGTTTACCGGGCGGAGGTTATGCACCACCTGGGCATCCGGGCATGGGGTATCCAGGCGTGCAACTAGGCATGGGTTATCCTGGTTATCCGGGAATGGGCTACCATCACGGCCATGGTGGTTATTATCCGGGACATGGGTATCACCACGGCCACGGCGGGTATTATCCGGGACACGGGTATCACCACGGCCACGGCGGTTATTATCCGGGACACGGGTATCACCACGGCCACGGCGGTTATTATCCAGGACATGGATCTCATCACGGCCACGGTACCTACCAGCCAGGCCAAGGTTGAAAAGGTTAATTAACAGAACAGGTTGTTCATGAAAAATTAAGCAGGGGCTATGGCTCCTGCTTTTAATTGTGTGCCAGGCATGGCAACTATCTAGGTGGTGAAAGTCCACTGTGGGGGTACACATCAACCAACCACTAAGGAAGCGCAAGGTACTTATCGTGAGGTAAGGGCTGGAGGAAGCGTGGAATAAAATCTTGGCTCGACGAACAGAAATCTGATACTAAGGCTTTACAAAGGGATGAGGCTCCAATTCAAGTCAAAGTCCAAAAGATGTGCGTAACTTTGTAGAGTAAATCAGGCGAGTAAAAGAGGAAAGATTGTTGTCTTACCCTGGGAGGTCTTGCGGGTGTACAACTAGTACAGTCGAAAAAGGTTAGCCGCAAGAAGTCAGCAGAAGCCATAGTAGTGAAATTAGTTCATGAAGGGCTGAACAATTTATAGTGTTTCAACGCCACGAATGCATAAGTGACGTACTCCGAATGTGTTAATGGGGAAAGTATGAGCGTATCTCAAAGGATAACCAAAATGGAGCTATCACTTATTACGTGAGAGGAAAGGAGAAACGAGTGTGGAACTTTTAGAACAGATTCTAAGCAATCAAAATATGAATGAAGCCTACTTACGTGTCTATAAAAACAAAGGTGCTAGTGGGATTGATGGAATAACAGTCGATGAACTGAAGCGATATCTGAAAGAGAACAAAGATGAGCTACGTCAGCGCATCAGAACAAGAAAATACCAACCACAAGCTGCCTTAAGAGTGGAAATCCCAAAAGAAAATGGCAAGATGCGCATGTTGGGAATACCAACAGTAGTGGATAGAGTAGTTCAACAAGCAATTCATCAAGTTCTCAGTCCGATATTCGAAAAGCAATTCAGCGAATTCAGTTACGGCTTTAGACCAAAAAGAAGCTGTGAGATGGCTATTATAAAAAGTTTGGAAATTCTGAATGATGGACACGATTGGGTAGTAGACATTGACCTTGAAAGATTCTTCGATACAGTTCATCATGATAAACTCATGCGAATTATCGCAAACACAATCGATGATGGTGATGTCATCTCGTTAATCAGAAAATACTTAGTAAGTGGAGTTATGGTAAATGGGAAATATAAAGAGACTCCCGTCGGGACTCCGCAAGGAGGAAACCTCAGTCCATTATTGAGTAATATTATGTTAAACGAACTAGATAAGGAACTAGAAAGTAGAGGATTGCGTTTCGTTAGATATGCGGATGACTCCCTAATCTTTGTGAAGAGCGAGCAAGCAGCAAACAGAGTGATGAAATCAATCGTGAGATTTATAGAAGGAAAATTAGGGTTGATAGTTAATGCAGAAAAGAGTAAAATCTCTCGCCCTAAAGAGTTAAAATTCTTAGGATTTGGATACTACTATGACTTCAAAACTGAGAGATACCAAGTGAAACCTCACCCAAAGTCATTACAGAAATTTCAAAGAAAGCTACGACAACTTACAAAACGAAACGGGAGCGTCTCTCTAGATTTCAGAATTCTTAAGCTTAAACAAGTCATTTTTGGATGGGTGAACTACTTTAGAATTGCAAACATGAGAAAAGCAATGACCCAAATAGATATGAAATTACGCTCAAGAATAAGAGTAATCATTTGGAAACAATGGAAAGTTCCTAGAAAACAAATCAAGTCGCTAATCCAACTAGGTATACCCGAAGAAGAAGCAAAAGGATTAACGTTCTGCCGGAAAGGTTACCGGTATATCGGGTTATCGAAAGTTGTTCAAAGAGCAATCTCAAACAAAAGACTAAAGCAGAGGGGGATACCCTCTGCTCTTGAACGTTACTTAAAAGTACACACTGTAATATAAATTGAAACGCCGTATACGCGATCCGTTCGTACGGTGTTGTGAGAGGGGCGAAAATAAACTGCTTTATTTTCCCTCTACTCGATTATTTATCTTCCTATTCCATCCAGTTTGTATGGAATACTCCCTCTTTATCAACACGTTGATAAGTGTGAGCACCAAAGTAGTCCCGTTGTGCCTGTAATAGATTCGCAGGAAGTGTTTCCGTACGGTAGCTGTCATAGTAAGCAATTGCGCTTGCAAACGATGGTACCGGAATACCGCGTTCAATTGCCAAGGATAGCACTTGACGTAGTGATTGCTGATAGCCTTCAACAATTTCCTTAAAGTAAGGATCAAGTAAAAGGTTCGCTAATGCTGGGTCACGATCGTAAGCGTCTTTAATTTTTTGCAGGAATTGGGCACGAATGATACAGCCGCCGCGGAAAATCATCGCGATATCGCCGTAACGAAGGTTCCAATCGTACTCTTCAGATGCTGCACGCATTTGCGCGAAGCCTTGAGCGTAAGAGCAAATTTTACTCATGTATAATGCCTTGCGAACCGCTTCAATCAACTCTTCTTTATTGCCCTCAAATGGTTTTGCCTCTGGTCCATTCAACACTTTACTTGCCTTTACACGTTCTTCTTTCATTGCTGAAATAAAGCGCGCAAATACAGATTCAGTAATAAGCGGAAGCGGTACACCTAAATCTAAAGCGTTTTGGCTTGTCCATTTACCGGTACCTTTTTGGCCGGCAGTATCCATGATGACATCAACCATTGGCTTTCCAGTTTCTTCATCCACTTTTGTAAAAATGTCAGCGGTAATTTCAATTAAATAACTGTCTAGTTCGCCTTTATTCCACTCGGCAAATACTTGATGAAGCTCCTCTGCATTTAAACCAAGGACATTCTTAAGGATAAAGTATGCTTCACAAATTAGCTGCATATCGCCGTACTCGATGCCATTATGAACCATTTTCACATAGTGTCCAGCACCATTTGGACCGATATACGTACAGCATGGGTCACCTTCCACTTTTGCAGAGATAGCTTCTAAAATCGGTTTGACAAGCTCATAAGCTTCCTGTTTACCGCCAGGCATAATCGAAGGTCCTTTTAATGCGCCTTCTTCCCCGCCGGATACGCCAGTTCCGATAAAATGGTATCCTGCTGTTGCTAGTTCCTTATTCCGTCTGATGGTGTCCTGGAAGAAGGTATTTCCGCCATCGATAAGAATATCGCCTTCCTCAAGATATGGCTTTAAAGAGTCAATTGTGGCATCGGTAGCAGTACCTGCTTTAACCATTAATAAAATTTTGCGAGGCTTTTCTAAAGAGTTAACAAATTCCTCGACAGTGCGGGCACCAACAAAGTTTTTACCCTCTGCTTCATTTTTCAAAAATTCCTCTGTTTTTTCGTAGGATCTGTTAAAGACTGCAACAGAATAACCTCTGCTTTCAATATTTAAAGCAAGATTTTTCCCCATTACAGCTAATCCAACTACACCAATTTGTTGCTTTGACATATTACAATCTCCCTCCGTTTATCGGTTTGGGCTCGTGGGCACCATTAATATACCATTCATAATAGCGGTTTAAGTAAAGAACATCAAGAAAGGCATTTTCTAACTTATCGCTGTAAGAAATACTTTTCTGCATTGTGATAGCCAATATTTCTAACCATTTGCTCCATGAACTCCTGATTATTTGGCGCTAAGCCTCTTTCCACCCATTCTCCAAGAATGTTGCAGAGGATTCGACGGAAATAATCATGCCTTGCGTAAGATAGGAAACTGCGGGAATCTGTTAGCATACCAATAAAGTGGCTTAATAGCCCAACGTTTGCGAGATCCTTCATTTGTCTTTCCATTCCATCGATATGATCGAGGAACCACCATCCTGAACCAAATTGAACCTTACCCGGGATACCCTCTTCATAAAAATTACCCATCATGCCAGCAAGAACAACATTATCCTTCTGATTTAGATTAAACAATACTGTTCTTGGCAATGCATTCTGTACGTCAAGAGCATCAAGAAAGCGGGAAATGCCTTCAGCAAAATTGGTTTCACCGACAGAATCAAAACCTGTATCAGGACCAAGCAGATTTTTCATTTTCGTATTATTGCTGCGCATGGCGCCCATATGAAGCTGCATGACCCATTGTTTTTCCGCATACATTTTTCCAAGCTCCGTCAATAGGAACGCTCTATATAGAGTGATTTCTTCTTCATTAAGCTCTTCACCGTTGAACCGCTTATCAAAAATTGGTGAAATCTCTTCTTTTGTCGTTTGAACATATTCCATTTTTTGAATATCATGGTCAGATGCCCGGCCGCCATTTTCATGGAAGAAATCAACCCGCTGTTTTAATGCTTGTAAAAAAGAATCTAAAGAGTCCACCTTGATCCCGGATACTTCAGATAAACTTTCAAGCCAAGTTTTAAAGGTTGGACGCTCAATGAAAAGCGCACCGTCAGGACGGAAAGTAGGCGCAATAATGGCCTTAAACGTTTCATCCTTCTTCAACAATTGGTGGTATTCAAGAGTTGAAACTGGGTCATCAGTAGTACCGATAAATTTTACATTAGATCGTTCAATGAAAGCTCTTGGCATGAATTCCGGCTTCTCGAGTTTTTCATTGCACTCGTCAAAAATTTCACGTGCGGTTTCCGGACTAAGAACCTTCTCGATTCCAAAAAACATTTTTAATTCCATATGTGTCCAATGATAAAGCGGGTTGCCAATTAAATGAGGCACTGTTTCCGCCCATGCAGCAAACTTCTCCCAGTCATCAGCGTCGCCGGTAATGAATCTTTCGCCAATACCATGCATACGCATTGCCCGCCATTTATAATGGTCGCCGCCAAGCCAAACCTCCGTAATACTACGATAAGGTTTGTTTTCCCAAACCTCTTGGGGATTTAAATGGCAGTGAAAGTCAAAAATCGGCAATCCCTGTGCGGCAGTTTCATAAAGTCCCTTAGCTGTTTCGGTATTTAATAAGAAATGATTATCTAAAAAAGCTTTCATTCTATTCCCTCCCAATAGTAAAGCTTTAGCTGTAAACCCTTTCAATTGTGCTAAAAAATTTAAAAAATACATATAGTTTAATTTGATTTGTTTATTAAACTAATTAAATACAAGTATAAATTATCACGTTTATCTAAATTCGTCAATGAAGGAAATCAATAATATGTTTTTCCGCCATTTAATAATTTGATATAATAGAAATGCTTATAAAAGTGTATAAAATGGAGGAAATCAATGATTACCGGTGATGCGGCATATATAAAAAAAATAAATCGTTCCTTAATCATTAAGGAAATTGTAAAAGCAGGAATGATTTCCCGCGCAGATATATCCAAGGTTACTGACCTGACGAGAGCTACCATCTCCGCCCAGGTTGCTGACCTTTTGGATGAAGGACTGATTATTGAGACACAGCTAGAGCATTTTTCTGTCGGAAGAAAGCCGATTATGCTTTCATTAAACAGCAAGGCAGGCTATGCCCTTGGGATCGACCTTGATTATGGTCAAATATCTTTTACCTTATCAGACCTGCTAGGTCATCCTGCTACATCTACTATTATTAAAATAAATACAAAAGACTATGCAGAGATTCTTCTTATATTAGTTGAACAAATAAAAAAATTTAAAGCAGAATACACTGAAAGCCTCTACGGTATTGTCGGAATTGTCATTGCCATCCATGGCCTTGTTGGAAAGGACGAAGTGGTTCATTTTGTACCACGGCTTGGATGGGAGGATATTCATTTAAAAACCGATCTTGAAAATGAAATTGATATCGATGTTTATCTTGAGAACAATGCCAACCTAAGCTCTTTTGCAGAACGGGTATTTTTCCACCATGAAACAGATAACCTGCTCTGTGCCACTCTCTATTCTGGAATTGGAATGGGAATGATGATGAAAGATGACTTTTTCCGCGGGCATGACGGCTATGCTGGTGAGATTGGCCATATGATTGTTGTCCCAGAAGGCAGGCCATGCAACTGCGGCAATAAAGGATGCTGGGAGAAATACTCTTCTGAATCAAGTGTATTCGAGTATCTGTCTGAAAAAAGACAAATGAAAAACCTTACCTATGAGGATATTCAAAAATGGCTTGATGAAGGTGACCAGGAAGTACACGAGCTGCTGGAACAGTTACTCTACTATCTCTCCATCGGCTTAAATAATATGATTAATATTTACAATCCTGATGTCCTTGTGCTAGACAGTGAACTTCTAAGGATGTATCCGGATGCTCTTGATAAAATTAAGCAAAATTTACATTCGTCCATTTGTCATTACCGTGAGTTATCCATATCTTCAATTGGGAAAAAGTCTTGCGTATTAGGTGCATGTGCCCTTGCGATTAAACATTTCCTTAGTGTTCCGATGTTGAATTTACCATTTGAACAGCAGGATAATGAAACCGTTTCCTAAAAATGAGATGATTGTCGAGAAAGTATTTTTCTCGGCAATTTTTGTTTCTGCTAATAGGTCTCCTGTTTAAAAGCCTTTCACGTTAAAAAAGGGTATTGTTTTTTGCACAAAAAAAAGAAGATAGCTAAGTTCCCTTAACTATCTTCCATCATTCATATTAAGAAGCTTTTCTCTTTTCAGCTAAATCAATAGCAAGCTGTTGTGTCTTTTTCTTATTTAATGGATAAAGGAATACAAGAATTAAGAAAATCAAGATTAGGATAACTGCCGGAACCAATGTACCGAGTGTATGAATTCCACTCAATGTTTCCTGTGTTTGCGCCTTAAGAGTAGCGTTATATCCAACTGATGCAATCGCAAATCCGCCAATACCACCGGCAATAGCCTGACCGACCTTACGGGCAAAGGAATAGATCGAGTAAACAGTTCCATCTTCACGCAATCCTGTCAGGTATTCATGATAATCGATAACGTCAGTCACAAACGCCCAAACAACTAAGTTAAACAATCCATACCCAAACATGGCAATCGCTAAAATTCCAATAAATTGGTTTGCATTTAGGTTTGGAAGCAGGTATAAAACTCCATATACAACTGCAGCAAGTAACAAGCCAGCAGCGGCAACTTCTTTTTTCCCGAATTTAGATACTAATGGCTTAACCATTGGCATTCCAACAAATACTGCAACGGATTGAAGAAGCCCAACCATACTCAATGCTTTTGCATTGCCAAAGTAATCTTTAAATAAATATACGTTTACTGTACCAATTAACATAAAGGTAATCATAAATGCCAAGGATGCGATAAGGATCCATAACAATGGTTTATTTTTCGCAAGACCTTTTAATGTCTGCCCTAAATTCATTTTTTCCTGTTTTGTTTCAGTCATTGTAATACGTTCTACTGACATTTTGTAGCAGGCCATATAACAAGCAATGGCAAGCACACCAAAAATAATGGCCCCTAATAAAAAGTGATTGGCATCAGCCTTATTATTGACAAACAGAATCATTGGGCCAACTACGTTAATGATTAAACCAGCCAAGTTTGCTCCTAATGTTCTCCAACTTGATAAAGATGTACGTTCAACCGGATCACTTGTAACAACGGAAGCCATTGAACCATATGGAATATTAACCGTACTATATAATGTTCCCCATAAAATATATGTTACAAAGGCATATGCTTCATAAAATCCTGTTGACATTCCCGGAATGTGTACAAACATTAACACACCAGTGATGACAAGCGGAAATGACATTCTGAAAATCCATGGTCTGAATTTGCCGTTTTTCCCTGCTTTTCTTGTGTCAATAAAACGTCCCCAAGAAACATCGGCTACGGCATCCCATAGGCGCGCAACTAAGAAAAGGGTTCCTACGAATGCAGGATTAAGACCATAAACATCTGTGTAATAGACCATTAAGAAAGATGCTACTAAAATAAAGAAGAAATCGTTTCCAAAATCACCAAACAAATAACCTAATTTATCTCTCATTCCAAAAGGACGAACTGCTGCTTTTTCTACAAATTCTGGTGCTTTCACTTTGGCACTTTGAGCCATGTTTCTTCCCTCCATAGTCCTTTATTTGTAATCCTTTTCATAAATGTTTAAAAATATTTAGTTCATCTCGAGATTGGTTTATCCTTCCATTAATTTGTTTAATGAACTAACAAAATAATTTCTGTATAAGTAGAATATCACCCTCGACTTTTTTCGTCAATAACTTTATGTAAGCGTTATAACAAAAAAATGTTTCCAATTCATAACTGCTGAAAACTATAATAGACACCTAATGTTCAAGAACTTCACCTATTGTTCAAAATTGAGCAAAGTAAATTCCTTATAATAGAAGTAATGAAATCATTTAAACAGATGGGTTGTGTGTTGATGGAGAAATTACTTTATATTACCGCAAATCCAAAGGGTCTTGAAAAATCAAAAGGGTTGCAAATTGGAGAGGCCTTTCTCGAATCCTTTTTGAAGGAAAGGCCGGATGTAGAAATTAAGAGAATGGATTTGTTCCAATTAGATTTTGTCCAAATGGATGCTGATTTAGTGTTTGCACGCGGGAAATTAGCAGGATATGGCTATACAATGGACCAGCTTTCAGAGACCGAAAGGGAAAAAATCCTCAAAATGCACGCTCTTGCAGATGAATTTATTGGATTTGACTACTATGTCTTTGTTTCGCCATTATGGAATTTAAATTCACCGGCGGTCTTAAAAGCATTCCTCGATAATCTGTTTATTGCGGGAAAAACCTTCACCCATACTCCTAACGGACCAAAAGGATTATTATCAGGGAAAAAGGCGATTCACATTCAAACCCGTGGCGGCCAATATACAGGTTCCCCTATTCAGGAATTAGAATCTGGAGATCGTTATTTAAAAATTGCTCTTAATTTCCTAGGGATTGAAGTCATGGATAGTGTCATTGTTGAGGGCTTGGACCTTTATCCGCAAAAAGTCCCGGAAATTGTTGCCGCTGCCAAAGAAAAAGCTCGTATAGCCTCGAAGGAACTAGCTGGTATTCCCCTGCCTGTCATCCTATAAAAAAAATGGCTTCCCTTCTATTGGGAAGCTATTTTTGTATAAAAATTTCCCGGAAAATGTCGGAGGCTTATTGCTTATTTCTTTGTTTTTTGTCGAAATTTCCCTTATTGTAGTATAATCGGATTATAGGAACGAACCACTCCTGACCAAAAGAACACACCGGAGATATATGAATGTTTAAAGATTTTGTTTCAAATACAGCCATGTTAGTATCCTCCTTTTATGTAATGGGGCAATTATTTAAAAATAGACCATTACTGGCTACTTCACCATTATCCACTAAACTATATTGGGGAATTTCTTATGGTATCCTGGGAAACATACTAATGATTTTCAGTATTAAAATTTCAACTACAACCATTGCAGACCTCCGCCATCTAGTGATTGTTCTTGCCGCAGCATTCGGCGGATTCATTCCCGCGATGGTTGCTTCTGCCCTAATTGTAATAGGGAGATTTCTGCATTTCGGTTATAGTGATGCAGCCCTTTTTGCTTCTATTGGAATGCTGTTCATAGGAATCATAAGCAGCGGAATCGCAAGATTGAATTATAATTTAACAATTAAAGCTTTTTTCATGAACCTGATAGGATTATTTATCCTAACAATTGTTTTTACCATCAATATTGAAGATCCGATTGTTTTAAAAAAATTATTAATCATGCATTATATTTTTTCGTTAACGGGCGGATTTATCGCCTATCATTTTTCTGTCTTTATCGCCCATTCAAATGAAAACCAAAGAAAATTAAAGAATAGTCTTATCGAACTGAAAGAAACACAGCATAAATTGGAAAAATCCAATGAAAGATTAAATCAACTCTCTTATGTAGACGGATTAACCGGTGTGGGGAATCGCAGATATTTTGATACGAAACTGGAAAAGGCGTGGCTTCATGCTCAATCGAATCAAGTCCCGATTTCTTTACTAATGTTTGATATTGATTTCTTTAAAAAATATAATGATACCTATGGCCATCTTACTGGTGATTATTGCTTGCAAACCATTGCCCAAGCTATTAAAAATCTCGTAACGGAAGATTCAGGCTATACACTCTGCCGTTATGGAGGTGAGGAATTCAGCCTCATCATGCCTGCAGCAAACCAGGAAAATGCCGAACAATTTGCCGCACAAATCAAGAAAACAGTTAAGGAACTAAATATTCCTCATATTAATTCAGAAATAGCAGAAACCGTCACCTTAAGCATCGGGAGCGCCTCATTTATACCTGGTCCGGCAGCCAAACCGGAGGATTTGATTCGGTTGGCAGATGAGGCCCTTTATACTTCAAAAACAAAAGGCAGGAACACGATTTCCGTTTTATAAAAAAAACCGGGCAGCAGAAGCCCGGTTTTTTGATTTAAATCATAGAAAATCTTCACGCTGAGGTGTAAAAACATCCAATATAATCGAGTCATCTTCAAGCGCTTTAACACCATGTAAAGTATTTGAAGGGATGTAGATGCTATCCCCTTTCACCACTCGCTGGACTTTTCCATCCAAATTGAACTCAAAACTTCCTTGAACAATATAACTTACCTGCTCGTGCGGGTGGGAGTGGATTGCACCAATTGCATCCTTTTGGAAACTTACTTCTGTCATCATCAGGCTTCCGCCCCTTCCCAAAAGCTTCCTTTTGGCACCTTCTCCTGCTTCCACAGAATTTTCCTTATTTCCAAAGTAAAACAAGTCAATCACCTCACTTATTACATGTTTATCTTGTAGCTTCTACCCTGCCTGCGATAATAGAATTGATCTCCTCAAGTGAAGGGTTCCCTTCCCAATCACCCTTAAATTGAGTTGCCAGTGCACCCAAAATATTGGCCCTGGTTAAGGCAATTTCTAGGGATACATGAGTCAAAGCAGCCTCATTATCTAAATACACAGAGAGGAACCCTGCTGCAAACGCATCTCCAGCCCCGACCGTATCAATGACCTGTGAGACTACATGTGGGGCTGCTTTAACAGAATCGCCGTTGATAAAGCCAATCGAACCTTCGGCACCAAGCTTCAAGACAACTACTTTCGGCCCCATTTGCAGAAAACTCTCGCCATATTCTTCAATGGATTGTTGACCTAAAAGGAACTCTGCTTCCTCCACGCCTGGCAGAAACACATCACATAACGGGATAAGCGAAAGTAAAACACTCCGCGCCTTCTCCTCACTCCAGAGCTTTCTCCGTAAATTGGGGTCAAAAGAAATGGTCAGTCCCATATCCTTGGCCATTTTCATTGCTTTTCGGATAGCTTCGGCAGCATTTTCACTTAAGGCCGGTGTTATTCCTGTAACATGCAAATGCTTGACACCATCAAACCACTCTTTTTGCACATCTTCTGGCTGAAGATTGCTAGCGGCTGAGTTTTTCCGATAATAATAAACGGTTGGATCCCCATAGCTTTTACTTTCTTTAAAATAAACCGCCGTAGGTTTTTCCACATCACGAAGGGCATAGGATACATCTACTCCCTCTCCGCCAAGTGTTGACAAAATATAGTCACCAAACGGATCTTTACCTAGTTTACTGACCCATCTAACCTTCTTGCCTAAACGCGTCAGGGTGATGGCAACATTTGATTCGGCACCTGCCAGGGACTTTGTAAACAGCGGCTCATATTTAATCCCTTTTTCTCCGATTGTTTGAAAAAGGACCATACTTTCTCCAATTGTCAGTACATCCGTACGGTTATTTGGCTGCATGTACCTGCACCTCTTTAGCTAGTCTAGTATACGCTGCAGCTAATTGTGTAATTTGCTCAAAATCACCTTTTTTAATTAACTCATTGTTTACTAGATTTCCACCGAGCCCAACAGCAATGGCTCCGTAGCCCAAAACCTCTTTGATATTGTCCAGATTCACTCCGCCTGTTACCATCATTGGAATATGGTTAAGCGGTCCTCTGATATCTTTAATATATTTCACTCCCATTGAGCCGACTGGGAAAACCTTAACAGCGCTTGCCCCGAGGCGATACGCCCGGACAATCTCTGTAGGTGTCAAGGTTCCTGGCCAAACTTCCACACCTTGTTCAAGCCCGTAAGCCAATACCTCTTCATCCAGGTTTGGCGACACAAGATATTCCGCACCTGCCTGAACCGCTTCCTTTGCCATTTCAAGGTCTAATACAGTTCCCGCACCAATTCGTAATTGACTTCCAAATTTCCCTTTCAGATCATGAATCATGTTAAGGGCACCATCAGTGTTTAATGTCACTTCTAAAAATGAAATTCCACCTGCTGCTAGGGCTTTGGCTGTCTCTTCACCGCTGCCGTTTGGAATGCCGCGAATAATCGCCACAATTTTTTCTTGCTTTAATAAAGAAACTAAGTTTTGCTCCATTGAAAACTGCCTCCATTACTGAGTTCTTTTTTCAGGTTTTATTTGTGAATCGAGCACTTTTATTAGCGATTTTACGAGTTTTTTTGCGAATTCAACCCTAATATTTGCAATTTTGCAAGTCTTATTTGCGAATCCTTATTAGCAACAATCTTTTAGAAAAGAGCCAAACCTATAAAGTTACACCCGTTTTAAAAATAGCAATCTCTCTAAAGTCGTTTTTCTCGTTGTTCACCAACTCACCGCTCGCCACTTTAATCACATAGTCAATAAATTGTCTCAAGACGACATCTGCTGATTGCTCCAGCAATACTCCTGCGTCGAAGTCAATCCAATGGGGTTTTGCTTCAAATAGCGGGGTATTGGTTGAAATTTTCATGGTTGGAACGAAGGTGCCAAATGGTGTTCCTCTTCCCGTTGTAAACAGGACTAGCTGACAGCCTGCTGATGCCAGCGCAGATGCGGCAACAAGGTCATTTCCTGGGGCGCTCAACAGGTTTAGTCCTTTTTTCTTTAATCTTTCACCATATTTTAACACATCTGTAACGGTGGAAGTCCCTGCTTTTTGTGTACAACCGAGCGATTTATCTTCAAGCGTTGTGATCCCGCCCGCTTTATTCCCTGGCGACGGGTTTTCATATACAGGCTGATTGTTGGCGATAAAGTATTGTTTAAAGTCATTGATTAATTCTACCGTTTTTTCAAAAACCTCTGTATTTTCTGCTCGTTCCATGAGGATCGTTTCCGCTCCGAACATTTCAGGTACTTCAGTTAACACCGTGGTTCCTCCCTGGGCAGCAAGGAAATCCGACAATCTGCCAAGCAATGGATTGGCCGTGATTCCTGATAAGCCGTCTGAACCGCCGCATTTCAATCCAAGTTTCAGTTCGGATAATGGGACCTCTTCGCGCTTATCGTTTTTGGCATTTTCATAGATTTCCTTTAATAGCTTAACCCCTTCCTCGATTTCGTTGCCGACCTCTTGGGAAGCAAGGAACTTCACTCTGCCTTCATCAAATTCGCCAAGGCTTTCCTTAAATTCATATAGATTATTATTCTCGCAGCCAAGTGCTAACACGAGGACGCCGCCAGCATTAGGATGAAGGGCTGCATCCTGCAAAATTGTCCTTGTGTTGTGATGGTCGTCGCCAAGCTGGGAGCAGCCATAATTGTGCTTTAATACAAGGACATTTTCAAACGGGCTGATATCGCCCACTTCCTTTTGAAAACGTTTAATAATCGTTTCCGCTACACCGTTGACGCAGCCAACAGTCGGTACGATCCACAATTCATTGCGGATTCCGACGGTACCGTTTTTCCGTCGATAGCCCTTAAAGGTCAGGTTCTCATTTTTATAAGGATTGGCGGCTAGCTTCTGGTTAAATTGATAGTCTTTTATTCCATCAAGATTTGTTTTCGTATTTTGTGTATGAACATGCTCACCGGCAGAAATTACTTTTGTGGCATGACCGATTGGATAGCCATATTTTACTATAAATTCATTTTCTTGAATGTCCTTAACAGCGATCTTATGACCACGTTTTAGGTCATCTTTTAGCTCAACCTCACGCCCATTGACCGAAATGAATTGACCTTTTTGTAAATCCTGCAATGCCACAACAACATTATCATTTTCGTTAATCTGGATAAATTCCAACATTGCTTAAATCCCCCTTATCTTGCCGTTTTCTCCTTTAAAACTGCCCGGGCAGCCTGCTTCATTCCCTTTGTTTCGATTTCATGCAGATAATTCGTTACGGCGTCCGCTAATCCTTGAACAGAATTTAAGTCCATTCCCCAATTCTTCTCGTAGCCTAAGACCGCACAAACGATTTCCCTCAGACTTTCAATGGATCCGTCAAAAGTACCCCATTGCGCTTTGAACAACTCAAGAATGTCTTCGTCATCACTAAGATTAATATCTTCCGCACCTCTTTTTCCCTTATAAAAAGCAATCAATGCCGCAAGGGAGAAGACCAGTTTTCCCGGTAATTCCTTTTTACGGTTCATATACTCTAATAAAGATGGCAGGTCTCTAGTAGTATATTTAGAGATGGAGTTCAATGAAATACTCATCAGAAAATGCTTGATATATGGGTTTCTAAATCGATCCAGAACATCATTCGCAAAAGAGGCTAATTCTTCGGCTGGAAGATCTAATGTCGGAATAATTTCATCAAAAATCAGCTCTTTAATAAAGCTGCCAATCACCGGATGCTCGACCGCTTCTGCGACAGTTTCTAAACCGTAAAGATAGGAAACTGGTGTCATCGCCGTATGAGCGCCGTTTAAAATCCTCACCTTTCTTGTCCGATACGGTGTCAAGTCATCAACAAACATGGTGTCTAATCCAGCCAAATGGGTTGGAAATTCTTCTTTTATCCACTGTGGCCCTTCAATGACGAAGTTGTAGAATTGTTCGCTGGCAACGACAAAATCATCCTGGTAGCCAAGCTCTTCCGTCATTTCTGTGATCGTATCAACCGGAAAGCCTGGAACGATCCGGTCAACGAGGCTATTGCAAAATGTATTGGCATCATTGATCCATTGAACAAATTCCGCACCAAGATTCCAAGCAGCGGCATATTGGAGAATAATTTCTTTTAGTTTCTCGCCATTTTTTTCAATAAGTTCACAAGGAATGATGATTAACCCTTTGCTGTTATCCCTGTTAAAGGCCTGGAAACGATGATAAAGAAAGGCTGTCAGCTTCCCTGGAAAACTCTTTTGCGGACGGTCTTCCAAACGGTCCGTTTCCTGATAGGCAATCCCAGCTTCTGTTGTATTTGAAAAAACAAAGCGCAGCTCTGAATTTTGTGCGAGTTCAAGATATTTTTCATAATCAGAATAAAGGTTTATGCCTCTATTGATGGATTGGATTAAGGTATGCTCCTTCACCGGCTTACCATCCTTCATCCCTTGCAAATAAAGCGTATATAAGCCATCCTGGGCGTTTAATCTTTCTACCTTTTCATACCCGCGTGGCTGAACAACCACGATACTGCCGTTAAAAAGGTTAGCTTTATTCATAACATCGATTTGCCAATCAACAAATGCCCGTAAAAAGTTCCCTTCGCCAAATTGCAGGACCTTTTCCGGATAAGATTCAATGCCTTGGATGGTCTTTCGATTAAGTTTCTGCAAAGTTATCTCTCCTTTTATGCACACGTGAACATTTTTGCAATTTATATAACCGTTTAAAAGCTTCCCGCCCTTTAAACGGTATAAGTTTACTTCACTAAGGATACAGACTTTCTAATCACTAATTCCGTTTCAACAAAAATCTTATCACCTTTGTGTTCATTATTTTCAATCACTTCAAACAGTTTTTCAGTGCCAAGTTTACAGATTTTTTCAACTGGTTTCTTGACAGTTGTCAAAGGCGGGTTGGTATACTGTGCCGAGGCTATATCATCAAAGCCTGTGATCGAAATATCCTTCGGAACATTTAACCCTTTAGCAAATGCCGCATGGAGAGCACCGACTGCCATATCATCATTTGAGCAAAAGACGGCAGTAGGCGGATTTTCTAAGGCGAGCAGGTTTTCCATTGCTTCATATCCGCTTTGCAAGTCATAATTTCCTTTTACCATATACTCCTTACGGATTGGGATATCATTTTCCATCAATGCCTGCAGGTAGCCTTCCCTGCGTTCCAGTGATGATTGGAAGCCTGTAATCCCTTCGATAATCGCAATATTCGAATGTCCATTTTCAATCAAATAGTTTACAGCATTGCAGGAACCTTCATGTTCATTCGATAGAATGTTAATGATAGACTGATCGTTGATTTCCCGATTCATCACCACAAGCGGAATTTTTTGATTTAACACATGATAAATAAAGGAATTATCAGCGTCACTTTGGCTCATTAAAATAATGCCGTCGAACCTTTTGCTATGAATCGTGGAAAAGTCTTCATAATCGTCAATCCCTCTCACAAACAAGTTGTAATCCTCATTGATGACGGCATTTACGCCTGTTACCGCATCAGCAAAGAAACTGGAAGATGTTCCATTGGATATGCTCGTAAAGAAAAGGCCGATGGTATATGACTTTTGCGTGACAAGGCTTTTGGCATTAAAGTTTGGTGTATAGTTAAGCTGAGCGGCTATTTCAAGGATCTTTTTTTTCGTATTTGGCTTGATTAGCGGACTGTCATTCAAGGCTCTGGATACAGTCGTATGGGATACATTTGCTAATTTCGCGATATCTTTTATTGTAACCATTTTGTTTCACCCTTTATTTACCTTCCGCTTTTCATTTTACTTGGAATAACGCTTTTTGAAAAGACGAGAGACTATATTTGCGCTCTCGTCTTTTACATGAAAATTATAGTTCAAAGCCAAAGTATTCGTTTGCGTTTTGATAGCTGATGCCTTGAACAATTTTACCTAAAAATTCGATGTTATTTGGTACTTCACCATTTTCAACCCATTCAGCAATTAGGGCGCACACAATTCTTCTGAAATATTCATGTCTTGTATACGATAAGAAGCTTCTTGAGTCAGTCAGCATGCCAATGAAGCGGCTGAATAGACCCATATTAGATAGTGATTTCATTTGCTCAATCATGCCATCTTTATTGTCATTAAACCACCAGGCTGTTCCGAATTGGATTTTCCCTGGGACACCTCCGCCTTGGAAATTGCCAATCATCGGAGCAATGATATTATTATCGTTTGGATTTAATGAATATATAATTGTCTTCGGAAGTCCGCTTTCCTGTTCGATCAAATCCAGAAGTTTAGCTAATGGCTTGGCGATGTTCTCATCATTAATCGAATCCCAGCCCGTATCCGGCCCCAATACCTTAAACATTTTTGAATTCGTATTACGTAATGCATTAATGTGAAGCTGCATTGCCCAGCCTAATTCCGTATAATGTTTACCTAAAAACTTGAAGGTATAGGTTTTGAATTTCTTTTCATCCTCTAAGGAGATTTTTTTCCCCTTCAAGGCTTCGCTGAAAATGACTGCTGCTTCTTCTTTAGTAGTGTCAGCATACAACATTTGATCAATGGCATGGTCAGAAACCAGACAGCCAACAGAATGGAAGAACATGATTCTTGACTCAAGTGCTGTTAAATAGTCGTCATAAGAGTTAATAGACACCCCTGAAACCTCTTGCAGCTTTTTAACCCACGGCAGGAATGTATCACGGTTAATTTCTAATCCTTTGTCAGGTCTGAAGCTTGGTAAAACCTTGACAGCAAAACTTGAATCTTCTTTAAGCTTGAGGTGGTATTCCAGGCTGTCCACAGGATCATCGGTTGTGCAAACTACTTTTACATTTGATTTTGTAATGAAATCCCGAGCGCCAAAACCCTCGCTATTCAATTGTGCATTGACCTTCTCCCAAATTTCTGGTGCACTTTCCTCATCAAGTAAATCATAAATCCCGAAAAATCTTTGTAATTCTAAATGAGTCCAATTATAAAGCGGGTTTCCAATCGTCATTGGAACGGTTTTCGCCCACGCCATGAATTTGTCATAGTCATTTGCGCTGCCGGTAATGAATTCCTCTTGAATCCCATTTGCCCGCATTAAACGCCATTTATAATGGTCACCATATAACCAAGCTTCGGTAATATTTTTAAATGTTTTATTTTCATAAATTTCCTTTGGACTTAAATGGCAATGATAATCGATTATTGGCATTTGCTTTGCATAATCATGATATAAACGGACAGCAGTTTCATTTTTCAAAAGAAAATTCTCATCCATAAAGTTTTGCATATGTCCACCATCTTCCTAGTAAGTAAAGTATTGTTAACGTTAACAAATTGATTGAAAAAAATTTGTAGTTAATAGCAACCTTTTCCGTTAGTTCAACTAAATGTTAACGTTAACATTTATAGTTTTATTTTACCTTAGAACCGAATAGATTGCAATCGGTTTCAAAGAAATGCCAAGTAAAACCTGGATAGAAAAAAATCTACACAGGTTTTACGATGGAGGAAATTGTTAGCTTGTCTGGACACGCTTCCGATATTCAGATGGAGTCACTCCTGTTTTTCGCTTAAATAAGTTACTAAAATACGTAATATCTGAATAACCCAGCCGATCAGCTATTTCTGAAATCCTTAAGGAGGTCCTCTCAAGTAGTTTTTTTGCTTCATTCATTCGGATTTCAAGCACAAAATCAACAAAGTTCTGTTCTGTTTTATCTTTAAAAAGCTTACTTAAATAACTTGGATTTAAATGCACGTAGTTGGCCGCTTCGGATAATGTTACCTCTCCTGGAACTTTGCTTTTGACGTATTGAATGACCTTCTCAACAGTGGATAACTCTGATGGATCGGCTTCTTTTTGGGGGGCAGCTGCCGCTTCTTCACTTTCCTGGCGATGCTTTACCCATTTGTCCAGACATTCTTTTAATTCTTCAAGCTCTACCGGCTTAAGCAGGTAGTCAAATACCCCTGACCTTAGAGCATGCTGTACATACTTAAAATCATCGTAACCGCTGATCATAATACAGTCAGTACGAGACTCGCCATTTGCCAATGCCGTTACGAAGGCTAACCCGTCCATCACGGCCATCCTTACGTCTGTCATAACCAAATCAGCAGGCTTTTCCTTTAAAAAATCCAACGCCTCCAGACCATTGGTGCATTCCCCAATGACCTCAAAAGGCAGTTCCGCCTTGGCGATTGTATGCCTCAGTGCAGTACGAACCCATTTCTCATCATCAACCAAGAGTATTGTGTACATGCCATCACTTCCCAATAAAGCAAAAAAATTTATGTTTTTGACTTCAGATCCTTCATTCAGCTAACCCCTAGGCCTGTTCATCGGCAAGCGAATGCTTATGACTGCACCATTGCCTTCGCTGCTTTCAACGCTGATACCATACTCGTCGCCAAAAAGGTGAACGATTCTTCGATGCACATTCACCATACCTATTCCGGGCCCGCCTTCTGTGACATCTTTTTGTCTTAGATTTTGACGGATTTCTTCCAACCTTGGCAGAGCAATCCCTATTCCATTGTCCTGAATTCTAATGACATAGGCATCTTCCGATTCTTGTAACGCCGTGATGGTGATTTTTGAGATGCCACCGGACGGTTCAAGCCCATGCTTAAAGGAATTTTCAACGATCGGCTGAATTGAAAATTTAGCAATCGTTTGTTTTTTCGCCCAGTCAGGAATCGCAAATTCATACTCGAATTTATCAGCAAAACGATGCTTCTGAATGCGCAGGTATACCTTTGTATGGAGAATTTCTTCGTCCAACAATACGGTTTGCGATTTATTATTTATATTATAACGCAATAATTTGGCCAATGCTGCGGAAATATCCGATATTTCCTCCATCCCATGTTCCAAGGCCATTCCGCGAATGGTTTCTAGAGAGTTAAACAAAAAATGCGGATTAATTTGGGCCTGAAGTGCTTTTAGTTCAATTTCTTTTTGACGCAGCAGCATTTCCGTTTCCCTGATTTTAGAAAGATATACTTCATCTACAAGCTCATTTAATCGGATTAGCATTTTATTGAACCCGTGCGTCAAATCACCAATTTCATCTTTTGACAAGACTTGGACCTGTCCGCTGAAATCACCTTCTTCCACTTTCTTCATGGTCTTTTGCAGACCTCTTATCGGCTTAATGATACTAATGGCTAAACCAATTCCAAGGACGGCGGCAACAAGCACGGTGAAAAGAGCATACATAAAAATCGTATTCCTGATATATACAGAACTTTTAATTAGTTCCTTATAGGGAATAGCGGTAATGACTGTCCAGCCAAGAAACCCAGAATGGCTGTATGTGAGTAATTTTTTCTCCTTTCCGCTTGTGACAAACGCCCCTGTTCCTCCAAGTAGAATTTCTTTCATATGCGGAAAAGAAGCTTTTTTCCCTAGCTCGGAGAAGTTTGGATTATACACATAATTCCCTTGCGAATCAACGATATACATAAACCCCGAATTTCCTATGTTAACCTGACTAGCAATTTCTTTAAAGCGCTTAAAATTTACATCCATCACAATAAATCCGATTGGTTTCAAGGTCTTCGAGCTAAACAGCCTTCTCGCGATGGATATGACATACTCCTGGTTCTCGTCATCCTCCAGTGTCCGTGTGAAAATGACAGGTTCACCTGTGTTCGGAAGTATTTTTTGAAAGAACTCTGACTGAAAAGACTCGATTGGATGGAAACGATTATAGCGGATATTCAGTGCATCTACCGCTGCCACATTGTTCACGTATATCGTAATATTCGAAATGTCCGACCTAGAGTAGGCAGCATTTTCTAACACGTGCTTTAGTTCATTTTCCATCCCGCTTGAGTTAAATTCCTCATTGGTATCCATTTGCATAAAACGTTTAACCGTCTGGTTGTTCAAAATTTTTAAAACCTCAATTTCAAAATCGCCCACATAATACTCAATATGTGTATTTACCTGTCTAATGATTTGCCAGCTGTATGAAGTTGCTTCATTCTCAAGCACTTCCACTGATTTCTCGTATGTAAAAAAACCAATAAAACCAATTGGGACCACAACAAGCAGCGCAGAAAATACAAACAACTTACGTACAAGGGACTGATCCTTCAAAAGCAGTGCATTTCTTAGCCGCCGGAATGCGTATCTTTCATAACGTTGCATATCACACCTTGTTTCTCTATAAAATGAAAAAAGAAAGACTATGCATAAATAGTAGCATAGTCTTTCCCAGTATCTTAAGAAAATATAGATTATTTTCTTGCCTTATCGATTGCATCTAGGACGTCGCTATATTCAGCACGATACTTATCGATTACAGGTTTAACCTTTTGCTGCCAAGGCTTAACATCTTCAACCTTAACAATGTTTACGCCAGATTCTTTCATTTTTGCTTCTGACTCTTTCTCCATCTTAGCCCATTCTTCTCTTTCTGTTTTAACAGATTCTTGGGCAGCTTCCTGGATAATCTTTTTATCTTTGTCGCTTAATTTATCCCAAACAGATTTGCTCATGATCACAACTTCAGGTACCCGCTGGTGGCCGTCAAGAATGATATTCTTCGCAACTTGATAGTGGTTAGCTGAAACATAGCTTGGCAGGTTATTTTCTGCTCCATCGATAACGCCAGTCTGCAGTGAGCTGAACACTTCTCCATAAGGCATTGGAGTCGCGCTGCCGCCTAGGGCTGAAATCATATCAATATTAATCTGACTCTGTTGGACACGGATTTTGTGGCCCTTCAGATCGTCAACACTCTTGACAGGTTTATTGGTGTAGAAGTTACGAGAACCGGAATCATAATAAGCAAGGCCCAACATTTTGGCTCCTTCTAGGCTCTTTAATAATTCCTGCCCTTTTTCACCGTTTAAGAAATTCCATTGGTGTTCGGAATTGTCAAAGATGTAAGGAAGACTGAAAACACCCAGCTGTTTACTGAACTCAGCAAGCGGCCCAGTACTTACACGAGCAAATTCAACCGCTCCCAGCTGTACCTGTTCAATGACAGATTTCTCATCCCCAAGCTGTCCATTCGGGAAAACACTAATTTTAATGCGGCCATCTGATTTTTGATTAACAAGCTCGGCAAATTTCTTATCGCCCAATACAGTTGGGTAATTATCCGGCTGGTTATCAGCAATACGGAAAGAATACGTTTTTTCATCAGAGGCAGATTTTGACCCATCGGAAGAGTTTGACTTTTCTGCGGCTCCTCCACATGCGGATAGAATCAAACTTGCCCCAAGAATTGCACTAAGCGTTACAGATACACGTTTCGTTGACTTCTTCATTTTAAATCCCCTTTCCCAATTTTACATTTGATTTTTATATAGTTAAATCTTTGAAACCATTATTAATGCCCTAACAATTTAGGCAGCCATAATGAAATACTTGGTACGTAGGTTAAAAGCATCAATGCTGCCACGAGTACCAATCCAAACGGCGCCATTGCCTTGGCCGCTTTCATGATAGGGATTTCGCCAATTGCGGAGCCAATGAAAAGAACCGTACCAACCGGAGGTGTTAAAAGTCCAATTCCTAAGTTCAACATTAGAATGATACCGAAATGAACCGGATCCATGCCCATTGCAGTAACAACAGGAAGCAAGATTGGTGTCATAATCAAGATAAGTGGTGCCATATCCATGCCACATCCGAGGATGAGCAGCAACACGTTGATAATCAATAGGATAATAATCGGATTATCAGAGATACTTAATAGTCCATTTGTCACCATGTTAGGTATTTGCAGGAACGAAAGTACATAACCTAAAGCATTAGATGCTGCAATCAGAAACAATACCATTGAAACTGTCCTGAAGGTACGAATCAGGATGGTCCCCATCCGGCTGAACGGAATTTCCTTGAAGACAAAGAAAGTAACAATGACTGCATACAGAACAGCGATAGCGCCTGATTCCGATGCGGTAAACCAACCCGAGAATATTCCGCCCAGGATGATCACAATTGGCATAACCGAAATGATTCCATCTTTAATGACCTTAGGTCTATCTTTTTTCTCAATGATAGTAGTTTGAGTGAAGCCTTGGCGGATAGCCAAAATGCGGGCTACAACCATAAGCGTTACACAAAGCAGGATTCCTGGCACTACACCAGCCATAAATAAGGTTGCAATGGATACACCGCCGGAAGCAAGAGAGTACAAAATTAAGTTATGGCTTGGCGGAACAACTACACCCTGAATCGCAGCAGCGGAAGTTAAACCAGTTGCAAATTCCTTACTGTACCCTTTTTTCTTCATCATCGGGATCATAACTGAACCGATAGATGATACGTCCGCAGCAGCAGAACCCGAAATATTACCGAACAATAGACAGGCAAGGACGTTTACCATTGCCAAGCCACCGCGTACACGGCCGACTATTAGCATGGCAAAATTAATTAAGCGAGCGGCCAAACCACCCTCATTCATTAATTGTCCAGCCAGGATAAAGAACGGGATTGTTAATAATGCAAATGAATTTACACCTTGAATCATCCGTTGTCCAACAACCTCAAGCGGAATGTTCAAATATATCATTGTAAGAACAGTTGAACCTGCCAATGTAAGTGCCACAGGAAAACGCAGCACCAGCATGATAACAAAGCTAGAAAGCAGAATGATTATGGCAATTGTTGTTTGATCCATCGTTAGTGGCCACCACCTTCAACATTGTGTCTTCTAGTGTCAATACCAATTAATTGTAAAAAGGCGTAAATGATCATCATAAAACCTGTAATTGGCATGACACCATATTCCCAAGCATTGGATAGTTTTGTTGCTGGCAGAGTCGATTCACTCATTAGAACGGTAAAATCCCAGCCATATTTCAACAAATAATAACCGAATGCCATTGTAGCAAGTGATACTACTTTGTCGATGACGTTAATCGCTGCCGGGGGCAGTTTTGCGGTAAAGGATTCAATGGCTAAATGCAGTTTCTCACGAACGCCAATGGCAATTCCCATAAACGAAAACCAGCATAACATCAGAAGAGTAACCTCCTCTGACCAAAACAATACGAAATTAAACAATTTTCGAGTAAAAACCTGCAGCGTTACGATGATAATCATGGCAACCAGTGAGCCTAACGCCACTTTTTCAAAAAGACTATCTATGAGCAGACAAAATCGTTTCAGCGCTTTCACTAGCAAATCCTCCTCCTTTTTTTGATTTTTTTAATTCTTCATGATTTTGTAAGTGCTTTCTAAAATTATTGTAAATGTTTTCATTCCTATCGTTAACCCTGCTGATTTTAGATTTTTTTATACTTTTTTTAGGTCAGCGCAAAAATTCGACAAAAAATGGACTAAATTCTAAAAAAAGAAGAACGGGGCATCGCAGACTTTAGCCCCGTTCTCGATTATTTTTATTTTTCTTTAGCACTACGCTTCCGTTTCATTCATTTCGCATGCGTAAATTTCACAATTTATGATGGCTTCATCAAAGGTCGTTGCGGTACCAGTGATTCTTGCAGAACCATAAAATTTGCGTCCCAATTCGATGGCACTTAATTTTAATTTCTCATTTTTAGGGTCCTTTTCCAATTCTGTCAATGCTTCATAATACTTGGATTTATTCTCCGAAATGGTTGATGATTTAAATAAAAAGACGGGTCCGAAAACGATAAAAGCGGCTAAGATGGGTGTAGCATAATAGAGTAAATGAACCATTTGAATCCCTCCGATATACTTTTTCCACATATTTGTCGTAATTTTGAGAAAAAAAGGTAAAATTTGTTGAAACCTGCGGAATTTACCTGTAAAATTTTCCTAACAGGTCTTTTGGATGGTGAAGTTAATGGAAGTAACAAAACATCTTTTCTTAAATCTATCCATTTTAATCATCTTTCTCTTTTTCAGTTTTATTTTAGTCGACAAAAGTAAAAAGATTACCCTTTCTAAGTCCTCTTATATCGTATTTTTTATTGTGATGCTTTGGATTTGCATCCAATTTTCCTATAATCCTATTTCTTCCGCTAGGTTCGATTTAAGAATCATTCCACTCGTCATCGGCGGATTATATATTGGTATTGGTCCGATTCTAGTAGCGGCCGCCATTATTATGAGAAGCTTTTTTGGAATTAATTCTGGCTTGTTTTTAACGACCCTGCTATTTATTCCCTATGCCATTGTTGTTTGGCGGATTTTCCCCTGGTTTTGGAAGCAAGGTCCTGAAAGACGCATTTTCATATCTATTTGCTTCGGAATGACTCTGAGTGCTTTGACAGTAGTGGGCATGGTCTTAACGGATACCCATGCATATTGGCTCGATGTTTGGGTCGCTTATTTAATAATCCCCGCACTTGGAATTGGAATTATCGCCTATGCTATTGAATTCATTCAAAAAAATATTGAAATGAGACAGCAATTAGTGAAGGCGGAAAAGTTAAAAGCAGTGGAACAAATGGGCGCGGCCATTTCACATGAAATCAGAAATCCCTTGACGGCGGCAAGCGGATTTGTACAGCTTTTGGAGGATGACCATCTCCCGCGGCAAAAAAGAAAAGAATACTTATCTATCGTCAAGGAAGAGCTAAATTCTGCAGAAAGAGTCATCCAAGATTATTTGACTTTTGCCAAGCCTTCCATCGAAACGTACGAGGAGCTTAATCTTAAAAGTGAACTCAAGCAAATCATAAATATTGTCCAGCCTTTAGCCAAACAGAATTCTGTTGAGATTATTACCGACTTTTCAGTTATTGGGATGATTAAAGGAGATCGGCAGAAATTTCGCCAATGCTTTGTGAATGTTTTAAAAAATGCCATTGAAGCAATGCCAAATGGCGGGTATTTGAGCGTATCTACAAAATTTAATCAATCCTATGTAACGATTTGTGTCAATGATACTGGCATGGGCATGACAGGCAAACAAATCGAACGGCTTGGAGAGCCGTTTTACTCGACAAAAGGGAAAAATGGCACAGGCCTTGGTATGATGGTTGTCTACAGTATTGTCCGGGCCATGGGAGGAACTATTTCGGTAGAAAGCAAAGAAGGCGTAGGGACAACATTTTCATTCAAATTCCCCACTCTTACATCCATTTTGAAAAAACAAATATGATGAAAACCGACGGTACATTCGTGCCGTCGGTTTTTTGCTGTGTTTTTTGCTAATAAGTATAAACTCAACTACGCCTCATGAACCGTCCTGACGGACTTGCCAATCGGCGAGTTTTCATTTATTTCCCGATAAACATCTGCGACCAATGCTTGCCTGTTTCTTCAAACCCTACACCAATATGGGTAAAGTTAGGGCTGAGAATGTTTTTGCGGTGGCCTTCACTGTTCATCCAGGCATTCACTACCTCTTGTGGGGTCCGCTGTCCTTGCGCAATATTTTCTCCTGCTGATTTATAAGTGACACCAAAGTCCCTCATCATGTCAAATGGCGAGCCATACGTTGGGCTTGTATGAGAGAAATAGTGGTTTTGCTGCATGTCTAGGGCCTTCTTTTGAGCAACACTACTTAACTGTGCATCGGCCTTTAAGGCTGGAAGACCATTTTTGCTCCGCTGGGCATTCGTTAAATCAATCACCTGCTGCGCATATTGACCGACTGTGCCAGTCGTCGGTGCAGTACTTTTAGCTGGTGCCTTAGGCTGCGGCGCCGGTGTCGTCTGCTTCGGTGCAGGAGCAGGTGCTGGTGCTGGTGCCGGCTGAGTCTGCTTTGGTGCTGGTGTTGGTGCTGGCGCAGGAGCCGGGACAGGCTGGGTCTGCTTCGGTGCAGGTGCTGGTGCTGGCGTCGGCACGTTTACGTTTGGTCCCTGTAGGAACGGCTGTGCCTGCTCGATTACTCCAGTTTGGAACCAATTGCCTTGACTAGGGTCGAGACGGGCAAATTGATATTTAGCATCCCTGATTAAGACAGCTCTCGTATGAGGATATTGATCGCTGTCTAAATTTGTGAAATAAGCTGAAACCGTATCATCATTGGTTCGTCTTATTTTTCGATTATCATTAAACAGATTTGCATCAAAGTCCGGGTCGTTGTTGTCATTATTTGTATAATCTTCCGTCAGTGGACCATTATGGTCAATCCCATCATCTCTGCCATTACGAACATTGAAGATGCCATTATTTCGGTTGTTCGTATCCAGACTCACCCTGTTACGATCGTTAATGTCATTTCTGTCATTGTTACACGCAGCCAAACCCATTGTAAGGATAGCAGTTAAAGTTAAGCTAACCGATTTTTTTATCAATTGTAATACCCCCTTTTGAAAAAATTTTCGCTTGCTTACTTATTTTCTAAATTTCTTAAGGAAAGTATTAATGGAAATTAACGTCTTAAAACACAAAAAAAGCCCGCGATTTCACAAGCTTTTTGAGTAATTAAATGCTTTATTTATCCAGCATAGGAATTCTGTTTTTATATCTATTGATTAACTCACGATTATGTTTAGCCGAACCATCAGCATTGCCGCTTTTAAAGATAGGCGGAGTAAACTGATGTTCCACCATCATATTCACCGCCTCGGCCATGATTCCATTGGCAATTGCTGTGCCCACAACAGTGGAACCCGATCCAAACGATACTTCCAGATCTGGCAGCTCCATCATGGCATCCCCTATAGGAATGTGGTTATCGATGACAAGGTCCGCCGCTTGAAACAGATAATGTCCGTCTTTATGTCGGGACGAAACATTTTTTGGATAAGCAAGTGAAGTAATGGCAATGACAAAGGCCTTCTGTTTCTTAGCCCATTTTGCCACATCAATGGGGACCGGATTTCTTCCTGATGTAGAAACAATCATGACGACATCATTTGGCGCTATACTGATGTTCCCCATAAATGAATCGGCAAAATCATTTTGCTGTTCCAGTTGAGACGAACGTACTGCTCCTTTATGAAGCATAAGGTCTTCGATCAAGATGGGGTTTATTGGAACCAATCCGCCAGCACGGTAAAAAAGCTCCTCCCCAATCATGTGCGAGTGGCCGCAGCCAAATACATGAACAATTCCATCATTTTCAATACACTTGGCAATCTCGTGTGCTGCCGCTTTTATGCTTTTTCCTTCCACCTCTTCAACGGTGGTCAATAGCTCTTTTAGTTTTTTAAAGTATTGATTGAACATAGCAAAATCTCCATCATTTTTATCTCTTCATCTGAATCATGAATTTGTAACGGTCTGCCCGATAAACTGACTTTACTAACTCAACAGGGGTCCCGTCCTTTAAGTAAGTGTTTCGCTGGATGAGCATGACGGGCGCTCCCTTGTTGATTTTAAGCAATTTTGCTTCATTTTGATTCGCAATTGAAGACTCAATCATCTGAGAGGCGCTGTCGATTTTTAAATGTAACTGCCCTTCAATATAGGCATATAATGATTGATTGACAATTTGTTCTGTAAGTCCTTTAATAAGATTGGCGGATATGTAGTTCGTTTCATACGCCATGGGAACACCATCTGCCAAACGAATCCTTTTGATTTCATATACTGGAGCAAACTCCGAAATGGAAAGCTGACTGGCAACTTGTATCGATGCCGGAATCATTTCAAAATGAATTAACTGACTCCCCGGAATCATTCCTCGTGTCTTCATATCCTCGGTAAAACTGGTTAATCCTTGCAGGGGCTGCTCGATTTTCCGCTCTGCAACAAAGGTTCCCTTTCCTTGCAAGCGATATAAATAGCCATCATTAACGAGCTGGGTAAAGGCCTGCCTCACCGTCATTCGGCTGATTTTATACTTTTCAGCGTATTCCCGTTCTGGAGGAAGGGCATCTCCCGGCAGTAGTTCCCCTTTTTCAATTAACTCTTTAATATGCTCTTCCAATTGATAATAAATAGGAATGGGGGAGTTCTTATTAATCATTTTGCCATTAACACCTTTCTCTCTTTACTCAGGACGTTTTGATGTCCTAATGCCTGCCTTTAACAAGGCAGCTTTAAATCTGCAACAGCCGCTTTATCTGCAATTATTGTAACATAAGGATGTTTTTTCAGAGCAGAGGCCGGGAAATTTTCTGTTAATTCCCCATTCAACAGCTTAAACATGGCGTCATTCTTGGATTCTCCAGAAACTAAAAGTAAAATTTCCTTGCTTCTTAGTATGGAAGCAATCCCCATGGTAATGGCTTTGGTTGGTACTTCCTCTATATTGTTAAAAAATCTGGCGTTAGCTTGAATGGTTGACGGCGCCAACTGAACGACATGCGTGTTAGAACGAAATGAGGTTCCCGGTTCATTAAAGCCGATATGACCGTTTTGGCCAATTCCCAGTAGTTGCAAATCAATCCCGCCATGTTTTTCGATTAAATCGTCATAATAAAGGCATTCAGCCTGCATATCTTTAACAATCCCGCTCGGAATAAAGGTTTTACTTTCATGGACATCGATATGGTTGAACAATTGCTCATTCATGAAATAACGATAGCTGTTTTGATTATCGCCGGAAAGCCCTATATATTCATCCAAATTAAATGTTGTAACATGTTGATAGGAAGTTCCGTTCTTCCGATGATCGGCAATTAAATTTTTGTAAGTTCCAACAGGAGTGCCGCCTGTTGCTAAACCAAGTTTTATTCTAGGATTGTTTATAACTTTTTCAATGATATATTCCGCCGCTTTCAGACTCATTTCGTTATAATCTTTAACTTCAATAATTTTCATTCTTTTTCTGCCTCCTTTTTAAAAGCAACTGCTCCCCGGCAAAGAGTCATGAAGATTTCCATATTGTGATCAAGAATGACGATGTCCGCATCTTTTCCAGCCGCAATGCTGCCTTTCTTGTCATATATATTTAGCTGTTTTGCCGGATTCACGGAAACCATTTGAACAGCCTCTTCAAGGGTACAGCCTGTAAATGATAGGACATTTTTTACTGCATGTCCCAATTTCAAAATACTGCCGGCCAAAGTCCCATCCGCAAGTGTAGCTTTGCCATCTTTCACGGTTACCTCTTGTCCGCCAAGGTCATAATGGCCGTTTTTCAAGCATTTAGCCCGCATCGAGTCAGTAATTAAGATAATTCCTTCACTCTGTTTTTGTTTAAAGGCAAGTTTGACCATTTCCGGGTGAACATGCACGCCATCAACAATCATCTCTGCCTTTAACTCATCATGCAAAAAGGCTGCACCCACTATGCCGGGTTCACGATGATGAAGGCCTCTCATTTGATTGAATAAATGTGTAACATGATTGGCACCGGCTTTTACTGCTTCCCCTACCTCTTCAAAGGTGGCATCGGAATGTCCGATGGAAGCAATAATACCGTTTTCCCTTAAATAACGGACCATCTCTAAACCGCCTGGCCGCTCGGGAGCTAAGGTGACAAGTTTTATCATTCCATTGGATCGTTCTTGCCACTCTTTTAATAATGAGAGATTTGGATCTATGATGTATTGTGCGGGCTGTGCTCCTGCGCGGCTGGCATTGACAAACGGCCCTTCCAAATGGATCCCAAGAATTTCTGCCTGGCCTTTATCCGGTTGATTAGATATATAATCACCAGCATTGATAACGGCTTTTTCAATTTGTTCTGGTTCATGGGTCATGGTGGTGGCTAAAAAGCTTGTTGTTCCTTCACCAGGCAAGGACGACGCCATGTTGTCCAAGGCTTCTTTTGTTGCATCCATCGTATCGGCACCGTTCACTCCATGGATATGGACATCAATGAATCCCGGTACCGCAATATAATTGGAAGGAACCTCAATTATTTCAAAGTTTCCTTCATTAGAAAGATCCTCTAATCTCCCAACTTCAATGATGTGGTTATTTTCAATTTTTATATATCCTTTTTCAATAATGCGATCTTCTGTATAGATTTTTATATCTTTAATTAAGATAAGATTATCTATTGGGTTCATTTTCATTACTTCCTTTCAGATTCTCACTTAATAGTAGCATTACTTTTTTCTAGTTGTCTATACCAATTTTTATTAAGGAAATAAATTAGAGCGTTTTCAACCTTTATAAACATTGATTTATCAAGTATTTGAATAATTTTAAAAAATAACACTTTTAAATTGGTATAGACATCTATAATCGGTTGGTGGTATATTTGTACACGAAAAGCGCTTTCAACTAGGATAATCTTTTAATAAAAGGAGAGAAAACATCATGTTAGGCTTTTTACAACGAATCGGTAAAGCTCTCATGCTTCCTATCGCAGTATTGCCAGCAGCAGGATTGCTGCTTCGTTTTGGGCAGCCGGATTTATTGGATATTCCGTTTATTGCCAATGCGGGGAATGCCATATTTGCTAACCTCGCTTTGATTTTCGCTATTGGGGTAGCAATGGGATTTGCTAAAGATAATAATGGTGCGGCAGCATTGGCTGGTGCAATTGGTTATTTAGTTTTAACAGAAGGAACAAAAGCAATCGATAAAAACATCAACATGGGTGTTCTCGGAGGGATTCTCACAGGGATCATCGCGGGACTTCTTTACAATCGCTACCGTGATGTGAAGCTTCCTGAGTGGTTAGGATTCTTTAGCGGCAGACGTTTTGTTCCGATTATTACCTCCTTAGCGATGGTCGTTTTAGCGGGAATTGCCGGCTTTGTTTGGCCGCCAATCCAGGATGCGATTAATGGAGTTGGCAACTGGATTATTGGATTAGGCGCAGTTGGCTCCGGTATTTTCGGATTCTTAAACCGCCTGCTTATTCCTTTAGGTTTGCACCATGTATTAAATAGCTTATTCTGGTTCCAGTTTGGCGAATTTGAAGGCAAAGCTGGAGACATTGCCCGCTTCTTCGCAGGCGATCCAACAGCCGGGGGATACATGACCGGATTCTTCCCGATTATGATGTTTGGACTTCCTGCAGCAGCATTTGCCATTATCGCTGCCGCTAAGCCGGAAAAGCGAAAAGCAACTTCCGGGATGTTTATCGGTCTGGCGTTAACGTCATTCTTAACAGGTATTACTGAACCAATTGAATTTTCATTCATGTTTATCGCGCCAATTCTTTACGGAATTCACGCTGTCTTAACAGGATTGTCCATGTGGATTACCTCCCTTTTGGGAATTAGGGATGGATTTACTTTTTCAGCGGGTGCAATCGACTATTTGTTAAATTTCAATATCGCTGAAAAACCGATCTTGTTATTAGTTGTAGGCCTTGTTTATGCTGTTGTTTATTTCGCTATTTTCTATTTCTTAATAAAGGCACTTGATATTAAAACTCCTGGACGTGAGGACGAATCTGCTGAGGAAATTTCTGAATCCCCAGCTGCTGCAACTGCTGGAGGCAACAAATATGAAATGATGGCTTATCATTTTATCAATGATATCGGCGGTCGGGATAACATTACAACGATTGATAACTGTACAACCCGCCTCCGTTTAAATGTGGTGGATATGGATAAAGTTAACGATTCTGCCTTGAAAACGCATGGTGCTAAAGGGATCATGAAATTGAATAAAAAGAACCTGCAGGTTGTTGTCGGTACTGAGGTTGAATTTGTCGCCGATGCCATGAAGAACATGGATACGAAGGCGGTAAATTTCGATAAAAGTGTTGAAGAAAATAAACCAGTAGTTTCAAACGGTCTCCAGCCGTTGACTGATAAAGACTTTGTGATGCCAATTGAAGGGGAAATCATCCCGCTTTCAGAGGTTCCTGATCAGGTATTCTCACAAAAAATGATGGGTGACGGCTTTGGAATTATCCCTGCCAACGGGGTTGTTGTATCACCAGTAGACGGGGAAATAATGAATGTTTTTCCAACCAAACATGCGATTGGCATCAAATCGAAGCAAGGTTATGAAATTTTAATCCATATCGGTTTGGATACCGTTAATTTAAAAGGTGAAGGATTTAACGTACTTGTTCACGAGGGCCAGCAAGTAGTAAATGGTCAAGAAATTCTGAAGTTTGATTTGAATTTTGTTAAGAAATCCGTACCATCTGTTGTAACACCAGTTATCTTCACAAATTTAACAAAATTAAATGTGAAGAAGCTTGGAAAAGCGGAACAAGGTAAGAGCGGAATTTTATCAATTGAATAGAAATAAAAGGCTGTCGAAAAACTTTCGATGGCCTTTTATTTTTGGCCTTTCAATATATTGATTTCTCGATTCTTTTTAAAAAGTTCGGATGATGGAGGCCCATCTTATCCCCTCATTCTTTTAAGCCCCAGCCCTTCATGAGGACATGAAGGACATAATCGAAGCAATCTTAGAGGAAAATGTCCTCACATTACCATTTATTTGGATATACTTTCCGATTTGGTGTGGTTACTTTCCAGATGGGGAGAAATACTTGCCATATTCATGATTTTATTTACACTTTTTTGCCATATACTTACCGGAATACCTGATTTACTTTCCAAACTTATTTTTCAGGGGGAATTCACCCCAAAAAGCCAGGCGGCGAGCCTGGCTCAGGTAACATATGAGATCTAAAAAATACCTTTTTAAAATTTACTCGCTTGATTTGAGGATTTACTCGCCAAAAACTAGGATTTACTCGCCAACTTTTGACTTTTACTCGCCTAATTTCAAAATTTACTCGCCAAACCCTAACTCCTTTAGGTTTAGACAAAATATAAAATTGCCGAGAAAAATCTCGACAATCTGAATCGCCAGGCCCAAACCTGTCGATTTCTATCAGCGATATGTCTTGCTATATAAAGTATATTTTTTAACTTTATCCATGCTAACTTCATATCCCATTCCAGGTGTAGTAGGAACGGTGATCGTTCCATTTTCAGCAATGACCTCCGGCTCAATGATATCTTCTGCCCAGTAAAGTGATGAACCGGCTGTATCACCAGGAAGAGTAAATCCAGGCATGGCGGTCATGGCGATATTGTGGGCCCTGCCGACACCTGCTTCTAGCATGCCGCCGCACCAAAGCGGGACATTCCGCTCTAGGCAGTAATCATGGATTTTCTTAGCCTCCGTTAAACCGCCAACACGGCCGACCTTTACGTTAATAATTTTACAGCTTCCCAATTTCAAAGCCTTCTTTGTATCCTCAAGTGAATGGATACTTTCATCAAGGCAAATTGACGTTTTTAAATTAGCCTGCAATTCTGCATGGTCAATAATATCATTGTACGCCAAGGGCTGTTCAATCATCATTAGATTATAGTCATCCAGCGCTTTTAATAAATTCATATCCGCTAAGGTGTAAGCGGAATTAGCGTCCGCCATGAGCGGAATATCTGGGAAAACTTTACGAACCTTATCAATTAATTCAACATCCCAGCCCGGCTTAATTTTTAACTTAAAGCGTTTGTAGCCTTCCGCACGGCGCTGTTCAATTACATCCAATGTTGCCTCAATGGAATCCTTGATGCCGATACTCACGCCTACATCGATTATTTTTTTCGTTCCTCCCAGCACACTTGCTAGAGATGCATTTTGCTCTCTGGCATATAAATCCCAAACAGCCATATTCAAGCATGCCTTTGCCATATAGTTGCCGCGAATATGAGCAAATTTCTCAGCAAGTTCATCCGGATGGTGAATTTCACTATTTAATAAAATCGGAATCAGAAAATCCTCCAGCATGTGCCAATTGGTTTTGACCGTTTCTTCATTATAATAAGGAGTCGGCATAGCCACATTCTCAGCCCAGCCAACAAGCCCGTCCTCATTCATGATTTCAACAAGGATAAAATCCTTATCATACTCTGCACCGAAACTAGTTACAAATGGATAAAGCAAATCCATCTTTAAATGACGCAGGTTAACTTGTTTTATTTTCACCTTGTGTCCCCTCCTCAATTGATATGTATATCATTCATTATTTCATAATTTTTCAAAAAGCCAAACCGCCGTATTTGGCGGTTTGGGGAGCAAATTTATTCGCGGCTGAAATCACACTCTTGAAGTGGAACCATTTTGGATTTCTTCGTGATTTTATAACTTAAATAACCCAAAATAAATAATGGCAGTCCAATGTAGGAAACAGCAATTCCATACCAGTCTATCTTGTCGCCGATAAAGGCTCCATAGTTGGTGCCGAGCATCGCGACTAAACATAATGCTGTAGCCAAAATAGGGCCTAATGGGAACCATTTGGCGACATAAGGCAGGTCTTTCATATCTCTGCCTTGGGCTTTATAAGCTTTTCTAAACCGGTAGTGGGTGACGGAAATACTCAACCAAGAAAGATATCCTGCCAACCCGGCAGCGTTTAATAACCAATTATAAACCGTTCCGTCGCCAAACAGGGACGTAAGAAAGCATAACATTCCGACTAACGTAGTCAAATAAATGGCGTTAACCGGTACGCCGCCTTTACTCACTTTTTTCAAAAATCTAGGTGCTTTACCTTCCTCAGCAAGCGTCCAAAGGACACGAGAGCCTACATATAAAGAGGAATTTCCTGCCGATAAAACCGAAGTTAGAATAACAGCATTCATGGCCGCAGCAGCAAACGCAAATCCTGCGTGTTTAAACACAAGTGTAAACGGACTGACAGCAATATTTTCCAAATCGCCGCCTAATAAATTTGGATCTTTGTAACTGATTAAAGCACCAATAACAAAAATCGCAAGAACATAGAACAAAAGAATCCGCCAAAAGATTTGTTTGATGGAACGCGGCATATCCCTTTCTGGATTTTCACTTTCACCCGCTGCAACACCGACCATTTCCGTTCCTTGGAAGGCAAATCCGACTACCATGAAAACACTGAAGATGGCAAACAGGCCGCCTTTAAATGGTGCTTCCCCCTTTGTGAAGTTTTCAAATCCGCCAGTATGACCGCTCATGATTCCAAAAATCATTAATAAACCAATGGCGATGAAAACAATAATCGTGACAACCTTGATCAGTGAAAACCAGAATTCTGCTTCTCCATATCCTTTAACAGATAAAATATTTAATGCAAAAATAATAGCTAGAAAACTTGCACTCCATACGATTCCCGGTGTATTGGGAAACCAGTATTTCATGATTAATGAAGACGCAGATAACTCCAAGGCCAGAATGATTGCGTTATTGTACCAATAGTTCCAGCCCACTGCAAAGCCAAGAGCGGGGTCCACAAACCTTGCCGAATAGGTCGAAAACGACCCTGAAATCGGAATAAGGGCTGCCATTTCAGCCAAGCTGGTCATTAGGAAATAAACCATAATTCCAGCAATCATATAGGCTGCAAGCGCACCGCCAGGACCAGCATCATGTATGGTAGCACCACTTGCAAGGAACAGACCGGTACCAATCGTCCCGCCGATGGCAATCATCGTTAAATGTCTAGTTTTGAGCTTACGTTCTAAATGTTCTTTTCCCTGGGGTGAAGTTTGAACGACAGCATCCGCTTTACGAGCAGTATTTTGCATAAAACACCTCTTTTTTTTTAGTATTCTTCTAAAGCTAGCATTATGGTTTTTGTTAAGATTTTAGCGCCATAATGCAGTGCTTCTAATTGAAATGTCATCTTTGGATGATGCAGGCCGGGAGCAAGGCCACAGCCCAATCCAATCATTGTGGCAGGAAGCCCTGGGTTTTTCACTGTGTAAAAATGGAAGTCCTCACCCCCTTGAGAAACACAGACTGGAACAACCTGATGTTCCCCGAGAATATCCTTGATAGCGTTTTCAGCAAACTTTATAGCTTTTTCATTCTTAATTGCTGCAGGAACGTACTCTTCCATCTTCCACTGAACAAAAGCACCCGATTCCTCCATTACTTGCTCCATGATTTCATGAGTCCGTTGTGTTAGTATATCCATTACTTCATTGGATTGGGCTCTGGCATCGATGGTAAAGCCCGCCGTTTCCGGAATCACATTAGATGATTCGTTCTCAGTGTGCAGCTGGGTCATTTTGATGGAATAAGGCAGCTTTGTTTCAAGCTTAATCCCTTTAAGTTTCTGGACAATCAGCGCCGCAGCTTCTATCGCATTGATCCCGTCTTGAGGACGTGCCGCATGGGCTTGTCTACCTTTAATCGTCCCTTTCACTGTCCCTGCAGAACCGTGGATAATCACAGGTGAGGCATGCGAATAAGGAACCTCAAATTGCGGGCGCATATGAACGCCAAACAACAGTTTAACCTGTTCTAGTGCACCGTCCTCCATCATCTGTAGGGCACCTTCGCCTTTTTCTTCTGCAGGCTGAAAAATAAATCTTAGGGTATGCTTCGGGTTCATGCCACTCGCAGCTAAAGCCAAGGCAGAATAAAGAACCATAGTACTGTGGGCATCATGTCCGCATGAATGATTGACCTTTACCACACCATCCACTTCCTGAACAAGAGCGTCCAGATCTGCTCTTAAAGCGATAACCTGGTCGGATTGTCCGGGAATCTCGGCGACAATTCCGTAATGGGTGGGAAACGTCTTGACGAGAATACCTGCATTTTTCAAGCGGTTCACTAAATATTGTGATGTTTTTTGCTCTTCCCAGCTGGGCTCCGCCACTCTATGCAAATCGTGATAGGTTTGAAATAGTAATTCTTTGTTTTGCTCAATATAATCAATTGGATTCATGATCGACATCTCATTTCTAATTTCTGCTCGCAATCATTCACTAAAAACATTAAAGCTTGAATACATTTCTTCTAATTTTTGCTGATGGGCCCGAATCCGCTCCGTGTCTTTTTCGTGAATACCTTCAATAATTAAATCAACCAAACTAATGACCGACGCAATAGAATTGCTGCCGGTTTGGACATTTTCTTCTGTTGTCAGGACAATATCGGAAATTCTCCCAACTGGGGAAAGCATCCGGTCTGTCACCGTAATTAAACAAATTCCATTTTCCGAAACATACTCAGCCATCTTCATAGTTTGAGTGGAATACCTTGAAAAGGAAAATACTACAGCAACAGAATCTTTAGTCAGATTAGATAATTTCTCTATAAAGTCCCCTGTTGGAGAGCATAAGTCTACATGGTCTCTGATCGATCCAAGCATATAGGAAAACCAATAGGCAGCAGCGTGGGATAGCATATGCCCGGCGATTAACACTTGATCTGCCTTTATAAGTGCATCAACCGCTTTCCAAATCTCCTGTACATTTCTTCTATTAATCAATTGTTTTAAAATTTGAATCTCGTTTAAGATGACTCTTTTAAAAGGATCGCTAGAACCAATTTGCATAATGGTATGTTCGCTAATGGCAGCTTGATTTTCGCGGAGCAGCTCTTCTTGAATGACAGCCTGCATCTCACTAAAGCTTTCAAAGCCCAATGCATACGAAAGGCGGATCACTGTGGTTTCACTCACTGCTGCTTGACGGCCAATTTGAAAAGCCGTTTTAAAGGCAGCTTGGTTAAGATGTTCAATCAGGTAATTAGCCACTTTTTTTTGACCTGTTGATAAATCAGGGAATTTTTCTTTAATCCTTTGTTTAAATGATTGTGAGTCCATTCCATCACCTCACTAGAAAAACGAAGGTAATCCTTCATTTATATTATTTGTTGCAGGAAATCCTTTATTTAAGATTACACTATCACAAATTCGTCAAAATTTAAAGGAAAATTTTAATTGTTTGGATAATTCAAAAACCCACTACATCTCGTTGCACGAAAAAAGGCAGGTGTCGGCACCTGCCTTTTTTTATGCAAATACTTCGTTCTCCTCTTTTTGGAAGAAGCTTTTCATAGCGTGGAATACGTCTGCTTTCTGCTTGAGGATATAGTGGCGGAAATGCTCATCTTTGATGTTTTTGTAGGCGGACATTAGAGTAGAGTGACGGTTGTATTGATTAACTTCTCCATAGCCAAACATATTGGATACTTTCATTAATTCCTCCACCAGCTTTACGCAGCGCGCATTATCTGATGTGAGATTATCTCCGTCTGAAAAGTGGAATGGATAAATATTATACTTGCGTGGATTGTATTTCGTTTCGATAATCTCAAGAGCTTTTCTATAAGCAGAGGAGCAGATCGTTCCGCCGCTTTCCCCTTTCGAGAAAAAGTCCTCCTCAGATACGACCTTCGCCTCGGTATGGTGGGCAATAAATTCAATTTCGACCGTTTCATATTTTGTCCGTAAGAAACGGGTCATCCAGAAGAAGAAACTGCGTGCCATATACTTTTCCCATATTCCCATCGAACCGCTTGTATCCATCATCGCTAGCACCACAGCCTTAGAATCCGGCTTCACCACTTCATTCCAGGTTTTAAATTTCAAATCTTCCTTGTAAATAGGATGGAAAGCCGGTTTCCCGCTCATCGCATTCCGCTTAAAAGCAGTCATCATCGTCCGCTTTTTATCGATATTTCCCATCAGCCCTGTTTTTCGGATATCGTTGAATTCAATGTTTTCAACGAGATGTTCCTGGTCTTCTTTTTTCTTTAAATTTGGCAGCTCCAATTGCTTGAAAAGGGCTTCTTCAAGCTCCATTAGAGAAACCTCCGCCTCAAAATAGTCCTCTCCCGCCTGGTCGCCGGCACCCTGCCCTTTGCCTGGACCTTTTTGGCCGCTGTTTGATCCATCACGCGCCACAACGTCCCCTACTTGACTCTCACCGTCACCTTGGCCCACGTGTTTGTTTTTATCATAATTATATCGAATTTTATATTCGTCCAAAGAACGTATCGGAATTTTTACCACATCTCGACCGTTAGACATGATAATACTCTCTTCTGTAATTAGATCTGGTAAATTATTGCGAATAGCCTCTTGGACTTTTTCCTGATGGCGCTGCTGGTCATCGTGGCCTTTACGGTGGAGGGACCAATCTTCTTTCGAAATCACAAATTGATGGTTATTTACAGACATTGAAAACCCCTCCTTAAAATGAAATCTTTCAATTAATCACACATTTTTATCAAAAAACATACAATAACGAGAATGGAAAAATGAAGAGAAATATGGATTACTTTATCCTATGCAGAAAGGGAGAATAATTTACAAATTATTTTGACAATTGGTTCGTTCGCCTATGAAAATGGACGAGCCGAAAAGAAAAACGGATGCGCCTTGACCAGGGGCGCAAGGCTACAGACGAGCCGGCGAGAAGGCTGTTTTTTAGCCTTCTTGACGGATTGGCTGTAGACCTTCGAGCCCTAGGCGCTGTAGCTGGACAATTTTCAAAGTTAAGTGAAAAAAACAGACTGGCAGAATAACATCCACCAGTCTTTTAACCCTACCTATTTAATAAACTGCCGACATACCGTAATAGTTCATTTGCGGATGTTGAATTGTATCCATGCTCATCAATTAAGCGGGCGACAACCTCGTTAATTTTCTTCAGCTGCTGCTCATCCGGCGTTTTGGTTGAAGTGGTAATCTTCACTACATCTTTCAAGTCGGCAAACAGCTTCTTCTGGATCGCTTCACGAAGACGGTCATGGGAATTATAATCGAACCGTTTACCCTTCCTTGCAAAAGCAGAAATTCGAATTAAGATTTCCTCACGGAAGGCCTTCTTTGCATTCTCCGAAATGCCAATTTGTTCTTCAATCGAACGCATCAGCTTTTCATCCGGATTGATTTCTTCCCCGGTTAACGGATCGCGCAGCTTGGCTTTGTTGCAATAAGCCTCGACGTTATCGAGATAATTATCCATCAGCGTTTTCGCAGACTCTTCATAAGAATATACGAATGCTTTTTGAACTTCCTTCTTCGCAATATTATCATACTCTTTACGTGCTAAAGAGATATAATTCATATAGCGCTCGCGCAGTTCAGCGGTAATTGACGGATGCTGGTCAAGACCATCCTTCAATGACCTCAATACATCCAATGCATTAATAGACGGCACTTCTTTTCTTATAATGGTTGAGGAAATTCGGTTGATGACGTAACGAGGGTCAATTCCGCTCATTCCTTCATCCGGATATTCCTTCTTAAGTTCATCCACATCGGCGGAATTAAAGCCTTCGACACTTTGGCCATCGTAAAGGCGCATTTTCTTAATGAGATCGATATCGCCTTTTTTCGGTTCCTTTAATCGGGTAAGAATCGTAAACATGGATGCTACCTTTAACGTATGCGGTGCAATATGAACATCGGAAACATCACTTTCACGGATCATTTTTTCATAAATCCGCTCTTCTTGGGAAGCCTTTAAGTTATACGGAATTGGCATTACAATAATCCGTGAATGCAAGGCCTCGTTTTTCTTGTTGGAGATGAAGGAGCGGTATTCGGTTTCGTTGGTATGGGCGACAATAAGCTCATCGGCACTGATGAGCGCAAATCTTCCCGCTTTGAAATTCCCCTCTTGGGTTAACGATAATAAATGCCAGAGGAATTTCTCATCACATTTCAGCATTTCCTGGAATTCCATCATCCCGCGGTTAGCCTTATTTAATTCCCCGTCAAAACGGTAAGCACGCGGGTCAGACTCTGAACCAAATTCAGCGATTGTTGAAAAATCAATGCTTCCTGTTAAGTCGGCAATATCCTGAGACTTTGGATCAGATGGACTGAAGGTTCCAATCCCGGTTCGCTTATCTTCAGAGAAAAAGATTCTTTCTACCAGAACATCTTCAATTCTGCCGCCGTAATCCTGCTCTAAACGCATCATATTCAATGGGGAAAGATTGCCTTCAATCCTGATTCCGTATTCGTCAAAGAAATCCTGCCTTAGATGATGGGGAATCAAATGGAGCGGATCCTCATGCATTGGGCACCCTTTAATGGCAAATACAGAGCCGCGATCCGTATGTGAGTATTTTTCTAAACCTCTTTTCAGCATGGTTACAAGTGTGGATTTTCCTCCGCTGACCGGTCCCATTAACAGCAAGATCCGTTTTCTAACATCAAGACGTTTGGCTGCAGGGTGGAAATACTCCTCTACTAATCGTTCTAATGCTTCCTCTAGGCCGTATAACTGATTACTAAAGAAATTATATTTCTTCGTCCCGTTAACTTCTTCGATTCCGGCATCCTTTATCATATTATAAACTCGAGAATGTGCGGACTGTGCAACCCATGGCTTTTCCTTTAACAGCTCCAAATAATCGGCAAACGTTCCTTCCCAGCGAAGTTTCTCTTCTTCTTCACGAAATCTCTCGATTTTTTTTAAAATGTCCATAAGGCCCTCCCCCTGTAGTTTAATCAGAGACGATTAATATACTCTATGCACCTTAACAATCGAACATGCGTAACCAAGACGTATTACTCTTTTTCTTTTTCTTTTTTCACCAACTTGCCCTTTTCATTTTTGGAAGTTAGGCTATAATAATTATATGTGTATAAAATGAAAACTTGATTAAAGAAGGGGGATATACATAATGGGTACTTTTCTAATCATTTTAGTTATGATCGCATTTTTATCAGCTATTTTCACTGCAGGATTCAACGACAAACCAGGTTCGAATAAATAAAAAAAGACTGCTCCGGCAGTCTTTTTTTATTTAAGGTTTGGATAGTTTTGCTGGCGCAGTGCTTCATAAATGAGGATCGCTGCGGTATTGGACAGGTTTAATGAACGAACCTTGTCATTCATCGGAATCCTTAAAGCTGCGTCCTTATTTTTTTCAATGACCGCTTTTGGGAGACCGGTTGTTTCGCGACCGAAAATAAAATAATAATCTTTAGTGGTGTCGCTGTAGTCAAAGGTTGTATGCGGCTTCGTTCCGAATTTCGTTACATAATAAAATTCGCCGCCTGCATTTTTTTCATAAAATTCATCTAAAGAATCGTAGTAAACCATGTTAACGAATTCCCAATAGTCTAGCCCCGCTCTTTTCAGCATTTTGTCTTCTAAAGAAAAACCTAATGGCCCGATTAAGTGTAAGTTAGTATTGGTGGCAGCACAGCTGCGCGCAATATTCCCGGTGTTGGATGGGTTTTCTGGCTGGTATAGGACAACGTGCACTGACATGAATTTCACCTCTTAAAAAACTCTAAAAGCTATTATACCACTTTTTCAAGAATGGGGCCTTAGCCGTCTATTATGGAATAAAACCTATACTTAATATTTGGCGTATAGGCGGAGGAATCTTCATATGCCCAGTACCGCTGCCGGCTGTTGTACGTATGGGCATTGACGAGCGGCATCCCGTATGCATCCCTGCCCGTTACGATCGTATTATGATTAAACCTGCCGTCCCCTTCAAAATCATAACAAATGATATCTCCCAATGTTAGCTGGTCGGGGCTTGATACCACTTGTGCTCTTAACCCAAGCTTGGATTGCGCAAAATACATTTTGAGCGAGTGGGCCACTGCCCAGCTGTAGCTCCAATTATGGCTTCGCAGCCACCAGCCTGTGCCGCGGTTTGGATAGCCCCGCATTGGAGCTTCCCCGGCATGAAGGCATTGCGAGATAAAGTTGGTACAGTCGTTTTCAAATTTTTTATAGGCGGGATTGTAGCTGTTCCACCAGCGCTCCGCGTATTGGACAGCTTGGAGTCGGTTGTATTGGTAGCGGATTCGTTCTTCATTGGGTTCTGGGGGCACTACTTCGGATGGGGGCTGGTTTTCGGATTGATACTCCTGATATAATGGCGGGTGGATTTCTTCATCCATAATTAAAGCCCCGTGATAAAACTTTGCCATTCTTTCTTCGGTCTCTTCCTCAAGATATAAACTTCCTTTTTGTTTGATTAAATATTGATAATGGGCAAGGTATTTCACCTGCTGGAAATCGTCTTCATCGGTGGTGGTAAGAATTTTCCCGGACGCTTTCACCTTGACGATTTCTGCTGACCTTTTCGAGAGAGTATCCCGTTTCTGCACGGCTTTTGAAAAAAAGTCTTTGGCATTTCGCTGGTTTGGATTAGCAACGAATTGCTGGACCCTGAAATCAAAAAGCTTCTGAAGGGCATCACGCATTTGGCTTTTCACTCCTTTCACTTTCATACATATGAAAGGAAGCGGGATAAAATCAAGAGTTTGACAATTTTCGTTAGGGGTATTTAATTAATGGGGTAAATTTCCCTAATTGCGGGAACGATTTTGACGGGTCCACCTCTTATTTTGATGAAACGGGAAAAATAACAGGCCCTATTTTGACCAGGACACCTCAAATTTCATGAGGACGGTTAAAATAAAGGCGCTATTTTAACCAGTTCAGTCTACTTTACGAGGAAATGGTAAAAAGAGCAGAACCATTTATCTGCTCTTCCTTCATTTAATAAAATTCAACCCTTTTTCAATCTCATTCCGCACTTCGATATCTGCTTCATGGTCCAACGCTTTTACTAATGCTGCCTCTGCAGAGTCCCCTCCAATTTTGCCAAGCGCCCAGGCCGCTGTCCCTCTCGCAACGGGACTTGCCTCGTTTTCCAGAACTTCAATTAAATCATCAACTGCCGTCTCATCCTTAAAATGGGCCAGCGCAATCATGGCGTTCCGCTGAATCGGCTTCTTCCCTCTCCAGGATCCTGCCAAATAGCCAAAGCGATTTTTAAATTCGCGATTACTTAATTTTAAAATAGGCTTCAACAGCGGTTTTACAGCCCCTGGGTCCGGCTCCATTTCAGCATGAAAATGAAAGTTCTTTCCCTTGTTATGCGGGCACGCGGTCTGGCAGGAATCGCAGCCATAGATACGATTGCCGATTTTCTCGCGGAACTCGTCAGGAATAAATCCCTTCGTCTGGGTTAAAAAAGAAACACAACGCTGCGCGTTAATCTGTCCGCCTTGAATCAATGCTCCCGTCGGACAAGCCTCAAGGCATTTCGTGCAGGAGCCGCATTGGTCTTCGACTAAAGAATCCGGTTCAAATGGAATACTCGTAATCATTTCTCCTAAATAAACATACGAACCGAACTCCGGGGTAATAATGGCACAATTTTTTCCGCTCCAGCCAATTCCCGCCCGCTCGGCGACAGCCCGGTCCGAGAGCTCGCCTGTATCGACCATCGATTTCAGCTGCGCTTCTGGAACCTTCATTAAAATAAACTCCTCAAGCTTCTGCAGACGGTCTTTAATAATATGATGATAATCTTGGCCCCACGAAGCGCGGGCATAAATCCCCCGCCTTTCCCCCTTTTTGCTCTCCACACGGTATGTCATTTTTGAAGGGTATGCTAACGCGATCGAAATAATCGACTGAGCACCATTCATTATTAATGCAGGAGTGGTCCGTTTTTCAATATCCGGCTCTTCAAATCCTGATTGATATCCCAGTTCCTGCTGGCGGATTAAACGGTTTTTCAATTCCGTAAATGGGTCAGCAGTCGTGAAACCAATTTTATCGATACCGATTTCTTTGCTGTAAGCTATGATTTCTTGTTTTAATGTCTGAATGTCCATTTATTTGTACCTCCCTTCGTCCCTGTATTTATCTATTTGAAGTAATAAAATTATTATCAGCCATCTATCTATGATAAACTATTTTAAGGAAATTTTGGAGGTGGAAACGTTGGAAATTCAGGTTTCAACAGAGTTAACAGAACTGATACCCAATTTTAAAGTCGGGGTAATCGAATATAGCAATATAACAGTGGGCGAGTCGCCGCAGATGCTAAAAGGGCGGCTTCAGCTTTTTCAAGAATCAATTTTCTTTGACCTGGAAGAAAAAAGTGTCACCGACCTTCCCGGAATCCAGGAATGGCGGAATGTTTTTAAGAAGACTGGGAAGGATCCGAACCGGTATCGCCATTCGGCCGAAGCTTTGTTCAGAAGAGTAAAAAAGCAAAATTACTTTGCCTCCGGGCAGAGTGCGGTTGACTTATATAATTTTTTCTCGTTGCAATATCAGGTGCCGATTGGCCTTTATGATAGGGATTTATTGGAGGAACCAGTGGAAATCCGTATTGGAAGAGCGGGCGAGTATTATATAGGATTAAACGGCAGAAGCAATTCTCTCGAGCGACTTATTTTAACATCTGATGCAAACGGACCGTTTGGAAGTCCATTTGTCGATTCTGAAAGATCTGCCGTCACCACCGCAACTAAAAATGCTTTGCAAATCATTTACCTAAGACCATCAACTGATTTGGAAAACGCCAAAAAGCTAACAGAATCATTAATGAACATGTTTGTTCAAATACATGGCGGGGAAGCTTCCTATCGGATTCTCGGGAATTCCTAAGGAAAAATAATAAAACGCAGCGCAACGTTCTTTGCGAAACGGTACACTGCGTTGGTTACTATGTAATGGAGCGGGTGATGAGAATCGAACTCACAACAACAGCTTGGAAGGCTGTGGTTTTACCACTAAACTACACCCGCATATTAAAAAGTGTGAAATATTTTTGAACAAATCCGACCTTTATAATATTACATATTTCACAAACTATCGTCAAGAGAAAAACACGAATTTTGTCGAATTTTTTTCAAAGATGATGAAAAGAGACTCTGCAAAGCCAGAGATAAGCGATTCAAATCTTGCCTTCGCATGGGCTTTGAGATGATGGAGAGTAAAGATTCAAGAGATGGAAGGGCAATTTTAAAAGAGTAAATGATGAATTTTAAAAAAATGAGGGTGAAATATTGAATATTTCAGTTTTAGGTTGTGGGCGTTGGGGAACCTTTTTAGCTTGGTATGCTAATAAAGTTGGGCACAATGTTATGTTATGGGGGAGAGAAAGCTCCAGGAATTTTATTGGATTAAAAGAGACTCGAAAAAATGACTATCTATCTTTACCAGAGGATGTAGCACTAACTAATTCATTAGAAAAAGCTATATCATCTGCAGAAATAATAATTATTTCCATTTGTGCGCAAGAATTACGTTCATTTGCAAATCAATTAAGTACATTAAATACAATACAAGGTAAAACCTTTATTTTGTGTATGAAGGGGTTAGAAGCTAGTAGTGGAAAAAGACTTTCCCAAGTATTTGGAGAAGAGGTTGGAAAAAATGTAAATACTGCAGTATGGGTTGGACCTGGGCACGTACAAGATTTCGTGAGTAATATACCAAACTGTATGGTTATCGGTTCTGACAATATTGAAGTAACCAAAAAAATTGTCCAAGAGTTAAATAGTGATTTAATTAGGTTCTACTATGGGCAAGACCTTATTGGGAATGAGATTGGTGCTGCAGCAAAAAATGTAATGGGTATAGCAGCAGGAATGTTGGATGGGTTAAATTATAGCAGTTTAAAAGGTTCACTTATGGCAAGGGGAACAAGGGAAATCTCTCGGCTAGTTAGAGCAATGGGAGGAAATGATGTAACTGTATATGGATTAAGTCATCTGGGAGATTTTGAAGCAACGTTATTCTCTGAACATAGTCACAATAGAAAATTCGGTCAGTTATTAGTAGAAGGAAAAGAATTTGGAAGATTAGCAGAAGGTGTTGCAACTGTAAGGGCATTGATGGAATTATCCAAGCAGTATGACGTTCAACTCCCAATTTGTAATGCGTTATTTGAGATCATATTTGAGAATAAAAATGCAGAAGAAACATTAAAAGATTTATTTTTAAGACCTGTAAAATTTGAGTTTTAGTGGATGGGAAATGGCTCAGTATAGTTGAACTGAGCCATTTCTTTTAGTACAAAACACGGTACAAATTGGTTTGCATATTCGGCTGTTTTTTCGGGTTTTGCGATAGGGAACGGGACCAGTTACTAAATTATGGACTTATCAAATAAGTTTATGAATCCAGTTCACAACATCCGCGTGAACTTCGTCCCTATTGGTCTCATTCAATAGTTCATGGCGGGCATCTTCATATAATTTATAGCTTACATCAGCCAGCCCGGCCTGTTTATAGGCATTATAAGTTTTGATGACACCTTTTGAATTCGCGCCAACCGGGTCCTTACTTCCGGAAATAATGAAAATAGGCAGCGTGGATGGAACGGACCTTATGTTTTCAGGTTTATTGATGGTTTCCAGGCCGAGAAGCAGATCATGGAAAAAGCCACTTGAAAAAACACCGCCGCAATACGGGTCGGCCAAATATAAATCAACCTCTTGTTCATCCCTGCTTAACCAATCAAACTCTGTCCTGACTGGACGAAACGCTTTATTATAGCTTCCGAAGGTTAAATTATTCATCAAAGGACTCGGTGCCCTGCTTCCTTTCGTTTTTTTCTCCCTAGAAGCAACCATTTTGCCGATTTTCCCAAGAAGACCTGGGTCGTCGCCTGTGCCGGAAAGAATCACCCCAGCTAGCCTGTCTCCAAATAATTGAATATAGCGTCTTGATAGAAAAGAACCCATACTATGCCCGAATAAAAAAACCGGCACATCTGGATTTTCTTTTTCGATGATGGTTGTCAGTGTTTGCATATCTTGGACTACTTTTTCAAATCCTTGCTCTTCGGCAAAATATCCGATACTGTTTGTCTGATTACCGGTTCTACCGTGGCCGCGGTGATCGTTTCCGTAGACAAATATATTGTGGAAAACCAATTCCCTTGCAAACCTATCGTAACGCATTATATGCTCGGCCATACCATGTGAAAGCTGTACAATGGCACGAGGCTTTTCCTCGCTCCCCTTCACCCACTTGCTAGCATAGATTTCCACGCCATCAGTTGTTTGAAAAGAAAAATCTGTCTGCATAGCCACCGCAATCACTCCCATTAATACAATTTTTATAAAAAAAGACTCACGCAATTACAGCTATAGCAATTGTGTGAGTCTCCAATTCTCCGTCACTTTCATTAACTTAATAAGAATATATAGGTGGACTTAAAATTTGTCAACGCTTACTTTTATTTAACTAGCAATCGTTAGTTCCGTAATATGGACTAATTCCACAGTATATAAAGAGTCTATTTCTTTTATTTCGCAATAACCGGAAGTATACCTGTAGATAATTTCGTAATCTTTTCCCTTGTATCTAACATGCGTATTTTGCTTCAATAGACTCACCTCAATAATATTCATTAATTTAGTTATATAATTTTTTTACTGAAGAAACTATAAGCCATTTATACATATTTTTTTATGCAGCTATTACTTTAGTATTATTTTCTATGAAAAATAATTGAAAATTTCGTTATACATACAAAAAAACGTCTCTACCTTTTCGTAAAGACGTCCCTATCCATCTATTAATCTATGTTAATTCTGCAGCAATGGCCCTTCCCGCAACACGGCCAGTGAACAGACATCCGCCCAAAAAGGTCCCTTCGAGAGCACGATAGCCGTGGATACCACCGCCGCCAAATCCTGATACCTCACCGGCAGCGTAAAGACCTGGAACAGGATTGCCCGATTCATTCAAAATCCTTCCTGACAAATCCGTTTGCAACCCGCCCAGTGTTTTCCGGCTGACGATATTCAGCCTGACGGCAATCAGCGGGCCGTTTTTCGGGTCGAGGATTTTATGCGGCGGAGCAACCCGGATTAGCTTATCTCCGATATATTGACGCGCCCCGCGCATCGCTGTAATCTGCAGGTCTTTCGTAAATTTATTATCGATTTCCCGATCCCGTGCCTGAATCTGGCGTTCGATATCCGCGAGATTCAATAAATTTTCCCCTGTCAGGTTATTCATTCCTTTGACGAGGTCAGCCAAGTTATCCGCAATGACAAAGTCCTCCCCTTTGTCCATAAAGGCTTTTACTGGAGCAGGTGCATCGCCAATTGCTCTGCCTAACACCTTACGAATGCTTTTTCCCGTTAAATCAGGGTTTTGCTCGGAACCGGATAGGGCAAATTCCTTTTTAATGATTTTTTTCGTTAAAATAAACCAGGAGTAATCATAGCCTGTCTTTTTGATGGCTTCAAGGGTGCCCAATGTGTCGAAGCCCGGAAAGTTTGGCGCCTGAAAACGCTGACCACGAGCGTCCAGCCAAATGGAGGAAGGCCCCGGCAGAATCCGAATACCATGCTTGCTCCAAATCGGATTCCAATTCTTGATGCCCTCCGTGTAATGCCACATGCGGTCGCGGTTGACAATTCTGCCGCCAGCTTCCTCGGTAATGGCGAGCATCCGGCCGTCAACATGCGCCGGTACGCCTGAAAGCATTTGTTTAGGAGGCTCGCCAAGACTGCTTGGCCAATTTTTTCGAATCAATTCGTGGTTGCCACCAATACCGCCGCTTGAAATTAATACGGCATGGGCACTGTATTCAAAGCTGCCTGCAACTTCCCTGCTGCTGTCCTCCCCGCGGGCGGCGGAACTAGGGACAAGAACAGAACCACTTACGCCTGTAATAGCACCATTACTTGTTATGAGATTGTCCACCCGATGACGCTGAAGAAACTGAACCAGCCCATTTTTCATGTGCTCACGGACACGACGTTCAAATGGCTCAACAATACCGGGGCCTGTTCCCCAGACAATATGGAAGCGTGGGACCGAGTTTCCATGCCCATCAGCAAGATAGCCGCCGCGTTCGGCCCAGCCTACAACCGGAAAGAAGCGTACACCCATCTCATGCAGCCACGCGCGCTTTTCCCTCGCCGCAAAATCAATGTAAGCTTCCGCCCATTTTCGTCCCCAATAATCTTCGTCTTCCTCTCGGTCAAATCCAGCCGCTCCCAGCCAATCCTGCCAGGCTAGCTCTTTGGAATCCTTAATCCCCATCCGCCGCTGCTCCGGGGAATCTATTAAAAACAGACCACCGAACGACCACCAAGCCTGTCCACCCATAGAAACTTCGGGCTCTTGATCCAAGAGCAGCACTTTTTTCCCGGCATCAGCGATTTCCACCGTTGCTACTAGCCCGGCAAGTCCGGCACCTACCACAATTACGTCAAACTCCATTCCTTTTTCCTCCATCCCCATCCAACACCTGTTTAAATTTTCAGATAATGATACGTTACCATCTTTTTATTATTTTTTTAATCCTCATCGAAAAATTTGTGGAGATGAAAACTTATTAGAGAAATCTTACTGTTAATTTTAATTGACTATCCATTTAGTTAAATATTCCTTATCAACCAACCAGAAAAGGTATTCTAAATTATGGTTAATCGTTTCAAGTTTACCCTGACTCAAATTCTTCGGAAGCCCTGTAAGTTGATAATCTATTACCAATTTCCCACCTTTTTGAGTAACATCATTTACCTGCAGGCCTAAATCAAACCGGGCCTGATAGGTTGCTTCTTGGACAACATCCAAACATCTTCTTCGTTATGTACGTAAAGATAGGCCGTACGGTAGATTCTTTCATAATGTTGTTGTACTAACTTTTCAAAGGTGCTTTTATTGCAATTAAAATCCTAAATTCAAAATGAATAAAAAGGGTGCCTTCTTTAAAGAAAGCACCCGATTAAAACAACCAAAATGGATTCATAAATAAAAGCCCTCTTGGGCTTCTTGTGGGCTTATTTTAGGTTTGTGCGAAATAGGATTGCTTTAGATTTTGCTACAATATCTTGTTTATCGTTATAAATCGAACACTCCGTATGTATTAAAGTTTTGCCTTGTTTTTCAATTTTGGCATTTGCCATCAAGTATGTACCAGTGGCGGGTTTCAAAAAAGAAACATTTAAATCAACGGTTACAGCTTGTTGTATACCGTCTTCAGTTGCTGGTAACAAGTTTGATACGGCTACATCAGCCAATGAAGAAATAATGCCACCATGTATAACACCTGCACTATTAATGAATAGATCCTGAACTGGCAACATGATTTGCAAATTATTATCATCAATCTTTTTGTATTTCAAACCTAAAAATTCATCAAATGGCTGTCTTATAAACATCTGATACACCTCTTATATGTTAATTTTACGCTATATTACATATTCTTTTATGTTCTTAAACAATCCTGCCTCGTGTGTTCAATAAGAAAAAGGAAAGGTTTATGGGGCTCTAGCTATTTTGATAGAGCCCTTTTTACCTGAATTTTATCTTCTAGCTATCATCTCGATTTCAACCTGTGCACCAAGAGGTAAGGATGCCACACCTATAGTTGTACGAGCAGGATATGGCTCAGAAAATTGTTTAGAATAAACCTCATTCATTGCTGAGAAATTATTCATATCAGTTAAGAATACATTCACTTTTTTAACATGATCAGGAGTTAAACCTGCTGCTTCCAATACATTGAATAGATTCTTAAAACATTGCTTTGTCTGTTCAGCAATATCACCTTCTACAAGCTTTCTAGTCTTTGAGTCTACTGGGGTTTGCCCAGATAGAAAGATTAAATCTCCCGCTTCAATTGCATGTGAGTAAGGACCAACAGCAACAGCTCCAGATGCACTAAAAGCCTTTCTTGGCATATCAAACTCCTCCTTTAAATATAAAGAAAAAAATAGGTATATGACGAAATTGTAAGGTATATGGAAGATATAAGCAATACAACCAGCCTTCCAAGCAATGTTTGCACAAGCCCATTTGGAATTATAAAAAAGTGTTAACCTCATCCTTTTTAAACAATAGTTTCCAGATTAAACAAACGTTTGTAAACTACTTAATTATATACTATACTTTTAAAAAGTAATCTTATAGATTTGTAAAAAATAGTCGCTCTTTGCTTTATAATAGTAGTTTTGACTTTTTAAAAAGATAAAAAAATATTGGAGGAGGTAGAATATGAAGAAGTATCTGTATCCTCTCTTGGTTATTATGGCCGCGAGTAGTTATGGTGTAGTTTCAACGATTATAAAACTGGCAATGAATAGCGGTTTTTCAGCATCGGAAGCTGTTACAAGTCAATTCTTTATTGGTTTTTGCATTGCTATGAGTATTTATTTCATGACAAGCAGAACAAAAATAAGCTTTAAAGGAGTTAAAATGCTTATCTTTGCAGGCATTTTAACTGGATTGACAAATATTGTATATGGACATTCACTGAACTATTTACCAGCTTCTTTGGCAGTTGTTCTCCTATTTCAATTTACATGGATCGGTATGCTGATTTCCTGTATAACAAAGCGTCAGCTGCCCACTCGAATTGAATTTATTTCTTTACTTTTATTGGTTTTGGGAACCATTCCGGCAGCCGGTTTGATTGATGTTGATTTAACAAAAATACCTTTGCAAGGGTGGATTTGGGGGTTAGCGGCAGCCTTTTGTTATTCACTATTTTTATTTGTAAACGGTCGGGCAACCGCAAGTATGAATACTTCAGGCCGTTTAGTGTTTGTTTCTTTCTTTGCTTTTATGATGTCTGCTGCATTTCAATCTCCAGAGATTATTTGGAATGGTACTTTGTTTAACGAAGGACTTTGGATTTATGGTTCGGCATTAGGGTTATTTGGCATGATTATTCCGGTGTTTTTATTTACTATTGCCGTTCCTAAAGTTGGATTAGGCATGACATCCATTTTGAGTGCTATTGAATTGCCAATCGCGGTGATGGTGTCCGTGATATTACTAAGTGAAACTGTCACTACGATACAGATAGCGGGGATCGTAGTCATCCTTATTGGTATAAGTTTACCAACAATGTTAAATGGGAAATTATTGAAAAACAAAGTCACAAAACAAAAAGCAAAAAATAAATCTTACATGCTTCGTGACTTAAAAAAACACATTAGTTAAGGATATTAACTCAACTTTCGCACCAATAAAGCAGGTGGAAATGAATCAAGGACCTCGGATTTGGTCCTTGATAACTTTGCCCTCGGTACTTCAATAAGAATGAGCAGATTTTAACTCTTTTCCAATAAAATTAGCAGATATAGGTTGTAGTTCTAAAAATTCAGCAATTTCATTTCGTAATTGATCTGAAAGTGATTTAACCTTTGCAAGTGAATGATAATCTTCAAACTGAAAAACTACATCTTCCTTTCCCTGAATACCACGAAGCCAACTATATTCCACATCAGCAATATGAAAAAGGGTTTTTAAAATACTTCCTACACCACCTCTGCGTTCTATTAATAACTCTTCAGTAGCTAATTGATTGCACCAGTCAAACCATTCATCCCTTACTTTCCAGTTATACTCAAAAAATTTTATCAATGAAAACACTCCCATATTTAACTTTGTTTTAATGATAAAAATTAGCGTTCTATCCCTAAATTCCTCTTTTGATTCATTTAAAACATACTGCCAAAACACGGATAACCAAGCAATCAACTTTTGGATATTTTAGATCAGCTAAAACATTCTTCCCTTTTCTTAATAACAATCTCAAAAAAATGGATGAAAGCCTTTCCCGCTTTTTTACTTTCAACATACTTTATTACTACCGAAAAGTAAGGGAGGGATTTGGATGACAGATGGTGCAGGATACGGCGCTGGGTTTGCGCTGATTGTTGTATTGTTTATCCTTTTAATTATCGTCGGTGCTTCTTTTGTCGGCGGATACGGTGGCTATGGCGGCTTTTATTACTAAGTCCGTTTATTAAATTCAATGAAAGGGAGGATTTTATAATGTTCGGATGTGGCGGATTTGGCGGCTATGGCTATGGCGGTTTTGGCTATGGCGGCGGCACTTTTGTTTTAATCGTTGTATTGTTCATTCTTTTAATCATTGTTGGTGCATCTTGCTTTTATTGATTAGATTAGAACCCAAATAAATTTAGGGTTTTCTAAAAAAACAAAAGGTCAACTCTTCGGACGAATCGAAGAAGTTGACCTTTTGTTTGCTATTTTATTTTTGTCAAATAGACATTTGCACCTTTTACATAGAAAACAGAAGATGTTTCATCATCTTGAGGAAGCATGAAGTGCAATTCATCATAGACTAATTCAGTGACCATCCCCCAATACCCTAACAAAAAAGACCGCGCTGATAAATTCAGACACGGTCAATTATTCTTTAGTTTTTTCTTTTTAAATAGGATTTAGCCTTGTCAGAAAAAACAGTCAAGCATATCTTAATGTAAGCCATTGCATTACAAGCATATGAATTACCTACCCATTAAGAAGGAAGTCTCTGCCCAAGACTTCCTTCTTTTATATTTTTCCTAAGGGTAATTTTTTTCATTTTGTCCTTTAAAAATAAAACATCTTGTCTAATTAAAGTCCTTTTTGACATTTGACCATTAAAAATTTAAATGGAGGTTTATTTTCCTTATCCTTATGTGGCTCAACAATTTCCGAAATTTCTATCAGTCCATATTTTCCAAATTCTTGTTTGATCGAGTCAGCATCATAAAAAAACATATTTACTCCATTCGTTGTCTCGAAATAGTCTTTACCCAGTTGTTTGCCCTTTCCAAACATTGGGGCTTCTTTAGAAATAGTAGTAAAAATCATATATCCGTTTGGCTTTAACTGATTATAGCAATCATTAATAAACTTCTCTCTCTCACGATGATTCAATAAATGAATAAGCGCATAACAAAATATACCATCATAAAGTTTGTTTTCAAAAGGCATATCGGTTACTGAACCATGAAAAATAGTAAAATTAAGCCCGTTTTGCCTTGCCAAATCAATTGCTGTTTTTGAAATCTCAATACCTGTTACATTTATTCCGTTATCTATAAAAACCTTTGCATTTCTGCCATAGCCAATACCAGGAATCAATATTTCCTTCACTTTCTTTTCAAGGAAAAAGTCCTTTGTTAAGATGGCGGAGTCTGCAGGTTCAAATCCCCACATCATTTGATTTTCTATAAAACTTGATTCCCAAAATTCAGTCATACCTCAGGTCTCCTTTACAAACATTGGCCATTCATATATTCTCGAAATTATATCAAATTTCAACATTAATTTAAAACAAGGCCAATTCAATATAAAAGTTTTTATCAGAAGATTGCGGCATTTTTTATTCTATTTTGGAATCGTTTTCTTATAATTTTTGGCTCTGTTATGATTCATTGTTGATTTTCGTGTAGGTATGAGAATTCATAGGCGGAGAAATTCCGGCTAATGTATATAGAGGAAGCTTAAGAAGCAGATATAAGCGGAGAAATTCCGATTAACTGCTCTAAATAAGACAAAATTTAAAGATTTGGATCATATAAACGGAAAATCTTCCTTTATTTTTAAGGAAATACGGGTATTTCCCAATTTAAGCGGAATTTTGCCGTTTATTTTTCAAACACAGTGAAATCAACATTCAATTATAAACTAGGTCTCAGAAAAATAATGCCAAGACCCTAACTAAATTCAGTACCAAATATAACTAGCATAAAAATATAAAAATATTTATTTTGGCAAACGGACTTTAATTAACTCTGCAAAATATTCCGCTCCAATTGTAAGGATCTTATCATTGAAGTCATAGCTTGAGTTATGAAGTGGAACATTGCCTATTCCTTCAGAATCGTCACCATTGCCTATAAATACAAAACAGCCAGGGGTTTTCTGTAAAAACGCACCAAAATCTTCAGAAGCCATCCACGGTTGACAATTTCCATCCACATTATTATCGCCGACCACATTTTGGGCTGCTTTTACGGCAATTTCAACACAATCTGCCCAGTTAACCGTTGGTGCAAATTCATGGGTATATTCAAATTGACATTCCGCTCCATTTATTTGGCAAATACCCTCACTAATAGTCCGCATCCGTTCTTCCAGCAGCTTTTGTACCTCTGTTGTATAACTTCTAGTATCCCCTTTAATTTCTACATTCGTAGGAATCGCATTGCGAATCCCGTCTGTAATAAACTCAGTACACGAAATGACTGCAGGAACATTTGGGTTCATATTACGGGAAATAATGGTTTGCAAAGCAAGAACAATTTCAGACGCAATAACGATCGGATCTTTACCCATATGAGGACTTGAAGCATGTGAGCCTTGTCCCTTAATACGGATCACAAAGTTATCTTCACTCGCCATAATTCCGCCCGCCCGTGTTGAAATGGAACCAGCAGGCATGCCTGGCATATTGTGCATTCCATAAATCTCATCTACTGGAAATCGTTCAAAAAGTCCATCCTGCATCATGGCAAAAGCGCCTTTACCTGTTTCCTCTGCAGGTTGAAAAATAAATCGAACTGTCCCGTTAAAATTTTTCCGCTCTGTTAATAACTTGGCTGCACCCAATACAGTGGCCATATGTCCATCATGACCACACGCATGCATTTTACCTGGATTTTGGGAGGTGTATGGATGTTTCCCCACCTCTGTAAGATTAATAGCATCTATGTCAGATCGAATACCTATAATGCCTTTCCCATCGCCCACTGTAAGATTAGCAACGATTCCAGTACCACCAATATTTCTGTGAACCTCTAATCCCATATCTGTTAAGACTACAGCTAGAAATTCAGATGTATGTTTTTCTTCAAAAGCGCTCTCAGGATGCGCATGAAGATAGTGCCTCCACTCAGTAAGCTGTCTTTCAAAATTATCACTGTTCAAATTCATTCACCCTCTCATAATCTATTAACAATTATTAAACTGATGGATAGGCCCCGTCCCATACTACTTTTCTGTAATGATCCGGATCAGTGTCACCTTCTGTGCTGATAATAAGAATTTTCGAATCTTGATTCAGGTTCAATGTTTCTTTCATATCATTGAGCGCCAAATTATCAGCCACTAGACAAACTAATCCCAAACCAACTGCACCAGATTCACCCGAAACAATTTGAGGGTCCCTGCCCAATGGGTTTGCAAGAATTCGCATACCTCGTGCGGTCACATGATCCGGACATGAGACAAAGATTTCTGCATAATCTTTTAAAACACCCCAAGAAGTGGTACTAGGCTCCCCGCACGCTAAACCTGCCATAATCGTATCCAAAGCGCCAGTCACGGAATGAGGCTTCCCATCACCCACATTAATAGATTGGTATAGACAATCAGCTTTATCTGGTTCGACTATAACTGTAATAGGACGTTCCTCTCCAAATCTCTCTTCTAGATATCCGAGCATACTGCCTGCAAAAGAACCAACTCCAGCTTGTAAAAACACATGCGTCGGGCGGTCCTGACCAGCTTCAGTAATCTGCTCCACTGCTTCATCCAGGATCGTTCCATACCCCTGCATAATCCAGGTTGGAATCTTTTCATATCCATCCCAGGCCGTATCCTGTACCAAGACCCAGCCATTTTCTTCAGCCTTCTGACTCGCCAGCCTAACTGTATCATCATAGTTAAGATCTGTTATAGAAGCTTCTGCTCCTTCTTTTCGTATATTGTTTAATCTTATTTCCGAAGACCCTTTTGGCATTAATACGACTGATTTTTGTCCTAGCTGGTTTGCCGCCCAAGCGATGCCTCTTCCATGATTTCCATCCGTTGCTGTTATAAACGTAATACTCCCAAGTTTCTCTTTCACTTCTTTACTTCTTAGTTTTTCAAAAGAGAGCTCTGAAATATCGACGTTTAATTTCTCTGCCAAGTATTTGCCGATAGCATAGGAACCAGCTAATACTTTAAAAGCATTAAGTCCAAATCGATACGATTCATCCTTCACCCATATATGGCTTACACCTAATTGTTTGGACAACTTATCTAAGCTGTGAAGTGGAGTTACTTCATACTCTGGGAAACTCTTATGAAAATTTCTTACCTTTTCCACTACTTCACGGTTCATAAATGCCGCAGATGCGTTCTCAGCATCTGCTTTTCTCGCATTTTCATTTACAATATATTTAATATCTGTTTTCATTTCAGTTAAAATCTCCTTTTTTTATCTCCTTTTAAAATGTAAGCCATGCTTTTTTATTTGTCCCAATAAATAATTTACTGATTACCCGCAAGATTGCTAACTACGTCAAGTAATACATTGGTTCCAGCTGCCAAGTCGGCATCTTTTGTATACTCCTTAGGATTATGACTAATACCGTCGATGCTAGGAACGAAAATCATGGCTGTAGGACAAATACGTGCCATCATTTGAGCATCATGTCCCGCGCCGGATGTCATTCGTCTTGACCCGAGTCCGCGTCCGCCTGCAGATTGCTCTATCAATTTAACGATTGTTTCATCAAAAGTTACTGGTTGAAAACGTACCAGTTGTTCAGATGTAATGGATACTTCTTCCGATGCCGCCAGTTCTTTGAGATAGCTGGCAAGTGATTGCTCTTCCTTTTTCAATCGCTGCTCGTTAGGATCACGCAAATCAACAGTAAATGTGGCCAAAGAAGGAATGACATTAACAGCATTTGGCTTAAATTCAATGGTTCCAACTGTTGCAACAGTTTGCCCATTAGAAGCGTTTGCACAATCACGTAAATAGGTGATTACCCGTGCCGCCGCAAGTCCTGCATCACGCCGCATATCAGTTGGAGTAGTACCAGCGTGATTGGCAACACCTTCAATCGTAATCCGCTGCCAAGAAATGCCTTGAAGGTTCTCGACCGCACCAATTGAAATACCCTTTTTATCCAAAATTGGACCTTGTTCAATATGAAGCTCAATGTAAGCGTGTGGCTTTAAAAAGCCAGGCTCCTTCGTACCAGCATATCCAATACGTTTGAGTTCCTCGCCCAAAATGGTACCATCCGTACCTACCTGCGCAAGCGCCTCATCGGCAGAGAGCCCGCCAGCATACACAAGAGATCCCATCATGTCAGGCTGATAGCGCACTCCCTCTTCATTGGTAAATGCCGCGACTGCAATTGGACGAGATGGAACAAAACCTGTCTCCAGTAAAGTGTTTATTACTTCAAGTCCAGAAAGTACTCCGTAACATCCGTCGTACATCCCTGCGTTAATGACTGTGTCGATGTGAGAACCCAGCATAATTGGTGCTTCATTTCTATTTTCAGTACTATACCAAATCCCAAAGGTATTACCGATTCTGTCGATTTCAACTTCCAATCCAGCATCCTTCATCCAAGTGACTAATTGGTCACGTCCAGCCTTATCTGCATCTGAAGCAGCTAATCTTGTTCGTTTGTTATCATCATCCAGACCAGTTCGACCAAGTTCTAGTAAGCGGTTAAGTAAACGTTCACTATTGATTGATAGATTTAACTTTGAAATCATGTTCATTTCCCCTTTTCAACATGTAAAGTAGTTCAGAAACAACTTAAGACATAATGGCAATCAGCTGATCTTTGGTGAATCACATTATTAAAATGTAACTATAATGTTATAATAATTGAGTATTTTTACGAAATAATACTAAAATCGAATAGAAAAATATAAATATATTGAGGTGATAGCTATGCAAATGAAAAACTTCATGATTGACGAAAGCCTAAAAGAACTAACCAAACACCATACAGTTGTTATGCCAATTGCATGTTATAAAACCACCATTAATCAAAATATCCATGGCTATATATTCCTCTTCATTGGCATGACGAAATTCAATTTGTGTTAATCGTAAAAGGGGAAGCAATTTTTCAAGTTAATGAAGATTGGATCGTGGTTCGAGAAGCTGATGGACTGTTTATCAATAGTGGATGCCTGCACATGGCACAGGAAAAGGATCGCTCGGGTTGTGTCTATATTTGCTTAAATCTTTCACCCTATTTTGTATTATCACAAGAACTCTATCCTAATTATGTAAAACCTTATGTTCAAGCGACTAATTTACCCTACTTATATATAGATGCAAATGAGATTTGGGGAAAAAACATTTTAGATGCAATTTTAGAAATCTATCAATGTATTGAGCAAAAGTCCCAATACTATGAAATAGATATATCGATGCGACTACCATTCATTTGGAAAAACTTAATCGATAATGGTTTTAAACTAGAATTTGTTCAGACAGAAATAGTAAAGAGTCAAAGAATGAAGCAGATGCTAAGCTGGATCCAACAGCATTATACAGAAAAAATTATGTTAGAGGATATTGCAAGGGCAGGTCAGCTGAGCCGTTCTGAATGCTGTCGATATTTCAAGCGATTTTTAAAATGTACACCATTAAATTATGTTATCGATTTTCGTATTCAAAAGAGCCTATATCTACTGCAGCAAGATGATTCGAATATTACCGAAGTTGCTTATCAAGTCGGTTTTAATAGTACGAGTTATTTTATTAATAAATTCAGAGATTCCATGAACATGACTCCATTAGCATACAAAAAAAACAAAATGCAATGACGAAGCAGTTTTTGGCTAAGCACAATTATGCGAATTTGCACTATGGTTTGAATCTTATTTTTTAATAAAAAGAAAATGGCCCAGTTGAACCGAGCCATTTTCTTTATTTTACAACTAAAGTTGACGTTACTTAAAATGCACTTCTACACAATGTTTAACTTTATTCAGCTGGTGTTTTCATTAATTGATTTGAACAGTTGACTGATCTAATTTCACTAACAAATGTAGAGCCTAATAGGAGTACACCACCAAGCACTTGAATAATTGTCATTTGTTCTTGCAGAATAATGGCAGAAATCAATATAGCTACAAATGGATCCACATAACTTAGCATAGCTATACTCTGACCTTTCAATCCTTCCATACCAGAGAAAAATAACCAAAACCCAATCCCTGTATTGATAATCCCTAAAATTAAAATAAAAGGAATGGAAGAGCTTGATACTTCAAAGATACCAAATCCGGAAGTCCAGAAAACATATGGCATTAGAAGTAAAGTGGTTGTTCCTAGCTGAATGATGGTTAGCTCTAACTTTCCCATATCTTTAATAAATTTATTTAGAAGCAATAACGCAGCATAAAATGCAGCTGCGATTAATCCAAAGGAAAGTCCAAGAAGATCATCTGAGCTGGATGCTCTCAGGCCTTCTCCGACAATCATTAACATCCCTATAATCGCTACACCAATACACACATTTTTCTTGATGGATAATTGTTCCCGAAGTACAAATGGAGAAAGAAGCATCACAAATACAGGTGCAAAGTAATAACCTAGCGTTGCATTGGCAATTGTGGTATGGTCATACGATTGATAAAGAAAAATCCAATTTCCTCCCAATGAAATACCTGAAAGAATCAAAAATAAAGCATTAGATTTAACTAAATTCCATGATAATTTTTTCTTTATCACGAAGAATATTAACAGTAAAAATAAGCATCCTATGAAACTGCTTAATAAAGCTCTTTCGCTCGAAGATAGATCAATGTTTCGAACAACTAAACCAATTGTACCGAAAATAATCATTGATAATATAAACTGAATTTTAGATTTCATCATCTACTCCTACGAAACATAATTCGCAGATTCTGAGACTTGTAGCTGGCTGGTGCTTTTTCCATAACATCACTCACAAAAAACATCGTTAAACACCTTTTCCTTTCCTAACTTGAATAATTAATAGTAAAAATATATCATAATCACACACATTACAAAAACGAATGTTTATCATGATATACATGACAAATCCAGATGGAAAGAGGAAAGAGATATGAATATTCAAAAATATATGGCATTTGTCAAAGCAGTAGAATTTGGTAGTTTTACAAAAGCTGCCGAAATATTGGACTATTCACAGTCTGGGATAAGCCGTATGATTAACGATTTAGAAAAGGAATGGGGGATTTCTCTTTTTGAAAGGGGACGTGCCGGTATCAATTTAACCTCGGATGGTTTAAAGGTACTGCCCCAATTAAAGCGAATTTGCAATGAGTATGAAATCTTAATGAAGCAGATTGAAGAACTAAATAATATGGAATCTGGGATGATTCGAATTGGGACATTTTCCAGCGTAGCATCTCATTGGCTCCCTAACATCATTAAAATTTTTAAGAAGGATTACCCAATGATAGATTTTGAATTTCTGCTTGGTGATTATACAGAAATTGAGAGTTGGATCCTAAATGGGCGTGTTGACTTTGGATTTTTGCGGCTACCGACAAAAGCAGAACTTGAAACAGTCTTTTTGGAACAAGACCGTTTGCTGGTAGTGATTCCACAAAATCATCCTCTTGCTAATTGCGAGAAGTTTCCCATAAACGGCTTACTGAACAGCCCGTTTATGCTGTTGGAAAAGGGGGCAAAAGCAGAAATCTCCGAAATTTTTGAGAGGCACCAAATTTCTCCGCATGTAAATTTTACAACATGGGATGACTATGCCATTATGTCTATGGTGGAAAATGGGCTAGGAATCAGTATATTACCAGAATTGATATTACAGCGTATTCCACACAAAATTATAGCGAAAGAGCTTGAAGTTCCTGCTTTTAGAAATATTGGTGTTGCTATGAGAGAACAAAAATCACTTTCCCTTGCGTCCAAGAAGTTTTTAGAATATTTATCATATAGGAACAGAAAATGAATGAGTAGATGAAAATATTCAGACGGGCAACAATGAATGTTTGTTTCTGAAAATCCTTTTTGCACTAAACTGACGGTTACTTCAATAAGAAAAGTGCCTTGCTCCAATATTGAAGCAAAGCACTCCGTTTGTTCTATAAGAAAAGCTACCATACAGACAGCTTAAAACTTGAACTCTTGCCCATTTTAGTTGAATTACTTAGATGTATTCAGTGGTTTGGTGGATCAAGTGGATAATAAGAATTCATGCCATGTTCGGGAGGGCATTCCTTTATTTTTCCGTATTATATTAAAATTTTAGCTTTCTTTTACTAAAATAATTACTTAAACGATGCGGTTAGTGAAAAGACGATTCAACTTTTTTGCAGAAACTCAACCTATATACCAAGTTGCTCATTAAACAAACTATTGACTGTTAAATTCTTTTTTTATAAGTTATCAATTATTTAGTAAGAGCTTCTTCTAGCTGAATTTCCAGTTAATCTGATACTCCGGTATTTAATAAACTTACAGTTTTACTCAAAAACCTTTTCCATTATCATTACATCCACAAAGCGACCATCTAATTTTCCCTGATTCTTAAATACTCCAACTTCTCTATAACCATTCTTTCTATAAAGCCCTTGCCCCAGATTATTAAATGGAAATGTAAATAAAACAATCTTGTTAAAGTCATTTTTAATCGCAGCCTGTTCAATTTCATTAAGCAATACGGAACCAACCCCTTTTCCCCTGTAATCCCTTCTAATATAGATGGATAAATCAGCGACACCGGCATAAGTGCACCGGTTTGAATATGGATTTAACGATGCCCAGCCAATAACCTCCTCGTCTTGTTCCACTACGATTACCGCAAAACGTCCAGTATGATTGTTATACCATTTTCTCATATATTCAAAATCTTTCTGGTCTTCCTCTAATGTTGCTATCCTGTCCTCAATTCCTTGATTATAAATACTTAATATCGATTCTAAGTCACTTACTGATGCCGGCCTTGTTTTTAACTCTATTTTCATGATAATCCCCCTAGAAATTAATGGCTTATAACCATTATATAAAAAATTTTCCATTTTTAAAAGAAAATTAGTTGCAATTTGCAAATGATTAGTATATAATTAAATCAGAGGTGAAAAATATGGAAAACCTTAGAGAACTGTTCCAGGTAATGACAAGGCGATTTGGTCTTTTAAATAAAAACTGTTGTCAAATAGGCGGAACTGAAATATCCCTCGTTCAAAGCCATATCCTATATGAACTACTTCGCCGGGAAAAGCCTTCGATGCAACAGGTTGCTGATACGTTAGGGATGGATATAACCACCTTTAGCCGGCAAATTCAAACGCTAGTAAAAATGGAACTAGTTGTGAAATCACCTCTCCCTGAAGATAGACGTGTTTCTCAACTAGCCCTAACCACACAGGGAAAGTATGTTGCTGCGAAGATCGATGCAGACATGAACCAATATCTTAACGAAGTATTTTCAAATATGAGCGAGTTTGAACGGGAAATGGTCATCAAATCAGTCAAACTTTTAAACGAAGCAATGTCAAAATCTACTGTTTGTTGTAAACCATTAATTTGAGCAAGATCCACTTGCTCATTTATTAAAAATAATTACTTGCAATTTGCAAGTAATAAGGAGATAGCAATATGTATTTCAATGAAATGAAATTAAAAGTTTATTATGAAATGAAAAAAGAAGAAATGGAGAAAGCTGTACTGGCTAGCCAGTATTAAAAAAATAGTCCAACGTCAAAACTCTATAGAAATTTCTTAAATATGTTTAAGAAAAGCCAAAAACAAAATGCTGTGCCAAAACCGGATTGCTGTGAAATTAAAATCCAAGAAGTATGCTGCGGAAATAAAAAAATGTTTTTTATAAATAAGGGGGTTGCTTATGTGGTCTGAAGTGTTTCATAGTTTTTTATCCATTGCATTAGAATTAACTTTATTGTTTATTGGAATCTCTTTTCTAATCAACCTATTACAAGCTTTCATTCCCTATAAAAAGATGGAACGAGTGATGGAAAAAAGCCATCCATTGGTAAGTGCCTTTGTTGCACTAGGGTTCGCCTTTATCACTCCGTTTTGTTCCTGCTCAACTATACCGGTAGTAGTTAATCTACTAAACAAAAAAGTGCGATTTGGAATTGTCATGATTTTCTTATTCTCTTCTCCTGTTTTAGACCCAACCATCATAACATTAATGATGGCCGTACTCGGAGTAAAAGTTGCCTTTGCTTACACTGTCATAACATCCCTCCTCTCCGTAATTATTGGTTTCGCTTTAGAAAAGTTTGGTTTTGAAGAACAGATAAAAAATGTGGTAGTAAAGGGTTACCAGGAACCGGATAAGAAATTTCAACTAAAAGCAGCATTTATTGAAACGCTGCAACTAATAAAAAGTGTATATCCTTATTTGCTAATAGGTGCATTTATCGGTGCATTCATACATGGAGCTGTTCCAACCAGTTGGATATCTACATTTTTGGGAGGTGATAAGTGGTGGCTCGTTCCTATAGCTGCGATTATTGGTATCCCACTCTATATTAGACTTTCTACTATGATACCAATTTCTCAAATCATGATTGCCAAAGGGATGGCTTTGGGTCCAGTGATGGCTCTTATGATAAGTTCAGCAGGTGCAAGTCTACCTGAGTTGACTTTATTAAATAGCATCTTCAAAAAGAAGCTCGTATTTGCATTCGTTGGTTCAGTCTTTACGATGTCTACTATATCAGGATTTCTATTTTACCTTATTTAAGGGGGATATTTAAAATGGGTATTTTTAAAAGTCTATTTCAAAAGAAAGAACGTTCTTGCTGCAATGTTATGATTGAGGAAGTAAAAGAAGACACTAATGTTCAATCACAAGATGAACAAAAAAGCAGTTGCTGTAAATAAGCTAAGTTAAAATATGGCTTACAGACTGAATACGGCATTCACACACATTTTAAAGCCAGGAGGGTGAATCCCTCCTGGCTTTTATTAAATCTTACTCCCCTGTTTCGGAAAAACGCTTAATTCTTTCCCCGATTTCATCACGTACTCTTTGGAAAAATGCCCATTTTTCTTCATCTGTTCCTTGAGCTTTTGCCGGATCATCAAATCCCCAATGTACTCGTTTGACGCTTGGTGGTGTTACAGGGCATTTATCAGCAGCATCACCACACAGGGTTACGACTAAATCCGCACTGTTTAGATAATTAGGTTCGATTATGTCAGAAGTATGCTTGGAAATGTCGATCCCAGCTTCCTTCATGGCTTTTACAGCATTTGGGTTTAATCCGTGCGCTTCTATACCAGCACTACGTACTTCCCACTCTTCACCTAAATAATTTTTTGCCCATCCTTCTGCCATTTGGCTGCGGCAAGAGTTTCCTGTACATAAGAAGTAAAGTTTCTTTTTGTTTTCCATGTTGAAAGCCACCTTTATTATTATTGTTAGGCTGCGTGTTCTTTAAAATATTTTCGTTTAAACCATAATGCCACATTGACTAACGCAATCATGACCGGTACTTCCACAAGTGGTCCGATTACTGCGGCAAAGGCTGCGCCAGAATGGATCCCGAAGACACCAACCGCCACAGCTATTGCTAATTCAAAGTTATTGCTTCCAGCTGTAAACGCAAGTGTTGTTGTAACGGGATAGCTCGCGCCAATTTTTCTTCCCATGAAAAAGGAAACAAAGAACATGACAACAAAATAGATCAACAATGGGATTGCTATCCGAACCACATCCAGAGGCAGACTAACAATAACGTCCCCTTTTAAAGAAAACATAAGGATAATGGTAAATAGCAATGCAATTAATGTGATGGGACTTATTTTGGGAATAAACACTTTTTCATACCATTGTCTTCCTTTAGCTTTAACTAATGTGAAGCGAGTAATCATACCAGCTATAAATGGAATTCCGAGATAAATGAAGACTGATTTAGCTACCTCTGCAATCGTAATGTCAACAACCGCCCCTTGTATTCCAAACCATTCAGGAATGACGGTCACAAACACATAGGCATAAACAGAGAAGAATAGCATTTGGAATATAGAATTGAATGCCACTAATCCCGCTGCATATTCTGTGTCCCCTTTTGCCAGATCATTCCATACGATAACCATCGCAATACAACGAGCTAAACCAATCATGATGAGGCCAACCATATACTCCGGCTTATCCGGCAGAAAGATAATTGCCAGCAAAAACATTAGAATGGGTCCAATAATCCAGTTTTGCACAAGTGATAAAGATAGTACCTTCACATCTTTAAAAACCCGGCCAATCTCTTCATACCTAACTTTTGCTAGCGGAGGATACATCATTAGGATTAAGCCGATGGCTAATGGAATGGATGTAGTCCCTACCTGCAAACTATTCAAACTGTCTGCAAATCCTGGAAAAATGAATCCTAATCCAATCCCTAATGCCATCGCAATAAAAATCCAAAGCGTTAAGTATCGATCCAAAAAGGAAAGACGTTTTTTCCCCGTGTTACTCATGATCTACACTTCCTTATTCAATTAAAAGTTAACAACCACATCGAAGTGTGGGATTACTTTTATTAATAATTTCGATTTTATCTTTCAGGTCTGGTACATGTTGCAAAATAGGATCTATAAGTCCATAAAGCTCATTTTCTGGGTTCAAGGAATAATAAATCCATTGACCTCTTCGTTCTTCTTTAACAAGTCCTGCATCCTTTAACTTGCGTAGATGCTGGCTGATGGATGGTTGACTTATATCAAATACTTCCTGCAATTCACAAACACAACACTCTCGTTGTTTTAACATCCCAACAATCGTTAACCGTGTTTTGTCCCCTAATAATTTTAAAAAGTTGGCTGTTTGTTCAATTGTTACAGTTGATTGTAACATTAAATACGCCTCCTAAATTTCCATATAGGTAAATAACTATTTACTTATTTATATTATAAATTAATATATAATTATTTGCTTATATATTAGATTAATAAACATGTTAATTCAAGTCGTTAATTGTAAAGTTACTGTAAATATCTCATATTAATATAAGGTGTTCTTGGGAAAATAAACAGATTAAATGCAATTTAGTCATGGCTAAAAGGTTCGAGGGGATGAACCGAAGCATCAGATTACTGTACGGTAAGGTATAGCTATTTTTAAAAAATAAACTCTCCCTAATTTAATTATAACATCTAAAAAATGGTTAATATAGACTGTTTATTCTTATTTATGACTGCTAAAATCAATAGAACATTACTGGTTGGGAGAGATGTAGAATGAGTTCTTTGGTTCTCGGATTTCAGGAAATGGAAAAAACGCAGCATTTGCTCGTTGGCGGTAAAGGAGTAAATTTAGGGGAATTATCCAAAATTCAAGGAATACAAGTACCCGAAGGATTTTGTGTGACAACAGTGGCATATCAAAAAGTCATCGAACAAAACGAAACGTTTCAAGCTTTGTTGGATCAACTAACACTGCTAAAAGTAGAAGATCGAGAACAAGTTGGAGAAATCAGCAGGAAGATCCGACAAATCCTTATGAAAGTTGAAATTCCTTCCGATGTTGCGTTTGCTGTTACTCACTATCTCTCCCATTTTGGCGAGGACCATGCTTATGCAGTAAGGTCTAGCGCGACCGCTGAAGATTTACCACATGCCTCTTTTGCTGGCCAGCAAGACACCTATTTAAATATCATTGGAAAAGAAGCCATCTTGCAGCATATCAGCAAATGTTGGGCTTCCCTATTTACAGATCGTGCGGTTATCTACCGTATGCAAAACGGATTTGACCACAAACAAGTGTATTTATCCGTTATCGTTCAACGGATGGTTTTTCCACAGGCTTCAGGGATTTTATTTACCGCTGATCCGATTACTTCTAACCGAAAGCTGCTATCCATCGATGCCAGTTTTGGACTTGGAGAAGCACTGGTCTCTGGCTTAGTATCCGCGGATAGTTATAAAGTACAGGAAGAGAAAATCGTCAACAAGATGATAGCAACGAAAAAACTGGCTATCTATGGACGAAAAGAAGGCGGAACAGAGGCACAGCCACTCGGTCCGGGCCAGCAAAAGACACAAACACTTACTGATCAACAGATTTTACAACTAGCAAGCATCGGAAGAAAGATCGAAGCTTATTTTGGTTGTCCGCAAGATATCGAATGGTGTTTGGTTGATGATACTTTTCATATTGTCCAGAGTCGCCCAATCACGACTCTTTTCCCCATCCCTGAAGTGAATGATCAAGAAAACCACGTCTTTATATCTGTCGGCCATCAGCAAATGATGACAGACCCCATCAAACCATTGGGATTGTCTTTTTTCCTGTTAACGACTCCTGCACCCATGCGTAAAGCTGGTGGAAGGCTGTTTGTTGATATCTCACAACAACTGGCTTCGCCTGTCAGTAGAAACATTTTATTAAATGCCATGGGTCAACACGATCCGCTCATGAAGGACGCACTTATGAACATCATTGAACGTGGAGATTTTATAGTATCGTTACCGGATGATAATAAAGCACCGAATCCCGGTAGAGGCAATTCAGATATGCTGGCACAAATCGAAAACAATCCATCAATCGTTTCTGATTTGATCAAGCGTAGCCAAACATCCATTGAAGAGTTAAAACAAAACATTAAAACCAAATCAGGATCAGATTTATTTGATTTTATTCTAGAAGATATTAAGGAATTAAAGAAGATTTTATTTGACCCACAAAGTTCAGCTGTATTTATGGCTGCTATAAATGCTTCAACATGGATCAATGAAAAAATGATGGAGTGGTTAGGTGAAAAAAACGTAGCAGACATACTTTCTCAATCTGTACCAAACAATATTACTTCGGAAATGGGTCTAGCATTATTGGATGTCGCAGATGTGATTCGTCCATATCCAGAAGTAATTGATTATTTCGAACAAGTAAAAGATGATAACTTTCTGGATGAACTGGTTAAGTTTGATGGTGGACGGGAAGCTAGAGACGCCTTCTTCGCTTTTCTCAATAAATACGGAATGCGATGTGCCGGAGAAATCGATATGACCAGAAGTCGTTGGAGCGAAAAACCAACTACACTTATACCCTTAATTCTTGGTAATATAAGAAACTTTGAGCCTAATGCCAGCAATCGAAAATTTGAGCAAGGGCGGCAGGAAGCTTTGAAAAAAGAACAAGAGTTATTAGAACGATTGAAGCAATTACCAGATGGTGAACAAAAATCCAAAGAAACAAAACGAATGATTGACCTAATCCGGAATTTCATCGGCTATCGGGAATATCCAAAATACGGTATGATTAATCGCTACTTCGTTTATAAGCAGGCTTTACTGAAAGAAGCCGAACAACTCGTACAAAATGGCGTTATTCATGAAAAGGAAGATATATACTATCTCACCTTTGAAGAACTTCGTGAAGTCGTGCGCACAAATAAACTGGATTACCAAATCATCTGCAAACAAAAAGACGAGTACAAATTATATGAAAAACTAACTCCTCCACGTGTTATCACGTCTGATGGTGAAATTTTAACAGGTAAGTACAAACGAGAAAATCTCCCAGCCGAAGCTATTGTTGGCCTGCCGGTTTCTTCTGGTGTTATAGAGGGACGCGCTCGTGTCATCTTAAATATGGAAGATGCAAATTTAGAAGATGGGGATATATTAGTCACCACCTTTACAGACCCTAGCTGGACACCATTGTTTGTCTCTATAAAAGGCCTCGTCACCGAAGTTGGCGGCCTGATGACCCATGGAGCAGTAATCGCACGTGAATATGGATTACCAGCAGTCGTCGGGGTGGAGAATGCTACCAAACTGATCAAAGATGGGCAACGAATACGCGTGAATGGAACAGAAGGATATATAGAAATATTGTAATGATTTAAAAAAAGCCAAAGGAGTAGACTACTCCTTTGGTAAATCCTTGTGCTCATATTTTATAAGCTTACTGGTAATTGAGGGTTTTCCTGGTGCGTCGGGATGGCTATCGACGATCACACCGAAGGTTAGAGTATCCGTCCCTAATGGTTTCTCGTTGGCAGGAATGACATTTACTTTAACTATAAATGGATATTCTGCATTTTCGCCTGTTACTTGAGGCTCTGTTACCTCAACAACATTGTAGTTTTTCTCCCAGTCAAATGCCATACCAGAAATGTTTTTATCTTTATAAAACTCTCTTGCAGATAGAATGATTTCCTTGTTAATTAAATTAAGCATAAAATGTTTTAAATGTTGTTCTTGAGTAACATCATTCGTTACGTTGTATAAATCATCTTGTAACCTTTTTTTATTGTATTCTTCTCCTTGTACAACACTTGGTATAGTTAAAAAGAAAAACATGAAAGCTAGCATTAAGATATTTTTCACACAGATCACCTCTTTTTTCCGGCCTTTTTTGACATCTTTATATTTTGTTTAAAATAGGAATATATACATTTGAGAGAACCTTCTAATTGAACATTTGGATTGTTTTATAACTCCAAGGATTTCACTATTAATTTGTGACCTTAGTTAAACATATACAAAAATATTAACGATACGAAAAATTTGCTGGCACTGATTATTCAGTGATCTTCAGCAAACAGGTAAGTTTGTTGAAGAAGGATATTTTCTGGTTATAGTGAAATAGAATGACAAACACATTTCCAGAATACAGGATATTGCAAAATAACAGGAACATAGGAGGTAATGAGCTATGAAGATTCACAGAATAGATCATGTAGGTATAATCGTAAATGATCTCACTGCTGCTAAAGAGTTCTTTGTCGATTTTGGCCTTGAGGTGCAAGGGGAATGGGAAGGAAAGTGGATCGATCAGGTAGTTGGGCTTAATGACGTTAAAGTAGCATGTGTAGGATTACGGGCGCCAGACGGTCAGGCATGGATAGAGCTAATCAAATTTTATTCGTCGTCAGACGAAAGAGAAATTCAGCAACCTTTTGCAAATACCTTGGGTATGCAGCATATTGCCTTTGCTGTTGAAGGTATTGAAGCTGTTGTGGCCAAATTGAAAAAGAAAGGTACAGAAATCTTTAGTGGGATACAACAATATGAAGATAGTTATAAGTTATGCTTCGTTCGTGGGCCGGAGGGAATTATTTTAGAGTTGGCTGAGAAAATCAAATAAATTAACGGTAATTCATAAGTATACGGCCGATAATTAAAAGCCTAATTCCCCTAGAGTTCCGAGAAATTAGGCTTTTTTATTGTGTTAAAGCACCGTTACTTGAAAAAGAATTTTATAAGAGTAACCTACTCCTATTTAGTTGGCATTTGTCAGCCACCTTCAATACAGGTAGCAGAGGAACTTCCAACAGCAGTATTTAATTCAGTAAGAAGATTAGGAAGAATCTCGGAATCAATCGTGATTTCTAATGTCTTATCAGTTAATGGTACTTTATATTTTGCAAAAATAGCTGATGTAATTTCCCAAACTTTGACTATTGCTTTTGGAGACATATTAGATTGTATAACCATATTAAAACCTCCATTTCTGTTATTTATTTCACTTCAACCATTAGCTCGTTTCAATTATGATACATTCGTATAAAGTTTTATTATCTGGGCAACATTCCTTTAAATTTAACAGCATTTTAATATTGAGTGTCTACATTATTCATTAATCTCATTTAAATAGATGTAAGATTCTAGCTCAACAGCAAGATATAATCTATATGATGAGGATAATCTATGGTTGGTGAAGAAATGAAAAGAAACAGGTTGTTATATTTATCAATATTCAGCAGTGTTTTAGTCATTCTATATATGTTCTTCCAATGGAAATTAATTGATATAATAACGGAATTTCTAATGTTTCCTGTTCTTTTATTGGTGTTTGGATTTTTTATTTTTATAACAGTACTAGCAATAATATCATTGTTTAAAAATAAAACTTGGAAGCCTATAGTTATCCAAGTTATCACAATCCTATTGTTATTTATCGTTCCTTTCAATCAAATCATATTGGATATAGATTTTAAATTAAACAAATCTGAAAGAAATCAAGTAGTTAAAATGGTTGAGAACGGAGAACTCAGGCCAAACATTTCACACAATTCTTCACTCCTTCAGTTACCTAAGAAATACGAACATCTTTCTATTGGTGGCGGTGAAATAGTGGTGGAGAAATCTGGAGATGGCTATAACATTCTCTTTTTTACCTATCGTGGGATACTGGATAACTTTTCAGGGTTCGTATATACGCCTAACGACCAAAAGCCTTCTAAAAATGCGTTCGATGGCGATTTCAAAGCAATAGATAAAATGGAGAAAAACTGGTACTTTGTTGGTTCTTACTAGTAAAAATGTTAAAACGGCAGCGAAATGACTTTTATTATCTTATTCTTGAGTAAACTTTCATCAAAAGATAGTATATAGTGTGGGAACTAATTAGGAAGGAAGACAATATGGATAAGCGTATTTATTTTTTAATGATCATATCCTTTGTAATAGGGATGGTTGAACTGATCATTAGCGGCATTTTAGATTTAATTGCAGGGGATTTACATGTAAGCATCGGGCAGGCCGGTTTACTGATAACTGTTTTTGCTGTAATTTTTGCAGTTGCATCCCCAATTCTACTTGTTATGACAGCTAAAATAGAAAGAAAACGGCTAACATTAGTTTGCTTATACATATTTTTAATTGGCTGTATCGTAACAGTATTTGCACCTACTTTTTCTATTTTGTTTATAGGAAGAATTATTTTAGGGATAAGTGGAGCGCTATTAATCATATTATGTTTAGTTATGGCTCCTAGCTTAGCAGGAGAACAGTATAAAGGCAGGGCTATTGGGATTGTCTCTGTTGGAGTAAGTGCTTCATTAGTTTTAGGGGTACCGATCGGGCTTATATTGGGAACTAATTTTGGCTGGAGAGCACCATTCATCCTTATAACTGTATTGACAGCATTATCAATTATTGGCGTTCATGTATTTATGGGACGTATAACACCAAAACCTCAAATTCCATTGAGGCAACAGCTTGCAGCATTTAAAAATCACAAAATCACATTAGGGCTGACAACGACATTCCTGTATATGACAGGTCATTCAATTATGTATGCATATTTTAAGCCTTATTTAGAAGCAACCACTGATTTTAATGCTAATTGGGTTAGTGTCATCTATTTAATTTTTGGTTTTGCTGCTGTATGCGGTGGAGGAATTGGCGGACTACTGGCAGATTTATTGGGCTCAAGAAAAACAATGGTTATTGCTCTAGCAGTTTTTAGTGCTTTATTTTTTGTATTTCCATATACAACAGTTTTCTATCCAATATTTTTCCTCATCTTGATCTTATGGGGGATGCTCAGTTGGGCAATTTCACCGGCCATGCAATCTTATTTGATTGAAATAGCACCCGAATCATCGGAAATTCAGCAAAGCTTGAATAATTCATCTCTTCATTTAGGTGTTGCTGCTGGTTCAGTTATTGGTGCAGGAATAGTTGATACACTTTCAGTCAATGTGATTCCATTTGCAGGCGGATTATTCATCATCTTATCATTAATTACTGTAGTCATTTCTGTTAGCAGTAAGAAAAAGACTTCTTATAAAACAAAGAACGCAATTTGAGTTATTTCAAGTTGCGTTCATAATATCCAAAAATTGATGGTATAGGATGTACAGGATTTGCTAAATACTTTAACCCAAAATAATATATTTGTTTATTACAAAGCTGCAAATTTGGTTGCATCTTCATGACCAAATTACCTTCCTAAACAGAAATAGAAATTGATTTAGCAATAAAAAGAAAGAGCATAAAATTGCTTTGCAATTCAATACTCAAGTTTGTACCTCTAACTGAATTACTTATGCCATGAAGGTTCTTAGCTTTCGAAAAAATTTCCGCCATAATATTATATTTAATAATACTTGATGGGGCCAGACCTTCCGGATAGCCTGACTTTTAAAATAAACTTCCAAACAAAATTAAAACGCCAGAGGCCGCCAATACACCGATTCCCGTAAAAATAAACTTGATCCGTTCCATTGAAATTCCTCCTTTTGATTTGTTAATTACAATTTAACTATCAAAAATGAAATCTTTATGAAAGTTATTATTTTGGCTGGTAATTTTAAAATAAATGATAAAAAGGCCAATGCTTTGACAAAACATTGACCTGTCTAGTATCGGTTATTTATTAAAACAGCTAAACTTTTCATCATGGCTTCAAGACTTTTGCCAAGTGGATTGTGTTCCGTGAATTAATATGCTTCAACCATTTTTATTTTCAAGGCAAAAGTTGGACATATTATCCGTAGGAGGTGATATGGTGGCTGACAAAAACAAAACTTCCAAAGACATAGAAAGAGACAATAAATTAGATAGTTACAAAAACGATCGACATAATGTTAATGCTAGGGAAGCAACGGCTCTTGAACCAGAAATTCCAAGAATTAATACAGAAAATCTTTAACAGTATGTTTGTTATTCAAACATTTGAAATAGCATCCTGAATAACAAACTAAATGCTAAACCTTTCAACGCTTGGATCTAAATCCAGGCGTTATTAATTCCTAATATGCCTTTATTTCTCTTGAACCAGTTCTTTAAGTTTATTTCTTCACCATATTTTAAAATAAATACTTTCTAAACTAACGTTGAATTATTTATCGTTGTATTGTCATTACTTAACATTTCAATAAATATCCTCAAAGAAGTTGATATATATTTATCTTTACGATAAACGAAAATGGTTTTGACTTTCCCGAATTTATTTGGAATGGGATGTTGGATAAGTTGATTGTCTTTCATATGTTTATCAACCACACTTCGAGGGAGTAAACTTATACCCAGTCCCGCAGAGACACAGCCAATAATTCCATCAAGTGTTCCAAATTCCATTATTTTTTCTGGAATAACCCCTTCATGCTGCAACCACTCTTCAAACCTTGCCCGATACGAACAGCCATTTCGAAAAACCAATATTGTTCGATTTTGTATTTCTTTTATAGAAGATAAACGGTGATGTATCGTGTCCGTTATCAGTACTAAATCTTCCTCTATTATTGTTTTAAATGTGAGTTCTGGATGCTCAATAGGTCCAGCAACAAAAGCCCCATCTAATTCATATTGTAGAACACCTTGAACATTTTGCTCAGTTGGACCTGTTTTTAACGTAAGGTCAACAGCAGGATATTCACGATGGAACTTTGAAAGTATTGTTGGTAAACGAACTGCTGCAGTCGTTTCCATTGAACCTATTAATAAAGGACCTTTAGGTGTTTGATCATCACTCATAACGTTTTGAATCTCATCTAAAAGTTGAAATATTTCGTATGTATACGAAAGTAATGCTTTACCTTTGTCTGTTAGAGTAGTCCCCCGGTTATGTCGATAAAATAGCTTTGTTTGAAGATCCGATTCCAATTGTTGAATTCTTGCTGTGAGATTGGATTGTGCGTAGTTCATTTCCCTTGCTGCCTTTGAAATGCTTCCTAACTCTGCAACAGCTTGAAAAAATCTCAATGCTTGCAAATCCATAGTTATCACCTCTTCCTTTTTTGATATATAGAAAAGTGATATCAATACATCATTTTTTAGTATTATAGCATATGGCAAAAAACAGATAAGATAAAAATATAACAAAATTATTATAATTGAAGGTGAAAATTTGAATAAAAATCCTTTTTTATTTTTGATTGGGGGAATTTTTTCATTAATGATTGCGATGGGAATTGGAAGGTTTGCTTATACTCCAATCTTACCGCTCATGCAGAAGGCTCTTGCCTTTACTGATGCTGTTGCGGGCTACCTCGCTTCAAGCAATTATGCAGGGTACTTTGCCGGGGCAATTTTAGCAGGAGTTCTTCCTTTGAAAAAGCATAGAACATTTTATTTAAGAATTAGTCTTGCAGTAAGTATTATTACCACTTGCTTGATGGGACTGACTCACTCCTACACACTGATGCTCATCATTCGCTTTATTTCAGGAGTGTCTAGTGCATTCATTTTTGTATTAGCTTCCAGTATTGTTCTAGATAAACTGGCTATTGTAGGAAAAACAAATTGGGCAGGATATTTTTATTCTGGGGTAGGCTTTGGAATCTTTTTTTCGACGCTCTTTATACCGAGTTTTAACGATTTATTTATGTGGGAAGGCGTATGGATAGGACTAGCCATTATAAGCGGTATCCTTACTATCTTCGTATGGTTTTGGCTAAAAGATTCCCCAAACCCGAAGGTACAAAAGGATAAACAAATGGTTACTATACAAGCACCACCCCTTAAATGGCTTCCTTGGTTAATTATTGCTTATGGACTGGAAGGGTTAGGCTATATTGTAACAGGGACATTTATTGTGTCAATTGCTGAAAAGGCCTCAATCTTTAGCAGTGACCCTGCAATTGTCTGGATGGTTGTTGGCTTAGGTGCAATTCCATCATGTATCGTATGGTCCACCCTCGCAAAAAAATGGGGATTTGTAAGATCATTAGTAATTGCGATGACTCTTCAATCAATCGGAATTGCACTGCCTGTCTTCTGGTTGACCCAATCCAGTTTAATGATAAGTGCCTTCTTATTTGGAGCAACTTTTATGGGTATTACCACACTCGCCACAACATTGGCACGCCAAATGAGTCCATCAAATAGCAGTCGAATTATTGGTTATCTAACCGCCATTTATGCTGCTGGTCAAATGATAGGACCAACAATCGCAGGAGTTTTATTATCTTATACTCAAAGCTTTAATTCAGCGTTGATTGGAGCAGCTAGCGTAGTATTCATTGGATCTATGTTACTTGTAAGTGGTATTCGATTTGATCGAATGCCAAACATAGAAACATCGTCTATAAAATCAAATTGAAAGAGGGAATCTTGATGAAACATTGACCCGTCTAATCTCTCTTATTTATAAAAAATGGGCTTAACTTTTCACCTACTGCACACGATTTTTGCCATATGAATCGTGTGTGGTGATTCAAAATGTGTATCAAGGCAGGTATAAAAGCTCCATAACACCCGAACGGCATTGTGGTCCTCCGTTCAGGTAGTTATAAAAGCTCCATAACGCCCGAACGGCATTGTGGCCCTCCGTTTGGGTAGTTATAAAAGGTTCATAACACCTGAACCGGATTGTGGCCCTCCATTCAGGTAGTTATAAAAGGTTCATAACGCCCGAACGGCATTGTGGCCCTCCGTTCGGGGAGTTATAAAAGGTTCATAACACCTGAACCGGATTGTGGTCCTCCGTTCAGGTAGTTATAAAAGCTCCATAACACCCAAACGGGATTGTGGTCCTCCGTTCAGGTAGTTATAAAAGCTCCATAACGCCCGAACGGGATTGTGGCCATCCGTTCAGGTAGTTATAAAAGCTCCATAACGCCCGAACGGGATTGTGGTCCTTCGTTCAGGTAGTTATAAAAGGTTCATAACGCCCAAACGGGATTGTGACCTTTCGTTCAGGTGGTTATGACGGGCCTCATAACGCCCGAACTGAAAAGGGACCTCAGCCCAGGTAGTTTTTTGACGCCCTAAACGGAAGGAGTCCCTTAACAGGCGATTTCCTAATCCAAATAATTACCTATACTCCCTCAAACATTCCCCCTATCATCTCAATCGCTTTTTCCAGCCGTTCCTGATAGGTCCCGCTAATGCTTACGAATTTGATCCCGTTTTCCTTCAATAAATCCTTCAAACGCTGATTATTTTCTTCTCGGACCTTTTGTTCTCCATGCACCCTTAATCCGTCATCTACCCATTTGACGTCAGGCTCTAAAAATAAGCATAGATGATACTGTTGAATTCTGGCGATTTCATCCAAGACCCGTTGGTGTTTCTGGTTATACAGTTCGGAGTAAAATTGAGTGACAGCTGCTTCTGTGTCAATAAAAACAATTTTATTTGCCTGTTTAATAGCTTCATATTCTTTCAGTTTATGGCCATAGGCAATGATCGGGTAATCTTCCTCTAAAATAATACCATCACATCCTCCTAAATCTTCGCAATACTCTCTACCGTATTCTCGTACATAAGTTGTGTTATAGATGAGTGCTAGATTCCTCGTAAGCGTCGATTTTCCACAGCTTTCCGTCCCTAAAATGACGACCTTTTTAATAAAATAAGGTTTCGCTACCTCGGGGATGTAGTCCCAATAATGAAAGACTCCTTTATTCCTAATCTCCGTTGCTGAAATCGGATATTGTTGTCTTTTTTCATCAATCAAAACGTGTTTTGCCTCAGGATATAGCTCTTTAAAAATCGGGTCATAATCGTTTTCAGAGCTAAACACCAAATTAATTCCCTTCCCGATCACCTCTCTTATTTTCAAGGCCCCTTCCTTCCAATTGTAATCCTCATCACCGTCATGATCCTCCACTTCCACGACCTTGATGTGTTCCATCTCCTTCGTTAGTTGAGAAAGCCAGCGCAGCCGGATCCGACTTGGAATATAGGAAAGCTTGCTCCCCTTACACAATGCCTGATCTCTTTTTTCACTATGGGACAAGACCACATACAGTTCATCGACCATCGTGGAAGCTTTGATGATGGCATACATATGACCTTGATGCAAAGGTAAAAACTTTCCACCGTAAAATCCAATCTTCTTCATTAGATCTCTTCTCCCTTCTGCTTTTTATAAACTTTAGACCAATTGTAATAGCCGTATATACTGTTAATCAGAAAAGCTGACCACATCACAAGCATGGAGACATCGTTACCATCCTGTAAAATTAAAGCCTTCACCCAAAGAGCAATCGAAAGCACATTTACCGCAATCCAAAATAACCACTGTTCCGTTAACCTTTTTAGCATGAGTATCTGGGCTATAACCGATAATGTCGTTGAAGCGGAATCAATCCAGACTACATTGCCTCCTAATTTTTCGAGCAGGTAAGCGTAGAGAACAAAGATGACCAAAAAGGTTGAAAGCGTAATACCCCACCCTTTTTTCGTCAAAGAACTGATTTGAATTTCTTCCCCTTTTACTGTGTGTTTCGTTTTATGGTTCTTCCATAAGTAGATCCCAACGAACTGGAGAGGAAAATAAAACAAGGCATTTAGCATGACCTCACCGTATAGGCCATAACCGTAAGAGATGTAGGCATAGGTTCCGGTTTGGATAATGCCGAAATAGTAATTACTCACCTTCCCTTTGGCGACCAATACGACGCAAAGCATACCTGAAATAGAGGTGATTAGCCCAAAAATCGTATCGTCCCAGGCAAAAAACAAATACACATTCACAAGCGTAAACGTAACAAGCCATAGCTTTTCAAATAAGGTCCAGTCTTTGAGGATCTTCATTTTCAATCGCTCCCATATAATTATTAATTAACAAATTGTTAATTGTAATAATGAAAAAAAATTAGTATTTGGCATTATAAATGGATACATACGGATTAAAATCATTAAAACGGTACAGCTGTGCTTTATTCTTTGACCAACGATTAGTTTTTTGCGGCTCTCCATCCTTCTCTACTTTTTCAATAAAAGGGAGAGTTGGGGCCTTTCTAAAAAATTGCGAGTCAAGCTTTAGCCAAGGCTCATCCATCACTGTTAGCAACACACCTTGCAGCTCAGATAGAACAAATTCCTTTGGTAAAAAGTTTTTGGCGAGGGTTGTTAATGACATATCCTTTTTGATAAACCACAAAGCATCATCAATTATTTGCTTGTGATCAAAAGCGAGGTCCAACTGAAACACTTCATCCATTGAGAATAGCTCTACCTCCTCTGCATCGTCTGCAGCTTTCCTTTTAACCAGCTTACTCTCCGGAACAATCGCATAATGAGCGTTCGATATGATCCAGCCGCGCTTGTCACGCCCAAATTTGTCATATACTTCATAGTGCTTGATTTTTAATCCTGCTACTCCAGTTTCTTCTCTTAACTCGCGAACGGCTGCATCATAGGCAGTTTCCTCTGGCTTAATAAAGCCGCCAGGCAAAGCCCATTTCCCCCCTTCGATATTGGGGTCACCTTCTTTCGTCCGCTCCGCTCGTTTTATCAGCATGATTTTTAATGTTTTTTGAGGCGGCTTATAAGGGCCCACTTCCGTTGAAATAATCGTAAAAACGGCAATATCACTCGTATATCCATCAGGAGTCCGATATTTGCTCACATCATAATTTAACAAAGTCTCGCTCACCTATTTCTGTTGTTTTATTAATTAACATTTTGTTAATTGTTATTTATATAATATCACTTGTTTCCACTCCATGTTACATAAATTGTTCGACAAAAAGCGATACTTATTGGGTAAGGAGAATATTAGAAATTTATAATGGTAGAATAATATAATAGAAGTGGATATTAAATTGAGACAAGGAGGCTAGTTATGGAGACAATCAATTTGCAAAAGAAATCTGTCAAAGTTGTTTTGGAAAAGAAGAATTTAGTAAAGGTAACCGCTCGAGTTGGGCTGGTCCTCGATATTACCGGTTCCATGAGGAACTTGTATAAAAACGGGACCGTTCAGAGAGTGGTCGAGCGAATTTTAGCGATCGCCGCTCAGTTTGATGATGATGGCGTGTTGGATGTTTGGGTTTATGATAATGAATTCTCCCGTTTAAAACCTGTAACTGAAAGGGATATCGAAGGCTATGTCAATCGCATTATCCTCGAGGATGATTTAGTACATAAATTTGGAAGAAATGAAGAACTGCCTGTTATGAAGGACGTTTTGACAAAGTATCTTGAAGAAGATTCATCACCAGATCCTGCCTATATTGTGTTTATCAATGACGGTGGCTGCAAAAAGTCGATTAAATCATTAATCGAAAGTTCAGCAAAGTATCCGGTCTTTTGGCAATTTGTTGGCATCGGAAATGGCAACTTTGATTTTCTTAGGACACTCGATACATTGGAAGGTCGAGTGGTCGACAACGCCAATTTCTTGCATATTGAAGATATCGATAAAATTCCAGATCATCAGCTTTATGAATCATTGTTAAATGAGTTCCCAAGCTGGCTTCAAGAGGCACGTCAAAAAGGAATCATTAAAGCATCAGAACAAAAGCCGCCATCCAACGCACCATCTGTACAACAGGAAGAAAGGAAATCAGGTTTTTGGAATAAGGTTTTTAGACGATAGGAATCAGAAAAAAAATTCCAGCACATGTATCACAGCGCTGGGATTTTTTTTATGCCTCAAACTCTAAACCTTTTTTATAAAATAATACTTACAATCGTCCCCGAAAGGATGCTTACAAGTGTAGCTCCGTAAAGCAGCTTTAAACCGAAGCGGGCAACCACATTCCCCTGCTTTTCATTCAAACTCTTTACCGCCCCGGTAATAATGCCGATTGATGAGAAGTTGGCGAAGGAAACAAGGAATACGGACAGAATCCCAACTGTACGGTCACTAAAGTTGTGAGTGCCCTTAGACAAGTCCAACATTGCAACGAATTCATTGGTCACCAGCTTCGTTGCCATAATCCCGCCAGCACTGACTGACTCAGATAATGGAATCCCCATAATAAAGGCAATGGGAGCAAAGAGATACCCTAATAACTGCTGAAAAGAAATGCTGAACAGCAACTCAAATACATTATTAATGGCCGCCATTAGAGCAATAAATCCAATCAGCATCGCACCCACAATAACAGCAACCTTAAATCCATCCAGGATATACTCACCCAGCATTTCGAAAAAGGACTGTTTCTCCACATTCTGAATTTCTAAAATATCTTCACTTGGCTTTACCTCGTAAGGATTGATGATCGATGCAACGATAAAACCGCCAAATAAATTTAGAACTAAAGCTGTGACGACATATTTTGGATCCAGCATCGTCATATAGGCACCAACAATCGACATCGATACTGTCGACATCGCCGAGGCACAGAGCGTATACAGACGATTTTTTGAAAGCATGCCCAGTTGTTTTTTTACCGTAATGAAAACCTCCGATTGCCCGACCATTAACGACGCAACCGCATTATAAGATTCAAGCTTTCCCATGCCATTCACTTTGCTTAACAGCCATCCGATTCCTCTCATAAGGATCGGAAGAATTTTCAAATATTGCAGGATTCCTATTAATACAGAGATGAAGACAATTGGCAGCAGCACAGTTAAGAAGAATGGTGCCTCTCCTTTATTCGCCATTCCGCCAAACACAAAGGAAACTCCTTCATTTGCATAGTCGAGCAATTTGCTGAATACCTTTGAAATTCCTTGGATGATGATAAAGCCAAACTCTGTATTTAACAACAATATGGATAAGGTTATTTGAATAGCAATCATCACAATAATGGGTATAAATTTTACCTCTTTTCGATTCGAGCTTGCCAGCCAAGCGGCAAACACGACAGTTATAATACCTAAGATTGAAATAACATAGTGCATTTTTTACCTCCTGATGTGTTGAAACATTATGTAGGGGTTCCCTTCCCAATTGTCTAGTGTAGTAACCTTGTATGTCCGCAGAAAGCATTGGTATATTTTGTCCATATTTTATTTAAAAAATTAATGGAATGATATGAGTAGAATTGATATTAGCTTTAAAAAAGAGGAGTGATTCTGTGATTAATCAAGTGAAAGGAAAGCTAAGCTTTTGCAAGAGTAGAGGAGCATAGAAAGGCCGGACAAGTTTATTTTCCAAAGTCTTAGGTCGCTTACAGCTAGGCAATAAGTTATTCCTTCTAAATTAGAGCCATTTTTAATATTCGGCCAGCATCAATCTTTTCGAAAAGAGACTAATAAAATACAATAGAACCCGCTACTCATGCAGCTGGCCAAACTTTATGCAAAATAAAAAACACTCACATTAATATGAGTGTTTTTATGATACCGGTGGTCGGGGTCGAACCGACACTCCTCACGGAACACGATTTTGAGTCGTGCGCGTCTGCCAATTCCGCCACACCGGCATAATATGGAGGCGGCAACCGGATTCGAACCGGTGGTAAAGGTGTTGCAGACCTGTGCCTTACCACTTGGCTATGCCGCCATATTATTTGGAGCGGAAGACGGGATTCGAACCCGCGACCCCCACCTTGGCAAGGTGGTGTTCTACCACTGAACTACTTCCGCATATTTGACTGGGCTAGCAGGATTTGAACCTACGAATGACGGAGTCAAAGTCCGTTGCCTTACCGCTTGGCTATAGCCCAATAATACAACATTTTCACTAATTCATCAATAAAAAATTAATGGGGCGGCTGATGGGAATCGAACCCACGAATGTCGGAACCACAATCCGATGCGTTAACCACTTCGCCACAACCGCCATTACAGCATTGGCAGGGGTAGTAGGAATCGAACCCACACCAAAGGTTTTGGAGACCTTCGTTCTACCTTTAAACTATACCCCTATAAATGGTGGAGGGGGACGGATTCGAACCGCCGAACCCTGAGGGAGCGGATTTACAGTCCGCCGCGTTTAGCCACTTCGCTACCCCTCCATCTATACTATGCACTTGCTGCTTGCAAGTGCCGGCAAGAGGACTTGAACCCCCAACCTACTGATTACGATTCAGTTGCTCTACCGATTGAGCTATACCGGCAAAATTGAATCAAAATGGTGGCTCAGGACGGAATCGAACCGCCGACACAAGGATTTTCAGTCCTTTGCTCTACCGACTGAGCTACTGAGCCAAATTAAGATGATTTCCAATACCACATTCTAAAAAATAAGTGGCGGTCTGGACGGGACTCGAACCCGCGACCTCCTGCGTGACAGGCAGGCATTCTAACCAACTGAACTACCAGACCGAATTGCGGGGGCAGGATTTGAACCTGCGACCTTCGGGTTATGAGCCCGACGAGCTACCGGACTGCTCCACCCCGCGATAACATTATGGTGGAGGATGACGGGATCGAACCGCCGACCCTCTGCTTGTAAGGCAGATGCTCTCCCAGCTGAGCTAATCCTCCGTTAAATGGTGACCCCTACGGGATTCGAACCCGTGTTACCGCCGTGAAAGGGCGGTGTCTTAACCGCTTGACCAAGGGGCCATTTTGAAAAACTTATAATGGCGGAGAGCAAGGGATTTGAACCCTTGATACGCGGTTAACGTATACACGATTTCCAATCGTGCTCCTTCGGCCACTCGGACAGCTCTCCATAAATGGCTCCGCAGGTAGGACTCGAACCTACGACCGATCGGTTAACAGCCGATAGCTCTACCACTGAGCTACTGCGGAATAATATAACAGCCTGGCGATGTCCTACTCTCACGGGGGCTTTCGCCCCAACTACCATCGGCGCTGAGAAGCTTAACTTCTGTGTTCGGGATGGGAACAGGTGTGACCTTCTCGCCATTACCGCCAGACCATTTATCAGACACTATTTTATTATAATGTTTTTTTCATATTTTGCAAGAGGAAATTTAAATTTTTTCATTCCCTCAAAACTAGATAATGCAGAAGAAGTAAATTAGAACGAGTTCACCTAAAAACATGACTTGGTTAAGTCCTCGATCGATTAGTATCAGTCAGCTCCACACGTCACCGCGCTTCCACCTCTGACCTATCAACCTGATCATCTTTCAGGGATCTTACTAGCTTGACGCTATGGGAAATCTCATCTCGAGGGGGGCTTCATGCTTAGATGCTTTCAGCACTTATCCCGTCCGCACATAGCTACCCAGCGATGCCTTTGGCAAGACAACTGGTACACCAGCGGTGCGTCCATCCCGGTCCTCTCGTACTAAGGACAGCTCCTCTCAAATTTCCTGCGCCCACGACGGATAGGGACCGAACTGTCTCACGACGTTCTGAACCCAGCTCGCGTACCGCTTTAATGGGCGAACAGCCCAACCCTTGGGACCGACTACAGCCCCAGGATGCGATGAGCCGACATCGAGGTGCCAAACCTCCCCGTCGATGTGGACTCTTGGGGGAGATAAGCCTGTTATCCCCAGGGTAGCTTTTATCCGTTGAGCGATGGCCCTTCCATGCGGAACCACCGGATCACTAAGCCCGACTTTCGTCCCTGCTCGACTTGTAGGTCTCGCAGTCAAGCTCCCTTGTGCCTTTACACTCTGCGAATGATTTCCAACCATTCTGAGGGAACCTTTGGGCGCCTCCGTTACATTTTAGGAGGCGACCGCCCCAGTCAAACTGCCCACCTGACACTGTCTCCCACCCCGATAAGGGGTGCGGGTTAGAATTTCAATACAGCCAGGGTAGTATCCCACCGACGCCTCCACCGAAGCTGGCGCTCCGGCTTCTCAGGCTCCTACCTATCCTGTACAAGCTGTACCAAAATTCAATATCAGGCTACAGTAAAGCTCCATGGGGTCTTTCCGTCCTGTCGCGGGTAACCTGCATCTTCACAGGTACTATAATTTCACCGAGTCTCTCGTTGAGACAGTGCCCAGATCGTTACGCCTTTCGTGCGGGTCGGAACTTACCCGACAAGGAATTTCGCTACCTTAGGACCGTTATAGTTACGGCCGCCGTTTACTGGGGCTTCGATTCAGAGCTTCGCTTGCGCTAACCCCTCCTCTTAACCTTCCAGCACCGGGCAGGCGTCAGCCCCTATACTTCGCCTTGCGGCTTTGCAGAGACCTGTGTTTTTGCTAAACAGTCGCCTGGGCCTATTCACTGCGGCTCTTCGGGGCTATTCACCCCAAAAAGCACCCCTTCTCCCGAAGTTACGGGGTCATTTTGCCGAGTTCCTTAACGAGAGTTCTCTCGCTCACCTTAGGATTCTCTCCTCGCCTACCTGTGTCGGTTTGCGGTACGGGCACCTTTTATCTCGCTAGAGGCTTTTCTTGGCAGTGTGGAATCAGGAACTTCGGTACTATAATTCCCTCGGCATCACAGCTCAGCCTTAAGGTGAACGGATTTTCCTATTCACCAGCCTAACTGCTTACACGCACATATCCAGCAGTGCGCTTACCCTATCCTCCTGCGTCCCCCCATCACTCAAACGATAAAGAGGTGGTACAGGAATATCAACCTGTTGTCCATCGCCTACGCCTTTCGGCCTCGGCTTAGGTCCCGACTAACCCTGAGCGGACGAGCCTTCCTCAGGAAACCTTAGGCATACGGTGGATGAGATTCTCACTCATCTTTCGCTACTCATACCGGCATTCTCACTTCTAAGCGCTCCACCAGTCCTTACGGTCTAGCTTCAACGCCCTTAGAACGCTCTCCTACCGCGGACACCATAAGGTGTCCACCCACAGCTTCGGTGATACGTTTAGCCCCGGTACATTTTCGGCGCAGAGTCACTCGACCAGTGAGCTATTACGCACTCTTTAAATGGTGGCTGCTTCTAAGCCAACATCCTGGTTGTCTAAGCAACTCCACATCCTTTTCCACTTAACGTATACTTTGGGACCTTAGCTGGTGGTCTGGGCTGTTTCCCTTTTGACTACGGATCTTATCACTCGCAGTCTGACTCCCACGGATAAGTCATTGGCATTCGGAGTTTGTCTGAATTCGGTAACCCGATGAGGGCCCCTAGTCCAAACAGTGCTCTACCTCCAAGACTCTAACTACGTGAGGCTAGCCCTAAAGCTATTTCGGAGAGAACCAGCTATCTCCAAGTTCGATTGGAATTTCTCCGCTACCCACACCTCATCCCCGCACTTTTCAACGTGCGTGGGTTCGGGCCTCCATCCAGTGTTACCTGGACTTCACCCTGGACATGGGTAGATCACCTGGTTTCGGGTCTACGACTACATACTATTTCGCCCTATTCAGACTCGCTTTCGCTGCGGCTCCGTCTCTTCAACTTAACCTCGCATGCAATCGTAACTCGCCGGTTCATTCTACAAAAGGCACGCCATCACCCATGAACGGGCTCTGACTACTTGTAGGCACACGGTTTCAGGATCTCTTTCACTCCCCTTCCGGGGTGCTTTTCACCTTTCCCTCACGGTACTGGTTCACTATCGGTCACTAGGGAGTATTTAGCCTTGGGAGATGGTCCTCCCTGCTTCCGACCGGATTTCACGTGTCCGGCCGTACTCAGGATCCACTCAGGAGGGAACGAAGTTTC
>NZ_JAGYPF010000010.1 GCF_018343535.1 Neobacillus rhizophilus
AAGCTCCCAGTGATTCGCTCGACTTGCATGTATTAGGCACGCCGCCAGCGTTCGTCCTGAGCCAGGATCAAACTCTCCAATAAAGTTGAGTTGATTAGCTCAAAAATGTTACGTTGGCTTCGTTTCAAATGAAACGAATATTATTGTTTGTTGACGTTTTTGTTTGTTTAGTTTTCAAAGAACTATTTAACTCGCCGCCTAAAAGCGACTTTCTTATCATACCAAGTTATCAACTTAATGTCAACAACTTTTTTAAATTCCTTTGTTGAAGCTTATTGTCTCGCAACAACAGATATTAATATACCACCATTAATAATTTCGCGCAATAGTTTTTATCAGTTTTTTTAAACCTAAATACAAGTTTAAATATTCACTCTATTAATTAAAAAATAAAAGAAAAAGTGCTGTTTTAACAGCACTTTTCCATAACAAGTTACTTATGACGCATTAGCGGGAATAACAGAACATCACGAATCGATGGTGAGTTTGTCAATAACATTACTAAACGGTCAATACCGATTCCTAGTCCACCTGTTGGAGGCATTCCATATTCCAATGCCTCTACGAAATCTTCATCCATCTCGTGTGCTTCATCATTACCCTGCTCGCGTTCTTTTAACTGGGCTTCAAAACGCTCACGCTGATCAATCGGGTCGTTCAACTCTGTAAATGCATTAGCATGCTCACGGGCAACTATAAACAGCTCAAAACGGTCTGTAAAGCGCGGATCCTCGTCATTTTTCTTCGCAAGCGGAGAAATTTCAACCGGATGCCCATAAATGAATGTCGGTTGTATCAACTTTTCTTCTACTTTTTGCTCAAAGAATTCATTAACGATATGACCATACAGCATATGCTCAGTAATTTCTACACCATGTTCCTTCGCAAGCTGACGGGCATCTTCGACGCTCGTCTCCTTCCAGAAATCCACACCAGTGTATTCTTTGATGGCGTCAACCATGTGGAGTCTTTTCCACTCCGGCTTGAGGTCTACTTCATATTCTCCGTACTGTACTGTTGTTGTACCTAATACTTCTTGCGCAATATGAGCAATGAGGTTTTCTGTCAAACTCATAATATCGCGATAGTCAGCATATGCCTCATATAATTCAATCATCGTAAACTCAGGATTATGACGTGTAGAAACTCCTTCGTTACGGAATACCCGACCGATTTCATAAACCTTTTCAAGACCGCCGACAATCAAACGCTTCAAATGAAGTTCAATCGCTATCCGCATGTACAACGGCATATCAAGAGCATTATGATGTGTGATAAATGGTCTCGCAGATGCTCCGCCAGCGATGGCATGCATCATCGGTGTTTCAACCTCTAGATAACCATGGTCATCTAAATAACGGCGCATTGATTGAATGATTTTGCTGCGGGTAATAAAGGTTTCTTTGCTTTCCTGGCTCATGATTAAATCTAAGTAACGCTGACGGTAGCGCTGTTCAACGTCCTTTAAGCCATGGAATTTATCCGGCAGCGGGCGGAGTGCTTTTGTTAAGAACACAAAGTTATCAACTTTAACAGATAACTCGCCAACTTTCGTTTTAAATAAGGTTCCATGTACTGCGACAATATCGCCTAAGTCAGCTGAATCAAAAATTTCATATGACTCTTCGCCAACTGCGTCCTGTCTTACGTATAATTGAATTTGACCAGTTAAATCCTGGATATGAGCAAATCCAGCTTTCCCTTTGCCGCGTTTCGTCATAATTCTCCCGGCAATGGCAACAGTCACATTTTGGGTTTCCAATTCCTCTTTATCAACTTCGCCATATTGACTGATTAACTCTTGACTGCTATGTGTACGATCAAAACGTTTACCAAAGGGATCTAGTCCTTTTTCCCGCATCGAATGCATTTTTTCACGTCTGACCTTTAATTGGTCATTTAATTCTTCACTCACAACTATCAACTCCATTAAACTTTTTTATGTAAAATGCATGTAAAATTCGCGCATCTGCATACTTCTATTATTTTACACAAACTTCGGAATTCAGACATTAAAAAAGATAGAATAGAATAAAAACTGCCAGTAACACACTGGCAGCCTTCACTTCAAACAAAATAATTATAGAAAATAGCAATATCTATGTCAAATTCAGCCTACTATTGCCTGACTTTGTTCTTTTGCCTCTGCATCTACTACTAATTCGTTTAACAAGGAAACCAGCTGTTCGCGTGTAAGGCACTCATTGACGGCATTGCGCGCCTTGGCATTGCCGCGGATTCCTTTTAAATACCAGGCAGCATGCTTACGCATTTCACGGACTGCGATATCCTCGTTTTTCAACGCAATCAAACGATCGAGGTGTAGAATGCAGACATCAATTTTTTCACGGACAGATGGTTCGCCCATTAATTTCCCGGTTTCTAAATATTGAACCGTACGATAAATCATCCAAGGGTTTCCAAGTGCAGCCCGGCCGATCATGACACCGTCAACACCGGTTTCATCTAGCATTCTTTTGGCATCCTGTGGTGTTTGCACATCACCGTTGCCGATGACAGGAATATTTACTGACTGCTTTACTTCACGGATAATATCCCAATTCGCTTTTCCTTCGTACATTTGGACGCGCGTTCTACCGTGCAGAGCAACAGCTTTCCCGCCTGCCTTTTCAATCATTTGCGCGTTTTTAACCGCAAAGATATGGTCTTCATCCCAGCCCATCCGCATTTTAACCGTAACAGGCTTTTCAACAGCATCTACCACAGCCGAAACCATTTCATAGATTTTATTAGGATCAAGCAGCCATTTCGCTCCAGCATCACATTTTGTGATTTTTGGAACCGGACAGCCCATATTAATATCGATAATATCAGCGTTCGTATTTTTATCGACGAATCTTGCTGCCTCGACAAGTGTTTCTTTTTCGCCGCCAAAAATTTGCAGGCTTAATGGTTTTTCCCGCTCATCAATATAAAGCATGTTCATTGTTTTTTCATTTTTAAAAACTATTCCTTTGTCGCTGACCATTTCGGCGCAGACCAATCCGGCGCCAAACTCTTTTACCGTCAGACGGAATGCCGAGTTACAGACTCCAGCCATAGGCGCCAAGACGACAGGGTTCTTCGTTTCAATATTGCCAATTTTCAGCATTAAACGTCCTCCTTAACTAAAATTTCCCTATCCATCTATTCCTTTGGTGCTAAATCTTCCTTCGTTATTTTTAAAGACAGCGCAATTTTCTCCAGCAACTCCTCTGCTGGCAGACGGTTGCCCCGCTCAATTTCTCCCAAAATGGAAACTGATACCCCCAGTTCCTTTGAAAAGCTCTCTTGTGTAAAACCTTTTAGCTTTCGATAGGCTCGAATCCGCCTTCCCCATTTTTCTGCTTCCATATTCGGACTCCTTCTTTATCTTGTAATTCAACCATACATGCTCTAAGAGGCTTCTTCATCCCCGAAATATGAATATCTGGATTTATTTCAAAAAGCGGAATCATCACAAACGCCCGTTCCAGCATCCGCGGGTGCGGAACAATAAGCTTCTCTGTTTCAATATTTTCGTGATTAAATGTCAAAATGTCAAGGTCAATCGTCCGCGGCCCCCATCTGATCTCCCTTTTCCTGCCAAGTTCCTGCTCGGTTTTTAAACATGTATCCAATAGTTCATTGGCGTTTAAGACTGTTTTAATCTCGATTACCATATTTAAAAATAAATCCTGATCCTCATAGCCGATAGGATCTGTCTCGTATATAGAGGACTTATTTACCAACTGAATTCCCGGATGATTGGTTAAGATTTGGATAGCCTTCGCCATATTATCATAACGGTTTCCGATATTTGAGCCAAGGGCAATAAATGCTGTATTTTCCACTTTTATCTTCTCCTTGTAATCTCGACAGCAACAGATTCGTAATGACCGGGAATAGGCGGATCAGGCTTTATCACCTTCACCGTAACCTCTTCAACTAAAGGAAATCCTAATAAGACACTTCCGGCAATTTTCTCAGCGACTGCCTCGACCAACTTTTTAGGCTCACCCTCGACTACTTCCTTACATAATTGATAAAGCTCACCGTAATGAACAGAATGTTCAAGCGCGTCAGTTTCACCTGCTGTTTTTAAATCCAATGAGACAGACAAATCGACAGAAAAGCGCTGCCCCAATACGGTTTCTTCGGGAAAAACGCCGTGGTAGCCGTAAAACTCCATACCATTAACATATATTTTATCCAAGCATGTCACCCTTTCCCATCATTGCATCCATCATTCTTGCCATCCTGCTCATTTCTTTGACATCGTGAACACGGATCATTTGGCAGCCTTTTTGAATGCCGTAACAGATGGTTGCCCCTGTACCTTCCATTCTTTCATTAACAGGCAGATTTAAGGCCTGTCCAATCATCGTTTTTCGAGAGGTTGCCAAGAGGACAGGGTAGCCAAGCATCACAAGCTTATCCAAATTTTGCATCATCAACAGATTTTCTTGGTAGTCCTTAGCAAAACCAATGCCCGGGTCGAGAATAATATTTTCATCCTTCACACCCGCTTTTTTAACAATCGCGATGCTTTCATATATATCATTGATGACATCCCTTACAAACAATCGATAATTTCGGTCATGTCGATTGTGCATTAGGATAATTGGAACATCATATTCCGCCGCAACCTCACCCATCCGCTCATCCGCCTTTGCGCCCCAGATATCGTTAATAATATGGGCACCAGCTTGGATCGCCTGCCTGGCCACTTCCGCTTTGTATGTATCAATCGAAATTGGCACTTGAACTTGTTTGGCAATGGCCTCAATTATCGGAACTACCCGCTTAATTTCTTCCTCCTCAGGAACCACCGCAAAGCCCGGACGGGTAGATTCTCCTCCGATATCAATAATATCAGCGCCAGATTCAACCAGTTTCTTAGCATGTTCAACAGCCATGTCAATATTATTAAATTTACCGCCGTCGGAGAATGAATCTGGTGTGACATTGAGGATTCCCATCACAATGGTTTTTTGGCTCATGTCCAACGTGTATGGCCCGCAATTGATGTTTTGTTCAAAAGCTACATTCATCCCATTCCCTCCTAAAAACTCTTATCCTTCAATCATACAATAAAATAGGACTAGGACACAAAAAAAGAGGCGCCGGCAATTGCCGACGTCCCCCTGTCCGTTCACTTATTCTACATCGTATTGATATAGAGGAGTACTTAAATAACGCTCGCCGTTATCAGGTATAATTGCTAATACTTTTTTGCCTTTTCCAAGTTCCTTTGCCACTTTTAATGCTGCAGAAATAGCAGCGCCGGAAGAAATACCGCCAAGAATTCCTTCTTCTCTGGCCGCGCGGCGGGAAGCATCAAATGCTTCTTCCGTGCTGATTTGAACAACTTCATCATAAATTTCTGTATTTAATGTATCTGGCACGAATCCAGCACCAAGGCCTTGCAGCTTATGCGGTCCAGGCTTACCGCCGGACAATACTGGAGAATCCTGCGGCTCAATTGCATAAATTTTTACATTAGGGAATTTTTCACGGATAACACTGCCAGCACCGGAAATAGTTCCGCCTGTACCAATACCGGAAACAAATCCATCGAGCTGATCCATTTGCTCGACAATTTCTTTTCCTGTTGTTCTGCGGTGTACTTCAGGGTTGGCTTCGTTTTTGAACTGCTGTGGCATGAAGTAGCCTTTTTCAGCTACTAAAGCTTCGGCGCGAGCAATAGCTCCCTTCATTCCTTCTGGTCCTGGTGTAAGAACTAATTCCGCACCATAGGCACGAAGCAGATTCCGTCTTTCTAAGCTCATTGTTTCTGGCATTACAAAAACAGCTTTATAGCCCTTTGCAGCAGCTACCATCGCAAGTCCGATACCTGTGTTGCCGCTTGTAGGCTCAACGATTGTATCGACACCTGGTTTGATTAAGCCTTTTTCTTCTGCAGCTTCAATCATTGCTAATCCGATACGATCTTTTACACTGCTGCCTGGATTAAAGTATTCAAGCTTTAAATAAACATCTGCGCTATTTTCATCAACTAATTTGTTAAGCTTTACAATCGGTGTTTGCCCAATTAATTCTGTAATGGAATTTGCTACGCGAACCATTTGAAATCTCTCTCCATTCTATTCCGAGTATTTTTATTGGATTTATATATATTGAATTTACCAGTTTTATACTTGTTTTGTCAATCCTTTTGACTAGGGAATTTTGTGAAAATTTTCGTAACAAATTATCTAAAAGAAAAACACAAGATGGACTCCTGTGCTTTAATTTGTTTCTTTATTTTTCCCGTAAAACCAGTCTACCTTGGCTTCTTTCCAGAAGGAAGAAGCGGAGGCTGGGGTCTTCATCTGCTCTAGGGCCAATTGTCGGCGGACTTGTTTTTTAACCTCGTTGAAGGAATACTTTTTACCGCTGGTTTTGCCTTCCATTTTGATGATGGCAAACCCATCATCAATCTTAAATGGTTTACTATAAGCTTTTTTCTTTAATTTTTTTGCCGTGGCAATATAACTTTCCGGGTATCGCTCATCCCCATCACTAATATACCCGATATCCCCGCCCTCATTCGCGGAAAATTCATCAATAGATTTCTCCATGGCCAAGGCCGAAAAGCTTGATCCTTGGGCCAATTCTTTTATTGCCTTACTCGCTTCATCCTTGGTTTTCACGACAATATGGGAAAGATGATAAATCTCAGGAACTTCGTATAAATCCTTGTTCTTTTGGTAATAACTCTGTAATTCTTTATCAGAAATGATCACGTCTTTTGTCAAAAGCTCTTGCAGGAGAAGACTGTCCCGTATTTGTTCTTTCCACCTTTTCTCATCAAGCTGATTTTTTTGGTTGAATGCGCTATTCGAAGCCTGCAGGAGCCGAAATTCACGTTCAACCTCTTGGTCCGAGATTTTAATGTCATACTTCTTTGCCATCTCTCGAATAACCTTTTGATCAATCAGCTCTTTTAAGATATCTTTCCCATATCTTTTTTCCAATTCATTTAGCCATTCCTGCCTTGTAATTGACTGCTTCCCCACGGTAGCCACGGCTTCATCATTTATTGCAGTTCCGCCAGCTCCGGTTCCCTTTGCCAGAAAAAAAGCGATTGTTAAACAATTCAGCATAATAAGGCCGGCGATTATCATCCACAGTTGCTTTTTCCCCAAGCCTAATTCTCTCCCCATAAACGATTATTTAGCTGCTTCTTTCAATTCCTCCAGCTCTTCTTTTGTAAAGAGGTATTTCTCGTTACAGAAATGGCAATGAGCCTCTGCTTGTCCATCCTCTTCAATCATCGCGGTAATCTCATGGGCACCTAATCCGACGATGGCATCAGCAAAGCGCTGTTTTGAACAAGTACATTGGAATTTGACCGGCATGGTCTCCAAGATTTTCACATTCTCTTGTCCAAAAAGTTCATTCAAAATTTCTTCAGGGGTTAAACCCTTTTCCACCAATTTTGAAATAGGCGGAATCGTCTTTAACCGTTCCTCCAATTTAGTAATCACAGCATCTTCTGTTCCAGGCAGGATTTGCAGGATAAAGCCGCCAGCTGCCAGAATGGAATCATCAGGATTCACCAAGACACCCACGCCCACTGAGGACGGAATTTGCTCTGAGGTTGCAAAATAATATGTAAAATCCTCTCCTAGTTCTCCTGACACAAGCGGAACCTGGCCGGAAAAGAAATCCCGGAGGCCAATATCCTTTACAATCGCTAATGTCCCGTCCGTTCCGACCGCGCGGCGGACATCAAGCTTACCGTGCTCATTGGATTCAAAATCAACCTCTGGGTTGGTCACATATCCGCGCACCTCACCGCTCGCGTTACTATCGACGAGAATCGGTCCAAGCGGGCCGCCCCCATCGATTTTGATGGTCAGCTTTTCGTCGCCTTTTAGCATCGCCCCCATCATCACCCCTGCTGTCATCGCGCGGCCAAGCGCGGCAGAGGCAGTCCTCCATGTTTGATGGCGTCTCTGCGCCTCACTGACCATTTCCGTCGTTCGGACGGCATACGCTCTAATATTTCCATCATAGGCAAGTGCCTTAACTAAATAATCCTTCATGTTAAACCCCTTTCTAGTTGCTATTCTTTATATTATCCATATTCCGTTTATAGATAAGGTGAAGGCCCTTTAAAGTTAAAAATGGATCGACTACATCAATAACCGTTGACTCTTGGGCGATTAAACTGGCCAGTCCGCCTGTAGCAATAACAGTCGGCTTTTTCTCACTATGATCTGTGATCCGTCTGACAATGCCTTCAACCTGTCCAACATAACCATAAACAATTCCAGCCTGCATAGCAGCAACGGTGTTTTTCCCAATAACCCCTTCCGGACGGGCAATCTCAATACGCGGCAGTTTCGCTGCTCTTGAATACAAGGCTTCAGTAGAAATGCCAATTCCTGGTGCAATGGCACCGCCCATGTACTGGCGTTCCTCATTTACATAGCAATAGGTAGTAGCTGTTCCGAAATCAACAATTACTAATGGACTGCCGTACTCATGGATCGCTGCAACAGCATTTACAATTCTGTCTGCTCCAACCTCACGAGGGTTTTCATATTTAATATTTAGGCCTGTTTTAATGCCAGGACCAACAACCAGAGGTTTCACATGAAAATATTTATGACACATTCTCTCTAAGGCGAACATGATTGGCGGAACAACAGATGAAATAATAATTCCATCTATATCGGAAAAAGCAAGGCCGGAATAATCAAACAGAGACTTAATATTCATCCCAAATTCATCTTCAGTACGGTTCCGACTTGTTTCCACCCGCCAATGGTATTTCAGCTCTTCTCCTTTGTAAACACCAAGGACAATATTTGTATTCCCCACATCAATAACGAAGATCACATCTATCACTCACTTTTTAGGAAATTTTCATTTATATGCAAACATAATACCATATTTACATTACTGGTGAAAAAAAATAAGAGTGCTTCTGCTGAAGCACTCTTCTTCATTTTATTTATTTTCAGGATCGTTAGGGGCATCTTCCTTAACGTCTTCATCCTTTTTCATGTTTATGTTTACCTTCACATCATCTGCTTTTTTAGTATCTAAGCGAACAGATTCTAATTCAGCAGGATTTTCCGGCAAATGGCCATTTTCAATCAAATACTTAATTTGCTCTGCATTTAGTGTTTCCACTTCCAGCAGGGTTTTAGCAATAAGGTCAAGTTTATCACGATTTTCAGTAAGGATTTGTCGGCATCTTTCATAAGATTCCTTTATAATCCGTTGAATCTCAAGGTCAATTTCATAGGCGATAGCATCAGAATAATTTTGTTCATTATGAAGGTCACGTCCCAAGAATACCTGACCGCCTTGCGCCTGACCAAACTGAAGCGGTCCAAGCTTATCGCTCATTCCAAATTCCGTTACCATTCTACGGGCAATGCCGGTGGCACGCTGGAAGTCATTATGAGCGCCAGTGCTGACCTCACCAAACACAATCTCTTCTGCAACCCGTCCGCCTAATAGACCAACAATCTTATCAAGCAATTCGGGCTTTGTCATGAAGTAGCGATCTTCTCTCGGAAGCATCACGGCATAACCGCCTGCCTGCCCGCGCGGTACAATCGTTACCTTATGAACCATATCGGCTTCATCCAGGACTAAGCCGATAACAGTATGACCGCCTTCGTGGAAAGCAACAATCCGTCTTTCCTTTTCTGAAATGACTCGGCTCTTTTTCGCCGGTCCAGCAATCACGCGGTCAGTTGCTTCATCGATATCAACCATATCAATTTTCTTTTTATTTTGACGGGCGGCAACAAGGGCTGCCTCATTCAATAAGTTTTCCAGGTCTGCACCTGAAAAACCAGGTGTACGCATCGCGATATTTTTTAAATTAACAGCTTCATCTAACGGCTTATTGCGGGCATGGACTTTAAGCACTGCCTCACGGCCATTGACATCCGGACGGTCTACCGTAATCTGACGGTCAAAACGTCCTGGACGAAGTAATGCAGGGTCTAAAATATCTGGTCTATTGGTAGCCGCAATGATAATGATTCCTTCGTTAGCACCAAAGCCATCCATTTCGACAAGCAATTGGTTCAATGTCTGTTCGCGTTCATCATGCCCGCCGCCTAGACCAGCGCCGCGCTGACGTCCTACAGCATCAATTTCATCGATAAAAATAATACATGGTGCGTTTTTCTTCGCATTTTCAAACAAATCACGCACGCGGGATGCACCGACCCCGACGAACATTTCTACGAAATCAGAACCACTGATTGAGAAGAACGGAACTCCTGCTTCACCGGCTACTGCCCGGGCAAGCAAAGTTTTACCTGTTCCTGGAGGTCCGACTAACAGAACTCCTTTAGGAATCCGCGCGCCAAGCTCAGCAAACTTACGCGGGTCTTTTAAGAATTCAACAACTTCCACTAACTCGGCCTTCTCTTCATCTGCACCGGCAACATCTCTAAAACGGACCTTTTTCTTATCGTCGTTATAAAGTCTTGCTTTTGATTTCCCAAAGTTCATAACTCGGCTTCCGCCGCCTTGGGCTTGGTTTAATAAAAAGAAGAATAAAATAAAGATAATCACAAACGGAATAATCGAAGTAAAGAAAGTTACCCAGCCGCTTGTTTCTTTAGCAGGCATTACTTCTACCTTGGAATCAGCTTTATCAATGCGATCTAGGATTTTTTCGCTGTTTGGAATATAGGTAATAAACTTTTTATCACCAGCTTCCAACACTCCACGAACCTCATATACTCCCCGCTCAGGCTGCATCGAAAATGATTTAACTTCACCATTTTCCAGTTGTGTTACGAACTTATCATAGGAAATATGATCGGTTGGTTCATTGCTGCCATTAAAAAAGCTGACTACGCCAATAATGACTAAAAATATTAATAAATAAAAGATGGTATTACGGAAAATCCGATTCATCTCTTACCTCCTCCCGCGGGTAAAGACTATATTAAATAGTATCATAGAAAATCCTGTTAATTCAAGGAATTGCCCTCGCCATAGTAGGTTTTGGCCAGCGAGAATAATGCCTGGCTTTTTGGTTCCGATTAATGACTAATTGCTATATACTTCCGGTTTCAAAACACCAATATATGGAAGGTTCCGGTATTTTTCCATGTAATCCAAACCATAGCCTACCACAAATTCATCAGGAACAATAAAACCAACAACATCAGCTTGTATCTTGCTTTTTCTACCCGCCGGCTTATCCAGGAGCGTGACAATTTTTATGGATTTAGCCTTGCGGTAACGGAATAAATCGACTAAATAGCTGAGTGTTAAACCGCTGTCGATAATATCTTCGATAATTAAGATGTCTCTTCCTTCTACAGATGTATCCAAATCCTTAATTATTTTTACCTCTCCGGAGGAAACCATCGAGTTTCCGTAACTGGAAACATCCATAAAATCCATTTCCAAATAGCAATCCATTCGTTTTAACAAATCGGCCATAAAAGGCAATGCACCTTTTAAAACTCCAATTGCAAGGGGGAAGCGGTCTTTATATTCCTCGGTTAATTGAGCCGCTAACTCCTTTACTTTTTCTTGTATTTCCTCTTCTGATACTAATACTTCTTTAATATCCTGGTTCATTATTAGAGTGCCCCCTAGAAGATGTTTACTTAATATATGTAAGTAGTATATATTGTTTAGCTGACATTTCTATACCTTCATATGATGACTTTTTAAGACCTGGCAGCCATAGGATACTCCCTTCCCTGTCTGTTATGACCGGCCACGTATCCCTGTCATGAAGCGGGATTTTTTGGTCAATAAAGATATCTTTTAACTTTTTGGAACCTGTCATCCCTTTTAAGGTCATTCGATCGCCTTTTTTTCTTGTCCGTATGATAATAGGCCAATACAATCTCTCGGTTTCAAACACCGCCATATTGGCTGGAATATCAGCAATATCCAAACCGGTGTATTCCACTTTAACACTGGTGCCATTAGGCAGATTAATCATTCCAGGCTCATTCACCTCGATAAAGTATTGTTCCCCTTTAGCGGGCTTAAATTCAAAGGATAATTCCTGATAAGAACGGATTACTTTTAATCCACCCGGAAAATCCAATTTCCCCGATGGTCCGCCGCGCTGGATTAGATTAAAAACTTGGTCGATATGTATGGCTGAAAGATCTGCGCACCTTTTTTTGTAAAGATAGTTTAATATTAGTTGAATACCCCTTCTTTGTAAAGGCAAAGGCAATTCGATGAATCCCCCAATGTCAATCAAAATTTTATCGGCTTCTCTTTGTTTTTCTACTTTATTCATTTTTTCAATCGTTAATTCCTGAAGAAACGATTCATCCGCTTGCAGGTCTTCGCTAAATCGCTGAAACTGTTCATGGACAAGAGGATTTTCTGATTTTAAAAAAGGAAGAACTTCGCTGCGAAACCGATTTCTACTGTATACACCCTTTTTATTGCTTGGATCGATTCTTGGTGTAAGCTGATGCTTTTGGCAATACTGTTCAATTTCACCCTTTGTTACACATAAGAACGGGCGAAATATTGTGCCGAAATGGAAGGGGCGGGAGAAAGGAATGCCAGCCCTGGCCAAACCTGTACTGCCCCTTGTAAAGCGCATGAGAATCGTTTCAATCTGATCATCACCATGATGCCCAAGAGCCAAATAGGGGGCTTGATACTTTTCCATAACTTGCGAATAAAAGGAGTATCGTACTTCCCTGCCAGCTACCTGTGAGCTTTTCCCTTCCTCCTTCATGATGTCCGTTACATTTACCCGGGTCATTTCAAAAGGAACTCCATACTGTTCACAAAATTCCTTAACGAACATAGCATCCTCAAAGGATTCCTGGCCGCGAAACATATGGTCAATATGGGCAACTACAATTGTCAGGTTCTGTTTTTCCTTCTTCCTTAGCAGGAAGTCGAGCAGCGCCAACGAATCAGGCCCGCCTGAAACCCCGACGACAATTCTTTTATCTTTAAGCTTAAATGAATGCCGGTTAAGAAAGTCCTCAACCTTGGCTTCTAACATACAGATACACACTCTCTAAAATCAATGTTTTGAAAAAACTTAAGTTTAGAATACCACTCTTTTAGAGTAACTATCAAAATTATAGACCAGTTTGAAAAAGAAATATTTCATAAAAACCTAAACTCTTGTTATTTACGGAGAAAGAATAAAAAAGTTTCATTTTTTTGCTAATAAGAAAGAATAAAATTTTTCCAAATTTTATTCTTCCTTAACGCATAAATTCAACTACGCCTCTGTCATCGTCCTTACGGACTCGCCAATCGGCGAGTTTTCATTTAAAGCAGTTTTAAAAAAATATATAGCCCATACAATACACTTAGCACTATGGCGATAAAGAAAAATTCTAGCCAGCCGCTTTTTTTCTTTTTCTTTCGGAAATCGCGGCGGGAAATGTTAATATTCCCTTTTGGAGATTGTGTTGAATGCTGGCTGGGTCTGCTTCCTTTGGATACTGGTTTGGAATCCTTTTTTGGCTGGTCGCTAATGGTGTCCAATAGGTCTGATCTCATTTGGCTGGCACTAGGATAATGTCCCATTAAAGCCTTTAGGATAACCCGTTCATAGCGATGCAGTTCCGGTTTTAAACGAATCGCCTCCCTTAATTGCTCTATTCCGCCTGTTGTTTTTTTAAAACGCTTAGGATATGCAGTATTAATCATCATCATCGCTGCCGAGAACAAATCATAGGTTGCTTCGGCCTTTCTGGAGCCCAAGCCCCAATAGCCGCGATCATAGAACTCCGTGAATTCTTTAATGGCTCTTCCCTCAATCGTTGTTCCGCCGACATCAATGCACCTGATTTTCGGAGGAGGTCCAGTCACAATCAGGTTTTCTGGCTTTAAGTCCCCAAAAATCCAGCCGCTGCCATGCAGCTTATCCAAATCATTTAATAATTGCAGGAACAAAATCGGCATCCATGATTTTCCCTTCTGCTCTAAAAAGGAAAGCAAATCGGGCCCCTGAATATATTCCATCACATAAAACGAAATAGGGCGGGAGTTCCCTCTGCCAACTTGCCAATCATCGACATCAAACAAAGAAGGCCCAAGGGTTTCTTGGCCCTGGACCTTTGCAAAGGATTTTAAAACGTTTACCTCAGACGTGATGGACATACCGTTATCGCTCATTTTTAGAGCGACCTGTGTATTATTATTCTTTGCAAGGTAGACCACCCCGTTTGCTCCAAATCCTAGTTCCTTTATGATTTTATATTGTTTGGAATGCCATCTCCCTGTAACATTTGTTCCCGGACTGAGTTTATATTGATTCTTCCATGTATGATTCATCATCGTCTGATAAGAGACTCCTTAATGATCGTTTTTGATTAAAGGACGTTAAAGCAGTCCGGATGGCTGGCCCTGTCGGCGTTATTCCCCCTGTAGTCAATTTGGAAAAGATGCTTGTCAAATTTTGTAGGTTTGGCGTCCAATCCAGCAATCTTTCGACATCATTCTTTTTCCCGGGAAATACATAAACAGAAAATTGGTTATCTCCTGACCTTGCGTTTAAACTTAGTGAAAGGTCAAGCAGCGCCTCTTTTACGGTCGGAAGCTTTTGCTTCATGCTCGCGCTTGTATCGACAAGAATCAACACCTCTAATTCGACAGTCTCGCCGAGTTCGTCGACAACCTCCATCACTTCGCCTCTTTTTTCCGGGGGCAGGTCCTCCATTGTCTTGGAACGGCCGAGGATTTGCTGCAATTCCCGATTTACCACCCCTTGGATGGTTTGGTTCATTGCTTTTCTTGTGACCATTTGAACCGTTTGTGAGAGCGCCTCGGCATAGACTATCTGGCTCACGCCCCCGCCTGAAGCAGCGATTCCTTCTATTTCTGTCATTCCTTTTTCATCAATGACATCATGCTCCATTACACCAATGACATTGACGGTTATTCCCTGTTCATGAGCTAGTGCCGCCATCGCAATCGGGTCCTCACCCTGATTGGAGCAGCCATCTGTAATTAATAGGATTTGGCGAATCTTCCCTGTGTACATAACCTTCTCCCTCCACAAATGAATTGGTATCATTGTCGACGAGGGAAAAAATATTTATACATAAATTAGCAGAATCCGGCGTAAAATAATTAGTTACGCTTGGCGCTTCATCTTTTGAACAGGAATAGTTGCCCATTTCGGTGTATTATGTCTGATCTTTGCCACCATGACGGTCATATCATCGTCAATTATTTCTGATTTGGAGCGAATCACATCTTCTAGGATTAAATCAGCTACCTCTTGCGGGTCATCTGTTTCCAATTCAAGGATTTTCCGTTTCATCCATAAATCATAATTTTCTACATGCTTCGGCCCCTCAAAGACACCGTCGCTCATCATAATTAACAAGTCCCCTGCCTTTAACTGTTCATCCACTACATCTACCTCAAAATCCTGAAGAATTCCCATCGGCAGGTTGCTTGCCTGTATCTTAATGACTTTTTTCCCCCTTTTAATAAAGCTCGGCGTAGATCCTATTTTAAGAAATTTGGCAGATGCGTTTTTTAAATCGATCATCGCCAAGTCCAATGTGGAGAATATTTCATCGGTTGTCCGCAGTGAGAGGATGGAATTAACCGATTTGATGGCGATTTTTTCTTCAATGCCTGATTGAAGAATTTTTTGCAACAGCTTTAGTGTCTCATCACTCTCATAATGAGCCCGTTCGCCATTCCCCATTCCGTCACTGATGGCGAGCGCCATTTTTCCAAGTCCCAATTCAATTGTGGAATGGCTGTCACCGGACACTAAACCGCCATCCTTGGCAGCATGAGCTACACCCGTGTCGACCGTATAGGCCTTTGAAGACCTAAAGACAACATGGCAGAAGCCATTTGAATAGGTTGCACATTCCTCCAATCTAACCACAATCGTTTCCCCAAGAATATCGGACAGCATTGGGGCAATTAATTTTTCACACTCCCCGTGGCCATTGCAAAATGGAACAGACATCTCAATATCAACATTTCCCGGCTCCAAGCTGTAAATTTCCACCTGTTCAATATGGATGCCAAATCCTTGCATGGCCTCCATGATTTGCTCCTCCTGTTTGTAGTAATTTTCCCGCTCACGCTGGATTTCCTTGGCGAAATTGTTCATCACTTCGGAAACACCTAAAAGTTGGTCGGCAACCAGCTTTCGGCTTTCGTGTACTTTTTTCTTCAATTTTATATTGGCCTGGTAAAAGGTCAGTTCCTGGGCAATTGTTTCATACACCTTTTTTGGCCGCGAACAAAGCTTTTCCCATTCTCTTGACATCCTTAAAGAAATATTGCCGTCGTTTTGATCCATTTCATGAATAATTTCCTCCATGCAAGCATAGGTTGTACTAAAATTCTTTGCCCAGCACTGCTCTTTTTTAAAGCAGGTTTGGCATGTCTTTTCGGTTACATGACTCATGAAGTAATCCATTTCCCGTTCATCTTCATTTTCAACGGGAAATGCATCCGTTTGTGAAAAGCTTTTGGAGAGGGCATGAAAGACATTTGAAAATTGCGAAACCCTTTGGGCCGTTACATCGCGCATTTTTCTCATATATTTTTGCTGCTCAGCCATATGCTCGGGTGTTCCGGGTATATACTTTGCCAGCCTGGAGGTTAAGCTTTGGGGTGTTAACAGGAATAAACAAATAGCTGCCGCTGTTTCATAGATTGTCAACAGCAGTGAGCCGCCCCCTTCACCGTACATGCCAATCAGCAGGGTAGCGATAAACAAGCCAACGGATACACCAATCTTTTTTCCTTCCTTGAGGAGACCCCCTAAAACACCTGAGAAGGCTAATAGACTCATATGATAGAAACTCGACACACTTGCCAGGCTGAAAATTAGACCAGTGACAACCCCAACCGTTGACCCGACAGTTGCTCCTGCTATAAAAGAAAAGACGAGAACCAAATAACGGGACAAGACATGTTCAAGCGATAGATCATAGACCTTCCAGCCAATCGTTCCCGTCATAATCGAAGCCAGCATGATAATCAAGCAGACGATTTCTTCTGTTTTTAATAGCTGCCTGCGTTTATTAGCCGTTAGCAGTGGAATGCTCTGCAGGAAAATCATCGTCAAAATAAAAGCAAGGCTGGCCTGAACCCCAACCATCATGACATCATAAAGGGTTATGGCTCGGGAGAGAATAAAGGCTTCAGCCAATTTCGAAAGCCCTAAAATAATCCCCACAAAAAAGGGCAGTGCTCTCATTTCATTGTTCAGCCATTTTTGACTGATACGGTAAATAAATAAGAACAGAAAAGTGACAATAAAGGTAAAGGCGGCATTTCCTAATGACAGGGTAGCGGCCCCTGTAACCAGTCCAATCAGGGCGAGCGGTGCCCGATCCTTTTTAATGAAATAAACAGCAGCAAAAAAGGGAAGACTGAACGGAGTCAACTTTGCCAATATCAGGGCTCGTCCAAGTAAAAATCCCACGATTAATAATAGAAATCCCTTTTTAATAAAAAAGGACTCTAGCAAAAATTGAAGCTTTTTAAATCCATAGTTAAAATTCCATTTTGGCGTGTGAAGATTGACTTCCCCGATCGGTTCTATTAAACTCGCATTTGGCTTTTCCATATATCCACACTCCCGATTCATTATTGTTAGAATCTATTATAAGTTTGCTAGATTTAAAAGTTTGTCATAATAGTGAACGAGTTCAAAGAATCGTTCGACGGTTTTCACTATTTTCAATCAAATAATATTATCTATCTTAATTTGTTGTCATTATTTCAAAGTTTTTAATACATATTGGTACAAAAAAAAAGACAGGCCATTACGACCTGTCTTTTTGTAAAACCTGCTCTATTTGTTTAAAAAGTCTGCAGCAAGTTACCCCCGTCTAGCTCCTCTTCCGCCGCGCTTGGACTCGGTGTGCCGCTTTAGGGAAGATAAACGATCTTCACTGTCTTTTAAGAATCTTGCCATTTTTTGCTCGAAGGATTCCGGTCTATTATTATTACGATCGTTTGCCCTTCCCTGACGAGGACGTTGCGAATGGGAGTGTGAATGTTTTTTCTCTGGTTCCGGTCTATCTTTTGCTTTTTTGATGGATAGTCCAATCTTCCCATCTTTCTCAACATTAAGAACCTTCACTTCAACCTGGTCGCCAACTTTAAGATGATCATTGATATCTTTTACATAGTTGTCTGCGACCTCACTGATGTGAACGAGTCCAGTTGAACCATCCGGCAGCTCCACAAACGCTCCGAAATTTGTAATGCCTGTCACCTTTCCCTGTAACTTGCTGCCTACTTCGATTGACATAAAAAAAATGTTCCTCCTTAAAAATTTAAAAATCATCTTACTATATATTATACAGAAAGGCAAAATTGAGTGTCAATAACACTACATATTGGTTCATTTTTCCTTCTTTTCTTCTGGAATATTAAAGATTATTTCGTTCTTGTCCGAGAAAAAATACTCTTTGCGGGCAAGCTTCGCAATGTAATCATCATCATTTAATTTGACGATGTTCTCTTTTAATATCTTCTCTTGCTTTTTTAAATCTGCCAGCTGATGATCAAGCTTCCGCTTCTCCGCCACTTTCGCCTCCAAGATTCTTGTTTGGGAAAGATAACTGGATATCATAAAATAAGAAAGCAAACAGGCAAACACAAAAAACAGTGACAGCCGTCTGAGAAGCAGCTTTTTCCTGCGGGCTGATGCAATTTCAGCATATTCCTGCTGTTGGACATAAGCTGTTTGGATTTTTGATACTGCTTTTTGTTGTTCTGCTCCCATTTATATCCTTCCTTACTCTTTTCTTTTTCTCAACTTGTCCATCCACTTACTAATATAATTCACGATTTCCTTTGATTTTCCTGCCGTTCTATTATATAACTTCTCGACGGATTTTTTAATACCTTTCGGCAAAAGTTTCCAAAAAACAAACAAAATCTTCTTCACAATGACAAATAGCACGTTCAGGATATAAAGAAGGACCTTCCAAATAAATTTGACAAGGGATAATAACCCCCTGCCAAATGTTAATAGGATGGCGATGACAAGCTGGATCAGTCCGACAATTGGTTTATAAATCAAGAGGAGGAAGGTTCTTTTTGTAAATCGGGAGATGGAGATGACAGTCTCAATTAAAAGCTCCAGGAGCCTCAGGTACATCGCTTTTAATAAGCTTTGATAGGCAGCGAATCCACATAGAAGAGCTATAAAAATATAAAACCGCAATTCTCCGTTATTTGCTAAAAATAACGCATAAAAGATTAGTAAGGCTTGAATCATCCAAAATAACAGATCATTTAAAAATACAATCCAGCCTTTTCGATGGGGCCTCTTTAAAAACCGATGATACGTGTCAAGCATTGCCCCAAATAATGACCCCATGCCAATCATGGAAAGCATTGTCAGAAATTGCGCAGAAAGGGTCATCGGAACAACTTGCTAAAGAATCCTTTAGCCTTCTCCCCGTGGTGTTCATCAAGATAGACCAAATCAAATATTTTCCCTTTAATCGAAACAATCCCTTTTTCAACATCCAGGTTCTTCATTTGCAGGTTTTGTCCCTTGATCGCTAAAAAGCCCATTGAAGTTTCTAATAAAAACTCCTCATTATCAAAGCTTTCCACTTGCTTCACACCGGTAATATCAAGAAGCTTTCTTCCTCTCATAATCACATCGTGGTCAGGAATACTGCTTTTAGCAGGAGTATTATCATAATATTGGCTCATCCTTCATCCCTCACAATCATTTGTCCAGCTTCAGCGCCAAGGAGCTTCCGCTTTTCTATTTGTACAACCTTTTTGTACATTTCTATGTGTGAGGTAAAAGAATTAGAACATCATTAGTCGTTTTGCTCCTCGGAATAGCCGACCCGTTCTTCTTTTAGAATTGTATACATTTCTGCTGCTTCTTCCTTACGGGTAGTTTCCTGAATTCGTTCAATTCGGACGGTAATTCTCCTAGGGCCAAGGCGGAGTGTTAATTCATCTCCGACCTTTACAGTAGAGCTTGCTTTTGCCTCTTTACCGTTGATTTCAATTCTCCCTTGGTCTGACACTTCTTTTGCCAGTGTTCTTCTTTTAATTAACCTTGATACCTTTAAAAATTTATCTAAACGCATGTTAACTCGACCCTTTCTAAATCCCTTTTAATTTTGGGATAATTCCAGCATTGATGCATGAGAACCGTCCCCATGCATCCCCATGCATCATAGCCCTTTTAATTTTGCCTCATCCCAGTACTGATCCAATTCCTTGAGGGAATGGGCTTCGATAGCTTTTCCGCTCATCTTTACCTTCTCTTCAATGTACTGAAAACGCCGAATAAACTTTTCATTTGTTGCAAACAAAGCTTCTTCCGGATTAATTTTTAAAAACCGGGCGACATTGACAAACGCAAACAATAAATCGCCGAATTCTTTATTTGCACGGACATGACCCTCTTCCGTTCCATCAAGTTCGGCAATAAATTCATCCAGCTCCTCTTTAACTTTCTCCAAGGCAGGGCCAATTTCCTTCCAATCAAAGCCCACCTTTGCCGCTTTCTTTTGGAGCTCATAGGCGCGCAGCAGATTAGGCAGGGCCAGCGAAACTCCGGCAAGCAAGGAGACATCAGCGTGCTCCCCGCCTTTTTCCTGCTTCTTAATCTCCTGCCAATTCTTGACCACCTCATTGGCATTAGCCGCTTCAGCACCTCCAAAAACATGAGGATGGCGGCGGACCATCTTCGCGGACAAGCCTTCAATCACATCCTCAATGGAGAAATACCCATCATCCTCGCCAATTTGTGCGTGCAGCAAAACCTGCAACAGAACATCTCCCAATTCTTCGATGAGATGGTCAATATCCTCGCTATTAATCGCTTCAATCACTTCATACGTTTCTTCAATTAAATATTTCTTTAATGACTCATGGGTTTGTTCTTTATCCCATGGGCAGCCATTTGGTCCCCTCAAATGGGCAATAATGTTGCGCAGCTTGGGGAAGGTTCTCCATAAAATTTCTTCCTCCTGTACCGGAGGAACGTAGATGGACCTTAAATTTTCAATAGATAAATTCCGGTCTACTTCATATAAAGGTACTTTCATAATTGACTCTTCTTGACTGCCTGCTGCAGAGACAATATATACCTCATAATCATCCGGAAGCTTCTCCATTAAGGTTAATTTCACATTCGAAGCAACAAAGGCATCATAGACCTGGCTGATGATGATATGCTGGTCTATTTGGAGCTGTCCCGCCTCAAGCGAGGTGCCGTCTAACAGCTGAAACCCGTCAATAGGGTCAATTTTTAAGGAAGTGAATAAAGCATCGATAAAGCTTTGACCTCCGCCAATGACAATTTCAACCCCGGCCTTTGCCCCATTTTCCAAAAGGATTTGGACCGTCCGCTCTGCTACAAGGGGATGCCCGGGCACAGCATAGGTTACTGATTCCGATTGCGCCTTCTCCAGCAAGGTTTCGGCAATTTCCTGATAGACATCCTCAAACTGCTCATGCTTTTCATAAACGGAATCAAAGGAAGTATAAACCATTCCTTCCTTCACTAACTCTGCGACTACCGGATGCTCCTTTGTTCGCAAAAAAAGCTGCTGTCCTTTAATAAGTTTTCGATAAACGCCGACCTGAAGCTGCTGCAGATCTCCTGCACCCAATCCGACAATTTCAATTTTTTTCGCCATATTATCTTCGATCCTTTCGAGCCATAAAATGAATGAGTTTACTGCCAAACGGGAAAAGGGCAAGCTCTTCCTCTAGAAAAGTGCGTCCTCTAATAATAATCAACGTGAATAGAATTCCACCAGAAAATACAGCACTTAAAGACTGGATAGCTGCACCAAAGCGGCTTAATCCAAGTGGTTCCAATAGAAGTCCTGCTAGGAACAGCCAGCCTTTCAAAAAAAGAACCATAGCTAGCGCCGCCACCAAAACAGTCCTTATAAAACGAAGATGAAATAGCGGGAGGGGCGCAATTTTTTTAAAATGAATAAATAATAAAATGATAATAATACCGAGCGATAACAAAGTAGAAAGTGCTGCCCCCATTGTACCTAACGTTGGTACGAATATCATGTTTAATACATACTTAACAGGAAATATCGCTGCCACCGCCAAAGCTGGAAGGGCAAAGCTGCCTAATCCCTGGAGAATGGCAACAATCGTTGCAATCATTGATGTAAACAAAATAACAAAACTAAGCATCCCTAAAACATCTGAACCATAATCATTCTCAAACAGCATAGTGTTGGCCGGACGAATAATCGCCCATAATCCAGCAGAAGCCCCTACGCCAATAACGATACTTACTTTTAGCGCCAATTGAATTTTGTGGTGTAAAAATTCCGGTTTGGAAGCAAGCCTCTCGCGGCTAATCAACGGCACCAAAGTTAACGACATCGAAGAAGCCGCAATTGTTCCCAGCTGGATGAGCGGCTGGCCGCGGTCAAAGATTCCTTTTAAGCTTTTTGCCATATCCCCGGGGGTTCCATTCGAAACGAGCAGAGAATAGAGGTTTAAAGAATCCGCCATTTGAATAAAAATCATCAGCATGCCGCTTACACAAATAGTAAGTCCTTGAAACGTGAGCGCTTTAAAGATCCGCTTTACCTGAAGGGCGCTCGTCTTTAAATTACCTTTATTTGGCGCCATTAGTTTCCATTCTTTACGAATCCACAAAAACATAAACAAAATAAGCCCAGAAACCAAACTGCCTGTAATCGACCCAAACATCGCGCCCCCGCCGACAAGATAGAGGGAAACTCCTTTTTCCATTAACAGCCATGATAGAAAAAGAATCGTGACAACGCGGATTGTTTGTTCTGCCACTTGAGATAAAGCGGTCGGTACCATATCGCCTTTTCCCTGATAATAGCCCCGCAAAACCGAGACAAATGGAAAGGTTAAAAAAACTATCGAAACTACCCGGATGATGACGGCCAGATGAGGATCCTTCATCCAAAGAGACAGCTGACCGGCCCCAAAATAAAGAACAAGAAAACAAAGAAGGCCGAATACCTGCAAATAGATAAACGATAAAAATAGAAGAAGGCGTGACTTTTCCTGGTCGCCTTTTTCCAGCAGCTCAGCATACAGCTTTGATATGACAACCGGAAATCCGGTAGTAGAAAGAACAACAGCCACCCCATAAAATGGATAAACCTGCTGATATATGTAAAACCCGATATCCCCGACAATGTTTTGAAAGGGAATACGGTAAAAAGCACTTAAAATTTTGGTAATCAGTGCCGATAAAGCTAAAATAAAGGCCCCTTTAAACACAGCCTTTGAAGGATTGATATTTTTCACAGTTTCACCTGCCTAATTAGCATAAGCGCATCCATTATAAATGAAAACTCGGCGATTGGCGAGTCTGATAGGACGGTTCATGAGCCGTAGTTGAATTTATACGTTAAAGAAAGGGTGAAATTTTGTAAAAATTTCACTCTTTCTTATTAGCAAACATTAAAAAAGGCAGCGCTGGCTGCCTTTTTTAATGTTATACTGCATTTTATTGCTCCATTTGTCTAGCGAGGAAACCTGCGGCCGTTTCAACTGCTTTTTGTTCAACCTCACCAAGGGAGCCTTCCTTTGAAAAAATGATAACTGCCCCAATCGGGTCGCCATTTGCAATTATTGGCCCGATTGTATAAGATGTTACTGGTTCGTCGTTACCCTCAACCAAGGCAACATCGCCCTGCTGGGTACTGAGCATGGAGTTGCGATCCTCCATTGTTTTCTCGACTAAATCACTGATATTTTTATTTAAATAATCTTTCTTAGAACCGCCTGCAACAGCAATATACGCATCTCTATCACAAATTAAAACAGGATTACCGAGGCTGTCAAATAGGGCTTCAGCATATTCTTTGGCAAAATCGCTTAATTCGCTGATTGGTGAATACTTCTTTAAAATGACTTCTCCATCCCTGTCCACGAAGATCTCTAACGGATCCCCTTCACGGATACGCAGCGTTCTGCGTATTTCTTTAGGAATTACAACACGACCCAAATCATCGATTCGACGAACTATTCCAGTTGCTTTCATCCAATGTTGCCTCACTTTCATCTGATGATTTTTCAACTTGGTGAGTGACTTAATTTCCTTTAATTGAAATCATCACCAACTTTGAACTTAGTATCTTTCAACTGGAAAGTTCTATTCACATAGGACATATTTTTTTCACATATTCAGGAAAGATTCCCAACATCACATAAAAGGGCCTGAACCCCGCTTTAATGCGTTAATGTTGGGGTCAGGCCCTTTTCGTTAATTCACAGGATTTCCCTGTTCTTTTTTCGCCAAAGAAATTCCCTTGATCATTTCAAACACAATATTAAGCCATTGTGCAGTCTCAAGGTCCTTTGTTTTAATCATGATTTTCAGCTTACGTCCTTCCATACCCGGGGTAACGGCTCTTCCAAAGCGGTTGCCAATATGGAAAAGCTTGCTGCCTTCAATCGTGTTTGTCATTTCTTCCGTTAATAAAATCGTGACATCCTGCTTGACCTGTTTAATCAGCTCTACGCCATTTTGGATGGCGTATACCTTCATTTCGGCAATTTGGAATAGGTAGCCGACCTCGTCAGGATATTCACCAAAGCGGTCGAGCATTTCAGACTGCAGCTCGTCAATATCCTCAAGTGCCAAAGCTCCTCTGAAGCGTTTATACATTTCGATTTTTTGATGGCCGTCCCGGATATAGGAATCTGGAATATAGGCATCAATTTCAAGGTCAATTTCCACTGAAGGTTTTGCCTCAGCCTTAAGGTCACCCTTCCGTTCCTCAATTGCCTCTTTGAGCATTTGCGAATAAAGGTCAAACCCTACTGAATCAATAAATCCATGCTGCTGGGCGCCGAGTAAATTTCCTGCACCGCGGATGGACAGGTCCCTCATCGCAATTTTAAAACCGGATCCTAACTCGGTAAATTCTTTTATCGCCTCGAGACGTTTTTCAGCTACCTCTGTCAAAACCTTATCCTTCCGATATGTGAAATAAGCATAGGCCACCCTGTTTGATCTTCCGACCCGGCCGCGGAGCTGATAAAGCTGGGAGAGTCCCATGCGATCGGCATCATGGACAATCAAAGTATTAACATTCGGTATATCGACACCGGTTTCAATAATGGTCGTACTGACAAGGACATCGAAATCACCCGCCAAAAAACCAAGCATCACCGATTCAAGCTCGTTTTCCGACATCTGGCCATGGGCAAAGGTGACCCTTGCGTCCGGCACCAGCATGGAAATTTCCTCTGCCTTCCGGTCGATATCCTCGACGCGGTTATATAAAAAGTATACTTGTCCGTCGCGGGCAAGCTCGCGCTCAATCGCTTCCCTTACCAAGGCACCATTGTATTCCATTACATAGGTCTGCACTGGGAAACGGTTTTCCGGCGGCGTTTCAATGACCGATAAGTCCCTTACGCCAAGCATCGACATATGCAGCGTTCTTGGGATTGGTGTCGCCGTTAAGGTTAACACATCAATATTTGTTTTCAGTTTTTTGATTTTCTCTTTATGTGAAACACCAAATCTTTGTTCCTCATCAATAATTAACAATCCCAAATCATGATAAACAATGTCTTTTGAGAGCAGGCGATGGGTGCCAACGACTATATCCACAGTTCCTGCCTTCAGCCCTTTGATTGTTTCTGTTTGTTGTTTTTTCGTACGGAACCTGCTTAATAAGCCGATATTAATCGGAAAGTCTTGAAATCTCTCTCTTAATGTTTCGTGATGCTGCTGTGCTAAAATCGTCGTCGGTACAAGGAATGCCACCTGTTTACCGTCAGCAATTGCTTTAAAAGCGGCGCGGATAGCGACCTCTGTTTTCCCATAACCGACATCGCCGCATAATAACCGGTCCATTGGCCGCGGCCGTTCCATATCCTTTTTGATTTCATGAATCGACCGAAGCTGGTCATCTGTTTCACGATAAGCAAATGATGTTTCAAACTCCCGCTGCATATCCCCATCCGGTGTAAAGGCGTAACCGACTGCCGCTTCCCGCTCGGCATATAATTTGATTAAATCGTCGGCTATATCCTCTACCGATGATTGAACCTTTTTCTTTACCTTCTTCCAATCGGTACCGCCGAGTTTATAGATTTTCGGCTCTTTTCCTTCAGAACCGACATACTTCTGGACAAGGTCGATTTGTTCTACAGGTACATAGAGTTTATCTGTCCCTTGATAGCGGATATGTAGATAATCCTTATGAATCCCGTTTATCACAAGAGTTTCAATGCCTAAATACTTTCCTATTCCATGATTCACATGAACAACATAATCGCCAATCTTCAACTCCGAGTAGCTTTTAATCCGCTCGGCATTGGATAGCTTTTGACGGCTGGAGGACCGTTTCACCCGTTTATTAAAGAGCTCTTCCTCCGTAATAACGGCAATTTTCTGAATTGAAAGTTCAAACCCCGTCTGCAGATTTCCCCTTATAATCTGGGTTTTCCCCGGTAAAAGCTGCTGGTTCTCGGAGGTAACATTTGCGTCAATTTCATAGTCTTCGAGCACCCGTTCTAGCTTGGCAACTCTCTCTTCGTTAGCCCCTAAAAATAAAATGGTATAATTCCCTTTTTTCCATCTTTCTATTTCTGATTTCAACAAATGCATCTGCCCGTGAAAATTCTGCATCGACCGGCAGGAAATATTAATAATATTTTGCGGGCTGGTATTGGCCACATGCCGTAAAAATAACGACATATAAAGAATTGGAAATTGCTTTCTTTGCAAAAACGCCTGCAAATCGTGGGATATTTGTACATCATGGATAATTTGCCCTTCAGCAAGTAAAGCTGTATACCACTCTGCCTCCTCTTTCACAAGGGATTCATTCATCTCTTGAATCCTGCTGATTTCATCGATTATAACCAGCCCGTTCTTAGGCAGATAGTCTAGTAAACTACTAGGGGTTTCATAGGCCAGTGACAGGTATTTAAAAACCTGATCGGGCTTTTGGCCATTTTTCAACTGCTCGAGTTCGAAGCTGATATTTTGGCTAAGTTCGATTTTTGCTTTATCATTTTTTAATTTCCTTAGACTAATCCCTAAACCATCTTCTATTTTTCCAACCATGCGGCTATAATGTTCTGCCTCTAATAATACCTCTGTTGCTGGTCCGATAAAGACCTCGGACACCTTTTCCTTTGATCTTTGATCCTCTAGAGAAAAATAACGAATCGAATCGATTTCTGTATCAAACAGTTCAATGCGCAGCGGGTTTTCCTCTGTTAATGGATAAATATCAATGATGCCGCCTCTTACACTAAATTCACCCGGTGTGGATACCATTTCTCCCCGTACATACCCCATTTGCACGAGGATGTTTAACAATGAATCAAGATTGATATCTTCTCCTACTTTTAAGGAAAGCTGGTATTTTTCCCACAGTGATTTTGGAGGGAGGATTTTCTTTAATCCGGCAATCGGGACAATCATGATTCCCCTGGTCTGTTTGCTCCAATAATTTAAAGCTTCCATCCGCTGCGCCTTGAGCTCTGGACTGGCAATGCTCATTTCAGCAGCAATTAACTCATTTGCAGGAAAAAGAAAAACTTCCTTTTCATTCACTAAATTTGCAATGTCATCATAAAGTTTTTGTGCCTGCAGCAAATTATGGGTGACAACCATTATTGGTCTTTTCATTTTTTCGTAGATTGCAGCTGTCAGCACTGTTCTCGATGAGCCGGATAGGCCCGCAATAAGCTGTTCCCTTAACCCCTCTTCTACTCCGGAAATAACCGAGTAAATATCTTCCTGCTGAAGGAATAGTGATTTTAACCCCTCCAAAGTTTCTCCTCCTCCCGTACATGTTTGCATCTATCAAGTTCATTTCTTAAATAGAAAAACGCTTTGGATTTCCCCTCCAAAGCTGGTTAATGAATAAGATAATCATATTGGTGAAAATCTGGATTCTTCTCTAATGCTTCCTGACAGTCCTCGCAAATTGCCTTTATATGAATATCTCCTGAATTATCATAAGTAACCATATCCTGTCTCTCTTGGTCCGTTAATCTATGAAGTCCAAGCGCTTCTGAATGGATGGACGTTTGCTGAATTGAACCAATATTTGAGCCACAATGGCGGCAATGGTAATGGATGGCCATACAATCCCTCCTGATCTCAAGATTCCTTGATAATAGTATGAACCTTGCAGGAGGAACTTATTCATTCTCAACTCTCCCGTTTCTTGTCTTTATTGTATGAAAGATCCTTCTTTATCATGAACAATTCACTGATTATAATCGTTCATAACCTGCAAAAATGGCCGTTCCAGCCATGCCTCACAGGCATCTGCACTTTTTTCCACCGCTTCTTTGATTGGCTGCTGCTCTTCGGGGCGGAACCTTCCCAGCACATAGTCAGGAACGCTGATTCCCGGTGGATGCGGCCGGTCAATTCCAATCCGGATACGGTTAAAGGCTTGAGTGCCAAGATGGGCCACTGTTGATTTAATGCCATTATGACCGCCTGGACTCCCCTTTTGGCGCAGGCGGATTTTCCCAACCGGCAAATCAAGGTCATCATAGATAACGACAAGGTCTTCTAACTCTATTTTATAATAATCCATCACCGCGCTGATAGATTCTCCAGATAAATTCATATAGGTCAGCGGCTTTAACAGCAATACCTTTTCCCCTTTGTGATTGCCCATGCCGTACAAACCTTTAAATTTTGACTGATTAAGGGGGATTTGCAACCGGTTTGCCAACTCGTCAATGACTTCAAAGCCGACATTGTGCCGGGTTTGATCGTACTGTTTCCCAGGGTTGCCTAATCCAACGATTAATTTCATAGGGACTCCCGCCTCCTCTTCCTGTTTCGCCCGCCTGTTAAAAAATTTTCGAAACATAATGTTATCCTCTTTTTTCAAAGATTGGGCTCATTTTGGGCCCCAATAACCTTTATTGGTGACCTTTTCTCTGATTTCGGGACCGGTTTGGGCTCCAATAGCCCTTATTGGCGACCTTTTTTCATTTTCCAGAACCGGTTTGGGCTCCAATAGCCCTTATTGGTGACCCTTTTTTCATTTTCCAGAACCGGTTTGGGCTCCAATAGCCCTTATTGGTGACCCTTTTTCCATTTTTCAGAACCGGTTTGGGCTCCAATAGCCCTTATTGGCGACCTTTTTCCATTTTTCAGAACCTGTTTGGGCTCCAATAGCCCGTATTGGTGACCCTTTTTTCATTTTTCGGAACCGGTTTAGGCTCCAATAACCTTTATTGGTGACCTTTTCTCTGATTTCGGGACCGGTTTGGGCTCCAATAGCCCTTATTGGCGACCCTTTTTCCATTTTTGTAACCAGTTTGAGCTCCAATAACCTTTGTTATTAACGGCATGCTCCTCCCGCACTTCTCCTTTAAGGATAATGCAACAAAAGACGTAACCTAAAGCTAGGTTACGTCTATTTCTATTCTTTCCCTTCAGGCTCTGTTTCCCTGCCTTCTTCGTTGTCAGGGTGACCGCCTTCCTGCTGCTCGCCAGCATTAATTTCCACTTCTACCTTCGGAGGCAGAATGGAGGCAATTACTTCACTATCCTCATGATTAATCGTAAAATCAAAGGCTGGAATATCCCCCGCCAGAATAGTTTCGCCTACCTGCAAATGAGAAACATCTACTTCAATCTGCGGCGGAATATTGTCTGGTGTGGTCGTGATGGAAAGCTGATGCAATGGCTGCTGCAGAACGCCGCCGTCCTTCACGCCCGCTGCTTCTCCAGCCAAAACAAGTCTAACATCAACTGTTACTTTTGATGACTTATCAACGGCTAGAAAATCAACATGAATAACTTCTTTTTTAATGGCATCCTCTTGGTAAGCCGTTAATATAACATCCTGTTTGCTGCCATCAACATCGAGTGAAATGATTCCGTTTCTGCCTACAGTGCGAATGGTTTTTGTAAAATCAGCCCCACTGACAAACACCGGCTTGCTCTCAACTTTTGCTCCATATACCACAGCAGGGATATTGCCGTTATCGCGGATTTTCCTCAATTCCGAACGGCGCAGCTCCTTCCGCTCCTTCGCTTGTAAAACAGTACTCATGTATAGTCCACCTTCCTATTTCATTTATCTATATAAAATTTCCCCAAAAAAGGAAGGTCTAAACATATTTGTACTGTTTCTTTTTAGAAAAGCTAAAGGCGCCCGCCTATCGGCGACAAGCACAAGACGAGCCGGCCGAAAGGTTGCTTTTTAACCTTTTGGACGGATTGGCTTGTGACCTCGAGCCGATGGCGCCTGGAGCTAGACAATAGAAAAGCGGGACTGTTCACCTTAGATTAATCTTAATCAAACAATGTGCTGACTGATTGCTCTTCGTGGATGCGAATAATCGCTTCGCCGATTAATGGCGCAACAGACAAGCTTTGGATTTTTTCAATTTTCTTTTCTTCCGGAAGATCAATAGAATTTGTTACAACCAATTCTTTGATTTTGGAATTCTGAATTCTTTCAATGGCAGGGCCCGATAAAACTGGATGTGTACAGCAGGCATAAACTTCCTTTGCCCCGTTTTCTACTAACGCGTTAGCGGCAAGGGTAATGGTCCCTGCTGTATCAATAATATCATCAATTAAAATGGCAACTTTGCCTTCAATGTTACCAACGATATTCATAACCTCTGCCACATTTGGTCTTGGACGGCGTTTGTCGATAATTGCGATTGGCGCCTTGAGGCGTTCAGCCATTTTTCTGGCTCTCGTTACGCCGCCATGGTCTGGCGAAACAACCACAATATCACCATTTAATTCTTTATTTCTAAAGTATTCCGATAAAATCGGCACACCCATAAGATGGTCGATTGGAATATCGAAAAATCCTTGGATCTGCGGTGCATGCAAATCAAGGGTCAGCACGCGGGTCGCACCGGCAGTCTCAAGCAGATTGGCCACTAATTTCGAAGTGATTGGTTCACGGGCGCGCGCTTTCCGGTCCTGACGGGCATAGCCATAATACGGCATAACAATATTGATTGTTTTGGCAGAAGCCCTCTTTAGCGCATCAATCATGATTAATAGTTCCATGATATTTTCATTTACTGGTGCACTTGTCGATTGGATGACATAGACATCACAGCCGCGGATACTCTCTTCAATATTAATTTGAATTTCACCGTCACTGAATCTTGTAACCGAGCTCTTTCCAAGCTCTACCCCAATTACCTTTGCAATTTCTCTAGCTAGTGCAACATTGGAGTTTAAACTAAATACCTTTAAGTTTGGATCTAAATATTGGTTCGACATGAGGGCCCTCCATTTTAATTTCGCTTATTTCTTTATATTTAGCTTTTCAACATAATTTTCTTTATTCACTTGATGTGCTCTGGCAATCGCCAATGCATTTCCAGGAACATTCTTTGTGACAGTGGAACCAGCAGCTACATAAGCTCCTTCGCCAATCGTGACTGGAGCAACCAAGTTGGAATTACAGCCAATAAACACATGATCTTCAATCTTTGTTAAATATTTATTTTTACCATCGTAATTAACCGTGATAGAGCCGCAGCCGATATTGACGTCGCTGCCAACCTCCGCATCACCGATATAGCTCAGATGGGACGCTTTGCTTCCTTGACCGAATACAGCCTTTTTGATTTCCACAAAGTTGCCGATTTTCACCTCATCAGCAATTGCTGAATCCGGGCGGATATGGGCGAACGGCCCAATATTGACATGGGAGCCAATCGAACTATTATAAGCGGCAGATTGACGGATAACCGTCTCATCGCCAACATGGCAGTTAGCAATTTCTGAATGTGGGCCAATGATGCAATCTGCCCCGATAACAGTTTCACCTTTTAGGATTGTTCCTGGATGGATAACCGTATCAGGTCCAATTTGTACATCAGCTTCGATATAGCTGTTTTGCGGGTCAATAATGGTTACCCCATTGCGCATTTGGGCTTCATTAATGCGCCCACGCATAATCCGTTCTGCTTCTGCCAAAGCCACGCGGTCATTAACCCCTAGAGTCTCATCCAAATCTTCAGTTTGGTAAGCTGTAACGATTTCTCCCTGCTTCTTCAAGATTTCAATAACGTCCGGTAAATAATATTCTCCCTGCACATTATCATTTGAAACATTTTTCAGTGCTTCGAATAAAGCCTGATTGTCAAAGCAGTATGTTCCTGTGTTTATTTCGTTGATCTTCCGCTCTTCTTCCGTGGCATCTTTATGCTCCACGATTTTTTCAACAAAACCACTTTCATTGCGAACGATACGGCCATAACCGGCAGGATTGTCGATTTTTGCCGTAAGAATCGAGGCTTTTGCCTTTGCTTCTACATGCTCTTTAAATAAAGCCTCCATCGTTTCTGCTTTAATGAGCGGCGTATCTCCGCATACGACAATCGTTGTTCCCTCTTTTCCCTCAAGCATGCTGGCAGCCTGCATCACCGCATGAGCTGTCCCTAGCTGCTTTTCTTGCAGGGCATACAGACTCTCATCACCTAATTGGGCCCGTACTTTTTCGGCACCATGGCCGATGATGGTCACGATATCCTTAATATCAAGTTTTTTGACTTGATCTACAACATGCTGTACCATTGGTTTTCCGCACACTGGGTGCAATACCTTATAAAGCTTTGATTTCATCCGCGTTCCTTGCCCGGCGGCCAAAATCACAGCATAACGATTTGACATGGACTGATCCTCCATTTTTCAACCTTCTTATCCATAAAAAATATTATCGTAAATAGGAACTCATTTCAAGGAATGAACGATATGTGTCTAATGTCATAATATTGCGTTTTTTCCGATTGGGATAATTAATTGTGAGGGGAGGACGAGGGGGGATTTTTTAAATAATAAAAAGAGCCTTACTCAGAAGAAAGGCCCTAGTTGATTATCTTCAGGAAGCTCCGGCTTCTTCGAATTCTACTTCCAATTCACCTAAACGGTGGTACTCAGCCAATACAGCTTCTTGGATTTTTCCACGTGTTCCTGAATTGATTGGATGCGCAATATCACGAAATTCTCCATCAGGAGTCCGTTTACTTGGCATAGCGACAAACAAACCGTTGTTTCCGTCAATAACGCGAATGTCGTGAACCACGAACTCATTATCTAATGTGATTGATGCAATCGCTCTCATACGACCGTCGGTATTAACGCGGCGCAGTCTTACGTCAGTTACTTCCATGTGCTCACACCCTTTTCTCAATGTTAGATTAATAATTCAACAAGATTTTGCGTTTTCCTTCTTTATTTTTAAAAAATTTTTTGAAAAATTAGGGCAAATTGGTGAACATTTGTAAATTTTGGATTTTTGCTGACAAAAAAAACGCCCGTATTATTTTACGAGCGCTACTACTTCGATTTCAACTAAGGCGTCTTTTGGAAGACGAGCCACTTCTACGCAGGATCTGGCTGGTTTGTGGACGGAAAAATATTCACCATAGACTTCATTAACCTCCACAAATTCGTCCATGTTTTTGATAAAGACAGTGGCCTTTACGACGGTTTCTAATGAAGCACCAGCTTCACTCAGAACAGCCTGCAAATTGCGGAACACTTGATGTGTCTGTTCTTTTACATCCCCTGTTACCATTGTTCCTTCAGCAGTTAACGGAATTTGTCCAGAGCTGTAGAATATATTGTTTACAATAATACCTTGTGAGTATGGGCCGATTGCAGCCGGGGCTTGATTGGTTTGTACAACTTTCATCGTATATTCCTCTCCTTTACCTATCAAAAAAGTTTCCCACTTCGACATTGATACTTTTTTCTTTAACATCTACATCTGACAGCTTAACTAACGATAAGTAGTCATCCACTAACCTGTCCTCAGTTTCCTCCGCTTCGACTAAAACAGCAATCCCGGCTACGTGGCCATTGAACTCCTCAAGCATGCTTACCATACCTAAGACTGTACCGCCCGCCTTCATAAAATCATCAACAATGAGGACATTTGCCCCTTCCTTCATGCTTCGCTTGGAAAGAACCATTGTTTGTATCCTTTTGGCTGAACCTGACACATAATTAATGCTTACAGTCGGCCCTTCTGTCACTTTGCTGTCCCTTCTGACAATCACTACCGGAACATTTAATTGACTGGCAACGGCATACGCGAGCGGTATACCTTTTGTGGCTATTGTCATGACGACATCAATTTTTGCATCCGCATAGGCCGAAGCAATGATTCTTCCTGCCTTTTGCACCACCTGCGGACTGCCTAAAATATCAGTCAAATATAAATAGCCGCCGGGCAAAAGCCGGTCAGGACTGCCGATAAGCTGACAGAGCTCATTAATGAAAGGCTCAGCTTCTCTCTTGCTTACCTTGACGAAAAATTTAACACCGCCCGCTGCTCCTGGCACAGTTTGCAGCGTTCCGATTCCCCTTTCTTCAAGCGTCTCTTTGACAATGGCCAAATCTTCACTGATTGAGGACTTTGCCGAAGAATAACGCTCCGCAAAAAAGGTTAGCGGCACTAACTGGCGAGGATGATCGAGAAGATAACTTGTCATATCTATCAAACGTTCACTGCGGCGAAATTTCATAACAACCCCCCGAATCCGAATATTCTAATTAAAGGATACTATTATTGTGCGCCTTTAATCAAGCGTATGCCGTTCACCTAACATTCTTACTGCAAAAACCTGGTCACAAAACCCGCGCAGGCCATTATAAATGCGATGCATTCTGGAATCGTGCTGAACCAGCCCAAAAACGGTCGGACCGCTGCCACTCATTAATACCGCATCTGCACCGAATCGTTTCATTTGGTCTTTTATTTGTGCTACCTCTGGATGAAGGTTTAAAGTTACTTCCTCTAGCACGTTGCCAACATGTTGGCATACTTTTTGATAGTCATTTTGCCCAATGGCATTGATCATTTCGTTTATATTTGGGTGGGTGATTCTGTTTACATCCAAACGCCGATAAACCTCAGCAGTTGAGACACCGATGAACGGCTTGGCCAAAATAACCCAGCATGTCGGCGGAGCCGGCAGTTCGGTGATAAATTCCCCTCTGCCCTTTGCCAGCGCGGTCCCACCGTACACACAAAAGGAGACGTCTGAACCAATTTCACTGCCAAGTTGAGCCAGTTCATCCAACGTCAGTCCAAGATTCCATAGCTTGTTAAGGCCCCTTAAAGCTGCTGCTGCATCGCTGCTTCCACCAGCCAAGCCAGCCGCAACGGGGATTGTTTTTTCAATGGAGATTGATACACCCTTCTTTACATTAAAACGGTTTTTTAGCAGCAGTGCAGCCTGGTAGGCTAAATTACGCTGGTCATCGGGCACGTACCGATTATGAGAAAGAATATGTATTTTATCCTCCTGTAACAAGGAAAGTTCAACCCGGTCGGCTAAATCAATGGTGGTCATAATCATTTCAACCTCATGATATCCATCGGGCCGTTTATGTAAAACATCCAGTGCTAAATTAATTTTAGCCGGTGCTTTAACTAAAAGCTTCACGCTCGTCCACCTACTTTTACAAATATCCTAAGAGACAGGCTCCTTTTGCCTGCATTCCTGCTTTCCGAATCCATATATTGTCCTATTTTACCACAAAACGACAATTGCAAGACGTGAATCCTATCAAATTTTATATTTTATCATAGTTTTGATAAGAAAAAAGTGATATTTTTTTAGCAAGAAAAAAACCGGAGGAGATTCTCCGGCTTTGCTGCGGCGTTTAAGTGTTTAAATAAATAGCGGAAGTTCTTGTGGGAATTAAGATTTATGCGAGTTCCTGCTGGTTAATTGCTGTTCCGCAAGCTCGATGGCCCGCTTTACCATATTCCCTGCATCTTTTGCCCGGATGCCGCCCCAGCCCTCTTTTTGGACAACATCGTAAAATCCAAGTTCTTTTGCTAATTCTTCTTTAAAGCGTTCTGACATGATTCCTCTTCTTCTGCCCATCTAAACAACCCCTTTCCTGTCGCAGCATTATTAGTATGAGATAATTTCGGGTATTAAATAATTTTTTAATATAGGTCTGTTGATTTCCGCTCCAATCAACAGATAGAAGAATCAGCCAAGGTGTTTTTTAGTTCTTTTTGAACAGCAAAAAGCAGTAAACCTTTGGTTTACTGCCATGCGTTGATTATATTCTAGCTTAAAGCTGCATTTCCTGCTGCCTCTTCATAGAAGGTAATTTGAACGGTTTCGGTTAAAACATCAGCATAGCTGTAGGAAACTCGTTCGAATGCATTCTCATCCTGATCCAGTTCGATGACAAAAACAGATGGGTACGTCTCTGCAAGGACACCGGAACGTTCAATTGTTTTTCGACGTCCCCCGTTGGCCTTTAGTAACAACCTTTTCCCTAAATTTGAGTCCAGGGATTTTTTAATATCCGCTAAGGTTTTAGTCATTCGGTCCACCTCACTATGTAAAGTATATCACGCTGACATACTTATGTCAAACAAAAATATAAATTATATCAGTCCGACAAAAAGATTGTCAATATTTTTTGTTCTGTTTTTTTTGCTAAATTTCAACATTTTTAGCGTTGCCTGAAATGTTTGGGAATATGTATCAAGGGGAAAAAATAAACCCATTAGAGCATAGCGAAAGTAGTTTAATATTGATGACTAGCTTTTCGCCTCTCTAATAGGCCTATTCCTCCTCTTGAACAGGGTGATAGGGCATTCCGGTTCTGAGGACTCCTTTTGTTTCAATTCCTCCCAGCCCTTTTTCACCTGTAAGTGTATTTCTCAGCACTTCCCAAACGTTGATTCTTTCCATAAAAGGGGTAAAACTGATTTTGGCGACGATATAGACTGGGTCAAGTGCGTGAATGTTGATCCTAGATGGGGAGCTGGCAAAGTTTGCGCCGGCATGAATAAGCGATTCAAAATGGGATTGGCATGCACCCGCAAAGATGACAAGCTGGTCCAAATGGGGCACTTTCCTTCGGGCTTCCCTAACCGTTTCCACAAAGTGTTTAGAATGGCGGTACGCATTGATATCAGTCATTTTCCCCTTTGCTTTTGAATAAGCATCATGTCCAGTGATAACGAGAATGTCGGGACGATAATAGTCCATGTAGCCGCCAATTTTCGCAGGCATCTCTTTTTCATTGCAATGAATCCCTAAAACAGGTACACCGATTTTTTCATATAAGGCCATGCATTTTTTTAAATAGGCAGGGTCGCCATCTAGGTGAAGGACTTTTCCGGGGATTTGAAAATAGCTGCTCGGCTTTACATAGCCGCTAGTGGCTTCGTATTCCTGCCTCTCCCTCAATAAATCGACATCCTGTGTAAAAAGCCTTAAGGATTGCTCCTCGAGCGTCCGGTACTCCTTCGTGAGCTTTAGCCGCTCATTTGGGTTAATTACCATCAAATCTTGATATGGGGCATCTGCTACTAGGCGGAAATCCTCGCCATAGAGGATCGCCACTGTCTGGCCATTAATTTTTTGTATATCGATAACTCGAAAGAGAATATCGCAATTATATGAACGTCTGCCGACAATATCATTTATTTTTATATCCACTGTCGTCACTCCAATAAGACCGCAGGTAAGGCCTTCAAATAAGGTTCTTTGATAGGCTATGCATGGGTAGTTGTCCTTGTGAAAAAAAATAGACCTATTTTAAAGGTCTATTGGAAGTATGCATATAATTCGTCGCTTAGGCGGCCAAACTCTTCGAGTGACAGTGTTTCCCCTCTTCTTGACGGTTCAATGCCGCTAGCCGCCAAGGCCGCAAGGATTTCCTCTTTCTTTTGTTTGCCATCTGGCAGGCCACTTGTTAAGTTGTTTAATAATGTCTTTCTTCTTTGGGCAAAGCTCGCCTTTGTCACCTGGAAAAAGAAGTTCTCATCCTTTACCTGGACAGCAGGGTTTTCCCTCCGTGTCAGCCTGATGACCGCAGAATCGACGTTTGGCTGCGGGACAAAAACCGTTTTTGGCACAATCATGACGGTCTCCGCTTCAGTATAATACTGAACCGCGATGGACAGGGAGCCGTAGTCCTTTGTTCCAGGCTTCGCAGAAATCCGGTCCGCTACTTCTTTTTGGAGCATACAAACGATGCCGCGAATCGGCAAATGCTCTTCAAGCAACTTCATAATAATCGGCGTCGTTACATAATAAGGCAGATTAGCAACCACCATCAAATCAGAAATGTCAGCAAATTCAGCAGCAATAACCTCCGCAACATCAGCCTTTAACACATCATTATGAATGACTTTTACATTCGAATATGGTGACAACGTATCCTCTAAAATTGGCAGAAGCCTTTGATCAATTTCAAAAGCAACGGTCTTTTTGCTCGAACGGGCCAACTGTTCCGTTAAGGCTCCGATTCCTGGGCCAATTTCAATGGCTCCTGATTCATCGGTAAGGTCCGCAAAGCTGACAATCTTTTTTAATATATTCGTATCGATTAAGAAATTTTGCCCCAGGCTTTTCTTAAAGGAAAAACCGTATTTTTCTAAAATAGCCCTTGTTCTCACAGGGGTAGCGATATCTTTATCCATTACTCTCCTCCTGACGTACCTTGCTAAGTGCCTCAGCAAATTCCTGTTTGCTGATTTGAAACATCATGAGACGCTTATGCAGCTGCTTACCGTTTGTATAGCCAATTTTTAATAGCTTCCCTAATTGAATTCTCCGTTCCTTGGCGCCTTCCCCGCCGATTAGTCCGGCAGTGATTAAATCATCCTGGCTGATTTCTTCTAAAATATCTTCACGCATGACTTGTGCGTCCTTTAAAGCCGCCCTGATTGCATCTGGTGAGGCATGCTCAACCCCGATTCCTTTATCTCTTTTTGCCAAGGCATCCTCTTTTGCCAGGAAAGCATGTTTACAGCCTGGAACCTGTTCGGCAATGGTTTTTCTAATTTTTTCACCAGGATAATCTGGATCAGTAAAAATAATGACTCCCCTTGTTTCCTGGGCACGTTTTATTTTTTCAATCGTGGCTTGATTAACTGCGGACCCGTTTGTTTCAATCGTATCCGCCTCGACTGCCCGTTTAATGGCCGTCGTATCATCTCTTCCCTCCACCACGATAAATTCCTTGATTTTCATTTTGCCTCCAAAAAATAAATATAATTGAAAAAAAGTTGAAACATTTTTGTAATGTCCATCGTCTATATTAACGAAACCATTCATAAACTTTAGTAATCATTTGCTTAGGAGTTCGTTGTTAAGTATAAAGAAATTTTAAGAAAAAGTAAAAAAGCAGGGGTTTCCCCCTGCCGCAAAATGAATTACTGCATTATCGTAATCTTTACTTTTTTTCGTCCCCATCGATATGCATCAGCTTTTGAGGGCATAAATACGTCAATTATATACCCTTTTATGGCCCCGCCTGTATCGGCAGCAACCGCATAGCCATAGCCTTCGACATAAACCTTCGTGCCAAGCGGAATGATATTTGGATCAACGGCAATTATTTTAGCGTCCGGATTAGAGCGCAAATTAAAACCGGTTGCAGTCCTTCCTGAACAGCCATTACAATAGGCTGTATACGCTGTAGACGTCACATAAAGCTCTTTTCCTGCAGGTGCCTCACCGCGGGATACTTGAAGGGCTAAGTCTTTCGTGCCGACAGCGACAACCCTATCCTGTTTTGCTGTAACCATCTGCTCACTGATTAACTTCCTTGATACCTCTTTACCATTTTCGATTAGGACTTCATATTGTTTGGAAACGAGCCCTTTTTTACCTTGAGAGATGGTCTGTTCTTTCCCTTTCTCAAGGCTGTCATCCCTCTTGGTAACCACGGCAAATTCAACAGGTTCTTCCACTACATCGGTGACTTTTTCTACACGAATGACGTTAACAACACCATTCTCTGCTATGGTTTCTGTTAATGGCGGTTCAACTCGGTCAAAATCGTTTAGTTTAGTGCCCTGCTGCGTTAAAAAGTCAGCGACCGTAGTCGAAGTGGACCAGACTGCTTGCTCTTTTCCGCCGTCAATGAAAGTCAGATGATAGGCCTCGGTGACGCCGATTTTCATCTTATTTTTGATTGCCGTCTGCGGTCCGGGTGAAACTTTATCATGCTCGTTTAAAGCAATATGTTGTTCTTTCAAAGCCTCCGCTACAGTCTTGGCTGTAGTCCAAATCGTTTTCTTCTCGTTGTTCTTGACAATGGTAACCTGTTTCGCTTGCAGCCAGACGATATGTAGGTTTTCATTTACCTTCGTACTCGCCTTTGGATACAAGTAGTCTTGGGAGCGCATTGAAACATCCAGTTCATCCAATAATTCCTTAATGGTATCTGCATGCGTTTTGATGACCTTTTGTTCGCCATTAAGAGTAATTGCCACCGTTTTCTTTGATCCTTCGTAAAAAAGAATTCCAAGAGTTGTTAGCAAAACTACGAAACTAGCAAAAGCAATGGTCAAATTCCTCGCACTCCAAGACCGGAAAAACAGGCTTTTCATGTTTTTGAATACGATGAAAAACGCCTCCTTTTCTTATGGAGATATAGTGAAACCATGCCGCCGGCTGTCAACCCTTGCATACCCTGAGAACATATTCCTAATTATGCACATAACTGGAAATTTTGCAAAGGAAAACTTATCGACACGGTTATCCTATGTTGAAAAGGAGACGTGTAGAACTTTTAGTTATCGGAAAAAATTTGGACAAGCTTCTTACTGTTTCGACAATTTCCCTTATCAGTTTATGGCGAAACATTTTTTAGCATTTTGTGTCGTTGCCTCGGCCACCTCTTCGTACGTCAATCCCTTTATTTCGGCAATTTGCTCGGCAACCAACTTCACATAGCTCGGTTCATTTCGTTTTCCCCGGTAAGGATGCGGCGCCAAATACGGGCAGTCTGTTTCAATTAACAACTTACCAAGCGGAATTTCAGCAGCTACCTCCTTCGGCTTTTTGGCATTCTTAAAGGTAACAGGACCGCCCAGCGAGATATAAAAGTTCATGTTCACACATTCCTTTGCTGTCTCGGCGCTGCCGCTAAAACAATGCATAATTCCGCCTACCTCTGCCGCGCCTTCCTCCTTTAATATTTCAACAATATCTTGAGTTGCTTCCCGGTTGTGGATGACAATTGGCAGCTTCACTTTTTTAGCCAGCCGGATTTGTTTCCTGAACACCTCTTTTTGAATATCCTTAGGCGACTTGTCCCAATGATAATCCAAACCCATCTCGCCAATTGCGACTACCTTTGGATGTGCGGCGAGTTCCTCAATCCATTTTAGGTCTTCTTCCGTCATATCAATGGCATCGACCGGATGCCAGCCCACACAGGCATAAATAAACTCATAGCTTTCGGCCAATTCCATCGCTCTTGTAATGGTCGGACGGTCAAAACCCACCACAACCATATTTGTTACCCCTGCCTCTTTGGCCCTTGCAATTACCTCTTCAAGGTCTTCATTAAACTGTTCGGCATTTAAATGGGCATGTGTGTCGAATAACATCTTATTCCCTTCTTTCTTTTTTCATCATCATCTTACTCTTTTCTGCTTAAACACGAAAAAAGGGAAATTTCCACGAAATTTGTTTCACGTGGAACATCGAAAAGCGGAGGCGCCTTGACCAGGGGCGATATAGGGAGACTTATCGACTGGCAAGCGAGAGCGCAGCCAGAGATTAGTCCTCCTTAATGCGTACAGGAAGCGTTAGCTTTCTGTTAGCCAGGCATAAGACGAGCCGGCGAGAAGGCTGCTTTTTAGCCGTCTTGACGGATTGGCTTATGACCCCGAGCCCCTAGGCGCCGCAGCTAGACATCCCTCAATGCAAAAGCGCCTAAACTAGGCGCTTTTCATTTTTTTATTTTACCTTTGAGCCATTCGGCAGTGTTTGGTCCACTGTTGCCAGAGACAGCTGCCCGTCTTTAGAGCCAGCCAAAATCATTCCTTGAGATAATTCACCACGCAGCTTAACCGGTTTTAGGTTTGTGATACAGATTACCTTGCGCCCCACCAATTCCTCTGGTTTATAGTACTGAGCAATTCCTGATACAACCTGGCGTTTTTCATAGCCTAAATCCAACTGAAGCTTTAATAATTTATCAGCCTTCTTAATAGGTTCTGCCTGGATAACCTCCGCTACACGCAGGTCAATTTTCATGAAATCATCAATGGCGATTTCTGCAAGTTCTTCAGGCTTCTCCTCTTTCTTTTCTTCTGCTTCAGGTGCTGGAGCCGTTCCGCCTTGCATCTTAGTCTTAATAAATTCGACTTCCACAGCGATTTCTAGTCTTGGGAACAATGGTGCATCTTTTTCAACTTTTGTTCCGCTTGGAATATTGCCAAATGTGTCAAGGCTTTCCCATGTCTTCAATGCTTCATCGATAATTCCTAACTGTTTGAAGACCCCATTCGGTGTCCGGGTTAAGAATGGCTGAAGAAGAATCCCAATTCGGCGCAGTGATTCCGCTAAATGAACCATAACGCTGGCAAGCTCGCTTTTCTTTGCCTCATCCTTAGCTAACGTCCATGGCTGTGTTTCATCAATATATTTATTTGTCCTGCTGACTAGCTGCCAAACGGAGCTTAATGCAACAGAAAACTCCATTTTCTCCATGGCTTCTTCATACTTGGTAATAGTCTCTTGATTTGTTTGGAGCAAGGACTCATCGAATTCACCAACAGAACCTGCATAGTCGGGAATAATCCCATTAAAATATTTTTCAATCATCGCAACAGTCCGGTTTAGGAGGTTTCCAAGGTCATTCGCTAAATCAAAATTGATTCTTTCGATAAACCCTTCCGGAGTGAAGACACCATCTGCTCCAAAAGGAACCTCACGTAACAGATAGTAGCGAAGTGCATCAAGGCCATAGCGGTCAATCAATGTCACTGGATCGACAACATTTCCCTTTGACTTCGACATTTTCCCATCCTTCATTAACAGCCAGCCATGAGCAAATACTTTCTTTGGCAGCGGAAGGTCGAGCGCCATCAGCATAATTGGCCAATAAATGGTGTGGAAACGGACAATTTCTTTACCGACTAAATGTACATCTGCCGGCCAGTATTTTAAGTAGTTAGCGTCGTTTTCGGTGCCATAACCAAGTGCGGTAATATAATTGGAAAGCGCATCAATCCAAACATAGATTACATGCTTTGGATCGCCAGGCACTTTGATGCCCCAGTCAAAGGTTGTCCTTGAAACGGCCAAATCCTCAAGGCCCGGCTTAATGAAGTTGTTGATCATTTCATTCTTGCGGGATTCCGGTTGGATAAATTCAGGATTCTCCTCATAATATTGCAGAAGTCTGTCCACGTACTTGCTCATTCTGAAAAAGTACGATTCTTCCTTTACCCTTTCGACCGGGCGGCCGCAATCCGGGCAGTTCCCATCAACAAGCTGGCGGTCAGTAAAAAAGGATTCACAAGGCGTACAGTACCAGCCTTCATATTGATCCAAATAAATATCACCCTGCTCAAGCAGTCTGGCAAAGATCTTTTCGACAACCTGTTTATGTCTGTCCTCTGTTGTCCGGATAAAATCATCATAGGAAATATCAAGCTTCTTCCAAAGCTCTTTAATACCTCCGACAATTTCATCGACATAGGCCTGAGGAGTAATGCCTTTTTCCTCTGCCTTGCGCTGAATTTTTTGTCCGTGCTCATCTGTACCTGTTAGATATCTTACATCAAACCCGCGCAACCGCTTATAACGGGCCATTGCATCCCCTGCAACCGTCGTATAGGCATGTCCAATATGTAAATTACCGCTTGGATAATAAATCGGTGTCGTAATATAAAAAGATTTTCCCGCCATTTGTATCACTCCTCTTGTAATAGACAATTAATCCCCATCTAAACATTATTGCCCTTTTTTATTGGTCTCTAACATCAAAATATACCGAAAATTACGTTTTTGTGCAAGAAACCGGCATTTAGACGGATTCCATTTTTTAAAAAAATTTTCCAAAATACACCCATAAAACACCCACAAACTACGAAACTTATTTTTGAAATAAGATAGGATTTTGTAGAATTTTGTCGAATTGTCGAATTTATGTCTAATAAAGAATATTAGTTATCTATAATGTTAATGATGGTAATTATTTAATAGAAATTCAAAAATCCCTTATTAAATCCACCTTTTCAGTATGGGTAAAAATTCCTTATTATTTTTCAAAATTAAATAATTGACGAATTTGGGAAACGCTGGTATTATGAATATATGAAATTTTTGTCGAATAATGACGAATTATAAAGAGAAAAAAATAATTGTTTAATAGTGAGAGGAGATTAATAAAAATGAAATCTACTGGTATCGTTCGTAAGGTTGATGAATTAGGCCGCGTGGTTATTCCGATTGAATTAAGACGTACGCTTGGAATTGCTGAAAAGGATGCTCTTGAAATCTATGTTGATGATGACCGCATTATTTTAAAGAAATACAAACCAAATATGACTTGCCAAATCACTGGTGAGGTTTCTGATGATAATCTTGCTCTTGCTGGCGGAAAGTTAATTCTAAGCCGTGAAGGTGCAGAGCAATTAATCAAAGAAATCCAAAGCAACTTTGAAGTAGTAAAATAAGAAGACTTCCTTACCAAAGGCAATCTCTTCTTTTATAAATAGACCAAGAGGCTGACATAATGTCAGCCTCTTTTTATGGTTCAATATGATAAGCCTGGTAAACTTCCCGTTTATTTAATCCTCTGTCCTTCGCCGTTTGTTTAATGGCGTCTTTAGAAGACATATCTTTTTCAGTTATGTAGTGTCCGACATGCTCTTCAATCGTTAACTGCTCCCACCAAGCGGCCTCTTCGGGCTCCGGTAATTTGCTGGTTCCTTCAACGATGACGCAGAATTCCCCGCGGATTTCCTCTTCATTAGCCCATTGTAGAGCCTCTTCGAGATTTCCTCTAATAAATTCCTCAAACTTTTTTGTCAGCTCCCGGCAAAGGGCGACCTTCCGGCTGCCAAGGACTTCAAGCATGAGGGCTAGCGTTTCCTTCAGCCTGTGCGGGGCTTCATAAAATATGATGGTAGCCGTCTGTCGCTTTAGTCCTTCTAATTGCTCCCGTTTTTCCTTTTTGCTGCGGGGCAGAAACCCATAAAAATAGAAAGGCTGGCAGACAAGGCCCGAGGCAATTAACGAAGTGATCCCTGCATTTGCCCCCGGCAGCGGCACGACCGTCAGCATTTCGGCTGTGGCTTGCACGACAAGCTCGTAGCCAGGGTCAGAAATAGCAGGTGTACCGGCATCGCTCACTAATGCAATTTTGGCGCCATCATTTAACCTTTGAATCAGCTTTTCCCCGCTCGTTTCTTTGTTATGTTCATGGTAGCTTACCACTGGGGTGTCAATTTCAAAGTAATTCAACAGCTTTTTTGTATTTCTTGTATCCTCGGCGGCAATCAGGTCTGCCTCTTTCAATATCCGTACCGCGCGAAAGCTCATATCCTCCAGATTTCCAATCGGGGTCGGAACCAAATAGAGAATTCCCTTTTGCTCCTCATTCGCAAAGCTCTTTTGCTGCCACATCATCATCACCTATCTCTCTCACTAAAAAATCCAACTTTTGTTTCCGTGTCAGCTTTTTAAAATGGTATTCGGCTCTTAGGGCATCACCTTTATTTTCAAAGCCCTTATAGTACGTCAGTTTAACCGGACCGCGGCCCCTTGTATACTTGGCCCCTTTTCCATCATTGTGAAGCTGTATCCTGCGTTCTAGATTATTGGTGTAACCCCCATAGAAGCTCCCGTCCCTGCAGGTCAGCACATAAAAATAATGCTCACTTTTCTCCATATAAAATCTCTCTTATTTCTGGGGTATATTCATCGTTATCTTGATAAACGATCAGCGGTGGGAGAATTTTCAGATCAGGACTTCCATCCTTAATGGCTTCGACTAATATGGTATTAGCTTCCTTCCCCATTTTCGGGTAAACAAATTGGATTCGCTTTGGCTCCAGCCTATATTGACGCATAAAAGTTACGATATCCAATAGTCGCCCCGGGCGGTGTACGAATGCCACTTTCCCACCTTGCCTGACAAGGTCGCTAGATGCCTTAATAGCATCCTCAAGCGTACAGAGAATTTCATGACGGGCGATCGCCAAATGTTCATTTGGGTTAATTTCTCCCTTTGATGGTGTCGTAAAATAAGGAGGATTGCAGGTAACCACATCAAATTTGCCGTATCCCAATTTTTTCGGCATATCCTTAATATCCCCAAGAATCATCTCGAGCCTATTTTCAAGACCATTATATTCAATACTTCTGACCGCCATATCGTAAAGGCGTTCCTGAATCTCCACCCCTGTAATTTTGCCCTTTGTCCTGGCACTTAAAAACAGCGGAATTACCCCGTTGCCACTGCAAAGGTCGATGAGGTTTCCTTTTTGGATGGGGACATAAACAAACCTCGCCAAAAGGACTGCATCCAGTGAAAACGCAAATACAGATGGACTTTGAATAATCCTTAAGTTCTCGGCCAGCAAATAATCTAAGCGTTCATCATCCTTCAAGTTAATCATGTTCATTCATTCCTTATCAAAGTATGAAAATAGAGGCTGATGAAAGGTCAGCCTCTTAAGGTTATTTCTTATTTAGAAAAGATAGACAGAATAAACAGTCGCCTTCCTTGCGCAAACTGCCAAAATGAAGATTGCAGATATGAAATCCCTCTTGATAAAGGCGGGCTAGATTATCATAGCCTTCTCCGACATCAAACGGCTTTACATTGGGAGATGGGGTTTGTGCCGCCTCCTCTGCCTTTTTGCTGCTACTATCCTTCTTCTCAGCTTCTGTGGTTACATCTAAACGGCGTCTTAAATGCTCATTTTCAAGCTTTAAACAATGATTTTCTTCTAGTATTTCAGCTAAGTGCTCCTTTAATTCCCCAAGCTGCTGGTAAAGATGGCCAATTTGTGTTTCCATATTACTTACTGATTCAAATATCTCTTTTTTATCCACGCCTTCCACCTCATTAATCTGTGGATTGTATCGAAAAGGCACCTTCTTTAATGATTTCATCTAGTGTATATTCCAGAACCCGCTCTTGTTCTGTCAATTCCACCTGAAGAACCCGCTCTAAAATATTCAAACCTACCACTTTTCCCCTGCCATTAGGAGTTTCAATGACTTCTCCCAAATCCGGCAGCTGTTCTTTAGCCGATTCGTATTCATCATTTTCATATTTTAAGCAGCACATAAGTCGGCCGCATAAACCTGAAATTTTGGTAGGATTTAAAGATAGATTTTGATCCTTTGCCATTTTAATCGACACAGGATCAAAATCCCCTAAGAAAGTGGAACAGCACAGCATTCTTCCACACGGGCCGATCCCGCCAAGCATCTTGGCTTCATCGCGGACCCCAATTTGGCGCAATTCGATCCTTGTCCGAAAGATGGCTGCCAAATCCTTGACAAGCTCACGGAAATCAACTCGTCCATCCGCTGTAAAATAGAAAATAATTTTATTGCGATCAAATGTATATTCAACATCCACCAGCTTCATATCCAGTTGATGTTCAGTTACTTTTTCATTACAAACCTCATAGGCTTCCTGGGCCGCCTGCTTATTTTCCTCGACAATCATCCGATCCTTCTGATCCGCAATTCTAACAACCTTTTTTAACGGAAGGACCACATCATGTTCCTCAACCCGCTTCCGGGGTATCACAGCCCTGCCATATTCCACCCCGCGGACGGTTTCGACAATGACAAAGTCATCTTTTTGAATTGGGAGGTCTCCAGGATCAAAATAATAGATTTTCCCCGCTTTTTTAAAGCGTACTCCTACAACATCATACAAATTCAAGATCCCTCCTGCAATTTAAGCACAAGCTGTTCCATCATCAGCTGAGGATTCATGTTCGCAGCAAGCTTTCTCTTCGCTTCGAGAATAGCTGACATTTGAGCCGTTAAGCGCCGCCTTGATGTTCTTAGAGCAAACTGCTGCATGCGTTCCAATTCATTTTGGAAAACAATTTGCTCCTGCTTATCTAATTGTATATATAATAAATCTTTAAAAATAAGAAGTAATAAGTCTAACCCACGTTGAATTTGTTCCTTCTCCTTAAAGTGCAAGAACCAATCGGTCTGAAGCGTGACCATCGCTTCGAGCTGATTTTTTTCTAACACCTCATATAATTTTACCACTATTTTTTGGGCTTGTGCAAACCATTCATCGACATTTAATTCTAGCGCCTCATCCAGACTATTAGTCAACTGTGCAAGTAATGGGGCTTTTTGCGGTGTTACACCGTTTTCAACCAACTGACTTACCATTTTTTGCGGTGATAGCGGTTGGAAGGTTAAAGCCTGGCATCTTGAGAGAATCGTCGGAAGGATTTTCTGTGGCTGTTCGGTTAGTAATATTGCAGCCGTTTCGGCATTAGGTTCCTCGAGAAATTTAAGGAGGCTATTGGCAGCACTTACGCTCATCTTATCAGCGTGAACCAGCATATAGACCTTTTTTAAGGATTCTACTCCTTTTTTGGAAAACTCCGCCTGGAGGTTTCTGATTTGTTCTACCTTAATAGATTGACCGTCCGGCTCGATAATGTGCACATCTGGATGATTTCCGCTAATGATACGCCGGCAGCTGCTGCAGGCCTCACAAGGTTTATAGCCATCAATTAACGATTCACAGAAAAGAGCCCTGGTTAGAAGTTCGGCGATTTCTTTTTTCCCCGTTCCTCTCATGCCCTCAAAAAGGTAAGCGTGAGCCACCCGATTTTTTAATAAGCTATTTTTTAACATACGGAGGACCGCCGGCTGCAGCTCCTCCAGTTGACCCCAGGTTTTCACCAAGATTATCACTCACTAACTAAAGAATAGGAATTTATAGAAAACTCGCCGATTGGCGAGCCCCATAATGCGGTTCATGAGACGAGTTGCCCTTATGCGTTAAGAAAGTTTATACTTTCTTATTAGCTAAAAATGTAAAAACTGCTCAATCGGCAGCACGAAAACCGTTGCGCCGCCAACCTCGACTTCTACTGGATAAGGGACATAAGAGTCGGCATTGCCGCCCATTGGCGAAACAGGTGACACTAGCTGGTCGCGAGCACGGCAGTTATCCTTAATAATCTGCAGAGCCCGGTCAACGCGAATATCTTCAGTACCGATTATGAAAGTGGTATTTCCTGATTTTAAAAACCCGCCAGTACTCGCCAGCTTTGTAGCTCTAAAATTATTTTCCACTAACGCCTTTGACAAACGATTGCTGTCCTGGTCTTGAACCACCGCAATAATAAGTTTCATAGTAAATCCACCCTCTCCTTTAGAATTTCCGGCATTACTTATCCTATATTATAACAGTTTCTTTGGGGACTTACATTCGCAATAATTAGGAAGGTTTTCCTTGCTAGCAAAAAAAGCCTTATAGCGAAGGCTTTCTTTCTGTTAGTTTTGATTTAATTATATCGAGTGTTTGTTGAAAAATATCCTCGATTGTTCCTGAGGCATCAAGTTTGATAATCCGGCCGGGGGATCGGTCTAAAAGGATATGATAGCCTTCTCTCACCTTTTGGTGAAACTCCAGGTTTTCCAAATCCAAGCGGTTAACTTCTCTGCCTTTATTCTTATTAATTCGCTCGAGCCCAGCTTCCGGCTCAATATCAAAGTAGATCGTCAAATCTGGCATCATCTTCTCGATCGCAAATTGGTTAATCGACCATACCTCATCAATTCCCAATCCCCGTGCATAGCCTTGATAAGCCAGGGAGCTATCAACGAAGCGGTCACACAAAACAACCTTTCCCTCTTCTAAGGCAGGTTTTACTTTTTCAATTAAATGCTGTCTTCTTGCGGCAGCATAGAGCAACGCCTCCGTCCGCGGGTCCATGGCCGTATTTTCTTTTGACAAAATGACGCGGCGAATTTGTTCCGCAATATCAATGCCGCCAGGTTCCCTTGTAACCATTGCCATTGGCAGCTGCTCAGCAACCATACTGAGGATTGTAGTCTTGCCTGCCCCATCCGGGCCCTCAAATGTAATAAATGTTCCGTTCTTCATCAATGAAACCTCCAAAACTGTATATCTTAAGTTGTCCGAAAAACCTTCAGCATACTTTTTCTTAATAAGGACCCACCTTGAAACCTTGCCCCCGTTTTCATCAGATTATGTAAGCGGCTTAGCTTTTCAGCAGTGATTCGTTCTCCTTTTAACAAAAGCGGAATCCCAGGAGGATAAGGAATAATCGTTTCCGCACAAACCTTGTCCTCTGCTTCAGAATTAGAAATTTCCCACTCCTCATAATCGCCCATCTTTTTGAAAGGAATAGCTAACTCAGAAATTCGATTATTACTTAATTGAAATTCTTCCTTTTTCTCGCCACAATCACAAAAAGTGTCTTTTAGAGCCTCTTTTATTTTTACGGCCGTTTCCCTAAAAGGATACTTTTGGCCATCCTTCAGTAGTGGAAGTATGAAAAGGACATTATTTGGATCTGCTAATTCTGTATAAATGGAGTATTCCTCCAGCCTTTGCTGCAGCTCAAAGCCACTTAATTTGCTTCGTGACTGAAGCGTGATTTTTAATAAATCCCCCTGCTGATTTGGGTAGTCTAATACCTTAATCGCGGAAACATCGGCTAAATCCTTTTTAAATAAGTGGATCTCGCTTTGTAAAAATTCTAAATCCCTCTGCTCATAGGCTGCTAGATAACCTCTCGCCAAATCCAGCGATGCCATTATCGGATAAGACGGGCTGCTGGACTGAAACATTTCCAAGTAACCCTTGATTTTTTTATTCTCAAGAAGACTGCTATTAACATGCAAAAAGGACCCCATCGTCATGGCCGGGAGTGTCTTATGTGCTGACTGCACAACAATATCCGCACCAAGTTGAACAGCTGATGCTGGGAAAGGCTTTCCGAGGATAAAATGGGGCCCGTGTGCCTCATCCACTAGGACTGGGATGTTATGCCCGTGCGCCTCCTGAATAATCCCTTGCAAATCATAGACCATTCCATAGTAGTTCGGGTATGTCAATATAAGGGCTTTTGCATTGGGATACCGACGGATGGCTTCTTTAACAGTCTCGACTGATATTCCAGAGGGAACATTCCATTCGTGGTCATATTCCGGCTCCAGAAATATGGGTCTGGCCTTGGCCAGTTGTATAGCATTCATGACTGACTTATGGCTATTCCTTTGTACCAGGACCGTATCGTCCTCCAAGCACGCCGCTAAAATCATGGCAATATTTCCGACAGTGGAGCCATTTACAAGAAAGTAACTTTTCTTTGATTGGTAAAGCTGCGTTAAAAGGTCTTCCGCTTCTAAGATTGCTCCTTCAGGAGAATGCAAGTCATCTAATCCAGTTAACTCAGTTGCATCCAGCTTTAGAATTTGTTTAAAGTGCTCTTGTGCATTCGCATCAAAAATAAGACCATATTTATGTCCAGGAACATGAAATGAAACAGGTTTCCTGATTTCATGTTTCATTAACGCATCATATAAAGGTGTTTTCATCTGCTTAAACATTTCCTTACATCCTTGTTAAGATTCTAACCTATTGTCTCGTTTTAAGGAAAAAAAATAAAGCCCCAATCAGGACTTTGTTATGAAAATATTTCCGGAGTCGTAATTTTTTTAAGCTGTTTCAAATAATGTTTATATTTTGGATCGCTCGTGTCTGTTTGAATTAAATCATTTTCACATTCTGTGCAAATAAAAGAAGTGTATAGATGTATGCCTTTCGCTTTAAGATTCTCACAAATAACGCAAGTTTCCCTTAAATGGTTATGTGCTAAGTTTGAACTCAATCGCTCCACCTCCATACACCCATTCTGCCCGATAACAAAAATTTGTATACAATTTTTCGAATTTTCGCATCCGCAATAATAATATATGTCGCCATTCACAATTGGGTGTATGTCTAATATCGATTTTTTATTGATGCACGGGGACGGTTCTCATGCATCATTCAAGCATAAATAACCAACAAAAAAAAGACAACCTGAAAATAGTTGTCTTTTTGCTTGCCCGGCAGCGTCCTACTCTCACAGGGACTTGCGTCCCAACTACCATCGGCGCTGAGAAGCTTAACTTCCGTGTTCGGGATGGGAACGGGTGTGACCTTCTCGCCATTGCTACCGGACCTATTAAATTAGAGGTTTCATTCCCTCAAAACTAGATAATGCAGAAGAAGTTTATAAGAACGAGTTCGTCATATTACTTTGATAATTGTCTAGCTCCAGCGTCCAGCAACTAGTGTCCTTCGGTCTTTTCCCTACGATAAGTCAACATCGATTCGCTATCGCTCATCGTGTTTCCTTTATCTCAGTCAAAGCCCTCCAGGCCATACGTTGCTAACCGGCCGCTTCCGCTTTTCGATTTTGGTTAAGTCCTCGATCGATTAGTATCAGTCAGCTCCACACGTCACCGCGCTTCCACCTCTGACCTATCAACCTGATCATCTTTCAGGGATCTTACTAGCTTGACGCTATGGGAAATCTCATCTCGAGGGGGGCTTCATGCTTAGATGCTTTCAGCACTTATCCCGTCCGCACATAGCTACCCAGCGATGCCTTTGGCAAGACAACTGGTACACCAGCGGTGCGTCCATCCCGGTCCTCTCGTACTAAGGACAGCTCCTCTCAAATTTCCTGCGCCCACGACGGATAGGGACCGAACTGTCTCACGACGTTCTGAACCCAGCTCGCGTACCGCTTTAATGGGCGAACAGCCCAACCCTTGGGACCGACTACAGCCCCAGGATGCGATGAGCCGACATCGAGGTGCCAAACCTCCCCGTCGATGTGGACTCTTGGGGGAGATAAGCCTGTTATCCCCAGGGTAGCTTTTATCCGTTGAGCGATGGCCCTTCCATGCGGAACCACCGGATCACTAAGCCCGACTTTCGTCCCTGCTCGACTTGTAGGTCTCGCAGTCAAGCTCCCTTGTGCCTTTACACTCTGCGAATGATTTCCAACCATTCTGAGGGAACCTTTGGGCGCCTCCGTTACATTTTAGGAGGCGACCGCCCCAGTCAAACTGCCCACCTGACACTGTCTCCCACCCCGATAAGGGGTGCGGGTTAGAATTTCAATACAGCCAGGGTAGTATCCCACCGACGCCTCCACCGAAGCTGGCGCTCCGGCTTCTCAGGCTCCTACCTATCCTGTACAAGCTGTACCAAAATTCAATATCAGGCTACAGTAAAGCTCCATGGGGTCTTTCCGTCCTGTCGCGGGTAACCTGCATCTTCACAGGTACTATAATTTCACCGAGTCTCTCGTTGAGACAGTGCCCAGATCGTTACGCCTTTCGTGCGGGTCGGAACTTACCCGACAAGGAATTTCGCTACCTTAGGACCGTTATAGTTACGGCCGCCGTTTACTGGGGCTTCGATTCAGAGCTTCGCTTGCGCTAACCCCTCCTCTTAACCTTCCAGCACCGGGCAGGCGTCAGCCCCTATACTTCGCCTTGCGGCTTTGCAGAGACCTGTGTTTTTGCTAAACAGTCGCCTGGGCCTATTCACTGCGGCTCTTCGGGGCTATTCACCCCAAAAAGCACCCCTTCTCCCGAAGTTACGGGGTCATTTTGCCGAGTTCCTTAACGAGAGTTCTCTCGCTCACCTTAGGATTCTCTCCTCGCCTACCTGTGTCGGTTTGCGGTACGGGCACCTTTTATCTCGCTAGAGGCTTTTCTTGGCAGTGTGGAATCAGGAACTTCGGTACTATAATTCCCTCGGCATCACAGCTCAGCCTTAAGGTGAACGGATTTTCCTATTCACCAGCCTAACTGCTTACACGCACATATCCAGCAGTGCGCTTACCCTATCCTCCTGCGTCCCCCCATCACTCAAACGATAAAGAGGTGGTACAGGAATATCAACCTGTTGTCCATCGCCTACGCCTTTCGGCCTCGGCTTAGGTCCCGACTAACCCTGAGCGGACGAGCCTTCCTCAGGAAACCTTAGGCATACGGTGGATGAGATTCTCACTCATCTTTCGCTACTCATACCGGCATTCTCACTTCTAAGCGCTCCACCAGTCCTTACGGTCTAGCTTCAACGCCCTTAGAACGCTCTCCTACCGCGGACACCATAAGGTGTCCACCCACAGCTTCGGTGATACGTTTAGCCCCGGTACATTTTCGGCGCAGAGTCACTCGACCAGTGAGCTATTACGCACTCTTTAAATGGTGGCTGCTTCTAAGCCAACATCCTGGTTGTCTAAGCAACTCCACATCCTTTTCCACTTAACGTATACTTTGGGACCTTAGCTGGTGGTCTGGGCTGTTTCCCTTTTGACTACGGATCTTATCACTCGCAGTCTGACTCCCACGGATAAGTCATTGGCATTCGGAGTTTGTCTGAATTCGGTAACCCGATGAGGGCCCCTAGTCCAAACAGTGCTCTACCTCCAAGACTCTAACTACGTGAGGCTAGCCCTAAAGCTATTTCGGAGAGAACCAGCTATCTCCAAGTTCGATTGGAATTTCTCCGCTACCCACACCTCATCCCCGCACTTTTCAACGTGCGTGGGTTCGGGCCTCCATCCAGTGTTACCTGGACTTCACCCTGGACATGGGTAGATCACCTGGTTTCGGGTCTACGACTACATACTATTTCGCCCTATTCAGACTCGCTTTCGCTGCGGCTCCGTCTCTTCAACTTAACCTCGCATGCAATCGTAACTCGCCGGTTCATTCTACAAAAGGCACGCCATCACCCATGAACGGGCTCTGACTACTTGTAGGCACACGGTTTCAGGATCTCTTTCACTCCCCTTCCGGGGTGCTTTTCACCTTTCCCTCACGGTACTGGTTCACTATCGGTCACTAGGGAGTATTTAGCCTTGGGAGATGGTCCTCCCTGCTTCCGACCGGATTTCACGTGTCCGGCCGTACTCAGGATCCACTCAGGAGGGAACGAAGTTTC
>NZ_JAGYPF010000011.1:0-47500 GCF_018343535.1 Neobacillus rhizophilus
GTCCTGAGCCAGGATCAAACTCTCCAATAAAGTTGAGTTGATTAGCTCAAAAATGTTACGTTGGCTTCGTTTCAAACGAAACGAATATTATTGTTTGTTGACGTTTTTGTTTGTTTAGTTTTCAAAGAACTATTTTTTTAAAATCACTTCATCAGAAGCAACTCTATTAATATATCACATCGTTTTCTCAAAGTCAACAACTTTTTTGAAGTATTCACTATCAAATTGTTGTTAATTCGCCAGTAACGACTGCTTTAATATACTATCACCCTGGATTAGATTCGTCAACACATTATAAAGATTTTTTTCAAAAAAAATAACCGGCCCTTATAAAGAGCCGGCAACTTAATACATTACTTTGTTATTTTAATAATGCCTTCTTGCTTAATGTCTACAAGCCCTTGCTTTTCAATAACTACCTTTTCACCCTCAGTTAAGTTGGTAAAGACAATCGGTGTAATCGTTGATTTGGCATGCTCTTTAATATAGGAAATATCAAACTTTAACAGCGGCTGGCCTTTTGTAACACGGTCATTTTCAGACACCAATGTTTCAAAGCCTTCACCCTTCAGGTTAACTGTGTCGATACCTACGTGAACAAGAATTTCACGGCCGTTATCAGAAAGAATGCCTAAGGCGTGCTTTGTTGGGAACAGGTTAACAATTTTACCGTCAACAGGAGATACAACCATGCCTTCCTCAGGAACAATCGCAAAGCCATCACCCATCATTTTACCTGCAAATACTTGATCAGGCACTTCAGTGATTGGTTTGATTTCTCCTTTAATAGGAGAAACAAATACATCTTCCCCTTTATGCTCTGATTGAAGCGCCTCTGGATTTATTTCTTCAATTTGCTGTTCTACACCTTTTTCTGGTGCAACTACAGCAGTGGTGCGTGGACGCTTTCCTTCCATTATATCTTTCATTTGTCCCTTTATGGTTTCAGATCGCGGTCCAAAAATGGCCTGGATATTGTTCCCTACCTCAAGAACACCAGCTGCCCCAAGCTTTTTCAATTCATTTTTATCCACTTGTTTAATATCGTTAACAGATACACGGAGACGGGTAATACACGCGTCTAAATGGGCAATGTTTTGCTTGCCGCCCATCGCATCAAGGATATTCCCAGCTAAATCACCAGAGCCCGCCTTGCCGGTTGGCGCCTGATTTTCTTCTTCCTCCAATTCCCGGCCAGGTGTTTTTAAATTAAATTTGCGAATAGCGAAGCGGAATCCAAAGTAATAAATCACAGCAAACACAAGACCGACAGGAATCACAAGCCAAGCATGTGTTTGCGGGTTAATTAAACCAAACAGAATGTAGTCAATTAAACCACCAGAGAAGGTCATCCCGATTTTTACATCTAATAGGTGCATCACCATGAAAGAAAGACCTGCAAAAATCGCATGAATTCCAAATAAAACCGGTGCTACGAAAAGAAATGAGAATTCAATAGGTTCAGTAATACCTGTTAAAAATGATGTTAAGGCTGCAGATGCCATTAATCCACCAACCATCACTTTCTTTTCAGGCCTCGCTTCATGATAAATAGCTAATGCAGCAGCTGGAAGACCGAACATCATGAATGGGAATTTACCAGTCATAAATGTACCAGCTGTCAGGTTTTTCACATGGTCAGAAATCTGAGCCATAAAGATCCGTTGGTCACCATGAACCACCTGGCCTGCTTTTGTTGTATAACTGCCAAATTCATACCAGAATGGCGAATAGAAAATGTGATGCAAACCAAAAGGAATTAACGAACGTTCAATGACCCCGAAAATAAATGCAGCTAATGTTCTATTGGCATCAACCATGTTTGTTGAGAATGAATTCAAGCCATGCTGGATTGGCGGCCAGATGACTAACATGATCAAACCTAAAACGATTGCTGTTCCTGCCGTAATAATCGGCACAAACCGTTTTCCGGCAAAGAACCCTAAATAGGAAGGTAATTCAATTTCATAGAACTTATTATATAAAGCTGAGGCGATAATACCGACGATAATACCGCCAAATACACCTGTTTGAAGAGTTGGGATTCCCAGGACACTAACATAGCTTGTACCATTAATATCCTTCGTATCAATCCCTAAAACAGTGCCCATTGTGACGTTCATAATTAAATAACCAATAATAGCAGCAAGTCCAGCTGTTCCTTCCCCACCAGCTAATCCTACAGCAACCCCGACCGCAAATAAGAGCGGTAAGTTACCAAAGACAATATCCCCGGCGTTTTTCATTACATTCGCAACCATTCTGACACCTTCGTTATCTAAGAAAGGTGCCAAATCTAATAATGCCGGGTTAACTAAAGCCGCACCTAACGCCAGCAAGATCCCTGCAGCCGGCAGTAATGCAACCGGTAACATTAATGCTTTACCGACTTTTTGTAAGACGCCAAAAGCTCTCTTAAACATATTTAAACCTCCTGAAATTGTATTCTAGCTCATTAAATGAATGCTTTTTATAAAAAGACGCAAAAAAGGCATGAGCAAAAGACCAATTGAATGAAGATATGGGTATAGAGTTCCCATACATCCTCATTTCAATCAATTTTTTACTCATGCCTGATCGAATCAGTAACACGTAAATTGATGACTATTTAAATTTGTTTTGCAGCCGCTGTAAATGCATCGTCAGATAGACAGCTTCTGCATCGAACACTTTCATTTTTAAAGCTTGCTGCATTACCTTAATGAGCTTCCATGCAAGATTATAGCACACCGGATATTCATTCTTCAATAGGGAAGCGATTTTTTCTGGCTCTTCCACTTTTTCCCCATTTCTGACACGTTCTATCGTAAAACGAAGATGGCGGACCAGCCTCATATAATCAATGCTTTCCTTATCAATTTCAACCAGTAACTGCTCTTCCACCATATCCACCAATCTGCTGATCAACTGGGAATGCTGATTAACCTCAGAAAGATTCTTATTAGTTATGGCACTGTGGATGTGGAGAGCAATAAAACCAATTTCCCCCACTGGGAGTTCAATACCGGTTCTATCTTTAATCAATTCCACGACTTCCTTTGCCACCTCATATTCATGACGATAGAGCGCTTTCGTTTCGACCAAAAATGGATTGCTCATTTCCATCCCTTGTGAGACACGAGTTAGCGCAAACATTAAGTGGTCGGTTAAAGCAACATGAATATGTTCATTTAACTCTGAACGAGTACGCTGCTTTATTAGGCCAATGGCGGAAATGATTACTTCATGAACATTTTGGTCAATAAAAGGAAGAAGTTTAATATAGTTTTCCTGCTCTTTTCCATTTTTAAGAACAAATAGCTTTTCAACTTTTTCCGTATCAATAAAATCGCCCTGTTTACGGTTAAAGCCAATGCCTTTGCCGATAATGACAACTTCCTTGTAGGCAGGGTGTTCAGCAATCAATACATTATTATTTAAAGCCTTATTTATTTGAAGTTTTGCCATACCCTTTGATCCTCATTTCAAATAAAACAATTAGTATTATCATACTAAAAGAGCCCCATCAGGAAGTCAACGACAATTTCATGACATCAATATCTTTGACCAGTATGGTGCCTGAAGATAGAAAAAAAGGAGCTGTATAATCGCAGCTCCTTTTTCAAGACTATTTTAAGAAAATAAAATATAGAACAAAGATAACAAAGAACAAGTACATAATCGGATGAATTTCTTTCGATCTGCCTTTTACCAGCATTGTAATCGGATAGAAGATGAAACCGATCGCGATTCCAGTTGCGATACTGTAGGAAAGCGGCATTGCAATAATGGTTAAAAACGCCGGAACGGCAATTTCAAACTTAGTCCAGTCAATTTTTCCTAAAGACGAAACCATCAGTACCCCAACAATAATTAATGCAGGAGCAGTAACCGGTGCTGTAATGACTGATAATACCGGGAAGAAGAACAATGATAAAAGAAATAATGCAGCAGTTACCAGTGACGCAAATCCTGTTCTGGCACCAGCAGCAACCCCCGCTGTTGATTCGATATACGAGGTGGTAGTCGATGTTCCAAGAACAGCACCAACGGTTGAAGCAACAGAGTCAGAAACCAAGGCTCTTCCTGCATTAGGAAGTTTTCCGTCCTTCATTAATCCTGCCTGACCGGCAACCGCAACAAGTGTCCCCGCGTTATCAAAGAAATCCACAAACAAGAAGGTAAGGATAATACCCAGCATAGCTGTTGTATAAAACGAACTGTCTCCAAAGGAAGAAAACGCAGCACCAAAGGTAGGTGAGATACTTGGTACATGACCAATAACTTTGTCAGGAATTTTAATTTCGCCAAAAATCATTCCTACGATTACCGTGATGATCATTCCGTAGAATACAGCACCACTAATTCCTCTTGTCATCATGATAACTGTTACTAAGATACCAAAAATCGCCAGTAATGTCCCTGGGGCTGACAAATCTCCTAAACCAACAAGTGTTGCATCGTTGTTCACGATAATTCCAGCACTTTGTAATCCGACAAAGGTAATAAATAAGCCGATACCAGCACCAACAGCATGTTTCAATTCAATTGGAATGGCATTAATAATTTTCTCCCGAAGACCTGTCAGAGTCAGTAAAAAGAAGAATACGCCCGAAATGAATACAGCACCCAAAGCATGCTGCCAAGGAATTCCGCTTCCCAGCACCACTGTATAAGCGAAGAAAGCATTTAATCCCATCCCCGGTGCTAACGCAAGCGGATATTTACCGAGTAGACCCATAATAATAGAACCTAATGCCGATGCTAATGCTGTAGCTACAAACACTGCTCCATAATCCATTCTCATTGCATCAGGAAGATCTTTAACTGATGCAAGTGACAACGTTAATGGGTTTACAACCAAAATATAAGCCATTGCTAAAAACGTAGTCAGTCCGCCCATAAATTCGCGGCGGTAATTTGTGCCTACTTTTTCGAACTCAAAATACTTATGCATTCTTTTCTCCCCCTGTTTTTCCTTTATTTTATGCAAAAAAACGTTCCGGCATTCTACCGGAACGTTGACTCTTGGCAGGTGAAAACAGAGAAAAGAATAAAAATGCCTCTCTATTAAACACTGCCTCGTAGTCAAGCCATTTACGGTGGCTCGGTAGAAACTTTTGGGCCATATCCCCAATATTATACGACGCAATTCGACAATATCTTCATTTGACATTTTTATTTTAACAGCGTTTTTTATGTTTGTAAACAACAAAAACGAACGATACTAAAAAATATTTTGAGTATCGTTCGTTTTTTACCTTACTTTTATTCCCATTCAATTGTTGCAGGCGGTTTGCTGGTAATGTCATAGACAACGCGGTTGATGTGCGGAACCTCGTTTACGATTCTTGTCGAAATGACTTCAAGGACATCCCACGGAATCCGTGCCCAGTCGGAGGTCATCCCGTCAATCGAAGTGACCGCGCGAATCCCGATTGTATAATCATACGTACGGGTATCTCCCATGACACCAACGCTGCGGATATCCGGAAGCACGGTAAAATACTGCCAAATATCGCGGTCAAGCCCGGCTTTTTTAATTTCCTCACGGAGAATCCAATCCGATTCGCGGACAATTTCCAATTTATCCTCCGATATTTCACCAAGGACACGAATGCCAAGGCCCGGTCCCGGGAACGGCTGTCTCCAGACAATCTCATCCGGAATTCCAAGCTCGGTACCTAACGCACGTACCTCATCTTTAAATAAAGTGTTTAATGGTTCGATTAATTTAAATTGCATGTCCTCAGGAAGCCCGCCGACATTATGGTGGGATTTAATTGTTTGTGCTGTGGCTGTACCACTTTCGATTATATCGGTATAAAGGGTTCCCTGTGCTAAAAATTCAATGCCTTCAAGTTTGGCTGATTCATCATCGAACACATAAATAAATTCATTGCCGATAATTTTCCGTTTTTTCTCAGGGTCAGAAACACCTGCTAACTTTGATAAGAAACGGTCTTTAGCATCAACCTTGATAACATTCATATGGAAACCTTCAGTGAAAGTCTTCATAACGCTGTCTGCTTCGTTTTTCCTTAATAAGCCGTGGTCGACAAAAATACAGGTTAACTGGTCGCCAATAGCTTTATGAATTAATACGGCTACAACCGAAGAGTCTACCCCGCCGCTAAGCGCGCAAAGAACTTTTTTATCTCCGACAGTTGCGCGGATTTTTTCCATTTCCATTTCAATGAAGTTCTCCATTGACCAATCGCCGCTGCAGTCGCAAACGTTGAATACGAAATTCTTCAAAAGGTCATTTCCGTAAACTGAATGGCGCACTTCCGGATGAAACTGAACTGCATAAAGTCTTCTGTCAGCATCGCTCATCGATGTAATCGGACAGGACGGGCTTGTTGCATCAATAGTAAACCCTGCCGGTGCTTCTACAACAAGGTCACCATGGCTCATCCAGACAACCTGCTCTTCCGGCAGACCGTCAAATAGAGCTGATTGGTTCTCTACCTTCATTGTAGCTTTTCCATATTCACGATGCTTCGCTTGTTCAACCTTGCCGTTAAAATGAACAGTCATTAACTGCATTCCGTAGCAAATGCCAAGAATCGGCAGACCCATTTCAAAAATTTCTTCGTCACAGCGGAAGGAATTTTCATCATACACGCTATTCGGGCCACCGGAAAAAATGATTCCCTTCGGATTCATCTTGCGGATTTCATCTGCTGTAATTGTATGCGGATGAAGTTCGCTGTAGATACCAAATTCGCGAATTCGGCGTGTGATTAATTGATTATACTGACTTCCAAAGTCTAACACGACAATCATATCTTGCTTTCCAGACAAAATGCCCACCCCTATTTTTATAAAAGTTAGTTTAGTTTTCCCGTTTTCTCACAAATAATAAAAAAACTAGAATTCCCGCCCATAAGAAAAAGGAAGGCAGAATTCTAGTTTTCTCGTAAAAGATTATACTTAACCAATTCTGCCTTCATAGTCAGGCCATTTACGGCAGCCCGGTAGAGACTCTCGAACCTATTATCGAGGATATATGAAGGTTATCACCTATTAAATTACACCATATTGTATCAATAGGTTGATTTTTTGGTCAAGCGATTGTCTTTTTAATTAAATTTTCCCACAATTCCCGCGTTTCCTTCCAGCTTCCCTCGGGCAGGTTTTGATTGTATATGTACTGCTCATAGCGGTGCGTTAAGCGCGTCATTTCCCTCGTCGAGAAGAACGTGTCGATATAGCGGGCATAGTTACGAAGTGTTTGATTTTCCTTACGTTTTAACCCGTAACGGTCGAGCTGACTTAGTAAAATCAAGTAGGCTGCACCGATGGTTTCATCCTTTTTCCTAAAACGGTACCGCAGCATGACGAGATACGGGAACCATTTGCCGCGAATTCGATACAAAAGCGCAATAACAGCAGCAGCAAGCATGCCGCCAAACACAATCCATTTCCACTCATTTTTGAAGAACAACTGGATATTTCTCCAGATATCCCTGATATCAAAGGAGTTATCTTTCTTTACATTTGCTGTTTCTTCGAGCGGCTTCTTTTCCGGTTTTTTAACAGGTGCAGGCGCAGGTGTTTGCGTATTTGTGGAAGTCTGCCCTGATGTAAAGTCTATGTTAATACTGTTTGAGAACCCTTTTGTCGGTTCAAAGGGAATCCAGCCTTGAGTCGGGATAAATACCTCTACCCAGGAATGAGCATTATTATTAGTGATTGTGTAAAGCTCTTTCGTTTCGTCATCCCGGCTGTATTCCAGGAACTCTCCTCCCGTAAATCCCTTTACCCAGCGGGTTGGAATGCCAATCGAGCGGAGCATGACGGCCATTGAACTGGAAAAATTATCGCAGTACCCTGTTTTCGTATCGAATAAAAATTGGTCCACATAATCGTCTTTCCCCCCCGGGATAGCGACATTTTTCTGGTCATAGGTGTATTCTGTATTTCCAAAATACCGCTCCACTGCCCTGGCTTTGTCGAACCAATTCGTTTCGGAAGCGGTGACCTCTTCTGTTAATTGTTTGATTCTTGGCGGCAGCTCTTCCGGAATCTGGGTATACCTTTTGTAAAACTCCGCGTTCATCACTGCCGGGTCATAGCCGGTCGTTTTTCTTAAATCTACAGCTTGGTATTTAGGAACTTTAAAATCAACCGTATAATCCACATTGCCGATATTTCTGATTTTCTCCGTATTTGTATCAATTTGAATCGGGTATTGTTCAGGCAGATTTGGTTGGAAATCAATGAACTTTTGAATTCCGGCCGGATAAGCAACATAAGAAACAAACTCCCCAGCCGGATTGACTTTAGCTGTTTCATTGGTTGTTTCCACATTACTTGGTATAGATAATACCGGCACTAAATCAGACTGTCTAAAATCAATGGTTGTCGACCCCGATGCAAGCCAGCCCTTACCGGTATACACATCCTTCGTTTCAACCTTCCAATAGTTTTTGCCATTCGACTCAACCGTAAAAACAGTGGTATCATCCCCAATAAACGGACCGCCCAATCGGGAGTCATTCGCCCCGTAGCCAATCCGGCTGATACCGCCGATGCCGTCACTGCCACCCTTGTTACCCGCCGCTTTTAAATACGGAACCGGGTCGGGCCAAATAGGCGCCGCCTTCGGAGCGGCAATTCCAACAATCACACTAAAGGCAACCATAATAACAAGCGGCACCATCCATTTTTTTATAAAAGCGGAGTTGCTGTTGCTATTTTCTCTTCGGTTGATGCGGAAAAACGTCAGCATGCCCATGACGGCAAAACCGGCCGCCACAGTACGGACGATGGCAATTTTGGCATCATAGACAGTAAATGTATCAAGAACCGTGATATATATTATCGTCATAAAGAAAAAGATAAAGATCCGCTGCTGTCGCAGGAGCCAATAATGGATAAGATAGACCATGATCCACATCAAGATAAAAAACAGCAGGGTGCGGAATTCATTCGATAGTTCATTCCAGTTCCTAGCCACAATGGACCATAAGTTATTAATTACATCCTCAGAAAAAGAACCTAACCATCCGGAGTGAAAAAATCCCCCCTTGTAATGGAACCGATTAATCGAAAAAAGAACGAAAACAATCTTAATCAGCCATTGCCAAAACCATTTCATTTGCAGATAGGACAAGGCAAACGCAATAATCAAAAAAACAATAAACGTTTCGATATGGTCCGTATCTGTTAATTGTTCTACCGGCCTAAGCCACTCCCAAAGCAGTAAAAATCCAAAGGTATATAAAAGAAAGGTTGGGAAATCTCTTTTCATTAATATAACGTCACCTCCGAGAAGGCAGATGCGAATTGACCGTCATGAACCAATATCACACGGACGCCGCGGGCGTTTGCAACTACAATGAGCGAGCGTTCATTGTCGTCAGGCACTTCATGTTCAGCTTTGATGAGGAAAAGGGTAATCGCCCCTTTTCTTTGGCCAAGAAAGCTGGCTTTTTCAATCAAAGGCTTGGTTAACTGGGCCGTTACGAGCATGAATGAAACGGTTTGCTGAATAAATAGGCCATCTGCTTCAATGACCTTTTCTAGCGGTAAAAAGCTTTTTGCTTCGATTTTTGCGAGATGATAGAAAAGCTGCTGCATCTGCTGTTCCCCGCCTCTGATTGGAAACGAGGCTCGTTCCTTGCTGATGGTAAGAAGACCGGTTTGCGCCCCTTTTTTCAAAACAGCCCTTAGTAAGGTGGCCGTGAACGAAACTACTGCTTCAAAGCGTTTATCCGGTACGCAGTCCATCACCACAAATACATCATGAGACTGCCTCTGTTCAAACTCTTTTGTCATAATCTCATTCCGCTTGGCGGTTGCCTTCCAGTTAATCCAAGAAAATCGGTCGCCCGGCTGATAGTCCCTGACGCCGACCGCCATGGTCGTATCGCGCTGGACCCGTTCTCGGGATGCTGTCAAACCTTGATCATACTGATGCTCAAACGGACGGTAGAGGAGCTCGGCATAGGCCGGGTAGACAATGACTTTCCCTTCAGCTGGGTGTGTTTTTTCCTTTTCAAATAAGCCGAGCGGGTCGCCAGTCCTTAGGGTGAAGGATTGAAAAAAATGCTCGCCGCGCGGCAGTTTATCGATGGTATATTCATAGGTAAACTCTTTTTTAAACCCGGGAAACAAGATGGCCTTCGTGGAGCTGGCTTTATCGGCATATTCTAATGATTGGTCCAGGTTATCTTGGATGATTAAATAAAATAACGGAAAGCCTTTCGACCTTCTTATCTGGACGGTTACTTTTAACGGTTCCCCGGCATTGTAGTCCGTTTTGGACAGAACCCTTTTGACTTCCAGTTCGTTCAAAGAATAGAAGGAAAGTGCAACGCAATAAACCGCAAACGGCAGGAAGCTGTAAAACAGAAACCAGCTGACAAATCCCCCTTGGAACATTGCATAGGAGAAGGTCAGGAAGATCAAGAAAAATAACAGGATAAATTTCCAAGCCCTTTTGGTGAATTTCCTTAGTTTTTTCATATTATTTCACAAGCCTTTGGACAGGAACAGGAACTCTGTTAACCACCCGATTCACCACTTCCTCCGAGGTGATCCCTTCAAATTTCGCTTCTGACTTTAAAATAATCCGGTGCGACAGGACGTATGGCGCTAAATATTGAATATCATCCGGCAGCACATAGTCACGTCCAAAAATAAAGGCATAGGCTTGCGCAGCTTTCATCAGGGCAATGGATCCCCTTGGGCTTGCGCCGAGGTAAACACTTCCATACCCTCTTGTCCGGTTAACGATATCCACGATATAGCGCTTGATCGTATCATCAACGAACACTTCCTTGACTTCTTGTTGCAGGGCGCGCAGGCCCTCCAGATCAATAACAGGCTGAAGGTCCTCGATTGGCGGCACCTTTTGCGCCCGGTTCAAAACCTCAATTTCTTCATGGATGTCGGGGTAGCCCATTTTCATTTTTAATAAAAAGCGGTCGAGCTGTGCTTCCGGAAGCGGATATGTACCTTCATATTCTATTGGGTTTTGCGTAGCCATGACGAAAAACGGCTTTTGGAGTTTATGGGTCACGCCGTCAATCGTGACACTTGCTTCCTCCATGCCTTCGAGTAGTGCAGACTGTGTCTTTGGCGAAGTCCGGTTAATCTCATCGGCGAGGATAATATTGCCCATCAACGGACCCGGTCGGAATTGAAATTCCATTTCCTTCGGATTGTAAATGGACACGCCGGTTACATCTGATGGCAGCAGGTCCGGGGTGAACTGGATTCTCCGGAAGTTGGCATTGACTGATTTAGCTAAGGCACGGACCATCATCGTTTTTCCAACACCCGGCACGTCTTCAAGCAGAACATGGCCTCCTGCCAGCAGCGCGACAAGGCTTAGTTCCGCGACATTTCTTTTTCCAATCATAACCTTTTCAATGTTCGCGAGAATTTTATCTATTGTGGGATTCAATTGTTCATGGGCCAAGGCTTACTCCTCCTTATTCAAAAAACCAAATAATTACATTCCATCTATGTATTCGATTTTTTCTTGAAAAATTCCTGTAAAAAAGACACAGATATTTCAACTATTAGACGGATCATAAGGAGGAAATGTTTCTTACTTTTTTGTTAAATTGTAAATGTACGTTTTAACAAGTTTATACACATAACTCTGGCCTGCTGTTTCTGTATCGGGGTTGTATTTTTCACCGTTTACAATGTTATTAGTCACAATTCGGATCCCCAAGAAAGGGACTTGGAAGCTTTCTGCAACTTGGGCTGCTGATGCTGCTTCCATTTCTTCCACAGAGGTGCCGAATAGGCTGTTCAGCCAATTGATTCGGTCCACTTCGTTATTCCATACATCCGCTGAACCGATCGTACCTTCGACAACTTTTCCTTTGTGATACTGGTCCCTTATTTTCATAGCCTCCGCTAACAACGCCTTATCTCCTTCGAAATATCGGATTGGCCCCGCCTTCACCTCTTCCTCACTTTCCTCTGAAGCGGTTAAGTCCATAGGCATCCACGTTGTCGGGGCAATCCCTTGATTTTTCCCTCTTATTTCTGTTTTGAACGAGCCGATATTGGTCACTCTTTTTCCGACGACAATATCAAAAACATGTATATCGGGAACATGGCCGCCTGATGTACCTTGATTAATAATAGCAATTGGGTGATATTTGACGAGGGCAATGGCCGTAGCCGCCGCGGCATTTTCCATTCCTTTCCCTGTTTTTGAAACGATAACCGGATAGCGGTTGATTTCGCCTTTATAAAAAACAAACGATCCATACTTTTCTTTTTTAACTTTTTCTAATCCCCGAATTAACTGGTCAACCTCGACCGGCATGGCCCCTTGGATAACTATCGGCCTTTGTGCTGATTTTGCGTTTACCTCTGTTTCAAACATTAAAAAGAAGCTTAATACTATTAAGGCTGCTGGGATTATTTTCTTAGCAATCACAATTTGCATCTCCCTTTCATAAAATTCTCCAATCAATCTAACAAAAAGACTACCTCCTTATTATCAGGAAGTAGTCTCTGATTTAGCCGAAATATATTTGTTCAGGCAGATTCATAACAAGAATGCTCAACTTTTTACTTTCGGCGAATAACCGGAAGTATTATATGGGATGGATAGTCTTCCTCGTGATAAATTATTTGCATGGCAGGTCTTGATTCCAGATCTGTCAGCATTGTTCCACCATTATTCATATTTACATCAAATCTTGGGAAATTGCTCGAAGAAACTTCAACCCTAATTCTATGTCCAGGCATAAAAACATTACTCGTTGCCCACAGGTCAATCTCATAGGCTTTTACCTCATTACCGATTCGCTTGTAAACATCGCTTGCCCGTACGATTCCATCCGTTAAATTGTAGGCGGTCCCGTTAGGCAGTACATCCACTAATTTGGCGGTGAAATCGGTATCAACCCCATCCGTTTTAGCATATAAAACCACTTTAATCGGTCCTGTGACCTCTAGCTCATCCTCTAAAACTTGACTTGTAAAAACGAGGACATCTTCCCGTTCCTCAACTGCACGCTGATCAGCAGGCCCAGTTAATGCCCCCGTGTGAAGTAACGTCCCGCCCCCTGTTGTCGGAACCGGGTATTTGGGATTGAAAATAAACTGGTCAAAGGGTTCGCTTTTGGGAGGTTCGGTAGAAAGCTGCCCATTTCCAAATCTAGTATTAGCAACACCTTCACTATGAAAATAGTAAGGAATATGCGTGGTGTCAGGTAATGGCCAAACCTCCTCTTCACGCCACACATTTTCTCCCATCACAAAAATCTTAACTGGTTTCTCAGAAAGAAGGCCCGTATCGACCCCTTTCAGCCACTGATCAAACCAGCGAAGGTGAAGATTCGTTAGGTCTTCTTTGTAGTTAATCCAGTTTTCTGAAGCATGCAGCCCAAATCTGCGTTCCCCGATGGAAAAACCAAAGTTTCCGTGGGCCCATGGGCCAATCATTAACATTTGAGTTTGATTTGAGCTCTGTTTCAACTTTACAAAGTTAGCAATTGAAGGTCCTAAGAAACAATCGTACCAACCGGCAAGATGGTAAGCTGGCACGTTTATTTTCTTCAATTTTTCTTCTGTCAATGAAACTTGTTTCCAAGCATCATCGTCGGGTTTCCATTCAGCCATTTCGAAAAAATAGCTTAAGATGTCCAAATTTTTTAACGGCGGCCATTCCCTCAATGGTACAGCTGTATACCAATCTTCAACCGTGTCGATATACTCAGCCAATTCTCGCATCTTTTCTTCATATTCTGCTAGGTTCACATATTTTCGTTTAAGCTCATCGCCAGCAATAGACTCAAGTGCCCATGAAATATTCTGGCCTAACTCATAAACCCCATTTCGAAAAAAGCCGCCATCTCTAATATCACTTAAAGTTTGTGCCGGAAAGATGGCTTTTAAATGGGGTGGATTTTCGGCTGCAGCAAGCAATTGTGTATAACCGTAATACGACAAACCAAACATCCCGACGTTTCCATCAGAATATGGCAGTCCCGCTGCCCATTCAACCGCATCATAGCCATCATTTCCTTCGTGTTTAAAAGGATAAAAGTCCCCTTCCGAAGAAAATCGTCCTCTTACATCCTGAATAATCACTACATAGCCATTTTCCACTAAACGGTGCGTGTCCAAATAACGATGAGAATAATATCGTTCATTTTTGTTATAGGGCAAACGTGTAAGTAAAACAGGATATTGATTCCCATCGTTCGGCCTGTAAACATCAGCATATAAAATGGTGCCATCTCTTAACGTACAGGGGACATTTTTTTCAACTAAAATTTGCATTGAGGCCATTTCAATTTTTCTCCTTTTCCCTCTCTATTTTTAGGAGTTGATATCGTTTATTAATGGTTCTTGCATCAATATAACCTGCTTGCCATACCACTAACGGTAAGCATGGCAACCAACAGTTAAGGAGCCAATCGCGGGAATGATGGTTAGTAAAGCAATCCATTTCTGCACAGGGTTAAATTCCTGCCTTTTCGGAGTGGTGATTGATTTGCTGTATAACAAAAGTTCGAAGAGGTTAATTTCGAAAAATTCGATATATAATATTTATAATAATCAGAAAATTTGGTTGACACTTTGAGAAACTATGCCTCTCCTAATATGAATGTTCATCATTAGGAGAGGTTGTTATTTTTTATAATGCCCTTTTTTCAAGAGTTTCTGTATTTCTAGCTTTTTTGTTACTTGGTGTCTGAACTAATTCACCTTTGAGCCCTTTGAAGGTTGAATAACACATGACCAACATTAAAATGGCCAGCGGGATGGATGTTGCGACAAGCGCTGATTGCAGTCCCTTTAAGCCGCCAGTTAAAATTAGAACAGCAGAAACCGCAGCAATGACGACACCCCAAATGATTTTAGTAATTTGAGTAGGATTGGGATTACCGTTTTCACTGATCATTCCCAATACAAAAATAGCTGAATCCGCAGATGTAATAAAGAAAATAATCACGAGTACCATTGCCAAGACAGATAAGAACGAACTCATTGGGAAGAAATCAAAAAACTTAAATAAGGCAGATGTTACATCTGAAGAAACAGCTTCAGCAATTGCTGTTTTACCATGATTTTGAATTAAGTCGAGTGCCGAACCTCCCATAACAGCAAACCATAAGAAGGACCCGAGTACCGGGATGAAGACAGCACCCATCATAAATTCCTTAATGGTCCTTCCTTTAGAAATCCTCGCAACAAAACTTCCTACAAGCGGAGCCCATGCAATCCACCAGCCAAAGTAGAACAGCGTCCAACTGCCAATCCATTCACCCTTCCCGGCATTATACGGCTCCATGCGAAAGGACATGCCGATAAAGTTTTGGGCATAATCCCCAATTCCTTGCAAAAAGATTTTTAAGATGGATTGTGTAGGTCCAAGAATCAACATAAATCCTAATAAAGCAAATGCTAGAAGCATATTAAGATTAGATAAGTGTTTAATGCCGGCCTGCAGTCCAGAAACTGATGATGAAAGATAGAGAATCGTTGTAACAGCAATGATGATAACCTGAATATAAAAACCTACCGGAATACCCCAAAGATAATGCATCCCGCTGTTTACTTGCAATGTTCCAAAACCTAGGGAAGTAGCAATTCCAATAACAATTGATAAAGTTACAATAATATCAATGAATTTACCGAAAGAGCCCTTAATCTTGTCACCAACTAATGGATAAAAAACAGAACTTAAAGATGATGGCAATTTCTTTCTAAACTGGAAAAACGCTAAAGAAACACCTACAACTGCATAGCATGCCCACGCGGAAACTCCCCAGTGTAGATAAACAATTTGCATAGCCAGCTTTGCCGACTGCTCAGAAGATGCTTTTCCAAACGGAGGATCAATATAATAGGAGACAGGTTCAGCAACACCCCAAAAGACAAGGCTGATACCAATCGATGCACTGAAAAGCATGGCAATCCATGTGGCCGTTTTATATTCCGGACGATCGGAATCATCACCTAATCGGATATGACCAAATTTTGAAATGGCAATATACATACAAAATGCAAAGAAAACAAACACACTTCCAAGAATAAACCAGCCTAAGTTGTTATAAATAAAGCTTAATGATGAATTAGAGAAGTTCTCCAATTGTTTTGGAGCAAAAATACCAACACTGATTAGCAACAGACTTAGAACTAAAGAAATATGAAAAACAGCTTTCTTGCTGCTCATCTGAACACCCCTTCATGTACAAAAAAAGTTTAATGTGTAAGCGATTACGATTTCTAATAATAAAAAAGGATGATGAAAATAATCGAAAATTCAAATAAATAAATCAATAAAACCGTCTTTATGTGTTTGAGTTTCAACTCTATTAACTATAACGAACTATAGGACGAGGCAGGACCGGCTCCATATGAGTTCCCGCCTTCGTACCTTGCATTTAAAGATTATTTTACCATTACCGATAATCCTAGTAAGCTAACAATACCTTCCACCCGGTCCCCGACTTCAGATGTTGAGGCGGTCCCCTTCATATCTGGTGTTAAAGTCTTACCTTCCACAAGTAGTTCCTCGATGGCATCAAGAACCAATTTTCCATAGTTCTCATAACCTAAATGGTCAAGCAACTGGCTTGCTGACCAAATGGTCGCTAACGGATTGGCTAATCCCTTTCCGGCAATATCCGGCGCAGAGCCATGAATTGGCTCAAACATAGAAGGATAGGCTCTTTCCGGATTAATGTTCGCACCGGCAGCTAGTCCAATTCCGCCAGCTAAAGCGGCACCTAAATCTGTTAAAATATCACCAAATAAATTAGAAGTAACCACTACTTCAAACCGTTTCGGGTCGGTTATCATCAGCATCGCAGCTGCATCAACGAGATAGGAGGCCGTTTTCACATCCGGGTAGTCTTTGCTGACTTCCTCAAATACTTGATCCCAGAAAACCATGGAATAGTTTAAGGCATTGCCCTTACTGATACTAGTTAGAGATTTGCCTTCTTTTCTTGCTGTTTCAAAAGCGTAGCGGATCACCCGTTCAGTGCCTTTGCGGGAAAACACTCCGGTTTGCAGCACGACTTCATTTTCTTGGCCCTTAAATAACCAATCGCCAGCCCCGGCATACTCTCCCTCACTGTTTTCACGGATAAACAGCATATCCACATCTTTCCGATTAATATCTTTCAAAGGACATGGTGCGCCATTGATTAACTTAATTGGACGGATATTGATGTATTGGTCAAAACTTTTTCTGATTTTCAACAATAAGTCCCATAAGGAAATATGGTCAGGTACACCCGGAAATCCGACTGCACCTAAAAAAATGGCATCAAAGCCCTTGAGCTTTTCGATTCCATCCTCATCCATCATGACACCGTGTTTAGAATAGTACTCACAGCCCCATGGAAAATATGTGTACTCGAAATTTAGGCTGCCATCTAACTCTGCAATTTTATTTAAAACCTTTATTCCTTCCTGCAATACCTCAGGGCCGATTCCATCCCCGGGTATTACAGCAATTTTATATGTGCTCATTATTTGTCGCCTCGGTTCCAAACAACTAATTTCAATTCTGTCATTTCCTCAACTGCATATTTGATCCCTTCGCGACCAGTTCCGCTTTCCTTCACACCGCCATATGGCATATGGTCTACCCGGAAAGTCGGAATGTCGTTAATCATCACAGCCCCGACTTCTAGCGTTTCGCTAGCAAGCAAAGCCTTATCAACATTTTTTGTATAAACCCCGGCCTGCAGCCCGTATCTTGAATCATTTACATATTCAATTGCTTCTTCAACGGAACCTACCTTATTCACAATCACAACCGGAGCAAATACTTCCTGGCAGGACACCTTTTGCTTCGGATCGACATTGGTAATAATGGTCGGCTCTAAAACTCCATCTTCTGTAAGATTACCGCCAGCTGCTATCTTTGCGCCATTTTGCTTCGCTTCTTCAATCCAGGCTGCCGCGCGCTCTGTTTCTTTTTTGGAAATTAACGCGGATATATACGTATCAGGGTTTAACGGGTCACCTATTTTTAATAGTTTTGCCGCCTCCGCAAACTTTTCAACAAATTGATCGTACACATCTTCATGGGCATACACCCGCTGTAAGGAAATGCATACTTGGCCTTGGTTGGAGAAAGCCCCCATCACACAGCGGTCGATAATTTGGTCAATATTTGTATCTTTATCTAAAATAACTGCCGCATTAGAGCCAAGTTCTAAAGTCGTTCTTTTCAATCCCGCCTTGTTGCGAATCGCAATTCCAACTGCCGGGCTGCCGGTAAATGTAATCATCGCTACTCTGTCATCGCGGATGATTGCTTCCCCTACAACCGAACCAGAACCCGTTACCACATTTAATACACCGTCCGGAAGGCCTGCCTCTTTGAAAAGCTCTGCAATGTAAAGAGCGGATAATGGTGTTTGCGAAGCCGGCTTTAACACGATGGAATTGCCTGATGCAATCGCTGGTCCTACCTTATGGGCCACTAGATTCATAGGGAAGTTGAACGGCGTAATCGCACCGATCACCCCAATCGGCTTCCGGAGAGTATAACCGATTCTTCCTACTCCACCAGGAGAAGCGTCAAAAGGAAGGGTTTCCCCATGAATTCTTTTTGCCTCTTCCGCCGCGAATTTATAGGTTTCGATTGTTCTTGAAACCTCTCCTCTTGCAAAAGAAATCGGCTTAGCAGACTCTTTTGAAATAACTTCCGCCGCTTGGTCTAACCTTTCTTCCAAGAGTTTTACGACATTTTCCAAAATGGCTGCCCGCTGATAGGACGGCGTTTTGGAAATTACTTGAAATCCGACTTGAGCTGATTTTATGGCGTCTTTTGTCAGTTTTTCATCTGCCATCGCAATCTCAGCAATCAGTTCTCCAGAATATGGGGAGTAAAGAGGGGCATATTCTGCCGCCTCTACGTCTGCTCCATTAATAAACAAATGCTTTTTCTCAGCTGCTGCCACCTTACTCATCGTCCTAACGCCTCCAATACCATGTCGTGGAATTGTACAATTGCCTTTTCGGAGGAAGAATAAACCCCTTGGTTAAAGGCACGGGATCGGAATCCAATCTGCTCCAACTCTACTAACTCCACATCTTCTTGTCTTACTTGCTCCGCAAATGTTACAAGATCCTGTTCTTCTTGGGATAAATTCTCATCCCTGAAATAGTAAGTATATACTCCTAAAGTTGTTTCGTGGTCAATCGGAACCATTTGAATGGTTGCCATATTGGCAGGTCCTGGATAGATAGTTACCATTAGGTTTGGCCATAACCAGTAGAACTCCCCGCCTTGGAATTCTGCTTCATTTAAGTCTGTTGTACCCATTGTTTTATCCGGTTTAACCACTGACGCTTGTACGGAATAGTTTTGGCAAGTAACAATTTGATAGTTTTTCATATCAAGAGTTGCTACAAAGCTAGGGTGTGCAACATGGCAGTGGTCACACTCTAAATAGTTGTCGATAAACGCTTTCCAGTTTGCTTTAATCACTCGTGTTTTTTGGTTAATTCTCTTAAGTTCCCCTAAGAATGGGAACTTTGCTAGACGATCGAAGAAATCGCCGTACACTTCAGCTAAAGGTGAAGCATTATCATCAAGATTAACGAAAATGAGTCCCTCTCCAATTTCCATTCTTACAGATCGTAAGCAGCGGTCGCTGACACAATGGGCATCTTCGCCAGTGAAGTTTGGTGCCTTATTCAACTGTCCATCTAAATGGAATGTCCAGCCGTGGTAGCCGCAGGCAAAAATTTTCTTCGTTCCAGCGTCTTCTTTTTCAAGTTTTGTTGCACGATGCGGGCAGACATTGTAGAATGCACGGATCACTTCGTCTTTGCCGCGGGTAACAAGAATTGGCTCGCCTGCAACTTCACAGGTAAAGAACTGGCCGACTTTCTCAACTTGGCTTACATGACCGACTAACTGCCATGACTTAGCGAACACATCATTCATTTCCTGCTGATACACCTTTGGGTCTGTGTATAAATCATAAGTTAATGTTCTTTCATAGACTTTATTCGACTTGTTTACTACTGGATTATAAGTTGCCATACCAATTCTCTCCTTTTATTCTTAAAATTTTTTTATTAACAAGATAAACTGCTTTGAATCTTCTAGATAACTAGATTGAGTCAGAATCAATTCATCTTACTTGTTCCTAATAAACGGTTGAATACAAATAAACCGTTTACAAAGGAACGAATATTTCGTTAAATTGAATTAGTGTGATTTAAATCACTTATCTTTTATTAATGCAAGTATCGTGCCAATTATTAAAAACGCGTTATAATTAGGAAAAGTGTCAATTTCATTCACTTCTCGCGTTAAAATAGAGTCGTTTTCAACTCACTTGAATTACAATCAACTCAAACCGAGTAGGGAGCTGTCCTCCTATGTTAGATAATATACAAATACCCGAAATAACAGGTGAAACATTAAGAAAGATCTTAGACCATTCTTCTGATGAAATATTTGTTATTGACCGGGATCAAAGGATTATTTTTGTTAATAGTGTTTGCGAAAAGCATTATGGTTTAAAGCCGGAGGATGTGGTCGGAAAACAAAATGCGGAATTATTTGAAATGGGGTATTGGAAGCCCTCGATTGTACCTTTGGTTTTTAAGGAAAAAAAGCCAGTTACTATCAGGCAATCCACCTATATTGGGGCTGAGCTATTAACGACGGCAGTTCCCATATTAAACGAGGAAAATGAAATCGAACTAATTGTCACTACCTCACAAGAGATGCAAACGTTTAAGCAGATTAAAAAAGAAAGAGAAAATCACCCAGCAGAATCTCCTCACTCCATTCCAATCACGAATTGCCAAAAAATGAAGGACATTCTGAAGGTCTGTGAAAAAATCGCGAAGGTAGATTCAACCATATTAATTCAGGGGGAATCCGGAACAGGAAAAGGCGTACTGGCTCAGTACATTCATGACATAAGCAAGCGGAAAAACAAAACATTTCTGAAGCTTAATTGTGCAGCCCTGCCAGAAGACCTGCTCGAATCAGAACTTTTCGGTTATGCCGAAGGAGCATTTACCGGTGCCAGCAAGCACGGCAAAAAGGGGCTTCTGGAGATAGCGGATCAAGGGACACTGTTTCTCGACGAAATCGGTGAACTGCCTTTATCCTTGCAGGCAAAATTATTGCAGGTCATCCAGGAAAAACAGTACCTTCCGATTGGCGGATACGAAATGAAAAAGGTGGATGTCCGGATAATCGCCGCGACAAACCGTGATTTAGTCGAAATGGTGGGGAACAAAGTTTTTCGCGAGGATTTATTTTACCGTCTGAATATTATCGATATCCACCTTCCCCCGTTAAGAGAACGCAGAGAAGACATAATACCGCTGACCTATAATTTTTTATATAAGTTTAATAAAAAGTATGAAATGAATAAGATTATCTCTCAAGAATGCTTGGATATCTTTCATGAGTACTCTTGGCCGGGAAACATCCGGCAACTTGAAAATGTGATGGAAAGGCTCGTTGTCACCAGCGACTCGACCATCCAGAGGTGCGACCTGCCTGAGCTCATCACACAAAACATCCAGCCGCATACTCAGTACAGCCTCCCGGCAAGGCTTGACGATGCCATTGAACATGTCAAAAAAACGTTAGTGGTCCAGTCTTATAAAAAAAATAAGAGTTCTAGAAAAGTTGCGAAGGATTTAAACATCAGCCAAACACGGGCGGTAAAGCTAATCAGCCAGTATTGCGGGGAAGTCGAAGAGTAGATTTGGATGAATGGATAAAAGAAATATAGCCAAAAAAGGCCAAGGGAGTTTCCCTTGGTCATTATTTATAGGTATGGAGGGCACGTTGGAATGAACAAAATTTTTAAATAGTAAAAATATTATCCCTATTGTGATAAAATATTTACATTGATTGTTTAGGAGGTAAACCAATGAAAAGAAATAAGTTAGTTGTAGTAGGAGTGGGCCATGTCGGCTCTTATGTTCTGGCAGATGCCATGAAATTAGGATTATTTGCGGAAATTGCAGTCATTGATATCGATAAGGATGTTGCTTTTGGCGAAGCGCTTGACCAAGCGCATGCAACCGCTCTTACCTATATGTCGAACACTTCGGTCCGTGCCGGGGATTATTCCGAATGTGCCGATGCAGATGTGATTATCTGCGCTGCCGGCCCGAGCATGCTGAAAAGCGAAGGTGATAAGATGCCGGACAGAGCCCAATTGGCTGCTGTCAATGCTGAGGTCATTCGTGAAGTCATGACGGGAATCAAGAAACATACAAAAGAAGCCATCATTATTTTGATAACCAATCCGTTAGATACCATGGTCTACATAGCAGAAAATGAATTCGGCTATCCGAAGGGACGTGTATTTGGAACCGGCACGATGCTTGATTCTGCCCGCCTTCGTAAAATCATTGCCGACAATTATGACATTGATCCAAAAAGCGTGACAGGGTATATGATGGGCGAACACGGCCATACAGCATTCCCAGTATTAAGTCGCTTAAATGTGCAAGGCTTTGGCGAAAAAGAATTAGACCAGGTTTTTCAAGGAAAAGAGCCATTAAGCCGGGAGCGAGTTAAGCAGCAGGTAGTAAAGGCAGCCTTTGATGTGTTAAATGGTAAAGGGTGGACCAATGCTGGTGTTGCCCAGGCCGCAGTTACACTAGCTAAGGCTGTTTTGCTGGATGAACGAAGTGCTTATCCTGTGTGCACTACCTTACACGGACAATACGGCTACGACGGTGATGTTGCCTTAAGTATGCCATGCATCGTCGGCAGAAATGGTGTGGAGCAGCAATTAGAAATTGCACTTGATGACCAAGAAATGGAATGGCTGCATCAATCTGCGGAGTATATTAAAGAAGCGATGAAGGTGGCAAAGACAGGTAAAATCCATCATTCACTCTAAAAACATCAAAAACCACTTCCCTAGGTTCATAGGAAGTGGTTTTTGCTATTGCAAAATATGTTAGTAATACGCCAAGGGTTCACCTGCAACCTGCAGTCCTTAGCTGTCGCTTACCTTCGTGTTAACTTTATATAATCAATCACAATGGAGCCGGCTTTTGTGGCTTGAAACCGAATTGGATAGGTGCCTGCAGCCGGGAATGTCACCGCTCCTAAATCGACTGGAATATATTGATTAGCCGTTGAACTAAGTTGATTGACCGCCTCCCCTTTCGCTTCACCATTTACATATGCTTGAACCGTTGCCCTTCCTGATGTATTGGTCTTATATTGATAAGACACATCAAAAGTGCCTGCCGTTGGAACATCGATATTGAATTGAATCCACTCGCCAACTGGTACCGAATTGGTTTGCAAATAATAGATTCCATTTGTCGATGAGGTAGAGAGTGTAATGCCAGGGATACTCTTCGTAACCGAATTGAGCTGCGACTCCCCTTCAATCAATATCTCAAGCGGTACAATAATCCGGTAATTTGCCTTTGTCGTTCCGTCTTCAGCGGTGACAACCAAAATATCTCCCGTTTCAAGCGCACCAGAAGTCTTTGGCTGGCCGGAAGAGCCGGTGACAGAATAAGTTTGAGCCGTACCGTCAGTTGACTCAATTTGACTGGCCAAGTCAGTTACTGTAGTACCCAAAACCGTCGTAATGGTATTTCCCTCCGTGTCCAGATTGGTAATATTGTCATGACCGTCTCGTTTCAATTGAATTGAGGTATTATGCGGATCCTTTACAATTGGCGGATACGCTTGACCATCTGTCACAGTTGCATTGACTAAGTCCTCAAGCGGCGTCAGCTGATTGCCCCAAGTCTTCTTGTAAAAAGCAGCATTTTTCACGGTAATATTGCTGGAATTTTTTAATTGTATGACACTTGGGTTATTTTCCCCTATAACCATTGTTAAACGGTCCAGCACCGCATTTTTAACATCGTCTAACACAAAAGCATAGCGATCATCATTTTTCTCAAAATTTGTCGTTACATTTTTGAACGTCAGTCCATCGACATGTCTTGCCCAGAATCCGTAGGCAGGCTGTACACCGAAGTCACCAACATTGTACTTGCCAACACCTAGCTCAGGAGGACTGATATGTGAATCAGCATAACTGTTGCCGCCCTTTACTAAAATATCGACGTTTTCAAAGTTTACATTCTCGATATAACCGATACTGCGTCCATCCGGCAGTTGCGGACCGCCCTCACCAACCTTATAACCAGCAATAATCGGTGTTGCCTTACTTTGATTGGTATAAGGAACCCAGCGCTTGGATGGGTCGCCGTATTGGCTTCCTTGGTAAACCTGTTCAATATTTACATCTTTAATGTAAATGTTTCTCACGTGTCCGATATTAACGTTTGTACTTAATAGTTCATCACGTTGCACACCGTTTTCCATAAATTTCATCCGCTGCGCTTGTCCGCCAATCACCCGGCCCCGATTGGAGATTGAAATGAAGAATGGTGCCCGGGTGCGCCGCATCTGAGCCTCATGGTGGATTGGCCCTGTTTTGCCTGAATTCAAGTAAATATTTTCAACGGTTGCGCCGTCATTGGTTGAAATCGAGAATCCCGCTTTATTTCCTGCTAATACATAGATGTTATCGACATAGGCATTTCTAATGTCGTCAGCTGTTTCACTACCGATTTGGAATAGATTACAATTCGTGTCACCGATAATATTTCGCACATAAAAATCTGATGCGGGTCTTGTAAATCCTAAGGAAGAGTCGCTGCCTGGCTTGACAATGTCATCGGAAGTTCCTTTAGCATAGATGTTTTTTGCTGTTACATAGCTGCTTTGCATATAGTCAAAAACATCCCTAGCCTGTCCGCCTTTACCTTTATCATAATAAAAGTCATGTGTATTGATATGGTCCGTACCGGTTGCCAGCAATGCAAAGTGACCGGCATTATCCACTCTCAGCATATTACTGATATCTTTTTGCTTCACTTCATTTTTTCCATCTTTGTCGATGCTTTTAATATAATATGGCTCGTCAGTGGTTGGCGAATCAGTCTCTTCATACCACAAATCAAGCCTATTATCTAAACCGCCAAATTCAAAGTTGGTGCTTAGCTTTAAGGTAACCATCTTATCCGTACGATTATTCGGTGCGTTATTCATGACCCCATCACTAGTCACAAGATTACCATTTCCGGTAATTCGTCCATTTCCAATAATTTTGACATTGTCGACCCTCTCACCGAAGAACATACTATTTCTAAAGTATGTGTGGCCAACATCCTGCTTTGTCATGTAATTTTCAGGATCCCGGTATGGCCCTGTATCTGTAGGGGAAGTACCTGAGCGATAAGCTTTATCTGAAAAATAAGCTGATTCAGGGGCGTCTCCACCTTTCAATGCGGCAATCGTCGCATCTTTATCGACATATAAGTAGACATTGCTTAGCAGATGTACGGTTCTTACATTAAAGGTGCCATTTTCAAACAGCAGCGTGCCGCCTCCAATCGAATTAAGGTACGCAATCGCATTATTAATGGCTTCTGTATCATCAGCAGTTCCGTCACCTTTTGCATCCATAAGCTTGACGTTAAATTTTCCTGTATAGAATTTAGCAATATTTGATTCTCCGTTGTTCTCCCCGCCAGTGACGTCGAGCCTAAAGAAGTATTCTGTATTCGGAGTCAGGTTCTGAACTTCAACTTCTCCACTTTGTTTATCCACTTTTGCAATGCTTTCCGTCCAGGTTATTCCCTTATCTGTTGACTGCATCAACTTGATGAAGGCAGCATGCTTCGGAGCAGTCCAGCGGAATTTAGCCTTCGTGTAAGTTTCGCTATTTTCCTTATATGTTAGGCTCTTATCTAAAACTCTATGAAAGTTGCTTATCGTTTTAACCACATTTAAGCTGACAGTACATGATGGACTTGGTAATACTTCCGGTTCAGAGGTCGTGTAGGAAGCCTCAAACTGATAGCTGCCTTTTTTTATAGATACATCCTTAAAGGTGATTTGCAGATCCGCTCCATTTGCCGGTCTTAAATCGAGACCCTTGAAAGTGATGACTTGGCTGCCGTCCTTGTTGTTATCAATCTTGACCGTCCCTACTTTTTGGAAACGATATCCTTCCCCGACTCTGCCGATGGACTGTGTCTCAAGCCCAGAAAGCTTGACTTCCCCTCTGCCAATTACATTGACAGTGGTGTTATCCATCGTGGCATTTATGCCCTTTGGAACTTTAAGAACCACCTCTGTTGCCGGACTTCTCATTCCTGCAAAGAAATTCAATACAACATCCGATTCGGTCTTTTCCGTAATTTCGTTGTCTTCGAGTTCCATTTTGCCGCGGACGGCACCTTCGATAACTTTAATCTGGTAATCGTAGGAATCCTCTCCTGCCGTTACGGTTAGAACATCACCTTGGCTGATTCCATCTGTCGGTTGTTTTACTAACCCATTTACATCCTTCACGGCATATGTTTGGGGTACAGCTGCTTTGGAAGTAATTTGATTGAATAGTTCCCCCACTGTTTTGATTTCTAACGTGGTGCGCCCCTGACCTTCAGGGGTATCGACTGTATAAATAAACGTATCACCCGAAGTAAGCGTAATCGCATCATTGGAGACAGCAAAAATATTTATGCCTTGTTCTGATGGTATAATTGATAGCTTTTCAGGTACCTTGCCACTGCCTTCGAGTTGATCATTCTTGATTTCTTGGGTTTCAGCGGCAGATGCGGTTGCGTGAAAGCCTTCCCCGAGTGAGGCTAATACAGTCGAAAATAAGAGCACCAAAAAAGCCATTGCTGAAAATCCTTTTTTCACTATCTTTGTCATCCTTCCACTCCCTTATTGTTTATTTAACCAGATATCCACTCGCTTATGTTTTGGTTTACATCCTCCTTCCTGAAACAGCCATAGAATTGTTCGGTCCTTCTTGGGAGCGTATACAAAGATTGTATAGCAGATGCCGCTGTGCCATAAGGGGTAGTTTTTATATATTTTTTAGAAATTTTTAGATTATTTGGCTGTTATAATGAAATGGGTAAAATGGCACATAGGGGGTGGGATCAGTCTGACTTAGAGAGCGCTGGAAAAAGAAAAAGCCAGATCATGCTCCTGGCTTTAAGAGATTGGATGTTTCGTTGTCATTACCCGCTGCGCAATTCTTTCTAAACACTGACCTTGCCGCGTTGAAACGATTTGCGAAATTCTGAAGGTGTTTTTCTTTTTATTCTTTTAAATGTGTTGCTGAAATATGACAAATCCGCATAGCCGAGACGATGGGCTATTTCTGTTATTCTAAGAGATGTGCGTGTGAGCAGCCGCTCCGCTTCGTCCATACGCAATTGCTGAACATAATCCAAAAAATTTTGATTCATTTGGCGCTTAAAAAGCTGGCTTAAATAGCTGGGATTCAAGTGGACCTCCTTTGCTGCCTCCGTCAAGGTCACTTCACCTGGCACCCTGGATTTGATGAACTCTACCACATGTTCCACAGTGGACTTTTCCAATGGATTTGGATCCGATTTCCCTTCACTCTGCTCAACGAAATCCACACAAAGATTGAGCCATCTTTCTAAACAGACCGCCATTTCCTCAACTTCTACAGGCTTTAGTAAATAATCGAATGCACCTGCCCTTAGAGATTGCTGGGCATAGGAAAAATTATCGTGACTGCTAATCATCACAACTGCTTGTCTTTGATTGACCGAACGCAATTGCTCCAAGAATGTTAAGCCATCCATGACAGGCATCCAAATATCCGCCATAATTAGGTCTGCATGATTGGTTTTCAGCCAGTGCAGCGCTTCTGAACCATTGCTGCTTTCGTGGCAGACCATAACCGGCAGACCAGTCTTTTCGATAGTCCGTCTGATGGCGATCCTTCCCCATCTTTCATCGTCTACAAGTAATATTTTTTTCATTTCTCATGCCTCCTAATTCATTACCGGGGCGGAAACGGCAATTTGATATCAACAGGACTCCTTCGGAATGCTTATATTTGGTAATCCGAAATATTATCCATGTAATATTCAGACGAGTTAAACCACTGTAAATCGCCGCAAAACAGGTTTAGTTTTTTGAAGCGCTTTCAAACTGATGTAATACTGCTGTTAAGCCAGATCGGATTCAATTAGGCTAGAATGATGATAGGAAAGTTTTTATTGCTCATCGATATCTTTTGCAGACAATCCCAATCTTGTATATGAAATCCCAAATCTTTGATACTATCATATTATTTTTAAATTATCTGTCAATGCAACTTTTTGACTATTCTCCCCAGTGGATTAATCTAGAACAATAAATAAGGTCCTTTCAAGCACTTTTTCCAATTGAACAGAAAGCGGGCATTTATAATCCCCGCTTTCTAGTTCAAGTCACGATTTATCTGGATTTACTTATCTTTGCCACCAGGAAAGTCAACCCGTTTCACATTGATATGATAGGTTTTTGGTTCACCTTTCTCCGGCGTCACTTCTATATAGATTGGATTATCGCCAATTTTTAATAGAATCGGCTGCAACTCAGAGCCAGCCACACCATTTACCTTCACTCTTGCAGCAGCATCGGCGGTAACCGGTGTAATCTTAATTCTGTTCATATTTCGTTTCAGATTAACTGTATACTCAGTTACATCCGCATTAAACGAAGGAGACAATGTCCCCTCGCTAAGGATCAGCCGGCTCAAGTCAGCATTCGTTTCCGACGGAATAGCAGATACTTCAACATCATCCAGGTTCATATATCCGATACTGGAGCTGTCTAATCTGAATCTGAAAAGGAAGTTCGGTTTATCAAAGTTATTTGGATTACTAATCGTAAAAGTGAACGGAGTTTTGGCATACGTATCAGTCAGTTCCGAATGACTGCTGTCCCTGAGCAACTCACCTGATGTATTCCAGGTATTCCCGTTATCAACTGACCATTCACCGACCAATTTATAGCCATTAGATTTATTTTGTGTTCTTGCGTTAAATGAAATGGTCAAATCCTTATAGCCTTTCGTACTTACATTCACCGTGGCAGTAGACCCGTTTGCTGAATCCTTCAACAGCCTTAATGCTGCCGGCATCGACCGGGTATGGGTTGAATTCCCATCTTTCACAAAGATTTGCGCCGGGGCTTTGAATTGGCCTTGATCATAATAGCCTTGATACCATGTTAGTGGTTTACTGTCAGCTGCTACTTGTGGGAATTTTTCCATAATATCGAATAAGCTGACACTGCTATCCTGTGATAATATTTCATCAATTCTTGGATCGGACCTGAATTCAGTGAAGCCGGATTGATAAATTTTAACAGGAAACTTTTTGTCGGATTCTGTTACCTTTACCGTATATGTCTTTGTTGAACCATTTGGCGATTCGACTGTATACTTGACAGGGGCCGTAAAATCATTGGCCGTTTCACCGCTCACTTGCACGGACTTGCCTACTTTTACACGCTCCCCGGTTGTGATAAAGGAGGCAACTAATCCTTTTCGTTCCGTCCCCTTTGGCACCGTTACGTTGATCTCATTACCGTAGATGGTTCCAACCACAGGGGTATATAATTCCCTGAAGCTAAACGTGACGATTTCTTTCCGCGGGCTTCCCCCAGGGAGAACCGGTGCGACCAGATTTGCCCGATGGGTGGTTAACTGGTCTTTTAGCATGATATCGGATGCACTCCAGTAGGAATCTTCCCCGAACTTGGCAGCCGCTTCCCGCAAGTATGTAGAGAAAATCCTTTCGTCCTCTTGGGCCTCGAGTTCATCGTATGGCCATCCTGCGAAATCAACTACATAAGGAGTAATAAAGTCATAAGCCTTCCGGATTTCCCCTCCAGCGTTCCAAACATCTACTCCTACTTGATCACCTATCACTGCCAGCATGGTAAATGGGATCAAATTAAAAGTGAAATAATGGAATGGCCGCGTTCTCCGCAGCTCTTCAGGCATGGTCCCATCGTCCATAATTTGCTCCGCCATCCGCGGAATTGTTGTTTCTTGTAAGTAATTCTTGGCTTTAATTTTAGCACCCAGATAAAGATTATAGGCTGTGAACTGGGCATCAAACCAGGTGCCATGGTTATTGGCGGTATTTTTCTCGTCCTGAGCCACTGAATTCGTTTCCAGCCAGTTCGTATATTCTGATAACCAGGTCTTAAACTCGATGGTGTCGTTAGTCGTCCAGCTGTTCGAAGGAGAGATGAGCTGGATGTCATCAATGATATCCAGCAATTTATCCGATTCCAGTACTCCTTCCTTACGGCCGTCGGTTACGCCTGGAACACCCTGGGCATACCTCATGTTTGGATTCATCTTGGTTTCTGGATTGATAAACCAGGTTTTTAAAAGCAGCGACGCATGTTTAGCGTACTCTTCCTTATTGGTTAAATAGTAGGCAAGTGACAGTGACGATACGGCATCCCTTAAATCCATAAAGCTCTGCTTATCATATTTTTCCGTATAGCCTTCAGGGTTAAATTGGCCATCCCTGTTAATATACGGCATCCCATCCGGTTTTGTAGGGTCCGGCCACCAGTATGGTCCGATACTCCAATAATCATGAATACTGGCATTAGGAGCGGGGGTCGGTTTGTACGTTACAGAATAAGGACCCTTGGTTAAAGCTGTATCGGCCTCTCCAATTAATTTATTTACCGCATCAGTATATTCTTTGCTGCCGCTTGTTAGGGATTCTTTCACTTTCGTAAGCTGCTGGAAGTTGATGAGAATCGTGTTTGGCTTTTCCGTTGGGATTATCGATAAAATGGTCGCGTCACTTTCCGTTCCATCCTTTGCGGCAGTCTTAACGGCAAAGGTATATTCTTTGCCATTGGCTAGACCGTCAATGGTTACCTCACCGACGCCTTTATCGATTATCCTCGTAACCGGGGTAGGATTGGAAGGATCGGAGATGTCTGTTATGATGACCTGATCGAAATCCAAATAGTTAGTATCCTGTGCCGGGTCCTGCCAATGAATGATTCCTTGTCCGTTACCGTTGACCACGAATGCATTCGTGACTGAAGCGGTTTTGGCAGGAACATCGTTATATAGTTCGAATTCTGATACATTAAAATTTTTTACAGTATCCACAAGAGTAAAGGTTACTTTTACATACCGGCCCTGCACTTGTTGATCAAATGCAGCCGTTTCTGTTCTGGGACTGTTTGATGCTTTGTTCTCGATTGATTTTTCATAGGCAGCATTCCATATGGAGCCATTGTCATTGTTATATTCAATCTTCACTTTATCGGAACCTATATTGGTTCCGAATTGCAGGACAGCCTTGTTAAAGGTCTTTACTGACCCAAGGTCCAGAATACACCAAACCACTCCATCCGGTCGGTCAGAACTATTCGGCTGCCACAAAGTTGCTGTATTTCCATCTACAATATTGGCTAATGGATTGCTTCCCGTCATTGAACTAGAAGCATTTAATGCGGCTGCATGCAGCGCCAAATTAACCTGTTCAGCAGCCTTTGCTGTTTTCATCTGAGCGCCCGTTTGAAACAGCGAAGCAACCAGAAGAATAATCATAAATAAGCTGCAGATTCTCCGGAACCTATTTCGTATGAACATGGAATTCCTCCTTCATTTTTTAATCAGCTATTCAAAAAAAGGAAACCCTCCGGTCCAAACGTCCCGAAAGGGCCTCCTTTAAAATTTTATTGGGTATTACGGCTGGGACCAATATTCAATCAGCTGCTCAACCTTAGTGCTTAATTCTTCCTTTGCGCTGCCGGAAATTTGGTCTTGCAGTCCTTTATTATTAATGTGCTTTTGGAAGTCTTGTAAACTCTTAACCGCTTGAGGCAGGTGCTGCTTGCTGTACTGGTCTTGTGCCTGTGTTAAATTTTCCTTTAGCTGTACCAGCAAAGCTCCTTGTACACCTCCAGAATTCGCATAGTCATCGACAAGCTTGTTAATTGAATCGACACTTAGCAGCGCCAGTTTTACCTTGAATGTTTTCCCTTTTGCATTTTTTACATCGATGGACAGTTTAATTGTTGGGTACGTGTGGGAAATGGAAACACCACTGTCGGCCGAAACCACAAACGCTGCCGGGTTATTGATTTCAAGATTGATCGTGCCAGCGTTTTTCTGAGTTGGATCCGATACGGAGATCTCCAATTCATTTCCGGATTGCATAGTCATGACCGAAGCCTTTTTATCACTGGAAATAAAATCTTTTCCATCAACTTTTAAAGGTTGGCTATTATCATTCCAGAAATTTGCCGCCACGATATTCAGTTTCTTTTCCTGAACAGCTTGTACATCACCAGAGTTTTTAAGCACTTGGATATCAGGATTATTTGCATAATCTGTTGTTTGGCTGCTTGTTTTGTTTGGCAGAAGTACATATTCATACGTATCGTTGACAGGATTTTTTCCGTGATCTTTCCAGAGTGTTACAAAGTTTCTGGTTACATCCGAATCATCGGTAAATTTAGGATACAGGTTACTATTGCTCCATTTATCCGTTCTTGCTTCACGCAAGGCATTTATTGTAGTCGGTTCCGGGAAGTAGTAACCGATATCGGAACCAGTTGTATTTCCTTGTAAATGAATGGTCTTAACATCGTTGATTGACTCTTGCCAGCCTAAATTTGCTGACTTGGCAACTCCATTAACTGTCAGCTCATTCGTGCCGTCATTTTTAATTTTTCTGTTTTCGATTGTTGTTTCAATTGTACGGTTGTCGGTGCTATTAATGCCTGCACCCAATGCAACAACCTCATCATCGAACATGAACCAGGATTTTTTGGCTGTCAAAGTGTTTTTCCAGGCTTTGGAGCCGTTCGATGCCATGCCGGATACTCCGTATAGCCCTGCGATGTTTGTACCGCCTACCCAATCTTCCGCACTCGCTTTGCTTTGTCCCTCGCTAGACTTTCTTGTCTGGGTGTCGACTGTTGTGCCAGGGATTCTGTACATATTAACGGTTCCCCAATAATCATCACTATATTGGCTCAAATCGCTATTATACAAATAGGTAGCGCCGTCACCCATATACCAGCCTTTGAGGTTTTCATCGTTAATAGATTCATAGTTATAGATACGGCTGGAAGACATGCCAAGAGCGAAGCCGAAATCCGGACGTAAATGAACGGTACGGTCCATGTTAGCAAATTGGCGGTTCGTGACCAGTTCTCCCCTTGGTTTAATCGTTGAATCGTTCACAATTTGCTTGGCCAGTACGACATGATAAATGGGAGCTGTTTCATAAAAACTCAGGTACGTATCCGATTGGATCCACTCTTTTACCATGCTTTTTAGTCTTGCTGCATACTGAGGCGGAGCAAACGAGGCAAGGTGTAGAATCGGTCGGATGGTTTCGTGGCCCATTAAATGATCCTGCTGATTAAATCTTGAAATTTCCCTTCCGCGAATTATATCCATTAATCCGCCTTTATAAATAACAGGCTCATAGGAATCAAATATCCATTTGTACATGTTATCCAGGTTAGGGTCTTTAACCTTCCAATCAGAACCGTCTAATAAATAAACGAAGGATACCAGATTGGCAAGCAGCGCTTTCCCATACCCTCCAGTATACGGATGGTTTCCATGCTGCAGGAAGGAGCCGTCTTTATAAAATCCATCTCCAGTTGTAACATATTCAAATAACGGGCTAATCGCGTCACGTGATGCGGCAAGCTTGTCCCCATCACCTAGGATAATCGAGCGAATTCCTACAACTTGTGCAACATACATGAGGTTTGCACCTGTTGCCTTGCCCCCATTGGCCTTCGTTGGATCTGGGGTAAATTTATCAATTACTGCCATATAATTGTTTCTTTCTTCCGGTGTCAACTGATCATATATCAAAACGACTGTATCATTAAGAGCAAGCGGTGTACCGATACACCAGTCAAACCAGTTTGTCTTGCCAATTGATCTGTTGGTGTTATATTTTTTTTGGTATAGCCAGTTTAATCCATTTTTAATATCTGTTATTAATTGAGGGTTTTGATACAATGTGACTGTTTCCCCAGAGCTGTTTTTGATGGCTGCCCCTTTAGTTTCATAAGCCACTGCCATGGCATTTAAACGTTGATACGCCAGTGTCATAGGGCTTGATTTACTCTTTTCTACCGTGATCACACTGTCATCTAGATCTTCCCAAATATAGTTATCCGGATTGGTTTTAACCATGGGTTCCCAATAGTCATATGCGGTCTTAGCAATAATGTTCACCTTGCTGGCCACATCCGGGTCTTCCAGCGAGAAGTTACCCCCTACTAAATAAGACTTCCATTTTTGCCTCAGGACTTCAAAATCTGTTGACGTTCCTTCTGCCGCGGAACTATGTTTCACAGCAAATGGTAAAATGGTTGCAAACACAACCAGAAAAGCTAAAAGCGTTTTCCCCACTATCGATAATAGATGTCTCACTTGCTCTTTCCCCTCGTTTCTTAAAAGATTAAAAGCCTCATCAACCAGCAAAGATTTTTTTAATCTATTCCCCCCTTCAAGAAAACACGCTATCAACTTACTTTAAGCATGCAAGCGATTTCAAAAGATCAAGTATATTTTAACACTGGTAAAATATTCAGAATACACACGCATTTTAGGAGTTTTTGCAAAATTTTTAGGAATTTTGCTAAGCCTAACATAGCCAATTCTAAAGAAACCGCAAAAAACCACTCCCTAACTTTTTAGGAAGTGGTTTGGTATTGATTATTTGAATAAGAACTTTTTTGACTTACTTCTGGTATTCCGAAGGTTTATTTTTCCTTAGAAACGGCATTATACTTGTTTAATTTTGTAAACCGTTTTTTCTTTTTTAGGTACTTTTCGTTAAGAACTACCACTTTCCGGTTCTCAGTGGTTAAGTATTTTCGATAAACTGTTTTATATTTTTCAAACGCAATGTTCCCTAATATATAAATTGGGAAGATCATGAACATGTGGATGACTATTTGCAGCATTAAATCAATTTTATTCCCCATGACGTATTTAGTCATTACAGCATGAGCCAAAAGAGAAGCCATTATAATTATTACTATATTACAAATATGGAAAGGGACAGTATCTGTTTTTTCATGTAACACCCGCTCAAGTTCGGACTTAATATAAAGAGTTGTAAATACTGATATCACAATCATGAAAAGGGAAACTACATATGTAAGAACAGTGTTCATTTATTCCGATTCCCCCACTCTCATGTTTTGAAACAAATAATTATATATTCATTGTAACACAAGAAATGGAAAAAGAAGCTCCCCATAAGTTTGCTCAACTCACGAGAAGCTTCCGATAATGTTATTTATTCCAAACCCTAGATATTGGGGCTGATATTACATCATGCCGCCCATACCGCCCATACCGCCCATGTCAGGCATTCCCATGCCTGCACCAGCTGGTTCTGGCTTATCAGCAACTACAGCTTCAGTTGTTAAGAACATAGCTGCAACAGAGGCTGCGTTTTGAAGTGCAGAACGAGTAACTTTAGTTGGGTCAACGATACCAGCGTCGATCATGTTTACCCATTGGCCGCTAGCAGCGTTGAAGCCTGTGCCAACTTCTTCATGCTTTAAGCGCTCAACGATAACAGATCCTTCAAGACCAGCGTTGGTAGCGATTGTGCGAACTGGCTCTTCCATCGCACGAAGAACGATGTTGATACCCGTTTGCTCGTCGCCTTCAGCTTGAAGCTCAGCCACTTTGCTGTATACGTTTAGAAGGGCAACACCACCACCGGATACGATACCTTCTTCAACTGCAGCACGAGTTGCGTTTAATGCGTCTTCGATACGAAGCTTACGCTCTTTTAATTCTGTTTCAGTTGCAGCACCAACTTTGATAACTGCTACACCGCCAGCCAATTTAGCAAGGCGCTCTTGTAATTTTTCCTTGTCGAATTCAGAAGTAGTTTCTTCTAATTGAACGCGGATTTGGTTCACGCGAGCTTGGATTGCTTCAGTGCTTCCTGCACCTTCAACAATTGTTGTGTTTTCTTTTGTGACAACGATTTTAGCAGCGCGTCCTAAAGAAGTAATTGTAGCAGACTTAAGGTCACGGCCAAGCTCTTCAGTGATGACTTCAGCACCAGTTAGAGCAGCGATATCTTCAAGCATTGCCTTACGGCGGTCACCAAAGCCAGGAGCTTTAACAGCAACAGCATTGAATGTACCACGAAGCTTGTTCAGTACTAAAGTTGCAAGTGCTTCACCTTCAACATCTTCAGCAATTAGCAATAATGGCTTGCCTTGCTGTACCACTTGCTCAAGAACAGGCAGGATTTCTTGAATGCTTGTAATCTTCTTATCAGTGATTAATACAAATGGATTATCTAAGATAGCTTCCATTTTGTCAGTATTTGTAACCATGTATGGAGAAGCATAGCCACGGTCAAATTGCATACCTTCAACTACATCCAATTCAGTAGTGAAGCCTTTAGATTCTTCGATTGTAATGACGCCGTCATTGCCCACGCGCTCCATTGCTTCAGCGATTAATTGGCCAACTTCTTTGTCATCAGAAGAAATAGCGGCAACTTGAGCGATAGATTCTTTGCCTTCAATTGGTTTAGAAATAGCTTTAAGTTCTGCAACAGCGGCAGTAACTGCTTTTTCGATACCTTTGCGGATACCCATTGGGTTAGCGCCAGCAGTTACGTTCTTTAAGCCTTCGCGAATCATCGCTTGAGCAAGAACTGTTGCAGTTGTTGTACCGTCACCGGCAACATCGTTTGTTTTGCTAGCTACTTCAGCAACAAGCTTTGCACCCATGTTTTCAAATGCATCTTCTAATTCGATTTCTTTTGCAATCGTTACACCGTCATTTGTGATTAATGGTGAACCGAATTTTTTCTCAAGAACCACGTTGCGTCCTTTAGGTCCAAGAGTAACTTTAACTGCATCTGCAAGTGTATCAACACCGCGAAGCATCGCGCGGCGAGCGTCTTCACTAAACTTAATCTCTTTAGCCATTGTTAAAAAACCTCCTCATATGTTTAAAAACTTTTATTTTTCAACTGTTGGATTTACTCACCTACAACAGCAAGGATATCGTTTTCACGTAAAATTAAGTATTCGGAACCTTGGTATTTCACTTCAGTACCAGAGTATTTTGAGAAGATAATGCGGTCGCCAACAGAAACTTCAACAGCTACGCGCTCGCCATTGTCAAGCACACGGCCAGTACCTACAGCTACAACTTTTCCTTCCTGAGGCTTTTCCTTTGCTGTATCCGGTAATACGATACCGCTTGCAGTTTTTTCTTCTGATTCAACGAGTTCGATGATGATGCGATCACCTAATGGTCTTAACATTCAAACAACCTCCTCAAATATGTGTTATTCGGTCATTTATTAGCACTCGACTATGATGAGTGCTAACACAATTATTATAATAATCAATCTAAAAATCTTTTGCAAGTCTGATGCATAAAATTTATTTAAAAAAGTTACCCTTTTTTTCCACCTTATAAAGTATGGATAAAATCCATATTTCTATTCAATCTTTTCAAAGCAGGCATTCAAAATTGAAACTAATTTGTCATTAAAGGTAGAATGAAGAATAGTGATTGATTACATTTCGATTGGAAAAAATAGATGGAAAAGGAGTTTTGATTTGAAAAAGGAATACTGGATTGTCCTTATTGTTTATATTGCCATGCAGCTTTCCAGCTTTGCCGGGATTCCTGCATTTATGTTTGGATTTCGCCTTTTTGGATGGAGGCAGGAATTTGTGGTACCGGTTTGGCTGATCACAAGTTTCACCCTTGCCTTTCTCATCATTCTTGTTATCCTAAGAAAAGAAATGAAGCCTGGGGTCCATAGTGAAAGAAACACTTCAATCGGTCATTCAATAAAGTGGGCGATTTTAGGGGTTTTCCTTGCCCTATTTGCCCAATATACGGCTGCCATCATTGAGCGCCTTATTGGGATTGAATTGGGCTCTAAAAATACACAGGAAATCCTCACGATCATTAATGCCTTTCCTTTGGCCATTCTTGTAACGAGTATTATCGGCCCTATTTTAGAAGAAATTGTGTTTCGAAAAATTATTTTTGGGGCTTTTTATAAGCGGTTTAATTTCTTCATTTCTGCCCTAATCAGCTCGGTGGTCTTTGCGCTTGTCCATATGGAGCCTGAGCATCTGCTTATTTACTCGGCGATGGGCTTTACCTTTGCCTTTCTTTATGTAAAAACTAAACGTATCCTGGTGCCGATTTTCGCCCATGTATCTATGAACACGATGGTCGTCCTTGTTCAGTCGGTTTATAAGGATGACATTGAGCGGCTGATGCGTGAGGCAGAGGCAGTTCAAAACTTTATCGGAGGATTTCTATGAGACGTTCACCTTTGTTTTCCGGTTTGATTTATTTAATACTTGGTGCACTGTTCACCTATTTTGCAATCGATGATGTCCAAAACAATGGCTGGGGCTTCTTCAGCTACCTTTTGGTCATCCTCGCCACCTTTGATTTTGGGTCAGCCTTAAAGATGATTGCTATTCATTTTAAGTACAGGGATAAAATGAATAAACAATGATGTCTTTTATTTTTGATTGGACCAATGATGAGGTTAGTCTAAAAAGTGGACACGTAAAAATGAGATTTAGTTTATAATACAATCATCATTTAAAAGGACGTGTTCACATGGGTCAACATCATTCTCAAGAGTATAAAGAGTATGTTGCAAAGTTAATCGTTGAGGAGGGGAGAAAAGCCTCCCAGGTAGCTTTTGAGCTCGAGCTCTCCCCTAAAACTGTTAGTCGATGGGTGGCAGCTTACAGGGCGAAAACAACCCTTGGGAAACCTGGAGAAAACTATCTTACACCCACAGAACTTGAAAAACTGAAAAAGCAACACGAAAAAGAGATACAAAAATTGAAAGAGGAAAACGAAATCCTAAAAAAGGCCATGCACATCTTCACGAAAAACCAAGCGTAATATATATCTTCATTCAAGCCCACTCTGATGAGCACGCCGTGGCGAAGATGTGCAAAGTTCTGAAAGTATCATCAAGTGGCTATTATAAATGGCTAAGGATCCAGAATAAACCTCAATCTGAGAAAGATGCTTACCGTAAAGAAATCAAGCAAAAAATAAGTAAATCATTTCACGAGAGCTTTGGTACGTATGGGAGTCCCAGGGTCCATGCCGACTTGGTGGAGTGGGGTTATACCATTTCTCAAAAGACGGTTGCCCGTATGATGAAAGAGATGGGTTTAACAGCTACACCAAAAGAAAAGTTTGTCGTTACCACTAATTCCAATCATGATTTACACATCTATCCTAACCTGCTTAATCGCCAATTTAATGTTGAAGAGCCCAACCGAGCATGGGTAACTGACATTACGTACATTTGGACGATTGAGGGCTGGGTTTATTTATCATCCGTTATGGATCTATTCTCAAGAAAAATCGTAGGCTGGAGTATGGCTTCACATATGAAAAAAGAGCTATCCATACAAGCATTGAATATGGCGATTGTTACAAGGCAGCCTAGTGAAGGGTTAATCCATCATTCGGACCGTGGGTCCCAGTATTGTTCAAATGATTATATCGACATCCTGAAAGGGAAAAACATGCATATCAGTATGAGCAGGAGGGGCGATCCTTACGACAATGCATGTATTGAGTCTTTTCATGCCACGATCAAGAAAGATTTGATCTACAGAAGACGCTTTAAGACCAGGGCTGAAGCCGTAAAAGCTATTAATCATTATATTAGTAGTTTTTATAATGAAAAGCGTAAACACTCTACTTTAGGGCACAAATCACCGAATCAATTTGAGAGAAACCACCGGCAAGATGAAGTTGCATATACCTCATAATATAGCCATTTGGTGTTAGGAAATGAGCAGTCATGCTTTTCGACTGATCATTTCTAATACCGTACCAAACGAAGTGCGGTAGTAGTTTTATTTCTAAAAGTCTCAAATTTTACTGTCCACTTTCTTGACAGAAGACCAATGAAAGACATTTTCCTTTCTGAATCCACTTAAAAAGTCCCTCATTCGGCTAATGAAGGACTTTTCCCTTTCAGCTTTCACTCAAAATGTCCTTCATACCGTCTATGAAGGACATTTTCCTTTCCGATTTCACTCAAATTGTCCTTCATTCCGCCTATCAAGGACATTTCCACTCCCGATTTCATTCAAATTGTCCTTGAGACCGCCTATCACGGACATTTCCACTCCCGATTTCATTCAAATTGTCCTTGAGACCGCCTATCACGGACATTTCCACTCCCGATTTCACTCAAATTGTCCTTGAGACCGCCTATCACGGACATTTCCACTCCCGATTTCACTCAAATTGTCCTTGATACCGCCTATCAAGGACATTTCCACTCCCGATTTCACTCAAATTGTCCTTGATACCGGCTATCACGGACATTTCCACTCCCAATTTCACTCAAATTGTCCTTGATACCGCCTATCAAGGACATTTCCACTCCCGATTTCACTCAAATTGTCCTTGATACCGCCTATCACGGACATTTCCACTCCCAATTTCACTCAAATTGTCCTTGATGCCTTCAATAAAGTTTCGCCCCGCTCCATTAATTGACCCCTGTTAGAGCTATCAGCTGTAAGCTTTAAAGAATGAAGCGCAGAATAAGTCTCATTCGGCAGCTGCTCGCGGAGATTTGCTTTTGCAGCAGATCACGCGGCCACTCCCACTGTTCGTTTACGACCACATCGCGGAAGATACGCGGCAGCGACGAAATTTCCTCCATGACGCCATGACCAGCAAACACGGAGATAGCCTTCTGTAAAATTTCCGCCCCCTCATTTGTAGCACATATTTTCTGCAGCAAGACAAGTTCACGCAGATTAAATAATTTTTCCTAACTTCAATTGGATGGTCCAATTTAATTCCTGGATTAAGCGGCTTATCCAGCTGCAAGAATGCCCCCGCCGTCGTTCGCTCTGCGGCATGCTGGATCCGTTTCAACTTGCTTGCTGTGAGTGGATAGTCTTTTACCTTCTTCCCAATAATACTTCGGAAATCGCTGTACAAGTTTGCCTCTCGAGATGCCCGCAGCATAAACCCAGCACAGGCAATCCCAATTTCCAACCGCGACAAGGTCAATACAATTCCGACTGCAACTGTAATCCCCTTATCCTTTGGACTAGCGTCAAATGTAAGCAGAAAAACAAAAAAGAGTCTGAAAAATTCAGACCCCTATCTTTATTGATGCGCCTTTCTATAACGGTATTGGTTCCACTGATAATGAATAAAGCATCCGATGCAAAAACCTAGGATTGCCACAAAGGCCGCCGCCGCGACAAGAATTGTGAACACATAGCCAACACCATTCCATCCCAGCAGGAATCCTACAAATCCAATTCCCAAACACGATACGGCAATTTTTTGATTAAATTGCTGCTGCTCCCAATCCTCAGGGATATAAGCCTTTGGGTCCTTTCTTAAAAACAGTTTTGCTATTTGCATAATCGGATTAAACCCGAATAAAAGGCCAGACAAACCGGCAACAAACGGCACTAACAAAAACCATTCCTGTCCGGATAACCATGTTAACACAACACTTAAAACAATTGTCCACTGGTTTGTTTTCACGAGCGGCCGTGGGATTGAACGAACTGTTTCTGCCATTTTAATCCCCATCTTTCCTATTGGATTACGATACTTATTTGTATATTTATTTTACTTACTTTAACTCCCTTTGTATAGTTATCTGTTTAGGAAAAATGTTTCCAAACGAAAAATGGGCTTCTCACCTATTTTGGCGAGAAGCCCATTTATTATTTATTCTTCGACTTCGTCGTTTGGATAATGCTTTAAAAAGTAAACAAGTGACTGCAGCTCCACCGCCAGGTCAATATGATGCACGCGGATCGATGAAGGTACATTCAGTCTTGCTGGGGTAAAGTTTAAAATCCCTTTTACGTTCGTTTTCACAAGTTTATCTGTGATCTGCTGAGCAACCGGAGCCGGCACCGTCAAAATCGCCACCGAAATATTTTCCTCGATCAAATACTGTTCTATATCGTCCATCGAATAAACGGGAACATCGCCTATTGAATCGCCAATTTTTTCAGGGTCCACATCGAAGGCGCAAGCGATTTTTGTGTTATTATTTTTTAAAAAATTGTAGTGTAAAAAGGCTGTGCCAAGATTACCCACCCCGATTAACGCTACCTTTGTTAATTCATCTTGATCAAGAGTTTTCCGGAAAAACGATAACAAGTAGTTTACGTTATAGCCGTACCCCTTTTTCCCAAGGGCTCCGAAATAAGAGAAATCCCTGCGAATCGTGGCCGAGTCCACCTTTACAGCTTCACTCAATTCTGCAGATGACACCCTCTGCTTGCCAGAAGAATGAAGGTTTTGTAAAAATCGATAATATAAGGGCAGACGCTTTGCTGTTGCCTGTGGTATTTTCATCGTTTCATTGGACATATTTCTCCCACCCTTCAATTTTAATGGATATATTAGATATTCCTTCTAAAATCACCGTTTTTGCCGCCGGTTTTTTCTACCAGAAAGGTTGGTCCGATCACCATCCCTTTATCAACTGCCTTACACATATCATAGACGGTCAGGGCACAAACAGAGGCGGCTGTTAGCGCTTCCATCTCAACTCCGGTACTGCCTTTGGTTTTCACTAATGCAGCAATATGCAGTGTATATTGTTCCTGCCCGGCCTGTTCCCACGAAAAACTAATATTGATACCTGTTAATGGGATCGGGTGGCACATTGGAATGATATCCCATGTTTTTTTCGCCGCCATTACCGCAGCAACCTGGGCCACTGCTAAGACATCGCCCTTTTTCATTTCGTGGTTTGTGATTTTTTCATAAATTTCAGTGCTTACTGTTATGCTAGACTGGGCAAGTGCCGTGCGTGCCGTTTCCGGCTTATCGCTGACATCGACCATCTTGGCCCGGCCTTCTTCATTAAAATGAGTAAATTCAGCCATAAAAAAATCCTCCTACAAAAAATAATACAATATTTTTATGTCCATGTGTGTGAAACTTTGAACTATCGGTATATTTTTTTATAATTCCATTAAAAATTTCACTTCATTGCCGACATTCGGGTAATACGGTACACTAGTCATAAGGTAATAGAGGTGAAAAAAATGATTTTATTACAGGTTAACCAACTACAAAAATATTATGGTGCTGAACTTATTTTATCGAATATAAAACTGGAATTACAAACCCGTGACCGTGTTGCCCTTGTCGGACGCAATGGAGCGGGGAAATCAACGTTATTGAAAATCATCGCCGGCGAAATGGGCTATGACGGCGGCGAAATCATCAAACCAAAGGATGTTACCGTTGGTTATTTGGCACAAAATACGGGTTTGGAGTCCAATTTGTCCATTTGGGAGGAAATGCTGACGGTTTTTGAGAACCTGCAGGCGATGGAAAAAACGCTACGGAAGCTGGAGGAGCAAATGGCCGATCCTGCTGTTTTCGGGGACCCAGGAAAATACGAACGGGTATTAAAGGAATATGATGAATTGCAAATAAAGTTTAAAGAGCAAGGCGGCTATCAATATGAAGCCGATATCCGCTCTGTATTGCATGGGTTAAATTTTTCTGATACTACATTAATGATTTCAAGTCTAAGCGGCGGACAAAAGACACGGCTTGCGCTAGGCAAACTGCTGCTGACAAGACCTGATATTTTAATTTTGGACGAGCCAACCAACCATTTGGATATCGAAACCCTTTCCTGGCTGGAGCAATATCTGCAGGGCTACGATGGCGCGATTTTAATTGTTTCGCATGACCGCTATTTTTTGGATAAAGTGGTTACAGAGGTGTATGAACTATCACGCCGTCTGATTCAGCGATTTACCGGTAATTATAGCTCTTATCTTGAGCAGAAAGCTGCCAATTATGAACGCGACATGAAGCTTTATGAAAAGCAGCAGGAGGAAATTGCCGCCTTAAAGGATTTCATCCAGCGCAACATCGCACGGGCCACTACTACTAAGAGGGCGCAAAGCCGGCGGAAGAAACTTGAAAAAATGGAAATCATGGACCGGCCATCAGGGGATGAAAAATCCGCTTCCTTCTCATTTGAAATTGAGCGCCAAAGCGGCAATGATGTACTGACTGTTGATTCACTTGCTGTCGGCTATGATGGCGAGATGGTTTCCGAGGATATTTCCTTTCGTGTCTATAAAGGCGACAGTATTGCCCTTGTCGGCCCTAACGGAATCGGGAAGTCGACCCTTTTAAAAACAATTATTAAAAAGCTTCCCGCTTTGGCTGGAACTATTCAATACGGAACCAATTTGTCCATCGGGTATTACGATCAGGAACAAGCCAACCTTACCTCCAATAAACGCGTCTTAAACGAACTATGGGATGTATATCCACTGAAACCAGAAAAGGAAATCCGTACGGTGCTTGGAAATTTCTTATTTTCCGGTGACGATGTGCTTAAAAACGTTTTGTCATTAAGCGGCGGTGAAAAAGCCCGCCTAGCCCTTGCCAAGCTAATGCTCGAGAAAGCAAATTTATTAATATTGGACGAACCTACCAACCATTTGGATTTGGACAGCAAGGAAGTTCTTGAGAATGCTCTAATTGATTATCCAGGTACTATTTTGTTTGTTTCACACGACCGTTATTTTATTAACAGAATCGCAACCAAGGTACTAGAATTGTGCCCTGAGGGCAGCACAGAATACCTCGGCGACTACGATTATTATGTGGATAAAAAGCTAGAGCAGGAGGAACTTACGGCACTTGCATTGGCAGCCTACGAGAAGAAGGTTTCTGCTTTTGTGCCTGCTGAAAAAAACAGTTATCAACAGGATAAAGAAACGAAAAAACTGGAACGCCAGCGAAAACGTAAATTGGAAGAAATCGAGGAACACATTTCGGAGCTTGAAGAACAGATTCAGAATTATGAACAGCAATTATGCGAGCCAGAAGTATTTCAGGACCATGAAAAGGTTTTAGAGATTAATTTAAAAAATGAAAAGGCTAAGGCCGAACTTGACGAATTAATGGAAGAATGGGCCGAGCTGGCAGAATAATGTGGATAACCGGACTGTTGGAGTCCGGTTATTTGTTATGCTTGTAATCCAAAAGGCCTAATTTTCCACAGAATTATTCACATTGTAAATGCCATTATTTCAGTTATCCAATTAACTTTTCCACATTATCCACAAAAAAACGCCTATTTATCCACATTATCAACATTAATCACTGAATTATCCACAATTCATTTGAATTTTCCACTTTTTCAAAAATTTTTTATCCACAAAATTGCTATTTTTATATTAGCCCAAATTCAATCAAATGTTTGTTTAAATCTTAAAATGCCTATATTTCAAGGATTTTCCGTTTTCAATCAAACGTTTGATTAGTTTATTGCCAATATCAATTAAACGTTTGATTAGTTCATCAACCAAACCAATTAAACGTTTGATTAGATTCTTTTATTAAAAAAACCCTTCCTTATTAGGAAAGGTCAGGTGTTATATGTTTCTATATCCAATCCAGGTATCGCGTTTAGTGATAAGTCTGCTCGAATTCCTTTTTCAAACATGACACTTCCGGCAGCTGCTATCATGGCTGCGTTGTCTGTGCATAAGGATAATGGAGGAATGACTAATTCAACATCCGCCTTATCTAAAAATGCCTTTTCCAGGGCTGCTCGAAGCCCCTTATTGGCTGCTACTCCTCCTGCCAATAATATTTGGTTGACGCCATATTCTGCAACGGCTCTTACGGTCTTCGTCACCAATACATCAATGACACTTTCCTGAAAGCTCGCGGCCAGATTCTCCGGGGCAATCGTCTCACCACGCTGCTCGGCATTATGAACCGTATTAATGACCGCTGATTTTAAGCCGCTAAAGCTAAAATCATAGGAGCCTTCCTCCAGCCAGGCACGGGGCAAATCAATAGTAGGACGGCCTTCATGGGCCAAACGGTCAATATGCGGACCGCCTGGATATGGCAGATTCAATGTTCTAGCTACCTTATCATAGGCTTCACCCGCTGCGTCATCCCTTGTTTCGCCAATTACCTCAAAATGTCCATGCTCTTTCATGTAGACAAGCTCCGTATGGCCCCCTGAGACCACTAAAGCCAACAAAGGGAATTTCAGCTCTGTTACCAGCCTGTTTGCATAAATATGACCGGCAATATGATGGACCGGCACAAGCGGTTTATTATGAGCAAACGCAAGTGCTTTGGCGGCATTGACGCCAATTAATAGGGCACCCACCAGACCCGGCCCTTCCGTTACCGCAACGGCATCAATTTCAGTAAATGTTAGATTCGCCTGCTTCAATGCCTCTTCTATCACGATCGTAATCTGTTCAACATGGTGGCGTGAGGCAATTTCCGGTACGACCCCGCCAAACCGTTTATGACTTTCGATCTGCGAGGCAACCACATTGGCCGTTATCTCTCGGCCATTTTTGATAATTGCCACCGCCGTTTCATCACAGCTTGTTTCAATTCCTAATATCAACTGATCATTTTTCATAAATTCACCCACATTACCAGCGCATCCTCCAAATTATCTGAGTAATAATTTTTCCGAATTCCGCCATTTTGAAACCCTAGTTTGCGATAAAGAGACTGAGCGATATGATTCGTTACCCTTACCTCTAATGTCATGCTTCTTGCACCCCTCTCCTGGCAGACGGATATCAGCTTTCGCATCATCATCTCTCCAAGCTTTTTGCCGCGGTACTCAGGAAGAATCGCGACATTCGTCACATGACCTTCATCAATTACAACCCAGACTCCACAATAGCCAATAATTTTATTTTCATGTTCGAGGACGATATAAACAGCAAAGTTATTATTGTGCATCTCATTATAAAATGCTTCCCTGCTCCACGGGGTTGTAAATGATGCATGCTCAACCTCTAATACTTGATCGATATCCTCTTCCCTCATGTAGCGAAAAACATAAGAATCTTCCATCTTTCTCTATCCTTATCTTTATAAAGTTTTCCCTTGCGCCTCTAACCACTTTGCTTCCGCTTCTGCTAACCGAATGTAATTAGGGACAAAGGTGTGTACGTCTTCCCCTTGTTTGTCTTTTCCCAGCATGGCCAGCTCGGATGGACGGGGATTGTTTTCTGTTATGCTTGAAAAAACGGCCTGAGAACCTAGTTTCTCTGTTATTCTTTCACGGTGAATAGACAAATCATTGCCGACAAATAGAACCGGTTTGTCCAATTCGGATAACTTCCCTGCCCAGTCAACCGCCATTGTTAGTTGGTCCGGCTCAATTACTTTTAGCTCTCCATTCTCGACTTGATACAGACCTGTATAAACCTGTCCCCGTCTCGCATCGAATATCGGGGAAATAAGCCCGTCAAAATATCGACCTGGCCCTGCTGCCAGAATTTCAAGGCTTGATATTCCAACAAGTGGAATGTTTAAAGTCCATGCCAGCGTTTTTGCTATCGTAACGCCGATTCTAACACCGGTATAAGATCCTGGGCCTTTAGCTACTACAATTTTCGTTAAATTGGACGGCACCCTTTCACAATCCTTCATTAATGTCTGAATGGCAGGCATAATCCGGACAGAATGGTTCTTTTTCAAATTTGTTATATACTCGCCAAGTACTTCCGTCTCTTTTAAAAGCGCGACTCCTAAAGCATAATTAGAAGTATCAATTGCTAAAATGGTCATGCCAAAATCTCCTTACATAATTGTTCATACCGCTC
>NZ_JAGYPF010000012.1:1388-20597 GCF_018343535.1 Neobacillus rhizophilus
GCCGATCACCCTCTCAGGTCGGCTACGCATCGTCGCCTTGGTGAGCCGTTACCTCACCAACTAGCTAATGCGCCGCGGGCCCATCTGTAAGTGTCAGCCGAAACCGACTTTCAACCTTCCCTCATGCGAGGGAAGAAATTATCCGGTATTAGCTCCGGTTTCCCGAAGTTATCCCAGTCTTACAGGCAGGTTGCCCACGTGTTACTCACCCGTCCGCCGCTAATCACCAGGAGCAAGCTCCCAGTGATTCGCTCGACTTGCATGTATTAGGCACGCCGCCAGCGTTCGTCCTGAGCCAGGATCAAACTCTCCAATAAAGTTGAGTTGATTAGCTCAAAAATGTTACGTTGGCTTCGTTTCAAACGAAACGAATATTATTGTTTGTTGACGTTTTTGTTTGTTTAGTTTTCAAAGGTCAATTTTAATGTCGTTTGAAAACGACTTTTTAAATATATCATTTCTTGTTGTTGAAGTCAACAACTTTTTTTATTTCTTATCTTCCGTATTAGCGGCGACTTTTAATATAATACAGGATAATTTTATGCTGGTCAATACTTTTTTCAAAAAAAATAAACCGCTGCTAAAGAGCGGTTCTGTCTCAAAGAACCCATTGCTGAATCGCCACTAATGCACAGAGACCCGGAATTCCCAAAAATCCTGAGACAGCAGACGTGGCAAAATTTATCGGAACATGAACCCCGAACTGATTTCCTGCTGTATTGAGGAAAAACAAAAATAATGCTCCTATCAATATTTTTATAGCAGCTTGGCCAACAAATCGGGCTGGCTTAAATGGCGCTCCGGTAAATAACAATAATACAATTAGTCCCCCTAAAACAGCAATTACAAACATTGGTTCCAAAAATCGTCACCCTCCAATGGTCTCTTTATTAAAAAGCTATGTACAAGCCCATAAAAATAGAACATTAAAGTGAAACTTCAAACAGTAGAGGCGCCTTTCCTCTGCTGTTTGTTAGTTGAACGAATCGGGCATTTACGGGCAGTTGTCCACTCACCAAATCTGTACATACCAATGCTTTAAGTATCAAATTAGACCTTACTGCCCGTTAATGCTGGAAAAAAAAGCTCAAGCAACCAATTGCTTGAGCTGTAAAAAATATTATTTTGTTAATGTCACATTTCTGTATTTAGCTTCTCTTAAAAGAAGAATATATTTTGCTTCTGCAATTTTTGATTGGCAAATGACCTCTTCAGAGGGATCAAGACTTCTTTCCAAAAGGAGTTTTTCCCGCTGCCAATAATCTCTATATTTATTTAACTGGATTAAAAGCTTTTCATTATATTCTTTCCGAAGCTTTCCTTTGCGCCGAAAAAACATCGCCATCCCCCCGGCATTAAAGCATTTAAATTTAATTTTTATATTACAATTCTCTTCGTCCTTCTAACGCCTTCGATAAGGTAACCTCATCCGCATACTCAAGATCTCCGCCTACCGGCAGTCCATGGGCAATTCTTGTTGTTTTAATTCCCGACGGCTTTAGCAGCCGTGAGATATACATAGCTGTTGCTTCCCCTTCAATATTGGGATTGGTCGCTAAAATGACTTCCTGAATAGTTTCGTCCTGAAGCCGCTTTAGCAGTCCGGGAATATTAATATCCTCCGGGCCGATGCCATCCATAGGTGAAATAGCCCCGTGCAAAACATGATACAATCCGTTGTAATCCTTCATTTTCTCCATCGCAATTACATCTTTTGGATCCTGCACTACACATATTATGCCCTTATTCCGGCGCTGATCTTCACATATGTAACATGGATCTTGATCGGTAATGTGGCCGCAGACAGAGCAGTATGTTAAATTCCGCTTGGCATTCACTAATGCTTTTGCAAAATCCAAGACGGTATCCTCTTTCATACTTAAGACAAAAAAAGCCAACCGTGCAGCTGTTTTTGGCCCAATGCCAGGAAGCTTCATAAAGCTATCAATCAGCTTCGAAATCGGTTCTGGATAATGCATAATTTATGTTCCTCTCTTTAGAAAAGCTAAAAGCGCCCTTAGCAGCATGTGGCTGCTTAAGGCGCTTAACGCTTATTGTTTTTAAAATGGCATGTTTAATCCTTTTGTAAATTGTCCCATAGTATTATTGGAAAGCTCATCAGCTTTTTTAAGCGCATCGTTTACGGCTGCAAGGACAAGGTCTTGAAGCATTTCCACATCATCAGGATCGACCGCTTCAGGTTTAATTTGAACATCTACAACCTCTTTATGGCCTGTTACAACGACAGTTACCATTCCGCCGCCAGCAGTTCCTTCAATTTTTTCCTGACCTAATTGTTCTTGTGCCTCTGCCATTTTCTTCTGCATTTTTTGCACTTGCTTCATCATATTTTGCATGTTACCCATTCCACCACGCATCGATAAATCAACCTCCAATTTAATTTAGATTATATAATCACATTGATTGCTGTTTTAGCGTTTCCGCCCAACTTTTAATCAATAATTTCAATAAATTCTTCACCAAATAACTTTTTGGCTTCAACAATATGTGGCTCCTCTTCATGAGCAGGCCCGCTGATTTCCCCTTCTTCCCCATGCTGGGTGCTTAAGAAATTTTCACGGATGGTTAACCACTGCTCTTCAGGAACTCCTAAAAGTGTGAACCTTTTACCAATTAATTTGTTCAAGGTGGTGCTTACTGCTTCCAGGAAATCGCCTCGGCTCATCGCCATTTGACAAATCATTTCATGCTTGAATTTTAAAACAAAAGCTGCTTCCGATGCTGCAACTGGCTCTGCTTCATTTAATAATGCAGCATGCGATTTCATTAGACTCGATCGCATTTCGCCCCAATTACCCTTAATCAGATTCAAGTCATTTTTTGTGGCTTGCTTTAACACTTCATTTATTTTACCAACAGCCGGCTGGAAGGCATTTCTTGAGGTTCTTTGTACCTGTTTTTGTGGCTGTGGTGCGGCATCTTGAGGTGCTGCGGCTACGCCGTTCGCTTTTAAGTGGTGAAGTTCCGACTCAAGCTGCTCAATCCTCATCAAGAGCTGCTGTAATTCCCCGGAACTCGCGGTCTCTCTTTGGCTAGTTTCCATTTGGCAAAGCTTAACAATGGCTACCTCCAGGAAAATCCTCGGGTGATTAGTCCAGCGCATTTCTTGCTGAGTCTTATTTAAGAAATCAATCAGCTGATAAATCTGTTCTGTTGGCGTTTCTTCTGCCATCAAGCGAAACTCATCATCTAGCATCACCCGCTCGAGAGATTCCTCAAGATTTGGCGCTGTTTTGTATAGCAGCATATCCCTGTAAAATAAGATCAAATCTTCGATAAAGCGTGCTGGGTCCTTTCCATGGAATAAAAGCTCCTCGAGCGCCTCCAAACCGCTTGCCACATCTTTATCCTGAAACGACTTTGCCGTTTTATTTAAAAATGCCTGTGAAGCAGAACCTGTGACGGTCAACGCATCTTCAAGTGTCACCCGGTCCTGACTGTAGGAAATGGCTTGATCCAACAGACTTAATGCGTCACGCATTCCACCTTCAGCTGCTCTGGCTATCATTTGCAAGGCCCGCTCATCGCAGTCAATGCCGGTTTCCTCGACAATCAGCTTCATCCGATTAACAATAGACCCTGCGGTAATCCGTCTGAAATCAAAACGCTGGCATCTTGAAATAATCGTCAGCGGGATTTTATGCGGTTCTGTCGTGGCTAAAATAAAGATGACATGCTTCGGAGGTTCCTCCAGCGTTTTAAGTAAAGCGTTAAAAGCGCTAATGGAGAGCATATGCACTTCGTCGATGATATAGACCTTATAGTTTACTGCCGTGGGGGCAAATTTGACCTTATCAAGAACATCACGCATCTCCTCCACCCGCGAGTTAGACGCAGCGTCAAACTCCAGGACATCCGGAATCGTTCCATTCGTGATCCCGAGGCAGGCCGCACATTCATTACACGGCTCAGCAACTGGAGCATGCTCACAATTAATCGCCTTTGCTAATATTTTAGCCGCACTCGTCTTTCCTGTTCCTCTTGGTCCAGAAAATAGGTATGCATGAGAGATTTTTTGCTGAAGCAGGGCGTTTTGCAATGTCTGCGTGACATGTTCCTGTCCCACTACGTCAAAAAATTTCTGCGGACGCCAAACCCGATATAAAGCTTGATATGACACTCGACATCGCCCCCTTCAATTTAGTCCTATCTATTGTCTAGCTCCAGCGTCCAGCGTCTAGTGTACTTCGCTCTTCTCCCTACGATAAGTCAACATCGAATCGCTATCGCTCTTCGTGTTTCCTTTATCTCAGTCGAAGCACTCCAGTCCATACGCCGCTAAACGGACGCTTCCGCTTTTCTCATTATAACTTATTGGATTTCCTTTTTACAAAAGTAATCCTAAGAGTTCACAAAAAAACTCACCCCAGAATCTGAGATGAGTTTTATTATGGCATATGTAATAACTGCCGCGCACCTTCCGTCGACTGACGCCCATAAGCGTTACTTAAGCAGTTAGCTCGGCCCAGGCACCCCTGCGGCACATGAGAGCGTCCACTTAATGCTGCTTCCTTCCGGACCTGACATAGTTCATGGATTCCCATTGCGCAGGACCCAGGCGTCAACACCACTTACTTAAGGCAGACCCTACAGGCCATCAGCCTCGGGAAGGGATTCCGTCCCGCTAGAGCGGATTGCGGGTACAGGGCACCGCTACCTCCCCACCTAGCGCGGCAAAGTTGATACCAATTATTAAGTGCGTCGTATCTGACGCCTTTTTAGTATACAAACAATCCAGCAAAAAAGCAATCGTTATTAACTGTAAATTACTGTAAGTCGATTTCTAATGCCTGCAGCTTCAACTTTTTCTCCTGCTTCTTACGATCTCTTATTTTTTGAAAAAAAGATGAAAGCATGCTGCCGCACTCTTCTGCTAAGACGCCTTTAACAACTTCACATTGGTGGTTAAAGCGCGAATCCTGTAAAAGGTTCATCAGCGTTCCAGCGCACCCGCCCTTTGGATCGCTCGCCCCGTATACCACGCGTTTGACTCTCGATAAGATAATCGCACCTGAACACATCGGGCAAGGCTCCAACGTGACATAAAGAGTAGTATCCTCTAGCCGCCATGAGCCTGTTTCCCGGCAGGCTTGATCAATGGCCAGCAGCTCGGCGTGGGCCGTCGCATTCTGCTCACTTTCTCTTAAATTGTGGGCGCGGGCAATAATTCTACCATCATGGACAAGAACAGCCCCAATCGGCACCTCATCCAACTTCTCTGCCTTCCTTGCTTCTGCTATAGCCTCCAGCATAAATTTCTCATCTTGGTTAATCATCTTAAAAAACCGCCTTCTAAAACTAATTCCATTTATACGAAAATTATTAACATTATAACATGTATTAAGTCCCGCCCTCATAGAATAGTTGTAGCGCATATGTGCAGGGAGGGATTGGAGATGCAGATTCATGTGGTTAAAAGAAATGAATCGCTGACAACCATTGCAAGAGCTTACCATACAACCACCCAGGATATTATAGAGGCAAACGAATTGCCCAATCCGAACAATCTGGTTATCGGCCAAGCACTTGTAATACCTATCGTCGGCCGCTTTCATTTCGTTCAGTCGGGAGAATCATTATATACCATAGCACAAAGATACGGAGTTACTGTTCAACAGCTGGCAACCGTCAACCGAATATCGGTCAATCAACCACTCCAAGCAGGGTTCCGTCTCTATATTCCCCAAGGCAGAAAAAGAAATGCCGAGTTTAATGCCTATGTAGAACCTCGCGGAACAAGTGTTGCTCCTGTGTTAGAGGAGAGCGCCAGAGAAGCAGCTCCTTATTTAACTTATTTAGCCCCTTTCAGCTTTCAGGCCAGACGCGACGGCACACTCAAGGAACCGCTTCTGAATAACTTTCCGGCTATCGCCAAGGCCAACCGTAACGTCTTGATGATGGTTATTAATAACCAGGAACAGGACCAGTTTAGTGACGAACTAGGACGGATTTTATTAAATGACATAGCCGTCCAGGACCGGTTTCTCAATAATATTGTCGCCACCGCTAAAAAATACGGCTTCCGCGATATCCATTTTGATTTTGAATTTTTACGTCCCGCAGACCGCGAGGCATACAACCGCTTTTTAAGAAAGGCAAAGCAGCGCTTTTCACGTGAAGGATGGCTCATGTCCACTGCCCTTGCGCCAAAAACAAGTGCAACCCAGCAAGGAAAATGGTATGAAGGACATGATTATAAGGCCCATGGCCAAATATCCGACTTTGTTGTCATCATGACCTATGAATGGGGCTACAGCGGCGGTCCTGCCATGGCAGTCTCGCCAATTGACCAGGTAAAAAAAGTGTTGGATTACGCCGTGACAGATATACCATCAAACAAAATCCTCATGGGGCAAAATCTCTATGGTTATGATTGGACCCTGCCTTTTGTTCAAGGTACCGTGGCAAAGGCTGTTAGCCCGCAGCAAGCCATCCAGCTTGCAGCCAAACACAATGTCCCGATAGAATACGACACAAAAGCGCAAGCTCCGCATTTCAAATATAGGGATGCGGCAGGCAAAGAGCATGAAGTCTGGTTTGAAGATGCCCGCTCCATCCAGGCAAAATTTGATTTGATCAAACAGATGAATTTAAGAGGAATGAGCTATTGGAAACTAGGCCTCGCCTTCCCGCAAAACTGGCTGTTGATCGTTGATAATTTCAACGTAACAAAAAGAGGAACACGAGTATTCTCCACCTGACAACTGCCGGCCACCGGCGGTTTTTTCTTTCTCATAAACATGTAAAAGCTTCCTCAAAAATTCCATATCCCTTCCTGTACCGATTGTGATAAAATGGTGTTTGTGTCGAATAAAAGCATAATTGCTCGAATAAGTGACAAGGTGCTTGTCGCTTTTTGGCGATTTTGCAGGACAATTTATTAAAAATTGCATATATATGAACCAGATGAATCTGGATAAGATAGAACCTGCAGGCAATTGGAGAAGGAGGAGCAGCCAAATGGGGGGTACACCCTTTATTACCGTTGAGGGACCGATAGGTGTAGGAAAGACATCACTTGCCAAAGCCATCTCTCGGCATTTTGAATTTGAATTATTAAAAGAGATTGTTGATGAAAATCCATTCTTAGGGAAATTTTATGAAAACATCGAAGAATGGAGTTTCCAGACAGAAATGTTTTTCCTCTGCAATCGCTTTAAACAGCTCGGGGATATTAATACCCATTATTTAAGCAAAAATAAATCTGTCGTGGCTGACTATCATATATTTAAAAATTTAATTTTTGCTACTCGGACATTGAATCCTGACGAATACAAAAAATATTATAAGATTTATCAAATTTTGACAGAGGATATGCCAAAGCCAAATGTCATCATATATTTGCATGCAAGTCTCGATACTTTATTAAAGCGAATAAAAATCCGCGGGCGCGAGGTAGAGAAAAACATCAGCCCGCTTTATTTAGAACAGCTTTCTATTGATTATGAAAACACAATGGCTATTTTTGAAAAGGAGCATCCGGAAATACCGGTTCTCCGTTTCAATGGTGATGAGCTGGATTTTGTAAAAAATGAGCAGGATCTAGACTATATCATTGAAAAACTTGGAGAATCACTGAAAGCAAACAGCTGGACAAACACTATATAGAAACAGGGGGATGTTCGTGAGCATCGTTATTGGAGGCATGATCGGTCTTGGCAAAACGAGTGTGGCTGACACTTTAAAAGCACACTTTCAGAATAATGGCATTGACAGCAAGGTTTTTTATGAAGCAGTGGATGACAACCCAATTCTCCCGCTTTACTATGAATTAACACAGGAAGAATTGGATGCAAGAAGAATTCCCTTCCTATTGCAATTATTTTTCTTAAATAAACGGTTTAAAACAGTTAAGGACTGCATCAATTGGAAAAACCCTATTTATACCATTCAGGACCGCTCGATTTATGAAGATTGGTATTTCGCCTATGTCAATAAAAATTTAGGCAGGATTTCTGGCCTCGAATTTAAAATCTATGAAGAGCTAGTCGACAATATGTTGGAGGAGCTAAAGGAACTTCCAAAAAAGGCTCCTGATTTGATGGTTTATTTAAAAGGATCATTTGATACGGTGATTGACCGGATTATGGCCCGCGGCCGCAGCTTTGAAATTAACCCGGAACTGAAGGAATATTATTTCGAGGTTTGGAAGGGCTATGACGAATGGGTCATGGAGCGCTATAATGCCAGTGAAGTTTTGGTCATTGACATGGACACAACCGATGTGGTGAATAGTGAGGCGGATGCCAAACGGGTATGCCAAGAAGTAGAAGACAAGCTGAAGGAAATTATATATATATCAAAAGCACATATTGGGTAATCCCAGTAAGTGCTTTTTTCTTATAAAAAAAAATCCGTTACAAGGAATTGTAACGAATTTTCATCTCCAGTTTTTTATGCGCGTTTTTTATTGTGATGGCGGAGGAAGAGGGATTCGAACCCCCGCGCGGTTTAACCCGCCTGTCGGTTTTCAAGACCGATCCCTTCAGCCGGACTTGGGTATTCCTCCGTGACAACAGAAATTAATTTAACATAAATTTAACACTGTGTCAACACTATTAACATGCCACTAATAAAAGGGCGCTATTCAACTTGATTATACACTGGTTATTGCGGCTTTATGACGTCGCGGCCGCCCATATATGGACGAAGCACGGCTGGAATTACGACACTGCCGTCATCCTGCTGGTAGTTTTCCAGAATAGCTGCAACCGTGCGGCCAATCGCGAGACCTGAGCCATTGAGCGTATGCACATGCTCCGGTTTCGCCTTTGGATCGCGGCGGAAGCGGATATTTGCCCGTCTTGCCTGGAACGCCTCAAAGTTACTACAAGAAGAAATTTCACGGTAAGTTCCATAGCTAGGGATCCACACTTCAATATCATATTTTTTCGCCGCAGTAAAGCCCAGGTCACCTGTACACATGCTTAACACACGGTATGGCAATTCAAGTAATTGAAGAACCTTTTCTGCATCAGCAGTTAATTTTTCCAGCTCTTCATATGAATCCTCTGGCTTTACAAACTTCACAAGCTCAACCTTATTGAATTGATGCTGGCGGATTAAGCCTCTTGTGTCACGGCCTGCTGATCCCGCTTCAGAACGGAAGCAAGCGCTGTAGGCTGCAAAGCGGATTGGCAGCTCTTCGCCACTTAAAATTTCATCGCGGTAATAATTGGTGACCGGCACCTCTGCTGTCGGTATTAGGAAGTAGTCCTCACTTTCAATTAAAAAGGCATCCTCTTCAAACTTTGGCAGCTGGCCTGTTCCGGTCATGCTAGTGCGATTTACCATATATGGCGGGAGAATCTCTGTATATCCATGCTCATCGACATGAAGGTCGAGCATAAAGCTCATTAACGCACGCTCAAGGCGGGCACCAAGACCTTTATAAAAAACAAAGCGGCTGCCGGTTACCTTTCCTGCTCGTTCAAAATCAAGAATTCCTAAATGGTCAGCTACATCCCAATGTGGTTTCGCCTCAAAGCCGAACTCGCGGACTTGGCCCCATTTGCGGATTTCTACGTTATCGTCTTCTGTCTCGCCAATAGGCACAGTTTCATGGGGAATATTTGGGATGCTAAGCAATAATAGCTCTAATGTCTCCTCAACGCCTCTTAGTTCATCATCGAGTTCCTTGATGCGGTCGCCAACCTCACGCATTTCCTTGATAAGGTGATCGGCATCCTGCTTCTCACGTTTTAATACAGCAACCTGTTGAGAAACTTCATTCCGCTTGGATTTCAGTTTTTCCGCTTCGACAATTAATTCGCGTCGTTTAACGTCTAAATCCTCAAATCGGCCAAGGTCTGTTAAATCTTCACCGCGATGCTGCAGCTTTTCTTTAACTTCGGCAAAATTGGCTCTTAAATACTTCAAATCCAACATGCTTAAACACTCCTTTATTATTTATCCAAGGGCAAACAAAAAACTCCCGCCCCTAAAACAGGGACGAGAGTTAACCCGCGATACCACCCTGGTTGACAGACGAATCTGTCCACCTTAAAAAATGTAACGGTTTTCCACCGAGAGTCCTTACTAGCCTCATGTGGATGAGGTGTTCCGCACTCTACTCGAGGAGGGATTCACAAGTCTTATTCACCGGTTCACACCAACCACCGGCTCTCTTTAGAATAAACCTCTTGCTACTAGTTCCTCTCATTGCTTTTGCATATTTCTAATTTGTATAACTTAGAGTACTATATTTATTTGCCAAAAGCAACCAACTTATACAGCCTGTTTTTGACTTTTTGCTTCTTTTACCATCTCAACAAAGTAGGCTGTAAGACGATGGTCATCTGTTAATTCAGGATGAAACGAACAGCCTAAAAATTGCCCTTCACGCGCTAAAACAATGCGGCCATCATGTTTCGAAAGAATCTCGACATTTTCGCCTGCCTCTACGATATGCGGGGCCCGGATAAAGACTGCAGGGAAACCACCCGCGACATCTTTAACCGCGAGGTCAGCCTCGAAGCTATCCACTTGGCGTCCGAAGGAGTTGCGTTCAACCGTAACGTCCATCACACCTAGGTGAGGCTCACTGTATCCGACGATGTTTTTTGCCAAAAGAATTAGGCCTGCACAGGTACCGAACATCGGTTTTCCTTCCCTGGCAAATTCCTTTAAGGAATCCATAAAATCATATTTGTCGATCAGGCGGCGCATTGTCGTGCTCTCTCCACCAGGGAGAATAAGGCCATCTACGTCTTTTAATTCTTCTTTGTGTTTAATGGCAACGGCTTCGACACCACAAGCTTCTAATGATTGAATATGCTCACGAACTGCTCCTTGTAATGCGAGAACGCCTACTTTAATCATAGTATTACTCCTTTTACCTAGATTACTGTCTAGCTCCAGCAACTAGAGGCTCGGGGTCACAAGCCAATCCGTCAAGAAGGCTCGTCTTGTGCCTGTCGCCCCTGGTCAAGGCGCTTCCGCTTTTCTATTTACCACCCACGCTCTTGCATGCGGGCTTCAGGGGCTAATGAAGAAATTTCAATACCCTTCATTGGAGTTCCAAGATCCTTTGAAAGTTCAGCAATCAATTTATAGTCTTGGTAATGAGTTGTTGCTTCAACAATCGCTCTTGCAAATTTCGCAGGGTTTTCTGATTTAAAGATACCAGAGCCAACGAATACACCGTCTGAACCTAATTGCATCATTAACGCTGCATCAGCAGGTGTTGCCACGCCTCCAGCTGCAAAGTTAACAACTGGAAGACGGCCAAGGCGCTTAATTTCAAGCAATAATTCAAATGGTGCACCTAATAGCTTTGCTTCTGTCATAAGCTCATCTTCGTTCATGCTTACAACCTTACGAATCTGTGCGTTGACCTTGCGGATATGGCGGACAGCTTCTACAATGTTGCCAGTTCCCGGCTCGCCTTTTGTACGAAGCATAGATGCTCCTTCGCCAATACGACGGGCAGCCTCGCCCAAGTCACGGCAGCCGCATACAAATGGAACAGTAAAGTCACTCTTTAATAAGTGAAACTCTTCATCAGCAGGTGTTAATACTTCACTTTCATCGATATAGTCTACACCAAGTGCTTCAAGTACACGTGCTTCCACAATGTGGCCGATACGAGCCTTAGCCATAACAGGGATTGAAACAGCGTTAAGAACCTCTTCAACAATTCGAGGATCTGCCATTCTAGCAACGCCGCCAGCAGCACGAATATCAGAAGGTACGCGCTCTAGTGCCATTACCGCTACTGCGCCTGCTTCCTCCGCAATTTTTGCCTGTTCTGCGTTAACAACGTCCATGATGACGCCGCCTTTTTGCATTTCTGCCATCCCGCGTTTTACCCGATCCGTACCTGTTTTCATTTGTAAATCCCCCTTGTTTTTCCACGTTAAAAACGTTGATTATTTAGAAAATTCCCATTAATTCGATTTGAATTATTTATTCCATAAAATCATTAAAGCAACAAAAAAGGATTCCTGTCAAGACAAGAATCCTTTCCAACATTTTACTTATAGGTCCGTTAGAGCTAATTAGAACCAGCCTTTAACAGCGGAGGAAATGCCTCCCCAGACATCACCGAAGAATCCTCCGATGCCCCGCATCATAAGGACGAACCAATTTGCTTTTTCAACATCTTGGGCAGCAATGACATCAACTTGAACTTTGCCTTTGCCTTCCTCGGTTAAAAAGTTAACCTTATCGCCGTTTTTAGGCTCAAGTGTTAAATAGCCGACCTTGTCACCTTTTTTTATTGGCGCCGTAAGCTCACCTTTTTTGTTAATCTTATTTTTATCTAATACCAGTATCGGCTTATAGTTTTCCTTTTCGCCATTTTCAATGATCATATTGATGGCTGACTTTGTATAAACTTTTACCTGGTCATTCTTGCCCTTAATAACAGGTATCGTTTTATGGCCCTTTACCTGATAATGCTTCGGTACAATAGTTTCTTTTGTTGTATTGGCAAATGCATAGTCAAACATTTTCTTAGTCTCGTCAAAGCGGGCTTTATAGTCCCCTTTGCCGCTCGCGTCTTTGGCATTTTGCACTACAGTGATAAACCGTTTGCCATCACGACTGGCAGTCCCGGTAAAACAATAGCCGGCAAAATCTGTGGTACCCGTCTTAAGTCCGTCGACACCTTTATATCCATAATCCAAAGAAGGAAGCATCCAGTTCCAGTTAATCATATTAATTGCGTCAGAAGTGCCTTCACGAAATGTTTTCTTCGGAATGCTTGCCGTCTTTAATACTTCGGGATATTCATTGATTAGGTGGAAGGCAAGACTCGCCACCGCTCTTGGAGACATGACGTTTTCTTCCGTTTCACCGGTGCCTTCCGGATGCATGCCGCGATATTCGGCATTATTTAAGCCTGATGAGTTTACAAATTTATAATCCTTTAAGCCTAACCTTTTGGCTTTTTCATTCATCATTTTCACAAAATTGGTTTCAGACCCGGCAATTGTTTCGGCAATAGCAATCGTTGCTGCATTGGCAGAATAAATGACCATCGCTTCATACAACTCGCGGATTTTATATGTGCCGTCCTGGCGCAATGGAACATTCGACAATGCGCGGTCTTGGGAAATTTTATAAACAAGATCACTGACGTTATACTCCTGATCCCATTTCACTTTTCCGTGTTTAATGGCATCTAGTAACAGATATTCAGTCATCATTTTTGTCATGCTGGCAATCCCCATGACATTATCAGCATTTTTTTCATATAACACTTTGCCTGATTCAGCATCAACTAATATGGCACCGTCCGCGTTGATGTTTAACGCTGCTGCTGCTTCCGCTTTATCTTGGCCCATGCCGGCAAAAAGGCTGAAGAACAAAATAACAGCCATTGCACTGGCAAGATACTTTTTAAAAACATGTTTATTCACATTAACGCCCTCCAAGATTTTTTACACTTTGGTTATTTTAACATAACTGCTTTATAAATCATAGAGAGAGCATCGAAGCATCTTATTGCCAATTTTGATAGACTGCTAGAAATAGATAGGTCTTTATTCACAGTAATCCGTTGATTTCCACTCCAGGGGCTCGCTTTCCGCGGGCGTGCCGGGGAGCCTCCTCGTCGCTAAAGCTCCTGCGGGGTCTCCCCTGCCCCGTACTCCCGCAGGAGTCTCGCCCCTTCCGCTCCAATCAACTTAGGATAAAAATAGGAGCAGACGGAAAGTCTGCTCCTGCGCTTTTTATTTACATTGAGTAGTTTGGTGCTTCTTTGGTGATTTGAACGTCGTGTGGGTGGCTTTCTCGCAAGCCAGCACCTGTCATTTTGACAAATTGGGCATTCATTCGTAATTCTTCTAGGTTTTTCGTACCACAGTAGCCCATACCAGCGCGTAAGCCGCCGACTAATTGATAAATGGTATCTGCCAATGGTCCTTTGTATGGAAGGCGGCCTTCGATGCCTTCTGGGACAAACTTTTTATTGTCCTCTTGGAAATAACGGTCTTTAGAACCCTTTTCCATCGCTGCCACAGAACCCATGCCGCGGTACACCTTAAAGCGGCGTCCTTGGAAAATTTCTGTTTCCCCTGGGCTTTCTGTTACCCCTGCAAGCATGCTTCCCAGCATAACGGCATGTCCGCCTGCTGCCAAGGCTTTGACGATATCACCAGAGTATTTAATACCACCGTCAGCAATAATCGTTTTCCCATGTTTCATGGCTTCACCTGCACAGTCATAAACAGCTGTTATTTGCGGTACTCCGACACCCGCAACAACGCGTGTCGTACAAATTGAACCTGGCCCAATTCCAACCTTAACGACATCTACTCCTGCTTCAATTAGGGCCTTGGTACCCTCTGCAGTGGCTACGTTTCCGGCAATAATCGCAAGGTTAGGGTAGGCAGCTCTAATTTGCTTTACAGTATCCAACACACCCTTGGAATGCCCGTGTGCGGTGTCGACTACGATGACATCTACGTTAGCCTTCACGAGCTTGTCGATCCGTTTCATCGTATCGCTTGTCACCCCAACTGCAGCTCCTGCCAATAGACGGCCTTGGCTGTCCTTTGCGGAATTTGGGAACTCAATCACTTTTTCAATATCCTTAATTGTGATTAAACCTTTTAGCACTCCCTGATCATCCACAAGAGGCAGCTTTTCAATTTTATGCTTTTGAAGAATTTGTTCAGCTTCCTTCAAGGTTGTCCCAACTGGAGCCGTAATCAGATTTTCCTTCGTCATAACATCAGAAATCTTGAAAGAGTAATCCTGAATAAAACGAAGGTCCCTGTTGGTAATAATGCCAACCAGACGCTGTTCCTCCATATTGTTAACGATTGGAACACCTGAAATACGATATTTCCCCATTAGATGCTCTGCATCAAATACTTGGTGTTCAGGAGTCAAGAAAAACGGATCAGTGATTACGCCACTTTCTGAACGCTTTACCTTTTCAACCTGTTCGGCCTGCTGCTCAATGGTCATGTTCTTATGGATAATCCCAAGACCGCCTTGGCGGGCCATAGCAATTGCCATTTCAGATTCCGTGACTGTGTCCATACCTGCACTTATAACTGGAATATTTAGCTTTACCGCAGGAGTTAACTCAACCTGCAAACTCACGTCGCGTGGCAGTACCTCTGATTTGCCAGGAATCAATAATACATCATCAAACGTTAAACCTTCTTTTGCGAACTTACTTTCCCACATATTAACAGCCTCCAGGTCAAAAAATATTATTTGTAGGTTATCAATTGGACAAAATACTGTCAAGGAAGAAATATTAGTAAGATTTTTCTGAAAAAGGTGATCCGCTTTGAATACGCCATTTAAAGGCTGGAAAAGCTACTCATGCTTTTTTTCAGCAGAATACTGTCAGCACTATTTGAAAAATAGCTATCTAAAGAGGAATATTGAGAATCCTGAACAAAAGAGCTATGAAAATGGATATGCCTTTTTATATTATCTCGAACATGGGCAAATCTATTATGAACAGGCAGAAAAAGCCCCGCTGGTTATTAAACCTATATTGCTTTTCTATGGCCTTGTCCATTTAATAAAAGCCTGTATCTTAACCGTAGATCCATCATATCCAGAAACAACAGCGGTATTGGCACACGGTGTCTCCACTAGAAAAAGAAAAAAGCAAAATTATTTATTTTTTCATGATGAAGTGAAATTACAAAAAAACGGACTTTTTCCATTTATGTCAGAAAAATTGTTTCACATGAAACAGCTTGAAGGGGAAAAAGTCCTAATGGAGGAATTACTACAGCTTATACCTGAGCTCGATGAGTTATTCTTCATACTTATGAGGAAAAACAGCTTTGAAAAACTACAAAGCAACGGCAGCCAGCTCCATATTCCCGAGAAATTACTGGATACCTATCATATGACCGAGAGTCGATTTAAAGAGTTTCTAGCCTCTAAATTTGCTAATGAGGTGGAATTCTCTGATGATGAAGGAATACATTTAATTTTGAAAAACAATACCGTATCAGCCATTTCCCCTTTTAAATTTCATATGGAAGAAGGGTGCTGGACACTTCCAATAAACAAAGGGAAGCTTTTCAACTTCCCGGAACTACTGATCCACTATTTATTGTTATACAACTTAAGCATGATTGCCCGTTATGAAACAGAATGGTGGAGTGAACTAACCAAAATGATGCCAAACCACGACTACCCTTTCATCGAAACCTTTTTACACATCACACTAAAAAAAGGGCCGTTTTTAGTCTTTGACTACTTGATGGGAAAGTGAGGCACGGGGACAGTTCTCATGCATCATTCAAGCATAAATAACCAACAAAAAAAAAGACAACCAAAAAAATAGTTGTCTTTTTGCTTGCCCGGCAGCGTCCTACTCTCACAGGGACTTGCGTCCCAACTACCATCGGCGCTGAGAAGCTTAACTTCCGTGTTCGGGATGGGAACGGGTGTGACCTTCTCGCCATTGCTACCGGACCTATTAAATTAGAGGTTTCATTCCCTCAAAACTAGATAATGCAGAAGAAGTTTATAAGAACGAGTTCGTCATATTACTTTGATAATTGTCTAGCTCCAGCGTCCAGCAACTAGTGTCCTTCGGTCTTTTCCCTACGATAAGTCAACATCGATTCGCTATCGCTCATCGTGTTTCCTTTATCTCAGTCAAAGCCCTCCAGGCCATACGTTGCTAACCGGCCGCTTCCGCTTTTCGATTTTGGTTAAGTCCTCGATCGATTAGTATCAGTCAGCTCCACACGTCACCGCGCTTCCACCTCTGACCTATCAACCTGATCATCTTTCAGGGATCTTACTAGCTTGACGCTATGGGAAATCTCATCTCGAGGGGGGCTTCATGCTTAGATGCTTTCAGCACTTATCCCGTCCGCACATAGCTACCCAGCGATGCCTTTGGCAAGACAACTGGTACACCAGCGGTGCGTCCATCCCGGTCCTCTCGTACTAAGGACAGCTCCTCTCAAATTTCCTGCGCCCACGACGGATAGGGACCGAACTGTCTCACGACGTTCTGAACCCAGCTCGCGTACCGCTTTAATGGGCGAACAGCCCAACCCTTGGGACCGACTACAGCCCCAGGATGCGATGAGCCGACATCGAGGTGCCAAACCTCCCCGTCGATGTGGACTCTTGGGGGAGATAAGCCTGTTATCCCCAGGGTAGCTTTTATCCGTTGAGCGATGGCCCTTCCATGCGGAACCACCGGATCACTAAGCCCGACTTTCGTCCCTGCTCGACTTGTAGGTCTCGCAGTCAAGCTCCCTTGTGCCTTTACACTCTGCGAATGATTTCCAACCATTCTGAGGGAACCTTTGGGCGCCTCCGTTACATTTTAGGAGGCGACCGCCCCAGTCAAACTGCCCACCTGACACTGTCTCCCACCCCGATAAGGGGTGCGGGTTAGAATTTCAATACAGCCAGGGTAGTATCCCACCGACGCCTCCACCGAAGCTGGCGCTCCGGCTTCTCAGGCTCCTACCTATCCTGTACAAGCTGTACCAAAATTCAATATCAGGCTACAGTAAAGCTCCATGGGGTCTTTCCGTCCTGTCGCGGGTAACCTGCATCTTCACAGGTACTATAATTTCACCGAGTCTCTCGTTGAGACAGTGCCCAGATCGTTACGCCTTTCGTGCGGGTCGGAACTTACCCGACAAGGAATTTCGCTACCTTAGGACCGTTATAGTTACGGCCGCCGTTTACTGGGGCTTCGATTCAGAGCTTCGCTTGCGCTAACCCCTCCTCTTAACCTTCCAGCACCGGGCAGGCGTCAGCCCCTATACTTCGCCTTGCGGCTTTGCAGAGACCTGTGTTTTTGCTAAACAGTCGCCTGGGCCTATTCACTGCGGCTCTTCGGGGCTATTCACCCCAAAAAGCACCCCTTCTCCCGAAGTTACGGGGTCATTTTGCCGAGTTCCTTAACGAGAGTTCTCTCGCTCACCTTAGGATTCTCTCCTCGCCTACCTGTGTCGGTTTGCGGTACGGGCACCTTTTATCTCGCTAGAGGCTTTTCTTGGCAGTGTGGAATCAGGAACTTCGGTACTATAATTCCCTCGGCATCACAGCTCAGCCTTAAGGTGAACGGATTTTCCTATTCACCAGCCTAACTGCTTACACGCACATATCCAGCAGTGCGCTTACCCTATCCTCCTGCGTCCCCCCATCACTCAAACGATAAAGAGGTGGTACAGGAATATCAACCTGTTGTCCATCGCCTACGCCTTTCGGCCTCGGCTTAGGTCCCGACTAACCCTGAGCGGACGAGCCTTCCTCAGGAAACCTTAGGCATACGGTGGATGAGATTCTCACTCATCTTTCGCTACTCATACCGGCATTCTCACTTCTAAGCGCTCCACCAGTCCTTACGGTCTAGCTTCAACGCCCTTAGAACGCTCTCCTACCGCGGACACCATAAGGTGTCCACCCACAGCTTCGGTGATACGTTTAGCCCCGGTACATTTTCGGCGCAGAGTCACTCGACCAGTGAGCTATTACGCACTCTTTAAATGGTGGCTGCTTCTAAGCCAACATCCTGGTTGTCTAAGCAACTCCACATCCTTTTCCACTTAACGTATACTTTGGGACCTTAGCTGGTGGTCTGGGCTGTTTCCCTTTTGACTACGGATCTTATCACTCGCAGTCTGACTCCCACGGATAAGTCATTGGCATTCGGAGTTTGTCTGAATTCGGTAACCCGATGAGGGCCCCTAGTCCAAACAGTGCTCTACCTCCAAGACTCTAACTACGTGAGGCTAGCCCTAAAGCTATTTCGGAGAGAACCAGCTATCTCCAAGTTCGATTGGAATTTCTCCGCTACCCACACCTCATCCCCGCACTTTTCAACGTGCGTGGGTTCGGGCCTCCATCCAGTGTTACCTGGACTTCACCCTGGACATGGGTAGATCACCTGGTTTCGGGTCTACGACTACATACTATTTCGCCCTATTCAGACTCGCTTTCGCTGCGGCTCCGTCTCTTCAACTTAACCTCGCATGCAATCGTAACTCGCCGGTTCATTCTACAAAAGGCACGCCATCACCCATGAACGGGCTCTGACTACTTGTAGGCACACGGTTTCAGGATCTCTTTCACTCCCCTTCCGGGGTGCTTTTCACCTTTCCCTCACGGTACTGGTTCACTATCGGTCACTAGGGAGTATTTAGCCTTGGGAGATGGTCCTCCCTGCTTCCGACCGGATTTCACGTGTCCGGCCGTACTCAGGATCCACTCAGGAGGGAACGAAGTTTC
>NZ_JAGYPF010000013.1 GCF_018343535.1 Neobacillus rhizophilus
AACTCTCCAATAAAGTTGAGTTGATTAGCTCAAAAATGTTACGTTGGCTCATGTTTTCTATTTAATATAGAAGAAACATGATAATTATTGTTTGTTGACGTTTTTGTTTGTTTAGTTTTCAAAGAACCATCTTACTCCGTCGCTCAAAGGCGACTTTATTAATATATCATCTGCCAACTTGAAAGTCAACCACTTTTTGAAGTGTTAACTTGTTTCAGTGACAGGAATTAATCTTAACAAATCTATTTTTAAAAGTCAACTATTTTTCTAGAGACAAAATAATTTATGTTAATTCCTCTCAGCGACAAATATTATATTACTAGAATATTTTATCTGTGTCAATGTTTTGATACCTTAGTAATATTAAAATTTCCCATGCTTCTCTTCTGGAGGTACTGGCATTTTTGGTAGAGTATATTTAAGTTTTTCTTTTAAAAAAATAAATGAGCAGGCCATTAAACCTACTCATTTTTTAATATTAAAACAAGAGTAAAAAACCATCAAATACACATGCAGCGGTTTTTATAACATTTGTATATAAGATTATTAATATAGGGATGTAATAAATTCAATAAATGAATTATTCATATATTCCAACCCAATTCTCCTCATTTCCTCCTGGCTTCCCACATCCTCTTCTTCCGGTGCAAGCTCATGTTTCCATAAAACGATGCTTGGTGTTTTAGGATTATCCTTAAAATCGAAACAGATGATATCACCGGTTTGTTCATATCCAAACGGCACTACCCCATGAGGCAAAGCCTCTTTGCAATAGTATATCGTGCTAAGTAAACCGACAGGGTCCTCCCTAAAGGTTAATAAACGATCCATGACATATCCTTTTCTTTTCGCGGTATCAAACCGATTTGGCTCCGGGTGCCCCCCATCATGAGCCATGACGCAAGTCACATACTCCTTTGGGAAGGCAATGTTTAAAAACCGCTCAATCATTTGAATTTGCTCCAGATTTATCGGACCATTCGTCCGCTTCCATAAAACCACTATGATCACCCACCTTTTTAATCTTAAAAACGCAAGGTGAACAGGGACGATTGTCATTCACCAATTTATTTCTTTTGACAAAAATGATGCAGTAGAACCGTCCCTATGCCTCAACTTGTTTCTTACCAAATATAAAAACAGGAACATGAGCAGTGGTATGATGTAGCTGATAACTTCTAGTATCATGGTTTGGGGACCGTCTTTTGTTATGATAATTCCTCCTCCAGTACTTCCTAGCGTTCCGTTAAAGATTCCGTAGCAAACATTCAGTCCCCAGTGAATTCCTGTGTCAGCCCAGATGCTGCCGGTTTTATAAATGGCATAGGTGAGAGAAAGTCCAAGAAGAAGGGAAAAGAATGTGTTGGAGAGGCTGAACCCTTCATTCCACGAATCATCAAGTGCGTAGAGCACAAGAGAAAGTATAAACACCCATTTCATCGGTATTTTTCCTTTTAAATGACCAAATACATATCCCCGAACGATGATATCGTTTAAAAATGAACCTACGAAAAACGTCAGCATGATCATGAGCAGGGAAAGAATCATTTGTGAAAACGGCATTGTACCCGTAACCTCATATCCATTTAGGACATATTCGATTATGTACTTGATTAGCCAAAAGGAAAAGCCAATCGCAAACCCCAGCATCATATTCCTCCACCATTTTGGATGAAAGCTGATTCCAATGCTTTGAAGATCCTTTCTTGTTAAAAACAGAATTCCTTTCAATAACGGAAAAAACAGGAGGACCAATACAACCTGAACCCAAAATGAACCTGCTCTTGCAATTCCGACATTCAAATACACATCTAAAATAATAAAACCAACAATCGTTTTGACGAAATAAACCATATGTCACTTCCTTTTTAATGTTTTTCTTCAATACGCACCAGTTAAATTAAATTCATTCCCAACTATAGGAAACTATTTCATTTTTTACCACGATTATATTATGATAGAAGCATTCTAGAAAATAAAGGAGTTTAGTCATGCGTCCTTCTAACCAGCAGCAGCCAATATGGGCATGGGTTGTCCTCATTGGCGGTGCATTATTTTTGATTTCGGCCCTTCCAGGAATGCTCTTTATCATTTTCATGCCCTTTTGGAAGGCAGATGAGTTAAGTTTCTTCACTATGATTTTCGCGGCAATTTCTCTTTGCATCCTCATTGTTACGGCATGGGGAATGAAGCGGGCATATAATGCACTAAGGGATTATAATCGGGCTAAAAAGGCCTATGAGCTTGAATCTTTGCAAGAAAAAAAACTATTAAACAATCTTTCTTCTGAAACGAAAAAACCGATTTGGCCATGGATTGTGATTGGCCTTGGCGCATTGCTTGTGGTCAGTGCTGGACCAGGTATCATTATGCTGCCGATTGGACCGCTTTTTTTAGCCGGTATGTCTACCGATTCAGGTACCGCTCCGGACTATGTACCATTCTTGATTATAGTAATTGGGTATGGATTGATGGCAGGCTATGTCATACTTCTTATAAAAGCGATTAAAACGCTGAGAGCAAAAAAATAACGGTGAAAACCTCATTGAAATATGTCCTTCATCCTCATTATGGTGGCACGAGAATTTTTTATCCATTTTAATCTTCTCTTCCTAATACAATAAATGGAGGGAGTTTTTAAGGAAAGGAGTGCTCAAATGTATTATCAAAACCCATGGATGCGGGCACAGCCTGAATGGAGGGCTTTTTCTAGAAATGGTCAAAATACCTTGGAACTAACAGGTGAAGGTTCGGTAACTGCTGCTCCAGACATGTCCATAGTTACATTAGGTGTGAATTCGGAGAATATGAATCTTACAATTGCCCAACAAGAAAATAATGAAAAAATGACTAAAGTGATCCAGTCACTTATAAGCTTAGGGATTTCAAAGGAGAATATTAAGACTGCAGATTACCGAATCGAAATGGTATATGATTACGAAAATGGTAAACAAACATTACGAGGTTACAGAGTGGTCCATTTGCTTCAAGTCCTAAATGATGAAATAAATCAGACCGGATTCATTGTCGATACTGCGGTTAAAAATGGGGCAAATACTGTTACAAATATTGAATTTAAAGTGAAAAATCCACAGAACTACTACAGTCAAGCATTGGCACTTGCCCTCAATGATGCTCAATTTAAAGCTGCAGAACTAACTAAGGAGATGGGAGTAACGCTAAATAAGGTTCCATTTTCGATACAAGAATTGGGCCAAACTTCACCAATCATTCCTTTGCAAACTGCTATGTTTGCCAAAAGTGAAGCTGCAACGCCGATCCAGCCTGGTAAACTTAAAATTTCCGCGTCCATTCAGGCAAAGTTTTCATATTTTTAATAGTTTGAAGCACTCACAAAGTGCTTTTGAAAAATCCACTAAACTATTTAAAAAAGCCGTTATGAAGGTTGGGTGGTTTTTATAGGAAAAAAGCTTCTTAATAATGACCAAATAAAAAAAAGTATAATCAAACGACTCCGGACTGCTGGGTGTGTTTTCGCTGAAGAAGAGGCTGAGCTTCTTCTTGCTGAGGCAAGGTCATTGGATGCCCTCTCCAATATGGTCAATAATAGAATAAACGGTTCTCCTCTTGAGTATGTCCTCGGTTGGGCGGAGTTCTGTGGGCACAGGATAGAAGTAGAACCTGGAGTCTTCGTCCCCCGCCGTCGTACTGAGTTTCTCGTCCACCAGGCAGTTGCTTTTTCTATACCTGGAGTCACCGTTGTTGACCTTTGCTGCGGTTCTGGCGCACTTGGTGTCGCGATTGCCAAAGATCTGGGTTGGATTAATTTGCACTCAATCGACATTGACCCTATTGCAGTTCACTGTGCTCTCCGTAATGTTACCAGCCTTGGTGGTCAAGTTTATGAAGGTGACCTTTATAAGCCTCTCCCCTCTACACTCCGTGGTAAAGTGGACATTCTAGTAGCAAATGTACCATACGTTCCTACCGACCAAATTAAGATGCTACCACAAGAAGCCCGTCTACATGAACCCAATGTGGCGCTTGACGGGGGAGTTGACGGACTTGACATTCAGCGAAGAGTAGCAAAAGAAGCAACCCTTTGGCTGAAAACTGGAGGGCACTTATTGATTGAGACGAGCAAAATGCAGGCAACTCAAACCGTTGAAATTTTCTCTCAAAATGGGCTAATACCACAGTTGGTACACTATGGCGAACTAGACTCTACTATAGTAATTGGTACCAATCCCCCTCTAGAATAAATACAGGTAGCAGATCTTCATAATATACATGAGGGTTGCTTGGACTATTCAATTTCTTTGTAATAAAGGGCTTTTATCCATTCTCTTTGGTAAAGGTCAATATCTCTATCGGTACTTTGTACTCTACCAACTTAAACACAGGGACGTTTCTTCTGCTTCAGAAACAGAAGAAACGTCCCTGTGTATCTTTCCGTGAATTCTACATCGTTTGCGCCAATCTCCAAATAGCGAATTCTTGGTTTTTGTGGTGTTCGGCAGCGGTTAGCTTTCCATTTGCTGCTTCCATCACTTTTGTGTAAATTTCTTCGCCGATTTCTTCAATCGTGTTTAAACCTTCTATGATTTTACCGGCATTGACGTCAATATGTTCTGACATGATTTCGTAGAGTTTTGGATTCGTGCCAATTTTGATAACAGGGACAATTGGCGAACCAGTTGGTGAACCTTTTCCGGTAGAGAACAAAACAATTTGTGCCCCACCTGCCGCCAGTCCGGCTACTGATTCTACATCATAGCCAGGGGTATCCATGAAAACAAATCCTTTTTTTGTTGGCTTCTCCGCATAGGCTATAACTTCCATTAGAGTGGAACTCCCACCTTTTTTTATACAACCTAGCGATTTTTCTTCAAGTGTTGTTAAGCCGCCAGCCATGTTTCCGGGAGTGGGATTTGCAGAACGAATATCCTCTCCTGTTTCTTTAATTCTTTCTTCATAATCCTTCACTATTTTCAGGAATTTTTCCCGTACCTCATAATCAACTGCGCGACCAGCTAAAATATGTTCCGCTCCAATTGCTTCCGTTGTTTCTGCTAGAATACTTGTGCCTCCATCTCTGACAACCGAATCAGAACAGGCACCGATTGCAGGATTGGCGGTAATTCCTGACCACGCGTCAGATCCTCCGCATTCTAAACCAATGATTAATTCAGTTATATCTGCCGATTCTTTTTGTTGGCTACGACTCCTTTCCAACGCCTCTTCCAACCACTGTTTTCCCTCTATTAGAACTTCAGAGATTGTTTTATCTTTTTGAAAAGTAATGGCATGGACATGATGGCCCTCTTCTTTTAGCATTTCCACAATTTCTTCGGCAGGGTCATCCTCACCCATCCCTAAAAATAGTGCAGCGCTAACATTTGGATGCCCAGCTGTACCTTTCAAAGTTCGGATAGTCTGTTCTAAATCCTCAGGATATTGGGCTTTTCCCGCTTGATGGGCCACGGGTATGACACCTGGCACCATTTGGGCCAATTTTTTTGTCAGACCAGCCAATTCACCCACGGTATTTATGGTTATGACATGATTTCTAACACCAATACTTCCATTTGTTCTTCTGTAGCCTTCAAAGGTTTTCATGGTAAGCGTACCTCCTGTAAAGCACTCAATCGTTCATCCTCTTTGAGTCCACGAACATTAAAGACGTGAACATGGTAACCGGGCTCAATTTCTTCAGTGGAAATACCCATGCATTCCCCATACTTAATGATTTTTCCATCCTTTTGGATCAAATCAGTAGCAATCTTATGTCCAAACGGTATATCTACCATTACCTTAATCGTTGCAGTCTCTCCTTGAATGGACAGATCTTCACCGGCTTTAATTGTTCTTAAAGCCACGGCCACATTATCATCTTTATTAAGTTTAAGAGCGTTGAATATACGGCTCATTACGTTTCCTCCACTCCAAAATTAAAATGTCGTTCCTACGTGTGGGATTGAAAATTCACCCAGTTCCATTTTTTCAAGGCTTGTTTGCTTCCCGCTGCAAATTTCGATAATGTTCTCTAAAAGAGCTTCTATTTGATTGGATAGCGATTCAGTCGTGACTTTATAATCAATTAGCTCATCAAAAAACTCATTTTGATTTTCCGGTGCGATCGTCATACAAGGGATTGCAGCTGAACCTGCCAGAATACCTCGACTGCTGACAACAATCGCCAGATTACATCCACTTGAAGCCATATTTGACAAGGCCTCGACAATATTACTTGGAACTGTGATCAAATGCAGCCCTTTTTCAGTAGGTGTTTCACTATAACCTAGCAAACTATTAATCAGTGATGTACCTGTCATCTCCGCTTCCAATACAGCAAGCTCTCTTTCTTTTTCAGTAAAGCCAAGTTGGGTAAGTGTATCGTTATGAACGTCCTTCCAACGTTTCCGTTGCAGACTTTCTCCTATTAGTTGGAGATTATTTTTCAACTCTTCACTTACTGCACGTTCAGATAAAGCACTACCAGCTGGCTCTAATGTTTGTGATAGTCCCATCATGACAGTAGCACCGTGTTCTACCAATCTATCAACAACGCCGCCAATCACTGGCGCGACTTGACAGTAGGAATCTTTATCCATATCTACGGTTAGAATCCCAACATTGAGGCATGAAAGCGGCAGGGATTCTCGTTGTTGCTCGGCTGCTTCTTTTGCCCATTGTTCCGTAATTTCCACACCTTTTTGAATCGTATTCACTCCGCCAGCAAGCTGCTGAATTCCAATTCCTTCAATTGGTTTAACCTTTGGAATGCTCTCAAGCAATCCGCTAATCTGATTGGTTTCACACCCTAATCCTACCAGAAGAGTAGAATAAAGATTTGGGTTGGCAGAAATACCTGCTACCATGTTTTTTGTTAGTTTAAAATCGTCTCCCAACTGAGCACAACCGTTTCCGTGGGTAAATGGAATGCTCCCAGGCACCCTTTCAGCAATCTCCTTCACGACCACACTGGAGCAAACAACCGAGCAAATCACACCAATGTGATTTCTTATTCCTGCACGACCATCATTTCGCTTATACCCTTTAAATTGATAGTCCAATTCAACCGCTCCCTTCATTTTAAAAGTTACTAATATTCAAAAAATTATACTGCAGTCTCTTCCATCGACCCACTCTTTGTACTTTTCTTCTTTCCGAAAAACTCCTGTTTCCCATCAATGCCTTTTCTTCTTTGATACTTATCCGCTAAAATAACGGCAATCGGTACAAGCAGCGCCGTGCTGATCGTAGCAATCGAGATTTGGGCCGAGGCTACATTTACCAGATCTTGATATACCTTCGCCTCAGCAGCCGTCATTAATCCTGTGCCACTCGCTACCGTTGCGGCTGCGGCAATGGCGGCAGGCGTTGCGACGGCATTCCCGGCAGTGGAAGCTTCTGCCCATGGTGCAATAAAACTCTTTTCACGGAAGAGCTTAAATGTAAGAGCCATAGCCGCACCTGAAAAGAAGATGGTCATTAGTGCCAGTACAATGCCAGCTCCGACCACTTGCGGATTAAAGAAGCTTGCAAGGTTCATACCTGCCCCCAAAGCAAAAGCAAAGAACGGAATAACTAGCGTTTCTCCAGCAGATAGAAATGTCCGAAGTTCATGGTCAAGATTCCCTAAAATCATCCCGATAAGGATTGGCAATAGAACTGCAACGAAGGCAATAAGCGGGAAGTTTGCGCCCATCATCCCCAGGGCCATCAATGTAAAAAATGGTCCATCATTTAGGGATAGAACGGCAGTTGCCCCGACATCAGAACGGTTGCCATATTGTCCTGTCAATGCTGCGTACATTCCCCCGTTCCCATTTGTCATCGCTGCGATGATCGCCATTGTGGATAACCCAAGGAAACCATTTACCGGATCGGACAAATATCCCCAAATCATCCCTACAAAAAATCCAGCCAAATACTTTGATGTCGTTAATAATACACCTTTTTTTAAGGCCTTTCCCCCAACGCGAAGATTCATTTGACTGCCTGCACAAAACAAAAACAGCGCACATAAAGTGAGAGCTCCATCTTTAAACAAAGCTTGCGTAAAACCGCCAATTTTTAAAAATTCATAATAGCCATCCTGATTAGGGGCTACACCCAAACCTTTTAAAAAGTTCATAATAAAAGGAAGATGCAGTTGATCCACCGTATTTAACAGAGCTCCTACTAATAATGGTACAACCATCAGCCCACCTGGAACTTTATCAATCGCCTGTTTAATTTTCATATTTCCACTCTCCTAAACATGATTAGTAGTTTTATAAAATTTAATTTTCCCATGAAAAAGAACTGATCATGTAATCGTTTACAAATCATTGAAAATTTTTAGCTACTCTAGGGAGTTGTGGTCTTCTTTAATAGCCAGATAGATTATCCCTCAACAAGGGAGTGCCCTTTTGAAAGATCCTTTTCTTCTGAAACATATTTTTTTACAGGATTTGATAAAGTCCCAATGCGTTCAATCTTTATTGTCAGTAAGTCACCTTCTTTCAGCCACACTTGTGGGTCTCTTCCCATCCCCACCCCATGAGGAGTGCCTGTTGCAATGATATCGCCCGGTTTTAATGTCATCGACTGAGAGAGATAGGCTACAATATACGGAATGTCAAAGATTAAATTGTTTGTATTGGATTCCTGCATGATGGTCCCATTTAATTCCAAAGAGATATCTAATTGATGCGGGTCGCCTACTTCATCCTTTGTCACAATGGCTGGCCCTAAAGGCGCAAAGGTATCTGCTGACTTTCCACGAGACCATTGGCCATCAGCAAATTGTAAATCTCTAGCACTTACATCATTCATAATGGTATAGCCAAAAATGAACTCTTCTGCTTCCTCTGCTGAAATGCATTTTGCTTCTTTCCCCATGACAACAGCTAATTCCGCTTCAAAATCAACTTGTTTGGAGTTGATAGGGATTTCGATTGCCGCATGATTCCCTATAATGCTGTTCGCATATTTGGAAAAAATCATCGGGAAGGCCGGTGGCTCCATACCAGTTTCTTTACAATGGTCAAGATAATTTAGCCCCACGCAAATGATTTTCTCCGGCTGTGCAATCGGAGCCAATACCTCCACATCTGAAACAGGCTTCGAAAGTTTCTTTTGTCCATCTTCCTTATAATACTGAAGGAGTTTCTCCATATAAGGCAGAATCATCTCACTTTGTTCTATCAGCTGCTTCATATCCGATGGTATTTTTACATCAATAGCAGTCTGATCCTTATAAACTTCATCCAAAAGTCTGAGACTGATAATCTGATCTTCGATTAACACACCAAGTTGTGTCTCAACTTGATCGCGGTAGGATACTAGCTTCATTCTTCCTCTCCCCTTTTCTAAAAAACTGTTATTTAACGACCACAGACGTATGGAGCTTTGGAACGCCCAGTCCTTCAGCACCTAATTTGGAAGTTTTGGCTTCAGGATAATAACGCTCAATCATTTGCACACCTAGTGCAGCACGATGTACACGCTCTTTCACCAGAGATATGTTCGTAGTCTCCCACTGTTTTCCAGAAGGATAAACATCCGGATGATTTCGAAGACCGAATTTGATATAAACCGGGGCCAATACACGAATAATTTCTGGTATTTCATAATACCGTAAAAAGCCTCCAAGGTTATCCGGAACTTCCACATATAAATCGATTGGAATATCAATCGATTGCCGTATGGAAGCAAGTTTGTGAAGCGTCAGTGCAGTAGGAACATTGTAGGTTCCAGCCCCCAAATCCTGCATTAATTTTACTGAAACAGGGTTGGCTGAACCTAATTGCACTGATACTTTCACAACAAAGTCCTCCGGCAACTGGCCGTGCTTCTTCATTTCCTTTGTTAATAGCAGTAGACCTTCATCCGCCACTAAGGCACCTCTCAGACCTAATGCGGCACCTCTTTTTAAATCTTCCATTGCATAGACAAGCTGATCTGCCCCTTCATGGCGAAGGGCAATTGACTGTCCGCCGCTTGTTAATGGCTGTGCACTAATATCCCAAGTTCCTCTTGGACCGACGAATAAACTAAGCTCCATTCCCCGTTCACCTGTAAGTTGGCACATTTCTAAAATTTCCTCGTCCGTTAAAAGCATAATACCGCTTCCTTGCGATACTCTGTGAATTGTTAAGCCGTAGCGGTCGATTTCTTTTAACATTTCTCTTAAGGCAACAGGGCCTTCCGTACTTGGGAGTTCGATACGGTATTGAGCACCATCTGGAAATCTTTTTGTGGAAGTAGGAAGTTCCTTTAAATCCGTGGATGGATAGCCGAGTTTCTCCAAAAACTCTCTAGATTCTTTCATCAATTTTACCCGCTTTCCTATATATAGTTTTCTAAAATGTACATGGTGTAATAATCGAAGTGTTATGTTTGGAGTTTAGGAGATTCCAAGAATTGAAATCTCCCTATTCTCTTTAAATACGGTTTTAATTGTGGAGTAAAATACAAATGATGTTCTTCATTAACCTTTAATAAAGATCGTTTTGATTGAGGTATAAAATTCCTTTGCTGCTTCTCCTTGTTCTCTTGAACCAGTACTAGAGGCCTTCATTCCGCCAAACGGTGCCTGAAGCTCCACTCCGGCACTTTCAGCATTAATACGGACAAGACCGGCATCAATTTCGTCAATAAATTCAAGTAATGAACCGATATTCGATGTGAAAATAGAAGCACTTAATCCATATTTGGTGTAATTTGCTATTTCAATTGCTTCATCTAAATTTGCTGCTTTCATCAGGCAAATAACTGGTCCGAAAATTTCCTCTTGGGCAATGACCATATCAGGAGTTACTTCATCAAAGATGGTTGGTATGATATAAAATCCGTTGTCATAATCCCCGCCTGTTAACTGTTCCCCGCCATAAATAAGCGAAGCACCCTCTTGTTTACCTTGTTCAATATATCTTTTTACAGTATTAAATTGGCTCTCACTAGCACAAGGGCCCATCCAGATTCCTTCTTTTAATCCATCGCCAACAGTGATGTTTTCTGTTGCCTGAATTAATTTTTCTTTAAACTGATCATACACCTCGGTTTCAACTATGACCCGGCTGGTAGCGGTACATTTTTGTCCTGTAGAACGGAAACTGCCGCTGATCACCGCTTCAACAGCTGCATCTAAATCTGCATCCTTAGTCACAATCACTGGGTTTTTTCCGCCCATCTCCAATTGATATTTAATACCCCGGGCTGCAGCCGATGCTGCCACCTGTTCTCCAACGGTTTCTGAACCAGTAAATGAAATCCCGTTTAATAGTGGATGGTCGATAAGAGCCTGTCCGATAACCGAACCAGAACCAGTGATAAAATTCAAAACACCTTCCGGAATACCAGCTTTAACAAAGCACTCCACCACTTTCGCGGCAGTTACGGCAGCTTCTGTTGCAGGCTTGAATACAACTGTATTTCCATACACTAGTGCAGGAGCGATTTTCCAGATGGGAATGGCGACTGGGAAGTTCCATGGAGTAATGATTCCGACAACGCCTAGTGGTACACGTTTGGTAAACATCAATGCATCCTGATCAGATGATGGAATGACATCACCATTTTTCCGCATGCCTTCTCCCGCATAATAACGAAGTATGGCCACACCGCGTGCTGTCTCACCTTTTGCCTCCGGGAGTGTTTTACCCATTTCTCTTGTCATTGTTTCGGCAATATCGTCCAAGTTTTCCTCAATTAGATTTGCTGCCTTGAATAAAAGCTGCCCTCGTGCGGCCTGACCAAGCTTGCGCCATGATTTTTTAGCCTTATGAGCGGACTGTACAGCTTTTTCTAGGTCTTGTTTCGTCGATTTTTGCAAGTATCCAACTACTTCATTTTTTTGGGCCGGGTTGATGCTCTTAATCGTTTCATGAGATTCTGAATCTACCCACTCGTTATCAATAAAATTTTTATATATTTTTACTTCAGAAACCGTTTGCAAAATTAGTCAACTCCTTTAAAAATTTGATGCTACGCCCTTTTCAAATCACCTGTATAACCAGCCAATTGGGACAATCGATATGCAAGCTGAATAATTTCATCCCTGGCAGACTCTTTTTTCTGTTCCCAGCTATTGGTCATCATTGTAAAACTGACCCCGGCAATGATTTTATTTTCAAAATTATAGATTGGTGCACCTACACAATGAAACCCAAGTGCGGCTTCTTGATTCTCGATAGAATAACCATTTCTTTTTGCTAGTTCTATATTTTTATAGAGTTCATCGACGTCGGAAATGGTAAACGGTGTTTTTTTCTCAAACGGACTGACAGGGTAGATTATTTTAAGTTCATCCTTTGTGAATTGGGTTAATTGAATCTTACCGATGGCAGAAGCATAAGCAGGAAAACGCATCCCCGGGTCCGTTATTAGTCGCACTCTTGAATCTCCCTCTGCCTTTCCTAAATAGATTACCTCTCCTCCTTCTAAAATCCCCAATTGGATATGTTCATTTATTTTGGCTACTGAGTAGCTAGCCTCTTTATAAAATGACTGTAAAATATTAAACTGGTTGAAATAAGCCGAACCAATCGCTCCTGCTGCAGGCCCTAATGAATAGGTATCACCATGTTCCTTTGTAATCCACTTTAAGATTTCTAATGTATTTAATAATGAAAATAAAGAGCTTTTATTGATATTTAATCGATTAGACAAGTCAATAAGCCGAAGTTGATTGGGATTTTCTGCAATTTCCTTTAAAACATTATGGGCTTTCTCAATAGAAGGAACCCAATACTTTTCCTTCATTTTAGCTCCACCTCCTTTGGTTTAGTATACAAAACCGAGTTTTATATTCCAAACTAACCTTATATTAACACATTAGCTGGAATTTTCAAATAACTTTTTTCGTTATTCTTAATTTCCCCACATTCTAACTCTCTACTGGTTGCTAAAATGGTTACGGTCAGATATTCCCCCAACACCTAGTAACTTAGACTCATCTCAATACTAGAAGCCTTTTATAGCAAAAAAAATCCCTCTTGCGTAGACAGTTTAGGTTTTATCCTAACTGTATTTACAAGAGGGATTTGTTCAAAATAGCTATTCCTGTTTTTTTTATACAACTCTTTACTATTTATTACGCGCCTTAGAGGATTCGAACCTCTGACCGTACGCTTAGAAGGCGTATGCTCTATCCAGCTGAGCTAAAGGCGCATGATATTTATGGCGGAGAAGGAGGGATTTGAACCCTCGCGCCGGTTGCCCGACCTACACCCTTAGCAGGGGCGCCTCTTCAGCCTCTTGAGTACTTCCCCATAAAAAAAAATGGCTCCGCAGGTAGGATTCGAACCTACGACCGTTCGGTTAACAGCCGAATGCTCTACCACTGAGCTACTGCGGAACAATTAGAATTATTTATAATGGTGGGCCTAAATGGACTCGAACCATCGACCTCACGCTTATCAGGCGTGCGCTCTAACCAGCTGAGCTATAGGCCCATATATTGCGGGGGCAGGATTTGAACCTGCGACCTTCGGGTTATGAGCCCGACGAGCTACCGGACTGCTCCACCCCGCGATAATAAGAAAGTATTAAGTTTACGCCATGCTAAAAGCTAACGTAGGACTGTATCAATCTCAGAAAGCTTATTCAAGCAGCAGCTCGATTGATACAACTCGCAGACTATTCACAGAAGCAACGCTCGTTGCTCCACCCCGCGATAATGAATAAAATGTTTATGGCGGAGGAAGAGGGATTCGAACCCCCGCGCGGTTTAACCCGCCTGTCGGTTTTCAAGACCGATCCCTTCAGCCGGACTTGGGTATTCCTCCGAAATAATACATTGGTAGCGGCGGAGGGGATCGAACCCCCGACCTTACGGGTATGAACCGTACGCTCTAGCCAGCTGAGCTACACCGCCAAATTACATATTTAAATCTAATGGTGGAGCCTAGCGGGATCGAACCGCTGACCTCCTGCGTGCAAAGCAGGCGCTCTCCCAGCTGAGCTAAGGCCCCATTGATTTTAGTTAGAATGGTCGGGAAAACAGGATTCGAACCTGCGACCCCTTGGTCCCAAACCAAGTGCTCTACCAAGCTGAGCTATTTCCCGAAAGTTGAATTAAATTTGATGGCGCGCCCGACAGGAGTCGAACCCATAACCTTCTGATCCGTAGTCAGACGCTCTATCCAATTGAGCTACGGGCGCATTATTTAATAAATGGTGCCGAGGACCGGAATCGAACCGGTACGGTAGTCACCTACCGCAGGATTTTAAGTCCTGTGCGTCTGCCAGTTCCGCCACCCCGGCAAATATGGAGCGGAAGACGGGATTCGAACCCGCGACCCCCACCTTGGCAAGGTGGTGTTCTACCACTGAACTACTTCCGCAATATTTAAATGGTGCGGGTGAAGGGAGTCGAACCCCCACGCCTTGCGGCGCCAGATCCTAAGTCTGGTGCGTCTGCCAATTCCGCCACACCCGCAAACTTTAAATGGTGAGCCATGAAGGACTCGAACCTTCGACCCTCTGATTAAAAGTCAGATGCTCTACCGACTGAGCTAATGGCTCAAAAATGCAAAAAAATAAATGGTGGAGGATGACGGGATCGAACCGCCGACCCTCTGCTTGTAAGGCAGATGCTCTCCCAGCTGAGCTAATCCTCCGTAAATGGTGACCCCTACGGGATTCGAACCCGTGTTACCGCCGTGAAAGGGCGGTGTCTTAACCGCTTGACCAAGGGGCCATTATAAATTTAGGCAAAATAATAGCCCTATAAGGGCTTAGCCTGGCAGCGTCCTACTCTCACAGGGACTTGCGTCCCAACTACCATCGGCGCTGAGAAGCTTAACTTCCGTGTTCGGGATGGGAACGGGTGTGACCTTCTCGCTATTGCTACCAGACTATTTTTAGAGGTTTTCATTCCCTCAAAACTAGATAATGCAGAAGAAGTATTTAAGAACGAGTTCACCTTGCTTAATATGACTTGGTTAAGTCCTCGATCGATTAGTATCAGTCAGCTCCACACGTCACCGCGCTTCCACCTCTGACCTATCAACCTGATCATCTTTCAGGGATCTTACTAGCTTGACGCTATGGGAAATCTCATCTCGAGGGGGGCTTCATGCTTAGATGCTTTCAGCACTTATCCCGTCCGCACATAGCTACCCAGCGATGCCTTTGGCAAGACAACTGGTACACCAGCGGTGCGTCCATCCCGGTCCTCTCGTACTAAGGACAGCTCCTCTCAAATTTCCTGCGCCCACGACGGATAGGGACCGAACTGTCTCACGACGTTCTGAACCCAGCTCGCGTACCGCTTTAATGGGCGAACAGCCCAACCCTTGGGACCGACTACAGCCCCAGGATGCGATGAGCCGACATCGAGGTGCCAAACCTCCCCGTCGATGTGGACTCTTGGGGGAGATAAGCCTGTTATCCCCAGGGTAGCTTTTATCCGTTGAGCGATGGCCCTTCCATGCGGAACCACCGGATCACTAAGCCCGACTTTCGTCCCTGCTCGACTTGTAGGTCTCGCAGTCAAGCTCCCTTGTGCCTTTACACTCTGCGAATGATTTCCAACCATTCTGAGGGAACCTTTGGGCGCCTCCGTTACATTTTAGGAGGCGACCGCCCCAGTCAAACTGCCCACCTGACACTGTCTCCCACCCCGATAAGGGGTGCGGGTTAGAATTTCAATACAGCCAGGGTAGTATCCCACCGACGCCTCCACCGAAGCTGGCGCTCCGGCTTCTCAGGCTCCTACCTATCCTGTACAAGCTGTACCAAAATTCAATATCAGGCTACAGTAAAGCTCCATGGGGTCTTTCCGTCCTGTCGCGGGTAACCTGCATCTTCACAGGTACTATAATTTCACCGAGTCTCTCGTTGAGACAGTGCCCAGATCGTTACGCCTTTCGTGCGGGTCGGAACTTACCCGACAAGGAATTTCGCTACCTTAGGACCGTTATAGTTACGGCCGCCGTTTACTGGGGCTTCGATTCAGAGCTTCGCTTGCGCTAACCCCTCCTCTTAACCTTCCAGCACCGGGCAGGCGTCAGCCCCTATACTTCGCCTTGCGGCTTTGCAGAGACCTGTGTTTTTGCTAAACAGTCGCCTGGGCCTATTCACTGCGGCTCTTCGGGGCTATTCACCCCAAAAAGCACCCCTTCTCCCGAAGTTACGGGGTCATTTTGCCGAGTTCCTTAACGAGAGTTCTCTCGCTCACCTTAGGATTCTCTCCTCGCCTACCTGTGTCGGTTTGCGGTACGGGCACCTTTTATCTCGCTAGAGGCTTTTCTTGGCAGTGTGGAATCAGGAACTTCGGTACTATAATTCCCTCGGCATCACAGCTCAGCCTTAAGGTGAACGGATTTTCCTATTCACCAGCCTAACTGCTTACACGCACATATCCAGCAGTGCGCTTACCCTATCCTCCTGCGTCCCCCCATCACTCAAACGATAAAGAGGTGGTACAGGAATATCAACCTGTTGTCCATCGCCTACGCCTTTCGGCCTCGGCTTAGGTCCCGACTAACCCTGAGCGGACGAGCCTTCCTCAGGAAACCTTAGGCATACGGTGGATGAGATTCTCACTCATCTTTCGCTACTCATACCGGCATTCTCACTTCTAAGCGCTCCACCAGTCCTTACGGTCTAGCTTCAACGCCCTTAGAACGCTCTCCTACCGCGGACACCATAAGGTGTCCACCCACAGCTTCGGTGATACGTTTAGCCCCGGTACATTTTCGGCGCAGAGTCACTCGACCAGTGAGCTATTACGCACTCTTTAAATGGTGGCTGCTTCTAAGCCAACATCCTGGTTGTCTAAGCAACTCCACATCCTTTTCCACTTAACGTATACTTTGGGACCTTAGCTGGTGGTCTGGGCTGTTTCCCTTTTGACTACGGATCTTATCACTCGCAGTCTGACTCCCACGGATAAGTCATTGGCATTCGGAGTTTGTCTGAATTCGGTAACCCGATGAGGGCCCCTAGTCCAAACAGTGCTCTACCTCCAAGACTCTAACTACGTGAGGCTAGCCCTAAAGCTATTTCGGAGAGAACCAGCTATCTCCAAGTTCGATTGGAATTTCTCCGCTACCCACACCTCATCCCCGCACTTTTCAACGTGCGTGGGTTCGGGCCTCCATCCAGTGTTACCTGGACTTCACCCTGGACATGGGTAGATCACCTGGTTTCGGGTCTACGACTACATACTATTTCGCCCTATTCAGACTCGCTTTCGCTGCGGCTCCGTCTCTTCAACTTAACCTCGCATGCAATCGTAACTCGCCGGTTCATTCTACAAAAGGCACGCCATCACCCATGAACGGGCTCTGACTACTTGTAGGCACACGGTTTCAGGATCTCTTTCACTCCCCTTCCGGGGTGCTTTTCACCTTTCCCTCACGGTACTGGTTCACTATCGGTCACTAGGGAGTATTTAGCCTTGGGAGATGGTCCTCCCTGCTTCCGACCGGATTTCACGTGTCCGGCCGTACTCAGGATCCACTCAGGAGGGAACGAAGTTTC
>NZ_JAGYPF010000014.1:1388-4772 GCF_018343535.1 Neobacillus rhizophilus
CTTTCAACCTTCCCTCATGCGAGGGAAGAAATTATCCGGTATTAGCTCCGGTTTCCCGAAGTTATCCCAGTCTTACAGGCAGGTTGCCCACGTGTTACTCACCCGTCCGCCGCTAACCACCGGGAGCAAGCTCCCAGGTATTCGCTCGACTTGCATGTATTAGGCACGCCGCCAGCGTTCGTCCTGAGCCAGGATCAAACTCTCCAATAAAGTTGAGTTGATTAGCTCAAAAATGTTACGTTGGCTCATGTTCTTTATATAATAGAAGAAACATGATAATTATTGTTTGTTGACGTTTTTGTTTGTTTAGTTTTCAAAGGGCAATTTTTCAGAGACAGAATAATAATATATCATCTCTTTTTTGAATAGTCAACAACTTTTTGAAGTGTTAACTTGTTTCAGTGACAGGAGTTAATTTTAGCAAAACTGTTTTTAAAAGTCAACTATTTTTCTAGAAACAAAATGCTTTTTGTTAATTCCTATCAGCGACAAATCTTATATTACTAGAATATATTATCTACGTCAATGTTTTTTTAGTTTTTTTGTACTAAGAAAATTAATCATAAAAAGCGATCCGTCTCACGCTTCACAAATCAAACAAAAAGACAACCATATTTCAGGTTGTCTTTTTGTTTGCCTGGCAGCGTCCTACTCTCACAGGGACTTGCGTCCCAACTACCATCGGCGCTGAGAAGCTTAACTTCCGTGTTCGGGATGGGAACGGGTGTGACCTTCTCGCTATTGCTACCAGACTATTTTTAGAGGTTTTCATTCCCTCAAAACTAGATAATGCAGAAGAAGTATTTAAGAACGAGTTCACCTTGCTTAATATGACTTGGTTAAGTCCTCGATCGATTAGTATCAGTCAGCTCCACACGTCACCGCGCTTCCACCTCTGACCTATCAACCTGATCATCTTTCAGGGATCTTACTAGCTTGACGCTATGGGAAATCTCATCTCGAGGGGGGCTTCATGCTTAGATGCTTTCAGCACTTATCCCGTCCGCACATAGCTACCCAGCGATGCCTTTGGCAAGACAACTGGTACACCAGCGGTGCGTCCATCCCGGTCCTCTCGTACTAAGGACAGCTCCTCTCAAATTTCCTGCGCCCACGACGGATAGGGACCGAACTGTCTCACGACGTTCTGAACCCAGCTCGCGTACCGCTTTAATGGGCGAACAGCCCAACCCTTGGGACCGACTACAGCCCCAGGATGCGATGAGCCGACATCGAGGTGCCAAACCTCCCCGTCGATGTGGACTCTTGGGGGAGATAAGCCTGTTATCCCCAGGGTAGCTTTTATCCGTTGAGCGATGGCCCTTCCATGCGGAACCACCGGATCACTAAGCCCGACTTTCGTCCCTGCTCGACTTGTAGGTCTCGCAGTCAAGCTCCCTTGTGCCTTTACACTCTGCGAATGATTTCCAACCATTCTGAGGGAACCTTTGGGCGCCTCCGTTACATTTTAGGAGGCGACCGCCCCAGTCAAACTGCCCACCTGACACTGTCTCCCACCCCGATAAGGGGTGCGGGTTAGAATTTCAATACAGCCAGGGTAGTATCCCACCGACGCCTCCACCGAAGCTGGCGCTCCGGCTTCTCAGGCTCCTACCTATCCTGTACAAGCTGTACCAAAATTCAATATCAGGCTACAGTAAAGCTCCATGGGGTCTTTCCGTCCTGTCGCGGGTAACCTGCATCTTCACAGGTACTATAATTTCACCGAGTCTCTCGTTGAGACAGTGCCCAGATCGTTACGCCTTTCGTGCGGGTCGGAACTTACCCGACAAGGAATTTCGCTACCTTAGGACCGTTATAGTTACGGCCGCCGTTTACTGGGGCTTCGATTCAGAGCTTCGCTTGCGCTAACCCCTCCTCTTAACCTTCCAGCACCGGGCAGGCGTCAGCCCCTATACTTCGCCTTGCGGCTTTGCAGAGACCTGTGTTTTTGCTAAACAGTCGCCTGGGCCTATTCACTGCGGCTCTTCGGGGCTATTCACCCCAAAAAGCACCCCTTCTCCCGAAGTTACGGGGTCATTTTGCCGAGTTCCTTAACGAGAGTTCTCTCGCTCACCTTAGGATTCTCTCCTCGCCTACCTGTGTCGGTTTGCGGTACGGGCACCTTTTATCTCGCTAGAGGCTTTTCTTGGCAGTGTGGAATCAGGAACTTCGGTACTATAATTCCCTCGGCATCACAGCTCAGCCTTAAGGTGAACGGATTTTCCTATTCACCAGCCTAACTGCTTACACGCACATATCCAGCAGTGCGCTTACCCTATCCTCCTGCGTCCCCCCATCACTCAAACGATAAAGAGGTGGTACAGGAATATCAACCTGTTGTCCATCGCCTACGCCTTTCGGCCTCGGCTTAGGTCCCGACTAACCCTGAGCGGACGAGCCTTCCTCAGGAAACCTTAGGCATACGGTGGATGAGATTCTCACTCATCTTTCGCTACTCATACCGGCATTCTCACTTCTAAGCGCTCCACCAGTCCTTACGGTCTAGCTTCAACGCCCTTAGAACGCTCTCCTACCGCGGACACCATAAGGTGTCCACCCACAGCTTCGGTGATACGTTTAGCCCCGGTACATTTTCGGCGCAGAGTCACTCGACCAGTGAGCTATTACGCACTCTTTAAATGGTGGCTGCTTCTAAGCCAACATCCTGGTTGTCTAAGCAACTCCACATCCTTTTCCACTTAACGTATACTTTGGGACCTTAGCTGGTGGTCTGGGCTGTTTCCCTTTTGACTACGGATCTTATCACTCGCAGTCTGACTCCCACGGATAAGTCATTGGCATTCGGAGTTTGTCTGAATTCGGTAACCCGATGAGGGCCCCTAGTCCAAACAGTGCTCTACCTCCAAGACTCTAACTACGTGAGGCTAGCCCTAAAGCTATTTCGGAGAGAACCAGCTATCTCCAAGTTCGATTGGAATTTCTCCGCTACCCACACCTCATCCCCGCACTTTTCAACGTGCGTGGGTTCGGGCCTCCATCCAGTGTTACCTGGACTTCACCCTGGACATGGGTAGATCACCTGGTTTCGGGTCTACGACTACATACTATTTCGCCCTATTCAGACTCGCTTTCGCTGCGGCTCCGTCTCTTCAACTTAACCTCGCATGCAATCGTAACTCGCCGGTTCATTCTACAAAAGGCACGCCATCACCCATGAACGGGCTCTGACTACTTGTAGGCACACGGTTTCAGGATCTCTTTCACTCCCCTTCCGGGGTGCTTTTCACCTTTCCCTCACGGTACTGGTTCACTATCGGTCACTAGGGAGTATTTAGCCTTGGGAGATGGTCCTCCCTGCTTCCGACCGGATTTCACGTGTCCGGCCGTACTCAGGATCCACTCAGGAGGGAACGAAGTTTC
>NZ_JAGYPF010000015.1 GCF_018343535.1 Neobacillus rhizophilus
CTGACGCCCAAAGGCAACTTTTATATATTAACAAAGCAAAACAACAATGTCAATATATTTTTTAAAATAATTGGTGGAGCCTAGCGGGATCGAACCGCTGACCTCCTGCGTGCAAAGCAGGCGCTCTCCCAGCTGAGCTAAGGCCCCGTTAAAATGGTCGGGAAAACAGGATTCGAACCTGCGACCCCTTGGTCCCAAACCAAGTGCTCTACCAAGCTGAGCTATTTCCCGTACTATTAAATTTGATGGCGCGCCCGACAGGAGTCGAACCCATAACCTTCTGATCCGTAGTCAGACGCTCTATCCAATTGAGCTACGGGCGCATTTTATATTTAAATGGTGCCGAGGACCGGAATCGAACCGGTACGGTAGTCACCTACCGCAGGATTTTAAGTCCTGTGCGTCTGCCAGTTCCGCCACCCCGGCAAATATGGAGCGGAAGACGGGATTCGAACCCGCGACCCCCACCTTGGCAAGGTGGTGTTCTACCACTGAACTACTTCCGCAATATTTAAATGGTGCGGGTGAAGGGAGTCGAACCCCCACGCCTTGCGGCGCCAGATCCTAAGTCTGGTGCGTCTGCCAATTCCGCCACACCCGCATATTAAAATGGTGAGCCATGAAGGACTCGAACCTTCGACCCTCTGATTAAAAGTCAGATGCTCTACCGACTGAGCTAATGGCTCAAAATAATAAAGTCTATCCAAAGACAACTTAGTTATTTCTGCTTAAAATCCCTTCGGGATTTCTCGCATGCTTCCGCTGATGTAACTCAAGGAAGTAAGAAGCATGGTGCCGGCTAAAGGACTTGAACCCTCAACCTACTGATTACAAGTCAGTTGCTCTACCAATTGAGCTAAGCCGGCATAATAATATGGTGGAGGATGACGGGATCGAACCGCCGACCCTCTGCTTGTAAGGCAGATGCTCTCCCAGCTGAGCTAATCCTCCATATATGATGGCCCGGCAGCGTCCTACTCTCACAGGGACTTGCGTCCCAACTACCATCGGCGCTGAGAAGCTTAACTTCCGTGTTCGGGATGGGAACGGGTGTGACCTTCTCGCCATTGCTACCGGACCTATTGAATTAGAGGTTTCATTCCCTCAAAACTAGATAATGCAGAAGAAGTTTAGTAAAAACGAGTTCGCCTTGCTTAATATGACTTGGTTAAGTCCTCGATCGA
>NZ_JAGYPF010000002.1:0-88092 GCF_018343535.1 Neobacillus rhizophilus
ATCCTTAGAAAGGAGGTGATCCAGCCGCACCTTCCGATACGGCTACCTTGTTACGACTTCACCCCAATCATCTGTCCCACCTTAGGCGGCTGGCTCCTTACGGTTACCCCACCGACTTCGGGTGTTACAAACTCTCGTGGTGTGACGGGCGGTGTGTACAAGGCCCGGGAACGTATTCACCGCGGCATGCTGATCCGCGATTACTAGCGATTCCGGCTTCATGCAGGCGAGTTGCAGCCTGCAATCCGAACTGAGAATGGTTTTATGGGATTGGCTCCACCTCGCGGCTTCGCTGCCCTTTGTACCATCCATTGTAGCACGTGTGTAGCCCAGGTCATAAGGGGCATGATGATTTGACGTCATCCCCACCTTCCTCCGGTTTGTCACCGGCAGTCACCTTAGAGTGCCCAACTGAATGCTGGCAACTAAGATCAAGGGTTGCGCTCGTTGCGGGACTTAACCCAACATCTCACGACACGAGCTGACGACAACCATGCACCACCTGTCACTCTGTCCCCCGAAGGGGAAATTCCTATCTCTAGGAGTGTCAGAGGATGTCAAGACCTGGTAAGGTTCTTCGCGTTGCTTCGAATTAAACCACATGCTCCACCGCTTGTGCGGGCCCCCGTCAATTCCTTTGAGTTTCAGCCTTGCGGCCGTACTCCCCAGGCGGAGTGCTTAATGCGTTAGCTGCAGCACTAAAGGGCGGAAACCCTCTAACACTTAGCACTCATCGTTTACGGCGTGGACTACCAGGGTATCTAATCCTGTTTGCTCCCCACGCTTTCGCGCCTCAGCGTCAGTTACAGACCAGAAAGCCGCCTTCGCCACTGGTGTTCCTCCACATCTCTACGCATTTCACCGCTACACGTGGAATTCCGCTTTCCTCTTCTGCACTCAAGTCCCCCAGTTTCCAATGACCCTCCACGGTTGAGCCGTGGGCTTTCACATCAGACTTAAAGGACCGCCTGCGCGCGCTTTACGCCCAATAATTCCGGACAACGCTTGCCACCTACGTATTACCGCGGCTGCTGGCACGTAGTTAGCCGTGGCTTTCTGGTCAGGTACCGTCAAGGTACCGGCAGTTACTCCGATACTTGTTCTTCCCTGACAACAGAGCTTTACGACCCGAAGGCCTTCATCGCTCACGCGGCGTTGCTCCATCAGACTTTCGTCCATTGTGGAAGATTCCCTACTGCTGCCTCCCGTAGGAGTCTGGGCCGTGTCTCAGTCCCAGTGTGGCCGATCACCCTCTCAGGTCGGCTACGCATCGTCGCCTTGGTGAGCCGTTACCTCACCAACTAGCTAATGCGCCGCGGGCCCATCTGTAAGTGTCAGCCGAAACCGACTTTCAACCTTCCCTCATGCGAGGGAAGAAATTATCCGGTATTAGCTCCGGTTTCCCGAAGTTATCCCAGTCTTACAGGCAGGTTGCCCACGTGTTACTCACCCGTCCGCCGCTAATCACCAGGAGCAAGCTCCCAGTGATTCGCTCGACTTGCATGTATTAGGCACGCCGCCAGCGTTCGTCCTGAGCCAGGATCAAACTCTCCAATAAAGTTGAGTTGATTAGCTCAAAAATGTTACGTTGGCTTCGTTTCAAACGAAACGAATATTATTGTTTGTTGACGTTTTTGTTTGTTTAGTTTTCAAAGGTCAATTTCTCTATCGCTCAGAAGCGACTTTATAAATATATCACCCGTTTAAGTTAAAGTCAACATGTTTTAATCATTTTTTTACTATATAAATATAATAAATTCAAAAGTAATGTTAAATAAAGAAAACAGAGCACCTTTTCAGTGCTCCGTTTATGATTATTCTTCATCAGAAGTGGTATTCACATCTGGGTTTTCACCTGATGCGTTTTCTTCTGTTTCCTCTGTATTTTCATTTTCCTGAACTTCTTCTTTTTCTACTTTAGCCACGGTTGCCACATATTCGTTCTCTTCATCGCCAAGGCTGATTAGTTTTACACCCTGTGTATTCCGGCCCATTTTGGAAATGCCGGCTACATCGATACGAATCAAGACCCCGCCTGTTGTAATCAGCATCAAGTCCTCTTCACCGGTTACCGCTCTCATCGAGACAAGGTCACCGTTCTTATCTGTAATATGGCAGGTCTTAATACCTTTCCCGCCGCGGCCTTGAATGCGATACTCAGAAGCAGCAGTCCGCTTTCCGTAGCCATTTTTCGTTACAATCAGCACTTCATTATCTTCCTCAAGCACTTCCATGCCGACAACCTCATCATCGTTGTCCAAGGTAATGCCTTTTACTCCTGTAGCGGTGCGGCCCATCGAACGGACATCTGTTTCCGGGAAGCGGATCAGCATACCTTTTTTTGTACCGATAATAATATGCTTGCTGCCGTCAGTCATACGGGCAGAAATAAGCTCATCGCCCTCACGCAGACTTATGGCGATTAGTCCGTTATTCCGGATATGGGCAAACGATGACAGCGGTGACCGCTTGGAGACACCTTCTTTTGTGGTAAAGAACAGGTACCAATCGTCCACGAATTCTTCAACAGGGATAATTGCATTTACCCATTCACCTTTTTCAATACCCAGCAGATTGATAATCGGAATGCCTTTCGCCGTGCGGCCGTACTCCGGAATTTCATATCCTTTGGAACGATAGACCTTCCCCTTATTGGTAAAGAAAAGAATCGTATCATGGGTTGAAGTCGTGATCAAATGCTCGACAAAATCATCTTCATTGGTGCCCATACCTTGGATTCCGCGGCCACCGCGTTTTTGTGCGCGGTACGTGGAGACAGGGAGACGCTTAATATAACCGTTATGGGTTAATGAAATGACGATGTTTTCGCGTGGAATCAAATCCTCGTCCTCAATGTTTTCAATTCCGCCTGCTGCAATCTCAGTGCGGCGTTTATCATTGAAACGTTCTTTGATTTCAAGAAGTTCTTCGCGGATAATTTCAAGGACTTTTTCCTCGTCCGCTAAAATGGCTTTTAACTCTGCAATGAGTTTTACAAGCTCCTGATATTCATCTTCAATCTTTTCTCTTTCCAAGCCTGTTAAACGCTGCAAGCGCATATCAAGGATGGCCTGGGCTTGTTTTTCTGAAAGATTAAATTGGGTCATTAACCCTTCACGGGCGATATCTGTCGTTTGCGAGTTGCGGATTAACGTAATGATAGCGTCAATATGGTCAAGTGCGATTCGCAGACCTTCTAAAATATGTGCCCTTGCTTCGGCCTTACGCAATTCAAATGCAGTACGGCGGCGAATGACTACCTTTTGATGGTCTAAATAATAGACTAAACATTGCTTTAGGCTTAGCACCTTTGGCTGCCCATTCACAAGCGCTAGGGTGTTAATTCCAAAGCTGGTTTGCAGCGCCGTCTGCTTGTATAAATTATTCAGCAAAACATTGGCGTTGGCATCCTTACGAACTTCAATGACAATCCGCATTCCGCGGCGGTCTGATTCATCGCGCAGGTCAGTGATGCCATCAATCTTTTTATCACGGACCAATTCCGCTATTTTTTCAATCAGTTTTGCTTTATTTACCTGGTAGGGAAGCTCATTAACAATAATGACCTCTTTACCGTTGGATTTTTGTTCAATTTCTACTTTTGCTCGTATAGTAATGGAGCCCCGTCCTGTTTCATAAGCCTTGCGGATGCCGCTGCGGCCTAAGATGATCCCTCCAGTAGGGAAATCAGGCCCCGGGATGATCTCCATCAGCTCCTGAGTGGTAATATCAGGGTCATGGCTGACTGCCAAAACAGCATCGATAGTCTCGCCGAGCTGATGAGGCGGGATGTTGGTTGCCATCCCAACGGCAATTCCAGTTGTACCGTTCACTAATAGGTTAGGGAACCGCGCTGGCAAGACAACCGGTTCTCTTTCCTCGCCATCATAGTTATCTTGATAATCAATCGTGTCTTTGTTAATATCTCTTAATAATTCCATTGAGATTTTCGACATTCTTGATTCAGTGTAACGCATCGCCGCAGCCGCATCACCATCAACCGATCCGAAGTTTCCGTGGCCATCGACAAGCATGTAGCGATAGTTGAAATCCTGCGCCATCCGGACCATGGTTTCATAAACAGCGGAGTCACCATGCGGGTGATACTTACCAATAACATCCCCGACAATACGGGCTGACTTTTTATATGGTTTGTCTGCATGAATTCCTAGATCGTGCATAGCATAAAGAATACGGCGGTGAACCGGCTTCAGGCCATCACGAACATCCGGAAGGGCACGTGAAACGATAACACTCATTGCATAGTCAAGAAACGAGGATTTCATTTCTTGGCTAATATTAATTTCTTTTACTTGAGAATTTGGTGTTTCAGCCATAATTGGTACCTCCTGTTAGGGTGTCACCTAAAATAAAAAAGGAGGATAGTGGACACCTCTACCCTTTTTCCCTTTTTTTAGCTAATAGGAAATTGTAAATTTTCACACATTTATAATTTCCTAACGCATAAATTCACTACACCTCTATCTTCGTCCTATCGGACCCGCCAATTGGCGAGTTTTCATTTATGTTATATATCTAAATTTTTCACGTATTGAGCGTTTTCTTCGATAAAGTTCCGGCGTGGTTCGACCTTTTCGCCCATCAGCATATCGAAGGTGTCATCCGCTTCGATCGCATCTTCTAGACTTACCTGAAGCATCGTTCTCGAACCTGGATCCATGGTTGTTTCCCATAACTGTTCAGGATTCATTTCTCCCAAACCTTTATAGCGCTGAATATTAGGCTTAGGCTGGCTTGGCAGCTCGGCAAAAACCTTGTCAAGTTCCTTGTCATTATAGGCATATTCCACCCGTTTTCCCTGCTGCACTTTGTAAAGAGGCGGCTGGGCGATATATACATAACCAGCCTCGATAATTTTCCTCATATAGCGGTAAAAGAAGGTCAGCAGCAGCGTACGAATATGGGCGCCATCGACGTCCGCATCCGTCATGATGATGACTTTATGATAGCGGGCTTTTCCAATATCAAAATCCTCACCAATACCAGTGCCAATGGCTGTAATCATTGCCCGGACTTCATTATTGGAAAGAATCCGATCAAGACGTGCCTTCTCAACGTTCAGAATCTTACCGCGAAGCGGCAGGATTGCTTGGAAATGACGGTCGCGTCCTTGTTTCGCCGAACCACCCGCTGAGTCACCCTCAACGATATACAATTCGCTTTCTGATGGGTCTTTAGAAGAGCAGTCTGCCAATTTCCCGGGTAAACTAGATACTTCTAGCGCACTCTTGCGGCGGGTCAATTCCCTTGCCTTTTTGGCAGCGAGCCTTGCTCTTGCCGCCATTAGACCTTTATCGACAATCTTTTTAGCAACCATCGGATTTTCCAACAAGAACTTTTCAAAATGCTGAGCAAAAACGGTATCTGTTATCGCCCTGACTTCAGAATTTCCGAGTTTAGTTTTTGTTTGCCCCTCAAATTGCGGGTCCGGATGCTTAATCGAAACAATCGCTGTCAGGCCTTCGCGAACATCCTCACCGGAAAGGTTCGCGTCGCTTTCTTTAATCAGGTTGTTTTTTCTAGCATAATCGTTAATAACCCTCGTTAAAGCCGTTTTGAAACCAGATTCGTGGGTTCCGCCTTCGTACGTATGAATATTATTGGCGAATGAGTAGATGTTATCTGTATAGCCTTCATTGTATTGCAGGGCAACCTCAACGCTGATTCCATCCTTTTCGCCCTCCATGTAGATAGGCTCTTCAAGAATGACCTCTTTCGTCCGATTTAAATGCTCAACATAGGATTTAATTCCGCCCTCATAATGATACTCATTGCGTTTATTTTCGACACGCTTATCTTCTATGGTGATTTTGATTCCTCGGTTAAGGAATGCGAGTTCACGAAGGCGTGTTGCCAGAATGTCATATTCATATTCAAGTGTTTCTGTGAAAATTTCTCCGTCCGGCCTAAAATGGGTTATGGTTCCGGTTTTGTCGGTGGTACCAACCACCTTTAGTTCAGAAACGACATTGCCGCGTTCAAATTTTATTTCGTGAATATTACCGTCGCGATGTACATAGACTTCCAGCTCAGTAGATAGGGCATTAACAACCGATGCACCAACACCGTGCAGGCCGCCTGAAACTTTATAGCCTCCGCCGCCAAACTTTCCTCCGGCATGGAGAACTGTCATAATGACCTCAACGGCAGGTCTGCCCATTTTTTCTTGGATGCCGACCGGAATACCGCGCCCATTATCCTTTACCGTAATGCTGTTATCTTCTTCAATCGTGACATTGATTTCGTCACAGTAGCCCGCAAGTGCCTCGTCAATACTATTATCAACGATTTCCCAAACAAGATGGTGAAGCCCTTTTCCGCTTGTTGAACCGATGTACATACCCGGTCTTTTCCTCACAGCCTCTAGGCCCTCCAACACTTGTATCTGATTGGCATCATATGCCTGCTCCTGAACTGCTTTTTGATCCATTGTCACTTGATTCACCTGCACTTTCTGCCAAATAAATCCTTATTTTTTGAAAAATTATTATGCTATTAAAATTCTTGTAAATGCATTTGGCTGGAACGTCTTTTTAACGTTCCGGAGGCTATCGGGGACAAATACACTTTGTCAAATGTAATCACAACTGATTTAAAAGGATTTTTTGAGAGGTTGATGACCTTATCCTGATGCCGCTGCAGGAATTCCCCAGCCAACTCAGAATTTTTCACACTATCTTTGTCCAATATGGAGATAATATCCTTTGCCCTAATATTGAGATCTTCCCCGATATGAATATACATGTTCCACCTCAATCTACTTTCTGAATAATACCGGACGAAACCTGGAAGGTTGAGGCTTCCTTTAATGTCTGGTGGTCTATTCCATCAACACTGGTTGTGGTAACAAAGGTTTGAACTTTACCCTGGATGGTATTTAATAAGTGAGATTGCCGATAATCATCTAATTCCGACAACACATCATCCAACAGTAAAATAGGGTACTCACCAATTTCCGCCTGAATTAATTCAATTTCAGCGAGCTTTACCGACAGCGCAGTCGTCCGCTGCTGTCCTTGTGATCCGAACGTTTGCACATCTCTTCCGTTTACGAAAAACAATAAATCGTCCCGATGTGGGCCAAATAGGGTAGTACCACGTTCGATTTCTCTTGTCTTCACCTTTCCGAACTTTTCTTCAAAGCATGTTACCATTTTCGACAACTCTTGTTCTTCTAATACCTCTACGGAAGGTTTATAGTTGATTTCAAGTGTTTCCAGGCCCCTTGATATCCCTTTATGAATCGGACCAGCCCATTTTGCAAGCAAGTGAAGGAATTCAAATCTCTTCGCAATAATCTTTACAGCAACTTGAATAAACTGCTCTGTTAAGATCTCGAGCATTGTTTGATCCGTTTGTTTTTTTATCTGAAGCATTTTCAGATAATGATTGCGCTGTTGAAGTATTTTTTGATATTGGCTCATATCATGTAAGTAAATAGGGGATATCTGGCCAATTTCCATATCAATAAATCGCCTGCGCACCTGAGGACTTCCTTTTACCAAATTAAGATCCTCAGGAGCAAACATGACAACATTCATATTCCCGACATACTGGCTTAATTTCTGCTGCTCAATATGATTAAGTCGTGCTTTTTTTCCCTTTTTTGAAATAACTAATTGTAAAGGCAATGAGCTGTACTGTTTTTGAACCCTACCTTCTATTTTAGCATACTCCTCGTCCCAGCGAATAAGTTCTTTATCATTGGAGGTCCGGTGGGATTTAGCCATGGCCAAAACATAGATGGATTCCATCACATTGGTTTTGCCTTGGGCATTTTCACCTAATATGACATTTACTTTATTTTCAAATTCAATAAATAACTCTTCATAATTGCGATAGTTTTTTAACGATAATGATTCAATATACATTGACTTCTCGTCCTTTACCTATTCGGTAATCACAAATTCTCCAATACCGGGAATTTGGACTTTGTCACCGGCGCGAAGTTTCCTTCCTCTTCTTTGATCCTGTTCGCCATTTACAAAAACTTCATGCTCACTTAAAAACCACTTGGCCATTCCGCCAGTAGAAATAACATCGGCAATCTGCAAGAACTGTCCCAATGTTATAAATTCAGCTTCGAGCTTTATTTTTTCAGGCATCCGCATCACCTAATTCTTAAAAAGTCTCAATACTTTATTTTACTAAAAAAACGGAACAGTTACAAAGGAAACCAAAAATAAACTTATGTTTGTCAAAAAGAAGACCGCCAGTGGAAGAAAGGCGGCCTATGAATAATAGCTTATATATGTTTAGTACGTTCTTACCGGCAAGATAAGCTGTAAAATCGTTTCATCATGAAGAGGGCGGATCAGGAATGGACGCATCGCCCCAGTAAAGCTCACTCTAATATCCGTTCCTTCAAGAGCCTTCAACGCATCCATCATGTATTTAGCGCTGAAAGAAATTTTTAAATCTTCTCCCTCAATGGATTCACTTTGGATTTCTTCGACAACCTTCCCGATTTCTGGAGTATTTGAGGAGATTTCAATGATTCCTCCCTCAATCGTAGAAAGCTTAACAACATTATTTCTGCCTTCGCGTGCTAAAAGGGAAGCACGATCAATTGCATGTAAAAATTCTTTTGTGTTGACAGTAACATCCGTTTTACTTTCATTCGGAATCAATCTTGATGTATCGGGATAGTTTCCTTCCAATAATCTTGAGAAAAATAAAAGGTGCTTTGCTTTAAACAAAATTTGATTCTCGGTAATGACAATATCAATTTGCTCATTCGAGTCATCAATAATTTTGCTAAGTTCATTCAGACTTTTTCCTGGAATGACAACGTTGTAGCTGTCACTCGTTTCCATTTCTACTTTTGCTTTGCGGAGTGCAAGGCGATGGCTATCTGTTGCAATACAGGTTAATTCGCCATTCTCAATTCGCCAGTTTACACCTGTCAAGATTGGCCGTGTTTCAGATGTGGACACCGCAAAATGAGTTTGTCTGATCATTGCCTTCAATAGGTCAGTAGCAATATGGAACTTATTATTTTCTTCAATCTGTGGCAGGTGTGGATATTCCTCTGCATCCAAACCAATCAGGTTAAATTCTGATTTACCGGAACGAATAACGGTTTGCAGGTGGTTTAATACCTCAATTTCGACAGAATCTGTTGGCAGCTTTTTCACGATTTCGCTAAAAAACTTCGCCTGCAAAACAATGGAGCCTGTTTGTTTAATTTCTACAATCTCATCGCCGGCTTCTTCTTTAGGGATAAATGATTCAATGGAAATATCAGAATCACTTCCAGTTAAGGTTACTCCCTCGTCTGTTGTGGTGATTTTAATCCCCGTTAAGATTGGAATGGTTGTTCTCGATGTGACAGCCTTCATTACATCCTGGACACTTTGAACTAAGCGGTCGCGTTGGATTATAAATTTCATGTTTAAATCCTCCGTTTTAGGAATATTTTTTAACGCAATTACATATAATATTTTTTTAAAAAAATTAGTAGAAGTACTAGTAGGGCTTGTTAACATGTGGATAACTAGCTTTTTCAAAGGAAACACAGCCTATCCACATGTGGACAGACTGTGTATACATTCTCGGAAGTTATTCACAATAGGTCTAAATTTTCAACAGGTCATTTAGTTCTTTAATTTGCCGCTGCAGTTGAGAATCAGTTAGCAGCAGCTTTGAAATTTTTTCATGAGCATGAATAACGGTGGTGTGGTCACGGCCGCCAAATTCTTCTCCTATTTTCGGCAAAGAATAATCGGTTAATTCACGAGATAAGTACATGGCAATCTGCCTAGGGAAAGCAATTGACTTTGTTCGCTTTTTCGCCTTAAAATCTTCAAGCTTAATGCTAAAATGTTCGCCAACAATCTTTTGAATATCATGAATGGTAATTACCTTTGGCTTAGAGGAAGGAATAATATCCTTCAATGCCTCCGCTGCCAGATCAGCATTGATATCCTTATTGATTAACGAAGAATAAGCGACAACTCGGATAAGTGCCCCTTCAAGCTCACGAATGTTGGAATCAATTTGATTCGCAATATACAGCATCACTTCATTAGGGATATCGAGGCCCTCTGCCTTCGCTTTCTTTCGCAAAATGGCAATTCTCGTTTCCAAATCTGGAGGGGTGATATCTGTGATTAAGCCCCACTCAAAGCGTGAACGCAAGCGGTCCTCCAAGGTTGGAATCTCCCTTGGCGGCCGGTCACTGGAAATGACGATTTGCTTACTTTCTTCATGTAGGCTGTTAAAGGTATGGAAAAATTCCTCCTGGGTTGATTCTTTTCCAGCCAAAAACTGAATATCATCTATTAGGAGGACATCCACGTTTCGATATTTATTGCGGAAATTCTCAGCCTTGTTGTCACGAATCGAGTTAATAAATTCATTTGTAAATTTTTCTGATGATAAATAAACTACTTTAGCTGAAGGATTATGATCTAAAACATAATGACCGATCGCGTGCATTAAGTGCGTTTTTCCTAATCCGACGCCTCCGTAAATAAATAAGGGATTGTATGCTTTGGCCGGGGCTTCCGCAACGGCAAGCGAAGCAGCATGGGCAAAGCGGTTTCCGGATCCAATTACAAAAGTATCAAATGTATATTTTGAATTTAAAATATTAGAAGGAAAATCGTTATGCTCTTCATCCTTTTTCGCCTTTTTTGGCGGTGTCGGGATTTCAAGCTCCTCCTCCTTCTGATTTTGCGGAATGATAAACTTTACAGCTAATTCTTCCCCTGTAATATCGTAAAGAATTCCTGAAATTAGCTGAGAATAGCGTTCCTCCAGCCAATCGCGGGCAAATTCATTTGGCGCTGTGATGACAAGCAAATCGCCCTGAAGGGAATGAGCCTTTGTTGATTTTAGCCAAGTATCAAAGCTCGGTTTGCTGATTTTTTTCTCTATATTGGCAAGGGCCGCATGCCAAAGATCCGCAATATTTTCCACTAGTTTCCCTCCTTTTTATTTAAATACTCCGATGACGTTAAACTCCCAAGAAACGTTATCTATTTGAATTCTTCATCTCTCATTCGGTGCAATATTGGGTATGAAAATTTTTTTCATCCATGAGTACAACCTATTAATTTATTAAAATATGAACAGTGGTTGTGGAAAACATATAATAAGGAAATAATGTGGAGTTTCGACAATATCCACCTCTTGTGGACAAGTTTTTACAGAACCGATGAATAAACTGTCCACAGGTTATCCACAATTTGTGGATAAAGACTAAGGGTGACAAAGTTATTCAGAGTGAAAACACAAATATAATAACAAATAATATCAAGGTTTGCAATGGTTTTTCAAGATTTATCCACAACCTCAGTGGGCTGTGCATGAAAATTGTCCACAGGTTGATAATTTGTGAAAAACCTGTCAATATCTTGTGTGGATAGTCCGAAATTTGTCGATTTTTTATCCACAGTGAGCTGAGAGTAGTCTTCAGGCTATTTTTTATCTAAACGGGCAAAATAATTCTTACCGAACCGAATCTAAGGGATCTGGGAAAAGGTAACAATATTAGGACAGTAGTTGACAATATAAAGTTAACATCTTTATAATAAGTAAGACTGTCGTTTTAAATTTATAGGCTTATCCTCTGGGAGGTGTAATATAATGAAAAGAACGTATCAACCAAATAAGCGTAAGCACAGCAAAGTTCACGGTTTCCGTAGCCGCATGAGTTCAGCAAACGGACGTAAAGTTCTTGCTCGTCGTCGCCGAAAAGGAAGAAAAGTATTATCAGCTTAGACCACTGAAACGTCTCAGTGGTCTTTTTTTAAATCACTTTATAACGCTTTTTGATTCAGAAAAACGTTGATTGGAGCGGAAGGCGCGAAGACTCCTGCGGGAGTACGGGATAGGGGAGACCCCTCGGGAGCAAAGCGACGAGGAGGCTCCCTAACCGCCCGCGAACCGCTTGCGCCTGGAGCGGAAATCAACAGACCTGTTTAACAGAGCCTTTAGAATAAGGAGGACTGTTCGGTTTTATGAAAAAGGAGCTCCGAATTAAAAAGAATCAAGATTTTCAAGTTGTTTTTCAAAAAGGTCGTTCTTTTGCTAACCGGCAATTTGTCGTCTATTCATTAGAAAAGGAAGGACAGAGCCATTTTCGAATTGGATTGTCTGTCAGCAAAAAGCTAGGCAATGCCGTAACAAGAAATCAAATTAAAAGATATGTCAGGCAAGCAATTTTTGAGCTGAAAGAACAATTAACGCCAGGAAATGATTATGTAATTATCGCCAGAAAGCCTGCCAGCGAAATGGACTTTTTTGAGATCAAAAGCAGTCTAACCCATGTATTAAAGGTTGGTAAGGTTTTAAGAAAAAATGATTAGGTGATAATTGTTAAGGAACTAGCCAAATTCAGCACAAACTGAGCAGACATAACCTGTAAAAAAATGATAAAATATCCTTTGAAACATAGCATTGGGAGAAATACATAAATGGAAACTCGCCGATTGGCGAGTCCGTTAGGACGGTTTATGAGGCGTAGTTGAATTTATGCGTTAAGAAAGTATAAAATTGGGGGAAATTTTATACTTTCTTATTAGCTAAAAAGAGGACAAGCAATTATCTATTATAAAGAAACAAGGAGGAAAAACCGGTTGAACAAACGAATATTATTGTTATTCGGACTGCTTTCTGTTTTCCTGCTGCTGACTGGGTGCAGTGAATTCAATAAACCAATCACGGCAGAGAGTACAGGTTTTTGGAATGAATATATTGTTTATCCATTATCATGGCTGATTAAAGAAATGGCTCATTTGCTAGGCGGAAACTTTGGGTTATCGATTATCGTTGTAACTATTCTAATCCGCCTGGTGATCCTGCCGCTGATGATTAAACAGACAAAAAGCTCAAAAGCAATGCAGGCTTTGCAGCCGGAAATGAAAAAGCTTCGTGAGAAATACAGTTCAAAAGATGCAAAAACACAGCAAAAGCTCCAACAGGAGACGATGGCTCTTTTCCAAAAACATGGGGTTAACCCAATGGCGGGCTGTTTTCCGTTAATCGTTCAAATGCCGATTTTAATTGGGTTTTATCATGCAATTTCGAGAACAAGAGAAATTGCCCAGGATAGCTTCCTTTGGTTTGACCTTGGTGAAAAGGATCCATATTATATCCTGCCGATCGTTGCAGGGATCACTACATTTATTCAGCAAAAAATCATGATGGCGGGGCAGGAGCAGAATCCGCAAATGGCGATGATGCTTTGGATGATGCCAATTATGATTGTTATTTTTGCTTTCAATTTCCCAGCAGCTCTTTCCTTGTATTGGGTTGTCGGAAATATTTTTATGATTGTTCAAACCTATTTTATTAAAGGACCGGATTTAAAGGCGAATGCCACCGGTAATGCGGGAGGAGCAAAAAAGTGAAACAGGTAACTGCTACAGGACAAACCGTCGAAGAAGCAGTAGAATCAGCTTTAGCTCAATTAAAGACAACAAAGGACCGCACTGAAATTAACATCATTGATGAAGGAAAAAAGGGGATTTTTGGCATTTTCGGCTCACGGCCGGCGGTAGTAAAGGTGTCCGTAATCCACGACCCGATTGAAGAAGCTAAGAAATTTCTGATGCAAGTCGGCGAACAAATGGGCGCACCTGTAAGTATTGATGTGAAGCGTGATGGTAAGCAGGTGCTGTTTGTTTTGACAGGTGAGAAAATTGCGCTGCTTATTGGCAAGCGGGGACAAACACTGAACTCTCTTCAATATTTGACGCAATTAGTGATAAACCGCCATTCGGAGCAATATTTTACCGTGATTCTGGATGCTGAGGATTATCGAAACAGACGAAATGAAACGCTCATCCAGCTGGCCAACCGCCTGGCGCAAAAAGCCGTTCAAACAGGAAAGGATGTCGCTCTTGAACCAATGCCATCCTACGAGCGTAAAGTTATTCATACTGCCTTATCCGAAAATAAACGGGTCAAAACCTCTTCCGATGGAACAGAACCCCATCGCCATGTTGTGATTTCACCAGTGAGAACAAGATAACATCCTGCCAAAAGGCAGGGTGTTTTTTTATTAGGAAAAGAAAAATATAAAACACCTGTTGATTGGAGCGGAAATCAACAGCCTTTTTTGTAGTTTTTTTGAAAAAATCCCTGTGAATAACTTTTTATTAACTAAAATGTGTTTTATTGTTATTCACATGTGGATAAGTTAAAATAATACAAGGTATTATCAAGTGTGGATAATTCAAGCCAGTTAACTGCAAAGGCTGGCTTTTTTGTGGTATTCTATTATTTTGAAACGAGATCGAAACTTTATATAAATATTGTAATGCTTGCGGGGTGAAAAAAATGGAGTTTGATACAATTGCGGCCATATCGACACCAATGGGAGAGGGAGCCATTGCAATTGTCCGATTGAGCGGAAATGAGGCCGTTCCAATTGCAGATAAGCTATTTAGAAGTGTCAGCGGAAAGAAATTGGCGGAAATGTCCTCCCATACGATTCATTATGGTCATATCATTGATCCAAAAAGCGGCCAAGTGGCTGAAGAGGTTATGATCTCTTTGATGAAGGGCCCGAAAACTTTTACAAAAGAAGATGTAGTTGAAATTAACTGCCACGGTGGACTCGTGTCCGTTAATCGGGTGCTGCAGCTTGTCTTAAATGGCGGCGCGAGACTTGCCGAACCAGGAGAATTCACGAAACGTGCTTTTCTAAATGGACGGATTGATTTATCCCAGGCGGAAGCAGTCATTGATTTAATCCGGGCAAAAACTGACCGGGCGATGAATGTCGCCTTAGGACAAATGGAAGGGCGTCTTTCCAAGTTGATTCGCCGGTTAAGACAGGAGATTCTTGAGATTCTAGCCCACATTGAAGTGAATATTGACTACCCTGAATATGATGATGTAGAAGAAATGACACATACAATGCTTTTGCCGAAGGCTCATTATGTAAGGGAAGAATTAAATAAACTGTTGCAAACCTCCCAGCAGGGAAAGATTTTACGTGAAGGGTTGTCGACAGTAATTGTCGGCCGGCCTAATGTTGGAAAATCCTCTTTATTGAATAGTCTTGTTCAAGAGAATAAAGCAATTGTCACAGATATCCCAGGGACAACACGGGACGTTATCGAGGAGTATGTGAATGTCCGCGGTGTGCCGCTAAGGTTATTGGATACAGCTGGTATCAGGGAAACGGAAGATATCGTTGAACGGATTGGCGTCGAGCGTTCCCGCCAGGTTTTGAAAGAGGCGGACCTTATTTTGCTGGTGTTAAACTATTCCGATCAACTGACAAAAGAGGATGAAAACCTCTTTGAAGCGGTAAACGGAATGGATGTAATTGTGATTGTCAACAAAACGGACCTGCCACAGCAAATTGATATGGACCGGGTTAAGGAATTGGCAAAAGACCATAAGGTAGTTACGACATCTCTATTGGAAGACCGCGGTGTTGATGAACTGGAGGAAGCAATCTCCGCTTTATTCTTTGCCGGTTCAATTGAAGCGAAGGATGCCACTTACGTTTCTAACACTCGCCATATAGCGCTGTTGAATCAAAGTTCACGGGCCATAGAGGAAGCGATTGAAGGTGTGGAAATTGGGACGCCTATCGATATTGTGCAAATTGATTTAACAAGAACATGGGAGCTGCTCGGGGAAATTATCGGCGACAGCGTCCATGAAAGTCTGATTGACCAGTTATTCTCGCAGTTCTGCTTAGGAAAGTAAGACCGCAGTGCGGCGATGCGGCTAGTATAAAAAATAGAGTAATTTTTCCGTTTGAAAAACGGAAAAGGAGGAAAACCATGCAATACGAAGCAGGAAATTACGACGTCATTGTCGTTGGGGCCGGTCACGCCGGCTGTGAGGCGGGCCTTGCGGCGGCAAGACTGGGTGCGAAAACCTTAATGATTACCATCAATCTTGATATGGTGGCATTCATGCCATGTAACCCTTCAGTGGGAGGGCCGGCAAAAGGTATCGTGGTCCGGGAAATTGATGCACTTGGCGGGGAAATGGCCAAGAATATCGATAAAACCCTTATTCAAATCAGAATGCTGAACACAGGTAAAGGTCCAGCAGTCCGTGCGCTCAGAGCCCAGGCCGATAAATTTGCCTACCAGCATGAAATGAAAAAGACCTTGGAAGAGGAAACAAACTTAACCTTAATTCAGGGCATGGTTGAGCAATTGATTGTCGAAGATGGAATTTGCACAGGTGTGGTTACCAAAACAGGTGCAGTATACCGTTCGAAAACCGTTGTTATTACAACAGGGACATTCCTTCGCGGTGAAATTATCATTGGTGAATTAAAATACTCCAGCGGCCCGAACAACCAGCAGCCATCCATTAAGCTTTCAGAGCATTTAGAACAGCTCGGCTTTGAGTTGGTCCGCTTTAAAACAGGAACACCGCCACGAGTAAACAGCAACACCATTGATTACAGCAAAACGGAGATTCAGCCTGGCGACGAAGAGCCGAGGGCATTCTCTTATGAAACAACAAAATACATTACCGATCAGCTCCCATGCTGGTTAACCTATACAAATGATCAAACACATTCTATCATTGACCAAAATCTTCATCGTTCACCGATGTTCTCAGGAATGATCAAAGGAACAGGTCCGCGTTATTGCCCATCCATCGAAGACAAAGTGGTCCGCTTTAACGACAAGCCGCGCCATCAAATTTTCCTGGAGCCGGAAGGAAGAAATACAAAGGAAGTTTATGTACAGGGATTATCGACAAGTCTTCCTGAGGATGTGCAGCAGCAAATCATTAAAACCGTCCCAGGACTTGAAAACGCCCAAATGATGCGGGCTGGTTATGCAATTGAGTATGATGCCATCGTTCCAACACAGCTTTGGCCGACTTTAGAGACAAAGGTTGTAAAAAATCTTTATACTGCTGGGCAAATTAATGGAACATCAGGCTATGAAGAAGCAGCAGGACAAGGTTTAATGGCAGGGATTAATGCAGGTTTAAATGCACTTGGCCGTGAAGAACTTGTGCTAAGCCGATCCGATGCTTATATTGGTGTGTTAATTGACGACTTAATTACTAAAGGAACAAATGAACCATACCGCTTGTTGACATCACGGGCAGAATACCGCTTGTTGCTGCGTCATGATAATGCCGATTTGCGGTTAACCGAAATAGGGCACAAAATTGGCATGGTTCGCGAAGAACGGTATCAAGTATTTTTAGCTAAAAAGGCAGCTGTTGAAGCAGAAAAGGAAAGATTGCGTTCTGTTATTTTAAAACCTTCTGCCGAAGTCCAAGAATTAATCAGAAACATAGGCGGCAGTGAATTAAAAGATGGTATCAGAGCCTCCGATTTATTGAAAAGACCGGAAATGACGTATGAACTGCTTGAGACATTGACGAAGTCAGAAGTTCCTATAGATGATGAAGTCAAGGAACAGGTGGAAATCCAAATTAAGTACGAAGGCTATATTGAAAAATCATTGCAGCAGGTTGAGCGGTTAAAGAAAATGGAAGATAAGAAGATACCAGAAAATATCGACTATGATGCCATTAGTGGGTTAGCGACAGAAGCAAAGCAAAAGCTGAAGAAAATCAGGCCGTTAACACTCGCTCAGGCTTCCAGAATTTCCGGGGTAAATCCGGCGGATATTTCTATTTTGCTTGTTTATTTGGAACAAGGACGGATCGCCAGAATCGCCAATGAATAATGGAGTGAGGAAGAAACTTTTATGAATATCGAACAATTCGAAACAAGTTTAAAGGAAAAAGGAATTGCCCTAAACAGCACCCAGCTTGGCCAGTTTGAAAAGTATTACGAAACGCTGGTTGAGTGGAATGAAAAAATGAACTTAACGGCAATAACGGAAAAAGGCGAAGTCTATTTAAAGCATTTTTACGATTCAATTTCAGCAGCGTTTTATTTCGACTTTACCAAACCATTTCGCCTTTGTGATGTTGGGGCAGGTGCAGGATTTCCAAGCATTCCGTTGAAAATTGCCTTTCCGCATATCGATGTAACGATTGTTGACTCTCTAAATAAGCGAATCACATTTTTAAATCACTTGGCCACGACATTAAATTTGGAAAAGGTTCAATTCGTCCATGACCGTGCGGAAACGTTTGGTGTCAATCCAAACTATCGGGAAAGCTTTGATGTGGTGACAGCGAGGGCGGTTGCCAGAATGTCTGTGTTAAGTGAGCTTTGCCTTCCGCTTGTCAAAGTCGGCGGTCACTTCCTGGCATTAAAAGCGGTCAACGCAGAGGAAGAATTAAAGACGGGTCAAAAAGCAATTACAGCACTTGGCGGCAAACTCCTCAACTCTCACACCTTTAACCTGCCAATTGAGGAATTCGACAGAACGATCATCATCATTAAGAAAGAAAAACAAACGCCAAAAAAATATCCGCGTAAGCCGGGTGTTCCTGGAAAGACCCCAATTGAATAGGTGAATTTGAAGGTTCGGATGGGATTGGATATTTCTTAGGGCTGACAATTTTGCGATAAAAATGATATCCTAGGCAGGAAGAATGTATCGACATAGAGAATAAGTAAAAGGGAGTTTTTCGTAAAGGTGGTGTCGGGGATGAAAAATTCATTTACACGCTTTTTTGGCTTTGCTGATAAGGGAGAACAAACTGTTGAGCTTGAAGAAGAGCTGAATATAGAGAGAAACGAAGAAATTAAGAAAATACCGATAGACCAAATTGTTCCTAACCGATTTCAGCCGCGAACAGTTTTTGATGAAGAGAAAATTGAGGAATTATCCAGAACCATTCATACACATGGTATTATACAGCCGATTGTTGTAAGAGAGTTTGCTTCCGGCCAATATGAAATTATCGCTGGGGAACGCCGCTGGCGGGCGATGAAGAAATTAGGTTGGGATGAAGCTCCGGCTATTGTAAAAAATTTAAACGATTCGCAAACCGCTTCCGTTGCTCTTATTGAAAACCTTCAGCGGGAAGAGCTGTCGCCGATTGAAGAGGCGATTGCTTATAGCAAGCTGCTTGAGCTTCATAACCTCACACAGGAGGCTTTGGCTCAACGCCTTGGCAAGGGGCAGTCAACCGTTGCCAACAAGCTGCGTCTTCTTAAATTATCTCAGCCCATTCAGGATGCTTTATTAAATAAGACGATTACTGAGCGCCATGCCCGCGCCCTTATTCCGCTTAAGGATCCAGAAAAGCAAGTGGCTATGCTTACAGAAATAATCGAGAGAAACTTGAACGTTAAACAGACGGAAGACCGGGTCTTCAAACTGCTAGAGGAAAAAAATGAAAAGCCGAAAGCGAAGCGGAAGGCTTTCAGCAAAGATATGCGAATTGCTGTCAATACTATCCGCCAATCGTTAACAATGGTTTCTGACAGTGGAATTAACCTGAATTCTGAAGAAGAGGAATTTGAGGATTTCTATCAATTTACAATTCGCATTCCCAAGAAAAAATAATATAAACTAAAATGAAAAGAACCAGACAATTTTCTGTTTGGTTCTTTTTATTTTTACAAAAATCCCCACTATCATTAAAAAATATACTATTTAGGGAAAATATGTATCAGTTCCGGCTGTATTATTTTTTGAAAAAAAACAAAATCTGCCGAAATTCATGATAAAATAAGAGAATGGACTTTCCATATCATTTGGTGGATAATGTCAAAATAAGGGTATTTTAATAGAATATGAGATTGAAATTTTGGGAGAATTAAAGGGTAGGTGACATCGTGGGTAAAATCCTTGCAATCGCGAATCAGAAAGGCGGAGTCGGTAAAACGACTACTTCTGTCAACCTGGGCGCCTGCTTAGCACATATAGGAAAACGGGTCTTATTAGTAGATATTGACCCGCAAGGAAATGCAACTAGCGGAATTGGTATTGAAAAAGCAGAAGTCGACCAGTGTATATACGATGTTTTAGTAGATGATGTGGAAGCGAAGGAAGTCATTAAGCCGACAGCCGTGGAAAATTTATACGCTATCCCGGCCACAATCCAGCTTGCAGGAGCTGAAATTGAATTGGTGCCGACCATTTCCAGAGAGGTTCGTTTAAAACGAGCTTTGGAAGAGGTGAAAGATCAATTTGATTATGTAATCATCGATTGTCCGCCATCATTAGGTTTATTGACGATTAATGCTTTAACAGCATCTGATGCCGTGCTAATCCCTGTGCAGTGTGAATATTATGCCTTGGAGGGATTAAGTCAATTATTGAACACGGTAAGGCTGGTGCAAAAGCACTTGAATCAAGATCTAAAAATCGAAGGCGTATTATTAACAATGCTCGATGCAAGAACTAATCTTGGCATCCAGGTCATTGAGGAAGTGAAGAAGTATTTCCAGGATAAAGTGTATAAAACCATTATTCCAAGAAACGTTCGTCTAAGTGAGGCTCCAAGCCATGGGGAACCAATCATTAATTATGATGCCAGGTCCCGGGGCGCTGAAGTATATTTAGATTTAGCAAAGGAAGTGGTCTCGCATGGCTAAGGGCTTAGGAAAAGGCCTGAATGCATTTTTTACAATGGAAGCTGGCAAAGAGGAGACAATCCAAGAAATTAAACTAAAGGATTTACGTCCAAACCCCTACCAGCCTCGCAAGCATTTCCAACCAGAAGCCATTGAAGAATTGAAAGCTTCCATTTTAGAACATGGAATCCTGCAGCCGATTATTGTAAGAAAAAGTATAAAGGGCTTTGAAATTGTGGTAGGGGAACGCAGGTTTAGGGCTGCAAAAGAAGCAAAGCTTGAAACCGTCCCAGCTGTAGTGCGAGAGCTTTCCGAGCAGCAAATGATGGAATTGGCCGTCCTTGAAAACCTTCAGCGGGAGGATTTAAATCCAATTGAAGAAGGACAAGCCTACAACAACCTGATGGAAAAGCTGAAATTGACCCAGGAAGAAGTAGCCAAACGTCTTGGAAAAAGCCGGCCGCATGTAGCTAACCATATTCGTCTATTGTCCCTGCCACCAAACATTCAAGCGTTGATTTCTGAAGGGAAAATAACGATGGGACATGGCCGTGCTTTACTTGGTCTTCGCCAAAAAGCGAAGCTTTCAGCAGTAGTCGAAAAGGTGATCAAGGAATCATTAAATGTGCGCCAGCTTGAAAAACTGATTCAGCAGCTAAATGAAAATGTTCCACGTGAAACAAAAAATCCAGATAAGAAAAAGGATGTCTTTATCAAAGAACGGGAGCATTCATTAAGGGAACGGTTTGGAACATCAGTGCACATTAAACAAAACAAGAATAAAGGGAAAATTGAAATTGAATTTTTCTCCCAGGAGGATTTGGAACGAATTCTATCGCTTTTGGGACCGGATGATACAGAATAAGCCATCTTCGGGATGGTTTATTTTTTTAGAGATTCCTTTTCATAAAAGAGAAAAAAGGTGAGGACAGCATGTTTTTATTAGGCACACTAGTGAATGGATTGTTAATTGTTGTTGGTACCCTTCTGGGTAAGTTATTAAACCGCATTCCGGAAAGCATGAAAACAACCGTCATGTATGCAATTGGCTTATCGGTCATGGTTTTGGGCTTACAGATGGGTTTAAAAAGTGAAAATTTCCTAATTGTGATTATCAGCCTTGTTGTAGGGGCGGTGTTTGGCGAGCTACTAAAACTTGAAGAAAAGCTAAATGACCTTGGGGGCTGGCTGGAAAATAAGGTTGGCTCAAACGGAAAGGGCAGTATTGCCGAAGGCTTTGTCACAGCTACGTTAATTTTTGTAATCGGCGCCATGGCCATTATCGGGGCACTTGACAGCGGGATCCGCGGCGACCATGATGTTCTTTATACAAAGGCCTTAATCGATGGTTTTACCGCCTTAATCTTAACTACGACGTTGGGAATAGGCGTTATTTTTTCTGCTATTCCAGTCGTGCTGTATCAAGGATTGATTGCCTTATTTGCCACTCAAATCGACCGATTTGTCCCCCAGGCCTTAATGGACCAGTTTATTGTCGAAATGACTGCAGTAGGCGGTATCATGATTTTTGCAATCGGGATAAATCTTACGGGCTTAACCAAAATAAAAGTCGCCAACCTCCTCCCTGCCATACTGGTGACTGGAGCGATTGTGACAATTTTATATAACTACCATCAATATTTATAAAGAAAAACTCGCCGATTGGCGAGCCCCTAAGGGCTGTTCATGAGGCGTAGTTGCACTTATGCGTTAAGAAAGTTTATACTTTCTTATTAGCTAAAATAAAAAGAGCAATGGACTGATTGATCCGTTGCTCTTAATTCGTTTTCTCTTCTTCTATCCATTCCAGGTTCGTCCAGCTTTGTTTATTGTACAAAAGGCCGGCCTGGTAAATTCCATTTGCAATGGTTTTAGCCATTTTCATAACTAAATTTAGACGGGTATTTTGCAATACATAAAACTCCATAAACCCACTGACATTCACGATTCCGGTAATATGAAGCTCGCCGACTGGCGGCAGCTCCTTATTCACCCCGGCCCCTGGTTTAACAGGACCTTGCCCCACCTGAATGGCACCAACATTTTTATTGCGGCCAAGGCAGGCATCTATACCGATAATATAGGGGTCTGAATGTAAGGTTTTTATTTCCTCCAGTCTATCTGCTAAATTAACAGCATGAACTGGCTCATCTAAAGTTCCATACACATAAAAGGATTCGAGCTTCTTCTCCTCCAATAACGTCCCAACAAGTGGCCCTAATGAATCTCCTGTTGAGCGGTCAGTACCAATACAAACAAAAACGATGGGACGGCTTGTTACTGACGGAATATGTTGAAGCAGTTCATCAGCTAAACTTTCAGCGGCATGCAGGTCATCATGCATGAACTGCGTCTTAGCCTTCCTGTCAAACATGAAAGCTTTCAGATTCATTAAGTCCACTCCCTAAATCTTTTCGCTCATCTGCCTTAACAGTATACGGAAAATTTTGAGAAACTATACATATTCAAACAGAAAAAGAAAAATTCAGATGGCTATTAACTCTTTTGAAAAATTGTTAAAATAGTAATGGCAGTTGTTAAGCTTAAAGGAAGGTGTCTTAATGAGTATTACAGAAAAAGGATTTAAAAAAATCATTGCCAAATTGCAAAATGAAGATACTTGGCTGAACCTTGGTGAAGGCCTTGTTAAAATCATTGCTATTATTATTGTTGCGCAATTATTAATTCGATTTGGCAAAGTAATGATTCATAACATATTTAAAATAAGAAACATTTCACCGCTTAGAACAAATGTCCGGCGTGAAGAAACACTGTCCAAGCTTCTGGATAATATTCTATCTTATGTGGTTTATTTTATTGCCTTCCTAACGATTCTTTCGGTTATGAACATTGATGTTAAGGCTCTGCTTGCAGGTGCAGGAATTGTTGGTTTAGCGGTAGGGTTTGGTGCACAAAGTTTAGTGAAAGATGTAATTACCGGATTCTTTATTATTTTTGAAGATCAGTTTTCAGTAGGAGACCATGTTAAGATTGGCCAGTTTGAAGGAAATGTCGAAACAATTGGTTTACGGACAACCAAAATTAAAAGTTGGACAGGCGAAGTTCATATTATCCCTAATGGAAGCATTTTAGAAGTAACGAATTTCTCGATAAATAATAGTGTGGCTGTTGTGGATATTGCCATCCCTTATAAAGAGGATATAGAAAAAGCACAGCGGGTAATTGAAGGCCTCTTGGAGACAATGCAGGAAAAGTATGATGAATTAGTGAAGAGTCCTGAACTCCTGGGTGTACAAAATCTTAGTCCAACAGAAGTGACGCTAAGAATTGTGGCTGAAACCCAACCGATGAAACACGCAGCACTGGCTAGGAATATTCGAAGAGATATCAAATTAGAATTAGATCAAAATGGAATTGATATTTCATATCCAAATATTGTCATGTTATCAAAAAATCCAGTTACTGGTGTTTAGAGGCAGGTGATTGAATTGGAAGAAAAAGAATTTGGGATTAATGATATTGTCGAGATGAAGAAGCAGCACCCATGCGGAACCAATCGCTGGAAAATCATTCGGATGGGAATGGATATCCGGATTAAATGCGAAGGCTGCGGGCATAGTGTTCTCATCCCAAGAAGGGAATTCTCCAGGAAAATGAAGAAGATTCTTGTGAAGCATGAAGGATAATATTTCATGCTTCTTTTTTTTATTAACGTGTATTATCCTTAATATTAAAGTTGAAATAGTAGATTCACAGTTTGGGGGTGGAGTAATTGGCTCAAACAGTTGTCAAGGCTGCGTGTCCATTGAACTGCTGGGATAGCTGCGGTTTAAAGGTTACTTTGGAAAATGACCGAGTGGTAAAGGTGGAAGGAGATCCAGACCATCCTATCACAAAGGGGAAGATTTGCGGCCGAGGCCGGATGCTTGAAACAAGAACGAATTCACCAGAAAGGCTCTTGCACCCTTTAAAAAAGATAAATGGCAAATTTGAGCAAATTTCCTGGGGGCAGGCTCTGGATGAAATAGCAACCAAATTGCACGATATAAAAGAACGTTTTGGAACAACGGCTGTGCTTCACAGCCATGACTATGCCAATAACGGCATTTTGAAGAATCTCGACCAGCGCTTTTTTAATTGTTATGGCGGCGTTACCGAACTTTATGGTTCCCTTTGCTGGGGCTCTGGAATCGAAGCGCAGAAGTGGGATTTCGGCAATGCCTGGAGCCATGAACCAAATGATATTATTAACAGTAAAAATATCATTATTTGGGGGAGAAATGCTGCTCGGACTAATATGCATTTTTACGAAAAGCTGTTGGAAGTGAAAAAGCAGGGCGCAAAGCTATATGTGATTGACCCGCTCTTTAACGCAACAGCAAAAATTGCTGATAAACATATAACGATAAAACCCGGGATGGATGGTATATTAGCCGCTGGAATTATTAAGGAAATGCTTCGTTTAGGGCTGGAAGATCGGAGTTTTATCGAGGACTTTACGTTTGGTTTTGCTGATTTAGTGAATCTTCTTGATGGAATCTCTATAGAAACCATCAGTGAAATGACGGAAGTTTCCCAAGAAAACATAACAGAGCTAGCACATCTTTATGCTGATAAACCAACAGCTACTTTTATGGGTCTTGGCCTGCAGCGGTACCAAAATGGCGGCAATACGATTCGCTTGATTGACGCCCTTGCTGCAGTAAGCGGGAATATCGGAATTCCGGGCGGCGGAGCCAACTATGCCAATCTTCAAGTTGGACAAAGCTTTGATTTTGAAGAATTGACGCTGCCAGGCCGCAGGAAAAATCATCGCTTATTTTCAATTATGAAACAGGCGGAAGGGATTTTGTCGGCGGTCAATCCAAAGATTAAAATGATTTTTGTTACATGTGGGAATCCGTTGACACAAGTTCCTGATTCAACCATCGTGGCAAAAGCATTTTCATCGGTTGAAACCTTGGTTGTAATGGAGCAATATATGACAGACACAGCCAAATTGGCTGACTATGTACTGCCTGTAACGACCGTCTTTGAGGAAGAGGATTTCTATTATTCATCGATGTACCATCATTATGTCAATTACGGACCGAAGATCGCCGCTGCACCCGGTGAAGCCAAACCGGATTTATGGATTTGGACCCAGTTAGCTGAACGGCTTGGTTTCGGTTCCGATTTTGATTTTTCACGTGACGAATGGCTGAAGATGACTTTAAGGTCATTAGAAGGCAAAGGCTTGAGCCTGGAAAAGTTAAAAGAACAGCATACGTTAGAGCTGCCTGTACAGAAAGTTCCTTGGCAGGACCGAAAGTTTCAAACGCCGTCAGGAAAATTTGAATTTACTTCCCTGACAGGGCGTGTAAAGGGTGCTGATGGTTTGTTGAAATTGGCAGTACCGGAAGAATCGAAATGGAAAAATCCAAACATAGCTGAAAAGTTCCCGTACAGCCTGCTGACGATTCATCCAATGCGCTCAAATCACTCACAGAACTATCATTTATTGGGAGGGAAAGTAAAATTAAAAGTGGAAGTCGCGCAAAATATCGCTGCTGCTCATGGTTTACAAACTGGTGATTTTGTAAAGGTATGGAATGACCGCGGCGAAGTAAAAGGCTATGTGTCCATTTTGGCGTCAGCCCACCCGGACACGATTAACATTGATGAGGGAATATGGAAGGAATTTGGCGGTTCCGTCAATAACCTGACCTCAAGCCATGAATCAGATAATGGGCTGGGAAGCACTTTATACGACTGTCTTGTTGCGATAGAAAAAATATAAGATGAAAAGGGGCCCCATTAAATGGTTAGGCCCCTTTTTAAAACTTGTTTTCTGTTCTGTTTAGCTAATAAGAAAGTATAAATTCAACTAGTACTCTGTCTTCGTCCTAACGGACTCGCCAATCGGCAAGTTTTCATTTATATTGCGGAATCTCTAAAATGAGCTTATAAGAAACAAGCAAACTATATAAATTATGAATCTGGAAAACTTGCTTTGCCGCCCAGCCAATATCAGAAGCATACTGATGGGAGGCCGATCCTTTTGCTGCAGCAGAACCCGGATTCCATCTCATTTTATAAAGTGTATCCTGACCTGCATTAATATAGCCATTGGCAATAAATTGTGCTCCGCCAATAATGGCTGCTTCAGGAGTAAACCATCCGGCATTATAGGCAAATTGGGCACCGCTTTCTAAAGCGGTATTATCGTAAGCGCCGATTCCATACATATTGTAAACGGTTTTTCCATTCACCACTACGCCAGACGCTAACTTGGATGTGCCATTACTTGTTTCCAATAAGGCATGGGAAATTAAATAAATTTCATTGATTCCGTAAGTTTGGCCTGCAGTAATAAAAGCTGAGGCGGTTCCCTGTAAAATCCCTTTTCCGGACAGGATTCTTTGGTTTACCTCTTCTGCATTAAGATTGGCTGTTGCAGAAAGCTTTAAAAATTGAAGGGAATCAACTGTTGTACTTAAGAAATTATTTGGATTCACATAATAGCTGACGTCTTCCGGACTAGCATTTACCCATGATTTATTATAGACGACTTGGTACCAGTCAAATCCGTCAGTGCCTGTTACTTTGCCAAGTATTTGCAGTTGCTCTTGACTTTTCACTTGGGCGATTGTCCAAAAGTCTGTACCGGCGCCGCCGCGTACGTTCCAAACCGTACCATTAACAATCCCGCTTGAAGGACTGGTTAAGGTTAGCGCATCAGCGCGGATGTAGGCCGCGTATTTCTTGTCTGTCTGCGGATTCACTGCCATTTCCAGCTTTACCATGTCCGCCAGGCTGATGTTGTAGTTTTCATAAACCTTTTCAATGTTGCTGTTGGTTACATTTGGATTAAATGGTTCTGATGCAGATAAATACTGTGCACTTACATAACCTGTTTTTCCATTTGCTGTTACCTTTGCCCAGCCATTTTCTTCAGAATTGACTGTTACAATGGTCCCTCTAGCCAGCTTCGTCAAGACAGAAGCTGTTGTGGAAGCCTCTGCACGCATATTTAAGCTGGAGCCGTATACGACGTTTACATATTTCTCCACTATTGCTGTGTCTTTTTGCTCTGTATTGTTCTCAGCAGGAGAATCAGTACCGGCTGCAGGCTTTGTTTCTGATAAGTACTGCGGGTCGACATAGCCTATTTGCCCATATGCTTCAATCTTGGCCCAGCCGTTTTCTTCTGAAAGAACCGTTACCTCTGTACCGCGGGCTAGCTTTACCAATATAGATGCATCTGCTGCGGCGCTTTTCAGCATATTTAAGGGGGAGTCGTAGCTGACGTTTACAAACTTGGTCACAGGTATGGGTTCTTCTTTTTTGGTTTCAGTAGTTGAGCCCGCTTTTGCGGGGGCAAGATATTCAGAACTGACATACCCTTCCTGCCCATTTACCATAATCTTCGCCCAGCCATTTTCTTCAGAATAGACAGTTACCTCAGTTTCGTTAGTCAGTTTTGTGAGAATGGCAGAACCAGAGGATGGGCTTTTTCGAACATTCAATTTTGAAGCAGAATCGATATTCACATATTTCGTTGCAGCCGACTGTGGGGCCGGAGTTGGAACGCTGCTACTTTCAGAAGACTTGTCTGCCAAATAGGCTGAACTGACATAACCAGACTTTCCGTTTACCTCAATTTTGGCCCAGCCGTTCGTTACAGAAAAAAACTTCACCTCTGTGCCCTTTGAGAGTTTCGCAATAATGGAGTCGCTCGTTGACGTACCACTCCGCATATTAAGTGAGCCGCTTTCAATATTCACATATTTCGTTGCAGCCGGCTGTGGAGCCGGTGCTGTTACGCTGCTGCTTTCAGAAGGCTTGTCCACCAAATAGGCAGAACTGACATAACCAGTTTTCCCGTTTACCTCAATTTTGGCCCAGCCGTTCGTTGCTGAAAAAAACTTCACCTCTGTGCCCTTAGTGAGCTTCGCGATTATGGAGTCACTCGTTGATGCACCACTTCTCATATTAAGTGAGCCGCTTACGATATTCACGTATTTCGTTGCTGCTGGCTGTGGAGCTGGTGTAGTAACGTTGCTGCTTTCTGAGGTCTTGTCCGCCAAATAGGCTGAACTGACATAACCAGTTTTTCCGTTTACCTCAATTTTGGCCCAGCCGTTCGTTACAGAAAAAAACTTCACCTCTGTGCCCTTTGAGAGTTTCGCAATAATGGAGTCGCTCGTTGACGTACCACTCCGCATATTAAGTGAGCCGCTTTCAATATTCACATATTTCGTTGCCGATGCTGCAGTTGGTGTTGGTCCTGGCGGTACAGCTGCTGATGAAGAATTTTGATTTGATAAAAATTGTGAGCTTACATATCCGCTTTTTCCGCTGGCTGTAACCATAGCCCAGCCATTCACTTCGGAGTAAACCGTTACAGCCGTACCTTTTGGTAATGCGGCAAGTACAGCTGAACTTGTAGAAGCACTTTTTCGCAGATTAAGTGAGCCGATATCAACATTTACATACCTTGTTATGGCTGATTGAATATTACTTGTTTGTGTCGAATTGGATTCAGCAAAGACGGCTTCTTCGAAGGCCGCCGCTGACAGAACCGCAAAACAAAACGTCGGCAATATTGCCTTTTTTACAACACTAGGTTGGGGATGGGAATTTTTGTACTTTTCTACTCTGCTTGGTAATAGCTCTTGTTTTTCCATTTCTCCTCCCTATAACTCATAAATATGTGTTTTTTTCCTAATGTTAAGGAAAAAGTAATAGATTTATATTAAATTTTACCATATTTGCTAATTTAGTAGAGAAATTTAAGGGAAATTGTTGCAATAAAACGGTGTTTTTTTCTAATTTTCTTAGATTATGAGGTTTTATGTCGTGTACTTCAGTCAGGAAAGGTCCATTCTTGTCTTTTTACAAACAAATGCCTATAATGGTGAAAGGCTTGTAATTTTTAGGACGAATTAAATTGAAATAGATATTCTATCTTGAGGAGTGAACGCGAATGGCTTTAACAGCGGGTATTGTGGGGCTACCAAACGTGGGCAAGTCCACATTATTTAATGCAATTACCCAGGCGGGAGCGGAATCGGCAAACTATCCCTTCTGCACAATTGACCCTAACGTTGGGATTGTAGAGGTACCGGACTATCGTTTGCAAAAATTAACGGAGCTTGTTCAGCCGAAAAAGACAGTTCCGACAGCGTTTGAATTTACCGATATTGCTGGGATTGTTAAAGGCGCCAGCAAGGGGGAAGGATTAGGGAACAAATTCCTTTCTCATATTCGTGAAGTGGACGCGATCTGCCAAGTGGTTCGCTGCTTTGCTGACGAAAATATTACCCATGTATCGGGTAAGGTTGACCCGATTTCTGATATCGAGACCATCAACTTGGAATTAATTCTTGCTGATATGGAATCGGTGGAAAAACGTATTGGCCGTGCGGAAAAATTGGCCAAGCAAAAGGATAAAGATTCTGCGGCAGAGTTTGAAGTGCTAGCAATGCTCCGCGACGCTTTTGAAACAGAAAAACCTGCAAGGTCCGTTGAATTTACAGAAGAGCAATTAAAAGTAGTTAAACACCTCCATCTTCTGACTATTAAACCGGTCCTTTACGTAGCTAACGTCAGTGAAGATGATGTTGCTGACCCGTCCGGAAATGAATATGTCCAAAAGGTCCGGGAATATGCGGCTAAAGAAAATGCTGAAGTCATTGTCGTCTGTGCGAAAATCGAAGAGGAAATCGCCGAGCTTGAAGGCGAAGAAAAGCAAATGTTCCTCGAGGAGCTTGGAATTGAAGAATCTGGGCTTGACCAATTAATCCGAGCTGCCTACAGTTTGCTTGGTTTAGCTACGTATTTTACTGCCGGTGTGCAGGAGGTCCGTGCCTGGACCTTTAGAAAAGGAATGAAGGCTCCTCAGTGTGCAGGGGTCATCCACTCTGATTTTGAGCGTGGCTTTATCCGTGCAGAAACTGTTTCCTTTGATGACTTAGTGGCTGCCGGAAATTATAATGCCGCAAAAGAAGCAGGCAAAGTCCGATTAGAAGGTAAAGAATACGAAGTAAAAGACGGAGACGTCATGCACTTCCGTTTTAACGTATAATTCAGAGGCTGACAGGTGTCAGCCTTTCTTCATTTCTTATAAAGATTATGGCATTCATGTGAAGGGAATTGCATTTGTCGTTCTATTGTGCTATAATTTCAACTTGTGAGTAATGAATAATTGCTCCTTGCCCATATTCGGGCCGTTTTAGACCAAAAGGAGGTGACTGTGATGAACAAGTACGAAATCATGTACATCATCCGTCCAAACATTGAAGATGAAGCAAAAAAAGCTCTTGTAGAGCGTTTCAACAACATTCTTCTTGATAATGGCGCGGAAGCTGCTGAATCGAAGGATTGGGGTAAACGCCGTCTTGCTTACGAAATCAATGATTTCCGTGACGGATACTACCAAATCGTTAAGACAACATCTTCGTCTGCTGCAGTTCAAGAATTTGCACGTCTTGCAAAGATCAACGAAGATATCATTCGTCATATCGTAATTAAAGAAGAAGAGTAAAATATATAAATATTTCTGGTAAAAAATGTTTCACGTGGAACATTTCCGGGAGAAAAGGAGTTGATTCTGATGATGAATCGTGTCGTTCTTGTTGGCCGTTTAACTAAAGATCCTGACCTTCGTTATACACCAAGCGGCGTTGCAGTTGCTACCTTTACTTTAGCTGTAAATCGGGCATTTTCGAATCAGCAGGGGGAACGCGAAGCAGATTTTATTAACTGTGTCGTATGGAGAAAACCGGCAGAAAATGTGGCAAACTTCTTAAAAAAAGGAAGTTTAGCAGGTGTTGACGGTCGGATTCAAACCCGCAACTATGAAGGACAAGATGGCAAACGCGTATATGTTACAGAGATTGTAGCAGAAAGTGTTCAGTTCTTAGAACCAAAAGGCGCATCAGGCGGCGGTGGCGGAAGAGGCAACGATTTCTATGGTGCACCTCCAATGGAGCCGCAAGGAAACCCATTTGGCGGCGGCAATCAGAATCAACGACAAAATTCTAACCAAGGTTTTACAAAAGTAAATGATGATCCATTTGCAGGAAGCGGTCAAATCGACATTTCTGACGATGATCTTCCATTCTAATGTAACCTTAATAGATCGGATTAATTTTTAAAAAGTGAAGGAGGGAATTTCCATGGCAGGAGGACGCAAAGGCGGACGCGCAAAACGCCGTAAAGTATGTTACTTTACAGCAAACGGTATCACTAACATCGATTACAAAGATGTAGATTTACTAAAAAAATTCATCTCTGAACGCGGTAAAATTTTACCACGTCGTGTGACTGGTACTAGCGCTAAATACCAACGCAAATTGACTGTTGCAATCAAACGTGCACGTCAAATGGCTTTATTACCATTCGTTGCAGGTGAATAATAAAGCTGCATAAAAGACAGCCAAGGCGAGAGCCCTGGCTGTCTTTTTATTAGCAAATAAGAAAGTATAAATTTAGCTCCCCCTCATGAACCGTCCTATCGGACTCGCCTATCGGCGGGTTTTCATTTGCAAAAAATTTGAATAGCATGCTATATCTAGCTAAAATTAAGAAGTAGAAGGTTTAGTTTCGAGGTGAAGAAGTGAAAAATGTTCGTAAGTTAACAGAAGGCGCCATGCTTTTAGCAGCCTTTACGGTTTTGTTTCTAATATCGATGTATTTACCATTTGTCGGAATGGTTTCAAGTTTGTTTTTAGCCGTTCCCTTTATTCTGTTTGCGGCTAAATATGAAGGAAAATGGACTATTGTATTTGTTGTTGCCTCTATACTTCTTTCCATTATTGTCGGGTCGTTCCTCTCCCTTCCATTAGCCTTGTCATTTGGAACAACAGGAGCAGTAATGGGGTATTTAATTCAAAAGAAAAAAGAGCGAATGACAATCTTCATTGCCAGTTCATTTGTTTTACTGATTAATATCATTGGGATGTATGCTGTTAGTATTGTCTTTTTTAACATGGACATCATCAACGAAATGATTAATACCATGAAGGATTCCATTAAAATGTCAACCGATATGCTGAAGAATTTAGGTCAGGAAAAACAAGCAGAAAATACGGTAAAACAATTCACTAGAGGATTAGAAATGGTTAGAACCTTGATCCCAACATTGTTTGTATTAACCTCGTTTATTCTGACATTGATGATTCAACTGGTATCCTATCCAATCGTAAAAAGATTTGGTGTTGAAATTAAAAAGTGGAAGCCGTTTAAAGACCTCAGCCTGCCGAGAAGTCTGCTGTGGTATCTTCTGATTACCCTGTTTGCAAATATGGTGCTAAACCCTCAGGAAGGGACATATCTATTTGCTGTATTATTAAATCTTACATATGTCCTGCAATTCTTAATGATTTTTCAGGGCTATACCTTTATGTTTTATTACTTTGATGCGAAAGGAATCTCTAAATCAGTGGCAGTTATCCTGGCTGTTTTCTCCTTCATTATTCCGATTTTTCTTTATATTATAGGGATATTAGGTATAATTGATTTAGGCTTTGATTTACGGAAAAAGTTTAAAAAAGAGTCATGACTACTGTGATTGGGAGCTGAAAACTTTGCCAGCATTTTTAGAAAAACGATCGATACGTTATCCTTTTTATGGGTTAATCGGCGTTACAGTGGTACTGCTCATTGTCCTGCTATTATACAATTGGATATTAAGCTTGGCGGGGTTCTTCGCCATGTTTATCCCTCTTTACTATATGTTTGTGGTGGACCGGCGCCAGCGAAAGGAAATGGAAGATTATATTGCAACGCTCTCTTACCGAGTTAAAAAGGTTGGCGAGGAAGCACTGCTCGAGCTGCCAATCGGGATTATGCTGATCAATGAAGAATATACCATCGAGTGGGCAAACCCTTATTTATCCTCGTGTTTCGATGAGGATACCTTGCTAGGCAAGTCGCTTTACGATGTTGCTGACAGGTTAATTCCATTGATAAAACAGGAGGCCAAAACAGAAGTTATCACCCTTCATGATAAGAAATTCCGTGTCATTCATAAACCTGAGGAACGGCTCTTGTATTTTTTTGATGTAACTGAACAAGCTGAGATTGAAAAGTTATATCTTAATGAACGAACGGCTATTGCCATCATTTTCTTAGATAATTATGACGACTTGACACAGGGAATGGACGATCAAATGCGCGGGAGTCTTAATAATTTGGTCACCTCTATTTTAAATAAATGGGCAAACGATAATGGGATTTTTCTAAAACGAATATCGTCAGAACGTTTTATTGCTGTTTTTAATGAGGAAATTCTTCACGGCCTTGAAAAGGGGAAATTCTCAATTTTAGACGAAGTAAGGGAAATGACCTCGAAGCAAAATACCTCCTTTACACTAAGTATTGGTGTTGGAACAGGTGTATCTTCGCTGCCGGAATTGGGATTGTTAGCACAATCGAGCCTTGATTTAGCATTAGGCCGCGGCGGTGATCAGGTGGCGATTAAACTTCCAAATGGCAAGGTGAAATTTTTCGGTGGAAAAACAAATCCAATTGAAAAGCGTACGCGCGTGAGGGCACGGGTTATCTCCCACGCTTTAAGAGATTTGATTATAGCCAGTGACAAGGTCATTATTATGGGACATAAAAATCCGGATATGGATTCCATTGGTTCAAGCATTGGGATTTATAAAGTGGCACAACTCAATCAAAAGGATGCTTATATTGTTGTAAACATGCAGGAAATGGAGAGTGGCGTTAAACGGATGATGGATGAAATCCGCCATCAGGAGAAGTTATATTCCCGCTTTATAGGGCCGGAAGAGGCCTTAGAAATTGCCACTGATAAAACACTCCTTGTTGTGGTCGATACCCACAAACCTTCCCTTGTTATGGAGGAGCGGCTGCTCAATAAAATCGATAATGTCGTAGTTATCGACCATCACCGCCGCGGTGAGGATTTTATCGCCAACCCATTGCTCGTTTATATGGAGCCGTATGCCTCTTCTACTTCAGAACTTGTAACGGAATTTTTGGAATATCAGCCAAAACGAGGTAAAATTGAAGTAATTGAAGCAACAGCGCTGTTGGCGGGAATTATTGTCGATACCAAAAGTTTTTCACTAAGGACGGGATCAAGGACATTTGATGCTGCATCCTACCTGCGGGCTCACGGGGCTGACACGATCCTTGTGCAAAAGTTCCTGAAAGAAGACGTCGGTACATACATCAAAAGGTCGAAGCTCATTGAATCTGTCTATTTCTATCATGAGGGAATTGCCATTGCCAAAGGCTCCGAACAGGATTTCAATGACCAAGTGATTATCGCCCAGGCTGCAGACACGCTTCTAACTATGAATGGAGTGACGGCCTCATTCGTTATTTCAAAAAGAAGTGAGGAACTGATTGGAATCAGCGCTCGTTCACTAGGAAACATAAATGTACAGGTCATTATGGAAGGGATGAAAGGCGGCGGACACTTGACAAATGCAGCCACCCAGCTGACAGGCCTTACCATTGAACAAGCAGAGGACCAGTTGAAGCAAGTAATCGAGGATTATTTAGAAGGGAGTACAAAAGAATGAAGGTAATTTTTCTTAAAGATGTAAAAGGAAAAGGAAAAAAGGGTGAAATAAAAAACGTGGCGGACGGTTATGCCCACAACTTTTTAATTAAGCAGGGGCTTGCTGTTGAAGCAAACTCCGCTAATGTCAGCACTTTGGATGCCCAAAAGAAAAAGCAGGAAAAAGAAGCGGCTGAAGAGCTTGCTGATGCAAAAAAGCTCAAAGAAACTTTAGATAAAGTTACAGTGGAGCTGACAGCAAAAGCTGGTGAGGGCGGACGTCTATTTGGTTCTATCACCTCAAAACAAATCGCTGAAGAACTGCAAAAGAAGCACGGAATTAAAATCGACAAACGGAAAATGGAACTCGATGATGCGATTCGGACATTAGGTCATACGAAGGTTCCAGTTAAGCTCCATCATGACGTAACAGCCACCTTGACCGTTCATGTGAAAGAAGGAAAATAAAAGACAGCCTGTAGAAGAATAAAATTTGCCAGTTCAAATTTAGATGAATCATGATAAAATAGAAAAGCAAGATTTGAGACGTGATCGGTTTATCTGGTCACTTTTTTCTTTTTAAGATATGATTATTTTTATAAGATTAATAATCACTCTCTAGTTAGGAGGGGTTTTAATAGATGAATGATTTGTTTGCAGACCGCATGCCCCCACAAAATATTGAGGCAGAACAGGCGGTATTAGGTGCCATTTTTTTAGAGCCTTCTTCTTTAACAATGGCTTCGGAAATCTTGATTCCAGAGGATTTCTATCGAGCCGCCCACCAAAAAATCTTTAATGTGATGCTGAAGCTGAATGACGAAGGAAAGGCAGTTGACTTAGTAACTGTTACTGAGGAACTGGCTGCAGCTAAATTAATTGAGGATATAGGCGGTGTCAGCTATTTAAGTGAACTAGCAGGCGCTGTGCCGACGGCTGCCAATATTGAATATTATGCGAGAATCGTAGAAGAGAAATCCCTTCTTAGAAGATTGATCCGCACGGCGACTAATATCGCCACAGATGGTTATACTCGTGAAGATGAAGTCGAATCACTTTTAAGCGAGGCCGAAAAAAGCATCATGGAGGTGGCCCAGCGGAAGAATGCCGGAGCCTTCCATGATATTAAAGATGTCCTTGTTCGGACGTATGACAATATTGAGGAAATGCATAAACGCGTTGGAGAGATTACCGGCCTTGAGACGGGATTTGTTGAACTTGACAAGATGACAGCAGGCTTCCAACGCAATGATTTAATTATTGTCGGTGCGCGTCCTTCAGTTGGTAAAACAGCCTTTGCCTTAAATATTGCGCAAAATGTTGCGAAAAAAACCGGCGAAAATATTGCCATCTTTAGTCTTGAGATGGGTGCTGAGCAGTTGGTCATGCGTCTTTTATGCGCCGAAGGGAACATTGATGCCCAAAGGCTTCGTACTGGGTCGCTGACAGAGGAAGACTGGGGTAAGTTGACGATGGCAATGGGCAGCTTATCAAACACAGGAATCTATATTGATGATACTCCTGGGGTAAGAGTAGGTGATATTCGTTCCAAATGCCGCCGTTTAAAGCAAGAGCACGGCTTGGGAATGATTTTAATTGACTATTTGCAGCTTATTCTAGGAAGTGGCCGCTCTGGTGAAAACCGTCAGCAGGAAGTATCGGAAATTTCCCGCTCCCTCAAGCAATTAGCCCGTGAGCTGCAAGTGCCTGTTATTGCCTTATCGCAGCTATCCCGTGGTGTGGAGCAGCGTCAGGATAAGCGGCCGATGATGTCAGATATCCGTGAATCCGGGTCTATCGAGCAGGATGCTGATATTGTTGCCTTTCTTTACCGTGATGATTACTATGATAAGGAATCGGAAAACAAAAATATCATCGAAATTATCATTGCTAAGCAACGTAACGGCCCGACGGGTACCGTTTCGCTAGCATTCGTGAAAGAATATAATAAATTCGTAAATCTGGAGACAAGATATGAATCTCCAGGGGCTTAATGGGGCCTGATTCCCGCTGCTTTAGTGTTGTCCTGCAGCGGGGTCAGACCCCTTTTTAATAGATTTTTAGTTTACGAACATATTTTACTATTTTGATATAAATCGTTCGTGTTTAATTGACTTTTTTCATAAAAAATTGATAAACTATGTAAGGGAATTAATTAATTTAATGAAAGCTAAAAATTCGGAGGTGCCTTACATGTCATCAGTAGTGGTTGTTGGTACACAATGGGGAGACGAAGGAAAAGGGAAAATCACTGATTTCCTTTCAGAAAATGCAGAAGTAATTGCCCGTTATCAAGGCGGAAATAATGCAGGCCACACCATCAAGTTTAATGGCGAGACTTATAAGCTGCATTTGATTCCTTCAGGGATTTTCTATAAGGAAAAAATTTGTGTCATCGGAAATGGCATGGTCGTCGATCCAAAGGCACTTATTCAAGAACTTGCTTATTTACATGAAAAAGGAATTACAACCGATAATCTGCGCATCAGTAATCGTGCCCATGTCATCCTTCCTTATCATATAAAATTGGATGAAGTGGAAGAAGATCGCAAAGGCGCTAATAAAATTGGCACAACTAAAAAGGGAATTGGTCCAGCATATATGGATAAGGCAGCCCGGAACGGGATTCGCATTGCTGATTTGCTTGACCGTGAAATTTTTGAAGAAAAGTTGGTTCGTAATCTAGAGGAAAAAAACCGTTTATTTGAACGCATTTATGAAACAAACGGCTTCAAAGTCGAAGATATTCTCGATGAATACTATGAGTACGGCCAGCAGGTTAAGAAGTATGTCTGTGATACATCCGTCGTTCTAAATGATGCTTTGGATGAAGGCCGTCGTGTATTGTTTGAAGGCGCCCAGGGTGTTATGCTTGATATCGACCAAGGAACCTATCCATTTGTTACGTCTTCCAACCCGGTTGCCGGCGGTGTAACGATTGGTTCAGGTGTAGGCCCAACTAAGATCACTCATGTTGTTGGTGTATGTAAAGCGTATACTTCTCGTGTTGGTGATGGTCCATTCCCAACTGAGTTACATGATGAAATCGGCCACCAGATCCGCGAAGTCGGCCGTGAATATGGTACAACGACAGGACGTCCACGCCGTGTTGGCTGGTTTGACAGCGTTGTGGTCCGCCATGCTCGCCGTGTTAGCGGTTTGACAGATCTTTCGTTAAATTCTATTGATGTTCTTACAGGAATAGAGACATTAAAGATTTGTACAGCTTACCAATTTAATGGCGAAGTCATTACAGAATATCCTGCCAACCTAAAGATTCTTTCTCAATGTCAACCAATTTACGAAGAATTGCCAGGCTGGACAGAAGATATTACTGGCTGTAAATCCTTGGATGAATTGCCTGAAAACGCCCGTCACTATGTAGCACGCGTTTCACAATTAACTGGTATTCCATTATCAACCTTCTCAGTAGGTCCTGACCGCACCCAAACAAACGTCGTCAGCAACCCGTGGAGACAGGTTTAGAACTCTTTTAAAGCCCTCTTTCTAGGGGGGCTTTACTTTTTTAAAAAGTTTTTTTAGAAAAACTATTGCCTATTATACATTATCATGATATTATAAAAAACGTCGCCAAGAGATGGCGGAAATACATTAAATAACGAGCCATTAGCTCAGTCGGTAGAGCATCTGACTTTTAATCAGAGGGTCGAAGGTTCGAGTCCTTCATGGCTCACCATTCTTTACGAATGGCCCCTTGGTCAAGCGGTTAAGACACCGCCCTTTCACGGCGGTAACACGGGTTCGAATCCCGTAGGGGTCATCGGCATTGGTCGGCCGGTAAATGACTGGCAAGGACAGTCTCCTTGCTGGCTGATCATATTATAAATTGGTCTGGTAGTTCAGTTGGTTAGAATGCCTGCCTGTCACGCAGGAGGTCGCGGGTTCGAGTCCCGTCCAGACCGCCACTTAATTTAGAATGGGCTCAGTAGCTCAGTCGGTAGAGCACGATCGAATAAGCTTCCTTGAAATACTTCAGGGCAGACATCGAGACGCTCCTTGAATAAGCCTTCTAAGATGTCTGCACGATTGAGTAAGCATCCTTGAAAAGGCATCAGCGTACACGCCGAGCTGCTGCTTGAATAAGCTCTCTGAGGCGGGGACGAAGGACTTACCTCATACTTGTTGTAGGAAATCATCTAAATATGGCTCAGTAGCTCAGTCGGTAGAGCAAAGGACTGAAAATCCTTGTGTCGGCGGTTCGATTCCGTCCTGAGCCATCCCAAAAAGAAGTTCGCACACATTGCGGATTTCTTTTTTTGTTACATTTGTTACATAAATGTAATAAATGCCCCTGTTTTTTACAAATAGCATAGAAATTTGTCTTATTTTGTAAAATTATCCCGATATTGGACAAACCCCTGATATAATAGGGATTTCCCCCTATTACCCGCACAAAAAAACAGGAAGAAATGACTAGCATATTTCAAAAGACGTAGGATAATGTCAGTAATTATACAATTGTGTTACATTATGGAGACTATTAATCTCATCTCTATAAAACTATGGTAAAGTAAGAGAGGCTAAAATTCTGGGAAACCCTTTCATTGTGTTTTACCGTGGTTTAGGAGGAAATAATGTTTTCTTTAAACAAAAAAAACAATTCTAAAAAACTTTTATTAATAAAAACAACCATAGCATCAGCAGTAGCAGCATCTGTTATTGCGTTTAGCAGCGGACCGGTGGCACTGGCTACTTCCTCAAAATTAACAACTGTTTATCATGTTTATCTCAATGGTACATACATAGGTAATGTAACGGATAAAGCAATTGTCGATAAAATTGTTGCAGAGAAATTGGATTCCATGAAGGAATCCATCAAAGATCTTAACATAAAGCTTGGCGAACAGGTTCAATATGTACCTGAACAAGTTTTCAGCGCCAATGCAAACAATCAAGAAACTCTTCAAAACTTAAGAAATACATTCCAAGTTCAAGCAGAAGCGGCTGCCATTATGATTGATGGAGCACCTGTTGTTTATCTGGAAAATAAGAGTGCGGGTGAGGACGTAATCAAGAATCTTAAACTGCAGTATGTTACTGAACAGCAGCTGCAAGACCTTGAAGCACGTAAAGAGGCTTCACCTGACACATTACCGGCTTTAAATCAAAATGAAACACGTATTTTAAATGTAAGTCTTTCAAAAAATGTTTCTGTGGAGACGAAAAATGTTGAGTTGCAAAAAATCGTAACTCCTGCTGAGGCTGTTACTCTTTTACAAAAAGGCACTTTGGAAGAAAAGAAGTACGCTGTTCAAGATGGCGACGCACTTGAATCAATTGCCCATCAAAATGGATTGACAGTACCGGAATTGCTAGCCTTAAATCCTGGATTAACAGCAGATTCATTAATAAAAATCGGCCAAGAAATCAATATTACGGCCTTAAAGCCATACGTGGATGTAATCGTTGAAAAAGAAGTGAACCAAAACGAAACCATTCCATTTGAAACGCAAATCGAAGAAGACGCAAATCTCCCTAAGGGAGAAAAGAAAGTACAACAAGAAGGTCAAGACGGATCTCGTTCAGTAACCTACCATATTTCAGAACAAAATGGTGTTGCTTCCCAAAAGAACGTTACTAGTGAGCAAATCCTGCAGCAGCCTATAAATAATATTATCATTAAAGGAACAAAGGCCATTCCTTCCCGTGGTGAGGGCACACTTGCTTGGCCGACTGTCGGCGGGTATGTATCCAGTGAAATGGGGTTCCGCTGGGGCAAAAAACATAAAGGAATCGATATTGCCAGACCAAGCAATTTAACAATCAAAGCTGCAGATAATGGTGTAGTTGTTTCAGCCGGATGGGACAACGGCGGCTATGGAAATAAAGTTATCATTGACCATCAAAATGGAATGCGTACCCTATATGGCCACATGTCCTCGCTTAATGTAAAAGCCGGACAGACAGTTTCTAAAGGAACAGCGATCGGTGTAATGGGAGCAACCGGAGATGCAACTGGTGTCCACCTCCATTTCGAAGTGTATAAAAATGGCGGCTTGGTAAACCCACTTTCTTATGTAAGCAGATAACAGTCTCTAGTTTAACTAGAGGCTTTTTCTTTTGGCTAATAAGAAAGTATAAACTTTCTGCCGAAAACTTTATACTTTCTTAACGCATAAGTGCAACTACGCCTCTGTCTTCGCCCTTAGGGGCTCGCCAATCGGCGAGTTTTCTTTAGAAACCCTAGTAGTTAACTGGAAGAAGACTTCCAAATACTTGTTATAGATGAATTTCAGGCGAAACAATGGTAAAGTAAAATAGAGTAGTTATGACTTTTAAAAAGAAAAATATAGACAATAAAAACAAAAAGGAGCAATGGTATGGAAAAGAAAATTCTCGTTGTTGATGATGAAAAACCGATTGCTGATATCCTTCAATTTAACCTGAAAAAGGAAGGATATGACGTCTATTGCGCCTATGATGGAAACCAAGCACTTCAATTAGTTGAAGAAATCCAGCCAGATTTAATCCTGTTAGATATTATGCTGCCGCAAAGAGATGGAATGGAGGTTTGCCGCGAAGTACGGAAAAAGTACGAAATGCCGATTATCATGCTGACTGCCAAGGATTCAGAAATTGATAAAGTCCTGGGACTTGAGCTTGGTGCTGACGATTACGTGACGAAGCCGTTCAGCACAAGAGAGTTAATCGCCCGTGTGAAGGCAAATTTGCGCCGCCATCAGCAAATCATTGCACAGCCTGATGCGGAAAATGAAACGAATGAAATAGTCGTGGGCGCTCTTGTCATCCATCCGGATGCCTATGTCGTGTCTAAACGTGGGGAAACCATTGAGCTTACCCATCGTGAATTTGAATTGCTTTACTACTTGGCACAGCATATTGGTCAGGTTATGACACGCGAGCATCTACTGCAAACGGTCTGGGGTTATGATTATTATGGCGATGTTCGGACAGTCGATGTTACGGTACGCCGCCTTCGTGAAAAAATTGAAGACAGTCCGAGTCATCCTGCCTGGATTGTGACGCGCCGCGGGGTAGGTTATTATTTACGGAATCCTGAACAGGAGTAGTGACTGGTGAAAAAAGTAGGCTTCTTTCGCTCGATACATGTTAAATTTGTGATCATCTATGTGCTCCTCCTTTTAGTTGCAATGCAGATTATCGGTGTTTATTTTGTCCGGCAACTGGAGGAAACATTGAGGACAAATTTCCAAACGGCTTTAAAAGAGCGTGTGAATTTACTAGGATATAATATTCGCGAGGAAATAGAGAAACAAAGAACTGCTGAAGACCCGACTTTAGAGGAAGATATCAAAAAGACCCTTAAGGATTTTGACAATGCCGGTGATATCTCAGAGGTGCAGGTAATTGAAAACCGGTCACTGAAGATTCTTGGAACCTCTGATGCAGATAATCAAGGTCTAATCGGGCAAAGAACAACCATACTTCGCATTAAACAATCAATGGTATTGGAAGAAGACCAAAGCGCCCTGTTAATCGATAAGAAAACGGGAAATCGTATCTGGGTCCTTTCTACTCCAATTAAATCCGGCAAGAAGGTCATTGGCGCCATTTACCTTGTTGCAAAAATTGAGAGTGTTTTTGAACAAATGAAAACCATTAATACAATTTTTGCTACAGGGACAGCCATCGCCATGTCAATCACAGCTGTATTAGGGATCTTGTTAGCCCAGACCATTACAAGGCCGATTGCCGATATGAAAAAGCAGGCATTGGCAATGGCCAAAGGGAACTTTTCTCGCAAGGTTAAGGTGTATGGGTACGATGAAATCGGAACGCTGGCAATTACCTTTAACAATTTAACAAAGAAGCTGCAGGAAGCCCAGGCGATGACGGAAGGGGAACGTAGAAAACTATCCTCCGTCCTCTCCTATATGACCGATGGCGTTATTGCAACAGATAGAAAAGGCCGGGTCATCCTCATAAATGAACCGGCAGCGGAAATGCTGAATGTTTCACGTGAAACAGTGCTCTCCCAGCCGATTGTGTCATTATTAGATTTGGACGACACCAATACCTTCGAAGATTTGTTGGAGGAGAAGGATTCGCTTATTCTGGATTATAGTACCAAGCAGGAAAGATACATCCTTAGGGCAAATTTTTCCGTTATCCAAAAAGAAACTGGCTTTGTAAACGGATTGATTTGCGTTCTGCATGATATTACGGAGCAGGAAAAAATTGAATTCGAAAGACGGGAGTTTGTGGCCAATGTTTCGCATGAGCTGAGGACCCCGTTAACTACGATGAGAAGCTACCTAGAGGCTCTTGCAGATGGGGCTTGGCGTGATGAGGAAATTGCCCCGAACTTTCTGGAAGTGACAAGTAAGGAAACGGAGCGAATGATTCGCCTTGTTAATGACCTGTTGACATTGTCAAAAATGGATAGCACTGATTATCGAATGACAATGGAATGGGTAAACTTTGTTGATTTCTATGACCGAATTATTGACCGTTTTGAAATGGCAAAGGAGCAAAACGTAACATTTAAAAGAATTCTCCCTAAGCATGGCATCTTCGTTGAAATGGATGAAGATAAAATGACTCAGGTCTTATACAACGTCATTTCCAATGCTCTGAAGTATTCTCCTGAAGGTGGACAGGTGACCTTCACTATACAAGAAAAAAATGAGACCATTATTGTCAGCGTTTCAGACCAAGGAATGGGAATTCCCAAAGAGAGTATCGGGAAAATATTTGACCGTTTTTATCGAGTCGATAAAGCAAGAACGCGGAAAATGGGCGGAACAGGTTTGGGACTGGCCATTGCTAAAGAAATTGTCAGTGCTCATGGCGGAAATATCTGGGCATCTAGTAAGGAAGGGAAAGGAACTACCATTTCATTTTCCTTGCCATATGAAAGTGCTGAAGAGGATGAATGGTCATGAAATATGAAAATATAAAATCCGTTATCTTAACAATATTGGTGTTCATCAGTATTTTTTTAACCTGGAATCTTTGGACGTACCAGCCTAACTTCGACACGATGGAAAATGACAGCTATGTGGCGGAAGTCTCGGTGAGTGAAAAGCAGGAACTGCAGAAAATTGTCCGTCCTGACCGAATTTTGTTTCATATTAAAAATGATCACTATGGGACCAATAATCCGGATGAAATAGACAATGTCATTAAGGAAATTAGCAAATGGTCTATCTTTGATATTAAAAACTATACCGACAATGTTGAAAACATTAATGACCTTATTCACAGTCCCGGAAACGCGGAAATAGTGTTTCCGGGTGAGGTCCCAATCGCTTTATATCGTGGTGTCTTAAACATTGAAGGAAAAAAGGTTCCTTCCTTTAATTTTAATAGAATGATTATTAATGTGGAGAATTCCAGCAATGAGAATGGAATCGTCTATTTTGTTTCATCAGAAAACCAGCAGGTTTATATCAGTCATATTTCACCGGCCAATTTAACTGCATTTAACCGGGACATTTTCAAAAACGCACCCCGCTTACCGCGATATTTTGCGTATAAGCCCTCGGATAATAAAACGATCTTTTTACCGGAAGGCGAAACAGATATGAAAACATATAAGTATTTGCCTGTTACCCTTAATTCGGAAAAATTTAAAGAAGCCTTATTCCGAGACCCAAGCAATGTGCAGAAGAACCCAATTCGTGCAGGGGAAGAATATACAAGTGATTCAAGTAAAATGACAGTCAGTGATGATACGAATATACTTTCATATGTCAATCCCACTGCAGAGGATGACTTTGTAGATAATTCCTATGACTTAGTGAAGCGAAGTATTGATTTAATCAACGAACATAGTGGATGGACGGATTCCTATCATTATGTTTCAAAAAATGAATACAGTGCCACAGTTGTTTTTCGCCTTTATACTGGTGACGGCTACCCAGTTTTCAGTGAACGGGGCATTTCTGAGATTACAGAGGTATGGGGCCGAAATGAACTTACTAAATATATCCGGCCCAACATTGCCTTAGAGCTGCCGCTGACAACTGAAATGAAAACGGTGAAGCGGGCTTCCGGTCATGATGTGTTAAATTTCTTGGAGAACAAAAGGAATTTTAAGTCAGAGCTTCTCGAGGAGTTAGTATTAGGGTATCGAATGGATCGGGATTCAGAGGAAAACCAGTTAATCCTTTTAGAGCCTGCCTGGTTCTATCGCTACGATAAACAATGGGGAGAGCTTACGATGGATGACCTAGGGGGGCCGGCACATGGATTGGAGTAAAATTAAGACAATTTTCATCGTTACATTCTTAATCCTGGATGTATATCTGTTATTTCAATTTATGAAAATCCGTGATGCCAATAAATATGAATTCGTAACTGAAACTACTTTTGAAGAGAAACTAAAGGCTGACGAAATTAAATACGAGGAACTGCCGACAGCGAAAATAAAGTCGCAGTACTTAAGTGCAAAACCAAAGGTTTTTACAAAAAGTGATACGGCAAAGCTGAAAGGGCAGTCCGTTACCCTTAAGGACCCCGGTACCACCCTTCAAGCGGAATTTGAAAAGCCGTTTGCATTAAGTAATAAGTTCGAACCTGCCGAATTGGCATCCTTTTTAAAGGACAATATTTTGTATGGAGACCAGTATCAATTTGGGGAGAAAAATGAGAAAAAGAGTACGATCACCTATTTTCAACAATATGAAAGCTATCCATTATACAAAAATATTAATGGGATGATTACCTTTACGTATAATTCTGAAAATCAAATAGTCTCTTATCAGCAGACCTATCTTGAGGGCTTCGAAAAGATGGCGGCGAAGGAAGAAATACTCACGCCGTTAAAAGCGATTGAAACGTTGCACCAAAAGGGAGTCATCAAACCAAAAAGCAAGATTACCAAGGTCGAGCTTGGCTACTCAACACGTATCCAATTAGCAGCCTCCCAGGTGTTAGCGCCAACCTGGCACTTTGCGGTCAATGATAAGGAAAATCTATTTGTGAATGCTTTTGAAGGGCAAATCATCCAATTCAAAAGCGATGAAAAAACTAATGTGGAGTGAAATGTATGTCTTTACGTTATAGCATTCTTACAAGCGGGAGTACAGGCAACGCCCTATATGTAGAGGCTGAAGAGCACTCCTTTCTGGTCGATGCAGGCTTAAGCGGAAAGCAAATGGAGGCGCTGTTTCAGCAAATCGACCGGGATATCAGCAAGCTTTCTGCCGTTTTTGTAACACACGAGCATAGCGATCATATCAAAGGGATTGGCGTTTTAGCGCGTAAATATAAGCTGCCAGTCTATGCAAATGAAAAAACCTGGCGGGCTATGGATGGTTTAGTAGGTGCAATCCCAACTGAGCAGAAGTTTGTGTTTGATATGGAATCGGTAAAAAGCTTTGGTTCAGTGCAAATTGAATCTTTTGGGGTCTCCCACGATGCGGCTGAGCCAATGTTTTATATTTTCCATCATTCCGGCGGCAAAAAACTCGTGCAAATTACTGATACCGGTTATGTAAGCGATCGGATGAAGGGCATAATCAAAGATGCCGATGTATATATTTTTGAATCCAATCATGATGTGCAAATGCTAAGGATGGGTAGATATCCTTGGAACATTAAACGAAGAATCTTAAGTGATGTCGGCCATGTTTCCAATGAAGATGCAGCACTTGCGATGAGTGAGGTCGTTGGTGACCGGACCAAACGGATTTATCTCGCCCATTTAAGCCTAGATAACAATATGAAGGATTTAGCAAGAATGTCAGTGTCACAGACTTTGGAAAGCCGCGGCTTAATAGTCGGCGAACAATTTGACCTGTATGACACAGATCCAAAAATACCGACCGTGCTAACTGCAGTATAGAGAGGTTGCTTTCACTTTGAAGGCTCCTCTCTTTTTTTAGTATGAAAAAAGTATGAACAAAAGATGAAGTTTTATGAAATATTATGCAAATTTTTAGTAAATTCCTTGTATTGGAGTATAATTGTTTATATAAGCCAAAATAAACGTTAGCAATGGTTCTGTAGAGAGGAATGGTGTAAATTGGGTTATTATGATGATCATTCTCCAAATCGCTATCGGGAGCAAAAAGGAAATAAAAGTGGAATTTTTATTGCCAGCCTGGTTGGAGCCGTTTTGGGAGCCATTTTGGTGATTGTCTCCATCCCTGCTCTTGCCAACCGCGGTGTACTTCCATACAAAGTAGAGCCACAGCAGAGTACTGTGACAGAAATAGATAATACATCTAAGCAAAATGTTGTACATAAACAAATATCGTATGATGTTAACACCAATATCACCAATGCTATCGATAAAACAGCTGATGCTGTTGTTGGAATTAATAATATCCAGTCATCAGGATTCTGGGATAACGGGGAAAATAATACTGAGGATCCGGCAGGAACCGGGTCAGGGGTGATTTATAAGGCAGCAGGCAGCAGGGCTTTTGTGGTAACAAACCACCACGTTGTTGAGGGGGCTACAAAGCTCGAGGTTAGTCTCTCGGATGGTACAAAGATACCAGCCAAGCTATTAGGAAGCGATATTTGGACAGACTTGGCCGTGCTTGAAGTGGATGCTGGAAAAATCAAAAAGGTTGCGGAATTCGGTGATTCTGACAGTTTAAAAATGGGTGAACCGGTTATTGCCATTGGCAACCCGCTTGGTCCTACCTTCTCTGGTTCAGTCACACAGGGAATTATCTCCGGATTGAAACGGACTATTCCGGTTGATATCAATCAGGATGGCATCATTGATTGGCAATCAGAAGTATTGCAAACCGATGCTGCCATCAATCCAGGAAACAGCGGCGGTGCTTTAATTAATATGGCCGGTCAGGTAATCGGTATTAATTCGATGAAAATTTCCCAGGAGGCCGTTGAAGGAATCGGCTTATCGATTCCGATAAATTCAGCTAAGCCGGTCATTAATGATTTAGAACAATTCGGCAGCGTCAAGCGGCCATATATGGGTATAGATCTAAAATCGGTTGATGAAATTCCTGCCTATTACCAGCAGGAAGCATTAAAATTGCCGCGCGATGTGACCCATGGGGTTGCAATTCGCCAGGTAGTTCCAAGCTCGCCAGCCGCTGTTGCGGGACTGCAGGAATTGGATGTCATTGTTGAAATGGACGGACAGAAAATCAATGATGTCATCGACTTGAGAAAGCATTTATATCAGGTAAAGAAAATCGGTGAACAGATGACGATTAAATTCTATCGGGACGGCAAACTCAAAGAGGTAACTATGACATTGGCTAGTGATAAAACTCAATAATGCTGCTGATTTAGGGAAGTGATAAATTCACTTCTCTTTTTCCTTTTGCTATGATAAATGAGGCTTTTAGCTTGTTTTGAACACGTTGGTTTGGTAAAAGCTATAGATGATTGAATATTGTTCGGGATGGTGTAATAAAATGATTTATTGTTGTGAGGAACATGTGAGTGAGGCAATGGATACAATTTTGGAGGAATATGAAACCTATCCAATTTTAAATAAATTGGATGTGGATAATTTATCAACAACCTGTGAATATTGTCGAAAACAGGCTGTATATATTGTGGGGAACAAATGATTCCATACAAGATGTGGATAAAAATGTGAATATGTGGATAACTTCTGTGGATATCTTGTTTGTAAACTGTTTGTAATCAAATGTTAAAGGATTGTGAATTGTGAATATCTCTATTATTACGGTTGGTAAACTGAAAGAAAAGTATTTGAAGCAGGGAATTGAGGAGTATTTAAAGAGATTATCGGCATATGCCAAGGTAGAAGTCATCGAGGTTGCCGATGAAAAGGCCCCTGAAGAATTAAGCGAGCTGGAAATGGTACAGGTGAAACACAAAGAAGGCGAACGGATTTTGGGGAAAATTAGTCAGGATACATATGTGATTGCGTTGGCGATTCAAGGAAAAATGCAATCATCGGAAGAGTTGGCGGATACTTTGGATAAACTAGCGACTTATGGAAAAAGTAAGTTAGCTTTCGTAATTGGCGGATCATTGGGGTTAAGTGATGAGGTGGTAAAAAGATCGAACGAGCAGCTGTCTTTTTCGAGAATGACATTCCCACATCAATTGATGAGGTTGATATTGGTTGAACAGGTTTACCGGGCATTTCGGATAAATCGGGGGGAACCGTACCATAAGTAACGGCGAAATTTTTAATTAAGATATTGGATTAAATAGATGAGTCACTTAATAAATTACAGTAAAAGAAGAAGAAATGAAAATTCCTTCTTCTTTTTTTTTATTTCTAACACTAACAATAAGACTTAAAAACCCAGTGAATTGGAAAAAGGAAAAATGCTCTTCTCTATTACTCGTGCTATAATAATTTAGTAGTAAAGTGTGATATAATAATAGATTTTTTATTTTAATCAGGGTATTTTTTCATAGATTCAAAGCATATTAGGGGGATAAATCATGGCAATTAAAAAATCGGAATTATATAGTTCGCTTTGGTCAAGTTGTGATGAATTAAGAGGAGGAATGGATGCGAGTCAGTACAAGGATTATGTACTAGTAATGTTATTTATTAAGTATATAAGTGATAAATATGCTGATGAACCATTCGCGCCTATTACTATACCAAAAGGTTCAAGCTTCAAAGATATGGTTGATTTAAAGGGTAAATCAACTATTGGTGACGATATTAACAAGAAAATAATTGGTCCAATTGCCGATGCAAATAAATTAACTGACATGCCAGACTTTAATGATGTAACAAAACTTGGCAGCGGTAAAGAGATGGTTGATCGTCTTACTAACCTAATAGCAATTTTTGAACGTAAGGAATTAGATTTTAGCAAAAATCGTGCTGACGGTGATGATATTTTAGGTGATGCTTATGAATATTTAATGCGTCACTTTGCTTCAGAAAGTGGTAAAAGTAAAGGCCAGTTTTATACTCCAGCGGAAGTGAGCCGTATCATGGCTAAGATCATTGGTATTAATAGTTCAAATAGTAGTGCTTCGACTACAGCCTATGATCCTACATGTGGTTCTGGGTCACTATTACTAAAAGTAGCAGATGAGGCTGAAAAAAGTATATCTTTATATGGTCAAGAGAAGGATTCAACAACAGCAGGGTTAGCAAGAATGAATATGATCCTTCACAACAATCCTTTAGCAGAAATTAAACAGGGAAATACTTTAGCTAATCCTTTATTTCTTGATGAACAAGGAAACCTTAAAACCTTTGATTATATCGTTGCCAATCCTCCTTTTAGTGATAAAAGATGGGGAAATGGAGTTGACCCGGATAAGGATCAATATGGTAGATTTGTAGATTATGGAGTACCTCCGGAGAAAAATGGAGATTTTGCTTATTTATTGCACATAATCCGTTCATTAAAAAGCAAAGGGAAAGGTGCTTGTATCTTACCTCATGGAGTGCTGTTTAGAGGTAATGCTGAAGCAGAAATAAGGAAAAACCTAATAAAAAAAGGCTATATCAAAGGAATAATAGGATTACCTGCAAATTTATTTTATGGAACAGGAATACCAGCATGTATTATCGTAATTGACAAAGAACATGCGGCAAGTCGTAAAGGTATTTTCTTGATAGATGCAAGTAAAGGCTTTTTAAAGGATGGAAACAAAAATAGATTACGTAGTATGGATATCCACAAAATTGTAGATGTATTTAATAAGCAAATAGAAGAAGATAAGTATTCTAGAATGGTCCCATTTTCTGAGATTGAGAAGAATGAATACAGTCTTAATATTTCCCGTTATATTGATAGTAAGGAAAAAGAAGACATTCAAGATATTAATGCTCATCTATTAGGCGGCATTCCTAATGTTGATATAGATGAATTAAATGACTATTGGAAGGTTTTCCCTAACCTAAGGGTATCTTTATTTGAAAATACAAAAAGGGAACAATATTTAACATTAAAAATTAATAAAGACGATATTAAACAGACAATTTTCAATCACCAAGAATTTATAGATTTTACAGCAGAAATGAATGTAATATTTTCAGATTGGAAAATAAAGAATACAAATAAGCTTAAAGAGCTTAAAGTTGGTTTAAACCCTAAAGAGTTAATATTTGAATTATCTGAGGATATACTTACACATTATTATGGAAAAAAATTAATCTCTAAATATGATGTATACCAACATCTTATGGATTATTGGGCAGAGATTATGCAGGACGATAGTTATTTAATTTCTTCTGATGGTTGGAAGGCAGAGACCTACAGAATTTATGTAGAAAATAAACAGAAGAAAATGGTAGATAAAGGATGGACTTGTGATCTAATTCCTAAGGAACTTGTAATTAACCGTTATTTCATTAAGGAAAAGCAACTCATAGAATCATTAGAATCTGAAAGTGAACTTTTGGCTACCCAACTTGTTGAAATGGAAGAGGAGCATAGTGGTGAAGACGGTTATTTTTCTGAATTAGATAAAATAAATAAAGGAAATGTTAAGGCTCGTTTAAAAGAGATTCAAAATGATGACAAGACAAAAGATGAAATTAATACATTAAAGGCTTATCTCGACTTAACAGACAAATTAGCAAAAATAAATAAAAAGTTAAAAGAAGCTAATGCTGAACTAGATAAAAAACTTTATGAAAAATATCCGGCTTTAGCTGTTGATGAAATAAAATCGTTAGTTGTAGATGATAAATGGATGGCTAGTATCGAGCAAAATATTCAGACTGAATTAGATAGAATTATTCAACGATTGACTCTGCGAATAAAAGAGCTTGCAGAACGCTACGAAACTCCACTGCCTTTGCAAAGTGCTGAAGTAGAGGAACTAGAAAAGAGTGTAAATAGCCACCTCGAAAGGATGGGGTTTGTATGGATGTAAAAGAAGCGTACAAACAAGTTGAGGGCGAATTTATTCCTGAAGATTGGGAACTAAAAAGATTGGGGGAAATTTGTACCCCATCAAATAATAGAATAAATCCTTTAACCTCAACAGTTAACTATAAATGTGTTGAGTTAGAACACATTTCTCAGGAAACAGGTAGACTTCTAGGATACACAGATTCAAAATTATTAAAAAGCCAAAAAACCTTATTTGAGAAGAATGATGTACTTTTTGGAAAATTAAGGCCTTATTTAAAAAAGTACCTTTTGGCAGAATTTGATGGTGTTTGTACCTCTGAAATTTGGGTTTTAAAAACTAAAAATGAATTTGATAGTAAATGGCTTTATTATCAAATGCAATCGAATAAGGTAATCAATATTGCAAATCAATCAACAGGCACAAAAATGCCAAGAGCGGAATGGAAAACGGTTGAAGAAACTCTAATTCCCACACCTTCTTCAAAGATAGAACAGGTTTCTATAGCTGCTGCACTTTCAGATATCGATAATTTAATCCAGTCTATTGAAAAACTTATTGATAAAAAACGTGGAATCAAACAGGGTACATTGCAGGAGTTGCTAAAACCTAATGATAACTGGGCTATTAAAAAATTAGGTGAAATTGGGGAATGTATTAGGGGAGTTAGTTATAATGGTGATAGTGATTTGTACCAAGATGATACTTGGAATTCTGTGAGGCTTTTTAGATCAAACAATATCCAAAAATCAACCATTGATTATAATAATCTACAATTTGTTAAAAATACTAGGGTAAAAGAAAAACAGATTCTCCAAGCCGGAGATATATTAATTTGTATGGCAAACGGAAGCAAAGAATTGGTAGGTAAATCTGCATTCTATTTACCCGAGGACAATCTCAATTATACTTTCGGGGCCTTTATGGGTAGCTTTCGTATCTTTGACCAAGATACAGATAAGCGTTTTATCTTTTATAACTTTCAAACATATAGCTATAGATCATTTATTGATATTTTATTATCTGGATCAAGTATAAATAATTTAAAACCAAGTGACATTGAATCAATAGAAATTGGTTATCCTTCCAAAACGGAGCAGATTCGCATTGCCACAATTCTCTTTGATATGGATAAGGAAATCGTAGCTTTAGAAAATAAGCTATCTAAATATAAGCAAATAAAACAAGGTATGATGCAGAATCTTTTAACAGGAAGGATTAGGCTAGTATGAGCACTGTAGGGCAAAGAGAAAGGATAACTCAGAATCGTATTGTTAAATTATTTCATGAGGAACTAGGTTATAAGTATCTTGGAAATTGGGAAGAACGTACAAACAACAGTAACATTGAAGAGCATTTGTTGATGGATTTCCTTTCAAGAAAAGGTTATAACCTTAACTTAATTAACAAAGCCCTACATGAGTTAAGGATAGCAGCAAACAATTATAATGAAAGTCTTTATTCTAACAATAAAAACGTATATAGATTACTTCGCTATGGTGTACAAGTTAAGGCTGATGTAAGTGAAAATTATGAAACTGTTTACCTCGTTGATTGGGAGCGGACTGAAAACAATGACTTTTACATTGCTGAGGAAGTAACGGTATTTGGTAATCATGAAAAGCGTCCTGATATTGTGTTATACGTAAACGGAATTGCTATAGGTGTTCTAGAACTCAAGCGCAGTACTATTTCTATTGGTGATGGTATTCGTCAGAGTATTGTAAACCAAAAGAAGGAGTTTATTGGTCAATTCTTTTCTACTATACAGTTTGTATTTGCAGGAAATGACACAGAAGGTTTACGCTATGGTACTATTGGCACAGCTGAAAAGTTCTTTCTTAATTGGAAGGAAGATTTAAAAGACACTAGCCGATTACAGATTGACAAATACCTTCTAAAAATGTGTAACAAGGAGCGCCTCATGGAGCTGATGTATGATTTTGTACTATTTGATGGTGGGATAAAAAAACTACCAAGGGTTCATCAGTATTTTGGTATTAAAGCTGCTCAAGAACATGTTCGTAAGCGAGAAGGCGGCATAATCTGGCATACTCAAGGTAGTGGTAAAAGTATTGTAATGGTGCTACTTGCAAAATGGATATTAGAGAATAATGCTAATGCACGTGTTGCCATTATTACTGACCGTGATGAGCTCGATAAGCAAATTGAACGAGTCTTTAATGATGCCGGTGAGTCAATAAAACGAACCTCTAGCGGGAAAGACTTAATGGCACAACTTTCACAAGCAACCCCAAGGTTAATCTGCTCGCTTGTTCATAAGTTTGGCAAGAAGGATGTAGAGAATTTTGAGGAGTTTATTAAGGAATTAGAAAGTAGTCCATCGCTAGCGGTTGGTGAATTGTTTGTATTTGTAGATGAGTGTCACCGTACCCAAAGTGGGAAATTACACCGTGTAATGAAAGCTATGCTACCTAATGCTGTATTTATTGGCTTTACCGGGACACCGTTATTAAAGAAGGATAAAAAGACTAGTCTAGAGGTATTTGGAAAGTACATTCATACTTATAAATTCAATGAGGCTGTTGAAGATGAAGTAGTATTGGATTTGTTGTACGAAGCACGTGATATTGATCAGAAACTTTCTTCTCCTCAGAGAATAGATGCATGGTTTGAAAGTAAAACAAGAGGATTAAATGACTTTCAAAAAGCAGAATTGAGGAAAAAATGGGGGACAATGCAAAAAGTATTAAGTTCCCGTTCTAGGATGGACAAGGTTGTTAATGATATTATTTTTGACTTTAGTTTAAAACCTAGACTAAGTTCTGAGAGAGGAAATGCTATCCTAGTAGCTGCGAATATATACGAAGCTTGTCGTTATTTTGATTTATTTCAACAAACATCATTGAAAGGTAAGTGTGCAGTTGTTACCTCATATAATCCAAGTACAAGGGATATTACCACTGAAGATACTGGGGCAAATACTGAAACTGAAAAGGAATATATCTATAAGACTTATACGGACCTTTTAGAGAATGTCAGTGCAAAGCCTGGTAAGACCAAAACAGAATCTTATGAAGATGCTGTTAAGGAAAAGTTTCTTAAAGAGCCTTCAAACATGCGACTTTTAATTGTGGTTGATAAATTATTAACGGGATTTGATGCCCCAAGTTGTACGTATCTTTATATTGACAAATCTATGCAGGATCACGGGTTATTTCAGGCAATTTGTCGTGTAAATAGACTTGATACAGAAGATAAACAGTTCGGATACATTGTTGACTATAAGGACCTCTTTAAAAAGGTTGAAAATGCTGTAGCAGTATATACATCAGAGCTAGATTATGAGGACTTTGATAAGGAAGATTGTGAGATCTTATTACAAGATAGACTAAAAAAAGGTCGGGAGCGCCTGGAAGATGCCATTGAACAATTAGCCTTTCTATGTGAACCTGTAGAACTACCTAAAGGAACACTAGAGTATATCAGGTACTTCTGTGGTAATACAGAGATTCCAGAAGAATTGAAGGCAAGAGAAGTTCAAAGAACAGCATTATATAAAGGAACAGTTGCATTAATCCGTGCATACGCTAATATTTCCGATGATATGGAAGCAGCTGGTTATACTTTATCAGAAATTAATGAAATCAAGGATTTATTAGATTTTTATCTTAAACTACGTGAAGAAATCAAAAGAGCAAGCGGCGAAACTATTGATCTTAAACCATATGAAGCAGATATGCGTCATTTGATTGACAATTACATTCAAGCGGAAGATTCCCAAGTTATATCAACTTTTGGTGAAATGCCACTTATCGAACTTATTGTAAAATCGGGAATTGCAGATGCTGTTGATAAGTTGCCAAATGGTATTAAGGGAAATAAAGAAGCAGTTGCTGAAACAATTGAGAACAATGTTAGAAGTAAAATTATCAAGGATCATTTAATTGACCCTGCCTTCTTTGAAGAAATGTCTGCATTACTTAGTACAATCATAACAGAGCGTAAAGAAAAAGCTATTAGTTATGAAGATTACTTAAAGAAAATTGCAGAGTTAGCAAAAAAAGTACAAAAGGGAAAAAATGTTAATACCCCAGATGATTTAAAAACACCTGCAATGAGAGTTCTCTATAATAATTTAGGGCAAGATAAAGATAAAGCCATTGCAGTCCATGAAAGTATTCTAAAATGTAGACCTGATGGCTGGAGGGGAAATCCCGCTAAAGAGATGGTTATTAAGCGATCATTATATGAAATTTTCAAGGATGTAGATGAAGTGGAAAGAGTATTCTTAATCATAGAACAGCAGAGTGAGTATTAGTATGGAACAATTAAAGTTTGGAGATATCACCATAGAAGTTGAACAGAAGGATATTAAAAATATCCATTTAAGTGTACACCCGCCATTAGGAAGAGTTCGTATTGCAGCTCCTTCTAGAATGGATATTGATACTATAAGGGTTTATGCTCTCTCAAAACTTAATTGGATAAAAAAAGAACAGCTTAAATTTAAGAATCAGGACAGAGAAGAACAAAGAGAATTCCTTAATAGAGAAAGCCATTACTATAAAGGGAAACGTTACTTGTTAAAAATTATAGAGACTGATTCACCACCAAAAGTGGAACTGATGCACAGTACACTAGTCCTTTATATCCGGCCAGAAACCTCAATTGAGAAGAGACAAGCTATATTAGATAAGTGGTATCGTGCACAGCTGAAAGAGGATTTACCAGCACTTATTGAAAAATGGGAAAACAAGTTGAATGTCAAAGTGGATGAGTTTAGAATAAAGAAAATGAAAACAAAATGGGGAACTTGTAATCGTGAGGCTAAGAGGATTTGGGTCAATTTAGAGTTGGCTAAAAAACCTCCGGAATGCTTAGAGTACATTGTAGTTCATGAAATGGTGCATTTATTGGAAAGAAATCATAATGACAGATTTATTTCATTCATGAATAAATATTTACCCAAATGGCGTTTTTATAAAGATGAATTAAATAGATTACCTTTAAGGCATGAAAATTGGAATTAATATCACCATAGATAAAAGCTTAAAAAATCATTTCATAGCTTATAAAATCGAATCAAGCAATTATTCAGATATATATTATATATGAGAATATATATTTTAATTGACGGCTTCAATCTCTTAATGGGATTGAAGCCGTTTTATTTTGAGGAGGAATACGAATGAGCTATAAAAATGTAAAGCAAGAACAACTAAAATTATTTGAACAATCACTTCCATCAAAGTCAGCTGCAAAAAGAGTCAATATCGTCAGTTTAAAAGTTGTAAAGGAAACCAGCTTTCTGTACCCAGAAAGAAATGTAAAATCTCCAGAAGGTGCTTACAAGCTACTAAAACAGTTCTTAGTAGAAGCTGACCGTGAGTACTTTTTAGTTGTATGTTTAGACACTAAAAACCAACCAACGGCCATTAATGTGTGTCATATGGGAAGTTTAAACGCTAGTATAGTTCATCCTAGGGAGGTTCTAAAGCCTGCTATTTTATCAAACTCAGCCTCGATAATTGTTGCCCATAATCATCCAAGTAATGATCCTACACCAAGTAAGGAAGATATTGAAGTGACCAAGAGGCTTATAGAGGCTGGTAAGATTATAGGGATTGAGGTGTTGGATCACTTAATTGTTTGCGCTGATAAATTTGTATCTCTAAAAGAAAAAGGATATGTCTGAAGGAGTGGTAGGATTATGGAGAGTATTCAGCTTTTCACGAAATTTATGGGTCTACACGCTGATACTGCTATAGATGAAAGGAAAATCAGCTTCGAATCAACAGAACTTTACCAAGACGAGATTGATGAAAAACTTATCCCGATTATGCACTTAAAACAGCTACCTAATCCAATTCAATTTGATACTTTGCTTTATGAGGATGATAAAGGGAATGATTGGATAGCAGGTATAGTCGTCAATCCTGCAACAAATGTAAGAGAATATATTGTGTTAATTCATAATGGACAGCCTATAGTAAATGAATTTTTGTTATAGCTTGAAATCATACAATTTGAGTTTATGGAGGTAATAATATGCTGCCTAATTTACCTTGGAAAACGGCGGGAGGAAAGGTGTTTTGGGATACCCTAGAAACAAGGAATGGTTGGAAATTGCAGTGTAATATTTTTACAAACCATTTTAGAATTATTGACCCTGAAAATATACGACAAGCCTGGGGTTTGGATGAGCAAGAAATTAGGAGGACCTTTAACAAGTTTACTAATAGATTTGATTAAGATAAAGTCGATCATTCATAGAATGACCGGCTTTATTTATTTGGAGGGGATCTCATGAAAACTATTAAATCGATTAATGACATCACTGAAATTAATTCAGATTATCCATTTCATTTTATGGAGCATTTAAAGCAGGAATTTATGGAATTGTATGAGGTTTTAGGGGATGGTGAGAAGCTATTCGAATTTAATGTACCGACAGAATTAGCATTTTGTGTGCTCCAGAAGAATGATGGAGTAAAGGGACTTTGTCGAAGCCCTTTTGATTTAGAGTTCGTGGAAAGGTTTCACGTGGAACAAGTTACATTTTACCGTATTGGGGTCAGATTTAATGACGAGGTAGCAATATATTATTCCTTAAAAGGTTTGCATTCACAGGAGGATGAGGATTGGCTTGAGGAGCAATCTGAATGGGCAGAAGGGAAGGATGGCGATGTTTGAAAAGGAAAAGAATAGGTTTGTTACCAGATCAGTTGATAGTGAAGTACCAATTGAAATCCAAGTCTTAATTTGGGATTTTATAGATGAACTAAAAGAAAAGCGTCAGTCAGAAATGGATTACTTGCAAGTCTTTCAGTTAACCATTCAAGATGGGGTTCAAGTAATAATTAACACTCAAGAAGAACCATTAAAAGAGGATTGTATTAAAGTGACGGTACCAAAAAATAAAATGCTTTCAACTAGAATATGGGTTATGGATGATGGAAACTATTCAACAATGCTTTTTCCATCTGACTACTAAGGAATGGGGGCAATAATAAGGTGAATCCAATAATAAATGTGCTAATTGTAGAGGTTGCTAAAGTAATAATAGAAGTACTTAAGCGCAAGTAGGTGATATCAAAAAAAGAGACAAAATAGCTTTCTCAGGTCTCTTTTTTTTCTATGATCCATTACCTCAGGGGTTAAAGAATAATCGAAAAACGTACTTGGCTATGCTTTTGCTTTGGAAAAGCATTAGCCCCTCCTGAATCATAATCAGAAGGGGCTAAGTCTAAAAAATGCTGTTGAGTGCTTTCGTTAAAATTTAATTCAATCCTTTCAATTTGACGGTCCTTTACGCCTATACATTTAACAATTAAATGCAAAAGGGCTTTAATTTTTTGCGAAGATGCTTCTTTGAGTACCTTATCAAGTCTTTCTAGGATAGTTTTTACAAAACCATAGTCTATAGGCTGGCTATTGTCGTCACCAAGGTCCCATTCGATTTCTGATTTACGGGAGTATAGGGCATTTGATTCCTCTTTTAGCTCATCTAATCGCTTTACGAGCATTTCCCTATCAATGGCATCTTCTTCATAAAGGTCAAAATACTTCTTACGCTTTGCTTCAAATTGACTAATCTTCTTTTCGATTTGCTGCAATTCATTTTTCAAAGGTAGGACACTAGACTTTTTTTGTTTATTAATAGTTAAAACGATATCCTTCAGTATTTTGGGATTATTCACTACCTCCTTAATACGATGATAGACGTATTGCTCGGCTTCATCGGCTCGAATACTATTGGCATTGCATACATTGCTACCTTTACTTCTAAAATTCCCACAAGAATAATAGCGTCGTACAATCCTTTCACCATTTTTATTTCTATTAATGGTCCGGCTAGATACCATTGATGCACCACATTTTGGGCAACGTATTAATCCAGTTAAGGTATAGTTCCCATCGAATTGTCTTGGGGATACTGACGATTTTTTTTGCTGTAATAGTTGAACCTTATCCCATAAACCCTGTGAAATAATTGGTTCATGATTTCCATCAACAATTATAGGATCCGAATTTTTACCTTTCCTCCTCCTTTCATTCCAATTTTCAAACCTATTGAAGCGAATTTTACCTATATATACAGGGTTTGTGATTATTTCTTTTATAGCTGAAGTGCTAAATGCATTGCCTCGCTTTGTTTTAAAGCCCTTATGGTTTAAATGGTTGGCAATTGCCTTTAAACCCTTACCAGCAGCATACAATTCAAATATATCTCTAATTATTGATGCTTCCTCGGGAACAATTTCTAGCTTAGAATTATTCCGCTTTCGGTCAAATGAAGATTGTGAACTGCGGTAACCAAGGACAATACCGCCATTCCACTGTCCAGATCTGGCTCTTTCCTTCATGCCCATCTTTACATTATCAACGATCGTATTACGTTCTAATTCACCGACTGCACCAAGCATTTGTAATGCAAATCTCCCCATGGGGGTTTCGGTCTCGAAATTCTCTGAGAAGCTACGAAAGGTAATCCCGCACCGATTAAGATCCTCCACAATTTTTAAAAGATCAATGGTTCGCCGACTAATTCTATTAATCTTCCAAACTAATACTTCATCAAATTCCTTATTTTTTGCATCTCGTAATAAACGCTGTAATTCAAGGCGACCATCCGTTGATTTTCCACTTATTCCACGATCCACATACTCACTGTAAATTACCTTCTGATGCATTTTACAGTAGGTTCGTAAATTGTCTAGCTGAGCATCGATAGAATATCCATGTTCAGCTTGTTCTTCTGTTGAAACACGAGCATATATTGCTACAAGAATAACCTGGGACACTTCATTCACTCCTTCAACATGGATAATAAAAATAAATTTATAAAAGCTAATATTAATTTTGATGCTGTAATGAATTAGACCCATCAGCGATAAGGGGGAGAATTTCAGGTTGGAAAAAAATCTTAACGGATTCAAATTCTCGATCCTGATTAATCGTTACCTTTTCAATGAGGCTTTTCACGAGAACTTTTTGCTGCTCCTCTGGAGCAGTGGGCCATAGCTCCTCAAATTTTATTAGCAAACTTTGTACTTCCTGAAATGACACCAACTTTAACTTTAGTTGGCTTATTTCAATTTCAACTTGCTCCTTTTCCTTTGAGAAGGATGCTTCTTGTTCTTTGTAGGAGGAGATTCTATCAACAAATGTAGCTTTGTCCATTACTTCATCTTCAAATAGACTAAAGCACCTCTGCTTTTTACTCTTGGTTTCTTTTAATTGCTTATTAATACTACTGAATTGCTTTTGTAGCATTTTTTGTTTTTCTTCAAGAGAAGAATTGATTCGGCTGACAATATCCTTCAATAGGCTTGGATGGTTAATAATATTTTTAAGCTTTGAAAGGATTAATTGTTCAATTTTATCAGCAGGAATGGAGTTAGGCCTACAAACAGCAATACCTTTGTTTTGATATTGATTACAAATGTAGTAGTGATAGGTAACTCTTTGCCCACTTTTTCGCTGTTGTGAAGTATTGAAGGGAATCATACTACTGTCACAAATTGGACAGCGAAGTATTGATGATAAAGGATAACACCGTTCAATTACTTTTGTTGGTTTCTTTTGATTATTCTTTACGCTTTTCTTAACCTTATTCCACAAATTCATTGAAATAATTGGTTCATGATGCCCTTCTACGGTTACATTTTGTTGTATCGATGGCTCGAAATACTGTATGTTACCGATATACACTGGATTATTTAATATTTTTCTAATAGTGCTAATAGAAAAGTGCTTCTGATGTTTACTCTGAAATCCATTAATATTCAAGAAATTCACTATTGCTTTTAACCCTTTGCCTTCTGAATACATTAAGAAAATTGATCTTACCAGCTGGGCTTCCTCAGGAATGATATAGAGCTCTGTAGTTTTCCGTCTTTGAGATTGATAGGCAATTGTTCTGGTTTCATATCCTAAAATAGAAGCACCACAGTAAATACCTCTCTTATTTCGCTGATGTCGCCCCATTTGTATATTTTCCGCAATTGTCTTTCTCTCCAGTTCACCAACGGCAGCCATCATTTGAAGGGTAAATTGGCCCAGGGAAGAGGAGAGATCAAATTGTTCTGATATACTTTGTAAAGAGACTTGATGTCTCTTTAATTCTTCAGTGATTTCTAAAAGATCAATTACATTTCGGGCTAACCTATTAATCTTCCAAACCAATACTTTTTGAAATTTTCCAAGTTTAGCATCCTCTAGTAACCTTTGAAGTTCAGGTCGGTTTGAGGCTGATTTACCTGATAAACCATTATCGGTATATATGTCATATATCATCCAATTATTTTGTTGAGCATATTCCTTTAACAGTTTATTTTGGGCAGGAACACTAAATCCGAATTCTGCCTGTTCTGAGGTACTGACACGTATATACAAAGCGACAAGCATTATATCCCTCCTTTCCATTAAGGGTCTAAAATATAGACCTTTAATGAAGCTATTTTTACTTAGTATTCTCGTTCCTTTGCTCGTCCTCTTTTTCCGGTTTATTAGCTGCTTCTTTAACAAAATCAGCTAAAATATCAATGATAAGAGAATAGGTAGATTGATTTTCAGAAGATGTTGAATCCATGGATATTCCTCCTATCTAAATTAATAATATATGCTTGATTATTAGGTTCCTTCGTATATAGAAACCTTTAAGATCCAAGGGAATCATCAGTACCGACAATACGGACAATACTGACGATGTTTTGGATTAAAAGTATCAAAAAATTACTCTTGAACTGGCCTTGATATTGAACTAGATAGCTTTTGATACCTAGAATTTGATATATTAACGATTTTCGAATCCCCACCATGACGAATATCAAATGAAATACCAATAGATTTTAGGTTTGATAGAACCTCTTTTAAGCGGCGGCTTAAAATATTTGGTCCTTTTGGCCAGTATTTAGAGTGAGTATCAATTAACTCTCTTTCACTAACTTTATTTAATGCTTCAAGAAGTTGGGTTACAGACCCACTCCATGAAGGACGACTTCTCATTAATGCTTTAACAGCAGCTGCTACTGGATTGGATGAAATAGCCTCATCATTAGATTTATTTATGTTATTAAAGTAAGCTTCTAGAAAAACATTTCCACCCCAGCCAGCAGCTTCGGCGATAGCATATCCCCACCGAGTAAAATCAGCCATTCGAGCTAATTTATCTAGTTTTACTGTAGGGTAAATTGCCATTGCTTTTGAAAGGATATTTAGTGCTCCTCCTAAAATAGAGGGTTTATCCTTATCAAAGTCGGACCAGACCTCTCTTTCTTCTTTACGATCAGTTTCATCAATACGCTGTAAATCAAGAATAAGGGAACGATCTAGAAGATCAGAACGTGTTGCTACTACATTGATACCATTAAGTCCTACACATCGCATAAAGGATAAAATCGTTTCCTCATCGTCGGTAAATAAGGTACGTTTACTTATTCCTCCACCAGTGACAGCGGTGCATAGTAAATCGCTTTTTTCAGCAGAAAGGGTATCCAGGTTATCAAAGCAAGGCATATAGTTAGACGAAAGGATTAGGGCTAGATCCTGGATGCTATTTGGCATAGCTAATAAATCCCGAATGGCTGGATCAATAATTGAGCGGACCATTCGCATAGTCGTTGATTTAGCTGCTCCCTTTTCACCACTGAGAACTAAAATGGTATGCGGGATATTTGGGACAAAGCAAGAAACAACATAAACCAAAAATAATATTTGCTCTTCACGATCCTTTAGTAGAACGTGGTTTAATAACAGTTCAATATTACCCTCGAAGTTAGGTGTCAGCTGAGCTTTAGTATTTTTTGTACGGTAGAACAATAGGGGAGTGTCGCTTTGTATCGTGCAGCCATTAGATGTTACTTTGACTGTTTCCCAGCTATCATTTCCTAAATCGTAATAAAAGCTATTATTCTTTTCTGATACCCTAAGATTTAGCGAATGCTGTTCACCTTCTAGCAGGGCTTTCATTTCTAAAACGTTTAGAGCTTGATTCATTGCATCCGAAGAAGGGGGACGGCCTGTTTCTTCAAAGAATAGCTTTGTCAGCCACAGCTTAAATTTCTTGCTTTTTAGCTTAAGAATTTGATTGCCATTAACACTCATAATAGCTGCAAAGCATTCCTCTAACTCATTGGAAAAGTATTGTGCATTACTCGCCAGCCGAATTAACACACTTGCTTGCTTCTCCTCATTACCATCTTTGGAATCTAATTGATGATTGCTTCGCCAATTAGGCTCTAGCTTGTTTCTCAGGGTATTCCAATTTTCCTTTGAACAGCTATTATGATGGCAGCCGGCAGCAATCCCACCGTCATCAAATTTCAATACATAGGCACTTTTATTTGAATGGCTCTCATTCCATGGGCAGGAATGTAGGACATATTTTGTCGCCTTATTTTGCCACCTGCCCTTTGTATATACTAGATTGTGGCTATCAAGCCATGATTCCATATCATGTACCGAAGTGTTTGGGCTTTCACCCTTCCTTAAACGTTTTGTTGGAGCTTGAATTGATGGATATTCCTTTGCTAAAGCTTTTAACTGCTCCAATGTAACCAATTTAAGGACATCAGGGTACTTAATAATTTTTGATTGGCGATGAGGCCTTTCATCAGTGTTATCACCCTTGCAAGCAATGGTTCCATATAGCTTCCAAATCCGAGCTGCATTAAAAGTGGTCCGATCTACTTCAACATTGTTGTCACTGTAACTAAAATCAAGGGAATACAAAACGTTTTTTACTAGTTCTGTCATTTCCTCATTATTTGGCAAATCGATACAATAGAGAAGGTGTGCACCGTTCCCGCTACTAGCGATTATCGGATCAGGCCATCCAAGTTCTTTTAAAGCAGCCTTTACCGTTTTTGCTTTTAATAGTGAATCCTTATGTTCGCTATCACTAGACGATATACCGCTAGGACGAACCGGATCAAAATCAATCTGGAGCCAATTTCTTTTCAAAATGTCTGAATCAGATGTTGTCTGTTTGGGCCTAAACTTTACCTGATTGCTTGAACGAGCTAAAAGTGCAGGGTTAACTGGATTTAAGGTGATATAAATTTGTGCTTTACCGTTATAATCCAGTGCATTCTCGGCTAATGACTGAATATCATCAAAATAACCACTTACGGTTCCTTTAGGGCTATCTAATATACGAAGTTCAGTTACATCATCGGCTTTCTTCAAAATTTGTAACGATTGAAGAATTTCGGTATCAAAGCTTTCCATATCCATTTAGTCATCAACATCCTTTACAAAAAATTTTCTTTTAAAATCCATAGCAGGTATTTAGTAACCTGCTATGGATTGATAGATTAGAAGGAAAAATTTAATCCTCAAATAGACTTTCAAAATCAGTTCCAGAGGATACTTTAATAGCTTGTCCTTTAGAAGTGGAGAAACCGCCTCTCTTCATTTCAACAATATTGCTATATGTGACATCATCCTTTGTTTTGTTTTCAATGATGAAGGAAACAGTAATACCTATTAAGTCCTGTAGAAGGAGATCCTCGCCTGGGTTAGGTAGGCAATTTAAATTCTGTAGTATTTGAACCATCTTACCTTTTGAACTCCAGCTTAGAGTTGGTGATACAAAAAATGTTTCGATATCACCAGTAGGTGAGTTAACCTCTACTTTTATATTTAGTACCTCACGCTTTCCATCTGAGTGAAATTGGCTATCCATTTCAATGATTTCAGCAGCTACAATTTCTCCAAAATATTCTCCATTAGGAAGATAGGATCTTGATACCAGAGGTCTTTTAATAGTGCTTTTTCCAATGTTCATTTGCTTACTCATGAATTAATCGCTCCTTTATAGATGGGTAGTAGTTTGATAGTTTATAATTTTGCTAAATTACTAAAATGCTTATTATGAAGCTACTGACGATACCTGAGATAAATTAATAGAGTTTGGCAATTCGAAGCTTAACGTGGTAGTCTTTAATACCGACTCTTTGTAAGTTATCTTTTATATAAGGAACTAAAACCTTATTAGTTGAGTATTGAACTTCATTAAGCGAGTTAGCAAAGGGACCCTCATTTCCATAGAAAGTAATATGAACCTCTCTGGAATCTGCCTTAACCTCATAAACTTCAAAAGCTCTTTTTAAAGCCTTTATTAGTTTCATTCTAATAAATGGGTTTAGAGGCTTCTTGAAGCTTAGCTTATGATCAGGTAAGAAAAGGTCAGTATAATCATTCTTCTGCAGTTCATAAGTGATATTATTAAAGGCAAAACCTACAATGAAATTTGAATCTTGTACCATTGAATTTAATAGGGAAAAAATCTGTTCTTCTCCTAAAGCAACTGCTAAATCACGTAGATGACAGTCATTGATTTCCTCGTCTATAGCTTTTAATAGTGTTAAATCAGCGATATTTTCATTAATTGGGATTTGCATAGTTTAAAACTCCTTTACTGTGATAATTTTTTAATCTAAAATATCGTCAGTATTGTCAGTACTGACGATACTTGTGAATATTACCTACTAGAGCACAATAGAATTCTCGGGCTTCCAAAACGTAATTAAAGGATCATCATTTTTACTGAACAGACGAACAAAGAGGCAGCCTTTTGAATTGACATTATGCTGAACCACACATACATTTTTTCTCCAAATTGCTGCTGAAACGGAATCGTTAATTTCCGTTTCAAATAACATTTGTAACCCATCAATTACCGAATAATCACCATCTACATAAAGGGATTTGGAAATCCTATTTATTGCTCCTTCTAAAGCGTTAACAATTCGTTTGGCTTTAGACAAATCGCCAGTTATTATTGGTGGGAGACTACAACGCAATTCATAAATTTCAATTTCTCCACCAGCATTACTTAGGGGTGTTACCGTAATATTTGCAGGAGCTAAGCTCCTAACTTTAGAAAGCTGTCCTGTATGATCCTGAGCAGTGTATTGAACTTCATGATTAAAATAGGATACAATCGGGAAAGACTCTTTATTGTAAGATGGTGATACTAGAGAATCCTTTTGAAGCATTTCGAACGACTGGTACGCTCTTTTCCATTTAGTCACTAGCGATAGATAAACAATTTTTGACATTTAATATTCCTCCTAAAAATTAAATTACTTGCACTCAAAAAGTTGTTAGCAACTTTCTTGTCTCGATTTTCGGCTATAATCTCTTCTTTTCACAGGAAAGAAAGCTAAGTGTAATTTTCCGATTGCATCTTCGAAGAAGTGTTACTAAAACTTCTATCCGTAGTATCTAAAATTTAGAGGGAATAACATAGGAAAGATTGGTAATCGTATTTTTCCGAAAAAAAATAGAGACTTTTAAGGTCTCTACCGATTGTTTTTTTCATTTAATGCTCGGATTGCATCCGAAGCGTTTTCAATTACTGTTTTTTCAATTAAATATTTTGCTGCTGCCGATGACCTTTGGTTTTGCTCGTTTAGGTGAGTTATGCGGAGGATTTTTTCAATCCATTGTAGAAGGAGTTGTTCTTTAGGTTGATCAGCATCTAACACACGTGAAACCTTATCTAGAATACTTTTGTTAGAGGGGATGTTCCTAATGTGCTCCTGGACTTCCTGTACCTGACTCTTTATTTGCTCATTAGCATCTGATCTCCAGCGTTCCATTATCAATTCTTCAAATAGCGCATTAATTATGGCTTGTTCTTCAACAGTATCCGTAATATGTTCATCAAGAATTGGTTTAAGCTCTTTTAGGGCCATTTCCTGTTTTAATTTTTCAAATAATAGCTCTTCTAAACTCTTATCCAACTGATCCATCATCTGTTTTTCTATATCCATAGCATTTTGTTTGTATTTTGCTTTTTCAATCAAATCAGTCGTATACATCTGAATTAAGTGAAAATACCAAGAATCCAAGGCCTGATGGATACCTGCAAAAACAGAAAATCTCAGCGACAAAGGCATGGTAGTAATAATGTTTATTGCCTTACCTAATTTATTTTCAATTTGGTCGTATAACTCCTTTTCAACCTTTGATCGAGAATATAATGGGTGTGCTTTTATTTCCTTTTGTGTATCTTCTTCAATATAGGTATCAATCGAAGAGAGTAATCTGTCAATATGCTCTAAATACATATTAAGGTTCATATCCTTTGAACGGCCATCGTATTTTCAGAAGAATCCAATAAAGCCATTAAAATACCGTTCCATTCCTTTGAAAATTTATATGGCTTCCCGTCCTTAAAATCTGCCTCTTCAAACATACCCTCAGAACTGCTACATAGCTTTTTTATCCTATTTTTAACAGTTTTTTCGTCCGTCAGAAGCACTTTTGCAAATTCCTTAGGAGTAAGCTCCATTTTGTTTAGCATATTTTTTATAATTTCTTCTCGAGTTAAATTGCTTTTATCAGCCAATTTATCATATTCACTTGTTCTTCCCAAAGTTGTCACCTCAAACTAATGATTTGCAATTATTATTGATGACTATACAATACGATATCTGCGAAGGATTAATCAATGCTACTAAGTACTGGGAGGCGTTTTTATGTTTACAGCCATTCAAAAGAGCCACCTCTGCCATATTTCAGAGCCACCTAAAAAAGCAAGATGGACGAGACCTGCACTTGCTATGGAGAGGCGGGCATGATAGGCTTGGAAGCCTAAATCAATCTCTGAAATCTTACAAACACCCGAAGATACGCCAAATAAAAAAAGCCTGCTAGAACCAAGTCTAGGCAGGCCATCCATTCATCCAACGAGCAAATATGTTGATAGAAAATTGAGTAATTGACACTGGGCACCGTATCAGGGAGTGATAGGCACCGGTATCTCAACGTGCAATCCATTCATATGTGCAACTATCTCATGAAACAGATAAAACAAGGGGTGTGAAGGCGCTTTAGCGAATGATTGGAATTACTTTATTTTGCTGCCTTGGAAGTTACCAATTTAAAAATTTATTTAGCACTACTTTTAAAAATCCATCACTCTTTGCATCGAGTTCATCCTGTTTTTTCCATATTTCTTCTAATTCTTCACACCATCTGTCAATTCTTTGTTGGTCAAAATTTTCCTTTGCCTCTTCTTTATCAATTAATGTTAATAATGATTCAGCACGTTGATTTAATTGTAATCTTTTATCATTTCTAATCTGCTTCTGGATTTCTAAATCGGAAGCTAATCTTTGCCTCATGTAGTCAGCAATAACAGGAATCACTGCCTTCCCTGTTTCTATTACCAGCGTTTTTCCAAATGAACTCGTTTTTTTGGTATCTATTATTTCCGCATTAACATTAATAATCTCTAGACTTTCTTTAGATGAATTTTTACTCATTTTTTCCACCTACCTTACCAATAAGAGTTAAATTTGAGAACAAGACACGATAACCTTATTATACATTAGTGAATAAATTAAAAAATCAAATTTTTCAAGTATTTGTCAAAAAACCAACTAATTTGTTGAAAAGTAAATATATACAATGTTCCTCAATGTTCCTATAATGGTAAATGTAGGAAGGTTGGAACAATCAGGAACATTGGAGGGATGTTGAATGGCTTCTTATTCTGCACGTTTAACAAAAAGTGGAGTTAATAGTTGGGCAGTGGAATTTAGGCACCCGATATTAAAAGATCGTGAAGGAAAACAAGGAAGAAAAATAAGACGTGGATTAGGTACTAACCAGGACGAAGCACAAAATGTAGTTAATGATTTAAATCGCTTACTTGCCGATGATACATTCTGGTCATTAAACGAGCGGAACAGAGCCCTTTCAAATTTTATGCCAAGGGTTGTTGAGATTTTTTACGATCAGATGGAAGAAGACATTCTAACTGATTCATGGGAGCTTAGAGATTCAAAAATTAAGCTCCCTAATAATATTGATGGCTATTCCCGTGTTATGTTACTAGGGACAACAGGGGCGGGGAAAACAACTGTTATTAGGCAACTGATTGGTACAGATCCAGATGAAATTAGTTTTCCTGCCATATCAGCAAGTAGAACAACAACTTGCAATACAGAGTATGTATTTTCTGAGGGAAGTTGGAAGGGCGTAGTTACATTTATATCTCAGGCTCAAACTATTAAGCTAATCGAAGAAAGTGTTTGGGAAGCTTTTCGAAGAGCAATCATTGGGGAAGACGTTAAAAATGTTGCCAAGGCACTTTTGTCACATCCGGAGCAACGATTTCGTTTGAGTTACTTTTTAGGCCAGTATCGTTCTACTGGAAGGCGCTCAAGTATTAATAAAGAAAATCACCAGGAAGTTTTAGAAATACCATATCCAGATCAATTGGAGCTACAAACTGAACTTGATTACATTATAAATGAAATTAAGCAACTAGCTGATGAAGCTAGAAACGAGTTCCCACCAGATGGTGATAATATTGATGAAATAATTGATCTCCTATATGAGGTTTGGGTAAGAGAAGATACAGAGAGATTTAATGATCTAGTACAACATATTTTGAGATTAATAAAAAATCGGTTCGGTGTAATTAAATTTGGGGCATTTCAACGTGATAATCGTGGATGGCCAATCTATTGGTACCATGAATCAGAAGATAAGTGGGAAGTTATTAAAATGATGAGATGGTTTGCTGGGAATGAAGGCAGACGATTTGGTCAATTACTTGCTCCAGTAGTAAATGGAGTGCGACTTCAAGGACCATTTAAACCGAGTTGGTGGACTAATGATGATTCGCCACAACTAGTTCTTATAGATGGTGAAGGAATTGGGCACGACTCAAACATAACTACAAGTATTCCTATGGAAGTAACAAACCGTTTTAAGGAAACAGATGCGGTTGTACTAGTTGATAATGCATCACAGCCAATGTTAGATATCCCAAAGGTGATTCTTCGGGAGGCAATTTCTCGTGGACAATTAGAAAAGTTGATGGTTGTTTACACACGATTTGATCAGGTCGAAGGTTCTAATATGATAGATGACGAGGATCGTATAGATCATGTAATGGGTATCCAAACAGGCGCAATAGAAGCAATGCAGGAAGCGTACAATTTAAATTCTAAACTAATTCGTCAGCTTAGAGACCATTTGTATAATTTCACCTTTTTCTTTCCAAATACTAATGAGTTGCAAAACACACCAGATGAATTAAAGGAAGAAATGGATCGCTTTATAGAGTCGCTATGCAGCAAATCCATAAAAGAGGAATTGCAGTTCCCAAACGAATCTAAAGCTATCCCAGAATATGACTTTGGCAGGCTTGTTCTTGCTATTAATGAAACTGAAGATTTATTTATGCAGAAATGGCTTGGATTATTGGGATTAAGACCGTCTCAATTTCCAAAACAGCATTGGATGCGAATAAAAGCACTATCAAACCGATTGGCGAACTGGCCAAATATTGTGGAATATAATGATCTTAAACCCGCTAGTGATCTATCAAGCTATTTAATGCAAAGAATTAATGAGTTTATCAATGCTCCAAAAGACTGGTCAATCGCTGTACCAGAAGAAAGTAAGTTAAGCATATTACAAGGGTTATCCGAAGCAATCTCAAATAAAATAAACCAACTAGTATTTAAAAGAATTAAAATTGATAACCATCCTCAATGGATAATAGCCTTTAACTATAAAGGGACTGGATCAACAGTTCCTAGAGCAAGTGAAATTAGAAGTATATTTGAAAAAGCAATTCCAAAGTCAAGAATAATTTATGATTCGTTCTCCGGAGATTTATTGGAGGAAATCAAGACTATTATTGAAGACGCAATTGAAGCAATAAAGGAAGAAGAAGCTAGCAGTGCTATTTAAATAAAATTAAGTTGTTAATTGATATGGGGGGATAAACTTGAACAAAAAGGATGCAGATGTAATGGTCCGACTTGCAAGAGAAGGAAAGCATATTTCAAAAATATGGGCTGAAGACTTTCCCGAATACGACTATTGGGAGGTGTATACAGAAGTTTACGGAGCAGGCGAGAGAAGCTCTGTTGGGGTAAAAAGGATGATAACTGCAAGGTTAAATAAACTATCTAGTGCTAACAAACAAAAGGATCGAGAAGAATTAATAGAAGAGATTAATGAACTTATCTTTCATTTGTATAGCAGATATAAGGATAGTCAGCAAAAATTAAATGATATTAGAAGTATCATAAATAACGGTTAAAATAACTTGTCAATTAATTAATTGCATATATGGGGTCTATAAAAGACCCCTATTTGTAATGTTAATAAACTTAGGAGGCGGTAGTTTTGAGTTGCTCCTGTATCTATTCAATATCCTGTAAAACTAATTATAATCGTGATTATAATCCAACAGAATTTTTCTTTGGATATCCTAACAGTAAAATTTGGCTTATAGGAGTAAATCCAGCTGGTCCTGTTGAACAAAGTGGGAATCATTTTGTTGGGGATAAATTGAACCACTTTATTCATGGCTTCTCGCTAGAAAATGATAAAAACAAGTATAAACAGACCGATTATTTCGGTAGATTTCAAAAGGTTTCAATGAAACTCTTTAATTTGTTTGGTAAGGAAAATGGGGTTGCACATACAGATTTGGTAAAATGTTTTTCTCCCTCTTGGACATCAGACTCATTTAAGGACTTGGATAGTTCAATTGCTTTAAAAAATATAATTAGTAATTGTACAAATCATTTGAAAAGTCAACTGGATTCTAAAGATTTAGAGTTTCCCAAAATTATAATATGCCATGGAAGGCCTGTTGCAGATGTTATCTCAAAACTAATACCTAATCCTGTCTTATCAGATGGAAGCAGTATTAAATATACAAGTTATATAGGATCTTATAAAAAAGGCGAAGAGAATTATAATGTAATAATTATTAATACAGGAATGATTCATCGGTTGGATGACTATGCAAAATCTCGATTAGGGAAAGAAATAGAATTATATATGGACCAAATTTATTAAAATAAATCAAGAACCAGTGATTTTTGCTATTTTGAAGTAAACCAAAACGTGATTTGGTAGAAAGGAAAATTGAAATAAATGTTATATGATGAGGAATTTATTAGTGGGTTACCTCAGCCTGAAAAAAGCTGGAAATCACCACTAGTTGTTTATGTTGCTAAAGAGGTAAACGAGCAGTATAAAAATTTTAAGCTTTACCTTGAGGAATGGTTTGAAAAAATTGATGAAGAGAAGAAAGCATCTTATTATTCTCGATTAAGAAGTTTGAACGATAAAGAGTTTCTTGCCCAAATCCATGAGCTTTTTGTTTATGATTTTTGTGAAAGTCTTGGTAAAGTTGACTGTGATCCGGAATTGGAGGATGGTAAAACGCCAGAATTATTATGGGACATACAAGGAAAAAAAGCATTATTGGATGTTGTAACATTATTTGATCCTGAAGAAAGAGGAAAATCAAAGACAGCTATTGATGATTTGCTTAATTACTTGAAAGAAATTGAACACTATTACGATGTTTGTGTTTCGTATGAAAATATTGACCTACATAATCTTAAAAGAAAAAAGATTAAAAAGGCATTAATTGATTATTTAGATAGCCTTGACATTGAAAATATTGGACCAGAAGAAGAACTTGTAATGGATGATTTCGGATATGTTGGCGTTTTTGTACCTGTGCCTAGAAATAATCGTCAGAAAGAAAACCTTTCATTTGCAATATTAGGCCCTGCGGAAGGAATTGAACCTAATAAATCAATTGAAAAAAGAATTAAATCTAAACTTACTAAATATAAGTGGGCAGGACCAATGTTCGTTGCAATTTGTAAAAGTGCTGATTTTGGAGTTGATTGGGACGATGTAGCAGAAGTATTATATGGGCCGCCTATTGTAAAATACAATCCAACAACAAAAGAACACATTGAAGTTCTTGGACAGGGTGGATTGTTAATGCCAAGAGGAGAAAATGCCCCAAAAAACACTTCTTTAACGGGTGTTTTATATTGTGAATTAAAATGGGGGGATGGAGGTTTACCAAAATTACAGGTTAGATATTTAGCAAACCCATTTGCTAAATATCCAATAAAATTACCATTACCCACCTTCCCATTAATAAAAAAGAATCGAATAATATTCGAGTGGAGTAATTCAGAAAATAGTAAGGGCCTTGTATATTTTATTAGAAAATTTATAGTGTGGATTAAATCTTTATATAATTATTTTAAGTAATTGGTATGGGAGAGATTTTTGTGTCGTTTCAATTTAGTAAAAATACTATTATATATAATGGCGAAACAGTTTATGAATTTGAGTATTATAGCTCGGACCAAGCACCTAATGGAGAACATGGATATAATATTTACAATTTAACAGAGGAAATTACAGAACAGACAGAAACAACTGAAACCGAAGAAGGAACAAATGTTGAAGCTACAGAAAAAACAACCAAGATTATAATTAATGAAAAACTATACAATTCCTTAAGAAAAGCAGCATTTACCCAAATACCTGATAAAACACTTTTTTATTATCCTACAGAATATGATAAGGATAATAATTGGGATAATATAAAAGGTTATTATGTAGGGAAAAATACTCATGGTGATAATGTATTTGCTATAGACCTGCTATTAAATAACTCTATTCCGGGATTTAATATTAACCGTTTAGAACAGGAAATAGTTAAATTCAGTACAGAGAGGAATATTGAAGTGAGAATTAGCAGTGATCCTTTTATTCAAAATCAATTAACTGCTAAGTTAACATGGAAAATTAGTAATTTAGATTTTAATTCCTTTTTTGACGATGCTCATCGGTTAGCTATAAATTTCATAGAAAAGTTTAGGTGCTATTTAGTAGGTCTTGAAGGTTTCCTTGAGGTTATTGAATTTTGGGAAAATAACTATTCCAATCCTAAAGAAGAGGATTGGCAGGAATTGTTTGGTACAAAGTTCCCCTGGATCTTAAGTCAATGTTTTGGCATACCAAATGTAATTTATGGCGAACAATGTTACACTGGTGGACAAACCTTTGAAAGGTCAGGTGCAAAGTACCCAGACTTTATTTTGAATAGTATCCTTACAAATAATTTGGCTATAGTGGAAATTAAAACTCCAATGACAACTCTTATGACAAAGACCAACCATCATAATGTTTTTGCTACCTCGGCAGAGTTTTCCTCAGCTATTGCACAAATATTATCCTATAAGGATGAGGTATTAAAGAGTTATAGTGATTTACTCAGAAGGCAAATTGAAGCTGGAGCCGGTAGACCTGATTTGTTACATTTGTACAATCCCCGTTGTTTACTAGTCATTGGTAATACAAATTCCTTGGATGGAGCTAAAAATCGTTCATTTGAAATTTTCCGAAATGAGTTAAAGTCAATTGATATAGTTACTTATGATGAACTTTTTGAGCGAATAAGAAGCTATATGAGTATTGTAGCTAAAAAACTACTGCACATATAAAGGATCAAATAATATAAGGCATTTCCTAAAATGACCATTAATTTTTTTCGCCGATATACCTGTTACGGTGAACCGTATCATAAGTGAATGAGTTTTTTTGTTATAGTGCCTCTTTTTCATCTTCTAAAGCAGTGTGATTTCAGTTATGAAATCCACTGCTTTTATATTGTCTATGGAAATTGTTTCAAGGAAATGAAACTTTTAATAAAATTAGACAGTATAATGTAGTGTTGTTTCTCTTATAGGAAGGGCTGAAAACAATGGGCGTTTTTTCGAGGATTAAGGATATAATGGAAAACAAAATTGATGCCTTCTTGGATAAGACAGAAGATCCGGAAAAAGTGATTGAGCAGAACTTACGAGACCTCAATAGGGATTTAGGGAAGGTAAAGGCAGAAATGGCATCCATGTTGGCAGAAGAGCAGCGCTTGAAGCGGGAATTAAATGAATGCCAAGAGGGTATCGAGAAAATGGAACGATACTCCATTAAGGCTCTGGATGATGGCAATGAACGAGATGTAAGAAAGTTTCAGGAGAAAAAGTCAGCTATGGCGGCAAAATTATCTGAATTGCAAGTAGCCCATCAGTTGGCTTCATCGAAAACCCAGCAGATGAAACCAATACATGATAAACTTGCTGGTGATATCAGTGAATTGGAATCTATTAAAAGGAGCGACTTTTGACCGCTTCCTATACATTTTTTTGATATAAAAGGGGTGATTTGACCGTGATCCTTCATTATAAATGTCCCAGCTGTGGGAGTGAGATGAGGTTTGATTCTGAATCAGGCGATCTGTCCTGCCAAAGTTGTGGCAAACATGAAAATATTGAAAATTATCCGGAAGAGCTGGTGACTGCAAGATTTTCAGTCGATGAAGCTAATGAATACCATTGTGAGAACTGTGGAGCGGTTCTTCTTACGACAGCTGAGACAGCAGCAACAAGCTGCAGTTATTGCGGAGCGGCTGTCGTCATTGCCGACCGCTTATCAGGCCAGCTTGTACCTGCAAAAGTAATTCCTTTTACGATTAGCAAGGAAGAATCAATGGCAGCATTTCAAAAATGGTGTCGAAAAGGTTTACTTACTCCAAAAGGCTTTATGACAGCAGACAGGATAAAAAGTATTACAGGGATGTATGTGCCGTTTTGGTTGTTTGATTTAAATAGTAAAGTGCAGGTAAGCGCAGAATGTACAAAGGTTAGAACCTATACACAGGGAGAATATATTTATACTGAAACACAGTACTATGATGCCTTCCGTGATATCAATTTAGATTATCTCAAGATTCCAGTTGATGCATCTGTAAAAATGAATGATGAATTAATGGATAAATTGGAGCCCTATCCCTATGATCAATTAAAGGATTTTAAGACACCTTATTTGGCAGGGTATATTGCGGAAAAATACAATTTTACAGATGAAGAGCTACTTCCAAGGGCGAAGGATAAAATCAGCAGCTATATAGAGTCCTATATTGCATCTACCTTTTCAGGCTATCATTCAACCCATTATAAAACTAAGCACATTGATACGAGAAATGTAAAAAGCAATTATGTGTTATTGCCAGTCTGGATGATAAGCTATGATTATAATAAATCTGACTATACTTTTGCGATGAATGGACAGACGGGTAAAGTTGTCGGCAAACCGCCAATCAGCACAGGTAAAGTAACTGCGTGGTTTAGCGGCATTGCGGTGGGAACTTTCTTTGCTTTAAAATGTGTCTCTTTTATGATGGGAGGCGGATTTTGGTGAGGGTAAGTCATATGCAAAAACGAAGTCTTATCATATTGATGATGCTGCTGTTGGTTTTGCCATGGGGAATGTCAACAGCAAAGGCAGAAACCTTTGACCGGAATCATTATATATACGACTATGCTCATTTGTTAACGGATGGAGAGTCGGCGGAACTTCAACATTTAGCTAGTGAAATGGGGAAAGAGAGTGAGACCGCTTTTATCATCATCAGCTTAGATGACACGAAAGGGAAGGATGTTGTCCAGTATGTAGAGGATTTCTATGATGAGTATGGTCCAGGATACGACCAGCCGCATGGAAATACAGCGATCCTAGCCATCGACATGAATGAACGTGATGTATATTTGGCTGGTTTTAAAAAAGCTGAGCAGTATTTGGATGATAGCCGGCTTGATCTAATTCGTGGGGAAATTACTCCTGATTTATCAGACGGTCAATATTTTGATGCTTTCTCAACATTCTTAAATAGGGCCTATGAATATATGGGCAATGAGCCGGAAAACGGAAAGGATAGCTATACGGGCAATGGATCAATTGGAAGCCCGGAAGAGAATAATGGTTATGACTTCGGAGGCATTCCCTCTAAAAATATATTCTTTCAATGGTGGTTTCAATTAATTGTCTCGCTGATCATGGCGGGGGTTGTTGTAGTGATAATGGCCTACCGCGCTGGAGGCAAGGTTACGGTAAATGCACGAACCTATATGGATAGCAATCGATCAAAAGTAGTTAACCGGTCCGATAACTTTATTAGACAAATAGTAACAAGGCAGAGGAAACCGTCTAATAATACAAATAGCGGCGGTGGCGGCATAACAAGCGGCGGGCATTCACATAGTGGCAGCAGAGGTAAGTTTTAATAGAAAGGAGCAGATCGTAGATGTCTTTTTTTAAAAGCCAATTTGCAAATGTAGTAGAATGGCAGGAATTCAGAGATGATATGATTTTTTATAAGTGGGGCAACCGCGAAATTAAAAAGGGAAGTAAACTAATCATCCGTCCCGGCCAGGATGCGATTTTTTTTAACAATGGAAAAATTGAAGGGATTTTTCGCGATGAAGGTGAGTATGATATTGAGTCGCAAATCATTCCTTTCTTATCCACATTAAAGGGGTTCAAGTTTGGGTTTAACAGCGGCATGCGGGTAGAAGTGCTATTTGTGAATACCAAAGAGTTTGTGGTCAAATGGGGAACACAAAATGCGATTAATATTCCCACTTTAGGGCTTCCGGGCGGTCTGCCGATTCGGGCGAATGGAACGTTTAATTTTAAAGTGAATGATTATATGGCTTTGATTGATCAAATTGCTGGTGTCCGCGAGCAATATTTAGTGGAGGATGTTAAAATCCGAATCACAACGGTCCTCGACCAGCTCCTGATGAAGTGGATTACGAAGGAAGGAAAGGATATGTTCAACCTGCAGGCCAACTCCTTCGACATTTCTAAAGGCATTCAAGAGGATTTAGATATGGAGATGCTGAAAAGCGGAATCTCGATTACTGGGTTTAATGTCATGAGCTTTAGTTATCCAAAAGAGATTCAAGATATGATAACCAAAAATGCTTCACATGGAATGGTTAGTGACGTTAATCGCTATCAGCAAATCTCACTCACAGATGGCATGGCCGCCGGCAAGATGAGCGGCGGAGGAGCAGCCTCTGATATAGCGGGGATGATGATGGGGATGAATATCGCAGGTAAAATGATGAATCAGCAATCTCCCAATCAGCCTGTTTCTGAACCGTCTTCGGCAAGGGCGGACGGTCAAAAGAGACCCAATTTTTGCCCGAATTGCGGCATTAAAGCGGAAGGGACCAATTTCTGCTCAAACTGTGGGCAAAAGCTTGGATAAAATGAAGATAAGATATAACGAAAAAGCCCATGCAAAAACATGGGCCTTTCGTTATAGTTTACAATGAACCAGCCTTAATCTTAAGCTGATTCCTGCTGAAAACAAGGATCATTGAAGTATACAACCTCAGAAAGAACTTTATAGCCCTTCATTTTTTTGAGAGTCTCTCTTGCTTCTTGTTCTGTTTTAAATTCAAACATAGAAATATTTGAATCGCAATAACAAGTTATAATCCACATAAAAATTCCTCTCCTTATTTTTAAGTTATTTCTGTCCTGCAGACAGAAACTGCCGTCTATCAATATGCCACCTTAAACCTTGCTTTCATAAGGTCTAATCCAGGGTTTAAGGAAGTAATTATCAATTGCTACAGACCAATCATAAGGCAATAGTGGAAATAAATAAAATGCAAAAAATATATAATATATTATAAAAAACTTTTATATGTTGAATTTGGGTTGTAAATAGTGGATTATCGTGATTGGGTAATACTGAGGTCTTCTTGTGGAGCATATGATTCAAAACAGAGACCATTCCATATATTAAGGTTGTAGTCTGTTTTAATAACAATCAGGAGGATTTTTCCTCCTGATTGTTTATTTTTAGTCCTTTTTTTTGAATTCAGATAAATCGTTTTCTTCGCCAAATTCAGTTGCATAATTTAAGTTTCTGTTCCCCTCTTGATATCGGTCATGATCTTCACTTCGCATGGGTGCAAACAGAAGGCTTAAACAGATCAGTCCACTTAGCCCGACAAGGCTATAAATGACTCTTGACAAAAAGGATGCTTGCCCACCAAAAATAGCTGCTACCAAATCAAATTGAAAAAAACCAATTAATCCCCAGTTAATGGCGCCTACAATAACTAAAAATAAGGCTAATCTTTGCAAAACTCTCATGTATTCACCTCCTTTTTACTATCTTTTGTGTAAGATTTTGTTTTCATTCAATATATGTGTGAAGATATGAAGAGATAAAGATTTTGCATGACCTACTGGATTTAAAGGTGTACTCGGAATATTTCATAATCTCAAGAGAAAGGCTTGGTAAAAACCAAGCCTTTGTCAGTCTTATAGTTTTTCCCTTTTGTTACATAAAAAAAATGAGACCAGAGAACGAAAGCAAAAAACAACTCCATCAAGCCAGGAGTTGTTTTTGCTTTTAAACCGATTTTCTTTTTGCGTATTGGGAGGGAGTCAACGACGTAAACTTTTTAAATACCTTACTAAAGTAGTTTAAGTCATTAAATCCGACCATAAAGGCAATATCGGTGATGGAACTATTGCCTCGTTGTAAATATAATTTGGCTTCATCTACCCGTTTGCGATTAATAAATTCAGTCATGTTCATTCCCGTCTCGCTTTTAAATTTCCGTGACAGGTGAGAAGGATTGACATGGAGTTGGTCCGCAATATGCTGTAGCGTCAATGGACTGCCTAAATTCAGCAAAATATAATCCACTGCGTTTTTCACTATCGGGCTGTAATGGCCGGTAGCAAACGCGGCGACAAGATCGCAATATTCATTCGCCATAGCCACAAATAACTTTGTCAACTGGGAAAGCGTCGTCGTCCTTTCAATCAAAATCGCAAATCGTTCTGAAATGTTATCCAGGTACACGGGATGGACGCCGCTTCTTTCAGCTGCCACTCTACACATAGTATTGAAAACAAATCCGATATTCTTGGAGGACCGAATGGGACTTCCGGGTACTCTGTTAGAAAACGCCACTAAATCTGTCATCGGATTGATTGAGTGGGTAACTTCGGCTTTATTTCCTTTTGCAATTGCATTCATCAGCTTATTCTGTTGCTGGTATCTATGTTCAATTATTTGCCTGTTTTCCTCGATGTTTGTTTTTTGGATATCTGGTTTCAGGGCTGGTATAAGTGTATCTGAAGGAATCTGCTGCGAATGCGTAAAGTCATGAACACCAAGATGAACCAACAGTTCCCCGACATCTTTATATTCTGTATCATTTAAAATCGTCAAGGATTGATAGAATTGTTCCAATTGCTTGCGTTCGCCAATCGGGAGATTGTTTTTTGAAATAATATCTTTGATCCGATCGATAACCGTTATACTCGAAATCAAAGGACCGATTAGAATGCTTCCATAAAAAGATTGGCTTCTCCATATTCCGGCAGCAATATACTCAAGACCGTATGGACTGATATAGTGATAGTAGCGATTGGCTTCGTTCCTATGCAGGATGTCATGGATATGATCAATCTCCTTGTCTGGATGGACCAAAACGGATGGAATAGAATGGTTGATTAATTGGAATATCGACTTTCCATCTTGGTCATATAAACGAATATCTATTTTGGTAATCGAATGAAGTACGTGGCTAATTTTTATGAAATTTTGATAGTTCATAGTTCCCACAAAAAATCACCTTCCCAATTTAATGTACATTGGAAAATAAAAAAACGCAAAATAATTACTAGTATAGTAAAAATATTACGATTATCAATTGGGGTAATTTATTATAATCAAATTAAAGCCCTTACATAGTCGGGGTTATCTAAAATGAATTTTAATTATCTATTAGTAAATAATTTGGTATGAGGGAAATTTTCCTGTATATGAATGGAGGAGAAGGAACATGTTATATCCAATTTCTACGGATAGCCGCGTGGTCATGGATTTAAGCGGTGTTTGGAAATTTATGATTGATGATGAAGTAAAAGAAGTAGATGTAAACCAACCGCTGCCAACAGGTGAGCCCATGGCAGTTCCGGCTTCTTTTAACGATCAAGCAGTATCAGCTGAAATTCGCCAGCATAGCGGGTATGTATGGTATGAAAGAGAATTTACCGTTGCTAAAGCATTGCGTGACGAAAGATTAGTATTGCGATTTGGCTCTGCTACCCATGAAGCATGGGTGTATGTGAATGGCAAACTTGTTGCCCAACATAAAGGCGGTTTTACTCCATTTGAAGCTGAGATTAATGAATTCTTAGTTCCTGGGGCGAACCGTTTAACTGTTCGAGTAAGCAATCTGTTGGATTATACGGCATTGCCAGTAGGAAATTATAGTGAAAAGACAGATGAAAATGGAAAAATCATCCGTAAAGTCGATGAAAACTTTGACTTTTTTAACTATGCAGGGCTGCACCGTCCTGTCAAAATTTACTCAACTCCTGTGAATTATATTGAAGATATTACGATTGTCCCGAATGTTGATTTAGCTGCCAACAAAGCAGAAGTACAAGTTTCGGTTAAAACTGGCGGAAATTTCGATGAAGTGCGGGTTACTATTCTTGATGAACAAGGCATTACTATTGCCCAAGCTTCCGGAACCGATGTAAATGCGGTAATTGAGAACGTTCATTTATGGCAGCCGCTCAATGCCTATCTCTATAGAGCTAAAGTCGAAGGGCTCAACAATGGCGAAGTAGAAGATGTCTATGAAGAACAGTTTGGTGTCCGTAAGATAGAAGTAAAGGGCGGCAAGTTCTTAATCAATGGCGAACCATTCTACTTCAAAGGCTTTGGCAAGCATGAAGATACGCATGTCCGCGGCCGTGGACTTGACGAAGTCTATAACGTGCACGATATTAACTTGATGAAAGCCATGGGTGCCAACTCTTTCCGGACATCGCATTATCCATATTCGGAAGAAATGATGCGCCTTTGCGACCGTGAAGGAATTGTCGTGATTGACGAAACACCGGCAGTTGGATTAATGTTATCCTTCACTTTTGACGTATCGATTTTAGAAAAAGGCGATTTTGAAGACGATACTTGGGAAAAGTTGAGGACTGCTGAGGCTCATCAACAGGTTATCCGCGAGCTGATCGACCGCGATAAAAATCATGCCTGTGTCGTTATGTGGTCGATTGCCAATGAGGCAGCCACTTATTCAAAAGGTTCTTATGAGTATTTTGAACCGTTATTTAATCTGGCTCGCGAATTAGACCCACAAAAGCGTCCATGTACGTATGTCGGCATCATGATGGCAACGCCAAAGACTGACAAATGTACAGACTTGGTTGATGTGATTGCCTTAAACCGCTACTATGGCTGGTATGTACAACATGGCGACTTGAAGACGGCTGAAGAAAAGACTCGCGAAGAGCTGCTGGAATGGCAAGAAAAATACCCAGATAAGCCAATTATGTACACCGAATATGGTGCTGATACGGTAGCTGGATTCCATAGTGCACTTGGCGAGCCATTCAGTGAAGAATACCAAGAAGATTATTACCGCATGAACAGCAAGGTATTTGATGAAATCCCTAACTTTGTCGGGGAACAATTATGGAACTTCGCCGATTTCCAAACAAAGTTTGGTATTATGCGTGTCCAAGGTAACAAAAAAGGTATCTTTACCCGTGCAAGAGAACCAAAAATGGTTGTACGCTATTTAAGCGAACGCTGGAATGGAATTCCGAACCTAGGATATAAAAAATAAAGGTTAGACCTCTTTTTTTGGAATAAAAACCCTACCCAAATATGATTGGATAGGGTTTTTTATTTAATATCAATAGTGTTGTTGCCTGAACCGAATACGTTTTTCAATTGTGTAAAGCCCTTTTCACTTATTGCTTGATAATAGTAAAAAGTGTCGAAGTTTGGGATGAAAACAATTGTTTATGCGGATGGGAAAAGGTATTTTATTTCAAATCGTTAATAATGGGGAGTATAAAGGCATTGGTGTCAGCTAGAAAATAAAAAAGAGGTTGAAACCAAACATTTCAACCTCTTTTTTACATTATCTATTATTCTGCATCCATAAATGGATAGACAACTTCTGCAGTTGGTGCAAAGTTTTCTTTGATGACACGAGGACTTGTCCAACGAATCATGTTAAATACAGAACCTGCTTTATCGTTTGTACCAGATCCACGAGAACCGCCAAATGGCTGTTGATTAATCATCGCACCAGTTGGTTTGTCATTGATATAGAAGTTACCAGCTGCGCCAGATAAGCGATTTTCTAAATGAAGAATGGCCCCGCGATCTTGGGCAAAGATCGAACCTGTTAAGGCATACATAGAAGCTGTATCAACTGCCTCCAATGTTTCTTCTAATTTATCATTTTCATATACATAGATTGTTAAGACTGGTCCAAAGATTTCTTCCACCATGGTCTTGAAGTTTGGATTTGTAGTCACAATGATGGTCGGTTGAACGAAATATCCAACAGAATCATCATAAGTACCGCCAGCAATAATTTCTGCCTCTTCAGAAGCTGCAGCATAGTCGATATAGCTAGTAATAGAATCAAAAGCAGCTTTATCAATAACTGCACCCATGAAGTTTCTAAAGTCGCGGACATCCCCAACTTTAAGCTTTGCAGCTTCTTCCACTAAACCGGCTTTTACTTCTTCCCACATACTTGCTGGAATATATGCACGAGAAGCTGCTGAACATTTTTGTCCTTGGTATTCAAACGCACCACGAACAAGGTTAGCTACAACTTTGTCTGCTTGTGCAGTTTCATGAGCAAATACGAAGTCTTTACCGCCAGTTTCCCCAATTAAACGAGGATATGATTTATAGCTTGCAATATTTTCTCCTACTGTTTTCCAAATCGTTTGGAACGTACTTGTAGATCCAGTAAAATGGAACCCAGACATACGAGGGTCTGTTAATACAACTTCTGATACTTGTGAACCACGAGAAGGTACGAAATTGATGACCCCTTTTGGTAATCCTGCTTCTTCTAAAATACGCATAAAATAGTAGTTTGCTAGGATTGAAGTTGTTGCTGGTTTCCAAACGACTACGTTCCCCATCATAGCAGGAGCTGCTGGCAGGTTTCCGCCAATGGCTGTGAAGTTAAATGGAGAAATCGCCAATACAAATCCATCTAATGGACGGTAATCAGTACGATTCCAAACATTCTTCATGCTGCTTGGCTGAATCTGATAAACTTGATTTGCATAATCAACGCCAAAACGTAGGAAGTCTACTAATTCTTGTGCAGAATCAATTTCAGCTTGAATAACTGTTTTGGACTGTCCTAACATCGTCGCAGCATTCATTACATCACGGTATGGACCAGAGATTAAATCAGCTGCTTTTAAGAAAATAGCGGCGCGGTGTTCCCAAGCCATATTAGCCCATGCTTCTTTCGCAGCCATCGCAGCTTCAACAGCATCACGCAGCTCTTTTTCTCCGGCTTGCGAATAGTTTGCTAAAACATGTTGATGATCATGTGGCATAACCACTTGCTTCACTGTATCAGTCTTTATATTTTCGCCATTAATAATCACAGGAATATCGATTACGATACTAGATTGGCGTGTTAATTCTGCTTTTAATGTTTCCCGTTCTTTTGTACCTGGAGCATAAGTATTGCCAGGTTCATTTGTAGGTGTTGGGATTTTGAAAATTCCGTTACTCATTCTTTCACGTTCCTTCCCGTTTATATATTCTGTTCCCTTATGGACAAATCTACGTATTTCGACAATTATTATAACATACTTTTTATGTTCTGGGGCTGTCTATTGTCCCTTTATGAAAACGAATTCAAATCCTTACCTCGGGGGATTAAGTTAAATTCAGAGAGTCAATGAAATATTTAAGAGTCATTTTTTGTTGACAAAGTATTTTAATACTACTAAAATTAAAAATTATTCAACAATATTATCTAAAAAACTTAATAATTAGCAAGCTATGATTGCTATGGATCACACTATAGCAGGAGCAGCTTCTGGAGAGACCGCGGATTCCGCGGCGCCGAAGGGTTCACAATCTCAGGCAAAAGGACAGAAGAGTATTGAATATATATTTGTCATGCTGACAATTGTCAGCATAATAAGTATTATTTGTTATTCTTAGACCTAAGAGATTGGAGGACATCCAATCTCTTTTTTTATTGGGTTTTTTAAATTTTAAGGGGGAGTCAAGGTTGGCACAGCAAGAATTAAAGAGGAATTTAGCAAATCGGCACGTTCAACTTATCGCAATTGGCGGCACCATTGGTACCGGATTATTCCTGGGGTCGGGTAAAGCCATCCAACTGGCTGGCCCATCCATTATCTTTGCTTATTTAATCGTAGGTATTGCCTGTTTCTTTGTGATGAGGGCGCTAGGGGAACTCCTGTTGTCTAAGGCTGGCTATCAGTCTTTTACTGACATAGCCGAAGATTATCTTGGACCGCGAGTTGCGTTTGTAACGGGATGGACCTATTGGTTTTGCTGGATTATGACCGCTATGGCTGATGTGATTGCTGTTGGTGTATATGTACGATATTGGTTTGATATCCCGCAGTGGATGCCTGCAATTGTCTGTTTGGTCGTCTTATTGGGCCTCAATCTATTAACGGTAAAGCTTTTTGGGGAATTGGAGTTCTGGTTTGCCTTAATAAAGGTAATTACCATTCTCGCCTTAATCGGAATGGGGGTCATTTTGCTAGTAATGGGATTCAAGACAGATGCAGGGGCGGTCTCTATTAAAAATCTTTGGGAACATGGAGGCCTTTTTCCAAATGGAATGACAGGCTTCTTGCTTTCATTCCAAATGGTCGTTTTTGCATTCGTTGGTGTGGAATTAGTGGGTGTATCGGCAGCGGAAACAGCCAATCCGGAAAAAAACATCCCATCGGCCATTAATAAAATTCCTTTACGGATTTTATTTTTCTACGTTGGCGCATTGATCGTTCTTCTATGTATTAATCCATGGACGGAACTGAATGCCGCTGAAAGTCCGTTTGTCAAAACGTTTAGTTTAGTCGGGATTCCGATTGCCGCAGGAATTATTAATTTTGTCGTTTTAACTTCAGCCGCTTCTGCTTGTAACAGTGGGATGTTTTCAACAAGCCGGATTTTATATAATTTAAGCAATAATAGCCAGGGACCAGCCAATTTTGCAAGACTGAATAAAAATCATGTGCCAAGTAACGCGCTATTGATTTCAACTCTTGTCCTGACAGGTGGAGCGCTCTTAAGCAAACTTATTCCGGAGCAGGCTTTTGGAATTGTGACAACCATTAGTGCCATTTGTTTTATTTGGGTTTGGGGCGTCATTCTGATTTGTCATGTAAGGTATAAGAAAACTCGTCCGGACTTACAGGCAAAATCAAAATTTAAAGCGCCATTTACACCATTTGTTAATTATGCGGTCCTAACCTTGTTTGCGGCGATTCTCATCATCATGCTGTTCGCCGACGCTACCCGTCCGGCCCTATTGTTGACACCACTATGGTTTATTCTATTATTTGCTTTGTATTCCTATAGAGGGAAAAAAGAGAAAAAACTAAAATTATCAGCATAGAATCCAATTGGGTAAAAGAAATAGAGCCGGTATTGATGAACTGACCTATTAAAATGAGACAACGAAAAAGCACCAATTTATGCTGCCTGTTCCCTAAACTCAATAGGGGACAGGTAGTTTAATTTTGCCTGAAGTCGTGTTTGATTATAATGATTGATGAACTTCTCAACTCTTTCGATTACAATAGAATTTGTAAGAAACTCTCTTCCTTGAGAGTAGAATTCTTCCGACTTTATGGTGGAGTGGAAGGATTCAATAACGGCATTATCCAAGCAATTGCCTTTCCTGGACATGCTTGTGGTAATGCCTTTTTCTTTTGCTATTCTTTGAAATGAATGGGACGTATACTGAGCTCCCTGATCGCTATGTAATATTAAGCCACTCGTATCACGGCCTTCTACAGCGTCTTTTAATGTGTTTACCACTAAAGACACATCTTGGCTGGTACTAATTAGGTATGCGATTATTTCATTATTAAATAAATCCATGATTGTACTTAAATACAACATAGATTGGCCGAATGGCAGATAAGTAATATCTGTAACCCATTTTTCATTTGGTTTAGAAGAAGTAAAATTTCTATTTAAATGGTTAGGGACTACTATCTTAATTTCTCCAGCTATATTATTCTTACGTTTAGGCTTCACCTGGCATTGGAGATTATATTTTTGCATAATACGTTGGACAGTATTTCGGTTAACTTTCCTTTTATAATCACGTAATAACCAGGCTTTAACTGTCCGATGACCAATTAAAAATTTATGACGTTTACAAATTTCAGTGATTTGTATTTCGAGTTCAGTTTTACCTTTTGGACCTTGATTCCTCCATCTATAGTAAGTTGATTTCGGGATACCTAGGCACCTACAAAGAAAGGTTACAGAATATTTTTCCTTTAATTTTTCAACTAAGGTAACTACAGCTTCTGGAACCAACTCCTCTCGATTTCTTGGTACTTTTTTAAAATTTCTAATTGTGCCTTTAAATACTCATTTTCTCTCTTTAATTTTTCCATATCAGATAATTCTTCGGGACCCTTCCCATAACTGTACTGTTTACCAATCCCCTGTGCCAAACGATATTTTTGTCCTTCACGATACCACTGCATCCACCTTTTGACCTGAGTAACATTTGTTATTCCAAATTTGTCCATAATCTCACGGTTTGAATACTCACCACTTAATTTCATCTCAATAACAGCCATTTTAACTTCTTCTGAGTAAGCATTTTTCTTCCCCATAAGAAAACACCTCCTGAGTTACGTATTATTTAAATACGATCCAGGGGGTGCTTTTTCCTTTGTCTTATTTAACTAGGTCTCTTCA
>NZ_JAGYPF010000002.1:88102-1183918 GCF_018343535.1 Neobacillus rhizophilus
TCTCAATAACAGCCATTTTAACTTCTTCTGAGTAAGCATTTTTCTTCCCCATAAGAAAACACCTCCTGAGTTACGTATTATTTAAATACGATCCAGGGGGTGCTTTTTCCTTTGTCTTATTTAACTAGGTCTCTTCATGAAACCAGGCTCCATTTTCATGTTAACTTAATTTTCCTTATTAAATAATCCGAGCTGTCACCATTCCAGGAATTTGTTTTACTTTTTCCTCTAAACCTGGAATAACATCGCCATTTACTTTATTATCAATGTCAATAATTGTATACGCATAACCCCCACGGCTTCTGTTGACCATATCAGCAATGTTTAAATGATAGCTGGATATTGCAGATGTAATCTGTCCGACCATGTTAGGAACATTCTGGTGGAATGCCGCCACGCGCCGCTTACCAGTATAAGGAAGACTGGTGTTTGGGAAATTCACTGAGTTTTTGATATTTCCTGTTTCTAAAAATTCCTTTACCTGCCGAGCTGCCATGATCGCACAATTTTCCTCTGATTCATTTGTGGAGGCGCCTAGGTGCGGAATTGGAACTGTATTTTTCATTTTGAGCACATTTTCATTCGGGAAATCGGTAACATACTTCCCAACCTTTCCGCTTTCGAGAGCGGCGGCCATGTCTGTTTCATTGACAAGTTCACCACGGGAGAAGTTTAAAATATGAACACTAGGCTTCATAATACTGAAGGTCGCTTGGTTAAACATACCTCTTGTGTCATCTGTTAGCGGTACGTGAACAGTGATATAGTCAGATTCTGCAAATAACTGTTCAATTGTCATTGCCCGCTGTACGTTGCGGGACAAATTCCAAGCGGTATCGACAGAGATAAATGGATCAAATCCGATGACATCCATATCTAAATCCAGCGCATCATTCGCCACAAGTGCACCTATCGCTCCTAAACCAATGACACCCAATGTTTTCCCTTTAATTTCTTTTCCGACAAATTGCTTCTTGCCTGCTTCGACAAGCTTTGGAATTTGTTGGCCTTCACCATCTAACGACTTAGTCCAAGCTACACCAGCAAAAAGGTTACGGGATGAAGCTATTAATGAGGTTAGGACCATTTCTTTTACAGCGTTGGCATTTGCTCCAGGGGTATTGAACACAACAATACCTTGCTCTGTACATCTATCGACGGGAATATTGTTGACACCTGCTCCTGCTCTTGCGATTGCCTTTAAATTTTCACCGAATTCTAATGAGTGCATATTAAAGCTGCGAACAAGGATGGCATCAGGGTTTTCACTGCCGTTGTCAACCAGAAAGCCGTTCTTATTGAATACGTTTAGCCCTCTTTCCGCGATATTATTAAGGGTTTTGATGGTGTTCACATTTTCTAAAGCGATCGTGCTCATTTTTCTTCCTCCTTTTATAAGCAGAAAGAGGTAAGGGAGTTAATTCCCTTACCTCTGCCCAGGCGAACGGCTTCGAAACCGTGTGCTCCCTCGCGGTTATCCGCGTTTCGCCAGTTACACACGGCCTTTTAAACTTATTTCATCGTATCACAAATTTTCATAATTTTCTACCCTAAATGATGTATGGGGACGGCTCTTTTGTTTCTGAAGAAGAAGAACCGTCCCCATATATCATTAACAGTAATAAAAATTTTTCATCAAATTTTTAATAAAATCCCTAGATTACAAGAATGAAAGCGTTTAACTATTTTTTCGAATAGAAATAAGATTCTAAAAATTCGGTACAAAATCTTTACATTAAAATAATATTGGTATTTAATAGATATATATAACTAATTTTGTCGAAAAATAGGGGGAAAGAAGGACATGAGAAAAATCCTTAATAAGTCGTTTCTGCTGTTTACTGTTCTTTTACTTGTTGTCTTAACAGCATGCAGTAATAATTCAGAAACTTCTGGCAAAAAGGGCGATTCGAAAGAAAGCGGCAAGGCCGTGGAAGCAAAAATCGGTGTTGTTTCCTATTTAACTGGACCTGGAGCAGCTTACGGTGAAGCTATTACTAACGGTTTTAATTTAGCGAAAAAAGAAATTAATGCAAAAGGCGATGTCAAAATCGACCTTGTTGTTGAAGACTCAGCAGGTAAACAGGAACAAGCTTTATCTGCAGCTCAAAAGTTAATGAGTGACGATAGTATTGTAGCCTTATTGGGACCTACATTAAGTACAGAAATGAATGTAGTCGGGCCTGAGGCAGACTTGAATGGTATTCCAATCATGGGTACATCTACTACTGCTGAAGGAATCCCACAAATCGGGGACTATGTATTTAGAAACTCACTGCCAGAAGCACTAGCTATTCCTGCAGCAGTGAAAAAAGCAGTTGATAAATACAAAGTGAAGAAAGTGGCTATTCTTTACGGAAATGATGATGTGTTTACAAAATCCGGTTATGACACGATGAAAAAGACAGCCGAAAAAATGAAGCTTGATGTAGTAACAACTGAAACCTTCCAAAAGGGTCAGGCTGACTATAATGCACAATTAACAAAAATTAAGGGTCTTCAGCCGGACTTAATTCTATGTTCAGCTCTCTATAATGAAGGTGCTGTTATTATGGACCAGGCCCGCAAACTGGGAATTGATGTACCATTTGTCGGCGGTAACGGATTTAACTCTCCACAGGTTATTCAAATTGCCGGACAGGCTGCTGATGGACTGATTGTGGCAACTCCTTGGTTTGGCGATAAGCAAGATCCAAAGGTTCAAGAGTTCGTGAAAAAGTATGAATCCGAATATGGCAAGAAACCAGACCAATTCGCAGCGCAGGCTTATGATGCGCTTTATATCATGGCTGAAGCACTAAAAAATGCAGGCGAAGCGGACCGCGATGCACTGCGTGATTCTCTTGCTGAAATTAAGGATTTCCCTGGGATCCTTGGTAAATTCTCCTTTGACAAGGATGGAGACGTTGTGATGGATCCAACCGTTCTTATTATCAAGGACGGGAAGTTCCAAATTTTCGAATAAGCTTGAACGTTCGATAGTTTGAAGGGTATCAATCAGAACAGAATGAATCACTACTATCAGCTGCTCCCCGCTCCAGGCTGCCAAAGCCTAAAGGCGGGGGGCTTTAATTAATACCATTAGTTTTTGTAAAAATTGAAGTTAGAGGGTGAGATGTTTTGCTATTAGAACAGCTAATAAACGGAATCACACTAGGAAGCATCTATGCCATCGTTGCCCTTGGATTTACGCTGGTTTTTGGAGTTCTTGGCATCATTAATATGGCGCATGGCGAAATCTTTATGTTTGGCGCTTTTGTAGGCGTCATGGTCACAAGTACATTGGGTTGGCCGATTTGGATGGCATTTTTAGCTGCAATTATTGTCACCGCAATTTTAGGTTATATGCTGGAGCGATTTGCCTTAAGACCGCTTCGCGGGAAAAAAGGCGTTTCGCACCTTGCCCCATTAATCAGCACGATTGGGGTATCAATTTTACTGGAAAATCTATCGCATCACTTATTCGGAGCGGGTAACCATCCATTTAAAAATGCGTTTGCAGAAATACATTTTACAATTGGTTCTATCACCATCTATGTGGTGCAAATCGTCATTTTTGTGATTTCAGTTGTGTTAATGATGGCTCTTTCGTATTGGTTGTCAAAAACAAGAGCAGGAAAAGCCCTCCGTGCGACAGCGGAAAATTTGGATACAGCTAGTATCCTTGGTGTCAATACGAGACAGATTATCACCTTAACAGTCGTGATGGCATCCGCGATGGGCGGAATTGCCGGTATTCTTGTCGGGATGGCGTTTAACTCAGTTAACCCGCAAATGGGTTTATCCATGGGACTTAAAGGGCTCGCCATTATTATTCTTGGTGGAATGGGCAATGTGAAAGGCGCCATGGCTGGCGGATTGATTCTTGGATTAGCCGAAACGCTCATTGTCGCTTATGGAGATTCAGGATATCGGGATGCTATTGCATTCCTCGCAATCATCGTGATTCTTTTAATCCGGCCGCAGGGACTATTCGGCCAAAAGACATCTGAGGGAAGGCCGTGATGATATGCTTGGAGACTTTTTAAATCCATACTACCTTCAAGTCGCTTCGTTTATTATGATTAACATTATTTTAGGCTTAAGTATTTATGTTACCCTTTCTTCCGGACAACTCTCTTTAGGGAATGCCGGATTTATGGGGATTGGAGCCTATACATCAGCATTATTAACCATTAACTACGATATGCCAATTGTTGTAAGTGTCATTGCAGGAGCTATCGTTGCAGGACTAGTCGGTATTCTAATCGGAATTCCGTCACTTCGGTTAACGGGGGTTTATTTGGCGATTGCCACACTTGGCTTCGGAGAAGTCATTCGGGTGTTCATGATTAATTGGGAATCTCTTACTAAGGGTGCAGTTGGTCTTTCAGGTATTCCGCAAATCGGCAGGGAACTGCTAAAGGTCTCCAGAGATGCTGGATTTAACCCGCTGGACATTGGCTTAAAAAATAATCAATACGTTTATTTGCTGGTACTAATCATATTGGTCATCATCAATATTCTTTTAATCTGGTTCCTTGTTAGACAAAATAAATCCCGTGTCGGCCGGGCTTTTGCAGCCATTAAAATGGATGAGAAAGCGGCGGAGGCAATGGGAGTCAATATCACGTATTATAAAGTTTTATCTTTTGTGCAAGGGGCGGTTATATCAGGTTTTGCGGGCGCATTATTTGCCCACGTCATGGGCTATATCAGCCCTGCTGATTTTTCCTACCATCGCGCCGTTGAGATTTTGATTTTCGCGGTATTCGGAGGAAGCGAAGTCATTTGGGGCTCTATTTTTGGTGCCACCTTTATGACCTTGATGCCAGAGGTATTGCGTTTTATCAGTGAATACCGTTATATGATTTATGGGGCCATTTTGATTTTAATGATGGCATTCCGCCCGCAGGGAATTATTGATGTTCCCCTTTTACAGAAGCTTCAGCTGTCAAAAAGGAGGGGTAAACATGGTTCTAAAAATTAACAACATCACGAAAAATTTTGGCGGTATTTCTGCGTTAACCGATGTTTCTTTTTCGATTAAGGAAGGAGAAATCTACGGTCTTATTGGTCCAAATGGTGCAGGGAAAACGACTATGTTTAATATGATTACAAATATGTTCCCTCCAACGTCGGGCGAAATTACCTTTTTAGATGAAAAAATTACCGGTTTTAAACCGCATAAAATTACCAATAAGGGGATTTGCCGGACCTTCCAAAACATACGTCTTTTCTCTCAAATGACGGTGCTGGAAAATGTGTTGGTTGGAGGGCATACCCGCAGTAAATCAGGTGTCTTTAGCGGTGTACTGAGGACAAAGGGACAGCGTGCTGAAGAAGAAAGATTACGTGTAACAGCGAAGGAGATTCTCGAATTAGTAGGCCTATCGGAGTTTGAAGATGCGATTGCGGAAAACCTTGCTTATGGCCAGCAAAGACGGCTTGAAATTGCGAGAGCCTTAGCAAGCGATCCAAAGTTGTTATTATTGGATGAACCTGCTGCCGGTATGAATGACACGGAAACAGCCGATTTATATCATTTGATTAAAAAGGTCCAGGAGCGAGGCATCACAACTTTGTTAATTGAACATGACATGCCGCTTGTTATGAGGCTTTGTGATCGAATTACTGTTTTAAACTTTGGTAAAAAGCTTGCTGAGGGAACACCGGAGGAAATTCAAAATAACCAAGCTGTTATTGAAGCCTACCTCGGATCAGAGGGAGATGATGAAAGTGCTTAAAGTATCTGGAATTGAGACATTTTACGGAAAAATTCAGGCCCTAAAAGGAGTCAGCCTGGAAGTGGAACAAGGGAAAATTGTCACGATCCTAGGGGCGAACGGGGCCGGAAAAACAACAACGATGAAAACAATTGCCGGATTAATTAAGCCGAAGACCGGAACCATTGAGTTTCTTGGGGAAAATGTCACTGGCTTGAGACCGGACCAGCTAGTTAAAAAGGGGATTTCTCTTGTTCCTGAGGGAAGGGCCATTCTGTCTGGAATGACTGTCATGGAAAACCTTGATATGGGTGCTTATCAAAGAAAAGATAAAGAGGTAGAAAAAGACCTTGAAGATGTCTTGAAACGGTTCCCTATTTTGAAAGAACGAAAGAATCAGCTTGGCGGAACACTTTCAGGCGGCCAGCAGCAAATGCTAGCGATAGCCCGTGCGTTGCTTGCACGTCCTAAACTATTATTGCTGGACGAACCTTCAATGGGATTAGCACCATTGATTGTGGCGGAAATTTTTAAAATCATCAAGGAAATCAAGGATGCCGGCACCACTGTGCTTGTGGTCGAACAAAATGCGAAACAGGCCTTGAAAATAGCTGACTATGGATACGTGTTGGAAACCGGGAAGGTTATCATTCACGGGAAGGCAAAGGACCTGTTGGAAGACCCAAGAATCGTCGAGGCATACCTTGGTAGAAAGTCGGAAAAATAACAATATAAAAAAGGAGATTGCCGATGCAATCTCCTTTTTTACTTCAAATATTATCGAACAGTTTTTAACGCGCCGCTCCAAGAATTAACTTGGTCAAGCATAGCATTTACGTTATCAAGGTGTAATGCTTGTGGCTTGAAAACAGATCCGTTTTCGAAATCAGTGAACAAAGATAATGTTGGATGTACGCGAACGTCAGCGATCATTAACTCTCCCATAATGCCGCGTAAATGTTCAGCCGCACGAGCGCCGCCTGTAGAACCATAGCTTACGATACCTGCTGCTTTGTTGTTCCATGCTTCACGTGCGAAATCAAGTGCATTTTTTAAAGCACCAGTAATGCTGTGGTTGTATTCTTGAACGATGAATACGAAGCCATCCAAGTTAGCAAGCTTTTCATTCCATTTTGCGATTCCTGGTTCTGTTCCATCAGTTGTTCCTAAGAATGGTAAGTTGAAATCAGCGATATCTACGATTTCATAATTTGCATCGCCGCGTTTGTCAGCGATCCCTTTTACCCATTCTCCAACCTGTGGACTTACGCGACCTTCACGTGTGCTACCTAAGATAATACCGATGTTTAATTTTTCAGTTGTCATTGTTTCTTCCTCCTTAGCTGAATTGCCGAATAATTTGTCAAAAAAACCCATTTGCTACTGCACCACCTTGTATGTTCTTGATGTTAGGCATGTGACCTTATTTTTTGCTTTATTGCAAAAAATAAAACCTATATAAACAAAGGTAAATGAAATATAATAGGCGCCTTTACAAATCATTCACTTTGAATTAAAATATCTTCAACTCGAGATTTATGATAGAATAATGAATGGATATTGTCAAGTAATGAATACTAATAGTAGGTTTTGTTGCTACAGTACTTTGGGAGGATACCGCGAATGAAGCCAGATAATATAATTGAAAATAACGGCATGGAAATTGGTATATATACACTAGGGGACTTGGTAGCAGACCCCCAAACGGGTAAAACCATCAGTGCGAGACAAAGGATGGCAGAAATTTTGGAAGCTGCAAAGATGGCCGATGAGACAGGCCTCGATGTCTTTGGTGTCGGCGAACACCATCGGCTCGACTATGCGGCGTCTTCACCGCCTGTGATTCTTTCCGCCATTTCCCAAGTGACAAGGCGGGTGAAACTGGCAAGTACAACGACTGTCTTAGGGACTGTTGATCCGGTGCGGTTATTTGAAGACTTCTCGACGCTGGACCTTTTATCAGATGGACGTGCAGAAGTGATTGCAGGCCGCGGGGCCTTTGTAGAATCCTTTTCACTGTTTGGATATGATTTGGACGATTATGATGGGCTGTTTGAAGAAAATATAGATCTATTTTTGAAGTTGAATGCAAATGAAAGAGTAACTTGGACGGGTAAATTTCGTACTCCATTAAGGGACGCGGAAATCGCCCCTAGACCTGTCCAAAAGGGGATTCCGTTTTGGGTAGGAGTCGGCGGTTCACCGGAAAGTGCGATCCGTGCCGGTAAATATGGGGCTGGCTTAACAATGGCGATTCTTGGCGGTGATCCGATGAGATTTAAGCCGATTGTGGATGTATATCGCAAGACAGCAACAGAAGCCGGGTTTGCACTTGATGATTTAAAGGTGGCCGTAACGGGACATGCGTTTATTTCAGAGACGAGCCAACTGGCTAAAGACAATTATTTCCCTTACTACGCAAATTATCGTGGGTTTTTCAATCAGGAACACGGGGTAAATGCCATGGCGCGAGAGGAGTTTGATAAGCTTACTGGACCGGATACCGCCCTGTTTGTCGGCAGTCCGCAGGAGATTACTGAAAAGATCCTCCGCCAATATGAGCTTTTCGGTCATCAACGTTTCATGGCGCAAATGGATATCGGCGGCATGCCATTTAAAAAGGTAGCAGAAAGTATCGAGCTCTTGGCAACAAAGGTAGCACCAGTTGTTCGCCGTGAAACGAAAAAAGAATTAAGCCAGACTGCATTATTGTAAGCAGCAGTAGTTGGAGTCCAATTAATTGGGCTCTTTTTTTGCGTTTATAAACCAAAAACCAGTCATTTTTTACTCCTTGCTAAAGCCCCATAAGTGGGAATTCTGGCCATGCTGCTAGCCATTGTGTTCCTCAGTATCCAAACACCAATCCGTTGATAAAAAAATAGATCAGATGACCTACAGCTTGCCTAAAGCCAAAAGAAGAAGCCATGCATAATTTATTGTATATATTCACTTTCGCAGGATAGTGAATCCATCATCGTACATGGCTTATTTTGTATAAGGAGGACAGGCTTTGGCACGTACACCATTAGCAGGTATTTTGCAGAAGTCTTTCGCTGTGGCCAGTGCCTCAGTGGATAAGGAAAAAAGTACTGGACAAGCTGATTTGAAGGAAGGTACCACATCACAAAAAGTCGATGACATTCCAGAAAAGGAAAAGAAGCAGTTAATCAAAAATAGCGACGGTTTTAATAAAGCTCCAAAGATAGTCATTGTGGGAGCAGGATTAGCGGGACTAACGAGCGCCTTTCGACTTAAACAGCAAGGGATTAATGCAACCATTTATGAAGCGGCCAATCGCGTTGGGGGGCGTTGTTGGACAAGAAGGGGGCATTTTAAAGACGGCCAAATCGTCGAACGGGGTGGGGAGTTAATAGATACAGGTCATAAAGAGATTCAAGACTTGGGAAAAGAGCTTGGCTTGGAATTTGATAATGTAGTGATGGCAGAGCCAAAAGGGACAATGCCATTTTATTTTTTTGATGGCTGCTCCTATACCTTTGAGGAAGTCACAAATGATTTTATGAGTATTTTTCCTAAACTGAAAAAGGATTTAATAGAGGTTGGTGAAACTACACTTTACAATCATTATACTAAACGCGGATATGAACTGGATCGTCTGTCAGTGGTTGATTATATTAATGAAATTGTACCAGGAGGAATCCAATCAAAATTCGGCAAATTACTTGAAGTTGCCTATACCGTCGAAAATGGAGCAGATGCCAGCCTTCAAAGTGCGTTAAATCTCCTCTATATGTTGGGCTTTGCCCAAAAGGATCATTTTCACATATATGGAGACTCAGATGAGTCCTTTCATATTAGAGGTGGAAATGATCAGCTCCCCACCTTATTAGCTGAAAATCTTACAGGACAAATCGAGTTTAATTCCCCTCTTATAAAAATTGAACAAACCAGCCAAAATGAAATAAGACTTACCTTTCGAAATCGTATAAAGGAATGGGAGGTTTTGGCGGATAAAGTTATTCTGTCTATACCATTTAAAATTTTAAAAACGATAGATTTTGAGAATGCCAGTTTTCGAGAATTAAAGAAAATGGCAATTGAAGAACTGGGAATGGGAGTAAATACAAAGCTACAAGCACAGTTTGCCCAGCGATTCTGGAATGGACTTGGGAATAATGGCGAAACCTTTACGGATACTGGCTATCAGCAGACATTCGAGTCATCACGTGCCCAACAAGGCACTTCAGGAATTTTGGTCAATTATACAGGGGGCGAAACAGCGGCCAAACTGTCTGCGTTAACGGTAACAGAAAAGAAGGAAGCTGCTATAAATTTTTTGGACAAGCTGGATCTTGTGTTTCCAGGAAGTACAAGCTGTTGGAATGGTTTAGTAACGGTTGATCACTGGCTAAGTAATCAATGGTCAAAAGGAGCCTATTCCTACTGGAAAGTTGGCCAATACACGAAATTTGCCGGAATAGCTGGGGAGCGGGAAGGCAATATCTTCTTCGCTGGTGAGCACACCTCCATTAACTATCCAGGCTATTTAAACGGGGCAGTGGAATCCGGGGAAAGGGCTGCGAAAGAGGTGATTAATGATTCACTTTAAAAAGGAAATGCTTGGACAAGACGTAAAACAAGAAAAATGGGGTGGTGGCAGGCACCACCCAACTGTTTGGAATCAGACTCGCTTTTATTTTTTTGCCTTATCTTTTGCAAGGAATTTGTAAATGTTTGCTTCACCGGATCCGTAAAGTGGGTCAACCCCGACTTTACCGAAATCAATAGCACTTTGTCTAATAGCCGCAGCTACTTGTGCTGGTGAGTATTCTGGGTGGGCGGCTTTAATAACCCCGGCAACACCTGCGACTTTTGGTGCCGCCATTGAAGTTCCATGTAAATAGGAGTACCCATGCCATTGTCCATCGTTGAATTGTGTTGTGGCATTACCTCCTGAAACAGGGTAAGTAGGATACGTTGACAATGTCCGATAAGTAAAATCACGTTTATTTAAAAAGTCTCCGGCTGGATTTTGACGATACAAGCTGTCATATAACGGACCATTATCCCCGCCAGGACCGGCTACATCGATAGAATTACCGTAATTGGAATAGAAGGCGATATTTTTATCCGACCATTCATTCGATGAGGACACCGTAATGACGCCAGGAATTTGTGCAGGTACTACCCGGGACGGACCTTTAATATCAATACCGTAAGTAGCTTTCCAATAGGCTTGCATATCATGTAAGTTATTCAAGTCTTTTGAATCATTCCCAGCCGATACAACGACCGTAACCCCTTTTTGAGTGGCATACTGAATAGCACGCTGATAAGCTACCATAGAAGCGGAGTCACCCTTTTCTCCCAAGTTATGGGCCATCCAGCGCCAACCGCCAATCGACATGTTAATGACTTCGACTCCATCATTAGCAGCAGCTACAATAGCGTCGGTAATCCAGGATTGCTGAGCTCCACCTGTTGCCCCAAAAACGCGATAAGCACGAACAGTTAACTCAGGGCCTACGCCCTTTACCTTTCCATTTGCGGCAATCGAACCGGCAACGTGGGTGCCGTGGCCATTTTTATCCCAAGCATCTGTTGTGCCAGGTACAAAGGTCTTAGATCCAGCCTCATCAGCATTGGCTGCCAAATCTGGGTGGCTAAAATCAATCCCGGTATCGATAACTGCCACAACAGTATCATGATTTCCTTGATTTAATTTATAAGAATCCCCTTCATGTGTTAATCGCTGCATATCCCATTGTTTATCCCAGTAGCTATCGGCATTTGGATCTAGAGTTACCTTCTGCCCATTAGGTGTACCCGGGGTAAATTGAACAGCATCATCCGGGTCTGTTTCCAAATATGCTTCAAGTTCCCTTCCAGCCGATTGGATATTCGTATCCTGTGAAATTTTTGATAGAAAGTCCTGATCAGAGGAAGCGGCTTCGACGATTCCTATTTCTTTAACTACTCTTTCTACTTTTCCGCCTGCCTGTTCAATTTTTGCAGTGAAGTTGGCCGGAAGCTTTCCTTTATAAGCTAATACATAATGTTCTTGTCCTGCTTCTGCCTTAGGCTTGTCCGCCTGCACTCCGGCAAGCAATGAAATGGAAAGAACTGAACAAACCGATAGAACCGCTAATCTTTTTTTCAACCCAATTCCCCCTAGTAATCTACTAATTAACGTTTGAGGCGTTATGAGTTGATTTTAGGACAAGGTCATAAAATAATGTGTCGAACGAACGGTTGGAATGCTAAAAATTTTTAGACAGATAGATACAATATGCATGTCCCCTCGCTAAAAATTTTTTCCATTTGACGAATATTGCACTGTCCAATATAGTATAGATAGAAAAAAGAATACCCGTATCGAACGGGAGAGGTTCATAGCTGATACCCTCTATAAAAAACTATGGATTCATGTCAATAAAGCCATGTCCATAAGGATGTGGCTTTTTTGCTTTTATCCCTTTAGTTTGATTAGAATGGTGAAGTACCTCTCCTGTGAAAGTGCTGGGGCACATTTTACAGGAGGTTTTTTTATGTCTGGACGTACACATGAACAAGGTTTAAAGGATTTAACATTGCTCGGAAACCAGGGTACCAAATACTTATTTGAATATTCTTCGGAGGTCTTGGAGGCTGTCGACAACCTGCATCCAAACCGCGATTTTTTTGTAAAATTTAACTGCCCTGAGTTTACGAGCCTTTGCCCGCTGACGGGACAACCGGATTTTGCAACAATGTATATTTCCTATATCCCCGATCAGAAAATTGTAGAAAGCAAATCGCTGAAATTATATCTTTTCAGCTTCCGCAACCACGGTGATTTCCATGAGGATTGTGTCAACATCATCATGAATGACTTAATTAAGCTCCTTGATCCACGCTATATCGAGGTATGGGGAAAATTTACGCCGCGTGGCGGAATTTCAATTGATCCATGGTGCAACTATGGTAAACCGGGCACGAAATATGAGGAAATGGCCCAGTTCCGGTTGATGAATCATGATCTTTATCCTGAAAAAGTAGATAACCGATAAGATACAGCTAACAAGAAGATATACTTAGAATTTCCTCCCTCCCTTGGTCCTAAGGCCATGGGAGGTTTTTTTATTAAAAAGTCTTTACAATATTTTCACTTATGTTAAAAAATTAGAAATTCTACAAATTTCTCACCGAAATTTTACAAAATATTCCTTTAATTCGTGGTACTTTATATTCATCAACAGAATTGGGGAGAGAAATATGAGGAAATTATCGTCTGCGGTTTTAATTTTTGTATTAACTTTCTTTTTCTTTTCAAGCCAATCGGAGGCTGCCACTTCTCAGTTAATTATTATTAATAAGAAGACAAATACCCTCGCATATTACGATGGAGGCACATTAGTAAGGACTTTTAAGGTGGCGACAGGAAGGTCAAGGGACTTAACTCCCGAAGGAAAATTTAGGATCGTTAATAAAATTGTAAATCGCCCTTATTATACAGGACATATTGCCGGGGGGGACCCCCGCAACCCACTAGGCGACCGCTGGATGGGCCTTGAGGCAAGAGGAACATATGGAACCACTTATGGCATCCATGGGAATAACAATGAAAGCTCCATTGGCCGGTACGTCAGCTCAGGCTGTGTACGCATGCATAACTCGGAAATTCGGTGGCTCTTTGACCGAATTCAAAATTATACTGAAGTGGTTATTACCCATTCCGGTGACAGTTTTGACACTATCGCCATGGCTAATGGATACGGAGTAACCGTACCAGTTAATGGGGAGAATCCAGGTACGACAGCACCACAAATTCAAAACGGCTGGGTGCAAGCAGGCGGCAATAAGTATTATTATGAAAATGGAGCAGTAAAAACAGGTTGGCAGACGATAAACGGCAAAAAATATTTCTTTGATAAAGCCGGAATAATGAAGACTGGCTGGCTGACGGATGCCGGCAAGAAATATTATTTGGATAGCAGCGGCGTGTTGAAAACAGGCTGGCAAGAGATTAAAGGGAAGAAATATTATTTTGCAAACGATGGTGTGATGAAGACTGGCTGGCTTGAAGATGGTGGCCAAAAGTTCTATCTTGATAAAGACGGAGCGGCGAAAACGGGCTGGTTGGAAGACGGCGGCAATAAGTATTATTTTGATGCTGCCGGGGCAATGAAAACGGGCTGGATCGAGGATAACGGGATTAAATATTTCCTTGACGCTACCGGTGCGATGAAAACGGGTTGGCTGGAGGACGGCGGAAATAGATTTTATTTAGATAATACTGGAGCCATGAAGACCGGCTGGCTTGAAGCGGGCGACAAGAAATATTATTTTGCCGGCGATGGCGTGATGCAAACCGGGTGGGTTAAGGATGAAGAAAAATGGTACTATCTTGATCAATTAGAGGGTATGAAAACGGGCTGGATCAATTATAAAGGCAAATGGTATTACATCAACTCCAATGGCGTGATGGATAACACCGTCATCAGCAAGCTCGAGGACTTTGATCCCGCTGTTACGGAAAATACCGGCTGGACGAATATTGGCGGGAATAAATACTTTTTAAAGAAAAACCCTACTCTTGTTACTGGCTGGTTGAACTTCGAGAATAATTGGTACTATCTCTATGTTAATGCTGATATGGCAAAAAACTTCATCAATGATGAGAATAAGCTTGTACAAAATTAAGAATCGCAAGGAGAAGGCACTTAGCGGAGTGTCTTCTTTTTTTACATGAAAGGTATGATAAGTCAAAGGAAAAGTTTAAAATATTTGTAGGTTCTTTGAAAGGAAGGAAGTTCAATGTCCGTGCTAAATAAGTTGCAGTTTAAAGACCAGGGACAGCCAGTGTTGATTGTCAACGCACCGCAGTCCTATGATGAGGTCATTCGAACGTTTGAAGGTGAGGTCCACCGCAAAGCGGTAATGGAAAGCTATGATTTTGTGCAGGTATTTGGGACAAGTAATGAAGAATTAGGGGCTTTGGCAAAAAGCGCCGAGAAATTCGTTAAAGAAGACGGGCTTTTCTGGCTATGTTATCCGAAAAAGTCTTCCAAGACTTATAAAGGCTCTGATTGCAGCCGCGACACGGTGATGTATTTACTGGCTGATGAAGGCTACGAACCTGTCCGGCAGATTGCCATCGACGACGATTGGTCTGCCTTAAGATTTCGGAAGGCTGAGAATATTAAAACCATGAAGCGAAGCTTCGCTGTAACGGAAAAAGGAAAAGAGCGGACGGAAGATTAGGCAAATAAGTCAACACACTCTTTCATCCCCATATATATTGAAAAGCTAAGAAACAGATTTGAAGGTACTCATGTTGGGTACCTTCTTTTTAGTTTCACCTGGAATTTTGTAATAATCCACCCATGTATACAATGCGTAAACACGTTTACTTTTCGTGTACATTTTGTTCACAAATCAGTTTATATGTATACAAAGTTGTATGCATCCCGACGTGTAGCCATGTATACAACTTTGTTGTTTTTGTATTCATCCGTGTTTACATAGTCATTTTGAAAGGAAGTTTAATGTTAGTTCATATAAAATTGCAGTTTAAGGATATGGGACAGCCAGTGTTAATCGCATCGCAGTCTTACGATGAGGTTATGCAAACTTTGAAGTTGAGGTCCATCACGCGGCGGACATGGATCCCTATGATTTTGTCCGGATATTTAGGACATGCAATGAAGAATTGAGGGCTTTGGCAAAGACTGCTGAGAAGTTTTTAAAAGAAGACGTGCTATGCTGGCTATGCTATCCGAATAAGTCTTACAAGAACTATAAAGTAATGACTGCAGCCGGGACCCGGTTATATATTTACTGGCGGATGAAGGCTACTGTTTTGTCCAGCAGGTTTACTATCGACGATGATTGGTCTGCATTAAGATTTTGAAAGGGACAGAATATTAAAACAAGCCAAGCTTTGCTGTTACGGAAAAAGGAAAAGAGCGAAGGGAAAAATAGGTAAACGTCCCCTTTCATCCAGATATAAATTGAAAAGGTAATACTCGAATTTGATGCTGCCTATGTTGGGGACCTTCTTTTTAGTTTCACAAAATATTGTAATAAACCACCAATGTATGCAATTTGTAAACATGTTTACTTTTTGTATGCATTTTGTTTACAAATATGTTTACACGTATACAAAGTTGCATACAACCCGACGTATAGCCTTGTATAAAACTTTGTTTTTTTGTATTCATCCGTGTTTACATCCTGCTTACATTTACGTTTCTTTTTAGCCCATTCCATTTTGAAAGAAAGTTCAATGTCACAGTTCTTAAAAAATTGCAGTTTAAGGACCAAGGGCAGCCAGTGTTAATTTTCAACACACCGAAGTCCTAAGATAAGGTTATTCAAACATTTGAAGTTGATTTAACCACGCGGCGGAAATGGATCGCTATGATTTTTTTTTGCAGATATTTGGGAAAAACAATGAAGAATTGGTAGCTTTGGCCAAGAGTGCTGAGAAGTTCGTAAAAGAAGACGGGCTTTTATGGCTATGCTTTTCGAAAAAGTCTTACAAGACCTATAAAGTTCTGATTGCAGCATGGACACGGTGATATATTTACTGGCTGATGAAGACTACTGCATGTCCGGCAGGTTTGCTATCGACGTTGATGGGTCTTGCATTAAGGTTTCGAAAGGCAGAGAATATTGAAACTATAAAGCGAAGCCTTGCCGTTACGGAAAAAGGGAAAGAGCGAATGGAAAATTATGAACCCATCCTTTCTACCCCTGTAAATGTATCTAGCGATTCGAATAGAGCTTGTTAAAACAAAGGAAATGGATTTAAAGGTGTCTTGCTATGGGTACCTCTTTTTAGTTAGTTTCACTGAAATATTTGTAATAATCCACGTGCGTTTACTATTTGTAAACATGTATACTTTTTGTCTGCGTTTTGTATACAAACTTGTTTACATGTATACAAAGTTGTACACATCCATACTCCAAGCCGTGTATACAACTTTGTTATTTTTGTAAACATTAATGTTTACAAATTTCCCCGTGGTTACATCCTGTTTACAATTTTACACTTGTGTTTCTTTTCGTCCTGCCTCATTGAAGAAACTAGTAATCTTCTATACGCTAATAGAAAGAAACGAATTTACAAATCTATTAAATAAATGAAAAGGAATGATCAATATGACTAAATCCAGAATTGCAGCTATCGATGTAGGTAATGACTCCATCAAGGCTATTTTTGGTGAATTAGAATATGAATTAAATATTCCTAACATAATCGCTAGAGACACCGAGGACCGCCCTGTCATCGGCATTGAAGAACTAGACAGCAAAGACCCATTGGATGGGATACATATTAAAGTGCACTCCCCTGCCCTAAAGGAAAATAATATTATCTACCGTGTCGGTAATTTGGCGACAAAGAGCAATAACACCACCGAGCTGGACCCTGGCAGCAGCAAGTCTGAGGAAGACCAAACATTAATTATGCTATTTGCGTCATTGGCAATGGATGCCGTAAAAGCCGAATTCCCACGTACGAAAAACATTATTGATGCCAATTACACATTAGGAACTGGCTTGCCGCTTCGTGAAGTGAAGGAAGGCAAGGATGCCGGCTACCGTTCAAGACTGCTTGGAAATGTCCATCAGGTCGAATTTCTTGTGACCCCTAAATATCAAGGCATTAAAGTTAATATTAAGTTCAATGAGGTAAAGGTTTACCCTGAAGGATTTGCGGCCTACATCAACCTTGTCATGGATAATAATTTAAAAGTTATTAATAAGGACTTAATCGATAAACGCATTTTAATTCAAGACATCGGGGGCCTCTCTACGGACATCGCCGTCATTAAAAATCGCAATGTCGACGATGACAAGGCGCAAGGGTTTAACCTTGGGGTTTCCGAATCTCTAGAAATGATTCGTGAGGAAATTCGCAAAAAACATGGTGTGGAGCTCGACAGCCGCCGCGATGTCGTAGAAATTATTACGAAGAAAAACGACCGCAACCACATCATGGTAAAAGGAAGCCGGACAAGTGTCCATGACATTACCGACCGCATCCTGCTTGATCTTGCGAAAAAACAGTACCGCTTGCTGCGTAATGTCTGGTCTAAGAACTCGCAGACGGAAATCTGCTACTTTGTCGGCGGCGGATCCATCATTTTAAAGGAATATTTAAAAGCATTGAATAACGGTTTAGATGGTTTTAACATTGATTTCTTTGAGGACGAGAAGGAAAGCATTTGGATGATGTCGAATGCTTATTATAAGTTAATTACGGATTTTGTTCGTAAAACCGAGAAGCAGAGGGCTGCCCAAGATAAAGCACCAGTAAAAAGTTAATTTTAGGGTGATTCCATGAAAAAGGCATCCGAAAACGAAATCAAGAGGGGCCAGGCCATATCCTTCCGCATCCCTTCTGATACTCCGGATCACATATTAAAACAGCTTCAAAAAATTAAGGAAACAGAACGCCGGAATTTTTCCAGCAAGATTGCTTCATTTGTCATGGAGGGTGTCAGCCAATCCTTTTCCCGGGAAAAGGAAACGGTCACCATCCCCCTTCCGAAGGGGCTGACGAAAGCACAGCGTGATTGGCTGAAGCACGAGCATTCCGAAGCACTGCTGGGAAGCATTCTTTATCAGTTGATTTCCGACCCGGTAAGGTCGACCGCACTGCTGGCCTCGTTGAACAGCAAGGCTGTGGATATTGATGAGGCGTTGTACCTGCAGGAGAATATGGCCTTCCCTGCCCGTGAGCCACATTCTTTATCGGAGAGGCCATTTGAAGAGGAAATAGCTGCAGGAATCGACTTGTCTGATGACGATTTGGACGAGTTTGCTTTCGAGACCATCGACAAGAAGATGTCCCCTATTGAGGAGGAAGACAGCGAGAGGGATCTTGATGCCGATGACCTGCTGGGCGGGTTTTTGGCGAGTATGAATAAATAAGAACAGTTTCAATTAAGAAGACTCGAATAATAAACATAGAAAAACAGCCCTTAATTCTCCAACGGGGCTGTTTTTTTATGGTACTGGCACTTGGTCTCCTCTAACTTGGACTTTAAAATTGGCAGTCATTTTACCATTGTTGCCACTATTATTAGTAAATGTAATAGTGTAATACCATGTTTCACCGGCAGGTATTGGGCCGGGATTACCTTGGTTGCCCCATAATGGGTGGTCCCCTGGAAACACCCTGTTATCATAGACAGTTATAGCGCTTCCGTTTGGTACTGATTTTGTAGTTGTAATACTGGCTGATAAACCGCTGTTTCTGACGTTTTCTACTCCCCCAGCTAATACAGTTAAAGCTAAAGCTGATTTGAATTTCATAAATTTTTCCCCCTTATAGGTTACTAGATTAGTAGCTTAATTGATGATTTTCCCTTTTTTTGAAACCTGTTTTTGCTTTGATAGGCACCCCCATTGCATGTATTAATTAACTTTTTGTTGAATCATCTATTCCTAATATAGAACAACGTTGAGTATGATTATAGTCCTATATTCAACAATAACCAACAATATATAGAACTATTTTTTTGCTATTTGGAACAAAAATGACTGAAAAGTGACAATTAAATAGCTGTCTTCCTAGTTTGTAAAGCCAAAATTCAAATTGATTTCAATTAATCGTGATCAATATAGTGAACAATAATTAAAAAAGGGAGACACTTGTAATGTGCCTCCCTGTTCTCCACTATTAACCTCAATGCGTCTTATTCGGCAATTTCTTACTAGGCGTATCGCTGCCCTGATTCTGTCTGTTTTTTAAATCCTTAGCCTGTCTTTCATGAAGCTTTTCGACAAATTCATGGGTGCTGCCTTCAATGTTTTTATCCATTACTCGAACCTCCTAATTAAACTGAACAATGGTTAATGTAACCAACCACACCCAAAAACATGCAGGCACAAAAAGATCCCCTCACAAGGAGGGGATCTTAACCAAAACCTTAAATAACACCCTGCAGAATCATCGCGTCAGCGACTTTAGTGAATCCGGCAATATTGGCGCCAACTACTAGGTTGCCAGGGAAGCCGTACTCTTCGGATGCCTTCACAGCGTTTTGGTAAATGTTAATCATGATTTGATGCAGTTTTGCATCGACTTCTTCAAACGTCCAAGATAAGCGCTGGCTGTTTTGTGCCATTTCAAGAGCGGAAACTGCTACACCCCCGGCATTGGCCGCTTTACCAGGGCCAAACAGAACATCGTTGTTTAAAAATACATCGACTGCTTCAAGGGTGGATGGCATGTTAGCTCCCTCGGCAACTGCTTTCACTCCGTTTGCCACCAGCATTCTTGCAGACGCTTCATTGATTTCATTTTGTGTTGCACAAGGAAGGGCGATATCGCATGGAATCGACCAGATGCCGGAGCAGCCTTCATAATACTGTGCTTCCGGATGGTACTTTACATAATCGCTGATGCGCTTGCGGTCTACTTCCTTAATTTGTTTCACAGTCTCGACATTAATGCCGTTTTCATCATAGATATAGCCGCATGAATCGCTGCAGGCCACAACCTTTGCGCCAAGCTGGGCAGCTTTTTCAATCGCATAGATGGAAACATTACCGGAGCCGGAGACAACGACGGTGCTGCCAGCGATGCTTAGGCCTTGATCTTTCAGCATTTCCTGTACGAAATAAACGGTGCCATAGCCGGTCGCTTCTGTTCTTGTTAAGCTTCCGCCGTAGCCGATGCCTTTTCCGGTTAAAACGCCAGCCTCATTGCTGCCGCGGATTTTTTTATAATAACCGAAAAGATAGCCGATTTCTCTGCCGCCGACACCGATATCCCCTGCAGGTACGTCGACGTCTGGGCCGATGTGGCGGTAAAGCTCTGCCATAAAGCTTTGACAGAAGCGCATAATTTCGCGGTCTGATTTACCCTTAGGGTCGAAGTCGGAGCCGCCTTTGCCGCCGCCGATTGGCTGGCCGGTTAAAGAGTTTTTGAAAATTTGCTCAAAGCCCAAGAATTTAATGATGCTGGCGTTAACTGATGGATGAAAGCGCAGACCGCCTTTGTATGGCCCGATTGCGCTGTTATACTGGACTCGGAAGCCACGGTTCACGTGCACCTTGCCTGAATCATCCACCCATGGAACACGGAAAGTAATAACCCTCTCAGGTTCAACGATTCTTTCGAGAATTCCCTCCTGCATATATTTTGGGTGTTTCGCAAATACAGGCACAAGCGAATCGAAAATTTCCTTAACGGCTTGATGAAATTCACTCTCGAATGGATTGCGGATCTTCACCGTTTCATAAACTTCACTTACATAATCCCTTGCTGCCTGTGATCCTGACTGTTTTACATGCTCAATAGTTTGCATGAAATCACCCCTTTTTTAAAAATAATTAATATGTCCTAAATACTGAATATTTTATTTTTTCACGTCAATTAATTTTATTATGTAAAATTAATCTAATCAATGCTAATAATAGATATAATTAATATAGAAATGAGATTGATTGGAAGGGGCGGAAAAAATGGAGCTAAGGCAGATTAAATATTTTATTGAAGTAGCCAAACGGGAGCATGTGACAGAGGCGGCGTATCGGCTCCACGTCGCGCAATCTGCAGTCAGCAGGCAGATTTCCAACCTGGAGGAGGAGCTTGGGGTCAGCTTATTTATCCGCGAAGGGCGAAATGTCAAACTGACGCCGATTGGTGAAATGTTTTTAAAGCATATGGAGCAGGCGGTAAAGCTGATTGAAGATGCCACAAGTGAGGTAGAGGAATTCCTCGACCCTGAGAAAGGGACAATCCGCATTGGGTTTCCCAGCAGTCTGGCCGGCTACACCTTGCCTACGACGATTTCTGCCTTCAGGGAGCGGTATCCTAATGTGAAGTTTCATTTAAATCAGGGATCCTATGCCTATTTAATTGAAGGGGTAATAAAGGGAGAGTTTAATATGGCGCTGATTGGCCCGGTGCCCAAGAAGGAAAAGAAAATTACCGGGAAAACGCTTTTTACCGAAAACATTGTGGCTCTACTGCCTGAGTCCCATCCACTAGCTAGTAAACGAGTTTTGAAGTTAAGTGACTTGCGGGATGAACCCTTTATCGTATTTCCTCAGGGCTTTATTTTGCGTAAGATCATTGTGGATGCCTGCGCGCAACTTGGCTTTGAGCCCATGGTGGCCTTCGAGGGAGAGGATATTGATGCCATTAAAGGCTTGGTTTCTGCGGGCCTTGGGATTACGCTGATTCCAGAAATTACGCTCATCGACAGTCTCCCCCGCTCAACGGTTAAAATTGCTGTTACAGAGCCTAACGTCAGCCGCACGGTCGGCGTCATCATCCCGGCAGAACGCAGCCTGCTGCCAACCGAAAAACTTTTTTATGAGTTTTTGAGCGAGTTTTTTGGCATGCTGGACCGATTTCAAATTTGATTTGAAAAATTGACGTTAATAAGTTGTCCATGGATATTACCATAACCATCATACATATGTATTAGGTATGCATTTGTTGCTTTTGGACTGTACATCTGCAAATGCCAAATAAATAAGGAGGCTTTTGATGGTGTTATGGACAATTTTGACTGTTCTATTGGTAGTCTTCATGGGCGGGCCGCTTTGCTTCTTCCTATGGCTGCGTAATTTGGCGAAAAAGCCGCAGCACTCGATTATCCGGGCCTATCCCTATTTTGGCTGGATCCGCTATGTGCTGGAAATGCTGGGTCCGAAGTTGAGGCAGTATTGGTTTGATGATGATAATGGTGCTAGACCGTTTTCCCGTGCCGATTATTTAGGGGTTGTTTTTTCAGCGAAATATCGAACTGATTTAATTAGTTTTGGTTCGAAACGGGACTTTGAGAAGCCCGGCTACTATATTGCCAACGGCCTGTTCCCGCTTTTAAAGGAAGAATTGAGGGTCGACAATCAAGAAAAGGTCGAGGGGATGAAATACAAAATTGACCATGAGGGTTTATTTTTTCGCAAGGAGCACCTGGAGGAGGATCAGATTCTACGCTGGCTTTTTCATGAGGAGGAGGCTATTGTGGTCGGTGTGGAGCGGAGGGAGCCATGGAAGCTCTACGGCCCCTTTGGTGCATCGGCTACTTCCTATGGTTCTGTTGGAGAGAATTATATTCTTTCAACGGGGTATGGCTGCCAAATGGCGGGCGGTTCGTGGTTAAATACAGGTGAAGGCGGGATTGCCCCGGAACACTTGGAGGGCGGGGCCGATGTCGTGGCGCAGATTGGGCCAGGTTTATTTGGTTTTCGGGACCATGAGGGCAATTTTTCAATGGAGGAATTTGGAAAAATTTCCTCGGAGACGTCGATTAAAGCCTTTGAGCTGAAGTTTGGCCAGGGGGCGAAAATTCAGGGCGGCCATCTCGAGGGCGCGAAGGTGACGGCAAAGGTAGCAAGCATTCGCAAGGTGAAAGAGGGCGAGACAATTATTTCGCCAAACCGTTTCTCGTTTTTACGAAATCCAGAAGAAGCATTGCGATTCATTAAACGGCTGCAGGAGGAAGGCGGCAAGCCGGTTGGCATAAAGATTGTCGTGGGGTATCGGTTGCATTTGGATGAGTTTTTTGAGGCGATGAATAGGCTTGGGATTTATCCTGATTTTATTACGGTGGACGGCAGCGAGGGGGGATCTGGGGCAACGTATAAAGCGATGGCCGATACAATGGGGCTGCCGCTTTACCCTGCGTTGCTTGCTGTGGTTGACAAGGCCCATGAATATGGCATTCGCAACCGGTTTAAGATATTTGCTTCCGGAAAGCTGATTGCGGCTGATAAAATAGCAATTGCCCTAGCGATCGGTGCCGATGCGGTGAACTCGGCACGCGGCTTTATGATGGCGAATGGCTGCATTATGGCACTGCAATGCCATACAGGCAAATGCCCCGCCGGTGTCACCACGACCGACCCTAAGCAGCAGGAGGCACTCGTTCCTGAGGAGAAGAAATGGCGGGTCATGAACTATATTATCAGCATCCGTCAGGGGCTGTTTGCCCTCGCGGCGGCGTGCGGCCTTGATTCTCCCCGAAAATTTACCCGTGAGCATATTGTTTTTATGGGTGCGGATGACCAGGTTAGGCGATTATCGGAGCTATTTCCCCTTCCAGAGGAAGGTCCAGCTGTCGTGGATAAATAACTTGTCAAATTATGGGATTGTCGTTATATTCATAGTGAAAACCTACTAAAAAGGTTGTGGGTCTATGGCGCTGCCAAACGATATCGTCCATGAGAATGGGAGTTTAAATGCCAGTTTGATATTAAAAAAGGAACGCCTTTATCAGGGCATGAACGGCAGGTTCGTTGAGCGGTTTTATTTGTCTCCTAAAGAAAGCTACATTTTTAAACCGCTGACGAATAACGCCCAGATGGGTAAAGAGACCTGGATTCATGAGCATGTACTCTGCCGGTTCCCGGCCATTTTTCCAAAAATTTTGGCTTACTCCAAGCATGATAACCCTGATTTAAGCTGGATGATTCTTGAGGACCTTGGCCAGCTTTCGCATGAGTTTACGGAGGAAACGGTCCTTGGTGTGGTTAAGTGGATGGCTTGGTGGCACTCCCTCCCGTTGGAGTCGTTTCCGGATGTGCCGTTGAATGGGTTGAAGCCGCGGATTGAAGTGGTGGCCGAGGAGGTCTGCGAGAATAAGGATGACCTTCTTAGGGTGCTTCCGCGATTGGGGCTCACTGGAAAACATGTTCTTCATGTGTTTAAACAGCTTGATAGTTTCATATTTTCAAAGCTTCTGGTATTATCACACGGGGATTTGCATTTGGGGAATTACGCTGTTGTGAAGGGGAAATTAATCATCTTGGACTGGGAGCACACCCATTTGAATACGCCCTTCTGGGATTTATATCATCTGTTGGATATGGCACATCCGATTTTCCCCAAAAAGGTAACTAAGGGGTTTCGGAAGCAGGTGCTGGGGTTTTATCTTGGGCAGGTAGGAATGAAGCTGGACGGTCCGGCTTTTGTTCGGGAATACTATTTGTTCTCGGCGGTGTTTTCGATGTGGATGATTTTGTTGATTCAAAGAGATTTACAAGCCGATGACGGTAAGTGGTCGAAGGAGCAGCTGAAACGGCAATTGGAAGAGACAGTGTTTAGCCTGCGGCAGTGCGCGGAGGCGCTTGCTGATGTATAGATAAAAAAGCTAACCTAGGGCGGTTAGCTTTCTTTTTTTAAGCTTTTTTTTCAAAAAGCTTAATGACTTCAATGATGGTTTCGGTTGCTTTCACCATGTTTTGCACGGAAATGAATTCGTATTTGCCGTGGAAGTTTTCGCCGCCGGTAAAGATATTTGGCGTCGGCAGACCCATGAATGATAGCTGAGAACCGTCTGTACCGCCGCGAATTGGCTTAATAAGCGGCTTGATATCCAAGCTCTCCATCGCCTCCTGAGCAATATCGACGATTTGCTTGACCGGCTCAATTTTTTCGCGCATGTTATAGTATTGGTCTTTCATCTCAAGCTGGACGGTGTCACTGCCGTATTTTTCGTTAAGCTGCTGGACAATGCTTTCCATCGTCGCTTTTCTTTTATTAAAAATTTCTCTGTCATGGTCGCGGATGATGTAGTTGAGCTTAGTCTGCTCGACATCGCCGTTAAAGGACAGCAGATGGTAGAAGCCTTCGTACCCTTCTGTATGCTCCGGTGCCTCCTGTGGCGGTAGTTGGCTATGTAATTCCATCGCGATCTTCATTGAGTTGACCATTTTGTCTTTAGCAGAACCAGGATGAATATTGTTACCTTTTATGGTGATTTTCGCTCCGGCGGCATTAAAGCTTTCATATTCAAGCTCGCCAAGCGGACCGCCGTCAACAGTGTAGGCATACTTCGCATTGAAGGCCGCAACGTCGAACTTATGGGGCCCCCTGCCGATTTCCTCGTCAGGTGTGAACGCAACGCGGACCTTACCGTGCTTAATTTCCTGGTTTTGAATTAGGTGCGCCATCGCCGTCATGATTTCTGTTACGCCGGCTTTGTTGTCGGCCCCAAGCAGCGTGGTGCCGTCGGTTGTAATGAGGGTGTGCCCTTTATAGTCTTTGAGGTTCGGGAAGTCCTTTGGCGACATAATGACGTTCAGGGCCTCGTTAAGGACGATTTCCCCACCTTGATAGCTTTCAAGAATTTGTGGATTGACGTTTTTGCCGGTAAAATCAGTCGCTGTGTCAACGTGGGCCAGGAAGCCGATGGTTGGCACTTCTTTATCGGTATTGGACGGCAGCGTCGCCATCACATAGCCGTTCTCGTCGATGGTCACCTCTTGCATGCCGATTTGGTTGAGCTCATCGACAAGCATGCGCAGCAGCGTCCACTGCCCATCCGTTGATGGACAAGTCTCACTGCTCTCATCCGACTGCGTATCCACTTTCACATAGGAAGTAAATCGTTGAATCAATTCCTCTTTCAAGTTAGCACACTCCCTTTTTATATATTTTCATGATTATCATATCACTTTACGGGAGCGGATACACGTTTTTGAAGGGGGCGGTGGGCACGTTTTAGATTTACTCTCGGATAAGGTGGAAATACTCTCGGATGAGCAGCGAATACTCTCGGATAAGGCGAATTTACTCTCGGTTGAGGAAAATACTCTCGGATAAGGTGGAAATACTCTCGGATGAGCAGCGAACACTCTCGGATAAGGCGAATTTACTCTCGGTCGAGGAAAATACTCTCGGATAAGCAGCGAATACTCCTGGAACGAGTCAAATACTCATGAATGGTATTACCTATAACTTAATTAGAGATGGTTTTGGCCATGGGAAACCTTATCCAAAAGATAAATACGATTTTTAAATGTACCTTCACTTTTCAAGTTCAAGTTCTTTAAAATTCGTGTAGCAGTATGAATATCAATCCCCAAAAACTCCCGGCACTCCCGGTTCGTAATGGTCCTGCTCACCACCAAAAACCACTCCAATAATGTCCTTTGATGAGCCAAATGGTCTGTTGCACCGCAAAAAGGGCAAATCCATGTCCTTGGACTCTTCACCATACCGAACCTGTTGCACACAACGCAACGCACGCCATTTTTAAAATCACCCCGCGGGATTTTGTAAGACTCTGAGACCGGTTTTGGAATAAAAGGTTGGTGGCTTTTGAGGAGCTCTGACGAAAGCCAATGGAAGGTTTCTGGATCCAACTTAAAGTCTGGCTGAGGAATGTTTCGAATGAATGAGGGAATCAAGTTGGGGAATAAAAGCCGCGTTTTTGCCGGGGGGACGGCGACAATCTGCTTCGGATAGGCCAGGACAACCGAACCGTAAATAGGAATGCGGATATTGTGCTTCCGTAACCAATCACTCAATAATTCGTAATTTCGTTCCAATTGGACTACTGGACTTTCAAATCCGTCCTTGTGTCCATCATCACGGGTTCGGATTAATTGGGGTGGATTGTCCTTAAATTCGAGGACCCCGGCGATGTTTTTGACTTCAAGAATATTGCCAAACCAGGGTGTCAGTCCAAAGCTGTCAATTTGAAATTTTTCATCTGAGGAAGGCCGTAAATCATGGTAAGCTTGGTGCGGAAAGGAAAATGAAGTTTTTCGAAAAATCTCTGCCACCCGCTCCTCCCCGGCAATCCCGGCCTCTACGGAAGCCTGCTTGCCAGATAATATAGGAAGCATTGGATGCTTCGGTGGCAGCCTGTTTTGGGCAGCTATCAAACCTTCTAACGTTAATGATCGATCTCTGTCTTTCATGAGCACCTCCATTAAAATTTTGTCGCACATCCGCATCGTACCACACCCCAAATCCCCATACTATCGCCATCAATATAAGTTCATTTTTTTGTAAAAAAATATAGGATTGACCACTATTGACCACAATGGTCAATAGGAATAAAATGTAATTGACCGATACGGTCAACGTCTAATAACCAAAGGAGTGGGAACACCCAAATGTTTTCGAAATTCCTCAACCTAGATCAAGAAAAACAAGACCGAATTATTAATGCAGCAATTAAGGAATTTGCCCAGAAAGGCTATGATAAGGCATCGACCAATGAAATTGTAAAGGAAGCGGGAATCTCGAAGGGGCTTTTGTTTCATTATTTTCAGAACAAAAAGCAACTGTACCTATTTCTGTTTGAATATAGCTATGAGCTCATTGCGGATGAATTTTATAAAAAAGTTGACATTGCCGATACGGACTTTTTCTCGAGAATGAGACAGGCGATCATGATTAAAATGGATCTGCTGACGCAATATCCAGACCTTTTTAACTTTATGCAGGAGGGCTTAATGGAGGACTCGGCAGAAATTAAAGTGGAAATGGAAAAAAAGAAAAAGGAACTAATCGACATCAATTTTGGAAAAGTTTATGAGGGAATTGATTTGTCGAAGTTCAGGGATGACGTTGACATACAAAAAATCTTAAAAATTATCACCTGGACTTTCGAAAAAATGAGTGATGAGGAACTTTATAAAGCAAAGATGCAGCCAGACCACAAAATTGATTACAAAAAGGTCAGCCGAGAAGCAGAAGAATATTTCGAGGTTTTAATTAAATGCTTTTATAAATGAAGACTTGCCGACTGACAAGCCGATAGGCGCCGGCTGTGGCTTAGTCGAATTTATGCGAATTAGCCAAATAAAGGGAGGCCTCAATCATGAACGTAATTGAAATTAAAAACCTGACAAAGACATACGGCAAAGCAAGGGGAATCACCGATATCAACTTTAACGTGGAAGAAGGCGAGATTTTCGGCTTCATCGGACCGAATGGAGCCGGTAAATCGACAACAATCCGCACACTCCTGTCGCTCATATATCCGACAAGCGGCAGTGCAACAATTTTTGGAAAAGATTGCATCAAATTTGCTCCGGAAATAAAAAAAGAAATCGGCTACCTGCCGTCGGAAGTGTTCTATTACGACAATATGAAGGTAAAGGACCTCTTGAAGTATTCGGCCAGCTTTTACAAAAAGGACTGCAGCAAGCGGATCAAGGAATTGGCGGACATTATGGACCTTGACCTGAATAAAAAAATTGATGACCTTTCCTTGGGAAATAAAAAGAAGGTCGGCATTGTCCAAGGGCTGCTACATGAACCGAAGCTCATCATTCTCGATGAACCAACGAGCGGCCTCGACCCCTTGATGCAGCAGAAATTCTTTGAACTTCTTGAGGAAGAAAATAAAAAAGGCGCCACCATCCTCTTTTCCTCGCATATTCTCAGTGAGGTTCAGAGACTCTGTAACCGAGTGGCTATCATTAAAGAAGGTAAGATTGTTACAGTTGAAAAGATTAGTACGTTAAAAGAAAACAATTATAAAAAGTTTAAAGTCGAAACAAAGGTGCCGCTGGACCAGAATTATTTTCAAATAGATGGAGTCAGCAATCTGACTGGGAAAGGAAATGTAACGAGCTTTTTATTTAGAGGGGATATCAACGCGGTCCTGAGGAAAGTCGCAGAAATCGAAATAACCAACTTGTGGATTGAAGAGCCAGACCTTGAAGAAATATTCCTTCATTATTACGAAAAGGAGGCCAAATAAATTATGAATATATTTATTCATGAATTAAAGGCCTACCGGAAGTCGACGATCATCTGGACGATTTCGCTAATTGCCGTATTTGCGCTGTTTATGTCCATGTTTCCGGCCTTCTCAAAAGATGCCGATGAATTCAAAAAGCTGCTGGAAGGCTATCCGGAAGCTTTAAGGAAAGCCATCGGCCTCAACCTAGGCAATTTATTTACGATTCTAGGATTCTATTGTTATGCCTTGACGTTTATCATATTGTGTGGAGCGATTCAGGCCATGAATCTTGGGACTTCGATTGTTAGCAAGGAGGTCCGGGAAAAAACGGCGGATTTTCTATTGACCAAACCAGTTACACGAAAACAGGTGTTAACCGCCAAGCTGCTGGCGGCATTCGCTTCACTCGTCATCACAAATATTGTATATATTGCAGCTGCAACGGTAATTGCCTCCCAGGTGAAAACGGCCGAGTTTAGTATGAAACAATTCATTCTGCTTTCGATGACGATGTTTTTCATTCAACTGATGTTTCTTGCCTTTGGTTTCATTGTTTCTGTTCTCGCTCGGAAACTCAAGTCCGTGCTGCCCGTGTCACTTGGGACAGTGTTTGCGTTCTATTTTATCGGCGCAATCAGCGCCACAACGGATGATGAAGCGAAGCGCTACTTTTCACCGTTCAAGTATTTTAATAATGATTATATTTTAAAACATTCGAGCTATGAAGCATCATTTATGATTGTGGGTGCGGTGATTATTTTGCTTGCAGTTGCGGCGAGTTATTTCGTTTATACAAAAAAAGATATCCATGATGTGTAGGAGGGAGCTCGTGCAAATGAATATCTATTTAAGAGAACTGAAGTCCCATCGGAAATCGCTCATCATTTGGTGTATTGGCGTTTTCCTGATGGTGGTTTCCGGGATGCAAAAATTCGCAGGGTTATCATCATCAGGCCAATCGCTGAATGACCTGTTTCAGGATATGCCAAAGTCCCTTCAGGTGGTGATGGGTGTTGGTGCGCTTGACATGGATAAGGTCAGCGGCTACTACGGGATGCTGTTTATCTATCTATTATTGATGGCAACTATTCATGCGGCAATGCTCGGAGCGACCATCATTGCCAAGGAAGAGCGGGATAAAACCTCCGAGTTCCTGTTTGTAAAACCCGTTTCGAGAGCTAAAATTATTACCGCCAAACTTTTGGCGGCCTTTACGAATATCTTTATTTTTACCCTCGTTACTTGGGGATCGTCAATTGTCATCGTTGGGAAATACGCTGATGGAGAGTCGGTGAATGGTGATATTGCCATCACCATGATGGGGATGTTCATCCTGCAACTTTTATTTATGGCCATTGGCAGTAGCATCTCTGCTTTAAAAAGAAAACCGAAAAAGGCTGCATCACTGGCGTCCGGAATCCTGTTGCTTACATTTGTTTTATCAGTAGTCATTGATTTGAATGGAAGCATCGAGTTCCTGAAATTCGTGACGCCGTTCAAATACTTTGAAGCCAAAAACATCATGTACGGCGGCGGGCTCGATACTGTCTACGTGTTAATCTCTGCTGTTTTATTTATCACTCTTTTAACAGTCACATTAATATATTATAAAAAGAAAGATTTAAACATATAAAAAAGGTCTGACCCCCGCAAGTGAGCCGGGAGTCAGACCTTTTATTTTTCGTTTGCCATTTTAACTAATGTGATGATATCGCTTGAAAGCTTGCTATAGGATGGTGATGGTGCTTTGATATTGGCTTTGATGCCGTCGATAAGCGGCAGAGCATTTGGATTTGTAATGGAAAGAACCTGAACTTGGCCGTTAAAGGCTTTGTTCATTAAATCCTTGGCCTTGGCAAGGTTATCGTCAGTATTTAGTTTATTGACATCGACACCGTCAAGGGTCCCTTTTCCGGATAAACCGGTAGTGTTTTTTAATACTTTATTTTGCATTTCATCATAAGTGGTGGAGGTTGTGGCTGGCTCCGCCCTTGCCAAAATCACCGTGTCATCAAGTACAAACACCTTGATACCGGTAATCCCCTGCCCTGCAAGCCTGGACTCTAAATGGGATGAGATACCGCCATCATGCAGGCTTGAGCTTCCAATTAAACTGTAAACATTTTCTCCAAGGCCCGCTGTTTGATTGTTTGTACTTGTAGTGTGTTTCTTCGATCTGTCGACGCTTGGAATCACGTCAACATTATTTTGGCCTTGGACATGGCCATTTCCTTTTTCATTTAAAGATTGTTGATGAAGATCCTCTGCATTTCCTTTCAGCTCCTGCTGGGCTGAGCATGCGCCAAGAATTAATAGAACAGCAATCATCGGCACATACCACATGTTTCTAATTTTTTTCATATTATTTCCTCCTTTTTACCAAATAAAATCCCCTGATTTTTTGTGAGTATACATGCTTTATTTTGGGAACATTATCAAGCAATAGCGGCGGACTGCCGTATTTTTCAAATAATGTTGTCTATTGTCTAGCTGCAGCGCCTAGCCCCTCGAGTCATAAGCCAATCCGTCATGAAGGTTAAAAAGCAACCTTCCTGCCGGCTCGTCTTATGCTTGTCGGGGCTGAGCAAGGCGCTTCCGCTTTTCTAATTTCCTTGGAGGTGTGTTCCATGGCTGAAGAAAACAAAGAAAAACAAGAAACATTATCGAGAAGAAGATTTCTTCGCAATACCGGTTTTACCGTAGGGGGACTTGCTGTTGGCGGGATCTTGGGCAGTTTGGTCCCAAGGGGAAAGGATGATAACAAGAACAATCCGCCGGCGCCTCAAGACCAAGATTTCAATCAGGCGCTGATGTACTTTACCCCGGAACAATTTAGGATTACTGAAGCTGCCACCGAACGAATATTTCCTGAAGATGATAACGGACCGGGGGCAAAGGCATTGGGCGTTGCCTATTTTATTGATCACCAGTTAGCGGGTGATTGGGGCTTCAATGCCAGGGACTATATGCAGTCACCCTTTTTTCCTGGTGAAAAAGTTCAGGGTTATCAGGGGCGCTTAAAACGAAGGGATATTTTTGATATTGGACTGCGTGAGCTGCAAAATTACAGTAACACAGTAGGTAAGAAAAATTTCGAAGAACTTTCGGGTGATGAGCAGGACAAAATTTTGAAAGATTTTGAAGAGGATAAGGTGAATTTAACGACCCTATCCCCTAGCGGCTTTTTCCAGCTGCTGAGAAGTGCAACCTTAGAGGGAGTTTACAGTGATCCATTATATGGAGGAAATAAAAATATGGATGGCTGGAAAATGCGAAACTACCCTGGCAGCCAAATGGCCTATGCCGAGATTATCGAGAAGGACTTCCAGAAGATTAAACCGCAAAGCCTGCAAAGCCATATGAAGCATTAAACCAAAGGGCTCAAGTACCAATATTAATAGATTTTATTTTTAAAAAAGAAGGTGGAAAAATGGCGAGAAAATTACCAAAAGCTGACGTCGTCCTGGTGGGAGTTGGCTGGACTGGCGGAATTATTGCATCTGAGCTGACGAAAAAGGGCCTGAAGGTGGTCGGATTGGAACGAGGCAAGGAAAGAAAGACCGAAGATTATTTCATGGTTCATGATGAACTTAGATATGCACTGCGCTATGATCTATTCCAGGATCTTTCCAAAGAAACGATTACCTTTCGAGGTAACGAAAGAATCCGCGCCCTGCCAATGAGACAGTATGGTTCATTTCTGCTCGGGGATGGTTTAGGAGGGTCTGGTGTTCACTGGAACGGACAGACATACCGGTTCCTTCCTTATGATTTTGAGATTCGCAGTAAAACGATTGAAAAATATGGGCAAAACAAAATCCCAGCGGAAATGTCTATTCAGGATTGGGGCATTACCTATGACCAGCTGGAGCCTTACTACGACAAATTTGAGAAAACATGCGGAATTTCGGGTGAGGAGAACCCGCATCCCGGTGCCGGAAAGCGGTCGGATAAATTCCCAACCCCGCCGATGAAGAAATCACCGGCTATAAAAATGTTTGAGACAGCGGCAAAGAACTTGAAGCTGAATCCTTATATGATGCCGTCAGCTAACTTATCAGAATCGTATAAAAACCCAGATGGCATCTCAAGGGCGGCCTGTCAATACTGCGGCTACTGCGAGCGATTTGGCTGCGAGTACGGGGCTAAAGCCGATCCGGTCGTCACGGTTATTCCGGTTGCCAAAAAAACAGGAAATTTCGAGATTAGAACCCATTCCCATGTAAGAAGGATATTACATACGGGCAACAAAGCGACCGGGGTTTTATATGTCGATACAACAACAGGCGAAGAAATTGAACAGCCGGCCGATATTGTGGTCCTGACAAGCTATGTGTTTAATAATGTCCGCCTGCTGCTTATGTCGGACTTGGGCAGACCGTATGATCCGGCAACAGGGACAGGCGTGATTGGGAAAAACTATGCTTATCAAGTTATGAAAGGAAATGCGGTTGGCTTTTTCAATGATAAGGAATTCAGTACCTTTGCCGGTGCCGGGTCACTCGGAATCGTCCTTGACGATTATAATGGCGATAACTTTGATCATTCAAACCTGGGCTTTATCCATGGGGGCAGCATATCACTCACCCAAACAGGGTTAAGGCCGATTCAAAATAATCCTGTTCCGAAGGGCACGCCAGCTTGGGGCAAAGAGTTCAAACAACAGTCGCTCAAATATGCCAACCGTTTTCTTTCCGTTGGCGGTCAAGGCTCATCCATGCCGTTTAAGCATCACTATCTCGATTTAGATCCTACTTATAAAGATGCTTTCGGCGATCCTTTAATCCGGATTACCTTTGATTTCGAGGACCAGGACCGGAACCTCGCTGTGTTCCTGGCCGAGAAGTCTGCCCAAATCTTAAAGGAAATGGGCGCAAATCATATTGATTCGCTGAAGGAGCTGGGACCTTACGATATTACCACCTACCAGTCCACTCACAATACCGGCGGTGTTATTATGGGTGCAGATCCGTCTACATCTGCCGTCAATAATTATTTACAAATGTGGGATGTGGACAATTTATTTGTGGTGGGCGCGGCTAACTTTGCCCACAATTCCGGGTACAACCCGACTGGAACCGTCGGCGCTCTCGCTTACCGTTGCGCAGAAGGCATCGACAAATACCGGCAAACCGGCGGGCAGGTAGTCTAATTCACGGCCTTCTCTTTGCTTTTTTCCGTTCGTTTTTATTACAATAGCAATAGTGTTAAAATAAATAACTGAATTGGAAAAAGGAGGATATTAAAAATGACTCAACATGAAAACAATACATTACCACCGAAAACCTGTTCCGTTGAACGAATGGTCACAATGGAGGAAGACGTTAAGAAGGTGATCGCTGGTGAAAAAACAGCGACCCGCCGCAATGGCCGCTATGCTGACCCAGGCGAAATCATGACCCTGGAGGGCCATCAGTTTGTGGTAGATAAAGTCTACTCACAAAGCCTTGGTGAACTAACAGATGAGGATGCCCGCCGCGAGGGCTTCAACAATGTGGAAGAATACAAACAATCGATTCTTTCCATTCACCCGGGAATGCCGTGGCTCCCGCAAATGCGCGTCTGGGTTCATGAATTTAGCCAGGTAAAATAAAATCAATGAAAAGGGCCTGTCCTCCGCTGCTTTAATGCGATACGCGAAAGCTATGCGGGGGCAGGCCCCTTTGCTTGTCTATTTTAAGAGCCCGAATTTATAATAGGTTTATTACATTTGTCTGGCAGTTTAGGAGCAGGGGGAGACCTCATGAAGCATTTTGCAAAGTACATAAAAAAGTATTGGAAGTCCTTTTGTATTGCGGTTCTATTCCTCACCTTTGAGGCAATTTGCGATTTGCTGCAGCCGACCGTGATGGCGAAAATTATTGACGAGGGTGTTGCCAACAGAGATATCCATTATGTCCTAAAAATGGGCGGCCTAATGCTCCTGATTACCGCTATTGGGGCCGTGGCCGCTTCCACCAGAAGCATCATGGCCAGCATCGTTTCGCAAAATTTTGGAACAGAACTACGATCTGACCTGTTTAGCAAGATTCAATCACTTTCATTTAGAAACCTGAACAACTTTGACCGCGCATCCCTCATCACAAGGCTTACAAATGATGTAACCCAGGTACAAGTGTTTGTAAACGGTACGATGCGGATTTTCGTAAAAGCTCCGTTACTGGCGATTGGCGGTCTGGTTATGGCAACGCGCCTTAACCTTCACCTCGCGGTCGTCCTCGCGGTGGTGGTGCCGATTGTGGCATTGTTTATCATCATCAACTTAAAGCTTGGATTTCCTCTGTTTTCCAAAGTTCAGAATGCCATGGACCGGGTGAACGGTGTGCTTCGTGAATATTTATCTGGTGTCCGTGTTGTCAAAGCTTTTAACCGTTTTGAAGTAGAAACAGCTAAATTCTCAAAAGCTAACGAGCATTTCCAGAAGCAATCGATTGCCGCCAACCGACTGATGGCTGTTTTCAGCCCGGCGATTATGCTGACAGTTAACATCGGGATTGTCGTTGTCCTCTGGATGGGTGGCTTTGGGGTTGAGTCAGGAAAGATACAGGTTGGCCATATTATTGCTTTTATCAACTACATGACGCAGATCTTATTTTCCCTCATGATGATTTCCATGGTGTTTACCATGTTTGTCAGGGCGAAGGCCTCAGCGGGAAGAATTGATGAAGTATTCTCTGAGGAAGTCAACATTACTTGGAAAAACGATAAAATGAAATCGCCAACCGGTGAAAAAGGAAGAATTGATTTTGAAAATGTCTCCTTTTCCTATGATGAGGCTGCCGGCGAGCCGGTCCTCAAAGACATTTCCCTTACCCTTCTTCCCGGGGAAACAGTCGGCATCATCGGCTCTACCGGTTCCGGGAAAACGACGCTCGTCAGCCTGATTCCCCGCTTTTATGACGCATCAAGCGGCTCGATAAAGGTAAATGGCACGAATATTAAAGATATAGACCCGAAAAATCTAAGGGAGAAAATTGCCTTTGTTCCACAAAAAAATATTTTGTTTACCGGGACAATTGCTGAGAATATCCGCTGGGGAAAGGAAAATGCCTCACAGCAGGAAATCGAAACAGCGGCAGCTATAGCCAGTGCCACGGAATTTATCGAGGCCTCACCGGAAGGCTATAACACAAAAATAGGCCAGGGCGGTGTCAATTTTTCCGGCGGACAGAAGCAGCGGCTTTCTATTGCCAGGGCACTGGTAAAGCAGCCGGAAATTCTCATTTTGGATGACAGCACCAGCGCGGTCGACGCCTCCACTGAAGCCAAAATGAAAACCGCCTTAAAAAAATTCGCCAGCGGCCTGACCTGTGTTTTGATTGCCCAACGGATTTCCTCGATTATCGATGCCGATAAAATCATTGTCCTCGATCAGGGGGAAGTGGCGGGTATTGGCTCCCATCAAGAGCTAATCAAGGATTGTCAGGTATATCAAGAAATCTATCGCTCACAAATGGGCAGGGAGGGACTGCAAAATGGCAAATAACGCAAATCAGCCGCAAAGAACCACCCCTCCCGGTCCGCCGCCGCTTAGGCCTGGTGGGGGTGCCCACCACCGCGGTCCAGTGGTTAAGCCAAAAAACTTTAAAGGTACCTTAAAACGCCTTTGGGACTATTTTGGCCGCGAAAAGGGAATGCTTTCCCTCATTTTCTTGTTTATCACGATTGATGCAGCTTTAATGCTGCTTAACCCTTTTCTCATCGGGAAAGCCATCGATGCCATGACGCTTAATCACGGGAAGGTGGATTTCGCCTTTCTTGAAGTCATGATTATTGTCCTGATCAGCGCCTATGCCGGCGACGCCGTCCTTACCTTTTTGCAGGGCTGGCTGATGGCGGGGGTAGCCCAACGGATAGTCAAAGGATTAAGAGCTTCTCTTTTTCAAAAACTGCAAAAGCTCCCTGTTGCTTTCTTTGATTCTCGGACACATGGGGAACTAATGAGCAGGCTCTCAAATGATGTTGATAATATCAGCAACACGATATCCCAATCGACGACACAGTTAATGTCCGGAGTCATCATCATCCTAGGCTCGCTTATTATGATGCTGATTCTGAGCCCAATCCTCACGCTGGCCAGCCTGATTACCGTGCCGCTTGTATTTTTGCTTACAAAAACGATTGCAAAAAGAACGAGCGTCCTGTTTAAAAATCAGCAAATTCAGCTGGGGAAATTAAATGGGCATATCGAAGAAACCATTTCTGGCATCGAGGTTGTAAAAGCTTTTAATCATGAAGAAAAGGTAATCGAGGAATTTGAAAAGGTTAATACCAAGCTCCGTGAGGTCGGCCTCAAGGCGCAGATTTGGTCCGGTTTCCTAATGCCGATTATGAATGTCATCAATAACCTTGGCTTTGCGGTCGTCGCTATTGTCGGCGGCATCCTCGCTGTCAAAGGGCACATCACGGTTGGAGCGATCGCCAGCTTCATTACGTATTCAAGGCAATTTGTCCGGCCGCTTAATGATCTGGCCAATATTTTTAACATTCTTCAATCAGGTGTCGCCGGAGCAGAGCGGGTCTTTGAAGTCATTGATGAAGAGGAGGAACCTGCGGATTCCCCTAGCGCAGTGCAGCTTAAGAATCCGAATGGCCATGTTGTATTTGAAAATGTCAGCTTTGGCTACCGCCCTGATGTGCCGATTTTAAAAAACGTCAGCTTTGAGGCGGCGGCAGGAACCAGCACCGCCCTGATTGGTCCGACTGGTGCTGGAAAAACAACCATTGTAAATCTTTTGACAAGATTTTATGATGTGACCGGGGGCCGGATCCTCCTCGATGGGCGCGATATTCGCAGCTACACAAGGGACAGCCTGCGGCGCAGCTTTGGCTTTGTGCTCCAGGATACCTATCTTTTTTCGGGAACAATCAAAGAAAATATCATGTACGGAAATCCGGCCGCGACGCAGGAGGAAGTGCAGGAGGCCGCAAAGATGGCAGGTGCAGAGGGCTTTATTAAACGTCTGCCCAAGCAATATGACACCCTTCTATCGGAAAACGGCGGTAACCTCAGTCAGGGAGAACGCCAGCTGCTGGCCATTGCCAGGGTTATTTTGGCACGACCATCGCTGCTGATTTTGGATGAAGCGACAAGCAGCATTGATACAAGAACGGAACTGCACATTCAGCGGGCTTTGTTGTCTTTAATGGAAAATCGCACTAGTTTTATTATTGCTCACCGCCTCAACACCATTCGTGATGCCGACACTATCACGGTCATTGACCATGGGGAAATCGTTGAATCAGGCAGCCATGAGGAATTGATGGCGAAAGAAGAGAGATATTTTACCTTGTTTTCAAATCAATTTAAAAATGCGGAAACCCATGAAGCGTAGCTTGAGAAAATTTCAAACTGAGATTTTCTCTTTTTTTGCTGACTGGTGTAAAGACATCTGTTAAAATTATGACAGGACAGGGGCTTATAGTTTTTTCTTAAAAAGAAACGTACTGGGGAATAATATCAGAAACTCTGAAAATAGAGGGGGGCTTATGATGGCTAACACAAATAGTGTTTCTGGCAATGATTTTATTAAGATGAAATCAGGAAAGAAACAGGAGTTATCAAACACGAAACTGCTCGGTATTGCCGGGATGGGCTGGATGTTTGATGCCATGGATGTAGGGATGCTTTCCTTCATCATAGCGGCATTGGCGGCAGAATGGAGTTTAACTCCCGGCCAAATGGGCTGGATTGGCAGCATCAACTCGATTGGAATGGCGGTCGGTGCGCTAATTTTCGGCTTAATGGCTGACCGAATCGGGCGGAAACATGTTTTTATCATTACTTTATTATTATTTTCGATAGGAAGCGGTGCATCGGCATTTGCAGGCTCTTTGACTGTCTTTTTAATTCTCCGGTTCTTAGTTGGAATGGGCTTAGGAGGAGAACTGCCGGTCGCTTCAACGCTTGTTTCCGAAAGTGTCCCGGCTGAAAAACGCGGCCGTATCGTTGTTCTATTGGAAAGCTTTTGGGCAGGCGGTTGGCTGATTGCAGCGGTCATTTCCTATTTCATCATCCCATCGATTGGCTGGCAGGCAGCGTTGCTTATCAGTGCGATTCCTGCCCTATATGCCTTATATTTGCGGATGGGGCTTCCTGACTCACCACGATTTGCAGCAGTTAAAACGAAGGAAAAGAGCTCCGTCCTTCATAACCTCACTCAGCTTTGGTCAAAAGAGTATAGCAGACAGACAGCTATGCTTTGGGTTGTCTGGTTCTGTGTCGTGTTTTCCTATTACGGAATGTTCTTATGGCTGCCGAGTGTCATGGTGATGAAGGGCTTCAGTTTGATTAAAAGCTTCGAGTATGTGTTGATTATGACGCTAGCTCAGCTGCCTGGTTATTTTACGGCGGCGTGGTGCATTGAAAGGTTTGGCCGGAAGTTTGTTTTGGTTGTCTACCTAACCGGAACGGCTGCCAGCGCTTATTTCTTTGGAACCGCAGACTCTACTGCACTGTTAATGGCAGCAGGAATTTTATTATCATTTTTCAACCTTGGCGCTTGGGGCGGGCTCTACGCCTATACCCCGGAGCAATATCCAACGGTAATCCGCGGTACAGGTGCCGGAATGGCTGCTGCCATCGGCCGTATCGGTGGTGTGCTCGGTCCATTATTGGTTGGCTACTTAGTGGCTCAAAAGTATGCTGTCTCTACGATTTTTACAATATTTTGTATATCCATTTTAATTGGTGCTTTGGCAGTGTTTCTTTTGGGAAAAGAAACGAAAAAACAAGAATTGGTATAATGATTTATTGGAGGGCCCTTTTTCAAGGGTTCTTTATTTCTGGAAAAACGAGGAATATATCCATATTTAGACAAAATAATTTAAAAATAGTTTGCTTTTTAAAGTAAAAATAAATACAGTTCCGCTTTAGCGGAATAACGTGTAAAAACGCCCAGAAATAAGCTTTTATTATTATTTTCAAAATTATTTTAAAATAGTGGATGTAGGTACTAGACGAACCCCTAATTATTATGTACAATGTTTTCAGAATATTATATGTTTTGGGAAGAGTTGCACAATGATTTGGGAAACTTTTAAAAAACAGGGGGTAATGTCGTGAGAAAAAGAAAATTAGCAGGTGTGTTTGCTTCATTTATGCTAGCTGCAGGCGTAATGGCCGGCTGTGGATCATCCACATCCACTAGTTCAGGCGGCGGGGATGAAAAGGGCGGCGAAATCAAAATCGGTGCCAACCTTGAGCTTTCCGGCGGGGTAGCATCCTATGGCCAGTCCATTAAGGAAGGTATTGACCTGGCACTGGAGGAAATCAATAAAGAGGGAATTGACGGCAAGAAATTGAAGCTGGTTGTCGTTGATAATAAGTCTGAAGCACCTGAAGCGATTAATGGCGCGACAAAGCTGATCAGCCAAGACAAGGTTTCAGCCATTATCGGTGCAGCAACAAGCGGAAATACAAAAGCACAGATTGAAATTGCGCAAAGCAACAATGTTCCAATCATCACGCCGACTGGTACGGCTGCTGACGTAACGGTAAAAGACGGCAAATTAAATGATTATGTTTTCCGTACATGCTTCATTGACCCATTCCAGGGCACTGTCGCAGCAAACTTTGCGGCTAAAGAATTAAAAGTAAAAACAGCTGCTGTATTTATTGACAGCTCCAGTGATTATTCAAAAGGTTTAGCGGCTTCCTTCAAAGAAAAGTTTGAAAAAGAAGGCGGCAAGGTTGTCACTCAAGAAGCATATGTGGCGAAGGATACAGACTTCCATGCCCAATTAACGAATATTAAAGGGAAAAACCCAGAATTCGTCTTCGTCCCTGGATATTATGAAGAAGTTGGTTTAATTGTCAAGCAGGCTCGTGAATTAGGTCTAGATGCGCCAATGATGGGTGCTGACGGCTGGGATTCTCCTAAACTAGTAGAACTTGCCGGCAAGGATGCTTTGAATAACACATTCATTACAAACCACTATTCTTCTGGCGATTCTGACCAAAAGGTTCAAGAGTTTGTAAAAGCCTTTAAAGCAAAATACAAGGACAAATCTCCAGATGCGTTTAACGCTTTAGGATATGATTCTGCTTATTTCCTTGCTGATGCCATCAAACGTGCTGGCGGCGGAGATTCCAAGAAAATTCAAAAGGCTCTTGCAGAAACAAATGGCCTTGATCTAGTAACAGGACAAATGAAGCTTGATAAGGACCACAACCCAATCAAATCAGCTGTCATCTTAGAGTACAAAGACGGCGAACAAACATTCAAAACGAAAGTTAATCCGTAATTGGAAAAGCGTAAGCTCCTAGGCGCTGGAGCTAGACAAATTTTATAACGTCAAATGAATAGGGAGCATGTTGATGTTCCCTATTCCAATTTATAAGGATTAGGAAAAATTTCCTATTCCCACTGGAAGGAGTTGCGACATGGAACAACTAATACAGCAGCTAGTCAACGGCATTTCATTGGGAAGTATTTACGCATTGATTGCCCTTGGGTACACAATGGTATATGGCATCGTCAAGTTAATCAACTTCGCCCATGGGGACGTCTTCATGGTCGGCGCTTTTATCGGTTTTTATTCTATTACTGTTCTCCATTTAGGATTTTTCCCAGCATTATTGATTTCAATGGTGGCCTGCGCAATTTTCGGCGTATTGATTGAACGGATTGCCTACAAGCCGCTTCGGAATGCGACAAGAATTGCGGCGCTGATTACCGCCATCGGGGTATCGCTTTTCATTGAATATGGCACCATTTATATCCGCGGCGCCCAGCCTGAGGCTTATCCAAGCAACATCGTTCCATTAAAAAGCCTGGAGATCTTCGGCGTTAAGATTAGCGGCCAGTCCATCCTAATTTTGGCCGTTTCCCTTTGTTTAATGATTATTCTTCAATTTATTGTCCATAAAACTAAGATTGGTAAGGCGATGCGCGCCGTTTCCCACGACCAGGATGCAGCCAAATTGATGGGAATCAACGTCAACAACACCATCTCTGCTACCTTTGCAATCGGATCTGCCCTTGCCGGTGCAGCCGGGGTGGTATTTGGAATGTACTATACAAAAATTGAGCCATTGATGGGGATCATTCCGGGCCTTAAGGCTTTCGTTGCCGCTGTTCTAGGAGGAATTGGTATTATCCCTGGGGCAATGGCCGGAGGATTATTATTGGGTGTCATTGAGGCCCTTGTCAGCGCAGCTGGAGGCTCGCTATTCCGTGACGCTGTAGCCTTTGTGGTGTTAATTTTAATCTTAATTTTCCGCCCTGCTGGTCTTTTTGGCAAAAATGTCAGGGAAAAGGTCTAGGGGGTGCTGGTGAGATGAAAAAGTTAAATAACGCAAAAGGCTTTTGGGGTTCCGTTGTTTTAGCTGTCGTTTTTGCAGTTGTCGTACAGTTCCTGATTAATGGCGGGACATTAAACCCTTTTTATGTAAATGCTCTGTTTTCAATCGGCATTAATATTATCCTTGCTGCATCGCTTCATCTGATCATTGGCATTACCGGGCAGTTTTCGATCGGCCATTCCGGTTTCCTTGCCGTTGGGGCATATGTTTCAGCCATTATCACAATGAAATTGGGATTGCCCTTCCCGGTCGCGATTCTGGCTGCCGGTGCGGCCGCTGCTGTTGCCGGTTTAGTCATCGGGGTTCCAACCCTAAGGCTCCGAGGCGACTATCTTGCCATCGCTACTCTAGGTTTTGCGGAAATCATGCGAATTGTCTTCTTGAATATTGATTATGTTGGCGGCGCTTCCGGGATGACGGTCTCCCACCTGATTACCTGGCCATGGCTGATTGCCTGTGTGGCCATTACCATTATCATCATTGTCAACTTTACGAATTCTACCCACGGCCGCGCCTGCATTTCGATTCGCGAAAACGAAATTGCTGCCGATGCGATGGGGATTAATACGACCTATTACAAAGTAATGGCGTTTGTCATTGGTGCCTTTTTTGCCGGTGTGGCAGGTGCCTTGCATGCCCATAACTTTTACATCATCCAGCCAACCAACTTTGGCTTTTTGAAGTCCTTTGATATTTTGATTTTTGTCGTGCTAGGCGGATTAGGAAGTATGTCTGGTGCAGTGCTGGCAGCGATTTTATTAACGATCATTTCAACGTTCCTAGCCAATTATCCGGAAGTTAGGATGGTTATCTACAGCCTTGTGTTAATTGCGATGATGCTGTTCCGCCCGCAAGGATTGATGGGAACAAAGGAAATTACGTCTTTCTTCAAGCTAGGTAAATCCGCGCAAGGAGGGTCTCAAGATGCGAACAAAAACACAGTTGCTTAAAGTAGAGAACGCAGGCATCCGATTTGGCGGTTTAAAAGCAGTATCCGGGGTCAACCTAGAGCTTTTGCAGGGAGAACTCGTCGGACTGATCGGGCCAAATGGTGCCGGTAAGACGACCTTCTTCAACCTGTTAACAGGTGTTTATGTTCCAACCGAGGGGACGATTTCTTTGGCCGGTGAAAAATTAAACGGCAATAAGCCATATAAAATTACCAAAAAGGGAATCAGCCGGACATTCCAAAACATCCGCTTGTTTGGCGAATTATCGGTCCTCGATAATGTAAAGGTTGCCTATCATTCACTGGCGAAGCATTCGATTTTCAGTTCAATCTTCCGCCTGCCTTCCCATTTTTCCGGTGAGAGAGAAATGGAAGAAAGGGCAATCGAGTTTTTAAAAATCTTTAAGCTTGATAATGTCCAGCATGAAATGGCGAAGAACCTGCCATACGGACAGCAGCGCCGCTTGGAAATTGCCCGGGCATTAGCAGCAAATCCTAAGCTATTGCTTTTGGATGAGCCGGCAGCAGGGATGAATCCGCAGGAAACTGATGAACTGATGAACCTGATTGCGTTAATTCGCGAAAAATTCTCGTTAACCATTCTTTTAATCGAGCACGATATGAATCTTGTTATGGGTGTTTGTGAAAGAATCTATGTATTGGACCATGGCCAGCTAATTGCCGATGGTACTCCGGAGGAAATCCGCAACAATCCAAAAGTCATCGAAGCGTACCTTGGCGAGGAGGTCTCTTAGTATGCTAAAAGTCAACGATATCAATGTCTATTACGGAAATATCCATGCATTAAAAGGAGTATCCCTCGATATTAACCAGGGTGAAATAGTGACGCTGATCGGTGCGAATGGTGCCGGAAAAAGCACGCTGTTAAAGACCCTTTCCGGGCTTTTGAAACCGAAGACTGGCGAGATTGTGTTTGAAGGCGAGCATGTTGCCGGCAAGGTGCCGCAATTGATTGTGAAGCGCGGGATCTCCCAGGTTCCAGAAGGCCGCCGCGTGTTTGCCAATATGTCGGTAGAGGAAAATTTGGAGCTAGGCGCCTTTTTACGTAAGGATAAGAAGGGCATCCAGGAGGATTTTGAAAAAATCTATCAGCTGTTCCCGCGCCTTTTGGAGCGGAAAAAACAGCTGTCGGGTACGCTGTCAGGCGGTGAGCAGCAGATGCTCGCGATGGGCCGGGCGCTGATGGCACGCCCTAGGCTGCTATTATTGGACGAGCCTTCCATGGGCCTTGCACCGCTGCTCGTCAAAACAATCTTCCAGATTATTGAGGAAATCAATAAAACGGGAACAACGATCCTGCTGGTTGAACAGAATGCGAACATGGCGTTATCCATCGCTGACCGCGCGTACGTCATTGAAACAGGAAAAATAGTCGCCTCTGGTTTAGCTGAAGAACTCAGTGCCAGTGACCAAATTAGAAAAGCCTACCTAGGTGGGCATTAAAAAAGGTATCGGAGTGAACTCCGGTACCTTTAAATTTTTTGCTGCTCCGAATCAAGTGTAAATTGAAAACGATGTTTCGGCTGGAATGAATGCTTAATTTTACTTTTGTATTCGACATACAATTGCTCAAGCCCCACTAAAGCAAGCGAGAAGAAATTAGCATAATTCTTTTGGACCTCCCACTTTAACTCGTTCTTGCCGCAAATGCTGTAATAGTTTAGTTCCTCAATTTCCTTGGCAAGCTTAGCCAGCTCTTCAGACTGTTTTTCTGTCGGAAGGGCCAGAATTTGGTCAATTTTTCTAATATAGGCCTTCGATTTTTCAATTTTCCCTTTAATATCCTGAAAGCCGGCTAGATCAATTAGCTGGTATTTTAATTTAAATTCATTTAACCTGTGTGCTGCTTCATAGGTGGCGCCGACGATTGTCTCTCGCGTCATATATTTTGTTTCATAGCTGAGCATATGTTTCCAGGATGGCTGGGTGATGGCCTTGCGATGGTCTTCGAGTGTCTGGCACAATTTTTTATAGCCATGGATTTCCGGGTGCTCAAAGGCCGGACTCGCCGGATCCAAAAATGGTGCGAGCGGGGCAACGAAGTAAAAGATTCTTGAGTCCTTCCCACAGGCCAGGTGGATAGTTTCACAAAAGTCGATATTTTCGATAGAACTTTCATACGTTTGTCCTGGAATCCCGACCATAAAGAACAGGTCAATTTTTTTACAGCCATTTTTGAGCGCGAACTGCAGTGTTTCGATAACCTTTTCATTTGAGCAGCTGAATTTCCCGTTATATTTCCTAATTTTTTCATCATGAGTTTCGAGGGTAATTTCAATGCTGTAATGAGGGACGCTTTCATTCATCAGCCGGAAAAATTCTTCATCTGCATATTGGAACAACTCAAAGACGATTTCGTTTTTTAGCTTCAATTTTTTTAACCGGTTAAAAAATTCCTCAACATATTCTTGTCCGCCTTGTCTCAGATCATGGAGGATAAATATCGGCGCGCGGCTGAACCGGGAAATAAATTGAATATCCTCGACGAGCTTTTTCGGTGACCGCAATGCTAGCGTTTGACGGTTGCAGTTTTGCCCATATGCCTCCCTCGAGCCGCCGCAAATCAGGCAGTTCTGTGTACATCCGCGTGCTGTCAGCAGTGCGGTGTTCGGGTATTGAAGCCAGCCGTTGTATGGCAGCGGGTCGAGGAAATTCCTATATTTGAAAACGGACCGAATGGTGTAGCGGTACCCGGGAACATCGATATCATCGAGATCCTTTGGCACGTACGTTAACGGATTATAGCCAGTCTCGCTGCTCTTTTTCCACGTTAAATTAGGAATATCCGCAAAGTGAGTATTTCCAGTCTCTAGCTTATTCATCAACAGCAGCATCAGTTTTTCTGTCGAGTCCCCGCGCATCACGAAATCAATAAATGGGTATTGGATTAACTCCTTGTGATAATACGTGGCCGACAATCCGCCAAAAATAATCGGTGTATCCGGATGATGCTGCTTGACGATTTTCGCCAGCTCGATGCTCCCGTGGGCATGTGGCAGCCAGTGCAGGTCAATGCCAAACGCACTTGCCCTGATCGATTTTAATTTTTTTTCGACATCAAAGTTTGGGTTCATTAGCATTCGGTTGGCGATATTGATGATTTTTACGCGGAGTCCATAACGCTCCAAATAGTCGGCGATGCTGGTCAGTCCAATCGGGTACATTTCAAAAACGGGCGAGGATGGAACAACATCACTGATTGGTCCGGCAAGCAAAGGATTTTTTCGGAAATCGTAAACACTTGGAGCATGCAGCAGTACTAAATCGTATTTCATGGGAAACACCTCTTTGATTTGTAGTGTAATAACTCCTTTTGGGGTATATATATAAATGTTTTTTTAAGAAAGAATTTGTGAGGAAATTCACAAGGTTTTCTAATACTATTATCGCTGTTTATTTTAGTTTACTATAGTAGTTGTTAGTTAGAGTGACAAACAGGTGACAAATTTTAGGTGATTTTGTGCCGAATTTACTACAAAGGTAGTAGGCAAGAATAATCCTTTAGCCAAATAGAAAACGCATAGCGGTTTATGACATAATAGTGGATATCAAACCATTATGGTTTGCGAGGGACCCAGTCCGGTTAGTGTGTTCATTAGACCGGGTTGGGTCCTTATTTTTACGGACGTTTGGCCGGCTGAACAGGCATTCATATTGTTTTCAATCTATAAATACATTAAACTAAAATAAACAGAAAATTAAGTAAATCGTCATAGATTTGGAGGGGAAGCTTTGGGCGATATCGGCATTTTGCAAAAAAAAGAGAAGCTATCAAGGCAATTCCTACAATTTATCTCTGTCTTTGGAGTGTTTATTTATTTTCAATTTGGCTTGTTTAATTTAATGGTACCCCGCGAGCCAATGATTTTGACGCTGCTGGTGATGTTTCTCTTTATTGTGGAGCTTTTTCCTGTTCCTGTTTGGAAAGGCCAAATAACCATCTCATTTCCATTGGTTTATGCCATATACCTTATGGATGGCTTAGCCTATACGATTGTTTTTTATGGGATTATTGTTACAGCCACCAACATTATGAATAGACGGCCGCTCCGAATTATTTTCTTTAATCCGGCCATGCAGGTCATTAGTTTTTATATTGCCCATCTGCTTTGCCAGTGGCTGTATCCACAGTTGCCAATCGAAGGGCTGTCAAGGGTGCTGCAGGGAATCATCCATTTTAATTTGCTCATCATCCCCTTTTATTTCATGAATAATATCATTGTGGATCTTGTTTTTGCTATCAGGCCACAAACGTATAATCTGAAAATCTGGAAGATGAAAGTTCTCTTTGAGGTTTATAGTTTTCTTTTTTCCTATGGTTATATTGTTTTGTTGCATGTTTTGGGAAATCAAAGGCGGGGAACGATTGATATTTTTTCTTTTTTCTTCTTTTTTATCCCGTTGGTCTGTGTGGCCCTGCTAAGCTCAATTATTGCCAATTTAAAAAAGGAAAAGGCAAAGCTGAAGGCATTGTTCAGCATTTCATCAGAGCTGAATAAAAAAATTGCCAGGTCTGATTGGTTAACTTTTTTAAAAAATAATCTTCAAGAATTTATTGATGTGGAAGCATGGATTTTGTGGAAACGTCCACCGGAAGGCTGGTTGTTCCGATTTGCGGCTGGCCCTGTCAAGGAAGATTTAACGATGTCGGAGGAAACGGCTGCCGCCCTGGATAAAATGACAAAATTAACCGTTTATCATAATGCCAAAAGAGACCCGAGTCCGGCAGGGATTTTTTTTAAGGAGGAAATAGGGTCAATACTTTATGCCCCCTTAATTTTAGAAAAAGAGCTGGTTGGGATGTTTGTTTTTGGGAGAAGCCGGACCAACAGTTTTAGCGAGGAGGATATGCGCTCTGCGGCTACCCTTGCCAATCAGCTGGCAGTCCTTATTAAAACAAGATGGCTGTTTGCCGAGCAGGAGAAGCGGTTGATTTTAGAAGAAAGAAATCGGATTGCCCGGGACATCCATGACGGTGTGGCCCAGTCGCTCGCCGGTGCGATTATGAATCTGGAAACGGCACAGCGGAAATTTGCGAAGATGCCGGAGGATTCACTTCGGTTAATGGGCGAGAGCACCGAGAAACTAAGGCGGGGTCTGAAAGAGGTGCGGGAATCCATTTATGCGTTAAGGCCATATCCAACAGAACGGGTGGGACTATTGTCGGCGATATCCGCGAAAATAAATACGGTTAAGCGGGAGCATAAGCAGAATATCAAGTTAGAGACCAGAGGTCCTGAATTTCACCTGAGCCCGATGGTTGAAAAAATTATTTTTGATATTTGCCAAGAGAGCCTTCAAAATGCCGTAAAGCACGCTGAAGCATCGAAAATTGATATTCTGTTAAGCTATCAAAAGGAGAATGTGCTTTTGAAGGTGAAGGATAATGGCAAGGGTTTTTCGCTTTTCCAGGCCATGGTCAAGGCCCGAGAGCACCCGCATTTTGGAATATTACATATGAATGAATCGGCTGATAAAATTCAGGCCTCACTGCAGATAGACAGCCGAGAAGGAGCCGGAACAGAGATAACCTTAACGGTGCCAAGAATGGGGATTGAAGGGAGTGAGTTGCGTGATCAAGCTTATGCTAGTCGATGATCATGCCGTTTTACGGGATGGGTTGAAAAATATTTTGGAAATGGAAACCGATATTGAGGTGATTGCGGAAGCGATCAATGGCAATGACGCAATTGAAAAGGTAAAAGGGGTAATGCCGGATGTGATTTTGATGGATATTAACATTCCTGAGAAGAATGGCATTGAAGCAACGAGCATTATAAAAAAAATGTACCCATCTATTAAGGTTTTGATTCTGACGATGTTTGACCATGATGAATATTTTATGTCGGCGATTCGCGAAGGGGCCGACGGTTATTTGCTGAAGGATGCCCCTTCTCAGCATGTGGTCGATGCGATTCGGGCGGTGGCAAACGGGCAGTCGGTCATCCACCCATCGATGACGAAGAAGTTTTTGGGCTTTTTCCAGCCTCCGGCTAAACCAGAGCCAGCTGAGGAAGAAAAGGCTGCGGATTCGACGCTGACTGAACGGGAGAAGGAAGTGCTTCTATGCTTGGTTAAGGGCATGAATAACAAAGAAATCGCCCAAACGCTGTTTATCAGTGACAAAACGGTCAAAATCCACGTGTCCAACATTTTCAAGAAACTTGGCGTTAAAAGCCGGTCCCAGGTCGTTATTTATGCTGTACAGAATCAGCTTGTGCCGTTGACGTAGTGGGTATATGAAGTTTGCTAGAGAACCATGCTGGCGGGTCTAGGTTCTCTTTTTTTGGTCTGGTCCATTTGTCCTGTTTCAGGATTTTGCGAGTACTATCTGGTAAAACGTTGGTAGGATTACAAAATAGTACCTTTTCCTGTTAGAAATAGACTCTTTGTTGAATAGGATATTTGGTGGAATTTTTAGATAATTAAGGGAGTCTATGTTAGAAAAGGGGAATGTATTATGAAAAGATGGTTAACTGGCTTTGTCATCTGTGCCTTATTACTAACTCTTGTTCTGCCAAATCTTCCGAAGGCTAAAGCGGATATCACGACAGCTGTCCTTGATTCACGGCTGGTGAAAGCACTTAAGAATGGGACCCAGCCGCTCCAGGTCATTGTTACCTTTGACGGCGTGGGTGCACCGACACAAGACAATGAGGACCTATTATTGAATTTGGGCATTACCAAAGGAATCTCAATGAAAGAACTGCCGATTGTCGGTGCCTTCGCAACAAAAGACCAAATTGAAAAGCTTGCTGCTGCACCTGGGGTCAAATCGATTTACTTGAATCGGAACCTCGAATACTATAATGCCGATGCAACAGCCATGACAGGCGTTGATAAAGCGCGGGCAGACACTGCCATGACAGAGGCAAACGGCGGACTTCCGATAACAGGCAAGGGTGTCGGCGTAGTCATTAACGACAGCGGCGTGGACGGTACCCACGGGGACCTGCAGTTTGGCAGCCATCTCGTCCAGAATGTCTTGGGCAGTGCCAATTTGAATAGCTTGACAGGCGGTTTGGTGCCAATTAAATATCTTGAAAATGTACCGAATACAGATACCAACTCTGGACACGGGACCCATGTTGCAGGGATTATCGGCGCAACTGGCGCCATGTCAGGCGGAAAGTATGAAGGTGTCGCTCCTGGTGCTGATTTAATCGGCTACGGTACCGGTGCTGCCCTGCTTGTACTCGATGGAATCGGCGGCTTTGATTATGCCATTGCCAATAAAGAAAAGTATAATATTCGCGTTATTAACAATTCATGGGGCGGCTCGGGTGATTTTGATCCGAATGACCCTATTAATCTCGCAAGTAAAGCAGCCTATGACAATGGCATTTCCGTATTATTTGCGGCAGGTAATGAAGGGCCGGCGGAAAACACCCATAATCCATATGCGAAGGCGCCATGGGTCATTTCCGTTGCCGCTGGGGATAAGAACTTTAAATTAGCGGATTTCTCTTCTCGGGGAACGAAGGGAGTTGGCGGTACATTTACCATGGACGGACGGGCTTGGACGTGGAAGGATGAGCCGGACATTACCGCTCCTGGAGTCGACATAATTTCGACACGTGTCGTTGCCCCGGTTTCCAGCCTAGGGCTGACAACAGATGTAGGGTTGATTGAACCTTTATATCTGCCGTTTTATACAACGATGAGCGGCACCTCAATGGCAACTCCGCATGTTGCTGGAATCGTGGCGCTGATGCTTGAAGCAGATCAATCCTTAACCCCTGACCAGGTTAAACAGGTGCTGCAGGATACCGCCACCACCATGCCGGGCTACGAATCTTGGGAAGTCGGCGCTGGCTACGTTAACGCGTATGCTGCCCTGCAACAAGTACTATTCAAGTAAATCTCGTAAAGTTAGGAGAGAGAGCCCGTACGACGGTGCAGGCTCTCTTTTTATTTGCATTTACCTCCTAATTCCGGACCAGCCCTAAAAAAAGCCAGGCGGTTAGCATGGCTCAGGTAATTTCCCCCCTTTTTAATTTTTCTCGCCTAACTTTGCTATTTACTCGCCGATTTCTTGAATTTACTCGCCAACCGCCAATTACCATCTACGTCAAAAAGTTTAGGTTGGAAAGTAAAGTGATATATTTGGAAAGTATTTTATAAGATTTGGAAAGTAAATCCGAAATAAATGTAAGTATTTTTTAAAAAAGGAAAGTAAATCGAGCAAAAGTGTAAGTAATTCCAAAAAACTGGATATCGATGACCTGTTTTTTAAAAATTCCCTTCTTTTTTTGCTAAAATAAAAGAAAAATTAGAAGGATGATTAGGATGGCACAGGCCAAAACCAATGCAATGCGCATTTTGGATGCGCAAAAGATTTATTATGAGGTGCTTACGTACGAAAATAAGGATGGAAAAATTGATGGAGTGTCGGTTGCTGAGAAAATTGGCAGGAATCTGAAAGAGGTCTATAAAACGCTCGTCACTCAAGGGGCAAGCAAAAACCTTTATGTGTTCGTCATTCCTGTTGCCGAGGAATTAAACCTGAAAAAGGCGGCTAAAGCGGCCGGGGAGAAGAGCGTCGAAATGATTCCGGTGAAGGATATTCAAAAATGGACCGGTTACATCCGCGGAGGCTGCTCGCCCATCGGCATGAAAAAGCAATACCGAACCTTCATCGACCAAAGCTGCTCAGAAATTGAGGCAATCGTCGTCAGTGCCGGAAAAATCGGCATGCAAATCGTGCTTGCGCCCAACCAATTAAAAGAAATCACCGACGCAGAGTTGGCTGATGTAATAAAATAAATTTCCCTTTATAAAAAAATCAGTTTTTCGCATAGGCATTCACCTATAAACAACAAAAGCATAAGATATGGTGAACTTAATCTTTGTGATTGAAATTGCCTAATGGCAATGTTGATTTTTAAAAAGGGAGTGTTAATGAATGGCAGGGAAAGTTAAAAACTATTTTGCCGGCGGCAACACCGCCAGGGGATTTCATAATTTGTACGATTCCAACCTGCAGGGACTTGACCGTTTGTTTATTTTAAAAGGCGGGCCTGGCACAGGCAAATCGTCGCTTATGAAAAAAATCGGCAAGGAGTGGGTAGAAAAAGGCTATGACATCGAGCTTCTTCACTGCTCCTCTGATAATAACTCCATTGATGGAGTGATAATTCCGGCTTTAAAGGTGGGCATTGTTGACGGAACTGCCCCGCATGTGATTGAGCCAAAAGCACCTGGTGCGGTGGAAGAGTACATTAATCTGGGTGAAGCATGGAATGCTAAGGCACTAAGTGCGCAAAAAAAGGTCATTCAAAAACTGACTAATCAAATTAGTGAGGCCTTTGCGACAGCCTACGCTACTTTTAAGGAAGCGCTTGAAATTCATGATGATTGGGAAAAAATCTATATAAACAGTATGAACTTCCAAAAAGCGGACCAATTGACCAAAAAGCTGATTGAAACCTTTTTTGGAAAAATGAGGTTAAGCAAACAAGCCGATGTTCGCCACCGTTTTCTTGGGGCCGCCACACCAAAAGGCGCTGTTGATTTTGTCCCTAATTTAACGGAGGACATTCAAAAACGCTATTTTATTAAGGGGCGACCAGGCTCCGGCAAGTCCACGATGCTGAAAAAACTAGCTGCTGCAGCAGAGGAGCGGGGCGTCGATGTAGAAATCTATCATTGCGGCTTTGACCCTAATAGCCTCGATATGTGTATTTTTAGAGAGCTGGGGATTGCCATTTTCGACAGCACCGCACCGCACGAGTATTTCCCAAGCCGCGACGGTGATGAAATCATTGATATGTATGAAATTCTAATCGAGCAGGGAACAGATGAGATCTTCGCCGATTTTATCAGCAAAATTTCCACCAAGTATAGAAACAAAATGACAGAGGCCACAAGCTGGCTCGCCAAAGCGAAAGAACTCCACGATGAGCTTGAAGCCATTTATATTTCCGCAATGGACTTCACAGTGGTCGAAAAAATCCAGACTAAAATTGCTTCAGAAATCAATGCATTAGCTGGGGTAAACGCTTAGAACCAAGGGGCCTGATCCCTCCCGCAATAAGATTTAATGCGTTGGGGTCAGGCCCCCACTGTGTTAATTCGTTAACGGCGGGGGTCAGGCCCTATTTCCGTTATGTGTGTGGGTTTGTTTTGTTTTGCTTTGCTGGTCCTTGTTGCGTTTGTTTCCCTTGCTGTTATCGCCGCTTACGAATTCGGCGGCAAATTCAGCTGACGTCTGGCCGGCGCTCGCTGAATTTTGGTTTCGGCTGCCTTTATTAAATTTTTTCGTCATCTTCATCCCTCCTTCTGCACATGTTAGTTTGTCGTCTGCCTATTAGTTTATACACGAGTTTCTTCACCAAAAATAAGGTAAAAAGAAAGGATGTCGTTTATTGAAAGAGATTGCACTCTTAACCGAGATGTTTGAGAAGAACCGAAATGTAGAAAATGCCGGGCCGATGGAAAAATATATGAAAGGGCATTTCCCATTTCTCGGCATTAAGAAACCTTTACGAGCAGAAATGGAAAAGCAATTTTTTAAAGAAACCGGAATTTTAAAGAATCCTTTCAACCAAGATTTTGTTTGGGGGCTTTGGGTGAAAGAAGAACGGGAATATCAATATACTGCCCTTGTTTATATAGAAAAGTCGATAAACAAATTGGACAAGTCAGATTTGCCTTTCATGGAGCGGTTGATCACCACGAAATCCTGGTGGGACACGGTCGATGCGATTGCCCCAAAGCCAGTTGGAACAATTGCACAGGTCTTTCCTGAGGTAATTGAAGAAACAATTAACGGCTGGGCAGTCCATGAATACCTCTGGCTAAGAAGAGCCGCGATTCTTTTTCAACTGAAATATAAAGAAAAAACGGATGATGAACTGCTATATCAATACATACGTGAGAACGCCTTAAGCAAAGAATTTTTTATCCAAAAAGCAATTGGCTGGGCGTTGCGGGAATACTCGAAGACAAAACCTGGATCCGTCGGGAGGTTTATAGAGGGGCACCAATTAGCACCTCTAAGTATTCGCGAAGGCAGCAAGTACTTAAACTGAGCCAATTAGGAGAAAATGCCAGTTGTTCATGGTAGAATGGCAATATTGAAAAGAGATGAAGGAGAACATCATGATGAAATGTATTGCGACAGATATGGATGGCACATTATTGAATTCCATGCAGGTGATTACCGAGGAAAATAAACAGGCGATCTTAAAGGCACAGGAAGCCGGAGTGGAAGTGGTGGTTGCTACCGGAAGATCGTATCAGGAAGCGACCTATGTTTTAAATGCGGCCGGGTTGAAATGCCCAGTTATTTGTGTGAACGGCGCTGAGGTCCGCTCAAAAGAAGGAGAGATTATTTCTGCTTCCCCGATTGCCAAACAAATGGCCAAGGATGCGGCGGCAGTATTGTACGAAAAGGATATCTATTTCGAGGTATACACGAATAAGGGAGCTTTTTCCGTCGATACCGACAAGGCTGTTTCTATTCTCGTGGACATCGTGATGAGCGCCAATCCTGAAGCTGACCGGGACTATGTCGTTCACGCGGCGGGAGGAAGAATCAGAGATGGCTTGATTCATTCAATTGAAAAATATGAACTTCTTTTTGAAAGTGATGAGTATCAGATTTATAAGTTTTTAGTATTCTCCTTTGATTTAGATAAACTTGGCGATGCAGCCAGCGCCATAAAAGAGTTTAGCGAGCTTGAGGTCACCAAATCGGGCATTGAAAATATTGAAATCACCCATAAAAATGCTCAAAAAGGGATTGCCCTGGAGGCCTTCGTCAATGGAAAAGGGATAGATTTGTCGGAAACAATGGCGATTGGCGATAATTATAATGATGTATCGATGTTTGAAAAAGCCGGACGAGCAGTGGCGATGGGCAACGCCAGCCCAGCTATCAAATCGCTGTGCGATGTGATTACCGATACAAATGAAAATAGCGGTGTAGGAAAGGCAATATTGGACGTTTTATAAAAGGGGGCTCCAAATGTACAAAGCCAGGTCCATCGTGTTAGTTTTGATTTTGCTGCTTTCAGGCTGTTCCTTTTTTGAAAAAAAAGAAGAGGAACCAGAGGGCGATGAAGCCATTGTCCTTCTGCCTGATATTGAGGTTGTCGCTGAAAATTTATCTGTACCATGGTCAATTGATAAAGTAAATGGAACATTTTACATCAGTGAGCGCACAGGAAGCATTGCCAAAATCGAAAACGGCAAAATGGAACGGCAGCGAGTGGTTTTACGGAAACCGCTGGCTGAGGCAGCGGAAGCTGGGCTGCTCGGCTTTGTGCTGGATCCCCAATTTGCAGAAAATCACCAGGCCTTCGCCTATTACACATATTCGGAAGAGGGGCAGGGCCAGTTCAATCGGGTCGTCGTGTTAACTTGGAACGGTGCTGAATGGGATGAGGGGCGAATACTGTTGGACCGTATCCCGAGTGCAGCTTACCATCATGGCGGCAGGATGAAAATAGGTCCTGACAGAAAGCTTTATGTGACAACGGGTGATGCGACTGTTCCGGAATCATCGCAGGATAGAGGATCCATCAACGGGAAAATTTTGCGAATGAATTTGGACGGGACTATCCCGGCGAATAATCCATTTCCTAACTCGTATGTGTACAGCTACGGCCACCGGAATCCGCAGGGGCTGGTCTGGATTGGTGAAACGCTTTATGCAAGTGAACATGGACAATCGGCACACGATGAAATCAATCGGATTAAGCCCGGGGCGAATTATGGCTGGCCGGTGATTCAAGGGACGGAGCGGAAGGCGGGAATGGTGACGCCGCTCTTTCAATCTGGGAATGAAACATGGGCGCCATCAGGGATGGCTGCTTATAATGGGAAACTTTACGTAGCCGCATTGCGCGGCAACGCTGTCCGTGAATTTGACCTCGCGGCCGGCCGCACCACGGCGGTCATCACCGGACTGGGCCGCATCCGCGATTTGTTTGTAGATGGAGAATACCTTTACTTCGTCAGCAACAACACCGACGGCCGCGGTACGCCTGACGAAAAAGATGATAAACTATACCGGGTTTTGTTGAGGGATTTGAAATAAATAGGGAAAGGTGTCAGCATCATGGAGGAAATTCCAGATGAAGGACATTTTCAAAGGGGTTCGGTAAAGAAATGTCCTTCATAGCAGAGATGAAGACCATTTTGGATGATTCCAGAGTAGGAAATGTCCTTCATAGCCATGATTGAAGACCATTTTGGATGATTCCAGAGTAGGAAATGTCCTTCATAGCCATGATTGAAGACCACTTTGGATGATTCCAGAGCGATAAATGTCCTTCATAGCCGAGATGAAGACCATTTTGGATGATTCCAGAGCAGGAAATGTCCTTCATAGCCATGATGAAGACCATTTTGAATGATTCCAGAGCGATAAATGTCCTTCATAGCCGAGATGAAGACCATTTTGGATGATTCCAGAGTAGGAAATGTCCTTCATAGCCATGATTGAAGACCATTTTGGATGATTCCAGAGTAGGAAATGTCCTTCATAGCCATGAAGACCATTTTGAATGATTCCAGAGCGATAAATGTCCTTCATAGCCGAGATGAAGACCATTTTGGATGATTCCAGAGCAGGAAATGTCCTTCATAGCCATGATGAAGACCATTTTGAATGATTCCAGAGCGATAAATGTCCTTCATAGCCGAGATGAAGACCATTTTGGATGATACCATGCAGGAAATGTCCTTCATAGCCGTGATGAAGACCATTTTGGATGATTCCAGAGCAGGAAATGTCCTTCATAGTCGAGATGAAGACCATTTTGAATGATTCCAGAGCGATAAATGTCCTTCATAGCCATGATGAAGACCATTTTGAATGATTCCAGAGCAAGAGATGTCCATCATAAACCGAATGAAGGACATTTTTCATGGTTCCCAACCAAGAGATGTCCTTCATAAGACTCGTAGTGCCTGGCACTTTATAATATTTCAATCTTAAGCGAGTTAATTTGCGAGATAAGCAGGTCTTCATATTGTTTTTGTGCTTGATAGTAGATTTCCTGATCCCCTGCTTTAGGGTTTTCTTTTTTTGCTTGGTCGACTAAATCCTTTTGGACCTTTTGAGCAAGGACAATTAGCTTGTATTGCTGCTTTTCAACGTCCCAGAATTTTTCTTCCCCATAATGCTGGATTAATGCTTGGGCTGAGGCAAATTGCGCATATTGTCCACGCGCCTTTTCTACAGCCGCATCGACCTCCGCTGCCTCAACCTTATGTCCCTTTTCCTCAGCGAGCAACGCCATCGAGCGGAGGCGGATAATTTGCGTTAGCAATTTGTTTTGGTCATCCAGCACCTTTTCCTGTGAATCCAAATAGGCAAGCTCTTCCTCCAGTTGTTTACCGCTATAATTCTTCCGGGCTGCATCGCGATTGATTTCCAGTTGCAGTTGATTAATAAATTTGTAAAAAGAAACATCCTTATCCGTGATCCATTGTCCATTTATTTTGGCTACACCTTCTGGCTTTACCACATTGATTTCGATGACTTTCTCAGTTTTTTCCCCATCTTTTTTCAAAAGGAACGCGGCTTCAAACTTGCCGTTCATCGGAACCTTCACATCTGCAGCGTAAGTTCCGTCTTTCCCTTCAGCAAACTTCACTTTCACCGTGCCGTGGTTCATAGTTGCCATCGACAGGTCAGCTGTCACCGTAAGCCCTGTAACTGCCTTGCCAGCCTCGGTTACTTTAATTTCAAACGGCGACGGTTTATCCTTTTGATAATAAAGCTCCTTGATGATGTCAATCTTATAATCAGGCCCCGAGCTGCAGCCGGTCATGACAGCGGCGAAGACCATCATCATGAGCAGCAACACGGCGTGCATCCAACGATTTCTCATATCCCAATACCTCCTAATTGCTGTGTTGTTAAAAATTCATCTACCGTATATTTTTCCATCTTTCCTTCATTTAAAAAAGCAACATGCGTACAAACCTGGCGGATTTCATCCAAATGGTGCGACGAGAGCAAAATGGTTTTGTCCTTTAAGCCTCTTAAAACCTCCAAGATTTCCTTCCGGCCCATCGGATCAATTCCACTCGTAGGTTCATCCAAAATCAAAATACTCGAATCCTGATAAAGCGTAATCGCAAGACCAAGACGCTGCAGCATTCCCTTCGAGTACTTTTTCACCGGTTCGTTCCGGTCATCCCATAGCCTGACCGCACGAAGTACTTGTTCTACCCGTGCTGCATCCGCTTTCCCCGAAACAGCCTCGGCAAAAAAGGTCAAATTCTCCAGACCGGTCAGCATCGGATAAAGCATGAATTTTTCCGGCAAATAGGCGATTGTTCTTTTCCAGTCATGATTTTTTTTGGAGACTGCAGCGCCGTTAATCGCAATTGAACCTTGTTTAATAGGTAACAGCCCCAGCAAACTATTAATAAACGTCGATTTTCCTGCGCCATTTCGGCCGACAAGGGCGCAGATCTCATTCTTGCCGATGTCAAGATCGACGGAGTCGAGCACTTGCTTTTTGCCAAAGGATTGGCATAAGCCCTCCACTTTAATCATTCATAACCCTCCTTGCGGTTGAACAGCACTGCCGCCCCAAATGATACAGCTAGCCAGAACACTCCGTTACCCAGCATAAAGAATGCGGGCTTAGTCCACATAAACGCCTGCAGCATCCTCGACATATGGCCGAACGAGTAAACGCCCATGCCCGTTTCTAAAAACATCCGGACAGCCTGAAGCGGATTTAAAAAGTAGACGAGCGAAAAGAATTTCACATTTTCATAGGTGACATCCGGCAAAAACGATAGCAGGATGAAATCGTGTAAGAAGAAGAAGTAAAACCAGACAAAAATCGTATAGCCAATAATCTGCATCCGTGAGCGGCTAAAGCTGCCGACCGCTGCCCCCATTTGCAGGAAAATCACGGCCATTACGAGAATGCTTACCGCAAAAATGAGATAGCCTTTAAAATCGAGAGCAAATTGAAACTTCAACATTAATAAATATAGGAAAAACCAAGCCGCGAGTGGCACTAGGACAACAGCATAAAGCCCAGTGCTTTTTCGCATAAGAAAGCTCGGATAACTATCCCTTTTCGTTAACAGCATAATCAATGTCTTTTGTTCTTTTTCCTGAAAAACAGAAAACGCTCCGATAAACAGGCACAAGATCGGGATAAAGTAAATAATCGTATCAAACAAGTTGATTAAAAGAATATAAAAGCCTTTTTCAAATGACAGGGAGGCGGAACGAACCAATATACTGATTGAAATGAGCGCAATGATGCTTAGAGCGAGCCACAGCCCTTTACCCCTTATATTTTCTTTCCATTCCTTCCAAATATAATGCATAGTGTTTCCCTCCCCTTTATCAATATCAGCACCGCGATGACACCGAGGGCAGCAAATAGAAGCGAAGAATGGCTGCCGCCTTTAGAAACCAGTGGATGCGGATCTTTAAACATAACTTCATCGTCGTTCAGTGTGGCGTTAATTTTTTCATAGATGCCCACGGCAGGGCTTTTTAAAAATAGATTTGTTAATTCCTGGTCCTCCAGCAGCTGGTGAAGGGAAGAGTGGTAGGTTATTGGAAAATCGCCGATGCTGTCCTGGTTTAAATCGGTGAGCGGGAAGGCGCTGCCCCAGTCGTTGCCTTTGCCATGATGGCTCCAGGCATTGCCTTCGCCCTTGCCACCGATGGTGACAGCCGGGATGGTATTTTCGGAAATTCGGTTTAATGTAAATATTTGATCATTGGAACTGGCCCAAAGCTCAATGCCAATTTGGTTTTGGATGATTCGGTTGTTCCGAATCGTATTTCGGGTTGCCTGGTCAATATACAAGCCCCGCTGGTTCATGTAAAAAAGATTGCCTTGAATCGAGTTGTCATTAGCTTGCAAGAGTAATAATCCGAAAGATTGGTTTCCGTAATTGACGATAAATTGATTGTCTTCAAGTGTTAGTCCGTTTGAATTCATGATGGCCGCGCCGCCCTGATTCATCGTAAAGGTATTTCTTTTAAAAATATTTTCATCTGAGTACATGTAGTGCAGGCCGTAGCGGGTGTTGATGATGGTATTGTCATAGCTTTTGTTATTGTTGGCGTAGTCGAAAAACATCCCGTCACGGGTGCCTTCGATCTTGTTGTGTGCCAACAGGTTATCGTTTGCGTAATAAACATGCAGCCCGTTACCTTGGGCAGCAATTTCGCCCTTGCCCATTCCTTTAATATCGGCATACTCAATGGTGTTGTGATGGGCCTGGCTTAAATAAATGCCGTGAAAGGAGTTGCGGATAGTGACGTGCTCGATGATGTTATGGTTCGTATAAATTTTAATCGCCGCGTATTCCTCGGCCGAGTTGCGGTCCATGCTGCTGCCAGTTACGGTAAGATTTTTTAAATGAACCTTAGCTGCCTTAACAGAAATCACGTTTCCTGTTCCGTCTCCTTGGATCACGGTCTGTTCTGAGCCAATAATCGTCAACGGTTTGGTGATGACTATATTACCTTCATACGTCTTATTTTCAAGCTTCAATACCGCTCCCTCTTTCATGGAGTCGATCGTCGCTTGCAGACTTCCGTGTTCGGCTGCCATATATTCCTCAGGTTTGATAAACAACAAGAGAGAAAGAATGAAAGATAGGAGCGTTAATTTTTTCATTTTACTTTTCGGTCCTTCCATAACGGAATTAATAATAAAATAAACGCTGCAATAACAAAGTAGACACCTGTTCCCAAGATACTGTGGGTAATAAAGTTCGCCACAGTATTTTCACCGATAATAGGCGGAACAAATGGATCCATATGAATCGGCGCCTTTGGATCTAGATTGGAGCCGTATCTTTTTAGGGCAGAATAAAGATCCCAAATGCCTGCTGCACCGCCAATCATAAAGATGCCAATCAGTCCATAAAGCACTTTTTTATTGCGGAGGAGGGCTGTTATCAGGGTGAGCGCTGCTAAACCTCCGACAATGTAAATCAGGTAGCCCAGCTCAGGGAAATTTTCTTCACTGAAATTAGCCATGCCGATGTAGTGATTAAGACCGTTAATGATATCAATTTGGCCTTCCAGTTTGTTTGGATAGACAATGATATTTAACCCTTCCGGATATTGCGGTGCGATAAATAGCATTCTCCACCAAGGGAAAAACATTGACACCACGATGAGAGCTGCCGAAGCACCGATTAACAGTGCGGAGATAAGAGATAATTTATTTCCCTTCTTACTAACATTCAAGTTAACCACACCTTTTATAGTAATAATTAAGTAAAAGGGGATGGGTACCAACATTCATTGATACCCACCACCAACTTTAGGCACTATTGCTTTGGTTTGACTAGGAAGTAGCCGGTCATTTCTTGGTGCAGGGCGGAACAGAAGTTTGTACAGTAAATCGGGTAAGTACCCGCTTTTTTCGCTGTGAACTTCATCGTGTTTGTCTGTCCTGGCTGCACTTCCATGTTCAGGTTGTAGCTGTTGATGGCAAAACCGTGGGTAATGTCCTCATCAAAGTCGAGGTTAGTCAGATGGATCGTAACTTCATCACCTTCGTTGACTTCAATCACATCAGGGCGCTTCGCTTTGGCATCAAAAATGAACTTCGAGCGCATCGCGATGCCGTAGACGTCGACTTTATTGCCATTGCGGACAATTTTCGCTTCGTCTTTTTTATAAACAGCCTCTTTGTTATTTTCATCCTTCGGATACACATTGATGGCCTTGATTTTATCCGCCTTAATCATCTGCGCATAGTGCGGTTCTGGGTTCACCGGAGATGATTGGATGACCTTCATTTTGCCGCTAATATCAATTAATTGCATTGATTCAGGGTGAGAAGGTCCGACAGACAGGTAGCTGTCCTTGGCAATCTTGTTCAGAGCAACAAGCCAGTGGCCATCAGGTGATACAGTGTCTCCCTCAGCAGCAACAGAGTGTCCTGGCGAATATTGGACAGGCACGCGGTCTAACGTCTTGCCGGTCTTCGGATCCCACTTCACGATTTCCGAAGAAATAAACATCGTTGTATAGGCCATGCCTTTGTCGTCAAACTGAGTATGAAGCGGTCCAAGTGCGTTTTCTGGATTTACTTCACGTTCCATCACAGATTTGTAGTTAATAATCGGAATGCCGTTTCTTTCACCGGCAAAGTCTTTGTTTTCAATCGCTTTAAACGCTTTTTCAAAAGAAAATACGGTCATCGAAGGCGCTAGTTTGCCGGAAGCGATGAAATATTTGCCATCTGGCGTTACATCGACGCCGTGCGGCGATTTAGCTACAGGGACTAAATAAATGCCGCCTTTTTGTTTTTCAGGGTAAATCATTTTTTGACCGCCAACATCCTCGTATTGGCCATCCTTAACCATTTTTTCTAGCTCTTTCCAGTTAAACAGAACGATGAAGTCACGGTCCGCCTGGGATGCGTTGATTTCCAGGTTCGTGGTTGCTTCCTCGGTGTTATAAGTAGTCATGACAGCCCAGTCCTTGGAGCTCTTTTTACCAGCATCGGAAAGGTCATAGGACCAAGGTGGGAGCGCCACCTGATAGGCAATGTTCAGCTTTGTATTTTTTTCATCAAAGGTAACGGCTGACATGACGCCGCGGTATTTTGTGCTGTAGTCATCAAGAGATTCATAGGCCTGCCCAAGCGGCACGGCAAAGCGGGTTGGCAGGAACATGTACTCGGTATTTTCCGTTACGAACGCTGCACAGTGTGGTCCGCTTGTATTAGGAACGTTCAGAATGTCTTTTACAGTAAAGGTTTTTAAATCCATGACAGCGGCGCGGCTGTTGCCGACGTCGGTGGCAAACATATACTTGCCGTCATAATCACCGTTTGTTTCTGAGAATGCCGGGTGGTGCAGGTCGCCCCACGTATAATCCCCCATCATTTTCTTGGAATGCTCATCAAAGCCGTATCCGGTTGCGGAATCCTGTGAGAAGACCGGGACGGTGCGGATTTGGCGCATCGAAGGCACGCCGTAAATAAACATTTGGCCGGAGTGGCCGCCGGATGCAAATAGATAATAATCATCCTTTTTGCCAAAAGGGACATAGACCTTTTCGGCATCGCTCTTGTTGCTTGAGGATGCCGTTTCCGTCGTCTTTGCGTTTGACGAGAAATCGGCGAATGAGATTGTTGCTGCGGCGAATCCGGCTAGTAGTCCAGACGCGATTGGTACCCATTTTTTCATTCGGTTAACACCACCTTATTTTTCAGATGCCTGCTTGAGCAGGTCTAGTACTTGCTTTTCTTCTTCATCAGTTAATGGATTTTTGCCGATAACGCCTAACATGACAGCCGATGTCGGTGCTTTTAGAAATTCCTCAATTGGTTTGCCGTGCTTGCCTTCAACGTTTACAAAGGCTTGGGATAGATCCGGTCCGACGGCACCGCCTTTTAGGTTGATCGCTTCCACGCTATGGCAGCCAAGGCATCCCTTTTTATTGAGGATATTATCGTCATTTGCGCTGGATGTTGCGGCTGTTTCCTTAGGTTTGCTGGAATCATCCGCTGCTTTTTCCTTTGATACAGCCTGGGCTGTTTCCGGCACCTTACCAGAGTCGCTGGAGTTTCCCATGATGACATCAAATACGAGGTATCCAAGCCCGAAGCCGAGCACGACGCTGATAGCAAAACTAATAAGAGCCTTTTTCAAATTGTTCCCCCTCCTTTTTCTCAATTGAACAGCTTCATCCTAATCGTTTGTATTTTGTAAAATTGTGACGTCCGTCACAGGAATTTAAGGTTTTATGAACGATTTGTGAAAGGACCCGAAAATCCTATATTTTAAGCGTTTTTAAAAAAATGAACGTTCTGTGAAAACAAATTTCCCGTGTTGTTTTACCGATTTGGTTTTTTGTGAACCTTGTCACTTCAATACTTAGGGAAATGTCTTACAAATAAGAGGAAAAAAACGAGTAAAGGTGGTGGGAAGGTTGGAACGAGTTAGAAAATTGGTGGAACCGAATTTAGCTGTGATCCAGGAGGTAAAAAAAGAGAGCTTGCTCCGCAAGATTGTGATTTTTAGAGATTTATCACCAAAATCACTGAGCATTATTGAACAGAGGATCCAAACGCTTGAGGTGAAAAAAGGAGAGGCGATTATTAAAGAGGTGTCTTTTTTGTTCATGATGGGTCGGTAAAGCTCGCCAAGCAGGATGAGAACGGGAATGAAATTATTGTCTGTGTAAAGCAAAAAGGGGATATATTCGCTGAAGCATGTCTATTCACACAGAAGACTGAATGTTATCCAGCAACAGCAACGATGCTCGAGGATGGGTGGCTGTTTTTTTTGGATAAGCAGGAACTCGAGCAGGATCTTTACCAATATCCGGAGCTTTCTATGCAAATGATCCGCTATATGAGTGATGGCTTGAGGGAAATTACTGGTCAGTTAAGGGATGTGGCCCTGCTTGATGTGTATGCGAAAACGGTGAAGACACTTGAGCGGCTCGGACGGAAATTTAACACGGACTTCAAACGCTGGGAGATTGAAATCCCTTTAACTGTACAGGAATTCGCCACCGTTGTTGGCACATCGCGCGAAAGCATCAGTCGTGTTTTCTCAAAACTAAAAAAGGAAGAAATGATTGACTTGAAATCGAGGAAAATCATCATTCTTGATTGGTGCAAATTCTGTACCCTGCTTCATAAAGAATATTAAAAGGAAAGGGACCTGCCCACGCATTAAAAGCGGAAGGACGGGTCCCTTTGTATATTTAATCAAATTTGTACGTCCAAAAGCGCTCGTTGTTGATCCAGACCATGATTTGTGGGTCTTGATTTTTTAATTTTTCGGACACGTCGGCAAACATTTGCTCCGTTTGCGAGCGGTGTGCCTTGATGGCTGCTAGTTTTTTTTCCGCAACCGGGGTTATATCATTAATGATATCGGCCTCGCCAAGCTTTTCGATGCAATCGTTCGAGAAGGCAACGCAGTGTAAGGTCGGCCGTGCGGCTTCAGGCAGCCGCGCGGCGGCGCGGACGACGGCCGCACCGGTGGCGTCATGGTCGGGATGCACGGCATAGCCGGGATAAAAGGTGATGATTAAAGATGGGTTTAACTCATCGATCAGGCCTGACATCACGTCGGCCAGCTTTTCTTCATCCTCAAATTCTACAGTTTTATCGCGGTAGCCGAGCATGCGTAAATCTTGGATGCCTAAAGCGCGGGCAGCTTCCTTTAGTTCCGCTTTTCTGATTTTCGGGAGATTTTCCCGATTGGTAAATGGCGGGTTCCCCATATTGCGGCCCATTTCCCCCAGGGTTAAGCAGGCGTAAGTAACGGGGGTGCCATTTTTGATGTGAGTGGCTATTGTCCCGGATACTCCAAATGCTTCATCATCCGGATGTGGAAAGACAACTAGTACATGGCGTTCTTTTTCCATTTTACATTCTCCTTTCAGGACTGACGCATGAAACCACTATTCAAATGGAGTTGGGCTGATTTCTAATGCGACGGCTAATTTCCCTTCATTGTCATGGCCGGCAAGCAGCAGCCGTCCCAGTTCATCGATTTCAAAATGAGTGATGCCCTCAGCGTAAATCCAGCCAAGGTTAATTTTTAAGCCCACCCGATAAGGGCCTTTTCCGGTAATTTTCCCTATTTCATACTGGACTTTGGCATTGCGGATATAAGCACCCGCCGAAAAAAAGGATTGATTGCGATGTGATGCGTAGGCACCGTTTGTGGTTTCAAGGTGAATATATACTTCTTTATTTACGAAGCTATTAATGGCTTCCTGTACTTGTTTGGTGTTCACTAGTTCCAAGCTGATTCCTCCCTTCCCGTTATTTCTTATAAAAAATAGGATTTAGTCTACGAGATATTTTTCTTTAAGAATGTAACTATCATACTAAAATTGGATAAAAAATGCGAAATGAATGCTCCGGGAAATGTTGATTTCTGCTCCAGGGGCTCGCTTTCCGCGGGCGGTTCGGGGAGCCTCCTCAGCGCCTCTGGCGCCTGCGGGGTCTCCCCTGTCCCGTACTCCCGCAGGAGTCTCGCCCCTTCCGCTCCAATCAACTGGGGTTGCCGATCATTTCACATTTTTATGAAAAAAGAAGAGCCGAACTTCATGTTCAGCTCTTAAAGAAATTATTCTGCGCAGTCTTCGCAGTATTCGGTTTTGCTTTTTGAACTGCGGTAAGCGCCGTGCCAGGTTGGGCCGACGTATTCATTTAGGCGGAAGCCCTGTTCGATGGCTGCGGCAATAAAGTCTTTCGCCACTTCGACTGCTTCAAAGACGGATTTCCCTTTCGCAAGTTCAGCTGTGACCGCGGATGAGTAGGTGCAGCCGGCGCCGTGCGTAAAGGTTGTATTATATTTTGGCGATTCGTAAATTCTGAATTCCTTGCCATCATAAAGAAGATCGACGGCATTTTCTTCAGACTGCAGTTTGCTGCCGCCCTTGATGAGAACATTTTTTGCCCCTAAATCAAAGATTTTTACAGCTGCCTCTTTCATTTCTTCCACTGTCCGCGGCGTTTTCATGCCGGCAAGCTGTCCGGCCTCAAACAGATTGGGTGTTACCACTAAACAGCGCGGCAATAAAAGTTCACGCATCGCATCGGTCGTTTCCGGGTTTAACACCTCGTCTTCGCCTTTACACACCATGACAGGGTCTATTACAACACGCTCTAGCTTGTGGGCATCGATGGTTTTTGCAGCAATTTCAATTAACTCGACCGTTCCCAGCATACCTGTCTTCATTGCATCGATACCGACAGATAGAATGGTTTCCAGCTGCTTTTCAAGAATATCTGAAGCAATTGGGAACACGTTATGATGCCAGTTGTCTTTGGGATCCATCGTGACGATGCATGTCAGGGCACTCATACCATATACACCAAGCTCTTGGAACGTCTTCAAGTCCGCCTGAAGCCCCGCCCCGCCGCTTGAATCTGAACCAGCAATTGTCATTACTTTCTTAATGCTCATTATGTACTCCTCCTAAAAAAGGCTTAATTATCACCCTATTATTATAATTCAACAGCAAAAAAACAACCAAAATAAACTTTTACAATGGTGCAATTGATTTTTTTCGCCTGTCGAAAGTGTTTGACAAAAAAGTGAAATATCCATCTTTTTTACTATTTTAATCAATTTATTGTGATAAAAATTACTTTCAAAAAACTCCTCTAAAATTACTCTATTAATGAGAAATACTCTTCAAAGGTGGTGGGAAAACAATGAACCACAAAAGTTGTCCCGACGAATATCCCATTTCATTAGTCATTAACGGGTACGAAATGGCGGTTTTCCAATTGACAAAATTTGATCTCGAGGATTGGACATATGGCTATTTGTTTTCTGAAGGATTTATTCAGGCTGCAAATGATATTGAGTCCATCGTCATCAATGAAGATATGGGCAGCATCCATGTCACTTTAAGCGCAGCTTTTGATGAGGAGCAGGTCTTTTCAAAGAAGAAGCATTACACAGCAGGCTGTGGCAGGGGCGTTACATTTTTTTCAATGACAGATGTAAAGAACTTCGATAAGGTCACATCAAATCAAACCTATCAGCTTAGCTATCTTTTAAAAAAACGCAGTGAATTTGCACAGAACTCCCGTTTTTATTTGGAGACAGGCGGTATGCATGGCGCCTGCATTGTGGATGAAGAGGGAAATATAACCATTCGCGAGGATATCGGCCGGCATAATGCTGTCGATAAGATTATCGGACACGCCTTGAGAAACGGCTTGCGCCCCAATCGGCTTGTACTTCTTACAACCGGCAGGGTTTCATATGAAATGCTTTCAAAAGCAGCTAAATTCGGCTTTCCTGTTATCGGCTCGCGGACGGCCGCAACCAAGCAGGCCATCCAGCTGGCGCGGTACTTAAATATAGAAGTAATCGGCTATTTAAGAGGGAAAATGGCGATGATCTATACCGCGGCAGGCAGGGTCGAAAATGATGTAAACCCAGAGCCGCTCTTGGAGAGATGCTTTGAAGGGGGGAATCAGCCGGTAGAACTATATAGATAAACATAAAAAAATGGGATGTTCTATTCATTACTCTTGGGAAGGAGATTGGAAATGGTTGAAATGAACCTAAATCGCCGGCAATTTTTAAAACTTTCCGGTGCAACCGCTGCCACATTGGCGATTGTTGAACTGGGCTTTAATGAGCAAAAGGCTTATGCGAAATCAAAGGAATTCAAAATTGCCAAAGCTACTGTAACACCAACCATTTGCTGTTTTTGCGGCGTCGGCTGCGGAATCTTGGTCCATACAAAGGACAACACAGTGGTTTATACGGAGGGGGACCCGGATAATCCAATAAACGAAGGCAAGCTATGCAGCAAAGGGACGACACTTAGACAGTTATACACTTCTGAAAAGCGGATGACGAAACCGCTTTATCGCGCTCCTGGCAGCGATAAATGGGAAGAAAAAGACTGGGAATGGATGCTGGATACCATTGCCAAACGTACAAAAGAAAGCCGCGATAAGTCATTTATCGTTTCAGAGAATGGCGTCACTGTCAACCGGACAGAAAAGATTGCCAGCCTTGGCGGCGCGGCACTCGATAACGAAGAAACATATTTGGTTTCAAAATTGATGAGAGGGCTTGGCGTTGTCTATTTAGAACACCAGGCACGAATATGACACAGTTCAACGGTTGCCGGTCTGGCACCATCGTTTGGACGTGGAGCAATGACAAACCACTGGAATGATCTGCAGCATACAGATTGCGCGCTAATTATGGGTGCAAACCCTGCAGAAAATCACCCAATCAGCTTCAGATGGCTGACAAAAGCAAAAGAAAACGGCGGAAAAATCATCAGTGTTGACCCGCGTTATACTCGGACTTCAGCAGTATCTGATATTTACGCACCACTTCGTTCCGGAACGGATATTGCGTTCTTGGGCGGAATGATAAAATATGCACTCGAAAATAATCTTATTCACAAAGAATATGTTGTTAACTATACAAACGCACCCTTTATCGTGGCAGATGGCTACGATTTCAAAGACGGCCTATTCAGCGGCTATGACCAAGCAAAACGCACCTATGATAAAACAAAATGGGCACTTGCGGCAGGACCGGATGGAAAACCGGTAACGGATCCAACCTTGGAGAACCCTCGTACAGTTTTTCAATTATTGAAGAAGCATTATTCACGCTATGATTTGGATACGGTTTCATCGGTAACAGGCACACCAAAGGAAGATTTATTAAAGGTTTACAAGACATTCTGTGAAACAAGCAAAGTCGGCAAAGCGGGAACAATCCTTTATGCAATGGGTACCACCCAGCATACAGTCGGTTCGCAAAACGTCCGTGCTTATGCGATTATTCAGATGCTCTTGGGCAACATTGGCCTGCCAGGCGGCGGTATTAACGCGATGCGCGGCGAATCAAACGTACAAGGTTCCACTGACTTTGGATTATTATGGGATAACCTAACAGGTTACCTGGCTATTCCTAAAGCATCAGTACCCGAGCACGCGACCCTTGACGGCTACTTAAAGAAAGAAACACCTCCATCAGGCTATTGGAGCAATAGACCTAAATTTGTGGTCAGCCTGCTAAAATCTTGGTACGCGCAAAATGCAACAGCCGAGAACGAATTTGGCTATCAATATTTACCTAAACCAGGGTCAAAGAACTACTCGCACATTTTCTTATTCAAAGCGATGTACAATAAAGAGCTTGACGGTGCGTTCCTGTGGGGAACAAATCCGGTTGTCGGCGGACCGAATGCCGGCAAGGAAAAAGAAGCACTAGGCAACTTAAAATGGCTGGTTGCTGTGGACCTTTGGGAAACAGAAACAGCAGCCTTCTGGAAAAAAGAAGCTGGCAGCGACCCATCGAAAATCAATACCGAGGTATTCCTGCTCCCAGCATCAGCATCATTTGAAAAAGAAGGAAGCATCTCCAACAGCTCGCGCTGGATGCAATATCGCTGGAAAGCGATTGATTCTAAGGGCGAAGCAAGACCAGACCTTGACATCATCCATGAGCTGGCACTTAAGCTTAAAAAGCTCTATGCCGGTGACACAAGTGCACAAGCTTCTCCATTCCTGGCTCTTGATTGGAATTTTGGCAACGGCCCTGAGTGTGACATTGATCTAGTTGCCAAGGAAATCAACGGTTATGATTTGACAACAGGGAAATTGCTCCCTGGTTTCGGTGCCTTAAAAGCCGATGGAACAACTACCAGCGGAAATTGGATTTATAGCGGATTCTATCCTGAAGAGGGCAAGAACAAGTCGAAAAATCGCGACAATAAAGATACTGGTGGACACCACTATCTTTATTGGTCATTCGCTTGGCCAATGAACCGCCGTGTTCTATATAACCGTGCTGCAGCGGATCTAAACGGTAATCCATGGAGCAAGGAAAAAGCGATCATCTGGTGGGATGCCATCCAGAATAAGTGGGTCGGCAACGACGTTCCTGACTTTAATGCTACATTAGCGCCAACAGCACCTGGCGGTACGGGCGCAATCATGATGAATAAAGACGGAGTAGGATTGCTTTACGCACCAACAATGAATGAAGGGCCATTCCCAGAACATTATGAGCCGTTTGAAAGCCCTGTTCCAAATGCCTTCTCATCTGTGGAATTAAACCCTGCCGTAGTGATTCATGAAGGCGACTTCAACAAGAAAGGCTCAAAAGGAACTTACCCAATCATAGCGACAACTTACCGGGTATCTGAACACTGGCAGTCCGGTTCGATGACCCGAAACCAAGAATGGCTGTCGGAAATCGCCGGTTACATGTTTGTTGAAATAAGTGAAGAACTCGCCAAAGAAAAAGGCATCAAAAACAAAGATAAAATCATTGTCAGCTCAGCACGCGGCGAAATCACTGCCTACGCAATGGTTACAAAACGTTATAAGCCTTTCAAAGTAAGAGGCAAAGTAGTGCACCAAGTGGGAATGCCATGGCATTTTGGCTATAAGGGATATGTTACAGGAGATACAGCTAACCGCCTGACTCCGCACATTGGAGATGCTAACACGCAAATTCCTGAATACAAAGCATTCCTCTGTGATGTTAGGAGGGCTGACTAATGGCTAAAGAATATGTGAAATTCGTTGATGTTACCAAATGTGACGGCTGTAAAGCCTGCATGGTAGCCTGTAAAAACTGGAACGACCTGCCTGTTGAAGAGACAGCATTCCAAGGCAGCGCCCAGTCCCATCCAAAAACAACGGCCGATACCTGGAACGTCCTCCAGTACATTGAGCATGAGAATGCGGGAGGCGGTCTGGATTACTTGTTCCGCCACTCATCCTGCTTCCATTGTACGGATGCAGCGTGTGAAAAGGTATGTCCGGAGAATGCCATCAGCTATACCGATTTTGGTTCCGTTGTCATCGATCAAGACAAGTGTGTGGGCTGCGGCTATTGCGTACAAAACTGTCCATTCGAAGTGATTTCTCTAAAGGAATATAAAGATAAAAACGGTAAAGAGTACCGTAAAGCACATAAATGCACGATGTGTACCGACCGCTTAGAAGAAGGTCTGCAGCCTGCCTGTGTAACGACCTGCCATACCGGAGCAATGGAATTTGGCGATAAAGAGGCCATGATCAGAAAAGCTGAAAAGCGAGTTCAAGAAATCAAAGGCCGTTATCCAAATGCTCAGGTTTACAATCCGCAAGGCGTTGGCGGCACACACACCGTTTATGTTTTAGCAGAAAAACCGTCTGTTTACGGGCTTCCGGAAAATCCGAAAGTTCCAACCTCCGCAGTTGCTTGGAAGGATTACGCACAGCCAATCGGCAAGATGATGCTGGGTGCCACCACGATGGCTCTTGTCGGTGCGTTTGTGACAAACAAGCTGTTTAATAAAGAAGGCAAAGAGCAAGACGGAGGTGGTAGCAATGAGTAAACAAGCGCAAAAGCCCGTGGCAAAAGTCAGACGATTTCCAAAGGCGTTTGTTTGGGCCCATGCAATCAATGGGATTTCCTTCTTTGCGTTGTACATTACGGCACTGCCGATGTATACCGAATTCTTTGACTGGCTGTATCCGGTGTTTGGCGGCCCGGCCAACGCCCGGCTGCTGCACCGAATTTTCGCCGTCACCTTTGTTACGCCTACCTTGATTTTGTTGATTTTTAGCCCGAAATTCCTGATTCTTTGGCTGAAGGAATTAATCACTTGGAAAAAACGCGACCTTGAATTCTTCAGCAGTTTCGTTAAAGAATTGTTCGGCTTTAAGTTTAAGCATATAAAACAAACCTTCTTCAACGCCGGAGAAAAAATCAACTCGATTCTGCAGATGTTCTGTGCGATTTTGGTTATTTGTTCAGGTTTCACGATGTGGTTTCCGCAATTTTTCCCAAGGGCTTTAGTACAGTGGGGCTACTTCTTCCACAACGTCGGCTTCGCTCTTGGAATTGCCGTCATTGTCGGTCACATTTACTTGAGTGTGATTCATAAAAACTCAAGACCAGGCTACTCCGGTGTCATTACCGGCGAGGTTCCTGCTCGGTGGGCAAAGGATCACTACACCGAATGGTATGAAGAAGAGGTTAAAAAGGGTAACTTCCCTGATTTGGATGACCCGAAACATAAAAAAGGCGCTTAATTTTATGAGGAAAGGGGCTGGCTGTCTGTCAAAGGCAGCCATTCCCATTGAATCTTTTGAGTGGTTTTGGGGTCCTATTGGCGAATTTCAGCTTTCTATTGGCGAATTGTTGAGTTCTATTGGCGAATTTCAACATTCTATTGGCGAATTCAAAAAAACTAATAAAAAAGAGGTGCAACAACGATGATTAAATCCGTTGTTTCAAAGGAATACCAGAACCTGCAAAAGGAAATTGTCCAACTTCAGGAAAAATGGAAGAGGATGATCGACCCTGACACAATCAAGCCTAATCTGGATAAAGCGGCACTGGCTGCAGGGGTACCTGCTGCTGCGCTCGCGGCGATTGATTTTGAAATTTCACTATTCTTACAGTGGGTAGAGGAAATAACAGCCCTACTCATAGAAAGCAGCCCAAACCTGAAGCCAAAGCTCGCTGATATCGGCAGTTTGCTTAATGAAGAAACGGCCATCCGCTGGATAGAGGAAGCCTTTTCCTTCAATAGCGTCTACTTTGAAAGGTTTGCTGAGGAAAATGGACTAGAACCATGGATTCCACAATTCTTAGCAGAAACCGCGCTCCGTCCGTATCTTCAACTAGTGGCAGAAAAAGTCCAGCCGGAAATTGACCGCGGCGTACCGGGTTCAGGCTGCCCTGTCTGCGGTGAGCCTGTGAGACTGGCAGTTTTGGAGGATGAGGGCAAAAAGGTTTGCCAATGTCCGCGCTGTCTTGCCCATTGGAATGCTAAGCGCCTGGAGTGCTCGCATTGCGGTAATGAAGACTACCAAAAAATCAAATTTTTAACTATTGAAGGCGACGCTGTCTCGCAAATACAGGTTTGCGAGGAGTGCAACGGCTATATTAAAATTATTGATACAAGGCAATATATAGAAAAACCTTCCGCTGCCATGATCGATTTAAATTCAATCCATCTCGATTTTGTAGCGCAGGAAAACGGATTTAGTTCAGCAGGCGAGAAAAAAATAACGAATTAAGAGGTGCTGTCGATGAACGCTTCAGCAATCATTTTATCAGGCGGAAAATCCAGCCGAATGGGCACCAACAAAGCTCTACTAAAAATTAATGAGAAAACCAATATTGAAAGAATTAGAGACACACTTAAGCACCGTTTTAATGGTATAATTCTGGTAACCAATCATTTTGATGATTATGAATTTTTAGAACTGGAAATGGTCGCAGATGACTACCCCGGCATGGGGCCGCTCGCCGGACTCCATGCCGGTTTGAAAGCTTCCAAAAGCGATGTTAATTTTGTCGTCGCTTGCGACATGCCGTTTGTGTCCGGGGAACTCGCTGAGACAATGGCGAAACTATGCGGCAATTATGATGCGGTCATCCCCGTTATCAACGGGAACCAGCATCCATTATTTGCTGTTTTTAAAAAATCAGTTGCGGGCGAGGCAAAGAAATGTATTGCGGCGGGGAATCTCCGCATGAAGCAGCTACTGGACCGTCTTAAAGTCCTTTATGTAACAGAAAAAGAGCTTGCAGGCTTTAGCCAAGCAGAATTAGAGCGGGTCTTCTTCAACATGAACCACCCGGAGGAATACGAAGACGCGAAAAAGTGGGCCGAAAGCGAATATTAGGGGGAAAAAGAGAACCATGCAATTTTTCAAAGTAAAAACAGTGGAAGAAACATTTGCCTTGATAGACGAAATGATCCCGGCAACCCAACAAACAGAAGTAAGGGAGCTTTCCGAAGCCCTTCATTATATACTAGCCGAGCCGGTGACTGCGAAGGAGAATGTTCCCGGCTTTGACCGCTCGACGGTCGATGGGTATGCTGTCCGCGCGAAAGATACGTATGGTTCTTCTGAGTCCATGCCCGGCTTCCTGAACGTTGCCGGAGAAGTCAAAATGGGCGAGGTCCCCGATGTAAAGGTCGGCCTTGGACAAGCTGTCTATGTTCCGACCGGCGGAATGCTTCCGGCCGGCAGTGACAGCGTGATTATGATTGAACATTGTGAGGATGTCGACGGACTCCTCAATACATATAAACAAATTGCTCCTGGGGAAAATGTTATTCGGGCTGGCGAGGATATTCGCGAAGGTGAGATTCTCCTTGAAAAAGGCATGAAGCTCCGCGCTCAGGAACTGGGAGCGCTCGCCTCTTTAGGGATAACTCATGTAACCGTTTTTCGAAAAATTAAAGCTGGCTATCTGTCGTCAGGTGATGAAATCGTTCCCTATCAAACTGAGACCTTGGCGGTCGGACAAATCCGCGATATTAACGGTTTGACGATTGCCGGACTGGCGAGCGATTGGAATGTCGAGGTTGTATACGGCGGCATTGTCCGCGATGACTATGAGGAATTCAGCCAAAATGCCCGCGAGCTTTACGAGCAGGTGGACTGCTTGATTATGTCGGGCGGCAGTTCTGTTGGTGCGAAAGATTATACGACGGAGGTCATTCAATCATTGGGTGAGCCTGGTGTGTTTGTGCACGGGATTTCGATTAAGCCCGGCAAACCCACGATTTTAGCGGTGGCGGGCGGCAAACCGGTGATTGGACTGCCTGGCCATCCGGCGTCGGCGATGATTATCTTCAAACTGTTTGGCGAGCGGATTTTAAAGAAGTTGTCCGGGGAACATCTCGTGCCGAAACCTGGGCATATTTTTGCAAAAATAACGAAAAACATCCCGTCAAGTCCGGGCCGGTCGGATTATATCAGAGTACGGCTTGAGGAAAAGGACGGCGAATGGTGGGCGGAGCCGATTATCGGCAAGTCCGGGTTGATTACGACGCTGGTGAAGAGTGACGGCATTGTGGAGATCAGTTCAGAAAAAGAAGGAGTTTCGCAGGGCGAATATGTTCCTGTGATTCTGTCCAGGTAAGGGGAGCGACAGTCATGTATAAACGGAAAATTTACTTGGAAGATAAACCGCGTTTCGAGGCGCGAGATGAGATTCTTGCTGCCTTTGAGGTAACTCCGGAAAAAGAATTGATACCGACAGTAGACGCACTTGGCCGTGTGACCGCGGAACCAATTTTTGCGCCGTTTTCGACTCCTCATTATCATGCCTCGGCGATGGATGGGGTCGCGGTTGTAGCGGAAAGCACGTACACGGCCCATGAGCAAAACCCGCTCCATTTAAAGCTTGGGGTGCAATTTGTTCACGTCGATACGGGAAATGCGATTCCATCGCCGTTTAATGCAGTGATTATGATTGAGCATGTCCAGGTGTTGGACGATGATACGATTGAAATCATCGAGCCGGCAACCCCTTGGCAGCATATCCGGCCGATTGGCGAGGATATCGTTCAGGAGGAAATGCTGTTTCCGCAAGGGCATGTGCTGCGGCCTGCTGATTTGGGCGTGCTGATTGCTTCGGGGCTGCTTTCGGTAGCGGTTGTGAAAAAACCAGTTGTGGCCGTGATTCCGACCGGGAATGAACTGGTCGAGCCCGGGCAGGAGATGGCGCCTGGGAAAATTGTTGAATTTAACGGGACGGTATTTGCCAATTTTATCAAAGAGTGGGGCGGCGAGCCGCGCTTGCATCGGATTGTCAAGGATGAGCCGGAGAAGATTAAAGAGGCGCTTTTGGAGGCTTCCGAGACTTCGGATTTTATCGTCATCAATGCTGGGTCATCGGCGGGTCGAAAGGATTATACCGTTCATATTATTCAGGAGCTTGGTACGGTTTATACTCATGGCGTTGCGGCACGTCCTGGCAAGCCGGTTATATTGGGTAAGATTAATGGAACGGTTGTGATTGGCGTACCGGGATATCCGGTTTCGGCTTATCTGGCGCTGGAATGGTTCGCACGGCCGCTTGTCTGCAAGTACTTGGGTGTGCCGGAGCCAGAGCGGCAGAAGGTTACCGTCAAGCTTGGCCGGCGCATCGTTTCGTCGATGGGCGCTGAGGATTTTGTGCGAATGAATATCGGCTTTGTGAATGGCCAGTTTGTCGCTAATCCGCTGACAAGAGCGGCTGGGGTGACGATGTCTTATGTACGTGCGGACGGATTATTGGTGGTGCCGCCGGATGTGATCGGCTATGAACAAGGCGAGCTGGCGGAAGTGGAGTTGCTTCGGCCGCTAGAGGAAATTCGGAATGCCATCATGTTTACGGGCAGCCACGATTTGACGATAGACCTGTTGTCATCGGCGCTGAAGCAGGTGCGAACCGAGATGAAAATTGTCTCCTCGCATGTAGGCAGCATGGCAGGCATTATGGCAATCCGAAAAGGCGAGGCCCATGTGGCGGGGATTCATTTGCTTGACCCTGAGACAAAACAATATAATATATCATATGTACGCCGGTTGTTAGCCGGTCAGGAGGTTGTCCTGTATCCATTTTTGAAGCGCAAGCAGGGTTGGATATTGCCGGCCGGCAATCCGCTTGAAATCCGTGACGTGCGTGATTTGGTGGAAAAGGGAGCAAACTTTGTGAACCGCCAAAAAGGCGCCGGCACGAGGATTTTGTTTGATATGCTGCTGGAGGAAGCGGGCCTTGAGCCGGAGGGAATAGCGGGCTATGACCGCGAAATGTTCTCGCATTTAGCAGTTGCTGCGGAAGTGAAGAGTGATGCTTGTGGCGCTGGCCTCGGCATTTATCCAGCGGCAAAGGCAATGGGCTTGGAGTTCGTTCCGGTTTCCGACGAGGAATACGATTTAGTTATGACCAGAAGCTTTTACGAAAGCGAACAGTTCAAGCTGCTAGCAGAAATCATCCATTCCCCTGCCTTCAAGGCTCAGGTGGAGAAAATCGGCGGCTATCAAGTGGTGGAAAACGCCGAGCCAAAGCGCTTGGCTGAAGAGGTGAAATAATTGAAGTTTTACGAGATTTCGAAAGAACCGATTAATATACAGGAGGTCATCGACAAGGTGGTCCAACGCGAAGCAGGCGCGATTACTACCTTTATCGGCACCGTCCGGGAATTGACCTATGGGAAAAAGACGTTGTTTTTAATCTATGAAGCATATGAAGCGATGGCTGTGAAAAAGCTGGAGCAGATTGGCCGCGAGATTGAAGAACGCTGGGCGGGCTCTCAAGTTGCGATTACTCATCGGGTCGGGCGCTTAGATATTACCGATGTCGCGGTGGTGATCGCGGTGTCGACGCCGCACCGGGCTGATGCCTATGAAGCGAACCGCTATGCGATTGAACGGATTAAGGAAATTGTCCCGATTTGGAAGAAGGAGCACTGGGAGGACGGCGAGGAATGGGTCGGCAACCAGCTCGAAACGAAGGCCTATCCGAGCGGAAAGCCTGAGGAAGGTGATTTAAGTGAATAAAATTTTATTTTTCGCCCATTTGCGCGATGCGGTTGGTGAGGAGTTTCTGTGTCTGGATGCCAGCGGGAAAACAGTGGCGCAGTTGAAGGCGGAGCTCTCTGAGAAGTACGACCTGCCGCGGATGGACACGGTCATGACTGCGATTAATGAAGAGTTTGCTTCTAATGATGAAGTCATCCAGGATGGAGATGAGATCGCGTTTATTCCTCCGGTTAGCGGTGGCTGATTTTTCGATTCGCCAATAGAGTGGTCAGATTCGCCAATAGAAATGTGAAATTCGCCAATAGAACGTCTGGATTCGCCAATAGAATCCAAAAATTCGCCAATAGACAGTGAAATGAATCGGTAATTCAATAAAATGCAATTTAGAAAAGCAATTTTTCTTTAAAATTTGTAAATTAATGCCCTAAAAGCTCGCCAAAAGGCGAGTTTTCTTCTAGAAAGGGGATCTTTATGAACGAACGCTACTCAAGGCAAGTCCTTTTCCCCGGTATCGGCAAGGAAGGCCAAGAAAAAATAAGCAAAAAGCATGTGTTAATCATCGGAGCCGGGGCTCTTGGTTCGGGGAGTGCGGAAATCCTGACACGTGCCGGTGTAGGCAGATTAACCATCGTCGATCGGGACTATGTAGAAGCTAGTAATCTGCAGCGCCAGCAGCTTTATACAGAAGAGGATGTGGCAGAGAAACTGCCTAAAGCCGCCGCCGCAGAAAAACGGCTAAAGGCAATTAATTCAGATGTTGAAATCAATGCCATCATTGGTGACGCCACCCCGGAACTGTTGGAGGAATTAGCGGCAGGAGTCGACTTGATGCTTGATGCGACGGATAATTTTGAAACGCGGATGGCGATGAACGACGTTTCCCAGAAATACAACATTCCTTGGATCTATGGGGCCTGCGTCGGCAGTTATGGGATGAGTTTTTCCATCATTCCGGGGAAAACACCGTGCTTGAATTGCCTACTGAGGACCATTCCGCTTCAGGGAATGACCTGCGATACAGGCGGCATTATTTCTCCGGCTGTGCAAATGGTCATTGCCCATCAAACGGCCGAGGCATTGAAGATGCTGGTCGAGGATTGGGATGCAGTGCGGCAGACCTTCGTCAGCTTCGATTTATGGAGAAATCAATATACGAGCTTAAAAATGTCGAAGGCAAAATTTGCAGGATGCTTATCTTGCGGAGAGGATCGGACATATCCTTATCTCGACAGTGAAAATATGACAAAGACAACTGTCCTGTGCGGCCGCGATACGGTGCAAATCCGTCCTTCAAAGTCTGGGAAAATCTCACTAGAACAGCTTGCCGGCCAGCTTAGCACGCTCGGCTACACTGTAAAAGGCAATCCATATTTAGTGTCGGTGGAAATGGGCGAGGAGCGGATGGTCATCTTCCAAGACGGCCGGGCCCTCATTCACGGGACAAAAGATTTGACCCATGCGAAGACAGTCTATCAAAGAATATTAGGATAAATTAACGGACCCGTACCTTGGAAGGTGCGGGTCTTACAAATTTCAACAAGTTTCACGTGGAACATTTGAAATATGTCGAAAGCCTGTGAAAGTCTATTTTTTCGAAAAAAAGCCGATACTCATGTAGAATAAAACAGAGACCGAAAATGAGGAGTATTAGAACGTGAATATATCAGTCCAAAAACTATTAGCAAAAATGGAAGAAGAACTGAATCAGGCACGGGCCAGCCATAAGGAAGAAAGCTTGCGGGAAAGGGTTTACTCTATTAAAATATTATGCGAATTGATATTGGAAGAAAAGCAGACCGGACGAGATGTGCAGCCTGCGACTGCTCCTATTCAGCAAGCGACTACAGCTCAAGTTTTTCAACCAGCAGCCTTTCAGCCCGCTGTCCAGCAGCCGATTTTTCAACAGCCGGCATCATTAACACAGCCAAAAAAATTGGAACTGGACGATGAGGCCAACGGCGATTCGTTGTTTGATTTTTAAATAGAAAAGCGGAAGCGCCTTGACCAGCCCCGATATAGGGCGAATTTGCTGCTGGCAAGTTAGCGAAGCCAGTAGCTTAGTCGCCCTTAATGCGTACAGAAAGCAATAGCTTTCTGTAGCCAAGCATAATACAAGCCTTCTTGACGGATTGGCTGTAGACCACAGAGGGGCTAGTCGCTGCAGCTAGACAAAAGGAGAGAACAAAAATATGAAAACTTTTATTGTTATCGGCGCTATTAATGCCTTTTTGGCAGTCGCACTTGGTGCCTTTGGGGCACACGGCCTAAAGGACAGATTAGATGCTCATTATCTTGAGATTTGGAAGACTGGCGTTACCTATCAAATGTTTCATGCGACCGGCATTTTAATCATTGGCCTGCTGCTTGGAAAAGCTGCAACTAGCTCTTTATTTACTTGGTCAGGCTGGTTAATGCTTGTTGGTATCATCTTATTCAGTGGCAGCTTGTATCTATTAAGCTTAACAAAAATCGGCCCGCTTGGCGCCATCACCCCAATCGGCGGCGTTTGCTTCCTAGCGGCTTGGGTATTGATGATTCTTGGAGCGGTAAAACAATTTTAATCATGAAAAAAAGCATTGAGACGTGAGCTCAATGCTTTTTTCATCTTTCTAGCTCTAGCGACTGGTCAAGGAGCTGCCGCTTTTCTATTTATCTTGGCGGGTAAGTACCTAATTGAGGACCTGCGCCGTAAGGATAGTCATACTCGATTTCTTCAGCAAATGTGATGTAATCGACGGCTACCATTGGAATTAGGAAGCGGGTGCCTTTTTGCGGATCGCTTAAGATTACATGGTCACGGCCGGCTGCCTCAATAATTCCTCTGAATTCTTTGGCATTCCACTGTGTGTTGCCTTCAAATGTAGCAAATACAGATACAAGCTTGCCTTTGTTTAAGCGTAAAATATTCTCAATATACGATTGTTCAATTGGCAGCATGCCTGGAACGGAACTGCCTCCGGCTGGCGGCCTTGGCGGAACAGCTCCTCCTGGCGGAAATCCTCCCGACTGAGTGGGAACAAATCCCTGCCCGCCAGAGATTGGCTGGGCCCCTTGCATTCCGGCTCCACCGCCAGTATAAGGCTGAAATCCTTGAGGATTGTAATATTGGCTCATTTTATTCCCTCCTAAAAAAATATAAATAAAAAGCCCAACAGTCTATACATACTCACGAACCATAAATTGGTTCCTACTTCTCGCTGTTTTATTAGTATGAGGGAAAGTTTGGAGATATGACTTTAGGACGAGGTGCAAATGAAAAAAGCTCCCAGTTTTGAGTTGGGAGCTTTTAAACAAACGAGTTATACGTGTAAGAAATTCGGGATGCGTTCGTCCTCTAACAGGTTGCCGACAAAGAATGCCCCAAATTCACCGTAGCGGGCGCTGACTTCGTCAAAACGCATTTCATAAACAAGTTTTTTAAACTGCAGGACATCGTCCGCGAACAGGGTTACGCCCCACTCGTAATCATCGAAACCGACAGAACCGGTGATGATTTGGCGGACCTTGCCAGCATACTGGCGGCCGATCATGCCATGGCTGCGCATCATATTGCGGCGCTCCTCCATCGGCAGCATGTACCAGTTATCATTGCCTTGGCGGCGCTTGTCCATTGGATAGAAGCAGACATGCTTGGTTTTTGGCAGAGTTGGATATAGGCGTGCCAAAATTTGCGGGTTCTGGTACGGATCCTCTCCTGCAGGCAGGTAGTTACTGAGCTCGACAACGGACACATAAGAATGAGCCGGCACGAGGAATTCGGCAAATTTGGTTTTATTGAATTCGGTTTCAATTTGGTTCAGTTCTTCCATTGTCGGGCGGAGAATCATCATCATAAAATCTGCCTTTTGGCCGACGATTGTATATAAAGCATGGCTGCCTTCTTTGCGTTCTTGGGTGGTGTTCCATTTTTCAATCAGACTTAAAAACTCGTGAATCGCCGCTTGGCGCTCATCTTCAGAAAGCATCTTCCAGGTGGTCCAGTCCACAGTGCGGAAATCATGCAGGCAGTACCAGCCATCAAGCGTTTGTGCTGCTTCACTCATTAAAATCACTCCTATGTAATCATTCTTCTTAAACAACCATAACTATACCATAGTTTGACCAAGGTTTCCCCAAATAAACCTTTAGAGGATATTTTTATGAAATAAAGAGAATAGTAAAAAGTAGAGTGCTTATTTTTTGAAAACTAAAACTTCTCCGTGGAAGCGTTGTCTGTGATGAACATCGCTTGAAAAAATAATTTGGTAAAGTATGCTGATTTAAAGGAGTTTTTTTAAAAGGAGTGTTAGGTGTGGATTTGTTTGAAGGATTGAAGAATAAAATTTCCGGACGTGGCTTGAAAATTGTTTTTCCAGAAGGCATGGATGAGCGGATTGTCAGAGCGGCCAGCCGCTTAGCGGAGGAAAACCTGCTTACGCCAATTCTGGTGGGGAACATTGAACAGGTTCAGGCAAAAGCCCAGGAGCTTGGCGTATCCTTGGATGCCGCAGAAATTTATGACCCAGCGAGCTACGCGGGAATGGATGAACTTGTGGCTGCCTTTGTGGAACGCCGCAATGGAAAAGCAACCGAAGAGGATGCCCGCAAGATTTTATTAGATGAAAACTACTTTGGCACAATGCTGGTATATACAAATAAAGCACATGGACTTGTCAGCGGTGCGGCTCATTCGACTGCTGATACCGTTCGCCCGGCCTTGCAAATCATTAAGACGAAGGCTGGCGTGAAGAAAACCTCCGGCGTGTTTATCATAGTCCGCGAGGATGAGAAATATGTGTTTGCCGATTGTGCGATCAATATTGCGCCGGACAGCATGGATTTGGCGGAAATCGCGATTGAAAGCGCAAAAACGGCGGAAATGTTTGATCTTGAGCCGCGCGTGGCAATGCTATCTTTCTCAACGAAGGGCTCTGCGAAATCAGAGGAAACAGAACGGGTTGTGGCTGCTGTGGAAGAGGCAAAACGCCGCGAACCGTCGCTTGTGCTCGACGGGGAGTTCCAATTTGACGCTGCCTTTGTCCCTTCTGTGGCAAAAAGCAAAGCACCTGGCTCCGTGCTGCAGGGTGATGCAAATGTATTTATCTTCCCTAGTTTGGAAGCAGGAAATATCGGCTACAAAATTGCCCAGCGCTTAGGCCGCTTTGAAGCAGTCGGCCCGATTTTACAGGGGCTAAACGCGCCGGTGAACGACCTTTCCCGCGGCTGTAACGAAGAGGACGTTTATAAGCTGGCGTTGATTACGGCGGCACAGGGATTGTAATGATATTTTGAGGGCTTGTCCGAGGTTTGGACTGGCTCTTTTTTTCGGGTTGAATCAATTTGTAGATATCTTGCGAAAATGTGTAGATATATCGTGGAAATTGTAGATATCTGAAAAATTTGTGTAGATAAGTTGCAGAAATGTGTTGATATAGCACAGAAATGTGTCGATATCCTCCTTTGAGATATCCCAAACTATTTTTTCCCGAAGCATTTTGATAAAATAACTCCATCATACTGTACAAGGAGCAACTAAAATGGAAGGTTTATTACGACAGCCACAGTGGCGGATCATTGACCAGTCCTCGGTAGGGCCGCATTTTCAGGCGCTTCAGTCATTTGGCATCGATGACACGCTGTGTGCCTCGGTTGGTGCGGGCCAGGCCCCGGCAACAGCGCGCGCCTGGGTGCATCACAACACCATCGTCCTTGGCATACAAGATACAAAACTGCCATTCTTACAGGAGGGCATTCAATTTTTACATAAAAAGGGCCATCAGTCTATCGTCCGGAATTCCGGCGGACTTGCCGTGGTTCTCGATGAAGGGGTCCTTAACATTTCGTTGATCCTTCCGGAGGCGGAAAAAGGAATCGACATCAACCGCGGCTATGACGCGATGTGGGTGCTAATCCAGCGTATGTTTGCTGATTTCACTCAGCAGATTGAAGCGAGGGAAATCGTCGGTTCCTACTGCCCAGGCAGCTATGACCTCAGCATCGGCGGGAAAAAATTTGCCGGCATCTCGCAGCGCCGTTTGAAAAAAGGGGTTGCTGTCCAGATTTACCTTTGTGTAAACGGCAGTGGGTCGGGACGCGCCGAACTCGTTCGCGAATTTTACAGAAAAGCCAAACGAAATGAGCAAACTAGGTTCGCGTATCCGGAAATCGTTCCGGAAGTCATGGCTTCACTTTCTGAGCTGCTCAAAGTTGAACTTAGCATAGGGGACGTCATGCTCAGGCTGTTAACGGAGTTGAAAAATAACAGTGACCTGCTGTTTGCAGGCCCGTTAAATGAATACGAGCTGGAGCTTTTGCCGGGCTACTACCAGAGAATTGTCGAGCGAAATGAAAAGCTGGCGGAGATGTAGGGGGACCGCCGGGGTGAACCGGAGTGGTGGTGGCACGGCGGCGGGCGGTTCGTGGAGCCAATTTTTCCAAGCAAAAAAGCCGTCATACCCTTTGTAAAGGATGTACGGCTTTTTTTGAATAAAGATGCTGTGCGTCTCTCTCCCTGTGCTTTCTGTCTAGAGAATTATTCGGCTACCTTTTCGAGGTTCCCGTTACGGTCCATTTTGAACTTTGTTGCCGGCCGTTCCTCTTCCTCAAAAAGAACAAGCTTGCGGGCGCGGTTCATAATCTTCATGAGGGTCTCGTAATCTTCTTGCATCGTTTCGCGGTTATCCTCAAGATCCCTGACTTTCGCGCTCAATTCTTCATTTTGCTGTCTCAGGTCAGCAATTTCCCTTTTCAATCTTTCATTCTCAGTTTTTAATACATCATTTTGCAGATTGGAATGTTTAAAGTTTTCCAAGAAAGCAATGATGGTATCCATTGTGAGACCTGATGCGGATGCTGTCACGGCTGGTCTGTAGGTCTGTACCGGCGCTGTTTGCGCTTGCGTCTGCACCAATGCTTCAACTGCCATTTCAACCGTCATGTCCTGCATTTCAGCAGAAGCCTCAGGCATCACTTCACTCTGAACGTTTAAAACTCCTAAATCTTCGGAGACTGGAACCGGCGGATTGTAGAGAAGCTTTTTCTTGCCGCCTTGATCCTTTCCTAGGATTCTTTGTCTTTGTTTGCGCTGTTTTTTCGCTAACTGCAACGCTTTTTCATAGCGATGGCGGACAACGGCGTTCCATCTGAAGCCGCAGGCTGCGGAGGTCCGGTTCAATTTGTCACCTACCTCTTCAAATGCGTTCAGCTGGGTGCTGCCCTCCCTCACGTGTCTGAGGACGGTTTCAGCCAATAGCAAATCGTCTTCATCTGTCCATGCATCTTGACGAACTTTCATATTTTTCATCTCCCTAACATAATTTCCACATGATTTGCCGGGCAAATTCCGGCGAAATTATAAAAAGTTCTAGTCTTATGATGGACAAGTTTTCTAGGCTTTATACCAAAATGGTTAAAAGGATAATAGATTTTTTTGCTAATAGGTTAAATGAAAACTCGCCGATTGGCGAGTCCGATAGGACGAAGACAGAGGCGTAGTTGAATTTATGCGTTAAGAAAGTATAAAGCTTTCGACAGAAAGTTTATACTTTCTTATTAGCAAATATAAAGCAGCGATTGGATGATTTGCTCTGGGTGTACCGATTTGGCGGCGGTAGTGTAGCGGTTTATTGAGAAGTAGAACCATGATTGCTAAACTTTGCAACTTGCATTGAAAACAGAGAAAATGTAAAATACCTTAGGAGTTCAATGTACGGACCAAGGTTTTATAAAGTTTTTTCAAAATGGAACTTTTCGCTTTGTAATTTCAATATGGTAGTTGGTTAAACTATTATTTATAGATTGTTTATGTAGAAAGGGTTGTAAGAAAGATGTCCAATGAATTTCGTGTGTGCGACGATTGTCAGGCCGTAAATTTAAAGACATTGATCCCTCGTCTGAAAGAAATTGACCCGGAGGCCGAGATTAAAATTGGCTGTCAGTCCTATTGCGGACCAGGCCGGAAAAAGACCTTCGCCTTCGTCAATAACCGCCCGCTCGCGGCTCTGACAGAAGAGGAATTAATGGAAAAAGTCAATAAAAAATTAAAATAATCACCTTTGAACACTGTGCCAAGGTGATTTTTCTTTTTGTTCGGTCTGGCTGGTGTCCACCCCATGCGGACAAATGTCCGCGGCCGGTGCTAGGCACCAATACTGTCACCATTATTGTCGTAGCAGTATTGTCGAAAAATACTGAAGAAAATTGTTGAATTTTGGATGATTTACCCATTTGATGGGGATATAATAGAATTAAATGAAAACTCGCCGATTGGCGAGTCCGATAGGACGAAGACAGAGGGGTAGTTGAATTTATGCGTTAAGAAAGTATAAAGCTTTCGGCAGAAAGTTTATACTTTTTTATTAGCCAAGAAAGATCAGGAAGAGGGAAGCCAATGGTGTATTCGGCGGAAAAATTGAGCGAAGAAAAAGTGTTTAAGGACCCCGTTCATCGCTATGTCCACGTCCGCGACCGGGTGATTTGGGATTTGGTCGGGACGAAGGAGTTTCAGCGTTTAAGACGCATTAAGCAGCTGGGGACGACCTTTTTGACCTTTCACGGTGCCGAACACAGCCGATTCAACCATTCCCTTGGCGTTTACGAAATTGTCCGCCGGATCATTGATGATGTGTTCGAAGGAAGGGCGGAATGGAATGACGATGACCGCCTGCTCACCCTTTGCGCTGCCTTGCTGCACGACCTCGGCCACGGTCCGTTTTCCCACGCCTTTGAGAAGGTGTTCGGCTTTGACCACGAAGATTTTACCCGTGCAATTATCCTCGGAAGCACAGAGGTAAACAGAGTCCTCCTAAGGGTAAGCCCAGAGTTTCCTGAGCAGGTTGCCGAAGTGATCGCGAAAACATCGGAAAAGAAGATGGTCGTCAGCCTGATTTCCAGTCAAATTGACGCCGACCGGATGGATTACCTCCAGCGCGATGCCTACTTTACGGGGGTAAGCTACGGGCAGTTTGACATGGAGCGGATTTTACGGGTGATGCGCCCGCGCGAGGACCAGGTCGTTATTAAAAAGAGCGGCATGCATGCGGTCGAGGATTATATCATGAGCCGCTACCAAATGTACTGGCAGGTATACTTCCACCCAGTCTCACGCAGTGCCGAGGTTATTTTGACAAAAATCCTCCACCGTGCCAAGGAATTATTTAAGAACAACTATTCTTTTAAACATGAACCGATTCACTTTATCTCTTTTTTCACGGAGCAAGTGACTTTAGAAGACTATTTAAAATTAGATGAATCTGTGATTATGTTTTATTTTCAGATCTGGCAGGAGGAGGTCGACCCTATATTAAGCGACCTCTGCCGACGCTTTGTCAATCGGAATTTATTTAAGTATGCCGAATTTGATCCTGCCAAGGAATACAAGAAGCTTGCCGAATTAACGGTACTTTTTGAAAAAGCAGGAATTGACCCCGAATATTACTTGGTGGTCGATTCTTCATCAGATCTGCCGTATGACTTTTACCGTCCAGGCGAGGAAGAGGAACGGCTGCCGATTCACCTGTTGATGAAAAATGGGGACTTGCGGGAGCTTTCCCGCGAATCGGAAATCGTCGATGCGATTTCGGGAAAACGCAGAACGGACCACAAGCTTTACTATCCGGCTGATTTTCTTGAGGACACTGCCAGCGGGGCAGAGTGGAAAAAGAAAATTCGCGCCCTTTTACAATAGAGAATTGTTAAATGGAGTAGGAGATGACGAAAATTGCTGAAAGACCATGCCAAACTGATGCAGGCAATTCTAGTTTCCGGTGAAATTATCGGAAGGAAAAAACTGCAGAAGATGATATATATTGCCAAAAAAATTGATTTTCCGTTTCAAGATCGCTTCCAATTTCATTTTTACGGCCCATACTCCGAGGAATTGACCACCCGCGTGGAGGAACTTTGCAACATGGGTTTTCTTAATGAAGTAAAAGAGAAAAAGGGCGGATATTATCAATATCGCTATACATTGACCGATTCAGGCAAGGAGTTTTTGAGTCTAAACGAAGTGGACATGCCTTGCTTGGAGGATTGCCTGAACGATATGAATGCCCAGAATGCTAGATTCCTTGAGCTGGTTTCGACGGTTTTATATTTTGATAATCTTCCAAAGGAAGAAGTGGCCCAGAAGGTGTTCACTCTAAAAAGCAGCCAGCGCTATACGGTGGAAGAAATCGATGAGGCTTATCGGTATATTGAGGCACTTAGAGAAAAGGTAATACAGGAAGTTTAAATAAAGTTTGAAGCGCCCACGCTTGCTGCAGGATGCCTGGGCGTTTTTTATTGGGATTTTTGTAGCTCTTGGTATCCATTTTTGTGTAGGTTTGGTACAATTTTACTATAATAGTGGTGATGGGGGTTTTGGAGTATGGGTGAATTTGCAGGATTGATTGCAATCATAATGGTATTTACGATTCCGATTGTCGCAATTGTCGGCGGATTATCAGTCCAAAAGACAAAATTGCGTGCCAAAATGGTAAAGGACGAGTTGGAACTTGAAAAGTTAAAGCACCAAAACTACTTAATTGAAACGGAAAAAATGAGGCTCGAACTCGAAAAAATACAGCTCGAAAGCCCCAAAAACGACTTTAAACTATAAACATAAAAAATAAAGTGTGAATCCAAAGCAAGACCTAGCGGATTCACACTTTATTGGTTTTATTCGGGTAGTGTCCACCCAAGGCGGACAAATGTCAACAAGCGGTGCCTGACACCTTATTTGTCGCTGAAGCGAACTCCCGCTCTTGCGTAGTGGTTTTTGCTCATTTCTTCGATGAAGATGGTGATGTTTTCTTTTGGTGCGCCAGTGGTTTCGCTGACGGCGTCGGTTACTTTTTCAACGAGCGCTTTCTTTTGCTCTTCAGTCCGTCCTTCTAGCATTTTTACGGTTACGTATGGCATACTAAAATCCTCCTTTTTATGGGTACTGATTGTAGTGTTTCACAAACGGCCAAAATGTGCAAGAATCGTCGGCACATTTGGTTTTCTTTTTCCAAGCGGTTTCATGTATACTTAAAGAAAAATAGAACGGCAGATAAGCTGTCTTTTCACGAGAGAGGAGAAACGCCTTTGGACCGATTTCTCGCATACCCGTTGGAGCTGATTCCCTATGTGGCCATTACGCTTGTATTTGCCTTTACATTTCACGAATTTGCCCATGCCTATGTTGCCTATAAATTTGGCGATTCTACCGCCCAAAAGCAAGGCCGACTGACCTTAAATCCGCTGCAGCATCTCGACCCATTCGGAACGATTTTAATTTTTATCGCCGGCTTTGGCTGGGCCCGTCCCGTTCCGGTTAACCGCTTTTTCTTTAAAAAGCCGCGCCTTGCCGGGGTCCTTGTGTCGGCTGCCGGACCGTTGAGCAATTTGGTGCTGGCCTGCCTAGGCTTTATTATCGCCTATGGGCTGAACCGGTTTGGGGTCAATGCACCAGATCGTTTATATGATTTTTTTGAAATTTTTATTCAGCTCAATGTGGTACTGTTCATTTTCAATCTGCTTCCCCTGCCGCCACTCGACGGCTACCGGATTGTGGAAGATTTGGCCCCCAATGAAGTCCGTGCCAAAATGACACAATATGAACAGTATGGGATATTAATTTTTCTGATATTAGTCATCACACCGCTCGACAACTATACGATTCAGCCGATTTTCAGCGCGGTCATTCCCTGGGTGACAGGTGGATTAAGCAATTTCTTTTACGGTTTGTTTTTTTAAAGGAGGTTTATAGCATCAATGGAAGAAAACAAGAAAAAAATAGGTTTTAATATTATTAAAAGCGACCCGACAGACGGGCACAAGGGCTATGGCAAGGGTGCATTGAGCCTTGATAATGTATCGCCGGTCATTATTGACGTCAATGCAGGTGAAGCGGAGATTGATGTCGGCGCGATGCATGCCCGCAGCGTCGTCGAAAAAGGGATCAAATTCCTACCGAATCAGGACGAGGTGCCAAACGGCAAGCCATATTGGCTTGTGTGGGTGACGGTTGACCGTAAGCCGGAGGGTCCTTATTATGCTGGGGTAACTGCTTGCTACATGACTGTTGATCGGGAAATCCGCCGCGGCTACAAGTCGCTGCCGGAGCACGTCAACCGCATGGATAAATCACTGAAGCGCCACATTATCGTCGACCATATGGACGACAAATCGAAAAAGGTGCTAGCCGATTTCCTGCGCGGTCATAACGAAGATTTATGGAACAATTCGACCGATGAATTGAAAAACGGCTTGCAGGCTGAATAGTATATTTTTGGAAAAAACAAGACCCTCTTTAACGCTAATTATGAACATTTTTTTACAAAAATAAAAGATGTGAAACTCTTGTAGTTTTTTTCAAAAATGGGTAGTATTATAAGAAGTGTGAAAACACTGTAAGACTAGGACAGGAAAAAGCTCCGGGGCTGCCCCGGAGCTTTTTCCGTTCATTCAACTCCATGGAAGGATGCGTTTGTACCATGGGGTTTTTTGGTCATCGCCATTTTTGTCATGCTTTTTCGAGCCGCCTTTACCAAGATGCTCGGTACAGTATTCGGTCGGTTCGGTGCCAGTCACGTAATAGGTGAAGCGGCGCACCGGACAATCCTTGGTTGCAAGCTTGCCGTTTGTTGGGTCAACATATAGCCCGATGACGCCCTCCTTTGGCGGCTTGAAAGCCTTGACTGGCTTGCCGTCCAGAGCCTCCTCCATGAAATTCGCCCACACGTTTTTCGCATACGTTTTTTCGGCAGTCACATCTAGCGGTTTGCCGATATCATAGCCAGCCCAAACGGCTGTCACCAGCTGCGGCGAGAAGCCGATCATCCAGCTGTCCGTTTCCGTTGAACCTGATTTTCCAGCATAGGGGCGGGTTAAGTCGTTGATGATGGTGCTTCCCGTAACCCTTGCATAGCCGCTAAGCTTAGGGTCGAACACACCAGTCATCATTTGCGTCATTACGAACGCTTTGGCTGGGTCCAACACTTTTTCCTCTTTATTTTCCTTTTCAAAAATAACATTGCCATTAAAGTCTTCCACTCTCGTAATCAAGTTCGGGCTGACCTTTTTGCCGCCGTTGGCAAACAGGCTGTAGGCGTTCGCCATTTCAATCACTCGTACCCCTGAGGTGCCCAGCGCAAGTGATGGCACCTTCGACATTTTGGTCGACAGGCCGAATTTCTTCGCTGTATCAATCAATGTTTCTTCCCCTAAAAAGAGGTGGGTTTTTACAGCAAAAATATTATCCGAAACCGCAAGGGCCTGGGCAAGGGTAATCTCGCCGTCAGCATACTTGTTGTTAAAGTTATGCGGCGTGTAATTGGCCTGGCCATCGTCAAACTGGAAGGTCGTAAACTCGCTCCGCATCGTTGACGATGGGGTGAAGCCGTGCTCAAGGGCCGCGTAATACAGGAGCGGCTTGATGGTCGAGCCTGGCTGGCGGACCGCTTGGACGGCCCGGTTGAACGGACTTTTTTCATAATCCCGGCCGCCGACCATTGCCTTGACATTGCCGTTTTTCGGATCCATCGCGACAAGGCCGACTTGAATTTCCGAGGACTTTGAGACATACCGATTGACCTGCTGCTCTGCCGCCTCCTGCTGCTTCATGTTCAGCGTCGTATAGACCTTTAGGCCGCCGAGGGCGATGGTCCGGTCATCGAGATGAAGCTGATTTTTCAAGGCGTTTTTGACGGCATCCTGGAAATAAGGGGCGGTCCTAGCTTTGTGCGTCGGATATTCGCCCACAAAAACAAGGCGCTGCCCGGCAGCAATTTGGGCTGCATCTTTCTTGATGTATCCGTTTTTCACCATGCTTTGCAAAATAATGTTTTGCCGCGCTTTCGCGTTTTCGATAGACCGGAGCGGTGAATAGATACCTGGCCCCTTCGGAATGCCAGCGAGCAGGCTTGCTTCTGCCAGCGAAAGGTCGGCCGCTTTTTTACCATAATAATATTGGCTGGCGGCTTCGACCCCATAAGCGCCGTTGCCGTAATAAATCGTATTTAAATAGCCTTCGAGAATTTGTTGTTTAGAATAGTTCATCTCGAGGCGGATCGCATAAAAGGCTTCGGTCAGCTTTCGCGTCCATGTTTTGTCATGCTCAAGGAAAAGGTTCCTTGCGTATTGCTGGGTGATCGTGCTTGCCCCCTGAACCTTGGCGAATGCCTTGATATCGGCTAGAACTGCCCCGGCAATCCGCTTATAATCAAACCCATGATGCTCGTAAAAATTTTTATCCTCAATCGCGACGGTCGCATTGACGAGATCCGGAGAGATATCGTTAAGCTTCGCCCAATAACGCTTTTGGCCGTTATTGCTTTCGCCGATCAGTGTACCGTCGTCGGCAAAAAACAATGTTGACTGCGGAACGGCGAGTGGTGGCGGGCCTAGTATTTTCGCATAGGCGAGGACGCCGAGGAAAAGCACAAGCATACAAATCATGCCAATCAAACTGATGATGATTAGAGCACGCAAATATTTAACTGTTTTTCGAAAACCGTGATTCGTCATGATTTCCATGCTAACTTCACCCCCTATTTTTTTGTGAGTCCGTCTTTCCTTTTCTGACGGGAAATTTTGGATTTTGGAAAAAACCGATAGTAATAGTATTGAAAAAATAGACTCTTTTTAAACAATTTTTTGCAGGAATTTGAAACATTTTTGCTAGACTTTTTCGTGTGTTTGTAATTCAATAGTTTGGGTAGTATAAGTTTGAAGTGTTTATTTTAAAGAAAACTCGCCGATTGGCGAGCCCTTAGGGCGAAGACAGAGGCGTAGTTGCACTTATGCGTTAAGAAAGTTTATACTTTCTTATTGGCAGAAAAAAGAGGAAAGGAAGATGGTTAGATGGGCGGACTTTGGTTTACGGAAAAGCAGACCGAGAACTTTGGGATCACGATGAAAGTGAATAAAACTTTACATACAGAACAAACCGAGTTTCAAATGCTGGAAATGGTAGAAACCGCCGAGTGGGGCAACATGCTCTTGCTAGACGGCATGGTCATGACTTCGGTAAAAGACGAGTTCGTTTACCATGAGATGGTCGCACATGTGCCGTTATTTACGCATCCGAATCCGGAGAATGTGCTGGTTGTCGGCGGCGGTGATGGCGGCGTCATCCGCGAGGTGTTGAAGCACCCAAGTGTGAAAAAGGCGACGCTTGTCGATATCGACGGGAAAGTAATCGAGTATTCGAAGAAGTTCCTGCCGGAGATTGCCGGCTGGCTGGACGATCCTCGAGTGGATGTCCGCGTTGATGACGGATTTATGCATATTGCCAATAGTGAAAATGAATACGATGTCATTTTGGTAGACTCCACTGAACCGGTTGGCCCCGCCGTGAACCTGTTTACAAAGGGCTTCTATGCCGGGATTTCCAAGGCATTGAAGGAAGACGGAATCTTCGTGGCCCAGTCAGACAACCCGTGGTTTAAAGCGGATCTGATTCGCAATGTGCAGCGCGATGTCCGTGAAATTTTCCCGATGACCAACCTTTATGTTGCCAACATCCCAACCTATCCAAGTGGCCTGTGGGCATTCACCATCGGATCGAAAAAGTACGATCCGCTCGCAGTCAGCGACGACCGCTTCCACGACATTGAAACACGATACTACACAAAAGAACTCCATAAGGCGGCCTTTGTTTTGCCGAAGTTTGTTGGGGATTTGTTGAAATAGGTTATATCTTTTTTTAGTTTGTAATTCTACGTGCCCGATTGAGTAAGAAAAAGTTGAAAACAGGCACGTAGAGAGGGTCTACGTGTCTAAACAGGGTGGAAACCATGGAATATGGTCACGTAGAGAGGTTGTATGTGCCCGAACTGGGTGGAAATCAGGGGAAACGGTCACGTAGAGAGGTTATAGGTGCCCGAACTGGGTGGAAATCAGGGGAAACGGTCACGTAGAGAGGTTATAGGTGCCCGAACTGGGTGGAAATCAGGGAAAACGGTTACGTAGAGAGGTTATACGTGCCCGAACCGGGTGGAAACCAGGGGAAACGGTCACGTAGAGAGGTTATACGTGACCGAACTGGGTGGAAATCAGGGGAAATGGTCACGTAGAGAGGTTATACGTGACCGAACTGGGTGGAAATCAGGGGAAACGGTCACGTAGAGTGGTTGTACGTGCCCAAACCGGGTGGAAACTAGGGAAAACGGTCACGTAGAGAGGTCTCCGTGCCTAGGGATACAAATGTTTTGGAGCAACTATTTATTAAAACATAAAAAGTGAGGAATGTTTGATGCGTTTTGATGAAGCGTATTCGGGGAATGTGTACATTAAGAGCCACCCGAATTTTGAGGAGAGTCAGGTTGTATTATATGGAATGCCGATGGACTGGACGGTAAGCTACCGCCCGGGTTCCCGTTTCGGCCCGGCACGGATTCGCGAGGTGTCGATTGGGCTTGAGGAGTACAGCCCGTACCTTGACCGTGAGCTTGATGAAGTAAAATATTTCGATGCCGGAGATATACCGCTTCCGTTTGGGAATGCTCAAAAGAGCCTTGATATTATTGAAGATTTTATTGACCAGGTATTGGCTGCTGGTAAATTTCCGTTTGGCATGGGTGGGGAGCACCTTGTTTCTTGGCCGGTTATGAAGGCTGTTTTTAAAAAATATCCGGATTTAGCGATTATTCATATGGATGCTCATACCGACCTGCGTGAAAATTATGAGGGTGAGCCGTTATCGCACTCTACACCAATTCGTAAAATCGCTGAGCATATTGGACCGGAAAATGTCTATTCTTTCGGTATCCGCTCCGGAATGAAGGAAGAATTCGATTGGGCCAGACAGAACGGCATGCATATTTCCAAGTTTGAAGTGCTTGAGCCGTTAAAGGAAATCCTGCCGAAGCTTGCCGGCCGCCCGGTGTATGTCACGATCGATATCGACGTCCTTGATCCGGCGCATGCTCCTGGAACCGGTACGGTCGATGCGGGTGGAATCACTTCAAAAGAGCTGCTTGCATCGATTCATGCCATTGCCCGTTCTGAGGTAAACGTGGTCGGCTGCGACCTTGTTGAAGTCGCGCCAATCTATGATGTATCCGAGCAAACAGCCAACACTGCTAGCAAACTGATTCGTGAAATGCTGCTTGGCTGGGTGAAATAATAGTGGGGGTCAGACCCACGATAGAGTAACGCGTTAAAGTAGCGGGGGACTGACCCCCTAAAAGATGCCTGCCCTTTTTTGGGTTGGCATCTTTTGATTTGTGGGTTAACCATGTTTATAATAGAAAAAGTATGCGAAACGGCGTGTAAGTCAATGTTATAGACATGGACAGAGAAAATGAGCTTATCAAGGTTCCTTTTTAAAGAAAACTCGTCGATTGGCGAGCCCCCTAAGGGCGGTTCATGAGGCGTAGTTGCCCTTATACTTTATTATTAGCTTAAAAAGAAACAGGGAAGTGTAGCATGGAGATTCCGGTAAAGGTTAATGTGAAGACGACGATTGATGAGCAGGAGACGTTTGAACTGGTGGTGTTCGGCCGGTATTTTCAAAAAGAACAGGCATCCTACCTGCAGTATGAGGAAGTGCTGGAGGAAGGTAATGTTCGCACGATTGTGAAGGTGGCAGCAGACGAGGCCCTGATTTTAAGGAGCGGCACTTTGAAGATGCGCCTGCCCTTTCAACTGAATCGGAAGCTGCGCGGCAGTTATGAACTGACATTTGGGACATTTGAGACAACGACCTCGACGCGGAAGCTGGACTATTCATACGAAAATGGCAGCGGACAAATCAGCATTCTATATGATTTTGCGATACAGGAGTCGCCTGCCGGTACATACCATTTAGAAATAAGTTTTCAGGAGGAACAAAAATGAATATTGTGGGACAGGTTCAACAAAAGGTTAAGGAGGAAATTCGGGCGGCGGTGCTGAAGGCAGGGCTTGCGTCCGAAGAGCAGATTCCGGATGTGATTCTCGAAACCCCGAAGGAGAAGGCACATGGCGATTATTCGACCAACATGGCGATGCAGCTGGCAAGGGTGGCGAAGAAGGCGCCGCGGATGATTGCAGAGGCCCTTGTGGAGAACTTCGACCGTTCCAAGGCTTCGATTGAGAAAATGGAAATCGCCGGGCCGGGGTTTATTAATTTTTACATGAATAATTCGTATTTGACTGAGCTGATTCCGACGATTCTGAAGGCTGGGGACAAGTATGGCGAGACCACGGTTGGCGGCGGCCAGAAAATCCAAGTGGAATTCGTGTCGGCGAATCCAACGGGCGACCTTCACTTAGGACATGCTCGCGGTGCGGCGGTCGGTGATTCTTTAAGCAACATTTTAGCCAAGGCTGGCTATGATGTGTCCCGCGAATACTATATCAATGATGCGGGAAATCAGATTAATAACTTGGCGCTTTCTGTTGAAGCGCGCTATTTCCAAGCGCTTGGTTTGGAAAAAGAAATGCCAGAGGACGGCTACCACGGAGCGGACATTGTGGGGATTGGCAAGAAGCTTGCGGAAGAGTTTGGCGACAAATATGTAAATGTTTCGGAAGAGGAGCGGTTTGAATTTTTCCGAGAGTATGGCTTGAAATACGAAATGAAAAAGCTCCAAAGGGACCTTGAGGACTTCCGTGTCGGCTTTGATGTTTGGTATTCAGAAACATCCCTTTATAAAAGTGGAAAAATTGACACGGCGCTGGCGGCATTGCGGGAGAGCGGCTATATCTATGAGCAGGACGGGGCAACCTGGTTGCGTTCGACCGACCTCGGCGACGACAAGGACCGCGTGCTGATTAAGCAGGACGGATCATATACCTATTTAACGCCGGATATTGCTTATCATAAGGACAAGCTCGAGCGAGGCTTTGAAAAATTGATCAACATTTGGGGAGCGGACCATCACGGTTATATTCCTCGTATGAAGGCGGCGATCCAGGCGCTCGGCTATGACCGCGAGGCGCTCGAGGTTGAGATCATCCAGCTTGTTCACTTGTATAAAAACGGCGAGAAGATGAAGATGTCGAAGCGGACTGGAAAGGCTGTCACCATGCGGGATTTAGTCGATGAGGTCGGCCTCGATGCGACGCGTTATTTCTTTGCGATGCGCAGCTCGGATACCCATATGGACTTTGATTTGGATTTGGCAGTGTCGCAGTCCAATGAAAATCCGGTTTATTATGCGCAGTATGCTCACGCGCGGATTTGTTCAATTTTGCGGTCTGGCGAGGAGCAGGGTTTTGCAGTTGATTCCGGTGCTGATTTTTCAGTGGTTGCTTCCGAAAAGGAAGTAGATTTGTTGAAAAAATTGGGCGAGTTCCCGCATGCGGTTGGCGAAGCGGCGTTGAAGCGCGTGCCTCACCGGCTTACTAATTACATTTTTGAATTGGCTTCGACGTTCCACAGCTTTTACAATGCGGAAAAGGTGCTGGAAAGCGGTGAGCCTGAGCGGACTAAGGCACGCCTCGGATTGGTGAACGCTGTGCAGATTACGTTACGGAATGCGCTGGCGTTGATTGGGGTTTCAGCACCGGAAAAAATGTAATTTTTGAATAGGTTTTGGTAATGAGGTTCCTTCGATATGAGGGGACCTTTTTAGAATTATTTTAATGTGTAAGTAAAATTGAAAAAGTGGAAAGTAAAGTCCGCAGTATGGAAAGTATTTTTGAAAAGTGGAAAGTATTTTTCCGAATTGGAAAGTAAACGCCTTAAAACGGAAAGTAAATGAATCGGGGCATTTTATTGAGGGTGATTTTTCCATAAAAATGCCAAAAAGTATGAATACCCTCCAAAAAAATGCAAATAGTAATAGTGTACTTATTTGTGAGGAGTGGACCGAACGCATGAATGTAGGAAGAGCGAAGGAAATTTTGGAATCCGCGGATATGATTAATGTGACCTATGAGGGAACGCCGGTCATTATCCAGCATGTGGACGAAGCATCGAAAATGGCGCGGATATATTCCAGGACGGACCCTGAACATGAGCAGGACGTTCCTGTCTTAAACTTAATTGAAGAATAAAAGAGTCTCCGCGGGGCGGGGACTCTTTTTTACTGGTGTTGTTTAATTTCAAGGGCACCTCCACTAATCCGCTTAAAGCCGCGAATCTTGCTTAAATCCTCCACCAATTTCAAACAGGCTTGATCCTTCGCTTTTGCCTCAATCATGAAATCAACATCCCGGCCAGACTCTATCAGCATTTTCAAAAATGGCATGATAAACTCTGGGTCTACGAAATCCGCATGGGAGCGGTATTCTTTTTCCGACTTCGGGGAGGAGATGTGTACTTTCGGCAAGAGGCTCGGCCTATGAGACCATGTTTGGAAAATGCGCGACAACAGTTCCTCAAGCGGCTTGGTGCAAGGATTGGCCATATGGTGATGGTAATCAAAAACGAACGGAATCATTTCTTTTTCGCAAACAGCCAGCGTTTCTTCTGCAGTATACGTTTTGTCGTCATTTTCTAAGGTCATGATATTTTTTATATGAGCAGGCAAGGCTTTCAGGTTTTGATGGAAACGGGCCAGGGCCTGCTGTTTGTCACCATAAGCACCACCGATATGGATGTTAATCAGGCTATTCGCCGCAACTCCCATGGCATCCAGCATTTGAAAATGGTAGGTCATGTCGATAACCGCGTTCTCCGTAATTTGCGGCTTTGGCGAGGTAAACAAGGTAAATTGGTTCGGGTGAAAGCTGACCCTTAGGTTGTGCTTTTTTACAAGATTGCCAATTTCCTGCCACTCGCTGCGGAATGGGGCGACGAAGTCCCAGCGCACCTCCGGGTGGGTGGCAAGCGGAACAATTGAGCTGGAGAATCGGTACAGCTCCAGCTCATGAGCCACATTATAATGCAGCATCCTCAGTGTATGGTTCAGATTTTGTTTCGTAATCTCGCGGAGTTTGGCCGCCCGCTCCTCAGAGTTCAGCTGTTGATATCGAGCAAAGGTAAGCATCTTGGCCGGTGAGGCATCCCACAAACTAATCGCATGCGAAACATACCCAAAGCGAATTCTCATTACTCCCACCTCCCATAGAAATAGTTCAACCCCAACTGTCAACAAGCGGTGCCTGCCACCTTATAAAAAGTAAGAAACCACCCCAGCAACAGCTTCCTTCATAGATCTGGCCAAGTTTGGTTTGTTCAGTTGCTCGAGTGTGAGCCGGGTGGAATCGTGGATGTCTTTGTCCAGTATGTCCTTTATTCGGTCAATAAAGTTTGGGTCGTAGATGTAGCAATTGATTTCTTGGTTTAAAAAGAGGCTGCGTTTGTCAAAGTTCGCGGTACCGATGTCGGCGACCTTGTCATCAATGACGATAGTTTTGGCATGGTAAAAACCTTTATTATACTGATAAACCAATGCGCCTTCCCGAAGCAGCGTCCGTAAATAGCGGAACGACGCCTCTTTCACGAGTATGTGATCAGAAACTGACGGTACAATGATTGTCAGACAGACGCCCCGCTGCACCGCCTTCTGCAGCTCCGCAAAAATCTTCCTGCTTGGAATAAAGTAAGGTGTGCCGATGGTAATCGATTTTTCGGCCAATTGGATGAGACTGATGAACATACATTCCAGCTGATTGGCTTCCGTTGGAATAAATTGCTGGCGGACGTCACCTTTAGGCAATTTCGGGAAATACTTCGCCACACCCTGCAAATCAACTCCCGTGCATCGTTCCCAATCCATCAGAAACTCACTTTGTAAAAAATTGACGCTTTCACTGCCGATTTTTAGATGATAATCGCGCCATGGGCCAAGGCTTGGGTCTTCGTCAATATATTCCTTTCCAATATTAAACCCGCCAAGATAGCCAATTCGCCCATCTATAATCGAAATCTTACGGTGGTTCCGGACCTGCATCGAGTAAAAAAGATAGGGGAGCTTCACCGGATTGCTGAAGGCAAACTCTACCCCCGCCGCGCGCAGCTCTTTTATCGCCGCTCCTTTTACTTTCCAGCTGCCAAGCCGATCCAGCAGCAAGCGAACCTCAACTCCGGTCCGTGCTTTTTCTTTTAAAATTGAAAGAAATTCCTGACTAAAGACATCATCCTTTACAATATAAAACAATACATGGATATGTCTTTCTGCCTCGCGCAGCACGGAAAAGTAGTCGTGAAATAGCTCCTTGCCATGAGTAAAAATGTCAAAATCACCATGCAGGATGGGAGTTTCCATTTTTCTTACAGAAGAATGATGCTTCTGTCGCCCTAGACAAAAGTCCAGAATAAGCCATATAATGAAAAGTAAGACAATTCCGAAAAAAATGACTAAAAAATTCATTGGAAAACCTTCCTCCAATCAGTTTCGTTAGTTTTTCCAACAACAAACATTTCTATAAGTTAGTAAAAATGGATTGACTGAATGCTCATTCATATTATAATAGAGTTAAGGTAAGTTCAGAAAATTTGTTATTTTTAACAACAAGTAAAAAACTTAGAGGAGAAATCAACGAAAGGGGCTTATTTCATGAATGGACTTTTATGGGTCAACCTTATTGCCTTCTTGGCCGTAACCGCTTACGCGCTCAGCTTGTTCGTCTATGTTGTCAAAACACGGATCGAATATATGAAGCTTGGCAAAAAGGAAGAGTTTGACAACAATGTCAAAGAACGTCTGCAAAAAATCTGGGTTATGGTATTCGGGCAGAAGAAGCTTTTAAAGGATAAAAAGAGTGGTGCCATCCACGTTATGTTCTTTTACGGCTTCATTCTTGTTCAATTTGGAGCGATCGATTTTATTTGGAAAGGGATTGCACCAGGCTCCCACCTTCCGCTTGGACCGCTTTATCCGGCATTTACATTCTTCCAGGAGATCGTCACTTTAGTCATTTTAGTGGCAACTTTCTGGGCATTTCATCGTCGTTATGTTGAGAAACTTGTCCGCTTAAAGAGGGGCTTTAAATCTGGTCTTGTCTTAATCTTTATCGGCGGCTTAATGATTTGGGTGCTATTAGGAAACGGAATGGGCATCATCTGGCATGGTGAAGAAACTTCCTTGGCAGAACCAGTGGCATCTCTCATTTCAATTATCTTCGCCGGTATTGGTAAAACAGCAGCAGTGTCCATCTTTTATGTGGCATGGTGGCTGCACTTGATTTTCTTATTGGCCTTCTTAGTATATGTGCCGCAAGGAAAACACGCTCACTTAATTGCCGGTCCTGCAAACGTTTACCTGAATCGTTTGGATAAGGCAGGTAAATTGAGAAAGATTGACTTCGAGGACGAAACTGCCGAATCATTTGGCGTTGGAAAAATTGAAGACTTCACACAACTGCAAATGATGGACTTCTATGCTTGTGTAGAATGCGGCCGCTGTACAAATATGTGTCCGGCAACCGGCACAGGCAAAATGCTGTCGCCAATGGATTTAATCGTGAAAATGCGTGATCACCTTACCAACTATGGTGCGGCTGTAACGCAAAAGCAGCCATGGGTGCCAACCTTCGCATTTGCGAATACAAAGGGCAACCAAATTGCACTTGCCGCAGCTGGTCAAGGCGCGTCTGAAACAGCTGCAACTTCCGTCTACAGCCCAAGCTTGATTGGCGATGTCATCACCGAAGAAGAAATCTGGGCTTGTACAACCTGCCGTAACTGTGAAGACCAATGTCCGGTTATGAACGAGCACGTTGAAAAAATTATTGACCTTCGCCGGTACCTAGTTTTAACAGAAGGAAAATTGGACGCTGATGCACAGCGCGCGATCACTAACATCGAGCGTCAGGGCAACCCTTGGGGCTTGAACAGAAAAGAGCGCGAAACATGGCGCGAAGCCCGTGAAGACGTTGAAGTTAAAACTGTAAAAGAAATGAACAAAGCTGGCGAAGAGTTCGAGTACCTGTTCTGGGTTGGCTCAATGGGCTCTTACGACAACCGCAGCCAGAAGATTGCGTTGTCGTTTGCGAAGCTATTAAATGAAGCAGGCGTGAAGTTCGCTATCTTAGGTAACAAAGAAAAGAATTCTGGCGACACAGTCCGCCGTTTAGGTAACGAGTTCTTGTTCCAGGAACTTGCGAATAATAATATCGCTGAAATTGAAAAGGCAGAAGCGAAGAAAATCGTGACAATTGACCCGCATGCCTACAATATTTTCAAAAACGAATACCCTGATTTCGGGTTGCAGGCTGAGGTTTACCACCATACGGAGGTTCTTTTTGAACTAGTCCGCGATGGCCGTTTGAAGCCGAAGCATGCCGTGAACGAAACGATTACGTTCCACGACTCTTGTTACTTGGGACGTTACAACGACGTTTATGATGCACCGCGTGAAATCTTGAAGGCTATCCCAGGCGTAAAGCTAGTGGAAATGGAACGGAACCGCGAGAAGGGAATGTGCTGCGGTGCCGGCGGAGGCTTGATGTGGATGGAGGAAGAAACTGGACACCGCATCAACGTGGCACGTACAGAGCAAGCATTATCGGTGAACCCATCCGTCATCAGCTCTGGCTGTCCATACTGTTTAACAATGCTTTCCGATGGTACGAAGGCCAAAGAGGTTGAAGATAAGGTTGCAACCTACGATGTGGCCGAGCTGCTTGAAAAAGCCGTCTGCGGTGAACCTGTGGCAGTGGCATCGTAAGACTGAAAATTGAATTTTAAAATAGCAGAGGTTGATTGCATACGCAGAAAAATTTTAGGAATTTTGTGTAAAACAATTCAACTTCTGCTATTTTTTTTGTAAAATAGAATAAGTAGATTAAAACGCTTACATTTCCTTTTTAATTAAATGCGTGGGCAGGGTAGTCCCCTGGACCTGCGTTAGTTTTTGCAACAGTGTTGAGCGAGCGTTCAGTCGATGATGAAATCAGCACGCTCCCATTTTTTATGTATCAGTGACTGAAAATTGGGAAAAGGCATAATTGTTTTTTGAAATAAAAACAGGGGAAAGGGATGTTTCGAATGGGTAGAACGGTTATTTTAAGCGGGGTTAGAACGCCTTTTGGTAAATTCGGCGGGGCATTGAGCAGCTTTAGCGCCTCTCAGTTGGGCGGTATAGCCATTAAAGAAGCGGTACAGCGTGCTAATGTGAATCCAGAAGACGTGCAAGAAGTGATTTTTGGATCAGTCCTGCAGGGGGGACAAGGGCAAATCCCATCCCGCCAGGCGGCGCGGGGCGCCGGGCTTCCATGGGAAGTCAAGACTGAAACAATCAACAAGGTCTGTGCATCAGGTCTGCGCAGTGTAACACTGGCTGACCAAATCATCCGTGCTGGCGACGAGGAACTCATCGTGGCAGGCGGTATGGAATCAATGTCAAATGCTCCGTATATTTTGCCAAAAGCAAGATGGGGCCTAAGAATGGGCGACGCGTCGGTTCAGGATTTGATGACTCATGACGGATTAAGCTGCAGCTTCACCGGCGTGCACATGGGAACGTACGGGAACTCGACCGCTGAAGAGATGTCGCTTAGTCGCGAGGCACAAGATGAGTGGGCATTAAGAAGCCACCAGCGGGCCATTGAAGCAATCGAGAGCGGCAAGTTTGCCGAAGAGATTGTGAACGTAGAAGTACCGCAGCGCAAAGGAGCGCCGGTTGTAGTCAAGCACGATGAAGCGCCGCGGAAAGATACCTCTTTGGAAAAATTAGCGAAGCTTGGACCGGCGTTTAATGGCGAAGGTACCATCACAGCCGGAAACGCACCAGGGGTCAATGATGGAGCCGGTGCTCTCGTGTTGATGAGCGAGGAACGTGCGGAGCGTGAAGGCCGGCGGGTAGAAGCGGTCATCATCGGCCAGGCGGCGATCGCAGTCGAAGCCAAGGACTTCCCACAGACACCAGGACTTGTCATCAATGAAATTTTACGAAAAACTGGCCGCAGCCTTGAGGAAATTGACTTGTTTGAAATCAACGAAGCGTTCGCGGCCGTAGCGCTGGCGAGCGGTCAAATCGCCGGCTTGGATCCGGAAAAGGTCAATGTCAACGGCGGTGCGGTTGCCCTTGGCCATCCAATTGGCGCAAGCGGAGCGCGCATCATCATTACTTTGTTGCATGAGTTAAAGCGCCGCGGCGGCGGGATTGGCATCGCGGCCATCTGCAGCGGCGGCGGCCAGGGCGATGCGATTATGATTGAGGTGCCGAAGAGATAACTAGTGGAGGCTTACTCGCGGATAAGGGAAAATACTCTCGGATAGAGTGGCTTATCTCTCGGATAAGGGAAAATACTCTCAGATAGAATGGCTTATCTCTCGCATAAGGGAGAAATACTCTCGGATAGAGCTAACTTACTCTCGAATAGGGAAGGAACTCTACGCTGTTGAATAGAAAAAAAGAAAACAAAAGTCGCGGCCGGTTTCTGTTTTCCGGCCGCCAAATCGGAGGGGAAAACATGAAAGTTGAAAAGGTAATGGTAATTGGGGCTGGCCAAATGGGCTCGGGAATCGCCCAGGTTTGTGCACAAGCGGGCTACAAGGTTGTCTTAAATGACTTAAAATCGGAATTTGTCGAGCGCGGACTAGGGGTTATCAACAAAAACCTATCCCGCAATGTAGATAAGGGCCGCATGACCGAGGAGCAAAAGCAAGAGGTGCTTAGCAACCTGACTCCATCAACAGACCTGCAAGACGCATCCGGCGTGGATCTTGTCATCGAAGCAGCTGTTGAAAACATGGAAATCAAAACAAAAATCTTTGCGCAGTTAGACGAAATTGCGCCGGCGCATGCGATTTTAGCAAGCAATACCTCCTCGCTGCCTATCACGGAAATCGCGGCAGCAACGAAGCGCCCGGAAAAGGTCATCGGTATGCACTTCATGAATCCGGTGCCTGTTATGAGGTTGGTGGAAATCATCCGCGGCTTGGCAACGGCAGATGAAGTGTATCAAGTCATCGAGGACATGACAAAAACGTTATCCAAAGTGCCTGTAGAGGTAAACGACTTCCCTGGCTTTGTAGCCAACCGCGTGCTAATGCCGATGATTAACGAAGCGATCTATACATTATACGAGGGCGTGGCCACGAAGGAAGCCATCGACGAAGTAATGAAGCTTGGCATGAACCACCCAATGGGGCCGTTAACGCTCGCCGACTTTATCGGACTGGATACTTGCCTTTACATCATGGAAACATTGCACGAAGGCTTTGGCGATGACAAGTACCGCCCATGCCCGCTGCTGCGTAAATATGTAAAAGCAGGCTGGTTAGGTAAGAAAACCAGACGTGGATTTTACGTATACGAATAACAGAATTTAGCTTTGCAACTGTCTATCCATTGGCGGACATTAAATATTACAAATATAGAAAGATAGAGATAACGATATGGTCTACTCGGGAGATAATTTTTTCAAGAATAGCAGTAGGGGTCTTAAAAATAGGGGTAGCAAGATTCAAGCAAAGAATACAGAATCCTCGAGAAAGGGGCATTAAAAATGAGTACGGTCACACTACTTTCTCCAAAAGGGGAGTTCAGCATGAATCTTACATTCACACAAGAGCAAGAAATGATGCGCAAAATGGTGCGCGACTTTGCCGCCATTGATGTTGCGCCGTTTATAGAAAAAATGGAGAAAGGGGAATTTCCTCGTGAGATTCTCCGCAAAATGGGCGGGCTTGGCCTGATGGGCATCCCGGTTCCAGAGCAATACGGCGGAGCTGAGATGGATTTCACCTCCTATATCATCGCCATTAATGAGCTTTCTAAGGTTAGCGCGACGATGGGCGTAATTTTGTCGGTGCACACATCTGTTGGCACGAACCCGATTCTTTACTTTGGAACGGAGGAGCAGAAGCAAAAGTACGTACCAAAGCTGGCCGCTGGTGAATACTTAGGCGCTTTCTGTTTAACGGAGCCGAGCGCCGGGTCGGATGCTGCCAGCATGAAGTCGCGAGCGGTTCGCGACGGCGACCATTTTGTAATTAACGGTTCCAAGGTCTTCATCACCAATGGCGGCGAGGCCGACGTTTACATCGTTTTTGCAAAAACCAATCCGGAATTGGGCGCCAAAGGGGTATCGGCCTTTATTGTTGAAAAAGATACCTCTGGACTGGTGATTGGCAAGGACGAGAAAAAGATGGGCCTGCATGGCTCGAGAACGGTGCAGCTTACTTTTGAGGATATGCGCGTTCCGGCCGAGAACCTGCTTGGTGCTGAGGGCGAAGGTTTTAAAATTGCGATGGCCAACCTCGATGCCGGCCGCATTGGAATTGCTGCCCAGGCGCTCGGGATTGCCGAGGCCGCACTGTCGGCCGCAACCGAATATGCTAAGCAGCGCCACCAGTTCGGCAAGCCGATTGCTGCCCAGCAGGGGATTGCTTTCAAGCTCGCTGATATGGCGACAAATGTAGAGGCTGCTAGATTACTAGTTTACCGTGCTGCTGATTTGCGTGGGCAGGGCTTAAAATGCGGCATGGAGGCGTCCATTGCGAAGCTTTTTACAACAAGAACAGCAGTGGAGGTGGCGACCGAGGCGATTCAAGTCTTCGGCGGCTACGGCTATACGGAGGATTACCCGGTTGAGCGCTACTTCCGCGATGCCAAAGTGACGGAGATTTATGAGGGCACAAGCGAGATTCAGAGGATTGTGATTAGCAAGCATCTTTAAGGATGGAATTGTAGATATCCTTTGAAATTTTGTTGATATATTTTAAAAATTGTAGATATCCCTTTAAAATTTCTTTTGTAGATATATTTAAAAATTTGTAGATATCCCATCAATATTTGTAGATAAAACTAAGGAGGACACCCAAAATGAACTTCAAATTAACCGAAGAACATGAAATGATTCGCAAAATGGTGCGCGATTTTGCGCAAAACGAAATTGCGCCAACGGCTGCTGAGCGTGATGAAGAAGAGCGCTTTGACCGGGAGATTTTTGACAAAATGGCGGAGCTTGGCTTAACCGGAATTCCATGGCCGGAAGAGTACGGCGGCATCGGCAGTGATTATCTTGCTTACTGTATCGCGGTTGAAGAGCTTTCCCGCGTCGATTCGTCTGTTGGAGTTACCCTTTCCGCACACACATCTCTTGCCAGCTGGCCAATTTACAAGTTCGGTAATGAAGAGCAAAAGCAAAAATACCTTCGTCCGCTGGCTGAAGGCTCAAAAATAGGTGCTTATGGCTTGACCGAGCCAGGCAGCGGCTCTGATGCAGGCGGAATGAGAACGACGGCACGCCTTGAGGGCGACCACTACGTGCTGAACGGTTCAAAAATTTTCATCACCAATGGCGGCGAGGCCGACATTTATGTCGTATTTGCACTAACCGATCCATCCAACAAGCAGCGCGGCACAACAGCGTTTATCGTTGAAAAGGATTTCGCGGGATTCTCTGTTGGGAAAAAAGAAAAGAAACTGGGCATTCGTTCATCACCGACAACAGAAATTATTTTTGAAGATTGCAAGGTTCCGGTTGAAAATAGACTTGGTGAAGAGGGCGAAGGCTTCAAAGTCGCGATGATGACACTGGATGGCGGCCGCAACGGCATCGCGGCGCAGGCAGTCGGTATTGCTCAAGGCGCTCTTGATGCAGCAGTTGACTATGCAAAGGAACGCGTTCAGTTCGGCAAGCCGATCGCTGCGAACCAAGGAATCAGCTTCAAGCTTGCCGATATGGCAACGAATATTGAAGCTGCCAGACTATTAACCTATCAGGCAGCATGGCTTGAGTCCAACGGCCTCCCATATGGCAAAGAGTCCGCCATGTCAAAGCTGTTTGCCGGCGATACCGCGATGAAGGTAACAACAGAAGCAGTTCAGGTGTTCGGCGGCTACGGCTATACGAAGGATTATCCGGTCGAACGCTTCATGCGTGATGCAAAAATCACGCAAATTTACGAGGGCACTCAGGAAATTCAGCGCCTTGTTATTTCTAGAATGATTACGAAGTAAAACGAAAAGCTAAAAGCGCCTTGACCAGGGGCACGAGGCTAGACGAGCCAGCGAGAAGGCTCACTTTTAGCCTTCTTGACGGATTGGCTTTAGACCTTCGAGCCCCTAGGCGCTGTAGCTAGACAAGGAGCGGTTCGAGCGCGATGAATAAACGGGAGGTTCAGGCCTCAGTCAAAGATGAGCGCCTCGTGCAAAAGAGGCGCGACCAAATGATCAAAGGGGCCGTTGCACTTTTTAAAGAGAAAGGGTTTCATCGGACAACGACCCGGGAAATTGCCAGAGCAGCGGGATTTAGCATCGGGACGTTGTACGAGTACATCCGGACGAAGGAAGATATTTTATATCTGGTCTGCGACAGCATCTATGATCATGTGAAGGAGCAGCTGGAGGAGAACCTTGATCACAAGCAAGGGACATTAGAGAGCTTAAAAGTGGGAATCTCAAACTTTTTCCATGTTATGGATGAATTGCAGGACGAAATCCTCGTTATGTATCAGGAAGTAAAATCCTTATCAAAGGACGCTCTTCCATATGTGTTAAAAAAGGAATTAGAGATGGTTGCCATGTTTGAAAATATGCTCCTTAAATGTGTGGAGAATGGCGAGTTAGAACTGTTGGAAAAACAAATCAAAATCATCGCCCACGATATTTTTGTCCAAGGGCAAATGTGGGGCTTCCGCCGCTGGGCGCTCCGGAAGCTGTTTACTCTGGACGAATACATTGAACTGCAGACGGAGTTTATTTTTAAAGGGCTTGGGGAAAAAAGGGACGGTTAAGGACAAAACGAGGGTTACTTACGAATTTTAAAAAACAAGGGGGCCAAATTGAGATGAGTACAACCGGAAAATATCAGCCGAAGCATCATATTCGCTTTGTGACCGCGTCGAGTTTGTTTGACGGCCATGATGCTTCCATCAATATCATGCGGCGCATCCTTCAATCAAGCGGGGCCGAGGTCATTCACCTTGGCCACAACCGCTCGGTCGAGGAAGTGGTCAACGCCGCCATTCAGGAAGATGCCCAGGGTATCGCGATCTCCTCTTATCAAGGAGGGCACGTTGAATACTTTAAATACATGTACGACCTATTAAAAGAAAAAGGCGCACCACATATCCGCATTTATGGCGGCGGCGGGGGCGTTATCATCCCAAGAGAAATCAATGAACTCCAAGAGTACGGCATTTCCGGCATCTTCTCACCGGAAGACGGCCGAAAGCTCGGTTTACAGGGCATGATTGACCTCATGATTCAAGAGTGTGATTTTTCAACAGTCTCTTCAGAAAATATCCCGGAGCAAATCGAAAAGCTGCCGACGGGTGACATGAATGCCGTTGCCAAGCTGATTACAATTGCGGAAAATCATGTGGACCAAAAAAATGAGGCGGCTGCAACGGCTGAGCAGGTTCTTGAAAAAGTGAAGGAGCTTGAGAAGTCGATTCCGGTTATCGGTATCACCGGTACGGGCGGGGCTGGAAAAAGCTCGCTGACCGACGAGTTGATCCGCCGTTTTATCAACGAGTTTCCAGCCAAAAAGGTTGCTATCCTTTCCGTTGACCCAACCAAGCAAAAAACGGGCGGTGCGCTTCTTGGCGACCGCATCCGCATGAATGCGATTTTTTCACCGAACGTTTTTATGCGAAGCCTAGCAACACGGGCTTCGAAATCAGAATTATCGCTGGCCATTAAAGACGCCGTAGCGGTCACGAAGGCAGCCGGATTTGACTTGGTGATTGTCGAAACAAGCGGAATCGGCCAGGGCGACGCCGGCATCACGGAAATTTGCGATGTTGCAATGTACGTCATGACCAGCGAGTTCGGGGCACCATCCCAGCTTGAAAAAATCGACATGATTGACTTTGCCGACCTGATTGTTATCAATAAATTCGAACGTAAGGGCTCCGAGGACGCAAAACGCCAGGTGCAGAAGCAGTACCAGCGCAGCCATATGCTTTTTGAAAAAGATCCATCCGAAATGCCAGTGTACGGCACAATCGCCAGCCAGTTCAATGACCCTGGCACAAATGCTTTATTTGCGGCTCTCGTTGAAAAAATCAATGAAAAGGCTGCGACCGATTGGGTGACTTCATACAGCAAAGAGGCGAAGGTTGAAAAGCAAAACATCATCATCCCGACGGACCGCCGCTATTACTTACGGGAAATTTCCGAGACGGTTCGCGGCTATCATAAAAAAGCGGAGCAGCAGGCGAATATTTCCCGGAAATTATTCCAGTTGGAAGGCGCTATCGAAGCTGTGAAGGGTCAGCCGGAAGTAGTGGCAGCTCTAGAAGCGGTTAAACAGGAAACCGAAGCGCAGCTGACACCAGAGTCAAAGCGTATTCTTGACGGCTGGGAAAAAACAAAAGAAGCGTACTCCGCAGATAAGTTCGTCACGAGAATCCGCGACAAAGAAATCATTACAATTTTAAAAACAAAGAGCTTATCAGGGCTTGATATTCCAAAAGTGGCTTTGCCGAAATACAAGGATTACGGTGAAATCCTGCGCTGGGTGTATCGTGAGAACCTACCGGGCTCATTCCCGTACACAGCAGGGGTATTCCCGTTCAAGCGTGAAGGGGAGGATCCAAAACGCCAGTTTGCCGGCGAAGGCACACCGGAACGGACGAACCGCCGTTTCCACTATTTATCGAAGGACGATTCGGCAAAACGCCTCAGCACCGCCTTTGACTCGGTGACCCTATACGGGGAAGACCCGGATTACCGTCCCGACATTTACGGTAAAGTCGGCGAAAGCGGCGTCAGTGTTTGTACGTTAGATGACATGAAAAAGCTGTACGATGGCTTCGACCTTTGCCACCCATCGACATCCGTTTCGATGACGATCAACGGTCCAGCGCCAATCATCCTCGCGATGTTCATGAATACGGCAATTGACCAGCAAGTGAAACGTAAAGAAGCTGAACTAGGCCGCGTTTTGACTGTCGAAGAATTTGCTGAAGTTCGAGCCTATACGCTGAAAACTGTCCGCGGTACGGTTCAGGCTGATATTTTAAAGGAAGACCAAGGCCAAAATACATGTATTTTTTCAACAGAATTTGCTTTAAGGATGATGGGGGATATCCAGCAATATTTCATCGACCATCTGGTGCGTAACTATTATTCTGTGTCGATTTCCGGGTACCATATTGCCGAAGCGGGTGCGAACCCGATTTCGCAGCTGGCATTCACTTTGTCTAACGGCTTTACCTACGTTGAGTACTATTTAAGCCGCGGCATGAACATTGATGACTTTGCGCCAAACCTGTCGTTCTTTTTCTCGAATGGCTTGGACCCGGAGTACACGGTGATTGGCCGGGTGGCGAGGCGCATTTGGGCAACCGTGATGCGCGACAAGTATGGTGCCAACGAGCGCAGCCAAAAGCTGAAGTATCATGTGCAGACATCAGGTCGTTCGCTGCACGCGCAGGAAATCGATTTTAATGATATCCGCACCACGCTTCAGGCATTGATGGCGCTGCACGATAACTGTAACTCGCTGCATACGAACGCCTACGATGAGGCGATTACGACACCGACCGAGGAATCGGTGCGTCGGGCAATGGCGATTCAGATGATTATCACTAAGGAGCACGGCTTGACGAAGAATGAAAATCCGCTTCAGGGCTCGTTTATCGTAGAAGAGCTGACTGATTTAGTTGAGGAAGCGGTACTTCAAGAGTTTGAACGGCTGAATGACCGCGGCGGCGTCCTGGGTGCAATGGAAACCCAATACCAGCGCGGCAAGATTCAGGATGAGTCAATGCACTATGAAATGTTAAAACATACGGGCGAACTGCCGATTATCGGTGTGAATACGTATTTGAATCCAAATCCTCCATCCGAGGAAGCGATTGATAATATGGAATTGGCTCGGGCGACGACAGAGGAGAAAGAGCTGCAGATTCACAATTTGCGTGCCTTCCAGGAAGCGCACGCAGCTGAATCAGCTGCAGCACTGAAGCGGTTGAAGGAAGCAGCCACAAGCGGCGGCAACATCTTTGCCGAACTTATGGAAACCGTCAAAGTCGCGAGTCTCGGCCAAATCACACGCGCCCTATACGAAGTAGGCGGACAGTATCGCCGAAATATGTAATGAGTGGAGGCGTTAATCAAAAGGGGGGCACTTCCCCTTTTTTGTTTTTTTAAAAATATTTTCCAATATTATGATATATCCTATATAATCAATATAGTATTTTACCTCCAGAGGTTATGGGCAGGTGTCAGCTTATGAGAGTAAATCATATAATCATGGTTTTAATAATTACGGCCTGGCCATTATATTATCTTTATGAACTGCAACTAGGTGCTGTTTCGTTCCTGTTGCTGGCCATCTTCTTTTTGTACATATCTCTTAAAGAGCTAAAAATAGTAAGAGAACAGATTAAAAAGAATGAAGAGAAGCCAAAAAAGGAAAAAATCAAGTAAAACAAACAGCTAGAACTAGCATAAACCTCTAGAATTTGTTTATAATGAAGAATATGTATTTTTATAGAAAAGCGGAAGCGCCTTGCCCAGGGGCGACAGGCATAAGACGAGCCGTCCTGAAGGTTGTTTTTTAACCTTCAGGACGGATTGGCTTATGACCCCGAGCCCCTAGGCGCTGGAGCTAGACAACGAAAGATTAGCCCTTATTCATTCTACATAAGAGTGTTAAATAGAGAAAGGAAGTGCCGATATTGAGTTTAGCAATGTACTCAAAAGAGGAGCTGCAAGAGTTATCGCTCATCGAAATGGCTTATGAATTTATGAAAAATAGTAAGCAGCCAGTTGCCTTCGCCGATTTAGTGAAGGAAATTTCCAAGGCTGCGGGCATTTCTGAATCAGAAATGCGTTCTCGTCTGGCACAGTTTTACACCGATTTAAATATTGATGGACGATTCTTGACTTTAGGTGAAAACCGCTGGGGACTTCGCGTTTGGTATCCGGTTGATACTCAGGAGGAAGAAGTTGTCGCAGTCGTCAAATCGAAGAAGAAGAAGAAGAAGGTTGTCGAAGACGAGGATATCGATGAAATCGACGAATTTGAAGAACTTGATGACGAAGACTACGACGATGTCGACGACTTTGAAGAGGAAGATGATCTCCTTGACGATGAAGAGGAGAACCTTGACGAGATTGATGAAATCGACGACGAATTCGAAGATGAAGATGATGTTCTTGAGGATGACGAAGAACTTGAATTCGAAGATGATGAAGAACTTGAAGATGACCTGGAAGAGGAAGAAGAACTTGAACTAGAAGATGTGGAAGAGGACGAGGATCTCTAACTCTGATTACCTCACATTTGGTGAAATGAGTCAGGTATGAGGCTTGACTTTTTCACCAGCCCCTTGTATCATCTTGTTTGGGCTCCTTAAAAAGGACCATTCGAACGAATGTATACGCGCTCCCTTACAATGCGTAAGAGGAGCGCTTTTTATTTTGATAAAAACCCAGCTTTTATGGGGTTTTTTATTTTTTGGAGCAGCAGAAAAATAATTTTTGCAAAAATACCCTTTAACATTCTGAATAATGCACAAACTGTATCTGAGGGGGAATATTTACATGACAAAGTATATTTTTGTAACTGGCGGTGTCGTTTCATCGCTTGGAAAAGGGATTACCGCCGCATCTTTAGGACGCTTATTGAAAAATCGCGGCTTAAGCGTGACCACTCAAAAATTAGACCCGTACATCAACGTCGACCCGGGAACAATGAGTCCGTATCAGCACGGAGAAGTGTTCGTAACCGATGATGGTGCGGAAACGGATTTGGATTTGGGCCACTATGAGCGTTTTATCGACATTAACGTAAACAAGTACAGCAACGTGACAACTGGAAAAATCTATTCCACTGTCCTTCGCAAAGAACGCCGCGGCGACTACCTGGGTGCGACCGTCCAGGTTATCCCGCACATCACTAACGAAATCAAGGACCGCGTGTTCCGTGCCGGTAAAGAAACAAACGCTGATGTGGTTATTACGGAAATCGGCGGAACGGTCGGTGATATCGAGTCCCTGCCGTTTTTAGAGGCAATCCGCCAAATTAAGAGCGATATTGGCAGTGAAAACGTAATGTATATTCACTGTTCACTAGTTCCTTATATTAAAGCGGCCGGCGAAATGAAGACAAAGCCAACCCAGCACAGCGTAAAAGAGCTGCGCAGCCTTGGCATTCAACCTAATATTATTGTTGTTCGTACTGAAATGGAAATTTCTCAGGATATGAAAGATAAACTAGCGTTATTCTGTGATATTGATGCAAAAGCAGTCATCGAGTGCCGTGATGCCGATACGCTATACTCCATTCCGCTTGCTTTGCAGGAGCAGAACATGGACCAAATCGTTTGCGACCATTTGAAGTTACAAACTGGGGAAGCGGATATGACTGAGTGGAAAGCGCTGGTTGACCGTGTGCTGAATCTTGCCAACAAGACTCGCATCGGGTTAGTCGGTAAATACGTGGAACTTCAGGATGCCTATATTTCCGTAGTTGAAGCGTTGAAGCATGCTGGTTACGCGTTTGATTCCGATGTAGAAATTAAGTGGATTAATGCTGAAGAAGTGACTAGCGAAAATGTGGTGGAACTTCTTGATGAGGTAGATGGAGTGCTGATTCCAGGCGGCTTCGGCGACCGTGGTGTCGAAGGGAAAATGGAAGCGATCCGCTATGCGCGTGAGTCCAAAAAGCCATTGCTTGGTATTTGCTTGGGCATGCAGCTGGCGACTATTGAATTCGCCCGCAATGTGCTTGGCTACAAAGATGCTCATTCTTCTGAGTTCGTACCGGAAACTCAGCATCCGATCATTGACCTGCTTCCAGAGCAGAAGGATGTCGAGGACCTAGGCGGAACGTTACGTCTTGGTCTGTACCCTTGCCGTGTTGTTGAGGGAACAAAAGCCCATGAAGCGTACGAAAATAATGTCGTTTACGAGCGCCATCGCCATCGTTATGAGTTCAACAATCATTATCGTCAGGAAATGGAAGAGGCAGGCTTTGTTTTCTCCGGGACAAGCCCAGACGGCCGTTTAGTGGAAATCATTGAGTTGAAGGATCACCCATGGTTCGTGGCATCCCAGTTCCATCCGGAATTCATCTCTAGACCAAACCGCCCGCAGCCATTGTTCCGTGACTTTATTAAGGCTACTATACAGAAATAATTTTTTTGAAAAAATAAGACCAGTTATCCGGGTGCGGGACTGGTCTTTGTTTTTTTGGGGCTAAAAATGGGGAGTGGCGAGTAAAGGATTTGGCGAGTAAAAGTAAAAAATGAGCGAGTAAATCATGAAATTTGACGAGTAAATTTCAATTTTAGGCGAGTAAATCAAAACGGCCCTCATTACAAGGACCGTTTCGCTTACATTTCGTATTCCGCTATAATTTCTTCAATCGTAAATTTCAATCCATAGTACACAAACAAGGCTGCCATCGAGGATGGATACCCAATTCGGTTCCCAAACTCGTCCGGCAGCAAGCCTTTTGTCAGTCGCAAATCAATATGAACATCAGCAATTTCCGCTAGTCCACCCGTAGATTCATCGACCGCAGTCGAAACAGCCACAAACGGAATCCCTTTTTCCTGAAGTTGACTCGCAATCGACAAAGGTGCCTCATCCGTAGAAGTCCGCGCGAAAATCAAGACACGATCGGCGATATCCAGGTCAGCCACAGACTCCATAGACAAAGCTCTTGCGGATTTTAAAGGCTCAGCACCATCCACAGCTTCAGCTGCAACAGCCTTCATTTCTTTTTCACCATAAATATAAATAGAGCCGTCGCCGACAGGGGCTTGGGCAAGCAGGCGGGCGGCATCCTCAAACGCAAACTCTTCTTTTTCCTCTATTCTTTTAAATAAACCCGTTAATTGGGTAGTGAACATTTTTAACATAAAAACCCTCCTCATATGCACTAATATTATAGACCTTTTTATGAAAATGCCAAAATAATTAAAATTCCATAAAATAACATGTGCAGTTTCTTAAAATGATGCAGGATTTTTTTCTCGGGAGGGAGAATTTAATAATGATATATACATATTGAGTCTATTAAATGAGGGAAGAGGTGGAAGAATGAAGGAGAAAATTTTAATCGTTGACGACCAGTTTGGCATCCGCATTTTATTGAATGAGGTTTTTCAAAAAGAAGGGTATCAGACCTTTCAGGCTGCCAACGGAGTGCAGGCGCTGGAGATTGTGAAAACACATGACCCGGACCTTGTGCTGCTGGATATGAAAATTCCAGGCATGGACGGGATTGAAATTTTAAAAAGAATGAAAGTGCTCGACCCGGACATTCGTGTCATCATTATGACCGCCTACGGTGAACTGGACATGATCCAGGAAGCAAAAGACCTTGGCGCCATCACCCACTTTGCCAAGCCGTTTGATATCGACGACATCCGTGCCGCCGTCAGAAAACATATCCCGCAAAAAACGAATTAATATATTTTTATGAAAAAAAGCAACGTTATCGTTTGCTTTTTTTCAGCTAATAGGAATTATAAATTTTTCTAAAATTTATAATTTCCTAACGCATAAATTCAACTACGCCTCTGTCTTCGTCCTATCGGACTCGCCAATCGGCGAGTTTTCATTTATCCAGTGGAATGACGGCGTTTTCATTATGACACTTTTGCAAAACGCTGATAGATTAATAGCAATTCTTACTTTCTTTTGATATGATACATAGTGAAAATTTGATTGGCTGCTATCTTTTGGGAACGATACATAATCAGCCATATGATGGGAAAAATCAATATGGATAAACTCATTTCCGAAAGATACCGACCGAATTTAAGGAGGAAGAGATATGCCATTAGTTTCCATGACAGAAATGCTCAACAAAGGTAAAGCAGAAGGCTATGCTGTTGGGCAGTTTAACATTAATAACTTAGAATTCACACAAGCCATTCTTCTAGCCGCTGAAGCTGAAAAATCTCCAGTTATTCTTGGTGTTTCTGAAGGCGCTGGCCGCTATATCGGCGGATTCAAGACCGTTGTGAAAATGGTAGAAGGATTAATGGAAGATTATAAAATTACGGTTCCAGTGGCAATCCACCTTGACCACGGCTCAAGCTTTGAAAAATGTAAAGAAGCAATTGATGCCGGCTTTACTTCCGTTATGATCGATGCTTCCCACCACCCATTTGAAGAAAACATTGAAATTACTTCTAAAGTAGTAGAATATGCTCATGCCAAAGGCGTTTCTGTTGAGGCAGAACTTGGAACTGTTGGCGGACAAGAGGATGATGTTTCCGGAAGCATCATCTATGCTGACGCGCAGGAATGTGTGGAGCTTGTAAAACGTACAGGCATTGATACGCTTGCACCAGCACTTGGATCTGTTCACGGTCCTTACAAAGGCGAACCAAACCTTGGTTTCAAGGAAATGGAAGAAATCGGCAACTTGACTGGTGTGCCATTAGTGCTGCACGGCGGTACTGGAATCCCAACAAAGGATATCCAAAAATCCATTTCTTTAGGTACTGCGAAAATTAACGTGAATACTGAGAACCAAATCGCATCTGCGAAAGTCGTTCGTCAAGTATTAGCGGATAAACCAAATGAATATGACCCACGCAAATACTTAGGCCCTGCTCGCGATGCCATCAAAGAAACCGTAATTGGCAAAATGCGCGAATTCGGTTCTTCAGGCAAAGCCTAAGAAGCGCTTTTTTGTAGTTTTTTGCAGTTATGATAAAATAGAACCGCCCTACCAATAGGGCGGTTTCCGTGTGTTCAAAGTATATTGAAAATTTAGTCGAAAATGGAGGAAAGCAACATGAAATTTTTTATTGATACAGCCAATTTAGAAGAAATCCGCGAAGCGCATGACCTTGGTTTATTAGCAGGTGTTACGACAAACCCATCCCTTGTGGCTAAAGAAAAAGGCGTTTCCTTTCACGACCGTTTAAAGGAAATTACCGCTCTTGTTCCTGGTTCAGTTAGCGCAGAAGTGATCGCCCTTGATGCTGAAGGCATGATCAAAGAAGGCCGTGAGCTTGCTGCGATTGCCCCAAATATCACCGTTAAAGTGCCAATGACGATGGACGGTCTGAAAGCGGTCCATGCTTTTTCAAAAGAAGGCATCAAAACAAACGTAACCTTAATCTTCAATGCGAACCAAGCTCTGCTTGCTGCTCGTGCCGGCGCAACCTATGTATCTCCATTCTTGGGAAGACTGGATGATATCGGCCAAAACGGCTTAGACCTTATTTCCACGATTGCTGATATTTTCGCAGTTCATGACATTAAAACGGAAATCATCGCGGCGTCTATCCGCCACCCGCTGCATGTTACGGAGGCAGCATTAAGAGGCGCGCATATCGCGACCATTCCATACAAAGTATTGATGGGACTTACACAGCACCCACTAACTGACAAAGGGATTGAAGCTTTCTTGAAAGATTGGAATAACCGCTAAGAAGCGTAAGATTTATATGGCAATTTCTGCCTTTCTAAAATGCTGGAATCCCTGTAAAAAGGCATAATGGTTCCGCCGTTTTTCCATTTTCGTGTAAATTTTTTTATTTGCCATACATGAAAATATAATTTTCGTGTAAACTATAAATTAGACAACCTGTCGGAATTTGACTTATAATGTTGGAAAAATATACCTGAGGCCTTGTTTTGGTTTAAAGGTGCTTTTTTTCGGGCAGTCTGCTAGAAAAGCTCGGTAATGAAAAAACAGACTTGTGTCTCGATCAAAAAAGTACCATTCCATTCAATCGATAAATCAATGTTTACATAGGCTTAGAAGGGAGTCGAAAATGGAAAAACTTAAAATTGCGGGCGGATATCCATTAAAGGGCACTGTAAGGGTCAGCGGTGCCAAAAACAGTGCCGTTGCCCTTATACCTGCGACGATTTTAGCAGAATCACCCGTTACAATCGAAGGACTGCCTGATATTTCCGATGTTGAAATTTTGAAGGACTTACTTGAGGAAATCGGCGGCAAAGTGAATATTACAGACGATGAAATGACAGTCGATCCATCGAGGATGATTTCGATGCCGCTGCCAAACGGCAAGGTGAAAATGCTGCGTGCTTCCTATTATTTAATGGGCGCGATGCTCGGCCGTTTCAAAAAGGCAGTGATTGGTCTGCCTGGCGGCTGTCACTTGGGTCCAAGACCGATTGACCAGCATATCAAAGGCTTTGAAGCGCTTGGTGCTCAGATCACGAACGAGCAGGGAGCTATTTATCTGCGCGCGGACGAGCTTCGCGGCGCTCGGATTTATCTGGACGTAGTCAGTGTCGGAGCAACGATTAATATCATGCTGGCAGCGGTAAGAGCGAAAGGCCGGACGATAATTGAAAACGCCGCCAAAGAGCCAGAAATCATTGATGTCGCGACTCTGCTTACCAATATGGGTGCAAAAATCAAAGGGGCCGGTACAGATGTCATCCGGATTGATGGGGTGGACAGCCTGCATGGCTGCCGCCATACGATCATTCCAGACCGGATTGAGGCCGGAACCTATATGATTCTTGGCGCAGCAATAGGCGAGGGCGTGCTGATTGATAACGTGATTCCGCAGCACTTGGAGTCGTTGATTGCCAAGCTGCGGGAAATGGGAGTGAATATCGAATCCGGCGATGACCAGGTGTTTGTCAACGGCCCTTCGAACCTGAAAGCCGTCGATATCAAAACGCTTGTCTATCCGGGCTTTCCAACCGACCTGCAGCAGCCATTTACAGCCTTGTTAACAAAGGCAGCGGGCTCAAGTGTGGTAACGGACACTATTTATGGTGCCCGATTTAAGCATATTGATGAATTAAGAAGAATGAACGCCAACATTAAAGTGGAAGGACGCTCTGCTATTATTAGCGGACCTGTTCAACTCCACGGCGCCAAAGTCAAGGCAAGCGACCTCCGTGCCGGAGCAGCACTGTTTATTGCCGGTCTGATGGCGGAAGGAATCACCGAAGTAACCGGTCTCGACCACATCGACCGCGGCTACAGCAACCTGGTTGAAAAATTAAACGGCCTTGGCGCCACTGTCTGGCGGGAGGCATTAACACAGGAAGAATTAGAGCACCTTAAAAACACATAATGAGATATACTTATAAAGGAACGAAGTCTCATCAGAAAAAAATGGGGGATGGAGAACAATGGAAAGAAGTTTAACGATGGAGCTTGTCCGGGTGACTGAAGCAGCAGCGCTTGCTTCCGCACGCTGGATGGGCCGCGGTAAAAAAGACGAAGCAGATGGAGCAGCCACTTCGGCGATGCGCGATGTGTTTGACACCATTCCGATGAAAGGAACCGTTGTCATCGGTGAAGGGGAAATGGACGAAGCGCCAATGCTTTATATTGGAGAAAAGCTTGGAAATGGCTACGGGCCTCGTGTCGATGTTGCCGTTGACCCGCTTGAAGGTACCAATATTTTGGCGTCCGGCGGTTGGAATGCATTAGCTGTTCTCGCTGTGGCTGACCATGGCTGCCTGCTCCATGCTCCAGATATGTATATGGAAAAAATCGCAGTCGGACCGGAAGCAGTTGGGCTAATTGATATCAACGCTCCAGTCATTGATAACCTCAAGGCTGTCGCGAAAGCAAAAAATAAAGATATTCAAGACGTGGTTGCGACTGTACTGAACCGTCAGCGCCATGAGCATATCATTGCCCAGATTCGCGAAGCAGGCGCCAGAATTAAGCTGATTAATGACGGCGATGTGGCTGGTGCCATCAATACGGCGTTTGATAACACCGGTGTCGATATTCTGTTCGGTTCAGGTGGTGCACCAGAGGGTGTTATTTCAGCGGTCGCCTTGAAATGCCTTGGCGGTGAACTGATCGGCAAATTGCTGCCGCAAAATGATGCTGAGCTTGAACGCTGCAAAAAAATGGGCTTGGATGTGAGCCGCATTCTCCGCATGGAGGACCTGGTCAAAGGCGACGACGCTATCTTTACGGCAACAGGCGTAACGGATGGGGAACTGTTGCGCGGTGTCCAGTTCAAGGGCTCTCACGCTTCCACCCATTCTGTTGTAATGCGGGCAAAGTCCGGAACTGTTCGTTTCATCGACGGCCGACACAGCCTAAACAAAAAGCCAAATTTAGTACTATAGGTAGCGAACATCGGGTGGTGCCTTCCACCACCCGAAATTTGCAGAAATCTCCCCATTCTCCATGAGGATTCCTTCAAGAAAATATTTCCAATAAGGGATGTTTGAAAAATAAGTTGATTAACTTTTCGCTGAGAGGGTAAAATAGAGATTGTTTTATCATGCAAGTTTTCTGCCAATCTATTCATTTCTATCAACTTCTATTCATTTCCTCAACTCTATTATCTTACTATCATTTCTCGCTCCTAATCGACAGCGGATATGAAGGAAAAATTTAAAAGCGTGGTGTACACATTGGAATTAACGATTTCAAGTTTAGAAAATATGAAGCTGAAGGAGCTTTATGAGCTTGCGCGCGAATATAAAGTGACCTATTACAGCAAATTAACGAAAAAAGAATTGATTTTTGCGATTTTAAAATCCCGTGCCGAGCAGCAGGGCTATTTCTTCATGGAAGGCGTTCTGGAAATCATCCAGTCAGAGGGCTTCGGCTTCCTGCGCCCAATCAACTATTCGCCAAGCTCTGAAGATATCTATATTTCAGCATCGCAGATTCGCCGCTTTGACCTCCGCAACGGGGACAAGGTATCCGGTAAGGTTCGTCCGCCGAAGGAAAATGAGCGTTATTTCGGATTGCTTCATGTAGAAGCCGTTAACGGTGAAGATCCGGAATCTGCGAAAGAACGCGTCTATTTCCCGGCGTTGACACCATTATATCCGAATCGGATGATGAAGCTCGAAACAACACAAAAAGCCTTATCAACACGGATTATGGACCTTGTGGCACCAGTTGGTTTTGGCCAGCGCGGTCTGATTGTCGCTCCTCCGAAAGCTGGTAAGACAATGCTGTTAAAAGAAATCGCCAACAGCGTTACGACGAACCATCCTGATGTCGAGTTAATCGTGCTGTTGATCGACGAGCGTCCGGAAGAGGTGACCGACATCGAGCGTTCCGTTGCCGGTGACGTGGTTAGCTCGACGTTTGATGAGGTTCCCGAGAATCATATCAAGGTCGCAGAGCTTGTTTTGGACCGGGCAATGCGTTTAGTTGAGCATAAACGCGATGTTGTTATTTTGATGGATAGTATCACGCGTTTAGCGCGGGCTTACAACCTGGTGATTCCACCAAGCGGACGGACGTTGTCCGGTGGTATTGACCCAGCGGCATTCCACCGTCCGAAGCGATTCTTCGGTGCGGCCCGTAATATTGAAGAGGGCGGCAGCTTGACGATCCTTGCGACAGCACTGGTTGATACTGGTTCACGTATGGATGACGTCATTTATGAAGAATTTAAAGGTACCGGTAACATGGAACTGCACCTTGACAGACAGCTTGCAGAACGCCGTGTGTTCCCTGCGCTTGATATCCGCCGTTCCGGAACGCGTAAGGAAGAGCTTCTTATTCCGAAGGATCACTTGGATAAGTTATGGGCGATTCGTAAATCAATGTCAGATTCCCCAGATTTTGCCGAGCGTTTCTTGAAAAAATTACGTCAGACGAAGTCCAATCAAGAGTTCTTCGATCAGCTTGGTGAGGAGCTTAAGGCGCGCCGTTCTTAGGTTTTAGGCGGCTGCGAGGTCCCTGGATGGATTCGATATTTTGGTTTTGTTTTTTCAAAAAGGCTGAAAATCCCAGCTTGCAAACAATTAGTCTGGCTGTTATAATGTGGTCAGTGTGTTTTTTGTAATTCTGTGACTTGTTAAGACAAGCACTGTATATAACTCTGTTTCGAATGATTCAGGGCGGAAGGAGATGAAAAGAATGAAAGCAGGAATTCATCCAAATTATAAATCAGTTATGGTGACTTGTGCATGCGGCAACACTTTCGAAAGCGGTTCTGTAAAGAACGAGATCCGCGTTGAAACTTGCTCTGAGTGCCACCCATTCTATACTGGTCGTCAAAAATTCGCTGAAGCAGGCGGACGTGTTGACCGTTTCAACAAAAAATACGGTCTTAAGAATCAACAATAATTCGCGCAAAGACAGGCAAGATGCAACATTGGCTTGCCTGTTTTTTATTGGCCAAATGGCCAGTTTCTTTAAAATAATTGATTTTGTATATGATAAATAGAGATGGTTTCGTGATTAGGAAGGAGTCGCCGTTTATGTATGTTATGACGCAAAGCGGATGGGTTGAGGTTATCTGCGGCAGTATGTTTTCTGGAAAATCAGAGGAGTTAATTCGGCGCGTCCGGCGTGCCCAGTTTGCTAAACAAAAAATAGCTGTATTTAAACCGAAAATCGATAATCGCTATCATGACCAGTCTGTTGTTTCCCATAATGGCACTTCTTTTGAGGCGAAGCCGATTTCCCATTCGATCGAGATTTTGCATCATGTGGAAGCGGATATGGATATTGTCGCGATCGATGAGGCGCAGTTTTTCGATGAAGGCATAGTAAGGGTTGTCCAGCAGCTGGCGGATTCCGGCCACCGTGTGATTGTGGCGGGGCTTGATCAGGATTTCCGCGGTGAGGCGTTCGGGCAGATGCCGAAGTTGATGGCGATTGCCGAGTCGGTGACAAAGCTGCAGGCTGTTTGTACGGTGTGCGGGTCGCCAGCTAGCCGTACACAGCGGTTGATTGACGGACGTCCGGCGTCTTACCATGATCCGGTTATTTTGGTGGGGGCTGCTGAGGCTTATGAACCGCGTTGCCGTCATCATCATGAAGTGCCAAAAACGGCGTCAGTGCGTTTGGTGGTTGAAGAAGGGGTATAAGGTTTTAAAGCTTGGTTTTGGAGGGTGTCTGGGTTGCCATGTTCGCATGGTGCCTGGCGCCCTTTTGTTGTTTATGGTTGGAAAGAATTCACTCGGGGGCGGGTGCGTGTGGCAGGGCATGCTAGTACCATGGAGGTGTAATTCGATGAAAAAGTGGATGTTTGTCGTGGGTATCATGCTTTTGTTGGCAACGGGCTGCCAAAATGGCCGTAGTGCTGATGATGATGCGGCTAATGACTTGCGCGGCGACCGGCAGACGAGGAATCTTGTGTCCAATCACGATATCAACGACCAGCATATGGTGGAGGACGATGTGACCAACCAAAACCCGAACTTCCTTGACCTGACGGGGACTGGAAGCGGCAGTGAAGCCGGCGCCAATAATCAGGGCAACGATATTGCTAAGGCAAAGCAGGTGATTGCCGACACGCATGAATTTGTGACGGATTCTGTTTGGATTAATGGAGACAGAATGTGGGTACGGGTTTACAAGAAGGGCATGCTTTCTGCTGGTGACAGACGGGATGCGGAGGCCCGTTTGCATAAGAAACTGATGCGTGCGCTGCCGCGTTATAATATTGAGGTTCGTGTACAGGAAGATAGGAGATAATGGGCATGCTCTGGGAACAGGGCATGTTTTTTTTGATGGAATTGGGGGTTGGAAGGGGTAAATATAGGGTCTTTTCAAAAAGTGGTATTTTACTCATCTGTACTCTTTGAGTCAGTTTGATGCACCTGAACCGTCCCCATGCATCGCAATTGCCATTTATTTGGATATACTTTCCGATTTGTTGTTGTTACTTTCCGATTTAGGACAGTTACTTTCCAGTTTGGCAGTTTTACTTACATTTTTTGATTAAATACTTTCCAAAATTGCTATTTTACTTTCCAAACTCTTTTAAAACACAGTTCCCCCTTCCAACAACCACCCAAAATAGCTTAAAAGCCAGGCTTGAGAGCCTGGCCTAGGTAACTTTTTAATGACCTATTTGGGGATATTTCCTTCTATTTGGATATACTTTCCGATATGGGGAGTTTACTTTCCAATTCAGAGCGGATACTTTCCACTTTGACGATTTTACTTACACTTTTTGAGCAAATACTTTCCAAATATCCAATTTTACTTTCCTGAAGAATCAATTCCGATAATAGCATTGTATTTTTTGATGCACGAGAACCGTCCCCATGCATCACATTGACGCGAGTTTTTAGCTATACTATAATTAGAATGTTATGGACAATTTTAGGCCCGGTGTTGCGGGTGTTTAGATAGAAGTTTTGAATTTAATTTGAGGTGAATGACTGTGTTTGATCGTCTACAATCGGTAGAGGACCGCTACGAAAGGCTCAATGAGCTGTTAAGCGATCCGGAAATTATAAATGATTCTAAAAAGCTTCGTGATTATTCGAAGGAACAGGCGGACCTGCAGGAGACTGTACAAGCGTACCGCCAGTATAAGGAAGCGAAATCCCAGCTGCAAGACGCAAAGGTCATGCTTGAGGACAAGCTGGATGCGGAAATGCGCGACATGGTTAAGGAAGAGGTCAGCGAGCTTGAGGCGCAGATTGAAGAGCTTGAAGGCAAGTTAAAAATCTTGCTGGTTCCGAAGGACCCGAACGATGACAAGAACGTTATCATGGAAATCCGCGGTGCAGCGGGCGGCGAAGAGGCGGCATTGTTTGCCGGCACGCTATACCGCATGTACTCACGATATGCGGAAGCGCAGGGTTGGAAGACGGAAGTGATTGATGCCAACGAGACTGGGCTTGGCGGCTTCAAAGAGATTATTTTTATGATAACCGGACAGGGCGCCTTTTCTAAATTGAAATTTGAAAATGGTGCGCACCGGGTGCAGCGTGTGCCGGAAACCGAGTCTGGCGGCCGGATTCACACATCTACAGCGACAGTTGCAGCTTTGCCGGAAGTTGAGGAATTTGACATCGAGATTAACGAAAAGGATATCCGTTTTGATGCGTTCGCATCGAGCGGCGCCGGCGGACAGAGCGTTAACACCACCATGTCAGCGGTTCGTTTAACGCATATTCCGACCGGTATTGTAGCGACCTCTCAGGACGAGCGTTCCCAGCACAAAAACAAGGACAAGGCCATGAAAATCTTACGTGCGCGTATTTATGATAAGTTCCAGCAGGAAGCACAGGCGGAGTATGACCAAGTGCGGAAATCAGCGGTTGGTACAGGTGACCGTTCTGAGCGGATTCGTACGTACAACTATCCGCAAAACCGGGTGACTGACCACCGAATCGGCTTAACGATTCAAAAGCTGGATCAGATTATTGAGGGCAAGCTGGAAGAGATCATTGAGGCATTGGTGCTCGATGACCAAGCGAGAAGATTGGAAAATGCAACAAATGAGTAAAAAGGTATTCGAAGCTCTGAAATGGGCTTCTTCTTTTTTAGTTGAAGCTGGCCGGGATGAAAACGCGGGAGAATTGCTGCTAAGGCATTTTACCGGGATGACGCGGTCGCAGCTGTTTGCCAATGTACGTGAGGAGCTAGACTCGCAGGTGTGGGAGCTTTTTGAAAAAGCAGTCCACGACCACGCTTCGGGGGTTCCGGTGCAATATATTATCGGGAGGGAGGAGTTCTACGGGCGGACCTTTGTGGTTACGCCGGAGGTGCTCATACCAAGACCAGAAACTGAGGAGCTGGTCTACGGGACATTGCAGCGGATCCACCGGCTATTTGGCGGGCGCGAGGAAATCAAGCTTGCTGATATTGGAACGGGCAGTGGAGCAATTGCTATTACCTTAAAACTGGAGCAGCTGTCTTTAAAAGTAACTGCCACAGATATTGCTGAATCCGCTCTAGAGGTGGCGAATGAGAATGCCCGCCGGCTTGGCGCAGATGTCCATTTTATCCAGGGAGACCTCCTGCAGCCGTTTATTGCAGGCGGTAAGATGCTGGATGTGGTGGTGTCGAATCCGCCGTATATTCCAGTTGCTGACATGGCTGAGATGTCCGAGGTGGTGACGGATCATGAGCCGCACCGGGCACTTTTCGCAGGAGTGGACGGCTTGGATTTTTACCGCCGCTTTATGGTGGAGCTGCCGAAGGTGCTCGCGCCGGGCGCGCTTGTATGTTTCGAGATTGGGGCCGGTCAGGGCGAAGCGGTAGCGGAGCTTTTTCAAAAAGCATTTGCGGATGTAAAAGTCGAGGTTGTGAATGATATTAACGGCAAGGACCGGATGGTGTTTGCGGAGATTGGCTTCGGTGCTCAAGAATAGGTAGGAAAGAAAAAACGAATGGCAGAGCAGGGTCCATTCGTTTTTTTAATAGGATTCTCCCTCGTCTCCCAGAAGATTTGCGTTTAAATCGAGTGCAATTTCTTTCATTTTGGCAAGGATTTCATTATCAGGGTTGGCGACAATCAGACGACCGTTCCAAAAATGGAAGGGGACAGGGGTATCGCCATAATTCCAGATAAAGAATTCGCCGGCGATGGTTAAGGAAACGGGGCCGGTGCTTGAAAAAGAGGTTGAGTAGTGAAAATCCTTTTTTGTCTGGAAATATTCCTTCAGCTCGTCCAAAGTGATGGGATATTCCTCGCTCTCTGGCCAGTCTTCCGCTCTAGTGATATGGGCATCATAGCTCATAAGTAGGTCCCCTTTTTTATGGCATTATGTAGATTATAACATATTCTTCCAATTTTGATTTTAAAAATAGTAAAATTTAATAGTTTAAGATTCTGGCATTTTGTCCACAATGGTAAGGCAAAGGGAAGGGACGGTGCTAGAGATGAGAGGGAAACTGGTAGTTTGGGGATATTTGGTGGTTTTATCGTTAGCGACGATGCTAAATTTATATATGCCAAAAACAGAAGCGGCACAGAAGGAATCGATTGTGATTCCGGGCGAGGCGATTCGATTAAGGATTCTCGCCAACAGCGATTTTGAAGAGGACCAGGCGATTAAGCGCAAGGTTCGTGATGCGGTGAATGCACAGATTACACTGTGGGTACAGGATTTAACTTCGATGGAAGAGGCACGTAAGGTGATCAAGGGTCATCTGCCAGAGATTCAAGGGATTGCGGAAAAAGTGGTCAGCGAATCGGGTTCGGATCAGTCGGTAAACGTAGAGTTTGGCAAGGTGCAGTTTCCGACAAAGCTGTACGGGCAGTTTTTGTATCCGGCAGGAAAGTATCAAGCAGTGTTAATTACGTTGGGCGCGGGTGAAGGGGCGAACTGGTGGTGCGTGCTGTACCCGCCGCTATGCTTCCTAGATTTTTCAAATGGGGTAGCTGTCAGTGAGGGGTTTGAGGAAAAAGAAACGGCTGCTGTTGCTGAAGCGAAAGAGGATGCTAGTTCGGTCGCCCAGTTGGAAGAGAAGCGGTCCGATGTGAAAACAAAGTCTGTGGAAGGTAAAAAGGAAAAGGTTGTTCAACAGAAGAAAACAGAGGTAGAACGGCCGGACTTTGAAGAGGCTCGTACAAATGGGGATACAAATGAAGATGATATACCTGTGATGAAGAGCCGGGATTTTAATAAAACGGAAACGGCTGTGGTGAAGAAGCATGGTTCAGAAAAAACGAAAACTGCTGTGGTGAAGAAGCAGGAGTCATTAGAAAAAACAGAAGCCGTTGTGGTGGAGAAGCAGGAGTCATTAGAAAAAACAGAGGCCGCTGTGGTGGAGAAGCAAGATTCAGAAAAAGCAGAAGCCATTGTGGTCAAGAAACCGGTTAAGAAGGATAAGCCAGTTTACGTTTCGGAGGATGAGCAGCCGGTAAAAGTGAAATTCTTTGTGGTTGAGATATGGAATAAGCTTTTTAACTAACAGCTCTGAGAGGGGGCTGTTTTTTTGTGTGTATGAGGAACACTCAGTGAATAATAAAAGTGCCTATGCTCAGGGAAGGACTATAATGCTCAGACGAAGCCGTCTAAAGGACAAAACTGGATAGGCGAGGAGGAAAATGTCCAATAGAAGCGTTCTAAAGGACAAACCGAGGTAGAAGAGGGAAGGAAATGTCCAATAGAAGCGTTCTAAAGGACAAAACTGTGTAGAGGAGAAAAGAGGATGTCCGATAGAAGCATTCTAAAGGACAAAACCAAGTAGGAGAAGGAAGGAAATGTCCTATAGATGCTTTGGGACTACTAAAAAATATGCTAGAAAATAGTCCCAACCTGTTCTACTTTTTCTATTTTTTCATATTCATAGAGTAGAATCTGAAAAAATGGGGTGGATGGGATGCAGGCGTTGATTCGCAAGGCGACTAAAGGGGATTTGGAAAGGCTGATAAGCTTTCTTACGAGGGCTAATCTTGGGACAGATGGGCTGACTGATGAAACGATAGAATGGTTTTTGCTGCTAGAGGACGAGCAGGGAGAGCTGGTCGGATCGCTTGGAATGGAGGTTTGTGAACAGTTTGGACTGTTGCGCTCGCTGGTTGTCTCCGTGGGGCAGGCCGAAAAGGAAATCTTCGTTCTATTTGACCAAATGGTGCAGCTAGCCAAGGAAAAGGGAATGGAAAGTTTATTTTTGGCTACAAATAAGGGGGCGGCGTTGCCGTTTTTTGAACTGATGGGGTTTGAGAAGATTGGGCGCGGGGAACTGCCGGTCGGGTTTTATCAATCTGAACACATTCGACACGTTTTAAATGTGGATAACTCGTTGTTTTTGAGACTAACGATATAATATTGTGGATATAACGCCAAAGTTATCCACTTTTTCCGGTAAGTTATGCACAATTTGTGGATATCACTTGTGTTTAGGTCTGCCTTCTTTTATACTTTCAAACGTATCATGCGAAAAATATGAGTTTATACGCCGAAATTCGTCAAAATTCGATAAAAAACGAGATAGGTTTTGAAGGTGGATAACATGAACACAAAAGTTTGGAAAGTGGATAAGTATGTGGATAATTTAGAAAGTAATCCACATATTGTGGATGCCGCACATTTTTTAAAGGAAAATGAAGTTGTTGCGATGCCGACGGAGACAGTTTATGGGTTGGCCGGGAATGCCGAGAATGATGAGGCTGTGGCGAAAATTTTTGCAGCAAAGGGGCGGCCCGCGGATAATCCCCTGATTATCCACATTGCTGAAAAGGAACAGTTGAACCGCTTTGTGGCGGAGGTACCTGAAAAGGCGGCAATCCTTATGGAAAAATTTTGGCCTGGGCCGCTGACGATTATTTTTAAAATGAAGGAAGGCGTGCTGTCGGAAAAAGCATCCGCGGGTCTCGCGACGGTTGGAGTGCGGATGCCGGACCACCCAGTGGCACTGGCGCTGCTACGGACCTGTGGTCTGCCGATTGCCGCACCAAGTGCGAATTCCTCAGGGAAACCGAGCCCGACAACGGCCGCACATGTCCTTGATGATCTCGAAGGAAAAATTGCCGGCGTGGTGGACGGAGGTCCGACCGGAGTCGGTGTCGAATCCACTGTCATTGACTGCACAGAAACCTTTCCGGTCATATTAAGGCCAGGCGGGGTGACCAAGGAGCAGTTAGAGGCCGTGGTCGGCGAAGTCCATATCGACCCGGCTTTAAAAAATGAAGCGGCAAAACCGAAGGCGCCGGGCATGAAGTACCGCCACTACGCGCCAAATGCTCCGCTCTATTTGGTGTCAGGCACCCGGGGATTTTTGCAGGGGCTTGCTGCCGAAAAACGTGCGGAAGGATTGCGTGTTGGGGTACTGACGACAGAAGAACATGCGGACGAGTACCAAGCCGATGTCGTCCTCGCCTGTGGGAGACGCGCTGAACTTGAGACAGTAGCTGCCACTCTCTACGATGTGCTCCGTCGATTCAACGAGCAGCAGGTCGATGTGATTTTTAGCGAAATGTTCCCGTATGAAGGCGTGGGATACGCCATTATGAACCGGTTGGAAAAAGCGGCGGGGAATAAAGTGATTTTTGAATAGATTGTAATCAGCGCCTGGGCCAGTTCTCCTTAAATGGAGGGCTGGTCTTTTTTTAAAGGCTTCCGCTCAATTTCCCAGCTTGGCTTCTAAACCGATTTGGACGTGCATATGCTGAAATAGTTAGTCCAAAGGGGAGAAGTCAGAATGTCTGAAGTGGTTGGGGAAATTATGACACTCATGTTGATGGCAGCGGCTCTAGGAATGGATGCTTTCTCGGTCGGCCTTGGCATGGGGATGTACAAACTGCGGCTTCGAAAAATATTTGAAATAGGAATTATCATTGGCATCTTTCATGTGTTGATGCCGCTCGCCGGCATGACAGCAGGAAGATTTTTATCAGAACAATTTGGAGCGCTGGCCTCGTTTATCGGCGGTCTGCTTTTAATCATTTTAGGGGTGCAGATGATTTGGTCGAGCCTGAAGGACGATGATGAAAAGGTGATTACGCCGGTTGGCTTAGGCCTTTTATTTTTTGCATTGAGTGTAAGCATGGACAGTTTCTCCGTAGGGCTTACCTTAGGCATTTATGGGGCCAAAACCGTTTTGGTCCTCGTCTGTTTTGGTGTCATGGCCACCCTGCAGACATGGGCTGGCCTGCTTTTGGGAAAAAAGGTCCGGGGCTGGCTCGGTGCGTACAGTGAGGCACTGGGGGGAGCGATTTTACTAGCGTTTGGCATTAAGCTGATGGCTGTGTTTTTATAAGAAATTTTTGTATAAGGGACATTTGCAACGGTTTGAACGTGGAAAATTGTTCTATAATAGGTGGGGAAGGGGGCGTACATATGCAGCGAATACTATTTGTGTGTACAGGAAATACCTGCAGAAGTCCGATGGCGGAGGCCATTTTAAAAAATAAACAGCTTGACGGAATCGAGGTTAAGTCCGCCGGAATTTACGCCGCAAGCGGCAGCGATGCCTCGACGAACGCGAAAGAGGTGCTCGCCACCAAAAAGATTGCGCAAAATCACCGCTCCACCTTGCTGTCCGCTGATGAGGTCGATTGGTCCGATTTGATTCTCACGATGACAACCTCGCATAAGTTCGCCATCCAGCAGCAGTACCCAAAGGCGATTGAAAAAGTGTTCACATTGAAGGAATTTACCGGTGAAGAGTTCGACCACGACGTCACCGATCCGTACGGCGGCAGCCTCGCCATCTATGAAGCCACCTACCGAGAACTCGATAAGCTGATTGACAAAGCGATTGAAAAAATAAAGCCATAGAAAAGGTCAGGAGTGTTTTACTCTTGGCCTTTCTCTATGGGGTTCCTTCAGACAAACTCTGCAATTTGTGAAAAAATGCTGTCGTTCTTTTACGATGAGAATTTGTTTCAAATAGATATTGATAGATTTAAAATGGAGAATGTTAGGACAAATATAGGGAGGTTTTGCTTTTGAAGAAGAAAAAAAGAATGATGGCCATTGCGGCCAGCAGTATTTTGGCCATGTCTCTAGTAACTTTCTCTACGAACCTGCACACATCTGCCAGCACAAAGGCAGAAAGTAAAAACTATCTGATTGCATTTAATCAGTCATTACCGAAAAACTATCTTTCTGAAGTGAAGAGTGCCGGCGGAGAAGTAATCAGGGCAGTCCCGGAAATCGGCGCGTTGGAAGTCCGCTCTGCAAACCCTGCTTTCCTTAGCCAGTTTAAATCTAGCGGAAAAATTAGCGCGGCGAATGTTGAGAGAACTTATAAACTTGAAAATGGAAATCCGGAAGGGGCGGATGGAAAACCGGTGGATATCACTCCAGATAAGGATGGTACATATTGGAGTTCGCAGTGGGATATTCGCCATTTAACGAATGAAGGAAAATCGTTTGATGTGGAATCAGGCGGTGTAAAAACGGGGGCCGTCGTTAAACATAATGCCGTTGTAGGCATCATTGACTCCGGGATTGATGCTGAGCATCCTGATTTGAAAGCGAACTATATGGGCGGTGTGAACTATGTCCCTGAAGGCGGTTATGGTGGAACGGTTATAAATGAAACCAAAGTGAAAGATACAAACGGGCACGGCACACATGTGGCGGGTTCCATCGCTGGGAATGGATTAGTAAAAGGGGTAGGCCCGAATTTAGGAATCCGTGCCTACCGTATTTTTGATGCATCCGGCAGTGCACCTACTGCACCGATTGTTGCGGCCATCGTTCAAGCGGCCGATGATGGTGTCGATGTTATTAATATGTCACTTGGTGGATTCGACAATTTGAAATATACCTATGAAGGCACTCGTTATTCTGATATCGCGGATATCCTTCTATGGAAGCGCGCCGTTCAGTACGCTGTTAAGAAAAATGTAACGATCGTCGCTGCTGCAGGGAATGATTCTGTAAATTATGCTGACAAAAAGTCGCTTACTGATTATATGAATGCAAATTATGGCGATGAAAATCTTGTTTTTAAAGGGGTAACATTTGAAGTTCCAGGCGGTACTCCTGGCGTCATTACCGTTTCTTCCTCCAACAAGTGGTCAACGGATAAGCTGGCATTCTATTCAAACTATGGCAATAGTTTTATTGATGTAGCAGCACCGGGCGGAGATAATGGTCCTGTGTATGATACATCACGTGATTTGGGGCAACGTGATTTTACTTATCGTGCGCTTTCAACGTGGCCGACTTATTTGCCTAAATATGCTACCATGGTCGATAACAAAGGCTACGCTTACTTACACGGCACCTCCATGGCCGCACCAAAGGTCGCTGGTATTGCTGGTGTAATCAAAGCCGCCCATCCGGAATATAAGCCAGCTCAAGTGCAGGCATTGATTGAAAAGACTGCCTTGGATTTAGGTAAAAAAGGCCACGATGAGTTATATGGCAAGGGCGAAGCAAACGCATATACAGCATTAACTGGAAAATAAAAGATAAACTTCATATTTAAAAAAAAGCCTTGCCTATTAGGTAAGGCTTTTTTTATGAACAGCTGGCGGTTAAACCGTTTTTTTGCCCGACATATCTGAATAGTATGGCTTTATATTTTTCGCACGGTATGTCAAAATTAAGTACAGATTGATGTTGGAATAGGGGGATTTTTGAGATGAAAGTAGCATTAGCGTCAGACCATGGCGGCATGAATATTCGGAAGGAAATTGCCAGCTTGCTGGAGGAATTAAAGATTGAGTATGTGGATTTTGGCTGTGAATGTGCGTCGTCTGTTGATTATCCGGATTATGCGCTTCCGGTTGCGGAAAAGGTAGCAAGCGGCGAGTTTGACCGCGGGATTTTAATTTGCGGGACAGGCATCGGCATGAGCATTGCCGCCAATAAAGTGAAGGGTGTCCGCTGTGCACTTGTGCACGATACTTTTAGTGCAAAAGCAACACGTGCCCACAATGACAGCAATATCTTGGCGATGGGCGAACGCGTCATCGGTCCTGGACTGGCCCGTGATATTGCCCAAATATGGCTGACTGGCGAATTCGAAGGCGGACGTCACGCCAACCGTGTCGGTAAAATCACGGATTATGAGGAGAAACACCAATAGGTACCAGGTCGGATTAAGTGGCGAAGTGGCTGGGGCAAGATCCCCCAATAGAGTAAAACATTAAAGTGGCGGGGATAGGTCCCTTGGAACATGAATGATGGGAGGTCAAAGGGTATGATTAAGCAATGGACGAACGAACTTGAAGCAATTTTAACGGAATTTAAGGAGCAGGCATCCTTGAGGCCGGGGCAGCTTCTCGTGATCGGCTGCAGCACAAGCGAGGTTATTGGCGAGCGCATCGGAACGGCCGGAACGATTGAAGTAGCCGAAATGATTTTTCGCCAAATGCAAAAATTCCAAACAGAAACCGGAGTTCACCTAGCCTTTCAATGCTGCGAGCACTTGAACCGGGCAATCGTGGTGGAACGGTCGGTTGCCTTCGTGCGAGGCTTCGAAGAGGTTTCGGTCGTCCCAGTCCGGAAGGCAGGCGGAGCGATGGCAACATTTGCTTTTGAAAAAATGAACGACGCCGTAGTGGTCGAGTTTGTAAAGGCGGAGGCAGGCATTGACATTGGCAGCACCCTTATCGGCATGCACCTGAAACATGTTGCCGTCCCCGTCCGTGTTAAACAGAAATTCTTGGGACATGCCCATGTGACGCTGGCTAAAACAAGACCAAAACTTATCGGCGGGGCCCGCGCGGTTTACGAACAGACCGACGCTAATTCGAGCTGCAGTTAGGAACCTCAAAAACACGAACATTTATAGGCTTGATTATCGTATTTGTTATACGAAACACGAACAATAAAAATGTTAAAAATAGAATCTTACGTGTTTACATAACCAAAAAACATGTTACAATAAAGAGGGAATTTTCTAACGTTTTTTTATTTACATATGAGGGGGAATGAATCATGAAGCATTTACCTAAAGCAGATGAACAGGTTTTTCAAGCAATCCAGCAAGAATTGGGCCGTCAACGTTCTAAAATTGAACTGATTGCCTCCGAAAACTTTGTCAGTGAAGCTGTAATGGAAGCCCAAGGCTCCGTTTTAACGAATAAATACGCAGAAGGCTACCCTGGACGCCGTTACTATGGCGGCTGTGAATATGTCGATGTTGTTGAGGATTTAGCTCGTGAGCGCGCCAAGCAAATTTTTGGAGCGGAATACGCGAACGTTCAGCCGCACTCCGGCGCACAGGCAAACATGGCCGTTTACTTCACCGTCCTTCAGCAAGGTGACACCGTGCTTGGCATGAATTTATCCCACGGCGGCCACTTAACACACGGAAGCCCAGTTAACTTCAGTGGTATTCAATATAACTTCGTTGAATATGGTGTCGACAAAGAAACACACCGTATTGATTATGATGATGTTCGTGCAAAAGCCCTTGAGCATAAGCCAAAAATGATTGTTGCCGGTGCCAGCGCGTACCCAAGGGAAATCGATTTTGCGAAGTTCCGCGAAATCGCTGATGAAGTTGGCGCGTACCTAATGGTCGACATGGCGCACATCGCTGGTCTTGTTGCGGCAGGTCTGCACCAAAACCCAGTGCCATATGCTGATTTCGTCACAACTACTACTCATAAAACCCTTCGCGGTCCACGCGGCGGGATGATTCTAACATCTGAGGAATGGGGCAAGAAAATCGATAAGTCAATCTTCCCTGGAATCCAAGGCGGTCCGCTTATGCACGTCATCGCTGCTAAAGCCGTTGCTTTTGGCGAAGCGCTTCAGGATAGCTTTAAAGAATATGCTCGTCAAATCGTGGCGAACGCTCAGCGTTTAGCGGAAAGCCTGCAAAAAGAAGGCTTGAAGCTTGTTTCCGGCGGTACGGACAACCACTTAATGCTTGTGGATGTGACAAGCCTTGGTTTAACCGGAAAAGTCGCTGAAAAAGTGCTCGATGAAGTCGGCATTACTGTTAATAAAAACACCATTCCTTTCGACCAAAACAGCCCGTTCGTGACAAGCGGCGTCCGCATTGGTACAGCTGCAGTAACAAGCCGCGGCTTTGGTTTAGATGATATGGACGAAATTGCTTCCATCATCGCCTTCACATTGAAAAATCACGAAGATGAAGCAAAGCTTGAAGAAGCGCGGAGACAAGTTGACGCGTTAACAAGCAAATTTACCCTTTATCCAGAATACTAAAATATGATGCATGGGGACGGTTCTTCTGCCTCACTTTAGTGAGGCAAGAGAACCGTCCTTTGTGTCGTTTTTTGAAAAATCAAACATTGTGCTCCGAGTTGCTCATGGGCTTTTTTTTCTGTAAAATGAGACGACTGCTAAAATTAAATTTTTGTAAAGGGGCGATCATTGTGGCGAAGGTATACGTTTTTGACCATCCACTGATTCAGCATAAACTTACTTACATACGCGACAAACATACGGGAACAAAGGAATTCCGCGAGCTGGTCGACGAGGTGGCAACCTTGATGGCGTTTGAAATCACAAGAGACATGCCGCTTGAAGAAACAAACATTGAAACACCTGTATGTCCGGCAAAATCGAAGATTCTTTCTGGTAAAAAAATCGGCCTTGTGCCAATTTTGCGCGCTGGTATTGGCATGGTGGACGGAATCTTGAAATTAATTCCGGCTGCGAAAGTCGGCCATATCGGTCTGTACCGCGATCCGGAAACGCTAAAGCCGGTTGAATATTACGTCAAGCTTCCAAGTGATGTTGAAGAGCGCGACTTTATCGTAGTTGACCCGATGCTCGCAACTGGCGGCTCAGCCGTTGAAGCGATTCATGGCTTGAAAAAGCGGGGAGCCAAAAATATCAAATTTATGTGTTTGATTGCCGCACCAGAAGGCGTTGAAGCTCTTAAAGAGGCGCACCCTGACGTCGACATTTACATCGCTGCCCTTGACGAGAAGTTAAACGACCACGGCTATATCGTACCAGGACTTGGCGATGCTGGAGACCGGTTGTTTGGGACGAAATAATTCTTAAAAATTACCTGAGCCAGGCGCTGAACGCCTGGCTTTTTGTGTGGAATTCCGCGTGAAAAAGGGGGGTGGAAAGTAAAATAGGGATATTGGAAAGTATTTTGCCAAAAATGGATAGTAAAATGATAAAAGTGGAAAGTATTCGTTCCAATTTGGATAGTAAATGCCCCAATTCGGAAAGTATATCCAAATAAATGGTAACTCTTCAAAAAAGGTAATTGAAAAGTTACCTGTTCCAGGCTGAATGCCTGGCTTTTTGTGTGGAATTTCGCGTGAGGGGTGGAAAGTAAAATAGGGATATTGGAAAGTATTTCGCCAAAAAGTGTAAGTAAAACGCTCAAAGTGGAAAGTATCCGATCCAATTCGGATAGTAAATGCCCCAATTCGGAAAGTATATCCAAATAAATGGAAACTCCTAGAAAAAGGTAATTGAAAAGTTACCTGAGCCAGGCTGAACGCCTGGCTTTTTGTGTGGAATTCCGCGTGAAAAATGACGTTGGAAAGTAAAATAGGGATATTGGAAAGTATTTCGCAAAAAGTGTAAGTAAAACGCTTAAAGTGGAAAGTATCCGTTCCAATTTGGATAGTAAATGCCCCAATTCGGAAAGTAAATCCAAATAAATGGTAACTCTTCAAAAAAGGTAATTGAAAAGTTACCTGTTCCAGGCTGAATGCCTGGCTTTTTGTGTGGAATTCCGCGTGAAAAATGACGTTGGAAAGTAAAATAGGGATTTTGGGAAGTATTTTGCCAAAAATGGATAGTAAAATGATAAAAGTGGAAAGTATTCGTTCCAATTTGGAAAGTAATAGCCTCAAATCAGAAAGTATATCCAAATAAATGGGGAATTTTCAAAAGAGGTCATTAAAAATTACTTGAGCCAGGCTGTACGCCTGGCTTTATCTGTGGAATTCCGCGTGAAAAAGGGGGGTGGAAAGTAAAATAGGGATATTAGAAAGTATTTCGCCAAAAAGTGTAAGTAAAATGATAAAAGTGGAAAGTATCCGACCTAATTAGGAAAGTAAACCAAAAAATCGGAAAGTAAATCCAAAAATTGTAAATACGCAACAAAAATAACGAGCCATAATCCAAGTCGACCTGCATACTTTCCCCTCCTAAAGAAAACGATATGGAAAAAAGGGGGATTTTCACATGAAATTGGTACTGGCAATGCTTCTTGCGCTCGGAACTGTAAATATTGGGACCACCGGCATCCCGACCAAAATCCTAATTCATCCCCCAATCCAAAAATCAATAAAGGATACTGTCGCCATCGTCATGCTTGACCATCCGAAAACAGAACAGGAAATCAAGCAGCTGCTCGCGCCCTATAAAGACATCAAGCTGCGCCGCGTATACCAGAAGGCCATTGACGGTTTCTCGATTCAAGGGCCGCCAAGTGCAATCGCCCGTTTAGAGGCACAGACCCAGAACCGCCAGCAAACTCAAATCCAACATGTCTCCCCGGTTACAGAGTATCGGGTCGAGACCGAGGAAAGTGTGAAAATCATTGGCGGCGAGGAGGCACGCGGCTTTTTTTCAAAAAGGAATGAACGGCTGACTGGCCGCGGCGTCACGGTCGGGGTAATCGATACCGGGGTGGATTACACCCATCCGGATCTCGCCCGGAATTATGCGGGCGGCCATGACCTTGTCGATAACGACCAAGACCCAATGGAAACTCTCATGCAAGGCAGAGCGACCATCCACGGCACCCATGTCGCTGGCATTATTGCCGCCAATGGAAAAATTAAAGGCGTGGCCCCGGAGGCAAAAATCGTTGCGTACCGCGCACTTGGTCCAGGCGGCGGGGGGACGACGGAGCAGGTGCTGGCCGCGATTGACCAGGCCATCAAGGACAAGGTCGACATCATGAACCTTTCGCTTGGCAACAGCATTAACGGTCCCGACCTGCCGATCAGCCAGGCGCTTGACCGTGCTGTTGAGAATGGGATCGTCGCGGTCGCGGCATCGGGGAATTCCGGACCGAATGTGTGGACGGTCGGTTCTCCTGGAACATCCGCGAAGGCGATTTCAGTTGGAGCCTCGACGCCGACAATGGAAATCCCTCAGCTTTTAATAGAAGGAATGCAAAATCTGCTTCGGGTCCAGCCGATGGAGGGGTCGGGGGATTGGTCACTTGACCGGACGCTTCCAATCGTCGACGGCGGCATCGGCCAACCGAACGAACTCGAGAACGTTCAGGGGAAAATCGTTCTAATGAAGCGCGGCGAATTGACTTTTTCGGAAAAAGCAAAAAATGCCCATGAAGCGGGGGCCAAGGCGGTGGTGGTCGCTAACAATCTTAAGGGCACCTTCATCGGCAATCTCGATGCGCCGGCTGCAATACCGATTGGGTCGATTACCAAAAGCGAGGGTGAATTTTTACGAAAAAAATTAAAAAACACCAGCTTGACGGCAAGACTCAAAGTAAACGAGGAAATTGACCAGCTCGCCGATTTCAGTTCCAGAGGGCCCGTCACGGATACATGGGATATCAAACCGGACCTTGTCGCCCCAGGGGTGGCCATCAATTCGACAATTCCCGGCGGCTACTTAAGCCTGCAGGGGACGAGCATGGCAGCACCGCATGTGGCCGGCGCCTGCGCACTGATCAAGCAGGCCCACCCGGACTGGACACCGGAGCAGATTAAAGCGGCGTTGATGAATACCGCCAAACCGCTGACAAAGGAACCTGGAGAGCCAAGCAGCACGAGCCTGGGAGAAACAACCCGCAAACCAATCCGAATTGATCCAATCGGCGGCATCAACAAAGGTAAAACCCAACTTACCCCTGGACCCTATTATCGTACGTACGAGCAGGGGGCCGGCCGCATCCAGGTGGATGATGCGATCCAGACGGAATCGCTGGTCATGCCGGGCAGCATTCGGTTCGGAAAGTTTAGCAGCCTGAAAAATGTTCATAAAGCCCAATTAAAAGTCGAAAATATCAGCGCCAAACCGCGACGCTACACGTTTGACATTCCACAGCACATCGACGGCCTGGAGTGGCGCTTCCCGCTAGCTTTCACATTGGATCCAGAGGAGTCACGCGACATTATCGTGGAGCTTGCCGTCGACCCGCAGATTTTTAAAGGGAAAATTCACGATGGCTTTCTAACCTTGCATGCCGGGAGCCAGTCCATCCATATACCGTTTTTGTATGTTCTCGAGGAGCCGGGCTACCCAAGGGTTATGGGCTTTGATTTTGCAGAAGGAGATGAGCCGGGTACTTACCAGTACGAGGTCTACGTCCCGGGGGGAGCGGAGGAGTTTGGAATCGCCCTATTCAACCCTGACGATTACCGCTTTGTCGGCTTTCTCGACACAAGCACCGATGTAAAGAAGGGACTGATCCGTAAATCCTTCAAAGCTGAAGACCTCCCATTCGAAGGCACCTACCGCGCCAAAGTCTTCGCCAAAAAGGCCGGCAAAGAGGATTTTATTGAAACGATGATTTCAATTTATAAAAATTAAGACAAAAAATTGGGGCGGCAATCGAGGTGAGAATGCTGCCCGTTATTCCACTTAACCTTTGAGAAATTTTTTAAAAAGTCAGAATCAAATGTTCACAAAATGGACACAAAATAGCCAAAAAAACTTCAAAAATTACAATACAATAAGAGTGTTAACTTTCACTTCCAAATCGCAAAAAAATTGGGAAATTGTTTGTGGAATAATTCACGTAAATTCATTGACAATGCATGGTGCCTATTGTATGCTAACAAAGGGTGTGGATGGTAGGGTTTTCATCGAAATTTAATTTGACAAAATCCCTCGCATGATTTATCATAATCACCTTTTTGTTTTTCATTCTCTAGACAGTGAGGATGATTTTATTATGCAAAAGAACCGCAATCCTTTTCAAGCCATGGCTTTAATGTCTGCTATTGTTTCCCAGCTGGTCGGCTCCATCCTTATTGGCATTTTTGCCGGAAGATGGCTGGACGAAAAGTGGGGTACAGAACCAATATTCTTAATAATCGGACTGCTCCTGGGTCTTGCGGCAGGGGTTTATTCTATGCTTGTCTCAATCCGCCATTTCTATTCAGGAGATAAATAACAATGCCAGATTTCAGAGAAATGTACAACAGGCAGAGAAAATGGATGTTTTACTTGTTGTCCATCTATGTTCTTGGCTGGGGCTTCACTACATACAAAACGGCTTTCCTTGGGTTGATCCTTGGGACATGCTTTAGCTTCATTATGCTTTGGATGTTAGTGAGAAAAACAGAGAAATTCGACAAAGCCGTCTCGGCAGGAAAAAAGGTCAAATCATTGGGCTCGCTGCAAAGAATGGCGATCGCAGCAATTGCGGTAATGATTGCGTTAGAATACCCTGATTATTTTCAAATAGTCAGTGTTGTTTTGGGACTAATGACATCCTATATTGTCATTATGATAGATTATTTTTATCATGCTCTGCATGCTCAAAAGTGAAGGGAAGCGAGGTGAGTTTATATGCATCATGGGGCTCCTGAGTTTGAATTGTTTGGTCTCTGGTTTAACGGGGCAAACGTTCTTATGATCACAATTGCAAGTGCAATTGTCTTTCTTATTGCCGTATTAGCAACCCGCAAGCTGGCAATGAAACCTACGGGGATGCAAAACTTTATGGAATGGGTGATGGACTTTGTAAAAGGCATCATCAACAGCACAATGGATTGGAAAGAAGGCGGGCGATTCCACATCCTGGGGATTACATTAATCATGTATATTTTTGTATCAAATATGCTGGGTCTTCCTTTCGCAATCGTCGTTGACGATAAGCTTTGGTGGAAATCACCGACAGCTGACCCGATTATTACGTTAACCCTAGCGGTCATGATTTTGGGTCTAACCCATTATTACGGCGTCAAGCTAAAGGGCGCAAAAGGATATGGAGAAGGTTTCTTCACTCCAATGAAATTCTTATTCCCGTTAAAGATTATCGAGGAATTTGCGAACACATTGACGCTTGGTCTGCGTCTTTACGGTAACATTTACGCTGGTGAATTGCTTCTATCGCTCTTGGCAGCGGGATTAGCACACCAAGGAATCGCCGGCACAATCGCCGCTATTCCGCTAACACTTGTATGGCAAGGCTTCTCGATCTTCGTCGGATCCATCCAAGCGTACATCTTTACTATGTTAACGATGGTTTATATGGCACACAAAGTGAGTCATGACCATTAATATATTTTTTTATAAAAAATAAAACATATTTATACATTTTAAGGAGGAACAAAATAATGAATCTTATAGCAGCAGCAATTGCAATTGGTCTAGCAGCAGTAGGCGCAGGTATTGGTAACGGTCTTATCGTAGGACGTACAGTTGAAGGTATCGCTCGTCAGCCAGAAGCACGTGGTTTACTACAAACTACAATGTTCATCGGGGTTGCGTTAGTAGAAGCATTACCGATCATCGGCGTTGTTATCGCGTTCATGGTCTTAAACCGCTAAAATTAAAAAACTCCAGATGGCGAAGAGACATTCATCTAACTTCGCCATTCATTTATGTTCGTTTATGCATTTCTAGTGTGAGCAACTCTTGAAAGGAGTGAACCCAGGGTGTTAACAAGCAGTTTAGTATTAGGTGCAGCCGAGCAAGCGGGCGGCCACGTTAATTATGGAGATATCTTCTTCCAACTGATCGTGTTTATTGTCCTCTTGGCATTGCTGAAAAAGTTTGCGTGGGGTCCATTAATGGGCATCATGAAACAGCGCGAAGAGCATATTGCAAGTGAAATCAACGCAGCTGAAGAAAGCCGCGGAGAAGCGAAGAAGCTTTTAGAAGAACAAAGAAATCTTTTAAAAGAAGCCCGTGCAGAAGCACAGAGCTTAATTGAAAGTGCGAAAAAGCAAGGCGATATCCAGCGTGAGGAAATCATCGCAGCGGCCCGACAAGAAGCGGAACGCCAAAAGGATGCTGCCAAGCTTGAAATCGAACAGCAGAAAGAAAAAGCTGTTGCCGCTATTCGCGAACAAGTGGCTTCATTGTCTGTGTTAATTGCTTCTAAAGTAATTGAAAGAGAATTATCTCAAGCGGACCAAGATGCGCTTATTAACGAATATATTAAAGAGGCAGGAGAAGGGCGATGAGCAACCAACTAGTAGCAAAACGCTACGCGTCGGCTCTTTTTCAAATTGCAAAGGAACAGCAGATTCTAAGTACAGTGGAAGAAGAACTTCGTGTAGTCAAGGAAGTTTTACAATACAATCCTGATTTAAAAGCTGTTCTCAAATCTTCGAAGCTTCCTATTGAAAAGAAAAAAGAGATTGTGAAAAACGCTTTTACATCTGTTAATCAATATGTCTTAAATACAGTATTGATCCTAATCGAACGTCATCGTGAAGGCGAAATCGTGGAAGTTGTGAATCAATTCACGGAGCTGACAAATGATGAACTCGGCATTGCCGAAGCGGAAGTTACCAGCATCCGCCCGCTTTCAGACGCGGAGCGTGAAGCTATTTCTGCCACATTTGCAGCTAAGATTGGGAAGAAATCATTACGAATTGAAAATATCGTGGATTCTGATTTGCTCGGAGGCGTTATGCTTCGCATCGGAAACCGTATATATGATGGATCATTACGCGGCAAGCTAAGCCGTTTAGAACGTAAATTGTTAAGCTAAAACGAAAAGCGGAAGCGACCGTTTAGTGGCGTATGGCCTGGAGCGCTTCGACTGAGATAAAGGAAACACGAAGAGCGATAGCGCATTCGTGCTTGACTTATCGTAGGGAGAAGAGCGAAGGACACTAGCCGCTGGGAGCTGGAGCTGGACAATTCTCAAAGTAAAATGTGTACGAAAAGTATCGTAGAATAGGGGTGAAACTCATGAGCATCAAAGCTGAAGAAATCAGTGCCCTGATAAAGCAACAGATTGAAAACTATCAGGCAGAAATTCAAGTGACCGATGTTGGTACTGTTATCTCCGTTGGTGACGGTATCGCACGTGTCCATGGTCTTGACAATGTCATGGCCGGAGAACTTGTTGAATTCTCAAACGGCGTTATGGGTATGGCGCAAAACCTTGAAGAGAATAACGTTGGTATCATTATCTTAGGACCTTTCACTGACATCAAAGAAGGTGACGAGGTTCGCCGTACAGGACGCATCATGGAGGTTCCGGTTGGTGAGGAACTAATTGGACGTGTAGTTAACTCATTAGGACAACCAATCGATGGCATGGGTCCAATCAATGCAAAGAAAACCCGCCCTGTTGAGCAAGTAGCAACTGGCGTTATGGCTCGTAAATCCGTTCATGAGCCGCTGCAAACTGGTATTAAAGCGATTGACGCACTAGTGCCAATCGGACGTGGACAGCGTGAGTTAATCATTGGTGACCGTCAAACAGGTAAAACATCCGTTGCAATCGATACAATCATCAACCAAAAAGGTCAAAACATGATCTGTATCTATGTTGCGATTGGACAAAAAGAATCAACAGTACGTAACGCCGTTGAATCACTTCGTAAAAATGGCGCATTAGAATACACGATCGTTGTTTCTGCATCTGCATCACAGCCTGCTCCAATGCTATTCTTAGCACCATATGCAGGGGTTGCAATGGGTGAAGAATTTATGTTCAACGGTAAGCACGTATTAATCGTATATGATGATTTAACAAAGCAGGCATCTGCCTATCGTGAGCTTTCCTTGTTACTTCGCCGTCCTCCAGGCCGTGAAGCATATCCAGGGGATGTATTCTACTTACACTCACGCTTACTTGAGCGCGCTGCGAAATTAAATGATGAGCTTGGCGCTGGTTCTATCACAGCATTGCCATTTATCGAAACACAAGCAGGTGACGTTTCTGCTTATATCCCAACAAACGTTATCTCCATCACTGATGGACAGATTTTCTTACAATCCGACCTCTTCTTCTCTGGCGTACGTCCAGCGATCAACGCAGGTCTTTCCGTTTCCCGTGTAGGGGGTTCTGCGCAAATCAAGGCAATGAAAAAGGTTGCCGGTACATTGCGTCTTGACCTTGCATCCTACCGTGAATTAGAAGCATTTGCTCAGTTCGGTTCTGACCTTGATAAGGCAACTCAAGCAAAGCTTAACCGCGGTGCGCGTACAGTTGAGGTTCTAAAGCAGGATCTTAACAAGCCGCTATCTGTTGAAAAGCAAGTTATGATTCTATATGCATTAACTCGCGGTTTCCTTGATGATATTCCAGTACAGGATATTCGCCGTTTTGAAGGAGAATTCCATAGCTGGTTAGACCACAACCGTAAAGATTTGTTAGACCAAATCACGACTACGAAGGATCTTCCGAAAGACGATGATATGGCTAAAGCAATCAACGACTTTAAAAAGACGTTTGCTGCTTCTGAGCAATAAGGTCTAGCAATATGAACGGCGGCGATGGTTTCGGACCCGGTGTCTTTAGCCATCGCCTGACATTCTTTGAATGAGGGTGGTGAGAACCTAATGGCTTCATTACGCGATATAAAAACGCGGATTAATTCGACGAAAAAGACAAGTCAAATTACAAAGGCAATGGAAATGACTTCTGCTGCGAAGTGGAATCGCGGTGTTATGAACGCAAAATCATTCGTGCCTTATATGGAAAAAATTCAGGAAGTTACTGCATCGATTGCCCTTGGTGCAGGCGGCGTGAGTCATCCGATGCTGACCCATCGTCCTGTAAAAAAGACAGGCTACATCGTGATCACATCCGACCGCGGTCTTGCTGGTGCGTTTAACAGTAACGTAATCCGCCGTGTCCATCAAACAATCAAAAGCCGTCATACATCCAATGACGAGTTTGCGATTATTGCGATTGGCCGAGTGGGGCGTGACTTTTTTGTGAAGCGGGGTTACAACGTTGTCCTTGACATTATCGGGGTTAACGACCAGCCGAGCTTCCAAGATATTAAAGACATTGCAAGCACAACTGTCGGCATGTTCTCTGATGGAACATTCGATGAATTATATGTTTATTACAGCCACTATATCAGTGCAATTTCGCAGGAAGTAAATGAGAAGAAATTGCTTCCATTAACGGATATTTCAACTTCTCACAAGCTCACTTCCTATGAGTTTGAGCCAAGTGCAGAAGAGATTTTAGAAGTCCTTCTTCCACAATACGCGGAAAGCTTGATTTATGGTGCACTGTTAGACAGTAAAGCAAGTGAACACGCTGCCCGGATGACCGCAATGCGTAACGCAACCGACAATGCGCACGAACTGATCCGCGGCCTGACATTAAGCTTCAACCGTGCCCGCCAAGCGGCGATCACGCAGGAAATCACGGAAATCGTCGGCGGTGCCGCAGCGTTAGAATAAAAAGAAAAGCGGAAGCGCCTTGCACAGGGGCGACAGGCATAAGTCGAGCCGGCGAGAAGGCTGCTCTTTAGCCTTCTTGACGGATTGGCTTATGACCCCGAGCCCCTAGGCGCTGCAGCTAGACAACAATAAGTTTGGTGCCTGACACCAATTTGATAGTTTTTTGCAAAGAGTAAGTTAGGAGGGAAAAATGATGAGCAAAGGACATGTTCTTCAGGTTATGGGTCCGGTTGTTGACGTTAAGTTCGAAAATGGTCATCTTCCTGAGATCTATAATGCGCTTAAAGTCGTAAGAAAAGCGCAAAATGCATCTGAAGTAGATATTAACCTAACCCTTGAAGTAGCCCTTCATTTAGGTGATGATACTGTTCGTACAATCGCGATGGCATCTACTGATGGTGTAACCCGCGGTTTAGAAGTAGAAGATACTGGTAAGCCAATTTCCGTACCAGTTGGGGAGCCAACACTTGGCCGCGTATTTAACGTACTAGGTGAAGCAATCGACTTAAAAGATGAAATCCCAGCAAGTGCACGCCGTGATTCCATTCACCGCGAAGCACCAACATATGAAAATCTTTCAACAGAGGTTGAAATTCTTGAAACTGGTATCAAGGTAGTTGACCTTCTTGCGCCATATATTAAGGGTGGTAAGATCGGTCTATTCGGTGGTGCCGGTGTAGGTAAAACCGTATTAATCCAGGAATTAATCAATAACATCGCGCAAGAGCACAGCGGTATTTCTGTATTCGCAGGTGTAGGTGAGCGTACTCGTGAAGGAAACGACCTTTACCACGAAATGACAGATTCCGGCGTTATCAAGCAAACAGCGATGGTATTCGGACAAATGAACGAGCCGCCAGGAGCACGTATGCGTGTTGCCTTGACTGGTTTGACAATGGCTGAATATTTCCGTGATGAGCAAGGACAAGACGTGTTATTGTTCATCGATAACATCTTCCGTTTCACACAAGCAGGTTCTGAGGTTTCTGCGTTACTTGGCCGTATGCCATCTGCCGTTGGTTACCAGCCGACACTTGCTACTGAAATGGGTAAATTGCAAGAACGTATTACTTCAACTAATAAAGGTTCTGTTACATCAATCCAAGCGATTTACGTACCAGCCGATGACTATACTGACCCGGCTCCGGCGACAACTTTCGCTCACTTAGATGCAACAACAAACCTTGAGCGTAAGCTTTCTGAAATGGGTATCTACCCTGCGGTGGATCCTCTTGCTTCTACTTCTCGTGCATTATCACCTGATATTGTTGGAGAAGAGCATTACAATGTTGCTCGTCAAGTACAGCAAACATTGCAAAAATATCGTGAATTACAGGATATCATCGCGATTCTAGGTATGGACGAACTTTCTGATGATGATAAGTTAGTCGTTGCCCGTGCGCGTCGTATCCAGTTCTTCTTATCACAAAACTTCCACGTTGCTGAACAGTTCACTGGTCAGCCAGGTTCATATGTACCTGTTAAAGAAACAGTTAAAGGATTCAAAGAAATCCTTGAAGGTAAATATGACCATCTTCCAGAAGATGCATTCCGTCTTGTTGGCCGCATTGAAGAAGTGGTTGAGGCCGCAAAACGCATGGGCGTAGAGGTCTAACCTTTCAGGGAGGGGTAAAATATGAAGACGATTAAAGTCAGTGTTGTAACTCCCGATGGTCCGGTTTATGAATCAGATGTGGAAATGGTGAGTACAAAAGCAAAAAGCGGCGAGCTAGGCATTTTGCCAGGTCACATTCCATTGGTGGCACCACTGGAAATCGGTGCTGTCCGTTTGAAATTGGCTGGCGGCAAACAAGAACAAATCGCTGTCAGTGGCGGCTTTTTAGAAGTCCGTCCTGAACAGGTAACTGTTCTTGCCCAGGCTGCAGAAAAGGCGTCAGATATCGATATAGAACGTGCGCAGCGTGCTAAGGAACGTGCCGAACAGCGTCTCCAGCAGGCGCAGCAGGAGCATGTCGACTTCAAACGTGCTGAATCAGCATTGCGCCGCGCGGTTAACCGTATAAATGTGGCGGGAAATCGATAATTTATAATACCGGTTGTAAAATACGGTTCTCGTACTTATATGTAAATACAATGAATCCAACCCCTTTGGCCGGCCTTAGATGCCGGTCGGAGGGGTTTTTATTTTTGTTGGGGGTTACGGATTGAGGCATGGGGACGGTTCTTATGCATCAAAAGAATATGGTGAGTTTTGTGAAGAGGAAAGTAAATTGATTGAATTGGAAAGTAAACTGATATAAATGGAAAGTAAATGGCCCAATCAGGAAAGTAAATATCTAAAAAGTGAAAGTAAGTACTCAAAAGCGGAAAGTATTTTAAATTAACTGGAAATTTCCCGCTATAAAAGTCTGCTTTCCAAGCTAAAATGAATGAATTTTGATTTTAGGAATATGAATGTATTGAGCGGGAAGTACAAACTGCGGAGCCAGGACGAATTTTTATGTGAAATACCAATCAAAAAGCAATTTTTCAAAAAGGTTTGGGTTAAAAATGACAAACCTCACTGACATGGGCGGGATTTTGGTTTTAAATAGGGGTAGTTGTCGAATCGAGAGGCATTGTGGGTGATAAAGAGGACCAAGTACCCAGAAAATTACTCAATAGAATACTTTTTTAAAGAGCTATTTTTAGGTATCCTAATTTTGGAAATTGAGTTTGTGAATAGATTTCCAAATTAAAGGATTGGCTTGTCGACATGGGTTTGTAACAATGCTATAATGAATTCGGTTACAATCTAATTAATGAAAATTTACAACATTGGAGGGGATAGGCATGGAACTTTTGAATGTATATCAGAATAATTATCTGATAGTTTTCGTGTTCCTATGTCTCGGGGTGTTGCTGCCGGTGGTGGCATTATATTTAGGTAAGCTTTTGCGTCCGCACAAACCTAGCGAAGCAAAGTTGACCACATATGAGAGCGGTGTTGAGCCATTTCACGATTCCCGTGTACAGTTCAATGTCCGCTATTATATTTTTGCCCTAATGTTTGTTATTTTTGATGTGGAAACGGTATTTTTATATCCATGGGCGGTTGCCTATGATAAGCTAGGCGTTTTCGCATTGATCGAAATGTTAATTTTCGTATTCTTGCTATTATTAGGCCTAGTGTATGCTTGGAAAAAGAAGGTGCTACGATGGATCTAAAACTAGATGGCGTTACCGATTTGGAGATGCAGGAGTTAAAACAGAATGTGTTTATGACTTCGCTGGAGCAAGTGAAGGCCTGGGCGCGAAGCAGTTCGCTGTACCCGGTGACATTTGGTCTGGCTTGTTGTGCGATAGAAATGATGGGCGTGGGTGCGGCTCACTACGACTTGGACCGGTTCGGATCGTTTTTCCGTCCGTCACCGCGTCAGTCTGACTGTATGATCGTTTCTGGAACAGTTACGAAAAAAATGGCACCGATTTTGCGCCGTTTATATGACCAGATGCCGGAACCTAAATGGGTGATCGCGATGGGGTCATGCGCAACCGCAGGCGGACCATACATAAAATCGTATTCCGTTGTCAAGGGTGTTGACCAGATTGTGCCGGTTGACGTGTATATCCCAGGTTGCCCGCCAAACCCAGCTGCCTTAATTTATGGAATCAATAAATTGAAGGAAAAAATTCGTTACGAAGCGAAGACTGGGAAGAAGGTGACCTGATAAATGAGCGGGGAAAAGGATCTCGAACAATTAAAGCGAGAGGCCGTGGCAAAGGCAAAGGCCGAGGCGGCAGCGAAACGAGCTGCCCGGGAAGCCGGACAGAAGCCGGCTGAATCAGCTGCGCCAAAGCAAGAGGAAACACCGGTTGAAGCGACACCTGCAGCTGGTTCAGGAGCAGGCGACGCTGATGATTTAGCGAAGAAAAAGGCCGCAGCCGCTGCGAAGGCGAAAGCAGCAGCGTTAGCGAAGAATAAACGTGAAGGCATCGCGGATGAAGAGCCAGCAGCAGAGGCCGCAGCACCAGCACCTGGAGTACCGGAAGCAGGAGCGGGCGACGCCGATGACCTAGCGAAGAAAAAAGCCGCAGCTGTAGCGAAAGCAAAAGCAGCCGCAGCAGCGAAACGGAAAGCGATGGAGCTAGCGGGTGGTGCAGACCAGGCCTCAGAACCTGCTGCTACACCAGAAGCACCGGAAGCAGCAGACGCAGGAGCAGGCGGCGACGCCGATGACCTAGCGAAGAAAAAAGCCGCAGCTGTAGCTAAAGCAAAAGCGGCCGCAGCAGCGAAACGGAAAGCAATGGAGCTAGCGGGCGGTGCAGACCAAGCCGCAGAACCTGCCGCAGAAGCAGGCGGAGACGACGCCAAAGCGAAAGCCGCAGCAGCGGCAAAAGCCAAGGCCGCCGCAGCAGCGAAGGCCAAAGCAGCGGCAGCAGCCAAAGCAAAACGTGAAGGCGGAGCGGAAGATGTACCAGCAGGCGATGATGAAAAAGCAAAAGCCATTGCCGCAGCGAAAGCGAAAGCAGCCGCTGTAGCAGCAGCGAAGGCCAAAGCGGCCGCAGCAAAAGGCGGTGCAGCCGGGGCAGGAGCAGCCGAGGCGAAGCCATCTCCGAACCAGCCGTACCTTGATAAGTACGTTAAAGTAATCGAAGAAAACATGGGTTCCGAAGTTTTAGAAGATTTTTATATTAATAAACTATCGAAGGATGTTCCAACCCTTGTGGTGAAGCGGGAAGCCTACTTTAAGCTTGCACAATTTTTAAAATATAATGAGCTGTTAGGTTTCGACTATTTATCAGAGCTACACGGAACTGACTTTGAAACACATATGGAAATTTATGTTCACTTATACTCATACAAAAACCGCCAATCCGTCGCCTTCAAGGTGAAGATTGACCGGAATGAGCCGATCATCGAATCCTTGCAGCCAGTTTGGGCGGGCGCTGACTGGCCTGAGTGTGAAGCATACGACTTACTTGGCATCAAGTTTACCGGGCATCCAAACCTGCACCGGATTATGCTTGGCGAAGAATGGGTTGGCTATCCACTGAGAAAAGACTATGAGCCGTATGATGTGGAGGTGTAACCAGTGATCAAAACAGAAGAAATGATGCTTAACGTAGGTCCTCAGCATCCAAGTACGCACGGCGTATTCCGGCTTGTCGTTAAACTCGACGGGGAAATCATTACCGAAGCACAGCCTGTCATCGGTTACCTGCACCGCGGGACTGAAAAATTGGCTGAGAACCTGCAATATACACAAATTATTCCGTACACCGACCGGATGGACTACCTGTCGGCGATGACCAACAACTACGTTATCTGTCACGCAGTAGAAACGATGATGGGCATCGAGATTCCAGAACGGGCGGATTTCCTGCGCGTGATTGCGATGGAATTGGGCCGTGTGGCGAGCCACCTGGTTTGGTGGGGTACATACCTGCTTGACCTTGGGGCAACATCACCGTTTATCTACGCCTTCCGCGAGCGGGAAATGATCATTAATATGCTAAACGAGCTTTCAGGCGGACGTTTGACATTCAACTACATGCGTGTCGGCGGCGTCAAGTGGGATGCGCCAGAGGGCTGGATTCAAAAAGTAAAAGAATTTATTCCGTATATGCGCGAACAGCTTGCCGGCTACCACAGCCTAGTAACAGGGAACGAGATTTTCCTAAACCGGGTAAAAGGGATTGGCCAGTATACAAAAGAAGACGCGCTGCAATACAGCTTGAGCGGTGTTAACCTGCGCTGTACCGGCGTGAAATGGGACCTGCGCAAAGACGAGCCGTATTCCATCTACAATCGCTTCGACTTTGATGTTCCGGTTCAGGAAAGCGGTGATGCCTGGGCGCGTTACCAATGCCGCATGGCGGAAATCGAAGAATCGTTGAAAATTTTAGAGCAGGCTGCTGAGCAGTTCCCAGAGGAAGGCGAGATTTTGGCGAAGGTGCCAAAAATCATCAAGGCGCCAAAAGGGGAAGCTTTTGTCAGAATTGAATCGCCGCGCGGGGAAATTGGCTGCTATATTTACAGCGACGGGAAAAAAGAACCGTACCGCTTAAAGTTTAGAAGACCATCTTTCTATAACTTGCAAATTCTTCCGAAGCTATTAAAGGGAGAAAACATTGCAAACATGATTGCCATTTTAGGCGCGATTGATATTGTCCTTGGAGAGGTGGACGGCTGATGATACAAGAGATGCTCCAGTCAAGTCCAGGTTGGTTTAACTTTATCTTCTTCTTTATCTTTGGACTTGTCTTACTATTAGTCGTATTAGGATTCGTTACGTACTCAATCTTAGCGGAACGGAAGGTCATGGGTTACATCCAGCTTCGCCACGGTCCGAACCAGCTCGGCGGACGCTTTGGACTATTGCAAACCGTTGCCGACGTTTTAAAGCTTTTATTAAAAGAAGATATCATCCCGAAAATGGCTGACCGTCCAATGTTTATTTTGGCGCCGGTTATCGCGTTTGCACCATCATTCATGGTGCTGGCAACCATTCCGTTTACTGACCGTTTTCAGTTCGCTGACCTTGGCGTCGGACTGCTCTACTATGTAGCTGTATCCGGATTGACGGTTTTCGGAATTCTGCTTGGAGGCTGGGCTTCCAACAACAAATACTCCTTGCTCGGGGGAGCGCGGGCAACAGCGCAGATGATTTCATATGAAATTCCGCTTGTTATGTCCGTTCTTGGCGTTATTTTATTATCGGGTAGCTTGAACTTAAATGATATCGTGCATGCCCAAAAGCACGGCTGGTTTATTTTACTGCAGCCAATCGGGTTTATCGTATTTTTAATCGCTTCGACTGCGGAACTGTCCCGGACACCGTTTGACCTTCCGGAATCAGAGTCCGAGCTTGTTGCCGGTTATCATACCGAGTACACCGGTTTCCGCTGGGCCTTCTTCATGCTGGCAGAATATGTGTATTTATTCGCAATGACTGCCTTAATTACGATATTATTCTTTGGCGGCTGGATGGCCCCATTCGGATTCCTTGACTTTATCCCGGGAGCGGTGTGGTTCTCGTTAAAGTTCTGCGTGATCTTGTTCCTTTATCTGTGGTTCCGAAGTACATTTCCACGGATGCGCGCCGACAAACTTATGGAGTTCGCCTGGAAAATCTTAATGCCAGTGGCGCTCGCAAACATCATGCTGACTGCCATTATCAAATCGTTGTTTTTTTAAAAAAAGAAATGGGTGTCAGGCACCGCTTTTGGGCACCACAAATTAATAGAAGTGAAAATTTTTAAAAGGGGTGAAAAACGTGCTTGGATTAGCTAAAGGCTTGAAGTATACCCTGAAGCAGTTGTCTCGTGAGAAGGTTACTTATGATTATCCGAATGAGCCGCTGCCGCTTCCGGACCGCTTCCGCGGGATTCAGAAGTTTTATCCGGAAAAATGTATCGTGTGTAATCAGTGTGCGAACATTTGCCCGACGGATTGCATTCAATTAACGGGTAAGAAGCATCCGGACCCGACGAAAAAAGGGAAAATCATCGACACATACGATATTAACTTTGAAATTTGTATCCTTTGCGATCTTTGTACCGAGGTCTGCCCGACAGAGGCCATCGTTATGACCAATAACTTTGAGCTGGCGGAATACAGCCGGGACATGTTATTTAAGAACCTTGAATATTTGGATGAGAACGACGACAACGTACGGCAGGTGAATAAAGCATGACATTAACAGGCGAGTTTTTCGCATTTATGGCCCTGGCGCTTGTGGCGATCATCGGCGGCGTGCTTTTACTGAATCTGAACAAAGTCGTACACATGGTCGTGGCCTTAATCTTCACATTCGTGGCCATTGCCGGAATCTACATTCTGCTCAATGCCGAATTCGTGGCAGCGGTGCAGGTGTTGATTTACTCCGGTGCGATTACGATCATCATGCTGTTCGGGATCATGTTAACGAAGCCGTACGATGATGAGGGTGAAAGTGCCTCTAATGGCAGCAAGTGGAGAAGGATCTTATTATTCCTAGGTGTTGTGGGTTTTGCGTTTGCCGTTTACGTCGGCATTTACAATTTCCCAATCGATCAGGTTCCTTCAAACCTGCATGAAAACAACACGCTGGAAGTTGGTAAAGCATTATACAGCAAATATATTATTCCGTTTGAATTTGTATCTGTTTTACTATTAGCATCTCTGATCGGAGCGATTATTTTAGCAAAACGAGAGGATAAGGAGGGGGATAGCAAATGAGTTCAGTCCCCGCTTCAGCGTTCCTGGCACTAGCACTCATTTTATTTTGCATCGGCTTATACGGTGCGCTTACAAAAAGAAATACCGTAATCGTGTTGATTTCCATTGAGTTGATGCTGAATGCTGTGAACATCAATCTCGTCACGTTCAGCAAATACGGGATGGCACCGTCCATCACCGGACAGGTTTTCGCGTTGTTCGCAATGGCCGTCGCTGCTGCCGAAGCAGCCGTAGGTCTGGCTATCCTAATGTCGCTTTACCGTAACAAGAAAACTGTTAATATTGACGAAATGGACCAAATGAAACACTAAAAAGTGGCAGATGGGCCCGGTCAGGCGGGCGTTGCCACTGTAACAATAGTGCACAGCACACTAAGGGTGTCAGGCACCGCGTGTGGACATTTGTCCGCCCACGGTAGACACGACGCCAATTTCGACTAATTCCGGGTGGGGCATTCAACCACCCAGACAAAGGATGATAATGATGGAAAATGCATGGCTTATACCGCTTTTCCCGCTATTATCGTTTTTGATCCTTCTTCTCATCGGTAAGCGGCTGAGGGAGGCGAGTGCGTATGTGGGGATTCTGCTTACGTTAGCATCGCTTGTTTTCTCAATTCTCGTGTTATTCGAACGCTTTACAGAGCCAACCTACATCACCAAGTTTGACTGGCTCACGATAGGAGATCTGCATCTAACAGCGGGCTTTGAAGTGAATCAATTAAATGCATTAATGCTGTTTATCGTATCGCTTGTCAGCTTTCTTGTACATACCTACTCCAAAGGGTACATGCATGGGGACGAGCGCTTTCCAGTGTTCTATGCATACTTAGGATTATTTACGTTTGCGATGCTCGGTCTCGTCATTTCGCCGAACCTGCTCCAAACTTATATTTTCTGGGAACTAGTCGGTGTCGGTTCGTTCCTATTAATCGGTTTTTATTTTTACAAAGAAGAAGCGAAGGCAGCGGCAAAGAAAGCCTTCATCATGACCCGGATCGGGGACGTTGGTCTCTTTATCGGGATGATTCTGATTTTCTGGCAAACGAAAAGCTTTGAGTACAGCGAAATTTTCAGAGCGGTTGAGGCTGGCGCTGTCTCACAAACGATGATTACCTTAACAGCGATCTTAATTTTTATCGGGGCGGTTGGTAAATCCGGTCAGTTCCCGCTTCATACATGGCTTCCAGACGCGATGGAAGGTCCGACACCAGTTTCGGCCTTAATCCACGCCGCCACAATGGTTGCCGCCGGGGTTTACTTGGTTGCTGCGCTTTTCCCGCTTTTCCAAGCGAGCCAAACAGCGCTGTTGACTGTAGCGACAATCGGTGCATTCACCGCGATTTTCGCAGCCAGCATCGGCCTTGTGCAGACGGATATTAAACGCGTTCTCGCGTATTCGACTGTTTCACAGCTTGGCTACATGATGCTCGCACTTGGTTCCGCCGGCTATGTGGCTGGTGTGTTCCACCTGATGACACATGCATTTTTCAAAGCATTGCTATTCTTGGCAGCCGGTTCCGTGATCCATGCGGTTCACACTCAGAACATCGAGGAAATGGGAGGCCTTTGGAAAAAATTAAAATTTACTGGTCCGTTATTCTTAATCGGAACACTCGCCATCAGCGGGGTACCGGGACTATCCGGTTTCTTCAGTAAAGATGAAATTTTAGTCGCAGCATGGGAAGGCGGCCATCCAGTGCTATTCCTATTAGCGTTAATCGCGGCGTTCTTTACCGCATTCTATATGTTCCGCCTGTTCTTCCTGGTGTTTACCGGCGAAGCGCGCGGCGAACAAAAACATGTTCACGAATCACCATCCTTGATGACCCTGCCAATGCTTGTCCTTGGCGTTCTGGCTATCATCGGCGGTTATGTGAACACACCATGGTTCGGTTCGTTCCTTGGCGATTGGCTTGTTGACGGCAACGAGGCACTTGGCCACGGCCATATCGAAGGTCCAGCCTGGATCATGATTGCCGCTACGGTCGTTTCCTTATTAGGAATCTACTTGGCATGGTTAATCTACGGAAAGCGCTCTGTCGCACGCGACTGGCTCAGCGGCGCAGGCGGCACACTGCATACCATTTTGCTTAACAAATATTATGTGGATGAATTCTATCAATTAATCGTCGTTAATTTTGTCAAAGGGTTCAGCTACTTCCTGCGCTTCATTGACGTGTTCTTAGTAGAAGGCATCGTCAAGGGTGTGGCCGGGTTCGTACAAGGGCTTGGCATAACAGGCTCGAAAATGCAGAATGGTCAGGTGCAAACCTACGGAGCAGTGGCCTTTATCGGACTCGCGGTACTCGCAGTCATCTTTGCATTAACAGGGGGGTACTTGAAATGAATTTATCTTGGGTTCTGACAACACTAGTATTCTCCCCTTTACTAGGTATTGTCGTTCTAGCTTTTATGCCAAAAACGCAGGAAAAAGCGATCAAGTTCGTCGGCTTCCTGGCAACTCTGCCGGCATTGGCCTTAGCGCTTGCAGCGTACGCTCATTATCTTGCCGGAAAAAAATTATCGGACTTCACAATTGGACATGAATGGATTCAATTCCGCGGCATGAGCGGCGATGCGCCAATTTTTTCAGTCTATTATGAGCTTGGCTTAAGCGGCTTCCAACTGCTGCTCGTCGTGTTAACTGCCGTTGTTGCAACACTTGCGGCCATTGCAGCAAGGTATGTGAAAAAAGAATGGAAAGGCTACTTCATGCTGTTCCTTCTTTTAGAAGTCGGCATGCTCGGCGTATTCACAGCGGAAAACTTAATCCTGTTCTTCATCTTTTTCGAAATTACGCTTATTCCAACTTTCTTCCTTATTGGAAAATGGGGTTATTTTGAAAAAGAAAAAGCAGCTTACAGCTTCTTAATCTATAACGGATTAGGTTCAGCGGTTCTGTTAATCGTCATCATGATTCTTTTTGCAAAAACAGGCACGACCAACATCGACCTGTTAACAAAAATCATGGCCGACCCAAGTGCGCCATTGTCTGGCGACTTGAAACTAGGTTTATTGATTTCCTTATTAATTGCGTTTGGCGTGAAATTGCCGATTTTCCCACTGCACAGCTGGATGTTGAAAGTTCACGTGCAGGCACCGCCATCCGTGGTTATGATTCACTCTGGGATTCTATTAAAAATCGGTGCGTACGGTTTAATCCGTTTCGGGATGGGAATTTTTCCAGCACAATTCGAAACGCTTGCAACTTTGATTGCCATTCTGGGCGTGATCAACCTGCTTTACGGTGCGTTCCTGGCGTTCATTCAATCTGACTTTAAAATGGTCTTGGCTTACTCATCGATTTCCCACATGGGTATCGTGCTAATCGGACTTGCGGCGATGAATGAAGCCGGCATCCAAGGTGCGATTTTTCAAGTGGTATCGCACGGTTTGATTTCAGCTTTATTGTTCTTCTTAGTGGGAGTTTTATACGAGCGGACCGACACGTCGCTTATCGAAAACCTCGGCGGTATAGCAAAGGGCATGCCGATTGCAGCCGGCTTCTTGTTGGCGGGCGCGATGGCATCGCTTGGTTTGCCGGGCATGTCGGGATTCGTCAGCGAATTCATGGCTTTCCTTGGACTGTTCAAAGAACTGCCATGGCTTGCCGCAGTCGGAACGATCGGCATCATAATGACCGCAGCGTACCTGCTTCGTGCCGTCTTAGGCATGACGTTTGGTAAGGCGCACCGCGAGTTCATTGGCTTCGTTGATTTGAAGGGCGTGGAATTCGTGCCGGTTGTGGTTTTGACAGCGTTAATTGTGTTAATTGGTGTTTACCCAAGTGTTCTAAGCTCACCGCTTCAAGCCACACTTGAGACTATCATGCTTGGGTTAGGAGGGTGATTAGGATTGAGTTTTGATCAATTTCAATCGTTAAACTGGAGCATCATGACACCGGAATTCATCATCCTTGCTGTGATTGCAATCTTGGTGATAATGGATCTGTTTATGCCAAAACATATGGACCGAAAAATCCTCGGCTGGATTGGCATTGCGGCCATCCTTGCGGCGATGGTGTCGGTCTTCGGCATGGCCGGCGGTCACGTCGAGTCGATTCTGCATGACACGTTCCGCCTCGACAGCTTTGCGATCGCGTTTAAGCTGCTGATTTTAGGCGGCGGGGCGCTGGTATTGTTCTTGGCTACTAGCTACAAAGCCACCGATGGCTTGGAAAGATATACGGGCGAGTTTTATTACCTATTATTATCAGCATTATTAGGTGCCATGGTGATGACCTCAAGTGGCGATTTAATCACCCTTTACATCGGCCTTGAGCTGTTATCGATACCATCTTATATTTTGGCGGGCATCCAGAAGGATAGGTTAAACTCCAACGAGTCTGCGATGAAATACGTCATCAATGGCGGTATTTCGTCCGCAATTGCTTTATTCGGGATGAGCTATGTGTACGGACTGACTGGTTCGACTAACTTGCTAGAAATCGCAGGCCAGCTGTCGATGCTAATGGACGGGCAGCAAGCATACCTGCTTGGCTTATCGTTCTTGATGATTTTGGTTGGTTTAGGATTTAAGTTGGCAGCCGCTCCGTTTCACATGTGGGCACCGGATGTGTACCAAGGTGCGCCGACTCCTGTTACAGCGTTCTTAAGCGTTGTTTCAAAGACAGCCGGTTTTGTGATTGTCGTGCGGATTTTGTTAACGGTATTCGGATCTGCAGCAACGAACGGGCCTGGTTCTATTCCAATCTTGCTGGATATGCAAAATTACCTTGCTGTGATCGCAGCCGCTACGATGATTATCGGTAACGTCGTGGCACTACGGCAGTCTGATATTAAACGGATGTTCGCGTACTCAAGTATCGCGCACGCTGGTTATTTATTAGTAGCCGTAACAACTTTAACATCGAATATGTTTTATTCCATCTGGTTCTATTTGCTGGCGTACTTGTTCATGAACATGGGCGCATTCGCAGTCATCCAGGTGGTGTCGGAAAAAACAGGTTCTACGAAGATTGCGGACTTTGCCGGCTTGTACCGCCGCTCACCGTGGTTGGCCGTGACAATGGGAATTTTGTTGATTTCCTTGGCTGGCTTCCCGGGAACAGCGGGCTTCATCGGTAAGTTAAACATTTTTGTGGGAGCCTTTGCCGGCCAGCCACATTATGTGTTGGCTTCGGTGATGATTGCCACGACGGTGGTATCGTATTTCTATTATTTCGGCGTCATGACACAAATCTTCTTCCGTCCGGCTCCGGCCGCTTCTGAAGGAGAGGGTGAAGGCAGCAAGTTCAACCTGCCGTTCGGAATCGTAGTTGTGTTGATTGTGGCAGTGGTTGGTTCGGTTTTGTTCGGTATCATGCCAAACATTGCGCTCGACTTTATGCATAATAACCTGGATATTGTTCAGGATTTCTTTAGTTAAAAAAAATACACCTTCTGCCGTCTGACCGGCTGACAAAAAGGAAGTGGTTCCAGGAACCTCTTCCTTTTTTTTGTGCCTGAAAGCAATAAGGATTAAACCTACTAACCTATTTCTGATGACAAACAGAGTGCAAATCTGAATTTATTCTTTTGGGTGGATGAATGACCTTGAAAACTGCCGTCAGGACCCAATTTTTCAAGCAAGCGAGGCAAAATGGCTCTATGAATCATAAGTTAATTTGAAGTTAAAATTATTGTCTAGTTCATTTAGAAAGGGATCATATATGAAAGTAGTTATTTTGGCAGGCGGCAGGGGGACTCGGATCAGTGAAGAATCGGATCTAAAGCCCAAACCAATGGTAGAGATCGGTGAGGCACCAATATTGTGGCACATCATGAAGATCTATTCACATTACGGATATCATGAATTTGTGATTTGTTTAGGATACAAAGGTTATGTCATAAAAGAATATTTTGCAAATTACTTTCGACATATGTCCGAAGCTATCACATATGACTTTACCTCTGGGAACACACTGGAAATTCATAAAAATAAGGTAGAGCCGTGGAAAGTTACGTTAGTAGATACCGGCCTTAACACCATGACCGGAAGCCGCATTAAGAGGATTGAGCCTTATGTAGGGAAAAAACCTTTTATGCTTACGTACGGTGATGGTTTGGCCGATATCGACATCAATCAGCTGGTTCTCTGCCATAAAAAGAGCAGGAAACTTGCCACTATTTCAGCTGTTCAGCCAGATGGAAGGTTTGGCCGATTGGAGTTGGATGGTGACCAGGTAATTGGGTTTACGGAAAAGGTTAAAGGTGATGGCGGTTGGATTAATGGCGGTTTCATGGTTTGTCAGCCTGAAGTTTTCAACTATATTCAGGACAAAGATACAACTATTTTTGAGCAGGGGCCTCTGCAAGATCTGGCACGGGAAGGCGAACTAAACGTCTATAAACATCATAGTTTTTGGCAGCCAATGGACACTCTTCGTGAAAAGATCCTTCTTGAAGAAATGTGGAAAAACAAAAAGGCTCCATGGAAGGTATGGAATGATGGTCAGGTTTAGATTTTTGGCAGCCAGGAATAAGTCATTGAATGGAGTTGATCATGTTGAAAATGTCATTATCCATTGATGATTTGCAGGCATATGTGTTTCATCAGTTGAAACATTTTTTTCCCGACAACCGATTGTCTCCGAAGGAAAAACGGTTCACTCAGTCTATACACCAGGCATTGGAACGTACCGAGTACTGTTTTCGGCATGTCTCGTTAAAATCATTCCATGACAACGGAACCACTTTTTTCTCCCATTTGCATTCCGATCAATACACGCTGTTTTTATGGTACTTGTCTAATTCTGCATGGAAAGAATTTAGTGACACGGAACTTGCTTCCAAAATATTTTACCTGAACAAGACTCTAAACGGTGTAGTCTGTATGTTCGATGCCCAGATGCCCGATATATTCCTTATTGTGCATGGCGGCGGTATCGTATTGGGAAAGGCGTCCTACAGTGATTTTTTTGTATGCTATCAAGGATGTACAGTCGGTGCCATCAACGGAGTGTATCCTGTTCTTGGCAAAGGAGTGGCATTGGCCCCACAGTCCACCATTATTGGGGATTGCAAGGTCGGAGATCATGTAACAATAGGAAATAACGCTGTGCTGAGAAATAAAAGCCTGAACAGCGGATCACTTTATTTTCGCCATACGGAAACTGGGCAGCATGTGGTAGAACAGAGCAGAAAACCTTGGGCGCAGACCTTTTTTAATGTTCCGATTCCGCTTGATGGAGTAGAAACATGAGGCAAAAAACAGTCTTGATCAGCGGTGCGGACGGTTATATAGCTCTTCACTTGGCCCGGGTATTAAGAAATCTTAAATTTAAGGTGTTGACCGCCACAAGAACGATGAACGGAGATCTTAAAATGGACTTCACCTCACCATATGAGGTGGCATCCCTGAAAAGCACTGGAATCGATGCGATGATCCACACGGTATCTCCGAATGAAGCCATATATAAAACAGATCCTTATCGTGCTCTGTCGGAAAATGCGACGGGAGTGCATGCCGCGCTTGATTTTTGCACGAATAACCATGTCAAGGATTTTATCTATTTTTCTAGTTTTCATGTTTTTGGTTCACAGGAAGGAAGATTGACAGAAAATACACCTATTACTCCGCGAAATGATTATGGATTAGCGCATGGTACTGCGGAACTGACTGTTCAGATGTTTGACAGCTCTAATAAAGTGAATGGATGGATTGTTAGGCCATCTAATCTTTTTGGCGTCCCAGTAAGCTGTGAAACATTCAAACGGTGGAACCTGATTCCATTTTTATTTTGCAGGGAAGCAGTAGAGAACCAAACGATAACACTTTTGACTCCAGGCAATCAGCTCCGTAATTTTGTCGGAGTTTCGGATGTATGCAAGAAAGTGCTCTGGATATTGGAGCAAAGACCGGAGGGGCGTATTTTCCATGCGTATGGGAAAGAAACCATGAGCGTTTGGCAATATGCCCTTCTAGTGCAGAAGGTGGCATTGGAGATTTTTAATTTGCCAGTCCGAATCATTCGTCCTGAAGGGTCCGATCATCAGGGTACTTTTGAATTTACCAGCATGTACGATGATCGAAACCTAGCACCAAGAGACGAACTGGAGACTTTTGTAAAGGAAATGATCAATGTACTTCTCACCAGGTCTGGAAAGGAGTGAAGGACAATGAACTGCTGTATTTGCGGTCAAATAAGTACCTTTGAGGAAAAGTATGAGAAAGCTCCACACCAGTTGATGAATGTATATAATTCAGATCTGCTTCATTTGCGAGATTTGGAAATTTATCATTGTGCCACATGTGGACACACTCAGATTCCTTCTTTTATAAGTGAAGAGTATTACCAGGATTATTCCATGGGCTCTTTTTGGGGATCAAGCTTTAAGCGAGTCCGCCAACAGCAAGTCGAGCGTTTGGCGATGATTGCTCCAGCACGTAAGCGATTTTTGGATATTGGCTGTGGTGTCGGACATTATCTTAAGCTGGCGGAGAAACACTTTGAAGAACTCTACGGAGTGGAACCATCTAAAACAAGCGCGTTGAGCGCCCAGCAGCAAGGCTTTTCGGTAATAAATGATTATTTCCATGAAGGATTAATCTTTGAATCTGGATTTGATGCCATAAGTATCATCGAGGTACTTGAGCACCTTGAACAACCTGGGGATTTGTTTGCTCAAGCTGCCCGGCTGCTGAATGAAAACGGCATTCTCCTAGTCGAGGTGCCCAATGGACAACGGATAGTAGAAAAACGCTTATATAATAATTTATGCACGGATCATATCCAGTACTTTTCTGTAACTAGTCTCACGGCAATGGCGAAGCGGGCAGGTTTGACAGTTGTGTGTGCTCAGGAAAGTGAAGATCCCAACTTGCTAGAATTATATGTAAAAAACGTTCCTAAACCAGCCGATACCTTCAGCACAAGAAGGCAAGCAGCACTTAATCAGCTTGTTTCAAAAATTCCAGTCAATGCCAGGGTTGCAGCATGGGGAGCGGGAGCGGAATCAGTCTGCTTTCTCGCTATGCTTGAGGGGAGAATCAGTATTCCATGCATGTTTGATAGCGACCGAAACAAGCATGGACATAATATTGCAGGCATTCCCATTGTAAAGCCGACATCTGAGCATGTTGGTCAATTCGATATGATTATTCTATTTGCTAATTCACATAAACGACAAATACAAGATCAACTTTCTCAACTTGGATTCACAGGAACGCTTTTGACATTTGAAGAGGGCAGTTATTAATCATGCCCTTTCCAAAAGATACTAAGGGTTTTTGGGAAATTTTTAAGCGATAAGGAGAGTAAGCATGTTTGTTAAGCCAATACCCCTGCATCAGGCTGCATTGATTGAAATGGAGCCGATTCAGGACAGCCGCGGTTTTTTTGCCAGAAGCTTTTGCAAAAAAACGTTGGCTGATCATGGAATTTCCTTTGATGTGGTTCAATCTAATATGGCATTTAACCATAGTAAAGCCACGCTTAGAGGGATGCATTTTCAGCTTCCGCCATACTGTGAGGACAAGATTGTCTCTTGCTTTCAGGGGTCCATTTACGACGTGATCATTGACCTTAACCGTCAAAGCCCTACTTTTGGGAAATGGTTTGGAATAACATTATCTCAGGAAAATCGCTTGTCTTTATATGTTCCAAAAGGTTTTGCTCATGGGTACCTGACACTGACGGATCACGCGGCCATCCATTATATGGTCAGTGAGTATTATAGTCCTTCTCATGAGTCTGGAGTTCGCTTTGATGATGAAGTATTTGGAATAGACTGGCCTGTTAAGGATGATCTTATTATTTCAGAGAAAGACAGAAAGTGGAAAAACTTTGATTTGGGCAGGGATGGAATCATTTTTTAAAGGAGGGGAAATACGTGGATAATTCAACAGCAAAACAGCTGCTCGATATGTTACAGGCTGCCAATGAGGGCATTAGTAAGCTGGAGAGCTGCCTTAATCGTGGTGAGTTAAGTGAGTCGGATTTAAATATATTGGATACCATGGCGGAAGGTCTGGAAACCATTCAAAACCTAACGGCCGGCGTGTCCCTTCCTCACCGTGTAAAAGAAATCAATGCAAATATTCTTTTTTACATGGAACAGCTAAAGCAGCATGTTATCAACAAAAATTCAGTGGGGATTCAATATGATTTTAAGTATCACTTTCGCTCTTTGTTCCGGATTTTAGAGTTCGAAATCGCTTATATCGTAGAGAATTTCGTTAACAAGCATGACTACCCACGTCTTTATCCGGAAATAGGAACCGTTGATCATGGCGAAATTGTCGCACGAGGGGACAAAGCCCGCATAAAGGTCAGCGTCATTCTGCTTGGATACAATAATCTCAAATATACCCGCGATTGTTTGGAAAGTATTTTAGCGAACATGGATGATGTGGACTACGAATTAATTTTGGTGGATAACGGTTCCACGGATGGAACAAAGGAATATTTTGAATCGATTCCTGGAGCAAAAGTGATTTATTTGAAGTACAATGTGCACCTTGTGAAAGGCTTTAACATGGGCTTGATGGCGGCGGAAGGTAAATACTGCGCTGCTGTGTGCAACGACTTCATTTTTACACCGAACTGGTTGAAAAATTTGCTTATTTGTATTGAAGCCGATTCCGAAATTGGTTTTGTGTCGCCAGGTACGACCTCTATCTCCAATTATCAGCAAATATCCATCCCCTTCATATCCATAGAGGATTTTCAGGAAAAGGCCAGAGAATACAATGTAAGTGACCCTTCAAAATGGGAAGAACGAGTGGTTCTGCTGCCCAATGTTCTGTGTTGCCCGACAGCTCTTTTGGAACGAATTGGCTATTATGATACCCGCTATTACCGTGGCGAATTTCTGGACGACGACCTCAGTTTTCGAATCAGACGCGCCGGCTACAAACTCGTTTATTGTGCAGATACAGCAACACACCATTATGGCAGCATAACCACCGCCAGTGACCACCAGACAAATTCTTTGGAAGAAGGAAGACAAACCTTTTTAGAGAGATACGGTTTTGATTCTTGGTCGAATGCACACATTAATCCGGCTTACACGCAGATAGACTTTGGGAAACTGGCGGGTGTTAAGTCTATTCTAGGGTTGGATGTGAAATGCGGAGCCACCTTGCTGCAAATAAAAAACCGTTTATGGTCAAAATATGGCATTAAACCCCAGTTGTCAGTTTGCACAACAGATTCAAAATATGTTGTTGATTTAAATACTATTTCACCAAATGTGTTTGTGCTCGAAAATTTACATCGGTTCCCAGAAGAGCTTAACGGCAAGATTGACCTTGCCTTCATTGAAAAACCTCTGGATGTTTACTCTGATGATTTGGATACCATTTTCAAATCGCTCTCCACGGTTATGGATCGTAACGGGAAACTAATATTTATGGTCAACAATACCCTAAACATAGACACGTTGTACGAAATAATGATTACTTCCAAATCATCCAAACTCAATCACAAAATTTATTTTCCTGACATGATTGGCATGCAGGCAAGGAAATATGGGTTTGAATTATCTTCAATAAATAATTTTCTATCACATTTTAGTCCTGAGAGAGAGAAGGTTAGCTACGTTTTGACCCATCTTTTTGGTAGTAGCGAAGAAATACAAATGGAACAATTGAAGTCATTATTTCTAAACAATGTGCTGCTGTACCAAATGGATTATCAGCCTCCTAAACAATAGATGTATGAAAGGAATTTTTTATTAAAGTCAGGAGCGAATTGAATGAAAACAGGCAAAATAAGTCGGCGCTTCTGGGCAGGAAAGAATGTGTTTCTTACAGGTCATACGGGATTTAAAGGCAGCTGGCTAAGCCTATGGCTTCATAGCATGGGGGCAAAGGTGACAGGGTACTCTTTGCCTGCTCCCACGACTCCATCTTTGTTTGAGCAGGGGAAAGTGAAGGATGTCTTGGTGGAGTCGGTGATCGGTGATATAACCGATTTGGAAAAGTTGAGACTTTCACTGAAAAAGGCACAACCAGAGATCATCATTCACATGGCGGCACAGCCTTTGGTTCGGAAATCGTTTGAAGATCCTGTCCAGACGTATAAAACCAATGTGATGGGGACTGTAAATATAATGGAGGCCGCACGAACCTGCAGTTCGGTACGTGTCATCTTGAATGTAACAACGGATAAATGTTACGAAAATCAGGAATGGCATTGGGGATACCGTGAGAGTGAGCCTTTGGGAGGATTTGATCCTTATTCCAGCAGTAAAGCGTGCTCAGAATTGATTACCTCGGCGTATAGACGATCATTTTTGGAATCCACTGAAACACAGGTGGCTACGGCGCGGGCAGGTAATGTAATCGGAGGCGGTGATTGGGCGGAAGATCGGTTAATTCCTGACTTGGTCAGAGCTTTGACGAAAGGAGAGCAGATCAAAATCAGGAATCCTGATGCCGTTCGTCCTTGGCAGCATGTGCTAGAGCCATTGTCGGGCTATCTGCTGCTTTGCCAGCATTTATTTTTGGATGGCAAGGAATATGCGCAAGCCTGGAATTTTGGCCCTAGAGACAGCGATGCCAGGCCAGTTGAGTGGATTGTCAAACAAATGCTTGGCAGATGGCCTTATCAGCACCCAGGCTATCAGGTGATTAGACAGGATCATTGGCATGAAGCAAATATGCTGAAACTGGACTGCTCCAAGGCAATAAATGAGCTTAATTGGACTCCAAAGTGGACTTTGGATAAGGCCTTGGATGCAACGATTCAATGGGTTGCCGGTTATTTGGAAGGTAAAGATTTAAAGGAACTCTGTGTCCAGCAGATAGACCAATATGAGGCTGAAAGTTCACTAGAATGATAGAGGGGATTACAGCAGAGGGGGAACATTAGAGAAAAATATCAAATGTAATGAAAAAGAGGTGCTGCAAAAATGTCTGAAATTGGATTTAGAATAGATGGCCACAAAAATGAATTCGTTTTAAACGAGTTCGGTCAAAAAAACGTGTTGGCGGATTTTGGGATCAATTTAACAGAAAAGTATACCAAGTATTATATGGAAGGTTTAGTAGATATCATCACAAGTTTCGAACAATTATCCAAGCTAAAAGCCGAAAATGTCATGCTGATTGATATACTATCAATCGTTTGCTCCATGTTTGATTATTTGCTAAAAACCAATGGAAAAAATATAAGAATGCTTGAGCTGGGTAAATTTGGATTAACGGCATATTTTCAAGCGAAAACACTTAAGCTTTTCTCCGATGACAATATACTTTTTTATTGCCACAAATGGGGCGGGAGTGACCAGAAATCAGTTAACTTGCTTGAAATCTCAGACACGTATGATCGCTTTAACGGAGAGATGAAAAGCGGCAGTGTTTCGGAACAGATTATACCTTTAATTGGTGATTCCTCGAAAATCATTAAGACATTACAAAATGATTATTTTGATTGTATTTTTATTAAAGAAGAAAGATATGGAACGCTCCTTTCAGAGATTGTACAGTCTATAAAAAAAGTCAAGACTGGCGGTCTTTTAATCGGCTATCATTGTGATTGTTATTTTCATCAGCTGCCTCCTCACCTACAAAATAAAAAATATACTGATGATGAGATCACAGAAGGGGGCTATCACACGGGTGTAATCTTTGCTTTGAAGGAATTATTTGATGATCATTATGAAAAACCCATTAGAAATTCGCAAATATGGAGAATAACCGTTACAAAGGAACTTAAAGAGAATATTTTAAAGGAATATTGTTATCGATTTGAACGAGATACCATAAATCAGCTGATAGAGGTTGGGCATTCGATTGAGCGAGGTTTAAACAGCCTGAATACTCTCAATCAAACAGAGAGTCATACGCTTGAGTTGCTGCAGCAGGATATAGGGATGGAAATCTCAAAATGTGAATTGACAGCCGCTGATTTAGCCTACACGACCGGTGATTCCGCCTTAAAGAAAGCTATTATAGCTGTTAAGGATAAATATGTAGAGACAATGATTGACTATAAACAAAGAGATGATCCAAAGACAAAATTCAATATAGAAGAAACAAGGACTCCGCTCAACCGTTGGTTTCAAGCATTATATGATTTTGAAAAGGATCTAAATAAATAAGCGGGTGTATTTATGAATGATAGAAAAACATTTTATATGCTAGTGCCGGGTTTTATGGATGTGCATGTAACGAAGGATGTTGGGATTATCCCATATATAATGCAAAAATATCTTGGCTATAAAGCAGTCTATGCCACCTATAAACCAAGTGATACCCATATCTCTTACCCTTCGTTAAGCTTTTTCACTGAGGATATCGAGTTTGATTATATAGAGCCATCTTTTTATTACCACCCGGACGACATATTACAAACGGTGTATAGTTCGAATTTAATTGACTGCTGCAAAGATATGGTGAAATATATCGAAAATAACGCCAAAAAGATTGATGTTTTATATGTATTTGGGATTTATCCCTTTTATTTTGATGCTGTTGAAAGATATAAAGAACTGAACCCAGCCGGCAAGGTCTATCTGAAGCTGGACGCAAATATTTCATGGATTAATAATACACAGATGGCTGCACAGTTTGTAAAATTTCTTAAAAATTGCGATTTGATCACAAGTGAATCAATAGTGGAATATATAAATAAAAAATGGCCAGTGCCTGTCCATTATATACCAAACGGTTATTATCCCTTAGGCTGTGAAGAGAATCATTTGACCAAAATATTTGCATTTGAGGAGAAAGAGAATATCATTCTCACTGCAGGCAGATTAGGAACCCCTCAGAAGGCAACTAATGTACTGCTAGAAGCATTCAAGCAAGCAAAACCACATATACCTGACAGTTGGAGGCTTGTTTTAGCAGGGAGTATTGAGGAATCATTTAAGCCGTATGTTGAAAAATATTTACAAGAAAATCCTGATCTGAATGACAGAATTACCTTCTTAGGTTATATACAGGATAAAAAGATCCTCTCTGAGTGGTTTCGAAAGGCAAAAATATTTTCCTTACCTTCTATTAGTGAAGCATCTGCAAATGTTTTTTCTGAGGCGAAAGCGCATGGATGTTATTTGATAACCTCGGATATTGATGGATGCCGGGATGCAGCCTTAAAGTTTGAACTAAGAGTAAATCCATTGGACGATCAGGATAAATTAAAAAATCGCCAGGTTGAATACGGCTCTTTACATGCGGTTGGTGATAGTGCTGAATTAGCTCAAAGGATGATTGAAGCATGTAACAATCAAGAGCTGCTAAAAACCGTGTGTTATAGTACTCAGCAAGATGCCATTGATCATTTTGACTGGGTGAGGTTGTGTAAAAAAATTGATATGATGCTTAAAATATCTGTTTAATAAAGACTAAATGTGAAAAAAATGCTGAATATTTCAGACCACCGAAAAGTAAATATCAAAAAAGTAAGGATACCGATTCGTTAGCGGCTAGGGCCCAAACAATCCGTATCCTTTTCAAATAAGATCCCGTATAACCCCAATGATACATAATACGAATCCGATTAAGGTTAGAAAAGAGAAGATCATTAGTTCTTTTATTTCTTTATTTCTCAATAACTTTGATGTTTCCCAGATAAATATTGTGACAAAAATGAGAGTAATGAAAAGATACCTGAGCATGGTCATGTCCCCTTTTGGAATTATTTAGTTACACCAGTTCTTTTTATAATAGAATTCGTGTGGATGGTGACCGCCAATCTCGGAAATTCTTGATCCCAGTTCTTTTGATAGCTGGTTTTCCATTGTTTCGGGTATTTCCTGTAGACCGCTTGCCCGAATCCTAAAATGTCAGACTGATACTCTTTTTGGACCTTATCAACCGTCATTTGAATACGTCCGTCAATTTCTTTATCCACTTTGTTTTGCAAATCCTTGATTACTTTTGTATCAAATAAATTTAACTGCGAATCATTTTCTATTAAATTCAATCTAGTGGAGACAGTTAGGTTCATTTGTAAATGACCATTTTTTAGCTTTGGTTCCAACTTTGTATCTGTTTTGAGGATTTCCATACTGATATTTCCTCCGCCTTGCTCCTTCGGTATTTTAATGGAAACAATCCCTGATTCTATTTCATTCTTGAGCCATAAAAGACCCCGGGTTTCCAATTGATCCATCCAGCCGATTAGCTTGTCCCCTTTAAACACGGCCGTTCCCCTGATGCTTTGGACATGCTCTGATTTATTTTTCGGTTTTACTTCCAATGCCTCTAATGTAAACAGTGGCCCGTATGGCTCCAAGCCATCTGTAAGAAGCATATTGAGAAAATCTCGTATATAAACTTTCAGCCCAATGTTCAGCTTGTTAAGTTCTTTTATTTCTTCGGCGGAAATATTCTCAAACTTTGGCATGCTATTGATGACTTTAGATGCTTCGCCTTTTGTAAACATAATAAAACTGTTGATCCGCGTTTTATTGTACCTTGTATGGAAATTGATAACCGGGGAGACGCCCTTTTTGGCATAATCCTCGCCAATTAACAGAACCCGGCTTTGGGAAAAGAAAATCCGTCTTGGAAGCTTGCCTTGAATATTTCGGAATGCTTCAGAAATCGTGACACCGGTATCGGAAATAACCAATGAACCTTTGCCGTTTTCTCCGCCGCTTCCTGTTGTCGAACCCAGCTTCGATGGAATGGCTACTTGAAGGGAGAGATGGACCTTATCGTCTTCCACAAGGTCTAATCCAATTGCCGTCACGATGGCAATATCATTAATCTCAATACGGTTCCAGCAGCCTGTCAGAAACATGGTTATGACCAGTAGGAAAAACAGTCTCATCACGTTCATTCGTATCCCTGCCCTTTTTTAAAAAAACAAACTAGTATTTACGAGGTTTATAATTCATCCTCTTCAAATTGCTTTTTCCTGTTTCATGCGGCCGTTCATTCATTTTCCACCAAGGGACGCGAATGATGATATCCTTCATATTGTTAAAATGAAACGGAGCGAGCGGTGCAAGATAGGGAACACCGAACGAGCGAAGCTGTACAAGGTGAGCCAAGATAAAGAAAACGCCGAGAAGAATTCCATAAAATCCAAGCGTCCCAGCCATAAAAATCATAAAGAAGCGAAGAAGCCGGATGGCCCCTGTCAATGGATAACTCGGAAACATGAATGAGGCAATCCCTGTCGTTGCGACCACAATGACTAACGGAGCGGAAACAATTCCCGCTTCAACGGCTGATTGGCCAATGACCAACGCACCGACAATACTGACTGTCGAACCGATGGGTCTTGGCAAGCGCAGCCCTGCCTCACGCAGCGCCTCGAAGGTGATTTCCATCAATAACGCTTCGATAACCGCAGGAAAGGGTACCTTATCCCTTGAGGCTGCGACACTGAACAAAAGATTGGTAGGCAGTAATTCCTGGTGGAACGTGGTCACAGCAATATAAATAGAAGGAAATAATAAGGCAATTAATAAAAATAAGTACCGGATTAAGCGAATAAACGTTGTCATGATAAACCTTCCATAATAGTCTTCTGGAGAGTTCATCATTTGAAAAAAAGTGACCGGAACAATCAGGGCAAACGGGCTGTTGTCCACGATGATACCGATTCTTCCCTCAAGCAGGTTGCCAGCCAGCCGGTCGGGCCGTTCCGTTTGTAACACCTGGGGAAACACGGAAAACGGCTCATCTTCAATAAACTCAACAATATAACTGCTGTCCTCAATCGCATCAATGTCAATCCTGTTTAATCGGCTGCGAACCTCCTCCACAATGGAGACATCTGCAATACCTTCTAGATAGGTAATGACCACATTCGTTTGCGAGAGATTTCCTAACTTCAAATATTCCAATTTCAGTTTCGTTGTTTTTAAACGTCTGCGAATCATACTGGTATTCGTGCGGATATTTTCCGTAAACCCTTCGCGCGGGCCCAACACAACCGCTTCAGAAACAGGTTCATCAATCGAGCGCTGCTCCCATTTCTGTTCGCTGATAACAAGCACTTTTTTAAACGTATTAATTAAGACAATGGTGCCGCCTGCCAAAAGTTGGTCCACGATTGTTTGGAACGTTTCTACCTGAACCACTTGAGATGCATTCAGAACGCCCTTAAATTGGTCAAGGGCAGGCTTAGGATGCTGGAGCAGTTCCTCGTTTCGGCTTATCAAAGGCTGGATGACATTCAGTTCCATTCTTTCCATATCAACCAATCCATTCAGGTATAAAACAACGGCTGAATAGTTAGAACCTATTTGCAGCTCTCGATAACTAAAATCAGCAGCCCCTTCAAATAACTGTTTAAACCGATTAAGGTCTTCCTCAAGATTTCCTGATAATGGATTATTTTCACTTTGCTCCTGAAGAAGAGCTGGTAATTTTTTTTGTCGCTTGAAAAATCTCAAAGGCGGCACCACCTATTTAGACCCTAGTTTTTTACGAATGAAGGCAATACATAAAAACAGAATCGGCAAGATAATTTGCAAAACGGTATGGACATATGGGACATAAAACTTAAATCCAAATTCTAAATGTTCAACATAACTTAACGCGGTTATCGACGATAAAGGGACAATGATGGTACCAAGTCCCAGCACGACAGAACGGGTTTGTTTTAATTTGAATAAATGAGAAGTGGCAATAGCTGCCGCTAATATGAAACCACCAACCTTAAAAAATACGCCAGATACCATCAATAAAATAACAAGAGCATCAAATCGCTCGAGGAAATCGGCGACGGAAACCATCTGCGTCGCAGAGAGCAGTGAAAAAAGGTCGAAGTTGTAAATTTCCGGTCCCAATATCGCAATCAGCATGATGGAATTGATCGTTAACAGGACGCCTCCTACAAGAAGGAAGGACATGCAAATCTTTCGAACCGGCCCATTGTGGGTCAAAAACGGGAAAAACAACAGGACGACAATGGTTTCGCCGAATGGAAAGTTGATTGCGGTAGGGACTGCTTTTTTTAAAACCGGTGTTACACCATTTCCAAGTATGGGAGTGAGGTTTTTTAAACTAAATTGGTCGACACTAAATAAAAGAATCCAAATCAGAATGAGAGAAAATAAGTAAATTGGAAAGACGATTTCGGCCATGCGGCCAAACGTTTCCACTCCGCCCCGCAGACAATACACCATCAGTGCCATAAAGCTTCCGATGATAACAACCAACGGGGTTTCACTTAATATGGTCGAGTCAATCAATTCCCCCAATTCCCTGCTCCCTCTGGCAGCCGAATAGGTAAAATGGAAAATATACAACAGGATGATTGGATAGGAAAGAAACTTCCCGAGAAGCTTAGGAAGCATCTGGGCCAAAGAATCACCCGGATAATAGGAAGCCAATTGAGTATAGACGGCCATTATAATCAGGCTGGAAGACATACCAATCAGAATAAAAATCCACGAATCCTGTTTTGCCTCATGGCCAAGCCCTAAAATCATCGCAGTTCCTAATACAAACCCAGTCATTAAGTAAAAAAGCTGCAACCGGCTGATTTTTTCAACTTTCATCCAATCACCCTTAAAAGGAAAAACCCATTTGGAAATTAATTCACGCATGTTTACTATTTTCCATTAAGTGTTTCCTTATGCATTGGGGAGGGGGGCATGTGAATGGGACACGGGGACGGTTCTCGTGTCTCAACAATGAGATGAGGCACGAGAACCGTCTCCATGCATCATCTGGCTGCACACAAAAAAAGAGGCAAAGATGCCTCTTTTTTTAGGATGGTAGATGGTAGATGGTAGTGGGTGAATGAATCTTAAGCTTTTTTAGTTGATTGCAGCGGGTCTGGTTTAAGATGTTCGTCTCGGAGCTTTTCTTCTGTAGGTTGTTGTTCCATTTCACGGCCAAGCTTCTTCATTTCAGAATAATCCTGGGCCATTGAGCTGTTGTTTGCTTTCTTTAAGGTGTCGCGGTCATCTTTTAGTGACGACTCTTCCTCCATGTTTGAGCCGAATTCATTAAATTTATAGCTTGAACCTGGAAACGGCGGCCCCTCTTTAATAAATCCATCTTCCTTACGATTACGATTCCGCCCATCTACTCCAACTAATGGCGGGTGATCAAGCTCGGTATCCTCATGTAAATAGTTACGGTCATTTCGATTATCAATGTGCTTTTCAACCAACACTAATATTTTTCCTTCTTTAACTGAATTTTCATAAGACTCCGCATCGTCGTCGGGAATCCCCATTCCTACAAGAGCACCGGTCAAACCGCCAATGCCAGCGCCGGCAACGGCTCCCATCAGCCCGGCCGCAATTGGTCCAGCTGCGATAAAAGGACCAACGCCCGGTATAGCTAGTGCGCCAGCTCCCGCGAGTAACCCGGGTATTCCGCCAAGGGCGCTGCCGACAGCCGCTCCGGCCGCTGCTGTTTCTTCCATGGCTGTACCTGTGTCCCTTGCAACATGGTTAACGTTTTTCCCAATCACAGAGATTTCATCCTTGTGGTATCCTTGATTTAATAGTAGATCAATGGCATGAATCGCTTCCTGTTCTGTATCATATACACCAACTACATTCTTCATATGCTTGTCCATTTTGCTTCCTCCTCTATTTTAAATAGATTACTAGATGCCAGGCATACATTAGTCCGAAAACTTGTCCTTTACTTCACCATATCCTTCTTTTAACTTTCCTTTCGCCTTATCAACTTTTCCTTCTACGACTTTGGACTCGTCATCCGTCAAACGGCCCCATTGTTCTTTTAGTTCACCTTTCACTTGATCAACACTGCCTTTTACCTTCTCTTTATTCATTGTTTTTTACCTCCTTTAATTTGTTGCTTTCCCTAATCGGTTTACCGTGAAACATTTTTTTAGAAAAACTTTAATTTTGACTTTTTTCCTTCATTTCCTGCTCGACATCTTTCATTGCTTCTTTAATATTGTCCTTTGCCTTCTGCATGGTGCCTTTGGCGCTGGCTTTTGTATCGTTATCAATCTGATCCTTTTGTTTGCCATCGCTAAGGCCATTATCCTGGTCGACACCGTCGCCGCAGCCGGCCAACCCGCCAAATGTCAATAACGCAGCCATTCCGGTAACGGCTAAATTCTTGCGATTCAACATATTTCATTCCCTCCCAAAAATTTTTATGAACCAACTTTCGGTTCGTTTGCCGTGCACCATTTATATTCCCAGCGAAAAAAGGGATGAAACATTTTTTTTGAAAAACTTTTCTGCTAGAAAAAGAGGTTTCAATTTTTCCAAACGGGGTTAAATACGTATCAGAGCACGACAAACAAAAAGGAGAGATGAATATGAACGTAAGGGACATGTTGGCCGAGTGGTACATATACACGGATCGGCTGCCGATCTTAATCCTCGCACTACTTCTATTAATAGTAGGCTGGCTGGCGGCCAAAAAAATAGGGAAAGTGACCGAAGCCGCCCTCAAGAAAACGAGCTTCGATGACAAGCTTTTTTCAGGCTACGGAAGCCGAAAATATTCTTCAGAAAAAATCATTGGAAAAATTGTTTACTACCTATTACTGGTGTTTGTCTGGATTATCTTCTTTAATATGTTGAACTTAAGCTATATTGCATCGCCGCTGGTCCATATGCTGTCGTCGATTACCGGCGCGATACCCAATGTATTAAAAGCTGCACTAATTCTATTGTTTGCTTGGGTCATCGCGACAGTCCTGCGCAAGGCATTTGAAAAAGGGGCGACGGCGCTTCATTTGCCAGACAGGTTAGCCAAATGGAAGCTGGCCAAAACCGAAATCGATGGCCGCGAAAAAGTGGCGAAAATCGCCAAAGCACTGTTCTATTTCGTCTTGCTGCTGTTCTTGCCAGGGGTGCTCGGCGCCTTACAAATGGAGGGGGTATCAGAGCCGGTCGCCGGAATTCTGACAACCTTCCTATCATTTATTCCGAAGTTGTTTGCCGCTGCGTTGATTGTGTTCATAGGGTGGCTACTGGCGAAATTGGTCCGCGATATTTTAACGAATTTTTTAAAAAGCATTGGCAGTGAAACGCTTGGCGAGCGGTTAGGAATGAAGGGAAGCCTGGACCTTGCTGGGATCGTCGGAAATATTGTGTTTATCTTAATCTTGATTCCTACGATTATTACCGCTTTGGAAAAATTGGACCTGCAAGGGGTTTCTGCTCCGGCGATTGCGATGCTGGAAAAAGTGGTGGCGTTGATTCCCAATATCGCAGTAGCAGTGGTGCTGATATTGGCGGGGATCTGGCTTGGCAAGTGGGTGGAAAAACTGGTGGCGCAAATGCTGTGGAGGCTGCGGTTTGATGGTTTGCTGCACCAACTGGGTATTGGTGGTGCTGTTGGTCCTGAGTCAGCGAAGTACAGCCTGTCCCAGCTTGTCGGTATGGTTGTGAAAATTGTGATTGTCCTGTTATTTACCGTGGAAGCACTGCAAATAGTCGGCTTAGACTTCTTAGTGACCCTTGCGTCGGCGGTGCTGGCTTACCTGCCTATGCTGTTCGCTGCCCTTGTGATTCTGGGGGTTGGCTTGTACGTCGGGAACCTAGTTGAGCGCATTGTTAGAAATGTGGTCAAGGAAAGTTATGCCCGCACGCTGGCGGTGGTTGCCAAGTACGCTGTGTTTGCGGTGACCGTCTTTATGGCGCTCGACCAGCTTGGCGTGGCCCATTCCATTGTCAATGCTGCGTTTATCCTACTCTTAGGCGGCTTGGCCCTGGCGTTCGGCTTGTCATTTGGTCTCGGTGGCAAAGACTTTGCGGCGAAATATTTACGCAAGCTCGACAACAAACTGGACGAGGAAGGAAATCAGCAATAAGGGAAGTTAACAAACTGGACCAAGGAGGAAATAACCAATAATGGAAGATCACAATCCGGAATCGATGCGACGATTTCGGATTGTTATTTTTCAAGGATCTTTACAAAAGATTGTTGTCAATAAAGGGTATTGGTATTGGTGCCTGAAACCGAGGAAAAATCGAGGGAAGGGTAGCCAATAAGGGGTATTGGTGCCCGTAACTGAGGAAAAATCGAGGGAAGGGTAGCCAATAAAGGGTATTGGTGCCCGTAACCGAGAAAAAATCGAGGGAAGGGTAGCCAATAAGGGGTATTGGTGCCCGTAACCGAGGAAAAATCGAGGGAAGGGTAGCCAATAAAGGGTATTGGTGCCCGTAACTGAGGGGAAATCGAAGGAAGGGTAGCCAATAAAGGGTATTGGTGCCCGTAACTGAGGGAAAATCGAGGGAAGGGTAGCCAATAAAGGGTATTGGTGCCCGTAACTGAGGGGAAATAGAAGGAAGGGTAGCCAATAAAGGGTATTGGTGCCCGTAACCGAGGAAAAATCGAGGGAAGGGTAGCCAATAAGGGTTATTGGTGCCCGTAACCGAGGGAAAATCGAGGGAAGGGTAGCCAATAAAGGGTATTGGTGCCCGTAACTGAGAAAAAGCCGAGGGAAGGGTAGCCAATAAAGGGTATTGGTGCCCGTAACCGAAAAAAATCGAGGGAAGGGTAGCCAATAAGGGGTATTAGTGCCTGAAAATGAAAAAAACCTAGTGGAAGGGTAGCCTATAGGCGGCTTTCGCTTGGTGAATATACCAAAATGATTTTTTTTGTAGGGAGGGGGAAGTCGGCTATGATGATCTTTAAATTATTGTTAATCGTGGTTTTAATCTTGCTGACGGGCTTTTTTGTGGCGGTGGAGTTTGCGATTGTCAAGGTACGGCCGTCGCGGCTTGCCGAATTAGTGCTCGACGGGAAGAAGGGGGCGGTGCCGGCAAAGCAGCTCGTTACCAAGCTCGATGAATACCTTTCGGCCTGTCAGCTCGGCATCACCGTTACCGCGCTCGGACTCGGGTGGTTAGGAGAGCCGACCTTTGAAAAATTGCTGCATCCGTTGTTCAGCGTCTTGCATTTAAATGAATCTGTTTCGCATTTTCTAGCCTTTGTGCTAGCCTTCGTTTTGGTGACCTTTCTACATGTAGTGGTCGGCGAACTGGCGCCCAAGACCGTCGCGATCCAAAAAGCGGAGACGATTGCACTGCTGTTCTCCGGGCCGATGATTCTGTTCAGCAAAATCATGCATCCCTTTATTTGGGCACTGAACAGCTCGGCCCGTGCGCTCGCTGGCTTGTTTGGCTTCAAGCCAGCGACGGAGCAGGAGCTTGCCCACTCAGAGGAAGAGCTGCGCCTGCTGCTGGCGGAAAGCTTGGAGCAGGGGGAGATTAACCAGAATGAGTTCCAATATGTCAGTAATATTTTTGAATTTGATGAGCGGACCGCCAAGGAAATTATGGTGCCACGGATGGAAATGAGCTGCATCTCCGTTGATGAGTCCGTTCAGGAGGTGCTCCGAAAGCTGAAGGAGGAGGGGTACACCCGCTACCCCGTTATGGAAGGCGATAAAGATCATATAATCGGAGTAATGAATGTAAAAAGATTTTTAACAGCAAAATTGATGAATAAAGGCCTCTATGAAAATTGGAAAATCAAATCGTACATCCAGCCGGTGATTACCGTGATTGAAACGATCCCGATTCATGATTTGCTGGTCAAAATGCAGATGGAACGAATTCATATGGCAATTTTACACGATGAATATGGCGGCACCTCAGGGCTGGTGACGGTAGAGGACATCATCGAGGAAATTGTCGGCGAGGTGCGGGATGAATTTGATGCTGATGAGGTCGCGGACATTCAGAAGGTAGCGGAAAACCACTATATTGTAGATGCCAAAGTTCCGATTGCGTCCGTCAACCAGCTTCTCGACACAAGCCTGGCGGCCGAAGACGTCAACACCATCGGCGGCTGGTTCCTCACCCAACACAACGCCCCCCAACTCGGAGCCGGTGCCACCCTTGAAACACAAGGCTGGCTCTTCAAGATTAATGAAGCAAACGGATCCCACATCATGTATTTGGAGGTACAAAAGTGAGGCATGGGGACGGTTCGAGATCGCTGAAAAACATTCCAAAGTAGGGGTTCTTAAAGACAAAACGGCCTTGGTTAAGAGTGGAAATGTTTTTAAAAAGCCATCTATTCTGCCCTGAGTGCAAGAAAAAGTGTCGCACCGGTAAAAATAAGCGGTCTATTCTGCCCATGAGCACAAGAAAAGTGCCGCGACGGTAAAAATAAACCGGTCTATTTTGCCTGTGTTCACAAGAAAAGTGTCGCGACGGTAAAAATAAGCGGTCTATTCTGCCTGTGAGCACAAGAAAAGTGCCGCGACGGTAAAAATAAACCGGTCTATTCTGCCCGTGTGCACAAGAAAAGTGCCGCACCGGTAAAAATAAGCGGTCTATTTTTCCCGTGTGCACAAGAAAAGTGCCGCGACGGTAAAAATAAACTGGTCTATTCTGCCCGTGTGCACAAGAAAAGTGCCGCACCGGTAAAAATAAGCAATCTATTCTACCCGTGTGCACAAGAAAAGTGTCGCACCGGTAAAAATATGCCATTTAGGTACTCCGTTTTGCCGCCTAAGAAAAATAGCGCTCCAGTTTCGTAGGATGTATTTTTCAGTGATCTCGGACGGTTCTCGTGCCGCACTTTTTAATGCAAGCGATCAGTCACCTCCAGTTAAGACAGAAGAATGAGACAAGGGGCGCTTCCCTTGTCTCATTTTTTGATAAGCATCGAATTTGGTTTTAAATGGGCTAATAATGAAAGTTCGATGGTACTTGAGAACGATTCCGCTGTTTCTTCCCCAAAAATGAGGCAGAAGAACCGTCCCTATGCATCACCCCAAAAATGAGGCAGAAGAACCGTCCCCATGCATCGTCCCCATGCATCATTGCATTTTTTCGTTGTAGAATTGTACGGAGTAGGTGGCGCCTTCGTCGACCATTTTGTTGTCTTCGATGTCGTGCGGGTGGGGGTGGCCGCCTTTATGGATTGGGAGTTGTTCCGCTTTTTCAAAGACTGTCGGTAGCACTTTTCGCTTCATGTCTCTTAGAAAGCTTTCCGCTTTGAGGCGGTTCGGTTTATTTGATAGCCACATCGCAGCCGCCGAGGCCCCAGCTCCTACTGCCACTAACGATCCTATACCTACAATTCGTTTCATATTAAAACCTCCTTATCGATTTTCTATATGCATACCCACAGCTTGTACAGATGAAACCTGTTTGGAGCGGCTAATTTTTGGGGAGAAAAAGAGAATAGGAGTTTCGGTGAAGGGAGCGAGTTGCTTGGAGACTTACTTTGGCAAACACAACTGGAAATGGGTGGGGCTGCATCAAATGGAGCTGGAGAATATCAATCCGCCGCTTCCTCAAGATCCTGCTTCGGATGCCTGGCTTAAACATGCCCGTAAAAATCAAACCAACTATGTCAAGATCAGCAGTCTTGAAAACGGAGAAAAGGTATTGAATGGGTCGCTTATTTTTCAGCAAAGCTTTCGTGATGAATGGGACTTTAAAATCTTTCATTTTTATTTGAAAAAGGACCTGCTGGTAACGGTCGGTCTGGAATTGCCGGGGGATGAGCAGGAAGAAATACAGCAGCAGTTGGGCAGCGCGGAAAACGCTGTCGACGGCTGTTTATTTTTCCTCGGGGAAATTGTCAATGGATTGCTCGTTGAGATTGATAAGTTTGAAGTGGCGCTCAAAACGTTGATTTGGGGTGTACGAAAACGAAATGAAACGAAGATTCTCGAGCTGCTCTACGCGCGCCGGCACGAATTATTGGTAGCGAAGAACTTGTTAATTCCAATCAAAGAGCTGCGGATGGCGATTGAAGAGATCAATCTTCATGGTAGCAGCGAGGTGTATGCTAGCACCTGCAGACGGATTGAACGGGCGATGGCGCTGCTTGGTGAATATGAGCACGAGCTTGATGCGATGATCAATTTGGAGGAGGTCATCTCCTCGCATCGCGGCAATGAAATTATGAAAACATTGACAGTGATGACAACGATTTTTACGCCGGTCATGGCTTTCGGGGCATTATGGGGGATGAATTTCAAGCACATGCCGGAGCTTGAGTGGCGCTTTGGCTATATTCTGTCGCTCGTGTTGATTGTGGTATCGACAGCCTTATTATATGGCTATTTAAAAATGAAAGGCTGGACCGGGGACTTGTTGAAAGGGAAAAAGAGAGGATCGTTTTTTAAATAAGACACGTCATTGGGGCGTGTTTTTTTGTGCGCATATCCCACTATTTATCTAGGCCATCCGCTCGATTCGGCCTTTTAGCATATTTTGGTATAATACTAGAAAAAATTTTTAAAAAAAATAGGTTTCAGATATAAACAACGTGGGTATATACCCTATAAATCATGTAGAGGTGAGGATGGATGAATTTAACGATCGACAAGCAGCAAAATGAGAATGAAGTGGTAGTTAAAGCGGCAGGGGAAATTGATGCGTTTACGGCACCAAAGCTTAGAGAGGAATTGGCGTTGCTCGCCGACGGAAAAAATAAAGTGATTACCGTCAATCTAAAGGATGTAACGTATTTGGACAGTACCGGACTGGGCGTATTCGTCGGCTTGTTCAAGCAATTGAAAAATAATGGCGGCGAGCTTAGGCTGCTTGAAATGTCAGAGCGGCTGAAGCGGCTGTTTCAAATTACGGGATTGAGTCATGTAATGGAAATTAGAGGATAGGGGAAGAGCGATATGATGGATTATATTGAAATGAAGATTCCAGCAAAGCCGGAGTATGTTGGTGTAATGCGTTTGACGTTATCAGGAATTGCCAGCCGGATGGGGTATACATATGAGGAAATTGAAGATCTGAAAATCGCATTGAGCGAGGCCGTCACAAATGCGGTCCAGCATGCGTACGGCAAGGACGAGGGCGGCGAGGTGATTGTCGGCTTTGGCATCTACGACGACAAGCTGGAAATAGCGGTGGCCGATAGTGGAAAGAGCTTTGATTTTATCCAGACAAAAAATGAATTGGGTCCTTACACCGAATCAAGTACTGTGGAGCAATTAACAGAGGGAGGGTTAGGACTATTTTTAATAGAAACGTTGATGGATGAAGTCCGAGTTTTGAATCATTCCGGAGTGACGGTCTTCATGGCGAAGTATTTGGGCGGGGAGCGTGAAAATCATGACACAGCCATCGCAAACCATGAAACGAACTAAGGAAGAAATCGAGGCGTTAATTGCCGAATTTCAAGAAAATGAAAGTCCATCAGCCCAGACCATCTTAGTGGAGCATTACACGGCTTTGGTCGCAAGCCTTGCACGGAAATATTCAAAGGGGAAAAGCTTCGATGAGGACATCATGCAGGTAGCGATGATTGGACTGTTGTCCGCAATCAGAAGGTTCGACCCCAGCATCGGTCGTCCGTTCGAGTCCTTTTTGATCCCGACCGTAATCGGGGAAATGAAGCGATTTTTACGGGATAAAACATGGAGTGTGCATGTGCCAAGGCGCGTCAAGGATGTTTGGCCGAAGCTCAAAACGGTGGTGGACGAGCTGACCAATCAATATCAGCGGTCACCAAAGATTCATGAAATTGCCGAGTATCTAGAGATTTCCGAGGAGGAAGTACTGGAGGCGATGGAAATGGGCAAGAGCTATCAGGCATCTTCTGTCGACCAATCGATTGAAGCAGGCTCGGATGGCAGTACGGTGACCGTATTGGATGTTGTCGGCGCTCCTGATGAAGGCTTTGAAAAAGTTGATCAGAAGCTTCTGCTTGAAAGCGCGCTTGATGTTCTTTCTGAGCGGGAAAAGACGATTATTCATTGCGCGTTTATCGAAAACAAAAGCCAGCGGGAAACCGGAGAATTAATGGGAATATCGCAAATGCACGTTTCCCGGCTGCAGAAGAAGGCACTTGAAAAATTGCGCAAGGCCCTGGGGAGTCAGACCACTGATGAAGAGACGCGTTAAACAGTCGGGGTCAGGCGCCAGCAGCATCAATAGTTTGGGGGGAACATCTATGAATATTGTAATTGTCGATGATAATCGGACGAACCTGATGATTATAGAAAAAATCCTGCAGAAGGCGGGTTACGATCAATTGGTGCTGCTGACATCAGCACGAGAATTATATGACTATTTGCAGCTGGATGCGGGACGACCCCGTGAGGTTCCGGTTGATTTAATTCTTATGGATTTGATGATGCCGGAAATCGACGGAATCGAGGCATGCCGGACGATTCTAGCCAATGAGCGTTTCCACGACCTGCCGATTATTTTTGTCTCGGCTATGGGCGATTCCTATAAAATGGCCGAAGCAATGGATGCCGGAGCGCTCGATTATGTCATGAAGCCCATCAACAAGGTTGAACTGCTGGCCCGGATTCGGTCGGTCTTGCGCCTGAAACATGAGATGAACTTGCGCAAGGAACGAGATAAGCGGATTCAATTCGAGCTGGATTTGGCCAAGCAGGTCCAGCGCAGTGTGCTTGGCAGTCCGCTTGAGAACGAAGATGTGACGATATCTGCCGTTTATAGGCCTTCCTTTGAACTGGCCGGCGACCTGTACGCCTGGTACCAAATCAGCCCCCATCGCTATGGGGTTATTTTGCTTGATATGATGGGGCACGGTATTTCCTCGTCACTTGTCTGTATGTACATATATTCTGCATTAAAGGACGCGATTACAGGAATGGGCGACCCGGCGGCCGTGATGCAGGAGCTCAATCGGCGTATGAATCAGCTCCATATGCCTGAAAGTCTGATAAACTATTATTTCACTGCGATTTATTTTGTCCTGGATACGCAAAAACAGACGATCGAGTACGTGAATGCGGGGCATCCAGCAGGTCTTGCGCTGATCGATGGGGAAGTGAAGCAGCTTGACCAAGGCTGCTCGGCGATTGGTTTTTTTGAAAAAATAGAGGTAACCACGGGTGTGATTCCTTATAAGGAAGACGCGCGGATTTTGCTGTTTACCGACGGGCTGTCTGAATGGCTGGAGGAGGAGTACGAGGACGCATGGGAAAAGCTGATCAGCGGTTTGCGGCAAAACGACAATCCGGAGCGCCTGCTCGAGCAGCTGCTGCCGGGTGCGAAGCCGTTGAAGGAGCAGAAAGATGACCTGTGCCTGGTGATGATTTCTGCGAATTAGATGGGTTGGCAAATGAGAGGGTGCCGGCTGAGAGCTGACACCCCTATCGGACGTTGGTGTGGGTTATGAGCGACAGTAATAACACTTTATCCGACAGCAACAGTGGCTTATGCGACAGTAATCTCACGTTATCCGCCAGGTAATGCGCGCTATCGCAAGTAAGAAATGTTTATCCGCAAGTTGGAACTTCATACGCAAGTAGCCAAACGTTATGCGCAAGTAAGACGGCCTGATCCGCAATTAGGCCGTCCGTATGCGCAAGTAGCCATCACTTATCCGCAAGTTGAAACATCGTGTGCCAGTAACCAACCCTTATCCGCCCGCTACGACGCCAAATACGCCCTCAGCATCCACCCATGCTTCTCCAACGAGGCGCGAATTTCCGTGAATAAGTCTGCGGTTGGCTCGTCCTCCTGGTCCTCGGCCATCGTGATGCCTTCGCTTAGCTCTGAGCAAATTGTGGTCACATCATCAACCAATGTCTGAACCATGTCGTTTGCGGATTCTTCATCCATTGCTTCCTTAATGGATGCCCGCTTCAACGTTTCCTCGAGTGTGGATGCCGGCTTGGCACCAAGGGCCAACATCCGCTCGGCGATGGTGTCGACATGCTGCGCCGCCTCGTTGTACAATTCTTCAAATTTTACATGCAGTGTGAAGAAATTCTCTCCTTTTACGTACCAGTGGTAATGATGCAATTTCATATACAAGACTGAGAAGTTGGCCACCTGCTTGTTCATCGTATCTGATAGTCGCGTTGTTTTGTCTTTTGTTTTTGTCATGCTAATAACCTCCAATTTCATGGTGATACTTAGTAATTACCCTTCTAACAGGCAGATGAAACGATTAAATGTTTAAAGGGGTCCATCGTCCTGTCTCACCACGGGACCTGCGACTCATTGGGTGGATGTAAGAGAAACGATATGATAGTTTTAGAGAAAAAACACAGGGGGTGGCGCAATGAAAGGTGTCAATTTCAGCATTCATGCAAAAATTATCACAGGCTATTTCACGATTCTGATTTGCCTCGTGCTGTCCCTGCTCGTTGTGGTGAATCGGATGAGCGCACTGCAAAATGAGGTGAAATTCCTTTCGCAGCACGACATTGAGGTCCATGACCTGGCAAATCAGATTCAAAAAAATGTCCTCGATATGGAAACTGGAATCCGCGGCTATGCGTTAACCGGCCAGGAGGAGTACCTCGAGCCGTATAACGAGGGGAACCGCCGCTGGCTCGACAATTATAACAAGCTCCATTCTTTGCTCGACGAAAACAGCAGTCAGCAGCGAAATTTGGAAGAAATGAGACCGGTGATTGAACATTGGGTCACGAATACCGGCGAATTTACCATCAATCAAAAAAAGGCAGGCAACGAAGCGGCACTGGCCAAGTATTTTAAGGAACAAACCGGGAAAAAGGTGACTGATCAGCTTCGCACCCAGTTGGATTCCTTTTTGGGAAAAGAAAAGCAGCTAACGTCAAAGCGTACGGACGATCTCCTTCAGAACAATAACAATTTAAAAATCATCTTATATGGCATTATCATTTTAGTAACCTTCATTACCATCGCAACAGCGTTTTTGTTGTCAAACTCCATTGTCAAAACGATCAAGCAAGTCGTCAGAACGATTCAGAACATCACTGATTCGAAGGTAGACTTAACGACACGAATCAGCGTCAAAGCGAACGATGAGACGCGGGAGCTTGCGGAGGCCATGAACCACCTGCTCAGTAGCCTCGAAAAACAGCACTGGGTGCAGAAAAGTATGACTGATATTTCGACGCTGTATCAGGGAATTACCGATATTAATGAGCTTGCGCAGCGGGTGATCAATAAGCTGGCACCGCTGCTTGAAGCCTGTTACGGCGTTGTTTATCTGCGCCGGGAACAAGGCGGCGAGGTCGACTTCGTCAAAGTCGCAGGCTATGCAGTCTCCGATGAGGCTGGCGTTAAGCCCAGCTTCCGCTTTGGGGAAGGGCTCGTCGGCCAGGCGGCGCTCGACCAACGGATTTTTCTAATTGACCGTTTGCCGGAAGATCATATGAAAGTGACGAGCGGCCTCGGGACATCGTCACCGCGAAATTTATTGGTGGCACCGATTATCTATCAGGGCCGGGTCGAAGCAGTTGTCGAGTTCGCAGCACTGAAGCCGTTCCTCTCGCAGCACCTAACCTTGCTCGACCTTTTACAGGACAAATTCGGCTCATCGATTTCCAATGTACTCGGTCGGATGGAGGTCGAAAGGCTGCTATCGGAATCGCAGGTCATGACCGAGGAACTTCAAGCACAATCTGAAGAGCTGCAGGCCCAGTCCGAAGAATTGCAGATGCAGCAGGAACAATTGAAGAACGTCAACGAATATTTGGAAGAGCAGAAACAATTTGCTGAACAGCGGGCGCGCGATCTGAAAAAGGCGAAGGATGAGCTCGAGGATTATTCGCGCCAGTTGCAATTGAGCTCGCAGTACAAGACCGACTTTTTGGCGAATATGTCGCATGAACTACGGACGCCGCTGAACAGTATTTTGATTTTGTCACAAATGCTGATGGAAAATGGCGGCATGGACCAAGACGAGATTGAGGAATATGCCCGTGTTGTGAACACGGCTGGCGCCGATTTGTTAAGGTTAATTGATGATATTCTCGATTTATCAAAAATTGAGGCCGGAAAAATTGAGATCCTGACAGACGAGGTGAATGTGACCGAATTGCCGCAGATGTTAAAAAGCCTGTTCGATCCGGTCGCAGCCAAAAAGAATGTAATGTTTGAGGTCCTGACAGATGCGAACGTGCCGCTAGTGATTTCCACAGACGGCCAGCGCCTGCAGCAAATTTTAAAAAATTTATTATCGAATGCGTTCAAATTTACGGAGCAGGGCTCAGTGACAGTCCATATTGCCGTATCGCCTCCGGAAAAGGCGGAGCAGCTGCACTGTGGCGGTCCGGTTCTGGCCATATCGGTAGCCGATACAGGAATCGGAATCCCGCATGATAAACAGCAGATTATTTTTGAAGCGTTTCAGCAAGTGGACGGGACGACGAATCGTCAATACGGCGGCACCGGGCTTGGCTTATCGATTTGCCGTGAATTTACCCGCCTGCTTGGCGGCGCCCTTGAGGTTGACAGCGAGGTTGGGAAGGGCAGTACGTTTACCTTGTATATCCCAAGCACACGGGAGTCTGAACATGAACTATTGACAGATCCGGCGCCGGAGCAGGAGATGTTGACGGCGCTCAAGGAAGTGGCAGCAAGCCGTGCGGTTGAAGTTGTCCAGGAGCCGCTTCAGGATGAGGCTGTAGCGGACGGCGATATGATTGAGGCAGAGCATGGCACCGATGACGAGCTGTTTCATGGAAAAAAGGTTCTCCTTGTCGAGGATGACGGCCGCAATATTTACGCGCTGGTCACGGCGCTTGAGCGCAAGGGGATTACCGTACAAGTTGCGAAAAACGGAAAACAGGCGATCGACCTTCTGTGTGATCAGGCCGATTTTGATTTGATTTTTATGGATATCATGATGCCGGTGATGGGTGGCTATGAGGCGATGAAAGTGATACGCGATGAACTCGGTCTGCACCGCCTGCCAATCATTGCGTTAACAGCCAAGGCGATGAAGGGCGAGCGCGACAAGTGCATAGAAGCGGGGGCGTCCGATTATATCATGAAGCCGTTAAATATTGAGCAGCTGTTCTCGCTCATGCGGGTATGGCTGACAGAGCAGGTGAATACGGATGAGTAACAAAATGAGCATATCGCCGAGCGATACGAGCGATACACCATCACCTGAGACCGAACCGTTTACCTTAACGGAGGTGCAGGAAGTCGAGCTGAATTTGCTAATCGAGGGGCTGTATCAGATGTATGGCTACGACTTTCGGGGGTATGTCCGGGCCTCATTGACGAGGAGGGTAATGAATCGGATGAAAGCAGAGCGGCTGCCGACGATTACCGCCCTATTGGAAAAAGTTCTCCACGAACCTGGCTGTTTGGAGCGGCTTTTGAATGATCTGTCAATCCGGATGACGGAAATGTACCGCGACCCCAGCTTCTTTGCGGCGTTTCGCGAGGAAGTGATCCCGCTCTTGCGGGAGCTTCCCGAAATCCGGATTTGGCATGCGGGCTGCGCAACGGGAGAAGAGGTCTATTCGATGGCCATTCTCCTGCACGAAGAGGGGCTTACGAAAAAAACGAAAATCTACGCAACTGATATGAACGAAAAAGCGCTTCAGGCTGCCCAAAAAGGCGCCTTCCCGCTTAAAAAAATGCAGCAATATACGAAAAATTATTTGAAAGCAGGCGGGGGTAAGGCATTTTCGGAATACTATACGACCGACCATCAATATGCTTATTTTAAACCGCTGTTGGAAGAGAACCTGATTTTTGCCCAGCATAATTTGGTGACGGATGGCTCCTTCAATGAGTTCCATGTGATACTCTGCCGGAACGTGATGATTTATTTCGACAATAGCCTCCAGCAGCAGGTCCACCGTCTTTTTTACGGCAGCCTGGCGACCGGCGGTTTCCTTGGACTCGGCAGCAAGGAGTCGATTCTGTTTTTGCCAAAAGGCTTGCATTATAAAGAATTCAATGCCCAGGAACGAATTTATCGAAAAGGTAATGGGGCGGGGTGAAAATGCAAAAAAGAGACTGTCGAGCTGTGACAGTCTCTTTTTTTCTACTATATTAATTGGTGTGTTTGGCGGTTCTTAGAATAAGGCTGAGGATAAAAACGAGAGCCGCAGCGCCGATTAGGGCCGGAATAATGTAGAAGCCGCCGATCATCGGACCCCAGCCCCCTAACAGAAGCGACCCCAGCCAAGAACCGATAAAGCCGGCAATAATATTTCCGATGATGCCTCCCGGTACATCACGCCCAAGAATCAGTCCGGCCAGCCAGCCGATTACGCCTCCAATAATTAATGACCAAATAAAACCCATAAAGTAATCTCCCCTTTCAATGAGATATAGACTAAATACCCGTTTGTAATGAAAATGAAACCATTTAGTGAACATGGGGACGGTTCTCGTGCTTCACAAGGTGAGGCACAAGAACCGTCCCTATGCCTCCTTTACACTTTTTCGGAATGATTTCTTCCTATATGTAGGGCTCGCCAACAGGTCTTTAATTCTTCCGTCAGTTCTTGAAACCGCGGCTCATCCCGGTTATCGAGGCAGCCGTCTATCTCACGAGTTAACAGGCTGATTTTTAAGATTAGTTCAGCTTTGCGCTTTTGTTCCTTTCGAAAAAGCTGCTCCCACTTGGCGTCCCTTTCAGTGTGATAATCACTAAACTTCTTTAAGCGCATCCCGCATTTACACAGCGTCTCGTTTACACTTAGAACGTAGAATTCTTTGTTTCCACAATATTTACATGATAATTTCCTCATCTAAACCACCTCCGCTTTCTATATACCCGTGCTTTGAATCGGAGTAACCTACTTCCAAAAAATTTTGATGCACGGGGACGGTTCTCTTGCATCACAAAGTGAGGCACAGGAACCGTCCCCATGCCTCATTTCAAAAAAATTCGAAAAAAATAGGTTTCAATTTTTCATAGGACGGTTATATAACCTGTACAACGTTAAAAGGAGGAATGGAACATGAATACAATTAAAGTAGTAGAAAATGGCGTACAAGCAAAAAGGGAAATTGATGAATTAATCATGCAGGGATATTCAAAAGATGAAATTTATTTATTGGCCCATGATAAGACTCGATTTCAGGATTTAACTGACTCTCTGGATATTAATGAGATTGGCGTCAAGGAGCAAGGCGTCATTGAATCTTTTGCCAACGTGTTTCGAAAGCGGGGAGATGAACTGCGTGCCAAACTAGAATCATTAGGGATGTCTCCGCTTGAGGCGGAGCGATATGAAGAGGACTTGGACCGAGGAAAAGTCATCGTCGTTGCGGCTAAATCAGCATAAGGAGTTAAAGAAAAAGAGCTGTTGCCCTACTCAATAGGGCGACGGCTCACAAAAAAATGGGAAGGGAGAATTTTTATGAAACACTCATCGATAAAATTTGAAAGATTAATGGGAGAACGCACAAAAGCAAGACGCAAAAGTCGGGCAAGACTCCATTTTGAGCAATTTATTGAAGAGCCCATCATTCGTCGAGAAATTCATGGAGAAAGGGTGTATGTACCACTAAGATTACAGCAGATATGGAATGAGGTGTAAATTGGCCATCCTTAAATTACCTGCCTAAACACGTTTTGAGAGGTTCAATCGTGCTTAGGCAGGTAATTTATTATGGGAAAAATCTTCAATTAAAGGAAATAAAATGACCAGTGTGGTAGAATAGGAAGGGTGTGAAAGGGAGGGCGGTATAGATGGATGATTTTGGGCAAATTGCGTTAGTCAGCATTCTGTCTCATTTGGTGTGTATCGCGGTTTCCTGGTGGGCCCTGCAGGCGATTCGCCTGGATAAACTGCTGAAGCCGAACCATGTATTTCAAGCACGTTTATTGTACATATTATTGGCAATCTTCATCGGATCATCAGTTAGTAACTTTTTCCTTGACTACCTGCAATGGTCGAGACAACTACCGTTAATGTTTCAATAAAACATTAATTGGAAAAAAATTAAAGGTTCCAAAATGGTTATAGATTGAGTACAATCAAATTTATGTGGAAAAATAATCTGAAACTTGTCAGACGTTTTACCACCTATAGATAAAAAACGGGATTTTGTCTAAAAGTGACGAGAATTCCCAAGTATGCTCTCTCCCTCCTTGGAAACAATGGTAATAAGGGGGAGACGAGAGAATGAACAGAAACAGATTCACTTATATATGCCTGATTACATGTTTTAGTATTATTCTGGTTGTGATGGGGAACCGAACCACTGAGGCAAACGGCGGCCTGGATTTGAAAATCGCATCTTTTTTTAAGGGAGAAACGAGCGTCGGCACGAACCATAAACAGACACAAGGCGAGACGCGCGTCCGGGAGTTATCTTTCCAAAAGGATCTTGGAAAAATGGCAGCTGTTTTTCAGGCCGAAGATATTATGCTTCAGGATTGGTCTTTTTATGCAAGGGAGCAGGCGGCTGGTATTGACGTGAAGGAATACGCGAATGTTTTACGGAAAAAGTTTCCCGACTGGCGTTGGACGGAGAGGACAACAAGCGAGACTTGGGAAATGACGGCAGTATCCACAGCATCTAACCACCACTCAGAAAAGCTTCAATTCTTGGCAACCCGCACAAAACAACCTACGACTGCGTATATAGTATATAGTGTAAGGGGCAATGAGTGGAACGAAGCCTCTAAATCCTTTATCATGAGCAGTCAATTTGAAAATAGGCTAAATGACATATTTCGTGGTAAACCAACAGTTTTTTCTTGTATGAAGGGCGTTGTGAGTGATAAGATTGATAAGGCTTTAGAAAAGACGGCGAGTGAATTGATGTCGGGCTTTCAAGCTAAAGAGATCGAGGCGTTAAAAGAGGAGAATTTCATGTCTGTTTCGGCCATGTCGCCGTTGTTTACAGATGCGATTGACTTGAAAAATAATAACATGAATTTACAAATTGGCTTACGCTCCGAAGGATTGGGCGGTCCGACTACGGTTGTAGTAGGAACCCCTATCATTACGATTGAATATTAATATAGAGAAAATGGACGCGGAGGGGAATACTCTTGGAAAAGATCATCGTCCGCGGCGGACAAAGGCTATACGGAACGGTTAAAGTAGAAGGTGCAAAGAATGCCGTTTTGCCTGTTATCGCTGCAACATTATTAGCAAGTGATGGAAAAAGTGTGATACGTGATGTACCGACACTCTCCGATGTATTTACAATTAATGAAGTGCTACGTAACCTAAACGCTGAAGTGGCTTTTGATAATAATACGGTTGTTGTTGATGCATCTAGAGTGTTAAAAGAGGAAGCGCCTTTTGAGTATGTTCGCAAAATGCGCGCGTCTGTGCTTGTCATGGGATCACTTCTTGCACGTAATGGCCGTGCCCGGGTGGCTTTGCCTGGCGGTTGTGCGATTGGATCTCGACCAATTGACCAGCATTTGAAGGGCTTTGAAGCCATGGGTGCGAAGGTCAAGGTGGGCAATGGCTTTATCGAGGCGGAGGTTGATGGCCGTCTGCGTGGAGCAAAAGTTTATTTAGATTTCCCAAGTGTTGGGGCTACTGAAAATATTATGATGGCTGCAACGCTTGCTGTGGGTACAACCACGATTGAAAATGCCGCAAAAGAACCAGAAATTGTTGATTTAGCGAACTTTTTAAATAAAATGGGTGCGCGCGTGAAGGGTGCCGGCACTGGTACGCTTCGCATCGAGGGTGTCGATGTATTGTTTGGCGCAGACCACAATATTATTCCAGACCGGATCGAGGCAGGTACGTTTATGACGGCGGCTGCGATTACGGGCGGAAATGTGCTTGTAAAGGGTGCAGTTCCGGAACATCTTTCTTCATTGATTGCGAAAATGGAGGAGATGGGTGTGACGATTATCGAGGAAGAGGATGGCGTTCGCGTGATTGGACCAGAGCGCTTGAAGGCGGTCGACATCAAGACCATGCCGCACCCAGGCTTCCCGACGGATATGCAGTCACAGATGATGGCTTTGCTGCTTTGTGCAGATGGCACGTCAATGATTACGGAAACTGTGTTTGAAAATCGTTTTATGCATGTTGAGGAATTCCGCCGCATGAATGCCGATGTGAAAATTGAAGGCCGTTCTGTGATTTTAAATGGTCCTTCTAACTTACAAGGCGCTGAAGTGGCGGCAACAGACCTTCGTGCTGCAGCTGCATTGATTTTAACCGGGCTGGTTGCTGAAGGTGTAACACGTGTAACTGAATTGAAGCATTTGGACCGCGGCTACGTGAATTTCCACGAAAAGCTGGCTGGTTTAGGTGCCGACATCGAGCGTGTGAAGGAAGCAGATGAAACCTTTATCGAACTTGGAAAATATGTTACCGATCTAAATGCCTAAGGGGCGTGCATAGTTCATTCTAGTTTGGACTAAATGCCGCGGGTGTTTAGTTCTATACTCAGCTTAAATCCTAATTTAAGGGTACAACTGAACACAACCAAAGCAACGGGGCCTGGAATAACGGGTCCTGTTTTTTTGTGGTTATTTGGGGATTGTTGAGCTTATCCACAATAGGTTTCGGTTTTTATGATAAATACCGTGGAATTATACCCAGTTTTGTCTCATAACAATGTGGATAAGTCGAATAACTCTGTGATTTGTGGATAACTTTTTGAGGGATGGCTGGCCTTTTTTGTTTTTATAAAAAAAGGTAATAAATGCTTGTCCGTCCCCATATGTTGTAATGTGACGCATCCCGGGAGCAAGTGGGCTGTGAATTTACAAACTGGAGGCACAATCATGAAAAATATCAAACCACTCATCGTACTAGTAGCATTTCTTATTGCCTTGACACTGATTATCCCCGCTGTGTTAGTTTTGCCTTTTTCGAGCGAGAAGGCGAGCGGCAAGCTGGGCGAGGATCTCGCCAAGAAGCCGGCAGCGCAGGAAACTACTTCTCCATCCTCTGACTCAGCCATTGACGTGGCCGTCTTCCGCACCGCCAAATCCGCGATTGAAGAAACCCCGCTGGAAGATTACCTTGTCGGGGTAGTCGCTGCCGAGATGCCGGCGGATTTCAATGAGGAGGCGCTCAAGGCCCAGGCGCTGACGGCACGAACCTATATTGTGAACCGGCTGCTGAAAAATGACACGATGGGGGCTCCAAAAGGGTCGCAGGTAACCGATACCCCACAGCTCCACCAGGCTTACATAGATGACGCGCAGCAAAGAAAGAACTGGGGCAAGGATTATGATTGGAAAAAGAAAAAGATTATAGAGGCTGTCCGGTCGACCAGCGGGCAGATTTTGACTTATAACGGCGAGCCGATTAATGCGACCTTCTTCTCAACGAGCAACGGCTTTACGGAGAATTCGGAGGACTACTGGTCCGGCAACATCCCGTATTTGCGCAGCGTCACAAGTCCGTGGGATAAGGAATCCCCTAAATTCACGAATCAAAAGGTTATAACCGTGAAAGAGTTTGAATCACGGCTTGGTGTGAAGATCGGGTCGAGCACAGCGCTTGGAAAAATTGTCGCCAGAACTGAGGGCAAGCGCGTGGCGAAGGTTGATTTTAACGGGAAAGTTCTGTCCGGTAAGGATATCCGTGAAAAATTGGATCTGAAATCGTCTGATTTTTCATGGGAGAGAAAGGGTGGAAATATTGTCATCACCACACGCGGCTATGGCCACGGCGTGGGCATGAGCCAATACGGCGCGAACGGAATGGCCGCGGAGGGCAAAAACTACAAGGATATCGTTCAGTACTACTACAAGGGCGTAGAGGTTACCTCGGCGGAGAACATGCTGGCGACGATTACGGCCAAGAAATAGGGTGTGTGTGGAAGCCAGGCGTGTGGGTGCGCCTGGCTTTTGTGTGTAGGTGCAGGGTGTTCATAGGGGTTGGAAAGTAAAAGAGGAAATTTGGAAAGTATTTGGTCAAAAAGTGTAAGAAAAATCTGTAAAGTGGAAAGTAAGTGCGCTAAACCGGTAAGTAACCACACCAAATCGGAAAGTATATCCAAATAATGGAAATTGTTTTGAAAAAGGTAATTGAAAAGTTACCTTGGCCAGGCTCGCCGCCTGGCTTTTTAGCTGTTTTGGGTTGGCGCTTGAAAGGGTGTGTCTTTTAAAAGGGAGATGGAAAGTAAAGGAGGAAATTTGGAAAGTATTTGGTCAAAAAGTGTAAGTAAAATCGATAAAATGGAAAGTAAGTGCGCTAAACCGGTAAGTAACCACACCAAATCGAAAAGTATATCCAAATAAATGGAAATTGTTTTGAAAAAGGTCATTGAAAATATACCTGGCCAGGCTCGCCGCCTGGCTTTTTAGCTGATTTGGGTTGGCGCTTGGAAAGGGAGTACTGCTCTAAAAAGGGGGATGGAAAGTAAAAGAGGAATTTTGGAAAGTATTTGGTCAAAAAGTGTAAGTAAAATCGTTAAAGTGGAAAGTAAGTGCGCTAAACCGGTAAGTAACCACACCAGATCGGAAAGTATATCCAAATAAATGGTAATATTTCAAAAAAGGTCATTGAAAAGATACCTGGCCAGGCTCGCCGCCTGGCCTTTTAGCTGTTTTGGGTTGGCGCTTGGAAGGGGAGTACAGTTCTAAAAATGGGGTTGGAAAGTAAATAAGGTATTTTTAAAAGTATTTGGTCAAAAAGTGTAAGTAAAATCGTTAAAGTAGAAAGTAAGTGCTCTAAATCAGTAAGTAACCACACCAAATCGGAAAGTATATCCAAATAAATGGTAATATCTCAAAAAAGTATTATTGAAAAGGCACCTCGGGCCAGACCTAATCGGATAAAAACGCCATAAAAAGTTTAAAAGTTCATGTCGATTTTTGCAGGAAATTGGCAAGTAAAAGGGGAAATGTAGGAGCAAATTGAAAGGAGTGGTCCAATTGTTTGCAAAGCCTTGTGAAATGTCATTGCGAATCAAGAAATTACAAGCACTTTATGATGGAAGGATGGATCCCAATCACCCCGATTGGCCGGATTTGGTTCACGAATACAAAAATAGGATGGCAGGGTATCATGGCGAGAAATCTGTGGACTTTTACTTGAGCATGCTTCCCGAGGCCGACTATCAGATTTACCATGATATCCGCCTGCTTTATGGAAAGTATTACTTTCAAATTGACATCCTGCTTTTGTGTGCGATGTTTGGCCTTGCACTGGAAGTGAAAAACAGGAGCGGAGAAATTCATTTTAAAAGAGAGTTAAATCAAGCGTTTTGGCGAAAAAATGGCCAGGAGGAAAGGATAAAGAATCCGGTGCTGCAGGCCAAGCTCCAGGCGCGAAAGCTAAACGGGTGGCTGCTAGAGCACCATTTTCCAAACCTTCCAATTCATTATCTTTTTGTAAACAGTAACGAAAAAACCTTGATTACAGCAGAGCACGGGAACGAAGAAATTCTTCGGAAAGTATGTAATAGTGAATTTTTAATAGAAAAAATAGAACAAATTAAAGAATTTCATAAGATAGAGAAGCTAAGCTCCAAGGATTTAAAAAAAGTAAATAAATTACTACTATAAAGCAATTTCACCTGTCTCCTAAAGAAATCCCCACTGGTGTGAAGTGCCCCGATTGCCGCTTTCTGCCAATGATTTATCATTCCGGTACCTGGTGGTGCCCAAAGTGTAACGCCAAATCGAAAACCGCCCATATTCCAGCCATCAACGATTATTTCCTATTAATAAAACCGACTATCACAAATTCCGAGCTAAGAGAGTTTCTCCATATAGATTCGATAAGAGTGGCCAGCCATTTTCTAACCGCCGCAGATTTCCCCCATAGTGGTACATTTAAAGACCGAGTTTACCATCATCCGGTATTACAATAAGAAAAACCACCGCCAACCAGCAGTGGTTTAAGAAACAGACCGAACGCGGCCGAGCAGCTTCGCCAGCCCTGCAAACTTACCCTTAAACAGCGCGCCGCGAATAAAGTAGTAACTGACACTGATGCCTAGGAAGTCCTTAACCAGGTCAAACAACGACGCAGAGCGGTATGGATAGAAGGATTGGTGGATTTCGTCGCTGATGCCGTAAAAGGCAGCGAACAGGGCGCAGGCCAAGTTCCAGCCTGGAGTAAAGCTGAAACCAGCGACGGTCACGTTTCTGACGGTCCTGTCACCTTCGGATGCGACGCTGCTCTCTGCCTTTTCACCACGCCTAAACGTCAAAAAGGCAAGCACTAGTAACACATATAAAATCGCAAACTCTATTAAATGCAATGATTCTTTAATAGTATGGTCAATGTTCGAATCGGGCAGCTTGACGAAGTGGTCCGACGGCAGGCTCGATTGAATAAAGATGGCTGCCATATAAAGCGCGGGCAGGACCCGCAGCACCCATTTTAAAGCTTTCATGAAACGTTCCCCCTAAAAATTTTTCAAAAAAGATGCATAAAAACGCAGGCAGTTACAAAAAATAAAATTTTTTTCAGACTAGTGTATATAATTCTAGTTATCTGTTCAGAATGATTGCTGAGGTGATGAAAATGAGAGAGGAAGAAAACAAACGATCTTCTCAAAGTTCCAGCGTAAAACGCTTTTTCAAGAAGCGTTGGGTATTTCCAGCCATCTATATCGCAAGTGCAGCAATCATTTTAACAGGTGTTCTTTGGTACCAGTCCAGTGCAGGAGACTCAGACAAATACGATTATAAGTCTACTGATATAACTGGCAAAAAGACCAACCCGCCTGCAGTTGAAGTTAACTCGGCTTTAGAAAACGTCAAAATGCCGGTGAAGGATGCAGCATCAGCTGTCATCAAGACAAAGTTCTATGATTTCAGTGCAAAAGCTGAAGACCAGGAAGCCGCATTAGTATTCTACGAGAACACATACAACCCGAATACTGGTGTCGACATCACCATGAAGGATGGCGAAACGTTTGATGTATTGGCATCACTCAGCGGAACTGTCACTCGTGTTGAAGAAGACGCGGTGCTTGGAAATGTCATCGAAATTGAACACGACAAAGGTATTGTAACACAATATCAGTCCGTGAAAGACATTAAAGTTGAAGTTGGCGAAAAGGTGAAACAGGGAGATGTTCTTGCCAAGGCTGGGCAAAGCATGTTCAATGAAAAAGCTGGAACACACGTCCATTTTGAAATTCGTAAAGATGGCGTCGCGGTTAACCCTAGTAAGTATATTGACAAACCGGTAAGCACTTTACAAGAAGTGACTCCTTCAAACAGCAAGGAATCCATGCAAACTCCTAGCGAAAAAAAGCAGCAGGAGTTGGAGGATCCAGCTGGCTCCGACGACCAGTCTTCCGATAAGGAAACGGACGGCGGCAAGACCAAAGAAGACGAGTCCACTAACTCAAAAGAAAAGACAAATTCTTAATATTGAAACTGTAAGTAAGGGGAAGGGGATACTTTCCTCTTTTTTTTGTGCTTTTTTTCAAAAAAAGAATCTGGCCGCCTGCCAGATTCCGCAAAAAAATAGGACCCGGCCGATTGCCGGATCCAACACGATATATTAAAAGGGGGGGTTATGAAAAAGTGTAACTGAGATTGTCCTTTTCACACTCTTATCTTACCCCGGAGATATGAATAAATTATGAACAAAGCGTTAAGGTTTTATAAAAAAAATCTAGGAGATTTGTCCCGAAAATAAGGCTTAGGCGACTTTTTTGCGTTAGATGAGGGGGGCCAAGCATATAGGTTAGAATGGCGCCATTGGTATATGTTAAAATGGAAATTAAAGGAGGGGTTTGTCTTGAAAAAAGTTGCCGGGCTGTTGCTTGCCGTGATGCTGGGTGTTTTGCTTGCCAGCTGCAGCAAGGAGCCGACGCCGCAGGACCGATTCTCGGAGTACATAGCCTTATGGAATAAGCAAAAGTTTGCTGACATGTATAATTACCTTTCGAATGATGCTAAAAAGAAAATCTCCAAAGATGATTTTACGAACCGATACAAGAAAATCTACGACGATTTGCAGATTACTGACCTTAAGATTGATTTCAAGAAACCAAAAGATGATAAACAGAAGGATAAGGAACAAGCCAAGTATCCTTTTACTGCCAAAATGAATAGTGTTGCGGGGCCGATTAATTTCACGCAAGAAGCCCTGTTGAAAAAGGAAAGCAAGGACGATAAGGAAAACTGGTTTGTGGACTGGAATCCAGGTTTCATTTTTCCAAAAATGCAGGAGGGCGACAAGCTGAGCTTGAGCACGGTTCCGGCGAAACGGGGCGAAATCGTTGACCGAAACGGCACGGGGCTGGCTGTGAACGGCCAGGTGTACGAGGTTGGAGTGACGGCCGGGGACATTGCGGCGCCGGTGATGGAGCAGCTGGCTTCTTTGTTGAAGATGACGCCGGATCAGGTCGACAAGGCGTTGAAGGCGAGCTGGGTACAGCCGGGGATGTTTGTGCCTTTGAAGAAAGTGTCGATGGATGACTCTGAGCGGGTTGCCCAGCTGGTGGCGCTCGAGCCGGTGAAGACGCGCAAGGTGGACGCACGCATTTATCCGTACAAAGAGGCCGCAGCGCAGCTGATTGGCTATGTTGGGCAGATTACCGCGGATGAGCTGGCGAAGCGGAAGGACAAGGGCTACACGAGCCGTGATGTGATCGGGAAGCGCGGCCTGGAGCAGGTGCTGGATGAGCAGCTGAAGGGCCAGAGCGGCGTGAAGATTGTGATTAAGAAAAATGCCGGCGGCGAGGAAGTGCTTGCCGAAAAGCCGGTTGCCGATGGAAAAAATGTTAAGCTGACCATTGATGCTGATTTGCAGGCGATGGTGTATGCGGAAATGGCTGGCGGGACCGGTGCTAGTGGTGCTGGGACTGCAGGGGCTGGGGCCCCGGCTGGCGAAGTCGGGACGGCGGCTGCGATGAACCCGGTGACAGGGGAAACACTGGCGCTCGTCAGCAGCCCATCGTTTGACCCGAATCAGGCGGCGCTGGGCTTTTCTGCGGACGAATGGAAGGCACTCCAGGACGATGCCCGCCAGCCGCTGTTAACGCGCTTTAAACAGGCATTTGCACCGGGCTCGGTGATGAAGCCGATAACGGCTGCTGTGGGGCTCGCAAGCGGTGCGATTAAGCCGGACGAGGGCGTCCAGATCCTAGGGCCAAAATGGCAGAAGGATGCGTCCTGGGGTGGCTATTTTGTGACCCGGGTGCATGAAGGCAGCCCAATCAATCTCGAAAAAGCGTTGGTGTTTTCTGATAATATCTATTTTGCACAGGCAGCGTTGAAAATGGGGAAAGATGGCTTTTCTGATGGTTTGAAAAAGTTCGGCTTTGAGGAACAGCTGCCGTTTGCTTATCCATTGGAAACCTCAAAAATCGGCGCTCTGGGCAGCGATATAGCGCTTGCTGACTCTGGTTATGGTCAAGGACAGGTGCAGATGAGCATTGTTCATTTGATGAGCACCTATACGCCATTTATCAATAATGGCAATATGGTTAAGCCGATTTTGTTGGATGAAGAGAAGCGTGGGCAAGTGCTGAAGGAGGGAGTGGTTTCTCCGGAAAACGCCGGCCTGATTGCAGCGGACCTTCGCAAGGTTGTTGGTGATGCAAGCGGGACTGCTCATGCTGCGGAAATGGCCGATAAGCCGCTCGCTGGAAAAACCGGAACAGCGGAATTCAAGCAGAAACAGGGCGAAACCGGGCTCGAGAATGGCTGGTTTATCGGCTGGAATGTCAATTCGCCGAATCTGATGGTGGCGATGATGGTCGAGAACGTAAAAGACCGTGGCGGATCGGGCATTCCGGTGAAAATGGTGAAGAATATTTATATGAAATGGAAATAAGTTTGCGTGCAGAAGCACCTGGCCTGGGGGTCGGGTGCTTTTTTGTGAGGAAAGTACCTTGTTTGGGAGCGCTGTGGCCATTGAAAATTACCTTTTTTAAAATTTACTCGCTTTGTTTGTGGGTTTACTCGCGGAAAATTAGGATTTACCCATCAACTTTTGATTTTTACTCGTCTGATTTCATAATTTACTCGCCACCCCCTATCTCGAGCGACTGAACTTCCCAAAAAAGTAACTTTTCAATTACCTTATTGGAGTTATTACCATTTATTTGGATATACTTTCCGATTTGGTGCGTTTACTTTCCAAATGGGTACAAATACTTTCCACTTTGGTGATTTTACTTACACTTATTAGCCAAATACTTACCAGAATACCTGATTTACTTTCCGAACTTATTTTTCAGGGGGGATTCACACCAAAAAGCCAGGCGGCGAGCCTGGCTCAGGTAACATATGAGATCTTAAAAATACCTTTTTAAAATTTACTCGCTGGATTTGAGGTTTTACTCGCCCGAATCTAGATTTTACTCGCCAACCCCCATCTCGAGCGACTGTACCACCCCAAATATGTAACTTTTAAATGATCTTTTTGGGACCGTTACCATTTATTTGGATATACTTTCCGATTTGGTGCGTTTACTTTCCAAAAGGGTACAAATACTTTCCACTTTCATGATTTTACTTACACTTTCTGGCCAAATACTTTTAAAAATACCTTATTTACTTTCCAACCCCATTTTTTCAAGGGGAATCCGAGTGCTCAAGAACAGGCCGCCACTGATATTTTTCCAAATCAATAACCCCATTCAAACCCACTGCCACGCCCTCGGCCTCGAGCGACAGCCATTGTTCGTTGTACCCCGCGTCATCCTGCAGGGCAATTTTTCCTTGGGCATTGACAACCCTATGCCAGGGCAGGCGGTATTTCCTGCTCATCGAGTGGAGGACGCGGACTACTTGGCGGGCGGCGCGGGGACTTCCAGCGAGCCCTGCAATTTGTCCGTACGTCATGACTCTCCCCGAGGGGATATTTTTTATTATCGAAATAACTCTCTCCGTAAAAGGTGTCACTGTCGTAAAATCCTTTCTTAAATAACTTAACCACATTATATAATATTAAAAACGATCCAATATCACGGACACTACAAAAAACTTGAAACAAATTCATTTTCACTTACATCTTTTTCAATATTCCTTACCACATTTCAATGTTTTTTTACCAAAACCCCAAATTTTCACAACACAAACACTTCAAACACATATATTTTTCATCCGACAAATTTCTCGGGAAATAACGAGCGTCCCACGAATATTTCCATACAGACCATAGACGTGGCGCGGGTTTGGGGCTTTTTGCCTAAATGTCGAAAAACAACATGATATTTGAATTTTCTAAAAATAGTCCAATGCCTTGTCCCGTTTGTGTATTTTGTGCATAAACCCGTATCCAAGCTAATACAATGTTACAAACCTTTATACAAAGAGAGTGTTTGAGGTGAGGAGTCGTTTGAAGTTAGCGGGTATCCAGCCGGGGACATGATTATTCATCGTATGATCAGAAAGTGAAAACTTTCTGCCGTGTGACATGCAAGGGCGAAATTTGGTGCTTGACATCAGCCGGGGACATTTCGAATTTCGCGTAAGCGCAAACAGAGCCAGTCAGCAGCTCGCACGGAAGCAGTATTCAGTCGAAGTGATAAGCGGGTCTCATTTCACACGTCTCACATCCAATTTAGGGAGGGCGAGAGTGTGCACGATTACATCAAAGAGAGGACTATCAAGATTGGGAAGTATATCGTGGAGACGAGGAAAACGGTTCGCGTCATTGCGAAGGAGTTTGGCGTATCCAAGTCTACAGTCCATAAGGATCTTACAGAGAGACTACCTGAGATTAATCCTGAGCTTGCAAACGAAGTAAAAGAAATTCTAGATTATCATAAATCCATTCGTCACTTAAGGGGCGGCGAGGCGACCAAAATGAAGTACCAGAAAGAAGAAAAAGAAGGGGAGGCTGTCAAATAAGCCGAACCACCAGACAAGCAAATTTTTCAAAAATTAAGAACTGGTGCCTTACACCATTTCTTTTTTTTACAAAAAAATGTCCCACCTTCTCAAAGAATTTCCGATTCCGACAGCATTCAGCAAAAAATTACATTGATTGTTTTAAAATGTTATGGATATTTTAATGAATGTGATAGAATAGACAATTAGGTAGATAGGAATCCGTCTTGAGGAGGAAAGGAAAGAGAATGTTTGCAAGGGATATTGGGATTGATTTAGGAACAGCCAACGTGTTGATCCACGTGAAGGGCCGCGGCATCGTATTAAACGAGCCTTCCGTAGTTGCAATCGACAGAAACACAAACCGGGTTTTGGCGGTTGGCGAAGAAGCGCGCCGCATGGTTGGACGTACACCAGGAAACATCGTCGCAATTCGCCCGTTAAAGGACGGCGTTATTGCAGACTTTGATGTAACAGAAGCAATGCTGAAGCATTTTATTAATAAACTTAACGTTAAAGGCTTTTTATCAAAGCCGCGCATCTTAATTTGCTGCCCAACGAACATTACAAGCGTTGAGCAAAAGGCAATTAAGGAAGCTGCTGAAAAAAGCGGCGGGAAAAAGATTTATTTAGAAGAAGAGCCAAAAGTGGCAGCGATTGGCGCAGGGATGGACATCTTCCAGCCAAGCGGCAACATGGTAGTGGATATCGGGGGAGGAACGACGGATGTGGCCGTTCTGTCAATGGGCGATATCGTGACTTCTTCCTCCATCAAAATGGCGGGCGACAAGTTCGACATGGAAATCTTGAACCACATCAAGCGCGAATACAAGCTGTTAATTGGTGAGCGCACAGCTGAAAACATCAAAATCAACATCGCTACTGTCTTCCCAGGCTCTCGTTCCGAGGAAATGGAAATTCGCGGCCGTGACATGGTCAGCGGTCTGCCGCGCACGATCACCGTTCGTTCCGAAGAAATCGAGCAGTCATTGCGGGAATCTGTGTCAGTTATTGTTCAGGCTGCCAAGAGCGTTCTGGAACGTACTCCGCCAGAGCTTTCAGCCGACATCATCGACCGTGGCGTCATCTTAACAGGCGGCGGTGCACTTCTTCACGGCATCGACATGCTGCTTGCGGAAGAGCTGAAGGTACCTGTTTTAGTAGCGGAAAATCCAATGGACTGCGTTGCCATCGGAACAGGCATCATGCTCGACAACATCGACCGAATTCCAGGCCGTAAACTAGGATAATAAATCCAAATGTGGTAAGACCTCTTACCAATTTTTAAAAGTCTAATGATAACGGCTGGACAAGCCTGGGTCATTGGGCTTTTTTTGATGCATGGGGACGGCTCTCGTGCTTCACTCATTGTGATACATGGGGACGGTTCTCGTGCCTCAAATGGTATCTGGAAAGTAAATGGACCAAAAATGGAAGTAAACATCAAAAATAGGTAAGTAAAATACCCAAAATGGAAAGTAAATTTCCAAATCGGAAAGTAAATCCTCAAAATCGGAAAGTATTGGAAATTAACTTCCAGAAAACACCCCTTTAACCCCAGCTTGACCCCAATTTCTGAGCTTTTTTTACATCAATTTACTTTTTCTCGCAAAAAGTTAATGTATAATCATGAATAATTTTTTATAATAGAATAAAATGAGCATCGTGTGTGGTTATAATAAGTATTAACTCTAATCCTGTTGGCAACATCCTTTTCAATAAGGAGTACGGGATTCAAAGGGGAAATTAAAATGTCTGTAAATAATGTAGAACAACATCAATTTCAATCGCGAGAGGAATATAAAAAGGCAAAGACAGATGCCTTGCAACAGGTGGACGATGCCGCTGCTAAAGAAAGAAAAACAGCGGAAGCAGAACCGAAGAACCATGCCCGCATCAGAGTGCGGCTTATTCCAATCTGGCTTCGCCTCGTACTCTTGGTGGTGTTATTATTTGTCAGCCTTGTGGCTGGGGCGGCTGTCGGTTACGGCATCCTTGGCGGCGGCAATGCAGCCGATGTTTTTAAGCAATCTACTTGGACACATATTCAAGATTTAATTGATAAAAAATAAAGCGGGAAGGGCTTAGCCCTTCCCTTTTACATATCACAAATAGTACAATAGAAAATAAATATCTGTTCCTAGTAGGAGGTACTAAACTAAAATGCTTGATATTAACGAAATCAAAGAAATTATCCCGCACCGCTACCCATTTTTGCTGGTGGATCGAATTTTAGAGGTGGAAGAGGGAAAAAGAGCGGTCGGCATTAAAAATGTTTCCGCAAATGAAGAATTTTTCAACGGTCATTTTCCGGATTATCCGGTCATGCCTGGGGTTTTAATCGTTGAAGCACTCGCGCAGGTCGGGGCTGTTGCTGTTTTGAAAAAAGAAGAAAATCGCGGCCGTTTGGCGTTTTTTGCAGGAATAGACAATTGCCGGTTTAAAAAGCAGGTAAAGCCGGGTGACCAGCTGCGCCTTGAGGTGGAAATGGTACGTTTGCGCGGACCAATCGGCAAGGGGAAAGCCGTGGCAACTGTTGACGGCGAAATCGCCTGCGAAGCGGAAATTACCTTTGCGCTTGGGGAAAAGAAGGAATAAATTTAGGGTTTGAGTGGGGTTTGGCGAGTAAAATTTAAATTTAGACGAGTAAATCTTTAAAGTTGGCAAGTAAATCCCACAATTAGGCGAGTAAATCTTTAAAGTTGACGAGTAAAATCACAGAAATGACGAGTAAAGGCCGGGGGACAACCTCGGCCTTTTTTACATGCAAAAAAATTCCATTCAAATTTTAAAAAACAACGGGAAAGCTATAAGTGTTAGGCAATAACATGAAAGTCGAAAGGAGTTTTTTGCTTGAAGAAGAAGCTGTGTATGCTGCTCACCGGTTCTGTATTGTCGGCGATGATGCTGGTTGGCTGTAATAATGCAAGGAATGACATTAACCCACCGCCGCCGAGGGTCAACGATAACAATTTGAATGACAATTTGGATCGGAACGACATGAATAATCGGAACGACCTAAACGACAGAAACAACCTGAACAATCGGAACGACAACCTAAATAACCGATTGCAAAATGATTTAAATGACAATCCGATGGACCGACGCAACCATTATCCAGAGTCTGAGGACAAGAACACACCAACTGACAAGGACTGGATAAAGGACAACAACACGAAGCAGGAAGATATTATCGAGGATGATATCGACCGCAAAGACCGCGACAACAAAGACGAATAAAAAAGGGGGACAGGCGCTAGAACGGTAGCGCCTTGTCCCCTTTTTTTATGAATATCCCGTCATCATTAAAGCTGCAGCGAGAATAGCAAAAATGAAAATCAAAATATAAACAATAATGGCCAAAATCGTGATAATCCAGCCAAGCACCTTTCGTCCGGTCTGAATTAAATAAATTCCAAGCGCGATGGCCCCAAAGAAAAATCCCAAAATCGCCCATAGCCATTGCCTCTTACCGCGCTTCGGGGCGTCCACTGCTAAAAAAATCGCAATAATGACATTAACAATCCAACTAGTCCAACTCATCTCTTTCTGCTGCCTCCCTCCTAAATTTCTCCATCTACCAATAGTATGGTGAGATTTTGTCGAAAAAGCAAGATAATTTTTCCAAGAAAAAACCAGCCCGAAGACTGGTATACACTTTAGGTATTCTTGACCTTCAGCTTCGGCTTGCTCTTCATTTTCTCCTTGAATTCGGCTAGAAGGGCGTCGCCCTGTAACCCTTTTTGAATGAGGCTGTCGAGCAGAAGCTCGGAATAGTCGCTTTTGTTGCGGCGCAGGTGGCCTAAAAACAGAACGCCGGTATGCTTTTCGAATTTCGTAAGCGAAGCGATTTTTGTTTGAAAATAAGCGGGTGTGTTTTCCTTCTTCGTAATAACGGCCTCGACAATCACTTCGCGGTTTTGCTCAGATATATTTTTAAAGTAATCATACAGGGAGAGATCAGTGTACGCCTCAATCAACCAGGTGGAGCGTTCATCTTCTTTATTGAGAATCAGGCCGTCTTCGAGCGGAACCTCAACCGATTTGTCATTTTCCACAACTTCCAACGAGAATAATTTAAACGTCTTCATTACCAACCTCCTGTTTGTTTTTTCCTAATTATAACATACGCAAAAAAGAAGCAAATGTCGAAAAATATTTGACCGAAATAGGATTTTTAATTTATTTGTAAAAAATTAACCCCGTCCGTGACAAAAACCTCCTCGAAAATTGCTTTTTCGAGAAAAATCGACCTCTAAACGGGCCGTATCGCAATTTTACTTTGCTTTGGCCCGGGTCTAAGATGAAATCATCAAATGTTGGAGGAGATGATACCTTGATTAATCAAGTAACGCTGGTTGGCCGCTTGACGAGGGACCCGGAATTGAATCAAACGACGGAGGGAACGCCGGTATCGCACATTACCTTGGCGGTGAACAGGAACTTCCGCAATCACAATGGCGAATTTGACACGGATTTTGTGCAGTGCACCCTGTGGCGAAATGCCGCCGAAAACACGTACAAATATTGTCGAAAAGGGGCGGTCGTCGGAATCACCGGACGCCTGCAAACCCGCCATTATGACGGGCGGGATGGGAAAAGGGTATACGTCACGGAGGTTGTGGCGGAAACGATTCGGTTTTTGAGTACGAAGCCGCAGGGGGCGGGGGCAGAATCTAGAAGTGGGTCTTCAGCATCGGTTTCTGGTGCCGCACCTGGGCAGGGGATGAATCCCCCTGGACAAAGTTCATCCGTGGCATCCGGGTCTTCGGTGTCCGGCCAGTCCCAAGCTTCTGCACCTGGGCCAGCCCCAACAGCCGAATCCGTTGCTGCATCATTGCCATTCTAAGAGGTGGAAAAAAGGAGGAGCTCAACCTTGGGTGCTCATGAAGAAGAATACGTCCACAACCTCGAGCAGTTACTCGAAACGTTAATCAAAATGGTTGGAAAGGCCAATCAAAAGGTCGACAGCCTGCAGTTGCGGGTCAGCCAGTTGGAATGGCTGATCAAGGAACAGCAGCAGGAAAAAAGGGAGCGCAGCCCGATTCGGATTTACTCGTAGGTGGGCCTATTTTGGCGACCTTGGATTGGCGGAGATTTTGGTAAAAGTAAATGCAGGCAGCGGCGCCTCTGCCTGTTTTCTCGGAAAGCCTGTCGTTCGCGATTCTCAACTAATTTCCCCGAACTGCCCCCGTTGAAAAAGAGAATCAAACATCTCTCCTGAACCAGCCTCATTTTTGGAATTCCGGCAGCGTTTTTGCCGGGATTTTTTTGTAAGAATATATGATTGAACATTCTCCTACGTTGCTCTGCTTATCCATTAATAATTTTATTAATCTGTTATAGGAATTCTCATGTTACTGTCGAAATAAATAATTTAGCAATTGATATTGGAGGAAAATATGTCTAATCCTTTAAAAATATTCATAAGTTCTGTGGGACAAGATAGTTTAAGTCCTCTTAGAAACCAGTTATTTGATGAATTAAAAGGGATGGCTCATCATCCAGTTATGTATGAAAGAAACATAGGTCCTTGGCCACGAGCCCAGTCTGTACAGCGTTGTTTAGAAGCTGTTTCAGAAAGTGATATCTTCATCCTGCTTATTTCAAATAAGGGAGGCAGTTACTATCAGGAATATGGGGCGACCGTAACACACCTGGAATTTTTAAGAGCAAATAATGAAAATAAAACTGTTATTCCATTTATAGAACGGAGTGTATCTGATTTATATTGGAGAATGAACAGCCAATTTGAAGAAAAAATACAACAATATATTGAGGTGAATGGACAACATCCTGATTCTTATAGTGAGATTGCTGAAGAAATATGGAAAGGTCATTCATCATACCCTAGTAATAGCCATATTGATTCTTATGTCTTTGGATTCATACACGATTTAGTAACTAAAGGTAATTATTTTGAACCGCTTAATCTCGGCATTGCGCCCTTAGAAAAAATTAAAGAATACTTAAGTGACTTATTCCGACAAGCTAGAACGCTATTAGCGATTGAGCCGATTATTCACCAGCATATTCAGAATGCTTCATTACATCAAAAACATACGGAATTTTCTTTTAAGCTGTTAGATTTTATTAAAGAGGGGCAAATAACAAACTGTAGGCTTTTCCTTGCTCATATTCAAGCATTAATGGATGGTGGGGATATTCTTTATAAAAAAGGTACAGTCTTTGAAAAGAATATAGGTTATTTTGAACCTTGCTGTGGAATTACGATGTACAAAATTTTTCCTGACTCTCAGGAACTAATTTTACTTGAGGCAACAGGAATAGCAGGTGATGACAACAGGAGCTACTCTTTAGCAGATAACACTTCATTTGTGGTGCAAACCTATTTAGATTCCTTGGAAAATAAATTATTTTATCAGCCAGAAAAACAATTATTATATTTTACGATTAAGGCTTCTAAGTATATACTGTGCTTACATTACCCGGTTTCTGATGATTTTACAGAAGAAATCATGGAACGGTTTCAAAAAGATGTGTTTGATGCTATACTTAATTCAGAATCACAGTTATATCGTGGGTTTGTCACTAAATTGTTAGGAGGATTAGACTAATGAGCGAAAATCAAATTCGATTTGAAAAAGAAAAAGTTATTCTTATAGCCTCCGGTACTGTTGACGAAAGTAAAAGGTACTTTGAACAACAGAACAGACAATTCAAACAAAACACACGAATTATTATGGACACAATTACAAGCTTAAATAAAAGTAAAAAGCGTGGCTTAATTTGATATTATTTTTATAAAAAGCCTCCATCTTTAGAGGTTTTTTTAACGTTCAGTTTAGGATTGGTATAAAAACCCACAATTTGGCCATACTAATAGCAAAACCCCCTGTTTTTTAAAAAGAAGCCGCTGATCTCGTGTCAGCGGCTTCTTCGATTTTTCCTATCACTAAATCTTATCCCTATGCCGTTTATTTGCTCTAACGAGGCTTGCGATCATATCCGCATAAAACGCCCGGCGCTTGGGTGCCATTAAGTGTAGCTCCACCAGGGCCTTCTTTAACTCAGGTTCTTTTTGAAGCAACTCATAAATAATCGCCAAATCGGGATTCTCCAGGGTTTTCTTAGCGAGAAAGCCCGGCTCCGCCTGTGGGAAATCGCCCTGATTCAACTCCCCGAGCAAATAATCCTTGTCTAGTTTAAAAATTTCCGCAAACTGCAGCAATGTTTGATAAGTGGGTACGCTGCGACCGTTTCTCAAATCGGCTGATCGTCGAGCAATGTAGATTCATCATGCTGGCCAGCGTGTCCTAGGACCAGTTTTGCCGATCACGAAGCTTCTTCAATTTTTCCGCTAGAGACATCCTTTTCACCGCCATCAAAAAAACAAATCCTGCCTCTACGATAACGGGAAAAAATGGCCCATAGTCTAAATGTGCGTATCCTTCACAGTGAGTGATGTGACAAGAGTGCACGGTGATTAAAAAAATGTGATTTTCCCAATTTTGCTGAAAAGGAATATTTAAATTATTGTCGAATAATATGAAGTGATGTAGATATATGTCAAATCTGGAGGTTTTTCATGGAAAAAACTTTTTTAGTAATAGTGGGTGAACAAATTAGCAGCAAGGAATGGCGATTAAAAAGAAAACCTAATTTTATTGACGTATTCATACTTTCACGTCAGTTATCTTACACAACTATGAACCCCTCATACCAATATATCCCCATTGAAAACGGTGGGAAAATGCCCATTAATTTCTGTGATCAAGACTTCCAAATAATATACAACGAAAATAAAATAGAGATTCTAATAGGTGAAGATGAAATCCTAGAGGAGGAAATCTATGAGATTCTGAGTCACTTTGTTCTGGTTGAAGGAACCAAAGTGACAGCCCTTCGACATTTCCCTTTCGAAAAAACAAGTTTATTAATAAGGAAAAAACGGCGTACTGCGTCGGCGGAAAAGAAACTTAAAGATACTAGTGATTGTTTTAAACTACAAGGAGGAATACTTCGAAAATTGTAGTTTATAGCGGGAACCACCTTAAAAGGGCAAAAGATGGCGAGTACTTGGCCAAGTCTTTTGCCTTTTCTTTTTTGGGGGTGGATCTCCCTGAAAAAACAGTTTGGAAAGTAAATCAGATTTTTTGGTAAGTATTTGGCCATAAAGTGGAAGAAAAATGATGAAAGTGGAAAGTATTTAGCCCCATTTGGAAAGTAAACTCACCAAATCGGAAGGTATATCCAAATAAATGGTAATCACCCCGAAAAGGTCATCGAAAAATACCTGAGCCAGGCTGGACGCCTGGCTTTTTAGGGAGGGATTCCCTCTGAAAATCAAGTTTGGAAAGTAAATCAGGTTTTTTGGAAAGTATTTGGCCATAAAGTGGTAGAAAAATGATGAAAGTGGAAAGTATTTAGCCCCATTTGGAAAGTAAACTCACCAAATCGGAAAGTATATCCAAATAAATGGTAATCACCCCAAAAAGATCATCGAAAAATACCTGAGCCAGGCTGGACGCCTGGCTTTTTAGGGAGGGATTCCCTCTGAAAATCAAGTTGGAAAGTAAATCAGATTTTTTGGAAAGTATTTGGCCATAAAGTGGAAGAAAAATGATGAAAGTGGAAAGTATTTTGCCCCATTTGGAAAGTAAACTCACCAAATCGGAAAGTATATCCAAATAAATGGTAATCACCCCAAAAAGGTCATCGAAAAATACCTGAGCCAGGCTGGACGCCTGGTTTTTTAGGGAGGGATTCCCTCTGAAAATCAAGTTGGAAAGTAAATCAGATTTTTTGGAAAGTATTTGGCCATAAAGTGGTAGAAAAATGATGAAAGTGGAAAGTATTTAGCCCCATTTGGAAAGTAAACTCACCAAATCGGAAAGTATATCCAAATAAATGGTAATCACCCCAAAAAGGTCATTGAAAAAATACCTGAGCCAGGCTGGACGCCTGGCTTTTTAGGTAGTTGGGGTACGCTTGAGATGGGGGTCCGGCGTGTAAAATCTAGATTGAGGCGAGTAAATCATGAAATTCAGCGAGTAAAAGTCAAAAGTTGGCGAGTAAATCCTAATTTTTAACGAGTAATCTCACGAAATCGACGAGTAAATTTTAAAAAAGGTAAATTTCAACCCCAATACAGGACTTTCGCCTCAACAGAAGTGTCCACCGCACACGGACAAATGTCCACGTACGGTGCCCGACACCTTTACCTACAATTTTCCAATAAATACCCAATTTTTTGATTTATGACACTTTTTTGCCATAAAACAGCTATTTTTATCATGAATAAGTCGATTTGTGATATTCTTTTAATATTTTTGTAACATAACTGGCAAGTTTGTCTGTTATAAATAGTATAACGAGGAGGGGAGTATATGCAATCGACGATCAAGCGTATTTTACTAGTAGTACTTGCAATCGCTACATACGCATCAGGCGGCACCATGGTTACATATGCACAAACAAGCAGTGAAGCACTTCGCAATGCTCAACAGCAGCTCCAGGAAAAACAGCAAATTGTGAATCAGCAAAAACAAGAACAGCAAGCTGTTAATCAAGAAATACAAGGAATTCAGAAAGAACTAGATTCAATATATGCATATATTACAAAGAACCAAGAAGAAATGGCCCAAACTCAGGCCAAAATCGACGAAGTGAACAAGCTGATTGAACAAAAGAAAGAAGAGATTGTCGCGCTGGAGGATAAAATTCTCGGCCGTAAAGACATCATGAAAAAGCGGGCCGTGGCCATGCAGCAAAGTGACAATTTCAATATCGTCATGAACGTATTCTTAGAATCTGACAGCATCTCCGATTTCATTAAGCGTGCAAGCGCAGTCTCGACATTGATGGATGCTGACAAAGATATTTTGAACGCCCAAAAGGCAGACCTTCAGAAAATTGAAGACGATAAAAAGGAAATCGATAAGCAGGAACAGGTTTTAGAGGAGCAGAAAACCGTCCTTGCCAACAAGCAATCCGAACTAGATCAAAACCTGCAAAAGCGTCAGGAAGTCCTAACGGCCATGCAGGATAAATATAATCAAATTACGCAACAATTGGCTCTAGCCGAGCAGGACAAAGCAAAAGTTCAGTCACAAATGGCCGGCATTCAAGCGGCAATTGCTCAGCAGCAGGCAAGCGCACGCGCAGCTTCCGCACCAGCGCAGGATACCTCTAGCGCTAGTCTTAGCGGCAAGGAAATGTACGTTACCGCAACCGCTTACAGCCATGAAGATTCAGGCTCGATAACGAAATTGGGCTACAACATCGAGGCCAATCCAAATATGAAATTGATTGCAGTCGATCCGTCTGTTATCCCGCTTGGTTCACGTGTATGGGTCGAAGGCTATGGCGAAGCGATTGCTGGAGACACTGGCGGCGCTATCAAAGGCCACCGTATCGACGTTCTCAAACCAAACAGTGCAGAAGCAAGAGTCTGGGGCAGAAAAACCGTCAAGCTAATTATTTTAAATTAATTTTTGAAAAATAAATTTCTTGTAATCAAGAGACCCGGTACTGGAGCGTGCCGGGTCTTTTGATGTGTGTTGTCACTTACAGTTTCTCTGCGGAATCAACCGTATGTTTCAACAAGGTCGCAATGGTAATTGGACCAATACCCCCTGGAACAGGAGTGATGGCACTTGCCGCTTCGTAACATGTGTCATAATCAATATCCCCAACATTGCCTTTATTGTAACCTGCATCTAATACAACGGAACCCTGCTTTAACCAGCTTCCCTGAATAAATTTAGGCAGTCCAACCGCTGCCACAACAATATCAGCATGTTTTAAGATTTCAGGTAAATTGGCTGTTTTTGAATGGCAAGTCGTTACGGTCGCGTTTGCATTAAGGAGTAATGCAGAAACAGGTTTCCCTAAAATAGGGCTTCTCCCCACTACGACAGCATGTTTACCCTCAATGGGAATCTGGTAGTAGTCTAGCATTTTCATAATTGCTGCTGGTGTACAGGAAGGATATTGTCCAAACCCTAATGCAGTCTGTCCGAACCCTGTACTTGTGACACCGTCCACATCTTTTCGAATATCTATGGCTTCAAAAGCGGCACGTTCATCAATTTGCGAAGGAACGGGATGCTGCAAAAGAATACCGTGAACCGAGGGATCGTTATTTAATTCTTTAATCGTTTCTATCAGCTCCAATGTCCCTGTTTCTTCAGGCAAATGAACACGAATAGATTCTATGCCCAGTCTTTTGCAAGCATTTCCTTTCATTCTTACATAGGTCTCTGAAGCGGGATTATCACCAACTAAAATCGTTGCGAGGCATGGGGTTATACCTTTATTTTTTAATAGATCAATACGTGATTTCAAGCCTTCTTTAATTTCTTGTGCAACGACATTTCCATCCAAAATGATTTTTTCCATTACAAGCCCTCCTGAAAAAATGTAATAAAAAAGAGATAAGGAAATAATCCTTATCTCTGCCCAGACGACCCGACACTATATAAAACACAGCTTCCCTGTGGTCATTTCCACAAATGTCGTCAGTAACTGTGTCCATTTCCTTGTTATAAGTAAAAGATAACATATAAGCTTTAAATGTCAATAAAGTTCTGATTTTCCCAAAACCCAAAATCTTCAAATGATATTGTCCTATTGTTTTTAGTAATCTGTTTAATGATAGTAGAAATGGGAGAGAACTCATTTGGAAATAGAGAGAAAGAAATATATAAAATGGTCGTTTAAAATAATTTTGATTTTAATGGGTTTCCTTTTTATAAAAGTGTTTGAAGCATTCATATTGGAACGAATTATTCATTGGATTTGGAATAAACCATTTGTAAGAATGGAAGAATCCATTGACATTTTTGTTACGATATTGGCGGCTTAGGAAGGAAGAACAGTCATTATCATGTATAAGGGCTGTTTTTCTTTTCAAAATTTTAGTATGTTTAGTTCTCCTTAGATTTTGCTATGCTTCTAACTTCATCAACAGTAAGTCCAGTACGTTTAGCAAAAGGAGATCGGGCATTGGGCCGATGAAGATATAAGAATTTTATCCATTAGGGACAATAGTACAGTCTCAATAAAAAAAATCGAGTAGAATGTCAAGGACTTATAATTTTTAAGGAGTTGAAGAGTAGTGTCTTTACCTGGCATACCGAATATAACGCCTACCATTTCGCTTAGTGTGGGGCAAACTGTTCCATTGTTACTGGCTTCCGTTGCTCTTGAGGAGTTGGCTCTTGCTCACGTTTTGAATGCAGAAGCTGAAAAACTTCAACTTGTTCTTGGTACACTAACCCCAACAAGAACTACATTTTCACCTGCAACCGTTTCGTTGTCTAATCTTCTTGATATTGATGCTAGTGTTCAAAGGACCCTTCGTGACGTCATCAAGAAAGAAATGCTGTTGGAGTTCAAGTTTGAAAATATCCTAGATTTAATCCCAACTATCACCACAACTCCAGGGGGAGGGGGGGTTGGTACCCTGACAATGATGAAAACTGCAGCGCCAAATCCTGTGTCGGTAGGGCAACTGCTTACCTACACCATTGTGGTGTCAAATACGGGAACCGCACCCCTAACCAATTTACTGATATCCGAGCCGATACCAGCAGGTACCAACCTTGTGTCAACGAATGCCCCAGCAGGATTTACGACTACTGAAACACCAGCCGGAAACCCAACATTGGTAACCTTTACAACACCTTCACTTGCTCCGTTAAGTTCTGCCACTATAACGGTTGTAATAAGGGTGCTAGGTTCTGCAGGACCTACTGTTACAAATATCGCCACTGCGATTGCAGATGGAGTAGCTCCTGTAACTGCAACAACTACTGTAACAGTGCAGAGGGGGGGGTAACTCCTGTACTGGATCAACTACTACAACGGTATGGTGACCACCTACATTTAGCGAAGGGAAGCAGGCAGAATATTTGAACTATAGGTGATGTTTTCCTTATCTCTTTATTTTTAATTTCAATAAATAAGCTAAAAGGGACAAGTGACACTTAGATGGGGACTGCTGCGGCAGTCCTTTTTTTTGCTCTAACGGGGCAGGTTAAGTAAAGAGAGAACCATTTTTTCTCCCAAAAATTGAGTTGTCTTTGTTATTCGCTCATAATGTTAAAATGTAAACAAATAGTTTATGGAGTGAGGAAATTGTTTTTGATGTCCCTGCTGACGCAAAAGGTTTTGTCCTTAAAGCTCGAGGAGGATTTACAGAAAAAGAAATTACACTTAAAGTGGAATAGGAGTACTTACAGAAACGAAATAAAAAAACAGCGGCCTCTATAGCCGCTGTCCTCCATGGGTGGACAAATGTCCACGCGCGGTGCCTGTCACCATTATCCAAGATGAACCAAATCCCTTAATTCATCCGTCGAAAGCTCCGTAATCCAGTTCTCACTCTGGATAATCTGGTCATTCAAAAACTGCTTCTTCTCCAACATGGCGTCGATTTTTTCCTCGAGCGTGCCGGTACAAATTAGTTTGTGCACATGCACGAAGCGGGATTGGCCAATCCGATAGGCCCGGTCGGTCGCTTGGTTTTCAACGGCCGGGTTCCACCAGCGGTCGTAGTGGATGACGTGGTTCGCCGCAGTCAAGTTTAACCCGGTTCCGCCCGCCTTCAACGACAGCAGGAACACAGGGAACTCCCCGTTCTGGAACCGCTCAATCATCGTATCACGCTGCGTCTTCGGCACACTTCCGTTTAAAAAAGGTACCTCGATGCCAAATTTCTTCTTCAGCGTACTCCGAATCATTTCGCCCATTTCAATATATTGGGTGAAAATCAGACAACTTTCTCCCTGGTCCAAAACCGCATCAATCAGTTCGACAAGCTTCTCCAATTTGTTGGAACGTTCAAGAAGCTCCCGGCCTGCTGATTTTTCCTTCAAGTAGAGGGCAGGGTGGTTGCACAGCTGCTTCAAGCGACTCAGCATTTGCAGCACTAACCCCTTGCGTTCAAAGCCGGTCAATTTTTCAATCTGCTCAAACGTATCGTGTATGAGCTGCTCATAAAGCGACGCCTGCTCAGCCGTAAGCGGGATGTATTCCTTCTGCTCCAGCTTATCAGGGAGGTTCAGCGCGACTTCCTCATCCTTTTTCGTCCGCCGCAACAGGAACGGACGAATCAAAGACTGCAGCTGCTGGATTTTATCTTTCTTTTCATCCTTTTCAATCGGGATGATGTACCGTTTCTGGAACTGGCCTAAGCTTCCAAGGTAGCCGTGATTGGTAAAATCAAAAATCGACCACAGCTCGGACAGGCGGTTTTCCATCGGCGTCCCGGTCAGGGCTACATGATGCCGGCCGCGCAATCTACGAACCGCTTTGGATTGCTTCGTTTGGGCATTCTTAATGTTCTGCGCCTCATCGATGGCAATCGTGCTCCACTGAACGGATTCGAATTCTTCGGAATCCAGATGGCTGATCCCGTAGGAGGTTAGCACCACATCTACATCCCGTGTTTTTTCAGAAAATGCTGCCTCTTTTAGGCGGTTCGAGCCGTAGTGGAGGTATACCTCCATCTCCGGGGCGAATCGCTCAAGTTCTTTCTGCCAGTTTCCGAGTACAGACGTAGGGCAGATGATTAACGCTGCGTTCGTCGGTACCTTGGCAGGAGCAGCAACCTCTTTTTTCCTCCGGCGCGGTTTTGCATCCGCAGGTGCAATAGGCAGGGAGGAGGGGGTGGTTTCCGTTTCCACAGTGGAAACAATGTCAACTTCGCCATCCTTGCCAACAGCCGAATCCATGCTTTCCATGGTAGAAACGTTTTTACCATCTCCGCCATCGTTGCCTGGTGCCAAAGTCTGATTATCAAAAGTATCAGCCACGACCGGCGCCTCCACAACCGGAACCTCCTTCATAACGTCCCCAGCTTCATCCTTCACCTTCAACAAATAAGAAATCAACTGAATTGTCTTCCCAAGCCCCATATCATCGGCTAACACAGCGCCAAACCCGTACTGCCGTAAAAACCACAGCCAGCTCATCCCTAGCTGCTGATAAGGCCTCAATTCACCGTTCAAGCCCTCAGGCACATCCACGAGCGGAATTTCATTCGTCTCCGACAGTTGCTTCACCATCTGCTTCCACTGCCGGTTCAGCTCAATCTGAATCTTCGCGAACGCCTTCGGATTTTCTAGTTCCTCTTCGCTGCCCTCACCAGACTCCACAAGCTCTTGCTCAATCAAATCCCGAACCTGCAGGCCCTCTTTTTCGGCACGTTTCATCAAATCCTGAATTTGTCGAATGAACTGCGGGTCGAGCTTCACCCAACGGCCGCGAATATAGACGAGCCGCCGCTTTTCTTCAACAAGCTGATGGAACTCATCTTCGGACAAATCGACACCATTCATCGAAAAACGCCAGTTGAAGTCGAGCATTGCATCCAGCCCAACAAACGACGGCCGGTGGCTTGACGTTCCCTTAAGAGACGCCTTCACACGCAGATTGGCATTTTTCATCGCTTGCCACCAGGAAGGGAGGAGGATTTCGACATCCAGCGCCAGCAGCGTCTCGCTCGCATCCGTTAAAAACATCCACGCTTCTTCCTCGGTGAGCTCCGTTTTTAAGGCCGCTGGTTCACCATCGACATCCGATTCACCATCACCCAGCCACGGAAACAGCCGCACCCAGCGGAACTGCTCACGGTCAACCTTATCCAAAAAAGGCCGCCACTTCGCCGGAATTCGCTTCACATCCTCGACATCGACAAGCTCATCGACATTTTTCTTCCCGCGCAAAAATACATCCAGGCTCCAGTCGCCTTCGCCGTCTTCAGGCTCATCCAGCCGCAAGCCAATCGTAAACGGCGCTTCACTCTCCTTGATTCCGACCCACTCGAGCCAGCTTTCCTCATCAAAGTAACGCGCCAGCTCCAAGCCCGACAGCTTTTGTTTCTTCAATAAATCAAGCTTCGGTCCAAACAGCTCCTTCGCTGCATTATTCCTAGTCAAAAAAGAATCCAGCGCACTGTTATACAAATCGGAAATATAGTTGAGAGCGGTGTGGGCCGGTGCATCCATTGCTTCCTCGCCAGCATCCGGCTCAGATGATGCACGAGAACCGTCCCCATGCACCATTTGCTCCCAAAACTCGGGATGAAATTCATCTTTGACCCGCTCTGGCAGTTTCCAGCGAAATTCACCGTCCGGGCCCCATACTGAAAAGTCCGGGTGCCAGTCTTTTTCGACAATGCCCTCGTACATGGAGTTGGCGGCCGCCAAGCAAATCTCGGACTCTTCATTCCAGTCCCATTCAATAAAGCGGTTGAACGACTCCTTGGCAAAAAGCGACACAAGCTGCCAGCCGTTCACCACCACTCCTTCGACACCATCCACGGTCATCTCATCCAGTACCGTCCCGAAAAAACTCTCCTCGTGGCTGCTAAAGACAAGATTCTTCCACCTCGAAGGAATCAAAACCCGGCCGCGCTCATCCTGGGCAGTCAGCAGAAACCGATCATCACCTAATTTAGTTGTCAGCAATTTCAAAAACCTGGTTTTAAGCATGGAAAACGTGCTCCTTTATATGAGGACCCCTTTAGAAGGCGGCCCTCTAATACCTTTTTTCTTTAAAAAAGGTATTTTAAAAATAAATGTATGTAAGTTAATCTATAATTGCCTGCAAAAAAGCCTTATATGTTACCTGTTTTCAGCAAAAAAGTTCTTCGTCCGCAAAAAACTACATTCTATTGGCGGATTTTCACATTCTATTGGCGAATTGACGAGTTCTATTGGCGAATTTAGGCCTTCTATTGGCGAATTTTCATGTTCTATTAGCGAATTGGAATCATCTGCTTTCGCCCATCCTCAAATTCGCATAAAGTCTAAGGCACCGCTCCCGACAACAAATCAAGAGTCCAAAACCCCAAACTGTCCACCCACTCGAACAAATGTCCACGAACGGTGCCTGATACCAGCCCTATATCAACTTACTCCTCTGACACTCCTCATGAAAAGCCCGCAACCGTTTCGTTCGTTCCAATAAACCCTCAATAAAATACTCCCAGTCATCAACGCGTTTCAGTTTCTTATATAACGTCCGCAGCTTCTTCAAGTGCCGCACCGCCGCCCTATAGCTCCCGCGGTTTTTCTGGTCGATCTCCTTCTGCGCCGTCTGATGCAGCATCCCCAGCAGTACCTCGGGCCGCTCCTTCTCAACGACCTTCACCCGGTCCTTCGGCAAATCATAAAAATCCAGCCCGACAAATGCCTGGAGCTCGCCCCAGCGGTCATAATCGCCGCGCTCAAACAACAAATACTCATAATCTGCAAAGCTGTAGGGGAGTGACACCAATAAAGCCCGCTCATACAAATCTAGCCTTCCGTTCTCCGAGCAATACGGGGCGATGGAGCGCATCACACTCCGCACAAACGCAGAGCAGCTCTGATAGGACTCAAGCCCATCCAAATACTCCTTCAACCTGCCCAAAAACATCTCAATCACAGGCTCCACGCGGCGCCAAAGCTTCGCACCTGTAAAATAATCAATCCAGTACACCATATAAGGTACAAACCGAACATCCGGCACACCGCCAGCAAGCTTCAACGCCAGATCATCATTCCCAAGCAGGAAATATAAATGAATCATGGCAGCCGAAAAAGGCAGGGGATTCTCCGATTCCTCAAGCGCCTTCAGCCGTGCGCCAATCCTTATAGCTTCCTCCTGCCGCCACTCCTTCTTCCGAAATAGCTCCGTCCACAGCATTCGGTGCATATAAACCCGCTCAATATCATACCCAGCCGCACTAGTTAGCACAGCATGAGACTCATCCCGCAGCCGCTCAATAAACTCATCAAACGCAAATGGCATCGTCTGCACGACCAACCGTTCCACAAAATCCGCCGAATCCTCCAGCAAATTTTCAAAACAATGTCCATAAGCTTTCCGTACAACATGTTCCTCAAAACCAAGCTCTTCGCTCAACACCAAAAGCTTTCGAAACGACACGACCGACGCGACCAGCTCATACAGCAGGCGCCACTCCTTCTCCACCGGCGCACTCGCCCCGACCCGCTTCATATGAATCCCAAACAGCTCTGAGACCACATACGGGTTCGTATGTTTTTTAGAGGCAACCAACGCATCAAAACTCGACTCAAACGACTGCACCCAGCGGTCATAGTCCGGCTTCATAAGCCCAGCCGCCTTCACCAAATCCTTCGCAGCCTGCAGACCCCAGCTCGCCACCGACTTCGTCTCCCGTACCGGCTCTCGCCATTCCGCAAGCCAATCCGAAACACTCGCTTCCTTTGAGTACGCTGCAAAAAACACTGCTAACTGATGCCGGCACAGCTCCTCACCAGGGCACGAACAATCACTCATCCCCAAAAACTCCGGGTCCAACCGCACCTTTGCTGGCGATACGTCCTGCACCACTGCCGTATACTCTCCGTTCTCAAAGCGAAGCTGCGTCACCAGACCCTGCCGGTACAGCATCATCCCCTTCTGAACTAGCCGCGCATCATCCGCCACATTCGCATTCAGCAAATCTTTTAACTCATCCGCAAGCCCCTGTAACACCTCGTTCACAGGCATCGCTCCCTTTACCCAAAAAATCCATATTCCTCTATTATACCCAAAAATCCGCAACACGAGGAGCAAATGCTCAATGCTCTTAGAAAAACGGTGTCATTTCCCCAAAAAAGGGTGTCAGTCGCTCCCACAAAAGTGTAAGGCACTTGGCCATAGACTTTGTCCACGTGGGGAGGACAATCAATAATCACGCCTCTAATGGCGGTACTCCACAAACCATTCTCTTTACACCTTAGGTACTACTTCCTAAGTAGTAGAAAGTTGCATGTCAAAATTCCCAAAATTTGTGAGATTAGCAGGAGATTTCCACTTACGCGCTGAAATTATATAAATATACTTCTTATGGGAGGAAGACCTAATGAGAACTACCCACCAATATAGATCCCCTTATGCAGCGATGTTGTGGTCGACGGTGCTGCCGGGGTTCGGCCAATTTTACAACCGCGATTATATAATGGGATTTACGTTACTGATATTGGAATTCGTCATCAATGTGAAATCGAAATTAAATCTTGCCATAATCTTCTCGTTTGATGGGAACCTGCCGGAGGCCAAGCCACCTATCGATTACAGCTGGGGATTGTTTTATCCATCACTTTATGGTTTCGCCATTTGGCACGCCTACAACACGGCCAAGACGAATAATCAGAAACTTGAAGGAAATGTGGAGAACAGGACCTATCTGTCAGGATTTTTCCTCGGAATCGTCCTCGGGATGGATTTTGGCCTGTTCTGGCATGACGGCCCCATATTGAAAAATTTGTCGCTTTTCGACGCTCCAGTGTTTAACGGAATCTTCTTCGGCCTGGTGATGGGATTAATTGGGCAACTTTTGGAAAACAATGTATATCGAAAAAACAAAAAGAAGAAGATGCGAGCAACTTAATATGGAAAATGACCAGAGCCAGGCTGCCCGCCTGGCTTTTTAGCTGTGGAAAAATAGGTCAGGTGAGTGAAATACAAATTTCAGCGAGTAAATCCTGAAATTAGGCGAGTAAAAAACAAAATCTGGCGAGTAAATCCGATAAATAGACGAATAAACCCGATAAAGTGACGAGTAAATCCCAAAAATGGTAATTAAATAGGAGGAGCGTGTAGAATATGGTTCCAAATCGTTTAAAGTTAGTGGGGGAGACTTCTCGGAATTACCTATTTTTGGATATACTTTCCCTCTTTATAAAAATACTTTCCAAAATAGACAATTTACTTCCCGCATCCAACAAAATATTTTCCAAGTTTAATAGTTTACTTTCCAAAAACCCAAACTTACTTCCAAGCAAAAAAACCAGCCCCATAACAAACAGGGCTGGCTTGCAAACTAGTTTAATAGAGCCGCTTAAACGCAGCAAAGTGCGACGCATAATACGTGCTTTTTAAATTGGAAATCGTCACGCCGGTGCCGTCGTTAGCGTGGATGAACTGGTCGTTGCCCAGGTAGATCCCGATGTGGGAGATACCTTGTTTATAGGTGTTTTGGAAAAAGACCAGATCGCCAACCTTAGGCTGGTCGACATAATACGAGCGGTCATAGTAGCCGGCAGCGGAAGTGCGGCCGATTTTGTAGCCGGCTTGGTTGGCCACGTAATAGATGAAGCCGCTGCAGTCGAAGCCGGACGGCGTGCTGCCGCCCCAGGCATACGGGATGCCCATTAAGCTTTTACCCACGGAAATCATCTGCGTGCCCAAATCACCAGCTGGCGCCGGTACCGAAGTCTGGCCTGGCACCTTTAGCGTCTGGCCGGCATAAATCATATCATAAGTTAAATTGTTCAGCGCTTTCAGATCCTGAACAGTGATGTTAAATTTAGCAGCTATGGCACCAAGTGTATCACCGCTTTTGATCACATAATCGGAAACGTCCGATGCCGCTGGAGGCGGAGTCGCCGGCGCTGGTGCCGCGGGAACGGCTGGAGCTGATGGCTGTGCCGCATCACTCTGCCCAGGGACCTTCAGCGTTTGTCCGGCATAAATCATATCAGAACTTAACCCGTTCAAAGACTTTAATTGCGACACGGTAGTCCCGAATTTTAGCGCAATTTTGCTCAGGCTGTCGCCTGGGGCAATCGTATAATCCTGCGTCGCAGCCGCACTAGGGGCAGGAGCGGGAGTCGAAGGAGCAGGCGGCGGTACAACCACCACAGGCCCAGGAGCCGGTGCACCCCCAGCGTTAGGGTTTGATACCTTCAATACCTGTCCTGGAAAAATCAACGTGCCGCTAAGGCTGTTCCACTGTTGAAGCTCGCCGACCGTCACGCTGAAGCGGTTGGCAATCTTAATTAGGGCGTCACCCTTCACAACTGTATAAGTAGCAGTAGCCGCTGGCTGCACAGATGGAGAAGGTGCAGGAGCAGGAGCTGCACTAGCCCCAGGACCCGGAATCTGCAATGTTTGTCCAGCATAAATGAGATCAGAACTTAACCCGTTTAACGACTTAATATCATTTATAGTCGTTTTATATGTATTGGCGATTTTCGATAAGGTGTCGCCTTTTTGAACCTTATATGTATCCGCATGGGCCGCTCCCGCATAGGCGATGGAGAGAAGGGCGGTTGTCGACAGAGCCCGAACGACGGTTTTACTCACGTAGCAGTCACCTCTTTTTCTTCTATTTTTCTATGTATTTTACCATAGATTGCTAATTTTTTGTTCGAAAGTCGAAAAATTTGTGAGAAATTAACAAAAAAGAGCACCTACTGCAGAAAATTCTACAATATTCACAAATTTGCTACAAAAATCAACTGGAAATCTATTTACATTCCGCTACTTTTCTATTATTATGAAAAACAATGAGATGATGGAGGGACAGGTCGGAGTGGAGAAGAATGTAGAAAACATCAGCATGAAGGCTGACTTTTCAGAGATTGTCAAAAAAACATACGACAAGGCCATGCAAGAAAAAGAAATTTCCCTGAATCAATTAATTGAAGATTTAAAAGAGGACCTTAGACATTTGGTAGCACTTTAATAATAAATGGAAGACTGCTGGACTAAAAAACTAGCAGTTTTTTTGTGCCCATTTTCGGAGGGCCATGGATGCACGGGGACGGTTCCCGTGCATCACCCCATTTTGATGCATAAGAACCGTCCCCATGCATCAAAAAAAGCGAACCCTCAAAAGGTCCGCTCCCACAATTATTTACTAATCAAATACCCAGCCAATGCTTCGCTCCATACTTGTACACCTTTGTCACTCGGTCCGGTTTGGTCCGGTGATAAGTATTCCTTAATAGCCTCTGTATTCGGATCAGGCCATGCTGTCCAGTGATCCAAATAGGCAATTCCGTTCTTCTTTGCATAATCCTTCAGCTGTGCCACTTGAACAGGGTAATTCTTCGCCTTATAAAGTGGAATGGATGGCTGCAGGATATAGGAAGTTTCAGGCTTAGCCGCACTCACAGCCTTCATCACCACCGACAGATCCGTTAACGACTTATCCGCCCCCACAGCAGAACCGTTATTCTGCAAAATAAACGGTTCATAAATAATCAAATCTGCCCCGACTCCAGCAACTTCATTCTCTTTTTTCTCTTTTAAAAATTGGCTAGAGTTTGAGTTGTATGTAATCAAATCTACCTCGATATGTTTTGCTCCAAATGCATCGACAAGTGACTTCTTCACAAGCGGATAAGTCCCGTCACCTTCAGAGCCGATAGCCCCAGATCCAACAAATAAGATCTTAAACTTAGATCCATCAGCCAGAGTCTTCTTAAATCGCTCCACAGCGCCAGATGGCCAATTTTTCGTAAGGCTAATCAAATCCTGCTGCCCTTTAGTCGCAGCCGAACTGGCACCGCCAGCAGCATTCCCAGCCGTCCCGCGCGACTTTTTATAGTCCTTCTGAAGCGTCGTATAGTAATCCGTCTTCATATTCGCAGATGTATCCGCAATTTGCTGTTTCCAGTGGGACTGTCCTAAATATAAAACGATAATAAAAATAATCCCTAATAATGCCACAATGACTTTTTTCATCTTTTCATATAACCCCCAATCCACGTTGCACTCCTATTATAACAGAAAACTACCAATTTTCTCCTTAATTCTTCAAAAATCCCCATATCTTGCAACCTAATGAAATGAAATTCCTACCAAATTCCTAAATCCTCTTCAAAAATTTTACAAAAAGGTGTTTAATAGAGTAAGTGAGTTTTATTTGACAATTTCCGCATAAACATGACAAATTATGCTATAATATTCTATTGTATTCAGTTATTCAGGAGGACGAAATGGAAGAGACTATTAGTTTAAAAGAGCTGCTCGAAACGTTGAAAAAGCGTTTAGCGTTAATTGTATCCATCACCCTCATTGCTGCCATCATCAGCGGTGTGGTCAGTTTCTTTTTCTTAACCCCGATTTACCAAGCTTCAACGCAAATCCTTGTTAACCAAACGAAAAATGACCAAACGGCGTACAGTCCGAGCGAAGTACAAACAAACCTGCAATTAATCAATACCTACAATGTCATCATCAAAAGCCCGGCCATCTTAGATATCGTAGCGGACGAGCTCAAATTAGGCTTGAACGCGAACCAATTAAATGAAAAAATCACTGTCGGCAGTGAAAAGGATTCCCAGGTGGTCAACATATCCGTTCAGGACTCGAACCCAGACACGGCAGCCTTAATTGCCAACAAAACGGCTGAAGTGTTCCAATCGGAAATCGTTAAGATCATGAATGTCGACAACGTCAGCATTCTGGCAAAAGCACAAACAGGGGAAAATCCATCACCAGTTAAACCAAGACCATTATTAAATGTCGCCATTGCCCTGGTAGTCGGCTTAATGGCGGGTGTCGGTCTGGCCTTCCTGTTAGAGTATTTTGATAACACCATCAAAAACGAACAAGATGTCGAAAAAGAACTGGGTCTTCCAATCCTGGGAATCATTGCCCAAATTGATGACCAGCAAATCGAAGAGTTAAAGCAGCGCAGAGCTGCGAGAAAATCAGCAGTAAGAGGTGAGACGATTGGCTCTTAGAAGAAAAAAGAAACAGATAACGAGGGACCCAAGCCGTAAATTGATTACATCGATCGCACCAAAGTCGCCGATTTCCGAGCAATACCGGACCGTCCGTACGAATATTCAATTTTCCTCCATCGACAAGGAAATCAGAGTCATCATGGTCACTTCTTCCGGTCCGGGTGAAGGAAAGTCGACAACAGCGGCCAACCTGGCGGTAACATTCGCCCAGCTTGGAAAAAAAGTATTATTAGTCGATGCCGACCTGCGCAAGCCGACGGTTCATCATACATTCGGCGTCACCAATTTATTTGGTTTTACAACCGTCCTAACCAAGCAAAGAACACTTGAAAACACGATTAACGAGACGGAAGAGCAAGACCTTTATGTGTTAACAAGCGGGCCGATTCCTCCAAACCCTGCCGAATTGCTTAGCTCCAAGTCGATGGAGCAGTTTATCGAAGAGGCAAAAAGGGAATTCGATTATGTGATTTTCGACACCCCGCCATTATTGGCTGTTGCCGATCCGCAAATTTTGGCGAATCAGTGCGACGGTACGGTTTTGGTAGTCTATAGTGAAAAAACAGAAATCGAACTTGCCAAGAAAGCGAAGGAATTGCTGGAAAGCACCCAAAGCAAGCTGTTAGGCGTGGTATTGAACCATAAAGAAGTACAGAAAAGTGATTATTACTATTATTATGGGGCATACGGCTCAAAATAATAGAAATTCGACAAATTTCAACCTTTCGTATGTCGAAAGATAATGGTAAAATAGTGGAAGATACAGAAAATTACGAATTTGTCGGAGAAGAGTGGAAACGATGATTGATCTACATTGTCACATTTTGCCCGGAATCGATGATGGGGCAAAGGATTTGTCAGAAAGTATTGAAATGGCAAGAACAGCAGTCAAGCAGGGGATTCGAACGATCGTGTCAACGCCCCATCATTTAAATAACCAATACGAAAACCCGAAACAAATTATTCTTGAAAAAACAGCGGAACTAAACCGTCAATTACAGGAAGAAAATATAGATGTAAAGATTGTCCCTGGGCAGGAAGTCCGGATTCATGGCGAACTGCTCGATGGTCATAAAAAGGGCGAAATCCAGCCAATTCACAACTCCAATTATGTCTTGGTGGAATTCCCCTCCAATCACGTCCCGCGTTATGCTAATCAGTTGTTTTATGATATGCAACTGGAGGGACTGATTCCGATTATTGTCCATCCGGAGCGCAACCAGCAAATCGTTGAACAGCCGGACATCCTGTACCGAATGGTGGAAAAAGGGGCGTTAACCCAAGTGACCGCTGCCAGCATCTGTGGTGATTTTGGAAAAAAAATCAAAAAAATCACGATGCAGTTAATCGAAGCGAACTTAACACATTTTATCGCTTCCGATGCCCATAATACGAAGAACCGCACCTTCAGGATGCGAGAAGCCTTCGACATCATTCAAAAAACGTACGGCAATGCAATGGTTTACCTTTTTCAAGAAAATGCGGCCAACCTCATAGACGGTTATCATGTCTACAAAGAAATGCCTGAGAAGATTAAAAAGAAGAAGCTTTTTGGTATCTTTTAACCGATTAAGCCGATTGGAAATGGTGCAAAACTGAACATTTATTCCAGGGCATGGCGCCCTGAACGGTGAGGCTTCCCTGTCCGTTATCAATGGGGGCACTCGGTCTTGCTGTGGGGCCGCTCTTCAGCAAAGAGTGGGACCTTAGACGCATGTCGTCAGGAGCATGATGTGAGGGAGGGTTAGATGCCCAATTTAAAAAATAGACAAAAAACAATAAATATCTAATGAAAGGATAAGTGTATGCACTTGTATTTCCATTAGGTATTTATTTTTTTTATAAAGATATAGGTTAACGGGGAGAAAAGAGGGGGAATTTATAGGTGCCTTATAGAAAGAGACTAGCCGCCATTATTTTACTGGATTCGTTCATTGTTTTAGCCGCCAGATACATACGGCTCATCACTCTTAATCCGGAGCAGAGTTATTGGGAGGAATCCGTTTTTTTATTTAGTACAATCAGCTTAGTCATTTGCTATAACTTATTTGCTTTAGTTTACAAGCTCCATAATAAAGCCTGGGAATATGCGAGTGTCGGCGAGCTTCTGACGATCTTTAAAGTGGTAACTTTAGCAGTAGCGTTTACGACCGGAACGCAGCTTCTTATTTTTGAAGATATAAACGTAAGAGGATTATGGATAACATGGGTGCTGCTCCTCCTTTTCATTGGAGGGTCTAGGTTTTCGTGGCGAGTTTTTCGGGATAACTTTATGAATAAGCCGGAAAACATTAAAAGAACGTTGATTATTGGTGCTGGTTCAGGAGGCACGATGGTGGCCCGTCAGCTGCTTCATAATCAAGAAATTGATTTAAAGCCGGTGGCGTTTATTGATGATGATCCAAAGAAGTTTAAACTGGATATCCTAGGGATTCCAGTTGTCGGAAATTCCAGCCATATCGTCAAGACTGTTGAAAAATACAAAATTGACAACATCATTATTGCGATTCCTTCTTTAAGCAAAAAGGAAATCAACCGAATTTTTGATGAATGCTCTAAAACAAAGGCAAAAACACAGATCATTCCTAAGCTGGAAGACTTAATGACTGGTAAACTATCCGTAAATGAATTCCGCGATGTCCAGGTGGAGGATTTACTAGGCAGGGAACCGGTAGAGTTAGATATTAATAGCATTTCAGAATATGTGTCGGGAAAAACAGTTCTGGTAACTGGAGCAGGCGGTTCGATCGGCTCTGAAATCTGCCGTCAGATTTGTAAGTTCAATCCTCGAAAAATTGTCCTAGTAGGACATGGCGAAAATAGTATCTACCTAATTGATATGGAACTCCGTCGCAAATACGGGGAGCAAATTGAAATTGTTCCTGTGATTGGCGATATTCAGGATCGAAACCGGATGTTTGAAGTCATGGGAGAACACAGACCGTTTGTCGTTTATCATGCTGCTGCGCACAAACATGTTCCTTTAATGGAATACAATCCGAGAGAAGCGGTGAAGAACAATATCTATGGGACTAGGAATGTGGCTGAAGCGGCAGACACATTTGGTGTTCATGCGTTTGTGTTGATTTCTTCAGACAAGGCTGTTAATCCTCCTAACGTCATGGGAGCGACGAAACGGTTTGCGGAGCTGATTATTCAAAGTCTGGCGCAACAAAGCTCGACAAAATTTGTGGCTGTTCGGTTTGGTAACGTGCTTGGAAGCCGTGGGAGTGTTATTCCGTTATTTAAAAAGCAAATTCAAGCAGGCGGACCAGTTACAGTTACACATGAAGACATGACACGATACTTTATGACGATCCCTGAAGCCTCACGGCTTGTCATTCAGGCAGGCACTCTTGCTCGTGGAGGAGAAGTATTTGTCCTAGATATGGGTGAACCCGTAAAGATTGTCGATCTAGCTAAAAACCTTATTAAATTATCAGGATTTTCAATAGAAGAAATCGGGATCCGATTTACAGGTCTTCGTCCTGGAGAGAAGATGTACGAAGAGCTGCTGAATGCGAATGAGATTCATCCTGAGCATGTTTTTCCTAAGATTCATATTGGTAAAGCGAATGTGATTAATGCTGATACTTTAAATCGTTTAATAAACGAATTATTAAAAATGTCGGAGTTAGAAATGCATGATACGTTGATTGCGGTGGCTAACAATCGATATGATACTTCTGCTTTATTGACTGCAGTTAACTAATTCTTCTTAACTAGAATGTTCGATAAGGTTTGATACGTTCTGACTGTTAAATATATGAAAAGGTGAAAACATCATGAAAAAAGTACGTAAAGCGATTATTCCAGCAGCAGGTTTAGGAACTCGGTTCCTGCCTGTTACGAAAGCAATGCCAAAAGAAATGTTGCCGATTGTTGATAAACCAACGATTCAATATATCGTCGAAGAAGCGGTAGCATCCGGCATCGAAGATATTATTATTGTGACAGGTAAAGGAAAGCGGGCCATTGAAGACCATTTCGATTATGCTCCTGAGCTCGAACAAAACTTAATCGAAAAAGGAAAAACTGACTTGCTCGAAAAAGTCCGCTATTCTACAAATTTAGCCGATATACATTATATACGGCAGAAAGAGCCAAAAGGTTTAGGGCATGCCGTATGGTGTGCAAGAAATTTTATTGGGGATGAGCCATTTGCGGTTTTGCTTGGTGATGATATTGTTCAGAGTGAAACGCCTTGCTTGAGACAGCTTATTAATATATATGAAGAAACTCGGTCATCTGTTATTGGGGTTCAGACAGTTCCGGATAATGAGACGCATAGATATGGGATTGTTGAACCTTCGCTTCAAGAAGGAAGAAAATATCAGGTTCATAATTTTGTTGAGAAACCGGCACCAGGAACGGCGCCTTCTAATTTAGCGATTATGGGGCGTTATATTCTCACTCCGGAGATTTTTATGCTTTTAGAGCAGCAGGAAACGGGTGCTGGCGGGGAGATTCAGTTGACGGATGCGATTCAGAAGTTGAATCAGATACAACGGGTGTTTGCTTATGATTTTGAGGGAAAACGGTACGATGTTGGGGAGAAGATTGGGTTTGTGAAGACGACTATTGAGTTTGCTTTGCAGGATCGTAATTTAAGATCCGAACTTCTTCCTTATCTTGAAGAGATTATGGATGAAATGAAAGTGAAATAAAGGAGAATAAGGCCTGTGTTCATTTCAATGAGCATGGGCTAATATTCTGATGATTTTAGTGGGTTAGTAGTTAGTTGGAAAAAACTGATATTCACTTAAGTACTAATTTACTAAAGAAACAAAGGGGAGTTCTGCAATGTATCTAAGTATTAAAAGATTGTTAGATATCATTCTTTCTTTAATAGGATTAATTATCTTATCACCCATTTTTTTGATTTTGGTAATAGCAATTAAAGTTGATTCTAAAGGACCAGTACTGTTTAAACAAAAACGTGTTGGGACTAATAAAACCCATTTCAATATATTAAAGTTCCGAACAATGCGAATCGATACTCCGAAGGACACGCCAACTCATTTACTAAAGAATCCAGATCAATACATTACAAAGATGGGGAAATTTCTAAGAAAGACATCTCTTGATGAACTACCGCAAATCTGGAATATCTTTGTGGGACAGATGAGTATCATTGGCCCAAGACCAGCTTTGTGGAACCAATATGACTTGATATCTGAACGTGATAAGTATGGGGCAAATGACGTTCGACCTGGTTTAACAGGGTGGGCGCAGATCAATGGTAGGGATGAACTTTCGATAACAGTAAAGGCAAGGTTGGATGGGGAGTATGTTAACAAAATCAGTTTTTGGATGGATGTTAAATGTTTTTTTATGACAATCGTAAGTGTTTTAAGAAGTGAAGGAGTTGTAGAAGGTGGAACTGGAAATGTATCAAATTCTAAAATAAGTAGTGAATTTGCTAGGTACAAGGAGACAATGAGGAAATGAAAAAGGTATGGATAATAAACCAATATAACATGCCTCCAGAATACGGTCATTTAAATAGACATTATAACTTTGGAAAGTATTTAAAGCGAATGGGACATACACCATTTGTCTTTGTGGGAAGTTTTTTGCATAACACAAACAGGCAGATGATCGATGACAAATCTATATTTAAAAAATATGATAATTGCGATTTTCCCTACTATTTTATTAAGACTTGTGATTATTCAAAAAGTAATCTTAAAAGAATTTATGCAATGTATGAATTTTATCGTAATCTTTTTAAAACGACGAAAAACATGGAAAAGCCTGATGTTATTATTGGTTCTTCTGCTCATCCACTTGCCGCTATTGCAGCAATACGTCTTGCTAAAAAATATAATTGTGAATCTATTGTTGAAGTAAGGGATTTGTGGCCGGAAAGTTTTGTTGCTTATAACATAATAAAAAGGCATAACCCCATTCTTAAATTACTTTACGCAGGAGAAAAATGGATTTATAAAAATGCAGATAAAATAGTTTTTACAATGGAAGGTGGAAAAGACTATATTATTGAGCAAGGATGGGAAAAAGACCAGGGTGGTCCTATAGATATAAGTAAGGTTTCCCACATTAATAATGGTGTTGATTTAGAGGTATTTGAAGAAAATAAAGGAAAATATGCTTTTGATGATGATGATTTGGACAATGAGTTAACTTTTAAAGTGATATATACCGGTTCTATAAGACTTGTGAATAATGTCAAAAGTATAGTTGATGCTGCTAAGGTAATTAAGGAAAAACAATTAAGTGATATAAAGTTTTTAATATTTGGAGAAGGGAGCGATAGGGAGTATTTAGAAAAATATTGTCAAGATAACGGTATTCAAAATGTAATTTTTAAGGGTTACGTAGATAAAAAGAAGATACCATATATTCTTAGTAAATCGAACTTAAATATTATGCATTTTAAACAGAGTAAGATTAAAAAGTATGGGGCAAGTCTTAATAAACTTTTTGAATACTTTGCTAGTGGAAAACCAACTGTTTCTGATTGTGAGTTTGGCTATGATTTAATAAAAAAATATAAATCTGGTATTGTAGTTGATAATGCAAGTGCTGAACAACTCTCAGAAGCTATTATACAGTTCTACAATATGGATAAAGAAGAATATAATTTGTTTTGTCAAAATGCAAAAAAATTATCGAAGGTCTATGATTTTAAATTTTTAACTAAGAACCTTGAAAAACTCTTTTATAGTTAATACAATCTACTTCCCTTATGAATTATCATTTTATTAAAAAGGAGAAAATTAAAATAATGGGTACGGTTACATTAAGAAGTAATTTAAAAGAAAAACTATTAAATAAAACTGCAACACTTGGAGTGGTAGGCTTAGGATATGTTGGACTGCCATTAGCTGTCGAAAAAGCAAAGGCAGGTTTTAAAACAATTGGTTTTGATGTTCAAGACGCTAAAATAGAAATGGTAAATACAGGGGAAAATTATATTGGCGATGTTGTAAACGAAGACCTTGAAGAGATTGTAAAGTCAGGCCTTCTTTCAGCAACTACAGATTTTGCACAAGTAGCTAATGCGGACTGTGTTTGTATTTGCGTTCCAACACCACTTGATGAGCACCAGCAGCCTGATATCAGTTATGTTAAAGCATCTGCCGAGAGCATTGTTCCTTATATGCATAATGATATGCTAATTGTGTTGGAATCTACAACTTATCCGGGTACTACAGAAGAACTTCTTAAGCCTATTCTTGAATCATCTGGTTTAAAATGTGGTGAGGACTTTTATCTAGCTTTCTCACCGGAGCGTGTCGATCCAGGCAACCTTATCTATAAGACTAAGAATACCCCTAAAGTTGTTGGAGGTATTACGCCAAAATGTACTGAAGTGGCTGCAACGTTGTATGAAAGCATTCTTGAAGCACCGATTCATCGTGTATCCTCACCAGCTATAGCAGAAATGGAAAAAATTCTTGAAAACACATATAGAAACATAAATATCGGACTAGTAAATGAACTCGCTATCTTATGTAATAAAATGGGCATTAATTTCTGGGAAGTCATTGATGCTGCAAAATCGAAACCTTATGGGTTCCAAGCTTTCTATCCTGGGCCTGGCCTAGGAGGACATTGTATTCCGCTTGATCCCTACTATTTATCTTGGAAAGCTCGCGAATATGGGTTCCATACTTCAATGATTGAGTCATCTATGATGGTAAATGACCGTATGCCTGAGTACTGTGTAGAAAGAGCAAGTAAAATCCTGAACAGATATAAAAAGGCAATGAATGGATCAAAAGTTCTAGTTCTTGGTGTTGCCTATAAACAAGATATTGACGATTATCGGGAAAGCCCTGCTTTAAGAGTAATTGAAGAACTTGAAAATGAAGGAGCAGAAGTTATTTACTTTGATCCTTACGTTCCAGAATATCGTGAACATGGTAAAGTTAAAAAAGGAGAGGCAGAATTAACAGCAAACCTTATTGAAAGTGCAGATTTAGTTGTCGTAACAACTTCCCATACTATGGTAGATTATGAGTTTGTTCAGCAACATGCAAAGGCTATCTTTGACACTAAAAATGCAATGAAATATGTAAAAGCTAGAGAAAACATAGAATTATTATAGGGGTGGGGCATCATGGGTCTAAAATATGCAGTAATCGGTTGCGGAAGAATTTCACCAAATCATATAGTAGCTGCTATGAAAAATGAACTTGAAATTGTTGCTTTATGTGATGTAATTCCTGAAAATATGGAAGATAAAATTAACAAATTTAATCTCCCTAAAACAACTCGCTTATATACCGATTATAAAGAGTTACTTGAAAAGGAACATCCGGATTTAATAGCTATTTGTACCGAAAGCGGTAAACATGGCCAAATTGCTTTAGATTGTATCGATGCTGGCAGCCATCTTATAATTGAAAAGCCTATTGCTCTTTCATTGGAAGAAGCTGATCAAATTATAAATAAAGCAAAAGTAAAAAATATTAAAGTCAGTGCTTGCCATCAAAATCGCTTTAATAAATCAATTCAAAAAATCAGAGAAGCCGTAGAAGAGGAACGTTTTGGAAGAATGCTTCATGGGACTGCACATATTCGTTGGAACCGGGGAGAAGATTACTATAAGCAAGCCCCTTGGCGTGGTACCTGGGAACAAGATGGCGGAGCACTAATGAATCAATGTATTCATAACATCGACTTATTACGCTGGATGATGGGTGACGATATTGTAGAAGTTGTAGGTATGACGGATAACATGAAACATAATTTCATTGAAGCGGAAGACTTGGGCATGGCTTTGATTAAATTTGCTAACGGAAGCTATGGAATTGTAGAAGGAACAACTAATATCTATCCGCAAAATCTTGAAGAAACATTATATATTTTCGGAGATAGAGGTACTGTCAAAGCAGGTGGAAAATCAGTAAATATTATTGAAGAATGGCATTTTGCCGATGGGAAAGACAATCCTGAGGAAGTTAAAGAAAAGTATCAGGAAAATCCTCCAAATGTTTATGGTTTTGGCCATAACCCCTTATATGCTGATGTAATCGATGCGATTAAGAATGATAGAGAACCTTACGTCACTGCAGAGGACGGAAGAAGAGCTTTGGAACTTGTACTTGCTATATATAAATCGGCAGAAGAAGGTAAGAGTGTTAAGTTACCATTAGAAAAATGTAGTACTCTAGATTTCAAAGGTAGGTTTAACCGATGAGCTACTTCGTTCATGAAAGCAGTTATATAGATGAAAATGTAACAATAGGTGAAGGCACTAAGATATGGCATTTTAGCCATGTACAAAAAGGTGCCCAAATTGGTGAGAAGTGCTCTTTAGGCCAAAATGTAAATATATCAAATAACGTTAAAATTGGTAACGGAGTAAAAATTCAAAATAACGTATCAGTATACGAAGGCGTTGAATTAGAGGATTATGTATTTTGTGGACCGTCAATGGTATTTACAAATGATTTAACGCCAAGAAGTAAATATCCGAAAGGTTCAGAAGGATATAAACACACGCTGGTTAAATATGGTGCTTCTATTGGAGCTAATGCAACTATCGTATGTGGAAATACAATCGGAAGATGGGCTATGATTGCATCGGGTGCTGTTGTAACTAAAGACGTTCCAGACTATGCTTTAATCGCGGGAGTGCCCGCAAAACAAATTGGTTGGGTTTGTGAATGCGGTGCGGTCCTAAAAAACAAATTAAAATGTAATGATTGTAGAAGAGAATACAGCCTGGTAGACGGAAAGCTTAAAGAGGAAACTAAATAAGACAAATTACTTGGCAATGGAGATTGATGAGGAATGGAATTCAGGGACTTAAAGACCCAATATCAGAAATATAAACAGGAAATTGACTCTGCTATTCAAGATGTTATTACCAATGCTAATTTTATTGGTGGTAAAGAGGTAAAAGTGCTTGAGGAACAACTGGCTGAATTTGTTGGGGTAAAACACTGTATTACATGTGCCAACGGAACAGAGGCAATGACTTTAGTTATGATGGCATGGGGTATCAAAGAAGGGGATGCAGTATTCGTTCCTGACTTTACTTTCTTCTCAACTGGGGAGGTAGTGTCGTTTAGAGGTGCAACACCTGTCTTTGTAGATGTTGACATAGAAACCTTTAATATTGATCCAGTTAAATTGGAACAGGCTATTTTGAAAACAATTAAAGAAGGAAAGCTAACTCCGAAGGTTATTATTCCTGTTGATTTATTTGGCCTACCAGCAAATTTCCCTGAAATTGAGAGAATTGCAAAGAAGTACAATTTATTAATATTAGAAGATGGTGCACAGGGGTTTGGCGGTAATATTAATGGCAAAAGAGCATGTAGTTTTGGCGATGCTGCAACAACTTCTTTTTTTCCTGCTAAACCACTAGGGTGTTATGGAGATGGTGGAGCTATTTTTACTAATAAAGATGAATTAGCTGAATTAATACAGTCTTTAAAGATTCATGGAAAAGGCGGGGATAAGTACGACAATGTAAGGATTGGAGTTAATTCAAGATTAGATACTATTCAAGCTGCCGTTTTAAAGGTGAAGTTAAAAGCTTTTGTTGAACATGAATTGGAAGACGTAAATCGAGTGTATCGTTTATATAATGAAAGATTAAATGGGATTATTAGGATTCCATATATTCCTAATGGTTTTTACTCAAGTTTTGCACAGTATACTATTAAGCTTAAGAATAAAGAACAGCGGGATGGCTTACAAGCCAAGCTCAAGGAACAAGGGATTCCTAGTATGGTATACTACGTTAAACCAATGCATAAACAGGGAGCATTTTCTTATTTAGGTTTTGATGATACAGAATTTAGGGTAACAAACGAACTTTGTGAGACAGTATTGTCATTACCAATGCATCCATACTTGAGTAATGAAGATATAAATCAAGTTTGTGCTGTTGTTAAAGAATTTCGTTTATAAAAATGTGTGATTTTGTAGGAAATTTTGTAAATTATTAGAAGGGAATATATTAAACCTAATTTTATTAGAATAAAAAATATAAAAGGAGAAAACCAGAGAAAAATGAGGATATTGTTTTTATCGGCTGCAAATAGTATCCATACAGTAAGATGGGTAAATGCTTTTGCTGAAAACGGCCATGAGGTTCATTTAGCTTATAATTCTGATCATGCACCCCAAGCAAATAATATAAATAAAAGGGTAGTACAACATAAACTGAAGTATAGTGGATTCTTAGCCTATTACCTTAATTCAAAAGAAATGAAAACATTGTTTAAAAAAGTTTCCCCCCAGATAGTAAACGCACACTATGCAAGTGGTTACGGTACTTTAGCAAGAATATCAAAATTGAAACCTCTAATTTTATCGGTGTGGGGAAGTGATGTTTATGATTTTCCATATCAAAGTAAAATTAAAATGAAAATACTAAAAAGAAATTTATGTTTTGCAGATAAAATAGCATCAACGAGTAATTGTATGGCAAAGAAGGTTAAAGAAATATTAGGAGCTAAGTCTGTCGATATCGCAATCACACCTTTTGGTGTTGATTTGAAGAAATTTCAAAAAGGTAAGAAAAAAGATTCTTTAGATTTTATTACAATAGGGAATGTAAAAGCTTTAAACCCATTATATGGTATAAGTGATCTAATAATTTCTATACGATTGCTAAAGGATAATTTAGAAAAGGAAAATATGCAAAATGTTTCAGATAGGATTAGATTGTTTATATATGGAGAAGGAAACCAAAAAGATGAATTAATTGAATTAACAAAAAAATATAATTTGCAAAATTCAATTACATTTAAGGGAAAAATACCTAATAGCGAAGTGCCCAAAGCATTAAAACAGTTTGATATTTTTTGTGCAACAAGTATTAAAGAAAGTTTTGGAGTTGCTCTAGTAGAAGCTATGGCTATGAGTCTACCAGTAGTCGCTACGGATGCAGAAGGATTTAAAGAGGTAGTAGTTGATGAAATTACTGGAATAATTGTAGAGAAAGAGAATCCTGTTTCAATTGCAAATGGATTAAAAAGATTGGTCTTGAACGAAGAACTTCGTAGGAAAATGGGGGAAGAAGGAAGAATTCGAGTAGAAGAATACTATAATTGGACTAATAATGTAGATACTATGGAAAGACTTTACGATGGAATAATTTCTGCACAATAAAGTTTTTTTATGTTTAAGAGAGGATAATTATTTTAATGATAGCTATTATAGTACTTAATTATAAAACATGGCAAGATACAATATTATGTGTTGAGTCAATTAGAAAAACAACTAAATGTCCATATAAAATTTATGTTATTGATAATGATTCTCCTAATGAATCCTTTTATAAATTAAAGTCTGCATTTTCTAGTGATGATGATGTTATGATAGTTAAGTCGCAGGAGAATAAGGGTTACTCTGCAGGAAATAATATCGGAATCAAACTAGCATTGAATGATGGTGCGGATGCTGTAATTCTTTCAAACAGTGATGTAATTTATTTTGAAAATAGCATAGATACAATGCATAGATTTATTAAAAATAATAAGCAAGTTGGGATAGTTGGCCCAAAAGTACTGTTACCAGATGGTAGTATTCAACATTTTATTAGAAAGAATTATGATTTTAAAAACTACATCTTAACAAAAAAGCCTTTAATAAATATTAGACTTTTCGGAGTTAGGGAAAAGGTTTTATTTGAGAATTATAACTATAATGATACTTTATCGTTCTATGGAGTTTTATCAGGCTGCTGTTTATTATTGACTAAGGAGTATTTAGAAACATGTGGACTTTTGGATGAAAATGTTTTTTTGTATTATGAAGAGTCTATTATTTCCCATAAAGCAAAGAAGGCAAATTTACTAACACACTTCCTTCCTGAAGCAGAAATTCTACACAAAAGTTCAGTATCAATTGGAAATCAAAATAGCGCATTTTCAAGGTACCATAGATATTACAGCTCATTATATATGCTAAGAAACTATGTTAGAGTGAATAATTTCCAATTGACTATTGCTATATTTATAAATTATACTCCTTTTCTTGTTAATAGTTGTTTTAAAAAAGAGTATAGACGGATGTTGGGGGAGTTTACCAAGAAATGTTTATCGTTATATAGACCAAAACGATTAAATACTCAAAGTAGAAGTGATTAAACTAAGCTTATCTTTTTAGTTTATTCGAACCAGCCTAACATCATTAATTGAATCAGTGGTTTGTTAAAAATCTATTATTTAATTAGATATGTCCAATTGAATTTCCTATACATTCTATGTCAAATCAAAATAAATTTACCTAAAAAGGCTTTATTGCTTGTGTGTCACTAAAAATATTTTTTGAAGTGTAATGTTATAGGTGGTATTTTATATAGATTTAATTATTGATTTTAGCTACTTGTACCCCAATTAAAGATAGGTGATTAGAACATGTGGAAAATGATATTAATTTTGTTTTCAATTAGTCTTGGAACGATTTATACAGTTAGAATTGGGGGATCAGGGTATAATCTTCAAATAGCAGAGGTTTTGCTGTTCTTTTTGTTTTTCATTTTTATGGCAAGAAGTTACGATAGTGGTATCAAAATACAAGTGAATTTATTTGAAAAAATATTTCTTGTTTTGCAAATCATTTGTGGAACTTATGCGATATTAATATTTTTATGGTCTGACTATGGAATATCAGTATTTCCAGGTGCTTTATCTATTTTTATAGGATTTATAGCATTTTTGTTTGCAAAAGTATTGTTGAAAGAAAGCGTTATTGCCTATGAAATAGCAAATAGATTTCTTCTTAGTAGTATAGTACTCCAACTAGTGTTAAACATGGGGTTAAATTTAAATACAATCGATAATCAGTTTTATGCATTAAAAGTTGCCTCTGTAACTTTAATGGGAGAATCAAACTACATTTCGATATTTTTAGGTTTTTTCTTTTTGTATGAATTCATCTCTAGGAAAAAATACTGGATATTATTCGTCCTAATAAGTATACTGGGTATTTTTCTAACTGTATCCAGAGGAGCAATACTCTCAATTTCATTTTCACTGATTGTTTATATTATTATCACCTTATTTAACTCCAAAGTAAATAAATTTAAGACAATATTAAGTATACTATTTGTAATTTTTATAGCACTCTTTTTATTTAATAAAACAATTGTAGGAGTACAGTTATTAACTCAGTTAACTTATGGGTTTGAGACGGGGAATTCAGCTGGAAGGGATGTATTATTGCACAATGCAATATTACAGTTTTTATCTAATCCATTTGGTAGTGGAATTGTATTAGATAATGATCCACATAATGTTATTATTAAATCTTTGAGAGATTTAGGTATCATTTTTGGACCTATTTATATTACACTCCTTTTATATCCTTTATATTACTTATTTAATTATAAAGTAATTAGATATTCCAATACAACGATTGCCTTATTGGTTGGATATTTTTCTGTAATTATTCATTCGCTGGTAGAGATTTTCTATTTTAATAGTTCTTCTATCATTTGGACTGTCTGTACCTTAGCAGCTATTAATAATATGGTAAGCCTTGAAAAAAAGAAAAGGTTTCCTGTTGACAGTATATATTAATACATTGTGATTTTACAGTAATATCAAGTTTTTTAGATCTAAATAAGTAAAAAGGCAGACCGTACTAAAAATAATATAAGGATTCTATTGAATATCATTTTGAGATGGTAATTATATTTATAGATACTGGAGCCTTAACATTAACAACACAGAATAGGAGAAATAATGCATGAAAATTACCTTCTGTTTGCATAGTCCAAGTAGGGTGCCCATTGGAGGCTATAAAATACTTTTTGAATATGCGAACCGATTATCAGAAAATGGACATCAGATTAAAATTGTCTTTAATTGCGAAGAAGCACTAAAAAGATTTAAATTTCCAGAACTATTAAGAAGAATTTTTTGTTATTTTCTTGTTAAAAAACAGCCTACATGGTTTCGACTCAATAAAAATATAAAAAAAATTTGTGTTAATGAGATTAATGACAATACAATACCTGATGGAGAAATTATTATTGCTACTGCAATTCAAACTGTTAAAGGTGTATTTGAGCTTTCAGAAATGAAGGGTAAAAAAGTGTATTTTATCCAAGGATTTGAAAATTGGAAATATACTACAGATGAGGTGTTTGAAACTTATAATTTTAATATGAAAAACATAGTAATTTCAAAATGGTTAAAGGAAATTGTTGATTCAAACAGTAATTCGCGAAGTACGCATATTCCAAATGGGATAGATTTTAATATTTTTAATATTGATAGACCAATCAATAAAAGAAACCCTTATTCAATTGCCATGTTGTATCATAAAAGTACACTTAAAGGTTCAAAATATGGCTTAAAAGCTATTTACCGATTAAAAGAACTATTTCCAAATATCGAAGTAAAATTATTTGGGATACCTGAGCGGCCAAAGGATTTACCGAATTGGATTGAATATACTAGAAACGCCACAGAGGAACAGTTGCGAAAAATTTATAATAATTCCGCAATATTTTTATGTACAACTATTAGTGAGGGTTTTGGACTAACTGGTGCTGAAAGTATGGCATGTGGATGCGCTTTAGTTTCAACAGCTTATCAGGGCGTTTTTGAGTATGCGGAAAACAATAAAAACTCTTTAATTTCCCCAGTCAAGGATGTAGATTCCATTGTTAATAACCTCGTTAAGCTGCTTACAAATAATGAACTGAGAATTAATATTGCAAATGAAGGATATAGAGATATTAAAAAATTATCATGGGAAAATTCCGTATCACGATTTGAAGAAACATTAGAAAAGTTAATATAGCAAAATAATAATATTTTGTCGGTTATTCATACTTTAGAATTATATTTAGGTAATTTATTTTTGTTATGGATATTCATTGATTATTAATCTGAGCTGAACATTAAATGGAGTAGATGTCTTTGAAAGAAAAAATAAGTGTAATTGTTCCTGTTTATAACGTAGAGAAATATTTATCAAAGTGTATTAATAGTATAATTAATCAAACATATACGAATCTAGAGATAATATTAGTTGATGACGGGTCTACTGACAATTCTGGGGATATATGTGATTGTTATGCTTCTAAAGATACCAGAATCAAAGTCATCCATAAAGAAAATGGAGGGCTTTCTGATGCAAGAAATATGGGATTAGGTGTTGCTACTGGTGGATATGTTAATTTTATAGATTCAGATGACTACATTCATGAAAAATTTCATGAAGTATTAATGAAATTGATATCCTCACATAATGCAGATATTGCCCAATGTGATTATTTAAAAATATATGAAGAAACAGATCCGGAAATTAGCGATATTGGCAATAATCAGTTTGAAAAAGTCACTGTATTAAACAATATTGAAGCGCTTAATCAATTATATAATAATCTAATTAAAGGTGTTGTTTGGAATAAATTATATAAGAGGGACTTATTTAAAGATATTAGATTCCCGAAGGGTAAAATTCATGAAGATGATTTTACAACATATAAACTATTATTCAACTCCAATAAGATTATTATTACTTCTTACCAATTGTATTATTATTTACAAAGATCTAATAGCATTATGGGGAGTAAATTTAATGCTAAACATCTAGATTCTTTAGAAGCTTTCTCTAATCAAATTCTTTTTTTTAATAAGAATGAGTTATATGATTTGAAAAATAAAGCAATTATTAAATTAGAAAATAACATTCGAGGTTTTATGAGAAAAGTTTTAGATTCTGATTTAGACAATAAAGAATTACTCTTTCATTATCTAGTTAATTATTACAGAGAAAACTTCCATTACTTCAAAAATAATTTAAATATTGTAGGTTTGAGAAAAGTAATAATATATATGATTAGGTATAGCCCCAGCATTATAGTAAAAATTTTATGTGGAGTTTTAAACATTAGAGATAAAATTACTGGAATTAATGATCAAAAATAGAATAATTAAAATGTTATGGAGAATATTAATTATTTTTAAAGTAATATTGTATTTATTATTAAAGTATCTCAAAAATACAAAGCCTTTTATTGCAAAGTTGAAGTTTAGAAATGCTTAATGATTTTGAAATTCACTGATAACTGATTTTATTTTTTTAGTAGTTGATTGCCTTGTTCAAAAGTTCCATCATAAAAGAGACGCCTCCTATATTTGGTATGTTTCCTAAACTGTACAATAATATAAAGATTCTATCAAGGAGGATATTGAAATAATCATTAATAAAATATGAAATTAATTAAACTATTTAGTTATGAATTTTTATGTTAACAAAAAACAGTTTCTGATTTAATGGTAAGGTGGTAAGTTTTGAGCATAAAAAAGAATTATTTATATAATCTAATTTATCAAGTTTCATCAATAGCTCTACCAATAATAACCATTCCATATGTTTCTAGGGTATTAAGGCCAGAAGGGGTTGGAACCTATGCCTATACAAATTCTATTGTTAATTATTTTATTATACTAGGAATGCTTGGAATAGGAACTTATGGAAATAAAATGGTTGCAATAGCTAGGGAAAATAAAGTTACTTTAAGTAAAACTTTCTTTAGTATTTATTGTTTACAGTTAGTACTAACCTTTATTTCTCTAGTTGGATATTTTGTTTTTATTGTTTACTTTTTCCATGATTTTAAACTAATAGCTTTATTACAATCTATTACTTTATTTGCAACAATAATAGATTGTTCTTGGCTTTTTAGTGGATTAGAACAGTTTAAAAAAATCGTAACAAGGAATATGTTAATTAAAATAATTAGCTTAATAGCTATTTTTTCTTTTGTGAAAAATCAGGAAGATTTAGTGATATATACAATTATTATGAGTTTATCCAGTTTTTTAGGTCAATTGATAATGTGGATTTATGTAAAGGATTTAGTTGTTCCTGTAAGAATATCTTTTGAATTAATACTAAAACATTTTAAGCCTACATTTGTATATTTTCTACCACAAGTGGCTATACAGGTATATTTTGTTTTAAATAAAACTATGTTAGGTGTTCTTTCATCTAACATTGAAGTAGGGCTATATGATTATGCAGATAAAATACTTAAAATGTCAGTTGCAATTGTTAGTTCTTTAGGTGTGGTAATGCTGCCTAGAATGGCAAACACATTTGCAAACGGAAATCTAACAAAAGCGAAAGACTATATTAGTAAATCACTCGAATTTTCAACATTTTTAGCAATCCCAATTATGTTTGGTATTGCTGGTATATCAGAGGAAATGATTCCTTGGTACATGGGAGTCGAGTTTTATGGAAGTATAAAGGTCCTTATGATATTGAGCCCAACCATATTTTTAATGGCTTGGACAAGTGTTTTTGGCACACAATATTTATTACCCTTAGGAAAAATGAAAATATATACAACTTCATTATATGTTGGTGCTATTTTTAATTTAATAATTAATTTTATATTAATTGGTACTTATGGAGCAATAGGTGCAGCAATAGGCACATTATGCGCTGAACTAGCAGTTTTTGTGGTCCAAATAAACTATGTTAGAAAGGATATTAACATTAGAAGGATGATTCCTAGGACAATATATTATTTGATTGCTGGAGGAGTTATGTACTCTATTGTAAAGGTCTTGGGCAGATTTATGGGTTCGTCTATAATTACAACAATTGTACAAATTCTTATAGGCTTCCTTGTCTACATAGGAATTGTTATTTTGTTTGAATTGCTTTTAAAGAACGGACTAATTATTAACGAAGTAAAAAAAAAGTATAATTAAAGACCATTGGGGCGGTTCCTTTTTTACGTGGACTATGCTGCTAAAAATAGGGATGTAGTCAGTAGTTCCTTCCCTTGGGTATAACAATTCAGCAGTCTATATAAGGTTCTTTAACATTACCAGAACATAAACAAACAGATGGTAGGTAATTGCTACCATCTGTTTGTTAATTGCTTCATTCGAGATTCCTAACTTGGACATGAAGCCTCGGATTCTTTAAGTGTTAAATTTTCAAAAACTTCGCATATAGCTACATTCCAAGTGAAATAGTTGAACAAAAATCCATGGCCATATGTTCGATCGTAATCCGTGTACCATGCTTCAAAAGCATATTTATCCATCACAGGCGTTGCTGGTTCTGTTGCTTTTTGCCCTTGTGCAACTTGCACCTTAAGATTATTCGTTTCGTCCTAGAAATAGACATCTACATATGGGATCCACTTCGCATATAGCTGGATTCCTTGTGTAATAGGTGTGTTAAAGTCCATGGCATTCGTTCGGGCAGAATCTGTATACCACCCTCCAAAAGCATAATTATCCTTCACTGGGGCAGAAGGTTCAGTTATTTTCTGTCCAGGTGCTACCTGCACCTTAACATTATTGGTCCCATCCCAGAAATAGACATCTACAACATGTGGGATCCACTTTGCATATAGCTGGATTCCTTGTGTAATAGGTGCGTTAAAGTCCATGGCATTCGTTCGGGCGGAATCTGTATACCATCCTTGGAAAGTATAATTATCCTTCACTGGGGCAGAAGGTTCAGTTATTTTTTGTCCAGGTGCTACCTGCACCTTAACATTATTGGCCCCGTCCCAGAAATAGACATCTACAACATATGGGATCCACTTTGCATACAGCTGCATTCCTTGTGTAATAGGTGTGTTAAAGTCCATGGCATGTGTTCGGGCGGAATCTGTATACCATCCTCCGAACGCATAATTATCCCTAACTGGGGCAGAAGGTTCAGTTATTTTTTGTCCAGGTGCTACCTGCGACTTAACATTATTGGTCCCGTCCCAGAAATAGACATCTACAACATATGGGATCCATTTTGCATAAAGCTGGATTCCTTGTGTAATAGGTGTGTTAAAGTCCATGGCATGTGTTCTGGTGGAATCTGTATACCATCCGCCAAAAGTATATTTATCCTGTACTGGGGCAAAAGGTTCAGTTATTTTTTGTCCAGGTGCTACCTGGACCTTATCATTATTAGTCCCGTCCCAAAAATAGACATCTACAACATATGGGATCCACTTCGCATAAAGCTGGATTCCTTGTGTAATAGGTGTGTTAAAGTCCATGGCATGTGTTCTGGTGGAATCTGTATACCATCCGCCAAAAGTATATTTATCCTGTACTGGGGCAGAAGGTTCAGTTATTTTTTGTCCAGGTGCTACCTGGACCTTATCATTATTAGTCCCGTCCCAAAAATAGACATCTACAACATATGGGATCCACTTCGCATAAAGCTGGATTCCTTGTGTAATAGGTGTGTTAAAGTCCATGGCATGTGTTCTGGTGGAATCTGTATACCATCCGCCAAAAGTATATTTATCCTGTACTGGGGCAGAAGGTTCAGTTATTTTTTGTCCAAGTGCTACCTGCGACTTAACATTATTGGTCCCGTCCCAGAAATAGACATCTACATATGGGGTCCATTTTGCGTACAAAGTAATATCTTTGGACACTTTATAATCCGCCGAAAGAGGAATAGTTAAGTCTGCATCTAAATACCAACCATCAAAAAGGAAACCAGCTTTTTTAGGAGATAGTTGGATTTCGTCAATTAGTTTTTTGTCACTCTCAGCTACAAAATTCGTGTTGGGTTCTGCATTGTTTGTGACTAATTCAACATTGTACCCCCAAAAAGCAGTGAAAGATTTGTTGATGGATGTATCAAAGGATGAACCATTATAAAACTGACCGTTGCTATCCTTCCATAATAGAATTACGTTATTATTCGGCGAAAATGAGCCATCTTTACTAAGCGAATTCAACAATTCTTTACTTGGTAGTTTGGCATCCGCATTGCTTGTTACATATGCTAAACTCTGTTCTTTACCGGCTCCATTGTTAAAATTGACAATGTAGAGATTATTAAGTGAAGTATTTCTAGGTGCCGAATAATCAGTTGATCCATCACCAATTTTTACCCCATAATAATATTTAACGTCCGTAGTAATAATTTGGCTTGGAGATGACCAAATTTTATTTAAATCAACTCCACCCGTAATGTTAATTAGTCCTCCAGAGCTATTATTTCCTCCGCCTATTCCTGCTGAAGTTGATTTTCCAGTAGCGGAGATATTGCCTCCATTAATGTAAATGCTATCCGTTCTGCCATATAGACCACCACCAATGCCTGCAGCATCAGTTCCACCTGTAGCAGTAATAGTTCCACCGTTAATGATAACATTACCACCTGTTTGATGACCCGAAGTACCAATTCCCGCCCCGCGTTCACCACCTTGCGCTGTGATTGTTCCGCTATTAATAATAATTGTTCCTGTTTTATTTGCATTACCCGCTCCAATACCTGCAGCATAAGCACCACCAAAGACATCTAATTTTCCGTCTCCGCTAATTTCTAAGGTGGTCTCTCCTTCTACGCTGATTCCAGGATAATATGTAGAACCATTTAATTTATTTCCTCCAGTGAAAAACAGATGATTATTTTCTCCAATAAACTTTAGAGCAGGAACATAAATTGATTGAACCTTCAAATTGCTGATTGTCAAATTTGCATTAGAACACTTATATTCGATTGCTAAATAACTATAGCCATCTGATTTTGTACCAATTAATGTAACTTTTTCGCTTGTGTTAATTATAATTTTAGTCCCAGTTCCTGTTGGATTCACCGGTGGCAATTGAAAAGTTCCACCAGTTTTTATTTCAGTAACTTGTGACCAAGTATTCCAAATGGTTAGATTTTGAGAAGCATAACTAACTGGACTTTTATACCATAAAATTGTTAAAAGAATTAAAAAGAAAATTGCATATTTTTTAAATTTATTCATCGTTTTACACCTCTTAAACTTAATATTTCTATTAAAATGTAATACTAGCAAAATAATATCGAGTTTTTTAACACACCAAATCGCCTGCCACTTATAACTTTGTATATAACTATTGATTTGGCGGTCAAAATTAAGCTGAGAGTGTTGATTAGTCCACAGCAAGGCTCTTTTTATACTATTGAAAGATTCCTATTCCTTCTTTATAAAATCCATGATAATGTTCGCTTTCCGGAATATAATTTTTTACTCTCTTTACGATATTATCAAGTAGTGCTAAATTGAAATCCAATTCTAGCTCTTCGGGAAGTATAATGTGATTTTTAAGTGCAACTTTTAATATATTCTTTGAATGGACAGGGAATTTTGCAATATTCATTAATATAAGCAAACAATCTTCAAGGCTTATCGCCTTATGGTTATCCTCTTTGTTAAATTCCTTTTTAATCAGCCCATATTTTTTAATTCTCTTCATTTGTAAGGAAAAGGGAAATGCTTGTCCCTTGTTGCTATAGTCCATATCTTCATGAAACTCTTTTTGTGTTTGGAACTTTTTCTCGTAGATTTCCCACAAAGACCATATAAAGGTTCCTTGTACAACAGGGTTTTCCATAAAGTTATTGCTAATGTTGGAATTATTAGTAGTTCTTTTATTTAATTCTTCTACCCATATTTCCTTCCTTATTCCAGTTATTACAAGTTGGTTTTTTTCTGAGTGATCTTTGTGATCATAAAGAAAAAAACCAGAAATGTTAATTGATTTCATCTCTACAGGAACTATACGGTCAAGAGGGGGAGTTATCTTGATATGTGTATATTCAGGGATTTGATTTGGATCATGTATTTCATCGTAAAGTTCTTTAGTTTTGAGCTTGAAATTATATCCAGGGATCTCTCCTTTATATAAATGTTCTAAATTAAAGGAAAAAATAAGGCTTTTTTCAATATAATCATCGAAAATAGCTCTATTTTTTATTTCAACATAATCATCTAAGCAAAATATCTCTCCCCATAAGTTAAACCCAATAGACTCCAACGGATAAGAATAACTTTTGTTATAGGTAAATGTACGGTTATTGAGACTGTTTAGCCCTCTGAAGATATTTACCTCATTTGATTCCGGGTTAAATGATACCAATGAAGTTTCCCCGCAGAAAGAGTGTTGGAGTGCCTGGCCAACGTTTAAAATGCTACAAGTTGAAATACCTATCTCTTTTATGACGTTCTCGCCAACAACCCAAATATCCCTAATGTTAACTTGATTATATAATTTTTTTCGTTTCATAATTTCACTGGTTGGTATATTAGAACGCTGATATTCAACAGCCCATTTTACGCCATTATTAAATTCGATAAAGATATCAGCTATTTGGTCTGTTTCTGGTATGTATTGTTCTAATTCAATAGTCTTGGTCTTGTGACCAAGTAGTTGTAGAAAATAACGATATAATTTACTTTTTCCTTCTATATGCATCGGACCTTCACCGTAAATAGAGTAAATACAATTTGTCCCCGGTTTATGTTTAAAATGTGGAATTCTTCTAGCAGGTTCTGCCCAGTTTAGTCTTACACTTTCCTTGCAGACAGGGCACTGATATTGGTCCTTATGTTCATTGGCTTTTAACAAGTCTCTTTGATTTGCTTCTTGGTCACTTAGTAGGTTTATAGGAACGCCTTTGAATAGAGCTTTAAACATTTGTGCACCTCTTTATATAGAGATTAAACATTTTCTAAAAAATTTTGATGTGTATTCTTTTACAGAATAATCAAAAGCACCCTATAACTAGGGCAATTATCCTAATATTATTTTATAAGAAAAAGTCGATATAACCAATGCTAAATTTAGCAATGATTAGTATAATTGTACTAAATTCAATGTGCTATATGACCGGAAATTTTATTTACTAAGAGGAAAAGATCCTCTGAAGCAAGGGAGGAAAACCGATGGAAGTATTATATATATGGATCGGTAAATATAAAAATATTAATAATCAAGGATTTAATTTTGGTGGGGAGTTAACGTTCCAATTTGAATCGGGAAAACTAAAAGTAACTCCAAACCCTATGCACATTCCAGGCTTTTTTAATATTTTTCGGAAGGAAAAAGGAACTATTTACGCCAATATTTTAAATGTAACAGGTATTGCAGGAGAAAATGGTACAGGAAAATCAAATTTCCTTGAATTCCTTAAACATCTTTCCACATACAAGAATGAAGATTATTTAATCTGTTATAAGCTTAAAGAAAAGTATTTTATTACTGGAACAGAATGTCAAATTATTGGGACAGACGTAGAGATAACTAGGACACAAATTGATGAATTTTGTTCATCGAATAGATTAATTTATTTATCAAATATTTTAGATATTACCAGAAATGAAACATCAAATTACCATTTATACAATGTCTCAACAAATTATTTGGTAAATAATGAAGGGTTTGATCAGTTTAGAGCAAACGAGTTTCTTAGACAAATTCAATTTTCACTTGATAATAATTTTTCATCTCTAATTGATTTTAAATTACCTCATAAAATAATCTGTAAATTAATTATAGATGAAAATGATAATTTTGACAGGCAAATCCTACGGTGGTCCGAGGCCACAATAAATCAAAAAGAGTTATCTTCAGATGAGGAGATTATTTTAAGAAATAATATTAAAAACCTACGAAAATTACGTGGAGTGTTACTGCAACTTTGTTCTAAACAAGAGAAGTTCATTTGTTACAATAACTTTATAAGGCTTTTAATTACTGTATTTTGGAAAGAGATATTAGAACTTCCTAGACAAATAACATTATACTTAATAAATAGAATAGATTTATTCAATGAGTTAATAGAGCATCTAATCATTGGTCTAAAAAATAAAAATGATATAGAGGTTAATCTGGTAGAGGATTTGACAATTAATGCATTTAAAGAAATGTTCAATTCCATTGAGGATCTTACAGTAGTAATAAACATGGGATTAAATAGTAAATACGAAAGAAAAAACCTTAAGACTATATTGAATAAGTGGAAAAGGGCAACTAGAGCAAAAATACAAGTATTGATTAAATTTACTAGTATTTTCTTAGATGAGTCATCTTCTTGCTTGGACAATCAAATAAAAATACCATTTGAAAGTTTGGAGTTGCAGGAGTTTACCGACAACTATTCACGGTCTATAATGAAAAAAAATTATCTACAATTTGAATGGACAGAACTTAGTACCGGACAAGTAGCTAGGCTAAACATTTATTCAAGATTACATTATGCTATGAAGAAATTGCCAAAAAACATTAAAGATATTGTAATTATTATTGATGAAGGAGAACTGTACTTTCATCCTGAATGGCAACGAAAGTGGCTTTGGTATATTCTGAGGGCTATCTCCTTAATATTTACGGATAGAAATGTTCAAGTTATCCAAACGACTCATTCCCCGTTTGTTTTATCCGATTTACCAAATCATAATGTGATTTTTTTGAAAAAGGGTAAACTAGGGGCCGAAGTTATTGATGGATTAGAAGATAACCAATTAACTTTTGCTTCAAACATACATATGCTTCTTAGTAATTCATTTTTTATGGAAAATGGATTAGTGGGTGAAGTTGCAAAGTCAAAAATCAATCAACTTATTAAAATTCTTCAAAATAAGGATGTAGAGGAAATTAGAAAAAATGAATTTAGCATGACTAAGCAATTGCGTTATATTGGCGAGCCTATCGTAAGGAACAAATTATTCAGCATGCTAGATAATATATTAACTATTGATTATTTAAAAGTAAATAGACGATTAGATGCCATTGAGGAATTGTTAAATAAAAGAGGTAAAAATGATTAAAATACAGCTTGATAAACGAGTAGAGACCGAAATAAGGAATCTCCATATTGAGTTTTTTGATAAAAAGTCATTACCAAAACTGAAAAAATTCATTTCGCAGAAGAATGTTGGGGACGAGAGGGGGAAAGAAGAACAACGGTTTTTACGCTTCTTGTTAAAAATTAGACATAGAATCCTAATAGGTTCGCCTTCACAGCTTCAAAAGGTAATAATTCATATAAGTAAAAATTATTCTAAACGTTTAAAGGATGATATTAAAAAAACTAAAACTAAAAAACATGCTGCCTCAATTTTAAATAGCCAATTAAAGGCTGTATTTAACTATAGTTTATTTTGTAGTACGGAGGATATTGGTGAATGGTGTGCATATCAACTTTTAAGTAAAATGCATATGCAAGTATGTCCTTACTGTAATCGCCAATATATTACAACAATCTATACTGAAAATCAAAAAACAAGAGCTCAATTAGATCATTTCTTTAATAAATCTACTTTTCCATATCTGGCAATATCTTTGTATAACTTGGTTCCATGTTGTTCAGTTTGTAATTCTTCTCTAAAAGGAAAAAAAGAGTTTTATGTCAGTAAAAACATACATCCATATGTTGAGGGATTTGGAGAAAACTATCGATTTACATTTGATTTAGCTGATAACCTTGAATCACTAATATCAAAGAAGGGTAAAATCAACATAAGCTTCACCACTAATTCGAGTGATAAAAATTTCTTGAAAAGGGCAAAAAATAATGCTGAGATTTTCCTATTGGAAAAACTCTATAATTCACATGATAACATTGTAAAAGAAACCATCCAAAAACACCTTTGGTATTCTGATGATTATGCTGAATCGTTATTAAAATCCTATCCCGGTGTATTTAGTGGAAAAGATGAGGTGTTTCGAATGATATTTTCAAGTGAAGTAGAAGAAAGCAAATTTAACCTACGGCCTTTTTCCAAACTAATAACTGACATAGCAAAAGAGTTAAAGATTCGGGACTGGATATAATTTTGTGGCTCTAAACAAAAACAGATTCCTAACAATACCCTGTTTATGCAGCTAGCTGATAGAGATTTATAATGGTTTATTTGAAAGGGAGACAGTTCTGAATTTTGTACTTTTAAATGCACCAAATGTGCAGCTTCCAATTGGTGAAGTCGACTGATCTCCCTTAATTTATTGTTATTCGATATTATTTAAATAATTATTTAAATAATCTTCTCTTAAATAGTATTGGTTATAGCTATTTCCATTACGCAGAAGGAGTCATATACACGTTTTTTAATACCAGTGCCTGTGGTCAAGCCCCCAATATATGGCACTTTGAAATACGTCATTACACCATATTTTGATAAATAGAATAATAATCTTTAGGAGAGACGAATCCAAGTTTTTGCTGGATTCGTTTTTCGTTGAAATATTGAGTAAATTTTTTTAAATCTTGCTTAAAGGAATGAGGATTTACTTCAAAAAAACAAGGAATTAAGAGAATCTCCAGTTCAAGCCAATGTATGTTTTTTACTCTTCTATTTCCATCGTTGATTCAATATTTCCTCATAAATCTTTTAACATTCCTAGTTTACTGTTTAAGTTATATCCTATTATTTATATAAGCTTTTTAGGAGGTTTTTTTATGACTGTTAAAGTATCGAGCATAGGTTTAAAAGGGCTCGAGGGCTATCTTGTTCAGGTGGAGGTGCGGATAACACCTGGTACGGAGTCAATGGTCATTGTTGGCTTGCCGGATGCATCTGTAAAGGAATCGAGAGAACGGGTAATCGCCACTCTGAGTCATTTTGATATGAATATCACTGACCAGAAGGTGGTGGTAAATCTATCTCCGGCTGAAGAGAAGAAAAATGGGCCACTTTTTGATTTGGCTATTGCGATTGCAGCTTTAAGGGAATTGAATGTAATTAAAGGAGTAATACCGATTGAAACGGCCTTTATCGGTGTCTTGTCTCTGGATGGAACCATTGTAAAAGCGGAGGGGATGTTGCCAGCTTTGGTATCAGCGAAAGCATTAGGGCTAAAACGGGTATATTTTCCTTACGATTCTTCTATACCAGTTCATATGCTGCAGGGAGTGGAATGTATTGTTGTTCAGCATATTGAAGAAGTTGTAAACCACCTAGAAGGGCAAGAAAGTTTATCTCTCCTTCCAAAACTAGCACCGCACAGCCAAGAACCACTTTTTCCTAACCCGCCACAGAAAGATTTCTGTCATGTTATTAGCCACGAGCAAGGAAATCGGGCGTTAGAAATAGCTGCTGCCTGCGAACATAATGTGCTAATGAGCGGTCCTCCCGGCTGTGGAAAAAGCTTGCTGGCTGAGACGGTTCCTTCCATTCTTCCTGCCCTTACCAATCAAGCCCAGCTGGAAGTCCTCAGCCTTTATCAGCTTGCAGGAGAGAGAAAGATATTTCATCAAACAGTCCCATTTAGACATCCACACCATTCTGCCTCATCAGTTGCCATTATTGGCGGCGGTTCGACTCCCCGACCCGGAGAAATTTCCCTTGCCCATCATGGAGTTTTGTTTTTAGATGAGATGGCAGAGTTCCCCAAAAAGACACTTGATATGTTAAGACAGCCGCTTGAGACAGGAAAGGTGACAATCAGCAGAGCCCATTCCACCGTTACCTATCCGTCTTCGTTTCTGTTAATTGGTGCTATGAATCCATGTCCTTGTGGGTATCTGGGTTCCAACAGCCATTACTGCACCTGTACAGATAAACAAATACAAAGCTATCGAAATCGCCTATCAGGGCCGGTCTATGATCGGATTGATATACTATTGACTTTGCAGTCTGTAAATCTAGATCAGAAGGCAGGACTTCAGGAAACATCCGAGAAAATTCGAATGCGGGTCGAACAAGCCCGTACACTTCAATATAATCGCTATAAAATGGAAATGTCGAATGCAAAAGTCCCATTTGAAATTCTAATGGAAACAAGTCCGTTAACAAACGAGCAGCAAAAAATGCTGACAAACGTTGCTGTGAAGCAAAATTGGAGCAATCGTGTTCAAATCAAAATTATTCGTTTGGCCCGTACAATATCAGACCTTAAAGGGGAGGATGTTATTAGTGATTCAGCTATTTGGGAAGCGATGACTTTAAGACGATGGGGTTTGCACAAATCACATGCAATAGCGAGGGAAACGTAAATGTCACGGGAGAAAAGAATTTGGATACCAAACCACTTTTACCACATTGTCTGCAGAGGCAACCGACGCGACCCGTTGTTCCGCAATGCCTCCGATTTTGAAGCTTATTTTCACATCCTCGGGCAGCTCCATGAGAAGATTCCCTTCGAAATCGCCTCATATTGTTTGATGACCAACCATTATCATTTACAAATGCGCTCTCAAGAAATCCCATTCTCGAAATTAATGGCTCTCATCAATAAGCGATATGCCAATTACTATAACACGAAATACCGCTTAACAGGCCACGTCTTTGAGAAACGGTATTTTGATCAAATCATCGAGGATAAAGAAGGAATGCTGGAGGTCAGCCGTTACATTCATTTAAATCCGGTAGAGGCCAGGATGGTCAGAAGGCCTGAATATTATCCATGGAGCAGCTTTCATTTATTTAAGTACCAGAACTCCCAACCGCCAAGTTTTATGAATATGGATAGTCTATTAAACTATTACGAGGGAACAGAGGAGCAAAGGCAGGAGAAGTATTGTCTTAGTTTGTTTGCCTAACAGTGACAGTCACATACAAGAAACTTTCCATTTGCTTACAGTCATTCATTGTCCTATCTCTTCTATGGTGTATTAAAGAAAATAACATTCATGATAAAACAAAAGCAAAAATGGTGGTGGATTTATTATTTGGTGTGAACACTGTGAAAGTAACGAAGTAAAAGTTCGTTTAACGATGGAGCACTCTACTATGCATTTATGTACTAATTGCTAAAACCAACTTATGGCGGAGGAGCTTGAAGTTGATTTAGATGAGTTGATAGAAACTTTTTCAATGAAGGATGGCCAAGGTGTCAGTCGTACCTTTCATGTGGAACGACGATTACATCCAATAGGAATTTATTTGGAAGCCTCGGAAAACCTAGAATTTGGTTATAAGTTTGCTGTACATGGTGAATTAAATTGTAACCAACCAGAACTTCTTGCTAAATTAATGGAAAAGGTGCGGAAAGGGATCAGAGAGCGGCACGTTAAAGCAGGCGTTTTTCCTAATGGACAAGCATACAATTCCGTGATCAATGACCGACTCAAAGGTCTTATAAAGCATGATGAAACTTCCGAAGGCACCCCACTAGTGATTATTGATGGGAAGCCCTTTTCTTGGGAAGAAGTCGGCAAGATGCTTATGTCATATGAAGGTTTTCAGATCAAAATAGAAATGTATGATATGACAGATGATTTGGACTGAGGGGTCAGAAATCAATCTCCATGTGCAAATAGTGAAAGGTACCATCCTAATTAGACCTTCGACATTCTTCTGCTGCCAATATCAATATAAATCCAATTACAGATAAGGCTCAGGCTGATACTAATCAATCGTTTGGTTAAATGACAATATTTTCGGCGGAAAAGTAGTGAGAAATTGATTAAATCAATACTCTATAATCCTTTAACCAAACGTTTAATTAGGAAATCGGTAGTAGATTTTGATGGAAATTACCGAATTCCCGAATGTATGTTGCACCTGCCAGAAACGAACCACCATAATCTAGCATTATTCATTAAATTTCTCACGACAAAAGGATCAGAGACGTTGATTTATCAACATTTTGGTCCAGTTTACATAAACGTTTGTCTGACCGACAAGCATTTTCGTGATAGCAAAAGAAAAAGTCCGCCAGTGGCAAGACTTTGAAGTGGTTTACACAAACGTTTAGTTAGGTTGCGCGGGACCAACAATTTGTTGAAATCCATCGAACGTTCGTAGTTGTGACCGATTACTTCCTATAGATTGTGGAGCAAGGGGCCGCTCCCATTGTGATGAAAATAGAAAACCGCCCCTTGCCTTGGGCTAATCTGAATTATCTTCAGAAGTGTTATAATCCTCTAATGTTTCACGGACCTCCTTTACAAACTCATCAGGCTTAATTTCCAGCACTTTTGAGATTTTAAAGACTGTATCCAAGGAAGGTGACTTTTCATTTCTTTCTAGATCGCCAATATAGGAGCGATCCAAACCGGATTCAAATGCAAGCTTTTCTTGTGATAGTCCTTTGGCTTTTCGCCGCCGTCTTAATATTCCACCTATGTAAATGGCCAAGGCAATTCTCCTTTTTAAGACCATTAGATAATTAGATGAAATATCACTCTACAGGCTACAGTCCGCATTTGGGGATTGTTTGGAAAATAATTAATAAATGAGCCGTTGAGGGGCTATTTTGCCTGTCCCACGTATCATGATTACCAAATTTGTCACAAGGAGATTGACCCTGTTTGTTTAATTGTATCTGGAAGAAAGGAGCGTAATCATCATGCGGATTGGCGAACAGAAAACCTTTATCTATTTTCCCTCCTATGGCTTTATCAAAGTGAGTACGGCTGAATCTCAAAGCAAGCAATCCCCGCGTATGAGCAGACAGGTGGAGCAAGAAGAACGTCGGTCGTTGCAACAGCTGTCCAAGAATGGCATGAGTGACGCATCGATCAGAGAAATGTTTGAAAAGGCCTACCCGGGTCATACCGTTGTTCAAAACGGAAACGAGTGGACGATGATCCCAAACGAGAACCTTAACAAGGAAAAGTTCAAAGACTAGCCCTTAGTCTCCGAAGGATTACCAGTGGAGAAAGGAGGGAATCCCGCAAGGGATGAAAGCGGGACACGAAACCCTCTTTTCCTACTGGAATCATGAATCGTACGGCTGTCTTCATTTCTTGCGGGGGCACTCGGTCATGAATGCCATAATGTGTACAGGACAAGCCAGGTTCAGCCGCCAGCCTGAGTTCCTTTTAAAAAAAAGTCCTTCAATCTTCGCTCTTCATCCTTCGCTTTTCGTCCTTCGTTATGTTTCCAAATGGGTGAACAGGCCATATTCTCTTTGGAAGCCAAGTTCGATGGTGCCGGTGGGGCCGTTACGGTGCTTGGCGAGTATGACTTCGATTTTGTTCCGGTACGGTGAGTCTTTGGTGTAGTAATCATCGCGATACAGGAAGGCGATCAGGTCGGCATCCTGCTCGATTTGTCCGCTTTCACGCAGGTCGGAGAGAACAGGATGCTTGTCGTGGCGGCTTTCGACGCCTCGGCTCAGCTGGGACAGGGCGATGACGGTTACGTTCAGTTCTCTCGCCATGGTTTTCAGGGCCCGTGAGATTTCATTGATTTCCGCCTGGCGGTTTTGTCGGAAGCTTCGGTCGCCCTCTATCAGCTGAAGGTAATCGATGACGACGAGGATTCGCCGCTCTTGGTCGTATTCCCGTCGTGCTTTGCGAACCTTGGACCAAATATAGGGGATATCCATCCCGGCTTTGTCAAAAATATGGAGATTCAGTTTGGACAGCGCTCCAATGGTATCGGTAAAATGCTGCCAATCTTCCTCTTGGAATTCCTTCTTCGGGTTTTTCATTTTCCGGCTGTCAATCAAGCCGGTGAATCCTGCCATCCGTTTTAGCAGCTGCTTTTTGGACATCTCTAGGGAGAAAATCAGGCTGATGTCCTGTTTGGCTGCATGAAGGGCAACACTCAGGGCGAAGGCCGTCTTTCCCATGCTCGGGCGGGCGCCGATGATCACCAAGTCGGATTCCTGGAAGCCGCCGGTGAGTAGATCGAGATGAGGGAAGCCGGAAGGAATGCCGACGATCTCGCCCAAATCCTTTTCACAATCCATGAACAAATCCACCAAGGACGGGGTGATGCTGCCGGTGTCTTCGTCGGTAAGCTGGTCATCGATGGCCATTAGCTCTTGAATCCCGGTGTGGATCGTCTTTCGGATGTCTTTTCCGTTTGCCTGCTCGATCAGGCGCGAGGCAATGTGGATCGTTTTTCGCTTTTGCGCATATTCCTTGACGGATTGCTGATAAAATGGAAAGTTGGCGGTGGTCGGCACGCTCCCGGCTAGTCGATTCAAATAGCTAACGCCGCCAATCCACTGCAGGTTGTCGATGCCAAGCTCGTCGATCATCGAAACATAATCAATCGGCTTTCCCTTCTCATCCAGGCTGCGAATCGCCGAATATATCATCCTCAGCTGCGGAAAATAAAGCTGCTCCGGCAGAATCGCCGCCTCCTTCACAAGCCCGCTGTCCAGAAACAGCGCCCCCACAAAAGCCTCCTCCACCTCCTGACTAAAGCATGACGGTTCTTGTGTTTGTGTTTGATTAATCATAATCGTGCCTCCTAACAGTGATGCATGGGGACGGTTCTCGTGCATCACTATTTCGTAGTAGTGACCAACTGACGGAGGCTGCTCCCGAGTTGAGATTTGAGCGTCCGTCATGATTTTTGTGATAAAGGGGGACGATGACAGGCCCGTCCGACAAGGACTTTGAAGTCTGCTTTTTCCTCTACCTCTGAATTCCCAGAATAGCCCTCATGTTGGCCAGTTCTCGCTGGACCACTTCTTCGCTCGCTAGCTTATGCCTGGTAGTCATGATGAATCTGGTCTCCCTGGCATTAGGGACGGTCATGGCGCCGGACGATTTTGGCAATAGGTCGGCGATTTTAGGCGGATAGGGTGATTCTTTTACGAACGAAAACAGTCTTTCCTGCACGATGTCGTGTTCATAGCTTTTGAGCACTTCATGCCACATGTTCACCTTTTCCTGATTGACGATAAATTGGTCGTAGAAAGTGTTGATGGCCTTTAATAGCTCAAACGTTTCACGCTTCATCATCTAAATCGAAATCCTCCTCGTTAAGGGTCTGTTTGTTGCTGGTTTGCCCCCTTCGTTTTTCAAAGAGGGGATTCGCTTGCGGCTTTTGGTTGAGATAGGATTCAAATTTGTTTCCAAACAATGTTTCCGGTCTTAGGTATGTACTCATATGTGGGTCATGGAGCCATTCTGCTGTCTTTAAGTCGATGACTTTCTTAAAGTCCTCCACGGTAAAACCTTCTCTTAATCTTGTTTGAATCAGTTGGTTTGTTTTCTTTGTTCCTGATTTGTAGTTGGCATCGGTTTTGGCATTGAGGTAGTCGACGATGTCGACAATAGGTTTTTTCTCTGTTGTTGTCTCTGAAGTAATCTCTGGTATTGTTTGGGTCAGACCGAATTCTTCTGTGGTCCAGTCTGACATCTCAGATAGGTCAGTCTGAACCGACGATTGGCCGGAAGTTGCGAAAGGGTCAGCTTGGCCCTGTGTTGTTGGGTTTGCTGTTTCGGTGAGGGCGGGGCCTTCCTTCATCGCTTCCAGTTGTTGATAATCGATGGTGTACCATTTGGTTTTATCCAGTTTCAGCTTATTCCAATTGGCCGAGATCAGGAAACCCTGCTCTTCTAGTGAACGAATAATGCGTTTAATGGTGCTTTCCGACCAGAAGGGCATTTGTTTCTGCCAATCCTTATAGGTATTGAATATCCATTTTCGTCCCTCAATCACATGGGAACTGGACTGGATCCAGTAGTGAATTTGCTGGAGCACGATGGCTTCGTTCAGGCCCATTTTGACGGCGAGGGAAGGGATGATCATGATGGGCGCTTCGTTAATCAGTAATTTCGTCATAGACTTTTCCTCCTATGTGGTGGGATGCAAATTTTGAGGCACAAGAACCGTCCCCGTGTCCCACTTCTGAGTGTTCTTCTATTTTTCTTAGTAATTCTGAAGGCATCAGTTCGAGTCCTTTTGATAGAGCCCAGAGGGTGTCAAAGCCTGGCTTTTTTAGTTCCCTTTCTAGTAAGCTGATATAGGAAGGCTCTAGAGAGCAGCGATTGGCTAGTTCCGCTTGTGTTAGATCCAGTTCCTTCCGTAATTTTTTCAGGACCTTGCCGTAACGAGAGTTTAAGTAGTTTCCCAATAGACATTCTCCTTTGAACAATGATGATGTTGCGTTGGAAGTTTTGTAGATTATAGATTTCCTAAGGTATCAAAGTTATACTTTCCGGATTTCTCCTTGGTCAGTTGATGGTCTATCGGCGGGGTGTGTTCATAGCTGCTGGTATCTGGTTGCTTGCCTCGTTTGGTTGAAAGATGAATTAATTGCCTGGCTTTTTCAATTTTGTCATTAAAGGCCGCGAGCTTGGATTCAATGATCATCGTATAGCCATTGCTTAGTTCCACGATTGTTTTGTTGCCCATCGCGGTGGTTTTCTCAATATGCTCCGGGTTAAACCAAATGCAATCTGCCTTTTTAGGAGATTTGGTTGGGAAAAGGCAAATCCCCAGATACGGGTTTACGATGATGGGGCATTTGGCCTTCCTATCAAGCACCACTTTGGCCCCGGTAGTAGCTCCCTTTAGGTCAAACCCTATATATGTCAATGTATCATCCAATACCTGCAGCGGGGCTCTGTCGACGAGAAATGCCGAAGTGCCTGCCATTACCCGCGCGCACAGCTTTCCGAATCGATTATATTCCCCCAACATCAAAATCATCTTCTTCTCAACAAAATAGTTTTTTTGCTCCATCAATTGGTCATCCACTCCTTAAAAGGTTTGACAGGTGAGGCATAGGGACGGTTCTTGTGCATCATTTTTGTATGGAATTTGGGTCACCTCCATTTATATCTGCCTGTTGATTCTATAGGACAGGGTTTATTGAGATAATACTATTTTTATATAATTAATATGTAAAATAATGGGTGATGCTGCCTTGCTTTTATTAAATATCATAAATGTAAACGTTACCACGTACTGAAGTACAAATTTCGATAGAATTCGACCTTATTCTTGACGAAACTTTGACAATCTGGAGGGGGCATAGGAGCGGTTCTGATGAATCGTTTTTTACTATCATTTTTTTAAGAAGATAGGGTTTGCTTTACAATAAATAGGCTTTGATGGGAAACGATTAAAAACTTAAAGGTGATCGTTGCATCACCCTTTATACTTGGTTGGTTATGGCCATTTCATCGTTTCATCGATGTTGGCACCTTTAAGATATCGAGTGATACGGTATTTGTCGAATCACCTCATTTCCAATTTGGAGCACATTTGGGGTAGGAAAATGGCATTTTTGGCTCCAAATTGGAATTGATGAGGGGGTTTTCGTGAATTTCGTTCCAATTTGATCGTTTTTGAGTTGAAGCAGGGGGACGGTTGTCGTGCTCCTATTTTGCGCATCTGATCAATTCTTCACTTGTTCTCGCAACTTTCCCCGCGCTCCCATCCGCCATTGCTTTACGGCTGAAACGGAGACCTTTTCCTTTTCAGCGATCTCCTTAACGGATAGGCCATCATGGATGGTGTACAATAGCCATTTCTGTTGATGTGGAGTCAGCACTTCGCAATAGGATAACAGGATTTCATTCTCCAATGTTCTGTTTGGCTGCCAATCAGGAACGGTCCCCCAGAATTCTCCCTCCTTGCAAACATATCTTTCATTGGCTCGTGCCATTTTTCCCAGCTCTTCAAGCAGGCGGCATCTGATAAATGTATAGGCATAGTTGGTGAAATTTCCTTTTTCGGGATTAAATCGCTGGCTTGCCTCCCAAAGGGCAATCAGGCCATGTTGATAAAATTCCTCTTTATTTGTGTAAAGATGAAGGGAGTAGATGATTTTATGGATCATCGGTTGATATTGTTCTGCCAATTGTTCAAAGCTTTCCACGGTGGTTCCTTTCAGGAAAGCGCGCTTTGCCATTGTATTCCCGGGTACCTCTACCATAACGGGAATCGCTTATTTCATCGAACTCGTCTTATTCACTTTTGAAACGAATAATAGCCTCAAACTCATTATTTTTTGCATCAAAATACAAATACGAACGCGTTTTTTGCAATTTTGAACAAATATTATAAGAATTTGAGGCATGGGGAATTTAGTCAAATTAATAGATTTAAGGTGTGGGCCGGATTCTTTAACGAAACTGGTGTTGAGTCTGAGCGTAATGTGAAAACCCAAGTTGAGGGCAGTGTTGGTACAGAGATTAGTGAATGTGTGCCATTTGAGCAGAATGCTAGATGGGTGTGCATTGGGGGGGCATTTCTATGGTTATTTCAGCCCATGTGGTGGCTGTGGCCAGGCTCATGATGGCCACATTTGGAGTAAATCGGTATGTGTCCTCCATAAAGATAACTCTATTACATCATCTAAAAAAATCAGAAAATTGCTATTTTATCATAATATTGACAATATTTTGTCTATAACATAATATCTAATTATGTTTTAAATCATATTGAAGGGGGGCAAAAAGTATAAAGTACCAGAGCTTTCGAACGTATAAAACTAAAGACTTTTTCCCGAAACATTTGGGAGAGGAAAGTCATCATCTTGAGGCCGAATTGTTGTATACAGGCTGGCATTGCAAGAACGGTTGGTAGAAATTGTTGTTGAAGTTGTATGAAGTGAATAGTGAGAAGGAATTGTGATTTTTTTTTATTTTATTTACGGTATATTTACGGAAATATTCCTTAAATAGGAAATAAAATGAGGGGGTAAGACATGAGAAAACCGTTTTTCGTTTTAAATCTTATCGTTATTTTTGCCTTTTTGATTCTTACAGCTTGTGGTTCCAATTCAGAATCTACTAGCAGCAGTCCTTCAGATAAGAGTTCTTCGGCTGATAGTAAAGCCAGCAATCTCCCTGCCCTGCCAGATGACATTAAGAAAAAGGGAAAATTGGTGATTGGGGTAAAGGTAGATTTTCCTCCTTTCGGTTCTATGGATGCAAGCGGGAAAAATGTTGGATATGATATTGATTTTGCCAAGAAATTAGCTGAATTTGCGTTTGGAGATGCTAATGCTGTTGAGTTTGTCCCGGTTACAAGTGATAATCGTATACCGTTCCTAAATTCCAAAAAAGTTGATTTATTGATTGCGTCCCTGGCTGCGACAGACGAAAGGAAAAAGGTAGTTGATTTTACAGATCCATATTTTGGTACCTCCAACTTAACACTGGTGAAGAAGGATAGTAACATTAAGGATTTAAAGGATTTAGAAGGTAAAACAGTCATTACATTAAAAGGTTCTACAGAGGCTTTAGCTCTTCAAAAAGCCGTTCCTTCTGCCCAACAGCTGCAATTAACAACACTTGCTGAACAATTGCAAGCGCTTAAAGATGATCGTGGCGTGGCGATGGTTAAAGATGAATCTGTGCTTTACAAAATTGTTGATCAGGATTCCTCCTACAAAATAGTGGGAGAACCATTCGAACCAATGGCTATTGCTGCTGCAGTTCGCAAAGGGGATACAGAATATTTAAACTGGCTAAATGCTGCCATCAAGGAAGTTTCATCACAAGACCTCTTCTACAAATGGTTCAAAAACTGGTTCCCAGAATTCAAAAACACTCCTCAATTATTACCTAGACCTTAAGTAAATCATTGTATCAAGATGGACCCGAAAAGGGGAGCCTTGCTTATATGAATCCTCTTTTCGGGTAATAGTTTAATAGAAAGGAAGGGTCTGATGACGAAAACAAAAATGAAAATAGAAAATGTACACAAGAGCTTTGACCAATCCTCCGTTTTACGTGGAATCACGACCTCAATCTCAGAAAAAGAGGCTACGGTTATTATTGGTCCAAGTGGGTCGGGAAAAAGCACTTTGTTACGCTGCCTTAATCGTTTGGAGTCCATTAATGAGGGAACTATCTATTTGGATGATCAATCCTTTATGGATATTCCCATTCAAAAACTAAGAACAAGAGTAGGCATGGTCTTTCAGAGTTTCAATCTTTTTCCTCATCTCAGTGTAATGAAGAACTTATTACTTGCTCCCACGAAGCTTCAAACAAGCAAGTCAAAAGATGAATTAATGGAGCTAGGATATTCCCTCCTTGACAAGGTAGGCATGAAGGAAAAAGCGGAATCTTATCCGGAGGAACTTTCAGGCGGCCAGCAGCAACGGGTCGCGATCGCAAGAGCACTTATGATGGAGCCCGAAGTAATGTTGTTTGATGAAGTAACGTCAGCCCTTGACCCGGAACGTGTTAACGATGTTCTTGAAACCATGAAGGATCTGGCTAAAAGCGGTATGACAATGGTAATCGTCACCCATGAAATGGGCTTTGCAAGAGAAGTGGGCGATAAAATAATCTTTATGGACCAGGGTGTCATTGTCGAAGAGGGGACACCAGAGGAAGTGTTTGGAAATTCTAAAGAAGACAGGACCAAAGCATTCCTAAGAAACGTATTGAAATAAATGAAAGGAAGGTGATAGACCGTTGAAATTTGATATTGCCTTTATCATAGACCAGCTGCCGTATTTAATGACAGGGCTGAAAATGACCTTATTATTAAGTTTTGCCAGCTTGGTTCTTTCTCTATTGATTGGCATAGCGGGTGCTGTTATTCGCATTTTGAAGGTGCCGATTCTTAGCCCCATTATCATCGGCTATGTGGAGCTCATTCGAAATACGCCATTGCTTGTTCAAATTTTCTTTTTATATTTTGGCCTTCCATTTATCGGATTGAAATTGTCAGGAACCGTAACGGGAATTGTTGCTCTTAGTTTATGGGGAGGAGCGTATGCCATCGAGAATTTCCGCGGGGGATTTAAATCTGTTTCAAAAAATTTGAATGAGGCGGGATATTCTCTTGGTTTGAACACGTACCACGTGTATCGCCACATTATCATTCCAATTGGATTTCGAGTAAGTTTCCCGTCTTTTAGCAACACTGCCATGTCTGTCGTTAAAAACTCAAGCCTGTTGGCTGGTATTGGCGTTTTGGAATTGACCTTTACTGCACTCAATTCGGTTGCAGTTAGTTTCAAATATATCGAAATGTTTTTGTCATTAGGGGTCATCTACCTCCTAATCGTCTGGGTTCTATCCTTTCTGTTTGCGTTAATTGAACGCAAGTTAGATTTTAAACGCAGATCTTCCAAAAAAGCATTTTTTAGTTTTAAAGGAATGGCAAATAAAACTTACGGAAAGGCAGGATGACTATGAATGCCATAATAGAAAGCTTGCCGTTTCTGTTAAAGGGATTTGGCTTTACGATTTGGTTGAGTATTTGCTGTGTTATAGTGTCTGTTCTCGGTGGGGTAATTGTCGGCGTGTTACGGACACTTGAAAATACAGTTATTCGCTTAGCCAGTAAAATATTCATTGACGTATTTCGAGGTATCCCGACTTTAGTTGTTTTATTTTTAGTCTTTTTCCTGTTGCCGACCATAGGTTTCCAAATCCCTAACTTTCTATCTGCACTTATTGGGCTAAGCCTTTGGGCGATTGCCAATGTTGCAGAAGCAGTCCGTGGATCGATCCAATCGATTCCAAAGACACAAACAGAAGTAAGTTATGCTCTTGGTTTAAATTATGTTAATACGATGATGTATGTCATTATCCCCCAGGCGACCAAGCGTGTGCTACCTTCTATTATTGGTATTTTGACCAACTTGGTCCAATCCACTTCCTTGACTGTGCTAATCGGTAATGTTGAGTTTTTAAAGTCGGCTCAAATTACGATTGAGCGGATTACGATGATGGGCAGCAATAATACAGCCGTTTTTATGCTATATACACTAGTTTTAGCGGGGTATTTCATCATTTGTTATCCCCTTTCTCTATGGTCAAGAAATTTAGAAAATAGATTAAAAGTTTAATGTTTAACTATCAAGGTAAGAAGTGATTTGACATACCACACAAATTAGCCATATGCCCTTCATGGGGGATATTTTAAACAGCTAACCAATTAACAGGAGGAATTAATAATGGATAAGATAAACATGCCTATAACAGGAATATGCTCATTTGCCAAATACCCTATTTGTGATGATTTAGAAAAACTAGATGCAGACATGGCGGTCCTTGGTGTACCTTATGATTTAGGGGTAGGATTTTTAACAGGCTGCCGTTTTGGCCCGCGCCGCATAAGGGAAGTCTCTACTCATTATAGTCGTGGAGATGCAGGATTCTATGATCCGGAGCTTGATGAAGTATTTCTTGCAGCTCCACTTAAAATTGTAGATTGCGGTGATGCAGATGTCATTCATGGTGACATTCAAGAATCATTCAACCGTATCGAATGGGCTGTCCGCAAGATTCGGGAAAAGGGTGCCATTCCAGCCATCATGGGCGGCGATCATTCCATTTCAATCCCGATTGCCCGCGCACTTGAACCAGAGGGATCGGTAACTGTGGTTCAGCTCGATGCGCACCTTGATTGGTCGGATGCTCCCGGAGGACAAAGATGGGGAAATGGAAGTCCTATGCGCCGCATGTCTGAAATGAAGCATATCAAGGGGATGGCTCAAATCGGTTTGCGAGGATTAGGCAGCAGCCGGAAGGAAGACTTTGATGCTGCTAAGGAATTCAATAGTGTATTAATTTCAGCTAAAGAATCCATGGAAATGGGGGTAGAAGGAATACTAGCTAAAATTCCACAAGGCGATAAATATTATGTAACCATTGATATTGATTGCTTTGATATCTCTCTTGCCACGGGAACAGGATCACCATCACCAGGAGGCTTCTCCTTTGATTTCCTAAATGATATTTTAAAAGGATTGGCGAAAAAGGGAGAAATTGTATGCTTTGATTTAGTTGAAGTGGCTCCGCAATACGACCCGACCGGAGGGACCCCTCGTGTAGCGGCTATGACTATGCTAAACTTTATGGGGCATATATTAAAACATAAGGGAATGAGACAGAATAAATAACTGCCAGCAATGGGCCTGTAAAGAGGATGGTTATATGAAAAAGAAAAGAATCGGGGTTGTTGGGCCAGAAGATACTCAAAAATTGGTCTCACAAGTCTTGGAAGATACTAAGTACAACCTAGAAGTGATTCCCCTACAATATTCTAGTTTTGAAGAAACCATTGAAATTGTAAAAAAGAATTCAGCAATGGTGGACATTTGGCTTTTTACAGGGGAAATGACCTATAATATGGTAAAAGAAAAAGGCCTCATTGAAAATGGGTACTTTTTGGAATTAAGCGGGATGAGTCTTTCTACGGTTCTGCTTGATATAGCCTATAATTTTGGCTATAAATTGGAACGAGTCAGTTTCGACACTATTTCAGAAAATGAGTTGTTGGAAACGTACCAAGATTTATCCATTGAAAGCAGCCAAACTCAGTTGTTGCCATTTGTTTCTAGTCTAACTCACCAAGAAATTGTTTCCTTTCATACATCCTTATATGAACAAAAAAAGGTAGATGTTTGTGTTACAGCACTTCATTCTGTATACCAGGAGCTTCAAAAAAGGCAGGTGCCATCTTTTCGATTAGCTCCGACTAGGACATCAATTTTGAGGGCATTTGACCGAATTACTAAGAATGGCCAATTATCCCACTTTAAAAAGGCCCAAATTGCCGTGGTCATGATTCAAGTGGATGAACTGTTTCATCTAAAAGGGGAAGGGCTAATGGCCTATGATGTGCATCAGTTGAATTTAAAATGCCAAGAAATTATTTTAGACTATACCCGAAAGATCTTTGGTTCCTTTTCTCAAAAGGGCGTAGGGACGTTCACCATTTTCTCTACTCGGGGAGAAATTGAAGCAAATGAATTGAGTGGGTTGAATCTGTTAGAAAAGTTAAGAATTTTGTCCAATTTGACCGTATCTATAGGGATTGGCTATGGGACTACATCCTTTTCTGCAGAGAAACATGCCAGCTTGGCACAATATCACGCTCAACAAAAGAATGGTCATATCATTGTAACGGTTGATGAGCAAGGTAAAATTCACGAGTTGTCAAATCAAGATACTTCATTTGTTTATGGATATCGTACGGAAAATGAAGATTTAAGCAATAGGTTGGAGAAGGCAGGAGTGAATATATCGACATTCAATAAACTCTTATATATCCAAAGCCAATCCAGTGTTAGTCTTACTGCTTCTTCAGTTGCAGAGCAATTGGAGATGACATCTCGCAATGCACGAAGAATTTTGCTAGGTTTAGAAAAACATGGCCTTGCCAAAATTATAGGTCAAGAGACACCCTTAACTAAGGGGCGTCCAAGATCTATTTATACCATCTTATCTTCATGATAAGATTAGAGATTGCTAACTACATATTGTAGTTAGCAATCTCTTTTTTTATTTACTTTTTATAGAAATAGATGAAATTTGGATCTTTTGAGTCATAGCACTAAATTAATGTTCCTGTTTAATCCACAATTAATTTATATCGCAAAATAGCCGCCACCCTGCGCCGTGCTTGAATTCACCAGATTTAACTAGGTTATTTAAATCTTTCATCGAGACTTTATGTACTTCAATTTGTTCGCTGTTATCTAGGTTTTGCTTCGTTGCTGTTAACCCTGCAGCTGCAAATAAATGATGCATGGGGACGGTTCTCTTGCTTCATTTTTGGGCTGTTAATCAGACAAGCCTTTACGTTTATTAATCTTTTGATTATTGGTTTTTAAATGATTAATGGTTTCTTTATGCTGGTTCATTTATAGGGATCGTAAAAGACGTTCTACCTCTTTTTTGCTCCTGAATTCCAATTATACCCAGTGATTAAAACAAGGTTAGTTTCCTGCTATAATATTAATGAAATAGGCAAAAAGGAATAGCCCTAGAGGCTCGTAATTAAGAATTAGATTATTTTTCAGTCGGGAGACTTTTTTTGTTAGTAGGAAATTGGAATAAAGGTTTAATTAGGAGGCTTATCTAGTGCTGTTTTTCATTGTTATGGCTGGTATATTATATTTTGCATTCGTCATTCTACCAAAGTTTGGCCAAGATTCAAAAGTGGAAAAGGGAAAACGAGTTGGAAACTTTAAGCGTCTAAATGACGTTGAAGGTATTCTTACAGTAGATAATAAAAAGATAAAAACGTATAATATTGGATCTCTTTTATTAGCTGAAAAAATAGGTTTTACTTTTTTTTGAAAGTGGCAGGGAAGTTTCCGTTACGGATATTGAATTGTATGAAGAATCGCTCTATTCAAAAGCACCACAAGGTTTAAATTATATAGATAAAGCAGATTATGCTATTCAATCATTAAAGAAGAAGTCTAATTTTGGCCAAATCGACCAATCGTTAGTTTTAGAAGCGGAAAGTATTGTTTTAGAGGTTGATATTCTAAATAAATATATTCGCAATGGAAATATAGTACATTCCGATGAAGAAGGTTTTTCATGGTTGAGTTATGGAGATCAGTCATCTGTTTTAATGCCTAGAGATCCTTCTTCAGAGTTTAAACAAATCAATGCTGTTGAAGGTTTACTTAAGGTGGGCGGAAAAGAAATTAAAACCTATACAAATGGCATCCTAACATTAGGAAACCAAATTGATATTTTTTTCTTTGACGGACATGAAGAAATAATAGTACAGGATATTGCTTATAAAGGCCAGTTGCTTTACCCGGACGCTCAAATAGGCTCTAGTATGGAGGAAAAAGCTAAATATGCCATTCATTTATTAAAGCAATGGGAAAGAAAAGGTCAGATCTCACACTCTCTTATTTCTGAGGTTGAAGAAATCCTCTTGGAAGTAAACATGTTAAATAGTTATTTGCAATCAGGTAATATATTAAGAGAGGCAGATGGTAGTTTTTATTGGCGAAATTACGGAAATAACGAAGTAACAGGAAATAAAGAAAGAAGCCGTAGCAACTTGAGTTCTGAACCATCTAATAATCAAGCGTTAAATCGCAAAAAAATTTCAGCTGCCTCACTGAGAGTTAATGACAAGATCAAACTTAGTTCTGGAGAAGAACAAAAAATTACAGATATTAAAAAGAGCAGTACACCTGGCAGACTCATACTATTCTTTGGTACAAGAAGAGTAGTTGTTGAGTCTACAGATAACTACTTTCTGCAGAATGGTATCTACATTCATGAAAATAAAGTAAATAATAATTTGAAAAAAGATGATGAATCAGCCATAAAAGATACGTCTTACACTAATAGTACGAGTCAAACAAAAGGTAATTCTAAGACCAGGTACGATTATACAAAACAAAGATATTATGTAGATTCATTAGTAACTCCATTTCTTCCAGATTTATATAAACAATGTCGCCCTATATTAAAAGAAATGCTTGATAGGGTTCAGTGGACCTCTCGCGAAGAGTATAGGAAATTTTCAACATCGACGTTTGCTGACAGAATTTACGAACAACATTTCTTCATGGCATTCGTTAATGGGTGGAAACGCGGTTATTTTTCACTTGGACAAGTAGTTAATTATGAGAAAATATTGGACGAAGAAATAGAGGAAGTTTACGAAACCGTGTTGGAGGATGCACTTGAAACATATGAAATGAAAATAGCTTCGCAGTTTCTCCATCTCACTGAAATGGTAAATGAATTAGGCTATGAATCTGGTACCAAGACGAATATAGATACCGGAGTTAGCATGCGCTAACCATGGGGATGGTTCGAGGTGCTGAAAGAGTGATTGTATTGATTAGAGATTGCTAACTACATATTGTAGTTAATCAATCTCTTTTTTTATTTACTTTTTATAGAAATAGATGAAATTTGGATCTTTTGAGTCATAGCCCTAGTTAATGCTCCTGTTTAATCCACAATTAATTTATATCGCAATATAGCCGCCAGCCCTGCGCCGTGCTTGAATTCACCAGATTTAATTAGGTTATTTAAATCTCTCATCGTGATTTTATGTACTTCAATTTGTTCGATGTTTTCCAGGTTTTGCTCTGTTGCTGTTAACCCTGCTGCTGCAAATAAATGAATCTCCTCGCTTGTAGAACCCGGAGAAGGGTAGAAGCTTCCTAAATCCAGCCAATGCTCAGCCATGTAGCCCGTTTCTTCTTCTAGTTCCCTTTTTGCCGTTTCTAGAGGGGTAGGGTCGTTATCGTCAATCATTCCCGCCGGCAGCTCCCATTTCCAGCCTTTCATGGCGTGGCGATATTGTTTTATACAGACGATTTCATTGTTATCCGTAATCGGGAGGATACACACACCTTTAGCAAAATCTATATAGGAAAACGTCTTTTCCTCTCCATTCGGAAGAACGACCTGATCCATTGTTATTTGAAAACGGTCTACCTTATCCTTAGTTGAACTTTTAACTTTCCAAGCCATAGTAACCACCTCATGTTGATAATTATTAAAACCATTTTACACGGATTCCAATAGAAAAACATAATTTTAACGAAACAAGCTGTTAATTGGAGATTTTCTGGAAGGTGCCTGTCACTCAATGTCCAGTTTATATATGTTTCTTCGATAAAACCGATATCGGTTAATCGTCCCCCCGAAAAAGGCAGAGGATTTCTGCGTTCAAATCGTGGACCCAGACCAGCCGGAAGTGTCTTTTTCTCCTGATTATGCATTGGGAGTAAGCCTAGGCAGGAAGTGATTAAGCAAACCGTCGGTGCGCGAGGTGACCGGACCGTGGCGGAGGTCCTTGTGGTCTAATTTGAACCTTCCCCGTGCCTATACTGTAATTTTACCTAGCAACTACAAAAGTAAAGATAAAAAAGTACTATTATTTTTAAAGAGATTTACTAGAGTGTGTTAAACAATTAAAGATACTTTAAAGAGATTGTAAATATTCCCTTTTCGATATTTTAATAGTCTATTATTAAAACTAATCAAAATTCTTCCTGTCATTGGAAATGGAAAGGGGATTTTTTATGTTAAATCGACAAAAAACAAAACAGAAACTAGGTGTGAAGCTAAAATGCTTGGCAGCCGCTGCTGCCCTTGGGATTTCCCTTACCGCTGTCAGCCCTGTTTCTTCAGTGTTCGCAAAAACTGAAGAGAAGCCAAAGTTTACAATTGGGGTTGTTCCGGATATTCAGTACTGTGACTGTAACGACAACGGAACCCGCTTTTACCGCAACTCTATTGACAAGCTGATGGAGGCCTCACAAACATTTAACGAGCAAGATGTAGATTTTACGATGCAAACCGGTGATTTAATCGACCGTAATCTTTCCAGCTTCTCAACCATCCTTCCATACTTCAATACGATTGAGGGTCCGAAATATCATCTGCTTGGTAACCATGACTTTCCTGTATATACAGACCAAGTCACTGATATACTAGGAATGCCGAATCAATATTATGATTTCAAATACAAGAACTGGCGGTTTATCGCGCTTGACACCAATGACCTTAGCCTTTACGCCAATCCTGCAGGATCTGAAAAATATCAACAGGCCCAAGATATGTATAATTCGTTAAAGGAAAAGAACGCAATCAACGCCCAAACCTGGAATGGTGGAGTCAGCGAAGAGCAGCTAACATGGCTTCGCGATGTGCTCAAAAAAGCGGCTCAAGCCCATGAAAAAGTTGTTGTGTTCTCCCATATGCCAGTTTACCCTGCCAATGAGCATAATGTGTGGAATTCCGATGCCGTCATGACAGAACTCGAGGCAGCCGGCAATGTGGTTGCATACATTAATGGACATAACCATGCAGGAAATTATGGTTATAAAAATGGGATTCACTATTTAAACCTTAAGGGAATGGTAGATACGGCTGATACAAATGCATATTCTATTTTAAAGGTTTACAAAGACCGTATAGAAGTAGATGGCTTTGGACGTGAAACCGATCGTACGTTAACAATCCGCTAGGAAAGTAACTAATTCTATCAATCATCTTTCCATTAAAGGTAGAGAGAACAAAAAGAAGTTGGTTGTATAACCAGCTTCTTTTTGACGTTTTACATCTTCATGTTAGATAATCATGGTTAACAATGAGAATAAGGAAATTATCTGGAAGTTTCCAGTCGCTCCATTTCATAAACGTCCATAAATGCCCTAGCCGCCAGACTCAAGTATCGCTCTTTTAAATAAGCAAATACCACTGTTCGAGTCGGGTGTGATTGAAGCGGAATATATAACGGATTAACATTTGCATTTTGCCGCATTACCATCTTAGGAACAATTGTCACTCCCAATCCGGATGCGACGAGAGATTGAGCAGTCTCGATATTGCTTGTTTCGAAATCAATTTGCGGCTGAAATCCGCTGTCAGCACAGAGATCCAAGACAATCCGCCGAAAACCGAATCCTTGTTTTAATAATATAAACGGTGAGCAGGACAACTCTGCCAAAGGAATTGTTCCCTCCGTGACTTGGTCATTTTCATCTGCAGAACGAACGAGATGGCGAATTTGTTCCGACATCCAGTCCTTTTCTTCCCGTGGAACCGCAAGCAGCAATGGTTCTGTCAGCATCAGATGAGTGGCAAGCTGGTTACTTTCTATCGGTAAAGGCAAAATCGACAGGTCCACATCACCCCGAATTGTTAAATTTTCTAACTCCTCGGTTGATTCCTCAATGAGACGCACCTTCATTTGCGGGAAACGCTTCAGAAAGTTTTTTATTAGCAACGGCAGCACATGACCACCTGTGACGGCGGGTGCACCGATTGTCAATTCAGATCCGATGCCCTCGTTATTTTCATGCATCTCTCGCAAAAGGTCGTCGTGCTGCCTTAAGATCTGCTGCGCTTTCTCAATGAAACGTATGCCTTCAGGTGTTGGAATAACTCCTCCTTGTCCGCGTGTAAATAAACGGACCCCGATTTCCTTTTCAAGCTTTTGGATTTGCTGGCTCAACGACGGCTGGGCGATATGTAAACTGTCGGCTGCTTTTGTAAAACTTTTTTTTCGATAGATCTCCACTGCATACTGTAATAAGCGTATCTCCATCTATACCAACTCCATAGTTTAAATCTATGACTTTCATAGATTATATATCTTAGACGAATACGTGTCTATTCGCTAATATACATGTAAGAACAGGTTAATTTTAGGGGGAATGAACGATGGCAGATGCGATAAATACGGTCCAGCAGCAGTTTGCAAAAAATCCCGAGAAATACCGGGACGAGAAGCTGTTTGCTGCAGGCCAGGAACTGGACGTAATGGTTAAAGCGGTAAAGTTAACAGGCAAGGAAAACGTACTTGATATAGGCACAGCTGCCGGGCATACGGCGCTCGCCTTTGCACCGTTCGTTAAGAAGTGCATGGGAGTCGACATCACGGAAGAAATGGTGAAGGTGGCGACAGATTATGCGAAGGAACGGGGTTGCGAGAATGTAACGTTCCAGCAGGCAGACGCCGAAACACTCCCTTTTCCTGATGCCATGTTTGATATCGTTACCTGCCGTTATGCAGCCCATCACTTTCCAAATGTACGAAAAGCAGTGAAAGAAATTTCTCGCGTTCTGAAGAAGGGGGGACATTTTTTACTTGTTGATCATTACGCCCCGGAGGACAAGACGCTCGATCAGTTCATCAACAAAGTAAATAAGCTCCGCGATCCCTCACAAGTGCGCGAAAGCTCCCTTTCTGAATGGCGGGAAATGTTTGCTGAAAACTCCTTACATTATTCAGAGCGATTAAAGTGGAATTTGCCCCTTGAATATGCCAGCTGGATCGAAAGGGCAGGCACATCAGCTGACGCACAAAAGGAGATTATATCTATGCTTGAGAACGCCACGCCATTATGCAGGGATACATTTCAAATTACCTTCAATGAGGAGGGGGTTCCACAGGATTTTTGCCTGAAAGCGGTATTGTTGCAGGGGGTTAAAGGGGAATGAGAATTGGGGGCCGTTGTCCAATTCTGCCCGTGAGCGCTAGAAAAGTAGGGCCCCGGTAAAAATAAGCGGTCTATTCTGCCCGTGAGCGCCAGAAAAGTAGGGCTACGGTAAAAATAAGCGGTCTATTTTGCCCGTGAGCGCTAGAAAAGTAGGGCCTCGGTAAAAATAAGCGGTCTATTCTGCCCGAAAGTAGGGCCCCGGTAAAAATAAGGTGTCTATTCTGCCCGTGAGTGCCAGAAAAGAAGGATGTTGGTAAATATAGGTGGTCTATTCTGCCCGTGAGTGCTAGAAAAGTAGGGGGCCGGTAAAAATAAGCAGTCTATTTTGACCTTGGGCACCAGAAAAGTAGGAGACCGGTAAAAATAAGCGGTCTATTTTGCCCGTGAGCGCTAGAAAAGTAGGGCGCCGGTAAAAATAAGGTGTCTATTTTGCCCGTGAGCGCTAGAAAAGTAGGGCGCCGGTAAAAATAAGCGTTCTATTTTGCCCATGAGCGCCAGAAAAGTAGGGCTACGGTAAAAATAAGCGGTCTATTTTACCCGTGAGTGCCAGAAAAGTAGGGCTACGGTAAAAATAAGCGGTCTATTCTGCCCGTGAGCGCTAGAAAAGTAGGCCATGGTAAAAATAAGCGGTCTATTTTGCCCGTGAGCGCTAGAAAAGTAGGGCCCCGGTAAAAATAAGCGTTCTATTTTGCCCGTGAGCGCTAGAAAAGTAGGGGCCGGTAAAAATAAGCGGTCTATTTTGCCCGTGAGCGCTAGAAAAGTAGGGGGCCGGTAAAAATAAGCGGTCTATTTTGCCCGTGAGCGCTAGAAAAGTAGGGCGCCAGTAAAAATAGATAGTCTATTTTACCCGTGAGCGCCAGAAAAGTAGGGTGCTGGTAAATATAGGCGGTCTATTCTGCCTGTGAGCGCTAGAAAAGTAGGGGGCCGGTAAAAATAAGCGATTTATTCTGCCCGTGAGCGCCAGGAAAGTAGGGCATCGGTAAAAATAAGCGATCTATTCTGCCTGTGAGCGCTAGAAAAGTAGGGGGCCGGTAAAAATAAGCGATCTATTCTGCCCGTGAGCGCCAGGAAAGTAGCCCACCGGTAAAAATAAGCGCTACTATTCTTCCTGAGAGCTCAAGAATAGCAGCGCTTCAGCTTCTTAAGATGCATTTTTCAGTGGTCACGGACGGTTCCTGTGCTTCGATTTTAATTGCATTAAATTCCTTGAGCGACAAAAGTCATGATTGGTATCCTGTTTTCTTCTCAATTACTCTATCGACGTAGGTATTTGGTTCTGTTTATCCATTATTATCAAAATTTTACAGATTAATAGTTTATTAGGGACCCTAAATATGCTATTATTTGGAATAATCAAATTATTCCAGGAGGATAAGTATGAAAAAGAATAAACGACTTGGGTACATAATTTCCAGCGGGGTATTGGCCTCGACAATTGTTTTGGGGGCAACGTCGGTTTTTGCCGAACCAACGACTACACCAAACGGACCTTGGGTACAGGACCAGCAACATCTTTCCTTTGAAGGCTTAATGTCGAATGAGCAATTGGAAGCCAAATTGAAGCAATTGGTGCAAGCATCCAAAGGAAAAGTACAGCTTTCGCAATTTGGAACATCAAACGACGGCTACCCGCTATATGTGGCAAAGCTGGGAGACAATAATCCAAACAAGAAACGCGTATTGGTCTATACGCAAATCCATGGAAATGAGCCGCTTGGTACGGAAGCGGCAGTCGAATTAATCCAAAAACTTTCTGCCGGCGGAAAAGAAGCTGGGCAAATTTTGGACAAGCTGAACATTTGGTTCGTCCCTCGTATCAATCCGGACGGGACCGCCAATCAATATGAAGGAAAGCCTTACCCTACAAGATACTCCCATCAAACATTTGATCCAGTAAAACTAGGTCTGCCGGAAGGTACAAAAGCTCCTTGGTATTACAATGCAATTGGAAGTGAACGGGCTGTCAATAATAATGGATCCGTTGTTTATGGCATTCCGGGGTTTGACCTGAACCGGGATTTCAACCCGAATTATGACTTTGACGTAAACGAAGAGATCAAGAATGATCCGCAAAAAGTGGCGGCTATCTTGAATAGCTCAAGTACAAACAACGGCTCACAGGCAGCACTGGTCTTCTCGCCGGAAACACGCGCCTTGACTAATCTAGTAAAGGAATTTGATCCGGATGTCGCCATCGACATTCATCACCGTGGATTCAACCGATTATCGGAAGAAGACAGCCGTTCTGTTTCTATTCAGCTGTTAGGCCTGTTTACGACGAAACCTTATACAGATCCTTTCAGCGGAAAAATATATGCGGTGGATCCAGCGGTGGAAACACTCAGCAAAAAGGTGAACGCCATTGCTTATGAATCCTTGCAGCGCGGAAACTCATCTTTTGGCGCCATTCAAAAATACCCTCAGGTGAACTATCCTGGCTCAGGGTTGGGAGCGTTTCAGTTAAATGGCACGGCGACGATGTTGATTGAAATCAAAGGACAGACGCAGACATTGGGCCAAAAGCAAAACGGAATGCTGAAGGAAACAGCGAAAGTGCCAGTCATGGCTGTCCTCAACAGCTTGGCCGATGGTTCCATTGAGAATGTAGACCCTGCCGTGTATGATGCGATTCCTGATTATGCATTTGGAGTAAACCCAGGCGAAAAGTGATCGAAGGGACGGTTCTTAAGCCGATCAGAACCGTCCTTGTGAAAAGATATCTGCATAACTTGCATTGGAGAATTAGCTGTTATTATTCATTGTTGATTTTCATCTAGGTATAAGAATTCATAGGCGAAGAAATTTCGGCTAATGTAAAAAGGGAAGCTTAAAAAGCAGATATAAGCGAATAAATTCCGATTAATTGCTCTAAATAAGACAAAATCTAAAGATTTGGATCATATAAACGAAAAAACTTCCTTTATTTTTAGGGAAATAGGGATATTACCCAATATAAACGGAATTTTACGTTTATTTTTCAAACACAGCGAAATCAACGTTCAGTTATTTTATAAAATTAAATCTACAAAAATAAAAGGTTCAAATCGCATATGATTTGAACCTTTTATTTTTGTGCTCTAAAACCGAACTCGTTAACCTGATTCCTATTGCTTCATTAAGCCACTTCTGTCGAGACACACAATAGAAGCAAAGCGTGAACTAGCAAACGGGAGTGAGTTTTTGGTAAGATTGCCTAAGAGGTGCCTGTCGCCAGAATAAATATGAGGCAGGAGAACCGTCCCCATGCTTCATAAGGAAGTGAACAGAATGAAACCAGCTATACAATTTAAAGATGTCAATTACTCTATTGATGGTCAGCCAATTTTGAGGAATATTTCAGGGGCTTTTTATGATGGGGAGATTACGACTTTGGTGGGGCCTTCGGGGGCTGGGAAGACGACACTGCTTAAGTTGTGCAATGGGCTGTTGTCGCCAAACGATGGAGACATTATGATTCATGATCAAACCATAAATGATTATGACCCCGTGGAATTGCGGCGGACGGTTGGGATGGCGCTTCAAAGTGCGCCGATGATTGATGGAAGTGTACATAAAAATTTAGCACTGCCCCTGGAACTGCAAGGGAAACGGCTTCCAGATATACAAGCCATAGATTTATTAAATGATGTGGGTTTGTCAGAGGATTTTCTACAAAGGAACAGTAAGGAATTATCAGGTGGGCAGCGTCAGAAAGTATCGATCGCCCGCACGTTGGTGAATCATCCACAAATATTATTACTGGATGAAATTACTTCGTCTCTCGATCAAGTTTCGCAAAAGGAGATTGAGGAACTGATTGTCAAAATCAACCGGAAGTATGGCGTGACGATTGTTTGGATCACACACGACTTAAAACAGGCTTTAAATGTCGGGACATATACATGGGTGATGATGGCAGGGGAAATTGTTGAAACGGGAAAAAGTGAATTATTAGAATCACCAAGCAATGAGCGAGTAAGGCAGTTTGTGAAGGGGGAATTGGGATGAGCACCATGGCCTTAATCTTTTCTCTCATTTTCGTTCTCATTCCCATCGTATTATCGAAGACCTTGAACCTTGGGCTGGAAAAAGATGCGACGATCGCCGTCATCCGCTCCATCATCCAATTGCTTGTTGTTGGGTATATTCTTAAATTTGTGTTCGACTCCAAAAGCATTATTTATATATTCTTAATGGTTGCCGTTATGATTATTGCAGCGACTTTGAATGCCCGTAAAAAAGGAGCAGCAATTAAAGGAATTACGTGGAAAATTGCTGTTACGTTAATTTTTATCGAAGTGTTAACGCAAAGCATCTTACTGGGGTTTAATATTACACCCCATACCGCCCAATATATCATTCCAATCAGCGGAATGATGATTGGCAATGGAATGGTGCTGGCCATCCTGTTTCTTAATCGGTTTATTGCGGAGACCGAGTCCCATCAGGACCAGACAGAACTGATCCTATCTCTTGGAGGAACACCTAAACAGGCCGTCCACACCCAGTTGATGACCTCCATCAAAGCAAGTATGATTCCGACCATTGAGAGTCAAAAAACGATTGGACTAGTTCAGCTCCCTGGGATGATGAGCGGCCAAATTATTGCAGGTGCAAGCCCTGTTCAGGCCGTTCAATTCCAGCTGCTCGTGCTGTTCCTGCTTTTAACGACAGCTTCCATCACAAGTATCATGCTTGGGTTTTTGTCTTATCCGACGATGTTTAATAAGCGCATGCAGGTAGTGAGAAGTAAATAAAAAACAGCAAGGGGCTATGGGGGCCAGATCCTCACTAGAAACAGTGACAAGTAGTGTATAGAATTTTTAGAGACAATAATGAGACACAAAGAAGTAAAGCTTAAAAGGATAAATTCTTGTCTTATGGACTTATTGATAAATGAAATCAATTATTAACAAACTGCGCATTTATGAAGTAAAAATAGCCTAATTTCTCACTTGCAACACCGAGAAATTAGACTGTTTTGGGTTTTCTTGACGTTGTAGATTGTGAATTTCCCTTTACATTATCCCTGGTAAAAAACTATTGTTTATTTAAGCCACCCCAAGAACTTCACGGATGCTTGTCTTATATACATCAGCTTTAGGATCGTAAATAACTTGAACATCGTCACTCACTCACTCCGTCGGAAGAAAAAGGATGGAATTTGTCGTAGTTTGTGGGTTCGGTGTTTGTTTTTTGAAAATTTTTTGTTTTTTTATCAAATTATGAAGAATTAGCAAAGTTTTTGTAGTAATATTAAAGAGAATCTATAATCCAATCTCATATTATTTTAACTTTTAACTTTTAACTTTTCTATTTCCGAAGCTTATTCAATATTTCCTCATCATTCTTTTAACTTTCCGAGTTTACCGTTTATGTTATTTCCTATTATTTTTATAAGTCGACTAAATACTAAGCTCCTATCTACATGAATATAGGGGCTATTTGACGCTTCCCTTAATATAAAAATTAAAATAAAATAATATAATTTTTTATATATTTTTATTATTTTACTAAAGAAAAAATTAACAGTTAGCTGACTGATCTAATACTTTAAATTATGTATAGAATCCGAAAGGGTTTCTTTTAGTTTCTATATAATTTTGAAACCTTATTGCCTTTTATTAAGAATTTAACAGTTAGTGGTGGAATTACAGGTGATATGATTTTAAGATGGAATTTCAGTTAAGCAGTTAACTAACATAAGAGCTCCGTTTTGGCGTATAGGTGTAGGAGTTTCTAAGAACGAGGTTTAGCCTCGCCATATTAAGGAATACATCTTCTCGTCATAACCAAATCAACTATTTTCATAATAGAGCAAATAGGTAAACTATAGGGGGAAATTATTTTAACATAAAAATAGAACAAAAATTTAAAATAATTATTAAATTTGGTATGTTGACAATATTCTTTTATCAAAATATACTTTAAGCAAGTTAAAAGTGTGATGGAGATAAGGAGATAGATCGCGTGAATTGTGTCCTGGTTATTTGGGACTAGTTCAAGAGGTCTATTTTCTTTTTTTTCCGTCTCAAAAGTCGAAGAAGGAGGAATGTTGTAGCAGTTAATTGAATATGAACCATTTTTTTGAATTAATCTAAACAACCGTAGTGAAAAACAAAAAGGTCTGTAAGAATGTGGCGAAACCTCTAATAGTATATTTGAGTAATTGTCGCAGCTTCAGCATTGGGGGAGAAACAATAAAAGAAAGACAAGGGTCTCCGTAGGGATTTAAATGCCGGAAAATTACAATAATTGAAGGGGGAAAAGTTAATGTTGAAAAAAACTATTGGAACAATACTATCTACATTTTTACTGGCATCTACTCTTGCAGGGTGTGCTAGTAGCAGTTCATCCGCAAAAGATGAAAGTTCATCTTCATCCTCTAAGGGGTCTGAACCTTTTAAGATATCCATGATTACTCCTCTTACAGGTAACAATACCTTCGGTGGAAACGAGTTTAAAAACGGAGCGGAGTTAGCCATTGAACATTTGGGCGGTGAAATCAACGGCCGCAAAATCGAAATGGAGTTTGCGGACGGTCCGGACCAAAATGCCACGCTGTCAGAATTTGAACGTCTCTATAATAAGGGTTCCAGGGTGTTTGTGAGTGGATATGGCTCTGGAGCAGATCGTACTTTTGCTACGATGGTTGATGAAATGCAGGTACTATATCTCTCACTTGCTTGGGATAAGGATCTCATTCAAGGTAAAAGTGACTATTTCTACCGAGTTGGCGCAAACGTAGTTGATTTCTCTTCAGGCGCAATGGATCAGGCTGTATCTGTCGGGGAGAAATATCTTGGCAAAGATGCCAAGGATCTTAAAGTAGCGGTTGTGTACACTTCAAATTTTGAACACATTGTTGAGCCATTTAAGGAAAGAGCAAAGAAATTAGGTGTTAAGCTTGCATTGGTTGAAGCCTATCCGAATGATACAAAGGATTTTGTACCAATCATTACAAAGCTCAAGAACACCGATTATGATATTTTAGTACCATTTCAAGGTGTAACAGATGGAACGCCATTCCAGAAAAAGATGCATGAGCTGAAGTACACCCCACCTCTTACTATTGGAGCAGGAATTTACTATGATACTCCGGTATTCTCAAATTTGGGTAATGACATTACAGATGGTATCCTTAGTCAATCGTATGTAACCCCTTTCATTAACGAAGAAGCTGCGAAAGGATCTAAGAAGTTTAGAGAGGATTATAAGAAAAAATATGGTCACGATCCTCTTACACACGCTCTCCAGGCATATGGCATTGTTAATGTCCTAGCCAAGGCGCTCGAGAGTGTCGATCCTGCTAAATGGGATGATACGAAAGAACTTGCAGCAGCAGTCAAAAAGCTAGATATCGATTATGGAGAACTTCCATGGTATTGGGGAGTATCCTTTGACAAAAACAATTCCAATACAAAGGCTGATAAATTTATCTTGGGCCAATGGAACAATGGAAGTCTTGAGACTGTCTTCCCAGATAATCTGAAAACCAAAGATCCGATTATCCCGTGGGAAAAAAAGTAATGAAATAAAAATGAAATCTTAAATAGCAAAAGTTGATAATTATGTGGCAGAAGGGCCATCGAGCCCTTCTATTCTATTAATAATCAGTTGAATGCTTATGTAATGACAATAAGGTGAATACTGCCAACATTGCCGGGGCTGTTTGTAGACGTTTGAGTACTTAATTGCTTTATTGGAGGAAGATCAATGGGAATAGATACTTTTATTAACATCATATTAAACGGGATATTAATTGGTGGTGTGTATGGTCTTGTTGCCAGTGCCTTTACATTCCAAGCCGGTGCCTTGCAAATAGTAAACTTTTCATACGGTTCCAGCACCATGCTGGCCATGTATCTAACGTTTTTCCTGATTAAGGAATGGAATATACCAATCGTATTTGCAGTTGTGATACTATTTGCCCTTTTCTTTACCATTGGTTGGATAATGAGAAGAACGATCCTAAACAATACCAACCACGGTACACAGATTTTGACCACCATGGCAGTGGAATTGGTTATTATCAACTTGGTTATTATTTTCTTTACTGGGTTTCCGCGTGATATGGCCATTTTTGAAAAAAGGATTAATATTACAGATACTATCAGTGTAGGCTTGACCCAATTGATATGTTTTTTCCTTGCAGCAGCAGTTCTCGTGAGTTTCCATTTATTCTTAAATAAAACTTGGGCGGGAATGTCAATCCGAGCTGTGGTACAGAAAAAGGAAATTGCCAATATCATGGGGATTAACAGCGAGCGAATTATGGACTTAGCATTCTCCATTAGCTATTTGATTATTGCGATTGCCGGCATCATGCTAATGACCATGTTTCAGGTTGAACCGCATTTTGGTAACTATATGATGACCATTTCATTTTTAGTATGTGTGACAGCAGGAATTGGAAATATGGGAGGTTCTTTTCTTTCCGGTATTATTATAGGAATATTGTCAGCACTTATTACTACGCTGCTTGGTGCTCAGTTCCATGATCCAGTGCTTTTCGGTTTATTTGTCTTAATATTGCTTGTTAGACCTAATGGATTATTTAACTCTAGCAAAAGGATTGCAAGACAGATTTAATGGGCTGGCAAGTTAGCAAACTATTTTATTTTTGGCCGCGCCAAGTGCACGGCATAGTAGAGGAGGAAAAACTGTGAGATCTGATAATCTACTTAGGCGGGAGCGTCTGCTTCATCCTCTTACAGCGGTAAGTCTAGCACTTGTTATACTTGCTGCATTCGTACCAATCTTTGGTGACAGGTTAATGATGAACATTGCCATTATGGCCATGATCTATATCATACTTGGACATTCCTGGAACCTGCTGACAGGATTAGCGGGAATGTTTTCCATTACTCATGCACTGTTTTTTGGTCTCGGTGTTTACGGAATGTCTATCAGTGTTGCCAAGTTTCACTTACCAATTATTGCAGGTTTACTAGTAGGGCTCCTTATTAATATCGTCATGTCGGCAATCGTTGGTATGATCGGCTCCAAATTGTCAGGGCTCTACTTTGTAATGGCGCAGGTCGGATTGTCCCAGACAATCTATACACTTTCAATCCAGTTATTCCCATTAACTGGCGGGGTAACGGGCTTATCCATGCCACGTGAATATCTGATGGATAAATCTACCTTGTATTGGATTGCCTTGATCCTAGCTATTTTAACTACGTTAGCCTTTGCTTTTATAAGAAAAAGCCGTATGGGTACCATGTTTGTTGCTCTAAAGGAAAATCCTGATTTATCGCTTTCCCTAGGTTCAAATGTTGGGAAATGGAGAATTATGGCCACCGTTATGAGTGCATCTATGGCCTCTTTAGCCGGTTCGTTTTACGCCTTGTTTATGATGTCCAACAATCCCGAGGTATTCAGTATGGTCATTTCTTTAAAAATAATCATAGTGGTGATTGTTGGAGGAATAGGAAGTGTTTGGGGCCCTATCGTTGGTTCTTCACTTGTCGTGATGGATGAACTGATAAGAGGGATTATGCCAACCACTATGGCGCCGTTTTCAGTTATTATCTACGCTCTTGTATTGATTATTATGGCTATTCGTCATCCGGAAGGACTTATCAGCATCGGTCGATCGATAGGTCTTAAATTGGAGGGGAAAAGTATGAAAAAGGTGTCAATTAGTAAATAACTTCGGTTTAAGGGGGAGTTAAACGTGTTTTTCGAAATGAGCAACGTAACAAAAAGCTTTGGCGGCCTTGTTGCCAATAAAGACATTTCTGTTGAAATAGCAGAGGGGGAAATCGTTGGACTTATTGGTCCAAATGGTGCTGGGAAATCGACCATGTTTAAAACAGTCACCGGCTTCCACATACCTGATAGCGGAAGTATTTCCTTCGGTGGCAAAGATATAACTAAATATGAACCTAATAAAATATGCCAAGTTGGCATTTCTTGTACTTTTCAGAAGTCACAGCTATTCTCGGCACTAACTTTGGAGGAATCTGTGCTGGTCGGTGCTTATTGCAGGCATAAACGTAAAAGCCAGGCACTGCCCTTGGCCCACCGTATGATTGAATTTGTCGGTCTTGGGGGTAAAGAAGAGGTAAAAATTTCAAAACTTAATATGTTTGAGCGGAAAAAGGCGGAACTTGCTGCAGCATTGGCTACAGAGCCTAAGTTATTGCTGCTTGATGAGCTTTTTGCCGGCCTTGTTCCTACAGAAGTAGAACTTATGCTAGAACTTGTAAAAAAAATCAACGAAGAATTTGGCACTGCTCTATTCATTGTTGAACATGTGCTTAGAGTTATTATGGGAATATGCACAAAGGTATATGTACTTGAGTACGGTCAACTTATCGCCGTCGGCACACCGGAGGAGGTTACTTCCTCAGAAGTTGTTATTAAAGCCTATTTAGGGGATGATGATTTTTATGCTGCTACAGATATCAAGTCTTAATGTCACTTTAAGCGGGCTCAAAATTCTGCAGGATGTCAGCCTGCATATCAACGAAGGTGAACTAGTTGTAGTGGTTGGAGCCAATGGCGCAGGGAAATCCACGTTGCTGCGTACGATCACGGGGCTAAATCCAGCCGAATCAGGTTCCATACAATATATGGGCAAGGAGATTGCCAATCAGTCACCTACCACCCTACCGGCAACTGGTTTATGTATGGTTCCCGAGGGCAGACAGCTGTTTCCTGAAATGACAGCTAAAGAGAACCTTTTAATAGGTGCCTATCATTATAGAAAAGATTCTAAGAGAGTAGCAAACAACCTGAAAAAGGTATATGAAATGTTTCCAGTGCTAGAAAAAAACGCAGACCGCATCGCCAGCACCTTTTCAGGTGGGGAACAGCAGATGATTAGTATCGGCAGGGGACTGATGAGTGAACCGAAAATCCTAATGATTGATGAATTATCACTTGGCCTTGCCCCTATGGTTACTGAAGCCTTGTTTAAAACGATTAAGGAACTAAATCGCTCTGGAATTAGCATCATGCTAATTGAGCAGAATGCACGACAGGCACTTAAAATTGCTGACAGAGCTTATGTAATGGAGAGTGGAAGAATCGTTATGGAAGGTTCCGGCGAGGAGCTTCTAAACGACGACCACGTACGTGTCGCTTATCTTGGACTCTAAAAATTCAGCGAAGTAAGGAGGCTCCTATATGCAGTATGAAATAACAACAAAACAACCCCTTCTTGATAAGAAGGGACATCTTACTGAAAAGGGCTGGGCTCGTGAACTGTTACTAGAATATAACAGGCAAAATATCACTGCTCCTGCTGATAGTATTAAAGAATGGGATTACTATTATACTGGAAATGAATCCTATGGTGTGGCTTTTTCTATGGCTAATTTAGGAGCAATTAGGGCTTTGTCTGTCCATTTTCTTGACTTTGAAAATAACAAACAGTATATGAATATAGCAACCTGCCCATTATTAGAAAACGATTCACATAAAATGCCTCTAGACAGTCTAGGCGATGCTTCATTTGAAAGTGAAAATGCACGCTGCCATTATATCCGAACTCCGGAAAGTCATCAGATTGAAGCTAAATTTGAAGATTTTACAAATGGCTTGACGTTAGAAGCTAATCTTACTCTGACTATTCCAAAGACAGAGTCCATGGTCATAGTCGTTCCATTTGATGAGGATCCGACCATGTTCTATTACAACCAGAAGATAAATTGTCTACATCCGGAAGGATCCGTGAAAATTGGAGATAAAGAATATCATTTTTCATCAGAGAATGCCTTTTCTGTACTAGATTGGGGTAGAGGCGTCTGGCCGAAAGCCAATACTTGGTATTGGGGGAGCGGAAGCGGCCGAGTAAACGGAGTCGATTTTGGCTTTAATATTGGTTATGGTTTTGGAAATACTTCCGCTGCGTCAGAGAATCTCCTTATATACGATGGAAAGGTTCATAAACTTGATCAAATAGAATTTCACATTCCAGAGAGTTCATTTTTGGAGCCATGGACGTTTACTTCTTCTGATGGAAGATTTGAAATGAACTTTATACCGGTTCTTGATCGCCACTCTTGTGGTTCACGCGGTAAATTCCAGTCAGACCAACATCAGGTATTCGGAAAATTCAGCGGCAGAGCTATTCTGGATGACGGCACTGTAATTGAACTATCGGATTTCATGGGCTTTGCGGAGAAAGTTGTCAATTCCTATTTGTAATTCAAAAATTTTATATGGATGGAGAGACGAACCGCTATGATTAATCTCAACCAACGGATTTTGCCTGCTGTCCGTAAGATGAAGGATTTGGAAAAACTTATTAAGATGTCCTATGAATATATAGTAGTCTTGGATATCCATATAAGCCAAGTTAAATCAATTGTAGAGCTCACGAAAGCCCATGGGAAGAAACCATTGCTTCATGTAGACTTAATTGAAGGATTGAAAAATGATGAGTATGCTGCTGAGTATTTATGTCAAGTCGTTAAACCGGCAGGATTAATATCAACAAGGGCCGGTGTTATCACAAAGACAAAACAGAATGGATTACTTGCCATTCAACGAATGTTTTTGCTTGATACCAATGCACTTGAGAAAAGCTACGCACTTCTTAAAAGAACGCAGCCTGATTTCATTGAGGTCCTGCCTGGTATCATGCCGCATATCATTACAGAGGTGAATGAACGTACGGGGATTCCGATATTCGCTGGGGGTTTGATTCGCTCAATAAATGATGTGGAACTGGCATTAAATGCGGGAGCATCTGCGGTAACGACTTCAAAAGCAGAGTTGTGGAAGCATTTTGAGCAAATCCCGGATGATGTAATACAGCCATGACAGAGCGCTATATACTAGCCATTGATCAGGGCACGACCAGTTCGCAGGCATGCAGAATTGTTTCGATAGAGGACGGGTCTATTGATTGACGCTTATTTTTCCGGATCGAAAATAAAATGGCTGCTTGACGAAGTAGAGGGTGCCCACGACAAGGCGGAATGCGGCGAATTACTTTTTGGGACGATTGATACATGGCGAGTATGGAAGCTTAGTGAGGAAAAACGCAAGTTACCGACTATTCCAATGCATCAGGGGAATGCCCAAAAATACATATGGGACCGGCTGTTCCATGCTGATGAATACAGGGACTGAGGCGATAGAATCCAAGCACGGTCTGCTGTGATGTTTAAAAATGATAGTACTTTAGTGAACCAAGTCACCGTTAAATAATGTAGAAAAGTTCATATGTTGGTAGGAGATTAGGAGAAACCACAGACTACTCGTTGCGCCTTTAGCAAAGCGAGGGTGTTTGTGTGTTTTTTTTTTGACTTCTTTAGAGGAAAGGTTGGGATTCTTTATGCAACATGTATTTTCTGCTTTAAGTCGTAAAGATCATCTAAAAAGAATGACTGTTGAGGATTATGATGTACTCGTTATTGGTGGAGGAATTACAGGAGCGGGAATAGCGCTGGATGCCCAAACTCGTGGGATGAAAACGGCGTTAATTGAAATGCAGGATTATGCGGCGGGCACATCAAGCCGATCAACAAAGCTTGTCCACGGAGGACTGCGGTACTTAAAGCAGTTCGAGGTGCGGATGGTTGCTAAGGTTGGGAAAGAGCGGGCAGTGGTCTACGAGAATGGTCCGCATGTAACGGTTCCGGAATGGATGTTACTGCCGCTCTATAAAGATGGGACGTTCGGTGTGGCCACGACGTCATTTGGATTAAGGGTATACGATCGACTTGCTGGAGTTAAACGCGATGAACGGCGAAAGATGCTTAGTCTTGAGGAAACTCTCGAAAAAGAGCCGCTATTGAAAAGGCATGGTCTGAAGGGAGGCGGATATTATGTGGAATATCGGACGGATGATGCCCGACTGACGATCGAGGTGTTAAAGAAAGCGGCTGAAACAGGGGTTAATGCAGTAAACTATGCGAAGGCTGAGGAATTTATTTATGAAGCTGGTAAGCTTGTAGGTGTGAAGGTAAGAGATGCGATGGATGGAGAGCTTTATACGATTAAGGCGCGAAAGATAGTGAATGCAACTGGGCCATGGGTAGATAATCTGCGTAAACTCGATCAATCATTGCAGGGTAAAAAGTTACGACTTACTAAGGGCGTCCATCTTGTATTTGACGGAAATAGGTTTCCGTTACGGCAATCGGTATATTTCGATACCTCGGATGGGCGGATGGTGTTCGCCATTCCACGGGATGGTAAAACGTATGTTGGTACAACAGACACCGATTACACTGGTGACATAGCCAATCCACGAATGACAATCCAAGACGAGAAATATTTAGTGGATGTAAGCAATTATATGTTTCCAGAATTAAAGCTGACGGTTAGTGACGTGGAATCAAGTTGGGCAGGGCTGCGGCCGCTAATTTACGAGGAGAACAAAGCGCCATCGGAAGTTTCACGGAAGGACGAAATAATCTGCTCGGCCTCCGGTATGATTACAATAGCAGGTGGAAAACTGACTGGGTATCGAAAGATGGCCGAGACGGTAACGGATCTTCTCGATAGGGAACTAAGATCCGCTGGACATGGACCATTCGCTCCATGCTCAACACTGACGTTACCGATTTCTGGTGGTGATGTGGGAGGAGCGGCGAAGTTCCCAGAGTTTGTACGTCTCATGATAGAGCGGGGAGAACGGCTTGGTTTAACTAGAAAGGCAGCTGAAACGCTGACTTGCCGATATGGTACGAATGTTACGTCGGTTTATGATCATGTGATCGAGTATATTAGGGGTGGTGAACAGTATGGTCTTCCAGCAGATGTATACGCTGCCCTTATATATGGGATTGAGGAGGAAATGGTGGTTAAGCCTATCGATTTCTTCATCCGTCGAACAGGAGCTGTGCTCTTCAACACTAACTGGGTGGAGCAATGGAAACAAGGTGTCATTTCTGTTATGGCTGATAACTTAGGATATAGTGATAAACAGGTTGAAGAGTACACGAGGGAGTTGAATGTGGAGCTTAGTGGAGCGGTTGAACCAGTTGGGGTTTAAAAAAGAACCAGAGGGACTGTTCTGTTGGCTAGTCGACGGTGCCATTGTTGGATCTAGTTTAAAAGTATCCAGCGATCCGTTATCAGCTGTTAGTTTGGAAAAAGTGAAGAGTTTAGTAGAAAGCATTTAATAGGGAGGACTGTTATTACATATGTTACCGATGAAATTAGCAGGAGAATACCTTGTTTTTGGGGAAAATTCATTAGAATATTTGACGCAGTTACAAGGAAGTCAGAAAAGAGCACTGATTGTCATTGGTGGCGAATCGATTAAGAAGACCGGCTATTTACCTAAGATTGAGGCTTATTTAAAGGAAGCAAATTTTAGTTTTGATTATTTTACCGGTGTAGAGCCTGACCCATCCTTCTATACGGTGCAAAAAGGGGCTCAAAAATTGTTGGCGTTTCAACCTGACTGGATTATTGCGGTTGGCGGCGGTTCTGTTATGGATGCAGCCAAGGCAATGTGGATATTTTACGAATATCCAGAATATAAAACGCTGGCAGATATTTGTCCGCCTAATCAAATCCCGCCTTTACGTAAAAAAGCGAAAATGTGTTGTATCCCAACAACTAGTGGATCTGGCAGTGAGGTTACCCGTTCTTTTGTCATTACGGATACAGAAACACATATTAAACACGGCATACGCGGTATGGACCTGATACCGGATATCGCGATTTTAGAGCCAGGGATTACCGCATCTGTTCCTCCGGCCTTTACTGCAGCTACGGGAATGGACGTATTAACCCATGCTTTGGAGGCGCTTGTATCCAGTCGGGCTCATATCGTAGCGGATGCGTTGGCAGAAAAAGCAGCACTGGATGTATTTGAGTATTTACCACAGGCATACCGCGAGGGAAGTAATTTAGAAGCACGTGAGAAATTACTTCTTGCCTCTTGTTTTGCTGGTATGGCTTTTACGAATGTCTCGTTAGGGATTGTTCACAGTATCGCACATGCCGTTGGAGGGAAATTTGGTGTTCCGCATGGTTTGGCAAATGCCATTATCCTCCCGTTTGTAATAGAATTCAATTCACAGGATATTAAGGCTAAAAGTATTTATAAGAGTTTTGCTGCAAAAGTTGGAGCTGAAAATTTAGCAGACGCTGTTCGGGTATTAAATGAAAAACTTGATATCCCTCGGAATCTTAAACCAGTGATTCATCAAGATGATTATTTTACTGCTGCCATTCCAGAGCTTGCCGAATTAGCAAGTAAAGATGGGTGCACGAAAACGAATCCTTTGATTCCAACTGTTGAGGAATTTAAGGAGATTATTGAACAAATCTATTTTGGTGTAAAAGTAGGTAGTCAATCATAACAAAAGCAATTTGCTAATTGTCGAACAGCTATCCTTCCATTTAAAAAACACTGGAAACCGTGGATTTTTATGTGGAAGGCGGCTGCAATATTATTGAAGTGGATATTCCTGCCGATAATCCTTTTTTAGATAACGAGTTTATTGGTGGGAGAAGATAAAGGGGGCTTGACAAATGCAAAATGAGCTTACTTTCAAACATCCTCTCCTTGATGAGAAGGGACATGTCATTGAGTCCGGCTGGGCTCATGATCTTATATTGGAATACAATAGGGAAAATATCAATGCCCCTATCGATAATATCAAGGAATGGGATTATTACTATGTGGGAAATAAAAGCTATGGATTCAGCTTTTCCATTGCCAATATAGGAACGCTAAGGGCGCTATCAGTAAAATTTATGGACTTTAAAAACAAGAAATATTATATAAAAAATTCTTTCTTCCCAATGGTAGAAGAAAAATATGAGATGCCCTTAGACAGTCAAGGTAATGTTGAATTTGAAAGTGAAAATGCACGGTGCCGTTATATTCGTTCACCGGAAACCCATTGTATTGAGGTTAAATTTGAAAATTTTAAGGATGGATTAGATATAGAAGGGAATATCACTCTCACTATTCCAGAAACAGAGTCTATGGTGATTGTCGTTCCGTTTGATGAAGATCCAACCATGTTTTATTACAATCAAAAAATTAATTGTTTGCATCCAGAAGGTACAGTAAAAATAGGTGATAAAGAGTATCATTTATCATCAGATGATTCTTTTGCAGTTCTGGATTGGGGAAGAGGAGTATGGCCTGAAACTAGTACTTGGTACTGGGGCAGTGGAAGTGGCTGTATAAATGGTGTGGATTTTGGTTTCAATATTGGCTACGGATTTGGAAATACTTCCGCCGCATCTGAGAATCTACTTATCTATGATGGAAAGGCGCACAAACTTGATCAGGTAGAATTTCATATTCCTGAGAGCTCATACACAGAGCCATGGACTATCTCATCCTCCGATGGAAGATTTGAGATGGATTTTATACCGGTACTGGATCGTCATTCTGATACTCCAAGGGACAAATATCGGTCAAATCAGCATCAGGTTTTCGGAAAATTTAGTGGAAAAGCTGTTCTGGATGATGGCACTGTACTAGAGCTGTCCGATTTCATGGGATTTGCAGAGAAGGTTGTTAATTCCCTTTTGTAATAGTAGGTGGAAATAAATGCATGAATTTTCCCATGTTGAAAATTAACTAAAGTATGTAAATTTGATTTAACAAGTTAATATTTTTGGTTGGGATCGGAGAACCACAAATACAAATGTTAGATAAAACATGGATTATTTGTGGTTTTTTTCTATTTTGTTTTAAGAAATGATAATACTAGAAGGAAGTAGATACGACGTCAACTACATCAAGCATAAATGTGCACAAACTGTAACAAAATTTCAAAATGAAATTTTACGATTTACTTGTAATCGGTGGAGGTATTACTGGAGCGAGAATTTCCTTGGATGCTACAAAACGCGACTTAAAAACAGGGTTAGTGGGAGATGCAAGATTTTTTGCTACTGGCACATCAAGTCGTTCAACAAAACTAGTCCACGGGGGCTTGCAATATTTAAAACAATTCGAAGGCGGTCTTGTCGCTGAAGTCGGGAAAGAACGTAAGATTGTTTATGAAAATGCGCCACATGTAACAACACCGGAATGGATGACGCTCCCCTTATAATGATTGGCAATGGAATGGTGCTGGCCATCCTGTTTCTTAATCGGTTTATTGCGGAGACCGAGTCCCATCAGGACCAGACAGAACTGATCCTATCTCTTGGAGGAACACCTAAACAGGCCGTCCACACCCAGTTGATGACCTCCATCAAAGCAAGTATGATTCCGACCATTGAGAGTCAAAAAACGATGGGCTGGTTCAGCTTCCTGGAATGATGAGCGGCCAAATTATTGCAGGTGCGAGCCCTGTTCAGGCAGTTCAATTCCAGTTGCTCGTGCTGTTCCTGCTTTTAACGACAGCATCCATCACAAGTATCATGCTTGGGTTCTTATCTTACCCAACGATATTTAACAAACGCATGCAGATAGTGAGAGGTAAATAAAAATGGGATGAATGATGCACGGGGACGGTTCTGCTGCCTCACTTTGTGAGGAGGAAGAACCGTCCCTGTGTGAACACATGGTGCCACTGTCACTGCCCGAATTTTGTCGAAAATTGATAGATTTATATGTGTGAGTAGAGTGTTAAAATAGAGTTGCAACTGAATATTGTTAGGGTGGCTTGGTTGTCGATCTTCTGTTCCTGCATTTATTGGGGAAGGGAGGTGATAATCATGGAAACCGTTCTTGAATTCATTCGTGAAATTCTGAAGGGAATTGTGCGGGAATTAACGGCACATTTCTTTCGTAATAACGTCCTAGAAAACAAGACACCACCCTCACGCCGTCGCAAGCAAAAGGGTGGTTCGCACAAATAATAGACACTGACAACCACCACCCTGACGGTAGCAGTTGCAGGGAGAAGTGTTACCAGCACTTCTCTTTTTTAATTATATGTCTATTATATAGAAAAATATTCATTATGGAAAGTGAGTCTATTTGCTATGGGGTCAGACCCCCACTAAATTTTTATCAAAGTGTTAACGCAAAGCATCTTACTCGAGGTCAATATAACACCCCATACGCGCCCAATATGTCATTCCCATCAGCGGAATGATGATTGGCAATGGAATGGTGCTGGCTATCCTATTTTTTAATCGGTTTATTGCGGAGACCGAGTCCCACCAGGACCAGACAGAACTGATCCTCTTTCTTAGAGGAACACCTAAACAGCCGTTCACACCCAGTTACCCAACGATCTTTAACAAACGCATGCAGTTAGCAAGAAGTAAATAAAAAACAATAAAAAGGAACTTCAGGCCAATTATTAGAGGTTTATAGTGGAGGATATTACATGACTTTAAAATACAAATGTTTAATCTTAGACCACGATGATACAGCGGTAAAAAGCACTCCAGATATACATTATCCATCCTTTGTAGAAGCTCTTAAAAATTTACGACCAAATGATGAACCTATTACCCTTGAAGAGTTTGTTAGATCCTGCTTTAATCCAGGCTTTTCTTCTTTATGTAAAGATATTATAAAATTTACAAACGCAGAGCAGCAACATCAGCAAGAGGTATGGAAAAAATATACTGAATCAACTGTACCAGACTTTTATGAGATGTTTACTGAAACAATCCAAGAGTTCAAAAGACAAGGTGGAATTGTGACGGTTGTTTCCCATTCTGAGAGAAATCGAATTGAAAGAGATTATTCTATCCATTGTGGATTTTTGCCAGATGCAGTCTTTGGGTGGGAGCTTCCTGAACATCAGAGAAAACCACATCCTTATCCAATAAAGGAAATTTTGAAACGCTTTAATCTTCAAGAAACTGAAGCACTAATGGTGGATGACTTAAAGCCTGGAATGGAGATGGCAAGGAGTTGTGATGTAGATTTTGCGGCTGCTGGATGGTCTCACAATATTCCCGAAATCAAGGAACTAATGAAATTGGAATCAAAATATTACTTTGAGACAGTAGAACAATTCAATCAATTCGTATTAGGCAAATAATTTAAAACAATGGGTGACAGGTACCATCCAGGTAGTCTGATTGTAGGTAAAGCTCTTCCACTTTCAGATACAGGGATGGTACCTGTAACGTATTCACCACTTGGTAATTCTACGGTTTTCTCGATAAAGGGTACTCCTGTTTCAGGATGAAGGTCTCCATTTAAATGGTCGTTTCTTGTATCGAGATCTTCTACCTTACCAACTGTTCGAAAAAAAGCCACCTCAATTGCTCCTATCTATTATTCTCTAACTAATAACAATTGTTTCATATCTTCGTAAACTAAGGAACTGCTTCCACCTGATGAATAAAAATAGATATAATAAATGCCTGCCTTTTTGGCAGCTGTGACTGGTTTGTAGCCGTTATTCCATTCCTTTATGTCTTTAATCCATACGTAATCCAGAGCTTTTCCATTTACTTTATATCGAATAGCGGCTCGATCGTTAAGCTTTAATTCTCCCTTTATAAACTCTACCTTCATCTCCATCATATCATCACTATATTTTCTTAAGTAGGTTACCTGACCAGTAAACTTGAATCTCTTTAAGTTAAGCGCAAAGTTGTTTTTTGCTTTTGTCTTGGTGGTTGCTGTTGCAGGTGTTTTAGAATATGTTTCGTTAGTTAATGTCTTTTTGGATTGCATTGGTTTCTTGAAAGTGAAAAATTGGATGAGAGATAGCTTTTTCCAGGTGTTGGGTTGCCGACGGTGTTGTTTGAGCTTTTTTATATTCGATTTTGCTTCTTCCCGATACTGCTTTCTCAAGATCGCCCGTTGGTTTCGTATTTTGGATAATGATCTGGCGTCATCCATCCTAATCATCAAGCATAAACCGCTGATGTCAAACAATGCACCCAAGAGGGAAATAACCGCAGATTCTTTCATTTTAGAATTAAACGATTTTAAAATTTCAAAATGATTATTTGTTTTAAGATTGAAGTATTCTCTTAGGAATTCTCCAACAACATAGTCCTTATAAGAGGAGGCTTCTACTAGTTTTACCGCCATATCGTTATTCTTAACGGCCTGGCTGGTAACGAGTAAAAACAATAAATCGTTTCCAACATAGTCGCCTGCACTTAAATCCTGAAAATACTCCTTATGAAAATTGTTTAAATACACCAAAAACCTTGAATCGTTCTGTAATTCCACTAATGCTCGCTTCATCTGCAAAATCCTCCATTATATGTAAATATATCTTAACATAAATAGGGATTCGGTACTTATTACCCATGCCTGATATAACCCGAATATTTTGGAAGATTGATAGAGTTTTGTGAGGGTGGTCTTTTCCTTTTCATGCACGATGTGGATTCTACCAGTTAATATGATTCGATATTTCTCTGCTGCTAAAATATATACCTCTTCCTGGAATACGATCCACTGAAACCTTGCGTGATGCCTCCGAATTAAACAACTCACTACAATCATCCGTTACTATTAGAAGATAGATTTTAGTGCCATTTGAAAATGTCTTGCCCTTTTCTCCTTATAAACAAGAAACATTCATATTACATAAAGAGGTGTGGAATGAATAAATATTTTAAAAGTATTGGTTTAGTGGTCGGAGGTATTGCCGTACTTTACATTGTTCTTAAATTAATTCTATTTATTTTAGAATTAATTTTTAGGGGTGTTATAGCAGTATTTACAAGCGGAGTAATATATTTAGTGATTCTTTCTATAATTATTTATATATTCAGAAATCCTATCATAAGATTCTTCAAATCAATAAATGGTGAGCAAAGATATATACGAAAACCCAAACCATATGTTGTCTATGTTCCTCCGAGTAAAGATGACCAGTCTTCTAATTTTAAAAATAATATTACACAATCCAAAAGTATTGGCGAAGAAAAGCTTGCTCAGCGTACGGATAAGAAGGTAAGTGGAGAAGATTTTAAAAGAGACCGAGAAAATTCTGGTGCTCAACTAGATTTTATCAATTACGTCAAATTATTATCTTTTCAGGAAACTACATATATTCTTGATACCAACTATAAGGATTTAAGCAATAAATATCAAAATGAAGCAGGATTTGGTGAAAATGGAGCAATTGAATTTGTAGCTTCTTTATTACTAATGAAATATGATCCATCTACCCGTTATGATATAAAAAAGGGAATAGAAATGGTATTCACAAATTCTTGGGGTGCAATAGATTTTAGTGACCATCTAGATATGGTTGTACATAAAAGTAAAGTCCCATACTCCATGTGGAGTGAAGTGTATAGATACTTGAAAAATCTTACATATATTCAAAGCCATCCATGCGCAAAAAACGCTACTAAAATCTCAGTAAAATACATGGAAGTATCTGAACAAATACTAACGATTAGATATACATCGAATGGTTTATTGGATTATACAGACATTTCACAAAAGATCAATATCATTTGTCTACATATGACCAATCAAGGTGATTATGATTTAGCCAAAAAAGGGTTGGAGCCATTATTTTTTCAAATGATAGAATTTTTCCGTGAATGTTACAAAAATAGGTTATTTAGCAATAACCAATATTGGTTTTCATATTTTGAGGTACTTTCAGATTTATTGATGAATTTAGCAGTTTGTGAAGTTAACCTTGGTCATGATGGTGCTTGTGTAAATCATGCATCATTATCTGTTAAGATCTCAAATAATCCTAATGGGAAAATGGATAAAGCGGGAGAATTAATTTTATACGCATTAACACATAAAGGAAATGCCATGCTTATTCATCCTAAAGACTTGTTGAAAGAGCAAATTCCTCATTTATTCTCAGAAAAAGCAAAATTACTATATGATACATTAATTTTGAATTAGCGTTGTATTTTCCATAAATACAACGATTCGGGGGGTAGCCCCCACTCACATGGTGAATTAAATAGTAACCAATTAGACTGCTTTGACAGGTACTACCCGAATTAGATTTCGACATACTTCTGCTGTCAAAATCAAGATAAATCCAATTGCCGGAAAGGTTCACGTAGATACTAAACAAACGTTTAGTTAAATGACAAAATTTTTGCCAGAATTAGAAGTAAAAGTCTATGAAATCAATAGTTTTTTAGCTTTTAACCAAACGTTTGAGTGAGAAAGCAGTAGTAGATTTTTAGTGAAAATTAGCAGATTTCCAAGGTTGTGATACACCGGCCAGATATGAACAGCCGTAATCTGACAACATGCATTAAATTTCTCCCGAAAATTGGAGCAGAAACGTTGATATATCAATATCTAGGGGCAATCTAATTAAACGTTTGTCTGATCGACAAGCATTTTCGTGATAGTAAAAGAAAAAGTCCACCAGTGGCAAGACTTTCAATCGGTTTACATAAACGTTTGTTTAGGTTGCAAAAGAGCTCAAATTTGTTGAATTACCTCGAACAATTATGGTCGCGAATAATGGTGCATGGGGACGGTTCTCGTGCATCATTTTTCTTGTAAGTGAAACAAAAGAACCGTCCCCATGCCTCAGTTTTCCAAATGGGTGAACAGTCCATATTCCCTTTGGAAGCCGAGTTCTATGGTGCCGGTGGGGCCGTTACGGTGCTTGGCGAGAATGACTTCAATTTTGTTTCGTTGTGGTGAGTCTTTGGTGTAGTAATCATCGCGATAAAGGAAGGCGATGAGGTCGGCATCCTGCTCGATTTGCCCGCTTTCACGGAGGTCGGAGAGAATCGGATGCTTGTCGTGGCGGCTTTCGACGCCGCGGCTATCAACAGGTCCAAGTGATGATGTATAATTCGTTAAAAGAAACGAGCGCAATCAACGCCCAAACCTGGAATGGCGGAGTTAGGAAAGAACAGCTGACATGGCTGCGCGGTGTGCTCCAAAAAGCGGCTCAATCACAAGAAAAAGTTGTTGTGTTCTCCCATATGCCCGTTTATCCTGCGAATCAGTAGATGGTTTTGGACGTGAATCCGATCGTACGTTAACGATTCGGTAGGAGAGTTTTATCTATAATAGGTAAAAAGAAGTTGGTTGTAAAAAAATCAACTTCTTTTTGTCGTTTATTTCTGGCTCGGTTCATAACAAGCATGAATTTACATTCTATTAAAGAACCTTTATGAAATCATTACATTTGTTTAATACGTGTTTTACCTTTGATTTGTATGATGAAAAGTGTAAAGCAAATGCAAACAAACAAAAAACAAACTCTGGAGGGTTGTTTCGATGAGAAAAGGTTCTGTTTTAACGATGGCTGCAGTAGGAGTTTTATCTGTTTCGATATTTACAGGTTGTTCAAATAAAAATGAGGACACAAAGAATGTCCAAGCTTCAAATCAAGTTTCCGTTGAAGACGTGATCAAGAATGCTAAACAAGAGGGTCAAGTAAACTCTGTCGGAATGCCGGACACATGGGCAAACTGGAAGGGGACCTGGCAGGATCTTGATTCCAAATATGGTATTAAACATATGGATACTGATATGTCCAGTGCGGAAGAGCTGGCAAAATTTGAATCGGAGAAAGAAAATACCACGGCAGATATTGGCGATGTTGGCGCATCCTTCGGGCCGTTAGCGGAACAAAAGGGATTAACGCTTCCGTTTAAAACTTCACATTGGGACGATGTTCCGAAATGGGCGAAGGATGATAACGGGGACTGGATGATTGGTTATACCGGAACAATTGCCTTTTTGACCGATAAAACGAATGTGAAAAATCCTCCGAAAACATGGAAGGATCTTGAAACCGGCGATTACAAGATTGCGATTGGAGACGTGTTAAAAGCGAGTCAGGCTCAATACGGTGTGTTGGCCGCGGCCTATGCAAACGGCGGGGATGAGAAGAATATTAAACCTGGTATCGATTTCTTTGCCAAGCTGGCTAAACAAGGTCGTCTTCAAACGAATAATGTCAACTTAACGGCATTAGAAAAGGGTGAAGTAGATGTAGCTATCGTTTGGGACTTCAATGGTCTTGGGTATAGGGACCAGATTGACAAGAACCGCTTTGATGTTGTCATCCCTCAGGAGGCATCCGTTATTTCTGGATATGCATCGGTTATTAACAAATATGCCAAAAACCCAAATGCCGCCAAGCTTGCCCGTGAGTATATTTTTTCTGATGAAGGACAAGCAAACCTGGCACGCGGTTATGCTCGTCCGATCCGTGAAAATGTAAAATTGCCTGAAGATGCGAAAGCAAAATTGCTGCCAAATGACATGTACAAAAATGCGAAACCCGTATCAGATCCAAAAGCATGGGAACAAGGCATGCAGCAGTTGCTTTCATTATGGCAAGAGAAGGTGTTAATGAATGTCAAATAAGCTAGCTTTTATTATGCTCGATGGTCTGCGTTATGACACCGCGATTTCCCAAATGGGCTATCTGCACCATTTGATCGAAATGGGAAAAGCATCGAGATTTAAGGTCAAATCTGAGCTGCCGAGCCTTTCCCGGCCGCTATATGAGGTGCTCTTAACAGGTACGCCGGTTTATAAAAATGGGATTACATCCAATCAAACGGTTCGGTTGTCTCATGAAGAAAGCTTGTTTCATTTAACAAACAAGGCTGGTTTAAAAAATGCGACCGCCTCTTACTACTGGGTAAGTGAATTGTATAATTCGGCGCCCTTTCATCCGATGACAGACCGAATTCAATTGAATACTGAAAAAGCCATTCAACATGGTATTTTCTACTGGGAGGACCATTATCCTGATTCCCATCTATTTTCTGATGCTAATTTTTTTATGGATCAGTATGAACCGGATTTCCTGTATGTCCACTCCATGAATATTGATAATGATGGCCATTTATTTACAGCTGATTCCAAAGAGTATCGGAATCGTGTGATTGCTGTTGATATACTATTGGCGAATATTCTTCCCAAATGGATGGAGGCAGGTTACCAGATTATTGTGACCGCCGATCATGGCATGAATCATGACGGCCAGCACGGCGGTACGACAGCAGCTGACCGAGATGTGCCATTATTTATCATCACGGATAAGATGAAGCATGGCATTTATGAAGAGGTCATTCCCCAGCTTCAAATTGCGCCTTTGGCTTGCGAGTTATTAAAAATCCAGCCATCGTCAGCCATGCAAAAGCTGTCCTTTCCGAAATTAAAATAGGTGTCTTCTTTCAGGAGGCACCTTTTTCCTTAAAGGGTTTTATCAGAGTAACCACTGTCTATAAAGGAGTTTTTTCATTGAAAAAAATAAATGGAATGCTTGTCGCTAGTCTCATCCCCTTTCTTTTCTTGATTCTTCTGTTCCTGTTCATTCCTTTATTTTTTATGATATATGGAAGTTTTCAAGCGGATGGGGGCACTGGTTTTTCATTCAAGCAATATCAGGAAATTTTTCAGAATGAGTATTACCGCCAAGCGTTTAAGAATAGTATTTTGATTTCGCTTTTATCCAGTTTCATAGCAACGCTCTTAGCCATTTTTGCCACCTATTCCATCACGCATTTTTCTAGTCGTATTCAAAATCGAGTGTTGATTTTTGCTAATCTAACATCCAATTTTGCAGGCATTCCGTTAGCTTTTGCCTTTATTGTTCTGTTAGGAAATAGTGGCTTATTCACCTTGCTGTTTAAGCATTTCGGCTGGGAAACGCTAAGCTCGTTTAATGTCTATTCCTGGTCTGGCCTTGTTCTTATTTATCTTTATTTTCAGCTGCCATTGGCCGTTATGCTTCTTTACCCGGTCTACCAGGGGATAAATAAGCACTGGAAAGAAGCCGCTTCTCTGCTCGGGGCAAGCTCCACGCAGTTTTGGCTGCGGATTGGTATCCCAATTATTCTTCCAAGCATTGCCGGTACATTTAGTATTCTTTTCGCCAATGCGATGGGAGCATATGCATCCGCTTATGCGTTAACGGGAAGCACCTATAATCTGGTTACGATCCGAATTGGCGCATTGACGACTGGCGATATTTTTGCCAAGCCTGAGCTTGGCAGTGCGATTGCGGGATTATTAGGATTAACCCTTGTGGTGGCGATGCTTCTCAATGAGTGGTTAACACGCAAGGTTCGGAGGGATTTATCGTGAACAAGAACCGCCCATTTTTTCATTATCTTACGATCGGAGCAGTCCTTTTATACTTGCTTGTACCGCTGCTTGGGACGCTCATTTATTCCTTCTCCACTCAATGGCATAAAACGATTTTGCCCGAGGGCTTAACATTTCACTGGTACGGGGAGCTTTTTAGTGATTCGTTATTTTTAAAAGCAATGGGACGGTCTCTCATCCTTTCAGTCGGGGCAACCATTCTTTCCCTGCTCATCATGGTTCCAGCGATCTTCTCGATTGTGGTCTACGCACCAAGGCTGGAGAAATTTATCCAGGCCCTGATTGTGTTAACGTATGCCATGCCGGGTGTGATTATTGCGGTAGGGTTAATCAGGGCTTATTCGAACAGTGGCATGCCAATGGTTGTTGTCACCGTGGGCGCCTATTTTGTTGGAATCCTCCCTTACATGTACCAGGGGACCCGAAATAGCCTGCGGAACATTCAGGCCGTTTCGCTTATGGAGGCGGCTGAAATATTAGGGGCTAGCCGATTTACCGCCTTTTTAAAAGTCATTTTACCGAATATTATGCCGGGCGTACTGGTTTCGTCGCTGCTGTCATTTTCAATCTTATTCGGGGAATTTGTGTTAGTGAATCTATTAATAGGCGGGAGCTTCGAAACCGTTCAAGTCTACTTGTATAAAAAATTGAATGTGAGCGGGCATATCGCAAGTGCCATTGTCATTTGCTATTTTATCTTAATCTCCATTCTATCTTCTATCATTGTCAAAGTAACACGGTCAAGAAAGGAGACTTTATAAAATGAGCTATGTCACCATTGAAAATATTAGTAAGGCCTTTAAAGGACAAACCGTCCTGCATGATCTGAATCTATCATTTAAGCAAGGCGAATTTGTTACCCTGCTGGGACCAAGCGGTTGTGGAAAAAGTACCTTGCTGCGAATCCTTGCGGGATTAACCAGCCCAGAACAGGGCGTCATCAAGATTGATGGCTGTGATGTCACGAATGTCAAGGCAAAAGACCGGCAAATCGGGATGGTTTTTCAATCATACGCACTATTCCCGAATATGACAGTCTCTGAAAATATTGCTTTTGGCTTGAAAATGCAAAAGATTCCTAGCGAAACTATTAAACAAAAGGTCGCGCGGATGGTGGCTCTGGTAGGCTTGGCAGGGAAGGAAAATGCCTATCCAAGGGAATTGTCAGGAGGCCAGCAGCAGCGTGTCGCCTTGGCAAGATCCATTGTCACTGAGCCTAAGGTATTACTGCTCGATGAGCCCTTAAGTGCCCTGGATGCACAGATCAGGAAAAATCTTCAGAAGCAGCTGCGCACCATCCAGCAGGAATTGAATATTACTACTGTCCTCGTGACTCATGACCAGGAGGAAGCCATGGCTGTGAGTGACCGGATTTATATTTTAAATGAAGGCAGGATTGCCCAATCCGGTACGCCTCATGAGATTTATACCAAGCCGGGCAGTGAATTTGTCGCAAGATTTATCGGCAATTATAATGTTCTCGAAGGCTCGGAGTTATCGATTGCCACCTCGGAAAGGGAATTTTCAAATCGACTTTACGCGATCAGACCAGAGGCATTCAGTGCCCAGTACATGGAGGATAGCTATACGTTTTCCGGCCGAGTCAATAAGGTCATGATGCTCGGAAATATCACTCGTTATGAGTTCAGTTCAAATGGAATCGTGGTGACAGCAGAACACCTGCATCAATCAGATGAAGATGTGCAGGAAGGAGCTCGGAAAACTCTTTATCTTCATAAAAAGGATGTGATTCCACTGTCATGAATATACTGGTTACAGAACGTCATGAATACATTTTACAGCAACTCGAAAAACAGAAGAAAATATTGGTCACTTCTCTTGCTGGTGAGCTTGAGGTAACGCCTGAAACGATCAGGCGGGATTTGGACATCCTCGAAAAAGAAAAAAAATTGACGCGTGTCTACGGCGGGGCGATTAAGTATCAGCAAACGAAAAGCGAACCGCATTTTTCCCAAAAAATGAATGTCAGGATCTCTGATAAAAAAGCTATCGGGAGAAAAGCGGCTGAGTTTATCAAAGACGGAGATACCGTCATGATTGATGTTGGAACGACGACCGTTCATCTCGCAAGTGCGATTTCGAGTGTTCAGGGAGTGACGATCGTGACTAATTCCCTCGCTTGTGCAGAAGAACTTAACTGCAGTTTGGAAAATAAAGAATTTGAAGGGAAAGTCATCGTACTTGGCGGCGTTACGATTCCTGAACAAAAATCGATTGTCGGTGCCATGACTTGCAAAACACTGGAATCCTTTCGTTTTGACAAAGTCTTCTTATCCTGTGGAGGCATTACCTTAACGGATATCAGTGATTATGATTTTGAGGAATGTTTAGTATCCACTGCGATGGTAGAAAGGGCAAACCAAGTGTTTCTGCTATCTGACTCCTCTAAGGTTAACCATGAATCGTTCTATAAAATTTGTCCGATAACGAAAATTGATCATGTGATTTGTGATCAAGACATGCCAAACTCATGGAAAGAAACGGGCATGGATACGATGCTTCAATGGATTACAGTCAAAGGCGGGCGACAAACATGAAGGTTGATTATCATTTACATCTTGAAGAAGGCCCTTATTCACTAAGCTGGCTAGACCGTACCAATCAGGCGTTAAACCATTTCAGTCCCCTGGAAGAAAAGCCGCATACCAGGGGCTGGCTGAAAAAAAGCATGGAGCGGCTGGCAGCACGGCTGGAACGAGGCGCATACGATGCTTCCTGGCTAGATCTCTATTTGCTTGAAGCCAAGCGAAAAGGCCTGAAGGAGGTAGGCATAGTCGACCATCTATACCGTTTTAAGGAATCACGGGCTTATTTTGAAAAGAATCTTGACCTGAGTGATTCCGATGTCGGAACCAAACAGCAGGTTTGGCTGAACCAGGTCATGACGGAGTCAATGGGGGATTTTGTACGATCTATTCATGAAGCGAAGCCGCGCTGGGCGCAACAAGGCGTCACATTACGGTTGGGGCTGGAAGCAGACTACTTTTCCGGAAGCGAAGCGGAATTAAAGGGGCTCATTGAGAAATATGAGTGGGATTTTGTGATTGGCTCTGTTCATTATATGTACGGTTGGGGATTTGACAATCCGGACACCCAAAATCGGTTTCATCATTATAATTTAGTCGATTTATATAAGGACTTTTTTGCTGAGGTCGAAAAGGCGATTCGCAGCAACATCTTTCAGTTTGTAGCTCATCTGGATAATCTAAAGGTATTTAATTACCGACCAGACGAAGCCTTTCTCGTCCCTCACTATGAAAGAATAGCGAAAGCTCTTGTCGAAACCGACACGGCAACCGAAATAAATGCCGGGCTTTATTACCGTTACCCTGTAAAAGAAATGTGTCCAAGCCCAGCGTTCCTGGACATCTTAATCAATGCGGGTGTGTGTTTTACCACTTCATCCGATTCTCATTTTCCTGATGATATTGGGTCTTTTATTGAACAGAATACACAAACCCTTTTGGAAAAAGGGGTAAAAGAAATTGCCACCTTTAAAGAGGGGCGGCGGGTGATGAGAGGGATTGGTGAAGGTGTTTGTACTACCCGGTGAGGTGTGGGGACTAAATCTAGCTTGGATTCTATTCGATAAAGCAGATAGAGGGTCGCAACGATAGGGAATCTACCTCATTGATAAATGAGATGATTTGTTCCACGGCAAATTCTCTCCTTTCTACCTCATATTATAAAAAAGGCCGGTTTCGCTAAAGAATCCGGCCTTCTCCTTAAACATTTTGATTTTGAATAGATTCCCCCTACAATTCGTTACCTAACGATTAAACAATTACATACTCAAATTAATAATGATGTTGTCTATTCTAGCAAAAGGAACCACATACCATTCATTTTCATGGGATCGACAACAGTTTCAAAGGTGATGGGACACCAGGAGTCAGCCAAAAGGAGGTAGAGGATGGTGAAACCTATACATATGAATTTGTTGCGGGGCATTCTGGAACCTACTTCTACCATTGCCACGTTGAACCGGACCGATATTCCGCCGTTGAAAGTAAAGAAGGATGGAAAATACTTGATTCGTTTAATTAATGCCGGTTCTGATGTTCATTCCATCCATACGCATGGACATCACTTTAAAGTGGTAGCAACTGATGGGCGAATCAATCCAAATCCGCAGGTAAAAGATACTATCAGTATAGCCCCAGGTGAACGTTATGACCTTGAGTTTGTGGCAGATAATCCTGGTGCATGGCCGCTTCACTGTCATATGGGACCTCACGCGACACATGGCATGCATACGTTCATTGTATATCCTGGATTTGAAGAAAAAATCATGAACCACGAGAGTTAAGTGGGGGGTATTCCTTTTTGCGTACTAAATCAAGGGTATTCCAAATGGAGGAAGAGGAGGATAGTAGATATACAGACCTATTTATGCTTACAATAAAAGAAAGTGGTTGTAAAATTGAACTGGTTCGCAATTCATATTGTCCCACGTTAGTATTGCATTTAATAATTAACCCTAGAGATGAGGTATTTATATATGAAAGCACTTGTTTTTAAAACATTTGGTGGTCCGGAAGTCCTGGAATATGGCGAAGTAATGGATCCTGTCATTGGTCCGGATGAAATTCTTGTAAGAATGAAAGCAATTGGCCTAAACTTTGCAGACATTTATAGAAGGAAAGGAAATTATCATCTTGCCGGGGAGCCTCCATATATTTTAGGTTATGAAGGTGCCGGAATTGTAGAAAAAGTAGGAGCAGAAGTGCAAGGCATAAGCACAGGAGACCGTATTGCATTTGCTGATGTTCCATTTGCCAATGCAGAGCTAGTAGCTGTTCCATATGAAAAATTGATCCCTCTGCCAGAATCAATTTCATTTAAGGAGGCTGCTTCTATACTCCTTCAAGGGCTAACTGCACATTATCTTACAAGGGACAGCTATGCTGTAAAAAATAATGATGTTGTCTTAGTACACGCAGCAGCCGGAGGTGTAGGGCAGCTTCTTGTTCAAATTATAAAGCTCCTTGGTGGTAAGGTAATAGGCTTAACATCTTCGAAGGAAAAAGTTGAAGCTGCAAAAAAAGTGGGAGCGGATTTGGTTCTCCAGTACAGGGATGACTGGAAGCAGAAAGTTCTGGAAGAAACGAACGGCAAAGGGGTGGATGTTGTTTATGAATCAATAGGCTCTACACTCATGGACAGTTTTGCTGTTACGCGCATCGGTGGTACAGTTGTATTTTATGGGATGGCAGGGGGAGATCCGGCTCCAGTTGATCCCCGCTTGTTGATGGATACCTCAAAAACTCTAACAGGGGGAGATCTTTGGAATGTTCTCACTTCTAGGGAAGAAAGAGTGACACGATCAAAAGAGCTGTTTAGATGGATAGAAGAAGGAAAAGTAAAAGTATCGGAGCCGACAACTTTTGCGTTAAGAGATGGACAAGAAGCTCACCGATTTCTAGAGAGCCGAAAAAGTACGGGTAAAATCTTATTACTACCATAATGGGTAACGTCAGAAGACCAAACAACAAGGAATTTCCAACCGTTTTGCCATAAACAAATAGAGGGTGCTCCTAAAAGTTTTACTTTTGGGACACTCTCTTCAGCTTGTTAAAACGTGATAAAGATCATGAATCCAGTGTAAATTTAGGTACTTTACTTTAAAAACTCCCATCTAACTTTACCATTGACATCAGATTTTGAATCTACATATAACTTTCTATTAGGTATGGCAAGGGAAACCCCTTCATTAGTAAGGATATCCATTATATTGTAGTTGATTTCTTCTTTTATTTTTAAGAATTCTAACCAAGCTGTTGTTTCTGTGAAAAAATAAATGTAAATATCTAACCCATCTACTCCATATTTATCAAACTTAGTAACGATTGTGTCTTGGTGGATTCCAGAGTGAGTTTTTAGCATATCCTCGATCTTTTTAATTACACCTTCTAACTTTTCTTTGGGTGTTTCATACGTTACACTTATAGTGGACACAAACCGCCTTTTTCCCATTTTACTCCAGTTCGTTATTGCTTCGTTTGCTAATTTTGCATTTGGTACTGTGACGAGTGCTTGTGCAAATGTTCGGATCCTTGTACTTCTAAAAGTAATCGTCTCAACTGTACCTTCTACGGTAGGTGTCAAAATCCAATCTCCAATGGTAAAGGGTTTTTCTGTAATGATGATGACTCCTCCAAATAAATTACCTACTGCATCCTTAGCTGCTAGGGCAATGGCAAGTCCGCCTAATCCTAACCCACCCACCAAACCAACAACATTATAATTAAATTGTTCTGCAATCCCACTAAAGGTGACAACTACGATGATAAATCGCAAAACTTTAGACAAGAAAGGAATCAGTATTTCATCAATTTCAAAATTGAATCTTTTGTTAAGCTTTGTAAAAAGAAACTTAGATGAAGATGATAAGTTAAACAATCCCCAACCTACAAGAAAGATAATCGCGGATTTTACTAATTTCACAAATAAAACATTTGAATGATTGAAATAAGGGAAATACCAAGCGGATATATAAATTCCTAATAGAATAAACAGCCACTGAATTGGCTTTTCGAATGATGAAAACATGTGAGAGAAAAAAGGATGATTTTCTTTTCGAAGCCATTTTAGTATAAGAGCAATGACATACTTGGCAAATAACTTCCGAAAAAGTAAGAACAGCACAAAGATCCCTACTGAAATTCCAACATCGTTCATGAATTCGTATGAAAAGAATAACTTCCATGACATAACGATTCTCTCCTAATAATTCGCAACTTAAATTTGCAATTGAACATATACTATTTTATAAAAGTTATACAGCCTATTATGGACTACTTTTAGTATTCGCGATTCTGACCGGGTGATGCATGGGACGGTTCTCGTGCTTCATTTTTAACATTGGCTAAGGATTCCTTAATTAATAGTGTTAAACAAAGGAGAGGACTATGGAAATTACGATTAGAAAAGTAGATAAGGAAGATGTTTGGGAATTAAGGCATAAAGTGATGTGGCTAGATAAGCCCTTTGACTATATAAAATTAGAAGATGATGATGTAGGGATTCATTATGGTCTTTTTAAAGGATTGATTTTGATTTCTGTCATCTCACTTTTTATAAACAATGGAGAATGTCAGTTCCGCAAATTTGCCACTCTTCAGCAAGAACAAGGTAAGGGGTACGGAAGTACATTGTTAGACTATTATAAAGGAAGCACAGAAAAATGGCGTGAAGAAAATTTGGTGTAATGCCAGAAAAAATAAGGTGAATTTTTATAAAAAGTTTGGTTTACAAGAAACCAACACTAGCTTTATAAAAGAGGGGAAATCCTACGTTATAATGGAGAAATATTTTTCCAAATCAAATAGCAAATCACATAACCTTCACAGTATATTTCACATTCAAAAAGGCTAAGAGATGCAAATATCTCAAAGCCTTTTTTGAATTTTTTTTCACTAAAGCATCCGTAAGTTGTACAAGTTCATTAAACGATAAAGCGAGTTTGATAAATAAGCGGAGAAATTTCTCTTAATTAGGAAATAGCTCTGAAAATAGCTTAAATAGACGGAAAGATTCCGACTATTGACTCGAAAAACGTGAAAATGATTAATTTTGCTTTGCTTAATCGGAAAATCTCCGCTTATATGCCCCGAATCGAGATATATCTGCAGTCTAACCGAAAAATCTCCGCTTATTTTACATAATAAATCACCAATCATTCACACACCCTTCAATAATTATTTCATACCCTGTGATTTACTATGTAAATTAAGACAAAATACACAATTAAAATTTGAAAAGTAAAGAACGCACTGTGAATTATATCGTGAATTCAAGTGCGTTCTCATAAGTGTTTTTCAATGTTTGCACCTCTAAAGTAAACCCGTTACGGTTATCTGTCTTCTTTTTAATTAACAGGTGAGTTTGTATTCTTACTTTGCTTAATGAAATCAGAAATACCCGTTCCTAAGTAAAAAAGAAAGAAATAGCCGAAAATAATGAGAGTAGGAATGGCGTTAGGGAGTATTTGTATAAGGATCATACCGATAACAAGAAAAATCAATGAAACAATAAAATGAAATTTATGTTTCGGCATTTTTTTCATAAAATCACCTCTAACTTATTTTACCATTATTTTCGAGACAGGTGTTCATGGAGGTGGTTGGGAAGAGAGGAGCTTAAACGATCGGGGGCAAGAATTAAACAAGACAATCATTAACTTAAATATTATACCTTCCTTATGGTGAAAAACTTTCTTATAAGCCAAGGTCCTGGTGTAAATCCCAGTGTTAATTGCCATGCGCCTATCCCTTGTAAACCATAGTCTCGAACTAACATCATTTTAGCTGCCATACTTCTTACGTCTTCAAACCAAACTTCATGTGTGACTCCCCCTTGATCTCTATAGCGAAAAGAAGGAGACTCCCATTCAGTTGAATACTGTATCGGTGATTGGAACCTCATGGCCGTTTCCACAGCATCTTGATTTGAAATGGCTGGAGCAACACTTCCAGGACGGTACGGAATAACCCAATCATACCCGTATAAAGGAACGCCAATAATAATTTTCCTGCGGGGAACATTACTTATAGCAAATTCAATTGTTCTTCGTACATCTGGAATAGAAGCTACAGGTCCTGGTTCACTTCCTGCATGGTGAAAATCATATGCCATGATAAACATAAAGTCCACTACTGATCCTATTCCTCCGAAATCATACCCCTTTAGCCAAGGAATTTCTTCACTTGTCTTTGCAGGAACAGCAACGGTTAGAGTGCGTCCTAATGGCTTTAAACGATCCCGTAATTCACTTAAAAAGCCTGTATACAGATCTCTATCCACAGCCAAAACGCGTTCAAAGTCAATATTAACCCCGCCATACCCCCTATTCGTTACTAAATTAGTTATATTATTAACTAAATTCGTCCTTGCGGTAGGATTATTTATTGCTTGATGAACCAGTTCGGGACTAAAACCCCCGGGTGTCAAATTGGTAATCGTTGCAATGGGTCTTACCCTTAAACTCCAAAGTGTTTGAATTGCAGTCAAGTCATCTAGGGTGTTAGCAATATCCCCGTTACCAGCAATGTGGTATTCAAAAATCGAAATAGCTGTACTATAAGGGGCAAAATCCCTGATTAAATTCCGATCCAATTCCGGGGATCTAACAGCATAATAACCGATTATAGATGCCAAGTAATTCGTTCTGGGAATCGTTAATTTCATCCCTGGTTGTAATAAATTGGGGGTTATTGAGGGATTGGCTGCTCTTAATTGCTCTAAGGTAACAAATGCTTTTCCTGCAATACTAGTTAGTGAGTCGCCCGGCTGAACAGTATATATATAAAGCGGTATAAGAAGTGCTTGGCCTTGAACGATATTCGTTTCCCCTAAACCGTTGGTACTACGGATCTGATCAACAGAAGCATCGTACCTTATGCTTATTGAGAATAAAGAATCACCCGGCTGAACGATGTGAAGAAACATGGTCAACCCTCCAATACACCATTTATGATTAGACTCAAAAGAATTTCAAATTTGGGATACTATGTAAATAATATTACCTATCCAGCCTATATATGCTTTTACCAAGTCAATATTGTTAGGGATTGGGTACTATACCCAAAGTGCTTAAGTGGCGGTCGTTTTTTTTAGTTGTTTTAAGGGAGATTTGTGAGTAACACTATCCTTTTGATGAAAACTAAAAATCCCCAAAGTATCTCTTTACTTTGGGGGATGTTGCCGAGCAGGAAGGTATGGAACCTCCTTTGGCGTATATGTGATGACATCAGAAGAATAGATTTCAATTTGTAATTTATGTTTTGACGCATTTGTATGAATGAGTATAGGTTGATTGTATTCATTTTTAAAGATGAAATCAGGCCCGTTCCAACTGACGGTGGCATCCCGCTCTGGCGGAACGTATGAAACCTCTTTACTATGCGAATAACGCTTAACGACTTTTAAACCTGCATTATCCACTGCATTAAAAAGGGTAGAGGATACTTGACAAATTCCACCGCCTAAGTCTTCTGCATATTCCCCTTTCACAATGACAGTGGCAGGCAGATATCCTTTTCCTGCGGATCTTTCACCAACCACTTTATTAAAGGAAAATGTTTCACCTGGAAAAAGTACATAATTATTAATGGCATTTGCAGCAAGATAAATATTATTGTTTCTTTCTTTGTTATTGGAGCTGAAGAATGTAACATATTCTCCAATTTTTTTTGCTCTAATATTTTCAAGCAATTCACTGTCGACCATTGGAAAAGTGGTTTGTAAAGGGACCTCGAATTCAGATGAAGTATTGTTAAAATAATAAGTGATAATTTTTTCTGTGAAAACTTCGCGGTTTAAATGGTAACCGACTTGTTCTGGAATAATATTCCCATTAATATCTATCATTGCATTTTTAGGGTTTTTTGTAACCTGCTGATCGATTTCGTCCATGAATTTTTGAAACTTATCATTATCGATAATAGGTAAGAATGGCAAGTGCATCGACAAATTAGTAAGGTTAGCAACTGAGATCGGATGGCCGTTGTGAGTGATCACTAAATTTCCTGGCATCGTCACTTGTTGAGACAACATGATTAGCCCAAGTAACCAACTGAAATTCATCTGTTTATACCTCCCTACTATCATTATGAGTTGAAATCACTATTTCATGTACTGGGAGGTCTACTTCAGTACATTTCTTTCTGGAAAGGAATCCTTTTGCAGCCAAGATTGTTAGGAATTGTATAAATTTTTGTCGTTCAAATACTAACACGAATCAAGGCCAGAATGGGTTCTGTAGTGAAATAAAAAGCATATTAGAACCTTTCAATGCGTTTGGTATTTTTCTTTGTCAGCCACCATATCATCTCCTACCGATAATATGTCCAGCTTTTACCTTGATAATAAAAGAATCAGGGTATTTAGCTTTTATTAAGAATTAACGCTTATTTTTGTGGTACTTCATAAACTTCGGAGCATATCCCTTCTCATTTTCCAAGGAGACAATAAACTTCAAAAAAGTTTTCCTTCTTTTTGTCACAAAATCATCCGCTCACCCGTTATGTTTGTAAACAATCGAAAAGGGTGATTACATTGACAAAATATGATGTTGCAATAGTAGGCGGGGGAATTGCGGGCTTAACTGCCGCGATTTATGCCGCAAAGGCAGGAAAGAAAACGATCGTTCTGGAACAAAGCAAACGGTTGGGAGGAAGGGCCATTACCAATAAAAAGCAGGGTGTCTATTTTAATTTAGGCGGTCATGCCTTGTATAATGGGGAAGCGTATAAAACATTTCGCGAACTCGGATTGAAATTAGAGGGAAGCTCACCTTCTGTTGATGCATATGGATTATGGAAAAATCAATTATTAACCATGCCAACGAATATTTCATCCCTCCTTCAAAGTCCGCTTCTAAGCTGGGGAGGAAAGCTCGAATTTGCAAAATGGTTTATAAAATTTGGGAAAATGGATACAAGAGTCTTGGGTCAAATTAGCATCCGAGATTGGATTGAAACTGAAATACAGGACCCGATGCTGCGCAATCTGTTCTATTCACTGCTTCGAACAACGACTTATACTGCTGCACTTGATTTACACCCGGCCGGACCAGCTTTAAAGCATATGCAACATGCATTGCTTGGTGTTTTCTATCTGGATAAAGGTTGGGGGTCGCTCGTAGATGAGCTTTATGAGCATGCTGTCCAGCTGGAAGTAAAAGTAGTCACCAATTGCAAAGCGGCTTTAATCGAACATCATGAGCAAAAAGTCCGCTCGATTTTATGTGCCGATGGCAGTAAAATAGATGCAACGAATGTTATCTTGACTACACCCCCAGCTATTTCTTACAACCTGGTCCCTCATGCAGAACATACGGCACTCGATACGTGGAAAAAGCAAGCAATCGCTGTTACCGGCGCCTGCCTAGATGTTGGCTTACGCCAGCTGCCCAATCCTAAACACCAATTTATCTACGGCGTAGATCAACCCATTTTATATTCCAATCATTCACGTGCCGGAAAACCACGCCCGGCCATCCTAAGTGACGATGAAATACAAGTAGTTTCGCTTTTCAAATATCTGGGCCCGCAAACGGACCCGGAGCAGGATGAAAGAGAGTTAGAACAGGTGTTAGATCTCGCTCAGCCTGGTTGGCGAAATCACGTGGTTGCCCGGCAGTATCTGCCCAAAATGACGGTGGTTCATGATTTTCCTCATCTGAATCGAATCGAAAATCCAGGTCCCACAGTACCTGAAATTGAAGGGCTTTATGTCGCCGGTGATTGGGCATCGCATGGGGAACTGCTCGTAGACGCATGTGTGGCCAGTGCGAAACGTGCTGTTTCACAGCTATCGAACGTCAGAAAGGATACCGAATTATGTGTGTAGAAACACTGTATCAAGCCTATCAGCCTCTGCTTTTCTCTTTAGCCTATCGCATGTTGGGCAGCGTGATGGATTCGGAGGATATCGTGCAAGAAGCATTTATTGCCTTTAACCAGCTCCCTAACCGCGAAACGATTGAAAACAAAAAAGCCTATCTTTGCAAGATTGTCACCAATCGGTGTCTTGATTTAATCCGGTCATCCGCAAAGACACGCGAGGTATATGTTGGACCCTGGCTGCCGGAACCGTTGCTTGAAAAAGAGAATCCGGCAAACGACCCTTCACAGGCCTTTTTACAACAAGAGTCTATCTCCACAGCCTATTTGCTATTGCTGCAGCAGCTCAATGCCAACGAGCGGGCCGTCTTTTTACTTCGCGAGGCTTTTCATTACTCCTATGATGAAATCGCAGAAATTCTCGACAAAAGCAGTGCGAACTGTCGGCAAATTTTCCACCGCGCAAAGAAAAGTATGGATTTTACCCCTGACCAGCAGCCATCCGTGACGATTATGGAATCAAAAATAAAAGAGTTTGTCCACAGCTTCTTAAATGGAGACATTACGCAAATATTGGAGCTTGTCAGCGAAGATATCGCAATGTACTCGGATGGCGGCGGAAAGGTACCAACAGCAAGGGTGCCTATTTTCGGCGCTGAAGGAGTCATCCGATTGCTGCAAAACCTGATGAAAATGTATGCAGATAGGTTTACCTTCTCCTTTGCCACCTTCAATGGGAGTCCAGGACTGACTCTAACAACGGATAATAACCTTAAGTATGTCTATACCTTCGCCTTTAATGGTAATCGGATTCAGACCATCTATATAGTTGGCAATCCCGACAAACTGCGGCATTTACCATAGAGGAGAACATGCTTTAGACGTGGGGGAAAGTCGGTTTGCTTGTTAAGAACCGTATGAAAGAATCCATTTTAATCAAGATTGATTAAAATGGATTCTTTTTTATTCAAATCGATTTCAATTACTTGGATCATCTCCATCCTGTTTCCGAGGATGATTAAATGACGTTTCGAACCGAACAAATGCCGATTTAGCCTATATAAAATCAATATCGGTTCTTGCAGGAAATTTGTCCAAGTTTGTCGAACTATACCTAATAATGATTCTTTAGTTACATGATTTGGATATTTTGTTGTTTAACAAGGAACTAGATGGTGGAAATCTGATTTTCATAACCATACGGATGAAAGGTGCTTTTTTTTGTGTTTAGTATCGCCGGGCGATATGACTTGAAAAAGCATCCAAAAAACCTTCATATCTATTAGAAAATGAGTTGTATATACGTTATGATATACAAAAAGCTCTCTCTTTCAAGGAAGTGGCAGAAGGAAGGGGGGATTGCAACACCCTCTGTTAGAAAATATAGCCAAATCTTAGAGCCAAATGGATATGAGTTTTTAAAAGGCCATTTGCATTCCTTTGATCAATCCGATCTCGAAGCACATATAGCGTTAAGCGATACGGAGCAGGCCAAAAAGGCATTCTGGATAAAAAGGGTGTTGTAGCGGTTGAAAACCTAAAGCAAAAACAGCGTCATCCTTAATAGAATTCCTCCAGATAGGAGGTTTTTGTATTTGTATCGCTTGGCGATATAGCTTGAAATAAATCCAAAAAACTTTCATAATGTATTAGAATAGGAGGTCCGATATGAGACGTGATATACAACCGAATGAGCGAGCTTTCTCTTCCAAGGAAGTGGCAGAAGAAGTGGGGATTGCAACACCCACTGTTCGAAAATATGGCCAAATCTTAGAGCGAAATGGATATGAGTTTTTAAAAGATGGCGATCGGCGTATCTTTGTTCAATCCGATCTAGAAGCGCTTATATCGTTACGCGATACAGACAAGCCGCTAGACGATACAGCTAAAGACCTTGTATATCAACAAAAAGAAAGATTAGAAGGATTCAATGAAACAGAGATAGCGACATCCGATACATTTGAAAATTTACCCCAAGACCCCAATCAATTAAAAGAGGTATTAAGGTTTTTAGTCAATGAACTCGCAGCCACACGTGAAATGAATGTCCAACTGACAAACGATATGTCACAGCTTAGAACTGCGGTTTCTCGGCTGCAACAAGATCATCATAGTATAAGTTCTAATATTTCAAATTCGGCGCAAAAAACTAATGCTAAAATTGAAAAATTAACTGAACAACAAATGACCCATTATGAAACATTACTGCAACAAGAAAAACAAATGAACGAATTCTTACAAGTAGAAATTCAAAATATGCGTGACGAACAAAAAAAAGAATGGCATTCACAAAATGATTTTAATAAACGTTTAGAGGAAGCGATACAAAAACCTAAAGGGATATTGGAGAGGCTTTTTTTCATAATCCGAAAATAAGGTGCCTATTTAAGTTTTTTTGCTTAATCGGCTCTTTTTTTTTCCGTATCGCTGTGCGATATAGGCACAATTAAATTTAGAACCCTCATAATTTAATAATATAGGCGGTCCGATATGCGACATGATATACATGGAATAAACAAGGTTTCTTCACCAAGCAAGTTAAAAAAGGAGTATGGATGCAACATTAGCTGTTCGAAAGTATGGCCAAATCTTAGAGCTAATGTCCACGCGATTTAAAAAACGGCAATCCCCGTATCTTTTTCAATTCGAAATCTATAGCGATACCCGATATAGACAAGCCCCTAGACGATATCACAAGCAGATCAAAACAGATATTCCTTTGTTCGAATAGTCGGAGTCATTATTCTTCAAATTTCAACAAATTCCCGGGAAATACCTAAAATTTTGCTAATGGATGTTAATGCTTACCTAATATAAATAAAAATGCACTGAAAGTTAGGGGGGGAAATGTCCCGCGATTTTTAACCGAATACAGTCATCTATTTTTCAAAAAGAATCCATTTTAATCAAGAGTGATTAATATGGATTCTTTTTTATTCCAAACGATTTGATGTCCCAGTACATTTCTCCAGTAAGATAAATTGTCAACCTGATAGGTTATCCTTATAAAAGGAAACAAAAGATTTTAATTTAATAAAAAATAATCACAATATTCCTTTACAGGAATATTCTTATTGTGTTATATTCTGTTTAAGGAATATTATTCAGAGTTAGAACTCCGTACTTGGAGAATTGTGTGCAGTTGGGTGGGGATATTGAGACAGAGTACTTTTTATAATTAAATTAAAAAGGGTTAAATGAATATTAAATTTAGCTGTTTTATGGATAGGGGTGGGTTCTATCAATGGATACTACAACACTGAACGCTCTTTCCGAACCCAATCGTTTACAGATTGTAGAGCTTTTGCGAGAAGGTCCCCTTACAGTGGGGGAAATTTCCGAACGCTTACAAATCCGTCAGCCACAAGTTTCTAAACACCTTCGTGTTCTTAGTGATGCCGGAATTGTTAAAGTACACGCTGATGCAAATCGGCGCATCTACCAATTACGACCTGAGCCATTTATCCAATTAAATGCGTGGCTTGAGTCTTATCGCCGAATTTGGGAAGAAAGATTTGATAGCTTGGACGATTATTTAAAGGAAATGCAAGAAAAAGAAGAAAAATAAAACCTAAAATTAATGGATGTTTTAAAAATGAATACAAAAAAGCAGACGGCCGTGGAAGTTAAAGGGAAGGAAATAATTGTAAAAATATTTTTAATGCATCCTGTGAACTAATCAGGAAAGCATGGACTCAACCGACTTGAAGCACAGTTGAAAGCAATGCGTTAATCCATTTGAAAAATATAAAACATTTTAACAAGGAGGAAATACAATGGCAAACAACACAATGGTATCGAGAGTAGAGAATGATCGGGTATTGGTACTGGAGCGCATTTTCGATGCGCCACGAGATCTTGTATTCAGGATGTTTAAAGAGCCGGAGCATCTGAAACGCTGGTGGGGGCCGAGGGGCTGGGAGATTCCAGTCTGTACCGTAGATTTCCATCCGGGAGGCATTTGGCATTATTGTATGAAGTGTGTCGATCAGAATCAGGGTCAATTTTTTGGTATGGAATCTTGGGGTAAAGGGGTTTATAAGGAGATTATCGAGCCGGAGAAAATCGTCTACACCGATTACTTTTCGGATGCCGAAGGCAATGTGAATGAATCCATGCCGTCGACCGAGATCACATTGGAATTCATCGATTTGGGTGGAAAGACAAAGCTGATAAACCGTGCTGAATATGTTTCCGAAGAGGCGCTCAAGACCGTCATGGACATGGGTATGATACAGGGCATCACCGAAACTTGGGACCGTTTGAGCGAGCTAGTGGAGTCGCTGAAGTAGATTTATTGTAACGCTGTTTTCAGCGTTAGTAAGGTTTTAAACCAGTTCAGTTGAACAAGATTTTCGTACCTATGGTAAAACATGGTTATTGATATTTAACATGATTACAAAGGAGGAATATTGAACATGCCCACATCTGAACAGGTGTTTACCATTACCCGCACCCTGAATGCCCGCCGCGAGCTCGTGTGGCGCGCCTGGACTGAGGAGAAGGAACTCGCCAACTGGTTGCCTTCGACACCCCTGGAGACTATCTCCTTCGACGTTCGCGAAGGCGGACGCTACCGCTACACGATGGTCAACAGCGAGACCGGCGAGGAGTATCCCACCGGAGGTGTGTTTCTAGAGGTCGTACCTTTCGAACGGCTCGTCTTCACCTGGGGTTACCCCGATGCTCCTATCGAGAACTCCCCTGTCGTGACTCTAACCCTCACCGCACACGGCGACCGTACCGAGATGATTTTCCACCTGCGCGGATTGGCCGGTCACCCCGGTGATCAGTACGTGTACGACGGCTGGTCCGATGCGCTCGACACGATTGTGAAAAAATATACCTAAACAAACAGGTGCTTAGAGTTAAACAAAGGGTCGATGCTGCAACCCCTTGTCTTGTTCCGCTAAATTGCGGTCTTTTCTTGTGTACTTACGGCCAGGTTACTCCTATAAGGAGTAACCTTTTTTGTTACGAGCTGCATACTAGTTGGGTCTTTTCTTATTCTAACGATGCAAGTTAGTAGAAGAAGGAAAAATTAACCCTTTATCGAATATGAACAAACAGGGAGTTTGAAAAAGGAAGGCTGTGAGGATTGAATGTTAGATGAAAAAAAAGAGAGTTCAATTTTAGGAACAGTCATAGCGGTTAGTATGAGTAAGAAGCATACGTTTAGTAAAGAAAATCAAGAGATAATAAAATTAGTGAAGGGTTTTGGGGTCAAAGGCGATGCACACTTTGGTTCAACGGTTAAACATCGATCGAGAGTGGCACAAAATCCAAACCAACCGAACCTAAGACAAGTGCATTTAATTCAAAATGAGTTATTCGAAGAGTTAGCAGACCGTTTTCATATTAATCCTGGAAAAATGGGTGAAAATATAACAACTGTCGGAATAAATCTTCTTGAATTACCTGCTGACACGATATTATTTATAGGTGAGTCTGCAATTATTAAAGTAACAGGCTTACGCAATCCTTGTGCTCAAATTGATCATTTTAAACAGGGTCTTTTAAAGGCTGTTTTGGATAAGGATTCAGACGGAAATCTAATAAGAAAAGCAGGAATAATGGGAGTTATATTGCAGAGTGGAGAAGTGAAACCAGGTGATACCATCCGCGCTGTATTACCTCCTAGACCATTTAAAAAGCTTGAACGTGTTTAACCAGCATAGTGCGTATTTATACTTTAGTGAAATTAATCTTGTTTATGGACAAATGTACTTAATGTAAAGGGCAGGATCATTCAAGAATGCTTTTCCTTAGTTTAATTTGGCTTTTTGTACTTTTCAAACAGGTATTGGAATCCATAAAACAGAAATACCTTAGAAAAGAAATAGAAGAAAAATTGTAAATGATTAAGACGAACCAATGTGAAATACTTAATTTTTCTCGCAAATTTGGCGAATGGATAAGCAAAAAAGGCATTACCGATTGCATTAAGTAAGATAAACTTTATGAATTTTCCATATGACCACTTCATTAACCAAAGCGAAGTTACCAAAAACAAACCAATATTAAATGGGAATTCATTAAATAAGTATGAATTTGGTTTATTATAAAAGACCCACCATCTACGTTTTTTCCCAATTAGTGCATTAATCACTTCTATAATACCGATAAGGATTGAAACAGGTAAAAATCGTTTTATATTTTGTAACCCCATAAGAGGTAATGTTGACAATGCAATTAAGACCGTAGCAATATTTAAAATTCTTTGAACCTTTATTGACATCATGATCATCCTTTTCCAATCTAGGCTAGCTGCTCCTATTTTGTTAGGATATCCAAAAGTTGAACTTGTATGTGGTTTTACGAAAAGCTGTTTGGTGATAGAAGGGAAAGGATTTTTCTATACATGAATAGAATAAGTAGTTATATCTGTTAAAGGTGGGTGTTTTGATGCTTCAACACGAATATGGATGGGTTCGGCAAACTAGAGGAACTCTGTTAGATTTTTGTGGGAATATAGATCCTGATCATTTTACTCATACAAATGGTTTCGGTTGGCAAAGTGTAAGAGACACATTGGTTCATATAGCAGATTGCTATGTTGCATGGCTTGGCTCATTTGTTTTATTGAAGACAAAAAAACCTCTTACTCCAAGAGAACAATTACATAATCTCAGTTTAGAGGAAATAAAAGCACGATTTGAACAAGTAGATTCAATCGTAAATGAATTATTAAAACTACAAGGGCATGAATTAGACGTGCTAATTGAGAGAGAGATTCCTTGGAGAGAAACACCTGAACTATTATCTATTACTCCTCGAAAATTGCTTATGCACACCATTACTCACGAGTTTCATCACAAGGGACAAATAGCAGCCATGCTCCGTCAGATGGGTTATGAGCCCCCAAATACAGATGTTTTAGGAACAGAAGATTAATTTAATCTAGAAGTATTTTGGGCGATGTTTACTTGACATTGCCTTTTTTGTTGAAAGTTTGTGAAGTTTCGTACTTAAAGTAAACGAAGCAGGTTTATTTAAGGGTATTTTTTCACAAATTGACCCCACCATTAGGCAGGGGATGCATGTATTTATTGCTTATCACTTACGGAATTCTACCTTCAAGTGAGAATTCTCGCCAGACCAAACGCAACTGCTGCTGCAAGTCCCCCAGTAATCGTGGTTTGAACAGCACTCTTAAAAGGTGAAGTTCCCGTGAACCTTCCTTTTACGTATCCAAAAATCATCAAGGCGATAAGTGTGACCACTACAGAAACCATTAATGCTGTTGCAGGATGTTTTAAGATAAAATAAGGGAACAAAGGGATTAATCCTCCGACAATATAAGAAACTGCAATGGTAATCGCACTGTTCCTGGCTCTTGTAGGCTCTGGTTTCTCCAGCCCTAATTCGAATCTCATCATAAAATCCACCCATTTTTCAGGGTTCTTTTTCATGGTTTCGGTAATAGATTTGATTTGCTCTTCTTCAAGTCCATATTCCCTGAAAATTTCAGATACCTCTTCTTCTTCGCTTTCCGGAAGCTCTATTACTTCGCGCTTTTCGCGAGCAAGTTCAGATTCGTAATGTTCCGCATCTGTTTTTCCTGCCAAGTATCCACCAAGTCCCATTGCAATTGACCCTGCTGCAATTTCAGCACTCCCTGCCGTGAGAATCAATGTTGTTGTATCAACAGCACCAGACAAACCAGCAGCTAATGCAAATGGTACGGTTAATCCGTCTGACATACCAATTACAACATCCCGAATGAAGTCAGACCCAGAAAAATGTTCTTCTACGTGATGCAGGTGTTGATCCATTTTTTCACCTCCAACTAACTTTTTATTGTTTCATAACTCCTATTAAAGGAAAAAATTTTTTATAGTATTTACTGTCGCTTGTAAAAAATTCGCATATAAAATGGGGAATATTTTTTTCGTCAAATATAATAAAAACTTTAGTTTAGTATGCAAATAATTAATCTACTTTTCTATTAATTTATAATTAAAAATTCATTAATTTAGAAAATATATTCATTTATCGTGCTACATTGTATTTAAATAAAATTGAAGGTTATTTTAACTTTAGGTGGTTTGTTTTCCGAAAAAATAGGATTCGGTGACAATGACCAAAATTAAGAATCTAAAAGTTGCTTTTGGATTTAAAAATGCAGAAGAAATGCATACACTACTCTAATTAATAGGAGGACAAACCAATGAATACGCGGGCAATCAAGGTCCAAAAACAAGGATGGATTCCTAAAAAGGAACGCATATGGGTAATCGTGGCGATTATTATCGCTGCTTCGATCATGCTTTGGGAACTTAAGGGACTATCACAGCTTTCCTTAACCACTCTGCACAGCAAGCAGTTCGAACATACATTTAAAGATTTTGGCTCCAATGCAAGAATTGCCTTATTTTTTGTACTTGCTTATTATGTGCTTCTTCGTGTTATTAAGCTTGATTATTTAAAAGGTCAAGCCAATGTAAAAAAAAGGTTGTCCACTGTACTGCGCTTTGCCCGAAGATGGCATACTCCAGTTGCAATTCTCGCCATCGCTTTTATTATCTTGCATACAGTAGCTGTCTTTATGCACGGCTTCAAATTTGATTTTAATAATATAAGTGGATTGCTTTCCTTGATCGTCCTGCTTCCCGTTCCTATATCAGGACTATTTCGATATCAAAGGATGGACCGGAAGTGGCATTTACGGTCTGGTGTTGCTTTTGCAATTCTATTTTTAATTCATTCTTTTTTATAAACACATGTGCATAAGCCGTTTTAGCGTCAGAGAAATAGTCTATTTTCAGATGTAAGGACGTAACTGTAACAACTTAGTGATTTTTAAAAGTGCTTCAAATGTCAGCTTTTCTTCTTCCGCTAACAAAGCAGGTTAGAGAATAAAAAGTCTCTAAAAGAGCTGGATATTTATTTACAAATTTTATAAAGCCTTGTTATGATTAGTTAGGGGTTTAACCCCTAACTAGATAAACAAGGAGTTATTACCATGATTATTCAATTCATTCGTTATAGATAAAAAAAGGTATAGACTGCTTAAAAAATCCAACTCATATTTTTTTGAAAAATATGACGAGGGTTTATTTGTCTATGCCTTTTTCATTTATCTAAAAAACGAATGAATGAGGTGACTTCCTTGTTACAAGAAAATAAAAGAATAAAGAGTGCTAATTATGCAAGCCATTATGAAGCTATTTTTGCTTGCCCTATTTGCCATTCGTCTATGAAGGTTTTGGAGTCAAAAAGTTTAATCTGTGCAAACCATCATACGTTTGATTTTGCCAAGCAAGGTTATATCAACTTTACTTCTCGCTCGGTGAAAACGAAATACGGCAAGGAACTTTTTGAAGCACGAAGGAAACTTATTACCGAAGGTGCCTTTTATAAACCATTAAGCAATAAAATTGCAAAAATTATAAATGAACATGTTGTTAAGACAAATGAAACAATATCTATACTTGATACGGGGTGTGGCGAGGGTTCACATCTTTCTGCTATTTGCGATATGGTTAGATCTGACTTTTTCAAAAGTGTAGTAGGAATAGGAATAGATATTTCTAAAGAAGGGATCGTGGTGGCCTCTAAGAACTATTCTAATAAAATTTGGGCTGTGGCTGACCTTGCAAATACACCATTTAAGAATAAACAGTTCGATGTTATTCTTAATATCTTATCTCCTTCAAATTATACTGAATTTAATAGATTGTTAAAATCAGATGGTTTAGTCATTAAAATTGTGCCTCAAAGTGGTTATTTAAAAGAGTTAAGGGAACACCTTTTTCCTAAACCTGGAGAACAAAATTATTCTAATGTAGAGATTGTGGAAAGATTTAATGAAAGTTTTCAGTTTGTAGATTCTGTAAGGTTAAGTTATACGAGGAGCCTTAACAAACCTTTAATTGAGTGGTTGGTTCAGATGACTCCTTTAACTTGGACAGCAACAAAGGAACGAGTAAAATCTATTTTAAATAAGGATTCTGCTCAAATAACTGTTGACTTGGAGATTTTAATCGGTAAAAAGACCATTTAAATAGTAGATAAAACATTAAGGTAGTCTCATGTTGAGGCTGCCTAAATGTAAAAAGGGCTATTGAAGTTGTTGAATCTTCCAAAATTACCAAAGGGGAAGTGTTTTTAACTAGCTATTGAGTTAAAAATCTTCAATTTAAATTGGTAATAGGTGACTTTTGTTATTCCGTTAAAGGGCGCTATCCTAGAACAAGCATGCGCTCTTTTTTTCATTTCAAGGCCAGATTTGTGGAGGAATCTTACTATTTTATTAAAATATCGTGATATTCTTCATTTCGTTCAATTTGATTCTTTGCGAAAGGACATAAGGGGATAACCATTTTCCCTTCTTCTCGTGCAAACTCGACTATTTTCTTTACTAATGCTTCTCCTACTCCTTGACCTCGAAGACTGTCTGACACAAAGGTATGATCCACGATAATTTTATCTTTTCCAGTTGGGACATAACTTATTTCTGCATCCTTGTTATTCGGTTCTCCTACATAAAAAGTATTGTTCTCTTTTTTAATGTCAAACATTTTACATTTCCTCCCTAATAAAAATGTCTTCTAAAAACTCTGCTCCTTGTTAAGTCTCATGAATCATGTAAATGGCTATTGTCGCAAAATGGTTTATTTTTGGAACTGTAGAAGTGCATTATGCAATCATTATATTCCTGCTTGTCTCTCTTTTGGATTAACAAACATCAGCTGATCTCCTAGTGTCTCCTTACAAGCTATGAATCTTCTGAAGCAAGAAACAAGTTAGAATCTTAAACACCGTAATATTTAGTATCATCCGCTTATTGTTCCATGCTATTAATCGGAAGAGTATTTTTAAGAAAAACATTCTCAAAGTTATTTTTGATGTTGTTTTTTATCCTTTTTAATCTAAATTAGGAGTGTGATCGATCCAATAAATAAATTGTTGTAAATAACTCTGAAGATATCGTATAGTTTTTTCATCAGTAAGTCCTTTTTGATTGGAGTCAATTTTTTCATGTATTTGCGAAATAAGTACTTTTTTAAACGGAAGAATTTCTTTATAAAAAAATCACTTTATTAAACTATAAGCTATTAGGGTTCGAAGGAATGATGATAATGGAAGATAAGAAAGTTACATGGATAGAACTCTTTTATGATTTGTTATTTGCGGCAGCTGTTTCGACTGCGACTCATGTATTACTTCATGTTGAAAAAGGAGAAATTTATCCAGAATATTTTTTGAAGTTTGTTTTAATATTTATCCCTATCTGGTGGTCTTGGGTAGGACAAACGTTGTTTATTAATCGGTTTGGACAAGACTTTTTACATCAACGGATCTTTACGATTCTTCAGATGTTGTTTGTCCTTATTATGACATCCAGCTTATCGGTTGACTTTGATCAATATTATCTTCCGTTTCTTATTGGCTATATTGGAATAAGAGCACTTACAGCGATCCAGTATCTGGTTGTTCGAAGTTTAGAAGAAGGGGATAGGAAAAAGGTAGCGCAATATTTAGGAACGCGTTTTTGGATTGGAATCATCATATCATGTTTTTCTATCTTATTTGATTCATGGATTCGATATAGCGTATTGTATGCAGGAATTTTTGTTGATATTATTGTGCCATTTTTCGGACGTAAGTATTTGGTGAAAGCTTCGTCCAATACTGTTCATTTATTAGAACGTTTTGCTTCATTGACATTAATCCTTTTCGGAGAATCCGTCATCAGCACCCTCTATGTGCTACAGCCACAAAAAGGGGATTGGGATTCAATCTTATTTTCGATAATATCATTTATCCTAATTATTTCGATGTGGTGGCAGTATTTCGAAAATGTGGAAAAGAAAGTTGACAAATCGATCCAAACACCCGGACAAACCATTATTTATGGTCATCTTTTCATATTAATGTCTTTGAGCATGATTGCTGCTTCCATCAAGCTTCTGTTTCTAAATGAGGTTCGTTATTCATTTAACTTATATTTTATATTCGGTTCCGTACTACTCTACTTTATTACAACTACTATTGTTTTTCATCAATACAGGTTTAAACAAGACCGTTTGAAATATTATCATTTAGCGTTATTTTTAGGGATTTTAGCAACCCTTTTTATTAGTAATTTGATAGTGGAAGTTTCAAACATTGTAATCATGGGAGAAATGACCCTGTTTTTTATCATCTATGCTAAATTAACAACTACTTGAAAGAGATGCTAAATATTTTTAAAACCTGTGTGTAAGAGAATTTAGTTTATATAAAACTAATTTTTAATAAAGGGGACCTTTCATTTTGGATGTAAAATGTATTAAATTTTATGAGTTCGGTAGTCCTATAGATGTGTTAAGAGTTGAGTCTAAAAGCATTCAACCACCAAAAGATCATGAAGTCCTTGTCCGAATGTTGGCGCGCCCTATCAATCCATCTGACTTAATACCGATTAGAGGGGCATATTCACATCGGATTTCTTTACCAACTATTCCGGGATATGAAGGAGTTGGAATAGTAGAAGATGTCGGTCCGTTAGTTTCCCATCATTTTATTGGGCAACGTGTTTTACCTTTGCGTGGGGAGGGGACATGGCAAGAATACGTTAAGACATCATCAGAATTTGCAGTTCCTATCCCTGATTTGATTGATGATTTTACGGCAGCACAGATGTATATCAATCCAATTACAGCATGGGTAGTCTGTACGGAAGTTTTAAAATTAAAACCAAATGATGTTTTATTGGTTAACGCATGCGGTTCTGCTATTGGGCATATTTTTGCTCAATTATCGAAAGTTTTAGGTTTTCGACTAATTGCAGTTACTAGAAATAATAAGTATACAGAGGAATTACTTGAACTGGGTGCTTCGTATGTAATTGATACATCTAAAAATTGCTTAAATGAAGTGGTTATGGAATTAACTAATGGAATGGGTGCTGAGGCAGCGATTGACTCTGTTGGGGGTTCGGATGGAAACGAATTGGCTAATTGTGTACAGCCTAACGGAAATTTTTTAACCATCGGTCTTTTATCAGGGATCCAAGTTAATTGGGCAGAAATTATCAAAAAAGCTAAAGTGAACGCGAATATGTTTCATTTACGGAATTGGAATAAAAATGTTTCAGCAGATAAATGGCAAGAAACCTTTAACCACATAATAAATCTAATAAGTGATACAAAATTACGTTTGATGACGGTAGATTCTCAGTATGATTTATTAAATATAAAAAGGGCTATTGTAGCTGTTGAATCTTCTAAAATGACCAAAGGGAAAGTGTTTTTAACTAGTTATTGAGTTAATAATCTTCAATTGAAATTGGTAATAAAGGACTTTTTGTTATTACATAAAGGGCGCTATCCAGAGCATGGATGCGCTCTTTTTTTTTCAATTCATGGCCAGATTTGTGGTAGATCATTGATTAAATCTTACTCAAATTATTTTAATAGAAAGGATACCACTCTTAAAATTGGTCAACATAATTGATTGGCACTTGTGGACATGCCATAGGCGATTATGCTATGGAACAATTCCTGGAGGGGAGACTGTTTCCTCTTCAAGTACATTAATTCCTCCGATTACTTCAATCGCTGAACCGATTGACACTAGCAAGTCTCCTGTGATTGCGACCTTTTGGTCTTGGATAAGTTTTTCTAAATCTGTTTCACCTATTTGTTTTGAAACGGATATGGCCTCAAGTATTTGTCCAATGGTCCTAGTCCAAACACCGGTTAGTATTTGTTGTTCACCTATTTTATTGGAATCTTTCTCTAAATAATAAAGCTCTGATAAACCTTTAAGTTCGATAATCTGTCCAAGCACTTGAACCCAAAGACCAAACGAAACCTCTTTTTCCAGTTGCAGTATTTTTTTTCTATAATCATCATTCAAGTCTTTTCCACTATGACTCCAAAACTTTGGATTATCCATTATTAACAACCCCAGAATTACAATTTTGCTTTATTGTATGTAAAACAAATGTAGTGGTGTTATTCCAAAGAAAACACGATGTTCCCCATTGACATGTTAGTGGATGATGGCAAAGTCATTGCTAATGGTAAAAATACGATAGAATTATTAAAGTCCAAATCATATCGTAAAAATAGGATCAAAAATAAATCCTCAACACACAGGGGATTATTTACCACAGGCTAGGTCCCCAAAATACTTTATATACTTGGACCTTCCTGCTATAATAAATACTACAGTTGTAAAAGTAGGAGAGGTATCATGAAGGAGATTCCACAAATATCAGAAGCAGAATATGAAGTGATGAAGGTTATATGGAACTATGAGCCGATTTCGACTCCTGAGGTAGTGGAGAAATTATCGAATAAGAGTGATTGGAAGCCCAATACCATACACACCATGCTGGCGCGCCTAGTTAAGAAAAAGGCTTTGCATGCAAGGAAAGATGGCCGAGTGTTTATATATTCTTCACTAGTTGAAAAGGACCAATATGTTGAGCAAAAAAGTAAATCCTTTCTGCAGCAGTTTTTCGGCGGTACTTTACATTCAATGGTCTTAAATTTTATTGAAAATGATCAGTTATCGAACGAAGAAATATCGGAATTAAAGAAAATATTGTCCATGAGGGAAAAGAAAGAAGGGGAGAAATAATGGATACACTGCTGCTGCGAATTTTCGTCAGTACCATCGTGGTATCCCTCCTTATTTTTACTATTCTGTTAATCAAAAAGCTATTAAACCAGCATATGACAGTGAAAGCACATTACCATGTTTGGTATTTTCTTTGCATTCCTTTCCTTGCTGCCTTTTTACCTTGGAATTATTTTCGCTTTGGAGAAGGAGTTCGCTATTTAAAAAGCTTACTTCCTATTAATAGAGAAGCGCCATTGAAGAGTGAAGGGATGAATGGAGTGGCTGCCTCTCAGGCGCCAAACAGCGATTTATTACATGATTTCACGGTCTCGGTAAACAAATCAGCTCCCGATTTCGTGTACCATACACTTTTTATAGTTTGGGTCATTGGAGTGGTTCTTTTTGCAGGGGCTGCTGTTTATTCAACTTATCAAATCTATCAAATCAAAAAGTCGGCTGCGGCTATTGATGACCAAAAGCTAAATCAATTATTAGAAGCTTGCAAAAAGATGGTTGGGGTAAAAAGAAACGTAAGACTGCGGGAGACCTCTCTGATTTCCTCGCCAATCACGTTCGGGATTTTTCAACCCTATATTTTTTTACCAAGCAAAACGCGAGAAGAATTCTCGTTAAATGAATTAAAATATGTGCTTTTGCACGAGCTGCACCACCATAAAAGCAAAGATTTGTTCGTTAATTACGTCATGTGGCTGGTTCAGATTATGTATTGGTTTAACCCGGTCGTCTGGTATGCTTCAAAAAGGATCCGAAATGATCGGGAATTGGCCTGTGATGCATCCGTGTTAAATCTTTTGGATGAAAGCGGATATATCGAATACGGGTATACGATCATTCGTTTTGCAGATAAAAAGCAGGGTCGTCCCTTTGAACAGATTGCTCCGGGTATAGGCGGGACAAAAAAACAAATCAAACAAAGAATCCAGTGCATTGCTAGCTACTCTAAAGATTCTCTGTTATTGAAATGGAAAAGCAAGGTCATATTTGCTGTTTTAGCAATGGTGGTGCTATTCCTTGCTCCCTTCACCAACGTTATTGCCAGCCCAAATGATGTGTATCAGTTTAGCGGGAAGAATGCGGTCTATGAAGATCTAAGCGCCTATTTTAAGGGCTACAAGGGAAGCTTTGTTTTATATGACTCTTCTAAAAATCAATATCAAATCTATAATCGCGAGATGAGTGAACAGAGGGTTTCTCCTGATAGTACCTATAAAATATATTCGGCCTTATTTGCATTGGAATCCAATGTGATTTCCCCGAATAACAATAACCAGGTTTGGGATGGGAAAATTTATCCCTTTGCAGAATGGAATCAAAATCAAAACTTGGCGACTGCCTTAAGCCGTTCGGTGAATTGGTATTTCCAGAATACCGATCGGGAGGTAGGCAGAAAGCCGCTGCAAGATTATTTTCACAAGATAAAATACGGGAATGAGGATCTTTCAGGGAATTTGGACAGTTACTGGATGGAATCTTCTCTAAAAATATCACCCATTGAACAAGTCCAATTGTTATCCCAATTAGATGAAAATCAATGGGGTTTTAAAGCGGAAAATATCAAAGCGGTACAAAAGGCACTTTTTATAGATGAGCAAAGAAATGGGCGGTTATACGGTAAAACGGGAACCGGTAGGGTTAATGGAAAGAATGTAAATGGCTGGTTTATCGGCTTTGTCGATAAAGGTGAGGATCGTTTTTATTTTGCCATTAATATTCAAAATAAGGATGGCCTGGCCCAGGGAAGTAAGGCAGCGGAGATTGCCAAGCAGATCCTGCATGATAAACAGATTTATTAAAAAATAACCCCAGAAAGGATGTATCTTTCTTTTTGGGTGTTTTTTGCTCCAAATACTACAAATGTAGTATTAAGAGTTCACCTTTTACACAAATTTCCCAATAGGAAAGGGCTGATAAGTTTTGAAGCAAAAAGAAAATATCGTAAAAAGTAAAACTCGATGGAGATTGACTAGTCTTTTTTTAGTGGTCTTTGTCCTTTTTTCCATCTTAATTCTGCGCCTGGGGTTTATTCAAATTTTTAAAGGAGAAGCCTTTGCGGCTCAAGCTGAGAAGACGGATGTGACGCCTGTCAGCTATTCTGTTCCACGCGGAAAAATATACGACACGAACGATAGGTTAGTAGTCTACAATATTCCGGAAAAGGCGATTATCTATACACCGCCGAAAAATCCGCAGCCGGGAGAATTGCTTAAACTGGCCAAAAAGTTAAATACCTTCCTGGTCATGACGGATAAAGAGATCAATAAAGTGACCGATCGGGATTTGAAAGATATCTGGCTGCTAGAACATAACAATGGCACGGATTTAATCACAAAGAAGGAGGAGAAATTATACAAACAGGAAAAGCTGAATGATAAGGATTTATATCAATTAAAATTGAACCGCATTACAGAAAGCGATCTCAAGGGAATGGACAAAAACCTGGCGGCTATCTACCGGAAACTTTCGTCCGCCACCGCTTTAACTCCGACGATAGTCAAAAATGAAAATGTAACAGAGGAAGAATTTGCAAAGGTTAATGAAAATCTGGATAACCTGCCTGGTGTTGATGTCACGACTGATTGGAAGAGAGGCCGAACCTACGGGGAAACATTTTGGAATATGCTCGGAGAAGTAACGAGTGCAGATGAAGGCCTTCCGGCGGACAAGGTAGATTACTATACTTCTAAAGGGTACAAACTGAATGACCGCGTCGGGAAAAGTTATATTGAAGAACTCTATGACAGCGTCCTGCAGGGCCAAAAGGAAAAAGTGAAAACGGTGACCGACAAAAATGGAAATGTGGTGAGTACAGAGACGGTTTCGGAAGGGAAGAGCGGCAAGGATCTTGTACTGACCATTGATATGGAGTTTCAGGCCCAGGTGGAAAAAATTATGCAGGAAGAGTTGGTCAATGCCATCCAAAAGCCCCATACGGATACCCTTGACACTGCCTTTGTCGTGGCCATGGAACCAAAAACAGGCCGGATTCTGGCGATGTCAGGAAAAGTGTATGACAGGAAGTCCGGGCAGTTTACCGATTTTACCCCAGGAACCTTCACTTATGCGTTTGAACAGGGGTCCGTTGTAAAAGGGGCGACCGTATTAACCGGATACCAAACGGGTGTCAGGGATTTCGGGGAAACGGAGCTGGATGAAGTCATGCGATTTAAGGGATCGGGAACCTTCTCCTCTTACCAAGTTATGAACAGAATTAACGATTTAGAGGCATTGGAGCGTTCCTCCAACGTGTATATGTGGAAAACTGCAATTGAAATGATGGGCGGCAAGTATGTCCCCAATGGCACATTAAATATCGATCCGAAAAAAATTGAAACGATCCGCTATTATTTTAATCAATTTGGTTTGGGCATCCCGACCGGTATTGGTTTTGATAATGAAACGGCGGGAATTAAAGGAACCAATCCAAGCACCTACTTTCAAATTGCCATCGGACAATTAGATACCTATACACCGCTGCAAATTGCCCAGTATATAACAACAATTGCCAATGGAGGATACCGGATGAAGCCCCAATTGGTGAAGGAGATTCGCGAACCCAATGTGGATGGCGATGAACCAGGCAATGTAATCGATGAAATCGAACCAGTGGTGCTGAACCAGGTGGATATGAGTCAGGAGATGCTTAAGCGGGTTCAACAGGGTTTTTGGCTGGTCACCCATGGTTCTCAAGGAACAGCGAGAGGATATTTTAAAGACGAACCGTACAATGCCGCGGGTAAAACCGGGACCTCGGAATCCTATAAAAATGGGGTGAAGACTTGGAATCTATCTTTTGCTGGTTATGCCCCATTTGATGATCCCGAGATTGCCATTGCCGTAATTGTGCCAAATGCCTATCGCGATGGTTATGCTCAGCCGCACAGTGCAGCGAATATCATCAGCCAGCGGGTTTTTCGGGCATATTTTGACCTTAAGGAAAAAGGACAGCCAACTGCAAAATGATTGACATCATTTTATTACAAGCGTAGTATTAAGTGTGTAATAAATACTACATTTGTAGTATTACCATGCGTAGCCTAATCTTACGCATGTAATCAAATTGTAGAAAGGAGGTATACTTTTCCTACCCAGTATTTCGGGGCAGTTTTTTAAGGAGCTGAAAAGGTGCAATAAGCCGCTTATTCTATTTTCAGAACTTCTAATATTAATAGAAAGAGGTAATGATTTTGAGGAAAACAGATGATATTTTCAACATAAAAAGTTTTATAGTTACCCTGCTTGTGCTGGCAGTTGCCATTGTACCGCTTGCCGGCTGGTCGATGACTACCGATAATCCTTCTGACAAGACCGAAAAGGTAGTGAGAAAAACACCAGCACCCCAAATACACCGTGAGTTTGCAAAACTTGAGGACAAATATGATGCTCGTCTTGGAGTCTACGCGATCGATACAGGTACAAATCGGAAGGTCTCCTATCGGCCTCAAGAGCGGTTCGCTTTCGCATCTACTTACAAAGCTCTAGCCGCAGGTGCATTGCTGCAGCATTCCTCCATTGATCAGCTTGACGAGTTAGTTACATACAATAGCGAGGACATCGTTACGTATTCACCCGTCACAAGCCTTCACGTCGATATCGGGATGACTCTTCGGGAAGTTATTGAGGCTGCTGTTCGATATAGTGACAACACTGCAGGGAACCTTTTATTAGAGAAACTGGGAGGCCCTGAGGGGTTTGAAGCAGCATTGAGGCAGATTGGCGATCACGTAACCCAAGCTGATCGCTACGAGACGGATTTGAACTCAGCCGTTCCTGGAGACAGACGTGACACCAGCACGCCAAAAGCACTTGCAACCAGCCTTCAGGCTTTCGCAGTCGGCGACGTGCTCCCCGCTGAAAAACGTACGCTCCTGACAGATTGGATGCGAGGAAATGCCACTGGAGATGCCTTGATTCGGGCTGGTGCACCAACAGGATGGGAAGTCGCTGATAAGAGCGGGGCAGGAAGCTATGGAACGCGGAATGACATCGCGATCGTTTGGCCGCCAAATAGAGCTCCTATTGTCATCGCAGTTCTATCCAGCCGCGATACACAGAATGCCACCTTTGACAATGCGCTGATCGCAGAAGCGGCAAAGATTGCACTTAACGCTCTTAAGTAAATTCACTCACCACAATTCTTAATAACAACAGTGAACGGGCTTATCATTCAGTCAGCACATACAATCATTAGAAAGATTAGTATGTGCTGGCTGATTTTTTTCTTTACAATAATAGGAAAATAAATTGTATAATAATGTTTATATATACATATTTATTCACTTTATTGAGAGGAGAAGGGTTTGTGAATTTGTTTTGTGAGTCGGAAAAAATAGATGACTATTTAATCGAATTAACAGAAGTTAATTATTCTAATCCAATTATAAAAAAGAAAGCAGATGAACTTTTTAATCCATCTCAAACGGAAATTGAAAAAGCAAGAATAACTTTTGAATTTGTTCGTGATGGAATTTCTCATTCTTGGGATATTCAATCGAACCGAGTTACTTGTAATGCTGCAGAAGTATTAGACTTTAAAGAGGGAATTTGCTATGCAAAATCACACCTATTAGCTTCTTTATTGCGTTCGCAGGGAATACCAACAGGTTTTTGTTATCAAAGATTGATGTTATTTGATACTCCAGAAAAAGGGTATTGTATTCACGCTTTGAATGCTATCTTCCTTAAATCACTTAATAAATGGATTAGGGTTGACGCTCGTGGAAATAAAGAGGGAATTGATGCCCAATTTTCAATTGAAGAAGAAAAATTAGCTTTTCCCATTAATGAAGAACTTGATGAAAAGGATTATCCAGTTATCTATGCAAAACCACATCCCAAAATTGTGGCTGTTTTAGAAGATAATACAAATGCATTAGAAATGTATAAATATCACTTGCCAGAGAGGTTGTAATTGTATCACTAATGGGTAGCTTATGTTGAAGATGGGATCGCAGCAATCCCTTTTTACCCTCTAACGGGGCAGTTGGGACTTTATTTTTGAGAATATCAACCTTAATAAAAGGAGCATAAAAAAGGTTAAAGAATCTTTTCATAATTAATTAGAGTTAAGTATTCGTTAATTTGTTGCTCCCCTATTTTTTTATAGCCAAATTTTTCATAAAAATGGCGATTTCTAAGGTTGTCCTTAGGGGTATCAAGTGACCATTTTTTTACTTTAGGGAATTTCCTTTCCAACTCCTGTAAAATTTCCGATCCCAATCCTTTATTTTGAAATTCAGAGCCAAGGAAAATACGATACAAATAATGATGATCTTTTGTTTGCTTTACAAGACAAATTCCGCCAGCAAGCCTCCCACCAACCAAAATAGAATAGTGCAAAGAATTTTGCATTCTAAAACAAAAGTAATCCAATGATTCCGTTGCAGGACTTGTATGATAATCCTTATATTTGATTAAATCTGAATGAAACACTTCTTTTTGGATCTTTAACAATTCGTTTGCTTCCGCTAGCTTTGATGGTATGATCTTAAATTTCAATTTCCCCACCTCTTACTCCATTTCTGTCATTATATGAACATCTGCCACATTGTTTAATTACATGATAATGATCCTCAGATATCGAAAATAAGGACTTTCGCTTGAAAACCATGCTTTTTTTCATTAACCCACTGGGCATTTTAGTTGAAAAAAGGAAGATACAATAAATGGTACAATTTATTATATAAAGGGGATGTGACAAGTGGATGGGCTTATTAAAATTAGAAAAGCAGTTTTAGCCGATGCGAAAGGAATAGCTAAAGTACACGTTGACAGTTGGAAAACAACAAGTTCCAGACGAATATCTAAATAATTTAATATTTGAAAGTCGAGAACAGTTATGGGTAGATAACATTCCTAACGGCGGTGTATATGTAGCTGAAAATGATGAAGGTGAAATTGTGGGTTTTTCGACTGGTGGTAAAGAAAGAAGCGGTAAATACAGTGGATTTGATGGAGAGCTATATGCAATATATATTTTAAAAGAATACCAGGGCAAAGGTATTGGATCAGCTCTTGTTAAACCAATAATAGATGAAATTAAAGCGTTGGGAATCCATTCTATGCTAGTTCTTGTACTGAAAGATAATAGTTCTCGTCTATTTTACGAGGCACTTGGCGGTAAAAAAATTGATAAAATTGAAGTTGAAATCGCTGGCAGGAAACTTTCCGAACTAGTGTATGGTTGGGAAGATATTAGGAATATATTTTAATCTTTTATTCTTCAAATAAAGAGTGCCTTAACAGAATAATAAAGGATAAGTTTAAAGATCTAAAATATGCAAGTTTTTAAGAAATATTTGTGTATAAAAAGCCAACTTCCCCATAGAAAAGGTAGGTGGCTTCAGTCATTTTAGGATTTCCTAAGGGCGGTATTACTTTCACCCCTTCATGCGCTCAGGCAGGCTCTGGATCGACTGGACGACTAAATCAAGCTTGGATTCTATTCGATATAGCAGATAGAGTGTCACAACGATAGGGAAGCCAACCTCATTGATAAATGAGATGATTTGTTCCACTGCAAATTCTCCTTTCCGATTTATATTTTAAAGGCTGTTTTCGTAATTATTGTTGCTTCTTTCTATAGAATTGACGTAACAAAGGGTAATATTACACTTTTTTAGGGTGATTTTAGGTTTTATTTGTGAATACAGTACTTTTATTTGCGATTTTCCAAGTTTTATTTGCGAAATCAACCCTTTTATTTGCGATCTTGCCATGTTTATTTGCGGATCCTTATAGCAACAATTTTTTAGAAAAGAGCCATTTTAAAAGAGGCCGGTTTCGCATTGGAATCCGGCCTCCCACTTAAACGTATTGATTTAACTAGATTGCCCCGCAAATTCACTACCTAACTATTAAACAATTTCATACTCAACCACATTGCGGTCGATCACTCTTGCACCCTTTGCGGCAACATATCTGCCGCTGGCAGATGTAAATACATCCGCAGCAATGATCTGCTCCATCGATTGTTTGACAGCAGCCTCATCAACCGGTTCCTTCGGATTATCCACCGCAATCCGGGCAGTCTTGCCAAACTCCGTACCAAACATTAACTCCAATGTCTTTGCCATTCTTGTTCACCTCCTTTCTTTGAGGCATGGGGACGGTTCTTTTGCCTCATTTTTAACAGATTACCTCCTTTTTAAGTTTGCAGTTTCGTTGTTGTATAGCCTTAGCTATTTGAAACACTAGAACCGTCCCTCTGCATCAATCTTACGCAGTGAGTTCTGTGCTGTCGCTGCGCTCGACCTTGTTTAACGAATCGTTGCATAAAGCAGAGATGGCGGTTGCTACTTGGAATAACTGGTCAACCGTCGATTCCTTTTTGATGTTGCTGAATGTTTTGGTTTTTAGAACAGGATTTCCCTTCTCGTCCAGATCCACCTGGAATGCCAATCGAAGTTTTGAGCCTTCTAACAATGCTTGTGCCATTGTTTCTCACCTCCTTTCGCTCTTTATTTATGGTTTTTTTGGGGAAAAGGACAGGGGGAGGGTTAATTTTAAAAAATTTATAATTTGAGGAATAAATGTTTGTGTAGGTGAATTGAGATTGAAATGATTAAGATTGTCGGTTTTTATGGTGTAAGCGGGTTGCTCTAGCAAAGTAAATGTGCGCTTTGAAATTTTGTGAGTAGGTGTGGTTGTAAAAAAGTGATTGCGGCATTTCTTTGACAAATAATTTGAATTTAAATAGTCTTAAAATTACAAATATAGTATAGTATCACAATGATACTAAACTAGCTGACAGTAGGGGTGAAAGAATGGATTTAATGAATATTCAGCCTGTTGTCCAAAGTATTGCAGATGCGATAGCGGCTGTTTTAAAGATAGAGGTTGAAATTGCCAATCATCATTTTATTAGAGTTGCAGGTACAGGGGAGCAAAGGGTAAGTGTCCTTCACAAAATGGAGGGGGATCTCGTCTATAAATCTGCCATTCGTACCGGGCAGCCAGTCATTATCACAAATCCGGGGTATGCAGAGGTTTGTCAGAGATGCCAACTTTTCCAAAATTGCTCAGAGACCGGGGAGATTTGCACGCCAATTACATATGATAACCGGGCGATTGGTGTGATTGGACTATTGGCTTTTAACGAAGAGCAGCGCCAGCGTTTGTTTGAGAACACGGATGGAATATTGACTTTTTTAGGAAAAATGGCAGACCTTTTATCAAGTAAATTGCATTTATACCATTTGATTCAACAGCTTACAAGCAACTCGGAAAAAATGGAAAAGTTGATGAATCTTGTCCATGTAGGAATGATTGTGATTGACGAAAAAGGAAAGCTGAATGAAATGAACCTAAAAGCTGAAATGCTATTGGGAGCAGAAAACAAGGCAGTTCCTCTCCATGTACAAAACTTAATTCGTGATTTTGCTTGGGAGTCAGGGGTTTTTAGTCGAACCATTACGCTTGTAACCAGCAGGGGAGAGAAATCTTTGCTTTTGACCAAACAAAAACTATCTTCGCCAGCATCGTATCAGACGGAGTATTTGATTAGTATTCAGGATGTCAAAGAGATACGAAATCTTGCAGAAATGGCAGCGGAGGACCAAAAGAAACCGTTTGACCAAATTATTGGTATCAGCACACAAATCACAGAGGTAAAAAAATACGCCTTTAAGGTATCCCAATCTGACTCCACCGTCTTGATTCAAGGGGAAAGCGGTACGGGGAAGGAGGAATTCGCCAGAGCCATTCACCATGCGAGTATGAGGAAGGAGCATGCCTTTATTACTGTCAATTGTGGTGCTATTCCCGAGCACTTATTAGAGAGTGAGTTGTTTGGTTATGAGAGAGGAGCGTTTACTGGTGCCAATCAAAAAGGGAAGCCGGGTAAATTTGAATTAGCCCATCAAGGGACGATTTTTTTAGATGAAATAGGGGAGATGCCTCCGCTGTTACAAGTGAAGCTGTTGCGTGTTCTCCAGCAGAAGGAAATAGAACGTCTTGGCAGTACCCATACTATCCCAGTTGATGTGCGGGTGATCGCGGCAACGAACAAAGACTTGCAGGAAATGGTGAACAATGGGCTGTTTAGGGAGGATTTGTATTTCCGGCTCAATGTCATTCCTATCGTGATTCCGCCGCTTAGAAGCAGGAAGGAGGACATCATTGCTCTGAGTGACTACTTTATTTCCTTGTTCAATGAACAATTTCATGCGAATGTACTAGGCTTTGGAAAGAATGTCATAAGTGTCATGTTAAATTATCCATGGAAGGGTAATGTCCGGGAATTGAAAAATTTTATTGAATACCTATTTAATTTTATTACCAATGGGTGGATTACCATGGAGGCAGCAGGTGAATTAATTCAACGAAAGCTAGAAATGGAAAAACAGAAGATTCCTCTTACCTCTACATCTTTCTCCTTAGTTGAAATGGAAAAGGATTTAATTAAAAAAGCTCTTCAATACGTTCACAATCATCAGCTAAACGTGGAGGATGCAAGCCAATTATTAGGAATTGGACGAGCTACGCTGTTTCGAAAAATAAAAAAGTATCAAATTGATATTTGATATCAAAATGAGACTTTATTGTATTACTAGGAATTTTGATACGAATTTTTTACTTTGAGTATCATTTTGGTACTTTTTTAAGATTTTCATTTTTATAAAAGCGCTTACTGCAGGGGTTTTCATTTTGGCACGCGACTTGCAATGTATAAGGATAGAAAAACTCTAAAGGAGGAGCAAATATATGCTGCAACAAGTTAAAACAAATAAAGCACCAGCAGCGGTAGGCCCCTATTCTCAAGCAATCATTGCCAATGGTTTTGTTTTTCTATCTGGCATGCTGCCGCTAGATTGTGAAACTGGGAATATAGTAGGGGATTCCGCATCCGAACAGACTGAGCAAATCTTGAAAAATATTTCAGGATTGCTGTCAGAGTTAAATCTGGGTTTAGAGGATATTGTGAAAGCGACGATCTTCCTTGATTCTATTGATTCATTTCAAAGTGTAAATGAAGTGTATGGATCATATTTTTCAGAACATAAGCCCGCAAGAAGCTGTTTCGAGGTTTCTGCCATCCCTAAAGGGGCAAAGGTGGAAATCGAAGTCATTGCAGTAACAAAATAGAAAAGGAGGGGTTGTTAGTGCAGAGTACCATGAGAAAGGGGATAAAATGGGTTTCCAATACATTTTATGATCCTGTCTATAACGAAGATGAATTATCCTTTTTTCAAGATAAAGAGGTTGAAAAGATCCACCAGTTTCAAAAATCCCATGAATCCTATACAGAAACACCCTTGCATTCATTAAAAAATCTAGCAGGCTACCTAAATATTTCCGAAATCCTAGTGAAGGATGAATCGTACCGTTTTGGCCTTAATGCCTTTAAAGTAATGGGCGGTATTTATGCGGTGGCAAAGTACCTGGCCAATCAACTTGGCGAAAACATTGAGAACCTTTCATTTAAAGAACTGCAGTCCCCTCGGGTAAAAGAAAAGCTTGGGGAAGTCACCTTTATTTCTGCGACGGATGGGAACCATGGCCGCGGGGTTGCCTGGGCGGCAAGAGAGCTGGGTCATAAATCGATCATTTATATGCCAAAGGGTTCGTCATTGATTCGTCTGAATGCGATTCGGAATGAAGGAGCAGAGGCGGATATTACGGAGTTAAATTATGACGATGCCGTTCGAATGTGTGCCAACCTTGCAATTAAAAATGGCTGGGTGATGGTTCAAGATACCGCTTGGGAAGGTTATGATGAAATTCCGCTTTGGATCATGCAGGGATATGCCTCGATGGCTAAAGAAGTGGTCGATCAAATGGGCAGCGCCGGAGGAGAACCACCTACACATATTTTCTTGCAGGCCGGAGTTGGATCTTTTGCCGCTGGGATCGCTGCTTATATGGTTCAGCATTATCGAGATAATCCGCCGGTGATTATCGTAGTGGAACCGGAAAAAGCTGATTGTTACTACAGGTCCTTTGCCAATAAAGAAGGGAAGCGAGAGGTTGTCGGCGGCGAAATGGACACCATCATGGCCGGCTTGGCCTGCGGGGAACCTAATACAAGGGCGTTTCGGGTATTGGGTCAATACGCCAAGGCAGCCTTTTCCTGTAACGATAATATTTCCGCATTGGGGATGCGGCTCTACGGAAATCCGCTGAAGGATGACCCTCGGGTTATTTCTGGTGAATCAGGCGCGGTGACCCTCGGGCTTGTCTACTATTTACGGAAACTGGAAGCAGACCAATCTGTAAATGATGAGATATTACTAGACTCAAATTCTAGAATCTTGCTGATTAGCACAGAAGGGGATACTGACCCGGACCATTATAAAAAAGTTGTTTGGGAAGGGCGCTGTCCGATTTAAAATAGGTGGCTCGGGCCAAGGCTTTTGGAACGGCTATATTCAATGTTGGGATGACGCGGTGCAGTGCCTTGCCTAAGAGCCAATCTGGAAAAGGAATACAATTTTTTTATAGGGGGAGTAAAGGTGTTAACAGAAAAACGGAAAGAAAGTGTGATTAAGCTTTGTCAATCATTAGTGAGATTAAAAAGTTATTCCGGCAAAGAGGATTTGGTGGCAAAAGAGATTAAGGCATATGCTGAACAGCATTGCTTTGATGAATGTATTGTGGATGAGTACGGGAATGTCATGCTCGTAATAAACGGCAATATGGAGGGACCGACCGTATTATTGGATGGCCATATTGATACTGTACCAGTACATACTGAGCAGTGGACAGTCGACCCTTTTTCAGGCGAAATAAGAGATGGAAAAATTTATGGCAGAGGAACCTCCGATATGAAGGGGGCTGTCAGTGCCATGATTGCTGCAGCAATCAATTTTGCTGAAGATACAAAGAAAGCTTTTCCTGGTAAGGTCGTTGTTTCATGCAGCGTCCATGAGGAGTGCTTTGAGGGAGTAGCGACAAGACGGGTTAGTGAAATTGTAAACCCAGATTATGTCGTCATTGGAGAGGCTACGAATTTAAAACTAAATCGGGGACAAAGGGGCCGTGCGGAAATCGTCGTCGAAACCGTTGGAAAACCTGCCCATTCCTCTAATCCGGAAAAAGGAATTAATGCGGTTTATCATATGATGAAGCTCCTTTCTGAGATTCGGAACCTGCCAGTGAATGAACATGAGGTATTAGGAAAGGGAATACTTGAATTAACGGATATCAAATCCTCTCCTTATCCTGGGGCATCTGTCGTTCCATCCTTATGTACAGTGACATTTGACCGCCGGCTGCTGGTGGGGGAAACAAAGGAATCCGTTTTGGCGCCAATCCAGAACCTCATTGACAAGCTTCAGTTGGAGGATCCGCAGTTTAAAGCAAGCTTAAAGTACGCTTTCGGCGAGGAACGCTGTTATACAGGGGCTTTAATTAGTGATGAGCGATTTTTTCCAGGATGGTTATATGATGATGACGAAGATTTTGTCCAGCTTCCATTAAAAGAATTAGCTGCGATTGGACTTATACCTGAGCTGTCTCATTATTCCTTCTGTACAAATGGAAGCCACTTTGCAGGTGAAGTAAATATTCCAACAATCGGTTTTGGTCCGTCTTTAGAATCACAGGCTCACGTTGATGATGAATATATCGAGATAGTTCAATTGGTAAAAGCTACAGCAGGCTACTCGGCCATTATGAGAGCGTTAACATCCATTCATACCAAGGAAAAGGAGACTGTAAAACATGTATGATTTAATTATTCGCAACGGGAAAATTATTGATGGAACGGGTTCTCCATGGTACTACGGGGACTTGGCAATTGAGAACGGAAAAATCGTCAAGATTGGAAAATTAACAAATTGCCAGGCTAAGGAAGAAATTGATGCGAAGAATCAGGTTGTAAGTCCTGGATTTATTGATATGCATACTCATTCCGATCTTGTTATTCTTGATGAGCCTTTGATTGAGGCAAAGGTTCGCCAGGGAATTACAACAGACCTGCTAGGGCAGGACGGAATTGCCGCAGCCCCGCTGCCGAAGGAATATGTTTCGCCATGGAGAAAAAATTTGGCTGGATTAGATGGTAATCCGCCAATTGAATGGGACTGGACAACGGTTTCTGAATATTTGGATAAGATTGAGAGGAACAATCCAAGCTATAATTTGGCGGTGCTTGCCCCGCACGGGAATATCCGTATGGAGGTTATGGGACTGGACAATCGTCCAGCTACAGATGACGAGATTAAACAAATGCAAGACGTTCTCCGCCGTTCTTTAGATGAAGGAGCAGTTGGCTTATCGACCGGATTAATATACCCGCCATGCTGTTTTGCCGAAATGAAGGAATTAGAGGCATTATGCCAAGTGATTGCGGAATACGGGGTGCCGCTTGTCATCCACCAGAGAAGTGAAGGTGACGAAATTCTGGAATCCATGCAGGAATTGATTGACATGATGAAGCGGTGCGGAGCTCACCTTCATTTTTCACACTTAAAGAATTGCGGTAAGGATAACTGGCATAAGACACCGGATGTATTAAAAAAGATTGACCAAGCTCGGGAAGAAGGGTTAGAAGTAACCTTTGACCAATACCCGTACACGGCCGGAAGTACGATGCTGAGTGCCATTCTGCCGCCTTGGGTCCATGCTGGCGGCACCGATCAGCTGCTCGAACGCCTCGCCGATGAAGGGCTTCGGAAGAAAATGATCGAGGAGATGGCAACAGGCTTTAAGGGCTGGGATAGCATGTCGAAGTGGGCAGGTTGGGATGGAATTATTGTTACATCCGTAGAATCTGCTGAGAAACAGTATTGTGTAGGTAAGACGATTGAACAAATTGCTGAATTAGATGGCCGGGAAAATTGTGCCGAAGTAGCTCTGGATTTGATTCTCCATGAGAAAAATGGCGTTGGGATGATTGATTTTGTCATGAATGAGGAATCCGTTAAGGCGATCCTTGCACACCCGGCTGGGACGATTGGAAGTGACGGCTTATTAGGCGGTGAACCACATCCACGTGCCTACGGTTCGTTTCCTCGGATTCTTGGAAAATATGTAAGGGAAGAAAAGGTTCTCCCGTTAGAAGATATGATTCGCCGTATGACATCTCAGCCTGCGAGAATCATAGGTTTGCAGGACCGCGGAATCTTACGGGAGGGATTGGCCGCTGATATTGTCATCTTTAACCCAGACGAAATTATCGACCAAGCCACATTTGAAAAACCGCGCCAGTTCAATCTTGGAATTGATACAGTCATCGTCAACGGTGATGTTGTCATTCAAGGTGAGCAGGCTTATCGGAAAGCTGTGGGAAAGGTGATTCGCCGTCATTATCCAGGGGTTCAAGGAGTTAATGAAAAAGAGTTATTGTCCCGTTAAGAACAGAGTTGAAATATAGATTGTCATGCAAGCTATTTTTAAGGAGGATGATTTATGGGAATTATTTGGACAATTGTTATCGTTTATATGGCAGCCATGATTGGAATTGGATTATATGCAAAAACAAAGGTCAAGGATAGTAACGATTATCACCTTGCTGGCCGTCGATTAGGTCCAATTATGCTTGCAGGGACATTGGCCGCAACTGAGATTGGCGGAGGAAGTTCTGTTGGTGTCGCCTCTAAAGCTTATGGTGATTGGGGGCTGTCTGCCGGCTGGTATGTAGTATCAGCTGGGATTGGTATATTACTAGTATCTTTCGTGGCCCCTTATATGCGGAAGGCAATGGCGACAACTGTTCCGGAAATTATTGGCCGGAGATATGGTACAAGCAGTTATGCTATTTCTAGTTTCTTGTCTTTTGTAGCTTCAACTGCCTTGGCTGCAGTTCAAATTACAGCAACGGCATCAATTGTCCATATATTAACAGGTTTTAGTGTAACATGGGCAATTCTGATTGCAGGATTAGGGGTTGTGTTCTACACCTATCTAGGTGGAATGTGGAGTGTTACACTTACGGATTTTGTGCAATTTTTCCTTATTGTTTTTGGGTTTGCGATTGCCGTTCCCTTCGCCTTTCACAGTGCGGGAGGTGTAGACGCGGTTATGTCCAATCTGCCGAAGGAACAGTTAGGCTTTACCAAGATTGGATGGGGAACCATCATCGGGTTAACCATCATGTACTTTATGACCTTTTCAACCGGACAGGAAGCGGTACAGCGCTATTATTCCGCAAAAAATCAAAAAGTAGCCGTAACAGGTTCACTATTATGCGGCATCTTAATGACATTATATGCCTTCATTCCAGCTGTTCTTGGTTTAATTGCGTTAGCTGTGTTTCCAACAATTAATGCCAATGATGCATTGGCCACCGTTTCTGTTGAATTATTGCCGCCGCTTATTTCAGGGCTTCTCCTGTCAGGTGTTATTTCTGCAACATTGTCTAGTGCCTCTGGAAATTTACTTGCTGTAGCAAGTGTATTCGTAAAAGATATTTATCCAATTGTTACGAAGAAAGCCGTAGAATCTCATAAAGAGCTTAAATTAAGTAAAATGCTTGTTGTTATCTCAGGTTTAGTGGCGGTTGGCATTTCTTTATTCAGCCAACAAATCATTCCGTTGCTTGTTTTTGCCTTTACTCTTCGTTCAACCGGTCCTTTTGCAGCATATCTACTAGGATTGGTATGGGATAAAGTTACACCAAAAGCCGGTTTGTACTCTATTATAGCAGGTACCGTTATCGGGCTCGGATGGCAGCTAGCAAAAGAACCATTCGGTATCATGGCTGTCATTGCCGGAAGCGTAGCCAGCTTATTAACCTTCTTGATCGTAAATAAAATCGAACTCAATAGAGGGGTCCCGGCAGCGCCTTCGGCGTATAATCAGGAGGATCAGTATACGGCATAGAGTGATATTGCAACTTGCTAACCATAATAAGGCAACTGTTCTTTTTAGTAGAGATTGGTATATTGATTCAAAAAAAACCAACAACCTTTCAAAGGTTGTTGGTTTTTATTGTTAGGTGAGTGCTGGATTGGGAGGATCACCTTAATTCGAGCATTAATTACATTAGTTTAGTTAGAATTGCTTAACTCCAATTGTGATTTTAATTCGCTTTGCACCCTTTGTTTCTCTTCTGGAGCGACTAATCCATAATAAATTTTGTTAATCTTTGTGCCTGTTTCTTTTATCTCGATTTGTTCAATGCTGTTTCCGGCCGTTTTATCATTTTTTTGAATGGCTGCCATTTGGTCAAAGGTTAAGTTTGTTTTGACATTTTTACCAAGTGCGGAAAAGATATCAGAGAAGTTTGTTAAGGTAGAAAGGCTGGCACCTTCTTTTATAACTGCCTGAATGATTTGACGCTGCCTTTCTTGTCGTCCAAAGTCCCCTCTAGGGTCCTCGTGTCTCATCCTCGAATAACTTAACGCTTCATCCCCATTCAGAGTGATATTTCCTTTTGCGAAATGGTATTGGCCGACAGTAAAGTCCAGGTCATTCTGAACCGTCACCCCGCCAACCGCATCAACAATGTCTTTAAAGCCTTCCATATTAATCTGGATATAATAATCAATCGGGATATCGAGAAAGTTTTCAACCGTATCCATTGCCATCGGTACTCCGCCGAATGCATAAGCATGATTGATCTTGTCCTCTTTTCCCTTGCCGACTATTTCAGTGCGTGTGTCACGCGGTATGCTTAACATTTTTACCGACTGTTTTTGTGGGTTTACAGCCAATACGATCATGGAGTCAGAACGACCTTTGTCACCTTGCCGTTCATCCACACCCAGCATTAAGACAGTAAATGGATCCTTCTTTACTTCAACTGGCTCTTGTCGTTTATCTGATTGTTTTCGTTCGATTGGCTGGTGCATGGTATCAACTGCGTTTTTAAACGATTTATATACTGAATAACTATAAATTCCGAATGATAGGAACAACACAAGAAGAGTGATGAGCGTAATTTTAACCCACTTTTTCTTCCTTTTTTGAGTTTTCATTTATGAAAACCTCCTTTTGTGAAATAACATTAGTCTTCCATTCTCTCACACAATATATCTATTGTAACTATTAACTTATTTCCAAGAGACACATAGAGGTGGTTCTTGTGCCTCATCGGCAATTTCACTTTTACTTTCCAAACTGAGGCATGGGGACGGTTCTTTTGCCTCATTTTCAAATACTGATAACCTCCTATTTACATTTGCAGCTTCGTTTATAGCCTAAGCCATTTGAGACACTAGAACCGTCCCTCTGCATCATCCCTGTTTGTCACTTTCATCGGAAAAGTATTGGTGATATCTCGATAAGAATAAATTTTCACTATGACAAAACAACTAATCTAATCTATAATTAGTAAAAAAGTAACGCTTGTTCTACAGGAGGCCACCATGAACACACTTAATAATGTTTTGGAAAGTGATATAAGGAGTATTTCAAACTATGTATCTGAATTTAATGATTCTTTAGGAAAGTTCAGGATGGAAGAAGAACTCCATAATTTAGACTTATCTCATAACTTACAATCTCTATCTAATGAAATTCATCAATTACGGTTAGAATTAGTATCTCAAAATAAGAAAAGAAATGAAATATTACAAAATATAGAAGAAACGTTAAAAGCACCGAACAAAACGGAAGCAATGGAAAACTTCGGGTTTGCTATGCGGTTAGTAGAAAGAGGTGCTATAGAACGTTCTATTGAATATTTCCAAAAAGCAATAGCCCTTAATCCATTACATTACCGATCTTATATTGGTATTTCACTGGCATATATAAAAATGAATAACTTTGAAAAAGCATTGGATTATGCGAATGAAAGTGTTCTTCATGCTCCTGATGGCGAGGAGTATGACTTTTTAGGGTATTCCCATCAATTAATTTCCATGATCTATTACAATATGGGGAAATATCAGGAAGCACTACGATCAATCAAATTAGCAATCCGTTCAACTGAAAAGCCGGGATACTTATTTGATCATGCACGTTATGAGATGAAAACACGTAACTTAACAGATGGCATTCAACTATTAAAGCGTTCTATTGAAAGAGATCCAAAGCTTTTCGCTCTAGCAGCCATTGAAAAAGACTTTCTTTCTTATAAGGATGAAGTAGATAATTTTCTTATTTCCTTAAAGGAATATTTAAAAGACGACGTGCTGAAAAAATTTGATTCTATTAAGCTCTTATCTATTCCTGATTCTAAAGAAATTTTAAGTCTTACAGATAAAGGAAAATACTTTTCCGACTTTTCTAATTTAGTGGATGAAAAGAGAGAAGAAATACATCAACTACTCTCTAAGATTTCTAAGTTACTTGAAAAAGATACATATGAAAGTTATCGGAAAGCTGATGAATATATCACCTCGGCTTCAAGATTAATTAACAAGTTTGAAACTTTACTTGGTGAACAACTTGCTAAAATAATAAATGATGTAGAAGCAAAAATAGAATCAAAATCAAAACAATTGAATAGCAATGAAACGAACCAAGAAAGATTAAAAAATGAGTATAAACAAATTAATGGTGAGTTTTGGAAAACACTTTTCACTAATGGGAATATTTGGGGGTTAATAATATCAACTATCGTTTCGGTTTTCTTATTTACAGTAATGCCTCTTTTTGCTGGTTTTGTTGGAGTATTTGTGCTCGTTGGTATCTTTACTAGTATTCCTGTATTATCAAGGGCGTTAGAAGAAAAAAGTAGGAACGAAGAAAGAGTCAAACAATATATCCGTTCTAATAAAGTTAATTCTCAAACGATTGCTAAGGAAATCTCCGAATTAAAAAATGAATTACCTCACATTAGGGAAGATGCAAATAAAATTAAAAACAAATTGATTTTCGTTTTAAACGCCCAGCAAGCTAAAGTTTAAAGTAGAAAGGTCTAAGAGTTATGGCTATAAGCCAAGCTCTTTTTTGTCGATGAGATTGTCAATCAGTCCATTAGTAGGTGATTTAGAATCTATAGTCTCATAGACGTGTAAAATACATTTAAGAGGGGATATAAAAATTGATTGTGCTTTCGAAAAAGAAGAAAATCTTGACACTACTTATAATAGCTACATTAATGATTACCTTGTTTTTTTTCAACGGTTCTCCTGTAGCGGCGCACGAGGCAAACATTTGTCCTCAGCCTTCCAAATCTACCGTATCTTCATCCGATGGGCCCACGCCGATTATTTTTGTTCACGGGATTAGAATGGACTCTACTAAATTAAGTTCAGAAGCCCCATCAGTCCATGCTTTTTTAAAGGAGCTAGAACAAACAGGAAACTACCATGTGGTTGGATTGAGCGACTCAAATGAGTCTTACTTTGCATATCACGATGAAAATGAAAAGTATAGCGACGTTTCATTAGGTGGAAATAGCCTGCCTCATATTTCCACAAACGCAGAGGAACTGCATAAGGAAATCAAAAAGTGTTACGACCAATACGGCAAAAAAGTGGTTCTTTTCGGATATAGCATGGGAGCCTCCATCATCCGTGGGGAATTGGCCAGGTATGGAAAAGAAGATGCCAAGTATATTAAATTTGTCACCTTTTTACACGGGGTTCAGCAGGGATCCTGGCTGGCTCCTATTGGGGGCGGAATTGGGACAGGTGCAAAGGCGTTTGGACAAAGTTTCGAAATGACTTTTGAAAAACAATACGGAAAAGTTGGGGGTAAGGTAGCGGAGTTTGCTGTGAAATCGATAGCAGATCATTCTCCTATAGATTTAAATGCTCCAGCTATAAGGGACCTTGCCCCAAAAAGCGAATGGTTCCAAACCACGAACAAAACGAATCCGCCTGAATCCATCCCTTATTACAATTTTTATGGAGATATTCATTTACAATATCCCATTAATGTTCTTCCAGGGGGATTGTGGAATATTTCCGATGGAGCAGATGTCCCTATTGGGGATGGGGTCATTTTTCCAGGTACAGATACACCGACCGATACAGGTGATTTAGGTGGAACGAAGTTTAAGTTTAAAAAAGGAAATGAGTGGGCCAATCATGAAGATTTGCGTTTCAATGTTTCACTTGCTACGTTTTTATTAAGCATAAGTAATAAATCAAAGGAATTTGTTTCCAATATTTCGGATAGCGGCTACCATCATACTGCAATCCTTGCGTCAGATTGGGGAAAGATTGATACAATTTCTGTCGGTGATGAAACCAATACAAGGGGTAACTTGTACGAAACCATGATGAATGTATTCAAAACAGAAGCTGAAAATGAGACTCCAACGGCTGCGGAAACAAGAAACATCATTCAAAACCTTAAAAACGGCATCGTACAGACCTATCAGGACCATGTAAAAAAACATGAATGGGAAAATGTGCAGAATATGTCTAATTTTTCGATGATAAGGCCTCAGCTATTAAACTATGCTACTCAAAACTTTACTGACAGTGAATTGGAAAAAATTTCATCCAATTATTTCAAAGGCGGCGGCGATTATGCCTATTTCCCTATTGATGATTTTGATGTTCGGTTTACAATCCATGAGCGTACTCCTTCTAAGATTGTTGCTTCCTCTATTGAATTCAAGAATGAAATCATGGCAACGATGGATACGGTCTATTACACAGCAGTAAGAAAGAACGGGAAATGGGTATTGGATACGTGGAAATTCGTCGATTACAAAAATGAGCCGTTAAACCTAACGTGGTCGGAAATCAAGACGTATGCGAAAAAACATGGGCATGATGCCAAACTGGTCAAAGAGACATCCTATAAGGGTAAAAAGGTGTATATTGTCGATAACTATGTGGATTTTGACCACGTGATGATTTATGCAGAAAGCTCAGATTACGCACCTGTCCCGCCTGAAATAGAACCATCAGCGGCCAGCAACAGCCAGAGCCAACCAACCAATTCACCAACGGAGTATGCCGTGAACTATCAAATCACCACAAATGGAAAAGGGACTGCAAGTACTCCAAACGGCGGGACCCTTACGTTAAAGGTGGGAGATACTATTAAAGTTACACGAACTGACCAACTTGATAGAAATGAATATTTTGAAAGGACGTTATTCGGCGGGGATGTCATGGAATTAGTACAACCTGGTGAAGATGTTTTTATCATAAAAGCGACTAAATCAGGCCCTTCTTATATCAGCATTTTACCTCTGGATGAATGGGATCTTGAATATAAAATTAACATCATGGTTCAATGACAAAGGATAAAGTAGCAACTAGAATCGAGAGGAGAAATAAGCGATGAAAAAATGGTGGGTGGCTGCTATTTCTGCTGTTGTGTTAATAGCATTAGGAGCCACAGTATATTTTCTGTCATCCGATCACGGCGAAACGGCTAGCCAAAAATCCGTTTCGGCAAATGTTCAGAAAACAAAAACGGATGATTCAGCTGCTGAGTTTGTGGATAGCGTAAAAGAGGCTTATGAAAAAAATGATTATACTGTTATCTATCAATCTCTGAGTAGTACTGTCACTAAAAATCTCACGTTGGAACAGTTCCTGCAAAGTAAACCAGAAGGATTGACAGTAGAGGATATTAAAGATAATGGGAAAGAATCTGTTAAAGAGGACGGTTCTTTTAAAGTATTAAAAAAACCCATTCGTATGAAAATTACTCAAAACGGACAGACCAAAACGATAAACACCAACTGGGTTTTTGTTTTAGAAAATGGTCAGTGGAAATTTGTTGGTTCAGACGAGTAATGTGATGCATGGGGACGGTTCTCGTGTGTCATTTCTAACATTGGCTAAGAGGCGCAAACAGTGATCGGTTATGGCTGGATCCATTTAGTTATTGTGGTAATCTCCCCAAGATGAACATACTCTCAAAGAATAAAAGCCAACGATCCTTAAAACAGGGTGGTTGGCTTTATTCATGAATGTTTCTCACGCCTTCATCCGCTCAGACAGGGCTGGATTACAATCCCTTATTTAAGAAAAGAAATATTAAGAAACCTGACTCTACTGTTTTTCAGATATATCTAAAATGGACGTATCGATCCATAATTCTTGACCTTTATTCTCGCCCTCAATTATTTTTACCAAGGCAAGGTCATTTGATTCTTTATCCATTTCTTTTATATGAATCAAGCTGTCCTTTGGAAGAAAGATCGTATCAACGTCTACTTCTTTCATTTCACCATTTTTCGTTTCGACATCCCCTGCGAAGATTAGCCCCGTCTCTGTTCGTACAGGTACAGGATCTATCATTTTATTTAATTTTTGATAATCCTTTAATGTTTTCGTACCTGATATATCATATTTCAATAAGTACAAATCGCCAACTTTATAAGAAACGTCTTTCTTTTTGGTACCAACCAATTTAGTTGATGGTTCCTTATTACTGATATCATCAATGATCGCCTGTGCCTCTTTTGCATATTGTGAGCCTAGTTCATAGGGTTCGTCTAATAAACCGGTTCCTTGTTGGTAGGCATGGAGATACTCTAGATATTTTTCTATCGAAAGGTGATATAACTCGATAATTTTTGTGTATTTCTCTGGTTCATAGTATTTAGGCACTTCTAAACCTTGTGCGATATCTTTATGCAAGTAAAGCAAACTTTCAAAAACAACAGATTCTTTTTTTCCAGAATCCATTAACATTAAATCATCAGGAGAAGGCATCTTACTCTGAACATTTTCAATGTAACCCTCTATATAGCTATTAATATACCGAGCAATACCATTTTCCTCAGAACTAATGTCGCTTTCCGTTACAGTGTCCGAGTTCGCTTCGGAATCAGATGATGAACCAGTCGAAGCTGCTGAACAACCAGTTAATAGAAGGCCTGCCATCAGTAATGCGCATATTTTTTTCATCTTATGTCCTCCCACTTTTTCTTATATCTTTTTAAAATAAAAATCACTAGTTTTCGTATCTTTTATTTGACAGTTCCTTTTCCGCATTATGTAGATATTGATGGGCGTACACTCTCAAAAGCCCTTTAGTATTATATACCTAATAATTCGACATTTGTGATAAAACGCATTAGAAATCTTATAAAAAGTTCGGGTGCAGCTGTCACCGCTCGGATATTGCTGGTGTTCAGACTTTTTGGATATGGCTCATAATGGAGCATCTGATGGTTAATTTGTCAGTTTATAATAGAAATTAAATACTATTCTATCTATTAGTTTCGACAAACTCCTTCTTTGGGCCTAATTATAATGAATAATGGCTACATAATAAGGAATGAGGGAGGAAAAAAGTTGAAAAGAATTTTGAAGCTGTTGCCGTTGCTTTTAGTTGTCAGTTTATTTTTTACAACTTCAGGATTTGCCAAGAGTGAAAATGCAAAAAAATCATTGGTTGCATTGGGTGATTCTATCCCATTTGGGTATGGGCTTACCGATAGTATGGATGAACCATCAAGAGATGCCTTTCCGTATTTAATTGGAGAAGCAGCCGACCTCCGCGTCCGCAACCTAGCTGTCCCAGGATGGAAGACATCAGACTTGTTGAATGCGCTAAATCATGATCAAAAGTTCATTCAAGCGGTAAGTAAGGCAGATTATATTACGTTGAATATTGGCAGTAACGATTTGTTAAAGTCAATTAAAGACGCTTATGTGGCGAGCGGAGGAAATCTGGATAATGAGGCCATAATAAGATTAATTAATAGCCTTGGTCCATCTGCCCAAATTCTTCAACTAAATATTAGTTTAATTGTTGGAAAAATTAATGCGCTAAACCCTCATGCTAAAATAGTGCTATATAATTTTTATAATCCGTTTCTATTCCTTGGTGAATCACACCCAATTAATTTGTTAGGTAATCCTCTTATTCAGACTATCAATCATGCATTAGAGGGGTTAAACTATCCGAATTTAGCCATTGCCAATGCCTACGTTATAGGATTGAGTCCGTTTTACCTTTTACCAGGAGACATCCACCCGTCTCTTGCCGGGCATGAGTTGCTTGCAAATATTGGCTTAAACGCATTAAAGTAGAATAATATTGTTAGTGACTAGGGCTGTTGAAGAAAATCAACAGCCTTATTTAATTTAGAATTTTTAAGAGGTATTGTTTACTATTTGTTGAATTACTAATATACAAAAAGTAAAAAGGTGGAAAGAATATGAATTCAACGGTTTCTCCAATTGCTTGTAAGGTAAATAATGTATTTATTCATGTTAGTGATTTAAAAAAATCTGCAGAATGGTACAGTGATTTACTTGGGTTACCGTTTAATAAGGAAGAAGTTAATTCTCCTGTCTACAATGTCCCTGTAACTTCAGAAACCGGCCTTACTTTAGATGATCACACATTTGACCCAGGCTTTAAATTGAAGCCTTCAAACCACGTTCTATTTAATTTCTTCGTCCAAGATATTGATGAAGCTTACCAGTTTATTAAAAATAAAGGGATAATAGTCGTTAAAGAAATAGAGCGCATAGGTGACTTTGCCTATTTTAATTTCAAGGACTTAGATGGCAATGTTTTAATGATCTGTAATTGTTAGATGTTCTACGCAAGGGTAAAGTTTTTTTACCTTTGCTTTTTTATTTGTCAAACTATTGGAGAACTTGACCAAGAAAGGGGGAGTCAAGGTATCAGACAAACACCGGTTCAGGGGCAATCCAAGGTTCCTTTTTCAAAAGAAAAAGGGATACTATATATCTTTAAATAACTGGGGGTAACCTTAGATTGGGGATGAAAAATGTGTTGGAACATGCAAATGAAAATCTAGTTGAATGCTCCGGATGTGGACTAAAGTTAAACAATCAACATCTCCCTTTATTTGGGCGTTACAATGCTTCTGGTGAATGTTATCAAAAATATAGTGAATTAAGTAATTAAGTGATTTATTTTTGTAAATGTATGCATTTTGCACCAAATAGCGCATTCAATTTCATTAAAGTTGTGTTTTCGTACCTGTTTTAGCACTAAAATCGTAACAAAATAATGGAAATTGCGGTCTTACGAAAGTGGTATACTATTTACTCTGTGAATGATCAGTGAAAATAAGAGAAAACATATTGACCTATTTGGGTCGTTTTCCATTTATTTGGATATACTTTCCGATTTGGTGTTGTTACTTTCCACTTTGATGATTTTACTTTCACTTTTTGGCAAATACTTTCCGATTTTCTACTTTTACTTTCCAAAATTAGCGATTTACTTTCCAAACCCTTTTTAGAGTAGAATTTTCCCTTCTATACCCTTCTTTGAAAAGAAGGGGCCATCCGATAAAGAATCCCTCACCTTCAAAGAGTGAGGGAAAGTTAAAAAATAGGGTAGTAAAACTAGACAAGCTGATAAAATAGACCGAGTTGAGTATCATACCATAACAGTTTGCCGTGTTTGCGTTTCGGGATACGTGTTTGTAGACTCCACTCGGGGTATTGTTTCATAATCTGTACCTGGTCACCTGTTGCAAAAGCAATAAATGAAATAAAATGTTCTTTTGTCATAGGATGGTCGCTTGAAATAAACCATTCATGATCGATTTCAGAAACAAATAGCTTTTCTTCGTCTGTTGCTTTCTTCGCTTCTAATGGTTCCAGCTTTCTTCCGCAGCAAGATACGGTCATATTTCCGGTCCCCAATCCTATATTAAGACAGGACGGGCAGACAAAATAATGAGACTTTTTCATATTTCCCCCTACAAATTCATTCGACGATAATGCGCCATCTAAGATATTTTCGATATTTACTCCGAGGAGAGTTGATAAACTTGGCAATAGCGTGATGTCTGGACAGCCATACCCACGCTCCCATTTTGAAATCGTTCGATCAGAAATATTCATTTGATCGGCTAATTGTTTCTGTGTTAGTCCCTTTTCCTTCCGCAAATTTAAAATTAACTCTCCAATTTTACGATTATCCATCAATTTCTCCTCCTGCTCTACTGCCATGATAGAACTTTAAAAGTTTCGAATCAACAAACGCTCCGTAGAGTTATACGGAGGGGCGGTTCTTGTGTGTCATTTCGTTTTACGGCTTTTTCCTTCAAATCACTAGGTGTGGCGAAAATAAGTGAGAGGACAAATAACAGAATAAAATAATGGGTCTGTGGGAGAATATGGTGGTTAACTAATTCAAAGGAGGAGTTATTTTTGAGTCACTTCACAGACCATCATCATACAGGAGAAACAGTAATGGAATCTGGGCAATATATAGATGCAGATGGAGAGAAGAAAGAACTTCGTCAAGGCGAAACATTTCCTGAATGCCCATCAACAGGGAAATCTACAACCTGGACGCACGAAAGCCATACTCATAGAACTGGTGAAACAGTAATGGAATCAGGGCATTATGTAGATGCAGATGGCGAACATATAGTACTTAACCAAGGAGAAAAATTCCCAAGCTGCCCATCCACAGGAGAAGCTGTCTCTTGGACTCATGAACAGTAAAAATGAAGTACAATCATGAGGGGATATCAATCCTAATCAGAAGGGTCTGGGTGCCTGAGCCGCAGTAAAAAGGCGTTGGTGAGGTACCCCATAAAGGGAAGGGGAAGCCGAACCCGGGCTATGGGTCTGACTCCCACTCACTTACATAAAATAGCAAAAGGCCCGACTAACTCCTATTCGCTAGTCGGGCCTTTTCACGCGCAATACCTTCGGTTGTCTCCTTAAAGAACCGTCCCTATGAAATTTATTTTACAACATCGTCCCAGCATGATTCGGACTCTTTTTTTAGACTTTCGATATGAAGCTTTAATACTCCTAGAAAAGTAGGAAGATTTCGTTCCCTCATGGCTTCAACTAAACGATGATGGTGACTATGTCTTTTAATCGTACTTTTAAGTGAGGTTGGATGCACAATGCGAGACAAGGCAACATGTGTATTTAAAGAACTATAAATATCCTTGATTTTTTTATTGTTTGCCCATTCGACTAAAGCTTTATGAAACTTAACATCTAATTCAATATACAAATCAAATGGGAATGGGTTTACCTCTATTAACGAATCCATTTCGTCTACTATAGTTGCCCATTCTTGGAGTTGAGTTTCTGAGATTGTGTTGATAATTCTTTGTGCAGCCCACATTTCTATCATTAAGCGCGCATCAAGGACTTCAATAAAATTAGTAAATTGTAATTGTGTGACATAGGTCCCTTTACGGGGGACGATCTCTAGCAGACCCTCATGAACAAGCTGATCAATAGCGCTTTTCACTGGAGAACGACTTACCTCGAATTCGTCTGCAAGCTTATAAATATCTAGTTTATCGCCTGGTTTGTATTTTCCATCGATAATTTTTCCCCTAAGCACCTTATAGACCTGGTTTGTTAAAAGTGAAGTCTCGATTTCACCGGACAATCTCTATTCACCTACCTTGATTTTTGCATTGTAATACGTAACATATCACAGAAATGAATAAAAGTAAAAATTAGTAAAATTACTATACTGTAAAAATTATAATGAATGAGCTGCAAATCGTCAATTCTTTTTAGTAGAAGACCTTTTACTATTCAAGACTGATTAGTGAAAAATAAGGATTTTTAAGAGCCGCTTTCACTTTTATTTATCAGTTAATTCAAAAAAGTGTTGACGATTAATTAGAAGGAATGTATTCTAAATCTGTGAAGTGTAACATGTTACACTTCACAAGGAAATTGAGATGCTAGTAAATGAACGAATTATGTTATGGATTAATTGTAAACGTTGCCATCGGGGGGCTGGTTCATTGTCTGTAATTAGAGTTATTTTTTCATTTAGATTACGAACGGAAAAGAGAGGAAGACAACATGAAAAGTCTTGTTTGTGAAAAACCTAATCAGTTTGTTATGAATGATGTTACAAAGCCATCTATAAAAGACGGTGAGGCATTAATTCGTATTCGTCGTGTTGGCATTTGTGGAACGGACTTTCATGCCTATCGGGGGCGTCAGCCGTATTTTAGTTACCCAAGGGTTTTAGGTCATGAATTGGCAGGGGAAATTGTCGATATAAAGACCAGCCAAAAGAATTATGTCATTGGTGACCAAGTAACGATCATTCCGTATCTTGAATGCGGAACATGTATTGCATGCCGTAATGGAAAACCTAATTGTTGTACAAAGTTAGAGGTTCTGGGGGTACATACGGATGGTGGTATGCAGGAATATATGACGATTCCCGTTTCGCATTTAATGAAAACGAATGATATCACATTAGAACAAGCGGCTACAGTTGAATGCTTTAGCATTGGTGCACATGCAGTTAGACGCGCAGATATTAACCACTCTGAATTTGTGGCTGTCATCGGTGCTGGCCCGATTGGTTTAGGGGTTATGAAATTTGCCAAATTAGCTGGAGCAAAGGTGATTGCTCTGGACGTGAATGAAAAGCGGTTAGATTTTTGCAAAAAATGGGCTGATGTTGATTATGTGATCGATGTTGCTTCAACTGATGCCATTGAAGAAATCAAGAAGATTACAAATGGTGATTTTGTAAACGTTGTCTTTGATGTTACTGGCAATGTAAATTCAATGAATAACGCATACAATTATGCTGCTAATGGAGGCAGAATTGTCTATGTTGGACTTGTTCAGGCAGATATTTCTTTCCCGGATCCAGAGTTTCATAGGAAGGAATTAACGCTTCTTTCAAGCCGGAATGCGACAAAACAAGATTTTGAGTATGTGATTCAAACCATTAAACAAGGGCAGGTTGATACCAATGCCTTTATCACCTCAAAAACTTCGTTTGAGGAAATAATGGATGAATTTGAATCTCTTTCTAAACCAGAGTCAAACACCATAAAGGCAATGATTACATTCTAATTATTAAGCTAAATATAAAAATTAAGATAAAGGGGAGATAAGGTAATGAAAAAGTGGAGTATGATTTTAGCCGTCATTCTTATGATCACAACTGTTTTAGCTGCTTGTGGAGGTAAAACTGATCAAGCATCGGGGAATAAGGACAGCAATAAGGAGAGCGAAGGCAGTAAAGACAAATCCTATACGATCAAGGTAGCCAATTATTACGCAATCGATCATCCTCAAAATGTTGCGTTGCAGGAAAAATTTAAACCGCTTGTGGAAGAAAAGTCAGGTGGATCGTTAAAGGTAGAAATCTACGAAAATAATAAACTAGGCGGGGAAAAAGAGTTTTATACAGGTGTACGAAATGGAACGATTGAGATGGGCATACCTGGTATGATTATGCAGGCCGATGTTCCTAAAATGGGTGTTGTAGAAAGACCTTTCTTGTTAAGAGATTTCAAACATGCAAAGGAAGTATTAAATGGCCCTATTGGAAAAGAAATGACGGATGAGTTGGAAAAAGTCCATGGCGTTCATGCACTAGCATGGAGTGCAAACGGATTTAGAATGGTTTCCTCTAATAGAGAGGTTGCCAGTATGAAAGATTTTAAAGGACTTAGACTGCGTATGCCTAATACACCTGTTTTCGTGGAATTGGGACAAGCATTAGGAGCAAATGTCTCACCAATGCCCCTTTCAGAAGTATTTACAGCGATGGAACAAAAAGTTGTAGACGGTCAAGATAATCCAATTGGCGTAGTCAAATCCTCTGGTTTTTATGAGGTCCAATCGCACATCTTGGAATCGCGCCACGGATTTACGCCAAATGTCCTTATTGTCAATCAGGCTTTTTGGAAGAAGTTATCTCCTAATCAAAAGAAGGCTGTAGAAGAGGCAGCAAAAGAATATGCTGATTATGAGTGGAAGTTATCAGAGGAAAGCTATGAATCTGATAAGAAATTCTTGCAAGGAAAAGGGATGAAATTTGTTACTCCAGATGAAAAGTTTATGAGTGAGATGGAAAAAGCCGTTCAGCCAATGTATGAATCCTACTATAAAGAATTTCCGTGGGCAAAAGAAATGGTAGAGAAAATTAAACAACAGGGAAAATAATCATGGTTAAAGAGTAAGGGTTCTTTAGGAACCCTGCTCTGCTTTTTGGAACGCTCTATTCGTTTTGTAAGGGGATGTGTTTAGTGGAAGTATTGATCCAAAAGGTTTACTCCTTTTTGAAATTCATCATTGCGCTGTTTCTCTCGCTAATGGCGATCTTTGTATTTGGAAACGTTGTATTGCGCTACGCCTTTAATTCAGGAATTACCTGGTCAGAAGAAGTATCGCGTTTTTTATTTATCTGGTTAATTTTCCTAGGTGCCATTCTTGCATTGAAAGATAATGAGCATTTAGGAGTCGATTCGATCGTAAAGAAATTACCTTTAAAAGGGAAAAAGATCGTTTACGTGATCAGCAATTTACTAATGATGGTTACACTGATCCTCGTTTTCGATGGTAGTTGGAAGCTTACAATGATGAATGTCGACCAATCGGCACCTGCTACCGGTATGTCGTATGCCTATATTTATATGATTGGTATGGTTATGAGTGTCGGTATGGGGCTTATTATTATTCTAAGACTATTCCGTGTTTTATTTAACAAAATGAGTGAAAGTGAATTTGTCATGACAACGGACTCGGAGGAACTTGTCGAACAAATGGAGCTCGAACATACTAATGATGGAAAAGGGGAGAAGATGTCATGACATTGGCAGTTTTTGTAGGGTCACTTCTAGCTGTTATGGCATTTGGCATTCCAATTGCTTTCGCACTTTTACTTAGCGGTATTATTCTCATGTTATTTATGGGTAATTTTGATACACAAATTTTAGCTGCCAACTTAATTGATGGTGCCGATAATTTTCCACTTATGGCAATTCCCTTCTTTATCCTTGCTGGAGAGTTAATGAATGCAGGGGGAATTTCAAAACGGATTATTAGCTTTGCCATGGCGTATGTGGGTCATATTCGTGGAGGACTGGGATATGTAGCCATTATTGCGAGTGTTTTATTTGCTGGATTATCTGGGTCAGCTGTATCGGATACAGCAGCACTCGGTGCCATTCTTATTCCGATGATGGTAAGTGCAGGGTACAATCGGAACCGTTCAGCAGGACTTATTGCAGCAGGTGGAATCATTGCGCCTATCATTCCTCCTAGTATTCCGATGATTGTATTTGGAGTGACAGCGGGTGTTTCAATTTCGAAGTTATTTATGGCGGGCATCGTACCGGGTCTGTTACTTGCAGTATCTTTAACCATCACTTGGACAATTATTGTCAGAAAAGATAAAACAGTTGCCCAGCCGCGTAAGACGGCTAAAGAGAAATGGGCTGCAACTCGTTCTGCCTTTTGGGCATTGCTCATGCCTCTCATTATTATCGGTGGATTACGGGGTGGTATTTTCACACCGACCGAAGCGGCTGCTGTTGCTGCTTTTTATGCTTTGTTTGTAGGATTGGTCATCTATCGGGAATTAAAGTTAAAGAAACTTTATGAGGTACTAGTCGTTGCGGCTAAAACAACTAGTATTGTCATGCTTTTGGCTGCGGCAGCAATGGTATCCAGTTGGTTAATCACCGTGGCCAATATTCCAGGTCAACTTATCACGTTGCTGGAGCCGTTTATGGACAATCAACTTTTGCTGCTCATCATCATCAATTTAATTGTCCTTATTGTTGGAACAGCAATGGATGTTACACCAACTATCTTAATTCTAACGCCGGTACTTATGCCTGTGGTCAAACAAGCAGGAATTGACCCGGTATTCTTTGGCCTATTATTCGTATTAAATAATTGTATTGGTCTTTTAACTCCTCCAGTTGGAACCGTTCTTAATGTTGCAGCAGGAGTAGGGAAAATTGGTATGGATGATATCATGAAAGGCGTATGGCCATTTTTAATAGCGGAAATCATTATACTTATCCTATTAACACTATTTCCATCTCTTGTTATGGTTCCGTTGGGATGGTTCCATTAGAATGATGCATGGGGACGGTTCTCGTGTGTCATTTCTATCCATTGGGCTGAGAAAGTTGCTATTCCACGAAACGGGGGACAGCGAGAGTTCCGTTCCTAATCAAGGTTCTTTTAAAATTGAAAAGCCAACTGCCACTCTGAAAAGGTAGTTGGCTTTCGTCATTTTAGGATTTCCAAAGGGCGATGTGACTTTCACCACTTCATTTGCTCATATGATGCAAGGGGACGGTTCTTCTGCTTCACCTTGTGAGGCAGAAGAACCGTCCCTGTGTTTCATTCGATATAGTAAATATCGCCTCCTCTCTTAAAGAGAGAAAGTTCGAAATTCAGTATTGAATCTGATCCAGCCATGTTTCGGTTTAATATAGGACAGTAATCTCCTGCATATCTCCAGAGAAATTGCCCAATATTTGCTGAGTAAGCACCCCTAGAAAGACGATGAGAATGAATAGCAAATGAATACCGCGGATAAGGATCATCGATCTTTCGAGGAATTTCTCGCCAGCTTTAACAATGAATGCGACAATCAAAGCAGCAACGGTGACTAATTAATAATTTTTTCAAAATAATTTTATCTATTATCAACGCTTGTCCAATCTTCTGTATTTTTTTTTGCATATTTTATAATACGAGGGACAGGAATCTCTCGCGCCATATCCGCCTCCATATAGTACACCTCCAATCCAAAGAAGCGTATTTTTTATTAGATACGCTTCTTTGCATTTCATCCGTACACTTAATAAACAATTTAGAAGCCTTCAAAATTCCCAATACTAAATGGTCATTTAAGAGAGTTTTATAATGAAATAGCCGATTTTTCTTAAAATTATGAACTCGTCCAATCATTTTTTTTACAAAAAAATATCTTAATAGTGGGATTCAATTAATATCTCAGAAAAATAAAAGGAGGTGATAATTTATGTATGGATATAGCGGCGGAGGATATGGGATGGGTACTAACTTCGCGTTAATCGTTGTATTGTTCGTTTTATTAATTATCGTACTAACAACTACTGCTATTTGGTAAAAATGTCCATTCTGGATTTTAATAGTCAAATTATATAGAATCGAGGTGATTTACATGTCCGGTGGACTTGGACACATGGTTGCATTAATCGTTGTGCTTTTCGTATTACTGATCATTGTAGGAACTAGTTTTTCAACTGGTTATGGTTACTAAGTCGTAGAAGGGTCATGTTACTGATTTTCAGTAGAAGGACAGGTTGGGACAACCTGTCTTTTGTAAAATTCCCCTATGATTTACAAATATTAAAAAAACAGAATTAATTTGCCTTGTTGAATTTAAACCTCTAATGAAAGGAGGGGGATTTAATGACATTTGGATTTTTTGGATTTGGAAGAAGACGGTTTGTCCCGATTGAAATTGAAATCGAAATAGAGAGAAGAAGACGAATTGAAATTGAAATCGAGATTGAGAGAAGAAGACGGATTGAAATCGAGATTGAAAGAAGAAGACGGTTTGAATTCGAACGAAGACGCGGATTCTTTTAAGCATATGATTAAAGAGTGTGTGTTTGGGCCTTCGGGCTCTTTTTTTTGTGAAGTAAATTCATATGGCATGGCTTTTTCTACTGTGCCGCCGTAAAATTTGAGTTAAATATCTTTTCCCCATACTTACATCAAAAGCGCATAAATGCACCTCCTGTACATACTGTAGAATCCCTCCCATTCCTTATCAATTCCCTATTCTTATAACCGTCCCCATGCTTCATAATGGGAAAAATTCACTAAGTATTGGGCAAGTTGACAGGTGCGGTGGTTGTTTTTGTATCTATTAAGCTAGGTAAATGGAATGATTTTTAGGGGTACTTTTTGAGGGGGTTGAGGAGATGTGTGTCAGAATACCTATTATTCTATTTATAAAACTTGGGTTGACATGATTTTAGACTCATTTGCTAATTTTCCCAATAACAACCAAACTATCAATTTCCAAATTCAACCAATTAACCTACCAACATTCGACAACAAAACGAGCTGTAAACGCTTATTTTTAAGGTAGCACCGAAGTAATGACAAAGAGTGTGCGAAGAAAGGAGGGCGGCAAGTTACTTTAAGAAGGAAAATACTTAGGAGGTAAGTGGATGAAAAGAAGGAAAACACGCATTTTCTCAATTCTATTAACCGCAATCCTAATGCTGCCGATGCTGCTCCAGCCGAACATGAATGCTGTGGCAGCGACGAAAGGTGCCAGCACATCCGCAAAGGATGCACTGCCAACACCGCAGCAAAAAGTAAGTAAATCCTTAGCAAAGCAATTCGAAGCAGAAGACAAAGTTACCTTCTTGATCAAAATGAAAGAGCAAGTGGATACCGCAAAGGTGGCCAAGGATACGGAGAAACAGGCAAAACTCCAGAAGGCCACACCGGCTAAGACGAAATCGTTGAAACGGAACACAATTGTTTCTGAGCTGAAAGCAACAGCACAGGAATCGCAGGCTGACTTGATCGCCTACCTGGAAGAGCAGGTCAAAGCCGGCAACGCCAAGGATGTCCAATCCTTCTTCGTGGTCAATGCGATTGCCGTCACAGCCACACAGGAAGTCATGGAAAAAGCAGCCGCCTTCATGGAGGTTGAAAAAATCCTGCCAAACGAAACGAGACAATTGTTCGTTCCGGAAAAATCATCCGCGGCCGGAACAGCCGTTCAGGAACCACAAGCCGCGACAACCGGAATCGAATGGAATATTGACCGGGTCGGCGCCCCAAGAGTATGGGCAATGGGGATTGACGGGAGCGGCACGGTCATCGGTTCAATCGATACCGGCGTTCAGTGGGACCACCCGGCATTAAAGGAAAAATACCGCGGCTACAACTCTGCCACAGGCCAAGCAGATCACACTTACAGCTGGCTTGACGCGGTAAGAGGCCAAGCAACACCATATGACGATCAAGGGCACGGCACCCATACTATGGGAACCATGGTCGGAGCCGATCCAAGCGGGCAGAATGTTATTGGCGTTGCGCCAGGCGCGAAGTGGATTGCGGTAAAAGCATTCACAGCCGCGGGCGGGACAGATGCTGATTTATTGGAAGCAGGCCAGTGGATGATGGCTCCTGGCGGCGACCCTGACAAAGCGCCGGATGTCATCAATAACTCTTGGGGCGGGGGCCCGGGCCTTGACGAGTGGTACCGTCCGATGGTGCAGGCTTGGGTAGCAGCTGAAATTTTTCCAGAATTCTCAGCAGGAAATACGACGCTGAGCAATCCGGGCGGACCAGGTTCTGTGGCGAATCCGGCCAACTATCCGGAGTCGTTCGCAACAGGGGCCACCGATATCAACAACAAACTCGGAAGCTTCTCCTTACTTGGACCATCTCCATACGGGGAAATCAAACCTGAAATATCCGCACCGGGTGTGAACATTCGTTCATCTGTTCCGGGCAGCGGCTATGAAGGCGGCTGGAATGGCACATCAATGGCAGGACCGCACGTCTCGGCAGCTGTTGCCTTGCTGAAGCAGGCCAATGCCAGCTTAACCGTCGCTGATTTGGAGCAAATTTTACAGACGACCGCGATTCCGTTAACGGACGGCACATATCCAACGTCGCCAAATAACGGCTATGGGTCGGGGTTATTGAATGTGTATGATGCGGTTTCTTCAGTGGTCTCCGGATTGGGGAAATTGAAGGGACAGGTAACAAAAGATGGGGACGACAGTGAAGCACCGGTGTTAACGCATTCCCAACCTGCCACGGTTTTCGCAGGAATGCCGCTAACGTTAGAAGCTTCGGCTGCCGACAATATCAGTGTAACAGATGTATCCTTCCAATATCAAAAACAAGATGGCACTTGGGCTAATGCCGCTGTAGAGCGTACGGCAGGTGATTACAAAAATGGCACCTACCGCGTGACCATCCCTGGGGCCGACGTTGCAGTCGGGAACCTTGTCTACAAATGGAAAGCGGTCGACTTTGGCGGAAATGAAACCGTCAGCGAGCACAGCGTTACAGTTGTTCCTGGAATCACCGTCGGCTATGTAGCCGATTTTGAAAGCAATCCGGTTGGCTGGACTTCCTATGGCGCCATGAATTCTTGGCAGTGGGGCGTCCCAACGAACGGACCGGGGGCTGCTTTTTCCGGCGAAAAAGTCTATGCGACCAACCTGACCGGCAATTACGACAGCCGCGCCAATGCGAACCTGCAGATGCCGCCGATCGATTTGCCGGAAGGAAACAGCTACCTGCAATTCAAGCAATGGTATGAACTCGAGCGCAACTATGATTACGGCCATGTGTTTGTATCGACAGACGGCGTCAACTGGGTGCAAAAGCTCCGCGTCAACAACCTGTCGAATGGCTGGATTGACGGCGAGGTCAACCTCAGCGAGTACGCCGGTCAACGCATCTACATTGCGTTCAACCTCACCACTGATGGCAGCGTGGTGAAGCAAGGCTGGTATATCGATGATGTCAAGCTGACCAATACAGCGCTGGCTGCCCCTGCTTCTTTGGAAAAAGAAGACCCTGTGGCCGATACTGCCGGTGACACTGGTGAGGCAGCTGTGGCGGCGGATTCGGCAAAAACAGCTGAGGGAGATTCCGCGAAACAAGAGGGTGCTGCAGAAGCAGATTCTGCGAAAAAAGAGCAAGTCGATCCTGACAAGATTACCGTCGTGATGCCTGAAGCAGAAAAGGCAGCCGCGTCCGACATGACAGCCGCCCCTATGGCACTGCCGATGCAGGCACAGGTGACCGTCCTCGAGTCGGGCCGTTCCGTGACGACCAACCCGGCAAACGGCAGCTTCGAGATGACTCATGCATCCGGAACCTATACCGTTAAGGCCGAGGCTTATGGGTTTGCGACTCAGACCAAGTCTGTCACGATTGACAATGACAGTACCGCAACTGCCAACTTTACGCTTCAGGAATTGGCAAAGGGCACCGTTTCCGGTACAATCACCAATCAAACAACTGGGCAGCCAGTTGCCGGTGCAACGGTATATCTAGTGGAAGACGCAAAAATTGCCCCAGTGCAAACCGATGCAAATGGACATTTTTCAATTACGGCTTATGAAGGCGGTTACAAGCTGAAAATCGTTGCCCCGCATTATTATAGCCAGGAGACAACGATTCAACTGAAAGGAAACTTTGAGCAGAACATTGCGCTTAAGCCATTCATCGGTTTCCGCGGTGAAATCGGCTATGATGACGGCACGGCGGAAAATGCCCGCGCGTTTTACGATGCCGGCAATGGCTGGGCCGTGAAAATGTCGCTGGCAGAGGGCCACAAAAAAGCATTGGTGACCGGAGGATTATTCCGCTTCTGGACATCCGAATGGCCGGTTCCGGGCGGCACAGCCTTTAAGGTTGCCGTTTACGATGCATCAGGCCCTGATGGTGCGCCTGGCAAGAAGCTGGCTGGACCGTTTGATGCGACGGCACTACGCAATGGCCAGTGGACGCATGTCGATTTAAGCAGCCACGGCATTCTCGTGGAGGGCGATTTCTATTTGGTTTATATCCAAGCTGATATCAATACGAAGTCCCCTGGTTTGGCGACAGACGAGAATGGAAAAAATGCCAAGCGCAGCTGGCAGCTGGTCAGCGGCGGCTGGGCACCGTCCCCTGAAGCTGAAGGAAACTATATGATTCGCGCTGTTGTCGATTATGAAGTTACAGCTCCAACGATTACCGCGCCGGTTGATGGAACGTTCACCAATAGTGAAACGGTTACGGTAACAGGCGAAGTAGCACCGACGACGAAGGTTCATATTTTTAACAAAGGAACAGAGGTGGCTGTCGTTGATGCCCAGGATAATGGCACATACGCGGTCGATGTGAAGTTGGCTGCTGGTGAGAACCAATTGACCGCCAAGGCGTCCACTGAGCAGGGAATGACGGATGCTTCGGCACCGGTCAACATCATTTATGACGCCGCCCCGCCGGAATTGACGATTGGCGCCCCGGCTGATGGAAGCAAGCTGAATACCGAAACCGTTACCGTGAGCGGCACTGTCGTAGATGACAACCTGTATTTAGTGCTGGTGAACGGAGCAACGGCGAAGGTCCAGGATGGCAAGTATTCCGCACGCATCATGCTGGAGGAAGGCGTTAATCAGATTTCTGTAGTGGCCAAGGATAAAGCAGGCAACACGACAGAAAAGTCGGTGAGTGTCGATGTGGACTACACGGCGCCGCAGATTCAAAATCTGAAGCCAGATGCAGATAAGGAATTGAAGAAAGGCGAAAGCGTGAAGATTGAGTTCACAAGCGAGCCGGGCATAAAGGCATCCTTCACGATTCAAATGCCGTTGACACAACTGACCAGCCAGCTCCAGGCTTCCAACGCGACTGAACTTCCTATGATGGAGGTGTCACCAGGTAATTACGCCGGCTACTACACCGCCACCAAAGACATGAAAGCCGCCGGAGCCGTCGTCGAAGTCAAAGCCGTCGATACGTACGGCAACGAATCTCGAAAAACCGCCGACGGCAAACTCTATATTAACGAAAAGATAAAGAAAAACAATAAATAGGTGCTAAGGGGACGGTTCTCCTAGCTCCCTAAGGATATGAAAATGTTGGCTGGACCCAGAAATTGCGGGGGTCCGGCTTTTTTTGTCGGGTTAAGAACCGTGGCCTAACTGGAAATTTGTCCAAATTTCCCGGAAAATTATATTTTCTGTAGAATTTATTCTGGCTAGATGGGTTCTGGGACTGAGTTTCCGCCGAAATTTGTTATTATTCCGCCGGAATCAGCATTATATCCGCCGATTCTTGGGGCTATCCGCCGAATTTCTGTAACTTTCCGTCGAAATTAACTAGATATCTGCCAAACCCTTGACATGCGCCAGGGGGACAGTTCTGGTGGTCCATCTGGAAGCTCTAGAAATAATTGTAAAAAAACGATTGACGTGTAACTTTGTATTAGTGTACTATTCAAATAGAACACCAATACAAAGTTATAAGGAGGCTATCAGCAGATGTCTGCTTTTCAAGGGTTGTTGAAAAAGGACTTTGCGATTTCGAAGCTTTGGTTTCTTTTTTGGCTCATTTTTATTTCTGTGTTTTTGATTATACCGCTGGCAATTGAGAGTTATTTTCATGCGCCGCTTTCCTTTCTTCCTGTGGCTGTCATCCTGTTGCTTGTTTTTAACACCTTTCTCCTGCCGTGCATGTTATTGTCGATGCTGAGGCTGGAAGGGAAGACACAATTATGGCTCTATAATCCGCAAAGCAGCAAGGCGCTGATTTTATCAAAAATCGCTGTCAGCTTTGTCTATCAGCTGATCGCCCAATTGTATTTAACGGCAGTCGGTTTAGTTATTTACCAATTTTATAAAAATCAAATTCACATTGAAGCGAGCGACCTGTTTGCCGGTGCGATCATCTTCAATATCGGACTGCTATTGGTCGGGCTATATGTGTCTTGCTGGGCCGTGTTTTATTGGACCATCTATCACTCTTTAGGGAAATTTCCAGCGGTCAAAAATTGGCGCTGGCTCGTCATTCTGTTCCTATTTTTTCTTTACAATTTAATCTCCACGTTTTTGGCGAAAATTGAAATTCTCAGAGACGTCATCTTCAAATGGAAAATCCCAGTATTGGCGGGGCCGAATTTTAACCATAAAGAAGGGGATAATTGGGAAATCTTTTTAAATATGACAGATCTGCCAGTGCTCGGACTTCTGCTCTATATCATCCTTGCATGCGGGTTATTCCTCATTTCATGTTGGTTACTCGACAGAAAAGTTGAGGTGTAATGGCGATGACAAAAGACTTCCAGGCATCGAAACCAATCTATATCCAAATAGCCGATCACCTGTCGTCCCAAATGGTAAGAGGCGAAATGAAAGCAGGAGATAAATTGCCTTCTGTTCGAGAAATGGCGATTCAATCAGGTGTTAACCCAAACACCATTCAAAGAACCTATAGCGAGATGGAGAGGATGGGGATCGTGGAAACAAAGCGGGGGCAGGGGACCTTTGTCACAGAAAATGAACAGGTCCTCCAAGCATTAAAGATACGGCTGCAAACGGATATCATCGGTGTATTTGTCGAAAACATGAAAGAGCTTGGTTTTACCCAAGAGGAAATGATCCGGGGCTTGCAGCAATACTTTAGGGGGGAGCAGAGGTGACCATTCAACTAAAGAACATTTCGAAACGATATGGGAAAGATATTTCTTTAAAAAATGTTTCCCTTACATTTGAGACCGGAAAGATTTATGGGCTGCTCGGGCCAAATGGCAGCGGGAAGTCGACGACATTAAAAATGATTGCTGGACTTGTCTATCCGGACCTCGGCCAGGTGGAAGTGAATGGCGAAGAAGTGACGCGGAGAATTAGCAAAGACGTTGCCTATTTAACGGAACTGGATATGTTTTATCCTTCTTTTACAGTGGGAAATATGATTGATTTTTATGCCTCACAATTTACTGATTTTGATAGGAACAAGGCAGAGCAGCTGATGCAGGATATGAAGCTGGATTCTGCGAAAAAAATAAAACGATTGTCCAAGGGAAATCGCGGCAGATTGAAATTGGTTCTGGCCTTAGCAAGGAAGGCACCGGTCTTGCTGCTGGATGAACCATTTTCCGGACTTGATCCGATGGTGCGCGATTCGATTGTGAAAAGTCTGGTATCCTACATTAATTTTGACGAGCAGACCGTGATTATTGCCACACACGAAATCGATGAGATTGAACCGCTTTTAGATGAGGCCATTATCATTTTAAACGGGAAAATCATTGAGCAGGAAAATGTCGAAGACCTTAGGGAAGAAGCCGGGTTATCCGTGCTCGAGTGGTTTAAATCGACAATGGCGGAAAGGGAGGGGCGCGATCATGAGTAGTCCTGTTGTGGAATTGAAACATGTAACCAAAGTGATTAAAGGGAAAACGATCATCGATGATTTAAGCTTCACGATTGAAGAGGGAGAAGTATTCGGCTTCTTAGGCCCAAATGGGGCAGGAAAAACGACGACAATCCGCATGATGGTCGGCCTGATGGGGATTACGTCCGGTGAAATTTTGATTTGCGGTAAGAATGTTGAAAAAGAATTTGAGGATGCCCTAAAAAATATTGGCGGGATTGTAGAGAACCCTGAGTTATACAAATTTTTAACCGGGTATCAGAATTTGATGCAATATGCCCGGATGTTCAAGGGCATTTCCAAGCAAAAAATTGATGAAGTCGTGGAGTTTGTTGGGTTGAAAGATCGCATTCATGATAAAGTCAAAACCTATTCGCTGGGAATGCGGCAGAGATTGGGATTGGCCCAAAGCTGCTTCATGATCCAAAGGTGATGATTCTCGATGAACCAACCAACGGTCTCGACCCAGCGGGAATCAGAGAGATTCGCGATCATTTGAAGAAATTGACGAAGGAAAAAGGGATGTCCGTCATCGTATCCAGCCATCTATTGGCGGAAATGGAAATGATGTGTGACCGAATCGCAATCATTCAAAACGGAAAGCTCGTTGACATTCAAAAGGTTCACGATTTCAAGCAGGAAAGTAAACAGAAATATTTCTTCGAAGTGGCTATAAAAAATATCTCCGCTCTAAAAAAGTTCAATCTATCCTATGAAAAGGTTGAAAATGGAATTGTAATGGAGATGGAAAAAGAAGAAGTCCCGGAAATGATTCAATGGTTTGTTGAAAAGGGAATTCGTATTTTTGAAGTGAAGCCAATCGCCAAATCGTTAGAGGATCGTTTCTTAGAAGTCATAACCCAGGGAGAGAAGGTTCATGCATAGTCTCATTGTTAATGAATGGATCAAAATATTTAAACGTCCCGTCACCTATGTGATGATTGGACTGCTGGTTCTCGGCATCATCGCTTCAGGGACTTTAACCAAAATCTATGGCGACCGCAATCAACAGAATCAACCTCAATGGGAACAGCAAGTGCAGCAGCAAATTACACAGGATCAAAAGCAAATGAGCGAGCTGCCGCCAACGGCCGTTACGTATAAGAAAAATTTAGAAAGGCAAATTGCCATTAATCAATACCGTTTGGATCATAAAATACCACCCGCTACAGAGAACACAGGGTGGACATTTATTAAGGACAGCACTTCGCTCATATCGTTTGCCGGTTTATTCACGATCATTGTTGCAGCAGGGATTGTCGCCAGTGAATTTAGTTGGGGAACGGTCAAGCTGCTCTTAATTCGGCCGATCAAACGATACAAAATCCTCCTATCTAAATATTTTACGGTAATCTTATTTGGCCTGCTGATGTTGGCGATTTTGTTTGGCGGTGCCGCGATTTTCGGATTTGCTGTATTTGGAACAGGGGATGGCGGTTCTGTGCATCTTGCCTACTCCAATGGACATGTTGTTGAGCAAAATATGCTCCTTTATTTAATCAAGACATATTTCTTGTCATCCATTGATGTGATCATGATTACGACAATGGCCTTTATGATTTCCGCTGTATTTCGAAACAGTTCGTTGGCGGTCGGCTTATCCATTTTCCTATTATTAATGGGAGGACAGATCACCACGTTAATCGCATCGCGGTATGAATGGGCGAAATACAGTTTATTTGCGAATACAAACCTAACCCAATATTTCGACGGCGTCCCATTAGTCGAAGGCATGACAGTAGGTTTTTCCATCATCATGCTGCTAATTTACTTCTTCATCTTTCAACTCCTGGCCTTTGGGGTATTTACGAAAAGAGACGTAACCGCGTAGGGTGAAGCATGGGGACGGTTCTCGTGCATCATTTCTAGCCATAGGGCTGAGAAAGTGGTTACTCCACCAAGAAGGGAGAAGCCCGTTCATAATCAAAGTTCTTTTTTAATTGAAAAGCCAACTGCCCGGTAGGAAAGGTAGTTGGCTTAAGTCATTTTGGGACTCAAACGGTGGAATGGCTAACATTCTTTCGAACTATCAGTAAAAATAAAAGAAAACATAATGATTTTTTTGGGATAATTACCATTTAATTGGATATACTTTCCGATTTGTTGTGGTTACTTTCCTCTTTGATGATTTTACTTTCACTTTTTGGACAAATACTTTCCGATTTTCTACTTTTACTATCCAAAATTCCTAATTTACTTTCCAAATCCTTTGTTAGAGAGTTATACAGAGAGACTGTTCTTTTGTATAGGAAAGGTGCCATAGTCACTACTCGAATTTTGCCGAAGATTGATAGGATTTTAGCCTGGTAGGAAAAGATAAAATGGAACTGCAACTGAATATTGTTAGGGTGGCTTGGTTGTCAATCTTCTTTTCCTCATTCATTGGGGGAAGGGAGGTGATAATCTTGGAAACAGTTCTTGAATTCATTCGAGAACTTCTGAAGGGAATCGGACGGGAAATTACGGCGCGTTTTTTTCGGAAAAACGTCTTAGAATACAAGAAAACCACCCCGCGCCGTAGAAGCATAAGGGTGGTTCGCGAAAAAATTAAAACATAGACAACCACCACCCAGACGGTAGCAGTTGCAAGGAGAGAAGTGCACCAACACTTCTCTCTTTTTTATATAACCATTATATACAAAAGTATTCCAAATTAAGAGGGAAGAAGTTTTTTGCTATGGGGTCAGTACCCTTTTTTTAGCCTTAGTTAGCATTGGCTAACCCAATTGTGATTTTATTACGCTTTGAACTCTTTGTTTTTCTTCTGGAGCGACTATTGCATAATAAATAGTATTAATCTTTGTCATTGTTTCCTTTATCTTCATTTGTCCATGCTGTTTCCGGCCAGTTTATCATGTTTTTGAATGTCTACCATTTGGTCAAAGGATTTCTTCTTTATTTACACTCAAAAGAATATTCGCTTGTAAGATGATTATGTATTTCTAGTATGATTTCTCCATCGTTTTCATTGCATTGAGAACTTAGTGTACTTATTTCTTTGGTATTAAAATAACTAGAGCTAATAATAAAAAAAGAGGCTACTAGTAAAAGTGTAATGACAATCGATAACATACCTATAAAATACCTATTTTTAAATAAATACAGCCTTAAACTCTCCCTTCTAATCACCAATAAAGAAAATATTTTGAAGTAAACAGACAAAAAACTCGGGATCTTGAATGGGGCAGTCTTCTTCAATTTCTAAATATGTTTTAAACATTTCGGTTGTTTTCATTTTCCATCTCGCCACTTCTTTACCTTGATGATAGAATCTTACCCAATCCATTACTTCTTTTTTCATAGTAAATTCATGTGATTGACTTATAATGAGGAATTCAGGTGCAATTTTTTGCCAAGTTTTATAGGTGATTTGGAACACCTCGTTGGTTTTACAGTTGAAAACTTGATAATATGGATGCCCAACCCACTTTGTTGTCTTTTTGCACTGATAAACTAGATCTCTATCGTTGGAATAAACATCAATTTGAACATGCCAATCAATATTCCATATATAGGATACAATTCTCGTTAAGTTACTTTTGTAGGTTCTTTTAAATCTACATACCACATTCCCGTGTTGGTTGAGTACATCAACCAATTTAGTGGAATCTTTGATTTTGGGAGGTGAATAGGTGTACTTCTGCACTTGAATATCCCTTCATTATTTATTTGGTAGTATTTTCATATAATTATACGGAAATCTTATAGAATAGTTTCAAAAAATAATGATGCATGGGGACGGTTCTCGTGCATCATTTCGATCCATTGGGCTGAGAAAGTGGTTATCCTTTTTTAATCAAATGTTTATTTATGTGACAAATATTTTAGGAGTGGATGCTGAATTTCCCTACTAATACCAAGCTTTTAGGCAATTATAATTAAATGTTAGTGTAATTGATTTGCTGTTTTGTTTGATGAAAATTGTCAGTTTCCCGGGAAAAGTTGGTGGCGGTTCAGAAATAAAGACACATCTCAACATTTTTTTCACCTGGTTGGGAGTAATAATATGATTAGCTCCATGTTTTTGCTGTTTTTAACCAAACGATGATTTAAACGAATGTGGGCTAAAGTTTATGGGAATTTCAGTCTTAAGAACCGGTATATGCTTCGCTAGTTGAATTGTCAGTGAAAATAAGAGAAAACATAATGATCTTTTTGGGGAGATTACCATTTATTTGGATATACTTCCCGATTTGGTGTGGTTACTTTCCTTTTTTATGATTTTACTTTCATAAAAAATAAAACTGTTGAAATTATTAAAAAAATATTTCATAATATAGAAAACGCATACAATAACTAGCCTGTTTATTAATGATTAAAAATTTACCATTTTTAATTAAACTTAGTAAACGTAACGGCCTTTTAAAGATGAGGGATTTCATTTGTTCGCAAATGGGAGCCGCCATCTTTAAAAGGCCTTTTTATTTTTATGCGTTATGTTTGTCTAAGGGTCTTACCCTCAAGCTCGCGTATTCAAAACTAGCAATTTAAAAAAGAGGTGCTAAACATATAGAACTATATAAGAAAACTATTAACGGCAATGAGATTCAGATTGGCGAGTTGAGACTGATTGAGCTAATACCAGGAGTCTCAATGGAAGAGGTCGCCCCAAAAAAGAGCAGATTTTATTGAACAAATAGGAGATGAATAAATGAAGATACGTTCAGTTGATATTTATATATTAGATATACCAACAGTTAGACCGCATCAGTTATCAATGCATACGATTACAGCACAATCGATTGTTGTGGCCCGGATTACGAATGAAGGTGGTCTGGAAGGATGGGCAGAGGTAGCGACAATTGGCGGTGCTTCTTATGGGGAAGGGACACCGGAAGCAATCAAGGCTAATATTGATCAATATATCACTCCACATTTACTTGGCAGGAATCCGAATGATTTTTCTAAAATCATGTTTGAGGTTTCGAAGGCAGTTAGAGGGAACCATTTTGCAAAAGCAGTGGTTGAAGAGGCGATGATCGATTTGGCAGCAAAAAGTAAAAACATTCCGGCTTATGAGCTGTTAGGTGGAAAAATCCATGATTCCCTGCCACTGGCATGGACGTTAGCCAGCGGGGACACAGGAAGAGATATTGAAGAAGCAAAAGAATTATTACAGCAAAAACGCCACAAAATTTTTAAATTAAAAATTGGTAAAGGCGATCCATATAAAAATGTGGAACATGTTTTGAAAATCATTGCGGCGGTAGGTGATCAGGCCCGTGTGACTGTGGACGTCAACCAGGCTTGGGATGAAACAATCGCAAATTACTGTATTGAGGCATTGCAGGATGGTGGAGTTTCCATGGTGGAACAGCCGCTGCCAACTTGGAATTACGAGGGCATGGCTCGGTTAACCGAGCGGTTTAAAGTTCCAATCATGGCAGATGAATCAGCCAATTCAGTTCATGATGTATTTCAAATTACCAAGCATCGCTATGGGAATTGCATCGCTCTTAAACCGTGCAAGCATGGCGGGTTAATGGAAACTAAAAAGGTGGCGGCCATTGCGGAAGGCTCAGGATTTGGCTTGTATGGCGGTACCATGATTGAATCCAGTCTTGGGTCTGCTGCCTGTGCAGCAGTTTATGCAACGATTTCAGAATTTGAATTCGGTACAGAAATCTTTGGTCCATTGTTGTTCAAGGATCGCATTACCGTAAACGATCTCCAATTTGAAAACTTTGAAGTGATTATACCAGACGGACCAGGGTTTGGGATGGAAATCGATTTAGATAAAGTGAGGCATTACGCAAGGGATTATTCCTATAGTTTAAGCTGATTTTCCAATGATTGTCCTTGGTTTATACTATCTTACTCTTGAAAGGATGTTGAGTAATGGGAATGCCAACAGTATTTATTTCTGCTTATGCAAAAGCACCGCAAAATACACCCATGTATGAGAATAATAAGCAGATCGGAATTATGCTTGAGATTCATAAACAAAATCATATTATCGTGAATGCAGATGCTACCTTTATTACGGATTTGGCAAAAGACTATTTAAAGCGTATTGTCATTGGAACTGATTTTAGCAAGGATATTAGTTCCTTGCTTAAGGAGATCGAGCAGGATTTTTTAATTCAATCTCAAGGAGCTTTGATTGTTGCGCTAAAAGTTGCCCGCCAAAAATATCACGATAATTATTTACAAAATTAACTATATCTTCTGGGATATTCAAAGCTTTTAAATTATGTATTGAATTATTAGAAAATTGGTGTAAAATAGAATTATTAAAATCATTATTGCCTATTCATTAGCTATTAAAAAAATAACCTTTTTTAATATAAACTAGTGAACTATCTGGCTATCTTAAACAACTACTATTAAGTTTTTAATAGTAATGTTTAGGATAGCCATTTTTATTTCAGTAATGTAACCGCTTTAAATTAAATTATTTGAAAAAAGGAGTGTATCTATGGAAAAAACACAAGTAAGTCGACCTTGGATTATTGTATTTATCGCTTGTTTTCTAGGCCTCATCGTAGATGGAATGGATATACAAATGCTCTCATTAACTCTTCCAAGTTTAATGGAAGAATTTCAAATTACAAAAGCAGCTGCAGGGTTTATCAGTACATTATCCTTAATTGGCATGGCAGTTGGAGGAATTGTAGGCGGCTGGTTATCTGACCGATTTGGCCGGGTGAAAATGGCGGTCTATATGATGGTGCTTTTCTCTGTTGGTACGGCATTCCTAGGGCTTGCTCAAACTTACGAGCAATTCCTAGCCATTCGTTTTATCTCTGCCATTGGAATAGGGGCAGAATATTCTATAGTTATGATGCTAATGGCCGAATATGTACCAACAAAAAAAAGAACGACGATATTAGGATCATTACAAGCAGCTTATTCAGTGGGATATTTAGTGGCAGCCCTGTTAGCAAATGCGATCTTGCCAATTTACGGTTGGAGGCCGCTTTTCTTCATATCGATAATACCAGTTGTTTTGGCAATTTATATAAGACGGAAGATTCCTGAACCCCAAGGATGGGTTGAAGCAAAGCAACAACCTAAAAAGATTAAGAAAAACGAATGGGTAGCCATCTTTAAAGAACCAAAAGTAAGATCTATTTTTATCTTCTGGATTTTTACTTCAACCTTTTTACAGTTTGGTTTTTATGGTGTAGGAACATGGCTTCCAACGTATCTTGTAGAGGATTTAGGTTTCGATTTTAAAAAGATGACAGGATATCTTGTTGGAACCTATACGGCATTAATTTTTGGCAAGATTCTTGCCGGCTGGTTAGCAGATTTAATAGGTCGTCGTGCTGTATATGCAATTGGCGGGTTATCTACTGCGATTTTCTTGCCATTCCTTATCATGTATCATACACCAGGCAATATCATTATATTACTTACCATTTTTGGATTCCTTTATGGAACACCCTATGGGGTGAATGGTACGTACATGAGTGAAAGTTTCCCTACACACATTCGTGGAACGGCTAGTGGAGGAGCGTATAACATTGGGCGGTTTGGTGCCGCGATCGCGCCTGTCAGCATAGGTATTATTTCACAAGCTCAATCAATTGGATTTGGTTTAGCCACACTTGGAATAGCTTATGCAATAGCAGGGATTATTCCAGCTTTATTTATCCGAGAAAAAATGTATGACCCATATCAAAATAACAACTCTGTAGAACAAATTGAAAATAGTGCCAAAAATTATTCTGCGTGAAACTAGAGCTTATTTCTTTCGGAGTAACGTTCTAGAAAACAAGAAAACCGCCCCGCGTAGGAAGCAAAAGGTGGTTCTCAGAAATAAATATATTGTAACAACCACCACCCTGACGGTAGAGGTTTTAGTGAGAAGTGTTAGCAGCACTTCTCTTTTTTAGCTAATAGGAAAGTATAAATTCAACTACGCCTCTGTCTTCGTCCTATCGGACTCGCCAATCGGCGAGTTTTCATTTATTATATATTCCATTTTACGATATATCTTTCCCCTTGATGATCATTGTTGAAAGATAGTACGATAAACCGAATATGATAATCGAAATGAATAAGATTGGATGAAAATGGATCTCAGAGACCCCCGATGTCTCCCGAATGGTGATGATGAAAGTGATCAAGGCTATAGGAATAATCATTCCTGCTCGTTTGAAAAACATTCCAAACGGCAAATAAATCGAGCTAAAAAATAGGAACAGAAAAAACATGGTGATCCATAATTCGAATGTAAAAAATTCCATTTCTCGATCAATCATAAAGGCAATGAATGTTGTAACGATTGTCGCGAGGAAAAACCAAATAACCACAAGAAGATAGATTGCCCCAATATATTCTTTTTTTGTAATGGGTAAGCTAAAAATGGTCCGTTGGACTTTTTCGTGTTTTTTTGGATTAAGGGAAATGCTAGATAGCCCAAATGTTAAATAAAAAATCCACATATAATAAGGATGCATGAAATTCGGGCTGGCTAGGAACGCAAGTACAAATACTGCTGGGATGAACATGATCACTTCCCAAATTTTGATACTTCTTATGTTCAGCCTTATTACATTAAGCATATCCAGTCCCCTTTACAAATCTTTTTTCTCAAAAATAGCTACTGACAATCTATAAGAAGCGAATGTAATCAGCATGCTTACAAGAATAAATAAAAAGTAGAATAAGAGGTTCTCGATCAGAAACAGCTCCCACTGTAAAGGCAGACTATTTTCATCATACATAACTGTCGAGAAAGTCATTCCAAAAAAGGCCAGCGCAGGAATAACCATCGTGATTCCTGCCGCCACTTGATAGTTAAATAAAAAATATAGAGGATAGAAAACAGAAATGATGATGAATGCTAGACAAAGCGATAAGACCAAACTGAGAATGGTTCCCCAACCGAGAATATTATTCGTCGATATTAAAATAAGTGAAGCAATCGTTCCGTAACTGATTAGGCTGATCCCCCACCACATGAATGCGGCGCAGTATTTTCCTTGTACTAGTTTTTTTCTTGTGACCGGCAGGCTCGACAGCAGCTTTAGCCCCAGTCTGTTTGATGCAGCCGTACCGAAGTTGGAATAAATAGAGAGCCAAATGGCAACATACGTAACATAAACAACGATATAGTTAGCGCCATTTAAAGATATCGAATAGAAAGGCATGATAAATATCAATGGAAAAAGAAAACCAAATAATCTTTGCGTATATAAATCTTTTAAAAGTAACTGTTTCATGACGTAATCCCCTTTACCGTGTAATACATGATATCTTCGAGCGTCGGCCGTTCAAGTTGAACACCTTGGGGAAGAAGGGGGGCGACATTGTGTACATCGGTAATGAGGGCCTCAATACTTACATCTGTTTTTCTCATACCTACCGGATTGAGGCTTTGGATCTCCCCGGCAAGCTCACTCGGCCCTTTCACAATCTTGTAATCTTCAAAAATAGCATCCTTTTCCTTACTGAAAATGATTTCTCCATTATTCATAAACGTGATGAAATCAGCGACCTGCTCTAAATCGGTGGTAATATGGGTAGAAAAAAAGACCGATTTCTTGTCGTCTTGGATGATTTCTAGCAGAATATCAAGCAATTCTCTTCTGAAAACGGGGTCAAGCCCTGCCGTTGGTTCATCCAAAATAATCAGTTCAGGATGATGAGCTAGCGCAACCGCAATCGCAAACTTCATTTTCATCCCTTTAGATAAGTGTTTAAGTTTCATCTTTAGTGGAAGATGGAATTTTTTTGTATAGCTATAAAATGTTTCGTCATCCCAGTGCTTGTAAAAAGGTGCAATAATCCGCTTGTTTTTCTCCAGCGAAAACTCTTCATAAAAATGACTTTCATCGTATACAAAGCCGATCCGTTGCTTAATATCTTTCGTGTTTTCCTGGTGAGTCATTCCAAACAATTTAATTTCACCCGAGTCGATCTTGGCTAAGTCCATCAAGCAGCGAATCAACGTGCTCTTTCCGGCTCCGTTTGGTCCAATCAATCCCATAATATAGCCTTTTTTGAAATCGAATGAAAGATTGCTCAGTTGAAAATCTTTAAGTCCCTTGGAGACGCCGTTTACTTCCATAATATTTTCCATTGGTTAGTCACTCCTCGTATAGCAGTTTAAGCATTTGCATTAATTCATCCACATTAATATTAAAAGCCTTGCTATGCTCGATGATTTCACTTAGCTTCTCTTCAATTAGCTTTAGTTGTTTTTCCTTTAGCAGCTCGTGATTTTGGGATGCAACAAAGGAACCTTTTCCAGGAAAGGTTTCAATAAACCCTTCCTTTTCCAATTCATCGTATGCCCTTTTTGTTGTAATCACACTGATCTGTAGATCCTTTGCTAGTTTGCGGATAGAAGGGAGGGTTGTTTTCTCCGCCAGTTCTCCCCGCAAAATCTGCTCCTTGATCTGTTCTTTGATTTGGTTATAAATGGGCTGATCGTTACTATTAGAAATGATGATATTCATTTGAACACCTGCAATTTTTATTAATCATACTGTTCATAATGATTATATACAGTATAAACAGATTTGTCAATTGATGGAAGGGTGTAAATGCCAAATCATAATAAAAACAAAAAGGAGAACACATATTATCACCAAAGGGCTAAAAAATAACCAGTTTCCTTCTTACTAGAAATTAACAAACCTAATATTAACTAGCAAAAAGGGTCAAATTGGATTCTTTTTAATAAGTAAAATATGCGTTTGCAGGATCTAGTTTTTTAAAGGAATATTCACAAGTTTATTAGTTGATATTTACTAAATTGGAAACGAATTGTAGAATAGAATATGGACATAAATTGTTAGACTGTTCCAAAGAGTTGAAATTTTGCTTCTTCTAACAATTTGACAGGTCCCATACATATAAAAACGTACAACTGAGAGGAGGTTTGAAATGATTCGGTTTGATTCTGTAAATAAGTATTATGGAGACTTTCATGTTCTCCAAAATATTAATCTAGAAATTAATAAGGGGGAAGTGGTCGTTGTCATTGGACCTTCCGGGTCTGGGAAAAGTACGATGCTTCGCTGTATTAATCGGCTAGAAACAATCAGTGATGGAGAATTAATTGTTAACGGTGTAAAAGTAAATGACAAAAAAACAAACATCAATGAGTTAAGGCGAAATATCGGGATGGTATTTCAGCATTTTAATTTATATCCGCATAAAACTGTTCTTCAAAACATCACACTTGCCCCGACGATGGCTTTAAACCAATCAAAAGAGGAAGCTGAAAAAACAGCAAGATATTATCTTGAAAAAGTTGGTATACCAGATAAAGTGAACTCCTATCCATCACAGTTATCAGGGGGGCAGCAGCAAAGGGTTGCAATTGCAAGAGGACTTGCCATGAAGCCTGAAATTATGTTGTTTGATGAGCCTACTTCTGCTCTAGATCCAGAGATGATTGGTGAAGTGCTGGATGTTATGAAAGCGTTAGCAAAAGAAGGGATGACGATGGTAGTCGTTACCCATGAAATGGGATTTGCAAAAGAAGTTGCTGACCGCATTATATTTATGGACCACGGGCAAATTTTGGAACAGGGAAAACCGGCTGATTTTTACGCAAATCCGAAAGAAGAAAGAGCGCGTCTATTTCTCAGCCGTGTCTTAAATCATTAAACTTTAGGGGGATTTATATGTTTAAAAGTAAAGCAAGTAAGATTACTGGAATTCTTTTATTATCGGCTTCCATGCTCCTTTCAGCATGCGGCAAGAGCGATAAAGAAACGTCAGGCACTGCAGCAAAAAATGCTTTAGAGCAAATTAAGGAGAAAGACAAAATTGTAGTCGGTGTAAAATATGATACAAGATTATTTGGACTGAAGAACCCAAGTTCCGGCGAAGTAGAAGGTTTTGATATTGATATTTCAAAAGAGTTGGCAAAAGACATCCTTGGTGATGAGAAAAAGATTGAGTTTAAAGAGGTTACATCTAAAACCCGTATCCCGATGCTAAATAATGGCGATATTGATATGATCGTAGCAACCATGACCATTTCAGAGGAACGTAAAAAAGAGGTTGATTTCTCAGATGTCTACTTTCAAGCCGGCCAATCCCTGCTTGTCAAAAAAGGAAGCCCAATCAAAGGGCTGGAAGATTTAAAAAAGGGCACGAAGGTTTTGGCGGTTAAAGGTTCAACATCCGCTGTAAATATTCGTGAAAAGGCTCCAGAGACAACTGTATTGGAATTTGAAAACTATACGGAAGCTTTTACAGCGTTGAAGTCCGGACAAGGGGATGCGCTGACAACGGATGATTCGATTCTTTATGGAATGGTAGACCAGGATTCAAACTATGAGTTAGTCGGCGGTACTTTTACCGATGAGCCTTACGGAATTGCTGTTAAAAAAGGAAATAAAGAATTAGTCGATGCAATCAATAGCGCTTTAAAGAAGATGAAAGACAGCGGGAAGTATGACGAAATTAAAAATAAGTGGATCAAATCCAACTAAGTATCTATTGATATCAGGATGAGCCAACGTGCTCATCCTGATATTACTTCCAAGAAAAAGGGGGAGATCCAATATGATTGATTTTTCAATATTAATAAATAACCTGGATACATATTTAGAAGGATTTAAGAACACGATATTTGCAAGTATCATTGGCCTGGTCGGTAGTTTTATTATAGGTGTGATTGTAGCCGTTATGAGAATTGCTCCAATTAAGCCTTTAAATTGGATAGGCACTGTGTATGTTGAGTTTATTAGAAATATACCGCTTCTTATCATCGCCTTCTTCTTTTATGTCGGTCTTCCTGCAGTTGGCGTAACGCTTTCTGGATTTGTGGCAGGGACGATCGCCCTTTCCATTTATACGGCATCGTTTATAGCCGAAGCGATTCGAGCTGGCATACAATCTGTTCCGAAAGGGCAAATGGAGGCAGCAAGATCATCCGGTCTCACCTATGTGCAGGCGATGAGGACGATTATTTTGCCCCAAGCGATCAAAATCGTCATTCCTCCAATTGGCAATCAGTTTATTAATCTTGTAAAAAATTCATCTATTTTAGGAATCATTGCAGGACTTGATTTAATGTACTTTGGGGATATTGTTTCCTCCCATACATTCGTTACATTTGATGTGTACATTTTTGTTGCGCTGTTCTATCTTGTGTTAACCATACCATTAAGTCTCGGCGTTGGTTATTTGGAAAAACGCCTGGCTAGAAATCATTAAGGAGGGGAATTATGGATATCACAGGAGCTCTTTCAGCTGATCATTTAAAATTCCTCGCCGATGGTTTTTGGCTGACGTTATACGTTGCTTTTATTTCGATTGTGCTAAGTTTTATTATTGGAATTCTATTAGGAACATTGCGGTATGCCAAAATTCCGGTTGTCTCTAAGGTTGTGGCTGTGCTTGTTGAAACAATTAGGAATATGCCGCTTTTGCTTATCATTTTCTTTACCTTTTTCGCTCTCCCGGAAGTGGGAATCAAGCTTAGCGTTACGGTAGCGGCAATCTCGGCATTGACTGTGTTTGAATCTGCCATGCTTGCGGAGATTGTCAGGGGCGGTTTGAATTCCGTCGATAAAGGTCAAATAGAAGCGGCCCGTTCATCAGGATTAACGTACATCCAAACATTACGGACTATTGTTATGCCGCAAGCGTTAAGGAGAATGGTTCCTCCGATTGTCAGCCAATTTATCTCTCTATTGAAGGACACTTCACTCTGCGTCATAGTTGCCTTACCGGAGCTTATGCATAATGCTCAAATCATTTACGCACAAAACGTTAACTACATTATTCCTGTTTTTATCGTAGTCGCGCTCATGTACTTTATAGTTAACTATTGTCTATCATTAATTGCGCGCAGGCTGGAAAGCAGGCAAGCATAAAAGGGAAAAACATTTCCATTACCGATTTTCTTTGGATAAAAAGAAAATCGGTATCTTTTTCAAAAAGAATGAAGTTCCTAAGGATGGAACTATTTCTGAATTTAATTTAGCAAAAATAAACAGATAACTGATAAAGTAAATAAAAAAATGAAAGACAATGCTGCCTTCCATTTTTAAAAAATTAATCACAATTTACTTTTAGCTGACCTCAAGGAACTTCCCTCTGTTTGAGCCCTAAGAATTAACCGCCACATTTCCATCCTCATAGACTTCTTCAACATGTTCACGCTGCTCGATGATTTCTATAAACGGTTCGACAAATTGAGGGTCGAATTGCTTTCCGGAGCATGCTCTTAATTCCGCGATGCCTTCCTTAAATGTTTTTGTTTTTTGGTAGGGCCGTTCGGTTGTCATGGCGTCGAAGGAATCAATAATGCATAGAATCCTGGCTAATTTCGGTATAGATACTCCTTTTAGGCCATAAGGATAGCCATTCCCATCATATCGTTCATGATGGAGTTCGACTAAAGGAATTAAATCTTCCAGCTTCTTATTGGTCGAGATAATTTCCTTGCCCCAGGTTACATGCTTTTTCATCATTTCCCATTCATGGGGCTCAAGCTTTCCTTTTTTATTTAAAATATCCCGTGGAATCTCGAGCTTGCCAATATCATGAACGAGAGCGCCAAGGATCAGGTTCTTTCGTTCACTATCGGATAAGTTTAACTTGCGGGAAAAATCAACGGCATACTGGTACACCCGTTTACTGTGACGATAGGTATAGACATCCTTCGAAAGGAAAATTTTCAGCTGCTGCTCCGCTTCTTCGAGGTCCTTTTCGATCGAAAGGGAGTGCTGCACCGTATATTCGGAGTTCTCATTAAAGAGCTGGACCAGGTTTTTCCCTTGGTTCTTTGCGGAATACATGGCTTGGTCCGCTTGATTTAACAGCTGCGAAATACTATAGGTTTCCTTCGAGCATTCCGCGATTCCGGCTGAAAAGGATAGACAGCCATAGGCCAGTTTTTCAACCCCTTTAAAATGGGTATCATTGGTTTTCTTTCTAAGTTCATTGATAAAAGAATGGGCCCGATGAAGACTTGTCCTCGGCATGAGAAGGGAGAATTCTTCTCCGCCATAGCGAGCAACCGTATAGCTGTTCGATTTTGCTTCTTTTTCTAAAAGAGCACCAAACTCCTTCAGCAGCTGGTCTCCTTGGATGTGCCCAAAAATATCGTTATATTTTTTAAAATCATCAAGGTCAAGCAGCGCGACACTTAAAGGCTGCTCCGTATCCTTGGCAATCTTGACTTCTTTTTCCAGTAGTTCTTTGAAATATCCGTGATTATTTAGACCGGTTAAGTAATCTCTATTCGCTTTTTCAGAGATCTTTTTAAATAATTTAAAATGCTGTTGAAATGCTACCGATAGTAAAACGGTAATACAAGTAAATAGAAACAGGCCAAAGATAGGATTGGAACTCATTAAAGTAGCCAAAACTAGCGAAAGCATAAGAGTACTAACATAAGGGGCAATCGCCTCTTTAAGCATTCCTGTTAACACGTTCATTAGATTTTCATCTGCGACTAATAAAAAATAGATTCCTAGTAAAAGGATATTTACTGCAAAATAGACACTTAAAGAAACAGCATAAGGAATTAAATTACTCGGTTGAATCGAATCTGTTGTTCCACCCAAGTAAAGAAAGACATAATGAGCAGTTATAATCATTACAGTGTAAATCGAAAAATTATAAACATGTTTCCACCAAACCATTTTTCTTAGTGTGAACATAAAAATAACCGAATAGATTAATAAAACATATAGGGTTATATTTAAGCCAAATAAAAACAGGCTTGCCAAAAATACGGAAGAATCCATCGAAAGGGCATTACCCTTTGGCGGAAGAAGAATATTATAATGATTAAGCAGCAGGATGGCGCCAACTAATGCATAAATGGCAGTCCAGTCATGACTGCTGTAGTTTCTGAAGTCAATTGATACTAAAAATACGATGATGCTGGCTATGGAAACTAGGGAAATGTATCGATTAGCTGGAGTTTTAAACAGTCGCATTATTTTTCACTTCTCATATCGATAAATTTTTAAAAAGAGAAGTTATGCTGCATAACTTCCCTTCGGTAATAATTATTCACCAAATTTGAATCCAGATGTTAATGCAATAATAACGGAAGCAATAATGATTGCATTATAAAGTAAACCTGTGATTTTAAGACCTTGAGCTTTTTTCATCGTGTTTCACCTCCTTTCAAAGAATGGGAGGTGATTTCTCTATTTTTTTTATTTGGCTGGAGCATTAAATATTGGATAAAGAGAAACGCGCCAATATTCATCACTACATCGCCAATGCTAATGACCTGTGTACGAGGATAGGGTGGACCTAATGGTATGATATCGCCTAAAAACCCAAGTATAGTAGAGTCTGTTAATAGAATATGCTTCGCGTATAGACCGTCCTTAAGGGCTTGGATATACATGGGATCCAACACAGCCGCCGCTTCTTCTGAGACCGGCATTCTTCCCCCATTTACCACCATCACCAAAAAGTTTAAAAAAACACCGATAAAAATAATCATAAACCCTTTGTGGTTTCGGTTTAAGTATAAAAATAGCAAACCAATGATATAAACGACCATATAGATAGATTCACTGGCTTTTCCAAGAAATTTGATATCATTCTGATAGACAAAGGTAATGATTTGAACAATCAACAATAAAGGAAAAATCCAACCCCACTTAAGCTTTAACTGAGCCAGCCCCCTCAGATTCCCTTTCCGGATAAACCCAACAATCAAAGACAACAAAATCCCATCATAAACCATCTCTACTTGCCCACCTATATTCAATTTTTTATATCAATTAATTACACAATCTATGAAATTGAGGTAATATTTTCAATTATTATAGTAAAATATTCACCCAGCAAATTACAACAATTTTTTATAAATTTCAACAATAAATGTTGAAGCATGGGGACGGTTCTCGTGCATCATGTCTGCTTTCGAATTCTGAAATTTCCTGAAGTTCTAGAGAAGCATGGGGACGGTTCTCGTGCATCATATCTGCTTTCGAATTCTGAAATTTCCTGAAGTTCTAGAAATTTCGGCTGTTGGCAAGGTGAAATCCTTTATAACTTCTATACATTCATGCTAAGTATTTTAAACAAAAATACCTAATATACTATTACTTTAAAAGACCTATAATGGTATTAAATAGATGTTTTAATATAATTTTTGGGTTTTTATTCCTGAAAGTTATTTTTTTAGCAAATCAAAAAAAGCAGGTAGTAAAAAAATGAAGGAGAATGGTTATGGGCTTTTTTGATGGGTTAAAGAAAGATTTAGTTGAAGTGAATCAATTTCATTTAGAAAGAGAGATCTATGCGTTCTCTCGTGCATCATCGAAATGAAAAAGCCCGCTTTTCGACAAAGCGGGCCGTTAAGATGAGGAGCGTCACTCTACAAAATGTTTTTCGCTGTCAAAAACAGGTTCGCTGGTATTGGGCAAATACCAAAGTTTCTTTAGTTTGATGCCCTTTTCCGCAAACATTTCGGTTAATTCTTCCATAAAGATGCCGCGCGTGGGGTCACAGGAAGGGCTGCTTTGGATGCCAAGAATTCCTGCAATTTCATAGCCGTTTTTTATGTAATCCTCGGCTTGAGACAAAACAGGCTTCAGGATTTCACGGCAATGCTTTCGGTATTCCGGTGTATTATATTGCTCGTATGTCATCGACGGCCGGTCCAGTCCTAGAAAAGTAAATTCCGGACAGGGAAGCTGCAGCAATCCATAGCCTTGTTTCATGGCCCATTCTACTGCTGAAATAACCGCTCCCGCTGCTCTGGCCTCATCTGGAATGACGGTATTCTGGTTTAAAATACAATGGGAAACAATGAGTATCTGTTTGCTACGCTGCATTTCGGTTCTCCTTCTTTACCAGTTTTGCAAAATATGGAAGCTTTGTGACCATGAACATAACGAGCAGGCAGGTAATAATTTTATCGACAAAGTTGCCGGTAATTCTGGAAATAAACGTGGAAGCAAATACACTATCACCGGCAGCCCGGAGCCAGAGCACCACTACGTCCATCCCGCTGCCATTCAAACCGCCGAAAAGGGCAACAGCAATTGGCGTGCCGATTAATGGGGCCACGACCGATAAAATCAGTCCTGTTATAAGTGCAACGTACCATTTGGTGAAATCAAACCTTTTTGCTATATATCCTACCACTAATGCGATCGCTACATTCACAAGGCCGAAGAAAATAGCGGAACCCCCGGTTGTCACGCCGAGCACCACATTTGTTAAGGCGCCTGCCAGCGCTCCCCACCAAGGTCCGAATAAAACGGCAATTAGCACAGTGCCGATTGTATCCAGGAATAAAAGCGGAATTTTTAAAGATGAAACGACGGTACCTAAAATCACATTTAAGGCAATCCCCATCGCCGAATAGGTTAAAATCATCGTTTTACTGGTTTTCATAGCTTCTTCTCCCTTTTAAAAAACTATTTAAATAATAAATTGGCAAACTCTTTGATTAACGGTCGATTTTCTGCTTCCTTGAGGGTGGTAAAATAAAAGCTGCGCTGAATTGGATCGATATTTTCTACCATTTGGACGCGGCCAGCCTTTACTGCAGGAAGCGCAGCCAGTTTTGAAATAAAGCTGATTCCAAGCCCGGCTTCGACAGCGGCAATCACCCCCTCTGTGCTTCCAATGGATAACCCAATTTTTAAATCAGTTAATTCCAGCCCATGCCCGGCGAGAAATTCTTCCATTCTCTTTCTGGTGCCCGAACCGCTTTCTCTGACGACAAATTCATAGTGGTGCAGCTGGCTGAAATCCGCCTCCGCCGTATGGATGAGCGGGTGATGATTCGGCGTGATTAACACGAGCGAGTCATTTGTAAGCTGGCGGGAGCTTAATTTGGGAGAAGCAGGCTTCATCCCCACGATGGCGATATCCACTTGCTGGTCGAGCAGCTTCTTAAGGGAGTCTTCAGAATCATTGATATCGATGGATACCTCGACGTTTGGAAAATGATCACGAAAAGCCTTTACCAAACTGGGAACTAGGTATGTACCTGGAATCGTGCTGGCGCCAATTGTCAGGTTTCCGGTTAGGGTCTCTTGAAGTCCATGCAGATCATCCTCAAGTTTCTGCCATCTTCGTCGCAATTCCTTCGCTGCCTGGTAAACCAGGGTGCCTGCAGCCGTTGGCTGAATCCCCGACATCCCCCTGTCAAGCAGGGGGAGTCCAAGTTCATCTTCCAAGCTTTTAATTTTAAGGCTAATCGCAGGCTGGGAACTATTAAGAGCCGCTGCCGCCTCGGAAAAGCTTCCTTTCTCTACAACTAAAACAAAAGCATCAAGTTTATTTAAATTCATATGCTCGCTCCATCCGTATTAGCATTTTTTATATTTGTTATTTAAAAATTTTATATAGAAATTAAAAAAATAAATCTCTATCATGAACAGGATTATATTCTCATTTTAACCAATTCAAATAGGGATTTCTGGACAATATATGTAATTTTTGTGAAACCATGAGTGATGCATGGGGACGGTTCTCGTGCATCATAACCCGAGGCAAATGGAGGATACCAATGTAATTTCACCATCAACTGAAACAAAAGAACCGTCCCTATACATCTTATCAGAGCCGCTCGAGTCAAATTCAGTGGCACCTCTGCCATCTCAGGGCCATAGTATAATATACTAATTCCTAATATCTTAATTTTTAAAACTTTCTTAACATGGCACATACATCAACTTAATAATTAATTGATAGTATATATTCTGACATGTTTAGGAGGGTGATAGTTTTGGTTATGCTAAAAGGCAGAAAAATCATTAGCCTATTATCATTAATGATTCTTTCTGTGATTCTGTTTTGCGGTAATCCCCGAGGGGTAGAAGCGCACATGAATACGGTTGGCTTTTCCGATATTGAAATACATGACAAGACCATCGAATACCAATTATACCTTGATCCAAGTGAAGTAGCTCAATGGGTAGATGCGCAATCGAAAAGAGTTTTTGTTATTGGTGAACCATCACAAAACGAAGCTTCTAGACCGGAGGTAAGCTGGACGGAGGAGGACCTCAAGCCTTTCATCCATGAATTCTTAACTGTAACTAACAATGGAGAAACTGCAGAACCTAGTATTAAGGGGATATCCATGGCCGAGCGAAAAGATGGCCCAACTGTTCTCATTGATATGAATTATGTATTTTCGGAGCCCGTTGATACATACGAAATAGATTACAAGTTCTTTTTTGATCAGTTTGACGCTCTTCATCAAAACTTTGCGACTATACATATAGGCGATACGGAAGTGGAGAAGGTTTTTAACAAAGATGACCGTACTGTATCCGGTCATGTTGCAAGTGTATCTTCAGGGACCATTACAACGGAAATCACCATTCCAAGCTGGCTGAATACGATGTGGGAATATGTCAAGCTAGGAGTCGAACATATTTGGACAGGGTATGATCATTTATTGTTTGTAGCCGCTCTTGTTATATTACAACAACCATTGAAGAACTATATCAAAATCCTAACGGCATTTACGATTGGTCACAGTATTACCCTTGCGATTGCAGCGCTGGATGTTCTCAGGATACCGGCAAGCTTCATTGAACCATTAATCGCACTAAGTATCGTTTACATTGCGATTGAAAATATTTGGATCAAGAAGCTTAAGTGGCGCTGGCTTTTAGCTCTTGGTTTTGGACTTATTCATGGATTCGGCTTTGCCCAGATTCTTCAAGGCGCACTGGGTGATCATTATATTTTATCCTTATTCTCCTTTAACCTGGGGGTTGAAATCGGCCAGATCATTGTCGCAGCGGTTCTGCTGCCGCTTTTAATCCTTGTCAGCCGGCGGAAATGGTATCGTCAGGCCGCCTTTTGTGTGTCAGGAGGTATTGCCATAATCGGTCTGTATTGGTTGATTGAGCGAACATTGTTTTAGACTATTGATAGAGAAACCAGAATGTCATTTATGATAAACCACTCTCATTTATTATATAAAACGAATCTACCACCCGCCTTCAAGCAACATCAGAAGACTTGGGTGGTATTTTGCTTTCTATTAGCAGTGAATGTAGATTGTTCATCATTGAGGTTTCCGATTGTTGTGAGTTGCGGATATAACATGCTTAGACATTATTCGACAAAACTAATTGAAAAGTACTGGATAAATTTTACTAGTTTTACAACAAAATTACAATTAATTAAAGAATTATTACACTTTTCATACAATTTTCTTAATCTTCAATTGATATATTTTATTGGGGTGTCAAAAATGTCACCTTATTGGTTTTTTAGAAGAAAAGGAGGGGAATTTATCGTAATCTGACTTTTATAGAAAAGATTCATAGATTTTTTAAAAACGTAAGGGAAAGAGGGGAGAGGCCTTGAAGAAAAAGATGAAGAAGATGAGAAAGCAGCGAAACCGTTTGCTTTCATCGCTATCCATCATGGCGATGTCTGTAAGTTTGTTCTCACCACAAGCATTAGCAATCGAAACTAATCGGGTGATTCCAGAACTCAACCAGGGACCGGGAGAAACTGGGACACCGACGGATCAAGCGCCAGGAGAAAGTAAGGCGTCAACAGAACAGGAAGGAACAGGGGCAGCAACTGAACCGGTACCAGGAGAAAGTGGAGCACCAACTGAAACCGTGCCAGGAGAAGGCGGTGCACCAACTGACCAAAAGCCAGCAGAACAAGAGGTACAATCAAATTCTGCCCCACAAATCAATCATACGGCAGTGACGAACTTGGAACAACCGGAAGATATCAGCATCACAGCAAAAATTGCCGACGATGGAGCCATCACGGAAGCAAATGTTTTTTACAAAACGAATAAGGATACAGATTTTAAAAAGATGGCCATGACGGCTGGGATCGTTGATGGGAATGGATTTACAGACTTTACGGTCAATATTCCGCAATCTGCCCTAGAGGGGGCTGCTAGCCTTCAGTATTATATTGAGGCATCGGATGGGGTGAATGTTACCCGGAATCCTGCTGAACCAAGTGAATTATATACGGTTCAAATTGGTGAAGAAGTAGGAGGCGAAGGGCCTTATTTGCAAATCACTGAAGTCTTGTTTAACTCCTTGGATTATAGTTCAACAATGGGCGAGTCCTACGAATACATTGAACTTTATAATAACTCCAATCGCCCTATTCCTCTAAATCAATATAAGCTTAGATATGGAAATTGGGCGAATCCTTCACTTAATGAGTTTGAGATTCCAGGTGATCGCATTCTGCAACCGGGTGAAACGATTGTCCTTTGGAACCAAAAAACGAACCAAGATGCGACGATTCAAGATTTTATCGCGAACTATCGTGGAATCATTTCCGAGAATCAGATTGCTATTTTAGAACCTTTTTATGGATTTGTTAATACCGGTGGACACCATTTTACCTTAATGACCAAAACAGGAGAAATTGTTTCGAAGGTTACTTATAATATGCAAGGAAGTTCTACTGATAAATCGGATGATCAAAATGGCAAAAGTGCTATTTATAAAGCCGAACCATCTGGTGATCCACTCATGACGAAGATTGCTAGTAAAGTCTCGCCAACACCAGGTACGGTTTTGCCTGAGCAAATGCCGGATAAGAAAGTACAGCTTCCTGAGGACTTTTTAAAGCCAATCATTCAACATATGATTCCAACGGGTTCTACTAAGGTGCAGGATTTACCTATTACTGCCTATGTGACAGATGACCAAAATGTAAAGGGTGCAACTTTATTTTATAAGAAAAAAGAAGACGAAACCTTCAAATCAACTCCGATGACTTCCGGTACGGATGGCCAATATCATGCCGTCATTCCTAAAGAGGCGCTGGAAGGGACATCAAAGCTCCAATACTATATTGAAGCGACAGATGGTTTGAATGTGGGAACTACATTGGATACAGAAGGAAAATTGTTCGAGATTCAGCTTTTTAAGTCGGACAAGCAGGTTGAATCCAGTCTGTTGATTACCGAGATTGTTCCTGCGAATGTTGGTACGGAGAAGTACGAGTATGTAGAGGTTTACAATAATACAAACAAAGAGATCAATCTAGAAGATTATAAACTTCTTTTTGAAAATCGAGGCGGTGCTTCAACGCTGATCGATATTCCAACTGATTTTATCTTACCAGCTCAGGAAACAGCCGTTGTCTGGCTTCAATCCTATGACAGTAAGAATGAAGGTATTGCCCAATTCAAAGCTCACTATGGTACAAAAATTGCTGACAGCAAGGTACTGCCTGTTTATTGGAGTGGCCTTGGCCTGCCGGATGCCGAAGAGGGCAGAATACTGATTGCTGCCGATGCCGCTTATCCTGTTTCACATGCAGATAAGGGGATCATTTCACAAGCATGGTTCAGTGTAACACAGGACGATGCCATTGATGGAAAAAGTGTTGTCTATGAGTACCCAAAGGATGGAAGTAACCGGATGTTCTTAAGAGGCTCTGGTCAACAGCCAACACCAGGTGTTCTGGTAAATGCCCAAGTGCCGGATGTGCCGGTGGAAGTGGCCGCAGACGAAGTGAGTCCAGTCATATCCCATCAGCCTTCAACAGCTGCTCAGGAGATAAAGGATTTTACATTGGAAACGAATGTAACCGATAACCAATCTATTAAGCAAGTAAACTTGTATCTTAAACGTAACGGTGCAAGCGAGTATACACGTGTGAATATGCTCCGTTCGGATGATGGAAAGTATATTTCTGAACTCATTCCGCGTTACCAAATTATGAATGCAGAATCTATTGAATACTATTTCACGGCGACGGATGGGTTCAATGCTGTATCTACTCTGGATCATGGCGGTAAGCCTTATAAACGTACCTTTGCTGGTCAGACGGAGCCATTGGTGTTAAACATTAAGGATGGTGAATACCTGCGTGGAACTGAGCTTTTGGAGGGGCGCAGCAAGACAGCTGATCATCAGTTAAGTATGTCGATAGATGGTCAAGTCCTTGAAACGCAGCCGTCTATGCCTGAAGATGCTTATATTTCATTTGAAGCACAAGATATGCAAGCCTCCTTCAATAACGGGCTATTTGTTAATGATGAACTTGCCTCGATTATGCCGGGTGTGACCAATTATAAATCTGCAATACTGCCATTACCAAAGGAAATGATAAAACCGGGTGTGAACAAAATAACCTTGACCTCAGGGAATGGAAAGGATCCTAAAGGGTTGGAAGGAAATAACGATGATTACCATTTGCAAAATGTAGAAATCCTTCTTTGGAATGGAGAGAAACCAGCGATTACTGCTCAAATTCAATCGGATACCGGGAAGTTAACACCGGTTGCGGATCCGAAGGCAAGAATCACCATTAAGGATGCATTGCCGCAGATCCACTATACGATTGATATTCCTGCTGCTGCCTTCCCGGCTGTTGCAAAAAAAATGGATACGACAACGTTAGCAGATGGAGAGCATCAGCTGCAGCTTACCAGTGCAAATGGTGAATCGATTTCGAAAAAAGTGGTGGTAGATAACACGGCACCTACTATCGAAACTCTTTCTATTGAAGACGGAAAATCCTATAAAGAGCAAGTGAGCTTAAGTGTGGTAGCAACAGATGCAGGTTCCGGAGTAGAGACCATCACTGCCTTATTGGATGGAAAAACGGTAGAGCTTCCTTTCTCTCCCATTTTGGAAGCTGGTACACATACGTTAGAAGTGAGTGTAACAGATAAAGCAGGAAATGTAACAACGAAAAAAGTGTCCTTTACGATGATTAACCATAATCCGGATCAGCCAAGCGAAGCAAAGCCTTCAGGTGATTCGAAGGTAAATGGCAAAGCGGATCTTAGTGTCAAAGTGACTGACCCAGATGGTGATGCACTGGATGTTGGTTTTTACAAAGCATATAAATATGACTTTGCTGGGGATTCACAAATCTCTGCTTATTCCAACAAGACTGACCGCGAGCCGCCATTAGAATTAGTTCCTTCCGGAGAGGAAGCTTTCCCTAAAGAGGCCATTGCAAAGGTAAAAGAGAAAGATGGCCAGTATTTCGTGAACGATACAAATGGTGAATTTCCATATCACCGATTCGATTTTACAATCGATAAAGAACTCTCGCCAAATGATGAAGTCGAGGTCGTATGGAATGGTCATTCCCATGAAGGCCGCCAAGTAACGATGTATACATGGAATTATAAGACAGAAAAATGGGAAAGGGCTACATCTGGAATTGGCAATGAGGACTTTGAATTAAGAGCGAAAGTAAATGCAGGGGACATGGTGCGCGATAATGTGGTGCATGTGTTAATTCAAGATTTATTCCCATCACCAGAAGATGTAGATTTCACCTTTGCATGGGTGAGTGATACCCAATATTATGCAGACGCCTATCCAGACATTTATCGAACCATGATGAAATATCTGGTAGATCAAAAGGATGAAAAGAAAATCATCTATTCGATTCATACAGGGGATATTGTAGACGATTGGTACCGTCCGGACGAATGGGCTGTTGCCGATGAAAGTATGAAACTGCTTGATGATGCGGGTATGAACTACGGGGTAGTTGCCGGAAACCATGACGTTAACTTCTCTGAAGCGGATTACTCCGAGTATTACAAGTATTTCGGCAGAGATCGATTTGAGAAGCAGCCAACGTATGGCGGTGACAACCACAACAACCGTGACCATTATGATCTTGTTTCTCAAAATGGCCAGGATTTCATCGTTATGTATTTAGGCTGGGATGTTCAAGGGGAAACCATTAAGTGGGCGAATGAGGTTCTGCAAAAATATCCTGATCGTCAAGCCATTATCGCCACTCATTCTTACATTACGCCAAGCGGTGCCTATGGAGGGGACGGCCAGAAGATTTGGACTGACATCGTCGCTCCAAATAAGAATGTATCTATGGTCCTTTGCGGCCACTATCATGGAGTTGCCTATAATGTAAAGCATACGGATGATGGCAGAACGGTAGTTGAAATGTTGTCCGATTATCAGTCTGGATTAGAAGGCGGCAGCGGATATATGCGTTTCCTTCAATTTGACCTTGATAATCAAAAAATTCATGTCAATACGTATTCGCCATACAAGGATGACGAAAACTTCTTTGACGAACCAGGCAAAGACGAATTTGACATTGATTACCAAGTAAGACCTACCGCTAAACAAGTGGCCACTGATTATATTGGTGTTAATGTTTATACAGATGAACAAATCGGCACAAGTGAGAACATCCAAAGCGGATCGGCTGCTAGTGTGGAGTGGAAGAAGCTTCCTGGAAATAGCTTCAGCAGCTGGTATACGAAGGTGACCGATAAATTTGGTGGTACAGCCGTGTCGGATGTCTGGAGATTTAAGACGGGGGCACCGGTAGATAGACCTGGAAATGAGAGGAAGAATAATTAGGGGGTCAGACCCCCACTCGGTTAAAGCGTTAAAGTGTAAGGGTTGTGCGAAGAGCACAGCCCTATTTTTTGTTGTTGAAATTCATCGAACTATCATGTAATGACTGGGACGGTTCGAGACCACTGAAAAACACTCCTTACCGTGCCTTCTTAAAGACCAACTGTCTAGGGGAAGGCAAAAATGTCTTTAATAAGCCTTCTATTCTGCCCGTGAGCCCAAGAAAAGATGAGTACCGGTAAAAATAAGCGGTCTATTTTGCCCGTGAGCCCAAGAAAAGATGAGTACCGGTAAAAATAAGTGGTCTATTTTGCCCGTGAGCCCAAGAAAAGATGAGCACCGGTAAAAATAAGCGGTCTATTTTGCCCGTGAGCCCAAGAAAAGATGAGCACCGGTAAAAATAAGTGGTCTATTCTGCCCGTGAGCCCAAGAAAAGATGAGTACCGGTAAAAATAAGTGGTCTATTCTGCCAGTGAGCCCAAGAAAAGATGAGCACCGGTAAAAATAAGTGGTCTATTTTGCCCGTGAGCCCAAGAAAAGATGAGCACCGGTAAAAATAAGTGGTCTATTCTGCCCGTGAGCCCAAGAAAAGATGAGTACCGGTAAAAATAAGCGGTCTATTTTGCCCGTGAGCCCAAGAAAAGATGAGCATTGGTAAAAATAAGCAGTCTATTTTGCCCGTGAGCCCAAGAAAAGATGAGCACTGGTAAAAATAAGCGGTGCATTTTACCCGTGAGTTCAAGAAAAGTAACGCTCCAGCTTATTAGGATCATTTTTCAGTGGCTTCGGACGGTTCTCGTGCTTCATCGTACATTTGGTTGGCTTTCTTTCACTTTTACAGTCCGACTGCATCCCGAAAGGGCTGTGTTTTTCCAAACTGCTTTTAGATCATTCGCCATTAAAAAAGCCTCAATCCTTGTGTCCTAGTCGCAAACTACCAAAGAAAGCAGAGTCAAGGTATCAGAGAAGCACAAATTCAGGGATAAACCAAGGTTCCTTTTCAAAAAAAAGGTTAGCTTCCACTGATGATATCATTCAGCAGAACTCTAACCTGAAATTATTTGATTCTTTCTTTTATCTTGTATTGTTTGATTTTACTATATAGGCTTACCCTCGATATCCCCAATATTTTGGCCGCTGCACTTTTATTGCCATAGGTTTCTTTCAGCACTTCCTCAATTCTTTCCTTCTCTAACAGTGCCTTTTCCTTTGCCAACCCTTCCTTGTCTTCTTTTTTATTTACTGAGGCAGGGAAGATAGTGATGATATCTTCCGCATAAATAGTCGTTTTATCCGTAAAAATGACTATTCTTTCTACGACGTTTTTCAGTTCTCTCACATTTCCGGGCCACGAGTAGTTCATAAACATTTCCATCGCACTGTCAGCAAGAGAAGGCATCTCTTTTTGATATTTTGTCACATATTCTTGAACAAAGTTTTTCACTAATAGAGGGAGATCCTCTTTTCTTTCCCGGAGCGGAGGTATGGTTAGGGTAACTACATTTAAACGATAGTAAAGGTCCTCACGGAAGGTACCTTGTTTCACCATGTCCTCTAGATCACTGTTTGTGGCGGCAACAATGCGGATATTCACTTTTATAGGCTTATTTCCGCCGATGCGACAAACTTCCCTTTCTTGAAGAACTCTTAATAATTTTACCTGCATATCGAGCGGCAGCATGCCGATTTCATCAAGGTTTGGCGGTTCTCGTGGTTCTGGTACAAATGACAAAACAGGTTCTGTATTTAACATGATTCGTTGGACAAGTCCTCGCGTGATCAAAGAAAACTTTGCACCAACTGTAGTAGTGGCTTATCCGTTTATGGATGCGGAATAATTTAAAATGTAAAAAGAGGGTGAAATATTTTGTTTCATCCTCTTTTTATTTTACTAGATTTGTGAAGAGGGGGAGCGTTCATTTATCTTGTAATGAAACAAAAGATGCTTCCCAAGTTTCCCCCAAGTCTGTGATCCTTTTTCAAAAAATGGCCCCCAGGCTTTTCGAAAACAATCCTCACGGGCATTTAGCTAGATAATAAAAAAGGGGGAATGAAAAAGATTGTCTTAATAATAGCACCCCTTTAGTTGAATATCGGTTGGTGTTGATGTAATATTCAGATTATTATAAGCCATGGGGACGGTTCTTCTGCCTCACAATGAGGCAAGAGAACCGTCCCCATGCATCACTAAAAAGAGAGGGTAAGTGGGAGAGCAGATGGGTTTACCAGGAAAATTAGATGAAAATGTTCCTTTACAGTCTACTAGGAAAAGGAAATCTTTTCTCCACGATATTAATAGTCAAAATCTATCGTCAGGTCTGATTTCCAGCACATTGCTTATGACGGGACCGGCGTTAATTATTTTGCAGGCTGCATCGGCCGGCCACTTTACGAATGAGCAAACGATTACCTGGATGTTTGCCGCCAATTTTTTCCCCGGTGTAGTTGGCGTTTTGATGGCTCTTCTTTTTCGAAAGCCAATCACCGGCGGCCATTCCATCACGGGAGTGGCTTTCCTCGCAACGGTTACGGCTCATTTTACATTTCCGGAACTTATCGGCGGATATGTGTTGTCGGGCCTTACGATCTTGATCGTTGGCGTGTCAGGACTTTTTACAAAAATTATCAAATGGGTGCCGAAGGAAGTGATATCGGCGATGCTGGCAGGATTGGTGACTGGATATGTGGTGAAACTGATCCCGGCCATTCAAGAAATGCCTGTGGTCGGGGTGGCGGCCTTGGTCAGCTTTTTTGTATGTACCAAATACAGCAAGCGGATTCCTGCAGTCATGGCAGCAGTCGCAGCGGCGTTTGTGGCCCTTTTTTTAACACAGGATCTCAACTTGGGTTCGAAGGGAATCCCTTTTTCCTTACCGTCCTTGCATGCTCCGGAATTCTCCTGGATGGGGGTATTGACCTTGGCCCTCCCGCTTGCGATGTTAGTCCTTAGCAATGATGCGGCACCGGGAATAGGCGCCCTGGAAAGCGAGGACTATGACCCGCCCATCCGTAAAATTGTCACCATTAGCGGTGTGTTTTCAAGCATCACGGGGTTTTTTGGCGGCCATTGCGCGAACATCGCCGGCATGATGACAGCGATATGTGCTGGACCTGATTCCGGCGAAAAATCAAAGCGATATGCCGGGTCGGTTTTGTCAGGGATTTTCGTGATGTTATTTGGTATTTTTGCTTGGAAAATCGTCCCTTTCATCCAATCCTTGCCGCAGGCATTTGTATCGCTGCTGGCCGGCTTTGCGTTAATTGGGGTACTGCATTCCAGTTTGCAGCAGGGGTTTTCCGGAAACCGCCACCGCTTAAGTGCATTAGCTGCGTTTCTCATCGCTCTGTCGCAAGTCTCCTTCCTCCACATCAGCGCGCCTGTTTGGGCACTCATATTTGGCGCTGTGATTGCGAAGACAGTTGAAAAATAAGGTGAGGCAGAGGGACGGTTCTTTTGCCTCATTTTGGGGACAAGAGAACCGTCGATGTGGAATCTATAGCCAAACAGCAAGGCGGAGAGCCTATCCTAGGTATTTTTTTGAGGTGATTTCCATTTATTTGGATATACTTTCCGGATTGTTGTGGTTACTTACCATTTTGATGATTTTACTTTCACTTTCGGTTTTGGAAGAATACTTTCCGATTATCGACTTATACTTTCCGAATTACTATTTTACTTTCCAGAGCCTTTTTAAGGCTAAGAATGGTACCTATTATGGCCCTATTTTTCAAAAAATAGAGGTAAAGAGAGAGGCACAGGTAACTATTTAATGACCTTTTTCAAATTAATTACCACTTATTTGGATATACTTTCCGGATTGGACTGGTTACTTTCCAATTTGCTGATTTTACTTTCACTTTTTGGAAGAATACTTACCGATTTCCCACTTTTACTTTCCAAAACATCCAATATACTTTCCACCCTCTTTTTACCGCCCTCTAGAAATACCCTATAACTGGCTTTTTATCTTGAACTTACTCCCTTTTTTCAAGATTCTTGGAATGTTTTCAGGTAAAATGATTATTAAGAATAGAAGCTATTTGGTTACAATGAAGAGGGTATGCTTTTAAAGGAAGGAAGTGCAGAATCAATGGATTTCGAAACGGTTATGCAGGAGCTGGAAGCGCTCGGCAAGGAGCGATTGAAAAAGATGTACATAGGCAATGGGGCACACGAGCCGGTTTTTGGCGTGGCCACAGGCGCCATGAAGCCGCTTGCGAAGAAAATCAAGATAGATCAGCCTTTGGCCGAGCAGCTTTACGCCACTGGGAACTACGATGCCATGTATTTTGCCGGCATCATTGCGGATCCAAAGGCCATGAGGGAGGAGGATTTTGACCGTTGGATGGATGGGGCATATTTTTATATGCTGTCCGATTATGTGGTGGCGGTCACTTTGGCAGAAGCAGATATTGCGCAAGCTGTTGCCGATAAATGGATTGCAAGTGGTGAAGAGCTAAGAATGTCGGCAGGCTGGAGCTGTTACTGCTGGCTATTGGGTAATCGTAAGGACACCGAGTTTAGCGCAAGCAAGCTTACCGGTATGCTTGACCAGGTGGAAAAGACGATTCACGATGCTCCGGATCGAGCAAAATCGGCGATGAATAATTTTATCAACACCGTCGCTATTTCCTATGTGCCGCTCCATGAAAAAGCGGTTGAAACCGCAAAGGCGGTAGGCCTAGTCGAAATCAAGCGGGACAAGAAAAAAAGCAGCATCTTGAATGCTTCGGAAAATATTCAAAAGGAGATAGATCGAGGGAAGCTTGGGTTTAAACGTAAATATGTTAGGTGTTAGCAGCGGATTTTTGTAATCTTATTTTATGATTTCGACATTCTTCTGCTTGCAAAATAATTATAAACCCAGTTACGGGAAGGGCTCAGGTTGATATTAATCAAACGTTTGGATAAATGACAGAATTTTTGGCGGAAAAAGAGTGGAAAGTCGATTAAATCAATAGTTTCTTAGCTTTTATCCAAACGTTTAAGTAGGGAAAGCAGTAGTGGATTTTGGTGGAAATTAGCGGAATTCTGAGTTTGTATATCACTTGCCAGAAATACTTCGTCGTAATCCGGCAGCATTCATCAAAATTTCCACGGAAATAGGGAGCAGAATGTTGATTTATCAACTTTTTGGGGCATTTTACTCAAACGTTTGTCTGACCGACAAGCATTTTCGTAATGATGGAGTGGGAAATCCGCCAGTAGCATGGGATTGAATCGATTTACTTAAACGTTTGATTGGGTTGCACACGGGCAACAATTTGTTGGAATAGATCGAACAATGTAGGGCATGGGGACGGTTCTTCTGCCTCACAAAGTGAGGCAAGAGAACCGTCCCCATGCATCATCTCCGTTTTTTTACAGGAATGTAGATGTCCATTTGTTTGTTCTCGGTACCGTAGCATCTTTCGTCATAGAGTTCGAATTCGATGGATCCGGAGTGTTCATATTCTGATTGTGGGAACCATTCTGTGAAAATATAATTCCAGGTTGATTGAATGGAGGTGGTAAACGATTCTTCATTTGCCTTGGGCGTTGTGAAAACCGCATATTCCAGCTCAGGGAAATTTCTGTACACCATTCCTGCTGGTGCTTGCGTTCCCTCCTTTACTTCCATTCCAATTAGGTACACGAACTCACCGGTTTCCGGGTTAAAGTCGGTGCATATGCCAAGTTCCACATTTTCGTGTATCGGATCTGGAATGTTTGCGCCTAATTGGTTTCGCATGTACTGCTGCCAAAATTCAGGAATGTCTTTATTGTTCTGGCCGTCTTCATTCTTTGTTTTTAGTTCGTAACCAATGATGTGAAAAGCTGGTTTAGTGACTAGTTTTGGTTCCATTTTATGACCTCCTGGAAAGAGTTTTATGTTGAGGCAGGCCTTGCCGTGTAACGGTCCGGATATTCTCTTAGCGTTACGATATTGCTTGGGTGAAACGCCATAGAAATTTTTAAACGCTCTGTTGAAAGATTCTTGGTATTGAAAACCAGCATCGATTGCGATATTAATCACCTTTTCATCTGTATAGAATAAACGTTCCGCCGCAAATGTCAGCCTTCTTTTTCTAACATATTCCATAACAGATTCTCCTACAATTGCCTGAAAGACGCGATGATAATGAAAAGGAGAAAAGCAAGCAATTTCCGCTAATTTTTCTAGAGTCAGTTGTTCATTTAGGCTTTCTTCAATGTAGTCAAGCGTTCGTTGTATACAAACCACATAATCCATTCCCATCACCTGCCCTGCATTCACTATAACAGCAAACAAATATTCGTTCTTAACATTTTTTGCTGTATTTTTTATTTTAAAAAACAACTCGATAAAGTTGCGTTTACTCAGGCGTGATTTGTCCCTAAAGTACTATTTTTCACAGATCCGGCATTCACCCATAAACTGAAAACTGGGGTGATGAATGTGTTACAACGGAATCAATTAGACAAAACTACTTATCATCAAAAATATTTTCGTCCATCATGCTGGCCAGCTTTAAATTTAAGATTTGAAACTTCATCGTTCCTCGATCCATATATTGAAAAAAACCACGACCAATTCCAACTCCCAACTGAATGGACCAAAACCCCCGAAGACACTGTTCTCAATTATTTTAGCATTTTGCGTGAAGCAGAAAATATGGCAGGAAGAAGTTGCGGTACGGTTGGTCATGCCCGTACACCTTTTCCACTTGCATACAATTTCTTGTCCGAGCAGTACCAAAGAAAACTAAGTTATGAAGACTATTTTCATTCATTTGCTGGTGTAGGGCATACGAGTTTGATCAAGCTTTTTAGTGTGCCAGATATAAAATATGGAATAAGGTTTTTTTATGAAATCGAAACGATTGAGGGATTTGAGGGCAAAAAAAGAGAGTATTTTGGCTATTATTATGGATTTATTCAGCTTGTTCATGAAAAAGAAGGTTATCGAATTTCAGATATGAGCAAGATGGAGGAGGACTTTTTGTGCGCCCCTTATCATGGATGGAGTCATGACGCGGAATCAGTTGTGGAGGTGAAATATGGTGGCTGGTGCAAGTTAGTTCAGAAAAGATACCCAACTGTAACAAATGGATATGTAAAAAATATATATTTTAAAGGCAAGGATGGAGCAGATTATTACTTGGTTTTTTTCGCATTAACGAATGGAACTGACGTAGAAATTGCTCAATTTCGAAAGGTAGGCAATGAAGAGTGGAAACAGGTTGATATTAAGCCCGAAGAAGAGTGTTTAACAGAAAAAAGGGATTGATTTTACTGTCTTGTTTTTGTTCTTATTAGATACACAATGACAACAATATAGGCTGTTTTTCATACTATATTTTGGAGGTGGAAAAATGCCAAGAGCAAATTACCGAAGTTCAGACGTTAGTTTAATGGCGAGGATGATGAGGGCAGAAGCTGAAGGTGAAGGAAAACTGGGAATGTTATATGTTGGAAATGTCATTGTGAATCGTCTTGTAGCAGATTGCTTAGACTTTAAAGGGTTAAGATCAATTAACTCAGTTATTTTTCAAGTACAAGGAGGAAATTTTTCCTTTGAAGCTGTTCAAAAAGGGAACGTATTTTATCAAAGGGCAAGAACTTCTGAAAAAAGATTAGCCAAACAAAATTTGGATTATTGGAGACAACACCCTGGAAAATACGCCCTTTGGTACTTTAATCCGCATGCCCCATGTCCTCCAACATGGTACGACCAACCTCAATCTGGTCAATTTAAAAATCATTGTTATTACGAACCAAAAGCTGGAACATGTGATAGTGTGTATCGAGGTTAAGCTTACTCTTTGAGTAAGCCTTTTACATAATTGGAATAGTTACACAAAACAAATTAGAATACTTAGGAATAGTTTTTATTAAATACTGTACTAAAGCAAACAGGGAGATTGGAAGAACCTTAGAAATAACAAAAAGAGTTGCTTTCAATAGCAACTCTTTTAAGTCAACACTTGGGACTATGTTTTTTTCTTATAATTGAGAGATTGCCTGTTGAGTTGACCATGTAGCACTGCTGAATGCCTGATAATTTGTAACAGCTGCTTGAAAATCTTTCTCGCTTATGGTGGCAGTAGCATCATAAACAACAGCTGTTTGGAATCCATTCTCGATTAAGTCTCTCATATGTGATTCTACACAAATGTTTGATAAGACACCTGCCAAAATCACCTTTTCTTTCCTATGCTGACGTAATTGGTAAACAAGATCATTTGTCTGGGGACTGGCAATCTTATGGGTGGTCGCAATGACAGTTTGGTTAGATAAAATGTATGGCTTAAGTGAAGGAACCCAGTCGGCTCCTACAGAAGTGTAGTCATTTTGTTTTTGATATATTCTAAGCTTTAATAACATTTCTTGTTCAGCCCCAGTCAATTGCCAACTATAATCATGGGGATATATATAATGGGGAGATATAAAAAGTTGATAACCTTTACTCATCGCTGTACTTATTAGAATTTCAAGGTTACCTAGTGTGTTGTATTGTTCAATAATTTTTTTTGTTAAATGGTATCCTTTACCTCCGGGGGACAGAAAGTCATTCTGTGGGTCCGTTATGACAATTGCTGTATTAGCGGGATTGGGTATAAACATTCTTTTCCTCCAATTCACATAAAGTAGTGATTTCTGTTGGAAATTGGCAGATTTTTGAGTTTGTGTACCAGCTGCCAGAAATAATCATTCTTAATCCAGCAGCATTCATCAAAATTCTCACAATGATAGGGGCAGAAACGTTGACATACCAGCGTTTTAGGCGGATTTACATAAACGTTTGTCTGACCGACAGTCATTTTCGTCATTGTGAAAGAAAAAAACCACCAGTGGCAGGGGGTTGATCCAGTTTAATTAAAAGATTGATTGGGTTGCACTAGGGCAAAGATTTGCTGAAATACATCGAACAATGTGGAGCATGGGGACGGTTCTTCTGCCTCACAAAGTGAGGCAAGAGAACCGTCCCCGTGCATCATTTTACCCCGCTCAAATCAATGAACGGCGTGGCCCCACCGGTTACGCTTGGGAGGCGTCCGTCCCATTTTTCCAGGGCTTTTTCTTGGACTTCGATTTGTTTTAGTTGGATTAGCTCGGGGGTGACTTCTTCTTTTTTCAGTTTTAATGACTCTGCTTCGGCTTTGGCTTGGGTAATCTGCTGTTCTGCTTCGATTTTGATTCGATCTAAATCCCTTTGGGCCTTTAACGCATTTTGTTCGGCTGTTTGCTTCAATTCAATCGCTTTATTGAATTCTTCGCTAAACGCAAATTCTTTAATATTGATATCTTCTAGGAGCATATAATACTTGGTTAATTTCTTGGACAGCATTTCTTTCACTTTAGCCGATACGTCTGGGCGTTTTGAAATCAGCTCTTCTGCTGTATATTGAGCGGTAATCGCCTTTAATGATTCGGCGATGGCTGGGTCCACGATGCGAGCGCGAAAATCAGGGCCGATTTCCTGGTAGAGCTTATTGACCTTCCCGGGGTCGACTGAATAGTTGACGGCCACCTTAGCCGTGACCATTTGTAAATCCTTAGAAGCGGCACTTTGTGAGCTTTCTTCTTTTTGGACCCGGACCTCAACCTGTTCCACACTTTGAATGAACGGAATTTTAAAATGAAAGCCTTCCGTCAAGATCGTTGGCTTCACTGCCCCTAATTGCAACAGAACCCCTCGATGACCTGACTCCACCTTCGTACCAGAAAAAATAAAAACCACGATAACCAAGACTAAAATCACGCCACTGACGATAAATTTCCCGTATTTCAAAGCGATCCTCCTCTCCTTCTCATTAAAATATATGAATGAGAGGGTTGGTCTCATGCGGAAGCATGGGTATAAGTTCCCGTCTTACTTGAATATAAATAGGTAAAACCTTTAGATGGAGGACTTTGTATGGCATTCGTTGCAATCTATACTGTCGGCAGGCTCAATCATCCCTATCACCACCCGGCCTCGCGTGAATTTTTTGAAGTGGGAGATGAAATCATTCATCAGGCAGCTAAAACTGGACAACTTGTAGAGGTATTTTCACCTGAGGGAGTCCCTTTACCTGAAGAAGCCAATAAGGGGAATGGATACCCTGTTCTGACTTTGACGGTATGGAAAAGCCTTCAAGGCTTATATCGTTTTACCTATTCAGGTCATCATCGGCAAGCGTTACGAGATCGAAGCAAATGGGTGGAGCCTTATCCGGAGAAACACCTTTCCTATGTAGTGTGGTGGACGGAGAAGGCAAGGGACGTCTCATGGAAAGAGGCATTCAAAAGATACAACCATTATATTCAGCATGGACCCACACCATTTGCATTTGATTTTAAAGCTGCGTTTGATGAAAAAGGGGAGACGTGCTTGGTTAAGTAGCAGTGACAGGGGCTTAACTTTCTAAAACAGGAGAGTTGGTTTTTTTCATGGGTTTCGCATAAAAAGGCACAACTAGCGTAAATTCACTAGCGGTGCCTTTTTACGAGCAAAGCTTTCGAGTGACCCCTATGAACTATTCCCATATCACACCCATTCACCACTCCTCTAAGACGTTCCCATCACTTTTTGGCCCTGCGGTTGGGTGTTGTTTGGGTTCAGCTCTAAAGTGATTCCAATAGCATCAAACGATAGGGATTGGGGGAGGCGGTAGGTGATTAGACCGTTGCCGTTTTGATCAGGCTTCAAAGTCCCCGCATTTTGCCGAGTGCCGTTTTTTAACAGCCATACTTGATATACTTCCTCATCTTTGGTACGCGGCATATTGTTTAATTCGATGACAAGATTGGTGGTGCTGCCTTCTTGAATAAGGTAAGCATTGCCGTTTGCCGAAGCGGCTAACCCCTGCCCTTTGAGGATATGGGTCGATACAATTTGGGATGGGTCCGCTTCTTTTGTTTCTAAGACTGTAATCGTCTCCTTTAATTGAAGGTTATTCCAAAATAGTCCGACTAAGCCGATGACTAGAACGACAGCAACAGCAGTGGATAATGGCGAGAAATGCTTTTTGAAATTGAGTTTAATTAGATCGATAAAGCCTTTCTTCGTTGGTTTTACTTTCTGTTCCTGCTGCGGAGCTTCATTCTCTTCAAAAATAAAGTTCATGACGTCTGCTTTCAGTGTTTCTGGAACGTCCACCTCTTCTACTTCATAAGAAAGGGTCTGCCATAATCCTTGCAGCGATTCTAATTCGTGCTGACAGTGGGTACAAGTTTTCAAATGGCGCTCGAATTCTTCTTTTTCAAGTGCAGTCAATTCATTAATCATATATAAAGACAGGTTTTCGCATTTATTTTCCATGCCTAACCCCTCCTGTTTCCTCATTGAAATAATTCCGAAGTTTTTTTAAGGTTTGATGCAGCCTGCTTTTAATGGTACCAAGCGGCTTTTTTTCTATTTCTGCAATTTCGCTTAAAGAGTAACCTTCCCAGTATAGAAGGTTGATGAGGCGTTGCTGTGGTTCAGAGAGATGGCGTTTGGCTTCCTGAATTTGCTGTTTTAATAGATTTCTTGAAACTTGCTGCAGAACATCCTCCGACTGCTGCCCTTGAATATGCAGCATGTCATCCAGTTCTAACGGGATGGTTCCATTATGCTTTTGCTCTTTACGAATGAGATCAATCGCAATATTTCGGGTAATGGTAAGAAGCCAGTTCGCCAACTGTCCTTTTGCTGGATTATAGGTGCTTTTTGTTGTCCAAAGCCGGAGAAATACATGTTGGACTATCTCTTTCGTTTTATCTGTATCGCCCTTTGCTATTTTATAGGAGAAGCTATAGATAAGCTTTGCATAACGGTCATATAGCTCTTCAAGTGCCGGACGATGCTTTTGGACAATTAGTCCAATCAGTTCTTCGTCTGTCTTCGATTTCATTGCCAAATTCTCTCCCTTTACATTGCAGCGTTTTTAATAGTATAAATCATTGTGAAAGCGGAAGGGGAAACCTTTTCAGAATGAGAAAAAAGAACTGCCCGGCGGCAATTCTTCGAAAAGTTGTATTATTGGGGAAACGTTGTCTCGCTGTTAACAATAAACCAAACATCCTTAACGCCCTGTCCATTTACATCACCAGCTGCTTTGTCATTAACAAAGTAGTAAAGCGGAAAGCCTTTGTAGGTTGTCTGTTTCTCACCTGTGTCTGCTCGGGTAATGGTGCTGAAGTCTTGTTTGTTAAGTCCTTCCGGAACGTCAAGGTTTTCAGAATAGAAGGCAGGCCAGTTCTGGAGACATTCTCCGCTGCAGTTTGATGTGTTTCGCTTATCTTTGGCAAAATAGTAAAGTGTCATCCCGTCCGCATCTGCAAGATAGTTACCGACTTTTTCGTTTTCCTTCAGCTGCAGGGCTGTATCCGATTTGTCAGCAGTTTTTTCGGCAGCATTGTTAACCTCTGTGGCTGTCTCTTTTGCTTGATTACTTGTATCCTTGTCCTTTGCATTTTCTTTTGCACCGCAGCCAACAAGAAGTACTCCTGCTAAAAGGAATATAAATAGCCAACTCCACTTTTTCATCATGAACTCCTCCTTATATGTTCTGTTCAATAAAGGTAACGAAGAAACACAAAAAACGGTTCGAATTTTTATAGAAAAAAATAGTGCCTGGCACCGACCAGAAGATTGGAGGGTGCCTTGAGAACGTTATTTCCATCCCCACTTTTGAAAGACCTGATGGGATGCATCGGTTTTTAGATAGTCAATGAATTGTTGGGCTTCTTTTTTGTTATCCGTACGGGTTGTTAGAGTAATCGGGGTTCCTCTGTAAAGCTTTTCTGCTTCCGGGAGCTCCACTAAATCGGTGACGTCCGTAAGCCTATGGTGCCAGGATTCATATGTAATCCACGCGTCGTGTTTTGAATTTGATTTCCATATTTCAATTGCTTCGGCACTGGATTTTACGGAGATGTCAATATTTTGGCTAATCCCTCCGATTAGGCCCTTTCTTCCAGCTAAATCCTCCCATAATCCGAGCTGCCCGGCACCATTGACATCGATAATTTTCACGCCCCTTTTTGTTAAATCTTCAAGTGATTGGATGTTCTTGGGATTCCCTTTTCGTACTAAAATCCCTGCTGCTCGGGGATATAATTCTGTAAGTGATTTTTCATTGATCATCTCAGGATTGCTTAGCATGAAGCTGCGAACCATGTACTCCGATCCTCCATAAACGATATCAGCATCTTGTTTGGCCTGGTTAATCCAGTTTGATTCAGGTCCAGCCGTTACGAAAACTTTTATTCCTGTTTCCGCTGTGAATTTTTCTGCTGCTTCCTTCATCGGTCCCAGTGGTCCGCCTGGGCCATACACTCGGATCACTCCATCGTTCTTTGCCGAATTGGCAGGCAGTTGAGACTTAGATGAATCTTCTATGTTTGCGTAAACCGAAAATCCAGCGGCCGTGAACAGAAGTAAAAAGATTGCACCCAGTAACAAATTTTTTTTCATCCTCATTCCTCCATTTTTTTTAGTTATCAATTAAGGAAACGAATAAGGGGTTAAAACGGTTCGAAAGAAATTTAAGATGCATGGGAAGATGCATGGGGACGGTTCTCGTGCATCAATTTTTGAAGGATAATCTTTTGAAATCTAAATAGTTGCCGAAATAAATGATGATTTCCTACATTTGCAAATGTCGACTGCAATCGACGAAAAAAGTGCCAGGCGCCGACCAGAAAAGGGGAAGGTGCCTGGCATTTTCACTTTGGAACATGGGGACGGTTCTTCTGCCTCACAAAGTGAGGCAAGAGAACCGACCCCATGCATCACGCAATAAAGTAAGAAACCACGGAAAGGATGATGGATGTGATCAGCATGGCGATTAGCGGCCGTGCTGCTTTGGTCCGGAGGTCGCGGAGGCTGACGTTTAGACCGAGACCGACCATGGCGGATGTTAAGATAAAGGTAGTGGCGGTTGAAATTCCGTCCATGGCAGCTTTTGAAACAGGGATGGAATGGCCAAGGATATAGCTTCCGAACAAGCTCATCAAGATAAAGCCGATGAGAAACCAAGGGAACTCAATTTTGGTATCTCCAGCACTTCCTGAACTGCGTCTTTTCATCCAATACATAAGAATAAAGCACAATGGAACTAGCAGGAGTACCCGGCCTAGTTTGGCCAGAAGAGCAATGGCCAGGCCGTCTGGACCTGCAGGTGCCCCGGCTAAGGCAACATGAGCAATTTCGTGAAGGCTGATTCCGCTCCAGATGCCATAATCAATGGCCGATAACGGGAGAAACGGTCTTAGAATCGTATAGGTTATCGAAAAAATCGTCCCCACCAAGGCAATAATTCCGACCCCGATGGCTGTATCTTCGTCCTTTGCCTTGAGAATGGGTGAAACGGCGGCAATCGCGGCAGCCCCGCATACACCGGTTCCCACACCAAGCAGGAGCACGAGGGAGGATTCTGCTTTCAGCAATTTTCCGAGCCATACAGTTAACAGTATCGCAAAAGCAATGACACCGATATCACGGGCAATCAGCCCCAGCCCTTGATGAATCACCACATCTATGTTTAACTTGAGCCCGTATAATATAATCGCAAACCGTAAAAAGCGCTTGGAGGAAAATTGAATTCCTGCACGGATTTTTTCCGGATAACCGAAAAATTGCCGGTACATTACCGCAATCACAATCGCACAGGCAAGTGGTCCGACACGATCGAACCCTGGGACTTTTGCTAACGCAAAACCGAACACTGCAATGACAATGGTAAAAGCAATTCCCCCCAGCCATAAATAAGCGGAAGGTTTTGTTTCAGGCTTTTTAAGAGGTTGTTCGTTCTGTCCGTCTTGAGGTAAAATTCTTGCAGTTTGACTTCCCATTTCAATCACCTCAAATGATTTGATTTTGTAACTTAAGCATACTCGCGATTGGTGTATAAGAAAAATAATGATATATAATAGGGATGATAAGTAAAAGTATATACATGAAAAGAGGGGGGCAGAGGATGGACCAGCATTTAGAGGTGTTTATTAAAGTGGTGGAAAAGGAGAATTTTTCAAAAGCAGCGGAGGAGCTGCATATGACCCAGCCGGCGGTAAGCCAGTATATTAGAACGCTAGAACAATCGATCGGCACAAGGCTTTTGGAAAGAAGTAATAAGTATGTCCGCCTCAATCAGGCCGGTGAGATCGTTTATCACCATGCGAAAGAAATCATCGCCCTTTATACTAAAATGCAGTCCTTGGTCGACGACCTGACCAATAAGGCGAGCGGCCCGATTGCGATTGGGGCAAGCTACACGTTTGGCGAGTATATCCTGCCGCATATTATTGCCAAAATGAAGGAGCAATACCCTGATATTCACCCGTCGATTCGGATTCAAAATACCAAGGAAATCATTGAACTGGTGAAAAAACATCAATTGGACATTGGCATCATTGAAGGATTTTATGAAGAAAATGTCCTTAATTCGAAAGTGGTTTCTAAAGATCGAATGGTTGTTGTTGCTTCGCCTCGTCACTCTCTTTTAGGCGAAAAAGGGGAAATAAGGCTAGCTGACTTGGAGGAAGAAACGTGGATTCTCAGGGAAGAGGGCTCTGGGACCAGAGAGGCTGCGGAAAATCTATTTCGGCGGTACAAGTTCACCCCGAAAAAAGTCATGGAATTCGGCAGTACCCAGCTCATCAAGGAATCGGTTGAAGCTGGTCTTGGCATCAGTTTGTTGTCAAGCTGGGCGATTAAGAAGGAGCTCACAAACGGCTACATCGGCATCATTCACGTAATGGGCCTCCCGTTTAAACGCAACTTCTCCATCCTAACCCATGCCACCTACCAAACAAAAGCATTGCAAACATTCATAGAAACACTAAAAACATACCTCGGCGACCCGAAAACGAGCAGATTTTAGTGAAGCATGGGGACGGTTCTTCTGCCTCACAAAGTGAGGCACGAGAACCGTCCCCATGCTTCACTTGACAGAATCTTTAACAAATAGTAATATTTAGTACGTGATTATAGTGTTTAGGTGATTTCTTTTAATATAGAACTTTAGCATATGGTTAATAATGATCTATTGGCTTTTATGAAAAAGGAATCGTATTGAAAAGGAATTCAAGCTTTTAATGAATTACATATGATAAAGGTAGACTATTTAAAAGCCCGATTGGGAAGTTAAAGGTAAACCGGCAATCTTCAAAGTTTAATGGTTGTAGTATGACCATTAAGCTTAAAGTTTGCCGGTTTTTTTGTTTTTAAAAAACTAGAAGATTCATATTATCAAAATCTAAGAGGGAGAGAGCGAGGATGTCCAATTATTTGGAGCTAATTTCATTACCGACTGCATTTTTTATCATTTTAGCAGTTTCCTTGGTAAGCGCCTTTTTCCTGCTATGGGAAAAGGTCCCCGTACATTTTGTTCGATATCATATAGGCATCATTTCGTTGCCGCCAATCGTTGCTTTGTGTGGGCTTTTCTCTAGCAAACACGATGGAAGTGTAATGTATGGACCTTGGCGTTTCGATTCGCTCTCATTACTCCTCGCCCTTTTTGTCCTGACCATTGGTGTCGTTGTGCAGCGCTATTCGGTTCGGTACTTGTTCGGCGATCACTCTTACCGAAAATATTTTACGCTGCTGACACTCACTACGTTTGCTGATACCCTTGTCTGGCTCAGCAATGATCTTCGTATTCTGTTGGTCTGCTGGGGAGTGACCCTTTTGGGCTTGACCCTGCTGATTAGATTAAATAAGGAGTGGCAGGTGGCCAGAAAAGCAGCTGCCTCCTCAGGTCGGATATTTTTACTCAGCTGGCTGATCCTGCTCGTGGCTGTTATCTGGATTACACAAACGACAGGACACTGGCAGCTTTCGGCTATTCTTGAAAAAAGTAACCTTGCCCAACTTGCATCGTGGGAGAGGACCTGCATCAGCCTCCTATTGATTGTGGCGATGATCATTCCATCGGCACAGTTTCCTTTCCAACGCTGGCTGCTAGACTCGGTCGTGGCTCCGACGCCTGTTTCGGCTGTCATGCATGCTGGCATCGTCAATGCCGGCGGTCTGATGTTTACCCGTTTTGCACCGCTCTTTAACGGCGGCGATTCAGCACAGCTGATTCTGCTCGTTTTGTCCGGTGTTTCCGTCCTGCTTGGGACTGGAATCATGCTAGTCCATGTTGACTATAAACGCCAGTTAGTAGGCTCAACCATTGCCCAAATGGGATTCATGCTCATCCAGTGTGCATTAGGCGCCTATTTGGCAGCCATTATTCATGCTGTCTTACATGGATTATTCAAAGCGAGCCTTTTTTTGCAGGCCGGATCGGCCATTCAGCACCGGGAGACTCATTCCTTCAAAGGCCGGTCGTTTCCCGTTTTGTGGACGATCACCGGAGTGATTTTTGGTCTCATTTTTTCGATTGGCTATTGGCTGAATTCCGGTGGAGAGGGTTATCACATCATCAGCACCCTCATTTTAGGCTGGTCGGTGATCTTTGCTTGGGTCGGACTTGTTGCCTTTGGATCAGGCCGGATTGGCCGAGTGGCAGGGCTAGCGTTCCTTGCCGGAGCGGTCATCATGTTTAAATTCATCCATACGCTCTTGGACAGTCTGTTACATGAAACGGTTATGTCAGGTATGCAGCCACCCACACCAACGGTCATTTTGGCCCTGATTATCTTACTCGGCGGCAGTGCCTTTGGGTTATGGCTGACGAACAATCGCTCCTCAACGGCATTTACGGTTATTTACCTTTGGCTTGTCCATTTGGGTGAGCCTCACAAAGATTTAGTAGAAAGTCATCCAAAATACTTGTCTTATAGGAGGTCATTCAGATGGCAACGACATTAGCTAAACCGTTACATTGGGAAGAGATACAGGAAGATCTTAGTCTTGATATTCATGAATTGGTGAAATCAGCTAGCGAAGTCATCGCACCGCTTGGTCCGATCAGCAAGTTTGCGGCACGCAGCCCCTGGGCCGGCTTAGAACGGCAATCCTTTGAACAGACAGCACGTCGTTTCAAAGATATTTGTGATATCGAGCTATTTCCCCATGATTCTGTATTAAAATCGGCACGGGATCAAGGAGAAATAGATGTGAATTTTTTAGAAAAAGGGCTGCAGCAATGGCTTGATAGGCACTCTTTCGAACTCCCGCGGGCAGCTGCAGAGCAGTTTTGCCGCGTTGCACTAACAAAGGATACGCCATCTTCTGATTTGACGGCACATCCCGAAGTGAAACGATTGGCCAAAAAACTTAGTGGCTTTAAGTACCAATTGAAGGCAAGACAATCCGTGAAAACACTTAGTCAGCGTTTCGAGAAGATTGGCAACGGGTCCGTGTTAAGAGATCTCAACCGCCATCTGATTAAGTGGTGCAAGTTGTTTTTGGATGAGTCCCAGGCTGTCTGGTCGATGCCAAATCGCGAGGAAGGCTTCTACCAGGCATGGCGGCGAATGGCATCCTTAGACCCAGCCTTATCGCTAGAGGAACGCAGACAGATCAAAAATTTGCCGAAAGAAGCAGACATGGCTTTAAATGAGGCCTTGTCCCATTTAGGTATCCACCCTTCAGAGACTAGAGAATATCTAGAAGCTCATTTGCTGGCCCTGCCAGGCTGGGCGGGAATGATGCTTTGGCGCTCGCAGCAACATAGTAATGAAAGCTCCTTGCTAACTGACTATTTAGCAGTAAGAATTTCCATGGAGCTGCTATTGATGAAGCCGTATCTTCCTTTGCCTACCCAAGGAACGAAAGAGGACGTGCTCCTAGAATCTCTAATTGCTGCCTGGTTTCATTGGGGGAACTTCCCGATCAAGGCATGGTCGCAACTGCCTGCCGCGGAGCAAAAAGCTCGTTTGAACCTTGCCTGGCAGTTTGATAGAATTGTCCGCAATAAACTATGGATGGAAGCTTGGGAAAAAACATATGAACAGCAATTGATGGAAAAAATCGCCTCGAAACAGCAGGCGGGCACTGAGCCTAAATTGCCTTCATTGGCGCAGTTTGTTTTTTGCATTGACGTAAGGTCAGAGCCTTTCCGTCGCAAACTCGAACAGACAGAAGTCTTCGAAACCTTTGGGGCAGCCGGATTTTTCGGCTTGCCGATTGAAACCTTCAAGCTGCATAGCCATCATAGCCATCCTTCCTTGCCGGTGTTGAATAAACCGCAATTTAAGGTAAAAGAATACTTGCCCGAATCGCAGTATCAACCATTTCATGAGCGGCTACAGGCAGTTAATTCACTGCAAGGTACCTTTAAAACCATGAAGCACAACCTGCTTGCAAGTATGTTACTGCCGGAGGTAAGCGGTCCGTGGCTTAGTATGCAGACGTTGGGCCGAACTTTTTTACCAAGAAGGGCTGGACGCGCGTTCAAGAAATTGCTTGATACCTGGTTCAGGAAACCGGATGTGAAGCTGACGCTTGACCGTAAAGAGGACCCTGCTGAAGCGAAGCTCCCGGTCGGTTTTTCAGAGGAAGAGAAAGTGCATTATGTGGAGCAGGCGTTAAAAACGATCGGGCTCACCGATTATTTCGCTCCACTCGTGGTGATTTGCGGACACGGAAGTCACAGCACCAATAATCCATATGCGTCTTCGCTCGATTGCGGGGCATGCGGCGGGGCTTCTAGCGCTTTTAATGCGAAGGTGCTGGCGACGTTGTGTAATCTTCCCCATGTACGGCAGGCCCTCAAAGAAAGGGGGATTTCTATTCCGGAAGAGACCGTTTTTGCGGCGGCCGAGCATATTACAACACTTGATGAATTGCATTGGGTTTATCTTCCGAAACTTTCGGATAAAGCTGAAGTAGCGTATACACAAATCCAGGCCGCACTGCCAAAGGTGAGTGAGCAGGCTACCCTTGAGCGAATCCGGGAATTGCCGAGTCTAAAAGGCAATTTGAAAAATCCGAAAGCTGAAGTAGAGCGTCTTGCAGAGGATTGGAGTGAGATCCGTCCGGAATGGGGACTGGCAGGCAATGCCGCGTTTGTGATCGGGGAGAGAAGCTTGACCGAGGCGTGCAATCTCGAGGGAAGAGTATTTCTTCATAACTATAACTGGAAAAAGGATAAAAACGGTTCGCTGCTTGCCGGTATCATTGCCGGGCCGGGAACGGTTTGCCAAATGATTAACCTGCAATATTACGCATCGGCCGTTGCGCCTCATTATTATGGCAGTGGAAATAAAGCCACCCAAACCGTGACATCCGGAATCGGCGTGATGCAGGGGAACGCCAGCGATTTATTATCCGGACTCCCATGGCAGTCCGTGATGCAATCGGACGAAACAGTCTATCATGCACCAATAAGGCTGCTGGTAGTAATCCAGGCACCAAAGGAATATGTGGAACGATTGTTGAACCAAGACAGGGCCTTTTTTCAAAAAGTCCAGAACGGCTGGCTCCGGCTAGCGTCGATTGATCCGGAAGGGAACTGGAAAAGCTGGTCTTAACGCCGCTTCGGTGTAAAATATTTTTAGACAGCTTTGGTTATAAAGTAATATAGCCATTTATGGTAGAGAAGGGATAAAAGTCGATATGGAGAAATCAAAAGGCGCTATTGAAGCTGAAATTAGTAAAGCATTAACGCAATGGGAGAAAAGTTACCTTGGACGGGGTTCCCTTTCTGTAAAGACTGATATTTTACGGGATATGGTGATTGTTGTATTGAACGGCATCTTAACCCCCGCTGAATATGCCTTATGCAAAGATAAAGAAGGATTGTTATCCATAAAAACAACCCGAAACGGCTTGGTGGAATCAGGGCAAGAGGAGTTAAAGCAAATTATTTTTTCGATAACAGGCCAGGAACTCATCAGTTTCCATACCGACATCAGCACCCAAAGCGGTGAAAGGGTCATGGTATTTAAACTTTCGGGAAATTTGGAGAAAGAACTATCGTAATTACGGATTTCGTCTGTATTCAATTCAAAAATGGGGTGAACGTAATGAAAATTGACGATAATAAAAAAGTGCTGTTTGTAATTGGAATGGAGCAAAGTCCGGAAAGTATCATAGAAAAGATGAGTGGTCTTCATCCGGACAATATTTTAGTCTTGCAATCTTATGGACCCGCCATTGCACCCTTCAGCGATCTCATGCGGGACATCATCATTGCTGTATATCGTGAAAATGTGGAAGAAATATGCGTTGCCGTTCCAACAGCTAATCGAAAGAATGCTAGAGAGACTCTAAAGAAAATATATAATAATAAAGAATTACAAGAGAAAATTCAAACACTAGATTACCTGTTTAAAAACTCCATGCCAGAACACCCAAAAGGCGGCATAAGAGAATGGATCGAGGGCAACGAAGCCTCAGCTAACAATAAACAAAACAGCGCTGACGTCATCCGAAACCATCCGCTAATGCCTTCAAATGTAAAAGTCACAGAATTAACAATCGAAAATGAAAATCTATCAAAAATGATGCAGAGGGACGGTTCTCTTGCTTCAAATTATTGATGCATCGGAACGGTTCTTTTGCCTCAATTTTATTTGACACTAGAAAGAATGAGGCATGGGAACCGTCCCCGTGCCTCAAAAACTACTAATCTAGTTCTTCGCCGTTTGTTTCGATGACTTTTTTGTACCAGTGATAGCTGTCTTTCAGGATGCGCTGCTGGCTGCCTTTGCCGTAGTCGTCTTGGTCGACGTAGATGAAGCCGTAGCGTTTTGACATTTCGGATGATGAGCAGCTGATAATATCTATTGGGCCCCAGGCGTAGTAGCCGCGCAGGTCAACACCGTCTTTGATGGCTTCCTTCATCTGTTCGATGTGGGCACGGAGGTAGTCAATCCGGTACGGATCGTGAATCTTGCCATCTACCAATTCATCATAGTAGCCAACGCCATTTTCAGTGATATAAATTGGACATTGATAGCGGTCGTAGAACAGATTGAGGAAGGTTCTTAATCCAACCGGGTCAATCGACCAGCCCCAAGGGTTTGCTTCCAATAGCGGGTTACGATGGTCTTCATTGCCATTAGCGAAACTTTCCGCATCACAAACACGAGTATAGTAGTAGGAGAAGGACATAAAGTCAGCCGTATTTTTGAGAGCTTCTTCATCACCTTCGCCAAATTCAATCTTGACTCCGTTATCTTCAAAAAATCTGAAGGCATAACCAGGATAATATCCACGAAGCAGTACATCAGAGAAGAAATATTCCATTTGATTATGACGGAGTGTAGCAAATACATCTTCCGGTTTGGCAGTTGCCGAGTAGGTAGGGCCGCCGCATAACATCATGCCGATTTGTAAATCTGGATAGTTCTCATGCGCGTATTTTGTCGCGTGCCCGCAAGCAACCATTTCATTATGAACCCCTTGATATTTTGCCTCAAATAGATTATCCACCTTATCCTCGGCAATTCCCAAATGGTTAAAAGATTCATGACCAATTAAGTTAATTTGATTAATGATGATCCAATATTTCACCTTGCTGTGGTAACGGTCGAACAACACTTTGCAGAAACGGGTGAAGAATTCGATCAATTCCCGAGAATACCAGCCTTTGTAAGCAGTTGTTAAGTGTAACGGCATTTCATAGTGGGAAATGGTAATCATCGGTACCATGCCATTTTTAATAATTTCATCAAACAAATCATCATAATATTTTAAACCTGCTTCATTGGGTTCTAATTCGTCCCCATTTGGAAAAATGCGTGTCCAGGCAACAGAGGTCCTGAATGTTTTAAAGCCCATTCTTGCTAGTAATTTCAAATCTTCTTTGTACGTATGATAGAAGTCGATTCCCCAGCGTTTAGGGAAAATGTGATCTGTGCTGTTTAAGGCGGCCTCAATGTATGCTGTATCGAGTTCCCTGTTTGATTTTTCCTCAATCGGAATATCGGCGCGGAATTCGTTAATATCGGCGACACTTAAGCCTTTACCATCCACGTCATAGGCGCCTTCAGCCTGGTTGGCTGCAATGGCGCCTCCCCATAAAAAGTCCTTTGGAAAACCTGTTGGTAATTTACTCATGTCCATCCTCCTTTTCTTTCTGCTCCAACTTTGCTAAACGAGCGTCAAACGTTTCAAAAATCTTGATCATGCGTTTTGCGATATTTATTTCGCTATAAATTGTCATTAAGGTATCCTGTGCATGGGCAAAGAGGACAGAATAATCACCGGCTTCACCTTGTGTCTCCGCAGAAATAGTATTTGTTTGGATCCTGTGAGCTTTGACGATTTCATCATTTGCCCGCTTCATTTCTTCTTTTGCTTCTGTGAAATTACTATTTTCAATCGCCTTTAAGGCATTCATACAATGAACGCGGGCATCTCCGGCATGAAGAATTATTTGCATCGCATTTTGTGCAGTTTTTTCATCAAGCATTTTTAAAATCTCCTCAACATCATTATTTCGCTGCTTTTAAAGTGGCTGAGTTGTTAGCCTCTTTTGTTTCATTCGCCATTTCTTGCTTTTCATACACTTTGAAGAATGGGTACCAAATAAGGGTGGCAACAGTCGCACAGATTAGCATTAAAATAATTCCGCTGACTGTACCGGTTGTAATCCATGTTGAAATTGGGTACGGAACATACCATAAATCAAAGACAATTTTCGGGATTGGTGCAAATGGAATGACTTTTGTTCCGACCCAAATGATGATTGGCAGTACAATCGAGATAATCCACATTGGCAGCATCATAATTGGATTCCAGGCAATCGCCCCAAAGACAATCGGTTCATTAATGTTAAAAATCCCGGGGGTAATACTAGCTCGTCCAAGTGCTTTTAATTTTGCATTTTTTGAAAAAGCCATCATGATTACTAATGGCAATGTGGCACCAATTCCCCCGATCCACAGGTAAGCTGAGAATATCGTTTCCGAAGTAACTAGATAAGAAGCTCCAGCTGTAGCATTTGCAGTAATGGCAGCTAACCAAATTGGCTTTGTTATTGGTGTTAGCACCCAAGTGGAAATCCCCAATGTATACAAGAAACAGGTAATGAAACTGATCAATGGGAAGCCCCAAGGTGATTCCATGATGTTTCCAAGCGGTTTGAATAGTTTCTGGATCGTGTTATATAAATCAAAACCAGAGATATCTACTAATAACCATGTTGCAACAATCACAACGGCAATTGGCAGCATAGCGTCGAACCAGGCACGGACAAAGTCAGGAATGACCGACTCTTCTTTAAAGAACGAGAACTTTCCGAATAGGCTCATTACCCAGCCGGTAAATACGCCAGCAACGATTGCAACAAACATACCTCCTGCGCCCAATGATTCGTGGCTAAAACCAATCGCTTTATCAGCAGTTACTTGTGGGGTAATAATAATTAAAAAAGTGATCAGACCGGAACAACCGGCGATAAAACGTTGTTTGCGCAGCCGTTTCTTTTCCATTAAATTGAATGGAATTAAGAAGGAGATTAATAGGGATAACACACCCATTGTCCAACCGAACAGTGTCCAGAAATTCGGGTAGTGTTTAATATGGAACACATCGCCAGGGATGGTTAACAAACAAAACACAGAACCTAATAGGATGAATGGCAGTAATTGCATGATCGAGTCTTTTAGCGTTGTGACCCAAACGTTATTGTTAATTTTCATCATTTTTGGCGAAAAATCATTTTCCAGCCATTTAATCATCTTTTGCATTGTTTTATGCACCTCGACTTATTAGGTTTTAGAATTCCTTCAATAAATCATCTAATGCTGCATCACCGTTTAGAGTAGAATAGTAGTCAGGTTTCATCAGTAGTACTTTGACATCGGCATCACCGATATATTCTTCAATCTCATCCAAAATATAGGCAAGATGAGGTCCAACCATCAAGGCATCGATTTCGTCAATGTAGTTTTCAATTTCTGCTTCACCGCGGGCTTTGATATCGATTTCAAGATTCCGTTTTGCCGCTGCTTTGCGAATGTTGGCTGCCATAAACCCAGAACTTGCTCCAGAACCACACACTAATAATACGTTTAATTTTTTCATGATTATTGCCCCTCCAGTGTTTTCATTTTGTGATAGCGCTATCATTTCTACACTTTAACTATAGAATGATTCTCGACAACTCTCAAATAAGCGTTTACACTAGAGTGGTGCAAAAAGTTATATACTATAGTGCAAAAATATATATTTTGTGGTGCAAAACATTTTTGCAAAGGGGGTTATCGATTTGAATGTCAAATATCGAAACATACTAAGGCATTTAAGTATGCAGGATGACTGGACCTCTTCTGCCCAGCTTGCCAAAGCCATTGGCATTTCAAAAAGAAGCGTGAAAACCTATATTGCCGATATTAATTCGATGGAAGAAGGTTTGATAACTTCATCGAAAAAGGGTTATAAGGTTGATTTAGAAAAATTAAATCCATTTTTATCATCGTCGAACGGAACCATCCCGCAAACACCGAAGGAACGAGCCGATTACCTCCTAAAATCCCTGGTGAACGCAGATGGGCCGCTTGATATTTATGATTTAAGCGATGAATTATATATCAGTGAAATCACGTTGAAAAACGACTTGCGTAAAGTAAGAAAGCGCTTAGCCGATCATCAGTTGGAATTAAAGATTTCAGGCGATATCATTCAAATTATTGGCAATGAAAAAAGTAAACGGAAACTGATGAGCTCTATTCTCTATCGGGAGACGAATGATAGTTTTCTCGATATTGATAAGCTGAAAGCTTCCTTTGAGGGATTTGATATTGACTATATTCGCGATGTAATTGCGGAGGTTTTTTCATCTCATCAATATTTTACAAATGATTATGCACTAACAAATGTCGTCTTGCATATTGCGGTAGCAATTGACCGGATGAAAAATGGGTTTAGTTATACGGAGCAGGTGGATGGGGGAGCTAATCTGGAAAAGGAACATACTATTGCGAATGAGATAGCCGGACGTCTCGAAGGGCACTTTGGCGTCAAATATTCGGAAGGTGAAATCCGCGACCTGGCACTGCTGATTTCTAGTAGCGGCACCAGCATCAACTTTATGCACCTGCAACTATCGGAATTGCAGGATGTAGCCGGAATTCGTTGTTTAAATTTAGTAGGCAAGATTTTAGAAGAGCTGCGGAGTAATTATTATATTGACATTGATGATCCAGATTTTTTAATCCGTTTCACTCTTCATATAAAGAATCTGTTGATACGGTTGCAGAACAATTTTTCTAGTAAAAATCCTTTGACTTCAACGATCAAATTGAATTCCCCATCGATTTATGATTGTGCTGTTCATGTGTCGCATACAATCAAAGAAGAAACGGGGTATACAATGAATGATGATGAGATTGCCTACGTTGCCTTTCATTTAGGATATGCCTTGGAGATGCAAAAGCAGGCCAATTCAAAAATTACGTGCTCCATCCTTTTCCCGTTTTACTATAATTTTAACGTGCAGCTGATGGAAAAATTGAAGAAACATTTTGGTGAAGAGTTGCTTATCCAGCATGTCGTAACAAATGAAAGTGACTTGCAAGCATTAAATAGCGATTTGATTATTTCGGCCGTACAGCTTAATTCTGTACCAAAGGTACCATTTGTTCTTATTAATCCGTTTTTCTCCAGTGCCGATATGAACAAGGTTGGCAATAAAATTAACGAGCTAAAAGAGACGAAGCGGAAGGATTCATTTAAGCGTAATATTAAGGCAATTATGGACGAGCAGCTTTTTGAAATAACTGATTCAATAGGGACAAAAGAGGAAGCTTTAGCGAGAATGTGCGAAATGATGGAGAAGAAGGAGTATGTTGATTTCACTTTTGTTTCTAGCGTAGTGGAACGGGAGGCGATGTCGTCAACGGCTTTTGGCCGGATTGCCATTCCGCATGCGATTAAGATGAATGCGAAAAAGACAGGCATGTTTGCTTTAATCAATGAAAAAGGAATCCAGTGGGGAGATTTATCCGTAAACCTCGTCTTACTATTATCCGTTAACAAAGACGATCGAAGGCTCTTTCACGAAGTTTTCGACGCCCTCGCCACCATCCTGACCGAAGAAGGCAACGTCACCCAAATCCTAACCGCAGCCGATTATTATAGTTTTGTGGACTTGCTGGTTGAATGCTATTGAAGCATGGGGACGGTTCTCGTGCCTCAGTGGGATATGGGGAAAAACGTTTCCGTTTTTTGCCTAATAAACAGAGGCTGTCTCAGAAAAGGTCTTTGACCTTTATTTTTGAGACAGCCTCTATTCATAAGATTATAGTTTTAGATAAACACATCCAAAATTAAAGCAAAGATAAATGCGACAAATGATAGGATTGTTTCCATTACTGTCCAGGTTTTGAACGTTTCTTTAACTGTTAAGCCCATATATTCTTTGACTAGCCAGAAGCCTGCGTCATTGACATGGGAGAACATGAGGGACCCGGCACCTGTCGCAATAACTAGTAATTCTAAATTCACTCCTGGCATATTTGCCACGACTGGGGCCACGATTCCTGCTGCTGTTGTCAATGCAACCGTAGCTGATCCAGTTGCAATTCGGATGAGTCCAGCTACCAAGAAGGCAAGAACGATTGGTGAAAGGGATATTTGTTCAGCCATGCTGGCAATGGCATTACCGACACCGCTTTCAATCAGGATTTGCTTAAAGCCTCCGCCCGCACCAATGATAATGATAATGGATGCTAGCGGCAATAAACACTCCTCAGTTAACTTTTTCAATAGGTTTTTGTCCATTCCTTGGCGGTAACCTAGGAAGAAGTAAGCTGCAAAACAAGAGATTAATAGAGCAATGACAGGGCTTCCTATAAATAATAGGAATTTTTCAAAAGCTCCAGGCAATGATAGATATGGAGCAATGACAGTTAGAACCATTAATAGAACAGGTAATAAGATAATAAAGAATGAAGTCCCGGTACTAGGCAATTGATTTGACTTTGTCTCTACGCGGATCAGTTCGGGTTCTCCAACAGGAACTACCCGTTTATGAACCCACTTTGCAAAAATCGGACCGGCAATTAATGCGGTTGGGAATGCAATGATTAAGGAATAGAGAAGAACATGTCCCATGTTCGCATTGTAAATGCCAATCGCTGTCATCGCACCTGGATGCGGCGGGACTAAACCATGTACAATCGATAATCCGGCAAGAACAGGAATACCGATCAATATAATGTTTTTCTTCGTTGATTTCCAAATGGAGATAACGATAGGAAGCAAGATAACCAAACCGACTTCAAAAAAGACTGGAATCCCGATAATAAATCCAGATAATAGCATCGCCCATGGAAGTTTCTTTTCGCCGAATTTTTTGATAAAGAAATCGGCTACTTGCATCCCAGCTCCTGAATCAGACATCATCTTGCCCAAGATGGTACCAAGCGCTAATATCCCAACAAGGTGGCCTAAAACAGCCCCGACTCCAGTTTCGTAAGCGCCAACAATTTTATCCATTGGCAGCCCTGAAAAAACAGCCAAAAACAAGCTTGCTACTGTTAAGCTTATAAATGCATGCCATTTCCACCACGATACGCCTAATATAACAATGATGATGGCGACCACTGTAATGCCTAGTAAATATAAATTCATAATTTTCCTCTCCTCTGGGAAATCACTTTCTTTTTTATCAATAATCTTAGTTATTGTATGGAATCGTTATAGGTAACAATATAGTTATGTTTTGCTGTATGATAGTACCCTTCACTATATTCCAAGACATTCCCTTCATCATCGCTGGAATGTCTCATGCGTTTTAATAAGGCTGTGTCTTTTTCCAGTTTTAATGTTTCGCAAATATGAGGAGGTGCAATGGCTACAGCAAACTCATCCCGAAATGATTCAAGACGAATATTATGTTCCTCCAAAAAGCGGTACAATGAATTAATCCGAATATCTTTTACCTCTTCTTCACTTAAGTCCAGCAAAATGTAGTGAGTAAAGTGAATATACGGTTCATTGTCCAATAGGTAAATCCGCTCAACTTGAATGCAGTGATCCCCAAATATAGAATGAAGAGCTGATTCAGAAGACAATTCGACCCTCTTAACGCCTAAGATTTTTTTGGTAATATGGTGACCTTCTTCAACCAATATCTCCGTAAAACGCTTACCTTTTGAAAGCCGGGCATTGGTGACATTGGCAATAACTTTCGTTCCTTTACCGCTTCTTTTTTCAAGATAGCCTTCCTGAACCAGTTCTTTAATTGCATTCCGAACGGTAATTTTGCTGACATTAAATTCTTCTTCCAATTGAGGCTCGGAGGGAATGTTTGTGTTAAGAGCATATTCACCATGTAGAATACGGTCTTTCAAGATTTCTTTAATTTGTAAATACAATGGTCCTTTTTTTCTATTCACATTCATTCCCTATCTCCTGCCTTATCGCTTTATATCTTCAATTGTTCCTGCCATGGCAGACAGGATTTCCGTTTCTGTTGACATCGGGGTATCCCCGACAATAGTACATGCAAGCATACCGGCTGCTGCCGCAAACTGGACTGTTTTCTCCGCTGGAAAACCGGCCAATTCACCATGCAGGATCCCGCTGGTATAAGCATCGCCAGCACCAATTCTATCATATACAGAAAAAGAAAGGTTTCTTGAAAATACAAAGGATTCGTTTTTATACATATACCCCTTGAGTGAATGGGTATTATCGCTGTTAATCGCCCGATGCGTTCCGGCTATTGTTTGAATGCCAAATCGCTTTGCCACTTTCGGTATCAGATCCTTCAGCTGTTCTTCTCTTGATGATTCTTTTGTCTCCATTCCCAAGATATACATCGCGTCTTTTTCATTCATCATCACGATATCGGCTAAACCAAGCATATCCTCATAATGGGGCTTGGCTTGCTCATAGCCGCCATCCCATAAAGAAGGGCGGTAATTGCAATCAAAGCAGACGATGCCGCCTTTTTCTTTTACCTTTTTGGCCAGTATTTTCATGGTCTCGCGGACTTGATCTGTCATCGCCAGGGTAATGCCGCAAAAGTGAATGATATCGCCTTGTTCGGCAATCAAATCCAGATTATAGTCAGAAACGCCAGCCTTATTGAAGCTGCTTTCGAGCCGATTTGTATAGGTGACACGGCTCGCACGCTGCCCAAAGCCATTTTCTAAAAAATACATGCCGAGATATTTGCCGCCTCTAGAGATGAAATCTCTTCCAATTCCTAATCGCTGCAAGAATGAAATGGCTGCGTCACCTAAAGGGTTGTTTGGCAATTTGGTCACAAGATAGCCATCATGGCCCAGCTTTGTCATGGCAGAAGCAACGTTTACTCCCGTGCCTGAAAAAGAGTATTTTAATGTGTCCGCCTGTGCCAGGAGTTCATAGCCCGGCACCTGCAAACGCATCATCACTTCACCAAATGCGACGATTTTTTTAGGCATATTGACCAACCAGCTCTTTGGTCATTGCCAATAATTTTCTTACATCTTCCTCGTTTGTTTTTCCAGTCTCTTTATCAATAATGGATGAATACACATGAGGAATAATTTTAGGCACTTTTGCTTCTAAGGCGATTTCTAAAATCTTCCCGAAATTATCCAAATCAATGCCGCCAGTTGGTTCTAATGCAAAGCCTTCTTCGCCGCAAGCCTTTGCTACCGCACGAAACTCATCTTCATGCTTTAACCCTTTCATCGGGAAGTATTTCAATGCATTTCCGCCCATATCGCGAACCAGTGCGATGGCAGCTTTAATAGGGACAATCGCTGTTTCCTCGGTGCCGGCACTGATTGGGCCAGTAGAAATATTGACGTAACCGACTTTGCCAGTTGGAGAGACAAGTGAATTGATCCAGCTGTTTTTCTCTCCCAGGTTTGCCCGTGTTGCCCCTACTGCAGGAAAAACTTGATTGATATGGCTTCCAGGATAATATTTCGCAATTTCCGCGACAACAGCAGCCTGCCTATTATCCCCGGCACCTAACCCGATCGAAACGGCCTCATCGATGGCTGCGCCATATTCCTTCATGGCTGTAACAGCAGCCTCAACCGTAGGGTAATCCTTTGAAAGCACACCCACCAACACATGTCCTTCGGCAGCTTCAAAGACTTCCTTTGCATTTTCCACACTATTAGCCAAAACATTTAATGCCACACGATTTTGAAAAAAACGTTTTTCGATGTTCATTATTCTTCTCCTCTCAAAATGGCCTTTAATCTTGCTTCAATCACATAGATGTCATCACCTTGAAGCGGCCTTGGGTCAATATCAAAGAAGCCTTGACGGATTCCGTAATCCCTTGTGTAAATGGCAATTTCACCATTTCTTAGTTTGTCATTTACTTCTTTCGCGGTTGTTTTGGAAGCTGCCGGATCAATTTGAATCCGCGCTCTAAAGATGGCTCGTCCCGCTTCATCCTGGACAATCGTTACTCTTACACCATCAATTGAATCTAGCGATTTAAGGACTTCAAGACTGGCTTTTTCCTGTTCACTATTGTCCTTTTTAACAAAATATTCATCCAAGGCCTGCAGCAGGCCAAAGGAGGTTTCCTTCCCAACCTTCATACTTCTGCCGATGCAATGCAACTGCACTTTTAACCATTCGATATACTTTTTCTTTCCGGCCACAATTCCGGAGGTTGGCCCTTCAATTGCTTTAGAGCCGCTATAAATGGCTAAATCCGAAACTTGTACATATTTTTTCAAATCTTCTTCAGCAGCGGCATCGACAATTAGTGGAACGTGATTGGCTTGGGCCACTTCCCAGGCTTCCTCAACGGATATCATATTTTTTTGAACAGCATGGTGGGACTTTACATATAAAATAGCTGCTGTATTCTCATTGATTGCATCCGTAATATGCTCCGCTTTCCCTTCATTGGCATAACCAACCTCAACCAGTTTCCCGCCGCCGAGATAAACCATTGTTTCTACTGGTGCACCATATTGCACATTATGGCCTTTCAGCATGATGATCTCATTTTTTTGAATCGCTTCCTGGTGAAGCCGTTCACTTTTTCGGCGGTTTCCTTCCGTAACAATCGCTGCGACAGAGAGGGCAATGCCGCTTGAGGCAGAGTTTACGACAACCGCTGCTTCAGATTGAAGGAGCCTGGCAATATGCGCACCGGCTTTTTCAACTAAATCGGCAATCTCTACATAATTTTGCCCGCCAATTTTCATTGCTTCCATTACCGTATCGGTTGGAGCGGAAACGCCTAATATACTCATCCGTCCGCTGGCATTAATGACTCTTTTTAAACCATATTTAGCATTCAATGTATTCTCCATTTATGACCACTCCTTTTGCGACAATTCTTTGTTCGGCTATTCGTTCTTCGCCCTCTGAATCCAGTAAAGCGATGGGTTCATTTTCAATAGTAAAAAGGGTAAGGTTGGCGATGTCTCCAGTTTGAATTCTTCCAAGGGCCGGTTTGTTTAACCATTTGGCAGCATTCACTGTCACCGCATCGATGACCTCTTTAAGGGAATAACCCAAATATAAAAACTTTGTTAAGACGTTTGCCATATTATAGACAGGACCATGGAGGCGATTTTTTCGATAGATGTCTGTGCTGATCGTATCGAAGTGAATGCCATGCTCTTTGGCTTGTTCCGCTGTACGGAAGGAGAAGCTGGCATTTCCATGGCCGACATCCAGATGAACCCCACGTTCGATTGCTTTAAGAAGCTTCGGAAGAGGTTTTCCGGATTCGCCAAATAAATTATTGGCTTTCCCATTTAAGAAATGGGTGATGACGTCATTTTCCTCGAGTAAATCAAGGACGTCATTAATATCTGGAGGACCTGACCCGATATGGACCATAAGCGGCAGGTCGGTAGCCTTTGAGAATTTCCGGGCTATTTTTAAAGGTTCAACACCATTGGGGCCAACCACGCTTTTGCTGATTCTCGCTTTCAGTCCCACAATGACATCCTTATATTCCGTTACTGCTTTTAATAAGGCTTCTTCATTTAACAAAGCAAGGTCGGAAAGCTCATCGATCTGCCTCAAGCCGATTCGTGAAATGTTCAAGAAAGCGAAGAGGTTCGTTTTTGACCTTTTCGAATTGTTGACCAAGTCATGTATCCGGTCGGCCCCGGTACTTCCGGCGTCAATAATGGTTGTGACGCCTAATTTATAGCCAATCTCGTCAATATCATCTCCGTACGGATCAAATTCCGGAAAGGCGTGTACATGCATGTCAATCCAACCGCTGGAGACGTAGACGTTGTTTTCAAAATCGAATATTTTTTCTCCGGTTCCAGTACCGGGAGGAGCAATGTCTACAATTTTTCTATTTTCCACTACAATATCTGCAGCATTTCCATCTGTCGTTTTTACATTCCGCAAAACGAATCTGGCTGTCATGTTATCATCCCTTTTGGAAAACCTAAATTCATGTAAACGGTTAATATTATCCGGTTACGTTTATTTTTTCTCTCTTGCAAAAATAGATTAACACCGATTTTTATTTTAGTCAATATAACGTTATAATGTTTCAATTACTTTTATCCCAATATAACTGCCAATCATTTATAAAAATGTTGCTATTCTGTTTCCGTAAAGACATTATTTAGTGTGAGGATTATAACCGCAGTACTTTTTATATTCATTACCAGGATAAATTTGAATTGGATGAGGACTTAGGGTCTTGCTAAGGGAAAACCTGGCATCCATACTGTTTATTTTTTTGTATTATACTAATATAGGAATATAGTCCGGCACGATGACTGTTGTCTCGTATTCTTGAGGTATTTTTCGTTTAAGATTATAGTTCCTTGCTATGAATGGGTTAAAACAGAAAGCTTATTCATGTTTAGACCATTTTGTTAGTTTCAATGAATATAAATGGATCAGGCTAAAGTTAGGAGCTTTCTTCCCAGCTTACACAACAGAAACAATACATCATTGGAGGGAATCAACATGGATGAAGATTGGTATGATGGATATGACGGCGGCGTGTATACCGGTAGCGGTACAAAGGGCTCAAAGAGGAAAACTAGGACCAGGATCCCCAGCCTGAAAAGTTTTATCCCTAAAGGATCTCGCAGAAAGCGGTCCCGAAGAGGCAAGGTAAGCGATCCTGAAACCACAATCGGAATATGGGTAGTTATGACAGCATTGGGGGCCGCACTATTTCATGCAGAATGGATATTCGGCATACTCTATACGTTATTTGTTATATACACGCTCCTCTCGAAGGACCTCTGGCCGATCAAATATGTGTCAGTAATACTTACAGGAATGGGCATTCTGTTCTTTGTGGCGCTCGGTTTAGCTGTATTATTAAATTTAGCGTTTGGCAGTAATATATTAACGGCCCCAGCTACACAAGTGGCGTACGGATACATCATTAAAGCGCCGCTATTAAGCTGGTCGATTGTATGGGTAATAGAGAATGGGATGGATTGGATTAAGAAAAGGAAAATGACAAAAGGAAACTTTGTAGAAAAACAGAAGCTCCTTCTATACAGACTACCTGCACTGTGCCTAGCGGCTTCAACAGTATTGCTAGCATGGTATGTCGTTCATTCACTTTACACACTATACCAATGGGGAATCTGGGGCTTAAACCTAGTTAGCATCATTCATTCTTGGACAGCCCCATTCATAATTGGAATCACCATACTAGGAAGACTTTCTAAGCGGTGGGCAAAGTGAGGCGTGGGGACGGTTCTCATGCCTCACTTTTTATTTGCCTTTAGAAAGATGATGCATAAGAACCGTCCCCATGCATCAGTCATATTCCCGCCATTTCCCTAATATACATATAAGTGGTACAGAAATCCGTATAGAAGGGGTTTGTCCATTTGAAACGGAAGTGGAATATTTGGGTGCGCTATAAAAAGTCGACCTATCAGATTAATTTGCGGGATGGTCTCTATATTTTGGGGCAAATGTTATGGTTGTTGAGCAGGCGAATTTTGCGGGGCTTAAATAGGGTGCTGTTTAGGTCAAGGAACCTGATTATTGTCTCCGTATGTGCCGTGATCTTTAGCCTTGTCATCATTCCAATTGGTCTTATGATGGAAAAATACAAAACCTGGTACGATGCCCTATGGGATTTGCGGACGTTTTTCTTTACCTCGATTTTTATCGTCTTCGTGACGACGAATGTGAATGAGGAAAAAAGACGGAGAGAGGGGCTGCGGAAGCAATTTGAGATCTATAGTGGCTATAGTTTTTATGCGGAATGGTATCTCAACCGTCTTGTTCAGCTTGTGGGCATTCCTTCTTCTGAAAAAATTTTTTTGACTGACAGGGACCTGAAGAATTTTCAGAAGGCAGTATCAGAAATTCACCAAGCGTCGGAGTTTGCTTTTTCAGGTTTAGATAACAAAAGATATAAAAGTCTCCATGTTTATTTGATTGCCATCCATAAAAAACAACTTTCCCACTTGAGCGATGTTTTATATTTTATCAATTCAGCCAATTCGGATTCACTTGAAATGCATAGAGACCAGGCCCGGCGATGGATTTTAAGCGGCATCGATATAATTGAAGAGGAAATTCTGCTAATCGAAAATCTCCATGACAACTATACCCCCCAGGACCTCATCCGTTTTGTCCAAAACTCACTAACTCACAATCTCTATATCATCGCCGAACTACGAAGACCTTGGCGATGGGACCATCAAAGAAACATGGAAATCAGAAAAAAACTCACCTCAAACGGCCAACATATCAAAGGAATGTATGACACGAATCAATATTGGATGTGACGTGGGTGTGGTTCTTTTGTGTATCATTATTGTTTTATTTTGAAAAGAATGATGCATGAGAACCGTCCCCATGCATCTTTTCTAGGCATTTTCAATCACGACCTCCTTGGTTTACCAGCCATATGCCAAATAGAATCTACAAAAAGAGTAAAGAAATATCTAATGCAAATCAACTATGTCATTGATGATGAATTCTTGTAAGATGGACCGAACACTTCAGGCATAGCTCGAGCTTTATCGAAAAATCGAACTTTGACAAGCGTCAATCAAATGGTGTTGGTTATATTTAACATAACTAATAATATTTAACTTGGAAATCATTATTTGTAGATAGACGACTTTACTATAAGCAGCAGGGGGCCGTGCTCCGTGAAAATGTGGTTTCGTAAAAATCCTCCCAAACGTGAAGAACACACACTTTTTGACCTGATTTTGCAATATAAAAAGTCGGGTGATTTTGTTCATTTTCATAACCCCCAGACACCCCAGCCTTACTGGATTTCTTATTTTGGTTCATTAATTGACGTGGAGATTCTGCATCGGGATATTCTTCCTTATTTAAACCGGACAGCCCTTACTTCAATTAAAGACGTAAAGAAGATCCTTCCTTTTGAAGATGTATTGATTACAAGTGAACGGCAAATCATTGAAGATGCCCTATTAAGAGGGTCTGTTCTGATTCAACTCCATGAAAAGGATGCGGCCTGTGCCCTTGTCCGGGCGGAAATGAAGAAATCTCGTGAGGTTACCATTCCTGAAGAGGAGTATAGTGTTGTTGGACCAAAAGAGGCATTTGTGGAATCCATTACAACGAATTTAAATCTAGTTCGCACTAGATTGCCGATTTCAGAATTACAGATTAGAGAGTATACAATTGGATCACTTTCTAAAACAAAAGTGGCTGTGCTCTATATTGAAGGGATCGCGAATGAGGAAAACATTAATACTGTTTGTCAGCGTCTGGAAAACTTGGAATTCTATCAAATACTGGATAGTTCTTTTATTTCTCAGTTGATCGAAGATAATGGAAACTCCCTGTTTCCGCAATTAATTGACACTGAGCGGCCAGACCGGGTGGCTGGTGTTCTTGCGGAGGGAAGCGTCGTGATTATCGTGGATGGCTCCTCCCATGCCTTAATTGGACCGATTTCCATCATGGAGCTATTTAATGCATTTGAAGATTATTATATCAATTGGCAAATGGCTTCGGCATTCAGACTAATCCGGGTATTGGCTGTATCGTTTTCTATCTTGGTTACCCCGATTTATGTGGCCGTCTTAACCTATCATTATCAATTAATACCGAAAGATTTAATGGTTACCTTAGTTTCATCAAGAAGAACCATTCCATTACCTCCCTTTTTGGAAGCCGTCATCCTGGAGTTAACGATTGAACTGCTTCGGGAAGCCGGAGCTAGACTTCCTACAAAGGTTGGACAAACCATCGGTATCGTAGGTGGTATCGTAATCGGAACAGCAGCCGTGGATGCCGGGTTAACGAGTAATGTACTGCTGATTATTGTCGCCCTTGCGGCTTTGGCCTCGTTTACGACCCCGGTTTACAGAATGGGTAATACGATTCGATTGCTGCGATTTCCTTTTCTGTTGATGGCGGAATTGTGGGGGCTATTGGGGATTGCGATTGCTTTTCTCTTTTTAATGAACCATTTATTGCGTTTAACATCGCTAGGCAGACCTTATTTAGAACCAATCTATCCTCCTAGAATGAAGGATTTAAAAGATGCCATCATACGATTGCCATTTTCTTTACAATCAAACAGACCGCATTTTTTACAGCCTCAGGATCAGAAGCGATTTTTAAAGAACAAAGCAAGTGAGGTGAAGGATATAGATGAGTAGGAGCCTAAGCGAAGGAGGGCTGTTATGAAAACGGAAATTAAACCTGAGTTTCTTGTCTCTCCCTTTCTTGTTTCCTTCCTTGTCCATGGGACGCAATATGGGGTAGGGGTTTTAAGCTTTCAACGGGAGCTCGCAGAATTTGTAGGTCATGATGCTTGGATTTCGATTATCATTACTGGATTCATTATTCATATTTTGATTTGGATGATATACACAATGCTAAATAATGATAAGGGCGATTTATTTACAATTCACCAACGTACATTCGGGAAATGGATCGGCAATTTATTTAGCCTTCTTTTTATTCTTTATGTTCTCACCATGGCAATCACAGTGCTTCGGTCGTATATTGAAATCGTTCAAGTGTGGATGTTTCCTTTACTAAAAACATGGCCGTTCGCTTTAGTCTTGTTGCTTATTGTCTATTATGTTGTTACAAGCGGATTCCGCGCCGTTACTGGTATTTGTTTTTTAGCTGTTGTGTTTCCTGCCTATTTGATTCTAACCTTCTTTGTACCAATTGAATTTTCAAATTTTCGAAATCTGCTGCCCATCTTCGATCATTCCATTTATGATATGGTGAAATCGATTAAGGGAGCATCCTTATCTTTTTCCGGGTTTGAATATTTATTATTTTATTATCCGTTTATTAAAAATCCGGCAAGTTCGCAAAAATATGCGCATTATGGAAATCTTTTTACTACACTCCTATATTTGCTCATCATGATTGTAACATTGGCCTTCTTTGATCAGGAGTATCTAAAAATCGTCATATGGCCAACGTTAATGATGTGGAAGATTATAAAGTTACCCTTTGTGGAGCGCTTCGAAATAATTGGCGTTACCACGTGGGCAGTCGTGATGATGCCAATTATTTGTCTGATGTTTTGGTCAGCAAGCCGCGGAATTAAGAAGTTGTTTAAGGTTAAACAGAAGAAAGCTCTCGTTGTTCTTTTATTCATTTGTTTTACGATAAGCTGCTTTTTAACAGAAAGAGAAACGATTCAGCAATACAATCAATGGACGTCAGAAATTGGATTTTATATATTGTTTTGCTATCTGCCTGTTCTTTTTGTTTGTTATCACATTCGGTTTAAGATGGGGAAAAAGATATGATGAAAAAGGCAAAGGCAGCGGCGGTTATCCTCATTCTTTTTTGTGCTTTTGGATTTGGCCGTGTTCCAAAACTGATTTTAGATGATATTAACATGGAATCAGCTGTCGGATACGACTATGTAAACAAATATATCATTAAAGCAACATCTGTTCTCCCGATATATAAACCTGATAAGAGCGTTGGAAATGAAACATTTACTGCCAGTGATGAACTGAGTAAGGAAACCCTCAAGAAAATTAATATGGCTTCCTCTAGGCAAATGGTGAACGGCAAATTGGAAGTGGCACTATATAGTAAAGAACTTGCCAAACAAGGAATTGGCGATCTCATTGATACCTTACAAAGGGATCCTTCTATCAGTGAAAGATTATTTTTGGCGGTTACAGATGAAGAGGCAGAAAGGATTTTAAGTAAACGGTATGGTGACCGTGATACGGGTATTTATTTATCCATGTTAATCGAACAAAATATGGATGTAGGTTTGGTGCCCACTTATAATCTTCATCAGTTTTTAAACACCTACTACTCCAAGTTAAGCGATCCGTTTTTACCTTTAATCGGACAAAAAGGTAAAGATATTCATATAAAGGGGATTGCATTATTTAAGGGGGACCGATATGTGAAAAGCCTCCGTCAAGACCATCAATTTATTTTTAAGGCGCTTTTACAGAAGGTCAAGCAGGGGACTTATAAGCTTAGATTAAGAAAACATCATTTTATTGCCATCGAAAATATTCATACAAAACATAATTTCCATGTAGAGAACAAAAAAAATAAGCCGGAAATCACGATCCAACTAAAGGTGAATGGAATTATTAGAGAAACGAGGGGGAAAAAGACCAACAAAAAAGCAGTCGAGCATATTAAGAAATTAATGGAGAAACAATTAGAAACACAGGGAACTGAAATGATTCGCTCGTTTCAAAAATTGCACATTGATCCATTAGGACTAGGGACACAAGTAAGAAGCAGGGTAAGAAACTTTCAAGACCAAAAATGGTTAAATCAATACCCGCATATAAAAGTAAATCTAAAAGCACATGTAGATATATTAGAAAAAGGAGTGGTAGATTAGGGAGAATGAGGCATGGGGACGGTTCTTATGCTTCATTTTTAGATGAATACTTTTATATGGATTTCTCGAAAAAGCGAACCTCTTTTGCTAAAGGAAACTAGCAAGGTGGTTCGCTTGTTTTTCGCCAATCATTTTCGTCCCTGGCCTTCGGATTCAGCTTTCCCAGACTCGGCAGTACAAGCCTTTATCTTTAATTATACGTCTGCGTTACCCGGAGAGGAATATTAATTTTATTATAAGTATTTTGTAAGAAGCGACACGTGGGTATAATCTATGAAAAAAGTGTCCATCCTTAAAATATAGTATCTTGGGGAAGTTTATTAGATTGGCAGAAATAGAGATATTTTAAAAGGTAGGGGTGGCTATTAATGACAGTAGAAGAATTAAACAAGATTATCGAAGTAAAAAAGATGGATTTAGAAGAATGTGAACAAGAGCTTTATAACCGTTACTATCCTTCCATCGTCAGAGTCGCAATGATGAACTACATATTGTCCTTGAAAGAACAAATAAAAGAATATGAAGCGTAGGGACGGTTCTCATGCATCATTTTTATTTTGAATTTGGATGGGGAATGATGCAGAAGAACCGTCCCCATGCATCACTAATTATTATACAGGTTGATTTATAAAAAACCGCCAATTTCCAGCTGGTTGGGTGGTTGCCACTTCGTTTGTAGCACTTTGTCAAAACTTGTAATATAATAATCTTTGAATATGAAACCGTTTTCAATTATAATGAGAACAGGTGGATGGCGCGTGTGGCCATCATGGTATTGTGCGTAGGGCGGGGCTGATACTGTAAGGCTAGGCATTTAACCGAGGATTAAAATCTTAAGGTAAAATTATTTTTATTTAGATATGGTGTATGTCTAGAATTCCAAATCACGACGAAGAAAGGGGAAGAGACGTGGAAAAAAGTAAAACTTCGTTTGACGACTTTTTAAAAGAAGACCGATTTGAACTTCAATCTTATCTCACTTACCTGTTTACCCGTATTTCCGACTATTTTCCGGAACAAACAGAAGAAAACATTATCAATCAATAAAACATGGAGACAAATAAATGAGCAAAAATAAATAAAGCGGCCAATTTCAGTTTAAATGAAATTGGCCGCTTTTTTGATGCATGGTGACGGTTCTTGTGCACCAAACGTGTCCCTGTGAACCAACAAAATGAGGCATGAGAACCGTCCCTATGCATCATCCTACGAGGCGACCCGCAATATCAGGATGCCGATAAAGGCCAGGATGAGGCCAGTGACTTCGCGTCTGTTCCAGGCTTCTTTGAGGTAGAAGCGGGCGTAAAGAATGACAAAGACCACGTTCATGGCGACGATGGCAGAGACAATTCCGGTAATCCCATCGCGGAAGGCTGGGAAGATTAAAATCATACCTGCTGCATTGGTGATTCCCACTCCCATTCCAACACCGAGTGTTTTTTTCACGGTCCAGCTGCCGGCACGCTCCGTTAACCCTGTTTCAACAGCGGCTGCGGCTTCATGCCGGGCTTTGTTTGCTTTGGCGTTGCCCAGTGCCCATGATAGTCCGAACAAGACGGCACCAGTTGCAAACATGACCGTTAAAGCAGGAAACGTTGACGCGCCAGACAAAGTAGCTAGTTTTACGGTCGTGTCGGTAAACCCGAAAAACAGCATCGTCAAGATTCCCCATTGAATCCCTTTTAATTGATTGAGCTTTAAATCCTGTGAATATTTGATTAAAAGCAGACCAACCAAAACGATGAAAAATGCGGTAAACTGCCACGTTGAAAGTGCTTCGCGCCAAAGGATGTAAGCAAGAATCACGACTACCAGCGGCGGCAGTCCTGTAAATAATGCGATAATCGAGGCCTTGCCGACGGCATAACCCTTATACATCGAGGCATTTGCGATAAACGAAAATAGCCCCAAAAAGAAACCTAACAATGCTTCAATAGTCCACGGCTGCTGGAAGACTACATTACTGGCAAGGGTGATAACGGTTCCAGAAATATAAACGCCTAACAGCATAAGATTACGATCAATCGGCCGCTGCGAGGTCCAATGATAAAGTATTCCCCTCAATCCAAAACAAGTAGCTGCCAAAACAGCAAAAACAAACCACATAGCAAACTCTCCTAAACTTTAAAATACACTCCTTCTAGTATACATCAAGCGCTTACATGGCGGGGTTTAGTTTTTTTGTCATTTTATGGGGGTTAATTTTAGGTATGGGGCATGGGGACGGTTCTCGTGCATCATTCATAGATGATTTTGGATAAAGTGAGGCAAGAGAACCGTCCCCATGCATCAGCTTTTTGTCGAAATTTTGAATTCTGGCTGGGGAAAATTATTTTTTATGATAGATATAGTAAAATTGTCATTAGATAAATATGCCCATTGATTTGTGTTTGGGGGAGAATCGTTTGAAGCTTAGAATGAATGATGTATTAAATAATCCAGTTGTTTTTCGTTATGGTTTTATAATTCTTATGGGGATTAATATTTTTTTTCATTTCCTTAAAATGGGGGAGCAAAATTTATATATTGGTTTTATCCTCGCTGTCGTTTTTTTTGGCATCGGCTATTATCGGCGGTCCACTTCATTCTTGGTTACCGTAACCACGTTGGTGGTTTATAGCAGGTTCCAGCTTGACCTGCAGTCTAACACGTTACTAAGGTTCATGATCCTAGAAGTTACTTATCTTATCATTCTGTATATTTCGGTTGGATTCATGAAAAAAAGCCAGAAGATAAAGGATGATCATTTAGAATTAATCTCTGCTTTATCCAATGCATTAGATTCAAGGGATACCTATACATCCGGACATTCCCACAATGTATCGGACTATGCCGTAAAAATCGCTAAGCAATTGAAATTACCAAATGAGATGATTGAAACCGTCAGAATAGGAGGATTGCTGCACGATATTGGAAAAATCGGGGTCCCTGAATCCATCCTTTTAAAGCCAGGAAAATTAACGGAGAAGGAATTTTCTTTTATAAAAAAACACCCCGTAATTGGCTGCGAAATGATTCAACACGTGAAAGAGTTTCAAGATAAGGGGATTTTAGACATCGTTTTATACCATCATGAAAGATTCGATGGAAAGGGCTATCCAAGCGGATTAAAAGGGGAAGAGATCCCATTATCCGCTCGAGTCGTCGCGGTTGCGGACACCTTTGATGCCATCATTTCAAAACGTGCCTACAGTCCAGAGGTGCCGTTGGAATTGGCGCTGCTAGAGATTGAAAAAAATAAAGGGAAGCAATTCGACCCTGAAATTGCGGATGCTTTTCTAAGCCTATTCCAAAGGAAAAAAGAAGACATCATAATGAAGAGAAACGACCATTTTCCTATCGGCAGCATATTGGCCAAAAAACAAAAGGGCCGTTTCACCGGCACACTTTAAAAACCGTGAGAATAGTCCATATGAAACTTTCCGAAGGGGTAAAGAATTTTTTAAATGATAAGAAGGATGATGGTCTTATGGGAATAAAAGGCAGGGTTGTAACGTTCTTGATGGTTTTAATCATTAATTCCTTATATATGAGCTATTATTTTTATAGGGATGGATATATAAGCTGGTTTGAAATAATCGGATTGCCTATTATGCTTGCGTTTGCTTGGTGGTTCGGGAAACAATATGATATTGCCATCTATTATTCAGAAAAGGATATCCTTACGACACTTTACAATAGAAGATTTGTTGAAAAGTATATTTCTACACAGAAGGGCCAAAACTTTGCTCTTTTACTGCTGGATGTGAATGATTTTAAAGTGATAAATGATGTTTATGGCCATAAAGCCGGTGATCAATATTTAATGACGATCGCTGCTCAATTAAAGAATAGTGTAAAGGAAAAGGATATCCTCGCACGGTGGGGTGGAGATGAATTTTTAATCATTACCCCAGGAACCAAGAAAAAGGAAAATTTGGCTGAAATGATGGACAAAATTCATAAAAATCTAAAAGACGTATCACCTGTTGAGGTTGAAATCCGCGTATCCATCGGTGCAGCCCTATATCCCAGCGAAGGAAAAACATTTGATGACCTATTGAAATTAGCTGATAAGAACATGTACAGCATGAAGGCGCTTAAGCATGGGTGAGGCATGGGGACGGTTCTTGTGCATCAATTTTGTCTGCGAAGTAAGGGGACGGTTAAGCTGGCAAAAGCCAGAAGAACCGTCCCCTTGGTTTTTCCCGTCTTTTACAATTCTTACAATCTCAAAAGTATTAGTATCCTATAAACTCCTAATACTATCTCCATAAGGAGGCAGTTTATGAACTTCGATTATTTTATTATCGCAATGATTTGGATTGTTTCTATTATTACTTTACTTATAGTCGTGCCGAGGTCAAGAATTCGGGAGTATATGGCAGTTTTTTTCTTTTTTCAGTCATTAACTCGGATTTTTGGCATTGTTCTTACAGCCTTTGGCGCCTTATCATCAGAAGTTCGCCTATTTGAAAGAGCAACCAAAATTAGTTTTACCTCGGAGTTTATGTTCTATCCGACCATGGCCGTTGTCTTTCATCGATGGTATCCTGACCAGGGCGGGAAATTAAGAGTGGTTCTCCATTACGTTGTGTTCACTGGGGTCATTATTTTATATATGTATTTACTAGCGACGTTTACCAGAATTATGCGAGTCGATGCTCAGCAACTAATTAGATTCTTTTTTAATTTTGTATTTGAGTTTTGGACCTGCAGAAGATATGTCTTATGGCTTATGGGAACCACAAAACTACAGGCTTATCATGGAGTGGGAGGATCGGAAGAATGGAAGTGACATTCCTCTATGCAATCTGGTCCATCACCATCTTCTCATTGGTCTTAATCCCTAAAAAACGTTTAAATGAAGCAAGTGTCATTTTTGTTTTTCAGCAGTTAATAACTTGGTCTTTAGGCCTTATCGTGGCAGAATTAAATTGGATCGAATACCCAGTCCGGGAGTTTGCTTCGGTTAACAGAACAAGTTTCACCTTTGAGTTTTGGGTATATCCTCTCATTAGTGTTTTTTATGTCTTGCACTATCCGGTCCATAAAAGTATTTGGAAACGTATATTTTACACATCTATTATCACAACTGTCTTAATCATTTCAGAAATCCTGTTTGAAAAATTCACCGACCTTATTGAATACATCCATTGGGAATGGTACGTTTCCTGGATTTCAGTCTACGCCACCCTATACATAGCTCAACGTTTCCATCGGTGGTTTTTTAAATTTGAATGATGCATGGGGACGGTTCTCATGCATCATTTTTTTTTTTGGTGGTGAAGCATGGGGACGTTCTCGTGCATCATTTTTTTGGGGTGGTGAGGCACGAGAACCGTCCCCATGTTTCAATCTGAGACTTTTGTTGTATTCAATTATTTTGTGAAAAAGTTTATTATATTGCGTTGTGATGGTTTGAATTTATATAGAAGTCTCATAAAAAGAGGGAAGGTATTTTAGAAATGTCTTTGGATTCATTTGTAATGGCTTTTTCAATGGCGGACATAGACTATGAGATGTTAAAAAACTTAGGGATCTCGATTGGGATTTTGGCTGTATTTATTCTTTTTAGAAACCTGTTTACTAAATATGTGTTTCAGTTGATTGTAAAATTGGCCCGCAAAACACCGACTGAATTTTTAACACAAATCTGCTTAAGTTTTGAACGACCTTTAGGTTGGGCGTTCATTATTGTAGGTTTGTATCTAGCGATGGATTATTTTCCTTTTATGGAGCAGCAAAATGCGTTGTTTATCAAATTTTTGCGTTCGATGATCATTGTTTTAATAACATGGGGCTTGTTTAATTTGTCCTCTCCTTCCTCAGGGATCTTAATCAGTGTTAACGAAAAAATGAGCAATAAGATTGATTTAATTTTGCTTCCGTTTATTTCAAGGACCATTCGCGTCATTATTATTGCCATTAGTATCAGTATTATCGGGCAGGAATTTAATTATGATGTAAATGGATTGGTTGCGGGCCTTGGTTTAGGGGGACTTGCCTTTGCTTTAGCAGCAAAGGAAGCCGTAGGGAATCTCATTGGCGGGGTCGTGATTGTAACCGAAAAGCCATTTTCTATTGGAGATTGGATCAAGACGCCGAGTGTTGAGGGGATTGTCGAAGATATCAATTTCAGAAGCACGAAGGTTCGAACCTTTAGCCAAGCTCTGGTTACTGTTCCGAATGCAACACTCGCAAACGAAGCGATTACGAACTGGAGCCGAATGGGAAAAAGAAAGATCGATTTTCACTTAAGACTTAACTATAAAACTACCAAAGAGGATATTCAAAGAGTTGTAAGTCGCATCCGACAATTGTTGGGGACTCATGAAGAAATCCATCCGGATACGATTATGGTGGCGTTTGATCATTATAATGAGAGCAGTCTTGATGTTCTTGTCTATTTTTTTACAAATACAACGGTTTGGGCAGAACACGTTAGGATTAAACATGAAATCAACTTAGAAATCATGGGGATATTGGAGCAAGAGGGAGTAGAAGTCGCTTTCCCATCCCGAAACATTTACGTATCTCCACAAACAAACGAAGTATTTCAAACCATGGGATCTATTGATTGAGTGAGGCATGGGGACGGTTCTTGTGCATCAAAAAAAGGGGTTTGGCTGCTAAAAAGCCAAACCCTATTTTTGTCTTATTAAAATAATTGCTTGATGAGTTCCTCAAGTTGTTTATAGGAAATTACCTCGTATTCGGGCTGGATATGAGGATGGGGCTTTTCTTTGTTTTTTGTATTAATCCAAATAGCATTCCAGCCAGCTCGGGTTGCTCCTAAAATATCATTCTCAAATGAGTCTCCAATCATATAAGAATGAGCATTTGTAAAGTTGGTTTTGGCAGTAACATAATCGAAATATTCCTTGTCAGGCTTAGCATGGTGAATCTCGCTTGAGATAAAGATGTTTGCTTCCGGTATCCAGTTCCCAATATCCAAGGCTTTGATTTTTGCACGCTGATGGGCTGAGGGACCATTTGTCGTAATATACATGGGTATATTTTTCTCATATAAATACTGTAGAATTCTTTTCATTTTTGGAATAAGAGAAATCTTATATTGGTGTTCCTTGTACACCCTTTGAAATTCATCGGCCTCGACATCCGAAATGTTCCTGCCCAAATCTTGAAAGGCATGTACCATTCTATATCGATGCATTTGATTTAAGGGCATTTCCCCCGACTCTGTCATGGCAAAGACTCTATCACTATACTCTCTACTTTTCGTAAATAAATCTACTACTGAAATAGTATCAACACCCGGAAAAACACCATCAAACGCCATCCGAAACGGCCACAATTGGTCATATAAGGTATCATCTAAATCAAAAAAAACAGCCTTCATTCCTGACACTCCATAAAATTTATTATCTAATTTTTATTATACATAAAAGAGGCATGAGGGAATCTCTCTATTTGTCTCTTATTCAGCGATCTTTGAGTTCTTTTAAACAACTTGTCTAGAATAACCGTAATTAATTAATGATAAATATTTTTGGCAGACTGAGTTCGGGATAATCAATCATTTCCGATTTCTTGGTTATTGGAAATCAGGTGGTATAATATTCCTATATAAAGTCTAGTGAAAAAGAGGGCTATGATGGAACACGAGAAGAGATTACAAAATATCCAAATGGGTTTATCGGGAGATGGAAGAACTCCCATGGCGATAGATGCAGGTCTGGTTACAGGCAGTCATTCGCTTGCCCAATGGATGGCTCAACAATTTAACCATAATTTTGATGAATATGATAGAGCGATTGACTCTGTCTATAATTCTACCCATATAGGGGGTTCTGCCTACCACCACCTGCTGGATGGACAGCATTCTGTTTGGGGAGCCTTTCGTGCTGTAAAGGATGTAAAGGCGGATGATTCATTTCTTACGGAATTTTTACAGGCAGGGGAGCATTTACTGAGGGACATTGCTTCTGTCTCCGGAATTAATCCCTTTTTCTCCTTAACGTCTGACCAATGGGACCATCTTGCTGGGATTGCCCAGTCTGTTGGTATTTCCAAACCCTTTCTTGCCGATGCCCTAACAGTTAATGCTCCGGAATTGTTGGGCGGCAGTATTGGCCTTTTATCGGCGTTGTTGGTCGGAAAAAGACAGGATCCAACCGCAGTTTCTAAACTATCGGGAGCCTATATTCTTTCGTCAATTGCTAGTGGAAATCCGGTTCTTTTTCCTGTTGCTGCTGGAGGCCTGGTCTATTCGCTTATAAAAAGCGAGAGTAAAAAGGAAACGTTGGTTAAAGGGGGAAAGGGAGCGATTGTTTCAGGAGGGGCGCTGCTTGCAGGCAGTCTAGTTGGCGGTCCCGTTTGGATTGGCTGTTTGGCATCCGTTGCTGCGGCCATCAGCATCAACTATGCTCTAGAAAATCCCGAAAAGACGTTTACCAGGGTCAAAGAAATCATTAAACCTACAGCTTCCATTCTTCGAAAGGTATCTTTATCAATAGGGTAGGTGGTTATTTTGGATTTTTTATATAAAAAGGAAATCTTAGAATTAGAGGCGTTTCGCCCAGTTTTAACGGAAATAAAAAATGTTGACCCAGCAATGGGAGAGAACATGGAACAAGCCTTGAAAGCGGCTGTGAAGGAAAGTCATGAGCTCATTATAAAGGCCAACACAACGGATCAGCTGCATATTGGATTAATCAAGGAGCAAATATATATTCAGGCTCAAAGCAGCCAGTATTTAAATATAACCGATGAAATAACAATGAAGAAGAATAACCTGCTTGAATTTATGCCGCAAATTTATAACCAATTCATGAATGAAGTCGAGCAGGAAATGACCCGTTTTTTTCAGGAAAAGAAGCGGGAAATGTATGCAGAGATTGATCAAGATGGTTCCTGGTATAGCGGCCTGCGGGACACGACAAAGAAAAGCGGCCAGCTTTATAATTTTGCGATTAATAAAATCAATTCGGTTTCAAAGGAATTTCAAGGTAAGGAAGTCATTTCCGACCAGCGTTTAGTCGATACAAAATCGATTGTGGAAAATGTGCTTGAGAAGCATTTAAGTAATCAGAAGGTAACCAATCAGGTAAGTGCTATTTTTGAAGCAGCTGTTAAAAGGTATAAGGACGCTTGGATGCAGCGGATTGCAGACAATGTCCCGGACATGAAACGGATATCTGCGTTTTCTCTTACCCAAACAACCAAGGCTAATTTAAAAATCAATTTCCAGTACGGGGATGCGGAAAAAGTATTGGCAATGGGGATCGGCTCAGCCGTATTTGGCACGGTTGGTCTTGCGATGGGCTGGCATACTTTAACCTATGCCCTTTTTAATGTTTTTCCACCTATTGCTCTTTTTGCTGCTCTTGCCACTGTTTTGGTGGGCGTCTTAACTAAGGATAAGGCTGTGGAGAAACGAAAACAAGACATTAACGAGGCGGTAACACGATACCATCATTTCTTTTTACAGCAGTTATATGTTTTAAAATTATTAGAACTTGAGAATAAAAGCATTTCCGAATATATAGAACTAAAGGGCCGAGCAATCGTCGAGGAAACCGTAAAGGAATGGGAAAGGAAATACTTTGGCAACCTGAGGATGGAGCATTTCAGAAAGCTCAATCAGGCGTTTGTTAGGCATCTCATGTATGTGAATGAGGCGGTTGAGTGAGGCGCGGGGACGGTTCTTGTGCATCATTTCATTTCAGCTCGCTTTTCTACTATTTTTCTTTTAAAAGCTTTGATTCAAAGCTGAGTACACTATTTTTTGAAACATAAGAACCGTCCCCATGCATCCTTAATTACATAAGTTTCCCAATACTGGCTAATATTAAGTCTATATTAAATTCTAGATTTGATAGGAGCCATAGAATGATGGAATTTGCCAATATATTAGTGATTATTGAGTTTGCCTTTATTGCACTTGTACTGCTGGGTGTGGTTGTTTTTGTTGGATATTTGTTAATTTTCGACCGGAAACAGAAGCAGCATTCGATTTTGCGGAATTACCCCGCGTTGGGCCGGATTCGTTATTTTTTTGAAAAAATTGGTCCCGAAATGCGGCAGTATTGGTTTAACAGCGATACGGAAGGGAGGCCATTTTCGCGGGATGATTATGAGCATATTGTCAGGAGTGCGAAATATAAGCGGGATGTCGTCGGTTTCGGGTCGAAACGCGATTTTGATGAAGAGGGATTTTTTGTTCGGAATTCAATGTTCCCAAAACTAAACGAAGAAATCAAAATGGATCAGAAAACGCTGGTTAATACGAAAAAATATATTTTACTGAATGACCCGCTTTTTACGGACAGGGAGGAAAAATGGGAGGATGACGATGCGCAGGCCAACTTGCTTCACGATGATGATGCGGTCGTGATTGGCCCAAAAACCAGGCATCCTTTCGTTGTTAAAAGTTTAATCGGCATGTCGGCGATGAGCTACGGTGCGTTGGGGAAAAACGCCATTACAGCATTATCCAAAGGTTTGGCCCTGGCAAAGGGGACTTGGATGAATACCGGCGAAGGCGGTTTGTCTCCGTATCATTTGGAAGGCGGCGCCGACATCATTATGCAGATTGGCCCGGCCATGTTTGGGGTTCGTGACGAAAATGGGGATATGGATTGGGATGAATTAAAGCGGAAAAGTGAGATTCCGCAGGTGAAGGCCTTTGAAATCAAGCTGGCGCAAGGGGCAAAGACCCGCGGCGGGCATATTGACGCGGAAAAGGTCAATCCGGAAATCGCCGCCATCCGCAAGGTGGAGCCCTATAAATCGGTAGACAGCCCGAATCGCTTTAAACAATTTGGCGATATCGCGTCGATGTGTGACTTTATTGAAAAAATTCGCGAGCATACAGGGAAGCCGGTTGGTATGAAGATTGTCATCGGCAGCACCGATAGCGCGGAAGAACTTGCCCGATATATGAAGGAATCCGGAAAAGGTCCGGATTTCATTACCGTCGATGGCGGCGAGGGCGGAACGGGCGCATCCTATCAGGAACTAATTGATAGCGTCGGCCTGCCGATTAAATCGGCACTTCCAATATTGGACTTAACCTTGAAAAAATATGGGGTGCGCAACCGCGTGAAAATTATCGCTTCGGGCAAACTGTTCACGCCCGACCGGATTGCCATTGCCTTGGCGATGGGGGCGGACTTAGTCAACATTGCGCGCGGATTTATGATTACTGTCGGCTGTATTCAAACACTAAAGTGTCATTCCAACGCTTGTCCAGTGGGGGTCGCGACAACAGACCCTGACTTGCAATATGCACTCGTAGTAGATGAGAAGAAATACCGTGTGGTAAATTACCTTGTCACACTGCGACAAGGACTATTTCGCATCGCCGCAGCGGCCGGATTAGACTCCCCCGTCCACTTCCGCCCAAACCACATCTGCTACAAAGACGACAAAGGCATCGTCTTAACCCTAGAAAACATCCTAAAAGAAATGGAACAGCAGATTGGGTGATGCATGGGGACGGTTCTCGTGCATCATTTCATGAGTGTGGGAGTGATGCGTGGGGTCGGTTCCTGTGCATCATTTCAATGTCGCAATAAAAAGCCATACGCATAAAAAGGCCCAACTAGCGGGTATGAGCTAGTCGGGCCTTTATGCGTGGAATTATTTTGATCTTCCATAGCCTCTTTTCTGCGTCAGCAGATTAAACCATTTTGAGGCAGAAGAACCAACCTCATGCATCACATCACCATTTTGAAGCAAAAGAACCGTCCCCATGCATCGCTTTTTTATACGAGTCGGCGACTGTTTGAGGGATGAGGTCCTGTGCCAGTAGGTGGTCAACAGAAGCGTTCATTCTTTCAACCCAGTTTTCTTTTGAGCCGTATAGGGATGCGAGCTTGTCCGCACTGAACAGGGTCATGAAGTCGCTCCTTACCATGTAGGTTGCGAGCGGGTTGTCGGACAATGGATGGCGGAGCCCACCGATGACGTTGCCGTGAGCATCCCTGGCAAATTTCCCTGTGGCTGGGTCGACCTTCAGCCATTTATCCTCAGCAGTCGGGAAGTATTTCTTCGGATCCGCATCAGGGTTCGCTTTTTTGGCTACAGCAAAATCATAAAGGTTATCGAGCGCGCCGCTTGCAAACATATCGATGTGTAAATTGCTCTTCACTGTATTTGGAAGATCGGTTACAGGATATTTTCTTGGTGCTACCCCGGCCTTTACCAGCGCATCATTATTCTGAATGATCGGCGAGATCGCATCGGAGTGAGGTGCATTGGCTACTTCGTATTGTCTAAAAATATCATACTTACTGTTTTGATCTTTTTTATTTTTATAAGAAGGGAATAGGCCTGCACCCTCTTTGAATCCCGATTCTGCCTGGGACATCACCACCACCGTGGGAACACCCATTGCCTTAAAAATGGATTTTGGTGTATTCTTGTCAGTTAACGACGGCATGATCGCTCCCGAAGGCTGGATGGAGGCTGGAATCGCCCCAACCAAATTATAATAGCCGTCAAATAGGTACTGACCCTTTTCGGCATTGTACAAATACGGCTGGAACACGTTAGTATACGTATTCTCATACATGCCGGACTGGCTCTGCCCGCCAAGGAACACAAAATTTGGCTTCGTGCCAAGGATTTGCCGGCTTTGCTCGTCATCGTTCAAGGCCACCCCAAGCTGCGACAGCATATCCCAGAACAAGCCGTTTTCATATTGACCTTCCTTGTCTGCTGTCCAATCAATATCCGCATAACGGGCTGGGTCGAATTTTTTCAAGGCCGCCACGTTAACGTCCTTTGAAGTTATTCCAATATAACCATGGCCGTTCTGCATGAAGTATTCCCAGCTTCTTCTCCAAGTGTCTTCCATATCGGAATTATTGGAGGCGTTCAGGATGTCGATATAAACGGCACCGGAAAAATTCTTCATATCTTGCGGCATGCGCACGATAATTCGGTTCGTGTAATCATATGGACCGCTCTTCACAGTCGGAACGTCGTTACCTTCGACATTACCAAGCTCATAAATATTAGCCTGACCGGAAAGAAAGAATTCTTTTTCAGTATAATGATAGTCCTTCCAAATATCGACTGCGCCAACGGAATCTAGCATCGAGTTATAAGGATGGCTCAGCTCCGGATGGGCCGCAACATCTGGTTCCTCTGTATGGAAGCCAACCTTTTCAGGGTCAAACGGTTTTTCGACAATCTTGGTTGGCTTGGCGTCAGCCACCGCGTTAATCTTATCCGCATCTGGCCCGCCGAAGCCTTTCTTTTCATTTACATAGTTTACGAGCTTGTCATAGCCTTCTTGTAAAATATATCCTTGATCCAATAGTTTCTTAGCCTGTGCTAAAAATGGCTTCTTATAATCTTTTTCAAAATTAGGATACAGTTTTGCAATTTTGTCGGCAGTGAAGAAAACCATGCTTCCGTTCGTTTCAAAAGGAAGGCCGTTTCGGCTCGCATAATAAGTGGCGATTGGGTATTCGATGCGCGGATCGCGAATTCCACCCAATGCATTGCCGTTTTCATCGGCTTTCGTTGTGTAAATGGTTTTTCCAGCTTCTGTTTTTTTCGAAAAATCAATCCATTTATCGTCTGCAGAAGGGGCTGGAATTCCTTGAGTTACCCACTTATGCATGTTCTCTTGGACCGCATTGACAAAGCTTTGCAGATTCAAGTCACTTTCATAATGGCCCGGGTCATATTCCTTTGGCGGCCTTCCTTTTCCGTTTCCAAGCTTAATTTCATCGCTAAATGGAATGACGTCGAGCGTCGGGTCTGTATGCGGGGCGCCGGCTACCTCGTAAAATCTAAACTTGTTTTTAGTTGTGGATGAGTCATGCTTTCTTTCATAGGTATAGTCCGGCATGTTGGCAAAATTATGTTCAAATTCGGACATAATCACCATATAGGGAACGGCGGTTTCCGAATAAGTAACGCTTGGCTTAGGTCCGCCGGAGTTCACATTGGTTGTTCCAGGTCCAACGATATTCATATACCCGTTAAATAATGGTTTTCCATTATTGGAGTTCTCAAGCATTTTATCAAATGAGGTAATGTACGTGTTCAAATAAAATCCTGATTGACTCTGTCCTGATAAGTAGACATATTGCGGTTTCAGTCCGCCGAGAATGTCGCCGGCGCTGTCACTGCGCAGCTTTGAGCCTAATTGCGAGAGCATGTCCCAAATCAGACCGTTTTCATCCTGGCCGTTTACTTTCCAATTCAGGTCCGCATAGCGCTTGCTGTCGAAATTTTTTAAAGCATTGATGGTGTCTGTTTTGGAAGTAATCCCGATGTAGGCATGGCCTTCTTTCATATACCAATCATAGCTTCGGCCCCAGGTATCTTCCAAGTCGACGCCGCTTGACGCGTTTAAAATATCAACATAAACGCGGCCAGAGAATTTGGATGGGTCCTTTGGAAATCTTACTAAAAGCCTTGTTGTATAATCGTTTCCGGACGATTGGATATAAGGAACATCTTGCTTGTCAATGCTGTAAACATTAGCTTTCCCCGACATGAAAAATTCCTTTTCGTCATAGCCGTAGTCGTTCCAGATATCGACATGACCGCTTGAACTGTACATGGAGCTGAATGGATGGCTGATGGTAGTCGGCTGGCTGTGAAAGGTCATTCCTTCTCCATAAGGAATTTCTTTTACTGTAGGAATCTCTTTGATGGCTTTTTTTATTTGTCCTAAATCTTTGTGAGCATTGGCGTTTTCTAGTGCGGTTGCTGCCGGTTGGCTACCGCTGCCCGTGCTCGCTGCTGTTGCCGAAATGCCGCCGCCGATTGGCGCAAGCAATAACATGGCAGAAAGCATAAGGGTGGAAACCTGTTTGCTCTTTTTCATAAAAATCCCTCCTTTTTCTATTGTGTAAAAACGCTTACAAAACGTACTGCAATCAATTAAGGGAGAAACCACCTCCAAGCGGTATTAATATTTGTTTATTAAACTAACTAACAAACTACCTTTTAGTATAAAATCAAAACGTCTATAATTCTATATGTTTTTAGAGTATTCATAATAATACAGTAAAATAGTCCTAAGTTGGTGGAGAGGCATGGTGAAGCATGGGGACGGTTCTCGTGCCTCAATTTAGTACCATATAATTCACCCAATCGGCACTAGTAATAAGTGCAGTTTTATCAAGGGAATTCGATTATGATGGAAATGGATGCAAATAAGCCAATTAGGAGGGAATGTAAGTGTCGCAAGGATTAATTCATCATATCGAGTTATATGTTTCAAATTTAAAGATATCGGCGGACTTCTGGGGATGGTTTTTGGAGGAGTTAGGATATCAAGTGCATCAAAAATGGGATCGGGGCCAAAGCTGGAAATTGGGTGAAACTTATATTGTTTTTGTGCAGGCAGAGGAAAAATATTTAGATGTAGCATATCACCGATGCCGTGTGGGTCTGAATCATCTGGCCTTTCATGCAAGCTCCCGCCAGCAGGTTGAGGAAATGACGAGTAAATTGAAAGATAGAAATGTACGGATTTTATATGAGGACAAGCATCCCTTTGCCGGCGGAACAGACCATTATGCGGTGTATTTTGAAGACCCGGATAGAATGAAAGTGGAATTGGTGGTACCTTCGCAGGGATGAAAGGATTATCAAAGTGCCATCGTGTAGTGACTTTGTTTCTCTGTCCTATTTTGAAGCAGAAGAACCGTCCCCGTGCATCATAGTCTATTACTCTATACAAAAGAACTGCCAAAATAGTTTCACGGTCTTCTTTTTTTCAAAATACTCTATAGAGGGTTAGTTGAATCTTATATGGGGAGTATGATTATGAGTCCGGATTTTAGTCCTTCTAAGCTGCATGTTAGCTGCTTGTCTTGTTCGACATCTATGCAGGTTCATGGACGAAAGTACACGTTGACACATTCTGATACAACCGGTGACTTGTTTTTAAGCATTGGCTATCATTACGATTTAACAGGTATTAACGTTTCCAAGCGTGATGAGGTATTGGCAGAATGGATAACAACGAAGAAGGGAGTGCCTATTTTAAGTGGAAATGTGTATGTGAGTGGAGGAGAATTTGATGAACAAATGGCGCAGCGGCGATTCATAATTTTTCAGCGTGAATTAAACCTTGCCCTATCTGCCATGATCTATGGCGACCATCGTCTTTTCCGTCAGTATCCTGAACTGCTCGATGCAAACATCTTTATACAATTTAACTCGATCTTTCCAGCCTTTAACCAGACCATGTACTATCGTACTCCGCGCTATTATACAAAGAATGGGGCATAAAAAGAATAGCAGGATATTGGCAAAAAACTGTTGGTCGTTATGGCTGCCATTTCCTATTAACATTTGACCAAAAATGATTAATTCCTTCACCAATAATATTGCTAGAATGATAGCCAATAATACAAGAGACACATTCAATAATATTTGGAGAGTCCTTGGAAGTAACCACAGCATAAAATCAAAATTCCTTTTAGCTTTTTCCATGCGCATATCCCCCGTGAGTGAGGCAGAGGGACGGTTCTCATGCCTCATTTTAGTACGTTGTTTTTTGGTAGTTGCATTGCCTGACCACTGCTTTGAAACGCAAGAACCGTCCTCGTGCATCACCGAAATTTTGATGCACGAGAACCGTCCCCATGCATCATTCCAGCTCGAAGGTGTGGCTGAAGTGGGTTTTGCCGTTTTCGTCTTGGATTTCTACTGTTGCTTGTTGTGTTGCTGGGTCGACGCGGAAGACGCCGTAGTTGAAGAAGTTGCCTTCTGCGTATAGTTTTTCAGGTCCGAAGGTTGGGTCCAATGTGCCTGGATTGATTTTTACCGCGCCGATTGGGCCGCTGATGAGTTCGTTATAATCTGCTTTTCCATCGTGGTTGGCGTCATATTTGATGACTTCCGCAAAATGGACGTCGGTCGTGACAAAAAAGACGTTTTTGATTCCTTTTTCGATGATAAAATCAGAGATTTGTTTGAACTCGTTCTCATAGCCGGTCGGGTCATTTGGGTTGACGTTGTCGCCGTTCGCCCATCCGTCACGCGCCATTGCTTTTCCGGTTGGGATCGAGATTGGCACGGAAGTTGCGACTAGTTTCACTTTGGCATCCGACTCAAGAAGTTGCTGCTTGAGCCATTGTAACTGCTCATCCCCAAGCATGGTTTTATCCGCACCATCGGCCTGGTTATTAGGTGAGCGGTATCCCCGGTTATTAAGGATGATCATATCCATGGTGTTGCCCCAAGAATACTTGTGATAAAGCTTGTCTGCTTCACTGCGTTCACCTGAAATCGGCCAGTAATCTTTAAACGCGCTTAATCCGGTTGGTGTCAGCGGCTGGGACGGTCCGGAAAAATCATTCGTTACCTCGTGGTCATCCCAAATAGCGAAGGTTCCTGTTTTTTGCAAAAGGCTGTGCAGCCCGGCATCGGTCCGGTTCTCCTTATACTTCGCCCAGAAATCCTGCACGGTTTCGGAAGGAGGGTTCGGAACAGCAGGTGTTGCATTATCGGCATAAATGGTGTCACCGCTGAACAGGAAGAAGTCTGGATTTAAGGCGGACATCGCTTTGTACGATTTAAATGGCGGGATTTCACCCTGGCCGCCTGTATCCCCTCCCCAAACCATGGTCAACGGTTTTAAGCTGTTTTCTTCCGGTGCGGTTTTGAAGGAACCGTTCACGTTATATTTGCTGGAGACCGCATGGGCACGGTAATAATAAGTCGTATCCGGCTTCAACCCGTCAATTTTTACATTCACCGTAAAATCATGCTCCACATCCGCAGGGCTTGTTTTAACAGTGGTATCTTTTTTAAAAGTGCTGTCCGTGGAAATTTCAAATTGAACATTTGCTTTTGCATTGGTACGTGCCCAAAGAATCGCGGAGGAATCCGTTACATCCCCGCTCGCCACCCCATGTGAAACAAACGGTTTTTCTACTAGATTAACAAGAAGGTCGGTATTATTGGTAAACTGACCGTCCACACCGAGGGAAAGGAGGGATACCATATCGTCTTCAGCATTTACGGTCCATGGATGAACGAGTAGCTTGTTCTGATGGGCGGCCTCCATCAACTTCGGAACGACAAGCTCCTTACTAGGGCCGACGCCTGCCGCATAATCAGAGATTCGCTTCATTTCTTGGTGGACATCCTTGCCAGCTAGCATACTTCCTGTATACAGCTGAATCAGCTTTACAGCAGGGGCGAGTGTTTTTAACTTACGAAGCGAGTCCTCGCTGAACGATTCTAGAAAAAGCATTTCGCTGTCTAGGACATTTGTTTTTTTCAAAATATCAATGACTTTCTCTTCCATTCCGGGGTAAACGTTTGGTGCTTTTGTTTCCATATAGAGGCCGACTTTGCCATTTCCGTGCTGTTTGACAAACTCGATGGCTTCTTCAAGGGTTGGCACCTGCTGCCCGATGTACGCTTGTTTCGCCTTGTCCGGGTATGCTTTGTTAAACCACGAACCTGCATCTAGACGTTTAATTTCATCGAGGGTAAAATCCTTTACCCGCCACGGTGCTCGGTCTGGATACAGTTCCTTGGCATTCGTTGTCCGCGCGAGCGTTTCATCATGCATCGCGATCAGCTGACCATCCTTCGTCATTTGCAAATCGAATTCTACATAATCTGCCTTCATCGTCATTGCCTGCTTATAGGCTGCAAGAGTATGTTCCGGTCCATATGCAGAGGCCCCGCGGTGGGCGATCACCGCCACATCAGAAGTAAGCGGGCGCAAGGTCGATTGCCCATTTTCAGTCGGAGAAATTTCAATCGGCTTGGCTAATGCCGCATAAGGGGCGGCGGCCGTTACCGCCAGAGACAAACAAGCTAATCCAGCTACTAAACTCTTTCTCATCTTTTCCATCATCTCCTGTAAGAATATGTATTTCATATACAAAAATACAGGAGAAATATTGAGCCGACGTTAATAGACTTTGAGAATATTGTAAATCGGCTAAAAACAGGTCTTTTGATGCATGGGGACGGTTCTCGTGCATCATTTTAGGTGGGACATTAGACGGTTCTCGTACTGTTATTTCTTAGTTTGATAACGATTTTGAGGCATAAGAACCGTCCCCATGCATCACCATTTTTTGTAATCTATTAAAATATGCGGATTTGAATTATAATTTTACTAAATTAATTCCTTGATATGATTTAAGTTTATGGGGATGTTTGCTATTTTCGGCTGGGCTGCCAAGGAGGATAACTGATTGATGAATTTGAATGTGGGCGTTATTAGGAAAATTCCTGTGCCGCTTGTTTTACTATGTGCTTTTTTTACATTCTTACCCGACTTTTTAGATGACTACGAAACGTTTTACATCGACGACATGGCGTGGTTTACATTGCTTTTCCCATGCTTTATCTTTTCTTATTATCTAGGGTTATATGGCGGCGTTTTTACTGGAATCATCCTTAATGCCTATCATTTAAGCTGGTTTTTTTATGAAAAAAAGTTCCACAGTGAAGATATGGTCGATGAAAGCGCGGCACTGCATATCGGCATCTCTGTCATTACGCTATCTTGCTCGATTGGGGTAGGGGTATTAACAGAGAAGCTCCAACACAAACAGTTAAAAATACAAGAGTTAAATGAAAAACTAATGCAAATGGCTTTATATGATTCTCTGACAGGCCTCCCCAATCGACATTATTTTTTGAGAAAATTAGAGCATTCCTTAAGGAAAAAGAAGCAGGTTTGTCTGATGTTTATTGATTTGGATGGGTTCAAAAGAGTGAATGATCAGTATGGCCACGAGGCCGGGGATCAGGTATTGATAGAGGTTTCCCGAAAACTAAAAGAATTAGAAGATGAGGATGTTTTTGTGAGCCGTCTCGGCGGGGACGAGTTCACAGTGCTGCTTAAAGGGATGAACATTCATCAAGCGCAAGCACAGGCAAACCGGTTATTGCACCTTCTCCAAGTAAGCGTCAACGATTGCAGGATCTCCGCAAGCATCGGTATCGCCGCCTGCCAGCCAGACGACACCCCCGCCACCATCCTAAAAAACGCGGACTCCGCCATGTACAAAGCCAAACTCGCCGGCAAAAACGCAGTATACGTGGTTTGATATAGTGATGCATGGGGACGTTTCTCATGCATCATTTTTTGCTTCGCCGCTGATGCATGGGGACGGTTCTCAAACATCTAATTTTTTGTTTCTCCCTAAATGGTAAAAGGATGAAAAACTATTTAAAGTAGTATATGATAGAGCTGTAACCTCAGATAAACCCCCGGAATCAAGCAGAACCTAGGGACGGTTCTCGCGCTTCTTAATCAGCCCTCTTTTAAACTACTTCTATATGACTATTCCCTTAATGATAACCATCTTGGTATACAAAACTTTTTAGTTATTACGACTTGTTGTACATTTTTTGAGACATAAGAACCGTCCCCATGATTCACCTTGTTTCCCCATTTAAATTTAAGGTTAGGTGATTGTGATGCCCCGAAGTGCAAGGGTGAAGAGTATGAGCGGTGTTTACCATATTATGTGGAGGGGAGCGAATCGGCAGGAGATTTTCCATGACGATGAGGATTGTAATAGGTTTCTTGATATTTTAGCAAAGTATAAAAGGGAATCGGAATTGGAGATATACGCCTGGTGTTTGATGGGCAACCATGTCCATCTCCTTTTACGAGAGGGTAAGGAAGATATATCTAATACGATGAAGCGGATTGGTGTCAGCTATGCCTCGTATTATAACTGGAAGTACGACACGACGGGGCATTTATTTCAGGGACGATTCAAAAGTGAAAATGTCGAAGATAATCGGTATTTACTAACAGTTACTAGGTACATTCATCAAAATCCCGTAAAGGCTGGAATCGTAGACAGGCCAAATGAATGGAAATGGAGCAGCTGCCGTGAGTACTACGCTTTTAAACCCCATGATAAAAGAAATCTGCTTGATGCAAACTTTATTCTCGGAAAGATATCACCTGATCAAACCTTTGCGATGGAAAAATTCAAAGAATATAACGAAAAAATTAACAATGATGAATGCTTGGAAGAGAAAAGAAGAAGGCTGCCTGACGAGGAGGCAAGGGTCGTAATTAAGAAACTGATTGGTCCTGGGGATATCACTCGCGTAAAGGTACTGCCAAAGGCGCAAAGAAAGGAAGTCCTTCAAAAAGTAAAAAATATTAGAGGTGTATCCCAACGCCAGGCTGCGAGAATTTTAGGCGTATCTCCTAACACTATAAATCGATCTTAAGGCAGAGGGGCGGTTCCCTGCCTCTTTTTTGGCGAGAAAGTTGGAACGCAGGGACGGTTCTCTTGTTGCATCCTTCTTCGCTTCACTCACGTTGAAACGCAAGAACCGTCCCCATGCATCACCCGTGCATCATAACTCGGACTGATCGACGTTTAATTCTATGAGATTTCCATCGGGATCGGCGCAGAAGATTTGGGCGAAGCCGCTGACGCTGTTTGGCTTTTCTAGGACGTTTACTCCGTTCTTTTTCAGCCAAGCTAAAGTTTCTGCATAGTTTTTGACTCGAAGGGCAAAGTGTCCCTCCCTGCTGCTTAAGCTTTTGTCGTGCCGAATGGTTTGTGAGTGGGGAAGAACTATTAAGTGCAGCTGTTGACTCCCTATACCGTACCAAGCCCCTTCAAAATCAAAAGCAGGCCGAGGGAGTTCTTTTAAACATAGAATTTCACTATAAAATTTCTTAGCACTGCCTAAATCTGTAACATTCAGACTAACATGATGCAGCTCAGTGTACTCAATCAAAGTATTCAACACCTTTACTAAAATTTCTCGATACATGGAAATATAACATATTTAGCGCGAGGTTTCACGGTTGAGGCAGAGGGACGGTTCTCCTGCCTCATTTTCCTTTCCTTCGCCCATTGTGATGCACGAGAACCGTCCCCATGCATCACCCGTCAAAGTGGTTCTGATATTAGGTTTGAGATTAGATTGGCTGCTTCTTTGACGATTTCGGTGAGTTTGTCCGTGTTGAAGACGGAGAATCTGGCCGTTGGGAGGACCAGGCTTAGGCTTCCTTTTATTTGATTGTTGCTGAAGATGGGGGCAGCGATGGCGGATAGTCCGGCATCGAGTTCGCCGTGAGAGATGCAGTAGCCATCACGGCGAATTTTCGATATGGCTTTTTTAAACTCTTCCCAATCCATTCCTAACCCAGCCTCAGCAACTTCTTCCCGACGTGATTCAAATAGTTTGATCAGATCGTTTCTTTGCAGGTTTGCGACGATAATTTTGGATGTAGAACTCTTGAATAACGGGTGTGGAATCCCCCGCGAGTAGCTGATATTCATTTGTTTATTGTCCGGTGCTTCCGTATGTACCACCAAAATTTCTTCATTAAAAACATTGCTCAATAAAACCTCACAGCCTGTCAGATTTACAAGGTTTTCCATAATCGGCTGGCCAATCTTGATGATTGGGTCGGAAATTCGAACTTGCCGGTCCAATTTAATAATCTTAGGACCAATGACATACGACCCGCCTTTCACCCTTGCCAATAATCCTGCAGTACTTAATTCTTTCACATATCGATAACCGGTCGGCACCGAGAAATCAAATTCATTGGTGATTTCCTCCGCTGTCCAAATCGGTTTTTCTTCGGTAAATAAATCAAGAATCGCTAACATTTTCGTAAGACTCGACATTTTCTTGCCCGACACCTCTTTCACTCTCTGAAAGCCTCTATTTATTTAGATTATAACGTTTTTCCATGAAAAAACTCACTCCACTTTCTTTTTTTAAAAAAAGAACCCCTGAAGGAGGAACACTCCATCAAGGGTTCGTAAGGTTCTAATTGATACAACTTTTCCGACAAGCCAATCCTTGTCCGCCTATCATCCAACCTTCTGACTGGTAATCGATTGCGCCGCCTCTTGCGGACGAACCCAAATCCAGAACAGGAGGCCGGTGACAAAAATTATACCGGCACCTAAATGAAAGGCTTGATGGAATCCTGCGATGGTGGTGGCGGCATTTTGGATAATCAGACCTGTTACGAAAGGAGCGAGAATCCCGGCTAAATAATAGATAGCGGTATAGCTTCCCTGCGCCTTGCCATAATGCTTCTTTGGAAAAACACTTGTTAAAATGGCTGGTCCGAGCACCAGAATAATACTTCTAAGCGAGACCGCTAATGATAACATCGCAACGGCAAGCGTATTGGATGAGACAACCGTTGCCAGGTAGTAAAAGAGTGCCGCCAAAAGCATCATGGGCCCTACAATAAATACCCGAGAACGGACGACATTTTGTGTTTTTGCATAAATGCGGTCGGAAACCGATGAAAAGAATAACTGTGAAATCGTCGTCAGCACCCAAGGAATCATAATTGCCAGCTGCAGCATCGTTCCATCGATTCCTCTAGCTTTTTCGAAATAGTTAGGGAACCAAGCAAGTTCAATGGCGAAAAACCAATAAGAAGCAAAGGCACACAGTGAGATGAGAATAAAATTGCGGGAAAATAACTTTGGCAAAACCTCTGACCAGCTTGCTTTCGCTCCGGCCTCTTTTTGTATCTTTTTCGGTTTAATACCGATATCCTCTTTATTTTCTTTTACAATAAGAACCCATAATAAGGTCCAAATCGCTCCGATGACACCTAAAAAGATGAATGCGGAGCGCCAGCCGTGATTGACAATGAAGTAAAGTAACACAGGGGCAGCAATCGCAGCGCCGACGGTATTGCCGACGGAGACTAATGTTAGGCTTACACCGACTCTTTCTTTCGGAACAGATTTTGCGGCCATCGTCATGGCTAACCCATAGGTAGGTCCCTCCCCGGCTCCCAAAATCATCCTAGTAACGACAAGATACGGCAAGCTCATCGTAAAGATGGTGGCAAATTGCACGATTGCCCATACGGAAGTAATCACGGTAATGACTCGTTTTGTGCCAATATAATCCGATAAGAACCCTACCAGTAAGGCCGATATAGAAAATAACCAGAAAAAGGAGCTTCCGACAATACCCCATTGGGATGGTGACAAATTCAATTCCTTCATAAGCGGTACAGAGGCGAGACCGATAATCGCTTTATCGGCAACGTTAATAATGGAAACAGTAAATAGAAAACCAATAGTCAGCCAAGCATTTCTACTTAATTTCGAATCAGAATGCGCTTTCAATTCATTCATCAGCTAATCCCCCTATTTAGTTCAGACTATCTTAAACTTTCAACCTCGTAAATGCTTTTGTCCAATTCCCGAATAATCGCTTCCTTTAATTTTTCACGCCTCCTATTGTTGGAATTTTTTAAAAATTTATTTACATTATAAACACAGTTATTATCATAGTTCAATATTTATTTACTCATTTTTTAAAAAAATAACAATAATTTAATTAGTATTATTAAATTGTGAAAATAAATAAAATAAATAGATTCCTTCATACAGCTTTGCTATATATAGTTAGTTATAAAATTTTATAATTTAATAATTACACTATAATTTTTGATTATTTTTCAAAAATAAAATATAAATTTATCAAATTATGATAAAAGTATTGACGATTATAAATGCATTGTTTGATAATTATGACTATTAAGAAGTTGCTTATGTTAAAAATTTATTTCAACGAGGTGAATGACTTGATATATGCAGATGTGATTGTCGTGGGCGGCGGCCCTACCGGAGTCATGGCAGCCAATATCTTGGGGAGGTATGGCCTGAAAACAATTGTCTTTGACAAATTAAAAGATATTTATCCATTACCGAGAGCAGCCGTGATTGATGATGATATTGCCCGGATCATCCAATTTGCCGGCCTTGAGGAAGACATCCTCAAATTATCCACTGTTTCAAAAGGGTACAAATTTTTAAATCAACAGAATTCGCCCATGTTCGGCTTCAAACGTAACGCAAGCCATACATCCAATGGCTACCCTACCTCGCTCGTCATTAGACAGCCATTGATTGAGGAAGTATTGAGAAGCGGCCTGAAGAAGCATGAGAATATCCTGTTTTATAGTAATCATGAAGTCCTGGACGTGGAAGAACGAAACGATCTTGTAACGGTAAAAGTAAAAGATTTGGCGGCAAAAGAGGAGAAATCGTTTCAGGCAAAATATGTAATCGCTGCAGACGGGGCCCGGAGTAAAGTAAGAGAATGTATCGGAATCGAACGGGAAGATATGAATTTTAACCACCCTTGGTTAATCGTGGACATTAAGGCACCGAAGGAGCTAGATTTGCCGACTATTAATCAGCAATATTGCCACCCATCTCGGGCAGCTACTTGTATTTATCTGGGCAATGATATGTACAGGTGGGAAATTGCCCTCCATGAACACGAAACCCAGAGCACGTATAAAACCGATGAATCGATCAAAGAACTGCTGTCTAATTGGATGAGTACGGAAGACATCACGGTTGATAGAAAAATAATCTATGTGTTTCGCTCCTTGCTGGCGAAGCAGGGCAGAAAAGGACGGATTTTCCTGGCCGGCGATTCCGCTCATCAAATGCCGCCATTTTTAGGCCAAGGGCTTTCATCGGGAATTCGCGATGCCGTGAATATTTGCTGGAAAATTGCCCATATCCTCAAATACGATGTCAATGAATCCATCCTAGATTCCTATGAAAAAGAAAGAATGCCACATGTAGAAAAAATTATGCGCCATGCCGTTCTGCTTGGGGAGATTATTCAAACAAACAACCAAGAAATAGCGGACTTCAGAGATCGTCTATTTAACTATTTAAACAGCATTCCAAATGTGAGAGAAGCATTAAGCAACTTGGTCAAGGCGGCTTCCCCGATTGGTATAGGATTTCATCATCCTACTATCAAAAGCGATGAAACCACCTTGTTCCCGCAAACGACTGTAACACTAGCTGATGGGACTCAAGCTAAATCAGATAATGTCATTGGCGGCAGGTTTGCCCTGATTGTTTCAGCAAATGTTTTAGAGAATAAAATCGAGGAATTAAAGCAAAAATTAGCCGCTCTTCACTTAACTGACTTTTTTGTCTGCCTGCAGGTCGTTACGCAACAGCCGGTCAAGGCTGAGGAAGTCCTGGAGGAAATACCGCATTTTTCAGAGTGGTTCGACAAAAATAGTGTTGACGCAGCCATTGTTCGTCCTGACCGATATGTCTATGCAAAAGGCGCAGCAGAAGTGGCTGGGGATCTATTGGAGGATTTGGCAAAAAGCTTTGGGATTAAGGTAATGAGCTAACATTAAAAAAAGCAATATTGCGGATAGGAGTGGATAGTGTGATTAAAACGATTCAATTAGGGTATGCCGATTTTAACTGTACGAACCTGTCCAGGATGGCGGACTATTATGAAAACGTTATCGGTTTGACGCTTGTCGAAGAAGGCGACCAAGGCGAGAAATATCTTAGCAGCAGCTTAGACCATCATAATATTGTGTTAAGAAGCAGCCGCGAAAGTGAATTATCAACTCTTGGCTTTCAAATTGCAGAAACTGATTCTTTGGAAAATATTCAACAATTCCTTGCCCAGGCCGGAATTCATTCAGAGCTAAAATCTGATTATCAGCCGGGGATACGGAAGTTATTGGAGCTGAACGATCCGGATGGCTACACGATCCACTTATACCACCATATCGACATGCCAGCACCGGGGTATAAGCGTGATTCGATTTCTCCTTTTAAGTTAGGCCATATTGCGTTAGGTTCAAAAAAGCAGCAGGAGTCGGTTGATTTTTATAGAGAAATCTTAGGGTTTCTCGAAACCGATAAAATCGGCAACCGGGCAGCCTTTTTAACCTGTAATTCCGATCACCATGTTTTGAACATTTCAAACTTCGGCCATAAAATCATGCACCATATTGCCTTTCAATTAAAAGATTCGAGTCACCATACGTTAAGTGCCGATTTTCTAGCCAGTAAAAATATTCCGCTTGTCTGGGGACCATTTAGACATACAGCCGGACACAATCTCGCATCCTATCATCAGGACCCGGAGCTGAATTTAATCGAATTGTACACAGAAATGGACCAATATATTCCGGAACTCGGGTATTTTGAACCGCGCCCCTATCATAGTGAGCTGCCATTACGTCCAAGAGAGTGGCCGCGTAATTGCAAATGGTATCCAAAAGTAGAGCGTGACATTATCGACTCTGTTTTACAAAAAGTAGAATTTAATAATCGTTTAGTTTCACAAATACATGATTAATAGATTAGGATGGTGTTAGTAATGAAATTAGTAAGCTATCAAGTTGAGAACCAAAACAAGTTTGGTATTGCGAAGGATAACGGGATTGTTGATTTAACGAAGCGCGTAGATGCTGCAGACTTAAAGTCTTTATTGGCCGCCGATCTAGCGCAGGTCTCGGAGTTCGAAAGTGAGCCTGTGGACTATACATTCGAAGAAGTGACTTTTTTGCCGGTCATTCCGAAGCCTAATAAAATCTTTTGCGCCGGAGTCAACTACGATGATCATCGACGAGAAGTAAATCGCGATAAAACGGAAAAACCGGTGATTTTCTTCCGCCTGGCTGATTCGCAGATTGGCCACAATGAAGCGATTTTGCTGCCACAGGAATCGGATGTACTGGATTATGAAGGCGAAGTGGCAGTCATCATTGGAAAACCAGGCAGACGGATTCCGAAAGAGCAAGCGTATGAACATGTAGCCGGCTATGCTTGTTATAATGATGCCACGATCCGCGACTGGCAGCGCCATACCCACCAATGGGGCCCTGGAAAGAATTTTGAAGGAACGGGAGCTTTTGGGCCATGGATGGTCACTCGCGATGAAATCGAAGACAATGAGATTTTAACGCTTGAAACACGTTTAAATGGCGAAACATTGCAGCATACTACAACCGATTTAATGATTTTTTCCATACCCGAACTGATTCACTACGTCTCCTCCTTCATTACCCTAGTGCCGGGAGACGTCATCGTCACAGGCACACCAGGCGGAGTCGGCTTCAAACGCAACCCGCAAGTCCTAATGAAAGCCGGCGACGTAGTAGAGGTGGAAGTAAGCAAACTCGGAACCCTTCGCAACCAGATCAAAGAAGGGTGAAGCATGGGGACGGTTCTCGTGCCTCATTTCATCACAGTGATGCACGATGAGCATGGGGACGGTTCTTGTGCCTCACCCAATCACAGTGATGCAAGAGAACCGTCCCTCTGCCTCAAGAAAGGAAGAACTAGATGAAAGATACAAGTACATTATCTGAAACAATGAAAGTGATGCAAAGTCATGTTTCCGTTCGGAAGTATTCGGCAGAACCGATTTCGAAAGAACATTTGGTGGAAATCCTTCAGGCTGGACAGAGTGCAGCTTCCTCGCATTTTGTCCAAGCGTATTCGATTATCCGCATCACCGACAAAGACAAAAGGGATCAAATCGCCGAGCTTGCTAAAAATAAGCATATTAGTGACGCTTCCGAATTTTTATTATTTTGCGGGGATTTAAAGCGCTTGGAAGCTGCCGGCCGTAAGCACGGGATTGTGATTGAACATGATAATTTAGAAAATTTTATCGTCGCCACTGTTGATACCGCCCTCATTGCCCAGAATGTTATCACGGCTGCGGAGTCACTTGGTTACGGCGGCTGCTATATCGGCGGCGTCCGGAATAATCCCGGTCCGATCAGCGAGCTGGTTGGTCTTCCAGACAAAGTGTTTCCGCTATTTGGATTATGCTTAGGAGTCCCTGCCGAAAAGAACGAGGTAAAACCACGACTGCCATTAGACGCTATTCTCCATGAAAATGTCTATGACGAGGAAAAATACGAAGGTTTGCTCGATGATTATGATCAAACCATGAGTAACTACTATCAGCAGCGTTCTACTAATAACAAAAATACCAACTGGACTGAATCAATGGCCCACTTCATGCAGGGTAAGAGACGAGTACACATGAAGGAATTTATGGAAGGCAAAGGGTTCCATTTGGAATGATGAATAGGGAAGGTTTTTATAAGGCAATCGGAAGTTTTGCACGGAAAAAGGCACAGCTAGTGGATCATAGCTAGCTGTGCCTTAGTGCAGTTTTGTGAAACATCGAGTTCAAATCCTCAAACAATGATCTTACTATTTAATTAATCGATTCGGATACACCTCTCCCGTCCCCCCTACTTCATATCCCTATTCTTCTCCCAGCTTCCTTCGGTCTCAACCTATGTTTATGTAGTTCTCCCACTCGTTCAATTTGAGCGAGGATGCTGGGAGGGAAGGGGGCTGACCGTCCTGTTTTGGTGCTGATGCCCATGAGCATTTGTTCGCTTGTGGCGAGCTGTTCGCCGTTGGTGTTTTCCATTGTAAAAAATACGTGCAGCCGTTTTGCATCATAATCTAGCAGCTGCAGGGCAATCCGCAGTTCTTGGCCTTTGTGGGCTTCTTTTAGATAGCAGAGATGTGTTTCTAACGTGTAAATGGTGTATTGTTCTTTTTCGCGGAAGTCCGCATCAATCCCTAACTCCATCATCAGCTGGTCGACTGCGATGCTAAACACCTTTGCATAGGCAGAATCCGTCATATGTCCGTTATAATCAATCCAATCCTCATGGACGGTTTCAAGTAAGAGAGGGTTTTTGATTTGCGACATTTGGCTACATCCCCCAGTTCCAGATTAACTTTTTAAAAATTTATAGCTTCCCGTTCAGATTAGCGCCCGGCCAATATTTTTCCAGCAGCTGCTGAAGCTCAATGAGAAAGTGATCCCGCCGTTCCTCGAGCCCAGCGATGGAATGGCCGGCGGTCTGCCGTTCGCACCCGTCAATCACCTGATTGCTCAGCTCCTCCGTCAGTTCGGGTGCGACCAGTTTGGTCCAAGGCAGTTTCAAGGCCGGGCCGAATTGTTCCAGCATATGCCTCATTCCTTGTTCACCGCCGGCGAGATGCAGGGTTAGGAAGGGACCCATTAAGGACCACCGCAATCCAGGGCCGTAGATGATGGCCGCATCGACCTCCTCGGTTGTGGCAATTCCGTCGTTGACAAGGTGCAGAGCTTCACGCCAAATCGCTTCCATTAACCGGTCGGCGACATGACCTTCGATTTCAGCGGAAATGACCAGCGGCTTCATACGAATAGATTGATAGAATTGTTCCGCCTTCGCCAAGACCTCTGGTGCCGTCCGCTTACCGCCCACCAGTTCAACCAATGGAATTAAATAGACGGGATTGAAAGGATGGGCCACGATGATCCGTTCAGACCGGGCGCAGTCTGCCTGCAGGGTGCTAGGCATAAGCCCTGATGTACTCGAGGCAATGATCGCATCCGGTTTTGCATTCAAATCAATTTCCGCCAGCAAACGCCGTTTTAGTTCTTCCCGCTCCGGTGCGTTCTCCTGAATCAAATCGGCGTCAGCCACCGCCTTTGCCAGGTCCGGTTCAAAGCGGAGCCGGTCTTTCGAAGCTCCCGCAGCCAATCCCAGTTTCTCCAAAGCAGGCCAGGCACGCTCGACACTTGCAAGCACCCGCTCCTCTGCACCTGGGGCTGGATCTGTCGCGATGACATCATAGCCCTGCGCTAAAAAACGAGCGATCCAGCCATTGCCGATTACTCCTGTGCCGACGACGGTTACTTGTTTAATAGAATGATTGTGCACTAGATCCCAGCCTTTCTATGAGGATTTTTTAAGCCTAAATGGATTCGGGCCTCTTCAGGTGACATCGGTTCGGCACCAAGCCCTGCCATGATGGTAACGGCACTTTCTATCAATTGGGCATTGGTTCCCAGCACTCCTTTATCCAAATAGAGATTGTCTTCCAATCCGACCCGGACATTGCCGCCCAGGAGCATCGATTGGATCGCCATCGGCATTTGCATGCGGCCGATGCCAAAGGCAGACCAGTGGGCATTGTTCGGAAGTTTATCCCGCATATAAATCATCGTTTCCGCATCGGCCGCTGCTCCCCATGGGATGCCCAGGCAGAATTGGAACATCGGGTCGCCGTCAATCAGACCTTCTTCAATTAATTGCTTGGCAAACAGGAGGTGTCCGGTATCGAAACATTCCAATTCAGGTTTGACTCCGCTTTGCTGAATAAGGCGGGCTTGTTTGCGGAGCCAATTGGTGGTGCTAATGTAAAGCTGGTCACCGAAATTCAAGCTTCCGCAGTCTAATGTACAAAGCTCCGGCAGCAACTTACCAATGGGCTCATGGCGTTCTTCCGGGGTCTGGATGTCTGTTCCAGGTCCCCCGAGGGCCGGGTTCTGTTCGCTTGGAATCCAGTCTCCGCCCCCTCCGGAAGTGAGGTTGAGAATGACGTCGGTTTCTGCTTCACGGACCCGTTCGACCACCTCTTGGAATAATGCCGGGTCATGGCTGATTCCCCCGGTTTTGGGGTCGCGGACATGAATATGGGCGATCGTGGCGCCAGCCTTTGCTGCCTCAATGGCAGATTCGGCGATTTCCTTAGGGGTAACGGGAACATAAGGGCTTTTCTTGACTGTATCTCCTGCGCCAGTGACCGCACAAGTGACGATGACCTTTTTCTGCATATATTTTCCTCCTCAAAAATTTATAAAAAAAAGAAAATGGCTTGGATTCCATTTTCTTTTTTTAGCTAATAGAAGTGTATAAACGCGACTATGCCTCTGTCTTCGAGGTTCGCTATTCGGCAAGTCTTCTTGAACTAGTCTTATGGCTTTGGAACATATTTAAAAATCTCTCCGCTGTCAAAGAATTCTACCAATCGGGCTAACCAATAATAATAATCCAGCCATTCCTTTGTTTCTTTGAGGAGAACATTAATCTTTTGTTCCAACTCTTCATCGATTGTTCCGTGTTCCAGAATGGACTTCAGTTCAGCAGACATCTTTTTTTCAAACATTTTGTTTTTCTGGATTGCTTTTCGCCAGTTGGAGGTGAACAACGAAACGAAGGTTTGATAATAATCCTGCTCAACATTGTATAAGTCTTTGCGGACTCCTTTTTCAAAGACCTTGTCCGCAATATTCAAATCCACCATTTCGCGGACGACTTGGCTCATCCGGGTTTTGCTCATTCCCGTTTCCTCAGATAGTTCATCCAGTGTCATAGGCCTGCGGTTCATATAAATGATGCCTAGCACTCTCCCGACAGTAGCTGAGACCCCGAACGTTTGCATATTATCGGCGATTTTTTCAACAAACTGCTCTTGGATATGATTAATTTTTTCTAATGGTTCTTCATCCAAAGGAATTCACCCTTCCAGTTACCCTATTACGTTGCCACTATATCACATTTTTTGAAAAAAACGAAAAGGGGAATTAGGTTGTAAAAGGGAGGAATTAGGAGGATTTTTAAGAAATACTTGGAAAAACAAACCTAAAAAACTTATAGTCTGTAAATTTGATGTAATTTATAAAATTTATAAACTTTTTATTTTACAAACTTTACTTTATACTAAATTTAGAGAATTTAGATTTTTGCATAAAATATGGAGGTGCTTACTTTGCTTAAATTTGATCATGTTTCAAAAGTGTATAAGGGGGGGAAACGAGCGGTTCATGATCTGAACTTGGAAATTGCCAAGGGAGAATTCATCTGTATTATCGGCCCAAGCGGCTGCGGGAAAACGACGACCATGAAGATGATTAACCGGTTGATCGAACCGACAGAGGGTGCCATTTCTATCAATGGTGTAGACATTATGAAAAGCGACCCGGTGACACTTAGACGAGAAATCGGGTATGTCATTCAGCAGATCGGCTTATTTCCTCACATGACCATTCAAGAAAATATCTCCCTCGTCCTAAAATTATTAAAAGTTCCAGAGAATAAACGCCGCGCTCGTGCCCGGGAATTACTTTCACTTGTCGATATGACACCTGACTATTTAGAACTTTACCCTCATGAACTAAGCGGCGGCCAGCAGCAGCGGATTGGTGTACTGCGCGCATTGGCAGCGGATCAGCCCCTGATTTTAATGGATGAACCATTTGGCGCATTAGACCCGATTACGAGGGAATCCCTCCAGGAAGAATTCAAAAAGCTGCAACGGAAGCTGGAAAAAACGATTGTGTTTGTGACCCATGACATGGATGAGGCGCTGAAATTGGCGGACCGGATTGTCATTATGAAGGACGGTCAGATCGTCCAATGTGATACACCAGATGAAATCCTGCGCAATCCAGCCAATGAATTTGTTGAAGAGTTTATTGGAAAAGACCGTCTTGTCCAGGCAAGACCGAATATCCAAACGGTCGAGCAAATTATGAGCCCAAATCCGATCACGATTACGGGCGACCGTTCTTTATCAGAAGCGATCCAATTAATGAAGCAGCATCGCGTGGATTCCTTGCTTGTCGTGGATGAAATGAAGATTCTGCAAGGGGTTATTGATGTTGAAATTATTGACCAAAAACGGAAAAAGGCGAGTCTGGTACGAGATGTTGTCGAAGCAGAGGTATTCACTGTCGACAAAGAGACGCTTGTTCGTGATACGGTCCGAAAAATCTTAAAAATGGGCATGAAATACGTTCCGGTTGTCGATGACAAACATCGCCTTGTTGGGATTGTCACGAGAGCTAGTTTGGTAGACATTGTCTATGATTCAATCTGGGGCGTGGATGAACTAACAAAAATAGGTTAGGAGGGAGATGACATGGATACCATTTTACAATTTTTGAGTACATACGGCGGTGAAATGCTGTATAAGACGTGGGAGCATTTATATATTTCGGTGGTTGCAGCACTGCTCGGCATTCTCATCGCGGTACCTCTTGGAGTAGCGTTAACGCGATTTCCAAAAGGGGCTGAAGTGGTGATGGGGATATTAGGTATTATTCAAACTTTTCCAAGCTTTGCCATTCTTGCTTTCTTCATTCCTCTTCTAGGTGTCGGAAAAACACCGGCTATCATTGCTTTATTTTTCTATTCAGTCCTACCTATCCTGAGAAACACCTATACGGGAGTGAACGGCGTGCAAAAGAGTCTGCTTGAAGCAGGACGCGGGATGGGTATGACTGGATGGGAACGAATCCGCTACGTAGAGGTGCCGCTGGCGATCCCCGTCATTATGGCAGGTATTCGCTTATCAACGGTTTATTTAATTGGCTGGGCGACCTTAGCTTCGTTTATTGGCGGCGGGGGCCTCGGCGATTACATTTTCAGCGGTCTGAACCTGTATCAGCCTGAATTCATTATTGTCGGTGCGGTTCCTGTTACTTTGTTGGCTTTATTGACCGATCTTCTTTTAGGCAAAGTCGAAGGCTGGGTAACGCCTAAAGGAATGAAAAAGATGAGAGAAGCTGCATAGGAAGGGAGGCACGGATATGTTGAAACGAAATCATTTACTGATTGCCATTGTCATGACGGTGGCGGTTTTGATGAGCGGCTGCGCACTGCCCGGCTTGAGCGGGGCGGCCAACAACACGATTAAGGTAGGAACGATGGGGACATCGGAATCACAGATTATGGGGAATATGGTTCGGCTGATGATTGAACATTATACTGATGCTAAGGTGGAAATGGTCAATAATCTAGGGTCTTCGATTGTCCAGCATCAGGCCATGCTGAATGGCGATATTGATATTTCGGCAACACGCTATACGGGAACGGACCTGGCGGGGGCGCTTGCCATGGACCCGGTCAAAAACCCGAAGGAAGCGCTTACTACTGTTAAACGCGAATTCCAAAAGCGATTTGACCAAACTTGGTTTGATTCGTACGGCTTTGCGAATTCCTATGCGTTTACAGTGACAAGAGCGCTGGCGGAAAAAGAAAACCTGAACACCGTTTCCGAGTTACAACCGTTTGTTTCGGATTTGAAATTAGGTGTCGACAATGCCTGGTTAAAGCGGAAAGGGGACGGCTATGAAGGTTTTGTAAAAGAGTATGGATTTGAATTCGGCAAGACCTTCCCGATGCAGATTGGCTTAGTGTATCAGGCGGCAGCGAACGGGAAAATGGATGTTGTCCTCGCCTATACGACCGATGGGCGCATCAGTGCCTTTGATTTAAAGGTGTTGGAGGATGATAAGCATTTCTTCCCTCCTTATGATACATCACCGGTGGCACGAAACGACGTGTTAAAGGCCCATCCGGAATTAAAGGAGATTCTGCAAAAGCTCGCTGGAAAAATTAGTACCGAAAAGATGCAGGAGCTTAATTATGAAGCTGACGGAAAAATGAAAGAACCGGCAGTTATTGCAAAGGAATTTTTAGAAGAGCACAAGTATTTCGAAGGGGAGGGGTGAGACCATGGAGACGATCAGTAGTATTTTGTATTACTATTCACAAAATGCGGCGTATGTGTGGGTCGAGTTTTACCGGCATTTCCTCATGTCTGCCTATGGCGTTTTATTTGCCGCAATTGTCGCGATCCCGGTAGGCATCTTTATTGCCCGCTACAATAAGCTAAGCACGTGGGTGATTTCGCTTGCTAATATTATCCAAACGATTCCAGCCTTGGCGATGCTGGCTGTGCTCATGCTTGTCATGGGACTTGGAACCAATACGGTCGTATTTTCCTTATTCCTCTATTCGTTATTGCCGATTATAAAAAACACCTACACCGGCATCCGGAACGTCGACCATGCCTTGCTGGAATCGGGAAAAGCGATGGGGATGACCAAGTTTCAGGTTCTCTGGATGGTTGAGCTGCCGCTGGCAATGTCCGTGATTATGGCAGGGCTTAGGACGGCATTGGTCATCACGATCGGGATTGCCACAATCGGAACCTTCATTGGTGCGGGAGGCTTGGGCGACATTATCCTGCGTGGCACGAATGTAACGGACGGAACACCGATTATCCTCGCAGGTGCCATCCCAACCGCGTTGATGGCTGTGATTGCTGATGTGGTGATGGGCTGGCTGGAAAGAAACCTGTCGCCAATTAAAAAGCGAAAAGGCAGTCTGAAGAAAAATATAGCCGAACGTGCTGCTTAGGCTCATCTTTTTGAAGAAGTCCATCCCGATTAAATGCGGGTGGATTTTTTTCTTGATGGGATCTTGGGAAATCGTTTTAGGCTTTTAAGACAGGTGATTATGATTTTGAAGGGGAAAGGATGAAATTTTTAAAAATGAAGATCGAACAGATTGTAGTAGAGAAAAATGTACCTTGTAGAATGCGGGATGGGAGTACGCTTTATGCAGATATCTATCGTCCAAGCCAGGAAGGGAAGTTTCCGGTGCTGTTGACACGGCTTCCCTACAATAAAGATTTGCCGTTCTATTCCCATCGCTATCTGGATACCCATCGTCTGGTGCAGCATGGCTATGTCGTGATTGTCCAGGATGTCAGGGGCCGCTTCAACTCGGAAGGCGAATTTTATCCATTTTTATATGAAGCGGAAGATGGCTATGATACCGTTGAATGGGCCGCGGCTTTGCCCTATTCAAATGGAAAAGTAGGCATGTTTGGGCTGTCGTATTATGGTTATACGCAATTGCTGGCTGCCGCCGAACAGCCGCCGCATTTGGAGGCGATTGTTCCAGCGATGACGTTAAATGACTGGCGGAATAATTCACTGGACAAGGGCGGAAAGTTCCTCGTTGCCTCATCGGAAACATGGGCGCTAGAGTCCGTGGCCCCTGAGTATCTGAGAAGGAAATACGGTGATTCAGCAGAGTATGCAGTGATGATGGAAAAATGGGCAGATACCTATAACCGGATTGAAGAGTGGTATTCGTATAAGCCGATTCAGCAATGGCCGCCGCTGAAGGAGCTTGATGCGGCCGGCTATTTCTTTGACCTTCTGGAAGGAAACGTAACAGAGGAAATGGGCGAGCGGATGAGTATTCTTAACAAGTATAAGCAGATACAAGTCCCTGCCTATCATATTGCCGGTTGGTACGATAATCTTTTGCAGTCTACCTTAAAAAACTTTTCGGAACTGCACAAACAGGGCAGGGGGGTGAATAAATTAATCATTGGGCCGTGGGGGCATGGGGTCTTCAGTTCTGTCATCGGTGAACGGAATTTCGGGCTTCAAGCTTCCGGTGACTGGATTGACGGGCATGAAGATTTGACGGGGCTGCACATTCGCTGGTTTGATTATTGGTTAAAGGGTGAACACACGATTGTAGAGGATGAAGCGCCGATCAAGCTGTTTGTGATGGGGGTCAATGAGTGGCGGGACGAGCAGGAATGGCCGTTGGCCAGGACCACGTATGTTCCCTACTATTTGCATAGCGACGGCAAGGCTAATTCCCGTTTTGGCGATGGGCGCTTGAGTGTGGAATTGCCGACGAAGGACGAACCGAAGGATACGTTTGTTTATGATCCTTCAAACCCGGTCCCGACCAATGGTGGAGGCACCCTGTATGCAGGTGTCCAAACGATGGGTCCTAAGGATCAACGGCAGTTGGAGGAAAGAGGCGATGTACTTGTTTACACCTCTGAGCCGCTGGCAGAAGCGCTTGAAGTGACCGGCCCTGTTAAGGTGATCTTGTGGGCAAAAACGGATGCCGTCGATACGGACTTTACGGCAAAGTTAATCGATGTCTTGCCGGATGGAACGGCATTTAATTTAACAGATGGGATTGTTCGCGCATCCTATCGAAATGGGGAGATTCAGGTTCAGGAATCCTATGAATCTATCAAGGATGAAATTATGCAATACGAGATTGAACTGTGGCCAACCAGCAATGTCTTCCTCCCAGGCCACCAAATCCGAATCGAAATCTCATCCAGCAACTTCCCGCGCTTCGACACAAACCTAAATACCGGACACACCATGATTACCAGCAGCAACTTTAACACGGCAAACCAAACCATCTACCACCAGGAAACCTACCCATCACATGTGGTACTGCCGATCATTAAGTGAAGCATGGGGACGGTTCTAGTGCTTCATTTTCAAAATGGATGAAACAAAGGGACGGTTCTTCTGCCTCATTCAAAGAATGAGGCATGAGAACCGTCCCTATGCATCACTTGACGAAAACTAAATTTAGAAATATCATAATAATATAAACAGTTTTAATAGTTAATGAGAAGCAGTTTCTTAATGGTGAAATTACCCGTTTCATGTAATTTAGGATACCTAGCTTTCCATTGAAAGATAAGATGTTAGTATTCTTATTTTTTATGGGGCTGGGTTTTTTTATTTTCAGTTTAAGGAGGGCCCACGCTCATATGGAAGATAGAAAAATTACGGTTGTTGGTGCGGGAACGATGGGCAGGGGGATTGCTCAATTACTTGCGCAACATTATGTAAACGTTCACATGGTAGAACAGAATCAGACAATCCTGGGCGAAGCGAAGGAGAAAATCAGGGGTCAGTATGAAATTTTAAGAGAATATGAGTTTATCACTGAACATGAAATGAATGAGGCACTCGGCCGGATCTCACTTTCAGACAGCCTTCAAGATGCGCAAAACTCCTGGATGGTGATTGAGGCCATTCCGGAAGTCTTGGAGTTAAAGCAAACTCTCTTTCAAACGCTGGAAGAGTTTTGCGGTCCAGCGACAATTTTTGCAACGAACACTTCGGGGTTATCGATTAATCAAATCAGCGTACAGCTAATGCACCGTGAGCGCTTCATCGGCACGCATTTTTTCATGCCGGCGGCGATTATTCCGTTAGTGGAAGTCATTCGCGGGGACGAGACTTCGAATCAAGTCTGTGATGAAGTCATGCAATTTTTCAAAAAAATCCATAAAGAACCTGTCTTAATCCAAAAAGACATTCCGGGCTTCATCGGCAACCGAATTCAGCATGCGATGGCGCGGGAGGCGATATCGCTGCTGGAGGAAGGGATTGCGACTGCGGAGGAAATCGATACGGTTGTCCGCTGGAGTCTTGGTGTCCGGCTACTCTTCACCGGTCCACTCGAGCAGCGAGACCTGAACGGCTTGGACGTCCACCACCATATTGCTTCCTACCTCTATAAGGATTTGGAAAACAGGACCGAACCTTCCCGCCTGCTTTCGGAAAAAGTCCAAAATGGCGAGCTCGGAACAAAAACAGGCAAAGGGTTTTATGATTGGGACAAGGACTCCCAGGCGGCCGCCCTTCAGATGAAAAATGCCCAGCTGCTTCAGTTGATGAAATGGATCCGGAAGTAGAGCGGCCCTAATTATTTTAGGCCGCTTTCGCAAATATTGTTGCTTCTTTCTATAGAATTGACGTAGAAAAGAGCAAAATTACACCTATTTCGTGGTGATTTCAGATTTTATTTGCGAATCCAGCACCTTTATTTGCGATTATACGAGTTTTATTTGCGAACTCAGCAACATTTATTTGCGACTTTACAGGTTTTATTTGCGAATCCATCACTTTTTATTTGCGATTTTACGAGTTTTATTTGCGAACTCAACCCTTTTATTTGCGATCCCTTAATAGCAACAATATTTTAGAAAAGAGCCTTTTTTTAAAAAAACTACCAGAGGTGCATAAAGATGAAAACAGTAGATTTATCAGTATTGTTATATGACGGTTTAGTTTCTTTTCCATCCCATCCTAAAGTCGTGTTTATGGACCATATCACGCACGATTTTTCCAAACCAAGATATACGGCGCCTTGTGAAGGCTATGCTAGCAAGATTTTCATGATGTCCGACCATAGCGGGACGCACATGGATGCTCCCTATCATTTTTTCAAAGATGGTTTAACGATCGAGCAGATTCCGATTGATGCGACGATGGGGGACGCTGTTTTAATTGATTGTTCGGATAAAAATCCTGCAGAACCGGTAACGCGGGAAATGGTAGAAGCGGTGGTTGAGAGGGACCAGCTTGAAATTAAAGAGAATAGCATTGTTCTGTTCCGCTGCTGGGACGGGGAGTGGAATGCCGAAGGCTTCCATGAGTGCAAATCCCTTGCTCCTTCAGTCGGGGATTGGGTTGTCGAAAATAAAATTAAAGCAATCGGCCTGGACCTGCCAAATGCTGATATCAATGAAAATATGCAAAGGGATGTCCACCTGGCCCTGCTGAGCAGAAATATATTAATTATGGAAAATATCGTCAATCTCGAAAAACTTTCCAAAAAACATTTCTATTTTATTGGAACTCCTTTGAATTTAAAGGGGTTAACAGGTTCTCCGATCAGGGCGATTGCGGTGGAAGAGTGGTAAATATTTTTTTAGAAAAATAAATCCAGGAAGGGTGAGAAAAATTGAAAGCAGTTGTCAAAGCCACAAGAGACCACGGCGTAGAAGTAAAAGACGTTGAAACTCCTAATCTGAAAGATAACGAAGTGCTAGTAAAGGTCGAGGCCGTTAGCATTTGCGGGAGTGACCTGCACATGTACGAGGGGATGCGCGCCTATGAGTGGGTGGCGACGCCCGTCATTCTCGGCCATGAATTTGCTGGAAGAGTCGTTGGCGTGAACAATCCCGAACATGAGCACCTGTTGGACAGCCGGGTCATCATCAATCCATATGTGGCCTGCGGCGAATGTGCGAATTGCCAGCGGGGCAGAACGAATCTTTGTGATCACGGCAAAGGCGCGATGGATAAGGTGCCGGCGAAATCCCTGCAATATGGTTTCCGGCAAAATGGCGGAATGGCCGAATACGCAGCGATTCATTATAAAAACGTCCTGCCGATTCCGGAAACAATGCCGATTGAGGTGGCCGGCATGCTCGAGGCGCTTGGCATTGGCGTTCGTGCGCTTGAACGCGCTGACATTCTGCCGGGTGACACGGCTGTTGTTATCGGACCGGGTCCTATCGGTCTGTCCCTAATCGCATCCTTATCCAGCCTCGGCTTGAAAAAGCTGATTGTAACAGGCTTGTCTATCGATGAAGAAAGACTGCAGCTGGCCAACGAATTAGGTGCAACGGATATTGTGTATGCCGACCAGGTTAACGATGTTGAGGCCATCTCCGAGCTGACAAATGGCCAGGGCGTCGACCATGTGTTTGAAACAAGCGGCTTCCATCAATCAATGGTGTCTGGGGTCAGAATGTGCACAAAAGGCGGCGAACTGTTGTTGGTTGGCATTTCCGCTAAGGAAACTGTGCTGCCATCAAATGAAATTGTCCGTGGCGAAGTAACGGTCAAAGGGGTATACGGCGTAACCGAGCAAACCTTGAAGCGAACCATCGCCATGGCGGCATCCGGAAAATTCCCGTATCTGAAGCTGGTTTCCCATGTCCTTCCGCTAGAAAAAGCCGTTGAAGGCTTCGAAGTCGGCATCCAAAAACAAGGGGTCAAAGTGATCTTAAAACCATAATGAGGCGTGGGGACGGTTCTCGTGCCTCAGTTCATTTCCTTCCGTTTGCAAGAACAGGAACCGTTCCCTTGCTCAAAATGATGCATAAGAACCGTCCCTATGCCTCACCCATGCCTCACATTTGGTATAATAAGAGTAAAATTAAGGGAGGGTCCAACTTGAATTCACAACATGAGATGAATACGGTGTTAGTGACTGCCTATGCGAAGGCGCCGACAGGAAGTGCGATGTACGAGATTTATAAGCATGCAGGAATTGTTCTGGAAATTGATCCGACCAACCATTCCATTGTGGACGTTGAGTTTACGTTTATTACCGATTTGGCCAAGGACTTTATCAAGCGGCTTGTGATCGGCTACAATTTGTCGAATGGTGTAGACGAGCTTGTCAAACGGATTGAAGAGCATTACTTTGCACCTTCGGTTAATTCCGTGATTGTCGCGTTAAAAGCTGCTCATAAAAGGTATTTTGAAAAAATAAATCAATTGGAAAATAAAAAATAATTTGACAACTAAACGAAGGATATATTATAGTTTTTTTATAAAATAAATACCTTTCGAAAAGCGTCTTCTTAACGCTGGAATTACCCATTCCACCTTAAATTAAGAATACCCAGCTTTTCCAAAAGACAATAGGGAACCCTTGTGTTTTCTTATTCCTTTTGGCACAGCTGGGTATTTTTATTGGCTTTATGGAGGTGACCCGGCAGCACTGAACACACGTTACCCATTATTTGTTAATGAGGAAACCTTTTCGGTTCCTTTACAATAATGATAGAAGCTTTACCGAAGGGGATTTTTTTTCAAATGAAATGAAAGCGTTAACCTTAAACTATTTTTCTAAAACAACAAGGGGGCGAAAGCATGGAGAAAATTACTGGTTTTTTCACGAATCTGATGAGGAAGTATCTTCCCGATCCATTCGTGTTTGCGATTGGATTGACCATTTTGACGCTGATCTTGGCCGTTCTTGTCGAAGGACAGGGATTCGTGGCTGCTACAACCAGCTGGGGAGCAGGTTTCTGGAATCTGTTATCTTTTACGACCCAGATGGCTGTCATCCTGGCGATGGGCTATGTGCTGGCAAAGGCGCCGATTATTGACCGGTTCTTAAACAAAATTGTTTCACTCGTTCATACTCCTCGAATGGCCATTATCGTTGCAACATTGGTTGGGGGAATCGGCAGTTACTTGAACTGGGGCTTTGGTTTGGTAATTGGGGGAATCATCGCCAAGAAACTCGCTTTAAAGGTTAAAGGGGTTCACTACCCGCTGATTATCGCAGCAGCGTACAGCGGATTTACGTTATACGGATTAGGTCTTTCTGCTAGTATTCCAGTGTTGATTTCAACACCTGGCCACCCGATGGAAAAAGCAATGGGCGTCGTGCCGCTATCGGAGACCATTTTTTCAATACCAATGCTAGTTACCAGCTTGATCGTGATCATCACTCTTCCTTTATTAAACGCTTGGCTGCATCCGAAGAAGAAAGAAAATGTCATTGAAATCAATCCTGAGATTGAAGCGCGTGAACAGGTGGCAGCAGCAACTGCCCTGGGTAATGAAGAAGTGACGTTTGCAACCAAGTTAAACAACAGCCGTTTGCTTTCACTGGCAATTGGAATTATCGGTATCATTTATGTCGTGTCCTTCTTTTCAAAGGGTGGCAAATTAGATTTAAACATGATCAACTTTATTATTCTTTTCCTTGGCATTATCCTTTTAGGAACTCCAGCAAACTATGTTTCTAGTTTAAATGACGGAATTAAGACGATTTCCGGCATCATCCTGCAATATCCGTTCTATGCCGGGATCATGGCGATTATGGCAGGGTCTGGTTTGGTGGATACCATTGCCCACTGGTTTGTGCAATTCTCTTCAGCCCATACACTGCCATTCTGGGGACTGGTCAGCTCGTTCGTGATCAACTTCTTTGCTCCATCTGCCGGCGGACACTGGGTCGTTCAAGGGCCATTCATGATCGATGCGGCGAAGGAATTGCACGCATCCATCGCCCATACGTCCATGTCCGTTATGCTCGGAAATGCCTGGAACGATTTAGTCCAGCCGTTTTGGATCTTGCCGGCGCTGGCTCTATCAAATCTTAAGTTAAAAGACGTTATGGGTTACACCGTTGTCATGATGTTCTGGGTTGGGATTATCTATTGTGGTGCTGTTCTACTTTGGGGATTCTTTGGGTAAAAATAAAATAGTATAATATAATAGAAGAAATCGGGTCACAAGTTGACTGCGATGATAGAAAGTTGAGATCTTCACGGTGAGAACGGCATCCCCGTTTTCACAATAATGAGGGTAGCCCAGCCTTTCTAAAAGAAGTGCACTAGAGTTGCGCCTTCTTTTGGGATGGCTGGGCTTTTTGTTTGAAAAAAAATGTCGGAAATGAACGCCAGAATAGTTTAGGCGGATCAATTTTAAGAGGTGATCGAAATGCAAAAACAAATGAAGCCAGAAGAGGCAATTCAAAAAATTCAATCGGGACACACCCTAATGGTAGGCGGGTTCGGCCTTGTCGGGGCGCCGTTAACATTGATTGACGAACTGACACGCCACGATGTCAACCAGCTGACTGTCATCAGCAATAATCTTGGAGAGGCTGGCAAAGGCCTGGGGATATTATTGCGCCAGGGAAAAATCAAAAAAGCGATTGGCTCTTATTTTACCAGCAATCGCGAGGTCGGTGATTTTTATAATCAAGGCAAGCTTGAGATTCAATTGATGCCGCAGGGAACGATGTCGGAATCGATTCGTGCAGGCGGTGCCGGGATTGGCGGTTATTTTACAAAAACAAGCGCCGGAACGGAGCTGGCAAAAGGGAAAGAAACGCGGGAAATCAACGGCGAGCTTTATGTGCTTGAGAATCCTTTGAAAGCCAATGTTGCTCTTGTCAAGGCGGCAAAAGCTGACACTCTAGGAAACTTGGTTTACTACAAAACAGCGCGGAATTTTAATCCGTTAATGGCAACGGCAGCGGATTTTGTGATTGCCGAGGTCGATGAGATTGTCGAAGCGGGCGAGCTTTCACCTGAAGAAATCGTCACCCCGCATTTATTCGTAGATGCGATTGTCCAAAGCCAATTGATTTTAAGCAAAGAAGGAGTTGTTTCCAAATGACCAACAAAGATATTCAAGAGTTGATAGCTAAGCGCGCGGCAGCAGAACTGAAGCCAAACTCGGTTGTGAACCTTGGAATCGGGATTCCAACGCTTATCGCGAAATATGTCGAGCCGGGTTCGGTCTTTTTCCACACTGAAAATGGAATGCTTGGGGTGGAAGAGCTGACGAGCGAAGAGGATCTTGATCCAAGCTTGGTCAATGCCGGAAAGCTACCTATTTCAGAAGGTATTGGGGCGTCTTACTTTAATAGCGCCGAATCATTCGCCATGATACGCGGCGGGCATGTGAATGTCGCCATCCTTGGTGCGCTTCAGGTCGATCAGGAAGGCTACATTGCCAACTGGGCGATTCCTGGAAAAAATATCATGGGTGTCGGCGGCGCGATGGATCTGTTGAGCGGGGCCGGCAAGGTGATTGTTACGACCAATCATACTTCAAAAAACAGCGAGTCCAAAATCGTGGCGAAGTGTTCCTATCCGATCACGTCGCTTCGGAAAGTTGATGTCATCATTACTGAATTAGCGGTATTTAAGATTGAAGATGGAAAGCTCGTGCTGAAGGAATTAATGCCGGGTGTGAGCTTGGATGAAGTGAAGGAAAAGACTGAGGCGTCTTTTGAAATAAGTGAAGAGATTATTGTCTTAAGGTAGGGAGATGGGAAGAATGGATAATCGAGTATTTGTGGTCAGCGCTCAGCGGACCGCGGTTGGAAAAATCGGCGGCACATTAAAGGGACTAGAACCTGACGAGCTGCTGGTACCGTTATTTGAGGATTTACTGGCAAAAAAATTGATTCCAGTTGAAGAAATTGATGAAGTCATCATTGGCCAGGCAAAGCAAAGCCAGGACCAATCCAATATTGCGAGGAAGGCGCTTCTGATGGCGGATCTGCCTGAATCACTGCCAGGCTACACCGTTCATCGCGCCTGCGGTTCCGGCATGCAGGCCATCCATAATGCGTTTATGGCAATCCGGTCCGGCATCGGCCATGCCTACATTGTCGGCGGTGTCGAAAGCATGAGTGCCGCCCCTTATTACATCCGAAATGGCCGCTATGGCTTCTTGTCCGGCAACGCGGAAATTTTGGACCCGAATAAAGAAAGTCAGCCTGGTTCACAACCAGAAGATAAATATGGCCGGCTCGTGATGGGAATGACGGCTGAGAATCTTGCTGAGGATTACGCCATTTCCCGCGAGGAACAGGATGTTTTTGCCTATGAAAGCCAGGTAAAGGCGCATGAAGCGATCGAAAGCGGCGCCTTTGAGGATGAAATTGTTCCTGTGAAGATTTTTCAAAAAAAGGGCGAGCCAATTGTCTTTTCGGTAGATGAGCACCCTCGGAAAACCAATTTGGAAAAATTGGCTGCACTGAAGCCTGCCTTTAAAAAGGACGGAACGGTGACAGCCGGGAATGCCTCCGGATTGAATGACGGAGCTTCAATGCTGCTAGTGGTATCCGGGGATATGGTCGAAAAATATAATCTTGAGCCGTTAGCGGAAATTACGGCGCTCGGGCTTTCCGGCGTACAACCTGACCGGATGGGAATCGGCCCGGTGGAAGCAAGTGAAAGAGCGTTAAAAATGGCTGGAATCAGCAAAGACGAGTTGGATTTGGTAGAATTAAATGAAGCGTTTGCAGCCCAGGCACTAGCGTGCTTGAAAGAATTGAAGCTGCCAATGGAAAAGGTAAACGTCAACGGCGGAGCCATCGCCCTTGGACACCCAATCGGCAACAGCGGCGCCAGAATCTGCGTATCGCTCATCCACGCTATGAACAAAAGACAAGCAAAATGGGGCCTCGGCACCCTATGCATCGCCGGCGGCCAAGGAATCGCCACAGTTTTTCGTTCAGTATGAGGCATAGGTGAGGCAAGGGGACGGTTCTCATGCATCATTTTTTGAGGCAGAGGGACGGTTCTCGTGCATCACTTTTTGGTTCAGGGTGAGGCATGGGGACGGTTCTTATGCATCATTTTTTGAGGCATGGGGGACGGTCCTTAGAAAAATAAATGTTTGGAGATGGTGACATGTCAACAGAATTTAATGGGTTGGAATTTTTCGAACAGGTATACGGTCAGGTTCCAGAATGGGTAGCCAAAATGCATCATTTTGCTCCTAAGGCGCTTGAATATTACACAAAATTACGGGGCGAAATTTTAGTAGACGGAGCCCTTTCCAAAAAAGAAAAAGAATTAATCTTAGTCGGCATCAATGCGGCCCGGCGCTATGAACGCAGCATGATCTACCACACCAAGGGCGCCATCGACTCAGGCGCGACTCTCGAAGAACTTGCAGACATCCTATCCGTCTGCATCATCTCCAGGGGCATCCCAGCCTGGTTCACCGGCGTAAAAGCCCTAGAATACGCAGTTTCTGAATTAGGAGTGAAGCAAGGGGACGGTTCTCCTTCCTCATTTTTGGAAGATGAAGAGGTAAGTGCCCTGGCATATTATGAAAAAGAAGCAGGCGGAGAGCTTCCTGGCTGGGTGAAGGTTTTACATCAATATAACCCGGCATGTCTAGAAGGATACGCTGACTTAAGAAAAACAGTCCTAAGAGACCATGTCGTCTCTCGTAAATTGAAAGAACTAGTTTTAGTCGGAATCAACGTCGCGGAAATGTATCCAAAAGGGATCGAGCTCCATATCAACGGAGCCAAAAAATTCGGAGCAACCGACGCCGAAATCGCCGATGTCTCCCTAGTCGCCCTACTGACTGCAGGCATCCCAGCCTGGTTTGAAGGCAGCGATTTTTTAGAAGTTGAGTGATGTGTAGGTGATGCAAGGGGACGGTTCTCCTGCTTCATCCCTTTTTAAAAGGCTATTATAAGTTACAGGGGTGTTTTTTCATGAATTTTATCGATGTTAACGGGGTTCGTCTGCATTACCGTTTTGACGGGGCGGAGGAGCTTCCGGTTGTAGTCCTATCCAACTCGCTAGGAACGGACCTTACCATGTGGGATCCCCAAATAGAAGAGTTAACGAAATATTTCCGTGTGCTGCGTTATGACACACGGGGTCATGGGGCTTCAGATGTCCCTGCTGGTCCCTATTCCATTGATCAGCTTGGCCAGGATGTTGTGGGCCTATTAGACGGTTTGGGGATTGAGCTTGCCCACTTTGCCGGCGTTTCGATGGGCGGCATGACTGGCATGTGGCTGGCGCTGAATGCTCCCGAGCGCCTTGGAAAACTGGCACTATGCAATACGGCTGCCTTTATCGGGCCGCGTGAAATTTGGGATACCAGAATTTCTGCTGTGCAAAACAGCGGGATGGGGCCAATCTCTGAGGGTGTCATAGCGCGTTGGTTTACAGAATCCTACGTGCAGCAAGGGCCGGAGGAAGTGGAGCAAGTCAAAAAGGTGTTTTTAGAAACGGCTGCAGATGGCTATGCTGCGGCCTGTGCCGCGGTCAGGGACATGGACGAGCGTGACACGGTGGAAAATATTACCGTGCCGACATTGGTCATCTCGAGCAAAGATGACTTGGCTACTCCTCCACGCGACGGTCAGTACTTAACCGGCCAAATTGAGGGTGCACGTTATGTTGAACTTGAAGGGTCACACCTTTCCAATATCGAAACCTCAAAAGAGTTTACAAAGGCATTGGTAGATTTTCTGCGAGGGATTGCTTAAATTCTTATAGAAAAAAATACCTTTAACCGTCATATCACAGCCTAAAGCCCAACTAGCAATCGTCCGCTAGTTGGGCTTTTTTGTGCGAAAACCTGAGATGAGGCATGAGAACCGTCCCTCTGTTTCATGCAAATACCTATAATGATGCACGAGAACCGTCCCCATGCATCACTTACACAATTTAAAAAAGATTGACTATGATGATTCATTCTATTAATATATCCATATACTTAACTGCGTAAAAGCATAAAAGCATAAAAGCGTTTAATTGTTAAAGCGACTGATATCATCTTTGAAATCAGAGCTTGGTAGGGAACTAGGGGCCAGCTTCGGCCGTTATCTAAACAAGCGAGCAGAAGGTTAATCTGCTAACTAGGGTGGTACCGTGGAGCTTCCTTCCCTTTGAGGGATGGGGCTTTTTTAATTCTATTAAATTATCTAAGGAGAAGGTGTACATGAAAAAAGAACTGTCTACAGGGAAGTCGCTCATTCCTATTATTGCCTTGATTGGCGCTGCTGCGCTTTCTATTTTCATTTGGAAAGCGGGGATGCATATTCCGTTAATGATTGGAGTGATCGCAGCAGCCATTGTTTCCATTATGGCCGGGTGGAGTTGGGATGATGTCCAAAAGATGATGGTAAATGGTGTTTCAAGAGCGTTGCCTGCCGTATTTATTTTGCTTATTATCGGGATTATTGTCGGCACATGGATTGCGAGCGGCGTCATTCCGACGATGATTTACTATGGATTGTCCATTATTAAACCTGCCATGTTTGTACCGATTGTGGCACTGGTTACCGGAATTATCTCTATTACACTAGGAAGCTCGTTTACTTCTATTGCAACAATTGGCCTTGCTTTCATGGCGATCGGAGAAGGCCTTGGTTTCTCTCCAGGACTTGTAGCAGGAGCGGTGATTTCAGGAGCCTATTTTGGAGATAAATTATCTCCCCTGTCCGATACCACCAACATTGCTCCAGCGATGGCTGAAACCGACTTGTTTAGTCATGTCAAGCACATGCTTTGGGATACGATTCCAGCTTTTCTACTTTCCATTCTATTGTATTGGGTAGTGGGCCAGTCAGCAGGGATCCATGGCGGGGCAGATACAAAGGTCATTGGTGCAATGAAAACAGGTTTGGATGATGTTTTTGTCATACACCCCTTACTATTATTGGTGCCGGTATTTACCATTATTTTAATGGTAAAAAAAATACCTGCCATTCCGGCATTAATGGGTGTCGGTATTTTAGGCGGTGTGCTCGCCATCTTCGTTCAGGGGTCTTCCGTAACTACTGTCATTCAAGTCATGACAAGCGGATTCCATGCAGAATCTGGAATAAAAGCATTAGATTCCTTGTTAAATCGAGGAGGACTTATGTCGATGCTGGGGACAATTGGTTTGTTAATTTTAGCAACCGCACTTGGGGGAATTTTAGAAGAGACGGGTTCGTTCGAGGTATTAACTAAAAAGATGATGTCAAAAGTTCATTCTACTGGCACCTTAATCAGCACCACCATTCTTTCTACCTTTATAGTCGCATTTGCCAGCGGGGCACAATTTTTAGCCATCATTTTACCAGCAAGAACATTTGTCAAAAATTATAAAAAGATGGGGATTGATACGAAGAACCTTTCTCGCTGTGTAGAAGCCGCAGGAACAGTTGGAATCAACCTTGTTCCGTGGGGGGTACCGGCTGTATTTGCTGCGGGAATACTCGGTGTTAGTCCAGGTGAATTTATTCCGTTTGCGTTCTTTGCCTTCCTTGTCCCACTCATGAATATTTTATTCGGATTTACCGGTTGGACGATTACAAAGAAAAACTATGAAGGCGAAACAAATCACAAAAGGAGTGTTTCACTATGAGTGAGGTCATCTTAAGCGTAATAGGAACTGCTCAAGATGCTGGGCTGCCCCATCCAAATTGTTTTTGTAAAAATTGTTCAGAGGCAATCAGAAACCCGCAGTTTAGACGCCTTGCCGCATCGTTGGCGATTGTAGAACCCAATGAGCAAACATGGCATTTGATTGATGCATCGCCTGATCTGAAGGAGCAAATGGCAAGGCTGCAAATGAAATACAACCTGCAAACCAAGCTAATGGATCATATTTTTTTAACTCATGCCCATTTGGGACATTACCCCGGTCTATTATTTTTAGGAAGAGAAGCCATTGGCGCAAAGGGAATCCCGGTAATGGCCGGGTCAAAAATGAAGTATTTATTAGAAGAACAGGCTCCATGGAGCCAATTAACCAAGCTTGGCAATATAAGTGTCCAAGAAATCCAGGATAGCCAGGACATTCGGGTTTCTCCTCGTGTTACTGTAACACCTGTTGAAGTACCGCATCGAAATGAATTTTCGGAGACATTTGCTTTTTGGATTAAGGGGCCAAATAAGAAAGTCCTCTACGTTCCAGATATTGATCGCTGGCACGAGTGGGACTATGATATTCACTCCGTTTGCGAGGAAGCAGACATATGTTTACTCGATGGGACCTTTCATTCTGAAAAAGACCTTGAAAATATTGGGCGGGATTATCGCGAAATCCCCCATCCGCTCATGACAGAAACAATGGACCTGCTGCAAGATTTAACAAAAACGACTGAGATTTATTTCACCCATTTAAATCATTCAAATCCTGCAATCGATTCGGAGCAGGAGATTCGGAGCCAAATTGAGGCGAATGGCTTTCATATTGCAGAAGAGGGGATGGAGTTTAGGTTATAATCCCGCTAAATAATTTGGTTCGGTCATAATATTAATGAAAGCCAATTCATATTCGAATGGCTTTCATTTTTGCCTTTAATACTAATGTTTCTGTTACTTTAAATCATATTTTTCACTTTAAAATAAAAACCTTCCGATACTAATTAGACTGCTGAGAATTCCCAGCCCGCCTAATGCTCCTTTTCCAACCTTAAGTAAACCTCCGAACATCCCCGGTTGACCTTGACCCGCGTTATTCCACCAGCCCATCGGAACTCTCGGATTACCCCAGCCTGCTGGATAGCCATAATTACCCCAGTCTGGCAGACGTCCAGGACCTCCCCAGCCCATCATTTGCCCTTGAGTGTTCAAACCTGTTTGATTCACTGGCGCCCAAGTGGCTGGCTGTCCATGAGCGCTTAAACCCGTTTGATTCACTGGCGTCCAGCTGGTTGGCTGTCCATGAGCATTTAAACCTGCCTGATTTACATGCACCGCCCAATTAACTGGATGTCCAGAGTTATTACCAACCGGATTCCACCAACCTACTGGATTGACTGGACCACTCCAGCCTGCTGAACTTCCAAGACCATTTATTTGGTTAGGTTTAGGCATTTGTTGCTGAAAGTGTAATGGTGGTGCAAAAATTTGAGTTTGGTTATTATATGACTGCCTTTGTTCCGCTAATTTCGTATATTTATAATGGTACATATGCATAGCCCCCCTATCTTAAAAACATCATGTTAAGGTTAAGCTATGTCATTTGGCTTTTTATGATTGGTTAAATAACTACTTGAATAAGCCAAAATAAAAATAAATAAAGTCCGCCGGCAGAAAATCTAAAGGCCCAACCAGCAATCGTCCGCTAGTTGGGCCTTTTTGTGCGAGAAAACAGAATGAGGCACAAGAACCGTCCCCATGCCTCACTTCGATGTATTCTCAGACAAAATGGATGATATTTTGATGTAGACTAATAGGTCTTCTTCGGAAAATTGGTGTAGTTTGTTTAGTATTTTGGTATATTCCTGTTTATCTAATTGGTAATGGAAATCGTAAACCATCTTCCCTTTTTCTGTTAGTTCTAGGATGTATTCTCGTTTATCGATGGGGTTTTTGGATTTTAAAACTAGGCCTTTTTTGATTAGTTTATTAACCATTTGTGAGATGGCGCCTTTTGTTTTTTTTGTGAGATTGGCAAGCTCTGAAGCAGTCGTTTGGGTTTTGTTTCCGATTAAATTGATTGTATGTGCTTCGACCATATAAAGCTCATCTTCGGTACCGTACTTTCTAGGTATACTTTCGTAGGAGCTAATTTGTCTGGAAAGGTCATAGACAGATTCCATTAATTCATAAATAATCTCTTCCTTTTTCATTTCTGCTCCTTTTTAAAAATTTAATAGATTCTTATCTTTATTATAGCATAATACTTATTTTTCCAGTCACTTTTATCAGATGGAATAGCCTTCAATATTAATGAGAAGAAAGACTTAACAATTATATTTCGATATAATTATTTTAATTTTCAGAATTTTTATTGACTAAATATAGTATAGTTGCTAAACTATATTTAGATGGTTTAGGTACTAAACTATCGTTAAAAGGACTTTTTCAAAAAATATTTGTAAGCGTTTTAATTCAAAAGAGGGGGAGTTGATTTCAAGTGAAGTACGATTTTGACCAAATCGTCGACCGCAGAAATACGTATTCCTTGAAATGGGACGGCGGCGATTTAATTAAGGAATTGGGAATTACCCAGAGGTATGATCAAGAAACTTTGCCTTTATTTACGGCGGACATGGATTTTCCAGTTCCTCAGCCTTTACTCGATGCCTTGCATCAAACAGTCGAGCATCGGATATTTGGTTACTCCATTTTTCCAAAGGAGTACTTCGAGGCGATTCAGCATTGGTTTAAAAAGAGACATGACTGGGACATCCAAACCGAAGAAATAGTCTATAGTCCGGGAACGGTCCATGCTTTGAATGTGGCGGTACGAGCTTTTACTGAGCAGGGTGATGGGGTCATTATTCAGAGACCGGTCTATCCTCCGTTTACAGCAGCGATTGAAGGAAACGGAAGACAAGTCGTCAATAACGCCCTGATCCGCGAACAGGATGGCTCCTATTCGATTGATTTTGAAGATTTTGAGGCGAAAGCAAAGAATGAAAACACGAAGCTTTTCATCCTCTGCAATCCGCATAATCCGACCGGAAGAATTTTTACACCAGAAGAATTAACAAGATTAGCAGATATTTGTGAAAAAAATCAGGTTCTTATCATTGCGGATGAAATTCACGGTGACTTAATTCGCCGTAATCAAACCTTTATCCCAATCGCCAAAGCGGCAACGAACACGCAGCATATTATTACATGCACGGCCATCAACAAAACCTTCAATGTGGCCGGACTCCATTGCACCAATGTCATCATTCCTAGCCCTGAGCTTAGGAACATCTTCAGTCGAGCAATGGGTTTCCAATTACCATCGCCTTTTACCGTATCAGCCTTAATCGCTGTCTACCATGAAGGCGAGGAATGGCTGGAACAGTTAAAAGAATATTTAGATGAAACGATGGAATACGTTAAAGGCTTTTTTGCTGAAAAAATGCCGCAAGTGAAGGTATCCATTCCGGAAGGAACGTATGTGATGTGGATGGACTTCAGCGCCTATGGAATTTCTCCAGATGAGGTTCATGATCGCATTTACAACAAAGCCAATGTCTTATTGGAAGATGGCAGTATGTTTGGTGAAGAGGGACAAGACTTCCAGCGGATTTGCGTATCTTCCCCAAGACCAATTATTAAGGAAGCGTTGGAAAGGATCGAAAGGGAATTTGCCGACCTCGCGTCTCCTAACCATAATACAGTTACCACACGCTGATGCAGCAACAATCCCAAAAAAACATATAAGAGGTGAATGAAATGGCTAGTCAAGAATCGAATTTAAAAAAGGTTTTAGGTCTTGGGGATGTAATGAGTATTAGTATTGGACAAATAATTGGTGCTGGAGTAATGGCCCTCACCGGGATTGCCATTGGGATGACTGGGAGCGGCGTTTCGTTGGCCTTTGTCATTTCATCCATCTTTACCTTATTTATGGTTATTCCTATTGCTGCGATGGGTTCAGCTATTCCGACAACAGGGGGATTGTACAGATATACAAGCCGGCTATTGTCCCCAAAGGTCGGGTTCTTTTGGTTAACGTTATTTATTCTTGCACAGTTAACCCTGGCCATGTATGCGATTTCCTTTGCGGAATATGTACAAGGCCTGGTGCCAAATGCACCACTAAAACTGATCGCGTTCTTGCTGCTGACTGTGTTTTATATTGCGAATTTAGTAGGCGTACATTTTGCAGCCCTTGTTGAAAAATTAATGGTTCTTGTCTTACTGCTTGCCTTGATTGTTTTTGTCGTATGGGGAATGCCTGAGGTGAACTACGCAGTGTTTAATTCAGGTGAAATGTTCACCGGCGGCTTTGGTGGATTTTTTATGGCTGTAGGATTGTTATCCTTTGCTACCGGCGGTGCTCAGGTTATTGCCGAACTAGGTGGAGAAATGAAAAATCCTGGGAGAGATATCCCATTGACGATTATTACCACCACATTGGGTGTCGGGATCTTGTATGCGTTTATGGCGACGATTGCTGCAGGGGTGCTGCCGATTGCAGATGTAGCGAACAAGCCTTTAACAGATGTAGCAAAAACGATTTTACCAAAACCGCTGTTTATCTTCTTTATGGTGGGTGGAGCCATGTTTGCCTTAGCAACAACATTAAATGCGACTCTTTCCTGGGTTACTAAAGGGATTATGATTGCCTGTGAAGACGGCTGGCTGCCAAAATCCTTAGGGAAGGTAAATAAAAAGTTTGGAACGCCGCACTGGTTACTTACCTTGTTTTATGTGATTGGAGTAATTCCAATTGTAACAGGGCTTTCTTTAGGAATCATATCGGCCTTAGGCACTGGCGTATTCCTGCTGGCGAATATGATTCCGGTTTTTGCTGCCACCAAATTACCAAAGAAACACCCTGAGCTGTATCAGGCGGCACCATTTAAACTCCCGCCAATGGTTTTAAATACGGTTGTCTATATCGGAATTGCTCTATTATTTTTCCAAGGATATTTACTAATGTCATCTTTGTCCATGCCGATCATTATCGGGACGATTGTCTATATATTAGCTGCTGCAGCTTACGTTATGATAGTAGGTAAAAAAATAACCCACGATCCCGGCCACTTCGGCTTCGGCGGCCACATAGACACAATCGAAAACCCTAAGGAGAATATAGGAGTCTAAGTGATGCATGGGGACGGTTCTCATGCCTCATTAGGCATAAGAACCGTCCCCATGCACCCAATAAAAGGAGGTAAAAGATTTGATAGATGAAAGTTTATATAAAAAGTCAAATATTCGTAGATTACCGGAATTAGGAAAGCTAGCGCCCGAAACGTTTAAAGCTTTTGTAAAGTTTGACCAATTGGCTTTAGCCCCAGGTGTGATTCCTCAAAAAACAAAAGAACTTATAGCGGTTGCTGTGGCACATGTTACGGGTTGCCCTTATTGCATTGATGGTCATGTTTCGATGGCAAAAAAACTGGAGGCTTCGAAGGAAGAGATGCTGGAGGCGATTATGGTCGCGACTGCTTTGAAAGCAGGATCTGCCTTAGCACATGGATTAAATGCATTGAATGCCTATGATGAGGATGGGGAAGAAGCGCTTTACAAACGCTCAAATATGAATCGATTTGGCGAATTCAAAGAATTAGGGCCAGAATCCTTTCAAGCCTTTGTGAAGTTTGATACGCAAGCACTGAAAGCAGGGTTATTAAGCCGTAAAGAAAAGGAATTAATTGCTGTTGCTGTCGCTCATGTGACAGGCTGCGCCTACTGTATTGAAACTCATACGAAAAAGGCCAAGCAATTGGATGTTACGAAGGAAGAACTCGTCGAAGCCATCTTTGTCGCAACCGCCTTAAAGGCAGGCTCTGCCCTGGCCCATAGTGTGAATGCGCTAATTGCTTACGATGATAATTAAATTTGAGCCGCGGGGACGGTTCTTGTGCATCATAATGCACAAGAACCGTCCCCATGTTTCATTTTTTGATTTTTAGCAAATAATAGAAGTGGCGGTTAAAAATATTGTGTTTTTGAAAAGGATTTGAGCGGACGTAATGCTACACACTGTGGTTTCGTATTTAAGGTTTGTGCTGCCATTTCTTTATTTGATTGGTTCCTGGCGATGGGGTGATTGGAGGAATCGGAAGGAGTACTATCCGACCATTCTTTTTTTCGTAACCGTGAACTTTTTCATTTCCATTATTATGTATGAATACCCATTATGGACTTATAAAGAATCTTTTTTTATTCCCAACCATACCCTTGTTGATTTTATCATTGCTTTTCTGATTTTCCCCCAAATAGCCTTTATATTTCTTTCAAAATACCCTTTTAAGAAAAGCCTGCTTAAACAGATAGGTTATGCAGCTATCTGGATCATTTTTGGTATCGCAATGGAGAGCCTTTTTAAGGCTGCAAACCTAATCACCTATGATCATGGGTGGAATTTCTGGTGGTCTTTAGTGGTCTGGATATTTATGTTTTTTGGTTTGCGCCTCCATCACACAAGGCCCATCTTAGCCTGGCTTCTCTGTTTCGCATGTACCATTTTTTTAATCATATATTTTCACATACCCATTACGACATACAAATGAGGCAGAGGGACGGTTCTTGTACCTCACTCGCAGTGAGGCACGAGAACCGTCCCCATGCATCACCTGCGGATCCCGATTTTTCTGCCGGCTTCGTTGGGGGTTGGCAGGTTTTTGTGCTGGCGCCCCAGTTTTTCAATCTGATTTAGGATTGCGGGAGGGAAGGAGGCTGGGCGTCCTGTTTTCATGTCGATGCCTATTAGCATTTGCTCACTGGTCGCAAGCCGCTCGCCATCCGTATTTTCCATGGTGAAAAATACATGCAATCTTTTAGAATCATAGTCAAGCAGCTGCATGTTAACCCGCAATTCTTGGCCTTTGTGGGCTTCATTTAAATAACAGAGATGTGTTTCTAGTGTGTAAATAGAATATTGTTCGGTTTCCCGAAAGTCCGCGCTAATCCCGATTCCTACCATCAGCCGGTCGACTGCAATACTAAATACCTTGGCATATGCAGAATCGGTCATATGGCCATTATAGTCAATCCACTCCTCATGGACCGTTTCGGCCATGAGAGGGTTTTTAAATGGAGACACCATGTTATTCCCCCTGATATGTTTATTGTCAAAATTTCAATGAATTCACCAAAGATATGTCGAGCCCCGACCAGGCTTAAATATTCCCATTCAAATTAGCGCCAGGCCAATATTTCTCCAGCAGCCGCTGAAGCTCAATGAGAAAGCTGTCACGCCGTACTTCCAATCCGGCAATTGAATGGCCGGCTGTCTGCCGTTCGCAGCCAGCAATTACTTGATTCCTCAGGTCCTCCGTCAGTTCTGGTGCTTCCAGTTTGGTCCAAGGCAATTTCAAAGCGGGGCCAAATTGCTCCAGCATGTGTCTCATTCCTTGTTCTCCACCGGCAAGGTGCAAGGTTAGGAACGGACCCATTAAGGCCCATCTTAATCCAGGTCCATAGATGATAGCCGCATCGACCTCTTCGGTGGTGGCAATCCCGTCATTGACGATGTGCAGGGCTTCACGCCAGATGGCCTCCATTAACCGATCGGCCACATGCCCCTCAATTTCTGCTGAAACGACGAGCGGCTTCATCTGAATAGATTGATAGAATTGTTCCGCCACTGCCACCACTTCTGGTGCCGTCTTCTCACCGCCTACTACCTCCACTAAAGGAATTAAATAGACAGGATTGAAGGGATGGGCCACGATAACTCGTTCAGGCCGGATGCAGTCTGCCTGCAGGGTGCTCGGCATAAGCCCAGATGTACTGGAGGCGATGATGGCATCGGGTTTCGCATGCCGATCAATTTCGGCTAATAACCGACGTTTTAGTTCTTCCCGCTCCGGTGCATTTTCTTGAATCAAATCGGCCACCGCCACCGCCTTTGCCAAATCTGGTTCAAAGCGGAGCCGGTCTTTCGAAGCCCCCGCAGCCAATCCCATCTTCTCCAAAGCCGGCCAGGCACGCTGGACACTTAGACGCATCCGCTCTTCTGCACCTGGGGCTGGATCTGTCGCGATGACATCATAGCCCTGCGATAAGAACCGGGCCGCCCAGCCGTTCCCAATTACTCCCGTGCCGACAACAGTGACTTGTTTAATAGAGCGGGTGCCCATTAAATTAGGGCCTTTCGATGGGGATTTTTTAGTCCTAAATGCTTTCGTGCCTCCTCAGGTGTCATTGGTTGGGCGCCGAGTCCCGCCATGATGGTGATGGCCCTGTCAACCAATTGGGCATTGGTGGCCAGCATCCCTTTATCCAAATAAAGATTGTCTTCCAGTCCGACTCGGATATGCCCGCCGAGCAGCATGGATTGGATGGCCATCGGCAGTTGCATTCGGCCGATGCCAAAAGCGGACCAGTGGGCATTTTTCGGAAGTTGATTACGCATATAAATCATCGTTTCCGCATCGGCATTCGCTCCCCATGGGATGCCAAGGCAGAATTGGAACATCGGGTCGCCATCAATCAGTCCCTCATCAATCAATTGATTGGCGAAGCGCAGATGTCCTGTATCGAAGCATTCTAATTCAGGCTTGACCCCGCTTTGTTGAATAAGGCGGGCCTGCCTGCGGAGCCAATCGGTTGTGCTGATATAAAGCTGATCACCAAAATTCATGCTTCCGCAATCTAATGTGCAAAGCTCCGGCAGCAACTTTCCAATCGGCTCATGGCGTTCTTCCGGTGTCTGCATGTCTGTTCCAGGTCCGCCAAGGGATGGATTATTCTCGCTGGGAATCCAGTCCCCGCCCCCTCCGGAGGTAAGGTTGAGGATTACGTCTGTCTCTGATTCACGGACGCGTTCGACCACTTCTTGGAATAATGCGGGATCATGGCTGATACCGCCGGTCTTAGGGTCACGGACATGGATATGGGCGATGGTGGCGCCGGCTTTGGCTGCATCGATGGCAGACTGGGCGATTTGCTCAGGGGTGACGGGAACATGCGGGCTTTTCCTGGCTGTATCTCCTGCACCTGTTACCGCACATGTGACGATGATTTTTTTCTGCATATATTTTCCTCCTTAAAAATTTATAAAAAAAAGAAAATGGGGTGATTTCCATTTTCTTTTTTATCCCTAATCAGGTCTTAACAAATGTTATGGCTTTGGGACATGCTTAAAGATCTCTCCGCTGTCGAAAAATTCAACGAGCTGGGCTAACCATTGATAATAATCAAGCCATTCCTTCGTTTCTTTCAGGAGAATATTCATCTTTTGTTCCATTTCTTCATCAAGTGCTTCATTTTCAAGCATGAACTTCAGTTCAGCAGACATCTTCTTTTCAAACATTTTGTTTTTCTGAATTGTTTTTCGCCAGTTGGAGGTGAACAACGACACGAAGGTTTGATAATAATCCTGTTCTACATTATATAAATCTTTGCGGATTCCTTTTTCAAAGACCTTTTCCGCAATATTTAAATCGACCATCTCGCGGACGACTTGACTCATCCGGGTTTTGCTCATCCCGGTCTCCTGAGATAGTTCATCAAGCGTCATGGGCCGGCGATTCATATAGATAATACCGAGTACTCTCCCGACGGTAGCGGAGACTCCGTATGTATGCATATTATCGGCAATTTTCTCAACAAATTGCTCTTCGACCTGTTTAATCCTCTCTAATGGTTGTTCATCCAAAAGAATTCACCCTTCCAGTTACCCGTGTACGTTGCCACTATATCACATTTTGCAAAAATTTCGAACACGAGGATTAACAAGAAACACGGAGGAATTGGAAGAATTTTTAGAAAAATGACAGGAAAAGTCTTCTACAGTAAATAATTTGCGTAAATATCGTGCAATATATAAAATTTATAAACTTTTTATTTTACAAACTTTACAATATACTAAATTTAGAGAATTTAAACTATTCTCATTTTAAAAAATGGAGGTGCGCGGATTTGCTTAAATTTGAACATGTTTCAAAAATGTACAAAGGGGGGAAACGGGCAGTTGATGATTTGACCCTTGAAATTGAAAAAGGAGAATTCATCTGTTTTATCGGGCCAAGCGGGTGCGGGAAAACGACGACGATGAAAATGATTAACCGTTTAATCGAGCCCACAGAGGGAAGCATTTATATTAATGATGTCAACATTATGGATCGCGACCCGGTCCAGCTCAGGCGGGAAATCGGCTATGTCATTCAGCAGATTGGTTTATTTCCTCATATGACCATTCAGGAAAATATCTCCCTTGTTTTAAAACTTTTAAAGGTCCCCGAAGAAAAACGACGTGTCCGTGCCAAGGAATTATTAACACTTGTTGATTTGACCCCAGACTACTTAGAGAAATATCCGCATGAATTGAGTGGAGGCCAGCAGCAGAGGATAGGAGTTCTGCGGGCGTTGGCAGCCGATCAGCCGTTGATTTTAATGGATGAGCCGTTTGGCGCATTAGACCCGATCACGAGGGACTCCCTTCAGGAAGAATTCAAAAAGCTACAAAAAAAGTTGGAAAAAACGATTGTGTTTGTTACCCATGATATGGACGAGGCCCTGAAATTGGCGGACCGGATTGTCATCATGCGTGATGGGAAAATTGTTCAGTGTGACACACCGGATGAAATTTTACGCAATCCCGCCAATGAATTTGTCGAGGAGTTTATAGGCAAAGACCGTCTCGTGCAGGCAAGGCCGAATATCCAAACAGTAGAACAGATTATGAACCCAAGTCCCATCACTATTACGGGAGACCGGACACTATCAGAAGCGATTCAATTAATGAAGCAGCATCGGGTCGATTCCTTGCTTGTGGTCGATGACAGGAAGGTTTTGCAGGGATTTATTGATGTTGAAATTATTGACCAAAAGCGAAAAAAGGCAAGCCTGGTAAGAGATATCGTGGAAGCAGAGCTGTTTACCGTCGAAAAACAGACGCTTGTTCGTGATACGGTCCGAAAAATCCTGAAAATCGGTATGAAATACGTTCCGGTGGTTGACGATAAGCATCGCCTGGCCGGGATTGTCACAAGAGCTAGTTTAGTAGATATTGTCTATGATTCCATTTGGGGTGTAGATGACATGACAAAAATAGGTTAGGAGGGAGAGAATTGGATACCATCTTACAATTTTTCAGTACATATGGGAGTGAAATGCTGTTTAAGACGTTGGAGCATTTATATATTTCGGTGATTGCCGCCGTGTTAGGCATTCTCATCGCAGTACCCGCAGGTGTGGCGTTAACACGTTTCCCAAAAGGGGCCGGAATTGTGATGGGAGTATTAGGGGTTATTCAAACTTTCCCGAGTTTTGCGGTTCTCGCATTCTTTATTCCACTTTTAGGTGTTGGGAAAACACCTGCTATCATTGCCTTATTTTTCTATTCGGTCCTACCTATCCTGAGGAACACCTATACAGGAGTGAGCGGTGTTCAAAAAAGTCTGCTCGAAGCAGGACGCGGGATGGGTATGACTGGATGGGAACGGATCCGGGACGTAGAAGTGCCGCTGGCCATTCCCGTGATTATGGCGGGAATCCGCTTATCGACCGTTTACTTGATTGGCTGGGCCACCCTAGCTTCGTTTATTGGCGGCGGTGGTCTCGGGGATTACATTTTCAGCGGTTTGAATCTTTATCAGCCTGAATTTATAATTGCCGGAGCAGTTCCCGTCACGTTGTTAGCATTATTGACGGATCTTCTTATAGGAAAAGTCGAAGGCTGGGTAACCCCAAAAGGAATGAAAAAGATGCGGGAAGCTGCTTAGGAGGGGGGTACTCATATGTTGAAAAGAAAACATTTGCTAATCGTGATCATGTCGGTGCTGACCGTTTTCATGGGCGGCTGCTCTCTTCCGGGTTTGAGCGGTGCCGCGGATAACACGATTAAGGTAGGGACCATGGGGACATCAGAATCACAGATTATGGGGAACATAGTTCGGCTGATGATTGAGCATTACTCGGATGCCAAAGTGGAAATGGTGAATAATTTGGGATCGTCGATTGTTCAGCATCAGGCCATGCTGAATGGGGATATCGATATTTCCGCCACTCGTTATACGGGAACGGACCTTGCGGGGGCATTGGGGATGGAACCGGTCAATGACCCTAAGAAAGCGCTCAACATTGTCCAAAGCGAATTCCAAAAGCGATTTGATCAAACCTGGTTTGATTCGTATGGCTTCGCCAATTCCTATGCGTTTACGGTGACAAGAACACTGGCGGAAAAAGAAAACCTGAAAACCGTTTCCGACTTAGAACCATTGGTTTCTGATTTAAAATTAGGCCTTGATAATTCCTGGTTAAAGCGGAAAGGGGACGGCTATGAAGGCTTCGTCAAGGAATATGGATTTAAATTCGGACAAACCTTTCCGATGCAGATTGGTTTAGTCTATCAAGCGGCAGCGAATGGAAAAATGGATGTCGTTCTGGCTTATACAACGGACGGGCGTATCAAGGCCTTTGATTTAAAAGTATTGGAGGATGATAAGCATTTCTTTCCTCCTTATGATACCTCGGTCGTTGCCCGAAATGATGCCTTAACGGCCCATCCGGAATTAAAGGGCATTCTGCAAAAGCTTTCCGGAAAAGTAAATACCGAAAAAATGCAGGAGTTGAATTATGAAGCAGACGGGAAAATGAAGGAACCGTCCATCATTGCAAAGCAACTTTTAGAAGAACACGATTACTTTGAAGATGACAAATAGGAGGTGACAGCATGGAGACCATCAATGATATTCTGTATTACTATTCCCAAAATGCGGCGTATGTCTGGGTTCAATTTTACCGGCATTTCCTTATGTCTGCCTACGGCGTCTTATTTGCCGCGATTGTCGCCATCCCAGCAGGCATCTTGATTGCAAGATACACTAAGCTAAGCACGTGGGTAATCTCGCTTGCGAATATTATCCAAACGATTCCGGCTTTGGCGATGCTCGCTGTACTTATGCTTGTTATGGGACTCGGAACCAACACCGTTGTCTTTTCCTTATTTCTCTATTCGTTATTGCCGATTATTAAAAACACCTATACGGGAATACGTAATGTGGACCATGCAATATTGGAATCTGGAAAAGCTATGGGGATGACCAAGTTCCAGGTCCTGTTGATGGTCGAACTGCCGCTCGCGATGTCGGTAATCATGGCAGGGCTTAGGACCGCATTGGTCATCAGCATTGGGATTGCCACCATCGGAACCTTTATCGGTGCAGGCGGATTGGGCGACATCATCCTGCGCGGAACCAACGTAACAGACGGAACCCCCATCATCCTCGCAGGCGCCATCCCAACCGCACTAATGGCCGTCCTCACCGACCTCATCATGGCCTGGCTAGAAAGAAAACTAGCCCCCATCAAGAAAGAGAAGCGCAGGAAGCGAACAAGACTCGGAATGCGGCATGGGGACGGTTCTTATGCATCATTTTTTGGAAAATAGAGACACGGGGACGGTTCTGGTGCATCATTTTGGGGAGAATCGAGGCTCGTAATTTAGACTACTGATTTTAAAAGAAATTGTAATAAGAAAATCCCCCATTTTGGTTTTAGAAACGGTTACCATCGTGGGGGATTATCCATTGGTAGCAATGTCAGAGGGCTAAGGGCCTTGGATGCTAGTGGTCTTTTTGGAGAGGAAAAAAGGAATGAGGCACGAGAACCGTCCCCATGCCTCGCTTTGCGTTATACAAATTCCACGATTTCCTCCAATTGAATACGCGTGGTTTTGTATGCCGGTGCTGCTGCTTTTCCTAGGGAGATCAAGAGCATTGGCATGTAGCGGTTGGATACTTGGAACTTGTCCATGAATTTTTGTTTGTCGAAGCCGCCCATTGGGACTGTGTCATAGCCTTTTGCTTTTGCGGCCAGCATCAGCTGCATCGATACCAAGCCTGTATCAAAGGCAGCGATATTTTTGCGGACTTCTTCGGGTAAGTTAGGATACAAGCTGTTTGAACCTGCGATTAGGCGGTGCATGCTAGCTTCGTCCATATAGCCGGCCTCGAAGTTGCTTCTGTACACTTTCTCGATGTTTTGATACATTTCTTTATCCCCCAAAACCGCAATCACGGCTGAAGAGGTTTCGACCTGCTCTTGATTGTTTGCAATCTGACGGAGTTCTTTCTTTTTTTCTTGGTCATCAATCACGATAAAGCGCCAAGGCTGGAGATTGCTTGAAGAAGGAGCCAGGATAGCCTCATTTAAGATTTCCTCAATTTCCTCGCGGGCAATTTTAAAAGTAGGATCATATTTTCGAACAGAGTGACGTTCTCTGATTACATCGCTGAAACTTTGTGCATTCATAGTTGAAGTGGACATTCTTGTTGCCTCCTTTTGAAAAATAACTTACCAAAAGTAAGTTTTTAAGTTCGTGTTTTAGCTTACTATTAGTAAGTGAATGAGTCAAGCGAAAACTATTGTGATATAATGTGAAAATATTGGTGACAAGCAAATGAGGTAAGAAAATGGAAAAATCAAACTGTACCTGTACTGAAAATGAGATAAGTAAAATCTGTAAGGATTTCCATGGGACAATTGAATTTATTGGAAAGCGGTGGATGGGGATTATCATCTATCAATTACTTAAAGGGCCTAAACGCTTTCATGAACTAGTGGAGAACATCCCTGGCATTTCTGACAGGCTTTTAACCGAACGACTGCGAGATCTTGAAAAAGAAGGATTGGTCAGCAAAAAAGTCCTTGTCCCTTCGCAAAAGAAGGTCGAATATGAATTAACCCCAGGAGGCAAGGAACTTGAAGCGGTTATTACTTCGATTCTTCACTGGGTTAAAACAAGGCAGAAGTGAGGCATGGGGACGGTTCTTGTGCCTCATTAATGCACAAGGAACCGTCCCCCACCTATTTTTCCAAATAAAAAAGGGCAGCAATAACATGCTGCCCTAGCTTCGGATATCGAGTATCTACAGTTGATTCGAAACTATCGTTAGTAATGCACTAAGGATGATAGTGGCGAAAACAATAGAGGTATATACAAGGTTTTTCTTCATCTTTTTCCTTCGCAGTACTTCCTCCGGCGTAAGCCAGTAACTCTTTGACATCAAAATTCCCCCTTTAGAATTGATGGCAGCTGGCTGGCCTTGCTCCATCACAGAGGCCCCTATAGCTTTGCGTCATCACCTTTCAGTGATTTTGCCCTTAAATCAAGATTAAAGGATTTTAAAGAAATTGTCTAGATTTGTCGAAATGAAACATGGGGACGGTTCTCGTGCCTCATTTTCAGCCCGTTTTGATGCACAAGAACCGTCCCCATGCCTCCATCTGTTAAGAAAACATGGCAATCAGTCCAATATCATCTATTTACGACTAATTATGACAGTTTTGCGACAGAAAATGATGCTTTATGACGATTACTATAGAGGGGGAGTTCGTTGAATGTTGTGCATTTAGTAAAAAAGGTATAGAGAAAATTCCCCGGCAAAAACGGTTGATTTTACTATCTAGAGAGAGAAATGGAGATATGATGATTTTGACAAAAGAATTTGTTCTTAATGGGGAAATAGCACTTAGCAGGAAAGTAACGCATGGAAACAGCAAGAAAACACAAAACGTGCCTGCCTTCACTTCAAGGATGGAAAAACGAGAATATTATAAAAGCATACAGTTCGATCTTCGAAATGTATTAGATGTCAAAGGGTTCTTAAAAGATATTAGGGCAAATTGGAATACATATGTGTCACAGGTGAGCGAGTGGATTCAAAGAAATGTTGTAAAAAGGCTCGTCGTGACGGGCATTTTTACCGTTGTTCTTGGCTTGTATACAAGTGCGGCGAATGCGGCATTTATTCAAGAATACACCTATCAGGTGAAAACTGGAGAAAACATTGAAACGATAGCGGCAAAACATGGCGTCACCGCTCAGGAAATTTTAGATGCCAATGGGATTTCTTCTATTGAAGGCAAGAAAATTCTATTGCCAATCGTGGAAGACAGGACTGTTACCGCCACAACACTGAATGTCCGTTCCCGGCCGAACACGGAAAGCAGCATTCTTGGAACCTATAAAAGAGGGGAAACGGTCAAGGTTGCATTCATCGAAAACGGATGGGCGGCAATCCTGATTAACGGACGCGTTTGTTATGTGAGTGCTGCGTACCTTTCACAAAAACAAGTCGTTGCGTCTCAAGCAAAAACGATGTATGTGACAGCCACATCGTTAAGAGTTAGAGAAGGGGCATCAATGAGCAGTGCTGTAATCGGTTCGTTAAAATTTAACGAAGGCGTGTCCGTAATCTCAACCTCTTATGGCTGGGCACAAATTCAATACAATGGCAAAACCGCGTTTGTGAGTGCCACCTATTTATCTAATAACGCACCAGCAAATGTAAATAATGAGCCTAGTAAAAACAACAACACAACGACAAGTTCATCTGTGTATGTGATTAAGAGCGGGGATACTTTTACAAAAATCAGTAAGGCACTTGGGGTCTCAGTTGCATCCGTTCAAGCACTAAATCCAACAGTGGACCCGGTCAAGTTGAAAATTGGCCAAACCATCAACATCCCTGACACAACTGCCACCGCACCTAATCAAATAAGCGTCAGCGCTCAAATCGGAGGGGTACACCCAAACGGAGACTTTCGTTTCAACACCCCTGATGGCCGCACCTATAGTGCAAAAGCATCAGGTAACATGATCAATGAATTATTTAACCGCCAAGGACAACAAGCAACCCTAACCCTCGAAGCGAAAAGAGGCCAACAAATGACCTTAATCGCTATTAAGTAATCATGGGGACGGTTCTTGTGCCTCATTTTAGCCCATTTTGAGGCAAAAGAACCGTCCCTTTGTATCAAAAAAGTGCACGCCAATAGCGTGCACTTTTTGGTCGTGCTCTTTTTTTAGTATTCAAAGCCAATTGAATCATATATATATACATGGAGGAGGAGGGATTACTCTGTTGATTGAGGTGCTGTTGCTTGAAGGTCAATCAATGTGGAATGTTCCGTTGTTGGTGATTCTAGCGGGTATTTCTGTTGTTTATTCGTTGTTGTTGCATCGGTTTACGGACATCAAATTGTATCATAGACCACCGCTCTTCTTTTTCCTTGGTATGGGTTTGTTATATTTCGTCCTCGGCAGTCCGTTAACTCTCATCAGTCATCTTTCCTTTAGTTTGCACATGATTCAAATGAGCATTTTATATTTTGTTGCCCCGCCCATTCTGTTAAGAGGGATTCCAGGTCCCTTGTTTCAAATGATTTTGAAAAATAGCCCATACCCAAAATTGAGCAAAGTGTTTTTCTCCCCAAGGCTGGCGTTATATGTTTTTGCGGCATTATTTTTGATGTACCATTTGCCGGTTGTTTTAAACACTTTTTCAAAAAATCCCTTCATTCACAATGGATATATATCGTTCCTATTGCTGTTGTCCTTCGGTATGTGGTGGCCGATTGTGTCGCCTGACCCAAATCAAAGCCTCAGTAAGGGGGAAAAGAAACGATTTGCTGTTCTTAGTGGCTTGCTTTTAATGCCGGCATGTTTATTATTTGTTTTTAGCGCCGTCACAGATGGAATTACCAACCCTTTTCTTACCAGGCTGACAGCCCATCTTTGCCTGCCCTCTCAGGACGCTTCCCTACATATACTCCCCCCTCTATTTAATACAAAGTATGACCAAGCGATGGCAGGATTTCTGATGCTGGGAATTCACAAAATGAGTTTAATGGTAACCTCACGGATAGCAAAGAAGGAGTCCAAAACCCTAGGTGAAATATGAAAAAAGCCGAACTTCAAAGTAAAGTTTGGCTTTTTCATTACTTTATTCTAAAGTGTCCCTATTTTTAATAGAATATATTAATTTGAGGAAACCGAAAGTGGTGAATATAGAGGATGAAGGAAACAGCCCATATAGAGATTAGTGGGATGTATTGCGCCGCTTGCGCCGCCAGAATCGAAAAAGTTGTCTCCAAAATAGACGGGGTTGAGGAAGTGCAAGTCAATCTGACAACGGAAAAGGGGCGCGTTATATTTAGCAAGAATCGGACAAGCATTCAGGAAATTATTAATAGAATCATTAAAATTGGCTATGATGCAAAAATTGACCGGCAGAATCATTTACAGTCCGAGCTCGAGAAACGGAAAGAAATGACGGTTCTTAAGCGGCATTTTTTTGTCTCGGCCTTGCTTACGATCCCTTTAGCGTGGGCGATGTTTGCCCACTTTACATGGGTTTCTTTTATCAAAGTGCCAGAGCTTTTTCTTCAGCCCCTCTTCCAATTTGCTTTTACTATTCCTATTCAATTTGTCATCGGGTTCAAATTTTACGAAAGGGCATGGAAAGCGCTGAAAAGCGGCAGTGCGAATATGGATGTTTTAGTGGTGTTAAGTACATCGGCCGCCTTTTTTTACAGCCATTATTTAACGTTCACGCATTTAAATGCTACAGAACATCCAGTGTTGTATTATGAAACAAGTGCTTTTATCATTACATTTATTTTATTAGGAAAATTTCTTGAAGCTAGAACCAAAATGAGGACCACACAGGCAATCAAGAAGCTTTACCAATTGCAGACGAAAACCGCCACGTTGTTTTTGAATGGAAAGGAATCTCTATCCCCTGTGGACCAGTTGTCTCCGGGGCATGTGATTATCGTGAAATCAGGTGAAAAGATCCCGATTGACGGGCAGGTGATTGAAGGGAACTCGATGGTTGACGAGTCTTTGTTAACAGGCGAAAGCATCCCTGTTGAAAAAAGCAACGGCCAAGATGTTTATGCCGGGACCATCAATCAGAACGGCACTTTAAAAATAAAGGTAACAAAACGGGATTCTGAGACGACGTTGTCGCAAATCATTCGGGTTGTCGAGGAGGCGCAAGGATCCAAGGCGCCAATTCAGCATATCGCCGATAAAGTGACCGGCATTTTCGTTCCGATTATTATTATCATTGCGTTAATTACGTTTGTGCTGTGGTATTGGATGCTTCAGCCGGGGGTTTTAAGCGAGGCGCTTGAGAAGATGATAGCCGTGTTAATTATCGCCTGCCCCTGTGCACTTGGACTGGCGACGCCTACTTCTGTCATGGTCGGCAGTGGACGAGCCGCCCAGTCGGGGATTCTTTTTAAAGAAGGAAAGTTTCTTGAATTACTAGGGAAGAGCACCACTGTTATATTGGATAAAACCGGTACGCTCACGAAAGGAGAGCCGCACGTAACGGATGTGTATGTTGAGCATTTTAGCGAGGAGGAGTTCTTTGCCATCGTCGGCGCTGTGGAAATGGCTTCGGGGCACCCGATTGCAAAAGCCGTGGTAAGGGAAGCCAAGAAAAGAGGGTCCATTTTTCCAAAGGCAAGCGGGGCAGTAGCCTTCCCGGGCTATGGGATAAAGGCGTTTGTGGATGGAAAAGAAGTGTTGATTGCGAATCCAAGTTATTTTTTGAAAAATAAACTTTTCATCCCAGTTAGAGCAGGCAGAGAGATTGCCAGGCTTGAACAAGAAAGGAAGACGGTAATGGCGGTTGCGATTCAGAACCGCTTTGCCGGAATGATAGCCGTTGCCGATGAGGTAAAACCTGCCTCCAAAGCTGTGGTTGCCGACTTGAAAGGGATGGGACTGGAAGTCATCATGCTGACAGGAGACAACCTTGAGACCGCTAAGGCGATTGCGAAAAAGACCGGAATATCAAAGGTGAAAGCAACCGTCACACCGCAGGAAAAGGCGGAAATCATCCGCTCACTGCAGAAGGTAGGAAAGAAGGTGGTTATGGTCGGGGATGGAATGAATGATGCCCCGGCCTTAACTGTTGCCGATGTCGGCATCGCCATAGGGACCGGCTCCGACCTCGCCATCGAATCCGGCGACATTACCGTCATCAAAGGAGATTTGAGCAAGGTGGTCGAGGCTATCCAAATCAGCAAAGCCACCATGACCAACATCAAACAAAACTTCCTCTGGGCCTTCCTATACAACATCATCAGCATCCCATTCGCCATGTTCGGCCTCCTAGCCCCATGGCTTGCCGGCGCCGTCATGGCCTTCAGCTCCGTCTCAGTAGTCCTAAACGCCCTTCGATTAAATAGAACGTGATGCATGGGGACGGTTCTCATGCATCATTTTCAGTGTTTTCCCAATGATACATGGTGATGCACATGGTCGGTTCTTATGCCTCAATTACAAAAGCAGCTTGCCTCCGTAACGGGCAAGCTGCTTTGTTTATTACATAAAAATGATGTTATTTTTTATTGGCTTGGCGTCCGCTCTTTTTCTGGCTTTGTGAACTTGTGTTTCCGATTTGATATTCATTACCTAATTCAATGTCATTCCTTTTATCGTGTTTCTCAATTTGTTCTCTCGTTTGATCCCGTTGCATTCCTTGACTAGACACGATTCATTCCATCTCGCTTTCCAATTAGTCTGTTTAAATTCGCAAAATAAGGCATGAGAAAAAGGGGGTACTGAAGCAAATCAGTATCCCTTTTTTGTGGAATATACAGAAGAAATCCTGGGTTGGGTCTGTTCCGAAGACTTTTCTGATCTCACACAACTATTATTATGTACTCATCCGCAATTTTATATTAGGTCATGGGGACGGTTCTCGTGGCTCACTCTTGAAAGCAGCTTGGTTACATCGCAGGCAGGTTGCTTTTTTCCACAAAGGAAACTCGAAAAATTGCTATACAAATTCCAACATTAATTTTAGACAGTTTTTAAAGAAAAGCCCTACATCACAATCATGAAGGATTTTGGTGAAAAATGTTTCATTATGGAAGTCTAAAGAAAAAGCATTCTCTATTTCCCAAGCAATTTTCGACGAGTTTTTCAATTGCATTCAAGGGAAAATGTGATCTCAACGGGGTTTTTGAGGGATTCAACCAAACGATTGGCGGAATAGAAAAACGGGAAACCTGTAAAAGATAGGTTAGATTTCATTAGGCAGCTTCATTTGAACCTGCCATTTTGAGACACAAGAACCGTCCCCATGCATCAATTTGTGGTAAACTATATAATATTTTAAATTTATGTAAGGTGTTTGATGTGCTTGGAGTTTAAACAGTTGGAGTGTTTTATTGAGGTTACACGGACGGGGAGTTTTACGACGGCGGCGGAGAATTTGTTTATTACGCAGCCGGCCCTTAGCAGGATTATTAAGTCGTTGGAGGATGAACTGGGGACGCCGCTGTTCATTCGGACGAGGAAAAAGCTGGAGCTGACGGATGCGGGGCGGGTTCTCGTTAAACATGCATTAAAAGTCGAGGAGCAGCTGCAACTATTGAGCGACGAGCTAGATACTGTGCTTAAGTTAAAAACACGGCATGTCCGCATCGGGCTTCCAACAATCACTAATTCGATTTTTTTCTCGCAGCTGATTGCATCGTTCCATCGGGAATATCCCGAGGTGACCTTCCAGTTGGAAGAGGACGGGTCGAAACGAATTGAAGAGAAGATTATCAATGATTTACTCGATTTTGGGGTCGTCGTTCTTTCTGAGGAAAATGACCTTCTAGACAAATATATGTTTGTAAAAGAAAAACTGAAACTGGTTGTTCCTCCGTCACATCGTCTGGTAGGGAAAAAAGAAGTGTCACTGCACGAGCTTAAAGAAGAAAGCTTTATCATGTTCAACAAGGATTTTGAGCTGCGAAATCTCGTCATTACGGCCTGCAGGCAGGCGGGATTTCAACCGACGATTATTTCTGAAACCTCACAGTTGGATTTTATTCAGGAATTGGTTGCGTATAATATCGGGATTACGTTACTGCCGGAGAGCACTTGTTTGGAATTGAAAAATGATTTTAAAACCATACCCGTCACCAATCCGACCATAGAATGGAATCTGGCGCTGATTTGGAAAAAGGATGAACACCTATCCAAGGTTGCCAAAGAATTTATCCGTTTTGCGAGGGTAAAACTGTCGAAGGAAAATCCCTCCACTGGCAATTATTAGAAAGCTTCCTCTTGTAAAAGGGGAAGCTTTTTTTGGTTCTACCTGACAGGAAGCGCCTTCATACGATTTTGTTATGAACACCATGTTCTATCGGCATTGTATATTACCACAGTGGCCGTATTATAATTTTCATGTCAAAAAATTTAATGCCAACAATGAGGCAACCGCTTCGAAAGGCATTTTTATATATAGGGTGATGGAAATGCAAGCAAAGAAAGTGAAAGAAACACGTGTTGTACAAACCGACCAAGTGCTTATTAACGATTTAAACAACTATCATACATTGTTCGGCGGCGTTCTAATGAAGAAAATGGACGCCTGTGCGGTGCTTTCAGCCCGCAGGCATACACGGATCAAGGAATGTGTGACGGCATCAACTGACTCCGTCAATTTCATCGAACCAATCCGCGTCAGTGATTCGGTCTGCATCGAATCCTTTGTCAGCTATACAGGAAAAAGATCGATGGAGATTTTCTGCAAGGTGGTTGCCGAAGACCTTGAAACGGGTAACCGTAGAATTGCGGCTACGGCGTTCTTTACGTTTGTTCCTTTAGATGAAAATAAACGGCCAATCGAAGTGCCGGCGGTGATTCCGGAGACTGAGGAAGAGAAGTTTCTGTTTGAAACAGGCAAAGAACGCGAACAAATCCGCAAGCTGAAAAGGCAGCAAAACAAAGAACTCGTGTCTAAATTGACAGTAGATAAGCCATGGGATTAATTTAATACGAATCAAGGGGGAGAAATAGCATGGTCATTGTTTCTAGCTATAACGAATTGAAAAATGTACAAACAGCTATTGAAAAATTAAATGCATCGATTTATCAAAAATTTATTAATATCATTAAACTGACTCGTCAATTCCATTATGGATATCAATATATGGGCTCATTAATCATGGACGAAGATCCAAATCAATTCCAGCCAATGTCCCAAGATGATTACGTCTTATCAGTTTACAAAAAGGAAATCGATAAACTCAAAACAGACAACAAATTCCTAGACTTAAAACAACTCCTAAAAAGCCACCAACAATTAGGCTACGTAAACATAAGCAAACTAGCCCTAGGAGAAAACCCACAAGCCCTAGTCGGCCCAATGGTCCTGCGCTAAGTGATGCATGAGGACGGTTCTCGCGTCCCACGTCCCACCTAGCACATCCCGCAATTGAAAAAATCATCTTAAACTCCTTCAGCCTTTGGGCTGGGGGAGTTTTTTTTCGTCCACCACTTTGACACACAATAACCGTCCCCATGCCTCATTCCCTCTAGGTCTGAGGTCTTAGTTACAATTACAGCAGCTGCCCGAGGTTAATGGAGGGTTGGAAACCCTATAATAAAAAAGGTAAATACATCCAAATATATCTGAGTATAAAGGGGAAGAGGAGTTTGAAATCGTGGATTAGGTTTTCGTTAAAGAATGCAGGGGTTATTTTTATCGCCATGTTGATGGTGATTGCTGGGGGGATTTATTCCATCAAGACGATGAAGATGGAGTCGATGCCGAATGTTGATATTCCATATATCATTGTCCAGGTTCCGTATGTCGGCGCTACTCCGGAGCAAGGATTAGAGGATATAGGAAAGCCGCTGGAAGAAACGCTGTCGGGAATTAAGAAGCTTGATAACTTATATATCGAAGCTCACAGTAATGTGGTTGTCGGAGTTCTGGAGTTTGAGATGAGCAAGGATATGGATGAAGCGGAGAAGGAAGTCACGACCGCAGCCTCAACCATCAAGCTGCCTGCCGGTGCAGAAAAACCGGAAATTCTAAAGGATGGTCCTTCCGCCATGCCGGTCTTCACCTTTGCGCTGTCGTCGGAAACCGCCAATCAATCCGACCTGACGCAATATATCAACGATCGGATCAAGCCGGCATTGACCGGAATTGACGGAGCAGGCTCAATCGATATTTCCGGTGAAACCGAAAAGGAAGTCGCCATCAAGCTCGATCCGGAAAAAATGAAGCAGCACAGTGTGACCTATGAAACGGTCAAGCAAACACTGCAGTCCCACCATTTTTCATTCCCGGCTGGGCAGGTCAATATCAATGAAAAAACATTCAACGTGCAGGCCGATTTTAAGCTTGATTCGGTTGAGGATGTTAAATCAATTCAAGTCTTAGCACAAGGGCCAACGGGCACGATTGAAAAACTGCAACTGGCCGACATTGCTGACGTTTCTTACACAAACAAACAAGAAATGGTGTATACCCGTCTCAACGAAAAGCCAGCGGTCCTTGTGGAAATGAAGGCACTGCCTGGCGCTAATACTGTTGAAGTCGTTTCACAGGCAAAGGATAAGCTTGATGCACTGGATCTTCCCGCTGGCTACACCTTAACGAAATTATATGATACGTCAAAAGAAGTGAAAACATCCGTCGATGGCATGCTTCGTGAGGTATTGCTGGGAACATTGTTCGCTGTGATTGTCACTTTTCTTTTCCTGCGTAACATCAGGGCAACGCTGGTGGCCGTGCTTTCCATCCCGCTGTCCATCCTGGCCTCGATGATTACGCTGAAATATTTTGATTATAGCCTAAACATGATGACACTCGCGGGAATCGCCGTGGCAGTCGGCCGCGTCATTGACGACTCGATTGTGGTCATCGAAAATGTGTACCGCCGCACATTAACAAGCCCGAACCGAAATGAAAAGCTGGTGCTGACAGCAGCAAAGGAAGTGGGCGGAGCCATCACTTCTTCAACGCTGACAACGATTGCCGTCTTTGGCCCGCTTTCCTTTGTACCTGGAATCATCGGCCGGTTCTTTGCCCCGTTCGGTATTACGGTCATCGTGGCACTCGCGTTCTCACTGATTGTTTCATTAACCGTCGTGCCGCTGTTGGCAAAATTATTTTTACTTGGAATCAAACACAAAGAGGTCAAGGAATCCATTTTTGAAAAAGCCTATCGACATACGCTTGCATGGGTGTTAAATAAACGGGCAGTCACCATTATTCTGGCTGTTGTCCTGTTTGCAGGGTCACTCGTCTTGGTTCCGCTGATTCCAAAGAACTTCCTGCCGCAGGAAAAAGCGGTATCGTACCGTCTGACAGGCGATTTACCTGCTGGAATTTCGCTGGAAAAATCAAACCAAATAGCTGTGAAGATGGAAGAAATCCTTAAGCAGGAAAAACAGGTGAAACATGTCCAAACTGTTGTAAATGGTGAATACATTCGCTTATCAATTGATCTGAAGGATAACACTACAAAAAATCAAACAACTGATTTTGAGAAAAATGTCAGGGATGAAGTTGAAAAACTGGACCCTCAAATGCTAGTAGCGCTTAGTCCCGTTGGCCTTGTTGGAACAAGCGGTTTGGCGTTAATGGTCGAGGGCGGGAATGCCAAGGATTTAGAGAAGGCTGGAAAAATGATCACAGAAAAACTGAAAGGTATCGATGGGCTGGAAAATGTCGAATCCAACCTTTCTGGAGTGAAGGAACAGCTGCAGCTGGAAATTGATGATAAAAAAGCTGCTGAAAAAGGGTTAAACCCAATTATGGTGGCGGGCTACGTGAGAGAGTTGATTTCCGGAGACACGGTCGCTAACATGCAGGTGGAGGGGAAAACCACAAGCATTCACTTGTCATTAGCAGGGGATTCGTTAGACTCCATTGATAAGATTATGAGCCAAAGCATGGAGAATCCAATGGGACAGCAGGTCACCCTTTCCGAAGTGGCAACATTGAAAAAGGCACCAAGTCCGTCGGCGTTATACCGGTTGAATCAGCAGCAATATGTGCAGGTGACGGGCCGTATCACGACTGATAATGCGTCGGGTGTGCAGGCTGAGGTCGATAAACGGATGGCCGAGTTGGATTTACCGGCAGGGATCACCTATCATTCAGAAGGTCAGGCGCAGGCGATGAATGAAGGCTTTACGAATATGATGATTGCCATGGCAGTCGCTGTTGTACTGGTGTTTATCGTGATGCTTGTTGCATTTGGCAACACGTTAATGCCCGTTGCGATTCTCTCGTCGCTGCCATTTTTATTCTCCGGTGGATTGCTGGGATTGTATTTGACGAACCAGGCACTAGGAATGCCGGCTTTAGTTGGATTTTTAATGTTAATCGGAATCGTGGTCACCAATGCAATTGTGTTGATGGACCGGGTGAAGCAAAATGAACAGAAGGGCATGGAGTTAAAAGCCGCGCTGCTTGAGGCCGGAAAAACACGCCTACGTCCCATCCTGATGACGGCACTCGCGACAATCGGCGCCCTATTGCCATTAGCCCTATCCAACGAAGGTGGACTTATCTCCAAATCACTCGCCATCGTCGTCATATCAGGCTTACTAACATCCACCCTACTCACACTCGTCATCGTCCCAACCATGTACCATCTACTAAGTGGTGCACGGGGACGGTTCTTGCGCATCATTGCCAAGGGTGAAAAACGAAACACGGGGACGGTTCTTGCGTTTCATCAGCAAAAACAGTAAAAAAAAGCCCGACTATCTATCAAAGGAAACGGACGAAATCTCTTTCTAATAGGTTGTCTTTATTGATGGTGCCAATAAAAAATGCACATGCGGTTTGCATCCCAAATCTCATGTGCATTTTTTGTTACATTAGGGTTTACAGCTGTTTATTTCTTTTCGACTTTTACTAACCCTTTTCCGAAATTATGCTTATCAAAATAGCAAATGACCGTATCGTGAACTTGAACCCTTTCACCCTCGATGATTTTATCCGCAGAAAATTCGATTTTCGTCCCGTCGGTACCCTTACCGTAGTATTGCTCACCTTTAATATCGGTAATTTCGTATTCTATTGTAGTGAACCCCGAGGAATCGCTGCTTTCCGTTGTCGTATTGTTCACAGGAGAAGGTGTATTATTTTTCAGCAAAACCATTGCCAATAAAACTGATAAAAGAATAACCAAGATAATTAGTCTTTTGAACATATTGCTAACCCCCATATATGTATTTTATGAAATGAAAGACAAAAGTAATATCCCTCTAAATTCCCTCGGTCTTTATACCTATAAAGGGCTCACTCGAACCTTTTATTGAGGCACAAGAACCGTCCCTATGCCTCACATGTGCTTTTTAAAGAAGAATATTCTATAATTGGGTGGGCCGGCAAGTAGCGGCTTTCAAAGTATGTTTGGACCAGCCGAGGAAAATAATAGATGATATGGTTTGGTTCGAACAAGTTTGTTTAAGGTGTGTGAAAACTATGTTAGAAGAGATATTGTCGCAAGTCCAAAGTGGCAAATTAACGGTTGCTGAGGCGAAAGAAAAGTTAGCCACCTATGAGAATTTAGGGTTTGCAAAGGTCGACCATCACCGGAAGGATCGTCAAGGGTTCCCGGAAGTGATTTATGGGGAAGGGAAGACGCAAGAGCAGATCCTTTCCATTATCCAAGCAATCCGATCAAAAGATAACGATGTATTAGTGACACGAATTTCAAAAGATAAGGCTGATTATATCCTTCGGGAACATCCTGAATTTATTTATAATGAAACAGCGCAAATTCTCTTTTGGAAAAAGAACACCACTAAAGAGGATGATTATCAAGGCTACATTGCTATTGTTTGCGCAGGCACGTCCGATCTGAGAGTGGCAGAAGAGGCCGCGGTTACGGCCGAAGCACTGGGAAGTAACGTCCGCCGCTTTTATGATGTAGGTGTTGCAGGAATCCATCGCTTATTTGATAATATTGAACAAATCCAACAGGCGACAGTCTCCGTCGTTGTTGCAGGCATGGAAGGGGCGCTGCCGAGTGTGGTTGGCGGGCTTGTCTCCCATCCGGTCATTGCCGTTCCAACGAGCATTGGATATGGTGCAAATTTCAATGGTTTGTCTGCACTGCTGACGATGTTGAATTCTTGCGCCTCAGGTATCAGTGTGGTCAATATCGACAATGGATTTGGTGGAGCATACAACGCTGTCCTGATTGATAACATCGCGAAAAAAGGAGCAAACAAGGGATGAGAACACTTTATATTGACTGTTTTTCAGGGGTCAGCGGGGATATGTTTATCGGCGCCCTCCTGGATGCAGGTGCAGATCCAGCTATTTTAGAAAAAGAATTAAAAAAACTTCATTTTGAAGATGAATATCATATAAACTGGAAGAAAATCGTGAAGAACGGAATTACTAGTACGAAGTTTGATGTGTTGTTAACACAAGCTGGGCATAACCATCATGAGCATGATCACCATCATCATGAACATGATCATCATCATGAGCCCGACCATCATCATGAACATGATCACCATCATGAGCATGACCATCATCATGAACACGATCATCATCATGAGCCCGACCATCATCACGAGCATGATCACCATCATGAGCATGACGATCATCATGAGCACGACCATCATCATGAGCACCACGACCATCATCATGAACATGACCACCATCACGAGCATGATCATCATCATGACCATGGACATCATCACCGCTCATACAGTGATATTGTAAAAATGATTGAATCATCTGATTTGGCAGCTGAAGTAAAAGCAACTTCGTTAAAAATCTTTCGGAAAATTGGTGAAGCAGAAGGGCATATTCATGGTGTGCCATTAGAAAAGGTTCATTTTCATGAAGTAGGTGCCGTCGACTCCATCATTGATATTGTTGGTGCAGCAATTTTACTTCATCAACTAGATATACAGAAAGTAAAGTCCTCACCTATTCCTGTCGGTACAGGAAGAATACATATCGACCATGGTATTTATCCAGTCCCTGCACCAGCCACATTAGAAATTTTAAAAGGTGTGCCAATCGAACAAAGCGATGTCAGATTCGAACTCACAACCCCAACAGGTGCAGCGATTGCAGCCGTACTGTCAGAAGAATTTTGCACCATTCCATCATTTGAAGTAAAAGCTATTGGCTATGGGGCCGGTACAAAAACCTTCAAAGACCGTCCAAATGTCCTTCGGGTCATTATTGGAGAGTAAGCGATAGGATTAAAAAAAAATATTCAAAAAACGGATAAAGGTGTCAGCCCTTAATCCGTTTTTTTTTTTTTTTTTGAAAAACTATTTTTCTTTTAAGAGAGAATAATCAAAACAGAATGGGAAAAATAGAATGTAAACCTTGTTGTCGAGGGCCGAGAATGCGTGGTTTATTAAAGTGTTGCAAGTGAAAGGTGGTATTTTTCCATTCTTGTGTAGTGAGTGTTGAAAAAATAAACAAAATCAATCTATTTTATTCTATTGACAAGATTATTCGAAACAGTATAAAATGATAACGTTCACAACGTGATGCAAATACCAACGATTTTTATTTTTTGGTATTATCGAAATCATAAAGTGGGCAAATGTGTTGCAAATATTATCTATTTACCATGATTTGGGTAAAATGTCCCAAAGTTTAAAAAGACTTTCACAGAACGATTCTAACAAGTCTTTATTTTTTCTTCTTATTTGTAAGCACTTGCATGTGTAATAAGAGAATTCGGTGAAAGTACAGAAACTTTGAAGGCATGAAAGATCTAAAGGATCATGTGCAAAACGATAGGTTGCAGCATTTAACAAATACAAAAAAATACTACATGGGGGATGACATTATGCCTTTAGTCATAATTGCTATCGGGGTACTATTATTACTTCTTTTAATTATGCGATTCAAATTGAACACATTTGTATCCTTAATTATTGTTTCCTTAATCGTTGCCCTACTATTGGGAATTCCAGTGAAGGATGTTGTTAAATCAATTGAAACGGGTTTAGGCGGAACACTTGGCCATATCGGGATCATTTTTGGACTTGGTGCCATGCTTGGCCGATTAATCGCTGATTCAGGCGGTGCTAATCGAATTGCTACAACCTTAATTAATAGATTCGGGGAAAAAAGAATCCAATGGGCAGTTTTAATTGCTTCATTCATTTGTGGTATCGCATTATTCCTTGAAGTTACGATTGTATTATTAATTCCAATTATCTACTCTATCGCAAAAGAATTAAAAGTTTCTATTGTAAAATTAGGTCTTCCAATGGTAACCGCTGCACTCGCTGCGCATGCTTTCTTGCCGCCGCATCCAGGCCCAATCGCAGTTGCAGCAGAATATCATGCAAATGTTGGCTTAATGTTACTGTACGGAATCATTGTTGCAATCCCAACAGTTATCATTGCAGGCATCTGGTATCCTAAGCTTGCTCAAAAAATTGTACCAACAGCATTCACAAGAGAGGGCAGTGCGTCCTTTGGTGTTGCAAAATCATTTAAATTAGAAGAAACACCTGGATTTGGAATCAGCGTATTTACAGCATTATTTCCAGTTATCTTAATGGCTATTGGTGCCATTGTCGATATGGTAGGATTTAAAGAGAATGCGTTCATCACAGTTATTCGCTTTATTACGAACTCTGACACGGCTATGATTCTTTCTGTTTTATTCGCCATCTACACAATGGGATTACGCAGAAAAATTCCAATGAAGACGTTGATGGATTCCTGTGGTTCAGCTGTTAATGCATTAGGTATGCTGCTATTAATTATCGGCGGCGGCGGTGCCTTAAAGCAGGTTATTGTTGATGGCGGCGTTGGTGATTATGTTGCTAAATTATTTGAAGGTTCTCATATGTCACCGGTTCTGTTTGCTTGGATTGTCGCAGCATTACTTCGTGTCTGTCTCGGATCAGGAACTGTTGCAACCTTAACAACTCCTGGCTTGGTTCTTCCGTTACTTGCAACTATGCCGAATGTTAACTTGGAGTTAGTTGCACTTGCAACTGGTGCAGGTAGTGCCATCGCATCACACGTTAACGACGCGGGATTCTGGATGGTTAAAGAATCTTTAGGCATGACCTTGAAAGAAGCATTCGGTACCTATACGATTCTTTCAACTATCGTTGGTGTTTGCGGATTAGTATTTACTTTAATATTAGATATGTTCTTATAAAAAACAAAAAGGGGGCCATTTTATAGAGATTCTATAAAATGGTTCTTTTTTTTGGCTAATAGGAAACTATAAATTTTTTTCAAAATTTATAATTTCTTAACGCATAAATTCAACTACGCCTCTGTCTTCGTCCTATCGGACTCGCCAATCGGCGAGTTTTCTTTATAAAAATAAATTCATGAAATCGCTTTAGTAATTTCTTTTACTTTAAAAGAAATTCGCTTATAATTGAAATGTGTTGCAAAATGCAAAGAAGAAAAGGTTTTTTAAAATGGTTTGTTTTGCATCAATAAAATATATATGAAAAATATAGATAGGTGGAAATCTGTATGAACGAGAAATACGAGCGTTTGAAAGATATCTTAAAAGAGATGGGAAATGTGGTCGTTGCTTTTTCTGGAGGTGTCGATAGTACGTTATTATTAAAAGTGGCGGTTGATGTTTTAGGAGTGGAAAACGTATTGGCTGTAACGGCTGATTCTGAAACATACCCATCCAGTGAATTAGAAGAAGCGAAGAAACTTGCCAAGCTGATCGGGGCCACACACCAAGTGATTGAAACCTCCGAACTGAATATTCCGGGATACGCGGAAAATGACCGGAACCGCTGCTATTTTTGCAAAAACGGATTGTTTGAAGAAATCGTTCCCATCATGCGCGAGAAAGGATTCCAAAACGTGGTCTATGGCTTGATTGCAGACGACATGAGCGAACATCGTCCCGGCGTCCGTGCGGCGAGAGAGCATGGCGTCCGCGGGCCGCTTCAGGAGGCGAACCTTTTTAAAGAAGAAATCCGCGAGCTATCCAAGCAATTAAACCTGCCTACCTGGGAAAAACCATCGCTGGCCTGTTTATCCTCCCGCATTGCTTACGGTGAAAGGATTACGCAAGAAAAATTAACAAAGGTAGAAAAGTCTGAGGCATATCTAAAATTACTAGGGATTCGGCAGGTGCGCGTCCGGACTCATGAAGAGATTGCCAGGATTGAGGTAGAGCCTCAAGATATGCAGTTAGTGTTAGCAAACCATCAAGAGATTCAAGAAAACCTGCAGCGCTTCGGCTATAAATATGTCACCCTTGATCTTCAAGGCTATATGAGCGGCAGCATGAATAAAGTGCTAACACCAAGCTTTACTAAAATTGAATCCTAATGGAAACAAAAAAATAAAGGATATTTAGTAGGTGAGGGTTACATGATTAAAGCGTTGGTTATTGTCCCGTATGAGGGGCTATACGAAATGATGAAAGAAATTCAGCAGGAAGTAAAAGATTTTCAACTCGATATCGAAATAGGGAACCTGTATGAAGGTGTGGCTGTTGCAAAAGAAGCCGAAAATAACGGTTATCACGTCATTATCAGCCGCGGCGGTACAGCATCCTTGATTCAGGAGGCCGTCTCGATACCCGTGATTGACATTCAGGTGACCGGCTATGATGTATTACGCATCATCACCCTTGTAAAAGGATTTTCTCGTAAATCGGCGATTGTTGGATTTTCGAATATTACTCAAGGTGCTGCAACAATCTGTAAGATTCTTGATTTGGATATTAAAACATTAACAATTTCAAAAGATACTGAGGTTAAAGAAATATTAACAAATTTAAAGAAACATGGCTATGAAGTAATCATTGGTGACGTGGTCACGGTCCAAACTGCCAAGCAATTGGGGCTGACGGGAGTGCTAATCACTTCTGGCAAGGAGGCAATTATGGATGCGTTGGAGGAAGCGAAAAGATCCTATCGTATCTTTTCGCAGCTGCAGCAGGATGTTTCGCTATTTCAGTCCATTCTCGATTGTAACGAACAACCAATCGGTGTTTTTAATATAGAAGAGAAACTTGTTTATCGGAATGAACGTTTCAATCAAGAATTTCATTGGATGATTGTTGAAAATTCCAACGATATAAAAAAGCTGATTCAAGAAACGGCTTTAACGAAGGAAAAGCAAACAAGAACTATTCACATTAATCAGTCATTCTGGAACATCACTGCTTGTCCTCAAGACGGTGCGATTGCACTATTTTTCGAAAAAAATCTTTCAAACCAATCCGCTGTTCAGGATGGGGAGAGAGAAGCGAAAAATGCCATCGAATTCCGTACTTCCGCTTCGTATGTCTCTGTTTCTGGAAAAAGTGAACCGATTCAGAAGGTGTTAAAACAGATTGAACAATACAGTGTAAACGATAAAGCTGTGTGGATTTATGGAGAAAAGGGAAATGGAAAAGAATTAGCGGCCCACGCGATTTATGCGAAAAGGAATAACCTGTATGACCCCTTTATCGTGTTGCATGGTGAATTATTAAGGACAGGGCGGCTGAAGGATTTCATAGTCGAAGACTTTTTTCAAAAATATGCAAATGGTGTCATTTATTTAAAAAACATTGATCATTTAAGCGCTGATATTCAAAAGGAGTTATTTGACATCATCAAGAATGACAAATCTGCAAAGATAAAGTGGCTGGTGTCTTCCGAGAGTAATTTAGAAGAAAAGGTCAAAAGCGGCACTTTTGATCGGGAACTGTACCAAACCTTAGGGCAGCAAAAAATTTATTTACCGCCACTCCGTGAACGCAGGGAAGATATTGAGGATTTAGTTCATGTCTTTATTTCAGAGCTGCATCCAAAATACGGCAATGGGGTCGTCGGGACTCGGCCGGACGCTTTGGCGGAGCTTGCCGATTATGATTGGCCAGGCAATGTGGAACAGCTCAAACAAGTAATCGAGCAATTGTTTAAACAAACAAGTTCTTATTATATCGAGAAGGAAGCTGTGGCAGCCGTTTTAGCACGATTAGAGCAGCCTGAGAAAAAGGATGATGCGTTAACCCCTATCGATTTAAACGGTACGTTAGAAGAAATCGAAAAACAAGTTATCACCAAAGTCCTTGAAGAAGAAGGCTTAAACCAATCAAAAGCGGCCAAACGCCTAGGTATTAACCGTTCCACACTGTGGCGCAAGCTAAAATAAAAGCTTGCGTTTTTTCATGTAAATTTTATGATGCAAAAAGCAACATAATAAAATTTTTTGTGACATTTTTTCTAGATATATTGCCAAATGCAACATTTTGTTTTAATATTAATAGTGCTGAAAGCGTTTTTAGATGAATAATAAAACAGAATCTAAAGACATTATTATAAAACTATTGGTTTGTTGCAGAACGTATCATGCCAATGTGAATAGGCAACTTCAATCGGATGAAAAATAATAAAACTCGATACAAGACAAACTAGAACTAGCATAAAGGGGGTCGGGATGCAGGTGAAACTAGCGGTTATCGCAGATGATTTAACGGGTGCCAATGATACGGGTGTCCAATTTGCCAAACAAGGGTTAAACACAACAGTGCTATTTGCCGAGACGCAATTACAACCAGCGCATTTAAGTGCAGATGTGATTGTCTTAAATTCAGATAGCCGTGCCTTAACGTCTGAAAAGGCTTATAAAGCTGTTTTTAATCTAGCGGCACAATTAAATAAATTGTCTGTTTCAAAAGTTTTCAAGAAGATTGATTCTACCATGCGGGGAAATATTGGCCCAGAGATTGATGCCGTAATGGATGCATATAAGTTAAAAACCTCGTTTGTGGTTCCGGCTTTTCCGAAAAGCAATCGAGTGACCACGAATGGGTATCATTATGTAAATGGTGTTCTTTTAGAGGAAACGCCTATTGCTCAGGATCCTGTCTGCCCAGTAACAGAAAGCTACCTGCCTAAATTGCTGCAGGAGCAAAGTAAGCGGGAAGTCACCTTCATTTCCATTTCGGATGTGCAAAAAGGTAAAAGCCATCTATCAGAAAAAATAAAAGATCTATCCTCGGGTGATAGCTCAAAAATTATCGTAGTGGATGCAACGACTGATGAAGAATTAAACATGATTGTCGAAGCGGCGGAAATTTTAGAAGAGAATTTCCTTTGGGTAGGTTCAGCCGGAATTGCTTATCATCTTTTCAACACGGGCCAGCGTGAAGAGGTTTTGCGTCATCAACAGTCGGATGACCGGCTTCCGGTGTTGGTCGTAGCGGGCAGTGTAAATCCTGTCATTGATCGGCAAATTCAAGTTCTGAAAGACAAATATCATGTCGAAGAAATTGTCATTTCTCCGGAAGAATTCTTTTATGAAGATAGGAGAAAGCATGAAATTGAACGGATTGTGAAGGTTGGTCAGGCATTGTTAGAAAAAGGCGATTTAGTGGTCACGACCAATCGCGAGCGCGAGACCATCAACCGCGTGAAGGACCTTCAACAGAAGCTTGGGCTATCGAATTTTGATGTCGGTTATACGATTGCCGAATCAATGGGTGTGATCGCCGGCCAATTAATTGATAGCAAGCCCGTTTGCGGGGCAGTTTTAACTGGCGGGGATATTGCAGGAGCCACTTGTAAGGTATTGAACGGTGAAGGGATTCGCGTCATTGGTGAAGTGGAAGCCGGGATTCCGTACGGAAAATTGTTCGGCGGGACCTTTGACGGTATGCCGGTTGTGACAAAAGCGGGCGCCTTTGGAACGGACCAAGCCCTCGCCAATGCTTTACAAACCATAACGGATGTAAATGCTCATGTTAAAAACCGCGATTGGCGTCATACTGATCCGTCTTATGTGTGTGGCTAATTGCAACGCTTTTATTGAAGGTATTTTTAAAAAAGGATAACGGGAGGAAACAAAGATGGCAGCAAATAAACCAGTTATTGCAATTACAATGGGAGATCCCTCAGGTGTAGGACCTGAAATTATTGTTAAGTCTTTAAATGACAAAAACGTCTACGAAAATTGCCGTCCGTTTGTAGTCGGTGATTTGAAAATTTTAAAAAGAGCATTAGGTGTTACCAATGTTGATCTTCAATTAAACAGCATTGCTAGCCCAGAAGAGGCCAAATACGAATACGGAACCATTGATATTATCGATTTAGATTTAGTTTCCGAAGACCTACCTTGGGGCCAGGTTTCTCCAGAGGCAGGAAATGCGGCATTCCGTTACTTGGAAAAATCGATTTCTTTTGCGAACGAACAAAGAATTCACGGCATTTGTACCGCTCCTTTAAATAAAGAAGCGCTTCACAAAGCCGGCCATATGTATCCTGGCCACACTGAAATTTTGGCGGAATTGACCAATACAAAGGATTTCGCGATGATGCTTTCTGCACCAAACTTACGAGTGATCCATGTGACTACTCATATTGGCCTTCTTGACGCCATTAATACTATTAATGTTGAGCGTCAATATACGGTTATCAAACTAGCGCATGATACGTTACAAAAAGCAGGAATCAAGTCTCCACGCATTGCTGTTTGCGGAATCAATCCTCATGCTGGCGAAAATGGCCTTTTTGGACATGGCGAAGAAGAAGAAAAAATTATTCCTGCGGTAGAAAAAGCTCAAGCAGAAGGCATTAATGTACAAGGTCCGCTTCCTGCTGATACATTATTCTTTAGAGCAAGACGCGGTGATTTTGATATTGTTGTCGCACAATATCATGACCAAGGCCATGGACCAATTAAAGTATTGGGTCTTGAAGCCGGCGTGAATATTACGGTTGGTCTGCCAACAATCCGTACTAGCGTTGACCACGGAACTGCTTTTGATATCGCTGGAAAAAATATTGCGGATGAACAATCATTAAAAGAAGCGATTCGCATGGCGATTGAATTGGCTCCTGAGAACTTGGCAATATAAATATGATGAAATAGAAGCAAGAGGTCATTATCCGATCTCTTGCTGCCTTTGTATGTGTGAAATTCTTTTATGAATAAGGTGTTTATTTTTGAAAGGGGAGTAGTACTATGTCTTTTCCTAAAATGGCGAAAATAAGACAAAAATTTCAAGTCGAAAGTTTACAGGATATCCCTGGAACGATTGCGGAGCAATTTCAGCAAGTCAATGCCGATGAAAAAATCAAGCCGGGCATGGAGATTGCTATTACCGTAGGCAGCCGGGGGATTAACAATATCCCTTTAATCGTGAAAAGTGTGGCAGATGAAATTAGGAAGAGAGGCGCAACTCCGTTTGTTTTTCCGGCAATGGGAAGCCACGGCGGCGCTACAGCTGAAGGGCAAAAAGAGATGGTAGAAAGCTTAGGTGTAACCGAAGAATACACTGGCTGCGAAATCCGTTCCTCCATGGATGTCGTGGAAGTTGGCGTAACGTCAGAGGGAATTCCTGTTTATGTTGACAAAATAGCTTACAATGCAGATGGCATCATCGTAATGGGCCGCATCAAGCCGCATACAGATTTTAAAAATAAAATTGAAAGCGGCGTCTTAAAAATGGCGTCCATCGGAATGGGTAAGCATAAACAAGCGCTAGCATTACATACTTATGGCATTAAAGGGATCAGCGAAATGATGCCTGAAGTAGGGAAAGTGGCGATTGCCAAGTCCAACACTCTATTTGGAATTGGCATTGTGGAAAATGCCCATGAAGAAACGGCGATCATTGAAGCTATTGAACCGGACCAGATCGAAGAACGTGAAAGAGAATTATTGAAAAAAGCCTTTACCTTGATGCCAAGCCTGCCAGTCGACGAAATGGATATTTTGCTAGTGGATGAAATCGGCAAAAACTATAGCGGGACAGGCTTTGATACGAACATTATCGGCCGGATCCGGGTGTTGGGCGTAGAAGAGCCGAAGAAGCCAAGCATCAAATATGTCATAGCCTCCAATTTAAGCGAGGTCAGCCACGGCAATGCTTTAGGAATCGGCTTAGCGGATTTAACTACCAAGCGTTTATTTGAAAAAATTGATATCAAAACCATGAATGAAAATGTCGTCACCAGCACCTTCTTGGCTCGTGCAAGTATTCCAATTGTCCTTGACAATGACCAAGAAGCATTGAAGGCAGCACTGCGCGCTACCTGGGGAGTGGCACCGGAACAAGCAAGAATCGTAAGGATTCCAAACACCCTCCACATCGGTGAACTATACGTATCAGAAGTCATCTTCAACGAATTAAAAGATAAAGAAAACATCGAAGTTCTAGAAGACCTCCAAGAAATGAAATTCGATGCAGACGGATATTTCTTGCCAATGCATTGATGCATGGGGACGGTTCTTGTGCATCATTTGATGATTCAGAGGGACGGTTCTCCTGCCTCAATTTTTAAAACAGCTTTCTTAATCGGAAGCTGTTTTTTATTATGTAAATTCAGTTCAGCAGCTTAAAAGGAATGTGCTGAATTAAACGGGTGTATCTTTAAGTCTTAAATACATCTCATTTTTAAAGGATTATTTTGTCAGTAAATAGAAATGATGATTGTATACTGTAGAGGAGGAGTTTCTTCATGGCTCATAATAGACAAATTACATCCAAGCTAGGATTGGATGCGGAGAATCAGATTAGGGAAATATGCAAGGCGCTGCCTGAAGTTGTAGAGCAAGTGGATGGTTTCGGTCATACGTCGTTTCGGGTCAAAGATAAACCTTTTGTCATGATGGGGGAAAATGAGGGTGTTGTTTCGATTTCGATCAAGACATTGCCGACTACGCAAGAGTTTCTCCTGCAGCAGCCGGGCTATTATAAAACCCCCTATATTGGACAACATGGCTGGACCTCCTTTCAGGCCAAACAAGACCTAAACTGGGAAGAAATCCGCGGATATATTTTTGAAGGCTATTTAAGAGCCGCACCTAAGAGTTTGGCGAAATTAGTCTCAAATGCTGAATGCTAAAGATGGATGAGCCAAATAAGTAATGAAAAGTAGAGGTGATTTCTATTCTTGACATCGTATTATGGATTTTGATCATTGCCTGTTTTGTCTTCAGCTTTGTAGGGCTGGTATATCCAATCATCCCATCGGTTTTGGTTATTTGGGTTGGCGTTATGCTCTACCATTTTGGGATAAATTCGAATGAACTATCTTGGATTTCGTGGACCATGCTTGCATTATTGACAATTGTTTTATTTTTGGCGGATTATTTGGCGAATCTTCACTTTGTTGACAAGGCCGGCGGTTCTAAATGGGGGATGCGGGCGGCAACGATTGGATTGATTGTAGGAAGCTTTGTGATTCCGCCATTTGGCGTCATAATTGTCCCGTTTGTATTGGTATTAATCGTTGAAATGCTGCAAAAGAAATCATTTGCGGAATCCACGAAAGTGGCCTTTGCTACCTTAATCGCCTTTTTAAGTGGAACGGTTGCAAAAGGAGTTATTCAGTTAATCATGATTGGCGTGTTTGTTTTTGATTTGATTTTATAAAAAAGAAGGCTTATGAGCTGTTTGCAAGGTCTGTTTTCTTTTAGTCCCTTGGAATTCGACGGTAATCCCTTTCTGTTTCATCCCTCTTTTGCATAAGAAGCAAAATAGTATTTTCATCAAATGAAACTATTCCAATTTTATTTATTTTTTCATTTGTTCCATTATCACTTTTTAAACATATGGTTATGGATAAGGAGTGGAATGTGATGAAAAAAGAACGGGAACAGTTTGATATCGAAACGCTTCAGCTTATTCAAAATAGACTTGATTATATTTACTCCATCGCCAAGAGGTATAACAGTGATCACCCTGAATTAATGGACACGATTGAAAGTTTAGCTAATGTGGCAAACATGTTTGCAAAGATTAAATATGAAGAGCTGAAGGGTAAGGAAGTAACAGCGAGCCCACAAGGATACATTGTAAGAAGGCTGGGAAACTCATACTCAAGAATAAGAGAGTATGAAAAACAAAAAGAGACGGACTTTCCGGAATGGAAGCTCTGAGTATGAAACACAGGGACGGTTCTCGTGCTTCTATTATGCATTTTGAGGCAAAAGAACCGTCCCCGTGCATCGCTCTTTTTTTTTGCAGAAATCGGGGTAATTTATTGCTAATTTACTATATATGTAGTGATTATTTCTTGGGGAATAGTAAGTGAATTTGTCGAGAGGTGTGATTTTTAGATCGATTCGTGACTTTGTCTATTTGCCACAATGAGGCATAAGAACCTTCCCCATGCCTCACTTACATATAATTTCCTGCCGCGGGGATAATAAAGCCAACTTATCCTCAAAATGGAGTTTTGTATGCAGAGCTTAGTGAAAATCTTGATTCCAAGACAGTTGTTTATGTTGCTTATTCTTTCGACTGGATTGCTTAACCATGTGATTCTTATCCCGAATTTGCTCACTGCTGCTGGTCGGGATAGTTGGTTAAGTGTTCTTTTGGTTTACCCCATTGCCATCTTCTTTTCATGGCTGATTTACTTTATTGTCAAAAAAAGTCCGAAAGAGGGGCTCTTTTCATTGATGAAACAGCGTTTAGGTAGGGTGTTTTCGACCATCCTGTTTATTCCGATGATGCTCTTTTTGTTGACAAGCTGCTATCTCACCTTAAGGGATTTAATGATTTGGTTAAGTGCCTATTTTCTTGCCGATGCGCCCATTTTTATGATTAATATTATTTTAATTTCCGTATGCTTCCTTGTCACGCTTAGCGGGATAAAAGCAATGGCGATAGCGAGCGGATTCCTATTACCAATTGTGATGCTGCTAGGGTTCTTTATTGCATTTACAAACATTCACCATAAGGATCCTAGTTTGTTGTTTCCAGTTCTCGCCGAGGGTTATGCCCCTCTTATGAAAGGGGCCATTTATGGACTGGCCGGTCTCCTCGAGATATACGTGGTAATTTTATTACAGCCATATTCCCAGGAACCCATTAAATTTAGACAAATGTTCGTTTTATTATTAATTTTAACGGGCTTAATATTGGGACCCTTGTCCGCAGCCATCATGGAATTTGGCCCAACAGACGCAGTCAATTTTCGCTATCCTGCCTATGAGCAATGGCGTATTTTAAGTATCGGCGAATATATCTCTAATTTGGACTTTTTCGCTTTATACCAATGGCTGAGTGGAGCATTAATCCGGGTAGGCTTATTCATGTATCTGCTATGTGCATTTTTTACTTCGAAGAAGCAACCCTACAGGCTGAACCCAAAGCTTGTTGTCGTTATGTATCTCCTTTTATTCGGTCTTATGATGATAAAAGTCGAGACTTTTTATTTCTATAGTGCTGTTTATGATTACTTTTTGCCGGCATGCATGGTATTTTTTCTCGTACAAATCCTGTTTTCTGTTGTGCTTGTATTAGTTTTTAATAAAAAGGGTGATCATCATGGCAAGAACAGCAAGGTCGAAACCACCTCATAATGCAAAAACAAACGAAAAGGTTGAGGAGCTAAAAAATCAATTTAGAAAAAGCCGGGATTTAATATGCAATGTACGACATACGGATACGGAAAGTTTTGAAATAATCTATTTTGAAAGCTTAATCGAGATTAATTATTTAGATCAATATATATTGCCTAAACTAGGACTTCAGACAGACCGCCCTGTTATAAATAAACTTAAATCCTTTTTTCAAGCAGAAGATGTGACCTTGAAATCGATTGAAGATTTATCCGATTTGCTTTTTGAAGGAGAAGTCCTATTCAAAATCGATGATGTCCTTTTAAGTATTCTAGCATGCGATTTTCCAAAACGAATCCCTGAAGAATCAGCGCTTGAGACTTCGATAAGAGGCCCGAAGGACGGATTTGTTGAGGATATAAAGACAAATATATCCCTTGTCAGAAGAAGGTTGAATAGCTCATCATTATGTCTAGAAAAATACACCATTGGAAAAAGAAGCAAAACAAAAGTGGCTCTCATGTATTTAGAAGATGTCATTGATCAGAGAGTGCTTGATGAGGTTCACAAAAGGCTGGATAAAATCGAAACTGATATTTTATTGAGTATTCATGAACTTGAGTCATTTGTTCGGGATCGGCCGTATTCTGTCTTTCCTACTATGGATTATACAGGGAGACCGGACTTTATTGTTCAGTCATTGAATCAAGGTCGATTTGCTCTGCTGGTGGACGGGAATCCTACTGTATCTGTCGCCCCCACTAGTTTACTGGTACAGACCAAATCTCCTGAGGACAATTACATCAGTTATGCGTATGTTTCAATCGAAAGGATCATCAGACTGATAGGGTTAATGATATCTGGCTTTTTACCCGGTTTGTGGATCGCCTTATCATCCTTTAACATTGAACAGATTCCATATACACTGGTAGCGACCGTAGCAGTCTCCCGTTTCGGTCTTCCTTTGTCTTCGCCCATTGAAATGGTGATCATTCTCTTTTTATTTGAGCTATTTAATGAAGCAGGGGTACGCTTGCCTCGGGCGATTGGGCAAACCGTAGCGGTATTAGGAGGCTTAATTGTAGGGGATGCAGCGATAAGGGCAGGCTTGACATCTCCCACTATGCTGGTCATTACTGCAATCACCTATATTTCGTCTTTTACGTTAGTGAATCAAACGTTAAGTACAGGAATCACGGTTATCAGGTTTTCTGTTATTTTACTTAGTACTTTTTTCGGATTATTTGGAGTGGTGAGCGGCTTTATTTTAACGGTTTTTTACTTTTCAACGCTGTCTTCCTTTGGGGTTCCATACCTCTCATCGGTGGCACCAATAAGCCTTAAAGAATTGATGAAGTCATTTTTAAGAATGCCTAATGGCTTATACAAATCAAGAACCGCATCAACGAGCCCGGATGATCCAACAAGGGATGGAAATCAAACATGAGAATAATGAAACTTGTTTTGGTTCTCTCCTGTTGTCTAATTTTTACCGGCTGTACGGGAATAAAAAATATTCAAGATATAACTTATATTGTGGCGATAGGTATGGATTATGATGTAAAAAAGAAGGAGTATACTGCGTATATTCAAGGCTTGAATTTTGCTAATGTAGCAAAGACAGAGGGTGGCCGGCCTGTAGAACCGATTCCGACTTTTGTGGCATCAGCCACTGGTGAAACACTAAATTTGGCAGTGAGTAAATTATATAAAAAGTCCGAACCTCCTTTATTTTTTGGACACGTTAAGACGCTGGTGTTAAGCCAACGTTTAATCAAACACAAAGCGAAAGAAGTAATTAAAGAAGTAGGCAGAAATCGTTCGCTTCGCCCCACACTGAGAGTCGTAACGACAGAAGAGAATATCCAAAAGGTTTTTAATACAAAAGCATTATTTGACTATCCGGCGGTGTATACGGTGATTTTTAAAAAAGATGGCAGTGAGCTGGCCGAGAATGAAATAAGGCCCATCACGCTAATGCGTTTTTTAAGAGACTATTATGAACCGATGGGTGCAGCCAAACTGCCATTAGTCAAAATTGATAAAAACAGCTGGAAGACTGAAAAGAACTTCCCCATTTTATTTTTTAATGGATATACTGTGTTTCAGCACAAAAAGTTTATCACAGTTCTTCCTTTTGATGATGCAGTTTATATTAATTGGCTGCTCGAAAATAGGGTTGCATTAGATCGAAAAGTGATGGATAACGGTAAGTTGGTAGCTGCTGTCAGGCTGACTTCGCCAAAAATGAAAATTAAATACGAAAAGGGCGCAGCTTCACCAAAGTTTTCAATAGAGCTTTTTGCGCATGCTGATTTACTGGAAAAAATAGAGGATATCCCCATGAAAAAATTACATGAATTAATTGAAGACGATATAAAAAAGAACCTTGAAGCACTTTATAAAAAAGGGGTAGACGACCAGATTGATGTCCTAGAAGCCGGAGAAAAATGGTATCGGACCCACCCTAAACAATACCAACAACTAAAAAAATCAAAGAAATTCTATTTAGATAAGAAATCCTTAAGTAAAGTTAACGTTAAGGTACAAGTCTTTCATTACAATGCCTATAAATATGACCTGCGAGGCAATGGGGATTTCTGAGGCATGGGGACGGTTCTTGTGCATCATTTTGGTGATGCACAAGAGCCGTCCCTATTTATCATTTCCAGTAAAAACCAGAGGACAAAATGTAATCGCTTCCATTATAATAGAGATAGAAAGAGGAAAGGGGATGCAGCAATGGAACTATTAATGGAACTACTAGCCAACAACCCGTCGGAGGAGCCTTGTGAAGAAAATTCCCCAGCAATTGAAGAAGAGAGCTACGATGTATCAGACTATGATTATAATAAAAGAATATGGTTTTAATAGATGGAATGCGGGGACGGTTCTCGTGCATCATTGATGCACGAGAACCGTCCCTTTGCTTCACCCTCAGTGAATAAAATGGTCGGTATTTTTATCAATATATAAAGTGCCATCCTGTTGCAGTTCTGCGTAAAAGACTTCTGACAGGTCTGTTCCTGCTTGGGCTAATTGATCGTGGCCCCAGGCCATATTTAGGTTAAATGGCTGAAGGTTCTCATCAATGATTTTCCCGTCCGCTATCACCTGTATAGGCATCGGGATTTGCACAGCCTGCGGCCTAGCTGATGTTTGAGTTGGCATTGCCATATCCCCGCGCTTCAATGGCTGCTTTTGTTCCTTCAGCAAAACAGACAATTCCCCATTTGTCTCCAATATCGCGTAATCTACCTCCTCGATCGAAAATACATCTTTATTCCTTAACAGGACCTGCAGTTCATCCATGTCAAGGCGCTGTTTTTTCAAAACATGCTCGAGTATTTTCCCGTGCTTGATAACGATGACCGGTTCCCCTTCAATAACCTTGCGGAATGATCTTGATTTGACATCGAAAAACGCCACTAGCAACGTCAGTCCGCACCATGTTAAAAGGCTGACAAAACCAGAGGAAACCTTCAAGGTTGGGTCAACCGTTAGCGATCCGGCAATCGTTCCAATGGAAATGCCGGTGATATAATTAAAAAACGTAAGCTGTGAAACCTGCTTTCGTCCCAATAGCCTTGTTAACAATAAAAGCACCACAAAGGCACCGACCGCCCTCGCGAAAATCTCTACCACGAATCTCTCACCACCTAAATTGTTTAAAAGCAATAGAAGTTTTTTTATTTTCACCGAAAACTATCATAAATATGCGAGAAAATATGCAGGAAAGAAGTGGCGGTTCTCGCTTAAATGATGCATAAGAACCGTCCCCCTGCCTCACTAAGACCTTTTTCCTATCTTTCTTCCATTTCTCTTTATTGGTAGAAATAGTATAATGGTGAAGAGTGTATTTTGAATATTTGGTATAAAATGTAATTTTATGGAATCTACTAAGGGATATGTCTTGAAGGAGCGGAGTTTTACATATGAAGGTCATGTCGATTGCTGCCCTTTTTGATGAGCATATAGGGATGAATGAAGCGTTAGGGAAACTATTGGATAGCCCGGAATTAACGATTTGGTATAGGGATTTGGCAAAGGATGCGTTATGGGTTTCGAAAGGGAATGCCGCCATCTATGGGTATACACAGGAAGAACTTATAAATAACCCATATCTGTGGCACAACTCTGTTTACCCGGAAGACAGGGGGATTCTTGACCAAGCGATCGCCCGGCATCTGGAGGGCAGCCCGACGACCATGGAATATCGCATTATTCGTTCGGATGGCGAAGTAAGATGGATCGAGAATCGTGCCCATTCGATCATGGATTCCAAGGGAAAGGTCATCGCTATTAGCGGGTCTATCTATGACATTACCGAGCAAAAAAGAGAGTCCTTACAATTGCAGGAACAGCTCATCATGAACGAAAAAAGGTATAAGTCACTATTTAACTACAACCATGATTTAGTATGTTCCCTGGATTTAAAAGGGAAAGTGACGAGTGTCAATAAAAGCTGTGAGGCTTTAACTGGATACAGTGAAGCAGAGTTGATGAGTAAGTCTTTTAGAGATTGGGTCTATAAAGCTGATCTGCCTAAAACCTATCAAGCTTATAAACTTGCGGAAAGTGGCCACTCCGAGCGGATGGAATTACGAATCGTCCATAAAAGCGGAGAAATTCTTTTCACTAGCACAACCAGTATTCCAATTATGATTGATGACAAAATGGTCGGTGTGTACTGTATTATCAAAGACATCACCAAGCATAAAAAACTGCAGGAGGAATTAAAAGAAAACAATCTGCGTTACAAATCGCTTTTTGAACATAATGCAAACTGTGTCTTCTCTATTGATTTAGATGGGAAGTTTACAAGTATCAATTCTGTTTGTGAAAGTCTTATGGGGTATCGAAACGATGAATTACTGAAGCAGCAATCTTTTCAAAGGTTCATTGTTCCGGAAAAGCTGCCCGAAACATTCTATCATTTTGAGCAATGTAAAAATGGCACCCCGCAAAATTTTCGAACGTCCATCAAGAATTGTAATGGTTCGATTATTCATCTCAACGTGACCGTGGTCCCCCTAATGGGAGATGGACAAATTAATGGTGTCTTTGGCATCGCACAGGACATTACCAATCAGGTGAAAATTGAAGAAACCAATGAGCATATGGCGTACCATGATTATTTAACCGGCCTGCCTAACCGAAATAAGTTAAATACGACCCTTTCGAAGGAACTGGTCCTTGCTCAAGAACGAAGCCAGCAGGTGGCGATTCTCTTTTTAGACCTTGATCGCTTCAAGTTGATCAACGACACGCTTGGCCATACGACCGGAGATCATTTATTAAAGGAAGTAGCGGAACGGATGAAGTCATCCCTGCATGATAAGGACATTGTGTTCAGACAGGGCGGAGATGAATTTATCATTATTTTAAAAGATGCCAATCGCGATGTTGCAGCAATGGTGTCGAGAAGAATGCTGGATGTTTTGAGTGAGCCCTTCCAAATTGAAAACTATGATATTTTTACCTCTCCGAGCATCGGCATCAGCATGTATCCGGAAGATGGAAAAAACGTCGAAATCCTCATCAAAAAAGCGGATTTCGCGATGTACCATGCCAAGAATGACGGAAAAAATAATTATAAATTTTATTCCCAAAGAGAACATAACTCCAACATGAATCCATTAAAGATGGAAATGGACCTCCATAAGGCGCTGGAAAAAGAAGAGCTGTTTCTGCATTACCAGCCGAAGGTGAATTTAAAAACAGGAAAAATTACCGGGGTGGAGGCGTTAATCCGCTGGAACCATTCGGAATTCGGGATGATTGCGCCCGGTACCTTTATCCCGATTGCGGAAGAAACAGGGTTGATCACGCCGATTGGGGAGTGGGCCTTATATACCGCCTGTAAACAGTGCAAGGACTGGCAGCGCAAAGGCTTTTCCACCACAGTCTCTGTCAATTTATCGGCCCGTCAGTTTACGCAATCCAATTTGCATGAAACCGTTGCGATTGTCTTGTATGAGACGCAGCTTGAGCCGCAATTTTTAGAGCTAGAGATCACGGAAAGCATGACGGCCAGTATTGAACGGACTATTTATACGTTACAAAAGCTAAAAAAACTGGGTGTGCGGATTAGTATCGACGATTTTGGAAAGGGATTTAGTTCGTTAAATTACCTGCAAAAATTCCCGGTAGATACATTAAAAATTGATCAGGCATTTGTTCAGAGCCTGCACAAAAACCCTAATGACGAGACGATTGTGAAAACCATCATCTCAATGGCGCATAATTTAAACTTAAGTGTGGTGGCGGAAGGAATCGAGACAAAGGAACAGCTATTGTTCCTGCAGCAGCACCTTTGTGATGAAGGGCAGGGTTACTTTTTTACAAAACCTGTACCGGCCGAAGAAGTTGAAAACAATTGGTTTGACATTCAGCAGATGGTGAAGGAATTCGGCTTATCGCAGGACGTCAACGAACGCAAGTGGGCGGAGGAATTCGTCCGGATTGCGAGGAAAGAATTAAATGAAACCATCCGCCTCCAGCAAGGGATGACCTTTAAGTATAAAAAAATTAATGGCCGTTTCATTCATACCCTGTGTGACGGGGAGTTGCTGTATCGGCTTGGCCTTATCCCTAGTCTTGTGGTAGGAAAGAGTTTAGCAGAGTTTTTACCTGAGGATTATGCTGAAGACAAGGAAGTTTATTATCAAAGGGCTTGGGACGGGGAAGAACATGTTTCCTACGAAGGCGAGCTGAATGGGGTTACTTACCTTGCTGCGTTAAGCCCGATTAAACGAGGCGGGGAAGTGGTCGAGGTCATCGCTTCGTGTGTGGATATTACGGAAAGAAGAAAAGTGGAAAAAGCCTTGCATGATAGTGAAAATAAGTACCGGTTGATTACGGAGAACATGACCGACTTGATTACTTTATTTGATCAGGATGGAACCTGCGTCTACGCCACTCCGTCCCATCAAACCGTCCTCGGCTACACACCTGAGTTTTTCATGGGACACAACAATGAACACCTGACTCATCCGGAAGATGTGCCCCTTATGAAGAAGGTGTTCGTCGAGGTGTTGGAGACGAAAACACCTTGTAAAGTGGAGCTGCGCTTGTTACATGCGAATGGAGATTGGAGGCTGCTGGAATGTACCGGTACGCCGGTGATCAGCGAAAATGGCAAAGTGGAACATATAATGGTGGCCAGTAATGATATTACGGAGAAGAGAAGAACAGAGGAGCTGCTATCGAAATCGGAAAAATTATCTTTGGTGGGCGAGCTCGCGGCCGGGGTTGCCCATGAAATCAGAAATCCGATGACATCGATTAAAGGGTTTATCCAGCTTTTCCAGCAGGGAATCATCAGGGACGAATACTTTGATGTCGTTCTTGGCGAGTTCGACAGGGTGGAGGACATTATTAAGGAGTTTCTTTCTCTGGCAAGGCCTCAAGAAATTCAGTTGAAGCAAGTGAATTTTCCAGTTTTGTTAAAAGAGGTGGAGACCTTAATCAAATCGGAGGCGCACCTAAAGGATGTGGAAATTCTGCTGGAAATAGCGCAGGATATCCCAACGATCATGTGCGATGCCAATCAAATCAAACAGGTGCTGTTGAATCTCTGCAAAAATAGTATGGATGCGCTGGATACCAAGCGAAAAGGTCTCATTAAAATCACGGTAGGGGTTGAGTGTGACAAGCTGCTGATTCAGGTCATCGATAACGGAATCGGAATCAGTGAGGAGCGTATCAAAAGACTTGGTGAGCCTTTCTACAGCAACAAGGAAAAGGGGACAGGCCTCGGCCTGATGATCTGCTTTAGAATCATCAAACAGCACAACGGAACGATCACCTTCCAAAGCAAAGGAAACTGCGGCACCACCGCGCAGGTGAGGCTGCCGTTATAGGAGAAAACGCGTATGACAACATTGCAAAATCAAAAACTATCAGAACGATTCGAAGTGGCCTTCAACCAAATACATGCCTGGCTGCAACGGAATATAGTGGAGGAACGATCCGATAAGTTTACCGACCTGCTTCGGTCAGGGTTTCCGCGCCACTCGATTATTCGAAAGTACTACCATGACTTGAAAATGTTTGCCCGTCTTAGGAACTCCATTGTCCATGATAAGGTGGAATTAGGATTTTATATAGCGGAGCCGCATGAGGCTGTCGTCGATAAAATTGAAATGATTGCCGAGTTGCTCTTAGAGCCAAAGGCGGCATATTCGATCGCTTCCAAACCAGTTTTTTACTATTATGAAAATGCTAAACTGAAGGATGTCTTAACTGTCATTCAAAAGAAATCCGTTTCGCTTTTTCCTATTTATGATGAGAACGGTTTTAAGTGGCTGTTAACGGCGGAGGAGATCATCGGTTGGTTTGCCAATCATCTAACCGGCAACAGTATCGTGATTGACGAAGTGGAGGTAAGGCAGCTCTACTCTCAAAAAAGGGACCGTCTTGTCGAGTTTGTTAGCAAAGATATTGATATCTTCGAGGTAGAAGAGATTTTTGAACAATATCATTTGAAAAATCAAAAACTCGAAGCTGTTATCATTACGGAAACTGGAGAGCAGCAGCAAAAACCGCTTGCTATTGTCACTTCTTGGGATTTGGTAGAAATTGATGCGATAGAGTAATAGTTTATAGAAAGGGTGCCTGAGCCCCGCTGCATTAACACTTTAAAGCAGCGGGGGTCAGGCACCTGTTTTATTTCCCTTTAATGAAATATTGAAAATATTACGTTGGCAAAGGTTTTGACGGAACCGGTTAAATAGTGCCAGTTGGCCGTGAATTTTTCGATATCGAAAGCGACAATGGCAATCAGAAGTGCGGCAAAGGCCAGGATGTAATTCGTCTGCGATACCTTTGCAATATTTTTGTCAAGAGTCCTGCCACCCATTGTGTCGATAATATGATGCCATAATTTGACTAGCTGTCCTTCGCCAATCTCAGTTATTTTTTTCTGCTTATTTAATTCCTTTTTTTCATAGAGGCAGTATTGATAGATGGAATTGATCATCGCTTTGAGAAAATCATCGCTGACCCCGGCCTTTGTATAGATAATCGTCGAAGGGATACTGATGCGAATGTTATACTTCTTGCCAATCGGCGATAGTTTACTAGGTTCGGTGATATCAAAGGCCATTGTCGTCGTATCATTCGAAAAGACCGGGTCTTCTTTTTTCATGAAAAAGTTTAACCCTTCATGGATAATAAAAAGCGGGTAAATGTCAAAGTCTATAAACTTTAGATCCCGGTTCGGCTGAATGATGGCCTTTTGGATAATTTCCTTTGAATAGGATTTCAGGTTTTGCCTTATATTGCGCAGTTCAGGGTGAAGGTTTTCCCCTTCAAGAATAAACCGGAAAATGACGCGATGATGGTAATATCCCATTTCCGCCGCCGTGATGGTACAGGCCGATGTGTGAAGGCATTCCATTAGTTCCTTTTTATTTAATGGATAGTTAACCCATTTACTGGGCTGGCTGACTCTTTTGATGCCCAACTGATTTTCAATATTGGTATTGATGATGTTTAATTGTTCATTGCTAAAAACGATATTTTCGTCTTCTTCCCCTTGAAATGTAAACAATCCAAGTATGTATACTTCCGCTTTCAACTGTAACTTCCCCTTTTCCCATTTGCCATTTTCCTATTTAATGAAGTCATGGACGGTTTTTGATTGAAAGGCCTCATGGATGCTTTCGAATGATACGGCGTTTGGATATTCAATCCGCTGGCCGATCATGACCACCTTGCCGGATTCGCGGAACATCGGGAGATCATTGGCGGAGTCCCCGAAGGCCATGATATTTTCCTTCTCTATTTGTAATTCTTTCGCCAGTTTTTTTAAAGCGGCCCCTTTGTCCACCCCAACGGGAACAATGTCGATGGCATCCACATGCACATACATCACGACTTCTTTTTCAATCGGTGTCAGCATGTCCTTGAAATATTCCGCAAGGTGCGGGACTTCCTGTTGGTTTTTTGGAAAAATAGTCAAGGCGATGCGGTTAGGTTGAATCCAAATTTTATCCTTAAAATCTGCCACGGCTTTCTTTTCAATTTCATCTAATACCGGAAGTCTTTTGACAATATAAGATTCCTCCAACGTTGCCGCATTAAAAATAACGCCGCCGTTTTCGCCGATTATTTGGGCCTTTTTCAATCCCATCCCTCGCGCTAAGCCTGCTAAGTAATAGGCCGGTTTCCCGGAACAAATTCCAATCATGAGCCCGCTTTGTTCATAGCGCCTTAATTGTTCCGCGACTTCCTCAGGGATTGCCGTTCCGTGCTCAGACAAAGTCCCGTCCACATCAAAAACCATTAACTTCATTTTGTCACATTCCTTTATACCAGCTGCTCATTTTTGTGATTCTTTTGCCATAGCTAATTTTTCCTATCACTAACATATTATCCTTTAAATAAGTGCAATGTAAAGAGCGGCCTCCTTTGATTTTTCCCTGCTTTTATCAGTCTCTTAATATCCTTGTCGTGGTTAATTTTTCGTTGAATTTTTACCATTGAGCCTTTATCGAAATTATTCCCGTTTAGAAAAATCATTTTGTATATCCCCCAGTGAAAAAACAAAAGATATAGGTTAATAGAACTTCGAATAAATTATCATATTGGTTATTCTAAACTAGAGTTTATGTCTTCAATGTCTAACAAATTATTATGGGGGGCGGTCACAAGGAAATCCCTTGAACACCCCGATTATAACGTCTCGATAGTGATTATCCAGGCGTTTTTTGAATTTCTGCAAATGGGCTGGATTGTCCTGCCCGTTTTGTTCCAGATGCCCAATCATTTCTACAAATATAAAATAATATGAATGTAGTCATGTTGTATGAAATACAATGCTGTATGACCTACAGTATGTGGTTAGGAGGTGGATTAGCATGAGTTCTTTACTGCAATCATTCACGACGGAATTGAGGAGAGGAACGCTTACACTGGCCATTTTAAGTCAATTACGTACGCCCCAATACGGCTATTCACTTGTCCAGCGGCTTGAGGTGGCAGGTGTCTCCATTGAACAAAGTACGTTATATCCCCTGTTGCGCCGCTTGGAAAAACAAGAACTCGTGACAAGCAACTGGGACACAACTGAAAGCAGGCCGCGGAAGTATTATGTTTTAACAGCATATGGAGCTGAGGTTTATGAGCAATTGAAAAATGAATGGACCCAGATGACAAGTGAGTTAAATTCCTTATTAAAAGGAGAGAAGGACGATGAATTTGATTGATGTGTATGTGTACGAGGTGACAAGAAGACTTCCGGAGAAACTCCGCCAAGATATTGACTTGGAACTGCGTGCTGCTATTGAAGACATGCTGCCGGAGCAGTACACCGAAGATGACGTAAAGGACGCCCTTTCAAAGCTTGGCGACCCTGCCGTACTCGCTGCGAGCTATCGGGATCAACCGATGTATTTGATTGGACCAAACGTATATGATGCCTATATTTGGACGTTGAAAAAGACAATCCCCTGGGCTATTTTAGTGACCGCTATCGTCCATGCGGTCGTAGGTATTATGTCGTTTGCCGGTGATGAAGCTATCCTGGCTATGGTTCTGAAAGCCATTGGAAACATCATTGCCAATGTCATCATGGTGCTTATGTATGTATTATTTTGGATTACCGCTGTTTTCGCCGCGATAGAAAGGTTTGCTTTTTCAAAAGAAGGCTTTCATTTTTCAAAAAATAATAGCAGCTGGACGCCTGATCAGTTGAAAAAGGTTGACATGATTCCAAAGAGGAAGGCGATATCAAGAGGAGAAGTGATCTTTAGCTTTATTTGGATCATTTTTTGGCTGATGATTTATTTCTGGGCTGATGATATTGTAGGAATCTATCAATCTGTGGAGGGCAGCGGACTTCAATTTGTTATGCCCTTTTTTAATCAAAATACTTTATTATCATTTTGGCCCATCATCGTACTCATCGCCATTCTGGAATTAGGCTTAGTTGTTTTTAAATGGCGGGACCGCCAATGGACACTGAAGCTTGCGTGTGCCAATACGATTATTCATGTTATGAGTTTCGTTGTTTTTCTCGTTATTGCCAATACCCCGAATTTGCTCAATCCTGCCATCATTCCCTACATGACTCAAACAATGGATACCACAATAGGATCACTAACATCTTTCCTGGACTGGATATGGCGGTTCATCGCCGTAGGATTTGCGGTTACGATCATAATGGAAGCGTTCGATAGTTTTCGGAAAGCGACAAAAAAATAAACAAAATGCCTCCTTGCAGTATTTACTTGCTTGGAGGCACTTGTCCTTTAAGGGGCGTTGCTGGGGCCGCTGTCGTTTCCTTATTTTCCTTTTGATTTTCATCATAATTGGTCAACCCCGCACTCGAATGAGCAAAGTTATTTCGGTTGCCGTGAATATTGCCTAGCCCCTGGTTATGTTTTTTGTTGCTTTTAAAATCATCAATGAAATTATTCCCGATACTAAAAACCGATGCTGCTTCGATATGGCCGATATTGATGGTACCGATGTGAAAGGTTGGAGATAAAATGGGGGATGCCACGAATTATTCATCCTTCCTTGCTCTGGTTTTCATCCAATGGCTATGACGGAGTGTATTTTCATTTCCGGACAGAGATCCCACGACTTCGTTTTTGCAGGTTTCGCTATGAAATTGTTGATGAGTGTTCTTCTTTCCAAAAAAAACCCCTGAAGTGTTACTGATATGGGTAATGTTAATCTTGCCTAATGAAAGTTTCATCCAAATTCAGCCCATTCCTTTTTTCGTTATCATATTCATGTTATGGGCGAATGACACACATTTTCCCGTGCCTAGGCGACTGATGCAAACGTGAGCACTTATGAAAATAGAAATCATTCCATTGCTAATGTCGCCATCAATACTGACAAGGATGTGATTGATTCCATTATTGATGACCAAGATATTAAAATTGCCAATATTACACGTGATTAAAGGATGAGAGGTTCAGCCGCCGCTACGGAAGCGGAAGCCTTTGGAGGTTTTGGTTATGTTTTCGTTTGAGGGCTCGGCATCTTCCGACATGGCTTCTGTTTTTAGCTCCTGCTTGTCAATCTTTTGAATAATCGAGGCGGCGAAATCATCAGAGCCACTTATATTTGTGCCAATCAGCAGTTTCCCGCTTAACTCATCTATTTCAATGTTCTCTAATTGGAAGGTGATATTTTCAAGATAATCGATATGGACTTTATCGATGTGAATGCTTTTTCCGTTCGGTTCCTGCTGCTGCTTTTCAAGGAGCTCAATCATCCGGTCCAGCTTATCTAACAGAAGGGAGTTTATTGTGTCTTCATTTTTCTTCTGTTTCTGTTTCTTAGAAAAAAACTTGAACATAAACTCCCTCCTTTTTTTACGAATTTAAACGGCTTCCCCCATTTCTATCTATATGACTTTACTGAAGTAGTTATTCAGGAGCCTGACAGGCGCCGATCTAGGAAAGCTTGGAAACATTTGGTTCAAATTTTTTTCAGTTTTGTCTTTGGAGAGCAGTCTTAAGGACAATTCAGGTTAAATCTCCACCGCTTTTGTCCGGAGAACCCTCCTCCTCCAAAAGGCCCATTAAAGGCCCCGGCTCTTCTCCCTTCGAATGCTCTTGTGGTAAAATAAACCTGAATTTTCCTTTTAAGTGGGTGATGGCATTGCCTATGTTAAGGCTGTCGAGAATAGAAAAAAGAACGAAGGTGGAGGGCCCTGGCCTAAGATACTGCATTTGGGTTCAAGGCTGCCCAATTCACTGCGAGGGCTGTTTTAACCCGCATACGTGGGACCCAATCGGCGGCGGCTTGATGGATATTGACGAAATCTTCGAAGATATCAAACGTACCCTTGAAGCATCACCTGAACTAGAAGGCGTCACGTTTTTAGGCGGCGAGCCGTTTAGCCAAGCCCAGGCGCTCACCACCCTTGCGCAAAAAATAAAAGCTTTGAAGCTATCGATTGTGACGTTCACCGGTTATGAATATGAAACGATTTTGAAGTCGCCCAATTCAAGTTGGCACAGCCTATTAAAAGAAACGGATTTATTAATAGACGGCCCCTACATCCAAAGCCAACACGACCTTAGCCGTCCTTGGATCGGTTCGAAAAATCAGCAATATCGCTTTTTAACAGATGTTTATAAGCATTTTGAAACCAAACTGGCGCAGATCCCCAACAAACTAGAAATCCGGCTCCATCCCGACGGCACGATATCCGCCAACGGAATGGCCGAGCCCATCGATTTACATATGTTGCTAGAACTAGATTACGAAAGAAGGAGATAACGAAATGAGTCTTGAAATTGTACTGGTTCCGTTGGCCATTGCGGTTACAAAAGAGGTTGTCGAAGGAATCGCCAACCGTTCGCAAAAAAACGATCAGGACTATACCGTCCTTCCGACTAGAATGAAGGATGAGTCCCTTCTTCAGCAGGCCTTAGAGGAGTGGAGCTGCTCGTTCCGAAAAGCAGAGACACTCGATTCCCTGCAAACAAACAATGAAAACGAAGTGACGTTTATCGTCAACGAAGAGGGCTGCTACTCGCTTGTCCTCCCGAAAACGGCGGACATCAAGGCATTCGAGGAATGGATTGAAAAGGTAGAGGGTTCCTACACCCACTACCTGCAGCAACGAGTCTATCAACATTTACTAGAAAAGGCAAAGGAACAGGGAATGATTTTAGAAAAAGAAGAACTGCTTGAGGATCATTCCATCCAGTTAACCTATCTGGTAAATCGTTAAACGAGGGGGAGCAGGAAATTGGCGAAAGTGTACACAGACAGAGGCAGGAAATGGGAGATGTTGAATAGCTGGTGGATCATCTTCACGTTTCTACCCATCGGCATGACTAGTTATATTGCATTTTTCTATGCAGGCACCAAAGCTAAAAATGCGCGCTGGCGGATTTATGGACTTATTTATTTGGGGGTCTTCCTGCTGGCGTTCATTCCGACTTACACGGAATTTGAAGCGATGATTTTTCTGGCATTGTGGATTGTTCCGATTATCCATGCCTTTAAAATCCGCCCGGCTTATCTGGTTCAATTGGATGTGTTAAAGGCCAATGAAAAAACGTTCCTCAATCAAGAGGTGATGAAGCTTAGGCAGGAGGCGGAAGCGAAATTTGGCAGGAAGATGCAAAAGCCACCGCAGCAAAAAAGTGAAGCTGGTGTGAAACAGCAGGAGGCAACAGCTGATCCGTTAACCCCGCCGATCCAGCCGCTTTTTTCAAAAAATCATCAAATCGAGAAAATTAATATTAATCTAGCATCGGAAAAGGAAATCGCGGCCATACCTGAGATTGGGATTATTCTAGCAAAAAAGGCCGTCGTCAAACGCGAGGAACTGGGCGGTTTCGAATCCTTTGAACAGTTCGCGCAAATCATGGGATTGAAGGAGCACACGCTGGAAAAAATGAAGCAGCGTCTGATTTTTTCCGAAACTGACCATACTGATACACATATCCATTCTGGAAGAGTCATTGATTATTAAACAACTAGGGGAAGCCGGGGAGAGTTCCGGCTTTCTGTTTATACATAAGTAAAAGAAGGAGGAGAAACATGGCTATCGTCAAGCAAAAAGGAACGAGAATACTGCTGGCCAACCTACTGAAGGCTAGATTTCCTTATTTATATATCCAAACCTGGGAGGAGGACAGGGTCCTCTCGCTGATCCGCTCGGTAGCCCAGGACACAGAACTGATTAAAACGCCGCGCGAAGTGTTTACCTGGAGCATCACAAAGGGAATTCAGGACCATAACCGGCAGTCGGTTGGCATCGGCGACAACAAACAGCCGATGAAGGCGCTTGAGTTTATTGAAAAACATGACAAGCCGAGCATCATCGTGCTGCAGGATTTTCATATCTATTTTGGCGGACAGGGGCGGCATGCCGACTTCCAGGTGATCCGGAAGCTAAGGGATATTTTATTAAAAATAAAGCAAAGCCCGAGCCCGATTAATGTCATCTTTACGTCCCCGTTTTTGATGATTCCGGACGATTTGCAAAAGGATATCACGATTGTCGATTTCGACCTGCCGAACTTTAATGAAATTGAAGCAGTGCTCGATGAGATGATTCGCGTCAATCAGCAGACGGGCCGAATCCTAATATCCTTAACCACCGAAGAAAAAGAAAGGCTTGCAAAAGCAGCGCTCGGGCTGACCCTGTCAGAGGCAGAAAACGCTTTTGCCCGCGCGATGGTTGAGGACGGCCGACTCGATATCAACGATGTTAAGGTTATTTTACAAGAGAAGGAACAAATCATTAAGAAGACGGGAATTCTCGAGTTTATTACCAGCGATTTAAAAATCGAGGACGTCGGCGGACTGGAAAACCTCAAGCGCTGGCTGGCGAAACGAAACAAGTCGTGGCTCGATTCAGCCCGTAAATATGGCCTGCCTGCGCCAAAAGGGGTGCTTATTACAGGCGTTCCCGGCTGTGGAAAAAGCTTAATCAGTAAAGCGATTAGCTCAATGTGGCAGCTTCCGCTTTTAAGGCTCGATATGGGGAAAATCTTCAGCGGGCTCGTTGGGAGCAGTGAAGAGAATATGAGAAAGGCGATTAAGACCGCCGAAGCAATTTCCCCGTCCATCCTCTGGATTGACGAAATCGAAAAGGGGTTCAGCGGCATTACAAGTGGCGGAGACAGTGGGACCTCATCACGGATTTTCGGACAGTTTTTAACATGGATGCAGGAAAAAACAAACCCTGTATTTGTCATCGCCACAGCTAACAACATTTCCGGCCTGCCGCCCGAATTGATGCGGAAAGGACGCTTTGATGAAATCTTTTTCGTCGACCTGCCGACGCTCAGGGAGAGAAAGGAAATTCTTAAGGTGCACATCCAGAAGCGCATCAAGGATGAGGAAGTAAAGGGCGATTTCCAGTTAACGGATAACGTGCTTGATACGCTGGCAAGAAACTGCGACGGCTTTGTCGGCGCCGAGATTGAGCATCTTGTCATCGATGCCTTGTTTGAGGCTTATTCCAATGACCGGCCGATTCGTCTGGAGGATTTCGAACGGGCGATTGCCAATACGGTGCCATTGTCAGTGACCCAGGCTGAGCAAATCCGCGGAATCCGCGAGTGGGCCAACGTCCGTGCCGTTGCAGCCACACCGCAGGAGGATCTCAAGGAATATGGAAAAGACCCTGTGCTGGTACCAGGCGGCGGATTGGAAAAGGCAGACAGCCAGGGTTATGCAGATGATGTCCGCTTTAACCGCGGCGGCAGGACAATCGATTTCTAAAAAGGGAGTGATGAGGGCAGATGGAGGAAAAACTTCAAATCCGCATTTTTCCCGATGGCCGGATTGAGGCGGAAACATTGGGTATTAAAGGGGAAAAATGTACAGACTATATTTTGATTTTAGAAAACATACTAAACGCTCATGCCGTCCAGGCGGAATATACGAAGGAATTCTATGAAACCGAACAGGTCACCCTGGAGCAAACGCAGCAGAATACTCTAAAATGAACCTTATATATATAAAGTCGAGGCAATATCGTAAAGAGTTTCGTTTTAAGGGGCTTTTCTAAACTTCTGAAATTTCCGATTACGTAACATTACTGATTTAAAAAAATGAAACTCGCCATAGTATTGGCGAGTTTTCTTTATACCTAGATTCAGGGTGCTTCCAAAAACTTATGTAAATTCAAAAGTTATTCCTTGCATGATGTTCCAGCCATAGCAAGTGCAATAAGTTCCATATGAATTTCCTACGCGTTTTTTAAAATAAATCTATTTATGTATTTGGCATATTAAAACTAATTCTTTTGTAATAGGACGTATGTTATAATATCCAAGTATTTGAATTTTTCCTAATTCTCTTAAGAGGTTGCGTGATACCGATGACATTAAAGAAACTTGGTTCACTGCTGTTAGTCCTTACACTTGCCACCGCCGGTATGAGCGGTTGTTTTGGTTTGATTCAAACCGATAAGGGTTCAAATAATAATGCAGCGAAAGAAGTAAAGGCGCAAGAAATTAATATAGAAAAAGAATTGCAAAGAAAGAAAAAAGTTGAGCAAACCAAACTTGAAATGAACAAACAAAAGGTAGATGCATTAAAACAAAAAATACATAACTATATAACTGCTAATAACATAAGCGGAACTGTTACTGTTTCTCAAAACAACCAGTTTATTTTTAATGAGGGAAATGGCTATGCAAATGTGGAAAAAAAGCTGCCAAATGATCCATCAACCACGTATCCGATTGGTTCGATTACAAAAATTTTCGTATCAACAAGTATTATGATGCTTCAGGAACAGCATAAGCTTAGTATTCAAGATCCGATTTCAAAGTATATTCCAAACTTTCCTGAAGGAAATCAGCTATTACTATATCATTTCTTAACCCATACATCCGGAATTCAAAAGCTTCATTGGAATAGAGGTCTTAACACTCCACAGAAATTAGTTCAGGAAATTGAAAAGGCACCGTTAAAATTTGCACCTGGGACGAAATGGGATTATCTAGATGCTAATTATATGGTGCTTGGTTATGTAATTGAGCAAGTTTCAGGCATGCCACTACAGGATTTTATACAAAAAAATATAATTAGTAAGGTGCCAATGAAGGATACTGGTTTTATCACAACAAAGCAACCGCTTCCCTATAATTCAGTCAGCTATCTTACAAAGGATGATAACAAAGTCGATATAACCCAATGGTTAAGTGCGACTTCCTTATTTGCATGTGGTGACATTTATTCAACAGCCTATGATTTGTCCCAATTTGATTACGCCTTAATGGGTGGAAAACTAGTTTCCCAGGATAGTCTTAAGCAAGTGCTCACACCTTCGCCACATTCAAAATATGGTTTAGGACTGTATTATGATGGGGATTCGGCATACAGTATTGGCGTATTGGGCGGCTGGTACGTGATGCATACTTATTATAATGATAAGACCTCCATTGTCGTCTGTTTAAATGCTCGAAACAATTCTACCGATCTGGCAAATATAACAAATGATATTTATAATATCTTAAAATCCTCAGTTGATGATGGGGAAATGCCTGACCCAAGCATTAGATAAAAACACTCGTCATATGGACGGGTGTTTTTCTTGTGCCAAAAGCAACAAACTATACGAAAACAGCATTTTTATTGGTGGCTGCCCACTTGCTTAAGGACATTTCCTCTTTATTTTCCACCGGAATTTTCCGCAGCATCCCTTCCTCCGGACATTTTCAGCTCCATTTCCACCAGTTTTGTCCATAGAAACAATTAAACTATCGAAAAAAGCGGCGATCCAGCATATCGAGCAGTACCTCTTCAGAGAGCGGAGAAATCAACTACCTAGTTAACCGCATATCTGTTTTCCATTTTTCACTATTAGTAATTCGGACCTCCATAAAATGGTAATTTAGTCTCTTTTTGTAGGACATTAGTTATGTGAGAATAAGATTATGGATAATTATGGCGAATCCCAAGCTGGCTTTGCAGCGTTAGAGATATGATGCAAGGAGAAGAATGATGAATGTTACGTTAATTAATAAGGAGAGGATTCACTCGATATCCTTGCCGGAAAAGGTGCGGGGACAGTATTGGATCTACGATTCCAATAGCAAATTCTCCAGAAAACTGATCGGCATTGAAGGGATCAATGGAGAGTGGATTTTAAAGTCGAATAAGGATGTAAAGGTTCTCGACAATGCCGGGAAGTCGATCCGAAATACGGTCTTGCAGCCGTTAAGCATATATAACTTAGGACTTTCTACCCAGGACCAAAAAACGATCATTTTCACAGAGCCAAGTACGGACGACCGACAAATTTTTACAAAATACTTGGTTGACCGAGATATCGAGATTACCATCGGCCGGACCGAGCAGAACGACATTGTGCTGGCCAATCGTTTTGTCTCGGCATCACATGCAAAGCTGTCCTTTCATAGCGGCCAGTGGCGCATCGAGGATCAAAACAGTTCAAACGGAACCTTCGTCGACGGCGAAAGAGTGAAAAGCAAAGCCTTAAAGATTGGCGACACTATATACATAATGGGTTATAAAATGATCATCGGCAGCTATTTTGTTGCTTTTAACAATCCAGACGGAACGCTAACCATCAAGACCCATGCGTTAAAGCCGTTCATACCGCAAACGGTCGAAACCCCGGATGAGGAAGAAGAGTACGAAGTGCCGGAAGTTGACTACTTTTACCGTTCGCCCCGTTTTAAGCGCGATGTCGAAAAAGCAGTTATCAAAATCGACTCCCCGCCGCCGAACGCGATTGGTGAAGAGATGCCGATGATGCTGGTGATTGGTCCGTCGATGACAATGGGGATGGCCTCAATGGCGACGGCGCTTTTTGCAGTCAATCACGCGATGTCGACCGGCGATATCTCTAAGGCGATTCCGTCCATCGTGATGTCATGCAGCATGCTGCTGGGAACTGTCCTTTGGCCAATCCTAACTAAAAAGTTCGATATGCGGCGCAGACGGAAAAAAGAGAAAATCCGCCAGGAAAAATACAAGGATTATCTCGACCGAATCGCTGTCGTCTTTAATGAAGAAGCGGAAAAGCAGGAGGAAATTCTTCGGGAAAATCATGTTCCCATCAGCGATTGCATCAACCGGATTGAAAATGTCCAGCGCAATCTGTGGGAGCGCGGCCCCGGCCAAAACGACTTTCTGAAATTGCGGGTCGGCACAGGCAGCGGCCTGCTTGCAGCAGACCTTACCTATTCGGAGAAAAAATTCTCGATTGACGATGACAACCTGCAGGGAGAATTGTACACCTTGGTGGAATCGCCAAAGGTTTTGAAAAATATTCCGATTACCCTATCATTATATGAAAATCATATTTCCGGCGTCATCGGCACCCGTAAGCAGACAATCGAGTTTGCCAAAGGATTGATTTTTCAATTGTCCGCCCTGTACAGCTACGACGAAGTAAAAATGATTTTCATCTATGATCAGGATGAGGAAGCACAATTCAGCTTTGCCAAATGGCTGCCGCACGTTTGGAGCAATGATAATAAGTTCCGTTTTGTCGCCACCAATGACAATGAAGTGAAGGAAGTTTCCGCCTACATCGAAAAGGAAATTGAGATCCGTGCGAACACGAATGAGAGCGAGATGGAGGATGTCAAGCCGTACTACATCGTGTTTGCCCTGAGCAAAGAGCTCGCCTTTAAAGCCGAGATGCTGAAGCAGGTGTATGCCAAGAAAGAAAACCTGCATATCAGTATCGTCACTTTTTATGATGAACTGAAAAACCTGCCGAAAGAGTGCTCGATGGTTGTGGAGCTTGAAGAAAACAGCGGAAAGCTGTTCGACAAAAACGATATTACCGGGAAGACGACCTCGTTCACACCGGACATCTACCTGAACGGCGCTGACCCATACCAGTTAAGCGTCAAGCTTGCCAATGTGCCGCTTGATACGCTGGCGAATTCCTTTAACCTCCCGCAAATGGTCACGTTCCTGGAATTATATGGGGTTGGCAAGGTGGAGCATTTGAACGCTTTGACCCGCTGGAAAGACAACGATCCAACGAAGTCTCTGGAAGCTCCGGTTGGAGTGGACACCCTCGGAGAATTGTTCAAGCTCGACCTTCATGAAAAATTCCACGGGCCGCATGGCTTAGTGGCTGGGATGACGGGTTCGGGTAAAAGTGAATTTATCATTTCCTATATCTTGTCGCTGGCGGTAAACTACCATCCACATGAGGTGGCGTTTATTCTAATTGATTATAAAGGCGGCGGGATGGCAAAGTCATTTGAAAAATTGCCGCATACAGCCGGCATCATCACGAACCTTGACGGCGCTGCCATCAAGCGCTCGCTCGTGTCGATTGAAAGTGAATTGAAGCGCCGCCAGGCCATTTTTGCTGACGCCAGCAAATTGGTGGGCGAGAGCAATATCGATATCTATAAATATCAAAAACTATATCGCGAAGGAGTCGTCCGCGAACCGCTCCAGCATTTGTTCATCATCTCCGATGAGTTCGCCGAGCTGAAAACACAGCAGCCTGAGTTCATGACTCAGCTTGTCAGCGCGGCGCGGATTGGCCGAAGCCTTGGCGTCCACTTGATTTTGGCAACCCAGAAGCCGAGTGGTGTCGTCGATGACCAGATTTGGAGTAACAGTAAATTCCGGGTCAGCTTAAAGGTGCAGGAACGGGCCGACAGTATGGATATGTTGAAGCGTCCGGATGCTGCCGAACTGACGGATACAGGCCGATTTTACCTGCAGGTCGGCTATAACGAATTGTTCGAAATGGGGCAGTCGGCCTGGGCTGGAGCTCCTTATTATCCATCTGACAAGGTGGTTGTTGAAAAAGATACCAGCGTTGTTGTTATCGACCGGAACGGCCGTCCGATTAAACAGGCGAAGATCGATAAAAAGAAAGGCCTTTTCACAAATCCGAAAAAGCAGCTTGATGTGATTACTGATTATTTAAGTAATATTGCGGCTGAGGAGAATATTAAGATACGTCCGCTCTGGCTTGAGCCGATTCCAGCCCTTATTCTTCTGGCCGATATTCGAAAAAAATACAATGCAGATCGTGGTACTTGGCTAACTTCAGAAAATAGGCCAGATGTTTTTCAGGAGGCTGTCAGCGAAATTGCAGCGGCAGCGGAAACCGTGCAAGAAGACGTTCGGAAATCGTTTGCGACCGCAAGCCGGAGGGCTTCCTTTAAACTTAACCCAGTCATCGGCGAATACGACGATCCGGTCCATCAACAGCAGTGCCTGCTCCGCCTGCCGCTGACCGACGAAGGCAACACCATCATTTACGGGGCGGCCGGTACCGGCAAGACGACCTTCTTAAATACAATGGTTTACTCGCTCATCCATGAGCATACCCCGGAGGAAGTCAATCTCTACCTATTAGACTTCGCTTCGGAAACATTGAGGGCTTTTTCAAAAGCACCGCATGTTGGCGATGTCATCCTTTCATATGAAAGCGAAAAGGTCAGCAACCTGTTTAAAATGCTGCAGGGTGAAGTGGAAAAACGGAAGAAGCTGTTTGCTGATTACGGCGGCGACCACCGGTCCTATGTCGAGGCAACGGGCCAGAAGGTTCCGGCGATTGTCGTTGCCATCCATAACTTCTCGGCATTTACCGAGATTTATGACGAAAAGGAAGAGGCGGTTTCTTACCTGTCGCGTGAAGGTACCAAGTACGGAATCTACTTTGTCCTCACTGCGCTGGGAACGGGCGCAGTCCGCTTCCGACTGCTGCAGAACTTTAAGCAGCTCATTACCCTGCAATTAAATGATGACGCCGATTATGCAACGATTGTCGGCAAGACGGATGGGCTGTTCCCATCGAAATGCAAAGGCCGCGGCCTCATCAAGCGGGATGCTATTTATGAATTCCAGGTCGCGCAAATTACCGCCGAACATGTGCCATATCCATCTATTCATGCTGAATGCCAGAAGCTGCAGGAAGCTTGGAAAGGAACTGCCGCGAAGCGGGTTCCGATTTTGCCGGAACAAGTGGACCACGAATTCCTGGCCGAATATGCCGGGCCAAAAGGCAGCCTCACGCTTCCGATTGGGGTGGAAAAGAACTCGCTCAACGTTCACTACTATCCGTTCGGCAAATCCTATCTCAATATGATTCTGTCGGCTGGAACCGAGCACCAGAGCTTTGTCCATGACCTATCCGAGTTCATGGCGCAACAAGCGGGCGTGGATGTAACCTTGATTGATGCCGAGCAAAGTTTTATCCAGAAAAACAATGCCGGTTTCCAATATTATTCGACCGTCAAAGAATTTGAGGAAGTGACGGGCGACCTGTTTGATTTAGTCGTGTACCGGAACAACTCCTTCAAAGAGGCGCTTGAAGAGGGCCGCGAAGTGGAGCATTTCAAGCAAAAGGTGATTATCATCAACTCCGTTGTGGCTTTAAAAAATGCGCTCTCGCAGCTAGGCTCCGAAAAGCTTGGACTGGTCTTGGAAAAAGGGGATGCAAAGTATAACGTAACGATTATGTTTGCTGAACAGTCCAAGAATGTCTCGAGCGTGACCTTTGATAAATGGTTCAAACAACATATTCACAGTGGAAATGGTATCTGGGTTGGCAGCGGCATAACCGAGCAATTCCAGTTAAAGCCGGCCAAGACCACATCCGAAATGCGTGAGGAGATGCCGTCGGATTTTGCCTACTCCCTCCAAAATGGGAAGGCCGTCAAGGTCAAGTTATTAAACTCGCAAAAGGAGAATGATGACGACGATGAATAAAGTACTCGTGGAAATTTTCCTTCCTGCTGCAGACCAAAGCTACGATGTGTACATTCCCTTGGAAAGTCAAATGAGTGAGGTCCTCACCCTGGTGTCGACGCTATTGACCGACCTCTCCAATGGCAACTTCAAAGCGATGGGCAGCGAGGTTTTATGCGATGCTGAAACAGGAATTATTTTCAATATTAACATGCCGGTTGCCGAGCTGGGCATCAAGAACGGTTCGAAACTCATGTTGATATAAATTTTTAAAAAAGAGAAAGGAGAATGACAAATGGGGAAACGAATTAGAGTTACACCTCAAGAGCTTGAAACGGCTTCAAAAAAATTAGCCGAACTATCCGAAACCTACACCGGAATTTATACGCAGTTAATGCAAGCAGCAAACACTATGGGTGAAGCCTGGGAGGGCGAGGATAACCTGGCTTTCGTTGATCAAATTAACGGTTTCAATCAAGATTTAAAACAAATGGCCGATAAGCTTGCAACCGCAAGCCGCGCTCTTGATACACAGCGTGCTAATTATGCCGCTACACAAGATAATAATATGGTTCAAGTCAGGAAATTAACAAACTAGGAAGGAGTGACTTATACATGGCAGGTTCGATTAAAGTAAGTACGGCCCAGGTGGCTGATATAGCGAATACGATTGAAAGACTAAACCAACAGCTGTTGGAAGAATTGAAGAATAGCCAGAGCACCATCAAAAATCTTACCAATACATGGGAAGGGGAAGCAGCACAAGCAACTGTTTCCGCCTATGATGAGTTTTCTGCGAAGTACTTCCAAACCTATTACGAGATTCTTGATAACTATGTAAAGTTTTTACGTGTAAATGTTGACCAAGGCTATTTTGAAACAGAAACAGCCAACGTTAACTTAGCTGATGCTTTTAAATAAGAAAGTTTTTGAAAAAGTGACCACGCTGAAGGTGATGGCTCCCCCATCGCCTTTAGCCTTAATTTTGAAAATAAGTCCATGTGGATTTTAATAAATACAAAAACATTAGATAAAGTTTGGAGAAGTGACCATGAAAAGGATCCTTTACAGCTTTCTTTTAATCATTTTAGCAGTGGGAGTGAGCGGGTGTATGAAGCAGGAGTCAACTGATAAAGAAGCCAAAACCAGTGAACAGGCAATGCTTAAGTATTTAAAGGATACGTATGGACAGGGATTTACGAAGATCGAGTATATTCCGGCGAAACGCGGCTTTAATGACAGTCTCAATAAGAATATTCTGATTGCCAAATCGGAGGATGGCGTTTTGGTCAATGTTCAGGAAACATTGTCGAGCAAGGGAGAGTTTTATGATAATTATCCCAATGCTTATGCTGGTAAACTGTTTGATGCAAAAATCGATTACACTTCTATCAAAAACCTACGGGCAGCCAAAACGTACGCCAATCTGAATAACGAAGACCTCACAATCGAAAATATGCAACAGAAAGAATTTACGTTTGCCAAGGGTGATGTTTACAGCTTGGACAGCATCATTTCCATTTCAGGTGAAGCGGACGATGAAGTGTTAAAGGAATTGTATCAAGTCTACCAAACTTTGCAGACGTTTGATTCGGAAAATATTAGTTTCATAGTTGCTTTTTCCGGGGACGAAGACAAAGCGAAAAAATATGTGGAAAATTTCTATCTCTACGGAGTCCAGGATTGGGAGGAATTTGACAAATCTGTAAAAGAGACGCTGACGGTTTTAGATAAAGGATTATCGTTTGAAGAGTTCAAGAGTCAGCTAAAGACAGTAGGAGGTTGAAGGCATGGCTGAACAAGTCTCTTTAGATCAGTTAAAAGATCGTCAAATCGCTGTCCTAAATAAGATTGCTTATACAGATATGCCAACAAAAAACTGGCATGCGGGAGATTCTCTTTATAAAAGGGTCCAGGCGGCCGACCCAAAGCTGGCAAAAGAGCTTAAAGCCGCAGGGCTGGATCATTTGGTGATCAAGGACTATACGAACCGAAATGATAAATCCGGCTTTTGTGCGATTGCCTATGTTGACCCGAAAACCGGCGCAACCGGCATGTCCTTCAGGGGAACGGAAGGAATGGATGACCTGCTCCACAATCCGAAGGATATGGCGGATAATACGATGACTGCCTCTATCGGTGTGTCCCCACAGTCGCTCGAGGCCATTGCTTTTTTTGAAAAAAATGAGGATAAGAGCGGGAACAATTATTTGTTCGGCCATTCCAAGGGCGGTGAACTGGCTGCCGAAGTATATGTGACCAACTATAACAATGTCAAAGAGGTCCATACCATCAACCCGCAGCCAATCAATCCTTACAAATTAAGTCCGGATCAGCTGGCGGCACTGCAGCGGGATAAGTTTGACGCAATTGTGGTCAATGGGGACATTGTCGCCTGGCTCGGGACCACCTTGTATCCAGTAAGGTATGTGAAAAACAATGGGACACAGGACGGGTTTTTCGGTCCGCATGCCGTTGATGCCATGATGATTGACAAAGACGGCAATGCTGTTATTGAGAGAAATCCTTTTTCAGGCTATTTTGGCCAGGGCATTGCCGCATTGCTTGCGACAAAAATATTGGGCAGCGTCCAGCGCCATCTGATGCTGTACTCCTTTACCATCAACGTGATGGTGAGGATTGGGAACTTTCTTGTGAATGACCTGCCAGATTTGGTCCATAAGTTTGTCGATCATCTGAAGAAGGCGATTGACCGGTTTGTGGAATTTACCCATGAAGTTAAGAATGCCCTGAAGGAATTTGTGGGCGAAGTGGTCAATAGTGTTTCTTCCTGGTTTAAAAAGCATTTCAACTCCGGCTACAAATATGCGACGGCGCACCCATTTATTCAGGTGGATACGTATAAGCTGCGCAGCTATGCCCAGCGTTTGGAAAGCATCAATAGAAGATTAGGCCAGATTGACCGGAGGATGGACTCCCTCTATACCAAGGTCGGGTTTTTGGATTTATGGAATCTGATTCAGGCCGATTTGTTCACGGGAGAAAGCTATAAATTGAGAAAATGCGCCGCCTACTTGGAGGAAACGGCCGACGACTTTGAAACGGTAGAGCGGAAAATAATGGGCAGCCTGTGAACTGGCTAAAAAGGGTTGGATTTAGGAACAGAAATGCTTGTAATGGGGGAAATGGTGATGGATGTACATGCACAGCAGGAGCTTTATTTGATTAAAAGAGAACTTCAGCAGATCATAAACGAATTAGAAAGTATCGCTTCTGGAATCGGCGGAGGCTTTGAAGGAATCGGTCAAGAAAAATGTGCCTCGAGAATCTATCAAGTTGCCGATCACTATCGATACGTTTCCGGGAAGCTGAACAATATTGATACCTCGAAGGTAACCGAGTCGTTTGCCAAAGCCCACGGCGGGGCGAGTTAATTTTTAAAAGGAAGGGGTTTTAATAATGTCTGATTTTATTAAAGTCGATACGGCCCGGGTGTCTTCGGCTGCCAAAAATATTGCCAACTATAATAGTGTAATCAGAGATGATTTCTCGTCAGTGGAATCTGCGATGAGGGTATTAAACAATGCATGGGACGGAGCTGCGGCATCCAGAGCAATGAGCGCTTTCCACGAAATCAGAAACGCTTTTCATGAACCGCGTTATGAAGTGTTGCAAAATTATGTGGCCTTTTTGCAGCAAACTGTCGACCCTGGCTACACTCAAACAGAAAAAACAAATACGTCACTTTCCAAACTGTTTTTATAAGGAGGAAAATCGTGTGAGCTACCATATAAAGGTGAACCACAGTCAGTTTGAAGCGGCCGCCGATGCCATTGATACCTACGTTTCCAGGCACAATAAAAACATGTCCTCAGCCGGGAGAGAGGTCACTCTGCTTGCTTCGTCCTGGCAGGGCAAGGACGCGACGAAATTTCAGCAGCAGTGGAACCGGGTGGATGACCATGATTCCACCTCGAAGAATATGACCAAGGCGCTCGAACAGTACGCCGATTTTTTGCGTTTTGCCGCAAAAGAGTATAAGGATGCGCAGGCGAAGGCCGTCAATAAAGCGAACCGGCTGTGAGTCTTTTATAAGTTTAGTATTTTGAAACAGGAGATAGTTATGGGAAAAACAACCGTTGAACAGCAGGCAAATAAATATTTGGTCGTAAATAAGCTGATCGACCCGGAGGCTATTAATGAACGGGAACTGAAGGGCGTTGCAGCGGGACTTTTCGGCAGTCTTCTGCCGGTGGCGGCCGAGAAGACGAAAAAGGGGCTCGTTCTAAGGTGTCATGTCGAGGGGATGATGACGCTGCAATCCTATTTCAGCGGGATTGTCAGCAAGAAAATGTTCTTGGGGACGATGGCCAGAATTGCGGCGGTTGCCAAGGAATGTGAGAAGAACCTGCTGAACGTCAGCAACCTGATGCTAAATTGGGAGACGATTTTTCTCGACCCGCGGACCAAAGAGGTCAAATGCATTTACTGGCCGATTGTCAATAACCAAAACGCGAGTGTAGTGCCTGACTTTTTTAACGATATTACCTTTCGGGCTGTGTTTAATAAACATGAAGACAATGGCTATGTGACCTCCTATTTGCAATATTTCCGCAGCCATAGCCCATTTTCAATTAATGGTTTTGAAAAATTATTGTTTGAATTGCTGGGGAAGACAGTCGACAACAAGGGGTATCTGCCGTCCGGTTCGACGGGCAGTGTTGGCGATGGCCCGCGGGAATCCGGGAGGATCGGGTATGGGGCCGGAGCCGGGAAGACCGGGAACGCGGCCAGCGAAAAAGGTCGCCCCTCAAGCATTGCCTATAATCCATTCGGCAATCAATATGATTTTTCAAAAAAATTAAAGGCATGTCCGAGCTGTGGGGCCGGTAGTATGGAAGATGCCAAATTTTGCTCGGCGTGCGGGACTGCCTTGGGGGGGCAGGCAGGCAGGCTTGAGGCTGCGGCGGAAACAAAAGAGCCTTTTGCGGCGGGGCCGTCTGAAACGGAACATTTCAGTGGAACGACGGTTTTGGGTGTTGAGGATGTTGGCGGGACAACTGTACTTGAGGCTGATGTGTATGAAGAACCCCGCTTCCCTTACTTGGTCAGGGAGAAGACGCAGGAGGAAATCAGCGTAGACAAACCCGCATTTCGGATTGGCAAGGAGCGGAGCTATTGCGATTATTTCGTTTCCAACAATAACGCCATCAGCCGCAGCCATGCCGATATTATCACCAGGGGCGGCCGCTACTATATCATCGACAACAACTCGACCAACAAAACGTACGTAGACGGCCGGGTGATTCCGGTTATGAAGGAAATTGAAATCTTTTCGGGTACCAAGCTCCGCCTGGCAAATGAGGACTTTACGTTTTATATATAGGCTGTTTCTCTCTACGGACAAAAACTGGTGTAAAAAGCAGGGGAAATGTCCGCAGGAATGGCACCGATTATTTAGGCAAGGAGGTTAGACAATGGAAGTGTTATGCACGGCAGTTACAGATACGGGGATTAAGAAACCGACGAATCAGGACAGCCTGCTTATAAAGGTTGCCGAAACATCGATTGGAAAGGTCGTTTTAGCTGTCATATGCGATGGGATGGGCGGGCTTTCCAAGGGGGAAGTGGCCAGCGCCAGTGTGGTTCGTGCTTTTTCAGAGTGGTTTGAGACTGACCTTCCTGCCCAGCTTGCCCGAAAGGATTGGGATGAGATCCAGTACCGCTGGGATCGGATCATTAAAGAGCAAAACCAACGGATTTCCGAATACGGGCGAAGTGTGAGAATACAGCTTGGCACGACGATTACCGCGCTGCTTCTCATCGATACCACGTTCATGCTGATTGGCCATGTCGGCGACTCACGCGTCTATCGAATTAGGGAGAGGCAGCTTGAAATCCTGACAGAGGACCAGACGGTGGTCGCCAGAGACCTCAAGCGGGGCACGATCACACCAGAGCAGGCGAAAACCGACCCGCGACGGAATGTCCTCCTGCAATGTATTGGGGCATCAAGGCTGGTTGAGCCGGAATTTATCCATGGCCGCGCAACTCCCGGCGAAGTCTATATGCTTTGTTCCGACGGGTTTCGCCACATGCTCAGCGACCAGGAGATTTTTGAAGCATTTGCCCCACAGGTATTGGTGGATGAAGCGACTATGAAACAAAACGCAATCCACTTAGTGGAACTTAATAAGCAAAGACAGGAAACAGACAATATCACTGTGCTGCTTGTAAAAATTCAGTAGGGATGGGGATTACACGTGGCAGCAATTGGCTCCGTTATCGACGGAAAATATGAAATACTGAAGTTGATTGGCCAAGGCGGGATGTCCAAGGTCTACCTGGCGATGGACAAACGCCTGAACAAGCAGTGGGCCGTCAAAGAGATTGAAAAAAGAGGAAGAGACAAGAACAACGAGGTCATCATCCAGAGTGCCATCGCCGAAGCGAACATGATCAAGCGGCTTGACCACCCGGCCCTGCCGCGGATTGTTGATATCATCGACAATGGAAAAGTTATTTTTGTCATCATGGACTACATCGAAGGCGAACCGCTCAGCAAGATTCTGGAAGAATACGGTGCCCAGCCGCAGGACCTTGTGATTGAATGGGCGAAACAGCTTTGTGAGGTGCTTGATTACTTACATACCTGCAGTCCGCCGATTATTTATCGGGATATGAAGCCAGCGAACGTGATGCTAAAGCCGGACGGCAATCTGAAGCTGATTGACTTTGGGATTGCCCGCGAATACAAAGAGCAGAATCTTGCCGATACCGTCAGCCTGGGAACGAAGGGCTACGCCGCCCCGGAACAGTTCGGCGGGAAGGGCCAGACCGACCCAAGGACCGATGTTTACTGTCTGGGCGTGACACTCTATCATCTCGTGACCGGGCACAATCCGACTGAGCCCCCTTATGAGCTCTATCCAATCCGGCAGTGGAACCCTTCGTTGTCGGGCGGTTTGGAACGGATTATTGAAAAATGCACCCAGTTGAATCCAGATGACCGCTATCAATCTTGTGCTGAGCTGATGTATGCGCTGAACCATTATGAAGAGGCGGACGACCTTTATCGTGCCAAGCAAAAAAAGAAGCTGCGCGGCTTTTATGCGGTGGCGGGGGCTGCTGTGTTGAGTCTGGGCATTGGCGTTCTTGGCCAGGTGATGAACATCCAAACAAATAATGCCGATTACAACAAAACGATTCAGATGGCGGAAAAAGCCTCGACCGATCAGGCGAAGATTGATTATTTTTTAAAAGCAATCGATATTAAGCCGGTTGAAACAAAGGCCTACCTAGGGTTGTTGAATGCCTTCAAAGGGGATGCCGCCTTTACGGTCCCGGAGGAAGAGCAGTTTAAGAAAAAAATCAACGCCCACCTCATCGAATTTCGCGACAATCCGGACTATCCGGACCTCGCTTTTGAAGTCGGGAAAATGTATTGGTATTACTACGATTATGGAAAAAGTGAAAATAGTGATAACCAGATTACGAGAATGAAAAGCTCCATCCAGTGGTTCGAGGATGCTGTCCAGTACGGCTCGGAAAAAAGCGATTATTACGAGATGGCGGTCATTTACCGCGATATCGGCCGGTTTAATCAGAATATCACCCTCCACATCGAGGAGGCATCCGACAAAGGTAAATACAAGCCCTATTGGGAAAACATCAAGGGGCTGATTAAAATGGTCGATAAAAGCCCTGAAGAGAGTGAAATTGTTAAACTAGAACTCTATAAATTGACGATGTATTCGATTGAAACCTATGCCCGGAAGTTTAAATTGGATGGCGTAAAGGAAAGCGACCTTCGTGCGGTTACTGATGCTGTCAAGCGGAGTACGGAGGATGTCGAGGTTACCGCCGAGAAGACGGAAACGATTAAAAAGGATGTTATCGGGCGTTTTGCCCTAACTGAAAAAGCCGTTGATAACGCCTTTCGGAAGGAATAGGGGGTGACGAGCATGGGAGCAGCAGCATGGCAGATCATTTCCATCGCCGGATATTCCCTCGCCGCCGTATTGTTAATAGTGGCCGTGTTTTTATTTTTCAAAATGAACATTCTGGCCATCATCGGCGATTTGTCGGGACGGACAGCCGCCCGCCAGATTGAGGAAATTCGCGAACGAAACAAGATGACGGGCAGCAAGCGCCACCAGCCGGATGCCTTTAACCTTGATCGCGGGTCTTTGACGGAGCCGGTCGGGGTTCGAAGGCTGTGGACGGGGCGGACTGGGAATACCGGGAAAACTGGAAGCACTGGTAGGACTGGGAATACAGCTGGAGGTACGGCAAGGCCGGGGGATACTGTTGGAAGAACAGGGAATATGGGGAATGCGGCATATTCTGTTGTGAACACAGGGAACGTGGTTGACACTATTAGCCCTGGATTTACAAGTAGTACTGGGAACGATAGAGGGAATACGGTAAGCACTGGGGATGAGTTTAATACTATAAACACAGGTTTTACAGGAAAAGTAGACCGATTTTTCGGGAATGGCCCCTCTGATGCAACAGAAGTGTTGGCAAATGATGCGACAGAGGTGCTTTTCCAGGCAGATAAACATCTATCTGAAGGGACAGCGGTCCTTTCAAATGAAACTGAGGTCCTTCTAGACAGCAGTACGGAGGTGCTGTATGAAGGTGTGGAGACATTTGAGCCTGGCACTGAGGTGCTGGATCCAGGAACTGAGGTTTTGAATTTGGGGACCGAAGTCTTGGATGGCGGCACTGAGGTTTTAATAGAATCAAATGAAACAACCGTGCTAAATCCTGTTGTCGAATTGGATGATAAAGAAGATACCCCAATTTCAGAGATAGAATTTAAGATAATTAGAGATATCAAGATTACCCATACGGATGAAGTGATTTAGGGTAGGCGATTAGGGCGATTGGAGCCCGAAACTTCTAAAAAATGAACGAAATGGTAACCAATAAGGGCCATTGGAGCCCGAAACTTCTAAAAACTGAACGAAATGGTAACCAATAAGGGCCATTGGAGCCCGAAACTTCTAAAAACTGAACGGAATGGTAACCAATAAGGGCTATTGGAGCCCGAAATCGTCAAAAACTGAACGAAATGGTAATCAATAAGGGCTATTGGAGCCCGAAACCGTCAAAAACTGAACGGAATGGTAACCAATAAGGGCTATTGGAGCCCAAAACTTCCAAAAAATGAACGGAATGGTAACCAATAAGGGCTATTGGAGCCCGAAACTTCTAAAAACTGAACGAAATGGTAACCAATAAGGGCCATTGGAGCCCGAACCCGTCAAAAAATGAACGATTTGGTAACCAATAAGGGCTATTGGTGCCTGAACCAGGCCAAAAAACATCGGAATGGTAACTAATAGGTATTTTAATTAAATAGTATTTTTTCAAGGGGAGGAGAAAAAGTGTTTACAAAGAGGAAATCAAGGGCGACCCGCATTCTGGCGGTTATCCTTGCCATTTTGCTGGTTGCCTATAACATACCAGCCAGCGCCATCATGCCGGTGTTTGCAGAAACAACAACAGACACCGCAGACACTGGAACTGATCAAACTGCAGCAACTGGCGGGGCAACAACGGAGTCTGGGGAGCAAACACAAACAACAAGCCAGGACCCGACCATACCTGTTGAATCAATTGAACAGGGAGGAACAACCGAGACTGGAACACCAACGGACCCTCCTGAAACAGCAACCTATCAAGTCTCAGTTAAGGCAACTGCCGGCGGCACGATAAAAATCAATGATGCAAATTACACAGACCCCGTTCAGGTGCAGACAGGGACAAATGTTGCCATTGAAATAACACCAGAGCCCAATTACGAAATTCAGTCCGTAAAAATTGCTGGGGTTCTGCAGAGTGTAACTGACAAGGGAAATTACACAAGCACTATTCCTTCGATTTCTGCCGACACAACGATTGAAGTCGTATTTGTTTTAAAAACATACACAATCGCTTTTAACTACAAATCAAATGAAGGTACTGTAAAAGACGAAAATAATCAAACTATTAACTCTCAAGGCGGAACGGTCAACATCCAGCACGGCAATGAATCCTTTTTCACGGTGACACCGTTAACCGGTTTTCATGTCGAAAGCATCTACTTGGATGGCACCAATCTCGACCTGGCAACCGCTGTGACGCTAATAGAGCCAGATAGCTATAAGTATACTTTCACAAATGTAACAGCCAACCACAATGTACAGGTTCAGTTTGCCATCAATACCTACGCTGTAACGGCCAGTGTCAACGGAGGAAACGGTGATGTGAAGCTTGATATACCCACCGTCGGTTATAACGGGGAAGCGACTGCAACCATGACACCGAATGCGGACTACCGGGTGGCCTCGATCACCATAAACGGAACACCTGTGAATCTCGCGGCTGATGAGAATTTTAAAGAAAACGAGGACGGAACTTATTCTTACACTGTAAAAAATATTATCGAGCCAAAATTAATCGAAGTGACATACGAGAAAGTCCCGACTCTAGACGGGACTTGGTCGCAGTACGTTTCGATTACACTAACTTCCGGCTCATTAATCGACTCATATAAAGAAGGCGGCAAAGAAATCCGCGTCTATTCAAAGGATGCTGTGGTGAAGGTTGCACCAATTGGAAGCTACAACCTTATCAATCTGCAAACCTCCGCGAGCTCCAGCAAAAAGTGGCAAACGGAGTACACCTTCAATAAATCCACTTCGATTAAAGACATGAAGGTGAAGATTGCAGGCACGAAAAAGAGCGAGCAAACGGTTAACTTGCCTGGCGATATATTGCTAGTATTTGACAAACAAGGTCCAGCCATAAAAGAGCCAGCTTTGGATGGAAAAAACAAAACTACCATTAATAGCGTGCAATGGTTCAGCGATACCGTGACCGTTTCCGGTGAAATTGAAAATGGAACTGAAAACTTCGACGGCGTCGCCTACTCTACTCTTATAAAAACAGTTTTATACAGCAAAGTGGGTGACCCAGTCGATGCAGCTGTTGAAGCAACATTCGATGCCAAAACCAACCGCTACTCTTTCGGTCCAGTCGAAAAAGGCCAATACAAGATTTGGGCAGTTGACCAGGCAGGTAATCAATCGGCCGAAAAATTAATCAACATTAACATCGACCAGACGAACCCGACACTCGCTGACGGTAAAGCTGTGAAAGTCAAACAAATCAACGACGACACATGGTCCCAGGTTTTAAACATCCTTACGTTTGGAATGTTTTTTAACAAAGGAATTCAGGTGACCGTTGATGCCAAGGATGGGGAATCCGGGGTTAAGGCGATTACTTTGTATGCGAAATCAGTGAATTCAACTAATAAAAAGAAGGTTCCATTGGTTTCAGAAACCTTCAGTAAAGATATCCGGACAGCCGAGGCAGTGTTCCTCCTCGATGATGAAAGTTTCGAAGGGACGTTTTCCGTCGAGGTGACCGACAATGTCAACAACAAACAAAACTATGATGTCAACGATACGAATGTCGACCCGGAAGGCAACGGACACTTCATGATTGATAGGAATGCGCCGACCGCGGAATTAACGGTTGCTTCAGAAAAAAATCCGTATGTGGTTGATAATATTGAGTTTTACAGCGGTGATGCAAAATTAAACATCAAAGCCGAGGACCTGGAATCCGGCGTTAATACGGTGACTATTAATTTAAATGACAAGAAATATAAAGAATATGATTTCTCGCAAGAAAAGCAAGTTAGTCCGGCGATTGAAGCGATTGATACAAGTACGCTTAATCAAGAAAATCGCTTATACGATTTTTCCGTTACGGTAAAAGATAATGCCGGCAATAAAACTGATGCAGCGCCGAAGAAAATTTTTATTGATGAACACGCACCGGTGCTTGCTGACGGCGAGGCTGTCACTTTTGCTGTCATCAACGACAGCACGATTGCCAAGGTGTTAAACTACCTCAGCTTCGGAACATTTTTTAATAAAAAATTAGAAGTGACAGTAAAGGTCAAGGATGACGCTTCCGGAATCAAGGATCTGAAGTTGAAGGCTGTTCCAGAGAACGCGGGCGAAGAGGCTCCAACCTTAACCCGGGAAAGCTTTGAAAAACTAGGCCTAACCGCTGAAGCCAGCTACACTCTGGATGTGGACCGTTTCAAAGGAACGTTCCAAGTCGAAGTCACGGACAATGTGAATAACGAGAACCAGACGCCATATTTGATAAACTCAAGCAATTCGAACATTAAAGCCAAAGACAGCGGTGTTGTCATGATTGAAAAAACGGCCCCCGCTGCCGCTATCAACGTTACAGCCAAAGAAGGCGTTTCATCCTATGTGGCTGATGATACAAAAGAGTTTTACAACGGCGAAGTCACGTACGACGTCGATGTGCAGGATGCCGATTCCGGTGTCAATACGGTTAAGATCAACGTGAACGACCAGCCTATTGATGAGTATTTTTACCATGAAGAGCCGATGGTCCAGCACCGCCCGGATTTGGCGGCGACGGATACCGGTGATTCCCGGATTACCAGAAACGAAGACGGTTCCTACCATATTGCCGTTGAAACAGTTGATAACGCAGGAAATGCCGCTCAGGTTGAAAAAACGATTTTCATCGACGAAACAAGTCCGATGATTACCGATTTTCATTTTTCAACGGATGACCGTCAGGAGGATGCAACCGAAAGCCTGACGGATGCGGTCGAGCTTACGGAATATGGCTTCTTTTTCAAAAAGCCGATTCGGGTGACGGTGAAAGCGGAGGATCCAGTGATTGGCTTTGAAGCGACAAGCGAAGTCAAATCAATGGTACTTTATCTGCAAGATTACGAGAACGGCAAATTCTATGCGGTGCTTGCGGATGGTTCACTACAGGGAATCGCGCCAACAGAGGTCAACAGCATTGCGGCTGTTCCAACAACAGGCGAATTTAGTTTCAACGTTCCGGCAGCGTTTAAGGGACAGATTTTTGCTAAAGCGACGGACCATGTCAATAATACAAGTGCTTTTGCCACACCGGATGGCACGGTCATTGAGGATGAGGCGAAGCACGCCAAAGAATCACATATTGCATTGGAAAAAGTCGATACGAGCTACCGCGACAATCAGGGTCTCGAGCTTTACGCGAATAACGTGAATGTCAAGCTGACAGTGACGGATACGTATTCAGGCTTGAGCCAGGTGGAATGGTCGGTTGTAGCGCCTTATGATACGGCGAACAACCAAGGCGGACGCCTGCAACTTAATAATAACGGTTCGTTTGCAGATGGCAGCAATCCAGACGGCTGGCAGGTAGCGAAGACAGATAAAAACCTTGTTACCGAGATGACAAAAACAATAACGGTCAGCAACAATAGCAACGCCATTGTGGTCAAGGCCAAGGTGACGGACCGGGCTGGTAACACATCGGAAAAAGAGCTGACGTTCAGCATCGACAAGACGGCGCCGCAGATCAAAGTGACTTATGACAACAATTCGGCGGATCAGGATTACCCTGATTTTTACAAAGCAGACCGGACGGCAACCGTTGTGGTGACGGAGCGGAACTTCAATCCAAAAGATGTCGAACATTTGATTACCAATACAGATGGGGCTGTGCCTTCGTTGGTGGGCTGGAGTACTGCTGCCAATTCATCGGACCCGGATAAGACAACACACACAGCAACCGTCAAGTTCAGCGCGGATGGCGATTATACCTTTGATATCAAGTATAAGGATAATGCCGGAAATGCTGCACCAGCCGTAGCGCAGCAAAAGTTTACGATTGATAAAACCATTCCTGTTGTGAAGGTTTCTTATAGTAACAATTCAGCGGCCAATGGCAACTATTATCGGGCCAGCCGGACGACCACGATTTCGATTAATGAGCATAACTTTGATGCCGGCCGTGTTAAGGTAACAGGCACCGCCAGTGACAATAGTGCGGCAGCGGCCTTCCCGAAGGTAAGTGGCTGGAGCTCAAAAGGCGATATCCACACGGCAACCATCCAATATGCAGTGGATGGCAAGTACAGCTTTGATATTGATTTTACCGACAAGGCTGGGAATATTGCTGCCGATTATAAGGCGGAGGAGTTCATCGTTGACCAAACGGCGCCTGAACTGACAATTACCGGCGTTAAGGACCAGTCGGCCAATAACGGCGACGTAATTCCGGTGATCACTTATTCCGATACGAATTTTAATCAAAAGGCTGTAAGCATTAAGCTAACCGGAGCGAATCACGGCCCGGCGGCGCTCGATGGCAGCTATGCCGATGCACCGAACGGCCAAGTGTTTACGTTTAAAAATTTCGAGAAGAAAAAGGAAATCGATGACCTTTATACGTTAACGGCGACGCTTGTGGACTTTGCCGGAAATGAAACCTCTAAAACGATTCGTTTCTCTGTGAACCGCTTTGGTTCGGTTTATGTGTTCGATGATGCGTTGAAGGCGATTGAGGGAAAATATGTGCAGAAGGAAACGGACGTCATCGTGACCGAAACGAACGTCGACAGCCTGAAAGCTGATACGATTCAAGTCAAAATGACGAAGAACGGTACGCCTTCTGATTTGGCGGAGGGTAAGGATTATACCGTCACTGAAACCGGCGGCGCCGGGCAGTGGAGCCAGTACAAGTATGTGGTGAAAAAATCGCTATTTACCGGCGATGGCAAATATACCGTTGCGCTTTATTCCGAAGATGCAGCAGGTAACATCAATGAGAATATCGATGAGAAGAAGCAGGCTGAAATCTCCTTTGGTATCGACAAGACCGCTCCGGTGATTGTGCCGATCGACATTGAGAGTGGGGAGCAGTATCCTGTTGATGTTAAAAAGGTAACGGTTTCGGTGAAGGACAACCTTGTTCTCAAGGGTGCCGAGATCTATTTAAACGGTAAAAAAGTGGAGCATGAGGCGGAAGGTGAAAACTATACGTTTGACATCCAAAGCTTAAACTCCAAGCAAAATGTGAAGATTATTGCGGTGGATGCAGCCGGGAACGAGCTAAGTAAAAAGGTCAATGGCATTCTTGTTTCCACCAACCCGATTGTCCGCTGGTATAACAATAAGACCTTGTTTATGGGATCCATTGGCGGTGTCGGCAGCCTGGCAGCTGTAATTACGGCGCTAGTCCTTGTTCGGAAGAGGAAAACTTATGGAACCGAGACTATTGAAAAGTAATGAGAGGAGGAAGACGTAATCATGCTTAAAGATACATCACTTCTCGTTTTGATCATCGCGGCCGCCGGATTGGTTGTGAATATTATTACGTTGATAGTAGTCATTGGGGTTTTAAAGAGGTTTAAAAAGGAGGCGGCGAAGCTGGATGTGGGGCAAGCCGCCGCAGTAGAGGCCACGGTGCAAAAAGAGATGCCAGCTGGCGGGCAGTCAAAGCCTGCCGCTGCTGCCGGTGCAGGAGTCGTCTTTTGCCGAAACTGCGGGAGCCCATTCGACTCCAGCAACGCTGCCTGTCCACAGTGCAACACACCGCGTGGCTACAGAAAAGAAGAAGGGACCTGATTCTCTATTTGAGGTCATATGTTTAGAGGCTTGCCGTTTTGGCAAGTCTTATTTTTTGTTTCCTTTTGAAAAATCGCCCTTTATTTTGCCTGTGAGGTTCAAAACCTTAGGTGGTCGGTAAAAATAGGGGCCCTATTTTACCCATGTGGTTGCAAAAATGAGGGGACGGTAAAAATAGAAGCCATATTTTACCCGTGGGGTTCCAAAATTAGAGGAGACGGTAAAAATAGAGGCCATATTTTACCCGTGAGGTCCTCGAAAATGAGAGGTCGGTAAAAATAGAAGCCTTATTTTACCCGTGAGGTTTCCGAAAATGAGAGAATGGTAAAAATAGACGTCCTATATTACCCGTGAGGCAACAAAAAATAAGAGAACGGTAAAAATAGAGTCCTAATTTTACTGGTGAAGTCCCCAAAGATGAGAAAACTGTAAAAATAGAGTTCATATTTTTAAATAAACCTTGTTTCTCCTATAATGGAGATAACAATATTTTTTTACGGGAGGCAGAAACCGATGCTAGCAGTCATAGGAAAATCAGAAAATGGCTACATCGCACGATTCGAGCGGCAATTTAATCACTCCGTTGAGGAGGTATGGTCCTGGTTAACGGACAACGAAAAATTAGCAAAGTGGTTTAACGAGCTTCGAGTTGGTGAGCTTCGTGAAGGCGGGTTTATGAAGTTCGATATGGGCGACGGAAACTTTGAGAAGATGGCCATCACGGACCTCAAAGATCAATCCGTATTGGAATTTACTTGGGGAAGCGACATGGCGGTGCGATTCGAACTTTCCACTGAAGCCCCCGGCTGCAAGCTGTTTTTAATAGAAAAGATTGAAAAAATCACGCCCCATACCCCGAAGGACCTTGCAGGCTGGCATGTATGCCTTGATGTGATTAAGGCCCTAATGGAAGGCGAAACGATCGAACGGATGGAAGAATGGAAAAAGTGGTATGAGAAATATAAACAAGCTGTTGAGAAAGTGTCTCCAAATGCATAAAAGGATCGGACTGGAAACAGACACATTTGGAAGGAGAACTATATGCGGTATTTACTGTTATTAATCATCGCCGTTCCGGCAGCGGAAATTGGCTTTTTGCTTCTTTCGGGAAAAACAATCGGGGTCTGGCCTACCATCCTGCTCATTATTTTGACCGGTGTGTTAGGCGCTTACTTGGCCAAAAGAGAGGGACTGCAAACCATCAGGAAGGCACAGGAGCAGTTTCGAATGGGACAAATCCCGGGCGATGCGGTTTTGGACGGCATTTGTATCATAATCGGCGGAATCCTGCTGTTAACACCGGGGTTCTTGAGTGACATATTCGGCTTCCTGCTCCTATTCCCTCCAACTCGAAAGCCGGTTAAACTTCTTATGATTAACGCACTAAGAAAACGAATAGAAAAAGGCAATATACGAATCATAAAATAGGCAAGGGGCCCGAAACCCTGCTTCTGCAAAAGTTTAATGCGGCAAAGCAGTGGGGTGGGGCCCCTGTTTTATTCTATAAAGGTATTTTATAAAAAAATAAAAGGGGGTAAGCAGGATGAATTTATCAGGTAACACGATTTTAATAACCGGCGGTGCCTCTGGTATTGGCCTGGCATTTGCGGAGCGGTTTTTGGAAGGAGGGAACGAGGTCATCATAGTCGGCCGGCGCCAGGAAAAGCTTGAGGAAGCAAAGGCAAAGTATCCTAAACTACATATACATGCTTGTGATGTATCTAAATTAGAGGACCGGGTCAAGCTTTCAGAATGGGTTTCCAAGGAATTCCCTTCATTAAATATCTTGGTGAACAATGCTGGCATTCAGCAGCGAGTGAATCTCCTCAAACCGGATAAGAATTGGGACTATTACCAAAATGAAATCGCCATTAACATCGAAGGACCAATTCATCTTTCAATGCTTTTAATCCCGCAGTTAAAGAACCAGAAGGATGCGGCCATCATTAATGTTTCCTCTGGACTGGCGCTGATGCCTGGTGTGTGGGTGCCGATTTATAGTGCGACAAAAGCAGCTCTTCATTCCTTTACAGTTTCCTTAAGGCAACAATTAGCGGAAACGAGCATAGAGGTGGTTGAAATTTTCCCACCAGCAGTGAATACAGATTTAGGCGGGGCGGGACTGCACACCTTCGGGGCACCTCTGGGCGATTTTGCTGACACCATTTTCCAAGGTTTCGAAAATAACCGGCAAGAAATAGGCTACGGCGAAACCGAGAACCGGCTTAAAGCCACAAGAGAAGAAAATTTAAAAGGAAGCCAAAAGGCATGGGAAGGATTTTTGAAAAATAACCTGGATTGGCGAGGCTGAAGGCCACAAAAAATGGCCACATTGGTCACAAGCTACTAAATACGAATATAGTCCTAAATTAAAATCCCCCTCTTCCATATTTTTAAATTGAAACAATGTTATCACCGTGATAATCTTGAGATTATGTAGAAAAAAAGAGGTGAGGGGATTTTGAATATAAAAGCTTTAACCATTGCGTTGTTTACCGTTATGATTTGGGGAGCATCTTTCCCTGCCATTCGTGTGATTTTACATGGAGGCTATTCACCAGGGCATCTTATCCTCACTCGATACCTTATCGCTTCGGCACTATTTGCGATTTACGCGCTATGGCCCGGTGTTAAATTCCGTCTGCCACAAAAAGGGGATATACTGAAAATTGCGATATTGGGGTTTGTAGGGATCAGTATTTATCATATCGGCGTTGCTTTCGGTGAGAAAACCGTAAATGCAGGAGTCGCGGCGATGCTGATTTCGTCAACGCCTATTTTTACTGCCCTAATTGCTCTATTCGTATTACGGGAACGGCTAGGGTTGTTTGGCTGGATTGGCTTAGGTTTGGGCTTTTTGGGAATCGGTATCATTGCACTTGAAACAGCAGGCTCGTCTTTCCATATCTCCAGTGGGGTGTTCCTTCTATTAATCGCTTCCTTGGGGACATCAGTGATGTTTGCCTTTCAAAAGCCTCTCTTGAGACGCTATTCATCGATAGAATTAACAGCCTACTTTACCTGGGTTGGAACGATTCCTTTTTTTATTTACTTTCCGGGATATTTTCAAGAACTGCAGCACGCATCCCTGGATGCCCATTTATCGGCTATTTATTTAGGGATTTTTCCAACTGCGATTGGCTATGTCACATGGACTATCGCCCTCTCCTTAGGAAAATCCGGGTCGGTTATGAGCATGATATATTTTGAACCGGTATTCGCCATCCTCATTGCCTGGATTTGGATCAATGAACAGCCAAGCTTCATTTCTATCATCGGAGGCGCAGTTGCCATTGCCGGTGTTATCGTCGTCAACACACTCGGATCCAAAAAAAACACACCAGCAATCGAACCAGTAGGCGTCCAGCCCCCACTGTGATGCATGGGGACGGTTCTCATGCATCACTATTTTGAGGCACAAGAACCGTCCCTATGTATCATTTTGTGTAAAACTTGATGGATTGATGGTACAATTGGTGGTATAATGACTCTGAACCTGTCATATCGTGAGGAAGGTAGATTACGATGAAACCATTGCAAAGTGATAGTGTGATACCACTTTATCATCAGCTAAAGGAAAGATTAAAACAGTCGATTGATAGTGGTGACTGGAAGCCGGGGGATCAAATTCCATCCGAGCATCAATTAATGAATGATTATAACGTTAGTAGAAATACCGCAAAAAAGGCCATTGAGGAACTCGTTCAGGACGGGCTGCTTTATCGAATTCAGGGAAAAGGCACGTTTGTGGCGAAGCCGAAGTTGATGCAACAGTCCTTAATGGGATTATATAGCTTCAGCAAGGGATTTAAGGAAAAAGGGATGGTTCCAAATGACGTCATCATTGACATACGAGAAGTCAAGCCGACCCCGGAGATTATGGAAGAACTGCAAGTAACCGGCGATGAACAGGTCATTGAAATGAAGCGCCTTCGCTGTGTCGATGATGACCCATATATTCTAGAATCCTCCTTTATTCCTAAAAGAGTTGTACCAAATATCGAGCCATTGAAAAGGGTGGGGGAGACCTCCCTGTATGATCTGCTTGAGGAAGAATTTAACGTCGTTGTCAGCAGGGCAAGAGAGGCGTTTGAACCTGTATTAATCCGTTCAGATGAAAGCCAATACCTAAAGACAGAAGCGGGAAAACCAGCTCTATTGTTAGAACGAACCGCTTTTGACACGAGCGGGAGGCCGGTGGAGTTTTGCCGTTCAATCGTTCGCGGCGATCGCTGCCGGTTTTATACAGAGCTTACGTAGGTTCATCTTATTCAAAAAAAGTCTCACTTCATAAGGTGAGGCTTTTAAAAAAAATGTATGATTCTCGTGAACTTATATGGCAGGATAATATTTACAAGAAAGATTTTAATATAATGGTTATTGACTTAAAATTATGAATGGTGCTATATTCGTATTAATTCAAAAAATTTAAGCAATTGCCGTTGTAAGCTTTGACCTCGAGGTGTTTTACTAGTGGTAAGATTAAAAGATATTGCGGAACATGTAGGCGTTTCCATCTCTACGGTTTCGCGGGTCATTCAAAACGACCAAACACGAAATGTGAATCAAGAAACGAAGAATAAAATTTGGCAGGCGGTTAAGGAGTTAGGTTATACACCGAACCAGCATGCCCGTAATCTTGTTCACAATAAACAACAAAAAAGCAATACACGAACGATGAAAATCGGCTGGGTAGCAAACCCAAAGCAAGCGGAAATCAACCCGTACTTTTCCGATATCTATACCGGGATTCGTGATACATTAACGAATCAAGATTACACCCTAATAAGTATTACCAAGGATGAGCTGGAAAATGAATCGCTGCTCCATAAGACAATCCATGACTTGGGGATTGAAGGGTTGCTGCTGATTGACAGGATTGATGACAGCCTGATTGACTACATACAAAAAACAATTCCTGTGGTAGGACTGGACTTTTTCTATACGAATAAGAATATCGCCATTGTCGATTATGACCGTAAGGAAGCCATTAAAACGGTCGTTAAGCATTTGATCTGCCAAGGACATCGAGAAATAGGGTTTATTGGCGGCGGGGCAAATGAAACCTATAAGGATTTGCATGATGAATCCCGGTTTAAAGGTTTTCAAGCTGCCATGGACGAAGCGGGACTTGCCATGAGGCTGGAATGGGTCCTCAACACGAAGTGGAAAATGGAAAACAGCTACGATGAAATGAATCAGCTGATTCAAAACAATCCCGGTCATTTACCGACAGCGATGGTATGCGCCAGTGACATGATGGCCATAGCTGCGATGAGAGCTGCAATTGAAAATGAGTTAAGAATTCCGGAAGACATCGCCTTCTTTGGTGTCGATAATATCGAAATGGGGAAATATTCTTCACCGCCGCTTTCAACTGTTGATATCCCTAAATATGAAATGGGAAAAATGGCAGCGAAGACGATCATGGAGATCGTAGAAGAAAAAGTAACGCTTCCCATTAAGCTGATTTTGCCATTTGAATTGGTCATTCGTGAGTCATCTGCTATAAAACGGACCTAACCGGTTCCTTTTTTTAAAAGCTCTTGGAAAACGTTTGGATAACTTGCGGAAAATTTTCCGCAGAAACCGAAATGAGAGGAGAAGGATTATGAAAACAATGACAGCACTCCTGATTGGAGCGGGTGACAGAGGGGCAAGGGCTTATGCGCCGTATGCTGCGGCTTATCCGAATGAATTGAAGATTGTCGGTGTCGCGGAGCCGTGGCCTGAAAGAAGAACAAAAGTACAAGAAGCCCATCAGATTCCGGCAGAGAACAGTTATGAATCGTGGGAAGAGGCGCTGCAGCAAGAGGAGCCGATTGCGGAAATTGCCATTATCTGTACACTCGACAGAGACCACTTCAAGGTAACCATGAGAGCGTTAGAGCTTGGCTATCATGTTCTGTTGGAAAAACCAATGTCACCGGATCCATTGGAATGTATTTTGATGGAACAGCAGGCGAAAAAATATAACCGGCAGCTGACCATCTGCCACGTCCTGAGATATACCGATTTTTGGTCCAAGATTAAAGAGGTGATCGCAAGAGGGGATATTGGTGAGGTGGTCTCTTTGCAGCTGAATGAAAATGTGGAAGTCATGCATATGTCCCACAGCTTTGTCAGAGGGAATTGGAATAATAAAGAAAAATCGAGTCCAATGATCCTTCAGAAATCATGCCATGACATGGATATTATCTCGTTTGTGATGGGTAAAGAGTGTAAACGCGTGAGCTCATATGGCTCGTTGCTCCATTTTAAAGAGGAAAATGCCCCTGCTGGTGCGCCAATCCGATGTTTGGATGGCTGCCCTGCCGAGCTTGAGTGCCCATTCCATGCGGGAAGATATTATCTTGGCGAAGGCAAGGGCTGGGCCAAGAAATTCACCGAGGACCATACAAACGAAGGGATTATCAAAGCATTAAATGAAACCCCTTACGGAAAATGCGTGTACCGCTCCGATAATAATGTTGTTGACCATCAGGTTGTCAATATGGAATTTGCGGATGGTGCCACGGCCACCTTCAGCATGTGCGGCTTTACAAGAGAGCAGACACGAATTGTCCAGATCATGGGTACCAAAGGAGAAATCCGTGGAAATATGGAGGAAAATAAGATTTCTATCTTTGATTTCTTGACCAAGCAAGAAACGGTCATCCATTTTGATCGGCCAATAGGCGGGCATGGCGGCGGTGATCAAGGAATCATGAGAACATTCCTACGGGAGATCCAGATTGGCAAAAACGAAGGCGGGGTTTCTTCTGCTTCTGCTTCTGTTAGAAGCCACCTGATGGCATTTGCCGCTGAAGAATCCCGCATGCATGAAGGCCAATCTATTAATATCGATGACTATTATCAAAGTTTACAAGAAACCATTAAAGCTTAAAGTTGAAAAAATGGGATTGTCACACCGCGTTTTTGTGGTGATGCAATAATAAATTAAGAGCAAGAAGAAGGAATGGAATAATTAACTCCATTAGGAAAACGTTTGGGCACGGAGGTGGTAAGCGTTATCTGAATATGTTAAGAGAAACCTCAATGGATCAACATGAAGATTTTTTATCATCTAGAAAAACCCTTATGTGTAAAAACAGTAATGAATTGAAAAACTACTAAACTATTTCTGAAAGAAGGGCAAAAGGATGAGAAAATGGCTAATCATGCTTCTAACTGTGGTTCTAGGATTATTGGGGCTTGCAGGCTGCAGTGATAGTGACAAAGCTTCTAGTGATGCGAAAGATGGGAAAGTCGAAATAACCTACGGCATTTGGGATAAAAAACAACTTCCAGCCATCGAGGATATTATCAAATTATTTAATGAAAAACATCCAAACATCAAGGTGAAAACGGAGATTACTCCTTACGGACAGTACTTCCAAAAGCTTGAAACAGCAGCAACGGGCGGTGCATTGCCTGATGTTTTGTGGATGAATGGGGCTCACGTTACTCAATATGCAGAGGGAAAAGTAATCCTTCCATTAAGCGATATGGCAAAAAAAGATAACTATAGCTTGGATAATTATCCAAAATCATTAATCGACCTTTATACAGTTGACGGAAAAGTTTACGGAATTCCAAAAGACTACGATACAATCGGTTTTTGGTACAATAAAAAGATTTTTGACGATGCCGGTGTAGCGTATCCGGATGAAACCTGGGACTGGACTAAATTAAAGGAAACGGCAAAACAGCTGACAAACAAAGATAAAGGGGTTTGGGGCTTTGCTTCAACCATCGCTAACCAAGAAGGCTATTATAATTTCATTTGGCAAAATGGCGGCTATGTTATTTCTAAGGATGGCAAAAAAGCTGGATTTGATGATCCAAAAACAGTCGAAGCCCTTAAATTCTATACAAGTTTCATAAAAGAAGGTTTATCACCAACACAAGCACAAATGACAGAAACGGCAGCTTCTGAGCTTTTCTCTTCCGGAAAAGTAGCGATGATGCTTGATGGCCCTTGGATGGTACCGGAATATAAGAAGAACCCTGATTTAAATGTAACCGTTCTCCCAAAAGGCGAAACCCGCGCAACAGCGATTCATGGATTGTCCAATGTGATTGCGGCCAATACAAAGCATAAAGATGCGGCATGGAAGTTTGTCCAATTCCTGGGTTCTAAGGAAGCTGCAGAGATCTATGCGAAAACAGGAACCGTCATTCCAGCGTTTAACGGCGCGCAGGATACTTGGGTGAAATCTGTTCCAAGCCTTAATCTGCAAGCCTTTATTGATGCCAGCGAATACTCTGTGCCGCTGCCAAATGCAAAAAGCACAGGGGAGATTTGGCAATACGAGGTCGATATCCTGAAAAAGGCATGGAGCCAAGAAGAAAGCATTGAAGATGCCGCAAAAGAGTTGACCAAGAAAGCGAACGAGGCGTTATCCAAGTAGTAAAAAAAGAAGAGGAGAATCTATTTCTTCTCTTCCATTTCCTTAAAGGGAGGGAATAGTAGTGAAAGAAATTCCTCTTCAGACCGAAGTCAAACCAGCAAAAAGATTAAAGGCTGCGAGCCTTGCAAAGACTAGAAAGCGTTCCGATTATTTTTGGGCCTATCTGATGATTGCCCCAACGATGCTGGGGTTGGCTATTTTTTACCTGTGGCCGATCATCCAGAATTTTTATTTTAGTTTTACCGAATGGGGCTCTTTTGGCCAGTATGAGTGGACAGGGCTCGACAATTACAAGCGGATGCTTGAGGATGCCACGCTCTTGCAATCCTTTAAAAACACGGGCATTTATATAATCTTTACTGTACCGATTGGAATCTTCCTATCTATTATTATAGCCGTTCTGTTAAACCAAAATATTAAGGGGAAATCGGTTTATCGGACGTTGTATTTTTTACCTGTGATTACCATGCCGGCCGCCATCGCTATGGTTTGGAAATGGCTGTATAACGCGGATTACGGGCTGCTCAACTATCTGTTATCATTAATCGGAATCAAAGGGCCGCAATGGGTCACCGACCCGCATATTGCCTTATATTCGGTCATTGCCGTCGCGATTTGGAGCGGGATTGGTTATAACATGGTCATCTTCCTTTCCGGATTGCAGGGAATTCCGAAAATGTACTATGAAGCAGCCGAAATCGATGGTGCCGGCCCGGTCACGGTGTTCTTTAAAATTACACTGCCACTTCTCTCACCGGTTATTTTCTTTGTGACCATCATGTCTCTCATCGGGGCGTTCCAGGTGTTTGACTTGATTTTCATGATGATTGGAAAAGGCAGTACGGCATTAGAAAGTACGCAGTCGATTGTATATTTGTTCTACCAGCATGCCTTTGTATTAAATGATAAAGGGTATGCGGCCGCTATCGCTGTTCTATTATTGATTGTCATCCTAATTATTACCGCGATTCAAATGGTGTTACAGAAAAAGTGGGTTCATTATGATTAAAGGAAGTGGTACCATTGCAAAGAACAAAACAGCTTGTTACAAGTAAAACATTCCTAATCCATTTCATCCTGATTGTGGGAGCGGTGGCAATGGTATTGCCCTTCTTATGGATGATTCTCACCTCGCTAAAAACGTACCAAGAGTCCATTCATGTGCCTCCCGTTTTCATTCCTGAGGAGTTCCAATGGGGGAACTACAAAGAGGTGTTTGGGCTCCTGCCTTTTTTTAAATTTATGTATAATACGGTCATCATCACACTGCTTCGGACTGTCGGCCAGCTGTTTTTGTGTTCGCTTGCAGCCTATGCGTTTGCCCGGATTGAATTTCCCGGCAGAAATGTCCTGTTTTTGTTAGCGCTGACCGTGTTAATGGTACCTGGTCAAGTGTTTTTGCTGCCGCAATATATGATTATGGTAAAGTTGGGCTGGCTCAATACCCTGTCGGCTGTTGTTGTGCCGGGATTGTTTAGCGCTTTCGGAACCTTCCTATTGCGCCAATTCTTTATGGGGCTGCCAAAGGAATTGGAGGAGGCTGCAAGGCTTGATGGCTGCAACCATTTCCAAATCTATTGGAAAATCATGCTGCCACTCGCGAAACCGGGGTTAATTGCACTGGGGATTTTCACGACGCTTTGGAGCTGGAACGAATTGATGTGGCCAATGATTGTCAACAGCTCGCCGGAATCTATGACTCTATCAGTGGGCTTATCCTCCCTGCAAGGCCAATATTTGACCAATTACCCGATTCTCATGGCTGGCTCTTTCTTGGCGATTCTGCCAATGCTCATCCTATTTATCTTCCTGCAAAGGCAGTTCATTGAAGGAATTGCCGTTACCGGTGGAAAATAAGAATTTGTTCGTAGTTTTTTTGAAACTGTTGGGTTGACCCTACAAGCAAGCGTGTTATAATAAAATTATGAAAATAATGAACTCATAGCATTCTAGTCTATGAGTTTTTCTTTAAATAAACTTGTACCAACAACCCATCCATACATATATAAATATATTTTTACAGTCGAGGTGCTCATTATGAAAAAAGCCATTGGCCTTGATATCGGCGGGACCAAGATTGCCGCGGGAATCATCTCGGAAACGGGTAAATTGCTAAAACGAGCCGAAGTGAAAAGTGATCCTTCAGATAGAGAGCACATGTTTACTAGAGTCGTTGAAGTGGTAGAACAGGTTCTGAACGATTCTTCTTTTTCGATTACTGACATAGAAGGTATTGGTGTCGGCGTACCGGGCAAGGTAGACAGGGAAAACGGTATTGCTGTTTTTCAAAATAATCTGCCATGGGCCCAGTTTCCTGTCTCTGACCGCCTTAGGGACCAATTTGGACTCGAGCGAATTGAAATTGACAATGATGTCTATACGGCCGCCTTTGCCGAGTGGAAGGCTGCCGGCGGCAACAAAAATGAAACGTTTGTTTATGTAACGATTAGCACGGGCATCTCCTGTGCGATCCTTCATCAAGGTTCCTTTTTCCGGGGGGCGGGTTTTGCCGGAGAGTTTGGATTAATTCCGATTCTATCAAAGGCACGCGGTCCGAAATGGGGGCGATTGGAAAAAGCGGCTGCTGGGCCGGCAATTGCAAAACTAGCTGAAACAGTGCTGGAGGAGACCCTATCAACTAAAGATGTTTTTGAGCGCTATCAAGCTGGAGTGCCTGAGTATCAGCCAATCATCGATGAAGTAACGGATTATTGGGCCCAGGGTCTCTATTCGATTTCCTGTCTATTAGATCCGCATCAAATCGTGTTTGGCGGCAGCGTGATCGCCAATAATCCTTTTTTACTTGAAATCATAAAAGAAAAACTAAAATCCTATCAAATTTCTGAACAACAGCATGTGTTAAACCGGATGTCCGTCAGTACCATCAAGCAGGATAACGGCATCGTCGGTGCGGGCCTCAGGGTATTTGAAGAAAATTAGGGGAGTGTCGAGAATGTTTACGTTAAGTTTGGAAAAATTAAAGCCGTTAGGTGCGGAAATTACCACAGCGGAAATTAAACAGCAGCCTGAATTATGGGCAGAAACGTTTACACTTTATAATGAGAAAATTGAAAAAATCCAAACGTTTTTGCAGAACATAACAGAAAAGCATGCGCGTGTTCGGGTTATTTTTACAGGGGCTGGAACTTCCGCCTATGTTGGCGACACCGTTACTCCATATTTAAAAGGAAAAGTCGATGAAAAACAGTGGGATGTGCAGAGTGTTCCAACGACAGCGATTGTCTCCAACCCTTATCAATTTTTGAAAGCCGATATCCCGACTTTGCTGGTTTCTTTTGCTAGAAGCGGCAACAGTCCGGAAAGTGTGGCGACCGTTGAGCTTGCACAGCAAATCGTCACGAATCTCTATCAAATCACGATTACCTGCTCAAAGGATGGGCAACTGGCCCAGCGGGCAGCAGGGGATGACGAGAATCTTCTATTATTAATGCCGGAAAAATCCAATGACCAGGGCTTTGCGATGACGGGAAGCTACACCTGTATGGCCTTAACGGCTCTGCTAATTTTTGATTCCTTATCAGATGAAGAAAAAGGACAGATTGTCAAAACCATCCGCGTCATGGGTGAAAGTGTTATCTGCAGAGAAGCGGAAATTGAAAAAATGGTTGGAGTCGATTTTGAGCGGATTATTTATCTTGGATCAGGCGGCTTTGAAGGCTTGGCGAGGGAAGCACAGTTGAAAATTCTTGAACTGACTGCTGGAAAAATTGCTACCGCTTTTGATTCATCGCTTGGATTCCGTCACGGTCCGAAGTCATTTGTGAATGATCAAGCTGTCATATTCACGTTTGTGTCCAACCAGCCTTATACCCGCCGGTACGATTTGGATATGTTAAATGAATTGAAGCAGGACCAGGTTGCGAGCCTCATTTGTGCGATCAGCGTCGACGGGGACAGCAATTATTCGGGTGACAGCTTCTTATTTGACCGTGAAGCGGGCATTGTACCGGATGCTTACCTGTCACTGCCATTTGTGATGGTTGGGCAGACTATCGCTCTGCTATCTTCCATAAAAGTAGGGAATACACCGGATACGCCATCACCGAGCGGAACCGTTAATCGGGTGGTTAAGGGAGTAACTATTCACGAGTACAAAAATTAAGAAGGATGTCATCCGCATCCATTATTCATAGAGGTGCAGGTATGGAGCTATTTATTTATGCAGATCAGTTTTTTCTTGAGGATGGGGTGGCAGGCCCTGGTTATCTGGAAATCAAAGAGGGGAAATTCTTTTATTACCATCATGAACTGCCGAATCCATCTGCGACAGTCATCGATTATTCCGGCTATTGGATTGCTCCGGGTTTGGTTGATACGCATATTCATGGCTTCCAAAACCACGATGTCATGGACAAGGACCTAGAGGGGTTAAAGGCAATTTCCGAGGGGCTGCTCTCGTGCGGTGTGACCTCGTTTTTGCCAACCACACTGACCTCTTCCACGGAGGCATTGAACGATGTGGTCACGATGATTGGCGAACATTATTCAAGCGTTCAAGGAGCGAAAATCAGAGGAATCTTTTTAGAAGGTCCATTTTTTACAGAAAAACATAAAGGCGCTCAAAACACAAAATATTTCTGTGACCCTTCAGTTGAAAAGCTTGAAACCTGGCAAGCCAAATCGAATCGTTTCATCAAAAAAATTGCGCTTGCTCCTGAACGGAATGGGGCACTCCAATTCATCGAACATGCCGTGAAGGATCAGGTAACGGTGGCGTTAGCGCATAGTGATGCCACCTATGAAGAGGCAAAGCAGGCGGTTGAAAAGGGTGCATCGATCTTTGTTCATACCTTTAACGGCATGAGCGGCTTGCATCATCGTGAGCCGGGGATGGCAGGTGCGGCGATGGCTCTGCCGGATGTGTTTGCGGAAATTATTTGTGATGGTCACCATGTCCATCCTGCAGCCGCCAATATTTTAATGAATGCCCGGGGCAGGAAGGATACGGTTCTGGTTACTGATTGCATGATGGCAGGCGGGATGCCGGATGGCCGTTATCAGCTCGGTGAATTTCCAGTCATAGTGAAGGAAGGGGCCGCACGCCTAGAAAGTGGAAGTTTGGCTGGAAGTATTTTGCGATTAATTGATGCGGTCAAAAATGTTGTCGACTGGGGGATTGCAACCCCTGAGGAAGCTATCTATATGGCAAGTACCGCACCTGCGAAAAGCATTCAACTGGACGAGGAATGCGGCAAAATCGCAAGCGGTCTTGCAGCCGATTTTATTGTGCTGACGCCAGAAATGGAGCTTCTGGCTACGTACATTGACGGTGTTTGCCGGTACAAGGCCGAAAACTTTACGCAGGAAGAGGGAGTTCGATGATTTTAACGGTCACGATGAACCCATCTGTTGATATTTCTTATCCAATCCCACATTTCAAGCTCGATGATGTAAACCGGGTCGAAGCTGCCAGCAAAACTGCAGGCGGCAAGGGCTTAAATGTGACCCGCGTCATCAAGCAGCTGGGCGAGGGCGTGCTGGCGACCGGCGTGCTGGGCGGAATGATTGGCGAATACATCGTTCAGGAATTGACGAAAAACGAGATTGAAAACAATTTTTTAAAAATAAACCAAGAATCAAGAAACTGCATTGCGATTCTCCATGACGGCAAGCAGACGGAAATTTTGGAAGCAGGCCCCACCTTGACGAATGAAGATGGGTCTGCCTTTCTAGCAAAATACGAAACCCTGCTGTCTAGTGTTTCCTTAGTGACCATTTCGGGCAGTTTACCGAAAGGTCTGCCTTCTACCTTTTACCGGCAGATGGTAGAGATGGGCCGGGACAAGGGGATTCCAGTCATTGTGGATACATCAGGGGAGTCGCTGCGGCAAGTTCTATTACATAATGTAAAGCCATTTGCCATTAAGCCCAATATCACGGAGCTAACGCAGCTACTCGGCAGGGAAGTGGAACAAAGCATTAGCAGCCTGTCGCAGGCGTTAGAAGACGACATGTTTCAGGGGATCGAGTGGATTGTTGTATCTATGGGAGGGGCTGGGGCCTTTGTTAAGCACGGTTCAGATTTTTACCGGGTTACCATCCCTCCGATTGATGTGGTGAATCCAGTCGGTTCCGGTGATGCAACGGTAGCTGGGCTTGCTGTCGCTCTGAAACACAAGCAGCCCGCCCTGGTTGTGCTGAAAACGGCGATGACCACAGGAATGTTAAATACAATGGAAGCAGCCACAGGCCATATTAATACAGCTAATTTCAGCCAATTTTTCGAATTGGTTCAAGTGGAAAAAATAGATTACTAGAGGTGATTGACCATGTTTAAGCTAACAAAAAATAAACAAGATGCCCTAAAACGTTTGTCAGATGAAAATGGGATCATTGGTGCATTGGCAATTGACCAGCGCGGTTCCTTGAAGAAAATGATTGCCTCCGGCAGCAAAAGTCCAGTTGGCGATGAGGGTATTGTCCGCTTTAAACAATTAGTTTCTGAAGAACTGACACCCTATGCAACTTCGATTCTATTAGACCCGGAATATGGCCTCCCTGCCGCTAAAGTCCGTCATCCGGAAGCGGGCTTATTAGTGGCCTATGAAAAAACAGGCTACGATGCGACCGCTGTGGGCCGCTTGCCTGATTTATTGGCGGACTGGTCGGTACGGCGCCTGAAGGAAGCGGGCGCGGATGCAGTAAAATTCCTGCTGTATTATGATGTGGATGAAGATCCAAAAATTAATGAATACAAGCATGTTTATATGGAGCGTGTAGGCTCTGAGTGTGTCGCAGAGGATATTCCGTTCTTCCTTGAGATTGTTACCTACGATGCTAAAAACGATGATGTGAAAAGCTTGGAGTATGCGAAAGTGAAGCCGCATAAAGTCATTGAGGCGATGAGAGAATTCTCAAAGCCGCAGTACCAGGTGGACGTCTTAAAGGTAGAAGTGCCTGTTGATATGAACTTTGTGGAAGGGTATACGGACGAGGAAGTCGCTTATTCGAAGGAAGAGGCAGCCGGCTATTTCAAGGAGCAAAGCGAAGCAACGGACCTTCCGTTTATCTTCTTAAGCGCCGGTGTAAGTGCCCAATTGTTCCAGGAAACATTGAAATTTGCCAAGGCATCCGGGTCTACCTTTAACGGTGTCTTATGCGGCCGGGCTACCTGGAAGAACGGTGTTGCCCCATTTGCCGAACAAGGCGAAGAATCCGGCCGTTCCTGGCTCCAAGATGCAGGCCGAAAAAACATTCAAGAACTAAACGCGGTCTTGAAAGAAACAGCGAGACCTTGGTTTGAAAAAATTTCATAATAATGTATTCTAAAGCGCATGGGGACGGTTCTTTTGCTTGAAGCAATAGAACCGTCCCCATGTTTCACTTTTTACTTTTTGATTTTTTTCCTTTGTTTTTCATTGCGTTTTTGGCATTACGGTATTGTGTGGGTGATTGGTTGGTTACCCGCTTAAAGGATTGGGCAAAGAAGGACTGGGATGAAAAGCCGGTAATTGTTGCAATGTCGGAAATTGGGTAGTTGGTCGTTTCCAGCAGGATTTTGCTTTCTCTGATGCGGGTTTGAATCAGATATTCAATGGGAGAAACGCCGACTGATTTCTTGAAGGAATGGGCAAGGTAGTATTTATTCATATGGCCGACTTCTGCCAGTGTATCGAGATTAATGTCCTCGCGAAAGTACAGTTTTATGTAGTTCTTAATGAACGCGACATCTTTACTGATTTTCTTCGAAGAAGTTTTCTCCAAGTGGAATACTTTTTTTCTCATCATTCGGAGCAATATCATTTCCACGATGTTCTGAATGATTAACTCATAATCTTCCTTCTGTTTTTCCACTTCCTCCATTAATTGCTGAAGGAAAAAAAGATAGATTTCCTGGTCCTGTTTGAAATTGAGAAAGGTCACCTGGGCCCCCGGGTCATCCGGTGAAGAGAAAGCGAGCCCTAAAATTCCCAAAGCGACGTATTCAAGCGGATGTTCAGGACAGGATTTTTCCGTGTGCTCGACATTAGGATTAATGACAATCACATCATGCTCTTTTACAGGAATCTCTTCTTTAGAGAAAACAAACGTCCCTTTCCCCTTGGTAATATACAAAAGCTCGGTAAAATGGTGAGTATGATTGGTGCTGTGCCAATCCTTGTCATATTTTGCTTTTGTTACATAGAGAAGTTTCACCGGGAGACGGCCTCGCATCGACTGCGGAATTTCATATACTTCATTGGACAAATCAATCACTCCTTCTCAATGGAGCCTATTACATAATAGTATAAATTTTTTAGTGAATTATTACAATGAAAAGCAAGATATCTAAAAAAGAGAACAAGATGTTTATTGTGGAAGCGCTTTTTATTTTTATATACTTTTCCTATAAATAGTAAAAAAGGAGGATGAGCAAGATGAAAAAGAAAGTTCTGTTGGCTGGTATGTCAGCTTTGTTATCTTTAAGTTTAATAGCCTGCCAAAGTAATAGCGCTAGCAATACTGAGGACGGTAAGGATTCAAAGAAACAAACACTTCATGTGGCTGCACTGGAGTCTGCTTATGGGAAAGACATGTGGACAAAGGTAATTGATGCTTACGAAGAAGCTAATCCTAATGTGAATGTCAAATTAACAGCAGATAAAAACCTCGAAGAAGTGATCAGTCCGAACATGAAAGCGGGAAACTATCCAGATGTAGTCCTGCTTGCAACTGGAAGAAAACTAGCACTTACTGAAACGTTGATCAAAGATAAGGCGTTAGAAGATATTACTGATGTTTTTAATAAGAACGTTTATGGCGAGGATGTCAAAGTAAAGGATAAGCTGGTGCCGGGCTTTACTGATACTCTTGCTACGAATCCTTATAATGACGGCAAAACCTATATGGCGCCAATGTTTTATAGCCCAACAGGATTGTTCTATAATGCCGCTTTATTGAAAGAAAAAGGCTGGGAAGTACCAAAGACCTGGGATGAAATGTGGGCGCTTGGAGATAAAGCGAAAGCGGAAGGAATCTCTTTGTTCACTTACCCTACTACAGGCTACTTTGATGCCTTTCTCTATTCTCTGCTATTAGAAGCAGGGGGATCAGATTTTTACAATAAAGCCATGACCTATAAAGACGGCATTTGGGAATCGAAAGAAGCAACGAAGGCATTTGACATAGTTGGTAAGCTGGCAAAATATACAGAGCCAACCACCGTTGCCAATGCTAATGACAAAGACTATAAGAAAAACCAACAATTAATACTTGATAACAAAGCCCTTTTCATGCCGAATGGTACATGGGTTGTCGGTGAAATGAAAGATGCACCGAGAGCGGATGGCTTCGAATGGGGAATGACGGCACTTCCGGCTATTGAAGACAGCGGCGACCGTTATGCTTTCACGTTCTTTGAACAAATGTGGATTCCTGCTCAAGCGAAGAATAAAGATGCAGCAAAGGATTTCTTAACATTTGTGTATTCTGATAAAGCCGCTGCTATTTTTGCAGAAGCTGACGCGATTCAGCCAATTGAAGGAATTTCCAAGAATTTAAGCGGCGACAATCAACTTTTCTACAGCATTTATGATAATGGGGCAAAGGCTGGTATGGGCGGATTTGCGGCAACAGAATCGGTAGAGGGTGTCAGCATGGCAGATGCTCTATTCAGAACCATTGACAGTATTGTTTCCGGCGATAAGACGGTAAAAGAGTGGCAGGATGCCGTTGAAAAAGCAAGTGACAAATTGCGTGCTGCATTAAAGTAAACGAGTTTCATAGAGTTTCACTAAATAACGGTGAGCAGCCTTCCTCACCGTTATCTTTATTAATAGAGGTGATTGCCATGAGCAAGACATTGGAAAAAAGGATATTTATCTTTGTTTGTACCGTGCCGGCACTCATTTTGTTAGCCATCTTTATGATTGTGCCTACGGTTGAGGTATTCAGGATGTCCTTATATAAGTGGGGCGGATTTTCCAACAATAAGGTGTTTGTCGGCCTGGATAACTTCAAAATTCTTTGGGGAGATATTAACTTCATTCGCTCTCTTCAAAATAGTATCGTCTTGATTGTTTTTGTCACACTCATCACGATGGTTCTGGCGATCTTGTTTGCAACGCTATTAACAAGAGAAAAGATGAAGGGAAACGGCTTCTTCCGAATTATTTTCTATATCCCTAACATTCTATCAATCGTGGTCATCGCGGGGATTTTCTCGGCTGTTTATGACCCCGCAACAGGCTTGCTAAATAACCTGTTTGCCTTGTTCAATCTCGATCATCTGCAAAAAATGTGGCTCGGCGACCAAAAGATTGCCATCTACAGTATCGGCGGTGCGCTCATTTGGCAGGCAATTGGTTATTACATGGTAATGTATATGGCCAGTATTGCGAATATCCCAGAGAGCTTTTATGAAGCGTCGGCATTAGAAGGGGCCGGACGAATCAGGCAATTCTTCAGCATTACCCTGCCGCTTATATGGAATAACATTCGAACTACCTTAACCTTCTTTATTATCAGTACGATTAATTTAAGCTTTCTTCTCGTACAGGCGATGACCGGCGGCGGGCCTGATGGGGCGACGGAAGTATTTTTAAGCTATATGTATAAACAAGCTTATACCAACTCTTCCTATGGCTACGGTATGGCGATTGGTGTGGTCATCTTCTTATTCTCATTCGCACTATCGGCTATCATCAGCCGTATCACTAATCGGGACGTGCTTGAGTATTAGGGGGTCCATAAATCATGAAAAAACAAACAGGAATGAATGCTGAAAAAGTCTATCGCTTATTTATTTATGTAGCACTGATTACATTATCAGTTTCTATTATAGTTCCGGTTGCCTGGGTGTTCCTAGCTTCGGTAAAACAAAACAAAGAATTTTACGGAAGCCCTTGGGCAGTGCCGGAAGGGTTTTATTTTCAAAATTTTATCGATGCTTTCCAAAAAGCGAACATGGGCACATATATGCTGAACTCCATGATGGTTACCGCCTTGGCACTGTTGATCTTGTTAGTAGTGGCCCTGCCGGCTGCGTATGTGCTGGCAAGATACACGTTTAGAGGCAGCAAGTTGATGAATTCTTTATTTAAAGCGGGCCTATTTATCAATGTGAACTATATTGTTGTTCCCATTTTCTTGATGCTGTTGGGTGGAGATACCTTTTTGCAGGACCAGTTCGGCGGCGGATTCCTGCTCGACAATCTTTTTGTTTTAGCCGTGGTCTATGCGGCTACTGCCTTGCCGTTTACCGTGTATCTATTATCCAGTTATTTTCAAACCTTGCCGTCTACATATGAGGAAGCGGCGCTGGTAGATGGTGCCGGTTATTTTAAAACGATGATTCGAATCATGATTCCAATGGCCCGGCCAAGTATTGTTGCAGTAATCTTATTTAATTTTCTGGCCTTTTGGAATGAATACATTATTGCCTTGACCTTGATTCCGGGTCCAAACAAGACACTGCCTGTCGGTCTGATGAACTTGATGGCCGCACAGAAATCGGCTGCAAATTATGGTCAAATGTATGCGGGAATGGTGCTCGTCATGCTGCCAACCTTAATTTTATATATCATTGTGCAAAAGAAATTAACACAAGGGATGACCCTTGGAGGATTAAAGGACTAGGGTGAGGAGGATTTACAATGAATAAGACTAGAGGGCGCGTTACCCTGCCAAGTGAGGGAAATTTTCTAAACGAAACAAAAGAATTGATGGAACGCTGGGGAGCGGATGCCATTCGCGATAGTGACGGAACGAAATTGGATGACGATATTAAGCAGTTAGATGCCAAAATTTATACGACTTATTTTGTGGCCAGGGGACATAATGACTTTGCCGAGAACCGCATAGAAGAATGCCAGCAGCTATATTTGATGAGCATGTTTAACACTGCAGTATCAGAAACAGTGGAAATTGATTTTATGAAAGGCTATTTTACCGAACAAGTACAGCCGGATTACATCCATGATCCAAAGAAATACTGGGAGGTCATCGATCGGACAACCGGAGAAATTGTGGAACCAGATAATTGGGAAGTAGATGAAGAAAACAATTGTGTCAGGGTGAAGAAGGCGATTCCTTGGCATGAGTATACGGTATCCTTCTTAGTTTTTGCGATTTGGGATCCAACCCATATGTACAATCATATCACCAACAATTGGGGCGACAAGCCGCACGACATCCCGTTTGATGTCAGGGGGCCGCAGTCCAATGAATATATGAGAAGCTTTTTAACACAATGGCTGAGGGATAATCCAGATACGGATGTCGTCCGATTCACCACGTTTTTCTATCATTTTACGCTTGTGTTCAATAATCTCGGCAAAGAGAAATTTGTGGATTGGTTTGGGTATGGGGCAAGTGTGTCTGTCGCTGCATTGGATGCCTTTGAAAAAGAAAAAGGCTACCGGTTACGCCCGGAAGACATTGTGGACCAAGGGTACTACAATACCTCATTTCGCGTTCCAACTCCAGCCTTTTTGGATTATATGGATTTTATCCAAAAATTTGTCGCCGAGGAAGCGAAAAAACTGGTTGATCTTGTCCATGAGAGCGGAAAGGAAGCCATGATGTTCCTTGGCGACAACTGGATTGGCACTGAGCCGTATGGAAAATATTTTGAAAAGATTGGCTTAGATGCGGTTGTCGGGAGTGTGGGCGGCGGCGCGACGCTTCGGATGATAGCGGACATTCCGCATGTCCGATATACCGAAGGACGCTTCCTGCCATATTTTTTCCCGGATACCTTTTATGATGGGAACAACCCGGTGCTTGAAGCCAATGAAAACTGGTTGACGGCACGTCGGGCGATTTTGCGAAATCCAGTGGACCGCATCGGCTATGGCGGTTACTTGAGTTTAGCTTATAAATTCCCGGAATTTGTGGCTTATATTGAAAAGGTAACCGATGAATTCCGGGAAATTTATGACACGATTAAAGGGGTGAAACCTTACAGTGGTTTGAAGGTTGCCATCCTGAATTCGTGGGGCAAACTGAGAACCTGGCAAACCCACATGGTGGCGCATGCCTTATGGTATAAACAAATTTATTCGTATTTAGGTGTCCTCGAATCCTTAAGCGGAGCAGCTGTGGATGTATCGTTTATTAGCTTCGATGATGTGATTTCCGACGGGGTGCCTGAAGATGTCGATGTCATCATTAATGCTGGTGATGAAGGGACGGCTTTTTCCGGCGGGGAATACTGGAAAAATGAAAAGCTCGTTTCAGCCATTCGCTCCTGGATTTATAACGGCGGCGGTTTCATTGGGATTGGCGAACCAACTGCTTGTCAGCATGAAGGCCACTATTTCCAATTGGCAACGGCTTTAGGTGTAGACAAGGAACTGGGCTTCAGTTTATCAATAGACAAATATTTTGTACAGCCAGTCAAGGAGCATTTTATTTCTGCTGACACCACCACTTTTGATTTTGGTGAAAGTATGAAAAATATTTATGCGTTGACCGAGCACACGGAAATAATTGAGTATTCCAATGGGGAAATCCATCTTTCAGCACATCCGTTTGGCGCAGGCCGAACCGTTTATATTGCGGGGCTTCCTTACAGTGAGGAGAATTCCCGATTATTAATGCGGGCATTATACTATGCGGCAAATAAAGAGGCGGATTTCAAAAAATGGCATGCAGACAACATCTATTGTGAAGTCCACGCCTACCCATCGATTAGAAAAATGGCCATCGTTAATAATTCGATGGAGGAGCAAACAACGGTTGTCTATGATGGCGAGGGTAAGAGCAAAACGGTGACATTAGTACCGAGTGAAATCCGGTGGGAGGCTTTTCCAAATGAAGGATAAGGTGTTGGTGGTGGTTAAACTGGTTGTATTTTTCCTTTGCCTGGCGCTGATTATAATCGGTCAAAAAACACCTGGAAAATTGGAACTTGGCCTGATGTTAATTGGATTGGCCGGTCTCTTGGGGCTGCTATATGACTACAATCGGAGATATGTATGACCTAAAACAGGGACAACTTTATGATTGAGACTTGGTGGGGCGGTAGAACGCCCCAAATTTATTTGGAAAAAACGGCTTGTGAAGCTAAGAGGTGAACAAATTGATTCATCATTTAATTCAACAATTAATCTATCAATCAGCTGCAGCTCAATTACTGGATCCGCAGGATGAAATATATGCCCGCAATCAACTTTTGTCTCTTTTTCATCTCGATGAATTTCAAGAAGTAGATATAGTCGAGGAGAGGGATGTTAACATTCCTGATTTACTTGAACACCTGATTGACTACGCGTGTTCACATAGAATCATAGACGCTCTTTTTGATGAAAAAGAAATTTTTGCCGGCAAAATCATGAACTGTGTCATGGCCAGACCCTCCACGGTTAATCAGCTTTTTCATGATCACTATCTGAAAAGCCCGCAACTGGCAACTGATTATTTTTATGAGCTAAGCAAGAATAGTAACTATATCCAAATGGAGCGGATTCGAAAAAACATTGAATATAAGGTCAGTACAGATTATGGAGAGTTAGATATTACGATTAATGTATCGAAGCCGGAGAAAGACCCGAGAAATATTGAACTTGAACAGAAGGTTAAAAGCGGCGATTATCCTAAATGCCTGCTTTGTATCGAGAATGAAGGGTATGCTGGAAGGATCGGGCATCCCGCCCGTTCAAATCACCGGATGATTCGGGTGAACTTACTGGGGGAGAATTGGTATTTACAATTTTCGCCGTATGTTTACTATCAAGAGCATTGTATTTTGCTTTCTGAAAAGCATACGGATATGAAAATCAGCCCGGATACGTTTTTACGTTTATTAACGTTTGTGGAACAGTTTCCTCATTATTTTCTTGGCTCGAATGCGGATTTGCCGATAGTGGGCGGCTCGATCCTTTCCCATGAACATTACCAAGGCGGCCGGTACGAATTTGCGATGGCAAAGGCTGAAGCGGACTGGCACTTTGAAATGGCAGGATTTCACGATGTTATTTGTTCTGTGGTTAAATGGCCGATGTCTGTGATTCGTTTGCGTTGTAAGCAAATTCATCCCCTCGTGGAAGCAGGGGCCAAGATTTTAAATGAATGGCAAAATTATTCCGATGAAACCCTCGGAATCATTTCAAGAACGGGTGAGACTTTGCATAATACCATTACCCCGATTGCGAGGAAGAAGGGGGAAGTGTTTGAATTAGATTTGGTTCTTCGGAACAATCGGACGAATGAGGAGCATCCGCTTGGAATCTTTCATCCCCATACTGATGTACACCATATCAAAAAAGAAAATATCGGTTTAATTGAAGTCATGGGTCTGGCCGTTTTACCGGCGCGTTTAAAACGGGAGCTCAACGAAGTGGAAAATTACCTTCTTGGGAAGTCTGAAGAAGTGGCTGACAATCATCTAGATTGGGCTAGGGGGTTAAAGGACCGATACAGGGAGACTGTCAATGCAGTCAATGTTCAATCTTTCATCCGAGAAGAGGCAGGAAAGAAGTTTTTAAAATGTCTGGAAGATGCTTCTGTCTTTAAACGAAATGAGGATGGAAGAGAAGGCTTTCAGCGTTTTGTCAGGACTTTCTCGCATATTGTCGAAGTATCATAGGGGAATTTTCGGTGAAAAGGCGGCATTGGCTAGTGATGTCCGCTTTTTTTCTGCATTTAACTAAAAAAGCAATATTTCTAAAAATATGGACAATATCTTTATTGTGAAAGCGGTTTAATAAAAGTAAGCTGATTACAGTAGTAGGCGGTATCTGTTGGCGTTTTTGGCTAATAGGGATACCGCCTTCTATTAAAATCGTATTTTCAAAGGAGGAGAAACATTGGGCAGGAAGTTTTACAAAAGGGCAACCCATATCCTGATTGCGTTTTTGTTGTTTTTGCCAACCTTCTTGACGGGGTTTATCCCGCCATTAAAGGTGTCAGCAGAAATAACCAATCCATGGGTTACGGTCTCAAACGGAGGAAATGAGGTCAATGAGGTTGCCGTTCAGAATGGAAAGGCCTATGCAAGGCTGGGTTCAGGTTCGGGGAATGACAATGGAGCAAAGGCGGCTATTTTTCAAGAAAAAGATACTGCTGCACAAGAATCAGGAACGATGGAATATATCTTTATTCCAGAGACGAAAGGGGAAGATACGAGATTTGGTTTCTATCCTCACTATATTGATCAGAATAACTTTGTCTTTGTAGGCTATGACTCTTTGGGCTGGTTCTATGAATACAAATATCAGGGCAGCGGAACATGGCTGCAGACAAGACCAAGCGTTCCTCTTCCTGAACCAGGAATTGCGCATTCTATCAAAATTGATTATGCTGGAACACAATTCAATGTAACTTTGGATGGTAAAGATATATTTGGAACTGTCACTTTAGCTGACGCTGTCAAAAACCTGTATACAGGGAAGGAAGCAGTGAAGCTTGGCAGTTATGGCGGAAAAAACAGTATTGTGCTGATGGAACTGGGTGTTGCTCCTAATGATGGCGGCACAGTTCCAGGTGGTGGCGGTACAGACCCTGGTGATGGGGGGCAAGTCCCCGATGACGGGAAGCTCGTTGATATTTCCGATAACCAGCTGCAAGAAGGGGACTTCAAGGTTATCTCAGGCGATGCATCCGTTAATTATAATGAAGATGGTTCTGCGACATTCAAGGTCACCTCTACGCAAAAGAATCGAATTGTCTACAATCCTATGCAAGGGATCAAGAATGGTGTTTTCGAAGCAGATATCACTCCGGGTACCAATGCGATGAATCGTTTCGGTCTCATCTATCGGGTTCAAAGCCCTTCTGCCTACACCTATGTAGGAACGGGAGACGCGAACAATTTGTATTTTCAAGAGATTTTTGGACCAGCGAACAATTGGACGGCAATGACCACAGATACGCCGTTAGAAGCAGGTAAAACATATCATCTGCGCCTTAAATTCATGGATGACCAGGCCACTCTCTACATTAACGATAAAAAGGTTAATACTTGGTCATTGACAGGCGGAGTCGACAAAGCCGGCTTACTAGGATTTGAAAAAAGCCGCGGGGCTGCCGACATCACGATTTCCAACATCAAAATTAAAGAATATGTTCCCCCTAAAGCACCAAATACTCCACCAATAGAAGATACATTACGTTCCAATTATATGGATGTTGTGATTGATCAAGTATTCCCGAGGGTCATTGAATACCGCGTGGGCGACAAGGTCATGAACGGTCAAACATCACCTGTTTACGGATTAAAAGTCAACGGCGTTTTATACTATCCTGAAGTTGCTTTTGAAAAGAAGAGCAAAAGCGAAGCCATGTACACGTTAAAGGTCGTTGATGAATATGAAAATCTTGACGCTGTTTTTAAAGTCTCTTTAAAGGTTCAAAAAAATAAAGTCATTTATACCTTTGAAGAAATCTCGAACACCAAAAGTGCAAAAATTGAATCTGTAGAGTTTGCTGATTTGAACTTTATTTCCGTTAATTCAGCGCAAACCAATTCAAAAGCGAAATTAACGAATCTTAGCAGTGACGTTACTAAACCTGGGGATATCGAAGTTACAGTCGATTCCATGATGGAAGGAGTCGGGACTTCTTCTGGATATTACGCAGCGTTCTTGTCAACTGACCAATTAAGTGCAGGTGTATGGTCTAGTTCGGAAGTAAATGGTTACCAGAACCTAAGGGCTAATCGTTATCAGAATGAAGATGGAACGAAAGCACTGGGAATTGGTTCAAGCATGCTTTACTATCAAAGATCATTTATGCCGGAGCAGCAAGCTGGTAAACCAACGATTAAAATTGCTATTGCTGAGGATTTGAATAAGGATAAGGAAATCGACTGGCAGGACGGGGCAATTGCTTACCGTGACATTATGCAGAATATTCCTGGATCAGAGAATGTCAATAATCTTGTTGGTACTCGTATTGCGATGAATTTTGGTTCGCAAGTACAACAGCCATTCATAAAAACATTGGATAATATCAAGAAGGCGGCCCTGGCCACTGATGGATTGGGTCAAGCTGTGCTATTAAAAGGATATGGCAATGAAGGGCATGACAGTGCACATCCGGATTACGGCAATGTCGGTGAACGGATGGGGGGAGCGGCAGACCTGCAGACCCTAATCCGCGAAGGCCATAAGTACAATGCGGAACTAGGTGTCCATATTAATGCACAAGAAACCTATCCTGAAGCCAAAGCATTTAGTGAAGATTTTATTGACGGTCCTAATTCTAAAGGATGGGGCTGGCTGGATCAGTCTTACACGATTAATAAATTGAAGGATTTGTACTCAGGTACACGGGCTACTAGGCTAGACGAATTAAAGGCAGCTGCCCCGGGGCTGGATTTCATTTATTTAGACGTATGGTATCAAGATCAATGGGAATCGAATCGGATCTCCGAGCAATTCCATAACCGTGGCTGGAGGCTCACAACGGAGTTTGGAACGTCCGTGGCTAATTATTCCACCTGGCAGCACTGGGCAACGGATAAGAACTATGGCGGCCCGGCCAGCAAGGGAATCAACTCAGAAGTTCTCCGCTTCATCAGCAATCACCAAAGGGATTCCTGGGTGCTGAATTGGCCGGAAGCAGGCGGTACAGCTGACCACCCGCTGTTAGGCGGCTTTGAATTAGCCGGATTTGAGGGCTGGCAATCGGATAAAAACTTTGACCATTTTATCCGAATGACCTTTGATACCAATCTGCCAACAAAATTTTTACAAAAATATTATGTGATGGATTGGACCACAGTGGAAGGCGACAGAAGCAAAACCAACTTGGAGAAGGAAATTAAATTACAGGATCCAAGCAACGGAGACGTGGTGGTTGTTACTAGAAAGGATAATTCACGGGAACGTGTGATTACGCTTAACGGAAATGTTGTCCTTGATGAAAATAGCTATTTGCTTCCATGGGCTGAACAAGATTTCAAGAACCCAACTCCTAATTCCGAAAAACTATATCACTGGAATTTGAAGGGTGGTACCACTACTTGGACCCTTCCTGACGAGTATAAAGGGTCATCAAAAGTGTATGTCTATAAATTGACTGACCAAGGCCGCACGGATGTGGAAAAAGTCAAGGTTGTTAATAACCAGATTACATTAACGGCAGAAGCCGCCACACCTTATGTGGTCGTACCTGATAAAAAGGAAAAGGGATTGCAGGTTGATGACTGGAGCAAGGGTGCACATATCTATGATTCAGGCTTTAATTCAGGAACCGTGAAGGATGAACACACAAAGATTGCCGGAGATAAAGAGGCGGTAAGCGTGATCCGTACGAGCCAAACCGGAGATGCTCGCAATCTCAGCAGCGGCGACTATTATTTAAATATCGATAGTCCCTCGAAGGTTACTACGGTGTCAAGAGTGCTCACTGACCTAGAACCGGGCAAGGATTATGTGGCAGAGGTTTATGTAGAGAACAACAGTGATGTGAAAGCCGGTATTGCTATATATGGCGGAGTAAAGGATGTCAGCAATTATACGCTGCGCAGCCTGCAAAAGAATTATGTCAAGGCTGATTCCCATGCTACGAATGATGGCTACAACAGCAAAATGCAGAGAATGCAAGTAAGCTTTACCGCTACATCTAAAAAGGCAGAATTGGTTCTCAGCCGAGAAGCAGGTGAAGGTGTAACTAAGTTTGATGATATCAGAATTGTTCAAAAAACCTTGAATAATGAAGTATCTCCAAATGTGTTTGAGCAGAATTTTGAATCCGTTGCCCAAGGAATTTACCCGTTTGTCATTGGCAATACGGAAGGTGTTGAGGACAATCGAATTCATTTAGCGGAATTGCACGCTCCGTATACTCAAAAAGGCTGGGCAGGCAAAAAATTAGTGGATGATGTTCTTTCCGGAAATTGGTCTGTGAAGGTCAATACAGGAAACAAAGGGTTATTGTATCGAACGATTCCACAGCACTTCCGTTTTGAGCCAGGAGTAACCTACACCGTTTCTTTTGACTACCAGACGACAGCAGGTGCCTATCGATTTATCTCCGGTGATCAAGAAGTCGATGTCCGTAATATTGGAGAGGCAAAGGGATTGTATGTAAATCAAGCCCTTTCCGCGTCAACAGATACCAAAAGGGTTGAGTTTACTATCACAGGCTCTGAAAACGGGCAAACCTATATTGGGATTTTCAGTGACGGAGCAAGCCTTAACGGAGATACTGGAGCCGGAACATTCATGCTAGACAACCTTCGAATCGAACGTAACTAAAAAAGGCCAAACAGCCCAGCTTTAAACGTTAACAAGCTGAGCTGTTTGGCCTATTTATGGTAATACGGTGAAGTGGCAGGGGTAAAAAGTTTTAGACTATCGCCATCTCTCAGGATCTCCCTAGAATGGTAATTGTAAGCGTTTTAGTTTATAGAAGGGGAAGGAGATGGAAGTAGATGAGAGATTCAAAACACAAGCAGCAAGATTTTCAGCAAGGGAAACAGTATCCTAAAAAAGGGGACAAGCATTATGGGAAACGGTTTGCCGCATTAACATTAACAGCGGCTTTGACGGTGCCATTAACCATTGTACCACCTGATACAATCAGCCCAAAAACGGCATTGGCAGCCTCTAGTACGTCAGCAGGCGAGGAGGACCTATCAACTCGTGCCACGCAGCTAGAAAGTGATGCAAAAGCTCTTGGAATCCCGCTTTTCTTGTTTGAAAACGGCATCCCGAAGACGTTTATGACAGACAAGGGTGCGGCTCTCGAGCTGGATGGCCACCACTCTAAGGACGGCAAAAATTCGCTGAAATGGAACTACACGAGCGGATCCAGGCTAATCGTCAATGAGAAAATTGGATTTACACCATTTGTCCCCAACAATCAAGACCAATCAATCAAGTCCTTTGTTGTCTGGGTCTATAATGAAAAGCCCGTCAACGACACTGCCACCTTTCAATTTGGCCGGGGCAATCACGTTGACAGCTGGTTTGACATGAACCTGAACTTTACAGGATGGCGGACCGTCTGGGTATCATTTGAACGTGATATGCAAGGAACACCGCACCCGCACATGAACCGCATGACAGTTGTTGCACCTAAATCCGAATCCGGGACATTGTATTTTGACTCCATGATGCTATCAACTCCAATTGACCCGCGGCACCATACCCCGGATGCTCAGGTTCCCTTTGTGAATCCGGACGTGATGGAAGCGGCAAACGCCCATTGGCTTGGTCTTTTGCAGTATTCCAAGCTTACACCTCCAGAACCTCAAACCGAAGTAACCGAAGAGAACTTGGCCGGTATCCGCCAAATCGAAACAAAATTCACAGAGTTAGTTTTTAAAAAGCAAAAGGTAACAGATACGCTGCTAGCTGACATTCGCAGCCGCAACAAGTCATTCGGAATATCCCGTGATGAATATGGAATACACGGTGCTTCCCTGTTTATGCCGCATTTTGATCAGGCACCGGCGGCCATAAAGCCTGCCTTTAAAGAGCTTAGCAATACAGCCGATCTAAGAGCTTTCACCGACTTCATGGATTTAGTCGCAAACACTTATCTTTCTGCTGAGGACGAGGCGACCAAAAACGAACTGAAACAGATGTATATCGATTTGGCCGACCATTTGGCGGACCAGGGCTGGGCAGACGGGAGCGGGCAAGGAACAATGCACCATCTAGGCTACAATATCCGCGGGTTTTATTCGTCTGCATTCCTGATGCGGGATGTTTTAAAAGAAGCCGGTCTTCTGGAGCGCACACAAAAAGCCCTGTTCTGGTTAAGCGGAGCGGGAAAGATCTATACACCTAAAGAAGAGGTTGTCAGCAATATCGACATCTTAAACACCACCTTAAATGGAATGCTGGCCAGTATCCTTGTCCAGGAGGATTCGAAGGAAAAAATTAGAGATATGGAAAGCTTCACCTCTTGGCTGTCGCAAGGACTTGTTCCGGCAAATGGATTAGACCCTGCCTTTAAGAAGGACGGCTCAGCCTATCACCATGACAATCATTACCCAGCCTATGCAAAGGATGCCTTCACCGGGGTTACACCGATTATGTATGTATTATCAGGAGGTTCTTTTAGAGTTACCGAGGATGCCCATGAAACATTGAAAAAGGCATTGATGTCGATGCGCCTGTATTCAAACAAAACCCAGTGGCTAATCAGTGTCGCCGGGCGACATCCGGATGGAAAGGGTGCGTTGACACTTCCTCCATTCCGGTATATGGCGTTGGCGGGATCTCCAGACGGAAAAGAGCCGATTGACCATGAAGTGGCGGCCGCTTATTTAAGGCTCATCGACAAGGATGATACATGGTCTAAGCAGTTTAAGCAGCAGGGTATTACGGCAGAGGCAGCCCCAACCGGATTTTGGTCGATGAATTACGCCAATCTTGGCATTCAAAGACGGGACAACTGGCTTGTCGGTGTGAAGGGCTATAGCCGCTATTTATGGGGGAATGAAACTTATCAGGATGCCAATTTATATGGCCGTTATATGTCCTACGGGCAAATGCAAATCATGGGTGCCTCAAATCATCAAGACAGCGGCTATGTGCAGGAAGGCTGGGATTGGAACCGCTGGCCGGGGACAACGACGATTCATCTGCCGTTTGAAAAATTGCGATCCGATGTCCGGAACGTCGACCGTTTCAGCGGCTTTGAGGAAATGCTGATTTCTGATGAAACTTATTCCGGAAGCCTGAGCCTTCAAGGTCAGAACGGTATGTTCGCAATGAAGCTTCATGAGCATCCAAAATATGATAGTTCCCATCGTGCCCGGAAATCCTATTTCTTCTTTGACAATCGAATTGTGGCTCTTGGATCAGATATTGAAAATAATAACAGTGAATATCCTACTGAAACGACACTGTTCCAAAACTATATGGAAACAGAAGCCGAACCGGTGTGGATATCGAAAACAGGGGCCATTTCAGAATTCCCTTATAAAAATCAGCTCGCCCTCACACAGGATTCCTGGCTGATTGACAATAAGCATAATGGTTTTTATGTACCGTCTGGACAAACCATTTCCATTAAAAGGTCTTTGCAACAGTCCAAGAACCAGAAGGACGGGTCAGACACGTCAGGGAATTTTTCAACCGCTTGGATTGATCATGGGAAAGCACCAAAGGATGGAAAATACCAATATGCAGTGCTGGTGAATACGAATGGAAACCAAATGGCCGAGTTTGCTTCCTCCATGGAAGACCCGGGCAAAGTCCCTTACGCGGTCCTCCAGCAAAATCGGATGGCCCATATCGTCCAAGACCGTGCTACTGGGATTACAGGGTACGCATTATTTGAAGCAAGTGACTCTATCAACCAAGGAATCGTTCAAGCCGTCGATACACCATCGATGGTCATGACGAAGATGGATGGAGAAAATTTAGTCTTGAGCGCGGTTGACCCTGATTTACGTTTATACGAGGGCACCGAAGCGGACCAATATGATGAGAATGGGGTACAAAAGGAAGTCAGCATCTATTCCCGTACATGGCGCCATGCTGAAAGTATCATGCGCCCGATGAAGCTGACTATTAATGGGGAATGGACGCTTGCTTCAACAGATTCCCGCATCAGAATTCTCTCATCAGAGAATGGCCGCACCGTAATAGAATTAGATTGCAAAGATGCAGAGCCACTAGAAGTTGTCCTGAAGCCAAAATAAGACGAGGGGACGGTTCTTCTGATTCAGAAGCAGAAGAACCGTCCCCATCCATCATGAGATATCCTTAATCAAGTCAAACAGTCGTAGTTCGTTGACTTCGGTGATGACTTCTTTGGTGCTGTTTTTGTCGAATTTTTTCAACAGGCTGCTGATTTGCTTTTTGATGGTTTCTACTTCGACGGCGCGGATGTCAGCAATTTCCTTACGCTTTAAACCACTGCAAAGCAACTTTAATATCTCGAGTTCGGATTGAGTTAGGTTGGCAATGATTTTAAAAAAGTACGTTAATTGATCTTCTGACTTTTTGATGCGGGCAAACTCCGTACGAATTTTTTCAGCGATGATCGGCCGGATGGGCGATTGGTTATTATATGCCGAATAAATCGCTTCAATGATTTCTTCCTTTGGGGCCGCTTTCATTAAATAGTCGACAATGCCGGTTTGAAAGGCGGCAAAGACAATATTATTATCCTGGTGAACCGTCAGCATAATGATTTTTGTATCGGGTAAAATCTTATGAATCTCTGAAGCTGCCTTAACCCCAGCCATTTGACTCTCCATTTCAATGTCCATCAAGACAATATCCGGTTTCTTAATCGCCGCATAGGCCACAGCCTCATAGCCGCTTTTGGCAGAAGCTGCGATTGAAAGGTTGTCCACGCTGTTGATAATTCTTTCAAGCCTTCTGCGATGGGCCTCCATGTCGTCTGCTATTAAAATATGAATATTTTCCACGAAAATACCTCCCCCCAGATACGGGGTATATTTTATACCCTTTTTACCAGTGGCAATAGAATATCAAACTGTGTATATTTACCTACTTCACTTTTAACCTCAATTTTACCGCTGTGTGCTGTGATCACCTTGTGGCAGAATGATAGGCCGATTCCCCAATTGGTGATGCTTGGTTTTGTAGAGAAGAAAGGGGTGAAAATTTCTTCCACGTGTTCAGCTTCGATTCCCGGGCCGTTATCCCGAATCGAAATGGTGCCCCACTGATCCACATAGTTTACGCTGACCCAAATGGACCCGCCGGCATTAGACAGTGCTTCCACTGAATTTTTAAGGATATTATTGAGCACTTCATTGATGTAATCTTCATCCATGTAGACAAGGATGTTGGAATTTGTTTTTTCAAAATGGATTTCAACATTCGTCAAATTGGAACGAAACCGTTGAATGGCCTTTTCGATAGGGGCATCGAGCGGAACGGCCTTAATGTTTAACGTAATCTGCTTCAGTTTATCATTCGCCTGATTAATGCTTTGGAACGACTGCTCGCACGATTCGGTTATCAGTTTAAGGCTGTACAGCGCATCTTCATCATCTGCAAATTTTTCCTGTAAATATTCAGCCTCGGAGCGGATCGCCAGCAGATGATTTTTGATCGCATGGGTGAAGGCTCGAATCCCGAGTGAGGCGGTGTCAATTTTCTTCTTGGTAATGATATTGATGTTGGAATAGCGCGCTTCGTTCGCTTTGAATTTGTAAATATTATAGAGCATGATGCCGATTGCCCCAATTGCCAGCAGCGGGAAAAAGCGATATTCCATTAAAAACAAGTTAATCGAAGGCTGGACATAATTGATAAAACTTTTACTGAAGGTGATTCTGACAAAGTTGGCAGGTGCCCAGTAAAAAATAAACAGGTGTACAAAGGTTAATGGGAGCAAACTAATAGTGATATAGAATGTATGGTCCCGAATCGACCTTAATTGGTAATAACGGATGTAATGGTACAAAAATAAGGAAAGGCTAAGAACCAGATACGTATCATTCATCACTTGAAAGACAATATCGCCCGTATGGCTCCATTGCTCATAAAGATCCATTTTACCTGCCTTAAAGGCCAAATCCTGAAGCATCAGATTAAGACTTGGATCGTAAAAAAGAAACTGAACGATCCCGACAATCCCTAGACCCAGGTAAATGAAACGCAATCTAGGGTGACTCCTGAGACTGCTGATAAACGAAATAGAAAAACTTAGGAAGGAAAAATAAAATAAGATAATTCCCAGGTTAAACAGCCGAATTAACGTATGAACATCAAAGTTTCCCAGGACAAGACGATTCCAGGTTCCCGGGCCAAAATCAATGAACTGGTTCACAATATTATAGTAATTAAATTTTGATAGATAAAGGGTGAATGAAATATAGGCCAAAATCCACCCGATGGTCAACGTACATAAAAAGAATATGGATCTGCTGCTAAGGTATTTATAGATAAAAAAGATTAAAAAAACCATAAAAATCAAGCATAGAAAAATCATGATCGTCACTCCCGGCTGCAAAAAAAGGGGAAGAAAATTTTCGACTTATTTCGAAAAGTGTAAACCCTTACACTGAGTATATAACAAACTATTAAAAATTTTAAGGGGGACAATGTATGAAAAAACGTTTTAGTTTAGTGGTATTATTGCTTTTATGTTTTAGTTTGATTGTTGGCTGTTCCAATGGGGAAACAGAAAAGAGCAGCGCAAAACCAAAAGAAGAGAAGAGTTCCAATGAAAAAGTAAGTTTGAAAATGGCCGTTTTCCCTGCAGATGAAGCTATTTTTAAACAAGGCTATGAAAATTTCAAAAAGGATCATCCGAATGTCGACATTACATTCGAAACCTTCCCTCAGCAGCAATATTATGAAAAAATCCGCATGCAGCTTTCTGGCGGAGAAGGCTATGACCTATTTACTGGTCAAATGGATAACATGGTAGACACAGGAATTCTGGCACCGCTAGATAAGTACATTAAAGACAGCGGCGTGGATGTTTCCGGATACGGGTCGATGTATGACACCTATAAATATGATGGAAAAGTACTCAGCCTTCCTTACCGTAAGTCCAATTGGATGCTCTACTATAACAAGACTTTATTCGATCAAAAAGGCGTTCCATATCCAAGCGATGATATGACATGGGATGAGTTCCGCGAAGTAGCCAAGAAGATGACAAGCGGCAGCGGAGAAAACAAAGTATACGGCGCTTACCTGCAGCAATGGCCGCAAACTTGGTACATGGGCGCTGTTCAAACGGGAGCATCCATTATTGATAAAGACTTAAAACCATTTAAGGATGCCTTGCAAACAAGGGTTGACCTTGAAAAAGACGGCTCCATCATGAAATGGTCTGAGCAAGTATCAACTGGGGCGCATTATAATGCCGCCTTCCAAAAAGGGAATATTGCGATGAACATCATTGGCGATTGGCATGTTGCCCAGCTTCGTCAGGGGGAAAAAGAAGGAACCTTAAAGTTTGATTGGGATGTTGTGCCAATTCCGCATCCAGAAGGCGTTGCCAAGAATACTTCATTGGCATTGCCAGTTTCGATCATGATGAACAAAAATACGAAGCATCCGAAAGAAGCATTTGAATTCCTGAAGTACATGACAGGTAAAGAAGGGGCAGAGCTTCTTGCCGGAGCAGGCTATTTAACTGGATATATGGACAAGGATGTGGAAGCGGCTTATCTTGGCGACGGTTCACAAAAGCCAAAGAACCTTCATTATTTCTTGGAAACAAAAGAATATCCAGAATACCCAATGTTACCAGGTGTGAAAAACGTTGTCGTTGAACAAATCTTCAAGCAAGAGGGAGAGCTTGCATTAATTGGCCAAAAATCAGTTGATGACACCATCAAAGACATCACGAAACGCGTAAAAGACGAATGGGCAAGTAAGTATGGAGAAAAGTAATTAGCATCGAACTTGGCACTGCTCTAAGGTCTTTCATACAGCAGTGCCAATTTTTTTAAAAGAAAGGATGAAACAGTATGAAGCCTGGTAAAGCTGTAAAATCGAAAGCGATTAGGCGAAATCGAATCACCGCTTATACCTTTCTTCTGCCAAATATAATTGGCTTCCTTGTATTTATCTTCGTTCCCGTGATTGCCTCCTTCTGTATGAGCTTCACCTCTTGGAATGGCTTTGGGAATATCGAATTTATAGGGCTCGACAACTACAAACAATTGCTGAAGGATACTAATTTCAAAATTTCATTTATTAATAGCATCCTGTTCATGTTAATCTCTGTCCCGATTACGTTATTAATTTCAGTGCTAATCGCGATTGCCTTAAACCGGGGCATCCGCTTTGTCAAAGTGTTCCGGACGGCTGTTTTCCTTCCATATGTAACAGCGACGATTGCTGTTGCAGCTGTCTGGCAGCTCATCTTTAACCCGTCAATGGGTCCAATTAACGGAACATTAATGAAGCTGGGGATTGACTCACCTCCCGGCTGGCTATCATCGCCATCCTGGGCATTAATCTCCGTATCAATCGTCTATATTTGGCATTCAGTTGGCTATTATATGATTCTATTTTTAGCGGGACTGCAAAACATCCCAGATTATCTTTATGAAGCAGCCGAATTGGATGGCGCGGGACCGATTACGAAGTTTTTCCATATCACGCTGCCATCGTTATCTCCTGTATTGTTCTTTACCACGATCATTGGTGTAATTAACTCGTTTAAAGTATTTGATTTAATCTATGTGCTGACAGGTGGAGGACCGGGCCGGTCGACCCATGTGCTCGTCTACGACATTTACAATACAGCCTTTAAACAATTTGAGTACGGGTACGCCTCAGCGATGGCTTATGTATTGTTCTTGGTGATTCTAATCATCTCTATCATCCAATTTAGTGGGCAGAAAAAATGGGTGAACTATTAACCTATTTACTAAACCGACAGAAAGGAGCGGAAGTATTGTATGAATATTGCCACTGAAGCTCAAGTCTATACACCAGAAGTAAAAAAGAAGAAAAAATTCGCGGTTGGCCAAGCCATCAAGTACATCGTGGTTATTTTAGTTTCCTTGACGATGGTCCTTCCGTTTGTTTGGATGCTGTCTGCTTCTTTGAAACTGGAAACGGAGATTTTCGGATTTCCCATCAAGTGGATCCCGGAAACCTTCCGCTGGGAAAATTACAAGGAAGTTTGGACGGCTGTTCCCTTCCATATTTATTACTTAAATACGTTGAAAATTGCCGTCATCACCACGATTTTGGTGATTATCAACAGTTCACTGGCCGGTTATGCGTTTGCGAAAATTAAATTCCCGGAAAGCAACCGGTTATTTTTTATCTATGTGGCCACGATGATGATTCCTTATCAGGTCATGATGATTCCGCAATTTATGCTGATGAAGCAGCTTGGACTTGTTAATTCTCACTGGGCACTTATTATTCTTGGCGCCTTTAATCCATTTGGCGTTTTCCTGTTCCGCCAGTTCTTCCTATCGATCCCGGATGAATTGCTAGAAGCAGCAAGAATCGACGGCTTGAGTGAGTTTGGCATCTACTGGCGGATTATCCTGCCATTGTCCAAACCTGCCATCGCCACACTCGTTATTTTTTCATTCATGCATTCCTGGAATGATTTCTTGGGACCGTTAATCTATCTGACATCGGATCATTTATACACATTGCAGCTTGGCATCCAGCATTTTATCACCGAATATAACACGGAATATTCCCTGCTAATGGCGGCAGCGGTATCGGCTGTTGTGCCAACCATCATTGTTTATTTCTTAGCACAGGATCATTTCATCAAGGGAGTTGCCAACACGGGAATCAAAGGATAAAGGAGCGAACTGATGAACAAAAAGCCTGCAAAAGGATTGTCTGTTCTGATCATACTGTCTTTACTCATTACCATGTCCGTTAATGTACCATTGATTTTTGCTGATGATACCGCTAATCGTTTAGTAAACACAGGATTTGAAGAGACCCAGAAGGCTGCGTCCGGATGGGACCAATTAGGAGCAGCCAACTGGAGTGTGTGGAAGCCGACAGGTAAACCAATTGTGTCGATTTCCGAGGATGCACGCCACACTGGAAAATATGGGCTGAAAATTACAGCCGCCGAAACCGCACGAGCATCTGTAAATCAGGATGTCCCTGTAAAAGGTGGAAAAACCTATCTATTAAGCACGTGGCTGAAGACGGATAATATCGTCAGCGGCCAGGGGGCACGGATGAGGGTGACCACCTTTGAGAAAGGGCAGCAGCTTGACCTCCTTTACTCAACTCGGCTAACTGGGACTCATGATTGGTCACAAATCAAGATGGAGGTAAAGCCTCCGCAAAATTGCGATAGCATCCGAGTCCAGCTTTTCTTTGAAACAGGAACAGGAACCGTCATGTTTGATGATGTTTCCCTACAGTTGATTGACCCGGCTACATCGATTGCGATTGAAAATAAGGATGTGACGATTAAAGAGCAGGAGACAGCGGTTTTGAATGCCAAAATGGAACCCGCTGACGCCAGCTCGAAGATTTCTTGGTTTTCAAGCGATAATTCTGTTGCCACAGTGGATAACAACGGCACGGTAACCGGAGTAAAAGCCGGTGAAACCGTGATTATGGCCGTAACGGATAATGACCTGACTGCCACTAGTACGGTTAAGGTTTTAAGAAATGATGCCCTTGAACGGCCAGCGATTGAACAATTGGAACTGTCTCCAAAAGAACTATCATTATCGGCAGGGCAGCTACGCCTGCTGCAAACGCAGGTTACTCCGGGAAATGCAGACGCCGGCCAGCTTGTCTGGACATCTTCCAATGAAGAGGTCGCTTCAGTAAAGAATGGTATCGTGGAAGCTAATTCCCCGGGAACAGCAGTCATTTCCGTTGCGACAAGTGATGGGAAAATCAAAAGTGAAAGTCAGCTCACTGTTACAGCCGCTATCCTCGACGAGTACGATCAGCTTCGTCATAAGTGGGAAAACCAAATGACCAGTCTCGACTACTACGATGGTTCGAATGAACGAATGAAGCAAATGGTAGCCAGCCAAACGAAATCGGCGCAGTCCTTATGGAGGACAATGGTTAAGAACAAAGACCGTTCTTTCCTTTGGTATGAGTACAGAAGCAATGATAATTCCGCAGATATTCGTGACAGTTACCGGAATCTGACGACCATGGCCAAGGCATTTGCCAATGAAAATTCGGCCCTTTATCGCAACCCGCAATTGTTAAAGGATATTGAGGATGCCTTAGAGTGGCTTTATCAAAACCGCTATAACGAGAATATTCAGCAGTATAGCAACTGGTGGCACTGGGAAATCGGCGTGCCGAATGAATTAAACAGCATCATGGTAATTTTATATGATTATTTGGACCAGGAAACCATTCACCTCTATTTGAACGTGATTGATCATTTTCAGCCCGATCCGACTAAATCAGGAGCGACGACTCCTGGTAATTACCGCGAAGCAGTCGGCGCCAACCGTATAGATGTCAGTAAGGTAGTCGGTGTACGCGGTGTACTTGTGAAGGATAGTGCGAAAATCGCAGCAGCGCGGGACGCACTGAGCCAAACCTTTGAAAACGTGACGTCCGGCGATGGTTTTTATGAAGACGGCTCGTTTGTCCAGCATGAGGATGTCGCCTATACCGGTTCTTATGGAAATGTGTTAATCGAAGGGTTGACCGATATGCTTGATTTATTAAGCGGTTCGACCTGGGCTGTAACGGACCCTAAAGTGTCTAATGTCTATGACTGGATTGAAAACGCTTTTGAACCATTCATGTATAAAGGCGCTTTGATGGATATGGTCAGAGGAAGAGCGATTTCCCGCAGTTTCCTTCAGGACCATCAGGCCGGGCAAACGATTACCAAAGTAGTGATCCGGATGGCGCAATTTGCACCGGAACCGTATGCAGCGAAATATAAGAGTATGGCCAAATCCTGGCTTCAGGAAGATACGTACCTAGATTATCTTTCAAGCTCCAGTAATTTCAAGGACATGGTCCTGGCCAAAGAACTGTTGGAAAATCAAGACATCAAGCCTAGGGGAGGGCTTGATTACCATAAGACCTTCGCGTCGATGGACCGTGTGGTGAACAGAAAACCTGGCTACGCTTTTGGCATCAGCATGTATTCAAACCGGATCCAAAACTATGAAGATATGAATGATGAAAACCGCAAAGGCTGGTACACAGGCGAAGGGATGACCTATTTGTACAATGCCGATCTTGCCCAGTACAGCGATGATTTCTGGCCTACCGTTGACCCGTACCGGATGCCTGGGACGACCGTTGATACGATGAAGCGGGCAGACGGCAGCGGGGAGCATAATTCACCTGAGTCTTGGGTTGGGGGATCCACGCTGGACCGATTTGGTACAGCAGGCATGTCTTACAAAGCTTGGAATAGTTCGTTAACAGCCAAAAAATCATGGTTTATGTTCGATAACGAAATTGTCGCGCTTGGTACAGGAATCACAAGCGGGGATAACAGAACGATTGAGACGATTGTTGAAAATCGAAAAATCCGTGACAACGGCTCAAACGAACTGATCATTAATGGGGAAAAACCAGACTTAAGCGATGGTCAAAACCATACTACTGAGGCCAAGTGGGCGTATCTAGAAGGAAATGTGCCGGGCTCTGATATTGGCTATTACTTCCCGGGTGGAAAAACTCTTACCTTGAAAAAAGAACAGCGGACAGGCGCATGGAAGGACATCAATTACGGCGAACCGGCGAAACCAATTACGCGTTCCTACGCCACGATGTGGTTTGATCATGGAGTGAATCCTGCAAATGACACGTATTCCTACGTGCTATTGCCGAGCTTAACACAGGAACAAACAAGCCAATATGCCGCCCAGCCGGAGATTTCAATTTTACGAAATGACACGGCCGTTCAAGCGGTGCAGGAGCTGAAGGAAAATATCATCGGGGCAAACTTCTGGCTGGATGAAAAACAAACTGTTGGGCCGTTAACTGTTTATCAAAAGGCGTCAATTATGATGCAGGAGAAGGATGGAGTGCTGACGCTGGCCGTTTCCGACCCAACGATGCAAAATACCGGCACGATTGACATTGATTTTGATGGCAAAGCCTTTGAGGTCCTCGAAGCCGATGAACAGGTTGAGGTTATCCAAACGAAGCCTTCGATTAAGTTGAAAGTTAATGTCAACCAGGCCCATGGCAAAACCTTCACTGTTAAATTAAAAATGATTCCAAGTGTAAAAGGAAACAGTCCACATTCAATTAGATAAACGTAAGAAAAAAGGAGCGAGACAAATGGAGAGTCAACAAAGACCGAATCTCATCTATATTTTTGCCGATCAATGGCGCCGTCAGGCTGTCGGCTATGAAGAGGAGGACCAGGTGATTACGCCAAATATCGATGCTTTTGCACAGGAGGGGACGATTTTTTCCCATGCCGTCACCTGCTCTCCATTGTGCTCTCCTCATCGGGCCTCACTAATGACGGGCAGGTACCCAAACAGCACGGGGGTCTATACCAATTGTAAGGTCGGGGCGGATGTCATGTTGAATCCGGCTGAAACTTGTATCAGCGATGTGCTCTCGGAGAACGGCTACCAGACAGCCTATATTGGCAAGTGGCATCTTGATTTGCCGGAATTAAACGTCACTGACCAGCCGGAATCCGGGGCCTCCGGCTGGGATGCCTATACTGCGCCGGGACCGAAACGGCACGGCTTCCATTACTGGTATTCCTACGGGGCATGGGATGAGCATCTCGCGCCGCATTACTGGCAGGACAGTCCGGAAAAAATAAAAGTCAGTCAATGGTCGGTTGAGCATGAAACGGACCAGACCCTTAAGTATCTTCAACACCGGGATAAAGAGCAGCCGTTTGCCTTATTCTTATCGTGGAATCCGCCGCACAGCCCGTTTGATCAGGTGCCAGAAAAATACCGGAAGCTGTACGACAGGGAGCAAATAACCTTAAGGGAAAACGTAAACCAGTCTACCTTCTTGGTGCATACCGGAGAACCAGTGGATGGCGGCATCGAGGAATTAAAGGATAAGCAATTAAACTATTTCGCTGCCATCTCAGGCATCGATGACCAGTTCGGAAGAATTTTGCAATTTTTAAAGGAAGAAAATTTGGAGGAAAACACGATTGTTGTGTTGACATCGGACCATGGTGAAATGATGGGGTCACATGGCTTGATGGCGAAGCATGTGTGGTATGAGGAATCAATCGGCGTTCCTTTTTGCGTTCGCTGGCCAGGGGTGATTCCGCAAACAAGAACGGATCTCCTGCTGAACACCGTTGATATTATGCCGACCCTTTTGAGGCTGCTGGATTTAGAGATTCCTAGTTCGGTAGAGGGGGCGGATTTATCCGGGTATATCCTGAACCGCCAGAGCGGCGGACCGGAGGAAGCGTATATCAGCGCCTATCCGGGCCGCAAGGAAGCGATTGAAGCATTTCGTGAAGCGGGACTGGATAATCGGGAATTTGGCTGGAGAGCGATTCGCACACATGAGTTTACCTATGTGATTCACCATGGCTATGCTCCTGGTGATGAATTGGTCCGTTTGCTTTACGATTTGAAAAACGATCAATACCAGCTTCACCCTGAACATTTTGAAGACCCATCCGGCCATCCGGTCGCAGTGGAGCTTGAAGGAAAGTTGTGCCGCTGGCTGAAAGACTTAAATGATCCTTTTTACAACAAACTTAGAGGTGTTATGAAATGACCGTATATGCAGCCGAAGTACGCAAGGAAGACATTAAAAATATCGAACGTTTTACGAAAACTCCGGCAGTCGACCGCGCTTTTGTGGAAAAAGCCATTCAGCATGTGTTGGCCAAAATTGACCAGAGCCTAGACTTGTTCATAGACAAGTTTCCCGATTCTAACAGTGAGAACCTTGTCTACAAACCAATTGAAAACGTGGAATGGACAACGAGCTTTTGGACCGGGATGCTGTGGCTCGCTTATGAGTATACCGGGGAAGAGAAATACCGGAAAGTGGCCGAAAAGCAGATTCAGAGTTTTAAAGAACGGCTCGAAAAACGAATTGAAGTCGACCATCATGACCTGGGCTTCCTCTACACATTAAGCTGTGTCAGTGCCTATAAGTTGACTGGCAATGAAGAAGCAAAGGAAATCGCCTTAAAAGCAGCAGATTTGCTAATTACCCGTTATTACGATAAAGCCGGGATTATCCAGGCCTGGGGCGACCTTAACGATCCGAAGCAGCGCGGCCGGATGATCATTGACTGCAACCTGAACCTCCCGTTGCTTTATTGGGCATCGGAGGTAACTGGAAAACCACATTATCGGGAAATGGCACAGTCGCATGTCAAGCAGGCAGCCAAATATATTGTCCGTGAAGACGCCTCCACTTTCCATACTTATTACATGGATCCGGAGACAGGCGCCCCATTGTACGGCAATACTCACCAAGGCTTTGCGGATGACTCCTGCTGGGCGCGCGGGCAAGCTTGGGGCATCTATGGGTTTCCGCTCAGCTACCACTACACAAGTGATTGGAGTTTAGTTGAGTTAGCGAAGAAACTGACAAACTATTATTTAAACCGTTTGCCGGAAGATGAGATTTGCTACTGGGATTTAATTTTTACAGAAGGTGACCAGGAGCGGGATAGCTCAGCTGCAGCGATTACAATCTGCGGCCTGCTCGAGATGGCAAAGCACATGCCGTTAACCGACCCGGAAAAACAAATCTATGAAAATGCTGCCTTAAAAATGGTGCAGTCACTATATGAAAACTATCGGACCGAGATCGACAGTGAAGCAAATGGAATCCTCAAGCATGCGGTCTACTACAAAGCCGGCGGCCGCGGCGTAGATGAAAGCTGCATCTGGGGCGACTATTACTATTTTGAAGCGTTAATCAGACTTGTGAAGGATTGGAAGATGTACTGGTAAATCTAAGTGATTAAATATATTGTGACACTTTGTTGATTGGAGCGGAAGGGGCTCGACTCCTGCGGGAGTACGGGACAGGGGAGACCCCGCAGGCGCTAAAGCGCCGAGGAGGCTCCCCGAACCGCCCGCGGAAAGCGAGCCCCTGGAGCGGAAATCAACAGCAAGTAAAATGCAATGATTTGAAAGGGGAAATGTTAGGATGGATGGCAAGCTTTATAAAACAATGGAGTTTATCATGAACGCGTTTTTGCTGAATGCGCTTTGGCTGGTGATGTGCCTTCCCATCCTGACGATTTTTCCCTCCACAACCGCCATGTTTGGGGTGGTCCGGGAATGGCAGAAGCATAAGGACATTCGCGTCATTTCCGCTTATTTCCGTCACTTTAAAGGAAACTTTAAACAAAGCTTCGTTCTTGGCTTTTTTTGGCTCATTTTTACCTGTTTGCTAATCGGAGATTTTATCATCACCAATCAACTGAATTCGAACCTAAAATACGCACTATTTGCGTTTTTCTTCCTATTAACCATCGTATACCTGTTTGCATTGATTACGATTTTTCCCGTCATCGTTCATTACCGGGTATCTTGGAAAGACGCGATCAAGAATGCCATGCTGCTTTCGATTGGCAAGCTTCATTTCACACTTCTTTCCCTTGTGATCATCGCCGGAGCGGTGGGAATTGTTTTTTACTTTCCAGCGGCTTCAATGTTAGTCTTTAGCGTTGCTGCCTACCTGATTTATGCCTTGGTATCAAAGGGGTTTCATACTGAGAAAAAAGTTCAAACCAATGGTCAAACAGCTGCTGTTTAACATTTCGATTTCATCATGAAAGAAGGGGCAATCATGTATCAGATTTTAGTGACGGGACATGGCGGTTTCCCATCCGGTGTCCAATCCGCTCTCCGCTATTTAATGGGGGACAATCCGAATCTATCTATCTTAGAGCTTTCTGAAGGGATGACTCACGAACAGTATGAAGCAGAGTTAACCGAGTTTTTGAAAAATCATCCTCAGGTGCTGGTCTTTGCAGATTTAACAGGCGGCGCCCCGCACCAGATTGCCGCAAGGGTCCTACTTGAACATCATTTTTCACCCGAACAATTCCTTATTTCAGGCATGCCGTTAAGTGTGGTGACTGAGTTAACGATGAAGTTTCAATTTCAAGAAGTTTCAGAAGATGATGCTCCGGCTGTCATTCAACAGTCAATAGCTGAGTGCAAAGACATGATTCATTATCTCTCATTGGCGGGAGGTGTTTGAATTGGATCTTACTCGATTAAAAGCAAACCTTGCAAAATACTCATCCAAACAGCAAATGCCCTTTCTGAACGAGCGTGAACGAAAAGCTTCCTATTTAAATAGCAATCTTTTATGTTCCAACATTTTTGTATTTAAAAAACCATTGGATATGGAGGCTTGCTATATTCCCTATTCCTTTCAAAAGATTGATTGGAACCGAGCGATGAATGCCGATGAGGAATGGATTTTCATGTTAAATCGGCATGAATATCTAATTGACTTAGCGAAGGCTTATTCCGATTCAAAGGACGAGAAATACCTAGCGTGCTGGAAGCGGCTCGTTTTTGACTGGATCGAGCGGAATCCATTTTCTGAAGAAAAGCTCCGGACCTCTTGGCGGACAATTGATACAGGGATCCGCTGCTCAAGCTGGGTGAAGAGCCTCCAGCTTATCTATGTGGAATTACGTGATGATGAGCTCCAGGCCATTTTTGACTCCATTAAGCAGCAAGTACTGTTTTTGAAAAATCAGTACCTTGACCGCTATACGTTAAGCAACTGGGGCAATTTGCAAATTGCCGGCATTTTGCAGGCAGTCATGATTTGTGAAGACTTGGTTCATGAGGAAATCGTCAAGTGGGCATGGGAAGAGCTTGAACGTCAATGTGACATCCAGTTTCATGGCGACGGTGTCCATTGGGAGCAGTCTCCGCTGTATCACTTTGAGGTTTTGTTTGCATTAGTTGATATATACAGGACTGCCCAAGCGTTAGGTATACCGATTTCCTTTGATTTAAAGGGTCTCATCGAGCAGGCCGTTCATGCTGCCTATTACATGATTTATCCAAATGGCTATGTCGTTCCGCAGCATGACAGCGATTATGTATTTGTTCAGGATGTGCTTGATAGATTAAAAGAGTTTCAGCAACCCAATTTGCCTGAGCTGTTTATCGGTGAAGATAGCGGTAATTTCATCTACAAGACTGAAAAGGATTTTGTAAGCGTTTGGAATGGACGCCATGGCAGCGGGCACGCGCATGCGAGTTTAGGCCATCTGAATTTGTTCTTGAACGGGGAGAGAGTCCTATGTGATTCGGGAAGATTCACTTATCAGGAAGGGCCGGTCCGAAACTTTTTAAAATCAGCCCAAAGCCACAGTACCGTCCTTGTTGACGATGTTCCCTTCATGTCGGTCAAAGACTCTTGGTCCTATCACTATGTCGGGAAAGCTCTGGGGAACCGTGTCAAAGAAACAGCTGATTTTATCGTGATGGAGAGTACCTTTTCCCATACAGCCTATTTGGTGCAACGGACGGTTGTTTTTATCAAAAAGGAAGGGATTGCGATTGTCATCGACCATGTTGACAGCGATGGCTTCCACACGATGAAACGATTCTTTCAAGTGAATCCGGAGATGAAGGCAAGTAAACAGGATGGCTATTGGGAATTAAGCGGTAAACGGAATAAAGCCTATACATATTTTTTGGAAAATGCCAATGAGTACGACCAGGCCAGCATTTTTTCGGACATTTATAACCGTCTTGGCAATCGAACGACATTAATGGAGGAAAAGGATTTTGAGCATCGCGGCATCAGCACAGCGATTTTTTCAGCTGAGCCGCTCGTGGTGACTAAGCATCGCATTGAGCAATGCGCAAGTGATGAGCCGCCAGCAGATGAACAGTTTCTAGGGTTCCGGCTTGAGTCAGATTCCGCAGCCTATGATATTTATTTTGCGGCCAATGACACTGTAAAAGGGGAACGGGTTTACAAGCACAATGATGTGCACCTTTATCATAAGCTGACGGTTTTGCATGACGGCAAGAAAGTGACGTTTTTTTAAGGAGGGGCGGCCATGAAAAAGTATAAGGTTTTAAGCGGCGTGATGGAGTCTGGTGTCGTCGCTGTTATTAGAGCAGACAGCAAAGAAGAAGCGATTGCCATTTCTGAGGCCTGTGTGGCAGGCGGAATAAACGTTATTGAAATTACCTTTACCATCAAGGATGCCGAGGTGGTCATTAAGGAATTGGCTTCTTATTTTTCGGAGCGCCCGGAGGTGATCATCGGGGCAGGGACGGTATTGGATGAGGTTACTGCGAGAATCGCGATTATGGCGGGCGCCAAATTTGTCGTCAGTCCTTGCTTTGATGAACAGACCGCTAAGCTTTGTCATTTATATCAAGTTCCTTATATGCCGGGCTGTATGACGATTACTGAAATAAAGAATGCGCTGGAGCATGGAGTGGACCTGATTAAATTATTCCCGGGTGATACGTTGGGGCCGGGCTTTGTGAAAGCTGTCAAAGCTCCGCTGCCACAGGTGAATATCATGCCGACCGGCGGAGTCAATCTCAATAATGTAGAACAATGGATTCAAAATGGCTGTGCCGCTGTTGGTGTAGGAGGGAATCTGATTGCACCGGCAAAAACGGGAGATTATGAAAAAATTACGGAGATTGCCAGTCAATATGTAGTGAGAGTCCAGCGAGCACGCGGGGGATTAGGATGAAGAAGGTTGTTACATTGGGAGAAATCATGCTTCGTTTATCGACACGGGAGGGAGTTCTTTTAAAGCAGGCAGACCAACTAAACGTGCATTACGGTGGAGCAGAGGCAAATGTGGCTGTTTCCTTGGCCCATTTTGGTTATCACGCCTATTTTGTAACCAAGATTCCTTCCAACCCGTTAGGCGTAGCAGTTGAACGGCATCTGAAATCCCATGGAGTCCAAACCGATTACCTCATAGAAGGCGGAGAACGGCTGGGAGCCTACTATATCGAAACCGGGGCAGGCGAGCGAAGTGCACAGGTGACCTATGACCGAAAGTACTCGAGTTTTTCGGGGCTTGAAGGCGAAGAGGTAGAGATTGAGAGGATCCTGGCTGGAGCCTCCTTACTCCATGTTACGGGAATTACCCTCGCCCTGTCTGCCTCTTTACGCCAGCTTGTCTTGAGTATTTTTCAAAAAGCAAAGGAAATGGGGATTAAAGTCAGTTTTGATTTTAACTATCGTTCTAAGCTGTGGTCGCAGCGGGAGGCAGCTGAAGCATTTAAACAGCTGATGCCGTATATCGACATTTGTTTCTGTGGCGAATTGGACGCTGTGCATTTGCTTGGGCTTCCCCCGGTTGACCCGGAGCTGCCAGCCGAGGAAAGACTAAAAATATATTATCAGAGGATACACGAGCTTTATCCCAATCTTGAATATTTGTGTTCCACCTTCCGCACTGTGATTTCCGCATCAAGCAATCGATTGCAAGGAAACTTGTTTGTTAATGGGGAGCTGTTTCAATCGAAAGTGCATCGGATTGAGCCGATTATTGACCGTGTTGGAGGGGGTGATTCGTTTGCAGCAGGAATTTTGGCGGGCATTTTGGAAGGACTGCCTGCACAGCAGATCATTTCTTTCGGAACAGCTGCCTCTGCATTAAAGCACACTGTTGAGGGGGACTGTAGTCCGTTTTCTTGGGAAGAAGTGCTTCAGTTTGCCGCCGCGGAATCGGGCGCAATTAAACGGTAAGATTCTTTGGCTGGGAGGTTGTAATTTTACACCCTATCGGCGAATTGAAGTAACCATCTTAAAAAATCACAAAAAAAGGAGATAAGAATCATGGAAACACGTTATGCACACCATCCGGAGGATATGAAAAAATACACAACCGAGGAATTAAGAAGAGAATTCCTTGTCGAAACATTATTTGAACCAGGTCAGGTCCATTTAACCTATACCCATGTGGACCGGATGATTTTTGGCGGAGTTACTCCTGCTGATCAGGAATTAACAATTAAGCTGGACAAAGAATTGGGAGTCGAGTATTTCTTAGAGCGCCGTGAGCTTGGAATCATCAATATCGGCGGCGAAGGCTCCGTTGTCCTTGACGGCACAGAATACGAAATGGAGCAGCGTGACGGACTTTATGTCGGAAAAGGTACTAAGGAAGTGTTATTCCGCTCCAAGGATGCGGCCAATCCGGCGAAGTTTTATATAAACTCTGCACCGGCTCATCACACGTATCCGACTGTAAAAATTGATATCAACAAAATTGACCCGCTCCAAATGGGAGCTCCAGAAACGTTAAACGAGCGGAAAATCTATCAATATGTGCACCCTAACGTTTGTCAGAGCTGCCAGCTGCAAATGGGACTGACGATGCTTGCGCCGGGAAGCGTGTGGAATACAATGCCATGCCATACCCATGAGCGCCGCATGGAAGTCTATTTATACTTTGATATGGAACCGGAAACCCGCGTTTTCCATTTCATGGGGAAACCGGATGAAACAAGACACATAGTCATGAAAAACGAACAGGCGACAATCTCGCCAAGCTGGTCCATCCATACAGGTACAGCAACAAGCAATTATACCTTTATTTGGGGCATGTGCGGCGAAAACATCACGTATAGCGACATGGACCATGTAAAAATGGAAGATTTGCGCTAATTAAAACACAGAAGATGCTTCATGAGCCCCGACAAGCGCGCTAGCTTTGCGGGGCTTAGGCGTTACATTCTAGAAAAATATCATTTTGGAGGTAAGTAGAATGACTCTTACATCATTTTCACTGGATTACTTTAGTCTTGCTGGGAAAGTAGCAATTGTTACAGGGGCCAATAAAGGTTTGGGGCAGGCATATGCTGTTGCGCTTGCCAAGGCCGGTGCCGATCTTTTGGTTGTTGCAAGAAGCGGAGATTGTGAGGAAACTCGAGCCTTAATTGAAGAAACGGGCCGAAGAGCTGAATTTTTTCAAGCGGATTTAAGTGACCGGGAAGCGGTCAAGCAAGTCGTGCCTGAGTGTCTGAAGGTATATGGGAAAGTGGATATTTTGGTCAACAATGCCGGCACCATCCTTCGTTCACCGCTGGTTGAGTACAAGGAAGAGGATTGGGATACCGTCATGGAGGTCAATTTGAATTCGTTGTACCTGTTAAGCCAGGAGGCAGCCAAAGTAATGGTAGAGCAGAAGAGGGGAAAAATCATCAATATTGCCTCGATGCTTTCTTTCCAAGGAGGCAAGTTTGTCCCTCCTTATACTGCCAGTAAACATGCAGTTGCGGGACTGACAAAGGCCTTTGCCAATGAATTGGCCGAACATAATATCCAAATCAATGCGATTGCACCAGGCTATATTGCGACAGATAATACTGCCCCAATTCGTACAGATGAAAAGCGAAACGCTGAAATCCTGTCACGCATTCCGGCAGCGCGCTGGGCAGACCCGTCCGACCTGATGGGCACGGTTGTCTTTTTGGCCAGCAAGGCCTCTGATTATATGAATGGGCATGTTTTGGCGGTCGATGGCGGCTGGCTGGCGAGGTAAAACTCTACCTTCCACTTGGGTTATTAAAATCTGTGTCTCAAAAAATTTTTTTTTTAGGATGGTGTATTTATGGGGAAAAATCTAAAGAAAATTTTAGCAACATCCGTGACATTAACGACCTTTTTAACAGTTCCGGCGATAGATTCCAACAACTCCGTTCAGGCTTCTGAAACGTCGGCATCTGCTGTCACCGAGACAAACCCAGGAGAGACTGTAAACGGCCTTAATCAATTAAAGGTAAACTTTAAAGAGTATCTGGTTGGCAATGAAAGTTTGAATACGAACCCATCACTAGTCAGTAAAATCAATTCTGTCCACAATACAGCCAATACTAGACTCGGGGATTTCCTTCAAATAGAGGGAAGGGCACAAGGTCTGTTCAAAGGCGTCGTTCTTGGAGAAGATCCCAAAAATTTAAGCAACTCCTATTTATATTTATACCAAATGGCGCTGGCTGCCAAGACCTATAAAGACCCTAGCCAAGCCGGGAATAATTTTTACGAAAATAAGGAATTGATTAATAAGGTCATTGATGGGTTGGATTGGCTGTATGCCAATCACTTCGCCGACCAGGAAAAGGGTTACTACGGGAACTGGTATGAATGGGAAATAGGCGCCCCGATCAATGTTACGAAAATCCTGCTTTTGTTAGAGGATGAGATTAGAGCTTCTAAACCGGAATTAATCGATAACTATGTTAAGTCCATGGACCTTTATTTAAGAAATGGAAAGGACGGGGATATTGACTTAACCGCCCGTCAACACACAGGCGCCAACCTTGCCGATATCGCCACCAACCGAATCATCCAAGGGGCACTTACTGGAGATGGGCAGCGGGTTTCAAAGGCAGTAGCCAATATCCTGACTGTCTTTCAAACGATCGACCCTAATCATATTGTGAATGGAAATACGGATGGATTTTATGAGGACGGCTCATTTATCCAGCACCACCGAGTTGCTTATACCGGTTCTTATGGAAAAGTTCTCTTAAATCGGATTATGCAAACCATGAATATTTTAAACGGCAGTTCTTACAATCCGGAAGAAATATTGGTTCCAACCGTTCAGAATTGGTTATATCAAGGGTTTTCTCCCGTTATCTTTGAAGGGTATATGATGGAAATTGTCAAAGGTCGAGCAGTTTCAAGAACGGGGACAGGGTATCAGGATGTAACAAGCATCGTGGAGGCAATGCTAGATTTATCGAACAAATTAAATGAGGAAGACAGTAAGCGTTTAAAATCCTACATCAAATATATTGCGCAAACGTCCAAAGGAGGGATTAATCCAAACTCTTTCACCTCCTATAATGCCATTATTACCTTTAACAACATCATGGCAGATAGCCAAATTGAGGCTAAAAACGCGATTGCGGAAGAAAATCATTATGCGTTTAATTTAATGGATAAAACGGTCCATTTGCGGGATTCCTATGCGTTTGCTTTTTCAAGAAGCTCCGACCGAATCAGCAAGTATGAGTATATGAGCGGCGAAAATTTAATGCCATGGTTCCAAGGTGATGGCGCGTATTACTTATATTTATCAGGAAGGGATCAGACGAAGTCATTTGGGGCTGATTATTTGGCAGCCATTGATCCTTATAAGCTTCCAGGGACCACTGTGCCTGTAGAGGAGAGAAAAACCATTCCCGAGCTGTATGATGGAAAGCTTTTCTATGAAAATACGAATCATCCATTAAATTTCTATGCATCCTCTGTATCGCAAAATGATTATGTTTATTTTCCAGTAGGAACAAATCATTACTCTGGAGGAGTTAAGCTTGGGAAATATGGAGTATCCGGTATTCAGCTTGGTGATGAGATTGGCTATCGGGATAAACAAGCAGGGCTGCTTCCGGAAGATTTTGTCGTTTATAAAAATGCCAATGCCAATAAATCAGCCTTTATGTTTGATGATGAAATCGTCTTGTTAGGTTCTGGCATTCAGGATCAGCTGGGGAGAGAGGTTATTTCCACCATCGATAACCGGATGTTCGATAAAAACGAAACGAGTTCAGTAGCTGGGGGAACCTATGAAAATCAAAAATTAGAGAATCCAGCTAATGGTCAATATGATTTAAAATGGATTCATTTCAATACGAATGCTGAAGGAACAAAGGTAGGTTATTACTTCCCTGAGCTTTCCAAAATCCAGGTTTCAACAAACACGGTAACGGAAAGCCTTAGAAAAATTCGTACCAGCAATCCGGATACTAAGATTACTAAGAACTTCTTTACATTAGGAATGGATCACGGAGAAAATCCGCAAAATGCTAAATACGCTTATGTGATTTTACCGAACTTTGATGAAAACGAAACAGAACAGTATGCGAGTAATCCAGGTGTGAAAATTTTAGCTAACACCGAGGATGTCCATGCTGTAGAACAAACGAAGCTTGGAATTAAAGGATTTAACTTTTTTGGTGATAAAAAGAGAACGGTTAGCAATGTAACCTCCTATAATCCAGCATCGATTCTTGTAAAGAAGGATGGCGATACGGTAACCGTTGCGGTCTCCGACCCGACGCTCAGCTTGGAAAAAATGAAGCTCGAAGTTGACCTATCGAGGCCGGTAGTTGTAGAGGCCAGCAAGGGTGTGAAAGCCACTGTATCAAGTAAAAAAGCTTTGATTCATATTGACTCCAAGAATTCTAATGGGAAAAGCTTTGAAATTAAGTTCAAGATTAAAGAGTAATGTTTGTTCTTCGGACAACACGGCGGGAAAATTAGGAGGAACTGTCCGAAGTTAGTGGTGCTTCGGACAAAACAGCAGCGAAAAGAGGTAGAATTGTCCGAGGTTAGTGGTTCTACGGACAAAACAGCCGCAAAAAGGGGCAAAACTGTCCGTAGAGTGGGCCTCTACGGACAATACGCCCTAAAAAGGAGCTCAAAATGTCCCTAGCCCGGCATCCTAAGGACAATCCAGCACCTAAAAGCATCAAAAATGTCCTTGGACCACCATATCCCTTAATAGAGTAATAGTTTTTCAAAACAATAGAGGAGCACACGTCATGAAAAAGCCAAACATTTTACTAATCACCAGCGACCAGCAGCACTATGATACAATCGGTGCCTTTAATCCGGAAATTTCAACCCCCAACCTCGACCGGCTGGCAAAGGAAGGGACAACGTTTCAACGAGCCTATTGTCCAAACCCTACCTGCACTCCAGCAAGGTCCTCGATTATTACCGGCACCTATCCAAGCCAGCACGGAGCCTGGACATTGGGGACGAAACTAAGCGAGGATCATCTAACAGTCGGCGATGTTTTTGTTGAAAATGGCTATCGGACCGCACTCGTTGGAAAAGCCCATTTTCAGCCGACACGCACAACGGATGAATACCCATCCTTGGAATCGCTGCCGCTCCTTCAGGACATTGAATTCTGGAAATCTTACAATCAACCATTCTATGGTTTTGAAAAAATCGAACTGCTTCGCAATCACACAAATGAATACTTAGTAGGCCAGCATTATGTCGCCTGGCTTGAAGAGAAGGGCTATCATGACTGGAAGCAGTATTATATGCCGCCAACCGGGACGATGGACCCGTCCATCACCTATCAGTGGGGGATTCCCGAAGAATATCACTATAATACATTCATTGCAGAGAAAACGAATGAGCTTCTGGAAACCTATCAGCAGCAGGGCGACAATTTCTTTCTTTGGGCGAGCTTTCCCGACCCGCATCCACCTTATTTAGTTCCTGAACCATGGGCTTCGATGTATGACCCTGATCAGCTGACGATTCCGGAATTGCACCTGGGAGAACATGAGAAGAATCCGCCGCATTTTCAAAAGACTCAGGAGGAGAATCCCGATTTTTCCTACCTGTCGCAAACAGGCTTTGGCATTCACGGCTACCACTCCCATTTATTGCCGGAAGACGACCGGAGAAAATTAGTGGCGAACTATTATGGCATGGTTAGTTTCATGGATAAGTATATTGGTAAGATTCTAGATATGCTTGATGAAATGGGAATTGCCGATCAAACCATCGTTGTTTTTACAACAGATCATGGCCATTTCTTTGGTCAGCATGGGCTGCAGTATAAAGGCGGGTTCCATTATGAAGATTTAATCAAGCTGCCGTTTATTGTCCGCTATCCGGGGCAAGTGCCAGCACAAAAAGAATCTCAAGCCCTGCAATCGCTGGTTGATTTGGCGCCGACCTTTTTATCATTAGCCGGTCTTCCTATTCCGCCAATTATGTCCGGTGAAAACCAAAAGGATGTCTGGTTTGGCAGCCAGGAAAACGCAAGAGATCATATTCTGTGCGAATTCCGCCATGAACCAACGACCATTCATCAAAAAACATACGTGGATGAACGATATAAAATAACGATCTACTATCGGCAAACCTATGGAGAAATGTTTGACCTGCAGGAGGACCCAAAGGAATTAAACAATTTATGGGACCATCCTGACTATCAAGATTTGAAAAAAGAGCTTCTATTAAAATATGCCTGGGCAGAACTGCATAAAGAGCAGATGCCGATGCCAAGAATTTCACATGCATAGGGACTAGACCATACATTCACACATGAAGGAGATTAATATAATGGTACAATCCTGTTTAACTTCCCAGCAACATAGCCATATCGGTGTCATGTGGAAAACCGTTTCCGAGGCGTGCAATCTGGCTTGTGATTATTGCTATTATAGTAGCTGCGGCGGCCAGCCTGGGAAAATTGACAAGATCGATCCAGCCATCCTTGAAAAATTCATCAAGGAATATATGGCGCTAACCAACGGGGTCGCCTCCTTTGCCTGGCAGGGAGGGGAACCCCTGTTAGCCGGCTTGGATTTTTTTAAACAGGTTGTTTTTTTACAGGCAAAATACGCCCCGAAGAATACCATCATCAGCAACTCACTGCAAACAAATGCGACGCTGATTACCGAGGAATGGGCAAGATTTTTTAAACAGTACAATTTCCTCATCGGTGTCAGTCTTGATGGCCCAAATGAAATCAATGATGCGAGAAGGGTGACTGGCCACGGGAAGGGAAGCTTTGACCGGGTCATGCGGGGAATTGACCATTTACGGAATAATCAGGTCGATTTTAATATCCTGACGGTCATTCATCAAGACAATGTGGGGAAAGCGAAAGAGCTGATGGAATTCTATCAGCAAGAGGGCTTTAACCATGTGCAGTTTATCCCGTGTATGGATTTTCGGGCGCAGGAGCCGAATAAACCGGGGCAATATTTGGTTACTCCGAAACAATACGGTCAGTTTTTATGTGAGGCATTCGACATCTGGTATAACGACGGCAACCCGAACAGGTCCGTCCGCTTCTTTGATAACATATTGAGTGCCTATTTGCATCAGGAGGCGGAATTATGTATCCACCGTCAGACGTGCCCGAAAACGATGATTCTAGAACAAAATGGCGACGCCTATCCGTGCGATTTTTATATTAATGATGATTATAAGCTTGGGAATGTTGGCAGGGATTCGCTAGAGGATATCCTAAATAGTCCGAAATATGATGATTTTCTTGGATTGAAGCCTGCTTTGCCCGATAAATGCAAAAGCTGTGAGTTCTTAAAGCTATGCCATGGCGGCTGTCCAAGAAATCGTGCTTGGAGCCAAGCCGATGAGACGGTGAATCCAGATTATTTCTGTGAAAGCTATATGAAAGTCTATAAGCATGGGCATGAACGAATGGAAAGATTGGCTGAGAATATCAAACTACAGTGGCTTCGAAATCATCTTAAAGCCGGCCGTCCAAAGCCCGAGCGAAATGACTTCTGCCTGTGCGGCAGCGGGAAGAAATTCAAAAAATGCTGTGAAAAGTTTGTTCAAATGGTGTAACTTTCCTAATTGGGGGAATGAAAATGGATCTAACAACTGGCTTCTTGCTTTTACTGATTGGGATCCTGGCTGGAGGTTATGGAACGATTGTCGGTGCCGGGGGCGGATTTATTTTCGTGCCGGCACTGCTGCTGTTATTTAAAATGGAGCCTGCGATCGCTGCGGGTTCAGGACTTATAATCGTGTTAATTAATTCTTTGTCTGGTGTGGTTGGTTACGCCAAGCAAGAGAAGATTCAATATCGAACGGGGCTTACGCTCGCTATTGGTGCCTTGCCTGGTTCCTTTCTTGGGGTCTGGCTGCTCCAACTTTATTCATCTAGTTATTTCTATGTGATATTTGCTACCCTGTTGGTTGGATTGGGTATCTTTTTATTTACCAAAAATCTCCCGGAAAAATTAAAAAGACATCAGCCTTCTGATGGGGATGCATACATAGCGCCAGGTGATTCTAGCGGAAATGGGGAGGTAGATAAAGAAGATGGCCGTTTGTTCGAAAAATGGCTGATCCCGCTCGGTTTAGTCATCGGCATTTTATCCAGTTACCTAGGAATTGGCGGCGGCTGGCTTCTCGTACCCATCTTGATTTATGTATTTAAAGTACCTGCACACAATGCCGCTGCGACATCCATTTTTTCACTCTGTCTATATTCAACGATTGGTGTGATTGCGCAGCTATTCTACGGTCATGTCGATTGGACGTCTGTAATCTTTGGCGGCATCGGTGTCATCGTGGGCTCACAAATTGGTGTACTGCTTTCTCAAAAAATCCCAGGCAAGGTAATCATTCAAATGCTGTCTGTACTATTAATATTTATTGGCGTTCGGATGTATTTTTCTTAAAAAAAAGCATGGGGACGGGTCTCATGCATCAAAATTTTGAGGCATAAGAACCGTCCCCATGCATCTGAGGCATAAGAACCGTCCCCATGCATCAAACAGCTGCTTTCTGCATTGGCGGGGCGGCTTTTTGTTTTTTGCTCATGAAGAGGAAGACGCCGAGAAGGACAAGTAGTCCGCCGAATATTTGCCATCCGGAAAGCCGTTCGCCTAGTATAAAGATAGCCAAAATCGTACTGCCGACCGGTTCGCCGAGAATACTCATTGAAATGGTTGTGGCGTTTACATAGTTTAATAGCCAGTTATTAATCACATGGCTAAGGCTTGGCACAATGGCAAGCAGGAGGAAGATTCCCCATTCCTTTGCCGGATACCCCGTAAATGGCACACCGGTCCAAAGATTATAAATAACAAGTACAATCCCGGCACAGAGAAACACGCAAAAGCTGTAAATCCAGTGGGACATATTTTTCACAATCGTCTGCCCAATGAATAAATAGCCCACCACCGCGATGACGCTGAAAAAAGAGAGAATATCGCCGTGGATGGCATCGGCGCTTAAACCGAAATCTCCCCAGCCAATCATCATCGCTCCGACAATCGCAATGCCCATTGTGGCCAGCGCGGAAGCGGTCGTTCTTTCTTTAAAAAGAAAAAATCCGCCAACAAGTGAAATGAGCGGCTGAAGGGCGAGAATGATGGTCGAGCTTGCGACTGTTGTAAACTTTAACGAGCCGAACCAAAGGGCAAAATGAAGGGCCAGAAAAACTCCGGAGAAAAAGAGCATGGCACCATTTTTGGAACTTATTTTTTTTAGCTCCCGGCGCTTTACCCAGACCATCGGGGCTAATAACAAACTGGCAAACAACATTCGGTACATACTTAAAATCGAAGCCGGCGCATCGGACCATTTTACAAAGATGGCCGAAAACGATATCGCGATAATGGAAATAGTGAGCGAAAGGCTGATTGTTTTTGAACTGATAGACTGTTTCATTGCTGCTTCCTTCCTTGATGGTGTTTTGAATGAACTCTCACAAATCTATTACCATTATCGCAGATATTGCCAGAAAATCGAAGTCCTATATTTTCCATGACCGAACGCCTCAAGGAAAACTTCAATGCTTTATCAATAACAACTATTTAATTTCATTTTATGATAGGTAATCTTTCTTTCTAGCTTGCATTGCAATTCATGGTCAAGACAATCTTCGAGCAAAAGTTCATGGTAGCGTACCCTGAACAGGTGCCATTCTTTTTTGAATTTAGATAACATTGTATTCATTCCCATCACTCCTATTTTTTATTTTCATAAATCGCAGGAGCCGTATTCGGAAGCTGGCAAGCATGATTATTGGAGAATTTCCAATGACCTTAGCCCCTATAGCTTTGCGTCGCCATTTTTCAATGGGTTTGCCTTTATCGTACGATTTATGGAATTACTACTATTTTGACGATGAACAACTTGTCCCAGCAAGTGTTTTCCTGTTTTTTATATTGGGAAAAAATTATTCCTGGACTTTCAGAATCATGATATCTACCCTTCGGTTAGCTTGGCGGTGCTCCACCGTGTCATTCGGATACAGCGGCTTTTGCTCACCAAAGCCAGCAAATTGCAGTTTATTGGACGGGATGCCAATTTGCTCGAAAAAGTAAAGAACGGACAAAGCGCGGGCAGACGACAATTCCCAGTTCGACCTGAATGTGCCCCCGGTAATCGGGACATTATCAGTGTGGCCCTCAATGCTGATAGGGTTTTGTACACCCTTAATCAAATCCAGCAAGCCACCCAGAATTGCAGGGGAATTTCCCTTCAATTCGGCGCTGCCGGACTCAAACAAAATGACATCCTTTAGGGAAAGCTTGATTCCCTTGGGCTCGTCCTGAACGGTGATGACCTTTTCCAACCCGCGTGCCTCGATATAGCTTTGGATATTCTCCATCAGGCTGTGCAATTTTTCATTCTCTTCCTGTTTCTTTTCCTCGCCGGCAGTTTTTTCAAGCGGCTTCACCGCAGGCGAACTGGCATTTTCTTTTAAAATTAAACTGCTTCCTTTACCGTTCAAAGCCGAATTCATCGAAATCATGATTTGCTGCAGCTTTTCCGAATTGATACTGCTCGAAGCAAACAGGACGATAAACAAAGCAAGCAGCAGGGTCAAAAGGTCCGCGTAAGGAATTAACCAGCTTTCGTCCATATGCTCATCACTGTCTTGCAGTCTCCGCTTCTTCACTGTCTAATTCCTCCTTTCATACACTTCCGTTGCTGGCCGCAATCATAACGCTACTCCCGGCCTTACAAACTTTCGACCTCTTTTACGACCATTTCCTCCTGTTTCAAACGTGCCTTTGTTGGCAAATAAACAGCCAGCTTTCGTTCAATCAATTTAGGTGTTATCCCTTCCTGGATGGCAAGAAGTCCCTCCATCATCATCAGTTTCAGGTCTTGCTCTTTTTTAGCAATACGCTTCAGTTTATTGGAAATCGGATGCCAGAGGACATATCCAGAAAAAATCCCTAGCAGCGTCGCGATAAAGGCGGCGGCAATCGAGTGTCCGAGTTTGTCCATGTCCTGGAGATTTCCGAGTGCCGCAATTAAACCAACCACAGCACCCAAAACGCCTAGTGTCGGCGCGTACGTCCCCGCCTGGCTGAAGACGAGGCTGCCAGCCTTGTGCCGTTCGGACTCTGCTTCTAGCTCGCTGAACAAGATTTCCTCCATTTGGTCCCGGTCACTGCCGTCAATAATCATTTCAAGGCCATTTTTTAAAAAAGGATCCTCGACGGACTCGGCGATTTCCTCCAAAGCCAGTACGCCTTCGCGTCTAGCGACCATCGACCACTCCACCATCAACTCGATGACTTCGTCTTGGCTCGGCAGCTTTGGCTCAACAAAAGCAATTTTCAACAGCATCGGAATTTTTTTTATTTCACTCATGGGAAATGCGACAAACAAGGCAGAGATTGTTCCGCCAAAAATAATTATAAAGGCGGCGGGGTTCGCCAACGCTTCAAACGACGCGCCTTTTAATACCATTCCTACACCGATAGAAACGATAGCCAGAATCAAACCGATAAATGTCGTCATAAATTTCTCCTTTTCTAATGATTGCTAAAATTAATAATTTATTGTAATTTAGTTTTACAAATATCGACAATCACAAACTTAAGCGTTTGGAAGGTGTATTCTCTTGAAAGTCAGTCCCGGATTTGGTGTTACAAACGATAAAATGTTTTTTCAAAAAGAAACGAAGCAAGCTGAATCATCCTCATTTCAGCAGATTTTGACAGATTCAAAAACCAATTTGGTAAAAGAGCAGCTTAGCTCCCTTTTAGACGGGATTCAAAAGCAAGGGGAGCGATTGGTTCAGTCACGAACGGCCGCTGATCTTCAAAAATATAAAAAATTAATTCAATCCTTTTTGCAGGAAGTTGTAAAAAATGGCCTCTCTTTAGAAATAACGGATTCTTTCACGGCAATGAATAGGGGGAGGAGGCTAAAAATTATTAAAGAGATTGATAGAAATCTGTTGGAGCTGTCGAAGAAAATTTTAGAAAAAGAGGATGCAAATATTCAATTGCTTGATAAGATAGGGGAAATCAAAGGCTTGTTAATCGACCTCTATCTGTAATTTTGACACCAAAAGGATGAAAATGATGAAAAAAATCCTAACGCTAAGTGTAGTTCTTGTGTTAATCATCGCGAGCGGTCTTTTTTACTATCAATATCAAAAAAATAATCCTGTAAGCTCACAGGATAAGACGCTTGACCAGCTTGCTAATCAGACCATTCAAACGAAGCAAATCAGCACCAACCTTAATTCGGAAAACTTAATTCAAGTTCAGTTTTCGATTGAAATGGATTCCAAGAAAACGTTGAAGCAATCAGAAAAAATAAAGCCAATCATCGAAAGCGACATTATCAAGATTCTTTCTAAATCAAATAAAGACGATTTTAAGGATATCACGGCCTTCGAGGGAAAAATCAAAGACAAGCTTAACGAGCGGTTCTCTGATGGGAAAATTAAGAACGTTTATACGACGGAACTATTAATCCAGTAAATTTTTTTAAAAGGGAGTATGACGATGCTTAGAGGGATTGACACAGCGGCGTCCGGCATGATTGCCTTGCAAAGAAGGCAGGAGGCATTGACGAATAACTTAGCCAATATTGAAACACCCGGGTATAAAAAAGTGGATACGACTTTGCGCTCCTTCCCAGAGGTCCTGCTTGAGCGGATTCATGACTCTGGGAATGTCTCGAATCCGACAGGTTTCTCCTTAATCGGGTCGTTGCAGCAGGGGGTCTATGCGCAGGAAAATATCTCAAGCTTTATGCAGGGGGACCTTGTGACCACGGACAATCCACTGGATGTGGCCATTGATGACCGTGCTTTGGCCATGGAAGATGGACAAAAGCCTGGGATATTTTTTGCTGTCATGAACGGTGCGGGTGAGGTTCGCTATACCCGGAACGGTAGGTTCACCGTGGATGAGGCGGGTCAGCTTCGCACAACGGAGGGATATGCGGTGCTAAACCCTAATGGCCATCCAGTTCGGACGAGTGCGGAATTGGCTGGCGGCGATGTTTCTATTAGTGCGGACGGGGAGGTTATTCTTTATCCTGATGACCTTTCTAGGAGGACGGTTCTGGATCGGATTGGGCTTGTTTTGATCCAAAATCCTAATGACCTGATCAAGGAAGGAAACGGTCTGTTCAAGCTGGAGGGAGGCGGAAACCCGCCGCCGTTATTGAACGAATTGCCGGCCGGTGTGCAACTTCGCCATAAGATGATTGAAAAATCGAATGTCGACCCTACGATGACAATGACGAACATGATGGAAAACGTCCGTATTTACGAAGCTAATCAGAAGGTCTTGCAGGCTTATGACAAATCTCTGGAGCTGTTGAATTCGATTGGTAGAGTATAATTTACACTGGTTTCTTATGGGGTTTTGTCGATTGTTTGATGAAGGACATAGCATGTTGCGGCAAGCAGGGAAATGTCCTTCATCGAGGTTATGAAGGCCAACACAGTCCGCGGCAAGTAGGGAAATGTCCTTCATCGAAGGTATGAAGGCCAAAACAGGTCACGGCAAGTAGGGAAATGTCCTTCATCGGAGGTATGAAGGACAAAACGAGTCGTGGCAATCGGGAAAATGTCCTTCATCGAGGTTATGAAGGACAAAACTGGTCGCGGCAAGCAGTGAAATGTCCTTCATCGAGGTTATGAAGGACAAAACTGGTCGCGGCAAGTAGGGAAATGCCCTTCATCTGGGCTATGAAGGACAAACGGGGCCGTGGCAAGCAAGAAAATGTCCTTCATCGGGGTGGAGGCCAAAACCGGCCGCGGCAATCAAGATAAACTTCCTTCATCCTTGCCACTCATGGACACACAAGCAAAGGAGATGAATCTCATGAATACATCGCTTTATATCGCCACAAGTGGCTTAAATGCCTATCAGAAAAAGTTAGATACGATCGCCAATAATATGGCCAATGCTGAAACTGCCGGATTCAAGAAAAGAGAGGCATCCTTCGAAGAAAACTTGGCGATTTCCATCGATAATCAGAAGGCTACCAATCGCGAAGTCGGCAGATTGACCCCAAACGGGATCCGCACAGGCTTTGGGGTACATGTCACAGCGGCGCAGTTGAATTTGGAACAGGGTGCGGCCAAAGCCACCAACAACCCTTTGGATTTTATGATCGATGGAAAAGGATTTTTTCAAGTGGGGAAAGGGAACGAGGTGTTCTATTCCCGTAACGGATCCTTTCAGCAGAGCCCGACAGGCAATGGCACTTACCGCTTGGTGAATGCGGACGGATGCTACCTTATGGACCGTAATGGCGCCCCGGTGGAAATCCCGGAAGGAGCAGCATTTTCAGTTAATGAAAATGGCGTCATTTCGCCAACGAACCAGCAGATAGCGGTAGTGGACTTTGTGAATCCTCAGCAATTAATCCAACAAGGTGGAAATGTCTATCGGTTTACAGGTGGAGCAAATGAGGTGTTGAGAAATCCGGCTGCGCAAATTCGCCAGGGCTATCTTGAAGCATCCAATGTTGATTTGAGCAAAGAAATCACGGACATGCTGACAACACAGCGAGGTTTCCAGTTTAATTCCCGGTCGATTTCCTTCGCCGACCAAATGATGGGAATTGCCAATGGAATCATCAGAAGTTAATACTTAGAAAAAAAGAGCCGTTTTTGCGGCTCTTTTCCAGTTAAATCACGATTTTCTCTTTACTTTTCTCCCAGAGGACCTTAAATAGCTTTTGTTCCGTTTTTTCATCTAGCGGATGAAAATGTACCCCGTATTCATAAAAATCATTTTCCAAAATTTTTCTTCTGCGGATCTGGCCGGTCAGCGTGAAGGATTCCTGCAAGAAGCCAAACTCGACCGTTATTTCATCAATTTCACCTAAATCAACCAAAGAATGCAGTTTCATCCCGGTAATGCTGATATCGCGAATCAGCCCTCTGTATTCCGGTTCCCCCGAAGAAGCGGGATAGAACCAGCAATCCTGATTCAGCAAGCTAAGCCGGAATGCCGTCCGCCGATTCGGTTTTTTCGGAACAACATGTTTTTCTTTTTGGAAAAAAGTTCTTCCTGCATATAAAATAATAACCAATACCACTATACTTAGGCTAAGGATAATATGTGTCGTACTCAACTATGATTCCCCTTAATATTTTCTCAATAATAAAAATTTACCATTCAAAACCAAATCTGAAAAGAGGCTAAACACTTTTGAAGAAATGGCCGTTAATAAATTATAAAGAATGAGGCATGGGGACGGTTCTCGTGTCTCAATGATGCACGAGAACCGTCCCCATGCTTCACCCCGGAAAGGAGCCGGTCGTATGAAGATTAATGATTTTAGCCGTTTACAGGCTTATCAATCGTATAAAAATCAGGTTAATAAGACGCCGCAGCAGGATGTGAATAAAAAGGCTCAGGTGGATAAGGTAGAACTTTCACCGGCAGCACAGGAAAAAATTAGCGCGGAACGTGAAAAGAGAATCGAAGAATTAAAAAAGCAAATTGAGAGCGGCACCTACAAGGTGGACAGCAAGAAAATTACTGAGAAATTACTGGATTCCTGGGATAGAGGGACAGATCAATGAAATCGGTTGAGCCGTTAAAAACAGTCCTCCAAGAAATGATTACTGTCTATGAAAAACTGCTCGAAGTCGGGAATGAAAAGCAGGCGGCTCTGATTAAAGGTGACCCGGAGCTGCTGCTTACTATTTTTCCAAAGGAATCCGCTTTGATTAAAGAAATCAGCCACCTAGAGGACCGGCGCCAGCAGGAAGTAATTTCTCTTCAGAGGGAGACTTTAAGTGAGTTAATCGCAGAGCATCCATTCGCGGATCTTTCAACCTATCAAACCCAACTTAAAGCAAAATTAACAGATTTAGAGAAACAGCATGAGTTAAACCGGCAGCTGGTCGAGTCGTCATTAGACTACATCAACAGCATGCTGTCATTATTTACACAAAAACAAGAACAGCCGCTGACTTATTCAGCGAAAAATTACATGCAGGCCAACACATCGAGAAGCTTTTTCGATGCAAAAGTGTAAGGGGAGGGTGCGAGATGACTTCAACATTTCATGGAATTGAAATTGGCAAACGGGCGATTTTTGCATCATCCACGGCATTAAGTGTAACCGGGCATAATATCGCTAACGCCAACACCGAAGGCTACACCAGACAAAAAGCCATCACCGAAGCATCCAATCCGCTTACCTACCCTGGCATGAATTCGGGAAAAGGACCGTATCAGCTGGGAACCGGCGTGGATACGAAGGAAATCACCCGGATCCGGGATTCTTTTTTGGACGGACAGTTCCGGACGCAAAACGAGCAGCTTGGGTATTGGAGCGTGAAACAGGACACGCTGTCGAAAATCGAACAGACGTTAAACGAACCTTCCGAAAATGGCCTGCAGGCGGTCTTTGATCGCTTTTGGCAGTCTTGGGAGGATTTGTCGAAGGAGCCGGACAGCTTATCAGCACGAGCTGTGGTTCTTTCCAACGGCACCGCGCTGGCGGACCGTTTCAATCAAATCGCCAATTCTATCGATCATTTAAGCCAAGATTTAAAGAATAACATTTCTACGAAAATGACAGAAATGAATAATTTGGCCAAACAGGTCAGTGGGTTAAATACGCAAATTGCAAAAATGGTCGCTTCCGGACAAGAGCCTAACGATTTAATGGACAAACGCGATTTGATGATTGACCAGCTTTCGAAATTGGCTGACATTGAAGTGAAGCCTGCGGCGGGCGGAATGGTTGATATTTTTATAGGCCAAGAGTATTTGGTCAATGGTGACCAAAGCAGCACATTATCCTTTGACAGCTCGAATAACCAGCCATTGCTGAACGGGCAGAACATTTCCTTGAAATCTGGCGAGCTGGCCGGCATGGTGGATTCTTTAACGCAGGATATTCCTTCTTATATGGCAAAAATCAATGAAATGGTGACGGTATTCAGTTCAGAAGTAAACAGCATCCATGCCGGTGCCAATGCCATGAATTTGGATGATATCAAAAATCGAAAAATCGATCCTAACGCCGCTCTGGAGAGGATTCCGTTTTTTGTATCGAAAAATGGCTCCGTCCCAACAACAGCCGACGACATAATGGTTAACCCACTGATTACGGCTTCCTTAAATAAAATAGCCGCGGCGCAAGTGGCGAGTGCGGGTGATGCTCAAAACGCCAATCAGTTAAACGACTTAAAATTTAAGGTTCTTTCTTTTTCCAATCAATCTACTACTTTGAATCAATTTTACCGGACGCTGGCAGGCGAGATTGGCATTAAAACGCAAGAGGCACTGCAGATGGAAAATAACGCTGACATGTTAGTGCAGCAGGCAGATAACCGCCGCCAGTCAGTATCAGGAGTTTCGATTGATGAAGAAATGACCAATATGGTCCGGTTCCAGCAATCCTATAATGCGGCATCACGATACATATCGGTCATGGACGAGGTTTTAGATAAATTAATTAATGGAACGGGTCGTGTAGGAGTTTAGTCATAGGTGGAGGTGAGTAAAGTGCGTGTGACGCAAAAAATGTTAAGTACGCAAATGATTAGGAATATTCAACAGAATTACCGTACCTTGAGTCAGTATCAAGAACAGATTGCTTCGGGCAAGGCGGTCAACAAGACTTCAGATGATCCGGTGAAATCAATTCAAATCATGTCCTATCGCTCGGCGCTAGTGGAAACGGGGCAGTTTAAACGGAATGCCGAAGACGGGTTGGACTGGCTGGAAGCAACAGACAAATCCTTGGACGACTTGACACAGGTGATGCAAAAAGCGCGCGAGTTGACGGTGCAAGGCGCTAACGGTGTCAATAACCAGGAAGCTAAGCAATCCATCGCAATCGGTTTAAAGGCGCTCATCGGAGAAATCGGCGATATCGCCAATGCCAAAATCGGCGACCGCTTTTTATTTGCCGGAACCGATACCGACACCGCCCCGTTTCAGGATGGCAAGTTTGTCAATATCAATCAGAACTCCCTGTCATGGAACGTCGGTCAAGGCATCTATATGAACGTCAATGTTAAAGGGACGGAAATTTTTAATTTTCAAGCCGATGGACTCAACATAACAGCAACCATCGAAAAAATTGCCGGTGAATTAGAGCTAGGTAACAATCCGGAACAGCTGCTAGGCACTCTGGATAAGCAGTTAAACAATCTTTTGGCCCATCGTTCCATAGTCGGTACTAATGTCAATCGCTTGGAAATGATGGTTAACCGATTGGACGAAACGGAAATCACCACCAAGAGCATCCTTTCTAAAAATGAGGAAGTCGACTTGGCGAAAGTCATCACCGATTTAACCAATCAGCAAACAATCCTAAACGCCGCCCTGTCTTCGGGCGCCAAATCAATCCAGCCTACTCTGGTGGATTTTTTAAGATAATAGTTTTTGAGGTGTTTCCGGGGACCGGGAGCATCTTTTTTTTCGAAAAATTTACCCAAATAAGTAAAAAAATAATAAAAAATCACTCTTCATCCTCTCTCCACTCCGCAAAAAATGTCGTTAAAGAATAGTAGAAAGGCAATAAACCAATTTACCTAAACACTAGGAGGAAAAAAGAGATGAGAATTAACCATAACATTTCAGCACTAAATGCTTATCATCAATTAAGTGCAAACTCAAGCGCAGCTTCCAAGAACTTAGAAAAGCTATCTTCAGGATTACGTATTAACCGTGCAGCTGACGATGCAACTGGTCTGGCAATCTCTGAAAAAATGAGAGCACAAATCCGTGGTTTGGACCAAGCTTCCCGCAATGCTCAAGATGGTATCTCCCTAATCCAAACTGCAGAAGGTGCCATGAACGAAACTCACAGTATTCTTCAACGTGTTCGTGAACTAGCTAACCAAGCAGCTAACGGAACTTCTACAACTCAAGATAAACAAAACATCCAAACAGAGGTAAACCAACTAATCGACGAAATCGATCGCGTTGCAAGCGACACCGAATTCAACAGCTTTAAAATCCTAAACGGTGATATCTCTAAAACTGCTAAATTTGCACAATCAACTGGTGGTGCGGTTGATAATGTGGTAGCTTCTGCAACAGCTGCAGCAGGGACGACTACTGTGACAATGTCAGGTCCATTAACAGGAGATAGAGAATCAATTTGGCAGACTGGAGTATTAAAAGATTACAATACCGGAACTGCTGCATCTTCAAACGGCGGAACTAAAATGACAGACCTTGGGGATGCCACTGCTAATTATGGTCTACAAGTAGGAGATGAAATCAGTCTTTCTGCAGTAGTAGGAGGAGAAGTAAAAACTTCTGTTTATGTTGTTACAGCGGAAAGCACGCTAGATGATTTTATGTCGTCTATTAAAAATACATTAGGTGCTGCGGATGTTAAAGTGGAAACAGCGGTAACAGGTGTTGATGCTTTAGCAAAGGGTCTTGACGGAGCTGCAACTTCAGTTGATTCACTAGTTATTACTGGTCAATTAGGTGCTGCTAATGATATTAGTTCAATTAGCATTAAAGCGACATCATCGGACGGTATTTCTCGTTCTTCTTTCAATACCACAATGAGCGGTGGAAACAATGGTGCATTAGAGCAACTTCAAGTTGCTGGAAATAAAGGTGATTTTATAGCACAGGTTGATGTAGGTTCAAATGGTGCAACTAAAGGAGATGGAGATGGAAGAATTGCTGTTCGTTCTAACTCTGTAGTTAAAGTTTCCAATCTTCAATTATCATTTAAAGATACAATTGCCGGTGGGGATATTTCTACTATTACAGTAGGTTCTGCTAACAATACGGTTTCGATTCACGTTGGTGCCAATGCAGATCAAACATTAGAGATAGGTATCAATGCAATGGATTCGGTTGCATTAGGCTTGAAAAAAGACGGTGTAAATATTTCACTATTGAATGAATTTAGTGCCGAAAATGCACTCAAGGTTTTAGATGGAGCAATCAGCAATGTTTCCTCTGAGCGTTCAAAATTAGGTGCTATTCAAAACCGCTTGGAGCACACAATCAATAGCCTGGGAACTTCATCAGAAAACTTAACTGCTGCAGAATCCCGATTAAGAGATGTTGATATGGCCAATGAAATGATGCAGTTTACAAAAAATAACATCCTTTCTCAAGCAGCTCAGTCAATGCTTGCACAAGCTAACCAACAGCCACAAGGTGTTTTACAGCTTCTTCGTGGTTAATCACTAGTTTTTCAATTTAAAAGAAGTCTCTTGCATTAAGGGACTTCTTTTTAAGCTACCTATACCTAAGATAAAGGAGGAGAAGTTATGCGAAAAATCAAGAAGAAGTTTTCTTTGTTTGTATTAGCGGTCTTATTACTGCAATTAATTTCACCGATTACTTCTGCTTTTGCAGCAAGTAACCTAACTGCACCAGTAAATCTAAAATACTCTCTTGATGGATATGATAATGTCATTTTAAATTGGGACGCAGTAAGTGGCGCCACTCAATATCGTGTTTATGAAGTAGTTGGAGAAAATAAGATTTATATCAATCAAACTAAGTACAATAACAGCTACATTTCAGGAGTTTTAGAGGGAACACATTATTACGGTGTCTCAGCAGTTAATAGTACGGGAGAGTCTGTATTATCATCTCCCTTAATAATTGATATTAATTATCCTGATATGCAGCCGCCCAATGGATTAAGCTTCAACATCGTTAACGGTAATGATGTATCACTAAAATGGAATCCAGTTGAATTCGCAACAGCCTATAAGGTTTATGAAATAAAAAATGGGCAAAGAGAATTGCTTGCTACAACGGCCCAAATAAGTCAAAGTTTCATCAATGTATTAGAAGGAAAACATGATTACGAAATAACCTCTTATAATGCCAAATTCGGTGAATCATTAGCGGGTACGATCTCGGTAAATGTTGTTTATCCCGAAATGTTAGCACCTAGTAACCTATCAACTTATATTGATGACATTAATAATGTTAGCTTGAGTTGGGCAAAAGCACTTTATGCTACTTCCTACAATATATATCAAGTAGTGGACGGGAAAAGAAAACTAGTTGCTACTACAAATACTACAAATCAATATTTATCAAATTTACCAGAAGGCGAACTAAATTTTGAAGTGACCTCTTATAGTTCTAAATTTGGAGAATCACGAGAAGGAAGTAAAACAACAGCAAAGATTGTTTATCCACAAATACTACCACCAGACCAAATCTATTCTTACTTTTATAATGGAAATGATTTATCTTTGATGTGGTCATCAATAAAATATGCAGATAGTTATAAAGTCTATCAAATTGAAGGCGGCCAAAAGAAATTACTTGCCACTACTCAAAGCCGCTCATACTATTTAAGTAACCTCCCTGAGGGCGATTACACTTTTGAAATTGTGTCTGTAAGTAATCGGTTTGGGGAATCAGTACCTAAGACATATAATGTATCGGTTGTATATCCGGATATGCAAGCTCCAAAAGTTATATTATTAAAGGATACCTATAATAGTGCGTTAATCGGGTGGCCAGATGTCCCGAATGCAAATGAATATGAAGTTTATGAATTAATAAAAGGTGTTCCTACCTTAATAAAAACTACAAAAAGTAATTCTCATTACGTAAATAATTTAGAACAAGGAAAACATGAATATACTGTCATTGCAAAGTCTGAACGGTTTGGTTCATCACCCTTTTCCAATGTAGTAGCATTCGATGTTGCTCCTGTACTAGAAGCTCCTAAAGCGAACGAACCAAGTGTGAATGGTGATTCTGTAAACCTCTCCTGGGACCAAGTCCCTGATGCAGACAAGTACAACATCTACGAAGTAGTTAATGGAGAACGCGTCCTAGTTGGAACGACTACAGATTCAAACTTTAAACTAGAAACACCTGAAGAACAAGGCACCCACGAGTACCAAATCGTCCCAGTAACAGCGGATGGAACGGAATCAATTGATTATGCAACCGTTACAGTAGACATCGATAAACCTTCCGATGTCACACCGCCTGTTACAACTGCCGACACCAATCTAGATTGGTCAAAAGATGATGTTAAGGTAACCCTTAATGCAACTGACGACCTAAGTGGTGTCAAGACTACCTTCTATTCTATTGATCTTGGAGAATATGTAGAAGGCACAAGCGTTGTTCTTGATAAAGAAGGAGTGCACACCGTTTCTTTCTTCAGCGTTGATAACGCTGGCAATGTGGAAAAAGTGAAAACGGTAGAGGTTAAGGTCGATAAAGAGGCACCGCAAACCGTTATCAATACTAGCGCTTATTGGTATAACAAGGACGTTCAAGCCGAGTTAACAGCCACAGACAATCTGTCTGGCGTAAAAGCCACCTATTATTCTGTTGACGGATCCGAATTTAAGGAAGGAACAAGTTTCCCTCTTGAAAAAGAAGGCGTCCACACCGTTTCTTTTTACAGCGTTGATAAGGTTGGGAATGTTGAGGCCGTAAGAACAGTCGAAGTCAAGATTGATAAAGAAGCACCGAAAACAACTGCTAATACAACTGGCGACTGGTACAGCCAGGGTGTCGCAGTTGAATTAACAGCTGTTGATAATCTGTCCGGCGTACATTCCACTTACTATTCCGTAAATGGTTCCGACTTCCAGGAAGGCACCAGTATTGTGCTTGATAAAGAAGGTGTCAACAAGATTACTTTTTACAGTGTAGACAACGCTGGAAACATCGAGGAAAAACATTCCGTTGAGGTAAAGGTGGATAAAACCGCCCCAACAACAGTCAGCAATGTCGAAGATAAATGGTTTACAAATGACGTTAATGTTGAGCTTACCGCAACCGATGATTTAAGCGGAGTAAAAGCAACCTACTACTCTATCAATGGTTCTGAGTTTGCAGAAGGAACTAACTTTGTGCTTGATAAAGAAGGTATCAACACGATTACTTTCTACAGCGAAGATAATGCCGGAAACATCGAGGAAAAACAAACTGTTGAGGTAAAGGTGGATAAAACCGCTCCAACGACAGTAAGCGATGTAGAGGATAAATGGTATACAGACACCGTGAATGTAGAATTAACTGCAACTGATGAATTAAGTGGCGTAAAAGCAACTTATTACTCTATCAACGGTTCTGAGTTTGCAGAAGGAACAAGCTTTGTGGTGGACAAAGAAGGCATCAACACAATTGCTTTCTACAGCGTGGACAATGCCGGAAACGTTGAGGAAAAACAAACTGTTGAGGTTAAAGTGGATAAAACTGCCCCAACAACAGTGAGCAACGTCGAGGACAAATGGTATAAAGACGGAGTAAATGTGGAGCTTACTGCAACCGATAATCTAAGCGGAGTAAAAGCAACCTACTACTCTATCAATGGCTCTGATTTTACAGAAGGAACAAACCTTGTTCTCAATCAAGAAGGAACCAATACAATCACTTTCTATAGTGTCGACAATGCTGGAAATGTTGAAGAAAGTCATACGGTTGAAGTGAAAACAGATAAAACTGCTCCAACAACCGTTAGTAATGTTGAAGATAAATGGTATACAGACACTGTGAATGTAGGGTTAACAGCAACTGACAATCTAAGCGGCGTCAAGTCAACAAACTATTCTATTGATGGCTCTGAATTCGCTGAAGGTACTGGCCTTGCTGTTGAAAAAGAAGGTATCCATACTATTTCCTTCTATAGCGTCGATAATGCAGGCAATGTCGAAGGAACGAAGACTGAAGCAGTTAAAATCGATAAGACGGCTCCAACTATAAAAGTTGATTTTCCAACAGAATATGCGCTGGGATCAAGCTTGGAACTTAACTATAAAGCAACAGACAACCTCTCAGGCATTAAAGAAACAATCGTTGAAGTCAATGGGGTCAAGAACACAACAGGAAAAATCACATTTAACAAGCCTGGCGACCAAACTATTAGAATTACCGCCATCGATAATGCGGGATTAAAGACGGTCGTAGAAAAAACGGTTTCTGTATACATCGAAGCCACTATTGAAGTTACTCCAAAGGTAATCAACGGCAACAAAGGCGAATTTACCGTAAGGGCTACATTACCTAAAGGATACAGCTTTGCAAATGTAGACTTATCAACCGTCACCATCAACAACGTCCATGCTCTAAGCGGCAGCAAGGGCTTAGAAAACCAAGCAAAAAATGGCCAATTTAAGTTTGACCGAGAAGACTTTGTTTGGGACGAGAAAGAAGAGCTGTTGGTGTTCCGTGCTAAAGTTGGCGGATATCTTGTAAAAGGAAGTACAACCGTTGAAGTAATTAATCCACAAAAAAAGAGCTGCGGCAATAACTCGCTGTTCTCGCTTTTATTTTAAAAAAATAGCTATAAAAAAGAGGATGTCCCAAGAAGCTTTCTTCTAGGACATCCTCAACCTGCTTATGAAAGAAACGAATAGAAATAGTTGTTAACCCCCTTAACCCAGTGATTATTCAACCCGGTTGGGTCGTTAGCGGCACCGACGGGAGCGTATTTGGCACCAATTTTTGCAATGGTGTCATAGCCCTTGTCCAAATAATTTTGCCTTAAGTTCCGGGCCATGTCACCAATGCTTTCCGCGACGGATTCGTACTGGCGGAGGCCATTTTTGCCCATCATGCCGGCAATGTTATTTTTATCATTGGCCGCACGGGACTTGCCGTTGCCTGTTTCGTGGACGGCGATGGATGCTAGCAGGTTAGGATTGATATTATGCTTTCTCCCTGCTTCAACAAAAAATTCACCCATATTGCTTAATTTGCCTTTAAGGACACTATTTAACTTATCGATTGAAACATCAGTAAAACCTAATGTTGTATTACTATCAAGTACATGTGAATAATCCTTTATGTCATTAAAAATTGCAGTGTTGTTCGATAGCAAGGAGCTGCTTGTATTCACAGGCACATAGCTCGTCTGCTCTGTCTGATCGCTTAGGACAGCCTGCAACAAGTTCGTAAAAATATCACCTGTCGGAAAAAGGCTTGCATCACTGCTGATGCCCTTCCCGGCAAGGCTTTTCGAAATCGAAAGCAAGGCCATGTTTTTAAACCATTCGGAAGAAACTGGACTATAACTCATGATTCATACCTCTGTAATTAATTTGGAAATTGGAAACAATAACCGTTTTTAATATATATTACTCTATTTTTATAAAAATTAAAATGATAGAAAATACAAATTTTTTTGTTTATGATTATATTACTTTCGCCGGAAAGGAGAATAATTTGTGATTCCATCCACTTCGATGAGTTCCACTAGCCACAAATTATCAGAGAAAGCTAGCAGCAGTAAGCCGGAAAATCAACAGCCAAGTTCGTTTATGGAGCTGTTGAATGCATTGAAAAATGGGACAGATTCACCCCAGAATCTCATTTCGATGGTTGACCAGGTCTTAGAGCAGCCTGACGCATCAAATCAGGAACTGGACCAAGACAGCGAACAGCAAACTCGAGATGATTTGCTTGCTTTTATCAGTTCATTTTTTGAAAAGACAAATCCTGCACTTGCTCCTCTTCAAACGACGATTGCGGATGATGCCCACAACGAAGGGAAGCAAGCATTACCGGCGCTGCAGACGGAGCTAGAAGGAATATTTGGCCAGAAGAAAGCTCAAGAATTAATAAAGTCATTTCAGGAACAGCTTAAATCGAATCAAAACTCAGTTCAGGTGCAAAACCCGCTTCAACAGCCAATCCAATTTGTGCGGGAGCAAGTTCACCAGCTACAGAATGCGGGCGAGACACAGCAAAATCGACCTGCTTCTAAACTTGAGTCCGATGTTGATTTCAAAAATCAGCCATTTGACGGAAAAGAAGTGATTTTTCAATCCTTACACCGCCCGGGAGAATCAGACATGACAGCGGTAAAGGATGAACCCTCCCACTTAACGAAGGTTACCAAAGAACAGCTTGCCGCCGAGGTGATGGGCTTATTAAAGAACCCTACCCATCTACATAAGGGCTCTGACATTATCGAAGCGAAATTTTCACTGACGCCGGAGCATCTTGGGGAGATTGATATAAAAATTGTTATTCAAAAGGGGCAGGTAACGGCGCAATTTCTGGCGGATACCGCCCATGGAAAAGAAATGCTAGATTCGCAAATGTCCTTGTTGAAGGCTTCCTTGCAGCAGCAAGGGTTTCAAGTGGATAAAATCGAAGTCGCTCAAAGCGGGCAAACGTTGCAGAATCAGTTTTCCCAGCAGGACAACCGCTCGCAGCAGGACCAATCGCAGCAGCGCCAGTCCAAAAAGAAAGTGAATCGTGATGAGTTTTATCAAAGCCATAACACGATTGACACATATTTGCATAGAGAGTCCGATACGACGATTAATATTCTTGCATAAAAGGAGATGAGGAACATGACATCCGTAAATACAACCACACCATTCTCGAATTCGCTCAGTACCAAACAGACAAACCATGCCACAAATTCATTAGGTAAGGATGCTTTCCTGAAACTGCTGACCACCCAATTGCAGAATCAGGATCCGACCCAGCCGATGGAGGACCGGGAATTTATTTCCCAGCTGGCCCAATTTAGTACCCTTGAACAGATGTCCAACTTGAATCAGGCATTTGCCCAATTTGCCAATTCCAACACGAAAGATATCAGCTACTATTCCCATATGATTGGCAAGGAAGCATCCTGGCTCAATCCTGAAATCGGTCAGCAAGATAGCGGCATCGTTAATGGTGTCATCAAAAAAGGCAGCCAATTTTTTTATCAACTAAATGATCAAGAGATTCCAGTCGACTCTATAATTTCTGCTAAAATTCAAAACTAACAAACTCTGGAGGTAGTTAACATGCTTCGTTCTTTAAATTCAAGTGTATCTGGTATGAAGGCGTTCCAAAACAAATTAGATGTCATTGGTAACAATATTGCCAACGTGAACACGGTTGGCTATAAGAAAAGCCGCATCATGTTTCAGGATGTGCTTAGCCAAACCGTCCGCGGCAGCTCGTCTCCGGATCCGGTTGGCGGATCGGGCGGAACGAATCCGGTGCAAATCGGGTTAGGCGTGAAAACGGCGTCGATTGATACAATCCACATGGCTGGAAGTCCAACGACTACAAATCTATCATCTGACTTATACATTGATGGGGATGGATTTTTCGTGGTTCAAAGCGACAGCGGGGCAAAGTACTTAACACGCGCCGGTAACTTTGACCGGGATGGCGACGGCAACCTTGTGAATCCTCAAGGCTACAAGGTACTTGACTCAACTGGAAATCCCATCCAGATAGATTCAGATGTTTATGTTTCCTACACCATTGATTATAATGGGGTTATTAAAGGGGTCACCCCTGCTGGAACAGCCGATGAGATTGCCACTTTAGGTACGGTTGTCGTTTCCAATCCAGGCGGCTTGAAAAAAGTGGGCGGTTCCCTGTATGAATTAACAGGAAATTCCGATACAGAAACCAATATCAATAATCTAATTGCGAAGCGTTCAGATAACCATGCTGGGCAAATTGTATCCGGTCAGCTGGAAATGTCGAACGTGGACCTGTCCGAAGAGATTACCGAAATGATTACCGCGCAGCGTGGTTTCCAGGCGAACGCCAAGGTGATTACCGTGTCCGACTCCATTTTGGAAGAGTTAGTGAATTTAAAACGATAATAGTTTCGAATTTTTATAAGGGAGGGAAAGTATTACTGCTTTCCCTTCGCATCATTTTATGGTGGTGGAACCTAAGCAATGAAAGAAAAAATCATTCAAAACAGCCAAGACGTCAAAGTCTATGATTTTAAAAAAGCGCTTCGTCTATCGATGGAGCAGGTTCGCGTGCTGACAAGAATCCATGATAATTTCGCTTATCAGCTGGCGTCCGCGATTTCGACTCAATTAAGAACCATCGTGCAGGTGGATGTGGTGTCGGTCAATCAAATGCTTTACGAGGAATTCATCAAGGAACTGCCGGCCTATACAATTTTAAACGTTTTTGAAACGTCCGAAAAAGGGCGGATGATTATGGAATTAAAGCCGCAAATGGCTTATGCCATCCTCAATCGTCTGCTCGGCGGCCGGGAGCTTTCGGCTTCCCCCGAGGATAAAATGACGTTAACGCAAATTGAGAATAAAATTCTTCATAAGCTGTTCGAGGGCTTTGTAGAAAACTTGCGGAAATCGTGGAAAGATCTCATGAACGTCGATTTGAAGGTGTTTGAGATTGAAACGAATCCACAGTTTTTACAGGTCGCGATCCCGAATGAAACCGTGATTGTGATTGCCTTTACGATTAAAATCGGGGATGTGACGGAACGAATGCACATTTGTATTCCGTATATCATTTTGGAGCCGTTTTTACCAAAGCTATCATCCTATCAATTGTTCTCGACCCGAAGCCACGCGAAAAGCACGCAGGAATCCAAGCTGTTAAAGTCAAAAATTGAAGAACTGGAAATCCCTTTAAGCGTTGAACTGGGGCGCTCGAAGATTTCGATTGAAGAGTTTTTATCGCTAAACGTCGGGGATGTCATCCAGTTGAATCAATTGTATGATGAACCGTTAAAGGCGAAGGTAGGCAAAGAAGTGAAATTCTTTGTCAAACCTGGTGTGAAGAAGACACGGCTAGCAGCCGAAATCGAAACTGTTTTAGAAAAAGAGGGAAAATAAAATGAGTAACGAGGGGAAAATTTCAAGAGAAGAATTGGAAGCTCTATTAGGTGATACTGAGAAGGAAACGAAGCCGTTTATTTTTCAAGACTTGCCGGATGAACCGCAAAAGCGGGAAACGGACGACTCCGTTAATTTGGATTTGCTCATGGATATTTCGTTGGAGCTTGTGGTCGAGCTGGGCAGGACGAAAAAGAAAATTAACGAAATTCTTGAACTCACGCAAGGCTCGATTATCGAACTGGACCGTGTCTCCGGCGAGCCGGTTGATGTCTTGATCAACGGAAAAATTGTCGCCAAAGGCGAAGTGGTCGTCATCGACGATTATTTTGGGATTAGAATCACCGAAATCTTAAATAAAACGATCAATTAACCTATGAAAGGCTTAAGCGGCCTTTCTTTTTTTCTTTATTCTAAAAATATATCTGCGAGTTTTTTATCTATATCTACGAATTTTTTAAATATATCTACGAATTTCCCAATTTATCTACGAATCTATTGTACCCGGGCCCTCCCCTCTCCAAAGTTTTTCAAAAAGAACTAAACGTTCCCCCAAAACCTGCCGTTATTTTTATTAAAAGCAATGAAACGATGGTACGGAGGATTTCCAAATGATATCAAATGATTTTCGCTTATCCGGTCTGGCATCGGGGATGGATACTGAGGCGCTTGTGACCAAATTAATGAACGCGGAAAAAATCCCCTTAAACAAGGTAATCCAAAAAAAGACAATGACGGAATGGAAAATGGATGCGTATCGCGATGTGAATACCAAATTTCTCGATTTGCGGTCTTCGATGGAAGCGCTAAGGCTGGAATCCACTTTTCAAAAAAGCAAGTTGTCATCCTCAGACGATGCTAAAGTTGGAGCATCTCTAACAGGTACCCCAAGCAGAAGCGAATATGTAATTTCCTCTGCCAAACTCTATCAGCCGGGTACGCCATCCTCTGTCAAATTCGCACAGGCAGGAGTAGCCAATGATAAAGCCGAACTAGGATCGGGGTTTAGTTTTACCCTAAACAATGAATCTATCAGCCTTACTGCACAGGATACAATCCAAAGCTCGATTGCAAAAATCAATTCATTATCCGCAAAAACTGGGGTGACGGCCACTTATTCCAGCGGCGATAACGCAATTATTTTTACCTCAAAAGATGATCAGAAGGATATCAGCATTGCCAATGTATCCGACAGCTCTAACGTTTTAAAGATTGCAGCAGGTACGGTAAGCGGAAGCCTGAATGACTTCCAAACAGGAAACGCAAGCGGTGCCGTCGGAATCTCACCCGTCTCATCAACACCCGGCGAGGTGACCATCAACGGTACAACCATCACCATCAAAAGCAATCAATTCACCTATGATGGCATCCAGTTTAACTTAAAAACCGAGCTTCCTGCCGGAAGCAATGTCACGATTATGAAGAAACCGGATGTCGACGCGATTTTTGACACAATCAAAGGCTTTGTTGATAAATACAACGATACGATCAAAACTCTTCACGATAAATTGGGAGAAAAGCGCTATAAGGATTATTCCCCACTACTAGATGACCAGAAGAAGGATATGAAGGACAAGGAAATTGAATTGTGGGAGGAAAAAGCAAAGAGCGGCCTATTGGCAAATGACCAGAAGATTGCCTCTGCCCTCGACAAAATGCGGTCCATCCTCTATTCCAAAGTCAGTGACAAGGACCCGGCCAAAATGAACAGCGGCTTCGATACGCTCGCGGAAATTGGTATCACCTCAAGTACCAACTACCGGGATAATGGCAAACTCGTCATTGATGAAACAAAATTAAAAGCGGCACTGGAAAATAATCTAGACCAAGTCGCCCAGCTTTTTTCAAAAAAATACGACACAGGGGCTTCATCCAACAACACGGTGAACAATGCCGAAGAGTTTCAAAACAGCGGGGTCGCCTGGCGGTTGTATGACCAGCTGAACGAAACGATGAAGGACATCACGAAGACGGCCGGTTATTCGAGTGACACTTACCTTTCAAAGGCGTTAAAGCAGCTGGATGAGCAAATTGATTCCTGGGAGAAACGCCTGCAGACAAAGGAAAGCTATTACTGGAAGCAGTTCACCGCGATGGAGCAAGCCATCCAGAAATCGAATACGCAAAGCAGCTGGCTGATGCAGCAAATGGGTGGTGGAATGTAATCGATGGAGAAACAAAAAGAGCAGTTTTTAAAAGATTACTATCAGCTGACAATCAATCTTCTAGAAGCAAATGAAGTAGAGCTTATTGAACAGCTGCTTCAAGAACGTGGCCTGTGTATCGAGAAAGTAACCGAGCTGGATCAACGAAACGGTGCCATCCTCATGAGCGAAGCCATCAAGGGAGAGCTCATGAGGATTCAGCCGTTAGAACGAAAGCTTCAGGAAAAATTAACTAGTGCCAAGCAAAAGATTCTTGCGGCGATTGGCTCTCTCCAAAAAGAGAAAACCATTAAACAGCAGTACGGAGAACCGGTTGCTGCTTCGGTAAGCGGGATTTTTTACGATAAGCGAAAATAAGGGGAAAGGTGTGAGACTTTTGGCTCTGAACAATGCCTATCAATCATACGAAAATAATCAAGTACTATATGCGAAAAAAGAAGAACTGCCCCTTTTGTTATATACCGGGGCGATTAAATTTATCCTTCAGGCAAGGATGGCGATGGAAAAAAAAGACTGGCAAAGGGCTAATGACCGAATACAGCGGGCTCAAAAAATTGTAACCGAATTAATGGTTACCTTGAATATGGATATCGAAATCTCAAAATCTTTCATAGTACTTTATGATTACATGAAGGAAAAGTTAATAGAGGCGAATATCAAAAAGGAAGAGCAACTGTTAGTTGAAGTCGAAAAAATGTTAATAGAACTGCAAGATACCTGGAAAGAAGCTCTGAAAATAGTACGGCCTGCTTAACTAATTTAAGTTAAGTAGGCCTTTTTAATTAATTTTGTTGTCAGATTACTAAAACCATTGTATTATTATTTTGTAGGAAAAATTCGACAATAAAATTTCCAAAAATCGACAAATGCAATCCGATAATAGCAAACCTGGGGAAACCCAGCGACGCAAAGCTATAGGGGCTAAGGATCCGAAGGGATTACGCCAGCCAGTTGCCGAAGAGTCAAAGTTTACCCTATTAGACTATTCTTCGGAATGGTCTTTTTTATGTCCTAAAATATGAAATTTAAATATTCTGAATATTTGATAGGAGAGCTGACCCATGTCGATGCTTCAAAATATTAATCTCGTCCAACGAGCTTTAGATGCCTCTGTGTTAAGACATAATGCCATTTCCAACAATATCGCCAATGTGAACACCCCAAACTATAAACCCCAAAAAGTTATTTTTGAAGACATTTTAAAACAAGAACTTTCCGGTGCTGGCTTTGACGGAAAGAGAACGAATGCCAAGCATATTCCAATCGGCCTAGCTGTTTCGAGCCAGCCTTTGATTACCCAGGAACCTACTGTGATGCAAAATAGCGGCAATGGGGTGGATATGGATAGTGAGATGACGGAGTTGACCCAAAACTCGATTTGGTACCAAACATTATCATACCAGATAAGCGAAGAATTCAATTTACTCAAAACAGCGATTAAGAGCAGGTAGGTGATTCATAATGTCGATGTTCCAACCCTTAAATATTAGTTCTTCAGCCCTAACTGCCCAGCGGTTAAAAATGGATACAATCTCCTCCAACATCGCCAATGCCACGACTACCCGGGGCCAATTGGTGGATGGGGTCTGGATGCCTTACCGGCGGAAGATGGTCGAGGTGCAAGCGACTGGGACGGGAGGAACCCCGTTCCGCCAATTCTTGCAAAATGAAATGAATTCAAATGGGGTAAAGGTTACGAGAATTGTAGAAGATAAAACTCCATTTCGGCCGGTTTACGATCCGACCCATCCGGACGCTAATAATGACGGCTACGTGATGATGCCCAATGTCGACATTACGAAAGAAATGGTCGACCTGATGAGTGCCTCCCGCGCTTATGAATCCAACATCACAGCCTTTAATGTCGGAAAAAGTATGTCACTTAAAGCTTTAGATATTGGTAGATAAGGAGTGTTAAAGAATGAGAATTGATCAGCTGTTTCCGGCGCAAACCTCTTTGGTGGGAAAAACGCAAAATACTCAGCCTGCTGCATCAAGCGCCTCTTTTGCGAACTCGTTAAGCGAGGCCTTACAGAAAGCAAATGACACGATTGTCCAATCGGAAAACATGTCCGAAAAAATAGCCACAGGTGAAATAAAAAATATCCACGACGTCACCATAGCTGCACAAAAAGCACAAATCGCCCTGCAGCTGACCACCCAAGTAAGGGATAAAGTAGTCGAAGCCTACCAAGAAATCATGAGAATGCAAGTATGAGGCATAGGGACGGTTCTTGTGCATCACTTTTCAGAAGCAAAGGGACGGTTCTTGTGCATCACCTTATCAGGAAGTCATGTAAAGAATGCAGGTTTTTAGGTGCAGCCGATTCTTGGCTAGCATAGCGGAGGGCTTATGAATCAGAAATTAAATGATTTCAAGGAAAAACTCTCGCAGTTTTGGAAAAACGCGAGCAAGAAAAATAAAACATTGTATATTGGTACGTTTATTCTAGTAGTGGCCCTGCTGAGCATTGGAATTTTTTATTTTTCCAAGCCAAACCTCGTTCCTTTGTATGCCAATAGCTTGAGCCAAAAGGAAATTGGGGAGATTAAGGCTGTCTTAGAAAAGCAAGGGGCTACCGATATTGAAGTGACTAATAATGGTACGCAAATTCTCGTTCCAAAAGATCAGGCAGCAGACCTAATCGTCAACCTGGCGGCAGACGGGTATCCCAAAAGCGGTCCAATTAGTTTTTCAGAACAGACAAAGGATTTGAAATTTGGCGTCACCGACAGGGAACTTGATGCCATTGAGAGGGAAGTCATTCAAGGACAGCTGGCCAATTTGATGACGAAAATCAACGGCGTCAAAAATGCCGAGGTCATGATTACTCTTCCGAAGGACAGCGTGTTTATTCGACCGGAGGAGGAAGGGAAAGCAAGTGCCTCGATTATCGTTGACCTCGAGCCGGGCTATCAATTGGAAAAACAGCAGATTAAAGCCCTTTACCATTTAGCATCGAAGAGCATTCCGAATCTGCCCGAAGAAAACATCGTTATCACCGACGAAAATGGCCAGCTTCTGTCCTTACCGCAATCCGGCGATAATGCCTTTGCCGGGGTAGACAGCTATGAAAGCCAACGGGAGATCAAGCAAAAGGTAGAGGCGGACATTCAGCGCAGCATCCAGCAGATGCTCGGCACGATGCTCGGGCAGGATAAGGTGTTGGTCCAGACCTTTGTGAAGCTGAATTTCGACCAGGTGAAGACGCAGCAAAACTTAGTCGAACCGCTCCCGAATTCAGATAAGGGAATGGCCGTCAGTGTTGAAGAGGTCACGAAATCCTACAGCGGCGAGGGGGCCGTTCCGAGCGGTGTAGACGGCACCGGTGAAGGCGATGTGCCTGCCTATGCGGCTGAAGGCAGCGGCGGAAAAAATGACTACCAGGAAAAAGTTAATCGCGTCAACTATGAATTCAACCGGATTACAAAGGAAATGGTCGAAAGTCCGTATACGATTGACGATTTGACCATTAACGTCGGTGTGGAACCGCCGAATCCGAAAGTTCCGGCATCCTTAACAGCAGATACACAGGATAATATCCGAAATATTATTGCCAACGTAGTACGGACAGCGATTAAGGACAATAAAGGGCTAACGGATGCTGATATCAACAATCGCATCACCGTATTCCCCAGAGAATTTGCCGGTAAAAAGGATTTGACACCTGCCAAGACGGATTTAAGTCAAAAGGCAACTTATATGAATTATATCTGGATTGGAGCAGCAGCATTAGGTCTCCTTTTGGTCGGTGGTTTGATTCTTGCCGCCCTGCTTAGAAGGAGAAAGAAAGAGGACATGGAGTCAGCCTCAGAATTTTTAGAAATGAAAAAGCTTACCGAATTCGAGCCTATTATCAACAAAAAGGAATCAGTGCAAAACGAATTAAATCAATTGGCCGGTAAAAATACGGATGAATTTGTCGACCTATTACGGTACTGGTTAAAGGAAGAAAAGGAGGGATAATATGCGGAAGTTAACGGGAATTCAAAAAGTGGCGATTCTTTTGGTTGCTTTAGGGAAAGAGGGGTCTTCAGCGATTTTGAAACAGCTGAAGGAGGACGAAGTGGAATTGATTACAAAGGAGATTGCCCATCTTCAATGGATCGATGCCAAAGTGAAGGAAGATGTCCTCAATGAATTTTACCATATGGCATCGGAGCGGAAGGTCGTTTCGACAGGCGGTGAGCACTTTGCCAAGGATGTGCTCGCACTCTCCTTTGGCGAAGAAAAGGCGAAGGAGATGCTGAACCGCTCCTCCGAAAAGAATCGAAAGAAGCCTTTTTACTTTGCGCAAAAGGCGGAGCCTGTTCAAATCCTCAACCTTTTGCAATATGAAAATTCCCAAACCATCGCACTCGTTCTTTCTTATTTGGAGCCGAAAAAGGCCTCTGCGATTCTGTCTTCTTTTTCACCGGAAAAGCAAGCGGAAATCGCCACAAAAATTGCTTTGATGGACACAGTTTCGCCTGAAGTGGTCCGGCAGGTGGAGGAAGTGCTTCAGGAAAAGCTTTCGACAACGACCTCGCAGGATTATTCGGTCAACAACGGGATTGACAACATTGTCAATATCCTGACAGGTGTGGATCGAAGCACTGAAAAGCATATTTTAGAATCGTTGAGCAGGCAAAATGCGGTGCTGGCCGAAGAAATCAAAGGGAAAATGTTTGTATTTGAAGATATCGCTCTACTCGACAATCATTCGATTCAACGGATTTTACGAGATGTGGACGGGGAAGATTTATACTTGGCATTGAAAATTGCCAGCGAAGACCTCAAAGAAGCTATTTTTAAAAATATCTCCAAACGACGTGCCGAGGCGCTCGAGGAACAAAGCCAATTCGACCGTCCTGTCCGCTTAAAGGAAGCGGAGGAAGCGCAGGGACGGATTGTCCGCATCATTCGCAGGCTCGAAGAAGAAGGATCCATCATTATAGAGCGAGGGGTGGAGGAAATTGTCATCTAATCTTTTTAAAGCTACATTCATCTCGCCCGTCATTGAAACGAAATACTTATCTCTACATAAAGGGAAGGATACTTATTTCCCCCATTCTGATCAAAGTGCTGAGGAGCTTTTACAAGAAGCGGAACAGCAGGCGGCGGAAATCGTCCTCCAAGCCCAAATGAAGGCGGCAATTGAAAAAGAACAAGCGGCCGAAGAGCTGGAGAAGTGGAAGCTATTAGAGCAGGAAAAAGTGACAGCACAGATGGAGGAAATCAAGCAGCAGGGATTCCAGCAGGGCTATGAAGAAGGCATACAGCAAGCCCATCACGACTATGCCGGGAGAATCGAGCTGGCCCAGGAAGTGCTCGAAAAAGCGTATGAAGAGAAAAAGGCCATTATTAAGGAGTCCGAGCCGTTTGTCATTGATTTATCCATTCAAACAGCGGCTAAGGTAATTCAAAAGGAATTGGCCGCAAACCCGGAGGTGCTCCTGCACCTGATTAAGCAGAGTTTATTGTATTCGAATGAACGGTCGTCAATTTCAATTTGTGTCAGCCCGGATGATTATGAGTTTGTACAAAACCAGCGCAATCAAATTCTCGAATCTGTGGAAGGGCAGGTAGAGGTGAAAATCCTGCCGGAGCATTCCATTGAAGAAGGCGGTTGCGTGATCCGCACATCATACGGAAGCATCGATGCCCGGATTGATGTCCAGCTGAAGGAAATCAAACAGGCACTGCTAAAAACGCTGAGGGATGATACATATGAACAGGCAGCTGCAGATCACATTTAGGGATGATTCGAATGAACAAGCTCTTGAAAATTGAAAAATATTTGCAAACACTGCAGACCATCAACCCAATCAAGTTTAATGGAAAAGTCACACAGGTCATCGGCTTGACGATTGAATCCCAGGGACCAGATGTGAAACTTGGCGATGTCTGCCTTATTTATCCTTCTTCCGCGGAGAAGCCGTTAGAAGCGGAAGTCGTCGGCTTTAAAGGAAACCGGGTTCTGCTTATGCCTTTGGGTGAACTTGTTTCCATCGGTCCTGGCTGTGAAGTGGTCTCAACCGGGAAGCCGCTTACCGTCAAGGTGGGCATGGAATTATTGGGCAAGGTATTGGACGGTTTAGGCAAGCCGATGGATGAAAGTCCGCTTCCGTCCGGTTTGGTCGAGGTCGACACCAACAATAATCCTCCAAATCCGTTAAAGCGGCCGAGAATACATACGCCTTTGAGTGTCGGGGTCCGCGCGATTGACGGATTGCTCACAATTGGGAAAGGTCAGCGGGTCGGCATTTTTGCCGGGAGCGGCGTTGGGAAAAGTACTTTGCTCGGGATGATTGCCCGGAACACCAGTGCAGATGTCAATGTCATCGGCCTAATCGGCGAACGCGGCCGGGAGGTACTTGATTTTATCGAACGGGACCTTGGTAAGGAAGGTTTGGAAAAATCAGTCGTGGTTGTGGCCACGAGCGACCAGCCTGCATTGGTCAGAATCAAAGGTGCCATCATCGCTACAACCATCGCGGAATTTTTCCGGGATCAGGGCTTGAGTGTCAACCTGATGCTAGACTCGGTCACCCGGTATGCAATGGCGCAGCGGGAAATCGGACTGGCAATTGGCGAGCCGCCAACAACCAAAGGGTATACCCCTTCGGTTTTTGCGATGCTGCCGAAGCTTTTGGAACGGGCCGGAACCGGACCACGCGGGGAAATTACCGCTTTTTACACGGTGCTGGTGGACGGCGATGACATGAACGAACCGATTGCTGATACGACAAGAGGAATTTTGGACGGACATATTGTACTGGACCGTAAGCTGGCACAGCAGGGACACTTCCCCTCGATTAATGTGCTGAACAGTATCAGCCGTGTGATGAAGGATATCGGGGACGCGGAGCATCTTCGGAGCGCAGAAATTCTTAAACAGCATATGGCCATTTATAAAGAAGCAGAGGATTTAATTAAAATCGGTGCCTATAAACAAGGAACGAATGCCGAAATTGATTTGTCCATTAAGTACAAGGTTTGGATTGACGGCTTTTTGAAGCAGGGCGTCAACGAAACCTCTCATTTAGATGATGCAGTCGCGGCGATGATTCAACAATTTGGAGGAATGGCTAAATGAGTTTCCAATTTCGGTTTGAAAAGATATTAAATATGAAGGAAAAAGAAAAGGAATCGGCTCTAAATGAGATGAATATGGTTCGGAAAAAGAAGGAAATCGCCGAGGGAGAACTGCTCGAGCTTGTGGAGCGGAAAGAAAGTTATTTGCAAGATTTCGAGCAGAAGGCTTCACTTCGAGTGACGGAAATGCTGGAAAGAGAACAATACCTATATTTCTTGGATAAGCAAATCGAACGGGTTAAGAGAAAGGTAGCGGATTTGACGAGGGATTTCAATCTGAAAAACCAGCTGCTGCTATCGAAAAATCAGGAAGAAAAGGTTTGGTCAACCTGGCGGGAAAAGTCTTTTGATGAATATTCTGAGAAAATCAAACGGGACGAGCAAAATATGTTAGATGAGATGGCGGTTATTCGGTATTTTCACAATCGAGTCTGAGTGACTTTTCGGATTCGCCAATAGAAGTGTTGAATTCGCCAATAGAAAGCGATGATTCGCCAATAGAACCGTTCAATCCGCCAATAGAAAGCAGAAATTCGCCAATAGATTCTAATTTTACCTTGCGAATAGATCGTTATTAAGAGTTTCAGCTCTATTAAACAACGAATAAACCAAGAGGGAGTGCAATCCAATGAACGAAAAACAAATCAAACAGATCAAAGCAGTCCAATTTGCCCCTCTTTTTGATGAAGCAAAGTCCTCCGGAACAGGAAATGAACTAAATTCGATTGAAGATGTAAACCTGCAGCTCATCGTTGAACTAGGCAAGACCCATATGAAGGTGAAGGACATCCTGAAGATTAAACCAGGCGTGATTATCCCGGTAGACAAGCTGGCCGGGGAACATGTGGATGTAGTCATCAACGGATCCGCTGTTGCTGAGGCCGAGGTAGTGGTCGTCGATGAGAAGTTTGCCATCCGAATTACCGATATCGTTTCTAAGCAGGAACGTGAAGAAAGAATGCACGATTAGAGGAGGTGGCTACGTTGCAAATTGTTTCCTTTTTTAAAAAAATCAGCCTTACCTTTGCAGTGGTGTTCCTCTTTTCTTCATTAAATAGTCATCAAGTCGTGTTCGGAGCAGGAAGCGGCACCGTATATGATGCCTATTCCAAGGATCAGCAAACTAATACCGTGCAAGGGAACCATTCGGCCTCAATGCCGGAGCAGCCGTCCCTTGTCCCATCCTTTATAAAATTTATATTTTCATTTGCAGCCATCATCATTTTGCTGCTGTTATGTTTAAAATTTTTAAAATCGAAATCGAAACCTATATTATCGAAAGGCCCCATCTATTCGCTTGGCGGATACCCATTAGGCGGCAGCAAGTCCGTGCAAATGGTCATGATTGGGAAAACCTTATACATTTTAGGCATCGGAAACGAGGTCCGTCTCCTCCAGACAATCGAACCGGGAGAGGAACAGGACCTTATCATGCAGTCCCTTGTTGAACAGACAGCACACAAAAAACAGCCCATTAACTTTAGAACAATTTTTAAAAGGGATGGCGCAAAGTCAACTCAGAAAACAGAAGACTGGGAGCAAACCCTTCTCTCGCAAATCAATCAAGTGAAACAAACGAGCATTCCAATTAACAAACTAAAAGATTAAACAAATGGCGGAGATTCAGTTGGCAAAAAAAATACTCGTACTCATACCTATTTTCTTATTTGTTTTTCAAGATGTCAGCTTTGCTGCACTCAATTCCCCCATCCCTGGGATCAATACATCATCAGAACCCCGGGCTGTGGCCTCGTCGATTAAAATAATTCTCTTATTAACGGTTCTTTCGGTGGCCCCGGCCATTTTGCTGCTGATGACGTCGTTCACGAGGATTGTGATTGTGCTGTCATTTGTCCGGACCTCCTTGGGAACGCAGCAAATGCCGCCCAATCAGGTCATTGTTGGTCTGGCGCTGTTTCTGACGATGTTTGTAATGGGGCCGATTTTTTCGGACATCAACCAGCATGCTTTGCAGCCGTTGATGGATGGAAAAATCACGCAGGAGCAGGCCTTCGAAACCGCCAGCAAGCCGCTGAAGGAATTTATGGCGAAACAAACGAGGGAAAAGGATCTGAATCTCTTTTTGGATTATACAAAAGCGGAAAAACCGAAAACGATTCAGGATATTCCCTTGCATGTACTAGTGCCGGCGTTCGCCATCAGCGAGTTAAAAACAGCCTTTCAAATGGGCTTCATGATCTTTCTGCCTTTTTTAATCATTGATATGATTGTTTCCAGTATTTTAATGGCGATGGGCATGATGATGCTCCCGCCCGTACTGATTTCATTGCCATTTAAAATTCTGTTATTTATCTTAGTAGACGGCTGGCATCTTATCGTAAAGTCCTTACTCACCAGCTTTTAGGGGGTCAGCCCCCCGCTAGTTTTAAAAAAGAGAGGTTTTCATCATGACACCGGAAATGGTCTTTGAAGTATCCAGGCAAAGCGTTTATACCACTCTATTAGTTGCTGCACCCGTTTTGGGAATCGCGTTGGTAGTCGGCCTTGTCATTAGCATTTTCCAGTCGGTAACCCAGATTCAGGAGCAAACTCTAGTGTTTGTTCCAAAAATCATCGCTGTGTTTGTCGGGTTGCTGCTGTTTGGGCCGTGGATGCTCCAGCATTTATTAGACTTTACGCAAAATATCTTGGGCAATCTGTCTCATTTTACAGGGTAGTGCAGCAGCATGGACTGGTTGAATCAAATTCCCGACTTTCTGCTTATCCTGGCACGTGTCAGCTGTTTTTTCATCACGGTACCAGTGTTTATGATGAGAACAATTCCGGCACCCTTTAAGATTGGACTCTCATTTTTCCTGGCGGTCATTGTATTCATTTCTGTGGAACCGTCACATGCCCCACTGGCTTTTTCAGGCGGCTATATTGTGCTGCTTATAAAAGAAAGTTTAGTAGGTTTGGGTCTCGGCTTCATCGCATCGATTCTCTTTTACGCCATCCAATTGGCAGGCACTCTTATTGACCTGCAGGCGGGTTTTTCCATGGGCGCGGTTTTTGATCCGCAATCGGGTACAAATGCCAACTTAACAGGCAGGCTGAAAAATGTGCTGGCGACCCTGTTTCTCCTGTCGATGAATGGCCATCACCTGCTGCTCCAAGGAGTATTGGAAAGCTACCGCTGGATTCCGGTTGAAGCGCTTGTGCCAGCGTTTACGGACGGAAGAATCTCAACGTTCATGCTGGAAACTTTCAAAAACTCGTTTGTGATTGCCTTTTTACTGGCGGCCCCCATCGTCTTCACTCTATTTTTGGTGGATTTGGTGTTGGGGATCATCGGGAAAACGTCCCCGCAAATCAATTTGATGGTGGTCGGGTTTTCCTTGAAAATAGGAGTTCATTTTCTTGTTCTGCTCATCGCACTGCCGAGCTTTTTCCTATTGCTCAATACATTGTTTTCAGAAATGGTGGAATCACTCAGCCAGATGATTCGCATCATGGGGGCGTCATCATGAAGGCCAAGGGTTCATTTTACCTGACAGTAGATTTGCAATTTTTCTCAGAGGAAAAAACGGAAAAAGCAACCCCGCAAAAAAGAAGGGAAGCGAGAAATAAGGGTCAAGTGGCCAAAAGTATAGAGCTTTCTTCGTCTTTGATGCTTGCTGCCTTTTTCTTATTTCTTCTTATTTACGGAAAATATCTTGGGACTCAGCTGCTTTTTCTGTTCCGCAAACTTTTTACTTCCTATTTAATAGGAGAGCTGTCACCGGCTGGTACCCATAAGCTGTTTGCAGACCTAACAATGCTCTGTTTTAAAATTGTCTTGCCGGTTTTGCTCGTCTCGTTCGTGGCGGCGTTATTTTCAAACTACATCCAAATCGGCTTTTTATTTACAACAGAAAACCTTAAATTCAACCTGAAAAAGTTAAACCCCATCGAAGGGGCGAAACGGATATTCTCGATGCGCACGCTGGTGGAGCTGCTGAAAAATATCCTGAAAATCACCTTGATGGGTGGCGTTTCCTACTGGCTTTTAAAAAAAGAAATAGGAACCATCCTGCAGCTTTCACAAATGGGAGCTGCACAAATGATTTCCTACCTGTTTACCTTTATCGTCAAACTGGGACTGATTACCTCTGTTTTGTATGTCGTCATCGGAGTGGCTGATTTTATTTTTCAAAAATTTGACCATGATAAGAAGCTGCGAATGTCGATCAAGGAAATCAAGGATGAGCATAAAAAGAGCGAAGGGGACCCGTTGGTAAAAGGGAAAATCAGAGAGCTCCAGCGGGAGATGTCGATGAACCGGATGATTCAGGACGTACCAACTGCGGATGTCGTCATCACCAATCCGACTCATTATGCGATTGCCATTTCCTATGATGCTTCCAAATCATCCGCGCCGATAGTCTTGGCTAAGGGTGTGGATTTCATGGCACAAAAAATCAAAGAAATCGCTAAAGAAAATGGCGTCATCATGACAGAGAATAAGCCTTTGGCGCGAGCGTTATATGCAAATGTAGAAATCGGCCAGGAAATCCCGGAGGACTTATTTAAAGCGGTGGCAGAGATTTTGGCCTATGTATATCGGTTAAAAGGAAAATTTTGAAGAAAGAAGGTGAAAAGATGAAATTTAAAGATATTTCCGTTCTCCTTGCGGTATTGCTGATTGTCGTTATGATGGTCATTCCCTTGCCGCCGGTTCTGTTGGATATTTTGCTGATTATCAATATATCGCTGTCGATTACGATTTTATTGGTGGGAATGAATACAAAAGAGCCTTTAGATTTCTCTATTTTTCCTTCTCTCTTACTGATCACGACTCTTTTTCGCTTGGCGTTGAATGTATCGACCACAAGGGCTATTCTTTCGCACGGTCATGCGGGCCAGGTCGTAGCGACCTTTGGGGAATTCGTCATCGGTGGGAATCCTGTCATTGGTTTTATCATCTTTTTGATTCTGATTATTATTCAATTCCTCGTTATAACGAAAGGCTCCGAGCGGGTCGCAGAGGTGGCGGCTCGTTTCACCTTGGACGCGATGCCTGGTAAGCAGATGAGTATCGATGCCGATTTAAACGCCGGACTCATCAGCGAGAAGGATGCCCGGGCGAGACGGGAAAAGGTCGGCAGGGAAGCGGATTTCTACGGAGCTATGGACGGTGCGAGTAAATTCGTTAAAGGCGATGCCATCGCCGGAATCATTATTCTGTTTATCAACGTTATTGGCGGTTTCATCATCGGGATGACGATGATGGGGATGGATTTTGCTCAGGCCGCAAGCACGTTTACCCTGCTTTCTGTCGGGGACGGTCTTGTCAGCCAAATTCCTGCCCTGCTCATTTCAACAGCAACCGGTATTATTGTGACCCGCGCAGCCTCCGACGGCAACCTCGGCGACGACTTGACCCGGCAGCTATTTGCCTATCCAAAACTGATCTATGTGGTCGCTGGCTGTATCGCCTTATTTGGGCTGGTGACGCCAATCGGCATCTTATTAACCTGGAGCATTGCCGGTCTGCTCGCGTTTGCTGCTTATAAAATGCAAAAGGCAAAAGAAAAAGAGGAAGAGGCACTGGAGGAGATTAATGAGGCTCCCCCTGCAGAAGAAAATAGCCCAGAGAATGTGCTTAACCTGCTGCATGTCGATTCACTTGAATTTGAGTTTGGTTTAGGATTGATTCCATTAGCCGACACCTCCCAGGGCGGGGACATTTTGGACCGCGTGATTGCGATTCGAAAACAGGTTGCCTTGGAATTGGGACTGGTCATTCCGATTATCCGGATCCGCGATAATGTCAATTTGGAGTCGAATGAGTATGTCATCAAATTAAAAGGAAACGAGATTGCTAGAGGGGAAATTTTCCTCAACCATTACCTGATGCTGGCGCCGGAGGATGAGGATCATGGTATTGCCGGAATTGAAACAACCGAGCCGACGTTTGGACTCCCGGCTTTATGGATTCAGGAAGAGATGAAGAAGAAGGCGGAGATTTTTGGATTTACTGTTGTCGATGCTTCATCCGTTATTACTACCCATCTTGCGGAAACAATCAAGCGGTATGCGCATGAAATTTTAGGAAGAGAAGAGACAAAGCAGCTCCTTGATAAGGCGAAGGAACATTACCCATCCTTGGTGGAGGAATTGGTTCCACAGTTATTATCGGTCGGACAGATTCAAAAGGTTTTGCAAAAGCTGTTAAAAGAAAAAATCTCGATCCGGAATCTGCCTGTTATTCTAGAAACACTTGCTGATTGGGCCGTTTTTACAAAAAATCCGGACTATTTGGCCGAATATGTGAGACAAGGACTCGCACGGCAAATTACCAGCCAATTGGCCGTCAATAAAATGATTCAAGTCATTACGGTTAATGCCAATTTGGAAAAGGTCATTTCCGAGAATGTTCAGGAAACGGAGCAAGGAGTGTATTTGACGCTGGATCCACAAACAATTCAGCAGCTTGTTCATGCCATTAATGACACTGTACAACAGGTGGTTAACGTAGGGATTCAGCCGATTATCCTGACTTCGCCGGCGATCCGGATGTATCTTAAACAAATTGTCGAGCGGATTAATGCCGATATTCCCGTTATCTCGTTCAACGAGCTGGAATCTGATGTCGAAGTACAAAATATTGGTGTCGTTCATTTTCAACATGCTGGAGTGGTTGCCTAATGAAGATTAAGAGATATATAGTTGATTCCCTGCCGCAGGCGATTCAACTGATTCGCCAGGAGCTGGGCGAGAATGCCGTCATTCTAAACACAAAGGAAATCAAAACGGGCGGGATTTTCGGTCTTTTTCAACGAAAGCAGTTTGAAGTGATTGCGGCTTCGGAGGCGGTGAAAGAGAAGGCTGAGGAGCTGTCGGTGACAAAACAGCTGCAAGCGGAATCGGAAGTGCTGAAACGGCTGGAGAACGTGGAGAAGCTGCTGGAGAACTTTTCAAAAAATGAAGCGCCTATGGCGGCCAAACCTTCGGGGAAAAAGCTTCAGAAATGGTTGGCCCGGTTAGAGGAGCAGGAGGTTGACGAGGAAGTCATTCGTTTTATTGAAAAGAAAATCATCGGCCGATCCCCTTCATTAGAGGAACTAAGCGAACAACAAGTGGGGGAAATGGTCCAAGATACCATAACGCGACTGTTTCAGGACGGCATCGCACCTGTTGGGCTTGATTCAGAGGTCAACATGATTACTCTGTTAGGCCCAACGGGCGTCGGGAAAACGACCACGATTGCGAAGCTCGCTTCCAGGCAGGTGTTATATCAGCGCAAAAAAGTTGGGCTATTAACCGCAGATACGTTTCGGATTGCTGCAGTGGAGCAGCTCCGGACCTACGCAAATATCTTAAATGTGCCGATTGAGGTCGCTGATAGTCCTGAGCACGTGAAGCTTGCAATGGAGCGTCTAGAGCATTGCCAGATGATTTTTATGGACTCGGCAGGCAGGAATTATCTGGAGGAGCAATATATTGAGCAAATGATTGAGCTTCTCTCCAGTGCGCCCAAGCAAGAAAATCACCTTGTGCTCAGCATGACCTCAAGGTGGAAAGATATGAAGCAGATTGTGGAAAGAATGAAATCACTGCAGATCGACAAAGTCATCCTGACGAAGTGGGATGAAAGCACTTGCTTCGGGGCAGCGTTAAATCTGGTGTATCACTATCCCTATCCTATATCTTTCCTGAGTTTGGGACAGGGGGTTCCCGAGGACATCATGCTTGCAGAGGCGCAATATATGGCGAAAAAGATAATGGGAGTAGATGAACGTGCAGGATCAGGCGCAGAGACTGAGAGAATTGTATCAGCGTTTTAATGGCAGGGAGCAGGAACCAGCTGCTGAAGCGGCGATAAAGGCCCGTGGTGGAGCAGCTTCCGAAGCGGCAATTCTTGCCCGGCGCGAAATAACACCAATAACAGATGCAGTTCCACAACACGAAAAAGCAACAAAGGTCATATCCGTCACAAGCGGCAAAGGCGGGGTTGGCAAATCCAATTTTGCATTAAACTTTGCCCTCAGCCTGAGCGAATCCGGACAAAAGGTGGTCCTAATTGATTTTGATATTGGCATGGCCAACCTGGAAATTTTACTGGGCATGACTCCAAGACACCATCTCATTGATCTAGTGAAGGAGAAAAAAGGCATCTGGGAAATCCTTGAAAAAGGCCCAAATGGTCTTGAATTGATTTCCGGCGGCAGCGGATTTGAGAGAATTTTGGATTTAAACGATGATGATGCCAATTATTTATTTGCCGAACTTGGAAAACTGCAGGGGTACGCTGATATTATCCTGTTTGATACAGGAGCGGGACTTTCCAAGGAGTCGCAGCGCATCCATCTCGCGGCGGATGAAATTATCCTAGTAACAACACCGGAACCGACCGCCATTACCGACGCTTATTCAGTGATTAAAATTCTGCATCACCAGGACGCAAGTCTCAACGTTCGGTTAGTGGTCAACCGTGTCGCCAATTCCAAGGAAGGAATCGCGATTGCCGGCAGGGTACGGACAGTGACGAAACGATTTTTAAATAAAGAGATTGAGATTCTTGGGTTAATGCCGAATGATTCCCTTGTATTTCAATCCGTTCTCGAGCAGACGCCATTTTACCTGAACTATCCGAAGTCCCAGGCGGCTAAGTGGATGAAGGACATGGTGAATATTTATTTGCATGGAGATGGCGGTTACCGCCAAGCATCCACCGGAATCAAAGGGTTTATCCAAAAGATGTCTCAATTTGTGGTAAAAAAATAAACAGTATCTAGGGGAGAGGAGGAGGTACCGTTGAAGCAACAGCATGAAGAAGAGTTATTTAATCGCTATCTGCCATTAGTTTATAAAATTGTCAAAGCTATGAAAAGAAGCCTGCCCCGCCATGTTGAGGAGGACGAGCTTGTTTCGTTTGGAATGATGGGTTTATTGGATGCCTTCCGCAGATACAGCCAGCGTGATAATATCAAGTTTGAAACCTACGCGACCCAGCGGATTCGCGGCGAAATTTATGACGGACTGCGCCGAAACGACCCGCTGTCACGGACATTGCGGAAAAAAGAAAAAGAAGTTATGAAAGCCTTCGAAACATTAGAACAAACGTTGTTCAGGCAGCCTACCCTCAAAGAAGTCAGCGAATTTTTAAAGATGAGTGAGAAAGAGTGCAAGGATATTCTTACCCAGGCCACCTTTGAAAAACAAACCTCATTGGATGAGCCAGTCGAGAGCGGTGAGGAAACTGTTCTCAAAAGGGATTTTCTTTCCGATAATTCCGTTGTGGACCAGGCAAAGCAGGTAGAAGAGAAAGAGCGCAGCCAAATCCTCTCCTCCCTCATCGATGAGCTGCCAGAAAAGGAAAAAATAATCCTGTCCCTTATTTACGAAGAAAACTTAAGCATGAGCGAAGTTGGCAGAATCCTCGGCCTGCACAAATCACGAATCTCCCAACTCCACTTAAGAATAATAAAAAAGCTAAAACTGGCTTTTGAAAAGGAGTATAACTGATGCATGGGGACGGTTCTTGTGCCTCACTGAGGCACAAGAACCGTCCCCATGCATCGATTTTTATATAAAAAATAGAAAAAAAGGCTCAACGGGGATTGGAAAACAGCCGTTATTAGTATTATTCATAGAATTTTTTATATAAAAATCGTAAGTAAGGGGATTAGGTTACAATGGCTTTAAAAATGAAAGAGAAGGATTTCAGGGTCAACATCCATTTTCCGTTGGAATCTGAACTGACTCTTATTAATGTTGAAGCAAAATTGGAAAATGTCATCGTCATCGTCGAGAACGTTGGCCCTGGAGGCTTAAGATTTATTTCAAACTTACACTTAAGGAATGACCAAGAAGTCATTTACTCCCTTAACTCAGATGTATTAGAAGACAAAATCCTCCTCCCGGGAACCGTCATTTGGAAAGAAGAACTGTCAAACGAATTATGCCAATATGGCGTCCACTTCAACACACCAGAAACTACGCGTACCTACCTAAACAAACTGCTAGGGGCCTAAGCCCCAAGTCATCAACACAGTAAAGCGCCGGGTCAAAACTGAACTGACCTATTAAAATGAGACAACGAAAAAGCACCAATTTATGCTGCCTGTTCCCTAAACTCAATAGGGGACAGGTAGTTTAATTTTGCCTGAAGTCGTGTTTGATTATAATGATTGATGAACTTCTCAACTCTTTCGATTACAATAGAATTTGTAAGAAACTCTCTTCCTTGAGAGTAGAATTCTTCCGACTTTATGGTGGAGTGGAAGGATTCAATAACGGCATTATCCAAGCAATTGCCTTTCCTGGACATGCTTGTGGTAATGCCTTTTTCTTTTGCTATTCTTTGAAATGAATGGGACGTATACTGAGCTCCCTGATCGCTATGTAATATTAAGCCACTCGTATCACGGCCTTCTACAGCGTCTTTTAATGTGTTTACCACTAAAGACACATCTTGGCTGGTACTAATTCGGTATGCGATTATTTCATTATTAAATAAATCCATGATTGTACTTAAATACAACATAGATTGGCCGAATGGCAGATAAGTAATATCTGTAACCCATTTTTCATTTGGTTTAGAAGAAGTAAAATTTCTATTTAAATGGTTAGGGACTACTATCTTAATTTCTCCAGCTATATTATTCTTACGTTTAGGCTTCACCTGGCATTGGAGATTATATTTTTGCATAATACGTTGGACAGTATTTCGGTTAACTTTCCTTTTATAATCACGTAATAACCAGGCTTTAACTGTCCGATGACCAATTAAAAATTTATGACGTTTACAAATTTCAGTGATTTGTATTTCGAGTTCAGTTTTACCTTTTGGACCTTGATTCCTCCATCTATAGTAAGTTGATTTCGGGATACCTAGGCACCTACAAAGAAAGGTTACAGAATATTTTTCCTTTAATTTTTCAACTAAGGTAACTACAGCTTCTGGAACCAACTCCTCTCGATTTCTTGGTACTTTTTTAAAATTTCTAATTGTGCCTTTAAATACTCATTTTCTCTCTTTAATTTTTCCATATCAGATAATTCTTCGGGACCCTTCCCATAACTGTACTGTTTACCAATCCCCTGTGCCAAACGATATTTTTGTCCTTCACGATACCACTGCATCCACCTTTTGACCTGAGTAACATTTGTTATTCCAAATTTGTCCATAATCTCACGGTTTGAATACTCACCACTTAATTTCATCTCAATAACAGCCATTTTAACTTCTTCTGAGTAAGCATTTTTCTTCCCCATAAGAAAACACCTCCTGAGTTACGTATTATTTAAATACGATCCAGGGGGTGCTTTTTCCTTTGTCTTATTTAACTAGGTCTCTTCAAAACAACCCGGCGCTTTACTGCGTTAAACTTGCTAAAAAATAAGAGAGAACGTAGAAATGTGTCGAAAGTTGCAAATTGCTCTTATGGTGGTAATTTTCTATAATAATAAGTAGAAATATGTCGATAGAACTATATGAAAGGGTCTTTATCTATATCTATGGCACTATATCTATTGAATTTTACTTACCATTAGGGCGTGATACGTTGAAAACGGTACTAGTTCTTTTCCTATTTTATTATCCATTAGCTATGGGAGTATTGTGGATTATTGGCAGTTTAATCTTTTTTGTAAAGAAAGAGCGAAATCAGGAGTTTCCAGATTATCGTGATGAGGAATTACCATTTGTGTCTTTATTAATCCCTGCTTATAACGAGGAAAAAACAATTGAAGAAACCATAAACTACGTTTCACATTTGAATTATCCCCATTATGAGGTAATCGTCATCAATGATGGCAGTAATGATCGAACACTTGAAATTTTAAAATCATTATTACATTTGAATTCAAAATTACGTGTCGTAAATGTTGTCGACAATAAAGGAAAGGCTAATGCCTTAAAACAGGGAGTTCTAGCTTCAAAAGGGGAACTCATTGCAACCATTGATAGCGATGCGATCCTGGATAAGGATGCCCTAAAATATATTATCCCTCATTTTATCACCCCGCATAATGGGGAGAGGGTCGGCGCCGTAACTGGTAATCCTCGTATTAGAAATCGGACAAGTCTGCTTTCTAAAGTTCAACTAGTTGAATATTCCAGTATTATCGGGCTGATTAAAAGGACTCAGAGAATAATAGGGAAAGTAATGACTGTTTCCGGTGTTTTTGTTGTTTTTAGAAAAAAAGCATTGTTGGACGCTGGAATGTGGGATACCGATCTAATCACTGATGATATAGGGGTAACTTGGAAGCTGCAAAGGAGGTTTTGGGATGTCCGTTATGAACCAAGGGCTCTTTGTTGGATGCTGGTCCCTGAGACAATCAAGGGGATTTGTAAGCAACGATTGAGATGGACACAGGGTGGAATTGAAGTCATTTTGCGTCATCGAGACATCTTTTTAGACTGGCGGCAGAGAAGGCTTTATCCAATCTATATTGAACAAGTGTTAAGTATTCTATGGTCCGTTATTTGGTTTATTTCGGCAATTATTTTTTTATACAAAGCTATTTTTCTGCAAAATAATTTAGTTCCTATCATGTGGATTGGAAATTATCTCTCGATTATTTGTTTGCTGCAATTTCTAGTTGCTCTTTTTATTGAAAGCAGGTACGAGAAAGGGATTTTACTCTATTTGTTGTGGGGCATTTGGTATCCGATCATTTATTGGCATATAAATGCATTGTTAGTCATCGTGGCATTGCCTAAAGGAATCAAAATTTTAAAAGAAAGTAAAGATGAGTTTGCTACCTGGGAGAGTCCAGATCGTGGACTCCACTTATAAAAAAGAAAGGAGAAGCCCATGATTATTAAACTTAATAGGTCTAAAGCTAGAGAGTGCCTTGATATTCTATTGACCATTTTTGGCTGGCTTTTTCTTTTGTTATTTCTTTATTATTTTGTGATCCATCTTGGATCAGATTTTAGTTTAAGATTTTATTGGCTGAGTATTTCCAATGCTAATGCCATTGTTAACTTTACCATTTTGTACAGTGGATTAATTACGCTGTCATTATTATGGTGGAGTACCTATAATAAACGGAAATATGGTTCATTAAGAAGAAGGGCTTTTCCACAGCCCACCCGTAATCATGAGATTGCTTCCTATTTCCAATTAACAGAGGAAGAGATTGAACGGGTTCAAAATGATAAGTTTGTTGAGGTTCGTTAATTTTAGCTTCATCGAGTTGCTATTTCTAAAACTGCAAATATAGCTCTTATGGAAATAGGGAGAGGCTGTTTTTGCCATTAATGTACTGAGGGTCTGGGACCCATTCTGCTAAGCTTAATGCGAAGAAGAGCTTTATTTATTTAAACTGAAGAAAAGAAAAGGACCGTTCAATGCTGAAACGGTCTTTTTCTCTATGAATGCGCACTTTGTAAAAGTGGATTCGTTTTTAGTTTCGTATAAACGATAAAGCGCTGTGGTGCGTTTCCGATAAAATGAAATGGATAGCACGTCGTTAACGTTAGTGTTTCGTAATCGGTTGGAACCGCTATGGTTTCATCTGCCGCGTCAACGATTTTAAACTCGGTTGTTTCGTAGATAAAATCGCCGTATGGGGTCGTGAATGTAATGTCATCCCCGACTTTTAAGTTTTCCAGTTTTCTAAAAACAGTGTCCCGGTGGCCGCTTAAAATCACGTGGCCGCCCTGGCCAGGAAGAGTACTCCCCGCCATATGGCCAACCCCCATTTTCAGTTCGTTGTCATGTGTTCCTTGAACAACAGGATAACTTAAATTAAGAGAAGAAATGGATAGTTCTCCTAATTTTGAGCCCGGTTCCGGCAGGGTTGGCCACGCCTCAGTGTTAAATTTCCTGGCGCTTTGCTCAGGCTTGTAAGGCTTGATGACGGTTTTAGCTAATAGAGCCGTTTCCTTTGTCATTTCCCAGCCGAAGAATCCAATCGTTGCTGCCCCTGCGATGATGAGTAATGCGGGAATTCCAAGTAAAATCCATTTCACTCTATTTTTCTTTTTCTTCCTGGAAGATTTCATGGCTTAAGCTTGACTCTCCATTCTGCGGATCGTTCTCACAGCAGGTACAAAAGCAATTCCGCCTAAAACAATTAAGAGACCGCCAATCGCCATGCCAAGTGGAAGATCTGTAGCTGTTTCTGGTAATTGAGAAGCCGGCATTGGAACAAACTTTCCAGACGCTTCAAGGCTTTTCTTCGCTTCGACTGCTGTTTTCAGTGCAACAAGCTTCGTGTTTAAAGCAGATGCAGTGAAATCAGATAATTTTGGATCAATAACGGCTAATAGGTTGCCATTAAGGTCTTTAACCTGAATGTTTAAAGTCTTGGCATTTTCTAGGCTAAGCTTGCTAAGGTCAATGGCGTTACCGTTTTTATCAACAAATGCAACTTGTAAATGGGCTTTTTGGGCGCTGTCTAAAAATAAGCGGCCAACCTCTGCACGGTCAGCATCTGAAAGATTTTCAGGTGATGAAACCGACTGTAATTTTGCTGCAGCTTGTTCAGCATTCTTCACAATATCATTGAATTCGCTGTCTGTAAGGTTAACAGATTGCAGATAAGCATATAAATAGTCTACTTGATTCAAACCTAATGCCTTCAATGAATCTACCAATTTTTGAGCGGAGTTTGTTGTAGCAGCAGATGCTTCGTTCAATGCAATAGGGCTAAATGCAGACAAAGAAAGTCCTAAAGCCGCAACAATTGTTCCTTTTTTCCAAACATTATGTACCATTATCCTATCATTCCTTTACAAAACATTATGATAAATAATAACATATTTCGCCAAAATAATCCATTTGTCCTATATTAATTTTTTGTAAGAATTAACATTTCAGCGGATGAGTGTTGAAAACCCGTCCCCTACTCTTATATTTGTTCTATTAATTTATTTTGAAGTAGAATGGAATAAATACGATTCTCTTGAAAGGTGGCGTGAAGGTTGAAGCAAACGGTTTATGTGACGAAGAAACTGCCGGAAGAACTCTATAGAAGGCTTTCAAGTCAGTATGAGGTAAGAATGTGGGGAGAAGAAGAAACCCCTGTCCCAAGGGAGATCTTATTGAAGGAAGTAGCAGACGTCGATGGCCTTTATTGTTTTATCACGGACACAATTGACAAAGAGGTTTTCGAGAGGGCAAAAAAGCTTAAGATGGTTAGCACCTGCTCGGTTGGCTATAACCACATTGATGTCCAGGCTGCGGCTGAAAAGGGTGTCAAGGTGGGTTATACACCCGGCGTTCTTACGGAAACGACTGCCGATTTGACGTTTGCCCTACTGATGGCCACTGCGCGAAGGGTTGTGGAGGCTTCGGACATATTACATAACGGCAAGTGGGGGTCATGGTCACTCATGCAGATGACCGGCCAGGACATATACGGCGCGACCATCGGCATTATTGGTTTGGGACGGATTGGCGAAGCCCTCGTAAAAAGGGCGAAAGGTTTTGATATGAAGGTCCTTTACCATAGCCGAACGAGAAAGCCGGAAAAAGAGGCAGAGCTTGGTATCGAGTACACAGACCTCAAAGGCTTGCTGCAGCAGTCGGATTATGTCTGTCTGATGCTTCCATACAGCGCAGAGGTGCATCATCTCATTGGTAAGGAAGAATTAGCCCTGATGAAAAAGAACGCGATTCTCATTAACACTGCCCGTGGTGGGATTGTCGACGAGGATGCCTTGTCCGATGCCTTGAAAAACGGCGTCATTTGGGGCGCCGGCCTTGATGTTTTTGAGCAGGAGCCGGTTTCGCTGTATAACCCTTTGTTAACCCTGCCGAACGTAGTAGCGCTCCCGCACATTGGCAGTGCCAGCGTCCAGACACGCCTGGGAATGGCACATATGGCGGCTGACAATTTAATTCATGTGTTAAATGGGAATGTGGGAAAAGCGAACGTTGTCGGGATTTAATTTTAAAAAAGGAGGGTCGCTGTTTTAAAGATCCTCCCTTTCTTAATATTTTAAAAAAATCATTTTCAGAGTATTATGGATTTAGTACATATTTTTATAAAAAAATTTGGATTGGAGTGAGGAAAATGAAGGCAGTTGTGCATGCGGTTAGGGCTGGTTTTGAGGGACTGGCTGTTCGTGATATGGAAGAGTTGAAGCCGGGATTTGGTGAGGTTCGGGTCAAGCTAAAAACAGCAGGCCTAAATCACCGGGATTTGTTCGTGCTTGTGCGTCATAAACCGACGGACCCGCCGCTTATCATCGGATCGGACGGCGCCGGCGTGGTTGATGGAGTCGGTGAGGGTGTTGTTGGCGTCAAGGTGGGCGATGAGGTGCTGATCAATCCAAGCCTTGGCTGGAAGGAAAAGAGCGATGCCCCGCCAGCAGGGTTTGAAATTCTTGGACTCCCGTTCCACGGAACCTTTGCTGAGCAGGTGGTCGTCCCGGCCGATAATGTTGTTTTGAAACCTGGCTATTTAAGCTGGGAGGAAGCTGGTGTGCTATCATTGGCGGCGCTGACAGCCTACCGGGCTTTATTTACACAGGGTCAGGTTCACGAAGGAATGAAGGTGCTTATCCCCGGCATCGGCAGCGGCGTCGCGACTTTATTGCTGCAGTTTGCCAAAGCGGCAGGCGCGACTGTATACGTGACTTCCCGTTCTTCGGAAAAATGTGCGAAGGCCCTCGAACTTGGTGCGGATCAGGCGTTTGACAGCAACGAAGACTGGGAGCAGGCGCTTAATGGCGAAAAAATGGACCTTGTCATCGAGTGCGTCGGTGCGGCAACCTTTAATAAGTCATTAAAGCAGCTCCGCCCGGGCGGAACGATTGTGACTTTTGGTGCTTCGGCGGGTGATGTCGTTGAATTCAACCTGCGCGATTTTTTCTATGGCCAGTACAAATTGTTTGGCTCCACTTTGGGCAGCGGCGAGGAATACAAGGAAATGCTGGAATTCGTTACGAGGCATGAAATTAAACCGGTGGTTGACCGCATGTACTCATTAGAGGAATTCGGCGCGGCCTTCGAGCGGATGGAAAAAGCAGAACAGTTAGGGAAAATTGGCTTTTATATTGGATAATGTTTTGGGAAAGTGCCTGATACCAGCCTTAGAGGGCGGTGTCGGGCATTTTTTTTGAAAAAATAATACCTGTTGTGAACACTTCTAAAGGCGTTTGGCGAATAACTTTTAAAAATCGGCGAATATCCTGTCCAGTTTGGCGAATAAACTCCGAAAACCAGCGAATATCTGGTTAATTTCGGCAAATTAAAGTTCGACAACAACAAAAAAGGGCAGGTCCCATGAGAACCCGCCCGAACCTTTATAATTATTTCACGACAGCACCGACTCGGCGCTCCACAAACCGCTGCATCCGTTTCAAAGCTTCTTGCAGCTGTTCCATCGAGGTAGCGTATGAACAGCGGATATACCCTTCGCCGCTTTCCCCGAAGGCATTGCCAGGTACAACGGCCACTTTTTCCTCCATCAGCAGTTTCTCGGCAAACTGCTCGGAGCTCAGGCCGGTTGCCTTAATCGATGGAAATACATAAAAGGCTCCACCAGGAACATGGCAGTCCAGCCCGATATTGTTCAGGGTATCGACCACATAATTCCGGCGTCGGCGATAGCTATTACGCATAGATTCAACCTCATGGTAGCTGTTGCGCAGTGCCTCAATGGCTCCGTGCTGAAGCATATGCGGCGCGCACATGGTAGTGTATTGGTGAATTTTTAGCATATGCCCGACAAATTCAGCAGGAGCAGCCAAGAATCCCAGCCTCCAGCCTGTCATCGCAAAGCCTTTGGAAAAACCGTTAATTAAAATCGTCCGATCATACATGCCATCAATGGCGGCAAAGCTAGTAAACTCCTCATCATAGGTCAGTTCCGCATAAATTTCATCCATCACGACAATTAAATCATGCTTTTCAACTGTTCTAGCAATTTCCTCAAGTTCCTTACGAGTTAACGCAGTTCCCGTTGGATTGTTTGGCGAACAAATTAAAATGGCTTTTGTTTTTTCTGTAATGGCTGCTTCGATTTGTTCAGCCGTAATTTTAAAACCGTTAGCAGGTGAAGTGGATACAGGAATCGGTGTTCCGCCTGCTAACGCCACCAATGGAGCGTAAGAAACGAACGACGGTTCCACGATAAGGACTTCATCGCCAGGGTTTACAATCGCCCGAAAGGCAAGGTCGATTGCCTCGCTCGCCCCGACGGTGACGATGATTTGGTTAACGGGATTGTAGTCCACGTTAAAGCCTCTCTGTAGATAGGCTGAAATTTCCTCACGCAGCTCCAATAAGCCGGCGTTTGCCGTATAGGATGTGAAGCCTTGCTCGATGGAAAGAATCGTTGCTTCACGCACGTTCCAAGGAGTGATGAAGTCTGGTTCCCCAACACCTAGCGAAATGACGCCTTCCATGCTGGCTGCCAAATCGAAAAATTTTCGAATTGGTGACGGCTTAAGTTCTTTAGCTGTATATGAAAGATAGTTCGAAACGCCATTAGTCATGGTGTGACCACCATTCTGCGATCTTTTTCATCGCCGCTGTCAAAACGAACGCCATCATGCTTGTATTTTTTCAGCATGAAATGGGTGGTGGTGGAAACAACACTTTCGATTGGCGACAATTTTTCAGAAACAAAGGAAGCAACTTCGTGCATGGTTCTTCCTTCAACGGTAATCGATAAATCGTAGGCACCTGACATCAAATACAAGGAGGATACCTCCGGAAAGCGGGAGATTCTTTGAGCCACTTCGTCAAATCCTACCCCGCGCTTCGGTGTTACCTTTACCTCAATCATGGCAATAGTATGTTCCTGCCCCTCAACCTTGCTCCAGTTGATCAAAGTTGGGTAGCTCATGATGATTTTTTGTTGTTCCAGCTTCTTAATCGTTTCACGGACCTTTTCCTCGTTGCTCATGACCATGGACGCGATTGTCGCCGCTGAAATTTTGTGGTTCTCTTCAATGATTTTCAGAATTTCAATTTCTTCACTATTAAGCTTCATAACGGAGTACCTCCTAAACTAGCTAAACTAAAAAAAATCCTATCTATGATTTTAATCCTTCTCAGCATGAAAGTCACTCCCAAATACTGTTATACAACAAATATATTGTGCTAGCACAAAAAAACTGCGGAACAATAAAAAGTGTCCATGTGGGGCGGACAAATGTCCACGGCTGGTGTCAGGCACCAATTTAAGGCAATAATGGAAAGACACTAATGCAGGAGGCAACAATGGAGGCAGTATTGGTGATGGCAAACACCGATGAAAAAAACCCGCTCCAAAAGGCGGGCTGACTGTTCCTATTAAATTACTGGCTTATTCCACTGAAATGAACACATTCGGAAATCCGGCATTTCTAATGGTGTTCATCCGCTCTTCGGCATTTTCACGGCTGGAGAAGGCCCCAGCCTGAGCTCGGTACCAGGTTGTTCCGCTGATGACAACGGTATCGACAAACGCTTCGAATCCTTTCGACTTCAGCAGGGCGACCTGCTTGTCCGCATTTTCTTTGGACTGGAACGATCCGGCGATTACTTTGTAAAGCGTGCCGGTGCTAGGCGGTGGGGAAGGGGCTGGTTTACGCTGCAAATTAAAAGCCTTGGCAAGCCCGTTTGCATGGCCTTGAGCGACATCCTGGCGCCACGCTGCCTGTTTCATTAGCCCAGCATCATGCGCATTCGTAATAAAGCCGTTTTCCGACAGCATTGCCGGCATGGTCGATTCGCGGAGCACATGGAAGTTGGCCTTTTTCATTCCGCGGTCGATCAGTTGGTTCATTTTTACGACTTCCCCATGGATTATTTCGCGGTACTTTGCCGTTTGCGAGGAATCTGACAGGCCGTTATATATATAATCCTCGTATCCTTGCGCAGCGCTTGAAGCGGCATTTATGTGAATCGACAAATAATAGTCGGCACCCCAAGCATTTGCCTCATTTGTCCGAGCGCTCAAGCTTTTCGAGATGTCGCTTTCCCTGCTCATCTTTACTTCAACATTTTCATATTGATTGATTAAAATGTTGCGCAGTCTAAGCGAGATATCGAGCGTCACATCCTTCTCATTCAAGCCATTGCCCTGGGCGCCCGGGTCGGTGCCGCCGTGGCCTGGGTCAAGATATATCTTCATTTCATCACCTCCATTCTTATTTCACCTATATCTTATGAAAAAAAGGTGGACAAGGTTCGGGCTGGTGTCAGCCAGCTTTTTACCCTTTCCACCTTTTATTTATGAAAAAAATCCCCCAAAGGACAGGCTGTGGAACAATTTATTCTGGAATCAGTTAAAAAAAGAAAAGCCCTTTTTAAAAAAAGGGCTAAAGCAAAATCTAATCAAACGTTTGAAGAGGAAATATGCTTTTTTTTGAAAAAATCAGTAAATCAATCAACTCTTATGGCTTCCAAATTAGATAATGCCAACTATGAAAATAGGGGAAACTACTGCTTGTTTTTCGCCAAACGTTTAATTAGTGGGAACTCTCCTTAATATTGTATCTCCTTTTGAATACTATCCAGATTTTGAATGGAGAAATTCACCATCCGTTTATAAAGGTTTAAAACAGATTGACCATAGGTGGTTCCCGGTACTGCCCACTTGCCATTTAAGGAGGTCCAAGTCGCGGCAGAACCCCTGTTGACAAGGTGGAATCGGGGGTCCACTAATGGGTATTGGTTTGGAAGTTGATTCGTGGTCGCATAGGCGAACAAGTGCTGCAAATGAGCGATTACCCCTTCTTCAGGTGTTTGGAAGCTGGCACCTGGATTGTTAGGCCCGGTTGCTCCAATGCCGGCGAAGTTGTCCTGCCCCGGCTTGACGACGCCAGTGAATCGGAAAAAGTTTGTCTCGTGAACGGCCTGTGCAAACGCGATATCCCCTCGAATTCCGTAATATTCGCCATATTTTAAATAAAGGCTTCCCAAATCAGGGGCGCTTGGATTGACTGTTTTTACAAATCGGTTCATATGCTCTGGCGATAAGAAGGTTGGTCCAAAAATTGAGTTAATAGATGAATCTTGAACAAGGGGACTCGGGGTTTCAATGACTGTGTCAGAGCCGCTGCTTGTTTCAGAATCGCTCCCTAAAGAAGTGCCGATATTCGGGTCAGTGGTGCCTAATGGGGCAGATTCACTCGCTTCATTTGTGACGCTGCCGACATCTGGACTAGGAGCGTTACCCGCAGTATTGTTGTCAGTCGCCTCGGAATTATCCGTTGTGCTGCTTGTTCCTCCTGCCGGGCTTGCAGCAGTTCCTCCGCCACCTTCGATAATAATGAAGGAATCATTAAATCCTGCAATTTGCACGACTTTCAAGCGCTGTTCGGCATTTTCACGGTTTGCAAATGCTCCAACCTGAACGCGGTACCACGTCCCACTAGAAATTGTCGTAGTTACCACAAAGGCATCAAATCCCATCGACCGCAGTTTGGCCACGCGTTCATCCGCATTTTCTCGTGACTTGAACGAACCGGAATAGACTTTAAAAAGGGTTCCGGACCCGGGATTTGACAGCGCAGGCGCTGGAGCAGGCTGCGGTGCAGGAGCCGGTGTTGGAGCTGGAGAAGGCTGCGGAGCGGGAGCGGGATTGTTTTTTCGAACAAGATTAAAGGCTGCTGCAAGACCGTTCGCATGACCTTGAGCCACCTTCTGCCGCCACGCATCCTGCTTCATTAACGCAGAATCATGAGCATTAGAAATGAAGCCATTTTCCGTTAATACGGCTTCCATATTGGACTCACGCAACACATGGTAATTGGCCTGCCGCGTGCCGCGGTCAATTAACTCGTTTACCTTCAACACTTCTGCATGAATAATACTTTGGATCCGGGCAGTTCTTGAGGATCTCGAAAGGCCGTTATAAATATAGTCCTCATAGCCTTGAGCGGAAGCGCCCGCTGAATTGATGTGGATGGACAGGTAAAAGTCAGCGCCCCAACTATTAGCCTCGCTTGTCCGGGAACCCAGACTTTTTGTAATGTCACTTTCACGGCTCATTTTTACTTGTACGTTTTCAAAATCATTGACTAAAATGGAGCGCAGCTTCAATGCAATATCCAAGGTGACATCCTTCTCATTCAGACCATTTCCTTGAGCACCGGGGTCATTTCCGCCATGACCCGGATCTAAATAAATCTTCATTTCATCTCCTCCATTTCATTATTTAATCATATATATCCTATGGCCAGACGAGGAATTGGTTCGGGCCTAGTCCATTCTGCCTATGGATCCGGCCTTTTGGGCGAGAAGTGCCTTTTCTAAAGCTTTTGGAAAAAATACGGTGAAACCGAAAATGGAGCATCATTTTTTTAATATGGTATAATACTTAGGTCACGTGAATCTTATATAAGGGGAAATGAATGATGATCCTTGTTGTAGGCGGCGCAGGTTATATTGGCAGCCATCTTGTGAAAGAATTAGTTGAAAAAGATGAAGTCGTCGTATTGGACAACCTGTCTACCGGCCATCGCGAAGCCGTTGACGACCAGGCGATTTTTGTCAAAGGCGACCTTGGCAATGAAGAAGATTTAGATATGATATTCCATAGTTATCCGATAAAAGCAGTGATGCATTTTGCGGCAAACAGCCTCGTTGGCGAGTCCGTCGTGGACCCAATGAAATATTATCAAAATAACGTTGCTTCTACTTTAACTTTATTAAAGGTTATGATGAAACACAATGTTAAAAACTTTATTTTTTCATCCACAGCGGCTACTTACGGGATTCCGAATGTGAACATCATCGATGAAGCAACGCCAACGGCACCAATCAATCCGTATGGCCATTCAAAGTTGATGATCGAGCAGATTTTGGCTGATTTTTCAAAAGCCTATGATTTACATTATGTTGTACTGCGCTATTTTAATGCGGCGGGTGCTCACGAATCGGCTGTGATTGGGGAAAGCCATGATCCGGAAACGCACTTGATTCCGATTATTCTTCAGCAACTGTTAGGCCAGCGCGAAAAGATTTCGGTGTTCGGTTCGGATTATGATACGGAAGACGGCACATGTATCCGCGATTACATTCATGTCACCGATTTGGCTTCGGCCCATATTCTTGCTCTAGAGGCGCTGTTATCTGAAAAGAAATCGGCCGAGATTTACAATCTTGGAAACGGGCTTGGTTACTCTGTTAAAGAAGTAATAGAAACATGCGAACGCGTAACAGGTGTGAAGTCCAATGTCGAAATGGCTGACCGCCGTGCCGGCGACCCGGCAAGACTCGTCGCATCTTCAGATAAGATATACAACGAACTCGGCTGGAAAGCAGAACGCAACCTAGAACGGATCATCGCCGACGCCTGGAACTGGCACCAAGAGCAGCGGTACTAAGTGATGCATGGGGACGGTTCTTGTGCATCATTTCTAAGAGGACCCGTTTATAATGAGGAAATTTTACCCATAGTAAATTAAAAAAGTCCAATTCGCATTCGATTGCGGATTGGACTTTTTGCATATAGGTATAAGTGTTTTGTTAATGTTGTAAAAAGGAAAGCTGGATAAAGAACAGCACCGCAAAAACATAGACAAGCGGGTGTACGTCACGCCCTTTTCCTTTGACCAATTTTAACAGCGGATAGCTGATAAAACCAAGGGCGATACCAGTTGAAATGCTCGAAGTGAGCGGCATAGCCAAAATCGTCAAGAAAGCAGGGAACGATTCTTCAAGCTCGCTCCAGCGAATTTTTGCAATGTTGCCCATCATCAGACTGCCGACGATAATGAGCGCCGGTGAAGTGATGGCGGAAATGCCCGAAACGGCACCGACAACCGGTCCAAAGAAAGCGGATAGGATAAACAGAATGGCAACCGTAAGAGTGGTCAAGCCAGTCCGGCCGCCTGCAGCAACCCCAGATGTTGACTCAATATAGGCCGTGGTTGGGCTCGTCCCAAACATTGCGCCGATGGCGGTAGCCACGGAGTCCGATAGCAAAGCGTGACGTGCCCGCGGCAACTTGTCATCCTTCATTAATCCCGCCTGGTTTGCAACCCCGACCATCGTTCCGGTTGTGTCAAATATCGTTACTAAAATGAAAGAAAAAACAACCGCGTAAAGGCTGTGATGAACGACATCGCCAAGCGCTGTGATCGGATTGGCGACCATCAGCCCTTCTGGAAGTGAAGGGAAGGAAAGGAAGCCTTTATCAAAGGAAAGCTGTCCGGTGAAAAAGGCAACAATTCCAGTGATAATCATCCCGAAAAATAAAGCCCCGTTCACTCTTAAAACCATAAGGATAAGAGTAACGGCTAGTCCTAAAATTGTTAATAGAGCAGATGCTGAATGTAGATTGCCGAGACGGACTAGATTAACTGGGTCTGCAACGATAATTTTGGTCAATCGCAGGCCAATAAAAGCGACAAAAAGGCCAATCCCGGCGGTAATTCCATGCTTCAGATTCTCCGGAATGGCTTCAATTAATTTTTCCCTGAGGGGAGTTAATGACAAGATGACAAAAATAATCCCGGCCACAAAAACAGCAGCAAAGGCGGTAGTGTAGCTGATGTGCTGACCACCGACGACGGAATAGGCGAAATAGGCGTTCAGCCCCATTCCTGGCGCGATGGCGATAGGGTAGTTGGCGAACAGCGCCATCCATAGACAGCCCACAACTGTAGCTAAAATAGTGGCAGTGAAAACCTGATCAAACGGAACACCCGCATCGGCAAGAATAACAGGGTTTACCACGACGATATACACCATCGTAAAGAAAGTAGTTATCCCCGCAATCATTTCTGTTCTCCAGTTTGTACCATTTTCTGTAAGTCTAAACATCTTAGTTCCTCCAAAACACGAACGATAGAATAAATACTTTATAATATTATTCGCATTTAAATAAACTTGCAATAGGTAATTCTATATTTCCCATTCATTTTGATGATTATTATAGGGCTGTCAATAAGTGTGTCAGTAACCGGCCGTGGACAAATGTCCGCCCAGGGTGGAAACTTGTCCCGGCGGCGCCTGGTCTAAAGTGATACTATTTGGACGTGTTAAGACATATTCTTTGGTATATAGGCTTTTCCATCGTAAAGGAGTGCATCATGAGGAGAAGAAATGTACCGGTAAAAGGGCTGTTTATGGGGATTTTGTTGATAGCTGCGGTTTTGATGCTGGTGAGATGTGTTTTTGTTTCATCGGACCAACAGGCAGTGGCTGTGGTGAATGAGTTTTATCAATATGAGCAGCAGGGAGATTTCGCCAGTTCCTGGGCGCTGTTCCATTCCGAGATGAAGAAAAGATTTGGCAAAGGCGCCTATATTCAGGATCGCGCGCATGTATTCATGAATCATTTCGGGGTTGAAACATTTACCTATACACTTGATGGTGCTGAGAAACTGGATAAATGGGAAATGTCGAAAGAAGGGCCTGCTTTCAAAAATATCTACAAAATCCTGGTCACCCAAACCTATAAAGGAAAATACGGCAACTTCGAACTCAAACAAGAGGTCTTCGCCGTCAAAGAAAAAGAAAAATGGTGTATTCTTTGGGATTACAATGGTCAGTAATAGAGGGTGTCAGGCACTGCACGTGGACGGTGTCCGCCTCAGGCAGACAATTGTCCCGTCTGTGCCTGTATTGCTTTTTAGGTTTGTCCTTTAGTATGGAGGAATGTAATAGATGTTTCCCGAATTAATAACAATAAATATAAACAATTAACTGGAGGTTTAAATGGGATACATAGAAGATTTACGGAAAATTGTTGGAACACGGCCGCTGATATTGGTCGGTGCCTGTGTGGGTGCACTCGATAATCAGGGAAGGCTTCTTCTCCAAAAAAGACCCAACGGAATGTGGGGGCTGCCTGGTGGTCTGCTGGAATTAGGTGAGTCAGCGGAAGAAGCGGCGAGACGCGAAGTATTCGAAGAAACCGGAGTTGAAATTGGCCAACTCGAGCTGGCCGGGGTCTTTTCAGGAAAACAGTATTTTGTCGAGCTACCAAATGGCGACCAATTCTATCCCATCACGATTGCATACAAATCAAAAGATATTAAAAACGCAAATATCAAAATTGATGGCCATGAAACATTAGACGCTGGATTTTTTGACATCGGAAATCTCCCAGAAAAGACAAGCCCGTTAGTAGCTAGCATTATTAACAAGTTTGGATGATGCATGGGGACGGTTCTTATGCATCATTTCCGCGGCGTAAGAGCCCCACTCATGCACCATATCTTTTGATCAACGAAGAGGTGAAGTTATGTTAGACAAAATTAAAGGTGCCCTTTTCGGTCTGGCCATTGGGGACGCAATGGGCGGCACGACAGAATTTTTAACAAGGGAAGAAATTCGCAGAAAATATGGGAAGGTGACCGGGATTATCGGCGGCGGGGTCTGGAATCTGGCAAAAGGGGAAACCACTGACGATACGGCGATGACCGTGGCTGTTACAAAGGGGATCCTAAAGAACCCAGAAAGCCCGATCGAGTTGATTGGGGAAGAATTTTTAAAATGGTATGCGACGAACCCTAAAGATATCGGCAATATCATTCGTGCGGTATTAAGTACATATGGTGAAGGCAGCTGGGCAGTTGCTGCCGAAAAAGCACACAACCAATACCTAGGCGGCAAATCCGCAGGCAATGGCACCTTAATGCGCTGTCTGCCAGTTGCCTTAGCCTATCGCGACCTCGATAAAGTAGAAACGGTGACAAGAGAACAATCAAAAATGACGCACTACGACTCCTTAGCCGATGAAGCTTGTGTCATCTATAACCGAGTCGCCTATCAAGTCCTTCATGGTGCAGGGCTGAAGGAGGCCATCCAAGCCGAAATCAAGGGAACCATCTATGAACCTGCTCTAAATGGGCAAATACCCACGCCTCCGCCGGATGGTTTCGTTGTGAACACCATGCATTGGGTTTTATACTGGCTCCTCAACTGCGAATCCTTCTTGGACGTGGTGATTGGTGCTGCCAACGAAGGTTATGATACCGATACAGTTGCTGCAATCGCCGGTGGACTGGCGGGCTTAGCCTGTGGCTATAAGGAGCTGCCACGAGGATACTGTGATGTATTGCTTGTAAAGTCAGATCTAGAAGAGTTAGGTTTAAAGCTCTATGAATTAGCCAAATAGAAATAGGCTGAGCCAATCTAAACAAGAATAAAGAAGCTGGTCAAACCCTAGGGGGCGGCCAGCTTTTTTATTTAAAGTGAATATCTCTGGATTGCTGTCTAGGTATACAGCTTCTAACAAACAACGCGATAAAAACGCCGGCGGAATCAAACCCAATATCAAACAGTCTTCCATCGCGGGTAAAGTATAATTGTAGAATCTCGGTGAATACCCCGTAGGAAATGGCGAGAATCATCGCAGCCCCTTTTGCTTGAAATCGTGATTGCAGCAATATTGTCAGGATGAAAAAAGCGCTGAAATGTCCCGCTTTTTGAAGCAGAAAGTCACCACTAAGGTGGGCTGGCAATGGCTCTAGGAACACAGATAGGTCTGGATGAAGGTCCCACTCAAACCGAATCTCCCCAATCCGTATTAATTGATCAAAGCTATATGTACACGTAGAAACAAAAATGGCTCCCGCACAAAGTAGAATTAGTAAAACTCTCATAAAAGTGCCTCCTCTAGCCACCATTTTGGTCTTCAGGAATTTATTTTAAACCCCGCTTAGACTTGTTAATGGCCCAGGTTTCCTTTAAATTTCTCCACTTTAATTCATATTCTAAAACATTATACAAATACTATTTTTGTTTGTATGATTTTTTGACAGGTAAGGGGAGGATTTTTCTTTAATGAAGAGGATATCTTTTGTGGCTGTCTTGCTGCTTTTAATAGCCTGGCAGCTCACAGGTCATATTTTTCCGAAATTAGCCAACGCAGTAAGGGAGGATCCTACGGTTCAGTTACGCCTGCTTGAAACCACTGATTTGCATGTATTTTTAGCAAACTATGATTATTACCAGACAAAAGAAGATAACAAGGTAGGGCTAGTGAAGACGTCCTCTTTGATTAAACAAGCCCGGAACGAGGTTAAAAACTCATTGCTTTTTGACAATGGCGATAATATACAAGGGAATCCGCTGGGGGATTATGTCGCAAAGGTAAGAGGGCTAAAAGATGGTGATGTCCATCCAGTCACGAGGGCCTTTAATATGCTGGGATACGATGCGATTACTGTCGGCAACCATGAGTTTAATTATGGGTTGGACTTTCTAACCCGTGCCTTTGAAGGGGCGAAAATGCCGGTAGTGAACGCTAATGTTTATGATGCAACAACGGGTAAACATTATTTTGAGCCTTATGTTATTTTTAATAAAAAAGTGATCGATGATGAGGGGCAAAATCACGTCATTAAAGTAGGGGTGATTGGCTTTGTGCCGCCCCAAATCATGGAATGGGATAAAGCTAATTTAGAGGGTAAGGTTACCACCAAGTCGATTGTAGAATCGGCGAAAAAACTTGTCCCGGAAATGAAAAAGAAGGGGGCTGACGTGATTGTGGCGCTTGCCCACACGGGAATCAGCGCTGAACCCTATTCACCTGACATGGAAAATGCAGCCTACTACTTAACACAAATCAGGGGCATCGACGCCGTATTTACCGGTCATTCGCATAACTTATTCCCGGGTCCGCTCTATGCGAATTTGCCAAATACAAATCTTGAAAAAGGAACTATCTACGGTAAACCAGTCGCGATGGCGGGTTCGTTTGGGAGCCATTTGGGTGTCATTGACCTTAAGTTGCAAAAAATCCGTGGAAAATGGGCGGTCGCTGGCGGCACGAGTACACTTAGGCCGATTGTCGATGAAAAAGGCAATTCGCTTGTGGAAACTGACGAAGCCTTAATGAATGAGATTTTGCCGGAGCATATAGGCACGATTGATTATGTCAACCAGCCGATTGGCGAGACTAGCGCACCGGTTTTCAGCTACTTCGCTCTTGTTCAGGACGACCCATCCGTGCAAATCGTCAATAATGCGCAAACGGAGTATTTGGTTGAAAAATTGAAGGATCCAACCTACAGCAAATTTGCAGGCATTCCGGTCCTTTCGGCGACAGCGCCATTTAAAGCCGGCGGACGCGGCGGGTCCAGCTATTACACGGATATCCCAGAAGGAACACTGGCTATCAAAAATGTCGCTGACTTGTATTTGTATCCGAATACTCTCCAGGCTGTACTGGTGAACGGAGCCCAGCTAAAGGAATGGCTCGAAATGAGTGCAGGGCAGTTCAATCAGTTAAATCCAGCAACGGGAGGCGAGGAGCAGCTAGTCAATCCAGATTTTCGGTCCTATAATTTTGATATCATTGACGGTGTTCAGTACCAGGTGGATGTGACCAAGCCTGCGAAATATGATTATAACGGGAAACTGATTAATCCGAACTCAAGCCGAATCGTGAACCTAACTTATCAGGGAAAACCGGTTACCGCGGATCAGAGGTTCATTGTCGCAACAAATAATTACCGTGCATCCAGCAAAACCTTTCCGGGGGTTAGCCAGGGTGAAGTCATTCTTCAGTCACCGGATGAAAATCGCCAAATCATCACGAACTATATTCGCGAAAACAAAACGATTAACCCGTCTGCGGATCAGAACTGGTCTATTGCGAGATTCCAAGGCACAGTCGTCCCTCTATTCGAATCCTCGCCAAGGGCGCAGGACTACACAAAGCTATTCAAAAATATTCAATATATCGGTCCATCGGGCGGCGGGTTTGCGAAGTATTCGATTGATTTAACAAATTAATTCATTTAATGTAGACAAAAAGGTTTTTATTGGATGATAATTCCAAAAAATGTCGTGAGGGCAAAGGATTTTGTAGTAAGAAATTAAAATTTTGTGGTGAGAAATCCATTTTATGTAGTAAACCCTCGCAATTACGTAGTGAGGCGTAAAAAAAGCAGTCTAACCCGAGGTAAGACTGCTTTGCTAAAAACAATTATTGTGTCACTTTTTGAATCCGTCCCTCAGCCTTATATTCAAATGGTTTCGGAAGGGATTTGACAAATTCAACGGTTGCCTCTAAATCCTCTGGACCTACCTCAAGGCCAGTTGATAGAGCACCAATTCCGTATTTCGCATTTCCATACATGTAATTGTTCACGACAACCGAATACTCCTTGTTAGGGTCAATCTTACTTCCATCAGGCAGGAAGAGGTCGACAACTTTTCCAGTTTTCGATACCGGGTCAAAAGTGTAGGTGTACTTGAAACCAGCAATATGGAAGTCGAGGCCGCGGTCGGTAATCTGATTGTTCAAAACTGTTTCCAAATCAGCACCGCTTAAGTAAACCTTATTTAGTACGTTCCCGAATGGCTGAATCGCGAATAAATCGCCGAACGTCACTTCTCCTGCGTCAAGATCGGCACGGACACCCCCGCCGTTCATCAGGGCGAAGTCTGAGTTCATCACTGCTTTCATGCCATCGGCAATCAGGTTGCCTAGCCCGTTGTCACCAATCACATCTGCAGCAGAAGGGTATCCCTTAACCAGGCTAGTCAACGAATTGCCTACCACCTCGGCCTTTAACGGTGCCACCAAATCCTCATACTTTTTCATGATAGATGACACAGCAGGGTCAGGAGTATAATCAGATTGGAAAACCGTTACGATTTCCGCTTCCTTCTTCAAGACATCGCCAGATACAGGATCTAGCTCAAGGTCAACATCGGAAAAAGCAGAACCGTAAGAGTAGGCTTGAACAATTAATTTGTTATCTACAATTCTATTGTTATAAACATGGTTATGTCCTGCGAAAATCACATCGACCTCATCATCAATAGTCTCTGCAATTTTTGAAGCATCGAACTTATCTGTATACCCAGTCTGTGCCGCTGGATTATGTGCGAGAACGACGATGGCCCGAATGCCTTGTTCTTTTAACACTGCCGTATATTTGTTAATGGCTTCTGCTTCATCGGTAATTTGTAGGTTTTCGTTGCCCTTTGTGACAATCATTTCCGGCGTTTCTTGGGTGATGACGCCGATAAAGCCAATTTTCACGCCGCCGACTTCTTTCACCGCATATGGTGCTGTGATTAACTCGCCAGTGGATTTGTCATAAGCATTGGCCGCAATAACCGGGAAATTCATCCCATCGTATCCAGCCGTTCCTTTTCCGTCAGGATGCTCCCCGCCATTAATCATCCGGCGAAGCTCATCGATTCCCTCGTCAAATTCGTGGTTGCCAAGGGTGCCGACATCAAAGCCCAATGACTCCATGACCTCGACGGTTGGTTCATCTTGAAAAAGAGCAGAGATAAGCGGGCTGCCGCCAATCATATCTCCTGCATGGACAAGCAGGGTGTTTGGGTTGGTTGCTTCACGCTCTCGAAGTGCCGCGGCTGTGTATTCCATGCTCCCCGCAAGTTTGCCGTTTACTGTTGTATCCGTATCCAATTGTCCGTGTAGGTCATTCATGCCAAGCAGCTGGACCTTGACAGGCTCCACACTTAAGTTCAATTTATAAATGCCGAAGCCATCCTTGTCGGTTTTTCCGGTATAGGAAATATTGCTGCCTTCCTTAAGGAATTTTGCTCCTTCAGGCGAAGATGTAAAGGTAACATTCACATTTCCGGCGATTGGGGCAATCGACCAGTTTCCATCAGCAGTAGGCGTAATTTCTTTCTTTTCCGTAATATAATCCATCAAAATCTGACGGTTTTCATCTGCTGAATCTACAACCAGTTCGCTTCCCTTTACGCCTGGGAAGTTACCGCCGCCGCCGGCACGATAGTTATTCGTAACCACGATAAAGTCTTGATTTGGATCGACAGGCTGACCGTTATAAGTCAGGTTGACAACACGGCTTGAATCCGGGTTAACTAGATTTCCATCCTTATCATATCTAGCTGGTTCAGTTACATTGATTTGATATTGAACACCGTCAATAACGTCAAAGTTATAAACCGGAAACCCTGAGTTTAATAGAGGTTGATCTCCTGCTTTCGATGGGTCAATCGTATTAAACTTCCCTGCTGACATTTCAATCCACTCTTTGACAACAGAGCCTTTGACCTTAATGGCCTTCAGCGTATTATCGTACAAATACAAGTCGCCGGCACTGCGAATGGTTAAATCGCCTTTTTGAATTTCTGTATACTCGGCCACTCCGTTGCGGCCAGCCTTAAATGGTGCACCAACTGAAAGGATTGGCAGGTCCTTATATTCCGGTTTGCTCCCTGCAATATATTTTTCCACATACCATTTTTGCGCATCGGTGACGACTTGGATGGAAGGGTCATCCTGTACTAGTGCAAAATAGCTGTAGATATCATCGGTTGTTTTTCCAATCGGAGTATTAACGTATTTAATTGTTGCTTCATGGTCCGCCTTCACCGCATCCACGATGGATTGAACCGGCTTTACCTGTGTTGGCGAATAAATCTCACGTGTGGCAGACTGAGAATCAGCCACTGACCATTTTCCTTTCACCTTCACAAGATCAAGGTCAATAATCCCCAACGATCCGCCGCCATAACCAGCTTGGACAGCTGGAACGCCGTTAATGGTTCCTTTTGCATTATCTACACCAGGTAGCGGTTGGCCGTCAGCTCCTTTGAACAATCCATCGAGAGAATTAACGTCCTTTGCCGGGAACAACTTATGCGTATGTGAGAACGTAATCGCATCGATGCCAGGCACTTCACTTAAGGCATAGATGACATCTTCCGTGTTGGCCTTGTTTCCGTTGAATCCGGAGTGTGTCATCGCAATGATGACATCCGCGCCTTTTTCACGCATTTGCGGAATAAACCTTTTAGCTGTGTCCACGATATTTTTTGTAATAACCTTGCCGTCCAGATTCGCCTTGTCCCACTCGTTGATTTGCGGCGGCACGAAGCCGATGAAGCCAACTTTGATCACATGGTTCTTGCCTTGCTCATCGACGACCTTTTTGTTGATGATTCTGTAAGGCGTAAATTTGTTTACGTCATTATCCGGATTATTGTCATGGTCATCAATGTATACGTTCGCATTGACAAATGGAAAATTCGCGTCATTGTATGCTTCTTCTAAAAAATCAAGGCCATAATTGAACTCATGATTCCCCAATGTGGCCATATCATAGCCCATTTGGTTCATTGCTTTGAAGACCGGGTGAACCTGGCCGCGTTTTAACGGTTCTACCTTTGCAAAGTAGGTACCGAGCGGCGTCCCTTGAATCAAGTCCCCATTATCAACCAATAGACTGTTATCTACTTCTGCACGGGCATCCTTCACAAGCGCTGCGGTACTGGCCAGTCCAACCTTTAAGTATTCGGCATTCTTGTAATAGTCATAGTTTAGTAGATTGGTATGCAGATCCGTCGTTTCCATTAGACGGAGTTCTACCATTGGATTAGCATTGCTGTTTTTCGGGGCTGCATTAGCTTTCCCTGTTGGAAAAAATGGAACGGTTACAAGTGAAACGGCAAGTGCTGCGGATAAAAGTCTCTTTGCTTTAGTTATTTCTCTCTTTTTCAACCATGTCGCCTCCTAAAAATCTATCATTTTACTTCAGGAAAAATGGAATCCCCCCTAAAAAAAGTCTAAGTACCAATTTGTTCTTATTGAAGGACAAAATTAGCATCATTCAAAAAATACGTTCTTAATTGAGGGTTTATGTCCTTTTTTAGGTAGTTTTTCCTTATTTTTCACCCAAGCTTTTTCATCATAAAAAACTTTTTCAAGTTTCGTAAGGGAAGAAAGTTGTAGGTCTAAATATACTTAAGTTCGAAATTTCGCCCCCTCTATAAACAATTTTGATATTATGTTGTATCCTTATAGATAGAACTTAAGAGAAGGACGGTATTTTCATGAAAAAAACGGCAAAGGACATCCTATATATTTTTCTTGGTGCCCTTATTTTTGCGATAGGGGTGAATTATTTTACCATCCCAAACCATCTCTCCGAAGGCGGCATTTTAGGGATCACCATTGTGGCTCACTATTTGTTTGGCTGGTCGCCAGGTGTTGTGAACTTCGTATTAAATGCCGTACTAATTTTAATAGGATATAAATTTTTTGATAAAAGAGCTTTTGTTTATACACTAGTTTCGCTTGCAGCCTGTTCAGGGTTTTTATTTTTAACAGAGGATATCGGAAGAAAGCTGACGGAGGATACCCTGCTTGCCTCGTTGTTTGCCGGATTGCTAGTGGGAGCAGGTTTAGGCTTTATTTTTCGCGCTGGCGGAACGTCTGGGGGCACGACCATTTTGGCAAGACTGGCGAATCAATTTTTTGGATGGAGCATGGGAAAAGCGATGCTCATCATTGACATTGTCGTGGTCGCAGGATCGATATTCATCATCGGCTTGGAAAAAGCGATGTTCACATTGTTGATTGTGTACGTCGGGGCGAAGGCGATTGATTTCATCGTGGAAGGGCTTGATGAACGGGTTGCCGTTTTAGTCATTTCCAACTCGCCTGAGGCAGTTTTGGCCGCTATTACCGAGAAAATGTCACGCGGCCTTACCGTCCTCGAAGGACACGGCGGCTATACCGGCCAGAAAAAAGAGGTCCTATACATTGTCATCAACAAACAAGAAATCGTTCAACTCAAAAACACCATTGCATGCATCGACCCAAACGCTTATGTCACCGTCCACAACGTCCACGAAATGATGGGGAAGGGGTACAAAGCAGGGTAGAGGTGTCAGGCGCCGCACGTGGACAAATTGGGTTTTGTCCACGTGGGGTGGACACTGACAGAATTTTGTATGATATGTGATAGTTCGACAGGTTTACTGTTTTTGGCATAGTAATCCAAAGTATATAGGAGTATAATTTTTTTAGAAAAGGGAGGTGATTGTGATGGATGGGAAACGATTTGACAGGCTAGAAGAAATGCTTTCTAATTTAATTGGAATGGTAGGCGGGATTAAAACGGAACTGTCGGAATTACGAGGGGAACAGCAAGGAATAAAAGCAGAACTGTCAGAATTACGAAGTGAACAGCTAGGGATAAAAGCGGAACTTTCAGAAATGCGTGCCGAAAACCAAAAACAATTTGCGGAAATCCATGCAAAGCTAACCGACATGCAAGCAGACCAGGACCATATTTGGGAAAAGGCAGCTAGAAATGAACGGGAGTTGGCGAAACTTAAAATACATCTTCAGTTATAAGACCTTCAATAAAAAATCTGCATATACAATCAGTAAAATATTCATTTGAGAACCCCATGATTATCAAAAAATCAGCGTTTCAAAAAAAGGAAGTATCCTCATTCTTTAGAATTTGGAAAACTTCCTTTTATTATAATTTACAGAGAGTTGTAAGATGGGGCATTTATGGTGTCAGGCACCGTGCGTGGACATTTTGAGTGTTTTTACATCCCATTCAGTTTTTCGATTGCCACTCGGCCTGAGAAGAAGGTGGCGCCGTCGCCCATATCGGCAATTCGGTCAGGTGTGAGGGAGTTAACCAGGTACTTTGTTGATGTGTTTACGGTTGCGCCCGATTTCTTAGCTTCATCAGCCCATAAACCCTGTGTCACAACCACTCCCGGAAGAACGCTGTCCCCGACCGCGGCTTTCAGCTCTACCTCACCACGATGGTTCCAGACCCGGACATGTTCACCATCCTCAATCTCCAGTCGTGTCGCATCCTTGCAATTCATAAAGAGACGCGGCTCTTTTTCCAAGGAAACATGCTTATCGTTGTTAGAAAAAGTCGAGTTTAAGAAATTATGATTCGGTCCCGGGACAAATTGAAACGGGAACTCACCGTCATCTTCCACCAACGGCACGTAGGTTGGCAGCGGCGGGTACCCGTCCTCCTTCATCCGCTCCGAGTATAATTCGATTTTCCCGCTTGGCGTCGGCAGCCTGCCCGGGAACAGCGGCTTAACATCAGCCTTCACATAATGGCGCTCTGCCAGCACCTCGTAGTTCACATTTCCCATATAAGGATTTCGCGGGTTATCAAGCGCACACGTAATCATTTCCGCTTCCGTCTCCGTAAACGCCGTCTCCGTAAAGCCCATTCGCTCAGCGAGCAGTCGGAATACCTCGACATTCGACTTCGCCACGCCGAACGGTTCGATGACCGGCTGCTGCAGCTGCACAAAATGATGCCAGTACGAAGTATAGAAATCGGTATTTTCGACCGACGATGTCGCCGGAAGCACAATATCCGCGTACTTGGCCGTTTCTGTTAAAAATAAATCATGCACCACAATAAACAAGTCTTCACGTGCAAGTCCTTCACGCACCTTCCCGCTTGAAGGAGCCACAACTGCCGGATTAGAACCATATACATACATTGACTTCACAGGCGGATCAAGCGTTAACAAGGCATCGCCGAGCAAATTCATATTCACACTGCGTGTGTTTTTATTTTTCAAAAAATCAGGCCGCTGCAGCCTTGCTGCGTTATGGGCCAAGTATCCCGAATTGCCTTTGATGGCGCCGCCGCCCTTCACAAGCCACTGGCCAGTCAACGCTGGCAGGCAGGAAACTGTCCGGACGAACATGCCGCCATTATCGTGGTGCTGCGGGCCATTTCCAATTCGAATAAAAGAAGGCGACGTAGACCCATACATTCGTGCCAAGCCATAGATATCGTCTGCTAGCACCCCGGTAATTTTAGAAACCGTAGCCGGGTCATATTGCTTCACATGCTCTCGCAGTTCCTCGTGCCCAACCGTATATTTTTTCAAAAAGTCTTCATCGACCATGTTTTCGTCAAACAAAATGTGCATGATGCCGAGGGCCAAGGCGCTGTCCGTGCCCGGCAAAATCGGAATAAACCAATCCGCCAATCTACCAGTTTGGTTTTTATGGACATCGATGACGACAATCTTGGCTCCATTTTCGCGGCGGGCCTTTTGCGCCAAAGCCACTTGGTGCATGTTCGTGCTCACCGCATTGATGCCCCAGAAAATGAACAGCTTCGTGTGAATTGTCTCCTCAGGGTCAATGCCAAAGCTACCGCCCATTGTATACTTGTATCCGACTGCCCCGGCCGAGTTGCAGATGGTCCGGTCAAGCCGTGAGGCACCAAGCCTGTTCCAAAAGCGGCGGTCCATACCTTCGGCTGCTAGCCGCCCCATATTTCCGTAAAAGCTATAGGGAAGGATGCTCTCAGGGCCGTCTGTTTGAATTAGTTGCTTCCAGTGATCCGTGATGTTGCTCAGCGCTTCGTCCCAGCTAATCCGCAAAAACCGTCCCTCGCCTTTTGCCCCGATGCGCTTCAGCGGATATTGCAGGCGTTTTTCGTCATGAATCCGTTCCGCCATGTTCCGAACCTTATTGCAAATGTGCCCTTTTGTCACGGGGTGTTCCGGGTCGCCATCGACTTTGACAATCTTGCCGTCTTTTTTGTGTAACAGGAGGCCGCACTGATCCGGACAGTCAAGCGGGCAGACCGCATGAAAAATTCCATCTCGCGGGAGACTTTCGTAGGAAGGCATAAGCATTCTCCTTAAAGAGTTTGATAGATTTATACTATCGCAGAATGTGCTTGATTGTCACGAGTGGTTGGAGAGAAAAATACTATCACCCAATACGAAATCTGTTTTAGAACGCCAAATTCAAAATCCAGCCAACCTCACCGCGACAAAATAAGTATGTGATTTAAATCAAGGATGGGCTGTTTTTTTAAAAACTAAAAAAGGCTTCAAAATTTGAAGTCCGTATGTTTAATGATTCCAATAGGTCTTGTGCCCGTTATTTATTAAAATACTATTATTCGGAACTTGTTTGATTATCAGTAGGAGATTCAGCATATCTACAGATGAAGCCAATGAATTTACTATAATCAAAAACTTTAATGTCGAAGTTAATAGCCCGAAGAAACCTAATATAAATGGCAAAACAACGGAAATGATTAAGAATGGTGCTATTGTAATCAGGATAAATCTTGATTTTGACATCACTTCTTCAGTGGCTGCAAACCCGCCAAACCATGTTAGCCCAATAAATGTATTGTCTGAGTTAATAAAATTGGGGATAAAAATTAAATGAAGCAATTCATGAAAAATTACAAGTAATATTATTAATAAAATGACTCCAAAGTCGATGGTTAATGATATAGAATCGGATAGCAGCCCAAATTCCCTCAATGAAATAGGAGAGAAAAGATTTATTATCCCACTAGAGATAAGTCCATTGATCATCATAAATGGAAGAGACAAAAAAATAGCACTTACCACATGTTTAGGTTCTTTCAGCGGAACCCAATTGTTGTTAATAAGCTCAAGGTGTACATCTTCATTAAATTCTGGCAACTTGGTTTTTATTTTCACGAAATACCTCCATCATTAACAGTCCTAAAAATATATACGTCTATTGATGTGAAAAGTTTCCGTTTGTTGGAAAAATAGCCTTTCCAAAAAGAAAACAGTTGGTTTCTTTACTCTCAAATAACTGTCGGGGCCCCGCCCATTACATCAATAAGGCCCTTTTTAGAGTCGAATTTTGCAGTTTTCCCGGGAAATCTTGTTGAATTTGCTGTTTTGAAGGGAACCTCAAAAATTTATTATCCTTTCACCAATCACCTTTCCACCCATAGGATATTAAATAAGAATGGGTGGGAGGTTTTTCTATGTATCCTTATTCCAATTACCTTGACGCATTAAACCGGCAAGGCAATAAATTGATAGGTGAAGTGGAGAGGGCGATCAATGGGGAGTACAGTGCCATCGATTGTTATGCCAAGCTGGCCAATTTGGCTTCTAACAAGGGAGAACGAGATCAAATCCTGGAAATTCGCCAGGATGAAATCAAACATTATCAGCAGTTTGTGGAAATATACCGAAGACTAACGGGGCAGCATCCGCAGCCGAAAATTATTGAAGAATGTCCCGGAAATTACCTGAATGGGCTGGAGTTTGCCCTGGTGGATGAGCAAAAAACGGTCGATTTTTATCTAGAAATTTCCGATACCGCAAACGACCCGTTTATTAGGGAGGTCTTTCGCAGGGCCGCCGCGGATGAACAGAATCATGCGGTGTGGTTTTTGTACTTTTTTTCAAAAAGAAAATAAAAAATGATCCCGGTAAACAGTATCCTTACCGGGGTCATTTTGCTAGATGGTTCATGATTAGTCCCTGCCGCCACCTGAATCGCCTCCACTGTCGGAACTGCCATAATTATCGTTATCATTAGCGGTATCATGTAAATAGTCTCTATCATAATGATGGCCAGAGGATTTTTCTTTCTTAATGCTTGGGAAAATTAAGAAAGCCAAGATAATCAATATGGTCCCAAAGAACTCTTGCGTTCCAAAAATAAGGTATATACCCAAAATCAAGAGTACTGCACCAACCAGCCTTTGAAGCAATCTTATTGCTTTCAGAAACATCCCCCCTTATAAAATAATTATTTTCAAGTAGGACTTTTTATGTATTACGAACAGTTTACAACCTTATGAGGTCCTCTTTAAACCAAGCCCGCTGACAGGGGAGCAGCAGCGAACCCTAAATGATCTATTAAACAAAAAAGGACTCAGCAACCGAGCCCAAATCAAAATCATCCGCCTCGCCCGCACTATCTCCGACCTCGAAAGAAGCCACCGTATCACAGACCAAAGCATCTTAGTGGCCATTCACTTGAACAGCGGAACATTGCAACGATGAACTATTTTTTTATCCGCTCCTTAATGTTTACTATATGGGCCAGGATTAGGAGCAATATTATGCCTGAGGCAATGGCAGGGATAACCCAATTATTCGTGTTGATTACCAAGAATAGAGGAATAAAAAGGAACGACCCCAAGCCTGCGAATGTGAAGCTTTTAAAAAAAGGATAGAGTACGAGAAATGCGAGAACAATTACGGATGCTAGCAGCGGCTCGAACGCAATGATTCCGCCGATAAAGGTCGAAATCCCCATGCCGCCTTTAAACCTAAGGACAATCGGTTTGAGATGACCAACAATGACAAACACCAGTCCTATCATTTGGACTATCTCTGAAAAATGCAGCAGATACCGCCCGGCAAGTACCACTGCTGCGCCTTTCAAAGCGTCTCCCAGAAAAGTTAGAACAAAGGCCTTTTTTCCATAAACACGCCCAGCATTCCTTGCTCCGACATTCCCGCTCCCGTGCTCGCGGATATCTTGCCCTTTCAACAACTTGGATACCAAGAAACCGAACATGATATTACCAACGATATAAGAAACAAGATAATACAACCAAACCATTGTCATCACTGCCTATCCAAGTGCTTTTATAAAAACGCTGCTTTTAACTATTATAATATGCTTCTATTGTTTGGACGGAGATTTATTAAAGCGCAAATGTGATTAAAATATCAATAGGGTTCGGTCCCCAGGGAACCGAACCCTAAATATTTTATATAAACAACAGGAGGCTGATTGCCATTACAGCCATCCCGCCAATTAACCCATAGATGGACAGATGGGCTTCATCATATCGTTTGGCGGCTGGCAGCAGCTCATCAAGGGAAATGAATACCATAATCCCGGCTACGGCGGCAAATATAACCCCGAACATAATATCGTTAAGAAAAGGCATTAGGAAAAGGTAAGCAACTAACGCCCCGATTGGTTCCGAAAGTCCCGAAAGAAAGGATAGCTTAAACGCTCTTTTTTTATCGCCGGTGGCAAAATAAACCGGAACGGAAACCGCAATTCCTTCGGGGATGTTGTGGATGGCAATGGCCACAGCAATGGCGATTCCAAGCTTTGGGTCCTGGAGGGCAGAGGTAAAGGTAGCAATCCCTTCTGGAAAGTTATGAATGCCAATCGCAAGGGCCGTGAATGTCCCCATTTTTAGTAAGTCTGGTTTCTTTCCGGCTGCTGCAACTGCCCCTCCGGAATCGGACATATCTTCAACCGTACGAAGTTCATGCGGGTTGCTTTGCTTTGGAATAAATTTATCGATGCTGGCAATCAAAAGCATCCCTGCAAAGAAACCGCCGACGGTCAGCCAGTTGCCTGGAACGGGCCCCATGGCGTCAACTAGTGCCGTTTTTGCCTTCACAAAAATCTCAACCATGGACACATAAATCATGACACCTGCGGAGAATCCAAGTGTGACTGAAAGAAACTTTGTATTTGTGTGCGAGGTGAAAAATGCAAGTACGCTGCCAATCCCAGTCGCAAGGCCGGCAAATAAAGTTAACCCAAAGGCCAATAGCAGATTTTGAGTCACCTTTTTCCCTCCCTTTATAAAAAAAAATTTATCTTTCTCAATTTTTCTCTTTCTTTTCAAAATAACTTAAAAACAGTTATATTTTTATATGCGCAAACCCAGAAATGTTTCCTTTTATGAGGCAGAAGAACCGTCCCTGTGCATCACAAAAAAACTGGCTAAATGGGGTAAGCTGCCCTTTTAGCCAGTCAGGTACTTCTCTTTTATTCTTTTATTGTAATTCCAATTGTTTCTTTAGTTCGGTTTGGATTCTTGTCTTTTCTTCTGGTGAGACCAGTCCATAGTAAATTTTATTGATCAACTTCCCCGTTTCTTTGATTTCCATTTGCTGAATCGATTTTCCGGCGTCTTTATAATTTTTTTGGATGTCTACCATTTGATCGAAGGTTAGGTTAGTTTTTATGTTTTTTCCAATCGCGTTAAAAATGGAGGAAAATTTGGTCAGGCTTGACAGGCTCATGCCTTCATCAATTACTCCTTCAATGATCTGTCGCTGTCTTAACTGCCGGCCAAAATCACCTCTGGGATCCTCATACCTCATTCTTGAAAAACTTAAAGCCTGCTCACCATTAAGGTTTATTTCTCCTATAGGAAAGTGGGAATCCCCTTCGGAAAAATCAAAATCATTATAGACCTTGACACCTCCAACCGCATCGACAATATCCTGAAAGCCTTCCATATTGATCTGCATATAGTAGTCAATTGGAATATCAAGAAATTCTTCGACGGTAGCCATTGACATGGGAATTCCGCCAAAAGCATAAGCATGATTAATTTTATCCTCTTTTCCTTTTCCGACAATCTCCGTTCGAGTGTCTCGCGGGATGCTGAGCATTTTAACCGAATTGGTATTTGGATTAACAGCCAAAACGATAATCGTGTCCGAACGGCCTTTGTCCCCTTTCCGTTCATCGACACCGAGCATTAACACAGAAAATGGCTCCTTTTTTTCCAAAGCAACTGGCTGTTCCCGTTTTTCCGGCACGGTTCGTTTAACCGGCTGGTGCATGGTGACTACGGCTTCTTTGAGCGAATGATAAACCATATACCCATAAACCCCCGCCGCAACAAAAACTAGTAAAATAATAATTCCTGTTACTTTTAGCCACTTTCTACCTTTTTTTGTTTGAATCTCCATAATAGTAGACCTCCAAAATATGTAGTTTAATAGTATAACAATATAGGTGTTAGTTTCTATGCTATGGGTGTCAGGAACCGCCCGTGGACAATTGTCCTTCTGGGGTGGACAATTGGTTATGTAGTCGGCGCTTTCAAGTAGCGGTGTTGTTTGTTGTGGTAGTTTGTGAAAGATTTAAATGTTAGAAAATACGTGTTGATGTAACCGTTGTGGATGCAAAAATGAATCTTTTGGTACAGTTAAATATATAGTAGTTAGGGATATATTATCACCATTTGGAAAAAAGTCCAATTCGAAAGTATGTTTTGATAGGGTTTAAAAGATTGTAGCCGCTGATTGGCATTTTCCCCACAATAGAAAAGGGGATCCAGTTTTATCGAACTGGATCCCCTTTTCTCATTTTTCCAATAGCACAAGTATTTTACTCGCTATTTCCATCTTTATTTTGTTTTTTCTGCTGTTCCTGCAGGGCAATCAGAAGGTCCTGGATATCCACCTTGCCGTCCTTATTCAGGTCGTTTAAATTCATTTCTGGCGTTGGTGGTACAGTAGGCGTCGGGCCCTGCACACCCATATCCACACCCGGACCAGCAGCCGGAAGTACAGCTGCAGCCGCCTTATTTTTCGAACTACTAGCAAAGGTGAACACCAAAAGAATCAGAACTAGCAGACCAGCTACACCGTCACCAATATAGAAGAAGGTGGCATAATCGGACCAAAGCATCTTGCTTTTGCTCATTTTCTCCTCAGAATTGCTGATATACTCTTTTATTTCCGAGTGATTTGGATAAATCCGCTGGACTGCTTCGAATTTTTCCAAGGCATGTTTATAGTATCCGCCCCAATACAATTCAAGGCCCTCTTTATAAAGCCGATTCGTTTCGCTCTTGGTGTTTCTGACACCGGCCTGGTTCACAAATTCCTTGACTGTATTGACTGGTACGGCAAAATTAAAGCCCTGCACCTCTTGACCGTTGACCGTATCGCCTCTAAAGGTCAGAAGCCCGATAATTTGCCCTTTTTCGTTAATGACAGGTCCGCCGCTATTTCCGTGAGTAGCCGCGGCGTTGATTTGAATTACCGGACTTCCTTGATCGGTCTTTTTGTCAGTCGCGGAAATTTGCCCGGCATTCATGGTAGAAACGAGAGATGAATCGGGTGATAAAAGGTCCGAATCGGCAGCGGCCGGATACCCGCTTACCCAAATATTATCCTGGTTTTGGACGTCACTGGAATCACCAAGAGGGATGGTTGGCAGGTTCTTTCCTTCAATTTTTACAACGGAAGCGTCCTTTCCCTGGTTAATCGGCGCACCGTAGCTCTTAATTTCCCCATCGAGAACATCTCCGCCGGGTAAAATAACCTTAGTGACACGATTAATCTCGGTATACTGAGTATAGGCGACTAAATAATTATAAGCAGTATTGTAATCAACCTGGAAGTGGTCCGCCATGATGGTCACCAGTTGTTGGAATGCTGCATCGGCCACCTCTTGGTCAGCCATTTTTCCATATTCGACGACATGGGCATTGGTAACGATATAGCCGTCAGCGCTTATAATCGCGCCTGAACCCGACCCGCCGATAAGCGTCTGATATTTTAACTGTTCCAAAACAGCTTCGACTTCAGGGTTGTAGTCGTTAAACTGCCACCCGACCAATGCATAGTCAATAATCCGCACCACCGCAGGCTTTGTATATTCATTCAGCCTCTGGGCTTGCGATACATCTCCTTTGGAAGGCTTGATGTTGATGAGGATAAAGGAAGTGACAATCGCCGCAATCAGCAGTAAGCTGATCGGAATGGTAAATAGGAGCCTCTTCTTCAATGCATGATTCACCTCTATATTCGGAATTTTTAAAAAATCAACAATGGCAATATATTCGGTGGTTGGATAACGGGAATTTGTACCTGCAAAATTTTGCTGCGGAGGCAGCAGGGAATGGCGGCCATAGTTTCAAGGTGTCTTTTGTTATAATCGTTAGCATGGAACTGGCAGTAATTTTTCAAAAAAGTATTTGAAAGGTATAATGGTTTGTAGATTAACTAATGGAGGTCTTATTAGATATGCAATTAAAGGTTATGACGGTATTCGGTACGAGACCTGAAGCAATCAAAATGGCGCCGCTTGTAAAGGAGCTGGAAAAGCATCCGGTGCAAATCAAGTCAATTGTAACGGTGACGGCTCAGCATCGTGAAATGTTAGACCAGGTATTGAATATTTTTGAAATTACGCCTGATTATGATTTAAATATAATGAAAGAAAGACAATCGTTAGTCGGAGTGACCACCCGCGCGCTGGAGGGACTTGATCAGGTTTTGGCCGAGGTTAAACCAGATATCGTGCTGGTTCATGGCGATACATCCACAACGTTCGTGGCAAGTTTAGCAGCTTTTTATCATCAGATTCCGATTGGTCATGTGGAGGCGGGGCTTCGTACGCACAACAAATATTCACCTTACCCGGAAGAAATGAACCGCCAGCTGACAGGTGTTTTGGCTGATCTTCATTTTTCGCCAACGGTTCAGTCAAAGCAGAACCTATTAGTCGAAAATAAAAAGGAAGAATCTATTTTCATAACAGGAAATACCGCTATTGATGCGTTAAAGACCACCGTTAAAAGCCAATATTCGCATCCTGTATTAGATAGGCTTGGCGGAGATAGATTGGTGCTTATGACAGCCCACCGTCGTGAAAACACCGGGAAACCAATGGAGAACATGTTCAATGCCATCCGCCGTTTAGTTGAAAAGCACGATGATGTTCAGGTCGTTTACCCGGTACATATGAATCCGGTTGTTCGCGAGATTGCCGGTCGAATCTTGGGAGACAATGACCGAATTCATTTGATTGAACCGCTGGATGTTATTGATTTCCACAACTTTGCCTCACAGGCATATTTGATTCTTACTGATTCCGGAGGTGTTCAAGAGGAAGCACCATCGTTAGGTGTTCCGGTTCTTGTCCTAAGGGATACAACCGAGCGTCCAGAAGGGATTGCCGCCGGCACGCTAAAGCTCGCGGGCACCGATGAAGAAACCATCTTTGGAATGGCTGACGAACTGCTTACGGATTCGGCCGCACACGACCAAATGGCTAAAGCCTCAAACCCTTACGGCGACGGCATCGCCTCCGGGCGCATCGTCCAAGCCATCCTCTACCACTTTGGCAAAAGAGGGGATAGGCCAGAGGATTTTGGGGCTTAAAGTTAAAGGGTGTCATTAAAAGTATCAGGCACCGCTTGTGGACATTGGCCATGTAGGGTGGACGTTTTTTGAATTTAGGTTTAAACTGACTAAACCTTTGTAAGTATTGAGCTTTTCAGCCCTCTTGTCTCCTACAGGGAGGAAAGAGGGTTATTCCTATTTTTATGTAGAAAGTTGTGTTATTTATGAAATTAAAGAAAATCCATCATATTGCCATTATTTGTTCTGATTATGAGAAGTCAAAGGATTTTTATGTGCGAATTCTTGGCCTCACCCCAAAAAGCGAAACATATCGAAACGAGCGGGATTCCTATAAACTGGACTTAGAAGTGAATGGCCAATATCAGATTGAACTGTTTTCCTTCCCGAATCCACCCAAGCGACCAAGCTATCCGGAGGCAGCAGGCCTACGGCATATAGCCTTTGAAGTAGAGAACATCGAAGAAGCGGTTCACCATTTAACAGAGCAGCAAATAGAGGTGGAGCCCATCCGCATCGACACCCACACCAACAAGAAATTCACCTTCTTCTCAGACCCGGACGGCCTTCCCATTGAACTATACGAGGTATAGAAAAAACCACCACCCGCCTTCTCAAAAAAATAGGTCTCAGGTCGTAGTTTGTTTGCGATTCGAGTCTATGGCGGGCAGGAGTTTTTTCATGTATTGTGGAATTAATAGATGGAAATAACTTTCATTTGTTGGCAATTCATTCGAAAATGAAACATTCGCTTCTTTCATACGTATGAATAGAAGTGATGAATAGTCAGGAGTCGATTAAAATGAATCCCATTCTTTCGTTAATTCTACGCTCGTTTGTGGCTGTACCGGTTACCATCATGGCGGGCTTTGTCAGCTTTTTCTTTATGAACATAAACTTTCTGCCGTCGATTGGTATCGCGATTGCCGCAGGAGTTCTAACCCATTTGATCCTAGGCCCAATCATGACTTCAACGTTTTTGAAAAAACACCAGCTGTCATGGAGGGAATACCGTTATATTCGAAAAAATTTAGCGGATGCCCAGAAAAAAATCCGCCGTTTGAATAAATCGCTTTTCAGTATTCGCGACCTGTCGTCAGTGAAGCAGAGAATTGATATTCTTCGCATCACCAAAAAAATTCAAAAAATGGCTCTCAAGGAGCCGAAGCGTTTTTATCAGGCCGAGCCGTTTTATTTTTCCCATCTCGATTCAGTTATCGAGCTGACGGAAAAATACAATTTTCTTTCAGCTCAGCCGAAAAAAAGCTTGGAAATTAATCAATCTCTGATTGAAACAAGACAGACATTGAATGAACTTACCAAGGTACTTGAGGAAGATTTATATCATGTGGTCTCAGATGACGTGGACCATTTAAATTTTGAAATTGATGTTGCCAAACATACGATTAAAAAACAAAAAGAAGCTAAATTCCCTGAAGAAAATAGGTGGTTAAAATGACCGAAAATAATCCATTGCAAAAAGGTGATTTTTTAAACGATATTCTTGCTGATCCGTTTGGCGATGGGCTTCAGCCCTCGAAAAGCCCAGTGGTTCAGCAGCCTGGGGACGCCCCAAGACCGACGAAACTTATCGATGTTATTCCGGAGGAGCACCGTGCCAAAGCTTATCAGCTAGCCGAACAAATTGACCCGACCAACCATCAGGCGATGATTCAGTACGGGACACAGGCACAAGGAAAGCTGCTCTCCTTTTCTCACGCGATGCTTGAGCATGTTCAGCAAAAGGACGTTGGTGAAATTGGAGAAATCATCAGCGATTTAATGAAGCGCCTCAACGAAGTGAATCCGGACGAGCTAAAGGATAGCAAGCCGTCCTTTTTTGGACGGATGTTTGGAAAAATCTCCAGCTCGCTTCAGGAGGTTCTGTCCAAGTACCAGAAAACGGGGGCGCAAATTGACCGCATCAGTGTAAAGCTGGAGCGCAGCAAAAATGTGCTGTTGTCCGATATTAAGCTGCTCGAACAGCTTTATGAAACGAATAAAGAATATTTCCATGCCCTCAATGTCTATATTGCCGCTGGTGAAATTAAGCTTGAGGAAATGTACGAAAAGACAATCCCGCAGCTAAAAAGAGAAGCAGAAGCCACAAATGACCAGATGAAGTTTCAAGAGGTCAACGATATGATTCAATTTGCGGACCGGCTCGATAAACGTCTCCATGATTTGAAGCTAAGCCGGGAGATCACGATTCAAAGTGCACCGCAAATTCGCCTGATTCAAAACACAAACCAGGCATTAGTGGAAAAAATTCAGTCCTCCATTGTTACAGCCATTCCGTTATGGAAAAACCAAGTGGCGATTGCACTGACACTCATCCGCCAGCGGCATGCGGTGGAGGCACAGAAGCAGGTATCGAAAACAACGAACGAGCTGCTGCTAAAAAATGCCGAAATGCTGAAAACAAATACTATTGAAACAGCCAAAGAAAACGAGCGTGGCCTTGTCGATATCGAAACGCTTAAGAAAACACAGGAAAACCTGATCTCCACATTGGAGGAGACGCTGAGAATCCAAGAGGAAGGCCGCCACAAACGCCGGATTGCCGAACAAGAACTTGCCACGATGGAAAACGACTTAAAACTGAAACTCCTAGAAATCAAAGGAAAATAAGAAATGCCCCCGCAATGGACACGTTCAGGTTGCGGGGGCTATTTTTTTGTTAGACACAATCCGCCCTTAAACCGTTCTGAGAAACGGAGCATTTTTTCAAACCAAAAAAGGCAGGGGTTGGCCCTGCCTTTACTCGTCATTTCTGTGGTTTTACTAGTCAACTTTATAGATTTACTCGCCTGATTTCCTAAATTACTCGCCAAAATCTAGATTTTACTCGCCAAGCCCTATTTAGAGAGGCCAAACCTATCAAATAAGGTACCTTTTCAATTACCCTTTTTGATGTTATTTCTATTTATTGGATACTCCTTCCGATTAGGTGTGGTTACTTTCCAAATGGGGAGAAATACTTTCCACATTCATGTTTTACTTACACTTTTTGGCCAATTACTTTCCAAAATAAATGATTTACTTTCTAAACTTATTTTTTAGGGGGGATCACCCAAAAAAGCCAGGCGGCGAAACTTGCTCAGGTAATATATAAGATCTTAATAATACCTTTTAAAAATTACTCGCTGGATTTGGGATTTTACTCGTCAAAAGATAGGTTTTACTCGTCAACTTTTGAGTTTTACTTGCCTAATTTCATGATTTACTCGCCCATCCCTATATGGAGAGGCCAAATCTACCCAAAAAGGTACCTTTTCAATTACCCTTTTTGATGTTATTTCTATTTATTGGATACTCCTTCCGATTAGGTGTGGTTACTTTCCAAATGGGGAGAAATACTTTCCACATTCATGTTTTACTTACACTTTTTGGCCAATTACTTTCCAAAATAAATGATTTACTTTCTAAACTTATTTTTTAGGGGGGATCACCCAAAAAAGCCAGGCGGTGAGCCTGGCTTAGGTAACATATGAGATCTTAATAATACCTTTTTAAAAGTTACTCGCTCGATTTGGGTTTTACTCGTCAAAAGATAGGATTTACTCGCCCACCCCTGTTTTATGAGTCAACCCCCAACCTCAGAATCTGTTGTCGCAGCCCTAGACCGTTGTCAATTATTCACCGGTACCGCATCATAGTATTCCTCTAGGGTAATCCCATGTTTGGTGATAGCCTTGGCGATGGCTTTACCAACATAACGAAGGTGCCATGGCTCATATTTGTAGCCGGTGATGGATTCTTTTCCTTTCGGGTAGCGGATAATGAAGCCATACTCATCTGCATGGTCCGCGAGCCACTTAGCTTCCACCGTTCCCGCAAAGCAATCCTCCGCAGGGCATTTTCCGTTCCCGCCCGTTACATCAATAGCAAGGCCCGTTTCATGTTCGCTTGTCCCAGGCACGGCACTGTAGGTTTTCGCTTTTTTAATACCATCCTGATTGACGTAATAATTGAACAACGCCTTTTGTGAGGTATACGATCGATAGGCAGAAACTCCGGCTAGACCGATGCCCTGTTCCTCGGCAGCGGCAAATAATTTTTCGATAGCCGCAGCCGCTTCCTTTCGCATTTTTTGTTTTTCCGCTTTTTTATTAGAAATATACGGGATGTTTGGATACACTAAATCTTCAGGTTGATAGTTTTCAGGTAAGATATTGTACTGATTTACAAGCACAGGAATACTTTCTGGGTTGAACACCTCTTGCACCTGCCCATCACGGTGTTCCGACTTTTTCTCAGAGGCAACGGATGAAGAGCCGTCCTTAGCATCAGATTCGGTTCCTGTGACACCTTTATCGTCCTGGGAAAAGAAGCTTTTTCCCATGCAGCCGGTTAAAGGAAAGAGCAGAATTATCAAGCTAGTCATCACAGAAAATATTTTTAACATCGCAAACTTCCTTTTTTTAAAATGAATTTGATAACAGCATGGACACAATAAAGCCACTTTTAAACATGCTTATAAAAATAAAGCCCCACTAGCAAGGTGTGCCCTTTTTCCTATAAACAAAAGCATGATCCTATTGTCAGCAGGCAAACCTTATGTGAATTTTCAAAAAAATTAGTACCCAAGACTCTTTTCATTTTAAATTAGGTTATTTATGCTGTTTACAAACACATAAATCGTACGAAACGGCAAAACTATTGAAAAATGGTGACGCAAAGCTATAGGGGCTAATGTTTAACAACGATGCTAGCCAGCTACCGAACACGAATACTCCAGCGGTTTATGTAAAGACAAGTGAGGAGGCTTTCATGTGTTAAAATTATGGCAAAAGGGAAAATACTATTATCATGTCTATCTGTACAGACATAATGAGCTGCTGCAGAAAGATTGTTTATGCGAGAAGCTAAGGTGGAAGTTGAAGATTAAAGCCATTTATCACAATAGCAAGGCGATTGAACTTGGTTTTAAATTAAATCCTTTAACCTAAAAATTGGTTTCTTTTAAGATAGCAAATCCTTAAGGTGAAATAAGATGAAAAATGTCAGAGGGACAAGGAATCTTTCGACACTTTTCTCGCCAAGACAAAAAAGAAATCGGCTGTTCCCCAGCCGATTTCTTTTTACATCTATACATATTTTAGTGAGACATTACAGCGCTGCCATCGTCATGTCCGTCTTTGGTCACCTTCAGTACTGCTACAGCGCCCTTGGTGGCATGGTTGAATTGGTGTGTTACAATTGGATAGCTGCCTTCTTTTGTTACAGTGAACTCAACCACGGCACCGCCGCTTGCTGGCAGCAGCAAGGTTTGTATTCCCTTCATGTGGTTGAATGGATTTCCGTCAATATACACATCATCAAAGACAGTTCCGACTACATGGAAGCTAGAAACTTCATTAGGGCCCACGTTGTCCACGTAAAGTCTCACTCTGTCACCAACCTTGGCAAGGAGCGGTTTATCAACAAGGGAGCCAACGGCACCATTTGTGTTTGGGTCGCCGTTTTTAAGCGCTTTCGCGGAAAAGACTACATATTTTGGAACACCATTTGTAAAGTCCTCTAGGTTGTTGTATTTATACCACTCGTTTTGCACAAGCGCATATTCGCGAGTCACTTGAGAGTCTGTAGGGTAGCCATCCTTCGGTTTCACAATAATCATCCCGTGCATCCCGTTCGCAATATGAGCGAGAACTGGCTTCGTGCCACAGTGGTACATGAATACGCCAGGATTGTCAGCAGGATAGCTGAACGTGCCGGTGTGATCAGGCATTACATTTGCAAAATCCGTAGAAGGTGCTGCATGTACGGCGTGCATGTCCATGCTGTGCGGGATGGATGGATCCATATTTTTTAAGGTAAAATTGATTTTATCTCCTTGATTGACGACAACCACCGGACCAGGTGCTTCGCCGTTAAATGTCCAAGCCTTATACATTTCGCCTTTGTTGATTTCTATATCGGTAATTTGAGCAGTTATTTCAATATTCACTTCATGTTCGCTAATTCGGTCAATCTTAATTGGAGTTGGTTTTTGGTTTAGGCCTTTATGGGGTGCGAATACTTCGACTGCAGCTTCCTTATCACTTTGCGCCTCCACCTTTTTTTCCACTGAAAGATCAGCTTTACCACAAGCACCTAGAATTAATGCGGATGTGACAACCATTGCTGCAACCTTTGTAAACTTACCCATTTTTCTTCCCTCCATTTAGAACTCCTAATTTTTTTTGGCTAATAAGAATGTACAAACTTTCTGTCGAAAGCTTTATACTTTCTTAACGCATAAATTCAACTACGCCTCTGTCTTCGTCCTATCGGACTTGCCAATCGACGAGTTTTCATTTATTTGATTAATGATTACATTTTCATTTTACTTTTATTAGAAATGCTCCTAGTGATGCTGGTCACTCAAAAATGGGGTGTTCTTGAACAATTTGTGAATAACTGAGCAAAGTAATATTTATATGGTGTAAATACTAATTTCTCAGCTGATAGTGGTAATTCTATTAATAAAAGGAGGCGATTTTTTTGAAGAATAAAAACGATGGAACAAGCGATGGATTGAATCAAATTTTTGAAATTATTAATGCAAAAGGAGATGAAGGGGAACTTCGGGAAATTGTTGAAAATAATGAAAATCAATCTTCAGAAATACGGTCGCAGCAGTAATAAACCCCATGGAACTAGAAACTAATATCTAGTTCCTATTTATTTGTGCATAATGTGTATAACTTGTGGATAAATCTTTACTAATTGTGGGTAACTAGTGTGCTTTTGTGGGTAATTGATTTTTTAAAAAAATATTTTACTTGGTTAAATCGTGGATAACTTGTATAAATCTGTTGATAACCATGTGGATACTGTTAAAAACTTGTTTATAAACTATGGATAGGTAAAACAACCCTGTGGACAGTCTGACTTTTTCCCCTCTTAGAATATGACATTTGTCACCTCATTTTGATGACAATGCTTACTAAAAAGCAACGCCTCCTCAACGTACAATGAAATCAAGTAATCAGGAGGTGTTCAGAAATGAACGAAATTCTAACTGTAACAAACGTGACAAAGTCATTCCACCGTAAAAAGGCAGTAAACGATGTTTCTTTTTCCATCACAAAAGGTGAAGTTGTAGCAATCCTCGGACCGAACGGTGCCGGAAAGACGACGACGATATCGATGATATTGGGACTGCTTAAGCCCACATCCGGAGAGGTCCGGTTATTCAACCTTCCTCCCCAGGAAAAGCAGGTTAGGGAAAAAATTGGCACAATGCTGCAGGAGGTCAGTGTGATGCAGGGCCTTAGAGTTGGCGAGGTTCTCGAGCTAATCAGAAGCTATTATCCACAGCCGCTAGCCATGGAGGAACTCATAGAGCTGACAGGTCTTACTGAACAGGATTTAAGAACACGGGCGGAAAAGTTATCGGGTGGACAAAAGCGGCGCCTTAGCTTTGCCCTAGCACTGGCAGGAAACCCGGAGCTGATTATTTTTGACGAACCGACTGTCGGCATGGATATACATGCGCGAAAACGCTTTTGGCAAACGGTACGAACACTAGCAGAGGAGGGCAAAACGATCATTTTTTCGACTCACTACTTACAGGAAGCGGATGACGCGGCCGACAGGATTTTATTGTTTAAAGACGGAGCGATTGCCGCCGATGGAACGCCTGCACAAATTAAAGCAAGCATTTCCAAGCAGTCCGTTTCCTTTATCGTCGACCCGGAAATATCACTTGAAAAACTATATCTTAACATCGAAATCCATGATATTTTTCGAAAAAATAACCGGGTCTACATTCATACGGAAAACACGGACCGAATTCTCGAGCTGCTTTTTCAAGAAAAAATTGGGGCACGTGACATCCAAATTGAACGAGGAAAGCTGGAGGAAGCGTTTGAGCAGCTGACCAGCGAAACAAAGGATGCCATCTAAATGAAAACTTTTAAAATGCAATGTAAAACAGAAATCATCAGGGTGCTGAGGAATCGCTATTTTGTGTTTTGGTCTCTGCTGATGCCGATTATTTTTTATTATGTTTTCACTAATTTAGTGAATGCCGATGTTCCGAATAAAGCCGAGTGGCAGGCGCATTATTTAATGTCAATGACGGTGTTCAGCGTGATGGGTTCGTCAATGATGACCCTCGGGATCCGCATGGTGCAGGAGCGCTCTCAGGGCTGGTCAACGTTTATCCGTACGACACCGCTGTCTGACACGGTTTATTTTGCGGCGCAAATGGTCGGGCAGAGCGTGATTCATGCCTTGTCTATCACGATTATTTTTATCGCAGGAGCGCTCATTAACGGGGTTTCGTTAAAAGCATTCGAATGGATTATGAGTGGGTTGTGGATTCTGCTAGCCTCCCTGCCATTCCTAGCGATTGGCACATTGATTGGCTTGATGAAGAAAGTAGAGACCGCGGCTGGCATCAGCAATGTGCTGTACATGGTACTCGCGGTTTCCGGGGGCTTGTGGATGCCGCTTGATGTGATGCCAAAAATCATGCAGACTATTGGAAAATGGCTTCCGTCCTATAATTTCGGCAGCGGGGCCTGGGAGATTGTCCGCGGAGGGATGCCGGATTGGAAAAATATACTGATTCTTATCGCCTATTTGGTCCTGTTCATGCTACTATCGAAGTATATTAGAAGAAAACAAGAAGCGGTGTGATTTAATGAAACTATCATTCAGCATATTTCCAAGAAAATACGGCCTTTTTCCCTATATCTTTCTCGTTTATTTTGGGTTTCCTATCTATTATTTGACAAAGGAATCAGGAGTAAAGCAGCTGGCTGGCTATGGGATGGTGCTGTTGTTTTTGCTGACGTACCGTCAGCTTTATTTTTTGATGGAAAAAAAAGCATTCTCATACTGGCTGGCGGTCCAGCTTATCATTGTGTTTATCCTGAGTGTCTTTTATAGTCTTAATCACATTTTTTTGGGATTCTTTCCGGCGAATTTTATCGGCTGGTATCGTGATAAAAAGGTGTTTAAGCGCGGGCTGTTCAGTTTAGCTTTTGTTGAAATTGTCCCGTTTATTTACCATGTGGTTAGGACTGAACAGTTTTTCACACCAAAAGAGCTGTTATATTTCGTTCCTTTTCTCATTATCATGTTGATTTCACCGTTTGGCATCCGTTCGATGAACAGACGGATGGAGCTAGAGCAGGAACTTGAACGGGCAAATCAACGAATCGAGGAACTGGTGAAGCGGGAGGAGCGGGTCAGGATTGCTCGTGACCTGCACGACACTCTCGGGCATACATTGTCGCTTCTCACGCTTAAGAGCCAGCTTGTCCAGCGTTTGATTCCGGTTGATTCTGAGCGGGCACGTAGTGAAGCCAAAGAAATGGAGGTCACCTCACGGGCAGCGTTAAAGCAAGTGCGCGAGCTGGTGACGGATATGAGAGCCATTGCGATCACCGAGGAGCTGCTCGAGGTTCAGCAGATTTTACGGGCAGCAGACATTACCTATCAATACGATGGCGATATTGATTTTTCAAACATTCCTCCTTTTACGCAGAATATTATCAGTATGTGCCTAAAGGAGGCGGCAACAAACGTGGTCAAGCACAGCCGGGCAACACATTGCTCGATATCTATTAATCTATCTGCAGAAAAGCTGAAGGCTATGGTCCGCGACGACGGGATGGGGGTTCCGCTCTCCACGGTCGCCTTCGGAAATGGGCTGAAGGGAATGGAAGAAAGGCTTGCACTTATTGATGGTTCGGTGTTGTTGCGTAACCAAAACGGGGCAGTGTTGGAAATCAACGTACCGATTATAAAAAAGGAGGCAGCAGCAGTATGATTACATTATTTATAGCAGAGGACCAGCGGATGCTTTTAGGTGCACTCGGCTCTTTGTTAGATTTGGAGCAGGACATGAAGGTAATCGGCCAGGCAATGAACGGGGAGGAGGCGCTCGCTTCCATCTTGAAGCTTAAGCCGGATGTTTGTTTAATGGATATTGAAATGCCTGTACTGAATGGACTGGAGGTAGCGGAACAACTGGCAGGGCTCGAAGCACCGAGCAAGGTCATCATTCTGACCACCTTTGCCCGTCCTGGTTATTTCGAACGCGCGGTAAAAATCGGTGTTCATGGCTACTTGCTTAAGGATGGGGAAATTGACGACCTGGCCGGAGCAATTCGCAAGGTCATGGCAGGAAAGCGGGTGTTCAGCCCCGATTTGGCGGTCGATGTCATTCGCGAGGAAAACCCATTAACCCAGCGGGAACAAGAGATTCTAAGATTGGCAGCGTTAGGCAAAACAACGAAAGAAATAACATCCGCACTCTATCTTTCATCCGGCACCGTCCGCAACTACATCTCCGAAATCATCCACAAACTCGGCGCCAAAAACCGCACTGAAGCGTCGGCAATCGCCCGGCAAAAAGGGTGGATCTAATGGACTGGGGACAGTTTGAAACATGAGAACCGTCCGAGACCAACTGCCCATTTCCTCTTCTCTAGGCAGAACAACCTTCCTTAAAATCATTTTCTGAATAGATTAATACTATCTTAATTGAGGGGAGGACAAGGCTCTGCTGAAAGCCATAAATGGGAACATCTGAAGAATTCTCCTGGGGAGCCTTATTCAGTCCTTTCGAGAAAAGGAGGACTACATCTGTTTTGAAAATATTAATCGTCGGAACAGGCTATGTCGGGACGACGACCGGACTTATTTTTTGCAAAATTGGGCATCAAGTTACCGGCCTGGATCTCGATGAACGAAAAATAAACGCACTTCAAGCGGGTAAACTGTATTTCTACGAGCCTGGCCTTGAGGATTTATTGACCAAGCATGTCAGCGCTCAAAACATCCGCTTTACAACTGACACCGAGAAGGCCGTAAAAGAAAACGATGTCATCTTTATTTGCGTCGGCACACCCTTGGGGCCACAGGGAAAAGCCGACCTCACTTTTGTAAAAAATGTTGCAGGCACAATCGGCCGCTATATGAACCATTACAAGGTGATTGTGACCAAAAGTACGGTACCTGTGGGCACAGCTGAAAAAGTCACCAATTGGATTAAGGAGAACCAGCCATCCCCCATCCCTTTTGACGTAGTATCCAATCCAGAATTCCTACGTGAGGGTTCCGCCCTTTACGATGCACTCAATCCCGACCGGATCGTCATAGGTGCTTCAAGTGACAGAGCCAGAGCAGTCATGCGGGAACTATACAAGGATTTTCAATGCCCAATCATTGAAACCAACCCGCAAGCCTCCGAAATGATCAAGTACGCCGCCAATTCCTTCCTCGCTATGAAAATTTCCTTTATTAATGAGTTAGCCCGGGTTTGTGATGCGCTAGGGATTAACGTCAATGATATTTCCACGGGGATTGGCCTCGACCACCGGATTGGCCCGCATTTCCTCCGTGCTGGAATGGGCTTCGGCGGCTCCTGCTTCCCCAAGGATGTCAATGCCTTAATCCAAACGTCCAAAGAAACGGGAAGACCGCTTTCGATATTGGAAAAGGTGGTTCAAGTAAACGACGAACAACAGCTTTATTTTATGAAAAAAATCAGGCAGGTGTTGGGCGGGAACTTGGAAAATAAAACAATTGCCGTGCTGGGATTAGCCTTTAAAGCCAATACGGACGACACACGGGAATCGCCAAGTTTGATTTTGATTGAAAAACTGCGCGGGGAACAGGCCGCGGTTCAAGTCCATGATCCCGTCGTAAAATCAGTGGGCTTCATGCAGTTTTCGACGGTGGAAGAAACAGTGAAAGGCGCTGATGCAGTCATTCTTTGCACCGACTGGGACGACTACAAAACCTTAGACTGGGCGGCCCTTAAGCAATTGATGAAACAACCTATCATCTTTGATGGTAGAAACATGCTCAATAAAACAAAAATCGAGGAACTTGGCTTTCGGTATCTGGGAGTCGCCAATCACTAAATCTTGATAAGATAAGGGGACAATTGTCCCCTTATTATTTTTGGCTCTGCAAAACCAGCTGCAATCCCAGGCCGATATAGATGGTCCCAACCACTTTGCCCTGCCAGCGGGCGAATCGGCTGTTCCGATTGGAAAAGAGCCGCTTCCCGATGGAGCTTGTCAAAAATGCCAAAAGCGTTGTATACAGGATGCTCATTAATACGAAGGTGAGTCCGAGAGTTAGCAATTGTAAAACAACCGGCGTTCCGTTGTGATGAACAAATTGCGGCAGAAAGGCCAAAAAGAACAGCGCTGTTTTCGGATTCAACAGTTCAATGAGCAGTGCCTGGCGAAAGGAGGTGACTGCTGAGCCAGGTTTCGCCGCCGCGGCAGCTTCGGTTTGACTTTTTGCTTTTTCTAAAAACGATTTAATTCCGATGTAAATCAAATAAGCAGCCCCTAAATATTTCACGATTTCAAAGGCAAGAGCGGAGGTCATCAAGATGGCTGAAAGTCCAAGCACCGCCGCAACCGTATGGATCAAGTCCCCGACGGCAATCCCAACACCTGTGATGATCCCTGATTTTCGCCCGCCATTGGCGGTCTGTGTGACCGTTAACAGGACGGCGGGGCCGGGAATAAGGAATAGGACAAGCACAACTAAGATAAACGATAGCAATTTTTATCACTCCATGGAAAATATATGGTGATGCTATTTTATCATAATATTGAAAATATTATAATGCGTTGAAGTGAAAAAGCATTTGAACGTACCAATAAAAAAACTCCTGCCCGGAAATCGGAGGCAAGGAGTCTACTTATTTAACTCACATTCTCAATATAAATAGCCTTATGCAATTCAGGCAAATGAATACAAAGCTTGTCATTCCTTCTAAGCCGGTGGCCGGTTTCGGCATCAATCAACTCGCCGCCCATGTCAATCGTACAACTGGATTTGTTGAGGAGCAGCAAGGTATTGTCCGTTATCGGCACGAAGGTTATTTGGTCGGTTTCGGAAAATTCCTGATCGAGCAAGAACAGCTGGCGCAAGTGAAATTCTCCTTTAAACGCTTTTAATTTTTTTACCTTTGGCTCTGTGCTTACTCCTGTTTCTTCATCCATTATCTCGACCACAATTTGGCCGCTAAAGCCACGGTTTTCCTTCTTCTTTTTAGAGGCATAAGAGAAGCTTGGTACCGCCAGAAGAAACACAACAGCTGCGGCAATCGCAATGTATAGCCATGGTATTGAATTTTTTGAAGGGGAAGGACTAACATCGCCAGCAACAGGCTCAATGTCTTTCCCGCCAGTCGTAGCAACTTCAATTGTTTGCGGCTTGGTCTCACGGAAAAAGCTGTTTCCTTCCGCCTTCACTGTTAATTCATAACTGGCAGAGTCCCCTGCTTTAAACTCGCCGAAAAACCCTTTGTCCCCAGCCTTTAGAGGGATTTCCTCTGTTTTCCCTGAAGCTGAATCCTTTACAAAAAGACTTGCCTTAAGCGTAGGGTAAAGATCCTTATTGACGATTTTCTTGCCGTTATCCTCAAAGAAAGCCTCAATCTTCACGGTATCGCCCGTTTTAATATTCTTTACCAACGGGGCAAGTTTCAGCTGTAGGTCATTATTGAAGACAAGCTTTACATCCACCTTGTCCTGCGGGAATCCTTTCACTTTTAGAGTCCAATTTCCTTGAACGGGATTAAGCAATTTCAACATCGAATAATTCTTTGACTTCGTTAACGAAATATTGTCGGAAGGGATAGCGACCTCTTTTCCTGACGGGTCAACCAGCTTCAGCTCAACAGGCTTACTGGAAATCAGCGAAATATTGGCCTCCAAGACATTTTCATTCGGAACGGTAAATGGAACATCCTGAAACTCCTCGGTTGCTGTTACATCTTTAACGGGGACCATTTTTAACATCAAATGGTCAGCAAAGATTTCACTAAGAATTCCAGGCAGGTCAGCGGCATTATTTGTTTCGAAAAATTTCCCGTTCGTACCGGCGGCAATATTCTGCAACAGCTGTTTATTCAGCTTGCCATCGGCGTTCAAGCCAATGACATAAATCGGATAGCCCTTCGCTTTTGCATCCACCACCGATTGGGCCAGCTGCTCATCCGCCTGCTGATTGGTTTTCGGCTTGGTTTTGTCCAAATCATTGTTGCCGTCGGCGAGCACGACAATGAGCGGAATATAGCCTGATTCATGGCCAGTGTCCAAAAATTTGAGGGCCTCAGCCACTCCAACGGATATATCGGTGTTATTGTATTTTCCAAGCGAATCGATAAACCCCTTGATGGCCTGTTTATCTGCTTCAGTTTGGATTCTCGTTAGATCCTTTTTACTTTCGACATCATTTCCGTAAGCAATCACGCCAATCTTGTCCCCCTTGATAGAGGACATGTCAACAAACATCTTCATCGCCTCATTAGAAAGACCGTTTGGATCACTGGACAACATCGACTTGCTAACATCGACCACTAGCACCCCTTCAATCCTTGATGAAAGCTCCATCTGGGTGGCAGCTTCAGCACGGTAAGCGCCCGCCGAACTAAGGATGAAGACAAACACGGCAAAAAGGTAAATCCACTTTTTAATCATCTATGTAACCCCCTACTAGTAATCTATTATTAGAAAGTGTTCAATAAATAAACACACAATGTTCTTTATATAATACTATTCTACCGACCCTGCCATATTTTTCATAAAATATTTGTCTAAAAAAACAAAAGTATTATCGACAAGTTTCGAGTGATGCATGGGGACGGTTCTCGTGCCTCAAAATGGGGGATTACAGAGGAGTGTGGACGGTTTACGGATAATGGTAAGAATATTTTGATGCTTATCACATAACAATATGTTAAATTATTTCTATTAAACTCAAATTCAAATAACCATTAAAAAGGGGAAATCGCATGACGAGAACATGGAAGTGGATTATTGCCAGTTTCGTATTCTTGCTTTTATTAAATGGCTTAGGGATCCTGGCAGTACATTTATTAAGTAAGTAAACTTGAAAATCCCCCCAAAATTAACCTGTAGGGAATGACGTTGATGATAACGAATTTAACTAAACCTATTTCAATCCAGCTGCTTGTTGGTATGCTGGTTGTGGTCTTTGGAGCCGAAATTCTGCTCTATCTCAACCGCTTTAGCTATCTCGCAGGAACCCTTTATGACGCGGTGATGGTCGCTTCGCTTTTTATCGGCATCAAGCTTCACCGAAGGCTCACTCCCCAGCAGGAGCATGGCCCTTGTAAAACGAAACGGCAGAAGCTCCTTCAATTTACGGGTGCATTTTTGATTTTCTTTCTAGGCAGCACCGTAATTAACATCTATTCAAGTATGACTTTCGATGAATTTAACTCTGATTATGACCAATATGTGCAAACTTATACCGAAACGCAAACCTACCAAGAAGAAGAGAAGGGAACCGCCGCAACAGCAGAGTCAAAATTTTGGTCTTATATGGATAAAATCGATACAATTGGCGCGGATCTTTATACAGACGCCCTTGCCGGTTTGGAGGAGGTATGGCGGTTAGCCTATATAATCCTTATTCTTGCCGTCTTCAAAAAACTTTTTCCAAAACGGTGGGAGAGTGGGTCGAGAGATGTCTTCCTAATGGCTGCCCTGTTTTGGACCTCGATTTTTTTCGGCATCGACCACACACTCGATACCGAACAGGCATGGACAATAAAAATAGGGTCCATAGTTACCTTCGCTAACATGGGCTTTCTATTTGGAATCATTCTTTTATGGACACGAAACCTATGGCTGACCGTGCTGGTTCACTCCCTCTACGACATCACCGCAACCCTGTCATGGTATTACGTCGACTATGCTGTCGAACTTTTTGCAGGGGGACTGTTGGTGGTACACATGATTTTATTCCTAAAGGAAAAATCGGCGCAAAAACGCATTCACACACCGCTAGAACAGACTGAGGCGGGGCAAATAGCAGAATAATAGAAAAAAGGTCACAGAATCCCTCTGTGACCTTTTCTTATCGACCGTTATTATAAGATGAAACGAGTCATTCCTCATAAAGATAAGATTTGCCACTTACCCAATATTCAATCTCCCTATTTTCCTGTACACGATATATTATTTTTTGGCTGTCAAAGGCCTTCAGTAAATTATCCTTAGCCAATTCCTGTTTTACATCAAGCTCGATTAAAGATTTTTGAAGCAGAAAAGGGTCAATCGTTTTCGTTTCAGCAAGGTACGTGATAATGAAAAGGCGCTGCTCAAAAACACTAAGCAGTTCCTGGTTATATTCACGAAAGCCTGAAGGAACCGGCAAATTCTTTAGCATTGTGATCAGCTCGTTCTGCTTCACTTTAGCCCATTGAAGATTGGGTGCTCTATTTTCTAGGCAATCCTCCAATAATGTTGAACTTTCCCTCTGGTACCTTTGCTCTTTTTTTAAATAGGTGACAACATTCTCATTTTTTGGGCCTGCCAGATTGATAGTTAACATAGAGGAAAATATTAGTAGAATAATTCCGAAGGCTGCAAATATCCAGTTTTTATGTGAGTTTGTTTTGGCCGGAATGGGATTTTCACTCATCGGATGCTCCCTGTAAGAAGCATTTGCCTTTAGTTCCTCTAGCTCTTGTTTGACTTTTTGTTGGGCAGGAGTCAGCATGAACGCACCCCGATTAATAATAGATTACTATTATACTACTACAAAAGTAGCAGTTAAATCCATTTATTCCCTAAATCGTTTTAATAAAATAATTTAACAAATATAGATATGACACGAAAATCTTGATATCAACGAATTATTATGGAGTTTTTTTCTAGTACTTTTGAATTATTATTATATTGACATTATTTACAATATTCTTACAGGGTGATAGAATTCAAATCAGACTCTTCTGAAAATATAAAAAAGGAGTCTATTATTAGGGGGGATACATAGTGAAGAAGAACTACGGTCTAAAGGTATTTTCCAGCATCGCGGCAACCACATTAGCCGCATCGGCATTATTTACAGTGCCGTTCGCTGGGACAAAAGCAGCACCATTTTCAGCAAAACCAGCGTATGCTGCTGAAGTTGAATCGGCTCCTGTTGATTTGAACATCATTGATCAGGACAGGCTGGCCAAAGCATTGCAGGAGCGGGGGCTGATTTCAAAGAACGCTTCTTCTCAGGAAGTAACGAAGGCTGTGAAAGCCTATATCAAGCAAAAGCAGGGAGAAAAGCCTAGCAAGTCAGACAAAGCAGTTACAAAAGAACAGCAGGATATGGATAAAAAAGCAAAAGACTTTTTAACAAAGCAAAAGGACAATCTAGCTAAACAGCTTAACAAAGGTCACGAAAACTTCAAAAAAGGTAAGCCGACTGGCGCAGTTAAAGTAGACTCTGCCAAGCAGGCAGCATATAACGGGGATGTTCGTGAAGATAAGGTTCTTGTGCTTTTAGTAGAGTATGCTGACTTAAAGCACAATAATGTAGAACAAGAAGACGGATATATGTACGCAGATGACTTCAACAAAGAACATTATGAAAAAATGTTGTTTGGCGATGAAGATTTCACTCTCTTCAACGGAGACAAGATTAAAACATTTAAACAATATTATGAAGAGCAATCAGGCGGTAGTTACACCGTCGACGGTACGGTGTCCGATTGGTTGACAGTACCAGGAAACGCTGCTGAGTATGGCGGTGACAGTCCAGCAGGCGGCCATGATAATAAACCTGGCACAAAAGGAGCACGCGGACTTATTAAGGATGCACTAAATGCAGCTGTGGCATCTGGAATTAATTTAGCAGATTATGATAAATTCGACCAATATGATCTAGATGGTGACGGCGATCGAAACGAGCCAGACGGTTTAGTTGACCACTTAATGGTTCTTCATGCAGGTGTCGGCCAGGAGGCTGGCGGCGGAGTAGTTGGAGATGATGCAATTTGGTCACACCGCTGGACATTAAATGGTGTTTATCCTGTCGCTAATACTACAGCTTCTGTAGATTACTGGGGCGGTAAAATGGCAGCTTATGACTACACTGTTGAGCCTGAAGACGGAGCAGTGGGCGTATTCGCACACGAATATGGCCATGACTTAGGGGCTCCAGATGAGTATGATACACAATATACCGGTAATGGCGATACAGTTGCACAATGGTCGATCATGAGCGGCGGCAGCTGGAGCGGCCATATTGCCGGAACACAGCCGCCAAGTTTCTCGCCGCAGGTGAAAGAATTCTATCAAAAAACAATCGGCGGAAACTGGGCGAATATTACAGAGGTAAACTATGAAGATATCGATCAAAATGGTCTGGCTGCAGTCATTGACCAGAGTGTAACGAAATCGAAGAATCCTGGAATTGTGAAGGTTAATCTTCCTGCTAAAAAGGTTCCTGGAATCCAGCCTGAATTTGGCGCAAAATACTATTACAGCACTAAAGGCGATGACCTTAATACGGTACTTGAAACTCCTGTATTTGATTTAACAACTGCGACAGCTGCAGATTTCTCTTACAAACAGTATTATAAAGTTGAAGCTGATTATGACTACCTATATGTTAACGCAGTAACAGAAGATGGCAAGAGCGTAAGACTTGATACAATTGGTGATCAAAACACTTCAGGTGGTTTTGAAACTTCTCAAGGCAAATGGGAAGATAAATCTCTAGATCTAAGCCAATTTGCTGGCAAAAAAGTAAAACTAGTATTTAATTATGTAACAGACGGCGGTCTTGCTCCAGACGGTTTTGCAATTGATAACCTTCAATTAACAGTTGATGGACAAGTGAAATTCTCCGACGATGCAGAGGGTACACCACAAGTAACATTAGACGGTTTCGAAGTATCGGACGGCTGGATTAAAAAGCCTCACTACTATTACCTAGAGTGGAGAAACTACGCCGGCTCTGATAAGGCACTGCAATACTCTCGTGACGCAAAATATAATACTGGTTTAGTAGTTTGGTATGGTGACGATACGTTTACTGATAACTGGGGCGGTGTCCACCCTGGTGAAGGCTTCCTAAGCGTAGTCGATTCTCATCCAGAAGCGCTTATCTTTAACTTGAAGGGTAAAGATTCCATCGCTCAAACTACTCGCTACCAAGTAGCGGATGCTGCGTTCTCATTAGATCAGGCACCTGCATGGTCTGTGAGCTCACCAACCCGCGGAATCTACGATTACAAAGGCCTTCCAGGTGTAACGGAATTCGATTCCACTAAGGCTTACATTAACAATGTAATCCCTGATGCTGGAGTTAAAGTTCCTGCTCAGTATCCTATTAAAGTTCAAGTCATCGGTGAAGCAAAAGACAACTCCGCTGGGGCTGTTTGGGTCCATAAATAATAGATTGAGAGACATCGGGTTTTGCTCGGTGTCTTTTTATATGTAAAGAATGCCTTTTCCATTTTCGTTCCATCTTGTTAATTCCCAACTATTATGGAATAATTTTAGTAATAAAAGCGATGAGCTGGGAAATTTCTGTTTGTTGAATTAAAGGTGATGAAAGGAAGAATGATAATGAAAAATGTGAAAAAGGCAATTATTCCTGCCGCTGGTCTTGGAACACGTTTTCTCCCTGCCACAAAAGCCATGCCCAAAGAGATGCTGCCAATTGTGGATAAACCGACGATTCAATACATAATTGAAGAAGCGATAGAATCTGGAATTGAAGATATTATAATCGTGACTGGTAAAGGAAAAAGGGCAATTGAAGATCATTTCGATTACGCATATGAGCTTGAACAAACTCTCCTTAGTAAAGAAAAATTTGACTTGTTGGAGAAGGTTCAAGAACCATCAAGAATGGCTGACATCCATTACATTAGACAAAAAGAGCCTAAAGGATTGGGACATGCTGTTTGGTGTGCGCGGAATTTTATCGGTGATGAACCATTTGCGGTTTTACTTGGGGATGACATCGTTCAAGCAGAGACTCCCTGCCTCAAACAACTAATGAACGAATTTAACAGAACTCGTTCTTCTGTCATTGGTGTACAGCAAGTCCCTGAAGAGGAAACAAATCGATATGGTATTATCGATCCAATTGAACAGCATGGCCACTCTTATCAAGTACGAAACTTTGTCGAAAAACCGCACTTAGGTACAGCGCCATCAAATTTAGCCATTATCGGCAGATATATTTTTACACCTGAAATCTTCATGTTTTTAGATAAGCAGGAAATTGGTGCAGGAGGGGAAATCCAACTTACGGATGCTATACAAAATCTAAATCATATTCAGCGGGTATTTGCTTATGAATTTGAAGGCAACAGGTATGATGTAGGGGAAAAATTAGGTTTTATTGAGACAACGATTGAATTTGCTCTTCAGAAAGAAGAATTACGGGAAGATTTATTAAGGTTCATGGCAAGTCAAATCGCCAAATTTCAATCGTAATGCCAAATAAGCCAAAATAAATATTCAGTATGCACTATGAGAAAAGTTTATTACTCATAGTGTTTTTTTGTAAAAATAGTAATATACTCGCAATTATTTCTACTTACTTTATGATAGAATAACAATATTGTTTGTAAAAATTTGTAGAATGGGAGTAGGAGGATGAATAGAAAGGTTTTATTATTTTTTTCTGTACTATTAATCTTTTTTGGATCTCTTCCAAAAGGAAGTAATGCAAATGGATTAGATACTACAACTTTAGGAACTTCACCTGAAATTTCAAGTTATTTTATCATCCATTATAATGGTGAAAATCAAGAAACAGTACTAAATGACAATGTATCATTGACGTTAAATGGTTGGACAGATGAAGCAAAATCTTCTGTTAAGGGTAAGATTAATATTCATACTGATTCCATAAATCAAACAGAAGATATCACGATTGATGTTACCAATGACCTAAAGGAAATTTCAGTCCCGGAAAAAGAAAGTATATTTTATAGATTAGAAGTGTCTGATACATTTAACGTTGAGGAAGTGACAAATGAACCTAATGCTACCAGTACTCAAAGTGTAAATGAGACTCCATCTTCGGAGGACAGTTTTGTAGTTAGTGAGACCCCATCTTCGAAGGACAGTACTGTAGTTAGTGAAGGAACTTCTGAAGAAGCTTTAAATTCAACCAATGCAGAATCAACAATTGGGACACCTTCTATTCAATATGCCACTCATGTACAAGACATTGGATGGCAAAACCCTGTTTCAGATGGAGAATTGTCCGGTACAGAAGGGCAAGCAAAACGACTGGAAAGTATTAAAATTTCAGTCGATAATGTAGAAGACTTAGGTGTGAAATACTCCACACATGTTCAAGATTATGGGTGGCTTCCTTATGTTTCCAATGGAAAAGAGAGTGGAACTACAGGACAAGGAAAACGCTTGGAAGCTATTAAGATCGATTTAACTGGTACCCAAGCTGAAAATTATGATATATACTATCGAGTTCATGCACAAGATTTTGGCTGGTTAGGTTGGGCAAAGAATGGAGAATCCGCTGGTACAGAGGGATTTTCAAAACGCTTGGAAGCAATTGAGGTTGTTTTGGTGCCAAAAGGTGGAGCAGCTCCTGGCTCAACAGATCAACCATTTGTAAAAAAACTATCTGTTGCTTATTCAACTCATGTTGAATCATATGGTTGGTTGGGGTATGTAGAAGACGGAGCAACGAGTGGAACCCAAGGGCAGGGTAAACGTATGGAGGCAATTAAAATTACTCTACCCAATACTCCTTATAATGGAGATATTATATATTCAACTCATGTTCAAGATTATGGCTGGATGAAAGATGTTTCCAATGGTGAAGTTTCAGGTACCACTGGACAAAGCAAGCGATTGGAAGCCATTAAAATTAATTTAACTGGTGAAATAGCAAATTACTATGATATTTATTATCGAGTTCACGCACAAGATTATGGTTGGTTAGGTTGGGCGAAAAATGGGATGAAAGCTGGTACCGAAGGGCGTTCAAAACGATTAGAAGCTATCCAAATCAAGTTAGTCCCTAAAGGCCAAGGTGAACCAGTAAGTGTAAACGAGGCATTTAAACAATCATGGACAGTATTTTTAGATCCTGGACATGGTGGATCTGACCCTGGTGCAACTGCAGGCGGGTATCGAGAAGCGGACTTAAATTTAGCTGTTGCGAAAAAAGCACAAGCATTATTAGTAAATCGCGGCTATACAGTTTATATGTCCAGAAATGACAATACATCTATACCATTGCTGGATCGTTCTCAAATGGCAAATAATTTACATGCAGATATCTTCGTTAGTATCCACACTAACTCTACGGGAACATCAACAACTTCAGTTAGTGGTATTGAGTCTTACTTCTATGAAAGTGATCCAACAAATCCTTCAAAAATCAATGCTGGTATGGCTACTAATCCAGACAGAATTGCAAAGAGTATGAAACTTGCAAATTTAATTCAAGAAAAAATGATTGCATATACAGGAGCCACTAACCGTGGAACTGATGGGGCAGATTTTTCAGTCGTACGGGAATCGGCTATGCCTGCCACTTTAATAGAGATTGGCTTTATAAATAATTCTAGCGAACGCCAGAAATTATTCACGGAGTCATATCAAAATATACTGGGAAAAGCAATTGCTGATGCAATTGATGATTACTTTAAAACATATTAATTCATGAAAACCCCCAAGTACTTTTGGGGGTTTTTTGGTATATTTTTATTGTCGAAAATAGTAATATTGATATAGTCTTTAACCTGATTTTTATGTTAGACTAATAGAGTTAATACATGAAGATTGTCGAATTTAGTTCTTATTCGTGTTTTTATGTAAAAAAACTACAGGGAGAATGATAAATGCGAAGAAGTATAGTTCTTATCGGAACGCTATTAATGGGTTCTGCATTTCCTACTGTAGGAAATATTGCTTATGCAATAGAAAGCTCCGATACTGGAAATTTTGTAGAAGGATCTATCTATTATTTCATTCATTATAATGGTGGAGAACAAGAGGTAGTCATACGTGAAAATGTAAAGTTGATATTGACTGGATGGGCGGATGAATCCAAAACAGCTGTAAATGGTAAAATTGAAATTCAAAATGATTCATCAACTGAAGTAAAGGATATTACGGTAAATGTTAATAATGAATTAAATGAATTAGCCATATCTGAAAATGAAAGTATTCAATATAGATTAGCTTTGTCTGATTCTTTTAAAGTTGATGAAGTAAAGCCTGTAGATTTAAAAGAGCAAATTACAGTTGTAGCTGAAAATAAAAATGGAACTTCAATTGAGGAAGTAGACTTAGTAGATGAAAACGGCACTGTGATTCAAAAGAAAGGCTTAATTTACTATTCAACTGACAAAAATAACCAAAAACTAGTAATTACTAAAGAAGAATATGATTCTTTAAATTCTGATGTAGATTCATCTGGGGTAGTAAACTCTTCTAATGTTAATTCAATAGAAAGTGAGAATAATCCCAATACAGTACAAACTGCTTCAGAAAGTACTCCCATAGAAAATCCTTCTGTTGTTTATTCAACCCATGTTCAAGATTACGGGTGGTTAACAGGTGTGTCCGATGGACAAATGTCAGGGACACAAGGCCAGGCGAAACGAATGGAAGCCATCAAGATTTCCTTAGGAAATACTCCATATTCTGGAGGTATTTCTTACAAGACTCACGTTCAAGATTATGGCTGGTTAAACAATGTATCAGATGGGGCAATATCTGGAACATCTGGAGAAAGTAAACGTTTAGAAGCGATTCAAATCAATCTAACAGGTGAAATGGCACAACATTACGATGTTTATTACCGTGTTCACGCACAAGATTATGGTTGGTTGGATTGGGCTAAAAACGGGGAATCTGCAGGTACACAGGGACTGTCGAAGCGCTTGGAAGCCATAGAGATTGTTTTGGTGGAAAAAGGTGGAGCTGCCCCAGGTTCAACAAATAGACCAATTATTATGGATCCATCTGTTGTTTATACTACCCATGTTCAAGATTATGGTTGGTTATCGGGTGTATCTGATGGAAAAATGTCAGGAACACAAGGACAAGCAAAACGCTTGGAAGCCATCAAGATTTCATTGGATAAGATTCCTTATGCCGGGGGTATTACTTACAAGACCCACGTTCAAGGGTATGGCTGGTTAAATAATGTATCAAACGGTGCAATTTCTGGAACATCTGGAGAAGGTAAACGTTTAGAAGCGATTCAAATTAACCTAACCGGTGAAATGGCGCAACATTACGATATTTATTACCGTGTTCATGCACAAGATTATGGTTGGCTGGATTGGGCTAAAAACGGGGAATCTGCAGGTACACAAGGACTTTCAAAACGGTTGGAAGCTATTCAGATTATGTTAGTTGAAAAAGGTGGGGCAGCACCAGGCTCAACGAATAAACCATTTATTCAGTCAGATTTGACTAACTACTATAATATCACTCTAAATGATGCGTTAAATATGCAAATGAATGTTACGCCACAGACTGATAAATACGCAAATGCTCCTGCATATGTCAGCAGTCAATACCTTAACGTATTTAATGGTGGTTCGATAACGGGAAGCAGTGTAAACCTTAGGACTTCTCCAACTTTGAATAATGATAATATAGCTATTAACGTTGGAAAAGGAGCATTATACAAAGTATTAGATGCTAATGTTACCGGTGATTCGTTCTCAGGTAGTACAAGATGGTATAAAATTGAATACAATGGACAGGTTTTATACGTGCATAGTGCTCTTGCGTCAGCTAATTTGAGAATCGGTCAAGCTACTGTTGATTATCTTAATATTAGAGCAGAAAAGAGTTCAGGCAGTCATATTTACGCTACTGTAATGAAGAATACTTTATTCATTGTTTTAGAAGAAGCTGGTGACTGGGATAGAGTTAGTGTGGGTGCTTGGCGTAATGCAATGTCTTCAGATGTCCTTTATTATTTGAATCCAACTAATTTTATAAATGATGAGAAACAAAGATTTCAATTCATGGACCTAACAAAACCTAGTGGAGTTTCAAAAGAGACTTTAAATCAATATCTTGTTGGAAAAGGAATATTAGCAGGTCAAGGTCAAGCCTTCATTGATGCAGGAAATAAATATGGGATAAATGAAGTATATTTAATGGCACATACTTTGTTAGAAACGGGAAATGGTACTTCGACTCTTGCAAAAGGAGTAGAATATAATGGTAGAACAGTTTATAACATGTATGGTGTAGGAGCGCTTGATAACTGCCCGGTTGAATGTGGGGCAAAAACAGCTTATGAAAAAGGTTGGTTTACTCCATACGATGCAATAGTGGGTGGTGCATCCTTTATTGACAATGGTTATTTGGGTGGCAATAACACTTATAGTGTAGTTCAAAACACGTTATATGAAATGCGTTGGAACCCACAAGTAATGGCTACTTATAACAGAGCTGGGCATCAATATGCAACGGACATTGGATGGGCATCTAAACAAGTTCAAGTTATGTATGACGTTTATAAAATTCAACCATTTACTGTATTCCTGGAATATCCAGTATATAAATAAAATAAAGGGCTGCTCTCAAAAGTAATGTAAAAAGTACTTTTGGGGGCAGTCCTTCATTCATTAATAGGGCAAATTGTGAAAACAGTTTAAATTTAGTTAAAAGACCACGGATAATTGGAAAATACTCGAAGTGATTAATTTAAACAGTTTAATATAGAAATTAAGTTATAATAAATATAGTCTATTTTTAGAAATCAATAATGGGGGATTTAATTTAAGAACCAAACAAATATTCTAATTACCTATGTGTTGCAAAATAAAAGTGGTTCTTAAGTAATTTAATAAAGAGTTTAATAGGCTATGCGAAGGGAAAGAGAAAGAAATGTTTTCTGAAAATTTTAAAAGGGTAATATTTAAAGTAATAGTACTTACTCTATCTGTTTTACTGATTTTTCAAAGCGGAATCTTTCAAATCGGGAAAGTACTTGCCGCTGCAGATACTACAAAACCAATATTAAAGGGTATTACAATAGAATCTCAAGAAGTTGGAATAGGAGATACTGTTAAAATTAGTATAGATGCGGAAGATGCCGAATCGGGAATCAAGTCTGTTTATATGAGTTACCAAACCCCGATTACAGAAAAGCTGCAAGGGTACACATTAAAATATAACACGGATACTGGTAAATATGAAACGAAAATAGACATTACAAATCAGATTGAAAATGGGACGTGGAAAATTTACAGTATTTCAATAAAGGATAATGCTGAGAATGATTTAGCATTATATAATAAGGATTTATCAAGTTTTGGCGATAAGGCGGATTTATCAAGCGGTGATTTTCACGTAACGGGTACAACAGAAGCGGATGTAACGAAGCCAGCATTAAACAGCATAGAGGTGGAAACGAGAGAAGCTAGTGTTGGTGATACAGTTAAAATAAGTATTACAGCAGAGGACAAGGAAACGGGAATCAAATCTGTCTATATGAGTTACCAAACCCCGATTACAGAAAAGCTGCAAGGGTACACACTAAAATATAATCCGGATACTGGTAAATATGAAACGAAAATAGAGGTTACGAATCAGATAGAAAATGGGTTTTGGAAAATTTATAGTATCTCAATAAAAGATAACGCTGGAAATGATTTAGCGTTATATAATAAAGATTTATCAAGTTTTGGCGAAAGAGCCGATTTATCAAGTGGTGATTTTCACGTAACGGGTACAACAGGAGCGGATGTAACGAAGCCAGCATTAAACAATATAGAGGTAGAACCGAAAGAAGCAAGTGTCGGTGATACAGTTAAAATAAGTATCACAGCAGAGGACAAGGAAACAGGAATCAAGTCTGTCTATTTGAGTTATCAAACCCCGATTACAGAAAAACTGCAAGGCTTCTCATTAAAATATAACCCGGAAACCGGAAAATATGAAACGAAAATAGAAATTACCGATCAGATTGAAAATGGGTTATGGAGGATTTACAGTATCTCAATAAAGGATAACGCTGGAAATGATTTAGCGTTATATAATAAGTATTTATCGAGTTTGGGTGAAAGGGTGGATTTATCAAGCGGGGAATTTGCTGTTACAGATGGTGTAAGTATTAAACCATTGAACCAAAGAGTGGTCACCAAAAATGAAACATGGACATCCGAATCGATTAATGGCGATGTTTACATTGGCCCTGGGGCTGTATTAACGATAAATGGCGATGTAACTGTAAATGGAAATATTTATGTGCTTGGTGCTCTAGTGAGTTATGGAACATTTAATGTCAAAGGTACCATCCATGCCAATAATGTTCGTTATGGTTGGTCATCAACCCTTTATAACGGAACAGTCAATATCCGCAGTGGTATGAATAATATCAGTACGATGTCTGTGTCTAACCGTCCGGTGGAAGAATTTCCGATTGAGTTTTATACATCACCAATTGTTGCCGAAAATGGAATTATTAAATATATGGAAGGTGCAACACTGCCGATTGCTGATATGTATATTGAAGATAATAAAGTAGATTTAAGATGGAACGGAACATTTTATTTACATGATTTGAATGTTGGAAGCAAAGACCATCTTACAGTTTCCTTTATCGATGTGTTTGGCAATACAATAAAAAAGCAGTTCCCATTAAATATTATTGATACGGTGGCTCCTGCGGCAAATGCCAAAATACCGGGAGGATACTATGGCGGTCCAAAATTAGTTGAGTTAACTATGTCTGAGGCTGGCAGCATTTACTATACTTTGAATGGAGAAGATCCTTCCATCTCAAGTAATAAATATAGTGAGCCGATCAAAATCAATAAAGATACAACTCTTAAATTTATTGCAGTGGATAAATTCGGAAATCAGTCGAAAGTATATACAGAGAAATATAAATTTTTTACTGTCGATGAGGTAACCGATCAAAGTACTAGCATTAAAGGCAATGCCCAGCAAAATTCTACTATTATAGCCAAAACTGAAAGTTCTGAATGGACAGGAACAGCAAATGAGTCTGGTGATTTTACTATTCAAATTCCAACATTATCAGCAGGAACAGTCCTTAAAGTTCACGCGATTAGTGAAAATGGAGTGGAAAGTGAATCTTTAGACATTACCGTTACAGATGATACGGCACCTGCTCCACCGGAAGTTAATGAAGTAACGGATCAATCCAGACAAGTAACGGGAAAAGCAGAAGTGGGAACAACGATTGAAGTGAAAGTGGATGGATCTGTGATTGGAACAGCCCCAGTTGAATCCGATGGTACCTTTACAGCAGATGTTCCATTACAATTGGCAGGAACTAAAATATCTATTACCGCTACAGATGAAGCTAGAAATACAAGTGAGGAATCCACAGTGAGGGTGAAGGATGTTACAGCTCCGACGAAACCCGAAGTTAATGAAATAACGGATCAATCCACACAAGTATCAGGAAAGGCGGAAACCGGAACAACAGTCGAAGTAAAGGTAAATGATTCAGTAATTGGAACGGGCATCGTAAAGTCTGACGGTACATTTACAATTGAAATTCCATTACAGCCAGCTGGAACTACATTAACTCTTATTGCTACAGATAAAGCTGGAAATATTAGTAAAGAATCCACTGTAAAGGTGAAGGATGTCACCGCACCAACGAAACCCGAGGTCAATGAAGTAACTGATCAATCCACACAAATAACGGGAAAAGCGGAAGCAAGAACATCGATTGAAGTGAAAGTGGATGGATCAGTGATTCGAACTGCCCAGGTTGAATCCGATGGATCGTTTACGGTAGATATACCATTACAGTTGGCAGGAACAAAAATATCTCTTACTGCTACGGATGAAACTGGAAATACGAGTGACGAAATGACTGTAACAGTGAAGGACGTTACAGCTCCGACGAAACCCGAAGTTAATCTAGTAACCGACGAAGATGGGCAAATAACCGGAATGGCGGAGGCAGGGACAACCATCACAGTTAAGTCAAATGATTTAGTAATTAGAACTGATAAGGTGGAATTAGACGGTACATTCAAAGTAGATATTCCCTTACAGCCCGCGGGAACTGCAATAACGGTTATCGCTACAGATGTAGCAGGAAATAGCAGCGAAGACGCAATCGTTATTGTGAAAAACTTTCCTTCTGTAAAATATGCCACTCATGTTCAGGATTATGGATGGCAATCGCCGGTCTTTGATGGAGCAGTATCTGGAACTAGTGGACAGGCTAAACGTTTGGAATCAATCACGATTTCCTTAGATAGGAATAAAGCTCCTTATCCAGGAGGAATTATTTACAGAACCCATGTTCAAGATTATGGATGGCAGGACTTTGTTGCTGATGGAGTCATGTCAGGTACGGAAGGAAAAGCTAAGCGCCTTGAAGCCGTCGAAATAAAACTTACTGGTGAAATGGCAAAGCATTTTGATATCTACTATCGTGTTCATGCAGAAACCTATGGCTGGTTGGATTGGGCCAAAAATGGTCAATCTGCAGGGACTCAAGGACTATCTAAACGATTGGAAGCTATCCAGATTGTTTTAGTCCAAAAAGGCGGTTCAGCACCTGGACCGACTGAAAATCCGTTTTTAAAGATACCATCTGTTATTTATGCAACCCATGTACAAGATTATGGCTGGATGAACTATGTTAAAGATGGTATATTAAGTGGAACGCAAGGTGAGGCAAAACGGTTAGAAGGTATTAAGATAGATTTACAAAATTCTTCTTACAGCGGAGATGTTATTTATTCTACTCATGTCCAAGATTATGGCTGGTTGCCTAATGTAGCTAATGGTGCAATGTCCGGTACCTCCGGAGAAGCTAAACGCTTAGAAGCAATAACAATCAATTTAACTGGAGAAATAGCAAATTACTATGATATTTACTACCGCGTCCATATTCAAGATTATGGTTGGCTGAGTTGGGCTAAAAATGGAATGAAAGCCGGATCAGAAGGGCAAGCCAAACGATTAGAGGCGATTGAAATCAAACTTGTTCCTAAAGGTCAAGGCGGACTAGTTGGTGAAGATAACTCATATATGCGAGCACGATAGTAATTAAAGCAAATGAATACAAGTTTTATTCTTTACAGGGACACTTCCTTATAAAAGTATGGATTTGTCCTTTTTTCTTGGTTGTTACTGACACGTAATTACGGATACTTTGAACAGAGATGGATTAATAACCGATCCGAAGTAATAAGCCACTGCAAAAACAGTGGCTTAATGAATCAATTATTTATTTTATTTGTAACTTTTCTTTAAATTTATTTTTACCTGTTAAACCATGGTAAAAATACTTGGCAAACTTTAAGCCATCTTTTTTAATAACCCCGCGATAAACAGCATAGATAAATAAATAAGGATAAAAAATAAAAAGCTGCTTTAAATTAGCATTTCTCTTCATAAATAATACTACATTTCTATACATAAAATACTCTGACAATCCTGAAACCTGATTGATTGAAGCGGATCCTTTATGAATAACCTTTGCATTACAGTTGCAAATTACTTCATAACCCTTTTTCTTTATATTTAAACACCATTCTGTTTCTTCATAGAATAAAAAGTAGTCTTCTGGAATATACCCGACTTCGTCGAGAATTTTAGTATGAAATAACATACATGCTCCACCAACGTAGTCACAAGAAATAATTTCCCCGCTAACCTTGTCCTCGTGTACCCTGTTATTTAATACTTTTACTCTTCCAGTATTAAAGTCGATCATTGCACCAGTTGATTGCACAATTTCAGGTTCATTAAATTCACATACTCTTGGTCCGACAACACCTACATTTGGATGTGTTACCATATAGTCCATTAATTTTTGTAAAAAATCCGGATTCGTAATCACGTCATTGTTAAGGATACAAATATAGTCAGCATTTTCAGCTTTAGCGAGTTTCAGGCCGACATTATTCCCGCCAGCATAACCTAAATTTGCCCCGGTTTGTATAAATATATGATGTGGGAATCTTTGCTTTAAAACAGTTTCTGAATTATCTTTAGAAAAGTTATCAACGATAATAACCTTAAAATTCATGTAGTTTATTTTTTCTACCGATTCTATACAGGCAATTGTGTCGTTTGGATTATTGTAGTTTAGAATTACAAAATAAACAGAAGGAATAGGTTTATTATTATTTTCCAAATCCATTTCCCCTCACTTTTTTATATTTTTTGGTATTCATTGAACTATTAGGGCTTGAAAAGATTAAATCTATTGAATAAAATTATCTGCCTCGTATAACCAATTTATTGTTTAGTTTATTAAAAATCATGAAAACAATTGAATCCTTTACTACTATTAACCCTGCCAAATATACGACTGCAGCAATAAATAATTGGATGAAAGTCAGCAAGAACGGGCTTACATTGATTATACTTCCAGCTACACTAACAGAGAAATAAACCAAAATACTTAAACAAAAGTATTTTGTAAACATTTTTGAGAAAGTTTTCAGTTCAAAATATTTTCTAGCAAAATACATCTGAATCATTGCGCCTGAAGCTTCAGCGACCAATAGGGCAATAGTTGTAGCTGTACTTGCCATATATGAAACTAAAAGGATATTTGCAATTAAGCTTAGGAGCGCACCGATAGTAATGGATACAGCATATTTATTATTCTGGTTTGTTGAAACTAATATTTGAATACCAAATATATTTGCTAAACCAACAAAAAATATAACTGGGCTCATTATATTAAGTAAATTAATTACGGTTTTAAATTCATTTCCTAAGAACCAAGTAACGAAATTAGACGATATCGCCATCAAACCTAATGTCATAGGCAATGTAATCATTAATACAAATTGAAGGGCATAGTTAATGTATTTTTTCATTGAGTCAATATTCCCTAGAGCAAATTCTTTTGCCATTCTTGGAAGTAAAACTGAACCTAATGATGTGATAAATCCTAAGGCTATTCGAATAACCTTATCTGCTTGGTTGTAATACCCAACTTCAACTTTTCCAGAAACATGTCCTAAAACAATTTTGTTCACAAGAATATATACCTGAATCATAATTTGGGGTAAAAATAAGCTAATTATTGGTGCAATATGCACTTTTATGTCTCTAAAAGTTGTTCTTTTGAACGAAACCACTTTTAACAATGGAATCCACATAATTAGTTGACCCATGAAGAGCGTACTCGCATTAATCAAAATATAAAGACTTAAATCTTCAATACTTTTTACAAGAGTAAAAATTAAAATAATACTTACTACTCTTATTAGTATATTCCTCATTGTGATGCTCTTAATTTGTTCCATCCCTATAAAATACCAAGAAATGTCAATTGTAGTAGCGATTAAGGTGAAAATATGAATGAAAAATAACATTTTATTATCAGCGACAGTAAATATAAATATTACATAACACAATGTGGTAAGCAATGAAATGGATAGTTGTACACAATAAATGGACCAGAATTCTTTAGAACGCTCGTTCTGGTCTAATTTTGTTGCTATTTGTCTACTACCGTAAATCGGGATACTTAAAGCAGCAAAGACTATGAATAACTGAACGATAGATAATACATACGCATCAGTTCCAACACCTTCTGGTTTAAGTACTCTTGAAACATATGGGGTAGTAATAAATGGTGTTATAACAATCAATAATTGATATACGACAGTAAATAAATAATTTGATATAAGTTTGCCCATTTAACGGAATCAAATCCTTTTTTTGTTTAGCATTTTATTGGCATAATCAATATGATTTGCTTTATAAGAGTAGCATTAAACGTTATTATAAACAACGATAATACATATTTCTACATGAATAGACAAGAAATTTTTATGTAGTTCCAATTACCTCTTCTAATATAAAAAAGGCTGTCTGTGAATTAGACAGCCTTTCATTATGGATGGTTTGAAAAAAAGCAAGCGGCGTTTTTTTACAGATCATTTAATTTTTCAATCATAACATTGGTTCTTTTATCCCAAGTATTTTCTTTAAGGAATTCTAATCTTTGGTCTTGACTGTACTTCAGCTCATTATTTGCAATTAAGCCTTTTAGAACATTAATATACTCGTCCGTATTATTATAAAAACAAACAAAATCATTAAATCTTTGAATTTCTTTATAATAAATAGTAATTATATTTTTGTTGAAATTGATGTATTCATATAATTTGACTGGATCAACCGATTGAATTAATTCGTTTAATTTGAAAGGCATTATCAGACAATCAACATCCTGAACAACATCATATAACTTACTATGATTTATAGGTCCATGGAAAATTATTTTTTCATTTTCCGGGATTTCACATTCTATTGGTCCGAAAAAATGATACTCCAAATTATTTATTTCATTAAGACTTTTCTTGATAGTATCAAAATTAACCCATTCGGAGATTGTTCCAATATAAGCAACTTTAAAATCTTTTAGTGGCTGTTGTTTTTTATCCACTGCATCAATGATTTTACCATTATAACCATTTCTGATTAAAACTGTTTTATTGGAATTGCAGCCTCTATCAATAATTTTATTTTGGAGATTCTTACTCGAGACAAATATAATGTCAGAGTCATGTAACAACTGTCTTTCAGAAATATCAAGATTTTTTTTAACGCTCGGAATGTAATTAAACCCTTGGACATCATCCATACAATCATAAATAATTTTGAACTTATTTATGTTTCTTTTCGGAATATAGTCATAAAGTGAAGGATGAGTGATCCAAATAATGTTGGGCCTAATCACCTTCAAAATTATTGAGAAAATCATCTGTTGAATAAAGCTATTCAAAGAATGGAAAATCTTCATGCGTTTCAATGGAAGTACGATTATTGGAAACTTTTTAGTTTTTGAAGGATTTGAAGTGATTACTTTTCTGCTGCGTGCGAACTGGTAAAACACTGTCACATCAAATACAGTATCCAGCTTCTCAGCAATAAAATGGGGACGTTGTTTTATCCAGCCCCAATCAACGTGCATAAGGTATAAAACTCTTTTCTTCATACAAACCCCTTTCCGAAAGCTTTTCTTTGGTAAAAAATAAATATACATAGATTATGATTCTATTTGATACTTGCATAATTTCACTTATGCATAAAAAGAACATAACGGTACTGAGTGAGAAGTAAATAAAATTGGTGTCCTTTTTCATTTAAATAATCATGATTTTTATTTTCCCTTTATTCCCTTTGATTAATTAATGTTAATAAAATTTGTACATTATTTAAGTATATTATATTCACTTTAGGCAATCAACAATCAGATGATTAAATTCCTAAAGAATAGGGACCTTTCATGTAAAGTTGCTATTATCATCATGACCATATTGCTGGTAAGTTTCTTTATTTCCTTAAGTCAAAGTCACTTAATTGAACTAACTAACCGCATTTTAAAGTACAAATTTTGTTGTAATCTGTTATAATTAATTTTCGTTAAGTCAATAATTGTCGTTTTCTGCATCAATAATACATCTGTGAATGAATGACGTAGTTTTGAGAAAAATATTATTAATTTATAATTAATCTTTTAGGAGTCGGAAGCTCAAAAGGGTATTAAAACACTTTTTAACTAAAAGAAAGAAGGAATTCACTATGCTAAGAAATGTACTTATTACAGGCGGAGCAGGCTTCATCGGAAGTAGCTTGGCTCTAAAATTATTGGAAAAGGGTTATAAAGTAACCGTTCTTGATAACCTATCACCACAAATTCATGGGCAAGATGGAACCTCTTCAGAGTTATTTTTAAAAGTAAGAGATAAAGTGACTTTTATTAAAGGTGACGTTGTGAATGGCGATGACTGGAGAAAAGCTTTAAAGGGCCAGGATGTTGTCGTGCATCTAGCGGCTGAAACTGGCACAGGACAATCGATGTACGAAATCAATAAATACATAGATGTAAATATTAAAGGTACTTCCAATTTGTTGGATATTCTAACGAATGAAGAGCATCAAGTGAAAAAAATCATTATTGCCGCTTCAAGAGCTATCTATGGAGAAGGCATGTACCATTGTTCCGAGCACGGTGTTGTCTATCCAACTGCAAGAGTTGAAGAAGACATGAGCAAAGGTGATTTTGAGGTCAAATGTCCGATATGCCATCAAAATGTGGAACTGATGGCAACCACAGAGGAAACAAAAATCCATCCAACATCTGTTTATGGCATTGCCAAACAGGTACAGGAGCAAATGTGCATGGTGGTTGGGAAATCCTTAAACATTCCTGTTGTTGGATATCGCTATCAAAACGTATACGGACCGGGTCAATCGTTGAAAAACCCATATACAGGTATTCTGTCCATCTTCTCCACCATCATCAAAAATGGGAATAACATCAATATCTTTGAGGACGGAAATGAATCAAGGGACTTTGTGTTCATTGATGATGTTGTCGATGCCACCATTTTGGGAATTGAAAAAGACGAGGCAAACTTTGAAAGCTTCAATGTCGGAACAGGTGTCTGCACAGATGTTCTAACCGTTGCCAATACGTTAAAGGAAAAATACGGGTCCGATACTGAGATTGTCATCAGCGGCAATTACCGCTTAGGCGATATTCGTCATAACTACGCAGATCTGACAAAAATCCATGACAAGCTTGGATTTACTCCCAAGGTCAGCTTTGAAGAAGGAATCAGCAAGTTTGTCGATTGGGTGAATCAGCAGGAGGTTGTCGAGGATCAGTATCAAAAATCCATTGAAGAAATGAAGAAAAAAGGATTATATAAATAATGGAAGAAAAGTTAAAACACAAGAAAATTTTATTTTTATGTCCTTTATTTTTTAATTACCATAAAAAAATAATAAGGGCGATGGAAACAATGGGTGCGGAAGTCGATTTTTTCGATGAGCGCCCATCCAACACAGTAATGTCTAAAGCATTGTTACGAATTAATCGTAACTTTGTGAAAGGGCAAATTAAAAAGTATTATGAAGAAATTACGCAAAAAATAAGCAATAAGAAATATGATTGTATTTTTATTTGCCAAGCTGAAGCAACGCCGATTTGGTTTCTAAAGGAACTTAGAAGACTCAATCCCGATGCGCGGATGGTATTGATGCTTTGGGACTCTGTTGCAAATAAGGTCAACACTCTTGAAAAGCTGGAATTCTTTGATGAAGTCTTTTCGTTTGATAAACAGGATTGCGACAGGTTCGGTCTGACGTTCAGACCATTGTTCTACGATGTAGAATATGACCAGATTGCAAGGGAAACCACGCCCCTTGTTTTTGATTTGTTTTTTGTTGGAACGGTCCACAGTGATCGCTACCGGATTTTAAAAGAAGTGAAACAACAGTTTGAACGGAACGGGCATAAGGTTTTTTACTTTATGTATCTGCCGAGTAAGCTGATGTACTACCAACGCAAGCTTATGACTAACGATTTTGCCGGCAGTGATATTAGTGAGTTTTCGTTTATTGGGATGCCGAGCGAAAAGCTGACCGAGAAGTTGAAGCAGTCAAGAGCTGTCGTTGATATTCAACATCCAAATCAAACCGGTCTGACGATGAGAACGATTGAAATGCTTGGGGCAAATAAAAAGCTGATTACAACTAATAAAGATATCCGACATTATGATTTTTACCATCCAAACAATATTGTTATTGTCGACAGAGAACATATTGAGGTCCCCCCTGAATTTATGTCGACGCCTTATGTACCGGTTGATAAAACAATCCGAAACCGTTATTCAATTGCCTACTTTGTTCTGGAGGTACTGGGTGTAACCGGCGAAAAAGAACATCATTATTATGTAGGAACAAATAGTGAGGGAAAACAATGAAGGTTTCAGTAGCAATGGCCACTTATAACGGAGAGAAATATCTGAAACAGCAAATCGACAGCATCCTTTCACAATTGGATAAAGCTGATGAGCTGATTATTTCAGATGATCATTCAAAGGATAAAACTATCTCTATTATCGAGAATTATATGAATGAAGATTCGCGGGTCAAGCTGTATATGAACAATGAATCAGGAGTGACCTCCAATTTTGAGAATGCCATCAAGCACACAAAAAATGATATTATCTTTTTAAGTGACCAGGACGATGTATGGAAGCCGGAAAAAGTTGATACGGTTAAATCCTACTATGAGAAAAATCCTAAGGTCCAAATGATTATGTCCGATATTACTGTTGTTGACAATCAGCTTAATCCGACCATCGAGTCCTTTTATGAATTTAGAGGAAGCCGTGCAGGTGTCATCAAAAATATTATTAAAAACAGCTATATTGGCTGCGCCATGTCATTTCGGAAAGAATTAAAGCCGAGAATCCTGCCGATTCCAAGGAATGTCCCGATGCATGATATGTGGATTGGGTTGGTGGCGGATATGAATCACGTTGCCCTTCTTATCACGGAAAAATTGATTTATTACCGAAGGCATGATGCAACTGTAACAACTGTCGAAAATAATTCTACTCTGAAGCAAAAGCTTCTCTGGAGATTCACCATTTCGAACTTGCTCATAAAGTCCTTTTTAAAACATAAATAGTTATTAAAAAAGTGTGTTTGCTAATTAGATAAACACACTTTTTTAATTGAATTAGTAGATATAATCAGATTATTGTCAGATTTTGTACTTTTTTTAGTCGAATATTGTTATTTCCAGTTGAACTTATAAAACTAGAATATTATAATTTGGTTTATGATTGCTATTGAAATTTACTACCTGTAAAGAGGGGATCTATATAAATGGAGAGATCGGTAAGGAAAAAAGATAAGAAGAAAAAGAAATGGCTTCGATATACGTTGTTTTCGCTCTTAATTCTATTAATTGGCGGAAGCGTATATTTCTACAACGTTTATACTGATGTTGCCCGTGCGGTTAATAAGATGAATAAACCAATTTCTAGAGAGATTTCCAAAAAACGTGTTGAACAGGTTGAATTTCACAAAAAGGATCCCATTTCAATTTTAATGGTCGGAGTCGATGAGCGTAAAGGAGATAGCGGCAGGACAGATTCTATGGTAGTTTTAACGGTTAACCCTGAAAATAAAACTACTAAAATTTTAAGTATTTCACGTGATACTCGTACGAAAATTATGGACCCTGAAAAGACAGGTAGGGTTGTTCGTGTCGATAAAATTAACCATGCATACGCCTATGGTGGAATTGAAATGAGTATTGAAACGGTAGAACACTTTTTAAACATTCCAATTGATTATTATGTTCAAGTAAACATGGAGAGTTTTAAGGATATAGTTGATGCCGTTGGAGGGATTGATGTAGATAACAAATATGCTTTCGAACTTGATGGAGTATATCTTAAAAAAGGTCCACAGCACTTAAACGGTGAAAAGGCGTTGCAATATGCCCGAATGCGTAAAGCTGACCCGCGCGGTGACTTAGGACGTCAAGAAAGACAGCGCGAAGTTATTTCAAAAATTATTGATAAAGGAAAATCAATTTCAACTTTAACCAATTACGATGATATCCTAGGTGCTCTTGAAAACAATATTAAAACTAATTTAACTCTAGACGATATTATTGGAATACAATCTGCGTATAAACCGGCGGCAGAAACCATTGAAAAGCTTGAAATCCCTGGTGAAGGTAAAATGATAAACGGCGGCTGGTATTTTCTTGTAAGCGATGGAAATAGACAAGGTCTTTCGGACCAATTGCGTGAACAATTGGGACTTACTCCCGAACCTGTTGAAAAGTATAATATGCTTCCGGATACAAAAACAAATAATACTACAACTGGTCAAAATTTGGAAAGTGAACAGTAAAAGATACCATATTTGCCTTTACTAGCCTTACTGGTAAAGGCTTTTTTGTGAAAAACATAGTTATATAAATATCATTATAGGAAAATATAAGATACAAAATCCAACAAGATAATGCTATAATCTTCTTTGTGTTAAAAAAGCTTTATTGCTGGGATTTAGAGTATAAGCAAAAAAATACTTGGCAATGGAAAAGGTGGATGCTTAGTGTTTTTAAAAGGAAAAAGTATAGATCAATATATCACTACTAGAAAAAACAATTTAGATTTTATCCGTTTTATAGCAGCAGCCTTAGTTTTATTCTCGCATTCATATCCTTTAACGTTAGGGAACAATGGTTCTGAACCATTCGCAATTCTTACCAAGGGACAAATGACATTTGGAGAATTTGCTGTCAGTATTTTTTTTGTTATAAGTGGATTTCTCATTACACAAAGCTTTGAACGTTCAAAGAGCCCAATTTCGTACTTTAAAGCAAGATTTTTGAGGATTTTCCCCGGTCTCATTTTTGTTGTGTTTTTATCCATTTTTTTATTGGGCCCCATTTTTACAGATTTAAGCTTGAAGGACTACTTTACAGCACGTGATACTTATGAATATTTAAGCACTATTAGTTTGTACTGGATTCAGTATGACCTGCCCGGTGTTTTCCAAACAAATGTATGGCCTACAGCTATAAATGGTTCGTTATGGACCCTATGGTATGAATTTTTCTTTTATATTGTTGTCGCTGTTCTGGGGGTCACCAGGCTTCTTAATAAAAGGATTGTATTATTTGTATTTATTCTTAACGCCGGCCTCCATTTCTTTAATAAAGACGATTTATATTATGATTTATTTCGTTATTTTAGTTCGGGGATGCTTTTTTATCTATTTAGAAAACAGATTAAGTTAAACGGAACGATAGCGATTTTGTCGTTTATAATACTACTATTGGCACCTAGCTTCGGTTATTTTGAATCCGCATTTTCCATTTTTGGTGCTTATCTTATTTTCTATTTAGGCTATGAAGCAAAGCTAGGGATGCACAATTTTAGTAAATATGGCGATTTTTCATATGGTATTTATATTTATGCATTTCCAATTCAACAAATAATGGTTCATCTTTTTAATAATAAGCTATCACCTTTGGAGGACTTCTTTCTATCTCTTCCGTTTACATTGATATTTGCATTTATTTCATGGCATCTAATTGAGAAAAATGCGCTTAAATTGAAGAACTTCTCACTAAACACAGAAAAAAAGTCTTTGATTAAAATCAGATATCATTCAAATAATAAAAATATATAAATTCGGTTGGTGGAATTGATATTTAAGATAAGGATAATACTCCGAGCAAGTTATAGGAGAGGGTTACTTTTATGAACAAGTTTGAAAAAATATTATTGACTGTTTTTTTTGTTGAACTATTCGTAGGCGGTGGGGGCAGGCTAATTGACTTTGGGGTTATATCTATCCGCCAGCTTTTATTTATACTTCTCATAGGGACGTATATGGTCCGGGTTATAAAGGATAAAGCCATTTTTAATAAAAAAAAGAATACATTTTTCAGGTTAAATCCTGTTACCATTGGGGTTTATGTTTTAATTTTCTGGTTTTTAGTTAGTTCAGTAATTGGTTTTATTAATGGGCATTCGCTTGGAGCAATTGTAACTGACTTTTTTAGGGTTTCGTTTTTTGCTGTTTATTTTCCTTTGGCATACTATATTTCAAAAGAGAGTTTTACTATACAGCGAATCATTAAAATTCTAAAATACAGTGCAATAGTAGTTGCAATTTTTACTATTACGGTTTCGTTGTTAGGGAAAACTGTATTTAGTAATAATTTTGCTCCATTTTATAATTTCATGAACACTATCATGAACGATGATTTATTTTTTAGACCTAGCAACAGTGTATTTTATAAAAGTCACTTCTTTGTTTTGATTGGTTTAATTATATCTTTAAATGAACTTTTAAGTAAAAAATACGGCAAATTGGAAATAGCTGTTGTTATAATTGGATCAGTTTCTATTCTCTGGTCTGAAACTAGAGGTTTTTTGTTGGCTTTTATGGTAAGCTTGTTGACAATTATAGTTTTGGACGTAAAAGTTATAGTAGATCCATTCAAAGGGATATCGAGTAAATTTAAAAAATTGATCCAATCCAAACAATTTATGAAGAAATTCACTATTTCTTTACTGGTAATAATCGCCGTTCCGTTCCTTTATAAATATATGACGCTTGAACGTTTTGAACAAACTGCTGCAGTTGAAGAAGTGCATCCATCCACTGAATTAAATAAAAAACCTAATGCTAAAAAAGTTCAAACTGAAGTTAATGATGTAAGTGTCAATATGCGTATGGACATTCTTAATAGCTCAAAGGAAATATTAAAAGATCCAAAAAACCTCATTATTGGTGCTGGTTATGGGACTGAAATCGCCGGGAGAATTGCTATCGAAATAAGTTTTATTGATATACTTGTTGAACAAGGCTTAATTGGATTGGCAATATGGGGATTTTTATTCCTAATCATTTACTATAACTATTATCAGGCCTATAAAAAAGGACAAAAGCTATCAAATTTAGACATTTCCTTATTAGCTGCATTCATGGGAGTTTTACTTTTAACGAATATCAATCCGTTTATCAATAACCCTATCGGTATTAGCTTTTTCATAATTCTGCTCGTGGTTTCCCAAAACAAGAAAGAATTAAAACAAAATGAGGAATTAGTATGAAGTTAACCATTGTACTCGTCTTGTATAAGAAAACACCGGAAGAAAGTAAAACTTTCCTTACATTAAAACAAACATTATTTTCCAACAAAAATGGATTCAATCAATTTGAGCTAATTTTGTATGACAACAGTCCGGAAAAACAAGAATTTAATCCCCTCAAGTATGAGGGGGTACATATGTCATATGTTCATGACCCACGAAATTTAGGAATTGTACCTGCTTATAATCATGCTTGGAAAATTGCGAACGAAAATGGAAGCAAGTGGATTCTCCTCCTGGATCATGATACGGAGTTAACCCAAGAGTATATGAATGAGGTAATGGACCTGGCGGATTTTTCAGAGGAGATTGTAGCAGTTGTACCAAAGATTATGAATGAAAATACAATGATCTCTCCTGTATATAGTAATTCGCTTCGTCCTTTGCTAGGGGATCGCCCAGAAAGCGGGATTCAAGAAAATCCAGTAATGGCCATTAATTCTGGTGCTATAATTCGAATCGATTTTTTAAATGAAATCGGCGGATTTAATGAGGAATTTCCTTTAGACTACCTAGATCATTGGCTTTTCTATGAGATTTACGCAAAAGGAAAAAAGGTGTGGGTTCTTGATTCAGTTCTCGAACATGAATTATCTGTAATGGACTATAGTAGGGTCTCACTGAAACGTTACCAAAGTATTTTAGAATCAGAATTGAATTTCTACAGTAATTATAAAACCGAGTTGTTCTCTTCTTTTCGGAAGCAGCTATTAAAAAGATTTTTAAAGCAGGTTTTAACTGTTAAAAATAAGCAGATTGCTTTGCATACCTTAAGACAGTTTTTTAAAATGTCAAAATTTTAAAATTAGAAATGGAGATATCTTTGGTATATGAAGATATCCTTTTTCTATGTAAAGATGCATATGAAATAGTACTAACATAAACAAAGGAATTTTTGGGAATATTTTAAGAAACACAATACTGTAACATAATAAATATTTTATTTTTTAAATAACCTTCTTTATAATGGGTTAGGTAGAAATTGTCGAAGACAAGGTTTTTTAAAAGAAAAAGAGGAGTTGTCTTAAATGAAAGGAATTATTCTAGCCGGTGGCAGTGGCACTAGGCTATATCCGTTAACAAAGGTTGTTTCGAAACAACTATTACCTGTCTATGATAAGCCAATGGTTTATTATCCACTATCTGTATTAATGTTAGCAGGAATAAAAGATATCTTAATTATTTCAACGCCTGAGGACACAGGGAGATTTGAACAAATCTTAGGAGATGGTTCTGATCTAGGATTAAACCTTACATATAAAATTCAGCCTCATCCAGGCGGATTAGCTCAAGCATTTATTTTAGGAGACGAATTTATTGGTGATGATAACGTAGCGTTAGTACTTGGCGATAATATTTTTTATGGCCACGGCCTAACGAATTTATTGCGTAAAGCCGCTTTAAGAGAAGCCGGTGCAACTGTGTTTGGCTATTATGTAAATGATCCGGAGCGCTTTGGAGTCGTTGAATTTGATGACCATGGTAAAGCTGTTTCCATCGAAGAAAAGCCCGAATTGCCAAAATCTAATTATGCAGTAACAGGGCTTTATTTTTATGATAATCGTGTTGTACAAATTGCAAAAAGTATCCAGCCTTCTCCTCGAGGTGAGTTGGAAATCACTGATATCAATAAAGCGTATCTAGAAATGGGAGAATTAAATGTTGAACTGTTAGGTCGCGGATATGCATGGTTAGATACCGGCACACATGCATCTTTGTTAGAAGCATCACAATTTATTGAAACAGTCGAAAAGAGACAGTCCTTAAAAATTGCCTGTCTTGAAGAGATTGCTTATAAAATGGGTTACATTTCAAGGGAAAAGCTTTTGGAGCTTGCAGAGCCATTAAAGAAAAACCAGTATGGCCAATATTTAATAAAAATAGCTAACCAAAGAATTTAAAAGCTAATGAGTGAGGTAAAAATATGAATATTATTGAGACAAAATTGCCTGACGTTAAAATCTTGGAACCAAAGGTTTTTGGAGACCATCGCGGTTATTTTATGGAGAGTTATAATAAAGAAATTTTTGAGAAATTGGGCCTTTATTACGACTTTGTTCAGGATAACCAATCTTTATCCGCACCGGTTGGAACATTAAGAGGATTACATTTCCAGCTCAACCCGAAGGCCCAAACGAAAGTTGTTCGTTGTATAACAGGTGCAATTTATGACGTAGCAGTAGATATTCGTAAAGGCTCCCCGACATTTGGCCAATGGGTCGGTGTAATCCTAAGCGAACATAATAAGCGGCAACTTGTAGTACCAAAAGGCTTTGCCCACGGTTTTTGCACTTTGGTGCCTGACACCACAGTTGCATATAAGGTGGATGAAAATTATTCACCAGAGCACGATGGCGGGATTCTTTGGAATGATCCGGAATTAGGAATTGATTGGCCGACAAACAATCCAATTCTTTCAGAGAAAGATACAAAACACCCAAGATTGAGTGAAGCGACACATCTTAATTTCGTTTATGAAAAATAGGAGGTAAAACATGAAACTATTAGTAACAGGCGGCGCCGGTTTTATAGGAAGCAACTTTGTCCGCTATATGGTCAATAAATATCCAGATTACACTATTGTGAACTTAGATTTATTAACTTATGCAGGTAACCTAGAGAACTTAAAAGACATAGAGAACAAGCCAAATTATAAGTTTGTCCGCGGAGATATCGCAGACCGTGACTTTATTCATGGCCTTTTCCAAGAAGAAAAGTTCGATTATGTCCTGAACTTTGCAGCCGAATCTCATGTAGACAGAAGTATTACTGACCCTGGAATTTTTGTGCAAACAAATATCCAAGGAACTCTAGCTTTACTCGATGCTGCTAAAACCTTTGGTGTAAAGAAATATCTTCAAGTTTCTACAGACGAAGTATATGGTACTCTAGGAGAGACAGGATACTTTACAGAAGAAACACCTTTAGCAGCCAATAGTCCATATAGTGCAAGTAAAGCTGGTGCAGACTTGCTTGTTCGTGCGTACAATGAGACGTTTGGTCTTCCGACAAATATTACTCGCTGCTCTAATAACTATGGACCTTACCATTTCCCTGAGAAACTAATTCCTTTAATGATAATTAATGCTTTGAATGATAAGGAACTGCCAGTTTATGGAGATGGATTAAATGTTCGTGACTGGCTGCACGTTGAGGACCATTGCCAGGCAATTGATTTAGTGCTGCATAAGGGCCTTGTTGGCGAAGTATACAATGTCGGCGGCAATAATGAACGCACTAACATTGATATTGTAAAGACAATCCTTAAGCAACTAGGAAAGCCTGAATCATTAATCAAATTTGTAAAAGACCGCCCAGGCCACGACCGCCGTTATGCGATTGACGCGACGAAGCTACGCACGGAACTAGGCTGGTCCCCAAAATATAATTTTGACACAGGGATTGAACAAACTATTAATTGGTATTTAAATAATAAGGAATGGTGGGAAAACATCATTTCCGGTGAATATCAGGAATATTTCAAATCACAATATGGCGATAGACTGGGAGTAGAATGATGAAGGTTGTTGTAACAGGGGCTGCTGGTCAATTAGGTCAAGATGTTCTTTTGGAATTGGAACGAAATAACCATCAAGCTATAGGTGCAGACCGCCAAACATTAGATATAAGCGACGAAGCAGCAGTGCAAGCATTCATTCAGGAAGTGAAACCTGATGTTATTCTCCATTGTGCGGCCTATACAAATGTAGATTCCGCAGAACAGGATGAAGAGACTGCCTATAAGGTTAATGGATTGGGAGCTAAATATCTAGCTCAGGCAGCTAAGCAAACCGGCGCGAAGATGATGTATATCAGTACGGACTATGTATTCGATGGAACAGCTTCGGAGCCATATGAGGTTGACCATCCTACAAAACCGCTTGGGGCATATGGGCGTACAAAATTAGCTGGTGAAGTGTTTGTTCAAGAAAATCTAGAGGAATTCTTCATAGTTCGAACAGCATGGGTATTTGGTAAACATGGCAACAATTTTGTCAAAACAATGATTCGACTGGGGAAGGAACGCGGCGAAGTGGGCGTTGTTTCAGATCAAGTGGGTTCCCCCACTTATACAGTTGACCTAGCTAAATTCATGGTGTCACTCGTGGAAACAGACAAATATGGAATTTACCATGCTACTAACAGTGGAATTTGTTCTTGGTACGAATTTGCTGTTGAAATTTTTAAGCAAGCGGAGATGGATGTTACAGTTCGTCCGTTAACGACGGAACAGTTCCCGCGACCAGCTGCAAGGCCGAAGTATTCAGTACTTAGTAAGAAGAGGATTGAAGAGGAAGGGCTGACGCCGCTCCAAAGCTGGAAGGATGCTTTGTCAGCTTATCTAAAGGAACTAAAAAATTAATCATATAGAGAAAGGGATACGTTAATTTGGTCATCTTTGACTTTAATGTATCCCTTTTTTATGTTATTTTATTAAAGGTTAGGTTTTTTCAAAAATAATTGAAACCTTCTTCACAAAGTTTCGTCTGAAATATTGGATACGATATTTACATAAGAATTTTTTACTTTTGTGTAAATCTTGTACATATAGCAAATTAATAGTTTCATTGAGAGTAAGTCTATGCTATAATCCATTAGGAGTATTTTATCGAAATTTGGCTTTTTTATACATTTTATATCTATAAAACTCAAATCTGGTTATAAAATAAGCACGGAGGGTCCTTATGTTATATGTAACTTTATTTATATGTTTTTGTGCTTCGATCTTCCTTACACCATTAGTAAAAAAATTAGCCTTTAAAATTGGTGCAACCGATAAGCCAAATCAAAGGAAAGTTCATCAGAAAATCATGCCGCGTTTAGGCGGGCTGGCTATATATATTAGTTTCTTAATAGGAATATTCGTTATTCAACCAAATGAGAGTTTTAATTTACATCTCATAAATCCTGATGGACATGTCCACTTGGCGTTAATACTTGGTAGTTTAATTATTATCCTTACCGGTGCAATTGATGATGTGAAAGAAATCTCACCAAAGGTAAAGCTGTTAGGACAAATCCTTGCTTCTCTCGTTATCATAATTTATGGAAACATAAAAGTTGAATTCATTAACTTACCATTTGGCGGCGGACAGTTGGATTTTGGAATATTTAGTATTCCATTTACAATGGTTTGGATTGTAGGTATTACTAATGCAATAAATTTAATCGACGGGTTAGATGGTTTAGCAGGAGGGGTATCCTCAATTGCCTTATTTTCCATCGCGGGAATAGCCTTTATTACTGGAAACCCTTATGTTACAATTGTGGCATTAATAGCGGCTGTATCTACACTTGGTTTCCTTGTATATAATTTTCATCCAGCCAAGATTTTTATGGGTGACACCGGCGCATTGTTTTTAGGATTTTTAATTAGTGTTCTTTCATTATTAGGACTAAAAAGTGTTACGGTGATGTCCCTTGTTATTCCGGTTATTATATTGGGTGTTCCAGTTTCAGATACATTCTTTGCTATTATCCGCAGACTTGTGAACAAGCAGCCATTATCTGCACCGGATAAATCACACCTGCATCATTGCTTGTTAAAAGCAGGTTATTCACATCGGCAAACGGTTTTAATGATATATGCGATGAGTGCGGTTTTTGGACTAGCGGGATTTATCTTTTCCCAAGCAACAATCCGTGGGTCGGTCATTATTCTTCTCACAATATTGATTATCATCGAAATATTTGTTGAGAAAATAGGACTTATCCGAGAAGACTACAAACCATTGTTAAACCTGATTCGAGGTTTTAGACAAGTCAATTTGCGAAATAAATAAAGAATGCGCGGGCTTTCACAACTTGTGAGCTCGCTTTTTTGCTGTTTGACACTCGCGAGATTTTCCTTTTTTTTGCAAAACCTTTAGTGTTTCGAATCCTCTTTAATGGACAAACTTATTGTTAAGGAGGATTTAATATGCTTCTTCTCACCATGATATTATGTTTTGTTGCTTCGGTTCTTATTACACCACTTGTAAAAAAACTCGCCATTCTAATTGGGGCAACTGACAGGCCAAATCAGCGCAAGGTTCATCAATCAATCATGCCGAGGCTTGGTGGTTTAGCAATCTTTATCAGTTTTATGCTGGGCATTTTTCTTTTGCGTCCTGCCAACCCATCCTTGGTTCCAATATTAATTGGTTGTCTTATCATAATAGTGACCGGCCTTTTGGATGACCTTCTGGAGCTTTCGGCAAAATACAAACTTTTGGGCCAATTGGCAGCTGCGGTTGTTGTTGTTTTTTGGGGAAACCTGCAGGTCGTCTTTATTAATTTGCCGTTCGGGGCTCAGCTTCAATTTGGTTTATTAAGTATTCCCTTTACAATTATTTGGATTGTAGGAATTACCAATTCGATTAATTTAATTGACGGGCTGGACGGTCTTGCTGCAGGGGTATCTTCCATAGCGTTAATTACAATTTCCGGGATGGCTGTTATTCAAGGACATATATTTGTTGCAATAGTAGGTTTAATTGTCCTTGCCAGTACATTAGGTTTTTTGATATACAACTTCCATCCTGCAAGCATTTTTATGGGAGACACTGGGGCACTATTTTTAGGATATATCATTTCAGTGCTTTCGCTAATGGGTTTTAAAAATGTAACCTTCATTTCATTTATAATTCCAGTCATTGTTCTAGCCGTGCCAATTTCAGATACTTTTTTTGCAATCTTGCGTAGAATTATTCATAAAAAACCTTTAGGTGCACCGGACAAACAGCACCTACACCATTGCATGCTGCGAATGGGTTACTCTCATCGTCAGGCGGTATTACTCATTTACGCGATGTCAGCATTTTTTGGTTTAATGGCTGTTATTTATTCTCAGGCTAGGATTGGTGGAGCTTTGTTTTTAATTTTATTAATAATTTTGTTTATAGAGATTACTGCAGAAAAAATCGGATTAGTTGGGAGAGATTATCGTCCAATTTTAAACATTTTGCAAACACTAAGGGCGGGATCAGCCAAAGGAAGATCATGATTCCTTTAAGTAAATGGTTTTTGGGGGGACTTTTATAGTTCTCTCTTTTTTAATGTATTTTTGACTTCAATAAAAGTGCATTACAAATTTACTAAAAGTTTTTTGGGGATAAAATGACTTTGAAAAATTTTTGATTATTTACTAAAATAATATTTAATGCGTTATTCGAAATAATTTTATATTTATTTTGGGAGGTACCTATGACTTTTAATGAAGTAATGGCATTAATTATGCCTTCAATAATAGCATTACTATTCTATTCCAAAGTTACATTAAAAAAAGTAACCTTTTTTGATGGGTTATGTAATACTGTTTTATTTATCCTAATCACGAACTGTATATGTTATGCATTCTTAATATACTTGAAAAAAACAGTGTCTTTTATTTACACAGACAGTTTTACATTGAAATATAGTATCATGGCTACCTTTATAGCAATTGTAATTGCAATAATTTATCGGTTTTTAGAATTAAATTTCAGTATCGGTCTTAGAGTGGTGACATCAAGAGATGAAGAAGAATAAGACAATTATTAATATCTTTACAATCTTGTTATTGTTTATAACTTCAATAATCATTTCAGCATCTATATATATAAAGTTAAATTTCGCAAATCAAAATGCGGACGAAATGGTTTATTATCTTTTTAATGGACTAAATGGTACATCCACCGATGTTATTGTACATGCCATAGCATTAAGTTTAGTGCCATTTTTATTTTTATTTCTCTTTTTATTAATCCCCTTTATCCGCTTACAAAAAAGGAAATATATGATCGATGTTAAAATTAAAAATAAGAAGTACTGTTTTACAATTTTGCCAAACAAGTTTTTATATAAATACAGAATCATCTATTCTTCCACTGTGCTATTGGTTTCATTAGTTCTTAGTTATAATATGTTAGGTTTGCACGAATACATCAAACGTATAACAAATTACTCATCAATAATTGATGATAATTATGTTAATCCCGCCGACGTTTCTATTACATTTCCTAATGAGAAAAGAAACTTAATTATTTTATATTTGGAATCAACTGAAAACACATTTATTGATAAGGAAAATGGTGGAGGTTGGGGATATTCTGTTATTCCAGAGCTAGCAAGTATTGCAAAGGAAAATATTAATTTCTCTAATTCTGATAAAATTGGTGGTGCCCTGTTTGCTCCTGGCACTCAATGGACTGTAGCGGGACTTGTTTCAACTACCTCAGGTATTCCGCTGAAAATTCCTATTGATGGAAATGAGTATACTTCTTCAAATAACTTTTTAGTGGGAGCTTATACATTAGGGGACCTATTGCATAAAGAAGGATATAATCTAGAGGCTATGTTTGGTTCGGATGCTACTTTTGGAGGACGTAGTAATTATTATTTAAGACATGGAAATTACAAGATATTTGACGTTAATACTGCAATCAATGAGGGGAAAATGTCCGAAGATGAAAAAGTTTGGTGGGGGTTTGATGATACCCATCTATTTGATTGGGCTAAGGAGGAAATAACCAATTTAGCGAATTCGGATAAACCTTTTAGCTTTTCCTTCCTAACTGCTAATACACATTTTACAGATGGGTATATGGAGAGTGCTGCCGAGAATTTATACAAAAGTCAATATGAAAATGTCTTTGCGTATTCTTCTAAACAAGTAAATGATTTTGTTGAGTGGTTAAAACAACAGGATTTTTATGAAAATACAACTCTAGTAATAATGGGAGACCATCACAGTATGCAAGATCCTAAATACTTCGAATCCCATATGTATAAGGGCTATGAAAGAACCATTTATAATGCAATTATAAATTCCGCTATTGAGCCAATAAATTCGAAAAACAGATTATTTTCATCCATGGATATGTATCCAACAATTTTAGCGAGTATCGATGTTAAAATCGAAGGAGACCGATTAGGAATCGGAACAAATCTATTTTCAAATAGGAAAACATTAGCGGAAGAACAAGGAATATTAAACTTAAATGATGAGTTAGCTAAAAACTCAAAATTCTATAATGACAAAATTTTGAAAGATGATTACTTGGATTTAATAAAGGCTAAAAAGTAATAACAGTAATTAGTCAGAAATATACTTTCTTTTATTTAATCATAAATAAATTAATCCTAGATAAAAATACTGTAAATTTTAGGTTAAAATAATGAAAAATTAAAGGGGTCTCAAATTTGAGATCCCTTTAATTTTTCCATTTTGTTTTTTGCCCAATAGTCCAAACTTAATATTTTTTCCCAATTGCCTCCTGCCAAATGTCCTACTATAATTCAAATAAAGAACATCTCGAATTACCTAACAAAATCTTCTTCCAAATAAACCGTTTCACCCTTGCCCAGCGTACATTGTCCATTGGTCTGCTCGACCATCCAGTCCATAAAGATTTTACTCTTATCTTCCTCAACATAGACATCAATTTGGACGTTATCTAAATAGAGAATATCTTTAATTTTGTACTCGGAAGCACGCAGTTCCCTTTCAATTTTCCCAAGCCATGTGTAATCGATTTTCACTTGTATAATTTGAACAAGCCGTCTTTCGACAACGCCGACCGCTTCAAGACCTTCAGAAGTAGCTTTTCCATATGCACGGATTAGCCCGCCTGCACCGAGCTTGATCCCGCCAAAATAGCGGGTGATCACGACAACAGTGTCTTTTAACTGTCTTTTTTTCAAAACTTCAAGAATCGGGACGCCGGCTGTGCCGCTTGGCTCGCCGTCATCGTTCGCTTTTTGGATTTGGTCATGCTCGCCAATTAGGTAGGCTGAGCAGTTATGGGTGGCGTTCCAATGCTTTTTCTTAATAGCTTGAATGAACTCTTGGGCATCTTGTTCGGATTCCACTCTTTTCAGTTGGGCAATAAAACGGGATTTTTGGATATTTATTTCATGTTCTCCATACTCTTTTACAGTTAAGTAACGAGGCAGCATGTTAAACTCCTTTCTTTAGCAAAAATGTCACACTAATGTAATATAATATTTTTAAAAAAAAATAATGTAATATACCTATAATATGGGTGTAAAGTTCGAATGATATAATAAATACAGCTTTATAGTACCTTCTAATAGGCTAAAGGTAGTAGTCTGATATAGTAATTATACTACTTTTATACAAAAGTCACGTAAGCAATATTTATAGCTTAGCAAAGTATTTGAAAAAATGGTAAAGTATGTTAAAGGCCTAAGGGAAAAAAAGCCCCGGAGGAATCTGAAATGAATTTAAAGCAAATAGATTTGAAATCGATTGATGACATTCGTGAAGCGATGATTGAAACCGTCACCTGCAGCAAAAGTGACATCTTCCGCATTAGCGAGCAATGCCGTACGGACTATGACAGCATCACAAGTGAGCTGGACAATATTAAGGAAGTCATGGTTAAGCTGATCGATGAAGGAAATCAGCTAGAGGCGCAGGTTACTGCCGCGAGGCACAGACTTTCAGAAGTAAGCATGAACATGAAAACCTTCTCGGAGGAGGAGGTCCGTGACGCCTACGAAAAAGCGCATCAGCTGCAAATGGATCTCTCCATCAATTGGCAATACCGCAAGCAGCTTCTTGAAAAAAGGGAAGAACTCGAGCACAGGCTTGTTGGTATTAATGATACGATTGAACGTGCCGAGCAGCTGATTTCGCAAATCTGCGTGGTCATGAATTACCTGCAGAGCGACTTGAAACAGTTTGGTGAGGCGTTTGAAAATGCCAAGGCGAAGCAGGATTTGGGCTTGAAAATAATTGAAGCCCAGGAGGAAGAGCGGAAACGTCTCTCGAGAGAAATTCACGATGGGCCGGCGCAAATGCTGGCAAATGTCATCATGCGTTCTGATATTGTGGATCGTGTTTTTCGTGAGAAGGGTCCTGATGATGCATTCGCAGAGATTCAGAGCTTTAAGAAAATGGTCCGCTCAGCACTTTATGAGGTCCGCCGGATTATTTACGACCTGCGTCCAATGGCATTGGATGATTTGGGACTCGTACCGACCCTCAGAAAGTATTTACAGACCATTGAAGAATATCATAATCATTCAAAAATTGAATTTGTGAAAATAGGAAATGAGAAGAGACTTCCGACGAAATATGAGGTTGCCCTCTTCCGGCTTATACAGGAATCGGTGCAAAACGCGCTCAAGCATGCCAATGCCTGCTCCATAAAAGTTCAATTGGAAATGACGGACACCGATGTGAAAGTGTTAATCAAGGACAACGGCGTTGGTTTCGATACAAACCAAAAGAAGCCGGGTTCCTTCGGCATGATGGGCATGAGAGAGAGGGTCGACCTGCTTGAAGGCGATTTGACGGTTGATTCGAAAATCGGCAAAGGCACCGCTGTTTCCATCCAAGTGCCGTTAATGAATTGAGCTCAGATAATGAAGAAAGTAACATTCTCTGATGGGGAATTTGAAAACTAGGAGGCGTTACAAATGACTACAAAAATTATTATTATTGACGATCACCAGCTTTTTAGAGAAGGTGTTAAGAGAATTCTAGAATTTGAGAAATCGTTCCAGGTCGTGGCAGAAGGCGATGACGGCAGCGAGGCATTAACGCTTGTTGAAGAACACCGTCCTGATGTTGTCATCATGGACATCAATATGCCACAAATGAATGGTGTAGAGGCAACTCGCGAGCTAGTCGCTAAATATCCGGATACTAAGATTATCATCCTTTCCATTCATGATGATGAGAATTATGTCACTCATGCACTGCAGACAGGAGCCTGCGGCTATCTGTTAAAAGAGATGGATGCCGATGCGTTGATTGAAGCGGTCCGTGTCGTGGCAGACGGAGGTTCCTACCTTCATCCAAAGGTGACTCATAATTTAGTCAACGAATATCGTAAACTAGCAGCAGGTGTGACGCGCGGAGGTTCTTACGTGCAGACTATTGAAATCCGCCGCCCGCTTCATTTATTGACACGCCGTGAGTGTGAGGTACTGCAAATGCTTGCTGATGGAAAAAGCAACCGCGGTATCGGCGAAGCGCTTTACATCAGTGAAAAGACCGTTAAGAACCATGTATCAAATATCTTGCAAAAAATGAATGTTAATGACCGTACTCAGGCTGTTGTTGTGGCGATTAAGAATGGCTGGGTGGAAGTAAGGTAGTTATTTTTCTGAAAAACTAATTATATGTTATGATTGGGGAGCACGCGCAATGCGTGTTCTTTTTCTTTTTTGGAGAAAGCTTTTTTGATAAAATAATGAACAGTATTATTGTAAAAAAAATAAGGATGGTAAATATACATATGAAAACGGCAATTGTCACAGACAGTACCGCATACATTCCCACGGAATTACTAGATAAATGGAATATACATATGATCCCGTTGAATGTCATTTTCGGCAATGAAGTCTACCGGGAAGAAGTCGACATTCACTGGCAACAGTTTTACGAGGAGGTAAAGACAAAGGACTTGCCAACTACATCTCAGCCGCCGATAGGCCAGTTTGTGGAGTTGTTCGAACGGTTGGCGGCGGAGGGTTGCGATGCGGTTATCAGTATCCATTTATCGAGCGGCATCAGCGGCACCTACCAAGGCTCGGTAACAGCTGGAACAATGGTCGAGGGCATCAAAGTGTACTCTTTCGACTCGGAAATTAGCTGCATGGTTCAAGGGTTTTATGCATTAGAGGCGGCGGAATGGGCGTCAAGGGGAATGGACCCCCAGCGGATTATAGCGCGCTTGGAAGAACTGAAGAGCACAGCTCACGCTTATTTCATGGTTGACGACCTGTCGCACCTCCAGCGTGGCGGACGGTTATCAGGAGCAGCCGCTTTAATCGGCAGCCTTTTGCAGGTTAAGCCTTTATTACATTTTGTGGACAAGGCAATCGTCCCTTTTGAAAAAATTCGCACCCGCAAAAAAGCGATGAAACGAATTGCAGATTTACTTGGAGAGGATGCAATGGGCGGCGGCCGCTACCAAGCAGTGGTGATCCATGCAAATCGCGAGGAGGAAGCACTAGGGTGGAAGAAGGAGCTTGAGGCTCTCTATCCAAACGTCGACTTTACCATCGGCTACTTCGGTGCCGTCATCGGAACCCATCTTGGGGAAGGTGCAATGGGCATGGGGTGGATGAAGAAATAGGTTTTTTAAGTTACTGACTGGCCATTCCGGGTTGCTGGAATGGTTTTTTATTTGCTGGGGGTTACTTTGGTATGTAGTAAATAGGTTTGGCGAATAAGTTATAGTAATTGGCGAATAGTCACCTAATTTCAGCGAATAACTAACCTTGTCGGCGAATAACCTTCTAAGTTTGGCGAATATTTGTTCAAAACGGGCGAATAACGTAATGGCCGGCCAAAAATAGCAAGCAAGCCGGAGGCTGGGCCAGCGTGTTGAGAAAAAAGGTAATCAAAGGGTTTGGCGAATAAGTCAACGGAACCAGTGAATAACTTAAAAGAATCGGTTAAAACCAACATAGTTTGGCGAATATTGCCTAATACATGGCGAAAAACTAACATAGTTTGGCGAATATTGCCTTATAAATAGCGAAAAACTAATCTATTTCGGCGAATACCCCAGCTTAGGAGGACACACTTTATAAATCTATCAAACTGCCATTAGCTAAAATTCGACAACTTTAAACAGTAGTTGTAAAATGTAGTTGTATTTTTTAATAAAGGAGCGATGATTCCATTGTTAATGAGAGACTTGCCCGTCCCCCTGAGACTGGTCTTAACCCAAGTCCTGGTTTACCGTATTTTAATCGGCCATCCTAAACAACCCGAAATCGAAAAAGACCTCGCGAAAAGAAAAGCTGGCTTTCGAGGCGAACTAGCCTTAAGAAATTTTGTAAAACAACTCCCCCAAGAAAAATATGTTATCTTCCACGACCTTCAACTCGAATACAACGGATTTCATTTCCAAATTGACACACTTCTCATCTCAAGAAACGGCATTCTCATTATTGAAGCGAAAAATATAGCTGGAACATTGATATTCGACAATCAATTTAACCAATTAATTCGGGTTAAACCGGATGGTACTGAAGAGATTTTTGAAGATCCTCGTGTTCAGGCTGAAAGGCTGCGTATATTATTAGGAAGATTGTTGGCGAAATACGGAATGAATTTTCTGCCTATCGACCAGCTTGTTTTTTTCAGCAGCACAAAGACCTTTTTAAAAAGCAACACCAATGATCCAAACGCATTTAAAAAGGTATGCAAATCAAGGGATATATTTAAAAAAATTGAAACCTTTGAAAATACATATAACCAGCCAAGAGTGGATGAAGAGACTATCTATAAAATTGCAAATTTCTTATTAAGTCATCACACTCCACAAAAAATCAATATCTTAAAAGAATATGGTTTGACGAGAAATGACATCCGGTCAGGAGTCCGATGCCCCGATTGCCTTCATATCCCGATGGTGTACGACCGTAGAAGCTGGATTTGCCCAATCTGCCTTTACACCTCAAAAGATGCCTTTATTGATTCCATCAGAGACTACTTTCTTCTAATAAATTCATCAATTACCAATGCAGAGTGCCGCAGCTTTCTTCATCTGCCAACAGTCCATACAGCCCAAAAAAAGCTTCATCTTTTGAAATTACCTTATGAAGGAGAGAAGAGGGGGCGTCTTTATTTCCCACTTTTGGAATGGGAGCCTCAAAATATTATGGCTACTTTAGAAAACGAACAAAAATATGCGAATTTTTTGATAAAGGGTTAAAAGAAGGTGGCCTCCCATGCGTTTTCAAATAAAGGATGAAAAACTCATCCCACAAAGATTTTTCACAGAAGATTCCTATCGAATCACACAAATCCCGGAAATCCTGCAGCCGCCGTTAAACCCAGACTTTCCATATAGCCGCGAACTCCAGCAGATTCTCGCTGGCAAGCAGCTCCTCCTTGACGATATCCCGCACCCACTCGACGAAATTCAATCTCACTATGAGAATGGCTATATTACATATCGTAAAGGCATCGACTATATCGGGAAAAAGCCCATGTGTATGAGATGTGGAAACAAGGATCAACAGTTGTTCGCCATCTTCCATTGCTCTCGGTGCGGTGAAAACTGCTTTTATTGCCGCCGCTGTATCATGATGGGTAGAATCAGTGAATGCACCCCTTTAATCGGCTGGAATGGTCCGGCGCCGAACATCACCCTTCCGCAAAAAATTATGGCTTGGAATGGGAAACTTTCAGAAGGGCAGCAGGTGGCTTCTGACAAGGTAGTTGAGGCTATCTGGCAAAAAAAGGAGTGGCTAGTATGGGCCGTTTGCGGGGCCGGGAAAACCGAGGTGTTGTTTGCCGGAATTGAAACTGCGCTTGCCGCCTATAAAAGAATCTGCATCGCCACGCCGAGAACAGACGTAGTTCTTGAACTGACGCCGAGACTTAAGGAAGCTTTTCCTGAGATTAGGGTCGCTTCCCTATACGGCGGCAGCACGGACCGCCATCTCTACGCCCCTTTAACCATCGCCACAACCCACCAGCTGCTCCGCTTTTATCAAGCCTTTGATGCTGTTATTTTGGATGAAGTTGACGCGTTTCCTTACACTGTCGAGGAATCGCTCCAGCATGCGGCGATTCAGGCCCGGAAGCCGTCCTCCGCGATGATTTACCTGACAGCAACCCCTAATGAAAAATGGCAAAGGGAATGCCGTGCCGGCAAACGTTCATTTACTACCATTCCGGCCCGGTTTCATCGGCATCCGCTTCCCATTCCTGAATTTGCATGGTGCGGCAACTGGCAAAAACAGCTCCAAAAAGGCAGGCTTCCCGCCAATGTCCTTCGATGGATAAAAGACAGGCTCGAGAGCGGCAAACAGGCACTTGTTTTCTTTCCCCATATCCCTTTGATGGAAAAAGCCCTTCCATTACTTCGCAAGCTCGATTCTAGAATCGAAGCAGTTCACGCAGAAGACCCTGAACGGAAGGAAAAGGTGCAAAAGATGCGGGCAAAAGAAGTTCCACTACTGCTAACTACCACCATCCTTGAGCGGGGCGTTACTTTTCCCAATATTGATGTTGCCGTTGTGGGTGCCGAGGATTTGATTTTTACTGAAAGTGCCCTTGTGCAAATCGCTGGCAGAGCAGGACGAAACAAGGATTACCCGGATGGAGTGGTGACTTTTTTTCATTTTGGAAAAACAGACGAGATGCTGAAGGCCAGGAAGCAGATTGTCACGATGAACCGTGAGGGGGTGAAGCGGGGACTGATTGACATCTAAAGGGTGGTCTATCTTTCGAAGAAAGGGATAAAACAAATGAATTTTCTCAGTCAAAATCGATGTATTATCTGCCAGGAAATAATATATCCGGATATAGGATGGAGAGCTATTTTTTCAAAAGAAAAAGAGCACCATGTATGCGCGGATTGTGATGAGAAGTTTGAAAAAATAGAAGGAGATATCTGCCGGATGTGCAGCAGACCGTTCCGACTGTTGGACGAGCAATTTCGCGACGGGGAATTATGCCATGATTGTACGCGTTGGGAAGAGGATCCTGACTGGCAAGGATTCCTTCAAAAGAATACTTCAATTTTCCTTTATAATGATTTTTTGAAGGAGGTTATGGCCAAATATAAATTTCGCGGGGACTATGTGCTAGCCAAAGTGTTTGCGGATTACTTCAAGGAGGTTACGAAAGGTTGGGAAGCCGATTTATTTGTGCCGATCCCGTTAAGCGAAGAACGGCTTTACGAGCGGGGCTTCAATCAGGCAGAAGCAATTTTGACAGAAGCAGGAAAAATGCCAACTGATATACTTTCGCGGGTCCACACCGAAAAGCAGTCCAAAAAATCCAGGTTGGAGAGAATCCATCTCCCCCAAGTCTTTCAAATCGATTCTCAAACCAACCTGCATGGAAAAAAGGTCATCCTCATCGACGACATCTACACCACCGGCTCCACCCTAAGACACGCAGCAAAACTCCTCAAACAAGCGGGCGCTGACACAGTCTGGTCCATAACATTAGCTAGATAAGAGTAATGGTGTCAGGCACTGCACGTGGACACTGTCATCTCAGGCGAACAATTAGGGACAATCCTCTATCGTTTCAAATCAATTTCCTATATTCCCGAAGCTTATTAGTGGCAAATTGTCCCAATCAATACTAAAATAAAGATGTACAACCATTCATAATAGTAAACTTCTCCACACAAGTCAAAGGCTGTGCAAAACATTGTCACTATTTTCCCGGTGTTTTTGTCAATAAATCGACAAACAATTTATGTTGATTCAGCAGGATAATCATAGGGTAAAATAGAAATGTAATACATAGCCTTAAAATAAAGGAGGACTCCACACATGAACTATAACGTACGTGGTGAAAACATTGAGGTAACTCCAGCAATCAGAGAGTATGTAGAAAAGAAAATCTCAAAATTGGAGCGTTATTTTACAGAAGCACCTGATGCAAAAGTTAACGTGAATCTTAGATTCAATCCAGATAAAACTTCCAAAGTAGAGGTAACAATTCCACTGCCAAATTTAGTACTGCGTGCCGAAGAAACAAACCAAGATATGTATGCAGGGATTGACCTGATCACTGACAAGCTAGAACGTCAAATCAGAAAGCACAAAACAAAGGTGAACCGCAAGTTCCGTGAAAAAGGAAACGTTGATTTCCAATTCACAACTCTGAATGCTGCAGATGTCCATGATGATGAGGAGTTGGAATTAGTTCGTACGAAACGCTTCGACCTTAAGCCAATGGACAGCGAAGAAGCAATCCTGCAGATGAACCTGCTGGGGCATAGCTTCTACGTGTTCACAAATTCCGATACCAACCGTACAAACGTTGTTTACAAGCGTAAAGATGGCCGCTACGGTTTAATCGAAGCACATTAATAAACTATTAAAACGTTGCCAGGGCGCCTATCCCTTGGCAGCGTTTTTTTTGGTACTATGAAAATATTACGATACCCTAAATTCAGAATCTTCTTTATAATGGAAGTAATATACAAAAGAAAGAGGGGTTCACAAATGAATTTTGACTATCAATACAATCCGTATCCATCCCACCGAACGACCGTGTTTGCACGACGCGGCATGGTTGCCACTTCTCAGCCGCTTGCTGCTCAAGCAGGTCTTGATATCCTAAAAAGAGGGGGCAATGCCATCGATGCTGCGATTGCCACCGCAGCGGCATTAACGGTTCTTGAACCAACTTCCAACGGCATTGGTAGTGACGCATTTGCGCTCGTTTGGACGAAGGGCAAACTCCACGGTCTAAACGCAAGCGGCCCGTCCCCAAAATCGCTGACTATTGATGCAGTTAAGGGACGGGGCTATGAAAAAATGCCGGCTCATGGTCTTATCCCGGTAACAGTTCCAGGCGCACCTTCAGCATGGGCGGAACTTTCTAAAAAATTTGGCAGCCTCCCGCTAAAAGAGGTACTCCAGCCGGCCATTGACTATGCCGAAAACGGCTATCCATTAACACCTGTTCTTGCTAAAAACTGGGCGTATGCCTACAAACATTATAAACACTCACTCACCAGTGAGGAGTTCCAGCCTTGGTTTGACACATTTGCCCCAAATGGGAGCGCTCCAAAGGCAGGAGAAATCTGGCGTTCGCCGGACCATGCCGTGACTCTCCGCTCCATCGCCGATACAAATGCTGAAAGCTTTTATCGAGGCCAAATCGCCGACCAAATAGCCGCCTTCTCTGAGCGCCACAATGGGTTCATTTCCAAAAAAGACTTGGAAGCATACTGGGCTGAGTGGGTTGAGCCGATTAAGCTGAACTACCGTGGCTACGATGTTTGGGAGATTCCACCGAACGGACAGGGGCTAGTGGCGCTGCTTGCATTGAACATCGTCAAGGGCTTCGAGCTCACCGAAAAGGAAACCATCGATACATATCACAAGCAAATCGAGGCCATGAAGCTCGCCTATACCGACGGCAAGGCCTATATTACCGATCCTTCTTTTATGAAAATGAAGGTAGCCGACGTTCTATGCGACGAGTACGGCGAGAAAAGACGCAGTGAAATCAGTGGGGAAGCGCTCCAACCGTTGCCATACGAATTGCCACGCGGCGGAACGGTCTATTTAGCAACTGCAGATGGTGAAGGGAATATGGTGTCATACATTCAAAGCAACTATATGGGCTTCGGCTCCGGCATCGTGGTGCCAGGTACCGGGGTATCGCTTCAGAACCGAGGTCATGATTTTTCACTGGACCCTTCACACGCAAATGCTTTGCGCCCAGGCTCCAAGACGTATCACACCATTATCCCTGGTTTCTTGACAAAAGGAGATCAGCCGGTTGGGCCGTTCGGCGTCATGGGCGGCTATATGCAGCCACAGGGCCATATGCAAGTCATCATGAATACGATTGATTTCAGTTTAAATCCTCAGGCTGCACTTGACGCTCCAAGGTGGCAGTGGATTGAGGGTAAGAAAATTCAAGTCGAGCCGCATTTCCCGAACCACATCGCTCAAGCATTGGCTCGGAAAGGTCATCAGATTGAGGTTGCCCTTGACACAGGCTCGTTTGGTCGTGGACAGATCATCTGGCGTGACCCAGATACCGGCGTTTTGATGGGCGGTACTGAACCCCGGACAGACGGGGCCGTTGCGGCTTGGTGATTCAAGGGCTGCGGAAGCTCGGACATGGATCTAAAAAACTCCGTTCGGCGGATAAACCTTAAAATTCGACGGATAACATTTCTAATATGGCATAAATTTCCGGGATTAAGCGGATAAAACAGCGTACTCGGCGGATATCCGCTCTATATCGGCAGATTACTTCAAAAGGAGAGGCAAATTAAATGACATTTTCAATCGTCGGTTATGACCCAGTGGAAAAAGAATGGGGAATTGCCGTTCAATCTAAATTTTTAGGCGTAGGAGCGGTAGTTCCGTGGGCCAAAGCGGGAGTCGGAGCGGTTGCAACCCAATCCTATGCCAATACGGCTTACGGCCCAAGGCTCTTGAACTGATGGAGCAAGGAAAGTCAGCACAAGAAACACTTGAAGCCATCCTTGCCGATGACCCTGACAAAGAAATTCGGCAGGTTGGACTCAATGATGCAAATGGCGACGCTGCGACATTTACCGGAAGCGCCTGCTATAACTGGGCCGGTGGCGTCACAGGACCACACTTTTCTGCGCAGGGGAACATTTTAGTTGATGAAAAAACGGTCCAAGCGATGTCTGAAATATTTCAAAAAGCGGAGGGGACGCTGGCCGAAAGGCTTCTTGCAGCCTTAGATGCCGGGCAGGAAGCGGGCGGTGACAACCGCGGCAAACAGTCTGCCGCCCTTTACGTTGTGAAAGAAAAAGGAGGCTACGGCGGCTATAACGACCGGTACATCGACCTTCGCGTGGACGACCACCCTGATCCAATAAAGGAACTAATCAGAATTTATCAACTTCAACGGCTCTATTTTTCGACATCTAAGCCAGAAAAAATAGCATCAGTTGAAGGGAAAGTTAAAACAGAGGTAACGCAACATTTAAAACGGTTAGGGTACCTTCCGGGCGATGACACCAGTGATGATGAAATCTATCAGGCGCTAACCACTTTTATTCATACCGAAAACTTTGAAATGCGGGAACAAAAGAGGGGCTGGATTGACCTAGAAGTTCTCGAATTTATGAAGAATAACAAGAGATAAACATGGCCCTCCACTTACTGGAGGGTTCTTTTATTGGGTCTGTATTTCATCTGCCCAGATCATCTAGTTAATTTTCACTATCATCATAGTGTTTTTTTCTTAAAATCTATTTAAATTGGAAAAGAATGAAATATAGGTCTTTTAGAGGAATAAACAGGATGGGCAAAGCATTTTTAAAGGTTGCTCCTATTTATTTTTTCAAACATGTTGGAAGAAGTACAAATATACAATCTGGTAATAAATTTTCAGTTTAATAGGACTTTCTTAGACGGCTATCATTTATTTGATAGTCGTTTTTTCGTGATGACGTAGGTAAATGTAACCTTTTAACAATTTTTAAAAAAAACACCTACAAAAAAGAAAAAAGCCCGACGTAAAGTTTAGTAGAACTTCACAAGGAGGCAAAACAAGACATGATAAACAAGAAACTGACAAATCTGGTTACAAGCGGTGTATTGGCATCATCACTTATTTTTTCAGTAGGAGCAGGAGCGGCCTTTGCTACTGGTAATGACACAACGGAGGATTCTGCAGTTACAGGTACGACTACAGAGCAGGTTACAGATCAAACAGCAACAACTACTGAAAACGCAACTGATGAGACCACTACTGAACAAACAGATGCAGCGGAAACAACAACAACTTCCGAAGAAGCTGAAACTCCATCAGATGAAGCAACAGTAGAAGACACTGATATTGATGCTGACGAAACTGTGGCAGCCGATAACGAAGTAAAACAAGAGGACAAGGCCCAAACTGAAGTGAAAGAAAAAGCTGAAGCACCATCATTGGTTCCTGGAGATTTCTTTTATTTTGTAAAAACCATCACTGAAAAAATCCGCCTTGCCTTTACATTTGACGATTATAAACAAGCAAAGCTTTTGGCTGGATTTGCAGCTGAACGTATCGCTGAGGCAAACGCGTTAATTGCAGATGGTAAAACGGACGAAGCGGAGCAGGTGTTAAAGGATGCTGTCGCAACACAAGAGGAGGCAGCACAAAAGCTTACCGCCACTGATGAAGACACTGACACAGAAACTGCAGATGTGGAAAAAGAGGACCACACAAAAACCGCTGATGTAGAAAAAACTGATGATACTCAAGCTGCTGCTAAAGGTACAGTTGAAGGCAAACTGGCCAATAATATCGATGCACTATTAGCATCTCTTTCACATATAAAAAATCCAGTTGCACAGCAAGCACATATGAAAAACATTCAGAAGACTTTTGTAAAACTTGAGAAAAAGTTTGCGAAGCTTGAAGAAAAAGATGCAGATTTTGCTGAACAAGTGCAGCAAATCGAAGAAAAAGTTTCCGACGTTCAAACAACAACCGTGAAAAAACATGGTAAAGCTCTAAAAAAGCAAAAGAAACAAGAGACAGAAACAGCAGTTGAAGTTGAAGCAACTACTCAAACTACAGAAGAAGCTACAGCTGTAACAGAAGAAAACAGCCAAGGCGAGGATACTTCAACAGCAGACCAGCAACAAACGGAATCTGCAAATAAAGGTGCAGACTACCAAGCTGCAGCTCAAGCAAAAGCTGCCGAAAAACAAGCTGAAGCTGTAAAAAGAGCTCAAGAAAAGCAAGCTGAAGCTGTAAAAAGAGCTCAAGAAAAGCAAGTTGAAGCTGTAAAAAGAGCTCAAGAAAAACAAGCTGAAGCTGTAAAAAGAGCTCGAGAAAAACAAGCTGCAGCCGTAAAAAGAGCTCAAGAAAAACAAGCCCAAGCTGCCCAAAAGCATGCTGGTGCAGGTAAAAAAGCTGAAGATTCACAGGGGAACGAAGATAATTAATCCTAATAAACTTTAAAATTTAGAATGGCCTCGGTTAAACCGGGGGCATAAACACTGAGTCAGAGCGGTCCGCTTTGGCTCTTTTTGTCATAAAATAATGTCGTGAGATCAGAAGATTTTTGAGAGAAGTGAGGAAAATGTAATTTACTCCAGATTACACTAATTAATGTCGTGTGAACACGTGTTTTTGTCGTGAATGACTAAAATGATATTGTGACCCTCCGAAACTTTGTCGTAAAAGCCCTAATTTATGTAGTGAGGACTAATTCGACTGCAACAAAACTAAAAAAAGAGCCGGCAACCTAATTGCCGACTCCATCTCAAATGCGAATATTATTTCCCTGCCCCATGGCAATTCTTATACTTCTTCCCGCTTCCGCAAGGGCATGGGTCATTCCGTCCAACATTCTCCTTATTTAGCTTCGGCTTCTTCTTAACAGCCTCGCCGTCTTCCTTCGGGTTTACGGCATGGCCCTGGGCAACCTCTTGGCGCTCAAGGTTATTACGAATTTCCGCCTTCAGGATGTACATGGCCGCTTCATCCTCAATGGATTCAACCATTGCCTCGAACATTGCAAGACCTTCATGCTGGTACTCACGTAAAGGATCCGTTTGTCCGTAAGCCCGTAGGTGAATCCCTTGGCGTAGCTGGTCCATCGCATCGATGTGGTCAATCCATTTTGAATCAACTGCTCGCAAGGTAACAACCTTTTCGAACTCACGCATTTGCTCAGGAGACAGAAGCTGTTCTTTTTCATCGTAGTGCTCCTTACACTTGGCAAAGATAAATTCAACAATCTCTTCCTGATCCTTGCCGCGCAAGTCCTCAACCGTCACGTCGCCTTCCCCAAGCAGGTTTGCATGGGCAAAGTCGATAATCCCTTTAAGATTCCATTCTTCTTCATCCATATGCCCAGGCGCATTGACCTCGACGTGGCGCTGAATGGACCGTAAAATCATATTTTGAACAATTTCACGTAAATTCTCAGATTCCAGCACTTCGTCACGCTGCGTATAAATAATTTCGCGCTGCTGGCGAAGTACATCATCATATTGCAATAGCTGCTTACGGGCGTCAAAGTTGTTGCCCTCCACGCGTTTCTGTGCACTTTCTACAGCACGGGATACCATTTTACTTTGAATTGGCTGGGTATCATCCATGCCAAGCTTTTGCATCATTGCTTTCATATTGTCAGAACCGAAGCGGCGCATCAATTCATCTTCCATGGACAAGTAGAACTGAGTAATACCAGGATCCCCTTGACGTCCGGAACGACCACGCAGCTGGTTATCAATACGGCGGCTCTCGTGACGCTCGGTACCAATTACTGCAAGTCCGCCCAGCTCTTTAACGCCTTCGCCGAGTTTAATATCGGTACCGCGTCCGGCCATGTTCGTCGCAATCGTAACCGCACCAGCATATCCTGCTTCAGCGATGATTTCTGCTTCACGTGCATGGTTTTTCGCGTTCAAGACATTGTGGCGTACACCCTTTTTCAAAAGCAGCCGGGAAATCAGTTCAGAAGTCTCAATTGCGACTGTACCTACAAGCACAGGCTGTCCCTTTTGATGGCGCTCGGCAATATCTTCAACAACGGCGCGGAACTTGCCTTCCATTGATGCGTAAATTAAATCTGCACGGTCATCACGAGCAATCGGGCGGTTTGTCGGAATGACGATAACGTTCATATTATAAATGTTGCGGAATTCTTCTTCTTCCGTTTTCGCCGTACCAGTCATACCGGATAATTTTTCATACATCCGGAAGTAGTTCTGGAACGTAATGGTCGCCATCGTCATACTTTCGTTTTGTATTTCGACGCCTTCCTTGGCTTCAATCGCCTGGTGCAAGCCCTCGCTGTAACGACGGCCCTTCATCAGACGGCCAGTAAATTGGTCAACGATGACAATTTCGCCATCCTGCACGACATAATCGACATCTAGGTGCATCGTCACAATCGCCTTTAGCGCTTGGTTAATATGATGGTTCAATGTTACATGAGAAATATCAAACAAGTTTTCAATGCCAAATGCTTTCTCTGATTTGCTGATACCCTCTTCGGTCAGCATAACAGCTTTTGTTTTTTCATCGTACGTATAATCAACGTCCTTCGCCAACGTCCGTACAAACGCATTCGCTTGCATATAAAGAACCGTCGACTTCTGGGCAGAGCCTGAGATAATCAGCGGTGTCCGCGCCTCGTCAATTAAGATCGAGTCGACCTCGTCAATGACGGCAAAATAAAGAGGGCGCTGAACCTTTTGCTCTTTGTATAGGACCATGTTATCACGCAGGTAATCGAAGCCGAACTCGTTGTTCGTACCATACGTAATATCGCAGGCATAAGCAGCTTGTTTTTCATCCTTATCCATGCTGTTTAAGTTCAATCCAACGGTCAGTCCTAAAAATTCATACAACTGGCCCATTTCGGTTGCGTCGCGGCTTGCCAGATATTCGTTGACCGTGATAACATGCACGCCTTTTCCGGACAAAGCATTTAAGTAAACCGGCATTGTCGCCGTTAATGTTTTACCTTCACCGGTCTTCATTTCGGAAATATTACCCTCATGGAGAGAAATACCCCCCATCAGCTGAACATGGTATGGATAAAGGCCAAGCACGCGGCGGGCACCCTCACGGACAACCGCAAACGCCTCAACCAATAGGTCATCAAGCGTTTCGCCCTTTTGGTAGCGGGCCTTGAACTCTTCCGTCTTTTCACGTAGCTGCTCGTCAGTTAAACGTTCTGTTTCCGAGGCAATCGCATCAATTTTTGCAGCCAGCTTGTCCAGCCGTTTCAGCTCACGTTTATTTAGGTCAAACACTTTATTTAAAATCCCCATATTTGATGAAACGCTCCTTTTATCTGAGACTCAAAAGCATTTTTTGAAAAAGTGAATCCAATAAAAATCTCTAATTTTCCTATTTAATCTTACCATTTTCACTATGCAGGTGACAACAATGGAAGAAACTCAGCGGAAATTCCCGGACATACGTCCTATTATCCGCTTCAATTATGACAAATCCATGAAAAATGCATAGAACTTTTGGTTTGCCTTTTAGAGTCTATGGCTATTTGTATATTTTAAAAATAATATGCATAAAAATTAGTTCTAATACATCTTATCACTCTGTGTATATTGTTAACTAAACCGCTAGATTACAACGTTTGTATGTTGTTTATCTAGTGAATTGTAGCAATTCTGTGAATGTAAAAATATTCACAAATTGTACATTGGATTCTTCTTTTTAATGTAAGATACTACCTTTAGAGAGGTAGCAAAGGAAAATAAATAGAGAACCAATTAAATATGGGAAGGGTGAGGAAAATGGCCTTTTGGGGGAAAAAGAAAAAAGAAACCAATCCCGATGCAAGAGAAGATAGAAAAGCTGGCCTTTTTCGCAAGCTTTGGCAAAAGCTTAGAAACATAGATTGGAAGGATCCGGTCACACGCTGGAAAGTCATGTTCATTTCACTAATTGGGTTGATTGTTGTCGGCGGGGGAAGTTATGGCGCTCTTACTTTAACCAACTCGCCGACTTTTTGTTCAAGCTGTCACGAAATGGCGCCGGAATATTCTACATTCACGGCAAGTGCCCACAATAATATCACTTGCGTCCAGTGCCATATCAAACCAGGGACAATCAATATGCTTACACACAAAGTGAAATCCCTGAAGGAAGTTTATTATCATGTCACAGGGGTGCCAAAACAAATTGTCCAAACTGAAGAAGAAGTCGTATCTAACGAAAACTGTATGCAATGCCACTCCAAGAACCGCCTTGTCACTGCATCCGGTGACCTAAAGGTTAACCACAAAGGGCATATTGATGAAGGCATTCCATGTATCTCTTGCCACGCCGGTGTGGTTCACGCCAAAATGGCAGCCCGCGGCATCAACACAGATGAGGTTCGCGGCGATTTCACGAAAGAAACAGCTGAAAAAATCATGGAAAAGAAATACTTGCGCCCGAACATGGGTACCTGTATCGATTGTCATGACAAAGTGAACAATGGCGAAAAGCCTTGGAAAGATGTTTCTTACCTTGTTCCGCCGAATCCGGAGGAAGTTGAGAAAAAGATTGATGAAACTAAAAAAGAATCAGTCAGTGAAACTGCGAAGGAAACAACAGCAAAACCTGCAGAAGGAACTCCCGGAAGCGGAACGGCTGAAGAATTAGCAAAGGCACATGAAGAAAAAACGCAGGAGCTAATTTTACAAGCAATCGGTAAGCAGCAAAAAGACGTTAAAATCTCAATGTCCTGTGAAACCTGTCATAAAAAATTAAACATTCCTAAAACGCATAAAGCAGTTGATTGGAATCAGAACCACGGTACGACAGCCATTCTAAAGCTGGATCAATGTATGAACTGCCACCAGGATTCCAAGTGGATAAGAGAAATTCCGAAGGAAGACATCATTTCCTTGCTCAAAATGGGCAATGAAAAAGTAATATACACGCCTAACGTTACTCTTGCAAAAGACCAGGCCCGTACCAATAAGTTTTGCGCTGCTTGCCACGCAGACCGGCCAGCAGGGCACGGTGAGAGCGATCAATGGCTGACTGCTCACGCCAGCCAAGCAAAAACAGCAGACCAAAAGGCAGAATGTTTTGTCTGTCACGATCGTGAAAAACCGGCTGCCGATTCAACTAGTGCCAAGGCACCTACAGATGTTTATTGTCAATACTGTCATAGAACTGGCTTTAAGTCGGATGTAAAAAACTAATAAATTGACAGGAGGGTCGCTATATGGATGAAGAGCAAAAGCAAGAACGATCGGCCCCTCCCCGTTTTCGTTACAAGGGATTTAAATTTTTGACGCTGACACTGTTTTTTCTAGCCCTGTTTTTCTTTCTTGGATTTTCAGGGCTAGAAGCAACATCTAGCTCGAAGTTTTGCTCATCATGTCATGAGATGAAACCTGAGTACTATACGTGGAAGGCCTCCACGCACAGCGAAGTGGAATGCGTTAACTGCCATATTGGGGAGGGAGTAGAGAATCTCACTAAGGCAAAAGCAAACGGATTAGCACAGCTTTATAAAAAAACTGCTGATGCCTATACTGCTCCAATTCAAATGCCAAAAAACATACCCAATTCTGCTTGTGAAAAGTGTCATAACATGGAAACGCGAGAAGTTACATCTTCTGGCGACCTGATTATTCCACATGATAAGCACTTGGCAAAAGATATTAAATGTACCCAGTGTCATAGCGGGGTTGCACACGGGAAAATTGCAGAACGAAATGTGACGTTTAAATCGGACTATGAAAAGTGGGATGACACACTTGGAAAGTCGATGATGAGCGATGTCAAATTTACAAGTCCCAAAATGGAAACCTGTATGGAGTGCCACGAGCTACGCAATGTCTCCAATAAATGTGAGACATGCCATAATGCAGGAATGGAGCCTAAATCGCACAAGAAGGCTGATTTCAAAACAAAAAATCATGGCACTTTAGCAAAAGAGGATATTAAAAGTTGCAATAAATGCCATGGACTTATGTCCGAAACAGAAGTAGAAGGCATAAAAGAGGTTCCGGCTTCACAGCAATTTTTAAGTAATGGAGCGAACAAATCAAAACAAATATCCGCTCAAGACTATGCAAAAGAAAATACTTTTTGCCAGAATTGTCACACGACAAAACCGGAAACCCACGTAAAAGGATTTGTCAATATACACGGTGCAATTGCAAAAAATAGCAAGGAAAAATGTCTTGCCTGCCACGATTACCAAAAAACAGGCTTTAATGATAGTAAGACCGTTGCATGCAGCAGCTGTCACCCGGCCATGCATGATGGCAAGAACTTTAAGGAACGTCACCCAATTAATATTAATGGGGTTACAGCGCCGACTGAACAGTGCTACACCTGTCACAACAGGCCAAAATGTGAATCGTGTCATAAAGAATAATGGTAATTAACCAGATTAGGAGGGCGAATATGGAAGCGCAAATACAGCCTAATGCCCAGGAACCTACGAGAAGCTCCCAAAAAGAAATTAAAGTAAAAAGTGACCGTTTTAAATGGTGGCAATCCCTTATCCTCCTTGTGGGAACCTTGGCAATATGTTTATCTGCAGGCTATTACATTAGTGAAAAATACTTGTGGAACCAGAAGGATGACGAAATTGCCAAACAATTGGCCTATAATAAAACACTTGTGGAGCAAAAACCAAATGATCCGAGCTTAAGGGTTCAGCTAGGATATACCTACTTCCTAAAAGGTGACAATAGTAACGCCATCAAGGAATATCAAACTGCAAAGAACTTGGATAAAAATTTTTATGCAGCCTATTTAAACTTGGCGATTGTATATGATCAAGAGAATAGAACGGACGATGCACTTCAAATGGCCACCAAGGCTGCAAAGCTGGCACCGCAGGACTATAAAAGTCTTCTACTAAAAGCTAGAAGCTATAGAAAGCTAAAAATGTATAAAGAAGCAACAGCGGCATTGGAACAAGCAAATCGTTTCAAACCGGGCAATACAGATGTTATTTATGAGACTGGCTTAGTGGCCGAAGACCAAGGAAAGCTAAAAGAGGCAGAGGATATCTACAAAGAATCACTTTCTTACGACCCTACCTTTAAACCAGCAATCAAAGCATTGGATCGAATAAAGTCTAAAAACAAATAGTGAAGGAGATGGAAATGCCATGAAAAAGAAGACCACCTATATATGGATGGGATCCATAGTGGCACTTAGCATCGTGCTGTTTGCAGTCATCTACTTTTTCCATCTTCAGGATGACGCAATAAAAGTAGCAGATAATTTGAAGACTGGCGGGCAACCAACATTGAGTTACTATATCCAAGGGGATTTGAATGATCCTCTTGAGAAACCGATGGATGTAACAAAAGTTGGAGAATTCGTTTATGTGACTGACACAAATCACAAACAGGTTCAGGTTTTTGATAGGTCTGGCACGCCAGTTTTTAAATTCGGCAAGGAAGGCACTGATAAAGGACAATTCGAATTTCCTTACGGCATTGCCGGGGATAAGGATGGAAACATCTATGTGGCGGACCTATACAATGCCAATATATCCATCTTTAATGAAAAGGGGAAATTCATCAAATACTTTGAAGTGGCCGATAAAGCAGATCAATTAAAAGGTCCAGGAGGTTTACGGATATATAACAATCAGCTTTATGTAACTGATATTCCAAATAATAGAGTTGTAGTTTTTGATTTAAAAGGCAAAAAAATGCTTGAGATCACTAGTGTAACGGGAAAAGAAGACCTTCTCAATGCGCCGAATGCAGTGACCATTGACGATGACAAAAATATTTATGTCTCCGATACAGGAAAGCAACGACTGGTTGTCTATGATAAAACTGGAAAATATAAGCGCACTATCAATGGCTCAGCAGACAATAAGGGCAGCTCCAAGTTTGTTAATCCACGAGGAATTGGGGTTGCTTCAAACGGTACGCTGTTAATGGTCGATAACATGACCCATTATGTTTATGGCTTTGACAAGGATGGAAAGCAAATTTTCCAATTTGGCGGTATTGGAAGCGATAAGAACCAGTTTTATCTTCCAAACGGATTATTTGTGGATGATAAAGGAGAAGTATTAATTACAGATACCGTAAACGCCAGGGTAGGTTTTTATTACTAAAACACTTATTGCATTTTAGGAGGTGATGCCTTAAATAGAGGAAAAGAGCAGGTTTTAAGATTAATAGAGAGAGAGAGAAAAAGAGAAAAGAGCGAGAAAACAGGGAGGTTTTCTGGAATGAGTAAGTTTAAATTCAGCTTCTCACTAGTCTTAACGATTATTCTAGTGGGAATACTCAGCACTTCTGTATTTGCTAGAGGCGCCTATTGGGGCAGCTTGACTGGCGACAACAGCGGCTGGTCATTTAAATTTATTAACACTAGCGATAAAGCTAAAGATTTCACTGTAAAAGTTTATTCAAATGAAGATGGTTATACTGATGCATTGTATTCATCTCCTGTTAAAACAGCGGTAGCTCCACATCCAGAACCAACTGGTGCTGCGGGTGAGTATGTAACAGTTACTGTTACACCGGATAATGTTAATTTCCAACTTGGTGTTATTTACAAATTTGTCCTGGTTGATGTTACAGATCCTGCCAAGGAAGTAGCTACTGAAACAAAATACGGTGTCACAACTGTAAATGATACTAATAAGAAATTGTATAACGTTTCTGATGATCCTGAAATGGTAGACGTTGACGGTTCAGGGCTTGTGAACGCCAACCATACCGGTTTACCTGGCGCTGCCAGCAAAGGCGGCAATAAGCACGGTTTCTACCAAAACAACACAAACTCTTGCGCGGCCTGTCACCAAACGCACACCGCTGCCCAAGGTGAAGCTTTATTGTTTAAAGATGGCGTATACAGCACATGTTCTGCTTGTCATGATGGTACAACTGGTGCATATAACGCATTTGCAACATCATCTGCAGAAACTACAAAAGAAATTGCTGGTACTTTTAACATTAGTACTGATTCCGCACACAACGGTTCACTTCACCAATCAGACGGCTCAATTACTGTAAGTGCTGCTCCTGGTGGAGGTAAATCACAAGCAGTATGGGGTGGAGAATTTAACTGTGCAAGCTGCCACGCACCGCACGGAGCAGGTTCTACAATGGAAAATAACTTAAACATGGACCCACTAGGCTGGGGCGGAGTTGAGTACAAAGCATTACCTACGGGTGTAACACTTGATGGTGCAACTGATGCTCAAAAAGATTCTTTAAACGGTAAATTATTCAAGGATCTTACAATCATCGATTTAGATACCAATTCAGCTGCATTAGCATCATTCATTAAGCCATACGTTGTTGCTAAGAAAACTATAACAGCTGCTGACCTTTCTACAGATAAAACAAAAGAAGGTTACATGTATTCTCGTGCAAATGTTCAGGTAGGCCAAAAGGTTATCCAAACCTACAGATGGACTGGCAAAGCTTATGTTAGAGACTTCTCCCTATGGTTAAGAGGTTCCAGCCGTGAGGCAGCTAATACAGTCTTAACTGGTGCTCCTGCTACAGGTCTTACAATTGTTTGGAGAGATGGATTTGCATTTGGTGCTGCCACAGCTGTAGATGCTGTTTCTAAGGCACAAATCTCTTTAGGTATTGATGTTGAAACTACAACTAATATTAGATCACTATTTGATAGTGGTTACACAAATTATATTTATGACAGTGGTACAGAAATGAGCAAATACTGTGCATCTTGTCACACTGACTATTTGTCTACCGTACGTACTAACTTAACCGGTACTTATACTCAAGCACACCGCCATACAACTGGCAAGGATAACCTAACTTGCGTACGCTGCCACTACGGTCACGGTACTGATGCTACAATCATGAAAGATTCCAACGATGAATCTTACTTTGAAGGCGATCATGCAGGAAAGTTAGACTATTATGTAGATCCTAACCCATCTTCTGCATTAAAACGTTACACTGGTATGTCAGTATGTTATGCTTGTCACGGTTCTGGCGGTCAGTTCATCAACAACCCTGCCAATGAAGCAATTGATGGACCTACAAGCACAATTTATGGTTCTCATGCTGTTGTTAATGATGCCGGAGTTCAATATGACGACGGTGAAGCTCCATTAAAACCAGGTCAACCAGGTACTAGAGAATAAAAAAAGCCAACAAATAGCGCCACTACTTGTTAGCTTTTGAAATAGTATATTTTAATTCTCACAAAGAGCAGGGCAGCAATTTTTGTTGCCTTGCTTTAATTTTATTATCCTATATCTGACACAAAATTGTCAAACTTTTTGACAAAATATCGTCAATAAATTGCTTTATTTCTGCCTCAATTTCCGCCTATCTTCACTGCTATAATAGATGTGTAATCCCTATATATAACTCTACAACCTACATTAAATACATAAATCCATAATAAGCGAGATGATATCTGGTGAAAGTCTTCCCCTTGTATAATAAATCCTATATTTATATTTTCTTGATCGTTCTGCTTTTAGGAACTACGATTCTGTCGTTTCCGTCCATTGATGCATACTCTGCCAGTGATCCTGCCATAACAATTGAGTCCCCTGTCCCGAATGAGGAACTTTCTACTAAAAATGTTGTTATTTCAGGCTCATATACTTCTGAGTTTCCAAAGTCCGAATTGTCATTTACCGCTTCTGAGGATGGAGTCGAAATTGCAGATTCCAATTGGCAGATTGATGAAACAAGTCACAAATGGACTTTTTCTACATCCGCTTTATCAGAAGGAGATCATGCTATTACTATTAAGTTGGAAGAATTATCATCATCATCAACATCCAATCCTGCAACGGCATCTATCGCTTTTATAATAAAAATACCAACGGTAACTGTAAAACCTGCAATTTCCATAACGACACCATCACCATCTGAAGTTTTTGATTCAACAAATATTCTAATCTTAGGAACCTATACTGCTGATGTACCACAAACTAACTTGATGTTTACCCTATTAGAAAATGGCAAGAAGATTTCCGATTCGTCCGCCAATGCAGGCGATTGGAATTTTGATGAAACAAGCTCGCCAAAAAAGTGGTCTTTTTCAACAAAGACATTGCCGGAAGGTACCCACACAGTTTCAATGGAAATGACCGATAAGGTAACAGGTGAAATTGCTAGTGCAACAACGTCCTTTATCCTGGCTTTAACTAGACCATACATCGGCGATACAAAAATTATCTTCCCAGACAATTCGGAAAAAAAGTCCGAAGATTTAACCAGCGTTCCGCTTAATGCGAAAATCAAAATAACTGTTGTTGACGACCAAAGAATGGATCAGCTTAAAAGCAAAATTGACACTGGAAGCTATAACCCTATCAATGTAATATTGGGCACGGATACTATTAAAGGAACGACTCAAATCGGTGAGCCAGTTTTAAAAAATAATAAATATTATTACGATATCACCTTTACTCCTGCTGCTGGTGAATTAAAAATTAACAGGACCTATCTGGTGTACCTAGATCCCGAACTTGCTGATGATTTGGACAATCCGGTATTTACGAAGTTTTTCAAAATTACAACCAAAACAAATGCTGATTGGGATGATATTGACGAGCAAAAACACACATCGTCAAATCCTCATGGACATTACATGTTGAATACGAATATGTGTGCATCCTGTCACAGCACGCATACTGATTCACCGTTTGACAAACTGGATACAAAAAGTAAACTAACTTCAGGCCGGGAAGGCGGCTCCTATCTTATTGATTTTAATGAACAGTTAAATGGTAAAGATTCACAAAACTATTGTATGGCTTGCCACGACGGGACTACCAACGCACCACTGATTGATGGGATTACAAGCCAATACCATCATGATAATCCGGTTGAGTATTCATCAACTGGAAAGGACAATTTAAAGGATGCAACATCATGCACCAGCTGTCATAACCCTCATGCGGAATGGTCAGAGGAAAACCCGAATTTGTTGAAGGACCATTATGTCTATAAACATAATTCGGAAGATCAAGAGAAAATGGGAGCTACCCCATTAACGGTGGACAGTTTGGATACATCTTGTGAAACTTGTCATGATAATACTATCGAATTTGCAGCTATACCTGCAGATAAAGGAATGTACGAATTACTTAAATATAACAAGTCTTTCACTGCAGTAGGCAATGAAACTACAAAAATTAATAAATCAACAGACCTTGAAGTTCCAACCAAAACCATCGGAGATTATTCCTTATGCTTAAGGTGTCATAATCTTGAAAAGAAAAAACAAAATAAGGTTAGTTCAGATATCGAATCCTTTTATCTTGACGCCAATTCTGGCCATAATTTTAGCATTCCGATGAATGCAACCACTCAAAGAGATGGCAGCCAATTAAATGGCCCAATCCCATGTGCGGAATGCCATGAAACACATGGATCGAACAATCTGTATAATTTGCGGGAAGTATTGGGTAATAATCCAACGGTAACTGATAAATATAGAACTTCAGGGACGAAATGGAATGCGGTAAATGAACGGGAGTTCTGTACCAAATGCCATAATGGGTCAACTGAAATTTACGGTATAAAGGGCAATGCGATTTATGATGATGCAGGTCAGGCCATCAATTCAATTGTTGGCCATAATAAAAATGATATTGATCAGGCATGTTCCAAATGCCATAGCACCAATAACTCATTTATCGAGGCCGCCCATGCACCTAAGAAGTAGCCGTAAAAAACGAGAGGGAAATTTCCTCTCGTTTTTGTGCGTTTGGGAAAGAAAATAATATTAGCATCTTTTTTATGGGTATAAATACCCATAAAAATCTCCTCACATAAGCCAAAAGACTTAATGTGGATATTTTTGCAGGTTTATATTTAAATTGAGAACTCCTCATTACGGTATGTTTTTCTGTTATTAAATACATTGTATTATACAAAATTAGTGAATTAGATCTACTAATTGTAGATCTTTTTTAATCAATAAAAGAAAGGGGGGATAGGGTGGGAAATGTCATTTGGTTTAAAGAAGAGTAAATAGAGAAGAGAGACAAAACATGTCTCACAAAATGGGGGAGTTTTAAGATGAGTCGTAAATCGGTTGGTATCAGCGTGGTGTTTATTGCTGCTTTATTGATGCTAAGCACATTTTATGTTTCCGCTTTAAGTAACAACTTTTCGAATTACAAGCCTTCCAGTAATGGTACGACAACCGTTTCAAATCCGGATATATCTACCTATGTAAAAAGTGCAAATGATTTGGACGACCAAAGCTTGAGCATGAAAATAAACGGCACTCAGGTAAATGCGCAATTTTCCTATAAAGTCGAACGCAAGGATGGGACTATCTTCTATAAAGCATCCGATTTAAAGGATGGAACCAACACGGTAGAAGTCAGCATCAATGACAATGCTGGGAACACTCTTAATGATTCCTGGTCATTTATTGTAAAGGAAGCGCCAAAGTTCAGCAATCTTAGTCCTGCAGATAAAAGTGAGCAGGCCAACTTGGGTCAATTATCTGCAACGGTTAAGGATAACACAGCAGTGGACTGGAGTTCCGTAAAGCTCAAAATAAATAATAGTTATGTGAGTACTGCTTCATTAAATTTTAACTCCGAAACTGGTACTGTAACATATAACAGAAATTTTGCCAGTGGCAGTTACACTGCGGCTCTGGAAGTAAAAGATATGAATGGTAATTTAAGTACAAAAACCTGGAGTTTTGTTGTTGATAACACAGCGCCAGCCCTTGAATATTTTAGCGGCTTAAAAGACGGCGCTACGATTGACTACAGCAACTTGAATATTTCACAAAATTAAAAGATTTAACGGATATCAAAGATAACGGAAGTTTAACATTAGACGGAACACCCGTAGATTTTGATTTTAAATATGAAGGTTATTCCGATTATGATGATGATTATGTTGTTACATCCAGGAAAACTGCTTACATTACGTACACCGGTACGATTCGAAATGGTCAACACACCCTGTCCTTATATACAGAAGACAAATTAGGTAACAGCATCACCCGCAACTGGAAATTTACTGTCTCTGTCAAACCAGTGGTTTCGAATGCCATTCCTTTTAAATACGGTGTTAAGAATCTAAAACCAGCGATTTCTGCAACAATAACATCGCCAAACGGCACAATTAATGGCGATTCCATCATATTTAAATTGGATGGACACCCTGTTGGTTTCACCTATGATGCAGGTTCCGGTTTAGTAAGCTACACTCCTTCTGACGCCTTGGAAAATGAAGCTTACCATACTGTTTCCATCGCAGCGTCCGACCTGTCAGGTACATCTATTAATAAAGAGTGGAAATTCTATACCAATACCTACCCAGATATGAAGGATTCAAATATTTCCAACTGTACTTCCTGTCACCAGGCCAATCGCATTGAGGGAAGCAATGGGGATTTAGAAAGTGTTCATATCAAAAAGTTATACTTTAATGGAACACATTCAAACAATCGTTGTGATAACTGTCACAATTATATATCCGTCCCGTCTAACTGCAGTCAGTGCCATGAAGACCCTGATGGGACATTTGCTTACGCTCCACACGGATCAACACCATCGATCAAATATCAACCAACCAATGTTGATGCTACAATGCCATTAAGGGTAACGGAGAATCGTGAAATGAATGACTGTATCCTCTGCCACCAGCCAGGATCACAGGTCAAAGGCTATACAGGATATCAGTCTACACCAACCAGACTTTTGAACAATCACGATATTCCGGAACTTCATAAGGCAAATAATGAACCGGATTGTACAGGATGCCACGCAAAATCACTAACGAACGAACATGCCCGCGATGGCAGACAAGATGCAAATGGCAACCCGATCACTTGCAATACTTGTCACCAAAGTACGAATCCTGCAGTGGTGCAAGCGATAAAAGATAAAAATACATCTTGTACGTCCTGTCACTCCAGGGATACTGTCCATAAGGACATCCATTCGAAGTGTGCAACCTGTCACTCAAAGGGCAGTTACGAAGATTCACGTAGTGCAAATTAATTTACTAACGGAAAAATAGATAAAGGGGCTTTCCAAAAAATTTGGCTTTTTGGTAGCCCCTTTTTTAGCATTTAATATACAAGCTATTTGGTAAATGGAAAAAATATCGAACAGCCAAGTTTCCTTCAATCTTAGAATTTTTGCCATCCCTATAATTTAGACTTCTTATCTTAGCTTTAACAACCATTCCTTCAGCCCGTCAACCTTCCCCCACAAATGCAAATGCATCGACGCATACACAATAGCTTCGTTCTCATCCCCGAAACCGTAATATTCAGGCGCATCATTCGGCAGCTTCTTTTTGCCGGTTAGGTAATATAACACAAACCTATTACTGCTTTTTGCCTGTTTCACCAACGTTTTTGCCTTTACTGTGTTGCCGTTCGTGAGCAGCTCTAGCAAAAGCTTATTGTAGGTGGTTTCTGTTGTTTCCTCATTATATTTTTCTAACAGAGCTTCGGCCTTTTCATATTCTTCTTTTTCGATGTAAGCCACAAACAAGGAAGTCCGGACACCCTGATTATCCATTGTGTTCAATATGAGCAGTTCCTCATAATGCTCTATTGCCTCGTCAATATTCCCTAACAAAAAGATTGTCTCGGCATAATTGAACTTTGCCCGCATGTACGGTCTTGTTTCAATTAGCCCCCAGAAATCCCCTTCGTTTTCCAAGAAAAACTCCTTGCCGAGATGTTTTTCGCCGACCTGCAGGCCATGATAATACAATTCTGCCGCTTCTTCGGGGTTTTCGGCAAGGTCACCAAGTAAAACATAAGCATCGACACAATAGGGATTAATGTTTAGTGCTTCCTGGATCAGTTGAAGTTTTGTAACGACTTCAGAACGCAAGGCCTCAAAAACCAATTCCTGAGCACGGTGCTCATCTCGTCTTGAAACCTTCTTTGGCAATTTGTCAGGAATATTTATAGTAAAGGCGGAAGCCTTACTGGGGTTTCCTCTACGCCCCTTTTCATCTTTTCCTTTCGGAAACTCAATGACCTCCGCTTCTTCAAATTGTGGTTCCTCGTCAACCCCGTACACAATATTCATCATTTCGCTTATTTCTTGGTTCAGGACATTTTCCATCTCCGATGAGATTGTGGAAATGGACCTCGCGGACACGCTGTATATCTGCCCAAGCTCCTTTTGTGTAAATACTTTTTCCAGCATCGGCATCATTTTTTGCATTAAATAATGCAGCCCGGCGGCATATAGATTCGGGTTCTGAATCCGCTTTTTCCGCTTCTGGCAATAACTAAACCAAAGCACAATCCCAGCGTCCACAACTGGCGCAGGCGTGTCAAAAGCTTCTGCTTGTGCTTTGAAAAGGTCGGCAACCTCCTTGTAAATTGGGGCTGGCCATTCTATGTCATCCGTTTCGATTAGGCCGCCAACCATCGGCAGTTCGCTCAAAACTTCAATAAAAAAATCATCTAAATACTGTTGTGGGGACGGATAGTCTGCGGCGATGCTGCTATCTTCAATATAAGAAAAAGCAACTTCAGGTTTTAAATCCGGCAAATCAAATGGCGCCGGGAAAAATGCAAAGTTTTGGTCAAATGGTACCAACAAACCCAAAAGGAATGTGCCTTCCTCAAAATCAGCCGGCGTACCTGTAATAATTGTCTCATGCTGTTCCCCCGTAAAGCCATCCTCTACTGTCAGCTTGTTGTTTTCAACTTTTAAGACTTTCCCGGCAATTGTACGCCCCTTTGTCCAAGTTTGAAAAATTTTCTTCAGCTTGGGCCGCTTAATTTTTCCAGCCTCTGTAGCTATAAATTTCTCAATAACTTTTTTTCCGTCATCCAATTCTTCAAAAAGGGAAAACCAGATGGCATGAACCACTTCATAGAATTCCCGTTCTTCTTCATCCTCTAATTCGAGGCTGCTATACTCCATGAACATTTCAAAATCATCTTCGATTTCCGCGCCAAAATAATTGAACGCAAAATGAATCATTTGCTTCTGCAGCTCGTCTGCTTCACTTTCCAGTAAATGGGTGATGGACACAGCTTCACTTGCACCGCAGCACTTTTTATACTTTATTCCGCTCCCGCAAGGACATGGTTCATTCCGGCTTGGTTTCTCCATCTCGCTTTACACCTCTTTTTTCTCTATAAATTCTAACCATTCTTCCATTTCTTTTTTTGCATACCCATATTCAAAGGCATACCACTCATTTTCAAGCCCGGCTACAATCAGCCCATCTTTAAATTTACGAAAAGGCCGATGACTGCTACTTAACGCTCGAAACAGCGGCTCGCTTTTTTTGTCATCATTAACCTGTGCTGCAAATAGCTCCATTAGCCGAAATGCTTCAAAAGATTCGATGCTTGGAATCTCAATATAACGGTCTATATTTTTCTCATCATCCCAGTCTATTCCTTCTTCGTCGGTTATGAGTGGGTCTCCGTCATAGACAACTTGTTTCGTCTCCAAATCCAGGTAAGACTGTCCGATATTGTTCATTAAATATGTATCAATCAATTCATCCAATAAATTCATATGTTACCACCTGCTCTTATTCAATAGTACCATTTTCGACAGATTCATATAGGAAAATACAAAGGTTTTAGGGGAGAATTTCTAGATTAGTGCCAAAAATATCCAAAAGAAAAATTCAACGCCTTTTTTTGAATTTTTCCCACTTCTCAAGTTATAATTAACAAGGACTAACCAGCAACTTCAGAATAATCTATAATAAATGTTATAACTTTTTAGAGGTGACGAAAATGGAATTAGCGGAAATTCGCAATGAACTTGAAATTACGGCTAAGAAATTAGCCGACTTTAGGGGGTCTCTTTGACCTAGAAAACAAGGAAGCCAGAATTGCGGAGCTTGAGGATGAAATGCTCCACCCCGATTTTTGGAATGACCAAGAAATGGCCCAGAAAGTAATCAGCGAGGCCAATGGCTTGAAGGACCAGGTTCATGAATTTTATGAACTGAACGAATCATTTGAGAACCTGGAAGTGACCTATGAGTTGGTGAAAGAAGAAAGCGATGCCGAGCTTCAGGCTGAACTGGAAGAAGAGCTTCAGCAGCTGACAGACCGGTTAGGTCAATTTGAATTGCAGCTTCTTTTAAGTGAAGAGTATGATAAAAATAATGCAATCCTTGAGCTTCACCCGGGTGCCGGTGGAACAGAGTCGCAGGACTGGGGCTCAATGCTGCTAAGAATGTACACAAGATGGGCCGAGAAAAAGGGCTTTAAGGTAGAAACCCTTGATTATCTTCCGGGTGATGAAGCAGGCATCAAAAGCGTGACCCTCGCTATCAAAGGGCATAATGCCTATGGCTACCTGAAGGCAGAAAAGGGAGTTCACCGCTTGGTAAGGATTTCGCCGTTTGATTCTTCCGGCCGGCGACATACATCTTTTGCATCCTGTGAAGTGATGCCGGAACTAAACGATGATATCGAGGTTGAAATTCGGACAGAGGATTTACGGGTTGATACGTACCGTTCAAGTGGCGCGGGCGGACAGCACGTTAACAAAACAGAATCAGCCATCCGAATTACCCATCTCCCGACCGGCATTGTGGTAAGCTGCCAAACCGAGCGATCCCAGATTCAAAACCGCGAGCGGGCCATGAACATGTTAAGAGCCAAGCTTTACCAACGGGAAATTGAAGAGAAGGAAAAGGCGCTTTTGGAAATTCGCGGCGAACAAAAGGAAATCGGCTGGGGAAGTCAAATTCGCTCTTACGTCTTCCATCCGTATTCAATGGTAAAAGACCACCGTACTGGTGCCGAAACTGGTAATGTTCAGGCTGTTATGGACGGGGAATTGGATCAGTTTATTAATTCATATTTGCGTTCAAGGATTTCATAATCGATATCCCAAATAAAAGCCTTTGTCAACTTGGTTGGCAAAGGCTTTTATTTGGGATTGTTGCCAATCATGGTAGCTTTAATGAAGATTAACGGTTTCTTCTAGTGATTCGAGTATGCCCTCTAGCTTCCCTTATGAAATTTCTCCAAAGAACATATGCTAATAAAAATTTACCCCTTTATCGCGTTAGCCTAATGCCATTTACACCATATTTTTCCCGTGCTATACTCTCAATCGGAATTTAATAAGAGAGGTATCATTTCATGAATATATTGAGCAAATTAACAAACACTTATCCAAAAACCAGAATTGCCGCCGACTACCTTTTTGTTCTGGTCGGTGCAGCCATTATTGCGATTACGTTCAACGTTTTTCTCTTGCCAAACCAAATTGCCTCGGGTGGAGTCAGCGGCATCAGTACTATTTTAAAATCCGTGCTCGGCCTTGAGCCCGCATACGTCCAATGGGCATTCAATATTCCGCTGTTTATCGCTGGTGTAGTTCTGCTTGGAAAACAATTTGGCGTCAAAACACTAGCCGGCACTGTTTTTCTTCCGTTCGTGGTTTTCCTAACAAGAAATTGGGAGCCGTGGACACATGATGCACTACTCGGCGCTTTGTTCGGCGGGATTGGCGTTGGTCTTGGTCTTGGGATTGTCTTTAGAGGAAATGCATCGACTGGCGGAACCGACCTTGCCGCACAGATCATCAATAAATACACTGGTTTTACCCTAGGTAGATGTGTCGTTATGATTGACGGCCTCATCGTCCTCACTGCAGCTATCGTTTTTGATATTGAAAAAGGCTTATATGCATTAATCGGACTGTATGTAACCAGCAAAACCATTGATTTGGTTCAGGTCGGTTTTGGCCGGTCAAAGATGGCGATGATAATTACAAATAAACAAGAAGAAGTTCGTGCAGGGATTTTGCATAAAATAGACCGTGGTGTGACAAAACTATCAGCATACGGTGGTTTCACCGAGCATGAACGCCCAGTTTTGATGTGTGTGGTGGATCAAACGGAGTTCACAAAATTGAAACAATTGGTCAAAACCCTTGACCCGTCTGCTTTTGTCGTGGTAATGGATGCTGCAGAGGTGTTAGGGGAGGGTTTCAAACGCCCATAACATTGGTATAATTAATCAGTGATGGGATTATTTACATTAGGGGGAGTAACAATGAAGAAAAAGTTGCTAACATTGTTATTAGGAACATCATTAGTAATGGGACTTGCTGCTTGCGGGGGCGGCGGGAACAAGGACACTGGCGGCGGTGGTAAAGACACTGCAACCGGTGATGAAGCTGCTAAGATCTTTGATCAAAAATGCTCCAGCTGCCACGGCGGAGATCTTAAAGGTGGAGTAGGGCCTAACCTAACAAAGGTTGGTTCTAAGTATTCCAAGGATGAAATCCTAGATATCATTCATAATGGCCGCGGCGGAATGCCAGCAGGCGTCATTACTGGTGATGATGCTGACAAAGTGGCTGAATGGCTATCTGCGAAAAAGTAAAAACTACCCAAGAAACGCTCTGTTCATTAACAGGGCGTTTTAATTTTTTACCCCCGGAAAAAATCTTAATCCTAACTACTTTTTCCAGAATCTCCTTCCCCCTAATGTTTGGACATTCAAATTATGTATGTTATCCTAATATGGTCCGTGAAGAAAATTCGACAAAAGAACATGAATTTCCTAACAATATTGTTATATGTAAAAAAACATGTCTCTTTTTGTATTTTTGAAAAGAAACTGTAATATAAATACCACTTTTTTTGACAAATTATGATGTTATAATACTATTATGCAGAATTATGCATATAGTTGTAGCTATTTTGTCCGTATTGTCGAAATTTGTAAAACAAACTTAAAACAATAGGTGATCTTTATGATAGAAATGCAGGAAGTATATAAAAAATATCCGAATGGCGTTTCTGCTATCAATGGGATTGACGTCCGGATTAATCAGGGTGAATTTGTCTATGTCGTAGGGCCGAGCGGTGCCGGGAAATCGACATTTATTAAAATGATGTACCGCGAAGAAGTTCCAACCTCAGGAACAATCACGATCAACGGAGCGAATCTTGCAAAGTTAAAGATGAGCAAGGTTCCGTTATTCCGCCGTAACCTTGGCGTTGTCTTCCAAGACTTTAAACTGCTTCCAACACTAACAGTCTATGAAAATGTCGCATTCGCTTTAGAGGTTATTGAGGCGCAGCCGAAGGTAATCAAGAAACGTGTCATGGAAGTTATGGATCTTGTTGGCTTGAAGCATAAAATTAAAATGCTTCCTTCCGAGCTTTCCGGCGGTGAGCAGCAGCGTATTTCGATTGCCCGCTCCATTGTTAACTCACCAAGACTCGTTATTGCCGATGAGCCGACAGGGAACCTTGACCCTGATACATCATGGGAGATAATGAAAATTTTTGAAGAAATCAATAATCGCGGCACAACTGTCGTGATGGCAACCCACAACAAAGAGATAGTCAATACTTTAAAACATCGCGTCATCGCTATTGAAGGCGGAAGAATTGCGCGTGATGAACAAAGAGGTGAATACGGTTATGAAAATTAGAACAATTGGCCGTCACGCCCGGGAAAGCTTAAAAAGTATTAAAAGAAACGGCTGGATGACATTTGCGTCAGTGGGGGCCGTTACCGTTACCCTTATCTTAGTCGGTGTCTTTTTTGTGATTATGATGAATTTAAATAAAGTGGCCGATACGATTGAAGAGGACGTGCAAATCCGCGTTCATATCGATGTTGCTGCCAACAAACAGGATCAGGATGCCTTGATGGCACAGATTCAGGCCATTCCTGAGGTGAAAAGTGTCAAATTTTCTCCTAAGGAACAAGAATTGAAAGATTTAGTTCAGAGCATGGGTGAAGAAGGGAAAGCCTTTAAGCTTTTTGAACAGGATAACCCTTTAAATGACGTGTTTATTGTAAAAACAAAAAATCCAACCGACACGATGAAGGCCGCGAAAAAAGTGGAAAAGCTCCATTATGTCGCCAAGGTCAAATACGGTCAGGACAAGGTTGAAAAACTATTTAAGTTCATTAAAGCTAGCCGAAATGTCGGAGTTGTGTTAATCCTAGGCTTGTTCTTTACGGCGATCTTCCTTATTTCCAATACGATCAAAATTACGATTATTGCGAGAAGAAGAGAAATTAAGATTATGAGGCTGGTAGGAGCGACAAACTCCTTTATTCGCTGGCCGTTCTTCCTTGAAGGGTTATGGCTTGGAATTATCGGTTCAATCTTGCCGATCATCTTAATCGGCATCGCTTATTACCGAGCCTACGATTATATTAGCCCTAAGCTGGTTGGGACATTTATCAAAATCCTTCCGTTTGATCCATTCTTCTACCAAGTTGCCGGTATCCTCCTATTAATGGGTGCCTTTATCGGAGTTTGGGGCAGTGTCATGTCGGTAAGGAAATTTTTAAAAGTTTAATAAGATCAGGAGGGAACCGTATATTGTTCCTTCCTGATTTTGTGTGTTTTATAGAATCATTTGAAAAATAGGGACGATTAACCGATTAGAGAGAGAAACGAGGGAGAAATCGGAATGAAGAAGACGATAATTACGCTGACCGCTGCTGCCACCGTCGGACTTGGGACTGTCCTTGGAGGCTTGCCGCTGACAACAAAAGCAGCCTCTATTTCCAGTCTGAAGGGTGAGCAGAATAAAATCCACAGCCAGCGGTCCGAACTTAAGTCAGGAATTAACGATGCGAATGCAAAAATTAATGATCTGCAAAATCAAGAAAACAGTGTTCACAATGAAATCAGCCGTCTTGAAGCTGCCATGAACGACACAACGAGTAAAATCAATCAAAAAACGGCAAAGATTGACGAAACAAAGGTTGAAATCGCCAAGTTTCAGGAAGATATAAAGGCCTTGCAGGAACGGATTGAAAAACGAAATGTCCTTTTGAAGGACCGGGTCCGCAGTTATCAGGCGAATGGAACTGTAATAAATTACCTGGATGTTTTGCTGGGGTCGCAGAGCTTTAGTGACTTTATTGACCGGGCAAGCGCGGTAGCCACATTCATGCAGGCAGACCAGGATATTTTAAAGCAACACGAGGCTGACAAAGCTGAAGTGGAAGAAAAGCAGAAAAAAGTAGAATCGGATCTTGCTAGTTTAGAAACGATGGTCGCAGATTTGAAAAAAATGAACGAACAATTAAGCGCACAACGGGCTGAAAAAGATAATTTATTGGCTACGATAGCTGACCAAAAAGCAGAAGCCCAGGAATATGTAGTGGACATGCAGGAGCAGGAGCAGATTCTTGCTGCTCAGGAGGCTGCAATTCAAAGATCCATCAAAGCCCAGGAAGCGGCAGCAGCCGCAGCAGCCGCAGCCGCAGCAGCTGCAGCCGCTGCTAAGCCGTCCGGCAATGGCAGCAATACTGTAGCTGTAGCACCACCGGTTTCGGGAGGCAGCTTCACAAGACCGGCTGCAGGTATCATTACCTCAGGATACGGTGGGCGAGATGGCGGCTTCCACTATGGCGTCGACATTGCCAAGGCGGGCTCTGTGCCAATCGTTGCCGCAGCAGATGGAGAAGTGTATGTATCTCATTTCTCAAGCAGTTATGGAAACGTCGTTTACATTTTGCATAATATCAATGGTCAGTATTATACAACCGTTTATGCGCATATGAGCACGAGAATGGTGGGCGAAGGCACTACCGTGAAAAAAGGCCAGCAAATCGGACTTATGGGGAACACTGGCGACTCCCACGGCCAGCACTTGCACTTCGAGCTATACAGAGGCAAATGGGAATACCATGCGGCCATCAATCCGGTGGGAATTGTACCGTTGTAAACATAATAACTTAAACAGGCGGAGCAGAGGCTCCGCCTGTTTTTTTCCTAATAGCGTACAATGTCAACTTTGCATCATGAACCGTCCTATCGGACTTGCCAATCGGCGAGTTTTCATTTATCCTCTCAGACACTCATAACTCGTCCATTCCTTACATATATCTTAATAATCGGGCAGGAATTCGGAGCCTTTTTAGAAAATAGATTATTAGGCGTACTATATGAGGAGGACCTTTGAATGAATCGAAAATGGATAGCCTTGATGATGGCAGGGTCGCTGATAACAGGGGCAGGTGGCACCTATGCGAGTATGCAGTTTTTAGAGAAGAAGGATGCATCTTCCCAGCTAGAACAGGCGTTGATCCCGCAAAACAAGCCTAAAGCTGCCAATGTCCAGACGGCGGCGTCCGAAACAGAAGTTAAGGACTTGAAAAAGGTGGAGAAGGCCTATGAACTGATCCTGGATAACTATGTTGAAAAAGTAGCCCAAGATAAGCTGGTTGAGGGCGCCATCCAAGGGATGCTTTCGGTATTAAAGGATCCATATTCCGTTTATATGGATAAGGATACAGCCCAGCAATTTACACAAACGTTGGAATCCTCCTTCGAAGGAATTGGTGCCGAAGTGGGAATGGTCGACGGTAAAATTGTTATTGTCTCACCTTTTAAAAATTCACCAGCTGAAAAAGCAGGAATCAAGCCAAATGATCAAATTTTAAAGGTGGATGGGGCCTCTGTTGAAGGACTCGACCTGAATAAAGCCACGCTCAAAATTCGCGGCAAAAAGGGGACAACCGTCACTTTAGAGATTGCCAGAAAAGGCCTTAAGGAGCCATTGACAGTAAAAGTAAAGCGCGATGAAATTCCGCTTGAGACTGTCCATTCCTCAGTCAAAAAGCAGGACGGCAAAAAAGTCGGCTACATCGAGATTACTTCTTTTTCTGATCAAACAGATGAAGATTTTAAAAAGAGCTTAAAAGAGTTAGAGGATGACAAAATTAAAGGACTCGTGCTTGATGTGCGCGGTAACCCGGGCGGACTCCTCGAGAGTGTTGACGAGATTTTAAAAGAGTTTATTCCAAACGACAAACCTTACGTTCAAATTCAGGAGAGAAATGGCGACAAGCGGCGCTTTTTTTCAACGATAACTGAGAAAAAACCGTATCCGGTAGTCGTTCTTACAAACAAAGGCAGTGCTTCAGCTTCGGAAATTTTAGCTGGAGCGTTAAAGGAAGCGGCCGGCTACCCGATTGTCGGAGAGAAAACATTCGGCAAGGGCACTGTTCAGCAGGCGATGCCGATGGAGGACGGCAGCAACATCAAGCTGACATTATATAAATGGCTGACTCCGGATGGAAATTGGATTCATAAGAAGGGCATCAAGCCAGATGTGGCCGTTAAGCAGCCGGTTATCTTCTCTACCCATCCGCTTCAGATTGAAAAGCCACTCGTTAAGGACATGAACAATGAACAGGTGAAGAATGCTCAGGAGATTCTAGACGGGTTGGGGCTTGCTCCTGGGCGGACGGATGGTTATTTCAGTGAGGAAACTGCGGCAGCCGTGAAAGGCTTCCAGCAAAATCACGACCTACCGGTTACTGGGAAAATTGACGCGAAAACGGCCTCCAAACTAGAGGAAGCCGCGATGAAAGAAATGAAAAAAGAGAAAAACGACCTGCAGCTGCAAGCGGCATTGAGACTGGCGGCGAAATAGGGTGCATTTTTGCAGCAGAGCAGCGGCCCTTGGATAGAGGGGTGCTGCTTTTTTGTGCTCTTGAATCCGATTTGGCGGATACCATTCGTATTTTGGCGGAAAGCTCTATCAGGTTGCGGATATTAGAAAAATCCGGTGGATAACTTCACAAATTTGGCGGATATCCAGTCAGATTCGGCGGATAACCGTAATCCCCCATAAAACCGGCCCGCTCCAAAATAACTAATTTAAAAGTTTCTATAATCTAGCAATATGTTTTATGGTTTTAATTTGGTAAAATAAAACTTAGAGACTTTTAAATTCCATTACTAGAAACTTTGATAGAGGCAGGTGACAGGATTTGGTACAAATATGGCTTGTGGAACTTCTCAAAGGGACAGGCAAGTTATTTCTTCATCCTGTTTTATACTATCTCGTTTTCCTTGCAGGAATCTTGGGTGTAATGAGGGTAAAACGTGAACGGAAAAATTTCCATGTGCGGGCCGAGGATGCCTATTTTGAATTGCGGCAGTTGTTTCCTCTCGGGCTTATTATCGGCGTAATTCTTTCGGCCATTGTAGTCGCCGTGGGAATCGCTGTGCCATTTGCGGCAATCCTGCTAGTCGTGGGGACGACCCTTTTGTGGTCACTGACCACAAATGTCCGCTGGATGTCTCCGGCTTACACGGTTGGGGCTGCTTTCTTTGCGGTCATCCTGTTTGCGCAAAACAATTGGTCAATTCCGTTTTTTTCAAAAGCCTTTAACCAGATTAGTGACAGGATTTATCCATCCATCGTGGTCATTTTGGGTTTCCTCATAATCGCTGAAGGGATCCTTATTTTCAAAAATGGTACCAAGGGGACTTCACCAAAGCTGGTTAAGAGCAAACGCGGCCAAAGCATTGGTGCCCATGAGGTGAAGCGCCTCTGGATGCTTCCCATGCTTATGCTGGTACCGGGAAATGCATTAATACTGCCATTCGATTGGTGGCCGGTATTCCATTTGGGTGTTACAGAATATTCTCTTATTCTAGTACCCTTCGCTATCAGCTTTCATCAGCAAATCAAAGGGATGCTTCCAAGTGAAGCCGTTAAAAAGCATGGCCGTCAAGTTATTACGCTTGGTGTATTGATTACCTTACTTTCAGTAGCAGGCTATTGGTATCCGCTAGCATCGATTGTGACAGTCGGACTTGCTGTCATCGGCCGGGAAGCTATATCATTATTCGCTTACTTAAAGGATGACAACAAACCAGTTTATTTTTCGAAAAAAAATAACGGCTTGATGATCATAGGCATCATTCCGCAATCGCCGGCAGATAAAATGGGTCTCAAGGTTGGGGAAACCATTGCGAAAGTGAACGGAATGCAAATTCGTGATGAATCGACCTTCTATGAGGCGCTGCAAAAGAACCGCGCCCACTGCAAGCTTGACGTTCTCGATACCAACAGCGAGATCCGCTTCGTCCAGCGTGCCCTTTTCGAAGGTGAACACCATGAACTTGGAATCCTTTTTGTACAGGAACAACGGAAATATGGGAAAAAGACAGGGTAATGTAGCTGGTATTAAAAAAATGGGGGTTTTTGCACCCATGAAACATTCATTCGTTAATTTTTCATCAGGACCTGTTGTTATCCAATGTAAATGATGCTATGATGATATATGTCTAATGTCTTGCAGTCATTAGATATATCATACTAACTAAAAGTATCTTTTTTGATAATCTATAAATCATTGTGATGGTAAATGGTAGAAACTATTATTATTAGTCGTCTTGACCGTGGCCTAACTTCCTTTTTGTGAAGTTAGGCCTTTTTATTTTTATAAGGGGGATTTGAATGGTTGCAACGCAAGAAGATCTGCTATCTGTAAGCAGTTCTTTCAGTAGAATTATCAAGCAGGGGGTTGGGAAGGGCCCTGAAACCTGTTATTCTGTGTTAAAAGAAAACCGATTATATATCTATATTCGTAACTTTAAGACACCTGCAGAAGAAGTCTTAACCGACAAAAAAGAGTATAACTTAGTAATGAGATATCGCTCCTCTGTAATATCTGCATTATCCAACGAGTTAATGCAAGAGGCATCGCAGCTTTTAAAGATTTCCTTCGATTCCTTTCATCAAGATTGGAACTTTCATACTAACTCCGGTATTTTGTTATTAGTGGATAATACTTTCAATCCGGATGTAAAGATAGATGAAGAGTTTGAAAGGAAGTTATATCAAACAGTACGAATGGTAGGTTCACAGCTGCATAAAATCCCGTACAATCTTAAGGTTGTCAAGTATACGCAGAATATTTGTGCGATTGAATCTCAAGAGAGCAAGCTTCCACTGGAATACTTGTTATTGGAACAAGGGCAAACAGACCTATTATTAACTCATACTATAGAAATAAAAAAGGGATACTTTAAGAATAGGGAATTATTTGAAAAAATATTTAATAGGTCAATCCAGGATATATTCTTGATGTGGGATTGTAAACATAATAAAAGCTATTTGATTTTTAGCTTCAACAAGGTTTATTACTAAATAGTAATCATACTGCCTGGACATGATAATGTTAAGCAGTCTTTTTTTGCCTTTGTCGAAAGAGAGGTCAAATCACTTATGTCATCAACACTGCAGCAAAAGTTAATGGATATAAGCAGCCTAACTAGCAAATTGTTAAGGAAAAATTTTGGTCGTGGCCCGGAATCCTGCATTGCTTATGCGAACGAGCGATTTCTGATTTTTTACATACGAGGGTTTTTGTCTCCTTTGGAATCCACTTTGCTTGAGAACGGCAATTCAGATAACGTCGAAATTTCCCGAAATATAATCATGAAAACGGTCCTGTACCAATTGAAGGCAATTATCGAATTAGAATTTGAACAAAATGTAGAATCGTTTTACCACGATTGGAATTATCCACAAAATACAGGCATGATAACTGTCCAATTTGAAGGTGAGATCGCTAAACAAAACCTTCAGAATATTGACCGCCCTATTGATTTAACGCTATTAACGGATGAAGTTGAAAGAATTAGTATTTTAGTTCAAAAAAGACCTGAAAGAACAGAGGCATTCTTTATCTCTCCAAAAATCTATCTGGTACAGCGGGATGGAATTTTAGTTCAAATTGAAAAGAAGTTAATTGAAAAGGGATATGAAGATACACTTATGGTCGCAAAGGATGAACTAGAAAAGTTGTATTTACATCATGATAACCGCTTTGAAGAAATTTTTAATAATCCTGTCGCTGATATCTTTGTGGATTGGGACTTTAGTGAAGATAGAAGTATTATGTGTTTTGTGCTCAAGTAGAGATGGAAGGGTTGATAAAGGATAACTTAGATAATATTCATACTTATGTAAATGAAGAAAGCCGAGGGAACCAACATCCCTCGGCTTTCCTTTTTCTACAATGTCCGGTACTTTTTCAACGCAAAGATATTCAGCACGATAAAGATGGCGGCAAAGATGACAAGTGCTGTGAGGTCTCCCGAAATATCCCCGAGTCCGGCTCCTTTATACATAACACTTTTCAAGGCATCGCCGGCATAATACATCGGTATGACTTTGGCGATAGCCTGCAGCCAATTGGCCATCCCTTCAAGCGGGAAAATCCCGGCAAAAAATACTTGAGGAACAACGGCAATCGGGATAAATTGCATCATCTGAAACTCGGAAGCGGCAAAGGATGATAACAATATCCCTAAAGAAAGGGCCACTAGTGCCAAAAGTAAATTAATCAGAATCACATGAAAAATCGATCCGACCAGAACGATATCTAGAACATTAATAGCGTAGAAAACAACAATAACCGTTTGAATGACAGCAAACATTCCGTAACCTACCAGATAGGCTGTAACGATTTCTCCCCGTCGAATAGGTGTTGACATGAGACGCTCCAGTGTACCTGTAGTCCGCTCACGCAAGAGCCCGATTCCAGAAATAAGAAATACGAAGAAAAAGACAAAGAAACCTACCAGAATCGGACTTAAGACATCAAAAAAGGCCGTGTCCTTATCTCCGTAAACATATTTGGTTTCCATCTTTTGCGTTACCATCCCTGCCAAGGCTTGGTTCTGTTGAATGAGTTTGGCTTGAGCAAGCGATGCTGCCGCTTGATTGACCTTCATTTGCAAAGCCTTCGCCTTGGAAGGGTCAGCGTTTAGCAGCGTTAATTTAAGTTTACCGTTTTCTTGAACGAGCAAGCCATCAAGGTTATGGTCTGTAACGGTATTCTTGCCAGCTTTATCATATTCCTTTACGGTGATGTCAGCTTTTTTGAGAACTTTTACAAGACTCTCATCGATGTTGACTACGCCTAATTTGGGGTCAACCGTGTTGCCGTTAAATAAAAAGTACATCAGGGTCAGGATTAATAACGGGGCAACAAACATTAACGCAAGTGTCCGTTTGTCACGGAAAAGCTGCTGGGCAATTCTTTTAATCAGCGCTGTAATCCTCATGACTACTTCACCCCCGCTTTTAAAAATACTTCATCAAACCGGTCTACTTGGTATTTCTCCTTTAATTCTGCTGGTGTGCCGCTTGTTAAAATTCGTCCATCGCGAACCATCGCAACATAATCACATCTTTCCGCTTCATCCATCACATGGGTCGTTACGATGATGGTTTTTCCCTCTTCATTTTTCAACCGCAGCAGCTCATTCCAGATTGATAGCTTTAACTCTGGGTCAATCCCAACAGTCGGTTCGTCGAGTATTAAAATTTTCGGATCCTGAATCAAGGCAATCGCGAGCGACAGGCGCCGCTTCATTCCTCCGGAATAGGCCGATACCCTTTTTTTTAGGTCGTCCGTCAAGTTGACCAACCCGGAAGCGTACGCAATCCGATTTTTCTGTTCTTCTTTATTCAATTTGTATAGCGAAGCGAAAAATTTTAAATTCTCTTCCCCGGTCAGCTCGGCATATAATGCATCCGATTGGGCCATGTAGCCAATTTCTTGGAGGATGGCGAGATTTGGCATTTTTGTGTTTAGCACCTGGATTTCACCGTTATCGGCCTTTTCCATCCCGACAATCATTTTGACGAGTGTGGTTTTCCCTGCCCCCGATGGCCCGATGAGTCCGTATAATTGTCCTTTTTCGATTGACAGGTCTACTTTCTGGAGCACTGCTTTTTTGCTAAAGCTTTTGCTGACGTTTTCAACTTTTATGGCTGGATTCATCTTAATGATCCCCCCTTAATCAACACATTGTTGAGTTTCTATATATTCATATTAAAATGCCGCCGGGGCAATTACAATGAACAATATGAGGCAAAGTGTTGATTGTTATTTTTGGCTAATAGGAAAGTGTGAATTTTTACAAATTTATACTTTTCTAACGCATAAATTCAAACGCCTCTGTCTTCGTCCTAGCGGACTCGCCAATCGACGAGTTTTCATTTAATTCCGGCCACATGCCCAGGACCCAATAAAATCATTTTTGCAGCAATTAAGGCCATTTCCTTTGGGGGCTTTTTCATCCCCGTTTCCAGCCAGTGCTGAATCAGCCCTAGTTGGGCGGAACTGACAAAGGCGATGAAGTATTCCGCAGGAACAAGCATATCTTCCACATTAAGTTTTGAAGCGATATTTTGTAAAAATTGCTGTTTGATTAATTCCTTTAGTTTAACTTGAAAAGAGGCATCCCCTTTCGGACCCAAAACGACCCTCATAAATCGAGCATTCTCTTGAAAGTATTCAAATAACTTCAGAATGACAGGAAATGGCTCATCCTGACTCGTAGAGTGAAGTGCATCTTTCGGATTGATTCCTCTTGCTTTATCTTCTATTTCTTTCAGAATTTCTTCTTCACTTTGCTCCAGCAAGTCGTATTTATCCCGGTAATGCAGGTAAAATGTACCGCGATTAATTTGTGCTTTTTCCGTCAAATTCCTCACAGTCACGCCCTCAAACCCTTTTTCCTCCATTAACTCTGTCAGGGCATCACGAATTAGCATTTTCGTTCGGGCTGCTCGTTTATCATGTGTTTGGTTAGCCATTGTCGGTGCCTCCAAAAATATTTATTATCTAAATTAAATATAATAAATGGCTCAGTTATAAATCAACACAATGTTGATTAATTGAAAAGTGGTTAAAGGATTTTTGGGTTGAAAAGTAAAGTATCAAAATTGGAAAGTAATTTGTCAAAACAGGAAAGTAAACATGCAGTTTGGGAAAGTAAAACTTCTTTTTGGGAAAGTAAACGACAAAATGATGAAAGTATTACTAATAACAAGTAATAAAATTGAATTTCCGAATATTTAGGCGGGCTTCTGCTAACCATAAACGATGGATTTTCCAATTTAAAGAGGTGATTGCGATGCTGATTAGCTTGTTAAATGGTATCAATGCGCAAAATGTCCTTTTTGAAGAAGCTGCCTCCATCGTTTTTTATTTTACGATCTACTCCTTTTTCGGCTGGATGCTTGAAAACAGCTATAACTTCTTTACAAAAGGAACTTTTATTAAAGCCAATTTTTTGTACGGGCCATTTAAACCGATGTATGGCATTGCGCCTGTACTGCTAGTTTTGCTAACTAAACCGGATTCCCAATTGGCACTCGTGCTGCTGCTATGTTTCACGATTCCCACCGTGGTGGAATATATAAGCGGCGCCCTGCTGCAGAAATTTTTCAGACAGCAGTGGTGGGATTATTCCGGCACGCCCATGCAGCTGCACGGCCATATTTGTCTGCCATTTTCCCTTTGCTGGGGTGTGCTCTCGTTCCTATGTCTAAAATGGATTCATCCTGCTGTTATCAAAATGTATGAGGCTTCGGAAACGCTATGGAACTGGACATGGCCAGCCCTCATGTTATATTTCATAGCCGATTTAGCACTGACAGTACGGAAGTACATACGGGGGCCTGAAACTATTAGCAATCTTGACACTGTGGAATAGCAGGTACCGTTCCCTAACATCTTTAGCAGTATTGAATAACTCCAGTCGGTTGCATAACTTCATAAGTCACACTAGCGACGTGCATATGCTCCTTTTTTCGTAGGAAGAAGGAGTTTTTTTCATGAATGTGTAATTTTGTTTATATAGATTTTTATGATTGCTGGTGCATATGTTTATAGAATAGAAGCGGGAACGGGAATCCGAATCAGAGAGGGGGAAGGATTTTGAGGATGGAAGGAACGGAGATTTATCTTCGCTTTTTGGAGGAGAAGGATGCGAAGGCGATGACGCAGCTTACGATCAAAAACCGCGAATTTTTCCAAGAAACTTCACCTAAGCGAAGTGAGCACTTTTACTCCTTTGAGCACCAATTGAGGTCGATACGGTTTGTCATTCAGTGCCGGGAACTAGAAACCCAGTATTCATTTGGGATCTTCTTAAAAGAAACGAACGAGTTAATTGGCGATATCGAATTATTCGACATAGTTAGAGATTCTTTTCAAAGCTGTTATGTCGGTTACAGTATTGACCGTCAATACAACGGAAAAGGGTATATGACGGAAGCGGTGAAGCTAGTAGTTAATTATGCTTTCAAGGAACTCGGACTCCACCGGATTGCCGCAGGTGTCATGCCTTCCAATATTGGCTCCATCCGTGTACTAGAAAAAGCAGGTTTTGAAAAAGAAGGCATTGCACGGAAAAATATTAAGATTAATGGGAATTGGGAAGACCATCTTCAGATGTCGATTTTAAATGAAATAGAGTAGAAGAGAAGAATCTGACGCTTCTCTTCTTCTGTTTTAATATAAAAAACCATTTTGAAGTAAATTAACAATAATTATTGGACAATGGGAGAGTGATTCCTATTTATAAAAAACAAGAACGGATGCTAGTTTGGCTCACCTTTACGGTAGCAGCCATCATGGCATTATCCATCATCGGGCGGATTTTTTCAGGATAATGAAAACCGGATGAAATGGAGAACATAAGGACGCTGCGAAAAAATTCCATACCACCAAAGATGACATACATAACATTTTCTTAGAAAGGTGGTCTAGTGAGGAAAAATGGTTAACCAAGAAGCGGTTTTTTTCAGCCGGGTTTTAACCGAGCTGACTCTTTCCTTTCATATTATTTACGCAACGATCGGCGTCGGGGTACCGCTGATGATTATGATTGCACAATGGGTGGGAATCAAGAAACAGGATGAACACTACATTTTATTAGCAAGAAGGTGGACAAGGGGCTTTGTTATCACGGTGGCGGTGGGTGTTGTGACCGGAACGGCGATTGGTCTGCAGCTATCGCTCCTCTGGCCGAATTTCATGGAGTTGGCCGGAAATGTCATTGCCCTGCCGCTGTTCATGGAAACGTTTGCCTTTTTCTTTGAAGCCATTTTTCTGGGAATCTACATTTACACCTGGGACCGCTTCAAAAATCAAAAGAAGCACCTTCTTCTATTAATTCCTGTGGCATTGGGTGCTTCCTTTTCCGCCCTATTTATTACTATCGTCAATGCTTTTATGAACGCGCCGCAAGGCTTTGACATTGTAAAAGGTCAGTTGGTGAATGTTAGTCCACTGGTTGCGATGTTCAATCCGGCAATGCCGACAAAGGTCGCCCATGTCTTGTCCACGGCCTATATGACCTCTGCGTTTGTCCTGGCCTCCATCGGGGCTTACCGCCTTCTCATAAAGGGCACCAAGCATGTGTATCACAAAAAGGCACTTTTCTTAACGATGAAACTTGGCTTGATCTTTTCCGTAGCCACCGCAGTAATCGGCGATTTTTCCGGAAAATACCTTGCTGAATACCAGCCGGAAAAATTAGCGGCCGCAGAATGGCATTTTGAAACAGAGAAAGGCGCACCGCTTTATCTGTACGGAGTTCTTGATAATGGGGAAGTGAAATATGCTTTAAAAATTCCATTTGGTCTTAGTATTTTGGCACACAGCAATCCAAATGCAGAAGTAATCGGGCTCGACCGTTTCCCTGATAATGAAGAACCTCCTCTCTATATCCATTATTTATTCGACTTAATGGTCACCCTCGGGATGGGATTGACGTTCCTGGCATTCGTCTATGTGCTAGGTGTGCATCGGAAATGGAGAATTATTTTTAAAAAATGGTTTAGCTGGCTGTTGGTGCTTTGCGGGCCAATGGCGGTAATTGCTATTGAAGCAGGCTGGTGGATGGCCGAAGTAGGCCGGCAGCCATGGATTCTTCGCGGAATCATGCGGACAAGTGAGGCAGCCACGGGCAGCGGTCAGGTCGATACGATGTTAATGCTGTTTTCGCTGCTTTATCTGATCCTTGGGATTGGCAGCATACTAGTCTTGATTCGGATGTTCCGCAAAAATCCGGTGGAACAGGAACTGGCGGACCGCGACGCGGAAAGGGCAGGTGACCTAAAATGACGCTCGAAATACTTGGAATAACAGTTCTAGGCGTATTTTTGTTTGGCTATATCATCGTTGCCTCCATTGATTTTGGCGCCGGGTTCTTCAATGCTTTTAGTGTCGTCACGGGAAAAGAACACATTTTAACCAGAGTAATTCAGCGTTACCTTTCTCCTGTTTGGGAAGTGACAAATGTATTTTTAGTGTTTTTCTTTGTCGGGATGGTCGGCTTTTTTCCGAAAACAGCTTATTACTACGGTTCGACCCTGCTTGTTCCGGCTAGTATTGCGACGATACTCCTGGCGATACGCGGAGCCTATTATGCTTTTACAATCTATGGGGGCCTGAAGTACAGACGGTACACCATCCTTTACGGATTGACCGGATTATTTATTCCTGCTTCATTGTCCATCGTGCTGGTTATTTCAGAGGGCGGCTTTGTCACAATAAGAAACGGCGGACCAGAGCTCGACTACTGGGTGTTATTTACCAGCCCATTAGCATGGAGCATTGTTGTGTTAAGTTTGACGTCGGTTTTATATATATCTGCCGTCTTTTTGACCTGGTATGCTCAAAAGGCGAAGGATTATAATGCAGCAAATCTGCTTCGAAAATATGCCCTTGCCTGGGCGGGACCGGCGATTATCACCGCATCCGGTATCATTGTGGAGATGAGGACACATAATCCCGAACACTATGAGCGTCTCCTTGATTTATGGTGGATGTTCGGGCTATCAGTTTTGTTTTTTGCTGGGACGGTGTATTTGCTTTGGAGAAGGATTGCCTATGGGTTCGCCTTTGTGCTATTGGCTGGGCAGTTTACGGCCGCCTTCCTCGCATACGGAATATCGCACTATCCTTACCTTTTGTATCCGTACCTTACTATTTATGACGGCTTTACAAATAAAGCAATGGCCACCGCGCTGGTGACTGCCTTTATTGCTGGGCTCTGTTTGCTCATTCCATCTCTGTACCTGCTGCTCAAGCTGTTTTTGTTCAACAAGGATTATGTGCAGGGGAACCGCAATGATCATGTATAATGGGGGGGCTTCTTTTTGGAAAAATTCTTAATGTTTTACGCGCCGTTTATCGTAATATTTCTTTCTGTGGCTGCGGCGTTCTGGGCTGCCAGTAAAGATGACGCGGTTAAAAAATAAATATCATTGCCCATGAATTATGATAAAATGAACGAAAACATCCATTTACAGGGAATGAGATTTGATGAAAATAGATGAAGTGGATCGGAAAATTCTTGCCATCCTGGCTGAGAACGGCCGAGCGTCATATGCCGATATTGGCAAGGAACTGAATTTGTCGCGGGTGGCGGTCCGCGAGCGGGTTAACCGGATGGAAGAGTCAGGCATTATTGAAAAATTCAGCGTGGTTATTAATTCTGAAGCGGTCGGGAAAAAGGTATCTGCTTTTTTTGAAGTTGACTGCGAGCCGGCGTATCTCGTCTCGGTGGCGGAAAACCTTGCCAACAACCCGAATGTGGCAAGCTGCTATCAGATGACAGGTCCAAGTACGCTGCATATGCACGTTCTCGTTGAGGATTTTGCTTCGCTTGAAAAATTTATCAACCAGGAGCTTTACGCGGTGGAAGGCATCACCCGGGTCGAAAGCCAAATCATGCTGCGCCGCTTCAAAAGCCGTACCGGATTAAAACTATAATCCTTGGAGGTTATCCTTCATGGATTATTTTTTTTGGCCAATAAGAATGTATAAGTGCAACTACGCCTCTGTCTTCGCCACCCGGCGAGTTTTCTTTAAAAAAATAATAGACAGTCTTCTGGATGTGCGTTAAAATGATGAAAAATCTAAATTATTCCAATTGTTAATTATATTCATCTTTTTAGTTAACAAACGAAATGATATGGCATATATCTTTTAACAAGTAGTTTTGAGCGAAAAGGAATTGATAAAAATGAAACAACATCTTGCTTTGTTTGTGGCCTTTTTCAGGTCAGGAATGCTTGGGTTTGGCGGCGGCCCATCAGCTATACCGCTTGTCCACAAAGAGGTAGTCGGTATCTACAAATGGATGAATGATGAGGAGTTCGGCGACACCCTGGCCCTCGCCAACGCCCTACCCGGTCCGATCAACACGAAAATGGCGGGATACATTGGCTATCGTGTGGCAGGAATCCTTGGGCTTTTCACAGCGATCCTTGCGTCGATTCTTCCGACCATCGCCTTAATGATTGTCTTGCTGACGTCGTTGTCTTCTTTTAAAGATCAGCCATGGGTGCAGGGAATGACGAAAGCGGTCGTTCCGGTTGTGGGTGTTATGCTCGCTGTCCTGACCTGGCAATTTTTCCAAAACGGCCAGAAGGGGATGGGCTGGAAAGGGAATTTGGCCATGGTCGTGGTGAGTTTTGTTATTATGGAACTCCTCGGGATCCACCCAGGGGTCCTTATAGCCGGTCTGTTGGCTTGGGCGTTATTTGGCCGCGGGAAAAAGGCGGAAACGGAAGTCGTTGAAAAAGAGAGGAAAACAATATGATGCTTCAGTGGAAAATCTTTTTGGCGTTCTTTATCCCGGGCATTCTCGGTTATGGCGGAGGTCCATCATCTATTCCGCTGATTGAAAATGAAGTGGTGGACCATTATGGCTGGCTGACGGTGCAGGAATTCAGCGAAGTGCTGGCCCTCGGAAACTCGCTGCCCGGTCCGATTGCGACAAAGATGGCGGGGTATATCGGCTACCAGCAAGGGGGCATTCTTGGGGCGGCCGTTGCCGTGTTTGCCACAGTCGCACCGTCGTTGATCCTAATGATTTCGCTACTGGGACTGTTGTATAAATTTAAAGATTCCCCGAAAGTAAAGAAAATGACTTTGTACGTAAGGCCAGCCATCGCCGTTATGCTTGGTGTCATGGCTTATAACTTCTTTTCAGGCTCCTATATTAACATTGGCATCTGGCAAACCTTGTTTCTGGTCATTGCCAGCTATGTACTGATGGAAAAATTAAAAATCCACCCGGCATTCGTGATTATGGGGGCACTAGGTTATGGAGCAGTGTTTTTGAGTTGAATATACCTATTTAAAGGGGGGCCTTCGCGGTTCTTCTTTTTTCTTGCAGGGATTGATGTTGCGGTTATCCGCCAAACTTCGCGGGTTATTCGCCGAGTTCAGGATAGTATCCGCCAAATCCAGGTAAAAATCCGCCAAACCCTTGAAAGTATCCGCCGAAATCTGAAAGTAATCCGCCAAACAACTTTTAAGAGCAATAATTCCATTGTAATAGACCATTAATTTTAGACGAAGAATGCTAGAATAAAGGTATCTTAGACTGGCTTGCAGAAATTTAAGTTTAATAAAAAATAGGAGAAATAACGTGAAGACATTAATCGAAATTTTACTTGTTTCAACAAAGTTGGGATTAACTTCATTCGGTGGTCCTATCGCTCATTTGGGGTATTTTCATGAAGAATATGTCCGTCGCCGGAAATGGCTTGATGAAAAAAGCTATGCGGATTTGGTGGCATTGTGCCAATTTCTGCCCGGTCCCGCAAGCAGCCAGGTGGGGATTGGTGTTGGCGTCATGCGAGGCGGCGTAATAGGTGGAATCTTGGCATTCATCGGATTTACCGCTCCATCGGCTGTTGCTCTAATTCTTTTGGCTCTTTTTCTAAAAGGAATGGAAATAAATGATGCTGGCTGGATCCACGGCTTGAAAATTGTTGCTGTTGCAGTAGTCGCCCAAGCCATACTTGGGATGGCGCAAAAACTGACGCCGAATAAACCGACAAAGGCCATCGCACTTGCTGCAATTGTAACAGTATTACTGTGGCAAACCGCTTATTCGCAGATAGCTATTATATTGCTATCTGCCGTAGTTGGGCTGTTGATTTTTAAAAATCATGAAAATGATCTAGAAGCAGCGAATGCCCAGTTTCCTATTTCACGGAGTTTTGCGATGATCTGTCTAGCTATTTTTTTCGGCTTGTTGATTGTTCTTCCGCTGCTTAGGGGAGTAGTCTCTTCCAGTGGGCTTGCTTTGTTCGACAGCTTTTATCGTTCCGGGGCGCTTGTATTTGGCGGCGGTCATGTCGTTCTGCCATTGCTGGAACGCGAATTCGTTCCGACCGGCTGGCTGTCAAAAGAGGAATTCCTGGCAGGTTACGGAGCGGCACAAGCGGTACCGGGCCCACTGTTCACCTTTGCAGCTTATATTGGTGCGGTTATCAATGGATGGAAGGGCGGAGTCGTTGCAACAATAGCGATTTTCTTGCCAGCTTTTCTGCTCGTTTTCGGAACGCTGCCGTTTTGGAACAGCCTAAGGCGGAGCCCGCGTATCAAAGGAGCGTTAACTGGAGTAAATGCCGCAGTCGTCGGAATACTGATTGCCGCCTTTTATACACCGATCTGGACAAGTTCGATTCATGCCCCTCAGGATTTTGCCTTTGCTGCCGTGTTATTTTCGATGTTGGCTTATTGGAAACTGCCGCCTTGGATTGTGGTGGTGGCGGGAATAGTAGTCGGTTCTATCATATAAGAAGTCGCTCTGCTTCGCAGAGCGGCTTTTTTACTATTTTATAAGGCAGTTTTCTAAAAATTTGTTCCTCATGAAAGAGCGAATGAGAAGCATCTCCATCTAGAATAGGAATCGCAAATAAAACAGGGGATTTCGCAAATAAAGGGGGCGGAATCGCAAATAAATTTATTAAAGCCGCAAATAAAAAATGGGGGTCGTCACTTCTTTTTTAGAATCGCAAATAAAACAGGGGATTTCGCAAATAAAGGGGGCGGAATCGCAAATAAATTTATTAAACCCGCAAATAAAAAATGGGGGTCGTCACTTCTTTTTTAGAATCGCAAATAAAACAGGGGATTTCGCAAATAAAGGGGGCGGAATCGCAAATAAATTTATTAAATCCGCAAATAAAAAATGGGGGTCAATCCATCTTATTTAGAATCCCAAATAAAACAGGGGATTTCGCAAATAAAGAGGGAGGGATCGCAAATAAATTTATTGAATCCACAAATAAAAAATGGGGGTCAATCCATCTTATTTAGAATCGCAAATAAAACAGGGGATTTCGCAAATAAAGAGGGAGGGATCGCAAATAAATTTATTGAATCCACAAATAAAGGATGGGGATCAATCCATCTTATTTAGAATCGTAAATAAATCAGGGGATTTCGCAAATAAAGGGGGAGGGATCGTAAATAAATTTATTGAATTCCCAAATAAAAAATGGTGGTCTACTCATCTTTTTTAGAATCGCAAATAACGGGGGAGGGATCGCAAATAAATTTTTAAATCCGCAAATAAAAAATGGGGGTCGACCCATCTTTTTTAGAACTGCAAATAAAACAGGAAATTTCGCAAATAATGGGGTAGGGAACGCAAATAAATCATTTAAAGAATCTGAAAAAAGACGCGGAGATTCAACTCTATTTATTAAGAAACATAATGAAAAAGCTTCAAAAAGCAGAAATAAACATTCAAATCACCATTTGAATAAAAATGTTTGACACTCAAACCTGTATTTGAATATGATATATTCAAACGAATATTTGAATGAAGAAGGTGTCACCATGAAGGAACGAGATGTTTGTGAGATTAATTGTGTGGATAGTGAAAAAACGGCGCGAGTCCAGCAGCAGCTTGAGAACAGCTCGCATATCCTAGAAGTCACCAAGCTTTTTAAAGCATTATCTGATGAGACGCGAATGAAAATTGCCTATGCACTTACGCTCGAAGACGAGCTTTGTGTTTGTGATGTCGCCCATATTGTCGGGGCGACGACGGCAACGGCCTCGCATCACTTACGTCATTTAAAAAGCCTTGGACTCGCCAAATACCGCAAAGAGGGCAAGTTAGTTTATTATTCCCTTGATGATGACCATGTAAAACAATTAATTCATATTGCCTTTGAGCACCAGGTAGAGGTGATGGATCGTGGATAAAGCGCTTGAAAAACAAGTTTACCGCGTTCAGGGTTTTTCCTGAACGAGCTGTGCCGCCAAGTTCGAAAAGAACGTGAAACACCTGGAGGGTGTTGCTGATGCACAGGTTAATTTCGGAGCTTCGAAGCTCACTGTCTATGGAAATGCCAGTCTGGAAGAACTGCATGAAGCTGGCGCGTTTGAAAAATTAACGATCTACCCAGAAAAGGAAAAGCGGGCACCGGTAACAAAAGAACCGTTTTGGAAGCGGCATTCGTTGCTAGGCCTGTCCTTAGTGTTCATGATTGCCGGGTACCTTTTTACAAATAACCTTCTGTTTGCAGCCGCCATTTTACTGGGAGGATTTCCTCTTTTTAAAACGGGCTTGAAAAACTTAACCCGTCTTGAGTTTGATATGAAAACGCTGATGACGATAGCGATTATCGGGGCGGCTATCATCGGCGAATGGAGTGAAGGGGCTGTGGTCGTCATTCTGTTTGCCATCAGCGAGGTGCTCGAGGGCTATTCCATGGACAAAGCGCGGGCTTCGATTCGATCGCTGATGGAGGTCGCGCCTGCGGAAGCGCTAGTTCTCAGAAACGGCCGCGAAATGACCCTAAAAGCAGAGGACATTGAAATTGGCGATATCATGCATGTCAAGCCAGGGCAGAAAATAGCAATGGATGGCATCATTATCGAGGGGGCGTCCTCTGTTAATCAAGCTACGATTACAGGAGAGTCGGTCCCTGTTGAAAAGTCCGTCAATGACGAAGTGTTCGCAGGAACGCTCAATGAGGAAGGCTTTTTAAAAATAAAAGTCACCAAGTTGAGCGAGGACACGACTATAGCAAAAATTATTCATTTGGTGGAGGAAGCGCAGGCGGAAAAGGCACCGTCTCAAGCGTTTGTTGACCGGTTTGCAAAATACTACACGCCGGTCATTATGGCGGTTGCAGCACTGGTGGCTGTGGTGCCGCCGCTTATATTCGGAGCAAGTTGGCAGGAGTGGATTTACCAAGGGCTCGCCGTACTGGTAGTAGGCTGCCCGTGTGCGCTGGTGATTTCTACTCCAGTCGCAATCGTAACGGCCATCGGAAATGCAGCCCGAAATGGGGTCCTTATCAAAGGTGGCAGTTTTTTAGAAGAGACAGGTGCCTTAAGGGCAATTGCCTTTGATAAAACAGGTACATTGACAAGAGGGGTTCCGGTAGTAACCGATTTTATTAATTTTAGCGGGGACGATAACCTCCTTGAAAAAGTCGCCGTACTGGAGAGCAAGTCCCAGCACCCGCTTGCAGGAGCGATTATAAAAAAAGCTGCACACACCGAATACGTGGTTGAAAACTTTTCTTCAATTACTGGAAAGGGTATCAAGGGTTTAGTGGACGGCACGGAATATCTGGTCGGAAACTCAAAGCTTTTTAAGGAAATCCCCGCGGAGATTCAAAGCCAAATTACCTTTTTGCAAAACCAGGGGAAGACAGTGATCCTCGTCGGTACGGAAAAAGGTATTCTTGCTTTGATTGCCGTTGCTGACGAGGTCCGCGACAGCAGCCACGGTGTCATTGAGCGTCTTCATCAGCTGGGAATTAATCAGACCGTTATGCTGACCGGCGATAACCGAGCGACGGCTAAATCGATTGGCCAGCATGCAGGGGTTAGCAGTATTGAAGCTGAACTTTTACCAGAGGATAAATTAGCTTTTATAAAAAAAATGAAATCGCAATTTGGAAGAGTCGCAATGGTTGGTGATGGTGTTAATGACGCCCCAGCACTTGCTGCTGCGACCGTTGGAATCGCGATGGGCGGCGCCGGAACGGACACGGCGCTAGAAACAGCTGACATCGCTCTAATGAATGATGATTTGAACAAGCTGCCGTTTACGATAAAGCTAAGCCGGAAAACACTGCAGATTATTAAACAAAATATTACCCTGTCTATAGTGGTAAAGGTTTTGGCTCTGCTGCTTGTCGTACCCGGCTGGTTGACCCTCTGGATTGCCATCTTCGCCGACATGGGCATGACCTTGATTGTCACATTAAATGGATTGCGTCTCTTGCGGGTTAAAGATTAAACAAGAGGGGGCCTGTGGGATAGGCAGATATATTCTAGTATGTATCGAAAAATCAAGATTAGAAAAAACTAACCGTAATCGTAATATTTTCGTTTTAGACAAAGAGAAATCGCAGGCCGGTACAAATAGGCTAATGGGGGGATAAACATGGGTCACCATCATCACCATCATGGACACGGACATGGCCATTCACACGGTCATTCACATACAAGTAATAAAAAAGCGTTATTTAGTTCCTTTATTTTAATAGCGGCCTTCATGGTTGTGGAAGTCATCGGCGGGTTTTTAACCAACAGTCTGGCGCTGCTTTCTGACGCGGGGCATATGCTCAGCGATGCCGCTGCACTAGGGTTGAGCTTTTACGCAATTAAGCTTGGGGAAAAGGCAGTTTCTCAGGAAAAAACGTATGGTTATAAACGATTCGAAATTATTGCGGCTGCGTTAAACGGCTTAACATTGATTCTAATATCGATTTATATTATTTACGAAGCCGTCCATCGCTTTTTCAATCCTCCGGAGATTCAAAGCACAGGGATGCTGGTCATTTCCATCACAGGTCTAATCGTGAACATTATTGCTGCCTGGATTTTAATGAAGGGTGATAAGGATGAAAACTTGAATGTACGCAGCGCATTCCTCCACGTTCTTGGCGATATGCTAGGATCTGTTGGGGCTATTATCGCGGCATTGCTTATCATGTTCCTCGGCTGGGGAATCGCCGATCCGATTGCCAGCGTTATTGTTGCTGTGCTGATTCTAATCAGCGGGTTTCGGGTCACGAAGGATTCTTTCCATATTTTAATGGAAGGGGCGCCGACACAAATTGATATAAATCAGGTCAAGGATGCACTTGGAAAAATCCCGTGTGTCAAAGAAGTACATGACCTCCATATTTGGACAATTACTTCCGGTTACCCGGTTTTGAGTTGCCATGTAACTATCTATGATGAAGGGGTTCATGATGAAATTCTCGCGCAATCACAGAAAGTTCTCCATGATGACTTTCATATCGAGCACAGCACAATCCAGGTCGAAAAAGAAGCAATCGGCTGTCCGAGTCCACATGGAACGTGTAATTAAAAAAGGAGCCACCACGGCTCCTTTTAAAGTTCTAACATTATTACTTCGCATTAAAGCTTACAGCGATCTTTGCCCCAACAACAGCATTGTTTTTAACTAAAGCTATATTGGCATCCAAGCTTTTTCCTTCTGTCAGTTCTTTCACTTTTCCGAGCATGAACGGTGTCACATCTTTACCGGTGATGTGGCGTTCCGCCGCCTCTTTCAATGCTGTTTCGATGACGCCATTAATAAATTCCTCATCCATCGCATATTCTTCAGGAATCGGGTTGGCAATTACTGCACCGCCTTTTAGGTTTAAATCCCATTTCACTTTTAAGGTAGAGGCAATTTCATCGACATCATCGGCGCGCAGGTTTAATGGGAATTCGCTTTTGCGTGTATAGAAGGCAGGGAGTACATCGGTTTGGTAACCGATAACTGGTACGCCTTTTGTTTCTAAATATTCCATCGTTAATCCTAAATCCAAAATCGATTTCGCACCCGCACAAATGACGGCCACGTTTGTTTGTCCAAGCTCATCTAAGTCTGCTGAGATATCCATCGTGGTTTCAGCACCGCGGTGAACGCCGCCAATACCGCCGGTCACGAAGATATTGATACCGGCCAATTCAGCGCAAATCATCGTTGCTGCTACTGTAGTTGCGCCAAGTTTTTTAGTCGCAAGCAAATAAGCAAGGTCGCGTCTGGATGCTTTTGCGACACCGGAGCTTTTCCCGAACATTTCTAACTCTTCATCGGATAACCCGATTTTAATTTTTCCATCAATGATGGCTATTGTAGCCGGAACAGCCCCATTATCACGGACGATTTGCTCCACTTCACGGGCTGTTTGGACATTTTGCGGATAAGGCATGCCATGAGAGATAATCGTAGACTCTAGGGCAACGATTGGTTTTCCTTGTTCCTTAGCGGTACGTACTTCTTCTGATAATGTTATATATTCTTTCATGATAATTCCTCCAGATCTTTTTGTAATTGCTCCGCCGATAAATCCTGACGAACTGTATAAGGCGATTGCAATGTTTTGGATGCATTCATACTTCCTGCCTTGGCAATTTCCATTAAAGATTTGCCTTCTAGCCAAGAGTAAATAACTGCCGAGGAAAATGCGTCTCCCGCACCAGTTACATCAATGATTTCCTTCACTTCAATAGGAGGAACATGGAAAATTCCTTCTTCTTTATTCCCGATCATTGAGCCTTCTTTTCCATTAGTTATGACCACATTGGAGATTCCCAGAGACAGCCATTTTTCTAAGGCGTTTTTCCAATCTGAATCATTTTTGATTTCGTTTTGAAAATAGGTTTCTGATTCATCTCGATTCGTAATGAGCCATGTTACACCATCAAGTTCATCTGGTAAGCGTGACATCTTTGGTGATGAAACTGGTATTATAACAATCGGTAAGTTATGACTTTTAGCGAAATGACATAAGTATTGAACTGTTTCTTTCGGACTGTTTAAATCGACGATGATGCATTTTGATTGTTTTAAAAATCCCTCATGCTTCCGCAACAATTCAGGTGTGATGGTTTCATATACATCCATATCCGCAAGCGCAATCACTAATTCACCGTTGGCGTCCAGAACTGCTGTGTAGGAGCCTGTTGCTTTTTCGGGGGATTTGGATACAGTTTCTAAATTCATGTAAGGAGTGGATGAATCCTCAATGATGGTCCAGTCCTTATCAGCTCCGGCAGCAGATATAAGTGATACCTCCAACCCTAGGCGTCCGAGGTTTTCAGCGATATTCCGGGCAACTCCGCCGGCATTCTGGGTGGCATAGCTGGGATTGGAGGTTCCCAGCTGTGCCTGCCCTTTTATATGAAATTTACGGTCAATATTAGCTCCGCCAATGCAAATGACATGCTGTGATTCACTTAAAATATAGGCTCTGCCTAAAATATGGCCTTTTTTGATCAGCCCTGAAATCATGTTAGCAATCGAGGGCCGGGACAATTCTAAATTTTGCGCAAGCTCTTGCTGCGAAACATAGGGGTTGTTCCGGATTAAATCGAGAATCAATTGTTCTTTCTCAGTCAGTTTTTCAGGCACAAACTCACCCCATAAATTACACTAATCTTCCTAAGTGTTATTGTTTTGGATTAAATGTCTTTAATTCATCAAGTGTTTCAGGAACCTTTACAGCACCTGATTTGATTTTCTCAACCCAATCTTTAACTGTTGTTTCAATGTCTGCTTTGTTTGCTGCCTTCGGATTGATAGGGGCTAAGCCAACACCATCTTCTGCTAAACCATATAATGTTACTTTACCGCCAGGGAAATTGCCATCTTTTGTTTTAGTGGCAAGGTCTTTAACTGCTACATCCACGCGTTTTAAGGCAGATGTAAGGACAACATCTTGACCCATGTCTGCTTGATCACGGTCAACGCCAATTGCCCAAAAGTCTTTATTAGGGTCTTTTGCCTTTCGGTCTTTGGCTTCTTTAAATAGTCCGACCCCTGTTGCACCTGCTGCGTGGAAGATGACGTCCGCTCCCGATGAATACATCTTTGAGGCGATAGCCTGTCCAACCTCGGCCTTATCGAAAGCCCCTGCAATTTGAACGTCAACTTTAATGTCTGGATTCACTGCTTTAACGCCTGCTAAGAAGCCAGTTTCAAAACGTTCAATAACGGGAACTTCCATACCGCCAATGAATCCAATGTGGTTAGATTTTGTAGTCTTGGCCGCTGCAATTCCCGCAAGAAAGCCTGCTTCCTGCTCTTTAAAAAGAATGCTTGCCACGTTTGGAAGGTCTACTTCAGCATCAACGATAGCAAATTTGGAATCCTTTTGTTGTTTCGCAATTTCTTCAACTGCTGACGGCATTAAGAAACCAATTGCGTACACTAGGTCAAACCCTTGACGTACCAGCGTATTTAAATTTGTTGTATAATCCGCATCCGATTTGGAAGCAAGATAATCATAGCCGCCTCTGCCCTTCTTCAAGCCATTTTCCTTACCAAATGCTTGCAGGCCTTCCCATGAAGATTGGTTAAAGGATTTATCATCGACACCACCGATGTCAGTCACCATACCAACAGAAAATGTGTCTTTTTTGCCGCCGCCAGTGTTCTCGTTATCGTTACTTTTTCCACATGCACCCAAGAGCGTGCCTGCTGCAAGAACAAGTGATAGTGCCAAACCAATTTTACGCTTTTTCATTTTGTGTGCCTCCCTAAGTTGTAGTTTTTAGAAGATTTTATAAACATTTGTTTGCTTGTTAAACTTTCGTTTGTATTATAACGCCTATATATATTTTGGTCAACTGTTATGTCCGAAAAACATAACAAGTAAAAAAAAAGCCCCAATCTCTCAGTGTAAAAAATGGGAAATTGGGGCTTTTCATCATTAAGTTAACGATTGCCTTCCAAGTCTTTTTAATCTTTTCCGTTGGTACGTAGATAATACAACGCCGCCGACAATCAAGAGTGAGCCTGCTATTTCTGTACTCGTTATTGGTTTGTATAGCAAAACCAACCCCATAATCATTGCAACGAAAGGCTCTAAATTAGATAAGATAGAGGCCTTTGAAGCATCAACATGTCGAATGTTTTGATTCCATATTAGTGCGGCCATACCATGTACCACAACGGCAGTTCCAATTAGCAAAGCCCAGTCGGATACATTAGCACTTATTCGTAAGGGAGTATCTAATGAAAAAGCGGAAGGAATCGATACAATCAAACCTACCATATTGGAGTATAAGGTAATCGTAAGAGGATCTATTCGTTGAGAGAGAAGTCTTGTCATGATAATCATAACAGCGAATGTGACCATGGTTAACACAATCCATAATAAACCACGATCAATCTGTATGGAAGACACATTCCCTTTTGCCACTACAAAGTAAATACCGATAATTGCCACTACAGAACCCAGCAACATTCGAACGGTCAATTGTTCCTTCAAGAAAATTGCCGCTAAAAAGCTGGTTAAAATGGGCGTTGTTGCTAAAATAAGGGCCGATGTTGTCGGGTCAGCTGTTTGTAAGCCTACAAAAAAAGACCATTGGTTAATAAATACCCCAATAATCCCCAGAAAAACAACCGAGAGTAAATCCTTGCTCTTTACCCGTTTAAATTGTTTTTTGTAAAAGGATAATCCGCTTAAAAACAGGACAATAAATAAGAGTCTCAACATGGTTAATAGGGTTGGAGAGAAATCTTGGACTAATATTTTCCCGAATACAAAATTACTTCCCCATACTACTACACAGATAGTCAGCAACGCATATGCCTTTAACACATTTACCACCCTTTCTATCATAGGATGCCAACTGTCCTATTCTAACATAATATTTTCGATAGACAACTTGGGCGGTGTTCACCAAGCTGAGGCAAACGTCCAGTGAATTTCTAAATAAATTTTAAAAAATATATTATTAAAAAATTGCCAGCCCTGTTTAAATGAAGTCCATATGGAAAGTCTATTGAAGGTGGTTAATTTTTACAAAAATGACAACTATTAAAGGAGGCTGGGCAGTGTTACTAGTACCGCGTGAGTTAGACAAGCTTATGATTGTGGTAGCCGCTGATCTTGCTAGACGAAGACAGGAAAGAGGATTGAAGTTAAATTATCCCGAAGCAGTAGCACTTATCACTTATGAAGTGCTAGAAGGGGCAAGAGATGGGAAAACGGTGGCGGAATTAATGAAATATGGGGCTACCATCTTAACGCGTGATGATGTCATGGAAGGCATTCCAGAAATGATTGACGACATTCAAGTAGAGGCAACTTTTCCCGACGGAACAAAACTTGTAACGGTTCATGATCCAATTCGATAAGAGGCAGCAGGAGGGATACATAAATGGAATGGGAACCAGGTCAGTTGTTTTTAAAAGAGGATCCGATTATTTGTAATGAAGGAAGAGAAATACACAGGGTAAAGGTGACGAATACCGGTGATCGGCCGGTCCAAATTGGTTCGCACTATCATTTTTATGAAGTAAATGATGCCCTAACTTTTAACAGGGATGACGCGTTTGGAAAACGGCTGAATATTCCTGCTGGAGCAGCGGTCCGATTCGAGCCCGGCGATGAAAAAGAAGTGGAATTGGTTTGTTTTGCAGGGGAACAAAAGGTTTTCGGCTTTAATAATAAAGTCGATGGATCTGTGGAAAGTGGGTGTGGAAAATGAGTTTTGAAATGCCTCGTAAGCAATATGCCCAAATGTTCGGTCCAACTACCGGGGATTCCATTCGTCTGGCGGATACCAATTTAATCATTCAGATTGAAAAGGATTTTACCACCTATGGAGAAGAGGTCGTCTTTGGAGGCGGAAAGGTCATCCGCGATGGAATGGGACAGCATCCGCTTGTCACCCGCGGTGATGGGATACCAGATGTTGTAATTACCAATGTCGTTATTTTAGATTATACGGGAATTTATAAAGCGGATCTTGCCATTCGTGACGGGAAAATTTCTGGAATCGGAAAAGCTGGAAATCCGCTCGTGATGAATGGGGTAGATATCGTTATTGGGGCCTCTACAGAAATCATTGCCGGTGAAGGAATGATTGTCACGGCAGGCGGCATCGACACACACGTCCATTTTATTAATCCGGCCCAAGTCGATGTTGCTCTTTCAGCGGGACTGACAACTTTAATTGGTGGCGGTACAGGGCCATCTGCAGGCTCAAGGGCTACCACTGTCACCCCTGGAGAATGGAATATCCACCGTATGCTTGAAGCAGTAGAAGGCCTGCCAATAAATGTTGGTTTGACCGGTAAAGGCCAAGCTGCAACTGAAGAACCGCTGGCCGAGCAAGTACGGGCAGGTGTGATTGGGCTTAAGGTTCATGAAGACTGGGGAGCTACACCTTCAGCTCTTGACCATGCTTTGAAGGTGGCGGACCAATATGATGTGCAAGTGGCGCTTCACGCAGATACCTTAAATGAAGCCGGCTTTGTAGAAAATACGATGGCTGCCGTCAAAGACCGGGTTATTCACATGTATCATACGGAAGGTGCCGGGGGCGGGCATGCGCCGGATTTGATCAAATCTGCAAGCTTTATGAATGTCCTGCCTTCGTCCACGAATCCGACGCTTCCTTATACAGTTAATACGATTGATGAACATCTTGATATGCTAATGGTTTGCCACCATTTGAATCCTTCCGTCCCGGAAGATATCGCCTTTGCCGATTCCCGGATTAGAAAGGAAACAATTGCTGCTGAAGATATCCTTCAGGATATGGGGATTTTTAGTATGACCAGCTCCGATGCCCAGGCAATGGGGCGGGTAGGTGAGGTGGTCACGCGAACTTGGCAGGTAGCCGATAAGATGAAACTGCAAAGAGGCACTTTGCAGGGGGACAGTAAGCTTTCCGATAATAACCGGGCCAAGCGCTATATTGCAAAATATACGATTAACCCTGCAATTACCCACGGTATTGCTGACTATGTCGGTTCGATAGAAGTAGGAAAAATTGCTGACCTTGTCCTTTGGTCGCCTGCGTTCTTCGGAGTGAAACCGGAATTGGTAATAAAAAGCGGCTTCATTGTCTACGGAATGATGGGGGATGCCAATGCTTCTATTCCAACACCACAGCCAGTAGTTTGCCGGCCAATGTATGCGGCATATGGAAAAGCCTTGCACAAGAGCTCGATTACGTTTGTGTCGCAGGCGGCTTATGAAGGAAAAGTTCATGAAAAGCTTGGCTTAGAAAAAGTCATTCTTCCTGTCCAGGGAATCCGCAAGCTTACGAAAAAAGACATGAAGCTCAATTCGGAAACCCCTGAACTTTCCGTAGATCCACAAACATACGAGGTTAGAGTGAATGGGGAGCTTATCACATGTGAACCCGCTGAAAAATTACCAATGGCACAAAGATATTTCCTATTTTGAGGTGAAAAAGCATGTTAATTGAACGAATTGAAGCCAATATTGAAAATATGGAAAAGGAAGAAATCTTCAGACGCCATATTGAAAAAGTATACCTTGAAAGTGATCATCTCGTGAAACGTGTTCAGCGAGTTAAAACGGACCACGGCCGGGAAATAGGCATTCGCCTGAAGGATCCACGTGATCTTGTGGCCGGAGATGTGTTGTTTATGGATGAAAAAAATATGATTGTCGTTGACGTAATCGCAGATGATTTAATCGTCATTGGTCCCCGTAATTTAAAAGAAATGGGGACCATCGCCCATCAGTTGGGTAACAGGCACCTTCCAGCCCAATTTGAGGGTGATGAGATGATGGTGCAATACGATTACCTTGTAGAAGACCTGTTAAAGGAGCTGGAGATTCCCTATAAACGGGAAAACCGAAAAGTGAAGCAGGCGTTTCGCCATATTGGTCATAGTCATGGAGAGTAAATTACTAGCACTGTTTCAGCTTTGTGATTCCAATTTTCCGACAGGAGCCTTTAGTCATTCCTACGGTTTGGAAAGCTATATCCAAGAGAATACGGTTCATAATTCTGAAACCTTTTCACAATGGCTGCAGGTTTATATTGACGAGCAGCTCATCTATTCAGATGGGCTGGCCAGCCATCTTGTATATCAGGCATTGGAAGAGGATGATCTTGCTAGGGTCTGGAAGCTGGATCGATTATTGACTGTCCAAAATTTGCCGCGGGAAACGCGGGAGGGCAGCCAAAGAATGGGTGAGCGGATGTTAGAACTTGTCCAGTCTTTATATGATGCACCTGTTCTAGCGATTTACAGAAAAAGGATTAGCGCAAAGCAATCGTTTGGTCATCCTGCGATTGTCTTTACGATGACAGCGCATGATATTGGTGTACCAAAACTAACAACTGTTTTATTTTACCTCTATTCAGTTGTATCCAGCATTGTTCAAAATGCCGTACGAGGGATTCCATTAGGGCAGACGGCAGGTCAGAAAATCCTTCATGATATTCAGCCTGTTTTAATAGCAGCTGTTGAAAAAATAGGTCAGATGGATGAAGAGGACTTTGGCATTGTTTCACCTGGTATCGAGTTATCCCAAATGAGGCATGAACGTGTGAATATACGAATTTTTATGTCATAAATAAAAGAAAGGAAGTTTTATTATGGATCCAATTAAAATCGGTGTAGGCGGTCCTGTTGGGGCAGGAAAAACGATGTTAGTGGAAAAATTAACACGTAAATTGAATGATGAAATTAGCATGGCAGTTGTGACAAACGATATCTATACAAAGGAAGATGCTAAATTTTTAATGCAAAACGGCGTACTTCCTTCTGACCGCATTATTGGTGTGGAGACCGGCGGGTGCCCGCATACGGCTATTCGTGAAGATGCTTCAATGAATTTTGCGGCAATCAACGAACTAAAAGAAAAACACCCGGATGTCGAGCTGATTTTTGTGGAAAGCGGCGGGGATAACTTGGCAGCCACCTTCAGCCCGGAATTGGTTGATTTCTCAATCTATATCATTGATGTGGCCCAAGGAGAAAAAATTCCGCGCAAGGGCGGGCAAGGAATGATTAAATCGGATTTATTTATTATCAACAAAACCGATTTAGCCCCACATGTCGGAGCAAGGCTTGACGTCATGGAGTCAGATACAAAAGTTTTCCGCGGTGACAAACCATTTGTCTTTACCAATCTAAAGGATGATTCAGGGCTGGATAATGTGATTGATTGGTTAAAGGAAAATGCATTATTAAAAGGATTGGCCTAACCATGAAGGACTGGACAGGTGTTCTTCATCTCGAAGCAGAGGAACGGAAAGGAAAGACTGTCGCGAAAAATGTGTATTTTCAGGGCGCATTTAAAGTAATGCGCCCTATTTACCATGATAATTCCGGTCAGGCCTGCTATTATTTATTAAATCCTGGCGGCGGATATTTGGATGGTGACCGCTATCAAATGAAGGTATCCCTCGGTGAGAATGCGAGGATGACGCTGACCACACTAGGAGCCACAAAGATTTATAAAACGCCGAAAAGGTATGCCTACCAGGAATCAGAGATTACTCTTCAGGCAGGCAGCTACCTTGAGTTTATTCCTGATCCGTTAATTGCTTATCAGAATGCTAAATATAAACAAAAAAATGTGATTCGGATGGACAAAACTGCCACTTTTCTTTATTCGGACATCATTACACCTGGCTGGTCACCGGAAGGAGACCATTTCAGCTATGAAACAATCCAATTGTTGAATGAGATCTACATTGATGATGAACTAGTGGTTTACGACCATATAAAATTAAAACCATCCCAACAAAATTTACGAGGTCTCGGTTTTATGGAGGGGTATTCCCACTTGGGCTCGATGCTTGTGGTCGGGACGCAGTCGGACAGTTCCTTGCTTGACCAGTTATATTTGGCAATTGAAATGAATACAAATGATTATAAAGTTGGACTGTCCTCATTGCCGGTGCCTGGATTTACGATACGCGTGTTTGCGAATTCCACTCAGGTGATTGAAAAAATTTTTTCGGACATTCATCGGATGATTAGCGAGGAATGGTTTAGCAGGAAACCAAGCTTTCTCAGAAAATATTGATAGTTAACCCGGTAAACCAAAATGGCTGCCGGGTTTTTAATAGATAGATAATAGTAAGTTGGGGAGGAAAGAAAATGGATGTTACCTTTTTTTCGGTATTGGCGTTAGGGTTTATTTTGGGCATCAGGCATGCGATTGAGCCGGATCATGTAATTGCAGTTTCGACGATTGCAAGCCAGAGCAAAAAGCTTTGGCACGCTTCGCTTGCCGGTGTTTTTTGGGGAATTGGACATACAGCCACATTATTTATTATTGGGATTTTTTTAATTTTAATGAAAAATGATATTCCGGTAAAATGGGCTCTGACGTTGGAATTTTTGGTCGGAATTATGCTGGTATACTTAGGTGTAGCAGCGATGTTATCGATTCGAAAAAACCGCACGCTTCACCGGAAACATGGCCACGTACATAATCCCCCTATAGGAAAGCGGGGTAGATATTACAAATCCTTATTCATCGGATTTGTTCACGGTCTTGCCGGCAGTGCGGCGATGGTGCTGCTGACGATGAGCACGGTTCATTCGGTGTGGCAGGGGGCATTATATATTATTGTGTTCGGCTTGGGAACGGTCCTTGGTATGTTAATTTTTACAACGATTATAGGAATCCCGTTTATTATGAGTATGAAGCAAATGGTTACAAGTAGGGTCTTAATTTTAACTACAGGCGCCGTAAGTACTGTGTTTGGGTTTTATTATATGTATAATTTAGGCGTTAAAGATGGTTTATTTAACCTTTGGATGTAACTTCCGCATATGAGTTTAAGTTAATGGAAAAACTCTAATTGAAAAAAGGAGGTAAGGGGTATGTTCGAAAATTTTGAAGTCAACCATTTATTTGAGGATTCAGTCCAGAAGCACCCGCATTTCTCACTAAGTATTGATGGTCATGAGTATAAGGGTATGGTTAAAGATGATAAAATTCATTGGTACCAGCCCCACCCCAAACAAAGGCTTGAAGAAGAGCATGTAAGTTCTGTTGAAAGTCAGGTCTATGACATGATGCAAGAGCATTTGGAGTAGCGAAAAGGATGCCCGTACCGGGCATCCATTTTTTTCGCAAAATTAAATTCTCGGCATCACTTTTCTGGCAGCCAAAAACAGCCATGTACATAACACGAACGGCATGGTCAATGCCGGGAGGCCGTAGGGTAGGAGCCATGTTACGACGCTGCCGGTAATGAGAACGGTTAAACAGGCAGCGATAATACCGGTTAATAGCGGATACCGGGCATTTTCCTTAAAAACAATGGCTACAGCAATTATTGTTAAAATAGCATTATAGCCATAAAGCCCCATAAAAATTAAATGATGCTCTCCCCCAAGGCCGTACGATGTTAATAATGCTGCTGCATTCCCAAGGATAGCGTAAACGCCCAATCTCCAACCTGCCCAAAATACAGCAACAAATAGTAACACTCCAGATAAATTGTTATCTAGGAAAAATATTTGTCCAATCCCATTCACGGCACCGTCAAGCCAATTTGTCTCCCCTTTGATATTTAACGTCCAATTAGATAAAGATTGCGGGGTGAGATTGGGGCTTATCTTAAATGAAACCAGGCGATAAGTTGTCAGCAGCAAAAACCAGGTTAGGACGATAAACGGGAAGGTGAGAACAGGGATGCCCGTTTGCCGCATGAAATGGATCATCGCAGCTGTAAAAACGGATGCAACGGCAGCACCAACCAAAGCGATGAAAAAACGGTCATCACCGCTTAGAAATAAGGAAAGGGCCATTCCAGTAAGTACAGAGTTATATCCATATAAACCCTGATTGACGCTTTCTGCATCAGCCCCGCCAATTTTTCCGATTAAAGTTCCGATAACAGCTGACAAAAGTGTGACCACCCCTAGAGAAACGGAGGAGATGGTGATCGCAGCCAGAATAATAAACCCAGAGATGGCATTTTCAATTAAAATTACTTGAGAGATTCCTTTTAAGGTAGACACCAGCAGCCATTTCAATGAGTCCCTGTTCATACTATTACCTGTATTGGCATGATTGACAACCACTCCTTTCCAGAGAATGAAAGCAGCAACTTGATTTTATAAAGAAACCCTTAATAAATTTCCCCGGGGATGAAGAAAGTATGAGGATAAAGAAGGTAATCTTGTTAAATTAAACTTTAATTAGTCCAAATTAATCTTGAAAGGTCTTTTGCAAGGTTCAAATAAACCAAAATAGCCCAAGAGTCGATATATAAAGATATTTCAGTAAAATCGAAATAGATAAAATATTCTATTGAAATATTATCATCAATTAATTTATAATTTTTTTATCACCTTGTTATATAACATCTTTGGGGGAGAAAATTTGTAGTACATAACAAAGGGGGAAATTTATGTTTGAGAAACTGGTCACAAGCATTACAGGTTATTTATGGAGCCCGCCACTCATCGTCTTCATCGTTGCGGTAGGGCTGTACTTTAGTGTCCGCACCGGATTTTTGCAAATTCGTCATTTTAAAGAAATGATTCGTTTAATCTCTTCCGGTAAGAGTTCCAATGAGGGGGTATCTTCCTTTCAAGCATTGGCCATGTCATTATCAGGCCGTATAGGTGTCGGTAACATTGCTGGAACGGCAACGGGAATTGCATTCGGAGGACCAGGTTCTGTGTTTTGGATGTGGGTGATTACCTTTATTGGTGCAGCATCCGCTTTTGTGGAATCAACGCTTGCACAAATTTACAAGGAAAAGCAAGACGGAGAGTATCGAGGCGGTCCGGCCTTCTATATTGAAAAAGGGCTTGGTTGGAAATGGTTTGCGGTTATTTTTGCGATTGCCACTCTCCTTGCTATGGCGGTATTGATGCCGGGCATTCAGGCAAACTCCATTGCAGAGGGCGTCAGCAATGCATTTGGCATTGACAGGACGGTAACTGGTTTAGTAGTTGTGTTCCTAATGGGGCTTATTATTTTCGGAGGAGTTAAGCGGATTGCTAGAGTCGCAGAATTTGTCGTCCCGTTTATGGCCGGGGGATATTTATTAATTGCTCTTGCCATCATTGCGGTTAATTTTGATAGAATTCCTGAAGTATTTTCCCTTATTTTTAAGAGTGCTTTCGGAGCGGAAGAAATGTTTGGCGGAATTCTCGGTTCTACCATAATGTGGGGTGTAAAACGCGGTCTATACGCGAATGAAGCAGGACAAGGTACAGGTGCCCACCCTGCAGCTGCCGCAGAAGTATCACACCCGGCAAAACAAGGACTTGTACAAGCATTTTCGATTTATCTTGATGTATTCCTAGTCGTTACATCGACTGCATTTATGATTCTATTTACAAATTCGTATAATACTATTAATGAAAAAACGGGCAAAATCCTAGTTGAGCACCTCAAGGGAGTGGAGAGTGGTCCTGCTTACACGCAAGCAGCAGTTGATACCATCCTGCCTGGATTAGGTTCAGGATTCATTGCAATCGCTCTATTCTTCTTTGCTTTCACAACTATTTTTGCCTACTACTATATTGCGGAAACAAATCTTGCATATTTAGTAAAGGGTAAAAATAGGAAATTATCTATGACAGTTTTAAAGATTGTCCTCTTAGGTGCCACTTTCTATGGATCAGTAAAGACCGCGGAAACAGCGTGGGCCATGGGGGATATCGGACTTGGAATCATGGTATGGTTGAACTTGCTGGCAATTCTTTTATTATTCAAACCAGCACATATTGCTCTAAAGGATTATGAAGCACAGCTGAAGCAAGGGCTAGATCCGGAGTTCAATTCAACTAAATTGGGTATCAAGAATGCAGATTTCTGGGCTGATGGTTATAAAAAGTCAGAAAAAGATGGAAAGAAACGTGTAGCAAATTAAGCAGAAAAGTTTATAAAGCAGGAAAAGGCAACAGGGTGAGTAACAATTTCCTGTTGCCTTTGTTTATTTCCTTAATTTTATGATAAAGCAAGTGCCCTGCCCGAAGCCGACAGTTGTTCTCGACCGGGATTTATCCACTCTATATAAGCGGTCTAACAGAAAAATAAGTTCCCTGATTTTAAAAAAAGCAAATCTAAAGCACCGAATTTAAGAGGGCAAATCTCCTAAAGGTTTTAATTTCGTCATTTTTTCTCCATAAAACGTGAATGTTTGTATGTTAGACTAATTCTATAAAAATGGTATGTAAGGTGATATCATGTACAATTTATTTAGCAAAATCAGTGCAGTGTTAAGCCAACCGTTTTTTGAAATGGCGAATAGTTTAGAATCATGGCCGATTATTTTCGCGTTAATTCTTGGATTAGTAGGAGCGCTTGCGCCCTGCCAGCTGACCGGGAATATTAGTGCCATCACCCTTTATGGCAACCGTTCGATTCAACAGAAAATTGCCTGGAAGGATGTTTTCTTTTTTACTCTGGGAAAAATAATCGCTTTTTCTCTATTGGGTGTTTTGGTTTGGCTGCTTGGAAAAGAAATTGAACAAAACCTTACCTTTGTTTTTCCATGGCTTCGCAAGATAATGGGACCCTTATTAATTTTTGTGGGACTATTTATGGTAGGAATCATAAAATTTAGAGGGACATTCAATCTCTTTAAGGCAACGAAAGAGTACAAACATGAAAATCCTTTTGGATCCTTTATGCTTGGGTTTAGTTTCTCACTTGCCTTTTGTCCGACCATGTTTATTCTGTTTTTTGTTACCTTAATGCCAGTTGTGCTCTCTAGTCCGTATGGATTTATTCTTCCTCCAGTATTTGCCTTAGGGACGGCCATCCCATTATTAATTATCATGTTGATCATTTGGTACCTTGGCGGAAGCGGTATGATCATGAAAAAGGGTAGAAAGTTCGGGGCATTCATTCAAAGGTCAGCGGGAATTGTCATGCTGCTTTTGGGGATTTTTGATACATTAACTTATTGGTCCTTATAACAAAGGCAGTATGATTGGACATACTGCCTTTGTTAATTAAGAATATATTATAATTATTTCAAACTGCGATTCAAGAAAGCCTTCGTCCGTTCATGCTGCGGGTTTTCGAAAAGCTCAGCTGGATGGCCAGATTCTACAATCTCACCATTATCCATAAAAATAACACGATTGGCTACCTCTTTTGCAAAGCCCATTTCATGGGTCACCACAATCATTGTCATGTGTTCTTTGGCCAAATCTTTCATTACTTGTAGAACCTCACCTGTTAACTCTGGATCCAAGGCGGAAGTAGGTTCATCAAACAGAAGGATATCAGGATTCATCATCAGTGCTCGGGCGATGGCTACCCGCTGTTTTTGGCCCCCCGATAAGTTGGATGGGTAGGCATTGGCATGACTAGAGAGACCAATTTTTTCAAGAATATCTTTGCTTTGCTGTTGAATGGCTGATGGTGCTTGCTTTTTTACCAATTTAGGCGCTAGTTCCAGATTTTCCTTGACCGTTAAGTGTGGAAAAAGGTTAAAGTGTTGGAACACCATGCCCATCTTGGCGGTAATATTCTTGATGTCGGCTGGTTTAGAATAGACTCCATCCTTCACCAAATAATCTCCGGAAACACAGATGCTGCCGCCGTCTATTGTTTCTAACTGTACCAGGCTGCGAAGCATTGTACTTTTACCAGAACCGGAGGGGCCGATGACAGCGACCACATCATTTTTATTTACATCAAAGGTAATTTGTTTTAAAACATCTAAATGGCCGTACGATTTTTTTAGATTCTTTACTTCGATGATTGCCATATTCCACTGCTCCTTTCCTATGCAAAATTGAACCGTTTTTCAATCCATTTAAAGAACATGGTTAAGATTAACGTCATGATTAAATAAATAATACCGGCAACAAGAAAAGGCGCAATAGTAAAATCGCGGTTTACCGCTGTCTCGGCAAAGTGGAGCAATTCTGGTACAGCAACGGCATAAAGCAGGGCGGTATCTTTAACCAAAGTCACTGATTCATTCGCTACGGCCGGAAGAGCAATGCGGAACATTTGCGGTAAAATGACACGAGTCATTGTTTGAAACTTATTTAAGCCAAGAACCTGTGCAGCTTCATATTGTCCTTTATCAATAGCCAGAAGCCCTCCGCGAAAGATCTCGGCAAAATAGGCGGCATAGTTCAGGATAAACCCTAAACAAGCTGCAACGAAGCGGTCTAATACCAAATATTCGCCAATGACCGGAATCATCGGCAGACCGAAACAAATAAATAGTAGCTGCAACAAAAGCGGTGTGCCGCGCATCACATAAATATAGGTTTGGGCAAGCCTGGAAAGCGTCTTAAAGCGGCTTCTGACAGCCAGTGTCAATAAAAAGCCAAGCGGAATAGATACGGCAATGGCAATTAAAAACAACAGGATGGTCATCTGGGCCCCTTCGAGCATCGGACCAAGAATGGAGACGATATAATCAAAAGACATAGAAGGATTCCTCCAAAAACAAAACAGGGTTTCCTATGGAAATCCTGTTCCGTATAATCTTCGTTATTATTATTATTATTTTAAAACTTTATCTTCGCCAAACCACTTTTCTGAAATTTTAGCGGCAGTGCCGTCTTCGTTCATTTCATCCAGTGCTTTTTGCAGTTTATCTAGAAGCTTTTCATTTCCTTTTTTCACGCCAATTCCATACTCTTCAGGAGCAAGGGATTCATCAAGAATCTTAAAGGATTCTTTTTCTTTAGACATATAGTACTTTATTACAACCTCATCAATGACAACAGCATCTAATCTGCCGCTCTTTAGGTCGTTCAGTGCAAGAACATTATCTTTAAATTCTGTCACTGTTTTGATTTTGTCTTTAATTGGATTAGCATCTAAGGCATCAGATGCAGATGAAAGAGATTGTAAGCCAACCACTTTCCCTTCTAAATCAGCTAATTTTTTTATATTAGAATCAAAGCGGGTAACAACTACCTGCGCATTTTTTAAATAAGGCTTTGTAAAAAGAACTTTCTTTTTACGTTCATCTGTAATGGTGTAACCGTTCCAAATAAGGTCGATTCGGCCGGAGCTTAATTCGGATTCTTTTGTTTTCCAATCGATTGGCTGGAACTTAACCTTTTGGCCCATTTTCTCAGCCGCTGCTTTTGCGAAATCAATATCAAAACCAACGATTTCGTTCTTTTCATCACGGAATCCCATCGGAGCAAATTTATCATCAATACCGATTACTAACGTGTCATCAGCCTTAGCAGCCTTTTCAGCAGAATTAGAAGAGCATCCCGTTACGATGGCGAATACTGCAGCTATTGCTAGAATCATAGTTGCGATACGTTTCATTCTATAGAAACCACCTTTATATTTAATTTTAATTGCTTTAGTACTTTATCACACTACCATATTATAATACTAAAATATCATCTAATGCAATATGAGAATAATAATAACAATATTACGAAAATTTAACCTCTTGATTTAAGCCGTTTTTTTAAAAGGAAAAAGCTCCGACCAGTTTTGTCGGAGCTTTTTACCAAAGTATTTACTCATATCTTAATGCATCAATTGGACTAAGCTTGGATGCTTTGTTAGCAGGGAGGATGCCGAAAATAATCCCGATAAAGGCAGAAAAACTGATTCCTATTAACACGATTAAAGGACTCATTGTGGCTGTGATAGGAGATAATTTAGACACAATAATCGTACCGATTGCGGCTAACCCCATGCCTATTAGGCCGCCTAAAGAGGTTAGAGTGATCGCTTCGATTAGAAATTGCAGGAGGATTTTTCTCCTTGTAGCACCGATTGCTTTTCGAAGGCCAATTTCTCTTGTTCGTTCCGTGACAGATACAAGCATGATGTTCATGACGCCAATCCCGCCAACTAAGAGAGAAATACCTGCAATACTTCCAATCAGCAGTGTCAGCAACGAAATCATCTTATTTAATTCCTTTTCATAATCTTCGAAGCTATTGGTTGTATACTTCCCATCTTCTAGTCCTTTTTTTTCTGTCAAGGTTTCTGCGGCCAGTCTGCCAGTCACTGAAACTTTCTCAGGATCACTTGCAATCACAGATAATTGTTCAATTTCCCTATTGCCAAACATCATCGAAATGACAGCCCGAGGCATCATCATTTCACCGTTATCCTTGTTCCGGAATTGCTCAGGAATAGGTGATTCATAGACACCAACTACTTTATAAGGATTGCCGTTTAAATCAATAATTTCACCAATGGGATTTTCAGATTCCTTGAAGAATTTCTTCCGGGCAACAGTGTCAATCATGACTACCCGATTTAGCCCGTCATTATCTGCCGCATAGAAGGCACGGCCTTCCTGTACCCTGATTTTTCTGGCAGAGAAGTATTCAGCACCAACACCGGTGATTTGCATGTCTCCCTGTACATCATTACGCACCATCATGCCAAAGCCTTGGTTAGTCGCAATAACCGCTTTCACGCCGGGGACCTCAGCAAGTGTTTGGACATCTTCGTTTGTCAGCTCAGGTTCCATCCAAAATGTTGGCTCTTCTCCCTCTGGAGGGATGTATTCATAGAAAATATTAATGGCATTTTTATCAGTACCGAAAAATTCATTCGTCATTTTAGTTCTTGTACCTTGTCCGATTGCTACTATAATGATAACAGCGGCAACCCCGATAATAATCCCCAGCATTGTTAGAATAGACCGTACCTTATGATTCCAAATGGAAGAAAGGGCGATTTTAAAGCTTTCCCATATATTCATGAGGCCACCACACTCCGGTCATCGGTAATCATGCCATCTTTTATTGTAATAATCCTCTTCGCGTAGGCTGCTATCTCTTCTTCGTGGGTAACGATAATCACCGTTTTTCCTTCCTCGTTCAACTGGGTAAATAGCTTCATGATTTGGGCGCTTGTTTTTGAATCAAGAGCCCCGGTTGGCTCATCTGCTAGAATAATTGTAGGATTGTTGACAAGAGCTCTTGCAATGGCGACCCGCTGTTTTTGACCTCCGGACAATTCGCTGGGGAGATGCTTCATGCGGTCTTCCAAGCCGACCTTGGTCAGCAGTTGCTTCGCCCTCTCGGTTCTTTCCCGTTTTGATATCCCAGCATATATGAGCGGGGAGGCAACATTTTTCAAAGCATTATCCCTGGGGAACATAAAAAACTGTTGAAAAACAAAGCCAATATGCTCATTTCTCAATTTTGCCAAGATGCTCTCTTTTGCGGAGCTGATAACTTCGCCATTCAATTCATAGGTTCCAGATGTCGGGTAATCCAAAAACCCAATGATATTCATTAAGGTGGACTTTCCAGACCCCGATGGCCCCATAATCGCAATAAACTCTCCATCTTCAATGGTTAAATCAATTCCATGGAGGACTGGAACCTCGAGTGACCCCTTTCCATAAACCTTCGTGATTTTATTTAACTTCATCAAAAGAGGTCACTTCCATTCCATCATGGATTTGTTCGTTTGGCGTAATCACGACAAGCTCACCCAGCTTTACTCCATCCTTAATTTCGATTAATTCATCATTCATTGCGCCTGTTTTCACTTCACGTCTTTCCAACTTTCTATCCACTAAAACATAGACAACTTTGGCGCCTCCTTCATCGACAAGCGCTGGGTGTGGAACCGCAAGTGGTTTTTCGGCGCCGCTCACTTTAATTTCTAATGAAACATGGAAGCCTTGCCGCAGCTCCGAAGTATCATCGGTAATCGCGACCTTAAACGGATACATCGTCACATTGCCTCCGCCTGGAGGTCCGCCGAATTCTCCGCCGCCTCCGCCGTCTTCCGTAGGGAATTGGGAAACAGATTCGATCGTACCCTTCCATTCCCGGTCTTTATACACTTTTGGGCGAATAATGACTGGCTGCCCGTGCTGAATTTTGACAGCGTCAAATTCGCTCATAGTCCCAATCACTTTATATGGCTGACTTGAAATAATATGGATGACAGGTTCTGCTGAACCGGTTTCCGTTTTGGCGACGTTAGGGTCAACCTTCACGATTATGCCATCCATTTTGCTTACAACCGTCATGTCATTTTTTTGAGCAGTAAGCTCTTTAATCTGATCTTCGGCAGTGGCAATTTCGGATTTTGTGCTTTCATATTGCATTTCCAACTGGATTTTTTCATTCGAAAGCTGATTTACACTTTCTTGAGTTACAGGAGCCTCTTCCGTACTTTCCGAATTGGAAGCCTGTGTCTGCAATTTCTTCTTCGCATCATTAAGGCGCTTCGTTAGGTCAGCAATTTGATTTTGCTCTGTTTTTGCCCTGCTAGTGAGCAAATCTTTGCTGCGGGCGGCTCTAGTAAGTTCGTTTTCTATTTTGGCGGAATCGTAAACTACCAGCGCATCACCGGCTTTGACTGCCTGGTTTTCATTTACCTTAATTTCTTTAATCGCCCCTTTTTGGGGATCGATAAAGACCTTTTGCTCACTTTCCGGTACAATTTTCCCGGTTACGAGAATAGATTGGGCAAGTTCTTTCTGACTCACTTTTTGAACGGTAATTCCCATTGTTGTTTTTGGTTCCGCTCCCGCCATTTGACTCTGTGGCTTAGTAATAAAATAAGCGGTCGTTCCCCCGATGATTAATACTGCAATAATCGATACAATCCAAATCCAAACCTTTTTTTTCACAATGAACCCCCGTCTAGTAATTTATTTTTCTCTCATATTAACTATAAATTATTTGGTAAATATTACAATAAAAATATAAATATGGGAGATTTAATAGATAATTGGAAAATTATCTATTATTATGACGAGATTTTAAACTGATTGGGTTCAATTTTTAGAAAAAATAGTCTGGAAAGGATGGTGTCATAAAGAAGTAAAAGACCCCTTTAGATTTTACTAAAAGAGCCTTTTTACGCTTTCAAATGTTTTAAAGCATAGGAAGCAAGCTGGACACGATTCTCCAGCCCTAGTTTTTCCAATAAGTTTTTGATATGATTTTTCACCGTGTTTTCCGCAATAAATAAATGCTCCGCAATTTGTTTATTGGTTATCCCTTCTGTAAGCAATAACAGAATCTCTTTTTCACGGGGAGTCAGCGATCTTGTGGAAGGGGAAACCTGAAGGTCCTTTTCTCTGAATTGGTAAAGAAGTTTTCCTGCCATTCCCCGTGTGGCATCACTCGTTCCTTCTACGATTGAATGCAGATATTGGAGCCAATCATCAGGATCCATATTTTTTAGCAAATAGCCTTGGGCACCGTATTGTACGGCGGTAAACAAATCTGCAACATTGTCGGAAACACTCAGGATGATAACTTTAATATAGGGGAATTTTTCTTTGATCATTTTTGTGGCTTCTAAACCATTCATCACGGGCATTTCAATATCCATCAAGACAATGTCTGGGATATGTTTCTCGCAAAGTTCGATGGCTTCCATACCGTTCTTGGCACTCGCTACAATTTGAAAAGTAGAGTCATCCTCAAGCATGGTAACGATGGCTTCCCGTGCGTGGGGATGGTCATCAGCAATAATAATACGATATGGATGCACCATTATTTCATCCCTCTCACAATAATTTTTGTTCCCCGGCCTTCTTTAGAATCAATTTCACAAATAGCCCCGAGCCTTTCGGACCTCTCCTGTAACATCGAAACACCGTATTGCTTCAGTCCGATGTTAGATACTTTAAATCCAACTCCATTGTCTTCTATCTTCAGAGTCCATTCGTCCTCTTGCACATGAAAATGGAAAGTAACATTAGATGCTTCTGAATGTTTTCGGATGTTTGTAAAAGCCTCTTGGATAATGCCGAAAAGCTGTACCTCTTCGGCAGGTGTGAAATAAGCATCTATTAACCGCAGGCTTAAATCGACATCAATCCCCGAAACCACACTCCAGTCTTCCAGCCAATTTTCGATCCTTTTTGAAAAAGAAACATCCTTTGCTGGGCTCATTCGTAAGTTGAAAATTGCCTGCCGCAGTTGGGTGTCAATCGAGTTCACGAGAGCTCCGGCCTCATCATGCTTGCCTTTTTTTAGATGAACTTTTAATAAAAACAGAGTTTGGGCAATACTGTCATGTAACTCCTTTGCCAACCTTTCTCTTTCTTCATAAATCACCCGCATTTCCCTTTCAACGGTGATTCGTCTATTCTGTTTTTTCATTAAATGGAAAACCCAAAGGGCGAAGGCATATGAAATAAGAAAAGTAAGGATAGTAATTAAATAATTTCCAGTCTCCATCGAAATTTGATGGAGAAGTTCGCTATGACGGAAAAATTCAAAACCGCCAATTAAAATAGTCGGGATTAAAGCGGTAAGAAACGGAAGGAAACGGTAGGACATCAAGGCTTCTCCTTTATAGATGGCATTTCTTTTGCTTTAACTAACGATACAATACTGTGACCGTTTTATGAACACATTCGGCTGTTTTTTTAAAAAATAGCCCCAAAGAGTCATATAAAAAAAGGGCTGAAAATCTTAATTTTATATTAGAAAACTTTTTTATAGTGGAAAAAGGGGGTGACGGTGACTTTGAAAAAATCCCTTTCTTATACCTTATTATTTTGGGTGCTGTTTTTACTAGCAACACCGAAGGCAGCATTCGCCCATGCTGTTTTGGAAAAGGCTGTACCGGCTCAAGATATCCACTTACAGTCTTCCCCAAAAGAAATAACACTAACGTTTAATGAAAGGCTGGAGAATGAATTTTTTACACTAAAGGTTTTCGATGAAAACGGGGAAGAAATCGGCAGAACAAAGGCCAAGCTTAGTGTTGATCAAAAGCAATTGGACTTGAAATTACCTAAATTAGCAGATGGAAATTATACAGTATCCTATCAGGTAGTTTCCGCGGATGGTCATCCTGTAAAGGGGTCTTACATATTTTCTGTTGGAGAAGGCTTTGCCGGTAAAAGTAAGACTGTCCCGATTCAACAAGGGGATGAACTTTCCCCATTAACTTCGGTTGGACGAATTTTCTACTATCTTGCGCTGCTTCTTGCTGCAGGATGGATTTGGTGGGGGGCAATGGCAAGAAAACAATTGGTGCTATTGCATGAATTAAAGCAAAGCCATGAAAGTATTGCCCATCTTTTGTTAATGGTCTTTATCATTGCCAATTTCGGATTTGGCGCCATGTTTGCAGGAGGGTACCTGGACCAATGGAGTCTAAGTAACTTAATCGCCATGATAATTGATACAACAGCAGGTCTATCATGGATGATCACGACTATTTTATTGCTGCTTGGGTTTGTCATATTATTCCGCAATCCATGGGTAGATTGTGTCTGGGTAGTGCTGATTCTTGGAGCAAAGAGTGTCAACGGCCATGCGTTTGCCTTTGAACCGAGGCTCTTAACCGTTTCCTTGGACTTGCTTCATTTGCTGGCAGCAGCCATTTGGGCAGGCGGATTGCTTTATATTTTGCTCTATATTAAAAAGTTTCAAGAACACGTCCAAAAGTTTATTAAATTATTTTCTGCTGCGGCCCTTATCAGTATGGTGGTGTTGATTGGAACGGGATTGATTTCTATCTTTATTTATTTGCCAAAAATCCAGTACCTTTTGGAAACCAGATGGGGAGCCCTGCTAATAGTTAAAACTAATCTCGTTTTAGTCGTAATAGCGGTTGCTGCGGCGTTACGTTTTTATTTAAAAAAACAGGATGAAGGAAACATTCGAAGATTGGTAAAGCTGGATTTTATTCTTATGCTCAGCATTGTATGTATCGTGGGGGCTCTTACCTACCTTAGTCCGATTCCGGAAAATAAACCGTTACATTGGCATGAAAAAGTGGAAGGAATGGATTTTACAACCAGCATTTCACCTAAGGTGCCTGGTACCAACTCATTCATGGTGGAGGCGAATTCTCATGAGGAAGGGCTGGGGATAAAGCGAATTGAGCTTAATTTAATCAATAAAGACAATTCCGATGTCGCACCGATTCATGTCCCACTGGAGGTTTATGACCAAGGGAAGTATGCGCATTTTATGACCGATGGCAGCTACCTGCCGTTTGCAGGGAACTGGACAGCAGAGGTCCGGATTCTGGATTCGGAGGATAATGAAACCGTGTATCGGAAAGATTTTGTTGTTTATTAAAAAACGGATAGGAGATTTTTATTATGAAAAAACTTTTAACATATATGTTATCAATTATTGGGGCATTATCTCTATTTGCTGGCGTCGCCAGTGCCCATGTTACTGTTCAGCCGAGTGAGACATCACAGGGAAAATATGAAGTATTCACGGTTAAAGTACCTTCAGAAAATGAGCAGGCACCAACAACGAAAATTGAAGTAAAAATTCCTGATGATGTCGATGTTACTCGTTTTGAACCAAAACCGGGCTGGAAATATGACGTTCAAAAGGATGCGATAGGCAAAATCACAAGTGTTACCTGGACTACTGAAGGCGAAGGCTTATCACCGACAGAATTTGCGATGTTTAACATGTCCGGAAAAGTTGGCGACAAAGCTGAGAAAATTGTCTGGAAGGCCTACCAAACTTACCAGGATGGCAGTGTCGTTGAATGGGTTGGAGCAGCGGATGCGGATAAGCCTGCTTCTGTAACAGTCGTACATCCAGCTACGGGTGATAGCGGACATGGTCATGGGGCTGTCCAAACAGATAAAACGGCGGATACTGCAGCTGATCACGCACAAAATACGGAGAATAAAGCATCATCCAATACGGCGCTTTACCTTTCTATCGCAGCACTCTTAGTAGGGTTAATTGCCTTAGGGTTTTCTATGAAAAAGAAATAATAGGTTTGTTAACACAATAGGGGTGTTCCTTTTTAGGGACACCCCTATATATTTTTTAGTAGTAAAAATATAAAATAAATAATGATATAGAATATTCTTTTGCTTCGGAGGTTTAGATGGAGGCGCAAATTCTAGCATGGTTTGAAAACAGTGGTATCTATTCCGTTTTGCTGAGCATTGTTCTGAATATCATCATTAGTTTCTTGGGAATTGTTCCAAGCGTCTTTCTAACCGCCGCCAATATCAGCTTCTTTGGATTTGGACAAGGCCTGTTAATCTCGATTCTTGGTGAGGCTTTTGGAGCAATTTTCAGTTTTCATTTATATCGAAAAGGGATTAATAAGGTAAAAGATAGGATTACCATAAAAAATAAATATTTAAAGAGACTGCAGAGTACCCAAGGCTTGGAGGCTTTTTTCCTGATTGTCGCACTTAGAATCTTTCCGTTCATCCCCTCAGGAGTGGTGACGCTCGTAAGCGCAAGCAGCAAGGTGGGAATCCTGAATTATTCAATTGCTAGCACGCTTGGAAAAATTCCTGCCCTATTAATAGAAGCTTACTCCGTTCAGCAGGTTCTTAACTGGAGTGTACAGGGAAAAATTATTTTGGTGTTATGTTCAATTTTTATGGTTGTTTTTTTAATAAAAAGGTTTCGAAAAAAAACAAGGGTCCTTCCAAGAAAGTGAAGGCGCCCTTGTTTTTTACTTATTTAAAGATTAATACCTTACCAACTGTGCCATCGGCGCTTTCGCCAACCACACGGAATTTCAATCCGTATTTTGGTACGTTACGGCCGGCATCCACGAGGCCTGGGTTGCTGTAGTCAGCCTTGTCATCAAAAAGCGGATTACGCTGAGTGAAGTTGTCGGTTAACGTAAATTGCCCTGGATAATTCAAGAACATTTTTTCTGTTTTGCTTAGACCAAATGCGGCGTCATGCAATTGGTAACGAGAGGAGCTGACAGTTTTATCGCTCCAGGATAGAGCATGCTGGTCTGAATCTACGACACCTAGGAAACCATCCCCAGGATGGATGCCTGTCCAGTTGTTATCATAGGATCCATCTACATACCAAACAACAAGGCCAGGGTCATAGCTCATTAGGGTTGCGCCGCGGCGGATGTGGGATAAACCTGCATCGACACCGTTATGGGAGCGCCATTCTAATAGATAATAATGGGTAGTAGTATATTTGCCATCATGCTTTTCAAAGCCGTTTAATGTAAATTGAGGGGTGTCTTCTGCGCCATCAAAGAATACCTGAGCGTCGTCGGAAGTCACTTTTACATTGTCAACGAAGAAGCCGTCTAAATTGGTAGCCCAGTCTGTCATTGAGCGGAATTGGATCTGGATCTTTTGACCTTTGTAGGCACTTAAATCGATTGTTTCATGGACCCATCCGTTACTTGAGCCGGTATAGCCTGGAAGGTTTTCTTTGATTGCCGGATAGCCGCCAGGGTCAAGGGTTGTGCTAGTACGTTCGGAAGAAAGGGATTTCCAAGCTTTTCCTCCGTCCGTTGAAACCTGCACCATCGCGTAATCCCAATCTTTTTCAATGTTGTACCAGGCATCGAAATCAAGAGTCGCTTTGCTTGCAGTTGTTAAATCCACTGATGCAGACATTTTATGGTCAGCTTCATCACCTTTGCCACCATAGTACTCAAATGTTCCATCCTTTGGCGTATTCAAGACATTTACTTTGTTAGGCAGGTCAATTCTTACCGCATCATTATTGGTACCTTTTGTGACCCCTTCATCGAGAAGAACAGTAGTACCTGTTTTTGTGATGTCATTCGCATGGAGAGTTGTTCCACTTAACCAGTTGCCGCCATGCAGGTCTTGCAGCATTTCTCTCGCAAATGGGCTAAATCCAGTCGGCTCAGTTCCCGGAATTTTTCCGGCCCAGCTGCCGGCTGACATAATAGACCAATATTCAATTGCTTCACCAGCACCCGTATATTGAGTATCATACTCATCAGGAAGGCCTAAGTCGTGACCGAATTCGTGAGAAAATACTCCGGCTGCTCCGTCTTCTGGTTCGATGGTGTAGTCGTATGCTCCTAAGAGGCCTCCAAAACGATCACTATTGGATATTCCGCCAGGAACTGCTCTTAGCGCACCAAGATTCCAGCGGTGGGACCAAATAGCATCTGGCCCTAATTTTCCACCGCCAGCTTCTTCTCCAACACCAGCATGAATGACCATTAAGTGATCAATAATGCCATCAGGCTCGTTATAGATACCATCACCATTATAATCATCACGGTCCCAAACATCATAATCTGCTAAATTAATATTAGGGTCCGCTGCGGCTTTTTTAAGAGCTTCATAGACAAGTTCTCTCGGACGAGCATCGCTTCCATCCGGTGTGGGATAGTTCCCGCCATAATACGCTGCAGGATGATCCGCAGTATACCAGCCGGCAACAGTTCCATCAACCGTATAGCTACCGCCTGATTGCTGCTCATAATACTGCTTCATGGAAACAAGCTTCTCGCCGTTAGGGCCATCGTAGCCATTTGCTCCGAAAATCATATCTTGGAAATGGTCGTGGGTGTAATCCTCATACCACATATCCGTTTCGTCTTTTGTTATTGAGCTTTTCTCGTAATCTGGGAAATCAATTGCCAAAACAAGAACCTTGTCGTGGCGGACATTACCGTCGTAACTCTCTTTTTGGACAGGGTCTACAGTATTTTTGTTGGCTTGTCCTAGATTATTTCCCTTGCCATTTTGAAGCCCGTTTGAATTAGGCTTCACTCCTTCTTTAATAGTGCCAAGTCCGGCAGGCAGCTGGTCTTTTGTCTTGAAAGCTTTGCCTTTTGCTTTTAGATATTGTTGTAATGCCTTTTCCGCCTCCGCAGGGCTAGCATTTTTAGCAATTTTCCCTTGCCGCTTCAGCATTTCTATTAATCTCTCATCATTAGCAATTCCCAGGTCAATCGGTGCCCCTTGTGTTGATAGTTTTGCTGCCGGACCTGCGGCTTGTCCGGCAGGTACTGCCGCCATATTCAGCATTCCCAGCCCTAAAGATAGTGCTAGTGCTGTAGAAAATAGTTTTCTTCTTTTCATAAAGCCCCTCCTAGACAATGTTTGTAACCGCTTTCACAAAGTATTTCTATTAAAAAACTACGCTATGTACCATTCCCCCTTTAGGGTTACCATAAAAACTTAGTGTCCCTAATAAAATATAATCTATTTTAATAATAAAATTGGTACAGAAAATTGTAAATATTTAAAATATTGAATGACAAAAATAGTTAAATTATCCTAAAAACCGGAAACATGCTTCATTGTCTGATAAGCATTCTTCAGCATAAAGTGAGAATTTTCACCTATTTTTTCAAGTGATTAGGTTTGGTAAAATATTCATTATTCGTTAAAATAGGAAATTAGAATTATGTTCAGTATCATAGGAAGGAATTTAATACTTTAACGCATTGCAGGCAATGCCGCTTGGCAATGAGTTAAAGTGATGAGGAGGGGTTTTGTGAAGGACAAGCGGTTTAAGATTGCCCACCGAGAAGCGTTAATCGGCGTGGTCCTGGTTGTAATCAATTTTGTATGGTGGTACGGGTTTGCTTACGGTTTGGGTTCTAAAAAGGTAGAAGATTACTCTTACATATTCGGCTTGCCGGCCTGGTTTTTTTATAGCTGCATCGCGGGATTTGTCGTAATGATCATTCTTGTCAGCATAACCGTTAAATTTGTATTTAAAGATGTACCCTTTGAAGAGAAAGAGAGGAATACTGAGTGAACTGGGCAGTCATTACGCCATTAATTATTTTTTTATTCATCATTTTTGCTGTCGGCTTCTGGTCGAATAAATTTGTCCTCAAATCCAACTCGTTTTTGGAGGAATACTTTTTAGGCGAACGTCAGATGGGTGGCTTCATTCTGGCCATGACGATGGTGGCCACTTATGGCAGTGCCTCAAGCTTTATCGGCGGGCCGGGTGTCGCTTACACACAGGGCCTGGGCTGGGTGCTGCTGGCGATGGCACAGCTGGCCACTGGTTATTTCACCTTAATGGTGCTGGGAAAGAAATTTGCGATTATTTCCCGCCAGTACAAGGCCATTACGCTGATTGACTTTTTGAAAAATCGTTATCATAGCAAGACGGTCGTTCTTTTATCAGCGGCCAGTATTATCATTTTTCTTTTTTCATCGATGACAGCCCAATGGATTGGCGGGGCCAGGCTGGTGGAATCGTTGACCGGACTGCCGTATACGGTGGCCTTATTGATTTTTGCTTTTTCCGTCCTTGTCTTTGTCATTGTTGGCGGCTTCCGGGCTGTTGCTTTAACGGATACGATTCAGGGCGTTGTGATGTTCATGGGAACCTTGATTCTTCTAATCGCTACCATTAAGGCCGGCGGGGGAATTCCAAGGATTATTGCCGATTTGGCGGCGGAAAACCCGAACTTAATCAGCCCATTTGGTGCCGAACGCACTTTAACTCCGGCGTACGTTTCTTCTTTTTGGATTTTAGTTGGGATAGGCGTCGTCGGCCTGCCGCAGATTGCCGTTCGGGCCATGTCCTATAAAAACTCAAAAGCAATGCACAATGCCATTATCATTGGAACAGTTGTGGTCGGCTTTATCATGCTTGGTATGCACCTCATCGGCGTTTTCGCAAGGCCTGTGCTTCCGGGTGTTAAAATTGGCGATACCGTTATGCCGCTGCTTTCCATGAAAGTGCTCCCGCCGTTTGTTGCGGGTATTGTCCTAGCGGCTCCGATGGCGGCCATCATGTCAACAGTTGATGCCCTGTTGATTTTGGTCAGCTCGGCATTGGTGAAGGATGTTTATTTAAATTATATTAAACCGACCGCCAGCGACCAGCAAATTAAAAAGGTAAGTTTCAGCGTAACTGCGATTATTGGTGTCCTGGTCATTTTGCTCGCGTTGAGTCCACCGGATTTAATCATTTGGCTCAATTTATTTTCATTTGGCGGCTTGGAGTCCGTGTTTATTTGGCCGGTTATTTTAGGCTTGTATTGGAGCAAGGGGAATAAATATGGGGCGATTACTTCGATGATTTTGGGGATGAGTTCCTACATTATCTTTGACCGATTTTATCCTAATCCCCTCGGCGTGCATACAGTGGTGCTGCCAATCCTGATTTCCCTGGCTGGATTTGTCGTGGCAAGTATGTTTACTGATTCTAAAGCCAGCAGTCTTGGACTGGAAAAATAGGCAGCTTTTCAGGATGCCCCCGCTTCAGAACTATTTTTGTTGCAATTTTCTTTATGAATTTTTAAAATGAATTAACAGAATGAAGAGGTGGGGGATCCCATTGGTAGAGGTTATTCGCCATTTATCGGCGCTTATCATGCCAGGTTTATTAGTGTTATTTTTTACAAGGGTCACATACAATCGAGTTATCGGCCTTGTCCTGACAGTGGCACTTATCGCAGCTTCTGTATACAAGGGGTATACCAATACGTTTGTTCTGATTGTCATTGACGCCTTTTCGCTGACCGCCGGTTTCTGGCTTGCCGCGAAAATGAAGCCCAAAACCGTTAGAAAAATTGATGGATAATAGTCTGCCTTAATTGGCAGGCTTTTTTAGTTAAAAAGAGGTCCCTTTTTTGCCCTGGAAGGGTACAAGAGGGTGCAGTCGGTAAAAATAGACCTCTTATTTTTCTAGAAAATGTATTTTCAAAAGGAAAGAAGGAAATACATAAAAATCGAATATTAGTTCGCATATTATTGGTTTGATTTTGGGTAAATGTGTTAAAATGTTAATATGCAATTTAGGAGATACACTTTCTAGCCGCCTCAGGAAAGTGTGAACGGCAGTTTTTCGAAAAAGGGAGGGAAACCACGTGAAGGACCAATTTGAGTTAGTTTCAAAGTATTCCCCACAAGGCGACCAGCCGGGTGCCATTAAAGAACTTGTCGAAGGCATCCGAAACAATAAGAAGCACCAGACGCTTCTTGGTGCAACCGGTACGGGGAAGACTTTTACCATATCAAACGTTATAAAGGAAGTTAACAAGCCAACCCTTGTCATCGCTCACAATAAAACATTAGCCGGCCAGCTCTACAGCGAGTTCAAGGATTTTTTTCCGAATAACGCAGTGGAGTATTTCGTCAGCTATTACGATTACTATCAGCCGGAAGCGTACGTTCCGCAGACCGATACATTTATTGAAAAAGATGCCAGCATCAACGATGAGATTGATAAACTGCGGCACTCCGCTACTTCTTCTTTGTTCGAGCGCAAGGACGTCATCATCATCGCCAGCGTATCCTGCATTTACGGCCTCGGTTCGCCGGAAGAATACCGGGAGATGGTCGTTTCCCTCCGCACAGGCATGGAAATTGAGCGCAATCAGCTGCTTCATCGGCTGGTTGATATTCAATATGAACGGAACGATATCGATTTTAAGCGCGGGACGTTCCGGGTACGCGGCGATGTGGTCGAGATTTTCCCAGTTTCCCGCGATGAACACTGTGTGCGGGTTGAATTTTTTGGTGATGAAATTGACCGGATCCGCGAGGTTGACGCCCTAACAGGGGAAATTATTGGCGAACGCGACCATGTGGCGATTTTTCCGGCTTCTCACTTCGTTACCAGGGAAGAAAAGATGCGGATTGCCATCGAGAATATTGAAAAAGAGCTTGAAGAACGGCTTGCCATAATGCGTGAAAACAATAAGCTGCTAGAGGCACAGCGGCTGGAACAGCGCACCCGCTATGACCTTGAAATGATGCGTGAAATGGGCTTTTGTTCCGGCATCGAGAACTACTCGCGCCATCTGACACTCAGACCGGCAGGCTCGACACCATATACATTATTAGATTATTTTCCAGAAGACTTCCTTATAGTAATTGATGAGTCGCATGTAACTTTGCCGCAAATCAGGGGAATGTTCAATGGCGATAAGGCGCGGAAGGAAGTTCTCGTGGAACATGGTTTCCGCCTCCCATCTGCGTTGGATAACCGGCCGCTCACGTTTGACGAGTTTGAAAAGCATATCCACAACATCGTCTTCGTTTCGGCAACACCGGGACCTTATGAGCAAGAGCATACACCAGAAATGATAGAGCAAATCATTCGCCCAACTGGACTACTAGATCCAACCATCGATGTCCGTCCAATCCAAGGACAGATCGATGACCTGATTGGCGAAATTCAGGATCGCGTTAAACGAAACGAACGCGTCCTAGTTACGACATTAACGAAAAAAATGTCCGAAGACTTAACGGATTATCTGAAGGAAATTGGTATCAAGGTTCAGTATTTGCATTCTGAGATTAAAACGCTTGAGCGGATTGAAATTATCCGTGAGCTACGTCTCGGCAAATATGATGTGCTGGTCGGAATTAACCTGCTCCGGGAAGGTCTCGATATTCCGGAGGTTTCTTTGGTTACCATTCTTGATGCCGACAAGGAAGGCTTCCTCCGTTCGGAACGTTCCTTGATTCAGACGATCGGCCGGGCGGCCCGGAATGCAAACGGTCATGTCATCATGTATGCGGACCGAATGACCAATTCAATGGAACTGGCCATCAGCGAGACGAAGCGCCGCCGTGCTATACAAGAGGAGTACAATAAAAAGCATGGCATTACGCCTAAGACTATTCAGAAGGATATCCGTGATGTCATCCGTGCTACCCATGCAGCGGAAGAACAGGAAGATTACAAACCGACTGCAGCATTTGGCAAGATGACGAAGAAGGAACGAGATAAACTGATTGGCGATATGGAAAAAGAAATGAAGGCTGCCGCCAAAGCGCTTGATTTTGAGCGTGCCGCAGAGCTTCGTGATTTAATTTTGGAATTAAAGGCGGAAGGGTAACAAACACCGCTTTTATAAACGGAAGGATGACGTAATGCATGGCAATGGAAAAATTAATTGTGAAAGGTGCCAGAACCCACAATTTAAAAAATGTCGATGTCACCATTCCGAGAGATAAGCTTGTTGTATTGACAGGACTTTCCGGGTCAGGAAAGTCCTCACTCGCGTTTGATACGATTTATGCAGAAGGTCAGCGCCGCTATGTGGAATCACTCTCGGCCTACGCAAGGCAGTTTCTCGGACAAATGGATAAGCCCGATGTGGATACCATTGAAGGCTTGTCACCGGCAATTTCAATCGACCAAAAAACAACTAGCCGGAATCCGCGCTCAACGGTCGGAACGGTGACCGAAATCTACGATTATTTAAGATTGTTATTTGCCAGAGTCGGACATCCAACCTGTCCGATTCACCATATTGAAATCTCCTCACAAACCATTGAGCAGATGGTCGACCGTGTTCTTGAATATCCGGAACGCACGAAAATGCAAATCCTCGCTCCAGTGATTTCAGGGCGTAAAGGACAGCATGTTAAGGTATTTGAAGACATTAAAAAGCAGGGCTTTGTCCGTGTCCGAGTTGACGGGGAAATGCTCGACCTGAGCGAAGATATTGAGCTTGATAAAAATAAAAAGCATTCGATTGAAGTGGTTGTTGACCGGATTGTCATTAAAGAAGGTATCGCCGCTCGTGTCGCCGACTCCCTTGAAACCGCCTTGGGTCTTGGCGAAGGAAAGGTAATCGTCGACGTGATTGGCGAGGAAGAGCTACTGTTCAGTGAAAACCACTCATGCCCTCAATGCGGTTTTTCGATTGGGGAACTGGAGCCGCGGATGTTCTCATTTAACAGTCCTTTCGGAGCCTGCCCGCAATGTGATGGCTTGGGCTCAAAGCTTGAGGTTGATCTCGATTTGGTGATTCCAAATAAAGATTTGACATTGAAGCAGCATGCGATTGCTCCATGGGAGCCGACAAGCTCACAATATTACCCGCAGCTGCTGGAAGCAGTCTGCAATCATTATGGTATTGAAATGGATATTCCTGTAAAGGACCTTCCGGAACACCAGCTTGAAAAAATTCTCTATGGCTCCGGTTCGGAAAAAATTTACTTCCGTTACGAGAACGATTTCGGGCAGCTCCGCGAGGGCTATATCCAATTTGAAGGTGTCATCCGTAATATCGAGCGCCGCTACAAGGAGACAAGCTCCGATTTCATCCGCGAGCAAATGGAAAAATACATGGGCCATCAGCCATGCCCAACCTGTAAAGGCTACCGTTTGAAGAAAGAAGCCCTAGCTGTTTTAATCAACGGCCATCATATCTCACAAATAACCGAACTTGCAATTGATGAAGCGAAAGCCTTTTTCTCGAGCCTTCAGCTTTCTGAAAAAGAAGAGCAGATTTCCAGATTGATTTTACGAGAAATAGACGAGCGCATAGGCTTTCTGATCAATGTTGGTCTCGATTATCTGAATTTAAGCCGGCAGGCAGGGACGCTTTCAGGGGGAGAGGCTCAGAGGATCCGCTTGGCGACACAAATCGGTTCCCGGCTGACAGGCGTGCTCTATATCTTGGATGAACCGTCTATCGGGCTTCACCAGCGCGACAATGACCGGTTAATTGGGACGCTGCAAAATATGCGTGATATCGGCAACACGCTGATTGTCGTTGAGCATGATGAGGATACGATGATGGCGGCAGATTACTTGATTGATATTGGTCCTGGTGCCGGGGTGCACGGAGGTGAAGTCGTTTCCGCTGGAACACCGGCAGAGGTGATGGCCGATCCGAACTCGCTAACAGGTCAGTATTTGTCAGGGAAAAAGTTTATTCCGCTGCCGCTTGAACGCCGTAAGCCGGAGGGTCGTTATGTCGAAATCAAAGGCGCGGCCGAAAACAATCTAAAAAATGTCAACGTGAAAATTCCATTAGGCCAGTTTATCGCCGTAACGGGTGTTTCCGGGTCCGGAAAAAGTACGCTTGTGAATGAAATCCTTCATAAGGCGCTGGCTCAGAAGCTTAATCGCGCAAAAACGAAGCCAGGTCAGCATAAGCGTATTAAGGGTATAGAACATTTAGAAAAGGTCATTGATATCGACCAGTCACCAATCGGTCGGACGCCGCGCTCCAATCCGGCAACTTACACCGGCGTGTTTGATGACATTCGTGATGTGTATGCTGCCACAAACGAATCCAAAGTCCGTGGATACAAAAAGGGCCGCTTCAGCTTTAACGTAAAAGGCGGTCGTTGTGAAGCCTGCCGCGGTGACGGGATTATTAAAATCGAAATGCACTTTTTACCTGATGTTTATGTTCCTTGCGAGGTTTGTCACGGTAAACGCTACAACCGTGAAACGCTCGAGATAAAATATAAAGGTAAAAATATTTCCGAAGTTCTCGATATGACCGTTGAGGACGCAGTAAAATTTTTCGAAAACATTCCAAAAATCAGCCGCAAGCTCCAGACGATTTATGATGTGGGACTAGGTTACATGACGCTTGGTCAGCCGGCAACGACGATGTCGGGAGGGGAAGCACAGCGCGTCAAGCTTGCCTCCGAGCTGCACCGCCGCTCCAATGGCCGTTCGTTCTATATCTTGGATGAGCCGACAACCGGCCTCCATGTAGACGACATTTCACGGTTGCTTGTGGTGCTGCAGCGGCTAGTCGAGAATGGTGACACCGTATTGGTCATTGAGCATAACCTGGATGTTATCAAAACCGCCGATTACCTGATCGACCTCGGACCAGAAGGCGGCGACAAAGGCGGTACGATTGTCGCTACGGGAACCCCAGAAAAGGTTGCTGAAGTTCCAGAATCGTACACCGGAAAATACCTCAAGCCAATCCTTGAACGCGACCGATTAAGAATGAAACAGGAAATTGAAGATAAAAGTGCGATCAATGCATAGATAAGTTCTAGGAAGAGCCGGCTCCGCTTCTGAAGCGGGGCCGGCTCTTTATTCGTCTAAATATTTCAGTTTTATGAATTTATAAAAGCACCGACTTCAAAATTTCGAAACCTTTCCCGGCTCAATCCGTAAATAAAGGATAAGGGGTGGTAGAGAAAATGGAATCGAGAAAAGTCCTATCAAGTCTGTGTTATTTCAGCATTTTTTTCGCAGGATTTCTTTTCCCGTTAGTTGTTTATTTTGCTTCGGGTGATGAAGTAACCAAGGAGCATGCCAAAAAATCACTGCTGTCACATGTGCTGCCAATCGTTTTGACACCGTTGGCTATTGTTGCTTTTGCGATTGATTTTGCCAATTTCGACAATCAATTTCCGGTGTTGTTTATCGTTAGTTTAATTGTCCTTGCAATCATATGGGTCGTTGTAATCATTTGGAACGTGATAAAAGGCGTAAAGGTCTTAGTGGCTGAATAATATTTTATGAAGAAAAATATTAAACCTTAGAGGGTGGAAACCATGAAAGAGGAACGCACACGAATTTTAAAAATGGTCGAAGAGGGTAAGTTGTCAGTTGAGGAAGCCTTAACCTTGCTCGAAGAATTGGAGAAGGCTCAAGCTGCGATGGAGCAAAAGCAGGCGCAAATCCTAAATGAGCTATCAACGGCTGTTCACTTTGAGGAGGCGAAAAAGGAAGACCCTGTTTTTGCGAAGTACCAATCGACAAAGGAAAAGATCTTTGAATTTGTCGATACTGCCTTGAAAAAAATAAAAGAGATTGATTTGGACCTGAATTTTGGCCATTCCATTGAAATTTCGCATATTTTTCACCATGGCAATGTGGAACTTAAGGACATGGATATTGACCTTGCGAATGGCTCCGTGAAACTCGTTGCTTGGGATCAGCCCGATGTTCGGGTGGAGTGCCAGGCAAAGGTTTATCGCGTTGACAATCAGGATCAGGCCCGCCAAAACTTTTTACGGGATGTTACGTTTACAGTGGAGTCCGAAAAGCTGAGCTTTTTAACCCAGCAAAAATGGATGAAGGTTGAAGCCGTGATGTTCGTGCCCAAAACGCAGTATGATAAGGTACGGGTGCGGATCTTTAATGGCTCCATTTCCGGCGGTGATATTAATGTAAATGATCTACGTGTGAAAACCGCAAATGGGAAAATTCAGCTGGAACAGCTCTCAGGCACGAAAGCAGAGATAGAAACAGCGAACGGGAAAATCAAGGTCAAGAACAGCCGCTTTGATGAGCTCGAGGCCGAGACGATAAATGGTGCGATAAAGCTTGATGGTGATTTTAAAAAGGCGGAGGCCCAATCCTTTAATGGGAATGTCAGCGTGAACTTGAGTGGGGACCGATGCGAATGGATTCATGCCAAAACAACGTCAGGCCCAATTGATTTGTATGTTCCGGAGAGCCTGCCGGTAAATGGTGAGCTTAAGACCAATCTTGGCGGCTTTAACCTGAAGCTTGTCGGTGTACAAATTTTAGAGGAAAAGAGTGAAATGATTCAAAAATCGCTTCGCTTCCAATCCGTCAATCATCCTGATAAAATGTTAAAAATATACGCGGACTCCAAATCGGGTTCGATTTCATTGCAAAAATCGTTTGAATAATTGGGGACTTTGCAAATATATTTTAATGAACAAGCTTTATTAATTTTTTGTAATAGGAGTTTGGTTACATGAGATGGCTGATAGGATGTTTGATCAATGCAGTATTATTCATGGCGTTTGCCGGTTATTTTCACGATAGCTTATATCTGACAGGATTTTGGGCTGCACTGCAGGCCAGCATCCTTTTGTCCATCTTAAATATATTAGTACGTCCGCTGCTGATTCTGTTCACTCTTCCGGTGACGGTCCTGACAATGGGGTTGTTCCTGTTCGTGATTAATGCGATGACGCTTGAACTGACAGACTATTTGATGGGAGATTCATTCGAAATCTCCGGCTTTGGCATGGCCCTCTTTTTCTCCTTACTCATGTCGCTCATCAATATTATCCTTCAAAAAACGATTATGAACTCAGACAGATCTTCAAGGAAAAAATAAACGAAGTACCCGCCCCAAACTGAGGGCGGGTATTTTTATTGTCTAATAAGAAGTTATAAAATTTTCGCAAATTTTATAACTTCTTAACGCATAAATTCAACTACGCCTCATGAACCGTCCTAACAGACTCGCCAATCGGCGAGTTTTCATTTAGGAGGCACGTTACACATTTAAACAACTAAAGTATGGTTTCGATAAAAAAAATGTTAAAATAGGAGCAAATTGATTTTTTAATGTAGTTTGTTATGAAATGAGTGGAAATTTGAAGGAGGTAACTTCCTTGCCTAAGGTCCGTACAAAAGATGTGTTAGAAAAATTTCAGCTTGAATTGATTTGCGGAGAAGAGGGTATTAATCGCCCGATTACGATGAGTGATATTTCCCGGCCTGGAATTGAGATGGCCGGTTACTTTGAATATTACCCGGCAGAACGCATTCAGCTTTTAGGAATGACAGAATTATCTTTTTTCGAAGAGCTTCCTGAAAGAGATAAAGCTTCCAGAATGGAGCGACTATGCACCGATATCACACCGGCTATTATTGTGACGAGAGGCTTGGAGGTTCCTCCTGAGTTAATTGAAGCAGCGGAACGGGAATCAGTACCGGTTCTCAGAACCACTTTAAAGACGACCCGATTCTCAAGCCGTCTGACCAACTATTTGGAAAGTAAACTGGCGCCAACCACGGCTGTGCATGGGGTATTGGTAGACGTTTACGGAATAGGCGTATTAATAACCGGAAAAAGCGGCGTCGGTAAGAGTGAAACAGCGCTGGAGCTTGTAAAGCGCGGACACCGTCTCGTTGCCGATGACTGCGTGGAAATCCGTCAGGAGGACCAGGACACACTAGTGGGAACGTCGCCGGAATTAATTGAGCATTTATTGGAGATTCGCGGTCTTGGTATCATCAATGTGATGACGCTGTTCGGTGCTGGAGCAGTCCGCAGCAACAAACGGATTACACTTGTTATCAACCTGGAAATCTGGGATGCCAAGAAGCAATATGACCGCCTCGGCTTGGATGAAGAGAAAATGAAAATCATCGATACTGAGGTAACGAAGCTGACCGTACCGGTCCGTCCAGGACGGAACATTGCCGTCATCATTGAAGTGGCCGCGATGAACTACCGCCTCAAACGTATGGGTGTTAATGCAGCTCAGCAATTTACCGACCGCTTATCCGATGTCATTGAAGATACTGATCATTAAGAGATACATTTTTTCAGGGGCTCATCATTGGTATGCTGCCTGCGTTTAGAGGCGGAACCGGCTTGTAGCTTTCTCATGCAAAACAGTTTTAATAGGAAGAGGAGAATTAGATGAACGAAAATATTCAGCCACTAAACCCCATCGCCTTTTCGTTTGGTCCCATACAGGTGCATTGGTATGGGATTATCATAGGCTCCGGCCTTGCTCTTGCGTTGTACCTGGCAATTCGTGAAGGAAATCGCCGCGGTCTGCCGAAGGATACGTTTGCCGATTTAATGCTTTGGGCGATTCCAATTGCCATCATTTCTGCCCGCATTTATTACGTTATTTTTGAATGGGGCTATTACAAAAACCACCTGGCGGACATTCCGCAAATTTGGAACGGTGGAATTGCTATTCACGGCGCCCTGATTGGCTCCGTCCTGACGGCTTACATTTTTTCGAAAAAACGGGGGATTTCTTTTTGGAAAATTGCCGACATTGCTGCTCCGAGCATCATCCTCGGGCAGGCTATCGGCCGCTGGGGCAATTTCATGAACCAGGAAGCCCACGGCGGGGAGGTTACCCGCACATTCCTTGAAAATTTGCATTTGCCGGAATTTATAATTAACCAAATGTACATAAATGGGACGTATTACCACCCAACATTCTTATACGAATCGCTCTGGGATTTCGCTGGATTTGTCCTGTTGATGCTGTTGCGCCGCGTGAATTTCCGACGTGGAGAGTTGTTCTTAACATACGTCATTTGGTACTCCATCGGCCGCTTCTTCGTCGAAGGTCTTCGTACAGATAGCCTAATGCTCGGCAGCCTGCGCATGGCACAAACCATTTCGATTGCGCTAATCGTTGGTGCGATTATCATCTTAATTTATCGACGGAAAAAACAGCTGTCGGAAACAAGGTATTTGGAGCAGACAAACTAGGATCTTAAAATTATTAGATAAAATGAAACAACATGTAAAACATAAAAGGGAGTTTTGGGGAAATGCTGTTCAACTCGATTAAAAACGGACTGCTGTCCGGCTTAAAGACAACTTGGACATTGGGGAAAATTATTTTTCCAGTTACGCTTATCGTCGCCGTGCTGCAGTATACACCAGTATTGCCTTGGGTTATCAAGCTGATTTCCCCGCTGATGAAGCTTTTGGGACTCTCTGGAGATGCCGCCATTCCGCTTGTTCTCGGCAATTTCCTGAACCTTTATGCTGCAATCGGAGCCATTTTAACACTCGATTTTTCCGTAAAAGAAGTGTTTATTTTAGCCATTATGCTATCCTTTTCACACAACTTATTTATCGAATCCGGTGTTGCGATGAAGGCTGGCGTCAAGCTTTGGGTCGTCCTGACAACAAGGCTGGGATTGGCGATTGTTTCTGCTGCAGTGATTAATCTTGTCTGGCATGGCGGCAGCGCCCCAGCCAAGTACGGCTTAATCGAAGCACAAACAGGGCATCCATCAAGCCTTGGCGGAATCTTTTTACAATCGATTGAAAAAGCGGGTCTCGGTATCCTGCAACTCGCAATGATTGTTATTCCGCTAATGGTGGTCATTCAGATTTTGAAGGATATCAACTGGTTGAAAAAGTTTTCGAAAACGATGTCTCCTGTTACCAAATCGCTTGGCATGCAGGAGAATACCTCCACGACCATGGCTGCAGGTCTCTTATTCGGGCTAGCGTATGGTGCAGGCGTCATGATTCAAGCCGTTAAAGAGGACGGAGTCAGCCATAAAGACGTGACCTTGGCATTTATTTTTCTCGTCGCCTGTCATGCAGTTGTCGAGGATACATTAATTTTTGTACCGCTAGGCACCCCAGTTTGGCCGTTGTTCTTAATCCGGCTGGGGGTAGCGATTATCTTAACCTTAATCGTCGGCACCATTTGGCGGCGGTCAGGTCTACTAAGAAAGGAAGCGGAATAGTGAAAATTACTACAATCCTATTTGATTTAGATGGAACTTTGATTGATACAAATGAATTAATTATCGCATCGTATTTGCATACATTGGAAAAATTTTATCCCGGCAAGTATCAGCGCGAGCATGTTTTACCATTCATGGGTCCAACCCTTAGTGAGGCGTTTAGCACCGTAGACCCTGAGCAGGTAGACGATATGATTGCAGAGTACCGGGCTTTTAATGTTGCAAACCATGATGCCTTTGTGAAGGAATTCCCTGGTGTATTTGAAACAATTCAAGCTTTAAGGGAAAAGGGCTACAAGCTTGCGATCGTTACAACTAAACGTCTTGATGTGGCGATGATGGGGCTGCGCTTGACGAAGATGGATTCGTTTTTTGAAACGGTCATTGCTTTGGACCATGTTACCAAGGTCAAGCCGGATCCAGAACCAATTTTGAAAGCATTGGAACAGCTTGGCTCGTCTCCATCTGAAGCGATGATGGTCGGCGATAATCTCCACGATATTTTGGGCGGGAAAAATGCTGGGGTGTTGACGGCAGGTGTCGCCTGGTCAGCTAAAGGCCGCGATCACATTGCCGAGCAAAATCCAGATTACATCTTAGAGGAAATGCCGGATTTATTAACAATCCTTGGCTAATAAGAAAGTATAAACTTTCTGTTGAAAGCTTTATTCTTTCTTAACGCATAAGTGCAACTACGCCTCTGTCTTCGCCCTAAGGGGCTCGCCAATCGGCGAGTTTTCTATAAAAAATAAACAATCCTCGGAGAGTGAGAAAAATGAGGAAAACGACCCGCTACCCTGTCGAGGGCGCGAACTCCCTTTGGCAGGTCTATAAAACGGTGTCTTTCTGGAAGGTTGCCAAAAGTTTTATTGTTATTCAGGTGGCGCGCTATACTCCTTTTATGAGTGTGAAAAACTGGCTGTATCGAACTTTTCTCGGCATGAAGGTAGGGGAAAAGACATCGTTCGCGCTGATGGTTATGCCGGATATCATGTTCCCGGAAAAAATCAGCGTTGGCCGCAACACGGTCATCGGTTTTAATACGACGATCCTCGCCCATGAGTATTTGATAAAGGAATACCGCTTGGGTGATGTTATCATCGGGGACGAAGTGATGATCGGCGCCAACTCGCTTATCATGCCCGGGGTGACGATTGGCGACGGGGCCATTGTCTCAGCGGGTACGATGGTACATAAGGATGTTCCTCCCGGCTATTTTGTCGGGGGCAACCCAATGCAGGTCATTTATACAAAAGAGCAGCAGGCCGATCGGTGGGCCGATGATCCGATTTATGCAAAAAAAGAATAAATGAAATGAAAGTCTGGTCTGGGGTGTTTGACCAGGCTTTTTTAATAGGTGGTTTTTTTAGTTTGGCGGATACTTACAGGGTTTCAGCGGATTTTCAGTTAAAGTTGGCGGATAAATTAACGGGTTTGGCGGATATTAACGAGGATTCAGCGGATAACCCTCTAAGTTTGGCGGATACCCCCAGTCTGGTCCTTGAAAGCAACCTTTTTCAAAAGGCATTTTTAAAAAAATAGCGTTTGGCGAATAACAACTAATTTTTGACGAATAAGTTACCCGGTTTGGCGAATAAGTTACCCGATTTGGCGAATAAAATCAGGAATCCGGCGAATAATACATAAGATTTGGCGAATAAGTCAATACCCTCAAACAGGAATCCCACCTCTAGTCTTAATATTCAATGTTTTTTCATTGACGAAAACCACGACAAGGTTTAAACTACATATAATTAACTTTACTTCTCTAATACATTAGCAGACTAAAGTGTTCGGAAAAGGATGGGAAAGATGAGCCGCTTGTTTATGTTTGAAAAGCCTTTAGGGATGCGGGATACGCTCCCAGAATTATATGAAAAAAAGCATCAAGTACGTTCCGCAATTGCGGAAACGATGAAGCTTTGGGGCTATCAATTTATTGAAACCCCGACTCTTGAATACTATGAAACCGTTGGCGCGGCATCGGCGATTCTTGATGCCCAGCTTTTTAAATTACTTGACAAAGAGGGGCATACCCTCGTTTTACGGCCGGAAATGACAACTCCGATTGCACGCGTGGCAGCTTCCAAGTTATTAAATGAGGACTTGCCCGTTAGATTGGCGTACTCGGCAAATGTATACCGGGCCCAGCAGCGCGAGGGCGGCCGGCCTGCTGAATTTGAGCAGATTGGTGTCGAATACTTGAATGACAATACCGTCTCCTGCGACGGTGAGACGATAGCTTTATTAATTTCTTCTTTAAAAAAAGCAGGCTTGTCGGAATTTCAAGTCTCAATCGGACATGTCGGATTTTCCCAGGAACTGTTCATGCAGATTCTTGGCACCAACGGCAGGGCGACAGCACTAAGGAAGTTTTTATATGAAAAAAATTATGTCGGCTATCGTGAAAGCGTCCAGTCCTTTAACCTCTCTTCGATTGATAAACAAAGGCTCTTGAAGCTGCTACAGCTAAGGGGTGGTGAAGAGGTAATCGAATACGCTTTGGACGTTATTGAAAATGACAAAGGCAAGCAGGCAATCACAGAATTACAAGAGCTGTGGGATGTCATTAAGGATTATGGTGTCGAAGAACATGTGAAGTTTGATTTTTCAATCGTCAGTCATATGAGCTACTATTCTGGCATTTTATTTGAGGTTTATGCCGGGAATGTCGGCTTTCCGATTGGCAACGGCGGCCGCTACAGCTTACTTGATAAGTTTGGAAAAAATGCAACCGCAACAGGGTTTGCGGTCCGGCTTGATATGCTGCTCGAGGCAATGGGAGGCGGCCAAACGGAAACTACCGGGCATTGCATTTTGTTTAGTCAGGAACACAGGAAGGAAGCGTTTGACCTCGCCCGCAAAATGCATGAGGAAGGAACGAGAACAGTGCTTCAGGATATTACCGGTGTAAAAGACCTTGATGCTTTCACAAAGAAATTTGCCGGGACTACCTTTTTAATTGGGGGTGGACAGCGATGAAAGATGTATTAACCATTGCCATGCCAAAGGGGCGAATTTTTGAAGAAGCAGCGGAATTGTTGCGTAAAGCAGGCTATAAGCTGCCGCCTGAATTTGATGATTCCCGCAAACTCATCATCGATGTTGCCGAGGAAAACCTGCGCTTCATTCTCGCAAAGCCAATGGATGTTGCCACTTATGTCGAGCACGGCGTTGCCGATGTAGGCATTGCCGGAAAAGACGTATTACTCGAAGAAGAACGCGATGTCTATGAGCTTCTTGATTTAAAAATCAGCTATTGTTATCTGGCAGTTGCCGGTCTTCCGGATACAAAAATGAACGAAGTGGCGCCAAGAGTGGCAACGAAATATCCGAATGTCGCTGAAGCTTATTTCCGTGAGCAGGGGGAGCAGGTGGAAATCATTAAATTAAATGGCTCCATTGAACTTGCCCCATTAATCGGATTATCGGACAGGATTGTTGATATTGTCTCAACTGGACGTACCCTTAAGGAAAACGGACTGGTTGAGTATGAAAGAATTGTCGATGTGACTTCACGGCTGGTTGTCAATCCGGTCAGCTACCGAATTAAGGATGCGCAGATTGACGATCTGGTTGCGCGTCTTCATGAAGTGGTGGGGGTTTAATAAATGAAAATTCAAAGAGTGCAGGATCTAGTTTCAATAAAAAGGTCGATAGAGGCCGGGACCTCCGAACAGCAGGCGGCTGTCAAAGGAATTATCGCAGATGTCCGCAGCCGCGGAGATGAGGCATTAAGAGAATACACAGAAAAATTCGACCGTGTAAAGTTGTCTTCTTTTTCCGTAACAGAAGAGGAAATTGAAGAAGCTTACGGGAAGGTTGATGACCAATTTATTTCCATCGTTCGGGAAGCAGCGGAAAATATCCGTACATACCACAAAAAACAGCTGCGTCCTTCCTGGATGACAACGGAGGAGAATGGCACTATTCTTGGGCAAAAAATTACCCCGCTTGATTCAGTAGGCGTGTATGTTCCTGGCGGAACGGCGGCTTATCCTTCATCAGTGCTGATGAACGTGGTTCCTGCAAAGGTTGCCGGCGTGAAGAGGATTGTCATGGTGTCTCCTCCGGGTGCCGATGGGAAACTGCCTTCAGCGGTACTTGTTGCCGCTAAAGAAGCAGGTGTAGTAGAAATCTACAAGGCTGGCGGAGCCCAGGCCGTAGCGGCGCTGGCTTACGGAACGGAGTCAATCCAGCCTGTTGATAAAATTACCGGACCTGGAAATATCTACGTAGCGCTTGCTAAACGCGAAGTATTCGGCGACGTCGACATCGATATGATTGCCGGCCCAAGTGAGATTGCTATTTTAGCAGACGAAACAGCCAGGGCAGACGAAGTGGCGGCTGACTTGTTATCCCAGGCCGAGCACGACCCACGGGCTTGCAGTGTGTTGGTGACACCGTCACAGGAGTTGGCCGAGGCGGTTGCTATCGAGGTTGAAAAACAGCTTGCCTTGCTGCCGCGCAAAGAAATTGCTGCCAGGTCAATTGCCGATTACGGTGCTATTTACGTGACGAACGATATCGATGAAGCGGTTGAAACGGTTAACCAGCTAGCACCAGAACACCTTGAAGTTATTACAGCAAACGCAATGGAGCTGTTAGGGAAAATTCGTCACGCTGGAGCTATTTTTATCGGACGGTATAGTTCTGAACCAGTTGGCGACTATTTTGCCGGACCGAATCATGTGCTGCCGACAAATGGAACGGCACGCTTTTCGAGCCCGCTCAACGTCGATGATTTTCAAAAGAAATCCAGTGTGATTATTTATAGTGAAAAAGCATTAAAGGCTAACGGCGCAAAAATTGCGGCATTTGCCAGAATGGAAGGGCTTGAGGCCCATGCCCGCGCTGTTGAGGTAAGACTAAAAAACGATAACTAGTGGGGTGAGCTCGTGGAACGAGTTGCAAGAGTGGATAGAAAAACAAATGAAACGAATATAAAGCTGACGTTTGATGTGGATGGCGAAGGAAGTTCCAACCTGGAAACAGGTGTACCATTCTTAAGCCACATGCTCGATTTGTTTACGAAACACGGACAATTTAATTTAACAGTGGATGCAAATGGTGACATTGAAGTCGATGACCATCACACAACGGAAGATATCGGCATTTGTCTGGGGCAGGCTCTTCGTGAAGCCCTTGGCGACAAACGTGGTATCAAACGTTATGGCAATGCTTTTGTTCCAATGGATGAAGCATTGGCGCAGGTAGTGGTCGATCTTAGCAATCGCCCACATCTGGAAATGCGTGCGGAGTTCCCTGGCCAGAAGGTAGGAACCTTCGATACCGAATTGGTTCATGAGTTTCTCTGGAAGCTTGCCCTGGAGGCACGGATGAATCTCCATGTAATCGTCCATTACGGAAAAAATACTCACCATATGATTGAGGCTGTCTTCAAAGCACTCGGCCGGGCACTCGATGAAGCTACAACCATCGATCCGCGCATCAAAGGTGTTCCATCTACAAAAGGAATGTTGTAGATTCTAGAAAATTCGGGGAGTAACAGGCACCGCGTGCCACTGCACCAGAAAGGATGTTTATATGATCGGTATTGTAGATTATGGCATGGGGAATTTATTTAGTGTCAGCAAGGCGCTGGAACGTCTGGGGGCAGATTATTTTATTTCAGCCAATCATAGTGAATTGCTTGAGGCTGATGCCTTGATTTTGCCTGGGGTTGGTGCCTTTCGTGATGCGATGGAGCGTCTGCCTGCAGATACAATAAAGGAATTTGCTGCCACCGGAAAACCGCTTCTTGGTATTTGCCTTGGCATGCAGCTTTTGTTTGAAAACAGTGAGGAAAATGGTTTTACAGAAGGTCTTGGTCTCTTGCCGGGCAGTGTCCGCCGTTTCCCTGGCCGCTCCGAGAACGGTGAACCATACAAGGTTCCCCACATGGGCTGGAACCGGCTTGAGTTCGTGAATGCCTCGCCGCTTACTAGCAAGTTGGAAGAGGATTATGTCTACTTCGTTCATTCTTATTTTGTTAATGCGGAGAACTCCGAGGTCCTCGTTGCTAAAGCGGATTACCATGAACAGGTATCCGCTGTTGTCGGCCGTGATAACATTTTCGGTATGCAATTCCATCCCGAAAAAAGCAGCCGGCTTGGAATGGCCCTACTTGATAATTTTTTAAAAATAGCAGTTGAAAGGAAGGCGGTACGATGACATTCACAATTTATCCCGCAATTGACATGCGGGGCGGGAAATGTGTCCGCCTTCTGCAAGGCGATTACGACAAAGAAACAGTTTACGGCGATTCTCCATTTGACATGGCCCGGTCCTTCGCGGCTGATGGCGCCGAGTGGATCCATATGGTGGACCTTGACGGGGCAAAGGATGGCAAGCGCGTGAATGACCGTTTTGTGATTGAGGCTGCTCAGAAGCTCGCTAATGTGAAAATCCAAATCGGCGGCGGCATTCGGTCGGAGGCTGATATTGCCCATTATTTGGAGAATAATGTGGACCGAGTTATTATAGGAAGCATTGCCGTTTCCAATCCGGAGTTCGCTATTGATATGATTAAAAGGTACGGAGGGCAGATTGCAGTAGGAATCGATGCGAAAAATGGCTATGTGGCTACACATGGCTGGTTCGACACTTCTGAAGTGAAGGCGGTTGAGCTTGGGAAACGCTTCGCGGAGGCTGGGGCGGAGACCTTTATTTTTACCGATATTGCCACTGACGGAATGCTTTCTGGACCAAATATTGCTGCTGTCAGTGAACTAGCCGAAGTTACTGGCAAAAACGTCATTGCCTCAGGCGGAGTGAGCAGCCTAGCGGATTTACAGGCCCTATCCACGGCAAAAGGAATCGGCGGGGCAATCGTTGGCAAGGCCCTTTATGAAAAAAGATTTACCTTAAAGGAAGCTTTAAAAATTGGTCAGCTTTAAAACAGGGGCGGGGGAGAAATCATGACTTTAACTAAAAGAATTATACCCTGTTTGGACGTAAAGGACGGGCGGGTAGTAAAGGGAATTCAATTTGTCCAACTGCGCGACGCCGGCGATCCGGTAGAACTGGCGCGGATTTACGATGAGCAAGGGGCAGACGAGCTTGTGTTTCTTGATATCTCTGCTTCAGTTGAGGGACGGAAGACAATGGTTGAGGTTGTTAAGGCGGTTGCCTCCGAATTGGCCATTCCTTTTACGGTCGGCGGCGGCATCAATTCATTGGAAGATATGAAAAAAATTCTTCGTGCCGGGGCAGATAAGGTATCCTTGAATACTGCGGCGGTCCAGAATCCGGAACTCATTCGTGAAGGGGCCGACTTTTTTGGTTCGCAATGTATAGTTGTAGCAATCGATGCAAAATATGATTCCGAGATTGGGACTTGGAGGGTATACACACATGGCGGCCGAAAGCCAACTGAAAAAAAGGTAATCGATTGGGCGCGGGAGGCAATGGAGCTTGGCGCTGGGGAAATTTTATTGACCAGCATGGATAGCGATGGCGAGAAAAACGGCTTTGACCTTTCTCTTACGAAGGCGGTCAGTGAAGCCGTTACGATTCCAGTTATTGCCTCAGGCGGTGCCGGAAACGCGGAGCATTTTGCTGAAGCCTTTTTGGAAGGTAAAGCCGATGCCGCACTTGCCGCATCCATTTTTCATTACAAAGAAACTTCAGTACAGGAAGTTAAAAGCTGTTTGCGCGAAAAGGGACTGGCCGTCCGTTAACTAGGGCGCGATCATAAGATTTTATCAAAAACTAAGTTCGATTTCAAAAAAGGAAGTGACGGTCCGATGAATCCGGACACTATCAAATTTGACGAAAAGGGATTAGTCCCTGCCATTATTCAAGATGCAGAAACATTAGAAGTTTTGACACTGGCTTATATGAATAAAGAGTCGCTTGCGAAAACATTGGAAACAGGTGAAACCTGGTTCTACAGCCGCTCCCGCCAGGAATTGTGGCATAAGGGTGCAACGAGCGGCAACACTCAGTCTGTCGTCAGCATCAAATACGACTGCGACCAGGATGCCATTCTTGTACAGGTGAATCCGAAAGGACCTGCATGTCACACAGGAGCGGTCAGCTGTTTTTCAGGGGAAGAGGTTGCCGATCGCAAATCCAGCCTAGGGGACTATCAAATTTTACAAACCCTAGAAAAGGTTATTTTGGACCGCGAACGTGAGCGGCCGGAAGGTGCCTATACCACTTACCTATTTGAAAAAGGTGTAGACAAGATTTTGAAAAAAGTCGGTGAGGAAGCGGCCGAAGTCATCATCGCAGCTAAAAACCGCGACCATGGAGAACTGAAATGGGAAGCAGCCGACTTGCTCTATCACCTGCAGGTATTGCTGGTGGAACAAGGCCTTCCATTTAAGGAAGTTTTGCGGACACTGGAAGAAAGACACAAGGACCGGTCCTGATTTTGGACCGGTTTTTCTATGGGAAAATTACCTGTTTTGGGAATTACTCACCGATTTTTGCAATTTACTCGCCGAAATTCGGATTTACTCGTCGGAATCTAACATTTACTCGCAACAATTTCAGAATTTACTCGCCAAAAACATCATTTTACTGGCTGCTCCCCCATTTTTTAGCTCCGGAAATTTTTCCATTCCGCCCAAAGCCCTAAATCCTTCTCGTACAAGTCAGAATTGTGTTATACTACATTAGTTATTAATGGATGATGGAGGACTGCATGAGTAAAGACGCAAAAGCAAGAATGCAAAAGGGGAAAATACTTTCATTTGTTCCTACGGGGGAATATTATTTCAAGAAAGGAATTAAGGCATACCATCGCCGTGATTTTTTCAAAGCGAAAAAATATCTAGGACGGGCGCTGCAGCTTGAGCCGGGCGAACCGATGATTGCGTGCCAGCTGGCCATTGTGTCGACTGAACTTGGCGAGTTTGAAGATTCCAACCGACTCCTGCATCTCATCCTTGAAGATCTTGACCACGAAATGGTGGAGTGCCACTACTTCTTAGCAAATAATTATGCCCATTTGGGATTTTTTAAAGACGCTTATCACCATGCCAACCTTTATATGGAATTGGATGCAGGTGGTGATTTTTCAGAGGATGCGGAGGAATTGCTTGAGCTTCTCGCATTGGAGTCGGATGATTTGGCTGATGAGTTCTTTCAGCAAGACGACCTAATCGTTAAACAGGAGCAAGCTCGCGAGCTTCTCGAATCAGGTTATTTCCCAAAAGCGATTGAACTATTAAAGGAAGTCATCAAGGACTATCCGGAATACTGGTCTGCCTACAACAACCTAGCGCTCGCTTATTTCTATTTAGGCAAAAGCGAGAAGGCGGACGCCATCTTAAATGATGTTTTGAAAAAGAACCCTGGGAATCTGCACGCACTATGCAATAAAATGATATTTGCCCATTATCAAGGGCGTACCAAATATGTCAATGAGCTGTTCGATAGCTTGAAAAAAGTTCAGCCGCTCTTAAGCGAACACCAATTTAAGCTTGGAACTTCTTTCGCACTTGTTGGCGAATATGAGCATGCTTATGTATGGCTGAAAAAATTATATAAAAACGGCTTTGATGGGGATGGCCCGTTTTATTATTGGCTCGCCTATTCTGCTTATTTCACTGGCAGGGAAATTTTCGCCCAAAACGTTTGGAAAAAGCTTCTGGAAATTAGCCCTGACAAAGAGGGCCAGGAACCGTGGAATACAAATGAGCAGGACCGTGCAAACGGGTTTGAGGACCATTCAGGATCGATTTTTCAAAAACTAGAAAGCGACTATGTCGAGGAACGGCTATTTGCTCTTTTCCTGACAACTGTTTCGGATAAAAAGGATGAAATCATCACTTCAAAGCGCCTTTTTCAAAACCAGAAATTTACGGCACTGGAGAAGGAATACATCTCGTTAATCCGGTCGGGAAGACCGTCACGGACGGCCGACGCGCAGGAAGTCGCCGAGCTGTTTTACGAAAACCATCAGCCGATTGGGACAATTGAGGCCGGTTTATATTTAATGTGGTTTTCCGTTTTTGTGGAAATGTTTAAAGCAAATATGCAATTGAAAAATAAAAGCGCCTGGGCAGGTGCAGTCGAGTACGTCTGGCACAGGCTGCGCAGTGAAAAAGTGTCCCAGCAGGAAATCGCACAGCGCTACGGAACCTCATCGGCAACAATCGGAAAATACGTAAAGCTAGTCAATGAGCTTTTAAATTAAAATCACCCCGAAATCCCCGGAAATGAGCAGATTTTTGGACTATAAATCAATTGTTTAATACGATTAAGTTGGGAAAGCTAAACTTAATCGTTTTTTTTATACAAGGAGTGAAAACGACCATGACTGAAGAAAAAATTTATGATGTCATCATTGCTGGGGCGGGTCCTGCCGGGATGACAGCTGCTGTATATACATCACGTGCAAATCTTTCGACCCTCATGATTGAACGGGGAATGCCGGGCGGCCAGATGGCCAATACCGAGGATGTTGAAAACTATCCGGGTTTTGAAAGCATTTTAGGTCCAGATTTATCAACGAAAATGTTTGAGCATGCGAAGAAGTTCGGTGCCGAATATGCTTACGGTGACATTAAAGAGGTTGTTGATCATGGCGATTATAAATTGGTCAAAGCCGGATCAAAGGAGTATAAAGCCTATTCTGTCATCATTACAACAGGTGCAGAGTATAAAAAAGTCGGAGTACCAGGCGAAAAAGAGCTAGGCGGCCGCGGAGTTTCCTATTGTGCGGTCTGTGACGGGGCATTCTTCAAAAATAGAGAGCTTTTTGTCATCGGCGGAGGGGACTCTGCAGTTGAAGAGGGTGTATACTTAACTCGATTCGCATCTAAGGTTACCATCGTACATCGACGTGACCAGCTTCGTGCACAGAAAATTCTTCAAGATCGCGCCTTTGCCAATGAAAAGGTCGATTTTATTTGGAATCATACCATTAAATCGATTAATGATAAGGACGGTAAGGTTGGCAGTGTAACATTGGTGTCAACAGTGGATGGTACAGAACAAACCCTGCCTGCAGACGGTGTGTTCATTTATATCGGAATGGTGCCGCTATCTAAACCATTCGAGAGCTTAGGCATAACAAACGAAAATGGCTACATTGAAACAAACGAAAAAATGGAAACAAAGGTGCCGGGCATTTTCGCAGCAGGAGATATCCGTGAAAAAACACTACGCCAGATTGTAACGGCGACTGGCGACGGTAGTATTGCTGCCCAAACAGCCCAGCACTATGTGGAAGAATTGAAAGAGGAAATGAAACTGAAAAAATAATTAAAAAGTTTCCCAACATTTTTTACAAAAAGTTAATCCTGTTTTAATTGAACTGTAACAGTAGTGAAATAAAAATATAGTATGATTATGGAAATTGACCCCCTTTAAAAATATATACCTTTTCTGCACAGGTCCAGCAGCCTGTGCTCTTTTTTTGTGTTTAGCAAGAAAGCTACATAACTAATAAGGGTCCCGCTAAAAGGAAACTAGCCCCAATTGTAATATTTGCAAGAGGGAATTTACAGAAATATCAATTTTCAATTGATTGTGAGCGGGTTATAAAAATAGTATAATGAGAAGAATATATGAGGTTGTTATCTTAAGATATTTTGCAATATGTGTTTATATAAAGAGGGTGAAATGTTGTGCAGCGGGTCACCAATTGTGTGTTAATTAGAGAAAATAAGGTATTGTTGCTGCAAAAACCGCGGCGCGGCTGGTGGGTGGCACCAGGCGGGAAAATGGAGCCGGGCGAGTCGGTCCGGGATTCCTGCATCCGGGAATACCGTGAAGAAACGGGCGTATATTTAAAGAATCCCCAGCTAAAAGGAATTTTTACAATGATTATGATGGAGGGAGACCAACTTCTGTCGGAGTGGATGATGTTTACCTTTGTGGCCCACGATTCCGACGGCTTAGACCTTGATGAGTCGGAAGAAGGCAAGCTTGAATGGCACCTTTTTGACCAAATAAAAGGCTTGCCGATGGCAGCCGGAGACTACCATATTATCGATTATATGATCCACGGCAAGGGAATGATTTACGGTACTTTTACTTATACAAAAGACTTTCAGCTGATTAGTTACCGATTAGATCCAGGTTAATTCGAAATAGGAGGAATCAAAATGAGTACCGGTTCGACAAGCGATATCCAAATGGTCATTATTACTGGCATGTCCGGCGCAGGGAAAACAGTCGCCATCCAAAGCTTTGAGGATTTAGGATTCTTCTGTGTCGATAATCTGCCTCCTACCTTACTGCCGAAATTCCTAGAACTTATGAAGGAATCAGGGAATAAAATGAATAAAGTTGCCCTTGTCATGGACCTAAGGGGACGTGAGTTTTTCGATCATCTTTTTAAAGCGTTGGATGATAATCTTGCAGAAACCTCCTGGGTTACACCGCAGATTTTATTCCTTGATGCGGATGATGCCACATTGGTCCGCCGCTATAAGGAAACAAGACGGTCCCATCCACTCGCGAAGTCAGGGTCGCCTCTTGAAGGAATTACCCTTGAACGGGAGCTTCTTGAGGAGTTAAAAGGCAGGGCGCAATTAATTTACAACACTTCCCAGATGAAACCGCGGGAATTACGTGAGAAGATATTAACGGAGTTTACGGCGAATAAACAATTAATTTTTACAGTTAACGTTATGTCGTTCGGTTTTAAACACGGCATTCCCATTGACGCCGACCTTGTTTTTGATGTGCGCTTTTTGCCCAATCCGCATTATATTGAACATATGCGCCCGAAAACAGGACTCGACGAGGATGTCTCTAGCTATGTCTTAAAATGGAATGAAACACAGAAATTTTTGGAAAAAGTAACCGACCTTCTGAGTTTCATGCTCCCTCATTACAAAAGGGAAGGCAAGGCCCAATTGGTGATTGCGATTGGCTGTACGGGCGGCCAGCATCGTTCTGTGGCGCTCGCCGAATACATTGGCCGATTTTTCCAAAAGGATTATAAGACGATTGTTTCTCACCGTGACATTGAGCGGAGAAAGGAAAAGACAACATGAAAGAATTTTGGCAGCCTAGAATTGTCGTCATCGGCGGCGGCACAGGGTTACCTGTTTTGCTTAGAGGTTTAAAGCAGTATCCTGTTGATATTACCGCTATTGTCACCGTCGCAGACGATGGCGGCAGTTCAGGGCGAATCCGTGAGGACCTGCATGTTCCTCCGCCAGGTGATGTCCGTAATGTTTTGGTGGCACTTTCCGATGTGGAGCCTCTTGTCGAGGAAATGTTCCAGCACCGGTTTAAGACGTCAAATGAACTATCTGGCCATTCGCTTGGCAACCTGATTATTGCCGCGATGACCTCAATTACTGGTAATTTTGTTCATGCGATTCAGGAAATGAGCAAGGTTCTGAATGTAAGGGGAAAAGTGCTGCCTGCTGCCAACCAAAGTGTTGTGTTGCATGCAGAAATGGAGGATGGCACGATTGTATCAGGAGAATCGAAAATTCCCTATTCCGGAAAAAAAATTAACCGGGTATTTTTGACCCCAAAGCAAATCAGGCCGCTTCCGGAAACGATTCAGGCCATCCGACAAGCCGACCTTATTATTCTTGGACCAGGCAGTTTATATACGAGTCTATTGCCTAATCTGCTTGTTCCACGGCTAGGCGATGAGGTGTGTCGTTCGCATGCCAAAAAGGTTTACATTTGCAATTTGATGACACAGGCCGGCGAAACGCATGGCTATACTGCTAGCGATCATGTGCGAGCTATTTATGATCATATGAGCAGAGCGTTTATCGATACGATACTCGTGAATAATGAAGAAATTCCGCAGGATGTTCAGCTTCGCTATAATGAGGAATTGGCCCATCCTGTCCTCTACGATGTGGACCGGTTAACCGAGCTTGGTCTTGAGACGGTTTATGCCGACATTGCCAATCTAGAAAACGGCGCGCTAAGGCATGACCCGAAGAAGGTTGCAAAAATTTTATATAATTTGTTAATAAATGAAACCAAAAGACGTTATGAAGCGTAAATAAGTTAATATTATTTAAAAAGCTTATTTGGCATGTTCTTTTTTGAGCTAATAAAAAAGTATAAGTGCAACTACGCCTCTGTCTTCGCCCTTAGGGGCTCGCCAATCGGCAAGTTTTCTTTAAAAAATTACTTTCAAAAAGGAATATTTATGTTAGTGTTGGTCATAAGGAGGTGAGGGAATGTCTTTCGCTTCGGAAACGAAAAAGGAATTAACGAACTTGGAAGTGAAATCCTGCTGCAGCCGCTCTGAGCTTTCAGCGCTGATCCGCATGAACGGTTCCCTTTCCTTTTCAAATCGAAAAATCATTGTCGATATTCAAACCGAAAATGCTGCGATTGCCAGAAGAATTTATACATTGATTAAAAAGAATTACCAGGTTCAGGTTGAGCTGCTTGTCCGCAAAAAAATGCGCTTGAAAAAGAACAATGTTTACATCGTGCGTTTGGCAGAGCAGGCCAGGGAAATTCTCGAGGATACGAAAATCCTTGGTGAGGGTTTTACCTTCATCCATGATATCTCCCCCGAACTGATAACAAAGAAGTGTTGTAAGCGTTCTTATCTGCGTGGTGCGTTTTTGGCCGGAGGTTCCGTGAATAACCCGGAAACATCCTCCTATCACTTGGAAATTGCTTCACTATATAAGGAGCATAATGATTCCTTATGTGAATTGATGAATACATTTGACTTGAATAGCAAAACGCTTGAGCGCAAAAAAGGCTATATTACGTACTTAAAAGAGGCTGAAAAGATAACCGAGTTTTTAAATATTATTGGCGCGCATAATGCCCTGCTCCGCTTTGAGGATGTCCGAATTGTCAGGGACATGCGTAATTCCGTTAACCGCCTGGTAAACTGTGAAACCGCCAATCTTAATAAAACAATCGGTGCCTCAATAAGGCAGGTAGAAAACATCCGGTTCATTGATCAAACGGTTGGCCTGCAGATTTTACCTGATAAATTGCGGGAAATAGCTGAACTTCGGTTGAATTATACAGATGTTACCTTAAAGGAACTGGGTGAAATGGTTTCCGGCGGGTCTATTAGCAAATCCGGCATCAATCATCGCCTGCGTAAAATTGATGAAATTGCCGAGAGGCTGAGGGCTGGAGAAATGCCATCTGTGAAGTAGATATAATTTTAGAATAGTTTGTTAAAGAATGAGCATTCATTTTATATTATAGTGGGATAATGAGGAGGAATTTGAAATGTTGGTTAAAGAAGTAGAAGTTAAATTAAGAACTGGTTTACAGGCGCGTCCTGCTGCCCTATTTGTACAGGAGGCGAACCGCTTTTCGGCAGATATTTTCCTAGAGAAAGACGGCAAGAAAGTAAATGCCAAAAGCATTATGGGCTTAATGAGCCTAGCTGTCGGTTCAGGCGTTGTCATTAATATTATTGCAGACGGCTCTGATGAAGAAACCGCCATTAAGGCATTATCAGAATTTATTCAGAAGGATCATTAAGAAAAAAAAGCTGGCTCACATTCGAGACCAGCTTTTTTGTATTAAAAAAGCAATCGGCATGCCGCCGATTGCCCGTTATAAGTATTATTTGTCTTTCTTATCAAGAATATTGCGTGTAATGATGTTGTCAATTAAGCCATATTCTTTCGCTCTTTCAGCAGTCATGAAGTTATCACGGTCGGTATCTTGGCGAAGTACTTCAATTGGCTGGCCAGTGCGCTCAGCTAAAATGCCGTTTAGTTTTTCGCGAAGGAATAGAATGCGCTTGGCGGCAATTTCAATTTCAGTAGCCTGGCCTTGAGCTCCGCCTAACGGCTGATGAATCATCACTTCAGCGTTCGGCAATGCGAAGCGCTTGCCCTTTTCCCCCGCTGCAAGCAAGAAAGCGCCCATAGACGCTGCCATACCGATACATACAGTGGATACATGTGGTTTAATATACTGCATGGTATCATAAATGGCCATTCCGGCTGTAATGCTGCCGCCCGGGCTGTTAATATAAAGAGTAATGTCCTTTTCAGGATTTTCCGCTTCAAGGAACAACAATTGCGCTACAATGCTGTTGGCAACATTATCATCTATGGCGCTTCCAAGCATGATAATCCGATCTTTTAACAGACGGGAATAAATGTCATAGGCCCTTTCGCCGCGATTCGTTTGTTCGATGACTGTAGGAATCAAATTCATTTTTCTTCCTCCTTTGAATAGAAAAGGTAAAAAACTTATGTATAGTTATCATACACTGATGGTCAATAAAGGTCAAACGATTCACCTTAAAAATGTTCGACAACTTTCCCTCATACAGGATAACCAATCTTCAGGATTTTTAAAACCGTAATGGACTCTTATAAATACTATAACAGTAAATCCTCTTGCAAAAAAACATAACTCGCTGTATAATGTAAAAGTCGCTAATAATTTTGCCCTCGTGGTGCAACGGATAGCACGTAAGATTCCGGTTCTTAAAATGTGGGTTCGATTCCTGCCGAGGGCGTACGAGAGACCTTGTGTTTGTTGAGTTTTCAACAGACACGAGGTCTTTTTTCATTTAATTTGTCTGGGTGCTTTTCATTCTCGTGTACCACGCAACGAATAACACGTAATGGAGGGCATTATTATGTCGAGAAGAAAATCAGTTAGCACAAACATATTGGAAAAATTGGTTCAACAGCAGGAGCAACCCTCTAAAGACTTTCAGAAAGCAACAGAGGAATTTCTTAAGCATTGTAAGATTAAAGGACTTTCACCAGACACGGTCAAATTTTATGATAAAGAACTGAAAGGACTCTCTAGAGCATTAGTTGAAATTGAGATTTCATTGAAAGACTTGAGGATTCTCAAGACAAATGACATTGAAAGTTGGATCGAATACATGTTGGAGAAGAAAAGAGCCATTTCCTCAATCAATGCAAGAATGAGAGCAGGAAGAACCTTTATGAATTACTGTTTGAAAAAAGATTACATTGAAAGGAATCCTTTTGACGGGGTGTCACAATTGAAGAAACGGCACACCGTTGGAGCGACCTTTACGAAGAAACAGTTGAACAAATTATTGGATGCTCCAGATATAACACAATTTGTTGGCTTACGTGACCTCGCAATTATGTTAACGTTCGCTCATGTTGGACTTCGTCTTAAAGAACTTTGTTCACTTAAGGTTCAAGACATATCATTTGAAGGAAATGGGGAAGTTATAATTCAACAAGCTAAAAATCGATACGCAAGACGTGTCCCGATGACTAAGCGGTTAAGGACGGTTTTGAAAGCATATGTCGCAGAACGAGGGCTTTTAGAGGAGACTGATGCTCTGTTTGTAAGCGTCGAGAATGCCCCAATAAACGCTCGGACGGTACAAGAGCGACTGAAACATTACGGAGTGGTTTCAAAGGTCGAAAACGAAGTCCCAGTAAGTCCACACGCATTTCGAAGGACGTTCTGTCGGTTAAAAGTGGAAGCTGGAGTAAATTTATTCGTTCTACAGAGATTGACGGGTCATAGCGACCTTGAAATGCTCCAGCGTTATGTTCAGATTTATGGAAAAGACCTTGAACAAGCAATTGAGAAAGGTTTTGAATAAGAGTTAATTGAAAAACTAAAATCAATGATTTAGCTAAGGAGCAGTCGTGTGGCTGTTCTCTTTTTATTAGCTAAAACTTAATTTTCAATTTATCTTCTTCTTGTAACATAAGAATTTGGTAGTTAGCTAACCATTTGGACGATGAAAAAAATGTTTTTGTTTCGAACATAAAATCTGAAATTATATTGCAATTGTTTTGTTTAAGGTATCCCCTAACAGAATCATGGATTTGATGAATAGAAGTTAGTTATTGGATTAAGGATTGCAATACTTTTGCCTAACTGGTATTATTTGGAATCTCCTCAATGGTATGCTATATTAGAAGAATCATAGAAATGGGAGGAATAAAATGAAAGGTCACACAAGGTTTGCATCTAATGGACGTGATAAGAGTAGAAGGAAGTCGTATTGCCATGAGTGTAAATATTTTAATAGAAATGGCTCAAAAGACATTTTTAACACTGAAAAGTTGGCGGAAAAATCTAGTATAAAGGTAAGGGTAAAAACAAAGTCTAGAATTCAGTTTTATAGAATCTCCTATGAGGAGGCAGTAGAAATGGTAAAAGATGGGGTTGGTGGAATTGTAAATAGCTCACTTATCCAGCAGTTAAACATAAAAGAAATTGTCCTAATAAGAGACGGATATGTCTGTAGGTATTGTAGAGGGACAGGCAATACCATTGATCATATTATTCCTAAATCAAAAGGGGGAGAAACCACTTTAAGTAATTGTGTGTGCGCTTGTAAGAAATGCAATCTAAAGAAGGGGAATCTTTCTTTGGAAGAGTTTATGGTCACTATTTCCAAAATAAAGAGAAATTAATAATTTCAATGGTAGGGGGATTCGAATATTGAAAGAGGAGATTATTTTTAAAAAAAGTATTAGTTTGAGAGAAGACATACATCAGTACGCTCTGGAACAAGCGGAAAAATTCCATGGAGGGAACTTTAGTGCCTACATAACTTATTTGATTTCTAGTAGAAAAAATAATACTGACTATATTACTTATAATAATGGGAAAAAAGAAATTGTTTTAACAAGAGAAAAGCTAGATGGATTGTTAAATAATGATGTTTGGCAAAGAGAGTTGATAGAGGTATTTTATGATGGCTTTGAAGTGGTTGCTACTGACCATTTAGTAGTAAAGAGTACCACGATTAAAAGATTAATAGAAAAGTACTTTGTAGTAAAGAGCATGGGTCTCGATAAAAAATATGATATTTCATTTAAGATATAAAGACTTATCTGGTTGTTTTTTGAAATAAGTTACAAATGATGCTGTAAGAAACGGGAGTAGGGTAAGCAGATATAGAAACTGCCTTCGACGGTTATCCGTTGATTTAAAGAGGTAGTAGGTACGTTGGCTATGCCTAATCGTTCAAACCATTCAGACAATGTTGGAAAATAGTTGTAATCAAAAGAGATATATTGTGATATGAGATCAATAGTGTTATAATGTTTTCAACTAAACTATAAAACTATTCAAGGAGTGAATTACATGCAACCGCCTCATTAGGAGGCACACTTGTATCTATACCTGTTACGTACTGAAATGGATAGGATGTATTATGCCTATTAATAGACAGGGGAGAAGTGTGTTTTCTAATGAGGGCGGAGCATGTAGATTCGCTCCTTTTTTGCGTTGTTTAAGGAGCGGCTAACAATAATCTAAACAACGTAAATCAAATTCAATTAAAGAAAGTGGGGTGATGAAGTTGCTGAAAATCGTAGTGTCGGACAATGATATATTGTCGAGGGTGAGGGCATACACTAACTTCAAATATGAGTGTCCAACCAATTACTTAGACTTAAATTTACTGAGATAAGTAGTAATCAAGAAAAATTGAATAAGAAAAGTGGTCTGTACTTTTTTCATTTGAAGGGCGGTTTAAAGTACGTAGGTAAGACTGATAATTTTTGGAAAAGATTCTATTCTGGGTATTTGAAAGAGGAAAGTAGTCAACATTGCAATCCTAAATTGATGCAATTAGTTAAAAAAGTTCCTAATGATATTGAAGTAATCTTTAAACCCTTGGCAAAGGATGAATTAAAGGAAGAGGAGTCAAGATTTATCCAAGAGTGGATTCCTCAATTCAATAAAACGGAAAATCCTAGATATGAAATTCGTTCAATTCAAAGAGTAATAGGCAGAATTGTTAATGAAACCGATCGTGAGTGGACGTTTTCTGCTATGAGAGAGGATTTAATCATTAAATGGCGCGGTGAGGTTTCGGTGGAAAGGATCGATGAAGCCTTAGCAAACAGGACTGGGAATCTATCAAGATACTGTAAAACCAATCCTAAAAAGCAAACACTTATGCCTAAGAAAAAGTGAAACGAGAGTATCTATATTAAGCTTGATACAATCCCTTTTCGAACTAAATAATGGGTGGGGTTTTTTTATATGCATAAATCCCCACTTAAAAACACGGTCACTATTTTTAAAACACCACCGAAAAATCGGGTATCCACCTATCTTTAAAACCGTTAGTCTTTTTCAATGATATCGGTCAATTTCGAAGAGGGAATAGATAGAAGAATATTAGATAGAAGAAATTAAATAGATAGAAATGTAGGGGGCAAGTCGGCAAAGCCTCCTTTTGCTCCCCTCAAACAAGCTTCTCTGAAATCTCTCTATTGGGCGGGGAAGATTGAAAAATACAATTTAAAAGGAGAAAGAAAAGAGTGAGTACAGAAACAATATCAACTACAAAAAAAGAAAGGGAAGAATCGTTTATTAAGATTTCCAAATCGCTAATGGAAACTAAAGATTTAGGAAAGAATGGGGAACTAGACGTTTACCATCTAGCAATAATTAAAACACTTGCTAATAACTTTCAAGGAGCAGCTTATACTGGAGTTATTCACATGATGAGATTCATTGGAATGAGTACGGAACAAAGTACGACTAAAATAAGAACAAATGAATCCCTTCTCAGATTGCAAGAGATGGGACATATCGAGATTTTTGAAGATGTAACAATGGAAAGTAAGGTGAAAGAATTAAAGCATGCTAACAACTACTTTATCAAACCAACAGGCAAGGAAGAAGAATGGGGTTTCGCTAAGGTGTTCTATAAAGATATTCAAAAGATAGTTGTAATGAAAAGTGATTATAAGCCTAAAATATTTGCAACATATCTCAATATGATAGGTAATATATTCTACACTGTAAGCAACAATCCAATATCATATACTGCGATTGATACTATAGTAAAGAATACGAAGATAAACAGAAAGTCTGTTGTAGAATACCTAAAAGCGTTGCATGATGAAGAAATCTTATACTTTATACACTTTCATATCAATAACTCAACTACAAAGAACTACTGCACAAGATGGATTCATAAAGAACATACTGTTAAATGGGCTGCTTCGGAAGCTGAGTTCCATTATAAAACCGAATATAAAAAATTTAAAGGTGGAAGAGATGGTGTATCAGAAGAATGAGTAGTCTCTTAATTGACGCTCTTCTTTTTATATTGAAGCAAATAATTGAATACAAGGACATTACTATACTAAAAACTGAGATATTCTTACTTGAAAAAACGTTTACTAATTAACCTTTTTTCTTAATTAGTAAACGTTTTATTTTGCGAAGATTGAAAGTTTAGTATCGAAAATAAAAGCTTTTAGAACTTTAAATTGAAAGTAACTGAATTTGGAATGAAACTAAATTACAAGCTAATAATGTTATTTAAACTTGTTCTTGTTGGTTTCGGACAGATGGAAATATCTCAGTTAATAATACTTTTTTCATTTCAGCGACATTGTTAAAACGATTTTCCTTATCTCCAATAGCTTTAAGAATGAACTTTCTTAATTGTTCACTCTCTTCTTTGTGATAGTTTGATTCTCTTCCTGTTAATATATAGTAGATTACTTTTGCAAGGACAAAGGTTTCATGCCTTATTTCATAATTTTCAAACCCTACTATATCAAGATCTGAATAATCATTTATTGCCCCTTTAGTTTCTGTTCCTTGCCTTGTTAATGAGCTTTCAGGTCGCTTTACTAAACCAAAATCCGACACTTTTATAAAATTAGTTCCGTCTTCGAATTTTTTAATTAAAATGTTTTGATAACTAATATCTCGATGTAAAAGCCCCTTTTGATGAATGTATTCAAAAGCATTAAGGAGCTGGATTATGAATGCTCTTCTTGATGCAAAAGACAAAGAGTTATTATTATATCTCATAAATTTCTCCAAGGTTTGATCAGCTAATTCCATCGTATATTCATTTTTTTCATCACTATATGTATAAGCCTTAATAATAAAAGGAGAATCCAAATTCTTTAGATCATTAAACTCATTTTTAAACCTCACAAGCTCATCTTCTCTTAAATCATCTTTTGCTCGTTTTACAGCAAATTCTGTTCCGTAATGAGGGTCACTGTATTTAAATACCTTAGCATATGAACCGCCACCAATTTGATGAAGAGTTATTTTACTTGTGTTTTCAGGGCTTTGAATTTCTGTAATATTAGCTTTTATAAACATTGGTCTTTCTTCGATTATATCGATAATTGGAAATTCTTCGGGAATGCTACTGCCACCGCTTTGCTTTAGAAAACTTCTGCATGAATTAATAATTTCCATGTAATACTGGTCAATTTCAAAACTATATTCACTCTTTAACTTGGCTTGAAGTATTCTTATTTGTTCAATAATATCTAACAGTTCTCTACTCTCTGCCGCATTAAAATGCCCCCCATATACACCGTTTTTACTATTCATAAAAGAGAAAAGGTCATTTAAGTTACTATGAAGAATTGAAAAGATTTCAGTTAGATGTGCATTACCAAAACCGGTGTAATATTCCTTATATAAGTCTATCTTTTCAGAATTATATTTACTTGAAAACTGGTTGTGTTTTATTTGTAAGAAGTTATCTAACTCAGACATAACACCATTCCTATCACTTAGTATATTGATTGTTACTGCTTAATTTTACCATATTTACTAAAAAAATTAGATCTCTAATTGGAAATTTCAGTTTGAAAATTAAGGAGTAGGGACTTAAAAGGGATCTCTATTTTTAAATGTAAATTATTAGGGGTATTATCGCATATTCATAATAGGAGCAAGGGTTAGACAGATTCATCCACAAGTCAGGAATTTTCCAAAACTGCTTATATTAATCAAATATTAATTAAATGGTTATGATGGCGATTTTATTGCCTTTTTTTATTGTCGTTTTGTAATGGATTAAAAACCTTACTTTTATTTTGTGATGACTACTAATTTGAAATAGGATATATCTAAGTCTGTGTGATTGTTATTTCGGTAAAAAAACACAAATGAAAATAAGGAGCTAATTTAAAAGCTCCTCATAGATGAAATTAATGATCGTAACTGTACCAATAATCTGGTAAATCATAACCATACTCTTTTGGATTTTTTAACTCACGGCTAATTTTAAATGAGCAACAGTGGCATTTGATATACCATGAAAATGTCCAATAAGAACTATAACTTCCATCTGACTCTTGTTCACCGTCTGAATCTTCATAGGAGGTTAATGATTTAACTCCGCAAACTGGACAATCGTATATGGCTGTAGCTTGTGAATGATAAGCATTTAATTCAGCTTCAGCTGTATTTAAGGAATGTTTTATTATTTCGTCATTAAAAAATTTGAATTTAAAGTGCAAGGGGTTATTATAAGCTGCTCTTCCTAATTCTTTTATAAATGCTACTTTCCCTGCATTATAACTATCCTTAGAACATTCAATAATTATTTCAGAAAGTGGATCTATTCCTAAAGTTAGAGGCTTATAACTCCAACTGGATTTAAGACTCATAAACTCGGGTAATGAAATAATTTCATTAATTATAGGTAATATAAACTTTCCAATAAAAACGTCCAGTGCTTCATAACGCAAAACGAACGTTCCTCTATGCCATATGCGATTTCTAAGAGTATTTAATTTGTTTAGAGCGTCTTTGTTTTTTTGAGTTGCAAAAAAATTATACTTTGAGTCTAATTTTCCTGCTTTAATTAAATTAAATAATCGTTCATAAGTGGTATTGAATTCAATAGTTCTAATACCTTCTAGCTCTAAAGAGGTGACTTCTTCATTGTTTAGTAATTTATAGAATATCTCATGCTGTCTATCAATATTAAGTACTAATAGTTCATTTTTTTCACGTAAGATTTCCTTACAAACTAATTCAATAAAGTGCTGAAAATGAATTATTGTTTCTGCATAGTGTTCAATATAATCTGTTGCATACTGACGATCTACTTCATTGATATTTGATGTACCACCATTTAGGATACTGTGAATAAATAATGTGGAACTTTTATATGTAGAGAAAAATGAATTAAGTGCAGTTTTTAACGATATAAAAGCAAAGCTCGAAAATTTTCTCTCTATATCATTAATACTGAAGCCATTTGATACAATTTCATTTATATTCAATATAATTACTCCTTTTTCGGTGGTGTACTACTATTATAACGTATTTTTATTAGGAGATTGCCTTTGGAGATATTTAATTGGAAATATGTAACATTTTATCAATCGGCATCTATAAGATAAGTACAAATGGAAAGATTACGTTGATAATATCTGCAATGATTTGGCACGAATTTCCCATAAAATTGACTTTTTGGGAAAAAAGGTTTTTTAGATTTAAAACGGAATGTAGAATTATTGTTCAAAATTGTAGGTTTGAATCGTGGGATAATAGCCGCTTCTAGTAGTTTTTTATCTTTATCCTTGGTTAAATAATAAAATATCGATTTTATTAATTAAGAGCAGATAAGGAAGTCTGCTCTTTTTCTATTAAATATAGATGATTTAAACAGGCTATAAAATCGTTTATTAAATAGTAAGAAACATTACCGATGCGATAAGTTTTATAATTATGTATAACGTTTTTTTATTTTAGGGTTAATCAAAATATTTTTTGAAAACACATTTTTTATATCTTCTTCATTAAAAATAGACCCTAATGGAAGGTACTTGCCATTAATATTGTTTGTGTATAAGTTCCCTTCCTCATCACAAAATATATAACCATCCACTCTATTTGCATATCTATTTTTTTCTATAATTAAATCTGTATTTGAAGTGTTTACAAATTTTAAGGTTTGTTCAAAATCACTATCTGATATTTTGTATATATCTTCGAATTTCTTTGCGGAAGATAAAGGGGAAAATTGGTATATACTCCAACGTTTTATATTTTTAAAAGTGGATATATATTCAAAAATATCAGGTATAGAATTTATATTCTGTGCAGTTAATATAGTATTAACTTTAATTTCGATATTGTACTTTTCTAATTGCTGTAATGTATGATTAAGTTTTTGAAAAAGGCGGTGAGAATCTCTAAATAGATTATAATAATCGCCAATAGCATCGATGGAAACACCTAACAAATCAATATTTTCTTCAATGAATTTAAAGTCAGATTCATTAATACTTAACGTATTAGTATCAACATGAGTAAAAAGATGATTTTGATGTGCTATTTTACATGCTTCACGAAAATCCCTTTTACTAAATGAATCTCCACCACCAAATGTAATGATGTCGAATCCTAATTGAATTGCTTGTTCTACTATAGATATAGTTTTATCTTCAATTTTTTTATGATGAAAATCTATATAGCAGAATTTACAATTTAAATTACAACTTTGATTGTATGTAAGGATTAGTCTTTTCAATTAAACACCTCCTAACTCTACTTCTACATCTTCTATCGATTTGCTTTTACTCCAACAGTAATCAAAATGACTTTTCATTGTTTTATAGTTACTACTGGAACTATCAAATTCAATTGCTAAAAAATTGTTTTCTAAACGTTCAGAGGTTTTCCCTAAATGATAAGGGTCGTATATCATATAGTTGTTCGTAAAGAAAAGTGTATTGTAAACTTGATCAGTAAATCGAATTTCTAAAGTTTGATACTTTGATACTAGAACTTTTAACTCTTCAAAATTCAATTTCCTGTCAACTCCAGTGGAATTATTTAATTTATTTCGTACAATTTTATTTTCACATTCTGGATGTATTAAAAGTACTTTGAAAGAAGTACTTTTATCTAACTGTGATTTAACTTCTTTCCAATGTCTATCTGTTGAAGCATCTATATATGAGCGACCTGTTTCAGCTAATAAATACATATAAGAGGCTTCACTAATAGCAATTTGAGTTTTTTCATTTCTCTCTTTTTTAGAATTACGGTCATACATGAAATAAATATTGTTAACGCCATTTTTTTCTAAATTTTCATATAGGGTTTCTACTTTTTTTGCTTTGTTTAGTAAAGGGCTGATTCCTTTGACTTTTAAAATGATTTCTAGAATTATGGCAATTATTGCAGTAGCTACGGCACTTTTAAACATATCATTTCCTAGAAATAAATTTAAAACTAAAGCAGCTAAAGTAAATAGCACTATTTCTAAAATAGTATTGGTTAAGTAAAATTTGCTAGGCCTTTCTTGATTACTCAAATTTAGCACCTCTCTTTATTTTATTCATATTTTAAAACAGTGTTTAAAATAATTCTATGGTTCTATAAAAAAATTAGTTATTTTCAAAGTAACGAGCATGAGACGTTTGCTAGATTTTTATATTTCAAACATACACCATTCCTTTTTTTGGGCATATGAATGGGCATTGCCACTTGCAGAATATCATTTCAAAACTGATAAAAGCCAGATCAAAGGTGGAGAAATTGGAATGCCTGAAGAATGAGGAGTGTCTTTCATCGAGGCACTCCTTTTTCGTATATTGAAGCGGATTATTGAATAAGATTGTATTCAGTCTACCGCATTACACAAACATTAATAAAACTAAACTTTATCAAGAAGAAGTGCTTCATCTAATAATGTCACGCTTGATTTAATGAAGACTAGGAAAGTCTCGATTTAGCCTCAATTAAAACTAGTTTAATACATCAAGTTTCTATCAATTCCCATGGTATAATTATCCTATAAACAAAAAATTCTAGGAGAGAGAATAAATGTATGTATAAGGTAAATTTATTAAATAATATTAACGCAATTTCAACTAATAAGGTTAAAGAATTTGAGGCTTTAATTCATACTAATAGGTTTATTGCTGCATCAACTATAGAAGCAGGATATGGGGATAGCTTTGCCTTATTTGGACATTTAAGAAAAGCAGGAGAAAATCTACCAAGCGAACTTAGTAGAGTAGATGGAAATTTAAAAGGATTAAGCTCACCAGACAATAGAGTACCACCTTTTTTACGTTCACAGCTTTTTATTGCTTCAATAGCAAGTATAGAAGATTATCTGTCTCAATTAATGAAGGAGATTTTGGTTAGTTACCCAGAAAAAATTAGTGTTAAATCAACAGATAGTGGCAACATAATCAATTCTGGGGATGTGAAAGAGATTATTGAAATGATGGCTGAAAAACATGTCACTGATTCTTTATATAAGAAACCAGAAGAATATAAAAAATCTTTGATTGAAATTATTTCAGCTGAAAAGGAATTACTTGATATATATTGGGATAGTTTTATTGAAATGAAGGCTTCTAGGGATGCAGGAATGCATGGCGGGTGGAGAAGTAACAGTATTTATTTAAGAAAGGCTGGTTCAAAAGCAAGGACAAATAAATTGGGAGAATACTTACCTATAACAGTCGACTACTTTAACGAATCAGTCAATGTTTGTAAAGGTATTGTTAATGTTATCCATGGTCATATAAATGAAAAATTTAATAAATGTACTCCTGCCTATGTTTTTTGTGAGATGTGGGAAAAGTCTTCTCTTTCAAGGATTGTAGCATTTAGGGATGTTTGGTTTATCGAAACACCATATATGGTTAGACCTGTGAGTGGGTTTAAATGGGGTTGGTCAACATCAGAAGAGTTACTTTATAGGTTCTTTTTGGGAATTTATGAAGGTAAAGATACTATGCCATTTTTACCTAGTTTATTAGAGAGGTTAAATAAGAATGACGCAAATATTGTTAAACTTTGGTTATGTTCACCTTTCTTTTTCTAAATTATGTTTTGTAGAAATTTTTCTTATGCGTTTATATCATATTTGTTTATTAAGAAAGAATTATTGTAAGAACAAGTGAAATAGTTGTAAGAAGGCATCCAAATTAGTTGGATGCTTTTTTAGTTGTACACAAGCTGTGATTAACTAATGGTTGCTTTGTGGTTGCGAATCAATCTAAGGGTATTTGTAGGAGCTATAGGGTTTTGTTTGTGCCTTTTGTTGAATGCAGAACCACTTTCATTCACAAATTGACGTTTGGTAAATTTCCGACACGACTCAAATAAATGATGTATTTTGGTGCAGTAAAGTGATAAAACATATAGAAATAAACTGATGTTTTTCGATAAGAGTAATCAATAACAGAGGTGTAACATTAATTGTGATATCAAAGGATAGATATCGCTGCTTTAATCATATTGTTCTTTGTTCTCGATAAACTATACGTTTCAAAAGGTACACTTTTTGAAACGTAATTTATGAAACGGAAGAATAAGTGTTTAGATAGTCTCATATGGTATCAAATCAAATTTTGGCACGTATCATAATTTCCATTGACCTTTTGATACTATTTCAGTAAGATTAGAGTATCAAATAACAAGGTGGATTTAAACATGGATAACAAAGAGTTCGGATATGTACGAGTAAGTAGTAAAGACCAAAACGAAGCACGACAACTGGATAGTATGTATGCTCTTGGAATTGATGAGCGTGATATTCATATCGATAAGCAGAGCGGCAAAGACTTTAACAGACCTCAATACCAAGCTTTGAAAATGCGTTTGCGTAAAGGAGATACACTGTACATTCATTCTTTAGATAGACTAGGTCGGAACAAAGAGATGATTCTTAACGAGTGGAAAGATATTACCCAAAACATCAAAGCACATATTGTTGTAATTGATATGCCATTATTGGATACACGTAAATACAATGACTCGATCGGTTCTTTCGTAGCTGACTTGGTTTTACAGGTTTTATCATGGGTTGCTGAAGAAGAAAGAACTAAGATAAAGACCCGTCAAGCTGAAGGAATAGCTTCAGCAAAGGCACAGGGTAAACACCTAGGAAGACCTAAAACATCTATTACATCTGAGTTTGAAAAGGCTTATAAGGAATGGAGAGCAGGAAATATCACGGCAGTTGAAGCAATGAAGCAATCAAACATGACAAAGGCAACATTCTATCGCAAGGTTAAGGAATTTGAAGCAAGCTAAGGAGACTCCCAAGGGGTCTCTTTCAATTGTGTGCCAGGCATGGCAACTATCTAGGTGGTGAAAGTCCACTGTGGGGGTACACATCAACCAACCACTAAGGAAGCGCAAGGTACTTATCGTGAGGTAAGGGCTGGAGGAAGCGTGGAATAAAATCTTGGCTCGACGAACAGAAATCTGATACTAAGGCTTTACAAAGGGATGAGGCTCCAATTCAAGTCAAAGTCCAAAAGATGTGCGTAACTTTGTAGAGTAAATCAGGCGAGTAAAAGAGGAAAGATTGTTGTCTTACCCTGGGAGGTCTTGCGGGTGTACAACTAGTACAGTCGAAAAAGGTTAGCCGCAAGAAGTCAGCAGAAGCCATAGTAGTGAAATTAGTTCATGAAGGGCTGAACAATTTATAGTGTTTCAACGCCACGAATGCATAAGTGACGTACTCCGAATGTGTTAATGGGGAAAGTATGAGCGTATCTCAAAGGATAACCAAAATGGAGCTATCACTTATTACGTGAGAGGAAAGGAGAAACGAGTGTGGAACTTTTAGAACAGATTCTAAGCAATCAAAATATGAATGAAGCCTACTTACGTGTCTATAAAAACAAAGGTGCTAGTGGGATTGATGGAATAACAGTCGATGAACTGAAGCGATATCTGAAAGAGAACAAAGATGAGCTACGTCAGCGCATCAGAACAAGAAAATACCAACCACAAGCTGCCTTAAGAGTGGAAATCCCAAAAGAAAATGGCAAGATGCGCATGTTGGGAATACCAACAGTAGTGGATAGAGTAGTTCAACAAGCAATTCATCAAGTTCTCAGTCCGATATTCGAAAAGCAATTCAGCGAATTCAGTTACGGCTTTAGACCAAAAAGAAGCTGTGAGATGGCTATTATAAAAAGTTTGGAAATTCTGAATGATGGACACGATTGGGTAGTAGACATTGACCTTGAAAGATTCTTCGATACAGTTCATCATGATAAACTCATGCGAATTATCGCAAACACAATCGATGATGGTGATGTCATCTCGTTAATCAGAAAATACTTAGTAAGTGGAGTTATGGTAAATGGGAAATATAAAGAGACTCCCGTCGGGACTCCGCAAGGAGGAAACCTCAGTCCATTATTGAGTAATATTATGTTAAACGAACTAGATAAGGAACTAGAAAGTAGAGGATTGCGTTTCGTTAGATATGCGGATGACTCCCTAATCTTTGTGAAGAGCGAGCAAGCAGCAAACAGAGTGATGAAATCAATCGTGAGATTTATAGAAGGAAAATTAGGGTTGATAGTTAATGCAGAAAAGAGTAAAATCTCTCGCCCTAAAGAGTTAAAATTCTTAGGATTTGGATACTACTATGACTTCAAAACTGAGAGATACCAAGTGAAACCTCACCCAAAGTCATTACAGAAATTTCAAAGAAAGCTACGACAACTTACAAAACGAAACGGGAGCGTCTCTCTAGATTTCAGAATTCTTAAGCTTAAACAAGTCATTTTTGGATGGGTGAACTACTTTAGAATTGCAAACATGAGAAAAGCAATGACCCAAATAGATATGAAATTACGCTCAAGAATAAGAGTAATCATTTGGAAACAATGGAAAGTTCCTAGAAAACAAATCAAGTCGCTAATCCAACTAGGTATACCCGAAGAAGAAGCAAAAGGATTAACGTTCTGCCGGAAAGGTTACCGGTATATCGGGTTATCGAAAGTTGTTCAAAGAGCAATCTCAAACAAAAGACTAAAGCAGAGGGGGATACCCTCTGCTCTTGAACGTTACTTAAAAGTACACACTGTAATATAAATTGAAACGCCGTATACGCGATCCGTTCGTACGGTGTTGTGAGAGGGGCGAAAATAAACTGCTTTATTTTCCCTCTACTCGATTGCAATAAATATGGGGGTATATTTACACATTTCTATCATGGGGATTGGTGGGTTATGGGCTAGGCAGACTCATCCACACAATATAAAAAATTTATAAATCTGAAAATATTTTAAAGGCAATTAATATTGGAGTTAGATGTTAAAATTTGTGAATTTGTAGTATAATAAAAGATTGCTAAGGTTGGTACATTATGTGATTAAAGGGTGGCGATAGCTTGAATCTTAATCATAGAATCAAAAAAAGAAAAAAGGCTCTTGAGTCAATTAATGAACTTGTAAATAATGCTTCACATCTTGTATTAATCCATTATTCCTGTGAAAGTTTCTATAATGTAGAGAGTGGCTATACACCAAGAGTAACATCAATTGCAGTAAGGTATTATAATACAGCTCAAACAAAATCGTTTTCTATTCATAAATTAGCGGAAATAAAAAAAATACCGTTCGAGGATATAGAACAAAATTATGATGATTTAGAAAAAGAAATGTTAAAGGAATTTTTTCAATTTGTTAAGAAACATAAATCTTATAATTGGCTTCACTGGAATATGAGGGATTTAAATTTTGGTTTTGAAGCTTTAGAAAATAGGTTTAGGGTCTTGGGAGGAAGACCAGAAACAATAGATGATGAAAAAAAGTATGATTTAGCAAGATTACTTATCGATATTTATGGAGTAGGTTATATCGGGCATCCTCGGTTAGAAAAACTAATTGAAAAAAATAAAATCTCCAATAGAGATTTTTTGGATGGACAATCTGAAGCTGTAGCATTTGCTAACAAAGAATATGTAAAACTCCACATGTCAACACTTAAGAAAGTTGATGTATTTCATTCTATTTTGGACAAGGTAGCATCAGGAAATCTGAAAACAAATGCTAAATGGTATGAACCCTATGGTTTGTCTCCACAAGCAGTTTATGAAGCCATTAAAGACCACTGGATTTATGCTGTTGTGATATTGTTGTTAGGGGCGGTTTTAGGTGCAGTAATACCATTTATCTTCGACCTTTTAACCAACAATAAACCTAATTAATAACGTCTAATTTTGAATTGTTTGCAAATTAGTACATGTTTCAGTATCATTATTTGTAGGGATAACACGTAATGAAAAACATTCAACAAGCATAAACCATTGGTATATTAACGCCTTAAAGCTTTTTGAACCGAAAGTGGTGCAACGGATAGCACGTAAGATTCCGGTTCTTAAAATGTGGGTTCGATTCCTGCCGAGGGCGTACTACAGACTTTGTTATTGTTGAGTTTTTCAGCAATGGCAAGGTCTTTTTTAATTTCCTTTTTCATTCGTGTATAACCTTTGATGGTAGAACTCATCAATGGCAAGTAAGAAAATCTCTCTTACTCAGATCGAAAATACTTGTGGTAGGATTAGGAACAGCAATAGTACATTTATTGATTCTTACCTATAAGTAGAAATAATTTCCTATGATATAGGATAACAACTATATCAAGCAAAATACAACAAAACCTTCCTTTGGTTTAAAAGAAGGTTATCTGGCATGCACCTTTTAAGTCTGTATTCTATAATTATTTGCTTTTCTTGCTCCGCCTTATTTTTTAGTTTGCCATTATTTTATATTTGACGGCGTTTTCCACAGCCGCAACCACCGTGTTTAATGATTTGAATCGATCTTTTTACGATTGGCTGGGAATTTGATGATTTTATAGTGTTTTGTTGGTTGGCTGTACTTTGCTCATTATTGCTTTGTTCATTCATTTTTTCCCCCCCCTTTTAGAAAATACAGCAAAAATGCTGTCTCTTCGTCCATTAAAAGCTACGGGCAAGTACTGCCAATAGTTATTGGTACTGGTACTGTGATTGTTACATTCAGTATATTACCTGTATCGCTTGGTACCCTTACAGTCACGGTATTAGTAATACGATTAATGGTAATAGTAAAACTAACACCAGTTACAAGTGGATTTCCATTAAAGGTTACATCTCCGGTACCCATAATGGTCACAGTTTCAGCTGTGCAAACAACACTTGAAATTGCACCAATAGTAAAACCTAAGGTTCCTAAACCACCCGACGCAATCAATGTTAATTCGAAAACAGAATCGCCTGCTACACAACTAGGACAAATGTTGATATTCAGTGTTGCTATAGCAGCCACGAAACCAGGTATAATAGGGATTGGAATAGGAGGATTAAGTGTGATTGAAGTTGCAGGTAGTAAAACACTACACCCACATGTACCTGGTGTTGGACCTCCGCCTCCAACAGCAGCGATCAAATCAAGAACATTTTCAAATTTGAACTCTAGTAACATTTCTTTCTTGATCACGTCACGAAGGGTTCTTTGAACACTAGCGTCGAGAGCAAGAAGATTGGTTAACGAAACTGTTGCAGGAGTGAATGCCCTTGCTGGGGTTAAGGTGCCAAGAACAAATTGAATTTTTTCCGCTTCTGTGTTTACAAGGTGAGCGAGAGCTAACTCCTCAAGGGCAATCGAAGCCAACAGTAATGGAACAGTTTGTGCAGTGCTAAGAGAAATGGTAGGTGTCATACTAGGGAAATTTGGTAAACTCATAAATTTTTCACCTCCTTGATAAGTAGTCCTAGAGTGGAACAAAAGCTGTTTTAACCTTCATTCCCTATTATTTATATTCAAGTAAAATTTAAGAGATTGTGTTTTTGTCTGTTTTTTCGTATAAACTAGCAAAAAAAAGGCTGCCGCCCATTCGTTTTAACAGTTTTTTGATATAACAAAATGAAGCTGGATTTTTGGAGAAAAATTCCCAAGCAGGGTCCTGCGCTTACTCAGGAAGAGGTGAACACTATGCATGACCTGAATATTTCCAATATTACACCTGTGATATATTATTTCAATATTACATTTTTGTACAGGCTTGACACGAGAACCTAGAAATATAAATGCCCATTTTATAGTTTATAGAATGAAATCGGCTGTTAACGGTCCGTCCCCAATTGGTAGAGGATAGCCTCCTGCAATTATAGACTCAGAAATTGGACATTCGCATTTCGTATTTCAGGGGTGTGCGAGCCGTATAACTTAATCGTTTTCCTTTTTCCGCTCAATAATGGTACGCCAAGAGATAGAATAACTAGCTGAAATAGCCAAGAAAAATGAACCGAATTGATAAGGATTTGCTCCGTCTCATTTTTGTCTCTGGATTATAACTGGCGGCGTTTTCCTCAGACGCAACCACCTTGTTTTATTAGCTCGTGGTTTCCTTGATCACTCATAGTGTTATTCCTCTCCTTTAACAAACGAAAACGAACAATTCCCATTCCAAATCGGAATGGGAATTGTTTGAACCCAATGTTTGACAAAATTAAGGGCAAGGAGTTTTGTTGATGGCTCCTGGTACAGTTAGGTATCATTTAATGTGAAGGGGTTCCCGAATTGATCATTTTAAACTAATGTGAACTGATCTTGAAGAGGGAAATCTTCCAATAGCAAACTGAAGTTACTAGAGAACGGTACACCACCTGCCACAAATCCTGTTCCAGTTCCCGTTACTTCCATTCTTCGGAAGTTACCTGATGTGCCTATACATGTGACCAAAGTGATTGTGTTAGATCTGAAAATTACGGTAGAAGGAAAATTTCCTGTCTCTATGCGTGTATGTGTGAATCCACTGCCTGTTGGGTCGCAGCTTGGGCAAATTGTGCCAGTTAGAATGTCAGTAAATGTATCGGTTCCGATAATTCTGGTATGAGTGAACAGGAAAATGAAGAGCCCATTTGGACAAAGAAATCCCGAGCAGGCAATGTTGCCTACTCGGGAGAGAGTTGAATAAGAAAAATTGTATCAGAAGATTTAATGATTTCAATGATTTCATTGCATTTAGCGTGTGTTGATACTGAAATCTGAAATTTAGATGTCCATTTTACCGTGCGAGACAGGTTGTGATGATAACGGTCTGCCCCAATTGGTAGATGATACCCTGCACCAATAATAGAATCGAAAAAAATGAAAAGACTAAAAAAGTCCCATAAAAATTAATATGAGAGAACAAAGGCTTGTAAGAATATTGAAAAAAGATGGGGTTGCCTCCGCAATCCCATCTTGAATTAAATTTTAATAAAGCTACTTAGAAAAGCAATTTACCTTAACAAAAAATAAAGAATGACTTCGAAAGTTTATGTTTCGGTAAATTAAAATAGCAAAGTAATAATCGGAATTGAAAGGCTTTTCATTCCCGGGATTCAATAAGACTATGGTTGAGGCTTCATGTCCATTAAATCAAGAACGTTTTCCAATTTAAATTGCAGCAGCATCTCCTTTTTGATCACATCCTGAAGGATTCTTTCAGCACTAGCATTGATGGCAAAAAGATTTGAAGCGGAAAGCTTTTTAGGAGAAAGTTTTGTTTTTGTAGGCTTTAATTTTCCGAGTGCAAATTGAAGTTTTTCAGCTTCAGCATTAATGACGTGGGCAAGGGCTAACTCCTCAAGGGCAATGGAAGCCAGCAGCAATGTAACGGTCTGATCAGTTTTAATTGATGTGACTGGACTAATATTCGGGATATTGGCTTGAGACATTGTTATCACCTCGTTTTTCTTTAGCGCTAATGTTAGTTTATTTTTACAGGCTAAAGTATGACACAACTATTTTTATGATATTTGCCATGCTGAGTTTATTCCATTAAAAATGCTCCCGATTGGATACAATTGTATGCCAATCGGGAGCAAAGTAAACAGGAATAAACCAGCTCAGTTTGAGCTTGTACTACCCCCAACCTCTTGATGATATTTCGATAAAGAGATGTTGGAAATTATACAAAAGGTCTTGGGGTAATAGCGATCAAATCGAGAATATTTTCGAACTTAAACTCAAGCAGCATCTCCTTCTTGATCACATCACGAAGTGTTCTTTGGACACTTGCGTCGATATCAAGCAGGTTAGTCAACGTAACAGTGTTAGGAGTGAATACACGGGTAGTTCCTGCTAATGTTCCGAGGACAAATTGTAGCTTCTCAGCTTCAGCATTAATGATGTGAGCCAGAGCCAATTCCTCAAGGGCAACAGAAGCCAAAAGCAATGGAATAGTCTGTGCAGTCGAAAGAGAAATTGTAGGAGTGATACTACTAATATTAGCTTGTGACATGAAATCACCTCCTTTCTTTTATATCTGATTACAGTGTATTTATTCCCCTCGATGAGCGTCACGGCAAATAATCTATTTTTTATTTGATTTTATTTTTTAGGAGAATTGAGATTGAGTGCCTTTGCGATTAGCGTTTCATCTTCGCAATCTTCCGTTAATGGACTAAATAGGTCTTGGTGCTTCGGCAACAGGCTACGAAGAGCTTCTACGGGAGAATGAAATGTTTTCGATTGGCTTGCCGCCATTGCATAACACCTTGCAGCCTCCTCAATCTGCCCCAGCTTTTCGAAGCAGCATCCTTTATAGTGTAATGCTTGAAAGGTACCCATCCCCTTTTGGGTAAGATACTCTATATTCGCTTCACCCATTTCAAGACATAGATCAAACGCCTCCAATGCTTCTTTGTGCATATCCTTCATATATAAGATTATGCCTTTATAAAAATGTAAATCTACATAATCCGGATAGAGTACGCACGCTTTTTCAATACTTGGCCATGCCCCGTCGATGCTTCCAGTACTAATCAATATGGAATACTTTAATCGATATAAAAGCGATGGGGGGGTTTGTAACCGCATTAGGAAATCTCTAATGGATTTATTGACATGATCAAATGCCTTACTATATTCCTCTTGCCCATAATACTCTGCGGCAATATGGTAATTAATCCAGGGGCTATGGTCTTCTTGTTTAAGTTCTTCCTCTAACATGGTAATATTACGTTCAAATTTCTTTTTATTTTTAGTTACCGAATCCAAATAACCATAATGGTGAATTTTTATGGGAACATGCTTGATGGTCATGCCATCCTCTGGTACCGTCAGAACCTCTTCTGCGTTTAGCATTTCATGGATTTTGCCTTGAAATTTAAATCCTTTATGATTCCGCAAAAGACGAGTATGGGCTATATCAAAGGTTTTTTCCGGTTCAGGGCGTTCGCCATAATAATTAATCAAATGAATCGATAAAATATCTTCATCGGAATAAAGAATATCACGCATTTTATAAACATCAGAAGCATCGACCTGTTCATCTGCATCCATCCATAAAATCCAATCCCCAGTTGCGCGTTCGAATCCGTAGTTGCGTGCGTCAGCAAAGCTATTGTTCCACGGGAATTCGTAAACCTCGGCTCCAAATGATTTACAGATTTCAACGGTTCGGTCTGAAGATCCGGTATCTACAATAATGATTTCGTCTACAACCCCCTTTGTGCTGTTAAGGCACTTTTCGATAAATGCCTCTTCATCTTTTACAATCATGCATAACGATAACCGCTTAAAGTCCATGTTTTTTCTTTCACTCCTTATAAAAACAGTAATCAAACACTTGATATATTATGATTTTAACTAGGTAAAAGTGCTTTTTTGGCAACAACCTCATCGTTATTCAATATAATGTGGAAGTGAAGAAAGAAACCCCCGTGATGAAACTTGAGGTGGATGCTGTTGAAGACTGGAAATCTAAAAATTTATTGAGTCGGTCCTCAATTTACCGGTCATAGTCTTGCAATCGAATCATTGGCTTAGGCTTAAATTCTGTTTCTTCACTGATTCTCGTCCCGTAACATCCAGGCAAAATTACAGCTTTCAAATTCTTATCCCTTAAGTGACAGCATCTTTTTTATGCTATGCAGCTACACAATCGCGGTTTACCATTTCCAAGCTTTGTTCAAGAACAGAAATAATAATTTGATTGGAACCTTTGCTTTCTTTAGCCAAATTGTTGTAATTTGAACGTAAAAAAGCCTTCCCATTGAGACCTAAAAAGGCAAACAGGAAGGCCGAGTGATTTCTGCGTGCTATTATTTTCGATTGTAATACTTTTATTGTGAAGATACCATTGAAATCTTGCTTTGATAGAAACAATGGGGCAACCCTAAAGTATCGGGCTGCCCCACCGTTTGTGTTATTAAAGAACTTCCAACATATCGTACATCTAGAGCCCACTAAAACTAATGATAACTACTCCATCTCCAGTTCCGCCGCCAGCTGTATTCACCTGGTTTGCACCTTTATTAAGCGAACCGCCGCCGCCACCGCCGCCGTTGGCCCCGCCACCGCCGCCGCCGTTGAAGCCGCCGCCGCCACCGCCGCCGCCGACATTTGCACCAGCGCTGGAACCGCCTCCAGCACCGCCTCCACTACCGCCACTACCTCCAAGTCTACCAGCGAGGGAACCGCCAGCCCCGCCAGCCCCGCCAGAAACAATAGACTTTCCTGCCTTGCCGCCAGCGTTCGGATTAGGACCTCCATCTGTGCCGTCTATCGTAAGACTGCCGCCTCCGCCTCCGCCTCCGCCAGTTGCTGTTCCGCCAGTAGCCGCGATGGCACCTGTAGGAGACAGACCGCCGAGACCAGCGCCTGCACCGGTGCCGTTAGCGCCGGTAAAATTAGTATTAGCGTCGCCTCCATTGGCACTATTGTCACCAGACCCGCCGCCGCCGCCGGCAGCGATCAGTAGGGAAGTAAAGCTAAGTGGTGTTCCGCTCCATACAAAGGAACCGCCACCACCGCCCTGTCCGGCATTTGGATTGTTTCCTACGCCGCCTTGTTGTCCCACTAGGATGGACAATGTTTGTCCAGGTGTGACCGGGAAGTCACCCTGCATAGAGGCGCCTCTGCCACCTGTTGCTGTAGTACCGCTGCCGCCTGCTGCTCCTATTGCTGTGATTCGAGCGGTTGTCGCGAATTCCGGAACAGTGATTGTAAAAATTCCTGGTGTGGTGAATGTGAAAGTCCCCAAGTTTGCCAAAAATCCAGCTAAATCTAATGTGTTTTCAAATTTGAATTCCAATAACATTTCCTTTTTGATCACGTCACGAAGAGTTCTTTGAACACTAGTATCAAGATCTAGAAGATTTGTAAGAGAAACGGTTGCGGGAGTAAAAGTAGTACGTGCAGGGGTTAATGTTCCGAGAACGAATTGAAGCTTCTCCGCTTCTGCATTCAGCAAATGAGCCAAAGCTAGTTCTTCGAGAGCGACTGAGCTAAGAAGCAATGGAACTGTTTGTCCCAAACTAAGCGAAATCGTGGGTGTGATATTAAAGATGTTTGGATTAGACATTTGATCACTCCATTTCATTTATTTTATATAAGTTCGATTTAGGACCTGCAGCTTAAACTAGTTTCTAGGACACTGAAATCAATCCTTACTGAATCAATGATGTTAAGAATCAATAAGGTTGCAAATTAAACTTATACACTTGCATAATACGAAAAAAATTCCTATTGGTACGGGCTTACTCACTTTATAAATTGATTCAGGTTGTCCATTTTTTAGGGGCTGGGAAAAAGACATAATAAAGCTATTAAGGATCAGGAACTCCAATCTAAGATTCTCTCTATAGATCCCTCTCCCCGAGCCGAAATTGATTCCATTTGTGATCAGGTTGTCAGAAAGTCACTTGAAGATGTTGATTTCTGGCGGTGGCAGCGGCGGCGGCTCAATTATCTCTGGCGGTACTGGTGGTGCTGGTGGTATCAGTTTTGGTAGTAACCTTTATTATTCTCGTATCATTCACTCATTTTCGGTTCCGGCCAAAGGTTGAGTTTCGTAACCTCTGATTTTGCCTATCAGATTGCATTTTTTAACAAAGAAATAACGAACGATTCTATCACCCCCAAATAGGGAATTTTAAAAATGAAAGGGATTTTACCTATGTATGGGGATATTGAGGAGGCTTATTACCCTACTTCACGTTTTGGCAGTGCAGGGGAAACTTATAATATGTGAACTGGTCAGGGTGTTAATATTCAAGATATATAGACATTTTATAAATTTTTCAAACAAAAAGATTGATTTACTAATTTACCCAAGGGAATAAAAGGGGCAGAATTCCCTTGATTAGCAGGAGAACCTGAAAAATTGTTTAAATTAACGGGATGCAAACCAAAACGGAAACTTGAGAATGCATTAAAGGAAATTTATGATTACTGGTTAGGTGTTTTGTGAAGGAAGAGCAGCCGGTAGTTTTCGATGTCTAGTAGCCATTGAAGCGTTACTATAAAGTCAAAAACCTAATCATTAAAAGCTCAGTCCATTTTGAACTGAGCTTTCTATATTTTATAACTTTATTCTCCTATTCAGTCTGGATTATTAGATTAAGGGACAAGCTGTAGAAAGCGTTAGAGACCATCCACCTTCGATACGTGAATGTGCTCCCCCAAATTCATCGAACGCATAAAGGCTCCATGTGCCATTCGGATCCAGACCGTTAAACGCGCTCAATGCTAATGCATATGGTGCAGGCGGTGCAGGGGCAGGAAAAGTATGATTATCAAACTGGTTGCTCGGCCTGAACGTACCGGAAGTCAAAGTTCCTCCCGCGGCTACTGGTAATGGGTTTGGAGAATCGTCGTCAAACGTCAAAGTTACCGGACCGACAGGACCATTATCTCCATTATGTGAAAATATAAGGACAGCTGTGCCGTCCGGAGCGACGACTAAGAACATATCATGTTGACGGTTTGCAACATTAGCAGGTGGTTGTGGGGCGCCGCCGTCGTCAACAAAGTTAGTAATTGTAACTGTTACTTTAGAAATGGTACCTTGTAAACCAGAGACCGTAATATTTGACGGATAAGGATTAGTTCCAGGTACCCCATCTATAGGGTTGATTGGCTGTGGGTTTGAGAAAGTAGCACCTGTTGTTGGAGTACATATTGTTGGTATAAGATCCAGTATGTTTTCAAATTTGAACTCTAGCAGCATTTCCTTTTTAATCATATCACGAATGGTTCTTTGAACACTTGTATCGAGATCAATAAGATTTGATAAAGAAACGACTGCAGGGGAAAATGTTGTTCTAGTAGGGGTTATTGTTCCGAGAACGAATTGAAGCTTCTCGGCTTCCGCATTCAGCAAATGAGCCAAAGCTAGTTCTTCGAGTGCGACTGAAGCAAGAAGCAATGGAACAGTTTGTCCCACACTAAGCAAAATTGTGGGTGTGATATTAAAGATGTTTGGATTCGACATTTACTCACTCCATTTCATTTATTTTATTAAGTTTGAAATAGAACCTGCACTTTCATTTTGGTATCCGGAAACAGATATGAATCCTTACAGAGTGGATGATACGAGAATAGTACAGGTTACTATTAAAACTTATACACTAGCAGGATACGAATAAAGTTCCGAATAGTACGGGCTTTTCAACAAAAAATTGTTTCTATTCGCCCATTTTTTTTAGGGGGTGAAAAAACCTTACTAAAATCCACTTGCTTACTTTTATTAAATACAGCTTATTTGTTAAACCTGAATTAATGGGATTTTATCTATTTCATAATGCTATATGCACTCATATGATGGTAATTCAAGCGAATGTAAAAATTGGATAATTATGATATAGATGTGCCTAAAATGAAACTTATATTGCTCTCAGGAGGTTCCGGGAAACGATTGTGGCCTCTTTCCAATGACTCCAGATCGTAGCAATTTTTAAAGGTGCTGTCACGATTTGATGATGAGCTTGAATCCATATTCTAAATATCTGGCGGCAATAAGATTTGAATCAATTAGTAAATCATGCTTATAGATTTACCTGTATTTGTATTAGGTGCTTCGAATCTTATGGTAGCAGCTAGTCCTTATGGTATTTTGGTTTCATAAAGATCCGCAAGCCATCAGGTCAAAGAAATTGTCAAAGATATCGAACAACGGCCTATGTTCGTGGAGCGCCGTTGGGGGCGGTATCCTGTCTTGGAATACAAGAAATCCACTGAGGGAATGGAAGTACCGACAAAGCGATTGTTCGTTTTTGCGGGGCATAACCTCAGCTATCAATATCATCATCACCGGAGTGAAGTATGAGTGGCTGTTGCAGGTGAGGGAAAATTCGTTCTGGAAGACAAATTGTCCATTGTAAAAAAGGGCGATGTGCTAACTATTCCATTAAGCGCAAAGTTGGAATCAAGGCAAGTGAGGATCTTGAAATCAGGAAGTTCAAATGGGGAGTAAACTGGATGAAGGAGATATTGTTCGGTTGTTTATGTCACGGGAAGAAATGAAAGAAATCTATTGGAAGTGAGTGAAAGTTCAGTTAAAACTTATGCATAAGGGCAATCCAGTTCTCAAGGATTGCCCTGAAAAATTTTTAAAGTAAGAAATCAATCGTATCTTCAAGCTCAAACAATAACAAAATTTCTTTCGCAATGATTGCGCGCAGCACTCGTTCGGCCTTCCTGTTTGCCTTTTTTAAATCTTTCCTTGATGCTTTTTTACATTTAACATCCTTCACTGTTTTTCGAAGTATTTTTACCTCTGTTTCTAATAAATTTGCCAGTGATTGTTCCATCAAGGCAATACCTGCCAGCTTCAATGTAACTACATCCCGCCTTTTGGGGATATGAAAATCTTTTGGAATTTCCGGTAAACCCATTTTGGACCTCCTCTTTTCGTTATGCTTTTTACTGATTAAACCTCCGCAAATTTCTGCACACTATACCCTATGTTTTCAATATCTTTTTGTGCAATAGAAAGAAAAAACAATTCGTTCTTTAGAAAATGAGCCCAAACTGGACCCATAAATAAAACAGACAGCATTTTTGCGGTCTGTTCATTTTACAATTAACATCTTTCTCTTTTCGTCCGCCAGTTTCTTAAATTCTAGAATAGAATCCCTTATAGCCTTTATATCTCTTAATACAATAAAAAAATCGTCCTTTTCCTCCGCCGCTTCTTCAAGCATACTGAGGGAATTTAAAAGGTGAGTGAAGGATGATTCAATATGGGAGAGAGATTCTTCAAACATTTGGCTAAACTTTTCACTAACATGCTCCTCCATGTATATTTCCCCCTTTCCCATGGAAGACAAGACAAAAGTGATTAATCTTTGGGGTCTTTATGATCTGTACATTTTCAATGCCTTTTTTTGCATTTATGACAAACAATTTTTTCCTTTTTGATGACCTCTAGTGTATTTTCCAATTTCTTTAGTAAAAGCCATTCCTTCATCACAATGGTTTCGAGCATTTGTCTTACCGAATGATTTATATCAAGGATGTCATCATTACATGGTTTAGTAGGAAAATTGCCCTTTTTGCCTACAAAGGCTTTGATTTTTTCGGCTTCAGCTTTAATAAGTTTGGCTAGAGCCTTTTCTTCCTTAGCAATGGATTCAATTAATTTAAACAGAACTTTATCTAATGATCGTTTTTTACGGCGTTTCTTCGAGGAGCGTTTTTTTCGATTTCTACTGCCACTACTGCCACAACTACCACTGCTACCACTGCTACCACTGCTACCACAACTACCGCTGCTGCCGCTGCTGCCACTGCTGCCACTGCTGCCACGGCTGCCACTGCTGCCGCTGCTTCCGAAGCTGCCGCTGCTTTCACTGCTTCCGAAGCTGCCGCTGCTTTCACTGCTTCCGAAGCTGTCGCTGCTTTCACTGCTTCCGAAGCTGTCGCTGCTTTCACTGCTTCCGAAGCTGTCGCTGCTTTCACTGCTTCCGAAGCTGTCGCTGCTTTCACTGCTTCCGAAGCTGCTGCTGCTCTCGCTGCTTCCGAAGCTGCTGCTGCTCTCGCTGCTTCCGAAGCTGCTGCTGCTCTCGCTGCTTCCGAAGCTGCTGCTGCTCTCGCTGCTTCCGAAGCTGCTGCTGCTGTCGCTGCTTCCGAAGCTGTCGCTGCTTTCGCTGCTGTGGATACCTTTATGCGGATGTTTTTTACTGGTGCTACCTCTGCTGCTACCACTTCTGCCACTACTGCCGGGACCTTTATGCGGTCGCTTTGGGCCACCATCCTTGTCATGATGCTTCGGCATTGTTCCACACCTCTTTTTGATTTTTTTTCACACGGTATATATATGTGTTAATGCCCGGATTGGTGTTTAAAAACATAACGTGGCGAAAAAGAAATTCGAAAGATGCTAAAAGAAGAGCTATAGAAAACGAATTACAACCATTGGAGGGAATACCATATTGGTTAGAATTTACTCTTACTAAATTTGATGGGACCGAAATGGCAGTATAACAGGAACAGGTGTTTAAACTGACTAATTAAATCCAACCAACTAATTCCCATTCACGAATTCACCCCTTTCATGTAAAATAAAACAGAAGGGGGGAAACGTATGAATTTTAAGGCAGGTTTATGGCAGCAACAAACTCTGAAATTGACCATGACGCAGGAACTGTCCCAGGCGATTGCCTTATTGCAGTATTCAGCGCAAGAATTGACAGCATTTTTAGAAAATAAGGCACTTGAAAATCCCCTAGTACAAATTGAAAATGTCAATGAGCGACCGATGAATCCGCTGCTTGACCGGAACCGGCGCAAACATCAAAAGACGGAAAAAGACTGGATTGAGCAGATTGGCACAAAGCCATACTCGCTTGAGGAACAATTAATTTCACAGTTAAATATATCAAAGCTACCGGCGGGGGAGTTAAAGGCAATTCGCTATCTTATTCAGAATTTAGATGAAAACGGTTACTTTACCGGCGATTTACACGAGGTAGCTGCAACATTAAGAATACCGCTTGAACTGGCTGAAGACGGCCTGGCCGTTCTCCAGACGCTTGAACCGGCGGGAATTGGGGCGAGAAGCTTGCAGGAATGCCTGCATATCCAGGTAGATTATCTTTTGCCTGACAACGAGCTCGCCAAAAAAATTATTTCGGACTATTTTGTCCCGTTTGCCGAAAAGAAATGGAAGCAAATTGCGAAGGAGCTACAGGTCTCGTTAAAAGAGATCCAAGATGTTTTTGACGAGATCCAATTTTTGAACCCGAAACCGGGGGCGCTTCTAGGAAAAGAGGCAGCCTCTTACATCATTCCAGATGTGATTATCGAACAAACACAAGAAGGGCTAATCGTCCGAATGTTTGATGACCCCATACCGAAAATTAGTTTTAATAATAAATATTTTCATAAATTTAAGGACCAGGATCAGCAGGTCAGCAAATTTCTTCATGAGAAGGTACAGGATTATCAATGGATTTTAAAAAGCATTGAGCAGCGAAAGGAAACGCTGACAAGGGTAGTTACCAAGATTGTCGAAAAGCAGCCGGCTTTTTTCCAAAAGGGTCCGCAATATTTGGCGCCGATGACGATGAAGGAAATTGCCTCCGAGTTGGATGTTCATGAATCGACTGTCAGCCGGGCAGTTCGGGAAAAATATGTGCAAACTCCGATTGGGACGTTTCCGTTGAAATCGTTTTTCTCGAGTACTATCCAAACCGTATCTGAGGAAGAGTCCACCTCGTCGACACAGGTAAAGAATGCTATTAGCAAGCTGATTGAAAAAGAAAATAAAGAAAAGCCGCTTTCTGATCAGGATATCGCGGAGCAATTAAAGGTCTTGGAGGGCATCGTCGTCTCTAGAAGAACGATTGCCAAATACCGGGACCAACTTGGCATCCCGTCTTCTTCGAAGAGGAAGAGGTTTAACTAGCGGGGGCATTTGGGATAAGCTGCCCCCAGGATAAAAGGTAGAAAGGATACAAACAATGCCGCAAACAATCATTACCCTATATACAAGAAACGGCTGCCCTCTATGCGACAAAGCGAAAGCGGCCTTGCTCGAGCTGAAGGAGGAATATGATTTCTCCCTGGATGAAATCGATATTGAGCAGGATGATGAGCTTCATGAGCGCTATGGGCTGATGATCCCGGTTGTCCACATTGATGGGGAAGAAGCTGCTTACGGGTTCATTAACAAGTTTGAAATAAGTAATCGTTTGCAAGAAAAATCCTAAGTTTTATTGGTTGAATTAAATTTTCACTCCTGCTACAATAAAAAACGTAGTAAGGGTGATTTTTTTTTGGTGGTTGTGGGACATAATATGTCTATGGTGGACATTTTTTGACCAACTGCATATAATAAAGGAGTATGGAAAGCATGCAGTCATTCATCGATATGACAAAAAGATTATTGCCCGATTTCCTTCCAGTCCTGCAAAAACGTCATTCCATCCTAAGATACATAGGGATGATGCAGCCTGTAGGCAGGAGGAGTTTAGCCACAAGCCTTGGACTAACCGAAAGAATCCTTCGTAGTGAAGTAGAATTCCTCAAAGAGCAAAATCTTATTTATACAAACAATGTAGGAATGAGTTTAACTCTTGAAGGAAAAAATTTGCTTGAGGATTTAAACGGATTTATGCGTGAGTTGAAGGGTATCGACGTCATGGAGCTGGAACTAAAACATCAGCTTGGCATCAAGAAGGTCATCATTGTTCCAGGAGACAGCGACGAATCGCCCATGGTAAAAAGCGAGCTTGGCAAGGCGTCTGCAGCCTGCATGAAAAAGCTTTTTCAAGGGGAAAATATCATCGCTGTTACAGGCGGTTCAACGATGGCTGCCGTAGCGGAATGGCTGTCACCTGAAGCCTCAGGCAAGGAATTGCTGTTTGTACCGGCACGAGGCGGGGTTGGCGAGGATGTTCAAAATCAAGCCAACACGATTTGCTCCAATATGGCGCAAAACACCCATTCAAGACACCGCGTCTTTTATGTTCCCGATCAGGTCAGCACGGAAATTTATGACTCCTTGATTAAGGAACCCGGCATCCACGAAGTTTTGGAATTAATCCGCTCAGCCAACATGGTTCTCCATGGAATTGGGGATGCTATGACAATGGCCGAACGGCGCAAGACGAACCCTGATATATTGGAAAAGCTGGAAAATGGTAAAGCTGCCGGTGAGGCTTTCGGCTATTATTTTAGCGAAGCAGGCGAGATTGTCCACAAAGTGGTCACCATTGGGCTTCAGCTAGAGGATTTGGCAAAGATTCAAAACGTGATTGCAGTCGCTGGCGGAGCGTCAAAAGCGAAAGCAATCAGGGCTTATATGAAGCAGGCACCGCCATCCACGATATTAATTACGGATGAAGGGGCCGCAAACAATTTATTAAACCAGTAATAGTTAATGAAAAGGATTATTCCTTTTTAATAATAAAACCCTGCCCATTTAAAGGAGGAAATTAACATGACAGTAAAAGTTGGTATTAATGGTTTTGGACGTATCGGTCGTAACGTATTCCGTGCGGCATTAAACAATAGCGAAGTGGAAATCGTAGCAATCAATGACTTAACAGATGCAAATATGCTTGCTCACCTTTTAAAATATGACACTGTTCACGGAACACTTACAGAAGATGTAACTGTTGATGGTGAATACCTAGTAGTTGGCGGCCACAAAGTGAAGGTTCTTGCTGAGCGTGACCCTGCACAATTAGGCTGGGGCGACCTTGGTGTAGACGTAGTAGTAGAATCTACTGGTCGTTTCACAAAGCGCGAAGATGCAGCAAAACACCTTGAAGCAGGCGCTAAGAAAGTTATCATTTCTGCTCCAGCAACTAACGAAGATATCACAATTGTTATGGGTGTTAACGAAGACAAGTACGATGCAGCTAACCACCATGTACTTTCAAACGCATCTTGTACTACAAACTGCTTAGCTCCATTTGCTAAAGTATTAAATGATACTTTCGGAATCAAACGCGGTATGATGACAACTGTTCACTCATATACTAACGACCAACAAATCCTAGACTTACCACATAAGGACTACCGTCGTGCCCGTGCAGCAGCTGAAAACATGATCCCAACTTCAACTGGTGCTGCAAAAGCAGTTGCACTTGTTTTACCTGAACTTAAAGGTAAATTAAATGGTATGGCTATGCGCGTACCAACTCCTAACGTTTCTATCGTTGACTTAGTTGCTGAATTAGAAAAAGACGTAACTGTTGACGAAATTAACTCAGCTCTTAAAGAAGCTGCTGAAGGTCCATTAAAAGGTATTCTTGCATACAGCGATCTTCCATTAGTTTCTAGCGACTACAACGGTGCTACAGTTTCTTCTACTGTTGATGGTTTATCAACAATGGTTCTTGAAGGAAACATGGTAAAAGTATTATCTTGGTACGATAACGAAGTTGGTTACTCTAACCGCGTTGTTGACCTTGTTGATTACATCGCTAAAAAAGGACTTTAATTCTTTTTCAGAATCCCGTTGGATAGGAATGGAATTTTTACCGCAAACTATTTATAATGATTAATGGTATTCCAAGGGGAGTGGGTGATGGGAGCCCCTCTCCTTTTTTACTGTGTTTTACCAGGGATTTTTTCAATAGCCATACATAAGGAGGTCCTTTTTCGATGAACAAAAAGTCAGTAAAAGATGTTGATGTGAAGGGTAAACGCGTGTTTTGCCGGGTGGATTTCAACGTTCCAATGCAGGATGGAAAAATTACCGACGAAACGCGAATTCGTGCGGCACTGCCAACGATTCAATATTTAATGGAACAGGGTGCAAAAGTAATTCTGGCGAGCCATTTAGGCCGACCAAAGGGCAAAGTGGTTGAAGAAATGCGACTAACTCCAGTAGCGGTCCGCCTGTCTGAACTGCTTGGAAAAGAAGTGAAGAAAGCAGATGAAGGCTACGGCGATTCTGTTAAAGCATTAATCGACTCCATGACTGAAGGAGACGTTTTATTGCTTGAAAATGTTCGTTTCTACCCTGGTGAAGAAAAGAATGATGCAGAACTTGCGAAGTCATTAGCAGAGCTTGCTGATGTTTACGTAAATGATGCATTTGGTGCTGCGCACCGTGCCCATGCCTCCACAGAAGGAATCGCACACCATTTGCCAGCAGTATCAGGCTTCTTAATGCAAAAAGAGCTTGATGTTCTTGGCAAGGCATTGTCAAATCCGGAACGTCCATTCACAGCAATTATTGGCGGGGCAAAGGTAAAGGACAAAATTGGTGTTATTGAAAATTTATTAGAATTAGTCGATAACTTGATTATTGGCGGCGGCCTTGCTTATACGTTCGTTAAGGCACAGGGCCATGAAATCGGTAAATCGCTGCTTGAAGAAGACAAAATTGACTTAGCTAAATCCTTTATGGAAAAAGCAAAAGCGAAGGGCGTTAACTTCTATATGCCGGTTGATGCGATCGTTGCTGACGATTTTTCAGCCAATGCCAACACAAAAGTGGTTGCGATCGAAGAGATTCCTGCCGATTGGGAAGCATTAGATATCGGACCAAAAACAGCGGAAATTTACCGCGATGTCATTCAAAAATCCAAGCTTGTCATTTGGAACGGGCCAATGGGTGTGTTTGAAATCGATAAGTTCGCTGGCGGTACGAAGGCTGTTGCACAAGCTTTGGCAGATGCTGAAGGTGCGTATTCCGTTATTGGCGGCGGCGATTCTGCAGCGGCAGTTGAAAAATTCGGCCTTGCTGAAAAAATGAGCCACATCTCCACAGGCGGCGGCGCTTCACTGGAGTTTATGGAAGGAAAAGCACTTCCAGGTGTAGTGGCGTTGAACGATAAATAATTTTATCTGCAAATTTAAGAGGGATATCTACAAAGATTGAGCCGATATCTACAATTTTTAAAATATATCTACAAATTTTAGGCAGATATCTACAAATCTTGGACTGATATCTACATTTCAATTTTTTTACCAAAGAAAGGGATGTTCCAGCATGCGTAAACCAATTATTGCAGGTAACTGGAAGATGCACAAAACACTTTCCGAAGCGAAGAGCTTTGCTGAAGAAGTGAAAGGCCTAGTGCCTGCTGCTGATAAGATGGATTCTGTTATCTGTGCACCGGCGTTATTTTTACAAAGCCTTGTGGAAACGGTCAAAGGCAGCGAAGTGAAAATCGGTGCACAAAATATGCATTTCGAAGAAAAGGGTGCCTTTACAGGTGAAATCAGCCCTGTAGCACTTGCTGATTTAGGCGTTCAATACGTTATCATCGGCCATTCTGAGCGCCGTGAAATGTTCAATGAAACAGATGAATCAGTTAATAAAAAGGTTTTATCAGCATTTAAACACGGCCTAACACCGATTGTTTGCTGCGGTGAAACATTAGAGCAACGTGAAAATGGCGAGACTATGAACCTTGTTGGCTCTCAGATTGAAAAAGCTCTCACAGGCTTAACGGAGGATCAAGTAAAAGTAACGGTCATTGCTTACGAACCAATTTGGGCAATCGGAACAGGTAAATCTTCGACTGCTGCAGATGCAAACGAAGTGTGTGCACACATCCGCCAAGTTGCTGCTAAGCAATTTTCCGAAGATGTGGCAGCGGCTATCCGTATTCAGTACGGTGGCAGCGTGAAACCAGAAAACATTAAAGAATACATGGGACAGCCTGATATTGACGGTGCCCTTGTTGGCGGCGCAAGCCTTGAACCGCAATCATTTTTGCAATTACTAGAGGGTGGTAAATATGAGTAAAGCTCCTGTTGCCCTCATCATTCTTGACGGCTTCGGCTGCCGGGATGAGCATAAAGGTAATGCGGTCTACCATGCGAAAAAGCCAAATTTTGACCGCTATTGGGAAACATATCCGCATAACCATTTAACCGCGAGCGGTGAAGCAGTCGGCTTACCTGAGGGGCAGATGGGAAACTCAGAAGTTGGCCATTTAAATATCGGTGCTGGCCGGATTGTTTACCAAAGCTTAACTCGTGTGAACATTGCTATTCGTGAAGGGGAATTTGAAAAAAATGAAACCTTCCTTGGCGCAATGGAGCACGCGAAGAAAAATGGCACAGCTTTGCATCTGTTTGGCCTTCTGTCAGACGGCGGTGTGCACAGCCATATTAATCATATGTTTGCCCTTTTAAAATTGGCCAAGGAAGAAGGCGTGGAAAAAGTATATATTCACGCATTCCTTGACGGCCGCGACGTCGGTCCGCAAACAGCACCAACATATATTAAAGAGACTATGGAAAAAATGAAGGAGATTGGTATCGGTGAATTCGCCACCATTTCTGGACGCTATTATTCCATGGACCGTGACAAGCGTTGGGAGCGTGTTGAAAAATCATACCGGGCAATGGTGTATGGAGAAGGTCCTTCTTACAAGAGCCCACAAGAGGTTGTAGAGGACTCTTATTCTCACGGAATCTATGATGAATTCGTCCTGCCATCGGTCATCGTTAAGGAAGACGGTCAGCCTGTTGCAACTATCCAGGACAACGATGCCGTTATTTTCTATAACTTCCGTCCGGACCGGGCTATCCAGATTTCGAATACATTTACAAACGAAGACTTCCGTTCGTTTGACCGCGGACCGAAGCATCCGAAACATTTACACTTTGTTTGTTTAACGCATTTCAGCGAGTCGGTCGACGGCTACGTGGCCTTTAAGCCGACGAACTTGGACAACACGTTAGGTGAAGTACTGTCTCAAAATAATTTGAAACAGCTGCGCATTGCCGAAACAGAAAAATATCCGCATGTGACGTTCTTTATGAGCGGCGGACGCGAGGATAAGTTCCCTGGCGAGGAGCGGATTTTAATCAACTCACCAAAGGTACCGACTTATGATCTGCAGCCTGAAATGAGCGCCTACGAAGTGACCGATGCTTTGTTGAAGGAAATCGAAGCGGATAAGTTCGATGCGATTCTCTTAAACTTCGCCAACCCAGATATGGTTGGTCACTCCGGAAAGCTAGAGCCAACTGTTAAAGCGATCGAGGCAGTGGATGAGTGTTTAGGAAAAATTGTTGATGCAATTCTTGCAAAAGGCGGTACAGCGATTATTACTGCCGACCACGGAAATGCTGATGAAGTGGTGACCCTTGAGGGAAATCCAATGACAGCGCACACCACCAACCCAGTGCCGGTGATTGTCACAAAACAGGGTGTTGAGGTGCGTGACGGCGGTATCCTTGGAGACTTGGCGCCAACTATACTGGATCTTTTAAACGTGAAGCAGCCTACGGAAATGACTGGAAAGTCGTTGATTAAGTAGGAGTTCGCTTAAAAAATTTGATTCGCCTTTAGAACGTTGAAATTCGCCAATAGAATGCTGGCATTCGCCAATAGAACCGCGAAATTCGCCAATAGGACTTCCGAATTCGCCAATAAAACCTGAAAATACGCTAACAGGATGTAATTTTCATCTAAAATTAACAGAACTTAATTAATAAAATTAATTTTTCAAAGGAGAGAATTAAAAATGCCATATATTATTGATGTTTATGCTCGTGAAGTATTAGATTCCCGCGGTAATCCAACAGTAGAAGTTGAAGTTTTCACTGAATCAGGCGCATTCGGCCGTGCATTAGTACCAAGTGGTGCTTCAACTGGTGAATACGAAGCAGTTGAACTTCGTGACGGTGACAAAGGCCGCTACCTTGGCAAAGGTGTTCAAAAAGCAGTTGACAACGTGAACGACATTATCGCGCCAATGCTAGTAGAAGAAGGCTACAGCGTACTTGATCAGGTATCTGTTGATAAGGCTCTTATCGAGTTAGACGGAACTGAAAACAAAGGCAAATTAGGTGCAAACGCAATTCTTGGCGTATCTATGGCAGTGGCTCATGCTGCAGCAAACTACTTAGATGTTCCTTTATACCAATACCTTGGCGGATTCAACTCCAAGCAGCTTCCAGTTCCAATGATGAACATCGTAAACGGCGGCGAGCACGCTGATAACAACGTGGATATCCAAGAATTCATGATTATGCCTGTAGGTGCTCCAAACTTCAAAGAAGCACTTCGCATGGGCGCAGAAATCTTCCACACATTAAAATCAGTTCTTAAAGGTAAAGGCCTTAATACAGCTGTTGGTGACGAAGGCGGCTTTGCTCCAAATCTAGGATCAAACGAAGAAGCACTTCAAACCATTGTAGAAGCAATCGAAAAAGCTGGCTACAAGCCTGGAGAAGAAGTTATGCTTGCTATGGATGCTGCATCTTCTGAGTTCTACAACAAAGAAGACGGCAAATACCATTTATCTGGTGAAGGTGTTGTGAAAACATCTGCAGAAATGGTTGACTGGTATGAAGAGCTTGCTTCTAAGTACCCAATCATCTCCATCGAAGACGGTTTAGATGAAAACGACTGGGAAGGCCACAAGCTTTTAACTGAGCGTCTTGGCAAGAAAATTCAATTAGTGGGTGACGACCTATTCGTAACGAACACGAGGAAGCTTGCTGAAGGGATCGAAAAAGGAATCGGTAACTCTATCCTAATCAAAGTTAACCAAATTGGTACATTAACTGAAACTTTTGATGCTATCGAAATGGCTAAGCGCGCAGGCTACACTGCTGTTATCTCTCACCGTTCTGGTGAAACAGAAGATGCAACAATTGCGGACATCGCTGTTGCAACAAACGCTGGCCAAATCAAGACAGGTGCGCCATCCCGTACAGACCGTGTGGCGAAATACAACCAATTACTTCGTATAGAAGACCAATTAGGTGAAACTGCACAATATAACGGAATCAAGTCTTTCTACAACTTGAAGAAGTAATTATTAATAAAATTAGGACCTCCTGCTGTACTTGGCTGGAGGTCCTTTTATTATGTTTTCGGGGGTTACTGTTTGAACTATCGGATAAAACTTGTTTACTGTCGTAAGGAGTTTTTTCACTGTCGCAGCATCCATTTATGAAAAAATTGGAATAAAAAGCAGGGAATCAACTTGCCTTTGTATAATAATACTTAGATAACAACATTGTTTAAAACAGATAGACTGGGGAAGATGGGAATGAAAAAAATTCTGAAAAGGTTATCGAAGATACAGTGGGTGCTTATAATTGTTGCTGTTCTTGCTGCCGGATACTATCTTTTCAACGGAGCTTTGCCTTTTCAAAAAGTAGATGTCACCATGAAGGAGCAAAAAACAAAAAGTGGGGAAACCGTCATTCAAATTGAGGATGCTGACCTCAGCCAAATTGCAGTCGAGTTCCCAATGGATATGTCAGAAACCGCAATTCAGGATGCTATTCACAAAATGTCTCACCAAAAGGTGATCGCCAATAAAAAGTGGGGAGCAATCCCTTTAACAAAGGAACGGGTGGAAAGATTGCTGGAAATAGTCAATACCCACCCCGCCAAATATGAAAATGCTACCCTTTACATTGCCATATTAAATCGCTGGGATAAAGGGGAGTTTTCCCGGGTCGATAACGACCACAATGCTATTTGGAATCTTCAAGGAGGAACCATTGGGAAAGCGACTGGGGTATTATCATTAGATGAGGAAAAGGCGTATATTGAGAAAAACTTCCATATTAAGGTAAAGCAATAAACCTTTTCACACTGTCCTCCAATCCAAAACATGTCACATAAACGTGTATTGTTAAAAAGGCTTAATTATGGTAAATTTAATATACTGTGTATTGTACGTCTACAGGAGGTGGCCTTCATGCATGCATTATTAGTTACATTATTAGTGATCGTAAGTATCGCACTGATTGTTGTTGTCTTACTTCAGGCAGGTAAAAGCGCTGGTTTATCCGGTGCCATTTCCGGTGGTGCGGAACAGTTATTCGGTAAGCAAAAAGCACGTGGACTCGACTTGATCCTTCATCGAATCACAGTCGTCCTATCAGTCCTATTCTTCTTGCTCACCTTAGCCGTTACCTACTTCAAAATCTAATATAACTAAACAAAAACCCGGCCCCGCGCCGGGTTTTCTGCGTTTCTGCAGGAACGTGAGGGGGTGTGTCCATCTGGAGTGGACAATGTCCACGAGCGGTGCCTGACACCACTATTCAAGCATTTTGGTAGAATGTTCACTTCTTCTTTGATTAAACTAAGGAATAGCGATATTTTGTGTTAGTGAAGGAGTAGTAAGTATGAGAATTTCATTGCCTAAACCATTTACCTTTGAGGGAGGGAAGCGGGCGGTTTTGCTGCTGCACGGATTTACTGGGAATTCTTCGGACGTCCGGATGCTGGGCCGTTTTCTAGAAAAGAAGGGCTACACCTGCCATGCGCCGCATTATAAGGGCCACGGAGTCCCCCCGGAAGAACTGGTCCATACAGGTCCAGAGGATTGGTGGCAGGACGTATTGAATGGATACCAATATTTGAAAAATAAAGGCCACGAGGAAATTGCAGTAGCCGGTTTATCCCTTGGCGGCGTATTTTCCTTGAAATTGGGTTACACTGTACCTGTAAAGGGAATTGTCACCATGTGCGCCCCGATGCATATAAAAAGTGAACAGGTTATGTACGAAGGAGTTCTGGAATATGCTCGTGAATTTAAAAAGCGGGAAGGAAAAACAAACGAGCAAATCGAATTGGAAATGGATGAGTTTAAAAAGACACCGATGGGGACGTTAAAAGCTCTTCAGGCATTGATTGCCGATGTACGCGACAATGTCGATATGATTTATGCCCCAACATTTGTAGTTCAGGCCCGCCATGATAACATGATCAACACCGAGAGCGCCAATATTATTTTCGAAAATATTGAATCAGAAAAGAAGGATATCAAATGGTATGAAGAGTCCGGCCACGTCATTACGCTGGACAAAGAGAAGGAACAACTGCATGAAGATGTATACGCCTTTTTAGAAAAACTAGATTGGCTAGTATAACGATTATTTAAAAACCTTTTTAAAGGAGGGATTAACATGGAAGAGAATATTAAAAAGCATGTCGACAGGCTTTTGCAATATATGAAGGACGAGGCATACAAGCCATTAACGGTTCAGGAGCTGGAATCCGCGTTGGATATTTCGGATTCTGCTGATTTTAAGGAATTTGTCAAAGCACTTGTGCAAATGGAGGAAAAGGGTCTTGTTGTAAGAACCCGAGCGAACCGCTATGGTCTTCCGCAAAAAATGAATCTAATCCGTGGCAAGTTGACAGGGCATGCAAAGGGATTTGCGTTTGTAATTCCTGAAGAGTCAGGGATGGATGATATTTTTATCCCGCCAACAGAAACGAATAATGCCATGCATGGGGATACCGTGCTAGTTAGAATTTCCTCTGAAAGCTCTGGCCAGCGCCGCGAGGGAAGTATTATCCGGATCATCGAGCGGGGTACGCAGCAAATTGTCGGTACTTATGTTGAAAGCAAAAGCTTTGGTTTCGTCATACCAGATGACAAAAAATTTGCTAGTGATATTTTTATCCCAAAAGAGGCATCAAAGGGTGCGGTCGAAGGACATAAGGTAGTCGTAAAGCTTACCTCCTATCCTGAGGGGAGAAAAAGTGCTGAGGGTGAAGTTATCTCAGTCCTTGGCCATAAAAATGACCCAGGTGTGGATATTCTGTCTGTCATACATAAGCACGGGTTACCGATGGCGTTTCCGGAAGAAGTTCTGCAACAGGCAAATGAGACACCAGACACAATCGATGAAAGTGAGCTAGAAAACCGCCGTGACCTTCGTGGCGAAACGATTGTGACGATTGACGGCGCGGACGCAAAAGACTTGGATGACGCTGTTACCGTTACGCGACTCGAAAATGGTAACTACAAGCTCGGCGTCCATATTGCCGATGTCAGCTATTATGTAAAAGAAGGCACGCCGATTGATGTCGAAGCTGCGGACCGGGCTACAAGTGTTTATTTAGTAGACCGTGTAATTCCGATGATTCCGCATCGGTTGTCTAACGGAATCTGTTCCCTTAATCCGAAGGTAGATCGTCTTGTGCTATCGTGTGAAATGGAAATCAACGAGGAAGGCCAAGTCGTCTCTAATGAAATTTTTCAAAGCGTGATTAAAACGACTGAGCGGATGACGTATTACGATGTCAACCGGATACTTGTGGATAAGGACGAGGAAACCCGGGCGCGCTACGAGGCGTTGGTACCAATGTTCGAATTGATGGGTGAATTAGCTGCGATTCTCCGTGCTAAACGAATGAAGCGGGGCGCGATTGATTTTGACTTTAAAGAGTCGAAAGTATTGGTCGATGAAGAAGGAAAGCCATCCGATGTGGTCTTGCGCGAACGTTCAGTGGCGGAACGCCTGATTGAGGAATTCATGCTGGCGGCCAACGAAACAGTTGCCGAGCATTTCCACTGGATGGAGGTCCCGTTCATTTACCGTATTCACGAAGATCCGAAGGAAGATAAGCTGCGCAAGTTTTTCGAGTTTATCACTAACTTTGGTTATATCGTGAAGGGGACGGCAAACAACGTCCACCCGCGGGCGTTGCAGGAAATTATTGAAGAGGTCCAGGGAAAGCCCGAGGAAATGGTCGTTTCCACGGTAATGCTCCGCTCGATGCAGCAGGCAAAATATGATCCGGAAAATCTTGGCCACTTCGGGTTATCAGCCCAGTTTTACACCCATTTCACCTCGCCAATCCGCCGTTATCCGGATACGATTGTGCACCGGTTGATTCGGACTTATATCATTGAAGGAAAACTAGATGAGGCTACAAGGGCAAAATGGAATGCCGAACTTCCAGATATTGCAATGCATTCTTCAAAAATGGAGCGCCGTGCCGTTGATGCTGAGCGTGAAACTGATGAATTGAAAAAAGCGGAGTATATGGAAGACAAGATTGGCGAAGAGTACGATGGAATCATCAGCTCCGTCACGAATTTCGGATTGTTTGTCGAGCTGCCGAATACGATCGAAGGCCTTGTCCATGTCAGCTACATGACCGATGATTATTACCGTTTTGATGAGCGCCATTATGCGATGATTGGCGAGCGGACCGGGAATGTGTTCCGCATCGGTGATGAAATTACCGTTCGGGTAGTTAAGGTCAATAAAGAGGAGCGCTCAATTGATTTTGAAATTGTCGGTATGAAGGGCACGCCACGGCGTGAGCGTTCTACTGTGCCAAAGGTCTTTAAGACGGGCAGCAATGAGTCCAAGCCACGCCGGAATAAGCAGGGTGAGCGAGGGCAGCAAGGCGGCCGTGGAGGCAAACAAGGCGACCGCAAATCCGATGCCGGCGGCGGTGGCGGCCAGGGCGACGGAAAGTCGAAAAAGAAACGCAAATTTTTTGAGAACGTTCCGAAAAACAAAAGCACGAAGCGGAAGAAAAAGAAATATTAGGGGAGAGCCTGTTTTGGGCTCTCTTTATTAACTTTAATTGAGTATGAAGACCAAAACTCAGTTGTGCGAGCTGGAAAATGTCCTTCATGAGGCGGATGAAGGACAAAATGGAGTGGTGCTAATCGTAAAATGTCCTTCATAAGGCGGATGAAGGACAAAGTGCAAAGAAATGCAGAGGTGCAAGGCTAAAAAATGTCTTTCATCCACCACATCACCCTTTCACCCTCTTTTCTAATTGTATAGACTCACCCGTTCTGTTAAAATTAACACGTAAATGAGGTGAAAATTATGCCAAAAGGTGAAGGAAAAGTAGTCGCCCAGAATAAAAAGGCTTATCATGACTATTTTATCGAAGAAACATATGAGGCTGGAATTGTCCTGCAGGGAACGGAGATCAAGTCCATCCGTGCTGGAAAGGTGAACTTAAAAGACTCCTACGCACGGATTCAGAATGGAGAAATCACTCTTATCGGAGTGCATATCAGCCCATATGAGCAAGGAAACCGCTACAATCATGACCCGGAACGAGAACGAAAGCTGCTGCTTCATAAGCGCGAGATTTTAAAGCTTTTTGGAGATACTAGAGAAGCGGGCTATTCTTTAATACCATTAAAGCTTTATTTAAAAAATGGTTTTTGCAAAGTGCTGCTTGGGCTTGCAAAAGGTAAAAAGAACTACGATAAGCGTGAGTCCTTGAAGCAAAAAGAAGCAAAACGCGAAATCGAGCGCGCATTCCGCGATCGCCAGAAAATGTAGGACCATTAAACCTCACAAACAAAGTTGGTTTGCCTTACAAATAATTACAATTGAAAAACGCATTAAATGTGTTATAATAAATTTGTCGCTGAGATGAGCGGCAAACAACTTAGCTCAGGCAACTTGCCAGTTTCCTAACGTCTTGCTTCATAAAAGCAACTTTTTATATGGGGACGCTACGGATTCGACAGGGGTAGTTCGAGCTTGGGTTGCGAGTCGAGGGGATCGGCCTCGTTAAAACGTCAAAGCCTATAACTGGCAAAACTAACAACAACTTAGCTTTCGCAGCTTAATACTGCATAGCTGTTCGCCCCTCCATCGCCTATGTGGTAGGGTAGCGGACTCACTCTAAGTAGGCTACGCCGGAGCCCACCGTCTGAGGGCGAAGGAAGAGAACAACCAGACTAGCTTACCGGACGCCCGTCGATAGGCATATGGATCAGCGAAGCGCGAATATATCGACTACACTCGTAGAAGCTTAAGTGCCGATATCTTTGGACGCGGGTTCGATTAGTAATTAGTCGCCTTATGTGGTAACACATAAGTGAAAATCCGGCTTTATCGGTGAAACCTACGTCGCTTTAAAAAGCGATAAGGCAATGCCGAGCGGTATGTGGAGCAATCCAACAGCCGTGTATCGACTTATAGGCTGCCATTCGAAAATGGTAGTACTAAGATGCGAAATCCTGTCATAATGGACAAATATATGATTCGCATAAGACGCCGGAGGACCTGTAATAAATGCAGGTTCAAGATATAGTCAGTGCCATGTCGAAAGCATGGAAACGCACGTCCCGCCGTCTCCACCATACATAAGGTGGATACAAGGTCAGCAGAAATGCTGGTCTTTTTTTATGCTCTTTTTTCTCAGGCAGTACGCAGAGACACGGTGTTTAGAAAGTTTGGCGAACTAGAACCAAGCGATATTTTTATCCTTGAATTCCCTTATGGTACTTTTAAATACAAAATGGCTTCTTCGAAAATTGTCGATAAAAATGATCGGACCATCATTAGAAAGGCGGGCAAGGAGGAATTGGTCCTTTCCACCCGTTCCATTTTGTCGGCAAAGCGCCGGAACGATATATCATTTATGCCTATCCGGTTAAGTAAACCGGCTTTTTTTATACACAAAAAAAGGAAATTCTGAATTAGATGGAGAATATTTGATTACAAAAGGAATCATCTAGAAAATTTGATTCGAAATTTCATCAGCTTTTTTTAAAAATGGAGGGAGCCCCATTGGAAACGGAGAACTTCTTTAATTCTGAAGTCCTGAAAAAGAACGGAATGAACAAATCAGATATCGTCCATATTCTAATATCAAGTTTTCAAGGCAGCTATGATGGTGTATATGTTGCTGATAAAAATGGTGTCGGCGTCATGGTCAACCAGGCTTACTCCAAAATAACCGGTGTAAAAAACAATGAGCTGCTAGGAAAAAGCATGGAGACCGTGGTAAAAGAAGGGATTGTTTCCGAGTCTGTTACGTTAAAAGTGTTGGATGAAAAAAGACCGGTCACGATTATTCAAACCGTTAGGGGCAAGGAACTGCTTGTAACCGGGAGTCCGGTGTTCGACCCGGGCGGTGCCATATCGTTTGTCGTGACGAACGTAAGAGATATATCAGATTTAAACCAAATGAAAAACGCACTCTATCAATCTAGAAAATTAACGGAAAAATATTTAAGTGAAATTGAGGATTTAAAAAAACGGGAATTAATCCAGATGCATCTTGACGGGATTGTCGCGCAAAGCCAGGAAATTATAAAGGTTTACCATCTCGCAAGAAAAGTGGCCAAGGTTGATTCCGGTGTGCTGGTCTTGGGGGAGTCTGGAGTAGGGAAAGAGGTTATTGTCAATTATTTGCATAACGAAAGCGACCGGGCCGATAAGCCATTAATTAAAGTCAATTGCGGTGCCATTCCTAAACACCTACTTGAATCCGAACTATTTGGCTATGAAAAAGGGGCGTTTACCGGTGCGGACAGCCATGGAAAACCGGGGTTGTTTGAGCTGGCAAACGGGGGCACCATCTTTCTAGACGAGATTGGCGATATGCCGATCGATCTCCAGGTGAAATTATTAAGGGTACTGCAGGAGTTTGAAATCATGCGAGTCGGCGGCCGGAAAAGCATCAAAATTGATGTGCGGGTCATCTCGGCAACCCATATGAATCTAGAGGAAATGGTGGATAAAAATGATTTCCGAAGGGACCTTTATTACCGGCTAAACATCGTTCCTATCCGGATTCCGCCATTAAGGGAAAGGAAAGCCGACATTGTGCCGCTTGCGTTCTATTTTTTAAATAAAACGAATAAAAAAAGCAAGCTGAATAAACGATTTCATCCAGAAATTCTTCAGTTTTTTGAAAAATATCACTGGCCAGGAAATATCAGAGAATTGGAAAACTTGGTGGAAAGACTGGTTATTACCTCCGATCATGACGAAATCCATATTAAAGATCTGCCGCCAAATTTACTCAGAGGTTTGGAAAAAACAACAACAGAAAAGGGAAAGTTAAAGGAAATTTTGGCCAATGTGGAGCGGAAGATCATAAAAGAACAAATGGAGGAATCCAGGACGACCAGGCGTGCTGCGATGGAATTAGGAATTAGTCAGTCTGCGCTAGTAAAAAAGATGCAAAAGTTAGGTATATAAAATTTTTGATGAAAAAAGGAATCAAACCTCATCAACTATATTCAAGAGCCGACGTTCATTTGTCGGCTTTTTTCTGTTCATTTCAACATTGTTTGACAAGATCCTTCAGTGAGTTTTGTCGAATAATATCTAAATATTAAATATTTTCTATCTATTCAAAAATTGGCACGATAATTGCATTATAAAAGGATGGATTGTCATAAAAAAAATAAATTCGACGGAAGGTGATGAAAATTGATGAATTTCCCAACTTTTGAGCTGAATGGAAAAGTGGCCCTTGTAACTGGAGGAAGTAAAGGAATTGGCTTAGGTATGGCACAAGCTTTGGGTCGTTATGGGGCAACTGTTGTCATTACCAGCCGGGGGGCTGATGAAGGAGAAACGGCCGTCCAACAATTAAAGGAAGAGGGCATGAATGCGGCTTATATTCAAGCCGATGTGACAAAAAAGGAGCAGGTAGAAAGGCTTGTTAATGAAATCGTCGAGCGCTTTGGCTCGCTTGATATCTTGGTCAACAATGCCGGCATGAATATCCGCAAGCCATTGGTCGAAGTGGAAGAAAGCGATTGGGACCGAGTTTTGGGGGTCAATTTAAAAGGGATTTTTCTGGTCGGGCAGGCCTGTGCCAAGCAGATGATCAAACAAAACTACGGAAGAATCATAAACATCTCCTCCATTTTTGGAAGCGTGGGAATGTCGTTTCAAACTTCCTATGCTGCCAGTAAAGGCGGCATTAATCAATTAACAAAAATCTGGGCTGAGGAATTGGCACCAAATAATATTACTGTCAATGCGATTGGACCTGGCTATATTATGACGCCGATGACGCAGGATTGGCTTTCCGATCCTGAGCGGGTCGAAAAAATCGTCAACTCTACAATGATCAAAAGATTTGGGGAAATATCAGACCTCGTTGGTCCAGTCGTGTTCTTGGCATCTGATACATCAAAATATGTGACAGGCCAAGTGCTCCACGTCGACGGCGGTTGGACGGCACGTTAAAGGAGGTTTACTACATGAAGATCGTAAAAGAAACCCATTTTAACCGAGAACTAAAAGTATTTGAGAACCGGCCCCGGAATCTTTTTGCAATGTTGGAGGAAGCAGCCCGGAAGTACCCTGAACACGAAGCGCTGGTCATGAACGGAGTACGATTAACCTACAAAGAAACGCACGATAAAGTGCTAGAAATTGCCGGTAATTTACAAAGTTCCTTATGTGTAAAAAAAGGGGACAGAGTTGCCCTGTTACTGGGGAACAGCATCGAATTTAGTTTGCTGGTGTTTGCCTGTGCCAAATTGGGGGCCATTTTTGTACCGTTAAATACTCGTTTAAAGGAAAACGAGCTTTCTTATATGCTGCAGCAATCAGGCAGCAAGATTTTGTTTGTCGATGATGAATTTTTAGAAACAGTCGAAAGCATGAGAGACAGCAGTTCAATCGATTCAATCCAAAATTTCTTTTTAATCGGAAATAAAACGCCTAAACGGAAAGACTATTTACCTTTTGAAATTCTCGAGCAGCCTGCTTCGGTTACTGAGTTTCCTGTTTCAGAGGATGACCCACTATTTATTATGTATACATCTGGAACTACCGGATTGCCAAAGGGAGCGGTGGGCAGCCATATAGGGGCCATACACAGTTCCATCAATTATGAAACAGTATTTAAAACAACGCACAAGGCGAAGACGCTGATTGCGGTTCCGCTCTTTCATGTGACCGGATTGATTGGCCAGCTTTTTCATATGGTACGAGTGGGCGGCACATCCGTGATCATAAGGAGATTTAAGACGGAGGAATTCATCCGATTGACAGTCGAAGAGCGGGTAACATTTTTGTTCAATGTTCCAACCATCTATGTCATGATGATGGCCCATCAGGAATTCTCATTATACAGCTACACAAATGTTAACTGTATCGCGTACGGCGGCGCCCCGATGTCGACAGAAACCATTTATAAATTGAAAAAATATTTTCCAAACGCCTATTTACAAAATGCATATGGGGCTACGGAGACTTCATCACCCGCAACGCTTATGCCACGGTCATATAGCGATGCGAAATTTCAATCGGTCGGCATGCCCGTGCCGGTTGGCGAGTTAAAGGTCGTAAATGATAACGATGAGCTATGCCCGCCGGGAGAAGTCGGAGAACTATTAATTAAGGGGCCAATGGTAGTAGAGGGCTATTGGGATAATGAAGCAGCAAATCAAACCTCTTTTGTTGATGGATTTTGGCGTTCCGGCGACCTAGCCAAAATGGATGAGGACGGCTTTGTTTATATAGTTGACCGGAAAAAAGACCTGATTAACCGCGGTGGTGAAAAAATCTTTTCCATTGAGGTTGAGAATGTCCTTTATAATCACCCAAAGGTGCATGAAGCGGCCGTTTTAGGCGTTCCTGATGCTATTTTTGGGGAAGTTGTCAAAGCAGTGATTGTACCAAAAAATCAGGAAGTCATCGACCCGCAGGAAATCAAAGATTTTGTGGCGGAAAGATTAGCAAATTACAAGGTTCCGAAACTAATAGAATTTGTTTCCGAGCTGCCCCGCAACCCTGGGGGGAAAGTTTTAAAGAACGCATTGAAGAATCTGCAAAGCTAATTTTACATTCGAAAGGATTTGATTCCAATGTCCACTGTGGCAAAAAAAGCTTGGAAATATCGTTATGTCGTTCTTGTCATTCTTTGGTTAGTCTACATTATTAATTATTTTGACCGGATGGCCGTTCTTACCTTCCTTCCGTTTATCCAGAAGGATTTAAATCTGACGCCGGTTGAGGTTGGACAGCTTGCCTCCGTGTTTTTCTTTGCCTACGCAGCCGCGCAAATCAGCGCCGGATTTCTTGCCGATAAAATTGGCGCGAAAAAAGTTATGTATATTGCGATTACCGTATTCACCGCCGTTACAGCCGTAACCGGTATGGTGAAAAACTTCGCACAGTTTATAGCTCTCCGAATCGGTTTAGGTCTAGGAGAAGGCCATCATTTTGCACCGGCTATCCGTGCCATCAATAACTGGTTCCCATTCAAGGAAAGAGGACGGGCCGTTTCGTTTTTTGCCACCTCTTGGGCTGTTGCGCCGGCGATTGTTCCGGTCATCGTTACCAGCATTTCTGTTTACTTTTTTGCAGGTGCATGGCGCCCTGTATTCTACGTTCTTGCCATCCCGGGTGCACTTGGAATCTTTTTATTATGGCGTTTTGTAGCGGATTCTCCAAAAGAGTTGATCGCAAAGGGAAGACTGAGCAAGGACGAAGATATTGAAGATGGAGCGGTTTCTGCCACTCTTACAAAAGAAGAGAAAAGAAAGCAATACGGAGTTTTCTTAAAGGATAGCAATTTTTATGTGTATACTTTGTGCTTATTTTGCCAGCTGGCTGTCTATTGGGGTTCATCCACTTGGCTTACTTCTTTCTTAGTCACCCAACACGGATTAAATATTAAAGAAATGGGCTTTTTCGCATCTGCTCCTTACATCGTGGCATTCTTTGCGATGATGCTTGGCGGCTGGCTGATGGATAAGGTTCTTCATCGCATGAAACCTGTTGCCTTGATTGCCTATATCGGCTGTATACCTGTCCTATGGATGCTTGGTGCTGTTGAAAAAGGAAATACCGGCATGTTACTGACGCTCCTTTTACTTACTGGTTTCTTTGTTAACTTAAATTTCGGTTCCATCTATGCTTATCTGCCAAAGCGCTATCCGAAGGAAATCGTAGGTAGTGCAACTGGATTAGCAAATGGTATCGGTCAATTGGGATCGTTTGTGTCACCGCTTGTTGCCGGATATTTAGTAAAGGTTGGCGCAAATGGTTCCCAAGATTTTAGCGGCGTCTTCATTTTCTTTGCGTTGACAGCAGCATTGGCGGCCGTGTGTGCGATTATTTTGAAAGAGAAGCAGATAAATCCGCTGGCTTTAGTGAAAGATGAGAAGTCGGTTAGCTAGTTAGGGTTCGGAATTTTACCTGTACGATTTGAAAACTTGAGGGAACGGTAAAATTAGAGGCGCTATTTTACCCGTATCGGTCCAAAACATGAAGGATCGGTAAAAAAAGAGCCGCGCTAAGCCCCAACCCGGCCCAAAGAATGTAAAAACAACATTTAAAATAAACCGGACGAAGCCTTCAGGAGCTGCTTCGTTCCCGCTAATTAGAGCAAGGAGGACAAATCGTGCCAACAAACACAGTAAACAAAGAGGCATCTCTTCTTGAAAAAGAACAGAAGCGATGGGAAAGATTTTTCAAAACCCTTAACAGTGGTGACTTTCAATTCGGTCATACGTCCAGACAATTAGTTTGGAAAAAAAATAAAGCCACCTTATGGCACTATCCGGCACAAACAAAAAAATATGATGTCCCGATTTTCATTGTGTATTCACTGTTTAATCAGCCAACCATTCTTGACTTTGCTCCAGGCTCAAGTGTTCTCGAAGGGTTGGTAAACAGAGGGTATGATGTCTATTTATTAGACTGGGGCATCGCCGGCTATGAGGATAAAAATATTTCAATTGAAGATTATGTAGCTAGCTATATCAAAAAAGCGGTTCAGCGGGCATTAAGGCATTCCGGTGCGGAGGAAATATCGGTGGTCGGTTATTGTCTGGGTGGAACACTTGCTGCAATGTATGCTTCCATAGCAGAGGAGCCAATCAAAAATTTAGTGACTGCTGCAGTTCCGATTGATTTTAGTGTAACGGCCTCCGTTCCGGAAAACTGGGCGGAAGCGATGCTTGAGGGGAACATGGATCTCGACCGCTTTATTGAAGTGTATGGATTAGTACCGCCTGTTTATGTTGAGGCCATGTTCAGGTCGATCACTTCACCGGTCTACAATACCCCCTACACGCTCCTATTATCACGGGCCCATGATCAAAGGTTTACGGAAAAATGGCATCGGATGAACACATGGACAAAGGGGCACGTCCCGTTAACCGGTGGAGCGTTCAAGCAGTTAAACGAAGACTTGTTTAAAGGAAATAAGCTGGTTAAATGTGAGTTTACCATTCACGGCAAAAAAGCAGATTTAAAAAATATTAAGGCAAATCTATTGGCCGTCAGCATGAAAAGCGACAACCTGATTCCAGAAGAGCAAAGTAAGCCAATCATGGATTTGGTTTCAAGTGAAGATAAAACTTTTTTACGTATAGAAGGCGGCCATGTGAACTTAGCGATGTCCGGTAAATTTGCCGGAGTTTTGGATGACTGGCTTAGTGAACGTTCAACAAAATAAAAATATCAAGGTGGGGAAACAAATGCAGAAGCTGCATTCGATTTATGAGATGGTAGATGTAGAAGAATCGGTTCAATTTTTGCAATCTCTTATCCAAGTAAACAGCGTGAATCCAGATGGGAATGAAAAAAGAGTAGCGGAAGCCATTCAAGCGTTTTTAGCATCATCCAAGCTTCAAGTGGAACTGGATGACCTAGGCAATAACCGGGCCAACTTGTTTGTTTCGTATCCGGATACAAAAACAGACGAGAAGTATTTAGTTTACAGCGGTCATTTTGACACTGTTCCTCTTGGTAAAGTAGAGTGGCAGCATGATCCTTTTTCCGGGGAAATCGTCGGCAACAAAATGTATGGCCGCGGCACTACTGACATGAAAGCTGGAGTTGCCGCGATGATTCTGGCGATGGATTATTTATCCCGCGCCGGTGTGAAACTAAAGGGTAAGCTGCAGTTTGTCGGAACTGCCGGAGAAGAGGTGGACGGCTATGGTGCCAAGACGGTTGTCCAAAAGGGACAGATTGACAAGGCTACAGCCATGGTCATCTCGGAGCCAAGCGAAAACGAAATCTATACCGCTCATAAAGGGTGCTTGTGGCTGGAGATTACTACGAATGGAAAAACCGCCCACGGCTCCATGCCGGATCAAGGTGTTAACGCCATTTTGGCCATGAACGATTTCATCAATGGGCTTCTTAAGTATGAGTTTTCCTATACACCGCATCCAATCTTGGGGCACCCAACTTTAAATATCGGCACCATCGAAGGCGGCGTCAAAACAAATGTCGTGCCGGACCAATGCAGTGTGACGCTGGATATTCGGACAGTTCAGGGACAGGATGTCGACCGGATTTTAAAGGATATTGAGGAGATGCTGAAGGTAATCGCTAAAAAAACAAAGGCAACATATCAAATCAAAATAATTAATCGAATGGAATCGGTTAGTACAAAGGAATCCAACGAATTTGTCCAAATGGCAGTCCGAACTGGTAAGAAAGAGTTGAACTTGGACTTGAATCCAACCGGTGTCAATTATTATACTGATGCTTCTGTTTATCAGCCTCATTTGCAGATTCCGACGTTCATCTTTGGCCCGGGGCACCCAAAACTTGCACATCAGCCGGATGAATATGTGGAAATTGACAAGTTCATCGAATCCATACGTTATTTTATGGCACTGGCCATTGAGTATTTAGGAGAGAAATAAACGAGCTGGAGGCTGTCTTATTGGGGTCTGACCCTTTAAGACAGCTCCAGTTATTATGTTTAGTGTTTAAAATTCATATTGTTGTTCATGCCCATATTCATATTAGCATTCATGTTCATATTCATGTTTTGCGTTTGCGGCATGCCTTGTGCAGGAGCAAAGGAGTTAACAATTTGCGTCATATCCTGCTGGGCAAGCTGCGGCACCTGGTAATAATGATTTTTATTTTGGTAAATAGACAGCTCGTAAGCCATTTCAATGCAGTTAGGCACAGAATCCGCAAGCACGCGGCGGACAACCGGATTGGTCGTTTCACATGCGGCTGTCGTCTTATGGGAAGCGCCGGATTTACAAGCCGCCAGCATGCAGCCTGAAATAAACTCATCGGAGATTTCCGTCATGTTCTGCATTGGCTTCTTCGGCTGAGTCGGAGTTAACCCATATACAAAGTCATTCCCCTGCTTCATTTTATAGCTTTGCGTTGGCTTTGACGGGTCCTGCCCGGATTGGAAGCACTGCAATGTTATATTATATTCATCCTGAATGAATTGATATTGACGGTCTAAAATATCAAGAAGCTCGGGGTCCTTCACATGCGGACGCAGCATCAAATATTGATTTAAAGTCCCAATCGAGCCATTCAAAACTTCATGAACATCAAACATTTCATGGCCGCCATGGTTCAGTTGCTGCGGCACAGCCCCTGTATGCATATTCTGGTGCATTTGCCCCTGCTGATTCTGTATCATCAATCGAATCTCCTCCTCAAAAAAATTGGACACAGCCACTCATTATTTTGGATAAAGCGGGAATTGTTATTCGCTTTTGGGTTAAAAAAAATCTTCCACGTTCATAATGACAGATAGGAAATTTATAAGGGGTAGACGATGTTTTCCAATCACTTGTTTTATAAGGCAAAAAAGGTGTATTGGCCAATACTGGAAGAAATAATTTTGACTTGGCTGTCTCAGAGGATTTCAATACCGCTTATCTGGGGTCAGAAATTCCGATTATACGAGACGGTAGTGTTGCGGATAAAACGTCCTTCCGCGATCTGTAAGCTGGAAGCGATTGAGGATAACGGTGAGAAGTCGTGTTTTTACGGTAGGCCATCGTGCAGCATGCAGTTGCTGTGGCAGTACCACCTGAAAAGCCTGTACCTGCTGTTTAAAGAAATTATCGTGTTCCAAGAGACAATGAAATTTACGATTTCTCCGGTAAAAGGGAAGTTTCTTGATGCGGCACTGAATCAAGGCCAGTCCATTAATTTTAAATGCCGGAAAGGAACATGCGGGCAATGTACAGTTAAAGTTGTAGACAGTAGCACGGGTCTTACAAAGAGCATGCAAAACTCCAAAAGGAAATCCAAAATGGCTATCGCTTGGCTTGGCAGGCAGAAATTCTTTAAATGAAAAAACGAGGCCCACTGAGCGGAACCTCGTTTTTTTATTTACGTATGCATGCGATTATTCATATGAACTAAATTATCTTCAACAGAGAACGGAAAGGTAATATCGTGTTTCTTAAGTTCTTTCACACTGATATCACTAACAAGCTTGAGAGATTCTTTTTAAAGGATTGAGTTACAAATCCATCATTCACTTCACCTAATTTTTGTAAATATTGTAAGGTATCATGAAGCATCATTTGCTTAAAATAAGTATTATTCACAGCAGGCAGATTAATTTTATGAAGCAAGGGTTGTATGACAGCAATTTAATTCACGTGGTTAATGATGTTCTAGCTATTTTGGTGAATAGTACATTTTTACTCAACTAATTTTGAAGAATCACCTTGCGGGAAAACGCCAGTAGATATATCGTAAACTTTCATAAATTTTAAAGTAACAATTTTCCCTTCAACTTCAATGATTTGACATTCTAAAAGAACAGTATCTTCAAGTGGAATTAGATCTCCTTCTTTTAATTCTTTAGGACCTTTTTTATTGTAATCTCCAGAATCAATTACTTCGTTAGATAAACTAAACAAGTAAACAGTCCTTCCCACTTTTAAAATATTATCCAATGCAGCATTTATACTGTTATCTTTACCTTTTTTAAACATAAGAGAACCATCGGCATACTTTACTTTGATACTAGTATTATCATCTGAAATCACCAAATCATTATTATGAATTCTTTCCTTATCACCAGGATCTACTTTATTCCAGCCTTCAAGTATTGTCCCTTCTGCTCCATATTTGTTATCCAGGTTTATAAAAGGTAGTGCTTCCCCGTCCCATTGGCTGTTTTGAGCTACAGCACGCGCTGATATATCTGTGTCAGTAAATCCCAAAACTCGGGCAAAATTAAATGAAACATTCCTTTTTAATTTAACTTCTATCTTTGTTGGGTCGCTTTGATAAGAAGGATTAATAGAAGTAATCTCTGACTTTTTGACTCCATTTGCATTTGCATAGTTTTCTGCTGTGTTTTTAGCAGTACTTGCATTCGGCAGATCCTGTGCTCCGGCTAAAGCAGCAGAATCAGCGGCTTTTTGTAGATTACTCTTTTGAAAATACATATATCCAACATCAGTAACTAAGGATGTAAAACCAAGTAACGCTACAAGTGATACGGCAATTAGAACAAGGGACTGACCAGATTCTTCTCTGATAATATTTTTTAATTTAGTAAACATCCTTTACCTCACTTTTTGTCGTTCTTTAAAACGAATTATTTAGTTAAAAATTTTTTTATAGTTTATGTTCATTAGAATTTAACAATACAACCTATCTCAATTCCTAACTTTTTAATCGATCCATCCGGAAGTTCTAATGTGGAGTAGGCAGTTTTTACTGGTTTCGTCATTTTCCAGGGCTTCAAACTATGATAAACTTTTACAACTTCATTTTGTTTGTTAATAAAAACGATATCAATGGGAAATCTCACAAAAAACATATGCACCGCATTACAAGGAATAATCCAAAGTCCCTCATTTACAATAGGTTTCTTTCGAAACATTAACCCAATGACTCTTTTCATAATTGAGTCTGCTAAATGTATCACGTAGGGGATGTGAACAATATTCTTTTCCATAGACGTGCTCCTTTCATTTTATATATTTATTATAATGAACAAAACGTTTTATTTAAAGAACGAAATAGTGAGAAATACCTAGAATTATTAAGGGAATTGATGAAAAATACTTAATATTACGCTAAAACGAACAAAAATGATAGTTTTCAAAACCCTAGGTTCATTATATATTTAATTCAGGTTCTAAATATAGAACAAAAGAATTCTAAAAAGAATAATAGGAGGAGAACAGAATGAACATTATTACAAAGTTGTGGAAAGAAGAAGAAGGACAGACTTTGTCAGAGTATGGTTTGATTATTGGATTGGTGGCTGCTGTTGTTGTTGCAGCAGTGGCATTATTGAGCACTGGTATTTCTGATGTATTTACAAACATTAAAGATAAACTTGTTGGTGCAATTTAATAGCTAAAATAAGAACTGTTATCTCTAGCCCTGCTCATCTAAAAAGAGGCAGGGCTTTCTTATAGGGAGGAAGGTAAAAACATGCAAATAATAGTTTTGGGAATTGTTCTAATAATTTGTCTCATAACTGATTTAAAATCAAGGAAAATATTAAATATAGTTACTGTACCAACAATTATCTTTGGATTTGTATATTCCATAATTATATCTGGCTTTAATGGACTTTTATTTAGCGGCAAAGGATTCCTAGTAGGCTTAAGCTTACTATTAATCCCATTTATTTTAGGTGGAATGGGTGCAGGGGATGTAAAGTTAATGGCAGCAATTGGGGCCTTAATGGGCACCGAATTTGTATTTTATTCGTTTATTTATACTGCACTGATTGGTGGAGTAATTGGTCTTTTATTAATCATAAAAAATAAAGGCTTTATACCCCTGCTTAAGTCTACTCTTTTTAATTTAGTATTTTTAAGAAGTAATCTTGGGGAGATTATTATATCTCAAGATAAAAAGGGGAGAATTTCATTTCCTTATGGAGTTGCAATTGCCCTTGGTACACTTTGCACACTGGTTTGGGGTGGATTTTAATGAAGTCGGAAAAAGGCCAATCACTAGTTGAATTTGCCTTAGTCTTACCGGTATTACTGTTACTTTTATTTGGAATTGTTGACTTTGGACGGATCCTCCATGCCTATCTTACGATTGATCACGCTGGTAGAGAAGCAGCTCGTGCTGCAAGTATTGGCAGTGCAAATATCGAACAAGTTGCTGTTGAAAATGCTGTAGGAATTAGTTTAACTACAGGAAATGTGAAAGTAACTAAAGGATCACCAACTTCAAACGATGTAACTATTGCTATTACCTACCCAATTACATTTCTTACACCAATAATCAGTAGTGTAATTGGGGAAGTTGAACTTAAGGATAAAACGGTAATGAGAGTTGAGTAATCAAGTTAAAATTGAAAAAACCAGGCAGTGAGAGATTGCAAAAGTCGGACTTTTGCGAATTTATTAATCTCCTTATAGCTTTAAAGATAGAAAAAGAGTGGGTAATTATTTTATTAAAGTTCAGGTCATAAGGGAAATAGGGAGGCTCACAATGAACACAAAAAAAATCTGGATCATATCATTAATCTTCGGAATAGCTGTCGCAGGTGTTGTTTATTTTACAGTATTCGCAAAAGGAAACGGCTCTACTCCAGCAAGTGCCACAGTCAGTGAGAAACTGAAGGATGGGACAGGAAAAAAGACAGATGCAGAGGTTGAAAAAGAGAAGCAAGCAGAAAAAGAAAAGGCGCTGGCGCGGGAGTCTGTTAACCCGATGGTTGATGTTAGTGAAGGGAAAAGGGCCATTTCAATAAGAGCTGAAAAGGAAGAAGGCGTTTCAGGTTATATTGCACCAAATTCGATGGTCGATGTGATTGCCTATGAATCTATGAAGGACGATGCTACGGGCAAAGAGTACAGATCAGCGGTGCTTGTCCTTGAAAATGTGAAAGTCCTTACGTCCGGTAAATCAGCGGATAACAAGGAAGCTGCCCTTAACTATGAAACGGTTACTTTGGAAGTGAAGCCGGAGGAAGGGGTCATGCTTAGTCTAGCATCGAAGGATAAGGATGGTTTCTATTTAATGCTTCGCAATACAAAAGATTCAGAAACAGGAAAAGCTGGCTTTAAGCAGACAAGGGAAGTCATTAAAGAGGGGGATTCTGGTAAGAAATGAACATAAATTGGGTTTATTTTTCAGACTCTTACACTTTTCCGGAAGGCGTCAGTACATTTTTAGAAAAACAGGAATACACTCTGATCTTCGTTAATCAGATTGAAAAATTACGACAAGCATTAGAAAGTCAAATAACGGTCTTATTTATTAATGTCCAATCACAATATGATGTCTATGAACTATCTCAAGAGATTTCGGTACTATACCCCCAGGTTTACATCATTCTTATGGTACCTGAGGAAATGGAAAACCTGAAAAAGGCGATGCAAGTGGGTGCTTCAGATACACTTCGAACAAACTACAGAATCGAGGACCTTGCTGAAACAGTTGCCCATGCCAAGAAATTTATGCAGCATCGGGCAAAAATGGAGCCTAGTGTTGCCAGTCTCAGAAAGGACATCGGGAGAGTCATTGCGGTTTCTGGTCCTAAGGGAGGCATTGGCAGAACGGTTCTAACCGTAAATCTGGCAGTTGCTTATGCCAGAATGGGAAAAAAGGTAGCTGTGATTGATGGCAACCTCCAATTTGGTGAAATCTCTATCTTCTATAATGTGAAGCCTAAGCGAACCATTTACGAATGGGTCAAGGAAGGGTATGGGCAAGACCATTATTCCTTACGTCAATACATGACCGTTGTGGATGGGGACATCTCAGTTCTTGCCGCACCAACACGCCCTGAATTTTTTGAAGGGATTACAGAATTACATATGAAAGCGGCAATCGAGGAGGCAAGGGAACTATTTGATATTATCCTAATTGATTTGCCTGCCTATCTATCTGATATTCATTTGCGAAGCCTTAATATGGCGGATGAAATTTTGCTGATGACAGGAAACGATTTATCTGTTTTAAGGTTAACGAAGCTTTACCTGGAAACCTTGGAAGCTATTCAGCTCAAGGATAAAGTAAAACTGGTCTTGAATCGTTATGTTAAGGGTCAGGGACTTGAACTTAATCGAATTGAAGAAATTTTAGAATCCAAGGTTTATCAAACTCTTCCAGAGCAGGTTAATGTCGCTGTCTCCTCCATAAAGGCGGGGCAGCCATTCATGTTATCGAATTCTCGCAGTCATCTTGGTAAGGCAGTTTGGCAAATGGCTGAAAACTCTAATTTTCAAAAAACAGTGGAGGTTAGCGGGAAAAAGAAAGAGAAAAAATGGTATCAACTTGGAAAGTGAGGCGGTGAAGTAAATGTCATTATTTAAACGGTATTTAGAAGAGGTCCAGGGGAGTGCCCCGAAAAAGGATGCTCCCGTTTTAACTGAAGCAAGAAAGTCGCAGGAATTCTGGGAAATTGAAACCAGCCTCCATAATTATCTTCTGGAGGAGTTAAAAAAATACCCAGGGCAAGATAAGGAAAAGGAAAAACGTAAAATCGTGGAATTGGCAGATGCGTTCTTTGAACAGGAAGGCACCCGGCTTACCTTTGAAGAAAAACAGGAAATCATTGATTATGTAACAAATGAGCTTCTTGCCTATGGTCCCATTACTTCACTTTTGCAAAATCCGTTAATTTCGGAGGTAATGGTTAATCATTTTGATGAGGTTTATTACGAGCAGGAAGGGAAAATTTCCAAGAGCCATATTCATTTTGTGGATAATCAGCATGTGATGCGGGTTATTGAAAGAATTGTCTCACCGATTGGACGCCGTATCGATGAAAGCTCCCCTATGGTAGATGCCCGCCTGCCCGATGGTTCTCGTGTTAATGCAATCATTCCTCCACTAGCATTAAAGGGCCCAAGTTTAACGATTCGTAAGTTCTCAGAAACTCCCTTTACGATAAAGGATTTGATAGGATTTGGAACTCTTGATCAAACGATGGCGGAGTTTCTTGAAATCTGCGTGAAATCAAGACTTAATGTCTTTATTAGCGGTGGTACTGGTTCAGGGAAAACCTCGACATTAAATGTGTTATCCTCCTTCATTCCGAATAAAGAGCGGATTGTCACCATCGAGGATGCGGCTGAACTGAAGCTTAATCAGGAGCATATTGTGGGATTGGAATCAAGGCCGCCGAATATCGAAGGAAAAGGTGAAATCACCATCAGGGATTTGGTAAGAAACGCCCTAAGGATGCGGCCAGATCGTATTGTCGTCGGTGAGGTTCGCGGTGCCGAAGCGCTGGATATGCTACAGGCGATGAACACAGGCCATGACGGGGGACTAAGTACAGGTCACGCCAACTCACCGCGCGATATCCTATCCCGGATTGAAACGATGGTGTTAATGGCAGGCTATGAACTGCCGGTAAAGGCTATCCGGGAACAAATTGCGAATGCGATTGATTTAATTGTTCATCAAGCCAGAATGAAGGATGGAACAAGAAAAATCACTCATATTACCGAAGTTTTAAACTTGGAAGGGGATACCATTGTTCTTCAGGATCTATTTGTTTTTAAGGAACAAGGCTATACCGAAGATGGCAAGATTATCGGCAATTTTGTCAGCACCGGCATCCGCCCGAGGTTTACCGAACAGCTTGAGATGAATGGCTATTCTTTACCAGCAACATGGTTTTATGGAGGTTGGTAGAAATGGATACAGCGCTCCAACTGATTCTAATCTGTATTGGCGTAACCATTGGATTTTATTTGTTTTTAAGAAGCTTTACTGCGAGAAAAAGGCTCGATAACCGCATGAAAACCTTTTTGCAATCATCACAGACAACTGAGGAAAGCGAAGAAGAGAAACAGCCTTCGATTATTAAGCGATTTTTTTCCAGGATTGCGGATATTTTCAAAAATATGGAGTTTAGTAGCAATACAATAAAATTATTGAATGAAGCTGGAAGCAGCTTTAAACCGGAAGAGTTTTTGGCGTTTAGGCTTATTACTGCAGCTGGACTCGTCCTCTTGACGCTTCTCCTAGGGCTTCCCTGGTACCTGTGGATAGCGGCTTTTGTTATTGGTTTTATCGTCCCTAAAACTTTCATGAAGCAAAAAAGAAAGAAACGGTTAGCACAAATTAATTATCAGTTAATTGAGGTATTAGGGATGATGGCAAACTCTATGAGGGCAGGCTTTAGCTTCATGCAGGCCATGCAGCTAGTCGGCAAGGAAGTCCCAGATCCGCTTGGTCCGGAATTTGACCGTGCATTCCGCCAGGCAGGCCTAGGCATGCCGATGGAGGATATTTTCGAAGAAATGGTGGAGCGTCTGCCGAATAATGAATTAGAGGTTGTTGTTAGGGCAATCCTCGCACAAAGGAGAAGCGGGGGGAATTTGGCCGAACTTCTGGAAACCATGGAAGAAACGATTAGGGGCAGGGTCAGGATTTTAGAGGAGCTCCGGACGTTGACAGCACAGGGAAGGATGTCATCGTGGATTATTACTCTTCTCCCAGTAGCACTTGCTGCCTATTTATCTTTGGTAAACTGGGAATATTTTGCGCCGATGCTGCAGCACCCACTAGGCTGGATGATGATATTTGTTGGGGCAGCCGGAAATATCATTGGCTGGGTTTTTATCAGGAAAATCATCCAAATTGAGGTGTAATAAAGATGGGAGATTTGTTGTTAATTTTTTTAGTAACCGGGTTTGTTACGACTTTGTTTGCTGCCATATTATTAACGATCTATAAAAGGAAAATTGCCTTTAATGAGCGTGTTAATACGTATTTTGGCAGCGTGGCAATAAAAAGTGATGAGCGAATCCCGGAAAAACAAGAGAAGGATGTTAAACATTTCTTTAGTCAATATTGGGAAAAAGGAACCGATGTTTTGAACAAAAAGGTTTCAAAAGAGGAAAGAAGAAGGCTTAATTCCTTACTAAGAGATGCGGGATATCCATTTAAGTCACCTATCGATTTCAGGCTATTCCAGATACTCCTTAGTGCTGTAATGGGGCTTGTTGTTTTCATGTTTTTTATGCCGATAGCTGAGAATAAAACGTTAGCCTGGGTCATGGTCGCTGTCGTGGCATTATTGGGGTTCCGACTGCCCATTTTTTATCTTGGAAAAAAGAAAACAGCAAGAATCAAGGCGATTAACAAAGCAATGCCGGATTTCTTTGATACTGTTAATCTGCTGCTTGAAGCAGGGATGGGGCTTGATTTGGCATTAAAAGAGGTTTCACTTAATATCAAAGGTCCATTAGCAGATGAATTCCTGCTTACGCTCGAGGATATGAAACTAGGCAAATCAAGAAGGGAATCATTTTATGAGCTTAGGAGGCGAGTTCCTTCACACTCCTTTCAAAGTTTGATTACTTCGCTTATTCAAGCCGATCAGCTTGGAATCGGGATGGCTAAGGTGTTAGGGAATTTAACAATAAGGGTTCGTGAGCAGCGGCGTGAGGCGGCTCGTGAGCAGGCGATGAAGGCTCCCGTAAAAATGCTGTTCCCAATGGTATTTTTCATTTTTCCTTCACTTTTTATAGTAATATTAGGTCCTTTAGTTATTACATTGATTACTAAGGGATTTGGAGGTTAAGAGTACGATAGATAGTATAAGATATTTTTGTATTGGAAGGTGTTAACAAAAGGGAGAGGTACGATGGATGGAAAAAAACTTCAGAGGCTCCGGAAAGAAAAAGGGTACTCAATCACAAAGCTTGGTCAACTAACAGGTATTTCGAAGTCCTATTTAAGCTTAATCGAACGTGATATTCAAACAAACCCTAGTTTAGAAATACTAGAAAAAATTTCAAAAGCTTTAGAGGTTGATGTTGAACACTTAGTGAAAAATAAAGAAGATAGTATCATATCGAATAATAGAAAAAAATCAGTTAAGAGTGTGTTAAAGGTCGAAATCGAATTGTCTGAGGACCAATTGAGTCCTCAGAAATTAAAACAAATCAAAGCATTGATTGCTGCCATAAATGCAGACGAGTAATTAAATGACCAATTGATGCAATAGAGAAAGAATAGAAAGAAACGCAAAACTGCTCAATATAGATATTACCCATTTTAGCGGTTTTACACGAAGCCGTGAGAATAGGAATGAGGAGCATAAGCTAAACCATATGACGATCATCAAAATGATGTAGCCATCAAGCAAATAATATGGAAGTCTTCCCCAATAGACCAAACTTCCAAGGCCAACACTTAGAAACAGGGGAATAAGTACATCCTTCCGTTGATTTATAATTGGCTGGCTGGATGGTTCAAGCGCTTTTGCCGAAAGTAACGGATAAAGAAAGTACGGAAGTACTAATCCAAAGCATATCCCGGTCACTAGCCTCCGTGCATTCGTACTTTCAAATAAGTGCGCATATGAGCCTACACCGTCAATTATTAAAGGAAGCATAAATAAAAGAAGAAAAAAGCTTACTTTTATTGACGAAATGGTGATGCTGGTTTTTCGTTTCACTAAATGTAAGTAGATAAGCGATGAAAAGATACCAATGTAAATCCCTGTGTCTCGGGCACAGACTGACAAGGCCTTCCCAGAGGCATGGAGTGAGCGTTCCTCTATTTGGTGGCAAATCGCCCCTCCGAGAAAATGCAGTATCTCATGCAGCATACACATCTCCTTCATCAAAAGAACCCAACCTTCTGGAGTTGGGTTCTTTATTTTAGAATCCATTCTATCCTAATACCCCGTCATAAACGCCGGAGACAGTGACAACGCCGACAACGCGAACCAGCAGATGCAGCTTAACACAATTGAGACGATGCCGATAATTAAACAAGTTTTCCCAATAGCCTTTTTCTCCATGTCCTGGTCATTCATCCAGATAATCCCTAATATAATTCCAATAATGGGTATGAAAAACGATAAAATGTAAAGCAGTGCTTTTAATCCACCCGACACGAGATCACCTCCAAATGACGAAAACTTGCGGATTTCCTCTTGGGACTGGAAAATCCTCACACTATGATATGTATGACATAGGGAAATGGAATTTGCCTGTACTTTTTGGAAATTCCTGAGTAATTTTCCACCCGTTTGCAGTGTTTTTGGGTTAAAATGGGAAGTGGAGATTTTTGTTGGTACTTGTCTAAAAAACTATTAATCTGCCAGCCTTTTAAAAGAATTGTAATATTTTTAATAGATTTGTAACAATCGAGAGAAGAAATCGTCTATAATGGTGGATGAAAAATAAATACCTTCAAAGAGGGATGAACAATGGGGAAACTGAAGAGGAGAAGACAGGTGAGGGGGGCTGTATTCCTTCTTACTATGATTGGGTTACTGGCCATTGGAATGTTTGCCGTAAACTATTTTCAGGCAAACGCGGCAGGAGAATCTGCCAATCAGGAAAACAACGAGTCTATAAAAAAGGCAAATGCTGCGATGAAGGGAAAAGGGGCCCTTGATCACGAGCAGGAAAAAGAAATGATAAAAAAACGCACGGAACAAGCCATGGCGTCTAGAAATGAACTAGAGAAAAGGAAGGACCAGGAAAATCGACCATCTAATCCGGCTTCAGTCCAACCACCAGCTAATACACCTGCTCCTGAAACTACAACAGAACCCAACACGAATCCGCAACAGCCGACAGCAGCCCAGCCGCCTGCTCAGCCATCTGGAAAAAGAACGATTTATTTAACATTTGATGATGGGCCGTCGGCCATATCGGGTGACATCATTGCACTCTTAGAACAGCACCACTACAAAGCAACCTTTTTTATGATTGATGGGAACATCCGCAAATATCAGGATGCGGCAAAATTAATGGTACAGACAGGGGAAGCGGTGGGACTGCATAGCGTCTCGCACCGGAAAGAAGTGTTCTACGCTTCAGCCAATTCTGTATTGGGGGAATTAACCCAGAATCGAAATACATTAAGGGAAATTACAGGAGTAGATTCTTTTCTGGCAAGAACACCATACGGGAGTTCACCTTATATGACTCCTGAATATAAACAAGCGGTGAAGGATAACGGCTATTTCATGTGGGATTGGAATATTGACAGCAAGGATTGGTATTATAAAGATGCACGATACGTCGACAACGTCATCTCGCAAATTAAAGCCAAGGCCAGTTATAATGGTCCGCTTGTGATTCTGCTACATGAGAAAAAAGAAACGCTCGCCCATTTACCACGGCTGCTCGATTATTTAACCCAGCAGGGGTTTGAAAGTAAAGCGATTGACAGTTCGTTGATACCGGTTCAATTTTAAATAGCTATACGGACGGTGTTCACATTTAATCCAACTTTATATTCGGAAAAATAGGAACAAATTTGATATAATAAATTTGTAAATTTCACAATAATTGTGAAGGTTATAGTAAACAAAATGGGGTTCGATAATTACTGATGATGAATAAACTTTACCAAAGCAGAGGCTTCAAGAGAATCTTAATTTTTATTGTGATTGCATTGGCTTTATACGCGATGAAGTCAATTATTAATTTAATATTGCTGACTTTCATTTTTGCGTTTTTAATGGATCGGCTCGTTCAATTCATTGAAGACAAAATCCCGCTAAATAGAAAGCTGCTGGTGGTTATTTCGTATGCCACCATTGTTGGTTTGCTTACCTATGGTTTGGTCATGTACCTGCCAATGATAGCGGGGGAAATCACCGCCTTAATTAGGCAGCTGACGGCATTTTATACCTCCCAGCATGATAATGTGGTCCTGAATTATATCGTCAGCCAAATGAATGAAGTGAAAATTTCCAGCTACCTAGAACAGGGCGTTACTTACCTATTCAAGTATTTTACGGATATCAGTAAAATAAGTCTGCAGGTTTTGCTGGCGCTTCTTTTAAGTTTATTTTTCCTGTTAGAAAAACCAAGGCTGATTGAATTTACCGGGAAATTTAAGACGAGTAAGGTTGCCTCGATTTATGTTGAAATTGAATTCTTTGCGCAGAAGTTTGTCCGGACGTTTGGTAAAGTAATCGAAGCGCAATTAATTATTGCTGTTGTAAACTGTATTTTAACAACCATCTCTCTTTGGCTGCTGGACTTCCCGCAGCTCGGCGGCTTGTCCATCATGATTTTCCTGCTCGGCTTGATTCCGGTTGCAGGGGTAATTATTTCTTTGATTCCGCTAACCATCATCGCCTATAGTATCGGTGGGCTGATGAAGGTCCTTTATGTCGGGATTGCCATCGCCATCATCCATGGCATCGAGGCCTATATTTTGAACCCAAATTTAATGAGCTCGAAAACGAATTTACCGGTTTTCTATACCTTCATTGTGTTGATTTTCTCTGAGCACTTCTTCGGAGTTTGGGGGTTAATTATCGGGATTCCGGTATTTGTCTTCCTCCTTGATGTTTTGGAAGTTACCGAAACCAAGAAACCTTAATTTGCGAAAAGCCCTTAACTCGGGGGCTTTTTTGTTTTGCTAGAAAAATGGTATTCTAATGTTAATTAGACATGGGAGGGAATCTTATGAGTGAATGCAAATTAGATCATTCGCACGATGATGTGAAAAAGAAATATGAATCGCAGTCGGCCTTTTTACCGGAGGAAATGAATCCATTGTTTGAGCAGTTTTTCGAAAAAGACCACACCCAGGACATTTTGAATGAAGTGTTTCATTTATTGAAAAAATTTGATTTGGCATCCGAGGAAGAAAAGAGTGAGCGGACAAACCGTTTGAATATGGTGTTGAGAAATTTATAAAATGAAGTAGCAGCCTCCCTTGTATTAAACTTGGGGGGGCGTTTTCGTGGTTTAATGTTGGCGATTCTAGGGCATTTTAGAAACAATTGAACAGTATTATACGGAGGTTCATTAATGAAGTACTCCTTTATTCGTTTTTTAATTGTTGGAGTCATCAATACGATAGTAGGTTTAACCGCCATGTATGTACTGCTGAACGGGTTCCGTTTGTCCTACTGGTGGTCCACGTTGTTTGGCAATATCGTAGGGGCAGGGATCAGTTTTATATTAAACAGAAATTTTACTTTTAAAAACGAGGCTGCGATTGGCGGCAGCCTTGTCCGGTTTGCTATTGTGATTGGTATTTGTTATTTTGTTTCTTACTCTTTAGGATTGAAATTGGCTAATTGGTTTTTAGAAAAATTGCCTTTGTTTCCGAAGGAGTTTGCAAAGGATTTAGCGGTTTTATTAGGGACTGGAATTTATACTATTATGAATTATTTAGGTCAGAAGCATTTTGTTTTTAAAGATGCAGAAAAACGAAGAATTATAAAAAACGGACCCCAATGTTGATACATAAGGGGTCCTTTCAAATTAACAAATGCACGTCTTCCTCTTTACGCCAATTCTATTGAGATTTTCAATTTTTTTAATGTAATCAGTTGCTAATGGCACCTTACAAGCTGTCCTGCCGACATCAACGTGAACTTTACCAATTTTCTCTGCCACACTTTTGGCTTCTTCATTCAGTTCAGTCACATAGGCACCCACACTAATAACAAACCCATTCATCACATAGCGGACGCGGTTTTTCTCCTGATGGACTGTAGACTCAACCTGATGCAGCAGGCTCCGAATCTCCCCAAGATCCAGCAATTCGTCAGGAGTTATCGAGAGATAGTTCGAATATGTACTCCATCCAGCCACTGCAATCATTTCCTCATCCGATTTCATCCATTCCCGGGCAAGTTCAAGTGGAAACGGGCTTTCTGCAGCAACTCCGGCAACCGTGTATTCGGCAAGCATGTACCAATCAGCTTTCTGCACCCAAAGCTGGAGTGTTTCCTTCGACATTAATTTTGGTTTAACTGATAAACCAGCCAGGTACATTGCATCACTATTTCCGGTTTCGTATAAAGCAAGCGCCAATTCCTGATCCTTTTTCACATGTTTGACGAGCTTTTTTAAATCGCCGACTTTTACTCCAAATAAAAGCCCGCGTGCCCCATGATTGATAAATGTCTTCTTCGTTTGTTCAGAACCAAGTTCCTCGAGAGTCTGCATTATCTCTTCTAAATTCATTTTCTGCCCTCCACCCTTTTCTCCTATATTACCATCATTATGGAAATTTTTCTGTTATCGCATTCAATAAACCTTTTTAGAAAATATTAAGATTAGCCAATCTTAAGAGAAAAGAGGATTCGGATGGGAGAACTATTTAAATTATTAAAGCGTGGAAATAAATCAGCGATGCTGGCTGCGATTGTGAATACCGTCATTGCCATTATCAAAGGTGTGGCTTATATGTTTACCGGAAATGTAGCGATGTTTGCGGAAACCATGCATAGTTTAGGGGATGCTGCAAACCAGTTTTTTGTGTTTATCGGTTCGGCTTTAAGTAAAAAAGCCCCGACTGAAAAATTTCCAAACGGATTTGGCCGGCTTGTTAATCTAGTTTTACTTGGCGCGGTGTTGATTGTCGGGATTATGGCGTTTGAAACCATTAAAGAAGGCTATCACCACATGGTTCATCCCACGGCATCCGGCGGTTTTATCATCAATATCATTGTTTTAGGGGTTGCCACTATCCTTGAGACATTTGTTCTTTTTAAAGCCATGAAAGAGGTCCTTCATGAAATCGGCATGGAAGCTAGCGGTCCAGGGGTATTTGCTAAAAGCTTTGCGAATCTGGGCAGGGCCAAGCCAGCGACGAAGCTGGTGTTTATGGAAGATCTTGTAGCAACCATGGGCGGTTTACTGGCCATTCTCGCTGTAGTTATTGCTCATTTTTCCAACATCCATTGGCTCGAAGGATTGGCCTCTATTTTGATTGGAGCCATGATGTTTTTTGTGGTCGGCAGGGTCTTTTTAGACAATGCTGCAGGGGTAATTGGCCAAGCCGATGAAGAAATGGAGAACAAAATTGGTTCGCTTGTTATCGCAGACCCGGATGTCAAGGATATTCAAGGAATTACTGTTATTAAGGAAGGGGAAGACCTTCATGTTGAATTGGAAATCGAAGTCGACCCGCAGCTTACAGTTGCTGAGGCGGATGATATTAGAGACCGCTTAGCGGAAAAAATACTGGCTGAAAACGGCGTAGTCGATGTCAAGATTGAAATTGATGAAGAAGACGAAGTTATGAATTGGGAAAATAGACCACGGCCTACTGTATAGTAGGTCTCTTTTCCTCGCGATTTGTTCTTTATAATGGTGTTTTTTAAAGGTGCATCATATTGAGTGATGCACAAGAAAGGTCCCCATGTTTCACTTTGTATAAAATGGATGAATTACAGGGAATATATTCTTAGAGTACTTTTTAGGGAGGCTTACGTATGTCTGAGCGCAGCATTAGATTGTCAAGTTCGGAAATTGCCGCATTATGGGCTACGTACATACAGGAAAACATGACGGTCTGTTTGCTCATCTATTTCCTGCATCACAATCAGGATGTGGAAATTAAGCCGATCCTTGAGAGGGCATTGCAGAATTCGGAAACTCACCTTCAACAGATTACTGACATTTTTCAAAAAGAAAGCATTCCAATACCTGATGGTTTTTCAGAAAAAGATGTGAATTTGGCGGCCCCGCCTTTATTTTATGATATGTTCGGACTCAGCTTCGTTTATTCCTTAACCCGTCTACTGATGATTAATGGGAGTTTTTTGACGGCTAATGTTGCAAGGAAGGATGTTTTGGATTTTTTTATCACGATGAACTACAAATCAACCGAACTTTATAGGCAAGCCACTGAGTTAATGCTGTCAAAGGGGATTTACGACCGTCCGCCATACGTTCCTTATCCCGATAAGGTGGAATATGAAGACAAACTTTCCTATATTAGTGGTTTTGGAAAAAAGAGGCCATTGAATGTTGCTGAAATAATGGAGATTTTCTTTAATATTGAACGAAATTATTTTTCGTTATTGCTTTGTATGGGACTTCTTCAAGTGGTTAAGGATAAAGAAATTCATAGCTTTATTAAAGAAGGAAAAAAAATCTCAGAACAACAAATTAGAACGTTTAATGATATCTTAATGAAAGAAGAGCTGTATGGCATTATTACAACCAATGTTGAAGTGACGGATTCAACCGTCTCTCCATTTTCTGATCGGTTGGTTGTTACCCTATTTCATTCCTTAAACGGCATTGATATCGCTCTGCTCGGTCATGCGGTATCGTTATCGCTGAGATCTGATTTAGTGGCCCACTATCAAAAATATATCGCTGAAATTCTTATTTATTCTGCAAAGGGAGTCGAACTTTTGATGGACCGCGGCTGGTTCCAAAAGCCGCCTCATGCTCCTAGCAGAAGAGACCTTCAGAAAATAGACTAGGTTCGAGCAGTGTGCGGTGAACCTAGTCTATTTGTTTACCTATTAAAGACTCCAGGTTATTCCCACGGTTTTTGCGTTGTAAAGTATCCGGCCAGTTCTTTACTGTGTCTTCGATGTTCTTTTCGTTTTTCGGCCCTTTCTTTCCCTGTATCGTATAACTTTTTTTCTTCCTCTGTCTCAGGGATGATACCAGGGACTTTAGTTGGCTTGCCATCGTCATCTAATGCCACAAATGTTAAAAAGGCAGTGGCGGCAATTTTTCTATCGCCGGAAATCAGGTTTTCGGCAATAATTTTCACAAAAACCTCCATTGAAGACGTACCAGTCCAAGTGACAAACGATTCGAAGCAGACCGAATCCAACGGTGTAATCGGATGAAGGAAGTCGACAGAATCGGTCGAAGCGGTCACACATTCGCTTCGTGAATGTCTTGTTGCCGAAATCGATGCGAGCATATCAGCATCGCTCATCAGCTTCCCGCCGAACAACGTATTATGGTTGTTGACATCGTTCGGGAACACCCGACTTGTCCTGACTACTCGAGACTCATTGCATGTTTTAGCTTCCATTTATAAAAACCTCCATTTGCTTAACTAATTCTATTTTGCCCCAATTCCGTTCAATTTTTAGTGAAAAATCAGCGATTGTGGTACATTACAATATAATAGCACTTTCCAGGAGGTTTCAAATAAATGAGCATACAGGCACAAATTATGAAGGAGTTAAACGTCTCTCCCAACATACAGCCGAAGGAAGAAGTCCGGAAGAGAATCGATTTCTTAAAAATGTATTTAACAAAAACGAAGGCAAAAGGCTACGTGCTTGGAATCAGCGGCGGGCAGGATTCCACGCTGGCAGGACGCCTGGCGCAGATAGCGGTTGAAGAGCTGCGAAACGAAGGGACGGATGCCTTATTCATTGCAGTCCGGCTGCCATATGGAGTCCAGCAGGATGAGGAAGACGCGAAGAGGGCGCTTGATTTTATCCGCGCTGACCGGGAAATGGTGTTTAATATTAAAGGAGCGGTCGATGAGGTCCAAAAGGAATATAACATAGCGTCACAAACACAGCCGCTAAGCGACTATCAAAAAGGAAATGTGAAAGCAAGAATAAGAATGATTGCCCAGTATGCCGTCGGCGGGATGGAAGGGCTGCTTGTAATTGGGACAGACCATGCAGCCGAGGCGGTCACTGGTTTTTACACAAAATACGGTGACGGCGGGGCTGATGTTCTGCCGCTGACTGGCTTATCCAAAAGGCAGGGCAAGGCACTTCTGAAAGAACTTGGTGCAGACGAACGCCTTTATTTAAAAATCCCCACTGCCGATCTGCTCGATCAAAAGCCTGGTCAGGCCGATGAAACGGAGTTAGGCATTACCTACGATGAACTCGACGATTACCTCGAAGGCAAGCAGGTTTCTGAGGAGGTTGCGGAAAAAATCGAACAGCGCTATATCTTGACCGAACATAAACGGAGACTTCCCGCCAGTATGTTTGATGAATGGTGGAAGTAAGAACACCAAAATGAGACTGCCCGCTTAAATGGCAGTCTCATTTAAATCAACCCACTTTCTGCAGCCGCAGATGATCAGCAATAAGTGCGATAAATTCACTATTCGTCGGCTTTCCCTTTAATGGGCTTACCGTATTCCCGAAGACCAGATTTAAATGCTCGATACTGCCGCGGTTCCAGCCCACTTCAATCGAATGCCGGATGGCTCTTTCAACACGGCTTGGGGTAGTATTGTACAATTTGGCAATGGCCGGATAAATCAATTTTGTAATTCCACCTAATAATTCCACATTGCGGAACACCATTTGGATGGCTTCCCGTAAGAAAATATACCCTTTTAGGTTTGCTGGAATTCCCATCGAGCGGAGCACATCGGTGATTCTTACTTCTAGGCTCTCGCCGCTCTTATTCTCGTTTGACGGCTTAGTTTCTCTCGAGATTTTTATAGAATAACTTTCATTTGAACAAATCGTTCGAATTGTATCGGATAATTGCGACAGCTCAAATGGCTTCAACAGAAAATAGGACACCCCTAACTCATTTGCTTTCTTAATGATATCCTCTTTTCCAAAGGCCGTTAACATTAAGACTTTGGTCGAAATATGATCGGCATAAAGCTTTTCGAGTAAAGAAAATCCGTCGGTATGAGGCATGATTAAATCCAGAACGACCACATCCGGATGTTCTCGTTTGATCAACTCCAATCCCTCCATGCCATTATGGGCGATTCCGACCACCTTCATATCGACTAGCTTTGACAGGTATTCATTAAGTATTTCCGTTAATTGAAAATTATCATCTATAATTCCAATTTTTATCATGTTTAACCAATTCCTTCCTAAAAAAATCCCACTACTAAGTATTTTTCGATATATTTCGTTGGGAGACAAGTAATATTTTCCAACAAAAAACTTAGTATTTATATAAAACCCCTATGGTATTTGTTTGTTCCTGTCGAACTTTTAGCTTTATTGTAAAAATAAAAGGCTATTGAACTAGACTGTACTTTTCAATTTCGGTATTAATGTCTAATTCAAAGAGAGTATGAAAAGATAGTACTTATACTACAAATGGTCTATTTTGAAAATAATTACCAAATATTCATAAAAATTAAATAATTGTAAAGGCGGTAAGGGGTAGATACCGTTTTATCAAACGGAGGCGTAAAACCCTTTATCTTTAGATTTTGGGATATAAGTCTCATTTTTTTTGTGGGATTTTGCGAACGTTCGCTCTTTGTTCAACTATTGCCATTATTCTGCTGTTAGCTATTATAATAAAGACGTCACCCTGGGGACAATCATGTATATAACTGGACTATATCAGGAGCCTCTCTCCAAACTGAACGCCATTATATAAGAAATTTTAACCTATCAGAACCATTCTGATAGGTTTTTAATTTTTATAAAAGGGCAAAATAAACCCATCACTTTTATGGGATAAGAATAACTCAAACTTAGGAGGTAACCATCATGAAAAAACTATCCATTATTTTCGCCTTGCTGTTAGGTTTCATGCTTGTATTGGCAGCCTGCAATAAGGATGACAAGGCCGATAATAATAAAAAGAATGACAATAAAACGGCTGAGAAAACGGCCAACGACTTATTAGCCAAGGTTAAGGATGACGGGAAAATTTTAATCGGAACAGAAGGGACATACCCACCGTTCACCTTCCATGATGCAAATGGGAAATTAACGGGATTTGATGTGGAACTCTCTGAAGAGGTTGCCAAACGGATTGGGGTAAAAGCAGAATTCAAGGAAACCCAGTGGGATGCCATGTTTGCCGGCCTTGACGCGAAGCGTTTTGACATGATTGCCAACGAGGTTGGAATCCGACCTGACCGTCAGGAAAAATACGATTTCTCAGATCCATACATTACTTCTGCTGCTGTTCTAGTTACCAACAAGAGCAATACAAAGGTTAAATCATTTGAAGATATCAAAGGATTAAACTCCGCGCAATCATTGACAAGCAACTATGGCGATATGGCGAAAAAGTACGGCGCAAATCTTGTGGGGGTGGATGGCTTCCAGCAGGCAGTAGAGCTGCTTGCACAAAATCGCGTCGATGTAACAATTAATGATAAAATCGCTTATTTGGATTATACAAAGCAGAAGCCGGATGCACCGATTAAAATTGTGGCTACAGGTGAAGATGCGTCATCAAGCGGTTTTATGTTCCGTAAGAAAAGCGATACGCTTGTTGATGCCGTGAACAAGGCCTTAAAAGACATGGTCGATGACGGCACCTACAAAAAAATTTCTGAGAAATGGTTTGGTGTAGATGTACTTAAATAGTATTTTCGCTGACCCGGAACGAACGGCCCGGTTAATGGATATCGCCAAAACCTCCCTCCAGCCGATGCTGGAGGGTGCAATTATGAACACCATTCCCTTAACCATTATTTCGTTTATTGTCGGGATCATTTTAGCTGTATTGACAGCCCTTGCCCGAATTTCACAGGGGAAAGTATTGCGGGGGATTGCCGGAGTTTATGTGTCCGCCATCCGCGGGACGCCGCTGTTAGTGCAATTATTTATCATCTTTTACGGGCTGCCGAACGTCGGGATTACGCTTGATCCATTTATATCTGCTGTCATCGGCTTTTCGTTGAGCGTTGGGGCATATGCATCGGAAATTATCCGCGCAGCGATTCTTTCGATCCCAAAAGGACAGTGGGAGGCAGGCTATTCTATTGGCATGACCTACGCGCAAGCTTTAAAAAGAATCATTTTGCCACAGGCAGCGAGGGTATCCGTACCGCCATTATCGAATTCATTTATTAGTCTTGTTAAGGATACTTCACTCGCATCACTTGTGCTTGTAACGGAAATGTTCCGCCGCGCCCAGGAAATCGCCTCCCGGAACTATGAGTTTCTGTTGGTCTATACCGAAGCAGCCCTCATTTATTGGGTTATTTGCTTTTTCTTGTCTGTGCTCCAGCAATATATGGAAAAGCGGCTGGATCGGTATGTGTGAAATATTGTTTTGCCAAAAGATGAAGGAATTTTCACAAAATCAATAACAAAAGGACTTAAATAGGTAAATTTTCATACTTAAAAAGGGTTTCGTTTACTGTTTTTAGCATTCGATAGGATCCTATCGGCGAATTTTACATGTCTATCGGCGAATTAGGCCGTTCTATCAGCGAATTTCACCGTTCTATCGGCGAATCGAGCCATTCTATCAGCGAATCGATTTTTAATGACCTTTTTTAGAAAAAACCCGAATGAAAAAGGGAGTATTCCAATGATTTCAATTAAAGGATTACACAAGCAATTCGATCAATTAGAGGTATTAAAGGGAATAGACCTTGAGGTGGGAAAAGGGAAGGTTGTGGTTGTGATCGGTCCGTCCGGATCGGGGAAAACGACGATGCTTCGCTGCCTGAACGTGCTTGAGATTCCCACAAAAGGTATCATTTCCATTGAAGGTCACAGTCTTGATTTTTCAAAAAACGTTCCGAAAAAAAGCATCGCCTTGTTTCGCCGCTTGACCGGAATGGTGTTTCAAAACTATAATCTCTTCCCGCATAAAACGGCTCTTGAAAATGTTATGGAGGGGCCGGTGGTGGTGAAGGGGATGGATAAATCAAAAGCGCGAGAGAAGGCGGCGGCCCTTCTTCAAAAAGTTGGCCTCGGTGATAAAATGGACTACTATCCTTCACAGCTATCGGGCGGTCAGCAGCAACGGGTCGGCATTGCCCGGGCATTGGCGATGGAGCCGGAGGTAATGCTGTTTGATGAGCCGACATCAGCGCTCGACCCTGAGCTAGTCGGCGAGGTGTTAAGGGTCATGAAGGACCTTGCGCAAGAGGGGATGACGATGATTGTCGTTACCCACGAAATGCGTTTTGCCCGTGAAGCGGCAGACGAAGTAATCTTCATGGACGGCGGCGTCGTTGTGGAGCGTAATAAGCCAGAAGAAATCTTTACCAACCCTAAAGAGGAACGAACCAGGAAGTTTTTGAATATGATTCAATAAGTGCTTCAGCCGTGGGCTGGGGCACTTTTTGTTGTGGGCGTATAAACATGTTTACTGTCGTATAACCTGGTTTAACTGTCGGATAATCTGGTCGTATTGTCGTATAAACTTGGTTAACTGTCGGATAACCCTGTTTTACTGTCGTTAGACCGACTTACTGTCGTATAGTCCGCTCGTACTGTCGCATAAACCATTTTAACTGTCTCTTAAAACTCCCGAAAGATTTTTGTGAAAAATTTCATAAATAATCCCCAAAAAGTGAAACTTTTCCCTTTTTCATCCGTATTATTGACTATACATAGACAATAGGGAAGGGACCGATGCCCCATGCTCAAGTGAAAACAAACTTTCCCCATTAATGAAGGAAAAGGATGATGCACATGGAACTTTTCGGCTTGCCATTAGTCACGATTTATTTGTACGGTCTCATCATTTCTGGAGTATTAACTATTTTATATGTGTTGTTTGCTGATGTGTTTCATTTTGACACTGGAGACGGCGGCTTGCACTTTCTCAACCCAGTCCTTGTCTTTGCCTTCATCACAGTTCTATCTGCAAGCGGCTACCTATTTGAAAGATTGACGGCCCTTCATTACCTACTGATTCTAGGAATATCAGCTGTTATCGCATTAATAGTCGTTACTTTATTAAATGTATTTGTTCTCGTCCCACTATCCTCCGCGGAGGAATCACTTGTCTATAAAGAATCTGATTTAAGAGGTCGGATTGGTACCGTCATCACGCCGATTCCTGCCGATGGCTTTGGCGAGGTCATTATTGAGAATGCCAGCGGCCGGATTGCCAAGCCTGCCACCAGCTTTGAAGGGGAATCCATACCAAACGGTGTGAAAGTGCTTATTGTTCAGGTGAAAAATGGGGTCCTTGAAGTAACCATACACCAGGAACTTGAAAGCTTTTTATAAAAGAGAGAGAAAGAGGAGGTACACAATATGGAATTTGGATTTATTTGGGTAATTATTGGGATTGTCGCACTTATCTTAATCGCATTAATCGGTGTATTTATTACCAAGTACCGGACGGCCGGGCCGGATGAGGCACTGATTGTAACCGGTAGTTTCCTAGGGAACAAAAATGTCCACCTCGACGAATCGGGTAACAAAATAAAGATCATTCGCGGTGGCGGTACGTTTATTTTACCAGTTTTTCAACAAGCAGAACCGTTAAGCTTGTTATCTAGCAAACTAGAAGTAACAACCCCGGAGGTTTACACTGAGCAGGGCGTGCCGGTCATGGCAGATGGGGTATCAATCATCAAGATCGGCGGCTCCATCACTGAGATTGCAACAGCTGCTGAACAGTTCCTTGGCAAGCCGAAGGAAGAAAGGGAAAATGAAGCAAAAGAGGTTCTAGAGGGTCATCTGCGTTCCATTCTTGGCTCGATGACAGTTGAAGAAATCTATAAAAACCGCGATAAATTCTCGCAGGAAGTACAGCGTGTCGCATCACAGGACCTTGCGAAAATGGGTCTGATCATTGTTTCCTTTACGATTAAAGACGTTCGTGACAAAAACGGCTACCTCGATGCCCTTGGTAAACCGCGGATTGCCCAAGTAAAACGCGACGCTGATATCGCCACTGCCGAAGCTGATAAAGAAACCCGCATTAAAAAGGCGGAGGCCGATAAGGAAGCGAAACGTTCAGAGCTGGAGCGGGCAACAGAAATCGCCGAGGCTGAAAAAGTCAATCAGTTGAAAACAGCGGAATTCCGCCGCGAGCAGGACATCGCCAAGGCCCGTGCCGACATGGCTTACGACCTTGAAAGTGCCAAGGCCAAGCAGGACGTAACCGAACAGGAAATGCAAGTTAAAATCATTGAAAGACAGAAGCAAATTGAACTCGAGGAAAAAGAAATCCTTCGTCGTGAACGTCAATATGATTCTGAAGTGAAAAAGAAAGCCGATGCCGACCGCTATTCGATTGAACAGTCTGCTGCCGCAGAAAAAGCCCGGCAAATTGCTGATGCAGAAGCGAATAAATACCGGATTGAAGCGATGGCGAAAGCGGAAGCTGAGCGCGTGCGTTTGGACGGTCTTGCTAAAGCGGAATCGCAAAGGGCACAGGGGCTTTCTGAAGCTGAAATCATCCGCATGAAAGGTCTTGCCGAAGCAGAAGCAAAGCAAAAGATTGCAGAAGCATTCGAACAATTCGGCCAGGCTGCGATTCTCGACATGATCATCAAAATGCTTCCGGAATACGCAAAGCAGGTGGCAAGCCCGCTGTCCAATATTGAAAAAATTACTGTCGTGGATACAGGCGGCGGTTCCGGCCCAAATGGCGGCGCCAATAAAATCACCGGCTATGCTACCAATCTGATGGCAAGCTTGCAGGAGTCATTAAAGGCATCAAGCGGCTTGGACCTTAAAGAGATGATTGAAAACTACTCCGGCAAATCCAATGTGAAAAGAAGCATTGAGGAATTAACGGACGAAATCAAAAAGAAAGACTAATGGAAAGGGGCTGACCCGCTTATATTGCGGTCGCCCCCTTTTTCAATTTGCGCTTCACAGCATTAATAAAGTCCATGGGCCGCAGCCGGATTCCAACCAAACTAAGAGGCTTACTCACAATCTAGCTCCCTTGTTTTTTAATAAAATTGTACATCGCGCCAATCATTCCAGCATCATTTTGATACTTGCAGCGCTCAACCGGTATCTTAATCCGTTTCCACCAAGGGAGCTGGTCAAGTTTATGATTGATTTTACTAATCAATCCTTGTTGGGCGATGACCCCTCCGCCAATTAAAATCTTTTGCGGGTTTAAGGTTGCGGCTAGATTGAAAATTCCATAACTTATGTGTTGAACCCACTCATCAACTAGTTTTCGTACCGAACTATTTTTCCTGGATTCCAGAAAAACTGTTTCTCCTTCAATATTTTGGTGCTCACTAATACCCTTTAGCTTTTTATAGGCTTTTATTAAGGCATTAGTGGAAGCATTGGAATGCAATATGTCCATGTCATAATTTCCTGCCCTTGTAATCATAAAACCAATTTCGCCGCCCCTAAAGCTGTGTCCATGTAAAAGACTTCCGTTTACAAAGATACCGCCGCCAATACCGGTACCAATGGTCATACAAATAAAATCGGTACAATTCTTTGCGTTGCCGCTCACTTTTTCAGCTAACGCGACACAGTTCCCATCATTCTCAACTTCAATTGGCAGAGAAGTTCTTTTTTCCAGTAGTTTTTTTAGATTCTGGTGATCCAGAGCTGTGACCGCGCCACCGCTTTCTGAGTAACCTGTATGCGGATTGATAAAGCCCGGTAAGCTAATGGCAACACCGCTCACTTGATGATTTTGGGTATACATGTTAATTGTTTCTGTCATTTCTTTTAAAAATAGGTCCAGGTTAGTGCAATGGGTATCGTAACTGTCCTTTGAAAGAATGGTTCCATCTTCTAACAATAGCCCATGCTTTACTTTTGTCCCGCCAACATCAAAACTGATATATTTTTTAGCTTCCTTCCCGTCAATTTCGAAACTAGTATATTCTTTCACCTTTCATCCTCCTATTTGCGATTATCAAGCCCAGAAATTTGACTAATAGTCCCCTCATCCGAAGTCGGTTTCTGGAATTCGTTGTGTATTTGTTTTAAAACATCATCTGATAACCGCTTTAAAATTCTGTTTCGGTTTTTACAAGTTTTATAATCAGTATCTACATAGAAAATTTCCAAAGTCAGGCCAAATTCTTTTGCCACTCGTCTCCATCTTTTTCGTCTGTCTCTTGTTCTGTTGGTGGTATCAACGAGCACATCATGTCCGCTTTTTAGCAATGTCCGGACCATGAGTTCAGCGTTTTCCCACACGAGAGGTTCTGCCTCTGCTTTATAAACTTGGCCATGTAAAGCAAGCCTAAGATCATCGAGAGATACACGTACCCAACCTTGCTTCTGAAGAGTTTTGCCGTATGTTGATTTTCCACTAAGCGGCATCCCGCACATTATTCCCAGTTTCACTGTTCATCTCCTCCCAAAAAAATTCCTGCCTGTAATCAAAATGACAGGAACAGACACATCATCACTTAAGCAACAGGTTCTCTATTTTATTGAATGCGAATGAGCATACATTTGAAAGGTACAAAAAACTATGTTTAATTTACCGAAATATTCTCCTTGGGTATGGATACAAGCCGTTTCCATCCCATATCGATTCACATAAGTATAAAAGAAACTTCTAATGTCCTCTTAGGAGAAAAAAGTTCGTTTGTTTATTAACAATCCAGAAGAAGGTGAGAAAAAGTTATGGTCAGGAAAGCAATAATTCCTGCTGCGGGGTACGGAACGCGAAATCTACCTATCACAAAAGTAATACCAAAAGAGATGTTGCCTGTAGGTTTTAAACCGGCGATTCATTATATAGTCGAGGAAGCAGTTCAATCGGGGATTGAACAAGTACTAATCGTCACTTCAAATTCAAAAAACGCGATTATGGACTATTTTGATCATTCATTGGAGTTAGAGACCTTGTTAAGAAGCAAAAACAAAGAATATTTGCTTAAACATTTGGAACTGCCAAATGCAGAAATTTTTTATACAAGGCAGTCGTATGCCAGAGGACTTGGGGACGCTATTCGGCTTGGCAAAGAATTTATTGGAAACGAACCGTTTGGTGTACTGCTGCCGGATGATTTTGTCATATCAGACGAAACTCCTGCTCTCAAACAATTAATTGATGTCTATAAGGAGACAAATAGCAGTGTTATAGGATTAAAGCAAGTCCAACAAGAACATTTAAAAAATTATGGTGTCATTCAATGTTCTGATAAAACAAATCCAATCGAAATTGAGAATATTGTGGAGAAACCTAAAACAGACCCTCCTTCTGATATGGCTGTTATCGGAAGATATATTTTCACCCCAGAAATATTTAAATGTCTGGAGGATATTACGGAAGGGGTCGATGGGGAAATTCAACTGACGGATGCCATTAAAAACTTGCTTGGCACACAATCCATCTATGGAAAAATCATTTCCGGGGATCGCTACGATATTGGGATTTTAGAGGAATACGTCGAACTAATGAAAATCATGAGCAAAAGATAAAAAAGGGAGAAAAACGGGAGAAAAAAGGAGAGCGTTGTCGTTGTTAGAAAATGTATCTATCATTATACCATTCCAAACAGACAATGGGCCTAGGGCGAAGGCTTTTGAATGGATCAAAAAGTACTATGCCAGGGTCATGCCCGAAGCTGAATTATGTTTGGGAATCATCAGTGGAGACATTAATAAAGCGAAGGCCATAAACTTAGCAGCAAAAAAGGCAACGAAAGATATTTTTGTCATAGCAGATGCGGATGTCGTTTATGCCCCCTCACTTATTGAGGAAGCTATAAAAGTACTAAAAAAAGCAGCATGGGTTGTTCCTTTTACTGAGATATATAATGTTGAAAAGCAAGGCACTAAAAAATTGCTTCAAACGAAACCAAAATGGCCGATGGATGTAAACTCCGGAGATTGTTCAAAAGCAAATTGGCTTTATCAAGGATTTGCCGGTAAACTCTTTGTCATACCAAGGGCAAACTTCGAAGCAGTCGGTGGTTTTGATGAACGGTTTATTGGCTGGGGAGGGGAGGATGATGCCTTTTCACATTCTGTCCGTACCCTATGCGGGGACATTGTTAATGTTAAAGGAAGAATCTATCATTTATGGCACCCAAGTTCAAGCTATCAAACAAACCCAAACGGAAAAGCGAATGCCAATCTTCTCGGACGCTATGAACGTGCCAGTGGAAACATTAAGAAAATGGCCGAGATCATTAATGAACGTCTCGAAAAGGATAAAACTATTAAAATAGACAATGAAAATAGTGGTGAAAATGAATCAACAGCTTCATCCAACAGTAAAATTTGTTTTGCCATCCTTGTTCATGAAGACCGAGAGTTAGTCAAGCAGCTAATTGATAATGTTCGCTACTATTGCCCAAGCAGTACCATTGTCTTATACAACGGGGGGGAGGACCCGAAACTTTGTGAGGGGTTAGGTGTTCCTGTCTGCCCTTCCAGCCATAAATTAAAGCGGGGATGGACGACCATTTATTTTTTGGAAACAATGGAATGGCTGGAGAAACAGGGGATACAGTACGATTATTTTATTAATATTGATTCGGATGCATTATTTATCAGAAAGGGCTATGAGGAATTTGTTCAAAAAGAAATGAAAGATACTGATTATATGGCCGTTAAACTTAGAATTCCAAAAAGCGGCTGGTATATTGGAAAAGAATTAAAGAAAGATATCAATCGCTGGAAAAAATTATTTAATGTTACCCCTTTCTACGGCGTTTTTAATGTGGGTCAGGTAATTTCAAGGCCGCTCGTTCAAGCTTTACTGAAACAGGAAAGGCTGGAAAAGTTAAAAAATGCTTTAATCAAAACGATTTCCTTCGGCACAGATGAGGTCCTTTTTGTCAATATGGCAAAGGAACTTGGCTTCAGGTTGAAAAACTATCCAAATGAGACTGCCTCAAAGATGATTCGCTATCGTCCTTATTTTACACTGGACGAAATGATTTCCTGCCTAAATAATAACGATACTGGTGGGCTATGCCACCCGGTAATAAGAGATCATGATGATCCTGTCAGAAAACTAATCCTTCATATAAACAGTGATAATCATACAAAAAAATATAAAACTAAGGATTTTCCATGGTATGAAAATAATCCAAATTATTATTCGATTTCGATTCCAATCAAAAGTAAATTTGGAAACAACGAGCTTATTGTAAGGTCGGGTTCGTTCTTGACCCACTATTGGCAGGACCCGGATGGGAAGTGGAATAAAAGTGAGACGTTTGCTGAGAGTGTTGTCGGAACCCCGATATTTTTTCAAAATAATGCAGGTCAATTTGTGGTGGTCTGTAAATTAAAAACAGGCAATATTGGATTTTGGCTGAGAGACAACGAAGCGTCTGGATACCCATGGTACGGCCGGGCTGTTTCCCGGCAGGAGAATGTAGATGAGCTTATAATGGGAACCCAGCTTCAGGACAACGGCTGTGTCATTGTGTATAAATCCAACAATAAATTTTATTATTGGGAGTTTGATAAAAAAATATGGAAAGACATCTTTCCCAAATAAAAAATCGGTGCCCCGACGTCGGGACACCTTTTTATATTGCGTGCCCAGCAAGCCGTTAATTGCTAATTGGTGAAAGTCCAATCTGAGTAAGTACCAAGACGCTCAGTAGCTGACAGGCAACTGGTGAAGAAACTCTAAGGTTGAAGCCCTGTGACAAAGTAACTCTCTAGCAGAGTGCGAGCAAACTAACAGGTTGTAACATTAAGTGAATCCTGCCGTCTCGTCAAAGGAACCCACCGTCGGTGGCTAAAGAGAAGTCGAGCCTTGAGTATATGGGCGAAGACCATGGAAGGTGTGAAGAACTTGGGAAAGCAGCACCAAGGAATCTCTCGGGGTAAGGGGAGCGACATGTTAGGAAAGTAATTAACGGAACTGGGGATACCCTCCTCGTCACTTTCATACGAAAGTAAAGCAGAAACCTATAAGTGTAAACGAAGTGGTGAATGGATGAGAGGGAGTCGGAGGGGGTCATAGTACCAATGATGACAATGACAACATAACATTGTCTAGGGAAGGACGGCAAAAGCCAATACCCTACTTCGTTCATATGTTGGAAGGAGGTAAGAGTCAGTGAATGCCAAGAAAATGGCTAACTACACCAATAAAGTAAAAGCTCAAGAACTCTGGAAGACGTTATATCTTTGTGCCAAGGAAAACACTAGCCGTAGATTTCATGCTTTATATGACAAAATTTATCGTCCTGATATCCTATGGGAAGCCTGGCAACGTGTGAAACGAAAGAAAGGCAGTGGGGGCGTAGATGGACAATCGATTGTAAATATCGTCGAGGAATACGGAGAGAAGAAGTTCTTGAACGAACTCTACCTAGAGTTGAAAGAGAACAGATATCATCCCAATCCAGTCCTAAGAACCTACATACCAAAGGATGACGGGAAGAAACGTCCATTAGGAATCCCAACCATTAAAGATAGAGTTGCACAAATGGCTACTAAGATGGTTATTGAACCTATTTTTGAGGCTGACTTTCATGATTGCTCATTTGGTTTTCGTCCTAAACGTAATGCTCATCAAGCCATGGCAAAGATACGAAAAGCGAGTAAGAAATGTTTTTGGGTAGTAGACGTCGATATCCAAGGATATTTTGATAACATCAACCAAGATAAATTGATGAAATTGGTCGAACAACGTATCAGTGACCGCAGAGTTCTAAAGCTAATTCGTAAGTGGCTGAAGGCGGGCATCATGGAAGAAGGTAAGATTAGAAATCCGATTTCTGGAACACCGCAAGGTGGTGTTATCTCCCCGCTGTTAGCGAATATCTATTTAAACACAATGGATAAAATTTGGGAGAAGCGATTTAATCATTTAGGTGAACTGGTCAGGTATGCGGATGACTTCGTCATCATGTGCAACACTAAACAACATGCACTTAAAAGCATTAAAGTTATTCAAGCAATAATGGGAAAACTGGACCTTTCAATTAATCGAGATAAATCAAGATTGGTTCATCTTTGGGATGATATAGAGGGTTTTGACTTCTTAGGATTTCATAATAGGAAGTTTCCAATCCGTCGGAAAGGCGGTTACACATTATTTGTGATGTCACACATCCCGAAAAAGAACGCAATGAAGAAAATGCGTGCAAAAATTAAGGCATACACTGAGCCAAGGGCAAAATTGTACATGGATATTCATGACTTGGTGATCGGATTAAACAAGAAACTACAAGGTTTCAAAAATTACTATCTCATATCACTTAATGCAAAGAAATGGCTTAATCGGATTGATTGGTATGTGTTAGAACGCCTAACATTATTCTATAACAAGAAAAGAAATAGTCGTATGAAACATGGGAATTTAATAGACGTACGAAAAGAAATTGGTCATTTATTAGTGAAATTGGCTAGTTAGTCTCCGTAAAGCCAAAGAAAGAAGAACGTCGGAAAGCCGTATGAGGGAAAACTTCACGTACGGTTTGATGAGGAGGAACTGAAAGTAAAAGAGATAGCCGAAAGGCTATCCCTCTGAAATCAGTTTCTTACTCTACTTAAGAGAGGTGTTTTGGGATGAGTAAGAGGCCATAAAGACCAACTACCATTCCGAAGAGGGGATTGCTTCGATAACTTGGGGGTCCGTCGAGCATCCCTTCTTCTTAGATGTTCTTATTTTAGCGGGAAAGATTGAAGATGTTATGAAGAACTTATGATGATTTTGTGAAGTTACAAAAATCACAGACCCAAGATGATATATTAAGGATATGGGGAGTGATAATAATGAAAATATTATTAGTCGACGATGAACGTAGAATCATAGAAGTTCTCGAAGCTTACCTTGAAAGAGAAGGCTATGAAATTCATAGTGCAGATAATGGAATAGATGCTCTGAAAAAGGCCAAAACCCTTCAGCCTGATTTAATAATATTAGACCTGATGCTTCCCGACATATCAGGTGAAGAGGTTTGCCGGCTTGTCCGCAAGGAATCCGATGTACCGATTCTGATGCTGACGGCCAAGTCAGCTGAAGACGACCGAATTAACGGCATCGTCATGGGCGCTGATGATTATTTAACGAAACCGTTCAGCCCGCGCGAAGTCGTTGTCCGTGTTCAGGCCATTTTACGGCGCGTCAAAAAGACCGAAAAGGTGGACCGCGTTGAATTTAACAGAAAGAAACTGGCGATAGATTTAGAGAAAAAGGAAGTAACCGTTAACGGACAATATATTACGCTTACCCCCATTGAATACAAGCTGTTAACCAATATGGCGGGCAATCCCGGCCGGGTATACAGCCGTATGGATTTGCTCGAAAAAATTCAGGATGAAGGCATGTATTATGAAGGATATGAGCGCAGTGTTGATACCCATATCAAAAACCTGCGCAAAAAAATCGAGACCGACTCACGGCAGCCGGAGTTCATCATGACTGTTTTTGGCATGGGCTACAAATTTGGAGGGGTTCCCGATGCTGCAAACGCTCCGGTCTAAAATTCTCTTTTACCTGCTTTTGATTTCGATGATCGGTATATTGATCGTCAGCTTTTTTATTCAGTACGGTTTTGAAGAGAGTTTTAATAGTTACTTGGATCGGAATCGCGAAAAAAAGATTGATAGGGTGATAAACGAAATTGAAAAGGATTTTCGGCAAAATGGCCATTTTACAAGGGACCCGGTGTTTGCGATGCTGCACGAATATGCGATGGGTGACCAGCTTTATTTTCAGCTGTATGACCGCTACGGACAAATCCAGATGGACTCCTCCAATATCCGCAGCATGCTAAACAGTCTCGGCCTGACCGAACCGGAGCCAAGCGGTGAGGAATGGCATTCGAAAAATTATACACTTAAGGTCGACAACACCATGATCGGAAAACTCGTCGCCATTTATCCGGAGGGCTTAATTGATGACGAGTATACATTTATCCAAACTATCCAGTTATACATATATGCCGCCGTATGCTTGACAGTCGTTTTAGCGATTGTCTTCAGCATGCTTTTTTCAAAAAAATTAACTTCTGGTTTGAAAAAGCTCTCGTTTGCGGCCGATGAGTTGCAGCAGCACAACCTCAATATCCGCATCCCATTAAAGGGGCTTCCAACCGAGGTCAAGCAGCTGGCCATTTCCTTTAATAATCTGGCAGAATCGCTGGCAAAGGAGGAAATGCTGCGGAAACAGTTTACGGGGGACTTGGCCCACGAGCTCCGAACCCCTCTTGCCACGCTGCGAAGTCAAATCGAGGCTTTTCAAGATGGAGTTTGGGAGCCAACCCAGCAGCGTCTGCAGGCCAGTCACGAGGAGCTGATGCGTTTGGTTAGGCTTGTGAACGAGCTGGAAAAATTGCTCGCTGCAGAAAACCCGCAAATGAAGCTCGAAAAAATAGAGCTCGATGCCGGCAGTGTGCTGGCGGCCTTATGGGAAATGTTTATGCCGATTTTTAAGGAAAAAGGAGTTCAGCTACATATTGAAGAGCCTGAGCAGGAGGAGATTTTTGAAGCAGACAAGGATCGCCTGATGCAAATTCTCTCTAATGTTCTTAACAATGCTTTGAAGTACACGCCGGAAGGAAAAAATGTGACCATTTCGGTGTCAACGGACCGCGATGGCTACGTCGGCTTTAGGATACAGGATGAAGGCTCCGGCATGGCGGAGGAAGACATTCCGCACATTTTCGAACGTTTCTATCGCGGAGATAAGTCCCGGGACCGAAAAACAGGTGGAGCGGGTATTGGACTTTCCGTTGTGAAAGCCTTAATGGACACTCATAAAGGGATGATCAAGGTGAAAAGCAGGCTTGGAAAAGGAACAACTATGACGTTGTGGTTTCCGCGGGAAGATTAGTGTAAAGAAAGGGCCGCAACATGTCGCTGCGGCCCTTCTTTATTTAAGTAAATCGTTAATATGGTAAACCTTCCCGCTTTCAACAGTTCCGCTTAAGACGAGGTCTACTAGTGCTCCAGCCACTACATCCGCTTTTAATAGGACATTTTTTTCCTTAAACTCGATGAATTTTTCGAGATCTTTAAAGGCATCTTGGGATGAAGAGCGGATCGTTTCTTGCATCTTTGTATCCATGACCCCGGGGCTAAATGCGAAAATTTTATGATTGGTTCCTAATTCCCACTGCTCAAGAGCCGCTGTTTGCGTAAACATATTTAACCCGGCTTTTGAGCTGCAATACACACTCCAGCCCTCGATCGGGTGGACAGCAGCACCCGAAGTCACATTGATGACCTGAATGGTAGTGTTTGTATGCTGGGCTTTATTTAAAAATAGATTGGTAATCAAGATTGGGGCAATTAAATTCACCTTGATGTTCCGAATAGTCGGGGTTTGGTCCAGGCTGCCAACCGTATGTATCGGCTCAATCACACCTGCGTTGTTGAAAAGAAGAATCTCTTCAGGCTCTCCTTTAAAGATAACATGGGCAACTTCCATAAAGACTTCCTGGATTTCTTTATCCAAGGAAAGATTGCAGGAAAAGTGTCTATAATTTACGCCTTTTTCAGCAGCAAGCTTTTTTAGTTCCTCATTTTCAGTTCGGGACACCGATATTACGGCCATTTGTTCTTCGAAAAGGCGCTTCGTAATGGCCTCGCCCAATCCCTTCGATGCACCAGTAACAATCGCATATTTCATGAGAAAATCCCCCTTATTTTTCATCCTTTCATTATTTTATGTTTGTAAAAGGTTTAATTCAAGGAAGAGGCTTGGGAAAAATAAGTTCTATCGGCGGATCTAAGGGGGCAATCGGCGAATTTTTGGTTTCTATCGGCGAATTGAAGCAGTTTATCGGCGGATTATATCAATCTATCGGCGAATCTTAAGTCTATTGGCGAATCTAAGCACTCTATTGGCGAATTTTAACGTTCAATTGGCGTTTTGAAGGGTTCTATTGGCGAATTACGCCTTCCTATTGGCGAATCATAATTTCCCACCCCCATCAGTTAAGCCCGACAAATAAAAAAAAGCAGCCTCCCATAAAGGAAAACTGCAAAAATACTAACGTGCAATCGGATAGAACTTCTTCCACTCGTTTAGGAAGGACTGGGTGGAAGAATTGGGATGTTCAAGGACCCGAGGGGTAGGTCCGGATTGCTTTACTTCGCCGCCAACGATAATTGCCAGCCGGTTTGTCAGATAATGAATTTCCATCAAATCATGGCTCACAAACACAGCAGTTGTCCCGGTTGTGGAAATAATCTCCTTAAAATCTTCCATGAGTTTGATTTTCGTAGGAAAATCTAATGCTGAAAATGGCTCATCAAGAAACAGGATTTCCGGCTCGACAATCATCGCTCGCGCCAAATTGACTCGTTGTGCCTCGCCGCCAGATAAATAGAGGGCATTTTTTTTCGCCAAATGACTAATCCCAAACAATTCCAGCCAGCGAGTAACTTTTTCCTTAATTTCACTTTTAGGAACCTTTCTTAACGTTAAACCAATTGCAATATTATAAAAAACAGTACCATCTAATAGTAACGACTGCTGCAGGGCAATTGAAAATTTCCGCCGCAACTCAAGAGGAGCGTTGCCAGAGGGAATTGTCTCACCGCGGTAAAGAATTTCACCACCCGAAGGCTTCTCCAAAAAAGCAATCAGCTTTAGCAAAGTGCTTTTTCCCGCACCGTTCGGGCCCATAATCCCCAGAAATTCGCCGCTTTCAATCTGAAATTCCGGAATGTTTAGGATGCTGCGGTTGCCCGCACGATAAGTGATATTTTTCATTTCAATTAACGGTGTCATGAGAAACGCCTCCTTTGCTGTAAAAAGGTTAACGCCGCTGTAATCATCAGGGCAAGGGATAACAGGATAAACGACAAAGCCAATGCAATATCGAAGTTACCTTTTGAAACCTCCATCACGATGGTGGTCGTTAGGATGCGGGTATCTCCCTGGATATTCCCGCCGACCATCATCGCGGCCCCCACCTCGGCAATGACACGGCCAAATCCCGCCATAATTGCAGCCACAATCGCAATTTTCGACTGCTTGACGAGAATCATTAATGTTTGCAACCTAGTAGCGCCAAGGGCCTTAATCTGTAGTAACATTTTTTCGTTAATTTGCTGGAAGGCTGAACTTGTCAAGCTTGTCACGATCGGCAATGAGACTAGTACTTGGGCCATCACAATGGCAGTCGGCGAATATAGAAGTCTCCACTCACCAAGCGGACCGGAACGCCATAAAAACATCGTTATCCACAGACCCGCAACAACCGGGGGCAGGCCCATGCCCATATTGATGAATAATAATAAAAACCGGCGTCCGCGGAATCGCGACAACCCAAGCAGGATCCCAAGCGGCAAACCAATGAGGGTGCTAATCAGAATGGCAATGAGACAAACTTTTAGAGTCAGCCATGTAATCGCAAAAACCTCGGGATTACCGGTAAATATCATCTCTATCGCTTTCTTCAGTCCATCGATTAGCAGTTCCATAAGTACCTCCTGGTGCCGGGAAGGCCGTCCAATTAAAGGGCGGCCTTCAGCTAAGTAAAATTTTATTCTGTATAGCTAATAAATAATGATTGTCCGTATTCTTTCTTGCCAAAGTTTTCAATGACTTCTTGAGTCTTCTTATCTACCATAAATTTAACAAACTTTTCTGCGTCTTTGCTGTTGACCATATTATGTTTTTCAGGATTAACCTGCATGACATGGTAAATGTTCATTAAATCTTGTCCGCCTTCAACGACGATTTTAAGCGTGTTTAGATTTTTCTCCTGGGCAAGCCATGTTGCGCGGTCTGTTAATACATAGCCTTTTTTCTCAGCCGCAACCTGAAGGGTTTGTCCCATTCCTTGACCAGTGGACACGTACCATTCTCCTTCTGGCTTGATCGTATCTGCCTGCCAGATGCTTAGTTCTTTTTTGTGTGTACCAGAGTCGTCACCGCGTGAAATGAAAACACCTTTCGTATCAGCAATCTTTTTGAAGGCTGCTTTAATGTCCTGGCCGCTAACATCGGCTGGGTTTTCCTTCGGCCCTACTAAAACAAAATCATTGTACATAACGCGTTTGTAGTTGATGGCATCGCCAGCGTCGACTACCGCTTTTTCGGCTGCGGGAGCGTGAACTAACAGGGCATCTGCTTCACCTTTTGTTCCCATTTCAAGGGCTTGTCCTGTACCAACGGCAATTGTTTTCACTTTTACGTTATTTTCTTTTTCAAACATTGGAATGATAACATCCAGCAGGCCGCTGTCCTGTGTGCTGGTAGTGGTTGCTAGAATCATTTCCGTTGGAGCTGGTTTCTCTGCTGCCTTCTTTTCTTTAGGAGCAGCATTTGTTTTCGTATCGGAATTGCCGCACGCTGATAAAATTAAAAGCATAAAAGCAAATAGAGTAATCAATAAACGATTTTTTCTCATAAAATTAGTTCCTCCGATGTAGTTGTTTGATAGATGATTTTTCCTAAATCTGAAACATCATAACCTTCGAGATTGGTTAAGCTGTTTTTGAAACTGTCTGATTGCAGAAAGCGAATGAGTTCCGCCAAGCTTTGTTTGTTCTCTTTTGTGAAGCGAAAAACAAGGTCGAAATTTTCCTTTGCAACCGGTACAAAATCAAGCCCTAACTGAATGGCAGCGGACTGAATGCCAAAGGCGACATCGACAATTCCCCGGCTTATGTAGGAGGCGGCAGATAGGTGGTTCCATTCTTCGTTCCCATAGCCAAAAATTTTACTAGGATCGATTCCATAGCTTGATAGTTTAGAATCTAGTAAAAATCGTGTTCCTGCCCCTTTTTGCCTGTTAATAAAATGCACGTCTTTTCTGGTCAGGTCGTGGAAATCCTGTATCCCTTTTGGATTCCCTTTGGCAACAATAAATCCTTGTTCTCGTGCAGCCAATCTCATCACCAAAATCGACTCATAAATAAATAACTGATGGATAAATGGCAGATTATATTCTTGTGATGTCGGGTCTAATAGATGGATGGCGGCAATATCAGATTGTCCACGATACAAGAGCATCAACCCTTCCAAACTTCCGATATAGGAAGGCTGGATTTGTAGGCTTAGGGCCCCCGCCGCCTGTTTGGAAAAATGCTCGACCAAAAAGTCGTGGCTGCCGGACAAACGAATTGGTACTGTATGATGGTAAACGGGTGAAGCCTGTTCTGCAGCCGGTTTCTTTGTTGGAGCTTTCATGTTTTCTTTATATCTTTCCAGTTCGGCATGTTCAATTCTCATTTTATTTCCTATTTTGAAGGCCTGGAGCTCTCCGCGTTTGATAAGCTCATAAACGGTGTGCTTGGAAATTTGAAAAATCTGGGCGACCTCATCGGGAGTATAGGCCTTTTCCTCCATAACAATCCCTCCTTTTGCCATTATTTTAAAAAAATCATATCATACTGAATGTGACTTTTGTTAAGTTTTGTAAGGTTTTATTAAGTTTTGTTTAGAAATGTCATGAATCGTTCATGGTTTTAATCAGAATTCATAATACGTTCACAAACTTCACCTATTGTTCAATAGTGAGGATATAAAGTTTGTTGTACTATTAATAGAAGGAGATTAATTTTTGAAAAAGGGAAGGGATTTGAATGTCCAAGCTTTTATATATAACCGCCAATCCGAAAATAGATTCAAAGCTTTCAAAGGGGGCACAGATCGGGGAAGTGTTTCTTGAAGAATTCAAGAAAATACAGCCAGATGTTGAAATTGAGCATATGCACCTTTACAGCATGGATATCCCGGAAATAGACATGGATTTATTATATGGCCGGGCTAAGCTTTCTTTTATGGGGTATACGAAGGACCAGTTGTCTGAAGACGAGCGGACGAAGCTTGAAAAAATGCATGCGCTGGCCGAGCGATTTATTGCGGCCGATTACTATGTGTTCGTGACGCCAATTTGGAATCTCGGCGCACCGCCGATTTTAAAATCGTTTATGGATTGTATGTTTCTTCACGGAAAAACCTTTACGAACACGGAAGCAGGTCCGAAAGGATTGCTGACAGGAAGGAAGGCACTTCATATCCAAACCCGCGGCGGCATTTATTCAACCGGCCCAATGGTCGAATTTGAAATGGGTGACCGCTATTTAAGAAAGGCGCTTGAATTCCTTGGCTTTGAATTAATGGACACCGTCTACGCAGAAGGGCTGGACCATTACCCAAAACAAATCCCGGAAATCATGGCAGCGGCAAAGGAAAAAGCGGCAGATGCGGCCAGAGAAATGGCGAAAGCAACTGTTACCATCTAAAAAACACGGCTCGCACCGGAATGCGAGCCGTGTTTTTTAGAATTTCCCGGTAAACTGAAAGAACAGGACGATTAATCCCAGCGCCCAAACGTACACTGCAAATGGCTTCAAGGAATGCTTTTTCAAATAGCCGATCATCCATCGGACCGCAATATAGCCGAAGAAGGCAGAAGAGACAATTCCGACGAGTAAGGCAGACAGTGAAATTTCCTCAGCGCTGCCGCCAAACAAATCCTTTGTTTGCAGAACAATCGCCCCGGCAATCGCCGGTGTTGACAACAGGAAGGAAAAATAGGCTGCTGTTTCCCGGTCCAATTTACGCCAAAGCGCCGCCACAATTGTCATTCCCGAACGCGAAATGGCCGGCATAATCGCTATCGCCTGGAACGTGCCGATGATAAAAGCATCCTTATAGCTGATGTCGTCCATCCTCTTATGGCCGTTTTTCGCCGAATCGGCCAGCCACAGGAATAAACCTGTAATTAAAAACTCCCAGCCAATCGTTACGCCTGTTTTAGAAATTTCATCAATATAATCTTTAAAGGCCAGTCCGAAGATCACTGCCGGAATCGTTCCGACAATAAGCAAAAACGTTAATTTACTAAACGGTTTCTTGAGGATTTTAATAAATTCATCCTTATAAAAGACGAACACAGCCAGCAATGTTCCAACATGCAGCATTGTATCAAGCAAAAGGCCTGCTTCCTGCAGTCCAAACAAATTTCTACCTAAATAAAGATGGCCGGTACTTGAAATCGGCAGAAATTCCGTCAGCCCTTGAATAATTCCGAGGATAAGTGCTTCAAGTTTTGTTAACATACATTCCCTCTCAGTTCATTTTTTTTTGGCTAAGCCTGTACATTCCATTCATATGCGTATTTTTACTTATTCATGAAAATCATCTGTGTTTTTACAGTTATGAAAAACAAATTATCTCCTAAAAGACAAAATAGGTGCAAAGGTACTGCATTCTCCCATAATATAAAAGTATAGCTTTCCTGAGAGGAGAATCGGGTTGGAAAATAAACATCTTTATTTTAATACTTCCATAGGGGTCAAAAAGCCGGAAAATTATCGTAATAAAGAGCAGGCTTGTCCATTTTGCGCCAGAGAAGAGCTTACCGACCTGATTGAGGTTGATGGTCCGATTATTCTCTTGAAAAATAAATATCCCGTATTGGAAAATGCCTATCAAACCGTGTTAATTGAAACGGACGATTGTCATGCGGAACTATCCACCTATTCAAAAGAGCATTTACATAGATTGATTAGGTTTGGATTGAAGCATTGGCTGGAAATGGAAGAAAGCGGAGGCTTTAAGTCGGTTATTTTTTTCAAAAATCATGGTCCGTTATCTGGAGGCACCCTGGCCCATCCGCATATGCAAATTATTGGACTGAATGATCTTGACTATAAAGAAAAAGTCGAGCCTGAAATGTTTGATGGCATTGTGATTGCTGAAGAAAATGGAGTCCGATTTACGCTTTCCACAAAGCCGCGTGTTGGTTTTTACGAGTTTAATATGGAAATGCCGGAGTTCGGCTATCAAGAGCGCTTTGCGGAATACATGCAAATGGCTGCCGATTATATTCTTCATCATTTTCCCTTTAAGGCGACGAGCTATAATATTTTCTTCCATCATCTTGATGGGAAAATTTACGCCAAGGTTGTACCTAGGTTTATAACGACGCCGCTCTATATTGGCTACGGTCTTCCACAGGTGCCGAACAATCTGAATTGGATGGCGGACGAGCTGAAGCGAATTTATTTTTAGAATATGTAAATTCACCCAAACACGGTTTGAAAGTTGTGATTTGTGTTCATTAAAAATATAATGGAGGAATGTACAAGTCTTTTTTTAAGGTGGGACTTCTTCGTGACTTCAAAGAACACAACCTCCAAGATTGATTACAGTCTTGTTTTGATAGTATTATTGTTGTTTTTGGCTAGCTGTGTGTCGATATATAGTGCGCAGGCGAGCGGTCAATATAAGGAAAACTTTCTGCTGAAGCAAATTGTCTGGTATGCGGTTGGCGGCGGGATTGTCGCGGCGGTGATGACGCTGGATTCCGATCAGCTCCGCAAATTAACCTGGTACGCTTACGGCTTCGGGATCTTTTTGCTCGGCTTTTTAATTGTTGCTCCGACCAGCATTGCTCCTTTGATCAACGGGGCGAAAAGCTGGTATAAGGTTCCTGGCATGGGTTCTTTGCAGCCTTCTGAGTTTGTAAAGATTTTTATCATTTTGGCACTGGCGCGGGTGATTGATGACCATCACCATAAAAATCCTGTCAAAACATTGCAGACCGATTTCTGGCTGTTGGTGAAGCTTGGTCTTGTGACGATGGTGCCGCTGCTCTTAGTGATGCAGCAGCCAGACTTAGGAACCTCGCTCGTATTTCTGGCCATTTTATTAGGGATGATCTTTATCTCGGGCATTTCTTGGAAACTGCTTGTGCCCATTTTCTCAGCCGGAATCGTGCTTGCATCAACAATTCTCTATTTTGTTTTATGGAAGCCTGATTTGCTGGAAAAATATCTAGGTGTTAAACAGTATCAGTTCGGCCGGATTTATTCATGGCTTGACCCTTATAATTTCCAAAGCTCAGCCGGTTATCAGCTAACCAAATCGTTAATGGCGATTGGCTCTGGGCAAACTGGAGGGAAAGGCTATGGCCACCGGGAAGTATATTTGCCGGAAAGCCATACTGACTTTATTTTCAGTGTTGTCGGCGAAGAATTCGGCTTTATTGGCGCAAGTGTGCTGATTAGTTTATTCTTTTTGCTTATTTACCATATTACAAAGGTCGGAATGGAAACAAAGAATCATTTTTATACCTATATTTGTGTTGGTGTCATCAGCATGATTACCTTCCATGTCTTCCAAAACATCGGCATGACCATCGGCGTCCTGCCAATCACCGGTATTCCGCTCCCGTTCATCAGTTACGGGGGAAGCGCGTTGATGGGGAACATGCTGGGGCTGGGATTGATTTTTTCCATTAGGTATCATTATAAAAAGTATATGTTTTCGACAACGGCATAACTGGTTTGAAAAAGAGCGACATGGTTCCGCTCTTTTTTTTCTGTCAATATGGGGGTTGGCGGATTATATTTGAAAATCGGCGGATATCCCCCTGAACTTGGCGAATAACTCCTATATTTCGGCGGATACCCTCTAAATATGTCTCCAAAGGAGAAAGAGCAGGGCTATTGTCTTGCCCTGCTCTTTCAATGTGAATTGTATATAGGAAGTTTTAAAAAAAACTATTTCTTAAGCATGATTTTTTCAAGATCATCGAGCATCAAGTTTGCCGCAATAACCCCGCCGGCAGTGTTCCAAACAGCATCGCTAACCTCATGGTCATTGCCGTTTTTAACAACATTTAAGTTTTTCCAAAGCGGGTCCGTTGTCCATTCCTTAGCAGTATTTAAAGCAGTCTGGTCGCCGTTAGGAGCGTAAGTGAAGTAGAAAAGAACGTCCGCGTCCATTTTCGGAATCACTTCCTTGCCAACTTCGACAGCCAGGTTGCCAAGTTTATTAGAAGGTGTAAATAGCTCTGCCTGCTGGGAAGCACGCTTAAATCCTAACTCGTTAAAAATCACCCCAGAGAAGGAATCTGTATAATAGATTCGGGATTTTCCAGCCATAAAGCGGACGACTGAAACCTCCTGATTTACTTTGTCACCGAGTTTTTCCTTTAATGATGCAACTTTATTATCGAAATCGCTTAACACCTTGTTGCCTTTTTCTTCTTGATTGACAGCTTTTGCATATAATTTAAAGTTTTCCTTCCAGTCTCCCCGTAATGTTTCTGAAAAAACCGTCGGAGCGATGGCGCTTAACTGGTTATAAACCGCTTCCTGACGCAGCTTGTTCCCGATAATTAAATCCGGCTTCAAAGCAGCGATTTTTTCAACATTAACTTCGCTTTCAGTTCCAACAACTTCTACGCCATTCATGTCTTTTTTAATATGATCATACCATGGGTCACCAAGCCATGATTGAACCGCGCCGGCTGGTTTAATGCCTAAAGCTAATAATGCTTCAGTTCCTTCGTTTGTCAAAACCACCACGCGTTTAGGTGTCCCCTTAATTGTTGTAGAGCCCATCGCATGATCAACTGTATACGACTTTTCAGCAGTTTTTCCAGTTTCTTTTTTCTCTGTTGATTTTTCTGTATTTCCGCCGCAAGCTGCTAATAAGAAAACAGCCATGACGGAAAAGAGAGTTAAAAATGATTTTAAAGCTTTCATAAAGGTATGTATCCTCCTTATTCAAATGTGAATGATAATCATTTTCAATTACATCCTAATCATAAAGTGCTTGCCGTTCAGCTGTCAACAGTTTTATTGAAAATGATTTTCAAAATCAATGACAATTTCATGAAGGCTGGCAGCATCATAATTGAAAACTATTATCAATTTAATTGACAATCATTATCAATTAGAGATAGACTAAAGTAGCGAGAGGATTTAACTAAGGATAAAGAGAGAAAGGTTTTTCAACATGCTTTTAAAAAGTTCTTCCTTAAAATTGGCCGGCTTATTGGCGGCTATTATTCTAATGCTGTTACTTATGTGTGCCAGTGTCATCTTCGGATATACAGACACGAATTTGCAGATGGCAATTGACGCTTTTACAAACAATAATGGCTCAAATGAGCATATCATCATTCAAATGGTCCGGCTGCCGCGGGCACTGATTGCTTCCGTAGTCGGAGCAAGCCTCGCCATTGCCGGAGTGCTAATGCAAACCTTAACGAAAAATCCGTTGGCATCACCAGGGATTTTGGGGATTAATGCGGGGGCAGGGTTCGCTGTAGTCGTCGCGATTACCTTATTCTCTATTGATAGTACTCAGGGATTTAATGCCTTAGCCTTTCTTGGAGCTGCGGTCGCGGCTATCAGCGTATATGTCATTGGCTCCGTAGGACACGGCGGCTTAACACCAATGAAACTCACATTAGCGGGTGCGGCAATGGCGGCTATGTTCTCGTCTTTTACGCAAGGCTTGCTTGTTTTGAACGATGCCCTTTTGGACCAGGTGCTGTTTTGGCTCGCTGGTTCGGTCTCAGGCCGCAAGCTCGAAACGCTTGTTTCAGTCTTGCCATACATAGGAGTAGGCTGGCTTGGTTCCCTCATGATTTCTGGAAAAATGAATATCCTTGCTATGGGGGAAGATGTAGCGAAAGGACTGGGGTTGAATACAGGGTTCATTAAAATTGCCATCGGGGTGCTAGTCATTTTATTAGCAGGAGGATCGGTTGCCGTGGCCGGACCGATCGGTTTTGTAGGGATTGTCGTTCCTCATATCACCAGGTCGATTGTAGGAATTGACCATCGCTGGGTCATTCCGATGGCCGGGGTTTTAGGTGCAATCCTATTATTGGCAGCCGATATTGCTGCTAGATATTTGTTAATGCCGTCAGAGGTTCCTGTCGGCGTGATGACTGCCATCATTGGAACTCCGTTCTTCATTTTCATTGCAAGAAAGGGGTTCAATGCACGATGAGCAAATATAAAAATTTCCGTCTGTTAAATGGCAGCTTTTCCGTTTTAATGGACCGAAAAGCTGGGATTATTTTTACCGTCCTGCTGATCATCACGTTTGCGGTTTTTGTCCTAAGTACGGGATCCGGGGAAATGAAAATTAATCCTCTGACAGTTTTAAAGGTTTTATTGGGCTCGGGGCCGGATATGGAGACGCTGGTGATCACCTCCTTCCGCCTGCCGCGCATTATTGTCGCCCTTATTGTCGGCATGTGTTTAGCGACTGCTGGCGGTATTTTGCAAGGGATGATCCGCAATCCGCTGGCCTCTCCTGATGTGCTGGGAATTACCGGCGGGGCGGCAGTTGCTGTTGTCGGCTTTTTAGCGATATTTAGCGACAAAAACCATTCGCTGACAGTAAGTATTGCCTGGTTACCGCTTGCCGCTTTTATTGGCGCTGGGGTTGTAGCATTTTTAGTTTATTTCCTTGCTTGGAAAAATGGAGTTTCACCGATTAGGCTTGTGTTAATAGGAAAGGAATCGGAATTTCCACCCTTATGCAGGCATTAACAACCCTCTTGATGGTGATGGGTCCCATTTATCAGGCGAGTCAGGCAAATATTTGGATTACCGGAACCGTCTATGGCTCCAATTGGAAAAACGTCGCCATTCTTGCCCCGTGGGCTGTGATTTTTTTGATTCTTGCCTTTGTGGCAGCGCGGACGCTAAATATCCAAGAGCTTGGCGATGACATAGCGACTGGCTTGGGTGAAAAGGTTCAGAAACATCGCTTTCTATTATTAATGATAAGCACGGCACTAATCGGAGGTTCCGTGGCATTTGCCGGCGGCATTGGCTTTGTCGGATTAATGGCACCGCATATGGCTCGCAGACTTGTCGGGTCGTCCTTTGGTGCGTTGCTGCCGGTTTCGGCTTTGCTTGGCGGAATCCTTGTGATGCTTGCAGACCTTATTGGCCGGACGATGTTTTCACCGTTGGAGGTGCCGGCTGGAGTATTTACAGCAGGAATCGGTGCCCCTTACTTTATTTACTTACTTTTTAAAACTAGAAATATTTAAATCTTGCTGAAGGAGCTGGCTTTATATGACGATTTCGATTGAAACAAAGGAGTTGTCCATATCCTACGGGGAAACTCTCATCATAAAGGAATTAGATTTAAAAATTCCAAAGGGTGAAATTACTGTCTTTATAGGTGCAAATGGATGCGGAAAATCAACTCTGCTTCGTTCAATTGCCCGTCTTCTAAAGCCGAAAAGCGGCTCTGTTCTTCTTGATGGTAAAGCAATCTCCAAATTATCGACAAAGGAGATTGCAAAAAAAATGGCCATTTTGCCACAGTCACCGACTGCACCTGAAGGCTTAACTGTCCTGCAGCTTGTTAAACAGGGACGATATCCACACCAAACTTGGCTGCGGCAGTGGTCGGAAGAGGATGAGAAAAAGGTAAACGATGCTCTTAAAGCAACACGGCTAGAGGATTTAAAGGACAGACCTGTGGATTCCCTTTCCGGCGGCCAAAGACAGCGGGCTTGGATTGCCATGACTCTGGCTCAGGATACGGAAATTATTTTACTAGATGAGCCGACAACGTATTTGGATATGACCCACCAAATCGAGATTCTTGATTTGCTTTTTGAATTAAATGAACAGAAAAAACGGACGGTGGTCATGGTGCTACACGATCTAAATCTTGCCTGCCGTTATGCCCATAATATTGTCGCCATCAAGAATCAAAATGTCTGCGCCCAGGGAAAGCCGGAGCATGTGATCAACTGCAGCCTGGTGAAAAACGTATTTGATATGGACTGCGAAGTAACAATGGACCCGTTGTTCGGGACGCCGCTTTGCATTCCTTATGGCAAGGGAAGATGTATTCTAGATAAGGCGGCCGCTGTCAATGGATAAACTACTTACGGAGAAGGAAATCACTGAATTAAGTAAATACAGGTTCAACGAAGAGCTTGACAGATTTTTTGAGGCTTCTAATGTTTTGGATGAAGCCTTTTTGAAAAAATTTATGGCGAATTTATCGAGTAGAATCGGCGCCCCCTCGGAAAAAGTAGCGGCCTCCATTTTTATCAAACGGTATGCATTTCTGGCGGTTATTGCGCTTTATGCAATGACAGCGTGGAGTAAGAAAATCAATGTTTCTTTGGATGGTGTGACAATGGAATCCGCCTCCGGGGAGGGTAATTGGCTACCGTCTTTTTCTTTCAAGGATATAACAGTCCAAGAGTGGAATGGTGCCGCAGCGCGTTCCGAATGGCGCAAACGTGTAATTAGGGATCTTTTTGCGAAAAATATTTACCCGATTATAGCTTTCTTTGAAAAGACATTTGGTATTTCGCGATTCATTTTATGGGAAAATATCGCAGTGTATGTATTTTGGGTGTACGAATCCGAGTTAACAGAACATGAGAATGCTTTAGAAGATTTTACATTTCTAATCTTTGAAGCAAATGGTTCTTTGTTTGGACGCTATAAACAGAACCCTTTGCAAAAATATTACGCTGAAAAAAGTTATCTGGAAGAATGGTCAGAAGAGGTGCGGATCAGAAAAACGTGCTGCTTTACATATAAGCTGGAAGGGAGCAGCAAACGCTGCAAAACCTGTCCGTGCAATCTAAATGCCAGGAATGGGAGGTGTCAGGATGGAGAAGGATTTTGCTCAGCAATTCGAGGCCTTGCTTGAAAAATACAGTGAGCTGTTGGTTGGCCAAACAGATGAAGCAACAAAGGAAAAAGTAAAGGCATGGGCGTTGTACTCCCATATTGCCAAGTCAATGCCCGCACTAATTGGCCATTGGAGTTCGCTTTATCCGGAGGCGCGTGCCGAGATGAAGGAAATTATTAACGATATTAAAGTCTTAAATGAGCAGCATCGGAAATCGAATCAATAGTAATTTTGCAATTCGCCAATAGAAGTCTGTGATTCGCCAATAGAACGCTCAAATTCGCCAATAGCACTCAAAAATTCGCCAATAGAAATTCCAAAAGAGCATTTTTAATGCAAATTTCATCAAAGAAGGTGCTCCAAGTTTAATTCAGGAGCACCTTCTTTTAAAAATTATCGTTTAAATTGACTATTCTGGCTGTTTTGCTTGTCCACTCCGCTTGCTTCGCGGCCTGGTCCGGCATTTCCTTGCACACTCGCTGCGCTGACGCCTGCCTTAGACGGATTTTTTTTCATTTTCGCCATCATTTATCACCTCAAAACATAGGATGCCCAGCGCCCAAAATATATATTGAAGTGAGAAGAAGAATCATTATTCAAAAAAATTTCAATTTTCCACGTTTACCGATTGCACAATTTTTTGAAATATCTTATAGTAATTAGTAGAAAAACTCATTCAGGTGTTTGAAATTTTTTTTACCCAAAAAATGAATGAGGATTCATTCAAAGTTTGAAGGGGGAGACAATGTTGAACCAATTAATCAAAAAAGCAGCCGTTTTAGGATCCGGAGTGATGGGATCAGGTATTGCGGCACATCTGGCAAACATCGGTATTCCAACACTATTATTGGATATCGTGCCACGTGAACTGACAAAAGAAGAAGCAGCCAAAGGACTTACATTAGAAGATAAACAGGTACGTAACCGCATCGCAGCCACAAACATTCAAAAATTACTTAAGCAAAAGCCAGCGCCACTTTCAGCTAAAAAGAATATCGCGCTAATCGAAGCAGGTAACCTGGAGGATGACCTAGAGAAACTGAAAGATGTAGACTGGGTGATCGAAGTAGTCGTTGAAAACCTCAATGTTAAGAAGCAAGTTTTTGAAAAAGTTGACCAATATCGCAAACCAGGCAGCATCATTAGTTCTAATACTTCCGGTATTTCTGTTGAAGCGATGGTGGAAGGCCGTTCAGAGGATTTCCAAAAGCACTTCCTTGGAACACACTTTTTCAACCCACCGCGCTACCTGAAATTATTAGAGATTATCCCTACACAATATACTGATGCAGAAGTGCTTTTATTCATGAAAACATTTGGCGAGGATGTATTAGGTAAAGGTGTTGTAGTAGCGAAGGATACACCAAACTTTATCGCCAACCGCATCGGAACTTACGGCCTGCTCGTAACTGTCCGCGAAATGTTAAAGGGCGGGTACAGTGTCGGTGAAGTTGATTCCCTCACGGGTCCACTAATTGGTCGTGCAAAAAGTGCTACCTTCCGAACTCTTGATGTAGTTGGACTTGATACTTTCTATCACGTTGCTGGAAACGTGTACGAAAAAGTCGAAGGCCATGAGAAGGAAGTTTTTGAAGTACCTGCTTTCCTTAAGCAAATGATTGAAAACGGCTGGTTAGGAAGCAAGTCTGGGCAAGGTTTCTTCAAGAAACAGGGTAAAGAAATTCTTGAATTGGATCCACATACACTTGAATACGGACCGCGCAAAAAACTGTCCACTCCTTCCATGGAGTTGGCGAAACAGGAAAAAGGCACTGGCAACAAATTGAAAGCGCTTGTTTATGCAAATGACCGTGCAGGACAATTCTTGTGGAATACCAACTCTCAAAACTTAGTTTATTCGGCTATGCTTTTAGGAGAAATTGCAGATGATATCGTGTCCATCGACCGGGCCATGAAATGGGGCTTTGGCTGGGAGCACGGACCGTTCGAAGCATGGGATGCAATCGGTGTTGAAAAATCAGTAGCGAAGATGAAGGAACAAGGCATGGAAATCCCTGCATGGGTAACCGAAATGCTTGAAAAAGGCTTCACCACCTTCTATAAAGAAGAAAACAACGAGCTTTACTACTACGATAAAGGTGAATACAAGCTTGTTGAGTTCAATCCAAAGGTGATTGACCTTAAGAAAATTAAGAAGCAAAAAGGCGTTATTAAGAAAAACAGCGGTGCAAGCTTAATCGATATCGGTGATGGTGTAGCACTCTTAGAGTTCCATTCACCAAACAATGCACTCGGTATGGACTCAATCCAAATGATCAACTTTGCTATTGATGAAGTGGAGAAAAACTACAAGGGCCTTGTCATCGGTAACCAAGGCAAGAACTTCTGTGTAGGTGCAAACCTGGCGATGATGCTGATGGAAGCCCAGGATGACAACTATTGGGAACTCGACATGGTAGTTCGTCAGCTTCACAAAGCATTATTAAAAGTAAAATACAGCGCCAAACCGGTTGTCGCAGCACCATTTGGCATGACACTTGGCGGCGGTGCTGAGGTTTGCTTGCCATCTGCACATATTCAAGCTTCTGCTGAAACGTATATGGGTCTTGTTGAAGTCGGTGTCGGTCTACTGCCTGGCGGAGGCGGAAACAAAGAACTTTACATTAAGCACTTGGAAAACATTCCAAACGGCGTACAATTTGACCTGCAGCAGGTTGCCAATAAAGTTTTTGAAGCAATTGCCACTGCGAAGGTTTCCACTTCAGGTGAAGAAGCACGCGAAAATAACTTCTTAAGCAAAGCCGACGGCATCAGCGTCAACGGCGACCATCTCTTATACGATGCGAAGCAGGCTGTTCTTGCACTGCATGAGAAAGGCTACAAAGCACGCGTGAAGAAAAAGGTTCCAGTTGTTGGTGAAACTGGTTATGCCACGCTTTTACTTGGCGCAGAAGCGATGAAGCTATCTGGCTATATTTCCGAGCATGATCTAAAAATTGCGAAGAAAATAGCCTACGTTATTGCCGGCGGTAAAGTACCATATGGTACTGAGGTCGACGAGGAATATCTATTAGACCTTGAAAGAGAAGCTTTCTTAAGCTTAATCAAAGAACCGAAAACACAGAAGCGCATGCAGCACATGCTTGTGAAAGGGAAGCCGTTAAGAAACTAGAAAACGAGCTCTAAGCATTAAAAATTATGAGACAGCCAGGGGCCCTCGCCCTTGGCAGACATATAGATTCGTATATTCCAAGAATGGAAGAAAGAGAGGGAACTTGCATGAGAGAAGCGGTAATCGTTGCCGGCGCAAGAACACCGGTCGGCAAATCGAAAAAAGGAACGCTTGCCCAAGTTCGTCCTGATGATTTGGGGGCATTAGTCGTAAAAGAAACATTAAAGCGTGCCGGAAATTATGACGGTAATATCGATGATTTAGTGATTGGCTGCGCGACGCCTGAGGCAGAGCAGGGCATGAACGTGGCAAGAAATATTGGGGCATTGGCAGGACTTCCGCACACGGTTCCAGCCATCACTGTCAATCGTTTCTGTTCATCCGGTTTGCAGGCCGTTGCGTATGCGGCACAATCCATTATGCTTGGGCACATCGACACAGCCATCGCTGGCGGAGTAGAGTCAATGAGCTTGCTGCCAATGGGCGGACACGTGATCCGGCCAAACGCAAAACTAGTCGAAAGCGCACCGGAATATTACATGGGAATGGGTCATACAGCTGAAGAGGTAGCGAAAAAATACGGCATTACCCGTGAAGAGCAGGACGCTTTTGCAGTAAGAAGCCATCAACGCGCTTTCAAAGCCATCCAGGAAGGCAAATTTGTTGATGAAATCGTTCCAGTTGATGTTACTTTCCGCTCTGTCGGCAAAGACAATAAACTGGTTGAAAAAACAATCAAGTTTTCTCAAGACGAAGGTGTTCGTCCGGAAACAAATCTTGAAACATTGGCAAAGCTTCGTCCTGCATTCTCGGTAACAGGTTCAGTAACTGCTGGTAACGCATCACAAACAAGTGATGGTGCGGCTGCAGTAATGATTATGGATCGTGAAAAAGCAGAAGCGCTTGGCCTTAAGCCATTGGCAAGATTCCGCTCCTTCGCTGTCGGCGGCGTTCCGCCGGAAATCATGGGTGTCGGTCCGGTTGTTGCCGTTCCAAAGGCTCTTAAGCTTGCTGGCCTTGAAGTCTCCGATATCAACCTGTTTGAATTAAACGAAGCATTTGCTTCCCAGTCCATTCAGGTTATCCGTGAGCTTGGCCTTGATGAAGAGAAAGTGAATGTAAACGGCGGTGCGATTGCATTAGGTCACCCGCTTGGCTGTACAGGTGCAAAATTAACCTTAACGCTAATCAATGAACTAAGACGCAGACAGGAACAATTCGGTGTCGTTACCATGTGTATCGGCGGCGGAATGGGTGCTGCAGGCGTATTTGAATTACTTTAAATTTTTTTGGCGGCCCTGCCCTCGAGCGAGTCGCCCCCACCCTACCAATTTAAATTAGGAGGAATTTTCGATGACTGAAACTAAAAAAATCGTTAAAGGCGGAGCCTTTTTAATTGAAGATCTTACTTATGATCAAATCTTTACCCCGGAAGATTTTACTGAAGAACATTTAATGATAGCCAAGACAGCTGAAGACTTTGTGGAAAAAGAAGTTCATCCTGTTCTTGAGCGTCTTGAAAACCATGAATTTGATATCACAGTCAAGCTTTTAAAGGAAGCTGGCGAACTGGGTCTTTTAGCTGCTGACGTACCTGAAGAGTACGAAGGTTTAGGCTTGGACAAAATCACTTCATCTCTAATTACTGAAAAAATGGCCGGCGGAGGCGGTTTCGCTCTTTCCCACGGTGCACACGTAGGTATCGGCTCACTGCCAATCGTTTTATTCGGTAACGAAGACCAAAAGAATCGCTATTTACCAGCCCTTGCATCTGGTGAAAAACTAGCTGCTTACGCATTAACTGAGCCAGGTTCAGGTTCAGACGCTCTAGGCGCAAGAACTACTGCCAAATTAAATGCAGAAGGCACTCACTATATTCTAAACGGCGAAAAGCAATGGATTACGAACGCCGGCTTCGCAGATGTATTTGTTGTATACGCTAAAATTGACGGTGAAAAGTTCTCAGCATTTATCGTAGACCGTAGCTTCCCTGGCGTTTCTACCGGCGCTGAAGAAAAGAAAATGGGTATCAAGAGCTCATCCACTCGGACCCTTATTTTAGAAGATGTCCCAGTTCCAGTTGAAAACCTATTAGGTGAAATCGGCAAAGGCCACGTTATCGCGTTCAACATCTTAAATATCGGTCGTTACAAGCTTGCAATCGGTGCTGTGGGCGGTTCCAAGAAAGCATTTGAAATGACTGTAAAATATGCAAACGGCCGTCAGCAATTCAAAACACCAATTTCTCAATTTAATTTAACAAAAGAAAAATTCGGAACATTGGCTTCTGAAATTTATGCGGCTGAAAGCTCCGTATGGCGCACAATCGGCCTATATGAAGAAAACCAAGGCAAGCTTTCCGATGAAGAAACTAAAGATATTAAGAAACTTGCGGATTCAATCGCTGAATATGCAATAGAGTGTTCATTAAACAAATTCTTCGGCAGTGAAGTACTTGCCCATGTGGTTGACGAAGGCGTTCAAATCCATGGCGGTTACGGCTTCATGCAGGAGTATCCAATTGAAAGAGCATACCGTGACGCCCGTATCCAGCGTATTTTCGAAGGAACAAACGAAATCAACCGTCTTCTTGTTCCAGGTACTCTTGTGAAAAAAGCGATTAAAGGCGAGCTTCCATTATTCCAAAAAGCAATGGCTCTTCAAGAAGAATTAATGATGTTAATGCCTGAAGAGCCAGGCGATGAGCCATTAGCACAGGAAAAATATCTAGTAAAGCAAGCTAAGAAACTTGCGCTAGTTGCCGCTGGTTTATCAGCTCAAAAATTTGGCAAGGCCCTTGAAAAAGAGCAGGAAATCCTTGCAAATATCGCTGATATCATTTCAGACGTATATTCAATGGAATCTGTTGTGTTGCGTACTGAAAAAGCAATTGCCAAAGACGACGCAGAAAAGAACCAGCAGAAGCTTCTTTACACTCAAATCTTCTGCCAAGAAGCGTTCAACCGCATCGAAGCTGTTGCGAAAGAAACACTTGTGGCTGTTGAACAAGGCGACATGCTGCGCATGATGCTTTCCACACTAAGAAAGCTGACTCGCCACACTCCAATCAACGTAATTGCAAAAAAACGCGAAGCTGCTGATGTCATCGTCGAAGCTGAACGTTATCTAGTTTAATACCTTTTACAGGGCTCCCTTTGTTCATTCTTGTGGGGGCCTTTTATTTTTGAATATTTTCGAAACTTGGCAGGATTTTCACGAAATTAGTCGAATTTGTTGGATGGATATTTTTTCTTTTGAAAATAGTTATGGTAATATTCAATTATGACTGAATTTTAGTAAAAGGCGGTGAAAAGGATGTCTTTGACTTTTTACTGGTATCCGAAGTGCGGAACATGTCGAAACGCAAAAAAGTGGCTTGACCAACATGAAGTTAATTATGAGCCTGTACATATCGTGGAAAATCCTCCATCCCGTGAGGGAATTCGAGATTTTTATCAAAAAAGCGGCTTGGAATTAAAGAAGTTTTTTAACACTAGCGGAATGAAATATCGTGAATTAGGCGTTAAAGACAAATTAAAGACCGCTTCCGAAGATGAACTGTTAGACTTGCTTGCGTCTGACGGCATGTTGCTGAAACGGCCGATTTTAACAGACGGTGAACATGTCACTGTCGGCTTTAAAGAAGATGAGTTTGAGAAAGTATGGACGAAATAGTCCGTCATTAAAAGGGCAATCGATATATTTCGATGATAGATATTTTTAGAAAAATTATGGAGGGATTTAGACAATGAGCACACCAAAAGAATTGCGTTATACTGAAGAGCATGAATGGGTAAAAACGGAAGGCAGCCGCGTGCGTGTAGGAATCACCGACTTTGCACAGCATGAATTAGGAGACATCGTTTTCGTTGAACTTCCTGAAGTCGGCGATGAGATCAATTCCGGCGAACCATTCGGCAGCGTCGAGTCTGTTAAGACGGTTTCCGAACTTTACTCCCCTATAAGCGGCAAGGTTGTGGAAATTAACGAAGATTTGAATGATAACCCTGAATATGTGAACGAATCTCCTTATGAAAAGGCATGGATGATTGTGGTTGAAGTCTCAAACAGCAGCGAGCTGGATGATCTGATGACTGCTGAGCAATACGAGGAAATGATTAAAGCAGATTAATTTTTTGAGCGAAAAAGCGCCTATTGCGGGTGCTTTTTCTTTTTATTACCACTTTTTCTTCTGCGTTAATGGGGAAACTATAAATAAAATTATATGGCAGGTGGAAAAAATGGCATTGAATCAACATAAGATAGACGTAACAGACAGGGTCGTGGGCAAGCTCAAAAATGGAGAATTAGAGCTATTTTTGGAAAATCAGTCAATCGGCATTTGTAAACTTCCAGATAATATTCAAATGAATCTCGAACACCATTTTGAAGCCGAAGGCCAAAAGATATATCAGCATGTCTCCACAACAGAGGGCAGGGATGCTAAGTATACAGACTGTGATGATGGCGGATGGTGCTGAGAAATAAAAGAATTTCATCATCTTATAAGCAAATTCCTATTTTAAAAATAACAATGATGGTATAGTTGACATACAAAGATGTGTACACGTATTAGGAATTCCGGAATATGTTAACAGTAAACCACTTCATATCAGGTGATGGATGATGAATGATTCGTATGTTGACAAAGTTCTTATTGTGGAAGGAAAATCGGACAAAAACAAAGTCAAGAATATTTTAAAAGAGCCCGTCGAAATAATTTGTACAAACGGAACCATTAGTCACACAAAGTTGGATGAATGGATTGATATTCTTGAGGACAAAGATGTCTACATTCTTGTCGACGCCGATGCAGCAGGCGAAAAGCTGCGCAAGCTTTTTAAAAGAGAATTTCCAAATGCAGAGCATTTATATATAGACCGAATGTACCGCGAAGTGGCAACCGCCCCAGAGCACCACTTAGCAACAGTTTTGCTTGGGGCAAACATTGACGTGCATAAAGAGTTTTTAGAGATGGGCTGAAGTTACAGATGTTAGAGTGGAATCGAAATGAATTTTCCGCGTTTTGGGAGAGCGGCGAGCGCGGTGTAGTTTACTTTTATACACCCATGTGCGGGACCTGCCAGGTGGCCGGAAAAATGCTTATGGTTGTGGAGGCTGCCCTAGGGGATTTTAGTGTTGGAAAAATGAACCTAAATTACTACCCTGATCTGGCTGAGTCTTTTGCGATTGAGAGTGTGCCGTGCCTGTTGTTTGTTGAAGGCGGGCGTGTGGCAGAGACGCTTTACGCATTTCATTCGGTTCCGTACTTGTTAGAGAAGATAAAAGGGTATTTGAGAGGATGAGCAGACGCCGGGTGAGGCGTCTGTTTTTTTATTTGAGGAAAGAGATAAGCATTAAAGGGTCATAGAGCCCGGCCAGCTGAAAAACCGAGAGGAAAGGTAACCAATAAAGGGAATGGATGCCTGAACGGCCGGATAACCGGGATGAAGGGTAACCAATAAAGGGAATGGGTGCCCAAACCTCTGTAAATACAAGAGGAAGGGTAACCAATAAAAGGATATGGGTGCCCGGTCCGCTGCAAAAATAAGAGGAAGGGTAATCAATAAGGAATATGGGTGCCCAAACCACCGTAAAACCAAGAGGAAGGGTAACCAATAAGGGATATGGATGCCCAAACCGCTGTAAATACAAGAGGAAGGGTAACCAATAAGGGATATGGGTGCCCAAACCGCTGTAAAACCAAGAGGAAGGGTAACCAATAAAAGGAATGGGTGCCCGGTCCGCCTTAAAATCTAGAGAAAGGGTAACCTATAAGGGATATGGGTGCCCAAACCGCTATAAAACCAAGAGGAAGGGTAACCAATAAAAGGAATGGGTGCCCGGTCCGCCACAAAACCAAGAGGAAGGGTAACCAATAGGGGATATGGGCGCCCGAACCGCTGTAAATCCAAGAGTAAAGGTAACCAATGAAAGGAATGGGTGCCCGGTCCGCCACAAAACCAAGAGGAAGGGTAACCAATAGGGGATATGGGTGCCAGGTCCGCCGCAAAACCAAGAGGAAAGGTAACCAATAAAGGGAATGGGTGCCCTGGCCGTAAACCTATTATCCCCCGATACTCAAAAAGGTAATTATTTACTCAAAAAACGACCATTGCCCATGTCCTACTAGTGTGTAGTTTGCCTTAAGAACCCTTCGAATCATTTTCTTAGAAAAAACATCCCCACACCACTCAAACACCAAATTAGTCGTAATCTTAAACTCCGGAAAAAGCAACCTTAACTCCCCAACACTGCGCAGCACTACCGACTCCAGTCTTTCCTCAAACCCACACAAATTACAAACCATTTTCCTCTCCCCAACCGAAACCGAAAATGAGTTGCACTTCGAACAACAAGTACCTTTTCTTAGCTGCTCATAACAATAAGTCGGCTTTGGAGCATTAGGATAATCACCTTGATCCAAAGAAATTAACAGGTCTGCCAACCTCTCATGGCCACCATTCAGGTTTGATGGGATATTTTCTAATTTTCTTATGAAGCGATTGATTTGTGTTGGGAGAATAACATGATTGTTTTGAGGAGCCTTGTATAAGGTGAACGTGGGGTTGATATGAACCACGTAGGATTCAACCAGCAAATTAAATCTGTACTCATCGAGAAGCTGCCGCAGTTTTGACTCGCTTCGAAACAATTGAAGGATAGGGTCGTCAATTTCGGTATCATTTTTACAAAAACGGTCGGGGTCAGACTTATAAATATAGTCTCCTTCAAAATTTTTAACATCAATTAGGTAAATTGTTTTTTGAAAAATAATAATAGTGTCGATTTGAAAGTGCTTTTCTTTCAATTTAAAAAGCAAGCCATTTAAAACGATGCAGTTATTCTTCAATCCTTCGGTTAAAGCATCAAACATCACTTCTCCTTGATAGCCTTTTTCAAGAGCATAATACTTTTTCCTGTCTGTATCAGTAAGTGCCATACGCGGGTTTAATGCCCGTAACATAAGCAACTCCTTTGTTACTCGGCGCGATTTTTTTGGTGTAGGCATAGTCCACATCCTCTCAAATAATTAAAATACCCATATCCAATTTTACTCCAACTTACTGAAACGCAAATTAGAATGTATGAATATTTTGTTAACATTACCAGCATCCAGCATAGTCCGACATATTTCTCGGGAAATGTTAATATTTCCCCATCCGTCCGAAGATAAATGTCGAGCAAATCATAAAGGAATAAATAAATCACTGCTGAATAGTAATTGGTATAGACGAGGATTTCGGAGTGATTAAAATGATAGAAGAGGTTAATAGCTTTTTAAAAACATTTAAAGACCAAGGACATATTCTTCCGCTAATTCAGCACGCAGAACTTAGGATTAGCCTAAGTACCACCGAACAGCAATCGGTTCAACTGGTTATTAAAAACGGGGAAATATTCGCCCTCTATGAATCACAACAGGATCAGGCGATTTGCCAAATCCACGGCGGCCTACAAGAACTAAAGCAACTTCTTGAAGGGAAAGAAAGATTAAGGGTACTGCAACGGAATGGAGTCCTGAACGTAAAAGGCGCACTAAGGACAGTATTATTACTGGAATCACTATTTTATTTAACTAAAGCTCAGACAAATCTTGCCGAAATAATTTAATCAAAGGTATTGACTCGGAATTAAACTTCAGGTATTATTTTTTTAGAATATTCAAGCAACGATCAAAGAACTAAATAAACATTCTTATCAAGAGCGGCGGAGGGACTGGCCCGTTGAAGCCCGGCAACCGGTAGACCACACGGTGCTAAATCCAGCAGAGCAAACAGGCTCTGAAAGATAAGAAGAGCGGAGAACCCCCATCTTCTTATAGGAAGCATGGGTTTTATTTTTATATTGGGAGGGAATAAGAACTATGTCAGAAAAACAAAAGAAGTTAAGGTTTGAAACATTAAGTGTTCACGGTGGCCTCACACCAGACCCTGTAACAGGAGCACGGGCGCTACCTATCTATCAAAATAACGCCTACCAATTCAAAAGCACAGAGCATGCCGCCAACCTTTTCGCCTTAGCAGAGCCTGGGTACATATATACGCGGATTCACAATCCAACCACTACCGTTTTTGAAGAAAGAGTATCGCTTCTAGAAGGCGGCGTTGGCGCACTGGCAGTGGCCAGCGGCATGGCAGCCATCACATTGGCCATCTTAAACATTGCCGAAGCCGGCGATGAAATTGTTGCAGCATCCAACCTATACGGCGGAACCTATAATCTATTTGCAGTGACCCTCCCAAAATACGGGATTAATGTGAAGTTTGTAGACCCTGAGAATCCGGAAAACTTCCGTGCCGCCATTACCGAAAAAACTAAGGCCGTTTTCGCTGAAACAATAGGCAACCCAAGCTTAAGAATCCTTGATATTGAAAAGGTAGCTAATATTGCTCATGAAGCAGGGGTTCCTCTTATCGTGGACAACACATTTGCGACACCATACTTGTGCCGTCCAATTGAGCATGGCGCTGATATCGTCGTTCACTCCGCCACCAAGTGGCTTTTAGGAAATGGAACAACTACAGGGGGCATTATTGTCGACGGCGGCAAGTTTGATTGGAATTCGCCAAAATTCCCTGGTTTTACAACGCCAGATGCCAGTTACCATGACCTGGTCTATGCTGAGGCACTTGGACCGGTAGCTTATATTATTAAAGCACGCGTACAGCTTCTCCGCGACATGGGGCCGGCTTTAAGCCCGCAAAGCTCATTCCAGTTTGTTCTTGGTTTAGAAACGCTTCATGTACGGATGAAAGAGCATGTTGCCAACACCCAAAAGGTAGTGGAATACTTGCAAAATCATTCTGCGGTTGAATGGGTTTCTTATCCGGGGCATCCATCACATCCTGACTATGAATTGGCGCAAAAATATTTGCCTAAGGGTGCTGGTTCTATGGTGGTATTTGGCATTAAAGGCGGCAGGGAAACTGGTGCGAAATTAATTGATGCCATCACCTTATGGGCGCATGTGGCCAATGTTGGCGATGCCAAGAGCTTAATTATCCACCCAGCAAGCACCACACACCAGCAGCTGGATGAGGAAGGCTTAAAGGCAGCAGGCGTTTCCGAGGATTTAATCCGTCTTTCCATTGGAATTGAAAATGTTGAGGACTTAGTGGAAGATTTAGAGGACGCAATCGAAGCTGCAACTGGCCTAACATCTTTAAAAACAAATGCCTGAATTTTTCTAAAAAAGTTTTTTGAAAATGTAGAATTTTGTCGTTGACACTACTTTCTAACCGTGATACTATTACTTTCATAATAATAGTATTAATGAATGAATAATTAAATATAGGATAGCTTTTGCTCTTATCAAGAGAGGTGGAGGGATGTGCCCTATGAAGCCCGGCAACCGTCAATTTATTGAAATGGTGCCAATTCACACAAAGCTTACGGCTTTGAGAGATGGGAGGAAGGATTCATTTAATGATGATGCCTTTCTGCCTGCGCAGAGAGGCTATTTATTTTACTAAAATAGAATCCTTTCGTGAAAATTATCAAATCCTAAAATAAGGATAAGAAGTAGGTGATTCAATGATTTCAATTAAAAATGTACGAAAGATTTTCTCTACCAAGCAGGGACTGTTAAAAGCAGTTGATGAAGTAAACTTGGATATAAAAGAGGGAGAAATCTTCGGTGTGATTGGATATAGCGGGGCTGGTAAAAGTACCTTAATCCGCATGTTAAATGGCCTTGAGCTGCCTACGGATGGAACTGTCAACGTGGCTGGCCGGGAGATTTCAAAAATAAAGGGTGCAGAGCTCAGAAAGGCCCGTCAGGAAATCAGCATGATTTTCCAGCACTTTAATCTGCTTTGGTCAAGAACAGTCAGCGAAAATATCGCTTTTCCATTAGAGATTGCCGGTGTGAGCGCACCGGAAAGGAAAAAACGAGTTGAAGAGTTGATCAAGTTAGTTGGCCTTGAGGGCAGAGGTGACGCCTACCCTTCACAGTTGAGCGGCGGGCAGAAGCAGCGGGTCGGGATTGCCCGGGCCCTTGCCAATAACCCAAAGGTGCTGTTATGTGACGAGGCAACATCAGCGCTCGACCCGCAAACCACTGACTCTATTCTCGACCTTTTAGTTGATATTAATAAAAAATTTGGTCTAACAATCGTCCTCATCACCCATGAAATGCATGTCATTCGGAAAATCTGTCATCGCGTTGCTGTCATGGAAAGCGGGCGGATTGTGGAGCTTGGGCCGGTGCTTGATGTATTTAAAAACCCGCAGCAGCCGATCACGAAGCGTTTCGTGCAGCAGGTAACCGAACCGGAAAAAACAAAAGAGACAGCAGAGCATTTGCTTGAGCGCTATCCGCATGGAAAGGTCATTCAACTATCGTTTCTTGGGGAAGCAACAGAACAGCCTTTAATCACACGTGTTATTCGTGATTTTGATGTCGTAGTAAATATTCTGCAAGGGAATATTTCACATACGCAAAACGGGTCTTATGGAACATTATTTATTCATTTAGATGGCCAAGCAAATGAAATTCAGAAAGCCATCGAATTTATTCACTCGCAGCAAGTGGGCGTGGAGGTGATCAGTAATGGCTGACTTTATGGAATTAGTTAAGTGGGATGGGCTGTTACTGGCAACACGTGAAACGATCTATATGACCGCTATCTCGGTCCTTGCCACATTTATTTTGGGCTTGTTACTAGGCCTGCTGCTATTTCTAACGAGTAAAGGAAACATATGGGAAAATCGTGGGGTAAACATTATTACTGCCGGCTTTGTAAATATTTTTAGATCCATTCCCTTTATTATCTTAATTGTTTTATTAATCCCTTTTACTAAAATTCTCGTTGGGACAATGCTCGGTGCCAATGCTGCACTGCCGGCACTGATTATTGGAGCAGCTCCGTTTTATGCGCGTATGGTGGAAATCGCCCTTAGGGAGATTGATAAAGGGGTGATTGAAGCATCACAATCAATGGGTGCCACACATGGACATATTATTTTTAAGGTATTAATACCTGAATCCTTGCCAGCATTAATTTCCGGGATTACCGTTACCACGATTTCACTTGTTGGCTTTACTGCAATGGCTGGGGTCATTGGAGCCGGTGGACTTGGCCATTTTGCCTATCTAGAAGGCTTTCAACGCAACAGGCCAATGGTTACATTAGTGGCAACGATTGCTATTTTAATCTTAGTTTTTATTATCCAATTTATTGGAGATTATTTCACAAAGAAAACAGATAAACGATAACAGGAGGAGAAAAGAATGAAAAAAGTTCTGGGTTTGATTTTCATTGCGTTTACCGTATTTGCCTTAGCGGCCTGCGGCGGTGCAAAAAATGATTCAGCAGATAAAGATGGGAACAAAAAATTAGTTGTTGGTGCAACTGCTGTACCACACGCAGAAGTACTTGAAGCAGCAAAACCAATATTGAAGAAAAAAGGTGTTGATTTGGAAATTCAAGTTTTCCAAGACTATATTCTGCCAAACGTAGCATTAAAGGATAAAGAATTAGATGCAAACTATTTCCAAACACCTGGGTATTTAGATCTGCAGATGAAAGAAAATAAAGATTTTGATTTTGTCAGTGTGGGTGGGGTTCATAAAGAACCAATCGGCATTTACTCAAAAAAGTATAAAAGTCTAAAAGATCTTCCAAATGGTGCAACCATTATTATGAGCGATTCTTTAAGTGACCACGGCCGTATCCTGCCTATTTTTGAAAAGGCTGGACTAATCAAGCTTAAAGAAGGCGTGGGTGCAAACGCAAGAATAGACGATATCGTTGAAAATCCAAAGAACCTGAAGTTCCCTAAATTAATTGAAGCAAAATTACTAGCATCTTCCTTCGAAAACGGTGAGGGTGATGCGGTTGCCATTAATACCAACTATGCATTAGAAGGCGGCATTGATATTGGAAAATATGGTATTGCCTTTGAAGGTAGTGACGTGGTTCCAGCAAACCTTGTAGTAGTTCGTTCAGAGGATAAAGACCGTAAGGAAATCAAAACACTTGTAGAGGTTCTTCAATCGAAAGAAATTCAAGATTTTATTAAGGATAAATACAAGGGTGCTGTTATCGCAGCAACTGAGTAATTATTAAATAAGTAGGAATATTGAAGGAAAGTCAGTGAGGATTCACTGGCTTTTCTGTATTCATTACATGAAAGCCCATTATTCAGTAAAAAATAGATGCCATAACCACCGATGGCATTTTAGCAAAAAATAAGGTATCATTTTATTCGGGCTTGTATTACATAAAAAGTCTTTATCTGCAATTACTTTAAAAACTTCCTGCTATTCTCATTTAGCATGTTCTTAGTGAAAATACATGCTAGTTATTACTATTAAAAAGTTGCTAACAAATTTCATTTGTTATAAGATTGTAATGAGAATAAAGTGAGAATGAATGCGGAAGATCTTAAAAAATCTATCTGCAAAGATACAATACATTTTCGGAGGTATGAATATGGCTGGATCAACTTTAACAATCAAAGATCTGCATGTAGCAATTGATGGGAAAGAAATTTTAAAGGGTGTCAACCTTGAAATAAAAGGCGGCGAAATTCACGCCATTATGGGTCCTAACGGAACTGGTAAATCTACATTATCTTCTGCTATCATGGGTCACCCTAAATATGAAGTAACAAGCGGCAGCATTACGCTTGATGGGCAAGATGTTTTAGAAATGGAAGTAGATGAGCGCGCTCGTGCTGGACTATTTTTAGCCATGCAATACCCAAGCGAAATTAACGGTGTAACGAATGCTGACTTTTTGCGTTCAGCTATCAACAGCCGTCTTGGCGAAGGCAACGAAATTTCTTTAATGAAATTCATTCGTAAAATGGATAAGCAAATGGAATACCTTGAAATGGATCTAGATATGGCGCAGCGTTACCTAAATGAAGGCTTCTCCGGCGGTGAGAAAAAACGTAATGAAATCCTGCAATTAATGATGTTGGAACCGAAAATTGCGATTCTCGACGAAATCGACTCCGGTCTTGATATTGATGCCTTAAAGGTAGTATCGAAAGGTGTTAACGAAATGCGCGGTGAGGATTTCGGTTGCTTAATTATTACTCACTATCAACGTCTGTTAAACTATATCACTCCTGACCATGTGCACGTAATGATGCAAGGCCGTGTGGTAAAATCCGGCGGGCCAGAGCTTGCACAGCGCTTAGAAGCAGAAGGATATGACTGGATCAAGCAAGAGCTTGGTATTGAAGATGAAACAGTTGAGCAAGAAGCTTAAAAGCTTTTGTTAGGAGGGTTAGCAATGACAACAGAAACAACATTACCGTTTGATAAGGGTTTTGTGAGCTCTTTTTCAAAAGAAAAGAGCGAGCCTGCTTGGTTTGAAGAGCTTCGTCTGAAGGCACTTGAGCATTTCCACGAACTGCCGATGCCTCGGCCAGATAAAACAAAAATAGATAAATGGAATTTTACGCAGTTTGAGCAGCATACAGTTAAAAGTGCTCCATATACATCTTTGGCAGAACTGCCAGAAGAGGTTAAAGCATTAGTTGATTTGGATGCGGCAAAACAAAATTTATATATTCAGCGCAATCAAACGCCAGCCTTTATTTCCTTATCAGAAGACCTAAAGGCAAAGGGTGTTGTGTTTACCGATATTTTCACTGCTGCTAGAGAGCACGGCGATTTACTGAAAAAATATTATATGACACAGGCGATCAATGCTGATGAGCACCGTTTGACTGCTCTTCATGCAGCATTTGTCAATGGCGGAGCCTTCCTGTATGTTCCGAAGAACATCGAAATTGTGGAACCTATTCAGGCAGTGTTCGTTCATGACAATGCGGAAGCAAACCTGTTTAACCATGTTCTTGTCGTCGCAGAAGATAACAGCTCTTTGACATACGTGGAAAACTATATTTCCACAGTGGAAGAGTCTAATACCTTGGCGAATATCCTGACAGAGGTAATTGCCAATACAAATGCAAAGGTGCAATACGGTGCTGTTGATACTTTGGCAAAAGGCATCACAACCTATGTGAACCGCCGCGGTGTCACCGGCCGCGATTCCCGAATCGAGTGGGCGCTTGGCATGATGAATGAAGGCAATACTATTTCTGAAAATACTACCAATCTCCTTGGTGACGGCTCTAATGGGGATACTAAAACTGTTGTGGTCGGACGTGGTGAGCAGACCCAGAACTTTACGACAAAGGTTGTTCACTTTGGCAGACATACAATAGGAAATATCTTAAATCATGGCGTTGTTAAGGATAACGCTACTTCTATCTTCAACGGAATTGGAAAAATTGAACATGGCGCCTCTAAATCTGACGCTGAGCAAACATCACGCGTGTTAATGCTTAGTGAAAAAGCTCGCGGCGATGCGAATCCAATTTTATTAATCGACGAAGATGATGTTATGGCTGGCCACGCTGCTTCTGTAGGACGCGTTGACCCAGTGCAATTATATTATTTGATGAGCCGCGGTATTCCGAAGAAGGAAGCGGAACGTTTAGTCATTCATGGCTTCCTTGCACCGGTGGTAAATCAGCTTCCAATTGAAAAAGTAAAACAGCAATTAGTGGAAGTTATTGAAAGGAAAGTAAGATAATGAATATCCAGGATATTCGCAAACTGTTTCCTATTTTAGACCAAGAAGTTAACGGTAAGCCATTAGTTTATCTGGATAGCTCTGCGACATCGCAGAAGCCCGTCCAAGTTATTGAAACACTTGACAGATACTACCGCGAGTACAATTCAAATGTTCATCGCGGTGTGCATACACTAGGAACAAGAGCAACTGATGCTTACGAAGGAGCACGGGAAAAGGTTCGTAAGTTTATCAATGCCAAGTCCATTCAGGAAGTTATTTTTACAAGAGGAACGACGACCTCCCTTAACACTGTGGCGGCAAGCTACGGCGCCGCCAACCTGAAGGAAGGCGACGAAATCGTCATTACCTATATGGAGCACCACAGCAATATCATCCCATGGCAGCAGATAGCTAAACGGACTGGTGCCCAGTTGAAATACATTCCGCTCCAAGAGGATGGAACAATTTCATTAGATGATGTTCGCGTGACCATCACACCAAACACAAAAATTGTGTCGGTGATGCAGGTATCCAACGTGCTTGGCGTCATCAATCCTGTTAAAGAAATCGCCAAGATTGCCCATGAAAATGGCGCCATCATGGTAGTTGACGGTGCACAAAGTGCTCCGCATATGAATATCGACGTTCAAGATTTAGATTGCGATTTCCTTGCTTTTTCCGGCCATAAGATGTGCGGACCAACCGGGATTGGTGTCCTTTACGGGAAAAAGCATCTGCTTGAAAAAATGGAGCCGGTTGAATTCGGCGGTGAAATGATTGATTTCGTGGAATTATATGAATCAACCTGGAAAGAGCTGCCGTGGAAGTTCGAGGGTGGAACGCCAATCATTGCTGGTGCCATCGGTTTAGGCGCGGCAATTGACTTTTTGAATGAAGTCGGTTTAGACAATATTGTCGAGCATGAACATAAGCTAGCTGCTTATGCGCTTGAAAAAATGTCAACTGTTGAAGGCATCACGATTTATGGACCGCATGATCCGACTAAACGCGCTGGTCTAGTGACTTTCAATTTAAGCGATGTTCACCCGCATGATGTAGCGACGGTTCTGGATGCGGAAGGAATCGCTGTCCGCGCCGGCCATCACTGCGCCCAGCCGCTGATGAGATGGCTTAAGGCATCGGCAACAGCTCGTGCCAGCTTTTACCTATACAACACAGAAGAAGATATTGATAAACTCGTAGAAGGGCTTGTCAAAACGAAGGAGTATTTCAGCGATGTCTTCTAACTTAGATGCACTTTACCGAAGAGTAATCATGGACCATTACAAAAATCCGCGCAACCGCGGGATTTTGGAGGATGGAAGCCATACGATCAATATGAATAACCCGACCTGCGGTGATCGTATTCAATTAACATTGAAGGTGGAGGACGGCATTGTCGTTGATGCCAAGCAGGAAGGGGAAGGCTGTTCGATTTCCATGTCATCTGCTTCGATGATGACACAGGCCATTAAAGGTAAGAAAATCGAAGACGCATTAAAGCTGTCAAAGATTTTTTCGGATATGATGCAAGGCAAAGAAGTGGATGATGATATCGATTTAGGCGATATCGAAGCGCTTCAAGGGGTTGCCAAGTTTCCAGCCAGAATTAAATGCGCTACATTGGCGTGGAAGGCTATGGAAAAAAGCTTAAAAGAAGAGAATCAAGATTAAAACGGTTCTGAAAGTATCCGGCCTCTTGCCTGGAGCTTTCACCTCTCGTAAAAAAAGGAGGAATACTTGCGATGGCGAAGAAAATGCCGGAGATTGGCGAGTACAAATATGGTTTTGCCGATAAAGACGTTTCCATATTCCGATCAAAACGTGGTTTAACACGTGAGATTGTTGAAGAGATTTCAAAAATGAAGGGTGAACCTCAGTGGATGCTTGACTTCCGCTTAAAATCACTTGAAATATTCTACAGTAAACCAATGCCGCAATGGGGCGGTGACTTAAACTCATTGAATTTCGATGAAATTACGTACTATGTAAAACCATCGGAGAAATCAGAAAAGTCATGGGATGAAGTACCGGAAGAAATTAAAGCGACCTTTGACAAACTTGGAATTCCAGAAGCCGAGCAAAAATATCTTGCTGGAGTTTCTGCGCAATATGAATCCGAGGTTGTTTACCATAACATGAAGGAAGACCTTGAGGCATTAGGAATCATCTTTAAAGATACCGATTCTGCGTTAAGGGAAAACGAAGATATTTTCCGCAAACACTGGGCAACAGTTATTCCGCCAACTGATAACAAGTTTTCTGCACTAAACTCAGCTGTTTGGTCCGGCGGCTCTTTCATTTATGTACCGCCTGGTATTAAGGTGGATACACCATTACAGGCCTATTTCCGGATTAACTCGGAAAACATGGGGCAGTTTGAAAGAACGCTAATCATTGTTGATGAAGGTGCCCATGTCCACTATGTTGAAGGCTGTACAGCACCTGTTTATACAACTAACTCCCTTCACAGTGCAGTTGTAGAAATCATCGTTAAAAAAGGCGGCTACTGCCGTTATACAACGATTCAAAACTGGGCAAATAACGTATATAACCTTGTAACAAAGCGGACTGTCTGCGAAGAAAATGCGACAATGGAATGGATTGACGGTAACATCGGTTCTAAATTAACGATGAAATATCCTGCTGTTATTTTAAAAGGCGAAGGCGCTCGCGGGATGACCTTATCCATTGCGATTGCTGGCAAAGGCCAAGTGCAGGATACAGGTTCTAAGATGATTCACTTAGCACCAAATACTTCTTCAACGATCGTATCAAAGTCGATTTCTAAGCATGGCGGAAGTGTAAACTATCGCGGCATGGTACATTTTGGCCGTAAAGCAGATGGCGCTCGCTCTAATATCGAATGCGATACTTTGATAATGGATAATCAATCTACTTCAGATACGATTCCATACAACGAAGTGTTAAATAACAACATCTCCCTTGAGCATGAAGCAAAGGTTTCTAAGGTTTCTGAAGAGCAATTATTCTACTTGATGAGCCGTGGTATCTCCGAGCAGGAAGCTACTGAAATGATCGTCATGGGCTTCATTGAGCCATTTACAAAGGAACTTCCAATGGAATATGCCGTTGAGATGAACCGCTTGATCAAGTTCGAGATGGAAGGAAGTATAGGATAACCTAGATATATCAAGGTTATCATGAGCCTTCTGAAGCGTTTGTCATTTTATTTTCGATGTAACTGGTGTACATTGCTAATGCATCGTATTCAATTCTTTAATGTGTAGATACGTATCTGATGTGACTTGGGTTCTGACATGCCTGAGTCGCACGGATACGTATTTTTATTTACACCAGTTTTAAGTAAATGCCCCCCATGTGAATGATGAAGAACATAAGGAGACTATATTGGGGGATTTTGTCTTTTGTATAATTCCTTAAAATACCTCCATGCACAGCATCGCTTATTCAGAGGGTCTGATAGTTTTTGTGCTAGTACCACAACGCAATGTGCAAATCCTAGAAACACTATGTTGAATATGGTGATAGCGCAACAACGGATGTTTGATTTATAGCTGATGCGATTAAAGCAAAGTTCGAGCGGTTTTTCAATCACCACCCATCTAAGTAAGAATGTATTGGAAGATAGTTATTGGGGGAACGTGTCGGATTTTGAGGCAAAATAATGAATTTAACATGTTTCACAATTGGGAGAAATTTAGACGTAACTCGATCTAACTTACGGGGGGCGTTTGCAGTAATTTAAGTCTAATTGTATTAAAACTTAGAGAAAAGGTTCCTTCACATAACTAAGTTAATGGGGCGCTTTATTGAAATAGTGAATATTATAAAGTAAATATTCTTGTGAAAATGTCATCTAAACTAGTGATAAAGAAGACTGTAGATGTGCAAAGCAATAAGAAAAGTCCAGTAAGGATTAATAATTCATATTTTTTCATGAGATTACTCCTTTTCATGGGAAAATACCTTGTTAACCAAATTATATACCCCATTTGTTAACCAATTTTTGATTGTAAGTAAAAGATTGGTAAATTTTTTTAGAGTCCTTTTAGGGCTCTTTTTATTTTGAGCACTTAGATATTGCCAAACCTATTTGTTAGGGGACGTAAATGGGTAAAGGTTCCTAAAGCAATCTAGAACCATTACAGTATAGAAAGGGATAGCGAAAAAATAAGGAAAAAACGATTCCTGTTTCCTAGCACTTTAGTAACTCGCAAATGACCCACTTAATTCATTTAATATTACAAAGGAGAGGATAAGTAATGGTTAAAAAGATTGGGTGGGACCCCGGTCATGGTGGTTCTGACACCGGTGCAATCGGGGAACGGCTTAAGAGAAGCGGACTTAACCCTAAAAATCGTTCAGTATGCCATGAATTACTTAGCATCTTATTATGGTTTTGAACAACGAGCTACACGATTAAGCGATACAACCGAGGGACTAACAGAACGCGATGATGGCCCGAATATATGGCCGGCCGATGTTTTTGTTTCAGTTCACATTAATGCTGGTGGGGGAACCGGTTTTGAAAGTTATGTATATAACGGTGCTGGAGCTTCCTCCATTTCTTTGTAGAACATTATCCATGCTGAGGTTTTAGAAGCTATGCAGCAACACGGATCTACTTCAGATCGTGGTAAAAAACGCGCAAATTTTGCTGTGTTAAGGACAACCAATATGCCGTCCATATTAACGGAAAGTCTGTTTATAGAAAGCAATGATGGCAACCGATTAAAAGATGAGGCATTTTTGAAAGCAGTTGGCGAGGCTCATGCAAGGGGAGTAGCTAAGTTTTTGGAGTTGCCTGAAAAACCAAAACAAACAAAACGCTTTTCCTTTTATACAGGTGGGTATTCCGGCGCGGCACTTTTGGAAATACACGAATACCTCAAAGCGAATAAATGGGATTTTACCATGGAGAAAAACTCTGCTGGTGATATTATGTTTACTGTGGGTTTATTCGGAGAAGGATCCGAAGCTGCGATTCGCTTTGAAAATTGGTTAACCAGAGAGGATATGCATACGTAAAGAAATATTAAATGAAAAAGCCCCTTCTCACTTGTGAAGAGACCTAGTTAAATAAGACAAAGGAAAAAGCACCCCCTGGATCGTATTTAAATAATACGTAACTCAGGAGGTGTTTTCTTATGGGGAAGAAAAATGCTTACTCAGAAGAAGTTAAAATGGCTGTTATTGAGATGAAATTAAGTGGTGAGTATTCAAACCGTGAGATTATGGACAAATTTGGAATAACAAATGTTACTCAGGTCAAAAGGTGGATGCAGTGGTATCGTGAAGGACAAAAATATCGTTTGGCACAGGGGATTGGTAAACAGTACAGTTATGGGAAGGGTCCCGAAGAATTATCTGATATGGAAAAATTAAAGAGAGAAAATGAGTATTTAAAGGCACAATTAGAAATTTTAAAAAAGTACCAAGAAATCGAGAGGAGTTGGTTCCAGAAGCTGTAGTTACCTTAGTTGAAAAATTAAAGGAAAAATATTCTGTAACCTTTCTTTGTAGGTGCCTAGGTATCCCGAAATCAACTTACTATAGATGGAGGAATCAAGGTCCAAAAGGTAAAACTGAACTCGAAATACAAATCACTGAAATTTGTAAACGTCATAAATTTTTAATTGGTCATCGGACAGTTAAAGCCTGGTTATTACGTGATTATAAAAGGAAAGTTAACCGAAATACTGTCCAACGTATTATGCAAAAATATAATCTCCAATGCCAGGTGAAGCCTAAACGTAAGAATAATATAGCTGGAGAAATTAAGATAGTAGTCCCTAACCATTTAAATAGAAATTTTACTTCTTCTAAACCAAATGAAAAATGGGTTACAGATATTACTTATCTGCCATTCGGCCAATCTATGTTGTATTTAAGTACAATCATGGATTTATTTAATAATGAAATAATCGCATACCGAATTAGTACCAGCCAAGATGTGTCTTTAGTGGTAAACACATTAAAAGACGCTGTAGAAGGCCGTGATACGAGTGGCTTAATATTACATAGCGATCAGGGAGCTCAGTATACGTCCCATTCATTTCAAAGAATAGCAAAAGAAAAAGGCATTACCACAAGCATGTCCAGGAAAGGCAATTGCTTGGATAATGCCGTTATTGAATCCTTCCACTCCACCATAAAGTCGGAAGAATTCTACTCTCAAGGAAGAGAGTTTCTTACAAATTCTATTGTAATCGAAAGAGTTGAGAAGTTCATCAATCATTATAATCAAACACGACTTCAGGCAAAATTAAACTACCTGTCCCCTATTGAGTTTAGGGAACAGGCAGCATAAATTGGTGCTTTTTCGTTGTCTCATTTTAATAGGTCAGTTCACTTGAGATGGGGCTTAAAAAGGTTGATTATCTTTCTCGATACTTTCTGATAAGGACGGAATACTCTCAGGAAAGGAAGCTTACTGTCGGATAGGTCATTCCAACTGTCATATAAACCGGTCCAACTGTCAGATAAAGTGTTCCAACTGTCGTATAAGCCTATCTAACTGTCGGATAGTCCAGTCCAACTATCGGAAACCGACTCAACTGTGGTATAAAGTGTACCACTCGTTCTATAGGTCCACACAACTGTCGTATAAAGTGCGCAAACTGTCGTCCAACTATTCCGAACTAAAAAGGTTATGCTATTATAAAAAGCGGAGGTGAACTCATTGATATACATCGGTGTAACAGGCTGGGGCGATCATGACAGTTTGTATACAGGTCCAATCACGTCCAGAGACAAATTAAAGGAATACGCAGGACATTTTCCAATCGTGGAAGTGGACACCGCCTTTTATGCGATACAGCCCCAAAGGAACGGCTTGAAATGGGTCAATGAAACGCCGCCTCAATTTCAATTTATCGTCAAAGCCTATCAAGGCATGACAGGCCATCTCCGTGGTGAAATACCTTTTGAAAATAAACAAGCAATGTTTCATGCATTTATAGAATCATTAGACCCCTATATTGAGAAAAATAAACTTGCAATGGTCTTATTTCAATTTCCGCCATGGTTTGATTGCAAACGGGAAAATGTAGATTACTTAAGATGGTGCAAGCAGCAAATGGGGGATATTCCATGCGCACTTGAATTTAGACACCAATCCTGGTTTGCGCCGCAATACCGCAAACAGACACTGAAATTTATGAAAGAGGAAAACTGGATTCACAGCATATGTGATGAACCGCAATCCGGGGAGGGTTCCGTTCCGACGGTTCTTGTATCAACAAACCAACATAAGGTTCTCGTCAGATTCCACGGCCGCAATGTCCATGGCTGGCAAAAGAAAAACGCCGAGAATTGGCGGGATGTCCGCTACCTTTACCGCTATAACGAGCAAGAACTCCTAGAATGGTCCGGACACATCCAAAAGCTTACCAAGGAATGCGACGATGTATACCTCCTTTTTAATAACAATTCCGGCGGAGATGCGGCTGATAATGCCAAGCAGATGATGGACATTTTAAATATTGAATATGAGGGATTAGCACCAAGACAGCTAGACTTATTTTAAATACAACCAGAGTATACATAGAAAGAAAGTGAAACCATGGAATGGATTATCCTTCTTATCATCGGTATATGCGCAAGCTCATTGGGATCGCTGATAGGCCTTGGCGGCGGAATCATCGTTGTGCCGGCCTTGCTCTATTTGGCGACTATAAACGGGTTTGCCCATATACCTCCGCAGGTTGCCGTAGGAACATCGCTTTTTACGATGATTTTTACGGGTCTTTCCTCAGTCTTAGCTTATACAAAACATAAAGTGGTCGATTATAAGAGCGGGCTCATTTTTCTCATCGGCAGCGGCCCGGGGAGTATTCTAGGGGCGTGGGTAACTGAAAGTATGAACCTTCATGCTTTTAATTTATATTTTGGACTATTTATTATTCTCGTCTCGATTATCCTGTTTGTAAAAGATAAATTAAAGCCAATACCATATCGGAAGGACAGAGGCATTACCCGTACCTTTACGGATAACAGGGGGAAAACCTTTGAATATGGCTACAGCCCCGTTGTTGCAGTCATTGTTTCGTTTGTTGTCGGGTTTTTATCAGGTATTTTTGGTGTTGGCGGCGGCTCACTGATGGTTCCAACGATGATTCTCATCTTTTTCTTCCCGCCGCATGTGGCTACAGCAACATCGATGTTTATGATTTTACCAACCTCAATTTTAAGCTCCATTACGCACATCTCCTTAGGAAACGTCAACTGGCTTTATGCTTTGGCACTTGTGCCGGGGGCTTATATTGGGGCGAACATTGGCGTATTTTTAAATACAAGATTAAAGAGCAAAACGATTGTCTGGATATTAAGAACGGTTCTTGTCATCGTAGGGGTTCGGTTAATCTATGAAGGAATAACAGGGTAGGTAGATACAAATGGAAAGAATACATATATACCATACGAACGACATCCACAGCCACTTGGAAAATTGGCCGCGCATCGAGCAATTTTTAAAGCAGCAAAGGAAGCAGCACCAAGATCAGGATGAGGTTTTCCTATTTGATATTGGTGATTTCATTGACCGCTGGCATCCGTTGACAGAAGCGACCATGGGTAAAGCGAGTATTGAACTCTTAAACGAATGCCAATATACCGCCGTCACAATTGGCAATAACGAAGGAATCAACCTGCCGCATGACGGGTTGGAGCAGCTTTATGCCGCCTCAAAGTTTGATGTGCTAGCAGCGAATCTTTTTCAAAAAAATAACCAGCATCCAGACTGGGTGAAGCCCTATCAAATTTATCGAACCAAATCGGGTATCCGCCTTGGCGTTATCGGCTTAACGGCCAACTTCACGCATCTTTACGAATTATTGGGTTGGAACCTGACCGAGCCTTTAAACGAACTTAAAAAATGGATCACAGCCGTAAAGGAACAATCAGACATGGTTATTCTGCTTTCCCACCTAGGCCTTCGTGATGATGAACGGATTGCAGCAGAATTTCCTGAGATTGACGTGATTCTGGGTGCTCATACTCATCATTTTTTGGAAAATGGAAAGCTTGTAGACAATACGCTTTTGGCGGCCGCCGGAAAATTTGGTTATTATGTAGGCCATGTTACGATTGTGTTGGACAGCAAAAATAGCATTCAAGACAAACAAGCTATTCTTTATGATACAAAGGAGCTTCCGGCGGCTCTAAATGAGGCTCAGATAGCAGAGGCCTTTCTAGATAAAGGGAAAAAGCTGCTTAATGAAAGAGTCACGACCCTAACGAAGCCATTCTTAAGCGATCCGTTTAAGGAAACAGAGTTCTCGCTTTTCCTATGCAAAGCTTTACGAGAATGGTGCCATACCGAATGCGCGATGCTCAATGCCGGCCTCCTTCTCGGTCCGTTATCCGGCGATGTGACAGAATTTGATCTTCTAAACATCTGCCCACACCCGATTAATCCGTGTGTTGTCGAGGTTACGGGCCAAGAATTAACGGAAATATTACGGGAATCGATGGACAAGAGCCTCCATCAAAAACAAATAACAGGGCTTGGTTTTAGAGGCAATGAATTAGGATTATTTGTTTATGACGGAATAAGGTTTGACTCCGGTGAGATTTTTATTAATGGAGAAAAGCTGGAGCCGCAAAAAATCTACACACTGGCACTGCCGGATATGTTTACGTTCGGACATTTTTTCAAAGGAGTTCTGCCTCATAAGAATAAGAAATATTTCCTGCCGGAATTTTTGCGTGATATCCTAAAATGGAAACTAAAGACCCAGTCTTAATCCTGGGACACACGCTTTTTCCTTTTCCTACATAATGTGATAGTAGGGAAAGGAGTGTGGAATCCTTATGATTGATCTTTCACCAATTGAAATTGACGGCCATACGTTTCTTGCGGTCTCTGTATTACTTCCAAAAACGACCTTGCTTGCTGTGACAAGCGATAAAGGATATATAATGTGCGGTGCGTTGGATATCGGCTTATTAAATGATAAACTAAAGGACCGAAACATTATCGCTGGGAGAGCAGTCGGAGTAAGAACAATCGACCAGCTGTTGAACGCGCCGCTGGAATCCGTCACAATTGGAGCGGAGGAATTAGGAATCTCAAAAGGCATGATTGGCAAGGATGCCTTGCTGAAAATGATATAAAAGTCTGCTTTCGTAGCAGGCTTTTTCCAATTTATTTATTGGGCTAGTTCACCCCTTTTACGCATACACATACGATGAAGGGGTGATTTTTGTTGGCAAAATTTCGCATGTACCGGCGGCGAAGAGGTCCGTTGCCTTTCCGATATGTCATGCTTTTAACTTTTGTCTTTTTCCTGTTGACATCAGCAATCAGTGTGTTGCTTGTGAACAAAGGGATTGAACCTACCTTAATGAGATATGCCGAATCCGAAACTCGAAATATCGCTTCCCTTGTGATAAATAGAGCTATTACCAAAAGGACCACTAATGTCGGAGAAAATAATCAAGTCGTGCAAATCATCCCAGGCAGCGATGGGGAGAAACAAAACTTTCAGTTAAATACGGATTTAATTAACAGGGTATTAGCTGAAACAACGGCACAAATTCAAAAGAATTTGAAGGCGGCAAAACAAGGTAATCTTGCCCAGCTGGAACAGATTACAGATGTGGAGATTGAGACAGAGAACACGAAGGATGAGAACTCGATCACCTGGTATGTTCCATTAGGGCAGGCAACCAATATAGCGCTGCTGGGGAACCTTGGTCCGAAAATCCCTGTCAAATTTCAAGCCATTGGGGAAGTGGAACCGGATGTGCATATCCAAACGAAAGAAATGGGGATCAATAATACATGGGTGGAAGTCTCTATTCAGATAGAGGTCTCCGTTCAAATTATTACTCCATTTGCTACGAAAATTACGAAACTGAAGCAAAGTATTCCAGTAGGAAGTGCTCTTGTTGAGGGAACGGTTCCGCAGTTCTATAACGGCGGAGGAGGCACGATTCCATCCATTCAGGTTCCCGAGAAAAAGCAGGATACAAAAAAATCAGGAAATTAACAAAAGGACTATCCATCATGGACAGTCCTTATTTTTTGCGAACATTCATCCGTTCAATCCGTTTCCACTTTGCTAAATACGGATAGGGGTCAAATGACCATTCGGTAATCCCATTATCTTTATACATGCCGTAATGGAGATGCGGAGGGAATTTTCCTGATGTGCCTGGAGGGCCGTAGCCTGAGCTTCCTACTCCGCCGATCACCATCCCGGGTTTAACAATTTGCCCGACCTGCAAGTCTTTGGCAAACCCGCTGAGATGGGCAAAGTAATGATATGTGTTATTTATATCCCGGATGCCTATTCTCCAACCGCCAAATTTGTTCCAGCCCTTCATTTCCACAATCCCGTAACCGGTAGCTCTTACCGGAACACCATAGCCGGCAAAAATGTCAGTGCCCTCATGAATTCTTCGGCCGCCCCAGCCCCGGGCATCCCCCCAGGTGCTGCGATAGCTATGATTGCTTCTTAACGGAACCGGGAAAACATTTGAATCCAAATTCAGCCGCCCAAAATGACGGTAGATTTTGGCATAGCTGACGATGCTGCCAACCGTTCGATCACGGTGGTAATAATCCCATAAACCGATTTTAATATTATCTTCATCTACTCCGTAAGAAAGCAGATAATGAGCAAAGGAATATAATACATCTTCATCATTTTTCAGGCTGGCATTTCCATCTCCATCCCCATCAACTCCGACTCCATTAAAAAACTGGATAATTGCAGGATTCTCTTCTGATGGATTAGGATTAGTCAGCCCGGCCCATTGTTCAGGGCGAAAATAAATGCCAATCAGGCTCTCTGGTTTTGGCAAATCGCGGCGTGACAAGCGGACATTTCGTTCATATTGGTCAACCGCAGCTAAATAATACCAAGGAATTTGGGTGATGGTTTCAACCTTCTTATAAAGCTTCATTCGTTCCTGGTATGGATCGGCTTCCGCAGCTTTTGCCCCTATACTTGAGGTAAATAACAAGAGGAAAGCTGCTATTATCAGCACAGCCCGCATAGGAAATCTCCCTTCCCATTTATTGTACAAGGTTAGTTTATGAATTCTAGAACATTTCATTATGGTCAATAATTGGAAATCGGGAAAATCTTTGCGGCAGATGCTGACTTCTTGTCGATGTCGACCCAGTATGTTAAAGTGACAACAGGAGTGTTTATACATAGTCGGGGGTGCATGATGAGCAAGAAAGAGGAAGTTCTGAGAAAACCTGATTGGTTAAAAATAAAGCTTAATACAAATGAATCATATACGGGATTAAAGAAATTGATGCGGGAAAAGAATCTTCACACCGTTTGTGAAGAGGCGCGCTGCCCGAATATCCATGAATGCTGGGCAGTACGGCGAACGGCTACTTTTATGATTCTCGGTGATACCTGTACCAGGGCATGCCGCTTTTGTGCAGTAAAAACGGGTCTGCCAACAGAACTGGATTGGCAGGAACCGGAAAGAGTCGCCGATTCTGTTCAACTTATGAACCTGAAGCATGTCGTTGTAACCGCAGTTGCCAGAGATGATTTAAAGGATGGCGGTGCTGCTGTTTTTGCGGAAACCGTTCGGGCCATCCGCCGGAAAAACCCGTTTACAAGCATCGAGGTCTTGCCGTCTGATATGGGCGGAAAAGAAGAAAACCTGCGAACATTGATGGATGCGAAGCCAGATATTTTAAACCATAATATCGAAACGGTCAGACGCCTGACACCGAGAGTCAGAGCCCGTGCAAAATATGACCGGTCACTAGAGTTCCTGCGCCGGGCAAAGGAAATGAATCCGAGTATTCCGACGAAATCAAGCTTAATGATTGGCCTTGGTGAAACAAAGGAAGAAATTATTGAGGTTATGGATGATTTGCGGGCAAATCATGTTGATATCATGACGATTGGCCAGTATTTGCAGCCGACCAAAAGCCACCTAAAGGTTATTAAATACTATAGCCCTGATGAGTTTAATGAATTCCGCGAAATTGCCATAAGTAAGGGGTTCAGCCATTGCGAAGCGGGACCGCTTGTGCGTTCTTCTTATCACGCTGACGAACAAGTAAATGCTGCTGCAAAGCATAAGCAATTACTTGGCGAACAAAGTGCGCAGGAAGCTAAATAACTTGAATTTAAAAAGAGTTCAGCCCTTAAAGGTCTGAACTCTTTTTATTAGCGTTGGTGATTATAATTCATATCGTCCTTTGTCAGGCCGTTTTCATCTTCATGATCGTTCAGTCTTGTTCCTTGTGGAGATGTTTTCATTTGCTTGATTACATAATTTACCTGGTCACGTGATTTGCCGCTTAGGGAATCCAAATTCGCCAGGTTTTGGATATCTTGGATATGGACTTTATTATCACTGACGTATGCATGGTAGTACCTTGGGACAACGGATAATGCTGTTTTCTTCACTTGGTCAGCCGTTAAATTTCTGTCCTTCGAATCGGTCCGGTACGCCACTAAGACTTCTCTGTCCGTTACTAATGTAGCCACATCATGGACGTTTGGAATATTGGCGCTTAAGCGACTGATGACATGGGCTACTTGTTCACGGTCAAGGGCCGTGTAGCCATCATTCGTGTTATTATCGTTCATCAGTGGACTTTTCTGGTGACGTACAAAGCCATAGTCATTGTTGGCGTTACGGATATCCTTGCTGGCACCTTCACGGTAGAGCTCATGCCGTTTATTGTTCACATTAATGGTATTGCCGGATTCTTCATATACATCGTTTTTACCCATATCCTTAGAACAGCCTGTGACTGCAGTTAATGCACATAACCCAATGATTATGCCTAATTTTTTCAACATTAACACCTCCTTTTATTAGATTTTCCAAAGCACTTATTTTTTTTCTTAGTAATTGATGGTGAATCGGTTATAATGGGATAAAGAATAGCTGGCAAAATTTGAGGTGAAAACCATGATTCTTATTAATAACACTACTTACGAACTTGTACAGGAATTTCGGGATGGTTTTAATGAGGAAGCTCTAAAGGCTAGATATAGTGACATCTTATCCAGATATGATTATATTGTGGGGGATTGGGGCTATGGCCAGCTCCGATTAAAAGGCTTCTTTGAGGACCAAAATCAAAAAGCAACCTTTGATACAAAAATTAGCACATTAAGTGAGTATCTGTATGAATACTGCAATTTTGGCTGTGCTTATTTTGTATTGAAAAAGGTAAAAAAATAAACGAAGGGCGATTAATCCCCTTCGTTTTTAGCTAATAAGAAAGTATAAATTCAACTACGCCTCTGTCTTCGTCCTTCGGACCCGTCAATCGGCGAGTTTTCATTTAAGTTTACGGTTCGTTATTGTTATACGGGGCCAGTTCACCGGTTTCTTTATCATCATGCGGTGGATGTGCCCCCGGGTATTCTCTTGGCAAATCCTGATGCAGGGCCTTAAATTCATAGTTAAATGCACTGTGCCGGCGCTGCCCCTCTTCCCACGGGGTACTCTTTAGTTCGACAGGGTCTTCTTTTCGAATTGGAGAACCTAAAGGCCCCTCCGGAAATTCTTCCGCGGTAAGATAGTTCCGCTGTACTTCCACATTCGAGAAGTCCCCGTATTGATCGGAATCCTTTTTTGCCATGTTCCTCACTCCTTTTTCTTTTATTATTTCATTCCGAGTGAAAAACATGAATGAACCTTTAAATAATCTCCTGTAAGAAGGATTTTAGCTCTTCAGCTTCTGCTTCATTTATGTTAAAAGCATATTCTAAATATCCTTCTTCCTCGAGGTCATCATGCCCAATGATGGCAAATCGATTTCCTTGCATATTCATTACAAGGGATTTGCCGTAGTGCCGGTCCGTTTTTACGATTGCCAAATCATAACGTTGATTTTCCCCGACAAAGCTGACAAACCTTGTTTTGGTATTTTCGGTATCATCATATAAAAAAAAACGCTCGCTCATTTTATATCTCCTTTTAAAAAAATACTCTCACATTATCTATAGTAACAAATTCCTGCAGTGGATGGGAGAAGGATTAAATAGGAATATTTTTTTTCGAAAAATACGGATAATGTAAAAATATGTTATAATATAACTAAATCTGTAAGCCAAAACTGGTTGTGAGGGATGAATGTATGGCTCGTCGCATCATGAATAAGCTAAAAGGGGCAATGGAATGGGGGAAGATTTTGCTTCCTGCTGCTTCCTTGCGCTTTTATCCGCCTCAATTTATATTGCGCAACCCTGTATTAGAGGGTGTAACAGCCGCCTTTCAATCAGGCTTGGAGGCAGCTGTTATTGTTTTTCATTTGCAAAATATGAATGAATTGTCGGTTTTACAAGGCAAATCACAGCAAGGTTATTTCATGAAGCAGTTAAAAAAGTATTTTCGCCATGCTGTCCAAGAGGAACTGAAAGAAGAGGAGATCATTTCGCTGCATGATTTTTATGGTGATATGGTGACCTTGATCATGAAGGTGGATGTTGATAAAAACACTTTGTCTGATATGGACCATGTCATAAACGGATTGCTTTATTATGTTGAGGGCAGTCTCCAAAAACATTATCCTTCACAGCAAATTCACTTTGAAACCGGATATATGTTTATTGACAAGAAACATTTCTCCATTTCTGATTCCATCCAAAAAGCCCATCGACAGGCCATTGCGATGGCTGAAAAAAGACTTGCAGTAAAATATGATGATATAGATTATATGATCAATCAAATTATTGCTAATAAAAATATCCGTCTGCTGGCCCAGCCCATTATTGATGTGGCAACAAATGAAATCCGTGCATGGGAGCTCTTGACACGGGGGCCTAAAGGTACGGCAGTAGAAAATCCTTTGCCGTTATTCTCGGTTGCAAGGCAGACAGGGACATTATATGCACTCGAAATGCTGGTATTGGAAAAAGCGTTTGAACAAATTAAGAAAGCAAAATGCAGACAGGATATTTTTATCAATTGTACTCCGTTAACCCTTGGAAATATTCGTTTCACAAGGGATATAAAGAATTTATTGCAAAGATTCACTGGTATATCACCAAAACAAATAACAATTGAAATTACAGAAAACGATTCAATCGAAGGTTTAAAGAATTTCATTTATAATATAAAAATGTTACGATTAATGGGGTTTCGAATTGCCATTGATGATACAGGCGCGGGATACTCCAATTTAAGTACTATTAGTGAAATTATGCCAGATATTATAAAAATTGACCGATCTCTTATTCAAAATATCGATAAAAACTCGCTTAAGGAATCGATGTTAAAGGGGATTCTCCTAGTCGCGCGGGAGGCAGGTTCACTGGTTGTCGCGGAGGGAATCGAAAATGAGGATGAGGCATCTGTCCTCACAAGAAACAAGGTCGATTTGGCACAAGGATATTTCTACGCTCCGCCTACTGTACTAAACATGGAGATGGCAACTTAGAACAGAAAATAGAAGGAAGTGGAGTTCATGTACTTTGTTGACCGGGATAAAATTGAAACGACATTAATTTATTTGGAAACACAGATCACTCATTTCTCTACCCAGCAGGTATGGTCGACCCCCATTGAAAAGGCGGCATTAGAACGGCTTACGCAAATGATGCTCGAGTCGGTATTGGATGTCGGCAATGACATGATTGATGGCTTTATCATGCGTGATCCAGGAAGCTATGAAGACATTATAGATATTTTAATGGATGAAAAGGTCGTTACTGAAGAAACAGGAAGCAGCCTGAAAGCTCTTATCAGTTTTCGGAAAAAACTGGTGCAGTATTATACGGAAATTGACCATAGTGAATTAACCCAGGAATTTTCAAAACATCTGCCTGCACTGACTATTTTTTCAGTGAATGTTCGGGACTATCTTACGAATGAATTGGGACCAGTTTCAGCATTTAAAAACTAAGACCGCCAATCGGTCTTTTTCTTTTTAATAAAGAGGAGGACAAGATCAATTAAGGAGTGGGATGATTGAAGAAATATAAAGGATATTTAATTGATTTAGATGGAACGATGTACAAAGGCACGGAGAGGATAGAAGCGGCTTCAGATTTTATTAAGAACCTTAAGAAAAAGGAAATACCCTATTTATTTGTGACAAATAATTCTACCCGGACCCCGGCACAGGTGGCAGAGAAATTAAACAGCTTTGATATTCCAACAACGGAAGATAGGGTTTTTACCACAAGTCAGGCAACCGCCAATTATATCGAAGAACTGAAAAAAGATGCCTCCGTCTATGTTATTGGTGAAGAAGGAATTCGCACAGTACTTGAGGAAAAGGGCTTTCGGTTTGCCGGGGAAGATGCCGATGTTGTCGTAGTGGGCCTTGACCGTTTGATTAATTATGAAAAGCTGACAATTGCCTGTCTGGCTGTCCGAAACGGAGCCACATTCATTTCGACAAATGGCGATATCGCCCTGCCAACTGAAAGAGGGCTAGTACCGGGCAATGGCTCGATAACATCGGTTATAGCAGTATCAACACAAACAAAGCCGATTTTTATCGGAAAGCCGGAAGCAATTATTATGGAGCAGGCGTTAAAGGTTTTAGGTGTGGCCAAAGAAGATACGCTGATGGTTGGCGATAATTATGATACCGATATTCTAGCGGGAATAAATGCAGGGATAGACACTTTGCTCGTTCATACGGGCGTCACCACGAAGGAACTATTAAAAGGATATACTATTCATCCTACATATACAATCGATACACTGGACCACTGGGAACCATAAAAGGATGGCTGAAATAGCCATCCTTTTACCAGCTAATAAGAAAGTATAAACTTTCTGTCGAAAGCTTTATACTTTCTTAACGCATAAGTGCAACTACGCCTCTGTCTTCGCCCTTAGGGGGCTCGCCAATCGGCGAGTTTTCTTTATTGTTGATTTTATTCACAATTGGCCGCAGCGTGTGCCAGTCTGCTTGAGGCGGCAGCGGCAATGGCGCCAACGATATCATCTAAAAAGGTATGGCATTGACCTGTTGATTTATCATTTAAATGAGCTAAAATGCCGGGCTTTTGTTTATCGATATAACCATAATTAGTAAAACCGATCGAACCGTATACATTCACGATGGAAAAAGCCAGAATCTCATCCACCCCGTAAAGACTTTCGTCTGTTGCGATAATCGATTGAAGCGGCTCCTCAAGCATACCTTTTTCAGCTAAAACATCAAGCTGGATTCCGGTAATAATGGCATTTTGGACTTCCCTTTTAGTAAGCACTTTTTCCACATTCGCAATACAGTCTTCCATTTGCAGGTTTTTATGATATTTTTCCTGAAGATAAAAAACCAAATTTGCAATATCTTGAATTTCTACCCCTCTTTCTTTCAATAACCTGCGAGCCGTTTCCTGAACAACATTGGGCTTTTTTTGTTCTGCCATCCCTTATATCACCTTTTCTGTGAATTTTTCTATAATTGCTCTATTAACTTATGATATGCAATTATCCTTTCAAGAATCAAATAAAATAACTTTACTGCTGGGTTTTAGCTAATAAGAAAATATAAAACTTTTTTCAAATTTTGTATTTTCTTAACGCATAAATTCAACTACGCCTCATGAACCGTCCTAACGGACTGCCAATCGGCGAGTTTTCATTTACAAAAAGGAAGACAACAAGTTTTCCTGGCTTTACTCATATATATGACTTAGAGGTGAAAAGAAGAAGGGGTGGAGAGATGCTGCGAAAAATGCTGGAGGATCAATATGGAATCAAGGCTGATGAACAGGTTAAAATAGATGCTTTTGATGCGCTAAGAGGAAACGGCTGGCTATATTTGATTGTAAGTCCTGGGGGCAGAGAGGAGGAGGATATGCAGGAACTAGCAAGCCTGGCTGAGCATATGCGCCAGACAGGTGACAAAAATGTCCCTGCATTCATGCAGACTAAGGATGGCAGCTATATTACAAACTGGGAACAAAACAAATTTTGCGTATTAGTAAACCGGCAGATGGACCAGCAGCAACGAATATCGAGAATGGGGCGGAAACTGGCAAAATTTCATGAGAGGGGCAGAAGGGTGCCTTTTCAGATTCAGCGGTCAAGCAGAGTCGGACAATGGAAGGGGATTTGGGAAAAACGGCTGGAACAGATGGAAAAAGTGTGGAGTGGACTGCTTTTTCAAACACCCGAGGATGAATTTGAAAAATTGTTTATTGAGTCCTTTCCGTATTATATGGGATTAACAGAGAATGCTATCCAATATTTAGTGGATACGGAGATTGATGATTCCCCTTTAGAAACAGACAGCGGGACGGTTTGCCATGAACGTTTCACGAAAAAAACGTGGGGCGGCCAATATATGATCAGAAATCCATTTGAATGGGTGTTCGACCACCGGAGCCGTGACTTGGCTGAGTGGACAAGGGAACAATATTTTCATAATATCCAGACATATGATATGGAGTTAAAACAGTTTTACGATGAATATCAGAGGATATCCCCATTGTCCTCTTTTTCATGGCGGCTTTTATATGCTCGCTTAATTTTTCCGCTCCATTATTTTGAATGTGTAGAAAATTATTATATTACCCGCTCGGAACAGGAAAAAAAGCTGTCGGAGGATACTTTAGGAAAAATTTTGCGGCAGTCCTCCGAATATGAACGCTTTCTGGCAGGCTTTTTCCATATCTCAGGGGCGCCGGTGAAACACCTAAGCTTGCCGCAGCTGGATTGGTTATATTCTTAATGAACTTTAAACTGAATACAAAAAAGCGATTGCGTCTTTAGGCAATCGCTTTATTATTATTATTAATATTATTTTTTAAAACACTTGTTCAACTTCAACAATACCAGGTACTTCTTCTAGTAAAGCCCGTTCGATACCTGCTTTTAGTGTGATGGTAGAACTTGGGCAAGATCCGCAAGCGCCAAGTAAGCGAAGCTTAACAATGCCTTCCTCCACATCAACTAGTTCGCAGTCTCCGCCATCGCGAAGAAGAAATGGGCGTAATTTATCTAATACTTCTTGTACTTGTTCAAACATTTCCTGTTCTGACACTTTCATCGACTCCTTTCCTAATTATATTATACTGTCGCAGCGAGGAAAAATCCATTCTCAGAAACTGGCGAAATGTATAAAGAAAACTCGCCGATTGGCAAGCCCCTAAGGGCGAAGACAGAGACGTATTTGCACTTATGCGTTAATAAAGGATAAATTTTGGAAAAAATTTTATCCTTTACTATTAGCCAAAAGAAGTCATTTTCTTAGGTTTTGAAGGGGCCATATTGTAAAATAAAAGAAAAACGTAAGGAATGGTTTTATGGAATTTACGGAAGTGGAAATTGTCCTATATGGCGCGGCAGTACTCTGTCCAAGCTGTGTGAATCTTCCATCCTCGAAGGAAACCTTTGAATGGCTGGAAGCAGCGATTGCGAGAAAATTCCCGGAGCAGCCTGTTAAAATGACCTATGTAGATATTTTTCAGCCGCCTGAAGATAGCGATAAATTGCAATTTGCCCAGAGGGTAATTGAAGAGGATATGTTTTATCCGGTTGTGGTTATTAAGGATAAAGTGGTTGGCGAAGGAAATCCTCGTCTAAAAACGATTTTTTCCGAATTGGAAAAGTACGGGTACAAGGCGATATAAGAAGGAAAGAGGCTGTCTCGAAAGACAGCCTCTGATCTTTAAACAAAGTCTTAACACTCCTCAGGTGTTCCAGCGGCTGTTGCAGTACGGAATGATGAACCGCAGCCGCAAGATGCTATCGCGTTAGGGTTATCAATCGTAAACCCGCCGCCCATCATCGATTGCTTGTAATCGATTTTCGTTCCATTTAAGATTGGTGCACTCTCTTTATCGACAAGAACCTTTATGCCAAATTGTTCAAATTGATGGTCATCTTCCTTAACTTCGTGCTCGAAACCCATGCCGTAAGATAAGCCGCTGCAGCCGCCGCCTTTTACACTGACGCGCAAAAAGGCGCCTTCCTCTTCATTATGTTTCATCATATCTTTAATTTGCAGTGATGCTGCTTCTGTTAAAATAACAATATCTTTGCTCATAAAATGACCCCTCCTTAAAAATTTGAGGCTTATAAAATTAGTATATACACTAGCTGAAAACTACTCAACTAATACGATTTCTAGTAACAGGATATGCTGTCAATATAAAAAAGGGAGCGGTAAGCCCCCTTTATATTTAGAACATAGGATTTTCTTCGAGATACTGATAAATATTATCCACCAAATCTTCAGGGGTTTTACCCGTAACAACTTCTCCATTCACAAGCGCATAGAGAGTGGATGCGCATTTACCACAATAGCCGAGGCATCCATATTCAATGATATCCAAATTTGGATCTTTTTCTAATATTTCAAGGGCTTTCTGAGCACCGCTTGCAAGATTGCTGACGCAAAACTCAATGATCGGCTTAATCATTACCTTCACCTCTCCACAACTATTTATCCTACCGCTTTTAGACTGCTTCGTCAATTATCATGTTCTTGGCAAGCCTGTCAAGATGTCTTAAATGTGTTGTTATTTAGCCATATTTTCGATATACTCATATTTGTGTGTTAAATGGACGGAATATCTATTTCAATAAAATCCCACTCGTAATTTCAATTGAAATAATGTCTTTCTGAACAAAATAAAAAAATAGAAAATCTATAGTACAGTTATGACAAAGGGGAAATAAGCATGAAAAAATTAGTCATTCTTGGAGGCGGTTATGGGGGCATGAAGATTCTCTCCGAACTTCTTCCTAATAACCTGCCGGAGGACGTGACCATCACACTTGTGGATCGTGTTCCTTACCATTGTTTAAAAACAGAATACTATGCTTTAGCTGCTGGGACGATTTCAGATAAAGAAATACGCGTTTCCTTCCCGGAGCATGCTAGACTTGAGGTAGTTTTTGGGGAAGTCATCGGGATTGACAGAGAAGAAAAAAATGTCCTGTTAAAAGACGCTCAGCCAATTAGCTATGATGACCTCGTTATCGGCTTGGGCTGTGAGGATAAGTACCATGGTGTGCCGGGTGCTGATCAATATACCTATAGCATTCAAAGTATCGGTAAATCACGGGAAACCTATTCTGTTCTGAATAATTTACCTCCTGGTTCAGTCGTTGGGATTGTCGGGGCAGGCCTATCCGGGGTGGAGCTTGCCAGCGAATTAAGCGAAAGCCGCGATGATTTGCAAATTAAATTATTTGACCGCGGGAAGCATATTCTCTCCGCCTTTCCTGACAGGTTGAGCAAATATGTAGAGAACTGGTTTGTAAAGCATAACGTTGAAATCATTAATAATTCCAATATCACCAAAATAGAGGAAAATACCCTTTATAACCATGACAAGTCCATTACTTGTGATGTAATTGTATGGACAGCCGGGATCCAGGCGAATAAAGTGATTCGTGAAATGGAAGGGGAAAAGGATAGCTCAGGAAGAATGGTGTTAACCCCGCAGCACTTCTTACCTAATGATGAGCATGTTTTTGTTCTCGGTGATTGTGCAAGTCTGCCGCATGCTCCAAGTGCACAGCTAGCAGAAGGACAGGCCGAACAGATTGTCGAAGTTTTAAAAAAGCGCTGGAACGGCGAAGAACTGCCTGATTCGTTCCCGCCTATTAAATTAAAGGGAGTACTTGGTTCATTGGGGAAAAAGCACGGCTTTGCCATGCTCGCTGATCGCCCTCTAACCGGCCGCGTTGCCCGTCTGCTAAAATCAGGGGTATTGTGGATGTACAAATTTCATAATGGATAACATAAAAAAAGGCGTCCAAATCTGGACGCCTTTCGTATTAGTTAATAAATTATTTATCGAACATGGAAGAACTGTGGAGTGGTTGGATTTTCGCTTTAGGATCCATAAATGCCTTTGCATTATTAACAGCAGTAGGTGCTTCACCGAAGCCGCAGGCAATTAATTTTACTTTTCCATCATAGGTGCATATATCTCCAGCAGCGTAAATTCCAGGGATATTGGTTTCCATTTTAGAATTTACCGTAATGGAATTCTTTTCAATTTCAAGGCCCCACTCTTTAATAGGTCCGAGGGAGGAAACGAAGCCATAGTTGCAAATAATGGCGTCAACGTCAACAGTTTCTTTTGTCTCTCCGTTTACGGTTTCAAGAACGACCTGTTTAATCCCAGTTTCATCACCGATTAATTCTGCAGGGACATATGGGGTTTTCACATCTACTTTGGAATTCATTAAGTTTTCTACGCTGTGTTCATGGGCGCGGAACTTGTCACGGCGGTGAACAATCGTCACTTTTTCAGCAATTGGCTCGAGCATTAATGCCCAGTCAACCGCAGAATCGCCGCCGCCAAATACAACAACCTTTTGTCCGGCAAATTGATTCAAATCATCGATAAAGTAATATAGGTTTTTACTATCATACTGGGCAGCGCTTTCAAGCTCCAAACGACGAGGCTGGAATGCACCATTTCCTGCAGTGATAATAACGGTTTTAGAATAGTGGACATCTTTGTTTGTTGTTAATTTAAAGGTTCCATCATCCTGCTTTTCAAGCTTTTCAACAGATTGCTCCAGAGCAACAGTAGGCTCAAATTTGGCCATTTGCTCCTTTAAGTTATTTATTAATTCCTGTGCACGGACTTTTGGGAATCCGGCAACATCATAAATATATTTTTCCGGATAAAGCGCAGATAATTGACCGCCCAACTGAGGCAAGCTTTCAATAATTTTAACGGATGCTTGTCTCATTCCCCCATAAAAGGCAGTAAAAAGACCAACGGGGCCTCCTCCAATGATGGTGATATCATATACCTTTTGTTCTTGCACTCCGTATCCCCCCAACTAGTAGTTACGATTCCACTCCTTATCATAACATAAAATATGTAAATCCTCATATTTTTGTTGAGAAAATTATGACAATGAATAATAATTTGTGAAAATTTATACTATTTTTGCGATAAATATATTCAATAAATTGCTTGAATTTCGGATAGAAGTAGCATATGATGTATTGTGGATATATTGTTAAGATTCTGTGACAAAACTGGTACAATTTTTTATGAAATGTCTTGCTCTGTTTTTCACAAAATGGCATTTGTTTGGATTCCAAAACTTTATGTTTTGCTAGGTTCTTTATTTTTATCCTCGTTCGTGAATTATATCACATACATTTTCCAGTAAACCAAAATAATAATCGACAAAGCTGTGGAAGATAAGAAAAAGAAGAGGATTTATTTAAAATATTTTATAAGGGTGGAAGTGATTGCGTTGAGAAAGCCTAAAATTGTTATTCTCGGAGCGGGCTACGGCGGGCTGATGACGACTGTACGCTTGCAAAAGCACCTTGGTGTTAACGAAGCGGATATTGTCTTAGTGAACAAAAATGATTACCACTATGAAACCACTTGGCTGCATGAGGCTTCGGCTGGTACATTGCACCACGACAAGGTTCGTTATGATATTCGCGATGTCATTGATCGCAGCAAGGTTGACTTTATTCAAAGTACCGTTGTTGAGATTAAGAAGGATGAAAAGAGGGTTATTTTAGAGAGCGGCGAAGTTGAATATGATTATCTTGTGATTGCACTTGGTGGGGAGCCTGAAACCTTCGGCATCAAAGGCTTGAAGGAATATGCTTTCGGTATTACGAATGTAAATTCCTCCCGTTTGCTTCGTGAGCATATGGAATATCAATTTGCCACTTACAATATGGAAGAGGAAAAGGATGATACACGCTTGACAATTGTTGTCGGCGGCGCTGGTTTCACAGGAATTGAGTTTCTTGGAGAATTGACCAATCGTGTTCCGGAATTATGTCATGAATACGATGTGGATCAGCATAAAGTGAAAATTATCTGTGTGGAAGCTGCCCCAACTGTACTGCCTGGATTTGACCCTGAATTAGTCAAGTATGCAGTATCGCAATTAGAGCGTAAGGGTGTAGAATTCTTAATCGGAACGGCAATTAAGGAGTGCACGCCTGAAGGGATTTTTGTTGCAAAAGGTGAAGATGAGCCTCGTGAAATCAAAGCAGGTACTGTTGTTTGGGCGGCCGGTGTCCGTGGTAACTCCGTTATTGAAAAGTCCGGTTTTGAAGCAATGAGAGGGCGTGTCAAAGTTCAGCCTGATTTAAGAGTTCCTGGTTTCAATGATGTCTTCATTCTTGGCGACAGCTCGCTGGTTATTAATGAAGAAATCAACCGCCCGTACCCGCCGACTGCACAGATTGCGATGCAGCAGGGTGAAGTGTGTGCCCGTAATATTGCTGCACTTGTGCGTAATAAGCAGGATCTTGAAGAATTCAAGTTTGATAATAAAGGTACTGTCTGCTCTCTTGGTGAGGATGACGCAATTGGAGTTGTTTTTGGTAAGAAAATAACAGGGGCAAGTGCTTCTTTCATGAAGAAAGTAGTCGATAACCGTTCTCTTTACATGATTGGCGGGGCTGGCCTCGTATTGAAAAAAGGTAAATTTAATATCTTTTAATAAATATCCGTAACAAAAAAAGGACAGGGCACAGCCTGTTCTTTTTTTGGCTAATAAGAAAGTATAAACTTTCTGTCGAAAGCTTTATACTTTCTTAACGCATAAATTCAACTACGCCTCTGTCTTAGTTCTGTCGGACTAGCCAATCGGCGAGTTTCCATTTATTAGAATAGTTTTAAAAGCTACAGATAGGGGGAAAATTATGAGCAGTCGGGAAAAACGCGGGAAGGTCTGGCTGGCTGTTTCCGGGTTGGTTCAATCTGATGCGGGTGAATGGCTGGTAGTTAAAAAGAGGTATGGCGGGTTAAAAGGCAAGTGGTCCCTCCCTGCAGGCTTTGTCGAAGAAGGTGAGACGGCAGATGAAGCCGTGCTTCGAGAGGTGAAGGAAGAAACGGGAATTGCTTGTACGGTTAAAGGACTGATTGGGCTGCGTACGGGTGTAATTAAAAGTGAAATTAGTGATAACATGCTGCTGTTTTTACTTGAACCAGCCGGGAAAATGGATATTACCCATCAGGAATATGAATTGTATGAAGCTAGATTTATGGCGCCGGAAGAACTGCTAAAGGAAAAGGAAGCATCGATTCTTTTAGAGTATCTGATTGGGCGAAAGGATTTGCTTGAGAAGCCTGTTATCGACGGCGTAAATCCTGGTGACCAGTTTGGCTATACCGCTTATAAATTATTTTTTTAATATTTAGAAAATTTACGTCACGCTTAGTAAATGAAAGAAAACGGTAGGTGTATCCGTTTTCTTCCGTCCAAATTGCCTGAATTTCGCTCTTTCTTTTTATTTAAATACTTGGTATATTATCAGAAAATTAAGTTAATAAGAAGAGGTGATTTTAATGACAGTTCAAAGTGTTGACACAAAAAACTGTGATTATTGTTCAGGAAACGGCTATTTTCAATTGGTTCTCGGCGGAACCGAAACCTGCGCAAGCTGCGGCGGCACTGGCAAGAAAGTTGAAAAATAACCGTTCCTAGGAAAAAAGGAAAACCCAGTTCTTCGAAGACTCGAAGGGCTATTTTTTTGCGTTAAAATGCTGTTAATATTGACTCCCACATGGACATTGAGTACACTATATGTTGATGCAAAGGGGGAGTTTCAATGCAGATGAGCATTGTTGTCTTGATTATTTCAATTGTACTGTTTTTTGTGTTGTTTTTTGGAATTGGCTTTATTCTGAATATGCTTTTAAGAATGTCATGGATTATGGCTGTCATTTATCCGTTTGTCGCCATTTTTATCATAGATAAAGTCTCGTTTATTGAATATTTTACGAATAGCAAAGCTGCCTTTTTAGACTTAGGGCACAGACTTGGCTCCTTAGCGACTGCGGATGTTCTTATTTTATCTAGTGGTCTGGCAGGAGCAATTGCCGCAGGTCTTACCATTAAATTCTTACGAAAAAATGGATACCAAATGTTTTAGACCTTCACTTTTATGAAAGTCTTTTTTAATATAAAACTTTATTGGTAATTTTTTTACTCCTTTTTTGAATAATTCATTCCTACTTGGGAATGAATATTTTGGGAGGAGTGAAAACAAGAATGAATAAAATGAAAAATTGGACGAAACGATTTGCTATGATTATTTTGTTCTTTTTGGCATTATTCGCGACGTTCCAATCTATTTCAGGTTTACCTGTGCAGACCATGTTTTTTCATTTAGTTAAAGCCATTTCAGTAAGCGAGGCAGTCACTGCGCCTGCCCAAACACTGGAGAATTCCATTGATTGGTCCCAATACCCTAAACATACCGTTACAGCAACCGGCTATACGGCTGGGGCGGAATCCACCGGGAAAAATCAGGGCCACCCCGAATATGGAATCACCTATTCCGGTGTTAAAGTTAAGCGTGATTTGTTTTCAACCATTGCAGCAGACCTAACTGTTTTTCCAATTGGAACCGTCCTCTTTATTCCAGGGTATGGGTATGGAGTGGTCGCTGACAAAGGCGGTGCCATTAAGGGAAATCGTTTGGACCTTTATTATGAAACAGTTGAGGATGTTTACAGCCATTGGGGCAAGAAAACGGTCGATGTATATATCGTTCAAAAAGGAAATGGAAAACTGTCTGAGGAACAGTTGCAAGCATTAAATGAAGATAAATCCCTGCAGGTCTTCAGGCAGCAATATATAAGTTCAGAAAAAAAATAACAGGCCCTGTGCCTGTTTTTGTTTTTTAATGGAATTCTGAATGCCTATCTAATAAAATTGAATAAAAAGGCAGAATGGCAGGTAGTTTTATGGATTATCCAATCGAGTATTATGAGTTTTTTGTCAGTTTTAATGAAGGGGATTATTACACTTGCCACGACCTGCTCGAGGAAATGTGGCTGATTGATAGGGATAATCTTTTTTTAAAAGGATTATTGCAAATGAGTGTGGCCATTTATCACTATGAGTACGGAAATGTGAAGGGAGCCAGGCCTATGATGGCAACAGCCCACCGCTACCTGCAGGCATACCGTCCCAAGTTTTGGGGGCTGGACTTGGAAAAAGTCTATCCATTTATTGAACAATGCTTGGCTCTATTTCCTCAAGACATAGACAGTGTCCCATTTGAACAGGTGGGGGAATTGCCAAAGCTGCCTCAGTTGTTTTTGTATTTGGAGGATGTTTAGAGTATCGAAATAAATTGCCCAATTCGGTATAATGGATTCGAATCAAAAAGCGGAGGTCGATCAAAATGTTTGATGTAAAAAAAGAATTCGATTTATCAGCAAAGCATGAAAGCTTAGTTATTGGTCTGTTGGATAAACCGGAAAAGTTTTCCGGACTGCTGGCCAAATTGGATGAGGCTTTTGATGGGCAGTTGACAGAACTCGTCAAAGCTGGGGATATCTCGGCAAAGCTAAATAAAATTAACAAAGTACATAGTTTTGGCAAAATCGGTTCTAAGCGGCTTTGGATTGTCGGACTGGGCAAAGAAAAGGAACTATCCTTTGATAAATTGAGGAAGGCTTTTGGACGGCTATTCAAAGAGTTAAAGGAAGGCAAGCAGACGGAAGCGTCCGTATATTTGGATTCTTTCATAAGCGAAAAGGTGGATGGGCAGGATGCTGCTCATGCGCTAAGTGAGGCATATACTCTAGCCACTTATCAGTTCGATGGCTATAAGCAAAAATCAAATGAACCTGAGAAGAAGCTTGACCATCTAACGATTTATTGTAATACCGCCGATGAGGAGGAAATCCACGCCTCGCTAACGGTAGGATATGCCTTTGGCAAGGGAACCAATTCAGCCCGTACGCTCGTTAACACTCCAGGTAATATGCTGACTGCTACTAATATGGCTGACTATGCGGCTGAACTCGCTAAAAAGTACGATTTTGAGGCAGAAATCCTCGATAAAGCTGAGATTGAAAAATTGGGTATGGGGGCTTTCCTCGCTGTCAATAAAGGGTCTGTAGAGCCACCGAAAATGATTGTTTTAAAATATCAAGGTAAAGAAGAATGGAAGGATGTCATCGGCCTTGTCGGAAAAGGGATCACCTTTGATACCGGAGGCTACTCCATTAAAACGAAAGCAGGTATCGTTGGAATGAAATCTGACATGGGCGGTGCTGCCGCTGTCCTCGGTGCCATGGAAATTATTGGCGGGCTTAGACCAGAGCAGAATGTAGTGGCTGTTATCCCATCAACGGACAATATGATTAGCGGAAATGCCTTTAAGCCTGACGATGTAATTACTTCTATGAGCGGGAAAACAATTGAGGTTTTAAATACAGATGCGGAAGGCCGGCTTGTCCTTGCTGACGCAGTAACCTATGCAAAGCATCATGGAGCCGAATACTTGGTCGATGTTGCTACCCTGACTGGAGGCGTTATTACTGCCCTTGGTTTAAACACCACAGGCGCTATGACAAATCACGAGACATTATATGAGCAGGTATTGGAAGCTGCCATGGAAGCAGGAGAGCAGATGTGGCAGCTGCCACTGTTTGAAAGTGAAAAGGAACGGGTCAGGAACAGTAAAGTGGCTGACCTTAACAACTCCCCAGGCAGCGAAGGTCATGCCGTTGTCGCCGGGGCATTTATCGGCGAATTTGCTGAAAATACACCTTGGGTTCATTTGGATATTGCAGGGACAGCGACGACATCAAAATCCCATGACCTTGGTCCTGCTGGTGCAACAGGCGTCATGACGAGAACGCTCGCCCTTTTTGTTGAACGGTTCGAACCTATTGAAAAATAGGAAAGGGGCTTGCCATAGACTAAGCCCGCCCACTCCAAACCAGTTATCCCTGCATATGAAATAGTATAGGCAAGTATAAAGGAAAAGGAGGAAAGGCCTTCATGTACCCATATTATCGAAGTCCATACCCGATCCAAGATCAAAGATTTATTGGAGGATGGGGATGGGGCTTGCCGTTGGCAATTGGCGGGCTTAGCTTTTTAGGCGGATTGATCGGTGGTGGATTAGGGGCTTCTTGGGCTGTTAGACCGCCGTTCTATGGCGGTTTTGGATACCCTGGCTTTGGCTATCCAGGCATCGGATACCCTGGTTTTGGAGCACCTTATTATTAATATTTGAAAAAGCAGCTCAGCTCGGGCTGTTTTTTCTTTTTAAAAAATATAAAGGAAATTGTTCAAAAAACGAGAATAGATTAAAGAGGACCAATTACATATCGGAGGGAACATACATGATAGAAAATACATTGCTTCAAGCACTAGGAATTGAAGTCACCCACCTTGAAAAGGGAAAGGTAATTGCCAGTATGCCGGTTGATGAACGCACTCGTCAGCCATTTGGAATTTTGCACGGCGGGGCATCGGTTGCCTTGGCGGAAACAGTGGCAAGTGTCGGTGCATATGAGTTAGTTGACCAGGAGACTGAGGTTGTCGCTGGTCTTGAAATTAATGCCAATCATGTACGTTCCAAACATGAGGGAGTGGTTACGGCTGTTGGAACTGTCCTTCACCAAGGGAGAACGACACAGGTTTGGGATATTAAACTAACTGATGAACAGGACCGCCTCATTTGCGTATCAAGATGCACGATGGCCGTCATTAAAAAGAAATAGTCATGAGTTGGGATGGGAGATATTTCCCGTCCTTTTTTACCATATTGTACAAAAATTTAAAAAATTTACTTCAAATTCATGCTATAATGTAAGAAATGAGCACAATTTTTTGTACAGGTATGATTATATAATGTAATAAGACGACTTTAATGGAAAGGCGGGTGAAAAGTGATGAAGGCAGCGCGGCAGCATTTGTTTATTGATTTTGAATTTACGATGCCTGAACGGAATGTTCGAGTGAGGGACTTTTTTGCGGAAATTATTGAGGTTGGAATTGTTGCGGTTGTGGATGATCATATTACCGAGCAGTTTTCCTCTTTTGTTACGCCGCTTAAATTTCCAAAATTAACCGAACGCTGCAAGTCCTTCTTACATATTACGCAGCAGCAAGTGGACACGGGGTTATCCTTTTTTGAGTTTATCCGAAAGCTCGAGGAATTTAATAAAAACAAATTGGATACCACCATTGTTACGTGGGGAAATATGGATATGAAGGTACTTCGCCAGAATTGTTTAGCGGCAGGAGTTGCGTTTCCATTCCATGCTGCAGAATTAGATTTATCGATGGAGTATAAACGATTCTTCGGTGACCAAAATCAAACCGGGCTTTGGAAAGCGGTCCAGGAATATGGGAAGGAAGGGACAGGCAGGCACCACCGGGCTCTAGATGATGCGTTGACTACCTATAATATATTCAAGTTGGTAGAAAAGGATAAACGTTATTTAGAGAAGCCACAACCAACGACCATTGGTGATCGTATTGATTTTTCAAAGTTCTTAAATGAATTCGCATAAAAGGCCAAATCACTTTAATGGATTTGGCCTTTACTATTACTTAAAATAATCCTTTTCAAGGGAATCCAACATGTTTAGGCTCATTTCGGCCCATTTGGTTTGCATCTCCTCCAGTTCGTGTCTCATTTTTCCATATGCTTCCTTCAGTGATGATAAATATTCAGGTACGTCTCCTTCGAATGGTTTGACCATTTGTTTCGGAATATTCGCCTGTTCCCGATGGGCCAGGGCCCGTCTTTCATGAAAAATCATAACATCAGCATCCTTAGGATTATGTAAATCCCCCTGCATCGGGTGTTTGGCAACCGCCAAAACCCTTACCAAATAGGCTTGGGGTCTTATATCCGTGATTTCCCCGATATATTTTCCAGTCTTATAAATCCCCGTTACAATCGTTCCTATTTCTAATTCTGACACAATAAAACACTCCTAACTCTAAAATTCATTCCTTTACTTCTTCCATTTTATTATGAAAAATAATAAATTAAAAACATGATGCAAAAAATTATCTCGTTTAAAGCGAGAGAATGGAGGGAAGCTAGTATGAGAAGGAATGTACATATCTTTATTTCTTTTTTAATCATGGTTGTTCTATTGGCAGCATGTGGGACAAGCAGTAAGACGGAAGAAAGTAAGTCGGACACTGCCGCGCCAAAAACTGTGCAGAAGAAAGGAGAGCAGCAAGTGGGAAATACAGTTTATCCACAGCTTACAACAGAGGTGGCTGAGAATGAACAGCTTGTGGAGATGGAAACTTCAATGGGGAATATCAAAATCAAATTATTTCCAGAGTACGCTCCAAAAGCAGTAGAAAATTTTGTGAAACATAGCGAGGATGGTTATTATGACGGCCTAATTTTTCACAGAGTCATTAAGGATTTCATGATCCAAGGCGGGGACCCGAACGGGAATGGTACAGGCGGCCAAAGTATTTGGGGCAAGCCGTTTGAAGATGAGTTCTCGAAAAACCTGTTTAATTTGCGCGGGGCGTTGTCAATGGCAAACGCAGGTGCCAATACGAACGGAAGTCAGTTCTTTATCGTTCAAAGCACCAAGCTTGACCCATCCATGAAGTCGCAATTGGAAAAGGCAGGATATCCAAAAGAAATTATCGAGGCATATGCTGAGAATGGCGGGACTCCATGGCTTGACTTCCGGCACACTGTTTTTGGCCAAGTAGTCGAGGGAATGGATATTGTTGACAAAATTACTGACATAAAGGTTGATGCAAAGGACAAGCCGGAAACAGATGTTGTGATTAAGCATATCAAGGTCCTAAAATAGGAGAATAAAAAATTGGTCTGAAACATCATTTATTGTATAATTAGGCTTTAGACACAGGTCTCTGTAGAAAGGGAGATTAATATGTTTCAGCCATTTATTCTATCCTTGTTTTTATACTTCCCGGAAGATAAATCAGAATATATCCCGGCTGTCATCAGCTTTGCGATTTTCTTTGTGGCAGCCATTCTTACGTTTCGCTTTATCATAAAAATTTCAAAGCGGGAAGCCCTGAAGGCAAAAGAATTAGAGAAACAGCTTGAACGAAATAATACTTCACAAAAGAACAGCTAAAAGGCTGTTCTTTTTCTTTTTGGCACAGCGGGAATAGGACAATATTCGATTGTTCATACTAATCGCAAATTGTCTATTGTGGGGGGATCTATAAATATGAAAAAACTTTGCCTGTTCATTCCGCTCCTGTTTCTGTCGGGATGTATGGAAAAGACGATTACAAAGGTGAATGTAGATATGCATAATGCTTCAGGAGATTCGCTGGGAACGCTTGAATTGGCTGAGCAGTCAAGCGGGGTGAAATTGACTGGAAGCCTAAAGGGCCTGACGCCGGGTGTACACGCCATTCATATCCATGAAAAAGGCACATGCAAAGCACCCGATTTTAAATCGGCAGGGAACCATTTTAATCCGGAAAGCAAAGAACATGGCCTCCTTCATCCAAAAGGTGCCCATGCCGGCGATTTGCCGAATTTAATTGTTGAGGATGACGGATCTGCGAAAGTCGACCTGATGGCCCCGAATGCAACGTTAAAGGATGGGAAGAAATCCTTGTTCACAAAGGAAGGTACTTCCATTGTTGTCACTGAGAAAAAAGATGATGGTATGACGCAGCCGGCAGGTAATTCAGGAAAAAGAGTGGCCTGCGGGGAGGTTTCCAATAATAAACAGAAACCGGGCCAAAAGAAAGCTCAGGATGAAAAACGATAACAATGGTTGTAATGTCCATTGCTCCTAAAACTAAAAGATGCAAATCGGGGCTGTCATCATCCAATGAAGAAAGCCCTTTTTTCAAAGAATAGGTATCTATCTACGCTTATCCCACTAGTTGTACATACACTACCATGAAATAGTTTAGGAGGGATAAAGGATGAGCAAAAGACAAATGGGCGGATTTCCAGGGCAGTTTGGACAAATGGGGTCCCCGCAAATGACAGGATTTCCACAAATGGGCGGTGTTCCACAGCAAGGATTCCCACAAATGGGCGGCTATCCACAAATGGGCGGTTTTCCACAGCAATACCCGCATATGATGGGCGGTTACCATGGCTATCCACAAATGGGCGGTTACCACGGCTATCCACAAATGGGCGGTTTTCCACAGCAAGGATTCCCGCAAATGGGCGGTTTTCCACAGCAAGGATTCCCGCAAATGGGCGGTTTTCCACAGATGACCACTCCTACTGGCCCAAGAACAGAAAAAAAATAATCCCTCAATGAAATTAATACGACTTTAATCAATTTTACCTGTTCCTTTCGCGGGAGCAGGTTTTTCTCTGGCTAATAGGAAAGTATAAATTCAACTACGCCTCATGAACCGTCCTATCGGACTCGCCAATCGGCGAGTTTTCATTTAACTTGATTAATTGATTATTTTTTTCCACAATGGGTATAGTGAAATACTTCGGAGGCGAGCATTTATGATGGAAAATAAATTGTACTATACTGACTCGTACATAAAATCCTTTACAGCGGAAGTTGTAAAGCAGGATCAGGATTCTTCAGGCAATTGGTTCGTGGTGTTATCGCAGACTTCCTTTTACCCGACCGGCGGCGGGCAGCCATTTGATACAGGCTTGATAGAAGGAGTCAAAGTGGTTAATGTGGAGGAAGTCGATGGTGAAATTCGCCATTACCTTGAGATCCCATTACCCTCGGAGAAAAAAGAGGTATGCGGGAAACTTGATTGGGAGCGGCGGTTTGACCATATGCAGCAGCATGCCGGCCAACATATATTGTCCGCGGCGTTTGAGCATTTATTTGAGTATAAAACTGTTGGTTTTCACCTAGGTAATGAAACCGTCACGATTGACTTGGATACTGAACAATTAACCGAAATAGAAGCAGAAAAAGCCGAGGAACTGGCCAATCAAATTATTTTAGAAAATAGACCGATTGAAACAAAATGGGTGACCGAGAAGGAATTATCTCAATATCCTTTACGAAAAGAGACTAAGGTTAAGGAAAATATCCGCCTCGTCATCATTCCGGATTTTGATTATAACGGCTGCGGCGGGACGCATCCGAAAGGAACAGGTGAGATAAGGGCAATTAGGATTTTAGATTGGGAAAGACAGAAGAAAAAGGTCCGCCTTCAATTTGTCTGTGGTGAACGTGTCCTGAATCAGTTTTCTCAGAAACAAAAGGTGCTGCTTGGCTTAACAAAACTTCTTAATACACCAGAACTAGAGATAGAACAAGCAGCCATTCGGCTTATCGAAGGTAGGAAGGTACTGGAGAAGGAACTGGAGCAGCAGCAAGAGCTCCTACTAAAATATGAAGTGAAAGAGCTTCTGGGCAAGTCCTCATCCGCTGGTGTTATTGGTAAAGTATTTCAAAACCGTTCGATTCAGGAACTGCAAAAGCTGGCAAGGCTTGTGACTGGCGAAAATGCTGCAACGGTGGTTGTGCTGGCAGCAGAAAATGAAGACCGGCTCCAGTTAGTATGTGCTAGGGGTGCGTCCCGAACCGAAAAGATGAATAAGTTGATTCAAAGTGGACTGGAACTCATTAACGGCAAAGGCGGGGGCAATGACTCCTTTGCCCAAGGCGGCGGTACCCCGCACGTTTCAAGCGAAGTGCTTTTGCAGCATATACTAGATTCACTAAAAGTGGCATCAACATAAACGTAAAAAAAATTGGATGAACATCCCTTCCCAGTGAATACTAAAATTGAATTTTCTAAATTAGTGTATTAGAGTTGTTTGAAATATTTTTTCGTTTATAATAAAAAATGGTGAAATATTTTTTAAACATCTTGAAGGGATGATTTAGATTGGCTAAACAACAAGTGGGCGTTGTAGGAGTCGGAGTGATGGGGAGAAGTTTGGCATTGAATTTTGAAAGCAAAGGTTTCTCCGTGTCCGTCTACGACCTATCTGCCGAGAAGGTAAACGAAATATTAGAGCAGCATAAAGATAAAAACATTACTGGGACCACAAACATTGTGGAATTTATCCAATCGCTGGAAACACCCCGGAAGATTTTGTTGATGGTGAATGCCGGTGTGATTACGGATAAGGCAATTGAATCACTCGTTCCACATTTGGAGCAAGGAGATATCCTTATTGATGGTGGGAACAGCTACTATCAGGATACGATTCGCAGGAATGCGGCGCTTGCGGACAAAGGGATTCTTTTCATTGGTGCCGGAGTTTCAGGAGGAGAAGAAGGGGCATTAACGGGTCCTTCCATCATGCCGAGCGGCCAAAAAGAAGCATACGAGCACGTCGGGCCGCTGCTTACAGCAATTTCTGCACAGGTAGATGGTGAGCCATGCTGTACATACATAGGACCAGATGGAGCGGGACACTTTGTCAAAATGGTACACAATGGCATCGAGTATGGGGATATCCAGCTTATTTGTGAAACTTACCATCTTATGAAATCAATGCTGGGCTTATCCGCAAAAGAACTTCATGAAGTTTTTCACGAATGGAACCAAGGTGAGCTAGACAGCTACCTGATTGAAATTACTGCGGATATTTTTACAAAAATCGACACTGATACCGGCAAGCCTTTAGTTGACGTCATTCTTGATACGGCCGGACAAAAGGGAACGGGAAAATGGACCAGTCAAAGTGCGCTTGAATTAGGTGTGCCATTATCAACGATTACCGAATCTGTCTTTGCACGGTTTATCTCAGCTATGAAGGATGAACGTTTGAAAGCAAGCAAAATTTTAAGTGGGCCGCGCGACAATAAGTTTATTGGAAACAAGCAGGATTTTATTGAGCATATCAGAAAAACTTTATATTTTAGTAAAATCATTTCCTATGCACAAGGATTCAGTCAATATCAATCAGCCTCCAAGGAGTATAAATGGGACCTGAAGCCAGGTGAAATTGCAAAAATTTTCCGGGGAGGCTGCATTATTCGAGCGGCATTTCTGCAAAATATCATGGATGCTTATGACCGCGATCCGCATTTGGAAAATTTATTGTTGGATTCTTATTTTCAGTCGATTACCGCTGATTATCAAGAGTCTGCTAGGGAAGTGGTGGCAACTGCCGTAAAAATAGGAATTCCAGTTCCAGGCTTGTCAAGTGCCGTTGCCTACTATGATAGCTACCGTTCAGCAGTATTGCCTGCCAACCTGCTGCAGGCGCAAAGGGATTATTTTGGAGCCCACACCTATCAGCGAGTCGATAAGGAAGGGACCTTCCATACCGAATGGCTGGAAATCTAGAAAAACTCACAGTATCTCTGTGAGTTTTCTAGTATACTTAAATGAGAAAAGTTGGAAGAATGGAGGAGTATTGATGGGATTTTTGGATGGCTTAATGGGTAATGCTTCGGAAGTAAATGTTGCGGAAATTCAAAGGGAATTTGCAAAGGTGCTGGCGCCGAATGAACAAATTGAGAAAGCGTATAAGCTGATTCGCGATTTGTTCCTCTTTACAAACAAGCGCTTGATTTTAGTGGACAAGCAAGGTTTAACAGGAAAGAAAGTCGAGTATCATTCGATTCCTTATAAGAGTATTACTCATTTTAGCATTGAAACGGCCGGGAATTTCGATTTGGATGCAGAACTAAAAATTTGGGTTTCCGGCAGTGCCCTGCCACTGCAAAAACAATTTAACAAAAATTTAAATATCTATGAACTGCAAAGCGTACTGGCTGAATATGTATTAAAATAAAAAAATCCTGCCCCCTGCTGATTTACGTGTGGGGTCAGGATTTCTTTTATTCAAATGCTTTTTTCAGCCGCTTCAATCCTTCGATTAAATCATCCATGGGGCAGGCGATGTTCATGCGGACGAAGCCTTCGCCGCCTGGCCCGTATTTTGGGCCGGGCTCGAGCGCCAGTTTTCCTTTTTGGAGGAGGCGCTGCCGAAGTTCCTTATCGCTAAGTCCAAGCTTTCGGCAATCCAGCCAAAGCAGATAGGTTCCTTCCGAGTCGATGCAAGTAATTTCAGGCAGATGCTCCTTAAGATAGGAAATTGCGAAATCTTTATTTTTCTGAAGATAATCAAGCAAATCCTCGAGCCAAGCCTCGCCCTCACGATAGGCAGCCTCCATCCCGGTGATGCCAAAAGTATTCAGTGAAAAGGACCCCTGTCGCCTCATCGTTTCCTGGAATTGAGTACGCAAGGTTTCATTTTTGATTACGACAGCGGAAGCGTGCAGACCAGCAAGATTGAAAGTTTTGCTGGGGGCAATAAAAGTAATCACCTTTTCAGCTATTTCCTCATTTAGTGACGCAATCGGAATATGCTTATGCTTTTTATAGACGAGATCGGAATGTATTTCATCAGAAAGAATCAGGCAGTTATACTTTAAACAGAGTTCAGCAATTTTCTCCAGCTCTTCCTTGATCCAAACTCTTCCTCCAGGGTTATGCGGACTGCACAGCAAAAAGAGCTTGCAGCCTTGCTTTAAAGCATTTTCAAAGGCGGTAAAGTCAATCCTGTACTTATCTTCGTCAAGAATAAGCGGAGCATTGATAATCTTTCGATTGTTTTTTTCTATCATATCGAAAAAAGGTGTATACACTGGTGATTGGAGCAGTACATGATCGCCCTCTTCGGTAAACGTTTGGATAGCCGTGCTGATTGCCTGTACCACGCCGCCGCAATACAGAAGCCAATTCGGCTCAATACTCCACTGATGTCTTTTCAAAAGCCATTCTGCTATCGCTTGAGATGTGGAGGGAGGTACAAATGTATAGCCGAAAATACCGTGCTCTACCCGCTCCTTTATTGCCGTGATGACAGCCTGTGGCGGCTTGAAATCCATATCTGCAACCCACATCGGCCACAGGTCCTCTTCTCCAAAAAGATGCTTTGTTGCCTCCCATTTAACTGAGGAGGTATTCCTCCGGTCAATTCTTTCATTAAATATTGACATCTTTGTCCCACCACCCGAAATATTTTTATAGTGCCTATCTCTTATGATAAAATATTTTAAGCAAAATGGAAAATTAATAGGAGATTTTTACGATGAGAAAAGAGATTCAAACAAATTTGAAAATCGTTGATTTATTGAATGAATGGAACCCATTTCAGTTGACAAACGCTAGTTATGAAACAGAGATCGCGGATGTGATTCAGGCTGTCCATGAATTAGATGATCCTGCCAAGCTGGCAAGGAGAATCCAAAGCATATATGAATTTTCTTTTGAGAGAATCATTCCGTTGGAGAACTGCTTGAAAATGGCGGAAGAACTTTTAACCATTAAATCCAATGATTCATGTTCGATCTAACAAAAAAAGCGGACCAACTGTTAGGCGGTCCGCTCAAAAAGGGGGGAATACTAGAAAGCTTATGTTATCATAATTTCCACATTTTCCCCAATATATACTTCAAAAAATAAAAAAAGCGGAAATTTCCGCTTTTTTTCGTCATTCATTAACAGATGGTTCTTTATGGTTTTTTAAAAGCTCTGCAGCCGGAATATCGAGAACAGTAGATAGTTTTAAAATCGTTTGAGAGCTTGGAATTTGTTCCCCTGACTCATAATTCTCAATCGTTTGAATCCCTACTCTAACCTTTTGTGCCAGTTCCTCCTGGGTCATGTGGCGTCTTTCACGGGCCTTTTTAATAATATGACCGATTGAATTCATACTGTTCACCCCTATTTTTGGATAGTTTGCTGTCTATTATTATATCATGGTAACTATTCTTTTTTTTAATCTCATTGCAAAATGATGTTACGATATTCTGACAATTTGAAAATATTGAAGAATTTGTTTATTTTTTGGAAATTAGTTTTTGATTATGACTAGCTGATGTGGTATAATTTTATAATGCGTATAAAAGGGATATATAATTTATTTACTTAGGAGTGTTTTCATGTCAGGAAAAATTGAAACCGGTAGTATTATAACAGGTAAAGTAACAGGTATTCAACCATATGGGGCATTTGTTGCTTTGGACGGAAATACACAGGGTCTTGTTCATATTTCTGAAATCACGCACGGATATGTGAAGGATATAAACGACCATTTAAAAGTAGGCGACGAAATAAAGGTTAAAGTTTTGTCGGTAGATGAAGGGGCTGGAAAAATTGGCCTGTCCATCAAAGCTACAGAAGAAGCACCTATTCAACAAGCGGCACGCCCTAAAAAGCCGCGTAAGCGCCAGGCTGCTGCTGCCATTATCCAAGAAGGCGATGGACAGCAAGGATTCAACACATTAAAAGAAAAGCTCCAGGAATGGATTGACCAATCTCAACGAGAAGAAATTAAAAAATAGTATTTTTAAAGCCTAGACTCAGCATATAACGGGTCTAGGCTTTATTTTTTCTGTTAACCGTCGCTATTGAGTCAGTTAAAGAAGATTATAAAAATTTTTGTGAACAAATTCATTCTTTTATCGTGCTGGGCTACAATAAAGATGTATGTAACTAAAATTGCCTGAAAACGGAGGATTAATAAATGCCTGCAAATATAAATTCGCAAGAAATTATTAAAAAAACCGAGAAGTATGGCGCACATAATTATCATCCCCTGCCGATCGTGATTCATAAGGCTGAAGGAGTTTGGGTGGAAGACCCGGAAGGCAATAAATTTATGGATATGCTTAGCGCTTATTCAGCGGTCAATCAAGGCCACCGCCACCCCAAAATTATTCAAGCGTTAAAGGAACAGGCGGATAGGGTAACGCTGACTTCCCGTGCTTTCCATAACGATCAGCTTGGACCTTGGTACGAAAAAATTTGTAAAATGACAAACAAAGAAATGGCTCTCCCAATGAATACTGGTGCTGAAGCAGTGGAAACCGCTGTAAAAGCAGCAAGGCGCTGGGGCTATGATGTCAAAAAGATTCCTGATACTCAAGCTGAAATCATCGGCTGCGTTGGAAACTTCCATGGCAGAACGATGCTGGCAGTTTCTTTGTCTTCTGACGACGAATACAAACGTGGTTTTGGCCCAATGCTTCCGGGGATTAAACTAGTTCCATACGGCGATATTGAGGCTTTAAAGTCGGCGATTACACCTAACACTGCTGCTTTCTTAATTGAACCAATTCAAGGTGAAGCGGGTATTATTATTCCTCCTGAAGGATATATCAAGGCAGCATATGACCTTTGTAAGGAAAATAATGTTCTGTTCATTGCCGACGAAATTCAAGCAGGTCTGGCACGGACAGGAAAAATGTTTGCCTGTGAATGGGAAGGCATTGAACCGGATATGTATATACTCGGAAAAGCACTTGGCGGAGGTGTATTCCCAATCTCCTGTGTTGTAGCCAATAACGAGATTTTAGGAGTCTTCAATCCGGGCTCACACGGATCGACTTTTGGCGGGAATCCGATGGCATGCGCAGTATCAATCGCAGCACTCGACGTTCTTCAAGAAGAGAAACTAGCGGAAAAGTCATTGGAGCTAGGAGAATATTTCGTTAAGAAACTAAGGGAAATCCAGAATCCAAAAATTAAGGAAATTCGCGGGCGCGGCCTGTTTATTGGTATGGAACTCTCTGAACCTGCTAGAAAATATTGTGAGCAATTAAAAGACGAGGGTCTATTGTGTAAAGAAACCCATGACAACGTCATTCGCTTTGCTCCACCACTGGTCATTACAAAAGAAGAACTCGACTGGGCAATTGAACGAATTCAAAAAATATTAGGATAACGACATCATGCATGAAAGCAGTGGGGCTTTACCCCCCGCTGATCATATGGGGACTTTTTGATATAGTAGGGGTGCAGTTATGGGGAATACGGTTGGAGATGGAAAAGAAAAAGAAACATTAAGCCTGCTTACATCTACACAAATGGTCTTTCGAGAAGTATTAGATAAACTAGGGTTTAAATCGGAGATGTTTGATTTGCTGTCTGAGCCAATGAAGTCGCTCATTGTAAGAATTCCAGTGAGGATGGATGATGGATCGACAAAAATTTTCACAGGCTACCGAGCCCAGCATAATGATGCCCTTGGGCCAACAATTGGGGGAATTCGGTTTCATCCCCGCGTTTGTGAAGATGATATAAAGTCATTGGCAATTTGGATGAGTCTAAAATGCGGGATTGCAGGTCTCCCCTTCGGAGGAGGAAAAGGGGGAGTCCTTTGTAACCCAAGAACCATGTCAATGGGAGAACTTGAACGGTTAAGCCGGGGTTATGTGCGCGCAATCAGCCAAATTGTCGGGCCGACCAAAGATATTCCGGCCCCGGATATTTACACGAATGCCCAAATTATGGCATGGATGCTTGATGAATACAGCAAGCTTAAACAGTATGGTTCATCTGCATTCATTACTGGGAAGCCGCTCGTGCTCGGGGGTTCAGAAGGCCGTGATATAGCCGGAGCATTGGGGGCAGCGATCTGCATTGAAGAAGCAGCCGAAAAGCAGGGGATAAGACTTAAGGGAGCCCGGGTCATCATTCAAGGGTTCGGCAATGCCGGCGGTTTTATTGCCAAGTTTCTGCATGAAGCAGGAGCAGATATAATCGGCATTTCGGATGTATATGGTGCCCTATATGAACCGGACGGCTTAAATATAGAGTACCTTCTTAAACGACGTGACAGCTTTGGCACGATATCAACTCTTTTTGACGGTGTCATCACAAATGAAGAACTACTAGAGCAGGACTGTGATATATTGATTCCTGCTGCTGTCTCCAATCAAATTACGGCCCAAAATGCACATGCCATAAAAGCAAGGATTGTGGCTGAAGTGGCAAACGGCCCAACGACCATTAAGGCAACCAGAATCCTTACTGAGCGCGGCATTTTTCTGGTGCCCGATGTTTTAACTGGGGCCGGGGGTGTAATTGTATCTTATTTTGAATGGGTTCAAAATAAACAAGGATACTATTGGGGCAGAGAAGAAATCTTAGATAAACTGCGAGAAAAGATTGTCCAATCGTTTAACACGGTCTATGACTTGTCGCAAAGCCGAAATATTAATATGCGTTTGGCTGCCTGTATGACGGGGATCCAAAAAATGGCCGAGGCATCTCTTTATAGAGGATGGGTTTAATGAAGAAAGGAATGCCCGCCTGCTGGCGGGTATTTCGTTTGTCTCCAGGGATATGCTGGGCGCCAATTTTGCAAAAAAACTTAATATCCATAATAATAAAAATGGAAGGGAGTGTTCAAAAAAATGGATAATTTTATTTTTCAAAATCCAACCAAATTAATTTTTGGGAAAGATCAGCTTCAACAGCTAAAAGTAGAAGTTCCGCGCTATGGGAAAAAGGTCCTGCTTGTTTATGGGGGCGGAAGCATCAAGCGTACTGGTCTATATGACAAGGTCGTGACAATTCTAAATGAGATTGGGGCAGAGGTATTTGAACTTCCTGGAGTAGAACCCAACCCACGTATAACAACGGCCCGAAAAGGGGTAGAAATCTGCAAAACAGAAGGAATAGACTTCATTTTGGCAGTAGGCGGCGGAAGTGTAATTGATTGCAGCAAATTAATTGCTGCCGGAGCGAAATATGACGGCGATGCCTGGGATATAGTCATTAAAAAAGCATTTGCTAAGGAAGCGCTTCCGTTCGGCACCGTGCTGACACTGGCTGCAACCGGTTCGGAAATGAATGCGGGTTCCGTCATTACAAATTGGGAAACAAATGAAAAATACGGCTGGGGAAGTGCGGTAACATTTCCGAAATTCTCTATTCTTGATCCAGTTCATACTTATTCCGTTCCAAAAAATCAAACCATTTACGGAATTGTTGACATGATGTCCCACGTTCTTGAACATTATTTCCATCTTACTGAGGAAACGGATTTTCAGGACCGCATGTGCGAATCTCTGTTGATTACAGTTATGGAAACAGCACCAAAATTGCTGGAAGACCTCGAGAATTATGATCACCGGGCAACCATTCTTTATTGCGGCACCATGGCCTTAAACGGTATTTTAAATATGGGCTACCGCGGCGATTGGGCAACCCATAATTTAGAGCACGCAGTGTCGGCAGTTTATGACATTCCGCATGGCGGCGGCCTTGCGATTCTTTTCCCGCATTGGATGGAGCACAATCTCAAAGTCAAGCCTGAGCGTTTCAAGCAGCTTGCCGAACGAGTTCTTGGCGTTAATTCTGAAGGGAAAAGCGCTGAGGAAGCAGGCCTTGAAGGTATTCGTAAGCTGCGGGAGTACTGGAATAGCATCGGTGCCCCTGCTCGTTTAGCTGATTATGACATCGATGAAAGCAAGCTTGACTTGATGGCAGACCGTGCCATGGCCAACGGGGAATTTGGCAACTTTACAAAATTGAATAGAGAAGATTGCTTGGCGATTTATCGTGCAGCATTATAAGAAGAGTGGCTCGGGCTTACTGCCCGGGCCTTTTTCTGCGGGCAAAACGCAAAAATAAAAGCAAAAGACGAAAAATGTCCAATTTTGTAAAAAAATCATCAAAATTGGGTACGCTTACAACAGGGGGCTTTCCTTGCTAATCCACCCCTTATTCGATAAAGTGATTTATGAAATATAAAATAATGGAGGATCATGCATGACACATGTTCGTTTTGATTACTCAAAAGCTCTCTCCTTCTTTGGAGAACATGAACTTACATACTTAAGGGATGCCGTTAAAGTGGCCCACCATTCCCTTCATGAAAAAACCGGAGCTGGCAGTGACTTTTTAGGGTGGATTGACCTACCAACTAACTATGACAAAGAGGAATTTGCACGGATCCAAAAAGCAGCTAAAAAAATCAAGACAGATTCCGATGTTCTCCTTGTTATCGGGATTGGCGGCTCTTATTTAGGAGCAAGAGCTGCAGTTGAAATGCTTCAGCACAGCTTTTACAATGCCCTGCCAAAAGATAAGCGGAAGACCCCGCAAATTATTTTTACCGGCAATAATATCAGCTCTTCTTATATGCGGGATATTATGGACCTTCTTGAAAATAAGGATTTCTCGATTAACGTGATCTCCAAATCCGGAACAACCACAGAGCCGGCGATTGCTTTCCGTATTTTCCGTAAACTACTCGAAGAAAAATACGGTGTGGATGAAGCACGCAAACGAATTTATGCGACAACCGATAAAGCGAGAGGAGCTTTGAAAACACTTTCGAACGAAGAAGGCTATGAAACCTTTGTCATTCCTGATGATGTCGGTGGCCGCTATTCAGTGTTAACAGCTGTGGGCTTGCTGCCAATCGCTGCGAGCGGAGCGGATATTGTGAAAATGATGGATGGCGCTGCCAAAGCTGAGGAGGACTATAGCCATTCAGAGCTTGAGGACAACCAGGCTTATCAATATGCAGCCGTCAGAAACATTCTTTATAATAAAGGTAAGTCCATTGAAATGCTGATAAATTATGAGCCAGGGCTGCAATATTTCTCAGAATGGTGGAAGCAGTTGTTCGGAGAAAGTGAAGGAAAAGACCAAAAGGGCATCTATCCATCATCGGCTAATTTTTCAACGGATCTTCATTCCCTTGGTCAATATGTGCAGGAAGGGCGCCGTGACCTATTTGAAACCATCATCAAGGTAGAAAATCCTCGTCATGAGCTGACTATTGAGAAATTTGATAACGACCTTGATGGACTTAATTATTTAGCAGGTCAAACTGTTGATTTCGTTAATAACAAGGCATTTGAAGGAACCATGCTTGCCCATACCGATGGAGGCGTTCCAAATTTAATTGTGTCGATTCCGGCAATGGATGAGTATACATTTGGCTATCTTGTCTATTTCTTTGAAAAGGCATGTGCCATGAGCGGTTACCTGCTTGGCGTCAACCCATTTGATCAGCCTGGTGTGGAAGCCTATAAAGTGAATATGTTTGCTCTTTTAGGCAAGCCTGGATTTGAAAAGAAAAAGGCAGAGTTGGAAAAACGTTTAAAATAATAATTAAAGTATAGAGTGCTGATAAAAATCGGCACTCTTTTTTATGAATTTATTAGCAAAGGGAATACTAACCTTAATGTCTAAAAGGGGTGATATGTTTTGAAGGAATTGCCGTCTAAAGTTGAAGGAAAACAGTTTGATTTGTATAAGCTTGAACAAAAATTAAAACCTATCGGCTATTCTATTGGCGGGAATTGGGATTATGACCATGGTTCCTTTGATTACAAAATAGATGATCAAGATGGCTATCAATTTTTAAGGCTGCCATTTACAGCGGTTGATGGCAACCTCGATAGAAATGGCTGCACGGTTGAACTTGGCAGGCCGTTTCTGCTCTCCCACCAATATGAGGAAGGAATTGATGAACAAGGAACTTCCGGCACATTTTCCGGTTCCTTTAATCAGTTTCAAGAGCCGACCGATAAAGATGCCAGTCTTTCAGATCATGCCTTGAACGCTGGGGAATCACTTGTAGCGGAACTGGAATCATTATTGCTATCAGATTAGGTTGATTCGCTTAATGAGGAGAAGAGGAGCACAATTGCCTCTCTCCTTATTCATAAGAATTTACATTCACAAAATCTTCACAAAATAAACTATTTTCTTTGCATTAAGGTACTTGTATATATCTAGGAAAACTTGTAAATTATGTTTAATACTATTGTTATATTATGAAATTGAGGGTTGGAGCATGATGATGAGGGAGAATTCTTTGTTATCCATTATTGAAAAAACGAGACAGGAAATGATTGAATTAGCGCATCTTTATGGGTACTCCAATCCAAATGTAGTCCAATGCAGTCAGCAACTGGACCAACTTTTAAATACATATGACAGGAAAAGTGTAAAACATTAATACAAAAAAGCCTTCCATTTGCCGGAAGGTTTTTTTTATGGAATAATTTCCAGCCAAAATGCAAAGTTTAAAAGGGAAAATTGAAAACAAATTACAACCATGTTTTTGAGGTGCAAAAAGTGATGATAGAAACAAAAAAAGAGCAAAGATATATCATCTTTGCCTTGCTTGTTTTAGCAGTCTATCTTTCTCCGTTATTTATTCTGCAGGAAAATGCCCATATTCGGGTTCACGATAATTTGGACTCCAACATCGCCTGGTATAAGGTCTTGGCAAGGAGCGGCGAAATATTCGGCGGTGTTGAGGGGGCAGTTCCGCAAATTATTAATGGGCTCCTTTCGAGGAATGCCTTTGGAACGGAGTACAGTGTCATTGTTTGGCTACATTCATTGCTGCCAACGATGACGGCCTATGCATTAAGTCAGGCATTAACGAGAGTCACGGCATTTTTCGGGATGTATTTGCTGTTAAAAAATCATTTTCTTCCTGATGGACGCTGGCTTCTATTAAACATTTCCGCAGCCCTGGCCTTTGCGATGACGCCGTTCTGGCCATCTGGGATGTTAAGTACATTAGGCATGCCGCTGGCCTTGTGGGCGTTTTTAAATATCCGCAGCGGTGAAGGGTCTTTAAAGGATTATGCGGTGTTAACCTTCCTGCCTTTTTACGCCAGCATCGTATTGGGATTTTTCTTTTTTTTAAGTGCGATGGGGGTTTTTTGGCTAGTAGATTGTCTTCGTAAAAAGGGCTGGAACCTTCGCTTCTTGTTTGCGATTGTTTATATGACATTTGTTTTTGCAATTGTTGAGTATCGTTTAGTCTATTCTTTTTTATTTAAAGGAGAACCGAATAGCCGCGACGAATATTTCCATGCGCAACTGCCCTTTTGGCGTGCTGTCCGGCTCACCTTTAAAAATTATCTACTGGGACACACCCATGTAATGACGGTTCATACTTTAATCATCCTGCCAGCTACTTTTTTCGCCTTTTATTTTATTGTTTCAAAAAAGCTGTGGAGGCAGGAAAGAATCTTTGTTTTTTTATTTGCCCTAAATTTCTTCTTGTCGTTATGGTATGCGTTCTGGTTTTATGAGGGCTGGCTGCCTTTGACAAAAAAATTCCACTTTATGGATACCTTTAATTTCGCCCGTTATCATTTTTTACGGCCGATGGTGATCTATGCAAGCTTTGCGTTAGCCCTTAAAATCATCACCATGCAGGGAGTCAATTGGGCGAAAACAGCCCAGTGTTTAGCGATAATGCAGCTTCTGGTGCTGGGACTATTCAATGATGAAATCATTTACCGCGACAAACCGACAGTGAAGCAGTTTTATGCCGAGGATTTATTCGCGGAAATTAAAGATTATATTGCGCTGCCCCAGGAGGAGTATCGGGTCGCAAGTATTGGCATCCATCCGGCAATCGCCCAGTTTAATGGGTTTTACACACTTGATACCTATAATAATTTTTATCCATTAAGCTACAAACATCAATTTAGGAAAATAATTGAAAAGGAATTGGCTAAAAATAAAACCATTCAAAAGTATTTCGACCAATGGGGCGGGCGCTGCTATATTTATACGGCACAGCTTGGAAAGAGATATATGATAAAAAAAGATTCCAAGCGGCATCTAAAAAACTTGGAATTAAACACGGCTGTTTTTAAGGAAATGGGCGGGCGTTATATTTTTTCAGCTATCCCGATCGATAATGCTGCTAAAAATCAGCTGACACTTGAAAAGGTGTTTGTCACCAAAACGTCTGCCTGGAAAATTTACTTGTATAAGACATTTTAACATCGGGGGTATTAGCAGATGATGGAACCAATCCTTACTATTGTTGTACCGTGCTATAACGAGGAGGAAGTTTTGCCGGAAACAATGGTGAAGCTTCAGCAGCAACTTGAGGAGCTGATTGCCGATTCGCTTGTTTCAAAGCAAAGCAAGCTTTTGTTTGTAGATGACGGAAGTAAGGATCAAACATGGGAACTGATTTATAAAGAGGGGCTGCGAAATAAATATGTCCGCGGCTTAAAATTGGCCCGCAATGTCGGTCACCAAAACGCACTTGTGGCTGGGCTCCATGCGGCCAAAGATTTTTCTGATTGCGTCATTTCGATTGATGCGGACCTTCAAGATGACATTCGAGCCATCCGCGAATTTGTTATGAAATTTAATGAAGGCAGCGAGATTGTCTACGGTGTACGAAAAGGCCGAGAAACGGACACATTTTTTAAGCGAAGCACGGCCCAAGGCTTTTATAAAATGATGAGAAAATTAGGTGTTGACCTTGTTTATAACCATGCTGATTTCAGGCTGATGAGTAAACGGGCCCTACATGAACTGGAGCGTTTTAAAGAGGTGAATTTATTCCTGAGAGGAATCGTGCCGCTTCTCGGGTTTCACACGGATGTGGTGTATTATGACAGGCTCGAAAGGCAGGCAGGAGAGACTAAATATCCGTTAAAAAAAATGCTGGCATTTGCCTTTGATGGGATTACCTCCTTTTCTGTTTCGCCGATCCGCTTTGTGCTGGTAATTGGCTTTGTTTCTTTTCTGATGAGTATAATCTTTGGCGGCTATTTCTTGACTCTAAAATTTTTAGGCAATACCGAAACAGGCTGGACTTCGCTGATTACCTCCATCTGGTTAATTGGCGGGCTGCAGTTAATTGCGATTGGTCTAATCGGGGAATATATTGGAAAAATATATAAGGAAACGAAGCAGCGCCCTAAATACATTGTTGATATCGATACGTTAAATCTGCCGATTCCCCGGCGTCATTTACTGAACACCACCAATGATGAAGAACTATTTCCTGTAAACCTAAAATAAGAGGAGGGCCTACCCTCTTTTTTTTTGTCGTACAACCTCCCTCCCTTGAATACATATGTTATAGACAGGCTTTTTGGGGGGAGAAGATCAAATGAATGTATTTTTAAGTTATATTTTACTAGGGCTATCACTGGCTGCTCCCATTGGTCCGATTAATGCAGCGCAAATTGACAGGGGAATCCGGAGCGGTTTTATGCACTCATGGCTGATTGGAGTAGGTGCGGTAGTTGCCGATGGCGTATATATGCTAGTCGTTTACATAGGAGTAGTAAAGTTCCTCGATACCGAGTTTATGCAGACCTTTCTGTGGCTTTTTGGCTTTTTTGTGCTCATTTATACGGGGGTGGAAACGATCCTTAATGTTGGGAAAATCCATATGAATCATTATCGTGGAAAGGAGCCACTTTTAAAATCCTTTTTTACCGGTTTTTTTATGTCAATCTCCAATCCTTTAACGATTCTATTTTGGTTGGGAATTTACGGCTCTGTTCTTGCGAAAACGGCCGCTTCTTATGATGCGGGGAGGCTTGTATTGTACAGCAGCGCCATTTTTATTGGGCTGTTGATTTGGGACATTATGATGGCGAGTGTGGCCAGCAGCTTTCGAAATTTTTTAACATCAAGGCTTCTTGTGGTAATTTCGATACTTTCAGGTCTATCTTTAATAGCGTTCGGCATGTATTTTGGTTTTCAGGCGATAAGTATTTTATTTTAATCACTTTAGGGAAAAGGCGGCATTTTGCCGCCTTTTTGACGGATTAAGCTGTCGGCCATGGTTTAAGGATGGTTTTCTTTTTGTTCTTCTCACTTCTTTTCCATTTCACTCTCATGATTAAGGTAATTGCACCGATCACTCCAACAAAAGCAATGCTGATGAAGAAACCAGGTCTGCTTGAGGTATGGAATAAGGTGCCGCTTACCGCAATTAGAATCAACAGGATTCCAAGAAAATATTTTATTTTATCTTTAGCAGTTATTTTAAGAATTTTTCTTGGTGAAGCAAGAATAAACATCCAATTATAAAGCAGCATCAATCCGGCTGCAGTCGTTATATATTCATAGATTCGATTTGGCATCAGTAATGCTGACAAGACAGATGCAGTAATGCCGATCATTGTAAGAATTAGTGTAGGCAGCGGAATCTTTAGCTTTCCTTCCTTTGCAAAGCTTGCCGGAGCATCCCCTTCTTTTGCAAGGGTAACTAAAACACTGGTAACTCCATAAAGTGAAGCAGCCATGGTGGAAAAGCCGGCAATTATTAAAGCACCGTTAAAGATATGCGGCACAAACGAAAGGTTGTAAGCATCCAATGCAATAACAAACGGGCTTTCCTTGGCGTTGAATTGCTGCCAATTGACCATGGTGACGGCAATCCCTATCGATAGGGCATAGATGACCATTAGGGAAAAGAGCATAACCCTGCCGGCCTTTGGAGCTTCCTTAGGGTCTTTTAATTTAGTTGCCATTAAACCTAGAATTTCAATGCCACCAAAGGCATAATAGGCAAAAATAACAGCAGACCACAGTCCTTTCATTCCGCCCGGAAAGAAATCCTTTTTGCTGTTAGGATACTGAATCGGACGGTCACCATCAATCACGCCAAATATGGCCAACAGGGCAATAATGATAAACATTAAAATGGCTGCCACCTTTAAGACAGCAAGAACATTTTCCAGCTTATTTAAAATGCCCACACCAATAAGAATGACGGCCAATCCGAGGATGGCGTAAACGGCAGCAAATACCCAGAGGGGAATGTTTGGGAACCAGAATCGCGAAAAAATAGATAGAGCGGTCATTTGGCTCCCCATAATCAAAACTTCTGAACACCAATATACCCAGCCGCTGCTAAACCCAGCCCATCTGCCGTAAGCCTTTTTGGCATAAGACCGAAAGCCGCCCTCAAGCGGCTCTTTGGCGGTCATTTTTGATAGGGCATCAAATACTAAATAGGTGCCAAGCGCAGCGATTAAATAGGCAATTAAAATGGACGGTCCCGCCATCTTAATTGCCAAGCTCGAGCCCAGGAAAAAACCTGTCCCGATTGTACAGCCAATCCCAAACAAGGAAAGCTGCCACCAGCGCAAAGTAGTTTCCTTTGAGCCAGACGTTGACTTACCCATATAATATCTCCTTTTATACTGATCTTGGCCCCGGCTATACGTTGCGCCCAGTGGCACCTGGTGATTTGCCAGTAATGCTTTGGTTATTATAGTCTTCATCATTTAGGCCAGGCATTTGTCTTCTATCCGACCCTAAATACTCTCCCTGGTGTTTTTCTTGCGCCTTTTTAAACTTATCAAAGTTTTCATTTACCAAATTAATCCCTCTTTTCTAATGCTCAAATATATTTCTTAAGATATACTCTTGCTTGTTTCTTATTCAATCTTCAAAGGATGTTCAGTTTGTTTTTTTATGGAATTAAATTTTTATTACATAAACCGCCGCGAAACAAATGAAACTAAAGAGGAACTAGACAAAACTGGACACATCAGGCATGATATAGATTTTTTATAACAAACGCTTTTCTAATGAAAGGGGTAGATTTGGATGTTATCGACAGAAAAGCTGGCTGGTTTGCGCTTGCAATTATTAGAGGAAAAGAGTGGGCTGGAGGCACATTTGGAGCAAAATGACCACTTAGGTTTAGAAAGAGGCCATGCTCATGAATCAACGGGCGAATTGTCCTCCTACGACAATCATCCGGCTGATGAAGCAACGGAGCTATATGAGCGGGAAAAAGATAATGCTTTACTGGAACATTATAAATTAGAGCTCTACAATGTTAACAAGGCTTTAGAGGCGATGGAAAATGGGTCATACGGTAAATGTGAAGTATGCGATAAGGAGATTCCGCTTGAGCGTTTGGAAGCATTGCCGAACACTACGTACTGCATTGAGCATAGCCCGGATCAGGTGACCTCTCATAAACGTCCTGTCGAAGAAGGTGTCCTCATGCCTCCATTTGGTAAATTTGATATGGATGAAAAGGACGAGAGCGTTGCCTTTGATGCGGAGGATTCCTGGCAGACTGTTGCACAATGGGGAACGTCGGACACGCCATCCGACCTGGCCTTCCCGCAGGATAATTATCAGGACGTGTATGTTGAGGCAGATGAAAATATCGGCTATGTCGAGGATTATGAAAATTTTGTCGGCAATGATATGTATGGAAAAAATATCACCGTTTATCCGAATCCACAGCATGAAAAATATGAGGACTCACTTGATGAAGAAGGGATCATGACAAGTTTCGGGGATTTACCGGCTTACGAACATGACCCGTATGTGGATCGGGACGATAGATAGCAAAGGACCTGATTCTTAAAAAAAGAAAACAGCTTTCAAACGAGAGCTGTTTTCTCTGATATTTACTCTGATTTATTGTTATTATTCAGCGGAATGTCTGCACCGTCTTCATTTTCGACGACGGCACCGATTTCACCCTCAGCATAGACATCGCTAACCTGCTCATGTGTCGTGGCAAAACCGGAGGAAAGTGGATCGCTATTTTGATAATAACTTGCATGAAAGAAGCTGCCCGCCACTTCAGTTCCTTTTTTTGGGTCTTTTTTCACCATGTATCTCTCTCCTTTTTGTTATAATTGTCTAGCTGCAGCGCCTGATCAAGGCGCATTCGCTTTTCGTGTTACATCTGTATTGTTTCTTTTTATTTTAGTCTTACTCCTATAAAATAAATCCATGGAAGGGGCACTATATATGAAGAAGAGAACTGAATTTCCATCGCAGGAACAATTGGATCAGGCATTTCACTTTTTGCATGATGAAATTAACAGAATCTCGGTAATCGAAGAAATCGAAATGATTAAAAAAGAAAAAGACGTGCATGAAGAGTAGAGGAACAGCTTGGGATTGTTTTAGGGGGTTGTTATGGGATCAAGAGAAGCTTTGGCAAAAAAAATTGCCTGGATAAGTGTAATAAGTAATATTATCCTTACTTTAGGAAAAATGATAATAGGCTGGTATGGCCATAGTGATGCCGTATTTGCCGATGGAATCCATTCAGCTGCCGATGTTTTTGCATCCGTTATTGTTCTGCTGGTCATCAAAATTGCCAATAAACCTGCCGATGAGGAGCACCCATATGGACATGGGAAAGCAGAGGTCATTGTTTCAGGAATTGTGGGTATTTTATTGTTACTTGTGTCTATTTATCTTGTATACGAAGGGATTACAGGTTTCTTCAAGGAAGTCGAATCACCGAGCCTTTTGGCGATGTGGGTGGCGGTATTTTCTTACGTTGCAAAAGTGGTTTTATATAGAAGTTCCATGAACGTGGCCAAACAGAATAATTCAAAAGCGATTGAAGCAATTGCGTTTGATCACAAAGCCGATATTGTTGCTTCGCTTGCGGCTGCCATTGGTGTTCTGCTGTCCATCATCGGTGAACGCTTTTCGATTCATCTCCTGCAGTACGGTGATAAGGTAGCAAGTATTTTTGTCGCCTATCTCATTTTTAAAATTGCCAAAGAAATGTTAACTGAAGCATTCGATATTTTACTGGAGCGGAATATTAACAATGAAACCATTCAAGAATATATTGCTATTATCCATGAATTTTCCGATGTGAGGAGGATTGACCGAATTAGGGCTAGAGAACTCGGTCATTACATTTTGGTTGATTTACGGATTTCCATTGACCATTATAAAACCATTAAGGAAGGGCATGATCTTGCCAGATCCATCAAGGTAAAGCTGATGGATCAGCATGACAATATCGAAGAAGTGCTTATTCATTTAAACCCTTATTTTCCGGAATAAAAATAATTTACCAAAAAAAACTGATTTGTACTTTCGGAAATTTGGGTTTATGATAGGATTGGTATAGGGTGCTGCATCTTGCGGTACCCTTAAAAAATAAAGATAACTACAGAGAAGGAGTTGATATTTTTGAGTTATTCCATAGACCCGGACCCTGAAAGGAACGGGGAAGTCAATGTGTTTTTTGAATTGATGAAATTGGCTGCTGCAAGAATATCAACTCTAAAAAAAGGCGGTTGGCTTCCTCAAAAATGAGAGTGAGGAGGTTTTGGCATGTTGGAAATTTTTAAAAGCACTGAAACAAGAATGTTAGAAAAGGTGGATGCCATTTCAAAGGGCTGCTGGGTAAATATGTACGCCCCGACAGCAGAAGAAATAGCCAAAGTTTCAAATGACGCACAGGTCGACATCGACATTATCAAAGACGCGCTGGACGATGAAGAGCGCCCAAGGATTGAGCGTGACGATGGCAGAATCTACATTATCGTCGACTTTCCTTATATCGTCCATGATGAATCAGGTCTTGCCGTTTACGAGACAATCCCAATCGGCATTATTCTGACCGATGATAATATTATTACCGTTTCTTTGAAGGATTCTCCAATTATTGATGAATTCCGGAAAAACAGGGTAAAGGAATTTTACACCTTCAAAAAAACACGTTTTGCCCTGCAGATATTATTTGTCATTTCATCTTATTATCTTCGATATTTAAAGCAAATCAATAAGAAAACCAATGAGATTGAGCGGGTTGTTCATCAATCCTTGAAAAATAAAGAACTTTACGCATTTCTTGCGTTGGAAAAAAGCTTGGTTTATTTCACTACTTCTCTAAAGTCAAACAAGGTCGTTATGGATAAAATTTTGCGCTTTAATTATTTGAAAATGTATGAGGAAGATAAGGATTTATTAGAAGACGTGATTATTGAAAAAACGCAGGCGATTGAGATGGCGGAAACCTATCATTCTATCTTATCGGGAATGATGAATGCATTTGCTTCAATTATTTCAAATAACCTGAACATCGTTATGAAGTTTTTAACATCCATCACTATTATTCTCGCACTGCCGACGATGGTGGCGAGTTTTTACGGGATGAACGTAGAGCTTCCATTCGAGAAAAACACCTATGCATTTGCAATTCCATTGATCCTCTCGGCATGTTTAGCCTGTTTAACGGCCTATATTTTTTGGAAAAAGAAATATTTTTAAAAGACAAAACCGCCCCTTGGAAGATGGGCGGTTTTATGTTGTAAGAGCTAACTGTTAATAAGACTGTAATTTTTTACTGTTAATTTTTAAAAAAATAAAAAATTTTCCCAACATGAGATGGCTTGACTACCTGTTATCGGTTGTGATTTCCCCGAATAGTTTTTTTGTATCAGCGCTAAACGCTGTACATACTTTTCGAGGGGAGTTTCTGGATGAAAAAAAGACGATTATTGGGGACTGTTCTACTCAGTGCAGTCATGGGAATTTCGACGTTTGCTTCAGGTGCCTTTGGACAGCAAACAAGCAGTCAGGAGTCTTATCGGGTATTCATTCAAGGCCCGGCAGCGGAAAAGGCACAAGCCAAAGCCAATTATGGTGCCCGCTGGGATTTTGGAGTGGAGGGCTTTACGACAACAGTTAATTCCCAGCAATACCAAGCGCTTTTAAAAAATAAAAACTTAACGATTGAAAATCTTCCAGAAATTCAGCTCGCAGATAAACCGGAGGCTAAGGCAAAACCGGGAGGAGGGATTGCCACGGGTCCAAGTGACAGGACGCCATGGGGAATAGAGGCAATTTATAATGATGCCACTATTTTAGCGACATCCGGCGGAAGTGGAATAAAGGTAGCGGTACTAGATACAGGGGTTATTAATCATAACGATTTGGCGGCTAATATTGAACAATGCAAGGACTTTTCGCAAAATAAGTCCCCTCTAGTTGAGGGAAGCTGTAATGATGGCAACGGGCATGGAACCCATGTCGCCGGGACTATCCTCGCTAACGGGGGCAGTAATGGCACAGGGATCTATGGAGTTGCCCCAGATTCCAAGCTGTGGGCTTATAAGGTGTTAAGTGACCGCGGATCGGGGTATTCGGATGATATTGCCGGAGCCATTCGCAAGGCAGCTGATGAAGGGGTTCGTCTTGGTTCAAAGGTCATTATTTCGATGTCGCTCGGCTCAAGTACAAAGAGCACCCTTATTGAGGATGCGGTTAATTATGCATATGGCAAAGGAGTGCTTGTTGTCGCCGCCGCCGGAAATGATGGACCTGGTTCAAACACCATCGGTTACCCAGGCGCTCTTGTAAATGCGGTGGCTGTTGCTGCCTTGGAAAATGTTCAGGAAAATGGCACCTATCGCGTCGCGGACTTCTCATCACGCGGAAATCCTGTAACAGCAGGTGATTATATCATTCAGGAACGCGATGTCGAAGTTTCTGCGCCGGGAAGAGCGATTGAATCGACGTGGAAGGATGGCGGCTATAACACGATTAGCGGAACATCAATGGCAACTCCGCATGTTTCCGGGCTTGCAGCGAAGCTATGGGCGGCAAACCCATCCTGGTCCCATACCCAGCTTCGCGCTGAACTGCAAAACCGGGCAAAATTATATGATATTAAAGGCGGCTCTGGTTCCGCAACGGGCGACGATTATGCATCAGGCTTCGGATTCCCTAGAGTAAAATAATAATAGTGGCGGGGGCTCAGGTCCCCGCCGCTTTGATACTGTGAAGACCATGTTTTTTGTTATTTAATAATAGTCTGAAAAAATATATTTCAGAATGGAAATTATTGATGTAAAATAGTGTAAAAAAGAGAGGCAAGCTGGTGACATAATGGAATTTGGAGCACTGATCAAATACTATCGTACCCAGAGAGGAATCACCCAGGCAGAGCTTGCTAAAGGGATATGCTCGGTTCCCCATTTAAGTAAAATAGAGAACAACTCCAAAGAAGCAAACGAGGAGACCATCGCCCTTCTGCTTGAACGACTGGATATAAGCATGGAAGAGATGGAGGAAAATGAGGAAAAAATAAAAATCCTTATTCGGGAATTTAGTAACAGGATTAACTTTTATTTAAAAGAAGAAATAGAGGAAACTTATCAGAAACTAAAACAGATAGAACATTTAATTCCGTTTTCTAAGTATATCCACATTTGGGGTTTATATAAATATAGGTATCTATTATTTAAGGGAAAAATGGACGAAGCCGAACACCAAAAAGATTTATTGTATAAGCAAAAGAAAAATTTTTCCCAACATGAAGAGTATTTATTTCGTTATTATAATGCGGTATTTTTAATGTGGAAGGGTCAATATAAAAATGCTGATGACATATTTGATACCCTTCATACTGAAAATAACTATCAGGCATCGGATGGGGAATTCCTTTATCATCGGGCTCTGGTAAAGAGTTCTCTTGAGCAGTCGGGCCATGCCATTCATTTTGGTAAACTTGCGCTGCAAATGTTTATGAATCAACATAACTTTATCCGGATTCTTCATACCCTTATGCTGTTAGGGATCAATTATACTAACTCAAATATATATGAAGAAGCGGAAGAATGTTTCCAACATATTATCCGAAATGCCAAATTACTAAAAGAAGAACAGTTACTTCCGCAAATTTACCATAATATGGGGCATTTGCAATTTAAAATGAAGCATCTTAATGAGTCGCTGTTCTATTATGAAAAAAGTTTGGAACTGCAGCCGAATATTAATCAGCACTACCTCGTTACTTTATATTCCATTGGAGAAATTAATTACTTTTTAGGGGCAAAGGAAAAATCGATAGAATGCTTTCAAGAAGTAAATTCTCTTGCAAAGGATCTAGGGGTAAAGAAATTTAGACTTTTAAGCGAATATTATCTGCAGCTTATGTCTTCTCCGATAAAGGGCTATAAATACTTGGAATCAAAAGTAATACCTTTTTTAGAAGAGGAAAATGATTCCCAAGAGGACCTTACCCATTATTATAAAATGCTTGCTGATTATTATTTTGAAAAGGATATGGTTTTGGAAGCTGTCAATTATTTAAATAAAATTACATAGAAAAAGAGGAGGCAAATTTATGAAGAAGTTTATTATTGGATTTGTTCTATCCGTTTCGGTGTTAGGGCTCTTCACATTTTCTGACAATGGGAAAGTTCAAAAGACTAGCAATGATGTAGCAATTTCTACTTACATGTCTTCACCACCTCCAATCCAACCGCCAATCGGTTGATAGGAAAATCCCTGATTAATCAGGGGTTTTTTTTGTGCATAATAAGTAATAAATTTTTTGAAGAGGTGTTTCTTATGACCAATAGGAACAAAGAGCCGCAGTTTCAAAGCGGAAAGGCAGAAGACAAGTCTGTTAAAGGGCTTTACGGATTAGATCCGGAAATGAGCTTATTATCTGTGAATTTTGCCACGACAGAAAATCCCTTCCTGAATGAACACTATCAGGAAGACTCGAAAGAAAACCAATAAAAATGGTTATGCTATTCATATGTGTTTAAATTTTTGGTAGTTATTTAGGAGGTATTTTAATGAAATCTTTTGTGGTAAGTTTTCATCAAGAAGATAATGTTGATACGATGCAGGTTCAAAAATTAAATCAAGAGGAATTTGAAAAAGCGACAGAAGGCGGTACAAGACATCTATTTGAACTGGACACAAACATTGGCTTGTTCATTTTTTTCGATGGAGCAGACAAAGACGGGGACATCTCCTACATGGTGCTCCAGTATGAAGAAGACAACGAGGATCCAGTTGCCTGCTACTCCTTCCAGCTTAAGGATTTTTACGAATTTATGGCCCTCTACCTGAATGATTTTGAATTTAATGATGAACAAGATGAAGAGGACGAAGAAGCATACGGCCCGGTTCATCATTTAGCGCATTTACTATTTCATATTGCGGGTGAAGGCAGGGATTTGGAGGTTTAACATTAAAAGGACGCCGATTTTTTGGCGTCCTTTTGATGTTTTTGGTCTAAAACTTGTTTATTAGTCTTTGAAAAGGGTATTTTTCTTTGAAAAATTATAAATTTTAGCACTTAAAAAAGGGAAATTTCCTTCTAAAAAATTTCTATTGGAGAATTTTTCGAGTCTATTGGCGAATTAAGGACTTCAATTGGCGAATTATAAGATCCTATTGGCGAATCCGACACTTCTATTGGCGAATTGAATTCTTACCATGGGAATGATTTAGGAAAATAAATTCTATACCTGTTTTCTCCAGTATGATTTAGTTTTTCAGAATGAAGAAGTCTTTTCGCGGTATGAATTGATTTTAAATGTGTAAACGCACGAAATTCTTTACTAGTAATTTTCATATCATAAAGCAAAAATAGTCCATCAATGCATTCATATGGGCATCAGCTGAATATTTGTCGCAGCGAGGGCACCACCATTTTTGTTTTTTACGGATTAGTGGAAGATAACCGCAATAAGGGCACTGAACCCCGGTTAGTAGATCTGACCTTTGAATTCCAAACTTTTTTAATAGATACTTTGTTGGTGGTGTATTCAACTTTACCAGATATTTGCAAAGTTTTCGGAGTTCTTTCGAGGTGAGGATTGCATCGGGATACAATTTTTCGAAGAATTCAATTCTGTTGAGAAGAACATCAGCCTTACAGGTACGGGGCTTTACTTTGCGGGAATTGGGGCCAGATACGACATAAGTACAATAGGAATTACTAAAGACAATTAAATATTCAACGGGTAATGGGGGATAACCATTATCGGTCAGCAACTTTTTAATATATTTTTGGTGCCTCTCTACTTGAGCAACCGGATAAGGATAACCCTTCTCTTTCTCATTAACGATTTGCGTAAACTGCTCATTTTCGGTATCAATTATTAATTTCCCGGCCATATGTTTAACTGAAATAACTAAGGCGTATGCAGGAGTAATCAGAAGGGTGTCAATTTGAAGGTTAAATTCATTATCAGGAAGATTTAAATCATGAAGTATCATGTATTTGTCTTTCGGGAGCATTCGAAAATAGAAATCGAGTGATTTTTCTCCCTGATATCCAGCTTCCCTCCTTCTAAGTTCATCCAAAATTTCTTGATACTTCATGTTACTTAGTGGCAGGCGCCGTAAAATAGCCGCCAAAATAAGAATTTTTATTGGAATTGTCCTGTCTTTTATAAGCAAGGTAACCTCTCCTTTCTTTTTGAAAAATAAATTCGAAAAAAAGAGGGTGAATCCTGCCGAATTTTATCGAAAATTATTAAAAAATTGCGTCCGGTATTAAAAATTGAAAACCTTTAAATTGTAAGTAAATTTCTATTGGCGGATTTTTATGCTCTATTGGCGGATTTTGGATTTCTATTGGCGAATTAATAAGTTCAATTGGCGATTCTGGCAATTCTATTGGCGAATTAATAAAGCACCAGACCCCAAACAGGATCCAGTGCTCTAATTACCCCCGTGAACCTTCTTTATTTACCTCAACCCGAGCTTTCCCCATAAAGTATATCGTCACAGCCGCCAAAGCAATTGGAATCAACGTAAGCGTAAAGGTATAGGTAATTGATTCCGACAGCGCATGAATGATCTTATCTAAAATAACCCCAGGAATTTTCGCACGTTCGCTTGCTTCAAAGATTTCCCGTGGATCACCCATTTTAAACCCACCGCCGCCAGCACCTTGCATTCCCTTAAATGCCTCTTTCAAACGATCTGTAAAGACATTATTTTGAATCGTACCGTAAATCGTTACCCCCAGCGTCATTCCAAACGAGCGCAAAAACGAGTTCGTGGAATTCGCTGTACCCCGATATTGCGGTTCCAGGTTATGAAGCGAGGCAGTGGGCAGAAGGGAGAAGGAGAACCCGACGCCAAAGCCTACAAGAATCATGAAAATGGTCAGCATCAAGCGGGACGTATCCTCGGTCATGGTACCTAGGCAATACATGCCAACAGCATATGAGATTATCGAGATGATCATTAAATTCCGATAAGACGTTTTTGTTAAAAAAATACCTCCGATAGAACTCCCGGCAACAGATCCAAGCATCATCGGTGTTAAAATCAGCCCTGCATTTTTAGCCGTTCCGCCATAAACCGCCTGCACAAAAATCGGAATAAACACTGTTAAAATAATAAACGTGCCGCCATATAAAAAGGCGAGAATCTGCGATGCAGCAAACAACCGTCTTTTAAAAAGCCATAACGGTAAAATCGGTTCTGCAGCCTTGAATTCTGCTATAAAAAATGCAACGAAAAAGACTACAAAACTTGTAAATAAACTGATAATCGGAGCAGAATCCCAATCATATTCTTTTCCGCCCAGCTCCAACGCGAACATCAGGCTGACAACCGAAATGACCAGGGTAACCGCACCAAGCCAATCAATTTTTAGCTTTGAATGCTGTAAGGATTCATGATAATAACGAACAATTAAAATTATCGAAACGAGTCCAAGTGGGATATTAACATAGAAAATCCAATGCCAGCTGATGTAATCCGTAATATAAGCACCCAAAAGCGGGCCAAGTACGCTTGACAGGCCGAAAACCGCGCCAAGCAGGCCGGTCATCTTTCCGCGTTTCTCCGGCGGAAAAATATCAAAGACAATCGTAAAAGCGATCGGCATCAATGCGCCACCGCCAATGCCCTGAATGGCTCGAAAAATACTTAATTGGACAATGGTTTGTGCGAATCCGCAGAGGGCCGAACCAATCAAAAACACCGTTAACCCAAACAGGAAAAAGCGTTTCCGCCCATACATATCGGAAAGTTTGCCGAATATCGGCATGCCCGCCATGACGGCTACCATGTAGGCAGAGGTGACCCAAACAAATTTATCGAGCCCGCCAAGGTCGGAAACAATCGTTCCCATCGCAGTGGCAACAATCGTGTTGTCCATCGCTGACATCAAAATGGCCAGAAGCAGACCGGCTGTCACAAGGTTAATATTGCTGTCATGTTTGATCATAAAAGTCTCCTTATTCAATTTTTAAACTCATAGGCCGATGGCCCAAAAAAACTCCTCCGAAATAGTTTAACTGACAGAAGATAGAAAATAAAATTAAATTTTTATAAAAAAAATCCCCTTCTGCAAGGGGATTAAACTTAGCTAATAAGAAAGTATAAACTTTCTGTAGAAAGCTTTATATTTCTTAACGCATAAATTCAACTACGCCTCTGTCTTCGTCCTAACGGACTCGCCAATCAGCGAGTTTTCATTTATCGTATTAGAATTACAATCAAAGGCAGCTTAAGCTTTCAAAACATCATGGTCAACGTAACGCTCACCATTGATTTCGCTGATCACATTAATGGCAACCTTTGCGCCGTCACCAGCAGTAATAATTGTATGTACGCTGACACCAGCAGCAGTACCGGCAGCCCAAATACCGTCAATGTTTGTTTTTCCTTCGGCATTTACATCAAAAACTGTTTTGATTCTTGGTTCTGTACCTGGCTTTGTATTTAAGCCAGCTTTTTCAGCGAGGTCAGTCAAAGCACCGGTCGCAATAATTACATGTTTTGCTTCGTAAGTGTTTTGATCTGTCTCAACTGAAAATCCAGCATCAGTTTTCGTAATGTTTGTAACGGTCGCTTGAACAATTTCTGCACCAAATTTACGAGCCTGTTCTTTTCCGGTTTCAACAAGTTCAGGGCCTGTAATTTCTTTTACACCATAATGGTTTTCAATCCACGCCCGTTTAGTCATGCTCTTATCATTATCAACAACCAATGTTTGTTTCCCGGCTTTTGCAGTAAATAAAGCAGCACTAGCGCCAGCAGCGCCTGCACCAACGATGACTACATCAAACATATCAAAACCTCCAATTATTTATTTTTTCAATAATAATGGTAGCCAATTACAAACTAAAAGTAAAATGAACTGCTTATTTCTAAATGTTTGGAGAACGAAATAATTTCTTTCTTGACGGGGAATGGACATCTGCGGAACTATCTGGCTGCTTGGGAAAAATAAAAAGAACCATCATTTCCGTCCGGGGTTTGATGGTTCCTGTGCTTAAATTGGTATAAATGGTCTTTTTTAGTCTTTGTTACCCGGTTTCTCATATCGGTAAAAACAAACGGGCTCCGCTTTGCTTCGGGATTCATTTTTCCTTCCCTGGAAAGCTTTTCGCGCAGCTTTTTGGCTTTTGATTTTGCCATAAAAAATCACTCCTTTAAAAATTGCTTGGATAACATTATATACTATTTGAAGGAGTGATGTAAGAGAAATTTATGATATTTCCTGAGCTCTAGATTGCGCCTTTGTAGTCGCCTTCCTTTTTGTATGAAGAACATAAAATAAACCAGCACCGATTAAAATATAAAATGCACAAATGAAATACATCGAGCTATATTCCATTTTGGCGGCAATTATGCCCACTAAAAATGACCCAAATGCGATACCAGTGTCGTAAATGGATAAAAATGTTGCTGTTGCTAAGCCTCTTTTTCGAGGTTCTGCATTTTGAATCGCAATCGTTTGGAAGGTTGGAAAAAGTGTTCCCCAGCCTAAACCGATTAGGCCTGCCGAAAGGAGGAACGTAAACGCCCCATTACTTTGGCTCAAGACGACCATTCCAATTGCAAATAGAATGAGACATGGAAAAGAAATCACGTTTGGACCATATAAATCCAGCCATTTTCCTGTAAAAGGTCTTGAAATTAGCAGGACCACCGCATAAATAACAAAGAACAGGCTCGAAACATGCTCTAAATGAATTTGGGCTGCATAGATAGATACAAAAGAAAGCAGTGCTGAATAAACAATTGCCAGGAAGCCGCCAACGATGGCAATCGGAACAGCGGAAAGCTCAAACAGATTTCGGACCGAGAAGGCTGCAGCCACCTTCTGTTCGTCTTGTTCCTGTTTTGGAAGCTTAACGCTTAGACCGGTAATCAAAGCGCCAATTGCCACTGCAATGCTTATGATAAACATGATTTTAGTGCCCCATTGCTGCATCGTCATCAACCCGACAAAAGGTCCTAATACCATGGCCATATTGGTTGATAAGACGAAATAACCCATTCCTTCACCTCTCCTGGAAAAAGGAATGATGTCAGCAACAATCGCCCCCGCTGCTGTTGTTGCCATACCAAAACCAATACCGTGCAGCAGGCGGATGACTAAAAATCCAGCTGTTGTTTTAGGGAATAGGTAAAAGGGAGCCGCTGCTGCAAAAAGAATCAGCGCGGTTAACAGCACCTTTTTGTTTCCAGCACGTTCAAGCCAGTTACCTGCAAGCGGCCGCGAAATAATAGCAGAAAGCAAAAAGACGGTTGTCATTAATCCTGCCTGTGAAGCGCTTGTGTGAAGCTCATTCAGCGCATAACTTGGAAGTGTTACTAGCAAAATATAAAAGGTCAAAAATAAGAAAAAGTTACTTGCAGAAATACCAATAAAATTTTTCGTCCATAATTTTGGTTTGTTAGACATTTAATGCACTCCTTTTAATAAAGCTGTTCAAGCCAGCTTTTTTGAAGTTGATATAGCTCCTCCTTATGTGATTTTGGGAGCAATGATTTATTCAATTCGATGACGATTTTTTCCCACTCCGGATATTTGGCATGCGCTTCATCCGTTAATTCAACACGTTTTTCACGTTTATCCTGACCGGGAATCTGTTTAACGTAGCCTTGTTTAACCATGCGTTGGATCGTTCGGGTCATGGGAGGTGCTTCAACAGCTAAATATTCACTGAGCTCTTTTTGAGTTAATGAGCCTTTGTTTTTTAAAACAAAAATAACGGCCCATTGCGAACCGTATAATCCCGTTGGTTTCAGTGCTTCATTGAGTTTATTCGTTAGACGTCGTGATAATTGATGAAGGGTATGGATTAATTCGTGATTGATCATAATTCGCTCCAAATCAATAATTAGTTACCTAGGTAACTATAATGGATATATTAAAAAATGTCAAGAAATGTTCACAATATGTCGACCTTCCTAAAAAAAATTCCGCGGAACATTATTCCGCGGAATCTTTATAAGACTATCTTAACACATTAAAATACCTTGCCTCCGGATGGGCGAAAACAATGGCAGAAACAGATGCTTCAGGCTCCATCATACAGCCATCTGTTAACTGGATACCGATATCCTCCGGCTGGATTAGTTTAAAGAGCTTCTTCTGATCCTCTAGGTCAGGGCAGGCAGGGTAACCAAATGAGAAGCGCTGGCCTTGATAATGGGCCGCGAAACGGTCCTGCATTGTAAAGGTTAGAGGGTCCGGGAAGCCCCAGCGGTCACGCATCTGCCGGTGAATCAATTCTGCCAGACCTTCGGCACTTTCAAGAGCGAGCGACTGCAGGGCATGGCTTTCAAGGAAGCGGCCGGACGCTTTAAACTGATCAGCTTGCTCGCGAATGCCCCTTCCGGCAGTTACCGTAAAGAAACCTACATAATCCATGAGGCCGCTATCGACTGGCTTTAGGAAATCTGCCAAACATAAATATGGTGCAGATTCCTGACGTGGAAAATCAAATGTTTCAATTATCTTCTCATGATTTTCCGGATCATAAATATGAACATTATTACCCTCAGATTGTGCCGGGAAAAATTGATACACGGCCGCAGGTGTAATCCAGCTATTTGCGCTGGCATCCGCGATCAGATTATCAACCATGTTTTTTACTTTCCAAGCCTTCTCATCCTTCTCGGCCAGCAGTTTTGAAATTTTCCCTTTCACACCTAGATGGTGGCCCAACAGCATCTGCATATTGATATACGGCTCAATATGCGACAAGGAATAGGATTTTAGTACATGCCGTTTTGTATCTTTTGGAACAAAAACCGGAACCTCAGTAGAGACAGCAGCCCTCGGCTTAACAGCCGTAGTGAGAGCAGAGCGGACTGGCAGCTCTCGTGGTACATCTAAGGCGGCCAGCTTTTCCTGTTTTTCGGCGAATAATCTTTCAAGCTCCTCTGGGGATTGAAGTTGGTTGGCGAGTGCTAAGCCATTCATCGCATCTTTGGCGTAAAGAACAAGTCCTTCGTATTCCTTGGCAATTTTCGTATCCGTAAATTTGCGGGAAAGTGCCGCACCGCCTACCATGATAGGGAGGGAGATGCCTGCTTCCTTCATATCCTGTGCCGTTAACACCATTTGCTGGGCCGATTTCACCAAAAGACCGGATAGCCCAACCATGTCCGGTTGGTTTTCGCGAATAGCTTTAATTAGTTCGGCAGGTGCCACCTTAATCCCAAGATCAATGACTTCGTAACCATTATTACTGAGAATAATATCGACCAGGTTTTTCCCAATATCATGGACGTCTCCTTTAACAGTGGCCAAAATAACTTTTCCTTTTGAGGCAGACACATCGCCTTTTTCCATAAAAGGTTCCAAGTGGGAAACGGAGGCCTTCATGACTTCTGCACTCTGAAGAACTTCGGCGACGATTAACTGGTTATCATTAAACAGTCGTCCGACTTCCTTCATTCCGTCCATTAACGGACCATTTATAATATCAAGAGGGGCAGGATACTTGGCGAGTGCCTCTTCCAAATCAGGAATGAGTCCTTCCTTTGTCCCTTCGATAATATAATAGCCGAGCCGCTCTTCAAGACTCATATCGAGCGTAGTGCCTTTGGCTACCTTCTTCTTATCCCGATAAAAATCAGTGAAAACAGCCAATGTTTCATCGGTAGTATCGAATAAAAGGGCCTCGGCAAGTGCCACTTCCTCTTTGGAGATGGAAGCGAACCGTTCCAGCTTTTCTGTATTGACAATCGCATAATCAAGTCCCGCTTGAGTGCAGTGGTAGAGGAATACGGAATTCAATATTTCTCTGCCGACAGGGGGCAGCCCGAAGGATACGTTACTTATGCCGAGTATCGTTTGCACACCAGGAAGCTGTTCCTTGATTAAGCGGATGCCATCAACTGTGGCTTTAGCAGAACCAATATATTGCTCATCACCTGTACCTACAGGAAACACTAATGGGTCAAAAATTAAATCCTGAGGCTTCAATTTATATTTGTTGACTAAGATATCATGCGAACGGCGGGCAATTTCCAATTTGCGTTCTGCAGTAACCCCCATGCCTGTTTCGTCAATAGTACCGACAACAACGGCAGCCCCGTATCGGTGAATCAATGGCACTACCGCTTGGAAACGTTCTTCGCCGTCCTCAAGGTTGATGGAATTAATAATCGCTTTTCCCTGCGAGTACTTCAACGCCTTTTCAATAACCTTTTCATCTGTTGAGTCGATGACAAGCGGCACCTTTACCTTTTTGACGACTTCGGTGATGAAGTTTTCCATATCGACAAGCTCTTCACGGTCCGGGTCAGCAAGACAAATATCGATGACGTGCGCTCCGCCTTTTACCTGGGCACGGGCGATTTCTGCCGCCTCTTCAAATTTACCTTCAGCTATCAAACGTTTAAATTTGCGTGACCCAATAACATTGGTCCGTTCTCCGACCATGATTGGCCTTAAAGTAGGATCATCGTAAATGAACGGTTCAATTCCTGAAACCATATGATGGGAGGATGGCTGGAATTCCCTTGGCTTGTAATCTTTCATTGCATCCGCAATAGCACGAATGTGATCAGGGGTCGTACCGCAGCAGCCGCCGACAATATTGAGCCAGCCATGAGCGGCAAAATCAGCCAGCTTTTTCGCCAGTGTTTCCGGTGTCTCATGATAGTGGCCCTCCTCGTCAGGCAGGCCGGCATTCGGATAGCAGCTGACTGCGGTTCCGGACAGATTAGCGAGCGAGCGTACATGGTCCTGCATAAACTCTGGTCCTGTTGCGCAGTTCAATCCAACAGCCACTGGATTCATATGCTCGATGGAAATATAAAAAGAATCAATCGTTTGCCCCGCTAAAGTCGTTCCCATTGGCTCGATTGTTCCAGAAATAAACAGCGGCAATGTTTTGCCGGTTTTTTCAAACGCTTTTTGGATGCCGACATAGCCGGCCTTAACATTCAGCATATCTTGAGACGTCTCAAGAAGGAGCAGATCAACTCCACCGTCAATTAAGCCAATCGCTTGTTCCTCATAGGCGGCAGCTAAGGCATCAAAGGTCGTTCCGCCGGTAACGCTTAATGTCTTTGTTGTCGGTCCCATGGAACCGGCCACATAGCGAGGCCAATCTTCGGTGGAAGCTGCCTGAGCTTCCTTCACAGCAATCATTGCAGCAATTTTATTGATTTCATAGGCTTTATATCCAAGCTCATACTCATCTAAGACAATACTGGCGGCGCCGAATGTATTAGTCTCGATGATATCAGCTCCGGACTCTAAATATTCGCGGTGAATGCGCGCAATAACTGCTGGAGCGGTTAAATTGAGATTTTCATTACAGCCCTCGTATTGTTCGCCGCCAAAATCATCAGCAGAAAGACCTGCTTGCTGCAGCATCGTGCCCATTGCCCCGTCCATTACTAGGATGCGTTTTTTCAGCTGCTCATTAAATGGTCGTTTCGACATCGCTGTTCCCCCTCAGTTCACACGCACGCTGCCGGGCATAAAGGGCCAGTTCAGCAGTAAGCTCATAGCGCAAAAATGGTGTGATTAAATAAATTCCATTAAATAAATCTAATGATGCATCGATTAGCCCCTTGGTAATTTTAACACCTTCTTTGGCCGCTTGGAGCGGGTTATCATGAAGCGCAGCCATCCGTTCACGAATGGAGTCGGAAATTTTAATTCCAGGCACCTCATTATGAAGGAACTCCGCGTTTTTACTGCTGGTAAGCGGCATTAAGCCGATGTAGATCGGCGCTTTTAAGTGTTTCGTATTTTCATAGACTTCAAGCAATTTTTCTTCAGAAAAAACAGGCTGGGAGATAAAATAGTCAGCCCCATGCGCAATTTTCTTCTCCAGTCGTTTGACTGCTTTTTCCACAGAGCGGACATTCGGGTTAAAGGCTCCGGCAATGCTGAACGCCGTTTTCTGGCCCAAGTCCTTTCCGGAAAAAGATAAGCCTTCATTTAATTGTTTAATCATTTGAATTAGTTCAAATGAAGAAACATCATAAACGGAAGAAGCCCCCGGAAAATCGCCGACCCGGGCAGGGTCACCGGTGATTGCCAGAACATCGTGCATTCCTAACGTGTGCAGACCCATTAAATGGGATTGCAGACCGATAATGTTGCGGTCACGGCAGGAAATATGGATTAGCGGACGCATTCCCAGTTCTTTTTTAACCATATAACCTAATGATTCATTGGATATCCTTACTTGGGCAAGAGAATTATCGGCCAGCGTAATCGCATCAATTCCGGCTTCCTTTAAAGCCTTTGCCCCATCAAAAAACTTCTTTGTATCAAGCTTTCTTGGTGGATCTAATTCAACGATAACAGATGGGCGTTCCTTCACAATATCTTGAAGAGGGGTGTAATCCCGCTTGGCAGGACGATCTTCAACTATGATTTTCTTTGGTTTTAATTCTACTACTTTTTCTGTTATCGGAGCGCTATTTTTTAATTCTGTGGCAAATGCCCTGATGTGTTCAGGTGTTGTTCCGCAGCATCCGCCTAAAAGCCTGACACCTTGTTTGCGGAATTCAGCCGCTGACCTGCGGAAGTAGTCAGCATCACCATCATAATGAAACTTTCCATCTGTATAAGCAGGGAGACTGGCGTTTGGATAGGCTGAAAGAAAGGCACGCTTAGGCAGTTCGATTTGTTCGAGCGCTACCAGCATATGATGCGGGCCAAGCCGGCAGTTTAGACCGACAACGTTCGCGCCAAGCCCTTCAAGTCTCTGCAATGCCTCATTTACAGGAGTACGATCCTGCAGAATACCCGGTTCTGCAAGAGAAACTTGGGCAATAATTGGCAGTTTTGTTTCTTTTCTCGCAATGGTAAGAACGGTTTCGAGTTCTTCGAGGTCATAAAAGGTTTCGAGTAAAAGGCCGTCAACACCCTCTAATAAAAGGCAATACAGCTGCTCGCGAAAGCTCCGTTTAATTTCTTCCATTGAAATGGATTTGGGCTTGATGCCACGGTTGCCGCCCAAGGTCCCGAGCACGTAGGCACGGTTCCCGGCGGCTTTTTTGGCAATCTGTACAGCGGCGCTGTTGATATCCTTGACCGAATCCTCCAGCCCGTACCGTCCAAGCTTTAAATAGTTGGCTGCATAGGTGTTCGTTTGAATAATATCGGCACCGGCATCAATATAGGCTTTATGGATATTCAGAATTTGCTCAGAGCGGGAAAGATTTAATTCCTCAAAACAGGAATCTTTTCCATAGGAATAAAGCATTGTTCCCATGGCTCCGTCGGCAATCAAAATTTGATTTTGTAATTTTTCTAGAAAACTCATCGTTATTCTCCTTAAGAGAGCTTATTCACCTGCAGCTTTTCCAAGGCTTGCGAAAAATCCTTCATCAAGTCTTCAGGTTTTTCAAGTCCGACTGAAAGTCGCAACAGACTGTTTTTAATTCCTCGTTTTTCCCTTTCCGCTTGCGGCATGGCAGCATGGGACATTTTTGCCGGATACGACAAAATGGATTCTACAGCACCAAGGCTGACAGCGAAGACAGGAATTTTTACATTTGAAACAAAGGTCCTAAGGGCATCCTCGTCAGCCAGTTCAAATGAAAGAACTGCACCCGCGCCACTTGCCTGCTTCTCCTGCAATTCCTTCTCCGGATGATTTTCGAGCGCTGGGTAATACACTTTTTCGATTAGAGGGTGATTCTCTAGGAATCTGGCGATTTGCAAAGCGGCTTTCTGTGACTGCTCAAGACGGACGTGAAGAGTTTTCAAGCCTCTCATCACAAGCCAGGCGTCTTGTACGCCAAGCACTGCGCCAAACGAATTTTGTAAAAAATAAAGCCTTTTTGCCAGTGCTTCATCCTTAACTACCGCTAGACCCGCGACAACGTCACTATGGCCAGATAAGAATTTGGTGGCACTGTGAAGGACCACATCGGCGCCAAGCTCCAACGGCTTTTGCAGTGCAGGGGTAAGGAAGGTGTTATCAACAAAGGTCAGGGCGTTATGTGCCTTTGCCAGCTGGCTGATGGCCTGTACATCAGTCACCTTCAATAATGGGTTAGATGGTGTTTCTACATAAAATGCTTTTGTATTTGGCCTGATGGCTTGCTTAACCTGATCAAAATCAGTCATATCAACAAAGGTATGTTCAATCCCGAAACGTGTTAGGACCTCAGTGACCATCCTATAGGTTCCGCCGTATACATCCTCAGTAATAACAACGTGATCTCCGGAAGAAAGTAACAGGAAGGCGGTGGAAATGGCAGCCATTCCTGAAGAGAAGGCAAACCCACGGATTCCGCCTTCGAGCTCTGCAATAATATCTTCAAGAGCTTCCCGCGTTGGATTTAAGCTGCGGGCGTAATCGTATTTTCCAAAACTGTCAATTTCAAACTGATGAAAGGTAGATGCGTGCTGGATCGGGACACTGACGGCTCCTGTTTGTGCATCCATTTTATGACGATTATGAAGAAGCCTCGTTTCAAAACTAAATTCTTCGTGTTCCATCACACATTCACTCCTTCAACTAATTTTGCAAGAGCCTGCTCTAGGTCAAAAATGATATCCTCTGCATCTTCAATTCCTACGGAAAAACGCAACAAGCGGTTGCAGACGCCTTTTTCAATCCGAATTTCTTCGGGAATATCAGCGTGGGTTTGGGTCGCCGGATAGGTGATAAAGCTCTCGGTTCCGCCAAGGCTTTCAGCAAATGAAATCAAATTTATGTTTTGCAAAAACGGATTTACCCATGATTCATCTTTTAAACGGAACGAAACCATCCCGCCTCGTCCTGGGTAAAGAACATCTGTTACTGCATCACTATTAGATAGGAACTCGACAACCGCCTTAGCGTTTTTCTCATGTCTTTCCATGCGAAGTGATAATGTTTTCATACCGCGCATTAACAGCCAGGAATCGAATGGGCTTAAAACGGCGCCTGCACCATTATGATGGAAAGCTAATGCTTCACAAAGCTCCTTGCCTTTAGCAACAATGAGTCCGGCAAGAACATCGTTATGTCCTCCAAGGTATTTCGTAGCACTATGCATGACAATGTCTGCACCAAGTGCAATCGGCTGCTGTAGTAGCGGGGTGTAGAAGGTGTTGTCCACTATTAATAATATGCTATGTTCCTTTGCAATTTTTGCCACTGCTGCAATATCTGCCTCCTGCATTAGCGGATTGGTTGGAGTCTCCAAGAAGATAGCTTTCGTCTGTGGAGTTATGCTCTTTTCAACTTCTTCCGGAAAACAGGTATTGACATATTGGCTTTTCAAGCCCCACTTTTGAAATCCTTTTTCCAGCAAACGGTAGGTTCCGCCATATAAATCCTCGCTAACCAGCCATTCATCACCAGACTGAAATAAGGAAAGAATCGTTAAAATTGCCCCCATTCCTGAGCTGCAGGCAAAGCCTTGATCTCCGCCTTCTAAATCGGCGATGGTTTTCTCAAGCAACTGGCGTGTCGGATTTCCAGTTCGAATATAATCAAATCCTGTTGATTGTCCAATCCCCTCGTGGCGGAATGCAGTTGAAAAATATACTGGGGGATTAACGGTTCCTGTTGTAGTTTCACTGCGGTTCCCAATTTGCGCTAGTTTCGTATCGATTTTATACATTTTTGTCTACACTCCTTTTTGATATTAAAAAAAGGCCTTCTATAAGAAGAAGACCTTTGCATGTACAACACATCTGTCACTCTTCTTATCTCGCAAATTAGTAACAATTTGCAGGACTTAGCACCGTTTCAATGTTAAAGACATTGAAGGTTGCTGAGGTGTCACCGGGCCCTTCCCTCAACCTCTCTTGATAAGAACATATTAATATTTAGATTATTTATAAAATTTACTACACTAAATGAATGGTGTCAATGGATTTCTAAGGATTTTGAGTAAGTTTCACGATGTAAGCGCTTCATATCCTTTGCTGGTTCTCCATTAATCCTGGTGACTATTGTTTAAACATGGAGAAACTTCACACATACTGGTTGAGGCACTATTATATCCGACTGAATCAGTGTTAATCGACCAGATATTTCATCCCTCGCAAAAAGCACAAGATTCCCCGATTCCTGATTAGAAGCAACAATAAACTTCTCGGAAGGATCCAGTTCAAAATCCCTCGGCCAATCCCCTTCAGTAGACGTATGCTCAATAAACGTTAACTCACCTGTCTCTCCATTAACACTGAAAACAGCAATACTGTTATGCCCGCGGTTTCCTGCGTACACAAAGCGGCCATCGGAAGAGATATGGATCGCGCTTCCCTGGTTATTCTCTTTAAAGTCCTCTGGAAGAGTAGAAATATATTGCTTTTCAGTAAAATGGCCATTTTCCGGATGATAGGTGAGCACAATTACCTCAGAGCTGAACTCAGTCATTAAATAGGCAAGTTTCCCGTTTGGATGAAATGTCAAATGCCGAGGTCCGCTTCCTGCTTTTAATGGCAATAGTTTCACTTTTGTAAGGGTTCCGTCGTCGTCGACCTTATAGGTGATCAGCGCATCAGTTCCCAATTCGACAACCGCTAAGTATTTTTCATCAGGGGTAAGCCCGGCATAATGGGTATGGGCTTTTTCCTGCCTTGGGTCCGGCCCTCGGCCTTCATGTTTTATACTTGAAGCCGTAGGCTGAACAGATCCGTCTTCCCCGTTAACAAGGTGAGACTCGACAGTACCTTTATGATAATTGGTGGTAAAGACGTAATTCCGCTGGCTGTCCACACTAACGTGGCAAGGCGGTGAACCTGGCGTCATTTGCCGGTTTATAGCTGTCAGCTCCCCGTTATCATTAATTGAAAATGCCGCAATGCCGCCAACTTCCCCCTCTTTCCCCACAGAATAAAGAAAACGATTATCATTGCTAATCGTTAAGTATGTAGGGTTTTCTAGCTCCGCTGCCACTTTCACATTTTCAATCTTCCCTTCCCCAGTATTTAAGGTAAAGGAGTAGATTCCTTTGCTGTCTCCCTTTGTATAGGTACCGATATAACCCATATAGCTGTTGTTATTCGTCATATTCGTGCTCCTTTATATTCATAATCTAACTTATTTTATCAATTTTAGTTGAAAGTTATAAAAAATAACAACTTTAATAACTGTAAGTGTCAACAACACCTATAAAGTCGGAATCAATTATTTGATTTATTACAATAGATAAGTAATATTAAAACTATCTGGGAAAATAAATTTATCTCATAAATAATAGTTTTTTGAAGGAGTCTGATCATGGCAAATAATAAAAAAGCAAATACAAAGAATTCATCCTCAAAGTTTATTTTTTGGGTAGTCGGCTTAATTGCCGTTGGGGTTTTGGCACTTATTTTTTTAGGCAACCACTCCAAGGATAAAGAAGCAGTTAAATCAAATGAGATTGACTACAGCCATCAGCCATTTTTGGGTAAGGAATCCGCTCCAGTATCTATCATTGAATTTGGGGATTATAAATGTCCGTATTGTAAGGAGTTTTCTGCATCCGCTGTTCCGTTTATTGAAAAGGAACTGGTCGATACGGGAAAGGCTAAATTCTACTTCTTTAATGATTCCTTTATAAACGTCGATTCTGAGCGTTCGGCCAAATTTGCGGAATCTGTTTATGCTGAACTTGGAAACGATACATTCTGGAAATTCCATGATCTTCTTTATAAAAAGCAGCCTGAAGATCAAAAATATGAAAAAATCGATCTTTATACGGAAAAGTTCTTAACTGATACACTAAAGGAAGTGGCTGGTGACAAAGAAGTGGATAAGGTGGTTAAGCACTTCCAAGCCGACAAATCGAAGGATGCCTGGCAAAAGGATATGGATTATGTGAAAAAATTAAATGTTCAAGGAACTCCCGCATTATTTGTTAATGGCAAAAAGTTTGAAGGTCAATCCATCGACGACTTAAAAGAGATGGTCGAAAACGCAGCAAAGGGGAAGTGATATGAATAAATCCCTGCTTCTTTCCTGGATTGCCGCGCTTATCGCCACTTTAGGTAGCTTGTATTTTAGTGAGGTTATGCATTTCATTCCATGTACGCTGTGCTGGTATCAGAGGATATTCATGTACCCATTGGCCATTATGTTAGGAATTGCAGTTTACCGGAATGACAACGGCATATATAAATATGTCCTTCCATTATCTATAATCGGTATGCTGATTTCGGGTTATCATACTCTGCTTCAAAAGCTTCCATATTTACAAAGGTTTGAAATGTGTACAAGCGGGGTACCTTGCTCCAAGGATTATATTAACTGGCTGGGGTTTATTACGATCCCTATCTTAGCCTTCATTGCCTTTACAATCATAACAATCAGCATGGTAATCGTGGCACGCAGCCAAAAAGAAGAGACTATCCGCGGATAGTCTCTTCTTTATATCCTCTGTTGCTCCTGTTGTTTTACCTTTAATCGTTCTTCTAAAACATGCACGATTTGCAAGAAATGGTCTGCCTCTCTGACAACATGGTCGGCTAACAGCGGGTCGATGACATTTCTAATTTGGCAGGTCTTAATAAAATCGAGGCCGGCTTGCTTGAAAGCACGCAGTTCCTGAGTGGCACTTTCACTGTCCTTATTGAGTTTTCCAATAATAGGATACGTAGGGCTTTTTTTATACAACATTGATTCAACATCTCGAGCCTGATTTAGGAGGACCTCAAAATCATCCCCAAATTTTCTTGCAGCAATCACTAAATTCCGTTCAGATTGATCGAGAAGGGAGGCGATAAAGCGCGAATGCTCCATCATAATTTTTAGCCAAAAGACATTTTCTTTGATGATCGCATCCTGGATAGGGTCTAGTATTCCATCATTTAATTTTTTTAAAGTCCTCATAAAGTATTCAGCTTCACGGGCGATATGGTCCACAAGAAGCGGGAAGTTGAACCCCATGACTTTACAATTAATGATTAAGATGAGCAGATTCCGCTTAAAATTCCGTAAACCCAATACTAACTGAATGGTATCTTCATTTAATTTCCGTACTGCTGTTACATTATAAGGCGTTTGATGAGCCCTTTTTTCCTGCTCTGCAAAGTATTGATAGAATCGGTCCGTTTGCTGGATAAGCTGCTTGTCTTTTCGATTGAAGCCTTCCCCTAAAAAATAAGAATGCTCCTTCATAATCCGCAGCCAAAATTTATTCTCAGTTAAAGAACGTTCAATAAACATTTGCTCCGTAAGAGATTCAGGTGGTGATGCAAAGTTTTCCGGGGCAATTAACATTTTGTTAAATTCCTGTTCGCTCAGTCCTTGGTAGACCATAAGCCGCCCTCCTTAAAACACGCATAGTACATTATATTTAGGGTTTAAGTGTTTATGTTAGGCTGCTTGGTCAAGTTTAAGAATTCTTACGTTAATTCAAGAAGCTTGTTCAATTTCTTCTCCTGAAATCCCAATACCAGTTTTCCATCAATAAAGGTAGCGGGGGTAGCGAAAATTTTCTTTTCCTTTAATTGCTCCAAGTACTCCTTATTAATAGAAGCATTCCGCTCTTCGAATTCAATTCCCTTTTCTTTTAAAAATGTTTTTACCTGATCGCAGTAAGAGCAGCCATTGCTGCTGTATACAATTATTTCATGACGGGACACCTGAAAAACCTCCATATACAATCTTGTAATTAAAAATAATCAATCACTTACTATATTACAAGCGTGAAACATTATGTAAAAAAGGGACCGGAATCATCCATTTTCTCCAACCACTGGATAAACAAATAAGTTGGTGATTAATACCAAAGAGCATTAGAAGCCTATTATGCTAGTTACCGCACAAGTTTTCCATTTTTTAGGTAATGAATAAGTGTGTTACAACTGATAGCCTAGGTTGTAGAGAGAACGAGCTACTAATCTAGGAGGTTATCAAATGAAAAAACTTAAAAAACTAGTAATTGCAGCCGGATTAATGTTATCAATGTCAGCTTTTACATTAAATGGACAAACAGAAGCAGCAACAACCACTCACACAGTACAATCTGGTGAGACATACTGGAATATTGCAAAAGGATTCGGTGTTCCTGTCAATAGCTTAATGGCAGCGAATAATAGCAAACCGCTTATCACTGGTAAAAATATTACTCTGCCAAACTCTCCTGTTACTGCGGCAGACAAAGAGTTAATGGCACGTTTAGTTCGTGCTGAGGCTGTTGGCGAGCCATATGCAGGGAAGGTTGCAGTTGCTGTAGTCGTCTTGAACCGCGTAAAAAGTGACCAATTCCCGAATAGCGTAAGGGAAGTTATTTATCAAATTTCAAATGGACATTATGCGTTTACACCTGTAGAAAACGGTCAAATCAATCAGGCAGCTGATGCTGAATCAAAAAGAGCTGTCAACGAAGCAATAGCTTTAATGGGTAAAGGAAATGGTTCTCTATTCTTCTATAATCCTAATACCGCTCAAAGCTCTTGGATTAAGTCGCGTGCAGTGACTGTAAAAATCGGCAACCATGTATTTGCAAGATAATCTTAGTATTTCAAAAAAAATAATTTTTAACAAAAAAGCAGTTCAATTCCAGAAAGTGGAATATGAACTGCTTTTTTTATTACTATTACTTAGTTTCTGCCAGCTCTTCTTTTTTTATTTTTAAAGCTGCAAGTGAGGCAAAATCATGGATGATGGTTGCCGCAAGTAAAGAGGTAATTTGAGTTGGATCATATGGCGGAAGTACTTCAACCAAGTCATAGCCGATAAAATTAAAATCTGTCAGTGAGCGAATTATTTGCAGAGTTTCAAAGCTGTTAAGGCCGCCAACTTCGAGCGTGCCTGTTCCCGGGGCACAGGAAGGGTCAACAAAATCGATATCGAAGCTTAAGAAACAAGGTGTGTCGCCAATTTTCTGTTTCATTTCCGCTATGACGTTTTCATATCCTCGTTCCTTTAAACCTGGAGTAGTAATGACATGATAGCCTAATTCCGTACTGGCATCGATATCCCCAGGATGGTTCAGTGTTCCTCGAATCCCCACTTGAAAGACTTTATCCGGAATCAGCAGGTTTTCTTCATATGCACGAATGAATGGCGACCCATGCCAGTATTTCTCATCATAATACGTATCCCATGTATCGGTATGGGAATCAAAATGAATTAAAGCCACAGGACCATGCACTTTGGCGGCAGCTCGGAGGTTGGCTAATGTAACGGAATGGTCCCCACCAATGCCGATTGGGACAATTCCCTGTTCCATCAGCTCACGGACAGCTTTTTCAATGACCTCATAGCTGCGGTGGATATTATGCGGGATCACAGAAACGTCGCCGATATCGATGGCGTTGCAATCCTCAAACGGATAGACCTTATGGATTGGATGATAAGGGAATAGCGTCATTGAAGCCTGGCGGATCGCCTGTGGTGCAAAGCGGGCACCGACACGAAAGGAAGCGGCTGTGTCAAAAGGCATTCCGACAATGGCGAGCTTTGCATCCTCTCTGTTTGATGGAAGCCTCATAAATGTGCCTGTTGTGCAAAACTCTGGTTTTACATCTGGTGATAATGGATATTGCATGATGGGTTCCTCCATTTTTCATTATTTATACCATTTATAGATGCAATATTTGTGCCAAAAAAAATGTCCATAGAGCGCTAAAGCCGGCTAACTTTGATAATGACAAACGGTATGTATTATGGAATAATGTATGCACATTTGAATAATTCACAATATTCTTATTTATAACTCATTACCTTCCATAGGGCAATACATAAAGAATTTTCGATAGAAACTGGTTTGGCATAAAAATTGCAAGTTTATAATTTGAAATTTACGAAGAGGGGGAATAAAAAATTCAGACGAAACAAAGGGGCCGCCGAATGATGAAAACGCTTTAAATTCAAAACTGGGGGTATGATATGTGGAAAATGGCGTAAAGCTGAAAAGATCGTTAAAGCTTTGGCAGGTAGTCATTATGGGGTTGGCCTATATGACACCAATGGTTGTCTTTGATACGTTTGGGATTGTTTCGGGTGAGACAAAGGGGCATGTCCCAACAGCCTATATTATTGCCTTGCTTGGCATGCTTTTTACGGCGGCAAGTTATGGCAAGCTTGTCAAGGTGTTTCCTCAGGCAGGTTCTGCCTATACGTATACTCAAAAAGCAATCAATGGCCATTTAGGGTTTTTGGTCGGTTGGTCATCGCTGCTTGATTATTTATTTTTGCCAATGGTAAATGCATTGTTAACTAAAATATACCTAAATGCTTTGTTTCCTTCGGTGCCGGATTTCGTTTGGGTACTATTGTTTGTCGGTATCGTTACCTACCTTAATTTAAGAAGCGTCAATATACTAGCAAACTTTAATACATTATTTGTATTTATCCAAATTGCGATTATGGTTGTCTTCATTATTCTTGTCGTTAAGGGTCTTCAAGACGGTGAAGGAACCGGAACCTTATTCAGCCTGCAGCCATTTTTTAAAGAAGGAATGAACGTGCATCTTCTCATTACAGGGGCAACCATTCTTTGCTTTTCGTTCTTGGGATTTGACGCTGTTACGACGTTATCAGAAGAAACTCCTAATCCGGAAAAAACGATCCCTAAGGCGATTATGCTTACAGCTTTATGGGGAGGTATCATTTTTATCACAACATCGTTTTTCATTCAATTGTTTTTCCCAGATATATCACGGTTCAAAGAACCTGATGCCGCCCTTCCGGAAATTGCTCTTTATGTTGGCGGCAAGCTGTTTCAATCGATTTTCTTGTGTACAACCTTTGTCAATACGCTTGCATCTGGTTTGGCTTCACATGCAAGTGTTTCAAGGTTGTTGTATGTTATGGGGCGCGATAAGGTGTTTCCGGAAAAATGGTTTGCCTTTATCCATCCAAAATGGAGGACACCTGCCATTAATGTCGTGATTGTCGGCGCTATTTCGTTATCGGCCTGGTTCTTTGATTTAGTTACGGCAACATCGTTAATTAATTTTGGTGCCTTAATGGCTTTTACATTTGTTAACCTATCCGTCATCAGTCATTTTGCAATACGAAATAAAATGTACAAGACTCCAAAAGGTTTCTTTGACTATGTAGTCATGCCATTGATTGGGGCGGCCACCGTTGGCATCTTATGGATCAATCTCGAATTAAGCTCCTTAATTATGGGGTTGATTTGGTTCTCTGCTGGATTTATTTATCTGCTCTATTTAACAAAAGCATTCCGTGCGGCTCCTCCGCAATTCAAAGCGGAGGAAGCTTAAACGATAAAACGCATTCTGCCTTGGCAGGATGCGTTTTTTTCTTTTTAAAAAAGTATGCAGAAATGCATAAAACACGCATTTTTTCATAATGTCCTGTTACTTTTACCGCTTAGAACCCTTAAAAACTGCTTTTTTTATTTTTGGCACGGAACTTGCTTAATGTATTTATAACAACAAAAAATGAGGTGTTATAATGGCAATCAATTCTCTTGAGGTTAAAAAGAGAGAGGTATTAAAGGATAATTCTCTAGTTGAATTTCAGGAAACGCTGAAAGAAGCCTGCGATATTCTGAACTATCCCCCTCAAGTATACGAATTTTTAAAGAAACCGATGCGGTTTCTGGAGGTAAGCATTCCTGTAAAGATGGACAATGGACAGGTGCAGATTTTCGAAGGGTACCGTGCCCAGCACAATGATGCATCTGGACCGACCAAAGGAGGAATCCGTTTCCATCCGGATGTAACGCCGGAAGAAGTGAAGGCGTTGGCGGGATGGATGAGTTTAAAATGCGGCATCACCGATCTTCCTTACGGCGGTGCTAAAGGCGGCATTATTTGCGACCCGCGGAAAATGAGCATGGATGAGTTGGAACGATTAAGCCGAGGCTACGTTCGGGCGGTCAGCCAGATTGTCGGCCCGACCAAGGACATTCCGGCCCCTGATATGTACACAAACTCTCAAATCATGGCGTGGATGCTTGATGAGTATGACCATATCCGTGAATTTGATTCCCCAGGCTTCATTACCGGGAAGCCGATTGCCCTTGGCGGTTCAAAGGGCAGGGAAACGGCCACATCCAAAGGCGTACTTTATACCCTGCAAATGGTCTGTGAATTAAGAAAGATGGAATTAAAGGATACAAGAGTTATCATACAAGGGTTTGGAAATGTCGGAAGCTACCTTGCGAAATATTTGTATGATCTGGGTGCGAAGGTAATTGGAATAGGAGATGTACTTGGCGGCATCTTTGATGAGAACGGCCTTGATATTCCATACCTGCTTGAAAATCGCGATTCCTTCGGGATTGTTTCGAACCGCTTCCAAAATTCAGTTCCAAACCAGGAACTTTTGGAAAAAGAATGTGATGTTCTAATACCGGCAGCGATTTCCGGTGTGATCCATAAACAGAATGCGAGCCGGATTAACTGTCAGATTGTGATTGAGGCGGCAAATGGGCCAACCACCAAAGATGCCTTAACAATCCTAAATGAGCGGGAAATTCTTGTGGTTCCCGATATTTTAGCCAACTCCGGCGGTGTAATCGTTTCCTATTTTGAGTGGTGTCAGAACAATCAAGGTTATTACTGGGGCGAAGAATTAGTCGATGAACGTCTGAAGGAAAAAATAACCGCCAGCTTTAAAAATGTTTACAATACGGCGAAAAAATATCAAGTAAATATGAAAATTGCGGCTTATATTGAAGGAATTCAAAAACTGGCTGAGGCCTCCAGGCTGCGAGGCTGGTTGAAATATTAAAAGGAGGGAAATGAATGAAATTGGATATTTTATCAGAACAAAAAGAGCAGCAACTGCTACATTATTTTTGCCTTATCTCCAGCAATTACCGTTATGATTTAGCGATTGGCTATTCCAGAAATTTTTTCGGAAAAGCCATGGTCACTTCCATTCAGACTGGAAAAATGGTTCTCCTTTGCCAGGAGGATACATATGAGGACCATCATTGGGCGGAAAAATTGGGGATTGAGAAAGAGGACATTCCGGAGTTTCAAGAATTCTTTAGCCTTGTTTTGCAGCAGCGGCCCTTTCAAGAACAATATTAAACGGAGAATGGAGTTGGGATGCATGTATTTTGGAGTGGTGCTCAGCCCGTGTTACGGGACAGTGGAGAAAATTTCTATTAAAGGGACAGAAAGAATTTATGAATGGGAAACGCTTTTTTCCATTAAAACAGAAGAAGGAAAGGTTGAATTAGTGCAAACAAGTGTAAGCGGAGAAATTGAATCATTGGAGGTTCAGCAAGGAGATTATGTAATCCCCGGCATGGTCCTTGCCTATATTAAGGAGGATTTATTTGTAACGGGAAGTGATTAAAAAAGATAAGGGGACCGATCTTTAGCTTTAATAAAAAGAAGATGAAAAGTGCTCATCTTCTTTTTGAATTTTATTTAAAAAATTCGAAATTAAATGATAGTATTAAGAGTAGTCAGGAATTAAAGGGGATGAAAAAATGTTTTCCGTCGCCAAGGAAAAGATTAAACCGATTATATCAGTCATAGTAGAGGAAGAAGTTTTAATCCCGGATTTAAATCATTTTAAAGAACCCTTTTTATTCTTAGAAAAACAGGACCAGTTATTTGCTTATGTAGCACTGAATAAACAGCTGGTTGAGAAATTGAATGGGTCTGATTTTTCTAAAACCGTATTGCTTGAGAATGCCAAATCCTTGGAGAGCATCTGTCAGTTGAGCGAGCAGATCTCCTTTCCGGCTCTGTTCCAGATTATCGGCGAACCGTTTTCCATTATTAAGGGAGATGACGGCAGGCCTATGGGTTACATCCGAAGAGAAGATGCCCTGGCGGAACTGTTTAAACAGGAAAATAAAAGCGGGGACCTTTTAAAGATTCTATTAACCTCGATTCCGATGGGGATTTTTGTATTGGATAAAGAAAAGCGGATCATTAATTGCAATGAAGCCGGTTTAACGATGATTAAATCCACTGCGGAAAAGGTGTTGAACTTTCCCGGGGAAAAAATTTTCAGCCGACAGCATATCAACAATGTATTTGCAACCGGAAAGACATTCTTGAATCATCTGGAAATTTCCGATGAAATGGGCGTTCTCGTCGACTACAGTCCTATTTTTGGCTACAACGACGAAGTGGAAGGTGCTGTCATTGTTGTTCAGGATTTGCCGATGGTTGAAGAAATGGCCATGGAAATTGAATATATTAAAGACTTAAATAAAGATTTAAATGCGATTCTATCTAGCATTTATGATGAAATTCTGGTCGTCAATGCGAAGGGCGAATTAATCCGCTATAGTGAAAATATTATTAAAGATTTTTGGCAGGTAGATTTGAAAGATTTAATTGGCAAAAACGTCCTCGAGCTTGAGGACCAGGGGCTGTTTACGCCATCTGTCACGAGGCTGGTGATGGAAAAAAAGCGTAAGGTTTCGGTTGTTCAGGAAACGAAAACAGGCCGGAAAATTCTTGCTGTCGGCAATCCGGTTTTTAATGAAAAAAATGAACTGGACCGGATTATCGTGGCCTCCAGGGATATTACCGAAACCACCCGTTTAAAAACAGAACTTCAGGAAATGCGTAAAATATCGGAACAGTATAAGAAGGAACTAGATGACTTCAAAAGCAAGGATCGCTTTTTGAAAAAGCTGATCTATTGCAGTCCAAAGATGGAAAAAATCATGAATCAGGTAAAGAAAATTGCTGAGTTCTCTTCTACAGTTCTGCTTAATGGGGAATCCGGTGTGGGAAAAGAAGTGATTGCCCAGGCGATTCATCAATTAGGTAAGCGTTACCAAAAACCATTCCTCAAATTGAACTGTGGGGCGATTCCGGAAAACTTGCTGGAAAGTGAATTATTTGGCTATGCCAAGGGTGCTTTTACCGGTGCTGATAAAAACGGCAAAGAAGGCTACTTTAAGCAAGCCAATGGAGGTATTTTATTCCTGGATGAAATCGGTGAAATGCCAATGCATCTGCAGGTAAAGCTATTACGGGTCCTGCAGGAGCAGGAGGTTATCCCAGTTGGAAGCACGACACCGATTAAGGTAAATGTGCAAATCATTGCGGCGACGAATAAAAAATTAGAAAAATTGGTTGAGGAAGGAACGTTCCGGGAGGATTTATTCTATCGGTTAAATGTTATTCCGATTCATATACCGCCGCTTCGGGAGCGGACCGAGGACATTTCACTGCTGGCTTTTCACTTTTTGCAGCAATTGAACGAAAAGTATGATAGAAACTATCACTTAACCCCAGATGCCGTTAATGTAATGGAATTTTATCCATGGCCGGGCAACGTCAGGGAGTTGCAAAACATCATCGAAAGATTGGTAGTAACAGCCGATCATCCGGCAATTGATGCCGAATTCGTCAGCCAGTTTTTATCGTTGGGCTTTGAAAGTAAAAAAATGAAGCCTGTCATCACAAGGGTAATTCCCCTGCAGGAGGCGCTTGAGCATGTAGAGGAACAGCTGATTGTTCTTGCCATGAATCAGTATAAAACGACAACCAAGGCCGCCAAAGCCCTGGGCATTAGCCAATCCTCTGTCAGCAGGAAATATCAAAAAATCCTAACCGAGAAAAATATTAAACTAGAAAATATGCCATCCTTTTAACACGAAAGCTGTTTCAGATTGAGAATCTGAGGCAGCTTTTTATTTTTCCCACCATTATGCAATACAAAATAGAGTTATGCAAAAATGAATAAACTGATTTTTAACATTCCGGAAAAATTGCAATACAGTAGTCTTTTGATTTTGGCACACTTCTTGCATAAGTAGTAAGTGAGGGTATTAAAAGGAGGAATGGGAAATGGTCGAAGTGAAGAATCAAGTAATCAACCTGAAGATGTATATCGACGGCGAGTGGAAGGATGCAGAAAATCAAGAAACCCGCCCCGTTATAAATCCGGCGAATGGAGAAGTGATTGCATACGCACCTGAAGGAACAATTGAAGATGCACGGGCGGCAATCTTTGCAGCACGGACCGCTTTTGAAGATGGTGTTTGGTCTGGATTGTCCGCTCAAGAAAGAGCCTCCTATCTATTTAAAATTGCGGATAAAATCGATCAATATGCAGACGAGTTCACTCGGCTCGAAACAATGGATAACGGGAAACCATTAAGAGAAGCCGGTTTTGATGTAGCTGACGCAGCAGCTTGTTTCCGTTATTATGCAGGACTGATTACCAAGCCTGACGGATACACCTACCATGTCGCCGATCCGATCCAGGCGATGGTGGTCCGGGAGCCGGTTGGTGTGTGTGGACTCATTGTTCCATGGAACTATCCATTATTAATGAGTGTTTGGAAAATTGCTCCGGCCTTAGCAGCGGGAAATACGATTGTGTTTAAGCCATCTGAAGTGACGCCGGTTACACCAAAGAAGCTGTTTGAAATTTTTGAAGATGTGGGTCTGCCAAAAGGGGTAGCCAATATGGTGATAGGTGCCGGTCCGGTTGTCGGCAATGAAGTTGCCTCCCACCCTGAGGTGGATATGGTTTCCTTCACTGGCGGAACGAAAACGGGTAAACATATTATGAAAGCGGCTGCTGATACGATGAAGAAGGTTTCTCTGGAATTAGGAGGCAAATCGCCAAATATCATTTTCGCTGACGCCGATTTTGAAACCGCAGTTGATTATGCATTGTTTGGGATCTATGCGGGTGCCGGCCAGGTCTGTTCAGCAGGCTCAAGAATTCTTGTTGAAGAAAGCATTTATGCTCGTTTTGTTGCCCGTTTTGCAGAGAGAGCGAAGCAGATCGTGGTGGGCCCAGGGGATGATCCTTCCACAGAAATGGGGCCTCTGGTAAGCCAGCAGCATTTGGAAAAAGTTCTCCACTATATTGAGCTAGGTAAACAGGAAGGTGCCACGGTTGCCTGCGGCGGAAACAGGATTGTCCACAGCGGTTTGGGGAAAGGATATTTTGTGGAGCCGACCGTGTTCATTGATGTGAAGCAAGAAATGAGAATTGTCCAGGAGGAGATTTTCGGTCCTGTTGTTGTGATTCAGAAGTTCAAGGATGAAGAGGAAGCTGTCAAGCTTGCTAATGGTACAGTTTACGGCCTAGCCGGTGGTGTATTCACGAATGATGGAGCAAAGGGCTTGCGTGTAATCAAAAAGCTTCGCTCGGGAATCACTTGGGTGAATTCCTATCATCCTACTTATAATGAAGCGCCATGGGGCGGCTACAAACAAAGTGGAATCGGCCGCAGCCTTGGAACCTTCGGTCTTGAGGAATTCCAAGAAATTAAACAGATTAATATCAATTTGCAGGTAGAGCCAATTGGCTGGTTTTCAAACTAAAACATTATGAGGAGAGATAATATGAGTATTGATTTATCACGAGAGACGAAAAGTGAACAGAAGCTGCAGGTAACGGATTATATTAATAAGGTTTTAAGTTTAATAGAAAAAGAGGAAATTAATGCTGAGGAAGCTGCCTGGATTACAAAGGAAACAGTTGACGGCTTCCGCGAGCATGTGAACCCGGGTTTCCTTGCTTATCGTAAAACTGTTACCAAGGACGGACAATTTGCTGCTGTTGAGTGGTCCGATAACGGCGCCTGCTTTAAGGATGTAAACGGAAAGGAATATATTGACTGTCTAGGCGGATTTGGCATTTATAACGTCGGCCACCGTCATCCAAAGGTTGTTAAAGCTGTAACAGATCAGCTAAAGCGTCAGGCCCTTCACAGCCAGGACCTGCTCGACCCGCTGCGCGCGATGCTGGCGAAAATTTTGGCAGATATCACACCTGGGGATTTAAAATATTCCTATTTTAGTAACAGTGGGACGGAAAGTGTGGAGGCAGCGTTAAAGCTTGCCAAAATGTATAGCGACCGTACAACGTTTATTTCCACAACCCGTGCTTTCCATGGAAAAAGCTTAGGGTCATTGTCAGGTACAGCCAAGGGAATGTTCCGGAAGCCATTCCTGCCATTAATTCCTGGATTCCGTCATGTGCCGTTTGGCGATATCGACATGATGAGAAAAACGTTTGAAACATGTTCAATGGTTGGCGAAGACGTGGCAGCAGTAATTTTGGAACCAATTCAAGGCGAAGGCGGAATCATTTTGCCGCCGGAAGGCTACTTAAAGCAGGTTCGCGAGCTTTGTGACCAATATGGTACGCTATTGATTTTTGACGAAGTGCAGACCGGCATGGGACGCACTGGCAAAATGTTTGCTGCTGAATTGTATGATGTGGTTCCCGACATTATCTGTCTTGCGAAAGCATTCGGCGGGGGTGTTATGCCAGCGGGGGCGATTGTGGCGCGCGAGGAAGTATTCAAGAGCTGGTTTCCTAACCCATTCATGCATACCACAACTTTTGGGGGCAACCCGCTGGCCTGTGCTGCTGCGATTGCGACGATTGGTATTTTAATAGAAGAAAATCTGCCTGAGCGTGCAGCGGTTGTCGGGGAATACTTCCTTGCTGAATTGAAGAAGGCAGCGGAAGGGCATGAGGATAAAGTGCAAGAAATCCGCGGCCAAGGCTTAATGATTGGGATTGAGTTTCATAAGGATGAAATCGGCTATGAAGTGTCAAAGGGTATGTTTGACCGAGGTGTCCTAGTGGCAGGTACATTAATTAACTCTAAAACTATTCGAATTGAACCGGCGCTAACAATTAGCTACGACGAAGTTGACAAAGTCGTCAATACCTTTAAAGAAGTATTAAAACAGGTAAAGGAATAGCTTTTTAAAAAGAAGCAATCGGTAAGCTGCCGGTTGCTTCCTATTAAACAGAGGTATGTATATTAAAGGGGGAGCAATAAAGTGGAGAAGAAATATGTGAAGCTCCAAACGGAAATTCCCGGGCCGAAATCGAAGGAAATATTGGAGCGGAGAAATCAATTTGTCCCAAAAGGGATCAGTAATAACTGTCATTCGTTTGTTAAAAAGGCACAGGGAGCGCTGGTTGAGGATGTTGATGGTAATATCTTTATTGATTTTGCTGGTGCTATTGGAACAATTAACGTAGGACATTCCCATCCAAGAGTCGTAAGGGCTCTTCAGGAACAGGCAAGCCAATTTATCCACACGGGCTTTAATGTGATGATGTATGAATCGTATATTAATCTTGCTGAGAGACTTGCCAATCTCGCGCCAGGAGACTTCGATAAAAAGGTTGCATTTTTTAACAGCGGTGCGGAGGCGGTTGAAAATGCAGTGAAAATAGCAAGGAAGTATACAAAGCGACAAGGAATCATATCTTTTACAAGGGGCTTCCATGGCAGAACATTAATGACAATGACAATGACAAGCAAGGTCAAGCCTTACAAGTTCGGCTTTGGGCCATTTGCCCCAGAGGTGTACAAGGCACCGTATCCATATGTTTATCGCCGCCCGGAAGGTATGAGCGAACAGCAGTACAGCGACATGATTATCGAGCAATTCGAGCAATTTTTACTTGCTGAAGTAGCACCGGAAACGATTGCCGCTGTGGTTATGGAGCCTGTCCAAGGGGAGGGCGGTTTTGTTGTTCCTGATAATTATTTTGTAAAAAAAGTGAAGGAAATTTGTGTTCAATATGGAATTCTTTTTGTAGCCGATGAAATTCAAACCGGATTTGCCCGGACAGGAAAGTACTTTGCCATTGATCATTTTGGGGTGGTACCAGACTTAATAACGATTTCCAAATCAATGGGTGCAGGTGTCCCAATTAGCGGGGTGATTGGCCGAACTGATATAATGGAAGCAGCAGATGTTGGGGAAATCGGCGGTACCTATTCCGGAAGTCCGCTTGGCTGTCGGGCGGCATTGGCGGTTTTAGATATCATTGAAAGTGAAAATCTAAATGACCGGGCAGAAAAAATTGGTGCGAGGTCGATTGAAAAAATGAAGCAATTGGCTGAGCGTTTTGAGTGCATTGGCGATGTCCGCGGACTAGGTGCGATGTGCGCAATGGAAATCGTGAAGGATCAACTAACAAAGGCTCCTGATAAAGAGGGAGTGGGAAAAATTGTCAAATCAGCTGGTGAGCGGGGGCTTCTTTTATTAAACGCCGGGCTTTATGGAAATGTCATTCGGCTTCTGATGCCGCTTATCATCTCAGATGAACAACTGGAGGAAGGATTACAAATTCTTGAGGAAGCCTTTGAAGCCGTATATCAGAAGGATTCGGCCGTACCAGCGAGGACGGGGAGGATGTAATGGACACTGTGAAACAAAAATATCAAATTTTTCCGATGTATCTTGATGGAAAATGGGTTGGTAATGATTATGAAGTATTTACCGAAGTCATCAATCCGGCAACTAAGGAAGTCTTAGGGGCAGTACCGACCGGCGGTGCCTTTGAAGCGGAGCAGGCAGTTGATGCGGCCCATAAGGCATTTAAAACCTGGTCGAAAAAAACAGCTGAAGAACGATATCAGCTTCTCATGAAATGGTACCAGTTGATTGATGAGAATAAACTTGAAATCGCTAAGATTATGACAATGGAGCAAGGAAAGCCGTTAAAAGAGGCCGTTGGTGAGGTTCAGTACGCTAATAGTTTTATCTCGTGGTTTGCCGAGGAAGGCAAGCGGGTTTATGGGGAAACGATACCAGCTTCCCATCCAAATAAGCGCATTCTCGTACGCAAAGAGCCTGTCGGTGTTATTGCGGCGATTACTCCTTGGAACTTCCCGGCTGCAATGATTACTAGAAAAGTGGGTCCTGCGCTTGCTGCCGGTTGTACGGCGGTAGTTAAACCGGCTAATCAGACGCCTTTAACCGCGTTAAAGATGGCTGAACTTGCCCATGAAGCGGGAATACCGGAAGGCGTATTAAATGTAATAACCGGAAGATCCTCAGAAATCGGGGATGTTTGGTTGAAAGACCCTCGTGTTACTAAAATTACTTTTACCGGTTCGACAGAGGTTGGTAAAACATTAATGAGGGGCGCTGCCGAAACTGTGAAAAAAGTATCACTTGAGCTTGGCGGAAATGCACCGTTTATCGTTATGGACGATGCCAATTTAGCAAAGGCAGCGGCAGGCCTTGTCCAATCGAAATTCCGAAATGCGGGACAAACCTGTATTTGTACGAACCGTGTCTATGTACAAGAAGGTGTCGCAGAGGAATTCACGAAGCTATTCCAAGCGGAATTAGAGAAGCTTAAGGTTGGAAATGGGCTTGAAGAAGGCGTCGATATCGGGCCGTTAATCGATCAAGCAGCCCGCAGCAAGGTGGAAGAACTTTTAAAAGATGCAGTCGAAAAGGGTGGAAAGGTCGTTTATACAGGACTAAAACCGGCAGAAGAGAATGGTTATTTCTATGCCCCAACAATTTTAACAGATGTGCAGGATGACATGGAATGCATGAAGGATGAAATCTTTGGCCCGATTGCACCGATTGCGACTTTTAAGACGGAAGAAGAAGTGATTGAACGTGCCAATAATTCTAACTATGGTTTAGCTGCTTATGTCTATACCGAGAATTTGAGCCGTTCGTTTAGAATCACGGAGCAGCTAGAATACGGTATTGTCGGTCTCAACGATGCGCTTCCTTCCGTTGCGCAAGCACCGTTTGGCGGATATAAAGAAAGCGGTATTGGCCGTGAAGGTGGTCATTTCGGAATTGAAGAGTTTTTAGAAGTGAAATATATTTCCATCGGTTTGGACTAAAGTATAAATAAGCCGTGCACCGAAACAACGGGGCACGGCTTGTTTTTATTTTTGCTAAAACTGAATCTTCCCTCTTTTTACTTTTATTGAGTTCGCTTACTGTGGTACGATAACGTATAAAAGCAGACAGGGAAATGGGGTTATAGGAAATTGATTAAAACGATTTTATTTGACGTTGACGGGGTTCTATTAAGCGAAGAACGTTACTTTGATGCATCGGCACTAACCGTATGGGAGATGCTGATAAGCAGTAATTACTTGGCTTTATCACCTCAAAAATTCAAAACAGACTATAGCGATAAAGAAATAGAAGAAATTCGAAATCTGGTATTTGAAAATGATAAAATCTTGAAATTCCAAAAATCACGAGGCCTTAATGCCAACTGGGATATGATTTATTTAACATTTGCCCACCAGCTAATTCATCTACTTTCACAAATCAAAGAATATGAAATTGAAAACATTAGAGAATGGTGTCAAGCACCAATCCAGCGAAAGACCTTACTTGAGATTGGTGGGGTGTTGAATAATTATTCGGTTGAACTGGATTTCGGTTTGTTTGTGAAGGAGTTTGAGAGGTCCGAGGCAACTAAGCAAGAACTGCTTGATTATTTAAATGTGCTGGCACTTGAGAAACTTGGGGTAGAAACCACTATTTTTCAAAAAGGGGAGCTTTGGTCAGTATGTGAGCATGTTTCTCAGGAATGGTACGTAGGGGATGCCAATATTATTGCTTCAACTGGCAAGCCTTCTGTTCAGAAAGGCAAGAAAGGCTTTCTAGTTAATGAAACAACATTGGCTCCTAAAGAAGAGATAGGAGAGCTATTTCAATTTTTAACAGCCTCGGGGATTGAGATTGGGATCGGAACAGGACGGCCTGAATTGGAAACGATTCAGCCTTTTCAGCACTTGGAATGGTTAAAGCATTTTGATGTGAGCCGGATTGTGACTGCGGATGATGTCGCCAAGGCTGAGCAGGAGCTTCCAGAAGGGAAATCTTTATCAAAGCCGCATCCGTATACCTACATATTGGGTCTGCATCGCAAAGATCTGTCCGTGCAGGAGTGTTTGAACACGCCGCTGCCAATTAAAGATGGCGATTCGGTCCTGATTGTCGGGGATTCATTGGCAGATCTTCTAGCTGCAAGGCAAATGGGTTGTCAATTCGCCGCCGTGTTAACCGGGTTATCTGGGAAAGACGCGCGGGGTGAATTCGAAAAGCATAAAGCGGACAATATTCTCGATTCTGTCCTTGATTTGAAGGGAATTCTATAAACGAATTTTTGAATTTTATTATTTTATGGCTGTATTAGTTATTTTTGATAGAATTTCTCAGATAAAGATATAATAAATAAATTCTATTGGCGGATTTTGTGCGTCTATTGGCGAATTTATGTATTCTATTGGCGAATTATCGATTTCTATTGGCGAATTATCGATTTCTATTGGCGAATCTGAAGGTCCTATTGGCGGATCGAAAAATTTAGCACGGATCCGTCACCTAAACTTAAAAAAAGGCTGCCCCTTGCAAAAAGGGAGCAGCCCTTAATAAACAGCTAAAAATCACACACTCTCCACAGCCTGCGGCTCAATGCGGCCTGCATCAAACGTATCGACATTTGATAGCTCCAAAAATTGCGCTTCGTCTAAACCAGGAATTTGGACAAGTTCACGGCTGACTTCTGTACCGAGCGTCTTATCAAGCGTCAACACCATGATGGCCTCGCCGCCAACTTCTGTACGGCCCACTTGCATCGTACCGATATTGATTTGATAGTCTCCAAGTAAAGAACCTACCTTTCCAATCATACCCGGTACGTCCTGGTGTTTAATATATAATAGATATTTCTCAGGCTTCACGTCAATCCGGTATTGATTAATCTTTACAATCCGGGCACCGTAGCCGTTTAACACAGTGGCCCCAATCCGAGCAGTTTCATCGCCTTGCGAAACTGAAAGCTCCAAATAGTTGGCAAAGCCTTTATTCGTAGCATTTTTCTGTACATTATAGGAAACGCCCTGCTCCTTCAATAAATGAAGCACGTTGATGAGATTGACAGAATCGCTTAAATGATAGGATAAAACACCTCTAAGCATTGTCCGTGTCAATAATTCTGTATCCTCATCGATTAGATCACCATAATAATTGATTTCTATTTTTGTAGGTGCAGAGTTTTTCAATAATTGAATGACAAGCTGGCCCACTTGGTCGCCAAGTACTAAATAAGGCTGGAGCTTGGCTTGCGTTTCGCCTGACATTTGCGGCATATTTACCGCATTTTGGATGGATTGTTTTTCAAAAATTTCAACGATTTCCGCGCTGACTTCCTCAGCTACCTTTTCCTGTGCTTCAACGGTAGAAGCGCCAAGATGCGGAGTCACGATAATATTCGGATTCTGCAATAGCTCTGGGTCGGCTACCGGTTCTTTTTCAAATACGTCTAGGGCAGCACCGGCAACATGGCCAGATTGAATAGCCCGGACCAACGCTTTTTCATCAATAATTCCGCCGCGGGCACAGTTAACGAAGCGAACGCCTTTTTTCGTTTTGCTTAAAAATTCATCATTAATAATTCCGCGTGTATCATTAGTCAGCGGTGTATGAATGGTAATAAAATCGGCCTCCGCCGCAATTAAATCAAGGCTTGCTTTGGTAATGCCAAGCTTTTTCGCACGGTCTTCAGTCAAATAAGGGTCAAAGCCCAAAATATTCATGCCGAAGCCTTTTGCCCGTTTGGCCACTTCAGTACCGATCTTCCCCATACCGACTACACCAAGTGTCTTTTTGTATAATTCTACTCCTTTAAAAGAGTTGCGGTCCCATTCACCGCAGGAGGTCTTTTGGTGGGCCTGCGGAATTTTTCTTGCCATCGCCAGCATCATCGCCAATGTGTGCTCAGTTGCAGCAATCGTGTTGGCACCAGGTGCGTTAATGACGATGATCCCTTTCTTGGTTGCAGCGTTGACATCAATGTTATCCACACCGACACCTGCTCTAGCAATGACACGCAGGCGGCCTGCTGCCTCAAGAAGCTCTCCTGTTACCTTTGTTTGGCTTCTCACAATAAGGGCGTCGTAATCACCGATAATCTTTTTTAATTCATCTGTAGGCAGTGTTGGCTGTCTTTCCACAATGAAATTGGCATGGTCGACTAAGCATTTTAAACCTGTCTGGCTGATTCCGTCGGTTACAAGCACTTTGTACATTTTTAAAACCTCCAGTTTGTTTTTTTATAAAAATTTTAATAGCTTACGTTATTTCATTGAAAAATAAAAAACGCCCCTCATAACAGACACAGTGGTCGTGTTATGAGGGACGTAAGTTAACGTGGTGCCACCCTCTTTTGCCGCAACACAGTGCGGCCTCAAAGCAAATAACGGGTAATACCCGGGCTAGCCTACTAACAATTTCAGCAGCCAGTTCAGAAGGGCTGGGCATTATAGCAATTAGCACCGGTTCGCAGCGTCCACCGGCTCTCTGAAGCTATTTCCTATTGCCGTCTTCATCATCACTATTTCATTAATAGAATACACCCAATTGAGTGAAATTTCAAAATTTAACTGAATATAGGGATTATTCTACATCCCGCTTTCGGCCTTGTAAAGGGGGGAAAATCAAAAAAATTTGCCAGTCTTCTCTGAAAATTTTTACTCAAAATGAAGAACCTTGCTATGATAGGATAGTAAGCGATTACAGTGGGAAAAGTCAGAAATAAATCTATTGTAAAAAAACGAACAGACACTTATAATGTCTACAATAGAAATACAATTGTTCACACCAGAAGGACATAGGAACGGAGGGGAAATGGGTGAAAGCAATTTCGATTGGATTACTGGGGTTGGGTACCGTTGGCTCAGGTGTTGTCCAAATTATTAAAAATCATCAAGATAAATTAATGCACCAGGTGGGCTGTCCAGTAACGATTAAAAAAATTCTGGTTCAAAATTTAATTAAAACGAGACCTGTTGAAATAGAAGCAGGCTTATTAACGAATAATGCTGATGACATCTTATTGGATGAAGAAATTGATGTTGTCATCGAGGTTATGGGCGGCATTGACGCCACAAAAGACTATTTGATTACGGCCCTCCGTCAAGGCAAGCATGTTGTGACTGCCAATAAGGATTTAATGGCGCTCCATGGCTCCGAACTGTTAACGGTGGCATCGGAGTATGGCTGTGATTTGTTTTATGAGGCGAGCGTGGCTGGCGGTATCCCGATTCTTAGAAGTTTGGTGGATGGTCTTGCTTCTGATCGAGTTACGCAAATGATGGGGATTGTCAATGGAACGACAAACTATATTTTAACGAAAATGAGCAATGAAGGCCGCTCCTATGATGAGGTGCTGAAAGAGGCCCAGGCTCTCGGTTTTGCGGAAGCTGACCCGACATCTGACGTCGAAGGATTGGATGCAGCCCGTAAAATGGCCATCCTTGCTACATTGGGCTTCTCCATGCATATTGATTTAGAGGATGTAAAGGTGAAGGGCATTTCGGGCGTAACGGAAGATGATATACGCTATGGGAAACAGCTTGGCTATACGATGAAGCTGATTGGTTATGCCCACCGCGAAGGAGAAAAGGTCGAGGTCAGTGTCGCACCTACCTTCTTGTCTGACAATCATCCGCTTGCCTCCGTTCAAAATGAATACAATGCTGTTTATGTTTATGGTGAAGCTGTGGGTGAAACGATGTTTTACGGGCCTGGAGCAGGCAGTTTGCCAACCGCAACCTCCATTGTTTCTGACCTTGTCGGTGTGGTGAAAAATTTGCGGCTTGGTGTGAACGGGAAAAGTGCCGTGACCCCGCAATATCCAAAGCAATTAAAGGATGATAACGAAAAATATTCGAAGTACTTCCTGCGTATCCACGTCCAGGATGAAGTTGGTGTTTTTGCCGATATAACGACGATTTTTGCCAAGTATGGGGTCAGCTTTGAAAAAATTCTTCAGCTGCCAATTAAGAAACATGAAACATCAGAAATTGTCCTAGTAACCCACAAAGCTTCTTTAACAAGCTACGATGGAATTCTACAGGAGTTAAATGACCTGCAAGCTGTAAAAGAAATAAAAAGTGCATATAGAGTGGTGAGGAAAACGATATGAGATGGCCAGGATTAATTGAAGCATATAAAGAATTTTTACCAGTAAATAATGAGACACCAAAGCTAACGCTAAATGAAGGAAATACCCCTCTAATTCACTTGCAGAATCTTTCCAAGGAATGGGGAGTAGAGCTTTATGTGAAAGTAGAAGGAGCCAATCCAACGGGTTCCTTTAAGGACAGAGGCATGGTCATGGCGGTTGCCAAAGCAGTTGAGGAAGGCAGCAAAACTGTCATCTGCGCCTCTACCGGAAACACTTCCGCTGCTGCTGCAGCATATGCAGCCCGGGCGGGAATCAACTGTATCGTCGTGATTCCGGAAGGGAAAATTGCCATGGGCAAACTTGCTCAGGCGATGATGTATGGGGCCGAAATCATCTCCATTGAGGGAAATTTTGACCAAGCTCTTAAAATGGTGCGAGATATCAGCGAAGTAGAGCCAATCACATTGGTTAACTCAGTTAACCCATTCCGTCTGGAAGGGCAAAAAACAGCTGCATTTGAGGTTTGTGACCAGCTTGGTTCAGCACCTGAGATTTTAGCAATCCCGGTTGGAAACGCTGGTAACATCAGCGCTTATTGGAAAGGCTTTAAAGAATATAACAGCAAAAAGGAAACTGGTCTGCCAAGAATGTTCGGTTTTGAAGCTGAAGGGGCCGCCGCTCTTGTACATAACCGCGTGTTTGAAAATCCGGAAACAATCGCAACAGCGATTCGGATTGGCAACCCGGCTAGCTGGGATTTGGCGGTTAATGCAGTAAAAGAATCTAACGGTCAGTTTGATGAGGTTACCGATGATGAAATCGTCGCGGCTTATAAAAAATTAGCTTCCACTGAAGGTGTTTTTGCAGAGCCGGCATCCTGCGCTTCTATCGCTGGTGTTTATAAATCATTACAAAATGGGAAAATCGCCAAAGGTACCAAAATTGTTGCAGTTCTTACAGGAAATGGCTTGAAGGATCCGGACACAGCTATTCAGAGCAGCTTGGTGAAACCTGTTGTATTGCCAAACGATGAAAAGGCTGTGGCAGAGCATATTCGAGGGGTTGTCGGGCATGCCGCTGAATAATCAATGGATGATCAAGGTTCCGGCAAGCACTGCCAATCTTGGTCCGGGATTTGATTCCATGGGGCTGGCAGTAGATCTGTATTTGACTTTAGAGGTGGAGAAAAGTGACCATTGGGAATTCTTTTCTCCTAACCCTGAATTAAACCAGCTTCCAACTGATGAAACCCATTTTATCGCACAAATTGCCCTTGAGACAGCTAAGAAATATGGAAAAGAGCTAACTCCCTGCCGTGTAAAAATGGAAAGTGAGATTCCCTTGGCACGCGGACTCGGTTCAAGTGCTTCTGCTATCATTGCAGGGATTGAACTTGCTGATATCGTGGGTGGCTTAAACCTGACAAAGGAGGAAAAGCTTCTTTTGTCAACTGATATAGAGGGCCATCCGGACAATGTTGGGGCATCCCTTTATGGGGGCCTTGTCATCGGAAGTTATCGGCAAAACGAAGTGGAGATGCTGAGCTTTACCAATCTTTCCTTTGAAATGGCTGCGGTTATCCCGAAAGAAATCTTATTAACTAAGGATTCACGCGGGGTATTGCCAAACAGTTTTTCGATGAAAGAAGCGATCGAGGCTTCTTCGGCAGCAAACGTATTGGTGGCATCCATGTTAAGTGAAAATTGGGAAATGGCCGGAAAAATGATGGAACGAGATCGGTTTCATCAGCCTTATCGGAGACCGCTGATTCCTTTTTATCAAGACGTTGAACAATTCGCCAAAGAGAATGGGGCATTCGGAACAGCATTAAGCGGCGCAGGCCCAACTGTCCTTTGCTTTGTTGAAAAGGGCAATGGCAGGCAGCTGGTTGAAGATATTCAAAAGGCTTTCCCGGAAATGACCGTAAAGCTCTTGCAAATTGATTCCTCCGGCAGCAGAGTCTGTGAAACAGCGAAACGGAATTAATTTAAAACAAAAGCAAAAAGAGGCTGAATCATTCAGCCTCTTTTTGCTTTCTCAAATATTCCTCAAAATCGCTTTTATTTAAAGGTCTACTAAATAAATAGCCCTGCATCAAACAACAATCTCTAGAAAGTAAAAATTCCTTCTGATATTCCTTTTCGACTCCTTCTGCAATTACTTTAAGCTTCAGGCTTCGGCCTAGATTAATAATCGCTTCAGGAATTTCGGAGTTCTCATAATCTTCTTCGATATTTTGAATAAAGGATTTATCGATTTTTAAACAATCGATAGGTAAATCTTTTAGGTAGCTTAAAGACGAATAACCTGTCCCAAAATCATCAATAGAAATGGAGATTCCTAAACTTTTAAGTGTGCGAAGTGATTGAACAATTTCTCGTGAATTATTCAAAAGAATGCTTTCTGTAATCTCAATTTCAAAACAATCAGGACGCAATTCGTTATTGGCAAGAATTTCCTCAATCATCGTAACCATCTTGCGCGGTTCCTGGAACTGCCGGGCAGAGAAATTTACACCTACTGATAACGGAATAGGCCGATTCCTGTTCCAGATGCTTACCTGACTGCAGGCTGTTTTCATCACAAATTCCCAGATTGGTTGAATTAATTCTGTTTCTTCGGCAATCGGGATAAAAATTTCCGGTGAAACAACACCCAATTCATCATCCGTCCATCTCAGCAATGCTTCAACACCAAAGATGGTACCTTCTTTTACATTCATTTTAGGCTGGTAATAGACTTCTAATAATTCATTTTCAATAGCTTTTCTTAAGCGTGCCTCAAGTTGCGGTCTTTTAATATTCGCCTTTCTTAACTGTTCTGAAAAAACAACAACTTTGTTTCCACCCATTTTCTTCGCGGTATACATGGCCGTGTCTGCATAGATGATGAGGCTTTCGATATTATCCGTGTGTTTTGGATAGATGCTGACACCGCAGCTGGCTCCCATATAAATTTCTGTTTCATTGAGAAAATAAGGGGCTTTTAGGTTGGAAATAATGCTCTCTGCAGCACTCTTTGTATCTTGTAAATTATAATTGAACAATAAAATAATAAATTCATCGCCGCCCTGCCTGATGATGAAATGATTTTCATTATTGGCGAGGCTATCCTTTATTCGGCTGGCAGTCATTTTGAGGATTTCGTCCCCTTTGGAATGCCCAAAGGAGTCATTAACTTCCTTAAAACGGTCCATATCCATGAAAATAATCGATAAGGTTTCTCCATTTTGATTCGCCCTATTTACAATCGAAGGGAGTTTTTCTTGAAAATATCTTCTGTTAAGCAGTCCTGTTAACGGGTCATGGTTCGCTTGGTATTCGATAAACTCTCTGCTCTGCTGTAGGTCCGTTACATAGTTGTGCAGGTCCATAGACAATGCGTTGACGTTTTCCGCCAGCATGCCAAGCTCGTCTTTCCGTCGTAAATGGAGTTTTTTTCCGAAATTCCCTTTGGCGATTTCATTGACCCGATCGACAATATAACCAATCGGCCTAGTAATAGAGTTTGAAAAAATAAAGCTGATAATTAATACGATAATCATAATGATGATGGAAAGCAGGATATGAACTTTCAGTTCATGCGCCAGTTCATTTTCAATAAGGCCATAATCATAGACAAGTCCCGTAACAAAGGCAGTACCATTGGCGGAATCAGGGACAAAGGTTTTCATCACACTTTTCCCATTCAATTGGGCCTTATAGGATTGTGTTTTCCCCGTTTTCATTGCTTTTTGGATTAAAGTAGTATCTTTCTTATAGTTTGGGTACTTTTTATATTGACCGTACCACACAGGTCGGGCAGAAATGCGCATATAGTTATTTCCGTTTAATTGAACGAACTCTTTCTTTTTTCCGAAATTCTTCGGGTTAAAAACCGTTAACTCTAAAATGCCTTTTTGCTTGGTATAATCTTTTATAATTTTTTTAGGGCCAAAAAGATCCTCATATTCTATTGCTTCACTGTCCCGGAAATAGGGGTTGATGATATAATTCGTTGTCCCATCATAATAATAGCCCCATTTATCAACGTGATCCGGATTTGAGGAGGCAACTTCGATCGGCCCAGACCAATAATTTGGCAGTGTTAATCCTTTCCCGATCGTAACAGGCTTTAAAGCAAAAAGCTGCTGATAGGCATCATACCAATAGCCCCATCCCTTGGTGGCCATGTTAATTTCTTGCGGGTCGGAAGATTTCACACCAATAATGTCATCGTCTGTTTTTGCCAATAAAGTAATGTGTGAGACACCAACATCCTTGGCTATTTGTTTTAGCTGCTCATTAGAGACATCTTCCCAACGGGGCGGCAGTTGATCCTTGATGGCGAGGGAGGCAATCCGTAAATCTCTGCCAAGAATATCTTCAACATATAAGGAGCCCTTCGTTGTATTTTTGACATGATAGGAAATTTCCTTCGTGATCATGGAAATCTCTCGATTGTTATTACTAATGAGCTGATTTTTTGACCGAATATAGTGAAAGGCATTATTCGTAACTAAAATGATAAATACAAGCAGACAAAATAATAGTGGAAGTTTTTTCTTTATAGACAAGCTTTAACACTCCAATGAGCAGCATACACTTCCTTTTAATAAGGTGTGTATGCTGTTGTAGATTAGGGGACAGATTAACCCTTTATTCCATGGAGCCATTCTTCATAGCATTCATCACATAGCGTTTCATGCCTTTCTTGATTGGCTGAATCAAACGAAACTTGATGAAGATGTTTTTCCTCAAATTGGTTTGTGCAATAAAAGCATGTATCAGGCATTTTCTATCCTCCTTTATAAATATAGATAGTTTAGTTTCTTCCCGCAACCTAAGTTTTATAATAGAAAAAAATCTTTCAGCAACTCGTCCTACTATCTCCCAGTATGGTAAAATAGTGTAAAAATTGGGAAAATTTTTAGGGGGGGAGGCCTTCAAGTATGAAGCTTCCAATTATTCAAACGAAGCTGCGGGTTCCTGCGGTGAAAGATGAGTTTCTAAGAAGAGCAAATCTTACGAGGAAGCTGAAAAAAATACCAGAACATCCCTTAACTATTATTCATTCCGGGGCTGGCTTTGGAAAAAGCACCGCACTTGCCTTGTTCATGAAGGACGAAAATATTAATGGCTGCTGGTATTCCATCTCTTCTATGGATGATGATATCCTTCCGTTTCTGTCTCATATTATCCATTCCATTCGAAAAGCTGCCCCCGAGTTTGGCAGAGAGTTGTTAACCTTTGTGGAAACCACAGATCGTTATACCCGCAATGAAGAAATAGGTTTCCTTTGTTCTTTGTTTATTAACGAAATCCTTGAAATCAGTTCCGAAATTATCTTGATTTTGGATGATTTTCACCAAATTGAACAGTCCTATACAATTAATAGTTTCATGGAAAATCTCCTCGAGCATATCCCCATCAATTTGCATATTGTGATCTCTAGCCGAAGCCGTCCGGTTTGGAAGCCTCTTACAAAAATGAAAGTGTGCGGACAATTGCTGGAAATTACCAAAGAGGACTTAATTCTGACCATCGAGGAAATGGAATTGCTCTTGTTGGACTTATATGGGCTGGAGGTGGAGCATCATCATTTACTAGCCATTTATCAAGTAACAGAAGGATGGATTATTGCCACATGTATGATTGCCCAGCAAATTCCCTTGAAACAGGACATTTCCGCTTTATTTGAGCAATCTTCCCTGTCCCTTCATGACTTTTTTCAGTATCTTGTTTTGGAAGTGTTTTCAAAGCAACCGCCCATCATTCAGCGATTTCTTGAACAAACATCTATTTTTGAGGAGATTGAAGAGGAATTATGTGACGAGGTCATCGGTATTCAAGCGGCTTCAAGTATGTTGGAACAGTTAAAAGACCGAAACCTGTTCATCCAAAAAGTTGACTCAAGGCATTATCGTTACCACGCATTATTTAAGGATTTCTTAGAAAATCATTTTGAAAAGAATCATCCGGAAAACTTTATCTTCCTGCATGAACGATGTGCCCGTTTTTATGAAAAAAGGGAGCTTTGGGAAAAGGCACTTTATCATTACAAAAAAATAAAACAGCTTAAAGCGATTGCTTCCATATTACAGGAAAATGGCTTTCACATGCTAGAAAGCGGTAAATTGGAAAGCTTAGCGGATTTATTAAGAAAAATTCCTGAGGATGAGTTCGATACCTACTATCTTCTTTGGCTATTAAAAGCGGAGGTATACCGATACCGTTCCCAATATCTCGACGCCGAAGAATGTTATCATGAGGCTTACGAAGGCGCCCGGAGGAGAAATGATTTCCTCGGAATGAGCAGAGCTTTAGAGGGAAAAGCAAAGATTTACTTGGACACGATTCAGCCTCAACGTGCAGAACAGCTTTTATATGAAGCGATTGCCCACCGCGAAAAAAGCAATAGCCCTGTGGAGGAGAGCGGCAGACTCTATGAATTATTATCCGAGAATTTGCTTAACTCCGGGAAAGCAAAAAAAGCGGAGGTTTGGCTAAAAAAAGCCAAGGAATCGACTATTTCCAAGCTTGACGGAAGCCTCGAGGCAAGATTGTATCTACGAACAGGACGGTTTGATGAAGCAAAGAAATTTCTATATATGAAAAAAGCTGAAGTGGAGAATGTTCAATTTTCTTCCCTGCCGCAGGCACACCGTGAAATTGACTTATTGCTTTCCATTATCGAGGCTTTTACAGGAGAAGGGAATATAGCAAAAGAGCTTGCCCAGGCAGGCATCCAGCAGGGAATCAGCTTGAAGGCTCCCTTTGTGGAGGCCTGCGGGTGGATTAGGATGGGGCACGCTGTTCAAATTTTGAATAAATATGATACTTCGTTAGCGGAGAACTGCTATCAGACAGCACTAGAATTGATGGATAAATTGCATGTTGACCGTGGTAAGGCAGAGCCATTAATGGGACTTTGCATTTTATATGGTGCCAGAGGGGAATTCGAACGGGCGATGACGGCCGGTAAACGTGCTTTGCAGGAGACGGAAAGAGTGAATGACCTTTGGCTTTCGGCCATGATTACACTTGGCATGGGGATCACTTGCATTCATAATGAACGATTCTCAAAGGCCCTGGATTACTTGGAACAAACGAATATCATGTTTGTACAATGTGAGGACTCTTATGGTCAAATGCTCAGCAAATTCTGGCTGGCCTATTGTTTTCACATCGAGAAAAATCGGGAACATTTCAGGACAGCGTTTGCTGAGTTCTTAAATGTTGTCCAAACACACGAATATGAATTTATTTTTCATAAGCGATCTGTCTTTGGTCCAAGAGATTTGCAGGTGTTCATTCCTATGTTAATAGATTGTTTAAAAGAAGACGGACAAACAGGATATGCAGCCAAAATTCTGCAGGATATGGGAATTGCTGCCTTGGAATCCCACCCCGGCTATTCCATCAGGGTCCAAACCCTTGGACAATTCAGGATTTGGCTGGCGGATAAAGAAGTCGGTGAAAAGGAATGGCAGAGAGAAAAGGCAAAGGAACTATTTCAATTATTGATGACCACCGGTGAATTAATTTCAAAAGAAGAGATTATTGCAATTCTTTGGCCAAATCAAGAGCGAAAAAGTGCAGACCGGGACTTCAAGGTGGCCTTAAACAGCCTGCAGAATGTCCTTGAACCCACACGGAAGGCAAGAGCTGCCCCTTTTTTTGTGATAAGGGAAGGAAGCTTCTATGGATTAAATCCACTGGCGGTAATCGAATTGGATACAGTCCTTTTTCAGGAGTTAATTCAAAAAGGGCTTCAGGAAGCAGAACCTGAGAAAGGGAAGCTTTTCTTGGAAAAGGGATTAAAGCTCTATCAGGGGGAGTATTTGCCTGACCGCCGCTACGATGATTGGTGTATCAGCAAAAGGGAGAGGATGCTCGTTTATTTCCTAAGAGGAGCGGAAAAAATGGCTCAAACTTATGTTCGTCAGGAAAATTATGATGGGGCCATTTTCTGGTGTGAAAAAATATTGGAACGGGACCGTACCTGGGAAGAAGCATACCGGCTGCTCATGTACTGCTACTATCGTAAAAATAACCGGCCGCAGGCCTTAAAATGGTATCAAAAATGCACAGAGGTCCTCGAAAAGGAACTTGGTGTTTCACCGCTTGAGCCAACAAGGCATATGCGTGACATGATTATGGAATCTGACAGCTATATCCAGCCAATCTAACAGCCTGATAAAAAGGCTGTTTTTTTTGTAACTTCTTTGTAACTCCTATTTCCTATGATGAAGTCAAAGCATTTCCATGATTGACCTGAAAAATTTTAAGGGGGAAGAAATGTGAAGAGAAGCAGAAAAAGATGGGCATTTTTAGGATTACTTATGTTTGTGATGCTGTTTGCCAGTGCGTGCAGCTCGGACAAATCATCATCAGAGCCGAAGGACAACGGTGGAAAGAAGGAAGAAAATAAAGCACCAATTAAAATCGGTGTGCTAGCATCAAAAACTGGTGCCTTGGAGTCCTACGGTAAACAAACATTAAGAGGCTTTGAGCTGGGACTTCAATATGCTACAGATGGAAAGATGGAAGTGGATGGCAGAAAAATTGAATTCTATGTGGAAGATACCGAAACGAAGCCGGAAGTAGCCGTACAAAAAGCAACGAAACTATTAGAAGAAGATAAAGTAGATTTCTTGGTTGGATCTTCCAGTTCGGCTGATACATTAGCAGTACTTCCGCTGGCTGAGGAATATAAAAGGATTATGGTGGTTGAACCAGCTGCCGCGGATACGATTACTGGGTCCGAGTTCAACCCTTATATTTTCCGAACAGCACGGAACTCTTCACAGGACGCAGTAGCTGGTGCAGCAGCCATCGCGAAAAAGGGTGTCAAAATTGCAACCCTAGCTCCTGATTATTCATTTGGACGTGACGGGGTAGCGGCATTTAAAGAAGCGGCTAAGAAATTAGGTGCTGATATTGTAAAGGAAGAATATGCGGATCCGGCAGCAACAGATTTTACCTCTAATATTCAAAAAATCATTGATGCTAAACCTGATTACCTATTCGTAGTCTGGGCGGGTGCTAACTCTCCATGGAAACAGATTGCCGATATGAAGGTTCAGGAAAAAGGCATCAAAATCTCCACCGGAGCGCCGGATATTGCGGCCTTAGCAACAATGGAACCGCTGGTTGGCATGGAAGGCTTTACTGTTTATTATCATGACCTCCCAAAAAATAAAATCAATGATTGGCTTGTCGCTGAACATAAAAAGAAATTTAACAATGAGGTTCCCGACCTATTTACACCAGGAGGTATGAGTGCGGCAATCTCCATCGTGGAAGCCGTCAAGAAAACAAAAGGCGATACTGACGCCGATAAATTGATTAAAGCGATGGAAGGAATGAGCTTTGAAACACCAAAAGGAAAAATGACCTTCCGACCTGAGGATCACCAGGCACTGCAGTCATTATATGCGATTAAGCTTGAGAAAAAGGATGGCGTGAATTATCCAGTTCCAGTATTAATGCGCGAGCTGACTCCTGAGGAAACCGCTCCGCCAATCCGTAATAAATAAACTTCACAGGTGAATGGGGGGATTATGGGTTGACAGGGTCCCCCTCTTCCTATTTGTAATCTAAGGTGGTGACATGTTTGGCAGCATTGATAGAAACAAATGATTTATCGATAACCTTTGGCGGCCATACCGCGGTTGATTCCGTTACATTAACAGTTCCTGAAAAACACTTTAAGTCAATTATCGGGCCGAATGGCGCCGGCAAAACGACCTTTTTTAATCTATTAAGCGGGCAGCTTACGCCGACAAAAGGGAAAATTTATTACCGAGGGAAAGACATCACTGCTTTTTCACCGACGAAACGAACCAGGGCAGGAATTGGCCGTTCCTTTCAAATTACAAATGTATTTCCGAATTTAACCGTTTTGGAAAATGTCCGGCTCGCTGTCCAATCACAGGCGGGAGTCCGCTATCAAATGCTCTTTCATTATAAAAAATATCGCCAATTTGAGAAGAAGGCGATGGAATGGCTGAGTCTTGTGCTTCTCGATGACAAACGAGACTCACTTGCCGCTAACCTTGCCCATGGTGAAAAGCGGAAGCTGGAAATTGCTATGCTGCTGGCATTGGAAACGGAGGTTTTATTGCTGGATGAACCGACGGCAGGAATGTCTTTGGAGGAGGTTCCGGTGATTTTGGAAGTCATCAAGCGGATTAAGATGCAAGGGGATCGTACCATCATTCTTATAGAACACAAAATGGATATGATTTTAGATTTGTCCGATTCGGTCATGGTTCTGTTTAATGGCAGGCTTCTTGCTGACGGGACGCCGGAGGAAATCATGAAAAATGAGACAGTTCAGTCGGCCTATTTAGGAGGGCTTTACGAATGAGCGAACTACTGCAGCTAAAGGACATAGAAACACATATTGGCCAATATCATATTCTTCAGGGTGTTTCGTTGGAAGTGAAAAGGGGAGAAGTGACCGTTCTGCTTGGCCGAAATGGAGCAGGTAAGACAACCACTTTACGGACCATCATGGGGTTTACGCCTGCTTCCAAAGGAAGTGTGATCTTTAAAGGGGAGTCCATTCATACTCTTGCCCCCTATACAATTGCCAATAAAGGGATTGGCTTCGTCCCAGAAGACCAAGGGATTTTTTCAGGCTTAACCGTTGAGGAAAATATGAAGGTGGCAATGCAAAAGGAAAATACAGAAACCTTGAAGAGAATGGATTGGATCCTGGAGCTGTTTCCCGACTTGAAAAAGTTTTGGAAAAAGCCGGGCGGGCTGTTAAGTGGCGGGCAGAAGCAAATGCTGGCCATTGCCAGAGCCTATATTAATGAGAATGAATTGCTATTAATTGATGAGCCGAGCAAGGGATTGGCTCCAATCGTTGTAGAAAAGGTGATGGAATCGATTACCCAAATGAAGGAGCAGAGAACCATTGTTTTGGTCGAGCAAAATTTCATGATGGCGAGTACAATCGGTGACCGTTATTACATTATCGATGACGGTCAGACAGTAAGCCATGGAACAATGCAGGAATTGAAAGAAAACGAGGAAAAGAAACGAAAATATTTAGGGATTGCCTAGGAAAGGGGAAGACCTTTGTGGATTTATTCTTAAATTTGGCTTTAAATGGGCTGGCGACTGGGATGCTCATTTTCCTGCTGGCAGCCGGGTTAACGCTAATATTTGGGTTAATGGATGTATTGAACTTTGCCCATGGCGGGTTATTTGCCTGGGGAGCTTACAGCGGTTTATGGATTTATGGAAAAACGGGGAGCTTTCTGATTGGGATTGCCGGTGCTATCCTGACCGGATTCCTTTTAGGCATCATCACGGAAAAATGGATTATCAAACCGGTTTACGGCAATCATGTCCAACAAATTTTAATTACACTTGGTCTCATGCTTGTGCTTTCGGAAATGCTGAAGGTGATTTGGGGACCAAATCAAATTACCGCCACGCCGCCGGATTATTTAAAGGGAAGCTGGGAACTGGGCGGCGTGATTATCATTAAATATCGGGTATTTATTATTTTGGCTGGGCTGCTTATTTATACGTGCGTGCAATTTTTGCTCAAAAAAACGAAAATCGGCCTTGTCGTCCGAGCTGGCGTAATGAATAAGGAAATGGTCCAGGCATTAGGTATCAATATTCAAAAGGTATTTATGTTTGTATTTATGATTGGTGCAGGGATGGCCGCTCTCGGCGGAGTTCTTTTGGGGCCGTATTCCGGAGTCATCCATGCCGGGATGGGAATGGAGTTTGCCATTTTAGCCTTTATCGTGGTAGTCATCGGGGGTATGGGCAATTTCAGTGGTTCCATTTTGGCGGCCATTCTGGTGGGGCTGTCCGGTTCGTTTATGGCGTACTATGTTCCGGATTTGTCACTTGCTGTTAATATGCTGTTGATGGCAGTTGTATTGATTATTCGGCCGCAAGGGCTATTTGGGGCAAAGGGGTGAGAATATGAAGTGGTTACGTACCAATAAAGGGACAACATTATTTTGGATAGTTGCAGCATTTCTCTTCCTCTTGCCATTTGTCTATGAATCCCGTAATCTGATGATTTTATTAACGCAAATATTTATTTTTTCGGTATTTGCAATGAGCTATGACCTGCTCCTCGGTTTTACCGGTATTGTTTCTTTTGGTCACGCGATGTTTTTTGGAATTGGTGCCTACTCGATCGGGATCTTTATGAAGCGATTTGAGCCGACGATGCTGAATTTCCTGCTAGCACTCTTGGCAACACTTGCTTTAACGGCGCTGGTCAGCTTTTTAGTCGGGCTTTTGACGCTCCGCTTAAAAAGCCACTTTTATGCGATGTTAACGTTGTCTTTATCGGGATTGTTTCTAGTAGCGGCAGAAAAATGGCGGAGCCTGACCCATGGGAATGATGGCTTCACATTTCGTGTTCCAGAGCAATTTATTGACCGGACCGATTACTATTTGATTTGTCTGTTGATTATAGCGGCGGTTTTTATGATGTTAAAGCGGTTTACCAATTCACCATTGGGAAGGGTGCTTCAGGCGATCCGCGAGAATGAGCAGCGCACCGAGTCACTTGGCTTTCATGTCCTCCACTATAAAATTGCCGCAAGCATCGTTTCCGGGGTATTAGCCGGTATAGCGGGTATACTTTATGCGATGTCACTGCGGTTTGTCAATACAAGTGTTTTTTCGATGGACATCACATTGGATGCGTTGTTAATGACGATTATCGGCGGTGTCGGCACGCTATATGGAGCGATGATCGGTGCCGGATTAATTGAATTCGCCCATGACTGGCTGACAGGGCTGGCGAAGGAGCATTGGATTTTCGAACGCTGGATTATCTTTTTTGGCATTATTTATATTTTAGTGGTCATGTTTTTCCCAAAAGGAATTGTCGGTACGTTAAGGACCATAACCTGGAAGCGGAAAAAGCAGCAGGCAGTCAAGAAAAAAGAAAAGCTGGCGGGCTAGAAGGAGGCGGCAATGGATACGAATCAAGTTACCTCCTTTGTCGTCCGCTTTCAATTGGCTGCAGTCGAAAAGGAGACCGGGTCCCGGCACTGGAGGATTAAAGTGACCCATGTGCAGGAAGACCGGGAAACTTTATTTGAAACGATTGAAGAGGCGATGTCGTTTATGAAGGAAATTGCGGAAGATTCATAGAGTAGGTGATCGTTTTGCAAATAGGCATAGTCAGTACAGGGATATACTTGCCGGAAAAAACAATGACTGGTCGGGAAATCGCCGAAAAGGCAGGCATTCCGGTGACCGTTGTAGAAGAAAAAATGGGGATTAAGAAAAAGCATATTCCAGGTCCCGATGACCATACCTGTGAAATGGGCATCCTTGCTGCAAGAAAGGCGCTTGAGAAAGCCTCGTTTAATCCTTTGGATATTGACCTCGTCATTTATATCGGTGAGGAGCATAAGGAATATCCACTCTGGACGGCGGGAATCAAGCTGCAGGAAGCAATCGGCGCTTTTAATGCCTGGGCGTTTGATGCGGCTTTAAGGTGCGGCACAACCGTGATGGCGTTGAAGGTAGCGAAAAGCATGATGCTCTCTGACCCAGGTATACGCACGGTTCTTCTTGCCGGGGGTTACCGAAATGTTGATTTCATAGATTACGAGAACCCTAGAACAAGATTTATGTATAATCTTAGCGCTGGCGGCGGGGCCATTCTTCTTCAAAAGGATTATTCGGAAAATCTTTTGCTTGAGACGGAAATCCTTACGGATGGTTCTTTTTCCGAGGACGTCGTCGTCGTTGCCGGCGGCACTAAACATCCAATCTCGAGCGAGGCGATTGCCAAACGCTTGAACATGCTCGATGTACTTGACCCTGAGGGGATGAAACAGCGCCTTGAGGAAAAATCAATGAGCAATTTTTTAAAAGTCATTCTTGAATCGGTTCGGAAGAGTGGGTATACAGTGGATGATATTGCGTATTTAGCGATTCTTCACATGAAAAAATCCGCTCATGAATATGTTTTAAGAGAACTGGGCTTGTCCGACGAGCAGGCAATTTATTTGGAGGATTACGGTCATATTGGGCAGATAGATCAAATCTTATCGTTGGAGCTGGCTTTACGGGAAGAGAAAGTGAAGGACGGCGATCTTGTCGTTTTTGTCAGCGCCGGGATTGGCTATGCGTGGGGAGCGACAACCATTAAATGGGGAAAGGGATGATAGGAATGGTAAACGTATCAGTGAAGAGTGTCGAGCTTTCAAACGGAGAAACGCTTTTTTACCGGGAAAGGGAAGGCGGAGAAATTAAAGTATTATTAGTCCATGGTAATATGACATCATCCAAGCACTGGGAACTCGTTCTTGAAAACATGGATGAAAAATATAAATTGTATGCAATTGATTTACGGGGATTCGGCCTGTCTACCTATAACAACCTAATTATGTCAATTAAGGATTTTGCAGATGATGTCAAACTGTTTGTAGACGCGATTGGTTTGAACGACTTTGCTCTTGTAGGCTGGTCAACCGGAGGTGCAGTGGGGATGCAATTCGCCGCTGATTATCCTGGTTATTGCAATAAATTGATTTTATTAGCATCTGAATCTACTAGGGGTTATCCGTTTGACGGAAAATTGAACGATGCTGATGAGCCGCGCCGATTTACCTTACATGAAGAGATAAAGCGAGATCTGGTTCGTACCATTCCTGTGCAAGCCGCTTATGATACCAATGATGTCGCTTTACTGAAATTAATTTGGAACGCAGTCATTTACACTCACAACCAGCCGGAACCTGATCTTTATGATGAGTATGTTCAGGACATGCGGACGCAGCGCAATCTGGCTGAAGTCCATCACTGCAACAATACCTTTAATATCAGCCATTTTCATAATGGACTTGTTCCTGGAAATGGCAAGGTCGAAGACATTCATGTTCCTGTTCTGGTCTTATATGGTGAAAGGGATATGGTCATTGCCAGAGAAATGACGAACGAGCTTTTAGCGGATTTGGGAGATAAGGCAACCTATGTTGAATTGAAAAACTGTGGACACTCCCCATTAGTTGATGATCTGCCGCAATTGTTGGAGGCAATGACGAAGTTTTTGGAGAGGGAAGTGCAGGTATAATAAGTTAGTGAAAACGGCCTTTGAGGGGGTCGTTTTTTTTGACGCTTCGAATTATTGTCTACATTGTGAACTTTGTAGATATGTTCCTTAAATTTGTAGATAAATTTTTAAAATTGTAGATATCCTAATTAATTTCGTAGATATCTTTAAAGAATTGTAGATATAATCCGAAAAGTGTTGATAACCCTTTCCTATAATCTAGACTCCCCTTCTGTTGTAACTCCGCTGTAACCACTCCCAGCTAAAATAGCACCATCTAGTAGTGAAGGAGCGAGTTTTGGTGAGGTGGGAACTGGATTGGTTGGAAAATAGAGCGAGATTATCGCCAAATAAAGCTGCCATAATCGATGATAAGACAAAAGAGACTTGGACTTACGAAGAATTGAACGCACGGGCGAGCAATACTGCGGCAAACCTGCAAAACATGGGCGTAAAAAAAGGCGATCGGGTTGCTCTCTTGGCCCCAAACCATATATGCTATTTTGATTTATTATTTGCCTGCGGAAAAATTGGCGCCATTTTTGTACCGCTGAACTGGAGGCTTTCGGTTCATGAAATAAACGAAATATTGCAGGACTGCACACCGATTCTGATCGGGGTACATGAACAATTTATTCAATTATATGATCAGCTTCCTGAGGAAAAACCACACGCTTTTATGGTCGGACGCTCTAATTATTCTGAAATTAATTTTCTCCAAAAAGTAGAGGGAATTTCTGAAACCGACCCATTAGCGATGATATACACAGGCGGTACAACCGGGAAGCCGAAGGGTGTTGTGTTAAGTCATCGATCCATCCTCTGGAATGGGATAAATTCCATTTTAAGTTGGGGGCTGACGGATCAAGATGTCACAGTCAATTATATGCCCATGTTTCATACAGGCGGCCTGAATGCATTAAGCATTCCCATCCTTATGATGGGCGGGACCGTTGTCATTGGGGACCATTTTGATGCGGCGGAAGCAGTAGAATCCATCAATCGTTACCACTGCACAATCATTCTCCTAGTGCCAACGATGTATCATATGTTAATCCAATCGGAAGAATTTAAAAGCAGCCATTTTCCTTCTATGAAAATCTTCTTATCTGGGGCGGCGCCATGTCCTTTGCAAATTTATGAGGCGTTTCAAACAAAGGGCCTGGCCTTTAAAGAGGGGTATGGGTTGACAGAAGCAGGGCCGAATAATTTTTATATAAGTCCGCAGGAAGCGCAGATAAAGCGAGGCTCAGTCGGCAAACCCATGATGTTTAATTCAATCATCCTTGAAAAAACAGATGGCAGGGAAGCAGCAGCAAACGAAGTAGGCGAACTATTAATCAGGGGCAAGCATGCTTTTTCGTTCTATTGGAATAATGAACAAGCGACGAACGAAACAATGACGGAGGGCTGGATCCGAACCGGGGATTTAGCCAAAAGAGATGAACAGGGCTATTATTATATTGTCGGCCGGAAGAAGGATATGATCATCACTGGCGGCGAGAATATTTATCCATTGGAAATTGAGCATTGGCTTGCGGAACACCCAGCTATCGAAGAGGCTGCAGTAATCGGCCTGCCTGAAGAAAAATGGGGCGAAGTGGTAGCGGCTTTTATAGTTTTTAAGGAATGGAGCATAACTGATGACGAACTAAAAACATATTGTGAAGCCAAACTAGGCCGTTATAAAATTCCTAAAAAATTTATTCAAGTAAATGAACTGCCGAAAACCCATGTGGGAAAAATCGATAAAAAGAAATTAAAGGAAATGGCTATCAAAATATAAAGGAGAACTCCGTGCCAAGCACGGTTACGAAGTATTTGATACTAAAACCGAGGACTGCATCAAAGTAATCCTTAAACCTTAATTCACTAAAGAATCGGGATGGGGAACTGCCGGACGTTACACTTTACAGCAGCGGGGGCATGACCCCCGTCAAAGTTTTTTTAGAGCAATTCAGCGGCTTTTTCAATAAATAGTTTGGCTAGGATGGATTGGGTTTTATGGATGTTATAGGTGAGATAAAAGTATCTTTCCTCATCAAATCCAGGAATTTCATACATTTTAAGTCTGTTTTGAGAAGCATAATCTCGTGCGGCTATTTCGGAAATAATCGAGATGCCAATGTCTTGTATGACAAACTGTATTAAGCTTTGACTGGAATCTGTATAAGCGATAGTATTCAATTTATCCTTTGATATTTTATGTTTCTTTAGAACCCTTTCAAGAATGGCATTTGTGCCCGAATCAGTGTTCCTCATGATAAATGGAAACTTCAAAATCTCTTGAATTTTAACCGGTTCTGTTATATTTCGTTCATTCGCTGAAATCAGAACAAGCTTTTCCTTTAATAACGGAATATAGTGAAGTTTATCGCTTTCATACTTTTCTCCTAAGACCCCAACTTCGACGGATCCGTTTAGTACTTTTTCCACGACATTTTTTGAGGAGGACTGGCTAATATGAAACATGGCATTTTCGTAATCTTCTCTAAACCTCTTGACCATTTTCGGAAGAAGGAACTGCCCCGGCACCGAGCTTGCGGCAACCCGAATCATGCCTCGAAGTTCAGTCATTCCTTGTTTTAAATCCATTAAAGCCTGGTCTTTTAAGAGCAATAGTTTAAGCGCCCACTGATAAAGCCGCTCTCCATGGGGAGTTAGAATACTTTCACGGCCAACGCGATCAAACAGCTGCACATTCAATGTTTTTTCCAAAGCCTGAATATGGGAACTGACAGTAGATTGACTTAGAAAAATATCTTCAGCGGCCTTCGAAAAGCTTTTATGTTCAACCACCTTTGTAAACACATATAACTGGTGTAAATCCAACGAGAGTTCCTCCTATGTTTCATTCGTAAAAATCGATAATTGGTACCCGAATTAATAGATAGTTTAAATATATCATTGATATTTATGAATCCAATATTTCAAAAAGCTAATTTTTTATTAGATATTTGAAAGAGTTCTTAATATTGTCACTTTATCCTTATGATACGAATTAGTATCATGGAGATAAAGGTTTATTTAAAGGAGGACCCCCTTAATGGAAAAGGCGATTCAAGAGTATTCTTTAAAGGATTTAATGGCAAGAATTGAGGAAATCTTTAATGAAAATCCAGGTCCAATCCAAGGCTTTAACGCAGTTGTTCAATACGATGTGTATGACCAGATACCGTCAACCTATCAGCATTATTTTCAAGAGGGTACATTAACAATTAAAGAAGGAGTCCAAGTTACTCCTAACGTGACGATGTCTTTAAACTATGATACCTTCAAAAAATTTGTTTTGTGTAAAATGAGCGGTACGATGGCCCTGCTGACAGGAAAAGTGAAGGTAAAGGGTGACGTAAGCACTGGTTTGAAAATAGAAAGCATTCTCAAAAAATATAATCTTAAAGAACCTTTATAAGAAATACCAGGCTGCCTGAGATATCTCAGCAGCCTTTTGCTTTTGTCCTGGTAAATTCAATTTTTCGCAAATGAATAATTGAAATTATTGTGGAAAACAATCATTATTAGTGGAAGGTAATACAGAAAGTAGGCGATTTTTTGTCAGAATTTTTATCATTAGGGATTTCAACCACAGTAGTGGATAAATTACGCGGGTGTGGGATCGCAACCCCAACACCGATTCAATACCGGGCGATTCCGATTATTATGAAGGACAAGGATACTATTGCCCAAGCCCAAACAGGTACTGGCAAGACGCTTGCCTTCATCCTGCCCATCCTTGAAAAATTAAATCGAAATGACGGCCATATTCAAGCCCTTATTGTGACGCCAACGAGGGAATTGGCTTTGCAAATTACGGATGAAATTGAAAAATTGATTCATGATTTCGATGATATTAATGTTCTAGCTGTTTATGGCGGGCAAGATGTTGACAAACAATTAAAGAAATTGAAGAACCATCCACAGATTGTTGTAGGAACTCCGGGCAGACTTCTCGATCATATTCGAAGGGAAACAATCCAATTAGCGAATGTATCTTATCTTGTTCTGGATGAAGCAGATCAAATGCTTCATATTGGGTTTCTCAGCGAGGTTGAGGAGATCATTAAAGAAACGCCCGCAAGCAGGCAGACCATGCTTTTTTCAGCTACGATTCCTCCTGAGGTTAAAAAGCTTGCAAATAAATACATGCGGACCCCGGAATATATTCAAGTCGAAAAAGTTCAAGGCCCCGCTGACAATGTGAAACAGATTGCCATTCATACGATTGACCGTGCGAAGCAGGCAACTCTTATTCAATTAATTGAAACGCATCGGCCATTTTTAGCAGTGATTTTTTGCCGGACAAAACGCAGAGTTACCAAGCTTTATGAAATTCTAAAAAGCCATGGATTTCCCTGTGATGAGTTGCATGGTGATTTGTCACAAGCAAAACGAGAGCAGGTCATGAAACGGTTTCGGGATGCGGAAATACAATTGCTAATTGCCACCGATGTAGCAGCAAGAGGACTTGATGTAGAAGGTGTAACCCATGTGTTTAATTACGATATTCCTCAGGATCCCGAGAGTTATATTCATAGAATCGGCAGGACCGGAAGGGCAGGGACGAAAGGACTAGCTATCACCCTTTATTCTACTAAGGACCGACCGACTCTTGATTTAATTGAAAAAGAGCTAAATATTAGAATAAATAAACAAAACCTAGGGAATGCGAATAAGGAAAAAGAAACTCAGCTGGACACTTCTGCAAAAAAACGTCAAGCTGGACAGCAAATGAAAACTGTCCGTCAAAAGAAAAATGGTGAAAGAAAACATCAGAAGAAGAATTTCACAGGAAAAAAACCCCATTAATGAAGTGAACCCCTTAAGTGGACTTAACAATCCAGCTTAGGGGGTTTTTTTAACCTTTATATTTTATTTTCCTAAACCAATCCCTGTATTGGATTTAACGAGCACTTCTTCATATTTTTTAACATCAGCCTTTTGGCTAGAGAAGAAGGTTCCAAGGTAACCTGCTAAGAAACCAAGCGGAATCGAAACAATTCCTGGAGTAGTATATGGAAAAATAGGATTTCCTACAAAAATAGCTTTACCAACTTCCGGACTGAATACATTCGGACTGATCAGCACTAAGCCGATAGCAGAAATTAGACCGACTACCATCGCCCATACCGCACCGCTTGTATTAAAACGTTTCCAGTAGATGGTATAAATAATGACTGGTAAATTTGCGCTTGCAGCAACCGCAAATGCAAGTGAAACAAGGAAGGCAACGTTCAGCGTTTGTGCGCCTAATGCAAGAATAATAGATACGACAGAAACCCCAATGGCTGCATAACGGGCCATCAATACCTGCTGCTTTTCGGTTGCTTTTCCTTTTTTCAAAATCTCATTGTAGAAGTCATGGGCAAACGCAGAAGCGGCTGTCAGCACAAGGCCCGCCACAACAGCGAGAATGGTTGCAAACGCCACCGCAGAAATAAAGGCAAACAACATGTTACCGCCAATTGCTTGAGCTAATAAAGGCGCTGCCATATTTCCGGCGGGGTTGGCAGCAATAATTTTTTCATTGCCGACAAATGCTGCAGCACCGAAACCAAGGAAAATGGTCATAACGTAAAATAGTCCAATAACCCAAGTAGCATAAACAACAGACGAGCGTGCCGTCTTGGCATCCTTTACGGTAAAGAAGCGGACAAGAATGTGCGGAAGCCCTGCCGTCCCAAGAACAAGTCCCATATTTAGAGATAATGTATCCAAACCGTCTTTGTACTTTACACCTGGATTTAGGAAGGATTCCTTTAAAGGAGTTGCCGTTTTCATTTGAGCAAACATATCGGTAATACTAAAATTAAACTTGGCAAAAACAATCATAGAAATAATGAAGGTGCCCCCCATTAACAGGATCGCTTTAATGATTTGCACCCAGCTTGTTGCATGCATTCCCCCAAAAATAACGTATACCGTCATTAACACCCCGACGATTAAGACAGAGGTTGTATACTCCAATCCTAATAATAATTTAATAAGTGCACCAGCACCGACAAGCTGAGCAATCATATAAAAAATTGAGATCGTCATTGTATTCATGGCAGCGAATCCGCGGATTTTTTTGGCATCAAAACGAGCCGCTATCATATCGGCAAAAGTGTATTTGCCAAGGTTTCTCAACGGTTCCGCTACCAAATAGAGAACGACAAGGTAAGCCACTAGAAACCCAATGCTATAGAAAAATCCATCAAAGCCGGTCAGGGCTACAGCACCGGCAATCCCTAGGAAAGATGCTGCAGACATATAATCACCTGCGATGGCAAGTCCATTTTGCCAGCCGGTAAGACCACCGCCAGCCGTATAAAATTCACTGGCATTTTTGGTTTTCTTGGAAGCGAAATATGTGATGACTAGCGTTACGAGAACAATGGCAAGAAACATAAGGAATGCAGGGGTATTCATTAGCTATTCCCCCTTTCTTGAATGACCTGGGACGATAACTCATCAAACCTTGCCGCTTTCTTAGAATAAAGCATGCACAAACCCCATGTCATAATAAATTGCAGGAAAGCAAATACCCATGCCCAAGTAATATTTCCGATAAATTTTGTATTAAGTATCGTTGAATAAGAGGTTAAGATTGGCAAGGCAAAATAAAAACAGAAAAAGAAAATAGTAAATGGAATAATAAATTTTTTCTTTTCGGAGAGTAATGTCTGAAACGAAGAAGACTGGACGATAGAACTGTAATCGCTTTCAGTTTGAGTGTTTATTTTTTTAGCTTCCAAATAGAAGCTCCCCCTTTCGTATAAACCATTGGATTAGTGAATGTGGAATTTAGATAAAAAAATGATGACAGGTAATGATGCAGGGGCCAAAGGTGTTATAAAACTTCTGATTACAATCGGCTTGAGAATTCCCCCCCTTTCAATAACGGATATTTCTAAAATTTGAAAATATTTTACGGTTTTTATTATAATTTTAAGAGAATCATAGCTGCAAGGGAAAATTTTCTTATTTTGGAATTTTTTTATCAATTTTGGAAAAATAAAAAAACCTTTGCAGTTGCAAAGGTTTTTTTCAGAATAACGATGGAGACTATCGGGATCGAACCGACGACCTCTTGCATGCCATGCAAGCGCTCTCCCAGCTGAGCTAAGCCCCCGATGGATTAGTACAAGAAAAATTATATCTGCATTACGAGCGTATTGCAAGAGGAAATTTAGAGAATCACAAAAAATTATTTTTAACTAATGCTTTCAATTTCCACCTTTTTAACACCTTCTATATCAGAAACAGCCATATATACATCCGTTGTCTTTTCGCGGTAGTCAACAGCAACTAAAATTTGTACCAGATGATCACCGTTATCTAGATCCTTAATCCGTATTCTGCGCAAAATATATTTTTTCTCAAGTAAATAAGATATAGCTTTATCAATCTGATCCTGGTCTCGAATAAATAATTGAAGCATGATTTCTTTTTCCCGTAATTGCTTTGGTCCAAAAATTTTCATAACGGCAGGGATAAATTCTACACTAATTATAAGTAGGGCAACGCCGACGAATGCTTCTAAATAAAATCCTGCGCCTACGGCAATCCCGATACCGGCAGCCCCCCAAATCATGGCAGCTGTAGTTAGCCCGGAAATGCTGTCATTACCTCTTCTTAAAATGACTCCTGCTCCAAGGAAACCAATTCCCGAGACGATTTGTGCTGCCAAACGCAAAGGATCCATGGTAATTCTAACTTCCTTTGAATCGGGGAACATATAAGCCGATTCAATAGATACAATTGTCAGCAAACAACTGACAACTGAAATGACGAGACTTGTTTTTAATCCAACCGGCTTTCTTTTTAATTCCCGTTCAAGGCCAATAATTAGACCGAATACAGCTGAAATTCCTAATTTAATCAGTATATCTAAATCCAAGCTGCTCATAAATTCACGTCCATTTTATATATTCGTCTATTTTTTTTGAAAACTCATTTGTTATTTATACTTTGATTCTTGCATAAAGGACCGCAATATGGAAGAACAAATGCGTACGCTTCATTAATTACATATACAATTATTATTTGTTTTATGTATTTGCAGTTTAGAATCTGTAATATGCCTCTAACCTCCCTTAAGGATGAAATTACAAGGATAAAATTCGTTTTTTGAGGTCAATAATATTTTTTAATGGATATTTAGGTAGAAAAACTAAAATCATTTCAAAAAAAAATTATAAATTATATTGCAAACATTTATTTATCATGGTATATTAATTCTCGTCCTCTTCGAGAGTGGCAAACAACTGAAAAAGAAGTTTAAAAAAGTTGTTGACATCGAGAAGTTGACTGTGATAAATTAAAGGAGTCGCTTTTGAGAGCGATGCTAGAAAATGTGAGTGGACAAACACTCAACCTTATGATAGTTCTTTGAAAACTAAACAAACAAAAACGTCAACAAACAATAATATTCGTTTCATTTGAAACGAAGCCAACGTAACATTTTTGAGCTAATCAACTCAACTTTATTGGAGAGTTTGATCCTGGCT
>NZ_JAGYPF010000003.1:0-670569 GCF_018343535.1 Neobacillus rhizophilus
CAGGATCAAACTCTCCAATAAAGTTGAGTTGATTAGCTCAAAAATGTTACGTTGGCTTCGTTTCAAATGAAACGAATATTATTGTTTGTTGACGTTTTTGTTTGTTTAGTTTTCAAAGAACCATCTTGCGCGTCGCTCAAAAGCGACTTTATCAATATAACACATGGTGTTTATTTGTGTCAACACCTTTTTTAAAACCGTCCACTGCGTAAAACTTTTTGAAAATGTTTCGCAGCGACGGTTATTAATATATCAAGTATTCACGAAAAGGTCAATAGCTTTTTTTGTTTTTTTACGATAGTTTTTGGCTAACGCGGTAACAGCGATGAAAAACACCCTGTCCCTTTGTCTCAACATTAACGATTTCTAATAAATGTTTTTCAATTAAGTATTCAAGCAGGACTGACATATCAACGGAATACGGCATCAATTCCGGTTCACTCATGATTTCGCTAAACATCCAATGTTCTTTTTTACTTAAAACGTCTATTAAGTGTGAGGAACCGATGTTAGTTCTCGAATGAATCAAGAATTCACTGGCAAGGAATAAAAGCTCGAGCCTTTGTTCCAATGTTTCCTCACTTACAACTAACTCAACATATAATTTATAAATTTCCGGTTCAATTTGTTTCACTTGCTGCCAAACGGTCAGTTCAGGATGAAGGCCATTTTCAATAATCGCTAATCTCGCCAAATGATGCAGGGAGTGAACGACATAATTATAGGCATCTAAATACTGTTTATTTTCAAACAGCGCTTTCCCATCCACATAGCGGCGGATTAACTTCGCAAACTCCAATCCCATTTTTATTTTTCGGCCATGAAACGGAAATTCTTCTAGTTCCTTTTTTAGATTGGCTACATACTCATTACGGTCAAATAAAATTTTGGAATGATGAAGCCATTCAAAAATCTTTCGGTTGCTGCCTAATAAGATCCATTCTTGCAGCTGTAACTCGGTGATAATATGCATGGCAGCTTTTTTGTCATCATACGAATAATGTTTTGTATATACATGCTGATCTGCTTCTTTCACAATCATTAAAAGAATCGCATCAAACGAATCGGTTGTTTGACTTGACCGTTGTTTCTTTTCTACCAATAAAATCCCCAGCGTATTTAATTGGCTTGCCCTTTCTTGATAAATGGGCCGAAGAATGTCTTCCATTCTCAATACCTCCATTTTTCTAGCTAGCAATATATGTTCGACAGGAATAAGAAATATCCTTCTAAAATTTAAGACAAAATTCGACATTCTTCTGTGTATCCTTTTTTCTCGATAGAGAATTGTGGTATAGTTTGTCTAGGAGGGAGAATCATGGCAAAATACTCGAGTAAAATAAATAAAATTAGAACGTTCGCATTGTCGTTAATCTTTGTAGGTTTTATCGTTATGTATGGTGGTATTTATTTTCGCACTTCACCACTTATTATGACCATCTTTATGATTTTTGGTCTGCTTTTTATTATCGCCAGCACGGTTGTTTATTTCTGGATTGGCATGCTATCAACCAAAACCATTTCTGTCATATGTCCCAGCTGCGGCAAACCGACTAAAATGCTTGGCAGGGTAGATATGTGCATGCACTGCCGCGAACCTTTGACTATGGATAAAGCCCTTGAAGGCAAGGAATTTGACGAAACTTATAATAAAAATAAAATGAAATAAAGGGATGACCAGCAATCGGTCATCCCCTTTTTTATAAACAAATAGCCGACTCCAATTAGAATCGGCTTTACATTAATGAACTTCTTTTGCAGAGCAATCAGGACAAGTGCCGTAAATTTCCATGCGGTGATTCGCCACTTTAAAACCAGTGACATGTGTTGCCAAATGCTCCACTTCATCCAAGCCAGGATAGTGGAAATCAACAATTTTCCCGCATTCCTCACAGATCACATGATAGTGATGCGAGGTAACAAAATCAAAGCGGCTGGATGCATCTCCATAGGTCAATTCCTTTACAAGGCCTACTTCACGAAATACTCGTAAATTATTGTAAACCGTCGCCACACTCATATTCGGGAATTTGCCCTCTAACGCTTTATAGATTTCATCTGCAGTAGGATGTGACATCGAGCTTATTAAATATTCAAGTATCGCATGACGTTGCGGAGTAATACGCACCCCAGTATCCTTTAAGGTATCCAACGCTTCTTTTAATTGATTCATCGCCATGCACCTCTTTTCTAAAAGATATTATTACATTGTAATTGTTATAATTAGTTTACTAGGTAATTTGTACTTTTGTCAATATTGTAATACTGCAAACACCGAAGTTCATCAGCTATGTAATGTTTGTTCAGAAGCTCCTAACTGGTGGTTGACAAATCTCGCCGTGACAAACAACAAGTCGGAAAGACGGTTTAAATACGCTAGCACAAACGGATTGACATCCTCCCCTAAACCGACGGCACATCTTTCCGCCCTTCTTGCAATGGTCCGGGCCACATGAAAGGCTGCACCTGCAGGATGTCCCCCAGGTAAAATGAAATTCGTCAACGCCGGCAGGCTTGAGTCCCATACGTCAATTTGTTTTTCCAGTTCTTCGATATCCACTAAAGCTAATGACCACTTTACTTCCTTCCCTTTCGGAGTCGCGAGCTCGGCACCGACATGAAATAGGTTTGTTTGTATTTTATGAAATACTTTTTCAATTATTTCTTTCCCTTGAAAATTTTCCTTAGTTAAATAACTTAATGCCAGTCCAATCATGGAATTCGTTTCATCACAGGTTCCGTAGGCCTCGACGCGAAGGTCGTTCTTTGCCACCCTTTGCCCGTAAATTAGAGAAGTTGTTCCTTTATCTCCTGTTTTTGTATAGATTTTCATTTTTCAATACCCCCTATTGGTAAATTTCAGCTCCACATGTTTATTAAATCCTTACTTCATCATATCACCTGGGTCATTTATTAGAAAAGAAAGAAGGCATAAAAAAGGGGTCCGGATGGACCCAAAAAGTTTTATCTGAGGAGGTATGCCCTAATAAAATGATATTCACATGAAGTACTTTTGCATTGGACAAAAGCCTTTTCTCGTGAAAATAGGCAGTCTATTATTGGTTTTCCCTGATATAGGTTAAGGCTTCTTCGACATGCCCTTTCACCTGAACTTTTCTCCATTCCTTCGCAATATTACCCTCTTTATCAATGATAAAAGTCGACCGTTCAATGCCCATGTACTCTTTCCCAAAGTTTTTCTTTAGCTTCCAAACACCGTAATCCTCCGCCACTTGATGATCTGTATCGGCAAGGAGCAGGAACGGCAGACCGTATTTCTCAACGAATTTTTGATGGCGGTCTACCGGATCTGGGCTGACGCCTAAAATAACGGCATTCAAGTCGGCAAACTGCTCATGTTGATCACGGAAATCACACGCTTCCGTCGTGCATCCAGGCGTCATATCCTTTGGATAAAAATAAAGCACAACATATTTTCCTTTTAACTCTGACAAAGTAACCTTCTCGCCATTTTGTGCTTCTAGTGTAAAGTCTGGTGCTTGTTTACCAATTTCTACTATCATTTTATTCACTCCACTTTGAAAAATATTCCTATTTATAGCCTAACCAATATGATGGAACAATACAACTTTCGTGCACCTCGGGATTTATTTTTCCCGATCAAACATGACCTTCGCTACGAAGGCTGCCGGTAGCGTATAGCCAATTAATGCTTCAATGACCGCAACCAGCCTTCCGAGTCCTTGAGGTATCACATCTCCATTACCGACCGAGAACAGCATCATTGCGCTAAAATAAAAGCTTGATTCAAAAATGTTCCGGTTTTGGCTGTCGGTTATTTCCGCCAAGACTTTCATTCCCGCCAATTCAAAAATTAAATAAATCAGCCCAAATCCGAAGATGACAGTTAAATAGCATGTTCCTAAATAAAAGAAATTGTCAAAGGACACCAATTTGCCCTTGATCGTATTGGGTATAAATAAAGTGCGAATACTCATGAAGATGCAAAAAATCACGATCGGCAGCAAGAAATAAATCACAAGACCACCTCTAATATTTGTACAGGTTAGTTCATTGTATGTGGACTTGGCCAATAAAATATCAAAAAACCGTGCCGAATGTAGCGCGGTTTTAATTAATTATTAATTGCCTGCACCGCGGTATTTTTTGACACCCTGATTCCAGAGGAATACAGAGAGGGCAAAAAAGATGATGCCGATTACAGGTGTTAAAAACGAATAGATATACCATTCTTTTTTTTCAAGAAAAAAGGCCGCGGGATAGACGCCGACGAAAGCAAACGGCAAAATCCAAGTGAGAACGAACCGGATCACCGTATTATAGATATTGACCGGATAGCGGCCGTAGTTGCTGATATTGTACATCATCGGCATGAGCGAGGTTTTCGCATCCGCCCAAAAGCTGACACAGGCCAGCATCACAAAGATGCCGCCGTAAACAAGCGCGCCGCCGATGACGAAAATGATAAATAGAATCGGGTCAAACCAATCCAGCTGCAGGTTTAACCGGGTTCCTGCATAAAACATAACCGCCAAGCCGGTGACCGCCCCTAATAAAGCTTCCAGTTCCAGCCGCTCCAGAATGATCTGAAAAAGACTATGAATCGGCCTAGTTAGAATGCGGTCAAGCTCTCCCCTTACAATATAACGCTCGTTGAAATCCCAGATATTAAAGAAGGCTGAAAAGACCGCGTAAGGAACTAAGAAAAATCCATATATAAAAATAATTTCATCACGGCTCCAGCCTCCAAGCAGCTGGGTGTGGCCAAATACGACCAGGATAAAGACGAGATTGATGGCCTGGGACATCAGGTCTGAGAAAAACTCAACAATGAGGTCAGACCGATATTGCAATCTTGTTTTTATATATTGTGACATGTATTGAAAAAACATTGTTACGTAAAACACCATTTACCCTCCTTGTATGACCAGCTGTTTTTTCGCAATAACCCAAAGAATTTGGATGGGAATGAGGAGGATGATAACCCAAATAAATTGCTGGCCAATGGCTTGAATGGCCTGCTGGTGCGTGAATCCCTCTGTATAGATCATGCTTGGTATATAGCTGATTCCTTGAAACGGCAGGAATTTCATAATTCCCTGCGCCCAGCCCGGGAAAAAGCTCATCGGCAAGAGCAGCCCGGAAAACAGGTCAATGACGACCCGCTTTGCGCGGATAAGGCCTGTATTATTATATAAGAAGAAAGTCGTAATTCCGGTTAATAGATTTAACTGGGTGTTGATGAAAAAGCTTAATAGGATGGAGATGGCGAATAATCCCCATACGCTTGGCTTTAATGTGATTTGGATTGGAAATACGAAATAGACAATAATTAGTCCCGGTAGCGAGAAGAAAAATAACCGGAAAATCCCTTCCCCCAGTCCCTGCATGGTTTTCATGCCGAGGTAGTTGTAGGGACGGATCAGCTCAACGGCCACCTTCCCTTCCATGATTTCCATCGCCATTTCCCGGTCCAGGTTGTTGAAATAAAAGGCCCGTGCCATCCAGGAAATCGCCACATAGGTTGTCATTTGTGTAATGGATAGACCCTGGATTTCCTCCTTACCACTGTAGATCGCTGTCCACAGAAAATAATAGGCGCCGATGTTAATGCCGTAGATGAGGATGCCCGTATAATAATTTGTTCGGTAGGCGAGCATCATTAAAAAACGGATGCGAATCATTTCTAAATATTTATCCAACTTCCACCGCACCCTTTTCATAAATATTGCGGATGATTTCTTCCGTGGATGTTTCGTTTATTTTAATGTCCTTTATTTTAAAAGCGGCGACAATTTTGGCAATCAGCTGTGAGATAAGTTCGTCGTTGTTTTGCATGTTGGCGGTAAAGATTTGCTCCTTTTCATCGTGCTCCCATTTGACAGGGAGGGCGGCTGTGAGTTTTTTCACGGCTGGTAGATCGACTTTTTCAAGGAACTGGAATTGCAGCTCTTTGCCATCCCCTAATGTGTCTTTTAAATTTTTCAAAGCCCCATCATAGATGATATTTCCTTCATCAAGCATAATGACGCGTTCGCATAATGCCTCGATGTCAGAGAGATCGTGCGTTGTTAAGAGAATGGTTGTATTGTATTTTTCATTGACTTCTTTTAAAAATTCACGGATTTTTAATTTTACTAGGACATCGAGGCCGATTGTCGGTTCATCCAGAAAAAGAAGCGGTGGATTGTGGATGAGTGCGGCGGCCAGCTCGCAGCGCATTCTTTGACCGAGCGATAGCTTTCTTACTGGTTTGTCAAGAAGCGGCTCGATATCGAGTGTTTTGATGACATGGTTCATATGGTCGTCATATTGTTCATCCGTTACCTTATATACCTTTTTTAGGAGCCGGAATGATTCCTGGACGGCGATGTCCCACCATAGTTGGGAACGCTGGCCAAACACAACACCAATGGTTTGGACAAATTTTTCCCGCTCCTTATGGGGATTCATGCCGTTCACTTTGATTTGCCCCCCGGATGGGGTTAAAATACCTGTTAACATTTTGATGGTTGTTGATTTACCGGCCCCGTTTTCGCCGATATAGCCGACCATTTCCCCTTGCTTGACGTTAAAACTGATATCGTTGACGGCGCGTGCTATTTTATAATTTCGTGTAAAAAGGTCGCGAAATGCGCCCGCTAAACCGGAACGGCTGGAATAAGCTTTGAATTCTTTTCGTAAGTTGTTTACTTCTATGGCGTTCTTCATTTATACGGCACCTCCTGATGTGGCATGTGGCTTACCCTAATGTTTTAGTTTAGCCAATTGGGAGCGGAGGTACAACTTTTGTGCATTTAATATTTTGGAGGAGGATTAAGGCTGGGAGTGGCTTGTTGTTTTAATAAATGGAGTTCAAGTTGGGTATTATTAGACAGTTTTTTATTTGACGGGGGGAAATGTCTTTGGCAGGCGTTCTTATTGGACAATTTCGGCTGGGCGTTGGGTGAAATGTCCTTTAGAAGTTGTTCTATTGGACGATTCCGGCTTGCCGCTGAGGCAAAATGTCCTTTAGAGGCGTTCTATTGGACAAAACTACCTCACCTCCATCTCATAATGTCCATCATCTGCCTCATGAAGGACAAAACTTTCCTCCTTCCGCCCCATAATGTCCTTCATCTCCCCTATGAAGACCAAAATCCACTCATCTCTCCCCCATAATGTCCTTCATCTCCCCTATGAAGACCAAAATCCACTCATCTCTCCCCCATAATGTCCTTCATCTCCTCTACGAAGACCAAAACCAACTCATCACCGCCTCATAATGTCCTTCATCTCCCCTATGAAGACCAAAATCCACTCATCTCTCCCCCATAATGTCCTTCATCCCCTCCTCCACCCCAAAATGTCAAAATAGTAAATCACCAAAAACATGCTAGAATAGGAATGTTAATAAAAAAGGAGGAAACCCAAGTGCATTTTACCAATTCAGAACGAATACATAATGAAGCTCTCGAACATATTGTCGGCGGGGTTAACAGCCCATCCCGTTCCTATAAGGCAGTCGGCGGCGGCGCACCGATTGTGATGGAACGCGCTCATGGCGCTTATTTTTGGGATGTTGACGGCAACCAGTACATCGATTACCTTGCTGCCTACGGACCAATCATTACCGGTCATGCCCACCCGCATATAACCGAAGCCATCAAGCGCGCAGCAGAAACCGGCGTCCTATACGGAACCCCGACGCCGCATGAAGTAAAATTCGCAAAAATGCTGAAGGAAGCCATTCCGGCATTAGACAAGGTCCGCTTTGTTAACTCCGGAACAGAAGCGGTCATGACGACAATCCGTGTTGCACGTGCGTACACAGGCCGTGACAAAATCATTAAATTTGCCGGCTGCTATCATGGACATTCTGACCTTGTTCTTGTCGCTGCCGGTTCTGGGCCGTCAACCTTAGGTACTCCGGATTCAGCAGGGGTGCCGAAGTCGATCGCCCAAGAAGTTATTACTGTCCCATTCAATGATATTGAACCGTACAAAGAAGCACTAGAAAAATGGGGCGATCAAATTGCGGCTGTTCTCGTTGAACCGATTGTCGGCAACTTCGGAATCGTCGAACCAAACCCTGGTTTCCTAGAACAGGTAAATGAACTTACCCACGCGGCTGGTGCGCTAGTAATCTACGATGAAGTCATTACAGCCTTCCGGTTCATGTACGGCGGGGCCCAAGACCTCCTCAACGTCAAGCCTGACCTTACCGCAATGGGGAAAATCATTGGCGGCGGACTGCCAATTGGGGCCTATGGCGGACGGAAGGAAATCATGGAAACAGTCGCTCCTCTAGGCCCTGCCTACCAGGCGGGAACAATGGCCGGCAACCCTGCCTCGATCCTATCAGGAATCGCCTGCTTAGAAGTGTTAAAACAAGAGGGCCTTTATGAATACTTAGATCGCCTTGGCGCGATGCTGGAAGAAGGTATTCTTGAGGCTGCTAAGGAACACAATATCCAAATTACCATCAACCGCTTAAAGGGTGCCTTAACCGTCTATTTCACTGATGAGAAAATTGAAAATTATGAGCAGGCGGAAAAAACGGACGGTGAGATGTTTGCCAAGTTCTTTAAACTGATGCTGCATCAAGGAATCAACCTCGCTCCATCCAAATATGAAGCTTGGTTCCTCACAATCGCCCATACTGAGGAAGATGTGGAAGCAACTCTCCACGCGGTCAGGAATGCATTTTCTTCACTAAAACAAGAATAAATATGCATATTTCATGCAAGAAAGGGAGCTATACATGCTCTCTTTTTATTTTAAAAAACAAATTGTAAGCGTTTTCATGTAAGGCTTTTCATCTATATTTTCGATTAGAATCATGCCAAATTGATATCCAAACTCTTGAATAATTATTTGATTTCTGAAAATTCATATGATACTATATGTTTATTATTTTTCCTTTTTCCTCTTAACTTTTTTCCTGCAATTTTTCAAGTTATCAATAATCAGGAGGTGAAGCGGCTTCCTTTAGGAATTCTGAAGAAGCCCGACAAAATGACACAAAGATGGACGCCATCTCAATTTAAAGATTTTCATAAACATGAACACGATGCTTGTGGAATAGTCGCTTGCCTTGAAAAAGCACAGACCCCAACAAGGAACAACATTTTTGCTTGTATAGACGCTCTAGTGACCATGAACCACCGCGCAGGCTTTATTAACGGTGAGGGAGATGGCGTTGGAATCCATACAGATATCCCAAGGGACCTTTGGAAGGAAAAGCTGCTTCTGGCAGACCTGGACCCGGCACTCACGGAAAAAGAGGGCTTTGCTGTAGGTCATGTTTTTATCAGCAGGAAAGCAAATTGGGCTGAGGTTAAGCAAGAATTAGCAGACAAACTAGTAAAATATGAATTGGAGCTAATCTTTGAAACAACTGAGGTCACCAATCCATCAGCATTAGGTCCAATTGCCATTCAGGAAAACCCGATTTTTTGGCAATTTGCCATCCTATCAAACAAGAACGGCCAGGAATTAAACAAGGTCCTGTTCGAAGCATTGGTTGATTTTGAAAAAAATGAACTTGTTCACGTAGCGTCTTTCAGCCAAAACCATGTTGTTTACAAAGTAATGGGCGCAGGTGACATTCTGCCGCGCTATTACCAAGACTTAGCAAACCCACTTGTGGCTTCCACCATGACACTTGGCCACAACCGTTATTCTACAAACACTCTCTCCAGCTTTTTCCGGGTACAGCCTTTCAGCGTGCTTGGTCACAATGGTGAAATCAATACCATTTCCAAGCTTCGTGATGAGGCAAGAATGATTGGTGTACCACTTGTAAAAGACGGAAGTGATTCCCAGGATTTAAGCAGAACGATGGAAACATTAATCTGTCGTGATGGCTACTCCTTATTTGAAGTAATGGATTTATTATTCCCGCCGATTATTAATGAAATCAAAGCTTATCCAGAGCATTTACAAGATTTATATACTTATATGCGTGAAGCTTGGGGACATTTTGCCCAAGGGCCTGCCGGCATTATTTCCAGATATGGCGATGAGGCCGTGTTCAGTGTCGATGCACTTGGACTCCGCCCGCTGTGGATGCTTGAAACGGAAACTTCCTACCTATTCTCGTCTGAACCAGGAATCATTCCTTCAAGCGAATACGTGAACGATCCGAAGCCATTAGCACCTGGTGAAAAGGTTGGCTTTAAGTGGAACGGAAACCAGCTTGAAGTTTTTGAACAAAGCCAATACCAAAATGTCGTTTATAACCGTTTTTCAAAACGGGTTAACCTCCAAGGAGCAAGACTGCGTCTGCAGCCGCCGGCACTTGGCAAAACCGTAACCATGAATTATCCAGATAAAATTCATAACGGGCAATACAAATCATTTGGCTGGGAACGCGAGCATATTCAATTAATCGAGCAAATGGCCGAAAAAGGCGTCGAGCCGATTCGTTCACTTGGCCACGACTCACCGCTTGCAGCCTTAAATCCAGAGCGTGTCAACATTGCCGATTATATTAAAGAAAGCGTAGCAGTTGTCACAAACCCAGCGATTGACCGCGACCGGGAAACAGAGCATTTCTCTACCCGTGTCATTATTGGCAAGCGCCCAACATTATTTGCAGCTGCCGAAAAAGCGGAATCAGTCATTGAATTGACAACACCGCTGCTCTTAGAAGGAAAAGCGGGCTTCGCATGTGCAGAAAGCTTAGGACAGCCGACTTTTGATCAGCTTGTCCAGCATTTCCAAGAGCAAAAGCTGATCGCTTATATTTCAACTACCTTCCAAACGGATGAAACGGTTGATGCGGCCATTGAAAGACTTGCAAACCAAGCTGTTCAGGCTGTTCAGGCCGGTAAGTCGCTGCTTGTCCTTGACGATGCAAAAGCCCATCAAGAGAATTCTTATTGGCTTGACCCGCATCTCGTCACATCATCGATTGATCAAGCTTTAGTGAAAGCAGAATTAAGAAGAGATTGTTCATTATTGCTTCGCTCTGCTGCGATTCGTTCGCTTCATGACATTATTACTGTTTTTGGCTTAGGTGCAGATTTAATCAGCCCATACTACATGTTCTTAACGGTTCAGAATGAATCAACAACGCCGTTAACGAACCTTTACAGTGCATTAACGAAAGGTATAGAAAAAGTCATTTCAACGATTGGTATCCATGAACTGCGCGGCTATGGACGACTGTTCTCTAGTATCGGTCTGCACGAGTCGATTGCCAATGTATTAAACATTGTGAACTTCTTCGGCTCCGATGAAATTGAAAATAATTTTGAAGCAATGAAACAGGATGCTTTAAAAAGAGCAGAAGATTATCAGAATGATAAGGAAAGAGTCGGAAAAACGTTCAGCCTCTTCCCACGGATTTGGAAAGCGATTGGCGAAGTGGCCTCCACTGGTGATTACAGCGCATATCGCGATAAAATCTCCGAGCAGGAAGCAGCAAATCCGGTTACAATCCGCCATTTAGTTCAATTAAAGCAAGGCCTAAATCAGGTATCGCCTAACGATGTTGATCTTCGTGTCGGTGATCATGATCTGCCGTTTTTGATTTCCTCTATGTCCTTCGGTTCGCAAAACGAAATTGCCTTCAGAGCTTATGCTGAAGGGGCTGACCGCTTAAACATGGTGAGCTTGAACGGTGAAGGCGGCGAGATCAAGGATATGCTTGGCAAATACCCAAGAACACGCGGCCAGCAGATTGCTTCCGGACGATTTGGGGTTAACGCCGAACTTTTAAACTCTTCTAATCTATTAGAAATCAAAATCGGTCAAGGTGCAAAGCCTGGTGAAGGCGGACACTTGCCCGGTTCTAAGGTGACGGCCAAGGTTGCGGCAGCACGTAATGCTACACTTGGTTCTGACTTAATTTCACCGTCCAATAACCATGATATTTATTCGATTGAAGACTTGGCACAAATGATTCAGGAGCTAAAAACAGCAAACGACCAGGCAAAGATTGCCGTTAAGGTTCCGGTTGTTCCAAACATCGGAACAATTGCAGTCGGTATCGCTAAAGCTGGCGCAGATATTATTACTCTAAGCGGTTTTGATGGCGGTACAGGGGCAGCCAGAATCCACGCCCTGCAGCACGTCGGCCTGCCTGTTGAAATTGGCGTAAAAGCGGCTCACAATGCATTACTTGAAAGCGGCCTGCGCCACAAGGTGGAATTATGGGCTGACGGCGGCATGAAGAGTGTAATGGACGTTATGAAAATCATGCTTCTTGGTGCCAACCGTGTTGGCTTTGGTACATTAGCAATGCTGTCGATCGGTTGTACGACCTGCCGCGGCTGTCATTTAGACACTTGCCACGTTGGTATTGCCACTCAGATTGAAACGGAAGCACAGGCAAAAGACCACGGTCTTCGCCGCTTCGTACCGCGTCAATTTGATTTAGCTGTACAAGGAATTATGAATCTATTCACTGCATTTGGTACTGAATTAAAAGCACTTGCAGCAAGCCTTGGAATCCGCAATCTGCAAGATGCAGTCGGTCGTTCCGAACTATTAGAGCAAGTGAAAGGCCAAAATCAGTTGAACCTTTCTTACCTATTAAAGCCATTAGAAATCAGCCAATTTGCTAAAGTTGAAGCTTCTAAGTCTGTTTCCGAAGCGCAAATGCAAGTGGCAGCTGGCGCTGAGTATCTTGATGCGAGTGTGGATCAGCTTCACTCTTCAAGAGAATTCGTCAGCGTAACATCTGAACAGCGGGTATTGGGAAGCCGAGTTTCCTGCCACCGTGTCCGCGGCAGATTGGATGGCTCTTACAAGCAGCTTCCTCCAGTTCAGCTTAAGTACAAAGAAGGCTCCATCCCTGGTAACGGACTAGGCGCATACAACAGTGAAGGAATTGAAATCACCGTTAACGGAGGCGGTCAGGACGGCGTTGGTAAGACCTCCTTTGGCGGTAACATTCATGTTCTAAAATCAAAAGGCAAAAACGGCTATTACGTCAACGGCTCTGTTGGTAAAGGCTTCGGATACGGTGCCCAAAAGGGTCTCCTTGTTGCTCAGGGCAACGCTGATGCCCGTGCCGGAATCCGTCTCTCCGGTGCCGACTTAATCATCGGCGGCCAGCTTAAAAGTGCGCTACCTGAAAAAGAAAACGGCAATATCGGTTCCAACGCTAATATCAAAGGATTTGCGTTTGAATATATGACAAACGGACGCGGTCTTGTTCTTGGAGACCCAGGTCCATGGATTTGCGCAGGTATGACCGGCGGTGTTATTTATGTCCGCCAGCAGCCTGAACTTGGATTAACCAAGGAAGCTGTACAGAGAAGGGTTGCCAAAGGCGCCAAAGTATCTGTCGTCAATTTAACCGAAAAAGGCAAACAGGACATCAATGAGCTCTTAGGCAAATATACAGCCCTGTTAGCCGAGAACGGCCAAACGGAAGAAGCCGAACAGCTTCAAAGCTTGCTAGCAAGCCCAGAGGAGCACTTCGTGCAAATTACTCCTGTCAAAGAGCAGGCTGACCCATCTGTATCTACAGAATAATAATATTGCAAAAAGCATTCGCATATTATTGCGGATGCTTTTTGATTTAAAAAAGTAATTTCGACTTTGAGAATTGTTCAGCTCCAGCGCCCTGTGACTAGTGTACTTCGCCTTCGTGTTTCCTTTATCTCAGTCGAAGCGCTACAGTCCTGTCGTGCGCTAACCGGGGGCTTCCGCTTTTCGTCTATTAAGCAACTTTTAAAAATAATGTCATATAATTTCTCTTGATTAAATAGTTTAATCCCTGTATAGTACTTAATTGTTTAGCTCTCGAGCAAACTATAATAAATTATTTATCTTTGAAAGGAATCTATTAACAAATGAAGTTAGGTGCCCGCATTTTAAAAACGGGAATTGCGATTGTCTTGTCTCTATACTTGGCATATTTGCTGCATTCACCCTCTCCTGTCTTTGCAGCTATTGCCGCAATCTTTGCCATCCAACCGACTATTTACCGCTCTTTTTTAACAATTATTGAACAGGTTCAAGGGAATATCATTGGCGCCATCCTAGCAGTCGTCTTTGTTCTTCTGTTAGGAAATCATACGATCGTCATTGGACTGGCAGCGATTACTGTCATCACTCTTAACCTTAAATTTAAATTGGAAAATACCATTGGGTTATCGCTTGTTACGCTTATTTCTATTATGGAGGCACCGGGAAGTGATTTTATCACCTTTGCGGCAATCCGCTTCTCCACGATCATGATTGGGGTATTTTCGGCCTTTATCGTCAACCTGGTGTTTATGCCGCCCAAATATGAAAATAAGCTTTATTTAAAAATTGGCAGCACAACCGAGGAAATCATCAGATGGATCCGCTTGAGCATACGCCACGATTACGACCACCAATTGCTGAAAACGGATATTGGTAAGCTAAAGGAAAATATTAAAAGCATTGAACAATTTTATACGATGTATAAAGAAGAGCGAAGCTATTTTAAAAAGAACCTTTTAGAAAAATCAAGAAAACTCGTTGTTTACCGACAAATGACCATAGCCGCCAGAAAAGGTCTTGATACCTTAAAAAGGATTCATCGCTTTGAAAATGAACTATTGCTGCTGCCAGAACCATTTAAGGAAGCCATCCGGGAGCAGCTTGACAGCCTCATTTACCAGCATGAGCAGATTATGCTACAGTTCATTAAGAAAATACCTATTTCAACAGCTTCACCCGTCGAAAAGGTCAGCATAGATAAAAAGCTGCTCTTTGACCTCTTCTTAGTCCATCAAAAAGAGTTTGCAGCTGATGATGATAATCAGCATCTCTACCATACCATGCAAATTGTCGCCTCAATTATTGATTACAGCGAGCAGGTGGAGCATCTCGATGTGTTAATTACCAGCTTTCATTCGTTCCACCACAACGAAGTATCCATTGAGGAAGAAAGCAACCAATAGAAAAACCGAAGCCATTACGCTTCGGTTTTTTTTGTGAATCCAGCACTTTTATTTGCGATTTTTCGAGTTTTATTTGCTAATTCAACCCTTTTATTTGCGTTTTTGCAAACTTTATACGTTGGCTTGCTCTTCCTTACTATCCAGCTGCTGGACTTGAAATAGTTTATAATAATTCCCTTGCTTAGCCATTAACTCATCGTGCGTACCTGATTCCACAATCTGCCCATGTTCAATCAGAATAATTCTGTCAGCATGTGTGATCGTTGATAGCCGGTGGGCGACGATAAAGGTCGTTCTGTCCTTCGCCAGTTCCTCCAGTGCCTCTTGAATGTAGTGTTCACTTTCCAAATCGAGTGCTGAAGTTGCTTCGTCAAGAATTAAGATAGGTGGATTTTTCAAAAAGACACGGGCGATCGCGACCCGCTGCTTTTGGCCGCCGGACAGCTTGACGCCTCTTTCCCCCACCTTCGTATCATAGCCATCCGCTAGATGCTGGATAAACTCGTGGGCATTGGCCGATATAGCAGCCGCAAACACTTCTTCTTCGGTAGATCCCGGCTTACCTAGTAAAATATTATCCTTAACCGACTCGCTGAATAAAATATTGTCTTGGAACACGACACCGATTTTATCCCGTAACGATTGAACCCTAAATTGGCGGATATCTACCCCATCAAGCGTAATCCGGCCTTTGGTGACATCGTAAAAGCGCGGAATCAGACTTACCAGTGTGGATTTACCTCCGCCGCTCATCCCGACAAGCGCGATTGTTTCTCCCTTTTTCACCTGAAGGTTTATATTTTTTAATACCGACTCTTCGTTTTCGTTATAAGCGAAGGAAACATTTTCAAAGTTGATATTCCCAGTTACCTGCTCGCATTCCACCGCATCCGGGGAATCCACCACATCATATTTTTCATCCAAAAATTCAAAAACCCGGTCCATCGATGCAAACGACTGCGTAATTGTCGTGGACGAGTTCACCAATCTTCTAAGTGGATTGTACAGCTTATCAATGTAGGCGAAAAACGCCACCATCGTCCCTAAGGAAAGCTGATGGTGAATCACGAGATAAGCGGAGTACCCAATCACAATCAATGGAGCAATATCCGTAATCGTATTTACCGCTGAAAATGATTTCGCATTCCAGCTCGTGTGTTGGAGTGCTTTTTCTAAAAAGTTCTTATTCTGCTTATCAAACTGGGTTTGTTCGTATTCCTCAATCGCAAAGCTCTTAATTACCGGCATGCCCTGCACCCGCTCGTGGAGATAGCTTTGTACCTCAGCAAGGGCTTGTGAGCGTCTTCTGGTGAGGTTGCGCAGATTCCCGAAAAAGTACTTAATCGAGAAAGCATACAGCGGGAACAACAAAATAGATACAAGCGTTAGCTTCACATTCATAGAAAACATGAGAATAATGGCAATAACAATGGTGGCGATATCAAGCCAGAGGTTCATCAATCCGGTCACAACAAACGTTTTTGTCTGCTCAACATCATTGATGACCCGTGAAATGATTTCTCCTGCCCGGGTATTGGCATAATATTTGAAGCTTAATTTTTGAATATGCTTATACATTTTATTGCGGATATCATATAAGACCTTGTTTGATGTCCATTGCGCATAATACTGGCGATAATACTCAATCGGCGGCCTCAGGATCACAAAAACGAGCAGCATGACGCCCATGATGAGCATTAATTTATGAATTTTTCCATCGGTGGATAAGGCATGATTGCCAATGATATCATCGATCACATACTGAATTAAAATGGGAATGATGAGCGGAATGGAAAATTTAATAATACCGATGAAAATCGTGGCGATGATTTGCCAGCGGTATGGTTTGACAAATTGAAGGTATCTGCGGATGCTTTCCAAACCAGTTTCCCCCCTTCTTTCTAAAGTGAAAATAATGAAAACTCGCCGATTTGCGAGTCCGATAGGACGGTTCATGAGGCGTAGTTGAATTTATACTTTCTTTTTAGCCAAATAAAAACCTGTTGATGAAAATCAACAGGCGTTTGTTTCATAACACACCAATTAACGTCTGTATGTTAAATAACGCTCATACCAAATATCAATAAAATCTGGTGCGAATGGGCCGCTTCGCTGCCTAATCCATTGGATTAGTTTGTCTACATTCCGTTTTAGGATTTGGTCAATGACATCTGGATAATTCATTTCCCGGCGGTGACGTTCATATTCATCCTCGTCAAGAAGATTAAAAGTCATGTCAGGATACACCTTAATATCAAGATCATAATCAATATATTTTAACGCCTCTCCATCAAAAATGAAGGGTGAGCTTATATTGCAATAATAATAAATCCCGTCTTCTCGAATCATGCCAATGACGTTAAACCAATATTGGGAATGAAAATAACAAATGGCTGGTTCCCGTGTAATCCACGTTCTGCCATCCGACTCCGTGACAAGTGTCCGATCATTTGCGCCAATCACTAAATTCTGCGACCCTTTTAAAATCGTTGTTTCTTCCCAGACGCGATGGATGTGCCCATTGTGTTTATAGCTATGTATTTGTACTGGTTCACCTTCGATGGGTACGCCCATTTTCTCCCCTACCTTCATTTCCGAACCTTTGCTAACCTGACCTGCTATTTAAATTAAACGACAAAAGGCAACAAAGTAAATTCCTGTTTTCTATTATTATAACGGTTGAAGCCGGAATTTAAAACAAAAGAACCATATTTCTATGGCTCTTTGTAAAAATTTGCGGATTATTTTTTCCTCTAAATGGTTTGTGTTAAATTCATTTCCCGGTAGGAATTGATCACTTCTTCAGTCTGTTTTTCAAACATCGCCTGAATTTCTTTTAATTCCTTTTTCATTTGTTGAATATCGGCTTGGATACTTTCTAAATCAGTTTCATTTTGCAAAGCCTGCAATTCCGCTTCGATCTGCTGGCAACGCTCAAGTTCAGCCTGAAGAAAAAGCAACTTTTCCATTGTTGCCATTTGCTCGGAAACTAATCGATTAAAATGATCCATTTCCCTCACCGCCTTAATAATTGTCCTTACTAATAATTCTTTGTGGCAGATATTTTTTCCTTTGACTACTTATGTAAAGTAAAGGGAGGTTTTGTCGAATTTCCGCATAAAAAAAACTCGATGATTGGCGAGCCCTAAAGGGCGAAGACAGAGGCGTAGTTGCACTTAAGTTTATACTTGCTTATTAGCCGAAAAAAAGAAGGCACTCTACCGGTTAAGAGTGCCTTCCATGTAAGTATTGTTATTAGCTTTGGCCATATTGACCAGATGTACCTTGGTTTTTACGAGCTTCTGATTGTTGATTTTGCTGTCTTACTTCTTGTGCATTTGTTTCAGCACCAAATTCAGTTCCGAATTGGCCAGCAGCACCTGCGCCAGCAGCACCTGCACCAGCAGACTGAGCGTTTTGTTGTCTTACTTCCTGGATGTTAGTTCCAGCAGAAGTTTTGTTTGGTTGTTGATTGAAGTTAGCCATTTGTTATCACCTCCACGAGTTTAATTTACCCCGGCTCGTGGAGTTTATCCGTCAATTTTTCAAAAATAATTTTTAAACAAGTAACGAAATGCCCCCATCGACGATGATGGTCTGGCCGCGAATCATGTTTGAGTCGTTTGAAAGCAGGAACATAATGCAATTCACCATATCATCCACTTCAACCATTTTTCCGGCAGGCGTTTTTTGTCTTGCCTCTTCTAGGAGTTCTTCGCGATTTGGAAAAGATTTTAGGGCATCCGTATCAACAGCACCACCTGAAACGGCATTCACGATGATATTTTTCGGAGCAAGTTCCACTGCTAAATATCTAGTGAGTGCTTCTAGCGCCGCTTTTGATACCCCAACGGCTGTGTAATTTTCCAAATAGCGGATCGATCCTAATGAGCTGATGCTGACAATTTTTCCGCCACCGTTTCTTTCCATCAGTTTTGCCGCTTCCTGGGCGCAAAATAACAGGGCTTTACTGTTGATGTTTAGTGTCCAATCCCAATGTGATTCCTCCAGTTCCATCGCTGGACGCTGGACACCTGATGCGGCATTGTTTACGAATACATCTAAGCGGCCAAATTCCTCGTCAATTTGCTTGAACATTTCTTTTATTTTACTGACATCGCCGACATTGGCTTTGACGATGAACGCTTTCCTGCCTAAAGCCTCCACTTGCTCAGCAGTTTCTAAGGCACCCTTTTTGCTTCGCGCATAATTAATGACGATATCATATCCTGCTTCTGCTAAGCGGATGGCGGCTGCTCTGCCAATTCCACGGCTGCTGCCTGTTACTAATGCTACTTTTTCTGTCATCTTTCTGTCTCCTACCTTTTATTCAATTGGTTCCATTTTAGCTTTTCCATGAATAGATGACAATTAATATACAAAACTAAGGCAAGAAACCCTTTTGAAAGGATGTAGTCAAATGTATGTAGGACGAGATATGACCGAACTCTCGATGATGGCAAAAAACGATTGGAAGGATAGCGAACTTGCCTTTTTTCATCATGCCATGCAGCAGATTACTCCCTATTTGAACAGTGAGGGGCAATCTATTCACAGACAGATTATTGAAGAAATTGAAAGCCGAGGCGGCTTAGACAGAACTGAAGCAAATTACACACACGGCACCAAGGCCACATACGATTAAAGATTTATGCTCAAAAAAAAGGGCCTAGCCCCAGAGCTGCATGACTGTGTTAAGCTTTAGCAGCATTGGGGTCAGGCCTATTTGAATATTCGAGATAGATTTTGAACATTTTTTGATAAGGGACTGGGAAGGCGTAGTCCTTTATTTCATCTAAAGTGACGAGTTTCCAATCGCTTCCTTCCGGTATGTTAGATTGTAATTCTCCGTTATAAATTTTGATATTCCAGACAAGATGAGAAAAAACATGCTCGAGTTGCCCGATGATTTTTTCTAACTTTAAATGGATTTGCAGTTCTTGCTCGAAAAGCTCGGAAATCTTTTCACGCTCATGGTGCAGCGGGTGCTGAATTTCGACGTTCGGGAATTCCCATAAATTAGCAAGCAATCCATCTGATGGCCGCTTATGAATAAGAATTCTTCCTTCTTCATCTGTAAGCAGTACTGCTGCAAGCTGCACATCCCGGGTTTTATTCTTTTTCGTTTTGATTGGCAGTTCCGCTTGAACCCCTTCCTCAAACGCTTGGCAGTGTTCGCGGACTGGACAAAGCAGACAGGATGGCGAAGTCGGAGTACAAACTAGCGCCCCAAGCTCCATTAATGCTTGATTAAATGCTGAAGGATCCTCATGCGAAATCATTTCCCGGACAGCATGTTCAAAAACTTTACGTGAAGATGGCTTCGCGATATCCTCCCATATATTTAAAATCCTCGAAAACACCCTCATCACATTGCCATCTACTGCAGGTTCTGGAATACCGTAGGCAATGCTTAAAATGGCCCCTGCCGTATATGGGCCTACCCCTTTAAGCGTAGAAATTACTTCAGGGGTGTTCGGCACTTCGCCATTATATTTTTCTTTAACTTCTCGAACGGCGGATTGCAAATTCCGGACCCGAGAATAATAGCCGAGTCCCTCCCACGCCTTAAGGACCTTGTCCTCCTCGGCTTCTGCCAAGTCATCTATTGTTGGAAACCAATCTATAAAACGGTTAAAGTACGGGATAACGGTATCCACTCTTGTCTGCTGCAACATAATTTCGGAAACCCATACCTTATAAGGGTCACGGTCCTTCCGCCAAGGCAAGTCACGCTGCTCTGCCTTAAACCAAGAAATTAAATCATGTTGAAAATCATTTATATTGATTTTTTCGATATTTTTTAGCTCAATCATCATAAACTTACTCCTTTTTGCTTGTAAACAACTCTAAAAAAGGGGAATATAATATTAACAATTCTTTTTTAACGATATGCCAAATTGGGCGTTTTGACAAGATAATTTGAAGGGGGATTTTTTACCTTTGGATACTGGAACTCATATTGTAATGGGCATTGCGCTCGGGGGGCTGGCCACGCTTGACCCGGCCGTTTCCGCCAGCCATGCCACTGCTGCCAGTGTTTTAATTGGAACGATTGCCGGTTCACAAATTCCGGACATTGATACAGTCTTAAAGCTACGAAATAACGCCATTTATATACGAAATCACCGGGGAATTACCCACTCTGTTCCTGCCGTCCTGTTATGGCCGCTTCTACTTACTGGGCTGATTTATTTCTTTTTCCCCGATGCAAACCTGCTTCACCTCTGGGCGTGGACGTTTGCTGCAGTTTTTATTCATGTCTTTGTTGATATTTTTAACGCCTATGGAACGCAGGCACTAAGGCCTTTTTCGGCTAAATGGGTTGCACTTGGTGTCATTAATACGTTTGATCCGTTTATTTTTACCATGCATGTTATTGGGATCATCGCTTGGGTTCTCGGTGCACCTCCTGGATTTACCTTTTTAGCGATGTATATCATCATAATCGGCTATTATTTACGAAGGTACCAAGCTAAAAAACGTGTTCTTGTGGAAGTCAGGGCTTTGATCCCTGATGCGACTGAGATTATCATCGCCCCTACAATGAGGTTCCATCAATGGCGGATTGCGGCCATGAACGAAAATATTTTTTTTGTGGCTAGTTCGATTAACGGTAAGGTCGAAATTCTTGACCGTTTCAGACGGATTCCTGTACCAAAAACACCTGTCATTGAAGCAGCCAAAAAGGATCATAACATATCAGCGTTCCTATCCTTCTCTCCGGTTTATCGCTGGGAGGTGGACGAATATGACAACTATTACGAGGTGCGCTTCATTGACCTGCGCTACCGGAGTAACGGCCACTATCCGTTCGTCGCTGTTGTCCAGCTTGACTGCGATTTAAAGCCAATCAGCTCTTACACCGGCTGGGTTTTCAGCGAGAAAAAACTACGAAAAAAATTGGGGATTATTCCAGGATAACATAGAAAAAGCGGGGGATATTTTAATCACCCGCTTTTTTTTAATGCAATATATTTTTTGCATGAGCTAAATATATTTCATATTTAGGATTGGTTGCCGTGAAATCATGCAGTTTGTCTCCATAATTTTCAATCCACTGTTTGACAACTCTTTCCGTCATTTCGCTGCCCATATACTCTTGGCCTGCCCTGGCGAATGTCGTTTCAAAATCATCCCATAAAAGCTCCACCCATGTCCGGGCTTCGTTATAAGAAAGATGGTCGTTTTTGTTTAATAAAATTTTGGTCAGTTTTTCATGGTAGTCGTTCATCTATCCACCCCATTGGCAATTTCTTATCACATAAGCAAAAAAATTAAGTAAATAATAATAGTACGTGGTCAGCATTAGGCTGTCCTATGCTTTTTACGTTTTCTCATTCCCTTTAATTGGAGGTACAGCATGAGAAATAAACAGCGCAGCTTTCCAAATCAAAATAACAATAAGTTCGAAGGAGAGCCACGGGCGAAAGCCGAATATGCCTCTAAAAGAGCTAACGGCACCATTAACACGCATCCACAGGAGCGCATGAGAGCATCTGGTGAGCGTGATGATGAATCGCCTCAAGTTTGGCAATAAGTATTAAAAACAAGCCAGAGACCTTGGGTTCTCTGGTTTGTTTTTATATTAATTCAGCCATTTTAATAAAGAAATCGGCAGTGCCTCTTGGGTTCCGTCCCCCTTCGTACGATAGCCCCAGGCAAAAACGCCATTCATATAATCGATTTTGAAATACTCTCCAGGTGCACCCTCAATTTCGTAAATTTCACCTGGCTTAAAGGTACTAGGGTCCATTATGTACGCCTTTGCCATAAGCACCTTTCTTTCCAACACGGCAAATTCACTGACCATTCCCATTTGTTCCGCTTTGCGGGCTTTCTCTTGAAGCTTGGATATTTCCTGTCTTAATTCCTGCTCGGTCATGTCACTATACCGTTTCTCCTGCTGCATCGATAATTCCTCCCCGTTCCTCTTTATTTTAGTATAGTGATTTTTGTAAAATTAATAAAGGCAAAACTACGGAAGGATATGACGATATGAAAACAATTATTATTACCGGGGGAGGATCCGGATTAGGAAAAGAATTAGCGCTGCTTTTTTCCCAGAAAGGGTATCATGTGGTGCTGGCCGGCCGGACTGTTGAAAAATTGTCTTCTGTGAGGAATGAGCTTGCGGATGGCGGCGGGAATGCTGATGTTATGGTAGTGGATATTAGGAATCGTGAGGATGTTTTTTCAAAGGTAAAAGAATTGTGTGGCAAGTATGATGTGTACGGCTTGGTGAATAATGCCGGGGTCGGCCATTTTGGGCCTTTCGGTGATATGGATGATGCTCAGATTGTGGAGATGTTAGATACCAATGTGTTGGGAACCATTCTTATGACAAAAGCCGTTCTGCCTATTTTGCTTGGACGCCGCGAAGGCCGGATAATGAATATTATCTCCACTGCCGGCCTGCGCGGGAAGGTAAACGAAGCCGTTTATTGTGCCAGCAAATTTGCGGTGCGCGGGTTTACCGAAAGCCTACAGAAGGAATTTGAAGGGCGAAGCATAAAAATAAACGCTGTCTATATGGGCGGCATGGACACACCGTTTTGGACTGACAGCGACCATGTGAAAGACCCATCGCGTTTGCGATCGGCCCGAGAAGTGGCGGAATTTATTATGGAGCAGATGGAGCAGGATACGATTGTTATTGAGAGTAAGAAGGGATGATGGGATTATTTAGTGCTGTGAACACCATGAAGGACATTTTGAAAGCTTTCTTGGTGCTGTTTGTCCTTCATTAGTTGGATGAAGGACGTTTTATGGCGTTCCCTGGGCGGTTCGGTCTTCATGGGCTTATATGAAGGACATTTTGTGGCAGCTCATAAAGCGTTTTGTCCTTCATGGGCTTGATGAAGGACATTTTGTGGCAGCTCATAAAGCGTTTTGTCCTTCATGGGCTTGATGAAGGACATTTTGTGGCAGCTCCTAAAGTGTTTTGTCCTTCATGGGCTTGATGAAGGACATTTTGTGGCAGCTCCTGAAGTGTTTTGTCCTTCATGGGCTTGATGTGAAGGACATTTTAAGGCGATCCCTGATGTGTTTTGTCCTTCATGGGCTTGATGAAGGACATTTTGGGGCGGACCCTGATGTGTTTTGTCCTTCATGGGCTTGATGAAGGACATTTTAAGGCGATCCCTGATGTGTTTTGTCCTTCATGGGCTTGATGAAGGACATTTTGAGGCGGCTCCTGATGTGTTTTGTCCTTCATGGGCTTGATGAAGGACATTTTGGGGCGGCCCCTGGTGTGTTTTGTCCTTCATGGGCTTGATGAAGGACATTTTGAGGTGGCTCCTAATGTGTTTTGTCCTTCATGGGCTTGATGAAGGACATTTTGGGGCGGACCCTGGTGTATTTTGTCCTTCATGGGCTTGATGAAGGACATTTTGGGGCGGACCCTGGTGTGTTTTGTCCTTCATGGGCTTGATGAAGGACATTTTGCGGCAACTCCAGATGTGTTTTGTCCTTCATGGGCTTGATGAAGGACATTTTGACCCGGACCCCCTTGTATTTTGTCCCTCATTAGCTTAATGAAGGACATTTTGAGGCGGCCACTAGGGTATTTTGTCCTTTAGAGATCTCCTATTGGACATTTCCTCTCCAAGCCCTACCCGTTTTGTCCTTTACCTGCTTTCTATTGGACATTTCCACTCAAACCCGCACCCGTTTTGTCTTTTAAAAGCCTCTTAATAGTCATTTTGCTTCCAAAGGGAGAACATATTGTCTTTTACAGCTCAGACAAGTATTTCTCAATCAACTCCATGGAAAAACCTTTCCGATAAAGTACCTGTTTCATTTTTTGCTCGAATTCAAAACCACTATATTGCGAGTATTTCCGAAGGGCCTTTTCACCATGATAGCGGATCGCTTCAAGCTCGCCACCACCACCATCATCGTCAGCATTATCTGCTTTCCTCGTACCCGCATCCTCAAGCGCAATCTGAATAACTTCATACGAATACCCTTTACGAAGCAGCATCTGTTCCAGCTTTTGTTTCTGGGTCCGCAGCGAATCCTTAGATCCCTTTTTGAAAAACTTCTCGATAAGCTTAGAGGCCTTTTCGATTTGCTGTTCCTGCGTAAATTCCTTTAGCGCCTCAACCAAAATTACCTCGCTAATCCCCTTTTGCTTTAGTTCCTGCTTGACCACATCAGGGCCTTTATCCGTGGTATTTGCCTGCGTCCGCACAAAGGCGAAGGCAAATTCCCTGTCATTTATGTATTTCTGAGCTGTCAGCTTATGAATAACCTCATTAATAACTGGCTCTTCCATTTCTTTTTCATCAAGATAGTCTCTGATTTCTTTTTCTGACCTTATTCGCCGTGCCAGGTAATGAACTGCTAAATTATAGGCTTTGCGGATGTCGTCTTGATATTGAATTTCCAAAAGGGAAAATTCGTCCACTTCCATCCCTTTCTTTAAGCCAAATTTGATCAGCACATCACTGTCAACACTAAAGGCAAATTCTTCACCTTTGCCGTAATCCATAAAAATATTAAAACGGTCTGTATTTTTTTGCTGTGTGGTGATTTTTGTAATTATAGCCATCACGGTCACCCCCACTCTAATTTACCATATTGGTTAAAAAATATAATAAAATAAAGGTAATAAGGAGGGCGAAAAAATGAAAATTGCGATTGCGGGCGGAACAGGCTTTGTTGGTAAAGCACTTGTAAAAGAATTAACCAAAAACGGCCACCAGGTAATTGTTTTAACGCGAAAAGCAAATCAGGATGGACCTGTTCAATACGTTCAATACGTTCAATGGCTGCACCCAAATTCTAACCCAGCCACGTTAATGGCAGGAACGGATGTCATCATCAACCTAGCCGGTGAATCCATAAACAGCGGGCGCTGGACAGAGCATAGAAAGAAAACCATCTTGAACAGCCGGCTCGAAGCCGTCCATGAGCTTCTAACAATCATGAACGAATTAAACCCAAAACCAAAAGCATTTATTAATGCCAGTGCGGTCGGGTATTACGGGACCTCATTGGATAAGACTTTTTCAGAAGATAACAAAGGCAGCGGTGATGACTTCCTGTCACGTACAGTCATGGAATGGGAAAAAGAAGCCGCAAAAGCAACCGAAATTGGGATACGATCCGTTTTTTGCAGATTTGGCATCATCCTTGATCAAGAAGAAGGTGCCCTGCCAAAAATCGCACTCCCTTATAAATCATTTATTGGCGGGCCAATCGGCACAGGAAAGCAGTGGATGTCATGGATTCATATTGAAGACGTTGTTAAAGCCATACTCTTTATCATCGAAAATGAAACCGTTCAAGGTCCGGTCAACTTTACGGCCCCAAATCCTGTCACCATGAATGAATTCGGCTTAGTACTAAGCGAAGTTCTCAAGCGGCCGAACTGGCTTCCAGTGCCTAGCTTTGCCTTAAAAACTCTATTAGGGGAAATGAGCACACTGGTGATCGATGGCCAAAAAGTGCTGCCAGCCAAACTCTTAGAATCCGGCTACACCTTCCAATATCCAGATTTAAAACCTGCGCTGAAAAATATATTTACTTAAAACCGTATCTTTCAGAGTTGATAAGGCAAAAATGGTGAAGTGTACATTATGTACCATTTTTACCTAATTCAAATAGTTGAAAGGATGAGCATGATGTCAGAAAATAAGAAGCGCAATAAGGATCGGGAAAGAACAAATTTAACAAGTATGCAGGAAGTCGCGTACGGTCATGAGTTTAAAATGGCGGACCGGGCCGGCGGCTACACGAAACGTAAAAGGTAACTTACTAAAAACTTTATATAAATTTTCCATTAATGGACCCCTTGCCATTTGCAAATGCTAGTAAAGGGAGCAAGCCTTTAGCTCCACTAGCGATAAAATGAAAGGGGTTTTTTTTAATGGGCCGTTCACACGGGCATAAAAGTCGTGACAAAAACAAAGCCTCACTTCCTCAAGTACCGAAAAATATGAAATCAGATGGACAGGACGTAGAATTCTCCAAGGAAATGGCGGATGGAGCTGACTTAGAAGCAATGGCGCGTGCAAATGCGGCAAACCAGCGTGTCAGAAATCGCAAATAGATAAATGAAAACTCGACGATTGGCGAGTCCGATAGGACGAAGACAGAGGCGTAGTTGAATTTATGCGTTAGGAAAGAATAAATTTGTGAAAATTTATTCTTTCCTATTAGCTAAAAAAAGAAGAAGCAGGATTCCTGCTTCTTTAAATGTATTTAAAAGGGGGAATTAACGATTATTAATTGGTGCTGCCTTATTGCATTTTTACCTCATTTACATGAGCCTTTTTGAAATAGCCTTTGATAAAAGGAACTGCATATCGGTCAAGCCCGAAATAGTAAGCTCCTGCACCTGCGAATAAAAGAATCATCGCGGCTGTATAAAGAATTGGGTTCGTGCTTGTCGTACCTGCCAGCATAAAGTTCAGGTTCATAAATGCACCGGCAACCAAGGCTGGGATAGTGGCAAGGCCAACGATTAAGCCAATACCGACTAACATTTCTCCCCAAGGTATTAATGTATTAAAAATTCCCACGTTAGGAACAGCGAATTGCTGTAAGAAATCTGCGTACCACGCTTGAACTGCAGGGTGATCGCCGGTTGCTGCCGCCATTGCTCCTTTTAGGAATCCGGTTGCATCAAAACCGCCTGTTAACTTATGATATCCTGCCTCAATCCATTGTAATCCAAGCCAAACACGTAATACTGTCCAAACAACAGCTGCGTATGGAGTTTTGTACCATCTCATCATAATCATCTCCAAGTTTTTTGTGAAATGATTCACAATTTTATTTGGTTTTACCCCTTTTTAAAGGGATTGATCAGCTAGCTGTTTCTTATAAAGAAGTGTTTGTGAATTGTTTCACTATCTTCTTTACACTTTTAATATACTCCCCTCCTATTGAAAAAACAACGGCTTTCACAGTTTCTTAACATATTAAAGTTAGAAATTTGAAAAGAATGTGAACTCGATACGGCATGTTAGTGTTATCCTTCCCCTTCACCTTTTGTGGACAATGTGAATAATGTGGACAACACCAGCTTCCCCCTTATAAAACCTGATTTTTAAAATCAGCCTTTCTGTTAATAATAATCGGTAGGTAACCGCTTCCGAAATTTGGATAATGTGCATAAACCTGCGGAATGCCTATAAATACAGGACTTTAGATGTGGAAAAAACGCTGGATAAATTAATGTCCATTCATAGCAAAGGAGCATCAGATAAAAGATGCCCCTTAAACCCTATAATGCCTTTGCTTCCTCGTTCCCCCGAACAAGGAATTCTTCCTTACCCAGGATCGAAAAATATTGAACCGATGGTTGTCTTTGAGCAAGCTGCTCTATGTCCTTTTTAGTACCCTTTAGAACAAAGATTCCTTCAGAGATTTCATCCACCAGTGTAATAGCGGGACTGCCATATTTTTGGACCAGTCCTTGAACCAGCCAGTATTCCCTCTGGTGTTCATTTTTTAACTCAATGTCCTCCCCTGAGGTTTTCAAATAATTAGATTTAGTCATGTGGCTTTGACATACATGGACTAAATCCTCAATGATGGCACTAGCAGTTGGGTACATGCCTGCACCCGGTCCTTGAAGGGTGATTTCGCCAACGATATCAGATTTTACATTCACCGCGTTCTCCACCCCTTCAACATGGTAAAAAGGGTGTTCAGAACCGACCAGAACCGGCTTCACCGATGCCTGAATGCGGGTGCCAGACTTCCAGATGCTCGCGATATGTTTAAACCTTAGCCCTAAGTTTTGCGCTGCTTCGATCAATTCACTTGTAATAGACGTAATCCCTACCCGCTCGACATTACGCCAGTCAGGCTCTTCTCCAAATGCCAGCCTGCTGAGGATCATTGTTTTATAAAAAGCATCAAAGCCTTCCACATCATTGGTCGGATCCGCCTCGGCATAGCCATTTTCCTGTGCACGCAGCAAGCTTTCGGCAAATGACTGCCGCTTCTCCCTCATCTCGGTCAAGATGAAATTTGACGTTCCATTAAGGATTCCCAGGATCCGCTGGACACGATTAATTTTTAAAAGCTGTCCGAGAGTTTGAATGACCGGAATCCCTCCCGCCACTGTTGCCTCAAAACCAACCGACACCTGATGCTGTTCCGCTAACTCTATAAGCTCATTCCCGTGGTGGGCAAACATCTCTTTGTTCGCTGTAATGATGTGGCAGCCCCGTTGGATTGCTTTTTTCAAGTAGGTAAAAGTCGGGTCTTTATCCACGATGCACTCAATCACGACATCAAGCTTCGGCAATTGCAGAATTTCTTCGAAGTCCGTTGTCAGCAGAACATTTCCGTTAATCTCCCGCGGCTTTCGCTTGTTTCTGACAAGGACGGCAGCAACCTCTACTTCCTTCCCTAATTCTGCCGCTAGCTCATCGCTATGTGATTGAATGGTCCGATAAACCCCTTCACCAACCGTACCGAACCCGAGAATTGCCACTTTAATTACAGACATGTCTGCCACCCCTTTATTTTTTTGAAAAATAAAAACCCTCTTCATAAGAAGAGGGCTTTATTCCTCCTCTTATCTATCAGGCTACAAATAACCTGCAGGAATTAGCACCTTTTCAAGGAATACCTTGAAGGTTGCCGGGCTTCATCGGGCCTAGTCCCTCCGCCGCTCTGGATAAGAGATATTTATTTGATTTTTCATTAAATTTCCAAAGATATATAAAAAGTATATTATCTGAATTTTCAAGAGTTGTCAATATTAAAGTGGTAAAAGGGCGACCGTTTCTTTTGCTGCTAATTTCTCAACCATATCCAGCCATTTCTGTGGTTTGTTTGAGAGCACCGAGTAATAGGTGGTAAGAAAGTCTCTAACAAGTGATGCCGGAATTTCGGCGATTTCTTCCTTTATCGGCATGAAGCATAGATCGAGGCCAGACACCGCTTCCCCGTTGTTTTCCCAGGACGGGTGAACGTAAGCAAGGTCAAGGCGCTTATAGCCTAAATGTGACAGAACCTCACGGCGCACGTACGGGTCCATGACCTTCACGCCGCCAAATTCGTGGTGCTCTACACGGTATGGGTCATAGATTTCGGCAAACATTCCGAAAAGCTCTTTTCCGTTTTGGGCAGCAAGCTGTTTTAAGTCTTTCAGACGATTTTCTGCTAAAAATCGGCCAAGCGAGAGGCCTGGTTTGCTGATGATGGTGAAGTCGGTCATCGCAATGTTCCAGTCCGGATAATAGCGGTATTCAGTGGCACCGACGACCTCTTCCTCATAGACGGCAACGAATACGCGGATACTTGGGTCTTCTAACGGTTCTTTCCACAATTCATATTCGAGGACCTCTTCCGGAGGAAAAATCTGTCCCATTAAATCGTGAAGCTTTTTAAAATTTGGGTCTTCGATATTGGTAATGCGTTTAAATTCCATTTTTTCTAATTCCCCTTCTAAATTATTTAAATGGGTTCTTCCATTCCATTAATGCCGCATTGTTGAGGGATTCTTCATCCTCTAAATAGTTTCTGGCGACACCGATTGGGACACGTCCGCAGCGGAGGAGAAAGCTGATGACGGGATCCTTCAGCTCGCCTTTAATGACAGCTTCTAGATACTCTTCCGGCGTCATTTTTTCAGCCACTTTATGATAGCACGGCATCCGACCGCCACCCAGCAGTCGGTCATAGCCTTTTTCAATGACCACATGGTACATGGCATACATCATTAATTTTCCGAGCCCAAGCTTGCGGTACTTCGGACGGACGCTGATATCAACAATGTAGAGGGTGTTGCCGTTCGTATTATGGTTGCGGATGTAGCCGTGGTCGGTAACTTCTTCCCAAGTATGGCTGTGATTGTCCGGATCCAACTCGACACAAACTCCGGTGAGCGAGCCCGCCAATTTCCCATTGATTTCAACGCATAATGCCCCTTCCTGAAACAGGGTCACATGATTAGTTAATTGTTCTTTATTCCACCAAAGCTCTGATGGAAAAGGAGGCGGGAAGCATTCGGACTGGATTTCGATGAGCTGATCAAAGTCCTCCATTGTGTAATTACGGATGCAAACCGGCAGAGGCCGGTCCTGATCATAAACGTAAAATTCACTACGATACATGGCAAGACCTCCCTCGTTTTAATTCCAATCTGTATATAAATCGGTGCGGCGGTCGCGCCAGGTGGTCACAGAACCGCGCGCGCGAACTTCGTATAGCAGTTCCAGGTCAAGGTCGGCTGTTACGACCATGTCGTTGTTGATTTCCCCTTCTACTAAAAGTCCTTTTGGCGGGAACGGGATATCGTTTGGAGTGATGATGACGGCCTGGCCAAAGTTTGCCCGCATGAAATCAACGGTAGGCAGCGCGCCAACCGTTCCGGTTAACACCACATATACCTGATTTTCAATCGCTCGGGCATGGCTCGTGTAACGAACGCGGTGGAAGCCGTGGCGGTCGTCCGTACAGGATGGACAGAAAATCACGTCTGCTCCCTTCGCCTTCGCCATCCGGACGATTTCTGGAAATTCAATATCATAGCAGGTTAACAGAGCAATTTTTCCTTTTTCTGTTTCAAAAATTTGAAACGAGTCCCCTGCTGCCATATTCCATTCGTTAACCTCGGTTGGCGTGATATGCAGTTTAGCCTGCTCGCCTACACGGCCATCTGGGTAAAATAAATGGGCAGTATTGTAGAGCTTGCCATCCTTTTCAAGAACATGGGTCCCCGCGATGATATGCATGTTGGTTTCTTTTGCAAATTTAATAAATAGTTCACGGTATTGGTTGGTGAAGCTAGGCAGGTCATTGATGGTCAGGCTTTGTCCTTGACCATTTCCAATGGAAAGTAATTGCGTAGTAAAGAATTCAGGAAAAAGGACAAATTCAGCCCCGAATTCTTCGGCGGTTTTTATATAATGCTCACATTGAGCGGCAAATTCCTCAAATGAGTTGATTGTGTGAAGATGGTACTGAACAACAGATACTCTAAGTTTCATTTTTCGCCTCCAGATTGGTTATTGGAAGTTAGATTCCATATAGAATTATCTTATAATCTAGCATTTTATACAAATGAAATGCCTTCCATATTTACGGGCATATAAAAAGCCAGCACGGTCGCTGGCTTTAATTGTAGAGATCCTACTAATTTCTTTTCCAAAAGGTAATTTAGTTACCTATTTAAAAAGCTTACTGCTCTAGTTTTCCCTCAGCAAGTTTAATTTGCTCTCTTACCTGCTCCGGCGAGGTACCGCCAAAGCTGTTTCGGACCGCTACTACATGCTCCGGCGCCAACACAACGTAAATATCCTCTTCAAACAGAGTACTAAACTGCTGGTATTCGTCCATCGTCAAATCCAACAGGAATTTGCCGGATTGGATCGAGTAAAGAACAATTTTCCCAATCACTTCATGTGCCTCACGGAATGGCAATCCTTTGCGGACAAGGTAATCGGCAATGTCAGTAGCATTAGAAAAGTCATTATTGATAGCTTTTCGCATGACATCCTTGCGAACGGTCATTGTTTCAATCATTGGTGCCAAAAGCTTCAATGAGCCTTCTAGGGTAACCACCGTATCAAACATGCCTTCCTTGTCTTCCTGAAGATCTTTGTTATAAGCTAGCGGCAGTCCTTTCAACACAGTCAGCAAGCCAATCAGATTGCCATACGTGCGTCCTGTTTTTCCGCGCAGAAGCTCTGGTACGTCAGGATTCTTTTTCTGTGGCATGATGCTGGATCCTGTACAGAACGAATCATCGAGCTCGACAAACTGAAATTCCTGGCTTGACCAAATAACCAATTCCTCTGAAAGACGAGAAATATGTGTCATTATGATTGAGCCAATCGACAGGAATTCTAGGATAAAGTCGCGGTCGCTGACGGCATCCATACTATTTGGATAGATGGTCTCAAAGCCTAGTTGCTCGGCAACAATCTCACGGTTAATCGGGAATGTTGTTCCTGCCAACGCTCCCGAACCAAGTGGCAGCCAGTTCACGCGTTTCAACGAATCCATCAGTCTCTCCTTATCCCGCTCGAACATCCAGAAATAAGCCATTAAATGATGGGCGAATGAGACAGGCTGCGCGCGTTGCAAATGGGTGTAGCCCGGAATCAGCGTTTCCACATGCTCCTTCGCTTGTCCGATAATCGCCTGCTGAACCTCTTCAACCAACGTGATCAACTCAGTTGTCTTTGTTCTTAAATAAAGATGCATATCCGTCGCCACTTGGTCGTTCCGGCTGCGGCCTGTGTGGAGTTTCCCGCCAACAGGTCCAATCTCTTCAATTAGCTGTCTTTCAATATTCATATGAATGTCTTCATCTTCAACTAAAAATTCGACCTCGCCGCGGTCTACTTTTTCCTTAATCAGCAGAAGGCCGTTTTTAATTTTTTCCGCATCCTCCACTGGGATAATGCCACATTCACCAAGCATTTGCACATGAGCAAGGCTTCCTGCAATATCTTCCTTAGCCAGCTTTTGGTCAAAGGAAATCGATGCTGTAAACTCTTCCACTAATTTGTTGGTTTCCTTTGTAAAACGTCCGCCCCATAGCTTAGACATCACTTGCTCCTCCTAAATGTAAGAAGATTGCCCCCGAAACAGCTTCGAGGGCACTCCAAATTTATTTTTCAAATAAGATTATTGTTTCACAACAGATTCTTCTTTTTTATTAACCTCAGAATATACCTTTGTTGGCAGACCCCAAAGCTTAATGAAACCAACCGCTGCATTATGATCAAAGGCATCGCCTTTTGTATAAGTAGCAAGCTCTTCATTGTAAAGGCTATGAACGGACTTACGGCCGACAACCGTATGGTTACCTTTATGAAGCTTCACGCGGATTGTTCCGGAAACAACCTTTTGAGTTTCGTCGATAAACGCATCAAGCGCAGCTTTCAATGGTGAATACCAAAGACCTTCGTAAATGATTTTTGCCATTTGCTGGTCTACCTGTGTTTTGAATTGAGTTACTTCACGTGGTAATGTCAAGAACTCCAATTCTTTGTGAGCATTGATTAAAATCAGTGCAGCTGGGTTTTCGTATACTTCACGGGATTTAATCCCTACTAATCTATTTTCGATGTGGTCGATACGGCCGACACCATGTTTGCCGCCAAGGGCATTTAACGTTTCAATCATTTGAACAAGCGGTAAAGTTTCACCATTAAGGGCTACAGGAACACCTTGTTCAAATTCGATTTCAATATATTCAGCCTGATCTGGAGCTAATTCAATTGGGTTGGTCCAATCGTATGCTGCTTCAGGTGCTTCTGCCCATGGATCCTCGAGAACTCCTGCTTCGCAGGCACGGCCCCAGATGTTGGCGTCAATCGAGAATGGATTGTCTAAATCCACTGGAATCGGAATCCCATTCTCCTGTGCATAGGCGATTTCTTCGTCACGGGTCATACCCCATTCACGAACTGGTGCGACAACCTTTAGACTTGGATTTAATGCCTGTACGGAAACCTCAAAGCGGACTTGATCGTTTCCTTTACCAGTACAACCATGGGCAACCGCTGCTGCTCCTTCCTGCTCTGCCACATCAACCAATAATTTAGAAATTAACGGTCTTGATAGAGCAGAGGATAAAGGATATTTGCCTTCGTATAAGCAGTTAGACTTTAATGCAGGAATAATATAATCCTTTGCTAGCATTTCTTTGGCATCTACCATGATGGCTTTGATAGCCCCAACGTTCAATGCCTTATTTTTAATAGCTTCTAAGTCTTTTCCTTCGCCGACATCAAGTCCTAGCGCGATAACATCATAGCCATATTTTTCTTGGATCCATTTAACCGAAACGGATGTATCTAAACCGCCTGAATAGGCCAATACGATTTTTTCCTTAGCCATTTTAAACGCTCCTTACATTACTGTGTATTTAAATTCATTCAATGGTATTATTATACATCAAATCTCAAAAAAAGAAAGTCTATTTCTTAAAGAAAATTCGCCGATTGGCAAGCCCCTTAGGGCGAAGACAGAGGCGTAGTTGCCCTTATTTGTTTGGGAATAATAAATTTTGGAAAAAATTTATTATTACCTATTAGCCTAGTAAAAGTTTTAAAATTGCTTTTTGTGCATGAAGACGGTTCTCTGCTTCATCAAAAACAACGGAATGAGAGCCATCGATAATTTCTGCCGTTACCTCTTCACCGCGGTGGGCAGGCAGACAATGTAAGAAAAGATAGTCATCTTTTGCCAGTTTGCATAGTTCTGCATTCACTTGATAGCTTTGGAATGCCTCAAGGCGTTTTGCCGTTTCTTCTTCCTGACCCATGCTGGTCCAAACATCTGTTACGATTACATCTGCATCCTTAACTGCTTCCTGTGGGTTGTTTGTAATCGTAACGGTACTTCCTGTTTGTTGACCAAACTTGATGGCTCTTTCGGTAATTTCCCCATTTGGCAAATATCCTGACGGGCTCGCGATGCTGATATCCATGCCTACTTTTGCAGCACCTTCCATTAATGAATGAGCCATATTGTTATTTCCGTCGCCTACATAGGCAAGCTTTAAACCCGCTAATTTCCCTTTATTCTCTAAAATGGTTAATAAATCGGCCAGGACCTGGGTTGGGTGCTGCAGATCAGTTAAACCGTTAATAACCGGAACGGTAGCATGCTCTGCTAATTCTTCAACCGTCTCGTGTGCAAATGTACGAATCATAATGCCGTCAACATAGCGTGATAAGACCTTGGCTGTGTCAGAAATGCTCTCCCCGCGGCCAATCTGAATGTCTCTTGAACTTAAGAAAATCGCATGGCCGCCTAGCTGCAGCATTCCTACTTCAAAGGATACTCTTGTACGTGTGGATGATTTTTCAAAAATCATTCCCAGGACCTTCCCGCCCAAATGCGGATGCGGCTTTCCTTGCTTTTGCTGGGCCTTTAATTCCTGGGCCACTTCTAGCATATAAAGAATTTCTTCTGTTGTATAATCAGCCAGCTGAAGGAAATCCTTCCCCTTCAGCTGTAATTTATTTGAATTTAATTTAACGGCTTCTAACATGAACCGCACCTTCCTTTTCCAATTGATAAAACTCGCTTACAGTATGAACTGTAAAATCTGCTGCTACTGTTTTTTGCAAGTCGAGGATTGCTTTCACCGTATCAAGGTGGGTGTACACCGGCACCTTATAGCGGATCGCCTGCTCGCGGATATAAAAGCCAAATTTCTGTTTGTTCCGTCCTTGATTTGGCATATTGATTACAGCTTTCATGGGTTGCTTTTTGAACAGGTCATTCACATCCTGGTCGTTTTTCACAACAGTCTCTACAATGATGCCATTCGCTGCTAAAAAGGCTGCAGTGCCTTCTGTTGCGGCAAGCTTCCATTTTCCTGCAAGCTCTTTTAAAATTGGCAGGCTTCCCGCTTTCTCACGGTCAGAAATGGAGCATAACAGGTAATCTTCTTCGGCAGTTCCTCCTATGGAAGGAAGCGCCTTATTGAGGGCCTCCTGGAAAGTTCCGCCCATACCAAGTACCTCACCAGTTGACTTCATTTCCGGACCAAGCACATGGTCAACACCCTTTAACTTGCTTGATGAAAAAATTGGTGCTTTTACGGAATAGTATGCCGGTTCAGGAAGCAAACCTGTTGTTTGACTTACATCCTTAAGAGTCTCGCCTAATTGAACTCGTACTGCCCATTCAATCATTGGAACGCCAGTTACCTTGCTGATTATCGGCACCGTTCTTGACGAACGAGGATTCACTTCTAAACAATAGACGATATTTTCATAGACAACGAATTGGATATTCATCATGCCGATGATTGAGGTAACCTTGGCAATTCTGGCACCGTACTCGATTAACGTCTCTTTCGTTTCTGCTGTTAACGAAATCGGCGGGAATACGGAGATACTATCACCGGAGTGAACCCCTGCTTTTTCAATATGTTCAAAGATTCCAGGAACGACAATATCGTTACCGTCACTGATAACATCAATTTCACACTCTAATCCTGGCATATATTTATCTACTAATAATGGCCACATTTTTTCGTTAGAATTTTTTTCGAGCTGCTGAATGTAACTGATTAATTCTTCTTCTGAAAAAATGGTAAACATGGACTGTCCACCGATTACGTAAGATGGTCTTACGAGTACCGGGTAACCAAGGATTGTTGCCGCATCGAGCAATTCCTGAGCACTTTCAGCTGTTTTCCCTTCGATATGCGGAATATCTAGTTCCTCTAAGAGCTGATAAAATTCTTTTCGGTCTTCGAGTTGGTCGACATGTTTTACAGAAGTTCCTAAAATTTTGACGCCCTCTGCTTCTAACTCATGGGCAAGATTAATAGCCGTCTGCCCGCCGAACTGAATTAGGACGCCTTCAATCTGTTCTTTTTCAATCACATGCAGAACATCCTCGGCAGCAAGAGGTTCAAAGTAAAGGCTGTCGGCAACTGAGTAATCCGTGCTGACTGTTTCCGGGTTATTATTGATGACAACCGCCTGATAGCCTTTTTTCTTAATGGCCTTTGCGGCGTGTACAGAGCAATAATCGAATTCGATTCCCTGGCCGATTCGGATTGGCCCTGAACCGATGACAAGGATTTTCGGCAAGTCTTTAGCTTCAACCTCGTCAAAGCCCTGCCAAGTAGAGTAATAATATGGCGTTACCGCATCAAATTCTGCGGAGCAGGTATCAACCATCTTATAGCCTGGTTTCAGGTTTAGTGCTTTACGTTTGCTTCTAATTTCTTTTTCAGGAACACCATAAATTTGCGACAATAACTTATCACCAACATTGGTGCGCTTGGCTTTCTTCAGGAGTGTGTCAGGCACTTCGCTCCATTGGTAACTAGCCAATTCCTTTTCCATGGCCACCATAGAGCTAATTTTGTGTAAAAACCACGGGTCAATCTGAGTCAACTGTTGCACTTGTTCAAGCGTCAGCCCTCTTCTGAACGCTTCAGCAATAATGAATAACCGCTGATCATTGGCCGTTTCCAAAAGCTGTACCAGGGCAATATCTTCTAAAGATTGATTTGCTTCTTTGCAAAGACCGTATACATTCATTTCCATCGAACGGATTGCCTTGTTTAAAGCTCCCTCGAAGGTCCGGTCAATCGCCATGACTTCTCCCGTTGCTTTCATCTGCGTTCCTAGCGTCCGGTCAGCTTCAGGGAACTTGTCAAACGGGAAGCGCGGCAGTTTTACCACAATATAATCAATCGCCGGTTCAAAAGATGCGAAGGTATTGCCTGTTATCGGATTCACAATCTCATCCAAGTGATAACCGATTGCGCACTTTGCCGCCATCCTTGCAATCGGATAACCCGTAGCTTTGGAGGCAAGTGCCGAAGAACGGCTGACCCTTGGGTTTACTTCGATGATGTAATATTCGTTGGATTCCGGATGGAGTGCGAACTGAATGTTGCAGCCCCCGATAATCTCTAATTCTCTGATAACTTTTATCGAAACGTCACGGAGCATTTGATACTGAACATCTGTTAATGTTTGCGATGGAGCAACGACAATTGAGTCGCCGGTATGAACACCGACCGGGTCCATGTTTTCCATGTTACAAACGATGATGCACGTATCATTGGCATCCCGCATGACCTCATATTCAATTTCCTTCCAGCCCTTGATGCTCTTTTCCACTAATACTTGATGAATCGGGCTGGCTGCCAAACCTTTTTTCAAAACGATCTCAAGGTCCTCTTCGTTATAGGCAAAACCTCCGCCATCTCCGCCTAGCGTATAGGCAGGGCGAATAATAACTGGATAGCCGATTTCGTTAACGAATGCAAGGCCTTCGTCGTATGTGTGAATGATCGCCGATTCCGGAATCGGTTCGCCGATTTGCAGCATCAAATTCCGGAACTTCTCGCGATCCTCGCCGTTTTTAATGGAGGCAACCGAGGTTCCCAGCAGCTCCACATTATATTTTTCAAGAATTTTTTGCTCAAATAATTCAACAGTTAAGTTCAAGCCTGTTTGCCCGCCAAGGGTACCGATGACCCCGTCCGGTTTTTCTTTTTGAATGATTTTTTCAATCGTTTCCACATTTAGCGGTTCAATATATACCTTATCGGCAACTGCCTCATCTGTCATGATGGTCGCCGGGTTGTTATTGATGAGGACAACCTCAAGTCCCTCTTCCTTCAGGGCGATACACGCCTGCGTTCCTGCATAATCAAATTCTGCAGCCTGCCCGATGACAATCGGGCCTGATCCGATGACTAGTACTTTTTTCAGGTTCTTATTTAATGGCATAACGTGTCTCTCCCACTGAAGCAATCTTGCTTACGAATTCTGTTAAAATATAAGTGGTGTCGCTTGGTCCCGGGTGCGCTTCCGGATGAAATTGCACGGTTTGAATTTGATAGTTTTTATGTGTTAATCCTTCAATGGACTTGTCATTCACATTTCGGTAGGTGACGTTGAATACCTTTTCGTCGATGCTGTTATCAACGACTACGTAGCCATGGTTCTGGGCGGTGATTTTTACTTTGCCGGTCATTAATTCTTTAACCGGATGGTTGCCGCCGCGATGACCGTAGGCAAGCTTTTCTGTTTTAGCACCGTAAGCAAGGGCAATAAGCTGGTGTCCCAAGCAAATACCAAGTGTCGGATAGTTCTGGCTGATTTTCTTGATTTCCGGGAACCATTTTTGCAGTGACATCGGGTCCCCAGGTCCGTTGCTGATGAGCACACCATCCGGTTCTAAAGATTTTATTTTTTCAAACGGCGTGTTGTAAGGAACAACCGTTACCGCGCAATTTTCTGCTAACAGAGCGGTAAGGATCGATTTTTTATAACCGAAATCCATTAAGACCACATGCGGGCCGTTATTTTTGAAAAATTGCACCTTTTTCGTGGATACTTGGTCTACCCATAATGGCGTTTTTTCTTCTAACGGGAAGCTTTCTTCAATCTTTTTGCTGATATAACCCTTAACGGTTCCGCGGCTGCGGATTGTTTTAACTAGTAGTCTTGTATCGACGTTTACGATTCCGGGAACACCGGCCTGTTTTAGTTTTTCAGAAAACTTTTGAAAGGATTGATAATGGCTCGGTGTTTCACATAAGTCGCCGATGACAACCCCAGCAAGTGCCGGTGAAATGCTTTCATCATCCAAGGCGTTGATTCCATAGTTTCCGATAATCGGATAGCAAAATGTAATGATTTGTCCAGCGTAGGACGGGTCAGTGATAATTTCCTGATAGCCGGTCATGCTTGTATTAAAAACTACTTCCCCGAGAGATTCGTTATTTGCGCCGATTAGCACACCTTCAAATACTTCTCCCGTTTCCAAAGTAAGATATCCATGTTCCAACCTACCTCACTCGCCTTTCTCTAAACTTTGGAACGCCTTTTCCAGTTTTATTATAAATTCGTCAATTTCGTCTTTTGTAACAGTTAACGGTGGTAAAATTCTGATGACATTAGGACCTGCTGTTAAAATTAACAGGTTTTGTTCGATGGCTTTCTTGACAATGGCTGATGCATCATTGTCGACGACTAAGCCTTTTAAAAGTCCTGTGCCACGGAGTTCTTTGATAAAAGTGTATTTTGCAGACAGGTTCTCAAGCTGTTGGTCGAGATACTCTGCCATTTCGTTCGCGTTGGTAAGTATGTTGTTTTCAAGTATATGTGTAACGGTTGCCAACCCTGCTGCTGTTGCCAGCGGGTTGCCGCCGAATGTGCTGCCGTGGCTGCCTGGTTCAAAGCCTTTTGCCGCTTCTTCCTTGGCAATAATGGCGCCAATTGGAAATCCAGAGCCAAGACCTTTAGCAACGCTGATGACATCCGGTTCGATGTTGTATTGTTGGTATGCAAAAAGGGTTCCTGTACGGCCGATGCCGGTTTGGATTTCGTCAACCATTAAGAGAATTCCGTTCTCCTTACAAATCTGGTCAAGCTTTTGCACCCATTCTGGGAATGCTGGAATGACGCCGCCCTCACCTTGGACAAGTTCGAGAAGAACTGCCGCCGGTTTTAGCTCCACCAAGACATTGAGTGCCTCCATGTCGTTGTATGGCAGATAGCTGAAACCAGGCATCAATGGTGCAAAGCCGTTTTGAATTTTCTCCTGGCCGGTTGCCGTTAGGGTTGCTAATGTTCGGCCGTGGAAGGATTGCTTGAAGGTCACGACTGTGGATAAGCCGCTGCCTTTTACTTTGTTTGCATATCTTCTTGCAAGTTTAATCGCTGCTTCGTTTGCTTCCGCCCCGCTGTTGCAGAAAAAGACTTGATCGCCGCAGCTGTTGGCTGCAAGGAGGCCTGCTAATTTTTCTTGGTTTGGGATATTATATAGATTTGAACAGTGCCAAAGGTTTTGCAGCTGTTCTTCAAGTTTTTCTTTTATAGCATCCGGTACATGGCCCAGGTTGCAGGTTGCGATACCGGAGGTGAAATCTAAATATTTTGTGCCTTTGTCGTCCCAGACGTAGCTTCCTTTGCCTTTTTCGAGAGTGACAGGGAAGCGTCCGTAGGTTGGCATTACCGGTGAAATGTGAGAGACGGTATTATTGGCTGTCATTACGCTATCTCCTCTTCTAAAACAATTTTTGTTCCTATATTTTTTCCGTTCACGTAATCTAGTAAGCTGCTTTTTTCAAAACCGTTGATGATGGCCACTTCACTAATGTTATGGACAAGGCCATCGATGGCCGCTTTTACTTTTGGAATCATGCCGCCGTAAATAGTTTTGTTTTCGATCAATTCTTCAATAATCGCTTTAGAAACTTTATCAAGCTTCTTCTTGGCTCCTTCTTCTTCGACCAGGATTCCTGGGATGTCGCTGATAAAGCAGAGGTTAGCCTGGAGCGCCTTGGCGATGGCAGACGCCGCGATATCACCATTGATGTTGTAGCGCTGGCCGTTTGCATCAATTCCGATTGGGGAAATGACTGGGATGTAGCCTTGGCTGACGATTCCCTCAATAACATTTTTATTTACATCAACAACTTCCCCCACGAATCCAAGGGTTTGGGCGTCTGCTGTCGGTTCAGCTTTTAACAAGCTTCCATCTACGCCGCTGACCCCAAAGGCAGTGCCGCCGACTTCTGCGATGTTTCTAACAACCTGCTTATTGACCATGCCGCTTAATACCATTTCAACGATATCGAGGACATCATGGTTGGTCACTCGAAGTCCGTTCACAAATTTAGTTTCTATATTTAAACTTTTTAATAATTGATTGATTAATGGGCCGCCGCCATGGACAATAACTGGAGTCCATTCGCCTGATTCTTGCATCTTTACTATGTCTTCATAAAATGACCTTGGCAGATTTTCTAACACACTTCCGCCACACTTAATGACTAGGTATTTCATTTTTCAAAAAGCCTCCTTAAGTGCGATAGGATGCGTTGATTTTTACGTAATCGTAGGTAAGGTCGCATCCCCAGGCGGTTGCACTGCTATTTCCTTGATTTAACTCTACAAAAATTTGTACAGTTTCTTGTTCTAGGTAACTCTTTGCTTCTACTTCGTCAAACGGACAAGGCAGCCCATTTTCAAATACAGGGATGGAGCCTAATGACACCTTTACTAAGTTTGGTTCAACAGGGACACCGCTGTACCCAATCGCTGTCACGATTCTGCCCCAGTTGGCATCTGTTCCGTAGATGGCCGTTTTTACGAGGTTGGAAGAAATAATCGATTTTCCAACCGCTCTCGCATCTTCAGCCGTTAAAGCACCATTTACCTGAACCTCGACAAGTTTTGTTGCCCCTTCACCGTCACGGGCAATTTTTTTAGCAAGGGTTTCACTGACAACTTTTAATCCGTTAACGAATACATCCCAATCAGGATGCTCTTTGGTAAGCTGGTCATTTTCAGCTAATCCATTTGCCATGACTAAAACCATGTCATTCGTACTTGTATCGCCATCAACTGTAATCATATTGAAAGTTTGGTTGGTAACTTCTCTAAGTGCTGATAAAAGGTCTTCATGTGCAATGTTTGCATCGGTTGTGACAAAGCCAAGCATGGTTGCCATATTTGGATGGATCATACCGGAGCCTTTCGCCGCTCCACCGATACTGACTGTTTTGCCGTCAATTGTGAACTGAACGGCTATGTGCTTTGCGCAAGTGTCAGTAGTTAGGATGGCTTGTAGGAAGTTCTCCTCTGCTTCAAACTCCGGTTGAAGGATTTGGCTAATTCCTGTCGTTATCTTATCCATTGGCATTAATTCGCCAATCACTCCTGTTGAAGTGACGGAGACTAGGTGCTCTTGAATATTTAATTGACTTGCAAACTCTTTTTGCATCTGGTAAGCGTCTTGAATACCCTGCTCCCCTGTACAGGCGTTGGCGTTACCGGAATTGACAATGATTGCCTGGGTCTTATTTTCTTTTGCGATGCTTTCTTGTGTTACTAATAGTGGAGCTGCTTGGAATAAATTAGTTGTGTAAACACCAGCCACATCAGCGGGAACTTCTGACACAATATATGCCAAATCAAGTCTTTTTCTTTTCACTCCGCAGTGCATTCCGCCTGCTTTGTATCCCTGTGGTAATGTTATTCCTGCATTTTCTAAAACAACGATTTCGTTGGTTGATGTTGCTTGTGTCAATGTAATTTCCCCCTTTATGGTTCCCTTGTTCATATTCAATCAAACTATTTAACTATCAATTTATTATGGATACATCGGGATATCTTGGAGACCTGCTTGCTCATCCCAGCCGTTCATTATATTTGCATTTTGGATTGCCTGCCCTGCCGCACCTTTTACCAAGTTATCGATTACAGAGATGACTGTAAGTCGATTGGTCCGAGGGTCAACATGTAAGCCGATATCACAATAGTTGCTTCCCCATACTTCCTTTGTAGAAGGCACCTTCCCTATTGGCCTTACTCTTACAAATGGTTTATTTTTATAAAATTCATCATATATTTGATGAACATCTTCTGTAGTAACCTTTTCTTTTAGTTTTATATAAATAGAACACATAATTCCTCTAGTCATCGGTACTAAATGTGTTGTAAAAGATACCGTTATCGGGTTACCGGCCTCGTCTGTGAGGACCTGCTCAATTTCCGGTATATGTTGATGTGCTCCAAGTTTGTAAGCCTTTAGGTTTTCATTGATTTCTGCGTAATGGTTGGTGAGAGAAAGCCCCCGTCCTGCTCCACTTACACCTGACTTTGCGTCAATTATTATAGAATCATAGTCTCCTAGGTTTGTTTTAAGGATTGGTATTAGCCCCAGTGTTGTTGCTGTTGGATAGCAGCCTGGATTGGCAATTAAATTTGCGGTTTTAATTTTTTCCGGATAAATCTCGCTTAGCCCATAGACCGCTTTCTTTAAATACCCCTCATCCGCGGGGGAATGTTTATACCAGGTTTCGTATTCTTCAACCGACCTTAACCTGAAATCTCCAGATAAATCTATACATTTAATCCCTTTATCGATTAATTCTGGGACCATCCTGCTACTTACCCCAGATGGTGTTGCCAGAAATACTACATCATTTTTATCGGCTAATTGATTTGGTTCAAATTTTTCTAGTGGTTGCTCAATTATTTCCGAGATATGCGGGTAAGTATCACTAAATTTATTTCCTGCCTGGGAGTTTGAAACGACAGTACCAACCTCCAAATAAGGATGCTTATTGATAAGCCTAATTAGTTCAATTGATCCGTAACCCGTACCGCCTATAATAGCAGCCTTCATTATGTCTTCACTCCCGATTTCGTTTATAATGAATTATTATACATTCACATATATAATTATTCAATGAAAAAATCACATATTTTTCAGATTTAATTCTATTTTCAGGTATAAATTTGTGTAAACGCTTTCAATAATTTTTAAATAAATATACAACTATTTATGCAATAAATCATAAAAAAAAGCCCATAAAGGGCCAGATTACTATGTATTCTTATTATTGATTCAACAGGTTTAACATACTTCTTAATTCATTAACCGCAATTTGTCCAGGTGCAGAACCCACCTTCGCCGCGCCAAACGTCAGTGCGGATCCAAATCCTGCTACACGGCTGATTGCCCCTTTTTGTCCCATTGAAATAGTAATTATCGGTCTGTCTGCATATTTTTCATACATTATATTCGTTGCATCTAATAGAGCTAGTACATCTTCATTTGTTTTAGGCATTACAGCAATTTTGGGGATGTCGCCTCCAAGGTCCTGGGCACTGCGTAAGCGTGATACAATTTCTTCTTTCGGCGGTGTTTTTTCAAAATCATGGTTGGAAACAATCACGAAAACATCGTGTGAATGAGCAAAGTTAATTAGGGTTTTAACATCCTTTTCTTCATTAAATAACTCCACATCTATAAAATCAACCTGACCAGTTTGCAAAATTTCCTTATTTAATTCAATGTAATGGTCATTGCTAATTTCTTTTTCTCCGCCTTCCTTAGTGCTTCGGAAAGTAAAGATTAAGGGTATGTCGGTTAAAACACTACGAATATTGGCTAGTGCCTCTTTTACTTGCATGAGGTCATCTACCTGTTCGAAATGATCAACCCTCCATTCTACAAGATCCAGGTCAAGTGTCTTATGAAGTCTAGCCTCTTCTATTAATTGAGATGTAGTTCTCCCTACCATCGGTACGCATATTTTTGGGGTACCTTCACCTAACGTTATCCCTTTAACTTTAATTGTTTTCTTCATTAAACTGCACCTTCTCTAAAATTTCGTCCGCAATTTGCTCGGGAATCTTATAATCAGTACTTATTTTTATATGGTGGTTAGAATAAATTTCTCTTCTATTATTATAAAGTTGTTCCATTTCTTCGATTGTTTTTCCATGTAGGACTGGGCGGCTGTCAATGATTAGATCTAATCGTTCCTTCCAGCAATCAAAAGAAATATCAAGTAAAATGACTGTAGCCTTGGATAAACAGACCGCACGGATTTCCTCTTGAAGAAATGCTCCGCCGCCTAGCGAGAGAACCAAGTTTTTTTCTTCATTTAAGCTAGTAATTAGGCTTTTTTCCTTTTCTCTAAAAACCTTTTCTCCATATACTTTAAATATTTGCGATGGGGGCATTTTGAATTCCTCTTCAATTAATTCATCCGTATCGATAAATTGTCGATGTAGTTTTTCTGCAAGAAGTTTACCAACGGTTGTTTTGCCCGCTCCCATAAATCCGATAAAAATAATGTTTTTATCTTCTGCGTTTTGGTGTGCCGTCAAAATTTTCAGCTCCTATCATAGATGTTTTGCATTTATCTTACAAACGATTTTTTATCATGATAAACAGCCACTGTGAGGCCGAAACTGCCATTGGGATGATGAGATCCCATAACATTAAGTCCCATGATAAAAAGGAATCTGCACCATAAAACTTCAAAGCTATTATAACCATTAATCCTGGTATTGTTGAAATTAGCAGCCAATATATTAGCAGCCTCTTTTCATCTCTTTTTATAAAATGAACTACTAGAAAACACAATATTAGCATGATTGATATAGAAATTACCGATAGAAAAGGCATAGCCACTACGAAACTACCGCCTAAGGCAAAAGTAAAAAGAGCTAGAATGATTATTAAAGCCGGTACTGCTAGGTACTTCAATCTAAATCTCTCCTTAACATAATACCTTTTTAAGAGTCTATACTTATGAAGGACATTTCCTTCACGTTCTTTATCGAATTTGTCCTTCATCCTATTATGAAAGATATTTTACCAAAACACCACAAGAAACTTAAATATTCTGCAAACTCATCAAATAGCACCCATATAGAAAAGAGACCCCTCTAGGAGCCTCTCACATTATTGTTTCATCTTCGGATCAAGCACATCGCGCAGTCCGTCCCCCATCAGGTTAAAGCCTAATACAGTCAACATAATAGCCACACCTGGAAAGAACAGTGTCCACGGTGCTTGGGTTATATAGTTCTTAGAGTCAGCCAGCATTTTCCCCCATTCAGGCTCTGGCGGCTGGGCGCCTAATCCCAAGAAACCAAGTGCTGCCGCTTCGATAATCGCAGTTGCAATCGCCAATGTTGCTTGGACAATGACCGGGGAAATACTGTTCGGTAAAATATGCCTCAAGAGAATCCGGGAATCCTTCATCCCAATGGCTCGGGCAGCCATGATATATTCCTCCTGCTTGACGCTTAACACCTTCGAGCGAACAAGTCGGCCAAAGTTTGGGATGTTGATTACAGCAATCGCGATTAGAGCATTGCGTAAAGACGGTCCTAAAATAGATACTACTGCAATCGCTAATAGAATACTAGGAAACGCCAGCATGACATCAAAAACCCTTGAAATGATAGCGTCCACCCAGCGGCCATAATAACCGGCGACGATGCCAAGTAGAGTTCCAACTACGACAGATCCTAGTACGGAAAAGAATCCAACCCATAAAGAAATTCGCGCACCATATAAAATCCTTGAAAAGATGTCCCGGCCAAAGTCATCCGTGCCAAACCAATGCTTGCTCGATGGGGCCTGCATCCGGTCTGCTAAAACTTGTTCTTTGAACCCGTATGGCGCTACCAAAGGAGCAATAATCGCGATAACAATAAAAAATAGCACGATTCCCAAGCCAACAACGGCAAGTTTATTTTTATAGAAAGATTTTAGTGCTTCCTTCCATGGAGGTGTCAGCTTTTCTTCAGCGGGTATCACTAGGATATCTGCTGCATTTTTAGCAAGTTCAGCCACATTAACTCCCCCCTACTTATTATATTTAATCCGCGGATCAACAAAGACATACAATAAATCCACGATTAAGTTAATCAATACGAAAATCGCAGCAATCAGCAAAATTCCTGACTGGATAACGGGATAATCACGATACGCAATCGCGTCATATAGGTATCTTCCGATTCCCGGCCAGCCAAAGATTGTTTCTGTTAGTATCGCACCACCTAAGAGAAGGCCTGTTTGTAGACCGATAACCGTTAAAACAGGTATAATGGCATTTTTCAAAGAATGTTTGTAAACTACCCAGAACATCCTTAAGCCTTTCGCACGTGCTGTACGAACGTAATCCGAGCGCATGACCTCAAGCATGGTGGCGCGAGTCATCCGGGCAATGATTGCCATTGGAATTGTCGCCAGCGCAAGGCTTGGCAGAATTAGATGTTGAACAACGACCCAAAATTGATCGAATCTACCCTGCAGCAAGGTATCGATTAAATAAAGATTCGTAATCGCCGAAATGGGATCTCTGACATTCTCCCGGCCAGTTGTAGGCAGCCACCCTAACTCAATCGAAAAAGCCCATTGCTCCATTAGACCGAGCCAGAAAATTGGCATCGATACGCCTACCAGGGCAAGAACCATTGCAACATAATCAAACCATGATTTAGAGAACCAGGCGCTGATGATTCCCGCGTTTACGCCTACAATCACGGCGATAATCATCGCAACCAGTGTGAGTTCAAATGTTGCTGCTAGATATGGCCAAATTTCCACGTTTATTGGACCTCTAGTCCTCAAAGAGGTTCCTAAATCGCCTTGAAAAAGCTGACCAATATAATCAAAATATTGTATGTACCAAGGCCTGTCCAACCCTAATTCCCTTGTTAACGTTGCAATCGCTTCGGCGGTAGCCCTTTGTCCAAGGATCACCTGGGCAGGATTCCCCGGAATCGCATGGATAATCGCAAATACTACCAGCGTCATTCCAAATAAAACTGGGATTAAGGAAAGAATTCGGCGAACTGTGTAAGTAAACATTTGTTTCACCTCTTTTTTTCAAAAAATAAAACCGTACCGTTTGTTGATAAAAGGGGAGGAAAAAAACTCCTCCCCCATTCAAGATGGATTATTTAAAGTACACTTTTGTTAATGCTTCAGATCCAGTTGGATGTGGTAAATAATCTGCCACATCTTTGGCTGCTGCTAACAGCGGTGTAGAGTGAACAAGCGGAACCCATGGAGCATCATCATGAATGATTTCCTGAGCTTTCTTGTAAAGCTCGTTACGCTTAGCTTGTTCTGTTTCAGTCTGTGCAGCAATCAATACATCATGAAGTTCGTCATTGCTGTATTGAGAGTAGTTGTTGCTGCCAATGCTGTCTTTATCAAGCAATGTGTATAAGAAGTTATCTGGATCACCATTGTCACCAGTCCAGCCAAGCATGAACATGTCAAACTCGCCTTTTGTTGCTTTCTGTAAATAAGTAGCCCAGTCAACAGATTGAATCTTAGCTTTTACATTAATTTTCGCTAAGTCCGCTTGAATAACCTCTGCAACCTTTTGTGCTTCAGGCATGTAAGGACGTGCTACAGGCATTGCCCATAGGTCGATTTCAAAGCCTTTTTCATAGCCTGCTTCTTTTAATAATGCTTTTGCCTTTTCTAAATCGTAATCATAATCCTTGATGCTATCGTTGTAGCCTTCAATGGACGGAGGCATTGGGTTCTTCGCTGCAAGAGCCTTTCCGCCGTAGAATGCTTTGATAATATCTTTCTTATTAACTGCGTGGTTGATTGCTTGACGTACTAACTTGTTATCAAATGGCTTACGAGTAGTTGTTAATCCAAGGTAACCAACGTTCATAGATGGACGCTCGATCACTTGAAGCTTGTCATTTCCTTTAACAGTAGCTTCGTCTGAGTTGTTCAGACCGTCCATTACATCGATTTCGCCATTAGCAAGAGCGTTTAGACGTGCAGTGTTTTCCGGAATAACACGGAAGACCACTTTGTTTAACTTAGGAAGACCTTTTTGCCAGTAGTCAGGATTCTTTTCAAGTGTAATTGTATCGTTTTGCTTCCACTCTACGAATTTGAATGGACCTGTTCCAACCGGATTTTTTCTAAAGTCGTCGCCAAATTTTTTCACAGCTGTTGGGCTCGCGATACCAAATGGAGACATTGCCAGGTTCTTTAAGAAAGGAGCCTGTGGCCTTTTTAATACAAACTCTACTGTGTATGGGTCAACTGCTTTTACTTCTTTAATAACGTGGCCTTCATCAGCCTTGTAACCGCCAAACATGGTATAATACGGGAATTTATCTTCGTTCCCGTTCATCCAGCGGTCAAAGTTGAAGACTACAGCGTCTGCATTGAAGTCTGTTCCATCATGGAATTTTACGCCTTCTTGCAGTTTGAATGTGTAGGTTAAACCGTCATCAGAAACCTTCCATTCTTTAGCAAGACCAGGGTGCAGGGTTGTATCCTGCTCGCCATACTCTAATAGTGTTTCAAAAATGTTCTCAGTTACTTTAAAGGCTTCCCCTTCAGTTGTGGTGATTGGGTCTAATGATGTGGAGTCACCGCCACGACCATAGACTAGCGTATCCTTTGCTGAACCGCCGCTAGTAGCAGGCTCTTTCTTGCCGCCAGTTTCTTTGGTCGTTTTGCCGCCGCAGCCTGCTAAGAACATGCTAAGGGCCAATAAGAAAATCAACAGCAATTTAATTGACTTTTTGCTCATAAGTGTTTTTTTACCCCCTAAAGCTTTTTTATTTATCATCAATGCCGCCTACTACTTGTTATACAAATGACAGGCAACAAAATGACCATTAAGGTTGTGTTCTGTTGGTCTAGTAGTTTTACAAATATCCATGCACTCCCCGCATCTTGTGTGGAAGGCACAGCCTGAAGGAGGATTTGCCGGACTTGGCAGTTCGCCTTCTATTAAAATAGTCTTCTTTTTGACATCCGGGTCCGGAATCGGGACTGCGGACAGCAGTGCTTTCGTATAGGGATGCTTTGGATTTTCATAGAGTTCCTCACTATCAGCTAACTCTATCAATCTTCCCAAATACATCACGCCAACGCGGTCGCTGATATGGCGAACCACTCCTAGGTCATGAGCGATAAATATGTAGGTTAACTGAAACTCTTTTTGGATGTCTTTCATCAGGTTAAGCACCTGTGCTTGAATCGAAACATCGAGTGCGGATACAGGTTCGTCGGCAATGATTAGCTTTGGCTTTGTCATCAATGCTCTGGCGATGCCAATCCGCTGGCGCTGCCCGCCGCTGAATTGATGCGGATAGCGTTTCGCATGATAGCTGCTCAAGCCTACTACCTCAAGCATTTCTTTAACACGTTTTTGGCGTTCCGTTTTTGTTCCAATTCCGTGCACAATTAAAGGCTCTTCGAGAATTTGCTCTACCGAATGCCGAGGGTTCAATGATGCATATGGGTCCTGGAAAACCATCTGGATATCGCGACGAACCTTCCTTAATTCCGAGTTCGACATACTCGTAATCTCTTTATCTTCAAAAACAATTTTCCCATCACTAGCTTCAATTAAGCGCATAAGCAAGCGGCCGGTCGTTGATTTACCACAGCCGGATTCGCCTACGATGCCTAAAGTTTCACCTTTTTTCACATAAAAAGAAACATCGTCAACGGCCTTTACTTCCCCTTGTTTTTTTCCAAAAAGTCCACCGGTGATTGGAAAGTACTTTTTTAAACCATTAACCTCAAGAAGTAACTCCGACATGTTTGTCACTCTCCTCTTTCAATGTATGTAGGAAACAGCGCACTTCATGTCCGTCTTTTTCCGATTTAAATAATTGTGGGGAATCGGTATGGCACTGGTCAAACGCTTCCGCACATCTGGCGGCGAAGCGGCAGCCATTGTGAACAGTACCTGGTACCGGAACCGTTCCTGGAATGCTGTAGAGTCGTTCTTTCTTACCTCTCAAGTCTGGAACCGATTTCAATAATCCTTTTGTGTAAGGATGCTGCGGGTCTTTTAGAATTCTTCTGACATCGCCCTGCTCAACGATTTGTCCGGCATACATGACGACGACACGTTCACATATTTCTGCGACTACGCCCAAATCATGAGTAATAAGGATGATGGATGTTTTCGTTTTTTCATTTAAATCCTTCATTAAGGCAAGGATTTGCGCTTGGATGGTGACGTCGAGTGCCGTTGTCGGCTCATCCGCAATCAGGACTCTTGGGTTGCAGGCCATCGCCATGGCGATCATCACCCGCTGCCGCATGCCGCCTGATAATTGATGCGGATGTTCTTTTAAAATCCCTTCCGCTCTCGGTATTCCAACTAGCTTAAGTAATTCAATGCTCCGGACTCTTGTCTCTGCCTTAGAGAGGTCCGTATGTAATCGAATGGCTTCCGTCAACTGATTCCCGATGGTAAACAGCGGGTTCAAGGATGTCATCGGCTCCTGAAAAATCATCGAGATTTGGTTGCCGCGTATTTTCCGCCACTCTTTTTCTGTTAAGTTCGTTAAATCAGTTCCATTAAAAATAATTTCGCCCTTTTCAATTTTCCCCGGCGGTGATGGAATCAAGCCCATAGTTGCTAAGGAGGTAACACTTTTACCGCTGCCGGATTCCCCTACAATTCCTAGGATTTCGCCTTCCTTAAGTTCAAAACTAATCCCATCCACTGCAGGTAAGAGCTTTTTTCCGGATTGGAAGGAAACTTTTAAATCGTTTATTCGAAGAATGGAATTTTGATCCATACTAAACACCTGCCTGACTAGACTATTATTTTCAAATAAATAACGTTCTGAAATATTATAATATAATAAATTTTAAAATTATTATGACATAAGTCACCCTGTAAGTGCTATCTAAAAATGTCATTTTGGGGAAAAATTTTAAAATGAGGGAAAATAAGGGATACTACTTTAAAGCGTTAAAGTGGAAATAAGCGACAAATAAGGCAATTTAAGTCATTAATGTAAAGAGGCCAGACCCTTGCGCTTTAATATGTTACGCAGTTTCGGCCTGACCTAAATGGTTAGTTATTTTTTTATACCAGTATAGATTTCGATCGCGTCTCTTAGAAATTCGGCTGTGCCAGGTTGGTCTTTGTCGTAGTAGGCTTTGAATCTTTCATCGTCGACGTACATTTGCGCCAGTCCTGCGTGGGCTTCTTTACTGTAATCCTTCCAGTAATAGGTGAGCCATCGCTTATGGAGGTCTGCTGCTTTCTGTGCCAACTCTCCTGCAGGGTTGCCAGTTTTCATAGCCGCCGCTAAGATGGTTTTAATTTCTTCAGCTAACGCGGTTACCTCTTGATACTGCTCCTCGCTCATATTCATGACCTTGGCATTCGATTGATTGACCACATCATCGCCGTACTTAGCGCGGACTTCCTTGCCATATTTTTTCTCATTTTCATCTATCATTTTCTTCTTGAAGCCTTCGAATTTTTCTTTATTAGACATCTTGAATCTCCCTTCTGTCATCGCGATTGTCTTTTCAACATTCGCGATTAACAAGTCTAATTGTTCCCGCTTTTCGAGGAGCTTTTGGCGATGTTCCATGAGTGCTGCGGCACCATCGAAGGAAGGGTCCGTTACAATCTCCTTGATTTGGTCGAGACTAACACCTAACTCCCGGTAAAACAGAATTTGCTGGAGCCGATCCACTTCTGCCTGCCCGTAAATTCGGTAACCTGATGAATTGATTCTTGCCGGCTTAAGAATCCCTATTTCATCATAATACCTTAGCGTCCGGGTGCTAATCCCTGCCAAACTCGCAAGCTTTTGCACCGTATATTCCATTCCTCTCACCTCCTCACCAACAACGATACACCTTTACGCAACGTCAATGTCAATCACTAATATGCCTTTATTTTTAAAATTTCTTTGCACAAATTGTCGAGTAGTTTTAATAATAATTGGTTCTTTTTCCCTTTATAATGAGAGGGTGATTGTACTATTTTAGAGGTTGAAAGGGGAAAGCAAAGATGGCTAAATTAGTTGTTATTTATGATCAACCGAAGGATCAAGAAGGTTTCGAAAACTATTATTTCAATGTTCATATTCCTTTAGCAGAAAAACTGCCTAATATCACAGGTGCGGAAGTTCACCGCGTTTTGCAAAAGCAAAACACAAGCGATAACCAATATCTTCTTGCAGAACTTCATTTTGAAAACTCAGCCATTCTAGCTCAGTCATTAGCAACCCCTGAGGGCCGTGAAGTCACTGCAGACGTGGCCAATATGATGCAATTTCTGAATAAGCCTCCAGTTGTTTTAATCGTGGATTAATTAATAGGGATATGAACAAACAGCAGGCACCAGGCCTGCTGTTTGTTCATTCCAGAGAAACTATCTGTCATTGTTTGTCCCCATTATTGCATATGTATTACAAAGGAGGCGGACAAACATGCATACTTCATTTTCAACTATGAATCTACTGCGCTATTCGGTCGCATACGTGTTTATCATCTCAGGTTTAATGAAACTACTTAACACTGATTTAGCCAACTATTTTTTGAGCCTGAGGCTGCCATATCCTCAGCTCATGTTGAAGCTTGTCATTCTTCTAGAAATTGGCTGCGGTGCTTTAATTCTGGCGGGCAAAGCTGTAAAAAATGCCGTCATACCCTTAATCGCAATTATGATAGCAGCTATTTTATTAACGAAGCTGCCAACACTTAACACGGGGCTTTTGCAATCTGCTTTTAACGCACGCTTAGACATCGTCATGTTAATCCTATTAATCGCTTTATACAAACAAAGTCCATGATTAAGTTTACCAGATTGTTAATGCAATCTGGTTTTTTATTTACAGGAAATATTAGACAGAATCCACGATATATTCCCTATGATAAAATTATAGGAACAATATGTTTGGGAAGGAAAAAAACATGGATTTAAAAGAAAAGGTAAAAAATCTCCCCATTACTCCCGGGGTTTATTTGATGAAGGATTCTGCTGGCCAAATCATATATGTGGGAAAAGCCAAAAATTTAAAGAATCGAGTTCGTTCCTATTTCCAGCATTCCAAGGCCCATTCTAAAAAAACGATAAAACTTGTTGCTACATTAAAGGATTTTGACTACATCCTGACAGACACGGAGTTTGAAGCCTTTCTCCTGGAATGCCAGTTAATAAAAGATATCAAACCTTTTTTCAACAGGAAAATGAAAAACCCGCAGAACTATTCCTATATCGTCATGAGAATGGACGAGCTTCATCCTACGCTTGAAGTAACGAATGTTTGCATTGAAAATGACGGAAATCTTTATTTCGGACCCTTTATCAGTAAGTTTGCAGTAGAAAAAGCGGTACAGGGGATCAAGGAATTTTTTAAAATTAGCTGCAGCAACCGTTCCACAGGAGGTTCTCCATGTTTGAATCATTCTCTTGGCCTCTGCATCGGCTTGTGTACAGGAAAAGTCCCGAGAGAAAAATATGATTCGATATTAACCCGCATCATCGCCTTGATCAAGGGAGATGACTTAAGTCCGCTTGCGGAAATGGAGGAAAAAATGGCTGCTGCTGCGGGGCAATTGGATTTTGAACTGGCCGCAAAGTATAAAGGATATTTGGAGGCAATCAGTTTTCTTCATTATAAAGAGGGTGTCGTTGATTTTGCGGAGGCCAATCAAAATATCGTCACGATCGAATTTTTGGATGACCGCACCTTTAAACTTTTTTTAATCAAAGGCAACACGGTGTTATTTTCAGAGAAGTTTTCGCTTGAAGGAACGGATGTCGTTATAACGGTAAGGGCGAATATCTTGAACTTTTTCAAAGGTGTCAGGGATGAAACACCCCTTAATGTCCACAAAGAAGACCTTGACGAAGCACAAATTATTTATAGCTATTTAACAGGTAATCATGGCAGATACGCCCTAATTCCTGATGCTCTGCTTACTGCACAGGATCACACTCTCATGGATGAGACAATTCTAAAATTACTAACAAAGCCCTAGAGATCTCGAGGGCTTTTTATTATGGATAAATCATCCAAAAGATACCAAAATACAAACTTATCCGAAAATAATTATTATTTTAAAAAAACTTTCTTTTCGCGTGAACATTTTCTGAAAACATAATAAAATCAAGGTTTTTAACCGTTTTGTAAATCTAATTCCAGAAAAAAGATTTTGACCATTCACAACTTTAAAAGTATTATAGAATAACAAAAGGAGGTAGATTTATGTCAAACATAAATAAACAGAAAATTGTGGACAGTGTACCTCAGAAGGGCTTTTTCGGTCACCCTAAAGGCTTATTTACACTGTTCTTTACAGAGTTTTGGGAACGTTTTTCTTATTATGGAATGAGAGCAATTCTCGTATACTATATGTACTATGAAGTTTCCAAGGGCGGCCTTGGAATGGACCAAACTCTGGCATTATCTATCATGTCCATTTACGGATCGTTAGTTTACATGTCCGGAATCATTGGCGGCTGGCTGGCTGACCGGATTTTCGGTACATCAAAAGCAGTGTTCTATGGCGGTATTTTAATCATGTTTGGTCATATTGCGCTAGCCATTCCGGGAAATATTACGTTATTCTTTGTTTCCATGGTATTGATTGTTCTTGGTACAGGGCTGCTTAAGCCTAACGTTTCCACCGTGGTTGGTGATATGTATGCAGAGAACGACAATCGCCGTGATGCAGGTTTCAGTATTTTCTATATGGGGATTAACCTTGGGGGATTTATTTCACCATTAATCGTTGGGTCCCTAATGGGTGTCAGCTTCCATTTAGGATTTGGTATCGCAGCGATTGGTATGTTCGTAGGGTTAGTAATGTTTGTTTTAACAAAGAAGAAAAACCTTGGATTAGCCGGTACTACAGTTGCAAACCCGCTGTCACCTGCTGAAAGGAAAAAAGTCTTTACTTATATTGGATTAGGCATTGTCGTGATTGCCGTAATTTGCGCCATTGCGATTCCTAATGGCTATTTAACATTTGAAACATTTGTTAACCTAATTGGTATTTTGGGTATCTTAATTCCTACTATGTACTTCATTGTCATGTACCGAAGCAAAAAAACAACATCGGTGGAACGCTCTCGATTAATCGCTTATATTCCGTTATTTATCGCGTCTGTTATGTTCTGGGCGATTCAAGAACAGGGTTCAACGATTTTAGCAAACTATGCGGACAAACGTACCCAGCTTGATTTTGCAGGAATTCATATTTCTCCTGCATGGTTCCAATCCTTAAATCCATTATTCGTTATTATATTAGCGCCTGTTTTTGCATGGCTTTGGGTGAAGCTCGGAAAAAAAGAACCGAATATTCCACAGAAGTTTTCATTAGCATTATTGTTCTCTGGTTTATCATTTATCGTGATCTTGCTTCCTGCTTACTTTGGCGGAACAGATTCTTTGGTAAACCCATTATGGTTGGTGCTTAGCTATTTAATCTGCGTACTTGGTGAATTGTGCTTATCACCAGTTGGATTATCAGCTACAACTAAGCTGGCGCCTGCTGCGTTCTCAGCCCAAACAATGAGCTTGTGGTTCTTATCAAGTGCTGCTGCTCAGGCGATCAACGCACAAATCGTAAAATTCTACACACCAGCAACCGAAATGGCCTACTTTGGCACAGTCGGCGGTGCTTCATTAGTATTAGGTATTATCCTGTTAATGCTTGCACCTAAGATTCAAGGGTACATGAAGGGCATTCGATAATTTTTATAAAAAGCAAAGGTGTCTGCCGTATAGTCAATCGGCAGACACCTTTTTTATCTTTTATTAAATAAATGTTTAACGCCATAAATCGGATGATACAATAGCATCCACGGGCCGGAGTAGCGCATGACGGCTTTGATTTTTTGTCGGTAGGCTGGTTTATAACAGTGAACTTTACAATGGGAGCAGGATGATTTCTCCTCACCAAAACGGCAGAAGGAGAGCCTCAACATACAGTAGTTTTTCAACTCCTGACATTCATTGCACAAACCATTGGGATGTTTATGCTTATGGCGGCAATAAATCTCAATCATTTGCTTGACGATTTCTTTTTCCTTTTGGATAACTGGACCAGTGTTTGGTTCTATTAAACGCGCTCCCATGTTAAAAACCTCCTACCTATAGATTCATCACTTACCTTTAAGATAACATGAAAGCTAGTTTATAGATGGAAAACTTTTTACAAATTCCGCACATTTAATAGAAACTAAAAAAGTACTCCCGCGAGTACTTTTTAGAAAACTCTATACCTCTTGCAAATCCTTGTGAAAAACAATATCGTTCAAGGCTAATTGCAGTGTTCCTTTAAACTCTACCTTATGACTAATATCAACTCCCGAGGTAATAAGACTTTTGACAATTTCCGCCCGCATCCCGGTGAGGATCGTTTTACAGCCCATCATCGAAAAGCCTTGGATGATTTGGACAAAGTTCCGGGCGGCTTCTTTTTCCATCGATGCCACACCTGAAAGGTCAATAATTAAAGTTTGAATTTGCCGATATTCAATTTCAGCCAGCACTTTATTCTGAATCGTTGAAATACGCAGATCATCAAGTGTTCCAATTAAGGGCAAAATGCAAATCTCTTTATTAATTGGAATAATCGGAACAGACAGGTTTTCGACAAGCTTTCTTTGGTTCTCCAGCAACTCATCCTTATATTTTGTGTACGTGATAAAAAAGTGTGTCAGGAACTGATCAATTAATTCATTAATACTTTTTTCCATTGAAAAAAATGTGATCCTATCAGTCTCCAATTTATTTAAGGCATCAAAGTTATAGAGAAAATCCCACAGTGTTCGGCGGATTGCCTGAATCCATTCCAACTTAAACGCAAGGGTCAAGGAATGCATCGCCCAAGCCATGCCCTCCTGCTTGGCAAATGAGATTAGTTCATGTTCCCTACCTTCAACGACATATAGTACTAACTTATGGGCATTGTTAAGTAAATTAATTCCAACATTATGTATATCATCAATTTTGTCACTTACAGTCGTCGCCTCAGCCAGCAAACGGTCCTCAAATAATTTTTGATTTCCCAAAAAGTATTCCTTTATTGAATATTTATCGTCAAACATAACATCCAATTTTCTCACACCCCGTTGTGTTTTTTGCTGCTGCTGCGGAAGCCTTATCGTAAAAGAGGTTCCTTGATTTTTCTTGCTGTCAACCAAAATCATGCCGCCATGTTGATAAATGACCGAGAACACCTGAGCAAGTCCCATCCCTGTCCCCTGATCCTTGGTCGTAAAAAAGGGCGTGCCTAATAGCGAAAGCTTCTCCTCGGGGATACCAACTCCTGTATCTTGAATCGTCACAATGACTTCATTATTCTTTGTGTAATGTGTCAGAGTAATGGCGCCTTCCCCGTCAATCGCTTCAATTGCATTTTTAATTAAATTAAAGAAAGCCTTTTTAAACTGATTTTTCCTACCATAAATAGCAGCACCAGTATTTTGAAAATCAGTTTGGATGGTAATCTCATACATCTTGTCCTGGAATAAGTTAATGATGGATTCCAATTCGACTGACAAATAAATAGTTTGGAATTCTTCGTCCTCCAGATCAGGCTTAGAAACCTGAAGGAGATTATTTAAAGTTTTCAGGGCGTTATCAAGTTCGGAATGAGCAATTTCTAGGTATTCATTTTTTTGATCCTGCTGCAAAAGCTGTAAAAACCCTTTGACCGCTGTTAATGGATTTCGCACTTCATGGGCAATTCCTGCAGCGATTTGGCCAATCGAAGCCAGCTGGCTTAAATGATTTGTCATTCCACTCTCGGCGTAAACCTTTTCTTCGGTGTTCATCTTTTATAAACTCCTTTCTAACAAAAGGTACATAAGGGTTTATTTAAATAGTTTGAATATTCCCACTCCCTAAATATTAGTTTACTAGAAAAATTTCCAAGGTAAATACTAAGAATTATGCATTCTTTTCCATTTTATATAGTAAAAAAGTATTAATATCCAAAAATAAAAAGCCTTTCTAGGAAGAAAGACTGGTTATTTTAACTGCTCTTTTATTCCTTCTATGATGTCCAAGGGCATGACTCCGTAATGAGAGAGAACTTTTGCTTTTTCTTGTCCGGCCCTTGCATGAAGGTAACTTGCGGCTATCATGGCGTGTAAGGGTTCGGCACCCTGGGCAAGAAATGAAGCAATCAGACCAGTAAGAACGTCCCCGCTGCCTCCTTTTCCAAGGGCATCATGACCGAGTGGATTTATATTGACCTGTCCATCCGGTGCTGCCATAATTGACCGGTGTCCTTTTAACAGTAAGTACACATTGTTTGACTTCGCATATTCCCGGGCGATTTCGATGCGATTTTCCTCCACCTCTTTAACGGTCTTATGGACTAACCTTGCCATTTCACCCGGATGCGGAGTGAAAATGATAGGCCCATTATACTGGTGAACCAAGTCCATCAAGTCGCGAATGAAATAAAGTCCATCCGCATCAATAATCAAAGGCTGATCGCTCAAGGACCCAATCAACGATTTAAGCCACTCCTCCCCTCCAGGAAACCGCCCCATCCCAGGACCAACTGCTATACAGTCAAACTGCTGAAGCTGCGGAATAATTTCATGAACCGCCCTGGCCGCAAAATGACCATGCTCATCAGATAAAGGCATAAATAATGATTCCGGGTTTTGCGCCGCCGCCATCGGATAAATCCCTTCCGGAACTGCCAGCGTTACCAGACCTGCACCGGAATGTAAGGCTGCCTTCGCTGAGAAGATCGGAGCGCCAACATATGGGCGTGATCCTCCGACTATCAAAGCATGACCGAAAGTCCCTTTATGACCGTGCCTTGGCCGTTTTGGCAGCACCTCCCGCACAAAAGGCCCTGTTATCACCCTTGGCATGTCCAGTCCTAATTCGGCCGCGGCCGAGGGCGGTACAGAAATATCAACCGCCTTCCAGTCACCGATATATTTTGGTCCGTCATGTAAAAAGAAGCCTTTTTTCGGAAAAACAAATGTTATCGTCTTATCAGCCCTTATCGCTTCTCCTGCTGCCTTCCCGGTATCACTGCTGACACCTGAAGGGATATCAACAGACAAGACCAATTTCTTTCCGGAAAATTCATTGACCAGTGAAATCACCTTGCTGATGGGTTCCCTGACAGGGCCATTTACCCCAGTCCCCAAAATGGCATCAACAATCACATCCGAAGTGTTCAATTCATTTTTCAAACCCTTAAGTGAATGTTCTTGAAGGTTAAAGACAGGCAGCCCGCGATTCATATACACATCAAAGTGGATTTTTGCATCTCCCTTTAAACGGTCAGGATTGACGAGCAGACACAACAACGCCTTGACTCCTGCATCAATCAGCCTGCGGGCAATGACAAAACCGTCGCCGCCATTATTCCCGCCGCCTGCAAGAACGATGACCCGTGGATTAGGGCAAGGTAAGTCCGCGATAATTTCCTCAACTACCCTTGCACCGGCATTTTCCATTAGGACCACACCCGGTAAACCAATCCTTTCCATCGTATACTGATCCATCCGTTGCATATCCCTTTGCCCTGCCGCAAACATGTCAAACCAGCCCCCTCATCGATTATATCTAGTTTCATTTTACATCTTTTCCTCTAAAAAGAGCCCAATTGACTCGGGACGCCTTTTTAAAAATTTATTCAGACTGAAGTTCTGATTTGTTTACGTACATGATAAAATCAATCATTTCGTCTCCACTATGAAAGGAATTTCCGTTCGTAGTGGCCTTGATGGCCGCTTCTTCCCCAGAGCTTTTATAGGGCGTCCATCCAAAAAACACGTCTCTTGCAGGAAATACATTTTGAAAGAAATTCAGCTGCTTTGCCTTGTTTATTTCATCAAAAGAATCGATAACGGAGCTCCATTCATCCGGAATTCTTAGAACACCATAGGATTTACCGTTAAGGGACGCCGTTGCTTCTAGCTGGATGCCCGGATGATAGGTCTCTATCCCATCCCTTATTAGATAATTCCTGTCTTTCTTTAAATAAAACTTCATATAGCTGACGGCATCATCCGGGTGGATGTTCCAGACAATCGTGTAGATTGAAGAATTCTTTGGGTTAACTCTCCAAACCTTGGGTTCACCGGCATTATCAATATATACAGCCTTCCATTGATGATTTTTCCATGCCCAATAGCTTAATCCATAACGGTTATCCTTTGTTACAAACGGGATAACTTTATGATGTTCATCCACGTGGATTATATCTTGAATGGTGTCAGCTGCCACTTCGGGAAAAACATGATTAATTTTCTCAACCAATTGCTGATTCGTTAAAAATCTATCCGGGTTGGAATAATAAAACCAATATACTGTTACCGAGGACAAGAGCAGAATTACTATTCCGAAAATCATCATCTTTTTTCTCATGTCATTGTCCGCCCTTTAATATCGATTCTTCCGAGCGAAAATAATGCTGCTTTTCCGGTGTCGAAATCAATAACCCTTTTCCTTCGTTTTCAACGTAAACAATAACATTAAGGCCACTACCAAACTTGGGTATGGAACCAATAAGCTGATAAGGGAATCGTTCACTTTTTTTATCGATCTCTTCCTCTGACTCATGGAACCATTCCGTGCTGTGGATGGATTCTTCCATCATTTTTGGGAGCTGTTCTTGCAATGATTTTTTATCCAGGGTGAGGTTTTGTGCAGTAGGGAAGGTACTAATAATAGAGGCTCTCTCGATGTTTGAAATATAGACGTCTGCCTGGTTTTCCGGATAAACAACATGATATAGCGGCATATAAACTAAGGTTGTCACTAGAAAAATATAATTGGCAAAAAAGCCAAGCCAAGCAAAGTGCCGATAAATCTGCCACTGTTCTGTCCTGCCTCTTAACCAGAACAAGAACCAAACTCCTAATGGCAAAATGGCAAGCTTAATGGTCGTTTCAGACATCCTCCAATCGAAGGAAAAAGAAAAAACACCAACGAATAAAATGACAATCACTTTCCATACAGTTATTTTAATAGTCTGTTTTTTATAAATTCGATAGGCGAAATAACCGGTCATTCCCCATCCCAAAATCCTCAGTAAAACAGCGATGAGATTTACATTCTCCATAGAAACTCATCCCTTTTATGTTTCCTTAATTTAACAATAAAGCATAACTCAGAATTTGCACATCCTAACTTAAATAATATTTCACATTTTTGGATATATAGTTTAATTCATGGATCATAAGAAATTTTTTAAGAATTTAAAATATTTATATCTCATCCTCAATGGCATCACTGACTGAGAACAAATTCCCCTAATATTGGGAAAATTATCTAAAAAGAAGAGCCCTCCTTATAAAGAAAGACTCCTTACCTGCAATATTTTTTTAAACGCTGGGAAATTGGATTGTGAAGATGGTCCCCTTATCTATTTTACTTTCTACAAAAATTCTTCCCTTCATTGCTTGGACAATTTGATATGAAATCGTCAGACCAACGCCCGTACCCTTCTCCTTGGTTGTATAAAAAGGCGTTCCCAACTTTTTCAACTGGGCTTTTGTCATGCCCTTTCCACTATCAATCACTTCAATAGAAATAACACTATCCTTTTCATACGCTTTAATTGTAAGATTCCCACCGGTATTCATTGCTTCAATGCCATTCTTGATAATATTGACTAAAACCTGCTTTATTTCGCTCTTGTTACCTCTTATATATAGTGAATCTTGGATGCTTGGCTGAATTGTTATATTTTGAATATTAGAGTAAGAGGTCATAAGGGCAACTGTTTTCATCACTTCATCAGAAATATTGATTGTAGATAACTCTTCAGTATTTGGTTTAGCTAATGAGAGATAGTCATTAATGATTGATTGAGCATGGTCCAATTCACTAAGGGCAATCTTAATATACGATCTTTGAGCCTGTTTCAGATTATCATCATCGGTCATTAGTTGTAAAAATCCGCGGACAGATGTGAGCGGATTCCGAACTTCATGAGCTACCGAAGCGGCTAGCTGGCTGACGACGTTTAATTTTTCATCCTTCTGAAGTCTTTCGCGAATTTCGATTTGCTGATTGACGTTTTCGATGACAAATACAACCATCATTAAGCAAATCCAGGTAATGAAATAGAAGACAAACATAAAATAAAGTTGATTATTTTGGTTATGTGTGAAAAGTGTAAGCATAATCATGAGCGTGTTCGCCCAAAAAACAATACTGACAAATATAAGATTTCTCTTCTTTTGAAAGCGCTGGATTTTTTCGCCCATAAAAATAAGGACTATGCAGGTGATCAAATAGCTGATGAAAACGACATAAAAGCCGTCACCACCGATTATAAACCGGTAAGTCAGCAAAACAGCCCCAGTTATTAAACCTGGTATAGTTCCCCCATATACAAATGAGATAATAAAAGGTATGAGGCGAAAATCATAAATGTACCCTTCGGAAAACTGTACTGGAAAAGACATTGCCAGAACTAAGATGAGTATCAGAATGAAGGTTAGTTTTGAAAGAGGTTTTCGACGGTCACTCGTCTTCTCGTAAAAAAATAAATGATAGACAAAAATCGGAAAGAGAACGATCAGCACTTGATATAAAATAATTTCAATGTCAATAGACATACTAACTCCTCTGAAGGATAGGACCCTCCTTAAAATGATTTTACTGTCAATTTTCCACCTAAAAGCGAAAAAGGACACAAAAAATAAGGAATTTTCTGTATTATTCCCACACATTATATTAAAACGTTTTCTCTTCTAAATCAATTAATATTTAAAGGAAAAATCCCCCATCTGTTAAGATGGGGGATAATCAAAGCTTCTAGTTTATTCGTGTTCTTCCTTTAGTTCATCTATTAGCTGTTTCGTTCTTTTCGCATTTCCTTCCGCAAAGTTTTCAAGGCGTTCCTTTAATTCGTCATCGTCATGAATTCGCTCAGCAGTAACTAAATATGTACGCATTAAATCTTCTTCAATTTCTAGGGAGTTTTTTAAGACTGTTTCGATATTTTCCTTTTCTTCTTTTCCATTAAAAAAACCCATCTGAAATCCTCCTTTTTTTCATAGGATTCCCATTAGGTTATTGTATATCCAACATAAAAAAGGATATGGAGTTAAATCCATATCCTCTACTTCAAAAATTATTTTTTCATCCAAGATGGTTTTCCAAAACCCTTGAATTGGTCATCAATCACTTTTTCAAAATCTGCAGATTCGACAACAGCTTTAATATCTTTTGATAACTGTGAATCTTTGTTGGAAGTTTTTACTGCTACAATATTACGGTAATTGTCTGCCATGTCTTCTAGAGTTAAAGCATCTAACAGATTCATTTTTGCAGCAAGTGCAAAGTTTCCAGGTACTGCAGCTAAATCTGCACTCTCAACAGAGCGTGGAAGCTGGCCTGCTTCGATTGGTTGGAACTTCAAGTTCTTATTGTTTTCGTCGATGTCCTTCTCAGACACTTTTAGCGGATCGGCATCCTTTTTAATCGTGATCAAACCTGCATCACGAAGAGTGTTTAAGGCACGAGCAGCGTTAGTCGGGTCGTTAGGAAGTGTAACAGTAGCACCGTCTTTTACATCGTCAATCGATTTGAATTTGTTCGAATAAATTCCCATTGGTGCTGTTGGCACAGAAATAAGTGCTGTTAAATCCATGTTGTTTTCTTTCGCGAAATTTTGAAGGTAAATCGTGTGCTGGAAAAGGTTTGCATCGATATCGCCATTGTTTAATGCTTTGTTTGGCTGGATGTAGTCACTAAATTCAACAAGCTCAACCTTGTAGCCCTTTTTTTCTAAGCCTGGTTTAATCGCTTTTGTTACCATGTCGCTATATGGGCCGGCGGTCGCGCCTATTTTAATATCTTTTGATTCTGCTGCTTTTTCCTTGCCGCTAGCTGCTTTTTCTTCGGAGTTTCCGCAAGCTGCCAACGCGAATACTACGCATAGTAATATAATGCTTGTTAACCATTTTTTCATTGTAATTTTCCCCTTTTCCTGTTTATCTTTTATCTACAACTTTGGCGATGTAATCGCCAAGAAGCTGAATGACCTGAACTAAAATAATTAAGATTAAAACTGTTGAAATCATGATGGTATTGTCGTACCGGTAATAACCGAAGCGAATCGCCAAGTCTCCAATACCGCCGCCGCCGACTGTTCCGGCCATGGCGGAAAATCCTACTAAACTTATTAATGTTAAGGTTACACCTGAGATGATTCCGGATCTTGCTTCAAGTAATAGGACATCTTTGATAATCATCCAAGGTGTTGCCCCAGCAGCAATGGCCGCTTCGATTACGCCTTTATCGATTTCTCTTAGAGCATTTTCTACGATTCTTGCGAAAAAAGGAATTGCCGCTACTGATAATGAAACACTAGCTGCAGTTGGACCGATGGTTGTGCTGACAAGTAAGTTCGTTAGTGGGAGCAATGCCACCAACAATATAATGAAAGGAATCGACCGGACCATGTTGACGACAAAACCCAAGATATTTTGGACCATACGATTTTCTAGAAATAATCCTTTGTCGGTTATGTAAAGCAGGATCCCAACAGGAAGTCCGATAACTGTTGAAACAACCAACGAGATAGCAATCATATAGATGGTTTGAAAAAATGCTTTATTGATATCCGGAATAAGCTCCATTAGATGTGCAAAATCAAAGCCCATTGCGTAACACCTCCACTTGTGCGGCCCGGTTTTCAATGTATTGAAGGGCTTTTTCGATTTCTTGTTTTTGTCCTTTTAGCTCCATAATAAATATGCCAAGCGGTAATTCTTGAATATATTCAATAGATCCATGTAGGAAATTACCCTTAAGGTTAAATTGTTGAAGGGTATCAGAAATGACTCCTTCTCCAGCAACCTTCCCTCTAAAAGTAACCTTAACGATTGGCCCTTCACAGCCATTTAAAATTACTTCTGGGATTTCAAGGGTTACGACACTCTCAATAAATTCTTTGGTGAGTGCTGCCTGTGGATTAGCAAAAATATCGTATACTGAACCATCTTCTATGACTTTTCCATCCTGCATAATCGCCATACGGCTGCAGATTTCTTTAACAACATCCATCTCGTGCGTGATTAAAACGATAGTGATGTTGAGTTCTTTATTGATTTTTTTCAGCAGATTGAGTATCGACTTTGTTGTCGTAGGGTCAAGTGCTGATGTTGCTTCGTCACATAAAAGCACCTTCGGATTATTTGCAAGAGCCCTTGCAATACCGACCCGCTGTTTTTGACCGCCACTTAGCTGTGACGGATAGACATCACGCTTATCGGAAAGACCAACCATTTTGAGTAGTTCCTCTACTCTCTGCTTTACCTGGTCTTTAGGGTAGTTCGCTGCCTTTAAAGAGAAAGAAATATTTTCATAGACTGTTTTTTGGCTGATTAGGTAAAAGTGTTGAAAAATCATGCCTATTTTTAAACGTGAAGATCGTAATTGCTCGCCTTTTAGGGATGTCAGGTCAGTGCCATCGACCGTTATACTGCCAGAGGTTGGCCGCTCTAAAAGATTGATACAACGAAGCAGCGAGCTTTTTCCAGCACCGGAATAGCCAACAATGCCAAAGATTTCGCCTTCTTTTACGGTGAGTGAAACGTTATCCACACCTTTTACTTCACCTTTTTTTGTTTTGTAAACTTTAGTAAGGTTTTTTATTTCAATCATACTGATTACCTCATTTTTCCGATATCTAAACTAGACTTTATACCCAAATAAAAAGCCCCTTTCATTCTGAAAGGAGCATCGAAATAAACATCTCGGTAGCTTATCTTTCAGAATGAAATCATTCTGCAGGAATTGGCACCTTCCCAATCGGGGGTTGCCGGACGTCATCGGGCCATGTCCCTCGGTCGCTCTGGATAAGAAAATTAAATTAACAAATAATTAAGTTATATTAAGATACTACAAATCTATTCTTATTTTGTCAATCATCTAAATTATAATGCAATTTATCCGACAGCGTTTTCAATATTGCCATATCAACATATTATTTAAAAAAATAATTTTTTTATTAGACTAGAAAAGAGCTTTTCGCATGAAAAGCTCTTTGTATTATTTAACATTACGTTAATGCACCAGCAACACTATAGTTAATTAAATCAATCTCCGTCTGTTTATCAAGTGCTAATTTAGCTAGTTCAGCTCCTAGATAAGGTCCGCTAGTTAGCCCGGAAGAACCTAGGCCATTTGCCACTAACATCCCTTCAAAACTAGGCAATCCACCTATTATGGGAAGAAAACCTGGTGTAAAAGGCCTGAAACCTACCCTAGTTTCCAAAATTGTTCCACCGGCAAGACCTGGTGCAATCGCTAAAGCTTTATTTAAGATTTCTTGGACTCCTCCAGCCGTTACTCGATTATCAAATCCTGCATCATTTTCGTGTGTAGCTCCTATTACTACACGACCATCTGCAAATGAGAGTATATATTGGTCAGATGGCGGCATGACAACCGGCCATGAGTTAGTATCCATGTCTGACAACTGTAAATGAATTATTTGCGCCTTTTGTGGCCTTACCAAAAATTCAACTCCCAGTGGTCCCAAAAGTTCTTTTGCCCATGCTCCTGCTGTGACGATAACTTGATCAGCAAAAAATAATTTTTCAGACACTTTAACCCCTTGGACTTTATTATCGTTACTAATTAATGAGGCATCCCCTTTAATAACTTGGGCCCCATGCTTTACTGCAGCGTTTACAAGTGCATTACGTAAAGCACGGCCATTTACACGTGCCCCGCCACTAACATAAACTGCACCAAATTCCTCGGACAAAGCTGGAAACAGTCGATTCGTTTCGGTTGGAGACAAGATAGTAATCTCACCTATTTCAGGAGCATCCTCCCGGCGGACTCGCGCACGTTCCGCCATTTGTTCTAACTTTTTAGTATCAGAATGAATACTTAATGCCCCAACTCCTTTATAACCCGTATCTTTTTCCCCATCTGCTTCTAACTGTGTAATTAATTCTGGGTAATACCGCGCCCCGCCTTTAACCAACTGATACCAAGCTTTATTACGTCGTTGGGACAACCATGGGCAAACAATCCCTGCAGCTGCGTCAGTGGCTTGCCCATGGTCTTGCCGGTCCACTATGATAACTTCTGCCCCCCATTTGGCAAGGTGATAAGCAGTGGATGCCCCGAGTATTCCTGCACCAATTACAATTACCTTTTGCATAACTCACCTCAAAACAAAAACTCAGTCGTATAGACTGAGCAAAATAGATACTATATATTTTACAACAAATACACTACTGCTTTAAAGTTTCCTTGTGCGCAGCCTTCTCTCCATTACTTGCTCACACACCATATTATACATAACCTCAACACCTTTTTCAGATGCCTCAAAGTTAAAGGCATTTTCAACGTCTATTCCTAAGCTATCCGCTTCCTTCGCAGCATCTATGTTTGCTCCTAAAAAGATAAACTCCCAATTGTATTTCTCCTGCTGATGTCTTAATAGCTCTTTCACTTTTTCATAGGTGAATTCAGAGCTTGCATTCTCCATTCCGTCAGTCGTGATAACAAATATCACCTTGCCAGGCCGCTTATTCTCATCTTTTTTGGATAATCGATATCCTACATCTAGAATTGTTTTCCCCACTGCATCCAACAATGCTGTCATACCTCTTACATAGTAATCCTGATCCGTAAGTTTAGCCTTCTTTGCCTCAATTCCATTCCAAAGTATTTCATATTGGTCATCAAATAACACGGCTGTAACCAACGTGTCACCCTTTAGCTTCCTATGTTTTTCAATAAACCCGTTAAATCCGCCAATTGTGTCACTTTCAAGTCCTGCCATTGACCCGCTACGGTCAAGCAGGAAAATAATTTCAGTCAAATTCGTGTTCATCTCTATCATCCTTTCCATATTGTTTATAAAATAATAATAGAAATTTTCATTTGAAAATTGGTCGCCTTGAAAGCGACATTTCAAGGGAGAGAGAAATATGCTGAATAAACAACTATTAATTGAATTGCAGGAATATGTTGAAAGAAACTTAAACTTCCTTACTTACTCAATGATGGAGTCTAATGAAAAACATAGTATTGGGTTAGAAGATTTTATTAAAAATAAGCGCCAGCCGACCTTCAACCAAACTCTATTCAAATTGATAGATAAAAAAGGAACTGCCGACACAGAAATCTACAAAAAAGCCGGATTGGATCGCAGGCATTTTTCTAAAATCCGCTCGAATCCAGAATACCGCCCACGAAAAAATACAGTAGTAGCCTTGGCGCTTGCCCTTGAATTAAACAAAAAAGAAACCGACAAACTGTTAAGTTCGGCCGGCTATTCTTTATCTGACAGCGATACTTTCGATTTAGTTATTCAATTCTGTTTGGAGAAAAAAATTTATAATGTTCACGATGTCAATCAGGCGCTGGACTATTTCAGCCTGAAGCCGTTTATGGGGGTCCTAGATTAGGTTCACTAAATCAAAAAAACACCCAGTCCAAAAGACTGGGTTTACCCAATATTTAATGTGATACTTTTTCTCCTCTTCTTGAACGAATTCCATGGATTATAAACGTAACCACAAACGCCAAGATAAGGACAACGATAAAGATTTCATTTGCAATATGAATATCAATCAATGTCAATCCCATTTTTACAGCAATAAAGGTAATCAGTACATAAGCCGTTGTTTCAAGCTCCGGCACTCTGTTCATCAGCGAAATGAAGAATGTCGCAACCCCTCGCATCATTAGAATCCCAATCATCCCTCCAAGCAGGATCACCCAAACCTCATCGGAAACCGCAAGTGCGGTAAGGATACTATCAACGGAAAAGGCCAAATCCATGAGCTCAACGCTGATAACAGTCGCCCAGAAGACTCCGAAAGTTTTCATTAACCAGCCTTTTGGCTCCCGTGCTTTTTCCTCGTCTCCATCCTCACTGCTCTTAAATTTGTCAATAAAGAACTTAACCGCAAGCCAAAGCAAATACAACGCACCAATTAATTTAATAAACCAAAGCTTTATCAAAAAAGTTCCCAAACCGATGAAAATAAAGCGGAATAAATACGCTCCCCAAAGACCGTATACTAATGCTTTCTTTTGCTGTTTTTTCGGCAAAGGTTTTACGAACGCCGACAACACTAGCGCATTATCCGCCGATAAGATACATTCCAGTACAGCCAATGAGAGAATCAGCCCCCATGCCTTTGGCGAAGTTAATACTTCTGCCCACATATGCCAATCCAGCATCGAAGCATATGTCGCTAAAATATTTTCTACCATTCAACATTACTCCTTTGTGTTTCTATAGCTAATGTTACTACTATTCCAGATTATTTAAAAATATTTTGCCACGATAATGAAATTGTTACTCGACTTGAATACTTAAGATGATGATAAAAAAAGCATCAGACATAATTGATGATTATGAATGATGCTTTTTTCCTTCTATTCAGTTCTTTGTTCATGGACAATATTGCGCCAGTCTATGTCGCCTCGTTCTAAACCATGAATAAGTATTTCCGCCGTTCCCATGTTGGTGGCTAACGGAATGGAGTACACATCACACAAACGGATTAATGCTGAAATGTCAGGCTCATGCGGCTGCGCTGTCAATGGGTCACGGAAGAAGAACACAATATCCATTTGGTTCTTAGCGATTAGGGAACCTATTTCCTGGTCTCCCCCAAGAGGACCCGAATTAAATCGGTGAATTTTCAGGTTGGTTTTTTCCATGATTCTGCTGCCAGTTGTGCCAGTCGAGTATAATTCATGCTTGCAAAAGATCGGCTCATATGCCACAGCAAAATTCACTATGTCGTTTTTCTTTTGGTCATGTGCTATAAATGCAATTTTCAAAACATACACCTCGTTCTTATTTCAATACACTCTATTTTATATCTTAAACCTTTTCCTACCTTTAAGTCGATAATCTATGTGATTCCCCTCTTATTTTTTTAATATTAAGATGATTTTAAGAAAAATTTAAGATTGGTCCTTTAGAATGAGGGAAATACTAAATTTAAAAGGGAGGGCCAAATGCAAAAGAATATTAAGGTTTATATTCCTATTATCATTACTGTTCTAATTTGCCTAATATTAATCGGATTATTTCTATATTATCAAATTACAACTCCCCACGATGGTCCGGAAAAATTGGCTGGCAAGCCCCGGGAGCGCGAGGACGAAGGCGGAATTTTTAAGCTAATGGGGAACGGCGCGATTTTGGCAGGGGCGTTGAGTTTTTCATGGTTTCTTTTGAAAAAGAAATTGAAATCTCCGTTTCCGATTGTTAAAGTAGGTGCTCGGAAAGCTCACAGCATTCATACGTATACCGGCTGGGCGGCATTGGCCCTTGTTGCCATCCATGGCGGATACTACTTAATTAAGGAATTCACAAAAACAGACAATTTAACGGGCGCTTCTGCCTTTTTATTGCTGCTTTGTTTGGCTATATACGGATATGTACTGGACCGGAAGAAGAAAAAACCGATTCGCTCGGCTCACTTTATTCTAAGTATCCTATGGATTGGCGCTGTTCTTGTTCATGGCGGCGGGTTTGTTATCGGGACCGGAGTGACCATGGCAGTATTATATATTGGTTTAACATGGCTTGAGAAGAAGAACTTAAAGCCTGCAGATGCACGGTAAGAACAAAAGCACAAGCGCCCTGGTCAGCGGCGTATGGCCTGGAGCTCTCCAACCTGAGATAAAGGTAACACGAAGAGCGCAAGCGCATTCGTGCTTGACTTATCGTAGGGCGGAGAGCGAAGGTCACTAGCCGCTAGAGCGTTGGAGCTGGACGTGTCTATCCAGGTAACAAGTTATCAATGACTTAATCTGTAATTCCCTAGACCATAATAAAATGGATCGTCTATCGAAGACGGTCCATTTTTTTTGAGTTAATTTAGCAAAGCTTTGACCATAGTCTGCTGCTGACAGCTTCTGTGCTTCTTTCGATGATCGAGTAGGCTGCATTAGTAATCGCCTGAGCCAATGTTTCCCCAGTTCCCGTTACATCATTGAAGCAAACCTCTGATGGCCCTTTGTTTGTATAGGTAAATCCTAAATTCTCTAATCTGTCAACAATCATCATCGCATGATCAAGGTTGTGCTCAGGTTGAAAGTCTGCGTCATGGATGAACATTCCCTTTTCATAATCGTACCAACGATCCCACCTATTTAACTTCCAACCAAGAATTCTCCGTGCAATTGAATCTACCTTGTTCATCATTTTTTCCCCTTTCGTTCAAATTGTTATATAACAACTTTGGTATTTACAAAGAATTATATAACAGTATTTTTGGAAATGCCACTGTCTTTTTTTAAAAATTTTCTCTACTTTTTTGATTTTTTCCCAACATCAAAATGAAAACCTTTTCTTTTTCATGGCTATTTTTGATAGTAAAATGAATTCACGACCTATCGAGGTAATATGATAGTTTTAAAAATTAATATGTTTTCCAAGGAGGAGTTTTAGTGAAGAAAAAGGTTTTAGCTTTCGGATTGTCAATCGGTCTCGCTGCCAGTGCCATTGCCCCAGCATCATCATTTGCCGCACCGAAAAATGTCCTGTCCAACTACAAATACAATGAGCTAGTTGGATCCCCAGAGTTTATTTCAGGCAAGCTTACAAACCCCTCAGGTAAAAGTGCAGAAGCTATTGTTCTTGATTATGTAAACGCTAACAAAGACAAATTTAAACTTGGTTCCAAATCCGCATTGGAATCGTTCAAAATCACCTCCAGCAATAAAGACAAGCTTGGCGGAACGGCGCTGAGACTCCAACAATTGTACAACGGTGTTCCTGTTTGGGGCGCTGCACAGGCAGCGTTTGTCGCGGAGGACGGAACTCTGAATGTATTCTCCGGAACAGTCACTCCAGACTTGGAAACGAAAAAAGGGCTGAACAAGGAGAAAAAGGTCAATGCCAATCAAGCAATAAAAATTGCGGAAGCAGATCTTGGGCTTTCTCCTGAATACGAGAAAAAGCCATCTGCTGATCTGGTTGTTTTCACACAAGGTAATGATGCTAACTATGCATATCTAGTAAACTTAAATTTCCTAGAACCAAAACCAGGAAACTATAATTATTTTATTGATGCGGCCACTGGGGAAATTTTAAATAAATACAATGACCTTCATGAAGCAAAAACCGGCCCAGGCGTAACAGGTACAAATACAACGGGCAGCGGAGTTGGTGTTTTAGGAGATACGAAGGCCTTAAACATGCTTTTATCCAGTTCAACTTATTATCTGCAGGATAATACAAGAGGAAACGGTGTAATCACATATGATGCGTCCAACCGTTCCCGTACGCCAGGGACACTTTGGACAAGTGTTGACAACCTGTTAAATAGTTCTTATGAGAGTCCTGCGGTTGATGCCCACTATTATGCAGGCAAAACCTTTGATTACTATAAAAATTTCTTTGCCCGCAATTCCTATGATAATAAGGGAGGAGCCTTAAAATCGACGGTCCACTATGGCCGAAACTACAACAACGCCTTCTGGAATGGCAGTCAAATGGTGTATGGGGATGGAGACGGAACTACCTTTATCCCGTTATCAGGTGGTATTGATGTTGTTGCCCACGAGCTGACCCATGCGGTTACAGACACTAGTTCAGATTTAGTCTACCAAAATGAGTCCGGAGCATTAAATGAAGCCATTTCTGATATTTTTGGTACACTTGTTGAATTTTATAATGGGAAAAATCCAGATTATGAGATTGGCGAGGACGTTTATACTCCAGCAAAGGCAAATGATGCCCTTCGTTCGATGAGTGATCCAACGAAATACGGCGATCCGGATCATTATTCAAAACGTTATACTGGAACAAGTGATAACGGCGGCGTTCATACGAACAGCGGCATTATCAATAAAGCTGCCTACCTGCTGGCTGTCGGTGGAACTCATTATGGTGTAACGGTTCAGGGGATCGGCAATGATAAAGTGGGGGCAATTTATTATCGTGCAAATACCGTCTACTTAACAGCCTCCTCTACCTTCAGCCAGGCACGCGCTGCTCTGGTACAAGCTGCTGCGGATCTTTATGGGGCTAGCTCTGCGGAGGTTACTGCAGTTAATAAATCATTTGATGCGGTAGGAGTATATTAAATTTTTTTCATAAAATAAAAAGAAGCTCCAGCCTGGGTTGGAGCTTCTTTTTCAATTCAAATTTCACTGCGCTCATTACATAAAAATAGGAACTCACGACATAATTTTGCTTCTTAACTACAAAATTCAGGAGTCTCACGACAAACTTAGGAATAAAACGGAAACCGACGAAGTTTTCCTTTCCTAATCATGTACCGCAATAAGTTCTGTATGGTTTGTTCGTAACTGCAGGAATTGTACAGTATTCTTCCTGTTCTGGTACGTAGGCAAAAGGGTGCGACAGAGCACTTAGGAGGTTCATCATTACGCTGAAGTCGCCTTGACTGACTGCTGCATCAAGAGCTTCCTCCACTCGGTGGTTGCGCGGGATGACAGAGGGATTGGAATTCCGCATTAACTTTTGGGATTCCTCTGTTGCTTCCTGCTGCATGCCGAGTCTTGCCTGCCAACGCTTATGCCATTCGGAAAATTCCGGTGCATTATACAGCTCCGCTCCCTCCAAACGATTCAATGTTAAAGCTCGGAAGGTATTGGTGTAGTCAGCACGATTTTTTTGCATTAGGCTAAGCAGGTCTTCCACAAGCGATTCATCTTCTGCCTCTTCATTAATAAGACCCAGCTTTGCCCGCATTCCGGCAAGCCAATTTTGGCGGTATAACCCGTCATATTCTGAAATAGCCTCTTGGGCCAATTTAACTGCTTCCTCCTCGTTTTCATGAAGCAGCGGCAATAAGCTTTCCGCAAATCGGGCCAGATTCCACCCGCCAATAAACGGCTGATTGCCATAGGCATAACGTCCCTCCCTGTCGATAGAACTGAATACCGTTGCCGGATCATAGGTGTCCATAAAGGCACAAGGGCCATAATCGATGGTCTCTCCGCTAATAGTCATATTGTCCGTATTCATGACCCCGTGAATAAAACCGACGAGCTGCCATTTGGCAATCAGTGAGGCCTGACGTTTTATGACCTCCTTAAGAAATGACAGGTACTTTTTATTATCATCAGCGACTTCAGGATAATGGCGTTTTATTGTATAGTCAGCCAGAATCCTTAATTCATCCACATTGCCTTTCCCGGCAGCATATTGAAAGGTTCCAACCCTAATATGACTGGACGCAACGCGTGTCAAAATGGCACCAGGAAGCTCGGTTTCACGATAAATGGCTTCCCCTGTAGTCACCACGGCCAGACTGCGGGTAGTCGGAATACCTAGAGCATGCATGGCTTCACTAATGATATATTCTCGAAGCATCGGTCCAAGCGCCGCCCGTCCATCCCCTCCGCGGGAAAACGGTGTTCTGCCTGAGCCCTTTAGTTGAATATCATACCGTTTTCCGTCCGGAGTGATTTGCTCCCCCAGCAGCACTGCCCGTCCATCCCCCAGCATTGTAAAATAGCCAAATTGATGCCCGGCATAGGCTTGCGCAAGCGGCGCAGCACCTTCGGGTATTTTGTTTCCAGCAAACACCTCAACAGCTTCTTCACCCTGAAGAACCTCTGGATTCAACCCCAAAGCAGATGCCAAATGACCGTTAAGAATAACCAATTTTGGTGAATCAACTGGAGCAGGTTTCGTATCAGTAAAAAAAGCTTTCGGGAGTTGTGCATAACTATTATCAAAATTCCAGCCTGGATTACTCATATTTTCTTTATCCCTTCTTTGAAGCATGGGGACGGTTCTTTTGCTTCTGAAGCAAAAGAACCGTCCCTATGCTCTAATTTATATTCAGTTTATCCTAAGATGGTTTAAATTAGCACTTATTTTATACTATGAAAATCTAGTAAATTATTAATGATTAATTAAGCATATTGTTGTAGACTAAAAGGGAGTTATGGGATTAAAGTCGGTGGAAATTATACCGATGTTATTAGGCATTTATGGGGGAAGATTAATGAGTAACACAGAAGTGAATTTGGCTGGCGAAATCCAGAGCAGACGAGGCAAATCGGTCAAACAGCATAAAAGTTGGAAGTTTATCACAGCAGGCAGCACCGTCATTATCGTACTCATTATTGCAGGAGTCAGTTATTACCAGGCAACCCGATTCAATTCGCAGACTACGATTAATGATATAAAAGTCGGTGGGATGACGGCTGATCAAGCATTAAAAAAATTACAAACCACTGTCCTACAAAATAGGGTCTTTGTCGGACAGCAGCAAATTTTAGATGAAGAAGATACAAAGATGGGTTTTGCGGACCAGGATTTGCCTGAGGTTAAGAAAATACTAAAAAGCCAGTGGACATTTTTTCCATCTACAAAGGCAAAAAATTATCATCTGATACCTGAAAAGGCAGACCAATTCCGAAGCGAAACAATGAAAAAACTTGTGGAAGAAAAGCTCCTATCCATGAATAAAAGTTTAAAAGCACCCCAAGATGCAGAGGCGAAGCTTGCGCAGGGCAGTATTGTTATCACCAAAAGCAAGGATGGAGAGCAGTATGACGTCTCAAGCCTATTGAAGGAATACGACAAGCAGCATTATCAGAGTGACATTCATCTTAATCCTTTATACATACAGCCAATCAAAGAAAATAGCGCCATTGTAAAAAATGAACAGAAAAAGCTGCAAGAACTTCTTGGGCAGACTGTTGAGTATAAGGTTCAGGATCAAGTCTTTTCTTTAAAAGCTAGTGAAGTAATTAAAAATGCCTCTGTGACTAAGGATTTGAAAGTTACAATTGACCCGAATGACATAAAAAACAAAGTTGCGGAAATAAATGAGACAAAATCCACATTAAATAAAGACTTCTCATTTAAGACCCACTCGGGTTCGGTCATATCTGTAAAAGGAAAAGGCTACGGCTGGGCATTAGATGTTGACAAAGAAACTGCTCAAATTCAAGCAGCTTTTGAAAAGGGAGAGAATTCCATTGCAGCATCCAATGTTATTGGACACGGATGGAAGGGTGAAGGCTACGGTTACGATACAACCGCGAACAACGGAATTGGCGACACGTATGCTGAAGTATCCCTTGCCGAACAGCGAATTTGGATTTACAAAGATGGTAAATTGGTCATCACAACAAATGTCGTGACTGGAAAACACAGCACTGGCAATGATACTTCAACAGGAGTTTGGTATATTCTCTATAAACGATCTCCTTCCATACTAACAGGCAGGGAACTCGGAGGAAAACCAAGTTATCAAGTACAGGTAAATTATTGGGCTCCTTTTACGAACGATGGACAAGGGTTCCACGATGCCAGCTGGCGGAAAAACTGGGCAAGCAATGCCTATCTTAACGATGGCTCGCACGGCTGCGTCAACACACAACCAGACGATATGAAAGTCGTATACGAAAATCTCAGCACATACGAACCGGTTGTCATATACTGAAACATGGGGACGGTTCTTTTGCTTCAAAAAATGAAGCAAAAGAACCGTCCCCTCTTTTTAATGATCCCTATTAACAATATAGTTCATTAAATGTTTCAAAAAAGTCGTGTTGCGCGGCACTTCCTCTAGTGTGTCCATTGCCAGACAATAATGGTCCCACATCGCTTTTTTTGCATCTTCTGCGCCCAGGATGGATACAAACGTTGAGCTGTTGTTATCAGCATCCTTGCCTGCGGGTTTCCCTAATACGTTCTGATCCCCTTCCAAATCTAGAAGATCATCCTTAATCTGAAAGGCAATGCCGGCATGCCTGGCGAATTTTTTCAAGGCGGACTGTTCGGACGCGTGAGCTTGTGCAAGAATTGCCGGCATGATTAAAGCCGCTTCGAAAGCAATTCCGGTTTTATAAAAGCACATGACATTCAGTTGTTCCAGTGTTAATGGCTTGCCTTTAGATTCCAGGTCCATCGCCTGCCCCTTACACATATCCTCTGTTACCTGGACCGAATATTGAATCAAGCGAAGCACTGTTTCTGCATTGAACGAGGTAAGCGAAGTCTGTTCCTCGATCGCCTTTTGGGTTAAAAAAAGAGCAGTTAGTTCAGCAATGGCGATGTTATAGGTCTTATGCAGAGTTGGCCGTCCCCTGCGGATTGCAGCATTGTCCTGAAACGGAAGGTCATCAAAAATAAGTGATGCCGTATGCATGTATTCTAATGACCGTAAAAGCGGAGTAATGGCGGAACCGTCCAAACCATATCCATCAACACCCATGACCCACGTCATAATGGGCCGCAGCCGCTTCCCGTCACCCTCAAGACTGTAATTGGCGGCATCGCTAATGGGGTCATTCCTTAATGGCACATCTTCAATTTTCAAGGTCCCGTTAATTTGGTCGCGCACCGTTTCGATTCTATCTAAAAAGTCGTCTTGCTCCAAACGGTCATTTTTTAAATTTGTAATAATATGGTCGCGCAGCAGCTTATCAAAGAAATCCACATCGTCTGCCTTCTGAACCATATTTTGAATAACACGATTAAATGTAGGATTGCCCGAAGCAAATAAATCCATCACTTCATTGTATTTGTTTGTTCCTAGACGCACCTTAAATCGTTTCAGGCCGTTTATGGCTCGGTCCAGTATGACCTCGCATGTCTTTGGATCGGAGTGAAAGACATTGTGAATCAAATTAGCAATAACCGCCCAGTACAACTCAAATGGGTTGATAAGGTCATCGCGCTGGTTGTGGTATTTCATATAGTAGGTATACGGCGTGACGGCACCGTCTTTTATGTCATCGAACATATCGGCAAAATCATCCGCCAGTTGATTATAAATGCCGTAAAAGAAGGTCCGGTTGTCAAACCCCTCATCCTCAGGAGCGCTGATGACAGAACGGGCAATTAATCGGGACGAAGACGATTTTAAAATGATCGGTATGTACAGTTCTTCATTGGTGTAATTAGGGTTGGATAAACTTTTAACACGGTCCACTTCTTGAGAATTAAAAAAGATGTAGGCCTGCTCGGAAAAATGCTTTCTCGTTTCCGGATGCTGATGGGACTTAATATAGTCAAAGGCATCGCGGAGTTCAGAATGAATATAACAAATGAGACTGGCATTAGGTCCTATCCAGTTGCCTAAATCAGGAACAGATCCTGTAACAAGGGTGGTCCGGATTAAACTGGAGTATTCCTCTTTTTCTTTATTGGACAAAACATGGGCATCTAGTAGATCGTCAATAAAGGGATAGGTCAGACCGTAGGCATAACCCAGCCTGATGGCTTCATCAAGCCTCTGGCTCCGTTCTTCTTGGGCAGTTTCATCAGCCATTTCTTCATTTACATGCAGGATGACCCCCGCAATGATTTTAATCAATTTTCGTTTGGCATGCTCGGGATCCATTCCCTCCGGAATGTTGTCGGATACGATTTTCAGTTTGTTCATCAGCCAAATAAAGGCGGATTCAATCCCTTCCTTCTGCGCCCAGCGATACAAACCGGCCATGCTGAAAAAATCAGTTTTGTCATCAAGGCTTGTCAGGTGATTTTTTAAATTGGACACAACACTCCGTACCCTGGCCTGTATTTCTGGTGACTCCAGAGATTTGCCGAGGTCCCGCATGTAAAGATAGGAAATGCTTCGATCCAGATAATCGTCCAGTTTACCGGTATAGTCGAGCCATTGAATATATTGGTAGTATCCCCGAAAATCCGGCCTTTGCCTTCTTCGAAATAGGAAGGTTAATAGAGGATGACGAATATGGTTGTGTTTCCACTCTTGGAAATCCGTTGTCAAAGCAGTGACATAGCTTTTTTCTGTGACCAGTTTGTATAGCGTCCGAAAATATTCAGCAGCCTTTTGCTCAGCCTGCTGATAACACTCATCGGCATTTATTAATAACTCTTCGATCATTTGAAGCACAACCTCTGCTTAAGGTTTTTTATCTTGCGATACTTATTAAATTGAGATTAACACAATCCTCTTCATTTTTTCTTAAAAACTAGCAAATATATTAAAATATAGTACTGGAAAAATAACTTTATAACCGGAAAGCTTAATAAGTGCAAAAAGGCAAGCAGACTTGTCCACATTTAGACATCGTCTACTTGCCTGTTTTCGCAACTAGTTCTTTATAAATTTCTTAAACAATTCCAGTTACCATATAAACACCAATTACAAAGAATGCAGCGATTGTTTTGATAATCGTAATCGCAAATATATCGCGATAGGATTGCTTATGTGTCTGACCAGTGATCGCGAGTAATGTAATAACAGCTCCGTTATGTGGAAGTGTATCCATCCCTCCCGATGCCATAGAAATAACACGGTGCATAACTTCTAGTGGAATATCAAATTGATTAGCCAGTTCAATATAGGTTTTACTCATAATACCTAATGAAATGGCAATACCCGCCGATGCAGAGCCTGAAATAGCAGACAGAACGTTTGTCGTTACGGCACCGTTTAATAAAGGATTTTCAAATGCTTTGGAGATGCCGTCTCTTGCAATCGCAAATCCAGGCAAATTTGAAATAACAGCACCAAAACCATATTCAGTAGCAGAGTTCATGATTGCTAGCAGTGCCCCGCCAATCCCGACATTCATGCCAACCTTAAAATTCGTCAGAACAGGTTTTCGATTATACAAAATAGTGGCAAAAATCCCTGCAAGAAGAGCAATTTCAACTGACCAAATACCAACGACTTGTGCCGTTTCAATGTTCGGGAAAGTCGTTAAACCGATCTTCGAAAAATCAAAACCATTTGGATACCATTTTGGAATCACTGTGGTTAACACCTTATTTAACACACCAACTAGGACAACCGGAACAAAGGCAAATATTTTGCGGCCGACGCTTTCTTTTACATCTAAGTCGATTTTAATTTCCTCTTCGGTAATCGTTCCAAAGCTATCATAGCCTTCACCGGCTTTTTCTGCTTTTTTCCGGCGTGAATCTAAATACAGCATCCCGACTGTAAAGATGAAAATGGCCCCGATAATTCCAAGTGTAGGTGCGGCATAAAGGTTTGTTTTAAAAAATGTTGTCGGAATAACGTTTTGCACCTGTGGGGAACCTGGCAGCGCATCCATTGTAAAGGTAAAAGAACCAAGGGCAATCGTTCCCGGAATTAACCGTTTCGGAATATTGGATTGTCTAAACAAATTGGCTGCAAACGGATATACAGCAAATGCCACAACGACTAAGCTTACGCCGCTGTAGGTAAGAATTGCGCACAATAAAACAATAACTAACATGGCACGCTTGCGTCCCACTAATTGAATCAAGGTGGTGGCGATGGAACGTGCTAAACCGGACATTTCTACTACTTTACCAAAAATAGCTCCCAGCAAGAAAATAGGAAAATATAATTTTATATATTCCACCATTTTTCCCATAAAGACATTCGAATAAAACGGGAGAACATAATCTGGATTTGTTAATAATACCGCAAATAATGCACATACCGGTGCAAAAATGATGACTGAAAATCCGCGGTAGGCGATAAACATTAACAACCCCAGCGCTAAGAGAATAATAACTAGTTCCATAAAATTTCTCCTCTATCTTAGATGATCTAACCCTTTGCTGAAAAATGTTAATTGTGCGTATTCTAAGATGTCCAAAAAGACTTAGTTTTTGTTTTTAGCAATTTCCGCTGCTACATCCACGATCATATCCTCTTGACCGCCGACAACTTTACGTTTTCCTAACTCTATTAAAATGTCACGTGAATCGATGCCAAATTTAGTTGCAGCACGTTTCGCATGAAGGGCAAAGCTTGAATAAACCCCTGCATATCCTAGTGTCAGGCTGTCTCTAGTAATTTCCTGTGGTACCGGCAGAATCGGTGCGACGATATCTTCTGCCATATCCATTATTTTATATAAATCGATGCCTGTTTTAATTCCCATCCGTTCACAAACGGCAACCAGCACTTCTGTCTGGGTGTTTCCGGCACCGGCACCTAAGCAGCGAACACTGCCATCGATGCGGGTCGCCCCTTCTTCAATTGCAACAAGCGTATTGGCCATGGCAAGAGAAAGATTGTTATGACCGTGGAAGCCGATATTAATTCCTACAGATTGTTTAAGGGCACGAATCCGTTCACGTACTTGTTCCGGAAGAAGATAACCTGCTGAATCAACCACATAAACAGTATCAGCACCGTAGCTTTCCATTAATTTAGCCTGTTCAACAAGTTTGTCTACTGGTGCCATGTGGTTCATCATTAAGAATCCAACTGTTTCCATACCAAGTTCTTTTGCATAAGCAATATGCTGCGGTGCCACATCTGCTTCAGTAACATGTGTAGCAATACGAGCCATTTTTGCCCCTAAATTAGCCGCTTCCTTTAGCTCATGCAGTGTACCGATTCCCGGTATTAATAAAACAGCAATTTTTGATTTATCAGCAACCGAAACAGCTGCTTCGATTAATTCCATTTCATTTGTTTTTGACAGGCCATATTGTAAAGAAGACCCTGCAAGTCCATCACCGTGTGATACTTCAATAAATGGTACATTGGCATCATTCAATGCTTTTGCTACTTTCAATACTTGCTCGACAGTATATTGATGGGCAATCGCATGGCTGCCGTCCCGTAATGCTACTTCAGTAATGATAATATCCCTGTTGTTTTCCATTGTTTTTTCGGCCCCTTTCTTAAACGGTTTGTTTCTGTAATAAGTTTTTTGCAAATTCTTCTGCGATTTTAACACCTGCAGCTGTCATAATATCTAGGTTTCCAGAGTATTTTGGCAGATAATCCCCTGCTCCTTCTACCTCTAAGAAAATGGTTACCTTATTTCCATCAAAAATCGGCTCTGTACGTAGACGATACCCCGGAACATAGGATTGAACGACCTTAGTCATTTCTGCAATTGATTGTCTGATCGCTTCCTCGTTCATCTTTCCTTCTTCGACAAGCGTATAAACGGTGTCACGCATAAGGATCGGCGGTTCAGCAGGATTCAGGATAATGATGGCCTTTCCTTTTTTCGCGCCCCCAACTACCTCAATCGCACGGGATGTCGTTTCAGTAAACTCATCGATATTTGCGCGAGTCCCTGGTCCGGCACTGCGGCTTGAAATGGTTGCCACAATCTCGGCATATTCAACTGGGCAAACACGATTGACTGCATGCACCATTGGGATCGTCGCTTGGCCCCCGCAAGTAATCAAATTGATATTATCTTTCTCTAAATGCTCTTGAATGTTTACCGCAGCACACACATATGGTCCAACCGCAGCAGGAGTCATATCGATTACTTTCTTTCCTGCTTCCTTTAACACTTTTGAGTTATAGAGATGTGCTTTGGCAGAAGTTGCATCAAAAATGATGTCAGCCAATTCCGGTGTTTTCAGAAACCCATCAATACCATCGCTTATAGTTGTATATCCTAATTCCTTGGCACGGCGCAGTCCATCCGAATTTGGATCAATCCCAATCACAGTGGTTAATTCCAAAATTTCAGAGCGGCCAAGCTTAATCATTAAATCTGTCCCAATATTTCCTGAGCCAAGAATGGCAACTTTTACTTTTTCCACTTCATTTCTCCTCCTAAAAATTAGTTCACGGGTAGTTCACGGGGACGGTTCTCGTGTCCCATTTTATTCAATCCCTATTCCAAAATAGCTGCCAGAACAGTCCCTATCGTTGCATTACACCTTTGTAGCCCAGTGCCTTTGAAATCTCTAATGCAGCTTTCCGGATTCCGGCGATGACCTTTGGAAGACGTTCTTCATCTAGCCTGATTTTAGGGGCGGCACAGCTTATTGAAGCGATTACATTCCCTTGATGGTTAAAGATCGGAGCAGCGATACATTTCAGCCCTAACTCAATTTCTTCATCGTCAACCGCATAGCCGCACTCACGGATGGATTTTAAATGATTTTTAATTTCCTCTTTATCCGTCATCGTGAACTCCGTAAACGACAGCAAATTTTGGATTGACAGCAGCCGATCTACCTCTTGATCGCTTAAGTGGGCCAAAATAGCTTTCCCGACTCCTGTACAATGTACCGGGGCTCTTTTTCCAATATGCGAGTACATCGTCAGGGTTCTCGGTCCATCTTCCTTTTCGATATAAATAATTTCGTTGCGGTTCAATAAAACTAAGTGAACGGTTTCATTTAGTTCATTGACTAAATCCTTGATAATTGGTCGAGCAATGCTTCTTATGTCCAAATGTTTGCCGACAAAATTACCTAGTTCAAAAAGCTTTATACCTAAACGGTATTTGAGGTCATCCGGGTTTTGCTGAAGGTATCCCCTGTGTTCCAAAGTCTTAATAATCCCATGGACAGTACTTTTCGATAGATTTACCTTCTCGCTTATTTCCTTGACGCTTAGCTCTGAATTTGTTGTTAAAAAAATTTCAAGGACATCTGCTGCTCTTTCAATCGATTGAATTAAACGTTCAGACATTATTAATCCTCCATTGCGTTCGATATTGTCGAACACCATTCGATAATATCAACCTACAAATTTATAATATCTTGCATTTTTTATTGTGTCAATATTTTTAGAATTCATAAATTTTAAGTAAACCTGCTTGAAATGGGTGGTTAAAAGCAAAAAAAAGAGCCTAATCCTTGCGGAATAAGCTCTTTGAAAAATTAGATAATCTCAAATTGTTTAAAACCAGTCGTGTCGGGGATAAAATCCAATGTTTTGTTCCTGAAATAATGGCATTCGGATTGGTCAATGATAAACTGAAGTTCATCCAATTTTATTAATTCGTCATTTGCCTGAATGGAATCTTCAAAGGTCAGTTTAGCTTTCATAAAACAACTTTTCCGCATTTGCAAGCGGATAAATGTGTTTGAATTTTGCAATCGGTTTTGTAATTCTGCTTTCGCTGCTTCAGTTAAAATAAACATATAATCATCTCGTTTTTTCGTTTTTTAATCAATCTATAACTCTATTTAAAATTAAGTGGAAATTAATTTCAAGTTTTTATGTAAGCGTTTTTGGTCTAAAACCACCTTTCAATAAATATTTTTGTAGAGAGACAACCCATTAAAAATGAAAGGTGAGGCCCGCCCATGTTTGCAGTTCATTTTCTTGAAAATAAAAATGTTTTATTAACTCAGCTGCTAAAACGTATTCCAGCAGTTGGAGAGGATCTAACCATTAAAGGCCGCAAAGCCAAGGTTTCAAACGTCGAGCATATTGACGAAAAAACGATACATGTGAAAGTGGTTTTAGAAGAAATCAAAAAAGGTAAAGTGGCAGTTGTCGATAATTCTAAGAAGAAAAAGAAATAAGGAACACGGGGACGGTTCTTTTGTTTCAATTTTTGAAACAAAAGAACCGTCCCTATTTATCCTTATTTATCTTCCCTTAACAAATAATCATTGCCGTCCTGGTCATGGAAGGAAAACATCGTTCCGAATGGCATTCTTAACATTTCCCCTACTTTTACTCCATTTTGTTTCATTTTTTCATAAGCAGATTCGATATCGGCCGTGCTGAAGAGGATCGATGGGTGCTGAACCTTTGATGGGTCATGCTGTTCCATCGCAGCTTTTGCATAAAGGACTAAGTTAGTGAATTCATCGCCACTTGGTCCGACTTCTATCCAAGAGAAGTCTGGCCCCATTGGCTGCTCTTCTTTTAGGACAAAGCCGACTTTATTAATCCAAAAATCTTTTGCTTCTTCTTGATCATTTACATAAACAGTAACTTTTGCAACTTTATTAATCATCCTGCTAAAACTCCTTTTCTAAATATACAAAATAAGTTTATCAACCTAATTTTGCAAAAGCAATTTTAAATGAAAACTCGTCGATCGGCGAGTCCGTTAGGACGAAGACAGAGACCTAGTTGAATTTATGCGTTAAGAAAGTGTAAAATTAGGGGGAATTTTACACTTTCTTATTAGCCAAAAAAATGAACTATTTTTGAGTTCCCCCCTGAGGGTCAGATATCAACCCCATAAATAAAATAGTTCCGCTTTCTTCTTCGGTAATCGCCATGAAAAATGGCCGATTTACTTCTATAAAGAAGGGATTATCTATGCTTGCCGACTCTTTTACCATTTGGACAGAGGTTGCCGCAGCCCCTTCTGTCCCTGCTTCATTCACATCGATAAATGTCTTTTGTTTCACTTCACTGATCATTATGGGATCCGTCTCTTTCACCATTTTTGAAAAATTAGCACGAGTGTCAAAAGCGGTCTCCATCCCCAGATTCTTTAATGGGTCATTCAATATCACTTCATACTCCAATTGAAACTTTGGCAGCAGAACGGTCCCCTTTTTTTCGGTAAATTCAGAGTTCCACTTCTCCCAATTTTCAGTTGTCAGCATTTTTTGGAATGCTGCTAAATTGGAACTCTCCCTTGGAAGAAATATCTTCATGCTCATTTGACCATCACCATATGGAAGCGAAACCGCCTGGAAATCTTCGGTTTCCAAATAAGCCAATTTTTCGTTCAGCGTCATAAGCGGCACCTTTTTGGTGGTCCCTTCTGTCAGATAAAAAGTTTGTTCCTTTGTTTGCTCTTTATCAAATTCATATTGCCATTTCCCGTTAAAATAAATCGCGTTAATCAGAACAGCGACTAAATCTGGATCTAAAGGAGCTTCAATAATTTCCTTAATTTTACCATTCGTCGATTTCTTCACCCAATCATTAATCAACGGAACCGATTGGCTATCATTGATATCAATCTCTTTTATTTCTGCATTAAAATAATCTCTGTTGTTCGTTGCAAAATCGTCCTGAAAGTGGAAGTCTTTGTTTAACCAAATGGAGTTTGCGATATTGAGCTGAATTTGCTTTGAATGCTTATGTAACATCGACATCATTGAGGCGTTTGCTTGACTTAACTCACTGGCATCCATTCCGGTCGTTTGCAAAACCTTCGCCATCTCTTCCTTTGTTGCCCCATCGGCCCCGTTGTAGACCATTGACAACGCCATGAATAAACTTGTCGGAGAAATAACCGTATTGCCGCCGTTTCCTGCTCCTATCTCTGTTAACAGTTTCATCCCCAATTGATTATTGGCGGAAACAATTTCCGTATAATCTTCCTTTCCAAAAATAGCGTTAATGGATGGAGCCAAATTTCCGGTTTGTTTCATTCCCATCCCCCACACCATTAGAATAAAGAAAACCACTAGTATAAGCGGAAAAATGAATTTTTTCATCACACCACCACTCCTTTACTAGATTAGACTGCCCACCTAAAATAAAAGTTTCAAAGCAAAGGGACGGTTCTTGTGCTTCAAATTGAAGCACAAGAACCGTCCCCATGTTTCACTTATTCTCCTAGTATCTTAGCGTCCTTAATTAAATCTTCTGTTAGGGTGATGCCTTCTTCAGCAGCGGCTTTTTTGTTGATGACGAGTTCTAGCTTTTCTGGGAAGCCGACTGGAATTTCGCTTGGTTTCTTTCCTTTTAGGATTTCGACTGCCATTTTACCAGTTGAATAGCCAAGATCATGGTAGTTTAGACCATAAGAGGCGAATGTTCCTCGTTTTACAGAATCACCTTCACCAACAAATGTTGGGATATCTTTCGCATTTGCTACAGTAATAACGGATTCAAGAGCAGCAACAACCGTATTGTCCTTAGGAATGTAAAGGACATCCACACGACCAACTAATGATTCAGCAGCCTGCTTCACTTCGGAACCGGCTGTAATAGTTGTCTCAACTGACTCCAGTCCCTCTGCCTCAATCGCTTTCTTGGCATTCTTCACGTTTACAACAGAGTTAGGTTCACCATTGTTATAGATGATGCCGACCTTCTTGGCATTAGGAACAAACTTCTTTATCGCAGCAATCGTATTCTTAATGGCATCTGGGTGCGTATCAGATGTTCCAGTGGCATTGCCGCCTGGCTTATCTAAACTTTTAACTAATTGCGCACCAACCGGATCCGTAATAGCCGTAAATAAAACTGGTATCTCCTTCGTGTTTTTCAATACAGCCTGTGCACTTGGCGTGGCAATTGCTAAAATTAGATCATTCTTGTCCGAAACTAATTTTTGGGCAATTGATAAATTGGTATTCATGTCGCCCTGTGCATTTTGGTAATCAAGCTTCAAGTTCTTTCCTTCTTCATAACCAGCATCCTTCAAGGCCGCGATAAACCCTTCGCGGGCAGCATCAAGGGACGGATGCTCAACGATTTGCGTGATCCCTATTTTTACTTCTTTTTCTTTCTTTTCCCCACTAGTTTCCTTGCTTCCCCCACCACAAGCAGAAAGCAGCAACAATACTCCCATCAAAACAATGGCTAAACTCTTTTTCACCTTTTCTCCCCCTCAGCGGACTATGAACGCAGTAATAACCGCTCTAATTTTTCTGAAAAATAAATAATATTCAGATTTTACCATATATTATTGTTATAGAACAATAGATTTTCGATAAAAATTTTATCACTTTAAACCAAAAAAGCGTTGCTCATTTTTGATAAAGCAAAGGGACGTTTCTTGTGCTTCAAAAATTGAAGCACAAGAAACGTCCCCACGTATCATATTTTTGTAAAAATAATCCCAAGAATCGCAGAGAATATGCCGACAAGCTGGTATCGTTTTAATTTCTCCTTAAAGAACCAACAACCAGCCAGGATGACAACAAGGCAATTCAAGCTGACGATTGGGAAGATAATACTGGCAATACCTTTTTGCAATGCATAGAAATAACAGCTGTACCCGATGACACTGACTAAACCGGCCATGGACCCGACATTCACTTCGGACCTCAGCCAGCTTTCCTTTTCCCTCAAACTGGTCAGGGCCAAATAAATGCTGCCCCCGCCGTACATACAAATTAATGTACTTAGCGAACTAATTTGCAAATAGGATGTTGTTTTCATTAATATTCCCAGAATCCCAAAGGACAGAATTGCCATTACGACCCGATAAATCCATGGACCATAATTTGTGCCGTGACTTTTGCCCGGCGAATATTGAATCATCAGGGCTGAACCGAGTATTACCACAATCCCAATCCAATGGGCCAGACTGATTTCTTCATGAAAAATAATCGCTGCCCCAAGAATCGGCATGATTGCATTGGCGCCAATTAAAGGCGACGTTAGGCTGGCAGGACCCTTTTCGAAGGCCTTGGACATCTGAATATTGCCATTCGCATTTAAGATGCCAATCAGGCCGCCCAAAATGATGGCATAAAGGTTAAACCGTAAATCCCCAACATAAATTCCATAAGCAAGTGTTAAGATAAACGCTACAAAATAAAAGAAAAACTGGATATGCACTTTGGACAAACCACGGCTTGTACTCCATTTAAAAATCGTATTATTTGTACCGAAGCTTAAGGTTGTTACCAATGCTGCAGCAATCCACATGCTGAAACCTTCTTCCCTATCATTTTCCACTCTCATTTTAAATCTATTAGAAAGTCCTAGCAATATATTTTTTTGGGAAAGGAACACGGGGACTGTTCTCATGTTTCAAAACTTGAAACTACCAAAATAAACGTGCTTTCTCCCGGTCAATAGAATTAAATAAAATGAATGACTTCATTCTATTGCACATTAGGTCTATCTATCAATTATTTAAAATTTCATACCTTGGCATTACACCAATAAAGGAACCCAAACTTTACAGGGTTCCTCTACTAAATCAGCTATTCCATTAGGCTGCCTGCTGCTTTGTATCATTCAAGGTTTGTAAGTACGAACTTGCTTTTTCTTTATCAAACTGGCCTTCCCATTTAGACATAACCACTACAGCCAATGAGTTTCCAATGACATTGACAACGGTTCTGGCCATATCGAGAATACGGTCGATACCAGCAATAAACGCAAGTCCTTCCAACGGAATTCCTACTGTTCCGAGCGTGGCCAAGAGAACCACGAACGAAACCCCCGGAACACCGGCAATTCCTTTTGATGTTACCATTAAGACAAGCATCAAAGAAATTTGGTCAGCAATGGATAAATCGATGCCATACATTTGGGCAATAAACAGTGCTGCTAATGCTTGGTACAGTGTTGAGCCATCAAGGTTAAAGGAATAACCCGTAGGAATAACAAAGGAGGTAATCGCCTTTGGACAACCGAACTTCTCCATTTTCTCCATTAATCTTGGCATTACCGTTTCAGAACTTGACGTGGAATAGGCCAAAATTAACTCATCTTTTAGCAGACGGATGATATTAAAAATATTCACGCCTGCTAATTTGCCAACTGCCCCCAGGATAACTAATACAAAGAACAGCATCGTCGCATAGCCAATAATGACTAATTTGCCCAATGGCAGTAATGATTCAATACCGAACTTAGATACCGTCACGCCTATTAATGCGAACACACCGAAAGGGGCAAATTTCATCACTTGATTCGTTACCCAGAACATCGTTTCCGCTGTCCCTTGGAAAAAGGCAATTACCGGTTTTCCTTTATCTCCGATGGCAGTAACGCCTAGTCCAAATAAAATTGAGAAGAAAATGATGGCTAGCATGTTTCCATCAACAATTGCCTTAATAAAATTTGGCGGGACTACGTTCACAAATGTTTCTGCCATCCCATGGCTTTCAACAGTTTCAGCAGTATCTACATAACTGCCAATATCTGTTTTTTGCAATGAACTCATATCAACCCCAGAGCCCGGCTGAAAAATATTCGCTGATAATAGTCCAATAATAATCGCGATAGTAGTAATAATTTCAAAGTAGATAATTGTTTTGCCGCCAATTTTCCCGAGCTTCTTTGTATCACCTACACTGGAAACCCCTACAATTAAACTGGAGATAACGATTGGAATGACAATCATTTTGATTAGTCTTAAGAAGATATCCCCGATTGGCTGTAAGTACTTTGCAACATCAGGATTACCATAGAAAATGGCACCAATCACAATACCAAGGATTAGTCCGATTAAGATTTGCCAAGCTAAACCTAATTTTTTCATTCAAGCACCTCTTTTTAATTTTTTTACGATTTGGTCTTAGAAGAGTTTTTTTCCAATGGATTTCTAGCTAAAATAAAACTATAATTTGAGGCAGCGATTTCCTGAGAGCGTTTTCAGCGGGGCTGCTCTTAATGTAAAATAGTAACTACACAATATAACAAGAAATCTACAAAAACCTACAAATTTTTTTTGCATTAAATGAGAGATTGTTAGGATAAGAGGTTGTGGCGGAAATTGTACATTAAATTTTTTTCAAAAAATGAACTTACCTTACTGGCGGCAATGGCCATTTTGGTTCCGCTTGCTGGGGAGGTAAAATTTTATCCATTTAATGAGGTCTATCGGGTGAGCTTTGGACCCCCTGCCCTTTTTCTCTTTTTATTGGGGCTAAGAAAAGTACCCGCTATTTTGTGCGGCACGCTTGCAGGGGTTTCCGTGCTAGCTTTTCGAATCCTTCTTGATGCTGTTTTTCTCGAACCGTTTGATTGGCTGGTATCCATTCATGCTAACCTACCATCCTTTGTCTACTATTTCGCCTATGCTTTGGTCTTTTTCTTATTGAAAATCCACCAGTTTAACCAGCGGCCTTGGGTGATAGGCCTATTGGGAATTGTAACAGAATTTGCTGCTGGAATGTCAGAGTTGTTTTTCGAAAGGCTTTTATTTGAAGAATTAACAACTATTGATGCCGTCCATAAAATTTTTATTTTCGCTGTATTTCGAAGCTTTTTTGTAGTTGGTCTATTTAGTACTCTTAAATACCATGAATCAAAGCTGAAGGAAACGGAAATCCAAAAGCGAAATGAACATATGATCATGGTCGTTTCGAATCTTTATGAAGAGACCATCCTTTTGAAAAAAACCCTTCAGTTTGCCGAGAAGGTCACCAAACAATCCTACAATCTATACAAGGATTTGCACGAAATCAAGGAGGGACAGAGAGACTTCTCATTGGAAGGGATACCTCAGCAAGCCTTAAGGATTGCTGGTGAAGTTCATGAGATTAAAAAGGATAATCAACGAATTTTATCAGGGCTTTCCAAACTGATTACCGAGGAAAGTTTGCTTGATTATATTGACATTGACTCCCTTTTTTCAATTATTGTAAGGACAAATAAAAAGTATGCTGAGCTGTTGGGGAAAAAAATTGAGTTCGTCTTTTCAATTAGCGGAACACACCCCGATTATCATGCGTACACATTTACCTCCATTGTCAACAACCTTGTTTCCAATTCCGTCGAGGCGATCAATGAAACGGGTAAAATTGAGCTATTGGCTGAACAAAATCAAGATTGGCTGACAATCCGCGTTAAGGATACTGGACCCGGAATTCCCAGCCAATATAAAGATGTCATTTTTAAACCTGGATTCACTTTAAAGTTTGACAGCACTGGCAAATCTTCCACTGGGATTGGGTTGACCTACGTAAAGGAAGTGGTAGAAATGCATGATGGCAATGTTCTGCTGAATAATTCGGAAGATGGCAAAGGGGCAGCTTTCACTGTTCACCTGCCAATGGCAAAAATAACGAGAAAAGAGTGATTTCATGCGATTTTTTATTATTGATGATGATATATCGATTCGTACGATGCTTAGCCATATTATTGAAGATGATGACCTTGGCGAAGTCGTGGGCGAGGCTGCCGACGGTTTCGAGGTTAGCGGAGAACTTTTAGATATGAAGAAGGTTGATATTTTACTAATTGACCTGTTAATGCCGGGTCAAGACGGCATCGAAACGGTCCAAAAAATCAAGCCGGTTTTTAAAGGAAAGGTCATCATGATTTCTCAAGTGGAATCTAAGGACCTGATTGGACAAGCTTACTTAAAGGGGATTGATCATTACATAACAAAGCCGATTAATAAAATCGAGGTCGTTTCGGTTGTAAAGAAGGTTATCGAGCATGCCCGATTAGAGCAATCTATCCAGGATATCCAAAGGTCTATCCAAAATGCGATGAATATTAGCTTTCATAAAACAGAGGGCAATTTACATCGGGAAAAAGGGAAAACATTCTCGGACGCCGGGCGGTTTCTTCTTTCGGAACTGGGCATTGCCGGGGAAAGCGGCAGTAAAGACCTTATGGAGATTATGCAGTTTTTCCATGACTACGAACAGATGCAAACATTCACTAATGGATTTCCTTCACTAAAGGAGACTTTTAGAATCATAGCTTTGAAGAAGCTTGGTGAAGCAGCCAGCGAGGCTGATCTTCAAAGAGAAATCAAAGCATCCGAACAGCGTGTCCGAAGGGCGATTTATCAATCCTTAAACGGCCTCGCCTCACTAGGGCTGACAGACTTTTCCCACCCAAAATTCGAAAATTACTCATCCAAATTTTTCGATTTCACAACCGTCCGTCAAAAAATGAAAGAACTACAAGACAAAAAAAATGTCACACCAGCCCCCATTCGAATCAACATGAAAAAATTTATTCAGGCACTCTATTTTGAAATACACCACAAAATATAACACGGTGACGGTTCTCATGCATCATTCCTTAAAACTGATGCAAAAGGGTGGTGCATGGGGACGGTTCTTTTGCATCATTCTGAAAAATACGGTATAGCCAATTAAAGCTCATGCTATGTATTAGTAATCCCCATAGGAATTCGATTAGAAGCCTCACTAAAGAGAGAAAAAAGCAAAAAGCCCAGTCCCGAAAAAGGACTAGGCTTATTTTTGACCATTTATGATACAGAATAGGCATAGGTATTACCCTTGTGATATATGCAAAATCGAATAAACGACTCCACTCATATCTTTTACATGGCTTAAATCTTTTAAGAAATAAAAAACATCGTACTTCCATCTCTCCGGACTATAAGTAACGAGATATTCCGTCTCTTCTATGATGGGAATGCTTTCTGCAATTTTATCCTTTAGGTTGTTTAGACTTTCTTGCGGTGGTATTTCTGATGTGATTTGAAATAAGTACTTAATCTCAATGATTTTAGATGTAGTGGTATCAATCAGGGGTATTCCGACATCAACTTGCTGCCAACCAAAGGAGTTTAAGATATTGTCATAAAACCCATTAAATAAAAACTTGTTCAGTCCATTATTCCCTTTCCAAAGATATAATGGGCTATAACTGTTTTGCAAATTATTATGGATTCCTCTTTCGGTGGTCAAATAGAGTTTAAACTTCAAATCTTCAAACCCGTCAGTTTTATAGCCATTATTCCTCACTCTGTCTCTGATTATATTCATATTGTAATCGCTCGGCAGTGTAATCTTGTATTGGGTTGCAATCATTTTATATTCCACCTCCACGACACTATTTTATCAATTTTCCTTTAGTTGTTCCTCTACTTCCACCAATTAGTCGGAATCTTTTTTAAATTAATAAACCTCATTTTTTCTTCGGAACGGTTGTCTTCTTTCCAAACGATAAAAAAGAGAAGTTCATCCTCTTTATCATAAAACCCACAGTCATCCTTGCATTCCCAGTGGTAAAAGCCTTTTTCTTTCATGGAAGGGATACCTACTTCATAATGTGGTGGATGGATATTAAAATCCACATACTCGATTGATTTGTTACCTTTATAGCGAACTTTAATACTGTAACTACCATTAAAGCCCACTAACTTTGAGTTTATTTTAATAGACCAATTCGCATCTTCACCCAAATACGTTACTGTTTTTGGTCGAAAATTAAAATCATATATTAAGATCAGCACTACCAATACAATAAGCGTTCGAATCAGTTTCCTTTTCACAAAAATACACCTCTTTATAAGAGATGTACAACATGGGCAAATATGACAGGATATTACCTTTCTTATAGAACCATGAACACAAAATTTACTTTTTCTTTTTCACTTTGTCTTCCGCCTTCTTTAAATTCTCAGCAACTCTAAATTTAACAATTTTGCCGATTAATTCATATGGAATAGGCTTTTCTAGAGGAAACTGAACGGTACCTTTTGACGTTTTATATTCCGATAATTCATGTTGAAAAGCAGCAATACCACTTGAAGTTGGGAAAAAACCTATATGCTTTTTAAAAGCTGCGAAATATACTAGATTGCCATACAAAAAAAACGCGGGCATTTGATAACTTATCTTTTCTTCTGCATTTGGAACCATCTCTTTAATAAAGTTTCTAATACTATTTAATTTTTCCTGAATATCAGGTGGAAATTGTATAATATAGTCATCTATCGATTGAATTGTAGCTTTATTCTTGTCCATGGATTTCTCCTTTTGTTAAAAATACCTTCCATCAATTAATTTTAACACTAGGCCCCATTCTTCAAAAGGTAATTCAAACATATATCAAAGTTATCAGGTCAAACCAAAGATGGAAACACGTATCCATTTAGTGGTATTATTTTTTTAAAAAGCGGAGATGTGGGGAGTTGATTAAATGGTGAAAATAGCCTTTATTTCTGATATTCATGGGAATGCAGTTGCTTTAGATGCGGTCCTTGCTGATATTAAGCAAAAAGATGTAGACAAAATTTACGTTCTTGGTGACATTTGCTATCGAGGACCGGAGCCAAAGCGCTCCCTTGAATTGATTCAGTCGTTAAATACCGATGTCATCAAAGGAAATGCCGATGAGTGGGTGGTTCGCGGTGTTCGTGCAGGAGAAGTTCCGGATCATGCGTTGGAGTTGATGAATACTGAACGACAATGGACAGTTGGGAAACTGGATTCGGCCGATCTCCAATACCTTGAAAATCTGCAAACCCACTTGGACACAAACGTGGACGGAATTACAATTGCTGCCTTCCATGCAACACCGGATAGTTTATTCGAAATCACTCTTCCCAATGCCGATGACGAAACGATCAAGACTAGCTTGATGAAGCCCTCCGATGCAGATGTTTTTGTATATGCCCATATTCATCGGCCCTATATCCGATATATTAATGGAAAAGTAGTCATGAACATTGGCAGCGTCGGCCTCCCATTTGATGGTCTAACAAAGGCCTCCTACGGACTGGTGGAAATCAATCAAGGAAATATCAACACCTCCATCCAGCGGGTCAACTATAATCTAGAAAAAGTCATCCAGCTTTATGAGGAAGTAAACTATCCCAATAAGGATATGATGAAACAGGTTATTCGGAACGGAAAAATTTGATGCACAGGGACGGTTCTTTCGCATCAATAATAATGATGCAAAAGAACCGTCCCCGTGTTACATTAATGGATGGAGGTGGCATTATGGCACGGGAGCGCAAGTTTTCGACGGAGGAATTATTTCAGTACACCAAGCAGCTGCTGCTTGAACATGGATATGAGGGTTTTACTTTCAGTCTATTAGCAGAACGATTGGAGATTTCCCGTGGCGCGATTTACAAATATTTCGAGAACAAGGAAGAATTAATCACCGATTTTATGTTATTTGAGATGAAGTATTTCCTCGCAGAATTAAAGGAAATAGCCGAATTAAATGACTTTGACAGGCAATTTGAATTCCTTTTTGAACTTATTTTTAGAAATAGAGAAATCCACCAACTCATTGAGATAGGCAGACAAATTCCCTCCTCCCTCAATGAAAAGGTTCGGAACAATACGCAAAACCTAGAAAAAATGCACTTGGAAATGTACAGTTATATGCAGAACTTTGTAACACTAGGAAAAGGCGAGAACAAGCTGAAGCCCCATATTCCGGACGTAGTGGTGCTCGGAATAATTTTTCAGACCATTGCCATTCCTAATCACTTCGGCATTCCTCAAGATTTATGGGTTCAGTCGATCAAAGAAATTATTAGTCACGGAATGTTCACAAATAAATAATTGACACATGTGTCACCTTTAAAAGATAATGTTAGTGACAATAGTGTCAATTATTTTTTGCCAAAAGTGACACGAGTGTCACTTTTAGTCGACTTTTGAAAAATAGCCCCTTATAAACTAGTGCAAAGGAGTACCAATATGAAATCATTCTTGCAATCTCTCACAGACCGTGTCTCGACCAAAAAAGGAATGTGGATTACGCTTGGAATCTGGTTTGCGGCCGCGATGCTGCTGGCAGTCTTGGCTCCAGGCGCCAAGGACTACGAAGTGTCAAGCATAAAGTCTATTCCGGAAGATGCCCAGTCGGTCATCGCCCAAAAGAAAGTGGATAAATACTTTAAAGACAATGAAGGAATTCCTGCTATTCTAGTTTTTCAAGCGAAGAAAAGTGAAATCACTTTTCCTCAGCTAGCCAGCATCGTCGACAGCATAGAGAAGGAAAAAATCGATGGTGTCGATCAGATGGTGCCACTATCGAAACTGCCTCCGCAGGCTGCCGCAGATTTCTTTTCTGACGATAAAACCACAGCTATTCTTCCTTTAACCATTGATTCATCCTTAGAGACAAAGGAAATTAAAAAGGTGGAGGAAGCGATTCAGGAAATCGTCAAGAAAAACTCCGATTTAACCTTTTACGTAACTGGTCCTGCAGGTATTGCCACCGATACCCTGGATCTATTTTCAAGAGCAGATATTGTCCTTTTATTATCAACAGTCGGCCTAATCCTTGTGCTATTGATTGTGATTTACCGCTCACCGCTTTTGGCGTTAATTCCGCTACTGGCTGCCGCCTTTGTGTATGAAGTGGTGATGCAGACACTTGGCCTGATGGGCAAGGCAGGGCTGGTAATGAGCAGCCAAACGCTGTCTATCATGACTATTCTTCTGTTTGCGGCCGTGATTGATTATTCTTTATTTGTATTCTCGCGGTTTAGAGAAGAATTGAAAAAACATGAGAATAAATTTGATGCGATGAGGCAGGCGATGCGGGAAGTCGGAACCCCTGTGTTTTATTCCGGCGGTACCGTTCTTGCGGCCATGTTGGTATTATTTTTTGCAAGATTTGGTGATTACCGGAACTTTGCTCCAACATTTGCCACCACCATGCTGATTATCATGATTGCATCGGTGACTTTGGTTCCAGCCTTGTTTGCACTTTTTGGCAGAAAATCCTTTTGGCCGATGATTCCTAAGGTGGGCCAGGATGCTATCAAAACTAATTCGTTATGGAGCCGGATCGGGCACTTTGTTGCTAGAAAACCGGGGCTTTCTGTTGCGGTGCTCGGATTGATTCTAATCGTGTCAGCAAGCAATATGGTGAACATGAAATTTGAATTTGATACGATGAAATCATTTCCGAAAGATATGCCGTCCCGAATGGGCTATGAAATTCTTGAGGAGAAATTTGAAAAAGGCGACCTCGCCCCAACGACCGTTTTATTTGAAGGTTCAGAGCCACTATCTGCCGAACAACAGGATGCATTGAAAAACAAACTTGCTGAACAGGACTTGGTAAGCTCCGTAAGTGTCAATGGTACCGCAGAAGAAGGTAAAGTCGTTCAATACAGTTTAACTTTTGCAGAAAATCCATACTCCGCCAAAACGATGGATGCTTTGGAGGATATGCGGGACAGCGCTGATAAAATCGCTGCCTCGGCTGGTGTGAACGGGGACATTTATTTTGCCGGCGAAACAGCCACGAAAGTCGATGACCGCTCTATTAATGACCGAGACCTAATCTTCATTGTGGCGCTTGAGACGCTTTTGATTTTCGTGATGCTAATAAGTTTGACCAGGTCAATCAAGATGTCGGTTTATATGATTGGGACCATCTTGATTTCATTCCTTGCCGCCCTGGGGCTGGGAATGTTTCTAAGCAATCTGTTCTTTGATATCGATACCATCAGCAACCGCGTTCCGCTGTATTCGTTTGTGTTCTTAATTGCACTTGGGATTGATTACAATATCATGTTGATTTCCCGTTATCAAGAAGAAAGAGCTAAGTACTCGGTTCGAGAGGCAGTCCAAATTGCAGTCGCCAGCACGGGCGGAGTCATTTCTTCCGCAGGACTAATTCTCGCGGCTACCTTTGCCGTTCTGATGACACAGCCAATTCAACTCCTATTCGTTTTCGGCTTCATCGTCGCCATTGGGATCCTGCTGGATACCTTTTTGGTAAGGGGCATCCTCCTGCCGGGACTTATTGTACTATTTGAAAAGGAAAAGGCTTCAGGGAAACAGATGTGAGACAAAGGGACGGTTCTTATGCATCAATTCTAAATGATGTATAAGAACCGTCCCCATGCACTCCATGCACTATCTTTCCTCTATTCTTCCATCCCCATGACGTGCAAATCTGCCATCACTTGGTTCATTGACAGGGTCCATCCGGCCCCATGGCCAGCCGCCGAATTGTGTTCTGCGATAGTCGTTGAAGGCTTCTCGGATTTCCTGTTCTGAATTCATGACGAACGGGCCATGCTGCACGACTGGTTCGCCAATCGGTTCACCTTCAAGAACGAGAATATATGCCTCTTTTTCGCCATTGGTGATTTCGATTTCCTGGTCCCCTGTAAGCTTGGCACGATGATAAGCTTGGACAGTTGTCCCCTCCAGATAGATTTCTTCTCCTTCGTAAAAATAAATGTTACGATTCAATGTTTTGGATACCGCCGGCATTGTAAACACCGCTCCCGGTTCCATCCGAATAAGATAGATTCCGACATGATTATTAGGGTCATTTGCCCATGAAGCAGCAGCCGGATCTAAGCTGTTTTTTCCCTGAAGTTTTCCTGCAATCAGCCGGACTGTCGTTTTCTTCCCATTTGCATCTGCGGATTCTATTTCAGGAATATCTTCAGCCCACAGCATTTTATAATCTGGATTTGCTGTTTTATCCTTAGCGGCAAGATTCAGCCAAATTTGAAAAAGCTCCAGCGGGTTGCCTTTGTCCTTATGGACAAGCGGAAACATTTCCGTATGCAGGCTGCCTTTCCCGGTTGTCAGCCACTGCACATCCCCATTTCCATACCGCCCTCTTGCTCCTGTAGAATCAAAATGATCAACCAATCCTTCCAAAACAATCGTTACTGTTTCAAATCCCTTGTGCGGGTGCGCCGGAAATCCTGGTACCGTTGTGCCATGATACATCCGAAAACCATCTTTAATCATAAAATCCTGACCGAGATTCCTGCCAGCCAATGATGTGCTAGGCCCCTGTTCATCATTTCCCGCTGGATAAGCATCATTATGATGCACGGTCATTAAAAATGGATCCTCCGTCACCCATGGAAAGCCCAACTTCTGTATATTAAGGATTTTCTTATTAGACATTTTATTTACCCTCCTAAATTTTCAAAAAATGTTCTTATTTATCTCAAAACAAAGTTATCTGAATCACACCTTCTTATACTTTCCAAAAGTACAATCGAAATGATTTTAACAAAAACAAAGGAGATGATGCATCTTTGCGGATTTTGAAGCCCGGGGACGGTTCTCTTGCTTCAATTCTGAATGAGGCAAAAGAACCGTCCCCATGCATCACTTATCTTGATTTAGGAGGTTATTTTTTTGTTAAATATTTTGGTTTTTGTGTTGATTGCGGTTACTTTGGTTTTGCTGAGTATTTTTGTGGATGGGCTGATTGAGTTGAATAGGCAGGAGCAGGAGGATAAGAACCATTTTGTAAGAGATGGTTTGGAGGGTTATATGGACCAGACTTTTGGTATTGGTAGATTTAAAGTTTTCAAAACATTGCTTGATAGCGAAGGAAACATTAGATATCTGGTGTATTTGCCGAAGTACGAGTGGCTCAAAGCGCCTACATATCATTGGTATGAAGTTTATGAAGCCCCTAATGGCTACCGTCATATCGCATACGAAAGATAATTTTTCTAAAAAACACCCCAAGTCTATTGAGGTGTTTTTTCCTTTCATTATTATCTTGTATTCTAGGTTAAACTCAATTTACAAATTGGTCATTTCCCCCATGACCCAATTTGTTCGCGCACCTGACTCTCCAGTACTAGGGCACTTGTTGCCATCTCCAGTCAATTCTTCCACTATTGTTTCCACAAGAGGCTGATGAACATGCTGCGGCGGTTCAAAACTCCATTGCTCCGCGCCTTTAGAAGTTGTCAAAACAATAGGTTCCGACCCAAAAGTGGAAAAGGTAATTTTCCCTTTACTACCAACGATTTCGTTGACATCGACATTTTCAAAAACGGAAAAGCACCAAGTTCCTGTGCCATGGATTCCTGATTCGAACATGTATGTACCAGTCACAATATCTTCCGCCCGGTAAAAACCCCCCTGGTTGGAGGCAAATCCGTTAACGTCCTTTATCGGCCCCAGCAGGAAATCAAATAAATCAAGGGTGTGGCTGGCGAGGTCGTAATACAGCCCGCCGCCTGAAATTTCAGGTTGTACTCTCCATGAGAGTTTTTCGGGGTCCTTTACGTCATCTGAAGCTTTTTGATACTGCGCTGTTGAAACAAAACGGACATCTCCGATTGCGTTGTTCTCCAACAACTCTTTAATTTTTAAAAATCGAGGCATTGCCCTGCGGTAGTAGGCAACAAATAATGGAACGCCGGCGGCCTTGCAGGCAGCAATCATTTCCTGGCATTCGGCAAAGTTGAGCGCCATTGGCTTTTCTACATAGACAGGTTTTCCCGCCTGTGCAGCTTTAAGGGTATATTCTTTGTGTGAACCGGGTGGTGTCGCAATGTACACAGCATCCACATCCGGGTCGTTTATAAGTGAATCGGCATTATCGTACCATTTCGGGACATGGTGCCTCTCCGCATAGTCTTTCGCTAGTTCACCGGTTCTTCTCATAACAGCAACTAACTCTGAATTTTTAACTTTTTGAAAAGCTGGCCCGCTCTTTACCTCAGTAACATTACCGCAGCCAATAATACCCCAACGAACCTTTTTGAATTTCATGGTCATAGGTCTCCTTCTTCTTTGTTGTCTCGGATTTATTTAATCTTTCCCAATGATCTAGAAAAGCAGATCACTTTTAATATAAGGCCATTATCTCTAAGTATATTATAAAAATCGGTAAAATCGGTAGAATTTGTTGGGATGCAAGCACCTGGATACGGATGTGGAACGTTCGTCCATATATAGTGAAGCCTCGGCTTTTATTACCATAAACGATTGGACTTAAATGATTAACGGGGACGGTTCTTTTGCATCACTAAACGATGCAAAAGAACGTCCCCATGCTTCACTTGATTAGATTTGCTGGAGTATCGCCTTTTAGGCCGGAAACGAGGTTAGTTGCCGCTGTCATTGCCATTTGAAAGCGGGTTTCATAGGTGGCTGAGCCGATATGCGGCAGAGTTACGACGTTCTTCATTGAAAGTAGCGGATTGTCCATATTGATTGGTTCCTGAACAAACACATCCAAGCCGGCACCGGCAATTTCACCAGTTTGCAGGGCCTTAATTAACTCTTCTTCGTCAACGGTTTTCCCTCTTGACGCATTGATAAAAATCGCCGACTTTTTCATCAGCCCAAACTCTCTTTTTCCGATTAAGTTTTCGGTTTCCGGCGTTAGCGGCGTCAGGAGGCAGACAAAATCGGAGTTCTTCAACAATTCTTCCATTGAACAATAGGTAGCGCCATACTTCTCTTCTGCAGCCATATTTCTAGACCGATTGTGGTATAGAATTTCCATATCAAAGCCACAGTGCGCCCTTTTGGCCACGGTAGTGCCGACTCCCCCCATGCCAATGATTCCTAATACCTTATGATGGACATCTACCCCATACCACTGTTCTTTCAGTTCGGATTTCCACTGCCCGGCTCTCACCCATTGGTCCAATTCCGGAATCCTCCTGGCCGAAGCCAATATTAATCCCATAATCGTATCCGCTACCGTATCATTCAATACTTCTGGGGTATTCGTTGCCATGACTCCACGAGCTGTCAATGCCGCTATATCCAGATTATCGTACCCAACTGACATATTGCTTACAATTTTTAACTGGGGAGCCTTGTCCAATAAATCGGCGTACACTTTCAACCTAGAACCCAATATCCCATCCGCATTTACCAACTCCTGAAAAAATGCAGGATATGTATTTGAATCTAGTTCCTCAAAATAAACGACCTCACAGGTTTGCTGTACAAATTCCAATATTTTAGGATCTACTTTTTTATAAACTATCACTTTTGGTTTCAACTCTACCCCTCCTAATTTACATTGAAACATAGGGACGGTTCTTTTGCCTCACTAAATGAGGCAAAAGAACCGTCCCCATGCATCACAAAATCTTATATTGGTTAACAGGCCGGCCAATTCCGCCATATTCGATGATGATTTCCACTTTTCCGCTTTGTTCGAGATATTCTAGGTACCTTCTCGCGGTGACACGGGCGAGGCCGATGCCTTCGGCGACTGCTTCTGCAGAGATGGCCTGGTCCCGCCCTTTTAAATATTCGATTACCTTTTCAAGTGTCAACATATTCAGTCCTTTTGGCAGCTCGCTTTTGTCCTGCTTGCCTCGCTGAAATAACAAATGATCCAATTCCTGCTGGGAAATCGCATCTTTTTTCAAAAGACTGCTATGATAATTCCGGTAATTCATCAAAGCTTGCTGGATCCTCTCAAATTTAAAGGGCTTCATGATATAATCAACGGCCCCATGCTGCAGAACATCACGGACCGTTTCAATATCACTTGCGGCCGTTACCGCAATTACATCCGTTCCGAGTTCCTCTGACCGAATTTGTTTGATTGTCGTAATTCCATTTTGGTTGGGCATATAAATATCGATAAAAACGAGGTCCGGCTTTTCTTTTTTGATAAGCTCAATCCCCTCTTTTCCATTTGAGGCAATACCAATGACCTTATACCCTTCTACCCTCTCCACAAACTGCCTGTTTATTTCTTGAACCATCGGATCATCCTCTATTAATAGAACCCGAATTAGCCCTTCAGCCATATAACAATCCCCCTTGTTAAATCGTTACAATAAAGGTCGTCCCTTTTCCAAGGTCAGATTCTACCTGAATTGTTCCCCCCGCCCGATCAACGATTTCTTTTATTAAATAAAGCCCAATTCCATGATCCAAGCTGTCCTTGGTTGAAAAGCCCTTTGTAAAAATATGCGGCAGAACGTTTTCAGGAATGCCGCTCCCGTTGTCTTCAACCAGAATCGATAAAATCTCCTCATCATGTTCGATACTAACATAAATATTTTTCTCATCTATTTCCTTGTTCCTATAGGAATCAAACGCATTTTCAATGAGGTTTCCGATAATAATCACAAAATCATGTTCATCCAGTGGTTCTGGGAACGAATGCAGCCGGCTGTTGCGGTCAATATGTAAATGAATGCCCAATTCCTTGGCACGACTAACCTTACTAATCATCAGACCTGAAAGACTTTCACTCTTAATATTCTTCGACAAAAATTGTGTCAGTTCTTCTTGCTCTTCTGCTGTTTGAAATACATATTCAAGCGCTTTTTTCGGGTTCCCAAGCTGCAACAGGCCAGCAATTGTATGGAGCTTGTTCATATGTTCGTGATTTTGCACCCTTAAGGCACTGACAAAAGCTTTAAAGCCGGTTAACTCTTCGGCCAGTTTTTTTACTTCGGTCCGGTCTTGGAATATGGCAAGAGCTCCAATGATTTCATTATTTGCTTTAATCGGAATGCGATTACTGTGTATATTTAAATTTCGAACGGTCAGCTCTTTGTTATAAATTGGCTTCTTGAGCTCGAGAATTTCCGGCAATCTTGTGTCCGGTACTACCTCGGCAATAGACCTGCCAATTACATCTCCTGAAATCCCCATCATTGTCTTTGCTTTATCATTAAAAATCGTAATCTTTTCGTCTTTGTCAATGGCGATAATCCCTTCATGCATGGCATTAAAGGTTTCCGTCCGCTCCTGTACTAATTGAGCAATCTCATGCGGTTCCAAATTAAACATTTGCTTTTTCATTTTAGAAGCAAACAGCCAGGACCCCCAGCCGCCAAACAATAATGAGATAAAGCCGGCAAATAGAATTTCCATCCTTAAATCCCAAATCATTTCAAAAAAAGTAGGAAGTTTATAACCTGCCAGGACTACCCCGACTTGCTGATGCTCCTCATTCATAATCGGCACAAAGGCTCGAATCATCGTGCCTACTTCACCTTTTGCTTTCGTCGTGTAGGTAAGTTCGGCAAATGCCGGTCCCTCATCGCTCCCATTCGACCTTTTTCCGATCAAGCTTGGAAGGGGGTGGGATAGACGGATATGATTCATATCCATTACAACTATATAGTCCGCGTGATGGATGATTCGTAGTGTTTCTACTCGTTTGCGAATCTTTACCCTGTCCTCCATGCTTCCCGTAATATTGGACTTGATTCCTACATCCTCTGCAATGGTTTGTGCCGAAAGTAGAGCCCTTTTTTGTAATTCAGCCTCTTCAGTATTGATGAAATTACTTATAACGATAATTCCGGCAAGTAACAAAGAGAATGAAACAATAAAAAAGATCAGCGCCGTAATCTTGGTTTGTATAGAGAGACGATTCATAGAAGAATTCCTTTCAGATGAAATCTACTAAAATAATTTTAACATGTTAAAATAATAAGGAAAACAAGGAGGAAGTTCTGATGAAGTATTTAATTGCATCAAGCGTGCTTGTCATCACCTTAATAATTGGTTTCTTCTTCTTGCCCGAAAGCTTCCTAAGTGGGAAGGAAATCCCCTATGACGATGAACAGGACGGATTGTCCAAACAAATCGTCATCCGTTTCAGCCACGTTGTTGCTGAAAATACTCCTAAGGGGCTGGCCGCGCAAAAGTTCGCCCGGCTGGTGGAGGAAAAAACAGATGGCTTAGTCAAAGTAGAAGTGTATCCAAATGGAAGTTTGCATACTGACGAAGATGAGCTCGACGCTCTTATTGATAACGATGTCCAAATGATTGCCCCCTCCGTATCCAAACTGACAAACCTGGCACCAGAATGGGGACTGTTTGACTTGCCGTTTTTGTTTGATAATGATCAGGATATTGAAGAGACACTTTCAAGCGAGCTTGGTCATAGGTTTTTATCATTAAATGAGAATAAAGGAATCAAAGGGCTGGCCTTATGGAGCAATGGCTTTAAGCAAATGTCGAGCAATCTTAATCCCCTTTTGTACCCAGATGATTTTAAAGGTCAAAGATTTCGAATTATGCCCAGTCCTATTATAGCTGAACAATTCAAGGCATTAGGCGCTAAGCCTGTCGAGGTTCCTTTTAACCAATTATATACATCGCTTCAGGAAGACCAATTTGACGGTCAAGAAAATACGATTTCAAATATTTATTCCAGACGCATTTATGGTATGCAAAAGTATATGACGGTCAGTAATCATGGATTTTTGGGTTATGCGGTTCTAATGAACAAAGAGTTTTGGGACAAGCTGCCTAAAGAGGTCCAGAGGGATATTCAAGAGGCAATGTCCGAAACCACCTCGTGGATGATTTCCGAATCACAACGGGTAAATGAAGAGCAGCTCAATCTAATAGCGCGGGAATCCTCCATCCAAATTTATCGATTAACGGAGCAGGAAAAAATGGAGTGGTATCAAGCATTAAGACCTGTTTACCAAAAGTTTCTGCAAACTACAAATGACAAGGAAATGAAAGAATTTGTAAAGAAAAGGATGGACCACCTTGAGACACACTAAAGTGTCCCCTATTGAAGAATTCTAATATGACCATTAGAGCCTTGATTTTTTTAAGGCTTTTTTTGTTGATGTTTTTAGAACAGAGGAATGTCGAACATGCGGTACAGTACTAGCATATGTTACTACAAAGGCTCAACATAAATTGTTCGGTCCACCCATTAGGTAATGAAAGGATGGTGAAACTGAGTGGAGTGGTTTGGGGATCAATATGCTAAGTTCGATTTTGAAATGTTTTCATCAAGTCATTTTATCATTATGGGTATCTTCTTGGGTTTTACAGCGGGACTTTATTATATGCGAGGCCGGTTAAAGGACGAAAAATGGAGACACGCAGAAATAGGCTTAGCCATCTCATTGATTATACTAGAATTGATTAACCATTTATGGATGTATGCAAATGGAAACTGGAAAGCAAGTCATTCTCTCCCACTTGAATTGTGCAATATTAGTTTGCTATTAACGATTATTTTCTTATTTTCCAGAAAGAAACTTCTTTATGAAATTTTGTTGTTCACAGGCCTGCTAGGTGCCACGCAAGCTATTTTCACCCCATCATTAAACTACGACTTCCCACATTTCCGCTTTTTTCATTTCTTTATTACCCATATGGTGATCGTTTGGGTACCGCTTTATTTCACATGGGCAAAGGGGTACCGCCCAACGTTTTGGTCCTGTGTAAAGCTGTTTGTATTCATGAATGTTTTGGCGCCGACTGTCTTCCTAATCAATCATCTTGTAGATGGAAATTATATGTACCTAAATCATAAACCCAAACATGCCAGTTTATTAGACGTCTTGGGCCCTTACCCATACTATATTCTTTCACTAGAAGTACTTACCATTATACTTACCCTAAGCGTTTGGTTAGTTTTCAGAGATAAAAAGGGGAAAATAAGATAGCTAGAAAATAGTTGAAATTGGGATTGCCTAGGCAGGCAGTCCCTTTTCTTATTATTAACACTAAATCTACTTTGTCCCCATTCTAAGACCAAAAAGACCAAAAAGACCATTATCACCTAAAATATTAAAATTTTAAATTATCAATTAATATGAATACAAGGAGAAATGAAAACGTTATCAAACAAAGGGGGTAAAAGGAATGAAAATTAATTTTCGCAATTTAACGGTTCAAGTTATTATCGGTATTATTCTAGGTATTGCTGTCGGATTTCTGTTTCCAGAGTTTGGGGCAAAATTAAAGGTATTAGCAGATATCTTTATTAAACTAATAAAAATGGTCATCGCACCAATCATCTTCTTTACTATCGTCATCGGTATTGGAAATATGGGAGATTTAAAGAAGGTTGGCCGTATCGGCGGTAAGGCACTGCTTTATTTTGAAATTGTCACTACATTTGCCTTAGCGATTGGTATTCTAGTAGTTTCTATTATTAAACCAGGGCATGGCTTTAACACGAAAGCTGCTGAAGGGGCAGACGTTTCACAGTACACAAAGGCTGCTGCCGAAACTAGCCATGGTGTGATGGACTTTATCTTAGGAATCGTTCCTGATAATGCGCTGGCAGCTCTATCTGGTGGAACTTTACTGCCGGTTCTATTCTTTGCAGTGATATTCGGAATTGCCGCTGCTTCTTTGGGGGAAAAAGCAGCACCAGTCATTTCATTCCTTGAAAAGGTTTCGGAAATTTTCTTCGCTATTGTAAATATGGTCATGAAGGTATCTCCAATTGCAGCATTCGGCGCAATGGCTTTTACCATCGGTAACTTCGGTATTGGCTCTCTTATCTCATTAGGTAAATTAATGGGTTCCGTTTATATTACGATGTTCCTGTTTATCGTGTTCGTTCTTGGCACTATTGCTAAATTCTATAACTTCAATATCTTTAGTTTCTTAAAATATATTAAAGAAGAAATCCTGCTTGTTTTAGGAACATCATCTTCAGAATCTGCTCTTCCAAAGATGATGGAGAGACTAGAAAAGTATGGCTGTTCAAAATCAGTTGTAGGTCTTGTTGTTCCAACAGGTTATTCTTTCAATCTTGATGGAACCTCCATCTACCTATCCATGGCTGCAGTCTTTATTGCCCAAGCCTATGGAGTCGAATTAACCATTTGGCAGCTAGTAACCCTGCTTGGCGTATTAATGCTTACTTCTAAAGGGGCTGCTGGTGTTACTGGTTCAGGATTTATCACTTTAGCAGCAACTTTAGCAGCTTTCCCAATGATTCCGGTAGAAGGAATGGCACTTATTCTTGGGGTAGACCGCTTTATGTCAGAAGCACGTGCCATTACAAACCTAATCGGTAATGGTGTCGCTACAGTCGTTATTTCAAAAACGGAAAAAGAATTTAACCCAAGTGGTGTAACCCAAACAAAATCTCAAAAAACTTCCATCGCTTCTTAATTTAAAAGCAAAAAAATTAGGACTGGCTCTTCCTGAGCCGGTCCTTTTTTGACTATTCTCCTTTTTTCTTCGGTACTAATTTCACCACTTTATACCCAGGCTTTAATTTAACCCTCCTTGTTTCCTTATCTGTTTTAAGTTGATAAATCGTATATTTACGCGGCTGCTGTTCAACCAAATCAATTTTTTGGATTTGTTCGTTTTTATAATATTTCCGTATTTTCTTTTCCTGCTTCTCTTGTTTTTCTCCATAAAACACATCATATAAAAAAATGAATACATACACGAAAATGGCGCCGACTATTAGCGTATAAAGAATTGAAGACAAAATTGACACATGTGACATCCTTTCTTAATTAGCGGAAATAAAATATATTTTATCGTTTCTTCCGGCCGCTTTCCATTTTTTCTACAATTGTTCTTAGCTTGTTCATTTTTTATTCATATTCATTCTGTACCATAGATTTTATAAATGAAAACTCGCCGATTGGCGAGTCCGTTAGGACGAAGACAGAGGCGTAGTTGAATTTATACTTTCTTATTAGCTAAAAATTTAGGAGTGAAATAATTGAAAAAATGGATTCTTTCAGGATTAATGGTTGGCGCTTTGGCTTTGGCAGGCTGTAGCAGCGGTGCCATCATGAAATCCGATGCAGGAAATATCTCTCAGGATGAATTATATCAAGCGATGAAAGACAAATATGGAACACAAACCCTTCAGCAGCTTGCAGTGGAAAAAGTGCTGGCAAAAAACTATTCCGTTTCTAAGTCTGAAGTGGACGCCCAAGTGAATAAAACAAAGGAGCAGATTGGTGATTCATTTCTCTCCACCCTTCAGCAATATGGCTTTAAAGACGAAAACGACTACCGAAGCTCTGTAAAACTAAATCTGCTGGAACAAAAGGCAGTGTTTAAAACCATTAAGGTAACGGATAAAGAACTGAAGCAGGCATACGATGATTACACACCGGAAATTCGTGCCCGTCATATTTTAGTGAGCGACGAAGCAAAAGCAAATGAAATTGCTGCGAAACTTAAGTCTGGAGCTAAGTTTGAAGATTTAGCGAAGGAATCAGAGGATACCGCCACTGCCTCCAAAGGCGGCGACCTTGGCTGGTTTGGCACCGGCGTCATGGACCCTGATTTTGAAAAAGCAGCCTATGCTTTAGAAAAAAATCAAATCAGCGACCCGATTAAAACCTCTTACGGATACCATATCATCCAGGTAACAGATAAAAAGGAGAAAAAATCATTCGAGGAAATGAAAAAAACCCTTACCGAACAGGTAAAGCAATCAAAAGTCACACAGGACCAGATTGTTAAAGTGTTAAAAGACGAGTTCAAAAAGGCTGATGTCAGCATTTCTGATAAAGATTTAAAAGCGGCAGCCGAGTTCTCTACGACAACTGTTCAATAAGAACAGCCCAAATAAAAAAAGCCGAGAATGCTCTCGGCTTTTTTATATTTTGTCTACCAGGATCTTGGGTATTTGTCTTTGCGTATTTCTATTCCTTCTTAAGATCTTGGATGACATCCAGCAAAGGCCGGATTTTTAATTTTCTTCTATTTCTCTTCGGTTTTTCTTGAACATCTTCGATAATACTTCATACACGATTGGAACAACGATTAAGGTTAATAGCGTTGAACTTGCTAAGCCGCCGATAACAGTAATGGCAAGACCTTTCGAGATTAATCCTCCACCGCCTTCACCAAGTGCCAATGGGATTAACGCTCCAATGGTAGCAATAGCGGTCATGAGGATTGGACGAAGACGTGTCGCTCCGGCCTCCAAAACAGCTTTCCTCATACTCAAGCCATCGCGTTCCATATGAATAATCCGGTCCACCAAGACGATGGCGTTCGTAACAACAATACCAATCAGCATCAGCAGCCCCATCATGACTGAAACGGAAATGGTTTCCCCAGCAATTAACAAACCTACAAAGGAACCAATTACTGCAAACGGAAGCGAGAATAGGATTGCAAACGGTGCAACACCTTCACGGAAAGTAACAACAAGGATGAAGTAGACGATAGCAATCGCTGCAGCCATGGCCGCTCCAAGCTGGGTGAAGGTTTCCGTCATATCCGCTTGGACACCGGCAACGCCAACTGTCACTCCTTTAGGGAGATCCAATTTATCTACTTCTTTACCAATCTTAGCGGTTACTTTCGAAATATCCTCGCCTTTGATTGTGGCTGAAACGGTCGCAAAGTATTCACCTTTACTACGCGCCAACGTATTCATCGTGGTCCCCTTCTTAACAGTAACTAACTCAGAAAGCGGCACATTCGCCCCCACTGCCGTCGGTACCTGTTTAGAAAGCATCTCATCGATAGATTCCGGCTGGGCCGTTTGTTCCTGTTGAACAATGACATCTAAAGCCTTCCCGTCTTTTTCAACAGTTGTTAAAACATCCTTCGTTTTCTGCGGATTTAACATCATCACAAGCTGGCCTGTTGTTAATCCATACTTTAGCAGATGGGCTTGTTCAACCCGGAAGGTATATTCGACATAAGCATCCTCGGCAGTTGAAGTCACATCTTTTAAATCTTTATGTTTCTTCAGTACTGACTCGACTTTTTTCACCGAATCGTTTAATTTGTTTAAATTTTCACTGTAGAACGTATAGCTTACTTCATTGGTCGATCCCGACATGGACGAGAAGTTCTGGCTCTTCCATGTTCCTGATTGGCCAATACCTGTTACATACTTTTCAATCTTCTCCTTAACGGAAGGGAAGTTCTTCGTATCCGGATCAAAAATCAGGTACATTAATCCACCTTTGGAGCCGCCGCCCATCATCGCCCGCTGCGGGTCGCCTTCTTCTGTAATGGATATTTGAACAATATCAATATCTTTACGTTTCATCATTTTTTCTTCAACCGCTTTAACATTTTCCAATGTCTGCTCGTGAAGTTCGCCAGCTTTTGGTGTGTAGGTTAAGTACATGACCTTATCTTCTTCGCTCCCCATAAAGCTGAAACCAATTAATGGCGTTAATGCTAAGCTGCCGGCTAATAACAGTACAGCCAAAATAGAAGCGATGACTTTGTGGTTAAGTGCTTTTTCCAAAAACCATTTATACCATTCGGCGAGCTCCCCGGCATCTTTATGACGAATGGCCGTCTTCTCGCTGTATAATTTTTTCCTAAATAGGAAATGCGAAAGAGCTGGCACGATGGTAATTGCTATGAGTAAGGAAGCCCCGAGTGAAAATGCCATCGTTAAGGCAAACGGTGTGAACAATTCACCAACCATACCGCCTACGAAGATCAGCGGTGCAAAAACGGCGACCGTTACCAATGTCGAGGACATAATCGGTTTGAACATTTCAATGGTCGCTTCGCGGACCAAGGCGCGCCCAGTTAACTTCTCTTCCTTTAGATGCAGGCGTCGATAAATATTTTCCACGACTACTATTGAGTCATCGATAACCCGGCCGATCGCGACTGTTACCGCGCCGAGCGTCATGATATTCAAGGTTATATCCATCCAGTTCAGAATCAGCAGGGCCATAAGAATTGACACTGGAATCGATATGATAGAAATAATCGTCGATTTAAAATCACGTAAGAACAAAAGAATGATTAAAACGGCTATCAAACCGCCAAACACGGCCTTTTCTACCATCGTGTTCACAGATTCCTGAATTGGTTTTCCCTGGTCAAGGGTTACATCGATAGTAAGCCCCTCATATTTGGCCTTTTCATCTTTTATTAGTTTCTTTACCTTATTAACGACATCAACAGTATTAGCCTGCTGGGCTTTGACAATTTGAATAGCAATCGCGTCTTTGCCGTTTGTTCGGGAAATTGATTGCACCTTACCAATTGTCTTAACCTCAGCAATATCGCCAAGTTTCACAATAGGTGATGGATTAGCTGCTGATGGTGTAACAGGAATTAGCATATTATTTAATTCATCCACCGTCATGAACTTTCCATCAATCGCAACAGCCTGCTCCCCTTCTTTAAACTGGTAAAGTCCTAAGGAAACGGCCATGTTGCTTGCTTGAATCATTTGCTTTACTTTATCTTCAGTTAAACCTAACTCAGCCATTTTGGCCTTATTGTACGTAAGGTCTACTTCGTCAATATGCTGACCGGTAATGGTTGCAGATGCTACACCATCGAGTTTCTCGATTTTAGGAACCAAGCTTTCCTCAACGGTTGACGTAAGCTCAACAATATCCTCTTTTGAACTGCTGACACTTAGTGCAACGACAGGCATCATGTTCATGCTGATCGCCGTTGTCGTTGGTTTCTGCGCCCCTTCCGGCAATTTCAAGGAATCCAATGCCGATTTTAATTCACGCTTCGCCTCATCCATATCGATACCATATTCGTATTCCACCTGGATGCTCGCCATATTTGAATAGGAATTGGAATAAACGGCTTTTACGTGGTCAAGGCCCTCCGCCGCTTTTTCAATTGGCATGGAGATGTCGTTCATGACCTGTTCTGGGGTGGCACCAGGATAAACGTCCGTTACCATTAAATACGGAATGGAAATATCGGGAATCATCTCGGTTTTCATTCGTAATCCCGAATAAATACCCGATACCGTAATGATGATAGTCAATAACCAAACTGCTAATTTATTTCTCAAGACAAAATTGACTAACCCTTTCACTATTACACCTGCCCTAAATTGACTTAATGAACTCAATTCCTTATAATAATGACCAATCAGTCATTTGTCAATTAAAGACCATAGGAGCGAGGTCAATAGATGATTAAAAAACAATTAATTATGGAAAAAGCGCTGGAGCTTTTTGCGGAGCAAGGGTTTGAGGCCACTTCGGTACAGCAAATTACGGAGCATTGCGGTATATCTAAAGGAGCTTTTTACCTGTCTTTTAAGTCAAAGGACGAATTGATTATTGCTTTAATCGACCAATTTATGATGCAGGTTGTTACTGACATTGACCGCATAGTCAGAGATACTTGTGATGAGCAGCTTTTATATGAATTTTATTATTCTATTTATCAGTCTTTTCACAAGCATTCAGACTTTGCCAAGGTCCTCATGAAGGAGCATTCGCAAACACTGAATAAAGAACTCATTCAAAAAATGAGATATTATGACAAACTATTAGAGGACATTATCCTATCGATGATTGAACGTTTATACGGGGGGAGAGTCCAAGAGATAAAATATGACTTAATGTATTCGATAAAAAGCTTTATGAATATGTATTCTCATTTATTTGTATTTTACAGCATTCCAGTAGATTTGAAGTTGCTGGCTAACTCCCTTGAGGAAAAAACAAATCTGCTGGCTACCAATGCCACCGTGCCATTTGTTTCTGTGGAGCTTCACCACATGATGCAGCCTATGAATGAAGAAATAACGAAGGAACAAATCCTAGACACTCTAGAACAAAAAATAGCAGAAATAGAAGAGCCAATTGAGAAAGAATCGCTGATTCTGTTAAAGCAGCAGCTAATAGAGCCAACCTTTAGTCTGGCAATTGTGAAGGGGCTGCTAGAGAATATTCGGAATCATCCCCATTGTAAATGGATCTCCTATTTACTTCGCCGGTATTATAAAGTTTAAATTTAGATCCATCGTTTTTATATAAAAAAAGCCGAGATCAGTCTCGACTTTTTTTATATTGCTGGATGACAAGTCTTTTATATTTCTTCGTACCATCAATCCTAAGAATCCAGCTGTACAAGCATTCCAGTTCTAATGGATTCATAGCAAGCCTGAATAGCCCTTGTGTTATTGATTGAATTTTCTGCGGTGTAGGATGGTTCTCCATCCTCTAAAATGACGTTTGAAATATGTTCAACCTCTAATTTATAAATATCGCCGGTAATTTTTTCTTCTCTTTTAACGAATTCCTTCTGAACAATGACCAGGCCTTCTCCACCTTGGTGGTCTGGGCGGAATGCTCGTGGGACTTGAATTTTCCCTTCCGTGCCGATAATTTCATACTCAGCTCTAAATGTCATATCGAAGCTGCAATCAAAATAACCAGTCATTCCGTTTTCCAGTTTCATGTATACGAATGCAGAAGTATCCACCTGATGGTCCGGGTCAATCTTGGCATGAACATGGACTTCGGCTGGTTCTGTTTGCAATACATTGCGAATCGCATGGACGCAGTAGCAACCTACATCATAAATGCTGCCGCCGCCTTTCTGCTTATCCATTTTGATATTTCCTTCGCGCTGAGCAAGTAAAAATGAAAAGCTTGCGCGCATGTATTTCACATCACCGATTTCACCAGAGGCGATAATTTCCCGGACCCGTTCATGCTGCGGATGAAACTGATACATAAAGGCTTCCATAAATTTCACGTTTTTCTCCCGGCAAAACTCCGCCATTTCCCTTGTTTCATCAGGAGTCATCGATGCCGGCTTTTCACATAGAACATGCTTGCCATGCTTTGCCGCTTCCATCGTCCATTGTTTATGTAAATGATTTGGAAGCGGGATATAGACGGCATCGATCTCGGGGTCTTGAAGAAGCTCTTCATAGCTGCCGTAGCATTTGGGAATGTTAAATTTCGCCGCTACTTCCTCCGCTTTTCCGCTTCCGCTGGCGATAGCAGCCACTTCCGCATTTTGCGCTCGGCCAAATGCGGGGATTAACTCTCTTTGGGCAATTTTTGCAGTACTTAAAATACCCCAACGAACCTTTTTCATTTCAAATCATCCTTTATATTTTAGAATTAAACACCAAAGTAGGCCATAAAACACCGTCAACATGAACTGTAATCCCTGTTGTTTTTTTCCCTCCTGCTACACCGTTTGATAGTCACCCTATAATCCTCAAAGGGCTTTCCTAATAGTTTATTAGAGAAAGGATGCCGAGTAGTCAGCATCCTTGTCCATTAAAAGCTTTTTCTAAAGAAAACTCGCCGATTGGCGAGCCCCTAAGGGCGGTTCATGAGGCGTAGTTGCACTTATGCATTAAGAAAGTATAAAGCTTTCGGCAGAAAGTTTATACTTCTTATTAGCCGGAATATTAAACCTTCAGTATATTGGAATCGTTTGCAGGTTTACTTCTATCCTAGCATATCCTTTTTTATCAAATCAATAATTTATTCAGTAAACAAACAAATTTTCCGAATATATTGTAATGAACAAAAAAACGCCTAGAGCAGAATTACTCTAAGCGTTTTTTCTCCATATTTTCACCGTTACTATTGTATACTTCTTTTACCGCAATACTCTCGCTGCACTTGAGAATTTGGATGGGTCATAAGATGCAATCTTCACCACATCACCCGTTTGCGGCGCATGGATATACTGACCGCCGCCAATATAAATACCGACATGATAAGCAGGGCTACCCCTAAATACTAAATCTCCTGGCTGCACTTGGCTTGGTGAAATTCTTGTTCCAACACCTTGCTGGGAACTGGACACTCGTGGAAGATTGATCCCAACTGCATTTCTGAACACGTACGAAGTAAATCCAGAACAATCAAATCCACTCGGCGTTGAACCGCCCCAAACGTAAGGAACACCTAAGAATTGTTTTGCATAAGAAATAACCTTATTTGCCGCATCAGGGTCAGATGGATTAGCAGCTGCAACCGTTGGTGCTGGCGCTGGGTTTGAAGCAGTTTTGACAGAAGACTGCTGCACCTGCGCTGGCTGTTGCTGCTGGGCCAAACGAGCTTGGCGCTCTGCCTCTTCCCTTGCTGCTATTTGAGCCTGACGCTCAGCCTCTTGTTGAGCAGCGAATTGGTCCTGTTGGCCTTGTAATTGGGTTTGAGCTGCCGCCAATGCCTGCCCAACTGAAGCCTTATCTTCTTCAATCTGTTTCTGTTCAGCAGCTAATTCTACCTGGCTCTTTTTTAAATTAGCTAGCTCATTTTGAAGTTTATCTTCTGCATCTGTTAATGCTTGTTGTTTTTCCTTTAACCCGTTTAGTTTATCAGTGTCATTTTGAATAATTTGCGAAATCGCTGAAAAGCGTGTTAAAAACTCAGATAGATTATTAGAAGAAAGCAAAACCTCTGCGTAAGCGGCGACCGAGATTTTACCCTCTGACTGAATACTTTTTAACCGCTCGGTATAAGCCTGTTTGTAAGCTTCCAAGTCATTTTTTGCTGTTTCAATTTCAACCTTGGATTTTTCGATTTCCCCTTGTTGAGTTTGAATTTGGTCGTTCAATTTTTGACTTTTCTCTATCGCTAAGTTAATTCGGTTATCTAATTGTTGAACTTGTGTTTCAAGGTCATCGACATGCCCTTGAGTCGCATTTATTTGACTTTGTGTGACTTGTCCTGGTTCTGCAAAAGCAGGTGTTGCTTGTATCAAAGATGCGAGGACGACAGCCGATACTGTATATGTAAAAAATTTTTTTATCATCACAAATCTCCTCTAACTACCTATTATTATTTCAAATTCTTAATCTATTATTAGTTTATATTCCCATTAGACTAAAAACAATGAAACTGTCGGATTTGTAATGTAATTGTAATTTTATGTAGAAAAATATTACAAAAATTTCGACATCCCCCTGTTTTTTACTTTTTAAAGACAAAAAAAACCCAAATAAATCTATTTATTCGGGTGGAATTTAGAAAGCTAATAGGAGCTGCTTGAGATTGTGTTAAAGAATATTTACTAATCCCTCAGGAAAAATCCCCTTTTTAAAATCCAGCCAGGTGCTTTAAGCAGAGATAATACGAATTTTGAATATCTCTGTACAACTTCGTATCATTTATAGCAAGGGGGAAGGGTATCATCCACAAAGCGATGACTCAACTCAATAATCCAAATATGTTTATTTTTATCAACAGCCATATCCACTCCTAAATCGCCAAACAGCTTCCCTGATTGCTTCTCTAAACATTCAGCCGCACGACAGGCAACAGTGAAGAATTGCTGTTTCAGGTCCTCAGTTGTTTCCGATGTCAATCCTAAGCTTTCCTGTAAAGTATAAAAAGCCGGTTGAACGGTACCGCCATTACTATGATTACTAACAATGCTCCCCGGCACGCCGTTTTTTGCCACCCAACCAGTACATAGCCATTTTCCTGTTTGGTCTTTGGCAAGGTACAAACGGTAATCAATGACTTGATTATTGTAGAAATTCAAATCAAGCTTTTGCTGGATTATATGTTGTTTTCTTCCAATCTTGTTGGAGGAGACATTAATGATAATATTTCGAAGAAGATTATTTAATCCTAATGACAAAGGTGAGGAACTTTCCCTCACCTTTTACTTTATACAATAAGTCTAATTAATTCATCTTTCATTTCGACACTCACATCTTTGCTTGGAATCACATCTAAATATTGACCGGAATTGGTAATGACTACCGGAGTTTTAACATCGTAGCCTGCTGCTTTAATTCTTTCAATGTCAAATTGAATCAGCAAGTCTCCCTTTTTAACGGTATCCCATTGTTTAACATGCGCAGTAAAAAATTGACCGTTCAGATTAATGGTATCTACCCCAACATAAATTAAGATTTCAGCCCCATCTTCTGATGTAATACCAATAGCGTGATCAGTTGGAAAAAGAGTGGTAACCATACCATCCACCGGAGAAACCACTTCTCCCTTGGATGGATCAATGACAATGCCTTTTCCTACCACTTCAGTTGAAAATAACGGATCTTCAATTTTGGTTAAAGGAATAATTCCTCCGCTTAATGGGCTAAAAATGGTTTCTCGTTTTACACCCGCTAGTCCAAATTCTTTAATCGTTTTAGCCGATTCAGCGTTATTTTTTCCTTCATAGCCAATCACTAATGTAAGAACCAGTGCAAGTATTAACGCTGCAATAGTCCCAATTAAATAGAGTCCGATTGGTGTAAAGACAGGAATAGACAAGAAACTCGGGAGAGCAAAGGCAGTCCCTTTTACTCCAAATGCCCCATTAATAGCTCCACCAATTGCTCCGGCTATTGCCACAATTACCATCGTTCGTTTGTACCGTACAAGGATACCATATGTAATGATTTCAGTTGTCCCAGCTAAGGCACTAGGAATAAGCCCAGATCCAGCGAGTGTTTTCAAGTCCCTATCCCTAGTTTTTAAGAGAACCCCAAGGCCCATCCCAATTTGCGCAAATGGAGCAGCAGCTACCATCGGGCTAATCGGGTCACCGCCAGTTGCTAAATTAGCAATCATGATTGGAACAACTGCCCAGTGAAGACCTAATATGGTCAAGAATGACCATCCAGCCCCCAGCACTGCTCCAGTCAGAATGCCGCTTTTTGCACTTAGAAATTTGATCACCAATGCTAAGCCCCCTCCCACATATGTACCAAAAGGGCCAAAAACAAGTACGGTCAAGGGAACAATAATAGCTAATGAAATAAGAGGATTCAAAAACATTTGTAAGTCTTTATATATCACTTTTTTCAAAAACTTATCTAAAACGGCATAAATGGAAACAGCAATTAATATAGGAAAAACGGTTGAGGAATAGTTCGCCAATATAACCGGAATCCCTAAGAAATCTACGTTTTGAGCTTTTGATGCAACTAAATCCGTATAATGGGGTTCCAATAGTGCAGCACCGATCGCACCACCAACGTAGCCATTAGCTCCAAGTTTTGTGGCTAATGTGATGCCGAGAAAAACTGGGAAGAAGTAAAAAATAGCATGTCCAGCTGCAGAAAGAATGGCAAAGGTTCCGCTTTTAGGAGATATCCACCCTAATGTCATTAAAATTGATAATAACGCTGAAATTAATCCGGATCCAGCAAGAACCCCTAAAATAGGCGCGAAACTTCCACTGATTACTCCTAATATTTTATTCATGACCGTTTCTTGTTTTTCTTCAGCAACATCTCTCGAAGTATTAATCGCGTTCACATTTATGATCTCCTTGATTGAAATTTACGTTATCAATTGTTCCTATAGTAAGAACTTTACAGCGGGTACTTCTTCTTATAATTACTCTTTCTAATAAAATCATCCTTAACTTTGCCTATAAAAAATAAAACCATTCGTAAAGAACACTTTTACGAATGGTTTCTAAAAAATTTTAGCTTTTGCTAGTTGCGTACGGTTTCTGTTGAGCACACAAAAACTTGAGATTGTACGTTTTCTTCACTTGGTTTGTTGACAAATAATGAACAGATGAACAAAAAGACTGAAATTCCTGTAACAAAGTAGAAGGCATATTTTACACCTGCCGCTAATATTTCTGCTTGCGAGGCATCGGGAACATCGCTGGCAAAGCCAGTTTGACCTGCAGTAAGCAAAGTAATGGCAATCGCTGTACCTGATGCACCAGCAACTTGGTTTAATGTATTCATAGCAGCTGAGCCATCTGCATAAAACTCACGCGGCAATGCATTAAGTCCATTTGTTTGTGATGGGATCGTTACCATCGTTAACCCAAAGAATAAAACCATAAATGCTATGACAATTTGCCAAGCAGGTGTTGTCGCTGAAATAGAAGCAGCGAAAATAATATTACCAATCAATACAATAATGGATCCTGCTAATGCTAATTTACGCGGTCCAATTTTATCAAACATCGTTCCAACAATCGGTGACAGAATAACATTGACAGCATTACCTGGCAGTAATAATAGACCAGCCACTGCAGCACTAAATAATAAAGATCCCTTTAAATACATTGGCAATAAAATAGATGTTGATAAAATGACTAAAATACTTAGGAACATCATCGCTGTTCCTAATGTGAACATGGGATACTTGAATACCCCTAAATTAATCATCGGCTTATCCATTGTATTTTGACGAATTCCAAATAATACAAGGGCAATAATCCCTACTAGTAAAGGTGCCCATACTAATGGAGCAGTAAAAGGTGCACCTGCCATAGAAGCCAGACCATAGATTAATCCGCCAAAACCGATTGTGGATAAAACAATGGATAACGCATCGATTTTAGGTTTCGTAATTTCCCCTACATTTTCTATTTTCGCTACAGCAGTAAGAGTCAGTAGTACATAAAAAGCGGCGCTAATCCAGAAAATATAATGCCAGCCTAAAGTGCTAATAACGACCCCTGAAAGTGTTGGTCCTAAAGCTGGACCTAATGTAATCACCAGACCCATAATTCCCATGACTACTCCGCGTTTATGAATAGGGAAAATCACTAAAAGTACACTTACCATGACCGGTATGATAATACCTGTGCCGATTGCTTGAACGATACGGCCAGTTTCTAAAATTGCAAAACTTGGAGAAATGGCTGTTAGAATCGCTCCTACTAGCGAAATAACAATTCCCCCAATAACTAATTTACGAGTACTAAACCATTTCATTAAAAGGGCTGAAATAGGCACTAATATAGCTAATGTTAATAAATATCCTGTTGTCAGCCACTGTGCAGTAGCCGCTTGAACAGCAAATTGATCCATGACATTTGTTAATGCCATATTTAAGGCTGTTTCACCAAATAATCCAATAAAGGCACCTAGCATTAAGATCGCTGCCATGACCTTAGGACTTTTTACTTGTATTTGCGTTTTCATAAAACTCTCCTTCGTAAATTAATAAGACCAATCTTGTAAAACCCGGAAATAATTGTTAGTGATTCACGGGCCAGTAATTGTATCTTTTTCACCCAAATTCAGCTGATTATTTTCAATCATTCCAATCAGCTTGTGTTCCATTCCCGTTGCACACCCCCACATACCAACGGACCAGCTAACTATATCAAAAAATTTTTTCTAACGTCAACCAAGTTGACAAAAATTTTTTTTAATGTTAATATGGTATTATCAACTTAGTTGACATCAATTTGAATTGGAAGTGATTAAATGTTTAGTATTGGAGATATGGTCATCTATTCCGTACATGGCATATGCAAAATTGATGATATTTGTGAAAAAACAGTATCGGGTAAAACAAGCCTGTATTATGTATTACATCCTACGGAAGGCAATAATCATTTAACAATTAGTACTCCAGTTCATAATAGTAAAGTAGTTATGCACGAACTTCCTGATAGAGAGGAAGCAAATGAAATAATTGAGTCCTTTAAATATCCGGGGGTAAAATGGAATGACAAACCTAACGTACGGCACCAGTTATATTCCAACATTGTAAATACAGGTGAACGAAAAGAAATTGCTAAATTGGTAAATACGCTTATGAGGCAAAAAATTGAAGTCGATCTACTCGGAAGAAAACTTTACGAACAAGACCGCAAACTTTTGGACACTGTACAAAGCATCTTATTTAAAGAATTAGCTATTTCGTTGAATACCACTTCTGGTGAGATAAATGAAATGATCATTGATTTGATAACTGAAAGTAAATAAAAAAGTGTTTTTAACGGTATAAAAACCTCCTCTTGTTTATCACAAGAGGAGGTTTCTATTTAACCTAGCAATGTTTATTCTATTCCCCAATCTAACTTTAATAGCTCCTTAAGGATTTTCACTTGTTCAGCACCTATTTTTTCTGCAATTTTATTCTCAAACTGTTCTTTAAGAGCCGCGTTTTTTTCGTAGCATTCTTCCCCTAAGACTGTTAACTGGATACACTTCTCTTTCTTGTTGTTTTCTGCATTGCTAATCTCCACTAATCCTTTTGCAGCAAGGTTTTTCATAAATTTATGAGTCGCCTGGCGGGAAATTTCTACATTTTTCGTAACATACGAGATGGTAGGTCTCTTTTTATAAATCCTGGCCATGATATACCACTCAGAATTTGAAATATATATATCACTTTGGTCATTCCATGCTTTCTCCGAAATTCTTCTGACCAAAGTATGACGCTCGCTTAATAAATCTATAAGGTCTAAATTTTGTAATCCAGAGGCGGAATTCAAACGATTCACTCCAATCATCATCTTCGCCACTTACTATACAAAATTCCGTTATAAAATGTCAACTTGCTTGACATCTATTCATTGCAACCTATTTAGCATTCACATCCGGTTGATGAATCCCAAAAATATTCCCTTCGGTATCCAGATAGTATCCTTGCCAGGCCATCCCAGGCAGGGCATATTTGGGCATAGCAACCTTGCCGCCATGCTCAAGAATTTTAGCTTCAGTTACGTCGTAATTTTCCACTCCCATTGTACAAGCAAAAGCATTTAAAGCTTGGTTTGTTTCCGGCGGAGCACTTTGACGTTGCATCAAGGCACCATTAATTCCAGGTTCGTCTTCACTCCCTGTCACTGCTCCAAAGTAAGGCATTCCAGCATAGTCACTCCAATCTTGGAATGTCCATCCGAATACCTCTCCATAAAACTTCTTTGCCCGTTCCATATCATTCACATGAATTTCAAAATGAACTAATCTTCCCATGATAAACCTCCTAATATTATAAAAAATTTTCCTTTAAATCTATTCGTCTGTTATCTTGTAATTCCCTCTCTATTATCGTGGAATTTTTGGAAAAATATTCAATTATCCTTCATGTTCCAAGCTTCAGAAAATTGCTGCGGCTGTTGTTGTATAAGTACTAACCTAATGCCACATCTAGAATCATCATCAACACGAAACCAACCATTAAACTCATGGAAGCCAAATCTTTATTGCCATTTTCTTGTGAACCTGGAATCACTTCTTCCGTCACCACAAAGATCATGGCCCCAGCCGCAAAACTTAATGCATAGGGTAATAATGTTTCAATAAATGAGACAGCAAATGCACCAAAGAGAGCAGCAATCGGTTCGACCATGCCCGAGAATTGGCCGTACAAGAAGCTCTTTCTTCGAGACATTCCCTCTCTTCTTAGTGGCATGGAAACCGCAACGCCTTCTGGAAAGTTTTGAATACCGATCCCAAGGGCCAGCGTCAAAGCTCCCGCTAAAGAGGCTTCTGTACCCCCATTTGCAAGCGCACCAAAGGCAATCCCGACAGCCAGCCCCTCTGGGATATTATGCAATGTGATCGCGAGTACCAACAGTGTACTCCTTTTTCTCCCTTTCGGATGATAACCCTCCGCTTTACCAATAGGCGAATTCGGATGAAGATGGGGTAAAACTTTATCGATCCCCCATAAAAAAATGCCTCCTATTAAAAATCCAAAGGCGGCCGGAAACCAAGTTCCTATAGGATGATTTCCAGACATTTCGATGGCCGGAGCCAGTAATGACCAATAGCTGGCCGCAATCATGACATCGCCCGCAAATCCTAACATACTATCCATTAATCTTTGGTTGATTGCTTTCGTGGCAAAAACCAGAGCAGCCCCAATTGCAGTCATCCCCCAAGTAAATAGAGTAGCTATGAAAGCTTGCATTATAGGATTGAATTCCTGAAAAAACTCCACCATTATGTTGGGCCCCTTTTTAAGAAGAAATAATGTTATCAAATCATTACCAATCATTATTTCTAGATTTTTGAAATTTACTCTTTTTATATATTCTGAGTGCTTGCAGCCATAAGGGAGAAAGTTACCTGAGCTATTTTTCCCCCTACCCAGGTATGGTACACTTAAAAAGTGAAGAAGTTTGAAATAATTAAGAGGTGGCAGCAGTGAAAACAGTCGTAGTAATTGGCGGCGGTATTACGGGGCTATCAGCCATGTATGAATTGCAAAAATGGAAAAAGGCGAATCAAGCAGATATGAAGCTTGTTCTGGTTGAAGCGTCCAATCAGTTGGGCGGAAAAATCCGTACTGTCAAACAAGATGGCTTTATCATGGAGGCAGGAGCAGATTCCATCGTGGCCCGTAAAATGGAGTCCATGCCTATCTTAGAGGAACTTGGTCTGGAGAAAGAAATTGTCTACAATGCAACAGGCCGTTCGTTTATTTATGCAGATGGAGAATTGAAGCCCATTCCGGTGGATGCAGTGTTCGGAATTCCAGCAAGCATTGAATCGCTGGCAAAAAGCACGCTCGTTTCAGCTGAAGGAAAAGTGGCTGCACTGAAGGATTTTTATTCAAAAAATGAAACATTCACCAAGAATGACTCTATCGGTTCCTTTCTGGAGCATTTTCTTGGAAAGGAATTGGTTGAAAAACAAATTGCCCCTGTCCTTTCCGGCGTCTATTCTGGAAAACTTAGTGACTTAACTATCGCCTCCACCCTTCCATATTTAATTGATTATAAAGAAAAATACGGAAGTATCATCAAAGGCCTCGAAGCCAATAAGCAGAAATTTACAGGCGGAGAAAGGAAGTTTCTTTCTTTCCAAAATGGCTTAGGCTCGCTTATAGATGCGTTTGAGGAAAAGCTTGATGAAGTGGAAATTTTACTTAATTCAAATGTCACGAAAATAGAAAAAGAAGGCAGTAATTACCTAGTGGTTCTAAACAATCTGGAAATCATCGAAGCGGATTACGTTATCCTTAGTATTCCGCATACGGCTGCTGAATCCTTAATCACTGACCCGGACCTGTCAAAAGATTTCGCTGGGTTGAAAAACAGTTCATTGATAAGTGTGTATGTTGGTTTTGACGTGCCTGACAGTGTCCTTCCTGCTGATGGAACAGGGTTTATCGCCGCGAATACAGATGAGTTGTCCTGCAACGCCTGTACTTGGACAAGCCGGAAATGGGAGCATACATCAAAGTCAGGGAACCTGCTTGTCAGATTGTTTTATAAAAGCAGCCACCCATCCTTCGCTTCATTAAAGGAAATGGACCAAGAAGAACTACTCAATGTTGCGCTTAGCGATATTAACAAAGCCCTTGGCATTACCGCCAAGCCTGCTGACAGTGAAATCACCAAATGGACCGAGCAAATGCCGAATTATTTGATTTCCCATCCTAAAAGTGTCGAAGCACTAGAAAGCAAAATGGCAGCCGCTTACCCAGGGGTTATCCTTGCCGGTTGTTCTTACTATGGCGTGGGAATCCCTGATTGCATTGAAAACGGAATAGATTCAGCAAGAAAGATTATTCACACATTCTAACATTTAGAGGATAGCTGCTTTTATTCAGCTATCCTCGTTTTAAATCAAACATTATCAAACCGGTAATTCAACTATAAAAGTAGTCCCTTCATTTTCCTTACTGCTTACTTGAATGTGGCCGCTATGCAAATCTATGATCGTTTTGACTATTGACAAACCGAGCCCTGTACCTTCAATAGTTCTTGTTCGTGCCTTGTCTGCCCGATAAAAGCGGTCAAAGATCCTGTCTAATTCCAAATTATTCATCCCTATTCCTGTATCATCAAAAGTCACGTATACGGATTGTCCTCTTTTTTCAATGGAAATATCAATAGTCCCATTTGGTCTATTATATTTCATGGCATTGGACAGAAGGTTATCCCAGACCGTATTCAGCATGGAGGGGTCCCCGACAATCTCGATATCCGGCAGGGAATAGCTTAGCATTATCTCTTTTTCATTTATTGCCCATTGATGATTTCGCACCAATTCCTTTATTTGCGCACCGACATTAAATGGATTTTTCCTTAAAATATCCTCATTTCGATCTAGCGAGGCGAGAAGCAATAATTGCTTTGTTAAGGTGGAAAGCCTGCTAATTTCACCATTAATGATGGATAAATATTGTTCTCTTTCTTCTTTACTTAACGATTGATTTTCTAATAGGTTCGTATATCCTTTAATATTGGAAAGCGGCGACTGGATATCATGAGAAATATTCGAGATAAATTCCTTTCTCATGTCTTCCATTTGTGCTAATTTTCTCGCCATCCGCGAAAAACTATCGGATAGTTCTCCTAACTCATCATGGCGGGTACTATCCAATTCCACATTAAAATCACCATTTGCCAGTGATTTTGTGGCTTTTGTCAGGTTAGAAATTGGCTTCACCAAATATTTTGTATTAATCAGGACCATTACGATGGTCAAAGTAATTGCTAGTACAAGGATCCAACCAAATAAAATGTGCATCTCGTTGAAAAGGAACTTGATATCCGGCCTAATAAAAAGAGCATAGCTTCTTCCTTTATGTTGCAATGGAACACCGATAGTATTCTTTAGTTCATCAGCAAAAAAGCCTGTAACAAATGTTTCCTGTGGAAAATGAAGCATCCCGTGAAAAATATCGCCCTTTAATACATCCTGTTGAGTGGAAACTGGAAGACTTTTATCCCGAAACGGATCACCAAAAAAGGTTCGGTTTCCATCCTTATCTACAAGGTAAATTTGATAACCGACTTTAGTGATGCTTTTTAGATACTCTGTCAGGCTAATCTCAGGATGCGCCTCAGCAAAGGCAGCAATATCTAATGCCACCTTTGTGTTTTTATCGTCATTATAAGGCTTCAATTTTTGCTGGTAATAGATATTGGATATGACAAAAGCTAAGATAAAGCTTATCAACATCATTCCAATCGTAATCACGATAAATTTCACATAAAGTGTTTTCACTAATGTTGGACCTCCAATAGATATCCGATACCACGGATTGTTTTTATTTGGAAGTCATGCGTCAGCTTAGAAAACCGTTCTCGCAATCTTTTTATATGAACATCTACTGTTCGCGCATCCCCTTCATAATCCAAGCCCCAGATTTGTTCAATAAGGTGTTCTCTGGAAAAAACTTGCTTAGGATTAGATGCGAGATAATATAAAAGTTCAAATTCCTTTAAAGGCAAGAGTAATGTTCGGTTTCCACTCTGAACTTCATAGCTCTTTTTGTTGATTGTTGTACTGCCAACTCTTACGATCGATTCATCTATTTGATGATCATATCGCCTTAACAAAGCTTTAATACGGTATGTTAACTCCCTAGGTTCAAAGGGCTTAACGAGATAATCATCTGTTCCTGCTTTAAATCCCTGCTCTTTATCTTCGATTTGATTTTTTGCCGTCAAAAGAATAACTGGAATGTCGTAATCTCTACGAATCTCTTTTGTCAATTGATAGCCATCCATGAATGGCATCATTACATCCACTACTGCTATATCACAAGCATCCTTTTTCAGCATCTCCAATGCGTCCATTCCGTTCTTCGCCTGGAATACCGTATAGCCTTGTTCAGTTAAGTGAATATTTAATAGCCTTAATATATTGATATCATCGTCTACAATTAAAATATTTGGCATTCATGGTTCTCCTATTTTTCTATATCCTAAAAAATTAAACTGCACTTGGCAAAATCTGGCCATCACTCATTTTAATAATACGGTCAGCAAATGACAGCATTTCCTCATCGTGAGTCACCATTAATGTCGTTATGTTTAGCGTTTTTGTTAAATTGCTGATTAACGTCATCACATCTTTAGACCTTTTTGAATCTAAACTGGCAGTGGGTTCATCCGCAAAGAGGACTTTTGGTTTATGGATTATGGCGCGGGCAATGGCAACTCGCTGCCTTTCTCCTCCGGATAAGGAAGCCGGGTAGGCATTTTTCCGATGATCCATTTCGACTAATTTTAGGATTTTATCAATTTCCTTTTTTTGCTCACGTTTCTTTAGTTTAGATTCAGATACATCCAACATTAGCATCAACTGCTCTTCTACGGTCAGAAAAGGTACCAGATGGGCAAATTGAAAGACGAACCCGAAATTATTAGCTCGGATTTTTCGCACCTGTTCTGAACTCATCGTAGTAATATTTTGCCCTTCAAATATTACTTGCCCGTCTGATGCCGGCTGGAGTCCTGCCGCTATCGTAAGCAGTGTGCTTTTCCCAGAGCCCGAAGCACCCACTAAGGCGGTTACCTCACCTTCTTTTAAAGAAAGGTTAATTCCCTTTAGGATTTCCTCGTTAATTTCACCGATTGAAAAAGTTTTCCGTACTTCATCAATTGTAAATATAGTCATATTATACCTCTCCTTGTTGAATCGCCTGCAATGGCTCGACTTTTTTTATTTGAATGCCAGATAGTGTAGCCCCAATAAAGCCAATCAATAGGAAAATGACGGACAATTGTACTGTTGTTACAAGGGGTAGATGAAAAGGCAATCCTTTAGGTGCTGCAATATTAAATATTTGGCTTAGGGCAACAGATAAACTAAGCGAAATGGCTGTTATAAAAACCATTTGAGTCCACATCATTTTAAACAACGCACTCGTTTTGACACCAATTGCTTTAAGAATACCGTACAATCCAATTTTTTGAACGTTCATCATGTAGAAAAAGATGGCAAACAACATTCCACTAATGACTACCAAAAACCAGATGATCATATTAAGTGACATCTGTTCCGCTTTATAACTCGAAATAGTACTTAGAAACTGATTGTTCGAAAAAGCTTGTAAGCCTGCGAATGATGGTGCTCCATCCCCTCCTGGTATAAAAATCAATTGCATATCGTTAACCCGGTACATTTCTTTGTAGTCCTCCATATTGATAAAGGCAACTGGTGCATGGCTGAATTTTTGGTTATCCACAAAGCCTTTAACAACAAACTTTCCATTATACTGATTGTTTGTAAAAGTATCTCCTATTTTAATACCCTCTTCTTTCATCGACTTGTCCAGGATGATTTCTCCCTTTTTCACATTTTTAAACAGCATTGAATCGGTTGATGTAACAAAGGCTACGCTTCGCTGCTTCCCCTCACTGTCATTCAAAAATCCCATTTGAATGGAAATTGCTGCAGCGTTTTTTTGCTTGTTTAAAACTTTTTCTTGGACACTGTGATTTATTCTTGAAAGGTTGTAGTTTTTATCTGCTTCTTTGGTCATATAAAATGTTCCATCGGGCAGTTTTTTAATTAACGCTGCATTATCTTGTGATAATCCATTGGCCAAGCCAGATATAATAAACGTGAGTAAACTGACGAGAAAAACGATCGAACCTAATATCAAAAACCGCGCTTTATTTTTCTTCATTTCTTTCCAAGCAATGTTCATGTTCATACCTCCAATTCCTTAATGACATCCTTAGTTTATAATCGCTGTGTGAACAGACGGTGAACAGGAGGTTACATTAAATGAAAACTCGCCGATTGGCGAGTCCGTTAGGACGGTTCATGAGGCGTAGTTGAATTTATGCTTTTTGCTAAATAAAAAAAGAAACAATTTCTAATCGCTAGTTTAGAAACTGTTTCTTTTCTTTAGATTGACATTCCTTATAGTAACCCGACCATTTTCAGGCCGTGGAAAATTCCATTGTCATCAACGGATTTGGTTACATATTTTGCGGCTTTTTTCACCTTTTCTTCTGCATTCCCCATTGCCACACTATTCTCTACGGTTGTGAGCATTTCCATATCATTCAGTGCATCGCCAAAGGCATATTGCCGTTCCGGAGGAATTCCTAGTTTTTCAGCTATTCTTTCAATTCCTTTTGCTTTTGACCCTCCCTTTGGAAGAACATCAACAGCGAGGGGATGCCATCTTATATAATCAAAGTCATGGAAATCCCGTTCGTATTGTTTTTCTTCACCTTCCGTACAAAACAGGAGCGTTTGAAACAAATCTCGCCCTTTGTAATAGTGCGGGTCGTGCGTAGGAGTTCGATCGATTTTTAATGTTCCAATGCTTTCATTAATGTAGGCATGGTCCGGCACATTGGCTTTCATATCCTCATGGTCCATGAAGACAACAGGATGATTATTTAAAAGCGCCGTTTCAGTTAGTTTTTCCAACGAAATCGTATTCAGTGGATTGGTATATAAAACTTCCCCGTTTAACACAACATATTGACCGTTGTAGCTTACATATGTATTTATATCCAATTCTTCTCGCAAATCTTCAAACATAAAAGGAGCCCTTCCGGTAGCAATTGCGACAACATGTCCCAGTTCCTTTAATTTAAAAACTGCCTCTTTTGTCGCTGCAGGAAGCTCTTTTTTTGAGTCAAGCAACGTTCCGTCTATATCGAAAAAAATCACGCTTTGTTTCACATTCTGTCCCACTTTCAAAGTATAATATTTAAAAAGTTCGTTTCTTTGTAACATTCCCAAATATTTGTATTCACAACCGTTTGCTTCAATTCATTTATAAGTCTAAATTATGAAACCCGTTTCATGTCAAATGAAAAGAAAAAGGGCTATAATGCCCCTTTGTAACCTTCATCTTCATCGAGATATACATAATTTTCAAAAACTGCTGGGATTCTTCTCCCAGCAGTTTTTTTATTGTGTATAATCTATCCAATCCAACTAGAGTGTCGTCGATTCCAATCGAAATCCTTCCACGACCACCTCTTCATCAACTTCGAGCAGTAAGCATCGTTTTCCTTCGAAGGTGATATATTTGACATTTTTCAAGTCTTTCGGGTTGATGGTTACCTCAGCAACCTTGGTGCTGATTTTTATCGTTTTTGGAACTAAACTGCTCGCTTTGAATTCATGTTTTTCGTCCGCTACGACACTTTTGAAAGCATGTTCCACTTTGGCCGTATCGATATTTTCGACACCGCTGACTGTCAAAATCCGTTCGATGTCCCGATAGTCTAATGTAGGGATTTCACTTTCCTCGTTTTCTATATTCTCTTGTACTACCCTGTCGATTTCCTCGTAAACATTTGAAATAACCGCGGAATCTACTTCGTCTCCTATTACTTCTTTTAAGACCTGATCAAAACTGTCCTTATCTTCCTGAGCGGTAATGATGTCTTCACAATTGAGAACCTCTTCAATAAATGTGAAATCAGGTTGATTTGCTTTCCCCGCACAGTAAAGAATATGGTTCACATCTGCTGCATTGTCATTAAATGCTGGGAACAGAAAACCCGATAATGGAGAGTCTAAATTAATAATAGGATCCACAAAATTATAGGATTTGAATTCTTTCTCGATATAATCAAACATTAATGCCTTTTTCGGTTGATCGGTTTTATTTAGGCTGCAAAGGATAATTCCGCTGGAATAAACCTCATCATCCCCGCCTTCTTCGGACTCCTGGTTCCGCTTCTTCGTCTGTTTTCGGTATTCTGCCCGAATAAATGTTACAACTGTATCAAATTCATAAGCCCCACGCGCAAACATTTTTGTGACGATTTCCAGCATGTATTCCTGCCAGTCTTCCGAGTCTGCCTGCAATCCTTCGTAGAGGAATGATTGTGTGCTGTCTTCCACATCACGCCTGAACTTCAGCTCAAACAATTTGGCATCAAGATGGCCTGTCAAAACCTTTTTAAAGTTTTTCAAAAACAATTCCTGCGTTTCCTGTTCTAACATTTGAAATGGCTGGCTGACTTGATGGTAGATCTCGCCTGATTCTTTCTTTACATAAACATTGAAGATTTCATGAATGTTCATCCGATAATTGTCCAATTTAAATTCCTTGCGGATATTAGCAATGTCTTTTTTATTCATTTGTCTCATCTCCCATCCCTGATTATACTGTCTAAAAAAATATTCGGAAACCTCTATCCTAGCTATGCTTGTACAATTTGGTTTGATTCGTAGACGTGGATTCCTGAAGTGCCTTTTTGCGCAATACGAATCATTGCACCAGCTACCGTTTCTGCATGTACAGGCTTGTACTTTTTCAGTGTTCCTAAGAAGAGAGGGGACAGTATACTAGAAAGGACTGCCGAAATGCGTTCTCCGAATCGAAACTCCTCCCGGTTACCAAGTAAAAGCGATGGCCGGAAAATGTGTAGTGCGGAAAGGCCAAGTCCAAGCAATTCCTTCTCAACCTCTCCCTTTACGCGAATGTAAAATGTCCGGGACGCGGGATTTGCTCCCATTGATGTTATAATGAGGAACTGCTTCGCACCCTGGGCTTTTGCCATTCGGCCAAGTGCCAGCGGATATTCATAGTCTACCAAGCGGAAAGCCTTTTGGCTGCCTGCTTTTTTAATCGTCGTTCCAAGAGCGCAAAACACATCCGCTCCCGCTAAATCTACATCCGACTGCTCCAATCGGTTGAAATCGACGATCTTCTCCTGCAGTTTTGGATGGGCAATCCCTGTTGGCCGCCGGACAATAAGCGTTACAGCTGTGTATGCCGGATTGATTAGTAAAAGATGTACAAGCTCCTTTCCTACCAAGCCGGTCGCCCCAGCAACAACTGCTTTTTGATTCATCCTATAATTCCTCCCAATTTCCCACTAAAAATCTCTTTAAACAAGCTTTTTGTCAATATCTGACGTGTCAACGTGATCGCCAAACCAATCTTTAAGCTTTTCTTTTGCTTTATTTTTTATATCCTCATCAATATACATAGCAACTTGTAATAGCGCGACTCCTAACGCTCCCAAGTCATCCGTGTACCCGACTCCAACTGCAACATCAGGAATTAAATCTAATGGCAGGATGAAATATCCCAAAGCGCCTATAATGATGGTTTTTGCTTTAGCCGGTACTTCCGGCTTTTGAAGTGTATAATATAAGAGCAAAACTGCATATACAACGGATGAACCCGCCTTTTTGGCAAATTTCTTTAATTTATCCCAGAACTTATCATCGGAATAATTTTGACCAGAGGCTTCCATTTGTTTTTTGACATCTTCTTCGTTATTAGCCACTTTCCACAATCCTTTCATTTGTTCATATCATTATTTTACCTCAATTTATTATCATTAGTAGAGTAAGAAACTGATTTCAGAGGGATAGCCTTTCGGCTATCTCTTTTACTTTCAGTTCCTCCTCATCAAACCGTACGTGAAGTTTTCCCTCATACGGCTTTCCGACGTTCTTCTTTCTTTGGCTTTACGGAGACTAACTAGCCAATTTCACTAATAAATGACCAATTTCTTTTCGTACGTCTATTAAATTCCCATGTTTCATACGACTATTTCTTTTCTTGTTATAGAATAATGTTAGGCGTTCTAACACATACCAATCAATCCGATTAAGCCATTTCTTTGCATTAAGTGATATGAGATAGTAATTTTTGAAACCTTGTAGTTTCTTGTTTAATCCGATCACCAAGTCATGAATATCCATGTACAATTTTGCCCTTGGCTCAGTGTATGCCTTAATTTTTGCACGCATTTTCTTCATTGCGTTCTTTTTCGGGATGTGTGACATCACAAATAATGTGTAACCGCCTTTCCGACGGATTGGAAACTTCCTATTATGAAATCCTAAGAAGTCAAAACCCTCTATATCATCCCAAAGATGAACCAATCTTGATTTATCTCGATTAATTGAAAGGTCCAGTTTTCCCATTATTGCTTGAATAACTTTAATGCTTTTAAGTGCATGTTGTTTAGTGTTGCACATGATGACGAAGTCATCCGCATACCTGACCAGTTCACCTAAATGATTAAATCGCTTCTCCCAAATTTTATCCATTGTGTTTAAATAGATATTCGCTAACAGCGGGGAGATAACACCACCTTGCGGTGTTCCAGAAATCGGATTTCTAATCTTACCTTCTTCCATGATGCCCGCCTTCAGCCACTTACGAATTAGCTTTAGAACTCTGCGGTCACTGATACGTTGTTCGACCAATTTCATCAATTTATCTTGGTTGATGTTATCAAAATATCCTTGGATATCGACGTCTACTACCCAAAAACATTTCTTACTCGCTTTTCGTATCTTTGCCATGGCTTGATGAGCATTACGTTTAGGACGAAAACCAAATGAGCAATCATGAAAGTCAGCCTCAAAAATAGGTTCAATAACCATCTTAGTAGCCATTTGTGCAACTCTATCTTTAATGGTTGGGATTCCTAATGGACGTTTCTTCCCGTCATCCTTTGGTATGTAGGTTCTTAGGACTGGATTGGGATGATATCTGTTCTCTTTCAACTCTAGGTAGAGTTCGTTCAAGAACTTCTTCTCTCCGTATTCCTCGACGATATTTACAATCGATTGTCCATCTACGCCCCCACTGCCTTTCTTTCGTTTCACACGTTGCCAGGCTTCCCATAGGATATCAGGACGATAAATTTTGTCATATAAAGCATGAAATCTACGGCTAGTGTTTTCCTTGGCACAAAGATATAACGTCTTCCAGAGTTCTTGAGCTTTTACTTTATTGGTGTAGTTAGCCATTTTCTTGGCATTCACTGACTCTTACCTCCTTCCAACATATGAACGAAGTAGGGTATTGGCTTTTGCCGTCCTTCCCTAGACAATGTTATGTTGTCATTGTCATCATTGGTACTATGACCCCCTCCGACTCCCTCTCATCCATTCACCACTTCGTTTACACTTATAGGTTTCTGCTTTACTTTCGTATGAAAGTGACGAGGAGGGTATCCCCAGTTCCGTTAATTACTTTCCTAACATGTCGCTCCCCTTACCCCGAGAGATTCCTTGGTGCTGCTTTCCCAAGTTCTTCACACCTTCCATGGTCTTCGCCCATATACTCAAGGCTCGACTTCTCTTTAGCCACCGACGGTGGGTTCCTTTGACGAGACGGCAGGATTCACTTAATGTTACAACCTGTTAGTTTGCTCGCACTCTGCTAGAGAGTTACTTTGTCACAGGGCTTCAACCTTAGAGTTTCTTCACCAGTTGCCTGTCAGCTACTGAGCGTCTTGGTACTTACTCAGATTGGACTTTCACCAATTAGCAATTAACGGCTTGCTGGGCACGCAGTAAAAAAGGAACCTCGTCCAATGAACGAAAGGTTCCTTTCTAAATGTATTTAACATCATTTTATTCTAATAAACATCGCGCAGGTAACGTCCTTGCTTCTGCAACTCCTTCAGATATGCCTCGGCTGCCTCACGGTCAAGCGCACCTTCTTTTTCTATCACAGTAATTAGCGCATCGTTGACGTCTTTCGCCATATGTTCCTTATCTCCACAAACGAAGAAGTAAGCGCCTTTTTCCAGCCATTCAAATAATTCTTTGCCATGTTCAAGCATTTTATGCTGTACATAAACTTTTTGATCTGAATCACGGGAGAAGGCAGTATCAAGCTTTGTCAGAACCCCATCTTTTTGATAGGTTTCCAACTCTGCTTGGTATAGGAAATCTGAAGCTGCATGCTGGTCCCCAAAGAATAACCATGTGCGGCCAGCTGCTTTATTAACGGCACGTTCCTGGATAAAAGACCGGAACGGTGCAATGCCAGTCCCCGGGCCGACCATAATAATATCTGTATCAGCGGACTCCGGCAAATGGAAGTGTTTATTTGCCTGAACAAAGACTGGTAAAGTATCTCCCTCTTGAACACGTTCCGCACACAAAACAGAGCAAACTCCTTTTCGCTCACGTCCATGTGATGTGTAGCGAACAGCACCAATAGTTAGATGAACTTCATCCGGATTAGCAGCAATACTGCTTGCAATAGAATAGAGTCGCGGCGTCATTTTTCTTAATAAAGAAACGATCTCCTGTGCAGAAGCCTTCCATGGGCCAAAATCACGTAACATATCAAGCAGATCTCGCCCATAGCAATATTCCTTTAACTGAGCAGCATTTTCAACCAAAATAAGCTTTTGCAGATCTTCGTTTTCTGTGAATGTTGCTGCCTGTTGTAAAATTTTCTTCGATAGCAGTGTAATTTCAAAGTAGCTTGTCAGCGCTTCCTTAAGTGACAGTGTCTCACCCTGCTTGCCAACCGTTACTTCCGCTTCTTCGTCCCAGGTCATTTCCTCAAGAAGGGCAGCCACAAGTTCCGGGTCATTTGCAGGGACAACGCCAAGTGCATCACCTGGATTGTAAGAAAGACCAGAACCTTTTAATGATAACTCAATATGCCTTGTTTCTTTACTAGAGCCTGACCCATTTAAATTAATATTTTTTAGAACCTTTGCCTGAAAAGGATTAGTCCTTGAAAATGGCTGGATGTCACTTTTGGTATTTTTAGTATTTTCTAAAGTAAGTTGCATTCTCCATTACCTCCAAAAGTAATATATATCTAAGATAACATACCACTATCATATCAGATGTATGGTTTAACACACACTGGTAAATAATTTTAAAATTATTGAAAAAATTATTTTTTTGGTAGGATTTAATGATGTAAAGAAGGAGATAGTCAACAAATGGCTATCTCCTTTTTAATGATGAATATTATCCCTAACCATACGTAAGTTTAACTTTTAATATGTTCCAACAAGTATCTTCCCGTGATCGAATGCTCTGAATTGATGATCTTTGATGGTGTACCCTCGACAACAATCTGGCCGCCCTTGCTGCCTCCGTCCGGTCCCATATCAATGATCCAATCCGCTTGGCTGATTACGTCGAGGTTGTGCTCGATGACAATCACGGTATTGCCGGTATCCACAAGGCGGTTCATGATTCCTAAAAGGTGACCGATATCTGACATATGCAGGCCGGTCGTCGGCTCGTCCATCACGTAAATGCTTCCCTTTTTATGCAGCTCGCTTGCAAGCTTGATCCGCTGACATTCCCCGCCAGAGAGCGTGCTAAGCGGCTGACCGAGTGTAAGATAGTTCAGCCCCACATCACTCATCGCCTGAAGCTTTTTCACAACCTCTTTTAGCTGAAAAAAATCCAACGCCTGCTCCACGGTCAGCTCCAACACATCTGCAATTGATTTGCCGTTCAGCTTGTACTCGAGTACCTCTTCCTTAAACCGCCTACCTTCGCATACTTCACATGGCAGCTTTACACTGTCGAAGTATGAAAGGTCCTTATACACAACACCCAGTCCTTGACAGTTCTCGCAAGCCCCCTTGGAATTGAAGCTGAACAATCCTTGGTTAACTTTGTTCGCAGAAGCAAACGCCTTGCGCACGTCATCCATGATGCCTGTGTAGGTCGCGGGATTCGAGCGTGTTGATACTCCAATCGATGATTGGTCGATGACGATTGCATCCGGATGCTGGCTAAGGAATACGTCGTTAATCAGCGTACTCTTGCCTGAGCCGGCGACACCCGTAACGACTGTCAGCACTCCGGTTGGAATATCTACACTCACGTTCCTTAGATTGTGCAGTGTGGCATCCTTGATAGACAGCTTGCCTGATGGCTGCCGTGAGGTCTGCTTTAGCTGGAGCGGCCGCTTCATATGGGTGCCTGTCAGTGTGCCTGACTCCAGCAGTCCTGGGAAGCTTCCTTCATACACGATGGTACCGCCGTGGCTGCCAGCGTGAGGCCCGACGTCGACGATATGATCTGCCACCTTAATTACATCGGGATCATGCTCGACAACAAGAACGGTATTGCCCTTGTCGCGAAGCTTCTGAAGCAACCCATTTAACCGGTGTACATCACGGGGGTGTAAGCCAACGCTGGGCTCATCGAAGATGTAAGTGACATCCACCAGACTGCCGCTCAGATGCTTCACCATCTTGACTCGCTGCGACTCTCCGCCGGACAATGTATCAGTCACACGGTCCAGCGTCAAGTAGTCTAGTCCGATATCCACCAGATGCTGCAGCCGCTCCTTTAGTGATTTGACGACCGGAGCGGCTGCAGGAGCATTAATCTCTTTAAGGATGCGGATCAGCTGCCCGACCTCCATAGAAGACATTTCAGCTATGTTAAGTCCATTGATCCTGCAGTCCAGCGCGGCCTGACTGAGTCTCGCACCGTGGCAGCTGGGACAAATCCCCTCGGAGATGTACGGTGCAACTGCTTGTTGTGTGCGCTCGGAATACGTCTTTAAATCCTTTTTGATGTACTTGTTGGTGAACTTCTCGATGACGCCTTCCACTGTAATATTAACGGTCTTCCCGCCAAACTGTGTCGGCACTTTCCTCGCCTTGCTGTACAGAAGTTGTTTCAGCTCCTCCTCCGAATAACACTGGAGCTTCTTGTCGGGATCGAATGACCCCGACTGCAGGATCATGTTCCATTCCATGCTGTCCACCGAATAGCCCGGCAGCATGATGGCCCCTTCATTCAACGATTTTGACATGTCCAGTGCCTTACTCATGTCGACGGACATACTGCGGCCAATCCCGTTGCAAACTGGACACATACCTAGCGGATCGTTAAACGAGAAACTCGACGCACTTCCTACATAAGGCTGACCCACTCGCGAGAAGAGAAGACGGAGAAGAGGCGAGATATCGGTAATCGTGCCCATTGTAGAATGGGAACCTCCACCCAACCGTTTCTGGTCGACGACAACCGCCATGCTAAGATTTTCAATGGCGTCTGCATCCGGTTGCGGAAAACTCGGCAGAAAGGTACGGACGAATGTACTGAAGTTTTCGTTCAGCAGACGCTGGGATTCGGCGGCAACGGTATCGAAAACGATTGACGATTTGCCAGAACCGGATACTCCAGTAAAGATAGTGATTTTGCGCTTGGGAATACGTAAAGACACATCTTTAAGGTTATTTTCCCGAGCGCCACGGATTTCTATATATTCTTGGGTCATAAAATAACTTCCTTTACTCGTATTAAGGTCTTTATCGACCGAATCTGTTAATTCGTTCCATTACTTATTAATAGAACTTGTAAACTGAAAATCTAATGATATTTCTGCCATTAATTTTTCATTTTTGACAAATGGTATTTGTTTTATTCTCCTATCATCAAGTATATAGGATTAAGCTTCAAAAGTAATGATCACACAAAAAGGGCGAACCCCCATTTTTCTTTTAAGGTTTCGCCACTTATTCGCTCACTATTTTTGTTTATAACACCTTGCTTAAGAAAGCCTTCGTTCTATCATGCTGTGGGTTGCCGAATAATTGATTCGGTTCATTTTCTTCGACAATATACCCACCATCCATGAAAATGACACGGTCTCCAACTTCTCGGGCAAATCCCATTTCATGCGTCACAACCACCATCGTCATACCTTCTTTGGCAAGCTGTTTCATAACTTCTAAAACGTCTCCGACCATTTCCGGGTCAAGTGCAGAAGTCGGTTCGTCAAAAAGCATGATTTTTGGATTCATGGCCAATGCCCTTGCGATGGCAACCCGCTGTTTTTGTCCGCCGGACAGTTCTCCCGGATAGCTGCCTGCTTTTTCTTTAAGTCCTACCTTATCAAGTAATTCAAGAGCCTTTTTTTCAGCTTCCGCTTTATCTTTAGAAAGAATTTTAATCGGCCCTAACGTGATATTCTCTAAAACAGTTTTATGAGGGAACAGATTAAATTGCTGGAAAACCATTCCAACTTCTTGTCTGACTTTATTGATATTAATTTTCGGATCAGTGATATTATGTCCGTTAATCACCACTTCGCCGCCTGAAATTTCCTCCAGACGATTTAGACAGCGAAGGAATGTACTCTTTCCCGATCCAGAAGGACCGATTACACAGATAACTTCTTTTTCTTGCACTTCAGCATTAATATCTTTTAATACCTCTAGGTTCCCGAATGACTTTCTTAAGTTTTTTACAGTAATAATGCTCATCGCACCTCGATCCTCCTTTCTATAAAGTTAGCAAGTATGGTTAATAGATAAATAATGATAAAATAAATGACACCTACAGTCAGCCAAATTTTAAAGGCTTCAAAGGTTGCAGCTGCCTGTATTTGACCCTGTTGTGTTAAGTCAGCAATACCGATAACGGATAAAAGAGAGGTGTCCTTTAAACTAATAATGGATTGGTTTGTAATAGTAGGAAGCATTCTTCTAAACGCCTGAGGCAGGATAATGAAACGCATCGTTTGTGCAGACGTAAAACCAATTGACCTAGCTGCCTCTGTTTGCCCCTTATCAATTGATTGAATACCCGCTCTGATAATCTCTGCAAAATATGCCCCAGCATTGATCGCAACAGTGATGATACCCGCTGTCGTATTGTTTAGGGAAACCAAATGCAGTGAATTTATTCCAAAATAAATAAAAAATAACTGCACGATAAATGGTGTTCCGCGAATGGCGTCAACATACACCTTCGCAATCCATTGCAAGATTTTAATAGGTGCAAGCCGTAACATGGCCATTAATAAACCAATTAAAAACCCTAGAATAATAGCAATAACAAATATATAAAGCGTGACTTCAAGTCCTTTTAATAATATTGGTAATGCTGCCGTTATAATATCCACTCTTTTTCATCCCCTTTCTAGAAGAAAAAGCGCGCTGTGAGCGCGCCCTATATTTGATATTTATTTTTTGCCAAGGTATGTTTCTACAATTTTATCGTATGTTCCGTCTTTTTTGAGTTCTTCAAGGCCTTTATTAATCTTCTTTAATACATCCTGATTTTGTCCTTTCAGAACAGCAATTCCATATTGGTCGCCATTTAAGCGATCACCAACGATTTTCAATCCAAGGTCTTTTTGGGCAATAGCATAAGAAATTACAGGATAGTCTTCGATAAGCGCATCTGCATTTCCATTAGAAACTTCCTGGAACATTGCCGGGCTATCGTTGAATTGAACGACTTTAATTTCTAGTTTTGATGCATTATCTTCAGCATATTTAGCACCTGTTGTTCCTTTTTTAACAGCAACAGTTTTTCCTTTAAGGTCATTAACTGATTTAATAGTTGAATTGTCTTTTTTAACAACAACTGTTAAACCTGCATCAAAATACGGAGTTGAAAAATCTACTACCTTTTTTCTTTCATCTGTAATACTCATTCCGGCAATGGCTACATCAAGCTGGTTAGCTTGCATAGCTGGAATAATTCCACCAAAATCCATTGGATTAAGCTCAATTTTAATGCCCTGATTTTTCGCGATTGCATTAATCAAATCGATATCGATACCCTTATAATCATTTCCATCTTTATATTCAAATGGAGGATATGTGGTATCCACGCCAACCTTATATACTTTTTCACTACTAGTTTTCTCCCCCGATGTTTCCTTGCTTCCACATGCTGCGATAAAGATCGTAAGGATTAAAAATAAACTAAATAAACCAATCTTTTTCATTCAATGTACCCCTTTTTAGATTATTTTTAATATAAATAACATTAACACTTTATTAATATATCATACCTAAAAAACATATAAAACTATTAGTTTTTGGTAAATTGAATATTTTTCAAGTATTCCATTATCTTTTATTTTACCAATTTCAGATTTTGTTATTTATATATAACAAATATAGTTTTGTAAATTCCTTTCGGGAAATGAAAACAGGCAGTACCCATTATTGGTTAGCTGCCTTCTATTTTAGGCTATGGGCTCACTTTTTAGATTTTTTGAAAACGTCACAATATATCCAAATCATTCAATAGGAAGCACATAACAATTGTTGAATTTTAAAAGTAGAGAAAGTGGGGTGAATTTAATGCCTTGGTTGATAAAGAAAATTCGGAATGGGATTTGGTATCGGCACGGGAAAGTTAGATATCGTATTTGGCTTGACGAAGATAGATACATTATCTCTGTAACGAATGGCGAAATAACCGTTCATGATTGTTATGGCAGTACACATGAAACAGCTAAAAACTTAGCGCTATTTAAGCTTCATCAAGCATTAAGCGATAAAGATAAAAAACGAAAATGGATTACCAAAGGGAATGGATATGAATTATTTCGGATTAAATAAAAGACAAAGCCCTTCCATCCATTTGGAAAGGCTTTTTTTCATCGAATATACTAATCGTTTAATCCCTTTCCATCGAGAATTTTCTCCATACATTTTTCAATCCTTGACACCCGAGTTTTGGATTGTTTGGGTGCTGAAAAATGAAGAATGTATGCTCTTTTCCGCCCCGGCGTCAATGCATCAAAAGCAGTTTTCAAGGCAGGGATTTCATCAAATTTATTTTGAAGTTCTTCAGGAATTGGCTCTGGATTCGTTTTAGTATTCACTTTCAAACCGGCTTTTTCCGCTTCAACGGCTTCATAAATATACTCTTTTAAGACTGGTTCGAGCTCAACTATTTGCTTAACATTGGTGAACTTTACCAGGCGTCCCGCCTGCGTATTTTCCCCGGGCTTTTCTAGAATCCGATGGGCATCTTTTAACAGAGCACCTTTAAAAAAACTAAGTGAACAGTATTCTTTAAAAGCACTTAATATCAGTACATTACTTTGCTGAAATGTGTAACAAGGAACTCCCCATTTCAATTCTTCTGTCAACCCGCAGTCAAGAACAATCTTCCTTAATTTCGCTAATTCTTCCGGCCATTTGTTGACTTTACAGTCGGGAGTAGCCCCCAGCGGACAACGCATACAACCATCAATTAAATATTTATCAACCTTAGGATTCATTCACTGTCCCCGTCCCATCAATATTGTTCTCAAAGTGATCAAGCAATGAACGCACTTCATCTGTTGATTTCGTGTTCATTAATTGATTTCTTAATTCACCAGCTCCACGGAATCCTTTGACATAAATTTTGAAAAAGCGATGAAGCCCTGTGATTGAACGCGGCAGTACTTCCGCATATCGATCTTGAAGATCAAGCTGCAGTCTTAAAAGATCAAGGTATTCTTTACTGCTATGCTCTTTTGGCTCTTTTTCAAAAGCAAAAGGATTTTTAAAAATACCTCGCCCGATCATAACGCCATCAATACCATATTGTTCAGCAAGTTGCAGCCCAGTTTGACGGTCAGGAATGTCTCCATTGATTGTTAGTAGCGTATTCGGTGCGATACGGTCACGTAATTTTTTGATTTCCGGAATTAGCTCCCAATGCGCATCTACTTGGCTCATTTCCTTTCGTGTACGTAAATGAATAGAAAGGTTCGCAATATCCTGTTTTAAAATATGTGTTAGCCACTCCTCCCACTCCTGAACCTCCTTATAGCCAAGTCGTGTTTTCACGCTGACAGGCAGTCCGCCCGCCTTTGCTGCTTGAATAAGTTCTGCCGCAACGTCTGGACGCAGAATAAGGCCACTACCTTTCCCCCTCGATGCCACATTCGGTACAGGGCAGCCCATATTAATATCGATGCCTTTAAATCCTAGCTCTGCCATGCCAATACTCATTTGGCGGAAATATTCGGGATTATCCCCCCAAATATGTGCCACCATTGGCTGTTCATCTTCTGTAAAAATCAAACGGCCACGCACACTTTTCATGCCCTCTGGATGACAATAGCTATCCGAGTTTGTAAACTCTGTGAAAAATACATCCGGTCGACCGGCTTCACTTACTACGTGACGAAAAACAACATCTGTCACATCTTCCATTGGTGCAAGTATAAAAAATGGTCGTGGTAAATCACGCCAAAAATTTTCTATCAATTCAAACTCAAATCCTCTCATTATGGATATATTCAGTACTCGGCAAAAAAATATAAAGCCAAATGTTCCACTTCTTTTACACTTATATCATGCTTTATTACTTATTATCAAACACAAAATGTTCCTTTCAGGCGATGGTTCAATTTCCCAAATAAAAATAAACCCAGTCTTAAGACTGGGCAAGTTTTAACTAATTTAAAATAAGCTTAACCACACACTCCACATGTGCCGTCTGCGGGAACATGTCCACCGGCTGTATATATTTTACATCATATTTGGTACTTAATGTTTGAATGTCTTTTGCCAAGGTCGATGGATTGCAAGATACATAGATAAGTTTCTTGGCTTCAACTTGGAGAATTGTTTGAATTAGCTGCTTATCAAGACCGGTTCTTGGCGGATCGACAACGATAACATCTGGTTTCCAGCCCTTTTTGACCCATTTCGGAAGAACTTCCTCCGCTTTTCCTGGGACGTATTTCGTGTTAGTAAATCCATGGCGTTTAGCGTTTTTCTTAGCATCCTCTATAGATTCAGGAATCACGTCCATACCACGGACTTCCGCTGCTTGGTCTGCTAACCACAGGCCAATGGTGCCTACACCACAATAGGCGTCAACAACCTTTTCTTTCCCCGATAGTGCTGCTGCTTTTTTAACTTCATCATATAACCTCACAGTTTGGGTCGGATTTAGCTGGAAAAATGTTCTAGCGGAAAGTTCGAATTGCAGGTCACCCAAAGTCTCTTGAATAAAATCTTCGCCAGCAAGCGATAGCGTTTCTTCTCCAAAAATGAGCGAAGTTTTTTCACCGTTAATGTTCTGGACAATCGATTTCACATTAGGAAGCTGTTTTTGGATTTCTTGAAGGACGAGCTCTTTCTTTGGCAGTTCCTTTTGTGAAGTAATAAGAACAACTTGAAGTTCGCCTGTCTGCACACCCACCCGGGTAACGATTGTCCTGACGATCCCTTTTCTTGTTTTTTCATTATAGATAGGTATTTGTAAGCTCTCTAAAATTTGCTTCACTTTGGCGGTTGCTTCGTTTGTCTGTGAGTGCTGGACCGCACATTGGTCGATGTTGATTAACTGATGGGAATTTAGGCCATATAACCCTGCCAAGACTTTGCCTTGTTTTTCTCCGACCTGAAAGCTGCCTTTATTGCGGTAACCCCAAGGATTTTCCATTCCACTCGTTTCGCGGATATCAAGTTTTTCAATGTTGAGCTTTGTATGGCGCTCAAGCGATTGAATTACGATATCGCGCTTTTCCTTAAGCTGCTGATTATAGTCCAAATGCTGCAACTGGCAGCCACCGCAAAGGTCGTACACAGGACAAAGCGGTTTCACACGGTGAGGCGATTTGATGCGGATTTTCTTTATCTTGGCTTCAGCATGTTTCGGGTGGATTTTTGTTGCCTCGACAACCACTTCCTCACCAGGCAGAGCACCAGGCACGAAGACAACTTGCTTTTTAAAATAACCGACACCTTCTCCGTTGATGCCGAGCCTTTTGATGGTCAGAGGGAAGGTCTGCTTTGGTTGTATTTTGATATTTTGTTCTGTTTTCATAAAGTTCACTCCAAATTATTCAATGCTTCTCCATAAATATAGGGAAGCGTAGCTTAGATACGGTACCCAGCCATGTTTGTATTGTTCCATTTCTTCATAAGTCGGCTTTTTTTCAAGCTGGTATAGTTTTTTGATGGCATTTTGAATACCAATGTCAGCCATTGGAAAAAGATTAGGTCGGCCTAGTCCGAAAAGGAGAAAATTCTCCACCGTCCACCTGCCAACGCCTCGAATTTTCATCAGCCTTTCGAAAATTTCCTCATCCGGCTGCTTTTTTAGATTATCGAGGTCGAGACCATTTTCAACAATTTCTTTGGCAATTCCAATCATGTATTCAGCCTTCCTGCCGCTGATTTGCAGTCGCCTTAACTCTTCCACCGTTAACCCAGCGGTTGTTTCCGGCTGTGGGAAAAACCACACTCCATCTATCTCATAGCCGAACGTTTTCACAAATCGCTCGGTCAGCGTATAGGCAAATTTCATATTAATCTGCTGGTGAATAATGCATTTTAACAGTGACCCGAACAAATCGAAATCTAGAACCAGCGGGGTGCCAACGAAAGCATCAAATATTTCCTTTAAGTCTGTTTTTTCAAAGTGGTCATGGACTTTCGCTAAAGAAACATTCCATTGAAAAATTTCCCCTGTGCGCTGGATGATTGCATCTTTGTCGGCATCACTTTTTCCTGAAACGGTGAAAGCCGGTTCGTGGATTGTTCCAGTTGCCGTTACCTGTACTGCATGCAAGCTGCTCCCGATTACTATCGGGATTTGAATTGTACGTTTGGCTAAGTCGAGTACCTTCAAAGGATCCGGCGCATGCCTTTCCAATACACGGTCAAAATTATAAGGACCGTCAATACGTATGGCTTCTTGCCACATATGGGCTCCATCCTTTAGTATTTTCCCCGTATTATAGCATGAAACAGAAAAAAACCGAATTTCAATGAAATTCGGTTACTTCTTTTTCACTTTCTTCTTCTTCTCCTTCGGTTTCATCATCAAATGGTCAAGACTTTTGAATTTGTATCCTTTCTTTTTCATATCTTGGATGGTTTTTTCTAGAGCATCCGCGTTGTCTTTCGAAACGGAATGTAAAAGAATGATTGCACCTGGATGAACTTGCCTCATCATATTGTTGTATGAGTAATGCCAGCCCTTTTGGCTGTTTACGTTCCAATCGACGAAAGCCAGGGACCAAAAAATATGCGTGAAGCCCTCTTCTTTTGCAATTTGCATTGTTCTTTCACTAAAAACACCGCGCGGCGGGCGCAGATAGTGCATTTCTTTTTGACCAGTAATCTCCTTGGTTTTGTCCCTTACTTTTCGCAGTTCTGTACGGACCCTTTCGTCACTAACGCGGGTAAAGTCAGGATGGTGCCAGGAATGATTCCCGATGATGTGCCCTTCATCGACAATTTGTTTAGAGAGTTCCGGCTGTGACAGCAGGAAATGCCCAGTCACAAAAAATGTCGCCGGCACTTTTTCTTTTTTTAGGACCTTAAGAATCTTAGGAAGGTGCCCATTTTCATAGCCGCTGTCAAAGGTCAGATAGATGATTTTTTTATTCGGGTCGCCTTTGTAAACTGCCCCGTATTTGGCAAGAATTTCGTCATATTCTGCCCCTGCCTCCGGCGGCACTTCATCGACTGCTTTTTTAAATCCCCAATGGATCGGTCGATTCGGCAGCGCTGCATATGTAAGAGTCGGTAACAATAGGACCATTATGCTAAGTAAGCACAATAATTTTTTCATCCAAATTTCCCCCAATATTGTTTTTTATAGTGTTTGTTCTCGGGGGGAAAACATAATTAACATATAAAGGAAAATGGGTTTATTTTGGTTGGTAGTAAATGCGGCCTTTATTAGATCCGGTGGATGGGAGTTTTTTAAGGTTTAAGAAATAGGTAGCCTGCCTTGAAGAAGGAATATGTAGAAATTCACGTAATTCTCTATTTGTTATCGAATTTTTTATAATTAAAAAATGGTCATTGATTGCTTCGATGTAGGCATCCTGAGAAAGCAGCTCGCATACTGGGCAATACCATTTCTGCCTTCGATATTGCATCGGGATATGTAAGCATCGTGGACAACAAACTCCCGGAATAATTTCCTTTATTCCAATATCGAATTTTCGTAATACATCAATTTTAAGTGGAGTGTGTTTACTTAAAACCAGCCTTTTTATTTTTCCAATTGTTTTCTGATCAATTCTTTCTGCGGTGTAACGGATCTCCAGTTCTTCGATCTTTCTTAAAAGATTGCCTACTTTTAATATCTTTTTTTCTGCTTCATGGTATCCTGGTGCAATCTTGATTATACTTGAGGACCTTGTCATTACAGCTAAAACCTCAACTGGAGCTGCTGGTAATTGGTATTTTTCGAGCAGGTATTGTAAAAGGATTTTATGACGTATTGCCTGTGCTAACTGATTATCATATACCTCTTTTGATTCATTCACCTCCTGTATTAATTGGTCCTTTTCAATTGTAAGTGTCCCTGCATAGTTTTTGGATTCAATAATAAGAGTTAGTTTAGGGGAAAGAAGAAGTGCATCTATTTGAAAGTAAGTATTTCCAATAGGGAGACGAAGGCCATGAAAAATGTGATATTTTTTGTCAGGAATTAATCCAAGAAAATAGCGAAGTTTTTTTTCACCATGGTAGCCAGAATTTAAATTTCTTATTTCTGTCTCAATTTTAGGCCTTTTAGGATGATTTTGCGTTATTCTTCTTATTAGTGCTTCTGTTTGTTCCAGCGGAATAGGTTTATAAAGCTCTAAATCAAACAAAATGTTCCCTCCTTAAAAGTTATCCCCGATATTTTCGACAGAAAACGTCAATATCCCTGCTGAATTTTTGTAATTGTGTATTTTATTTTTGTGGTTGAAAATATATCTACAAATTTTGGAGAGATATCTACAATTTCGTAATTTTATCTACCAAATTATTAAGGATATCTACAAATTACCGGAACATATCTACAAATCGTCCCTAAGGACCCTTTTCGGAGGAAAATCCTGGTACTAATTACACCGATTTTTTAACCGAAACTTGTCACTTGAAAGGATATCTACAAAAATTCGGATGATATCTACAATTTTTCAAATATATCTACAAAATTTCCGAGGATTTCTACAATTTCCGGAACATATCTACAATTCCCCGCTCAGCACCCACAAAAAAAGATAGATCCGCATAAGCGAATCTATCCCAATCCCAAAGATCTTATTTAAAAACCGGCTCCTTAAACTGCGCCAATTTCTCCAATGAAGATTTGTCAACATCAGCATGTAAGCTGTTGCCGTGGGAATCCATCGTAACAACCGCTTTGAAGCCTTCGACACGTAGATGCCACATCGCTTCAGGAATACCAAATTGCATTAAATCAACGCCCTCGACGCCCTTGATACAGTCAGCATAGTACTGGGCAGCGCCGCCAATGGCGTTCAAATAAACTCCGCCATGCTCGGCCAAAGCGGCCAATGTCTTAGGACCCATTCCGCCTTTTCCGATAACAGCGCGGATGCCAAACTTCTTCATAATGTCGCCTTGGTAAGGCTCCTCACGGATACTTGTTGTTGGGCCGGCAGCTTTCACGTGCCATACGCCGTCTTCATCCTTCAGCATAACCGGGCCACAGTGGTAAATCACTTGACCGTTTAAATCAACAGGTGCATCGTGGTCACTCAAATACTTATGAATCGCGTCGCGGCCAGTATACATCATGCCATTGATTTGCACAACGTCACCGACTTTTAAAGCACGAATTTGCTCTTCAGTAATTGGCGCCTGCAACGTGATGACTTCCTGTTCAGAAGCAGCAGCAACTTCTTGTTCTGCCCCCTCCTGTGCGAAATCAATGAACTCGCCCTCTTGGTAAGCCCATTCCACAATTGCGCCAGTCTCAGGATCAACGGAAACACCCATGCGGCGGTATGCCCAGCAGTTGTAGGCAACGGACACATAGAAGCTGGCAGGAATGCGGTGCATGACGCCGATTTTACAACCTAGCAAAGTCGCTTCGCCACCAAAGCCCATTGTGCCGATCCCTAATTTATTTGCATTTTCAAGTACATACTCTTCCAATTTACGAAGGTCTTCATTTGGATTCACATCATCAACCGAACGGAATAACTGTTCCTTTGCCAAATCATAGCCGGAGGAACGGTCGCCGCCGATGCCGACGCCAATGAAGCCTGCAGAACAGCCTTGTCCCTGTGCTTGGTAAACAGAGTGCATGATACACTTGCGGATCCCATCAAGGTCGCGCCCTGCGCGTCCAAGTCCTTCTAATTCACAAGGCAGGCTATACTGAATGTTTTTGTTTTCGCAGCCGCCGCCTTTTAAAATCAGCTTCACATCAATATAATCTTTTTCCCATTGATCAAATTTAACAACCGGAACGCCAGCACCTAGGTTGTCGCCGCTGTTGGCACCAGTCAAAGAGTCAACAGCGTTAGGGCGCAGCTTGCCCTCTTTTGTTGCTTGAATAATCGCCTTTTTAATGGCTTCTTTTATTTCTAATTGGTTGACACCAACTGGAGTTTTAATTTTAAAAGTAGGAAGTCCTGTATCCTGGCAGATTGGTGACACCTGGTCGTCCGCCATTTTAATATTGTTAGTAATGGTAGCTAGGCTCATTGCAGCGCGAGTCCCGGCATTTTCTTGTTCCTTCGCTGCCTTGATAGCGCGGCGCACATCCTTTGGCAGCTTTGTGGAAGTTTCAACAACTAGCTCGTACATGCTTTCTTGGAATTTCTCGATATTCACGTGTCGGTTTCCCCTTTCCCTATTTTCCCCTAATTATGCATAATTTTTTACAACTTTTTGACGGTTATAATTATACTCCTATAGGCGGGAGATTTAAAGGATTTGGATGTAATCGATTTCGTGGAAACTTTTTCTCAAAAAAATGAGCCTGCTATTTAACAGACTCACTTAATTCACGGTTATTAAATTCTCTTATTTTTGATTCCAACTCGTCAATCATTGTAATCAGACGGTCAATATCGTCTAAATCAGTATCTTCCGGGTCGATGGCTTCGAGAATGTCGAGAAACATATTAAGACGATGCTTTAAAAAGTCTAATTGGGAATTTTTATTATGAGTGGGACTGCCCATCGTAAATTCGCTCCTTTTTTTCAATTGCCTTTTTCATCCTAACCAAATTTCAGTGGTTTGGCAATCTTCTTTTTTTAACTGAAAACGCGTCGATTGGCGAGTCCGTTAGGACGAAGACAGAGGCGTAATTGAATTTATGCGTTAGGAAATTATAAATTTGTGAAAAATTATAATTTCCTATTAGCTAAAAAAGCTCCTGCCGGAAACATTGGCAGGAGCTTCTTCAGAAAAAATTTATCGTGGACGTTCGGATGCGAGAAATCCAAAGGAAACATAGTCCTGCACAGGAATCCAAGCACCGATTCCCTGTGAGGTTACGTTTTTGATGACGATGAATTTGCGGTTTCCTTTTAACATTAAGTAGACTTCACCGTAAGTTACTTTTCCCTTTTCATTCACGGCAGGCGCATAGGCATAAAGGTAGCCAAGCCGGTTCGAAGGGATGTTATAAATGTGATCGTTCTTTGTACCGGCACCGATAATTGTATCAAATGCGAGCGGTAGATTCGTTTTTTGCATCGCCTTTAAAATAATCATTTTCTTCACGTCTTCGGCATTCGGAATTTTAGCCGTTAAACCGCCTCTGACGATTTTCTGCGCTTCCTGAACATATTTAATTTGATATGGGGCGTTGCCGCCGCGATTATCAAAGTAATTCGTATTGATTTTTTGATACTCCCAATTTGTTGAGGTTTCCAAAGACTCATAGTTCAAAGGCCACTGGCCAAGGTAAATGATGGCACGGTAGCCGACAGCAAACGGAGTGCCGTTTATGCTTGATTCGTTAAGCATGCGAATAAGGTCAGGGTTTTCAATTTTGACCTTTGAAGAATTTATAAGCTTTTTTGTCAAATCACTTGGCTGTAGAAAAGGCAAATCCTGAGTCGAATTAGGATATGTATTTTCCTTTGTGATATTCCTAACCGAGGATGGAATTTGGGTCTTTATCGGTTCCTTTTTGACAGCAGTTTTTTCAGAGAAGACAGACGGTATGAAAGAAATCATTAATACAAAAATTAAAAGACCCGAGGCAATTTTTTTCAAAAGAAAAACTCCTTTCGCAAATAGCATAAATAATCTGCTAGTAGTTTCCTCGGAGTTGGGCCATATTATCCATTGGCAAGCACCGCTTTTGCAAATTTTCTCAGTGTCCTAATCCTGTATCTATTTGGGTAGTCGAAAAGTAATAAAAATGTAATAATCTGAACATTTACAAAATTCAAATTAACAGTTATAATAAACTTAACTTTCAAAAAGGAGGGCTGCAATCAATCGACATAGCTTACTTAGTTTTTAATTATTTATTAAGGAGGTTGGGATACTCTTATATATGCATTCAACAGTCGTGTTTTTCCTAAACTAAACATGAAGGTTGGTGGTTGATGGTCCCAAATAAAAGCGATTGATGAATTACCCTATATGAAAGAATGATCGGTCCAAAACATAAGATTTACTCAGTAGGATAAAGAAAACTCGCCGATTGGCGAGCCCCTAAGGGTGAAGACAGAGGCGTAGTTGCACTTATGCGTTAAGAAAAGACTCTAAGCCAATCGGCTTGGAGTCTTTTTAGTGTCTGCATAATTGATTATAAGAGGTAAAAACCAATCCCCATAATGACATAGGCGGCAAGTAAGGTGAGCCCTTCGAACCAGTTGGTTTCACCGTCGTTAGAAATGACAACCATCAATAAGACCGACGAAACCATTGCGATTAGTTCCTGCCAGCTGAATAGTAATGGCATGGATTTTTCAAAAAACAAGGAAATCAACACTAATACCGGTGCGACGAACATCGCAACTTGCAAAGTGGAGCCGATGGCAATTTCCACAGCAACGTCCATTTTATTTTTAAAGGCCATTAACACCGCTGAAGCATGCTCTGCCGCGTTTCCGACAATGGCTACAATGATAATCCCGATAAATAGCTCCGTCCAGCCAAAGGATTCCGCCACAAATTCGAAGGTATGAACGAGATTCTCGGAAATGTAGGCAACCGCCAGCGTTGCTATAAGCAACACCAGGATGGCTCTTCCTTTCCCCCACTCCGGCTCTTCATCATGATGCTGAGCCTCGTTATCACTTTGATAAACCCCACGATGCGTAACAAGCTTAAAAAATAAAGCTGCGAGGTAAAGCAGGATTAAAATGACCGAGATTCCGACACTCAGAGATAATTTCTTAGTATCATTCATATCCATTGAAAAAACTTCCGGTATAACAAATGCAATCATCACCGCAAACATTAGCAATCCGGAATTATGGCGGGCATCATAGACGTTAAACTTCTGCCGCTTGTATTTCAAGCCGCCGATAAAGAAGGACAGGCCTGCAACGAGCAGCAAATTCCCGAGCACCGAACCTGTCAACGAAGCAAGGACAACCCCGACAAGCCCCGCCTTTAAGGCAAACACGGAGATAATCAGTTCGACGGCATTTCCAAAAGTGGCGTTCAACAGACCGCCGATACGCGGCCCTGCCACAATGGCTAAGCTTTCCGTTGCCCGCCCCATATAGCTTGATAAAGCAATGATCGTTAAACAGTAAATAATAAATAGGAAAATACTTGGCCAATGCATCAGTGTCCCAATAACTGAAACGGGGACCCCGATAAATGTCAGCAGCATAAAAATTTTATTTGTCACCGATTTCCCTCCATCTATGTATTTTAAACGCTTCTCTTTTTTATCATTCTTTCCATTATACCCAAATTTTTCAAACTAAAGATTACCATTTAAAGGAATGGACTTGCAACATTTTTCTTGCAAATAAAGCATATTCTCGTTTACCATCATTAGGAAGAACGTCTGAAGTAGAGGAATATTCAATGAAAAATAATTATCGGTTTACCATCCTAGTCAGCATTGTGGCCATCTCGGGTTTCTCGCAGGGAATGCTGCTGCCGCTGATTGCGGTTATTTTTGAAAAAGGCGGGGTGTCTTCCTCATTAAATGGACTTAACGCAACCGCTCTTTACATTGGAATTTTGTTGGTTGCCCCTTTTATGGAATTACCGTTACGAAAATATGGCTATAAACCAATCATTATTGTGGGTGGCGGGCTTGTATTTACTGCGCTTGCTTTATTTCCGTTATGGAAGGCCTTTTGGTTTTGGTTTTTCCTAAGGCTGATGATTGGAATTGGCGATCACGCGCTACATTTTGCGACACAAACCTGGATTACATCCTTCTCTCCTCCGGATAAACTTGGCAGGAACGTTTCCTTGTACGGGCTTTTCTTTGGCATTGGTTTTGCCGCCGGTCCGCTGATGACACCGCTGGTCAATCTAAATGAAGCCCTGCCATTTATAGTATCTTCCATTCTATGCTTAATCGGATGGGGATTTGTCTTTGTACTAAAAAATGAATTTCCTGAACAGGAAGTCAAAATTAATTCTTTTTTTTCGATGATCAAACAGTTTACAAAAGCCTTAAAATACGGCTGGGTTGCTTTTTTACCAACATTTGTTTATGGCTTTCTGGAAGCTTCCTTGAACGGAAGCTTTCCTATCTACGCCTTACGAATGGATTTAGCAGTATCGAGCGTATCCCTAGTTTTATCGGGATTTGCCATTGGCAGCATTATAACCCAGCTGCCATTAGGACTGTTAAGTGACCAATATGGGCGGAGGAAAGTTTTAATGACAGTTCTTTTTCTCGGCTTTTGCAGTTTTACAGCCGCCAGCTTTCTTGAACATTCATCATTTGGTTTATTCGTGACTTTCCTTATCTCCGGCATGCTCGTTGGATCTACTTTCTCATTAGGAATCAGCTTCATGGCCGATTTGGTTCCAAGAAACCTGCTGCCGACCGGAAATTTATTATGCGGCATCTTTTACAGCCTTGGAAGCTTAGCCGGCCCAGTTATCGGCGGTCTATTTATTAAGTATTTTCAAAACGTCAGCTTCTTTTATATTATTAGTACGCTGCTGTTGTTTGTCTCCTTCACTATCTTTATGTTTGGAAAAAGAAACGTCTTTATTCCGCACCAAGAAAATTCTTAGCGCAAAACCATATCATTCTCATAAAATGTATGGTAGAATGAAAACAAATAAGAATAATTCTAATCTGCAAGTTCTGCTGTCATCCCTTGATGACAGCTTTCGTGTTTTTTAAGGGTTGTGATTTTGATTATTTTTCTCAATTAGATTTTATTAAAGGAGAGTGACAAGCATGGTTTCCGAAACAAAAGTTCTCACGAAGGGAATTCCAAAGACCAGTTTTTTAGAAAAAATAAAACCGCAAGCAGAATTGATTGCTGCCGGGTTAAGTGGTGTCTTCATCCTTGCAGGCTGGCTTCTCGATAAAAACGGCCAAGAAGCAGAATCAATTGTTGCCTATCTGCTCGCATTCGTCATCGGCGGCTTTGCCAAAGCAAAGGAAGGCATTGAGGCAACCTATGAAAACAAAGAATTAAATGTTGAAATGCTGATGATCTTTGCTGCGATTGGTTCTGCCATTATCGGCTACTGGACAGAGGGGGCTATCCTCATCTTTATTTTTGCTGTCAGCGGAGCAATGGAAACCTACACGATGAATAAAAGCCATAAGGAAATTTCCTCACTCATGGAGCTGCAGCCTGAAGAGGCCGTTCTGATCTCCAGCGGTTTAGAAAAGCTTGTATCTGTATCTGAACTTCGGGTCGGCGACCTGATTCTCATTAAGCCGGGTGAACGGGTTCCGGCCGATGGAACGATTGTCAAAGGGCATACAAATATCGACGAAGCCGCGATTACCGGTGAGTCAATGCCTGTGTCCAAAGGCGAACAGGAAGAGGTGTTTGCCGGAACTGTGAATCTGTCCGGCGCCATTACCGTCAATGTTTCAAAGGAAAGCAGCGATACTCTTTTTCAAAAAATTATTCAGCTCGTGCAATCGGCCCAAAGTGAAAAGTCGCCGTCACAGCTTTTCATTGAGCGCTTTGAAGGAACGTATGTTAAGGTCGTCCTGCTTGTAGTATTGGCGATGTTCTTCGTACCACACTTTTTGCTTGGCTGGGACTGGAACGAATCCTTTTACCGGGCGATGATTTTATTGGTGGTAGCCTCCCCATGTGCGCTGGTGGCTTCGATTATGCCTGCCACTTTATCGGCTATTTCCAATGGAGCAAGGCACGGAATATTGGTAAAGGGCGGAGTCCATTTGGAAAACCTCAGCCATCTAGGAGCCATTGCTTTCGATAAAACCGGTACTCTTACAAAAGGCAAACCGGTCGTCACACAAGTTATTGTTAAGAATGGACTTGATAAAGACAGCCTAATTTGGAAAGCAGCTTCGATTGAAAGTCACTCCAATCATCCGCTTGCACAGGCGATTGTGAAATATGCGAAGGAAAACGTTTCTAAGGAGTTATTTCACCCTGACAGCCTTGAGGACGTCCCAGGCTGGGGAATTAAAGCTGTAGTAAATGGGGAACAGTGGAAGATTGGTAAAGCTGCGTTTGTCGGTAAAGAAATAACGGAGAAATTCGCGGACGGTCTTGCAAAAGATCTTGCGAGCCAGGGTAATACCCTTGTTTATGTGGAAATTGACGGAGAATTAAGTGCCGCAATTGGCTTGAAGGATGTTGTCCGCGAAGAAACAAAGCTTGCTATTGACCACTTAAAAAAACAAGGCATTCATACGATTATGCTAACCGGTGACAGTGAAAAAACGGCGAAGGCGATTGCCGCAGAAAGCCACGTCGCTGAATTCTTTGCTGAATGCCTGCCGGAAACAAAAGTGGAGCATCTGAAAAAGTTAAAAGACAAATATAAAAATGTCGCAATGGTCGGTGACGGTATCAACGATGCCCCGGCACTTGCCATTGCCAATGTCGGGATTGCCATGGGAGAAGGATCGGATGTGGCCCTGGAAACAGCAGATATTGTTCTTATGAAAAGCGACCTGCCACGTATTTCAGAAGCCATTCGGTTGTCACAGCGAATGAACCGGATCATTAAGCAAAATGTTGTTTTCTCCATTGCGGTCATCATGGTGTTGATTTCGTCGAACTTCTTTCAGATTATCGACCTGCCATTTGGCGTCATCGGCCATGAGGGCAGCACAATTCTGGTCATTTTAAATAGTTTACGGCTTTTAAAATAAGGATGGGGGCCACTTGCAAGTTGGGAGCTGTTATCCGCAAGTGGACAGTGCTTTCGCAAGTTGGGAGCTGCTATCCGCAAGGTGGAGCCCGCCATGCGCAAGTTGAGAACCGCTATCCGCAAGTGACAAGCGCCTATCCGCAAATTAGGCAAACATTAAGGACCGGGTACAAAAGTACCCGGTCCTTTTCTATAACTATAACCATTAATGGTATCCGTTTGACCCATTAGCGGATCCTGATGTCTTATTCCCTTTGCTGCCTTTGCCTTTTTGTTTCGTGCCGCCGTCTTTTTTTGTATGCTTTGTCAAAGTCCAAACCTCCCTAGTAATGAAGTAGTCCCCAATCCTAGTTTGGACAGATAAACGATTTTCATAAAGGTAAGTATTAGCAGTTAGAACGTTTTTCTTCACTGTAGAATGCATTGATTTCGCCGCCTAAAATGATGATAAAGGCAGAAATGTACAGCCAAAGCATCAACACAATAATTGCTCCAATACTACCGTATGTAACCGAATAATTGCCGAAATTCCCCACATAGTAGGATAAGCCTAGCGAGGAAATGATCCAGCCAACGGTCGCAAAGGCGGCACCTGGAAAGGCACTACGGCAGCGCAGTTTAACATTTGGGGCCACCCAGTATAATCCTGTAAAAATTAGAAATAAAATAATCGCGCTGACAGCCAGGCTTAATGTATTCCAAAGTTTTAAAAATTCACTTGAATAGCCAAATTGGGAAAATAAAAACAAACCAATTTCCCTGCCAAACACCGGCAGAACAATGGCAACAATAAAAACCAAAATCATCCCGAATGTCAGCAAAATGGCCATGCCGCGGGAAACAATAAACGGGCGGCTCTCCTCCACATTATAAGCCTTGTTAAAAGCCCTCATAATCGCATGAATTCCATTAGAGGACGACCAAATCGTCCCGATTACCCCGAAAGAAAGCAACCCGCTATTCCGGTGACTCATGATTTCACTTATATTTTTTTTAATCAATTCCATAGCATCTTCCGGCGCAAAGCCACTAATTATCCCTAAAACATCTTGTTCGTGAAAAGGGAGATATGGCATTAGGGAAAAAATTACAATTAAAAGTGGAAACAGTGAAAGAAGAAAATAATAGGCTAACTGCGCACTCATTCCCGGAAGATCATCCTCGTCAATCCGGTGCCAAAGCAGGCGGATTAACGAAGAGCGAACATTTCCTTTGTCCTTCATTATCACCTCTCCTTTATTCAGTTATATTCTTTCTCTGCAAAGATTTCCTCCACCATATCAGCTTGGTCCTCATTTTTAAAAGATTTCTTTGTCTCTTTGATTGTCTCGGTCACTTTAGGTGTCAGGTCGCGAAGCTCATCCACCTTATCCATGATATAGGAGATATCTTCTCCCGCCTGTTCGACGGTATCCATAATTTTCTCTGCCGTTTCCTTTACCTTCCCGACCATTTCACCCGGATGCCGGACAACATAGGACACCTTTCCGGAAACTCTTCCCACGTGTTCTTTCATAATTTGCCGGGTTTGTTTATCGAAAAGGCTGACCGCTCCGCCAGCAATGGCTCCAATCAGCATTCCCTGCCAAAATTTATTCTTTGTCATCTTAACCTCTCCTTGCTTAATCATAAAAATGAATGAAAATTATTCCAATGAATTTACCTATCATTTATTTTGCTTTATCTAGAGAGGGTATGCAAGTCTGGCACTAATTTTTATGTATTGACATCATCCATTGAACATGAAAAGATTAAATGGAAACTAACCGATTGGCGAGTCCGTCAGGACGAAGACAGAGGCGTAGTTGAATTTCTTCTTTCTTATTGGCTAACATATGAATTTCTGAAAGGGTGACCGAAATGGATTTATCGCTGAAGTCGTTAGAAAATGTTGAATATATGATTGAGCAAATTAAAGAGAAGTTAAAGGTTTTGAATCTTGGTGCGATTAAGCCTTCCCATTTTGATGAGGAAATGTATGAAGAGTTGAAAGAGATTTATGAAATGGTAATGAAAAAGAATTCCTTCAGCCCTAATGAAATGCAGGCTCTAGTTGAAGAATTGGGAAACTTGCGTAAAAAATAAAAACAGACCTCGAACGAGATCTGTTTTTATTTTTTAATCTTGATCAGTTAAAATGATCGGGCCATCTCTGGTGATGGCGATTGTGTGCTCATATTGGGCGGAATAGGTGCTATCGACAGTCCTTGCTGTCCATCCGTTGGAATCCATTTTGGTGAATAATAATCCGATATTCACCATTGGCTCAATCGTAAATACCATTCCCTCTTTAATTCTTGGGCCTTTACCTGGCAAACCGTAATGCGGTACATCCGGCTTTTCGTGAATCACTGCTCCAATCCCATGTCCAATAAAGTCGCGAACAACCGATAGTCCTTCACTTTCCACATAAGTCTGGATGGCATGACCGATATCGCCAATCCGGTTGCCTGGAACCGCTTGTTCAATTCCCCTGTACAAGGCTTCCTTTGTAACTTTTAACAAATGCTTAGTCTCTTCGGAAACTTCGCCAACTGCGTAAGACCAGGCTGAATCAGCCAAGGCTCCGTTGTAATTAACAACCATATCAATCGTGACGATGTCCCCTTCCAGCAATGGGTCTTTGCGCGGGAAGCCATGGCAGATTTCATCGTTAATACTTGCGCATGTTGCGTATTCGTAGCCCTTATAACCTTTTTGTTCCGGAGTAGCATTATGCTTTTTTAAAAATCCCTCCACAAACTGATCAATTTCCCAAGTGGTAATCCCTGGCTTAATCATTTTGGCAATTTCTTTGTGACAGGCAGCGAGGATTTCTCCTGCCTTTTTCATTGCTTCGATTTCTCGTTGTGACTTTAAGACAATCATGTAATGTTCCCCTGCCTTTTTGAATAAATTCTTTTGTTTGGAGACCGTTTTGTGCGAATCCTGGTATATAAAAACGATTACTTTATGACATTTTTGGCAACACTTTAATATTAACGCTAACGGACTTATTTTTCAAAACTACTTTCTCAATATAAAAATTAATTATTCAAATTTCGATAATTTGCCATATTCCTTTGTTCTTAATATGGTACTCTCAAATTCTTTTTGATAGAATGATGTTATAAATTATTTTTAGGTGTGTGAGAATTCATGATAGGTGACCGCGTAAAGAAATTCCGCCAAGAGAAGAAGATGTCACTTTCCGAACTAGCAGAGCAGGCAGGAGTTGCAAAATCCTATTTAAGCTCGCTTGAGAGAAACCTTCAAAAAAATCCGTCCATACAGTTTCTTGAAAAGATTGCCGGTGTATTAAACATTCCAGTTGAACATTTTATACATGAGCAGATTGACAAGACGGAATTGGACAATGATTGGATGAATTTAGTAAAAGAAGCCATGACCTCCGGTGTTTCAAAAGATCAATTCCGCGAGTTCTTGGAATTTAATAAATGGCGGAACAATCAAAACAACAGTTAAAATGTATAAAAAAAAGGCATCCTACAAAAATTCTTAATTTTTGTAGGATGCTTTTTCATTTTGGTATGTAACGAATTGTTCCGATTGGTGATTACCGCTTAGGAAATTTCGAATATCTTCTACCGATAATCCAATCTTCTTAGCTTCCATAATTAGTACCAGCCACTCCTTGTCAAGCTTCTCCATCTGCTCAATCCCCAAATTCATTTTAACAACCCCCTAAAATACTTACCCGTATTTCAGGCAGCCCGGCCATCATAGCTTCTCCTATTTCCACCTTAGACCCTCGGCTTTGCGTCCTTGATTTTCACCAAGTTTGCCTTTTTCTGAAAAATAACTGTCTATTTATTATTTCATTAGTTCATCTTTTCTAGGACTAAATTCACACTAACTCTTTAGTAAGTTCATTATAACTAGTCCTTTTATAACAAAGTGTTAGTTTTTGTCAGCATTTTTAATATTCCGAACCTCTTTTTTAGACATTTTTTGACAAACCCCCACACTTTTTCCTCTAATTACCATTACCTAAAATTGGAATATATAAATAATAGAGAATTTAAAGTCGAATATTCTCCTAATTTGTGGGAAGAAAAATTTTCTTTATTTATTTTGGGCTCTGATTTTATGACGAAAACATTTGTCTAATTTGTGACGATTAGCATATAATATTAACAACATAACAAAACACAGAATATTATTAATATTCCGAATAAAAATAGAGGTGATAGGCATTGACCATTGTTCATGTGTTAAACTTTTCAATCCCCATTGCTTTTATGGTATTTGCAGGTTATTTCTTAGACCGCATCTGCAAGCCTGCCAAATTAGAAGAAAAAGCTGGTGAAGAGGAATTGTAAAAATTCTCTCCTCGCCAGCTTTTTTTACTAATCAGAATTTATTTAAACCGTTTTTCTACCTTTTGTTCGTAATTTTTAAAAATGGACGAATTTGTTTTCGCCCCCCGTTTTGACATCAATTGATTAAAGCGAAGGAGCTTTTCATTTAACTTTTTTTGCAAATCTTCTTTCTCGCCGCTGTCGTCACATTTTTTGATGAGATCCTCGATGCTCATCATCTCTTTGCGTAAATGGTTTTCCTCTTCTGTAAAGCCAGCATTTTTCATGATTTTGTAAGCCATCCGAAGCTCTTCAGGAATACCTGATAAATCATCAAGCTTAAGGGGTTTTCCATATCCAGGAAGGTTATCAAATTCACCATCTTTGTATGCTTTTTTAATCCGATCTTCTGAGACAATATGAAACATATCCATGTTCTTGCCCTCCTTTTTTAGCATACTCACTATATTTATTATAACAAAGCTCCATTTCGGTTGAAAAATAAATCGGTAATGTTTTCAGCTTTATTGGGGCATGCTACAAGCGATAACGAAAGGAGTGTTAGACTTGGCACGTGGAGAACATTTTAATCATAAAAACAAAAACCATCCGGGTGAATTCCCCAAGAACACCATGACCGAGAGTCATGCTGAGCAGGCAATCGGGGATGAAGAATTTATTGTCACCCAGGAGGCCTTCAAAAATAGAATTGAGGAAGAGGACACCAGGCAGGATACCGCCCGCCTGCTTCCTGAGCAGACAGAGTAAAAGGCGTGAAGAGTTTTCACGCCTTTTTACACTGTTTATTTTTCGAAGCTTAATTTCTTCATAAACTGAGAAAATTCCACGGTTTTCAGCCATTCTGCCAGTCTTTCGATATCCTTTGAGAAGATGCGGTCCTGGTTAATGGATGCCACCTGCTCACGACCTTTTTCATAGAAGTTCTTCGTATGGGTCGCCATTTTCTCTACACCGCGATATTCGACGGCCTGCATGGCGCAAATCATCTCAATCGCAAGGACTCTGCGGGTATTTTGGATTATTTGATATGCATGCCTTGATGCAATCGTCCCCATGCTTACATGATCCTCTTGGTTTGCCGATGATGGAATGGAATCCACACTTGCTGGATGTGCCAAAGTTTTATTTTCTGAAACAAGGGCAGCGGCTGCATACTGCATAATCATTGCCCCTGATTGAAGGCCTGGCTGCGGGCTTAAAAACGGCGGCAGATCGCTTAATTGCGGATTAACTAACCGTTCCACACGACGTTCCGAAATATTAGCAAGCTCTGCTACTGCGATTTTCATAAAGTCCATTGCAAATGCAATTGGCTGCCCGTGGAAGTTTCCACCGGAGATGACCTTTTCCCCGTCATCAAAAATCAATGGGTTATCGGTCGCTGCATTCATTTCGATTTCCAGCTTTTCTTTTACATAATCAAGGGCTTGCCAGGAAGCACCTTGAACCTGTGGGATGCAGCGAAGAGAGTAAGCATCCTGAACCCTCAGTTCTCCCTGCATCGTTGTTAATAAGCTGTCACTCAAATAGCGGCGGATTCTTGCTGCTGTATCAATCTGTTGCTGGTAGCCTCTTGCCACTTGAACCTCTTCTGCAAAAGCATCGAGAATTCCGTTTAACCCTTCAATCGTCATGGAGGCAATCAATTCACTTTCGAAAGCAAGCTGCTCTGCTTCTAGGTATCCGACGACCCCCATAGCTGTCATGGCCTGCGTTCCGTTAATGAGAGCAAGACCTTCTTTAGCCTCAAGTGTTAGTGGGAAAAGACCTTCCTGCTGAAGTGCTTTGCCTGCTTCCACACGCTCGCCTTTATAGAATACTTCGCCTTCACCTACAACCACTAATGCCAAATGGGATAATGGCGCCAAATCCCCGCTAGCACCTAGTGAACCCTGCTGTGGAATAACCGGAATAATGTCTTTGTTAGCTAGCTCAATCAGTCTTTCAATGACTACCGGACGAATGCCTGAGTAACCTTTTAACAGGGCATTGGCACGAAGAACGACCATTGCTTTTGACACCACTTCTGGGAATGGCTCCCCTACTCCACAGGCATGCGAGCGGATTAAATTCAACTGCAGATCCTGTACATGTTCTTTATCGATAAGTACATCGCTGAACTTTCCAAACCCGGTATTGATTCCATAAACCACTCTACGCTCAGAAACAATTCGTTCCACTGCTTCCCGGCTCTTGGCTGCTGCCTCCATGCTTTGTTCCGAAGCGCCAACCTTTTGGCCGCGGTACAATACTTCCTTCATTTGCTCCAATGTTAGACTGTTACCTGTTAATGTGATCATTTCTCTCCACTCCTCTATTACTTTAGTAAGATAAAGAAAGAGGCTGGATTCCATTTCTGATTAGATTTGGAATCCAGCCTCTTTAATAAACGTTATAAAATTTTGAACGGTTCTTCGGCGCTGCCTCATGATTTTTTCACCCATTCTAAAAATTATTATTAGTTTGATAATATTTTATGTGACAGATACCTTGCCTGTCAACCAAATTTTCTGAATTTTAGCGCATTATCACTTTAGCAGGATAATGAATGAAAGAGGCTATTCATAAAGAAATTCAATCTTCTTGAATAGCCCCTTAAGTATGGTGTTAATCAAACTTCAACCCTTTTAACGCGTCAGCCAACGCACTATTCAAGGGTTCTTCATCTTTGTGCTGGTTCTTTAAATATTTTTGTACTGTCCGTTTATCCACTTTCCCACCGGATTCTTTTTTCCGGCGTTCTTGGAAAACAGAAAGTTTTTCACGATATCCACATTTACATGCGAAGATTTGGCCCTCACCCTCGCCACGAAGCTCAAGTTTTTTATGGCATTGTGGACAGCGTGCGTTTGTAACACGTGAGACATTTTTACGATGCCCACATTCCCGATCCTGGCAAACGAGCATTTTTCCCTTTTTTCCATTCACTTCAAGCATTGGTTTTCCACAATCAGGACAATTTTTTGTAGAAATATTATCGTGCTTATATTTTTTACTGCTTGCTTTAATTTCAGCCACGATTTCTTTAGTGTAGTTTTTCATTTGACCGATAAACACTTCTTTTTTCAACTTGCCATGCGCAATTTGATCAAGCTTTTGTTCCCACTCCGCTGTTAAAGCAGGGGATTTTAGCTCTTCCGGCACTAAATCCAGCAATTGCCGGCCTTTGGAAGTAATATGAATGTCTTTGCCCCGCTTTTCGATTAAGAACGAGTTGAATAGCTTGTCAATAATGTCAGCACGTGTTGCGACCGTTCCCAGTCCACCTGTAGATTTTAATGTTTCTGCGAGCTGTTTATTGTTTGTTTCCATGTACTTTACAGGGTTTTCCATTGCCGAAAGCAATGTCGCCTCGTTAAAGCGTGCTGGGGGATTTGTTTGTCCAGCCGTTTGCGCGATTAGTTTCACATTTAATGTGTCGCCTTTTTCGATGCGAGGTAAAATCTGTTCTTTCAGATCATCTGCCACATCATCATCTTCAAAGCGATTATTGTAAACTTCTTTCCAGCCCATTGATAAAATAGTTTTTCCGCGAGCCACGAAGTTCTCATCACCAATTTTGGCCCGGAGCGTTAACTGCTCGTACTCGAATGCCGGGAATAATACCGCTAAGAACCGTTTTACGACTAAATCATATATTTTACGCTCTTTATCTGTGAAGGCTGAGAAGTTTACATAGCTTTCTGTTGGTATTATCGCATGATGATCGGATACTTTGCTGTCATCAACAAAAGCTTTAGTAGCTTTAATAGGCTTACTTAAGACCTTATTAGCTAATGGACGATATTCACCTATTGCACATGCTTTCAACCGTTCAGGGAGTGTTCCGACAATGTCAGAAGAAAGGTAGCGCGAATCGGTACGAGGATACGTTAAAACTTTATGCTGCTCGTACAGCTTTTGCATAATGTTTAACGTTTCCTTAGCAGAGTAGCCAAAGATTTTATTCGCATCTCGCTGCAATTCTGTTAAATCATAAAGACCCGGGGAAAAAGACTTCTTAGGCTTTTTCTCAATTTCCGTTACAATCGCATTTTGTCTGCCAAGCTTTTTGACAATCGACTCAATTTTTTCTTTATCGAAGCTTCGGCTGTTTCCTTTTGCATCCTGCCAAGTCAGCCTTAGTTGGTTGGATGTTTGAGCTTCAATACCATAATAGGTTTGTGCTCTGAAGTTTTTGATTTCGTCCTCACGTGCTGCAATCATCGCAACAGTAGGTGTTTGTACACGTCCGCAGTTTAGTTGGGCATTGAACCTGGTCGTTAAAGCACGTGTTGCATTCAGCCCAATATACCAGTCAGCTTCTGAACGTGCGACAGCTGAAGCATATAAATTGTCATAAGACTTACCAGGCTTCAAGTTTGCAAAACCATCTTTAATCGCTTTATCAGTAACAGATGAGATCCATAGACGTTTAATGGGTTTATTGACTTTTACTTTATCAATAATCCAACGTGCAACTAATTCTCCCTCTCTCCCTGCATCAGTCGCCACGACTATTTCGTTGACATCATTTCTAGTCAGTTGACTCTTAACGGCATTAAACTGTTTCCCGGTCTGCCTAATTACTGTTAACTTCAAACGTTCAGGCAGCATTGGCAGATCTTCTAATTTCCATGTTTTATATTTCACATCATAATCTTCTGGGTCAGCAAGCGTGACAAGGTGTCCTAGTGCCCAGGTAACGACATATTTATCGCCTTCTAGATACCCATTTCCTTTTTTATTACAATTAAGCACACGTGCAATATCACGTGCGACAGAAGGTTTTTCAGCAATTACAACACTTTTTGCCATATTTAAAACATCCTTTCAAATTACAGTAAGTTAAATATAGCATACGTCTCTAATGGATTCAGTAATTCCGAAACTTCAACTACATTATTGCTAAGAAGTGATGGGATAGCTGACTCTTTTTTTTCTTGTATTCCCTTCCACTTGAATAGTATGATAAATTGGCACCATTTTTGGAAATGAGGATATTATTCATGCGGATTAGAGATTGGGATACGAATTTAAAGGTTCGCCTGTTCGGTGAGGCGGCCATGAATATTACTTATTGGATGTTCTTTCCGTTTCTGTCGATATATTTTGCAGAGGAATTCGGCAAGAGCAAAGCTGGTTTGTTATTGGTTTTTTCACAAATATTTGCGGTGGCAGCTAACCTGTTGGGCGGCTACTGTGCCGACCGATTTGGGCGGAAACGAATGATGGTTCTCTCTTCCATCGGGCAAGGATTTTCCTTTTTAGCTTTTTCAGCAGCAAGTTCTCCCTGGTTTCAGTCCCCCATACTTGGATTCGCAGCGTTTGCGGCGGCCGGTGTTTTCGGCTCCTTTTATTGGCCAGCAAGCCAGGCCATGGTTGCCGACTTAGTGGAGGAAAAACACCGCGGCCAGGTATTCGCCATATTTTATACATCTATCAATATTGCAGTAGTCATCGGCCCTATTTTAGGCGGGATTTTTTATGCCCATTACCGCTTTCAGTTATTGCTTGCTGCTGCGATTGTTTGTATGATGCTTGGCATTATATTAGCAAAATTAACAAAAGAAACAGTGCCCGTTCAAAAAACTTCAGCTTTATCCGTCGACGGAAAATGGTACTATTTTTTAATCAATCAATTTCGGGATTATGTAATAATTGTACGGGATAAAACGTTTCTCTTGTTTATCGTGGCGGGGGTTTTAGCCGGCCAAACATTCATGCAGTTGGACCTATTGTTTCCTGTGTATATGAAGGATGTTGTTCACAATCAAAATCTACTTTCCTTTGGGGATTGGTCATTTAAGGTTGGCGGCGAGCAAGCCTTTGGGTTAGTACTCGCAGAAAACGGTCTTCTAGTTGCGTTATTAACTGTCATCGTGACCAAATGGACAGCTAATTTTAATGAAAGAAATATTTTCGTATTTTCATCGGTTGTATATGGAGTTTCATTGATTCTGTTTAGCCAAACGCAGTGGATTTGGGGATTGATTTTGGCAATGGCGGTATTTACTTTTGCAGAATTAATGGGTGCAGGTCTACAGCAAAGCTTTGTGTCCAAACTCGCTCCCGAGCATATGCGGGGACAGTACTTTGCTGCCGCGAGCCTGCGCTTTACGCTCAGCCGTACCATTGCCCCGTTGTCCATCCCAATGACGGTTTGGATTGGATACAACTGGACATTTTTTGTACTATTTTTGCTTACTCTCCTCAGCGCCTTCTTTTATTGGCTGATGTTTTATTCATTTGAAAAAGAATCTATTAAACTGGGATCCTAGCATAGCAGGCTTTAATTATTGTTCAAATTTCAGACAAAAAATTGTACTAAATTATTCACAATTACCCCTTCTAGTATTATACTTAGAGTGTAAACATTACATATTTCAAAGGCGGTGGACAAAGTGGAATTGTCAACATTTATGGCTCCCACTTCATTGTCAGGTATTATTACATTTATCGTTTTATTTTCCGCGGGGGTATATTTTAATATAAAGGTTTATGGAAGCAAACTTCAGTAGGAACACTGTTCCTGCTGTTTTTTTTTGCCTAAAAATACACATTACCTCTATCATTTTCTTTTTTAAAATAAAAACGCTACAATAAAAGAAGATTCTGATAAAGGAGATTATACATATGAGTCAATTCCAGACAAACCTTGAAAAATACGCAGAGCTTGCCGTTAAAGTCGGCGTCAATATTCAAAAAGGTCAAAGCTTAGTGGTCAACGCTTCCTTGGATTCTGCCGAGTTTGTTCGCTTGGTCGTCAAAAAGGCTTATGGAGCGGGTGCCCGCAATGTCATTGTCAACTGGACCGATGATGTAGTCACGAAAACAAAATATGAATTGGCACCGGATGAAGTCTTCAACGAATACCCGCAGTGGCGGGCAAAAGAAATGGAAGAATTAGTCGGGCAGGGTGCAGCCTTTATGTCGGTGGTGTCTTCAAGCCCGGACTTGCTAAAAGGTGTAGACCCGCAGAGGATTGCCAATTTCCAAAAAGCTGCCGGAAAAGCAATGACTAAGCATCGTCAAGCGATACAATCAGACAAGGTCAGCTGGACGGTCGTCGCCTCTGCCTCCCCTGCCTGGGCTGCCAAGGTATTTCCGAATGAGCCCACTGAAAAGCAGGTTGAAAAGCTTTGGGAAGCCATTTTTAAAGCAGTCCGTGTGGATGCAGAAAATCCAGTCGAAGCCTGGAAAAAGCATGATGAAACCCTTCATGAAAAAGTCAAATACCTCAACGAAAAACGGTATGCAAAGCTGCATTACAAAGCACCTGGCACAGATTTAACGATCGAGCTGCCGAAAAACCATCTTTGGGTTGGCGCAGGCAGTATCAACGAAAATGGTGTGGAGTTTATGGCGAATATGCCGACGGAAGAGGTATTTACAGTTCCGTTAAAAACTGGCGTAAACGGCACCGTCGCCAGCACGAAACCGCTCAGCTACGGCGGAAATATCATCGATCGTTTTTCGATCACCTTTGAAAATGGCAAAATTGTCGGAGTAAAAGCAGAGGAAGGCGAAGAAGTTTTGAAGCATCTTGTGGAAACCGATGAAGGCTCCCACTATCTGGGTGAAGTGGCACTAGTTCCGTATAACTCGCCAATCTCCCAATCTAACATTCTTTTCTTCAACACTTTGTTTGATGAAAACGCCTCAAACCATCTTGCCATTGGCAGCGCTTATTCTTTCTGTATTGATGGCGGCAAGAAAATGTCATCTGATGAACTGAAAGAAAATGGACTGAATGAAAGCATCACCCACGTTGATTTCATGATTGGGTCAGCTGAAATGGACATCAATGGCATCACCAAAGATGGACAGACAGAACCTATTTTTAAAGCAGGAAATTGGGCATTTTAATCCAAAAAAAAATGAAAGAGCAGGCACACCTGCTCTTTATTGACTATAAATGACCGATCCATCCGGTTTTTTCACAATCTCATCACGCATTTTGGTTAGCTTCGAAACAGTGTCATTCGGAATCAGTAATCCCAGCAACTTTGAAATTCCCAGTGTATTCAATAAGCTTTCTTCTATTTTTACCAATTGGTTAGTCAGAGTCGTATCTGTCGGACATACCTGATTTAGATCGACCTTTTTCGCCAATGCTTCATCGATTAATTGCAAACCAAGCTCCTTCGTAATTACACCGTTTGCAGACTGAAGCTTTGAACAAACCGTCTGCACCGTTTGATTTGCCGTATTAACCGTACCGTTTATCACCGGTTCTAACGGTTTGATGACAGGTTCCAACTGCTGAACGACCGGATCAAGCGGTTTTAGTGCAGGCTTAAGCGGATTTAAAGCTGGTTCCAGCGGCTGCAATACCGGATCCAAGACGGTCTCAACAGGTTTCAAAACTGGATCAAGTACACTAACAACCGGGTCTAGCGGTTTCAAAACCGGCTCTAAAGGCTTTGTCACTGGACTTAGCGGGTCCGTGATTCCACCAATTACGTCCTGAATCGGGTCAGTAATTTTTCCAACCAAATCCTCCGAGGCCCCAGCAGTGTTGCTATCAGCACAGGTAAGCGGCAGGTGTCCCGACATGATTTTTTCAATTTCCTTTTTCAATTGCTCCAAAGGAAGCTTGCTTAAATCTTGAAGGATTTGCAGCTGGTCCGGCTTTTCAGGGCCAGCGTTTCCTGAAACCGTTTTTAGTGTCAATTGATTGATGACGCTGTCATCTGACTCCATATAGTGAGCCACCATCGTAACATTTTCCATCCCTAGCTGTGGGACTGTTTCTGCCGCATGGATACAGGCTCCTTTAAAGGAAATGGCCGAGATATCAACTGTCATTCCATATACGGTAACTGGTCCTTTTGCATTTAAGACAATGCTTATTGGTCCGTTGCCGGAATTAACCCGCTTTGTTAATTTCATACCATATATCGTGGCCGATTTATATTTAATTTGCAGCATCGGCTTTTTGTCAGTTGCGGATGTTTCTCGCTCTACAATGGAAGCTGACATCCCAGTCCCAACCACTCGGTCTGCCTCAATGATAAAGCCTTCCATATCGGTTGTTGTTTCTGCCCTAGCACCGTAACTAAAAGAGAAGAGCGAGAAAAACATGATCGCAACACTGCAGCTTATCAAGAAAGATTTGTTTTTCCACCACATAATTTGGTCTCCTTTAGAAGGTGAAGGTGTGTTGAACGGTTTCTTCGACACCGCTTGACCTTGTAGACTTCACTTTAGCCGGTCCCAAGTGCCATGCTGTCAAGAGCGAACCTCCGATAATTCCAAAGATTGTTCCAAAGAGAAACCCGCCTAACGCCCCTATTACAGATAATATCGATAGGAATATTGTAAAAATCCCTAGAATTCGTGACGCATTAGGGAAAAATAAGGCAATGATTCCGATTAACGTTATCATCCCGCCAAATAATAAACCAATAACGGCAATCGACCCAGGAAGGAAGGTGCTTAAATATAAGTTTAACGGTACCCATAAAATCATCAGCCCGCTTATAATTGTTAGCATGGCACCCCAAAACGGCCGCTTTTTTCGCCATTTTTTCATACTAGTTCCCTCCTTATTTTTTAATTCTTTCTACAGTCAGCTTCATTCCGTTCATATTAATCGTTTTCTGAAATAGATAATGAGTTTTTAATTTGGCATGCTCTAATGTGATCGTGGACGATTTTTGCTGGAATTGCTTTTGCCAGTCATCACTGTGATTCTCCTCGAGGACCAGGTTCTGGAATTTTGCATCTGCTTCAATAAGGCCAGCATCATGCTGCAGTCCGCTGATTTGAACTGGCTTGGAAGCCTGAATCTTGACGCGAATCCACTCACTTCCTACTTTAAAATCCTTGTATAATTGCAAATTGGTAATCGTTAAATTTTCAATAAGGTTTGTTCCTTGTGGTGCTGAATCCTCAGAACTTGTTTCCCCCATCTTTGGATAGAAGGTATACCCTGTTCCTTCTAATTTATCAAACTCAACATAGAAATCACCTACACCCGCAATTGGTACTGCATAAGCGACACCAGAAATGCCGAATGACACTAAAAGCAGTCCGAGCGCTAAAAACCCCGCTGTCAATGCAGACCAGAAAGCTTTCTTACTAATTGTTCCTTCAAGTTGAACCGGATTCTCCATAAAAACCCTCCTACAATTCCGAATATTTAAATAATAATCACTTACTTTACCTTACACTTCTTTCAAGACAACTACAATCACTGAAAATATCGGAAATTTATAGGTACCCCCGTCAAATGTCGGGGGAATACTACTAAGGGCGTATTGGAAATTTTTCCAATCCATATTATTATATAAATATAGATTGTCCGGAGGTGGAAGCTTTATGGAAGAAAAAGTGGAGCGGCTTTTATTAAAAGGACTTTCCATTCTTTACGAGCTAAGTTCACCCTTTTTAAAAGAGTGGAAGGAACTTATGCCCTCATTAAAATATCGCAATCAAAGTTTAGTAGATGAAATTGATGTCATCATTCAGTTCGCTATTAAAGATGTATTTCAAAATAAAAACCTTAATGCTGATTCTTTTATCCTATCCTTGCTTGCAGAATGGCAAAAGCGTTTTTCCAGCAAGTATGATGAATATGAAGCCCTTTCCCTTATCACAACCATTGAAAATATGTTTCACAAGCTTCTGGACAAAGATCCGGAGTCCACATTTCTTGACCATCAGGCCATTCAATCCTTTTTCATAAGAATACTTGACCAGGCACTGCTCAGTCAGGACATGGAATACCGAAACGACAACAGCGCAAAAATCATTATTGAAACTAATGTTCTCCCAATGAAGTGGGTTGCCATTGTGAAAAAAGACAAAGAAGAGTATGTGATCGATAGCGTCGTCTGTTCCAATGAGAATCCAGTAGACAATCATTTGCTTGAAATGTGTAAAAGCTTAAAGGCCCGGGAAACCGGCCACCTTTCCATGGCAATTGAAAGATTAATTGGCCAAAACTCGGGTGATTCTCCCCTTATCCAAATTCCTTGCTTAAATGACACCCTGCTTATTTGCCTTGAGAATGAGAATTTTCAAGTAAAAGAACAGCAAATCGTTTTTATTAGAGAAATGTATCTTCATCAGCTAAAGCTTTACCATTTGGAAAGCAAAATTGATTGGAAAAATACTTCGCTTTTATTTTTACAGCACCTGCTTCTTTCCCGCAGTGCAGGCGATGCCGTTAATGCGATTACGACAGGCTTAGTGGAATATATGCCGTTCGAACGCTGTGCCTTATTTTTATACAATCAATACGAAGAAAAAGGGATTGGCGTTTCCGGACATAACGTCAGTACATCATCTGTTCAGCAAATTAGGGAGGAGATTTTTAAACTTCCCCTAATTAAAAAGTATTTAAATTCGTTAACGCATTCACAGCCGCTCTATTTTTCCAATGCTGCAGAAGTACTGCCGGAAAAATATATTCACGAATTTAAACTACGGTCGTTAGTGGTGCTGCCTATTTTTGTTCCGACAAAAAACAAACTGATTGGAATCGCCATCTTGGACCAAGGGGAATATTCTGATTTTCTTGTGTCGAATCAAACCTTAACCACACTGATTAAATTTGGCCATTACGCTGGGGAATTGCTGTTTTCCATTTGGGATGAGGCACTCCAGCAGTTCGGAAGCTTTGACACACTGTTAACACCTCGGGAGAAAGACGTGCTAAAGCTGATTGCCGAAGGGGCTTCCATTAGTGAAGCGGCTAAGGAGCTCCATTTAAGTAGCTACACAGTGCGTGATTACGTGTCAGTTATTATCCAAAAGCTCGAGGCAAAAAACCGAACGGATGCGGCTGTTAAAGCAATCAAAATGAAGTTAATTTCATAAGACTTTTATCACGGTTGCAGATAAACTCCATTTATGGTTACAATTATATATTGGACCATTTTATGGAGGTTGAAATGTATGTGGAATGAGTTTAAGCAATTCGCAATGAAAGGTAATGTCATCGACTTGGCAGTCGGTGTGATTATCGGCGGGGCGTTTGGGAAAATCGTCTCCTCGTTAGTTGATAATGTGATTATGCCAATCATTGTTTTATTAACTGGTCAAGTAGACGTGAAAGATCTGGCCTTTAAAAGTATTAAATACGGAGTATTTATCCAAAACATTATCGACTTTTTTATCATTGCCTTCACGATATTTCTTTTTATCAAGTTTTTAAACCGTTTCAAGAAGAAGGATGAGGTAAAAGAACAAGCACCGGTAAAAGTAGATCGCTCAGAGGAATTGCTTGCTGAGATTCGTGATTTACTAAAAGAAGACAAAGATTTTTTACGAAAAAATGAAACTCCTTGACCACTTTTTCGTATATATTTAATGTAAGTAAATTATTTATGAGGTGAAGATAAATTGTATAATACACAAACTTCAACTGGAATGATGCCTTCGGTATTACGGACGTTCGCGTTATCCCTTGCCGTTGCTTTTCTTGGTACAATGGCAGGTGTCTATGTTCCGCCTGCATTATTTATGCCATTAGCTATTTTAGAATTTATTATGATTCTCGCTGCTGTTTTCTTTAGAAGAAGGAAAGCCATCTCTTACTCTTTCCTTTATGTCTTTACGTTTATTTCAGGAATCACCCTGTATCCAATTGTCGCTTATTATGCAGCAACTGCCGGCGCCAATGTTGTTGTAATGGCGTTTGCTACAACAACCGTTGTGTTTGGCGGGATTTCCATTTATGCGGCTAAATCCAAACGGAACTTCTCTTTCCTAGGAGGATTCCTGCTCGCTGCCTTGCTTGCGTTAGTAGCAATTTCGATTTTTAATATTTTCTTCCCGTTAAGCTCAACCGGAATGCTTGCCTACTCCTTCATCGGTGTACTGGTATTCAGCGGATATGTTCTCTTTGATATCAGCCGGATGAAGCATTACGGTGTCCGTCCGGAAGATGTACCAATGATGGCGTTAAGCTTATACTTAGACTTCATCAACCTATTCGTCAGCATCCTTCGTATTTTCGGGATTTTGAATAGCCGGGACTAATTAAACTAGAAAAGGAGCTTGGTTCAAAGTGAACCAAGCTCCTTTTTCATTCATTAATGCTCCATTGTTTTTGGAACAGTGCCCTTCATAAAAAAGGTAAGTCCAATTTTTTTGCAAACAGTAGCATAATGCATCAAGAACAATAAAACCGAACCTGTATTCATGCCAATGATGACTCCATTCATTCTCCACTCATACATCGAGCCAAGCCAAAGAATCAGAGCGAAGCCAATGACCGTCGACCAAATAATATGGAAAAACGCCTCTTTAATCATATCCAGTCCAATCATAAACGCCTGAAGCGGCATAATGAAGTAATGGAATAAGAAAAACGGCCAGAGCAGCTGCAGGTAAATAGCCGATGTTTCTGATTTAAAAAATAAAGAGGTTAACTCGGGTGCAAAAAAATAAAAAAGCGTAACGGCCGCAATGCCGTAGACGAAGGTAAGGACCATTACTTGTTGAAGCATCTTTCTAAGCGATGGGTAATCTCGTTCAGAATGGGTTTTCGAGACGGCCGGGATAAGTACGATCAGCAAGGAATGGGCTATAAACGCCGGGAAAAAGCCGATCGACATCGCGACTCCCATCAGCATCCCAAACTGTTCAGTCGCCGCTGTGTGAGTTAGGCCGGCATGGACGAGGGCCGCTTTGATAATAAAGGGCTGGATGGCACCCGTAAAAGCCGAAAACAAGCGCATGCTAGTGGTTGGAATAGAGACCGCCATTAAATTTTTCCTGACAAGCTTGCGATTGAGATTAGAGAACGGCTGGCGTTTCACGTGGTGATATTGAATCATGAACATGTAAATTAAGTAAAGAAAGACGACAATTTCACTGCCAATCAGCGTCCCAAGGGCCACTAGCAAGGAGGTCTCAGCGTTAAATTCAAAAAAGCGGAACAGCGCAAACAAAAGCCCTAGCTGGACGGCTTTCCTGAGGAAATTAGAAATCGCAATCTTCCCCATTTGCTGTCGCCCCATAAAATAGCCTCTGGCAACGGAGGTAAAGGAAATCACCGGAATTAAGAGGAGCACGAGCCACCTGATGTACGGGTGGTAGGTATCAAATACTGGGATAAACGGTATCAGCGCTGTTCCTGCCAGCAATAAGATACTCGTGAAGACAATCGTAAGTGTTATTGCATGATATAAGATATTCCGATGATAGCGTTCTTCCCTTTCCGCGACAAATTTGGAAATTGAGACAGGCAATTCAAAGCTCGATAGCAAGACAATGAGAAAAACGGTCGGAAGAATGGACATATACAGTCCAAGACCATGGGAGCCCAATTCCCGTGCCAGGATCATATTAACCAAAACTTCAATTCCTTCACCTAAAAAAGCGGTTGCCGCCAAAAAGAAAATACCCTTGTAGTAAATAGCCATTTTGGATTCCCCTTTATCAATCTCACTTTTATAAACTTATGAGACAAGTTCTCGGATTAGTAGGGGATTTTTTCGGTGCATACAAAAAAGACTTCCCAATCTCGGGAAGCCTTTAAAAGATCTATTGAATCAACGAATGCTTAAACGCATAAATAACCGCCTGGGTGCGGTCCTGGACGTTAAGCTTGCTTAAGATATTGCTAACATGAGTTTTGACCGTTTTCAATGCAATAAAAAGTTCGTCGGCAATTTCCTGATTGGTCTTGCCCTGGGCCATCAAAAGCAAAATTTCCAGTTCGCGGCTGGTTAAGTCCTCATGGGGCAGGTGCTGGCTTTTTTGGCGCATTTTCACCATCATTTTTCCGGTTACTTCCGGCTCAAGAACGGTTTGGCCCTGGTATGTGGCTCGAACAGCATTGGCGATTTCACTCGCTTTTGAGGTTTTCAACATATAGCTTGTTGCCCCAGCCTCCAACGCCGGGTACACTTTTTCATCATCCAAAAAGCTGGTCACGATAATGATCTTGGCTTCCGGCCACTGTTCGATAATTTGCCTTGTCGCCTCAATCCCATCCATTTCCTTCATGACCAAATCCATTAAAATGATATCTGGGCGCAGCTGCAACGCCAGCTCGACTCCAGTTTTTCCATTATCCGCCTCACCTACAACCTTAATATCAGGCTGTGCTGAAAGATAAGCGGACACCCCAATTCTCACCATTTCATGATCATCGACAAAGACTACTCTAATCATCCGCATCCTCTCCATTACTCATCACCGGGACCTTCACTTCAAGCCTCGTCCCCTTATTTTTCATACTGACAACCTTTAGCGTACCGCCAATTTCCAGCGCCCGCTCATGCATATTCTGCATGCCATAAGAGCCGGCTTTCGCAGACTCAACCTCAAAACCAAGCCCATCATCGACAACCCGCATGATAATCAGATGGTCCCTCTTAATTAACAGCACTTCCAGTTTTTTTGCCTTCGCATGCCGTAATGTGTTGGAAACCGATTCCTGAAGAATCCGGAAAAGATGATCCTCGACACCCTTATCAAGCTGAAATTCCTCAACCTTCCACTGAATATCCATTGTTACCTTTTGCCTTAATTCGAGCAGCAGCTCTTCAATTCCTTCCTGCAGCGATTTGTTCTTTAAGGCAATCGGACGCAGATGAAGAAGAAGTGCCCGCATCTCAAGCTGGGATTGATGAATCATTTCCTCCACCATTTTTAACTGTTTTGACTCAAAGGATTCCGCAGATACTTCCCTCGTCTCATTGATGGCTGACATCATCATCGAGGCTGCAAATAGCTGCTGGCTGACGGAGTCGTGTAGTTCTCTTGCTAACCGATTCCGCTCCTGTTCAATAATTTCCTGGATGCGTGCTTCCTGATCCTCGACCTTTTCGGTAGCAAGCCGTTGCGAAAGCTTTGCCTGCTCGGCGAGCTGTTTGCCGATTTTTTCAATTCGTCCGGCAATCGCCTGCATTTCTGCCACCGGCTGCTTGCCGGTAACATCCGTATACCTTCCCTCCTCCAATTGATGGAGGGAGTGTTCAATACTGTGAAACTGCCTTCGCCAAAAAAGCCCCGTCACAGCACCAAGCAGAATCCCGCCAGCAATACTGAAAGCAGGAACAAAAATGATAATCGGAATATCCATGAAATTTCTCGTCCACAGTTCCGACCAATTTTCCAAAACTACCGTAAAAACGGCAGTAATCATAATCGCCAAACCTAAGGCAAAACCGATACTCCACACTATCTGACGGCCTGTTGTACTCATATGCGGGTCACCTCTAAATTCCCGACGATGAGCGATGTAAAGATTTTCACCTTGTGCTCGGCCTCTTCATAGCCCGGTGTTTTTAATTGAAAAACCTGGTTAAACATTTTCCGTTCATGATGTTCTAAAACAACAGAGGAACCTACCAGGCAGGAATGCTGGACACTGACGTCCACCTCATACGGGACGAGAATCTGCACATTCCCAATCAAGTTGCGGATAAATATGACTGTTTCCCCTTTAGGCAGCATCGTATAGCTAAGGTCAATGATTGTGTCGCCGATGCCGGCCTGGATATTGATATCATTCCATTCATAAACACCGACCGGCGTTTTTTGCTGGCCCAAAAAGATATTCTCAAACAAAGGCTTTGTTTGAATGAGAGTTTCTTCTTTTTCTGTATTCTCCGTTTCGATGATTTGCAGATCAATTTTATTGGGATTCTTTTTCGAGGTAATAAACTGTATAAAAAAGTGCAGTAAAATCGCTAATAGAAAAAATTTAAAGGTCATCATGTTTAAAACGCTGATGACAAAGAAAAAGATTCCGCCGATGAATAGAAGTTTGCCAAGCTTTTTTCCGGACCTTTTTCGGCCCAGATAGACCATGCCGCCTGCTATAAATAAAGAGAAAATGAGCCCGCTGTTGAAAAATAATATTTCTAATAGCAATATGACCACGCCGACAAGCATCAGCCAGCCTAAATAGTCATTTTTTACATTTTTAAACATCGGTTCACCTCTCCTCTCGTTATATGTATGGGCAAAAGGCGTAGGACCCTACGCCTTCATTCTTAAGAATACCATGTTTTGGTTAAGAAATGGACTTGCTTTCTTCCAATTTTATGTTTTTTTCTAATTCGGCAACCCTTGCGTCAATCGTGCTGCGGTAATATGAGCTGTTCACCTTGTGTTCAAGGCCGTCAAGATAGTTCTCAATATCCTTGAAGCGGGAGAAGGCTTTATCCGAATAGGTATTATTGGAGTCTAATACCTGATTCATGCGCTGGTTGGCACGCGTGACGTTCTCACGGCCCATCAGTTCCATCCGGCGAAGCTGCATGTCTTTCAGCTTATGCTTCATTTCTTCATATTTTCTTTCCAATTCCCCAAGCTGACCTTTTGTTTGTTCAAGTGAGGCACTTAGGCGCTCAACACGGGCAGCATATTGTTGGAGTTCGCTTTGAGCAAATTGATATAACTCTTCCTCGCCGGCTTTCGCAGCCACTTCGGCTTGATACTTTCTTTTCGCGGCCATTTCCGAAGCCTGATGGAGTTCTTTTGTAAATTCATCCCGCAGACGGTACTGACGTTCTACCAGTTTTCTTACCTTTTCAGTTTCCTGCTCGCTTTCACGAAGATATTGATTCAGCAGGGCAATCGGGTTTTTGTTTTCCTTTTGGTCAAGTGCCTCATGTAAATCGGCTAAAACAGTGTTTTTAATTCTTGTAAATAAGTTGGTCATGATCATACTCTCCTTTAAATATTAGTTTTTGTTTAGATCGGTCCATTGTTTTTCAAAATTAACGAATGGATCGGATTCTTCCTTAAACTTGATAGTTTTGTTTTGATTCCATTTTTTGTAGATGATATATAGCACATATGCTGCGACGGCACCGATGATGGCAGGTACATTATGGAAAGCTGCCATCAGGACGATGAATCCGATAATCCCAAGACCTATTTTTGCCCAGATGGAATCTGCTTTTAAAAATTGCTTTGCTATGAAGTAAAGAAGCACCAGGCTGACCACTAATCCTACCATTGGACCGATAGTGGAAAGTAACACCACTGCAGCGATACCCCCCGCAACCAATAAACCAAACTTTTTCATTTCGTTGTTCACTCCCTTTCTTTATCTTGATTTCATCTTACCTTTTTTCCATGGTTTCCATAATTGCGCTAGAGCTTGATTTTTGGATAGGTCTAGAGTCTTAGAAGGGATCGGCCCGAAGAAACATAAAGAAAACTCGCCGATTGGCGAGCCCCAAAGGGCGAAGACAGAGGCGTAGTTGCACTTATGCGTTAAGAAAGTATAAATTTGATAAAATTTATACTTTCTTATTAGCCAAAAAAGGCCAGTTTCCTACGAAACCGACCCTTCTTCCATGTTATTTAGATATAAACATTTGCACCCAATAATGTCCGTATGAACCGCCCTTTGCGTAACCAACGCCGATATAAGTGTTAGAGCTTAAAATGTTGGCGCGGTGCCCAGAGCTGTTCATCCATGACTGAACCACAGAGGCCGGTGTTGTCTGCCCAGCAGCAATGTTCTCAGCTGCGCTGCGATAGGAAATTCCAAAACTCTTCATCATTGTAAATGGACTTCCATACGTAGGGCTTGTGTGGCTAAAATAACCCTTGTCCCGCATATCCATCGCTTTATAGCGGGCAACCCGTGAAAGCTCCCAATCCGCGGTCATCGGCTTTAAGCCATTTTTCGCCCGTTCTTGATTGGTCAATTGAATGACTTGATTCTCAATTGATTTTACACCGCCTAAATCCGGAATCGTTACCTTTTGGCCTGGATAGATGAGAGCCGGATTTTTAAACTGGGGATTTGCGGAGATAATTTCCGAGAGACCTACCTGATACCTGACTGCAATTTTCCAAAGCGAGTCTCCCGGCTGAACCGTATAGATTTGCTGGGCAAATGACACGCTTGGGATACAAAATAGAGCTAGCAAAAACAAGAAACTAAACCATAGAGATTTTTTCATTTTACACCTCCTCCGAATATAGAATTTTGATTTCAGGCTCAAAATATACAGGGAAGGATAAATATAATTTAAAGCCGATGCTACGAGGCTTGTGGAGGCCTAAAAACAAGTGAAAGACATTTCTTGGATGACTTATATTATGTTAATTTTGGCGAGCTATCGTTTTACCCATTTAATCGTTTTTGATAAAATCACAGAATCCATTCGCAGGCCATTTATGAAAAAAGTGGAGGTGAAAATGGAGAACGGGGAGGTACATACCAAGGAGGTCCCAAAATCCCTGTTTGGTTACTTATTAAAGTGTTATTGGTGTGCCGGTGTCTGGAGCGCGATTATTCTGGGAGGCGCCTATTTGATTTTTCCCAAAATAACTTTAGTTTTTATTTTTATTTTTTCCATTGCCGGAGGCCAATCCATTATTGAGACGTTTGTCGGCGTCAATATTAAAAAAGTTGATTATTATTCTGAGTTAAAGAAAAAGGATAATTAGCAAGATTATTTCCCCTTGCGCATATATTTTTAAAAAGATTTTAAGGGGGAATATCGTGGGTGTCTGGTGGGTTACGACAATTGGCATGGTGATTTGTCTTGGTCTTGCAGGTGGTGTATTGGTTCACTTTCTAAGAAGTGCCTTGGATATTGAAGACTCGACCCGTATAGATAAAATCGACAGCAATACCGAAACCCAATTTACAGACAAGTCTTAAATGGTGAAAATAATTGAACGGAACCCTGTTTAACGCAGGGTTTTTTTTTATTTTATAAACTTACATTGATTTTTCAATTTAGGAAAAATTAAACATGAGATTATTTTGGTAATGGAGGGTATTTATGAGTTCTAATAAAATTCCAAGGTTTCCGAAGCCTTATTGGCGGGAAATTGAATTGCCTTCTTTTGAAGCCTTAAATGAGGATTTGTCTGTTGATGTGGCTATAGTCGGCGCTGGAATAACCGGTATCACCGCTGCCTATTTATTGACACAGGAAGGCCTGAAGGTCGCAATTTTGGAGGCCGGCACTGTGTTAAACGGCACTACAGGTCATACGACCGCTAAATTAACGGCCCAGCATGACATTATTTATGATGAATTAATTAGCCATTTTGGCGAGGAAAAAGCCCGGCAGTATTACGAATCAACCTCTTCGGCTATTGAGTTCGTGGAACGGCTTGTAAATGAAAAAGGAATTGACTGTGATTTTAGCAAGGAAGATGCCTATGTTTATGCCACTACGGAGCAGTCGAAGAAGAAGCTTGGAACCGAATCGGAAGCCTACCAGCGCTTGGGGATTCCTGGCACGTTAAAGGATACGATTCCTTTTAATATTCAAGTCACAGGAGCCTTGGCCATGCACAACCAGGCTCAGTATCATCCGTTGAAGTTTTTGCGGGCACTTTTGGATGAAGCAGTGAAAGCCGGCTGTCAGGTTTATGAACATACGACGGCTTGGGATATTGAGGATGCGGAAGGTCCGCAGCCTGTGGTAGTAACCAAAGGAGGCAATCGTGTAGCCTGCAAGCATATCATCATGGCTTCGCATTTTCCTTTTTACGATAAACCGGGGCTATATTTTGCAAGAATGTATGCCAGCAGATCCTACGCAATTGGAATCAAGACGGATAAAGAGTTTCCCGGCGGCATGTATATCAGCGCCGACGACCCGCCCCGCTCCATCCGTTATACGCCTATAGATGGGGAAAAGTTGATTATTGTGGGCGGCGAGAAGCATAAAACTGGCCAGGGCGAAGACACGATGAAGCATTTTGAAGCCTTGGAGGCATTTGCTGAAGAGGTATTTGGGATTAAGGAATATGCCTACCGCTGGTCCGCGCAGGATTTGATCACTTTGGACAAGGTTCCGTATATCGGCCCGATTACGGAAGACCGGTTGAATGTTTTGCTGGCGACCGGATTTAAGAAGTGGGGCATGACGACAGGCATTTTTGCCGGGCATCTGCTTCGTGATTATGTATTGGGCCGGGACAATCCTTATAAAGACCTGTATTCTCCGCACCGGTTCAATGCTGACCCTGAATTAAAAAATGTCATTACGTCGAACTTGGACGTTGCCAAGCATCTTATTAAAGGGAAAATTGAATTTGTTCCGAAGGATGCAGATGAGTTGGTTGCCGGTGAGGGCTGTTCCGTCATGTTTAACGGAAAAAGAGCCGGGGGCTACAAGGATGATTACGGCAAACTTTTTGTGGTAGACACCACCTGCACCCATCTCGGCTGCGAATGTGAGTGGAACCATGCCGAAAAGACCTGGGACTGCCCATGCCACGGTTCCCGGTATTCCTTTAAAGGCGAAGTGATCGAAGGTCCGGCCAAGGAAGGATTGGAATTGCTGTCGGAAGGGTGAATTTGGTAGAATAGGTGCGGATTATGACCTAAGATGTGGGTAACGACCTTCGTTGACCAATAGTCAAAGGACACCCAGTTGGATATCTACAAATTTTTAGCGGATATCTACAATTTTTCAAGGATATCTACAAATTTTTAGCAGATATCAACAAAAATTCAAAGATATCTACAAATTTCAGTGGATATCTACAATTCGACCTTTCTCCCCAAAAAAAAACGCCTCCCAGTCGCTCAAGGGAGGCGTTTTTATCTCAGTTATCTAGGGTTCCCGTGCGGACGGTTCTGTTTTAATGCTTCACCAGTTTCAAATTCAACCAATTCAGAGCTTGTTTTCATGGCTTTCTTGCGGTTGTTATTACGCTGGGCATTCGCGTTGCCGAGTTTCGTTCTACCCACACTAATCAGCTCCTTTTTTAAAAAGTCATTGATAGTATGAGTGAAAACAAAATGACTTATTCTAAACTTAAAAAAGGTGCTTTTCTTAATTTTGTCAGCTGTTCGAAGGCATAGGCCGCCTCAATCAAAACCGGTTCGCTGTAGGCGGTTCCGGCAAACGTGATCCCCACCGGCTCACCACTAACAGTAAACCCGGCCGGCACAGCGATGGATGGATAGCCCGCTTTGGCGCTAATGTGTGACCCTTCATCACCTGGAAAAACAATTGCATCCAACCGATATTTTTCCAAAGCATAATCAATTCCTTGCTCTGTCGAATGATATAAGTCGAATTCCAACGCATCCACATAAGCAGACTCTGTTAAAGATCCGCTTGTCTGTTCGGACTCCAGCAGCACTGCCTGGCCATATTTCAGCATTCTCTCTTCATCCGCATGGTTAAACGCAATCAAGTCACGCAAGCTGCGAACTTTAATGGATGGGTGTAAACCATTCAAATAGGCATTCAGGTCTGGCTTAAATTCATATGTTAACACATCATATTTCCATTCCGCTTTGGCGCAAGGAATTTCAATTTTCTCCACCACTTCCGCACCAGATGATTTCAAAGCCTCCACCGCAGCCTTAAAAACTTCTTGCTTTTCCTTCGTTAAAAGCTCAAGGAACCCATCAACCGCGATGCCAATCCTTTTACCTGCCAGACCGTCCTTAAGAAGACTTTTTGAAAAATCGACCCCGGCCAGCGGATTCGTCAACGTAATCTGGTCTGCCTTATCTCTGCCGCATAAGGCGCCTAGGAGAATCGCAGCATCCTCCACCGTTCTTGCCATCGGTCCTGCTGTATCCTGAGTATGAGCAATTGGAATAATCCCGCGGCGGCTAATCAGCCCGACTGTCGGTTTAATGCCGACTAGCGAATTCTGACAGGAAGGATTTAAAATCGACCCAGAAGTTTCCGTCCCAACCGCGGCTGCCGCGAAATTGGCAGCCACTGCTGCACCCGAGCCCGAACTGGACCCGCCGACATCAAATTCGCCTGGACCATACGGATTTAATACTTGACCGCCGCGCGAGCTGTAGCCGCTTTTCATTCCATATGCCATGAAATTGGCCCATTCCGTCATATTTGTTTTTCCAAGAATAACCGCACCTGCTTTGCGTAATTGCTCGACTACATAGGAGTCCTTCAAGGCAATAGAATCCTTTAAAGCTAGCGACCCAGCACTGGTATGCATTTTGTCATGAGTGTCAATATTGTCCTTTATTAAAATCGGAACGCCATGCAGCGGACTGCGCGGCCCCTTCACTTTTCGTTCTACATCAAGTGCTTCCGCTATCTGTAAGGCATCTGGATTTATTTCCAGAACCGAATGAATCTCCTTATCATAAACTGAAATCCGTTTTAAATATAACAGGACCAATTCCTTGGATGTAAGCTCGCCGCTTTCTAATTTTTCTTGAATTTCACTAATGGTGACTTCCCCAAGCCATTCTTCAAAAAACGTTTTTAATTTTGGACTTTGCATCACGTTTCCCCTCCAATTTCACCTCTTATTATTCAAGAAAGTTACCTAAAATCCTTTTCCATTATGAAAAAAAGGCTGTGGAAAATCCACAACCCTCTAACGCCGCAGCGTCTGCTGCTCCGCCACGATTTGCCCTCTATAGAAAATTCTTTTTTCAACCGACACTTTTAATTCCCGGCCATACTGTTTTAATTCCCGCTCTTCCCGGTCTGTTACCAGTGAGATGACCATGCCATCCGCTCCCATTCTTCCGGTTCTGCCGGCGCGGTGGATATACTGGGTAATATCTTTTGGCATGTCAATCTGGACAACATGAGTGACTCCCTGAATATCAAGCCCTCTTGCCGCCACATCAGTCGCAATCAGCATTTTCAGTTTTCCATCGCGGAAAGCCTTCAAAACCGCCTGACGGTCCAGCTTTTTCATTTCACTATGTAAGATTCCAACTGAAAGGTCTTTAAAATCGAATTTTTCCTTCAGCACCTCGAGTTCGCTGATATCATTGATAAAGGCAAGCGACTTGCTGCCTTCAAGGCGGGCTATTTTTTCAAGCAATTTGATTTTGTCACGGCGTTCGCAGACAAAATAAACATGCTCAACCTCTCCACTGGCTGAAGCCAAATCATTCCGGGAAACTCGTAAAAATTCCGGCTCTTTTGCTAATTCCTTAGCAGTCTTTTCGACCGCAGGCTTCAGTGTCGCAGAAAACAACACGACTTGCCGGTCAGCCATCGTGGATTTCACAATAGTTTGCACTGAGCCCAAATGCTCATGAATTAGCAACTGGTCGCCTTCGTCCAGGACAATCATTTTAACCTCGTGCATTTTCACTTTTTTCTGCTTAATCAATTCGAGCAGCCTTCCTGGCGTGGCAAAGATGACATGCGGGCGCTTTTTTAATTTTTCAAGCTGGCGTTTCAGGTTGGCCCCGCCGATAATCGATGTGCCCCTGATGCCGCTGCCTTCCGACCACTTCTGGAATTCTTGAAAAATCTGCATCACCAGCTCCTGGGAGGAAGCTAGGACAACCGCTTGAAGGGACTGCGCATCAGCATCTATTTGATTCAGCAATGGCAGTAAATAGGCTAGAGTTTTCCCGGTTCCCGTGGGCGATTCGGCAATCACATCTTTTCCCTCTAGAATTAATGGAACAGCCTGTTCTTGAACGGCGGTGGCAGATTGAAATCCAGACTTTTCCCATGTCTCTTGTAAAAATGGCTTTAAATTATTTAACATGTTGTACTCCCTTTTCTAAATCATTTTTCATGTTGTATTTGATACTAACGTAATTAGTTGCAAGTGTCTAGTTGGCAAAGGTTAGGCCGAGGTACTGAGATAGAGGAGGATCCATACCATATGGAAAATTAGCACAGAAGAATAAAGAATACAAGCGGAAATTAAAAGGGTGCGAACCCTTCCCTTTAAGGGATTAAGATAATATAAACCAATTAACAAAATGGGAAGGAAAACTTTAATTAGGTAAAAATACTCCCAGCCTTTTTCAATGACCGCCTTTATCAGAGGATTTCCCTCTTCTACGACTCCTAAAGATATTCCGAAATGTGTCAAAAGCGCATCCAACGTTCCTGCACCCAACAAGAAAAAACAAAGCCTCACATTAGCCCCCCTCTCACTATACAGTCTTTCAACAAATTAATGTGCCGATACGTGATATATATAAAGACAAAGATAAATTTATTATAGCAGATAAACGAACATTACGTTCTTAAAATAGAACGTAATGTCAAAAAATTGTATTGATAGATATCACTACAAGCAGATTAGAAACCAGATAAAATGGAATTAGAAATGGTCGATTAAGGAGTGGACTTAGAATGTGCTGTGAACACGCCTGCTCACATGAAGCTTCATGTCTGTCCCTGTTTTTAAAGGGTTGAATGAAGTAGTTCGGCAAATTTTGCAAAAGGTAACAAGGAGCCAATCCTTCAGTAAAGGGGAATTCATTTCTAAGCAATCCTACAGATAATTTGACATGTTTGTGAACAATGCCGTCAAACTAATATTCATTCGGAGAAAAATGATAGAATGAACAACAAGGAAGTTAACAATATAATGGAGTTGAAAACAATGATAAAGAAAATCTCCTTCATGGTATCCATGTTGTTTTTTCTATTAGGAACGAATGTATTCGCGCACTCCCATTTGGAGGATTCCTCTCCGAAAAACGGCGAGGTGGTAACACAGGAGCTTAAAGATATTACCCTTACCTTTGAAACAAAATTAGAACAGACCAGCACCTTCACAATGAAAAATCAAAACGGTACGGAAGTCCCTCTGTCACTGGTTACTGTTGATGGCAATAAATTAGTCGGAACACCAACGGATAAATTAGAAAACGGCGGATATACTGTTCATTGGAAGATTATCGGAATTGACGGCCATCTATTAGAGGGCGATATTCCATTTACGGTACAGCTGCCTGAGGTTCAAAAAGCTGCTGCTTCAACGGAAGGCACTTCTACCGAGCAAGCATCAACGGTAAAGGCAGACAAAACTGCGGATACTCCAGTAAAAGAACAGAAAGCTAATAGTGCCTCTGTCATGGCCAAGAATGTTCAAACAGACGAACCAACCTTTAAAAACTATGTGATCCCTGCCTCTGTCGGCCTTTTAATTGTCGTCGGTGCGGGAAGCTATTGGTTACTCTATAGAAGGAAGCGTGCTTAATGTTCATAGCGAATGTCCTTAGCGAAGCCTTACTTTATTTGTGCTTTTCCATATTGTTAGGTAGTTTTATTTTACAGCTTGTTCCGGAAACGGCACGCCCTCAAATAAAAATCTCAAAAGGTCTATTGCTGACAGCAACTCTCGGAGTTGCTTTTCTTTCGTTTGTACCGGTTTTAAAAATTATTCTTTATTTGTATAAGGACCTAGGACTAGGCATGACCGTTAAATCCGTACTCCTCAACTTTGAAGTTGGAAAGTCTTGGGTCCGTACTGCTGTAATCAGCTTTATTCTGTTGATTTTTTTAATACCTATCCGCCTTGATAAAAAGCGAATCTTTTCCTTTATAGGGCTTATCTTTACCATCATTTTAATTAATGTGCGTGGTTCAGCGAGTCATGCCAGCTCCATTGCTGGATGGCAGGGTTATTTCACCCATTCGACCCATTTTCTTGCCGTTTGCACATGGATAGGAATTCTTGTCACGGTCAGCTGGTTTTCAAAAAATCACGCCAATTGGCAGCGGTTCTTAAAGTGGTTTACCCCTGTAGCAGGGGCTTGTTTAGTCCTGATTGCCCTGACAGGATTTGACTTAATGAGCTATACGATGAATGAAGGTGATTATGTCAATTCGTGGTCTTTATCTTGGGGACAGGCACTATTGCTTAAACATTTAGCCATTGCTCCGCTGTTGGCGTATGCTTTTATTAACAGCATCCTGATTCGGAAAAAACTATCAAGTGACTCGGCATTTAATCCGCTGCCTTGGACTCGGCTTGAAAGTGTTGTCGTGTTACTGATCTTTTCAATGACAGGGGCACTTGGCCAGGAATCGCCTCCGCATAATATCCAAACAACCCTTTCTGAGTCTGGTTATTCACCGCTTTTTACCTTTATTCATGATGGCAAGGTTGCATTTCCGCTTCATTTTTCACCTGGTCTCATGTCAATTGGGCTTTTCATATTAGCATTCATTTTTTTGGGAATGATCATCTTAACCTTTACCAAAAAGGCGCCAAAAATGATGTCCATTATCACGAGTATCCTGTTTATCCTTGCTGGATATTTAGCTTTAATGCTGGCTGTTTAATGTCCAATATAAAATTAGCGTGAACCGATGATGGTTCACGCTTTTGGTTTTAATGGCCGCTGCCTCGCTCATGACTGACCGATAATCCAACTGCTGCTTCGTTAGCGGCAATCCGCATATCCATAAAGCTTTCCTCCGCGTAAGCATGTTCGATAACGTCCTTGTATTTTTTCTGAATTTCCGGCAGGCGGACCTTTAAGGAAGGGGTTAGTTCACCATCATCAACCGTCCACTCCTTGCCAATAATGACCACCTTTTTTGGCTGTTCATACTTGGCAAACTTATTCGTGAATTTGGCCACTTCCTTTAATAACAAGTGTTGCACTTCCGGCTCTCTTAGCAGCTGTTCGATATTTCCGGAAAGTCCTTTCTTTTCTGCCCATGGTAAAAGATTCTCCAGGCTTGGGGTGATTAAGGCAATGACATACTTTTTGTCCTGGCCAACGAGTACCGCATTTGATATATAAATACTTTGGGTCATGGCATTTTCTACTGGCTGCGGGGCGACATTCTTTCCTGTCGTCAGGACAATAATCCGTTTTTTCCTGTCGACAATTTTTAAATAGCCTTCTTCATCGATACTGCCGATGTCACCAGTCTTAAACCAGCCATCTACGAATACCTCTGCAGTTGCTTCTTCATTCTTGTAATAGCCCTTCATAACACTTGGGCCTTTTACTAATACCTCACCATCAGGGGCAATTTTGATTTCCAGATTCGGAAGCGGTTTGCCAACCGTCCCTACCTTTGAACGGACCATCGGATTTGTACAGACGACAGGCGCTGTTTCCGTCAGGCCATAGCCTTCAAGAGCAGGAATATCAACAGCCCAGAAGAACTTGCCGATTTCTGGATTCAAAGCACCTCCTCCAGAAATAAGCCCTCTTACTCTGCCGCCAAGCTTATCTTTAACCTTTTTGTAGACAAGGGCATTGGCAATCTTCCAACTGCGCTTGATTTCTTTAGGGAGGAAGCCTTCTTTCATGAAATCATCAAAACTTTTGCTTAAATAATGCTCGTATTTTTTCAAACCCACTCCAATTGCCCATTTAAATATTTTCTTCCGCAATGGCGTACCGGATTCGACCATTTTCTGGGCAGTTGCATATACTCGTTCAAACAGGAGCGGCACACTTACTAGCACAGTTGGCCTGACCTCCAAAAGGTTTTCTTGAACCTTTTCAATTCCTTCAGCATAAGCGATGGTTGAGCCGACTGATAATGGCATGAATTGCCCAGCCATCCGCTCGAACACGTGGGATAACGGCAAATGGGAAAGCATAACATCGGATGCTCTTGCTTCAAGCACCCAGAATTGGACCCCTTCGATGTTAGCCAGTATATTGCCGTGTGAGAGCATTACTCCTTTCGGATTGCCTGTTGTTCCTGACGTGTGGATAATCGTGGCGAGGTCGTCTCTGGTCAGTTCATCCCAATTTGCTTCCCAATTATCTAATGGATTGACAGAACCAAGCTGGGCCAAATGCTGCAGTGATAGAAGGGTGTCTGTTTCGGTGAAGTTCTTAGGTGTGAAGATAAGCGCCGTTTTCATGGGAACGCTCCCATTTTGAAGCACCTTTTTTAAATAGTTTTCATCTTGGACAAAAATAAAGGTGCAATCGGCATTATTTAAAATATACTCGACCTGATCATTTGGAAGCGTTGAGTGGATGGGCACGCTGACAGCCCCCAGACTTATAATGGCCAAATCGGCTACCGGCCAGTAGGGGTTATTTTCTGATAATATCGCAATCTTATCATTTCGTTTTACACCAAGATGGGCAAGGCCTGCTGCAACCTGTTTCACTTTTTCCCAAAAGGTAAAATAGCTGATTCCATGCCAAATCCCATTTTGCTTCCATAAAAATGCATCCTTATCTGCATAGCGGCGGGCGGTGCTGGCAACGGCTTCCACTAAATTATTCGCCTTCATTGGTGACCTCCTATCAAATTTAGATTTTAAAGAAAACCCGGTAAAATTACCGGGCCGCTTAATCTTACAAACTGTCTTTTACGTTATATTGACGAAGAATGCTTTCAATCTTTAAGGCCTTACCCATATCCCCTTTAATTTTCAGCTTGCCGGTCATGAATGCCATCGTGCCGTTTAATTTGCCGAGCATGAATTGGTGGAAACTTCCCAAAGACATAATTAAAGTACAGTCCGCTGGTGTTTCAGAGCCTTCCTTGACCGCTGACTTGCCATCTTGGAATTGAAGCTGGTATGTGCCGCCGTCATCGCCTGTTATGTCAAATTGATAGGTTGCTTGGAAGCCCTCAATCGGACCGGAATTCCCATTCAATGTTTCCTCAATTTTTTTCATTAAATCTGCTAAAGAATATTCTTCAATTGTTTTTGACATGATTATTCCCTCCTAAAATAGATATAAAGTATTAGTGGTCCGGAAGCTTTATTGGTATCATATTCTTCCTCGCCCAGAAGGTTCTGTTCTGTGTCAAAGCAGTCCTTAAATACACCATCGTTATATTTAAAAGAAACCGATCCGCTTTGCCTCCTTTGAACAGATGAAGCTGAATTTTCAGATATTTCTATGATACCAATACGTATCAGTATTATACAACCGAAAAATTTCGATGCTTTTCGACATTCCCCCTTTGCATATGTTGTTTTCCTTCGCATTCGGGAAAGAATGCCAAAAAAAAGCACCCGTTAATTAGTTAAATTAACGAATGCTGAGATGACTATTCGGTTGAGAAGCCGGGCTAAATCATCATAATGGTAAGGACTGTCATCCTTTCCTTTATAGTTTTGTACGACTACTTCATTTATAGCTCCAATCATGGCCTGGGATACGATATGTAGTTCCGTCTCGGAAGCAGTTTCAGGAAGGTAGCCTCGGACCGTTTGAAACATCAGCTGCGCAAAGCGGCGATGGGCCTCACTTCTGGCCATCTCGACGTCTTGGGAAACACCCACAGACTCCACCAGCATTAAATTAGCCACTTTCACGTCAGTAAAACATATCTCGATATAGCGGCGAATTCCTACGTACGCCTTATAAGCTGTCCGGGTTTCCTTGTCAATGGCCAGGTTTACCTCTTGAAGTATTTCGGTTGCCACCACGTCAAAGAGGTTGGCCAATAATTCTTCCTTGCTGTTAAAATGCTGGTAAAAGGTTGTTTTTGAGACTCTTGCCATCTCGACAATATCAAGAACTGAGGTGTTTTTATACCCCTCATTTGTAAATAGAACTAGTGAGGAATAAAGGATTTTTTCCTTCGCTTCCTTTGGCATTTCCGTAACAAAAAGCATCAATAAATCAGTCCAATCTATTTACTACCTGTTCATATGAGTTGTCTTAATTTTAAAAGATATTTTTCTATTTAACAAGAAACAGTTTTTCAAAAAAAATAATGCTGCTTCTTAGTGGCCAACATAGTTTGCATCCGGAATCAATTGCTGCCATTCTTTATAGGTGATAATCGTGTCCCAGTGGCCGGTTATTTTTGCAACAACAACTACAATGAAGAACAGTGCAAGAAAGCCAACAGGTATAAACCATTTATTTACCTTTTTGTTCACTACCGTCATGTTCAATGTATCCTTAATAGGGCAAGCCTCCACACAGGACATGCAGGCGTTGCAATTTGGCGAAGCGACAACCTTTTTTGTATGAACTTTGATTCTTTGCGGACATACCTTTGTACACATTTCACAGTTCGTACAGGTATCTTCATTACGGCGCACCTTTGTAATTCTGAATAGGGAGCCAAGACCGATCATTGCGCCATATGGGCAAAGGAAGCGACACCAGAAGTTTCTGAAAAATGAGGACAGGACAAAAATCACTAAGATGACCTTCAAAGCAAAACCGCCGATGTTTAAAAAGAACAGCAGCATTTTTACATCAGAAATTTTATTATACGGTTCATCTAAAAATGCCTTTGCCTCAAACGTCGGCATCGCAAGAATCATGCTGATGAAAAAATACAGGAGCAAATATTTTAACGGAGTTAATATCCAAGTCAGCCAAGTTGGTATCTCAAAATTCTTTTTAAAAAGCTTTCGCCCAAACCAGGCAGTTATTTCACTAATAGTTCCAACTGGACAGAACCAGCTGCAAAACGATTTGCGAAAGATAAGCCCCGAACCGATAAAAAAGGCAAATAAGACAAGTCCAGCGGGGTGAATCCTATCAAATTCGCCGCTTGTCAGCCAAACCTTCAACGCTACCAAGGCACTAATTGGAAGGAACCCCTCGACTGCCGATGGACGTTCAATAAAAGGCTTTTCCCCAAGCGTTTCAAAGTGCATATAAAACTGATAGAATCTTAGTCCAACATATAACAAAAATAAAAGGAAAATTGCTTGAACAGCATATCGTGTTATTTGAACAGGCTTCCGTTTCAACTGTTTCTTGTACCAGGCTTTTGACTTCATAAAGTTCCCTCCGTTCCTCATATCTTAACTATAAGGAACAGGAAAATATGGATATGTGATTTTAATCATCGCATTTATGTAATTCATAAAGCTGTCAAATTAGCGACTACATTCTGTCAAATATTTTTTATTATTCTTAGACTCCAGAGAACCGACGGGTTTTGCGGTCCGCCGCTATCTTTTTCCGATTACCACCTTTCTACCTGTTTTTCGGATGAAATGATGGGAACAATGGAAAAATATCAGTATTTATGTTATGAATAATAAGTAGATACGATGAAAGAGGTTGAAAAGGATGGATAATCAAACATCTAACTTTATTAAGGATATAATGATAAAAGATTTGGAATCAGGCAAGCACGACAAAATCGTGACCCGTTTCCCGCCTGAACCAAACGGCTATTTACATATTGGCCATGCCAAATCCATCATCTTAAATTTTGGCTTGGCGGATGATTTTAACGGACTGACTAACTTGCGCTTTGATGACACGAATCCATTAAAAGAAGATATTGAATATGTAAACTCTATCAAAGAGGACGTCAAATGGCTCGGCTTTGAATGGGACGACTTATTATTTGCCTCCAACTATTTTGAGGAAATGTACAACCGTGCTGTCCTGCTAATCAAAAAAGGGCTTGCTTACGTTGATGACTTAAGTGCCGATGAAATTCGTGAATATCGAGGAACCCTGACTGAGCCTGGTAAGGAAAGCCCGTATCGGGACCGTTCAATTGAAGAGAATCTCGACTTATTTGAACGGATGCGTGCTGGTGAGTTTAGTAACGGTGAAAAGGTGTTACGTGCGAAAATCAATATGGCTTCGCCAAATATTAACCTGCGCGACCCGGTTATTTACCGTATTTCTCACGCCACACATCATAATACAGGCGATAAATGGTGTATCTATCCGATGTATGCATTCGCTCATCCGCTCGAGGATGCAATTGAAGGAGTTACCCACTCTATCTGTACGATTGAGTTCGAGGATCAGCGTCCACTTTATAATTGGGTAGTTGAACAATGTGAGATGGAGAACACACCGCAGCAAATCGAATTTGGCCGCTTGAATTTAACCAATACCGTAATGAGCAAGCGGAAGCTGAAGCAGCTAGTTGATGAAGGGTTTGTTGATGGCTGGGATGACCCACGCATGCCGACCATTTCGGGAATGCGCAGAAGAGGTTTCACCCCTGAGTCCATCCGGGCGTTTGTCCGTGAAACGGCTGTTACCAAAAATAATGCTACAGTTGATGTGGAAATGCTCGAGCACTTCGTCCGCGAGGATTTAAAATTAAAGGCGCCGCGGACAATGGGCATTATCAACCCTTTAAAGGTTGTCATTACCAATTACCCTGAGGGCCAAATCGAATTGTTAGATGCGGAAATCAACCCGGAAAATCCGGATATGGGCATGCGGAAAATACCTTTCTCCCGCGAGATTTATATCGAGCAAGATGATTTTATGGAAAATCCGCCGGCAAAGTACTTCCGTCTCTTCCCTGGCAATGAGGTCCGTCTGAAGCATGCGTATTTCATTAAATGCGAGGAAATTGTTAAGGATGCAGATGGCAAAGTGGTTGAGCTGCGCTGTACCTATGATCCTGAAACAAAGAGCGGTACGGGCTTTACTGGCAGAAAAGTAAAAGGCACCATCCACTGGGTGGAAGCAGCCCATGCCGTTCCTGCTGAATTCCGTCTTTACGAACCGTTGATTTTGGACGAGACTGAGGAAGAGGAAGGCACGACTTTCCTTGATAAAGTGAATCCAAATTCGCTGGAAGTTCACCAAGGCTATGTTGAGCCAAACATGAAGGAATCCCAGCCGCATGACAAATTCCAATTTTTCCGGCATGGTTATTTCAATGTTGATCCTAAGGATACCTCGTATGGTGAAAAGCTTGTGTTTAACCAGATTGTTTCACTTAAGAGCTCATTTAAACTATAATAAAGAGGCTGGCACAAAATTGTGTCAGCCTTTCATTTAGTCTTTTGTTATTGGTACTTCTAAGATTATTTTCGTCCCATTTCCAAGGGAGGTATTAATCGTAAGGGTCCCGCCAACAGAACGAGCCCGTTCATCCATACTGAAAAGGCCGACTCCCGGGGATTGCGTCCCCAAATCAAACCCTTTCCCCTTATCTTCAACCATTACCCGTACAACATTGTCCATTTCCCTTACTGTTACGGAAGCATTTAAAACCTCAGCATATTTCCGAATGTTTGTCAGGGCTTCCTGGATTATTCGATAAATCGTCAATTCAATACTGATGTCAAGGCGCCGGTTTAACGCACAATCAAAATAGACGTCAATATTATAATGATTGGAATACCGAGAAAGATAAGAGCGAATCGCCGGAATTAAACCTAGGTCATCCAAGACGGACGGCCTCAGTTCCCAAGAGATTTCCCGGATTTCTTCAATTAATTGGGTCGCTTCCTCCTGCATCTGCTCCAAGAGAGGATGGTCCATCTCTGACAACAAGCGGTTAATAGTAATCAGGTGGCTGTAGAGATTCTGACCAATCCCATCGTGGAGATTTCGCGATAAGCGCTTCCTCTCCTCTTCTTGAACATCGATTATCCGCGTCATCATTTTTTGCAGTTCCTGCTCCACCCGCTTGCGTTCGGTAATTTCATAACGAATCGCCAAATACTGATACGGCCTGCTATTATCGTTTAAAAACGGTACAATCGTCGTATCAACCCAATAATAGGTCCCGTCCTTGGCTTTATTACAAATCTCGCCCTTCCACACCTGGCCGCTGCCAATCGTTCTCCACATCTCTTTAAAAAATTCTTTTGAATGATGTCCCGAATTGATGATACGGTGATCCTGCCCAATCAGTTCTTCTCTAGAAAATTTAGATATTAGGCAAAACTGGTCGTTAACATATGTAATCATCCCCCTCGCATCGGTGATGGCAACAATTGAGGAGGCATCAAGGGCAAATTTGTAATCCGTCAATTCATTTCTTGTTTGCTGTAAATCCTTGTCCATTTCCATCCCCCGCATCAAAATAAATGCTCCTTTATTAGCTGTTCGAGAGCTTGGGCAGATTCAGCCATCTTTTCCTGCTCCTCTTCTGCAAAAAAGTACTCCTCTCTTTTTCCAATAAGGAGCACTCCCTTTGGTATGCCACTAAAAAATAAAGGGACCGCATAAGTAGCCACAAGTTTTTCAGCAAGATTAATGGGATAATCCGTAACTTTTCCTATGATGGAGTTTGGAAAATTTGTGATCATCATAGGGCTGCCGCTTGATATAATTTTTCCTGCGATTCCTTTTCCGAAACGGACCGTTATTCGTTTGTATTTATCGTTTAAATTTCCTGAAGCGTAATGCCACCTGACATCAGGACCTGATTCATTTTGCAGGGCAAGCCCGACAAAATCGCAGCCGATTTCAGCTCTTAACCGCTCACAAACTATAACCAATTCTGGGAGTTCCCTTAACTCTGACATCTACGCACGTTCTCCTTAAATGCCATATCCCAATAGCCCCTTCCTAACGGCATACTCGACCAGCTCTGGCCGAGTTTTTAGCTGTAATTTCTCCATCAGATTGCTTTTATGGGTTTCGACGGTTTTGACACTGATAATCAGCTGTTCGGCAATCTCTTTATTAGAGTACCCCTTAGCAATGAGTGTGAGCACTTCTTTTTCCCGTTCGGACAACAGATTGTACGTATCATTACCGTCCTGCTTTACGCCTGCTAAATATTCCTCCATCAAGCGCTTTTGTGCGGACGGATGCAGGTAGGCATCTCCTCGAGCCACCGATTCAATCGCGGACATTAATTCATCATGCGGTGCGCTTTTTAAAATACAGCCGCTTGCGCCGCCTTGAATGGCACGAAATAGGTATTCTTCATCAGCATGCATCGTTAAAATTAAAATATTCACTTCCGGCATTTGCTTTTTTAATTCCGTTGTTGCCGTTAGGCCGTCTTTTCCATGCGGCATGCTTAGGTCCATGACGACCACATTCGGTTTTAGCTTCAACGCTTTTTTGATGCCTTCATTGCCTTCAGATGCTTCTCCGACTACTTCCATTTCAGGATTCGTTTGCAGCAGCATTTTCAGGCCGCTTCTTACCACGGCATGGTCATCTACCAACAGAATTCTTATCAATGTAAACTCCCCTTTAATTCGATAATGGAAGAGATATTTCTATCGATGTTCCTTCTCCTATATTAGAGGATATCACACACTTACCACCAATCAGAAGCATTCTTTCCTTCATCGCAGCTAGTCCTGAAGAAGGTTCATTTCCTTGGAACTCTTCAGGCTGGAATCCTTTCCCGAAATCACGGATGGTAATCTTTAGTTCAGTTTCTTTCCAGAAAAAATTCATTTTTACAATGGCTGTATCTGCGTACTTTGCAATATTGGTTAATGCTTCCTGACATACACGAAATACGGCAATCCGTTGTTTTTCCGTGATTAATTTCCCCTCACCGCTGGACTCTAACTCCACGATTATGCCAAATGTAGAGGTATAACATCGAATATAGCTTTTCATGGCCGGTAACAATCCAAGTGTTGTCAGGGCAGGCGGATGGAGTTCGACGGAGAGCAATCTAATTTCCTGGATTGTTTTTTCAATCAGCAGGTTCATTTCACTCATGTAGCTTTTCTTGGACGAGTCTTGTTCTCCTGTTGCGAGAAATTGTAAGCCTGTTAAAATACTATATAAGTTCTGGCCGACCCCTTCATGCAGTTCATGCGCAATTCTTTTGATTTCCTCTTCTTGAGAGTCAATGATATATGTGCAAACATTAGGGTTTGTTTTTAATGAATCCATTTTTACCTGCCCTCCTGTCTTCTAATTCTCAATTTAAATATATTTCGAGTTGAATTTTAAACCTATTGGCGAATTTTGGACTTCTATTGGCGAATATAACGGTCCTATTGGCGATTAAAAAAACTTATAAAAAAATTCAGGTTCTCCTAGAAGACCTGAACCTTTTTAAACGTATAGGTTAAACCACTTTCCACATTGGCAGCCGACCACAAACCAGCAGACTCCGTTACGCGGCTTGCCAAAGGCACTGCCAAAAAGTAAAAATCATCAAAATAGAAGCGGAGATGGGTTCCATCTGGGCAAAGCTGAACCTTTTTTATCGATTTGCTCACGACAGGGGCCTGGTCCCCGCCCTCCCGGTCCTGAATCACAATTTCAACTTCAGCACCGGCGAAGCGCTCCTGTATTTTCTCAATATCAATGGACGCCACAGCTATTACATCCTCTCTCAACAGGGTAGATGAACATCTTGTAGCCTTGCAGGTACTCCCAAAACTTCTCTCCCGCGTTTTTCTCGATAAACTTAATCGTTTCGTCCTCGGACACCCAATTGCTCATCCCTTTAATTTCAGCGACCACCATTTCGGCATCTTCAACGACCTTTTCTTCGAGATACCAATTTAAACGTTTCTTAGCAAACAGTGATTTTAGCAGTTCGTCAATCTCCGCAGAAAATTCTCCGGCCTGCGGGCGAACAAAGCAGAAATCAATATACGTTTCACTAGTCATTGACATTCACACCTTTTTTATAAATGATGAATGCGACCGGGAATAACAAAACATTCACAACAGCAGCGATGATGGTGTTTGTGTAATTTTCATAAAAATATTGATGCACCATGTATTGTGTAAAAATAATATTTAACATCAGCACCACAAGCAACAGTCCGACTGGAATGTAACTACGCTTCATAACGCTTCACCCCCACGGCATATACAGCGCCGTTCTCCACTTTCACATGGATTTCAGGCAATGGCCGTCTTGGCGGGCCGGCAATCGGTGCGCCTGTTTCAACATCAAATTTTCCGTGATGGCAAGGACATAGCATTTCGCCTTCATCCTTTTGCCAAAAAACAGGACATCTTAGGTGCGTGCATGCATTTTGGTACGCGACAAATTTCTTTTCCGATAAGCGAATCAAAATGGCGCTGTCGTGCTCGCCTGGAAAATGAAAATCAACAGCATCACCGACAGGAACCTTGTCTAAATCGGCAATTTTATGCTTCGGATATTTTTTATCTCCTAAACGGTTAAGCTCCTTCGCCGCCATGACTCCCCAAGGAAGTGATGAAACGGCGAACACTCCAGCGGCACCTACCAAGGTCTTCATGAAACCGCGGCGGTCCAGCTTTCTTTCATTGTTACGGTTTATATTATGAGTGTAATTATCTTCATTGAACGGGATTTTATTATTTTTATCGCTCATGGTAATCCCTCCTAGAACAGTTTTGTGACGCCCTGCAGGATTCCAGGGAGATTCACACGTACGTTAGTTTCGCCTTCTAAATATGGCATGCTGGTTACCCATTTGCCATTATCAAGGTTAAATTGCTTTTGTTTTGCTTCGATTTCTTCGTCTGTTAACCATTGCAGCGTATTGGATGGACATACGCTCGCGCACATTGGCGGGATACCGTCCTTGGTGCGATCAATACATAGGTCGCACTTATACATTAAATTCTGCTCTGTATCGAACTTTGGTATTCCATATGGGCAGGCAATTGTACAGTTTTGGCAGCCGATACATTTTTCCACAAGAGCCGAAAGAACTGCTCCTGTTTCATGGATTTGGATTGCTTGGGCCGGACAACTCCGCGCACATGCCGGATTCACACAGTGAAGGCACATTAAAGGCATCGTCTGCCGGTTTTTAAGCGGATTTACATCATAAACATAGTTGCGGTTGCGCTGCTCGTGCCCTCCGCACTGTGTGCAGGCAGCCAAGCAGGAACGGCAGCCGATACAATTTTCCAGTTCAAGATATAACCTCTTTTTTACCACTTTATTGCACCTTCTTCATTTCTAGTTTTTCAATCTGTGCGGCACATGCCTTGAATTCCGGCATCCTTGAGATCGGATCAAGGGCTGCAATTGTTAGTAGATTGATAGATTTTTCATGTCCGAAGTGGTACGGAACAAACACCGTATCTTTACGGATGGCTTCTGTGATTTTCACTTTATATTCTGCTTCCCCTCTGCGAGTGTAGAGGCGGACGTATTCTTCATGTTCGATATTATATTTTGCTGCTGTTTCTGGATGAACTTCTACATACGGTTCCGGACACATATCACGAAGGAATTGGATTCGGCGCGTCTGGTTACCTGATAGGTAATGGAATACTACACGTCCAGTAGTCAAACGTAATGGATATTCCGCATCCGGCTCTTCAGCAGGCGGACGATACGGAAGTGCACAAATTTTCGCTTTTCCATCTGGATGATAGAACTTCTTATCTAAAAACATATGCGGTGTACCAGGATCCTCTTCATCACGGCAAGGCCAGAAGACACCATCCTGTTTGTCGATTTTATCCCAAGTTGCTCCGTAGTAATCTGCGTAACCGCCTTTTGAGGCTAAACGGAATTCATCGGCTACATCTCTGGCTGTTTTTAAATGAGAGAAGTATTTTCCTCTGCCAAGTCTTTCAGAAAGCTCGACTTGGATTTGCCAGTCTGGCTTTGATTCACCAAGCGGCTCTTGTGCTTTATTTATTTTAATGATGCGGCCTTCCAAGTTTGTAACCGTACCTTCGTCCTCTGACCAAGTTACGGTTGGAAGAATGACATCCGCAAACTCTGCTGATTCTGATAGATAGAAATCGACACAGACCATAAAGTCTAATCCTTTTAATGCTTTGCGGACAAAGTTTTGGTTTGGTGCAGAAACCGCGGGATTGGAGCATAGCAGGTATAGTCCGCGAATGGTTTTTTGATCCATCAATTCAAACATTTCGTAAGCAGAAACACCTGGCTGCGGCATTTCTTCAGGGGTGATTCCCCAAACCTGACAAACTTCTTCGACATGCTTTGGATTGGTAATTTTACGGTAGCCTGGGAGCAGGTCGGATTTCTGGCCATGCTCACGGCCGCCTTGACCGTTACCTTGGCCGGTAAATGTCGCAACACCTGATTTCGGACGGCCGATTTTTCCGGTAACTAACGCCATGTTGGTATAGCCAGATACGTTGTCGACCCCTTTATGCTGCTGTTCAATACCGCGGGCAAACATGACAACCGCGTTTGGTGCTTTACCGTAAATTTCAGCAGCACGGATGATTTTCTCCACTGCAACACCGGTAATTTGACTTGTATATTCTGGTGTGAATTGGTTCACCAATTCTTTTGTTTCTTCAAAGCCATTTGTGTGTTGGTTGACGAATTCTTCATCAACATAGCCATTTTGAATCAATAGGTTCACGATTCCATTGGCCAGTGCCAAGTCTGTTCCTGGTCTTAGATCCAAGTGAACATCGGCGCGTCTCGCAATTGGAGTTTCACGCGGATCGGCAACAATCAGGTAGCCGCCTCTTTCCTGTACGTTCCAAACACGAAACATCGAAGTTGGGTGACATTCGGCTGTGTTGCTTCCGGCGATGAACAAGCAATCTGTTTCATGGATGTCAGTCCATGGCAATGTTGAACCACGGTCAACACCGAATGAACGAAGGAAGCCGCCCGCCGCACTGGACATACAGAAGCGGCCGTTATAATCGATATAGCGGGTTTGCAAAGCAACGCGTGCAAACTTACCAGTTAAATAGCATTTTTCATTGGTCATCGATACACCGCTGAATACAGACAATGTATCTTTGCCGTATTTCCCTTGCAACTCTTTAAATTTCCGAGCGATTAAATCATACGCTTCCTCCCATGAAGCTTCACGGAAACCTTTGTCTGTTCCTTTTAAGGAAGCATCGTCACGGATTAATGGTTTTAAGATGCGGTCCGGATGGTTCGTCTGCTGGTAGGCAGTTACCCCTTTTGGACACATTTTTCCAACCGTTACCGGCCAGTCATATCGGGGTTCAACCCCGATGATTTGATTTGTTTTAGTATTTACACGTAAATTCATCCCACACTGCATGCCACAATAGGCACAGTGTGTTTTAATTAATGTTTCATTTGGGTGGCGTACATTTTCGATTTCTCTAAAAAATTTATCTTTAGGGGCCTTTGTATTAACCTCTTGCATTCTGATTTGCCTCCTTGACCTTCACTTGATGGGTTGCGAATCCTGAGAATCTGGCGATACGGTACTTTCTGCGGCATGGCAAGCACAATTCCGCAAGATTAAAGCCGTCTTCCATGTTAAACTCCATGTTGTTGGTTCCCAATACTTGAATAACATCGTTCGATTGTTCGACTGATACAAATTTATCTCCGCACACTTTACATTCTTTCATATGCTGTTCTCCATAATGTTCACGGTAGTTTCTTGCCAGCACGCTCATCGGACGGAACGGAATGTGAGCAAGTTTACCGAATGGTAAGTAGATTAACGTTACGATCACTGAAAACTGGTGAATCAGCGACATTTGCGGCTGCATCCATCCATGTAAAAATACGTTTTGGACTGTTAATAATAGACCAGTTACTGAAATAAATAACAACATATAGAGCGGCAAGAAATCGTACATGAATTTTTGCTCTGCTCTTGCCTGCATATTTTTCATGCGGCGGTAAAGCGCCATGCAAACTCCTGTAATCACCATGATGGCTGAAATATTTAAAGCATTGTAAGAAAACCAGGCGATGATTCCATCTGCTTTAATCCGTACTAGATCGACTCCCATCAATACAACTGTGTAGTAGCCGTTGCCATCCATATTAAAGTACATCCAGCTGAATACGAGAGGGAATGTAACCAAGCAGGCCAACACGCAGCCCCATCCGATTAAGATATGCTGCATCCAGCGGTAGAAGCCACGTTTTTTAATGAAATCGTAAATGGCTAAATGGCTGACAGCTGTCTTCGCTGTACTTTTTCTAAAAAGAAGCTTTAAGCCTTTTTTAATAATAATTTTGGTTGGCGGTCTTTCACCCCAGGAGATGAAGCGATAGAAGAAGCCTCCTAAGAAAGTAATGGTTCCCACCATATATCCATAAAGGTTTAAGTCGATATGTGTAAACATTCTTGTACCGATAAACACTAGAATCGCCAGTCCGACCACAGTTAAAAACATCGATTTGGCAAAATGGGAAGCAAATGCATTATTGACGGTATTATCCCGTTTTTTCGCCGATTGAATAGTTGACTCCATTTTCTTGATCCTCCCTAAAAAAATAACACTATCGTTTTGTTACTATTATTGTAAGAAAAACGACAGCGTTATCTTTATCAGGGAACTCCCCCATCTAGGGGGGGAAAAACCCCTAACTATGACGGATTTTGACAAAAGTTCGTCACAAATAGAAAAGCCCCAGCATCTTGTGGCTGGAGCTAGATATTTTGCTTTTTGATGTACTTTTTTCGTAAAGAATACAGAAGCAGCAAGAACCCAATTAACAGCTGCAGTGAGGACAAGGCGGCATCCCAGAAATGATAAGTGGATGGCCCGTAGTGAAAACAGTGGTGAATCTTTGTCATGGCAAATAAGACTTGGGGAAGGTAGTAACCGAAGAATAAAGATAGCGTCAGTCCCACACCGAGCACATAAAAAATGGTATAAGTGAAAACTGTCCCCTTTTCCTCTTCAAACATTACCTCTTTTTGACGGGCCGGTTTAATAAATGTAAACAAGTTCCTAAACACCTGCTGGGCATTTTCAATGAGATTGTAGGCACCCGTCGTGTTTTCAAAAACATAATATAAATCTGTTTTCATATAGATACAGCACTGGTAGACCATCCGAATAAAGGTATCTAATACAACTACCTTCAGCACACTCAGGAAAATCCCTGATCCCACCGGAAAAATTGACTGGCCAATAAGAGCAAAAAACAGAATTACCGTATCAAAACGAAGTCCTGCTAAATACAAAACATTGCGATCCTTTGCTGGCAGCTTCCAACTAGATGACATATCCGTTTCTAATACAACTAGGAATAAGCGGTGCCCTATTTCCAATTTAGTTGGGAGTTGGTAGGCTCTTATGGCCAAAACATGCCCAAATTCATGAATTAACACTAAAAGGAAAGATAGGACGAGCCAGGCTGGGATATTCAATACCATCAGATCAAAAATAAACAAATCCTTATAATGTGGAAATAAAGATGGGTTTAACACAAACAAGACAATACAACCTAGAAACAGAACCGAATAAACGGAATTGGTGTAGCGGTTAAAGAAGAATTGCCCAAGTTTTTGGGGAACCCATAAAAAGCCTGAGTGGCTCTTTTGGGCTGTTGGAGGATCTAATTTAACACCATCCATTTCGGCTATTAGATGAAGCTCGAGAAGCTGTTGAGCAAAATCAAGTATGTCAATCTCCTCAGTCGGGTACTTTTCTTTCAGCAGCTTTTCTGTCCGCCCAAGTGACTCTCCTTTGTTCATCAAGTTTATAGCATCAATACAAACCTCAGGCATTTCATAAAATTCACCGGAAACCTCAGCTTCAACAATATAGTGTTTTTTATCTTTGTGTATCTCGATTGGTACTAGATGAAGAATAGAATTGCTTGTCAGGTTCATATAAACATCCTTTATTTTATATAATTTATGAAAAAAGGATGCTGAGCAAAAAGCAAGCATCCTAGACCATATATTTCTTACATCATCCATAAGCACCACCAGCATGTTACTTTAACTTTCTTAAGTTTGCGTATTTTCATCCTTCCACCTCCTTTTCAACCCAAAAGTTATTATGGAGCATGATTTTGTCTATTTCTTCATTAAAGGAATCATGGATTTTTTTCCATTTCGGAAATACCTTTTGAAAATTATCTACCAGTTCAGGGTCAAACTGTGAACCTTTTCCTTCTAATATCCTCTTATATGCCTCTTCAACTGATAGGGCCGACCTATAAGACCTCGTGGAGGTCATGGCATCGAAAGCATCTGCAATAGCTGAAACTCTTGCAAGGTACGGAATTTCTTCCCCCTTTAATTGATCCGGGTACCCCTTTCCATCCCAGCGTTCATGATGAGACCGAATGACTTCAATACTATGCTTAAAACCAACAATTTTCGATACGGCTTCAGCCCCTACGACTGTGTGCGCTTTGATTATTTCGTACTCTTCATTTGTAAGTCTCCCAGGCTTCATCAGTATTCGGTCAGGGATATGAATTTTACCGATATCGTGAAGTAAACATGCGTAATTAAAATCTTTTAAATCGTCTACAGAGAATTTACCGTTGATTTTTGCCAACTCTAGTGCATAGCTGGCAACCCTTTCACTATGTCCTCTTGTGTACGGATCTTTTAGTTCAAGGGTAGCGATTACGCCTTTAACCAGACCAACTAATTGCTGGTCGTATGAAGTTTTAATCGCCCTAACATAAGATTGAAACCTATTTAAAATGATGAAAGAAAAAATTGATAATACAGCTAGCAGTAATAAAGCAGATAACACATTCGGAGTTTGGATAATTAAACCTGCTATACTGTATTTTAATAATAACCCAAGGGAAACTACCTTAAAAAAGGTATTGCTTACAAATATTGGTGATAACAACAACCATAAAATTTCAACTGCATTCCCACTCTTATAGATCTCGGGTTTGCCAATAAATGAAATGACATCATTTATTAACGTTAAAGTTGTATATGATATAAAATAAACATATTTTATTTGATGCTGCCTTTGATTTTTGTACAAATAACGTGCAACAGGAATTAAAGCAAACATAAATACATAAATCCATAAGCCTAGTAAATCAGGTGTTTTATACTGCAATATTGGATTATATTTTGAAATAATACTATAAATTAAATCATATGATATGGAGATGATATAAAATAAAACAATAAACCATTTGATTGTTTGACTCTCTTCATTTAGTATATTTGGATCTATTTTTTTTGTTTTCATTTTCCAACCTCACATTAGAAATTCCATTCTTCTATCATAAGAAAAAATCTAAGTTACGGTTTTCTGCATCAGACATTTTTCCTATATTTTTGTATTTACGACACTTTTCTTCATTATAAATCATTTATTTTAATCCGAATACATATGTTTATGTATAATTAAAGAAAATTTTGTCCTGTTATCATTATTAACTCATTTAGTACTTTTGGATTAGAGGCAACTCAACTTCTACCGTTGTTCCTTTACCAAGCTTTGTTGCTATTTTTATTTCCCCTTTATGCTCCTCAATAATTTGCTTTGTTATATAGAAGCCTAAACCAGTACCATTCTCCTTAGTTGAATAAAATGGCGTACCTAGATTTTGAACAGTTTCGTCTGTAATTCCGCAACCTTCATCCTCGACAGCTACTAGCAGTTTTTCTTTATCTGCCATTTTGATTTGGATTCTGATCAACCCGCCATTCGGCATAGCTTCAATTGCATTTTTCAGTAAGTTGATAAATACCTGTTTTAATTGCTTCTCTCCACATTCAATCAATGGCAGAGGTTCTGTGACTGTCTTTTCAATTTTAATCCCGTTAACCTTAGCCTGTTGTCTCATAATTGACAAAGTATAATCAATAATTTCTTCCATACTAGTTTTTTCAAACTGTATCCTTCTCGGCTTTCCAAGGTACATCAAGTCATCGACAATGACATTAATTCTATCAATCTCTTGGATCATAATAGGATAATAATCCTTAGTTTGTAAATTGTTCTCAAACTGCAATTGCGTAAACCCTTTTAATGCTGCAAGCGGGTTTCGAATCTCGTGCCCAATCACCGTTGCCATTTGACCAATAACTGCGAGTTTTTCTTTTTGACGGAGTTCCTCATGAACGTTGGTTAAGGAATTTATATATGAATAAAATCTAATTAAGATGATATAGGCAATTGCTGAGATGGCCGTGCTAATAATAATTGGCGGCAGGACATTGGCGGTTGATAATATCAGTCCGAGTAAAATATATTTTACAACTATTCCTAATGAAGTGGTCCAAAAGTATATTTTATTTACAAATACGGGTGAAAATATGAGAAATAGAAGTTCAACAACACTTCCCGATGCAAAAGTTCGAGATGTTCCATAATACCTTAATAAATTATCGACTAAATCAATTAAAATATAGCCAAACAAGAAAAAATATTTAACTTTATACGAGTCATTCTTTTTAATAAGATACATTGACACTAGCAACAGTATTAACACTAAGGGGTAAAGCCATATTCCCAAACCAGAATTTAGAGGCTCTAATTCTCCATAATCTGTGTATCTAGGCAATATAACATTCCAGGCTAAGTCATATAAAAAGAATAAGAAATAAAATAGCCACAAAAATAACTTAATAGCCTTTTTTTCTTCATATATTAGCTTTGGACTTTTGCTGCTTATTTCCATGAGTGTTCTCCTTAACAAAGATACTATTCTAAAAATTCAAAATTCCAGTCTTTCCCCATACTATTCTACCATTTTTTTAGAATAACATTATAAAAAAAAAGAAAAATACGATGATTTTCGACATTTTTTTATTGGGAAAATTTAAAGGGGGAGTCCCATTTGATTGGAACTCCCCTTTAAATTAGCTGACCTTTTTCAATTGTCCAGATGAATTATTTAATGTTGAATGCTTTCGTCCATAGCCGAAGTAGTTTAACTGAATAAAAAAACAGATGACATCAAACAAAAGGATGTCATCTGTTTTTACATTATTTTAACAACTGTCGGTTCTTCATTATTAATACTGCTAACTAACTCTTCCTTTTTACCTCCTGGAAGAACAATTGTTACCGTTGTTCCCAAACCTGTTTCACTTTGATAGAAAACTCTTCCTTTTATCGTTTCAATAATTCTTAAGGATACCGAAGTCCCCAGCCCCGTCCCCTTATCTTTGGTCGTATAAAACAATGTTCCAATCCTCGATAGTTGTTCGGGTGTCATTCCTTTTCCGTTATCAGTAATCAAAACGGAGCCATGTGTTCGGTCGGACTTTGTATGTATCGTGACAACGCCCTCCTCTGAGGTCGCTTCAATCGCATTTTTCACAAGGTTTACAAGAGCCTGTTTCAACTGATTTCGATCTGTATAAAGGCAAAAATCGGATGTGTCCAGTTCACTTTCTAGTCGTACACCCTGCTTTACAGCATAAGGTTCGAGCAGCATGACAATTTCCTTCAATATGTCTTTTAAGGCGAATTCCTCTAGTTTTTCGAATTTCGGCTTGGCAAAATTCAAGTAATCGCTAATGATCGCCTCAGCCCGTCCTAATTCACTTAAAACCAGCCCGAAATATTCATAATTCTTCCCTTTCTCATCCTGCTGCATCAATTGTAGAAATCCCTTAACCACTGTTAAAGGGTTGCGGACTTCATGGGCGATAGAAGCAGCCAGTTCACTTAATGTATTAAGCTTTTCTGCTTTCAGTATCTCTTCCTTCATTTTGGCTTTCTCAATCTGTCCCTCGTATAACTTAGCAGCAAGTGTCAGGGAACCAGTATAAATGAGCGCGAATAGCAGTAAATCCGGGATGTTGATAAATATTTTGAAGGTATTTCCGTTTAAATAATGATAAGTCAAAAGTGATAAATAACATAAAACTATTGACCAACCGCCCGATAATAAGGTGAACCGTACTCGTCTATTTGAAGAAGTATTCCAATAGCATTTTCGTAGAAGAAAAGGGACAATAGCAGTAAGAAGGCAGCCCACAATGGCAAAATAGACAGTACCTCCACCCATTATAAGGCGGGCCCCAATGATGGAGGTAATAACCATTCCGCCGGCAGCAGGTCCTGCATATAAAATGGCAAGAATAAGAGGAGCGTAGCGAAGATCCCAAATAATTCCATAATTTGAATAATTAAAGATAATGCAGGCTATCGCGGCCAGACTATGCATGATACCACTGATGATTGGTATATTCCACTTTTTCTTATGGTCAAATAAGGAGCTGCAAAGCAGGACTGGTGCTAATACGATTAACAGTTGCAAAAGAAGTTTTTCCGCCAGCATCGATATTCCTCCGAGGAATCAATTATATTATTATTACAATACGACAAAAAACAGTACTTTCCTCCTATACTTAAAAAAAATGTTGGAAAATGTCAGCGGCTGTTGCCGGTAAAGGTTCCGTAGTATACATAGCATTTGCGATCTTCATCAATCTCCCGTGAATCCATCGCAAATTCTAAAAACTTTTCTCCCCTTTATATATAGATGAAATCTGAGTGAAGGGCAGCGGAGGGGAAAACCTCTTCTAATGTCGTTTTTACAGCCCATCAGGATCACATGGAGGATTGGCTGTTGGATTTTTTTTGATGTTTTTGTCGGTTTCTATCGGTGTGGTCATCGCCGGATGTTTGACTTATTAAGTTAAAAACCGCATCTCCTCATCGTTCATAACGACCCAAGCCTCGGTCTCTTATACTTTACGGGAGTTATGCCCTCCTCCACTAAATCGAATTTAAAATATCGGATTCGATTGCACCGGGATCCATATATCTGTTTGTTCAAGCTGTGCGGCTAGAGTATACAATAAATCTTCCCGTCCCCGGGCAGCCATGAATTGTACTCCGACCGGCAGTCCATCCGGGGTGAGATGCACCGGAACTGTCATTGCCGGCTGACCGGTTAAATTGGCAAGCTGCGTAAAAGGAGTTCTCTTAAGATTATTTTTTGCTACCTGTTCGACCGTGCCGGCCTTTTTCAAAATACCGCTCAAGGATAGCTTTCCTGCAGCTGTCATCGCCAGTTTTTCCGAAGCAGTTGGCTCTAGTTCTCCGATTTTTGCTGGCGGGAAAGCAGTCGTTGGCGTCATAAAGAAGTCGTATGTTTCATGAAATGCCTCCATCGCAATGGCCGCGTTGTCCCATTCGCGAATACTTAAAACAATCTCCTCTGCCGAAGTCGCCTTCCCAACCAACCCTAAAATCCAAGTGGGCAGCTCCACATCGCTCATTTTCGCTTTCCGGCCAAGGACATCTTCTAGAGATGCCAATGTCGCAGCAACTTCCCCGAAATACATCGTTAAATAGCTTTTTGCAATTTTCCTGCCATCCACAGGCGCATCCATTTCGACCATATTATGACCCATTGATTCCAGCAACCTGGCTGTTTTATAGACTGCCTCCTGACATTCCTTGTGGACTTCAGCCCCTAAGGGAGACTGGACCGAAAAAGCAATCGTTAATTTCTCTGCTGGTCCGCCCTGTACCTGCTGAAGGTAAGAGCCTGCAAATGGCTGGGTATGAAATGCAGCCGCTTTTTCGTAAATCTTGATTTCATCAAGCATCGCCGCACTATCTCTTACAGTTCTCGAGAGGATATGGTCAACAGAAGCACCCTGCCATAGCCGACCATAAACGGGACCGACGGGTGTCCTGCCTCTGGTTGGCTTCATTCCAAAAAGACCACAATAAGAACCCGGAATCCGAATCGACCCGCCGCCATCATTTGCTCCTGCAATCGGTACCATTCCGGTTGCAACCGCCGCTGCCGAACCGCCGCTCGAACCGCCTGGTGTATGCCCTAGATTCCATGGATTTCGGGTAGGGCCATAATACTTTGGCTCAGTAATGCCCATCAAGGCAAATTCCGGTACATTCGTCTGCCCGACAAATAGGGCGCCCGTCTTACGCACTTGCTTTACATACGTGGAGTCAATTTTTGCCCGGTAGCCTTGATAAGCCTTGGACCCAGCCGTAATCTTCTCCCCTTCCACTTCTTGAGCAATATCCTTTAACAGCATCGGCACACCTGCAAAGGTCCCCTCTAAATCAACATTTTCCGCCTGTTTTTCAGCTTTATCGTAAAATTTATTAATAACAGCGTTTAGCTTGGGGTTATGTTCCTCAATAGCTTTGATGGCTTCCGAAAGCACCTCGGTCGGTTTAACTTCTTTTCTTTTTATCAATTCAGCCAATCCAAGTCCGTCATACTCTTTATAACGAAAATCCTCCATCCGCTCCCCCTCCTTTTTTAAATAAATACTTCTATTTACTATTCAAATAATCCTTTTTATAGAAATGTTTTAAAAGAGTGGATCAACATTGAAAATATTTCAATTAACCAATTGACAAATACAGGTTAATCATGTAATATTATTAATTGTGCTTTTCATTTGTGTAACTTGAAATAAATAGAGAATACACAATGTAAGAATTTTACTGGCTTTTCACTCGTGTTTTTTTTGGAAAGACTTATTCACACTGGAACGGCCTCGGAGCCGTAAGGATGTTAGAGAGGTAGGGCTGGCATCGTTTAGGTTTATAAAACCTACTGGTGGAAATTGTACCGCGGCATATTTAATTAAGAAATATTTAAATTTTTACATTACGACAGCATAATGAACTTGCAGAAATTCAAGTTACAATAAATCCTAAAATAAGGAAAGCAAAAGAAGGCAGAGGAACCATTCCTCTGCCTTCGTCCAATTTACAGGACACTATTGGATAACGATTGCTTGTTTGCCCATTTGCTCCCAGGCTTTGATGAAGTTTTCGCGGTTTAATTTTTTGTTCTTTGTACCGTATGGATCATTGATATAGATGTGGGACTGGTCGTAGCCGGTAATGACCGCGCTGTGTTCACTGAAGGTGATGTCGATTTTTCCCTCAGGGGTATTCCAGGTTTGAAATACGTTTACCGGAGAAAAGTTTATAGTCGTGATAATCCATACTGGGTGTCCTTGGTTTACTTTTTTCAACAGGTCTGTAAATGGACTGCCCGTTAAATTCATGGCACGTTCCCCTGCATATTTTTGGGCAAGATCGTAAACGGGGCCATTGTACACCCCAAGTCCCGGCCCATGTGCCATATCTCCAACAAATCCAGTATTTGGATTTCCTTTAAGACCATTACTGTAAGTAAACGGAACTGTTTTAATATTTTCAGCAAGCTCATTTTTCGTCACACTAATTCCATGAAATTGCATAACCATCGCAAGGCTCGTCACTTCGCAGCCATTGTATAGCATCGGCTTATCCATTTGATTAATCAACGGGACATCGAGCAGTTTGCTCTCAGGCAAAATAGGATAATCTTTTTGAAGTGCTATCTGGCGTGTTTTTAAAGGCGGGTCCTCCAAAAACGTTTTTATTGCAGATCGTATTGCTTCTACCCCAATTATGTTTTTTGAACCAAAGAGAATCGCAGTGAAAACAATAAGCGCAATAATCGTTTTCTTCATAAATGATAAATCCCTTCCCTGTGAACTTTTCATTTTGCTAGTAGTACTAATATACTAATATATTACTATACCAAACGTTAAAAGAACCGAAAAGAGGAACAGTATCCAAATCAAATCCAGAGGCTGTCTCAGGAATAAAGGTGAAATGACAACCTCTTAGAAAAATTTATATTTTTAACTTTCTTTCATTGATTTTCCGGATCACTTGATTAATCACTTCTGAGAAAACTAACCCAAAGGCGATGGTTCCCGCAAGCATCAAAACCTGAGCAGCAGACCCAAGTGCCGTGTTATAATTCTCTTCCACAAAATTTCTCATGGCATTATAAGCGAGTCCCCCCGGAACTAATGGAATAATTCCCGCAACGCTAAAAATAATCACAGGGGTTTTATATAATTTTGCCAATTCTTGGCTTAGCACAGCTATAAAGACCGTCGCCAGTAATGTCCCTAAAACAGGATCATCATAATATCCTTCTACAAGATAATAAACCAGCCAGCCGCCTGCACCAATCAACCCGCATTTCACTAAGGTATTCTTTGGTGCATTAAAAAGGATGCCAAATGCCCCTGTTGCAATAAAGCTGGTTATTACCTGAGCTAAAATATCCACTTTTCCAAGACCTCACTCACAAGAATTTCAGTATGACCGCAATTCCAGCCCCAATGGCAAAGGCTGTCAGAAACGCTTCCGCACCTTTTGACAGTCCAGAAACAAGGTGGCCCGCCATTAAGTCTCTGATGGCGTTGGTTACTAATAAACCGGGGACTAACGGCATCACCGATCCAATAATGATTTTATCCAGCTGATGGCCAACGCCGATGATTACAAAAAGCAATGAAAGGAGCCCAATCACAAATGCCGCCAAAAACTCGGAGAAAAACTTGATCGGTACAAAGCGATGGAAATAAACAAAGCTTAAATATCCTGCACCTCCGGCAATCATTGAAGGCAAAAAATCATTCCATTCTCCTTTAAACATAATCATAAAACAGCCGCTTGCCAAGGAGGCTGCCGCCACCTGCATCCTGAATGGGAAGGAAAGGTCCTTGGCTTCAATTTCCTTAAGCTGTTTCATAGCCTCTCTGCTATTCAGATCACCACTTGATATTTTTCGTGAAATACTATTTACGATAGCGACCTTCTCCAAATCTGTCGAACGCTCTGAAATTCTAATCAACTTGGTTTTTGTCGGTTCCGACCCTTCGGCGGAAAAAATAATGCCCGTTGGCGTCACATAGCTATGTGACTTTTCAATCCCGAACGAGGCTGCCATCCGCATCATCGTATCTTCCACCCGATACGTTTCCCCTCCGCTCTGCAGCATAATTTTCCCCGCCAGAAGACAAACCTCCATGATTTCATACGTTCGTTCTGCTTCGTTGTTCATCTATAGCTCACCACATTATTTTACATTTGATAATTAGTTTAATTCAAAACCAAGTTATAAGGCAATTTCCAGTCATTCTATCAAAATTTCGGGAAATTTGTCAAAATTCACAAAAAATTACCTTGAATTCAGAAAAAACAATAAAATATAATAATATTATTCTAGATAGGAAGGTGTGAACTTTTTTGAAAGCGTTTAAATCCATTATTATCTGGGGAGTCATTGCCGCCCTTGGAGCAGCAGGTTTTGCAGTCATGGCCTTAAACAGAGGTGAAAGCATCAATGCGATTTGGCTGTTAACAGCTGCTGTCTGCGTGTATGCCATTGCTTATCGCTTTTACAGCAAGTTTATCGCAGAAAAAGTTTTTCAGTTAAATGATAAAAGGAAAACTCCTGCCGAAATTCATAACGACGGAAAAGATTTTGTGCCAACGAACAAATGGGTTCTGTTTGGTCATCACTTCGCCGCTATTGCCGGTGCAGGTCCATTAGTTGGTCCTATTCTCGCAGCCCAAATGGGATATTTGCCTGGAACACTTTGGATTGTCGTTGGTGTTGTTTTGGCCGGTGCTGTTCAAGACTTTGTGATTCTTTTCGCATCTATGCGCCGAAATGGTAAATCACTCGGTGAAATGATAAAAGAAGAAATGGGCAAAGTTACAGGTGTCATTGCGATGATTGGGATTTTAGGAATCATGGTTATTTTATTAGCAGTTTTAGCCCTTGTCGTCGTAAAAGCACTTGTAGGAAGCCCTTGGGGAATGTTCACGATCGCAGCGACGATTCCGATTGCGATATTAATGGGAATTTACATGCGTTTCATCCGCCCAGGCCGCGTTGGCGAAGCATCCATCATCGGTATTGTTTTACTTTTACTTGCGTTAGTTTTCGGACAGACAGTTGCCGAAAATCCAACGTTAGCAGCCATGTTCACGTTTAAGGGCGAAGCTATTGCGATTATGATGATTATTTATGGTTTTGTTGCATCAGTATTGCCAGTATGGCTGCTGCTAGCACCGCGCGACTATTTAAGTACGTTCTTAAAAGTGGGTACCATTTTGGGACTTGCCATTGGTATTGTCGTAGTTGCTCCACATTTAGAAATGCCCGGGGTAACGAAGTTTATTGATGGTACAGGACCAGTATTTGCAGGAAATCTCTTCCCATTCTTATTTATTACAATAGCTTGTGGTTCTGTTTCCGGTTTCCATGCCCTAGTTTCCTCCGGTACAACACCTAAGATGATTGAAACTGAATCCCACGCCCGTCCAATCGGATATGGTGCGATGCTGACTGAATCCTTTGTTGCCGTCATGGCAATGATTGCTGCCTGTGTGCTGCATCCTGGTGTGTATTTTGCGATTAACAGCCCAGCTGCCTTAATCGGAACTGACGTTACCCAAGCTGCTTCTGTTGTATCCAGTTGGGGCTTTACGGTCACTCCTCAAGATTTAGCGAATTATGCCAAGGATGTAGGGGAAGCTTCGATTCTCTCCAGAACCGGCGGTGCCCCAACCCTAGCGATTGGTATGGCGGTTATTTTTTCAAAAGTTATTGGCGGAAAGGCGTTAATGGCATTCTGGTACCATTTCGCGATTCTTTTCGAAGCGTTGTTCATCTTAACAACGATTGACGCCGGTACTCGTGTCGGCCGCTTTATGATTCAAGATATTTTAGGAACAGTTTATAAGCCATTTGCGAAAACTGAAGCACTGGTTCCAAACCTTATTGCAACCGCCTTATGCGTTCTTTTCTGGGGGTACTTCCTGTATCAGGGCGTTATCGACCCGCTTGGCGGTATTAATACGTTATGGCCGCTGTTCGGTATTGCCAACCAAATGCTTGCCGGAATCGCCCTGCTCTTTGGAACTACGATTCTCTTTAAAATGGGCAAAAAAGCATATGCCTGGGTTACTTTGGTGCCAACCGGTTGGTTGTTAATTGTTACTTTAACAGCAGGCTGGCAAAAGCTATTCCATGAAAATCCAAAAATCGGCTTCCTAGCCCATGCCAAGATTTTCAAAGAAGCAAATGATGCCGGCAAGGTGCTTGCGCCAGCGACTTCTCCTGCGCAAATGAACCAAGTCCTCCTTAATGACTACGTGGATGCCACACTTACTGGTATTTTCATGGTAGTCGTGATTCTGGTATTAATAGCTGCCATTCGAATTTGGCTGCAAGTCCTTAACGGCAAAAAATTACCGTTACACGAAGAACCAATCATTCCGCGTAACGAAGGGGATTTGAAGAAATATGCTTAATCAGTTGAAAATAATTAACTCCTACCGCAAGCAGTTTATCAGCTTGCTGGTTGGGGTCCCGAGCTATGAAACATATGTAGCCCATATGGAATCGCATCATCCCGGCGAGCCTGTCAAAACAAGAAAGGAATTCTTCTGCGAAGCCCAGGATGCGCGTTACAATGCCAAAGGCGGAAAAGTTTCACGCTGCTGTTAACGCACAAAAACAGCCTAAGACCCAAGGATGGGTTTTAGGCTGTTTTTTTACTAATTGGCTGCAGGTGATTTCGCCATTTGGACAATCTGCTTATTTCTTCTTTCTCTAAATATCAAACCAGTTAATACACAAAGGAACACAAACGGAATACTTGTTTTATATAGGTCTGCAAAACTTGTAGAAATCCTTTCTTCAGCAAAATTCCTTATTTGATTGGTATACCCTTTTATTATTGTTCCCGTTTTGAAGATTTCCTCATCCACCTGATTTTCAACTTGTTTATAGATTTCATCTTTGGCTGCGCTCCTTTGATTTTCAGGAATGGTGGCTAATACTTTTGCAGCGTTGGCATCGATGATTCGCTGGCGTTCCGCTTTGGTGATAAATGTGGTAGAGGTTTGCAGCGCTTCTTTTTCACTGGTGATTAATTTTTTTGTTTCCGATAAAATCTGCGCTTTGACGGTTTCCGGCACATTCAGTTTTTCAAGTTTTTGCTGTGCATAATGCATAACATCCTGTTTTTTATCATGAATATTGTTCGTCAACCCGGCTACAAAAATTGCTACAGCTAAAACAACCCCCACCTGACGCAGCATCGAAAAAACACTCTGCGATGCCGTAAGCATTTCCCCTTCAAACGATGACGTGCTGGCAATTGTTGCGGAAGAAATCACGAAGCTAAATCCCAGGCCAAGCAAACTGCAAAGCAGAATTATCTCCTTTGGTGTGCTGTGAAGATTTAAGTTATGCAACAAATAATAAGCTATTCCCATGATGGCAAAGCCAATCATGACAGGAATCGTGTAGCCAATTTTTTTCGTTAGCAAACCGGCAAAGTTGGAAAATACAAAGATGGCGGCGGATACAGGTGTGACGAGGAGTGCGGCTTGGAGCTCTGTCTTGTGCTGGAAGTTGGTTAAAAACTGTGGAAGCAAGACCATGACACCGATAAGGAAGATGAACCCTGTAGTCACGATCACAACTGAACCTGTAAATAAACGATCTTTAAAAAGATTTAAATTAACCATTGGCGCTTTTGATTTTTTCTCTGCGATAATAAATAGTACGATGGAGGCGGCTGTTAATAGATAACAAATAATCGCCTGGCTGCTATCCCAGCCCCAGTTGTTCCCTTTGATTAGGACCAGATTTAGCGGGAATATGGCAGAAACCGAGAAGATTAGGCCGAACCAATCGATGGATGATTTTATTCTGCTTTCGTTTTTTACAGTTAAGATTACAAAGGAGGCGGCGATGGCGAGTATGCAAATTGGTACATTGACATAAAAGACCCAGTGCCAGCTAAGCTTTTCTGTGATAATCCCTCCGACTGTGGGACCGAGAGCAGTTGATAATCCTTGTGTTGCCCCAAGAAGCGTCAATGGCAGCACCCTCTTTTCAATCGGCATCGCAGCAATCCCGATCACCATGCTGCAAGGAATTAGGATAGCGGCCCCAAAACTTTGGATGAACCTTGAGGCAATTAAGAATTCTCCGCTGTTTGCCAGGCCGCATAAAGCCGAGCCCAATCCGAAAATAAACAACCCGACAATAAAAAATTTATTACGTCCAAACATTTCAGCAAACCTTGCCAGCGGAATCGCCAAAACCGCAATCGTCATCGTGTATACATTCAGCATCCACGAACTTGTTTCTAGCGATGTGTGCAGACTGTCCTGAATTGCCGGCAGCGTAATATTCATAATTGTGGAATCAAGCATACAAACAAATACCCCGACGCACATTAATAGAACGACCTTCATTCCGCCCGTCCCCCTCATGTTATTGCTCCCCTTGCTCATTTAATTTTTTTAACTCTTCATCAATCATGTTCACGACCATTTCTGCCTGACGGATGCCAAACTGCAGTGTAAATCGCTTATAGTGCTCCATGTCTGCACCGCACATTTCATCGATTCTGTTAAGATTGTTATACATCGCCTGGTTCTTTTCACGTTCTTCCTCAAGCCACTCGATGATCTTTTCCTTTGTGGTAAACCGCCCGAAAAAAATACGGATTAGGATGTCTGATCTCGTCACAGTTGGGTTTATTGGGCTGTTAAGGTATTGCTGGAATTGTTCCCGGCCGGCTTCTGTTATCGCAAATAGGTTCTTGTTTGGCTTCCCTTCCTGCTGAATGACCTGTTTTTCCACCAGTCCCTCTTTTTCCATTTTTCTTAATGCCGGGTAAATAGCACCAAACGATGCATCAAAGAAGTATGACACGGAATTCTCCATCATTTGCTTTATATCGTAGCCGCTCATTGGCTCCTCATATAGAAAACCTAGAATCACATCTTGCATGTTCATATATTGTTCACCTCAATATTATTTATGTTTATATTATCGATGTTAATATGTATGATGTCAATATAGAAACTGGATATTTTTTCATATTTTTAAAAAAACTGCTTCATAAATTTAAAAAGCCAATCGATCCAAATCGATTGGCTCCCTACTTGGGCTGCTGTAGTTGCACAAAGTTTAATTTAGGTTTAGCGGCCGCAGCTTTTCTTCAATCTCTTTTCGTTGCGGCTCCAAAAATGGCGGTAATGCCAGTTTTTGCCCCATTGTTTCCATCGGTTCGTCTGTTGCAAAGCCTGGTTTGTCTGTAGATAATTCAAACAAAATGCCATTTGGCTCTCTGAAATATAATGCTTTAAAATAATAACGTTCGACTTTCCCTGAATTCGGCAAGCGATAATCCTTCAAACGCTGTGCCCATTGGTTGTATTCTTCTTCATTTGGTACACGGAAAGCAACATGATGCACTCCTCCACGGCCTAAACGGGCTTTTGGCAGGTCCGGCCTTCTTTCAATATGAACTTCTGCACCACTGCCTCCTTCACCTGTTGCATAAACTAATATTTCAGGAAAATCTCCTTCCAGTGATGGGTATGCTCCGACATATCGAAATCCCATAACTTCAGTAAGAACTCCGATGGTCGGTTCGGCAATTCCAACAGTAAGGGTAACAGGCCCTAAACCTATAATGGCGTGTTCCGTTGGAATATCTTCCCGTACCCAAGGAACCCCCGGCCTAACTCCTTCTTCACCATTGTCGGCGACAAGTATTAAACGAGTCCCATCGAAATCTTTGAAGGCTAATGTATCACGATTTGCTCTTTTTTCAATCTCATCATGTTGAACACCAGCCTGTTTAAATCGTTCCTTCCAAAACAACAAAGAATCTGTATTCGGCACCCTTAAAGATACAGTGGAAATATCTGAAGTTCCTCTATATGAACTACCAAGATTAGGTATGTCAAAAAAGGTCACCTCCGTGCCAGGATTTCCTTCTGCATCCGCATAGAAAAGATGATAAGAAGATGTATCATCTTGATTGACTGTTTTCTTAACCAATCGCATTCCTAAAATTTTTGTATAAAACTTATAATTTCTTTCCGCTTTTCCGGTCAAAATCGATACATGATGTAATCCTAATAGGTTCATTTCTTCCACTCCTTACATCCTTTATTTTTTCAGAATCGGTTAGAATAAATGTGATTATCTCGAATTCGAGATATTATTTTAAAAATAACCTTCAATTACCCTAAAACAGGATATCTTGAAGTTGAGATAATAATAACCCTTTTAAATTTATATGTCAATAGCTTTTATATTAGGGGCTAAATGAAAACTCCCACTTGGTTTACGGAAGCGAGAGTTTTTCGTTCTTATCGGCATAACTGCGGGCCATCCATTCCTGTGGCTTTGTTGCTAAAACTACTCCCCAATATTGTTCTCAAACCATTCCTGCAGCTCTTGTAATGAGGTAAAGGAGAAGATTTCCTCTCCATTCTGGCCATTATCAAAACCGTTGTTTCCCCTTAAGGTAATCATCCCTTCATCCTCTGAAATCAGAATCGCATATGGATGATTGACATTTATGTACCTTGCATCCAAATCATTATCAATCCAATTCTTACTTCGTAAAAATGTTTCACAATGGTTCACTAATAATCACTCCTTCACTAAATATTGTTCCAAAAATGCAACAAAAAAAGAGACAAAAAAAATTTGTCTCCATTAAAGATTCTTATCGATAAATTTTAATGTTTTTTCGATAATTACCTGCTGGTCGTTATCTAGTGTGGCCACATGATAGCTGTCTTTCAACTGATGAAGTTCTTTAATCTCTGAGCCGATTTCATCATAAATGATTTGTGAATTATCCGGAGGGACGACATGGTCTTCATCCGAAACAAAAATCAATACTGGGCAGGTAATTATATGAAGATCTGCTTTTACCTCATCCATAAAGGTCAAGATTTCCTTCACGGATTGAACCGGTGTTTTTTCATAGGCAAGTTCCACGACACCCGGCTTTTTAATATCTGAACCGATCGCATCTAAATACCGCATATCTTCTAACTGGCGGACCGGTAACATGGCCGGAATATCTACGGCAGCATTAATCGGGATAATCGCGCGAATTTCTGGATGTTTTTCCGCCATATACAAGGTTAATGTTCCGTCCATCGAAAGCCCCGTTACGAAAATTGTATCGCAGCGTTCCTTTAACCATTGATAAGCCTCTTCAACTGAAGCAATCCAATCGTGATAGGTTGTTTGCTCCATATCCTCATAATGAGTTCCGTGCCCTTTTAAGCGCGGTCCGCACACCGTGTAGCCTGCTTTGGCATAAGCCTCCCCAAGCGGGCGCATGCTTTGGGTGGACCCCGTAAAACCGTGCGAAACCAAGATACCGACGCGATTCCCTTCAAAATAAAACGGTTCAGCTCCCTCTAGAACTGGATATTTTTCAGACATGAACTTCCCTCCCGTAAAAATTGCACATACCCTTAAAATATTCGCTGCAAACACCTTTTTCCCTTTCTTTTTTAAAACTATCTATAATCTGTTTATGTATGTTTAACAATAGTTATAGGACAAATTGTAGTGTGCAGGAATATTTTTTCTTATATAATGATACTGGAGTAAAAATTTTTTGAACTATACAATAACGCTTCATAAAGGAGATTAACCCAATGACTAGAACCTCTTACTATCTCGGTGTTGATATTGGTACAACCAGTACAAAGTCAGTTCTTTTTGCAGAAAAAGGTAAAGTTATCAGCATGCATCATGTTGAATACCCTTTATACAGCCCTGCCCCGTCCATTGCAGAACAGGATCCGGAGGAAATTTTCCAAGCTGTCCTGGAAACGATGAAAGTAGCTATCAAAAAGGGCAAAATCAATACGGAACAGCTTAAGCTTGTTTCCTTTAGTTCGGCCATGCACAGCCTTATTGCCATGGATGATAACGGTAAACCAATTACCCGCTGCATTACGTGGGCAGATAGCCGCGCTACGGAAACAGCTGAAAAAATTAAAAACGAATTGAATGGTCTTGCCATCTATCGTAGAACCGGAACACCGATTCATCCGATGTCACCGCTTGCCAAAATTACTTGGCTAAAAGAGGACCATCCTGAAATCTTCAGCAAAACCAGCAAATTTATCGGTATTAAAGAGTACATATTCTTTAAGCTGTTTAATCGTTATGTGATGGATTATTCAATCGCCTCTGCAACAGGGCTGTTTAACCTCGAACAGCTAAATTGGGATGCAGAAGCGCTAAGTGTTGCTGGTATTACCACTGAACAATTGCCTGAGCCAGTTTCAACAAAGTTTTATTTAACCGGCTTAAAAAATGAATATGTCGAGGAGCTTGGAATACCAGGGAACACTCCATTTGTAGTTGGAGCAAGTGACGGCGTTCTTTCCAATCTCGGCGTCAACGCCATTGACCCAGGAGTAATGGCTGTCACGATCGGCACCAGCGGCGCGATTCGGACTGTAACGGACAAGCCAATCACCGATCCAAAAGGAAGAATTTTCTGTTATGCGTTAACTGAAAATCATTGGGTTGTCGGCGGTCCAGTCAACAACGGCGGGATGACCTTCCGCTGGGTTCGCGATCAGCTTGCCTGGTCTGAAGTGGAAACGGCTAAACGCCTTGGAATCGACCCTTACGATGTCTTAACGAAAATTGCCGACAGAGTCACACCTGGTGCAGAGGGTCTCATTTTCCATCCGTATTTAGCGGGTGAACGTGCACCTTTATGGAATGCCAATGCCCGCGGTTCGTTTTTTGGGCTTGGCCTTCATCACAAAAAAGAGCATATGATTCGTTCAGTCCTTGAAGGTGTCATTCTAAATTTATATACCGTTATGCTCGCCCTTCAGGAAATGATTGGCGTTCCGCAAAAAATCCAGGCAACAGGCGGGTTTGCCCGGTCAGCATTGTGGAGACAAATGATGGCGGATATTTTCAACCAGGAAGTTGTTGTGCCGGAAAGCTTTGAAAGTTCCTGCCTAGGTGCTGTTGTCCTTGGTATGTATGCACTTGGGGAAATTGAAGATTTCTCAATTATGTCGGAGTTGGTCGGTTCTACCCATGCCCATCAACCGATTGAAGAAAACGTGGAGATTTATCAGGATCTAATCCCGATTTATATCCGCCTTTCCCGTTTGTTAAGCGAAGAATATGGTGCTATCAGCAGCTTCCAGCAAAAATGGGTGAGGTAATCACCAATGCCGCAAAACTGTCTAGGAAAAATTCGTTCCTATTACGCAAGACTTAGTGAAAAAGAAAAAAAGATTGCTGACTACATCTTGGACAGTCCCGAAAAAATCATTCATAATACCATTAACGAAGTGGCAGAGGATTTGAATGTCGCCGATGCCACTGTTTTTCGGTTTTGCAAAAGGATTGGCTTCAAGGGGTACCAGGCAATGAAAATTGCCCTCGCTTCTGAAATATTTGAACCTATTCAACAGATTCATGAAGAAATTAAGGAAGATGATACTGAGAAGACGGTAGCGGTGAAAATTTTTCAATCAAATATTAGAGCATTGGAAAACACCTTGCAGATTCTCGATGGGCCTTCTATTCAAAAGGCAGTTGATTTATTATTGCAGGCGGACCGTGTTGAGTTCTATGGAACGGGTGGCTCAAATGTAATCGCCATGGATGCTTTCCACAAGTTTGTCCGGACAGGGATCAAAGCATTTGCCTTTATCGATTCCCATTTCCAGCTTATGTCTGCTTCCCAGCTTGGCGAAAAAGATGTGGCTGTGGTGATTTCTCATTCGGGAACAAACAAAGACACCATCAATATTTTAAGAACAGCGCAAAAAAATGGCGCTAAAACAATCGGTATTACAAGCTATCCAAAATCACCAATTGGACAAAACGTGGATGTTGCTCTTTTTACAAGCTCTGAAGAGACCGAATTCCGCTCCGAAGCACTGTCTTCTAGAATCGGTCAATTAAGCTTGATAGATGCCCTTTATGTCAACATGATGATCCGCAATAAGGAAAAGGCCAAAAACTCACTTGATAAAGTTAGAGAAGCCATTTCTAATACTCGAATGTAAATCTAAAAGAGGATGCCTTTTTAGGGCATCCTCTGCTTTTTTACTTAGACAAACATATTCACTATAAGTGCCCCAATAAAGGCGACAAAGGAAAGAATGGTTTCAAGTACCGTCCACGTTTTGAAGGTTTCTTCAAGAGACAGTCCCAAGTATTCTTTAACCATCCAGAACCCGGCGTCATTGACGTGTGAGAACATTAACGAGCCTGCGCCTGTTGCAATAACCAGCAATTCTAAATTGACTCCGGACATTCCGGCAACAATTGGAGCGACGATTCCGGCAGCAGTCGTTAATGCTACTGTTGCTGAGCCTGTGGCAATCCGGATTAACCCTGCAATCAAGAACGCCAGTACAAGTGGTGATATATTCAAATCCTGAGACATGCTGGCAATTACTTTTGCCACGCCGCTATCAATCAGAATTTGCTTAAAACCGCCTCCTGCTCCAATGATTAAAATAATTGAACCGACTGGTATAATACATTCTTCCACGAGTTTTTTAATTAAGTTCCTATCCATTCCATGACGGAAGCCAAGGAAATAAAAAGCTAAGAAACAAGAAATTAACAGAGCGATTACTGGGCTGCCGATAAAGGCCAACACTTTTTGCGCACCGGCTGAAAGATGCAGATATGGTGCGGCTGTTCCTAAAATCATTAAAATGACTGGCATTAAGATTGATAGGAATGAAATACCAACACTTGGGATTGACTTTTTATTGGCTTGATCGTCAATTTTCACCAACGTTGGTTCGCCAGTCGGGACAACCCGTTTGTTAATCATCCATGCAAATAACGGTCCGCCAATAATCCCCGAAGGAATCGCAATAATTAAAGAGTATAGCAATACTTTTCCAAGATTGGCCCCATAAATTCCGATTGCCGCAATCGCCCCCGGATGCGGCGGAACAAGACCGTGTGTGATGGACAAACCGGCAATAGCCGGAAGACCAACCAATAAAATATTTTGTTTAGACGCTTTTTGAATGGAAATAACAAGCGGTAACAGAATTAAAATTCCAACTTCAAAGAACACTGGAATACCGATAATAAAGCCTGAGAAGAACATCGCCCACGGCAGCTTCTTTTCGCCAAATGCCCTGATAAAGAAATTGGCAATTTGCAAGCCTGCCCCTGATTCAGCGAGCATTTTACCTAAAATCGTACCAAGTGCCAAAATGCCTACTAAGTGTCCTAAAACTGCGCCGACTCCTGTTTCATAGGAACCGACAATCTTGTCCCAGCCCATTCCGGAAAAAATAGCCAAGAATAGTGCTGCGACCATTAAACTAATAAATGCATGCCATTTAAACCAAGAAACTCCTAAAATGACAATGATGATTGCCAGCAGTGTGATGAGTAACAAATATGCATCCATTAAAACTGCCCCTTTCTGTGATGTAGCTTTTAAATGATTTGAAACCATTTAAATGCCTATTTGCTAAATTTCTCCTTATTGTTCTTCAACGAGTACGAGCTTATACAAATAGCCAATCCTTCAAACTATAAATGTGAATTGAATTTCCTATTTAAATTTTTCTGAAATTTCGGTAAAATAATATTTAGAGATTCGAAATAAATACAGAAAGAAGTGTTATCTAATTTGAAACAACAGGACCAGGCAAAACGAAATTTGGCCATCATGTGGTTTGCCAACTTTTTTGTAGCTGGAAGCATGACAATGGTTCTGCCATTTATCTCCCTGTACATCGAGTCACTGGGAAATTTTTCAGAGAAATACGTCCAGCATTGGTCAGGTTTAACATTCGGTATTACATTTGTATCCGCCTTCCTCTTTTCGCCGATTTGGGGCAGGATCGGCGACCGTTATGGCAGAAGAAAAATCCTGATCATTTCCGGAATGGGAATGGCTTTTTCGATCCTGTTAATTGGGTTTGCCCAATCGGTCTGGCAACTTTTCATGCTCCGCTTTTTTATGGGCTTCTTCTCAGGATTTATTCCTATGTCACAGGCACTTATCTCCACACAAACGCCGAAGGAAATTGCCGGCCGTGTCCTCGGCACCCTGCAAACAGGAAGTATTACCGGTACCTTATTAGGCCCAATGCTTGGAGGGATTCTCGCGGATACATTTGGTTATGCAGACACCTTTAAGTGGACCTCAGTCACGATTTTTCTCTCCGCCCTGCTTGTGCTCGCTGTGAAAGAAGTACGAATGGAAGTAAAAAAGGGAGTGAGGTCCTACTATTCCAGTAAAGAAGTTGTCCAGCATATTATCCATAATCCGATCATGCTGACTGTTTTGCTTATCTCAGCCCTTGTCCAAATAGCCCATTTTAGTATTCAGCCAATCCTATCATTATTTGTCGGCGAGCTGCATGGTCCTAAAAATATCGCGTTTTATTCAGGAATTGCTTTTTCTGCGGCTGGCTTGGGGAACTTATTGATGTCCAGAAGATGGGGGAAAATTGCCGACAGGCACGGTTATATTAAGGTTTTGGTGGTTCTCCTTTTCCTTGCGGGGATTATTTACTTACCTGGTGCAGCGGTAACAAATCTTTGGCAGCTAGTCATCATTCGGTTTGTTCTTGGGGTTGCCATCGGGGGAATTATTCCAGTACGAATTGCTTATATCCGTCAGGAGGCACCTCTTGCCATGCAGGGCGAGGTTCTTGGCTATAACAACAGCCTTAGGTTTCTTGGTAACATCATTGGCCCAATGCTCGGCGGCGTTATTTCCGGATACCTTGGTTTTTCGGCTGTATTTATCAGTACCAGCGCATTATTAATCATTAGCGGTGTGATTTTGCTAGTATCTATGCATAAGCATCCAAATCTGGCAAAGCATACAGCATAAAGGGTGAGCAACTTTGCGCTCACCCTTTTTATCATGTTATTGGTCTTTCTGCAGCTGCAGTTCATACACCTTTAAATTGGCATAGACAGCTTCTAAAACCGGAACTGGAATTTGTTCTTTACGGGCGATAGTTAATACGTACCCATGCAGATGATCTGCTTCGACAGAAAGCTGCTTCTCCATATCCCGCTGCATCGAGGATTTCATCGAGTAGCCCAAGCTATCAATTTGATTCAGTTGAAGTGCTGCTATATCTTCAGGCAGCGGCGCACCCATTTTGTTCATCACGGAAATGATTTCTTGTGACAGTTTTTCAATAGTTGCCCGGCCGCTTGGCATTTCCCTGATTGGACCAATCGGCGCCCTCATAAGGGTTGTAATTCCAGACATCGTCGAAATAAACAAATACTTATTCCATAAATCCTGATTAATATTGTCACTTAAACGATAGACGGACTTCGTTCCACTGAAAGCATCTTCAATTTTTAAGATTCTATCGGTCTTTTCGCCGGATAACTCTCCAAAGACAATATCATGTCTTGGGCTTGTTTGGATGATTCTTCCCTCTTGGTCTAGGGTAGTTTCAATAAAGCACAGGCCGCCGATGATCCGCTCTTGGCCGAACTCTGCTGCTAATTGTTCAATATGGGAGATTCCGTTTAATAAGGGAAGAATGGCTGTCTTTTCATTTACATATTGCCGGAAGCTATCAAATGCACCTTGCAGGTGATAGGCTTTCGTCGAGAGCAGGATTAAATCAAACGCATCCGCTTCCTCTCCTGACAAAATTGTTTTTGGGGTTAGCGTGACTTTGCCATGGACACTATCAATGACAAGTCCGGTTTGGTCCAGCTGCTTCTTTCTTCCTTCTCTCACTAAAAATGTGACATCAACGCCTTTTTCCTGCAAGCGTCCGCCAAAATATCCGCCTACGGCCCCTGCACCAACGACTAAAATCCTCATGCTACAAACCCCCTATGTATAGAACTATAAATCTAGTATAAGGGAATTTTTACTAAAGAGTAAGAGAAAAAAGCAGGATAATCTGCCTTCCTGCTCTTAAATATTGGTCTGCCTTTTTGAAAAATCAATGTCTTGATAGTAACTGTTTTTGACAAGAACATTTGGGCCAAGACACTTAACAGATGGACAGTGACAGCTCAGTTCTTTTGCTAGATTAGAGGACTGCCATGTTTGATAAGCATCTAGAAGCTTTGTCGTTTGAATATTACCGAGCGGAGGAGTGTCACCAAAATCAGTTACGATGATATCCCCGTTGAAGATGTTAACATTAAGACGTGAGCGGCCGTCGGGATCGTTTCGGACGGTAACATTTTTGCTGGAATAAAGCCGTTTTAATAGATTAAGTTCCTCCGCTTTATCGCTGCACGGATAAAATGGCAACGTGCCAAACAGCATCCACGTATGTTCATCCCTGATGTCGAGCAAATGATGGATTGCCTCTCTTATTTCTTTTAGCGTCAGCACTTCCAAATTGCTGGCGAAGTCACTTGGGTACATTGGGTGCACCTCGTGCCTTTGGCAAAGCATCTCATCGACAATTTGCCGGTGGATTTTTTCAAGATGGGGCAGCGTCCGCTTGTTTAGCATTGTTTCGGCGGATACCATTACTCCTGCTTTGACAAGCTCGCGGCTATTTTCTATCATTCTTTCAAAATACTTTGCCCGCTGCGAGTAATCAGGCTTTTTTTCCATCCGGGCAAAACCACCCTCGACAAAATCATTAACAGTGCCCCAGTTATGCGAAATATGTAAGACGTCCAAATAAGGAATGATTAGTTCATAGCGGTCGAGGTCCAGCGTTAAATTGGAGTTGATTTGTGTCCTTACGCCGCGTTCATGTGCGTATTTTAAAATGGGAACGACATAATTTTTGACCGAGGAAAGGGAAAGCATCGGTTCGCCGCCGGTAATGCTTAGTGCTCTTAGTGTCGGGATTTCCTCCAGCCTTTGTAGAAGCAGTTCAAGCGGAAGCGCGTCCGGGTCTTTAGTCTGCAATGTATAGCCGACCGCACAATGCTCGCAGCGCATATTACATAGTGTTGTCGTGGTGAATTCAATATTGGTCAACTGGGGCTTACCGTACTGCTCAATATCCAGATAGGCTTCCCAGGGATCATACTGAGGGGAAATTTTTTTCATTGTTTTCATGATTTGCTCCTTTAAATCGGTTCTAATAAACTTAATTATTATAGCCGATTTTGTGGATTTGATGGTATACAAAAGCTTATGAACACCATAACGTTTATATTCAGCTGGATGCTTTCCAATCAGCATCATCCGTTTATCGACAAATTGCCGGGGAAATAGAACAAATATATAGGAACATCGACAAATATTATGAATTTTCGGAGATTTACATTCTCGACTTGCAAAAAGGCTGTACCTGACACTAGCGCCTTGTACAGCCATGTTTTATTTCTTTTTGCTTAAAAAATACACATATACTTTAATCATAAAATAACTCACTTCATCTGGAAGCAAATCTTTAATAGGTTTTAGGCGGTCTCGGCCAGCTTGTTCCACTGCTTTTTCTAATAGCGGAATATACTCGCCTGGAATCAGCCTTGTAAAATCAACAGCAAGTCCCTGCTGGGCACATTGCAGCAAGTGATTTTCGACGGTGCTAACTGCCAGCTCGCGCTGTTCGGCTATTTCCTGAATGGATAATTGGCTTTGATGCAGGTTCAATGTCTCTAAGTGCGAATCTGTCACCGCTTTTTTCGCAGGCTTTTTTGCCGCGACCGGTTCAGGTTCCAATTCGCTTTGGTAGTTTGGGTTTTCCTCTAAAAACGCTCGAATCACTTGGATAAACTCCAGTCCATATTTTTGAAGCTTGTGTTCCCCTACCCCGCTCACATTTAACATTTCTTCACTTGTTTTCGGCAGCTTAGCACACATATCCTTTAGCGAAGCATCCGAGAAAATCACAAAAGGAGGAACTTTTTCGACCTCAGCAATCCGTTTGCGGGCTTCTCTTAATTCTTCAAATAATGGGTCACTCTTAGATACTTGTTTCACCTGGACAGTTTCCCTGCGATGAACCTGCTGATTTCCCAGTAAGACCTCTTTGCCTTTCGGTGACACATAAATGGTTGGAAAGGTCCCCTGCTCAATCGCAAGCAAGTCCTGTGAAATCAAGAATTCGATAAAATCGCTGACATCCTTTGTACTTTTGTCCTTCATGATTCCGTACGTTGATAACCTTTCGAAACCCATTTCGGTAACTTTTTTATTTTTAGAGCCTGTCAATACTTGTGCGGTGATATTTTTACCGAAGCGCTGTCCCATTCGAATGACACAGGACAATACCATTTGTGCTTCTTTTGTTACATCGATGCTTGTTCTTTCGTCAGTACAATTCCCGCATCTGCCGCAGGGCTCGGTTTCTGCTTCACCAAAATAATGCAAAATAAATTCCTGCAGGCAGCTTTCTGTATGGCAATAATCGACCATCTGCTGGAGCTTTTCAAGTTCTTGAGTCATTCTGGTCCTGTCGCTGGATTGGTCAATCAGAAAACGCTGAATTTGCACATCCTGCGGAGAGTAGAGCACGATACATTCGCTGGCGAGTCCGTCACGGCCGGCACGGCCCGCTTCCTGATAATAGCTTTCCATATTTTTTGGAAGTTGCAGGTGAATACAATAGCGGATATTGGATTTGTCGATTCCCATTCCAAATGCAGATGTCGCTACCATGACCGAAGCTTGGTCTGTTAGGAACCGTTCTTGTTCGCGGGCGCGTTCCGCATCCCCCATTCCGGCATGATAGCGGGCGACATTGATGTTTTCCTTTCGGAGCCGTTCGTAAAGGATGTCGACATTTTTCCGTGTCGCAGCATAAATAATGCCCGCCTCTTTGTCATTCTTTTTCAGATAATCTAACAGATATTTAAGGCGATCCTGCCCTTTAATCACAGAGAATGAAAGATTTTCTCGTTCGAAGCCTGTGATAATGGTGTTTCGTTCATCTATTTCCAGCAGGTTGCAAATATCTTCCCGCACCCTTGGTGTTGCCGTTGCGGTTAAGGCGATGACTCTTGGCCTTTGCGGCATCATTTGAATCATTTTTTGGATATGCCGATAGCTCGGTCGGAAATCATGGCCCCATTGTGAAATACAGTGAGCTTCGTCCACTGCAATTAATGGGATTTCCATGTATTTTAGATCCTCTATAAATTCGGGCGATTCCAACCGCTCAGGTGCTATGTATAATAATTTATATTCTCCTTGCTTGGCCGCTTGGATTCGGTCATAGGCCTCCTGGAAACTTAGCGAGCTGTTGATAAAGGTGGCTGGAATTCCTACCTGGATTAGGGCATCAACTTGATCCTTCATTAATGAGATCAGCGGAGAGACAACAATGGTGGTTCCCGGGAGAATGAGAGCAGGAATCTGGTAGCAAATCGATTTTCCGCCGCCAGTCGGCATGACGCATATACTGTTATTTCCTGTTAAAACGGATTGAATGGCCTGCTCTTGGCCGGTGCGGAAGGAGCTGTAGCCAAAGTGGGATTGCAGCAGGGGAAGTGCTTGTTCAAACAAGGGAAGTCCTCCTTTTACTTTGAAGATAGGTTTAATCTCCTCTATTATACTACTTTCTAAATGGATATGAAAAATTGAATATTTATGGTTGGTGAATCTTCATAACGACTGGGCTCCAATTTTACCCATCGGTCGGGTGTTATGAATCTTTCATAACACCTCGCCCTATAATAAATAGATTAAACCTGACTAGATGAAGTCTGCTGCAAATTAAAATCCGCCACCAATTCACCAATTACTTCATTACGGGCATTGCGCAATTTCGGGCGGCAGTAACCAGCAAGTTCTTCGATTTGCTCAGCAGTTAATAGATTCAGTTGTTTCATCACTTCAACTGCCGCAGGATAGACGGCACGACTATTGCCATCCTCAATTTTGATTGCAATCCCGAGCCCTGTTTCAAGATCACCAATACAATAAACAGCCTCAGCTCCGACCTTGCCTATGAATCTGCCATTTCCTACCCTCATGAAATCAGAACAAAAACGGTCTGTTCCCCCAACCATTTCCGGAGCTGTAATCATTGCCTTAGCCACCCGTCTGACGGCATTGCGGCGTTTTTCAGGCAGGTCATCGGGCTGTGCCAAGCGGGCATAGCCATAAGCAATTTTTTCAAGAGGCAGGCCATGAACCGGTACACCGCATCCGTCGATACCTATTTCTATTTCTTCTATCGGATAATCTGTCATCTCACTGACAGCCGCAAGAATCCGTTGTTGAACGGGGTGATTCAGCTCGTAATAGTTTTCGAGTGTTTCTTCTAAATGCTTTGCAGTAACGAGCATCCCGGCATGCTTTCCGGAACAATTGTTATATAAAGGAGTAATCTCTTTTCCTTCACGGATTAACTCTCTATACCTTTCTTCCCACCGCGGTGGATGGGTTCCGCATTTTAAGCAAGTGTCCTCAAGGCCTGCCCTTGCAAGAATTGCTAGAACCCTGTCTGTATGCATTTTCTCCCCATTGTGCGAAGCACAGCATAACGAAAGATCGGCATCGCTGAAGCTATAATGATCAGCAGCTCCTGTTTCTACTACAGGAATTGCCTGAATCGGTTTCATGGAAGAACGGGCGAAGACCACTCCTTCAGGATTGCCTGCATAATAAAGTAAATTCCCCTTGGCATCCACCACTGCAATATGTCCATGGTGAACGCTTTCAATTAAATTACCCCTTGTTACGTTTACTAAGTTGGTAGACTCCAAGTACACTCATCCCTTAAAAAAATTTCTAAATCTTATAACAATTATGTGATAAAAATAGGACTTTCACAACCGATAAAAAAGTTTTAAAAATGTTCAAATTTCACCCCTATTTTATGTGACATACGTCACACAAAGCGAAGAAAACATTGTTTACAATTTAATTAAGTTATTAAAAGGAGGAATTAAGAATGGCAGTCGCTTGGTTAGTTACAATTGGTTCGTTTATTCTTTTTTATTATACAACATCCGTTATTATTGAAGGACTTAGAGAAAGAGAACAATATGAATTATCTATTTTAGATGCTCAAATTCAGAGTAACTTTGCAAATTATTCAGAGATTCAGAAACAAGCAAGTTAGTTTGTGTTTTTAATAAGCCTTACTATTATAAAAACAGACTGCCGGTACTAACACGGCAGTCTTTACTATTTTAATTAGGCTAAATCCCAAATTCCTTTGGTACCGCATCGCTCAAGCTATCACTTATTTGTTGAACCTGGGCTGAAAAGCTCCTCTAATTGTTTACGCAGAATGAATTTCTGGATTTTTCCGCTGGCGTTCCGCGGCAGCGCTTCACAGAAAATGTATTTGCGCGGACGTTTATAGTTTGCTAGGCTGTTGCTGTTTTTGCAATATTCGTCTAGGTCCTGCTCCGTGACATTCGGGTCTTTTTTCACCACGAAGGCCGTGACGGTTTCCCCCCAGCGGTCATCAGGCTGTCCGATGACAGCCACATCAAGCACACCATCATGTGCATGGAGCACGTCTTCCACTTCGCGTGGGTAAATATTTTCACCGCCGCTGATGATCATGTCATCAACCCGGTCATTTACAAAAAGGTAACCTTCTTCATCCATGTAGCCGATGTCGCCTGAATGATACCAGCCTTTATACATCGACTTTTCTGTAGCCTCTTCACGATTGTAATAGCCGAGCATCATACTTGGCCCTCTTACAATAATTTCGCCTGCTTCTCCAGCTAGACAAACATCATCTGGATCGGAAGGTCCATCCTCCCGGGTCCTGACAACTCGAATTTCATGGTTTAATCCCGCCTGTCCTGCAGACCCCGCTTTTCTCAGTTGGTCTTTTTCCGACAGGAAGGTTATGGCAGGGCCCATTTCTGTCATCCCGTAGGCTTGAATTAAGGAGATGCCCAAGCGGTCATGGAGAGCATGAACGAGTGATGGCGCCATCGGAGCCGCACCATATAGGCCCAGCTTTAGGCTTTCGGTATTGTACTTGCTTAAGTCTTCCTGCAGAAGCATATTCCACATTGTAGGTGCTGCAAAGAACTTTGTAATTTTTTCGCTTTCGATTAATGACAGTATTACTTTCGGATTAAATTGATGCAGGACGACGTTTTTCGCCCCTATTTGCACCCTTGGCAGGAAAGCACAGTGCAGTTCGGCACAATGGAACATCGGGGCTGTCACAAGGCCGACATCCTCTTTTTCAAGCTTTTGAGAGGCAATACAGAGCAGGCTTTGGTCGACCATATTACGGTGGCTATGCATGACCCCTTTAGGTCTTCCAGTTGTACCGCTCGTATAAATAAAGGCATAAACATCATTTTCGTTTACTTCGGCTTGGATTGTTTCTGCAGTGGCGGAGGTGAGTTTTTCTTGGTAGCTGGCGGCATAAGCTGGAGTCTCATCATCAATAAACCAGAACGAGATTTTGTCAAAGCGGCTGGCAATAGCCGTGATTACTGGCTCCAATGCCTTTTCAAAAATAACGACCTTAGGTGCGGCATCGGATAAAATAAACGCTACTTCCTCTGACATCAGGCGGAAGTTTATTGGGTTAAAGATGGCGCCAATTTTCGCACAGGCAAAAAAGGCGGTTCCTAGTTCTTCTGTATTAAACATGAATGTAGAGACGCGGTCTCCTTTTTTCACTCCTTGTTTAAGGAGGGCATTTGCCAAGCGATTAACCTGCTCATTCCACTCTTTATAAGAGTAGCGGACATTTTTGCGGACATCATAGAGGGCTTCCTTGTTGGGGTACTTTTGGACTGTTAATTCAAAAATTTTACCGATAGTCGTATTGCTCATTTACTCGCCTCCATTTTATTTGGATTTATAAGGAGGCAATCGGCCAGCGGCCAATTGCCATCATTATCATGAGGTTTTTTATAATCCTAAATTTTTCGCAATTATGGTTTTCATAATTTCGTTGGTACCTGCATAAATGGCTCCTACCTGAATATCACGGAACCGTCTAGCAATCTCGTATTCTTCCATGTAGCCGTAGCCGCCATGTAACTGCATACATTCAGACGCGACCTTTTTGGCAATATCGGTCAGCTTCCATTTTGCCATTGACACCTTGGTCACAACGTTTTTCCCTTCCATATGCTCGGCAATCAATTGATCCAAAAAGGCTCTGCCCATTTCAATATCGGTGGCCATTTCGACAATTTTGAATTGGGTATTTTGGAATTGGCTGACTGGTTTTCCGAACGCTTCACGGCTTTTTACATATTCAATCGTTTTTTGAAGCATTACTTCGGCAGCTGTTTGCGCTCCAATTGCCACTAGCAGGCGTTCCTGCTGGAGTTTTTCCATCAAATATAGGAAGCCTTTTCCCTCTTCTCCTAGAAGGTTTTCCTTTGGCACCCGGCAGTCTTCAAAAATTAATTCTGCCGTGTCCTGGGAATGGAGACCAACCTTGTTCAGCTTGCGGCCCCTCGAAAATCCAGGAGCGCCCCGCTCAATGACCAGCAGGCTGACGCCTTTATGCTTTGGAACTGCCTGCAGATCGGTCTTCACCGCCACCACAATGAGGTCCGATTGAATACCATTGGTGATAAAAGTTTTTTGTCCATTGACAATATAATGGTCCCCATCAAGCTTGGCTGTGGTTTTAATATTGGCAAGGTCAGAACCTGTCCCTGGCTCCGTCATCGCAATCGCGGTAATGATTTCACCGGTGACGCACTTCGGGAGCCAGCGCTGCTTTTGTTCCTCTGTTCCATAAGCGGATATGTAAGGAACGACTATGTCGCTATGAAGTCCAATTCCAATCGTTCCAGTTCCTACTCGTTCAAGTTCTTCATTAATTACAACTGAAAAGCCCCAATCAACTCCACTGCCGCCATATTTTTCATCGATGTCTGGACAAAGGAAGCCTTGCTCACCCATCTTCGTCCAAAAAGAACGGGGAATGAGTCGATTTTCCTCCCATTGCTCATAAAAGGGATATGCTTCCTTTTCTAAAAACTTTCTTAAGGACTGGCGAAAAATTTCATGATCTTCGTTTAAATAAGGGTGTTTCATTCTATAAACCTCTCTTTCTATAGAAAACGCTTTCTTTATATTCTATTTTAACAAATACTGTAACCTTTTTGAATTTTTAAACTGTTTATTTTTAATAAAACGATTAATTCATCTCCTGCTGCCACTATAAAAGACTTAGGTCTTTTGGCGTAATTTGTAGAAATATATTTATTGAATACTCTGGCAATTAAAAACATAATTGTATTTGTCAAATAATATATTGGGAGGGGATTTTTTTGCATTTTAAACGTTTTTCAGTGCTTTTTGCTATTATTCTAGCATTTAGTACGTTCTTTTCATCTTTTGCATTTGCCGAAAGTAACGTAAAACCTAATTTAGTAGCGTTGGGGGATTCTATTACATATGGATGGAACCTTGATGATACGAACGGGAATACAACACCATCCTCAAAAGCTTTTCCATACTTAATTGGAAACGGTAATTATGTTGTTGGGAAGAACATCAGCGGCGGCGGCTGGACCTCTGCTAGGCTATTAACTGAAATTAGCAAACCCGAAAATATTCTGGCAATTAAAAATGCTGATGTTATTACGTTAGATATTGGGAGTAATGATTATTTACAAAATGATTTAATTAAGAAACTTCGTGCTGGGGTGCCTGTTGACCCGACATTACTTCCTGAAGCAATCAAACAGGTTACAGAACAATTATCCCAAAACCTAGGATTAATTATTGGCGGTATTAGGAGCGTAAACACAGATGCCCCTATTATCCTATACAACATTTACAATCCGTTCTGGGATGTTAATGCTCCTTTATATCCTTTAGGCGAACAATTTCTCCCTATTGCTAACTGGGCAATTAAGCAAGTTGCTACAGTTTCCAAATCCTTCTTGGCTGACTCATATACAGCCTTTAATGGTAAACAATCAGATTATATTTTCCCAGGAGGAGATATCCATCCAAATGAAGCAGGCCAGCAAGTTTTAGCCGGGTTAGCTACAACATTATTATCTGCTCTCCCACAAGGGGAAGTAACAATTGGACTAACTGCATCGACGACTGAACCTGCAAAAGATCCGGTGACAATCGATGTCTTAATTAAACCAAGTAAGGTCCTGGTCATCCAATGGCTTAAAGGCGAAAAAACCATAGAGGATTTTGCAACAGTTGGAACTGGAACCGATATCGCTCAGAATCAATTCCAGGTAACGGAAAATGGAACATATACGGTTTACGTCAGAGATGCAAAAGGTGCAAAGGCTGTTAAGAGTATTACTGTCAGCAATATTCAAAAGGATACTCCGCCTGCCAATAACCCTGGCAACAGCAATAATAACCCTGCACCAACTCAGCCGACAACGACTACAACAACACCTACTACTACAACCCAGCCTGCAGCAGCTACTGTAACGAGGACTGCGACTGGACATACATTACCAAATACTGCATCGCCAATGTACAACTATCTTGCCATTGGTTTAGCCTTCATTTTTGCAGGGCTATTTGCAATGAAGCTTCAAAACAGAAAAAGAGAAAATAATTAATTAGCAAAGGCCAGATTCGTAAATTAAATTTACGTTTCTGGCTTTTGTTTTTGTTAAAATCAATTACTATTTTTTCAATATTCATATATCATTATATTAGATACATATTCTATGAACGGAGGTACAACCCATGACGGGAAAAATAGTAATTACTCATAATCTTGAAGAACATCAGCTTAGCCAAATAAAAGAGGTGGTCCCTGATTGGGAATTGATAGCCAGCAAGGAGAAAGAAATCTGGCAAGCTCATGCCAAGGATGCTGAAATCATTGCCGGTTGGAAAAAAGGTCTTGAAGAATATTGCCTTGCTCCAGATTCAAAACTGAAGTGGCTGCAAAGCTGGAGTGCCGGTGTCAATACCTTGCCGCTTGAAAAGCTGGAAGCCCATAATATTCTTTTAACAGGTGCAAGCGGAGTGCATGCCTATCCCATTTCTGAAACAATTTTCGCCTTAATGCTTGGTCTAACCCGAAAAATCCATACATATGTAAGAAACCAGCAAGCCAAAACCTGGCATCATGCCAATATGAAGCTCGAAATCCATGGAAAAACGATTGGCATTATTGGGGTCGGAACAATCGGAAAAGAAACCGCCAAAATTGCCAAAGCCTTTGGAATGAAGGTTCTCGGTGTACGGCATTCGGGCCAGCCGGCTGAGTTTGTCGATGAGATGTACACTACCGATCAATTGGACGCTCTTTTACCACAGTGCGATTATGTTGTAGTCACCTTGCCTTTGACGAAAGAAACACGACGTATGTTTGGCGCCGATCAGTTTAAACTCATGAAATCGACGGCCTTCTTTATCAATATCGGCCGCGGTGAAATTGTGGTTGAAGAGGAAATCGTCAAAGCCTTGCAGGAAGGTGAGATTGCCGGAGCAGGTCTTGATGTTTTCGAAAAAGAGCCATTAAGCCAGGACAGTCAGCTTTGGGAAATGGAAAATGTCATTATCACTCCGCACACCTCCGGCTCCACTGAGCATTATAATGATCGTGTCGTCGAAAATATCTTGATACCGAATTTAAAAAGCTACCTTTCTGGAGAAGCCCCTTCTATTAATCTTGTTGATTTTGCAAAAGGGTATTAACTTGAAAAGAACGGAGACTATCTCAACCATTACGAGATAGTCTCTTTCGTTTCTATTAAAAAAAAGAGACCACATTTGGACACTCTACTATGATTTTTTATATCTTCCTGGAGTGTATTTTTCACTCGCCTTAAAGTTATATACCGGTTTAATAAAGCTTACAATCTCTACGGTTTCTTCCACTTTTTCAAGAATTTCATTGATTGATTTGTAGGCCATTGGCGCTTCATCGAGGGTTTCTTCAGACACCGATGTCGTCCATATGCCCTTCATGGTGTTGTGGAAATCATCCATCCTTAAGGTCTTCATGGCCTGGGTTCGGCTCAAGACACGGCCCGCTCCGTGCGGTGCCGAGTAATTCCACTCGTCGTTACCCTTACCGACTGCTAAAATTGACCCGTCCCTCATATTGATAGGAATAATCAGCCGCTCTCCTTTTTGCGCAGATACTGCGCCCTTTCGCAAAATGAGGTTATCGGTATCGATATAGTTGTGTATTGTATCGAAACGGTCCGCTTCTTCGAACCCCATATTTTCAGTAATCGCTCTGGCGATTTCTTCACGGTTGGCTTTTGCGAATGCCTGGGCCAGTTTCATGTCGTGAATATAGTCATTAAAATCCTCGTACTCCAAATAGGCTAAATCATCCGGAATGATGGGATTTTTTTCTTTGTAGTTTTGAATCATAGCTTGAATTTCCCTTTGGCGCCCCTCAGCCTTTAGTTTTTCAATGATTTCGCTTAAATCATGCTTGCGGAGCTTAGAAATGGCCAGCTTTTGATAATATTGTGCAATCTTTGCCCCCACATAGCGGCTGCCGGTATGGATAGTTAAATAGTGAAATCCGTCAGAGTCAGTCGAAACCTCAATGAAATGATTGCCGCCACCAAGCGTTCCAAGACTATATAAGCTTTTATTCTGACTCAGAATGTGGGCTGCTTTAAATTCTTCCGTGGACGGAAAACTCGTGTTAACGAAACCGACGGTCTCATCCGTATGAATCTCCTGTCCACTAGGGACGTACGTCCGGATCACTTTATCCAGTTTATTAAAATCGACCTTTTTTTCTTGAAGTTTGACGGTTAGAACGCCGCAGCCGACATCAACGCCTACCAGGTTCGGGACCACTTTATCCTTCAACTGAATGGTCGTGCCTATCACGCAGCCTTTCCCAGCATGATAGTCTGGCATGATACTAATTTTGGTATCTTTTAAAAAAGCTTGATTACACAGCTCCTTGATTTGCTCAAGCGCTGATTCCTGCGGGTAATTGGAGAATACCTTTGCCTCCGTCTGTGTTCCCGTTATTTTAATCACGAGTTTTTTCGCCTCCTTTTACAGATATTAACAATAGGCTACCATCGATGACGTAATTAGGCAACGGATATTTGTGCGACAATTTTCATATATCAAGCAATAAGATATTTGAAGAACATTTCGCTACGGTGGTCATTCATTTTTGCCCTTCATCCGGCTTATCAAGGACATTTTGCTACGGACAGCACCGATTTTGTCCTCCATCCAGCTTATCTAGGACATTTCGCTTCTGCCGGCACCTGATTTTGTCCTTCATCCCACTTATCAAGGACATTTTGCTACGGACGGCACCCCATTTTGTCCTTCATCCCGCTTATCAAGGACATTTCGATGCGGGCGACACCTGTTTTTGTCCTTCATCCAGCTTATCAAGGACATTTTACTACGGACGACACCTGTTTTTGTCCTTCATCCGGCTTATCAAGGACATTTCGCTACTCACGGCACCCCATTTTGTCCTTCATCCCGCTTATCAAGGACATTTTGCTACTGCCGGCACTCGATTTTGTCCTTTATCCCGCTTATTAAGGACATTTCACTTCTGCCGGCACCTGTTTTTGTCCTTCATCAAGCTTATCAAGGACATGCCACAACTGCTGGCACCTGATTTTGTCCTTCATCCCCCCGCAGTAGAGTAAGAAACTGATTTCAGAGGGATAGCCTTTCGGCTATCTCTTTTACTTTCAGTTCCTCCTCATCAAACCGTACGTGAAGTTTTCCCTCATACGGCTTTCCGACGTTCTTCTTTCTTTGGCTTTACGGAGACTAACTAGCCAATTTCACTAATAAATGACCAATTTCTTTTCGTACGTCTATTAAATTCCCATGTTTCATACGACTATTTCTTTTCTTGTTATAGAATAATGTTAGGCGTTCTAACACATACCAATCAATCCGATTAAGCCATTTCTTTGCATTAAGTGATATGAGATAGTAATTTTTGAAACCTTGTAGTTTCTTGTTTAATCCGATCACCAAGTCATGAATATCCATGTACAATTTTGCCCTTGGCTCAGTGTATGCCTTAATTTTTGCACGCATTTTCTTCATTGCGTTCTTTTTCGGGATGTGTGACATCACAAATAATGTGTAACCGCCTTTCCGACGGATTGGAAACTTCCTATTATGAAATCCTAAGAAGTCAAAACCCTCTATATCATCCCAAAGATGAACCAATCTTGATTTATCTCGATTAATTGAAAGGTCCAGTTTTCCCATTATTGCTTGAATAACTTTAATGCTTTTAAGTGCATGTTGTTTAGTGTTGCACATGATGACGAAGTCATCCGCATACCTGACCAGTTCACCTAAATGATTAAATCGCTTCTCCCAAATTTTATCCATTGTGTTTAAATAGATATTCGCTAACAGCGGGGAGATAACACCACCTTGCGGTGTTCCAGAAATCGGATTTCTAATCTTACCTTCTTCCATGATGCCCGCCTTCAGCCACTTACGAATTAGCTTTAGAACTCTGCGGTCACTGATACGTTGTTCGACCAATTTCATCAATTTATCTTGGTTGATGTTATCAAAATATCCTTGGATATCGACGTCTACTACCCAAAAACATTTCTTACTCGCTTTTCGTATCTTTGCCATGGCTTGATGAGCATTACGTTTAGGACGAAAACCAAATGAGCAATCATGAAAGTCAGCCTCAAAAATAGGTTCAATAACCATCTTAGTAGCCATTTGTGCAACTCTATCTTTAATGGTTGGGATTCCTAATGGACGTTTCTTCCCGTCATCCTTTGGTATGTAGGTTCTTAGGACTGGATTGGGATGATATCTGTTCTCTTTCAACTCTAGGTAGAGTTCGTTCAAGAACTTCTTCTCTCCGTATTCCTCGACGATATTTACAATCGATTGTCCATCTACGCCCCCACTGCCTTTCTTTCGTTTCACACGTTGCCAGGCTTCCCATAGGATATCAGGACGATAAATTTTGTCATATAAAGCATGAAATCTACGGCTAGTGTTTTCCTTGGCACAAAGATATAACGTCTTCCAGAGTTCTTGAGCTTTTACTTTATTGGTGTAGTTAGCCATTTTCTTGGCATTCACTGACTCTTACCTCCTTCCAACATATGAACGAAGTAGGGTATTGGCTTTTGCCGTCCTTCCCTAGACAATGTTATGTTGTCATTGTCATCATTGGTACTATGACCCCCTCCGACTCCCTCTCATCCATTCACCACTTCGTTTACACTTATAGGTTTCTGCTTTACTTTCGTATGAAAGTGACGAGGAGGGTATCCCCAGTTCCGTTAATTACTTTCCTAACATGTCGCTCCCCTTACCCCGAGAGATTCCTTGGTGCTGCTTTCCCAAGTTCTTCACACCTTCCATGGTCTTCGCCCATATACTCAAGGCTCGACTTCTCTTTAGCCACCGACGGTGGGTTCCTTTGACGAGACGGCAGGATTCACTTAATGTTACAACCTGTTAGTTTGCTCGCACTCTGCTAGAGAGTTACTTTGTCACAGGGCTTCAACCTTAGAGTTTCTTCACCAGTTGCCTGTCAGCTACTGAGCGTCTTGGTACTTACTCAGATTGGACTTTCACCAATTAGCAATTAACGGCTTGCTGGGCACGCAATAAAAAAAGAGATGCCCACCACTGGACATCTCCCAACAAAACTATTAATATATCGTCTGCATTCCTTTCCCAGCCACTGTCATCCACTCGAACTGGCGCAGCCTTACTTCGAACAGCGTCAACGGGTCGCGGAACATTTCCGGATTGGCGTTCAACTTGTTCAGCATCTCGCGGTTTGATGCCGCTTCTCCGCGCGTTTCTTCCACTGCTGATTTTAAGACACCCAGCGGACTCTTGAAAAACCAAGCGACATCCCTCTCCAACGATTTTTCGAATAGCTCGAACGGCTGAAAAAACTGGCGGCAGACCTGTGCAGCAACCTCTGTATAATCCTCGTTTTCCACAAAGGACTTGTATTTGTTATATACCATCGTTTTGTTCTGCGACAAGGCCCCAAACAGCTTCCCGGCACTTTTCAATAAGAACTGCGAAGGTGTCCGCTTCAGCAAAATATTGACAGGCTCAAGCACGAATCGGCTCGTCATTCGGTCGATATCGCGGCGCCAATCATCAAGCACCTTAAAATCACAGTCAAGGGTAAGCCTCTCTTCGCCATACATTTGGTTGAAACCTGCGCCGAGCTCAATTAATAAATCCTGCCCTTGGTCAAATTCCTCCCGGCAGCCCTTAATCCATTCCTGAAGCCTTGTATAGTAATTCGGCATTATCTGCTGCTCCAGATAATCCTGAATGCGGTTGTTCATCTCATGATTAAGGTCCAAATGAATGGTACTGAAATTGCTATCCTCCTCGATCAAGTTCGAGCACTCTGACAGCATTTTGGGAATAGCTTCAAAAATATCCGCTTCAATCGATTCCTTTACAGAGCGGTACAGCTTGGTGATTGTCTTTGTTTTCTGCGAAACTTCATCATTCAATTGATGGACAGCACCACTTAACTTCGTATTCATTTCCTCGTTCCAATGAACCGTTTCAATTAAGCGGTTTTCAACGTCAAGTCGCTTTTGCAAAAGACCGGCAATCGTCGCGCGAATAAAATAAAGCAGTTTAGCAAGACGTTTATCTTCTATGTTTCTTGTATTCCGAATTGAGTCGATAAACACTTGGAGATCGCTTAACTGCTGTACACGGTCATATTGCGAAGAAAAGCCTAATAACTTGGCATCTGGCAAATAAGAATGAATCGCATGCTTCGTTTCCTCATAAACCTGAATGGCATCCTGTTCATTTACAATTGTGTCCAGCTTACTCAACAGAAAATGAATCGGCAGGTCAGGGGCAAGTCCCTGGATTTGCGCCACAACCGCACGCTCTTTTTCCGTAAACGGAGCATTCGCATCCAACACAAACAAAACAGAGTCAGCGAGGTTTAGATACTTCAATACCTCAAAACGGTCGTTTTGGTTCCCTTTTAACCCTGGTGTATCAATTATAGACAAACTATTTTCCAGTAAAAAAGGAGTTGGCTGCTTAAATTCAATGATGGACTCAAGCGCGTTCCGAAGACGATCCATGCGCTCTTGGAAGTCCGTAAATCCAGAAAGCAGCTTAACCTCTCCGTCAGTTATTTCGGTAATATCCACTTCCCCGCCGTTTTTAAACATCACAATGGATGAAGTCGGGCTATCCTGGACGTCCTCACCAAAGATGGTATTTATAAATGTAGACTTTCCGCTGCCTACGAGTCCGGTAACGAACAGATGCTGCGTATCGAAATCAACAAGCTGGTCAACAATCCAATTCACACGGTTGTTTTTCCCCATATCATTAACTTCGGCCCATTTAATAATCGATTCAAACAATGACAAGCACTCTTCCAGTTCATCCATGTCACACTCTATCTTGCTGATTAAATGTTCAGCCTCCTCCACAATGGAGACGCTGAGGCTTGCTGGAAATAGTTCGTTCCAGGACAAAACAGCAGCTGCCGCCGCAACAACATTCCCGCCATCAGCTAACCGAACCCAATTTGTCAGCAAGTCCGGAAGAAAATCGTCAATTTGTTTAATGTAGTACCTACCGCCAATATAGTGAAAATACGTTTCTTTATGCAGTTGTGTAAGATCGCGCAATTGATCTTGGCGATCCAACTCCAGATTCAACAATAATTGATTGATTTCCTTAATCCAAAGCAGATAGGAATTTTCATTCTTATAACTGTTCCATAACGATAAAACAAGCTGCTCAAATTTTTCCTTATTTAAGTCGTACAAAACAAATAGGGCATGTGAAAAATAACTTGGAGACAGTGCCCGCGTCACGCCTTTTTCCACATAGGCCTTCAGAATTTCAAACCACTCAAGCGATTCTGTCCGCTTTGCTTCGTTTACCGCTAGTTCAATGGCATTATCCCAATCCTCCCGCTCTTCAAAAAAAGCGCGGGCTACATTCGTGACATTTGGGTAATCCGGATAAGCAGCAACCGTTCTTTTGATGACCGCAACAGCGGCATCAATTTTGCCGCGCTCAATATAAAGAGCAAATAACTTTAACGCGACCTCAGCATTCAATGTAGGATGGTCGGTTTCAATCACCGTGTATATATCTTCCGCCGCCGACAACAGACCCAGTTCATAATAGGCATCGGCGGTATTTTTTCTGGCCCACGGTTCAAGCTCGTTAATAATATTTTCCCATTTGAAAATTGCAGCTTCGAAATCTTTATGGTGAAAATATACTTCCCCTTGGGCAAACCTTATCCGGGTTAAATCCGGGAGATCCTTTCGGGCTTCCTCCTGAAACGCTTCCCCCAGCACCTTAATGGGGTGTTCATCTTCATGTTCATTAATGAACATTTTATAATAGGTTTTATCCTTTAACTGATCTTCTAATGTCATTTCTATCCCCCCAATTGCCAACACTCTATTGTATATATGGTAAAGAGGCATAATTATTCCTCATACTATTCGAAGCTGATGTGGATTATAAGTCCCTTTTTACCGATTTTACCAAATGTTTTTATGTAAATTATTTCAGTTGTATTTCATTTTCGAGACAAACTGCATACCTTCATTCTGTTTTAAAAAATAAAAATTGGACCATACTTCCTTATTTACCTTCTCAAAAAGTATAATAAGACAAATATTCCAAAGGAGAACTCTATTATGGAAAGGGAGCAGGCTTTATTTTTATCAAAAAAAATCGAAAACTTGAGGTCCGCTGAATACGAGATAAAAAAATTAGAAACCGTTAATGGTACATTACCAAAGTTCCACCAATGGACGAACGGGAAGACTACTTTAGCTGCCTTAGAAGTAAATAGGCCAAGTACTGAAACAGGCTGTTACCTTTTATTTATTGATTGGCACCGGAAGGGCATCTATTACTTAGTTATATATGCTTATGACAAGTCTACTACCTTGGCAGAATTACGGCAGGTTCAGGATATTGACGGAACTCCTCATATTATTTGGAGCTATAAACCTTTTAAGCGGGACGGAAAAAACGATCAACGAAAAGCTTATTTTAAACAGATGTTCGGTTCCACTTCAGTTCAAATTCCCTTCCCGGCTTCCGAAACGGATGTTGATGACTTTTTAGCACAATTATTTAAGCTATGTCAAAATCGAATAAAAGCTGATCAAATTGTAAACGTATTCGAGCTTTAACCGATATTTTTCTTCTTGCGCCAAGCGATACCTAAAGAAAAGGGAGGCATAATCCGCCTCCTTCGTTTTTCTATAGAACTTTACTTAAAAACGCCTTTGTCCGTTCTTCTTGAGGATTTTCAAAAATATCCCTCGGTACCCCTTCTTCGACCACAAAGCCACCATCCATAAAAATCACCCGGTCGCCTACCTCGCGGGCAAAGCCCATTTCGTGGGTCACGACAACCATGGTCATCCCTTCCTTGGCCAGCTGTTTCATAACTTCAAGTACCTCGCCGACCATTTCCGGGTCCAACGCCGAGGTTGGCTCATCAAACAGCATGATTTTCGGCTCCATCGCTAGTGCTCTGGCAATAGCCACCCGCTGCTTCTGCCCGCCTGAAAGCGAATCCGGATAAGCATCTGCTTTTTCTGCCAATCCGACTTTGCGTAAAAGCTCCAATCCTTTTTCCCGTGCTTTTTCCGTTGGGACTTTTCTTACCTTCAGTGGCGCCAGCATGATATTTTCGATAACCGTTTTATGCGGGAACAGGTTAAATTGTTGAAACACCATGCCCACTTCAGTACGGATCGCGTTGATATCCGTTTTCTTATCGGTAATGTCAGTCCCTTCAATCCAAACATGGCCGTCTGTTATAGTTTCTAGCAAATTAAGACAGCGCAAAAAGGTGGATTTGCCAGATCCTGACGGGCCGATGACCACTACTACCTCCTGAGGCTTTACGGATACGTTAATTCCTTTCAATACCTCGTTCTGTCCAAATGTTTTTTTCAGATTCTTTACTTCTATCATTCTGTGGCCAACCTTCTTTCAAGTCGATTTAACAGTAAGCTGAGTGAAAAAGTTAAGACCAAATAAATGAGTGCTGCGGTAATATACGGTTCCCACGCACGATAATACTGTCCCTGCATCGCTTGTCCCCAATACATCAGTTCCTTTACAGCGATAATGGCTGCCAGCGACGAATCCTTGATTAAGACAATAAATTCATTTCCAAGTGGTGGAATCATCCTTTTAATAGCCTGTGGCAGGATGACGAAACGCATTGCCTGAACATGGTTCATCCCAAGCGAGCGGGCGGCTTCCATCTGCCCTTTATCGATCGATTGAATACCAGCGCGGAATATTTCTGCCACATAAGCAGCTGAGTTCAATGAAAGCGCTGTAATTGCAGCAGCAATACCATTTGTTTCACCCATAAAAAGCGGAATTAGTCCAAAGTGAACTAGTAAAATCTGCACTAATAATGGCGTTCCCCGGAAAAACGTAATATAAGCCTTAAACGGGAAAGCAAGCCACTTATTCTGCACCATTTTCCCAAGACCGATAGCTAGTCCGAGGACAGAGCCTATTAAAATACTTACAATGGAGAGGCCAATGGTAAGCAATGTTCCTTTTGCAAAAAATGGAGCATATTCAGCAAGTATGTCCCAACGAATATCCATTCATGAATCCCCCTATTTAAACCTTGTGCTTAACTGTGATGCGTTAAGACAAAAATTGCGTAACTGCTAGTTTGTAAGAGTTACGCAATTCTAGTTTAAAGATTATTTTTGTTTTGCTTTGACTTCGGTAAGGTCCGGATCTACCTTAAACCACTTCTTGTAGATTTTCGCATATTCTCCGTTTTCCATGACTTCTTTAACCGCCTTATCAAAATCAGCTTTTAACTTGCTTCCCTTAGGGAACAACAATCCATAAAACTCTTTATCAAAGGCAGCTTCATCTTCAATGATGACAAAATTTTCTTTCGGATTATTTTTTACATACTCTTCAATGACAGTGTTATCAGCAACAACTGCGTCCGCACCGCCGCCTTTTAACTCCATAATTGCCAGATTGTTATCCTTAAACTTTTTAAGATTTTTACTTTCTGCTCCAAGGAGCTTTTCAACTGCTTCCTGACCAGTTGTGCCATTTTGCACTGCCACGACCTTGTCCTTTAAATCCTCTGCGCTTTTAATCGGACTGTCTTTTGGAATCATGATTTTATTAGTAGATAAGAAGTAAGGCACTGAGAAATCATAGGTTTGTTTGCGTTTGTCGTTTATCGTAATAGCAGAAATTCCGATATCTGCTGTTTTTCCTTTAATTTCTACGAATAATGGATCCCAGCCAACATGTTCAACCTTTACCTTGTAGCCTGCCTGCTTTGCGACTGCGTTAATGAAGTCGATATCAAATCCGACCACTTCCCCTTTATCTTGATACTCGAACGGGGCATATGCGGCATCTGTCACGACTCTTAACGTCTTATCCTTGTCCCCATCGCCCCCGCTTGTTTTGCTTGTTCCGCATGCCGAGAGAATGAACACAAATGCAGCAGCTAAAATAGTTGTGAATAATTTTAATTTCTTCATTTTGGACCTCCCAATATTTTTTAATTTATACCATTTTTTTAATTCTAATAATATTTTGAATATACACTATTGCGTAGATTTTTAAAAGTAGTTTTTCAAAAATATTTATAATATTGAGATAATAAATTTTTATTCCTAATAACGTTTATCTATTCATAGATTTTAATTTATTACTTTATTAATAAGCTAAAATAATATTATTTATATAGTTTTTTAAAGTCTTACATGTCCCTAATTCACTTAGTTCACTTTTTTAGAATATTCAAAGCGGTATCCCCTGGGTATTAGCCGTTGCTCCTCCACTAATACCTACATATTGTATATCACATGCACATAAATAAAGGAGATCAGCCCAATGAATCCATACGGTTATTATCATATCCCGCAATCGCAAGTGGACCATAATGCCTATGTCCCACAAACCCTCCCTCATGGAACCCAAGTTCAGTTTGACCCGAATAGACAACCGCAGCAGCTTGAGCCCAGGGTAAACCAACTCGAAAGAGAAAATAATCGCCAGCAGCAGGAAATCGAGCGGCTTTCTCGTGAAGTTAACCAGCTTTCGCGCCGCCTGCAGCGTGTAAATCAACGCCTTCGTGCTGTTGAAAGAAGATTTAACTTTCCGTTTACTCCATTCGATGGGGAATTTTAATAAAAATGAACCAGGTCCAGCACCTGGTTCATTTTTATTCCCCCGTAAGGTCTCCTTTCAAGTTCTCAAACCTCGTTATAAAAAATATGTTACATAATCTCACAGAATCCCTGACAAAACTCAAAAATTCAGATAAATTTTTCCATATAAAACTTGAGAGGATGATTCATATGAATCAAAAAAATTCTGTTCGATTAGCTAAAACGATTCTTCTTTTAGATCAATTACGGGATGAGTTATATGAAGAACTCATGAAAAACCTGGGTTCAAGGGGACACGAATTATTAAGAAGACTTCAAAACCTTTAAGCGTGGAGGATGTTTCACTATATACCCTGTTAAATTTATTCCCAAATCAAAACAAAATAAATGTCAAATCCAATTACATGTGAGAAAATATAACATAAAAATATATTAAGATGTATTGGACCTTAGAATGGAGTGTGGTGAGAATAAAACATGGGAAATGAATCATCTTACAAAGATAAAAAGGTCATTACCATCGGCATCGTTAGAGAACTTACCGGTTTATCCGAAAGACAGATTCGTTACTATGAAGAGCGGAAACTCATTTTTCCGGAAAGAACCGCCGGCGGCAGCCGGAAATACTCGTTCGCAGACGTGGAACTATTAGTGGAAATCGCAAACAAAATTGAGGACGGTGTCCAGACACACGAAATCAGAAAGGAAATGTTGAAAGCACAAAAGAAACAAAACCAGGAAGAAATTCGCAGAAAGATGATACAAGGCCAGCTAAATGCCCAATTTGGGATACGAAAAGGCCCAGCTTCTCATTAAAGAAGCCGGGCTTTTTTGTTGTCTCTGGGCTGACTCTGATTCAAATTTCAACATCGATGACCTTCTAAGTAGCAAAAACCATGTAAGAATTCCTAACAAGATTGTAGAACTACTAACAAATTAATGTAAAAATACAACTACACCAAACGTTACAAATACTAACATACTTTAAAGGAGGAACAATCATGGATACTTTATTTTTAATGAACAGTCTGTGGGTGATGCTGGGAGCAGTCCTAGTCATCTTGATGATCGGTGGCTTCATCCTCTTGGAAACAGGATCAACTCGAATGAAAAATGCCGGTCATGTGGCCGGGAAAACCATTCTTACCTTTGGTATTGGCTCCATTGTATTTTGGGCCGTTGGCTATGGCCTCATTTTTGGTAAAGGAAATTCGCTTATTGGTTTCTCCGACTTCTTTTACTCAGGATATGAAATTGATGGTTTAGCGCTATCAGGTTCAGTATTCTTCCTATTCCAATTAGCATTTGCAGGCATTTCATTAACAATCGCCCTTGGGGGATTTGCCGAACGCGCTAAATTAGGCGCCTATCTCGTCTTCGCCCTCCTATTTTCCGTTATCGTCTATCCGCCGATTGCCCATTGGATCTGGGGTGGAGGCTGGCTCGCGGAGCATGGTAAACAAGATTTTGCTGGCTCCACTGTTGTTCATTTAACAGGAGCGATGGCGGCATTGGCAGCTACGATTATCTTAAAACCGAGGATCGGCAAATATAATAAGGATGGCTCCGCTAATAATCTTGCCGGTCATAACCAAGTATTTACCGCCCTTAGCGTGTTGCTTTTATGGGTAGGCTGGTTCGGCTTCAACGCCGGCAGCACGTTATCGGTTGACAAAGCCTTTTTCGGTTTTGTTGCCATCAATACCAACTTGGCCGCCGCAGCCGGTACCGTCGCGGCGATGATTATCTCTTGGATGGTTTTAGGAAAAGCCGATGTGCCGATGATGCTTAACGGGGCACTAGCAGGCCTTGTAGCAATTACCGCTTCTTGCGCATTTGTTGAAACTTGGGCTGCAGTGGTGATCGGATTTATTGCAGGAATCCTCGTCTTCTACAGCATTCGTTTTTTTGAAAAAAGAAAAATTGATGATCCGATTGCAGCATTATCCGTTCATGGTACAGCAGGAGTTTGGGGTACCCTGTCAACTGGATTCTTCGCCACAAAAGATTTAGCAACGGTTGGGCAGCCGGGATTATTTTATGGTGGCGGCCTGCACCAACTAGGTGTTCAAGCAATGGGGGTTTTGGTGTGCGGCGCCTTTGCCTTTATTGTCTCTTTTATCCTTCTTAAGATAATGAAAACAGCAATGAACGGACTGAGAGTAACTGAAGAGGAAGAAATTATCGGTCTTGATATGAGCGAACACGGCAGCTACGGCTACCCTGAATTACTGAAATCCGAACAACGGCTTAATGCTTAAATTATTTATTACAAAGAGGCTGTCGAGGACAGCCTCCTCTTTCTAAAAGGGGTGGAAGTTAATGGCGTACTCCTGCTATATGGAAATCCGTAAATTTCGCGATGACAAAATAAAGCAAGCATCTCACGACCACATTAAATTAAATCAACTCCACGATGAAATAATGAAAAAGGTCATCCATTTAGCCTTAAGTCAAACTGCTGAAAAGCTCGGACCTTTGCCCTGTCCATTCTCATTTTTTGTCATGGGTTCAGCCGGCCGGCTTGAACAGTCTATCTGGAGCGACCAAGATCATGGAATTATTTATCAGGATGATCGTGTTGAAACAAAGGTTTATTTCCTTGAACTAGGAAAAGAAATTTCAAAGGGGTTATTCCAAGCCGGATATTCTTATTGTGATGGCGGGGTGATGGCCAGCAATCCGTTGTGGTGCAAATCCTTATATGAATGGCATCATCAATTGATGAAGTGGATTTTTGAGTTCTCATGGGAGTCTGTTCGCTATCTATTAATCTTTATAGACGCGAGAACATTATTGGGAGATGAGGGATTTGTAGATACTTTAAAAAATCAAATCTATCAGACCGCAAATAAAGATCAGCTTGTTAAAAAAATGCTTAACAACACGAAGTATCTCAAAAATGGCATTAACGTATTCGGAAAGTTAGTGACTGAAACACACGGGCCATACGCTGGATTGCTAAACATCAAAGAAATCGGCATCTTACCTTACGTAAATGCCGTCCGTCTCATTGCAATCAAAGAGAATCTGCTCACAACACCAACACTTGAACGACTAGATACACTTTCAGAACTACATTTTTCCGATATCGATATAGATTTTTTCAAAGATCAGTTTATTAGATTATTAAACTTTCGGCTAATCTATTGTAATCAAACAAATTACGATTCTGGTCATTATTTGCCGGTCGCCCACTTATCGAGAGAGCAATCGAAAGAATTAAAAGATATGATCAAAAACGGCTCAGCCCTTTTTCACTCTGTCCGAAAGTTAATTGAAAAGGAAGATTCCCATGCCAATGAATGAAATGATTCAATTCTTCAGACAACTTTCCGGAAAAATCAATTCCAATCTTTACGCTGGCCTGCCGTGGAGCTCTTCACCGCAGCACCACGCATTCCTCAGGTGGCTGCAGAAAGAACTCAAGCAGACTAACACACTGCAAATCCCTCTCCATGAGCTGCCGGTAGTTGTATTTGATATAGAGACAACAGGTTTTTATCCAGAGAAGGGGGATCAGATGATTTCGATTGGAGCGGTCAAAATGATAGGAGCAGAAATGAAAGCGGAGGAAACTTTTTATACTCTCGTAAAGTCAGACCTTCCTCTATCAAAGGAGATTTCTGAACTAACCAGTATTCAAGAGATGGAATTACGTCATGCCCCTAATCCCGCAGATGTACTTGTGGATTTTTTCAAATTTATCAAAAGTAATATTCTTGTCGCCCATCACTCCAATCATGAGCTGAATTTTATGAGAAAGATGACAAGGGATTATCTGCGCTGTAGTTTTGACCACCGTATTGTCGATACATCCTTCCTGCTTCGGCTTGAAGACCCATCCGTTAATCCAAGGCCGCTCGAGGAAATCTGCCAGAACTGCGGCATTGAAATAAAGAACCGGCATCATGCTCTTGGAGATGCGCTTATGACAGCCAAGATTTGGAGTCATTATCTAAATGCTGCAGAAACAAAAGGCTTTAAAAATCTGCAGGAAATATATGAATATCTTTCAAAGCTTAAGTAACGATAACAGTCTGTTGAATAAATATACAAGCCGCTACATTTTTTCTACTATAATTAATGGAAGGAAAAATTAACTTTCTTTCCGTTTATTTCCTCCCCCCCCAATTTAAATTCCCACAATAAATCTGCAAATAAAAAAATTCACAAATTTTTTTATTTTCGTTATATCCCCATGATAAAAGGATTGTAAACGCTCCCAGTTTGTTTAACTAGTTTGAATTGTCAGATTTTTATGTTGACCATGTCTTTAATTGGTTGTATGATAATCGTCAATAAGTACTAAGAAATTTTTCTTGGCGCCTTTATTCAATTCTTTATAAATGAGAACGACAAAGGCTCTTCTTTTTAATAACGGAATGGCTTGTCAATATGAAGAAACAAACCATGACCTGTCAGTTAGGAGATCGTAAAATGAGAAGCGATATGATTAAAAAGGGGATTGATCGTGCTCCCCACCGCAGCTTACTATACGCAACAGGGGTCAAAACGAGTGACCTGGAAAAACCGTTTATCGGTGTTTGTAACTCGTACATTGATATTATCCCTGGTCATAAACACCTTAATCATTTCGGTGAAATAGTCAAGGAAGCCATCCGCGAAGCTGGCGGTATTCCTTTCGAATTTAATACAATCGGTGTCGATGACGGAATTGCTATGGGACATATCGGAATGCGTTATTCGCTTCCAAGCCGTGAAATTATCGCGGACAGTGCCGAAACAGTCATCAATGCCCATTGGTTCGATGGAGTCTTTTACATTCCGAACTGTGACAAGATCACGCCAGGAATGTTGATGGCAGCAGCCCGAACCAATGTACCATCAGTTTTTGTATCAGGCGGTCCGATGGAGGCTGGTGTTTCACCAACAACTGGAAAAAATCTTTCCCTTACTTCAGTTTTTGAAGGTGTTGGTGCTTACCACAATGGTACCATCAGCCAGCAGCAGCTACTTGAAATTGAAACCAATGCTTGCCCTACTTGCGGCTCATGTTCTGGAATGTTCACAGCGAACTCCATGAATTGTTTAATGGAAGTTTTAGGAATGACCGTACCTGGTAACGGTACGATGGTGGCTACTTCTGACGAACGTCATGAACTAATTAGGCAAGCTGCAAGACATTTAATTGAATTAGTAAAAAAAGATATTAAACCTCGTGACATTATAACAAGAGAAGCCATTGATAATGCATTTGCACTTGATATGGCTATGGGCGGATCAACTAATACTGTGTTACACACATTAGCTATCGCCCATGAAGCTGGTATTGAATATGATCTTCGCGACATTAATAAAATCGCTGAAAGAGTTCCATACCTAGCCAAAATTATGCCAGCATCTGATTATTCAATGGACGATGTTCATCGTGCCGGCGGCGTAAGTGCCATCATCAATGAGCTTTATAAAGTAGAAGGCGCATTGCATGATAACTGCCTAACGATTACAGGAAAAACTCTTCAGGAAAATGTGAAGGAAGCAACAATCACCAATGAAGCAGTCATCCGGACAAAAGATAATCCATATAGCCCAGTTGGTGGACTATCCATCCTATATGGAAATATTGCTCCAGATGGCGCAGTAATCAAGGTTGGCGCTGTAGATCCTTCGATTAAAACATTCTTAGGTGAAGCAATTGTGTTTGAATCCCAAGATGAGGCATTAGAAAGCATTCATAACGGGACAGTTAAAGCCGGCCATGTAGTGGTTATCCGCTATGAAGGTCCTAAAGGCGGTCCAGGAATGCCAGAAATGCTAGCTCCTACCTCCGCAATTATGGGCCGGGGCCTAGGTAAAGAAGTTGCCCTTATCACTGATGGACGTTTCTCCGGAGCAAGCCGAGGCATTTCTATCGGCCATATCTCACCGGAAGCAGCCGAAGGCGGTCCAATCGCTTTAGTACAAAATGGCGATAAAATCTTAATTGATCTTGAAGCCCGCTCTATTGAACTTCTTATCGATGATGAAGAGCTTGCTGAAAGACGCCGCAATTGGGTAAAGCCGGAGCCTAAAATCAAATCTGGCTATCTAGCAAAATATGCAAAACTCGTTACTTCAGCCAATACCGGCGGGGTAATGAAAATATAAATTTTAACAATTTCACTGGGAGCCAATTAGTACCCCTCCCCTTCACTCAAGAAGTTAAGGTACTAAAACAAAACCTTTGACAAAAAAATAGTCAAATCGATGACGGGAATAAAGGTGTAGGAATTTGTATTTTCAGAGAGCTGGGGTTGCTGGAAGCCCAGTAATACAACCTACACCGACATCATCCCTGAGTGTTATTCTGAACGGTTTTTAACTCAGTAGGTCTAACCGGGTGTCAACTTAGAGCACCTGTTACAAAAAGAAGCGTTTCTTTTAGATTAGTTGTCGCTTCATGAGGCAGTATTCGTAAGGATACTGTGAAAACCGGGTGGTACCGAGAAAATGAAAGGCCTTTTCTCCCCGAACATTCTGCTTTTGATGTACTTGACTGCAGTTTATTCGGAGAGAACAGGCCTTTTTTACTGTGTTTAAACACAGTTGAAGTTTTAGTTTTTTTAATATTCAATTACCCATAAGGAGGGAACTACGACGTGAAAGCAGAAGCAAAGCTGGAATTCCAAACCAGTACGGCACCAAAAACAGGTGCAGACCTTCTCATCGATCTTTTAATTAAAGAAGGTGTTGATACATTATTCGGGTATCCTGGAGGTGCCGTCCTGCCGATTTATGATGCGATTTATCGGGCACAAAAATCCATTAAGCACGTCCTCTTCCGCCACGAGCAAGGAATGATTCATGCCGCTGAAGGGTATGCCCGAATTACCGGAAAGCCTGGGGTTGTCATCGCTACTTCAGGTCCCGGGGCAACGAACTTGGTTACTGGAATTACAGATGCCATGATGGATTCCTTACCACTTGTGATTTTCACAGGGCAGGTAGCACGGACAGTCATCGGAACAGATGCCTTCCAAGAAGCAGATGTAATGGCGATTACCACGCCCATTACAAAACACAATTATCAAGTGCAATCTGTAACCGACCTGCCGAGAATTGTTAAGGAAGCTTTTCATATTGCTTCTACAGGAAGACCAGGCCCGGTTTTAGTTGATGTACCGAAGGATATCTCTTCTGAAATTTTAACGGTAATCCCAGGAAATGCTGCCATGGACCTGCCAGGCTATCAGCCAACCATCAAACCGAATCCATTGCAAATTCGTAAGCTTGCTGAGGCCCTTCCAAAAGCTAAAAAGCCTGTAATTCTTTCCGGCGCTGGCGTTCTCCATGCAAAAGCCTCCGCAGAATTAACGGCTTTTGCTGAAAAACATAAGATTCCAGTCGTAACCACCCTGCTTGGACTTGGAACCTTTCCAGCAGATAGCCCGCTCTCCTTGGGAATGGGCGGTATGCACGGAACTTATGCAGCTAACATGGCTTTATACGAATCCGATTTGCTCATCAATTTCGGTGCTCGTTTTGATGATAGATTAACAGGAAACTTGAAGCATTTTGCTCCATTTGCGAAAGTCGCGCACATCGACATCGACCCTGCGGAAATTGGCAAGAACGTTCCAACCCAAATTCCAATTGTGGCCGATGCCAAAGTAGCTTTAACACAATTGATTGAAGAAGCAGCGAATTCCCCTTCACATGAGGATTGGCTGGAAACTCTTAATCAAAATAAAAAGGACTTTCCGCTTTGGTATCAGCATGATCCAAACGGCATGAGCCCGCAATGGTTAATCGAAGCAGTTCATAAGGTTACAAATGGTAATGCGATTGTAGCCACAGATGTTGGTCAGCATCAAATGTGGGCTGCACAGTTTTATAACTTCAATCATCCGCACCGCTGGATTACTTCGGGCGGACTTGGAACAATGGGCTTCGGCTTCCCTGCTGCGATTGGGGCGCAGATGGCTGAACCAGACAGTACAGTAGTGGCAATTGTCGGCGATGCCGGGTTCCAAATGACACTGCAGGAATTATCGGTCATTTACGAACGCAACCTGCCAGTTAAAATCATTATTGTTAATAACGGCGCACTTGGGATGGTCCGTCAGTGGCAGGAGCTTCAATATGATAATCGCATTTCCGAATCCCTGCTTCATACTCAGCCTGATTTTGTCAAACTGGCTGAAAGCTATGGAATCCGCGGTGCAAAAATTGATAATCAGGAAGACCTTGTTGCCTCCCTGCCAGAGCTTATGGCCTATGATGGTCCGGTTCTGATTGATGCCCGAGTCCTTCAGAAGGAAAAAGTTTTTCCAATGGTTGCTCCTGGCAAAGGGCTTCATGAAATGATTGGGGTGAAACCAGAATGAAACGCATCATCACATTAACTGTTCAAGACCGCAGCGGTGTTCTAAATCGCGTGACAGGCCTGCTGCAAAGACGTCAATTTAACATTTCCAGCATTTCTGTTGGTCCTACTGAATCCGAAGGCATTTCAAAAATGACTCTTGTGGTTGAAGTGGAAGACGAACAGCGTCTTGAACAGGTGACAAAACAATTAAATAAGCAAATTGATGTTTTAAAAGTTTCTGATATTACCGATAAGGCTATTGTCGCCCGGGAACTTGCCCTGATCAAAGTATCATCTGGTTCACAGCTGCGCAGCGAAATTAACGGGCTCATCGACCCTTTCCGTGCCATTATTGTGGATGTATGTAAAGAAAGCATCACCGTTCAAGTTACAGGCAAACCTGAAAAAATTGATGCCTTAATTGAACTGCTTAAACCTTTTGGCATTAAAGAAATTGCCAGAACAGGCTTGACCGCCTTCTTACGCGGACACCAGCCACAAGTAAATGATTTAGCAGCATACTCACTAACAAAATAACACTTAATTTTGAAAGGATGATTGTAATGGTTAAAGTATTATATAACGGAGATATTCAAGAGGAAGTTTTACAAGGAAAGAAAATCGCAGTAATCGGCTACGGCTCTCAAGGCCATGCCCATGCCCTTAACTTAAAGGAAAGCGGCTTTGATGTAGTAGTTGGTTTACGCGGCGGAAAATCTTGGGATAAAGCTGTTGAAGATGGTGTAGAAGTAAAATCCGTTGCTGATGCAACTGCTGAAGCAGATGTTGTTATGATTCTTCTTCCAGACGAAATGCAGCCAAAAGTATATGAAGAAAGCATCAAGCCTAATCTTCAGGCTGGTAACTCTTTAGTATTTGCACATGGTTTCAATATTCATTTCAGCCAAATCGTTCCTCCTGCTGATGTTGACGTATTCTTAGTGGCACCAAAAGGTCCTGGACATTTAGTTCGCCGTACCTATACAGAAGGTGCTGGAGTTCCTGCACTGTATGCAGTTTACCAAGACTACACTGGCCAGGCTCGCGAGATCGCGCTCGCTTACGCAAAAGGTATCGGCGCTGCCCGTGCAGGTGTATTAGAAACAACATTCCAAGAAGAAACAGAAACTGACCTTTTCGGTGAGCAGGCTGTTCTTTGCGGCGGTACAACTGCTCTTATCAAAGCAGGCTTTGAAACACTTGTTGAAGCAGGTTATCAGCCTGAGGTTGCTTACTTCGAATGTTTACATGAATTGAAATTAATCGTTGACCTTCTATATGAAGGAGGACTTGAGAACATGCGTTACTCCATCTCTGACACTGCTCAATGGGGAGATTTCGTATCAGGTCCGCGCGTTGTAAACGAAGATACAAAAGCACGTATGAAAGAAGTACTAAAAGATATCCAAACAGGCGCATTTGCTAAGGGCTGGATCTTGGAAAACCAAGCTAACCGTCCACAATTCAATGCAATCAACCGTGCTGAAAATAACCATCAAATTGAAGTGGTTGGCCGCGAACTTCGTGCGTTAATGCCGTTTATTAAAAAGCCAGTAAATCAAAAGAAAGAAGTGGTGGTAAATGGTTCACGTTAACATCTTTGATACAACCTTACGCGATGGTGAACAGTCCCCTGGTGTAAATTTAAACCAACTTGAAAAATTGGAAATTGCCAGACAGCTCGAACGGTTTGGCGTTAACATTATGGAGGCCGGCTTCCCGGCTTCCTCTCAAGGAGATTTCGAAGCGGTAAGAGCCATCGCCAGAACGATTAAAAACTCTTCCGTCACAGGTCTGGCCCGTGCCACTAAATCGGACATTGACATTGCGTGGGATGCTTTAAAAGATGCTGCAGAACCAAGATTGCATGTATTCATTGCAACCTCCCCTATCCATATGCAGTACAAACTGATGAAAAAACCTGAGGAAGTCGTGCAGACCGCTGTTGATATGGTGAAATACGCACGGAAAAACTTCCCGCAGGTGGAATGGTCAGCAGAAGACGCTTCACGTTCAGATTTAGATTTTCTTGTCCAAATCATTACGAAGGTAATCGATGCCGGCGCTACCGTCATCAATCTTCCTGACACCGTTGGTTATACCACACCAGCCGAATATGGACGCATGTTCCGCTATATCCGCGAAAATGTGCCTAACATCCATAAAGTAGCATTATCTTGCCACTGTCATGATGACTTGGGGATGGCTGTTGCCAACTCATTGGCTGCTATCGAAAACGGCGTTACTCAGGTCGAGGGCACCATTAATGGAATCGGTGAACGAGCCGGAAACGCAGCGTTAGAAGAATTTGCTGTGGCATTAAATATTCGTCAGGACTTCTATCCGTACACAACGGATCTTGTGTTAAAAGAAATCAAGCGCACCAGTGACTTAGTCAGCCGCTTTACAGGAATGAAGGTCCCTGGCAACAAAGCCGTTGTCGGTAAAAATGCCTTCGCACATGAATCCGGAATTCATCAGGATGGCGTGTTAAAAAATACGTTAACCTATGAAATTATTACACCAGAGCTTGTTGGTGTCGGATCCAATGACCTTGTTCTTGGAAAACACTCAGGACGTCATGCTTTTAAAGACAAAATTGAGCAAATGGGCTTTGAATTAGAGCAGGATAAACTAAATGAAGCATTCCAGTCATTTAAGTCCTTAACAGATAAGAAAAAAGAAGTAACGGATGAAGATTTATTCACGATCCTAACAGACATTCAAACCTCGGGCTTCGATGTGAAAAAATATGAGTTAGTCGCATTCCAGGTTCAATATGCTTCAGCTAACCTGCCTACAGCTACTGTCGCATTAACCACTCCTGACGGTGAAAAAGTGGAAACAGCACGCACTGGCTCCGGAAGTGTAGAAGCACTTTTTAACACGTTAGATGCTCTTATTAAAGAAGAGATTCATCTTACAGATTATAGTTTAAGCTCAGTCGGCCGAGGACGTGATGCCCTGGCTGAAGCAAATGTCAAATTGACCGTAAATGGCGTCAATGTCAGCGGCCGTGGCTCTGCCCAAGACGTTCTTGAAGCATCTGGGAAAGCATTTATCAACGCGGTCAACCGAGTCTTCTTCAACCAAAAAGTCGGTGTTAAAGAACCGGCAGCACTATAAAACAGTTGTAATGCAGGTTTTGGTAATGGTACTGAACCCTGCATTATACAGAAATAAACTAGGAACTAAATTTTTAAAAATAATAAGGAGGTTGCTTCTAGTGAAAAAACGAATTGTCTTACTTCCCGGTGATGGTATCGGCAAGGAAGTTATGCATTCCGCGAAGGAAGTATTAACGGCGATTGCAGAAGAATATAATCATACTTTTAGCTTTGAAAACCATGAAATCGGAGGAGCAGCCATTGACCAATATGGCACTCCCCTGCCGGAAACAACAGTTGATGCCTGTAAGCAGGCTGATGCCGTTCTTTTAGGTGCTGTCGGCGGTCCGAAATGGGATAACAATCCTTCCCACCTGCGTCCTGAACGAGGCCTCTTGGGAATCAGAAAGGCCCTTGATTTATATGCCAACTTACGGCCAATCAAAGGCTTCAAGAATCTTCTTCACGCTTCGCCGCTTAAAGAAGAAATTGTTTCTGGAAGCGACCTCCTTATTGTCCGTGAATTAACTGGCGGTATTTACTTTGGTACTCCAAGTGAACGGCGTGATAACGGCGAATCGGTTGTCGATACTCTAGCTTATACTCGCCGCGAGATTGAAAGAATCGTAGATAAGGCATTCCAAGCAGCTCAAGGGCGCCGCGGCAAGCTTACTTCGGTTGACAAGGCGAATGTACTTGAATCCAGCAAGATGTGGCGTGAAATCGTCGAGGAGAAAAAAGCACAGTACCCTGAAGTGTCTGTTGAGCATGTATTGGTCGATGCTGCAGCAATGAAGCTAATCACCAACCCTGCTTCTTTCGATGTTGTTGTCACTGAGAACATGTTTGGCGACATCTTAAGCGATGAAGCATCTGTTTTAACAGGCTCCCTGGGTATGCTTCCTTCTGCCAGCTTAAATGAATCTGGCGTCGGACTTTATGAACCGGTTCACGGCTCAGCTCCTGACATTGCTGGAAAAGGCCTAGCCAACCCGGTTGCGATGATTTTATCCGCTGCCTTGATGCTTAGGTATTCCTTCGAACTGGAGGACGAAGCCAAAATTATCGAAGATGCTGTCCAGTCTGTACTCGATGCCGGCTATCATACTGCTGATTTGCAGATTCCAAACGGCCGCCAAGTGGGCACCGAAGAAATGACAAAATTAATCGTCGACTATATCCGTACATTAAACGCATCTAAGTGTATCGCAAGCTGTTACTATTAAATCTTTGGGCGCGCCAGGCCGTGGCAGGATTGGGCCTGGCGTTTTCTTCTAAAAAGAAGGTTCCTTTATCAATCGGCACGTCGAATTTGTTGGCTTTAGTATCGTATTTGTCCTATAAAGTGGATTCGCTGATATATTTTAAAATTCGCCGATATATTCCTAGAATTCGCTGATATATCTTAAAATTCGCCGATATCATGAGTAAATTCGCTGATATATTCCAAAAATCCGCTGATAAAATTTGTTTTATTAAAACCATACGAATTTTTCTTACCTATTTTCCTTGTTTACCAGCCATTTGAGGAAAAAATCTATTCAAGTGAGGAAGGAAGCTATGCAAACACCAAAAAATATCATTCAAAAAATTTGGGAACGGCATGTTGTCCATCAAGAAGAAGGAAAACCGGATTTACTTTATATTGATTTGCATCTCGTTCATGAAGTTACCTCTCCTCAGGCATTTGAGGGCTTACGCATGACCGGACGCAAGGTTCGCCGCACTGACCTTACTTATGCAACAATGGACCATAACATCCCAACCCGCCAGCGTCTTGTAATCAATGACCCTATTTCCAAAAAACAAGTCGATACATTACAGCAAAACTGTGAGGAATTCGGTATTACGCTTGCAGACCTTCACCACCCGGATAATGGAATCGTCCATGTTATCGGTCCTGAACTAGGTTTGACCCAGCCTGGAAAAACCATCGTCTGCGGCGACAGCCATACCTCCACACACGGTGCATTCGGTGCCCTTGCTTTTGGTATCGGTACAAGTGAAGTCGAGCATGTTCTAGCCACACAAACCCTTTGGCAGGCACCGCCGAAAACGATGAACGTCAAAGTCAATGGCAAGCTTGGGACAGGCGTCACCGCAAAGGACTTAATCCTTGCGATTATCGGAAAGTTCGGCGTCAAATTTGGAACTGGCTATGTCATCGAATATACCGGGGAAACCATCCGTGGATTTTCCATGGAAGAGCGCATGACCGTCTGCAACATGTCAATTGAGGGTGGTGCAAGAGCAGGACTTATCTCCCCAGATGATACAACGGTTGAATATTTACGCGGCAGAAGACACGTTCCGCAAGGTGAAGCTTTCGATGAAGCCGCTGCTGACTGGAAGTCCCTTGCAACAGACGAAGGCGCCACTTACGATACAGTTGTTGAAATCGAAGCTTCAGAAGTAGAACCTCAGGTAACTTGGGGAACGAATCCTGGGATGTGTATTCCGGTAACAGCAAATGTGCCAAGCCCGGATGACACAGATAAACCAAGTGATAAAGACGAAATTCAGCGTGCACTTGAGTATATGGGTCTTGAAGCTGGCCAGCCGATTTCCAGCGTAACAATCGACCATGTCTTCATTGGTTCTTGTACCAATTCACGTCTAAGCGACCTGCGTAAAGCAGCTAACATCGTCCGCGGCAAGAAGGTAAACCCTTCGGTTACTGCGATTGTCGTTCCAGGTTCCTTCAGCGTCAAGCTTGCAGCTGAAAAAGAAGGCTTGGATCAAGTCTTTAAAGAAGCAGGCTTTGAATGGCGCGAAGCGGGCTGCAGTATGTGTCTCGGAATGAACGACGATATCATTCCATCTGGTGAGCGCTGTGCTTCCACATCCAACCGGAACTTTGAAGGACGTCAAGGTAAAGGTGCCCGCACTCATCTTGTCAGCCCTGAAATGGCGGCTGCAGCAGCTATTGCTGGCCATTTCGTCGATGTCCGCAAGTTCACTGCTCAGGAGGTTATGTAGAAATGGAACCATTACGCATACATCAAGGTCTTGTCTGTCCAATTAACCGCTCAAACATTGATACAGACCAAATTATTCCGAAGCAATTTTTAAAGCGGATTGAACGCAGCGGCTTTGGCCAATTCCTATTTTATAACTGGCGTTTTGACGATGACGGTAATCCAAATCCGAATTTCGAATTAAATCAACCGCAATATAAGGGTGCTTCTATCCTGGTTGCCGGTGAAAACTTCGGCTGCGGCTCCTCCCGCGAGCATGCCCCTTGGTCAGTTCAGGACTTTGGCTTTAAGGTTATCATCGCTCCTAGCTATGCAGATATTTTTAAAAATAACTGTGTAAAGAACGGGATCCTTGCCATCGCTGCAACTGAAGAGCAAGTCCAAACTATTATGAAAAAAGCAGAAGCTGATGGCTATTCGCTTACAGTAAACCTTGAAGAACAAAAGGTTTATGACAACGATGGTTTTGAATTGACTTTCGAAATCGCTCCTTACCCAAAGGAAATGCTCCTAAATGGTTGGGACGAAATTGGCGTTACTTTAACCTATGAAGATAAGATTAATGAATATGAACTTGCCCATAAATAAACATAAAGAAATGAGCCTGAAAATCAGGCTCATTTCTTTATTTGGCTGCTTCTGCAACTTCGTTGTTTTTATTGCGGTTCTGAAAGACATTAGGAGTAAAGCTTACTCTTAAAGATGATCCAATATATTTTGACTATCTGGTTCTTCATTAAAGGTCAACACCTCATCAGCCGGCTGATAGGATTCCCCATAAAAATGTTCATCCTTATAGGTATGAATCAAATTATATGTTTTTTTCATAGCTTCAAAAATCATTTCCTCCGACTCTTGATGCGGCGCCCAATAGAGTATTTCCATCTTATTTACTTCATTTGTTGCCAAGGATCTTCGCTCGTACCCAATTGACTCCGCATGCTCAAAGCCTTCACGCTTATAATAGCGCAGTCTCTTTTCCGTATCGCTGTCCTTGTAATTAACCGGCTCCACTTCGAGGATAATTGGCTTCCCTTTTTGCTTCATTTTTTCCATTAGCTTATGTCCAAGTCCCTGGCCCCGAGCATTGCTTGAAACAAACAGATAATCAATAAAGACAAAATTATCAAATTCAGCATACATCAACACATGATTGGGTCCTTCATCCTTATGATATATATTGGGCCGCTCCCGAAGCAGGGTTTCCATATGTTCCCTCGACTTCATTTCCTCAACCGGAAAGTATTGATTCAACTTTTCATACCAATGCATTAACATGGCTCCTTTTTTAAAGTATATATTGATTTTCCGCATATCGTGACTGGTTTATTCCGAACTTTAAGAACGTAAAAAACTGCGCAGGAACTTCACTGCCCAGTTTTTCTAAAATTAAAACTCCGGTAAATTATCCAGATTATTTTCTTTAATACCATCTGGTTCGCTGCGGATAATGTCTCTCCCGTATTTATGAAAAACATCAATATGGGCGATTCTTCCTGACTTTGCTTCATCCAAGGCCTGCAGATAATCCAGTTCCCGGCCAGTGTTTGTCTTAAAAGCAATGATGTCTCCATCATCGTTTTTCTTAACAGCAACAAACTCTTCCCTTCCATCGGGATCAGTTTTCCCTGCCTCAGCCTGGGCTTGTTGCTCCCCTTGCTGCTTGTATTGTTCATAAACTTTTTCAAAATCCTTTTGTTCCATCGAAACCACCTCCGAACACTTGTTAGTATTTTTCCTTTCAAAGAAATTATCCCTTGATTTAATAATTGTCAAAAAAGCACTGCCAGAATGCTTGTTGTCAGCATAATCCCTATTGGATTATTAATAGCAGGATTGGTTATTTAGGACATTCCAGCAGGGCCCTGTTTGGTTTCACTTTTTTTAAAAATAATAGTCCAAAATGTGGTTTTTTTGGAAAAGGGCTATAATACTTATATCATGCCATCAATTCTCGGAGTGAACAACGATGTTATATTTAAAGAAAACTCATGATCCACGCAGCAATAATGAGCTACTTGCCCAAATTTCAGGAAGACGCTTAGACATTAAAAAGGTCCTTAATGAAACAGAACAGCTTTTTCAGCCGTTTTATAAAAAAAATAGCGCCTTCAAGCCTAGAAATCCCTCAATTCCTTTTAAGCAAAAAATCATAGAAAGGCTTTTTCGGCTTCTAGCAAAACCATCAGCACGCTTGGAACCAACAAGACTTTCTGTTGATTCAGAAGGGAATGTCATTCCTAACTGGAAGGATAGTTTGGATCAGGAATTTACTAAGCTGATGGGGTGCATAAAGTTGGAAGTCAATGTTGAAGATTTCGGGGCAGTTGGAGACGGATTCACTGATAATACTTCAGCTTTTAAAAAGGCAATTGGAAATGGCCGAGTAAAAGTCATCGTCCCGCCAGGCGTATACAACATAACAAAAGGAATTCGCATCCCATCATGGACATGCCTTATTGGGGCAGGTAAAGGGGTTACGACCATCCGGTTGCACGACTCTGCACCAAAAGGGATGAGGCTTGTAACCAATACAAACCATTGGCGAGGAAATCACCATATCTTCGTACAAGGCCTTAGCCTGGACTGGAATGTCGAAAGACTTGGGGATACTGCCAAAACAAGTACATGGGGGAACCATTCTAGCTGCCTAACCTATGCAAATGTAACCTATGGGTGGGTAAAGGACGTAGAAGCCATTAATCCTGGACTCCATTGCTTTGATATTACTTCCACCCTGTACAATTATGCTGGAGATGGCTTTCGGGCCCGCGGAGGCAGCAAGTATGTCTGGCTAGATAATTTAAACGGGCATGGCTTTGGTGATGACGGAATCACCACCCACCATAGTGATTATATTTGGATTTCAAATTCACATATGTGCGATCCGAGCGGTCGCGCCCACCAGATAGGATTTTCAAACTCGAATGGGATTGAGGTGGATGATGGGTCGAGGAATGTCCTCCTCGTCAATAATTCCACGGCCAGGTGCTTTGGAGGAGTGGAAATCAAGGCGCATCAAAATTCTTCGGCGGCATCCAACGTGCAAATCGTCGGGCACATTTCCCTGAACGATAACCGGTCCTTTAACTTCCGGCATATCGGCCATCACAAAAGCACGGACATGGAGTCGCAGTCTGCCTATAATATTCTCGCGATAAACCTGGCTAGCATCGCACCTATTTTTACAGATTTGTATAAAGAATCCACGCCGCGTGGCTTAGTGGTTTCCGCCTATAAGAATGTGGTGCTGAATTATGTAACTTTTATTGGCGATCCCGGCTATGACTATAAAGGAAATCCAATCGTTGCCATTCAATATCGGGCAAGAAATGTTGCCCTAAACAATGTTTCATTTAAAAATTTTAAAACTGCAGGTGCCGGAATAAAAGTGTTTGGGGGAGATAACCGGGCCGATGGAGTCCAGATTCGGGATGTCGTCATTCAGGATTCCACTGTAAAAGCAGTTCAAATAGGAGCCAGCATTCAAGACGTAAATCTGCATAATATTAAAGAACTCAAGCCGCAAACATAATAAAAGGCCTCCCAAAAAACATAAGTGCTTCATCACTTTATGGTTTTTGAAGGCCTCCCTATTAAAGCATTTTCTCAATGACAGCTTTAGCTGTACTGTCTTTATTAACAGTCGATTCTTTGTGGGTTCTTTTGAAATATTCAGCATAGAGCAAATCCAGCAAGTAAAGCTGAGAAAGCTTGGCCGAAAGGCTGCCGCCTTGAAGGGGTCCTTCATTTGCTCCGCAAAGCAGGGTAATATCCGCATAACTCGTTAAAGGGGACTTTGCAAAACGAGTTATCGCAATAATCTTTGCTCCTCTTTCTTTTACCACCCTTGCCACTTCAATCGTGTCCTTTGTTGAACCGGAGTAAGAGATCAGAACAGCGACATCTTTATCCGTCATCAAAGCAGCCGACATTATTTGCAGGTGAGTATCAATGGAACATTCTGTTTTATTGGTAACCCTCATAAACTTGTTCTTAGCTTCCATAGCAGTCATTAATGAGGCACCAACTCCAAAAAAGTGAACTCTATCTGCAGCTATGATGTAGTCTATCGCTGTTGAAATATCGCCCTCATTAATTAGGTTAAACGTGTCTGTAAGAGCACTTACATTCGTTGTCAAAATCTTGGAGGCAAGTTCCCCAATCGTATCCTGCATCGTAATTTGACCTGATATCTGAGGCGTTTCTTCTCCTTGTGAAATGCTATGGGCTAATGCAATCTTAAATTCTTGATACCCTTTAAGATTCATAGTTTTGCAAAACCGAAAAACGCTTGATTCGCCTACATCGCAGGCGTCAGCCAAGTCGGTAATCGACATATAGATGACATCCTTAATATTTTCAAGGACGTAATCCGCCACCTTTTTTTCAGTATTTGTAAATGAATTATATCTTGACCGTATAAGTGAAAAGATATCTACCGTTGTCATAAAGCACCCCTTCTATTTCCCGCTTGTTAAATGAAGTGAAACGGCACCCAGCATGCCCGCTTTATTTCCCAAAGAAGCCTTGATGATTTTCACATCAGAAAAGCTTTCCATAATCAACTCTTTTACTTTACCAGAAACCATTTCAACTAAAAATTCCTGCTCCATGACGCCGCCGCCGATAATAATGGCAGGAGGGTTGAATATATGGATTAATGAAGCCAAGCCAAGTCCAGCTTCATGAGCCCAAGATTCGACTATCTTCAACAACCGTTGTTCACCATGGTTTATTTTATCAAAAATAATCTTACCATTTACACATTCTTGGTCAATCCCAGATGCCATTCTTACTAACGCAGTAGTAGAAGCATATGTTTCATAACATCCTCTTCCACCGCAATTGCAATGATTTCCTCCAGGATGGGTAATAATATGGCCGAATTCAGCTGCAATTCCTTTATGACCCTTGTAAACCTTGGAATCAGCTATAATGGCACCGCCAATTCCTGTTCCATATGTCAAGCAAAGGAAATCATTAAACCCTCGGCCGGCACCAAAATATTTTTCACCTAATGCTGCCGAATTTACATCATTTTCTACTTTAACGGGAACTTTAAATTTTTCCTCAAAAATCTTTTTTAAATGTGTACCTGTATAATTCGGAATATTATCATTGGCAAAAATAATGTACCCTTCTTCACTGTTAACCTGCCCTGCCGTGCTGATGCCAATAGCATCAAAACCGGCAAATTCTGAAATAATCTGAATCAGTTTTTCAACTAAATATGGCCCGCCCTTTTTACCTTCCGAATCATATTCTCTAAATACCTTTATATTACCTTTTTCGTCGGAGAGGCCTAACTTGATGGATGTCCCTCCAATATCGACAGCTAATATTTCCACAATTCCCACTCCCCGTCAATATCTACCTAAGAAGACATTAATCCCGCGAGAAACTCGGGGGATTAATGTTGGAAAAAATTTTCTCCATTATTGAATAACGTGAACAAATCTTTTGGTAATTTCCATCGGTCTTGTGATAGCAGTTCCAACTACCGCGGTATGAATACCAAGCTCAAAAACAGTTTTTAATTGCTCAGGTGTCCAGATACCCCCCTCAGCAATTACCGGAATGGGCAGTTCACGAACTAAGTTCTCTATTAAATCCGTATCCGGCAGGCTCGTTCCTTTTGTATATTCTGTATACCCGCTTAAGGTGGTACCAACACAATCGAAACCTAATTTATAGGCTGTCATACCTTCCTCATAAGTAGAACAATCCGCCATAAAGAGTTGATCTTTATATTTTTCTCTTATTTTAGGAAATACCTCTTCAATGGTCATGCCATCAGGTCTGACTCTTTTTGTTGCATCTAAAGCAATGATGTCCACACCTTCCCGGTAAAGAAGGTCAATTTCCTCCATTGTGGGTGTGATAAATACATCAGACCCTTCGTAGTCCCGTTTAATAATTCCTATGATCGGCAAATCAACTGTTTTTTTAATTTCCTTAATATCCTCTACACTATTAGCGCGGATGCCGCACGCTCCACCTAGCTTGGCTGCATACGCCATTCTCCCCATAATGTATGGACTGTGCAGCGGCTCCTCCGGAAGAGCTTGACACGAAACGATTAATTTACCTTTAACTTGTTCAAAAATTTTATCCTTATTATCCATTTAAAAGCATCTCCAAGTTGAATTTTATCCCTTTTCTGCCCCAATTGCTAAGCCTTTGGTAAAGTATTTTTGGAAGAAAATAAAGATTAATAGCATTGGAACTGCAGCCACGGTAGCTCCCGCCATCTTGTAAGCAAAGTTTGGATTTAGGTCCTGCATTAATGAAGCAATACCAACCATTAATGTTTTCGATTCTTCACTCTGGCCAACCACCAGCTGCCATAGGTAATCGTTCCATACCTGAACAAAATTTAGAATAAATAATGCTCCAATACCCGGTTTTACAATTGGCAGAATAATTTTGTAGAAGGTATATAATTCACCAGCACCGTCAATTCTGGCTGCTTCGCGTAATGAGTCAGGTATCGAATCAAAGAATCCCTTTAACAGGAATACACCAAAAGCAGTTGCCACGTTCGGCCAAATCATGCCATTTAGCGAATTGACCATACCTAAGTCTTGAATAATTCTGAACAAAGGAACAATCATAACCTCTTTTGGAATCATTAAGCTTGAAATAAAGATAATGTAAATAACATTTTTTCCTTTAAATTGCAGCTTTGAAAAAGCATAGGCTGCCAGGGAACTGACTACGATAACCGCAATGGTTGAAATAAGTGATACAAAAATACTATTAAATGTCCATCTTAATGCCGGCTGATTTTGGAACACATCCACATAATTGTTGAAGGATATGGTTTTTGGAAACCAATCTGGCGGCATTTTGATTACATCTGAACTATTTTTTAAAGAACTGGTAAATAACCAGTAAAGCGGAAATAGATTTAGGATTGCGAAGAAAAGAATAATCACGTTTGCAACTACGTCAACGGTTTCTCTTTTTCTTTTATTTTTATTTTTCAACATACTCAGTCACCTCAATCCTTCTTAAACATTGCTCTTAATTGTGGAATCGACAACACTAATGTAATTAAGAACATAATGACACCAACAGCGGAAGCAATTCCAAGTTGATTGAACTTAAACGCGTTATTATATAAGAAATACATCAGCGTAGTAGAAGCATTATTTGGTCCGCCGCCCGTTAAGAGTTGGATGACAACGAATATTTTTAATACGGCAATTATATTCATGATAATAATGTAGATGGTAGTTGGCTTGACCATTGGAATTAGGATCTTAAAGATGATTGTCGTACGGCTGGCACCGTCAACCTCTGCCGCCTCGAATAAATCCTTTGGAACTCCAATCATCGACGCTATATAAAGTATGATCGCTTGACCAACGTTAGTTGCAAAGGTTACAAAAATGATGACCGGCAATACGGTTTTAGGGTTGCCCAAGAAATTGATTGATGACATTTCCATCTGTTTTGCAATATAAGGAATGAGACCGTTAGCTGGATTTAGTAAGAAGCTCCAAACCATACTCATGACGACCATTGAAACCATTACAGGGATGTAATAGCTTCCTCTAATAAAAGAAACATATTTCGCATTTTTATCAAAAACAGCCGCAGAAACGAATAGGGCAAAAATAACAGTTAAAGCAACGATAAAAATAACAAATACGACAGTATTTATAGTTGATTTTACAAAGACCGGATTCAGAAATAACTTTTGATAGTTTTCAAAACCAACAAAAACTTCATTCGTATAGTTAATCCGATATAAGCTTAAGCGAATTCCTTCAATAATTGGGTAAACGAGAAATACCAAGAAGAGTATAAGCTGTGGAGCAATAAACAGGTATCCCGTCAAATTCTCTTTTAAAGCATGCTTGTTGAAATTCATAAGAAGCCTCAACCTTTCTAAAACTTAAGCCCCAATATCGGGGCTTAAGCTTTTATTTATAACGCTGAAGGTTATTTAATCACCGAGTTTTCTTTTGCATCCTTAATTACTTGATTACCATTCTTCTGATAATCTTTGATTGCCTGTTCAGGTGATTTTTGACCAGTATAGAGGGCTTGAAGTTCAGGGAATAATACCTGTCTTAACTGGCTGTAACCTGGAACGCTTCCTGTAAAGTTGAATAAATACTGAGCGTTTTTGTCATATGCTGCGAATAATGGATTTTGTGATTTGAACTCATTTGCCACTGAAGTTCTAACAGGAACACCATTTTTAGATGCTTTTACTAGCTCAGGATCAGTTGAGAAGAATTTTACAAAATCCTTACTTACTTTAATTCTAGTTTCATCTTGTGTGTTAAATACGGCAGCACCTGATACATAAGTAAATGTTAATGGGTCGCCGCTTTCAGAAGGAATGTTTGCAAGTCTGATATCGAACTTAGGAGCCTTGCCTTGTTCCATTTCAGCTTTTGTGTTGTTAAATAGTACTGAGTTAGTGAAGGCAATAGCAATCTTTTGGTTCTTAAACATAGCTAGGACGTCGTTAGAAGAAACTGATTCGGCACCAGGGTTGGTTAAACCAGCATCATAGGTTTTCTTTAACCATTCTGCAGCTTTCACACCTTTAGCATCATCCAGCACGATATTTCCCTTTTTATCAAAGAACTGATTGCCAAACATTCTTAGATACGCTAGGTTCCAAGTATCCGCTTGGTTGTTAAGAGCATATAATCCCATTGGATAGGCATTTGGATATTTATCTTTTGGCAAGTCCTTCTTAAGGGAATTTAAAATTGTTTCATATTCTTCTAAAGTCCACGTTTTAATTTCATTCTCGCCGCCGATATATTTTTCAAGTCCGGCTGCCTTTAACATATCAGCGTTGTAAGCAAATGTCCCTGGCATATGGGAGAATGGATAGAAGTAAATATCTTTTCCAAATGTAACAGTATCCCAGTAGTTCTGATCAATATCTTTCTTTGCTGCATCATCGACAATATCATTTAATGGTACTAATGCACCGCGATGAGCGTAGTCACCCATAGCAAACGTATTTTCAAAGAAGATATCTGGCGGGGTGCCGCCGTTTAACTTAACGTTTAACAGTTCGTCCCGTTGTTCACTGGCAACGACTTCAACCTTAACCTTTACGTCATAGTCCTTATATTGCTTTGAAAATTTATCTGCTGCATACTTGAAGAAGCTGTCGTAATCAGCCCCTTGTTCAGTTGCATCCATAACACCCTTCCATTGCGGTGTTAACATCAGGGATAATTCTACGGTCTTTTTGTCTTTGGATCCTCCGGCCGGTTTGCTTGATTCTTTGTCCGAACAACCAGCTAATGCTGATAGGGCCAGTACACCTGATAAAGCAGTTGCAAGAAAACGCTTCTTGAACATATGTTTCTCCCCTTTTATACAAAAGTTTGTAATTTATTGAAGACAAGCTCTGCAAGAAGCCTGTGTCCTTCCTCATCGAGATGCATATAATCAATGTGATTCATAGGAACGATTCCTTTAGTATCAAGAAATTCAGTTTTCTGAATCCACATCAATTCTTCCAAATGGGCAGAAAGTTCCGTTGATTTGATGTCACAGTCTTTTCCCATGGATTTTCCTACTTCTGTTTCGTAGTACTCTATCCCAATTGGCGGCGGTGCAATTACTAATACTTCAGGGAAATCCCCCTTGACGCCAGCTGGTGAGCTTTTTGCCTTTTGTGAGAGTCTTGCTATGCCTTGGGCAATGTTATAAGAGGTTAAATGGAACCTCTCTTTCGTATCATTTGTCCCAAGCATTATGATTACTAGCTCTAGCGGAGAATGACTCATCAAACATGGATGAATATAATCGTATCCATTTAGCCCTTCAAATAGGGGGTCATCCACTACAGATGTCCTGCCTGATAGTCCTTCTTCGACCACTTGAAACTCTTCCCCCAAAAGGTCTGCCAGAATGCTGGTCCACCTGATACCTTCCGGGAATCTTCCCAATGTTTTGGCATCATAGCCCCATGTGTTGGAATCTCCAAAGCACACTATTCTTCTTTTCATCCTTCTACCTGCCGTATTTAAGGATAGCTTGATCAATCATATTCTTGATTTCTTCAACCTTGTTCAAATCCTCGCCGGTTACAGGCTCAAGCGGTCCTCTTACACTTCCAACATTGACCCCTCGTAATTTTAGAAGTTCCTTAATCGTAGAGTACATATGGCCATTTAGAGAACATAAAGCAATAATGATATCGTTAATATCCCGTTGAATATTTTTCGCTTGTTCAAAATTCCCTGATGACACGAACTCTTCCGCTTTTAAAAGCAGTTCAGGCATTGCCGCATACGTACCGCCGATTCCACTGTCAGCGCCAATTACTCTGCCAGAAACATACTGTTCATCAGGACCATTAAAGACGATGAAATCTTCTCCTGCTGCTGCCTTAAAGCGTTCGATATCCATTACCGGCATTGATGAATTCTTTACGCCGATTACCTTTTTATTTTCAATCAATTTCTTAAAGGCCTGCAGCGAAAGATTGTATCCTGTTGTTTGCGGAATGTTGTAGATAATAAACGGCAGTTTAGTAGATTCCATGATTTCTGTCCAATACTTAATAACAGAGCTGTCTGGAAGTTTAAAATAGATTGGCGGAATGGCAGAAAGTGCATCATAGCCAAGCTCTTCTGCGTATTTAGCCAAGGCGACGCTTTCCCGCGTTGATGGTGCGCCGACATGTGCGATTAATGTCAGCTTCCCTTTGACCGCTTCGGCAACATATTTTAAGGTTGCTTTTCTTTCCTCAAGATTTTGGTAAATGCATTCTCCTGAGCTCCCGCCGACATAAAGCCCCTTTACCCCTTTTTCATAAAGATAGTTGCAGAGGTCTTTTGTTCTCATTTCCGATACTTCACCTGCATCATCATAACAGGCATAAAATGCAGGAATGATCCCTTTAAACTTTTCTAAATTCATGTATATCCCCACCTGAGTGAAAGTAATGTTAGCGTTTACAGTCAAAATATATCATAAAATTTCTTGTGTGTAAATAATTTTCTTCACATTTTATTTTTTTGAAAAAAATCTCCACTTTTTTCTCGAACTAAACAGACATCCTATCTGCTTCAAAGTCCAGCTTAATATCATTATCTATTCGTGATATTACTAACCTTTTGCTATAGGCTTCATCCTCAAACGGATAGTCCTCGCGATAATGAGCGCCCCTGCTTTCCTTTCTTTGGAGCATTGCCTTTAGAAGCAGGTCGGAAAGAATCAGGAAGTTTCGTGCTTTAAAGGCACTTTTTCGCTCTTTTATAGTATTTGTAAAAATCCCCATATTAAAAGAAGCTTTCAATTCCTTAATTTCATTCAAGGCCGTTTGGAGATTTTTTTCATTGCGAATGACGTTACCCTGGAACCACATGATTTCTCTGACTGCGTCCATTACATCATGTGGAGTCATTGTATTTTGGGTATCTGCTGAAAAGGCATGAATCTCCTGTGTCAACTGCGTTGTCACCTGATGTGGATTGATTTCTAGCCGCTCGATGCTTTCTGCATATTCAAGGCAATTTTGGGCAGCGCGTTTTCCGAACACCATGCAAGCTCCGGTAGAATTCCCCCCCAAACGGTTGGCACCCTCAATCCCGCCGGCCAGCTCTCCTATTGCATATAGCCCGGGTACGCCTGTCCTGCCATAGCTGTCAATTTTGACGCCCCCGTTGCTGGCATGGGCAAACGGAGCAATCTTCATCTTATCCTTGATTAGGTTTATGCCGCGTTCTTCCAGCCAATTTAAATAGATCGTATAGAAATCACTTTTATTCTTGTAAATTTCCGGATCGTAAAGTAACTCAAAACCATCTTCACTTTTCGTTCTGAAAATTTCTTTCATCATCGCAATATCAAAATATTTGGATGGCAGGGAGTTTGTAAACGGACCATGGGTACTGCGGATTATAAGGCATTCTTGCTTGGAAAGACCTTCCGGGAGCACACTATCTAAAATGCTGTTCCCGTCCTCATCCACAAAATCCTTGCAATAATTTAACGTGTGTTCGCCCCATAATGTCTTGTATTTTGGTGAGGTAAAGCCCGGGATAAATTGAATAAACTCCATATTAACCAGACTCGCGCCTGCTTCAAGCGCCAGAATATGGCCCGAGCCATCAACATCATTTGGGTTCAAATTATGCTTATAGATATTCCCAAATCCCCCGGAAGCAAGGACAACGGCTTTACAATTAATCATGATAAAGTCATTATCCCGGTTCAACAGAATCGCCCCAGCCACTCTACCATCCTGCTTTACCAAGGAAATGACTGCAGTTCTCTCCATGAGGGTAATATTAGGGTAATGATCGATGATTTCAGTAACATTTTCCCTGATTTTATTCCAATCCTTCAGCATATAAATAGTTCTGCCATGGTTGGCAAAACAGGCCTTTCGGTCATCAGAAAGCTTATAAGGCTCAATTCCGATTTCGGGAAACTCCTCGACCCTGTCCCGAATCTCATCAATATAGATTCTTGCCATCTCCCGGTCTTGCATATGATGGCTGACGGCATCAATATCCTCCAAAAACACACCCTTATCTTCATCGTTTTTTGTCACTTGTGTCCCTAAAGAAGCCTTTAAGGGAAAAAAACTTGATCCGGAACAAAGCTGTGTTTTTGTCGACATGATGATGCTTTGTCCGGCTTTGGCTAGTTCCATGCTTACCTTAAGCCCGGCAATCCCGCTGCCAACGACCAAAACATCCGTTGTCATAAGCTCTTTAATCATCTGTTCCGCACATCCTAAATAAGAATTTTAAAAACTACTTTTCTGACCCTTTCCGCTCCGTCTACTTTGATACCCGTCATATGAACATCTTTCGGATATAGGAGCATGAAATTGCCCTGTTCTAGCTTCACTTTAGACTGTACTTTTCCTTCCAGCAGGAAAAAATCGTCCTGTTCATCGTAGTCCTGTTTTACCGACATTCTTTCAAATAGCTCATAAGCGACAAACTCTTTTCCCTCAAGTATATAGTGAAGGTCGATATATTTTTTATGGGATTCCCAGAACCGTTCCTCGGCTTCTTTCGTGTCATATTCTATTAAATTGAAAAAAAGTTCTTCCCCATAAACTTCATGCATGCCTGTTTGAAGACTTGAAAAATCGTGTGTTTGAATATAATGAATGGCACGATTCACTCTTTCGTTTATCCCTTTATATAACTCAGAGTTACTAATGTGATCGGCAATCATCTTTCTCGGCTCCTTCATAAATTGGATTCTTAGTGTTAAACGCTTTCAAACAAAATATAGCATAATCAAAAAGTTTCGTAAATTATTTTCTTTTTTAAAAGTAAAAACGGAAGAAATTTTCACCAAATAGGTATACAAAAAAAACAGAGACCGTTATGATCTCTGGCGCTTTCCTTCTTTATCAATCACGATGCCATCAACGAGCTTCTCAGCCGCTTTTCGATATAAGTTACTCATATGGACAAGGGACGAAATCATCAGGACCCGTTCCAGATAGGGCGACGTATCCTCCTGCCCTTCAGCGATTTCTTCCTTTACCTCCAACCCTCTTCTAGTCATTTCTTCTTTGAAATCGGAGACATTTTGGGCAGTCAAATTTAGATAACTGTTATAGAAAGAGTCTAAATCGATATCTTCCTTCATAATTCTTTTATTAAGCCCATCAAGAGTCGTTTTGATATCGTTAATTGATAGTGCACCTTTCAGTTGATAGATTAAACTAATAAGGATGAGATGCTCTTTGGAGTATTTTTTATTTTTAATAGGAAAAATAAGCTTTCCTTTGGCGTAATTGTTAATCATTGTTTTCGTAAGAATTTTTTCCTCATCGTTCCGCTTCGATTCCGCAAATTTATTTTCAAAAAGCTGGATGACCTGGTCCATATATAAATCTATCTTTGGAATCTCATCCAACGGCAAATTCGCTTCCAAATCAAGTTCTTCAATGATTTGATTGATTTTTTCCATTAATGTTAACCCCGTTCACTTCATAATATTTTTTATTATACCTGAAGATATAGTCATTGACTAGATTCTGATATACTTGTATCATTATATATAGTTATTAAAACTACGTGGTGGAATAGGAGTGTTACATAATGAATGCGTATATTCGGGAGCCCATTAACGGACTCACTCATTTGACGGGAGCGATTCTGTCTTTTGTCGGATTGTTGGCGATGGTGATCAAAGCCTCACTGACTTCCCATTCGCCCCTTGCCATTGCCGCTGTCATCATTTTTGGTATCAGCATGATTCTTCTTTATTCAGCCTCGGCAACCTACCATATGGTAATTGCGCGGGCTAAAGTGATTGCTTTTTTAAGAAAACTTGACCATTCGATGATTTTTATCCTGATTGCCGGTACGTACACTCCATTCTGTTTTATCAGCTTAAATGGAAAAACAGGTGCTGTTCTCTTTTCGATTATTGCAGCAGTGGCCATCTGCGGCGTTGTTTTTAAAATGGTTTGGTTTCACTGCCCGCGCTGGATTTCAACCGCGTTGTATATTGTGATGGGATGGATGGTGGTTTTTGTTTTCTCGCCGCTGGCAGGCAGCATCAATCCAAACGGCTTGTTTCTGCTCATACTTGGCGGTGTTTTCTACACGGTTGGCGGTGTCATTTATGGAGCAAAGCCTAAGTTTTTGCAAGTTAAAAATTGGGGTTTCCATGAAATTTTCCATATCTTCATTATGCTCGGAAGCTTAGCCCATTTTATGTGCGTGTTTTTATATGTCATCTAATAAAAAAAGTGCTTGGTCTTCCAAGCTTAGGCTGTCGAGAATCTTTCGATAGCCTTTATTTAATTATTCAATTTAGGGCTGTGCAACAAGTCTGTTGATTGGCGCTCCAGACACTTCGCGCACCTTAGGGCGTGCCGGGGAGCCTCCTCGTCGCTTCGCTCCTGCGGGGTCTCCCCTGCCCCGTACTCCCGCAGGAGTCTTCTTGCCTTCCGCGCCAATCAACAGGTGTATCAAAAAGACCATCAACTCCAATAAATAATGAAAATAAGTTGTAAATTCAATGTTTATGTCCGCTATCCAGCTCCATTATTAAGCTGATGAAGGACAAAATGAAAGGATTCCAAGAAGGAAATGTCCCTCATAAGGCTGATGAAGGACAAAAACGAAGAAATCGAGAAGAAAATGTCCCTCATAAAGCCGATGAAGGACAAAATGGAAGGATTCAAGAAGTAAATGTCCCTCATAAAGCCAATGAAGGACAAAATCGAAGAAATCGAGAAGGAAATGTCCCTAATACGAACTAGTTGGGTAAGAAAAAAGTGTGTTGCTATAATTAAGTGGATTTGCCTCCCTGTTGATTGGAGCGGAGGGCACTCGACTCCTGCGGGATATAGAGGTCACTGGAGACCCCGCAGGCGCCATAGCGCCGAGGAGGCTCTAGGACCTCCCCAACGGAAAGCAAGTGCCCGGAGTGGAAATCAACAGACCTATCAGCATAGCCATATCTAATAATAAAAATCGAAATTTTGGATCCTAACAAAAATTAAAAATTGCCGAGAAAAATACACCTTCTTGACAATCTGAGCTTGGTCTTCCAGGCTCTTTTTCATGCTTAATGTATTTTTTTAAATCCGTATTTTTTAAAAATGTCCATTGATGTTTGATTTTGAAGATATTCGAGAAACAGCTCGGCTTCTTTTGGATGTGCCGTTTCTTTTACAACACCTACCGGATAGATGATGGGGGTATGTGTGTTGTCCTCTGCCGTTGCTGCTATTTTAACCTTATTGGAGGTTAAAGCATCGGTTTTATAGACTACTCCCGCATCCACATTTCCGGTTTCAACATAGGTAAGGACTTGGCGGACGTCTTTTGCGTAGACTACTTTACCTTGAAGGGAATTCCAAATATTCAATGCATCGAATGTTTCCTGCGCATATTTTCCGGCAGGCACCGATTCCGGGGTACCAACCGAAATGGTTTCCGCGCGCGAAACATCTTTAAAATTATTAATACTTTTCCTATTATCCTTCGGAACAACTAACACCAGGTCATTTCCCACAAGATTAACACTTTTTTTCTGTTCAATGTCGCCTTTTTGGACCAATAAATTGAATTTATCCTCTGCAGCGGAAAAGAACAAATCTACAGGCGCTCCTTGGGAAATTTGCTGCTGCAGCGCTCCAGAAGCACCAAAGTTATAATTTATTTGTACATTGGGATGGGCTTTTTCAAAGCTTGCTTTAATATCATTCAAGGAATCTTGCAGACTTGCGGCAGCAGAAATGGTTAATTCCACTTTCGCGTCTTTCTTATCTGGTTTATTGGCTTGATCATTTGAAGAACATCCGGATAGGACTAACACTAACAGCAGTGCTGTGAAAAATATTTTTTTCACCCGATGTCCCCTCTTCCCATTAACTCCTCATACAAAACCACCGCATGGTTATAGACCGTGTCCTTCGCACCGTATAAAAGCGTTACGTTTTGAGAAGCTGCCATCTCGAATATTTGATTAGTTAATTGAAGTTTTTCCTCATTAGTACGGAGTTCTTGAATATAACGGCTTCGAAACTCATCAAACAGCTCCGGTTTATGGCAAAACCACTTTCTAAGATCTGGGCTTGGCGCGATCTCTTTATACCAATGATCGAGCCTTGCCGCATCCTTCGAAATCCCCCTCGGCCAGAGCCGATCCACCAAAATCCGGCACCCATCCGATTCATCGTAAGGCTCATATACTCGCTTTAAATAAATGTTTGCCATTAATCCTCATCCTTTACGTCCAAGTCTTCAGGTATGGGTTCACTCAAGATTTCTTCTACAAGCTGTTTGTATTTTTCCATTTGTTTTAAATGGGTGTTGAATTGTTCTTTGTTGATTAGGTAATCACTGCCGTCAAAAAGAGCGCGGATCTTTTTCTGCTGGATGAACTTTTTAACGTCAGCTTCTGAGATGGATAAAAACTCTGCTGTTTCTTTTATTGAAAGATACATTTAATTTCCTTCTTTCCTTAAGCAAATAGCTTCGACAACATGGCCTTCCCTTCCCTGTGTGGTTACGGCCTGGGTCAAGGAATTAAGAATCGCTTCCTCCGCCGCTTCAGCTGCTGCGGCAAATAGCTGATTCATAATGGGATGGTCTTCGCGAAGCTGTGTCCGTATTTCAGCCGTCTCATCTAAAAAATGAGGAATTTTATGAGCGGTTGAAAAGGCAATCACAATATCGCCGCTGCCGTGACTGAAATGACTACCAGTCCGCCCAAGACCAATCCCGCAACGCTTCGCCACCCGTTTTAGCTGCCGATCGCTCAACGGGGCATCTGTCGCCAAAACGATAATAATGGAACCGTCAGCAGTTTCAGAAAGTCCGCCTCCTGTTTCATATTGGAAGCCGCGGAAATCTTCTTTTCTGCCAAAATTACTGAGTACCATGCATCCCACTGTATAGTCTGTTGCTACTCGGGATGATGAGCCAATTCCGCCTTTGTAGCCAAAGCAGACCATGCCTTTTCCGGCACCAACGGCCCCTTCGTCAGCTTGTTGATTCGAGGCCTTTTTAATCGCTTCAATGGCATGCTTGGGTTTAACTGGAAACTTACGAATTGAGTTTAAATAGCTGTCATTGCATTCCCCAACCACAATATTGATGGTTCCGGTCGTATCACCGATTTCCGGATTTTCCTCTAGCATATATTCAAGCGTGCCTTGAGTCACCGCCGAGACCCCAAAGGTGTTTGTTAACATAATCGGCGATTCAAGAACACCTAATTCATTTACCTGTACTAGTCCGATTGTTTTGCCAAAACCATTCAGGACACAGCTTGCCGCCGTCACTTTTTCTTTAAACATGTTTCCGCTATGGGGTAAAATGGCGGTTACTCCCGTACAGGCATAGTCGGTGCCTGTTTCGTTTAAAGGATAATCTAGTGTCACGTGCCCAACCATTACTCCTGGGACATCTGTTAGGCAGTTTTTTTCGCCAGTGGTAAGCTTTCCAATGGCCATACCCATTTCGCGAATTTTCATCGTACTGCACCCGGCCGGTGGTCAAGGAAGTTTTGTGAGGCAAAGCCACTAACCTCTTCTTCACTGTAATGTTTTAAAAGTTCATTGATCAGGTTTTGCGATTTGGCAGCATTCTCTAAATCAATGATAAATTGGGAGATTCCATCAAAATCTGACCCTAGGCCAATTTGCTTTACCCCGCCAAGGGAGCAGAAATGGTCAATATGCTTGATGAGGTCACTTATGTGTGCATCCCCAGATTCATTAATAAATGGCGGATTATAGACGACATGGATCAGTCCGCCCTTTTGGAACATTGCCGCAGCTTGCTCATCAGTTAAATTGCGCGGGTGGTTACAAAGGGATTTGGCATTGGAGTGGCTCGCAATCGGGTAATCTGCGAGTTCCATGACATCCCAGAATGCTTTTTCGCACAAATGAGAAACATCCGTCAAGACTTGATTCTCATTGTTTAATTGCACGATTTCCTTACCAAATAGTGTAAGCCCCGCCCCGCGCGGCTCGCCGGCACCGTCAGCCGCCAAATTGGCGTTATTCCAGGTAAGGCCGACAGAACGGACACCTAATCGGAACAATGTACGCAACTTCATAAGGTCGTTGCCAATCGCGTCGACACCTTCAAGCGTCAGCATCGCACCAATCTGGCCAATTTTGAGCTGGTCAAAATCAGCCCAATTCTTTATATGAACCATGTCGGGATTTTCCCCCAAGACTTCCTTGTAAAAATAATCAACTTGCTCCAGCGCTGCCTGGAATTTTCGATCGGATGGGATATCCGGTTCGATAAAGATTGCAAAGCACTGAGCTTTGATTTTGCCTTGCTGCAGGCGAGCTTTGTTTGTCTCTAATTCCGGGGCATCGGCAAAACGCAGCTTACCTTTACCTTCCGAAAGCTTAAGTAATGCATCACAATGCAGGTCAATGATATTCATGTTGGCCGACTCCTTTTTTAAGAAAATTGTATCATAAAAAAGCTAGGGGGTTATAACCTAGCTTTTAATCGCTTATATTCAATTTTCAGCAAACCGCTTTATTTTTGGAAGGACTTATCCAAACCCTGTAATAATTACGTACACTTACAGAATACTAGTATGGAAAGAATATATGTCAGATATAGAGTTTAGGGGGGATGGTGCGCATGGAAAGACGACAATTGGCAAGAAGAATTTCGGTTGCATCCGGCAAAGAACCTGCGGATGCAGTTATTAAAAGCGCAAAAATTATCGATGTTTTTAATGGGGAAATTATTGAAGGGGACATTGCGATTGCAGATGGTTACTTTGCCGGCATTGGCACATATGAGGGGAAACAGGTGATTGATGCAAATGGGGCTTATTTAACTCCAGCCTTCATCGATGGTCATGTTCATATCGAGTCATCCATCGTCACACCTTCCGAATTTGCCAAAGTTCTTCTCCTGCATGGTGTAACGACTGTAATCGCAGATCCACATGAAATTGCCAACGTTCTAGGTACCGAAGGAATCCAATATATGCTTGATGCTTCCGAAAACCTACCGTTTGACTTTTACTTTATGCTCCCTTCCTGTGTCCCTGCGACTGAGTTCGAACATTCCGGTGCTGTTTTAAAAGCCGAACATTTAAAACAATTTTTTCAGCAGCCAAAAGTTCTAGGATTGGCTGAAGTCATGAATTTTCCTGCAGTTGTTAACTGTGACAAGGATATGCTCGAAAAGATTGCTGCTTCCAAAGCCTTTGGGAAAAAAATTGATGGCCATGCTGCAGGTCTTTCCGCAAATGATATAAATGTGTACATGGCTGCCGGCATCCGAACCGATCACGAGTGTACAAACGCAGTAGAAGCAAAAGAACGTCTCAATCGGGGGATGTATGTGATGATCCGCGAAGGGACTGTGGCCAAGGATTTACGTCAATTGATCCCCGTCGTAAATGAGCGTAATGCCCGCCGCTGCTTATTCGTGACAGATGATAAACATCTTGACGACCTGCTTCATGAAGGAAGCATTGATCACAATGTTAGGCTGGCGGTCGCATCGGGTATCTCCCCAATAACCGCTATTCAAATGGCAACGATCAACGCGGCAGAATGTTTTGGACTTGAGGAAAAGGGGGCTATCGCTCCCGGATATAAAGCAGATTTCATCATCATGGAAGATCTTGAAAGTTTTAAAATTGTCGATGTTTATAAGGACGGGACAGCTGTTGTCAAAAAAGGAGCCATTGTACACTTTCCAGAAAGCAGCCAGCCGGATATACCAAGCTCATTAACCCAAACCGTTCATTTCCTTGAAATTTCCGAGGATGAATTTCAAATTCCGGTTCAATCCCACAAGGCGAACATTATCGAAATCATTCCAAATAGCCTGGTGACACGCCATATCGTTGAACAGGTGGAAACAAATGAGTCCGGTTTCTTTCAATGCTCTTTGGATAAAGACCAGCTAAAACTGGCCGTGATTGAACGCCATCACCAGACTGGTTTTATCGGTTTGGGAATTGTCAATGGTCTAGGGCTTAAATCAGGTGCCATAGCGACTACAATCGCCCATGATTCCCATAATCTTGTTATCGCCGGCACAAACGATCATGATATGGTGATGGCCGCCAAAACAATTAAGGAGATGCAAGGCGGGATGGTGGTTATAAAAGACGGCAAGGTCCTTGCAGCATTGAAGCTTTCCATCGCGGGATTGATGTCGGACCGCTCCTATCAAGAGGTTTACGCCAATCTGAACAATATCCATGGTGCACTAAACCAGTTAAGAGCAAATCGCCAGTTCAACCCATTTTTAACTCTTTCCTTTTTAACACTGCCGGTGATACCTGAATTAAAGCTAACCGACAAAGGCTTGTTTCAGGTTTCCAAGTTTCAGCATATTTCTATTGATGCAGGGTAAAATTAGCTTTGTTCAAGTGTAAAAAAGACCCTTTTCATAAGATTGTTGCTTTGTCATTTAAAAAACGAGCTTTAAGAAGCAATGAATATCTTATTGCTTTGTATTGGTGCCCATAGCCAAGAATAATCCGCTAGTTGGGTAACCAATAAAGAGTATGGGTGCCCGAAACCCCAAAAATTCCGCTGGTTTGGTAACCAATAAAGAATATGGGTGCCCGAAACCGACAAAATTCCGCTGGTTCGGTAACCAATAAAGGATATGGGTGCCCGAAACCGACAAAATTCCGCCGGTTCGGTAACCAATAAAGGGTATGGGTGCCCGAAACCAAAAGAAATACCTCGGTTCGGTAACCAATAAAGAATATGGGTGCCCGAAACCGACAAAATTCCGATGGTTCGGTAACCAATAAAGGATATGGGTGCCCGAAACCGACAAAATTCCGCCGGTTCGGTAACCAATAAAGGATATGGGTGCCCGAAACCGACAAAATTCCGCTGGTTCGGTAACCAATAGGTACCCAAGGATAAAGGGAAATTTATCAAATTGGGAAGCAATCTTAAAGCCACAATATTTACGAAAAAAAAAGAACCGGTTAAGGTTCTTTTTTTTCTGTCTCTGATGGAATCAATTTCAGGCCGCTGTTTTCCCCGCCCGTTTCCACTATATGCTTTAGAACAGAAAGCCTATTGCTCCAGAATTGGTCATAAAACTGCTTTAGCTCAGATAGAGGTTCGGGATGGAGCCGGTATATTTTTTCCCGTCCTTCCTTTCGTCCGCTTACTAATTCCGCTTCAGAGAGAATTTTCAAATGCTTGGCAATAGCCGTCCTGCTGATTGAAAAATGTGATGTGATTTCCGAAATCGGCAATTCTCTTTCAGAGAGAAGCTTTAGCACTTCTCTCCTTGTGGGGTCTGCTATTGCTTGAAACACATCATGCTTTTGTGCTGAGGCTGACACTTAGCCCTCCACAATCCTTTTTAATTTTTCGATAATGCCATTCCAGCCGCCAGACATGTGTTCGCGAATGACACCAGACTTTTGACCGGCTTTACCGATGATTTCATCCGCAGGCTTCCAGCCGCCATGAATTAAAGTAAACTCCGTTTTCCCACCTAAATCTTTCAAAATAAAGGATGCAAACCATCCCTCTGTATCCCATTTGAAGGAAAGACGGTTTGGAGGGTCGAATTCGGTTACTTTGCAAGGAGATGGACCGAACGGAGATTGCAAGTGAAATTCATGGCCCACTTCCGGTTTGAAGTCGTTTGGCATGAACCATTCTCCAATCGCTTCAGCGGTAGAAACATGCTCCCAAACCTTTTCAATTGGTGCCTCGATGACGATCGATTTCTTGATATCTTCTAGAGTATTTACCATTATAATTCGCCTGCTTTCTCAAAAAGTATACAACCATTTGGTTTCACATTTTTGATTATATAAAACCTTTTGGTTTCATGTCAACATAAATTTCCTTTTTACTTTCCCCAAAAACGCAAATAAAAAATCCCTTCCATAAATAGAAGGGATTACGCAGTCTGCTCGATTTGCTTTTTTCGAAATACAACGTGCTCTAATATGAAACATAAAATGAGGCCTACGAGCAGTCCATTGGACACAATGTTCCGCAGCCAAGGAGCGATATTTTCAAAGGCTTCTGGCGGTAAAAACATGATGCCGATTCCTGTCATTAAGGAAATCCCTATCACCATCAGGTTCCGTCCCGTCGGCTCCTGCCCCATTAAATCGCGGATACCAAACCCAAGCAACTGTGTAAACATGGTAAAGAGGGAAGCATAAGCAACTTCTAATGGCAAGGTTGCCAAAAATCCGCCTATATATGGAAAAAATCCAGATACCGTGATTAAAACAGCCCCTATGATGAGCGGGAACAATTTTTTTATGCCAGTCGTCATGATGAATCCAGCGGAAATAGCTAACGGGATTACGCCCACAACAGAAAAGAGGCCAGAGAAGATTAAACCCACCCCATTACCAAAAATCCCCTTTTGATACTGATTAGGCTTTATCCTTTTTTCTAAAGCTATTCCAACTACCAGAACGCTGGAGATAACATTGGAAATAAGGACAATCGAGGTAAGGAGCGTGGTAACTGCAATCCCAATATCAAACTTCGGAGTTCCCCAAGCAAAAATCTTCGGAATGCTAAACCATCTGGAGGGCTCGTAGGATTGATTTGTATCAATCAAACCGAAAAAATGAAACATGGCCCAGCCAACAATTATCCCAGCTAGCGGCCCTAAACTTTTTAAAATGCCATTGGCTTTTAATGATATGAATAAAATGATGAAAATAACAAGAAAACAAATAAGAGCAATTTTCCCATTTAAATGGCCGGTGGCGGTGAAGCCTAGCATGCTTTTTAAAAACGAGCCGCTCAATTGACTGACCAGTAAAATTAAGTAAACGCCAGTAACTATCGGTGTAAATAGGAGGCGTATTTTTTCAATAATCGGCAAAAATCCGATGATGGCCAACAATATTCCGGCGATGATTAATCCCATTTCTAATTGCTGAAGCACATTTCCTTGATTGGCCGGGGTACTCATAGACCCAAGCAAAATAAAAATGGCCCACCACATTCCTGCTGCCCCTTCCACCAGTGGAAGACGGTGGCCGAAAAAAATCTGAATTAGGGTAGCAATTCCGGTTACAAAAAGCATGCGTTGCATAAAGTCCGCGATTTCTGCCGGGGCCATATGAAAGGCTGCTCCGACAACAACCGGTACTGCAATAACATTCGTCAACATAAAAACAGCCCACTGAATCCCCTGTATGCCAACAATCAGCCCGCTATCTTTGTTCGTTTGATTTTCCATGGTGAAATTCCTTCTTTCTACACAGCAACTGTATCCTGCTTTTCCTCGCCTTTTTGGTAGTATTTTGCGATAAAATGTCCATTTAAAGACGCTAATATTTGTTGGAAAAGCATCCCGACGACAACTGGCACCGCTACCGCCGGCGGGAAATAGGTAACACTAATGACAGCCCCGGCACTGATATTTCTCATTCCTCCAGAAAAAGTCAAGGTGATGGCCGTGTCCCGGTCGCCGATCAAAATCCTCCCAAGGAAAAAAGAAAGCAAATATCCGCACAATGCAATAATAAAGACTGTAACCATGATGCCGACTAGTTTAAGGTCAATATTTCTTAGATAGGGAGCAACAACCGCTCCATTCAGCATCACAACAAACCCCATACTGATTTTTGAAAATGGGGCAAGCTTTACCCCTAATTGTTGATTTATTTTTCCTTTTGTCCACTGATTTAACAGCATGCCGATAATGGATGGGATCACGACCATTCCGAATAAACCTTTCATTATATCGACATAATCCATTTCAATTTTTTGTCCCATAAAAACCGAGAGAGAATACGGAACAATAATCGGAGATAACAAGGTATCGAGTAAAATGATCGATAACACAAGCGGGATATTTCCTTTATAAATAGAAACCCAAACAAAGCTCGTAATGCCTGTTGGAATTACCATACCTAAAATTAAACCCGTAATGGTATAGGCATCATTTGGGAAAGTGATATGCCCCACTCCCCATGCAAACAGCGGCATGAGAAGATGGAGAATCAGCATTGCTATAAAAATCGGAAAAGGGTGAAGCATCGCGTCTTTCAACGATTTAAAATTAGAGTTTAAGCTTCCGGCAAAGGTCATAAAGGCGAAAATCCACGGGATTAAAAAGGAAAAATCCTTTATATAAGCACTTAAGATAACCCCGGTTATAACACTAACCGGGGTAATAAATGGCATAATTTTCTCTAGTTTTTTATTCAATTTTTGCAGCATAAAGGGTCTCTCCCTTTTTTAATCTTCAAGTGACTTTAAGAAGTCCTTCCAGGCTGTAACGCCGCCTTCCAATAGCGTGACCTGGTAATTTTTCCGGTCAAAGATATTCGCGCATTTTGCAGCCGAATTCCCGGTCGTGCAGGTAACGATGACCTCTCTGTCTTTCGGTAAGGTAAGCTGTTTGTCCATGTTTTCGTCAAGTTCAAATATTTCCGTTTTTGGAATATTGCGGCTTTCTACATGGGAATCTTCTATGTGAAACTTGTTATATTTCTCGTTTGCACGGACATCTAAAATCATAACATTTTCTCGTGCCTGCAATCTTTCATGAAGCTCTTTAGCTGTAATTTTTTTCACTGACATTACAAACACCCCCCAACCAAAAGAATAACACAATTTTATTACTTGGGGAGGTAATATCTTTCGTTAGCCGAAAAAAAGCTGAACAAAAATGACTGCCATTGTTGTATAATGTTGGCATTATATTTTATGGAAAAAGAAAGAAGTGGGGATATGGCAAAAGCGCAAAAATTCCAGATGTATGTTCTACTCGTTATGGTGATGGCAGCATGGGGTTTTAATGTTGTCGGCATCAAAGTGATTGTCTCGCATTTTCCTATCGTTACGATAACGTCATTACGGATTTTCAGCGCAGCAATATCTGTCTTTACTATTCTTGCCTTTTTAAAGAAGGTCCGGATACCGACTAGAAAGGAACTCCGTTATATCGCTGCGGCTGGATTTTTCAACGTGGTCTGTCACCATTTCTTTTTGTCGATTGGTTTAGCCAAAACCACTGCTTCAAACGGTGGACTTATTCTAGGGCTGGGACCGCTCTTGTCGGCCATTCTTGCATTTATTTTTTTAAAGAGCAGAGTAACGTTAGTAAAAGTTTTGGGAATCATCTTAGGCTTTACTGGGGTTGCCTTTATTGTTTTGGCAGGACATGGCGGTTTGTCCCTAAGCAGCATTTCACTTGGGGATCTGTACATCTTTTTATCGATTCTTACACAGGCATATAGTTTTGTGCTAATAAAGAAAGTTTCCGATACATTGGACCCCCGCTTATTGACGGGATACATGATGCTTTTCGGGTCGATTGTATTATTTTTTCTAAGTTTAGTTATGGAGCCAGGCGGGTTAAGGGAATTATCTAACGGGTCCTTCGGTATTTGGATGATTTTTCTCGCTTCCGCCGTAATCGCCACTGCGATTGGTCATATGATTTACAATTATGCGGTAAGCATGGTTGGCGTAACGGAAGCAGCCATCTTCATCAACTTCGAGCCCGTCTTTACCTTAGTCGGCGCGGTGACGTTTCTCGGAGAAAATATATCCGTGGCGCAAATCCTTGGGTTCCTCCTTATTTTATTTGGGGTGTTATTTGGCTCTGGGGCGCTCGAGGAATTCCTTCATCAGTCGCGGAGGAATAAGAAAACGGTGTATGGCGGAAAAGCAAAGCATTTATAGTTTCTAAAAAATCGTGGGCGCTTGAAAAGTCATTTTTCAAGCGCCTTCTGAATTGAATTAGTAAAAACTTTTCCTGTCTCCGTGCGGCCTAATCTCTTTAAGGCCGGAAACCGTCACAACTGCTCTTCCACCTAAATAAATCCTTGCCTCGCTGACAATCGCAAACAGGGCGGTTCCAATAGCAAGATGAAGGACTGCCCATGAGATGGCAATCGAATTTTCAATAACGGCCGCACCAATGACCAGTTGAAGCAGGACGGTTAATGTACCCAATCATAAGCGTTTCTGAAGACTCCCTGCCCAGTTTTTTGAAAAAGACCAGTATGTCAAAAATAGGATGTAAGCTGCGGAAATACCGGCAAGACCGCGGTGGAGAGTTTGCAGCAACTCAGGTGTGCTTGAAGGAAAAAATGTTTGTCGGCAGCCAAGCCACCCGCAAGCCATACCAAACGATTCATGTTTAATATAGGCTCCAAATGCAAGTGTACATGTCAGAAGAATGAGTAATATGTTCAAGTGGATAGTAGCGGTTTTAGTCTTTTCAGTAAATCTATTTACAATTTAACAAAAACGGACAATCATTTCGGTGATATGCATCACGATTCTGCCGCTAGGAACCAAATTTCTGCCTTAAACATACCGTATACTGCTATGCTGTTTTGCTATTAAAGGAGTGTTATGATGTATTACAACCCTTTTCATCATCCTGTAAATCCGCCAATGACGTATTATCCTGCCTACACCATACACTTTCCTCCGCCAAGGGCCTACCCGCCAGTGGATACGAAAATATTTGAACAATCCATCAAGACTTTCCGTGTTTTAATGAGGCAGGGCAGCATGTTGCTAGATCGGCTTAGTGATGTCGGATTTGCCCGTAAAATCATGAACGCCGCTCAGCAAGGGAAGCATGCCGAGGTTGACATCCTCATTAAATCGATTGGACTCACCATTCCTGTTAGCACAAGGTTTACGCCATCAGGTGTGGCTTTCATCCTCACTACACCAGCGACTCAGGCTCAGCCTGCAGACTGCTGCACTTTATCTATTAACATGAAATGGGGGCAATGAATTACCCTAATCGCCATCTTCATATAAATTCCTTCCGAGCAGCGGCCGGTGGTATTTTTCTAAAGAAAACTCGCCGACTGGCGAGCCCCTAAGGGCGGTTCATGAGGCGTAGTTGCACTTATGCGTTAAGAAAGTATAAAGCCTTCGACAGAAGGTTTATACTTTCTTATTAGCCAAATAAAAAGTGGTACCCATTAAAAACGGATACCACTTTTATTGCGTTCAAGATACCTTTCAATCTGGTCTGCCGGTAATGGTTTAGTGAATAAATAGCCTTGGCCGACAGCGCATTCATTTTGCCGCAGAAACTCCAATTGATGCTCGGTTTCAATGCCTTCTGCGATGACTATATAATTTAGGTTTAACCCCATATCAATAATTGTTTTTACCAGCATTTCTTGGCTTGCAAGGAAAGGTACTTCCTGAACAAAGGACTTATCGATTTTAATTTTTTGAATCGGTAATCGGTTCAAATAACTAAGCGAGGAATAGCCCGTCCCGAAATCGTCGATTGCTAAAAGCACCCCCATCCCTTCCAATTGATGAAGGATGTAAGACGATCTTTGCAGGTTCTGCATGATGCTTTCCGTGATTTCCAATTCAAGAAGCCCTGCATCGAGATCCATTTCTTCCAAAACCGCTGCAATATATTCGATAAAATGGTCATCTTCGAATTGGCGGACTGATACATTAACAGCGATTGGAAAATCCGCTATTCCCGCTTTGCTCCAATTCTTCCTTTGTCTGCAGGCTTCCCTTAGAACCCACTTGCCAATTGGTACAATCAGCCCCGTCTCCTCAGCAAGCGGAATAAATTCAGATGGTGGGACAAAGCCGTGTTCAGGGTGATCCCAACGGATTAACGCCTCCATTCCCACAATCTCCCCGGTTGTCAAGGAACATTGCGGCTGATAATAGAGCATCAGTTGATTGAATTCCAATGCTTTACGCAGACCATTTTCCAATTCCATCTTTCGGACGGATATTCCATTTAAGCTGGATGAATAAAATTGAAAGTTGTTGCCGCGCTCTTTTGCCTTATACATGGCAGTATCGGCATTTTTTATTAAGCTTTCCTCATCCGCGCCATCTTCTGGATAAAGACTAATTCCTATACTTGTTGAGACAAAGAATTCCTGATTATTTACGTAGAAGGGCTTGGAAAAGGCATTTAGGATTTTTTCGGCTATATAGGTCACTTGCTCCTTATTGGTGTTTTCTAGTAAAATGATAAATTCATCTCCACCCTGCCGTGAAACAATCCCATTCTGTTGCACTGCCCCTTGCAGTCTGCCTGCTGCCATTTGCAGGATTATATCCCCAATAGAATGGCCTTTCGTATCGTTAATAATCTTAAAGCGATCCAAGTCTAAAAATAACACAGCCGGTTTTTGGTGTTGGTGATTTGTTACTGCCTCTGTTAAGTGGGCCTTAAAGCTGTTTCGATTTGGCAAGCCAGTTAAGGCGTCATAATAAGCCATTGTTTTAATCGTTTGCTCTGCCCTTTTCCTTTCCGTAATATCCCTGCCGACAATTTGCACAGCAAATCTGCCTTCGAAAAGAATTGGAGTTGAAGCCATTTCGACATCTATTTTTTCACCATCGAGCCGTTTTACCTGGAATTCGAAACTTACTCTTTCCTGAATAGGGTTATCATAGGATCCAACCCTCCTTCGAATTGTCCGGATAATATTATTGGGAACATAATTTAATGGTGACTTGCCAATTAGTTCCTCCGGATGGGCTGCGCCCATCAGCCTCCATCCAGCCTCATTAATATATTCAATTTTCTCCTCACTAACTACAGCTATGATGTCAGGGGACATTTCTACTAAACTGCGATAGCGGTCCTCACTTTCTTTCCGATCGGTAATATCAAATAGTACACTACTAAAATAAACAAAGTTTCCTTTTGAATCCAAAGTCGGGAAACCTCTGTCATAAATCCAGCGCACCTCACCGTTGGGCCGGATAATTCGATACTCACTTGTAACTGTTTCCCCAAGTACTATTTTCTGCTCACGTTCAGATATGATGGGTAAATCATCCGAAAAAATGACCTTTTTCCATAAAGCATGGTCATGATAAAAGTCTTCTAACGATACTCCATACAATTTTTCAATCCCTTGGGTAATGAAAAGCTGATTGGTTTTGAGGTCATGGGACCAAATCGCTACATCTAGGGAATCATAAATATTTTTTAACTTTTCTTCATTTTTTTCATATTCTACTGATTTTTTCCCCATTTCCTTAAAAGTGACCAGGAGAAAAGGGATGGCACATACAATCACAGCAATTGTTGTAAAGTGAAATAGTTTAATAGATGGAAAATTGAAAGAAACAAATAAATCAAGTAGCTCTGAAAAAACAAGTAAACAAATGATGATAATCCACTTTATTCGAAAATTTGCCAATTTCATTCCCATCAACGTTCTTTCCCCTTTTTCGTTTCGAAAATCATTAATTTTAAAATAACAAAAAACATCTAACTTTACAATTGTTGTCACGGCAAGAATGGCAGTGTTTTCAACATTAAAAAATACGAGCATACGCTTTGAATTTTTCACCGTTCAAAGAACTGTCAAAACATTTCGAACAAACTTTGAACTTATTACTATATCCATGTTTTTTACAAAAAAATCCTATATATTGAAATTAGAAAGAGAAACAAATAAATGTTTGAAAGGGGAATGTAAGATGTTTAACAAATTTTTAAGAGAGAATAAAATTTCCGCTGCCATCCTACTGGTTATCCGTTTATACCTTGGTTATTCTTGGTTCACAGCAGGTTTTCATAAATTAACAGGCGGCTTTGATGCAGCAGGATTCCTAAAAGGAGTAACAGCAAATCCGGTCAAAGGTCCAGATGGCGCCGTTGTTTACGGCTGGTATGTAGAATTCTTAAAAGGTGTGGCCCTGCCAAATGTCGATCTTTTCAACTTTATCGTCCCTTGGGGTGAAACATTAATCGGTCTTGGCTTACTTCTCGGATGCTTAACAACAGCTGCCATGTTCTTTGGTCTCGTAATGAACTTCTCTTTCTTCTTAGCAGGAACTGTATCTCATAACCCTACTGACATCTTCCTTGGCTTCATCATCCTGGCAGCAGGCTACAACGCCGGCAGATTTGGCTTAGATTATTGGGTAGTACCTTTCCTTAGAAAGATTGGCAAAAAGAATGCAGCTGATAAACCAAAAGTAACAGTGTAACAACTCTAGCAAAAAGACGATTCGGTTTCCCCGAATCGTCTTTCTTTATTTCAGCCGGTATACTCTTGTTTCGTATGGTCTTAAAATCTGCTCTGACATCTTGGAAACTTCATAATTATGAAGCAGCAAAGAACTATTTTCAAAGCTCACACCTTTTACCTCAGCCTTTCGGTCTGAAAGATTCGCAATCACCAGCACTTTTTCTCCGTCAAGTGTTCTCGTGTAGGCAAAACCCTGCGGATCTTCCGGCAATAGTAAATCGTACGTACCGTACGTAAACACTTCATTCGCCTTTTTCAACCGAATCAGTTTTTTGTAGAAATTCAGGACGGAATCTGGGTCTTGTTCCTGTGCTTCGACATTGATTTGGCGATAGTTTGGGTTGACCTTTAACCATGGGATTCCCCTGGTAAACCCAGCATTCCCTTCATTTGACCACTGCATCGGCGTCCGGGAATTATCGCGGCCGCTCGCCCAGATCATCTCCATGATTTCCTCATGTGGGACACCATCCGCTCGTTTCAAGCGGTACATATTTTTTGCCGACACATCATCATAATCCTCAATGGAATCAAAGCGGACGTTGGTCATGCCGATTTCCTGCCCTTGATAAATAAATGGCGTCCCCTGCATCAAAAAATAAATCGCAGCAAAGGCAGTGGCGCTTTCCCGCCAGTATTCCTTATCATTTCCCCAGGTGGAGACTACGCGGGCCTTGTCGTGATTTTCAATAAAAAGGGCATTCCAGCCGTTCCCTTCCAGCCCTTTCTGCCAGCGCGATAGGACATCCTTAAATTCTACTATATCCAATTCTTTTTTTACCTCAGCATCCCAAAGGGCAAGGTGCTCGAATTGAAAAATCATGTTGAATTTGCCCTGCTGTTCCCCGACCCAAAGCTCAACGTCCTCTTCATCATCGGCGGTGACACCATTTGCTTCACCAACCGTCATAATGTCATACTTGGAGAACGTCTCTTCCTTTAATTCCTGAAGAAAATCGTGTATCCCGGTCACATTCATCATTTTTTCAAAGCATGGAACAAAGGGAAGCCCCTTTGGATTCGGCATGTCTGGGAGGCCAGTTTCCTTTTTGATATGGCTGATGGCATCAACACGGAAGCCGTCAATCCCTTTATCAAGCCACCAATTCACTGTTTGATAGAGGGCTTGGCGGACTTCTTCGTTTTCCCAATTAAGGTCAGGCTGTTTTTTTGAGAAAAGATGCATGTAATATTGGTCAGTTGATTCATCATATTCCCATGCTGGCCCAGAAAAAATGCTTTCCCAGTTATTAGGTTCCTTTCCGCCCTTACCGTCGCGCCAAATATACCAGTCGCGCTTCGGATGGTCCTTAGATGAGCGGGATTCAACAAACCATGGGTGTTCATCGCTCGTGTGGTTGATGACTAAATCAAGGATTAGCTTCATCCCTCGGCGGTGGGTTTCTTGTAAAAGAAAATCAAAATCCGCCATCGTTCCAAACTCTTTCATGATTTCCTGATAATTGCTGATATCGTACCCGTTATCATCATTCGGCGACTCGAACATTGGGCAGACCCAGATGACGTCGATTCCTAAATCCTTAAGGTAATCAAGCTTCGTGATGATCCCCTGGATATCGCCAATCCCGTCTCCATTCGAGTCCATAAAGCTGCGTGGGTATATTTGATAGGCCACCGCTTCTTTCCACCATAATTTACTCATATCTTCCTCACTGACTTTCTATTTGTTAGTCCATTGTTAGTACTTACCTTTTTGGGGCGCATGATTTTCGTTCAATCAGCTTCGTCGGGATCGTAATTCGTTTTGGCAGGGTGTCAAGATGCTCAATTTTTTCAATTAAACATTGCGTTGCCACCTGGCCTAGTTGAAAGGTACCGATATCCACTGATGTTAATGGAGGCTTCGAATGCTCCGATAATGAAAGGTTATTAAAGCTGACAATCGAAATATCCTCTGGAACTCTAATGTTCAAAGCATCCAAGTGGCTGATGATTTCATACGCCATTAAATCGTCCTGGGTGACAAATGCAGTTGGCGGCACTTCCAAATTGATCAAAGATTGGATGGCATCCCGTCCATTATCATTAACAAAGCTTTCATGAACCAAATAAGCTTCATTTACGGGAAGACCCGCTTCTGTTAAAGCCATCCGATAACCGTTTAAACGGTCATGGGCGACAACAAATTCCAAATTCCCGCCCACGAAGGCAATATTTTTATGACCAAGGTCAATCAAATATTTTGTCACCTGGTTGGTAATAAAAATATTATCGTTGTCAACATACGTAATTCTTTCTTCATATGTGCTTGGCCGGCCTACTACGGTAAATGGGAAGTCTATTTCCGCAAGGTACTGCATGGTGCGGTCATTGACCCGTGAATATAACATGACAATCCCATCGACACGTCTCCCATTTACCATCGACAGCACTTCCTCGTGAATCTCCTCCTCCGTTGAACCCGTGGAAAGGTAAATCCCGTATCTGCTGTCATGGGCATTCATACTGATTCCTCGTAAGACTTCAGGGAAGAACGGGTTGCGGAAAGCATGATAGGCTGAGTTCGGCATAATGACACCGATCGTTTGAGTGCTTTTGGCGGCCAGACTTCTTGCTTGTAAATTAGGATAGTATCCTAAATCCTCCATGACCTCTTTCACACGCCTCTTAGTCTTCTCACTGATTCTCGGATTGTTGGCAATCACCCGAGAAACCGTTGAGGGCGCCACATTAGCTGCCTTTGCTACATCCTTAATCGTTACCACATTGCTTCCCCCTAAGCCAATAAAGTTTGCTTCTATTATATAGTAAATTTGTTATTTAACTGCACCTTCGGAAATCCCTTTAATAATTTCACGCTGGGCAAAGAAATAAGCGATGATGACTGGAATAATCGCAATGGTAAGTCCAGCAAGGGCCAGATGCCACTGCTTCGTATACTCTCCAAAGAAGAAGAACATCTTGAGCGGAATCGTCTCCATTCCTTCTTGGTTAATAACCAGGGACGGCAATAGGTAGTCATTCCAAATCCAGATCGTATTTAAAATCGCAACGGTGACCGTAATCGGTTTTAACATCGGGAAGATGATATGCCAAAAGATTTGGAATCGGTTTGCCCCGTCAATGGTTGCCGCTTCATCCAAAGATTTTGGAATCCCATTTAATGTACCATGATATAAGAAGATCGATAAACTTGCGCCAAATCCGAGGTACATAAAGATAATGCCGGCGCTGTTCAACATTTCTAATTTACCAAATATCGTAACCAACGGAATCATCACCGATTGGAACGGAATTAGCATTGCTGCAACAAACAGGAAGAATATAAAACTACTGATTTTGCTTTTATTCCGCGATAAAGCATAAGCTGCCATCGATGAAAAAACAATGATAACAAGTACGCTGACCACGGTAATCAACACGGAATTCATGAAAGTTTGAAGAAAATTCAACTCTGTAAAGGCTTCGATATAGTTATCGAAGTTAAAGCCTGCCGGAAGCTTTAGTGTATCCTCAAACATTTCACGCTTTGTTTTAAAGGAGTTCACAATCATTAAGTAAAAGGGAGACAGCCATATTATTCCTAAAATAATACCTAGGATTTCAATGGGCCATTTATGTTTCCTCATTACATTTCAACCTCCCTTTTCTTATTGATATATACCTGCGTCAAAGAAATGACCGCCACAATCACAAAGAAAATAACTGCTTTGGCCTGTGCATATGCCATTTCACTTTCAGTAAAGGCCGTCTTAAAAATTTCCATTGCCACCATTTGCGTGGAGTTATACGGCCCCCCGCCTGTCAACGACAGGTTCTGGTCGTAAAGTTTAAATGTATTGGACAAAGTAAGGAACATGCTGACCGTAAAAGCTGGAGCAACCAATGGGAAAATGATATAGCGAAGACGCTGGAACGGACTTGCACCATCAATTTCTGCTGCCTCAATCAACTCACCAGGGACGCCTTCTAAATAGGCAATGTAGATGACCATAATGTATCCGGACATTTGCCAGCTCATCAAAATGACAAGTCCCCAGAATCCTGTTTGTGTAGTAGAAAGCCATCCTTCTAAACTTTGTATTCCAAACACTGAACCAATTCCGGCGAAAACTTTAATAAAAATAAACTGCCAGATAAAACCAAGAATCAACCCGCCAATTAAGTTTGGCATAAAGAAAATCGTTCTTAAGAACTTATTGGATTTAATTTTTGAAGTCACAATAAGGGCCAAAGATAAGCCAAAAAAGTTAATCAGAATAATGGAAACCACGGAAAATTTCACGGTAAACCACATGGAATCTAAAAATTCCTTATCATCCAAAATGGCTAAATAATTTTTAAGGCCGACAAAACTACCGACTTCAATTCCATTCCAGTTAGTAAAGGAATAATAAATACCAAATACCAGCGGGATGATCACAACCATGGATAAGGCTAAAAGAACCGGGGCCAAAAATAGCCAATAGGATAAATCCCGAGTACGCATCATGGTAAAAAACCTCCAAGCAATAATCTAGAGTCTCTCGTTTATGATGAGAGAAAAGGGGCTGATTGATAAGGTGAAGCTTCCTTACGAACCAGCCGCTTGCCTCTCTTAATAATAATGGGTCCTTTTTATTGAAAGGACCCATTATAAATTTGTATTAGGCCAACGCATTTGCCTTCATTGATTATTTATTTCTGGATTTCTCCCAGGCTGCTTGAGTAGTTTTCACAACATCTTCCCACTTAGCTTCTTTGCTCAAGTATTTCTGGATTTGCACTCCAAGCTCGTTCTGTCCCCAGCCAGTTGGGTAGCCCATGAAGGTCCAGCCGATAGTTTTGCCATCTTGAGCATATTGATAAATTTCTTTTGAAAGCGGGTCACTGATTTTTGATGCATCAAAGCCATCATAAGCAGGGATAAATTTAAAGTCGTTGATAACGGCTTCTTTACCTTCGTCAGAAGTATATAGCCAGTCTAAGAATTTCTTTGCTTCAGTAACAGTTGCTTTGTCCTTGTTGCTGTTTACGCCCCAGTACATTGGAATCCCTACAGGAATTGCATCTTCTTTATAGCCTTCAACAGGGATTGGCAGGATGCCGATGCCCTTTTGGGCAAATTCTTTGTCAATGCCTTCGATGGAGCCATATACCCAGTTACCTTGCTGGATCAACGCTACTTTTTGCAGTGAGAACAATTCTTCAACCTGCTTAGAGTAATCTAAGCTTACAGTTGGCTGAACAGAATAGTCGTTTTGCAGATCAAGCACTTTCTTGAATGCATCGCCATATTTGAAATCAACCTTCTTAGCGTTATAAGCGTTTAATACGTTGTTATCAAATTCCGGAGCAAGGAAGGCATTGGATAAGTGCAGTCCAGTTACCCATGTTTCCTTACCAGGAAGCGCGAATACTGCTTCAAGACCAAGATCTTTTTTCTTTGAGTCTAGAGTTTTAACTGCCTTTTCAAGGTCGGCATAGCTCTTGATAGATTTTGCATCAATGCCGGCTTTTTCAAAAACAGCCTTGTTGTAAATCAAACCATAACCTTCTTGGTTGTATGGCAATCCAAGAATTTTACCGTCCTTGCTTACCCCATCAAGAGTACCTTTTAGAGCAGCTTTTGATGCTTCTGTATCAGAAAGGTCAGCCAGTTTCTTTTGCCAATCTTCTACGTCCTGCGGACCGCCGATATTATAGATCGCTGGTTCTTTGCCGGAAGCAAATTTGGATTTTAGGGCCGCACCGTAATCTTCACCGCCGCCAACAGTCGTGATGTTGATTTTTACACCCTTGTGTTCTTGCTCATATTTCTTAGCAACTGTTTCAAATTGCTTTTTAAATTCAACCTTAAATTGGAAAACATCAATTGTCACATTGCCTTTTGAACTTTCGTTGGAAGAGCCCTTATCAGCGTTTCCACAGCCAGTTAAAAGAAGGCTTAGCGATAAAATCCCTGCACCTATGCCGGAAAATAACTTTTTCTTGTTCATCATTTACCCCCATGCTTTGCATAATAATTTTTGGTACACCATCTTTTGCGCAGCTACCATATTGACAGAGATGTAGGTAGTATTGACAGATACGACTTCTAATACTCTATTAAAGATTTGCGAAATCGTTTGCACAATTCCGTATAGTAAAAAATCTAACTATTTTGTTAAAGGAAAGTAGAAATTGTCTTCTATCAAAATACTATTTTGTGAAACCGTTTGCGCAAAAGTGCAAAAAAACATAATAAATCTAGCAGGCAACAATTCAATTTAACTGCGTTAACAGCCTTTGTCTATTTAGACCCCCTATCTCATTATGTAACAATTAGTGAAAACGTTTGCACTAATCGGTAGATTCATAGTAACACTTCTGGGCTAAATGTGCAAACATTTTTTTGCAGAGCCTGGATCCGCACTCTTTAATCAGGATAGTTCGGGTTCAGGCCCCTAGTTAATTAGCGTGTTAAAACGACTGCTTCAAATGGTCGGAGTTTTTCTATGCTTGAACTTGGGTAATTTGAAAGAATGGCGTTGTAATCAGAAATTCTAGTCAAAAGTTCATTATCCATATCCACGTCCTTATCCCCAAAATTGCAAATAACGATCAGGCTTTCTTCTTGCCATTTACGCTTATAAGCAAACAATTGAGGGTGGTCTTGAAGCAGCAACTGAAAATCACCTTCGACAATGATGTCCAGTTCCTTTCTTAAGGCGATCAATTTTTGATAAAAATAAAAAATAGAATTCTTATCTTCCAGAGCACTCTTCACATTTACTTCATGGTACCTCGGGTTCACTTTAATCCAAGGGGTTCCTGTGGTGAAACCTGCATGTTCCTCATCATCCCATTGCATCGGGGTTCGGGCATTGTCCCTTCCCTTTGCATAAATCGAGGCCATGATTTCCTCATGGGAATATCCTTGAGATTTTCGTTCTTTGTACATATTAATCGTTTCAATATCGCGATATTCGTCGAGCGCGCTAAATTTAACATTGGTCATGCCGATTTCTTCACCTTGGTAAATATACGGTGTTCCCTGCATGAAATGCAGGCAGGCTGCGAGCATTGTTGCAGATTCCACTCGGTACTCTTCGTCATTGCCAAAGCGTGAGACAATCCGAGGCTGATCGTGATTGTTCCAGTACAAGCTATTCCAGCCCTTGTTATGTAAAGCTGTTTGCCATTTAGCCAAGTTCTCTTTTAAATCGAGAAGATATAAAGGCTTTAGATTCCATTTTCCGCCAGGTGCGCTGTCAAGGTCCATATGCTCAAACGTAAAAATCATGTTCACTTCATGGCGTTCCGGATTTGTATAAAGAATGGCATCCTCCGGAGTGGTTCCAGGCATTTCCCCGACTGTGATGGTTGGGTACTGGGACAAAACTTCTTTATTCATTTCTTGTAAAAACTCATGTATTCTAGGGCCATTCATAAAATTAGGTGCACCGTCACCAAATAATTGCCCGCTATGCTGCTCTCCGTCCGGCAGCCCTGGAGCTTTGGAAATCATATTGATGACATCCATCCGGAAGCCGTCAACCCCCTTTTCCAGCCAAAATTTCATCATCTGATAAATCTCTTGGCGAACCTTTGGGTTTTCCCAATTCAGGTCGGGCTGTTTTTTCGAAAAAATGTGCAAATAATATTCATTCGTCGCCTCATCGTATTCCCAGGCCGGGCCGCTAAAAAAGGAACCCCAGTTATTCGGTGCTTTTCCGTCCTTGCCTTCCCGCCAAATATAGTAATCACGATAAGGATTGTCCTTAGATTGTTTCGATTGGACAAACCACTCATGTTCATCAGAAGTATGATTGACGACTAAGTCCATCATTAACTTCATATCCCGCTTATGAATTTCTTCAAGAAGCTGGTCAAAATCAGCCATAGTTCCAAATTCGTTCATGATTTCCTGATAGTTACGGATATCATAGCCGTTATCATCGTTTGGCGAATCATAGATCGGACTCAGCCAGATGATATCGACACCTAATAATTTTAGATAATCCAGTTTTTCAATAATCCCCGGAAGGTCCCCAATTCCATCCCCGTTCGAATCATGGAAGCTGCGCGGATAGATTTGATAAACGACGCTTTTTTTCCACCATTGGTCAGTTGTATTCATTTTTACTGCTCCTTCCCTTCAATAACACCTACATCATAACACAACGGCCACATTTTGAAAGGGCTGCCAAAATAAATGAAAACTCGCCGATTGGCGAGTCCGATAGGACGAAGACAGAGGCGTAGTTGAATTTATGCGTGAAGAAAGTATAAAGCTTTCGACAGAAAGTTTATACTTTCTTATTAGCTAAATGAAAACTCGCCGATTGGCGAGTCCGATAGGACGGTTCATGAGGCGTAGTTGAATTTATGCGTTAGGAAAGTATAAATTTGTGAAAGTTTATACTTTCCTATTAGCTAAAATAAAAGCAACCCGAAATGGTTGCTTTTACCCTGTTAATCCTGTTGCTCCGTTGATTTTTGTTCCGCAGTACTGCCTTTCATTGTTTCAGCAATTTTTTCGTTCATTTCTATTTGCTCATTATCTAATTTGGTATCCCAAATACTATATGGAATTGAATTGGGTGCGTTTTTCTTTGACATTTTTTCATACACCTCCAATTCATATCATTTCTTTTTAAAAATTAAAATATGCAGCAATGACGGTTGGGCATCAAAAAAGATCCTCAATTTTGGCTGAGGATCTTTTGCATTATTCACGGTCTGGGCTATTCACCATAATGCCGGCCACTTGTGTTAAGCGTTCATAGAATGCCTTTCCTGCCGGATTCTGGTCAAGGCCGATTTCTCGAAATGCTTCTTTCATGCAGCGAAGCCAGCATTTCGCCCGTTTTGGTGTCACTTCGAACGGGAGATGGCGGTGTTGCATTGCAGGTGGGCCAAATTCCTGGCTGTAGAGTGCCGGACCGCCTGTAAATTGCGGCAGGAACATTTTCTGCTTCCGTTTGATTTCTTCCATATCGCCTTCAAATAATGGAGCTAAATCAGGATCGGCATAGACGCGCGGATAGAAAGCTTCCACCAGCCTATCAATCGTCTCCTGGCCGCCGATTTCCGAATAAAGTGTTTTTAGTTGGTATTCCATACTTCTTCACCATCCTCTGCAAAGTTTTCCCTGTTTTAATCATTATACTGATTTACCTGATGGTGTTTCGTGATTTATATCACACTTTCCAAAGATTACACAATTTCCCATAGTGTTTAATTCAGGTTGAAACAATTTTTTTTGCGCTTGTGATATCCTAATATACTATAGGGTAAAGCTGGCTTGTTAAAATGGCTTGCCAGCATCATGAGGTGAGATAATTGAAAAAAGCTTGGTTATTTGTAGCTTTAACTTGTTTATTTGAATTAATGTGGGTATATGGATTTAATGTTGCTGAAACCTGGTGGCAGTGGGCCATCGTGATCGCGATTATCTTTACGGATTTTCACTTTCTGCCTGAAGCCTGCAAAGGGCTGCCAACCGGAACGGTTTATGCTGTTTTTTCAGGAGTTGGCACGATCGGCACCGTCTTGATGGATGTGTTCCTTTTTGGGGAAGGGTTCAATAGCGGCAAGCTTTTGTTTATTGCCATTATTGTATTAGGGGTCATCGGTTTAAATCTGGCAGACAACAAACACAGCAAAAAAGAAACGGCAAAGGAGGCTGCCTAGCATGGGCTGGTTATTTGTCCTATTGGCAAGTGTTAGTGAGATTATCGGGGCGGCAGGGCTGAAATTATACAGCCAAGGGAAAACCTTGAGAAATGGCGCACTCTATATTGGCGGTTTCAGTGCCTCCTTTGGCTTTTTATATACCTCTTTTCAATATTTGCAGGTCAGCATCGCTTATGCGGTTTGGATTGGGATTGGTACAGCTGGGGCGGTTTTGATAAATATGTTTTTGTTCGATGAATCGAAAAACATCGGGAGGTTTGTCAGTGTCGGTTTGATAATTGCGGGGGTTATCGGGCTTCGTTCGGTATCGTAATGCGGCTTGATACATGCATTTTTACATAGCGGAAAAATTTATCTGCGAATTTTTTGAAGTTATCTGCGGATTTTCATTTTATCTGCGAATTTCTGATTTTATCTGCGGATTTTTCAATATATCTGCGGATTTTCAATTATATCTGCGAATCCAAAAATAACGCCACTGCTACATACAAATAGAAAAATCGGTACCTAATAAGATACCGATTTTTTTATTGTTATAATTGCTCCCCATTGGTAGCAATGACATTTTTATACCAATAGAAGGACTTTTTTGGTTTGCGCTCTAATGTACCGCTGCCATCATCTTGTTTGTCCACGTAGATAAATCCATAACGCTTGGACATTTCGCCAGTAGACATACTGACTAAATCAATACAGCCCCAGCTCGTATAGCCCATTAGCTCAACACCATCTGCAATAGCCTCTTCCATAGCTTTGATATGTTCACGGAGGTAATCAATCCGATGATCATCGTTGATGGTACCGTCTTCCTCTACTTGGTCATATGCCCCTAACCCATTTTCCACCACAAAAAGCGGCACCTGATACCTGCCGTATAGCTTGTTTAAGCTGATCCGCAAACCGACAGGGTCGATTTCCCAGCCCCAATCACTTGCTTTCAGGAATGGGTTTTTCACTCCCCCAACAATATTGCCATTTGCCTTTTCCTCTTCGGCCTTAACTTTTTTATCTGTACGAGACATGTAATAGCTTAGGCCGATATAATCTACCGTTCCTTCTTTGATTAATTCCAAGTCCCCATCCTGAATCTCAAGTTCAACACTATGCTCTTTAAAGAAGCGCTGAATGAACGTTGGGTACACGCCGCGCACATGAACATCCGCGCAAAAGTAATTGAACAGTTCCTCTTCTTTTAAGGCATATAGGACGTTTTCCGGATTACTATCGTACGAATAAACAGGTGCAAACAGGATCATGCAGCCAATCTGTGCATCTGGAATGATTTGCTTACAGGTTTTTACGGCCATCGCACTGGCCACAAATTGATGGTGAAAAGCCTGGAAGGTCTGCTGGTATCGGACTTCTTCGTTTTGGGGTGAGAAGCCCATACTCATGATTGGCATCTTCAAGGCACCATTAATTTCATTAAAGGTCATCCAATACTTCACTTTATCCTTATAACGGTTAAAAATCGATGTAGCATATCTTTCAAAGAAAGTAACCACCTGACGGCTTCTCCAGCCGCCATATTCTTTCACCAAATGCAGCGGCATTTCATAGTGAGAGATGGTCACAACGGGCTCTATTCCGTACTTATGTAATTCATCAAAGACCCGGTCATAAAAAGCCAGACCTTCTTCATTCGGCTCTAACTCATCACCATTGGGAAAAATTCTTGTCCAAGCAATCGACATCCGAAATACTTTGAAGCCCATTTCCGCAAACAAGGCAATATCTTCCTTATAACGATGATAAAAATCAATCGCTTCATGGTTCGGGTACCTATATTTCTCATTGTCAATTTCAAAGTTAAAGCCAGGCGACATCAATATTTTAAGTCGCTCTTTCCCGCCCGGTAAAACATCTGAGATATTCAAACCTTTATTGCCTTCGCGAAATCCACCTTCTATTTGATTGGCAGCGGTTGCCCCGCCCCATAGAAATCCTTCGGGGAATCCATGTTGGTTATGTTCCATTCAAAAATCATCCTTTTCTTTAAATATCAATTATGTACTTTCTTTATTATTCTTTTTTTTGCCTGAAAGATGTCTATCAGAGGAAAATATAAGCAAAGGGCTGACACAAAGTTTCCACGTCAGCCCTATTAGTTTGATTACAATTTCTCTCCGTTGCTTGCAATGACTTCCTTATACCAATAGAAGCTTTGTTTTGGGATCCGGCGCAATTCTTTTAAGTCAAATTCCTCGCGATCCACAAAAATAAAGCCGTAGCGTTTCTTCGCACCCTGGTGTGTGGAAATCAAGTCAATCGCTGACCAAGGGCAGTAGCCAAACACCTCTACGCCATCCGTAATCGCGAGCTGCATTTGTTCAAGGTGCTTTTTCAAATAATCAATCCGGTACGGGTCACGAACGGTGCCGTCTTCTTCTACCTTATCAAAGGCACCAAGTCCGTTTTCGGTAATGATGATTGGCAACTGGTAGCGGTCATATACTTCACGAAGCGTTGTGCGGAAGCCAATCGGGTCAATTTCCCAGCCGAATTCGTTTTTCGGCAGATTCGGGTTGTTGTGCCCCTTATAAACACCTGCTTCACCAATGACAATTTCTTGGTCGCCAGTGTTATTTTTATCATTACCTTCCCCATTGCTTGCTTCTACCGTTTTAGATGTGTAATAGTTGAACGCAATAAAGTCAGGCTTAGCATTTTTTAAGATTTCCATATCACCTTCGACAATGGTTGGAACATAGCCCTTTTCTTCTAAGAAGCTCCAAGCTGTCTTATTGTAACGTCCATATACGGCTGCATCTAAGTACAGCCAGTTGCGGATCGAATTGAAGCTTTGCGCTGCCAAAATATCTTCCGGCTTCGAACTGGCAGGGTAAATATAGGAAATATTGGGAGCGGGTCCAATTAATGCTTGCGGCAGCATCTGGTGACAAACGTCCATAGCTTTTGCTTGCGCTACTAACATATGATGGTTCTGCTGATAAAGCTCACGGTCCGGGTCTTCTAAGTTTGGGTCCAGTGTGCCTAGCGCCTTCCCATGCATAATCATCATATTTTGTTCGTTAATCGTCAGCCAATATTTAACACGGTCACCATAGTTATCAAACAGCACTTTGGCATACTTCACAAAGGCATCAATCGTTTCACGATTCGACCAGCCTCCGCGAGCTTGAAGCGCATATGGCAAATCAAAGTGATACATCGTTACAATAGGCTCAATCTTATTTTCAATAAGCTCGTTAATTAAATTGTTGTAGAATTCAAGACCTTTTGGATTCACTTCACCTGTTCCGTTAGGGATAATTCGTGTCCAGGCGATGGAAAAGCGATAAGCTTTAAAACCCATCTCTGCCATTAATCTAACATCCTCTTGATAAAGGTGATAATGGTCGCTTGCTACCTTATAATCCGTCGTACGCTCTGGGTATTTCTCACGCATATCAATGACAGACGGACCTTTACCGTCCTCATTCCATGCTCCTTCTACTTGGTATGCAGAGGTCGAAGCCCCCCAAAAAAAATCCTTCGGAAATGGTTTTAGCTGTGTGTGTTTCATGATTTATTCCTCTCCTTCAAAAAAATATATGGTTTTAGCTATAGCCAAAACCATATATCTTATTAAGTTTTTAATCTATGAAGCAGTAAGTAGTGACTACCTACGCAATACTTTCTTTTGTATGGATATCCAGGATTAAGATTGGTTCCTTTTCGCCAATATCCCCTTGTCTTGCTGCTGTTACTTCTGTATAGATACTGGAGTTCGTAACAATCACAGGTGTTGTTACCTCGTAGCCAGCTTGTTTGATTTTTTCAATATCGAATTCTACTAATAAATCGCCAACTGAAACTTTATCGCCTTGTTTAACATGTGAGGTGAAGTATTTTCCATCCAATTGGACAGTATCGATCCCAACATGAATTAAGATTTCTGCACCTTGCTCGGAAACAAGGCCGATCGCATGCTTCGTCTTAAAAGCAACTGTTACAACTCCATTTACAGGCGATACAACTCGGCCAACAGATGGTTCAATCGCAATTCCTTTTCCCATCGATTCTGAAGCAAATACTGGGTCAGATACATCAGATAAGTTAACTACTTTACCTGTAATAGGACTGGCAATTTGTTCACTGCTAGCTGCTTTGCCTGTTTCTGGAGCAGTTATTTCTTCTTCAACTGGATCTTCAAAACCTAATACATAAGTAAGACCTGCAGATACTAAGAATGCCACTACAATACCGATAATTAGACCGGTGAACCCTTGGCCGCCTGGTCCGTAGAAGATTGGTAAAGTCAATAATCCAGGAGCACCAGAAGCAAATGCGTTCGTTCCAGCGTAACCAATGATTCCTCCACCGATTGCCGCACCAATGATTCCAGCAATGAATGGTTTTTTAAGCGGTAATGTTACGCCGTAAATTCCTGGTTCTGTAATACCAAAAAGACCTGTGATCGCAGCCGAACCTGCTAATGTTTTTAACTTTTTATTTTTCGTTTTTAACATAACCCCGACCATTGCACCAGTTTGAGCAAATACAGAAGCGGTTGCGGCCGGCTTTACACCGTCTTTTCCGTGAACGGCAATATTGTTAATGAATACTGGCACCAAGCCCCAGTGAATACCGAACATGACGAGTAACTGCCAGCTTGCCCCCATGATGGCGCCAGCTAAAATTGGGTTGAATGCGAATGCGGCGACCATCGCTTTTGCTACGGCATTACCTGCATTTACACCGATTGGACCAAATACCAACAATGTTAATGGAAGCATAATCACTAATAACAATAACGGAGTAACGAAGTTTTTAACGCTTTCGTGAATCTTTTTATTAAAGTAAATATCAAGCTTGCTCATGACGAAGATCGAAAGAATGATTGGAACAACCGTTGATGAGTAGCTCATCATGGTAACAGGAATGCTAAAGAAATGGATTCCGCCCTCAGGTGGAGTCGCTTTAAGCGCCACAATGGACGGATAGAGCAGCGCACCTGCAATGGTTACGGCGACAAAGATATTTCCGCCAAACTTACGTGCGGTTGTGATGGCTAACAATACTGGCAGGAAGTAGAACATCGCATCTGCAGCCGCGTATAAAATCGTATAAGTCGTATCAGTATTGACCAGCCAGCCGAAATTCACAGCAATTAACAATAACCCTTTAAGGATACCGGCCCCTGCCATTAAACCAAGGAGCGGTGCAAAAATACTGGAAACGACATCTACCGCTTTCCCCAAGAAATTTCCTTTTTCTCCACTATCTTTAGCGGCAGCATGTTTTGAATCTTTTGTGATGTTTGAGATTTTTCCGATTTCCGCATACACTTCCGGAACATTGTTTCCTACAACCACTTGGAACTGTCCGCCGCTTTCTTTAACAGTAATGACCCCATCGGTTTTTTCTAACTTCGCTTTATTGGCTTTTGATTTATCCTTTAATCCGAAACGCAGTCTCGTTGCACAGTGAACAAGTGAATTTACATTCTCTTCTCCGCCAACTAGCTGAAGAATTTCTTTAGCTAATCTTTCGTTTTTCGACATCTTTATCACCTCTAGTATTTTGGTAAAAAAAATACCTAAGCCATTAAGAAGCCGGAGACATAGCGTCCCTGAAACATTCTTTATGACTTAGGTTTTGCCTGCATGACCAGTAACAATCCTGTTTTTATATTTACTTTTTGATTTTACTTTTGCTGTGTTTCCTGTCCGGACCAGGATGGCACACCTTTAAGAAAATAAAAAAAACCTAAACTGCACGCCATAAACATAAGTATGGTTTGCAATTTAGGTTTTGCCTGCATAATCAGTAACAATCCTAATAAATTAATATTAATTTGTATTCACATAATAGCATTCGCTTTCATTAGGTGTCAACGCTTTCTTACCATAAAAAATTTACTAGTTTCGATTCACGACACGATGTATATGAATGGCAAGGTAGCCCATTTCTTCCTTTGTGATCTCATGCTGATGCGCTTTTTTAATATAATCTTTAATCTTTTGCGCACAAGCAAATGCTTCTTTATGTTTTTCCTTTACCAGGTTATAAAGAAAATCATCCTCGCTGTGTAAATGCGAACCGCTGAAAAGACGTTGCGCAAAAAATTTAAGATGGGTAAGGAACCGGAAATAATTTAAGGATTCCTCATCAAGTTCAATCTTGAAATGATACTTGACGATGTTTAAAATATCCTGAATGAGTTTGGTTATGTTGACAAGGTTTGGCATCTCATCGTTTAATTCCGCATTCACGATATGCATCGCAATAAAGCCCGCTTCATCCTCTGGAAGCGTAATACCAAGCTTGTTTTGAATCATTTTTAACGCTTCCCGACCAATGGAGAATTCGTCTTGATAAATCTTTTTAATCTCCCAAAGGAGCGCATTCGAGATATTGATTCCTTTTTGATGCCTTTCAATCGCAAAATGAATATGGTCGGTTAAGGAGACATAGATGCTGTCATTTAGCTTCTTCCCTAGTTTTACTTTCGCATAGTTGATGATTTCTTCGGAAACAGCCATATATTCTAATGGAATCTCATACAATAGCGTTTTAAACTTTTCGGAAACATCCTTGTTTTCGAGTCTAAAAACCTTTTCGATTTTACTCTCATCCACTACGTCACCCGGCCGTTTTTGAAACGCGATTCCTCTTCCCATAATGACCAATTCTTTATTTTGCTCGTCAATGACGCTGATTACATTGTTATTGATTACCTTTGCGATTTTCATATAAATCACCTATTTGTGGAATATTTGTGATAAAAAGGGAAATAAAAAAACCTAAAACTAATGCAATAAAAACATTAGTCATAGGTTTTGCCTGATTAGCCAGTAACAATCCTAAAAATTTGAAGTTATTTGGTTAGATTCTATCATTCTTTTAATTTTGGCGCAATTCTTATCGTGGGTCTTTGATGGATAATGTTCAGTTATTATTAGTATTTCTTTAATCTACTTTTCTTTCAAATATGGCTTCATAATAAGCTGCAGACCCATATGCCGCAATTCCCGGCGCAAAAATCTGGACCAGTCTCCAGCCGTTTTTGGCATTTTGTTGAATGATTTCATGGTAATCTTCCTTAGGTTTTCCGCTTAACTTGCTTAATTCAATTCTTTCAAATTTATATTCGTACATGGTTCCCCTCCGACATTATGTTTTGTATATTCTTATTATCCCAAAAACTGTAATTGACTGCCAATTTTTTATGTATTAATATAATAGTTTGTTAGTATATTACTTTAAGTGGTTCGAGAGCCTCCCACTTTAAAAAACTAAGGAGAAGTGAATATGGAAAAAACAACAAACATGCTGGACGCCCAGTACACCACGGGCACATCGAGCAGCAAGGTACGGGAAATTGTTGTAAACGGTATTGTCGCTGCTTTGTACATCGCGGTTTCGGCGCTAATTCAGCCATTTGGGTTTACACAGGTTCAATTCCGCGTTTCAGAGATGTTCAACCATCTCGTCGTTTTCAACAAGAAGTATCTATACGGGATTATTTTAGGGGTATTTTTAACGAATTTATTCTTCTCACCAATGAAGGCGTATGACCTTATTTTCGGTGTGGGGCAGTCATTGATTGCTTTAGCCATTACGATTTTATGCGCGCGGTTTATTAAAGGAATCTGGGCACGGATGATTGTGAATACGTTGGTGTTCACCTTTACGATGTTCCTCATTGCGATTGAACTGCATTTGGCGTTCGATCTGCCATTCCTGTTTACATGGTTAACAACGGCAGTTGGGGAATTCGTTGTGATGGCTGTCGGCATGCCAGTCATGTATTTCATTAACAAGCGCGTTCATTTTGATAAAATGTTTAAATTTTAAGAGCTGTTGCCTTTAGGGGACTACCCAAGGCGGCAGCTCTTTTTTTATGGTATTTAATTGAAAAAAATTCTAAAATGAAGATAGTTATTTTTTCAGAATCTTTGAAAGGGGTTTTTCGAATGTTGCAGCGTCCTAATAACAATGAGTTTCCAGATTATTATGTACCGTATGTTCAGTTAGTTCCAGAAGGAGATTTATTGCAGATTCTTAAGGAAAGTCTTGAAAAAGTGGTTACTCTTTTCGAAGGGATTTCAGAGGAAGATGCGCAATTCCGCTATGAACCTGGTAAATGGAGGATCAAAGAAGTACTTGGCCATATGGCAGATACCGAGAGGATCATGAGCTACCGCCTGCTTCGAGTTGGCCGCGGCGACAAAACTCCATTGGCAGGGTTTAACGAAAATGATTATGTGGCTGGAGCACAAATGGGCGAGTTGCCGCTGCAATCTATTCTTTCTGACTTCATTGCAGTCAGAAAAGCATCAATCACTCTGGTCGAGAACATGCCGGAGTCAGCCTGGACAAATGTCGGCAACGCCAATGGCATGGAGGTCACCGCCCGTGCCATCGCCTACATCATCGCCGGCCATGCAATCCACCACCGCAGCATCGTGACAGAACGATACTTATCTAAATTGAAATAACGAGCGGCGCCTGACACCAATCGTGGACAGTGTCTGCCTCAGGCGGACACTGTTTTTTAAATCCGATAGTTTGAGATAAACTCGAGAAATTCTTTTTGTTTGGAGTGGTCGTATTTCATGATTGCGTAAGTGTTGGCTTCGGGCAGGTGGATGGTTTGGCAGTCTACTTCTATAAGCCTCCCTTCTAGCAGTTCCCTTCTGACCGTTGATGTCGGAAGGAAAGAGACACCCAGCCCTTCAACGATGAATCTTTTTGTAATGTGTACCTGTGATACTTTCATCATTTTTACTTTTGGATATTTGGTTTTTACTGCATGACAAAGACCATCCCAGTAACCTGGGTGATTATGGGTTAACAAATAGTTCGATGTTAAAACCTCTTCTTCGTCTAACGGAGGTGCTGTTTCGGAATCTCTCCCATCATGAGGCGCTACCAGCATAACATTATCTTTATATAAGAGTTCACTAATTAATTGAGGGTGAAGACTATTTAAACATGACAGCCCGATATCAACTTCTTCCCTTAATACCGCATCTTCGATACCAACGGATTCGATAATTTTAACCGAAATCTCTACCTCAGGATGCTTGTTTGTATAGCTTTTTAAGACATATGGCAGGATGGTATCCGCGATCAAAGGCGAAATGGCAATAGAAAATTTGGTCGAGTATCCTTGACTAAAAGAGTGAATGTCCTCGAGCCCCCCTTGATAAACCTCTAACAATCTCTTTGCATGAACTAAATATCTTCTCCCCGCTTCGGTCAGTTTTACTTTTTTCCCTTCCCGATCAAATAACTGAATTCCAAGTTCTTGTTCTAATTGTTTTATATGAACGGTAACAGAAGGCTGTGAAATATAAAGGATTTCCGCCGTTCTGCGGAAATTCCCACAATCAGCAGCCGTAATAAATGTGTTGAGCCATTGGAATTCCATATTCTCCTCCTTATTAAAAATATTAATCATTTCATTTAAAATTATTTAATTTCATTAATCGAACTCATTATATACACTATTAGTAAATAAAGGAAGGAGAGATTTTTATGATCCAAAAGGGTTTAAAAGGAATTGTCGCTGCCGAAACATTAATCAGTCATATTGATGGTGAAAAGGGAGAGCTTATTTACCGGGGATATGAAATTGGGAAGCTTACTAATCGATACTCTTTTGAAGAAGTTGCCTACTTGCTCTGGCATGGCTATTTACCTGATGAAGTACAGTTACGAGCTTTGAAAAATGAGTTAATGAGCAACCGTGATCTACCGGAAAATATGAAAAAATTAATCGACCTGCTCCCTTCTGGTATGGATCTAATGAGTGTGATGAGAACAGCCATTTCAGCTGAAGGCGGGAATTTCAATTATGGCTGGAAGCCGACTGTGTCACAGGCTATTCGTATCACCGCCCTCGCCCCGACAATCATTGCTTACCGGAAAAGACAGCTGGAGAGTAAAGAATTTGTTCCACCGTTGAATGAATTGGATCATGTGGCAAATTACCTTTATATGCTTAATGGTTCGGTCCCATTAGATGCCCATGTAGAGGTACTCGAAACCTATATGATTTTAACTCTTGAACATGGCATGAATGCCTCAACCTTTTCAGCAAGGGTTACGGCATCTACTGAATCTGATTTAGTATCAGCCGTTTCATCAGCTATTGGAACGATGAAAGGACCGCTTCATGGCGGCGCCCCTTCAGGAGTAATTGAACTTTTGGATGAGATTGCGGCGGTTGGAGATGCTGAAAAGGTGATGCGTGATAAAATATCGAAGGGTGAAAGATTAATGGGATTTGGGCATCGGGTGTACAAAACCCACGACCCGCGTGCCATTGCCTTAAAGGCCAAATTATGGGAGCTAGTTGGTCAAGATGCATGGCTTGATCTTGCTATGGACGCAGAAAAAACCGCAGTAAGGGTGTTAGAGGAGTTAAAACCCGGCCGCTCCCTTTATACAAATGTAGAATTCTATGCCGCAGCTATCATGAAAGCCATTAACATGGAGGCAGACCTTTTCACACCAACCTTCACCGCTAGCAGAATCGTTGGCTGGACAGCCCACATCCTGGAACAATCAGAAAACAACACCATCTACCGGCCGCAATCCAAATACATTGGAACACTCAAATAAACCATAACACACTAATTATGGCTGTTTTCCCTTTCTCGCAGGCGGCATCACTTTTTTAAAAATAATTGACGAACGTTTGTTCCGTGTCTTATAATGAAATTATTGGTTAATAATAGAAATTGTGTTGTTTTCAATGGCTATTGGCCAATGGAGGCCTCATTACTAAAATGTTAACTAATAAATTTTGATGGATTCGAGGAGTGAATGTTCATGTCAGTAAAATTAATTCCCTATTTCGTGATGAACGGTACAGCTAAGGAAGCGATCCAGTTCTATCAACAGGCATTGGATGCACAGGTTTTATTCTCTCAAAGTTTTGGTGAAATGCCTGAAAACCCGGAATACCCTCTTCCTGCTGAAGCCAAGGATTTGGTAAGTCATGCGACCATTAAAATTGGTGAGTCAGAAGTTATGTTTTCCGACACCTTCCCTGGACAGGAGCATCATAGTGGAAATCAAGTGACGATTTGTATTTCAACCAATGATGCAGACCAAGCAAGAAAAATGTTTGAGGGACTTTCCCAAGGCGGTCAAGTTGGATTGCCTTTACAGGAAACTTTCTTTAGCCCTGCCTATGGCCAAGTAACAGATAAATTCGGCATAACCTTCCAAATTTTCACAGAAGGAAAACCACACCAATAATATCCTTTCTTAAAACAAAATGGCTCTGTTCGCAGCAATGGAACAGAGCCTTTATTTGTTTGTTTGATTTTCAATATCTTCAATGAAGCCCCAATCAACAACCCTATTACATTCGTTCCCTTTTCCCATCATAAATTTTCCTCATTTTTCTAAAACTAACGAGAGATGAAAATTAATGGAGGGTTAGAAAATGAGCAGCAATAAAAGCAAAAAAAAGCAGACGTTTCCGCCACAGCATCAGAACCATCAGCCGGGAACTGAGAGTGAAATGAACCCAAAGCCGATTTCCATTGATTCCAACTATAAGCCAGCCGGAAAATTATCCGGAAAAACTGCGATTATTACTGGCGGTGACAGCGGAATTGGAAAATCAGTTGCGATTTATTTTGCTAAAGAGGGTGCAGATGTAGCAATTGTATACCTAGAAGAACATCAGGATGCTGAGGAAACCAAAGGAATCATAGAAGCTGAAGGACGAAGATGCCTTCTCTTTTCTGGCGATATTGGCAATGAGGACTATTGCAAAGAGGTTGTGAAGAAAACAATTGATGAGTTCGGGAGATTGGATATTTTGGTTAACAACGCGGCGGAGCAGCACCCGCAGCCAAGTATTTTAAATATCACTTCAGCACAGCTGGAAAAAACATTCAGGACCAATATTTTCTCCTATTTTTATATGACGAAAATGGCTCTTCCTTTTTTAAAGAAAGGGGCATCAATCATAAATACGGCTTCCATAACAGCCTACCATGGAAATGAACAATTGCTCGATTACTCGGCCACAAAAGGAGCGATAGTCACCTATACTCGTTCGTTGTCCCTTTCATTAGCGAAGCAGGGAATCCGAGTAAACGGGGTTGCCCCTGGTCCAATCTGGACTCCGCTCATTCCATCGACCTTTACGGCAGACCAGGTCGCCACTTTCGGATCAGATACTCCAATGGGACGTGCGGGACAGCCTTATGAACTGGCGGCAAGCTATGTTTTCTTAGCCTCAGAGGATTCGTCTTATATGAGTGGACAAATGATTCATGTTAATGGAGGGACGATTATTAATGGGTAGAAAAAACGCACCGGATTACCGATGCGTTTTTTCTAAAGCTCTGGCGCCTGACCGTTACACTTGATTTTTTTATAGTTTGGGCGCCAATAGGATACAACTACCCCATCTTCGCTCTTGATGCAGCCGGCTGATACTTTCTCATCGGTCCGAATTCAAGAACTTCTTGAAGATATAGATTGCCTTTTGGACTTGTCCGCTTAAGCAGTTCCATTAGGTATGTAATATCATCCATCGCTCTATGTGTTTGATAGTTTGTGATTTCATGGGCTTCCAAAAGGGTAAGCAGCTTACCATTTGGAAAGCCGTACTGTTTCCAAGGCACATTCCTCATTGTGCAAAACCACTGCAAGTCATTCACTTCCGGATACATGTGGTAAAGGAAACTGCGGTCAAAGGAAGCATTATGTGCAAAAACAGAATCAGCACGATGAAAATATGTTTTAATCTTCACATCATAAAAGCTCTTTCCCTGAACCATGTCAAATGGGATGCCATGAACCCGGAATGCCCTGTCATAGTTCCGGCGAGCCGAACCTGAAAGGGGTTCTCTTAAAAAGGAATCTTCCTCCAAAACCTCGATTATTTCACCGGTTTCGGTTGAATAGGAAAATAACTTTAGAGCCAGTTCAATAACCTCATCCGTTGTTGGCCCTAAACCTGTCGTTTCTACATCCAGCACCAATCCTAATTGTTTTTGCACAGCAATCTCATCCTTTTAATCAAATATTGATTTCATTATAACAAAGGCTTGACCATTAACGCACATCAAAAAGCATCCAACTTCTTCCACACAGACATAAAATCAAACTAACATTGAATTTTTACCCATTAACGGTATAATTGTTCCCAAAACCTACTTTCTAAGGGGGTGTCTACCATGACAAATACTTCCATTATCCAATTCAAAAATGTAACAAAGCAATATGATCAGGATCCGCCTGTACTTGATGATGTAAGTTTCGAGATTGAGCAGGGGAAATTTTATACACTTCTTGGCCCATCCGGCTGCGGTAAAACAACCATATTAAGATTAATAGCTGGATTTATTGAGCCAAGCAAAGGTGAGATCTATTTTAAAGAAAAAAAAATCAATAATATTCCTGCCAATAAACGGCAGGTTAATACCGTATTTCAGGATTATGCTCTGTTCCCTCATTTAAATGTGTTTGAAAATGTGGCATTTGGTCTGCGCATCAAGAAACTAAAAAAGGAGGTAATCCAAGCCAAAGTAAAGGAAGCGCTGAGCTTTGTCAATCTCAGCGGGTTCGAAAACCGGGAGATACGTGAGATGTCCGGGGGACAAAAGCAGCGTGTTGCCATCGCTCGGGCGATTGTTAACGAACCGGAAGTCATCTTGCTTGATGAGCCTCTTTCTGCCCTCGATTTAAAGCTGCGCACCGAAATGCAATATGAGCTCCGCGAACTGCAGCAGCGATTGGGGATTACGTTTATATTTGTCACCCACGACCAGGAAGAAGCACTGGCCATGTCCGATGAAATCTTTGTTCTTAACAAAGGGAAAATTCAACAAAGCGGAACGCCGACAGATATTTATGATGAACCGGTTAATCGCTTTGTTGCCGACTTTATCGGGGAGTCTAATATTGTAACCGGAAAAATGATTAGAGATTATCTGGTAGAATTCGGGGGCACTGAATTTGACTGTGTCGACAAGGGCTTTCGTGAGGGAGAGCAGGTGGAAATAGTCATTCGGCCTGAGGACCTTGAGATTACGACCGTCGAGCGAGGCAAACTGAAGGTCCTAGTCGATTCCCAGCTGTTCCGCGGCGTTCATTATGAGATTAGCTGCTATGATAAAGACAAGAATGAGTGGCTTGTCCATTCGACGAAAAAGGCGATGGTCGGAGCTGAAATTGGACTCCATTTTGACCCGGAAGCCATTCATATCATGAAGCCGGGCGAAACGGAGGAAGAGTTCGACAGGCGCTTGGAAACTTATACGGGTGGGAACCGCCATGGATAGGAAGCTGACCGGCAATTTATTTAAAATCCCTTATTATCTTTGGATTATTCTGTTTGTCGTTGGTCCTATTTTGTTAGTCCTTTACTATTCATTTTTTGATATTGAAGGTCATTTTTCACTCACGAACTATCAGAAATTTTTTACGCCCGTCTATTTAAAAATGACCTTTAGTTCATTTTGGTATGCATTTTTAATTACGGCCATTACACTGTTGATTTCGTATCCGGTCGCTTACCTTTTGACGAAAACAAAGCACAAGCAATTGTGGCTGCTGTTAATCATTGTGCCGTCCTGGATCAACCTTTTATTAAAAGCTTATGCCTTTCTTGGCATTTTTGGGACATACGGTGCGGCCAACAGCTTTTTAAAAATCATCGGGATTGGCCAGAAGCAAATTTTATTTACCGACTTCAGCTTTGTGTTTGTATCGGTTTATATCTTTATTCCTTTTATGATATTGCCCATTTTTAACGCTCTAGACGAATTGAACCCTGCCTTGATTGATGCTGCCAATGACTTGGGAGCCTCAAAGTGGACAACCTTTCGAAGGGTTATTTTCCCATTAACGATTGACGGGGTGAAATCCGGCTGTCAGGTGACGTTTATACCGGCACTTTCCCTGTTTATGCTGACCAGATTAATCGCAGGGAATCGTGTCATCACACTTGGCACAGCCATTGAGCAGCACTTTCTGGTCACCCAGGACTGGGGGATGGGCTCAACAATCGCAGTCTTTTTAATCATTGCTATGTTTTTGATTATGGTTATGACCAATACTCGAAAGCGAGGTGTGTAACTTGGAAAGAAGAATATCGCCATTTTCTAAGCTATTTTTGGCCATCATTTTTTTCGTCCTTTATGCACCCATCTTTTTTCTCGTCTTTTACTCCTTTAACAGCGGAGAAACGATGTATAACTTTGAAGGCTTTACCTTGGATTGGTACCGGGAACTGTTTGGTGATACAAGACTGTTAATTATTGTGCTGAATACTGTTGTCGTTGCCCTATTGTCGGCATTATTTTCGACCATCATCGGCATAATCGGAGCTTTGGCCATTTATATGGCAAAAAGAAAGCAAACGAAACATACATTATTGGCAATGAACAATGTCCTGATTGTCAGCCCGGATGTAATTATTGGAGCCTCTTTTTTAATTTTATTTACCACTGCAGGAATCAAGCTAGGTTTTTATTCGGTACTTTTATCGCATATCGCCTTTTGCATTCCGATTGTGGTTTTAATGGTGCTGCCAAAATTAATGGAAATGAGCCCGTCTTTGATTGATGCGGCGCGCGACCTTGGGGCAAATCACTGGGATGTCATGACAAAGGTAATCATCCCTTATATTTCTCCTGGCATTTTGGCAGGTTTTTTCATGGCGCTAACGTATTCCTTCGACGACTTTGCTGTGACATTTTTTGTTACCGGCAATGGGTTCTCAACGCTGTCGGTTGAAATTTATTCATTGGCCCGCCGCGGAATTTCCTTAAGCATCAATGCGTTGTCGGCTTTGCTATTCCTATTTACGATGATACTGGTAGTCATCTATTACTTTATTGTCCAAAACAATAAAGTAAACGGAGCGGGGGTGCGTAAACGATGAAAAATCTGGTTAGATTTTTCCTGGTTATCGCCGTTTCCTCCGCCCTGATTTTAATTGCCATATCCAGCTTGAATTCCTCACAAGGCTATTCAGGCGGGAACACTTTAACTGTCTATAACTGGGGGGATTATATTGACCCCGCGCTGATTAAGAAATTCGAAAAAGAAACAGGCATTAAAGTCATCTATGAAACGTTTGATTCAAATGAGGCGATGATGACCAAAATCCAGCAGGGCGGCACTACTTATGATGTTGCTGTTCCTTCTGAGTATACGATTGACAAAATGCGCCATGAGAATTTGCTGATTCCATTAGATTATACCAAGCTTCCAAATTTAAAGAATATTGATAAACGGTTTATGGACCTCCCATTTGATCCCGACAATCAATATTCAGTTCCATATTTTTGGGGAACCGTCGGAATCGTCTATAATCCAAGCAAGCTTAACGGAAAGAAAATAACCAGCTGGAATGACCTTTGGGCCCCCGATTTAAAAAATGAAATCCTATTAATTGACGGTGCCCGCGAGGTAATGGGGATGGGGCTGAACAGCCTGGGATATTCTCTTAATGACACGAACAAGGAACACCTGCTGGAAGCAAAAAATAAACTTGATACATTAACCCCTAATGTCAAGGCGATTGTCGGTGATGAAATCAAGATGCTCATGGCCAATGAAGAAGCCTCGATTGGGTTGGTATGGTCTGGAGACGCTTCAGAAATTATGTCAGAAAATGAGCACTTGGATTATGTTGTCCCAAAGGAAGGGTCCAACTTGTGGTTTGATAACATGGTCATTCCAAAAACAGCAAAAAATATCGATGGTGCGCAAAAGTTCATTAATTTCATGCTTGACCCAAAAGTTGCCGCGCAAAACACCGAATATGTCGGCTACTCGACGCCAAATAAAGCGGCCCTTAAATTTCTGCCAAAAGATGTTGTCAATGATAAACGGTTCTACCCGTCACCTGAACTGACAAAGAAGCTGGAAGTCTATGAAAACCTGGGCAAGAAGAACTTGGCCTACTATAATGAGCTATTTTTGCAATTCAAAATGCATCGGAAATGAAAGCCATGCGGCTTCATAAACGAAAAAACTCCCCAAAACAGCAGAGTAATCGTGTTTTGATGAGTTTTTTCTGTTTATCGGCCCTTCCGGATTCCCTCGATAAACGCCGTTATGATGATCTCCAAACTCTTATCCAAGTCCAAAGCCATTTTGAATCCACCTCTTTGCTCAAGGGAGGAGAATCCATGGAGGATGCTGCGCAGCCCCCTCACGGCATGCAGAGCCATGTCGCCCTCTAGCTTATAGGCCTGCAAAACCCGGACGGAAAGATCGACTATTTTGGCACCCGCCTGCTGAACGTCAACATCCTCCGGGTCCGGTGCCATTAAGGTGGCCTCATAGATTCCTGGATGCGTTCTGGCAAACCCCACATAAGCCTTGCTAATCGCTAGCAGCGCTTCTGCTCCAGACACCCCGATAGCCGCTGGGGCTAATTCGTCATACAACAGATTGAGCCCATATATGGCTAGCTTTTTCCTTAGTCCCGGGAGGCCATCAAAATGATTATAAAGAGACGGCGGGCGGATATTTAGCTCTTTCGCCAGGTTTGCCAAGGTAACTTCCTGAAGACCATATTGGTCGGCAAGCTCCCCCGCCACTTCCAGAATTTCGGTTAATTCAAGTCCAACTTTCGGTCTAGCCATTTTATTTCTCCTTTTTGCGTAATTTCTTTTCCATTTTATTGATAGCCATCTTCATAGCCTCTGCAGGGTTTTCCACCATTTCCCCATGGCCGATGGCAAGCAAACTTGGATTCACTGCGGCTAATTTCCTGGCGCTTGTTAAAGCGGTTTGTTTGCTCCATGTCCCGAAGGCCGGGAATGGAAAAAATGGTCTGAAATCCCCCGCAATCGCTATGCCGCCTCTTGTTTGGAATGCATCCCCTGCCACTAAGGCTTGGGTCCTCATATCTAAAAAGGACATAGACCCAGGAGTGTGACCTGGCGATTCGAAGGCTTTTAACGATCCAACGATATCCCCTTCCTTCAATAAAACATTGGCTCTTGTTTTCAATTTCTTAGGGACACCGCCTTTTATCGGGGTCTGATCCTCATGAGAATCCAGGGAGCGGTCGCCGTTCATTAATCGGTTATCCCTCACCGAAATATAAACAGATACATCTGGCAGTCTTTCCTTTAACAAATCCAGTGCTCCAACATGATCCTCATGGGCATGGGTTAAGACAATCTTTGTAATAGGTTTTCCAATTCTCTCGGCTGCCTGCAATATTCCCTTTGCAACAAACCCTAAAGCCGCATCAATTAGTGTTAAACCGTCCTCTTCTTCCACCAAATAGCAATTTACTGGAAACACATTCGCCATAAACGTTACCTGATACAAATATCCCTTTTGGATCATTCTCATTATGACCAACCCCTTAACTATTATCGTTAGTTTTATTTTAACTAATAACATTAGTTTTATCAAGTGGTTTTTTGAAAAAATTTCCTACAGTATCTTCCCTTCCAGTATGTAACAAATTGTTCAAAGCTTTTTTACGAATATGTGAATTAGTGAACAAAAAGCCCTCGATTCAAACTAAATTTGCTATATTTACAGTGTAGTAATTATTTAAAACTTATATAAATCTTTTAAGGAGATGTTTCAAATGTTTGCTCGTTGGTTAAGAGAAAACAAAATTGCTGCTGGTATTTTAACTGTCTTACGTTTATATCTTGGGTATTCTTGGTTTACCGCAGGTTTTCATAAATTGACTGGAGGCTTTGATGCTGCTGGATTTTTAAAAGGAGTAACTGCGAACCCTGTAAAAGGTCCGGATGGCGCCGTTGTGTATGGCTGGTATGTTGAATTCTTAAAAGGCTTCGCCATTCCAAACGTCGATATCTTTAACTTTATCGTTCCTTGGGGAGAAACTTTAGTCGGCTTAGGATTAATTTTAGGCTGCTTAACAACTGCCGCTGCATTCTTTGCTTTAGTCATGAACTTTGCGTTCTTCCTTGTTGGAACTGTATCTCACATTCCGACTGACATTTTCCTTGGCATGATTATTCTTATTGCAGGCTACAATGCAGGACACTTTGGTTTAGACCGCTGGGTTGTTCCTTTCTTCCGTAAGGCTGTTTTCAAAGGAAAAGAACCCATTAGACAAAATGCTTAACTAAATAAAATGTCATGTAACAAATTGTTCAAAGCTTTTTTACGAATATGTGAATTAGCGAACAAAGAGCTCTCAGTTCAAATTAAATTTGCTATATTTACAGTGTAGAAATTATTTAAAACTTATATAAACCTTTTAAGGAGATGTTTCAAATGTTTGCAAATTGGTTGAGAGAAAACAAGATCGCCGCTGGAATTTTAACCGTCTTACGTTTATATCTCGGATATTCTTGGTTCACTGCCGGTTTTCATAAATTAACTGGAGGATTTGATGCAGCAGGATTTTTAAAAGGAGTTACTGCCAATCCTGTAAAAGGTCCAGATGGGGCGGTTGTTTATGGCTGGTATGTTGAATTCTTAAAAGGCTTCGCCCTTCCTAACGTTGATATCTTTAACTTTATTGTTCCTTGGGGAGAAGTTTTAGTCGGCTTAGGATTAATGTTAGGCTGCTTGACAACTGCCGCTGCATTCTTTGCCTTAGTCATGAACTTTGCGTTCTTCCTTGCTGGAACCGTATCTCACATTCCTACTGACATTTTCCTTGGCGTGATTATCTTAGCCGCAGGCTACAACGCAGGCCGCATCGGTTTAGACCGCTGGGTTGTTCCTTTCTTCCGCAAAACAGTTTTAAAAGCAAATGATCCGGTGAAACGCACTGCATAACCAAAAAACACCTCTATCTCAGCCTTGAGATGGAGGTGTTTGTTTTTGCAGATTAATAGCTGTTATCTTCCTTGAAACTCTGTCTGTTAACGTACCAATTTGTAACCTGTGTCAGGATGGCAAAAACAACGAAGAAATTCATCGCCCAAACGTTAATGAACGGTTTAAGGCCGCCGAATTCAATCGTAGCGTAGCCTTTAAACTTCATGACAATCATGGACTCTATAAAAATTAAAATGAAACCAACAACACCCGCAACTGCCGCCCTAATCATTTCTAATCCCCCCGATAAATTTTTGCTATATACTCAAATGGAATTTTGACAATTTCGTGAACATGTTACTCCCATTATATAGCAAGTCGGAAAGATTCAAAAGCAAAACTACCTCGTCTTTTAAAAAATAATCTTTCGGAAATAATGATTTCCACAGTGTTAATATTAGTGTTAGTTGCGTGAAATTCTGCTTCATTTAGGCAAAAGTAATTTTACAGTAGTCCCCGATCCTTCATTGCACTCTATTTCTATTTCACCTTTGTGCAATTTCATAATACTTTTGGCGATATGCAGACCTAATCCAGTCCCCCCGGTTTCTCTGCTCCTCGCTTTATCAACACGATAAAACCGCTCAAAAATATTATGGATCTCCTCCTGCGGGATTCCAATCCCATAATCTTTTACACGAATAATGGCAAATTGTTCTTTCTGCTCTAAGAAAACCTCAATTTTTTCCTGACTGTATTTCATGGCATTGTCCAGCAAAATGATAATAACCTGTTTAAGCTTTAATTCATCTGCATGAACAATGAGAGAAGACGTGTCATATTCCAAGGTTATTTCTCGTTTATATACTTGTTTTAGTTGCTTCAAAATATTTTGGCAAAAAGAAACCAGGTTTACTTCATGGATTTCTAATTCTGATTCTCGTTCAAGAGTGGCTAAGTCTAAAAAAGTATCTGTCATTTTTTGTATCCTAGTTGCCTCAGAATGAATAGCTTGAATGGCTTCGTCAGCCATTTCTTTATTTTCAAGCCCGTGCCTTCTCAGCAGATTTGCATAGCTTTTAATGACCGTTAACGGGGTTTTTAATTCATGAGAGGCATCCGAAATAAACTGCGATTGCTTTGCTAAGTTCTCTTGAAGTCTATCTATCATTCGATTAAATGTTTTAGCCAAAGTTTGCAGCTCATCTTTTGCCCTATTTTGAATGGTGATAGTCTTCGGAACACCACTCTTTTCAATTTCCTCCATGGTAGTAATCATATTGGAAATCGGCCTCATGATCATATTCGACAGCCATCTTCCTCCGAGTAAGGATATTATAGCAGCTAGGATAGTACTAAATATTAAAATGGCTCTAAGAATCTCTTTCCTTGCTTCTAAACCCTGTAATCGTTCTCCAATTTCCAGACTTTCTTTAAATTGTTTACCAGTATGAATTGGATCATGCACAACCAATACTTGCTCTTCTCCATTTTTCCCAGAAATTAAATAAGTTTGGGACTGTTGATTTTCTGCATATCTCCCTTTAATCTTTGTGGATAATACCTTATCATTCGAAACTTCGTAGATGATTTTGTTCCCGGGACCGATGATTCGGATATAGGAGTATTCTGATAAAAACCCTTTTAATTTATCCTCAACGTTACGAGAGGATTGACTGTTATCAATCTGTTTTTCGATATCTGCAGCCTTTTTAAAAAGCATATCCTTTTCCATATTGATGGTTGTTTTCATGAATAAGAAGAAGACGACAACATTAACGAGTATTAAAATGCAAAGCATCCAGGCTGTGGTTAAAAGGTTAATTTTTGTCGTGATCTTCATCCGTTTTCTCCTTTATCGTAAAACCAATCCCTCTGACTGTTGTAATTAACGGGACAGAAAAGCCCTCGTCAACCTTTTTTCGCAGATGTCTGATAAAAACATCGATTACGTTGGTCTCTCCCTCGTATTCATAGCCCCATACATTAAGGATGATGTTCTCACGTGTGACGACCTTATTTTTATTCATGACTAAATAGACCAAGAAGTCATATTCCTTCGGTGTTAATGAAATGGGTTTTCCGTCCCTTTTCACTTCTCTTGATTCCTTATTAATAATAAGATCCTCTACAATCAATTGAGATTTTTCCCCATTCGGGCGATTCCGCAGACACGCGCGAATACGGGCAAGGAGTTCTTCAATTTCAAAAGGCTTTGTGACATAATCATTAGCACCATGATCTAGCCCTGATACTTTGTCAAAAGTTGAATTCCGTGCTGTCAAAAGAATGACAGGAGTGACTGTGTTTTCCCTTCTAAATCTCCTTAATACTTCCATTCCGCTGAGCTCTGGCAGCATGACATCCAATAAAATTAAATCCGTTTCTGTTTGTAAGGCCGTTTCTAATCCTGCCTTCCCAGTGTGTTCAACTGTTACCTGATACCCTTCATACTCAAGCTCCATCTTTAAGACACGAGCAATTTGCGTCTCATCCTCAATGACTAAAATATGTGTTTTCACGAAACCTTCGCCCTTCCAAAGACATTTTATTAACTTAATTTTTTTCCAATACAAGCCGGAACATTTCAAACATCAAGAAGTTAAAAAAGATCCAGACTGCACCATATACATATCCTCCAGCAATGTCGCTTGGAAGTACTTCCGTTGAAGCTATATTTGCTATCGCAATTACTATTAATAAGATTACACCAAATAGAGAACCAAAGAGATGTATAAAATTATTTTTCGAATGTCGGACTAACAAAAATAAGCAAGTCCCATAAATGATAATTGTTAAAGTACTCAGTAAATCAGGAAAATTACTTGAATGAATTTTCCCTACAAACCCGATTGATTCAAGGAAGGAAAAAAGCTGAAGGACTGATTCATGAAACAACCTTGCCCCCAAAATAGGAACAAAAAGTAATAGAAACTCAAGTACCCTGTTCTTTCCTTTTCTCCAAATGCGGATGATGGTAATTCCGATCATAGCACCGAAGGCATATGGAAATTGGAAAACAAGAAAAGCTTTCATCCAGTTCCTATAAATTGCAGATTCAACCATATATTCAGTAATTTCATTGAACTGACTAAACTCACCATATAAATAGTCTTGAGCCATTCCCAGCATCAAGGTCACCATACCTATTAAAACGAAAGTGAGGAAAATAAGAAAGATTTCCGTCTTTCTAACGGTTTTTAGATAACTCAATAACCCCTGTATGAAATGAATAAGAAAGTCCTTAATTTGATTTTTATAATAACGATATACCAAATAGCCTGCTAACAATACAGCCAAAACAATTATAAAGATAACGAAGTATTTACTTGCCGCGTGATGAAAAACCTCCCAGCGGGGCCCCAAGACCTTTCCTAAAGTAATAAAGCAAAGACCCCATAAAAAAGATCCTAAGTAAGCAGGAATGATGAATTTTTTAAACGGCATTTTTGAAATCCCGGATATATAACCAGTGAAATGCCTAATTCCAGGTATAAAATAGGCAAAAATCAACAATTTACTACCATACCGTTCAAACCAAGCAGCTGTTTTTTTATACCGCTCAGGTCCAAGATGAATATATTTCCCGTATTTTTCTATAAGTTTATATCCTCCCGCTTTTCCAATCCAGTACGTTGCGGTTATTCCTGCGCCACCCGATAAAAAAACTGTCAGAAGTGCTAAAATATAATTCATTTTTCCCTGATAGACAAAATAGCCAGCATAGCTCATTAAAAATTCGCCTGAAATAGGCAGAGCCATTAATTCTAGAAAAATCCCCATAAATAGTATCAGATAACTATGCTGTTCAAATAAAGTAATTAAATGTGACATATACATGCCTCCAAAATTTATAAAAAGAAAAACAAAAGGATCAACTATCGTTCTAAAAACAATGTAGCACGATAAATCCATATATTTACTATTTTAATGAATTCTTAATCCTTTATTAAGAAAACAAAAAGGCGAATGGATAAAATAAAAAAGCTATGAATATGAAGGTTCCTAGCTTTTTTAAAAAGGAAAATTTAATTAAATTTTTTTAACTCTAATTGGACTTACCATTAAGAGGGCTAGGATTAACGTAATCCATGCATTGCTATATGAGAAGAATCCCATACCAGCCAGTGGCAGGCCGGCCGCTGGAATGGGCAGTCCTTTAAAATAGCCGATCGTTGGCTTGACGCTAAACCTGGCTAATCTTAATGCCCCCATCATCGGAAAAAGGATAAATGCCAAAGAAGTTAATATAGATGGTGCAGCAATTGAATGGAATAAAAGAGCAGGGGCAACCCCAAAACTCACAATATCGGCCAAGGAGTCCAGTTCTACGCCCAATTCACTGTTCACTTTTAATTTCCTCGCAATCCTTCCGTCAAGAAGATCAAAAACAGCTGAAAAAAAGATAAAAATGGCGGCAGCTTCGATAAAGCCACTCATATTCAAGGTTATAGAAAGAACACCGCACAATAAATTTCCTAGTGTAAATAAATTAGGAATCGCTTTTATTAAATGTTTGAACAAGGTTGTCCCCCCTGACTTTTAAATCCCCCATTTATTTAGCTTTTTCTATATATTCTTCCGTTATTCTTAAAATGATTTTTCCATCTTAATGAAATATTAATCTTTTATTAAGTGAACAAACAGGTTCGTTTTATATACTTTGAAGTGCCCAATTTTATTGTAAGTCCATTCATGAATTCACAGCAGAAACGATCATGTTTTGGGTTATATCATATATGGAGTAATGGGAGGAAAAACAATGAAAAAGTTAGTAGAGGCAACCATGCAAAGAGCCATTCTTATGATTGTGTGTGTTGCCATAATCTTGTCCTGGGGAGGTATTTCTGCTTACCAGATGCAAAGAGATTATTTACCTGGGATTAATAACACCACCCTTTCAGTTAGTATGAGAGTACCTGGTTATCAAGCGGCTCAGGTGAAACAACAGGTTACTGATAACCTTGCAAGTGCCGTCAAAACCGTGGATGGTTTGTCCAATGTCGAAACCACTTCATATGACGGCGGCTTATTTATGAGTTTGTATTTTCCGATGAATACAGATATGAAGCTAGCCGAGGACCAAGTAAATAAAGCCTTGGCCAATGCCGACCTTCCGTCAACGCTTACAAGCACTCCTTCCGTGACTCGATTAACAACAAGCTCATTTCCAATTTTGACTTACAGTGTAACAAGTTCAAAATTGGATGAACAAACACTTCGTTCCACTGCAACACAGGAAATAATCAAACAATTAAAATCCGTTCCTGGAGTAGCGGATGTATCCGCAATCGGGGGAGCAAAAGATGGATATGTATTAACTGTCCGCATGAAAGACCTTGTGAAAAATGGATTAACATTAGATGATGTGAATAAATCGTTTGCTATGGCTGTTCCATCGATGCCGCAAGGGAATATTGTAAACAACCAATTATCAATTCCAGTTTCCTTTGATGGTTTACCATTAACCGAGCAGCAAATGGAAAACGCAACAATTAAGAATAAGGAAGGAAAAGTCATTCCTGTATCGGCATTCGGTACCATTACACATTCCTTAAATGACGTAAAGACTGTCTCAAGAACAAATGGAGCGCCAAGTGTTACTTTAAATGTGATTAAAACACCATCGGCCAATATTACTGATGTTGCTGAACAAGTTAAAGACCGTGTTTCTCATCTTCACTTGGATACAGTAAATCCAAAAGATGTTTCATTCCAAGTTTTACTTGATAGGGAAAAAGAATTAAACAGTTCTCTTTTCGGTTTAATTCGAGAAGGTTTGCTTGGCTGTTTATTCTCGATGATCTGTGTGTTCTTCTTTTTCCGAAATGTAAGATCAACTTTATTAATAGCTATTTCACTACCAATTTCCTTATTAGCGACAACGGCTTTTTTAAAGTCAATGGGTATCACGTTAAACATCCTAACGGTTTCCGGTTTGATCGTAGCGATGGGACGTATTGTCGATGATTCGATTGTTATCTTAGACAACATGTATCGGAAACGGGAAGAATCGAAAGATAAACCGCTGCTTTCCATTCTTGCTTCATCTGTTGTTGAAATGATTCCAGCGATTTTAGGCTCTACCTTAACGACTATTGCAGTCTATATACCAATCGCCTTTGTTGGCGGCGTCATTAGTGCATCATACAGCGGATTCGCTTGGTCTGTCGTGATTGCACTCGTCATTTCATTCTTTGTTGCCATGCTTGTCATTCCTGCTCTTGCGTTTATGGGATGGAAAGGCGGAAACGGAGAAAAACAAACGGTCAAACTCGATTCGAAAATGAAACCAATTTTACAATCTGCATTCAAGCACAAAAAAGCGATGATTATTGTTTCGATCTTAGTCTTTTTAGGTGCCGGCATCTATTCTGCGTTCCTTCCGGTAAGTCTATTGCCTAGTGGAAAAATCGGACAAATTGCCATAAAAGCAGAATTACCTAAAGGAAGCACCTTAATCCAGGTAGATTCTGAAGTGCAAAAAATTGAAAAAACATTAAAAGAAAATCCAAAGGTGGATGCCTATTCTGCCAATTTTGGTTCAACCATGACACCTCAAAGTGACGACGTGTTTGACCAAGGCGGCGGCTTTATCACCTATCCGAATGTTGCTAACCTTTCAGTTGTTTTGAAGAACGACAAGGATGCAGATTCCGTCATTAAAGAGCTGCAAAAACAGCTTCCGACCTTAGCGAAAGATGTAACTTATACAGTAACAAGCCAGAACATTTCTGGTGATGATTCACAAATGCGTATTTTGTTCACTGGTTCCGACCAAGCGACATTGGATCAGGTAGCGCAGGAAGCACGAACAAACCTATCGAAAATTGCAGACTTGAGTGTCGATGGAAAAGTTGATTTAACAAACGGTGCTCCTAAGTACAAGGTGACGTTTGACCAAAAGGCAATTCAGGATAAGGGGGTTAAAGTGGCGGACATTTTGACCGTTGTAAATCGTTATATGTCTGCATCGAAGGATGCTACAATTATGGTGGATCATAAGGCCCTTCCTGTGGACCAATTTTTAGATCAAATTGCTTCAGGTGACAACTCAAATATTACATTAGAGGCTTCTGCTGATGATGTTTTAGCATCTCTTGCTGCTGAAACGTTTAGCGGGAATAATGGTGAAGTGGTCCGATTTGACCAAATCGCTAAAATCTCGAAAGACCAGTCCCCATCAACTATTAGCGAACGGGATGGTCAGCCATTCTCTCTGGTGACAGCACAGATTACATCCAATGATATTGGTAAAGTGTCAAGCCAAGCAGAGAAAGCTCTAAGCAGCATGAAACTTCCTAGCGATGTAACGTACTCATTGGGAGGAATCTCTGAGCAAGTAAAAGACATGATTTTTGATATGTCTGTTGCAGTAGCATTTTCTATCCTTTTAGTATTACTGATTACTTCATCCATTTTCAAAGGCTGGAGAGCTCCATTATCAGTGCTATTAAGCATTCCGCTGGCATTAAGCGGCGTGGTTATCGCGTTAATTTTATTCCATGGTGAATGGAATCTAGCAGCATTGATTGGAATTCTCATGCTTACAGGTATAGTGGTAACCAATGGTATTGTGTTAATTGACAAAATCGAAAGAAATCGAAAAGAAGGCATGCCTGTTGAGGAAGCGGTATTGAATGGCAGCCTTTCAAGGATTAGACCAATCTTGATGACAGCAGCAGCAACTGTACTTACATTATTGCCATTGGCATTTTCTCATAATGCCGATACCGTTATATCGCAGACACTCGGCATTGTCGTGATTGGCGGTATGGTCACTTCGACCATCAACAGCTTTATTATCATTCCGATTATTTATGAATGGCTGCATAAAAAGGCTTCAAAAAATATATCGATGAATGCAAAAAGTATCAGCTAAAAAGCTTATAGAAATGGCTTGGAGTAATGATAAAAAAGGTGATTGACACATTTTGTGCCATCACCTTTTCTTTTTTACATTAGAATGTCACCAGCATATCCCAAGATGTTCCATCAACACCTATCTTTTTAAAGCCAAATCTTTTGTATAACTGCAGGGCAGGATTAGTTGGGTCGACGCTTAAAGAAATCCCTTTATATCCGAATTCTTTTGTGGTTCTTAGTATTTCGCCAAGCAAAACAGTCCCTATCCCCTTTCCCCGATATTCCGGCATAAGCGCCATACCCAATAGAGGGGTTTGACTATCGACAAAGCCGTAGGTTTTATTGGATTCATCGAACAATCGAACCCAAACCGCCCCGATAGGTTGATGATCATGATCCTCCGCAATAATGGCCGTGTCCCCGTTTCTGCCCCAGTCAATTAGAGATTTTTCAATATGCGGTTCGTTCAAAATATCCCTGGTTGGCCGCGGCTGACCTTCTGGTATATAGATAGCTTGATATAGCATTTCCCATAAAAATTGTTCATCTTTGGTGGTACCGAGCCTAATATTATATCCGTTCATTCGTTTCCCCCCTTAATTTTTTGCAATAATTGCTTCAAGTTTATCTCTTCCATTGAAGACAGCCTGTGGCTATGGCCATGAAACTCTAAATGCGATGTAACTTGGTTTGGCACTACTACGCAATGAATTCCTGCTTCTCTTGCCGCTCTGAGACCATTCAAAGAATCTTCAAAGGCAACCGCTTCGGATGGTTTGATGCCTAGTGCTTTGACAGCTTGAATATATAATTCTGGGTTCGGTTTCACTTTAGAAACATCGTCCCGTGTTTTTATGACATTAAAGTACTTGAAAATATGGAGCTTTTTTAAAAAACCTTCCACCCACTCACGGCTTGAGCTGGTGGCCAAGCCAATTTTCAATCCTAATTCTTTTGCTTCTTTAAGGTACTCCTCCACGCCTTCCCGTGCGGCAGGCTCCTTCATTTTTTCTAAAACTATTTGTTTGACAGAGTTTTCAATGACTTCGGAATTTATTGGTGTCGACAGGTTTTCTTGGATATAAGCAAATAGTTCGGTGTCGTCCGTTCCTATGACTTTGGAAAACTGCTGCAGCGTAAGGTTTATTCCATAGCCTTTTTCTAGGACTTCCTTATAAGCCTCGAACCAGATGGTTTCCGTATCCACAATTAATCCATCAAAATCAAATATGATTGCCTTCAATTATGTATCACCTCTTTTAATTTAGACGAAAGTTTTTGGAAAAGGTTTTACCGGGTCGGAATGTTTTGCTGGGGTGAAAATTCATAACGATCGGGGCATCGGTTTTTTATGCTGTCCAGGTGTTATAGATTTTCAAAGAATTACGGGACCCTATAGGAAAAATATGTTAGATTTTATTTAAGCCGTACTTCATATGGACTACATTATTTAAAAATAGCTAAGGAGTGTTAAAAATTATTAAAAATCAGGAAGATATTATTCAAGTTATCAGAGAAGATATCTGGATGATGGAAATTTTAAAAATAGCAAAAACCATGAATCTGCCTGATTGGTGGATATGCGCAGGGTTTGTCCGCTCAAAAATATGGGATGTATTGCATGGATTTACCACCAGGACCCCTCTTCAGGATATCGATGTAATTTATTTTAATCCGGAAAATATAGATGAGTATGATGAAAAGAAGCGTGAAGAAAAACTAAAAATCCTGAGGCCTGACATTCCATGGTCGATAAAAAATCAGGCCAGAATGCATGTTATTAACAAACTTGCTCCCTACTCTTCGGCTGTGGATGGTATTTCGAAATTTCCCGAAACAGCAACAGCGGTTGGAGTGAAACTCGATGAAAAAGACAACTTAGTAATTTCTTCCCCATGGGGAATCGAGGATTTGATTCATATGGAAGTTAAACCGACCCCATTATTTTTGGCAAATATGGAGCTTAATAAAGTTTATTTTAATCGGGTTAAAACAAAGAAATGGGAAGAAACATGGAATCAATTAAAGATATCAACCTAATTTTCGGATAACAAAAATCTTCATAACTTCCACGTAAGTTCTCTATAAGTTCTACACAAGAATCTAATAATATAAAAGTAACTTAATTAGGAAATAAGTTCATTGAACTCATTTCTTAAAACTTCCCATAATTTTGATTGGTGCTTACACCAATCTATTTTTTTGCCATTTAAAAATTATCCCCCCACCATTCAGCGAGCAGTGAGGGGGCTTTCTTTAATAGGTTTCCGCAAATGTCTGGCTTTCTGTTTCAAATGGGTTATCTTCAATTTCGAAGCCCAGGTCTTTAATGAGTTGATAGTCTTCCTCTGCTCCTTGGCCTGCGGTTGTCAGGTAATCGCCGACGAAAATGGAGTTGGCCATAAACAGCCCCAGATTCTGAAGTGAACGAAGGTTGAATTCACGGCCGCCCGAGATGCGGATTTCTTTTGTCGGATTGATGAAGCGGAACAGCGCCAAAATTTTGAGGCAACGGATTGGTGTCAATTCGTTTAGATCCTCTAGCTTCGTTCCTTTGACCGGATGAAGGAAATTAACCGGAATGGAATCAGCATCCAGTTCCCTTAAGGCAAATGCCATCTCAACGATATCATCATCGGTTTCCCCCATTCCGCAAATGACGCCGGAACAAGGAGAAATCCCCGCTTTCTTCACATTTTCAATCGTTTCGACACGGTCGTCATAATCATGTGTGGTGGTGATATTAGCATGGTGATTGGCACTTGTATTGATATTGTGATTGAAGCGGTCTACTCCTGCTGCTTTCAATTTGTAAGCTTGCTCCTCACTGACCAATCCCATACAAGCGCAAATCTTGATTTGCTCGACCTCGCTCTTAATCTCTTGAACTGCAGAAATGACGGTATCAACTTCGTTATTGGTCGGTTTCCGTCCGCTCATGACGATACAGTATGTACCGATTTTGTTTTTCTTTGCTTCCTTGGCGCCCTCCACAATGGTCTGCTTGCTGATGAGGGTATACCGATCGATTTCCGTTTTTGCTTTAATGGACTGCGCACAATATCCGCAATCCTCTGGACATAGACCGCTTTTGGCGTTAATGATTAAATTTAACTTTACCTTCTTACCATAATAATGTCTGCGGATTTCATAGGCGGCATTGACTAGAGACAAGATATCGTCGTCTTTAGAGTGCAAAATTTCCTTGGCTTGTTCTTTTGTTAGAACGTATCCTTCGAGCACTTCATTTGCTAGTTTTGACCAACTCACATTATCACCTCAATTTTATTTGTTAACTAAAACAACAAATAGGTTAACATATAAAATTATAAAACAAGTAAACTGTAAATTAAACCATTTTGTACCAAAGTTTTTGGAAAGGCGATTTACGAATTAGCAGACGGCTTCTTAAAATAAGGTGCCAAGTATAATCTTCACAACTTCCACACATCTTCCCCCTAACTTCTACATAACTTTTCCCTATTATAAAGGTAACTTAATTAAGAAATAAGTTCGTCGAACTCATTTCTTAAAACTTCCCATAATCTTGATTGGTGCTGTCACCAATCTATTTTTTTTGCCTCCTTTTCACAAGTGTCCACGAGCGGTGCCTGACACCCATTTCCTATACATTGTTACGTTGCAGTTGGAATATATATTTTATAAGAAAAGGAGGAGACCGATGAACGTAGAAGATTTTGTGCCAACGCTGGATTTTGCCAGAAAATTGGACAATGAAGATGCTCTTTCGGGATTTCGTGATGAGTTTTTCATCAAGCCGGATTCCATTTATATGGACGGAAACTCTCTAGGTTTGCTTTCCAAACGGGCGGAACGGGCCCTTCTCGATACTATCGAAGCTTGGAAGGAATATGGAATCGATGGCTGGACAAAAGGAAAGCAGCCATGGTTTTTCCTATCAGAAAAATTGGGAGAAATGACGGCACCCCTTATTGGAGCAGCTCGGGAGGAGGTAATTGCCTGCAGTTCCACAACTACTAATCTCCATCAGCTCATTGCTACTTTTTATAAACCAACAGGATCCCGCACGAAAATATTAGCCGATGGATTAAACTTTCCTAGTGATATTTATGCATTAAAAAGCCAGCTACAGCTTCATGGTCATGATCCGGATGCCCACCTTATATGCGTGAGGAGCCGCGATGGTAGATTCATAGAAGAGGACGATATTATCGAAGCGATGACCGATGACGTTGCCTTGGTCATCCTTCCGACAGTATTGTACCGGAGCGGGCAAGTACTGGATATGAAACGGTTAACGGCGGAAGCACATAAGAGGAATATTTTAATAGGTTTTGATGCCTGCCATTCAATTGGCGCCATCCCTCATTCCTTCAGCGAATGGGATGTTGATTTTGCCTATTGGTGCAATTACAAATATTTAAACGGCGGGCCTGGGGCAGTCGGTGGTTTGTATGTGAATCGGAAACATTTTGAGGTATCCCCTGGTTTAGCTGGATGGTTTGGCTCGAACAAAGAGAAGCAATTTGATTTGGAGCATACCTTTACACCGGCGGAAACAGCGGCCGCTTATCAAATTGGCACACCACATGTTTTGAGCCTCGCCCCTCTTATTGGCTCCCTGGAGATGTTCGCTGAAGCCGGGATTGAGAATATTCGATTAAAATCCCTTCAACTTACCCGCTATTTGATGAAATTAATTGAACATGAGTTGACTGATTTAGATTTCGTGGTTGGAAATCCTCAAGAGGATTCTCGCCGCGGTGGACATGTCAGTCTTGAGCATGATGAGGCGGCCCGCATTTGCAAAGCATTAAAAGAAAATGGGATCGTTCCAGATTTCCGAGCTCCTAATATCATCCGGCTGGCTCCGGTTGCTCTTTACAACACCTTTGAAGAAGTTTGGAAGGTTGTTCAAGTTCTGAAGGTGATTATGTCGGAGAAGCAGTATGAGAAGTTTGCCAATGAGCGGGATATCGTCGCGTAGCATTAGGTCTTTTTTAAAAAAAATTTAATAAAGGAGCCTAAATGTATGGAAAGCGATGCGCAAGACCAAAACTTTGGTTTAGATAAGGAAATTCAGACTGACTTTCAAAAAGAAATGTCCTACGGGGATTATCTTCATCTCGATAACATCCTATCGAGCCAGCGGCTGTTATCCGACCACCACGATGAAATGCTGTTTATCATCATCCACCAGACGAGCGAGCTATGGATGAAGCTAATTCTGCACGAAGTGAACGCAGCCATCCAATGTATTCTCCGAAACGATTTGGAGCCCTCGTTTAAGATGCTGTCTCGTGTTTCCAAGATTCAGCAGCAGTTAATCCAGTCGTGGAATGTTCTCACGACCTTGACGCCTGCTGATTACATGCAATTTCGCCATAAACTTGGACGTTCTTCCGGGTTCCAATCGTATCAAAATAGGTTGATTGAGTTTGCGTTAGGTCAGAAAAACCCAGGGAAATTGGCTGTTTATCGGCATCAGGCTGATCTATATAAAAAGATGTGCGATGCTCTTGGCGAGCCTAGCATTTATGATGCAGCCATCTCCGCCCTTGCAGCTAATGGATTACCTGTTGATGGAGTTGTGCTGAAACGAGATTGGTCGGTGTGTTATGAGCCAAATAACAGTGTCGAGGAGGCGTGGCTGGCTGTATACCGCAATACTGATAAATACTGGGACCTCTACGAACTGGCTGAAAAGCTGGTCGACATCGGCAATCAGCAGCAGCTCTGGCGGTTTCATCACTTGACGACCGTGGAGAGAATTATTGGCCATAAAAAAGGAACTGGCGGATCTTCCGGTGTCCCATATTTAAAAAAGGTCATTGACCACCAATTCTTCCCGGAGCTCTTGAGCCTAAGGACAAAGCTGTAATACACTTAGGCTATAAATGTGTTGGAGGCGGTATTTGAATGAATAAATGGATAGATATTTCGCAGCGGCTGGATAACAATATTGTCGTTTGGCCGGGGGATACCCCTTTCTCATATAAGGTAAGCTGGAGCATGGAGGAAAGCGGCTCCTGCAATGTCGGCGAAATCACAATGAGTGCCCACACCGGCACCCACATTGATGCTCCATTCCATTTTGATAATGATGGAAAAAGGGTTATTGATTTGGATATTAATTTGTATATTGGCCCGGCGCGGGTTGTTCATTTGCCGAATGTGGCGAAAATAGGAGGTAAGGAGCTTAATGGTGTGGATTTGGGAGGCGTTGAGCGACTTTTAATTCGGACTGATGCTTGGTCAGATCGTCGTGCGTTTCCTAGTTCAATTCCCCCGGTAGAGCCTGGGTTGGCGGCGTATCTTTCTGAGCGGGGTGTACGACTGCTTGGACTCGATTTACCATCCGTGGACGCTATTGATAGTAAAGAGCTTTCCGCTCACCATGAGCTTACTCGCTGCGGGATTCATATTTTAGAGGGATTGGTCTTGGATGAGGTGGAGCCAGGGGATTATGAGTTGGCTGCTCTGCCGCTGCCATTGGTGGAGGCAGATGGAAGTCCGGTGCGGGCTGTGATTCGGAAATTAAGATAAGAAGAATCCCTGCCGTTTGGCAGGGTCTTTTCTTTTATGTGAGCAGGGTTGCGGTATTTTTACCCGTAACAGTCTTATTTTTGTTAAAAGGTAAAAATAGAAGGTTTATTTTTACCGTTCCATCCTCCATTTTCAAGGTTCGGGCAAAATACCGGGCTTATTCTTCCCGTTCTAGCCTCTATTTTCAAGGTTCGGGCAAAATACCGGGCTTTATTTTCCTGTTCCATCATCCATTTTCAGGTTTTGGGCAAAATAGCAGGCTATATTTTTACCGTTCTACTCAAAATTTTCATGTTTCGGGCAAAATAGCGGCCTTATTTTTACCGTTCCACTCAAAATTTTCATGTTTCGGGCAAAATAGCGGCCTTATTTTTACCGTTCTACTCAAAATTTTCATGTTTCGGTCAAAATAGCGGCCTTATTTTTACCGTTCCACTCAAAATTTTCATGCTTCGGGCAAAATAGATGCCTTATTTTTACCGTTCCACTCAAAATTTTCATGTTTCGGGCAAAATAGCGGCCTTATTTTTACCGTTCTACTCAAAATTTTCATGTTTCGGGCAAAATAGATGCCTTATTTTTACCGTTCCACTCAAAATTTCATGCTTCGGGCAAAATAGATGCCTTATTTTTACCGTTCCACTCAAAATTTTCATGTTTCGGGCAAAATAGCGGCCTTATTTTTACCGTTCTACTCAAAATTTTCATGTTTCGGGCAAAATAGCGGCCTTATTTTTACCGTTCCACTCAAAATTTTCATGCTTCGGGCAAAATAGAGGCCTTATTTTTACCGTTCCACTCAAAAATTTCACGTTTCGGGCAAAATAGCAGGCTTTGTTTTTCCCGTTCAATACTTAAAGCCCATTTTCAAATATTCATTGATTTTGAAAAATTTACCCTTTATAATAAATCCAATATATTCATCATAAGCGATGATGAGGAAAAGTAAAATGACGATACTTTCACCAGAGAGCTTCGGGAGCTGAAAAGAAGCAAAGTGACTCATTTGAACAATGGCCTCTGAGCTCCGTCCTGAACGTTACTCCCTGTAACTAGTAGGCTACGGCGAGAGTTGGTACTCGTTATCAAAACCACAGTATCGAACATCAACGTTCCGTACTTGCAGAGACTGATTGCGTGAGCAGTTAGTAAATTAAGGTGGTACCACGGGATATTAATATAACCCCGTCCTTATCTATTTTCTATGGATAAGGGCGGGGTTTTTTGTTTTTCAAAAAAGGAGGTAATTGAAATGAATGTATTTATTGGAGGAGCATGGCCGTATGCGAATGGATCGCTGCATCTCGGTCATATCGCAAGCCTTTTGCCGGGCGATATTTTGGCCCGTTACTATCGGCAACGAGGAGAAAATGTATTGTACGTTTCTGGAAGTGACTGCAACGGGACACCGATTGCTATCCGCGCCAAACAGGAAGGTGTTTCCCCAAAGGAAATTGCCGACCGCTACCATAACGAGTTCGACGACAATTTTAAAAGGCTAGGATTTTCATACGATTGCTACACGAGAACAGATTCAGAGCACCACCATAAAACGGTTCAGCAAATTTTCTTGGATCTCATCAACAATGGCTATATTTATAAAAAAGAAATCGAGCAAACGTATTGTGAATCCTGCGAGCAGTTTCTTCCTGACCGATACGTCGAGGGGATTTGTCCCAATTGCGGTCAGCCATCACGCGGCGACCAATGTGATTATTGCTCCACCATGCTGGACCCAATCGACCTATTAGAGAAAAAGTGCAAGCTATGCGGGAATACTCCGGCCATCAGGCAAACGGAGCACTTCTATTTTTCATTAACAAAATTCAAAGAACCGCTCACAAACTTGGTTTCCAGAGCTAAAAAGAATGCTGCCTGGCGGCAGAATGCTATCCAATTAACAGAAAGATATATCAACGAAGGACTGCAAGACCGGGCTGTATCCAGAGATTTACCTGTGGGAATCAGCGTACCCGTAAAAGGATATGAAGAGAAAAAAATCTATGTTTGGATTGAGGCAGTCTCGGGGTATTATTCCGCCAGCAAAAAATGGGCCTTGGATTCCGGAAAAAACGATTCAAAATTTTGGAGTGAGGACGCCATTTCTTATTATGTGCACGGAAAAGATAATATTCCTTTTCATAGCATCATTTGGCCAGCGATTTTACTAGGCATTCAAAACAAAAAGCTTCCTGACCATATTGTTTCGAATGAATATTTAACGCTTGAAAAGAAAAAGATTTCGACCAGCCGCAATTGGGCTGTTTGGGTGCCGGACATATTGGAAAAATACCATCCCGATTCGCTTCGTTATTTTTTAACAATAAACGCCCCTGAGAATCGGGATACTGATTTTTCTTGGAGGGAATTTATTTATAGCCACAACTCCGAGTTGCTTGGCGGGTATGGGAACCTGGTCAATAGGACGTTGAAGTTTATTGAAAAATATTACGGAGGCCATATACCAATTGGTTCTATTAAACCTGATATTCACGCCAAAATAAAAAAGGCCTATCAGACGGTTGGTAAGAGTATTGAAGGCGGGCATTTCAAACAGGCATTAGAAGAGGTTTTCAGTCTCGTCCGATTAACGAATAAATATTTTGACGAACAAAAGCCATGGAAACAAATTGCTGAAAATAAAAGCGAATGCGACCAAACCATTTTCAATTGTACGATCGTCATATTGAATTTAGCGCAATTATTAGCACCGTTTTTGCCGTTCTCCAGCAAAGAGATCAATCAGATGTTTGCTCGTTCCGAGTTTACATGGGAATCTACCGACTCTGTCCCGGACAAAATTACTGGAGTGAAGCCATTATTTGAACGAATTGACGTGAAGGCAATTCAAGATGAATTAGAAAAATTAAATACCCAATCCAATTAAAAAAGCTAGCCTTCGCTAGCTTTTTTTATCTATATTTATTGATTTCCGTAACCAGCGTCTGCAGGGCTTCCCCTTGCTGTGAACGCTTCATATTCTGGCGGATCTCCGCACTTTTTTGGTCAAGCTCTTCCAGATGTTTCAAAAGCGATTCACTAGTTAATTGTTCTTCTTCAAGGGTGAATGAGAATCCTTTTTGCGCAAAGGCTTTTGCATTTAAAATCTGGTCGCCCCTGCTTTGCTGCAGACCGAGTGGAATAATTAACATCGGGATATTTAATGCCAAAAATTCAAAAATGGCATTGGAGCCTCCCCTTGTAATTACCAGGTCTGTTGCTGCTAAAATATCCGAGAGCTCTTCATGTACATATTCAAATTGCTTGTACCCTGGAACGCCTTCAAGGCTGGGATCAAGATTATTTTTCCCACACAAATGAGCAATTTGGTACTTTACCGTCAGCTCTTTTAGCGAGCCTCTTACTGCCTCATTGATCTTTCTTGCCCCCAGGCTTCCACCCATAATGGTCAGAATCGGCCGGCCGCTATGGAATCCTAGGGAGCGTTTCCCCTTGTCCGCCGAGCCCTCTAAAATTTCCTTCCTTATTGGTGAGCCAATGGCCTTCACTTTACCTTTCGGAAAATATTTTTCCGTCTCTTCAAAGGATGTAAAGATTTTGTTCGCAAACCGTTGGGAAATCTTATTCGCCAGACCCGGAGTCATATCACTTTCATGGATAAAGATCGGGATTTTTAAAGAACTGGCTGCAATTATGACCGGAACAGACACAAATCCACCTTTCGAAAACACCAAATCGGGCTTTAATTTTTTCAAAACCCTTCTTGCCTCTAGGCAGCCCTTCAACACTCGGAAGATATCCTTAACATTTTCAAAATCAATATACCTTCTCAGCTTCCCGCTGCTTATTCCATAATACGGGACTCCGATTTTTTCAATTAATTCCTTTTCAATGCCCTTTTTGGAGCCAATATATTTTATATCCCAGTCATCTCTTATCTCACTGATGATGGCGAGATTTGGTGTAACATGGCCTGCGGTACCCCCGCCTGTAAAAACAATCGTCTTTTTCGACATTTCTGCCTCCTACAATCTTTGCATAATAGAATAATTATATGAAATTGTTGAAGGCAATACCATCTTTTAGAATTTTATTTTTTCAACAGATAAAGATATTTCGGTATAATTCCATACTTGTCCAGTTCAAAAAATAAACCCTTTGAATACATTGTAGTACCTGAAAAAGGAGGTGAGGTTATGTACGGCATGGGCAACAGTTTCGTATTGATTGTCGTTCTGTTCATCCTTTTGATTATTGTAGGAACAAGCTTCATGGGATACTAATTCTGTTTGGACAACCCTCCTAAACATCCAACCGTTTTGAAGCGTGGCAGCCACCACGCTCCTTTTTTCATTTTATTAGGATAAGGACGAAAAAGACCAAACCTGGGATTTGGTCTTTTTAACGATTTTAGGCCACTTTAATTGCTTTGCCAAACGGCACTCTTGGAAGGAATACGCCCGGTACAAGCCAAAACATTTCATAATCGAACTTTTCTATGTCTTCGGAAAAAAAGCCGGTGACATCGGTAATATAAAACAGCGTATCAATTTGTTCTTGCTTCGCCCACTCAAGAACTAATGTATAGGAGGATTTCCCGTGAGAATACCATTTAATCGTGTCGCTCTTCACCGGAGAAATGCTCCTTATTTTAAAATCTGCTTGAACCAAAATCGTATCGGGTTTGACTGTTTCAAACAGTTTGACTATGTTATTGATGAGAATCGTTGGGGCATCATTACTGGAAGTGTCCACTGCCAAGGCCACCTTTTTATCCTGACGCTCCTGAATCATCGAAAGAATCCGCTTATGCCATTTCATACCGTTTCCCCCTTTGCAATATTCAAGCGACCGCTATTATTTTCGGTAATCGAGAATCGGTTTATGATTGGATAAATACGGCAGTAACTTGCATAATGGCGCAGATTTCAGGCGAAAAATTATACCCATCATTTAAATTTTTTTGTCGATTATTTGAGAGGCTTAATGGCGAAAATACTTCATGAACATGTTTTCAATCTCGAGATTCATACCGTTCGCGACAGGTAAATGAGGTTTTCATCTTCATAAAATCATACATTAGCGCCGCTTTTCTTCCTTTATCTGTATGTCGATTTCGTTTGTGGCGCAGGCAATCCATGAATCCAAAATCACAGTGACATGGGTCAATTCCACGTTTTAGGCAATTGTCATGCCACTGACAACATTCATCAACATCATTAATGGGGGCACCCGGCCCGCTGCAACCTGGACCTCACCAGCGGTAACCAGGGAATATACATAAGCCAAATGGATTTCTTCGTCCGCCGTTATGCAAAAAATTTGCACCTCCCTCAAAAGGTTGTCCTATAATACTAAAATATGTGTAACCATTGAAAAGGTATTGGCGCATTTACTACTATTTTACATTTTCAGAGATTGCAAAAAAACGCCTGGAGCTTCTTCCAGGCGATTTTTTGTCAAAATATTAACAATGTTTTACAAACCTCACAATTGTAGTTTTACCTTAATTCTTGGTAATTTTTTCAGACTAATCTAATTAAACAAGGACCTATTTTTTCAAAGTTCGCCATAATAAAAAGGCGCCTGACACCATAAAAGTATCAGACACCTTGATTTATTATTACCACTATGCCACTAATTCTTTTACCTCGTCATCAACCTTATGGCCTTCCCATCTTGAGATTACGATGGCAGCCAAAGAGTTGCCGACGATATTGACGCAAGTCCGTGCCATGTCTAGAATACGGTCAATCCCGGCGATGAAGGCAAGACCTTCTACTGGGATACCCACCGTTCCCAAAGTGGCAAGAAGAACAACGAATGATACACCTGGAACCCCGGCAATCCCTTTAGAGGTAATCATCAATACCAGCACCAACGTAATTTGGTGGCCGATGCTCATATGGATTCCGTACATTTGTGCAATAAACAACGCCGCAATAGCTTGGTACAAGGTAGAACCATCGAGATTAAAGGAATAGCCCGTTGGTATAACGAAGGAGGTAATCGCCTTTGGACAGCCGAGTTTCTCCATTTTTTCCATAATTTTTGGAAGAACCGTTTCCGAGCTTGCTGTAGAATAACCTAATAATAGTTCGTCTTTCAAATATTTCAATAGCTTAAAGATATTAAAACCGACTATTTTAGCTGTTAATCCTAAGACCACTAAAATAAAGAACGCCATGGCACCGTACACAACGATGACCAATTTCCCTAAAGGAATTAGCGAAGATAACCCAAATTTTGAAACCGTTACACCAATTAAGGCAAATACACCAATTGGAGCAACCTTCATAATTTGATTGGTCACATAGAACATAGCATCAGCTGTTCCCTTGAAGAAATTGATTATCGGGGTTCCTTTTTCCCCAATAGCGGCAACGCCCAATCCGAACATGACGGAGAAGAAGATGATCGCTAACATATCACCGTTCGCTAATGACTGCATGATATTGGTCGGAACAATATTGACAAAAGTATCAACCATTGAATGGGTTTCTGTTGTTTTGGCAGTTTCCACATACGTGTTAATGTCAGTTTTAGTTAAGTGAGAACGGTCAACGCCAGTCCCTGGATGGAAGATGTTACCGGCCAAAAGACCAACAACAATGGCAATTGTCGTAATGATTTCAAAATATAGCAGCGTTTTGCCGCCGAGTTTCCCTAAAGATTTCATATCACCGGTACCGGCAACCCCTACTATGATACTCGAAACCACAATTGGTACAACAATCATTTTAATTAACCGAATAAAAACGTTTCCAATTGGCTGTAAGTAATCAGCAATATGCGGGTTTCCATAGAAAATGGCACCAACAATAATACCAAGCACTAAACCAATGAAGATTTGCCAAGCCAAGCTAATTCTTTTCATAACATGCACCTCTCCTTGTTGAAATTAAAACTGCATAGAGGAATTTTTCATTTTACCTCTTTACTTTCAAAAAACAAATGAAGATAATCACAATTCCTTCGCCTAATATAATTTTATTTTTAAATTGTATTTAAATCAATGGCAAAGTGATACCATTTTTATCTAAACCATTTGGACTATTTTGAAAATATAACTATTTCACAATATCAATTAACTATGTAAATTGAACTATAACATAAATGAAAACTCGCCGATTGGCGAGTCCGATAGGACGAAGACAGAGGCGTAGTTGAATTTATGCGTTAGTAAAGTATAAATTTGTGAAAATTTATACTTTACTATTAGCCAAAAAAGAACTCTGTTGCCAGAGTTCCGTTCAGTTTATTTATGACAGCCTTTGTTTAATATTTATACATTCCTGAAAAAATTTTTCAGGCTCTTCAAAGTTCAGCAGATGGGCCGAGTTTTCAAACCAAACGAATTCTTTCTGCGGGCATTGCAGTACATCAAAATATTGCTTGGCCAGCTGCGATGGTGTTTGATAATCCTGCCTGCCGGCAAAAATGTAAACCGGCACCTCCAACTTCGCCGCATTCGTTATGAAATCTACCGCCAAAAGCTCTTCCCACATGGTCTCCAAACAAAATCTTCCCGCTTTTATATAAGAAAACCAGTCCTTCAGTGTATATTCCTTGGCAAACAGCATGTTGGAATAAATCAAATTAAATTCATTGACCCCGATATAGGAGCCCCCAAACTTTGTCAGCCATTTCCTTTGGACATTTAAGTAGTCCATGTCAGCAGGATTATAAACAAGCCCTTCTAGTTCCTTAAGAGCTTTCACATTTTTTAGTTCACGGGCCTTGTTCAATGTATATTCATATGATAGCTTTTCCCCCGCACGCATATCGGCCACCTGGCCAATGCCGATATAGCTAGAGATATATTGCGAACACTTCTGAACAGCCAATATACCAAGGACCGTACCCCATGAATGTCCTACGAGGATCAGCTTTTCCTTTTTGAAACGTTTGAGGAGATATTCGATTAATTGAATAGTGTCGCTTAAAATGATATCAACGGTCAGTTCCTCTTTTCTGACATCGGGAGAGTAAGATAATCCTGCCCCTCTTTGGTCCCAATTGACGATTAAGAACTCCTTTTCAAGGTCATTTTGAAATTTGGGAGCGAATCCAATTTGCGCTGTGCCCGGTCCGCCGTGCAAAAACAGCATAATAGGCTGGTCAACATTTTCCCCTCTGAATAGGACCCATTGCTTTCTGCCGCCAATCATCACCTCTTCCAAGGATGCAATGGATTCCGTTTGGCTCTGTATCTTTTTCGTTTTCCTTGCGAGCATTTCGCACCACTCCAATAGTCTGGAATTTTTTCCATATCAAACCATATTATAAATCCTGTTAACTTCTTTTTATATAAAAATTTAGGCAAAAATTGGTGTTTATGATAAATTTAAGTTTAGGAGATTGCATGATTGGAAGTGGTTCATTGTGTTGGAAAAATTCACCCTTTATATGACATCATTTCAGCAGGATAGAATGATTCGTGTTTTTTTGCCAGAATCCTATCAGAACGGACTGAAACGGTATCCCGTTCTCTATATGCACGACGGGCAGAATGTGTTTGAGGATGAAGGTGCTATTAACGGAACTTCATTAGGTTTGAAAAAGTTTTTAGAGGAATCTGATCTTGAAATTATCGTGGTTGGGATGGATTTGAATACTGAGGGCGAGGGTCGGATAGACGAATACTGCCCGTGGAAACAAGGAAAGTTAAGTGAGGAAATATTAGGCTATGCCAGTCCTTCAGGCGGGAAGGGCGAGGACTATTTGGATTTTATTGTCCACGAATTGAAGCCTTTCATCGACCGTAAATACCGGACACTTGAGCATGAATCAGCGATGGCTGGGATTTCGTTAGGAGCGATCATTTCCACTTATGCAGCCTGTTGTTATCCGCAGATATTCAGAAAAATCGCCGTACTTTCGCCGGGCTTTTATCGGAACCAAGAAACCTTGGAGGAATTTATTAAACACAGTGACTTATCTGGAATTGAGAAGTTTTACATGGATATTGGTACGAAAGAAGTTCCGGATGATCCACAGGCAAGCAAGATGTTCTTCGGCCTTGCCAGACAGGTCTATGACCTTTTAAGCAGCCAGATTGGCGATACACGCTTTGTAAGTGTGGAAGATGCCGAACACCATTATCGTTTCTTCCGGGAGAGAATGCCGGAGATTCTAGCTTACCTATTTTCTGATAGGGTATAATGAAGGAAAAACTAGATTTGAGTTCGAGGACAATGATTAGTCAAAACCGTATTATTAAGTTTATTTTCATAGTGATTGGCTTTATTTCGCTTGGCTTGGGGATTATAGGGATTGTTTTACCCGTGGTGCCAACAACACCTTTGCTGCTCTTGGCATCCTTTTGCTTCATGAAAGGGTCAGCACGGTTTGAGCGCTGGTTTAAGGGGACAAACCTCTATAAACGCCATTTGGAAAGCTTCGTCCGGGAACGGTCGATGACCCTAAAGCAGAAGCTGTCGATTTTGTTGTTTGCGGATGCGATGATTGCGATTCCTTTTTTCCTTCATCCTAGCTATATCGTGAAAAGCGTGCTGCTGTTAATTGTCATTTATAAGTATTATTATTTTATTTTTAAAATAAAAACCGTTCGGTCAGATTAAGGCTTAAACGAAGAAAGACAGGAATGCGCTTCCTGTCTTTTATTTTTTTGCTGGCACAACATCCTTGTTACGCCGGTTCTTGACTTCCTCCATTTTTGCGTAAAAGGTTTCCTCAAGGTCGAGGCCGAAATAATTATAAAATTTGAGCATGTAGGCTAGGCAGTCAGCCAATTCTTTGCCGATGTCTTCTTTTATAAAATCCTTAGACATTTCGAAGGCCTTCCCTTCCTCCATGCCTTCATGGACTAGAGTCCTTGTCATGTTAAAGGCTTTTCTCAGTTCCTCCGCGACCTCCGCCACTTCTGTTGTCAGCAGCATGTAGTTATTTAAAAGAGAAGCCCTAGCTTCCTCAAAGCTTTCATTGCTGATTTCCCAGTTCATTTCTTTATGGAATTGTTTGGCGAATTCCTGGATTTCTTTCATGGCTGCGTCCTCCGATTTCATTTTTTCTACTGTTTAAAACGAGGCAATTCCCTTATATTCGTTTTGAGCAAATTGTAGGAAATAAGCGATATTCCCGTCCCCTGCCATTTTCGGGTTGGAGGCATCCAGTAAATGGTTGTTTTTTATATGCAGCCATTCTAACGTGCCTTCATCCATTGTTTTCTTTGTGGAATAGGGTTCAATGTTCCTGTTCAATACGAAGTAATAGACATGTAGTTTTACTCCTGCCTTAAATTCCAGCGTGGTTAAATGACTAGATATTTGAATATCAGACTTTTTTAAACCCGTTTCCTCCTGAAGTTCCTGAAACATGGCTTGCACCGGATCCTCGCCAATTTCTATTTTTCCACCTACACCATTGTAAAGATATTGGTAAGGCGGCTTGCTTCTTTTTAACATTAAGACGCGATCCATTGTGTAATTAAATGCAAAGCCGACTACGTACTGCTTCATTTTTGATAACTTCCTTTAACATTTATATATGCTTGCTTAACTTTATCAGAAAAAGGTTCTTCTTTCATTTATTCTATACCCAAATTAAGCCAAGAAAGCGTTTGACAAGGATGGAAAATTTATCTTATTATAAGATAGTTAATTTGTTTAGTGAACTAATTAATTTGTAATTTGAAAAGGATTACACCTTGTAGTGGGAAGTATCAACATTAGTTGATTCTATATAAATGTTTTAAGGAGGAAGTTAATTTTGGAATGGTTACAAAATTCACTGCCGATTATCTGGGTAGCGGTGGGAGTAGCATTGCTTTTAGTTTTAAATATGAAATTTAAGCTGAACGGCGCTCTTGCCCTGTTAATTGCGGCAATATTTGTCGGCATCATGAATGGCTTATCACTACCTGAAGTAGTAGATACCATTAAAAAAGGCCTTGGCGGCACACTTGGAAGCTTAACTCTTATCATTGGATTTGGGGCCGTGCTAGGTAAATTGATGGTAGACTCTGGTGCTGCCCAGCGGGTTGCATCGACACTGCTAAACAAATTTGGTGTAAAAAATGTTCAGTGGGCTATTTTGCTTGTTGGTGCCATTTTCGGTGTTTCTGTTTTCTATGAGGTAGCCTTCATCATCCTGGCTCCGCTTGTTATTAGTATCGCTGTTGAGGCAAAAACGCCTTACTTACGTCTTGGAGTCACAATGGTTGCAGCCGCTACAATGGCTCATAGCATCTTCCCGCCGCAGCCTGGTCCGGTTGCCCTGATTTCTGCTTATGGTGCGGATATGGGAATGGTTTATCTTTTAGGACTTGTAGTGGTCATTCCAGCTGTTATTTGCTCTGGTATCATTTTTCCGAAATTAATGAAAAATGTGGATCGTCCTGTTCCTCCTTTATTGAAAAAAACAAAAGAGTTTACGGATGATGAAATGCCAGGATTTGCTGTAAGTTTGATTGTACCGTTAATTCCTGCAATCATTATTACTGCCGCAACCATTCTTAATTTCTTTATTAAAAAGGACTCAACCGCCTATCAAATTATCAACTTCTTCGGAAGTGCGGAAATCAGTATGATGGTTGCGGTTTTAATAGCGATTTATGTATTTGGAATCCGCGTCGGCCGCACAATGCCGGAAATTATGAAATCGTTCTCGGGCGCCATCGAAGGCATTGCGATGATTATCTTTATTGTGGGTGCGGGCGGTGCGTTTAAACAGATTATTCTTGACTCTGGTGTCGGCGATTATATTGCCAAAATGATGGAACACACAAGCATTTCTCCGCTTATCATGGCATGGTTTATTACAGCACTGATTCGCCTTGCTACCGGTACAGGCGTGGTGTCCGCGATTACAGCTGCGGGGATTGTCGGGCCACTAATGCATCAGTTTGATGTTAACCCAGCTTTAATGGTATTGGCTACGGCTGCCGGAAGTAACACGATTACACACGTGAACGATGCATCGTTCTGGTTGTTTAAGGAATATTTTAATCTTTCCATTAAGGATACTTTGAAATCATGGGGGCTTTTATTGTTCATTAACTCCATTGTTGGTCTTGCGATTGTTTTAATTTTGGATATCTTTATTTAGTAGTGTAATAGATTTTTTAGTTTTCTGTCCTCATAGGTTGCTATGAGGACAGTTTTTTTATAGTGTTGGCAGCGCCAGTCCTCAGACGGCTCCCAACGAGGACACTTTTGAGGTTTTTCTGCGTCGTCTTTGCCTTTGGAATCCTCTCTTCGGACAGTTCTCCTATTCTGCATAGCAGTTTTGTCCCCTAATCCCATCCCAAATTTCTATTAATCAATACATCCTCTTAGCATAGCTTTCCTCGAGACTTTTTTGAATGGTATCAACACTGGAGCCAGGGAGTTTAGCGTGTTCAAACAGAATATTTGCCGCAGATGGGAGATTTTCTTTTTCAAGCCAGGACTCTGTATCCCATAGCCCTGAGCGTTTTAGGGCTTTTGCGCAATGAATGAAACACTCTTCTACTTCCACCCCAATCCCTAAAAGAGGCTTCCGCCCGGCAACCGCCATCTTCTCAAGCAGCTCGTCATCTCTGACTATACAAGCTTTCCCATTTACCCTTAGTGTCTCTCCCAACCCCGGTATGAAAAACTGCAGTCCAACTCTGGGATTGGATAAAATATTTCGCAAAGAATCTACCCTTTTGTTGCCTGGCCGCTCCGGTATCACGAACTGTTTTTCATTTAAGACATGGACAAACCCGTGCCGGTCTCCACGTGGGGAAACATCACAAAACCCCTCCTTGTCAGCAGTAGCCATCACCAAAAATGGCGATTTTGAAAGAAATTCCACGCAATGATAGTCTAGATGGTGAATGACCTTTTTGGAAGCCAGTTCACTCGGTGTTCCCAGTAATGACCGCAGTTCTGCCTCAGTTTCTATAATATCTTTAAACAAAATTTCATCCCCTTAACGTTTTTTAAAAAATGGATATAATGCTTTTCCAGTTGTGATCGAATTTGCAATCAGCGAAATTGTCCGTTTGGCTAAAGAGTGGTTTAAGGGTATGGCTTTAACAAATGAGTTCCCCAGATTCTTGATACTCATTTCTGGTACCACAGTAATCCCAGACCCTGCCGCAACGTATCCGATTAAAAAATCACCAAAATCTATCTCTCTAATAATCTTAAGCTCCTTCTCCTGTTCATGGAACATCCTGCTGACACTCTCCCTAATCGTGCAAAACGGAGGATACAATACAAACTCTTCGTCACTAATCTCTTCAATTTGAACGGACTGTTTTCCAGAAAGTTGATGAGAAGTGCGCAGGATCGCATATAAAGGCTCTTCAAAAATTTCCTTTTGCCAATAAGATTTATTGACCGGCATTTCTTCAATGATGGCGGCATCGATTTCCCCATTTTTTAGGAGTTCAAATACTTCTTGAGAGGCATTCTTTATAACAACCTCCACTTGAATCCCATTCTCCTTCAATTTTAAGATTCGGGACGGGATATAATTGCCGGCCAAACTTGGCAAGGTTCCAATTCTATAACTTCTTATTTCCTTCAAACAGTTAAGATCATTTTGAAGAATCGATAGATCACCAAGAATTTGCGGCAGCCTTTTGTAAACTAACTCTCCTGCCTCGGTAAGAACGACTCCTGATGTGGACCGCACTAATAACGGCGCATCAAAGAAATCTTCTAATTTTCGAATTTGCTTGCTTAATGCCGGCTGCGATATATTAAGACGCTCACTTGCCTTGGATAGACTTTTTTGATTGACCGTTTCTACAAAACTTCGAAAGTAATCAATATTCATATAGCGCGCTCATCCTTTTTTAGCCCTTTTGAACATTTTACCATTTTAGATAAACATCGGAAATTATCAAACTATCTGTCTAATGAAAGGTAGTATAATGTATGTACAAGTAGTGGTGAATGGAGGTAGAAACAATGAAACGAAGCAAATCTAATGCGGAACACTACATTTGGGGACAAAAATGTGACGGCTGGCATTTGGTGAAGGATGCAAATTTGAGTATTATTCATGAACGCATGCCTCCCAATACTGCTGAAGAAAGACATTACCATGTTCATGCTTGGCAATTCTTTTTCATTTTGTCCGGAACCGCCACCCTTGAAGTTGATGGAAAACGAGTGATTCTCGAACAAATGGAAGGTTATGAGGTGCCGCCAATGGTGCCTCATCAAATTTTCAACGAGACAGACAATGACATTGAATTTCTAGTCACTTCCCAGCCCAATAGCCGGGGAGACAGAATTTCATTGTAAAAAAAGTCACGAGTGATTTACTCGTGACTTTACCTTTAAAACCCAAAAATCTCTCCGTTAGACGGGACCGTTACATTAGCTAAGCCATTTTTTGCAATATATCCCCTCAATTCTTCCCTGCTCAACAGGCAATGGTTCCACGACTCCATGTGAACCACAATAATTTTGGAGGACGGGGCCTCTTTACTTACTCTTTCAATATCATTGATTCCCATAGTAATCGGATCACCTGTCAAAAACTGCGCCTCCCCGCCATTTAAAATGATGATTTCAGGCGAGCGTTCCTTCAAGGCCTCCTGAACTTCATCGCACCAAATGGTGTCTCCGGCAATATACAGGGAAGGCTCTCCCGCAGACTCCATAATAAACCCGGATACAGGTCCCATCTGATTGCCTAATTCACCAGTTCCGTGCTGCCCTCCCGTTCTAGTAAAGCGGATCCCGTTCCAGTTCTCTTCTTCCTTAATGTTTGTTACGTTGGAAAAACCAAACCCACGCAGCTTTTCTTCATCTTCGGGCTGGCAAAAAATCTTTAAATCCTTCGGAATGGTTTTGATTGCGGCATCATCAAAGTGGTCGCGATGGGAATGAGTCAGTATGACCGCATCAATGCCTTCAAGGATGTTTTCGATGGGGAACGGTAATTCTACTAAGGGATTTTTGCAAGTATTGGCTGCATTCGCTACCGGGTCCATTTCTCCTTTAGAACTGAACATCGGGTCCACTAAGAAATGATATTCATTCATGTTGATTTTAACCGTCGCATGCCTGATTAATTGAATTTTCAAAGGTATCACTCCTGTTTGTTTTTATTTGGCAGATTGTTTTATCGTGTCTCCAAGAAAATGGGATTCATTTGGACGTAATATTTTTATATTAACACCTAGTTCATTGCCTCGTTGTATTAACCTTTCCACCACATTTTCTGCTTCGATATAAAATGGAGGATTATTAAACGTCCCATAATGAATCGGAACCAGATATTCAGCACTTAATATTTTTGCTGCTTCAACTGCCTCCTCAGGCGTCAAACAGGCTGGCAAACTGCTTTGTGCTTTCAAACCAGCAACATGGAGGATGGGGCCGTTTACCGGAAGGCATGCAACATGGATTGGTCCATATTGCTGCTCCATCCGCCACCAAAACCCATGCCACTGTGTATCCCCGCAGTGGACAATCGTATGGACTCCGTCATTTACAATCCACGAAACCTGCGGGGAACCAAACCCATCAACTGAATAAAAGGCCGAAACCTTTACATGATTTACGATAAAATCCTCATTTGGACTGACTCCGATTACGTTTTTAAATCCACATTTAGCAGCATAACTCTCAGATTCCTTTGGAAGATAAAGTTGAACATCATCACCAAAGCTATCCAAGACCGATTGATAATCAAAATGATCCGGATGGAAATGGGTAACCAAAATAGCATCGGGCCTTTTGATGGTCCATAGTGAAACTAAAGGCTCTAATGGTTCGCCTAATTTAGCAGCGAGCGGCCGGTCCTGTCCCTTAATTGGCGCCCCTAGCGGATCAAAAAGGATTGAAGTTCCATTTGATTCCATTACCACCGTTGCCCATGACAGTTTTTTTAACTCCATAAAAGTAACCCCCTAAATCTATATTATCTTTATGTTACACCGTTGCATTATCTGGAAGAAAATACAAATCTGTTATAGGGTTATAACTTTTCATTATTGGGTTTAATTGTATAGAACGGACTAAATAGGGCTTTTTCTTTAGATGGCACGGTGAATCTTTCTTTTATCTTTAGAACAGAATGATACGAGAGGCATTCCAAGGGAGGTGGTCATTTGAACAAGATTATCTTACCATTAATAACCATTATCATCTTTTGGTTTTTCCTGTTCGGAATACGGCTGCTTGGTTATTTTGCGTCCATCTCTGAAAAAGGATTTCGCGCTACGGAATGCGGATCCGACGGCTGTAGTGATGCGGTTTTCTTACTTGGTACCATTTGGACCTTTTCATTTTTTATTGTCATTCCTCTTATCCTTCCAGTTGCTCTTGTTATTTATTGGGGTTATAAAAAGCATTAAAAAATGCTTTACCTCATTTAGAAGTAAAGCATTTTCACGCGTCCTTATTTCTGATAGTTCAGCAGCCAGCCAATTCCAAATCGGTCAACCAGATTGGCATGCAACGCACCCCAGAACGTTTCTTGTAAAGCAAAGGTAACTCTTCCTTCGTTGCTAAGGGAGTCATATACTCTTCTAATTTCCTCTTCACTCTCACACTCCAACGTAATTCTCACGTTATCTCCTACATGTACTTTACTAAAGGTATCAGAGAAGTGGATGATGCTATCACCTAAATGAAGCTCAGCATGCAGACACTTGCCATCTTCCGTTTGTTGGATGTTTTTAATGTCTCCACCAAACAAACCTTGATAATACTCCATTACGTTCAGGCAATTATCAACAAAAACATATGGATTTGCACTTTTCAAAACGAATTCCTCCCTAAATAGATTACTTACCTGCTGATTCTTGCAGCTCATTAACGGTTACAAATTTATAGCCTTTGTCAGTTAAGGATTGTAAGATTCCCTCCACCGCCTTTAGCTCTTCAGCGGATCCGCTGTACCAAGGGTGCAGCAATATGATGGACCCAGGCTCTATGTTTTTCCTGACATACTCCACTTTGTCTGAAGCGGTGGTGTAATAACTGTCCGGCTCTAGGTTCCAGGTAATCGTGTCTCTATCATGTTTGCTCAGGTAATAGGGCAGACCGACCAGCTTTTTTCCATTTGGCGGGCGGACATCGATTTCACCTTGGTAGCCCGCTTCATGTATTAACTGATCGGTGGATTCAATTTCCTTTTTAATATAAGACGGTGATTTAAAAATCATTCGCTCATGGGAATATGTATGGTTGCCAAGCTGGTGGCCGGCCTCCGCCAGCTCCTTCGCTACCTCCGGATTTTTCTTAATTTCATTGCCGATAAGAAAAAAGGTTGCCTTTGCATTGTATTTATCCAATAACGGCAAAAGCTCCGGAATATTTTCCGAAGGGCCATCGTCAAACGTCAACGCCACGAGCTTCTGATTTGTATCTACCTTATACGTTAGGTCCCCAAATAACTGGTACGTTCGTGAATTCATTAATTTGTAGGTGCCAAATAGCAGTAGAAAAACAAGCAGAACTCCAGTGCCTGTATAGGCTAATTTCTTTTTCATAAAACACTCCTACATAACAAAGCGCAAAACCGCAGGGCTTTGCACTTTTTTTTTCCTAAAAAGGTTTAAGTATCATAAGAGTAATGATAATGATAAAAATAAAGTTTTCCAAGTTTTCACAGAAGAAGAGTTCTTTAGATAACTTCCAGTACTCCTCCGGTATATCGTCGCCTTTATGAGACTTCAACATCTCTTTAATCGGTCTTGACCTTGGCGACAAGACAAGCGGGCCGATTGCCAGGGCAGCCAAAAAGAGAATGAGACTTATGAGATACCATCCTTGACGGAACAGTGCAGTATTAAACAAACCAAGTCCCAATCCTGTCACGAGTAGTAACACACCGCCAATCATGACATAGATATGCAGCTTGTTTCGAATGGCATAGGAATGGCGCAATTCGGTCATTGTTTTCCCTGATTTAACTACCGTTGTTAAAATAAACCCCGGTCCCATTCCGATTATGGCAGAAAAAATGTGTATGAAAACTAGAGCTTTGTAGAAAGTCATCGTCAGCTACCTCCATTCTCTACAGGACAATTTTATCATAAACAAGATTATTAATATAAGGAGGTTTGTTACATATTTTCGTAGATTTCAACTGATACAGTTTTAATAATAAGAATGTTTGTCCAAGCCTTTTTTTGATAATAGCATATTTTAATAAATAAAGGTGGAAAGGGGGAGGTCTGCTTGTATAGTGGTTGGAGAGATGATGAAAAAGTAGAAATTGAAGTAGAAGGCTTAACGAGCCGCCATCGTAATAACAGGAGAAAGTTTGTGATTGATGCCGACCAAGTCATTATCCGTGCTAATAAGGTGACCATCATCAAGGAAGAAGAAAAAGAGAAACATCATGATCTTTTCGATGATTTTAGGAAGTTTTTTTGGATTTAGTGACAGCGGGAGCTGCTTGAAACCGGCATAGCCAATCGAGGCTAGCCGGTTTTTAATCTATTCATCTTTGGGATTTATGATCGCCAGCACCTGGTGGTCTTCCCATTTTCCGTTGATTTTGACATTTTTAATAGCGATTCCTTCCTTATGGAAGCCCGCTTTTTCCAACACACGGATAGAGCCAATATTATGCGGCATCACGCCGGCTTCGATGCGGTGCAGATTTAACTCTTTAAATGCATATTCGACGATGAGTTTGGCAGCCTCAGTGGTGTAGCCTTGCCCGTTATGCTTTTGATCTAAAAAGTATCCGATGAAGGCACTTTGAAGGGAGCTTCTGAGAACCTGGAATAGATTGATTGTGCCGATTAAAGCGTCATCCTTTGTAAAAATTCCGAAGGTATACGCCTGATCAGCTTGCCAATCCTTTGCAAACTCTTTGATTCTGTTTTGCTGGACCTCTAATGTGTAAAAATCGTTGGTGCGCTCATAGGAGAACTTTTCGAAAAAACGTCGGTTCTCTTTTTGCAATTTGAGCAGGGATGCTGCATCGTCTTCAGTAAAGGGTCTTATGTAGATGTTTTTGCTTTTGAGCATTCGGGCCTCCCCCTTTTAATATGACTCGATAAACTGTATCTAGTACATCTTATACATTCCATGAGATTTTGGATAGGTATATTGAAATCCAAACTTTTCATAGAGTCTATTAGCCGGATCATCCGCAATTAGACTTACATACGAGCCCGGATAAGTGTTCTTTTCTAGATAATTCATTATTTCCTTCATGATTACTTTTCCGAGTCCTTGACCTTGGTAACTAGGTTTGACAACAATGTCCACGATATGAAAAACAGTACCTCCGTCGCCGACTACCCGGCCTAATCCTATTAAGGTGCTTTGATCATAAATACAAACAGAAAACAAAGTGTTGTTTAGGCCGATTGTTGCAGCCTCAAGCGACTTTCTGCTAAGGCCTCCCTCAACTCTCAACTCAATGTATTCTATTGGGGAAGGCGAGGCATGGTTTATTTTAAAACTAATATTCATTTTTCAAAAACCTACCTTTTTCTAATTTTCTTATTTAAGGTTTTAGGTGTAAAACCATATACTCCTCATCGAAATATTCACCATTCACAATTAATGCCTTTTCTTCATAACCAAATGATTTAAAACCTAGTTTGGTATAAAGCTTCTTGGCTTTTTCATTGCTTGCTGTGACGGTTAGATTGATTTTCTCAATAGTTTGGATTGTTTTTGCTTTTTCAATGGCGGCTGTAAGTAAGGCAGTCCCGACTCCGGAAACACGTTTATTAGACGTCACGAACATTGCAAAAATGTTGGCTCTGTGGCGGATTTTGCTTGGTTTCTCGTGCATTAAGGTGACGACACCAATGAGGTCTTGATTATGGAAGGCCCCGAATGTATAGGTTCCTTCTGCTGATAGATTTTGCGCGGTCTGTTCCACTGGGTTTTCTCGTTTGATGGAATCTTCGTAGCTTGTTAAAAATGCCTCCGGATTTTGCTGCAAGGCTTCTAGCCTTAGCTGCCAATAGCTGGCGGCATCATTCGAGTTTAATAGTCTTATTTCCATACTTATCTCCCTTGTTAAAATTTTTGGGTTATACTGGGGTGGTTTGTCTATTGGACGGATTATATGTGCCCCCCGTTTTTTGATGAAGGACATAATCGGGTGGGTATCGGTTCAAAATGTCCTTCATAAGCTTGATGAAGACCAAATCCGTGGGGTCCTTGGTTCAAAATGTCCTTCATTGGCTTGATGAAGACCAAATTCATGCTGTCCTCGGTTCAAAATGTCCTTCATAGACTCGATGAAGACCAAATCCATGCGGCTCATCGTTTAAAATGTCCTTCATTGGCTTGATGAAGACCAAATTCATGCTGTCCTCATTTCAAAATGTCCTTCATTCTCTATTAAAGTAATGCCCGAAGACTAAAAATTTGGAGCGTCAAAAATTCTAACGCTTAAACAACCTGATTACCTCTTTCTCAAGTTCCTCTACCAAACTAAACGACCCCTGGTGTCTGAGGCTCTCGACCAAATTGGTATAATACCACTCCTGCTGCTCCTTGCCTCGGTTAAACCTTTGCCAGACCTCATCGCCATCCCGCTCATAATCTTTAATAATCGACCGGATATTGTGAAGTTTATCGGCACAGGCAACTGCACGGATATCGCTGGAGGCGTTTTTCAAAAATTCGATTGTGTGCTCCTTCCGATCCTCCCAAGAAAGCGACTTATCTGGTTCGGAACATCCCGCCACGATTTCAGCTATCTCTTCACCAAAGTCATGTTTGATGTCTTTTAGTTTGTAATCGGTATCTTCATCAGTATCATGTAGAATTCCCGCTGCTACGACTTCATCGCGATAACCGGCCTTCATCAATAGCATTCCTACAGCAACCGGATGTGCGATATACGGGATGTCCGTTCCTTTCCGATACTGGCGTTGATGCGCTTTACTGGCAATTTGAAGTGCTTTTTCAATTACATCCATCATTGAATTCCTCCAAAATCTTAGTATGATTATTTTACCATTTTTATCCTCGAGCATAAAAAATATATTTTTAACCAGTCATAATAACAAGAATGTACAACAGACATAATTCGTGGGTCGAATTGCATATTATTATGTGGTAAAAGATTGGGGGCGAGATTTTGGATAAGCCATTTATTCGTCAATCTTCTAAGGATAACACTTTCATGTTTTTGGGAAATATAGTTTCTTTTTTAGTAAATGGGGATGATACAAAAGGTCGATACGCTACTATTTTGACAGAGGAACGAAGAGGTTTTGAACCTCCTCCACATATTCATACGAGAGAAGACGAAACTTTTTTCATTCTTGAAGGGGAAATTACCTACTACGTAGGCGATACAATGATCAAAGCCACGCCTGGAACGTATGTTTATGCTCCAAGAGGAGTTTCACATACCTTCAAAGTGAACACGGAAACGGCTAGAGTATTATTATCTGTATATCCCTCTGGATTTGAGCAATTCATGAAGGAACTAAGTGTACCTGTTCCCAATAAATTGCCGACACCACCAGATGGTCCTCCCAGCCCGCAAGATGTTCAAAAGCTGGTTTCTACTGCTTTGAAATATGGAATAAAGATATAGGTTGATTAACATTTGTTATAGAGTTTTTGTTAAAGATTGATAATAATAGGCCCAGTTCAACATGAACTGAGCCTTATTTTAATTAAACCTCTTCACTTTTTTTCAATACAGCCGCCCCTTTGAAAAGCGGAACTAGGAATAACACCCCGATGATAAATAACAGCGCAGTCGTTTCATACATCGCCACAAGCGAAAACTTTTCCTTGAGCCAGCCGCTTGCCGTCATGGTAATGACCATCGTTCCCATAAACATCGGATTCAAAATCCCGTTTACCCTGCCGATAAAGTCTGCCTCTGTATTTTTCAAAATCATCGTATTGATTCCAATATGGATACATGGCATAAATAAACCAGCGATAAATTGAACCGTTAAAGTCAGCCAGAACACCTCGGAAAATCCCAGCATCATAAAAACAATTGCATTTATGGCCATTCCTAGTGCTAGCAGAATTTGCGGCGGGGTCTTTTTGGCCAATCCTACAGTAAGGCCGCCACCTAAAATCATCCCTGCTCCAAATGCTGCCATCAGCCACTGCAGCTGCTCTTTTGGCAGGCCGAGCTTTTCTGTAACAAGAAATACTGCCAGCGGCTGCGTCAGTCCCAGCGCCAACCCGGCCGCCGCGAAACATCCGCCAAGCATCGTCAATGGACGACTGTTCAAAACGTAACTGAACCCTGCTTTCATTTCCTGCGTGATGGTTGTTTTTTCAGCCTTCTCCTCCACCTCATAATCGGCTGGAAGTAAAAATAGAATTCCCGCCGACAGTAAAAAGGCAACACCCATGATAGCAATCGCGGCATCAATTCCGTAGCGTTGATACACAAACGTCCCAATAACAGGACCGAGAATCATGAACAACGCAAACAAGGTTTGGTAGATAGACATCCCCATTTGGATGAGTTCTTCCCTCACATGCAACTTGAACAACTTCATCCCCGACGGCTGTGAAAACTGGGAAAGAATAGAGGATACGAGAGTCGCAAAGAAAATAGCTTTCCAGCTTCCAAAAACAAGTGCCAACAGCACAACAAAGATCGATATAGCACTAAGGAAATCACACCATATCATCGTCCTTTTTGGCCGCCAGCGGTCGGCAAATGTTCCGCCAATAAAGGAAAATAGAAAGATTGGGGCAAATTCCGCCACCGAAATGAGCGACACGGCTACTGCATTTTCATTTGTTTTTTCTACTACGAATAGTAAAATCGAGTAATTTCGGACCCAAATCCCGATTTGCAGGAAAAAAGTTGAAAGCAGGATTGTTTGAATCACCCGATTTCGAAACAATGCTCCAAGGGTCATGTCTGATTTTGTTGTTTCCATAAAAAAACCTCCTTATCCGATCAATGGATAGGAGGTTTTTCAGGCGCAAAAAGTCATAGTACACCAAGTACCATTTAAACCTTTTTATAAAAAAGCCCATACCAATCCTATCCAGAATTATGTTCGTTATTACGAATTATTTCTAAAAATAGGATTAGTTATTCATTGGCTTAATGTTCACCCTTCCGAATTTGAGTAATTTTCATTTTACTGGATTTGTTTTTAAGTTTCAAGCAAAATTATGTTAGTTTATGGTAAATTTTTCTCGAACAACACCATATCCAAAGCCCTAATGCCATTTTCATATATTGGATCAGGGTATTTTTTGAAAAAATCCTTTTTAATTTCCGACATTCGAAAACCGGCTTTTTGATAAAAGGCGAGGTTGGCAATGCTGGAATTGGCGGTGCCGACAATCATTTTGTTGAATCCTCTAGACCGATAAACTTCAAAGGACTTCTTTATGGCCATTTTGCCAATTCCCATTCCCTGATACTTTTCTGATATAGCCATGTTCTTAATTTCCACAACGTGGTCCGGATGGAAGGTGAATAACATAACGCCAGCAGTGGCCCCTTCATATTTGATGGAGTACATTTCACCTTCAAGTATATATTTGTTAACGATTTCTTCGCTTTCATCTGCTAAAAGAAGCAAATCAAAAAAAGACAATCTTTGATCCCATTCAACGGGCTTTAAAACAACCTTTTTCATAAAAATAACCCCTGCTTATGTTTTCTTTATTTTATCAAAGATTTGGAAAAAGAAGGTTATTTGGGTCTAATATTCGAATATAAAGAAATGAGGGGGGATGGCCTTGAATATAGCAAGACTTTTGGGGGTGCTTGGCTCTTTAGGCGGACTTCTTTTCTGCATATACTTTTTATTTAATAATCCTTACGTTGGAGGTCCTCCGCCTGAAGATGTTCTTGCATCCTTTTCACTTTCGTATTTTCTTCCAATGATTATAGGTCTTTATGCAAGCCGCTCTTTTAAACCTATCTTATTATTGATTTGCGCAATCTGGTCCTTCCCGTTAACTTTATATTTGGCGGCAACACCTGGAGTGTTTAAATGGCTAGTTATTTCCCCGGTTTTATTAATGGCAGCTGCTATTATCATGTTTAGAAAAAGAAAACATTCTCATAACGAGGTGAGTCTGAATGACGAAAAATAAACCATTTAATGATGTCATTGATCATTATGATAAAATCGAAGGCAATGCCGCAAACGGAAGTTTAAAGAAACTGCCAAAGTTAAGATATTTCGGATACTTTTTTATTAGTTTTTTTGCTTTAGGGATTATGTTGTTGATTATTTTAAATATATTGCTATAGTTTTTTTAAAAAAGCAAAAGGATATCAATAATTTTGGAAAGGACTGAATCGAATGAAGCAAATTATTGCGCTGGGCGGCGGCGGATTCTCGATGGAACCGGAGAACCCGTTATTAGATACATATATCCTGCAACAATCTAGGAAAACCAATCCAAAAATCTGTTTTGTCCCGACTGCCAGCGGGGATTCAGACAGTTATGTAAGCGATTTTTATCGTTTTTTTGAAAAAATGCCTTGTGAACCTTCGCATCTATCATTGTTCAGACCTCCGACTAGAGATTTGGAAAGCTTTGTTTTAGAAAAAGACATCATTTATGTCGGCGGTGGCAACACCAAAAACTTATTGGTGCTTTGGAAAGAATGGGGCTTGGATAAAATTTTGAAAAAGGCTTGGAATCAAAGCATCGTTTTGGCAGGAATCAGTGCTGGTTCGATTTGCTGGTTTGAAGAAGGTGTCACTGATTCCTTTGGCGGCGGCCTTGAACCAATTAAAGCCTTGGGATTTTTGAAAGGCAGCAATTGTCCGCATTATGATGGCGAAGAGGACAGACGACCGGCTTACCATCGGCTTGTTGGTACGGGAGCACTTGGAGGCGGGATTGCCGCAGATGATGGGGTGGCGATTCATTTCATTGATCAGGATGTTCATAAAATTGTTAGTTCCAGGCCGAATGCAAAGGCCTACTCCCTCTCTTTTGATAATAAGGTAATTGAGACGGAGCTTAGGACGGAGTATTTGGGGGATATTTAGCTGTTATTGGTCTGTTATAACGCTAGGGGTGCGGATTTTGGATGTCTTCGGTGTTATAAGCCTTTCATAACTACCCAGGCGCTGTTTCTTTCTTCGGTTTGGGTGTTATAAGCCTTTCATAACTACCCAGGCACCGACTCTTTCTTCGGATCGGGCGTTATAACCCTTTCATAACGACCCGGGCACTGTTTTTTTCTATGGATCGGGTGTTATGAGACCTTTCATAACGACCGGACCACCGACTCTCTCTACAGTTCGGGTGTTATAAGCCCCTTCATAACGACCGGGACACTGACTCTTACTACGGATCGGGCGTTATAAGCCTTTCATAACGACCGGGACACTGGCTCTTACTATGGATCGGGCGTTATAAGCCTTTCATAACGACCGGGACACTGACTCTTACTACGGATCGGGTGTTATAAGCCTTTCATAACGACCCGCCCACTTATATTCCAGACGGTTCGGGCGTTATGACCTCTTCAATTACCAATTTCCCTTTGCCCGCAATTTTTATAAATTTCCCTCAATGTTATGTATCGTCCACGAACTTTACTTTTTTCAACCACTTCCCACTTTTCAGGACCACGCTTTATTTTTATAAGGACATTTAACCCATTAATCTCTTTATAAAAAATGTACCCAGTAAATGAGTTCCCCCATTTTTCACTATATTTTCCGCTTGTTATGATTAACCTTTTTTCACCAATGTTCGTTCCGCTAAATAAGGAAATCATGGAATCCAAATGGGAGTCTTTTTTGCCAATTGGCAGCCCCATCTTAATTAGGTCTTCATAATCATAATTCCAGGCATTATCCTTTTTCATTAGATTCTTTAAAAATGGATAACTGGTTTGAATGTCCTCCTGCACTTTTTTGTTAAGCAAATCATAACAAGCCGAATTGGCCGTAACAGGAAAACATGTTGCCTGAAATACCAAAAGCAGGACAAAGAATTTTTTAATCATGACTCCCTCCTATTGCTATCTTCCCAATTTATATAGGTATTTACTCCAAAAATTGAAATGAATACAGACAGAGTGCGATTGGAAATCTAAATTTGTAGCCAAGTATGCAAAAAACGGGGTGTTTTTTATGGCAGATAGTTTGGACTCAAAGGATTACGAAACAGGGTCAGCCATTCGGACATTTAATATTATTGAGACGAGTGTTGGGCCCGAAGGATATGAGGTTCTTTTAGAGATGGATTTGGACAGTGGATATGATCTGGAAAGCGTAAGAATGAAAATTTCCCATGAGGAAATGGTGGCATACGAAACAAGCGATATTCATGAAGCTGTAAAGTATGCTTTAGGATTCTTTGAATAGACTCTTATCGGGAGGCAATCGATTTGAAAAAACAAAATAAAAAACGCCAGCCTGCACAGGGGAATACTCAAAGCCAGGAAGTTAAAACACTAAAAACAAATGATAATATAAAGGATTACAGCCGTGCATGGGAGGACGACCGCCTATAAACGGCGTCTTCCCCTTTCTTCCGTTCACTGCAGCAGTTTGGCCATGTAGTATTCATCAACGAATTCACCTGCAATTAGCAGGGAACGTTTCTTTGTTCCTTCAATCTCGAAGCCCATTTTTTTATATAGGGCTACTCCGACTTCGTTACGGGTGACAACCGTTAATTCCAAACGGTGAATCTTATGTCTAACCGCCCACTGATTAAGTCTTTCAAACAGTTTAGTCCCGATACCTTGCCCACGATAATCCTTTAAAATACCGACAACAAGATAGACAGAGTGTTTGGTTCTTCTTGCTGTCCCGCCGATTACAAACATATAACCGACCAATGTCCCGCTATTCTCTGCAACTAATATTGTTGAGTTTTCGCTCGTCTTCATCGATTCAATTCTTTTGCGATGCTGTTCGGCCGTCGTTCTTCTTTCGCCCGCTTCCATCAGCATAAACGCAGATTCAGCTTCGACCTGTTGGATAAGACTCGCAAGGTTTTCCGCTTCGTTAACTTCTATCTCTCTTATAACCATTCAATAACATCCTTTTACTTCCACAGATTTGTTAACATAATTCCGTTTCAAAATCGCCATCCTAATCGTAAACAAAGGGGGAATTAAGTTGAGAAAGATACTAGTCAGCTTCCTAACCGCAACAGCTCTTGTGTCTGTCAGCAGCCTTCCAACGGTTTTAACACATTATACGAATGCGCAGCAGAAACCCATTCCACCCTATGCCAAATGGGGAAGGATTGCAATGGAAAGAACACATAAGAAGTATCCGAATGCCCAAATTGTCGATTATCTCCACATTGGAAGAACGACTGGTGCTAATTCCTCAGTAGAAAAATTCAAGCTGTGGTTAAAAGAAGGACAAAGAGAATTTGGTGTATTTATCGATATTCAATTTGAAAACAAAACGGAAAAGATTCAAAAAGTGACGTTCAAAGAATCCACATGGTAAGCCAAAATTAATCGGCGAAGGAAAGTCCCTTTGCAGCTAACGCTTCCCGTATTTGTTCCACCGCTTTTGGACCCATGCCATGCAATTTTAATATCTCTGCCTCACTTAACTTTGATAACTGGTCCAGCCGGAAAATACCCGCTCCTGTTAGCGCCCTAAGTGCAGGCTTGGCCAATTTCTCCGGCAGGTCACTTTTTTCAATGTCCAAATTCTTTCCCATTTCCTCTCACCCCGATGGCTTATTTAATCAGCATTGCTTGTTTGTGCTCAACAATTTTAAAAAGGTCCGTCAGTTCACAAATTTCATAAGTCGGCTTGATACCAATATTGTTATCTTTAAAATTGGGATTAAACCAGCAAGTATGAATCCCGTAATTAATTCCGCCCTGGATATCTGAAGTCAGGGAATCGCCCACCATTAAAACCCGCTCTTTGTCTGTTATTTGAAGTTTGGAAAAAGCATAATCAAAGATTCCTTTGTGAGGCTTTTGGTATCCTGCTTCTTCAGAAATTATGATCTCCTCAAATGCATGAGAGAGTGGCGAGCCTGCGATTCTAGACTTCTGAACCTGGCCAAATCCGTTTGTGATGACAGCAAGCTTACAGCCAGTCAAATTGCTGCACACTTCAAATGCACCTGGAACTAGATGACTTCCTTCTCCCAAATACTCTAGATAAGTACGATTAAAGCGCTCTGCATCTATCTCGAGGTTATATTCCACAAACAAGCGTCTAAACCTCTCCACGCCCAATTCGGCTAATGTTGTACGTCCTTGTTCTAAATCTCCCCACAAAACTTTGCTTATCTCTTTATAGCGCGGACGATAATCCTGCACTCCTGACGGCAGACCGAAGTCTGAAAATACCTTATGAAGTGCATTCTGTTCTGTTTTCCCAAAATCAAACAAGGTGTCATCTATATCAAAAAAAATCGTATCGTATCTCATCGCTGCCTCCATTAATCTATTAAGCTAGTTTTCTCTATTTTATCATTTTTCACAATGGACAGCTGATAAAGACGACCGTTTAAAGTTCCACTTTTTTGAAATGCTCCACCGTTGGGAATGGATCATAGAAATGATGCAGCAGCTTTTTCCAATCTTGGTATTCCAGTGACTCTCTAAAGCCAACTGTATGGTCTTCTAATGTTTCCCATTGTACCAGCAGCAAGTATTTCCCCTCCACTTCCAGACAGCGCTGCAGTTCGTGGATGATATAGCCTTTCATTGATGAAATAATCGTGGATGCTTTTCGGAATGCTCCCTCAAATTCCTGTTCCATTCCTGGTTTTACTTGGAGCATAGCGGCTTCTAAAATCATAATATTTTCTCCTTTTCTTTAACATAAGTTGGTTACTTTAGAGAAAACCTGTTCTCTCCGAATATACTCATATTGTTAAGATTTATCTGCCATTTGACGGAATCACCTTAAATGGAAAAACAGAAATAAAGGCAGTTGATACAATCGTTCTTGCTGTTAATACTGATTTTATTGCTTTTGCAAATAGCAACAATCCTCACTTAATTGTAAAATCCGTTAAACTGATTGATTATTATCATAAGGATATGAAAAATTAACAGCTCAATCTTTGTTGGGCTTTTATTTTTTGAAAGGAAGAGGAGCATGCTCAAAAAATTCACTTTGAAAACCGGCAAACGGGATGAAATGATTGAAGTCACCAAACAGGTGCAGGATTTTGTAATTGAACAAGGGCTTGTTGATGGAGCGGTAATTATTTATTGCCCTCATACAACGGCTGGAATCACCATTAATGAAAATGCTGACCCGGACGTAAAACTGGATATGATGCGTCGCTTTGATGAGGTGTATCCTTGGAACCATAAACTGGATCGCCACATGGAAGGCAATACTGCTGCACATATGAAAGCAAGTACAGTTGGTGCCTCACAGCATGTTATTGTTTCTGATGGCCGGCTGCTTCTTGGCATATGGCAGGGCATCTATTTTTGCGAGTTTGATGGGCCTAGGACGCGGACGTTTTATGTAAAGGCATTATAGATTGTCGCTATTCACAAGATACAGTCCAATTAATACCTAATAATCCTTGTTCGACTTCAGGTGTCTTATTGTTTTCAACACAAGTTCTTTTTGTATTATCAAGAGAGTAATAATTGGAAACAACAGCCACTGCAAAAAACGATAAAACAATTCCTGCGGAAATAATAAATTTATTTCTTTTTATTATCATCTGACAAACTCCTTAAGTTCGAAATGTATAAGCATCATTTATTAAGAATATCCCACTATTCAGAAAATTTATGGTAAATTTATTTTAACAGTTTTTCAGCAAGGGGGATAATACATGGAGAACTTTTATTTGTTCGTGATTATGTGTGTTTTGCTCATTATTTTGCCTGGACCGGATACAGCGATTGCCACTAAAAACACCTTAACAGTTGGCCGGGCAGGTGGTTATAAAACAGTTTTCGGTACTTGCTGTGCTCTTTTCATCCACACAACAGCTGCCGTAGTTGGACTTTCCGCCATTATTGTAAAATCGGCTTTATTGTTCTCTATCTTCAAATACGTCGGTGCAGTGTACCTTGTGTATCTGGGCGCCAAAACATTATGGGCCCTAAAGAACAAGGAAGCAGCTGCCGCTGCCGAAATCCCGGTTGAGAGCAAGTTTGAAAGCAAATCCTGCTTTAAACAAGGCTTCCTTACCAACCTACTCAATCCGAAGGTGGCGGTATTTTTCCTAACGTTCTTGCCTCAATTCGTTCATTCCGGAACCAAGACCTTTATTCCCTTTCTCATCATGGGAATTACGTATACTGTATTAACGGCTATTTGGTTTTTGTTCTACATTTATTTGTTGAATCAGATAAGCGCCTTTATGAAAAAACCACGGACCCAGAGAGTTTTTGAAGGACTTACAGGTACAGTGCTGATTGGGTTTGGGATAAAGCTCGCTCTTGAAAAAGCGCATCATTAGACTCATGTTTAACCCCTTGGATTAGATTCTAAGGGGCTTTGTCTTCTAGTTAAATCGATTGATGGAAAAGAGAGAAATATCCTGTTCTGTCTTCCCTAATATAATTAATTCGGCTAAATTCTTTCCAACCGCACTGCTAAATTTAAAGCCATGGCCAGAAAAACCTGATGCGATGGCTATATTTGAATATTTTGGGTGCAAATCAATAATAAAGTTTTCATCAGGTGTCAGCGTATAGATACATGTTTTACCGTACTTCAATTGCTGGCTATGCGGCATAAACGCATTCAAAAATTGTATCAAATCAGCTTCATCTTCAGGCAGCTCTCCAAATCCGGGGATTTGATTATCTGGGTTTATTTTTTCCCCGCCATCATGCCGGCCCACTTTCAAACCTGATCCATCGATACTCGGAAATCCGTAATATAGTCCTTGAATTGTCTCAAATGCAAAGGCTGGAAAATCTTTATGGTTATACAATTTTTCAGCGGCATCAAACCAGGCAAAAGTTTTTCTGACCGGCTCGAGAGGAAGATTCAAATCCAACTGTGAAAGGAGCTCTTTTGACCATGCTCCCGCCGAAACAATTAAGGACTCGGACTGAAACGTCTGATCATCTGTCTTGATTGTTACTCGGTTATCATGAATATTGATTTCTTTAACTCTACTATTTGTTAAAATTTCAGCCCCATGCTTAATGGCGAGTACTCGGTAAGCCTCGATGCACTCCTCACATTTCAGGACACCTGATGTTGGTTCAAAGCAGCCTATGTATTCGTTAGATAATGAGATTCCTGGCCAACGGCTGTTTACCTCTCTTGAATATAAAACATCCAGCGGCAAAGAGTAAGTCTCTGAACTAGAAATGATATTTTGGATAAAGTCCGATTGTTCTGGACCAACATTGAGAACCCCGGTTTGAAGAAACAATTGTTTTCCCGTTGCTTTCTCTAAATCATTCCATAATTCTTGGGCTTTAAGGGCAAACGGAACGTATTCCGCACCTTCCCCATACGCATATCGTATAATTCTCGTATCTTCGTGATGGCTGCCCTTGTTATGCGGCGGGTTGAAGGAATCTAATAACAGCGTACTTTTTCCGCTCTTTGCTAAAAAATAGCCCGCTGCCATTCCCATTGAACCTGCTCCAATGACAATGACATCATAAATTTTCTGTTCCATAATTTTTCCACCGCCAACCTAAAATTTTTGAAAAAGCTGAATGGCTATGTAAATGGCTACTCCCCAGATAATGAGAGCGGATAGTTTATTTATCATTTTTAGGAATTTGCCTTGAGAGTCGACATTCCCTACTATTCTACCGGCTACAGCAAGCCCGGAGAACCAAATCCATGATACGATGATACAGGCAGCCGTGAATGCCGCTTTTTCTGTACCGGAATAGCTTAGTGAACTCGTTCCAATCACGCCAATTGTGTCAAGGATAGCGTGAGGATTCAACAGTGAAACCGACATCGCGAACATGATTTGTTTTTTGGGCGGCATAGAGGCTTCCTTGCGGGATAGGTCTGATGGATCACTTTTCCAAATGGACCAGCCCATATAAATTAAGAATAATATTCCAATAGAAAATAGAACGGTTTGCAATACTGGCACTGTTAATACAATGACTGAAACCCCTAATACGGCTAATAAAATTAGCAGTGTATCACAAAGTGATGCTGTAATAATGACTGGAATAGTCCCTCTAAACTTTGGCTGTGACGCCCCCTGATTAAAGACAAATACGTTTTGGGCACCAAGAGGAAGAATTAACCCAAAGGCTAATACAATTCCATGAAGTAGTGCTGCTAGCATTGATGTTCCCCCTCATTTTGTAAAAATATTAAACTATTAGTATTCTGTATAGGGAGCCCTGTTTCCTTCTCACCTAATGAAAATAGACGTCCCTACCTACTGTAGTGACGCCCTAAAATGGAATTTAAGCTTTCGGCATTTTGCTCATATCCATATACAACGCATTCCAGCGATGACCATCCGGATCCGCGATTCCGCAGCCATACAGCCAGCCCTGGTTCTCCCCAGGCTCAGCAAAGACTGTACCTCCTGACGCAACTGCCTTTTTTGCCATGTCATCGACTTCTTCTCTGCTCTCTGCACCAATGGAAAACAAAACTTCGGCAGACTGCTTTGTATCGGTTATTGTCGACCTGGTGAAATTTTTAAAAATAGAATCTTGAAAGAGCATGACGTTGACCTGATTATCCCCAACGATGACTTTGGCTTGATTGCTATTGGGTTGTGTGTCGACGGGAAATCCAAGACCTTTATAAAACTCAACTGCTCTATTCATGTCTTTTACTGGGAGGTTGACCCACAGGTAATTTGGCATGTGCATTCTCCTCTTCATTGGGTATATTCATGATTCACTTTAATTTCAAGAATAATACATTACGTTTCCCTACTTCTTTTGAATAAGCCCAAATCCAATTCCGGTTGGATCAACTAAGTATGCTAGAAAAAACTCATCAAATTCCATTTTGTCCCGGACTATCATTGCTCCACCTTGTTTTGCTTTTGCAATGGCTTCTTCAATAGAAACAACCTCAATTTGAATACGTGTTCCATGCGGATAATCACTCGGTCCTTTGCTAATTCCGCCATTCATTCCGGGCTCCCCGCTTCCTTTATCCGTGGTAACCGGCCAATAATCCCAGTGTGGTTCGGAAATCTTCCATCCAAAAACTTCTGAATAAAATTTTGCCGCTTTTTCCGGCTCCTGGCTATTTAATTCAAAACTAATAACCTTCCCCATCGCGAAACCTCTCATCCTAATTTGATTTAATTTTTTCAGCAATCCTTTCAATAACTGTTTCATAATATGAAAGTTGATGCATGACAAATTGATCCTTTCCTGCCATTTGTTCAATATGAATTTTATTGCCCTCATCGTCCATTTTAAAACCTTCAATATGGATGGTTTCCTTTCCCCCCAGCCAAAAGTCAGCAAAGTCATCAAACTTAACTTTTATGATTCCAGAAACCTCGTCCTCTTGAAGTTTGAAATCTTCAAATCCGCCCGACATTTTATATAAAAATATGTTTGCAATTTCTTTATCTATGAAATTTCCTTTGGTCACGCAGTAATCAATTACAACCAACGGCTCCAGTTCATCAAAAGAAACATCGATGCCCAGCTCTTCGCTTACCTCTCTGACGCCATCCATAACAGATTCATCTGCCAGCAAATGTCCCGCGGCGGTAATATCAAATAGACCAGGATAGTCCATTTTCGCTTCACTGCGGAGCTGCAGATAAATATAGTCGGTATCCTCTTCCTTAAGAACAAACCAACAATGAAAAACTTCATGCCAATAACCGGCTTTATGTACTTCTTCCCTGGTTGCAATACCTATTTGATTTCTGTCATCATCAAAAATTTTTAAATGTTCACTTTCCATCAATCTTCTCCTATTAAACGACTTTGTCAATTTATTTTACCATGAAATCCCATTAGCAAGTTTAATCAAAAGAGGAATTGCCCCGATGCAATTCCTCTTTTGATTTAAAAATTTATCTCTTTCTTCATGAATAACTATCTTTTTTTATAGGCCAGCATTCCCACACCTAAAAGCAGGGCACCCGAAAGAAGGAAGACACTTTGCACTCCAAAGTAATCTGAAACCAACCCCATTATTAATGAGGAGACCCCAAAGACTCCCGTAGAAATGGTGCCAATAGCCGCGTAAACCGTGGCCAATTGTTCTTTTGGGACGCTAGTCTGGAGCACCGTCTGCTGGGGAATATTTTTTAACTGGCCGAAGAAACCAATCAATCCAGATAAAACCAAGGCTATCAGCGGTAAACTTGTTAAACCGAAAAGCATGGTTAATAGGCAAGTTGAAAAGACTCCGAAAACAATGAATCTATTGCGATTGCCATCAACGAACGTGGAAAACCGCACACATAATAGACTTCCTACAACTAAACCGATGAAATAGGCACTGTTGATGAAGCCCCACCATTGCTCTCCCACATGTAATACCTGTTTAACATAAACTAGCAATATCGCGGCAATCCAAACCGAACCTGCAATCGTTTCTAAAAATTCCATTTTTACGAGGATTTTTAAAACAGGTGTCACCTTAATGGTTTGCCAGCCTTTGGTCAACTTTGACCAGGTGTTTCCCTGTTTTTTCGATCGGTGTTCCACTTTTTCCAAAAGGCACAAAAGGAGGCTGGAAATGACAAACAGTGCGGCAACCAGCCAGATAAGCTGGATTGGAGTAAATACCATCAACAGCAAACTGCCAATAAGCCACGTTCCTATTTGAATAGATTGCGTAATCGTTTCGGCGATGCCATTCGCCTTTAACAGCCGCTCCTCCGCTGCGTAATACGGAACCAATGCCTGCCTGACCGGGTTGGCGCAGCCGTCAAACAGAGCAATAACGGCTATGACGATAAAAATCAAATACAGGTTTTGTTCCAGCGTTAACATCGCACCTAATCCGAACATTAAAACAGTTTTAGCCGCTTGTGACCATGTCAATAATTGTTTTAATGGAAACCGTTCAATGAAGATTGGTGTAAAAGTTCCTGAAATAAACATCGAAGAAGTAATGGTAAACGGAACGAAGGCTGATGCTGCGGCAGAGTTGGTCGCATCATAAATAACGCTGATGACAGCCACGATGTACAAGACATCGCCAATATTGGCAAGCGACTGCCCCAGCATCAGATATAAAAAATTCCGATTATTTTTCAAAAATTCTCCCCCACTTTTTGATTTAATTCTCGAAGTGTGGGTGAGTTTAAATTGGAGTATAGGACATTTTGCTTTGCTCCTTGTAAGAATGCATCTTGATAAAGCCTTCGGGGGAGCCAGACTTAATCTTATTGCATCCAATTTTTTCATCTTTTATTTGAAATGGTATATTTAATTTAATTTAATTTATAACTTTAGAATACCATAGCCACTGATGTTCGTGGATTTTTAAAAATAGGGGTGTGAATTTCATGGATTTTTCTAATAAAACAGTGATTGTTACGGGAGCAGGTAACGGAATTGGGAAAGGTATCGCGCTGCTTTATGCCGAAAAAGGCGCCAATATCGTTTTGGCAGATATGGATGAGAAAGCAGGTTCTCAAACAGCCAGAGAGATAAATGAGCAAGGCGGCGAAGCTCTTTTTGTAAAAACTGACGTGAGACTGGAATCAGACATTGTCCGGTTAATGGAAACTGCCCATCAAACCTACGGCCAAATTGATATATTAATCAATAACGCCGGAAAAGGATTATTCAAGTCCCCTTTTGATGTATCGGTCGAAGAATGGGAAGATGTCATCAACACGAACTTAAGAAGCGTGTTCTTGGGCTCGCGGGAAGCAGCTAAATATATGCGGCAGAACAAGGAAGGCGGTTCAATTGTGAATATGGCCTCCACAAGAGCCATCATGTCCGAGCCGAATTCAGAAGGCTATGCTGCCACAAAAGGAGGAATCCTCGCCATAACGCATGCGCTTGCAGCATCCCTTAGTGAATATAGGATCACAGTCAACGCCATTTCCCCAGGCTGGATTGAAACAGGAGATTATTCAGCGTTGAGCAAGGTTGATCATGAACAGCATTTTTCAAAGCGAGTCGGAATGCCGGATGACATTGCCCGGGCCTGCCTTTATTTAACCGCCAATGAAAATAATTTTGTGACAGGAATCAACCTTGTCGTCGACGGTGGTATGACGCGGAAAATGATTTATGAGGAATAACGGAAAGAGGGCGGTTTCCCCTGTAGGGACCGCTCTCATTTTATTCGAAACTGCCTTTCACTTCTGGAAGCGACTGGTAGGTGTGGTTGTTTTTTAAGATAGCAACAATATCCTGAACAAGCCTGGTCATTACTTCGCCATCCTTGCTTTTATCACATTCAGACCAGTTATATTGGCGTTCAGCACTGTTAATCCAAACCTTCAATTCGTAGCTTTCGTAAGTTTTCTTGTTACATTCAGCAAATAGTTTTTTTTCATTAAGATAGTTGGATAAAATCATTAGTTTATAAATTTGATTTATTTCTTGTTTGGTAAATTGAAAGTCGCTTACCTGTACTGTCTCCCCATTTTGCAAATCCTTAATAAGCTTTTGATCTTTTGTATTGATGGCATTTTTCAGTCCCACCCCGTATTTTAACTCAAAGGCAAAAAAGTCCTCTTTATCGACGTCATGGGAAATAACTAACAGCTCGTTCATATCCTGCTGCGGGCACCCCGTTAACATGTATTTCGTTTCTGTCTCGGATTCTTGTTTCTGGATACTTTCACAAGTAGTTGTGGTGACTTCTCCCTGACCAAACTTATCCCCGGTTGTATCCAAGGTAAACTTTAAATTAGAGCCATCATAGGCTAGATCATGAAAAATCCGATCCCCTTCAATGGTGTAACGGATAAGCCGAACTTTATCTTTCTTGTTATTCTGGACATGTTTCACAAACTGGTCCAGTCTTTGAAAATTTTCCAAGCCACCATGTGTCTCAACCACATCATTTTTTCCGGGTTTCACTTTAGTTGGTGGAGCACTGGTGGATTGGCAGCCTGACAGCAATAAACAAATCAATAGGAACAGAACGGTTCTGTTTAACACAATATTCACGCCTTTTTAGGAATTGTTATCGAAAATAAATCATTTTCAATATCCAAATAAGGATCAAGAACCAGATAACCAAAATAATAGAACCCGCAATCCAGTTCTTAGGCTTTCCTTTGCTCATCATTTCCTGCGCTTTCATTTCACATTCTGCAATAACATCCTTCGGGATCATTTTTAATGCTAGCATGATTCCTAATGGGACAAGGATGATATCGTCAAGGTAGCCAAGGATGGGGATAAAGTCGGGAATGAGGTCGATGGGACTGAAGGCATACGCGACTACACAAATCGTAAATACTTTGGCATACCAAGGTACTCTTGGGTCTTTATATGCCAAATACAGGACGTATATATTTTTTTTCAAACCTTTTGCCCAAGTTTTTATTTGATTAAACATGCTATTTCTCCAGTTTGAGAGTGTCTTTTCTTCTATTCCTTATGTTTTTTCACAAATTCATGAATCTGTTTCATAGCTATCTTCAAGGCATCTATCGTGGCAAAAACATCCCCTTTTACTTCTATGCTGTGTTCAGTATTTGGTATTACAACTGTATCTACCAGATGATTAGTTGTAATGACTGAAATCCGTTCCTCGTTATAATGATGGTCCTGGTCTCCGATTACACAAAGTGAAGGAAGTTCGGTGTTTAAAAGAGCCTGATAAACATTATCCATTTTGATAAGCGGTGTTAACCAAATGCCCATAGCATTACGGATGAAATTCCTTTGTGTCCACTCTATCGCCATTGGAATCGTGCCAATCGATTTGCTTAACAGAAAACATTGATCGTAGGAACGTTCCTTTAATACTTCATCCACAACTGCGTTTACATCGTCATACATCCATTGCTCTTGCTCTGGCTTAGGAAGTTTTTTAAAATGTTCATTATTTGCAAACTGGTAGTTTATGTGAAGAACATCTATGTTTTGATTTAAACAAATTCCAGTTGTATAATGGAATAGCGGCCGCTGTGTGGTGTAACCAAGCCCCGGCAGCATGATACAGATGCTTTTTGTTGGTTCTTTGCTGCGAATCCATGTGTAGGGGACCGCGGAAAATTCAGCTCTTACCACTTGCCCTTCTACTAGCTCATACATTATTCATTTCACCTCAATAGTTGTTTTATCGACTAGAAAAACTTGATTTCCTCAATCAGCCCGCATTTTTGGAATCCGATATTTTGATACACCTTATTGGAGTCAGGATTCTTAACATCTGCATAGAGCATCGGAATTCGATTCTCTGACTCTATTATTTTACAAAGTTCTGCAACCAGTGCACTAGCATAGCCGTGTTTTCGGTGTTGGGTAGGGGTAAACACGGCGTTGATTCTGGCATGTCTTGGGGAACGATGGGAAATGTTTGCCTGCGCTACTGGGTGTCCGTTGACGATCCAAAGATACAACCCGCCAGCAGCAATCATCGTCGCCGCCCTCGTCTGCTGGGATGATGGTTCTACCTGTGTCCCAAATGCATCCCTCATAAAGCCCGCGAGATAGTCTGCTACAACGTCAACATGCTCATCCGTTGCTTTAAGAATTTCACCTTTTACCCCTTGAGGCTTTATGAGCGTTGGGCAATGGTAGGCTTCCATGGTCATTTCAGTTTCGTATCGAAGGTTATTTATTTTTGAAAAAATTCCAGCAAACATCTGTGCCGTCTGGGGATCCCCAGTAATTCCTGGCAAGGATACTCGTGTGAGGTGATTTATAAGTTCATGTATTAAGGATGTTTGTTCTGTGGCTAGGATATCGTTCGAAATCCATAGCCAGCCCTTATGCCCGGGTGTCTGGGCAAAAATCACTTTTTCGTCTGGTGTTTTGAGACATAGGGAGTTACGGTCTTCACTGATTCGATGGATTAGATTGTATTGGACTTCATCTATGGTAAATGGACTTCCTGCGGCGATTGCCGGATCATTGGGAACAAGCTTGGAAAACATCTCTTAGCCTCCTAAATACATATTTGTATATAGGTCTATTCTAGACTCGTTCTACGTGACCATGAACTGCATTTTTTCTCCTTTTCGGTCACGTAGACTCGTTCTACGTGACCATGAACTGCACTTTTTCTTTTTTTCGGGCACGTAGACTCGTTCTACGTGACCATGAACTGCATTTTTTCTTTTTTTCGGTCACGTAGACTCCCTCTTCGTGACCTTGAACAGCATTTTTTCTCCTTTTCGATCACGTAGACTCGTTCTACGTGACCATGAACTGCATTTTTTCTCCTTTTCTATCACGTAGACTCGTTCTACGTGACCATGAACTGCACTTTTTCTTTTTTTCGGGCACGTAGACTCGTTCTACGTGACCATGAACTGCATTTTTTCTTTTTTTCGGTCACGTAGACTCCCTCTTCGTGAGCTTGAACAGCATTTTTTCTCCTTTTCGATCACGTAGACTCGTTCTACGTGACCATGAACTGCATTTTTTCTTTTTTTCGGTCACGTAGACTCCCTCTTCGTGACCTTGAATACAGTTTTTTCTCCTTTTCGGGCACGTAGACTCGTTCTACATGACCATGAATTGCATTTTTTCTCCTTTTCGGTCACGTAGACTCCCTCTTCGTGACCATGAATACAGTTTTTTCTTTTTTTCGGGCACGTAGACTCCCTCTTCGTGACCATGAACTGCATTTTTTCTCTTTTTCGTGTAAGTAGACTCGTTTTCCAAATGTATCACTCATTCCGTCCGTAGACCCTTTTTGTAATATCCGGTATTTCCCTTTTCTTAATTCTTTCCCCTAAAGTGGTTCTCAGACCAGGCGCTAACAGTTCACAGTGAGCAAGTTCACGCATTTCTTCAAAATTCGGCTTCCTTGCATGGATAATCTCATTGCATTTCTGAATAGTCCACTGCGGATAAGGGCGCTCCAAAAGAGTAAAGCTTTGCCCAGCTTCAACGAAACCCTCTTTTAGCACCCGAAAATACCAGCCGGTCCGTCCGGTATTTTGGATAAGCAGCGCGAGGGTTTTGATTTTAAAACGGCGGGCCGGCTTCCAGCATGGCTGCCGTGGCTGGGATACCTGAACCACAGCCCCGCCAATTTGATAAACATCGCCAATTGAAATCAGATCCTCTGTTACATTTTCCATAAGAAAGTTCTCACCCATAGCCCCTGCACCAATATGACTGTTACCCAATTCCTTCTGCCAATCCAAATAATGTTCCGAAGCATAGGCAAACACAGCTTTCTCCGGGCCGCCGTGGTGTTCAGTATCAAATACACCGTCTCCAGTCATACCTGTTTTACCAGCCCAGACCGAACCTTCAACGAGTTCTTTAAAAATCGCACTCGTCCACTCCCGGTCCATTAAATTGGCAGCGTCTTTTTCCCCAACTGTTTTCGGCTGACCGACAAAAATTTTATTTAATAGAAACTCCATCCTGACCCCTCCTAATTCCGAAATCATCATCTGATAAACATCCTTTTTATTTATATGCTCTCGTGGTATGAATTTATTTTTTTAAACTTTTGTGTTTACGATATTCAAATTCTATCACAGCAATTTGCCAATATTAACAAAAATCCGAATAAGGACTATTTATTTTGAAACCTTCATAAGGTATAGACGTAATAAAATCTACAGGGGGGATATTTAAATGGAATTTAAGATGAAAGAGAAAAAGAAGAAAAAGAAGGGGGAGCGCTGGGAATTCATTGATTTGGGCTTTGATCTTATAGAACCTATATACCTGCTTATCAGATGGGGTGTCCGGGTCATAATAAAAATCTGGAATTAACCAGGTATGTTTTTTCATGGGCGTATTAGATGGGCCGTCCAGGAAACTCTGAACTTTAAGTTGGAATAAAAATAGCCCGGTATATTAACCAGGCTAACTAAATCCTATTCTTTCCTTGTTATTCCGCGCCTTACTTCCCCATAACTCCGTACCGCATTCCTCCACATCAGGAAGCCAGTTTCCATTAACGACATTGTCAGCCCCGTCCAGAAAAACAAACAGGAAAGGGGATAGCTTTCCAATTCCTTTGAAAAATCATCGTCTTTCACGGGAGCCGCCGGTTTAGAAGCTTCAAAGGGTTCTTTCTTGACTTCCTCTACTTTTGGAGATGTTTCTTTTTCCGGAGCTTGTATTTTGCTTTCAACAGGTTTCCGTTTTGCATCCTTGACTGCCTTAATACTGACTACTTTTTTCCTCGGCGTCGTCCTAACAGTTTTCAATGGACCCTGTGCCTGTAAAAACGCATCTACTTCGATGGCCAGCCCGGACATGGACTTCATGGCCTCAACAATGACAGTTATTAACTCAGCCTTGGTAAAATCTCTTACCGAAATCCAGCCGCGCGGGTCAACCGTGTAGTTGTTTTTCCTAATGACTTCTTCAGACATGTACTTGCCCAGCACATAGCCATTGCCGCTTTGCTGCAATTCCCTTGCCAAAACCAGCCCTCTTTGCTTGCTCTCGGGATAGTTAAAGTTCACCCGGCCGTTGCTGATTTCCTTCTCCTCCAATTTGAAAGTGCGGAAAATCTCCTTTTTTTCCTCAAATGATAACATTCGTTTTAGACTCCCCTTCCCCCATAAATTTTCTATCATGTATTCATATTTCAATGTTGCTTTCCGAATATACTTTTCTAGTAATAGACTTCTCGATTTATGCCTTTTTTCCTGCAAGGGTTTTCAAGAGTTGCAAAAAAAGCACTTCCCAGGTTTGCCTATTGGCAAAGAAAAAAGGTATTGGGTTTATGCTATGACCAATACCTTTTATCACTAATTTTCCATTTTATTTTTTCGGCTTTGCCCAAATCAGATGAACCATGTTTACCCAGTAGCTTTCTGATTTTTCAACAGTCATTCCGGACTCCCTGATTATTTCTAAGATGTTCCGTGTGTGATGGCATCCATAAAATCGGTATAAAAGCGGGTTCAGTGTTTTTTGGAGAATAGAGACTGCAAAGTTTGTACTGATGCCATGCTCCATCAGCAGGATCTTTCCGCTCGGTTTGCACCAGTGATTGATTTTTTCCAGTACCGCTAAGGGGTTGTTGTAACTGCAAAAGGATAATGTCGAAACAATGGTATCAAAGGAATCATTCGGAAATTCCATCTTTTCAATATCCCCGCTGACAAAATCAGCCTGAATGCCATAGTTTTTTGCCGCCTGCTTTGCTTTCTCAAGCATTGCGCTGCTAAAATCCGTGGCAGTCACTTTAACACCGGGAGTATAGTAGGGGAAATTTGCTCCAGCTCCAACCGCCAGTTCCAGCACTTCGCCCTCTGCATGGCTTAAAAGTTTTTGCCGCCATCGTTTTTGGCTCAGGTCTTCTCGTCTTTTGTCATATTTTCCTGCCTGCTTATTAAAAATCTTTATTAGCTTCTGCTTCTCCACTGAATTCACCGCCTTTTACCTATTTAGGGGTCTTTTTTTTAAAAACTCATCCGGTAGGCCCTTACGATTATGCCATCATTGGCTGGTTCAAAATCAAATTGGGGCAGCCGTTCGAAGCCGAGGCGTTCGTACAATCGCATCGCACTCTCCATAAATTGGCCGGTATGAAGACCTATCGAAGAGTACCCCTGCACCTTTGCCCGTTGGATGCATTCCGCGACCAAGGAGGCAGCGACACCTTTTCCCCTCGCTGCCGGTGCGACGGCAAGCATGCGGATTTCCGGATAGTCCAGTTCCTCTACTTCTCCCTCATAGGCATCCGACTTTGCCGGAAACAAGATCACACTACCGACGATATCTCCATTTATTTCAGCTACAATCCGTTCCACTCCCTGCTGTAAGTCCGCCTCCGAAGAAATAGCTTTTTTCAATGCTTCCCAATGCCCAGCGGGAATTTTTAGGGCATGCTCTTCGTACGCACTGACTCGCTGCTCACGAATAAACGGTAATTCCTCCAAATTCGCATCTCGTATCAACACAGCTTGCTCAACTCCTACTTTTTCAAAAATTTCTCCGCTCGATTGCTTAATCGCTCTCGGTGATGTTCGCTAGTAAGGCCAGATAAATCCGGGCCCTTTGGTAAAATATGAAAGCTCTTCTGATCATCGCTGGCGATATGATTCGATAAATGATAATGCACTTTGATGGCATGGAAATCCGTTGTATCACCAAAGCCAGGCGTCTGGTATAGGTCACGCAAATAGCCCCAAAGATTCGGAAAATCAACAATCCGGTTTCGATTGGCTTTGAAGGCGGAGTAATACGCTGCATCAAATCTGATGAGTGTCGCATAAAGTCGGACATCCGAATCCGTAATATAATCGCCGAATAAAAAGCGATTAGTTGAAAGCCGATCCTCCAATTCATCCAATCTGGCGAACAGCGTGTCATAGGCCTTTTCGTAGGCTTCCTGCGACTGGGCAAAGCCGCATTTATAGACCCCATTGTTCACATCGTGGAAGATGACGTCGTTTAAGTCATCAATCTCATCCCGTAATCGTTCAGGATACAAATCCGGAGCATTTTCCTTATGAAACGGCGCCCAAACTGTTTCAAGATAGTTTGTTAGTTTAAAATAATCGTTGTTGACGACCTTTTGTTCCTTTATATCCACCAATGCCGGCACTGTCGGACGACCTGAATAATCGGAATCGGACTTTTTATAAATTTCGCTCATATAGCGAATGCCCAGAACAGGGTCGACGCCATTCTCGTCTAAGGAAAACTCCCAATCGACATGGGGGAGTTTGGGACGCATTGGACTGGCGGTGCCCAGGCTGATGACCTTTTCTAATCCTAGAATTCTACGAACGATTACGGAGCGATGTGCCCAGGGACAAACAGCCGACCATAGGAGTCGATATCTTCCTGCCTCCACCGGAAGTTCGCCTTCCTTGCTTCCAAATGGAGTAGTAAATCTATTGGTCTGGCGTTTAAATGACCCGTCTGTTGTAATTTCGGCAAAGGCTTTTGGAGCTTTTAAGTTGTTATTTTGTTGTTCACTTTGCTGCATTAAAAACACCTCTTAAAAGTTTTTTTAAAATAAATCCTATTAATACTATGGAAATTCTCTATTTATTTGCAGTAAGTGATCCTTTAAACGAATCGGTTGCAATAACAATCTTCAATGTGTTTTCCCCTTTTTTCTACAATATTCCACTTGTCCTTTTAAGTCAGCTTTAAAAGTTATTTTTTAAGGTTATTTCTCATCAGGTCAGCTATAAGTCTATCATTTTGGTCGGATGAGCTTTCTAGCTGATTGATAACCAATTCTTGACGTTCAACTGGGTGGTTTTGACTAAGTTTTGCTTTTCCCTCAATTTTAGTAATATTGATCCGAAAACCTACAATACCTTTCGCCATTCCTTCAATGAAACCAGGATCAACATCCTTTAACTGATAGGAACTATCGGGCTTTTCATATGTACTTACCATTTCTACTAGCGAGTCGTATAATTCCTGAGGATCTTCAACAATCTCCAATTGGCCATATACATGAACGGCAATATAATTCCAGGTTGGCACAGCCTTATTGGTTTCATACCATGAAGGGGAGATGTAACAGTGCGGGCCTTGAAAAATGGCTAGAACCTTTTGATTTTCAATATCTTTCCACTGTCCGTTTGGATGAGCAAAATGGCCATATAAAATACCTTCCTTTTTATGAAAGGTTAATGGAAGGTGAGTGGCATATGGTTCCCCATTATGCTGCGAAACCAATGTGGCAAAGCTGTTTTTCTCCATAAATTCATAGAGGATTTCTTCATTATCTATTTTGAAATGGTTTGGAATATACATTTTTAATACCCCTTATTCTGAAAAAATTTTATTCAGGCAACCCTTGCAGGTTGTCCGCAATTCCTTTATAAAAACTGTAGATATCTTTTAAGGCAAGATTATCTTCAGATCCGATCCCGATAAAATCAAAATGATCCCAGCCTGGCTGCACAGCAAAGTGATTCCATACTCCTTTTTCAACGTAGCCATCATACCCCTTATGAGCATGACCGAGCGGGTATTTCGAAGAGACTACATTTACAATCCCGTCATTCGGCCACCAGGCAGAATCAATCACAGGCTCGGGGCTTTTTCTCGAATAAGCTCCCATAAACATGCTGGAACCTTTCATTAATGGATTCATGTTAAACATCGGATACGCACGGCCGGTCAGAACGCCTTTATAGGTGGCATCCCCAGTATAAGAAAAATAGTAAACATTCTGATGCGTCTTCACCCAATGATTTAGCTTAGCCGCTCCATAAGTAGTTAAATCATTTAGACTGCTGTCCTTGCTTGTCCAAATTGCACTATTGAATACGCTGTCGACATATTCCAGGTAGGACTCTCCCTCTTCCCGCTTTAGTCCCCATTGGTCAAGTTTATAATCATAGACGATGTTTTCATCACTTGCTCCTGATAAACTCCCAGCGTAAAAGACCATCTGATTCAACCATGGTGTCATTTCTTCTTCGTCCGCAACCGTTGAGCCATTGTGGGGAGTCGCAAGGGTTGTTACACTATGGACCCAGCTTTTTCCGCCTTTAAACAAATCGGATAATCCATCTTCAGGATGCTGCTCGAAGTATTCTCTTTCAGCAGCACTTCCATTTTCCAGCAGTTCAACCAAGGTTCTGATGGTTTGTCCACCCATACTATGCCCGACAAGGTGAATTTTCTTGGTGGCATCCCATTGGCTGTATATCCCAGGGTAGGTTCTGCCAAACCGTTCATGCCCGTGCTCTTTAGCATGGGCCGCCCCATAGTCTACCTTTCCGCCTTTGATGTACGCATAAAGCTCAACGGCCCGGTCCCAGTTGCTTGAAACAGGTCCCACTGTAGCTGTATAGGTTTTATGTCCTTTTTCATTTAAGTACTCTTCGAGGTCGCGGACTCCACCCCAATATTTAATACCTCCCATTTCATCCCTGCCCCAGCCGGTTAATCCATGGACAAGGATAATCGGGAAATCATTCAATTTTTGTGAAGGTTTCGTTTTGGTCTTTCCTGACAGCTGCATGAAAAATAAGCTCGTTAACGGACATAGGCTTGGAAACATTTTTAAACTTCCCGACATTAGAAGGACATCTCCCTGTTTACTGAATTTTCACAATAGTTTTCTTCATTATATCAACTGTTCGAAACAGCTTCAATTTATTAGAAGTGTTCAGATACATGCACCAAGTCTTTTCTGCTTTTTTAATGGTCAATTTTCTTCCCTTTTGGTGAAACTTTATATAGACTAATACGTAATACATGTTTGTACCATTCTAAATATTATGATAGGCAGGAGATATAAAATTGGGTTCTTATATTATGCTAATTGGACAGTATGCTTTTGAGGCATATTATTGGTTAATTTTAATATCGATTTTTGGTTCTTGGTTCCCGCGTTTTCAAGCAACAAAAGTGGGCGAGTGGATTTATAAGCTGGTTGAACCTTATTTAAGTGTCTTTAGGAAATTCATTCCTCCTTTAGGTCCAATCGATTTCTCGCCAATCATCGCCTTATTTGTGTATCGATACATCGGCGGGTTTGCACTTGAGGGACTGCGCTCATCTATTAATTTTATTGGGGTCTAAAAAACATATGAAAATAGACGCGCCTAAAATTCCTGACGAGTTACGTGACAGGAATTTCCACGAAATTTTTTATGAAGAAGATCCGGAATTAGAAATGTGCGTGATTAGCGACTCCGTTTTTGAAAATGAAGCCGCTGTTCGTGTCCGGCTTTACAATGTGGTGTTGAAGAATTGCCGGTTCACCAATACTGATTTTCAAAAAATGGACCTAACGGATGTAATCTTTGAAAACTGCGATTTATCGAATGCCAATTTAAGCAAATCTTCGATTCACAGGGTCATCTTTAAGGATTGCAAATTATTAGGGGTAAATTTTGAAGACTCCCGATTTGGAAACGTCCAGATTATTAATTCCATCTTAAACTTAACGGCATTGGCCAGTTCTAAGTTTGAAAAAGTACTTTTTCAAGATAGTTCATTAAAGAGTACCGATTTTTATGACTGTAAATTCAAAAGTACCGAATTTCAATTTTGTAATCTTGATGGAGCCAGCTTTGACCACACATCCCTAAAAGGCGTAGATATCAGTTCCTCGAATTTTAATACACTGACCGTCGCTATTGAAGATTTAAAAGGATGCAAAGTTTCAACGCATCAGGCTTTGCAATTTTCTACTCTGATGGGGTTAATTATTAAAGATTAATTTAAAAAAAGGAGTTCTGAACCAAGTTTGGTTTCAGAACTCCTTTTTAGTTACCTATGCTTGTTCGTTTCTTTCCATTCTGCGATGCTGCCGAAATCAATCTCTTTCTCTAACCCTCTGTGTATCTCTAATATTCTTTTGAACCGTTATAGCGGCAAATAAACTAAGAACAAATGCCATACCATAAAATCCCTTTTCGCTTAAATCAATACTTCCCGCATTGTATAAACCAATGGCCATTAATGAAATAGATACAATAAGTGCAAACCAACTAATGCCATAATAAATATTAGTAACTGGTATTCCCTCATCTTTATCTCTTACTGCTTTTTGTAAAGATACCGCTGAATAGAGTCCGAATATTAAAACGGCAAAGTAATATCCCTTTTCGTTGAGTTGCATCGCTGCGTTATATAAGCCGATAAGATAAGCGATAACACCTACTAATAGCGCTGCCCAAGAAGCCCCTTTGAAAGCTGAAGTCGGCTCTCCCTCTTTCCTTTCCATTTTTATTTTTGGATCATTTTGATTTCCTTTATCTAATAAAACCTCATTATCGTTAGACATAATGTTTCGCCTCCATCTCACCCTATTATCCAACATCTTTATTATATGAAGAAACAGGGTGCTAAGTAAACATTTTCCATTAATGGTAGTACTTATTATTTTCCTTTGATTTCTGCTGACAGGTCTATCGTTTTAATAATTTATAAATTTAATTTAACGTTTGAAAAGTTTTTTGAAGATAATAGTTTATAAGATATATGTAATTTGGTAAAATTATCAAAATTAGCCGAGGGGGATTTTCATGATTACCTATCCTTTTTTGAAAAAAGGTGCCGCGATTGGAGTGACAGCACCATCGTCGGGCATACCTGCTGGATTGCATGGCTTAATCAAGCTTGCCTGCAGCCGACTGGAACAGAAGGGCTATCGAACTGTATGTGGAGACACCGTTTGGACGCAGAAAAAAGCCAAATCAGCCCCTGCTGTTAAACGGGCAGCCGAATTCAACTCGATGATGGCTGATTCTGAAATTGACATCATGATTCCCCCATGGGGCGGAGAATTGTTAGTTGAAATTCTCGAATATATAGACTTTGAAAATATGAAAACCAAATGGGTGATGGGATACTCGGATACCAGCGCGTTGCTGCTGGCTATTACCTTAAAAACAGGGATCGCAACGGCTCACGGGACGAACCTTATTGATTTAAGGGGAGAATATTGGGACGAAACCACTGCAATGTGGGAGACCGTCTTATCGACAGCAAGCGGCGGGTCTGTCCTTCAGCACTCCTCTCCCCTTTATCAAAAGGAATGGCAGCACGATAACCCATCCCCTTGTGTATTTCATTTAACCGAGGAGACCCGGTGGAAAACCACTTCTAGTAGTACTGTTAAAATTAGTGGGCGCCTGCTCGGCGGGTGTGTGGACATCATCAGACATCTTATCGGTACACCATATGATGACATTCAAAGCTTTAGAAGACAGCACATCTCTGGAGAACCGATCATTTGGTACTTAGAGAATTGCGAATTAGGTACGACTGATTTACGGAGGTCATTAGTGCAAATGAAGCTCGCTGGCTGGTTTGACAATTGTTCCGGTCTGCTGTTCGGTCGGAGTCCGGCGAATATGCCGGTAGAGAACTATACAATTGAGGATGTTTACCAGGACCTTGCTGACGAGCTGCAAATACCGATTGTATATGATATCGACTGCGGCCATGTTCCGCCGCAGGTTACTTTTATCAACGGGGCTTTTGCGGAGGTAGAAGTTACGGATGGCAAGGGGACAGTCCTACAAATATTTAAATAATGCGTCAAAGGGCCGGTCCCTGTTCGCTTCAGTACCCCCATAAAAGTAAAGGGTCAGGCTCCCGCTTCACTTTCCTGTTAAAGCGATAGGACCTGACCTCTAATTTTAAAACGGATTTTTCCGCCCGGTCGAAGCTGGGCGATTTTCCCTATATCCTCTTTAGCAATTTTTCCGATTGTGGCATAGCCGCCGATCGTTTGGGCGTCGGCCATTAGGATGAGGGGCTGACCGCTGTTAGGAACTTGGATGGTCCCAAATTGAGTGGCTTCCGAGAGGATATCTCCTCCGTTTTTAAACCTTAGCTCAGGACCTTTTAGAAGGTATCCCATCCGGTCCCCGCTCCTCATCGTATACAGAGTTTGGAAAAATTCCTCTAAGCTTTCTGGTACAAACATCTCTATATGTGGACTAGGCCAGACACTAACCTCAACCTCGTTTAAATAATCTGGGATTTCACTTGGAATCAATCCTCGATGGAACCCAGCCCATTTCTCTTTATTTGCGTAAAGGACTCCATCCTTCTTAAGGGAACTCCCCAGAAGCCCTTTTGGATATACCGATGCGCTGCCAAGCAGTTCTTCTGAATGAAATCCACCTTCAGGAAACACATACGCGATACTTCCTTTATTTGGGCTAGTAAACTTTAATGTCTGTCCTTGATGTATCGAAAAGGTTTTCCAGAGCGGAACAGCTTTTCCGTCCACCTTGGCCCCTAGATCCGCTCCTGTGATGACGATTCGGTGATCTGACAAAACCTCAAATTCTTGCCCGCCTAAAAACACTTCCAGCGCCGGACTGCCGGCAGGATTCCCCAAAATGTAATTTCCTATCTCGTAAGCATAGGCGTCCATAGGTCCAGATACAGGAACGCCAAACCGCTGAAAGCCGAACCTTCCTTTATCCTGAATGGAGCCATAAACTCCTGCCTTTCGAACCTTCAATAAAGGAATCATGCAAGTGCTCCGATCGATTGGACAAGAACATTTTCCTGTTCTAAAGCTTTGCGAATCAGAGCGGTATGTTCAACCACATTTGCTCCATCCCCATGAAAACAAATCGTGTCTGCCTGCAAAGGAATCCAGCCTCCTGAAATACCCTTCACCCGCTTATGGAAAATAATCTCTTTCACCTGTTGCAAAATCTCATCATGGTTTTTCAAAACAGCATTTGGCAAAAGCCTTGAACAGAGCCGTCCGTCATCCGTATATTGCCGATCGGCAAACGCTTCGGAAGCTGTTTTCAAGCCTGCTTCTTTTCCAGCCTTCACAAGTTCACTATTGCACAACCCAAATAAATAAGCATCCGGAACCGTATCATACACAGCTTCAGCGATGGCTTTTGCCACTGCCGGATTCTCAGCCGCCGTATTGTATAAGGCCCCATGAGGCTTTACATGCTGAATAGCCAACCCCTGAACCTGTGCAAACATTTTTAGTGCCCCAATTTGATAGACTAAGCAATTATAAATTTCCCGCGGTGTCATCTGCAGGTTTCTCCGGCCAAATCCTTGAAGGTCCGGATACCCGGGGTGGGCGCCAATCGCCACGCCGTTTTCCTTCGCTTTTCTAACCGTATCATTCATTACGTTAAAATCTCCTGCATGAAAGCCGCAGGCGATATTTGCAGATGTAATATGTTGAAAAAGATTCTGATCATCCCCAATGGTGTAGGCGCCGAAGCTTTCTCCCACATCGGCATTTATATCGATTCTCATCATAAAGCCCCTCCCTTCTAAAAATCCCCTTTTACTAATTCTCTTTGATAAACTCACAAATAGATTCAGGATGCTTTACTAATTGCGTTTGGATGGCACTAAATTCAGCTTGCGAGATGGCAACAAACCGAAGGGTGTCCCCCGTACGGATAAAAAACGGTTCCTCCCGGTCAGGCCGATAAATTTCAAGCGGTGTTTTTCCGATAATATTCCATCCGCCAGGACATTCAATTGGATAAATCCCCGTCTGGCTGCCACCAATGCCAACCGTCCCCTTTGGAACTTTTGCCCGCGGGTTCGGAAGCCTAGGTGTCGCTAATTTTGGATTTAGCTCTCCTAAATACGGAAATCCCGGTAAAAACCCTATCATATAGGTGGTATACACGGTTTGGGAGTGAAGCGTGATAATCTCACTGTTCCGCAATCCGGTATGCTCCATCACTCTTTCCATGTCCAGAGCAAACTCTTCATGATAACAAACAGGAATTTGCAGTTTTCTGGAGTTCCAATCAGGTTCCCCTTTTGATTGCTGTTCCCATTTTGCCAGTACCGATTGAATGAAGGGTTCTATTTTTTCCAAATCCTTCTTCAAGTAAACTGTTACCGTGTGGTAGCTTGGGACCACTTCTTCAATTAAAAAAGATTCTTTTTCCAACATGTGACAGAAGCTTTGCACCTGGTTAAAGATTTCTTTCCCGACCTGATTGCTGAAGGCAAAGCGAATGCTGCGTTCCCCCGTGATGTTTACTTTTGGAAAAATAACTTTTGTGCTACTCATGTTCTGCTAACACTTGAATGCAAGTGTAGATCCCCCGTTTTAAATCCTCATGCGACCAGCTTGGGATTTTTCCGTGTTGAATCGCTAGCTCATGGGAAGCAGGAATATGAATAAAACCGGAAGGCATTTTCTTGTTATGTGTTTTTGCATAATGCAGACTTTGATACATGACATGATTGCATAAATACGTTCCTGCCGTGTTAGAGATTTCAGCCGGCAGACCAGCTTCCTTCAATTGGTTAACCATGGCCCGAATCGGCAGGGTTGACATATACCCGTCCGCACCTTCAGGCTGAATCGCTTCATCAACAGGTGTGTTGCCGCTATTGTCTGGTTCTCCGTCATTGACATTGATAGCGATTCGTTCCGGTGTCATTTTAAAGCGGCCGCCCGCTAAGCCTAAGGAAATCACAGCGTCCGGCTTGATTGTTTCTAGGTGTTCCAACAGCTGTTTCCCTGCTTTCTTAAAATCTACCGATAAGATTTCACCCTGGATCTTGTAGCCGCCAATTTCCTGGCCGTTCAGTTCTTCCACAATTCGCATTGTTGGATTAATCGTAAAGGATAGAAACGGCTCAAAGCCTGTTAGTAAAAGTGTTTTCATTGGAAAAACCCTCCCCCTGGTTTTATTAAAAGTGTTTTTGTAAAAGATATCCGGCTATATCAGCGAATTTCCCCAAGATATCAGCGGATTGCTTTAATTTATCCGCGAATCTCCAAAAGATATCAGCGGATTTTTCAATATATCAGCGAATTTCCAAACATATCAGCGAATCGTTAAATGATTAGTTTCTTGCAAATACAATTGCAGTGACATTTACTTTACAATCGAATCGGCCTGTTCCGTTCCAAAGTGAAACCGTCTTGGTCGTCACGCTTGACCTCGATTGCAGCTTTTTGAAGAGCCTCCAAAATCGCTAAATCAAAGACTATGTGCGCTTCGACGCAGCTTTGAAGCACTTCACCGTATACAACTTCATCGGCTGCTTCAGAAATGATCTCGGCCGCAATCCACTCTGGGTACCTCGAGATTCCAATTGTTCTATAAGACGGTGCCACCGAAGCGGAGCGGTAAAAATGAATCCCCGGCGCCTCTTCAATTGGAAAAACATTTGGAAGCCACTGGTTTCCGTACTTTATAAAACGCCCCTGCCAATAACCATTCTCTTCCTCAATCCGCGTCCCACGAATCCGGATGCTGACCTGACCAACAATTTTATCTACATTATCTTCATGCAGAGTACGATACTCTCCGTTCGATAACCGAGCGATGCCGTAGATTTTCGCACTTGGCAAAAAGTAAGAAACCGGGAAACGCGGCGGACTGTTATAACCTGCAAATGGCTGCACCCACTCATGTGAAGGGATGCCGTGATCATCAATGATGACATCAGGAGCCCATCTCTTCAGCACTTCCGGATAAATATTGGCTTCTCCAAAAACTGTTTCATGGAAGCGAACCAAGGAATATTCCAACCCTACCGCGTTGTACCTGGCCGCATGATGCTTCCATTCCGGATGCTCTTCAGTCAGCTTGGTCAGCAATTCATATCCATCTGGGTTTGCCAATGGAAGGATCACCACGTTGACTTCCTTCAGCCAGTTTTCATATTCAGCCCCGGCACGATTCATAAACTGAAAGATCGCAGGTGTACTGGATACCTCATTCGAATGATGTCCTGCTTCTATGAACACAGTCTTTTTAAAAAGAGACATTTTCAAAGGAGAATAGAACTCTTCACCAGCATCCAAGAAACACTCGATCACCGGAATCGCCTTCCCTAGATAGGAGTAGTCCGGATAGACAATACGATATGGTGAGGGCGTGTTCAGCCACTGCTGGACATCAGGATGTATATGCTGGGTAGGTCTGTCAAAGTTCTTAATTTCAAGGGTTACGTCCACTTCCCCATTTGACATAACGGCTTCTGAGAACCTGCCATCATCCGTAAAGGAAATCGCTTTTGTCACCAGGTTTTCCAGCGGCTTATCTTCCCATTTGTACACGCGAATCTGAGCTTCCGGCTTTTCGCCGACTCTTACATGCATAAATGGATGAACGCCCCCAGGTGCATCAAACGACTTGCCTTCCAGTTCTTCTCCCATATAGGCAAAGTAATCGAGCGTATTAAAATAAAGATCTTCGTGGAGAGCTTCCAGTGAAGAAATACGTTCCTCGTCCACCCCAAGCTTCTGTTCCTCTTCACTCATCCAGACATCGATTTCAATCCGGTCGAATAATGGACGGTTGCGGCCCTGGCCGGGATTGTACTTTGAAACTTCTTTCCTAAGCTTCGGCAGCACTTCTTCGACATAATAACAGTAAAAGCGTTCTCGGTCCGTTTGAATGAGATGTTCTTCTTTACGTCCTCCATCCCCATTAATGCGAACGGCACTTGAAACAGGATAAACGTAACGCTGATGATCCAGGTAAGGCAACTTGGATACAGGGACATCCAGACAGCCTGCAAGCTGCTTTTCCTCTTTCTCATTCCATATATGGACCTCATATGTATGGACAAGGTCCTTCACCAGCTTGAATTGGACACAATCTGCCTTCAGACCCAGCCTCTCTTCCAGGCAACGGTCCACAGGATACAGCTCCTGAATCCAGCGAATCGGAAGCTCGAGCCCCATCTCCCCTTGTTCCTCCCGCACATAAATATCCATTCTTGCAATCGTCTCCCCTGCAGTTTGCAAGGAAGGCAGAACCTCTTCCATAATCCAATGAAAACCAGGCTTAAAGGCAGAGCGAATGGATAGGGAGTGAATAGCTGGAAAAATTGCTATCCACTCAGCCATCAGACGGTTTCTGACATCTAATGGTTCCGATAAGAAAATCTCAACATTCGCTGCCTCAAGATTCTTGGATTCTTCTAATACCTTAAATGCCAAATCCACTTCCCGGTCGCCTGACCATACCGATTCAAACAAAAGCGGAGCTTCTTTTTTCTGGGATAATAGATGTTCCTGTTCCCAATAGCCAAATGCTCCTCCTTCACTCCAATGCTTAGCTTTCGCCAATTCATTCAGAGCGGCAGGCAGTGCTTCCTTCTTCCCAGTTAAGCGGAGTTGGTTTGAATCTAAAAGCTCAAGCACCGCTGAATCAGATCCCTCTTTTATATCAAACTGAAACCTGGCAGCCTTATTCCCCGTAATCGGAAAAACAATACTCGTAGAATACATGGCAGCTCTAGCTGCAAAATAACAAATTTCACGTAATACACTTGTTGTCACTAATGGTTTCTCAACTGATATATTTAAGTTTAGTAACTTCGAAGGAGAGGCTTCCTGATTTTTGCCAAACCCGGAAAAACTCCAAATATGGCTTAGGCTGTGGATATCAGAATAAACTTTAGGTTCTGATTCAGCCCCGGTTTGGCTCACCTCTTCCCAGCCCCAGTTCACCGCAACCAAGTCGGTACCTGCATATAAGTGGCCGTCTCTTAATTCAACAACCGGACTTTCCATCCCGGCTTCCGGCTTCATCGCTGCCAAAAACTGAAGGAACAATGACAATTCCGATTCATTTTTATAAGAAATAGTAATTTCTCCGTTTTCCCATCGTGCTTCTGTTTTTGAACTTGAACCAGCAAAACGGATATTCACAGCCTCATCACTTGGTTCAAAAAACGAAAATGATAGAGAAGTAGTTTCATATCCCAGACGGGCACTGAAATCGATTAAGCCAGCCGGTGCAAGCCCCTCCGGCAAATCGATAAAAACAGAAACTCCGTCCACCACACCATCGCCATTTTTATCCCGAAGAAGTCCTTCCTTCGTCCAAATCGCCAGGATATTATTCAAGATCATCACCTACATTTTCATATTCGGGTCAAATTTGTCACGTAGCCAGTCCCCAAGTAAATTGAATCCTAAAACAGTCAACATAATCGCGATCCCTGGGAAGGTTGCTGTCCACCAGGCTGTTGTGACATAGTTACGGCTATCAGCCAGCATGCCTCCCCATGATGGTACCGTCGGGTCAACGCCTAATCCTAAGAAAGTTAAGGAAGCTTCTAGTAAAATAAACTCCGCAATATACATCGTTCCCAGAACGAGAATGGATGACATGACATTCGGCAAAATATGCTTACGAATAATCCTGAACTGAGTGCCGCCAATCGCTTTTGCTGCCTGAATATATTCCTGCTCCTTCAGCGAAATAACCTGTCCTCTGATGAGACGGGCAAAACCGACCCAATACGTTAATCCTAGAATAAGGATAATTTTCCAAATCCCCGTTCCGAGGACACTCATGATGACAATCGCAAACAGGATAAACGGAAAGGCTAACTGAATATCGGCTACCCTCATGATTAAATCATCCATCCATTTTCCAAAGTAACCAGAAATCAGGCCAAGGATGGTTCCAATAATCATCGAAATCAATACGCCGAAAAAGCCGACCATTAATGAAATCTTCGCACCATAAATAATTCTGCTTAATAAATCCCGGCCCACCTGGTCAGCCCCGAGGAGAAACACGGATTTGCCAGTATCATCTGCCCAGGACGGCGGTGAAAGTCGTGAGGATAAACTTGCTTTACCCGGATCTAGTGGCGCAATCCATTGGGAAAAAAGAGCACAGCTTACACTTAAAAGGACTAGTAAAATTCCGATGAAGCCGGCCGGATTCTTTTTCACAAAACGCCAAAAGCTTTGAAGAAAGGTTCTTTTTTTCGGAAGAATGGCAACCTCCTCCTGAACCTGCTGTTGTAAGGTTGTCATGCTCGTCCACTCCCTCCGGTCTTAATTCTTGGATCAATCAATGAATAACTTAAGTCGACAATTAAATTCACTACCACCATGATGACAGCTAGGAAAATAACGCCGCCTTGAATAACGGGATAGTCACGCTGGTTAATGGCATCGATGATCAAACGGCCGATCCCAGGCCATGAGAAAATCGTTTCCACGATGACCGTTCCGCCGAGTAAGGAGCCAAATTGCAGACCAAGGAATGTGATGGTCGGCAGCAAGGCATTACGGAAAGCGTGCTTGATGATAACCGCCCAATCGCTAATTCCCTTTGACTTTGCTGTTGACACATATTGCTGATTCATGACCTCGAGCATGGAAGAGCGGACGAGTCTTGCCAATATACCGGACAAAATCATCCCCAATGTAATCGAAGGCAAAATCAGATGCTGCGGTCCTTCAAAGCCTGAGGAAGGCAGCCACTTCAAATTAACGGCAAATATCAAAATCAGCATGATTCCTAGCCAGAAGTTAGGAAAAGAAATACCAATCAAGGAAAAAATACGCCCGAAGAAATCGACAATGGAACCGCGCTTCACGGCTGAAATAATTCCGACCGGAAAGGCGATTAAGATGGAAACGATTGTTCCGCCGATGGCAAGCGCTAATGTGGCACCCGCTCTTTCCATAATTAAATCCATGACCGGCATATGGCTGCGGAAAGATTCGCCAAAGTCAAATGTTACAAGTCCTTTTAAAAAGATTAAATATTGCACATAAAGCGGCTGGTCGAGCCCGAGATTTCTTCTTACTTCTTCTATTGCTTCTTTCGTTGGTTCACCTGCGGAAAACATTACCGTCACCGGGTCCCCCGTCAGGCGGATAGAAAAGAAGATTAATAATGATATCGCAAATACAACTAAAACCGTATGAAGTAATCTTCGAATCACGTAAGCTATCATGTTATTCCTCCGTCCTCTTTGATAAAGAAAGAGATAGCATGAGGACCATACTATCTCTTTTTTAAGCCAATCAGAATTTGTATCCAACCATTAAACACATCGCGTTTAGCATCCCATAAGGAGGCCGGAGTGTTAAGCGGGCAGTATTTTTTTACTTAACTGATACTTCTTCCAAGCGCATACGGTCCTCGTGTGGCGGTTGGAAGTTTTGAACTCGCTTATTAACGGCATATAAATCTACTGCTTGGTACAGATTAAGCTCTGGAGCCAAATCATATAATACTTCTGTCAATTCTTTAAAGATTTTTTCACGTTCTTTTTGGTCAACAGTCGAACGTTCGGCAGCCAACAATTCTGCTACTTTTGCATCTTTAAAGGAAGGATTCCATTTCTGGCCTTCGCTGTACATTAGGTACGCAGTGTTATCAAAGTCAAGCGTCCATCCGCCCCAGCCTTGGCGGTACATATGACCAGCCTTGCCGTTTGGAATCAAATCGGAAATTAATGTTGTGCTATCTACGCTATTGATATTTAACTTTAAGCCAACTTCTTCTAAATAGAAGGAAACAGCCTGAGCAATTTCTTTAAATGTTGCATCGTTACCAGGAATGAACAGATCAATTTGTGTCCCTTCTTTCACTCCTGCTTCTTTTAACAATTTTTTAGCTTTTTCCGGATCATATTTATATGGCTTCAGATCTGGGTTGTTACCAAATGATAGCTCACTTTGGTATGTGCTGATTGATTTTCCATAGCCAGATAGGATGTCCTTAATAATGGCATCTTTATCCACAGCGTAGTTTATAGCCTGTCTGACCTGCTTGTTGTCAAACGGTTTTTTGGCTGTATCAAAACGCATGGAATAAACAGTTGGTGTACCTACATCTTTCAATTCAAGGAAACTTGATTCTTTAACAGTTTTCGACTGGGCCACTTCGACACGTTTCATGATATCGATTTTTCCAGTTTGAAGTTCTGCTAATCTTGTAGAAGATTCCGGAATGACTTTAAAGGTAACTTTATCTAACTTCGGTAATCCTTTTTTCCAATAATTCGGGTTCTTTTCCAACACGATTTCTTGGTCGCGCTTATAGCCTGTCATTTTGAATGGTCCTGTACCAACAGGGTTGTTGTTGAAGAACTCATCGCCTTTTTCCTGAACGTATTTAGGTGGTACAATAACCGCACCATAGCCCGCAAGTTTTGTTAAAAGAACAGGATCCTTAGATTTCAATTTAAGATTAACGGTATATTCGTCAACAATTTCTACATGATCAATCGAATTGTAGTTGGCATACTGAGGACCTTTTTGACCTTCTGGCCCTAATAAACGATCAAACGTAAATTTAACAGCGTCTGCATTAAACGGCTCGCCGTCATGGAATTGAACACCTTTACGCAATTTAAATTGGAGTGTGTTATCGTCCAGGTATTCCCAGCTTTCAGCTAGACCCGGTTGCAATTTTAAATCTAATGTACGGTCTACCAAACCTTCAAATACAGAAGTAGCGACTGTGCTCCAATCAAGCAAGAACGTATCAATTGGATCCCAGTTTTGAGGTTCTGCGGTAACACCAATAACAATTTCATTCCCGCGGTCTTTGACAGGATTCTCCTCTTTCCCTTTTTCAGAAGAGCCTGCACTTGATTTTTCGCTCTTGCCTGAAGAGCAAGCGGATAAAACAAGTGTGAAGCTTAGTAACAGCGCAAACAGTATTGACAATTTTTTCTTCATTCTTTTTCCCCCTTATGTTTGTTTCATTGCTATGGGTTTTCCATATGGATATGGATGGTTATAGCCTAATTTTTTGGAAATTTCAGCAGCTGCCTCCCAAAGCGGTCCAACAAAATGATCCGCCATAGCCCTTGGCAAGCTGGTCGAAAAACTGGCAACGCTTAGTGCGTACTGGACAGCTCCGCTGCTATTAAAAATTGGTACGCCAATCGACGCGGTTCCTTCTTCTAGTTCCGAGTCGCTGTACGAATAGCCGCTTTCCCTTATTTGCTTGATTAAGAGAAGAACATCCTCTTTCGTTAGTGGCGTCTGGCTAGCATACTTCGTCATAGGCTTGTCCAAAATCTCTTGTATTTTTCCTTCAGGCAAATAGGCGAGAATAGCACGCGGGCATGCTCCCGCATATAACGGAGCGTGCCTTCCCACTTTTGTGTACAGCCGAACTGGCAGAGTACTTTCTACCTTTTCAATATACACACCTTCGTCCTGCTCACGGGTAATCAATTGGATAGCCTCATTGAACTGCTCTTGAAGCTTTTTCATATAAGGATAAGCAATCGGACGGATATCGAACCTTCCTGCTACCCGTTCTCCCATTTCAAGAAATTTTAATCCCAACCCGTAGCTTTCTCCGTCAATCACGAGCCCTTCCTGCTGGAAGGTCATCTTTTTTAAATAACCGAGTTCTACAAAAGTTCTTAGCAGACGCAAACAGGTTGGTTTAGGGACACCTGTAAAGGTAGAAATCTCATCCAGCTTCCAGTAAGGTTTCTGTTCCGTAAAAATATCAAGAAGCTGCAAAGCTTTTTTAACTGTTTTACTCATCGCGATTCACCTGTGGCAATCTGTTCCTTGGCGCCTTGATATAAATGGCAGGAAACGAGATGGTCCTCATGAACCGGCTGCAAGCTTGGTTGTTCAGTTTTACAAACATCTAAGCACTTAAAGCAGCGCGGATGAAAGGTACAGCCGCTTGGTGGATTGGAAGGACTTGGGACATCCCCCTGAAGAATAATCCGTTGCTTCTTCTGAAGCGGATGGGAACTTGGTAATGCCGAAAGAAGGGCTTCCGCATATGGATGAAGCGGAGTATCATACAAGCTGTTTTTATCCGCGACCTCCACCATTTTCCCGAGATACATAACACCAATTCGGTCACAAAAATGCTTCACGACGCTTAAGTCATGGGAGATAAAAATATACGTTAGTCCAAACTCTTTCTGTAAATCTCTCATTAGGTTAAGAACCTGTGACTGAATGGACACGTCAAGGGCCGAAACCGGCTCATCAGCAATAATCAGCTTTGGCTTTGAAATCAGTGCCCGGGCAATCCCGATCCGCTGACGCTGCCCTCCGGAAAATTCATGCGGGAATCTGGAAAGCTGTGCCTTCGTTAGGCCTACTTGTTCAGCCACTTCCAATACTCGTTTTTCCCGTTCATTTCTGTCGGTCACCCCGAAATTAATCAGAGGTTCCTCAATCGTCTCTTGGATTTTCATTCTTGGGTTCAACGAAGCAAACGGATCCTGAAAGATAATCTGAATATCTTTTCTCAGCTTTCGCATGTCGTTTTTTGAAAGCTCGGCAATATCTCTTCCCTGAAAAAGAATCTTCCCTTCAGTCGGTTCTAGTAATCTAAGAATCGTCCGTCCGGTCGTACTCTTCCCGCAGCCTGACTCACCGACGATTCCAAAGGTTTCCCCTTCAAATACATCGAACGAAACACCGTCTACGGCTTTGACTTGCTTTAGGGTCTTCTTGCCGAAAACCCCGCCCTTTATGGGGAAGTACTTCTTTAAGTCTTGAACTTGTAAAATTGGATTTTGTGTCACAGTACCGCCTCCGAATCACCATTTTCATAGAGCCAGCATTTTACTTTTGAACCGTTCACCTCGAATAATGGCGGTGTGTTCTTGCAGCGTTCGTGGGCAAAACTGCAGCGTGCGGCAAAGCGGCAGCCGGCCGGCATTTTCCCTGGTGCCGGTACCACACCCGGAATCGAAGATAGATATTCCTTTTCTTCATTCACATCCGGCAGGGAGGATAATAAGCCCTTCGTGTAAGGATGCCTTGGACGATCAAACAGTTCAACCACCTGTGCTTCTTCCACGATTTCTCCCGCATACATGACGATGACGCGGTCGCACATTTCAGCCACAACACCGAGATCGTGTGTGATTAGCACAATCGACATATTTAATTGTTCCTGCAGCTTTTTCATTAACTCAAGGATTTGCGCTTGAATCGTTACATCCAAAGCCGTTGTTGGTTCATCGGCAATCAGGATTTCAGGATTACACGATAAAGCGATGGCTATCATGACCCTCTGCCGCATCCCGCCGGATAGCTGGTAAGGATATTCATCAAGCACCTGCTCCGGTCTTGGAATTCCGACAAGCTTCAGCATTTCTAGCGCACGTTCTCTCGCCTGTTTCTTCGAAATGTTCTCATGGCTTAAAATCATCTCCATGATTTGCTTGCCAATTGTGTAAACCGGATTCAGGGAACTCATCGGCTCCTGAAAAATCATCGCGATTCTTTTCCCTCTGATTTTCCGCCAATCCTTCTTCTTGAAGTCCTTAAAATGAAGGCTTTCCGTTTTGATATCGCCATCGAGCCACTCGACGCCTGGCGGCAGAAGCCCCATTAACGATAGCGACGTCATACTCTTCCCGCACCCGGATTCTCCTACGATTCCAAGAGTTTCACCTTTTTGCAGTGAGAAGCTAATTCCGTTCACAATCGCAATTTTATTCCCATCATCATTAATACCGACTTTTAACTTATCAATCTCTAACACTTTTTGAACCATTATGACACTCCTAACGGTTTCATTTTGTGAAATGCAATTTCATTTTATGATTTTTATAATATAAAATAATCGGAATATTTTCAATAGTAATTGATAAAAAATTATTCAAAAATGTCGAAATTATCAATAGATTGGTAAAAATTGTCGGATTTTGACCTTTCCCCATTCTATTTACATGGGGGTCTTCCATTCAAATAGATGTTGAGAAATTAGCTAGTTTGTGGTTGGATTAAAATATCTGGGAGGGTTTTACATGAATGTGAAATTAAGATTAATCATGACGATGCTCATCTTTGGCAGCATCGGGGTGTTTGTTAAGAAGATTGATTTGAGTTCAAGTGAGATTGCTTTTTTACGCGGGGTGATTGGCAGTCTATTCCTGCTTTTAGCTAGTTTTCTAGTCAAGCACAAACCGTCTATGAAGGCGCTGAAAGAAAACGCGGTACTGCTCCTTTTATCAGGCGGGGCAATTGGTCTTAACTGGATTTTTTTATTTGAGTCTTATCGGTATACAACAATATCCAATGCCACAATCAGCTATTACTTTGCACCAATCTTTGTGATGATTTTAGCCCCTTGGATTCTGAAGGAAAAACTGACGGGTATGAAAGTCGGCTGTATTGTGATGGCCATGGTTGGCTTATTTCTAATCGTGCAAAATGGCGCTGGCTCGACAAACGGCTCACACAATCATGCTTTAGGGATTTTCTATGGCCTTTTGGCTGCCTCTCTATATGCCAGCGTGATTTTAATGAACAAATTTATTAAAAATCTATCTGGTTTTGAAATGACGTTAGTTCAATTAATGGCGGGAGCGCTGGTGCTGCTTCCTTACGTGTTATGGCAGGGGCAGCTTAGTTTCGCGGGATTAAACTCAAATTCTATCATTTATATATTAATACTGGGTATCGTTCATACCGGGTTGGCCTATTTCTTATATTTCACCTCTATCCAAAAACTTAAAGGGCAAACGATTGCGGTTCTTAGCTATATTGACCCGATTTCCGCGGTTATAATCGCGGCGGTTTTCTTAGGCGAAAGTATGACATGGGTCCAAATGATTGGCGGCGCCCTCGTATTGGGCTCGACATTTTTAAGCGAAAAACTAGAATTAAAGATCGAGAAAAACGGGCAGACTCCTACTACTTCTCCGTAATAGGAGTTTGTTTTTTCTAAATTGGAATTGGAGGTTTAACGAATGAGTTCGCCATGGTCTCCTGAGAGGGTTATCTCGAATGAAAAAGCGGTTATGATGATTGAAAAACAGTTTCCGCAGTTAAAACCTGTAAGTATACAGGTATTTGGTGAAGGATTTGACAATTCCGTCTTTCTCGTCAATGAGCAATTTGTGTTTCGATTTCCTAGGCGTGAAATAGCAGTAAATTTACTTAGAGTTGAGAACCGGCTGCTTCCGGTCGCGGCCCCTTTACTGCCAATCCCAGTACCGGATCCGATTTTTCAAGGCAATCAAGAAGAAGGTTATCCGTGGCCTTTTGCCGGGTACAAACTGTTAAGCGGAAAGCCCCTGTCCTGCTTAACTCCTGAACAGCGAATGCTGTCAGTAGAACCATTAGCTAAATTTTTAAAAACACTGCACGCTTTTCCGATAAACGAAGCGGAAAAGCTCGGCGTTCCTTATGATGAGCTTGGTCGGACTGATATTTTTAAAAGGAAGCCTATGCTGGAAGCGAACATCGAAAAAGCAAAGGAACTAGGTTTAATTGGAGAACAAGAACAGGAGCGTCTTCATTTATTTCTTTCGACGGTTTGGAAACCTTTTGAGGATGATAGTAAAACATTAGTACATGGTGATTTTCATATTCGAAATATGCTGGTCGATGACAGCGGCAGAGTGTCAGCGGTGATTGACTGGGGAGATGCCCATATTGGAAGCCCGGCGATTGATTTATCGATTGTGTACAGTTTTATTCCGGCAGAAGGCAGAGATTACTTTTTTCAGTTATATGGTAATGTTACGCCTGAAATAAAAATGATCGCTCGCTTTAGGGCGGTCTACTCGCTAATCATGCTGCTTTTGTATGGGGATAGTCAGAAGGATGAACGGTTAGTTAACGAAGGCCGGACTGCATTGGGTTTGGCACTAGACAATTAATCATAACTTTAACGCTTAGAGTGATAAATTCTCTAGGCTTTTTTTTTATCCAGGGAAAATTCAAAAAGTTCTTGATTTATTAAATAAAGCATATTAATATTTTTAAATAAGTAATCCTATAGTTATTATCGGAATTTATTTTCAGCATCTTAAAATGGGCTGACTTTAGAGGAATTGGATAAGTGCCCTCCGCTTCCTCTTTGCATATATTTATTAAAAGCTAATACCGGTTCGTAACATTCCTGTCCCAGCAATCCATTTAGGGATTTATTTTTAGCAGTGAATGTTGACTGAAATACTCAACATTAAGGAGAGGAATTACATGAAGGTATCCAGTAAAGGTGAATATGCCTTAAGGGCCTTGCTCCTGCTTGGAGGTCATCAAGGCAATGTCCTCGGCATCCAGGAAATTGCCGACAAGACCCTGGTAACCACTAATTACCTTGAACAAATCCTGCTTCAATTAAAAAAACTAGGCTATGTAACTAGTAAACGAGGGGCAAAAGGCGGCTATATGCTGCTAAAAGAGCCCCAGGAAATCAATATCGGAGAAATCATCCGAGAATTAGAGGGGCCTCTATCTCCAATGGCATGTGCATCCATTACGAAGTATGAACCATGTCCATTAGAGGAGGGCTGTCAGTTAAAGCCGCTATGGTCCTTAGTCAGAGATACGATTGCCTATGTCCTTGACCGGACGACACTTGAAGATTTGTTAGAAAACAAAATAAGTCTATTAAAAGGAGAGGATTTAGTTGTCATCAAAAATACACCTTAATCAGCAAGTGCTGGAAAAACTCGAAAGTTTGTTAGAAGGATTAGAATTTGGAACCGTTCAAATCACCGTTCACGATTCACAAATCACGCAAATCGACCGGTTAGAAAGACACCGGCTGCCACTTCAGAAAAAGACCACCCAAGTAGCGAACAACAGGAAAAACGAAAGATGAATAGCTGCCGATCGGACCGCCGAAGGCCCTTTAGTTAGATGTACATGACGATGTACATGCAAATACTAATGGGCTTTTTTTGTTGAAAAAAAGCCCCGACAATACAAAAAAAAGGGGAGTTAAAAATGCTCAAAAAAATCTTAATAACGTTAATTTCACTTATGTTTCTTGTAGGGGCGGCCGGTTGCTCGAGCCAAACTTCTACTGAATCGGCAAAAAAAGAACCTGCTGCAAAGGAAACGAACAAGAAACCGATTGAATTATTAAATGTATCCTATGATCCAACCCGTGAACTTTACGAGGAATATAACAAAAGCTTTGCTGCCTATTGGGAGAAGAAAACCGGTCAAAAAGTGACGATTAACCAATCTCATGGCGGTTCCGGCAAGCAGTCCCGCTCTGTCATAGACGGTTTGGAGGCCGATGTCGTGACGCTGGCCCTTGCTTATGATATAGATGCAATTGCAGGAGCAGGCAAGCTTGCGGAGAACTGGCAGGAGCGGCTGGCTGACAACAGTTCACCGTACACATCAACGATTGTCTTCCTGGTGCGGAAAGGGAATCCAAAAGGAATCAAGGACTGGGATGACTTGGTAAAAAAAGATGTATCCGTCATTACTCCGAATCCAAAAACCTCCGGCGGTGCACGTTGGAATTACTTGGCGGCTTGGGGCTATGCACTCGAGCAGAATAACGGAGATGAACAAAAAGCAAAAGATTTTGTAGCAAAGCTCTTTAAAAATGTACCGGTATTGGACTCCGGAGCCCGCGGCTCGACGACTACCTTCGTGGAAAGAGGAATCGGCGATGTATTGATTGCATGGGAAAACGAGGCTTATCTTGCACTTAAGGAATTTGGCGAAGACAAATTTGAAGTAGTCAATCCATCTGTCAGCATTTTGGCTGAACCTCCTGTTTCCGTTGTCGATACAGTAGCGAAAAAGCATGGGACCGAAGAAGTGGCAAAAGCTTATCTTGACTATTTATATACAGTTGAAGGACAGGAAATTGCCGCGAAGAATTTTTACCGCCCGCGCAATAAAGACGTAGCTGAAAAATATGCCAGCCAATTCCCTGATATCAAACTATTTACGATAGATGAAGTTTTTGGCGGCTGGAAGAAAGCGCAAAAGACACACTTTGATGATGGGGGCATCTTCGACCAAATCTATAAACCGTAATGAATGGAGGCTTTCACGTGGTTAAACAATCCAAACGCCGCCGGGTACTCCCGGGGTTCGGACTTTCAATGGGGTATACGGTCATTTATCTCAGTCTGATTGTCCTAATCCCGATTGCGGTTTTATTTTTAAAAGCAACTACCATAAGCTTGGCCGAATTTTGGGAGACTATAACGGATGAGAGAGTCGTAGCTTCCTATAAACTGACCTTCTATACCTCCTTCGTTGCTGCAATGGTTAATGTTCTATTTGGAACGCTTATTGCCTGGGTATTAGTAAGATATGACTTTGTCGGGAAGCGATTCGTTGATGCGCTTGTCGACCTGCCGTTTGCCCTGCCCACTGCAGTGGCCGGTATCGCACTTACCGCCATCTATGCTCCGAATGGGTGGATTGGTCAATATTTCGAAGCTGCCGGAGTGAAGATTGCCTATACACAGTATGGCATCATGATTGCGTTGACGTTTATCGGGCTCCCCTTTGTGGTCCGGTCTGTCCAGCCTGTCTTGCAGGAGTTGGATCAACAGTACGAAGAAGCAGCCGCTACACTTGGTGCCAATTCGGCCCAGATTTTTTTCAAAATTATTTTTCCAGCCATTTTCCCCGCCGTGCTAACTGGCTTTGGCCTCGCCTTTGCAAGGGCCTTGGGGGAATATGGTTCGGTTGTGTTCATTTCCGGCAACATGCCGATGAAAACGGAAATTGTTCCCCTGCTCATCATTACAAAATTGGAGCAATACAACTACGGGGGTGCCGCCGCCATTGCCGCCGTCATGCTCGTCATCTCTTTCCTTCTATTATTCTTGATTAATTTTTGGCAATGGAGAACGGCAAGGAAACATCAAGTGACCTAGAGGAGTTTGAAAAATATGATTGCTAGAGAACATGTCCATCTAAAAAGTCCAGGAGCCAGCCGTTTTGCCCTGGCTCCGATAAAAAAATGGCTGCTGATTGGAACGGCCCTGGGATTCTTAGGAATTTTTATCCTCATCCCCCTCATCGCGGTTTTTACTGAGGCTTTGAAAAAAGGAATCGAGTTATACTTTGCGGCCATCACGGAGCCTGATGCTCTTTCGGCGATTAAGCTTACGCTCATTACCGCGGCTATTGCCGTTCCCTTGAATACCATCTTCGGCGTCATTGCCGCTTGGGGAATCGCGAAATTTAATTTTAAGGGGAAGAATATCCTGATTACCCTGATTGATATTCCTTTTGCTGTTTCCCCTGTCATTGCAGGTCTCGTGTTTGTGTTGTTGTATGGTTCAAATGGGGTGTTAGGGCCCTTTATTGAAGCGAATAATTTAAAAATCATATTCAGTGTACCGGGGATTGTTCTTGCCACTACTTTTGTCACCTTTCCGTTTGTAGTTCGCGAGTTAATCCCAATTATGCAGGAACAGGGCACGGAGGAGGAGCAGGCAGCGATTACGCTCGGTGCAAGCGGCTGGCAAATGTTTTTTCGAGTGACTCTACCGAATATTAAATGGGGATTGCTTTATGGAGTCATTCTTTGTAATGCCCGGGCGATGGGTGAGTTTGGCGCCGTTTCGGTTGTGTCCGGTCACATCAGAGGGCTTACCAATACCCTCCCTCTTCATGTTGAAATTTTGTATAACGAATACAACTTTACCGCCTCCTTTGCCGTCGCTTCCCTGCTGGCACTGCTTGCCCTGCTTACGTTAGTTTTTAAAAGTTTTTTGGAATGGAAAACAAAGAAATAGTGGAGAGGGAGATTTTCGAAATGGGGATTACAATCACTGGCGTTACGAAAAAATTTGGTGCTTACCCGGCGGTTAAAGATATCAATCTAGAAATACCAACCGGGGATTTTGTGGCATTACTTGGTCCATCTGGTTCTGGGAAGACCACCCTTCTTAGACTGATTGCAGGACTGGAGGGACTCGATACAGGTTCGATCATTTTCAACGGTGTTGATTTCTCTTTCAAAAACGTGAAAGAACGCAAAGTTGGTTTTGTATTTCAGCATTATGCTTTGTTTAAACATATGACAATTTTTGAAAATGTGGCCTTTGGATTGAAGGTAAGGCCGCGCAAATTACGTCCTTCCAGGAGTGAAATCAAGGATAAAGTACTGGAGTTATTAAGGCTGGTACAGCTTGAGCACCTTGCCGACCGGTATCCTTCCCAGCTTTCAGGTGGGCAGAGGCAAAGGATTGCGCTAGCACGGGCGCTTGCCGTGGAACCTGAGGTGCTTCTTCTCGACGAACCATTCGGAGCGTTGGATGCAAAGGTTCGGCAGGAGCTGCGCCATTGGTTACGGGAAATCCATCGAAAGCTTAATATTACGACTGTTTTTGTGACGCATGATCAGGAAGAAGCACTTGAAATGGCAGATACTGTAGTGGTGATGAATCATGGAAAAATTGAACAAATTGGTTCACCTGCGGAAGTTTATGAAAGACCTGCAAATGCTTTTGTTTATAGCTTTTTGGGTCGGGTGAACGAATTCCGTGGGGCTGCTTTGTATAATGATGTTGCAATTGCGAGGGATTCGGCGGTTGAAGCAGTCGGATATATCCGCCCCCATGAGATTGGGCTGAGCAGGTTTTCCAATGGGGTTGGCATACCAGCGGAAGCCTCACATGTCAATGCGGTTGGATCTACTGTTCGGGTTGTTCTGAAACGACTTGATACGGAAGATTATTTCGAAGCTGAATTGACGAGTGGCAATTTTCGGGAACTTGGTCCGTTTCATAAAGGTGATATTCTTTATGCTGATTTTACAAATATCGTCGTGTTTGAGGCAATAACGGATTCTGAGCATTCCAAGGAAAGGGAGAAAGTAACTGTTGGGGCTTTTTCGGCGTTTACCTAGGTTCTAATTCAAATTTATATGGAGACCGGTCGCCAATAATTCCCATTGGTGACCGGAGCTCTTGATTTTTCCGCCGTTCGAGCGCCAATAGCCTCTATTGGTGACTGAAACTCTTGATTTTTACACTGTCCGGGCGCCAATAGCCTCTATTGGTGACCGAAACTCTTGATTTTTACACTGTCCGGGCGTCAAATGCCTCTATTGGTGACCGAAACTCTTGATTTTTACACTGTCCGGGCGTCAATAGCCTCTATTGGTGACCGAAACTCTTGACTTTTACACTGTCCGGGCGCCAATAGCCTCTATTGGTGACCGAAACTCTTGATTTTTACACTGTCCGGGCGCCAATAGCCTCTATTGGTGACCGAAACTCTTGATTTTTACACTGACCGGGTACCAATAGCCTCTATTGGTGACCGAAACTCTTGATTTTTCAGCTGTCCGGGCGCCCATAAAGGTTATTAAATCATCAATATCTCCCGAATATCATCTTCCGTAAGAGTCCCCATCTCCTTCTCATCCGAATCAATAATTTCCTCAATTAAAAGCCTCTTTTTGTCTTGCAGTTCATTAATCTTTTCCTCGATGGTGCCACGAGAAACAAGCTTGATAACCTGAACCTCATTTTGCTGGCCCATCCGGTGGGCACGGTCCGCGGCTTGTTCCTCAACAGCAGGATTCCACCAAGTGTCATATAAAATAACGGTATCTGCCCCCATCAGATTAAGGCCGGTTCCCCCTGCTTTCAAGGAAATTAGGAAAAGGTCGCGTTCACCGTGATTAAACCGTTCGCAAATTTCCACCCGCTCTTCAGATGGAGTCTGCCCATCAAGGTAAAAGTATGGCTGTCCTTTTGCCGTTAACCGCCGTCCAATCAACGCCAGCATTTTCGTAAACTGTGAAAAAATTAACACCCGTCTCCCAGAAAGCCGTGATTCCTCTAATATTTCCATGAGCTGTTCAAATTTTGCCGACCCGCCTTGATAGCCGTCTACGAACAAGCCCGGATGACAGCAAATCTGCCGCAGGCGTGTCAACCCTGCTAAAATCTTGATACGATTTTTTCGAATCGTGTCTTTGTCCAGATGCTTTAATGTATCATGCCGAAGCTTGGCCAAATAAGCTGCGTACAACCTCTTTTGTTCGGGCAGCAGTTCAACTGATTCAAGCGATTCGATTTTTCCAGGCAGTTCGGATAAGACATCCTCCTTCATCCTGCGCAGCAAGAATGGCCGGATTCTGCAAGCGATTTGTTTTCGGGTCAGCTGGCTGAATTCCTTTAGCCCAAGGAAAAGCTCCGGAAAGACGACATGAAAAATCGACCACAGCTCTTCCGATGAGTTCTCAACTGGTGTGCCTGTCAGCGCAAAACGATGTTGGGCCTGCAGCTTTTTTACCGCCCGCGCTGTTTGCGTCAACGGATTTTTAAAGGCCTGGGCCTCGTCAAAAAACACAGTATGAAAGGTTTGTTTTTCAAACCAAAGGATGTCCTTACGGAGCAAAGGGTAGGAAGTGACAATGACATCGACATCGGAAAGATCCTGAAGCTGCTTGTTTCGCTCCTCCTTCGAACCATCAATGACCACCGCCCTAAGCTGGGATGTCCCGGTAAATTTCCTAAACTCACTAAGCCAGTTATAGGTTAGAGAGGATGGACAGACAACGAGGACTGGCTGCTTTTGTCCGCGAATTTCCGGAAGCACCGACACAATAAACGCTATGCTTTGAATCGTCTTTCCCAGTCCCATATCATCGGCCAAGATCCCCCCAAAGCCAAAGTGAGCGAGTGTTTTCATCCATTTAAAGCCGTGCTTTTGGTAATCTTTAAGGAAGGAAGCCAAGCTAGTCGGCAACTCGAAGTCCAAGCTGCCCGGGTTTCGGAGCTGTTCCATAAACTGGCGGAAGGATTCCTCTAGCTTGAAGGTGTCGCTCACCTCCACCGTATCCAGCAGCTGCAGACACTGTTCGATAGGCAAGGCCAGTCCATTTTTCAAGTCACCGGCTTTCATAAGTGGTGAATGAAGAAACTGCTGAATCTCCTCGAATTCCCTTGTTTGCAAGGATAGCAGAGAGCCATTCGGCAATCTATAATACTTCCGTTTTTCCTCTAGCGCCTCCAAGACATCGCGAATCTGATTGTCGGAAATACCGTCCATTTCAAACTTGAATTCCAACCAATTGGTCCGCTCCTTCTTTACCTTCACCCTGATTTTCGGAAAAACATTTTCTCGAAAAATTCGACTGCGGACAGCCGTGGTCGCATAAATTTGGGCGAGCTTTTGCAGCCGAGGTACGACATGGACTAGAAATTCGTACTCAAGATCCTCATTATGCAAAAAATAACCGCCATCCGTCTTGGCGAATGAGCTGTCCTCCATGATTTGCAAGATTTCCGCTTCCTTCTCGACATCCCTTACAATCATCGAGCCTGCCGGAAGTTCCCTTCCCTCAAGCGGATTGATCATCATATGTTCATAGTGAAACTCGATTCCTGCAAGGAGTCGGTTTTTCACCCGATCCAAGTAGAGCATGGCCTTCAACGGTGTTTTCATCCAGGTTTTTGTGATGGAATCGGCAATCTGCACCTGTCCCAGCTCTTTCAATCCCGGGGCGACTTTTTCAAGAAAAAACGGAATTTGTTCGTGCGGGATAGGGATTTTGTTGGTCCTGGGACCATGGAGCATTCGTTTTAGTTCCAATAACCTCTGGAAATCCTGATTCTTCAATTGTGTTATTTTCTCCTCGTAAAGAACGGAGCGATAGGTTTCGAGAATCAGTATTTGATCGAATCCTTCAACCACCAGTAGATTTTCCGTAAATGCAAACTGTAATGGCAGTGAACCATCTGACAGATGGAGTTCTTCATAGGTTTGGCCATTGTACTCTATTTTGACCCTAGGAGCCTTTATAAGTAATGGCAGGAGCCTATCCCATAAGGATGCCGAAATCGGCAGGACTTGCGGATCCAAAGCTTCCTTTCCATACGCCTGTTCATCTCGAACCATGTTAATCAGCTGCTGAATGACGGCATCGGTTTCTTTCTGAAAGCAATGAAGGCTTGGGTCGTAGGTAAAGGGCTCCGAAACAATAAATGGATTTCCATTGCTGACCTTGTCCAAAAACTCTCTGATTTTCTGCACCTTGTTCTCTTCCACGTCCATCTCAATGCCGAGTATAAGCCGGCCTTCGCCTGCCGCGACTGGTTTACAGGTAAACCCGGCATCAAGCACGGTTCTTTTTTCAAAATAATTCTGGTGGCCGCTGGACGGGACAGGCTTATGATCGAAAATGGTCAGCAGGCCGGTGGTCAGTTCCTGATTTGGTGTGGTTCCTTGCTGCTGATGGTCGTAAATCGCCAATAAAACAGCCGCAATATGCTGGCAATCCTTTTGAAAAGAAGCGAGCTTCGGGCAGCTGCAACTAGTGCGGAACTCACCTTCTGCTTCACTCACAACGGTCACATGGAAATCCCCATCAACCATTGCTTGGCAGCGATCCAGACCATATTCGGTGAAGGTCACTTTATTTGTCCGATAAAAATAATCTCCTCTTTTGAAGGAGACCGCGCCACACATATCTGAGATGATTTTATAAGTTAACTCTATGTTCATTTTGATGGTTCCTTCCTTGAGTGTGTGATGCATTCCGGGCGTAATTTATAAATACGATTGTACCATAAGGAAGTGCCATATCATACATATGCAAACAGCCAGAAACATTTTTCAATCAAACGTTTGATTAGTTTTTATAGACGCATCTTGAACTTTTTTTAGGGCATGAATTCCCACTGCAATAAATCCGATTCCTGTAAAAACGGATCCGATGACCTCTATAAGTGATTGGTGATTAACAAACACACTGGCGAGGGCGAATATAATAGTGCCCGCCAATAGAAGATAGCCAGAGTATGCAGGCAGCACCTTTCCGCGAATAATGGAAATTCCTAACAAGATCATCCCTAAGACGAATGATAATGGTCCGAATGTATAGATTGGCTGTGTCGCAGGTGTGTTGAATACCTTACTGAAATCGCCCGCCGAGGCCTGGGCAATTTCCACAAAGACAACGGCCGTGACTATAATGTTTCCTAAAACTCCTGAAATCATGGCTAACAAACCAAGCAGGCCATTTCTTCCTGCCTGAAAAGCAAAAATGCCAAAAAAGGTAAATACCAAAAGAGCATGTGCTTTAAAAACCAATAGGTTCCCTATTACTGTTCCATATTCTCCGGAACCATAGTTTAATAGATGAGCAATGATAAGAAGGATACCTGCTAAAATACCAGTCCAGGATAACAAGCGATTACTCATATTATTCATTTCTATCCACTCCCTTTAAAAGTTAAAAGTAAAACGAAATAGCGGAAAAAATGTCTGATAAGACATGGACAAGGATGAGGGGGACTAAACGACGTGACCTTAAATAATAGATTGGAATGATGACCATAGGGATAACTGTTAAAAATCGATATAGAGAATAGTCCATATCAAGTGTGACAGGAAGTGCGATGTGCTGCAGTGCCCAGAAAAACATGACGGCCGAAACTGCGAAAACTTTGCTTTTAAAAACTTTCTCTAGCCTAGGCAGGCAATACCCCATATAAACAAGCTGTTCCATAATCGCCCAGCCAATCGGCCAGATGATTACACTGTATAAAGCCGCCCATAACGGAAGCGGTCCGGCCACGATGGGTGCGGCTGCTTTCCCAAACAAAAGATAGGAAATCGTCGCTCCCCAAAACATCGTGATCGGCAATAATATTACGAGAATGATTCCCGCCTGCTTTACATCACTTTTAATCAATTCGGGAGAAAAACCGATAAGAGATTTAAAATTCGTTCCCCCTCTTCTGACTACCCAAAACATCAGTGCTAAGCAGCCCAGGTCAATTAAGGACCCATAAACAGTCCACCATCTCCCAGCTTCCAAATAATCCAATGTTGAACTTAAAGCAAAGATCCCTTGAAAAATAACAGCAAATATCGTCCGGCTCAGCAATAATAATAAAATGATCCAAAGCCCATTCTGATTCTTCATGCTCCACCTCCTTTATCTATGACTTTTCTTATAGGAAAATTTTCCCACTACTCAAAATATATGACTCCATACAATTTTTGTAAAGGTAAATTTATCGTTGTGTAAAATTGACAATAAATTTACAATCCCTCAAAACAGAATTAATAAATTTTTCCTATACTGAGTTTAACAAAGTCAGATTCTAAAGGAGTTTTGAGAATGATTGATTTCTTGATTCGTCTTGTTATATTGATACCTATTTGCACTTTGATGTAACACGAAAGCTATACACCACAGCACCTCACTCTTCCCTCTACACAGCAAATCCCTTAATTAACTCGTACACGGCAAAAAGCGAACAGCCCCAGTCGCTGTTCGCTTTTTTATTAAAATCTTAATGGCGTTCTAGAAGTACACAATTCAATCCCTTCCAGCTTTTTAACCGACAAATAAAATTCTAATCCTGATTTCACAATGTCCAATTTCGTCCGCGGTCCGATGGTTATTTTTCGGACTAGCAGTTTGTCTTCGCCTGTTTCTGCATTGTGTTCCACCACCGGGACTTTAATAAATGGAATAAAGGCGCCTCTTGAGACACGAAAATGGATATGCTCATCGGATTTTGGGATGAAGATGAATCTGAATTCTTCTTCGGAAACAAAGGCAGGATGCTTTATAAAACAGCCTAATGTCCCAAAGGTGAACAATATCGCTCTGGAAAAACTCTCTTCCGATAGATTTTCCGCCCTCACCAATTGTAGAAGTCTTGTAATCACTTCTTTTACAATTTGCCTTTGTTTTTCCTCATCATACACCACTTTGCCTACAAAGGTAATTTGCGAATTAAATGATTGTCCAAAAAATTTCGAGGCGTCAATCCCGATATTGCAACCCTCATTCGCCCCGTAGTTATACCATAGCGGCAGAGAATCAGGGTTTTCCGTTAATGAAAACGCGAAGATATTTAAGTCCTTATAATAACTCTCGGTAGAGGCAAAATCTTTGTATAAATGAATAAAGGTATCTTTTTCTTTGCTTTTTTCAATCTCTCCAATGATAGCTTGAACAACTTCGGTCACATAGGCGACTTCTTTGTAATCGTTCATAAAATCCACTCGGGTTATCCAAAAGCACTTTTCCCGGTCAAGGATATTATTTAATGCTTCCATGGACGTATAGTGATACAGCATTGGACCTTTCATAATCTTGTCTAGGTTGTCAAAAATATGCTCTTTAAAGTATTCCGCCATTTCTTGGCTGAAATCGTCTAAAATGACTTGTCCCAAGGGCTGCTCCTCCTCCAAATCTTTCTTATAGTATTTCTATTCTTTGGAGGGAACATTTCGGTTTGGGTCAGTTTTTTGGAAAAACTTCTGAATTCCAAAATAAAAGCGTGGCCGCTTCAAGACTAAACCGTTCTCTTTTGGAGTACCCGCACCTATAAAAACATATATAAAAGCAACCCATTTCGCAGAGTAATTTGCAATGGAATTTTCTCCACCTTTTATTGATTTATTAAGGTTTATTAAGGAAATTAGGGTTAAAATCACACCTTAAATCACATACCCATTGGAATACACCATAATAAAAATTATGGTTTTGCGTTTTCGTGTGCGATTTCATACGCTAATAGTATTTTCATCAAAATCAAAAAATTAGGGAACTTCCAATGAAGTTCCCACATTTATGTCACTTTGTTCTTATGCTAAAGCACTCCGTTAGTTAAAGAGGCAGTATCACTATTAGGCGTTATTTTTAATAAGGATTTGGTTGTTAATATGATGTTCCATATGTTTAAGATAATCTTTTATGAGCCACTCTAATGTTTTTTGTTGATTATTTCCTATATCACAAAGATTTGATAATTTCTCTTTTGGAATATTCGATATAGTATTTATGATTTGCTTATTTAATGCTAAAAAAAGGTTTAATATCTCATCAAGTGGTCTTTCTTGATAATTTTGAAGTATTACCCATTGGTTTTGATTATATGATTGGATAACAAATGGTTGTTCTTCGTACTGAATCTTTATAAACCTATTAATATTATTTATTGCAGAGTCGCATAGATGTCCTAAAATCTCTTTTTTGGACCATTTATTTGGTAATGGGCGATTTGATATTTCTGTTTCTGACATTGAGTTATATACCTTCGGTAATGTTTGTATCCATTGGTTTATTCCATTAATTATATTCTCCACACGCCTTCACCCCTTCAATATGTATCAAAAAACAATATTCGTCTAAAGACATTAATATCCCTTCTTATACTAAACTGCCTAGTTAGTTGAAGTAACCACTTAAATTTTTTTTACATAATCGTCCTATAAACGTGCTAAAAGCAGTGTGATTTCATATGAGAAACACACTGCTTTTGTAGTTGTTTTTATATTTGTTTTTTCCTATGCGGGTACCTCAAAAGAGAACGGCTTACTTCAAGACCACGCTTAGCTTTTTGGGACGAATTTTACGAAACCGCACCTATAAAGGAACTCCTTCATTATTTTGAAGCGCTTTTTGTAAATAACGGAGCTCTTTTGGGATACTCAGGAATGATTCGATTCCAGGAATCGGTTTTAGGGGCGGTATTTTTTTCAAATGGGCCGCAATCGCCATCGTTTCACACGCTAAGAGCAGCTGAGCAAGTTCATCATCAGCCAGAATCGGGCGGCTGCTTAGTTTAGCTGTATTCTCCAGCAGATAACCTAGATGTTCAATAGAATGGACTACCGGCCAGTAATAATCCAAGACTCCCCTATTAACCGGAATCTCACCTGAAGCTGTATTGTACAGGATTTTTAAATTCAAAATATTCGTTCTCATTTTCTTTAACTCTGTGCTTTGTCTAGCATTAAACCTTTTTCCTTGGTCAGAGAAAAGAACAAATAAAAATTGCGACTGACTGCGTATAGTTTTGCTGATTAAGTGCGGAAGGCGGCTTGAGGCGGACCTCCTCCCGACCAGCCATACTCCTATTAGACCAATGATACTGCCGATTAAAACATCCATCATCCTTGCAGAAGCAAAATAGGCAAAGCTAAAGCTCCCGTGGCTTGTGCTTTCTGCCATGAGCAACGCATTAGGGGTGAAAAATAATGCCGCTAACGCATAATTTTTCACGATATACAGCTCAGTAATGAACGTAAACAGTAAAACTAATAAAGCGATTATGTATCCATCAGGATGAATCGAAAGAATCAAGCTGGCAATCAGAATCCCAAGTAATGTACCTATTCCTCTTTGAATGGCACGATGGAACGTGGCGACAATAGAGTAGCCTGACATGACGGCCACGCAGGACAACGGGACCCAAAAGGAACGGGCAAATCCGACCTCAAACGCGAAGATAGCAGCAATGATTGTGATGATCCCAAACCTCATAGCAGCAATAAAAATAATCGAGTTTTTATCAAAGGCACCGCCAAAAACAGTCTTAAGTGGCAACTTTGAGAATTCAACCTCTTGATTGATTTTGGAAGTGGGTTCATTCATTACTGCATCTGCATCATAAATCAATTTAAATAAATGAGCGACCGACGGTTCCATCTCTTCGGGCTGTAAAATTACTTCGGAAGCAGAGTCACTTTTATTTTTTTTGCCTAACGAGTTTGCTATTTTTCGGACAGACTGCGCAGCTTCTGGCGGTAGTGGTGCTCGGTGTTCTGGAAAATCTTCAAGTAAATAAGTAAAAATATTATGAGCCGAATTGTTTAATACATATAAACGTTTGAAATAGTTCGTTTGCCTGATAGGCGTTTGCCCTGATGCCAATGTTTCGTCCGCATCCATTAAGGCTGACATGACACGGTGCCGCGACTCGTGGAATCGGTCTGTCCCTACTGAATCAAGCAATGCTGCGAGCTCTAACAGGCCCCTTTTAACTACTCCTGTTTCAGGTCCATGGGGATCAGAAAACCAGCCAAGCATAGCCAAAATCCACGATAGACTCCCGCCTAAGAAGACTAAGCCTGCTCTTAATGGAGCAAGCTCCGGTGCTTGGGGCATTCCTGTTACCATTGAAAAAACGAGGACCAGGAAGATGGCAGCAGGCCCCGCAATCCTTAATGCTCCGAAAATAAAGATTGCGGCAGCTCCGATGATTCCCATAAAAATCGCTACCATAATGGGATAAGGGGCCACCAGTGTACCTAACGCGGTAAGGGAAGTGAGGGCAATGACAATCCAAAAGATCTTTTTCGCTCTTTGAGCGTATGGAACATTAAACACATATAGATATGTAAATCCGCCCAATCCGGCAACTAATCCATATTCCAGGTTGCCAAATAACAAGCCAATCAAAATCGGCAGTGCTGCGGCCAGTCCTGCAGTAAAGGCCTTTAGCCACGGAAATGGCTTCCTATTGACTGTCAAAGCTTGTTTTAATATAGATGGTGATTTCTCCATACCGACCACTTCTTTCTAAAACTTAAGTCACAAAATACATTTTAAACCAAATATTTTTTCAAGGAGGAAATAATGCTTATATTATCGGAATAGAAAAGCCTAAATCACAGGATGATTTAGGCTTTTTTATTATTTCCTATATTGCTCAATAGTAACCGAGTAATGGATTGACCTAATTAGGCTGAATTCCCTTTTATTAACGAAACTATTTTTACAAACATTCCAATGAAAACATAAAGAATCCCGTTGCCGACGATCATTAAACCAATAAAAGCTGCGCCAATTGCTCCGCCCTCACCTGTGCTGCCTTCACTATGGGCCATCTTCCAAAATAGTGCCCCGATTAAAAAGGCAATGATGGGGCCAAGAATTCCGATAATAATCCCGGACCAAAAAAAGTGCAATTTTTTATTATTATGAAAAGAAATAGCTCCCCAGTTGAATAGCGTGAGCAGCAGCAAGATCAACAGCCAAATTACCGCATCCATCTAAACACCTCCGTTAATCTCATTCAACCTTATAATTTGCGGCTTTTCCCGCCTGACTTGATGATTATATTCACGCCATTTACGTCGCCACTATCAATGTGGCTTTTCATTTTTGATACATCGATATCAGCCTCGAGCATCACTCGCTTACTTTCCTTGCCGCCAAGCCTTACTGTGTAAGGAGCATTGGCGTTCATCAATGTGACTATTTCATCATCAGATTGGTCGTAAAATTCTAAGGTGAAATGAACATTTTCACTGCTGTAGTTTTCAAAAGGAAGTACACATTCGCCGTGCAATGTTTTCTCATCCGCCATTTCAAAATGGCACCTGGCTTCATTATGATTATAGGCAACCGAGTAAATGCCTGTTGCAAAGTATTTTTGAATAGAAGCAGCCAGAAATGTTGGGATAAAACTTACCGCCAAAAAAGCAATGACTATGAATCTCGTTTTAAATCTTTCCAATGATTTCGATAGAAAATAAAGGCTTAGGATAAATAAAACAAATAGAGAAATGCCAAAATAATGCAAACCATTTGCGGACCTTACAGGAATATTTAACTTTGCTGCCAGGGTCTCGCCAAGGGGACTTTCATTCGGGAAAGGAAGGTTCAAAATGATTACGGCTAAATAAAGAATGATAGAAATAGATAAGGATTTTTTATCCTTGATCAAAGGGACCACTCTTTTCTATAAGTTCATACTTTAAGTTTACCATCAACTCTTACATTTTTGGAAAAATTTGATAATCCTATTATTAATTTAGATCATTATGGTTTGTATAGTTGGTTTGATTGGATATTCTATAAACCTTTAAGGATAAACTAATCATAAAAAGTTCAAAAGGAGTTTTGAAAATGTCAACAAATCTATATGCGAAAGAAAACACTCAAAATCTGGCTCAATTAAAGGATTTAGCACCAGAACAATTAAAAGCTTTTAACGATTTTAATGTTGAAGTATTTAAAGAAGGTGCTCTTACTGTTAAAGAGAAAGAAATCGTTGCTGTGGCAATTGCTCATATTACTCAGTGTCCGTATTGCATTGATGCTCATACTAGGAAGGCAAAAAGCGCAGGGGCGTCATTAGAAGAATTAGTTGAAGCTGCATTTGTTTCCGCGGCTGTGGAAGCAGGTGGTGCGGTCACTCATAGTACACATGTACATAATGCAAAAAATGAAGATGCATCAGATGTTCTTTATGCCCGTTCCAATTTGAAAAATTTAAGCAAGCTTGGTAAATTTGCTCATGTAGGATTCAGAGGCTATACAGCGTTTAGTGCAGCCGCCACTAAAGAAGGCAAACTCTCTGCTAAATTTAAAGAAATAATCGCAACTGCTTCTGGGATAGCCAGTCAATGTCCATATTGCATCGACGTTCATACGAAAAAAGCCGAAAAACTCGGTGCAACAAGTGAGGAACTTGCAGAAGCTATTATGGTTGCTTCCGCATTACGCGCTGGCGGTTCCTATGTACACATGGCTAATATGATTCAAAGTTATCAAGACTGAGGTTGTTATATTATTTCTTTCAAAAAACAGGAAATTATACGAATATCCTGAGAGATAATGACCTCATAAGGGAACCAAACGAGATCAGTCAGCGATATTATGGCAGCCCATGACAAGCAACTTCGACATAAAAAACGGCCTAGAATGCTAAGCCGTTTTTTTCCTATTATTTTATTTGCGATGTGCCCAATGCTCAGGGGTCTTTAATGCGGCCGGCAATTTCGTGTAACGGTCGCCCTTTGTTGCGTTCACTTGTGCCTGCGTAAGAAAGATACTCCCTGAAAGATTTGCCCCACATAAGTCTGCGTCCCTTAAATCAGCGCCGATAAAGTCGACTGCTCTTAGGTCCGCTTCCCGTAGGTCCGCCGCAATCAACAAAGCACCCCTTAAATTTGCTCCTCTTAGGTCGGAGCCTCTTAATCTAGCCCCAATCAAGTCACTGCCTTTGCGGATTTTGTTGCTATTTTTTCCAGGTGAAATCTTTGCGCGGACTAGTTCACTGGTACGTAAAAATAACTTATTTACCTTTGACCGGTGTGATGGTACATCAAGATTCAAGATTTCCTTCGTGGTTAAATTGGTCAAGCTTTCTGTTTCTTCAAAAGCCTCATGCAGTTCATGATGAATGGCTTTCGTTTCTTCATAACTCATTGCCTCATTTAAGTAATAAAGCATTTCGTGAAGCTGCTGCATGATTGGAAATACATTAAACATTTCCTTAGCTGACTCCTGGTTCTCGCGCCAATCTCTTCCCCCATATGTATTTTGGGAAACCTTTTGGCCAGCCCCAAAGCATTCATAGGCAGAACAGCCGCGAAATCCTTTATCTCTAAGATTTTGATGGATCATGCAGCGGAAATCGGATTGCAGGTTCTTGCAAGGAGTTCCGCTATCTTTATCAAACGCAAAATCGGCCGACTTGGCATAAGGCAGCGCCACACAACATAAAGCAAAACAATTTTCACAGTCGGCCTTTAAATTTTTTAAAATAACACTCTGATTAGGCAATCCTTACACGTCCTTTTAAAATAAAAAAATACTATTTCCAATTCGATTATTTTTTCGAAAATTCCTTTGTCAATTAGTAAAAAATATTTAAAACAGCAAAACCCTGCCAGCTTTTAGCAGGGTAATTATTATTTTACCGCACGTGGACCTTTTCCCCTTGGATCCAAACTTCTCGAATATTTTCCGGCCGGGCGAGATACATGATTTTCTGGAAGATATCATGCAGTTTCTCCTCTGCATCATAGACTGGCAGCCAGGCCGTCTCTATAGTAGTATCAATGATTTGGACATCCCAAGCAAAGTTTTCCTCGAGGCGGCCGATTGGCAGGCTTAGGCTATCGCCTCCTCCGGCAGTGGCCAAATAGAATGCTTCATCTATGGTGATACGGGAATTCGGGACTCCTCGTTCTTTAGCCGGAAGAGCCGGATTCACTCCATCTTCGAGCATCCTTGAGGACATCACTGCTTGTCTTACATTGTCGAACAAACTTGGCGAGAAACCTCCGGAAATATCCGATCCTAAGCCAATTTCGACCCCTTTTTCCTGAAAGCTGGCGATTGGAATAACGCTATTGGCGAAGTAAGCATTGGAAATAGGACAATGAGCGATTGCCGTCCCTGTTTCTGCGAATAAACCTGCATCATCGTCACTTAAAAAATTGCAATGCGCCATAACAGACTTTTCACGCAACAAGCCGAAATCATTTAAAGCAAAGGCATCGTTTTTACCGAAGCGTTCCTGCACATAACCATGGGCCCAATCGCTTTCACTGCAATGCGACTGGACATGCGCATCATACTTAGCCGCCAATTCACCTAACCCTTTTAGAGCTTCGTCAGTGCAGCTTGGAATAAAGCGCGGTGTTACGACTGGGTAGACGCCCTGTTTTGCTCGCTTTGCCACTTCTTTCACCGCTTGGATGAATTCCTCTGTATCCGACAAGGCGGTTGCTGTGTCAGCGTCCCGATAATACTCTGGTGTTTGGTCAGGGTTATCCATTACGACTTTCCCGACTAGACCGCGCTGCCCTTTTTCCGCACATATTTCCGCCAGCAGGATGCTCGCCTCTTTATGTACAGTCGCGAAATAAAGGGCCGTTGTTGTGCCGTTTGCAAGCAAGGTGCTGACGACATCTTGATATACCTTTTTGGCAAAATCCAAATCCGAAAACTTTGCCTCAATTGGAAAGGTGTATGTATTTAACCAATCATAGAGCGGGATATCTAGCGCCGTTCCAGATTGAGCCCACTGCGGCGCGTGCACGTGCAAATCGACGAAGCCTGGCAGGATGTACTGTCCCTCTGCTAAACGATGAAAATTTGCTTCGTCTTGATATTCTATTAGCAAAGATTGATAGTCGGTGTCGTCTGGGGAGACGACTTTTTCTATTACTCCGGCTGCGTTAATGCAGAACAGATGGTCTTTTTGAATTTGTACTTCTTTTGGGGATTTGCTTGAGAACGCGGTCCCTTGGAAAATTTGCGAATATTTCTTCATGTTAGTCCACCTTTTTATTTATTACATAGATTCAACTGGTTTAGAAACTAGCATAATCATCAAAAAATTGCAAAGAATACATGTAAATATGTATCAAGGGGAACAAGGTGATGAAATTTTTAGGGAATGGGAAAAAGAAATTTGATTTTCCGAGTAAACAATTGAATGAATCGCTCGATACGTTACCGGAAATTCCTCTTGAACCGGAATTAAATAAAAATATCCAAATACTAAAATCAGCCTATAAAGATTGCTCTGATGTGGTATTTCGAGAATTTATTATCAGTAGCAATATTAATGCTCTTCTTCTTTACATAGATGGTCTATCGAATACTGAAGAGATCGACCAACATGTACTTAAGCCGCTTATTCAGATGAAAAGCTATGATCTAGGTGCAATATTTGAGAACACAAAAAAGGAAATATCGGTTTCTGATGTCAAAGAAATCTACGCGATTACTGATATTTTTAAACAAATTTCAATTGGTAACCCGATTATTCTGATTGATAAACAAACGAGGGGAATATCGATTGGGCTGCCGAAGTGGGAAAAACGCAGTATTAAGGAGCCAGACGCGGAATCAGTCATTCGTGGCCCTAGGGAAGGTTTTATTGAAACATTAAGAGTAAATACCTCCCTTTTACGCAGAAAAATTCGTCATCCGTTATTAAAAATGAAACAAATTGATATTGGCCGCTACACGGAAACACAAGTCATCGTTGCCTATATCGAAGGAGTCGCAAACAGCTTTTTAGTTGATGAGGTTACCAGCAGATTAAAGCGAATAAAGATTGATGGGATTTTAGAAAGTGGGTATATCGAGGAAATGATTCAAGATTATCCATTTTCTCCATTTCCGCAAGTTTTAACAACTGAACGGCCGGATGTAGCCTCAGCCAGCCTTTTGGAAGGGCGTGTAGTCATTTTGATTGACGGTACCCCTATTACGCTTATTGCTCCTTGTACATTTGCAAGTCTCCTGCAGGCACCCGAAGATTACTATAATCATTTTTATATCAGTACATTTATCCGCTGGCTGCGCTATTTATTCTTTTTTATCGCTTTACTTGCGCCCTCAGCGTATGTGGCAATTTTAACATTTCATCAAGAAATGCTTCCAACCTCACTGCTCTTAACGATCGCTGAAAGCCGTGAACAAATTCCTTTTCCGGCATTGGTTGAAGCGTTTATCATGGAAATCACGTTTGAGGCACTGAGGGAAGCAGGTGTGAGATTGCCAAAACAAGTGGGAGCTGCTGTTAGTATCGTCGGAGCCCTGGTCATTGGACAAGCCGCGACTGCGGCGGGGCTGGTCTCCTCACCGATGGTTATGGTGGTCGCCATTACAGGAGTCGCATCGTTCTTAATGCCAAGATATGCGACCGGCATCTCGATTCGAATCCTGCGCTTCCCGATCATGATTTTATCAGGTGTGTTAGGCTTATTAGGCGTTATGCTGGGAATTACCGCTATTGTCGCACATTTGTGTACCCTAAAATCCTTTGGTGTGCCCTATTTCAATTCGACGGCTCCGCTTAAAATTCACAATTTGAAGGATGTCCTTATTCGGGCTCCGTGGTGGGCCATGGATACTCGTCCCGACTTTTTTTCACAAGATACTAGTTACTTAAGGCGTGAGTCCAGTACCCAAAAGCCTGGTCCCAGCAAAGGTGGCGACGGAAGTTGAGTTGTTTGATTCGATCTGTAAAGAAAACTTTTACTTTAATCCTGCTTGTTTGCTTAACCTCCATTTTCCTAACAGGATGCTGGGACCGAGCTGAGGTAAATGATTTAGCACTCATTTTGGCAGCAGGTATAGATAAAGGCAAAAAAAATAATATCGAACTCTCAGCTCAAATATTTATTCCAAAGCCATCACAAAGCGGACAACAATCTGAAATGTCCGCCGGGGGCAGCAGCGGACAGTCTTTTGTGAGATCAGCTGAGGGAGAAACCATTGCGGATGCGATGGCACGACTCCAGGAAGAACTTACGAGAGAAATTTTTTGGGGGCAAAACGAGGTGCTCATTATTGGCGAAAAATTAGCAAAAGAAGGAATAATCGACCAAATTGATTTTTGGATGCGACACTCTGAACCTCGCATCCGTGCTGACGTGTTTGTTTCAAAAGGAAGGTCAAAGACTGTTTTGAAGGCAATGCCTGAATTAGAAAATGACACCTCAAAACAACTTCGCAAAATCGTCAAAACACATATAGGAGTGAAAGTAACGGCGAAGGATTTGTCGCAGATGCTATCAGGTGAATCCGATGCCGCCGTCCTCCCTTGGGTGGAATACCTTGACCCATCAATGATGGATTCAAAAAAGGCCATTCCCATTATCAATGGGGCAGCTATTTTTAAGAAAGGAAAAATGGTAGGAAGATTAGATGATAAAAAAACAAGAGGGATTCTTTGGCCAAGGAATGAGATTAAATCAGGTGTAATTACGATTTCTTTTAAAAACGAAAAAGGCTACATCTCCTTAAAACTATTACAAAGCCATAATGAATTGATCCCTTCTTTAAAAAATGGCAAATGGAGCATGCACATTAAAACAAGTGCAGACATGGAAGTCATTCAAAATACAACAAAACGAAACTTATTCAATCCAAAGGTCATAAAAGAAGCTCAGCAAAAGATTGAATTTGAAATTGAACAAAGAGAACGGTTAGCATTTTCGGAAGTACAGAAAAAGTTAAATGCGGATATATTTGGGTTTGCTGATGAATTTGAGAGAAAATATCCACAAGAATGGAAACAAAAGAAGGCTGAGTGGAATGAAATTTTCCCGCAGGTAGCCGTTACTTTTGACACGAAGGTAACGATCAAAAGAACCGGTTTAGGAACTGAAAAACAATAGAGGTGAAAAACGATGAAGACTGGAGGGATATTAGGGGTAACAGTTATACTTGTGCTTATCTTTTTGTCACAATGGCCTAAGTTGAGAAAAAATGAAAGAAAGGTAAAAATGGCTTTTTTTTCGTTAATGGTGGCGAACTGGGTCCTAGCTGTTTTACTTGTCCTCTTTCCAGAAATGCCGGGACCTGGACAATTCATTGATTTCCTTTATAAGTCCTTCAAACCGTTTTGGTAAATAAATAGACTCCTTTTAGAAAAGGAATGAACAAACATGATAGAAAAAGGTAGAATTTCTCACTTAGAACTAGCCCTTATAATGTATGCAATGGTTGTTGCAACAGCCATTCTATACATCCCATATGTCACCGCACAGCATGCAAAACGTGATTTATGGCTGTCACCCATTTGGGGTTCATTGAGCGGCTTTCTCATCGTCTTGATTATTGTCAAGCTTTCAAAGCTTTTTCCAGGGAAAACTCTCATTGAATATTGTGATCTTATTCTTGGCCGGGCCTTTGGAAAGATCATTGCGTTCATTTACTTGTTCTTTCTATTACATGATACGGCAATCGCTTTTAGAGAATACGGTGAGTTCATTGAAAGTGCCTTTTTACATAAAACGCCGATGATTTTTGTGACAGCCAGTATTGCCCTTTCCTGCGCAATTGCTGTTCATGGCGGCATTGAAACGATTGGACGATGTGCGATAATTTTTTTACCAATTGTATTAGCCCTTTATATATTGATTTATGTCTTTCTAATTCCCGATTTGAATGTGAAAAATATTTTACCGATCATGCAAGAAGGGGTAATGCCGTCTATCCAAGGTTCTCTTGCACCACATGCCTGGTTAAGTCAATTTTCATTGATGTCGTTCCTGCTTCCGTTTTTAACGAAACAACAAAAGGTCATGAAATGGGGAATGTTTTCTGTCATTGCCAGTGTCTTGACGATGGTTTTCATTAATCTTGGAAATCTTTTTTTATTCGGCGGAATTATCATCAATCTTCAATTTCCAGTGTTTGAGGCAGCCAGATTCATTAGTATCGGTTCTTTTTTTGAACATATTGAATCGATTGTGATTGCCATATGGGTACTTGGCGGTTTCGTTCAGTTGTCCGCCTTTTTTTATATGCTCGTTCTTGGTACTTCCCAATGGCTGACATTGCCTAGTTATAAACCATTTGTTTTGCCAATTGGTTTTTTAATTATTCTATTTTCAATCTGGTCCGTCCGGTCGTTTGAGGACATGATTCGGGGGATGGGTACAACCGTCCCTTATTATTTCCTAACGGTTCAGCTGCTGATTCCCATTTTCCTTTTGTGTGTTGCAGTCATACGCAGGAAAAGTGTGAAATCGGGCTTGAGCTAATTTATTACAGAAGCTATATGTTACCAGTTCGCTTATTTTTTCAAGTGTTGGGGCTCATAGAATGGCTATATACTACCGGTTCGCTTATTTTTTCGCGCGTTGGGGCTCATAGAATGGCTATATGTTACCGGTTCGCTTATTCTTTCGCTCGTTGGGGCTCATAGACAGGCTATATGCTACCGGTTCGCTCATTTTTTCGCTCGTTGGGGCTCATAGAATGGCTATATGCTACCGGTTCGCTTATTCTTTCGCGCGTTGGGGCTCATAGACAGGCTATATGCTACCGGTTCGCTCATTTTTTCGCGCGTTGGGGCTCATAGAATGCTATATGCTACCGGTTCGCTCACTTTTTCAAGTATTTGGGCTCATAGATAGGCTATATGGGGCCGGTTCGCTCATTTTTTCAAGTATTGGGGCTCATAGATAGGCTATATGCTACCGGTTCGCTTATTTTTTCGCGCGTTGGGGCTCATAGAATGGCTCTATGCTACCGAACCGCTCATTTTTTCGATTATAGGGGCGCTTACAACGAGGAAATAAGTTATTCCTTCTTACTTGAATTCGGAAAGCAACAATCTTTAAGAAAAAAGCCAGCATAAAAGAAAACTGCCCCACTCGAAAGGCAGTTTTCTAACCATATCCCTCAATTAAAAATCATATTTATCAATATTATCCTTCGTAAACACAACCCGCTCTGGCAATAAGATAATACCACTGCGATCATCGGTATAATCATAGCCCTGAATGGTATTCGGCTCAATTTTCACATGTCCGATATTCGGCACATCAAACTCGTCACCGACCTTTAAGTCCTTGCCTTCAACTGTCATCAGATAGGCAACATAAGCAGCCAGTGCCCCCTGCTTTTTGACATCCCACAGCCCGAATTGCTTAACCGTGCCGCGCTTCACAAAGTCGCGCATAACGTTTGGTGTCGAGAATCCGGTAATCGCAATTTTGCCTGCTGCGCCAAGGTTCTCTGCCGCTTGAGCCATCGCTGGCAGCGCAGTAGCATCCGGACAGATAACAGCGTCGATATCAGGATACGTATTAATGATGTTTTGACCAACAGTCAGAGATTTCTGGGCATCATTTTCGCCAAATTGGGTCGTTACAATCTCCCAGCCTGGGTGCTCAGCTTTAATTTTTGCCTTGGCAGCTTCAACCCATTGGTTTTGGTCTGTTACCGTCGGGCTAGAGTAAAAGAATGCAACCTTCGCCTTGTCGCCGACCTGATCAGCCGTCATGTCAATTAGCATGCCGCCCAATTGGTCCGGAGTCCCTTGGTTAATATAGAAGGAACGATGTTTCGGGTTGACGTCGGAGTCCCAGGTTAGGATTTTAACACCGCGGTCCTTCGCACGGTCCAATGCTTGGTTCAAGCCATCGACCGAGGTGGAAGACACCATTAAAGCCTTGTAGCCCTGGTTAACAAAATTATTAATATACTTAACTTGCCCGGCAACAGAAGCTTCACTTGGTCCATCATAGGTTAAATCCACACCAAGTTCTTTGGCCATTTCCTTGGCCCCTTCACCGCCGGAGGTAAAAAAGCCGACACCGGTTAATTTAGGGATAAAGGCAAGCTTCACATTCTTTTTGTCGGTTTTCCCGCCGCCGTCCCCGCCGGACGACTTCTCCCCGCTGCTATTGCAAGCGGCCAGGACCAGCAGTGCCGATAAAATAATGGTGAACAGTTTCAGATAACCAGATTTTCTCATTACGCTACACTCCTTTTAAGGCTCTTTCACTGCAGCCTTTTTAGTATGAAACTTTTTTAAAAGCCCCCAATTGGTTAAACGGAGTAACACGGCAATGATTAACAAAAATCCAATAACCACACTTGTTTCTTGGCTGGTCATACTCATCATCTGTAAGCCATACTGCATCATCCCAATTACAATACTGGCAATTCCTGTACCGACCACTGTTCCTTTGCCCCCTGTAATGCTCGTTCCCCCCAAAACAACCGCCGTAATGACCGGCAGCACAGCTTCCGTTCCAAGGTCTGACCTGGCGGAGCTAAAGTAGGATGTCAGAATTAGCCCACTCACACCACCTCCCAAACCGGCTATGATATAAGACCAAATTATGATTGATTTCACTCGAATCCCGCTGTAACGGGCTGACTTAGGATTGATTCCCACCAGAAAAACCTGCCGGCCAAACCTAGTAAGATTTAACATCACCGCAAAGAAAATCATAATTCCAAAGAAAAACAAAATTGGATTCGGCAGCCCGAAAGTTTCACCATTGGCCAATTGTACAAACGCATCTGGAAAGCCGCTGATCCCTTCATAGCCGGAAGCACTGCTGCCGCCGGAAATGACCAAAGCAATCCCGGAAAAAAGAAACATCGTCCCAAGCGTCACCACTAATGGCTGGACATTCGTAGTCGCTACGACCGTCCCGTTAACCGCCCCTGCACAGGCACTAATCAAAAGCGCAATCAGCACGGCCAGCCAAACGTTGAGCCCATTCATCCAAAGAACTCCAATAATAATGGAAGTCAGGCCAATCGTGGAACCCACCGAAACATCGATTCCCCCTGTAATAATCACGTAGGTCATCGGAATCGCGGCTAGTCCAATGTAGACATAGTCATTCATGCTAAAAATCAAGTTTGTCAAATTTAAAAAGTCGGGGTTCATCAATCCAAAGAAAATGAGTTCAAGGATGAGAAAAATGACAAGTGCGCCCTCCCATCTAAAGAGTAGCTTCATCGCCCTGACCCCCTCCTTCCGCTTCAGCCGTTTCCTTCTTTTTAAATTGGCTATTCGCTAAAAAGCTTTGGAACCTAGAGTCGCTGATGACAATGACGAGCAATAAAAACCCGGAAATGGCGTTATTCCAGTACGCGGGAATTTTTAAATAGATTAACGAGCTATTGATGGCTGTCAAAAAAATCGCCCCCAGCCCTGCCCCCAGCACCGTCCCGAGACCGCCGTTTAAGCTGACACCGCCTAATACCGCCGCCGCGATGACCTGCAGCTCCATTCCGCTGCCGGTTTGGTTCGGGACAAAGCCAATATTTATGACAAAAATCAGCCCGGCAACCGAAGCAGATAGACCTGAAAGTACGAAGGCTAAAACCCTAACCTTGGAAACAGGAATCCCAATCAGCCTTGCCCCATCGGCATTATCACCGACAGCATAGAAGTATCGGCCAAACTTGGTCAGCCTCAAAACCAAATAGGCTGCAACGAGAATCACCAGTCCAATCCAAACCGGCAGGGGCAAGCCAATAAAATCCGTTCCGGACAGTTTTTTAAAATAGTTTGGGATGTCCTCGATCCACTTTCCGCCTGTTAAAATAATCATGAAACCTCGTAAAATTCCTAAAGTCCCTAATGTCATAATGATGGCGGGAATCCGTAAATAGGCAACTCCGAGACCATTAAACAGGCCGGCCAGCACACCAACGGCAAGCACCGCAAGAGCCGAAACCCAGCCCGAAACCCCGCTGGTCAACAGCAGGCCGCAGACCGCCGCTGATAGCCCCATCGTCGCCCCGACCGAAACATCTATTTCTCTCGTTAACAGAACGAAGGATTGACCGACCGCCAGGATAAGCAAAATAATCGCGCTCTCCACTAACAAAAGCAAACTTTTCCCTGTTACAAACTTGCTATTCACCATCCCTACAATTGCTATAAACACAACAATCAGAACCACAATCGAGATTTCCCGCTGCTTCATTATTTTGGATAGGAGATTCATAGCGTCTTCAACTCCTTCTGGATCCCGAATGCGGCTGTGGTGATGGAATCGATGGTTAAATCCTCTTTGGCAATCGTCGTCGTCATCCTTCCTTCATGCATGACAAGCACCCGGTCGCTGAGTTGGACGATTTCTTCGGTATCGGAGGAGATGAGAATCACAGCCAAACCCGTGTGCTTCAAGTCGTCGATCATCTTGTAAATATCTCCGCGAGCTCCGGCATCAATGCCTCGTGTCGGTTCATCCAAGATGATAACTTTCGGACCGGTTTCCAGATATTTTGAGAGAACAATTTTTTGCTGATTGCCTCCAGATAGATTGCTGATGAATTGGCTGGGGCCTGTTGTGACGACCTTTAAACTGTTGATGGCTTGAGCGGCGATGTCTTGTTCTTTTTTAAAAGGGATGAATAAACTGCGAAATTTGGGAAGGATGGTGGATGTGATGTTCATTTTTAAGGAGGCAATAGAGAATAGCCCGTGCTGGTGGCGGTCCTCAGGGACATAAACTAAGCCACGGTTAATGCGTTCACGCAAAGAATACTTCTTAATACTTTCCCGGTCTAAAAAAATCTCTCCAGAATTTGATGGCTCAAGGCCAAAGATTGATGTAGCGAGCTCAGTTCTGCCTGCACCGACCACGCCGGCAATTCCTAGAATTTCACCGGGGTATAGGTCAAAGCTGATGTTTTGAAACCGGTAGCCGGATAAATTTTTCACGGAAAGAATTGGTTCGCGATGCTGCCCGGCTGAAGGCTTCGCCTCCGTTCTTTCCAGCTGTGGAGCCAAAACTTCTATTTTTTCCGGCATTAAACCTTCCAGCAATTTCTCATAGGTAAAATCGCGGACTGGCCCTTTGGCCGAGATGACTCCATCCCGCAGGACAGCAACGGTATCAGCCAGTTCAAAAATCTCGGTAAGTCGGTGGGTAATATAAAACACGCCAAGGCCTTCGCTTGTTAATTTTTTGATGGTGGAAAAGAGAGAATTGATTTCACTAAAGGTTAGGGTGGAGGTTGGTTCGTCTAGAATCAGAATCTTGGCATTTCGGATTAACCCTCTAAGCAGTTCAACCAGCTGCTGCTCCGCAATCGATAGGCTAAGGCCTCTGCGGTTTAAATCCAAATTCCAGCCTAGGACGGAGAGATAATGCTGAATCCGCCTCGCGCATTCGGCTTTATTCTCATGCAAACCAATGGTTACGTTTTCGCGAATCGTCATATTGGGGAAGATTAGTGGTTCCTGTGGGACTAGATAGATTCCATGTTTGTGGGCATCGGATGGCTGGTGAAACAATACTTCGCTGCCCTCCACCACCATTTGCCCTTGATCGGGTCGATATAATCCCGTTATGATTTTCATTAAGGTTGATTTACCAGCACCGTTTCCGCCAACAATCGCAAAGACTTCTCCCTTATAAAGGGTCAAATCTACACCCTTTAATACGGGGTTCCCTGCAAATTGCTTGTATATTTGCCGGATATGAAGCAGCTGGTCATCCATTCCAATCACCCGCCTTGTCCGGTTATCACACTAGTAATCTAACATTTTTTTATGACGGCAACTTTTGTATCAGCTCATTAAAACGCTTACAACCCAAATATTAAATGACAAAATACCCAGAGTCAATACACTAATTTGAAATTATCTAAATTTTTAGAAATTAATTGACTTTCCATTTCTAGCCCCCTATACTCAGTATCAGAGTGAACATTTGTTACGTGAATGATTTTTTGTTGAAAGGTTGAGGAACATGACGAACAATGATGCGTTCACTGTAAACCTCCTCGTAAAGGTCGCCTGGTTTTATTACAAGGATAATCTCACCCAGACCGAAATCGCAGAACGGCTCCAATTATCAAGAAACAAAGTTGTTCGTTTGCTCGAGCGCGCCCGTGCCGAAAATATCGTGCAATTTCATATCCAAGGTCACGGGGTCCACTGTCTGGAAATTGAACGTGATCTAGTCTCCGCCTTTAAGCTGCAGCAAGCCTTTATCATTCCTACTCCTACTCAAAACCTTAGTCGTTCACTGTCAAAAGCAGCCGCACAGTACCTGGAAAACAGTATTTCAAATAATGATTTGATAGGATTCGGATGGGGTGAGGCAGTATCGAGAACCATCGAATCTTTGTCAATCGATCCTGCAATCGAGGTGTCTATGGTCACTCTGACTGGCGGTGTTAACTACTATTTTCACAAGCGCGATTACTCCATGGAAGGCGGACTCGATAAATTCAAAGGCGGCATTTATGTCATTCCGGCGCCGTTTCTCGCCTCCTCGGAGAGAATGGCGAAAAATATGTTATCAGAACCTTCGGTGGAAAATATACTTGATTTGGCAAGTTTGTGCCATCACGCCGTCGTCGGGATTGGCGGTTTGTCCTCCGATTCGACGATCATCAAAGAAGAAAAGATGACCCTTAACGAGCTGCTTTATATTAAAAATCAAAATGCTGTCGGCGATATTCTGGGCCAATTTTTTGATGCTAATGGTGAGCTGCTGGAATTGCCGCACCACAACCGGTTAATCGGCACCCATCTTCATACATTGAAAAAATTAAAGAATGTCATTGGCGTGGCCGGCGGTCCGCATAAAGTGGAGGCCATCTTTGGTGCGTTGAAAGGAGGTTACATCAATACTCTGATTACCGATGAAGAAACCGCTGCTTCACTACTTAAAAAGGAGGCTGCTTTTTAAATGGAGTATATCCTGGTTTTTGATGCCGGCACTGGCAGTGTGAGAGCTGTTCTTTTTAACAAAGCGGGCAAGCAAGTGGCCGTCTCGCAATATGAATGGACGCACTTGGAAGACCCGCGCTACCCGGGCTCGATGGATTTTGATGTAAACCGAAATTGGGAGATTATCCAAACCTGCATCTCCGAGGTGTTAGAGCGGTCCGGCGTTCCCCCAAGCAGCATTAAAGCCATCAGTTCCACGAGCATGCGCGAGGGCTTTGTCCTTTACGACGAAAACGGAAAGGAAATTTGGGCCTGCTCCAATGTCGATGCAAGAGCGATGGCAGAAGCCAAAGAGCTTAAAAACGGCGATCCCTTGCTGGAGAAACGACTCTATGAATTATCCGGACAAACATTTGCCCTAGGCGCCCTCCCCCGTCTGCTATGGATTAAAAACAACCAACCGGAAATCTATGAAAAAATCGCCTGCCTAACCATGATCAATGATTGGATTCTCTTTAAACTCACCAACAAACTTCAAGTAGACCCCTCCAACGGCTGTACCACCGGACTTTTTGATTTAAACAATCGTACTTGGACACCAGCCATTGCCGAAGCCTGTCAGCTGAAAAACAACATCTTCCCTCCCGTAAACGAAGCAGGAATTCTACTCGGAACCATTCCCGAATCTATCGCTCATTCTACTGGACTAGCAAAAGGCACGCTCGTTTTTAGCGGCGGTGGTGACGCCCAGCTTGCATCCGTCGGTGTCGGCGCTATTGGTGACGGCCAGACCTTTATTTGCGGCGGCAGCTTCTGGCAGCAGGAAATCAACATCAAAGAAGCGATGATTGACCCTGACTGCCGAATCCGTGTGAATTGTCACGCTGTCCCGGATTTATGGCAAATTGAAACAATTGCCTTCTTCCCCGGACTTGTGATGAGATGGTTCCGCGATGCTTTTTGTGAACTGGAAAAAATGGAAGCCGCGCAAACGGGACGCGATGCCTATGAAATTTTAGAAGAAAAGGCAAAGGACGTTCCTGTCGGTTCAAACGGCATTATTCCGATATTCTCAGACGTCATGGATTATATTTCATGGCGGCACGCAGCCCCCTCCTTCCTTAATCTCACTATTGATTCCAACAAAACCGGCAAGAAAGAAATGTTTAAGTCGATACAGGAAAACGCCTGCCTCGTGACCTATGGCAACCTGAAGATTGTTGAGGAGGTCACCGGGCACTACCCTACGGAGGCTATTTTTGCTGGAGGTGCTTCCAAAGGCAAGCTTTGGAGCCAAACACTGGCGGATGTTCTTGGCATTCCGGTTAAGATACCTGTTGAAAAAGAAGCTGCAGCCCTTGGTACTGCTATTATGGCTGGGTTGGGGGCTGGGTTGTACCTTGACCTGGAAACGGCCATTTCTGAGCTGGTGGGGTGGGAACGGGTCCACTATCCTGACATGGATAACCATAGGCGGTATCTATTACTATATGAAAATTGGCGGGCGGTTTATGCCGAGCAGCTGCGATTAGCCGATTTAGGAAAAACCAACCACATGTGGATGGCACCCGGGTTGAGTGTTTAATTTTTGAAAGGGGGTGAAACGGCAATGTTTCACGTGAACGAAGAAAATCTGGAATACCGTTATGGCACCCACGGGCCGAAGTACTTACGAAAAGGACCAAATGTCGATATTGGCGTGGTGTTGTTAAAACCGGGCGATGACCATGAAAATCACTATCATACTACCTGCGAAGAAATTTTCTATATCCTTGAAGGGGAAATGGATATTTATATAGACGGCGAGCCTGTACATGTCAAACCTGGCGACATGCTGCAGGTGCGGCCATTCGAAACCCATTATCTTAAAAATACTTCCTTGGTTGATTTTAAAGCTGTGTTTATTAAATCACCGCATATCAGCGAAAGGGATACGGTCATCGTAGAAAATCCGAAGATAAAGGAGTGATTTTTGAAATGAATTGGGGATTTAAAAATAGAATGAGTCAGATTTTTCCGGGTGGCAAAGCGGTCATGCTGGCGATTGACCACGGCTATTTCCTCGGCCCTATTCACGGCTTGGAAAAACCGGGGGAAACTGTGCGCAGCCTGCTGCCGCATACGGATTCGTTATTTGTGACGAGGGGGACACTCGATTCCTGCATCCCTGCCGATGTCAATAAACCGATGCTGCTGCGGGTATCTGGCGGTCCGAGTGTGCTGAGCGACCTTTCCAATGAGACGATTGTGACGCCGATTAAGGAAGCAATTCGTCATAATGTGGTTGGTGTTGGGGTCTCGATGTTTATCGGGTCTAAATATGAAACCCAAACGGTGGCGAATTTGGCAAATGTCGTTACCGAGGCCCATGAGTATGGGATTCCTGTTTTGGCGATAACCGCCGTCGGCCACGAACTGGAGAAGCGGGACGCCCGTTTCTTGGGGTTGGCTTCCCGGATTGCCGCCGAAATGGGAGCGGATATTGTTAAAACCTATTACTGTGATGGGTTTGAAAAAGTTACGGGGACCTGTCCAGTGCCGATTGTGATTGCGGGCGGACCTAAATTGGAGACCATTAAGGATGCGCTGGAGCTTACCTTTAATGCGATGAACCAGGGTGCAGCGGGCGTTGATATGGGTCGCAATATCTGGCAATCGGAGTATCCGGAAGCGATGATTCAGGCGATTAACGGGATTGTGCATAAGGGACTGAAGGTTGGTGAGGCGCTAGAGTTATATGGGCAGTTGACTGGGGTGAAGGTGGGGTAAAATTGTTGCATTTATTGGTTTGGAGGGCAAAATCTGGCCCTCCCTTTTTATTTGGTATATTTCTACTACATAGTTTGTGCCTCTCACAACATAATTTATGGATCTCACTTCATAATTTCCTGTCCTCACGACATTTTTTAGGAATAAATAGGTAACTCTTTAAACTTAATCTATTCTCTCTACATAATTTGAACCTCTCACTACATAATTCCAGCATTTCACTACTTAATTTCCGGTCCTCACGACATTTTGGAATAAATCGCGTTAAAATACCCTATTTTTCCATTTACTGATTATATGAAACTATTAGACTCGTCATTTCGTCTTTTATAGTGATATAATTTTTCAAAAACAAGAAAGGAATTTCGAGCTTTGAAACGAAAAAGAAAAAGAATACGAATAAAACGAGTATTACCTTTATTAGTTCTCGTGATTACCATAGTGGTTATCTTTTATAATAAAACGAATTCTGATACTCCGAAACCAGCGATAGCAAAGGATGGTCCAATGCCGACTGATCTTCATCCTGTCGTGAAGGAGCGGGCCAATCTGCTAATCCAGCAGGCTGCCAAAAAAGGGATTGTCGTTGTTATTACAGACGGTTTTCGCAGTGCCGAGGAGCAAGACAGTCTTTATGAACAAGGCCGTACCACAGAGGGAGCCGTTGTAACCCATGCAAAGGGAGGCGAATCTTATCACAATTACGGACTGGCGATTGATTTTGCGCTGAAGACGCCTTCGGGAGATGTGGTGTGGGATCGGGAATATGATCGGAATGGAAACTCGAAATCCGATTGGACCGAGGTCGTCCAAATGGCGAAAAAGCTGGGGTTTGAATGGGGCGGAGATTGGGCCAAATTTAAGGATTATCCTCACCTTGAAATGAATTTTGGCTTAACGATTGCTGACCTGCAGAATGGGGAACGACCAGATTCCTCCTTGGTTGCGGGACCCAATCCAGGCGAACAGTGATTTTCACTATTCGCCTGCGGGTTGTTTTGGGCAAATTTTTACGAAAACAGATTTTAGTAGTACTGGTGCTCATTTATTATTATTGGATAGATTTTTCGTTAGAAGTGGATGGTTTTGTAATATGCTTTCTACTTCTTCATATCCCTCTAGAAATGCAAAGTTATATCTAGCTGGCAGCGCAAAAACATATTTATTATTTTCTCCCAACTTTGTTGGACCAATAGGTGCAGCTCCAATATGAAATTCCCCTTTTTCAAGTGAGGCCCATTGATCAAGCGTAAAAATCATAATAGGGATATCCTGTCTCGGGTTCGCCTCCGTCCAACCTGGGTGTCTAATTAAAAGGATTTTGCCACTCTCAATTATTTTATTTTGTTCAGTTGAAATACCTTCCCAAGTATCCGTTACAATCTGGTAACCCTCCCAACCCTTCGGTAACGCAAAGGTGAATCCATATTCTGTATTTTCATAAAGATTAGTTTCTGTTGATTTTTGATCAGCTGGGTTCTTATTATCATTTTCCTCTTTGTTTTTATCTATTGTCACAGGTTCTTTCGTTTGTTCCCCTTGCTTATTTGAATTAGAACTTGATAGTTTATCCTCAATTAACGGAATGGCTAGAACGGCGAATAACATGAAGGCAGCAACACTAGCCAAACCTACTAAGATCTTTTTCATTATTGCAGCTCCCCTTTTCTTGTTATCATATGAACTTGCAAATTGTAATAGGTTTTCATGGATTTTATCTTGGGTATCTTTTGTAAAATTTTTATCATAATCGGGTTCTGGTAATGAGTGAATTTTTCTCTCTACATCATAAAATTTCTCATCATTTTTCATAGAGAGTATCCTCCAATACTTTTTTGTAGTGTCTTTAACGCACGATGATAGGTTATTCGAACCTTATTTTCATTCCAATTCAATATGGTTGCTGTTTCAGATACAGAAAGTTCTTTAATCCCTCTCAAGAGAATGACATCTCGATAATTTGTTTTTAAAGATTGGATTGCTTGATAAAGCAACCTATTATTTTCATTTAATTGGAGAATTTCCTCCGGTGTTTCCTTATCCTTTTGCTCCTCCGAGAACCAAATCATTTGCTTCGTCCTTGAACGTTTCCTTTTCCTAATTTCATCTATTCCCACATGGCGCGCAATCGAAAAAAGCCAGGTTTTAGGACTTGATTTTCCCTGATAAGTATCAAAGCCTTTAATGGCTCGGATAAAAACTTCCTGCACCAGATCTTCTACATCACTTGACCCGATGTAATAAACTAAAAAATGGTATATATCTTTGTTATACAAGTAAAACCACTCCGAAATTGTGTTGCTAATCATCAGCTGGTCAACTCCATTTTTCCTCCGATTTTTTAATCCCGCAAATTAGTCGAATTAGCGCAATATTTATTTCACTTCTCACAATATTTATTTTGTATTAAGTTAACACGAAAACCTACGCGCCGGGTTAGTGAAAAAATATTTTATTTAACTATGTAAATGAAAACTTGCCGATTGGCGAGTCCGTTAGGACGGTTCATGAGGCGTAGTTGAATTTATGCGTAAGAAAATATAAAATTTGGAAAAATTTTATATTTTCTTATTAGCTAAATAAAAGGAAAACCCCTCCTACATCTCGAATAAAATTAACAGTATGATTATCGTTTGAAAGGAGATCGTTCATGTCCAATACAATCGTTGAAAGCGTTTACGGTAAATTACAGGGAGAACAGATTGATGGAGTTTATTCGTGGAAAGGGATTCCCTTTGCAAAGCCGCCAGTCGGTCCGCTTCGGTTCCGCGCTCCAGAGCTGCCTGATTCTTGGGAAGGTGTTCGGGATGCAACCTCCTTTTCACCGGTTGCAGCGCAAACTCAAAAAGAAATAATGGAGTTTTTCGGGAATGACGTCTCGAATGTGAGTGAGGATTGCCTATACCTAAATGTATGGTCACCGGGAGCAGATGATAAAAAACGTCCCGTGATGGTTTGGATTCACGGTGGTGCTTATGTTACTGGATCTGGATCTGGCCATTGGTATGATGGAGCTTCGTTTGCTACTAAAGGCGATGTTGTCGTCGTGACAATTAATTACCGGCTGGGGGTATTTGGTTTCCTTCACCTTGGCGAAATTGGCGGTGAGGAATATGCCACTTCCGGGAACTGCGGTATCCTTGATCAGGTAGCAGCACTGCATTGGGTGCAGGAGAATATTGCGGCTTTCGGCGGCGATCCGAATAACGTAACTATTTTTGGAGAATCGGCAGGGGCCATGAGTGTTGGTGTATTGCTAGGATTCCCTTCAGCTCAAGGTCTTTTCCAAAAAGCAATCCTGCAAAGCGGCGCGGCAGCAAACGTTCATCCTCCTGCAACCGCAACAAAGGTGGCAGGCGCCATTCTAGCGGCTTTACAAATAGAAGCATCCAATCTATCAAAATTGGAGGAATTGCCAGTTGAACAGTTGCTTCAAGCTGCTGATGTTCTCCCGTCAATGAGCTTGGGACCGGTTATTGATGGCGTATCCCTGCCAAAACATCCACAATTGGCGATAGCCGAAGGTTCAGCAAAAGATATCCCGGTTTTAATTGGTACCAACAAGGATGAATTTAATATTTTCAGTGTCTTTGACCCTGAGTGGAAGGATGCAGATGAGGCAAAGGTCAAGGCGATATTTGAAAAAACCTTTGGACCGCTTGTGCCTCTTATTGCAAACTTTAATCCTGAACCACTAAGCCAAGATCTATTCAATAAACTGCTGACCATTCATATTTTTACATACCCTGCGCAAAAACTGGCAGAATTGCAGGGTAATCAGGGTGCGCCGGTTTGGATGTATCGCTTTGATTGGGAGACACCGGTATTTGACGGCGCCCTTAAGGCAACACATGCGTTAGAGATTCCATTTGTCTGGAACACATTGGATAAACCGAATACGACAAACTTCACGGGCACCTCTCCTGAGCGGCAGCAGGTAGCGGATCAAATGCATCAGGCCTGGATTAATTTTGCACGTAACGGTAACCCAAATACCGACGCCCTTCCTTCGTGGCCAAAGTATGATTTGAATTTCCGGCCAACGATGATTTTCAACCTGGAGAGTGCTGTCGTCAATGACCCTAACCGGGCAGAACGGATGATTTGGGAACAAGCAGCAATGGTGATGAAATCATAATAAATAAGGTCTAGCCGGATCGAAAACCGGCTAGACCTTATTTATTTTTAGAGCAATCCTATCAATCAGACTTCCAATCAGAATGCCTGTTAGGTATCGCAACAGATCCACAGCAAGAAAACCATGCCCCAACACCAGCGCTCCGAGCACCGTACCTCGAATCCGATTAATCCAGTCGGCCTGATATAGTTGGCTGAATTCAATTCCGAAACTAAAGATTAAGCTGAGCACCACAGCGGAGCGGATGCTTTTTCCTATTAGCAAAAAACGCCAGCCAAAATATACCATCATCGCCCACAGTGCATCCCCGGCATTTTCTGCCACAAACAGCGGCAGGAAATGGTTGTATTTTCTAGAGGCAAGCCCTAATAATATAACGACTACAATCGATACCAAATAGATAGCTCTAATACTTTTTTTAGTATTCAATGGAATCACTCTTTAACATGTTTATATAAGTATTAAATACTAGAAGTAAATTTTCGTAAAGAATTTGGGAGGGGAAAATGCCTTTATGAATACTGAAGTTGTCAAGAAAATAGCCTTCTCACAATAGTGAGAAGACTAACAAACTCTTATCCCAATGTTTCACCATTAAAACCGAATAGTTCTTTTCCGTAAGATGCAACGGCATCTTCATATAATGACGTTTTATGTGTAGCTACAGAAATTAAATCTCTTAAAATTAATTCGATTGGGCCACCCTTATAAAGAGCCGCACCTCCAAGTGTAAGGAGAAGGCGTACAACAATATCTACACACGATTTGATTATTTTCGTCCGAATGGCAAAGAATTCTGCCGGTCCTGGTGTCGGCTCGTCTTCATTTTCATAGTTTTCCAGCATATGAATATATTTCTCCATTAGGGCTTCAACAGCATGGAACTCAGTTGTGGCTTCAGCAATTACCCTTTGACTACGCGGTGACTCACTTTCCCTTGTTCCATCCATTAACCGGACCCGTTTTTCGGTAAGCTGTTTAAATTCAGCCAGTGCCCGTTCAGCTCCCCCGAGGGCAATGTTAGCAAATCCAATATAGAATGCCGAGAAAAATGGCACATGGTAGAATGGGTATTCTTTATCATAATCTTTCTCAGGGGGTCTTCTTGTTGAATCCATGACTTCTAACCGAAGAATCCGGTCAAGCGGGACGTAAACATTGTCCGCAATCACTTGATTGCTGCCTGTACCTCTTAATCCAAATGTATCCCAGTTTTTCACAACCGTAACCTCAGAAATCGGGATGATTGGCATACAAAATTCCGGACGGCCGCTATCTGGGTGTTCCATAATCACCCCTAGGCCTACCCAGTCACTAAATAGTACACCGCTGGCAAAATTATAGGTTCCTGAAATTCGGAAGCCCTCTCCATCTTTTTCTGCTTTTCCAACTGGTGCAAATACATCACAGATCAGTCCGCCTTGATTTACGACTTCGTCTCTGGTCTTAGGCGGAAGAAAGGATGGCAGTGTATTATGAAGCGGGAATAGATAAGTTAGCCATCCAGCTGAAACGTTATAAAAAGATACGGTTCTGATCACCTTTGCAAAGGTTCTTAAATCAACTTGCGGACCACCGTATTTATTTGGAAGCAGCATTCTTGTAATTTGTGTTTCTTTTAAAAGGTTTACTACATTGTCAGAAATACTGGCATTTTTCTCGGCTTCTTGTGCTTCCATTTCCGCCAGTCGACCAACTTTTACAGCCCCATCTGTTAGCTGCTTAATTAGCTCTGTTTTTTCTAAAGTATTATTAGCCATCATTACACTCCTTCTAGGACAAACTATTTTTTTTGCCACACCGAACTATAGTCCGACGTATTCCCATCACATATCTCCTGCTAAAAACCGGACTAACATTTTTAAAAAGCTTTCCCGTTTCTCAATCTGCACCCAATGACCGCAGCCCTTGAAGAGGTGGAGTTGGGCATTGGGCAGATGCTGCAACAAAGAAAGACTGCTTTCTTTGGAAACAAAACGATCCTCTATCCCATGCAATAGTAAAAATGGCTGTTCCATCCGTTTTAGTGCCGATGGCGGAATGATGTTTTCACCAGGTCCCATTGGAAACATATTGCTAATGTAAGATTTTCGGACCTCTGGACGCATAATCATTTCGTAGCGCTCCCGCAGCACAGATTCTAACTCCCCACCAAGACTTTTCTCGTCATAAACAAACCACTTCGTTAAATTTTTCAACGCAGCATAAGTAGGGTTGCGATAAAATCCCACCATCCTGCCAATCTCCGGAGTGGGTGGGGCTTCTCCGCCAGCACTCCCCATTAAGAGGATTTTTCCAAAACGTTCTGGAGCTGTCATCACCAGATTGAGAGAAACATAGCCTCCCATCGAATTTCCTACTAAGTTAGCTTTTTCTATTTTTAATAAATCCATTAATGTAAGAACCTGTTCCACACGGCAATTTGTCCATTCCCAAAAACTCTTAGGCGGGTCCTCTGGATGGTCCGTGTTTCCGAAGCCGTACATATCAGGCGCTATCACATGATAGCGGTCCGTTAATTCCGGAAGAATATTTCTCCAGTTTGTTTCAGACGTAGCTCCAGGACCTGAACCATGAAGAAAAATAATTGTCTCTGAATTCGATTCTCCGCCTTCACAATAAAAGGTATGAAAATTCCCTGTCGTGATTGTCTTTGTTTTATATGAACTCATTTTTCTATAAAACTCCTTCCTCAATCTAAGCTTCGGTTGTGTCTTCATTCCCGGCGACGGCATTTTCGCCCCAGAAGGTAAGGCCAAGTTCCATTTCTTCCGGCGTCCATTCAATGGGCTCCCAGTCCGGTTCAAAAATTAAATAACCATTCGTAAATAGCTCCACTCTGTGGCCGCTCCCAGGGTCCTTCACATAGATATACATCGCTTGAGAAATCCCATGTTTACCAGGTCCGACAAATTTAATGGCTTCTTCACTTAAAATATCTGCAGCACGCAATAAGTCCTGTGCATTATCAAGCCAATACGCGAGATGGTGGAGGCGATTGGGACCTGAGTTTGTGGTGTCACCCATTACAGCCACATCATGAACAAGAGGGGTGACACTCATCCATCCTGAAACAACTGGACCATTGGGAATTTTAATGTATTCCCGCATTTTGAAGCCAAGATTTTCTGCCAGCCAAGCGTGTATCCCGCCTGGATCCATATTGGTTGCCAAATTCACATGGTCGATACGGCGCGGAGAAACTCCTTTTCTCCATGATTTGTAGGTCTGGTTTTTCAAAGCTGATTTTAAGCCTTCTGGAGCTTTTGGCTTTTCCACGTCATAATAAATTTCAAATGGATGCTTGCTTGGCAGCTGGAAACGAATGGCTCTTCCCTGGCCTGCTTCAACGCCCGCTTCTATCCATTGCACAGCGGTTCCTGCTTTTTCAAGCAGTGCTGCAAAAGCTTCCACATCTTCAGGACGCTTTGTGCGCCAGCCAATATGATCGACTCGGGCACGGTCACCTGCTGTTAACGAAAGCGTATGATGCTCAAAGTCGCCCCATGCCCGTAAATAATGCGTTCCATCTCTTTCCTCTGTTTCCTCTAGACCAATAACATTACAGAAAAACCAAAGTGATTTTTCTAAATCTGGTGTGACTAATGCAATATGTCCTAATTTTGCAATTTCTGGTACTACCATTTTTCTAGATCCTCCTAATTTTAAAATGGAAATGCAATGCGTTGGAATCGCTTACATTTGATTAAATTTTATTTAATTTCGAATTTTCAGAACAGAGCGTTGTTTATCTGTATTTTTTTAAAACTTTGATTAATGTTTGTTCTTGACAATTTGATATAAATATTTATAAAAATAACCAGCCTTTTTTGGCTGGTTTTTGGCTTTCAAACAATAACGAATTCACCTAAGGCAATTAATGCTTTTAAGACTGTAAGCAACTGATGATTATAGTCGGGATTGCGAAGATCTTTATCAAGTACGTTCTCGATTTTTTCCAGTCTGTGTCTCAAACCACTCATTGATAAAGAAAGATCACTCATCGTTTGTTTTAAATTCCCGCCATTTAAAAGATAAAAATAAAGTGTTTTAAGGTGCTCGATATTTTTTAAATCGTTCAGTGGATAAAAAGGCTTAAGCTGCTTTTTAGCCATTTTGTAAATCTTTTCTTTATTTTGTTGGTTAATCATCATTCCGACTATGCCCAAGGAATCATATAATCCTATATTTGTTTTCCCGCTTAGCCTTAATGCAATTAATGCTTCTTCATAATAATCCTGGATATTATTTATCCCATTAGCTTCGCTGCTGATTCCAAATTTAAACAGTATGCCGGGGTGAACCTTTTTTAATTCTTCATGAAAAATTTTTATCATTTCATCGATTTTTGTTTTAATTAGACTTTCAGTAGAGATAAACAAAACGATGTTTCCATTCTTTTGGCCAATCAATAAATTCTGATTGTAATCAGAAAAGAAACGGAACGTGGTTTTCATAAGCTTTTGTTGTAATAGAAACTCCTCTTCAAATGACACTTTGCTGCTTTTGGAATCTAATATAGTAATAAAATATGGTTTTGCAATGTCTACACCGGTATATTTTCCTCTTTCCTTGAGTTCTTTGTCAGAAAGCTGTCCATCGAGCAGCTGTTCTAGAAAATTTCCTTTCATTCTCTCGAAAGACTCAAACTTTGTCTTTTCATTTAATAAAATAAGTGAAGCAGCATGGGCAAACCGTTCCAGGAACAAAATATCTTGTTCCGTTGGACGGGTTTTGCCACCGAAATAAATAAAGTGACAGTAACCGACAACTTCTTTTTGAACGAGAATAGGGGTAATCAGCCGCTCCTGTAGGCGCGTCTTAATTTTCTTTTTCCGAAATGGCAGCTGTTGCTTTTGTCTTCGGCCAATCTGATTTGAGATATTCTCCTGAATATATACATCCATATCTGTACTCAGTTCTTTAAATAATTCTTCTGTCATACCTGAATAACTTAAGGTTCGGAAATTAATATCATCCACGACTGCTGGGATCCCAGCCATCTGATGGACGAGGTCAACGACCAACTGCAATTCACAGCCGTTTACGATTTCTTCCGTTAATTTTTTCTGAAAATCGGCTAATTGCATAATGAAATTCTTCTGCTCAAGCAGTTGTTCATAGGTATACTCCAGTTCCTTAACAATTGGGGTTTCATGTAGGATAGCCCCTTCGTCGATGCCCTCTTCATCCCACTCTTTTTGTGCCCGAACAATCCAGCGGCACTCAGAATCCCCTTTTCCAATACATGATACTTCCTTAACAAGGACACGCTGTCCGCAGACGGTTGACATAAAACCGCTGGAATAACCGACCAGCGTGTGGCATACGGGCGTAGTCGATTGGCCTAATAGTCTAATATGTTCCAATGCTTCATAGGAATCAATCCATATGCCCGTGCCGTGGGTTGAGATCAAATTATGATTTTCATCGAACTCCGCATATCCTTCATATTCTGTACCAAGAAAATGTCCATTTGCTCCATGAAGAACTGGCCCGTTCTTGATAAAATATTCCACAGACTCATCCGTCTTCATGATTTCTTTTGCATCGTTCACCCCTAACTCCCAGCCAAATCGAAATAGGAAACCCTTGATTCTCTCAATGCCGATATTCTTAACCAACTGCTCGCGAAGAATCCCAATGGCTGTAGATGATGTTACAATCTTGCGGTCATATACTGGTAGAGTACGATTATAGTTTTGTTCCGAAAAATGAATTTTCAATTTTAATCACACCCCTTAATTGTAAGGATTTTGAAGAGGACATAAAGAGTTACTTTACTTTCAGGCTAACAGCTATAATTTAAGTAAAATAAAATAGCGAACAGTATCTTTTACTGTTCGCCATCGTCAGGCTTATAAACACACTGGCTTTTTACTTCCTAGCACCACTTTATATTCGTTCGGTCCTAAATCTCTATTCTATCCTCTTATTTTACACAACATTGGATGTATTTGCATTTAAGGTTTCTGACTTTTCAAGGTTCTTTGGACGAACGGCTAGCCACACCAAACCGCCGAACACAAGCAGAATCAACCCGCATACCTGGAATGCATGATGGAAACCTGCTGCTTGACTGGCTGAATGTCCAATCAGCCACCCTGTTACATACGGACCGGCAATGCCGCCCAGTGAGGTCAAAGCCATAAACCATCCTTGAATTTTCCCTTGGTGTCTAGGTGAAACCAAATCAACTAAAATAGCTGGTCCCATTACAAGCGTGATACATCCGAACGTTAAACCTAGTGATAATAAGGCAATCGCTAAAATATTTGAGCTGACTAATGTCCCTAGGAAGTAGCAGACAGCCCCTGCCGCCATAACAGGTCCAAGGACAAAGATCCGGCCCTTTACCATGCTGTTCGTCTTATGATAAATACGGTCCGAAATGGATGAAAACGTGATTTGCGACAATGTAATCATAATCCACGGCAGAGCTACCACGATACTTAAGGTTTCTTTACTTAGATGGCGGACATTTTCCAGATAGTTTGGAAGCCAGTTTAGTCCAATCGTAAATGACCAATAAGTCGCAAACCCGCATAGAGCAACAAAGATAAAGTTTTTCGAAAATAGCACAGAGGTGAATTTTGTTTCGTTCTGGGCGGTACCGGCAGCAGCTTTACCTTTGGCTGGGAATGGCTCGTCTTGTGTAACCGCTTTCTCCTTTGCGCTAAATAACCACGCAATAATCCAAATAAACCCGACTGCCCCTGTCGCAATAAATGCTGAACGCCAGCCAAAGTTCATGATAAGATGCATTAAAACCGGTGCTGAAATTGCGACTCCAAGCGGGCCGCCGACTGAAACAAGTGTTAAACCGATCCCCAATTTTTCCTTAGGCAAATACTTTGAAGCCGCTGTCATCGCCAGCGAATAGGATGGACCTTCCCCAGCCCCCAAAATAATTCTTGTTACCAACAAATAAGTAAAACTGCTGACAAAGATGGTGGAGAATTGAACAATGGACCAAACGGCAACCATACCGGCAATGACCTTTTTAGCACCGATTTTATCTGCCAAGGTGCCTCCCAAAACAGCTGCAAGTGAATATAGCAGGAAGAACACACTGCCCACAATCCCCCACTGCTCTGGAGACAGTCCCAGTTCCTTCATAATCGGAACCGAGGCAAACCCAATAATTGCCTTATCCGCATTACTAATCACCGTTAACAAAAATAATAGAAAAATAATAACCCATGTTTTTTTCGAAACTCCACTTTTCTTTTGCTCCATATACGGACCTCCTTAAATTTCTCCCATATTAAAGTGCTTTACAAGGACCCTTCCACCCCCTCAAATGGAAAGGTCCTTTCCCCTTTTTACTTAAATGAAACTTCTACTTTCCCGATATGCGAAAATCCAGCCGTGAACCGATCCCCTTTTTCGGCCACAACAGCTGCGGATAGTGCACCAGATAAAATGACTTCTCCCGCTTTCAAAACGACATTGTACTCGGATAATTTATTGGCCAGCCAGGCGACACATTCGGCGGGATGGCCCAATACGTCCGAGCCATATCCTGTATTGACCAGCTCGCCATTTTTAAATAGATTCATTTCAATCGACCGCAGGTCAATATCCGATAAGGCATAGCGATCATCGCCAATCACAAACAACCCGCTCGACGCGTTATCGGCAACCGTGTCCGCCAAGGTAATCTTCCAATCGGTAATCCGGCTGTCGACAATCTCCAAAGCAGGAGCGATGTACGCTGTCGCTGCCAGAACATCCTCTACCGTAACATTTGGTCCTGTTAAATCCTTGTTCAGGATAAAAGCAATCTCACCTTCCACTTTTGGCTGGAACAAATCATTTAACGTGATGGTCCCTTGATTGCTTACTTCCATTGTATCCAGCAAATGGCCGTAATCCGGCTGATCGACACCCAGAAGCTGCTGCATGGCAACAGAGGTTAAGCCAATCTTCTTTCCGACGATTTTCTGCCCTGCTTGGACCTTCTCGCCAATCATTTGCAACTGGACTTGATAGGCCTCATCAATCGTCAAATCGGGATACAATTCAGTTAGTGGTGCAATGGATTTCTTGGACTCTTCTGCCTGCTTTAACTGCTCGTATACATACTGAACACGATGAATGACTTGATTGCTCATTGAAAAAACCCCTTTTATAAAAAATAGAGCACTATTTGTTAGATTCAAAATCCTGTGAAACTATGAATCAACTCAATAGTGCTCTCAAATGTTGTCAGATTATTTTGCTGCTACCGCCGAGTCTTCCTGCTTGGCTGCTTCATTGTTGTTTTTTAATAAAAAGTCTGTTAAAACAGCGTTAAACTCTTCAGGTTTCTCCCATTGCGGCCAGTGTCCTGCATCTTTGATGACAACCAATTCACTGTTTGGAATCATATCCTGGATTGGTTTAGCTTCCTCAACAGTTGAAGTTGGGTCGTGATCTGTCCAGGCCAGCAATGTCGGTACATTGATTTTCCCGCACCATGACGGATCCCAGCTGTATAGCTTCCTTACCTCGATATCCTGCAGGCAGACGATATGATGAACCGCTTCTTGATAACTAGGCTGTGTATAAATTTTGTACCGGGACTCGATTAGTTCCTCAGTTACTTGGCTTTTATCGTACATTAACCACTCAAGTCTCGTTTTCACATTTTCATAGTTTGCTTCTAGAACTGCTTTTAACGTAGAATCCTTCAACCGCTGCATGACTTCAGGCTTGTTGTTGACGTTGCCTGGCGTGTTCAGTACCATCGCCTTCACATATTCCGGATGCTCAGCCGCAAACCAGGCTGCCACCCAGCCGCCTAACGACTCCCCTGAAAGATATACTTCTGATAAGCCTAATGCTTGAATCACGCCTAATAAATGCTCGCTGTAAAAATCAATCCCGTATTGGCGGTCTGGCTTCGCAGTGTAACCGTGTCCTACCATATCAATGACAATGACACGGAAGTTTTCTCGTAAGCCTCTGATATTTCGTGCATAGGCCTCGATATGACCGCCGGTGCCATGCAGGAGAATCAACGGCTCCCCATTTCCGGATTCCAGCACTCTTGTTTTAATTCCATTAGCGTCTACATAATAGAGCTTATATTCTAAATCTGCTAATTCTGTCCAGATTGTCATTTCAATTTCCCCTTTTGTAGTAAATTGGCATGATAACTATAGCTATTAAACTCCGACTTCTTGCTGGCCTGATGTGTCAGGTTGTTTCTGGTCAACCGGCTGGCTGAATTGAACAATCGCCATCCCTGTTACCCATTCTGGAATTGGCTCATAGCAGGCCACACTTGCATCAAAGTTCTGCAGCACACCAAGCAGCACAAGCCAGTTGTGGATTTCCTGACCGCCGTTGCCTAAGTTCTCCTCGATAAAAGCAGCACTCCAGTTTCTTAATGTGGAGTAGTCCTTTTCGGTCACCAGTCGTAAAAATTCGCGGTCAACCTGTTCGTTAACAGGACCTGATTTAAGTTTAGTTACATTGGTTTCCCGCAGCTTTAAATACTGGTCAAGCTGGTCAATTTCCTGGCGCCCATTTTTTAAAACATTCACCAGGAATTGATCTTCCGGCTTTTCGCTCTCGATTTTCGGAATTGGCACCCAGTGCGATAAACCGCCTGATGCGACAATCGCCACCTTCAAATCCTGATCCCATGACTCAATCGCTTTGCGGACAACTTCGCCGATTTGGAAACAGCGGTCCATCGTTGGCAGCGGCGGTGCTGACGTATTGACCGCAATCGGAACAACTGGAATTTGCAAATCCGGATTTAAGAAATAAATTCCTTGCGTATGCCCGTGGTCGACCTTCATTTTTAAGGTAAACGCGAAATCAACGTTGTTTTCTAGGCTAGTGTGAAGAATGTGCTTCGCTAATTCCTGCTGAACCGGTATTTGGTACTTAGGAATCTGCCAGTCTCCCCAGCCTTCACATTCGCCGATCCCAATCGTAAAGGATGGCATATGGTCATAGAAATAACTGTTAAAATGGTCGTCAGATATTAAGACAATCACATCTGCACCAGATTGTTCGAGGTACTTTCTCATTTCGGCTGCCGTATTGATGAAACGCTGCCCTTTCTCGCCGCCTCCTGCTTCATTGGTCATAATCATCGGGCTATGCGACATCGCGACACCTGCAACAATTTTAGCCATTTGCTTCCGCTCCTTTTCGTTTCATTATTTTTAAGAAATTCGTAATTTCCTAGATTGTGTGATTTCCTGCTGCCAGACAATCGAAAGCTTTCCTTTGAAAAATAAAGGAATCTCATCTGTAGGTTTGATTGTTGTTCCATCAGCCATGACGGTCACTTCCCGATGGACCGTACCGCTGTTATTTTTTAATACGACCTGATAGCAGCCGGGACACGGGAGGGTGTAATGCGTTTGCACCGTGAAGGCCGCTCCATTCCATTCACACTGTGTTTCATAGAATCGGCCAAGAAACTCTGGAAGTTCTGCCACCCGGCCGCCTAACAGCCGCTCCCGAATGCAGGTCGAACTGATTTTTTCGCCCCGCAGCTCTACTTTTGCTACCTTCGTAACGTCAATCCGGCCGCCGGAGTCTTGTTTCAAACGATCCAAATTGCCGGCACCGCGGGAGCCATAGGAAAAATCAAATCCGGCCACGGCATGAATAATCTGAAGACCATTCAAATATTCCGATACAAACTTCTCCGGTGAAAGCCCCGCGAACTCTTCACTAAATTCCACTATATAAAAAGTATCGACGCCCATTTCCTGAAGCATTGCCTGTTTTTCCGAAAGCGGCATTAGATAATGCACATGAACTTTTCCCTTTGAAATCACTGTTTTTGGATGGGGAAAGAAGCTCATGACGGAAAGCCGCACTTGTTGTTCTTTCGCCTTTTGATAGGCAGCATTAATCACTGCACAATGGCCTTGATGGAGACCATCGAAACAGCCAAGTGCCATAACGTTCGGACTCGCCTTTTTCTGCCATTCTGCCAAATTACGCTCATTCAAATGAATTGTTTCCATAAATGGTCTCCTCTCAAGGTTTCTAGATGGTTACTGGCTGTTCAGCCACTAATGAACGGTACTTGCCGCTGTAGAATATCAACGGCTCTTTGTCTTCAAGGTGAATATCAGTTACTCTGCCAATAAACAAGGTGTGGTCGCCTTCCACATGTTCTGCAGAAACCTCGCAGGCCACCTGTGCCACAGCCCCGTCCAATACTGGCTTTCCATCAAGGCGTCCAAAGGCAACTTCCTTATGCTCTTTTAACTGTCCGGCAAAAATCATGGATAGCTCCTGCTGATCGGCTGCTAGGATATTAACGGTAAAAATCTTGCTTTCCTTGATTTTGCTCAAGATTTTTGCTTTTTCTCCGATGGAAACAACGACGAGCTTTGGATCTAGCGATACAGACATGAACGCATTTGCTGTCATTCCGTGAGTATCTCCTTCTACCTCTGTTGCAATCACGGTCACCCCTGTTGCAAACTTGCCCATTGCTGTACGAAATTGACGATCATCCATTTTAAAATCCTCCTTTTAAATGTCCTAGAAAAATTATCCCCTTACGCCGCTTTCAAAACCAAACAGGTCTTTGCCGTACGCAGCGACAGCATCTTCGTAAAGTGAAGTTTTATGTGTAGCAACAGCCATGATATCCCGCAAGAACAATTCCATTGGGCCGCCTTTATACAATGCGCCACCGCCAAGTGTCAGCAATGATCTAACGGCAATATCGACACATAGCTTAATGGCTTTCGTACGAATCGCGAAGAATTCTGAAGGCGGTGTTTGGCAGCCGTCTTTTTCATAATTGACAAGCAGATTAATATATTTATCCATTAAGCTTTCAGCAACATGGAAATCAGTTGTCATTTCAGCAAGTACCCGCTGGCTTCTTGGTGACTCACTTTCCCTTACACCATCCATTAAGCGGACGCGTTTTTCCGTCAAGGTCTTAAACTCCTTCAGCATCCGCTCTGCTCCGCCAAGTGCCATGTAACCAAATCCAATATAGAAGGATGGGAAGAATGGAATATGATAGAAAGGATATTCTGTATCATAGTCATCTAAAGGCGGTCTCCTATTCTGCTCGGCCTGATCCAGCCTTAAGATGCGCTCCATTGGCACATATACATTATCGGCAATGATTTGGTTGCTGCCCGAACCTCTGAGTCCGAATGTATCCCAGTTCTGGACAATTTCTACTTCAGATGTTTTTAACATTGGCAGGCAGTAGACTGGTTTTTCCGTCTCTGGGAACTGAATCATGACCCCGACACCGACCCAGTCACTATAGTTAATCCCGCTGACAAAGCTCCACTTACCGCTGATCCGGTAACCGTCACCGTCTCGTTCTGCTTTTCCTAGTGCCGCAAAGATATCGGCAATTAATCCGCCCGAATTGATGATTTCGTCTGCGCTTTTTTCAGGAAGAAATGCCGGCAGCATGTTGTGAAGCGGGTACAGATACGTCAGCCATGCGGCAGAAATATTATAGTTGGCCACCTTACGGACAACTTTTGCGAACGTTTTCAAATCTGCCTGTGGGCCGCCGTATTTTTTTGGAAGCATCATCCGTGCAATTTGTGTTTCTTTCATCAGGTCCACCACGTTTTGCGAAATGGTGGCGTTTTTCTCCGCTTCGGCTGCCTCCTGTTCAGCTAGTTGGCCGATTCGTTCCGCGCCAGCTAGTAAATCCTCCACAGTAAGGGATTCTCCTTTTAATAATTGACTTGCCATTTTTCTACACCCCTTTATATTTTTTTAAAAATTTAATTATGGACCGTGTCCGTTGGTAAATAAAATTTGGCATCGCTTACATTTGTAATTCGACAAAGTTTTTACTATTGGCAACTTATAAATAAAGTTTAATACAATTTCAAATATTCCGACTAGAACAACAATTGCTCATGTTTTTGATTTAAATAGACAAAAATTGTTCATTAGCGATAAGGCAGCAATTTGAGTAAAACAGAGCATGGAATTTTTACCGTACTGACCTTGGCTATGGTCACCCAACCCCTTTATTGGTTACCCGACTGACAGATTTTTCTTCGCTTGGGGCATCCATTCCCTTTATTGATTACCGTACCGACGGGTATTGCTTCGCTTCGGGCATCCATTCCCCTTATTGGTTACCGTACCGACGGGTTTTGCTTCGCTTCGGGCATCCATTCCCCTTATGGGTTACCGCACCAACGGACTTTGCTTCGCTTCGGGCATCCATTCCCCTTATTGGTTACCGTACCGACGGGTTTTGCTTCGCTTCGGGCATCCATTCCCCTTATTGGTTACCGCACCAACGGACTTTGCTTCGCTTCGGGCATCCATTCCCCTTATGGGTTACCGCACCGACGGGTTTTGCTTCGCTTTGGTCACCCATACCCCTTATTGGTTACCGTACCGACGGGTTTTGCTTCGCTTGGGGCATCCATTCCCTTTATTGATTACCGTACCGACGGGTTTTGCTTCGCTTCGGGCACCCATTCCCCTTATTGGTTACCGCACCGCCTGATTCCTCATGACTATGGGCACCCGTACAAAGCAATAAAACTATTCGTTCCTTTTTAAAGCGGTGAAGCGACAATCTAATAGGAAACAGCCTAAAATTAGAACGTAAAAAAACCATCCGGCATTGAGCCGGATGGCATTTTAGTCAAATGTAATTTCCCCTATTGCGATTAATGACTTTATGATTAGAAGCAGTTGATGCATTTCATGGGGTTCTCTAATATCCTTTTCTAGCAAGTTTTCAATTCGGCTGATACGATGCCGGAGACCGCTCATCGACAAGGCCAGGTCTTGCATTGTTTGCTCAAGCTTACCTCCGTTCAGCAGAAAGCTATACAATGTTTTCAGTAGTTCCAGCATTTTAGGGTCCTCAAAACGATAAAGCGGACCAAGCTCCTGCTCGGCAATCATTTTGATCCCGCTGATATTCTTTGAGTTAATCAGCACCCCTACGATCCCTAATGACTGGAACTGCACAATCTTCTTCTTAACTGCTAGTCTTATAGCTATAGCCGCTTCCTCATAACATCTGGACGCTTGGCCAATATCCTCTCCTCGGCGGCTGATGCCCAGTTTAAAATGACCTTGGGGAAATTTCTGATTCATATAATTGAAGTATTGTTGCATGACGTCATCGATTGTCTTGTTTTGGAGGGTCTCCGTTGTGATTAGTAAAACCATGCTGCCGTCCCGGTGTCCAGCCAAGATATTTTGCTTTTTATTTTTAAAATAACGGAATGTCGATTCGAAAATTTGTTCCTCTAAAAGAAAGTCATCTTCAATCGAGCCTTGCGTTTTCCCATATTCCATTACGGCTATATAATAGTGTTTCTCGAGGTTTACACCAGTATATTTCCCCCGCTTGATCATCTCACTGGCAGGAAGTCTCCCCTCCAGGATTTGTTCGAGGAAACTGCCTTTCATTCTTTCAAATGTCTCAAACTTCGTTTTTTCATTTAAGAGAATCAGTGAGGATGCATTGGCAAACCGGTCTAAAAACAAATAATCTTCTTCTTGATAATGATTGTTGATATCTTCATAGAGAAAGGAACAATAACCGATGACTTCTTTTTGTAATAGAATCGGCGTAATCAGACGTTCTTGAATGGATGTTTTAATGATTTTTTTTCTAAAAGGCAATAACGGGTTTGTGTGAAATTGTGTTTTTTGAAGGTAATTTTCCATATCAGTTTTTAAAAGTAAATGTTGTTCTTGTTCCAAGCCTGAATAGGTAATCGTGCTATGGACTGCATCTTCAACAATAATCGGGATTTTTACCGTCTCATAGACCATGTCGGCAATGGTTTGCAAGTCAGTGCCGTTGATAATTTCTTCAGTTAACTGATTTTGGAAATGGGCTAAACGGGTGACGATATTTTTCTGGTCAAGCAATTGATCATAGGTCAACTCAAGTTCTTTTACAATTGGGGTTTCATTGTAAAAATCGAGTGCATCCTCTTCCTGAAGTTCCTGTTCCCATTCTTTCTTTGGCTTTATCACCCAGCGGCACTCTGAATCTCCCTTACCTACACATGTGGTCTCTCTCGCCAAAAGTGTCTCCCCAAATATCGTTGACATAAAACCGCTCGCAAAACCAATCAGTGTATGACACACGGGACCATTTGACTTTCCGATTCCTTTTAGATGCTCGACAGCCTCATAGGAATCGTACCAAGTTCCATAGGAATAAAAATTCTTGATTCTCTTATTTTTATCTAATTCATAGGTGCAATCATGTTTAATCCCGCTAATATGGCCATTTTGGATATGAATAATCGGTCCATGTTTAATGAGATATTCCAACGATGATCCGGATTCGAGGGCTTCTTTCGCCACTTTGACACCCATTTCCCAGCCATAATGAAACAAGAATCCCTTAATCCGTTTAATGCCAATATTTTTTGCAAGCTGCTTCCTAAGGATCCCAAAGACAGACGCAGATGTGATAATCTTGCGGTCTTCTATAACGGCCTCTTGGCTATAATTTTCTGCTGAAATTCTAACGCTCATGCCATCACATCCTGTTTGATAATAAAGTGAACATTTCATTAAAAAAGGAAATTGTGACTTGCCTATTATTTGCCCGCTAATTACAAAACTTAGGATTGTAAGCGCAAACATATACCATTATTCTATTAGAAAAATTCGAATATATCAAAATAATTATACCTGGAAGTTTAATATTGCCTTTACTATGAACTTGGAATATTCCAACACCATAAAGAGGAAAATAATGAAAAAACGTTAATAGAGTATTGTAATGACCCTTTTGTTCCACTTTAAAGGGTCATATGGTACTCTCTGTAGAGACAGTGATTAGAAAGAGGGATCATTATTAACATTTTGTGGGATTTCGACGGAACGCTTTTTGACACCTATCCAGCACTGGTCGAAGGATTTGTTCAGTTGGCCCAGCAGGAACTTGACCGCGGTGAGGTATTAAAATGGCTAAAAAAGGATTCTAAAACGGCCTTTAAACATTATGGAATTGATGAGAGCCGGAGGGGTGAGTACCAAACGTCTTTTAATTATTTTTCCAAAAGGATCAGCAGGCCATTTGATGGCGTTGAGGATGCTTTAGCAGCTGTTGAGAACAATGTAATTGTGACTCACCGCGATAAGGAATCCACCATTTATCTACTGGAGAAATTTCATTTATTAAAATACTTTAAGGACATTGTTTCCGTTGAAGAACAGGGCTTTACTAGAAAACCTCATCGCTCGTCATATGAATATGTCCTTAAAAGCCATCACATTGATTTGGTAGTTGGAGACCGGGAACTGGATTTAATTCCTGCAAGAGAGTTACAGATCAAAACTGTCGCCTTTCAGAATCGAAACATTGAAGCGGATTTTCATATTGAGAGCTATGCGGATTTTATTCCGATGGTTCTCAATAGGCTGTAGGAAAACGAATTCTGTTCATATTTTTTTAATGCAGGTTTAACAATTTGCTAACATCTATAACACTGTTTATTAACATCGGACCGTTATAGTATTCAGTAGAGGGGATGGCATGCGTGGCCATCACGGTATTTGGCGTAGGTGGAGCCGATACTTTACTGTTTCTGTCTTCCCTTGTGATAACGTAGAAAAAGCTATCCTTAAATGAAATTTGACCTCAAACTTTACAGTCTTTTTTTTGTAAAAGCAAATGGCTCAGTCGACTGGGCCATTTGCTTTTTTTCTTTTCCCCAAAAAAGCTAAATTATCATTAAACCCAACCTCAAACCCCTGGAAATATAGTAAAATTTAGGTAATAACTTACTGCTTGAAAGGAGGAAACTCCACCATGCCAGATTGGTCGTATCACACCATCTTCAAGCCGATTCTTCAAAAACTTCCGCCGTCGTTCAGCCGGGAGTTTATTCACCGCGGAATGAGCCTGTTATCGTCCTCAAGAATAGGTGAAGCATTGATAGAATTTCTTGGCCACATGGCCACTTCAAAAAAACTGGAGAAAACATTGTTCGGTGTTCAAATTGCTTCGCCTGTTGGTCTAAGCGGCCAAATCGATCCCCAATTATCGGGACTGAAGGCTTTTCAGAACCTTGGCTTTGGCTTCATTGAGATTGGCCCGGTTTCGATACAGGGTTCAGCAAGTTCAGAAGAACTTCATATTGACCTAAAACAGAAACAAATATCGAGAAATCCTGACTTATCGATAATGTTAACTACAGTTAAGAAGCAGCTACACTCTGTTAAGAAAAAGAAGGTACCTTTTTTTATAAGAGCTGATGGGAACTCTACAGAGATAGAGCAGATATGCGAAGAACTCCTCCCTTATAGCAATGCCTTTATTATCAACTGCCATACGTTTGAATCAGCCAACCAATATGAACTTTTTCAAAAAAAATTTAATAAACCCGTTATACTGTCTTGTTCAGCGGAACAAATCGAAAAACTAACATACTACCAACCTAGCGGAATACTACTTGAAGGTTTTCCTTCACTTGATGCACTTGCTGCTATAAGGAAAACAGTTGGTGACAACGTGCCGATTATCACCTCAGGCGGGATCCGCGAGCCGGCAGATGCGGTTACATTATTGGAAAACGGTGCTTCCCTTGTCATGTTAGGCTATGAATATGTATTTGCTGGACCCGGTCTCCCTAAGCGGATTAATGAAGTGTACTCCCACACGTTACCGAAAGAATCAGTGCAGATTCATGGATGGCTTTGGTATTGGCTATTTGGTTTGGCCATTACCATTGCAGGGTTCATTGCCCTATTTTTCAGTATGACAGCAATTATCCTTCCATATGATGAAGGCTTTTTAGGCATCATGAGAAGCGACATTTTAAATTTCAATCCTGCCATTTTATACTTCATGGCGCACGACCGGATGACTCTTTCCGGGACCATGATATCGGGCGGAATCATCTACATGCAGCTGGCGAGGCATGGCATAAGAAACGGCCTGCATTGGGCCAGAAAAGCTGTGAATATTGCGGGGATTATTGGTTTCCTTGGAATTTTTCTATTTATCGGCTACGGGTATTTCGATTGGCTTCATGGATTGTTTTGGCTGATTTTATTGCCGTTATTTATTTTGGGATATATAAAATCAAGAAATGCCAAAGAAGCGCCATCCAGCACCAACCTTTTCAATCATCGAGACTGGAGGTGGAGCTTAATCGGGCAGCTTTCCTTTATCATATTAGGGTTTGCTTTAACGGTTGGTGGATTGGTCATCTCCGTAATCGGCGCATCCAGTGTCTTTGTGCCGACTGATCTTGAATATATATGCCTTACGCCAGATTTGCTGAATGAATTTAATGAACGGTTAATCCCTGTTATCGCCCATGACCGGGCTGGGTTTGGCAGTGCCCTGCTAAGTGTGGGACTGCTTGTATTGATGCTTGCCCTGTGGGGAATTCGCGAAGGGGAACGCTGGGTCTGGTGGACCTTCACCATCGGGGCCATCCCCGCCTTTTTATCCGGGTTGATCACTCATTTTATTATTGGCTATACCGATTTTGTCCACTTATTACCTGCATATATTGCAGTTATTCTTTACATGCTAGGAGTCATTTGCACTGCTCCGTTTTTATTGATGCACCGGGACGGTTCTCATGCTTCTGATGCATGAGAACCGTCCCCATGTGTCTAAACGCAAGTAAACGATTGAATTTGCCGTAGGTTTATTCCGAAATACATCCATCTAAATCCAGTCCATCTGTACCCTGCGACTGAGTTACGTCCGACAAATATTGGATAGAACCAAAATTGCTCAAAACCTCTTAGCCATATATAGGTGTATCTGAACAAACATCTTCTAATACCGCCTGGATCAACTGCAAATGCTTCAACTTGCTGTTGTGTCTGTGTGGGAACAAAGGATGGCGGTGGTGACGCTGGCGGTCCAACTTGCGGGACTTGCCCTGGTGGTCCCATGGGCGGTCCTGCTCCTGGGCCTTGACCCGGTGGGGCCGTAGGCGGTCCCGCTCCTGGACCTTGACCGGGTGGGGCAAATGGTGGTGAAAAGCCAGGTGCCCCTGATGGTGGTCCCATTGGTGGGCCAAATTGTCTTTCATAAGGGTTCATTTGGTAATAATACTCCTCTGGAAATGGAGTTGAATACACATGAATTTCATGAGCATATGGATTGCTATTATACTGAGTTATAGAATTAGGATACATAAAATGCACTCCTTTCTTTAAAGACCTACATCATCATATTCTTTAGTCATTGACCTATCAACTTGTTCTCTCAAAAATGGGCATCACCTATAAAAATGTTATTCATTCCTACGATATTTGTCCCAATCAGTAATCTCACAGAAAAAGACATCCTATGTTAAAATTTATTTAAGAGACATCTTTTTCCAATGCGTTTCTACCTTTTTGAAAAATGAAGGAGGTACACCAATGAATACATGGATAAAAAACGGATTTTCTATATCTACTAATAAAGACTATTTAGATATTGATGCCATTCACAAATTTTTAAGCGAAGAAGCATACTGGGCATTGGGCAGGCCAAAGGAAACTATAAAAAAGTCCATTGACAATACAACCTTATGTTTTGGCGTCTATAAAGGGGATGTCAGCAAAGGCGATGTAGAGCAGGTTGGCTTTGCAAGGGTCGTATCAGATTTAACGATATTTGCGTATCTTGCAGATGTGTTCATTGTGCCTGAATACCGGAAATTAGGTTTGTCCAAATGGTTAATGGAAGTGATCACCAACCACCCAGACCTGCAAAACGTCCGCAGGTTTATGTTAGTCACAAATGATGCCCACACCCTGTATAGCCAATTCGGTTTCAAAGCGATTGATCACCCAGAACGGTTTATGGAAAAATTTCGTGGATGACACATGGGGACGGTTCTCGTGCATCAGATGCACGAGAACCGTCCCCATGATTCAATTTTAATAGAATAGGAGATTTCTATGGACAAAATAAATTTTTCAATCGTGGATGTTTTTTCACAGGGGAAATATACAGGAAACCAGCTTGCTGTTTTCAAAAATGCGGGACATCTTTCAGACCGGGAAATGCAGCAAATCGCGAAGGAAATGAATTATTCGGAGTCTACTTTTATTCTATCTGACCAAACAAAAGACGGTGGCTACGATGTTCGCATCTTCACCCCCAATGAAGAGGTGCCTTTTGCCGGTCATCCGACGCTGGGAACTGCCTATGTTATCCAACATGAGCTATTAAAGGAACCTGCAGAATCGCTTACGCTAAATTATAAGGCTGGCCCGATTCCCGTCTCGTTTGTTGCAAACGAAGGCCTTATTTCGATGAAACAAAATAAACCTGTCTTCGGAAAGATATTAGAGACCGACCCAGTTTGTGGTGTCTTACAGATTGAGAAGGATGCGATTGATGAGCGATTCCCCATCCAAGAGGTTTCCACTGGGCTTCCTGTCATTCTTGTCCCTTTAAAAAATCTGGACGCTGTCAAAAGAGTAAAGATTAATTTAGAAAAATATTATGAGTTGATTGAGAATACGGAGGCAAAAGCGATTATGGTATTTGCTCCTGAAACGTATCATCCAGAAAATCAGGTAAATGTTCGTGACTTTGCAGATTATTTTGGGGCGCCGGAAGATGCTGCTACGGGCAGTGCAAATGGATGCTTGGCTGCCTACCTGGTAAAATACCGATTTTTCCAAACAAGCGAAATCAATATACGGGTCGAACAGGGATATGAAATGGACAGACCCTCTTTATTGTTTTTAAAGGCGGATGAGCAAAACGGCGAAATCAACATTTCTGTTGGAGGAAAGGTTGAAAAAATCGCCCAGGGTGAATGGCTGCTTTGATGCACGGGGACGGTTCTCATGCATCAGATGCACGAGAACCGTCCCTACGTATCATTTTTCAGCCCACGCCTCTAATAGTTCCTGCTCTCTATCTAGTGAAATTCCTGCTTTTAAGTTGGCAGCCTTGTGCGCCTGCAACCATTCATAAACCTCTTTAATCGTCTCTTCCAGAGCTCGGAAGGTAAGGCCCTCGTTTACTGCTTTTTCGATATTGATAGAAAAAGAGCCTTTCCAAGGTTCTGTTTCTCCCTCCAGCGGGAAGTGTTCAGGTACCCACAGCGGCATTTCCGTCCATGGCTGCACATTACGCTCCAGCAAAAATTGTTCATCTGCCCATACCCATTCACACTCGCTATTAGCGGCAGCTTTACAGGTATCCAACAGTTCTTCCATCGTCAATTTTTCGTTTGGACCTGTCACATTAAACGTTCCTGCCTTTCTGTTTTCCGCCATATCAAACACCCATTTGGCGATATCTTTGATATCAATCAGTTGAACAAGACGGTCCGGACGCCCGGGTACCAATACTTTTCCGCCTTGAGCCACACGCTGGACCCAGTACGGAAGACGGTCCGTGTAGTCAAACGGTCCGACAAGCTGCCCTGCTCGTATATTCAACACACGCCCCGGCCAGTGCTTTTCTGCTTCCGCCTCACAGAGAACCTTCAACGCTCCGTAATGCTCATAAGGGGAAGTGCTTCCTTCCTCAACAGCTCTCAATTGATCCAGGGACAAAGTTTGTAGGTGGTAGTCTTCGGCAATATGGAGCGGAATCCAATCTCTATAAACAGAGATACTTGAAATATACGTATAATGTTCGATTTGTTCCCCAAGTGCCTCCGCAATTTTTTTAATCTGCCCTGGAGTAAACCCGCATGTATCCATCACCACATCCCACTTACGGTTTTTCAAAAGGGATACATCACCATCCCTATCACCGACAAGCTGCTCCAACTCAGGAAATGCATCTTTATTGGTTCCACGATTAAATAAGGTGATTTCGTGGCCTCTTTTCAATCCTTCCTCCACCAACGCCCTTCCTAAAAAACGAGTCCCGCCTAATACAAGAACCTTCATCCTTCTCCCCCATTTCGATTAACTTTCTTAACTTATATAACGATTAATTTTTATAAAAAGATACGGGGGAAAAGAGAAAAAATGACGCACGGGGACGGTTCTCATGCATCAGATATACGAGAACCGTCCCCGTGATTTACTCGTTATGGTAGTTTCCAAAGCAGGTTTTATAATCGATGAGTCAAAATTCCTCTACATAGAGGCTATACTCACAGCAAATCTTCTGATAAGATGCCCCCTTATAAATGAGGATTACTCCGAACTGTTTAGTGCCCTAACTGAGAGTAAAAACGATTCTATTTGGTTAAATGTTCGCCGAATATTGGAAATACTTTTATGTTTTACGTTCGGAATCAGGTTGTTATAATGGTGGGTATGAAACGTGAGGAAGGAGATGCCGCAATGACCACATTTGAAAAGTTAAAGCCGATTATTGCAGATCAACTGGGGGTTAAAATGGAGGAGGTCAGACTTGATGCATCATTCAAGGATGACTTCGAAGCTGATTCACTTGATATGGTGGACCTGACGATGGAAATTGAAGACGAATTTGCCATTGAAATTAGTGATAAAGTGGCGCCGACGTTGCAAACTGTCGGAGATGTCGTAAACTTTATTGAAAAAAATCGTTAACAAATAAGGCGGATAGCCCACGCAGACGGACACTTGAACGTATGGCAGATGGCGTCCGCTTTTTCCATATTTATAAAATTGCTGTTTGGAAACCTTTCGATTTTTAAAAAAAAGCAGCCCTCAAGACTATTCGAAACAATCCTCGAGGGCTTCCAGATATAATATAAAAGGGGGGTCTTGAAAAAGACTGTCTTAATAGTAGCTCATTATTCTTAATAAATTCTTAACTCCTGCATTGCAGGGGAGTTTTTTTAGATTTACCGTTCCTTCTTTATTTATTAATTAATTCCGTACCATACGAGTTATCGATCGCACAAAGCCATTTCCCTTGTGAATTTTTCCTAAACACATAGGTTGCCCGTCTTTCCATTGAATAGTCATTATCATTTTTATCAGCGTCAAGCAGAGTTTGGGAAATAAACAAGGCTGTGTCTCCGGCTTCTAAAAAAATCATTTCTCCCTGTGTTGGCACAAGGGTGTTATTGAAGTATTTTGCTATCGCTATAAAAGCTTTTTTGATTTCCTCTTTCCCTCGTGCAATAGTTCCAGGTTTCACAACTAAATTGGCGTTGTTTGTATAGTAATTCATCAGTGTATCAAAATCCTCTTGCTTAATGGCAAGATCACACTTCTTAATAACCTCTTTCAACTCGTGCTCCATCTAAAATCCTCCTGTAAAACCTTTTACAAAGTGTATAGCACGCCTCTAGTCTGTTGAGTTGTAAAAAATGGAAATATATTATTCCTTAATGGTAGGATCCACATTTATGACGACATTTCCCTTCTTGTGTCCTTTCTCAACATACCTATGCGCCTCAACGATCTCTTCAAACTCATAATATCTATCAATGGCCACTTTTAACTTTCCCATCTCCACAAGTTCTTTAAGGAAGTCTAATGCTTCAGGAGTTTCAGGGGAATTTCTACTCAATAATAATTTCTTACGGCTCGTCAATTGAGTCCAAAGCATTCGACCACTTGGCAGTGGGTCAGTGACATTGATATAGGTTCCATCCCTTTTTAACAATTTCATACAATCTGAAAAAGAGCTCTTGTTGACCGCTTCAAATATCACATCATAGGTCTCGCCTATCCTCGAAAAATCCCCCGCCGTATAATCAATGACCTGGTCAGCTCCCAGAGATTTAACCAACTCTAAATTTGCGGTGCTGCATACCCCTGTAACGGCTGCTCCGAAATACTTGGCAAGTTGAACGGCATAACTTCCTACACTACCAGAAGCACCATAAACTAGAACCTTTTGGCCGCTCTGTATATTTGCTTTTTTAAGAAAAAACAAGGCTGTACGTGCTCCAAGTGGTATGGCGGCGGCTTCTGCAAAGGTTAAATTGGAAGGTTTAATAGATACAGGGCCATCTTCCGGCAGACACTTATATTCGGCATAAGCGCCAAAACTCGCCAAGGATGCGGCAAAAACCTCGTCGCCTTCCTTAAACCTTTTGACATCTTTCCCAACGGACTCCACTACTCCAGTTAACTCCATCCCTAATATCTCTTTTTTCGGTTGCTTGAAACCAAGGGCTATTCGGGCAGGCAGCCAAAAAGCGGGAGGAACGATAAAACCCCGTGCACGAATATCCGCCACTGTTACGGTTGTCGCTTTTACTTTTACCAAAATTTCATTTTCTTTTGGAATAGGCTTTTCAACCTCTTTCAGTTGAAGAACATCAGGGGGACCGTACTTTGTGTATACAATAGCTCTCATCAATCCTCCTCCAATTCGTTTGTTTTATTAAATCATACGAATCATATTGATAAATAGAACAAAAGACACATGGGGACGGTTCTCATGCCTTTGATGCATGAGAACAGTCCCCGTTTATTTTGTCTGCTACAAGCCGTTATCGACACCTGGAAAGTACCTAGAACCACTTGGAGGTCTGGCAACAGAAAATTTTATCGAAAGTTTATCCAATCCCAAAAAGTTGCACGTGTGCAAAAAATGTTTACAAGGACAAAAAACTGCAGTAAAATAATTACATAAATTATTTAGTGGCCTTTTAATCAAAAAATTGCCCTCAGGAAAATTATTTAACTTAGCGCATATTTAAGGGGGGGATATTTGATGAATAATCAACCAGAATATGTGGGGGAAGAGCATGGAAGGTTAAAGCAAAGCTCTAATATAAGCTTAGAAGAGGTAAATAATACAGTAAGTGTTCCAAGTAAAGGAGGTTTTTGGCGTAAGCTATTAGCCTTTATGGGCCCTGGCTCATTAGTGGCAGTTGGCTATGTAGACCCAGGAAACTGGGCAACTTCCATTGCAGGCGGAGCCCGTTTTGGTTACACGCTGTTGATTGTCATTTTACTATCCAATTTAATTGCTATGCTGCTACAAGCATTATCATCAAAACTTGGAATCGTCACAGGAAGGGATCTTGCCCAGGCCACTAGGGATGCAACTGGGAAGAAAACAGCCTTCGTTCTTTGGATATTAACAGAATTAGCCATTATTGCCACAGATTTAGCTGAGGTAATTGGTTCAGCCATTGCTTTAAATTTATTATTTGGTATTCCCTTATTATTAGGTATTGCCATAACAACATTAGATGTGCTTTTATTACTTTATTTGCAAAAGAAAAGCTTCCGTATTATTGAATCGATTGTCATTGTTTTAATGGTTACGATCTTTATCGTATTTGCATTTGAAGTCATTGTTTCAAAACCGGAAATTGCCGCTTTATTCGGTGGGTTTGTTCCTAAACCAGAAATTGTCACAAATCCACAAATGCTCTTTATTTCTTTAGGCATATTAGGGGCAACGGTGATGCCGCACAATTTATATTTGCATTCGTCCATCGTGCAAAGTAGACAATATAAGCGGACAACAGAGGGAAAAAGAGAAGCCATTAAATTCTCCCTCATTGATTCAACCTTTTCGTTAACCGTGGCTTTTCTTATTAACTCCGCCATTTTGATTTTGGGAGCGGCCGCTTTTTATGGAACGAATTTAGATGTAACCGAAATCGAAGCAGCCTATGAATTACTTAGTCCAACGCTTGGAGTAGGGATAGCTAGTACTTTATTTGCGGTTGCCTTACTTGCTTCCGGTCAAAATGCGACCATTACTGGAACGATTAGCGGTCAAATTGTTATGGAAGGATTTATCAACCTGCGAATATCACCATGGCTTCGGCGCTTGATTACACGTTTACTAGCGGTCATACCTGCTTTTATCGTGACCTGGCTGGCTGGATCCAAAGGAACAGGTGAATTGCTGCTATGGAGTCAAGTCGTCTTAAGCTTGGCGCTTCCATCTGCCGTCATTCCTTTAGTTATATTTACTAGTGATAAAAAGAAAATGGGCGAATTTGCAAACAAACTGCCAGTGAAAATAGCAGCATGGGTCTGTACCATTGTGATCGTCTTATTGAATATATTCTTAATTGGATATATTGTTGTTACGGGTCAAGATTTAGGGTAACTGCAAAAAGTAAGTAACCAAAAAATAAAACGGTCGCCAACACCATTTGGCGACCGTTTCTATTTATTCTGGGGATACCTGCATGCATCCCCCCTAACATGAAGCAGAAGAACCGTCCCCATGCTTCATGCTTTATATCACGCTATTTTTGGCGGATGTGCTGTCGACGATGTCTGGGTCGATGACACTGCTTATTGGGATGTTGATTGGTGAGAAGTCTCCGTTTTGTTCTCCGACAGCTTGGTTTCGTTTGTAGGATACAAACTGGTCAACGTAAGCGACGGGACCAATATTAATAACGGAGGAATTATCGATGGCATTGACTTTAAAAGCTAATAGATTTACGGCTAAGGGTGTAAAAAAGACCATTTTACCACTCCTTTAATTTTTTCCGTTTTATCGAATATGAGCGACCACCGGAATGCGTTTTCTTCGCTTATAACAAACTATTTTTAACGGAAGGACTATCACTTATATCATTATCAAAGACATTAGAATTGGTCAGCAGTATGGGGGATAAGTCGCCATTTTGTTCACCAATGCCCTGACTCCGCTTATAGGATACAAATATATCAATATGTTTACTTGGACCTAAATTAATAATTCCGGAATGGTCGATGGCATTGACTTTAAAGGATAATAGATTAATATTCACCGGTCCAAAATACATCTGTCCGCCTCCCCCAAAAATATGGATCTATTGTCCAACATGACTTACTTGTTAAATTTTGCTGAAAATTGATCGATCACATCATCATCTAAAACATAATGAGAATTAAAAGTTCGAACACAATAGTCTGCATGTTGTTGGCCATACCCTTGTGTTTTTTTAGCACAAACATTTCTTCCGACTTTCACAGTTGTTCCAAAGGAAATAGAACTCAAATGGTCCAAGTTGTTCACCTTAAAATCGTCAATAGTTACATTTATTGGTTTAAAAAACATGGCTTACTCATCCCCTCTATGGATAATATCCGGCATGGGAAGCCATTCCGATTCAAAGGTTGAAGCTGAGTCGATCTGATCCCGGTCGTCTACCATACTTCTCGTTCCTACAAAACAGCTGCCGTCCCCCATATTCTGTCCTAGTCCCATATTTTTCTTATCAGAATTATGCCATTCAGCCAATAAATTGTTACCGACATTTATGGCAGAGGCATTTTCAAAAGAATTCACTTTGATAATATGAATATTAATATTAAACTGAGCAGGGATTGGTATTCGAACCATCATCAACCTCTCCTTTCACCTTTATTATTGTTATGTGTAAATAGACGAAATTATGTACAATGGATGAAGATACATAATAAAAGACACCCGAATGACATATTCAGATGCCTTTTGTCTACAATCTGGAGTGCATTAAATGGCTAATAAACGAAACACAGGGACGGCTCTCATGCATCTGATGCATGAGAACCGTCCCCATGATTTACCTTATAGGATAATAAACGCAAAGACGATTGCAAGGATTATGCGGTAGTAGGCGAATGTTGATAGCCTTACTTTGTCGAGCAGTTTTAGGAATCCGATACAGGATAGCAATGCGACTACAAAGGCTGTTACAAAACCGATGACAAAGGTTGTGATGTCTCCTGAAGTGATGGCGTCCATATTTTTCAATAAGTCTAATCCTGTTGCTCCTACCATAATAGGCAATGCCAGAATGAAGGAAAATTCGGCAGCTGTTTTTTGGCTAGCACCCACTAGTAATCCTCCAGAAATGGTAGAGCCGGCTCGTGAAAATCCTGGCCAAACAGCTAGACATTGAAACAGACCAATATATAAGGCTTGCTTATAAGATAATTGATCAATGGTGTGTGCCGTAACCGTTGTTTTCTTCTTGTCAGCATAAATTAATAAAAAGGCCCCGACTACTAAAGCAACCAAAACCACTGTTGTAGAAAACAGTACATTTTTTATAAAATCGTGGAGGACGAAGCCTACAATCACGGCAGGCAGCACCCCTAAAAATACGTGAAGAAGATTCAGTTTTGTTCTGTTGTTGTCCTTTATATTTAAACTCTTAAAGTCTAAAAGTGAAAAAAATCTTCTCCAATATAAAACCACAATCGCTAGGATCGATCCTAATTGAATGACAACTTCAAATGTTTTCGCCCGATCTCCCTCGAACCCTAATAGATGACCTGCTAAGATGAGATGTCCTGTTGATGAAACGGGAAGATATTCTGTTAGCCCTTCTACGATTCCCATTATAAAAGCTATTACGTGCTCACTCATAAAAATATTTCCTCCTAATTAAATGCTACCTTTTAATAATACCCGTTAATGACCAAAAAGCAGTATTAATTTTTCGTTAATATTTTAACATAAAACATAGGGACGGTTCTCATGCTCCTGATGCAAGAGAACCGTCCCTATGTTTCACTTTATTGATAATTTTAATGTCTCTAGATTTTTTTTCATGACGCCTATGTAGTCCAGGCCTTGTTTTTGTTCTTCTTTTGTTAGTCCTTCTAATGGATTTAATACGGCTGTTTCAGCGCCGATTTCTTTAGCTAGTGTATCAGCTACTTTTGATGAGGTTAGTTCCTCAAAATAAATGATCTTAATATTTTTCTTCTTGGTTAAATCCGTTAATTCAGCCAATTTGCCTAATGTAGGCTCGACATCCGGAGATAAGCCGGCAATAGGGATTTGCGTTAAACCGTATTGTTTGGCCAAATATCCAAATGCAGCGTGCTGGGTTACAAATTCTTTATTCTTTGCTTGATCAATGTTTTCTTTAAATTCGCGGTCTAATTTGGCAAGCTGAGAATTCAAATCAGCGGCATTTTTCTCATACTGATCTTTATTGTTTGGGTCTACCTCTCCTAAAGCCTTCGCTATTGTATCCACCTCTTGCTGGGCTAACACAGGAGAAAGCCAAACATGCGGATCTTTAGAAGACGAATGTTCTGAATGGTCATGGTCTGCCTCTTCGCCTGCTTCGAGTGCATCCATCAATTCGATTCCATCAGAGGCCTCGACAACCTTTAATTTGGAAGCATCAATGCTCTTGAGCACTTTTTCAGTCCAAGTTTCAAAGTAATGACTATTATAAATAAACACATCAGCATCTTGAATTTTCATCATATCTTTTGTAGTTGGGTCCCAATCATGTGGCTCTACACCATTTGGTATCAATAGTTCAACGTTGGCTGAATTCCCCGCCACCTTCTGCGCAAAATAATAGATGGGATAAAAAGTAGTGACAATTTTCAGCTTTTTGGCCCCATCACTCTGTTTTTCACTTTTAGTTGAAGCTGCTTTGGAGCAGCCACTTACCATCAGTAGTAAAATTATTACTAGACCTATAAGCCTTTTCATTCTCCCTTTACCTCCATTGCTATCCGTACTTAGGAATCATTACGATTTAACACGGATATTTATCTGTATTTTAAAAGCTTTTTTTGGGTTTATAAATCGAAATTATTACGATTTAAATGGTATAACGATTTATTATTTCTGTCAGCATACAATTTTTAACCAAAAGAACTGACCTTATTGCACTTTTTAAAAGAATTGTTATCCTGCTGCTGTAATGGTCCAAACAAATGGATCCTTCATTTTATTCCAATCTTGTACCATCTCCTCTTCGGTCAACAAACAGCGATCTAAAGAGGCTTTCACAAGATCTTTATCCATATCGATTCCTATTAGAACAAGTTCATTCTTCCGATCACCGAATTGTTCATCCCAGTCATCTTTTAAATCAGGATTTCCCATAAAATACTGTGCTTGCTGCTCGGAAGGCAGGGAGGCTACCCAATAAGAAACAGGGTCTACTTGTACCGATGGACCTGCTTGTGAGAATAATAAAGCAAGATCATTCCTAGTTGCACACCATACGATTCCCTTCGCCCTTACGATTTCTGCAGGCATTCCTTTTATCCAGTGATTAAACCTTTCAGAATGGAATGGAATCGAACTTCTATAAACAAAGGACCCAATCCCATACTCTTCCGTTTCTGGCGTATGCTCAGGTGCTTCCAGTTCTTTTAACCAACCGGCTGATTCACTTGCTGTTTCGAAATCAAATAAATCCGTATTTAAAATCTCTGCAGCAGGTATTTTCCCCTTAACCGTCCTGTGAAATTTTGCTGCCGGCTGCAGTTTTCTTAAAAATACCTCCAGCTGATTTAATTGTTCTTCTTCCAATAAATCGCATTTATTAAGAAGTAAAACATCACAAAACTCAATTTGGTCAATCAATAAGTCCGCAACCGAGCGATCGTCCTCTTCACCTAAAGCCTGGCTTCTTTCCAAAAGTAAATCCCCCGAAGAAAAATCATGCCAAAACCTATTTGCATCCACTACCGTCACCATGGTATCCAGCCTGCAGTATTTTGTCAGGTCGATCCCCAATTCTTCATCTATGTAAGAAAATGTTTGCGCCACTGGTACTGGTTCACTAATACCTGTTGATTCAATCAAAATGTAGTCAATATTTCCTTTCTTGACCAAACGTTCCACTTCTATTAAAAGATCTTCTCTTAGCGTACAGCAAATGCACCCATTCGATAATTCAACTAGTTTTTCTTCGGCCCTATTTAGCCCGCCCCCTTGTTTCACCAATTCGGCATCTACATTGATTTCGCTCATGTCATTGACAATGACTGCAACTCTTAACCCATCGCGGTTTTGAAGAATATGATTTAATAATGTTGTCTTACCTGCTCCTAAATAGCCGCTTAATACGGTTACTGGAATCTTAGTATCATTCATGCGAATTCTTCCTTCCTTTTCAAATCAAAATCATTACGATTTAAAGATTATGCTTAAACATGAATAAATAGAACATTCAGGATGTTCCTTAGTTTTGATGACTTTCGATAAAACTACTTCGTTTCTCTATGCAGAGTATATCGTTTCAATCTAGGGGAATATTTTCGCAATTCCAGCCTGTCAGGATTATTTCTTTTGTTTTTAGTAGTGATGTAATTTCGATCACCTGTTTCCGTACATTGCAGGGTTATTTTTACTCGCATATCATTTCCTCCTTTTTAACAAATCGTAATCATTACGTTTTGTATTTTACAGTAGTCCTTTTTATCATGTCAAGTCCATAACGAAACACGGGGACGGTTCTCAGGCATCTGATGCATGAGAACCGTCCCCATGTTTCACTTTTTAATGGTAAATGTTCCGGTTGCATTGGTCGGTTCTATTGTTAGTTGGTATTTTCCTTCTATCGGATTATCCATTAGGAGGATGTTTTTTCCGTTTTTTAAATTCATATTAAGCTTTAAGTCTTCGGATTTTAATCTTATCTGGGAGCCTTTGGGAATCGAAGCTTCAAAATTAACCTTTATCATTTTATGAGCTTGAAAGGTTGTATTTTTAGGGTTAAAGCCTGAAGCGGTAACTCGGATTGTCGCCACCTGCATATCATTTTCTTCATCAATGGAGGCTGTTTGAGTTTGCGGCTGGCCAATAACCCCGACCTTTATTTGGTTCACATTTAGCCCAAGTACAACAATGATAACAATCAAAATGGCTGAAAGTGATATAGTCGATACATTTGAAGCTTGTTTCTGATTCTTTTTTTTCGAACGATTCTCTGTTGATTTTGAAGCAAGCTGTCGATCAAAATACATTAAAGCAATGTAGGTGATGACGATAAAAGCAATATCAATGACTAGAAATGGTTTATTTGAAATAAACGTCGAATACCCCAGTACTGACCCAATTAAAGCGCCAATTAGACCGGAAAGAATATCATTCATTCCTTTTTCCGGAGGGAATAATCGGCGAACCAACAAGCCGTTACCCATTGTATAGACCAGACAAACTAACGTTGTGATTAGAACTTGATAATTTGTGGCTAACATCAATAAAAAGCCGATCGCAGCGGATGAAATGCCAATCATTAGTGCTGTTATAATTCCGATTACTCCCGAAAACCGATCTTTGTTCCGATAAAAATGGTAAATACAATAGATTTTAATTAGAAGTACTAACAAAAGACTTCCAATCTTTAATAACATGAATACACCTCTTTTACATTGCGATATTACTACAGTTTGGAACCAAATTTCCAATCAGGATATACATATGGCACGCTTGGAGAAACAGCCGGCTCCGCTTTTTCTACTTCGATTTTTATAACATTTTGCCCATTGAAATTGGTTTTGCTAATCCTTCCAGTGATCATAAACCATGAATCATTGGCAAATTGGTCTGGATTATCCGCTTCAGCAATAATACCGAATGGTGAAATATCAGCAATACAGTGGGTCATACCCATTCGGGCAATAATAAATTGGTTATTTGAAAGTCCTGGTTCACGATAAATAAAACCCTTTATTTTTATTTCTTTACTTTGAAAATTATCCACAAAGGTGTTCATTGATTGCAGCTTTTCAATGAACCATTCATCCTTCATTTCAATCACATTTTGCTTATATAACTTCATTCCGAGTTTTGCGTAATCTTTGTCATACACATTGGTCTTAAACAATTTTTTTAGGGCAGGATCTGCATTTCCGTCTACTTCAACAACTGCTCCTTTGTCACCATTTTTGGAGGATATCCCACCTAGATTCATCCCTTTATTTTCAACTAGCGAACTAGAAAGTGTGTTATTCGGCAATACGAATCCAAGTAATAGAGGTAACAGAAATAAACCGTATATAAGAATATTCTTACCGATTGAATTCTTTAATAAATGATGATGTTCGTGGCCGAAAACGGAATCGTGATCATGACTATGATCATGGTCATGGCCGCAGTCGCAAATAATAACCTGCTTTTTTAAGGATAGAAAAGCAATATAAAATTGAAAAGCTGCCACAATGATCAAGAATCCAGCTGCGATTTTAATATAGATAACCAGCTGCGGGACAACAAATTGCAGAATGTCACCTGAAAAGGTTAACCAAAAAATATAAATGGAAAATCCAATTAAAATGGCTGCTTTCAAAAAATGATGCATGCTGGCAGAATTGAGTCTATGCCCCATCGAATCACTACCTTACGTAATTTTTCAAGTCAAGATATTAAAGGATAAACTGTAATACGAGCGTTCCGGCAAACACGAGAACGAAAACCAATGTGCAAAGCAACAAAACAAATTTCGTTCGAAAAACGGCTAGCATCATGAGAACGCCCTTTATATTGATCATCGGTCCAAAAACCATGAAGCCAACCAATGAGCTCTTTGAAAAAACAGATTGTAAGCTTTGAGCTACAAAAGCATCGGAAGTAGAACATAAAGAAAGCACAAACCCCATCCCCATCATGGCTAAATTGGCAAAGGGGCCGCTATTTCCAATGGCAATTAGACTATTTTGCGAAACATATACCTGGAGTAATGCTACAATCATCGAACCAAACAGCAAATACTTCCCCATATCAAAAAACTCGCTGACGGTATGGCCCATGACCTCAATTACTTTATTCTTCACTTGTTTTTCTGAATGATGCTCATGGGTGTGGTGATGATGATTTTTCTCTTGCTTTAACTCTTCTCTTAATTGATTTGTTTTGACGAATTGAAAAACAATCAGGCCAATCACAAGAGCTGCCAGAAATGCCAGCCCCATCCGGCTGAATGTGACACTAGGCTGATTTTGAAAGGCTGTAAATGTCGATAAAAAGACAATTGGATTTAAAATAGGGCCAACTAATATAAACGTTGTTGCTACATATAAAGGCATTCCTTTTTTAATCAGCTTCCGTATGGCTGGGACCATACCGCATTCGCAAATAGGAAAAATGATGCCCAGCACACTTGCTGTAATGATTCCCAAAATCGGATTTTGGGGGATAAATTTACGCATCATTTGATCAGTCACGAAAACCTGAAGCAGCGCCGAGATAAACACACCGATTAAGATAAAGGGCATTGCCTCAATAATGATGCTGATAAAGACCATTTTAAAAACCTGTACTTTTTGACTGCTAATAATAGCACTATAACCATAAGTAGAAGCAATATATAAGAGAATAACGAAAATCAAACTTCCTAATATGATTAGATGGCGATTTGAACCTACAGGCGAGCTTTTCTGTACCGCAGCATTCCGCAAAGAAGTCCTCCCCCTTTTTTAAGCCACTATTCGTTCGATCAACCAAAAGCTGCCTAACACAAAAGCTATTGTCGAAACGCTAATAACGGCCTTCCTTGATATGTTTGAACGGTGTAAAAGTGTTAATAATGGCAAAAGAATCACAACGATGATGAGCTGAATGATTTCAATGCCAATATTAAAGCTCGCTAAATCAATGGCAAGCTCCCCTTTTGGAATCTTCATTTCAGTTAATAAATCCGCAAATCCCATTCCATGAATAAGACCAAATATAAACGTCAAGGCCCAGCGATGGCTGACCGATTTCCTAAAAATATTTTCGATGGCCACATAACAAATACTCAGTGCGATAGCCGGCTCAACAATACTCGCAGGGACTGATATAATGCCCAATACGGTTAACGTTAAGGTTAAACTGTGAGCAATCGTAAACGCAGTAATGACTTTGACAAACTGTTTGAAGCTTTGTCTTGCAATCAACAGTGCCAGCAAAAACAGCAAATGGTCATAGCCCTCAAGAATGTGAGTCATCCCTAGCTTTAAAAATGTGATCCAGCCGGATGGTGAAGAAGTTTGAGGTGTTTTTGCCTCTTGTTGTTTTGTTGTATCACTTGTTGTCCTGGCTTGCTTGTTTTCACCGGTTTGTACACCCGTATCGTCTGATTTTAACCCGGCATATTCAGATTCACTTAAAATCATCGACCAAGTTCGGTCTTTACCTGATAATGCCGAAGTACTGTTTTGTTTTCCATAATTAACCTTTAATAGATTCACATAGTTTGTGATTATATCATCCTGATAAAGGTTGTCAGTTAATGAAATAGATTGTGACGGTGTTAAGGGTGGATACTCAACCTTAAGCACGAGCTGGGTTGCATCCCCTTTTCGGTTTAAGTTCATTTCAAGTAATTTGGACCAATCCTTATGCTCGCCGTCAATTTTAACCCCTACATTTTCTTTAATGGTCGTTTCGATTTTATTTTTGATTGCTTCGAATTCGTCCGAATCCAGCATCCCGTTTTGGTTAACGTCTCCATGGGTTAATTCGATGACAGAAACCTCATCTAATGCAAACGTCATGATGATTTTGCTTTTTAAAAGATTTATAGTGGTAAAACTGGCACTATAGGCATGTGCTTGTGCTGATTGAATGGAAGAAAAAAAGATAACTAATGGGAGCAACAAAATAATAAATTTTTGTCTATTTAAAAAGAAATTTGTTAAAAATTTTGATGGGAATATTCTGCTCATTGTAGCCTCCATGTGGTGCGAAGTCATAGTTTCCTAAAGAATCAGGTTAAATATATCATAAGTCTTGTAACATCCGTGTAAAATTCATGTAAAAAATCGAGAATTTTGTAGAATATTGACGAATCACATACTAAGATTATATTAGGTCCATTTTATCAATTAAAAGGGGAGATAAAAGGAACCTTAGGATTTTTTTACCATTATTCAAATGGAGGTGCTTAGCTATAAAATAGGGAAGTAAGCGCTTCATCAAAAATGACTAAAGGGGAGGAATTTCGTAGGTGTACGGAATTGTGAGAAAACACAAGAAATGGGTTGGCCTATTTTTAACAGCGCTAATGTTGTTATCACTGGTCAATCCCAATATGGCAAAAGCTGTTTCAGAACCTGTTTCATTGGCAAAATGGGATTTTAGTAATGGGAATAGCCTAACAGCCACTGGTGGTTTGAATGTTAATCTTGACAAGCAATTATCCATAACAGGTGCAACAATGACTGGCTATAATGCCGGACCTACTTCAGGTATTAGTGTTCCTAACGCAAATACTTGGACAAACAACCCATCATACTGGGAAGTTTCCTTATCAACTAAAGGCTATCAATCTATTGCGGTATCATCTAAACAATATGGTTCTAGTACAGGCCCAAGAGATTTTAAGCTTCAATACAGCTTGGATCATAGCAATTGGGCGGATGTTGCCGGTGGAGATATTACCGTAGCGACTAACTGGACCAGCGGTGTTATAACGAATGTAGCACTGCCAAGTGATGCGGCTGATCAAGATCTCATCTATGTTAGATGGCTCAAAGCTTCTGATACGTCAATAGGTGGCAGCACGGTAGCAGGAACTGGTACAAGCCGTTTCGGAGAAATCTCATTTACAGGTGTACCTTCCGGGTCGACTGTAGATCCAGATCCAAACCCTAATCCAGATCCAAATCCGGATCCAGTAATTGAAAAAACAGCAGCACCGGCCGCTACTAAAATCACGTATGCTTCCTATACACAAGTAACAGGAGCGCCAGGTGCAGCAGCCAATAATTCACAAGTATCATTATATTTTGACGCTAACACAGTGGTTGCGACTGCTCCTGCAGGTGCAGATGGATCGTTTAGTATCTCATTTGCTAACCCACAATCAAAACCAGTCGTGAATCTTACAGCACAAGAGACTGGGAAAGAACCTAGTGATAAAGTAGCGATTAACTACACTGGTTCCAACTCAAGCTCAGCAGTTAAGCCTGGTGACGTAGTATTTAGCCAAATCTACGTAAACGGCGGAAACAGCGGAGCGTTTTACAAAACAAAGTTTTTCGAACTTTATAACAATACAGATAAAGATATCGATTTAAAAGATTGGTCAATCGCTTACACATCAGCCTCCACCATGAAATTTGGCGCTGGCCAAGCCCTATCTGGCATCATTAAAGCTCATGGCTATTATCTGATTACTGGCAACACAGGCGCGACAGGACAAGATTTACCTGTACAACCAGATGCCAAAACCACATTAAATCCAAGTGGTTCAACAGGCGGAGCCTTAGTATTAGCCAAGAAGAAAACAGCAGTTACTGGAGCAGATGACCCAGACGCAATCGATTTATTAGCGTACACAGATGGTACAGCCAAGTTTGCAAATCCATTATACTGGGGCGAGCCGATTTCCGATGCTACCATGAAAGCTGGGACTTTCTTACGTAAAACAAATATCGGATCAGACCCGCTGACTTCCTTCGGAATGGGCAATGGCTGGTTTACAAAGAATCCAGCTAACGATTTCGTGTTTAATAAACCATCAGGTGGAGAAACTCCAGAAGAGATGGTTGTTCATAATTCAAAATTCATGCTTCAACCGGATGCTTCAAAAATCGAGTATAAAAATGACGGTGGTGCGGCAACGGTTTCGGGGCAGCCTGGTTCTGTACCAGCTTCAGCTACTGTAAAAGCTTATGTGGAGAAGGCTGGCGTTTTAACGAAAGTACAAGAAGCTGCAGCTGCGGCTGACGGTTCTTTTTCACTAAACTTCCAGAATTCTAGTTCAGTAGTTTACTTGACTCATACTGATTCATCACAGCCTGTTTCATTAGAAAGCAGCTACACAAAAATCAATGTTTCCGGGACAGCTAAGACGATTACATCATTGGATGAATTGCGTAAGAATGATGCAAAGGGCTTCCCTATTAATCTTGGATATACAACAACGATTGAAGGAACAGCTACAACTGGCAATACCCCAGATGGCAGCGTAACAACGAATTTCTTTATTAAGGACGCTTCTGGTGCAATTAACGTAGTGAATAGCCTTAATCCGTCTCTTCCTATTGAATCTGGCAATAAGTATCGGATCGATGGACGGGTTGTTTTTACAGCAGGTATGACACAGTTTGTTCCTACCTCTATTAAAAACGCAGGACCTGATACTTTACCGACACCTGAGTCCATTGCTATCACTGGGCTAAACGAAGCAAATGAGAGTAATTTAGTTTCATTTACCGGCAAGGTGACAAACATACCGGCAAATGGTCCAGATTATGATGTTACTGTAAGTGATGAATCAGGTGACAATTTAGCGATTGTCCGTATTCAAGGAGAGCTTGGCGATCTTGAGAAAGGTTCTAGCTATACTTTCACCGGAATTGTTCATCAATCCAAGAAAATAGCACCTTTTACAAACGGATACTATCTATTGCCAAGAAGCACGGCTGATATTAAAGGCCAATTAGTGCTGACACATACTCCGTTAAAGAAAGCTTATATTGGAGTCGATGTCGCTTTCACTGCGATGGCGAAAAATGCCGATTCCGTTACTCTTTACTACAAAGGTGAAGCTGATTCAGCATACAAAACAGTGATCATGAATTCGGCTGATGCTAGAAATTATAATGGAAAAATTGTTAGGGCAGATGTGCCGACAGGGAAATTACTCTATTATATTGAAGCCGTTTCTGGTGACGACAAACAATCGGAAGGATCCGCTGCGAAACCAATCACAATTGATGTAGTAGAAGATACCGATGGCCCTGCATTTATGAATGAGCTTCCGGGGAATGGAGAAATCGTCAATTCCAGATACCCATCGATATCTGTTAAACTGGATGACCCGAATGGAGTAAAAACTTCAGCAGTATCGATTAAAATTGATGGAAAAGATTTCACTCCAAAAGCAGTCATTAGCGAAACAGAAATTAAATTGGTGCTTACAAAAAGTGATGAGTTAACTGAAGATGAACATACGGTAACTGTAACTGCCAAAGATAAATTGGATAATCCTTCTACGTTCACATGGAAATTTACAGTGGCGAAAAGATTTACTGGCGGAAATCATTACCGGGGAACAACTCATAACCATACAAACATCTCTCATGATGCTGCCGGTACACCTGAGCAAGCACTAAAAGATGCACAAAAATATCACTATGATTACTTTGCTTTTTCTGATCATTCCCATGACATCGATTCAAGTCTTGTCAATAAGGATACGGTTGATCACAACGGAATGAAAGAAAGAACGGGCGGATCTGATTGGCAATTAACGAAAGATTTAGCAAAACAATATACTCAGGATGGAAAATTTGTTGTATTCCCTGCTTTTGAAATGACATCTACTACGTGGGGACACTCAAATGTATTTGGAACAGACAACTTTATTGATCGTGTTGTGGATGGAGGAGCATACCAAAAGCTTCAAAACTATTATGCCTGGACGTTAACATACGACAATATTGTTGCTCAATTTAACCATCCGAAAATGTCGGCTAATGCTTTTGATAATTTTATCCCATATGATAAAAATGTTGATAAGCTATTCACGATGCTAGAAGTAGGAAATGGCTCCGGGAAGTATTCCTATGCGAATGCAGAAGATAAATACTATAGTGCACTCGACTTAGGCTGGCATGTTGCACCTACTTATGGTGAGGACAACCATGATGCTACTTGGGGGCAAACGAAAAAGCGGACTGTAATCGTTGCAAAAGATCTAACTCAAGAATCACTTCTTGATGCCATGAAAAATATGCGCGTGTATATGAGTGAAGATCCAAACTTCCAGTTAGATGTGTCTGCAAGCGGCTTTTACATGGGAGCAACAGTAGATACAGATACATTGGACTTTACGATTACTGGTAAGGATCCAGTGTCAGAAGACCCATCAAATCCAGATTATAGTTATATAAAAACTCCTTCAAACGATGCGATTGCCAAAGTGGAACTGATTACCAACCACGGCAAGGTAATTGAATCATATGTACCTAAAGATGATTCTCCTTCGTTAACATGGGAGCCAAGTGTAACAGTAGCCGGCGGGCAGCAATGGTTTGTTGTAAAGGTTACCCAAAAAGACGGTGATCAAATTTATTCCGCACCTATCTGGTCTCCAGCTAAGGATTTGGCTGTGAGTGTAAGTAATGTCAGCACACCTGATGGCGCCATTATCGGTGGTGTTTCTACAACTCTAACTGCTGGTGTTACAAATCTAGGATCTGTAAATGTAAGTAAGGTAAAAGCACAATTCTATTATGATAGCATTGATGCGGACCACTTTATTGGAGAATCTGTCATTGATTCACTTCCTGCCAACAATTCGGCAAATGCCAGTGTCACATGGGCAAATCCGGCTGCGGGTACGCATAATATCATTGTCCTGCTTTCCGCGGATGACGGACATGATCTCGGCAGCAATAAGTTTGAACAAAGCTTTGTGATTAAAGCGCCATTAGGAAAAACAATCTTGATAGATACAACACATGGCAATGAAAATACGACAGGTGATCCAGGCAAATACGCTGATAACCTTAAGCTATTTACAACATTAATGAAGAAACAAGGTTACACGATTGCAGAGAATAAAGTTACACTTTCTGCTGACGTGCTAAAAAATGTAAGTGTGTTGATGTTAACCCACCCTACTACAGCCTATTCGCCAACTGAAATCGAAGCAATCAAGAATTTTGTTGCGAATGGCGGTTCATTATTAGCAACTGAAAAGAGTAACTTTGGCGGCACCAATCAAAATTTAAACGATGTTTTATCCAGTGTTGGATCTAGTATTCTTGTAAACAACGATGGAGTCTTTGATGAAACAAAAGAAGGAAACTTCTGGGGTACACCACTACCTTCTAATTTCGCAGTTAGACTGCATCCAACACCTGTTAAAAATGCACTAACAGATTTTGTATCAACAATCGAATATTATAGTGGTTCAAGTCTGGCCAAAAATGATGGAACTGGTAAGAAAGCAGCATTGACAGACAGCAGTACAGTCACAGTTCTCGCTTGGGGAAATGAGTCAACATTCCAAGACACTCCAACGATCAAATCGGATTCTGCATCTTATAATGTCCGTACTTCAGACGGTAAAACACCGCTTGAAGGTGTAACAGGCGGTTCAGTCATTCCGATGATTGCATCAGAACAGATTGGAAAAGGCAGAGTCATTGTCTCCGGGATGAATATCTTTAATGACAAGCAGATCGACCAAACTTTCAGTCCGAAAGGCAATGAAAGATTTGGTATAAACGCGGTCAACTGGTTAGCTCATCTCGAGCCGCAAATCATCTCGATTGGCGATGCGCGTAAACTGGCTGAAGAAACAAATGCTGTGGTCGAAGGTACCGTTACAGCTACTCAGTTCTTTGATTCGGCATATATTCAAGATGAGACTGGCGGTATAATGGCCTTTAATGAGGTCCCGGCAGGCAGCCTAAAGATTGGCGACAAAGTTCGGATTTACGGACACATTAAAATTTTTGAAAATAACTTTGAATTAGAATTCGGAAGCTTCGCCGACAGTGTTGTGAAGCTTGGCACTGGAACACCAGTCGAACCTAAATTAGTAAGTACAAAGGATTCAGTCGCTGACGAAAACCAAGGTCTTCTTGTGAAAGTAAAAGGAAAAGTATTGTCCAAGTATGATGATAACTCCTATATCATCGACGATGGTTCTGGCCCTACCTTGGTATTTACGGATGGCTATATTGTTAATCAAAGCGGACCTGTCCCTGATTTAAAAGCAGGTGACACATTGGAAGCTGTTGGGCTTTCAGGTAAATTCTCTGAAGGTGAGCGCATCCGTGTCAGAGACACAAGAGAACTGATTGGCACTGTCAATACAGACCCAGGTCAACAACCGGGAGATAACAATGGCGGCGATCAAGGCTCTCAACCGGGAGATAACAACGGCGGGGACCAAGGCTCTCAACCAGGAGATAACAACGGCGGCGATCAAGGCTCTCAACCAGGAGATAACAACGGCGGCGATCAAGGCTCTCAACCGGGAGATAACAACGGCGGCGATCAAGGCTCTCAACCTGGAAATAGCAACGGCGGGAATGGTTCAAAACCTGGTAACGACGGTTCTAAACAAATTGTCGTGACACTACCGGCTAAGGCCAAAAATGGAAAAGTAATAACCATTGATAAAAAAGAATTTGAAGCAGCGATTGTCAAAATTTCTAATAATGGTGAACTTTCTATTGACCTTGGAAATGAACATGATTCTGAGCTGAAGCTAACAAAAGAGCAAATTGAACTTTTGAAAGCGAAAAATATTCCGCTCACCGTTCAAAATGATGAGGTAAAATTGTCAATCCCTTCAAGTATCTTTACTAAAGGAAATGCAGATATTGTCTTAAAACCAATGGAAATCATTAACAGCGCTAAAAGTCCGGTTTATGATTTTACTATCATCGTTGATGGAAAAGTAATCCATCAATTTACTGAACCGATTACGCTGACATTTGATATCGATATGAACAAAGTGAAAAACAGTAGTAATTTGAAAGTCTTCTATTACAATGAGAAAACTAAAAAATGGGAATTGATGCCAGGTTCAATTTATGCAAACGGCAAGGTAACAGTGAAAACCAATCACTTCAGTACTTTTACCGTATTCGAGGTAGCTGGAGACAAAGCACCGAATGACGCAAAGGCTCCTAACGCACTAAAAGAAAATGGCTTGCCAAATACAGCTACAAATTCCTTTAATATTTTGGCTGTGGGATTACTGCTACTGTTACTAGGTTCCGTATGGTTCTTAGCAAAAAGAAGGAAACAAGCATAATTATCGCAAAATGGTTCAATAACAAAAGAGCTAGGGATATTGAACTGACCTATTAAAATGAGACAACGAAAAAGCACCAATTTATGCTGCCTGTTCCCTAAACTCAATAGGGGACAGGTAGTTTAATTTTGCCTGAAGTCGTGTTTGATTATAATGATTGATGAACTTCTCAACTCTTTCGATTACAATAGAATTTGTAAGAAACTCTCTTCCTTGAGAGTAGAATTCTTCCGACTTTATGGTGGAGTGGAAGGATTCAATAACGGCATTATCCAAGCAATTGCCTTTCCTGGACATGCTTGTGGTAATGCCTTTTTCTTTTGCTATTCTTTGAAATGAATGGGACGTATACTGAGCTCCCTGATCGCTATGTAATATTAAGCCACTCGTATCACGGCCTTCTACAGCGTCTTTTAATGTGTTTACCACTAAAGACACATCTTGGCTGGTACTAATTCGGTATGCGATTATTTCATTATTAAATAAATCCATGATTGTACTTAAATACAACATAGATTGGCCGAATGGCAGATAAGTAATATCTGTAACCCATTTTTCATTTGGTTTAGAAGAAGTAAAATTTCTATTTAAATGGTTAGGGACTACTATCTTAATTTCTCCAGCTATATTATTCTTACGTTTAGGCTTCACCTGGCATTGGAGATTATATTTTTGCATAATACGTTGGACAGTATTTCGGTTAACTTTCCTTTTATAATCACGTAATAACCAGGCTTTAACTGTCCGATGACCAATTAAAAATTTATGACGTTTACAAATTTCAGTGATTTGTATTTCGAGTTCAGTTTTACCTTTTGGACCTTGATTCCTCCATCTATAGTAAGTTGATTTCGGGATACCTAGGCACCTACAAAGAAAGGTTACAGAATATTTTTCCTTTAATTTTTCAACTAAGGTAACTACAGCTTCTGGAACCAACTCCTCTCGATTTCTTGGTACTTTTTTAAAATTTCTAATTGTGCCTTTAAATACTCATTTTCTCTCTTTAATTTTTCCATATCAGATAATTCTTCGGGACCCTTCCCATAACTGTACTGTTTACCAATCCCCTGTGCCAAACGATATTTTTGTCCTTCACGATACCACTGCATCCACCTTTTGACCTGAGTAACATTTGTTATTCCAAATTTGTCCATAATCTCACGGTTTGAATACTCACCACTTAATTTCATCTCAATAACAGCCATTTTAACTTCTTCTGAGTAAGCATTTTTCTTCCCCATAAGAAAACACCTCCTGAGTTACGTATTATTTAAATACGATCCAGGGGGTGCTTTTTCCTTTGTCTTATTTAACTAGGTCTCTTCATATTTCCTAGCTCTTTGTTTTGTATTTGCTTTTGTATAACTTGGTTGGAAGTATGTTTAAGCAATCTGCTAATTCGGAAATAATTTTGGGAATTTCACTAAAATTAGTTTTTTTGATGCATAAGAACCGTCCCCATGCCTCACCTAATGTCCCCCAAGGTAGGCTTTTTTGATTTCTTCGCTTGCTTGGAGTTCGGCTGCGGTGCCTGAGATTTGGATGCGGCCGGTTTCGATGACGTAGGCCCGGTCGGCAACTGATAAGGCCATGTTTGCGTTTTGTTCGACGAGCAGGACGGTCGTTCCTTCCTTATTAATCTGCTCGATAATGTTAAAAATTTGTTTAACGATCAGCGGCGCCAAGCCCATCGAAGGCTCGTCAAGCAGCAGCAGCTTTGGCTTCGCCATGATGGCGCGTCCCATTGCCAGCATTTGCTGTTCTCCGCCAGAAAGTGTTCCAGATAGCTGCTTGCGGCGTTCCAGCAGCCGTGGAAACAGATCATAGACTTTTTCCATATCCTTGCGAATTCCGCTGGTGTCCTTTCTTGTAAAAGCGCCAAGCTCCAAATTTTCCTCGACTGACATATTGGAGAACACGCGTCGACCTTCTGGAACATGAGAAATGCCGGCCTTGACTATCGCTTGCGGTGCTTTGGTGGAGATCGTCTCACCTAAATATTCAATCGTCCCTGATTTTGGCTTTTGCAGTCCGGATAAGGTTTTCAGAAGCGTACTTTTCCCCGCTCCATTTGCCCCAATTAAGGTTACTATTTCCCCTTCCTTCACTTCTAATGAAATGCCTTTAAGCGCCTGAATGTTTCCATAAAATACATTAATATCATTGACCTTAAGCATGTTCGTTAGAAACCTCCTCTCCCAAGTAAGCCTCGATGACCTTCGGATGGCTCCGGATTTCCTCTGGTGTACCTTCCGCAATCAGTTGGCCATGGTCGAGGACATAAATCCGTTCACAGATACCCATGACAAGTTGCATGTCATGTTCAATTAATAAAATCGTCAGGTCAAACTGTTCACGAATAAAGGCAATCAGTTCCATTAATTCATGGGTCTCCTGCGGGTTCATCCCCGCTGCCGGTTCATCCAGCAGCAATAGTTTCGGACCGGCAGCTAACGCCCGGGCGATTTCCAATCTCCGCTGCTGGCCATATGGTAAATTTTTCGCCTTTTCATCTTTAAATCTTTCCAAGTTGAAAATTTTTAAAAACTCTAGCGCTTTTTCTTCCATGTTTTTCTCCTCAGAAAAATGGGAGGGAAGACGGAAAATGGAGCTCAAGATCGAGTTTTTTGCTAACGAATGATAGGCAACCTTTACATTGTCTAACACGGATAATTCACTAAACAGGCGAATATTTTGGAAGGTACGGCTGATCCCGCTTTGCGTCACTTTGTAGGGAGGCAGTCCGTTCAGACGCTTTCCGTTAAACAAAATCTCACCTTCGGTGGGAACATAGACGCCTGTTAACAAGTTAAAGCTTGTGGTTTTTCCAGCACCATTCGGCCCAATCAGGCCGGCCAGTTCTCCTTGATTTAGTCTCATATTAAAGCCGGAAACAGCCTTTAATCCGCCAAACTGAATGCCGGCATTTTTCACTTCAAGTAATGCCATCTTAATTGCCTCCTTTAGCCGGTTTCCACTTGAATAAATCTGTGACTTCACGTGTGCCCATCAAGCCTTGAGGACGGTAAAGCATCACAATGACCAAAACTAAGCTATAGATAATCATCCGTGTTTCAGGATATTGCGCCAAAAATGCTGATATAACGGTTAACAAAATAGCCGAAATCACGGACCCGGTAAGGCTGCCAAGGCCGCCTAAGACAACAAAGATGAGGATATCAAATGATTTTAAGAAACCGAAATTTCCCGGCTGGATGATATAGAAATTATGTGAAAATAGCCCGCCGGCAATTCCGGCAAAAAATGATCCAATTGCAAAAGCAAGAACTTTATAAAACGTGGTGTTGATTCCCATCGCATCAGCAGCAATTTCATTTTCCCGCACGGCAATACACGCCCGGCCGTGCCTAGAATTCGTAAAGTTCGTAATCACCAGGATCGTAATGACCAGACAGACAAATGTGACGGTCCAAGTCGTCAAATGAGACACCTGCATACCAGCGGCCCCGCCTACATAGTCAATATTAAATAACGCGATTCGAATGATTTCTGCAAAACCAAGAGTGGCAATCGCCAAATAGTCACCGCGCAACCTTAGGGTCGGAATGCCGACAATCAGACCGGCCAAAGCGGCAATAACCCCGCCAATCACAACGGCTAGAATAAATGGCAGCTCTAATTTCATCGTGGCAATCGCCGAAATATAAGCCCCAACTGCCAGGAAACCAGCGTGGCCGATTGAGAACTGACCGGTGATGCCAATGACCAAATGGAGGCTCACTGCCAAAATAATATTAATGGCAATTGTAATTAACAAATTACTATAATATATATTTATTAATCCTGAGCCGATGAAAAATTGGACGACTACGTACACAACCGCCGCTAGAATCAGAAATGCCCAAAATGATTTTGATTTCTTCATTATTTTTCACCTATACTTTCTCTCTTGTATTTTTCCCAAAGATGCCCGATGGTCTGAAAATAAGGATGAGAATCAAAATGACAAAGGCGGCTGCATCTCTCCATAAAGAAAATCCTGCGGCACTGACAATAGATTCGATGACACCGAGGAAAATCCCGCCAACCATCGCTCCCGGTATACTGCCGATGCCCCCTAATACGGCGGCAACGAACGCTTTTAACCCAGGAATCACACCCATCAGCGGTTCAATTTTTGTATAATAAACACCAAACACGACCCCTGCTGCTCCTGCTAATGCCGACCCAATGGCAAACGTGAAGGAAATCGTTTTGTCAACGCTTATTCCCATTAAGCGGGCAGCGTCCATATCAAGAGAAACAGCGCGCATCGCTTTCCCCATTTTCGTACGTTGAACAATAAATTGTAAAATAATCATTAAAATAATCGATGTTAATAGGATAAATAATGACTGGCTGTTAATATGGACACCCAAAAAATTGATGGCCTTATTTGGCAATACGTCAGCAGGATACGCTTCCGGCTGAGCGCCGCGTATATAAATCATTCCGTATTCAATCAACAAAGACATACCAATCGCTGTAATCAAGGCAGCGATTCTCGTAGCATTCCGAAGCCGTTTATAGGCAATCCGTTCAATTAATACGCCAAATACCGCACAGAAAGCCATTGAAATGATGAGTGCAGGCAAGAAGCTTAATCCCCATCCCTTAATCGCATAGAACCCAATAAAGGCACCTACCATAAATACATCGCCGTGTGCAAAGTTGATCAATTTAATAATCCCATACACCATGGTGTATCCTAATGCGATTAAGGCATAGATGCTGCCGAGTGAAATTCCATTAATCAGCTGTTGTAACCAATCCATACGTTTTTGCTCCTTTTTCATAAGGCTGTGTTAGACTTATCTGTTCATTTTTCGCTTCTATAAATATAGTGTGCAAACCAACAATTATTTTTAACAAGCCTTTTTCTAAAAAAGTAAAATGGAAGGATAATCCTTCCATTTTACTGGTCTAAATATTAAGGATTAATTTTTGAGTTAAATACTTGTTTACCGTCTTTGTATTCTAGAACTGTTGCAGATTTAATTGGGTGATGATTTTTATCAATCGATAATACTCCAGTTACAAGTGATAAATCTTTAGTTTTTGCTAATTCTTGCTGAATCTTGACAGAGTCTGTGCTGCCTGCACGTTTAATGGCATCTGCTAAGAAATAAACGGTGTCATAACCAAGGGCATTGAAAGCGTTAGGTGCATCGCCATTGTTCTTGTCTTTGAATGCTTTAACAAAGTCTTGAACCTTTTGATCAGGATCTTCAGTTGAATAGTGGTTGATTAGGTACGTGTTATTTAATGCGTCTGCACCTGCTAAATCAACTAACTTTGGTGAATCCCATCCGTCAGCACCCATTAAAGGAGCAGTGATGCCAAGCTCGCGTGCTTGCTTAACAATTAAGCCAACTTCTTCATAATATCCAGGGATAAAAATAAAGGATGGATTTTTCGCCTTAATACGAGTTAATGTGGCACGGAAGTCAGTATCCTTACCTACATAAGACTCTTCTGCAACGATTTTGCCGCCAGCTTTTTCAAATGTTTTCTTGAAAGCATCGGATAACCCTTTTGCATAGTCACTTGAGCTGTCGGAAAAAATGGCTGCATCTTTTACTTTCAAATTATTGGAGGCAAAGTTGGCAGCAACTGTGCCTTGGAATGGATCAATAAATGATGTACGGAAAACGAATTCTCTTACTTTTCCTTTTTCATCTACAGTAACAGTCGGGCTTGTTCCGCCTGGTGCGATTAGAACGGTTTTCGTATCATTGGCAATTTGTGCTTGGGCAACGGTATTTCCGCTTGTTGCTGCACCGATCACCGCATTTACTTTATCTTGGCTTGTCAGCTTAATAATTCCGTTTGTTGCTTCAGCTGCTTCCGATTTATTGTCATTTTTAATAACTTCGATTTTTTTGCCCTCAACACCGCCAGCTTTGTTAATCTCAGCTACGGCCATTTCAATCCCTTTCGTCATGGATTCACCGTAGGAAGCAACGTTACCGGATAGCTCCATGTTTACTCCAAGTTTGAAGGCATCTGAATTGCCTCCTCCGCCGCTGGCGCTTTGGTTTCCTGTCCCACAGCCGGCAAGGATTCCAGCAGCTAATGCTGATACCATAAATACCTTACTAAATTTCTTTTTCATCTCTAGGTTCCCCCTCTGTTGTTTTCTCTTTTTTGATTTTTCTGACATTATCAACCGAATATGAGTATCGGGAAATGATAGTTAGAAATCTTTTAACTATTAGTATATTAAAACAATTTTTTATTTTCGTCTAGTATATTATTTTAATATTTCAGAAACTTGCGTATTCTATGGAAATGATAGTGCTTTCATACGAAAAAACATAAGAAAAGTGAGGGCATCTTCCATAAATTACTTAAATTAGAATAATAAAATTTTAGATAAAAATTATCAAAAAATTCAAAATCGAATAACAAAAAAAGGGGACAGTTCTTTTGACCATTACGGCCGCTAGAACTGTCCCCCCTGGTTATCCTTTATTTATCGATTTCTCCGTCTGCGCAGGAACGATGGAATATCCAGAGATTCTTCTTCTGGCTGTTCATAGTATCGTTCTTGTTCATGTTGTTCTGGTTCGTGAACCGGCTCCTCGCGTTTTATTGGAGTGCGCCCGAAACTCTCTTCTCGTATTATCGGCGTGCGGTGAAAACTCTCTTCCCGCTGAAAGGTCCTTGTTGGCTGAGGGGCAGGCTGTTGAACTTCAGGCACTTGCTCATCGAATCCTGTCGCAATGACCGTTACAATGATTTCATCCTTCAGGCTTTCGTTAATAACCGATCCAAAAATCATATTTAATTCCTCATGAGAAGCAGAAGCAACTAAATCGGCTGCCTCTTGAACTTCAAAAAGGCTTAAATTGGCTCCTCCGGTAATGTTCATGATCACACCTTGCGCACCATTGATAGACGTTTCCAAGAGCGGACTATTTAAGGCCTTCTTGGCAGCTTCCGCAGCGCGATTATCCCCTTTTGCTACACCAATTCCCATGAGGGCAGTGCCTTTATGGGACATGACTGTTTTCACGTCGGCAAAATCAAGATTGATTAAACCCGGAACAGCGATTAAGTCGGAAATCCCCTGAACCCCCTGCCTAAGCACGTTATCCGCTTCACGGAATGCTTCTATCATCGGTGTTTTTTTATCGACGATTTCCAACAAGCGGTCGTTTGGGATAATAATTAACGTGTCCACCGCGTCTCTCATGGCGCTAATTCCATTCAGAGCATTTACGGAGCGCTTGTGTCCTTCAAACTTGAACGGACGCGTGACAACTCCAACAGTCAGGGCACCGATTTTTCGAGCAATCTTCGCAATTTCAGGCGCTGCCCCAGTGCCTGTCCCGCCGCCCATTCCGGCTGTAACGAAAACCATGTCTGCACCTGACAGCACGTCTTCAATCTGCTGTCTGCTTTCTTCCACTGCTCTTTTGCCGATTTCCGGATTGGCCCCCGCTCCTAAGCCTCTTGTCAAGGATGATCCAATTTGCATCGTAACCTCTGCTCTTGATTGGTGGAGTGCTTGTGCATCCGTATTTACAGCTATAAATTCTACACCGCCAACGCCATCCTCAATCATTCGGTTCACAGCATTGTTCCCTCCGCCGCCGACACCGATGACTTTAATCCTAGCAAATTGGTCCAAGTTTGGTTCAAAGTTAAACATTTTTATTCCTCCTCATTCATCCAATTTCCCTTGCTTCATACTAATCATGGCTACCCAAAGGGCTCCTATGTAATTGTCAGATCGATCTTTATTCTGTGTATATTTAATAGATTAGGAGGCTGATATTGCAGCAGTTTTCTAGCATCCTCAAGAAAAAAAGAAATCAGAGAGTAAAAACTAGTAAAAAAACTTCCAGCAGACTCCAAATAGATTATTTAATAGTCTACTTAACCATAATCTTATTGTCCAGTTAAGAATAGCCTATTTTCGTTAAAAAGCTTGAGACATGGGGACGGTTCGAGACCACTGAAAATACATCCTAAGAAGCCGGAACTCTATTTATCTAGGGCTCATAGCATTATTGCTGGATTATCTTTACCGGTGCGACTCCTTGCGCTCACGGGCAAAATAGGCGGCTTATTTTTACCGGTACCACACTTTTCTTGCGCTCACGGGCAAAATAGGCGGCTTATTTTTACCGGTGACACACTTTTCTTGCGCCCACGGGCAAAATAGGCGGCTTATTTTTACCGGTGACACACTTTTCTTGCGCCCACGGGCAAAATAGGCGGCTTATTTTTACCGGTGACACACTTTTCTTGCGCCCACGGGCAAAATAGGCAGCTTATTTTTACCGGTGACACACTTTTCTTGCGCCCACGGGCAAAATAGGCGGCTTATTTTTACCAGTGACACACTTTTCTTGCGCTCACGGGCAAAATAGGCGGCTTATTTTTACCGGTGACACACTTTTCTTGCGCTTACGGGCAAAATAGGCGGCTTATTTTTACCGGTACCACACTTTTCTTGAGCTCACGGGCAAAATAGGCGGCTTATTTTTACCGGTGTCGCACTTTTCTTGAGCCCACGGGCAAAAAAGAATGGTTTATTAAAGACATTTTCTCCCTTAGCTAAGGCTATTTTGTCTTTAATAAACCCAATCAAAGACATTTTGACCTTCTGCTGGGGCGGTTTTGTCTTTAATAAGCAAAACTAATAGTGTTTTCAGTAGTCTAGGATGGTTCTCGTGTGTCATTCCTGTGGTGTCCCATTTTCAGGATCCGTGCCTGGTGCATAATTCCACGGATATTTCTAAAAACCTTAAAATTGATGCATAAGAACCGTCCCCATGCATCAATAAAAGAACCCTGGGCTAAAAAGCACCCAAGGTTCTTTTCAAATTTGTTAATGCGACCCGCCAAACAGTTTTCCGACTCCATAGATTTTTTCAAATATCACTATAAATATCACAGATATGAAGATAACAATACTTGATACGGAGGCGACCATTGGATCATAGGAATCCTGCATATGGAAGAATAGTTCAAGCGGCAGGGTTCTCATATCGGTTGATACCATGAATAGCGAGACGGTGACGTTGTCAAACGAAATCAGGAAGGCAAACATCGCACCGGACAAAATCGCAGGCCGGATAATCGGCAGCGTGATTTTCCAAAATACCACGAACGGATTAGCGCCAAGCACCGCCCCCGCCCGCTCCAGCGTATAATCAAAGCCGCTCAACCCTGTTAACACAAACCGTATTGCATAGGGCACACAAATGACAATATGGGCAATCAGAAAGCCAGTCGGCTTGCCCGCCAGCAGCATCGGCGTGAAATAAATCAACAACGCTGCTCCCAGGACCAAGTGCGGGATCGTCAACGGCGATGTCAACAGAGATACGATAAAGGTTTTACCCGGCACATCATATTTGGCCAATGCCAGGCCTGCAATGGTACCAAGCAGCACAGAAAAGAACGCCGCTAGGAAAGCAAACTTGACACTATTGAAAAAGGCATCCATGTATTCAGGTCGGTCCAATATTTTTTCATACCACTGCAGGGAAAAGCCTTTTGGCGGAAACGTCGGGTAGCCTGCGGTGGTAAACGATGCTCCAATGGTCACAATGAGAGGGATCAACAGAAAAATCAAACCGATTATGGTAACAGTAATCCTTACGCCCTTCATTATCGGAACACCTCCTTGAACTTCCTTTCAAAAATCCTTGAAAAAATCGTCACAGAAATTAACGTAACCCCGAGTAAGATATAAGAGATCGCCGAACCAAACGTCCACCGGAATAACGTATTGATTTGCTCATAAATCACGATCGGAAGAACCGGCACATTAGCGCCACCCATCAGCGCAGGCGTTACGTATGAGCTCATCGACATACTAAAAACAAGAACTATTCCGGCCACAACACCCGGCAGACTTAGCGGCAGCGTCACCGTGAAAAAGGTTCTTAACGGACTTGCGCCAATAATACTGCTTGCTTTTTCTAAAGATGGGTCGATATTATACAGGCTTGTGGCAATCGACAGAACCATGAACGGCAGGAACGAATTGGCTAAGCCGATAACGACCCCTGGTACAGAAAACAGAAGTTTTAACGGGGAATCTGTAATTCCAATCCCCATTAAAAATTGGTCAATGACTCCATTCGGCACAAGGAGCAAGTACCAGCCAAAGTTGCGGACCACCACGCTAATCAATAAAGGTGACGCCACAAGCAGTGTGAGGTAGCCTCTCACCCGGGCTGAGCTTTTCGCCATTGTCAAAGCAATGGGGTAGCCTAGGATAAGAGCGATGATAACCGCATAGACGCTCACCTTAATCGTCATCCAAAGCGATCTTAAAAAATAGGGGTCTGTAAAAAACGTCAGATAGTTGCCAATGCTGTAACTGGCATTGGAGACATCGAGCCCTTCCACCTCGATAAAGCTTAAATAAAACACGTAAATCATCGGAACGACAAAGAATGCAAGGATAAATAAGAGCAGTGGTGCAAGAAGCAGCATCGCTGCCATGTATTTTCGAAAAACGTTAACTTTTCTTTTTGGCGCCAGTTTAAAACCTGTGCTCATCTTTTGGTCAGGCGAATATCCGAGGTTTTCCATTCCACCAACACCTCCGTCCCTACCGACCAGGAATTCTCAATCGTTGGTCCGATAATTTGCACATGGTGCTGCCCCTTAACGGATACCTCAATTTCCCATTGCGAACCGAGATAATTCATTTGCTTGATGACGGCCTTTTGCTGGACGAGTTCTGAATCGACCGCCCCAAGCCCCTGGTCAACTGACTTTATCGAAATTAATTCCGGCCTAATATACAGATTGACGACATCGTGAGCATGGAATGTTCGGTCCTTGCCGATGACATTATCTTTTTTCGTTTTGATGACCCAGCCTTCCTCAATTTCGATATCGGTATGGTCAGCGTCAGCCTCTACCACCAATCCTTCAAAACGATTCGACTTCCCGATAAACTGGAAGACAAATTCGGACTGTGGATTTTGATAGATTTCGGTCGGTGTGCCAATTTGCTCAATCTTTCCCTGGTTCATGACAACGATCCGGTCTGACATCGATAGGGCCTCATCCTGGTCATGCGTTACAAAAATCGTGGTGACGCCGACCTCTTTTTGCAAACGCTTAATTTCCGCCCGAAGCTCGTGGCGCAGTTTGGCATCTAGGTTACTGAGCGGCTCATCCAACAGCAATAACTCTGGTTCCACAACCAACGCACGGGCAATCGCCACCCGTTGCCGCTGCCCGCCTGATAACTCCCGTGGATACCGCTTTTCTAAGCCTGTCAATTTTACCAATTCTAGTGCTCTTTTAATTCTGCTTTCCATTTCATCCTTTTTTAACTTACGCAGCTTAAGACCAAACACAAGATTTTCGTGCACGGTCATGTGCGGAAACAAAGAATACGTTTGAAACACCATCCCAAGGTCCCGTTTATAGGGAGGGACGCCATTCATCTTTTTTCCTTTTATATATAGTTCTCCCTCGTCCGGATCAAGGAACCCTGCAATGGCATTTAAAGTCGTAGTTTTGCCGCAGCCGGAGGGGCCAAGCAAGGTAAGAAGCTCACCTTGCTTGATATCCAAGTCAATATTTTGCAAAACGACATTTGTTCCAAATCTTTTACTGACACCGCGAATCGTCACATCACTTGTAGTCATTACTAAACCCTCCTATGTTCGTTGATGCTAATTACTTCTTCACCTTTTTCCCAAGCTCAGGAGTCACTTCCTTCGTCCACTTTTCGGTCCATTCCGGTTGAATTTTGGCGATGCCGGCGAAATCGGGTTTATAGACAGGATCGCTATCTTTAAAACCGATAATAGAATCGTAGTTTTCAGGGAGTTTTACATTTTTCACTACCGGATAGAAGGCAATTTCAGCGATTTTCTTCTGAGAATCCTCTGTTACCATGAAATTAATGAAATCTTCAGCAGCCTTTTTATTCTTAGAATTCTTTACGACTGTCGCGACGATCGCTTGCAATGGAGCCCCTTCTTTTGGGATCACCATTTTGACCGGAACACCCGCATCATGTAAGCCTGCGATTGTATAGCTGGCTTGTACCGTCACGGCCGCACCCTGCTGCATAGCCGGTTGAATCTGTGTTGAGTTTTTATAGAACGTATCGGAATAGGCAGCTAATTCCTTCCCTTTATCCATTCCAGGCTGCATATTGTCAATGCCGCCGCCATTTGCTTTTGCCATGCTCAAAAACATGGTAAATCCTGAATTGCTGGATACATCAGGGAAAGCTGTCATCCCTTTATAATCAGAGCTGATTAGGTCATTCCAGGAACTGATTGCTTTCCAGCCTTTCTCTTTAAAAATATCCGTGTTATAGCCGACCGCAACGGAGTAGCCTAAGACAGGAACACTATGTTCATCAATTAAATAACGTTCATCAATACTATCTAAGCCTTTAATGCTTTCCTTCGCAATGGCCTCAGTCAAGCCTTCTTCTTCAGCACGAACCGCTACAGGGGAATCATACATGGCGATATTGATTTGCGGGTTATCCTTTTGCAGCTGGACTTTTGTTAAAATTTCATTGGAAGAACCGGCTACAAAATTAATCGTAATGCCATACTTTTCTTTAAACTTTGGCGCCAAATTATCTCGGATTAACTTTTCAATTTTTCCACCATTGGCTGCAATCGTAATTTCTTTCGTCTCTGTTTGCGGTTCTGATTTCGTACCGCTTTCCTTGCTTGTTTCTTTAGAAGAAGGGTTTGGAACACCACAGGCTGCCAGCATCATGACCATTAAAAGAATAACTACACTAAACATTCTTTTCATCGTAAATTTCCCCCTATATCAGTTCTAATTTGAAAAATTCATCCCGTTTCCAATAGGCAGCGAACGCTTACAAAAGTCAGTCCCTTCAAAAGATTCCGACTTTTTTAAACAAGAACTTCCCCATTCTTTAAAATTACTTTCCCGTCTGCTACTACTGTCGGTTTGGTCATAATGAGGTCGTAATGGCAAGCCGCTTTTACATTTCCCCCTAACGTAATATTGGTGCCAATCCCGATATGCACGGAACCGAATACCCCTTCATCTTCAAGCATTGAGCCAATGAATTTACAGTTAGGGTTGAGGCCCACGCCGATTTCCGCGATGTTATAAACATTCGGATCATTTTTTGAAGCAAGATTTTCAGCCAGCATGTCGGCCTGTTTACCTCCTGAAATGGAAACAATCATTCCATCTTCTACTTTTACTGTCACCGGTTCATCAAGCAATCCAATCCCTATGTAAGGAATACTGGCATCTGCCACAATGACGCCGTGAGCGGATCCTTCGATTGGTGACACATTCGCTTCAACCGTTGGCACTGGAGCAAATTCACCCGGCTTGACCATACATGGCATGGCGTTTGAGCGTCTTCCTGTCGCGGAAAGGGTAAGGTCTGTACCATGCGGAGTGGTAAGCCTGATTTCGTTGGCTCCTTCAAGGGCGTTGGCTACTGCTCGGCAAATCGGTTCAACTGCTTTAAAATCAGCATGAACCCCGCCTTCAATCAACATTTCATCATGAAACTGGGTCAGCATGATTCCTCTTGAGCCTGCATCTACAGCATTGCGGACTGCACTAGTATGGGTAATAGAGGTATAGACTGCACTGATAAACACATCACTAGCTTCCATGGCGGCGGCGATTGGTGCCGGCGGCTCCTGCCCATCTGAGGTCCGCGGCGGCATCATGGCCATTGTCGGCTCTGCCCCTGCAGCGACAACGGCTGCGGAAATGCTCTTGGCAATATTCATCATTTTTGGTTCTGTCACGATCAATACTTGTTCATTTGGTTGGACACCCGCGCACACTTCTACAATCGTTCGGGCCCCTTTGCTCATCAAAATCGTTTTCATCTGATTCTTCTCCCCTTTTTTCTGGTTGGATTGATAAAATTTTCCGCTTTTCTATATTCTATAGAATTTGTACTTAAAAAAATATATTCTATAGAATCTATATTTAATAAAAAGTGAGAGGTTGGTACTTCTCACGATTTCCCCTTATTCTGGAGACTTGGTCCCCTTCTTTTTTGACAAGTTTTCTTGATTGATATATTCGAGTCCATTCTGAATATGAACTCTCATCGCTTGTTCCGCTTTGTCCGCATTTTTCTCTTTCAGAGCATGGAAGATTTCTAAATGCTCGGCATTGATCTTTTCTCTTCGGCTTGAATTATAGGCAGAAATATTGCGGTCATGATAAATCACGTCACTGACCAAACCCAAGAGCATCTTTAATTTCGCATTTCGTGCGTAGTCAATGATGACCGAGTGGATTTCGGAATTTAACCGGACTATTTCGGTTTCATTTTCAGCCTCGAAAGATTGTTCGAGCAATACCCGCACCCTTTCAATCCCCTCTTCATCGATATTCTCGACCGCAAGCCTAATCGCCAGTGTCTCCAATGCTTCCCGGCATTGATACGATTCCTTCACTTCCTCATCGGAAAAGCTTTGGATGACGACCCCCTTCCAAGGGACGATTTTCACCAACCCTTCTGCGGCCAAGCGGCGAAATGCTTCACGAACTGGCGTTGGACTTACCTTCATTTGTTTCGCCACTTCTGTCTCGGTTAATCTGCTGCCTGCCTGCAAATCCCCTTTTATGATAGCGGACTTCAAATTCTCATAGATCCTAACATTTAAAGGCTGCCTTTCAACTGATTCTACTTTCGAAAGATCCAAGTAACCCTGGCTCAACTGCTTCACCTCTCTGTATGTATCCGTTTTCAGATAATTCTTAAATACATTATTATTTTTGGGCCTATATTTTGTCAATACAATATTCTATAGAATATTGAATATTTTTTATTTTTATTATTTTATAAAAATAACACATTTACTCACTATATTATTTTACAATAAAAACCGTCTCTGAAAAAATATTTTGAAGCCCTTTGTAAATTTGAAATGTATCCTCTTTTATCCTTCAAAGAGCAGCTGGGATAGTCCAGCCGCCAGCCAAAACGAAAAGTTTTTTCGTTTCATTTTTTTAACCTAATGGATTTTCTCCGAAACGCTCCCATAATAGCGGGAACATCTCCATTAAATCATCCTCATCTTCCCAATCAAATTCAATGTCACTATTACGGTCCAGACCTCTTTCAACCAGCAAGTCTAACATTTCGTCATACAACTCCCCGTCCCAGTCCTCCAGATCCCCTTCCTTTTTCAAGGTGTAGGCATCAAATCCAACATTCAGAATATCCTCATTTTCCGGAACGCCTTCTTCTCCCAAATTTTCATCGGAGATATAGTCTGCCAAGAACTCAGGATTTTCCAGTGTTTGTTCAAAAACAAATCTGCCCTGCGAAATAAGCCAGCCTCGAAAATAATCGAAAGCATCATCTGAACATCCTCCCATAATGAGGTAGGCCGCTCCCCAAAGTCGTGATTGATAGCTTTCATTCATGTAGCTTCGGAAAATAAACTCATAATCCAGTATTTCGTCCTCTTCTTTATTGCTTAATGCCTCTGACATCCATTGTACCTGGTCTTCTTCATACGTCTTTGATTGCTCTAGTAAATTCCAAAATTGTATTTTATCCATTTCAATCCCTCCAAATCGAATAGCTATCAAAGGTTGTATTCTTGGCGGCAGCAATGAAATCCTGCTCGTTTTTACTCCTTCTTAAGGACACCCACGCCTGATTTTTGCTAGGTTTGTCCTTTAGACCGCTCCTTATGGACATTTCCTCCTGATTTTTTATAGAAGGTTATATTCGAAGATAGATTCATAGTAAAAAGGATGGACAATTTTAAAACATTTTGGAAGAATAATGGTATTATGACATATAGAATTTGATTACATAAAAATAAACAGCAGATTTTTTTATAAAAAAGGAGTACCTTGTGAAAAGATTTATTTTGTTCCTTTTAGCGGCGTTATTAATAGCATTTTTTGTTATAAAGTTCGGTATTAACCATGATAATTCGCCAGTGGAAGCACATGAAAATTTAAGCGGACAAGGTTGTGCAGTTCTGACCTACCACAGGATTAATAAAGATAGTTTTTTTGACAAGTTTAATGGATTTATTACTAATGACCCTCAGCTTACAACATACAATATATATAAAAGTGACTTTGATCAACAGATGAAAGATTTAAAACGTAATAACGTGGAATTTATTACACCGCAATTTTTACAAGAATATATGACTAAAAAGAAGACTTTACCTTCAAACCGCAAATGTGTACTTATCACATTTGATGATGTAGATGAATCTGTCTATCAGAATGCATTCCCTATTTTAAAAAATTATCAAATCCCTTTTACTGTTTTCCTAATAATGGGGCAGGTGGGAAACAAAGATTATAATGGAGTAAGTTTGGCTGATTGGAAACAAATCGAGGAAATGCAAAAGTCGGGATTGGCGACAGTTGGAACCCATACCTATGACTTGCATTATTTAAAATCTAATGGCCGTCCCCCATTCTTAGTAAATAAGAACATTAATGCTTTTCAAAAGGATGCACGATCATCCATAAAAAAATATGAGAAGCATTTTGGGTCTAAACCAGATTACTTTGCCTATCCTTACGGGTTTGGAACACCTCGAACAGACAAAGTATTAATGGATGATGGATATAAACTTATCTTTTCATTACGATATGGACTAAATAAACCAAACGACCCAACTTTTTTTGTGAAAAGAATACTTTTAACTTACAAGGATTGGGATGACGTTAAAAATTGGATTCAATCAAAATGATGCATGGGGACGGTTCTCTTGCATCATTTTGCGGTGCCGGACCTGGCCCGTGTTAGCAGTAAAACAAATTACTTCACCCACGCGCTTTTTTTACAGTGTGTTGCTTAAAAGATGGCTTTATTTCATTCCATCACCTATATATTGTTTCAACTCTTCCCCGCCCTTACTACAACCAAGGATATCACAAGAAGAAATGCAATAATTTTATTGTAATTCTAAACTTTTTCTCTTATTTTTGGAATGATTCCCAAGCCTTCGGTTGTTTTATGCAGTAAGTGCAATTTATCTGCAGCGGCTAGACCATCTCATCTATCCTGCTTTCGTTTGCTCAATCAGAAAAAGCTGTCAAATCGACAGCTCCGACCTTAAACTCTTTCCCCCGTTCATCAAAAAAGTTGACTTTGCTTGCCCAGCAGATTTTCAATTCAATCACCAGTAAGTATTATCCTGTTAAACTGTCCTCTCGGTTTAAAGTACCCTACTTATTTTTGATTTTATTTGTTCTATATAATGGAGTCCTCGAAGAGAATCTACTTTTTTACCGTCTTTAAATATCACAAGTGTGGGAATTCCTTGAACTTCATATTTCGCTGCCAGGTCCGATTCTTTATCTGTGTCAACCTTTGCGATTGAAATGTTGTCTCCCCACTCCAATGATAACTCCTCTAGAATAGGCTCCTGGATACGGCATGGCGGACACCATTTAGCACCAAACTCAACCAGTGTAATCCCTTTTTCAATTTCTTTATAAAAATTATGAAATTCTAATTCTTTAATCAACTGTAAAACCTCCCTCTAATTTCCACCATCAATACGGGTACGTTCTTCCTTTATTGAGGTTATCCGTTCAATTAAATTAGAGCGAATCATCGTAAGCAAACGAATTTGATGATCCAGCTCCTGCAGTTTTTCTTCGTAGATAGGGAGAATTTCATTACAGAAAGCTTCTTTGTTCTTCAGGACGCAATTCAAAAACCCAGAAATTTGCTCAATCGTGAGTCCCAAATTTAAATAAAACTTAATGGTGTTCACTTGTTCTACTGCCAAATCATGATATTCGCGATATCCGTTTGGCAAGCGCATTGGGATTAGAATTCCTTGTTCTTCGTAATACCGTAATGAACGAACACTCACCCCAGTTAGCCTGGATAACTCACTAATTTTCATTGGGGAACCCCCCTTCTTAATGATGTTATGGTTATTATAAACCCTCACATTAATGTTAAGGTCAATGGTTTTTTAAGAAAAAAACATAAAAATTTTTAAGGAAAGCACCCGTTAATGGAATGCTATTATGATTCTTGCATAGAACCATCCCTAGTCTCCCAATAAACTTCATTTAAACTATACACTGAGTTTACAAGGATTTAATAATCAGATGTTATGATTGGTTTATCAACGAATGAGGAGGCAGAATAAATGAATGTGCGTGCGATGTTTATTGATATGGATGGAACACTACTAAAAGCCTCAAACAACATTTCCCAACGAAATATGGAAGCCATTTATAGGCTCATGAATCAGGGAATCAAGGTTTTTCTAGCTACTGGTCGACACTTTGAAGTAACCGCACCCTACCATAAAGAAATTGGATTACGAACTCCGATGATTTGTTTGAATGGTGCCTCTATTCACGATGCAGAGACTGGAAGACCTATGCAAATGAAAACCGTCCGAGTAAACGAAGAACGATTCCACCATCTGACCGCTGATAATCCTTGTAATGTTATTATCCATACAGCAGATGGACTTTATTGTAAGGAAACAAATGAAGAAATCGAATATTGGACAAATGTTGGGCAAATCCCGCCACGGTATATTGGAGATTTAAGACAGGCAGATTATCAAGATGTTCTTAAATATAGTGTACTAACAGGTGCACCAAGCCCGAAAATTTCAGCTTTGTTTAAAAAGGAAGCAGAAGTCATCGATTGGAATAATGGATTTGAACTGCTTGCTCCTAATGTTTCCAAATGGTCCGCTATAAAAAGCTTACTTCGCGCTTATCGAATTAGTCCAAAAGAAGCTGTAGCGATTGGAGACGGGCCGAATGATATAGAGATGCTTCGTCAAGTCGGTACTGGTGTGGCAATGGGGAACGCTGGTGAAGAGGTTAAAGCAGCTGCTGATTTTGTTACTGGACACCACGAAAATGATGGATTAGCTGAGTTTATAGAACGTTATCTTTATAAATCAAATGTGGTTTAGGATTATTTTAAAATAACGATCCCTCACATTTTTTTTTGTCAAAAAAATAGAAAGTTAATCACCGCAACCTTTTGTATTCAAGCTTTCCTTGCACTTTGTTCCAAGTTTTTAACAAAAATCATTTTTACCTCTACTATATCCTTCAATATCTTTAGGGAACTCATTAGCAAGACGTACCTTCAACTTTCCATAATAATTCCTGCCAGATAAAATATATATTTTCTCTTTAAATCCCTACCACTATTTAGAAATCCTCATTTAAACGGTACTACTTAATGACTATCAACTACCAGTTTCTCGATCTGGTGCCACAAGGTCGACAGGACGACCGTCCCCATGCATCATATTCAATATTGATGAATGGGGACGGTTCTCCTGCCTCACCTTCGGTTCCTGTTCAGATTCCGTAACGCTGCATCGTTACACTTATTTCTGAAAAAAACGCTTGAATGACGCAGAACCGTCCCCATGCTTCATTAGTGTATGTCTTTTTTCTTAAATCGGCCGCCATGTACTGCCGAGACGTCTGTGGCAATGATGAATGCTTGGGGATCTATTTCTCTAATGATGTCTTTCATTTTTGTTTCTTCCAGCCTTGTGAAGACGCATAGAATAACGCGTTTGTCCTCGCCGCTATAAGACCCCTCTCCGTGCAGATAGGTCACTCCCCGGCCTAGCCGCTCAGTGATAGCTTCTGCCATCTCATCGGTATTGTCACTTATGATATACACGGATTTCATGTCATCCAACCCTTTAACCACAACGTCAATGGTCCGGAAAGCAATATAGTATGTAAGCATTGAAAATAAAGCATTTTCGATAGAGAATACAAAGGCTGCAACCGAGAAGATAATCACGTTTACAAACATGATAATTTCGCCCACAGTAAATGGTACCCTCTTCTCAATTAAGATGGCCAATGTTTCTGTACCATCTAAGACCCCACCATTTCTTATGGTCAAACCTACTCCTAATCCTAAAATTAAACCGCCGAAAACTACAGCCAGCAATTCATTATTTACAATCGGTTTGACATGATGCATAAAAGAAGTCGCCACAGATAGAGCAATAATCCCATACAACATACTAACAGCAAAGGTTTTACCAATCTGCTTATACCCTAAGAAAAAGAAAGGTAAGTTTAAAACCACTAAAAATATACTAAGATTAAATGTTGTCACGTGACTCAATAACATAGACAAGCCCGTTACCCCGCCGTCAATCATATTGTTTGGAATAAGCACGGCTTCCAGCCCATATGCCATAATAACGGCTCCAAGCGTAATAAACAAAAACCTTCTAACAATATTACTAAGCGTTAATCCTTTATGATTTAATTTCTTTTTTTCTACAGATGTATCCATATGATTCCTCCCTATTTCATTGTTTTCCTTATATTAATATACCAAAAGAAATGAGATTTTTTCCAAAACAAACCTCTCATTAGCACAAAAAAAGGCAGCAAAATAAAAAGCCGCCTTTCTATTTGTAACATAATATTCCCTTGTCGGACTAATTCTAGGCACGTGGACAATCACAACCCTTCCCTCAAAATAAAATGAAGCAAGGAAGGTGATTGAAATGTCGTCCTCAATCAATATCGGCCGATTTAAGGTACAAGCACTCTCAAATAATGCAAACATTAATTTTGAAGGAACCACCCAAAACAGCCATACCTCCAACAACACCATAATCGGCGGCAATTTCAGCTTCGGAGATGGTTCCTCAAGCACATTCACAAATATAAATAACGGCACCATTACCGTTTCAAACGAAAACTCAGGCCAGGATTCCTAGTGGTACATTGGGTGATGCATGGGGACGGTTCTCATGCTCTATTTCTACGATGCCGGCTCATGGTCCATGTTCATTCATGGTGCCGCAGATTCCTAAAACGCCTAAATTGATGCACGAGAACCGTCCCTCTGCACCATTATTAAATCCTATATCCGATATAAAGACTCAGAAACCAGATGGGTGCGACGAATAATGCGATTCGCATTTCTGGGATGAATGCCATTAAGACGATGATAAGTGCTAGGAACGTCAATGATAAATAGGTGGAGATTGGATATAACGGCATTTTAAATGCTAGTTTTTCTTTTTCTATTTTTGTTTTGGATTTCCTGAACTTTAATTGCGTAATCAGGATGATTGTCCAACTTGTAATTACCGCAACTGTGGCAACGGATGAAATGTACAGAAACACTTTTTCAGGAACAATATAGTTCAATACTACTGCCACTAGTAAAAACATGGACGAGAACAGAATTCCGCGTCTTGGGCTGCCATTATTGCTAAGCTTTCCGAAATATTTCGGGCCGTTATTTTGGAGTGATAAATTGTAAAGCATTCTTCCCGAACTGAATAACCCACTATTAAAAGCCGATAGTGCTGCTGTTATGACTACGAAGTTAATGATATGGGCAGCACCCGGGATTCCAACCTTATCGAAAATTAACACAAAGGGGCTTCCCTTCGTGCCTACCTCATTCCAAGGGTATAAAATCATCATGATTCCTAATGCGCCAATATAAAAAATCAAAATCCTCCAGACTACATTGTTGATGGCTGAGGGAATGGACTTTTGGGGATTTTTTGCCTCCCCTGCCGTAATTCCGACTAATTCTACACCGCCAAATGAAAACATCACGAGAACTAGGGACATTAATATTCCTTTGATTCCATTTGGGACGAATCCTCCATGCGTCCAAAGATTGTCAAAACCAATCGGATGACCGCCATTCCCGATTCCTATGAAAATGATTCCTAATCCAAGAAGGATCATCCCGATAATCGCTACAACCTTTATCAGCGCAAACCAAAACTCAAACTCGCCAAAAGCTTTTACATTAGCAAGATTTATGATCGTAATCACGACAAGTACAGACAGTGCTGTCAGCCATTGCGGAATATCCGGAAACCAGTAATTCACATAAACACCAACCACCGTTATTTCCGCCATTCCGACGACAACCCACATAAACCAATAAGTCCACCCGGTAAAGAAACCTGCAAACGGACCTAGATATTTGTTTGCATATGAACTGAATGAACCTGAAACCGGTTCATCTACAGCCATTTCCCCCAGCGCTCTCATTATCGTGAAAATGACCAGGCCTCCGACTAAATATGACAACAGAACAGACGGACCAGCCATTTGAATCGTGGCACTTGAGCCATAAAACAGCCCAACCCCAATCGCACCTCCAAGTGCAATTAACTGGATATGCCTATTATCTAAACCTCGCTGCAACTTCTCACTTTGATGATTTTTCCCCAACCATTACTCCTCCTGCCTTTATGCCTCTACTAATTTGCTTCTATTACCTTATTTAAGAGATTATAATTACATAAGAATTTTCAAGCAATGAAGCAAATTAACGCTTTACTGTATTAAATGATGCATAGGGACGGTTCTTTTGCCTCATCCAGTGCCTGCTAAAGCCCCGTGTTCGAACATAGTACCGCATTCTGAAAAAAAAAGAATTGATGCATGAGAACCGTCCCCATGCCTCAAAAAAATAGAGGCTGCTCAAGTTGAGTCAGCCTCTTTGGTGATTTTCTATTTTATCGTAATGTTTTTAAAGCTCCGCTCCACGCATTAACTTCTTCAAGCATGGCATTTACGTTATTGAGATGTAGTTCTTGTGGTTTAAATTCAGATCCATTTACAAAGTCTGTGAATAGGCTTAAAGTTGGATGTGTGCGAACATCTGCTACTTTTTGTTCGGCAAGAATTCCACGCAAATGTTCAGCTGCACGAGCACCGCCAGTTGAGCCATAGCTTACTATACCAGCAGCTTTGTTATACCAAGCTTCACGAGCAAAATCGATCGCGTTTTTTAACGCACCCGTAATACTGTGGTTGTATTCTTGAACGATGAACACAAATCCATCAAGGCTTGCCAGTTTCTCATTCCAAGCTGCAATGCCTGGCTCTGAACCATCTGTTGTACCTAAGAATGGAAGATTAAAGTCCGCAATATCGACGATTTCATAGTTGGCATCCCCACGTTTATCGGCAATTCCTTTAACCCATTCGCCGACTTGTGGGCTTACACGCCCTTGGCGTGTGCTCCCTAAAATGATTCCAATATTTAATTTTTCTGTAGTCATAGCAACTTCCTCCTTAGATTCTTTCCCAAATAGTTTACCTATAAAGCCCATCTTAATTACACCGCCTATAAATTTTTTATTTACTTGTTTCTCTCCGAACAATTGGCGCAACTTCTGTCGCTAATAATTCAATTCCTTCAGCTATTTTCTTAAATGGAATACCACCTATATCAATCTGAGCCATAAACCGCTGATGTCCAAACAGTTCGTGTTGTCGAAGGATTTTCTCCACAATCTGTTGTGGGCTTCCCACAAATAAGGCGGTATCTGGACCTGTCATATATTCAAAATCCGATTTTGATATTTTTTCACCTGTCATCCCACGCTGGAGGTTTACAGAATACCAGTAGTTTGAATAGTAAGGATAAAATTCATCCTTGGCCTGCTGGGTTGTCTTTGAAATATACCCGTGGCCTGTAACGCCTACCTTTAATTTTTCCAAATCATGCCCCGCTGCAGTGCCCGCATTACGGTACAGTTCTACCAGTGGCTTGAATCGTACTGGGTCGCCGCCAAGTATTGCCAAAGCCATCCCAACGCCTAACCTTCCAGCACGGGCCGCACTTTGCGGCGTTCCCCCTACTCCCACCCAAACAGGAATCTGATTTTGCAGAGGCCGCGGGGCAATTTCTGCATTTTTTAAAGATGAACGAAAGTTGCCCTCCCAAGTAATTCGTTCGTTTTCATTTAGCTTTAAAAATAATTCGATATTCTCAGAGAACAAAGCGTCATAGTCATTTATGTCATACCCGAATAGAGGGAAGGATTCTATGAATGCCCCGCGGCCTGCCATGATTTCTGCCCTTCCATCTGAAAGCAAATCCAGCGTAGCAAAATCTTCAAACAGGCGAACAGGATCAACCGTGCTTAATACAGTCGTGGTACTTGTCAATTTAATTCGTTTAGTTTTTTGGGCAATGGCGGACAATACGACCGGAACGGAAGACGTGGCATAGTCTAAGCGGTGATGTTCACCCACTCCAAACACATCAAGTCCAGCTTCGTCAGCGAGTGTTGCCGCAGCCATTATTTCCTTTATTCTTTGTCCTGCACTGACCGTTTGACCAGTAGTAGGATCTACACATATATCTCCAAGTGTATAGAGGCCAATTTCTATTCCAGTATTTCTTTCCTGTCCCATAACAGCTAATTCCTCCAGTTATGATGAATAATTTTTCATACTTTCAGGATAATGCGGTTACCTGAAGGATCAGAAGTAATGAACGAACCATTTTCTTCAGCAAGGGATGCTCCAATACTCTTCAGTTGAATTATTATATTATTTCTCTTTTCCTCATTTGCCAGCATGAGTGTAAATGTTTCAAGCCCAACACTATTAGGAGAAGGTGCAGGCGCTCCTACCCCATTCCAAGTATTTAAACCAATATGGTGATGGTATTTGCCATCAGAAATGAAAAGTGCCTGACTTCCAAATCGGTTTACCACTTCAAATCCAAGACCTTTTATATAAAACTCTTCTGTCTTTTTTAATTCGGAAACATGTAAATGGATATGTCCCATCACCGTGCCCGCAGGCAGCCCTTCCCATGCTGGCTGTTTCCCGCCAGAAAGCAGGTCGGAGAAATTCAACGGGTCAACGGCCATTGCCACCTCTCCCTTATTCCAATTCCATAAGGAAGGGTCACGGTCGATATAAATTTCAATTCCATTTCCATCAGGGTCAGATAAATAAAGAGCTTCGCTCACAAGATGATCGGATGAACCGAACCGCAAGCCGATTTCTGCAAAATGCTGCACGATTCTTGCTAAATCAGAACGTTTCGGAAGTAGCAGGGCATAGTGATACAATCCGGTTGTTTTTCCCTGCTTAGGTACCACGTTCGTTGGTTGCTCGATGGATAATAAAACGGTCTTTCCATCAGCAGTAAGGCTAGCGGACCTTTCAGATTGTTCCAATACCTTAAAACCAATCACCTGTTGATAAAAAGCTAATGAACGTTGTAAATTTTCTACCTTTAGGTTCACTTGGCCTACAAATGTAATAGGTTCACGATGAAAGTTCATTTTTGTTACCTCCTTTTAGGCTTTCTCAGAGCGAAACAGGACGTTATCCAAAGCTAGAACAGATTTGTTTGCTGCAGCAAGATAGATAGAAATTGCCATTAAAGCTAAGTCAAGCTCGTAGCCTGCCATTTGACCATTGCCAAGAAATCCGACAGCAATTTTTACTTTTACAATGGCAACAGCTAAAACAATCGCAAATAGTATCGAAATTACCCTTGTTCCTATTCCTAAAATAACCGCGATGCCACCAATCAATTCAATTAGAGCAACCACATACGCTGAAAAGCCTGGAAGACCTAAACTTTCAAAAAAGCCAGCCGTATTTTCAATGCCGCCTTGGAATTTTGCAACCCCATGTATTAAGAAGGTTGCCCCCAAAAATACTCGTAAGATAGTTGTTACCACTTCATTTTTTATTGCCATTTACTATGCACTCCTTTGATTTTGTTTTTGTTTTAAAAACAATTTGTTAGTTAGTTACTTTATGTAAGTAAGTATATTGTGATAAGTTAGTAGTGTCAAGTATGTAATTTGTAAAAAACAATTTAATTATTTATAAATATGTTTATAATAATTAATAAGGAGTTGATTCAATTGGATAAATCGATTTGTCCTCGCTTTGAAAAAGCCATGGGGTTTCTGAGCCAAAGATGGACTGGTATGATTATTTACCAACTTTTATCTGGTCCGCAGCGGTTTTGCACGATTGAATCTTCAATTGGTGTAAGCGGCAGAGTGCTCTCAGAAAGGTTAAAGGATTTGGAAAATGAGGGAATCGTAAAACGGGAAGTCTTCCCGGAAACTCCAGTCCGAATCGAGTATTCATTAACCGACAAAGGCCTGGCACTAAAACCGCTCATGAACAGCATAGAAGACTGGTCACAAAACTGGTTGTGATGCATGGGGACGGTTCTTTTGCCTCAAATATTTTTTTCGAAATATCAAAGTTGAACCCTATAAACAAAGGGCAGACTTCCACTTTATTATAATGGGAGTCTGCCCTATTTTTTGAGGCATGGGGACGGTTCTTTTGCCTCAAATACTTTTCGAAAATATCAGAGTTGAAACCTATAAACAAAGGGGCAGACTTCCGCTACTTCATAGTAATGGGAGTCCACCCCTTTGTGTTTACTAATTAATACTCACTTTCCATCAATTTAATCCGCTCGTAAAGCTCACTGTTGACAGGCGTAGGAATTCCAAATTTCTTCCCTAATTCCAAAACCGTGCCTGAGAATAAATCGACTTCACTGAATCGTTTTGCTTCGACATCTTGAGCCATTGACGGCTTTCCTTCAGGGCTCAATGTGCCCAGCACGATTAACCAATAGTCTAAATCTGCCTCCGTTAAATGGACTCCTTCTTTCTCAGCCAGTGCAATGACCTCACGCATAGCAGCAATCATCGTATCTCTTGCTTGTCCTTCCCGCTGGATTTCACCATAGTCGCTCCCGTAAACAGCAACGGTCTGATTCACACCGACGTTGAGCATAAATTTGCCCCATAATCTCTTCTTCATATCTGTGTCTACCTGATAAGGGAGTTCCATTTTTTCAAAAAATGCCGCTACACTCTTGACCTTATCTGAAATCTCTCCAAATTCCCGGTCCCCAAAACAAATCATTCCCTTATTGGCATAAGTTAGATCATTTCCAATCTTAACGGCGTCCATGCCTTGGGCGACACTATATAGGATTTTATCCATTCCAAAAGCTTCGCCAATTACTGCTTCACTGCTAATGCCATTTAGCAGTGATAAAATGATTGTGTTTTCTCCGACATGATTTCTTGCAGCTTGGATCGAGTCCTCCAACCCATCATATTTCACAGCAAAAATCAATAGATCAGCAGGTTCGCATTTTTCCTCAGGTGTTACATAATGAAATTCACAGCGTTCGCCATTACAATAAACCCCGTCAGTTTGATACCTCACAATTCGAGCCTGATCGGCAATAATCCTTACATCATTCTTTGCCATTTTCCTGGTCAAATGATGGCCAAACAAAATCCCTAAAGCTCCTAATCCAATAATCGATACCTTTTTTATTTCCATAACAACCTTAATTCCTTTCTTGTGATGCATGGGGACGGTTCTTCTGCCTCATTCCACGGTCGGGCTCAAGGTCCGCATTCGGTATATATTGCAGCATACTTCCGAACGAAATCCACTGAATTGATGCATAAGAACCGTCCCCTTGCCTCAATTTTATTTTGTAATACAATATTTGCGGTCTAACCATTTGGAGATGCTGAGTGTTGCGACTCCGGCAATTAGGTATATAAAGCCTCCAACTTCTATTACATATCCAAAGTTAGGAAGCAGTCTAGGCAGAAAAATCATACCGAGTATAGATAGTGTCATAATGAAAGAAAGTAAGACAAAATCTTTTACTTTATTTGATACTTTGTAAACAGATTGTTGCAGCCATTTTAAGATTACAACCACATCAAGAAAAATGATACAAGCAACGATTATAAACGTAACAATGGCTGTCCCGACATATACAGTCTGATCGTTATCTTTAAAATAGTGGATAATGATGTCTCCTATCCCATTGACTACAGCTATTAAGCCTGCCAGCTTCACTAACAAAAAGACTATAAAATAGGCTGTGCTTTTCCCCGATTCTTTAGGTAACTGCTTGATCATTTCATCACAATAAGCTGATGGATTCTCTCCAAATATATCCACAGCTCGTTTTCCTTCTTTCTGTGCCTCAATGATATGATCTAAAAGCTCCATTAATAATTCTTCTGATTGCTGCTCCGAAACGGCCATACTCGCTCGAATATAAACGAGCATATTACCGTAATATTCTTCATTTTCTTTCGTCAATTCTTTTCGTTTTCGATTATTTAGTTCAATCAACTCTTTAGCGTTCATCATTAAACCCCCTATTTAACAATTTATCTACAGGTTTCTGAATATTTTCCCATTCTTCTCGAAATTCAGCTATTGCCTTTTCCCCTTCGATGGTAAGTTGGTAGTATTTCCGTTTAGGACCTGTTGGGGAAGCGCGCATTTCACCTTTAATTAATCCCTCCTTTTGGAGCCGAAGCAAAATGGGATAAATGGATCCTTCACTTACATCATTCAAGCCAAATTGTTGAAGCTTCTGTGATAGTTCATAACCATAAACCGTTTCTTTTTCAATGATTGATAGAATACATCCTTCCAAAATCCCTTTTAATAATTGGCTTCTCAGTGACATAAACGTTTCGTCCTTATCGGTATCTTGTAATACAAGATACTATGTTTTAATTTAGCTACCTTGCAAAACAAGATAGCTTATTATACCCAGCATAACCCATTTTTGGAAATCGGTCAAGTCTTGATGCATGGAGTGGGAACATCCACGGGACACTTCTCCCGCCCCATATCGCGTCCGGCCCAAGGTCCGTATTCGGTACCTGATGCAACATATTTTTGATGCAAAAGAACCGTCCCCATGCCTCATTATTGTAAAATAAATTCAAAATAGTTGAGAATATGCCGATGGTTGCTTCGTTATAGTTAGTGAAAAAGCTTTTTCAAAAAATGAAGGAGATAAAATATGGCCGTTTCTAACAAGAATTTTATTAAACGTTTAAAAAAGCAAAAAGAGGATGCCTTAGAGTATGTCATTGATGAATATTTGCCCTTTGTTAAAGCCATTTCACTAAAAATATTACAGCCGCTTAGCAAACGTGATGCCGTAGATGATTGCATAAATGATGTGTTTTTAGAGGTTTGGAGAAACAGCCACCAATTTAATGGAGATACGGCAGATTTCAAAAAGTGGATTGGCACCATCACAAAGTATAAAGCAATCGATTACTATCGAATCTTTGAAAAACAGACTGCACGCGAGGCTCCTCCCGTTGAACTTGAACAAATTAGTTCACCTACGAGTTTACAAAAGTCCGTATTAGATCGGGAACAAAAAAATGAGCTGCTTTTTGAACTATGCAAGCTAGCTGAACTGGATCGCGATATTTTTATCATGAAATACTTTTTAGAGATGAGTAATAGTGAAATTGCCGATTCCTTGCATTTATCAAAAGCTGCAGTCGATAATCGATTGTATCGTGGGAAGAAAAAATTAGCGGAAAATATGAAATTGAAGGAGCAATTCATTATATGAATGACTATATAAAGTTAGCAGATATCGATATTGAAGGAATCGAACCTGTGGAAGTCAGTGAAATGGAAAAAAAACGCGTGAAACAGCATGTAATGGGATCAAAGAAGAAAATTAAGGTTTTTAAATATATGGCAGTGGCAGCAACGATTGTACTTGGGGCCACGATTGGTGCTAGTTTTGCCGTACCATCACTCGCATCCCAGATTCCATTTATGAATAATATTATGAGTTACTTTCAAGATGAAAACTCTTATACTAGCAACTATTCGAAATTCGCAACAAACATTTCACAAACCCAGTCAAGTAATGGTGTATCCATCATGATTGAGGATGCTGTATTCGATGGATCTTCGATTACTGTTTCTTATGCGATTGAAACCGATAAAGATTTAGGAACAAATCCTGGCACGTCATCAGCATTTAACGTAAAGGGAGCCGAGGCAATTGGGTCAACTGGTACGATGAAAAAAGTGAATGCCACCACTTATGTAGGGACGGAAAAAATAACACCAACGTTTCGTGGGAACAAACGCGACCGTATTGAAATCAGCTGGGAACCGACTGCATTCGTCAATCTTGAAACAAAAGAATCTGTTGCAGGGGATTGGCATTTCGCTTTTGAAGTGTCCGCTTTGGAAAACAAAACGAAACTTGTGAATCGGTCCGTTACCAATCATGGTGTGACAGTTAACATTAAGTCCATTGAAACGAATGGTTTGTCGACAGTGATCCACTACGAACAGGTTGTAGATCCCCGTATTCTAGACAAATGGCCGCATGTGACCGCAGACATTAAAAATGTACAAGATGATTTAGGCAACAGCTACAGCGCCGATGGAAACGGCGGTGTTAGCCGTGACAACGGGAGATCCTTTGAATGGAGCAGTACAATCAAATCCATCAATCCAAACGCAAAATCACTAACACTTGTACCAGTCATCTACTATTCCCTTGGCTCAGGAAAAGGATTAGAAACAAAAGAAATGGACCCCTTCACTATCGAGCTAAAGTGATGCAGAGGGACGGTTCTTGTGCCTCATTTTTTTGAGGCACAAGAACCGTCACCATGCTTCATCTTAAGAAGAACATCCGCTTCCGCAGCTCGAGCAGGATGAGCAGCTGCTTCCCCCGCCATCTCCTCCTCCACTGTCCCCGCCGCAATTCCCGGAATGATTCCCAGAGTCGTCCGAAGAGGCGGATCCGCAGAAAACAGCGGTGGTGCAGCCGCTTGTATACTTTGCCGCTTCAGCAAAGGCAATCGTTCTCATGTAGTCCCAATAATGATCAAAATAAAAATACGAGAAAAAAACCATCCCCAGCGCGAGTGGAGCCATATCGCCATATGTCCGCTGCTTCGAAAATGAACCTTTCGGGTTAGCACGATACATATTATCAGCTTCGCTTAATTGCTTTTTCAGCCGATTAACCAAATATTCAAGAAGATCCTTGTTTTCCTCGCTCCGCTGAAAATATTTTTCTATCAAGGCTTCCGTACTATTTTCCTTAAATTCCTTTAAAACTGCGCTTTCCATTGGGTACTTGAAAAAACTCCCCCACGTTTTCCAGCTGAACTGATTAATTTCAAACAGCTGTGAAAAAATCCAGTCAAAAAAGGCTCTTTCCTGTGGTGCCGGTTCAGGATTGGTGTTCGGCGTATGATGCAGCATTTTTCCTAAGAATTTCTCGGAAAACGCCTGATAATTTTTTGTAAAAAGAATCATTTCATGCCAGATTTCATCGACGTCTTCACTAAACATCGGCGCCTTCTTTAAAATATTGGCCACGATGAAATACCGCTTTAATTCAAACAGCAGCCATTCAAATTCATCTTCACTCCGATTCGGAAAATCCTTTAAAAAGCGCTGTTTTACCTGCTGTATGTAGTCATCGTCTAGTGCGGTGTTCAATTGATCAATTAAAGGCTGTATCGGGACATGACTTAGTACACCTAGGTTGGCCGGGATGTTCTCTTTGGCTAATTTTGGCCGCCTTTTATCCGCCGACAAACTATATAGGCCGATAACACCTATTACGATTACCCCTGCTATAATCACACCCGCAGTCATTCCAATCCCCCCTCATGGATGTCCTGTTTGGAAAAATTTCCTAACCAATAAAAATTATAATACAAAGATAATATAGTTTTAAGGTTTTTTCAGAAAATTTACCCAAACTTAACAATCCTTGTTGATGCATGGGGACGGTTCTCTTGCCTCATCCTGCGGTGCCGAATCAGGGTTCCTATTTAGTGAATAACCTTGAAATGATGCATAAGAACCGTCCCCATGCATCATTCTAAAATTATCCTACACGAGAGATGGAGTTTCTTAGACATGCAGATGGAGCGTTTGATCTTGGCTGCAATGTGGCTGTTCGGCTTTGCTGGCTTTCTTTTGTTTATTCCACGAAAAGATTGGCGCAAGGGAATCTTGGCCTTCATGATGTTTCAAGCCATCATCTGGCTTTGCGATATGCCTTCGTTTCAACTTGGTTTGTTAAGTGCGCCTGTTCGGGAGTTCCCTAAAGCGAGCCATCTCCCCATTACAATCGATTATTGGTTTTATCCAATTTTGTTTTCCCTATATTACGTGCATAAGAAAGTGAAGGGCAGCCGATGGCCCAGATTTACATACTTTTTGGTTTGGGTCTCTGCCATCACGTTGTCTGATATTACCCTCGAGAGATTTACTGATTTATTAGAATATAAATGGTTGACTTGGTGGGGGATGTGGATTTACATTTGGTTTCTCTTTTACGTGAGTCAAGTCTTGTGCAATTGGTTCTTTAAAGACAAAGCTGTGTTTCAAACAGAACGGCGGGGTATCTGATGAGAATGGAATGGTGGATCTTAATTTCCGTCTACGCAGTGTCAACAGGGATACTTTTCTTCATACCGAAAAATAAATTTCGCCTTGCCGTCGTGGCTATATTGTTCAAACAGGTTATTACCTTTCTTATAGGTTTAGTAGTCGTGGAGCTTGGACTGCTTGAATATCCTGTTCGATTATTTCCTTCTGTCAATCGGACGAGCTTCACATATGAGTACTTTGCTTTTCCGGTCATATGTGCCGCCTTTAATGTCTGGTATCCCAATAACCGAAGTACTATTTTTCAATTGGCTTATTATGTAGGCTTTACCTCCGTGTTGACGATCGGCGAAATTATTATCGAAAAATACACCGACCTCATTACATACATACACTGGGCCTGGTATATATCTTGGATTTCCATTTGCCTTGCGTTCTATATATCACGTTTATTTTGTAACTGGTTTTTCGCAAAATGATGCATGGGGACGGTTCTCTTGCCTCATCCGTAGTGTCGGTCCAGATTCCATGATGGTTGCATGGAGCTGTGCGGAAGCCTCATGCATCATCCATCATTCCTTGAGTATCCTCCACTCAATAACGATGAAATTAACAATGATACCAACCCATATATTCACGTTCAGCACCTTTTCTACCATTGCCTCCCTGCCTTCCGGAAGAGAGAAGCCTTTTAAAATGCCATAGGTTAATAGCAATACCGGTACGACAAGGCGTCCGCTTACTGCTACTAGCGTGATACCAAAACTGCGAATCATCCATTTGCGATGCTCGTCAAAGTCTTTCCTCACAGCGGTTCGATAACCTTTCCAGCAGGTGAAAAGCCATAAAAGTGCTAATACTGAGAAGGAAGTAGCTTTTGAAAAATCCTCAACGTAAAAGGTGTATACCAAAGCGAGAATCGCGCTAATGAAAACACTGCCTACATACACTCTTCCAAGATAACGATGGACCTTAGGTGCCTTTATTCGAATCGGCTCCAGAAATTGAAAAAAGCCCGATAGCAGTGCAACACATGCTGTAATAATATGAGCAACTAATAAAGGAAATTGTATGGCCGCCGCTGTGAAAGAAACACGGCTATTTGCGGGATTAAATGTCAAATAGGGAGCCGCAAAGGGAATGATGACTCCCAAGGATAAAATGACTAAAATCCACCAGCTTTTTTTAGGTTTCAATCTAATTCACACTCCAATTTTGTTACTATCTCCTGTAGTAATGGTAATGGATGTGTCTAAATGGATTCTAAACGAAATCTAAAAAAAGTATAAAAATAATATCACTCAAACTTCTAATAAAAAAACGACTAAAATGATGCATGAGAACCGTCCCCATGCATCACCATGCATCATTTAAACATTAAACCGGTATCCGACGCCCCAAATGGTTTCGATATATTGCGGCTTGGATGGGTTCGGTTCGATTTTTTCGCGCAGTTTGCCGATAAACACGGTTACCGTGGCGTTATCACCCAGAGAATCCAGTCCCCATATTTTTTCGAACAGTTCGTCTTTGCTGAAAACCCTGTTCGGGTGCATCGCCAGAAACAAGAGCAGGTCATACTCTTTCAAGGTAAACGAGACTTCCTTTTCATTCAAAAATACCTTACGGGACAGCTTATCAATGCGAATCCCCCGGATACGGATTTCGTCTTTTTGTCTCATCAGGTTATCTGTCATCAATCGATCATATCTAGCAAGATGGGCTTTGACCCGTGCCACCAGCTCGCCGACACTGAATGGTTTGGTCATGTAATCGTCTGCGCCGAGTCCGAGACCGCGGATTTTATCGATTTCTTCCTTTTTGGCAGAAAGCATTAAGATAGGAATGTTTTTCTCCCGGCGGACTTGCCGGCAGATTTCAAATCCGTCCGTATTTGGAAGCATGAGATCGAGGATGATTAGGTCATACTCCTCTTCAAGTGCCTTTTTAAGACCGGCATCTCCGCTTGTGGCAATTTCCACGTCGAACCCGCTTGCCTCCAAATAATCTTTTTCTACTTCAACAATGACCTCGTCGTCCTCAATGATCAGAATTCGTTTCAATCGTCTTCACCCTCATTAGCGTAAAATAAATGCCGGTCCCTTCACCTAATTGGCTTTCCACCCAAACGGTTCCACCTTGTCCTTCTACGATTTGTTTGACAATCGCAAGACCAAGGCCGGACCCTCCCGTTTCCGTATTCCGAGACGGGTCTGCTCGGTAGAAACGGTCGAAAATATGCTGCTGCGCTTCACTGTCAATTCCCAGTCCGTTATCCCGAATATGAACCGTCGCTTTCTCCTCATCCGCAAACAATTCCACCAGGATTTCCATTTCTTGTTTATCCATATATTTCAGGCTGTTGCCGATAATATTCACCATCACCCTGCTCAACTTTTCACGGTCGGCCATTACAGGAACTGGATTATCATTGGAGGTGGAAAACGTAAGCTTGATGCCTTTCATTCGCGGGTCGATACGCAGCTCTTCGACATAATCCCGTAAGAACGAGCGAATATCCAACGGTTCCAAATGAAATGGCAGCCGATTTAAATCCAGCTTGGAATACAGCATTAATTCATCTATCAAAACATCCATATCTTCGGCTTTTTTCGCAATCATCTTCATATATTTATCCTGTTTGGCGGCCGTATCCACAATACCATCTTGGATGCCCTGAACACATGCTTTTATCCCAGTAATCGGTGTCTTTAAGTCATGCGAAATATTAGAGATGAGTTCTTTGCGGTTCTCTTCGTATTGCAGCTGGAGATGTATGGATTCATGCAAGCGGGCACGCATTTCTTCAAACGCCGCCCCCAACTCCCCGATTTCGTCTTTTCGTTTTAACTTAACTTCATGATCCAAGTTTCCTTCCTTAAAGTGATTCGCAGCTTTTTTTAACATGTACAATGGTTGGATAAAGCTGCGGGAAACTAAATAGGTAAGGAATCCGTTCGTTAGCCCAATGACCAATAGCAGCGATAAAAAAAGCAACGGAAAAAACTTTCTAGCTTCGGCGAAAAACGATTTCAAATCGGAAACGAAATATACCGTCCCAGAAGTTCCATCACTGAATGCTATATCGTACTTTTCCACTGAAAAACGACTCTTTTCCCGGCGATTTTGGGTCCAGCTCGTTTTCATCTCTTGGATTGGCTGTTTAAGTTCAAGGTTTTCCACGAAAGGAGATGTGTATGATACCCGATTATTATTTAAGACCACGAGTCCCGTCTGCAAACGATTCAATTGTTCGTCTGTTTTTTTCAAAAAGTCACGGTCCATGAAACGCTCAGGTTCTGTTTGAGCCATAAATTTCACCCCGGCAATCAGGTCGCGGCGCTGAGCAGACTCCTCCCAAAAGGCCGGCATCCCCTTCCTTCCCCCTGTTCCCGCCATATCTGTGTAGAAGGCTGAGAACAGTGCTGTTGCAATCAAGGCAAACAAGACGATGGGAATAAAGGTCATCGCGATATAGGAAAGCAATAGTCTCTTCTTGATAGACATGGGCACATCTCCTTAGAGCTGTTTTTTCTCAAACAAATCAAGCCGGCTTTAAACATTATGATAACAGGAGTAGGAACGTATTGATAAGTTTCACAAGTGTTTGAAAAACTTCCCCCAATTCTATACACCAGCGAATTCAGCTTGCCGAAGCTTTCTATAATTCATCCTACTCCATATGTCTAAAACACTTCTAAATCAATTCTAAAAAAAGTATAAAATTCAAAAAAGGTACTTTAAATATCATTTGGTAAAGCTTTTTCTATATCCACATTCCAATTCTTCACAGAACTTTTTATCAATATTTTAGGTTTTGTTCAAAGTTTGATTAGAAACGGAATGTATTCTGAACATGTAACGAATTTACCTAAAGGAGACGATGTTTATGCATTGGGGCTATTTTCACCCATTTGGTTTTATCTTCTTTTTATTATTACTTGGATTGATTTTTGCCAATTTCAGATTATGGCGAGGTAAAAGAGGTTTCTGTTATCAGGACAGGCATCATCATGATCCCCTGCTTATTTTAGATAAGCGATTGGCCTCGGGAGAAATCACAATTGAAGAATACACAAAGCTGAAGGATTTCTTGAGCGGGAAACAGAAGTAAACGTTGGGATAGTTCATTAAATGGGGGCTACAGTTGTCTTTTTTTATAAAAGCTGACAAGCCCGTCTACTACAAAAAACCTCAGTTCGGTTGTCTGGAACTGAGGTTTTTTGATTATTCACCAATAATGCTGGATCATTACCGGAAACGAAACTAAACTGGACCTTGGAATGATGCAAAAGAACCGTCCCCATGCATCAACTTCAATTTATCTGTATACTTCATATTCAATACCATAAAATAATCTCAGGATAATAAATGGAAAAACTGGAGGTATTTTGTTGGGGATTTTTAAGCAGAAATCGGCAAATAAATTAACCGCAGCAGAAGTATCCGCTCTTTGGCTTCAGTATATGGGCGATAGTATGGCGATCTGTGTTTACAAATATTTTCTTATAATTGTTGAAAATAATAAGATTAAACCTATCTTAGAATTCTCTTTACAGTTATCTGAGAGTCATATTGCGAAAATCACCGAATTCTTGAAAAGTGCAAATTTCCAAGTCCCAATCGGATTTACAGAGAATGACGTGAATATTAATGCCCCACGTCTGTTTTCTGATCAATTTTTACTATTTTACTCCTATATTATGACCATTCATGGGTTAACCGCTTATAGCTTAGCGATTACAAATACAGAACGAGAAGACATTCAAAATTATTTTTTTAAATGTACGGAAGAATCTAAGGAATTGTTTCAAAAAATAGTGAAATTGGCTAAAAGTGATCCAAAATATTCAAGTGTCCCCTCCATCCCTTCGCCTCCTTGGGCGGAATTCATGGAAACACCGGGATTCATTTCAAATTTAATTGGAGAAAAACGTCCACTAAATAGCTCGGAAGTCAGCACCCTTTTCTTTAATTCAACGAAAACTGGATTTATCAGTTCATTAAGTTTGGCTTTTAGTCAGGTAGCAGTGCATGAAGATGTTCGTAATTTTATGTTAAAAAACGTTAAATTAGCAGGGAAAGATGCTGAAAGCTTTGACACTATATTGCAAGAGGATCATTTGCCAATACCTGAGAAATGGGATGCAGAGATTACCGATTCTACTGTAAGTCCATTTTCTGACAAATTGATTATGTTTCACGCAGGCTTTTTAGTAAATGCAGCCCTTACTTATTATGGTGCATCATTAGGTTCCAGCTTTAGATCGGATATAATCGTAAACTATACTAAAGTATTTACCCACGCTTTGGAGGCTGGTGCAATTTCATACAATATTATGGTTAAACATGGATGGTTAGAAAAACAACCTGAAGCGATTGACAGGGATCATCTGATGCAAGATTCGTGATCTGAGGCCGCCAAATGTACGTTAAAACGCTTTTTTCATTATAAAAAATTAACGGAATTTCCTTTTCTCTAACTAAGCTGACCCCTGTTTTCTTTCGCAGCTGTCTTTACATCTGCTACATATATCAGGGTGTATTGGGGAAATTGATATTAGAGAATTTTTGTCTAAATTTACTGGAGGTTAGATTATGGAGATTGGAAATCAGGTGAGACTTACCTCAGCAGAGATTACATCTTTATGGGCTTCATATATCAATGACACCGCTATTTCATGCAAGTTCAAGTATTTTTTATCCATAGTAGAGGATGAAGAGATTAAACCAATCCTTAAAAGGGCCTTTGATATTGCCCAAGGAAATCTTAAAACTCTAACTGAAATTTTCAATAAAGAAAAGTATCCGATCCCCTATGGTTTTAAACTCGATGAAGATGTAAATATATCTGCTCCTAGATTGTATTCAGATTCATATGTGTTACATTACCTCCATCAATCGTCTCAAATCGCTCTTCAAGGTTATAGCATGAATCTGACCTTATCTGTCAGGGGAGATGTTTATAGTCATTTTAATGAGTGTATTTCACAATTAACAACATTTCTAAGAGAGGTAAAAGAACTCTTATTATCAAAAGGTCTTTATATTCGGTCTCCCTATTTACCAATACCAGATGAAATTGATTTTGTTAAAAGGAAAAGTTTTTTAAAGGGTTTTTTTGGAGAAAAGAGACCTTTAATAGGTACAGAAGTTACAAACCTCTTTGCCAACTTTCAAAGAAATGCTTTTGGGGTGGCAACCTTGCTGGGATTTAGTCAGGTCGCTCAGTCAAAAGAGGTTGCCGAGTATTTGGTTAGGGGAAAGGACATTGCTAAAAAACACTGTGAACTATTTGGTTCCATTCTAACTGAGGGTGACCTCCCTACGCCTATGTCGTGGGGTACCGAAGTAACTGATTCAACCGCATCTACCTTTTCTGATAAACTGATGATGTTTTATACTACGACACTAATCGCCCTTAGCATTGGATTTTATGGAACAAGTATGGCAATGAGCCCTAGGAAGGATTTAGGCCTGCACTATGTCAGGCTTTCTGCAGAAATAGCAAAGTATGCAGAAGAAGGAGCAAACATTATGATCAAAAACGGTTGGTTAGAACAACCCCCTATGGCTGCTGATAGGGATGAGTTATCAAAAAAATGAGGCATGGGGACGGTTCTTCTGCCTCATTCTGCCTGCTGGCCCTTGGACCTTGTTGGGTGCATGAAAAGGCTGAAATTGATGCATAAGAGCCATCCGCTTGTTTCTTGAGAGAATTGCCGGATTATCCGAGAGTATTTCTGCCCTAACCGAGAGTATTTCAGAGCCTTGAAATTATGTTCTTATTGCTTCTCACCCTAAATCTCCGCTCAATTCACTGACCTTGATTCTCCAAATCATATGATCATTTCCTGTTCCCCAATAGTCCTTTAACAAATAAGTAGGTTCTCCGAATTTCTTTATCCAGATCTTTTGTGCACGAGTATATCCGCTATCTAAACAAAAAACTTCTATGCCCTTCTTCTTCATTGTAATATACATGGCATTCAACAACAAATTCCCTACCCCCATTCTCTGGAAGTCAGGGTGTACAAAAACTGTACCCACCTCAATTAGCCCTTTGAAAGCGTTGTTTGTACAATTACAGATAAGATCACTTGCAGGACCAAATTCTATTGAACCAATAATTTTATCTCCATCTAAAGCAATCAAGAAATATCGATGATCACCATTGCTTTCAAAATCACTTGCTAAATATTTTTCCTTCGCTTCGATTTCATCCTTAATATCTTTCTGCCTATCTGCTAATCCTTCTTTCATGAACGTATCAGTAATCACGGTTTTAAAAAATAAGTGTAACTCTTTTGTGTCCTCAAGGTTTGGCCTTCTTATCTCCACTTTAAGCACCCCAAAACTCTTCCTTATTCCTAGTTCACTTCTCCAACATACTTCTGTTATCCTTCTCAAGCATCTTGTATAACAACAAAAAAACATCCAACATTGTTCATTTGGATGCCTTTTGTCTTCAACCCGCGGCGAACACCCATAGGATCTTCGAAGTAGAGGCTAAAAATGATGCACAAGAACCGTCCCCATGCATCAAAAGAAGTCAAAAAATGCTGATTTGATTGGCGGGATTTTCTTCTCAAAAAGTTTAATCTCATTCTTGGAGCCTTTTAAGTAGCCCATTTCATAAAGTTCCATTGGCCTTTTGTAGCCAAATAGGATGGCTGATAGGGCATTGATGTTCAGTTGAATTCCTTTTTTAGGGGGATGAACACATTGGCCGCCTGTTTTTTCTTTAAACACCTTTATTTCTCCGTTTCCGAGTAAATAGCTGCCATTATTCCACGGTGCGTGTGAATCTTCGAGATGCAAGAAAAGGGACTCATTTTCATGCAGGAACGGAAATCTCTTTAAGCATTCCTCAGCATCCACGACCCTTGCCATAAAATAAGGAACTATCTCCTGCTTCACATTGGGCTGCAACAGGAAATATGAGAAAGGATCCTGGCTGGCAAGTTCCATCGTCACGGTATTAACCATGGAATCATGCTGGCAGATAAAATTCCATAGCCCGATTCTCGCTTCATGGTCAATCACAACGAACTCCTGAACCTCCATCTTATGTTCCTTCACCTCGTACAGCATATAACCTAAAGCCTCGTTTTTGGAACGGTAATAGACAGCAAGCTGGGAATGATCATCATACACGCTCCGCTTCCACCAATCGGTCTCACGCTTCAGCATCCCTGTATACTGACTGCAAAACTGCTGATAAATCCTTTCTATCTCCTCATTATGGGTATCTTTTGAATATCTTTTTATAAAACCCTGCTGTGGTTCGAGGAACTTAAGGTTGATTTTTTCAATCGTCACCCTTTTCTTATCACTTAATATCTCCCACCCATATTTTCGATAAAAACCGATATCAAACGGGTGTAAAAGAGATACGATCTGATTATCATCATACATCTGTTTTAAGGATTCGATCATGAGTGATTTGACGTAACCGGTTCTTCGGTATTCTGGGTAGGTGGCCACTCCGGCAATGCCGCCCATTTTCCATACAGCATCCTTCATATAAATGCTTAGCGGGATAATATGTAGTTTGGCAGCAAGGGTGTTCTCATCCCATATTCCTAAAACTTTGTGGTTTTTCAATGCTTCTTCTCGAGCAGGTATGCTTTCCACCGGAACCTTGTATTGGAATGCGTATTCTGATAGTTTCATAGATTCTAGGTATTCAGCTTCGGTCACTTCTCTTACTAACATTTGGCCAACCCCTTTTTGTTCATTGCATGTATTGCTTAGAAAAATGACTCCTTTCATAATTTTACCAAAAGTTAGCAAACCTTGCACAGAATACCTTGACCGTTCACCTGGCAGATTCTTTTCAAAATATCAATTGGTTATTTGATAAAAGTCCTGACCCATCTCTCATCATCAATAAGCAAAATCGAATGCATCATAACCCCCCACTGTAAAACCTTTCTAAATACTTATTTAAAGTTGAATTTTGATGGAGTCTCATCTTTTTCCTTCTTTTTGAGCCTCTATATTAAAATAGTATCCTACACACAACAAAAATTTCTATTTTAATAAGGATAATATTTCCCGAAAATTCAACCAATGATTTTATATATAAAACGAAATATTGACTGAGTTTTCACAAACATGAAGAAAAGCACTAAACCTTTTAGAGTATTTAGTGCTTTTCAATTTCTATTTTTATGGTTTTCCTATTTTTACGATAAGTTGATTGTTCTCATAGGTTGGGTTAGTTGATAGGTGTCAATCTAAAGTAACCTATGTTTACATCATATAAACTGCTGCCGCTGCCTGAAGGATTATTCGTTTGATTATAACCAGTTACCAAGAATCTAAAGGTATGATTCCCAGCCCCTGTAATTGTCACCGTTCCTGCCTTAATGGAATCATAGACAGTCGCTGATCCTGAAACCGACTCATCAATGGGATTAAGGGTTGGCTGTGTTTCGCCATCAACATATAATGTCATAGTGCCTCTAGCCGCTTTTTTCTTCGAGGTAACCTCAACTGAATAGGTACCTTCTGGAATATTTTTCAGTTCATATTCCAAATAAGAACCTGGAGCGGTAGCACCTGTTATTTGTTGGAATATACCAAATCCCATTAATGGGTTACTATCTGTAGATGTACTAGCTTTGCCGGAAACAGCAAAAGTTTTCAAACCGACAAATTGAAGATTTGGCGAATTACTGCCTTCTCCTTGAATAGTGGTTTGGATAACAATTTTATATTCGGTCGTTTTGGAATGGTCCTCAGATGTTACCAACAATAAATCTCCAGATTTCAAGACACCAGATTTTTTATTATGGCTGCTGTCTGTAAACTCATAAATTTGTTGTGAACCATTGTCAGCAGCTGTAATTTCATTTTTAAGATCCGTATCAGTTGTTCCAACTATTGCTGTAATGGTACGATTTGTTAAATCAATCGCCGATTGACCAGTATCAACATTAACAAGATGTTCATGATCACTGGCTTCCTTAATTTCTGTTGAAGACTTATCACCTGAAGCAGGTGCTGGTGCAGGATATACTACGCGATTCACTTGTGAGTTTGTAATGTTAACCGCCGGACTGACATCAGGAATTGCTACTTCCATTCCTTCTCCAGTCTTATACTTGACGTTTGTAAATTCGAAATTATTCGTCTTCATTACAGCGATAGAAGCAGCGCTAGGGTCACTCCCCTTTTCTAAAGACGCGTTATGAATAGAAACTTTATCCGACTCATCAACATAAACCGCATACCTGTCATCATTATTCTGGAACTCGGTCGTCAGATTATTGACAACCACATTCGTTGCATATTTTACAAGCAGACCATAAACAGGTGAGCCATTGTTAAAATATCCGCCCGGATCGTAGTTATTGCCTAACTCATATTTTGGGACAATGGAGGTATTACTGTATGGCTGGCCGCCTTTCTGAATAAATTTAATATTATTCAGTGTGATATCCCGTACTGAAGATGCATTTTTATATCCCACTACAACTGCCGGACCCATATTATTTATATGTGTCCCGACTAGTCCGAAATAGTCTTGACCAATATGTGTCACATTATTTACCCGAACGTTTTTGATGCTGCCGATTGGACGCGTGGATGCTTTCCCTGAGTCGCCTCCGTTTCGATTTCTTCCGGTTAGATTGATCGAAATCGGAATACTTGTATTTGTAAAAATAGCACCATCTAAAGTGACATTTGATATGGTAGCACCATCGTTTTCATTTATGTTAAATCCTGCTTTATAAACACCATAACCATGTAAATTTGTAACATGGATATCTGATGTGTCTGCTGCTGTTTCTGAACCGATCTTGAAAAGATTACATTCTGTACGGCCAACAATATTATCGACAAGAAAATCTGAGCTTGCTCTTCTAAAACCTAACGAAAAGTCTGAGCCCAATTTTACAATATCGTCTGTTTGTACAGCAGTATAGATGTTTTTAACTGTTACATGATTATCTGACATTAAGTCAAATAAATCCCTTTGTCTTTGGCCATAGCTTAGCGCACTTTCAATCCCATTCTTATTCTTCGCAGTTCCATTCAGGTAATAAATATCGTGAAGATTCATATGATCAACACCTGTTGCAAGAAGGACAAAATGCCCGCCCCGTCTAAAATGAAGGGCATCAGGAATCCCTTTCGGATCTGAGTTTAGATTAGGATTATAGTTCGCATATGGTATGACCGGATTATTCGTATCCCCTTCGTCATAATACTTTCCTGTCTGCGGGTTAATAGTAGGTCCATCATTTGTAATATCATCCGGCAAATTATTAGTCGGATTTTCGATATGTCCACCCAATTCAAAATTGGTTGATAGTTTTAAAGATATTAATTTATCACCAAGATCGAAGGATTCGTTAAAATTGTTAACCGTATTTTGGTTCACATCAATAATTGGTGTATCGCCCTTATTCGCATCCTGGGCTGTAATCGCACCATTACCATCGATGACACCTGAGCCCAAAATCTTAAAGTTATCAATTCTTAATCCGACAAACAACGCATCATTGAAGAAAGAATGTCCGATGTCTTGTGCATTATTATTTCCTCCATATGGGCCAGATTTGGAATTATCCGGTGTATATGGAATATAAGGGCTGGCTAGATAATACGGCTCCGGCGTATCGATTCCATGTAATTTTGCGAGAATGGTAGCATCTGAATCCAGATATAGGTACACATTGCTTCGTAGATGTATGGTGCCGGTTAAATAATCGCCTTTACTAAAGAGAACCATGCCTCCGCCCGTAGCTGCAGCATCATCTATACTTTTTTGAATGGCTTTCGTATCATCTGTTTCACCATCCCCAGCTGCATGTCCATACGTTTTTACATCAAACTTTCCTGTATAAAATTTGGCAATATTTGAATCACCAGCGTTCGTTCCGCCTGTCACAACTAACTTAAACTGATACAGTTTATTTGACGGCAAATTGCTGATATGTGCACTTGTAGAAGATGCTGTAATAGGTTTATCGAGAACAGCATCCGTCCAATTAATGCCGTCGGTTGTTTGTTTAATCGCTACACCTTTTGCTCCTGCAGGTGCAGTCCAGTTAAGAGAAAGGCTATTGTAGGTTTCGCCCGTTTCTTTATAAGTGAGACTCGTATCAATTACCCTGTGGAAATCGGTAACGGTCTTGACGGAATGAAACGGTGCATTTTTTAAGACCACTCGATTCCTTCCATTAGGTGTATAGGAGGCACTAAATTCATAGTCTCCGAAAGAAGGAACCACTTTATTTTTCAGGAAAAGCTGAATATCCACACCGTTGTTTGGCAAAAGATCCAGTCCTGTAAAGGTGATGGTTTGCCCGCCATTGCTAATGACCGCTGTTGGAGCGCTTTTACTCGCACCTACCACATCGGTGCCATTCTTTTTGATGGTTTCAAAACCGGCAGTATCATTTAATTTGATGCGGTCCTGTCCAATAATACTTACTTCATCATCCCCATTTGCGGATATTCCTTTTGGCAGGTTAATGGTAACAGACGTATTTCTTATTCCGTCTGTATTTGCATCATTTGGCCTTTTATCCTCGGGATTAATGGAAAAATCAACTTCCAAATCGCGCGTAGTTCCTTCCGTCATCGTATCATTAAGCACTGCAAAAGGGCCATCACCCTGAATCACACGCTGAACATTGACTTCACAGGCTGCTGTTTTGTTTTGATCAACAGAAGTTACCGTGATGACTGCCTTCCCCTCACCTACAGCTTCAATTAGACCATTCTTCACCTTAACAATCGATTCATCACTGGAAGACCATGTTAAATCTTTATTTGTCGCAAATGACGGAGTTACAGCAGCTGTCAGCTGCTTTGTATCACCGACATTAAGTGTTACCTTTTCAGCGTCCAATGTAACTTTTTCAACAGGGATGGTTGAACCATCGACATAGATTACATAATTGACGCTGCTGCCATTATAATCGGTAATTTCAAGGATGCTGCCATTCGTTAAAAGATCTGTCCCTATAAGAGCTTTTCCTTGATCCGTAAATGCAATACCTTTTACATTTCCGGTGATTGAAATATTCGATAAGGCCTTGTTTACAGTTGTGGAGGACGGAACTTTAATGGCCTTTGTCTCTCGGTCAATCGGATAAGAAGTAGTTAGCTTATAACCGTAGACCTCAATCTCGCGAATCCCCGGCTGTGTTTTTGTAGGTGCGGAACTTCCGTCCATCTTCGTCATGACGACCTTAATATAACGAGCGGTCACCGGAGCTGCTGAAGAAAATTGATCGACATACAAACCGGACTTATCGGTATTGGAATCTTTATCCACGATCAGTGTTCCGCCGTCTTTTAAGTCTAACTCCGAGCTTTCATCCTTCCAATCCTTACCATTCAATTCGTTTCCGGCATATATTTTGTATCCAAAGGACTTTCCGTTTTCAACAAAATAATTTTTAATCGCGGAAAGATTGTACACATCACCTAAATCGATGATCACCCACGAAGGAAAGCTGTAATTGCTGCTTGCATCTCTAAATGGTGCCCATACGCCAGTTGCGGTATTATTATCGGTTATTCCATCAGTGACAAAAGAGCCGTATTGGCTGCCGCCTTTTACACTGCTTGCACTGACAGGTTTTAATAAAGCGATGTTACGGATAAAGAGATTATAGACCCGCTTATTTTTTCCATCTTCAGATGTAACAACTAACTTCATATCAGGTGCAATTGGTGTATCTTTACTTACAAGAGTTACACCATCTTTTTGATAAAGTTTTACAGTGGATCCAAATGGAAGATTAATATTTTTTAGATATTCAGCTAAGGTGGCAGCTTCTCCTGGTGCTTCAATTTTAGAATCTGGCATAGGACTATGTGGTTTTCCTTTAGAATCAAATGGAGATGATTCTAAAACCAAATATTTTTCGGATGTAACTCTTGTATCGTTGCCAAGAATGCCGTTCCATTTTGCTTTATCCGAAACGGTTTTGCCGTTTTTAGTACCTTCTACACGGATTGTATGCTCACCTAATCCGATATCAACATTTGACCAGGTAAATACCGTATCATTTTGCGAATCTTTAAGTGATGACCTCTTAACCGTACCTTTCTTAACTCCATCTACATACAGAGTAACTTCATCGCAGTTACTGTATGCCTTTACTACAGGAATACTGTGCGGTCTATTTTCAAATCCTTCTGAAGTTAATTTTATCATTGGCTTATCGGTCCAAACGGATTGGTAAAAATAATAAGCGTCTTTCTTCGTTTGACGATCTCGGGTTACCATACCCTTATCGTTAATCCCAATCTGGCCTCCTTCGTCTTTTTTATAAGAAGCGAAGTCAAAAATATTCCAAATGAACTTACCCCAAATTTCCGGTCGCTTTTTCATCTGTGCCCAATCGCCTTCATGTACCAATGACTGATATTCCATCGGATGCCAACCGCTTGTTGACGGCAATACGTCAGTGTTTGTCGGGTTATCCATATGCTGGAACGCATTAGCGCCTGCCCCGTATTCACTGACACCAAGCGGTGAAGTAGAAACCGCATTTCTGCCATTGTAATACGAAGTAAACTCGTTAATATCAGATACATACCAACCACTGTAATGGTTAATGGCCTTTAGATCTGTTGGGACTTGATAATATAAATCGTTACTTCCTTGGTCCGTCGCAAGGGTTGTCAGTCTGGTCGGATCCAATTGATGGGCAAGATTGCTCAGCGTCGTCATTAAAATTCCGCCTAAATAATTGCCCGCACTATCCGTATCATAATTTGGCATCTCATTACTCATACCCCAGAACATAATCGAAGGGTGGTTGTAATGCTGGAGGACCATTTCCGTTAATTGCTGTTTAATATTTTCTTCAAAGGCGGGATCAATATTTTTCTTGTCCGCAGTCTCCGTAAATTGTTTTACGAGAGGAATTTCGGTCCAGACAGCATAACCTAATTCATCGGTTGTGTCATATTCCCACGCAGCATGTGGATAATGAACCATCCTTACGGCATTAACCCCCATGTTTTTCATGATGCCAGTATAATCAGACTTTCGGTCTTGTTCAGTGCTTGCCCAACCGATTCCATTCACATAGTCTTGATGGTAACCTACTCCATGCAAGTCAAGATATTTTCCGTTTAAGAAAAATCCATCATTTTTGTCAACACGATAGTAACGGAATCCCAAATTTTGTGTGACAAAATCTAATTTTGTCTTCCCTTTATCATCTGTAACCTGAACATCGACATGGTACAAATAAGGGTCCGCTAATCCATTCCAAAGGTGAGGATTTTTCACAGTTGTATTTTTATCAAATTGATAACTTCCGTTCGCAGGGACGTTAGCAGAATCTTCAATTGTATTAACGATGTTTCCGTTTGCGTCTTTAAGCATTGCTGTTACTTTAATAGGCTTATCTGCATTCGAGTTATTTACAATTTTTGTTTTTACATTAAGGCTTGCACTGTCTTGTGAAACATTCGTGGCAGTCAAATATACACCGGGAGAAGCATGGTCCATTGTATCGATATGAATCGGATTGGTTGCAATAATCGATACATCCCTATACAAACCGCCTTGCAGCGAGAAATCAAAACTTCCGGAATCAAGAGGAGCTATAGCCGGATCATTTGCGTTATTGACCTTAACAGAAATGACAGTTGGAACATCAAAAGTAATCAAAGATGTAATATCAAATCGAAATGCTCCAAATCCTCCAAGATGCTCACCAGCATGAACACCATTTACATACACATCGGCTCTAGTTGAAGCCGCTCCAAATTCAAGATAAATCTGCTTGCCTGAATAAGTTGCGCTGTCAAAGTCAATCGTTTTGCGGTACCAGCCGATGCCGCGCTTATAATTGGCAGATGCAGCATCGTCAGCATTCCATGTATGCGGCAGGTTAATATTCTGCCAAGCAGAATCATCAAATGATCCAGCTTCTGCACCAGCAACATTTCCATAATTAAACTTCCAGCTGCTGTCTATATTTGTAACAGTTCGGCCTGCACCCAGTGCTGACAGATACCCCACTAAATCTCTCAATATTTTTGCCTGTTCTGCAGTTAACATCTTCCCTTCCTGGGCACTTACTTCATTAACAAATGCTCCAAGCGTGCCTTCTTTTGCATTCGTATCGCCCTTGGCATCTGCAGCTTTAGCGGCCTGCAGTTTAGAGGTTAACGAATTGGCCACTCCTTTATTGCTGATAAATTGCTCCGTTAACTTCATAAGACCATCATAGGTGACAGTAACGGTAAAGTTTGTAGAACCGTTTCCGATATTGCCTTCCTTATCTACAGCCACAGCGGAAAACTTGTTATAGCCAATTTTAAAAGTATAAGCATTTCCAACAATATCTTTGCACGTATTAGATACCAGTTCCGCACCAGATTTAACGTCACATTTAATGTTCACTTTTCTGTCCACTGTATAAGTTTCAGCATTTCCTGTATAAGTGATTCTCGGTGGTGCCATACTTTGCGATAATCCTTGCGTTCCTGACGTTTGGGCGAATGCACCGGAAGCCAGGGTTGATGAAAATAAGACAAACGCAAGCATTATGGAAATAACCCTTTTAAACTTGTAAAACATGAAATCATTCCTCCTCTCATACCGATAAAAAAGGTGAGAAGACACAACAAGAATACACTCTTAAATGGTCGCTTTGTCTTGTTGGTCTTTTTTGTTATTTATTTGTTTGTGTTTGTTTATCAAGTAGATTTTTCCTATAATCCTTCAGCTGTTGAACTTTTGGTGCTTAATTCCCCTTTTACTGAATTGGAAATATTGTTCTTCCATGCATTAGTGCCTTCTACCGATGCTATCCGACTGCTGATTGTTTGACCGTCAATAGATTGACAGTCGATAAAAAACAGCACCGGAGCAAGCATGGTTCGGACAAAAAAGCGCTTTCATTTTTTTTCACTCCTCCCTCATATATTTTTAAATTTCCGTGAAAAGCCTTACTCACCCTCCCTCTAGTTGCTATGCAAACTAGCAGCCCATTTTGTTTTCATTCAAACCGCAATAGTTAAACGCTTATAGAATGAATTCATAAAAATTCTAGCACATTTGTAAATTTGTAGTTATCTATTGATTTTAGAATATTTTGCAAATTCTTTAGTTTTTTTACACTTAATTGTGAAATGAATAGAGGTCCCGCAATGGAAATTTCATTAATCCGACACGGTAGATCCTTGTGGACTGAAAATAATCCAATTACTTGTAAAGAATTTTAAAAATGGGTGGAACAGTATGATTGCAGTGCCTTAAGCATTCCTCGGTATTCACGACTCTTGCCATAAAATAAGGGCACCGTGACAATGGAACTTCCAAAGAATGATCGTCATAAATTTGCTGCTTCCCCACCAATTGGTATCGCGCTTCAGCATCCCTGTATATTGACTGCAAACTACCATTAAACCCTTTCTATCTCTTCCGTTATGGGAGTCTTTTGAGCATCGTCTTATAAAACCTTGCTGTGGTTCGAGGAACTTAAGGTTGATTTTTTCAATCGTCATTTTTTTCTTATCACTTAAATCTCCCACCCATATTTCCGATAAAAGCCAATATCAAATGGGTGCAAAAGGGATACTATCTGAACATTGTCCCGCATCTGTTTTAAGGATTCGAGAATAAATGATTTCACATAACCGGTTCGTCTATATTCGGGATAGGTGGCGGCTCCGGCTATACCGCCCATATTCCATTCTGCATCCTTTATGTATATGCTTAGCGGGATAATATGAAGTTTGGCTGCTTCTGCCAATCAGGATATGTATTATAGGCCTACTTTCCCCCTTTAATTCGACAAATTTCCAGGGAAATGCCCTTAACCAAACGTTTGTATAAAACCGGCTAATTCACAGGTCCTCTCCTTGTACTTAAGGAAAAATTTGCCGAAGGATGTATTAAGCACAGTATGTATTATTAGAGCCCAAATATTATTACCATAGAGGAAGTTAGAAAAGTAGTCCTAGCGGCATACTGCTTTAGTATAAAAAAAACGTTCCAGTTTGGGATAGAGAATATTTTATATCTAAGAAAAATAACTAATGGTAAAATTATCAAAAAAAGGGGAGGAAGAGAATGTCTGAAAAAAATCAAACAAACAATAGTTCAGTAATTTCTATAACTGCCGGTATTTTATCATTATTTATTCCTTTTATTGGTTTAATCTTAGGTATTATTGGAATAGTATTTTCAAGAATAGCTATAAAACAGATTAAAAAAACAAATGAAAATGGTAGAGGATTGGCAACCGCAGGTTTAATTTGTAGTATTGTTGGAGTCATTCTGCAACTTTTAATGATTCTGGGGTATGTTGCCTTTTTCTCAGTATCTAGTTATATAACCAACTAAAGAATGATGCGTGGGGACGGTTCTCATGTCCCATTCTGCTGTGCAAGTCCTGATTCTAGGATTGATACATGGGCTGAAAACGACTGAAAATGATGCACAAACATACTAAGATTAGTAGCACAAACCAAGGCCATGGTTTGTGCTACTATTTTTTTATAGTAGAAGTGAAGAATAGCCCGAGGACGGTTCCGGAACCTCGAGTTCGTTGTCACAAACTGGGCTACTTCACTGCCCTTATAGAATCAGTTTCAGTATGTTGGATCCTCGAGATCGTGTATAAGAAAAGGGAATCGATAAGGTGATGTGAAGACTTCTACATAAAAATTAAGGAGGGATATTATGCCGAGTGTAATTGCTTTTGATGTAAGTATGGGTAAAAGTTACATGGTTATTTATAACGCTGTACGCACTTGTATTTTTGAAGGGGAAATCATTCATAATAGGCCACATTTTGAAGAGCTAAATAAATTAATTGTTGAATTAATTCGCAAAGATGGACAAGCACCGGACATTGTATTTGAAGCTACTGGAGTATACTCAAGACAATTAGAGCGCTTTATGAATGATTACGGTTTTTCCTATTCCCTGTTAAATCCACTCGAATCGAAGCTTCAAACGGCCTCGATGCGCATCCATAAGACTGATAAAAGTGATGCACATCGACTAGCCCAAACTCACTTTACAAATGAAAGACGCACAAAAAAGCGACAAGAAAATTATTACAATCAAATGAGGGCTCTTTCTCGATACTATGAAGAATTGGATGATGAACGGACTTTGGTCCGAGGTCGAATGCATTCATTACTGCAGTTGACATTTCCGGAACTGGAAAAACTTTTTACACAAAAATCTGAGTTATTCTTAAACATCGTACAGTTATTTCCACATCCGGATTCCGTTAAGCATCTATCAAAAACTGTTGTACGTAATAGGATAATAGCTAATACAGACAAAAGATTAGCTCCAAAGGCAGCTGAGAAAAAAGCTATACAGTTATTAGAAGCAGCACAGGACTCCTATCCTGCAGTGGATATGAATGATATACGGTGTGAGCAGCTAAAAGACTATGCAAATCGGTATTTAGCGTTATTAAGAAAACAAAAGGAATTAATCGACCTGATGGTCGAACTTTCGAAGGAACGAAAGGAATATCGAATATTATTAAGTCTCCCAGGAATAGGAGAAAATACGGCCGTTCGTTTAATTGGTGAGTTGGGGGATATTTCACGGTTTGACAATAACAAGCAATTAAACGCCTACACAGGAATTGACATAAGGCGTTTTCAATCAGGCCTCTTCTTTTACAAGGATGCGATCAATAAGCGTGGAAACAGCCATTTGCGTAAGATATTGTATTTTACAATTCAAAATATGATCCGCCACCGCCGTTTAGGAAACAATCATTTTGTGGATTATTACGACAAATTAAAAACGCAACCTTATAACAAATGTCATAAAGTTGCGTCCATCGCGTGTGTGAATAAGTTACTGAAATGCCTATTCCACCTTATTACACACAATCTCCATTACGATTACCAGTTGGCCGCTGGCAAGTAATGCTTGATTAATTATATCACAAACTGCCCCTAGCTAAAAATTGGAAATAGCTAGGCTTCTTAACTATGCTCAAAAATCCTCAATGAAAAACATTTAGAATCAAATTTCATAAAAACCCTTGACTAATCGTAAGAAGAACCGTCCCCATGCATCACAAATTAGGCGCATTTCTTCTTAGTAGAAATGCGCCTAATATTAGGTGAAGCAGGAGAATGATCTCCACACTTCTTAGTATTTATATGATTGTCCGCCATCAATTGGAATGACGGTTGCGTTGATGAAGTTGGCTTGATCTGATAATAAGAATGCTACTAAATAACCTACTTCTTCTGGTTTACCGAAACGTTTCATTGGGTTTGGCTGAACAAATTGTTTTCCTACCTCTTCCCAGTTATCTGGATCCATTTGTTTTAATGAACCTTCGACCATCGGAGTCATGATTGCACCTGGTGCAATGGCTTTGATGCTGATTCCGTATTGACCGTATTCAATTCCAGAGTTTCTTGTTAAGCCGACCACGCCGTGTTTACTAGCTGCATAACCAGATTGATTTCCTACTCCTCGAATACCGCCAACAGAAGCAGTATTAACAATAGAGCCAAAGCCTTGTTCTCTCATGACTTTCAATACGTGTTTCATACCATAAAACACACCATTTAAATTGACGCCAACTACTTTTTGGAATTCCTCAATGCCAAAATCCTCTGTAAGGTTTTGTTTTCCTTCGATTCCTGCGTTGTTGAAGAAACCATCGATTTTACCAAATTTCTTAACTGTTTCATTTACATAGTTTTCAACGGCTTGTTCATCTGCCACATTCGCAGTGATCAGCAACACTTCTGCGTTTGGTGCAACTTCTAACACTTTGCCTTTTGTTTCTTCTAATGAAGCAGCATTTAAATCAACAAGTGAAAGTTTTGCTCCTTCTTTTGCAACTTGCAGGGCAGAGGCTTGACCTAAACCAGAACCTGCACCTGTAATTAAGACTACTTTCCCATCAAAACGATTACTCATTAGTAATTCCTCCCTTTAAGTCTAAAGCATATTTTTAAAAAATATTTTTAATTAAAATATCTCACATTAAGGATATATGCACCTTTGAAAGGGGATCTTTTCTACATAATCCCCTTGATTTATTATTGCGCTGTATACCCGCCGTCAACAGTCAAACTATTACCAGTCATGAATGAAGAATCATCAGAAGCCATGAATAACACTGCTTTTGCCATTTCTTCTGCTTTCCCCAGACGTTTCATCGGTGTGACAGCAGCTAAAGCCTGCTTGCTTTCTTCAGGGATAATTGGTGTATCAATAAAACCTGGGCATAATGAATTAATACGAATATTTTGTTCAGCATATTCAAGTGCAAGGGAACGAGTTAAGTTAATCACGCCGCCTTTTGCCGCGTTATAGGCTGCTGAACCTGGTGACCCAACCCAACCGTACATAGATGCTGTATTCACAATCGTACCGCCGCCTGTTTTTAGCATTTCACGGATGGATTCACGTGCTACCAAGAAGACGCCATCTAAGTCAACATTTACAGTGTTGCGCCATTCTGAGTATTCTAATTCATGTGAAGGATGAACACGGCCAATACCGGCATTGTTGAAGACCACATCCACTTTGCCGAATGTTTCAACGGTTTGTTTAAAGATATTTGCGACTTCTTCTTCACTCGTAATATTGGCTTTTATAAAAAGAGCCTCCGCATTAAGCGTTTTCAATTCTGCTTCAAAAGCTTTACCTTTTTCCTCATTTAAATCAACAAGAACCACTTTGGCTCCTTCTGAAACGAATAAACGTGCTGTTGCTGCCCCAATACCAGATGCTCCACCGGTAATCACAGCTACTTTGCCTTGTAATTTACCCATACTAAATCCTCCTCGTATTAAGAATTCTTTAGCACATTATTGAGAAAAATAATAGATATATCTATTATCTGTGCTTTTTTGTTCACAATTAAATTGTACTATTTTGTTCACATTATACAATCATTAAGATATCATTAAGTGTCTACTAGCTAGACACTTATGCTAAATCTGTCTATATTGAGGGAGTTTTTTTCATGAATAATGAACAAAATACAACATCTCAACGGCAAAATCGGACAAAAGCACATTTAAAGCACGCATTAATTGAACTCATAAAAGAAAAGGGGTACCATTCCGTTACAGTAAAAGACATTGTCGATCATGCCGCCTATAATCGCAGCACCTTTTATATCCATTACATAGATAAAGTGGAATTGGCTGAGGATTTACTTGTTTCCATGCTTGAGGGATTGGAGGATTCCGTAGGCAAAGCATATGTAACTGGACAAAAGGTTCAGACAGCCAAGCTAAATGCCCCATCTTTTAATATCGTTTCTTATATCTACAAAAATCAGAATTTTTTCACATTGATCAATTACGATGACACGTTACCAGGATTGCATACACGGTTCCCTCAAACAATCATAAAAATCTATAAGGAACAATTTATTTTCGAAACCATCAACAATATCCCAGTGAATATGGATTATTTTAAACGTTACACAGCCTACGGCTTTTACGGGCTCCTCCAAAATTGGATCGAAAATGGCTTCAAAGAACCGCCAGAACATTTTATCCAAGAAGCCATTGAACTAACGAAAACTCATATTTACTCATTTCAATATATTGGACATAACAAATAAATGATGCATGGGGACGGTTCTCATGCATCATTTTGCGATTGCCGGTTTCAGGTTCCATCATTGTGTTTATCAGGCTAACTTCAATTGAAATGTTATACAAGGACCGTTCGAGACCATTAGAATTATAATGAAATGAATAGGAGTCCCCGCAATGGAAATTTCATTAATCAGACACGGCAGATCTTTATGGACTGAAAATAATCCAATGACATGTAAGGAATTTAAAAAATGGGTGGAACAGTATGATGGCAGTGGGGTATATTCGGAAAACTCCTATCCATCTGAAACTCTAAGATTGATGTCTGCTGCAAATATTGTCATTACAAGCGACTTAAAAAGGTCTATCGAGTCTGCAAGTTATTTAAACTCAAACATAAAAACAATCTCCGCCCCGTTGTTTCGCGAAACAGAACTTCCTTCTCTTTCAAAAAATTTTGGGGGCTTAAAGCTCAAACCAAATATTTGGACAGTTTTTTTGAGATGTCTTTGGTTCAGTGGCTATTCCATAGAGTGCGAATCTCTTAGTGATGCAAAAAACAGAGCGAAGGCAGCATCTGAACGTTTAATAGAATTTGCGAAAGAAAAGGACGTTGTAGCGCTAGTCGGACACGGATTTTTTAATATGTTGATAGCAAAAGAACTTTTAAAATCAGGTTGGATAGGTAAAGCAAAAACAAGTTCTAAGCACTGGCATTCAACCACTTATTCATTTAATAAATAATTGGCAATCTGATTACCGTCACTGCCGTCAATCGTTATGGTGCAGTGTTCTGATTATTTTTCATGTTTTTATATGGACACTTTATGGGGGATAAAATGCTTCAAATACTGAAGAATTCAAGTCATTTGATTATTGTCATACACGAAATCTATGGCATTAATCAACATATGGAGAACTTTTGTGAATTATTATCAAAACAGGATTTTGATGTAATCTGCCCGAACTTAATAGAGCGGGAACAACCTTTTACTTATTCTGAAGAGGAGATTGCTTACCATCATTTTATGAACAATGTAGGGTTTTCCGAAGCTGTACACAAAATAAAGAATCTATTGTTAGAGGTTAAAAATAATTACGAAAAAATATATTTGATTGGATTCAGCGTTGGCGCAACTGTTGCTTGGCTGTGCAGTGAGGAAGATAGTCTGGATGGGGTCGTTGCCTATTATGGTTCGAGAATTCGAAATTACCTACAGATTGTCCCTCAATGCCCTGTGGTTTTATTCTTTCCAGAAGAGGAACAATCCTTTAATGTCGATCAGTTAATTTCAATTCTTGATAAAAAAAATATCGAAATACATAAATTTAATGGACAGCACGGATTTAGCGACCCTTACTCTGCTAAATTTAATAAAAAATCGTTTCAAAATGCCCTCAACGAAATGTTAAACTTTTTAAAGAAACATCAATGATAAAATGGGTGAATCAATCCTTAATATATAACAAGTTTCCATCTGTAGTTACACGAGAAAATTGCCGTAGAATGTCAAATGATGCACAAGGACGGTTCTCTTGTACCATTCCGCGGTGCCGGTTCAGATTCCATCTCCGGCATATCCCCAAAGAAAATATTTAAATTGTAGAAGCAACTACGTAAATTTTTCATATGCATAATATAGGACATGAAGAAGTTTCTTTTAATTGAAGCGCCTTAAGACGCTTCTTTTTTTACTTCGCTATTTAGGTAAATAAGGATAACTTTTGCTTTAAATTATTCATCTTCTTTTAGGTATTTTTTATTGTTTAAAAGAAAATAATTACATCAATACCTATAGAAGGAGATGATTAAATGACAAACAGCAATGGCATCCGAAGCATATTAGGTATAGATGTACGGGCTCGTTCCTCTGTTAATGATAGTGAGGAATATGATCCTTTTAAAAACCCAATCATTCATAAACAAATAAACGGACGAGTTATAGTACCACTTAATACCACAAGACTATGGGGGAGATAACTCCCCCCTGCTTCGCAATTTTTTGTCAAGTGCAACGTTAATCATTAATTGATTCTTCAAAACTGCCCTGTTAGCACGATAAGAAAACGGGATCGCCGCAGACATCCCATCTTTAACATAATTTTGCAATTATTTTTTGCGTCTTGTTACTAAACATTTGCTTAAAAATTCAAACCATCTCTAACAGCAACCATGATGGAATGGATAGCCGCCATACCCGTGATGGAATGGGTAACCGCCAAATCCGTGATGGAATGGGTATCCTCCATATCCCATACCGTAACCATGATATCCTCCATATCCCATACCATAACCAGGATATCCTCCATATCCCATACCATAACCAGGGTATCCTCCATATCCCATACCATAACCCATACCGGTTCCAAAGAATTGTCTTTCCATTTTATATCTCCTCCTCAAATTGTTTCAAAAATAGTGTATGTGTCCATATTTACAGAGGAATAGATATTTGCCTATTTATTAAACTATTCTTCATTGTATTTGTATTAAGCAAAAGTCTAGAATTTTACTTCCTTCTTGTTATACTAAACAGGCCTGTTTCCTTACTGGCAGCTTCTGATCTTCAACTAAAGCACCCGTTTGTTTAAGTGAAAACTTTCACAATATTGAACAAATAAATTTCCCCCTCATTACAAGGAAGTTTTTCCTGTTCATCTTCAAAACGAGGCAAGAACATTTCCACTGCACCCATATATTTCCTACAGGAACAGGAATACAGGCTCCACTTAATAGTAAAATGAATAAATTGTACCGACTAACGACTTACAAATTTTAAGGAGTTGAATAATATTGTCAAATCCCACCATACCAAATATTACGCCTACTATTTCGCTTAGCACCGCTCAAACTATACCGTTGCTATTGTCTTCCATCGCACTTGAGGAAATAGCTCTCGCTCACCTGATAAATGCAGAAGCAGAGAAACTTCAATTTGTTTTAGGTACATTACCCCATACAAAAACTAAGTTTTCCCCTGCAACTGTTTCTTTGTCAGATCTTATTGCTATTAATGAAAGTGTTCAAAGAACTCTTCGTGACGTCATCAAGAAAGAAATGCTGCTTGAGTTCAAGTTTGAAAACGTTCTGGATTTAATCGCACTTAGTCCTTCCGTAAAGCATCGTTCGCATCGTTCGCATCGTTCGTCTGGTTCGTCTGGTTCGTCTGGTTCGTCTGGTTCGTCTGGTTCGTCTGGTTCGCATCGTTCGCATCGTTCGCATCGTTCGCATCGTTCGCATGGTTCGTCTGGTTCGTCTGGTTCGTCTGGTTCTCATGGTTCGTCTGGTTCGTCTGGTTCGTTTGGTTAGCCAGCTACCGAACAGTTACCTTGAGCAGTGGTACAGACGTATTATGTTCTTTAGGAACAGGCGCTGGTACTACGCCTCTTACTATTAAATCGGTAACAGCGACCTAAAAGGAATCATAACTTGTTGTAGAGAGTACACGTAATCATTAAAAATTTTGTTCACACAAATCTGACAAATTACCATGCCCGACTCTCTATTCATATGTTGAATTAAAGTGATTATTAGATACATGGTGAGGGTAAAAACGCAGAATCTTCAAAACCAACTACAAACGTTGGGAATGGATAAATTTCAAGTGGGTGCGTTAATTCCTATTGATCCAAACCTCAATGATCCTCGTCATTTTGAAGGTATGCGATGTGGTGGTGGAATGCGATGTGGCGGCTTCCGTTGCGGAGGATTCCGATGTTTCGGTTGCTTCGGCTGTGTAGGTTGTGGCGGTTGTGGTGGCTGTGGTGGCTATTATGGTTATGATTATGGTTATGGCTATGGTTATAATGATACAGTCATTGTTATATAAAAAGAAGTGCCCCTGCATTGTGTGTTGTAGGGCACTTCCTTACTGGTGATCATAATTGACAAAAAGTCGTACATAAACTAAAAATGCACAATCTTAACGGTTGAAATTCGTTGCTTCAATTAGTCGAGTAGAATGGAGACTTTCTACCTTTCGGTAGATTGTACTCCACCCCCTTACAGAACCGTGCTTGCACTATTAATGCACACGGCTCCTCCTAGTTACCATTCACATTTCTGCTATCCTTAATAGTTTTGTTTCCATCATTATTCCTACCTCAGAGTGTAGTAAATGTGTCCCTATTAAGGTTGATAACTGGTAGCTAGCCTTTCCTCCATCGGCATTACTCAACTTCACTGGTACTACGCTGCTATCCGACTCCCTATTCGGCATTTGGCTTCCTTGCTTGTTATCGCTTGTACACCATACTCTTCCATTAAGAAAAGACCAATAGAGTCTCCCGAGTTGCCGTATCATATCAATGTGTAACGTGCCAAGGTCTCTGACTCCAGAGAGGTTTTATCCATCTTGCCTTAAACGATGGATAAAATGTAGCTTTCTGTTGCAGGTAAAACATCAGCCCTCTCGTTTTACTAACATTATGGAGCTCAATCCCTTCAACCAATTGGCTTTCGGCCCGCCACCTAACTGTCTACGCTTAAAGACTAAAGTTACCTTTGGTCCTCCAAGACTCGCTACGAGCGAATGGCAAGTTCTTACTCGACGGGAATCCCACCCGTTATATGATACGACCTAGGCTCGGCCGCACACCTGCCCCGTTGAATAAGAAAAGGAGCTGCCGAACAGCCCCTGTTATTCAAGTAAAGCCCCCGTAGTACAATAAGAAAACGGGATCGCTTTAGCAATCCCGTTTTTTAACCATCAAGGTTAGACGGTTTCTCGCGGGAAGAAATATCTAAAAGGTAGCATCAATCCCAGGAGAGATACAACAATGAAAACAACTTGATGGATATGATCATTCCCTGGCGGCAGTCCGCCAACCAAGTGCAAAGTCCAAAAGGTGGGATAATACCAGAGTGTAAGCCACGCCCATCTTTCTTTTCTTCTGTACGACGTAAGAGTTATCACGGTACCGAAAAAACCCATTCCTGTCGTTGCAACACCAAGAGCTCGAAGCAATCCTAAATCATATGGACCAGCAATCCTTGGATACGTTACAACTAATATTCCAAAGATCAAGATCCCAATTCCGTTAAATAGAAGGAACATCCAGCTGATTCTTAGAAGAACAGTCTGCTCTTTAAATTTTGCCAAATCCGAACACCCTTTGCCCGTTTTTAGTTCATTAATTTTTAACATAGTCTGTTTATTAGAGTCTACTATGTCTAATTAACTATTATAACTTGGGACATTTGCTCTATAACAAAAATGACCGCCGTAGCAATCTTGCTTAATATAAGCACACATTAGCTGAAAAGTGGATAAATTTTTATAACAGCCCATACCGTAATTACGCCCCGAATCAATATTATTATTAAACCGCCTTTCCAATTCTTCGGCTTACCATTTCTCATTAGTTCTTCTGCCTTAACCTCACAGTCAGATAATACATCTTTTGGTATCATCTTCAACCAACATTATCCCAAACGGAAGAAGAACTACCTCATCTAAATAGCCAAGAATGGGAATGAAATCTGGAATTAGGTCAATCGGACTGAACGCATAAGCGACAATACTAGCAGTAAATACTTTTGCAAACCAAGGTACTCGGTGATCTGAATAAATATCTGTCGTTTTAAATTTTTCGCCCAAGCCTTAATTTTTTTAAACATTTTATCTCCTAAAACAATTAAAGATTTTGCTTTTATTATAACAAAAGGGATTTTTTTTATTGAACTAACCTCCGTTAGTTCAATAAAAAAAGCCGACTCGATTAGCAATCTTTAAGGAAAGCACCCGTTAGCTGAAAAAGGAAAAAAGCGAACTCCTTTAAAGGAGCTCGCACACGTTGAATAATTGCGTTTATTCAGTATTCGCTTTATTTCGGATAAGTGACTTTAACTATTGCTCGTGGGGTCATTCAACATCCGTTTTTTTTGTACCTTTACTTATATAAGGTTTTGCACTCTTTTTTTTGTTTGTACTAGCTTGCCAACGATTCCAACCCTTCTTGTCTGTTCCTCTCCCTGTTCCACCTTTTCCTTTAGCTTTACTCATAAAATCACCCCATTATTATCTAGTCAAGTTACCTATCTGGTTAGTTTTAGTCATTTTACTCGGTTATTAACCAAGCATATTGCAATAAATGTTGCCAACAGAGTCTTTCTCTTTCTAAAAAAATAAAAAGAAGAAATTAGGTAATCCACAATTTATATGCTACACTTGGTTTACCATTTGATTTACTGTTTTCAAGTACCCTGCTCATTACCTGAGTGGGGTTATTTGTTTTTCTAAGAAAAATAAAAAACAGACTCTAAAAAAGAGTCTGTCCATGTTTGGCACTATTATTAAGCCTTACGAACGTTAGCTGCTTGTGCTCCACGTTGACCTTGCTCAACATCAAAAGTCACTTCTTGACCTTCTTCTAATGTTTTGTACCCTTCGCCTTGGATAGCTGAGAAATGAACGAATACGTCTTCTCCACCTTCACGTTCGATGAATCCGAAGCCTTTTTCACCATTAAACCATTTTACTTTACCTTTTTCCATGTTTGTTGCCTCCTAGTGTGTTAGCACACACAATGTATTACTATCCTTGCTCTCAGTGATCATCAAGACGAAAAGTTTTACTAATGCTATCCTTTACACCGAACAAAAATAATTCATAATCAGAATAACATTTTTTGAAATTATTTGCAAGGAACCATAATTCTTTAACTAAAGCACCCGATCGTTTAAGTGCAATCCTTCACAATCTTTAGTTTTAAACGTAGGAAAATGACCTTCAATAGATTAATCCAAGCGACTGCGCATCGCGCAAAAACCGGCATCCTAAAGATACCGGTCAAGTGTTGTTTTGCTATTTTATATTTCCGGTATTAGTAAGGAATGTGACTATTTCTGGGAATAACGCAAGCAGTCCGATGAATACTATCATGATAATCGCATATGGAAAAACACCTTTAACAATTTCTGACATGGAGGCAGATTTGTCTACTCCCTTTAATACGAATAAATTTAATCCGACAGGTGGTGTAATTAATGCTAATTCCATATTAACAACCAAAATAATAGCGAACCAGATTGGATCAAAACCTAAAGATGTAATAATTGGATATAAAATTGGAACAGTAATCACGATAATGGAAACCGTCTCCAAGAAACACCCTAGAATCAACAATACTATATTTATTAATATAAAAATGACCCAAGGGGAAACATCCCATGATGTAGTCATTTCAGTAATAGTTTGTGGGATTCTTAGAACCGTTAAAATAAAGCCAAGCAGCATGGCACCAACAATAATGAAAAGAATCATTGCATTTGTTTGAACGGTTGAAAATAAGATTTCTTTCATATTTTTATACGTTAAATTTCTATAGGCTAACCCAGCGACTAATAAGCTAAAGACTACCCCCACTGCCGCAGCTTCAGTTGGTGTAAACAGGCCTGAATAAATACCGCCGATAATGATAATTGGCAGGACTAGCCCCCATACAGCCTTTTTGGAGGCTTCGAATCTTTCCCCCCATGTAGCAGGCTCTTCCTTAATATGTCTTGTCTGCCAGGAGGCAAAAATGGTGAAAAGTAATGTAAGGATTATTCCAGGTACAATACCTGCAATGAAAAGTTTACCTACAGATTCTCCAGTGATATTTCCATAAAGAATCATCGGAACGCTAGGCGGGATCAAAATCCCTAATGTACCGCCTGCTGCTACTAAACCTAAAACATATTTTTTCGTATAGCCTCGTTTAACCATTTCTGGAAGAGCCACTGAACCAACCGTTATAGCTGTTGCGACACTAGAGCCTGAAATAGCAGCAAAAATGGCACAGCAGAAAATAGTTCCAATAGCAAGCCCGCCAGGCAAATGTCTGAACCATTTGCTTGCCATTTCATATAAATCTTTCCCTACACCGCAAACTAATAAAATCTGGCTCATTAATACATATAATGGAAGAGCCGTTAGCTCAAATGAATCCAATGCCTTATATGAAATAATCGGTATTTGATTGAAAGCTAGTGTTCCGCCATTAAAGAAATACATTCCGCCTATCGTAAGTAAACCTAGAGTAAAGGCAACGGGCAGACCAATTAATAGGAGAGTCCCCATTCCTCCAAGGAAAAATATATTCATGTGTGAGTCTCTCCTTTCCGGCTTAAACCATCAATGATTTGTAAGATAAATGCCATGCAAAGCAATACCCCGCCGATAGGAAGCATCATTTCTGGTATATACATCGGCACCCTTAATAGTGATGAGGATGTTGTTCCGATTGTATAAGTCCCTTGTACATGCAGGATTGCGTAATATGTGAAAATGACACTAAAAAGGAGCCCTAAAATATTGGAGATAACCTCCAAAATATTTTTTACTTTTAATGGTACCGCATTTGTTACAAGATCCACGGTAATATGTGAAAAGGTTCTTAACGCGTATCCACTTCCGATAAAACAGCTTCCAATCAACGAATAAATGGATAATTCTGTCGCAAATATTGTTGGGGAATTGAAAATAGCACGAGACACTATCTCATAAAAGATCATTACTGTCATAAGCACTACGAATAGGCCTGAAATGATTCCCCCAAGACGAATGATTCTATCTATGAATTTATAAAGCGTCTTAAATAAATCCATTTTTGCCTCCAAACTATGTCAGAAACGACATTATTAAAATTCACCCGGGAGACACGTCCTCCCAGGTGATGATATAATTCTACTAATTTAGTTTTGTTTTTCAGCAAGGTCTAAAAGTTCCTTACCAAGATCTCCGGCTTGTTTTTCGAAAATATCATATACTGGTTTAGCCGCGTCCTTCCAAACTTTTAGATCTTCTTTAGGAACAACGTAAACTTCTACACCCTTCTTTTCTAGTTCTTTAGCAGTTCTCGCATCTTCAGCCTTTGCTTTTTCACGAATCGAGTGTTCTGTTTCTGCAGCAGTTTCCTCAATTAACTTTTGTGTTTTGGCAGGAAGCTTATCCCAATAGCCTTTATTTACGGCTAAAATAAACTCCAAATATGCATAATTGTTAATGGTTAAATATTTAACCACTTCATCATATTTTCTTTGTAGCATCGCAGTTGTTCCAGATGTTGCACCATCAACTGTATTACGCTGTAATGCCATATAAACTTCCCCGGCGCCCATAAACACTGGAGAAGCTCCATATGCTTTAATTAATTCTGATGGAATTTCGCCAATACTTCTGATCTTTAAGCCTTTAAAATCTCCAGGTGATTTAAGCGGTCTAACATTATTAGCAAATTGAGCGTAACCATAGTCAGCAAATAATAATACCTTTGCACCCTTTTGTTCCATAGCAGACTTTAGTTTGTTACCCATTTCACCTGAAAGTGCTTTACCAGCAGCGTCATAATCATGAAAAACATAAGGGACGTCAAAGATACCCATGGAAGGAACGGTTGAAGCCCAAAGTGTTGACGAGTTTAAACCCATCTCTACCCCGCCTGTCAGAATCGACTGGTTCATTTCCTTATCGCTTAATAACTGTCCAGCTGGATATACTTGCACTTTTACCTTACCGCCAGATTTTTCAGTAACCTTTTTTGCAAATTCTTCAATACCCACAGAAATGTGATGGTCTTGAGGAAGATTGTACGCTAAACGAATGGTAGCTTCTTCGTACCCGTCTCCGCCGCTGTTGCTTTCGGCTTTTTCCCCTTTTGTAGAGGCTGCTTGATTTGTTGCCTTTCCTCCACAAGCTGTCAAAATTCCCATTAATAAAATTAAGGCTAGAAAACTTGAAATTACCTTCTTCATTTTAAATCCCTTCCCCCAATTATTTTTCTTTTCTGCAAAACCTGCTTAATCCAATAGAGATATCCTATTAAACATTTAAACTAATCCCGTATTGTGCATCCCTCGTAAGCTTGCTAAGAACAACTCAAAAGGTTATTGTGTTCCTCATTGGAAACCTTTTACTTTATGAAGATGACCCGTCAATTCGCGATTTGTAAATGGTTTCAGTAATTCGATGCAAGCTAGAAGCTGCCCGAGGTCAATTCCCGTATCAATGCCCATTTCATGCAGCATGAAAACAAGATCCTCTGTTGCCGCATTGCCAGCTGCACCTGGAGCAAATGGGCACCCGCCAAGACCGCCGATAGAAGCATCAAAACGAGTGATCCCCGCTTCTAATGCAGCCATTACATTTCCCAGTGCCATGCCATATGTATCGTGAAAATGAGCCGAAATACTTGACTTTGTTTTTAATGAAAGGGCAGCCTGAAATAACTCAAACACCTGCTTTGGATTCGCTCTTCCTATGGTGTCGGCAAGAACAATTTCATCTGCACCGAGCATTTCTGCTTCCTCGACCATTTTGAGAACCAGGTCAGCATCTACTTTTCCCTCAAACGGGCACCAAAAAGCAGTTGCAATACTATAGCGGATAAAAATATCATTTGCTTTTGCTTTCTCTATTACCGTTGCAAGATTAGTAATAGATTGCTCCCGGCTCATTTTTACATTTTTTAAATTAAAGCTGTCACTTGCACCTACTACCAGTGATAGTGAATTGACGCCGCTCTCTATCGCCCGGTCATACCCCTTCTTATTAGGAATCAACGCCATATATTGAACGGAAGGGCTTTTTTCTATGCCGTTTAGAACTTCATTTGCGTCCTTCATTTGCGGCACATATTTCGGATGAACGAAAGAAACTGCTTCCATCCGTTTGATTCCAGTTTTGCTAAGTGCATTGATTAGCTCTATTTTCTTTTCGGTCGGGATAAAATTAAATTCATTCTGAATCCCGTCCCTGGGTCCGACTTCTATTATTTCTACTTTATCCGGAAGGCTCATAAGACATCCCCTCTTTTATTTTAAGAAATTCCAAACTTTATCAATTGGATGGGATCGTTTTTCTCTTAAATAACCCCTTTTGCTTTTAGATCCTCTATTTGCTCTTCAGTCATGCCAAGCTTCCCGCCGAGAACATCATCGGTGTGCTGCCCCAATTCTGGTCCTGCCCACTGGATTTCACCAGGGGTTTCACTCATCTTTGGTACAATTCCAGGCATCTTCAACATGCCAAGACCATCAACGGCTACTTCCTGAATCATTTTCCTGGCTTGATAATGCGGGTCATTTACTATATCCTCCACAGAATAAATGGAACCCGCCGGGACCCCCGCTTTATCCAAACTCTCCTTTACTACCGCGAATGGCAAACTTTTAGTCCATTCTTCGATAAGACCGTCTAAGAATACAGCATGTTCAGATCGTTTGGCATTGTTATCAAAGCGCGGATCCTCGGCAATGTCCTCTCGTCCCATTGCATACATAAGCCTTTTAAAAATGGCATCTCCATTCGCACCAATAACGATATACGTACCATCCGCACAAACATATGTATTCGATGGTGTAATTCCCGGCAGCATGCTTCCCGACCTTTCACGAATCAATCCTGCACGGTCGTATTCAGGAAGAACACTTTCCAATAAACTAAACACCGATTCATATAGGGCAACGTCTATTACCTGCCCCTCACCTGTACCATTCACATCACGATGGTAAACCGCCATTAATGCACCTATCACAGCATAAAGCGATGACAAGGAATCTCCAAGACTTACACCTACTCGTACCGGCGGACGATCTTGATATCCCGTGATATAGCGAAGACCTCCCATTGCTTCCCCAATCGATCCAAAACCCGGTTTATCTTTGTACGGACCATCTTGGCCATACCCGGACACCCGAATCATAACCAGACCTGGGTTAATTTTTTTTAATTCCTCGTATCCGAGACCCCACTTTTCCAATGTTCCAGGGCGAAAATTCTCTATTAAAATATCAATTTCTTTCACCAGCCCGCGTATCAGCTCTTGTCCTTCAGGGTGCTTCAGGTCGATTGTAATGGACTTTTTATTTCTGGATTGAACATACCACCATAGACTTGTACCGTTTTCCATAACCCGCCATGTTCGGATTGGATCACCCTTAGCTGGAGGTTCGACTTTTATAACCTCAGCACCAAATTCAGCTAATAACCGAGAGGCAAATGGACCGGCAATTAGCTGTCCCATTTCCAGCACTCTTAAACCTTCCAATGCTTTTTTTCCCATTTGTATTCAGCTCCCATAATCTAAACCTATTTAACGTTAAAGAAGAATTCTACTTATAGAGTGATATAAGTGCCAATAAATCATGCTCAATGTGTTCAAGCATTACCTTTGCAGCTTTATCCCCATTCCTTTCTTTAAGTGCTGACAGGATGCGTGAATGTTCTTCGATAGGACTCTCATCTCGCATGGCTTCTTTAACAACACTGTTCCTTAGATAGGTAACTTTATCCCGAATCATATTTGTTAATGAAATCAGCTGGCGGTTACCGGATGCCTTCAGGATAATCTCATGAAATTTGATACTCAATTCCACTACTTGATTTTTATCCTGTTTTAACCATGCTGTTTTAGTTTCTTCAACGATCTTTTCAAGCATTTTTAATTCTGAAGATTCAATTTTTTGAGCAGCTAATTTAGCTGCGAGCGATTCCATTTGCTGCCGAACTTGATAAATATCAATCATATCGGATGTTGAAGGGCTAAACACATGTATTGCGTTCCCCTTTTGCACAAGCAACTCATCTTGAATAAGGATTTTTAAAGCTTCACGCACCGGTCCGCGGCTAGTACCGAATTCTTCCGCAAGTTTTGCTTCTACCAATCTATCACCAGGAAAGTAGTCACCTTCCAATAAACGTTTTTTTAATATTTGATAGATTTGGGTATTTAGTGTATCTCTAACAATCGATTCCAATGAAAGCGCCTCCTTTTCCGAACACTTTTCAAGCGTTTTATCAAACTATTTTTAATAGTAGGATAATTGCAGTTAACTGTCAACGGTTAACAATCAGTTTATTTAATATCTTCTGAATATTTTTTCCGGAAATAAACCTACAAAGTTTATATAAATACTCCCAATATCGAAACTGGCTAATGCCAGGAATGCAGAATATATCTATAATTACAAAAAAAATAAGCGTAAATAATCCCTATCCTGATTATAGGAGGAGATCATTTGCGCTTATTCTTTAACTTTTAATAAACCAATTGTTGCAAGATGATGCATAGGGACGGTTCTCTTGTCCCATTCCGCGGTATCAGTTCAGGTCTCACCGCACCCATTAGTTGAAATTTATTTTTTATCTTAATTGGACTTTTTTAGATCATGTTTAAGATTTGAACAAATAATGATACACACAGACTTATCAAGAAGGTTATGAGCCAATTTAATTTTTTGGTGGTCTTTAATAATATATTTAGTACCGAACCAATAGCCATACAAACTATAAAAGCGACTAAAATCATAACAAATTCCAAAAAATCCCTCCTATCACTTAAATTTTACCACAAACAACCCAATTCGTTAATGAAGTATTCAGCATGCAACGTTAGTGGAACAAGAAAAAGGAGCCGCAACTACAGCTCCTTGTTTCACATCCGTTTATTCAAGAAAATATGAATAATTCCAACCCTTTATCTCTCCCATAGCTCAACCAGTCTACCTTCAGGATCTTTAATCCAAATAAACTTACCAAATTCACTAATCTCTTTTTCCTTAGCAAGAGGTACACCAATCTTTTCAAGATGCTTAATAGTCTCTTCTATATTATAAACTTGGAAATTTAACATCACTTGCTGCTCTGTCGGGAAGTAAGGGTCATCTTCAGTAAAGAAAGAAAAGATCGTTTCATTTCCTGAATCGGGTTTAATAATAGTCCCATTCCACTCATCAATTTCAATCTTTAACACTTCACTGTACCATTTTTTTATAGCATCTAGATTTTTAGTCCTCCAAAATATTCCCCCGAAACCTTTTATTATCATAATAACCTCGCTCCCTTCTCTAATTTCTATTATTTTTTCTATTAAATTAGAAATTCAAGAAATAAAAATAAATTCCTTCTTCAACCAGCTTTCGTTAGTAAAAAGGCGTCTCCACTATTGTAGAAACGCCCTCGTTATGTAATTCTTCACAATCGATTTATAATCAAACAAGCCAAAGGAGATGCCCTTATTCAAGCATCGCCCTCGAAAATTATTGTTTTTAATAACACGTAAACGAAATAATTCTCCTTGTATCAATACCAAAAATCGTCCAGGACCAACCATTCCATCTGAAACCAGCAACAGATCTTGGACCTACTAAAATGGGATAAAACCAAAACGCTTCTCCATTGTTGAGCCATATAAAAGTATTACGAAACTGGCACAATCTAATTGCTCCTGGATCAACAGCATATGGTGTAGCAGCTACTTGTTGAGGAATAAATGACGGAGGGGGAGTAGTCGGGGCTTGTGGAATTTGTGAGCCGGGTAGACCTGGTAATCCTGTTGGTCCCCCAAACTCAGGTCCTGGTAAACCTGATAAACTTGATAAACCTGATAATCCTGGGAACGATGGCACTGGTAAACTTGGAAATTGACGCTCCAATTGCTGATCATAATTTATATAGGAGTATACTGTCTGATTATACATTTAATAGATCACCACCTTATCTTAAATAAATCTCTAAAGTATTAGTATGTTATAGTGTTCTTTTGTGAAGCTTATTCACAGTCTAATTTACTTCCCATTTGCTTTCGAAAAATATTGTATTTGGCAATAAAAAAATGTTGTTTATGGCAGTATGTTATTTGCATAAGTTTAAAGAAAAATAATCCTCATCCGTAGTAAAGATGAGGATTATTAATAAATACAGTCATATCTTTTTAACCACAGAAACAAACTGCACCAACAATGATTAATAAAATAAACAACACCACTATGAGTATAAATTCACCGCACCCATGTACAGGAAAACAACCTGCATAAACAGGAGCTGCATAGGAGTAAGACAATGGCTGGGGAAGAGGAGTAATCGGCAAGGCATTCGGTAAGGCATTTGGTAAGGCATTTGAAATCGGGAAGGCATTATTCATTTTTTACACTTCCTTTCGAATGTATGGCGAGCTAAAATGACATTACACTATATATTACACTCAGAGAGGAAATTGGAGCCCGTCTATATTATATATAGGCATGACATAGTGACGATCACTTTTTAGTAATGAAAATACCATATGGCGGCAGGCAATTGATTTCAAAAGAAGAAGATTAAAGCCAAAGGAAATAACTAGAGTGTCATCCTTTGTAAAAAGTGTGCTTTTTTCTTCAGATATTCTTCAACTGCTTCGTTAGCTCAATAATTAAAGGAGCTGCCGCTGCACCCCCTTGTATAACTCAAGCCCCTGTTAGTTGAACAAGACACAAAAGGAGCCTCATTCTTATGAATATTTTAATTTTAGGTGCAACTGGACGAGTTGGAAGTCAAATAGTGACTTATGCCCTTCATGACAGACATCATGTTACTGTATTAGTTCGCACTCCAGAGAAGTTTCAAATAAATAATGAAAATTTAACCATTTTTCAAGGGAATGTTTTAAACAAAGATGATATCGTACGTGTAATGCACGGGATTGATGTAGTTATTAGTGCATTAAATACTGATGGCACAACTACTCTATCAGAAAGTATGCCATTTATTATCGAAGCAATGGAAAACGAAGGTATAAAACGAATCATAACTATAGGAACTGCGGGTATTTTGCAAAGCAGAACCACGCCAAATTCTCTGCGTTATCAATCAATCGAATCGAAGCGGAAGTCAACCCGTGCAGCGATAGAACATCATAAAGTGTACGATATGCTCAAACAATCAACCCTCGATTGGACGATTGTCTGTCCTACGTACTTGCCGGATGGAGAAAGGGTAGGCAAATATCGAATAGAGCGAAACTTTTTGCCGGAGGGTGGAGCTGAAATATCCGTACCGGATACAGCAGAATTTACCTTTAAACAGATAAATGCAAGCGATTATATAAAATCACGTGTAGGTATCGCCTATTAATATTATTCTTATACTATTTTCATATTGGATTAACTGGTTTATTGACAAAGAAAAGGGGATGCAGCAATAATCCCCCCTCTTTAAGAAAATTATAGGTTATTTATGCAAATCCATAAGTTTACCTTTTGAACTAAAGTGAAGTTACTTCAAAAAGAAAAGACCGCCGCAGCGATCATTAGGTTACTTTCCCGCACCAAATTGAACTTAAGCATCCGTTTAAGTACAATCCTTCACATTGTCTTTGAAATGTTGTATTTGAATCATTTTAAGGTCCAAAATAGGGTCCGAAAGGATTTTCCGGTGGATATTCCTCTAACTTATCAGCTGTTCTTTCATCTGGTGATGTCGCCCCAGATTTTTTATCAAAATAGATGGCTATTCCAGCCAATATAATGACAGGTATAAATATATAAATCCAAATCATCATAACACCTCCAAAATAACCAATGAGTTACTAATATTATATTACAAATTTAACCTTTTTTTACAATATTTTAAAACAAAACTACAACGTTAGCTCCGCAAGAAAATAGATCGCCACAGCGATCCCATCTTTTAACTCTTGCCCCCGTTCGTAAGTACATACCTTCACAATGTGCCCTTTTGATCAAAATCCTTCCACTTTAAGTAAACCGCTCGTTACAAAGTTAAAAAAGTCAGCTATTGAATTTTCACGAATGATACCAGTGGTTTTCTAATAGGTTTATAAATATCCAATAAAAACAGCTGATGTTTGACGAAAGTGAGGAGGATTTATGCTGCATATACCACTGAAGGAGCCAGTTCTCATATTTGGTTTAGCCGTGTTAATTTTTTTGCTGTTTCCTATACTCATGGGAAAATTAAAAGTACCTGCTATTATCGGTCCCATTATAGCGGGAATTATTATCGGACCAAACGGGCTGGAAATATTGGCACGTGATTCAACAATCCAATTGCTTGGAACAGTCGGATTATTGTTTATTATGTTTATAGCAGGACTTGAGCTGGATCTAGATGGTTTCAAAAGGTACAGAAATCGCAGTATTTTATTTGGCTTACTCACGTTTTCAATCCCGTTAATTCTTGGAGTCATATTAGGTTTATGGCTGAATCTCAGTATACTATCGGCCATTTTATTTGGCACCATTTTTTCCTCACATACGCCTTTAGGGTACCCCGCCATAAGCCGGCTTGGTATTGCGAAAAACAAAGCTGTTACAACAGTGGTAGGCGGTACATTATTAACAGATAGTCTAGCTATGCTTTTTCTTGCTGTCATAACAGGGGCAGCTGAAGGAAATTTAACACTTGGATTTTGGATGTACTTGATTATTGCAACAACGGTCTTTGCTGTAGTTGTTCTCATTTTCACCCCTCACCTGACAAAGTGGTTCTTTAAACGCTCCAATAATGAAGGAACGATAGAATTTAACTTTGTCCTGGCCATTTTATTCGTCGCCGGGGCCATATCATTATTTGTGGGCTTGGAACCAATTATTGGCGCATTCTTGGCCGGTCTAGCCCTTAATCGATACATTTATGATCATGGTCCATTAATGAACAGAATCAGATTTACGGCAAATGCATTGTTTATTCCATTCTTCTTGTTATCCGTGGGTATGCTAATGGATCTTAGTGTTCTTGTATCCAGCTCCAATGCATTACTACTAACCTTGTTAATCCCCATAGTAGCGATAGGCAGTAAACTGTTTGCCAGTTGGACAACAGGTAAAGTATATGGTTATTCCAAAGCGGAAAGGAAGGTAATGTTTGGGCTTTCTACATCACATGCGGCAGCAACATTAGCCATAACACTTGTTGGATATCGCCTTGGTTTATTTGACCAGCAAATCATAAATGCTGTCATTATTATTATTTTAGTTACTTGTATTATGGGCCCCTACTTCTGCGAAAAATATGGCAGAAAATTAGCCATTGCACAAGAGGATACGATAATGGATGAAACACTTCCTGAACGCATATTAATCCCGATGGCGAATCCACATACAATGGAATCCCTGCTGGATTTAGGATTTGTCGTAAAAAAGGCAATAAAGACTGATGAGCCGCTTTACCCATTATCAGTCGTTCAAAAAGATTTAAAACAAGCAAACAATGGAGTAGCTCAAGCAGAAAGAAAGCTTGAGCGCTCCGTCATCTATGCGTCAGGGGCAGATGTTTCTGTTAAGCTGTTGACACGGGTGGATTATAATATTGGAAGGGGGATAGAACGCGCTGCTACGGAAGAACGAAGCACATCAATCATTGTGGGGTGGGATGGAGAAAGCGAAGGCGGCCGAAAAATTTTCGGGAAAGTAATTGATAATTTCCTTGAACATACGTATCAACGCTCGTTTATAACCCATATCAAGCAACCGTTAAATACGTTGGAAAGGGTCATTCTTATATTGCCAAATAATATCGTGCACAAACCGGGTTTTGGCGATTCCATATCCATTATTAAGAGCATTGCCTCACAGCTCAGTGCTACAATGACGGGTCTTGTCATTCGTGATAATTTAGACATGTACGAAAAGACATCTAAGCAAGTACACCCTAATTTAAGAATCGAGTTCCAATCAATAGATAGCTGGAATTCCTTATATGAAAGTCATTTAAATCATGTTAAATCAACTGATCTTGTGATTGTATTAAGTGCCAGAAGGGGGACCGTAGCATGGCACCCACAACTAGAGGCTTTACCAAAAAAAATAGCTTCAATGAATCTTGAAAACTTCATCGTGTTCTACCCAACAGAAATGAAGGAAACAGACATTCGTGGTTCTCGGGGTACTGAGGTCCCAAAGGAATTACTCTTTAAAAAAGATTATGATGATTAAATGATACTTTTAATATTGGATTTACTGAAAAAAACCGATAACAATACCATGATTAAAATACCAATTACAATACAGGGAACCTTAAAATGCAGTTCAATTTGCACCGTATTTGCGGTGCTTTTTGTTTACAAAAAAATAGCCCAAATTCTTATGAACTTAGGCTGTACGCCTTAAATGGAAGGCATATATTTCATTTTTTCAATTGAGTACCCTTTGTAATGAGGGCAAGTTTCTTTTTATTTGTTATGATTCCTAATCCAAGCATAAGTGTGAAAAATAACAGCAGCCAAGAAATATAAGCAGGCAAGGATGTAATCATAATGGCAATCCAAGCAAAAAATAAGGATGCAGGGCTTATGACTTTCAGTATTCGATAAATGATTTTGCTGACTTCTGCTTTATATAATGGAGTGGCTTCTAATAAAAAAATAAACGGGTTACAAAACGTTCCAAATGCTAAAGGAATAACCATATATATAGGCAACTCAATATTCATAGTAAATTCTAATAGCAAGACCAAACCTATCGAAAATGATTGCATTATATAATCCAAATGTGCCGCTTTAAGTTTTCTCGGATTCGTAAAAAAATCGTTAAGTTGACTATTTTTCAAGTAAAATACCGCTCCAAGTGGCAAAGATAGTATAAGACCAGCCATAAAAATAAATATTGCCCAATTCAAAAGAAAAGAATTCATAAGAAACCCTCCCAGTATTTATGCGCAATAAGATTTCAGAAAACTTTGAGAGATAAAAAATAGTACCTACACAAACCAATGTACCAACATTAAGATACATAAAAAGCGAAGATTTCGACTGATCAAAGTGCTAATGATTGACGCCCTTTCTTCTCTTTTCGAATGAATCTTCTATCAATAAAGAAAGCTGTAAGTATTGCAGCTAAACTGATTAAAACTGGTATCCCGAAAGATTCATAGGAAAACGGACTGCCTTGGAATTTTAGATTTTCAGCACGATATTCTATTCGCTTGGCACCATATTTAGCGGTTAGGACGTCCTCTTGCTTCGCTAAATCTTCGAGTGTCACATCAAACATAAATCTGTCTGAGTAGCCGCTGTGAATAAACTCGAGGTTTACTTTGTTACCCCTTACGTTCCAATCCTTGACTTCTTCTGCAGCTAAAGACTTCGCTTCTTCCCCCGGAACGAACATTCGATCTAGCTTCGGCACATTCCACATGTGATATCGAGTAACTAGGTTAAGGTGATACTTCGTAACAATAGGCTGCTTAGCATTTGAGACGGTGTAGATTTTTGTTGTTCCTGAATTTGCATACGTATCAAAAATCGTGGTAAGTGCCCCCTCATCCATCCCATCATACAACAATACCCCTGCTGTTTTTTTGTGCCATTGGAATGCTGTGTTGAACGTATAAATCAATTCACTTCCATCCACATAATATGGATCTACCTTTGGATTTTTCACGAAATGATATGAAGGGTAATGGATCTTATTTGCTATTTTCTCCGCCATTGGTTCGCCTAATTGCTTTGAAATCACATAGAGGACGGCATCGATTCCAGAAGTAATTGCAGCTGAAGAAACCATGTTCCCGTCTACAACATAACGCAAATCCCTTCTCCACTTTGTATCAGGATATTTATTAACTTCTTGATAATCAAAACTTTTCCAGTCAGTTGTTGCTTCTTTCCCTTTTAATAGACCTGTATCCGCCAGATTCAACCCTCCAGCGCAAATGCTTAACAACTCTGTATCAGAATGTTTTCGAATCCATTCCCGGACAGGTTTATACTTTACTTCGTCAACTATAGGCATGGCGGGGATTACAATAAGGTCTGGACTTTTTCCTAATAATCGATCCAGTTCATCAAAAGAATAGTGCGGAATCAGATCCAAGCCCCCAGAGAGGGTTTTCATATTTTTGTCCGGAGCAACTGCATACACGTTATAGGATTCAGTCATCGCAAACATTTCATAAGGAACCATAAAATCAAACACTTCGGTGGTCTGATTGGATAAAATCACAGCTACAGTTGGTTTTTTTGGATTATGTTCAGGCACACTCACGCGTTGTAAATCAGGGATTGGTGATTGTCGAGTAGGATTCCAATATTCCTGATTGGTGCGAATATATCCATACACACCAATCCCTCCAAAAAATATAACGAACGTCATTATATAGACAACTACACGTAATAATAACTTCATTTTGATTCTCCTCTATTTAATATTTTTTTATTTTTTCACTAAGAAAAACTACTCCATCTAAATAAACACCCGCCTTTTCAAGACAATATGATGCCAGACTAGACCAATTTTATTATAACCAAGATCATTTATTTAATTGCTTAATAATAAATATTGTATATATACAAATATAAAACATTTTTATCCATTGTCAATACACAATTATTGTATTTATACAATTATTTATATAAAAACGGCTGCCTGAAAATTAAACTTCGGTTCAATATCCAGGCAGCCGTTCTATTTTTTAATGCTTAACGTTTGTCTTCTTGATAATCTCCAACAAAATAGCCACACTTTCATCTACTTGCTTTCGCTTGTTTTCCGGAACTTGTTTTATAATGTCCGCAAACAACTGATGATGTTTCTCATGAGCATTCGCTACTGCTTCCAAGCCCTTTCCGGTAAGTTTGATTAGTACTTCCCTTCTATTGTCCAGGTTGTGCTGCCTTTCCACCAGGTCGGATTTCACAAGTGGATCCAGTGTCCTTGTCAACGTGGAAGGCTCCACACCAAGAATGCCAGCCAAATCTCCGTGACGATAAGTATTGGAGCCTATTTCCATTAAAAGATGCAATTGTTTTGGGGTCAGCCCTTCAACAAAAGACTTATCACCACCAAGTACACCCGACATTTTAATAATAGACAATAAGAATTCCCCAAATATTTCCTGACTCATTTTTCATCACCTGTTCCTTATGTTCTATAACTGGTATAACAAAACTATTGTACTTTTGCAATAGTTGTAACTTACCACAGACATAAGAAAATTTGGTTTATAGTTGTAGTAGAGTAAGAAACTGATTTCAGAGGGATAGCCTTTCGGCTATCTCTTTTACTTTCAGTTCCTCCTCATCAAACCGTACGTGAAGTTTTCCCTCATACGGCTTTCCGACGTTCTTCTTTCTTTGGCTTTACGGAGACTAACTAGCCAATTTCACTAATAAATGACCAATTTCTTTTCGTACGTCTATTAAATTCCCATGTTTCATACGACTATTTCTTTTCTTGTTATAGAATAATGTTAGGCGTTCTAACACATACCAATCAATCCGATTAAGCCATTTCTTTGCATTAAGTGATATGAGATAGTAATTTTTGAAACCTTGTAGTTTCTTGTTTAATCCGATCACCAAGTCATGAATATCCATGTACAATTTTGCCCTTGGCTCAGTGTATGCCTTAATTTTTGCACGCATTTTCTTCATTGCGTTCTTTTTCGGGATGTGTGACATCACAAATAATGTGTAACCGCCTTTCCGACGGATTGGAAACTTCCTATTATGAAATCCTAAGAAGTCAAAACCCTCTATATCATCCCAAAGATGAACCAATCTTGATTTATCTCGATTAATTGAAAGGTCCAGTTTTCCCATTATTGCTTGAATAACTTTAATGCTTTTAAGTGCATGTTGTTTAGTGTTGCACATGATGACGAAGTCATCCGCATACCTGACCAGTTCACCTAAATGATTAAATCGCTTCTCCCAAATTTTATCCATTGTGTTTAAATAGATATTCGCTAACAGCGGGGAGATAACACCACCTTGCGGTGTTCCAGAAATCGGATTTCTAATCTTACCTTCTTCCATGATGCCCGCCTTCAGCCACTTACGAATTAGCTTTAGAACTCTGCGGTCACTGATACGTTGTTCGACCAATTTCATCAATTTATCTTGGTTGATGTTATCAAAATATCCTTGGATATCGACGTCTACTACCCAAAAACATTTCTTACTCGCTTTTCGTATCTTTGCCATGGCTTGATGAGCATTACGTTTAGGACGAAAACCAAATGAGCAATCATGAAAGTCAGCCTCAAAAATAGGTTCAATAACCATCTTAGTAGCCATTTGTGCAACTCTATCTTTAATGGTTGGGATTCCTAATGGACGTTTCTTCCCGTCATCCTTTGGTATGTAGGTTCTTAGGACTGGATTGGGATGATATCTGTTCTCTTTCAACTCTAGGTAGAGTTCGTTCAAGAACTTCTTCTCTCCGTATTCCTCGACGATATTTACAATCGATTGTCCATCTACGCCCCCACTGCCTTTCTTTCGTTTCACACGTTGCCAGGCTTCCCATAGGATATCAGGACGATAAATTTTGTCATATAAAGCATGAAATCTACGGCTAGTGTTTTCCTTGGCACAAAGATATAACGTCTTCCAGAGTTCTTGAGCTTTTACTTTATTGGTGTAGTTAGCCATTTTCTTGGCATTCACTGACTCTTACCTCCTTCCAACATATGAACGAAGTAGGGTATTGGCTTTTGCCGTCCTTCCCTAGACAATGTTATGTTGTCATTGTCATCATTGGTACTATGACCCCCTCCGACTCCCTCTCATCCATTCACCACTTCGTTTACACTTATAGGTTTCTGCTTTACTTTCGTATGAAAGTGACGAGGAGGGTATCCCCAGTTCCGTTAATTACTTTCCTAACATGTCGCTCCCCTTACCCCGAGAGATTCCTTGGTGCTGCTTTCCCAAGTTCTTCACACCTTCCATGGTCTTCGCCCATATACTCAAGGCTCGACTTCTCTTTAGCCACCGACGGTGGGTTCCTTTGACGAGACGGCAGGATTCACTTAATGTTACAACCTGTTAGTTTGCTCGCACTCTGCTAGAGAGTTACTTTGTCACAGGGCTTCAACCTTAGAGTTTCTTCACCAGTTGCCTGTCAGCTACTGAGCGTCTTGGTACTTACTCAGATTGGACTTTCACCAATTAGCAATTAACGGCTTGCTGGGCACGCAATACTTAAAGGACCGCCTGTAGCGATCCCATCTTCAACTCTTGCACCCGTTAGAGCTCAATAAAAACTATTTAATAAGTTGCTCATTATACACACTAATCGAGTGTAGATTCTCTTTTAATAGGTTATCGATTATTTGCTTTATTACATTCGGTTCTCTTAAGTCTTCGTTTTCAAATGTTACAAGGTCATTTACTTTTATCCACTTGCTGTCGGAAATCTCACCTTCTTCGAGATTTAATGAACCTCCAGTAACTTCACCAATAAAATGAAATAAAATAACTTGATTGTTCGTACTACTGATAAAATTATATACACCAGTAGTGCCAATCAATTTTACGTCCAACCCCGTTTCCTCTTTAACTTCCCTTCTAGCTGAATAGAGAATGTCCTCACCATATTCGATACGTCCACTCGGAAAGTTCCACTTATCAACAGCAGTTGGTTTATTCTCTCTAATAATCAAGACTTTTTCATCACTAAAGATTGACACACTTGCTACTAAAACAATTCCATTTTGCGACATCCATTCCTCCTCAATTCTCTTTGGAGATTAATTTACCTCTATTTAACACGATTAGATTCGTTTAGATTTAATCAAAACCATGATCCAATAATAGGATATCGAAAAGGACGCCCATTAAATGCTTTAACAATTCCAACAATCGGAGCTATTATAGCAATGAGTCCAAAAATAATGAGGAATGGAATCCCGATTAATATCCAAGAAAAAAAAGCAGACACTGAGATTAAAATACCAATCACAATATGAAATACCAAAGCCTGTAAGGATAAGCTTTTAATTTCTCGATCTGAAATAATAAAATATGTGATAATGGGAACTAGTATAGGTGCAAACCAAGTACTAGCATGAATCAATATTTTGAATCCCTTATTTTCCATTTAACATTTACTCCTCTTTGTATCGTAATATTTACCAAACCTTTATTCATTAATCATTATAAAGTTTTGGTTAGAATATTACATCAGGCTATGAACTAAATCGTTATACGACTTTGGTCGTAGTCCAAATCAAAATTCCAGTATGCGAACTATTCTTTTACATTTTTTCAGCTACTGAGATTACTCCACTATATGCCCCGATTGTGGAACAAGTTAAAAATTTTTTCTTCAACTTAACTGCCGCGTTAGCACAAAAAGAAAAGAGATCGCAGCTGCCGCTCAGAATTTAACTAGAGGAAGTTCAAGCCGATTATGATGGGAACCAGTTTCTAACCATTTTTCTTTTGGAATTAGATACTCTTCAAAATCTTTATTTGTTTACTGCCTCGAACAGATACATCTCCTGACCGAATATGATTTCGTCATTCAGTTAATGCTGCCATTTCATAATAATGACGATTGATACTTCCATCATCGTCATATACATGTTTCTACTCCCGATTAGAGACAAAACTAAGAGGAGCTCCTTCTGGACCCCTTCCGTTTACCGGTATCATTCATATTTTTAATAATATCTAGTGCTTCCATCAATGACTTGGCTGATTGGATAGATTGATATTCTAGTGATTGATATTTTATTTAAGCATCCTCCCTAGCGGGAAAAAGAGGGAACTAATCATTTGAGTTGGACCCGGAATTTCTGGAAAGTAAAGAAGTAAGATAGCAACTAGCAAGCTTATTCCTGTTAAGGTCACAAGTATTATTTTTTCTTTTTTTTGATTTGGATATAACTTCCGCCATTCAAGTAAGAGGATCAGAAAAACTAATATGGATATTCCTATAAGCTCAAATATCTTCATTTTTTTGCTCCTTTTTCATTTCACTCCAAAGTAGTGGTCGACAACCCAGGCTCTAGTACATGTACCTTAACTTTCGTTTCTACATAGATATCTGGAAGAACAACTTCCCAGTGATCTTTTACTTTTTCCCATTCTTTTGGGTATTTACGATGAAAAGCAGTAGCAAATCCAAAGGGATCCACCTTCATTCCATCTTTTACCTGCTTAAGGGCTTTCTCTATGGAATTAGAAACGTCTTTTTCTATATAATTTTCTACTCTTTTTGTATTTTTCTTACTCATAATATTTATTTTGCTTCCATTTTGAACAATCATCCCTTCCTTTGATATATTTATAGTGACACTCCATTTTCCGTTTTCAATTTTTGGAACCAGATTTGTCTTTGTTCTTTTCAGATATAGTGAAATGGTTTGCCCTTTTTTGGGATACCCTGTTATTTCAGGTAATTCATTTTGATTTCTTACCCATAATAATCCTTTTGATTCAACTTCATTAATTCTCCCAATCATTTTATCTCTCATAAAAATAGCTGTGCCACCAATAATGGGAGAGACATTCATTTTCCTATCATCATTATTTGGATGCTTGATTTTAATAAGCGGTAATAGTGCACCTCCTCCTTCACTTGTAACCATCAGTTCAAAATCTTTCAATGTCATATTTGCACCAACATGCATTTCCGACATCTTTCTAAGCACATCTCCTACATATTTTTCTAATGAAGCTGATAGCTGTAAAATGTCAGATGCCTTTCCATCACTGACATATAAGTGAGAATCCTCGCGAGGCTCTGGGTGACGGTCTATGAAGTCTATTTGTCTTCCGAGGTTCCCTTTTTCAGAGAGGGATCGGCCAAAAATATATGTTTTACAATGTCCCCAAAAAAGTTTGCGTGAATATTCCCGTTGAAGATTGGATGCAGCATCAGCCAGGTTTGTTCCAACAGCTGATTTGATCTCTACTTGGGCCTTACCAGAACTACTTTGTTGGCCACCACTTTGTGATTGAGGAAGGAAGACTTGAACAGTTAATTTAATTTTATTATTTTTGTCTTTATCGATGGCTGCTCCTACTATGATGGCTAATTGATTTAGTTCCTTATTGTCCCAGCAACCAGTTAGCAAAACACACTGTGAAAGAACAAGAAAGAAGGAAAGAATAGCTTTCATTATTCGAAACAAAGTATCATTCATTCTTTCAATTCCCTTCCTTTTAATTTCAGTAAGTTTCATCTATTTTTTGGTTTTGGTTGCTGATTGGGAGCCTGTCTGTACTTATTAATTCTTCCAGTTAAATGTTGTCGTGTATTTAACATCCACCAAGGAGAACGTATAAAAGCATCCTTCATATCTCGTCCTATTGTTGGGGCTATTGGTGAAAGATATGGAACACCGAAAGAGCGTAATTTACATAAATGGATGACTATCGCAATAAAACCAAGCGCTAATCCATATAGCCCCATCGTTCCAGCAAGCATCATGATGGGAAAGCGAATCAATCTTAAAGCAATTCCTTCTGAGTAGCGAGGAATCATAAAAGAAGCAATGCCTGTAATCGCCACAACAATTACCATGAGAGGAGAAACAAGGCCTGCTTGAACAGCAGCTTGCCCGATAACTAATGCCCCTACAATGCTTACTGCAGCTCCGACTTGTTTAGGTAGACGGAGCCCTGCTTCACGAAGCGCTTCGAAAACAATCTCCATTATTACTGCCTCTATCAAGGCAGTAAATGGGACACTTTCCCGTAACGATGCCATACTTAATATCAAGGTTGTAGGTACCATCTCCTGATGGAAGCTGGAAACTGCGACATAGAGCGAAGGTAAGAATACAGAAATTAACATAAAGAAAAGACGCATTATTCTTATAACAGAACTAATCAAATAACGTTGGTAATAGTCATCAGGTGCCTGAAAAAAAGAAAAAAAGCTTACAGGAGCAATTAGAACGAAAGGAGTACCATCTACTAATATGACGACACGTCCTTCCAATAGGTTAGCTGAGGCGACATCTGGTCGTTCCGTATCAAGTAACTGCGGAAACGGTGAAAAAACATTATCCTCTATCAATTCCTCGATATATCCGCTTTCCAAAACACTGTCGATTTCGACTTTCTGTAGTCTGTTTTGAACCTCATCTATTAATGACTGATTAGCAATTCCCTCTATATAAGCAATGATTATACTTGTATCAGAATAACTCCCGATATTCATTTTAATCATTTTTAGGTTAGGACTTCTGATTTTTCGCCGAAGCATGGAAATATTGACTCCCAAAGTTTCCACAAATCCTTCTCTTGGTCCCCGGATTACGCTTTCGGAATCAGGTTCTTTAATGGACCTCTTATCCCATTTGGCTAGTCCTAAAGCCGCTCCTTGTTCCTCATGTTCCATTAAAAGGATAGGGTTTCCATTAGAAATGTTCTTTATACAATCATCATATGTCTTGACCACTCGTATATTTGATAATTGTATATTTTCACATGTCTCTTGAAGGTTAATCGATTTATCAATTGTTTTAGACATTAAAGGAGCAAGGACGCTAGAATCTATTTGTTCTGTATCAGATAAGCCATCAATATATACAAGGAGTGCTTTTGTTTTTCCGGCAATTAAAAAAGGATGATAGATTACATCGATGCAACCCTTATAAATGGATTTTAGAATTTGAAGATTTTTATCCAACTCTGTTGACAGAGGAAGATTTCGGTTACTCATTTCTTCAATAGGATGTTGTTTTTGAGGACGTTTTTTTAAAATTCGAAACAAGTTGAACAAGTCCTTTCTGTTAGCGAATTTCCTATTTATTAAAACATCATTTTTTATTTGACTGATTGATTTTCGATCAAAAAGATCAAAAAAGAAAAGGAAGGGTCTGAGATAAAATATTTGAAAATCAACCTTTTCTAATAATTGGATATACGTGGTGGCTCTTTCTTCATAGTATTTCTTGTCCGTATCTTAGCAATAATCAATAATATTGTTGGTAGAACAGTTAACATAAATGGAACATAAAACGGGAAGATGAACTTTGAAAATTCAAACTGTTCCTGTAAATTTGCGAATTCCCAAATAGCAAATAGAGATATTAATAAACCGAATGGTAAAACGATTGGCTTGAAGTCTGAAAGGTTCAACCATTGTGCGTTACCCAAAACTAATGCATAATAGAAGACTGTAATTTTGATATACGCACCTAAAATCCAAATAGTGATAATTCCCGCTTCTAAATGTTCAAAAAAATCAGAAAGACTGATAAACCGTACAGCCTTGAAAACAGGAAAAGTGTAACTAGCAGTCATCTCTCCAAATAGGAAAATAGTCAGTAAATTTAAACTAACAAGACTAAGCATAACCGCAAATACTGAGATAAAACTCCATTTCAATCCTTTTTCAGGATCTTTTAAAAAGGGAAGAAACATAGATATAAGGAATACCTCACTGAACCAAGCCTGTGGGGCAGCGGCACCTTGGAGCACAGGTAACAAACCATGTTCCAAGATCGGTAGAACATTCTTTGGATCAAAGTCTTTAAGAAGCATGATTGTAAATATCGGTATAGGGAGAATGAAAATAGGAATGAATAGTTGGGAAGCTCTCCCAAGCACCTCTACTCCCCCAGTTATAGCGAGGGATGCCATAATAACAACGCTTCCTATAATTGCAATCATTGGAGTTTTTGGTAAAAGGGAAATTCCAATGAAAAAATAATACTCCTTTAAAATGAACCCACACATAAACAAGAAAAAGAACAGGTAGGATAATCCAAGTATTTTACTTAGAAAGGGTCCAATAATATGTTTACTATATTGAATAAGTGATTCATTTGGATACATCTTATGTAATTTATAAAGGACATAAGCAGTAAAAAATCCATTTAAGGAACCTAAAATGGGTGCTGCCCAACTATCGCGTCCCACATATTGTCCTGTAATTTCTGGAACCATTAGAACAGCTGTGGCATAAATGGTTGGATATATCATCAGTGCCATTTGATAGGCTGTAATCCTCCCTTTATCGTGCATAACTCTTACCTCTTTATTTATTTTTATATAGTATCTCTTTAAAAAAATAAAAAATGCAGGTTGTAAAAAACTAATTAGATGAAAATAACAAAGTTTTCATTTTCTTTTCCTAAGTTGTATGGGTTAAACCTATGCCCTTTTAATCAAAAAATATATCGAGTATTTATTAGCGATACCTTATGAATGAATTTTCACTACAATATGATTATTCCAGCCCATTTAATCAGCGTTTTTCCCACCTCTTAAAAAAACTATTAAAGAATGATTCATTAAAAATTTGGAATAATACCTTTGTATTATAGCTAGTCAAAAAGGAGGAAACCAAAATGGATATTCAAAAATTAGCCGATCATGAGTCTTTGGATCTACATGAGGTTATTAATTTTAAAACCCTATGCTTAGCGAAATCAAAACTAATGCAAGGACTCGTATTTGATCATGATTTGAGAGCATTAATGCAAAAAGATGTTGAACAATCCATGCAAGCGCTTGGAGAATTACAGGCAGTTTATCAACGCGCACCTTTTGAAGCTCCAGTTCCTCAAAACCGGCCAACACCAATAATAAATTGAAAAGGAGGCAAATTCATTGAACCAGGACTATTTAGACCCTATAAACTCGCTACACGTACCAGAGCTAGCAGATACGACCTTTGCGATGGATTTACTTCTTCGTGCCAAAGAAGGTGTGCGCAATATTGCGGTTGCATTAACGGAGTCAGCATCACCTGATGTTAGAACCCTTTTACGAAACCAGTTAATGCAAGGGATTGCCATGCACCAAGAAATTACAGAATTAATGATTAATAAAAAATGGTTCCATCCATACGAACTAAGTGAACAGTATAAACTAGATCAACTCTCTGCCAACAATACTTTGATGATTGGCAAAATGAATCTATTCCCTGTTGAGACCAATAGAAAAGGTATGTTTGATCGGACACCTGATGAACACTAACACTGGAGGCTGTAACCAATGAAGGCAGTAACGTATCAAGGTATTAAAAATGTTGTAGTCAAAGAAGTTCCAGATCCAAAGATTGAAAAACCAGATGACATGATTATTAAAGTAACGAGTACAGCTATATGTGGGTCTGATTTACATTTAATTCATGGTATGATTCCTAACCTGCAGGAAAACTATGTTATTGGCCATGAACCAATGGGAATCGTCGAAGAAGTTGGTCCAGGAGTGACTAAAGTAAAAAAGGGAGATCGAGTAATTATTCCCTTTAATATAGCATGCGGTGAATGCCAGTACTGTAAAAACCATTTGGAAAGCCAATGTGATAATTCAAATGATAATGGTGATATGGGTGCCTATTTCGGATATTCTGGTACGACGGGTGGCTATCCAGGTGGGCAAGCTGAATATTTAAGAGTGCCATTTGCCAACTTTACTCATTTCAAAATTCCGGAGACTTGTGAAGAACCAGATGAAAAGTTAGCAGTTATTGCCGATGCGATGACTACTGGTTTTTGGAGTGTTGACAATGCAGGTGTAAAGGATGGAGATACAGTTATTGTTCTTGGCTGTGGTCCGGTTGGTCTTTTTGCTCAAAAATTCTGTTGGTTAAAAGGGGCAAAGCGAGTCATTGCCGTTGATTATGTCAATTATCGCCTGCAGCACGCCAAGCGCACCAACAAAGTAGAAATTGTTAACTTTGAGGACCATGAGAATGTCGGAAGTTACCTGAAGGAAATCACCAAAGGCGGCGCTGATGTTGTCATTGATGCAGTTGGTATGGACGGTAAAATGACTGATATGGAGTTCCTTGCAAGCGGAATGAAGCTTCATGGCGGAGCATTAAGTGCGGTTATCATGGCTTCACAAGCAGTGCGTAAAGGCGGGACAATTCAAGTTACTGGCGTTTACGGCGGCAGATATAATGGTTTCCCTCTTGGAGATATTATGCAGCGAAATATCAATATCCGCTCCGGTCAAGCACCTGTCATCCACTATATGCCATATATGTTTGAATTAGTTTCGACCGGAAAAATTGATCCAGGAGATGTCGTAAGTCATGTCCTTCCACTTAGTGAAGCAAAGCGTGGCTATGAGATTTTTGACACAAAAATGGATGATTGTATAAAAGTCGTGTTGAAACCTTGAGGAAGGAGGTATAAAAAATGAACTACGCCTTACATGAAGTTCTTGAGGTCCATGAGATGGCTGCATTTAAGACCACTTGTTTAACTAAATCAAAAACGATGAAAGCGTTAGTTACAGATCAGCTATTAAAAGATATTATGCAGCAAGACATTGATGTATCTACGAAACAATTACAAGAATATGCTTCTATCCTTTCCAACGCTAAGCAGTAAATTAGGAGATGAATGAACATGAATCCAATCATTGAAAATTTAACGGGCATGGACGGACTATCGGATCAAGTCGTTGCAATGGATCTACTCATTTCAGCCAAAAGTGGAATTAGAAATTATGCCATGGCAGCTACGGAGGCAGGAACACCGGAAATTAAAGAAATGCTCACTCGCCATTTAGTGGAAGCTCTTGATATGCATGAACAAATATCCACATATATGGTAGAAAAAGGATGGTACCATGCTTGGGATACAAACGAACAGATCAGTTTGGATTTAAATAATATCAATACAGCATTGAACTTACCGACATTATAAAAAATTTCTAGGAACAGTTTAACAAACTGTTCCTTTTAAACCATTATGAGTTTATTTGGCGGAAGTAAATAAAGTTAATACTTCTTGCTTACTCGTGTTTGTTTTACAATATATAATGAAAACAATTAATTGACTATTTTTATTATGAAAAGGTCGGAGCAGGAAATTCATCAATTTTGATACGAAGTAAACTATAAGGTTTCTGTCGTAAGTCTTTTCCATAATGAAATCTAGGCTGTCGATGTAATTGGTTCACAATGACATACAAATATTGATCCGGACCAATTGAAAAAGTATCCGGCCACAAAATTCTCGGATCATGTGCGATAGTTTCCATTATGCCATTTGGCAATATCTTACGGATACTGTTGTTTTCATAATCTCCAGCATAAACAGTTCCCTTTGCATCGGTGATCATTCCATCAGACGCACCTTTTTCTCCCCAATACTCCACATGATAAGGTAAATCTATGTCCGGTATCGTTATGTCTCTCAGGGCTTCTGTTGAGATCGAGAACAAATGACGACTGGTTAGTGGAGCAAAAAATAATATCTTTCCATCGGGAGAAATCGCAAGACTATCAGACGCCAATCTAAATGGAGAAGTTGAACCGTCTTTGTTTCGATTCATTAAAATTTGACCTTCTACTTTCGGTAAAAAATAGGGATCGGGTGAAGTTGAATTTGCCCCATTTAGCCGTCTAAACGCGTTTCCATTTGATAAATCTACGACGATAATAGCTCCTGGGCCTCTTGAAGAAGAATCCGTTATATAGGCATAACCTGCTTTTCCAACACGAAAATCAAAACGGACATCATTCAGATAAGTTGTAGGCAGGACAACATCTTCTGTAAAGGTATATACTTTTCTTATTGTATTAGTTTCTAAATCAACAGCGACTAATTTTGCCCCCCCTTTAATAGGTTCAGAAAAATTAGGTGCCGCTGTATCTAATATCCAAAGCGTTCCCCTTCCATCAGCAACTACACTTTGGACACTGATGAAAGTCATTGTGATATTCGCGGGGTTAACCATATTGGTTTGTAAATTAGGATAAGGCTGCAATTTATCCTCAACAATTTCCGCCACCGTAAATCTAACATCGTCTCCCCATTTCGGAAAGCAAATGAAAATACGACCGGTTTCTGAAACAGTAACACCTGTAGGCATAGCCCCATAAAATGCATAAACTAATTCTAAATTACCGAAATATTTTTCACTAGGTAACATAGGTTTCATATTCATAATATCCTCCTCAAGCATTCAAACGGGATATCACCTATATATGATTTATATTTTTTCTAGTGCATGTTTCTTAATAAGTTTTTCTATACGAAAAGATGATTGAATGGATTGTTTTCGAAATTTAATAAGTCTGTCAGAAGAAAGGAAACATTTTAATTTAAAGGTCTCCTGTTAACTAACTCATTAATTGATATGATTCTTTTAAAAGAACTAAAAACTCCTGATTTAGTTCGTCTTCACTATGAAATCTAAAGTTATTGTGAAATCTGTTTTTTGAAACTTGTTCAATTTTAGTAATCTTCTCGTGTTCAATTTGATGGTTTGTTACTAAATTAAAATCTAACCATTTCTTTTTTGGATGAACTCCTCCGAAGGAAGATTTATTCAAAAGATGTATAGAAGTCTTTTTAAACTCAATTTCAAAAGGTCCAATTTCTTTCAATAAATAGAGTATTTTTGAATATATTTCATAAACATTAGATGCCTTATTTGAGAATAATTCATCTTCTGACATATCACCATCTCCTGCTTTCACTTTAACATATTAAACTTTATTACCTTTATTTTGCCTCTTTTTACATCCTTTTACCATTTCTTTATTCACTAACCTTCCACGTTAACGCAATAACGGCTGCCTGTTTTTCAAGCAGCCGATCTTGAAGGATTGCCCCCGATAGCTTAAGTACATTTCTTCACAATATCATCAAATGCGAAATAATTATCTTCTTAATTTAATTACTAATAAACTAAATATATTAGGTTATTCTAACTGTATAATTGGCAAACATTAGGGAGGAAGTTTAATGGAACGTTTACATGAATTTGACAAGATTCTATACGGTAGAAAAGAGAATACCGATTCTTTAATTAATTATTGGACAGACTATTCTAACCCTTCTACGTGGCAGTTTTGGGTTTTAATCGCTATTCTTTTAGTCCCATTGGTTATTCTTTATATTAAGATTGACCGAAGTAAAGTATTTCTAATTGGTTTTTATGGATATAACGTTCATGTTTTTTTTACATTTATCGATTTATACGGTATAAATAGAGGGTATTGGCATTACCCTTATCAGATTATCCCTGCACTGCCAAGCATCTCATTGGACACTTCCATGGTCCCTGTGGCCTTCATGCTCATTTACCAATGGACATTAAATAATCATAAAAATTATTACCTATATGCTATAATAACTGCTGCTATATTTGCATTTATTTTAAAGCCTATTTTAGTAAGTACTGGTCTTTTTAGAATGTACGGTGAAATTAATTATTTTCACTTATTTTTTGGATACGTATTTGTACTTTTGATAGCAAAAGTTATAACCTGGTTATTTCATATATTACATAAACCTAAATTCTCAGCTCAGAATAGACAATAGTAAAGTACTCACAAAATATGGGTGCTTTTTCTATATTTTTCAGTTCATACACTTAATACGTAATAATAGTCTATTATCAGTCCAACATAAGCGAAGGGCCATATCCTATATTCCTGTTCATCCTCTTCACACTTATCAGTCCGATTATGGTCTTTCCAATAACCGAACTCAAGAAAGCATAGTTTGAAGTATAGAATGTCACTATTAACATACTTTTCTTTATCATTTTTCAAAAGCATCTAAACGACTTCATTTTCCGTTACAATTTTCAAACATTCAGTCACCTTCTTGCTTCTCATTTTGAGTCAAATACGCATTATTAGTTTTTCTTCTCAACTAAACTCCCGTTACTTTAAGTACGTTTTTTCACAAACTTGACCCGCACTTTCATTGATTACAGGGATGCTCCCCCGTTTGTAAAAAAGCGACTGTTCTTATTTTCAAACGCCCTCGTTAGCTCTATTTTGACTAATCACTTCACCAAATGTTCCCTATAAAGCGAATTATCATTCTTGGTATAAACATTAAGATGTTCCAAACCACTTCAAATATAAATTCAATTAGGGTATCTTAAAAAAAGCCGTCTCTATTTCTTTTGTTATTTTTCATCTTATAACTCCCAATTAATCAATATTTGTTTAACTATTCTGACTTGGAATAACAAATTTAATTCCTTTTAATAGATTCTAACTTTATTTTCTATTTCCTTCTTCCGCTAGTCGATCCCTTTTCTTAGGTCATATATGTTAATCTTAACTCTTGCGTAAGGTAATGGGTATTTATTGAGAAAGAGTCTAAATTTACCCCTAGTAAATGATTTCCTCTGACTTCTTCTATTGAGCCATTTAAACAGTAAATATCCGATTTTGTCTCTGAATTTGTTTACACTTTGGGTATTATCTGTGATGCAATAATAATTGCAATAACCTATCAGTGAGCGTCTAAATCTATCCATAATTATATGAATATCTTTATTTCTATTAATCTTCAACCATTCCTTATAAACATCACAAAAGAACCATTTTTCTATTACTGTTTTGGCTGCTTCCGTTGGAAGTGCTTGTCCCCCAAAAACATCCTCCTATCCAATAAGCAATTTCACCTATTTTGCATTGTTGATTGATGCGTCTAATACAATTTATTTCCAAAACTAGAATAACAATGGTAAATTAATATGGTGATAGGTAAGGAAATATATTCCATAACAAAAGGAGGATTATCATGAAGAAAGTTTTAGTAAAAACCATGCTTTCCGTTACAGTAGGGTTCGGAATTGTGGCAGGAGGTGCAGCACCTAGCCTGGCTGCTGAAAACCAATTATCGAAATCAGAAGGAAAAAGCCTGTATGTGATTGCATTTAAAAACGAGCTGCCAAAGGGCTACGAAGAAGCAATCAAAAAAGCAGGCGGCCGAGTGGTAAAAGCACTCCCGGAAGTGGGAGGAATCGAAGCACAGTCCGATAATCCTGCATTTCTAAGTAATCTCAAAAAAGTACCTTCCATTGAGGTTGCTAGTAAAGAGATACCACTTGCATTAAACCAGCCGGCGATGATTCAAAACACTGCCCAAACAACAGCTCTCAACCAACAAGGAAGTCTTTGGGAGGAGCAGTGGGACACCCAACGGGTAACGAACAATGGGAAATCATATGAAATTGAAACCGGCGGATATGAAAATGAAAAAGGAGAAACTGTACATAAAGCGGTGGTAGGGGTTATTGATACTGGGATTGACCCAACACATCCAGATTTACAGAAGAATCTTATTGGCGGACGGAATCTGGTCCCTGCCGGAATGGATGAAACAGAAACTGGTGACCCAAATGACATTGTGGATCGTAACGGTCACGGAACACATGTGTCTGGTATCATTGCAGCAAATGGAAATGTTAAAGGTGTAGGACCAGACCTAGGAATTCGCACCTATCGTGTATTCTTTTCGGACCAAGCTCTTACTCTCCCATCCTTTATCATTGATGGCATCATAGAAGCTGCGAATGATAAGGTAGACGTCATTAATATGTCTCTAAGACTCTATAATACTTCGAAAACAATCATTGAAGGAGAAACCTATAAAACAACGGCCGATACGTTATTGTGGAAGCGCGCGATCCAATACGCTCTGAAGAACGACGTAACCGTAGTAGCGGGTAGTGGAAATGAAAGCTTGAACCTGGATGACAAGAATGAGGTTACTAATTACTTAAACTCGCTTTATGAACCATATGGAATCTCACTTAAAGGACCAACTACAGTTGTACCTGCACAAATGCCTGGAGTGATCAATGTATCGGCCTCAAACAAATGGTCTAAAGCAGAACTTGCCTTTTACTCCAATTATGGAAACAGTGCGATTGATGTAGCAGCTCCTGGAGGGGACTTTGGTTCGAAATATGCCGAAACCTTTGATCCAGTCACGGCGGATTTTTCTAACTTAATCCTAAGCACATGGCCAACCTACTTAGGTACGCCATACAATTATAATGCAGGTACTTCAATGGCAACTCCTCAAGTCGCTGGGATTGCCGGCGTTATTAAAGCTGCACACCCTGAGTTAAAGCCTTCGCAAGTATCAGCGGTCATTAAACAAACAGCGATTGACTACGGAAAACCAGGCCAAGATGCCTTCTATGGTTCTGGGGAAGCCAATGCTTATCGGGCATTGATGAATCTAAAAAAATAGGGAAAGTAGTACAAAGAATACTCTATCTCATAAACGGGGGCATTATTTCATTAACAAGGAGATGTGCCCGTTTTTTTGTTCTTTAACTATTGGCATATAAGTCTCTCCGTACTGCCACAAAGCATTTAAACCATCATTACTCAGGACAATGAATATTGCGCGGTTCTGAAGGTGAAAATCAGAAGTTTTACGCGTAAAAAGGCGAGCTTCATAATAGTATAGAAAAAAGCTTCCCATTATAATGATGATTAGGATGCAGGTTATTCTGCAAGAGAGAAGGACTTTTATATGCTATTTTATGTAATTGCAATCCTCGTTATTGTGATGGACCAGCTTTCTAAATATCTAATTCGGGCCTACATTGATATCAATGAAACATTTACATTGTGGGGAGTACATCTCACACATATCGAAAATAGCGGGATGGCAGGAGGTTTATTTCAAGGCAATGCACGGCTTTTCGGAGTTGTGGCTGTGTTTTTCGTAATAGGTGTTTTATATTTTCGCAGAACCGGAGAAATGAAGGGTTCTCTCATCGATTGCAGTTTTGGATTCCTGGTCGGAGGAGCAATTGGAAATGGGATTGATAGACTTTTGTTCGGGCAAGTGACAGATTTTATCATTCGCACTGGCGGAATTCTAAACTTTGCCGACCATGCTATCGAAATAGGGGTGTTCCTGCTTATTATTTATGGGGTCGTTAGATGGTTTAAAAATAAGCACTAGATTTTCCTACAAATACATTTCTTTCCCCTTCTAGCTGATATTGACCAATCATAAATCGTTGACGGTCAACTGCCAACACATAAGATTTTTTTGTCTCGAAGAGAAGAATTTTTTTAAAATAATTTTCTTATTTTCCATGCTTGTCCAATCTTCTTTATTCTCTTTACATATTCTAACATAGAGAGACGGAAATCTCTCACCGCCACGCCTCCTGCACATAGGTCACTCCCACCTCCAAAGAAGCGTATCGTTCGTTTGATACGCTTCTCTTTATTTCATCAGACCTAAGTACGGTCAGAGGCATTGATATGAAACTTTGAAATAATGAATTTTGGAAAAGAGCCCTGTTAAAGGCTCTTTCTATAGTTAAGTTATTTGGGTATATACACATAAGTAGATGAATATAAAAAAATAGGGAAAGTGGTACGAAAAATACTCTATCCCATAAACAGGGGCATTATTTCCTTAACAAGGAGATGTGCCCGTTTTTGTAATTTTTAACTATTTGCATAGAACTCCCTCCATATTGCTTAAAAGCATTTAAACCAATACTTTAGTAGCATGAGCAATTAATGCAAAAATGTAAGCCGTATTCTGTGACTTTCTGGAGACCTCCTGCCGAACACCGGTTTCGCCTTTTTGCCAGCGCTCATAAAACCCGTGAACAAACTCAAAGTCTTTAAAGCTAATCCTTCTGTCATTTGAAAGATTGACACTTGGGCTATTAGACCTTGCTTTACTTATTACTAAATAGCTTCCTTGGCCCCCGACCTGAAACCACAAAGGGGTACTACTATTTTGCGGAACAGTATGTATTTCGAACTCTGTTACTCTAGCTTTATTAATAAGCTTCTCCCATAATGTTTTTGCGTCCATATTCCCATCTCCTTTAAAGCATAAATTTTCCAATTATAGTATTATTATAGCAAATAGCTTGATATATGTATCAGATGGATTAGTTCATAGGACGTATATACTTCAACAGTTTTCATCATTTACCATATCTTAACAAACGAGCTTTGAATTTTTTTATATAATAGCTTTAAAGCAGGTTTTTTTGTTTGGTTGGTGTAAAAAAACGGCAAAAAAAGGGGGATTCTGTTTTATGCAGCACATTGACAATTTACTTCGCGAACATGAGTTGTACCATAAAAAAGCAGATATTATCTCAGCTTTGAAGAATTCTATTAAAATAGAAAAAATAAAGGTAAACCAAGAGTATATTCCAATTGGTTCTTCGAAATTAGGCGGTTTGCCAGATATGCCTGATGAAATGGAATTTCCCAAATATGATAACGGCTATTTAACGTTCATCGGGCAATTTAAACTGAAAGAAATGAAACCATATGATAAAGATGGTTTGCTTCCAAACAGCGGGATCTTGTATCTTTTTTATGATGTCGTTGAGCAGCCTTGGGGCTTTGAAGAGGAAGAGGGATGCTTTAAGGTACTTTATTTTGATGGCGATTTGGCCACATTGAAAAGAAAAGAGTATCCGGAGATCAGCGATAACTATTATCCATTAAATGCATACCAGGTGAATTTCAAGAACATCTCTACGATATCTGAAAATCCTGCTAATCTTACATTTGAAAACGAAGACGAAGAAGAGAACTTTTGGAACTTTCGCCAAGAATTAATGGAGCTGGAAGATGAAGAAGGTAACACCTCCCCCTCCCACTATATGCTCGGAGAACCATTTAATGTGCAAAACGATGTGTTTGAAGAGCTATATAACGATGAAAAGGAACCGATATTACTGTTTCAAATCGACTCCGATGAAGAGGATTTAGGGGTCATGTGGGGCGATTGCGGGCTGCTTTACTTCTGCATAGATAAAGAGGAATTAGCGAATAAGCAATTTGATAAAGTAAGGTTCACCTTGCAGTGTTTTTAAAACTAGATGCATAGGGACGGTTCTCTTGTCTCATTCCGCGGTGCCGGTTCAGGTTCCATCTTAGCTTAGGTGCATGGGCTGAAAACGACTGAAATGATGCATAAGAACCGTCCCCATGCATCATAACGAATCTGGCCATATTCCAAAGAAGGCTGCGAATATGTTCGTTGACTTCTACGCTGCTGCTTATTCATCACTTGGTCTATATAATGAGGAAGTACAGATCAAGATTGAGGATGCAGTAGATAAGATCATGGATACGATTAGAAAATGTGTGGATGTACCGGGTTTTTAATTGAAGAAGCTGTCAAAAACAAAGAAAACTCGTCCTTAGTGGGGCACTAAAAAAAGGATTATAGGCAGAAGTTGCCATGATGATTGCATTTGCGTCATTCATACTCTGACCTTCGAGGGTATTTAGCCATCCATATTCCAACAAATAGAGCGCTATCCTTGTTCAAGGATAGCACCCGATAGTTGAAGAATAAAATTAAAGCCTCTCCCCAGGTGGTCAAACCACCCTATAAAGATTCACTCCCACTGTCATTTCAGCTTTTTTTCAAATGCTTCAGTTTATCTGGATTAACTATGTTGTATAGAGCAGAAAGTTTATCGTCATCGAACTGAAATGCCAATACATAAAAAATTTGATCGTCCGCCTTCATAATCATTCCCGGTTGTCCGTTCACATCCGCTTCCATGACAATCAAATTGGATGGAATTCTACTGTTGACACCCTTTAAAGCGGCGACGGCTCGTTTAATTCCAAAGATAGGACGCAAGTTTGCTTTTACTTTACCTCCTCCGTCGGAATAAATAGTGAAGTCATCTAATAAAATGGACAAAAGTTTTTCGGTGTTGTTGCTTTGAACTGCCTCCATAAAGTCACGCACAGTTTCTTCTTTTTTACTCCTATCTCCCCCCTCTTTGGGGGATAAATCGCCGACTTTTTGTTTCGCTCTGCTTTGTATTTTTCGGCTGTTATCAGGAGATTTACCTATTAATTGCGCAATCTCATTGTAAGAATAAGAGTAAACTTCCCGCAGAAGGAACACCGCTCTTTCCACCGGATTTAAGTTTTCAAGTAGATGTAAAAAAGCGATGGATAACTCCTCATTGGCAATCACCCGGTCTGCCGGATCCGCCCCCTTTCCGTTAATGATCGGTTCCGGTAACCAAGAGCCGACATACACTTCTCTCCTCTTTCGGGCAGAACGCAGAAAGTCAATGCTAAGGTTTGTTGTGACCTTCCATAAATAACTTTTCACATGATGAATCGAATGCAAAGAAACTTGATTCAAATTCAAAAAAGCTTCTTGCACGATGTCTTCTGCATCGGTCACACTTCCCAACATACGATAAGCAAGCGAAAAAAGAGCCGATTTATAAGAAGAGTAAACTTCGGTCATATAAGCCATATTGGTCATATCATCATCAGGTGGAAGATGTTTAGATTTAGAACCGTCCGGCATTCAAAGCACACCCTTTTGTTTGTGAGCACCCTGCATTACACTCTTTTCTATATTTTACCATAAATTTCAGACCAATAGGGCTATTCTGTCCGTTGGGACGAGTTTGTTTCATCTCGTCCCGGTGATCATCTCCCCTTTTTTTGCTTTGCCCAATGCATCCAAACATTGTAACAAAGCAGAGTACTGTTCCTCCTTTTTGTTGGCACGACCGATCGGACTCCCCAGTTTGTTGGGGAAATAAATCGATCGGGGTACTCCCAAAGCATTTGTCGTTTCTGGTAACAGGGTTACTGTGATTGTCGCTATTCCCTGCTTTTCCAATTCTCGTGCGATCAGTCCCACGGACCGATGACAGTGGCTTCAGGCAGGGGTCAGAATGGCCAAATCCACCTGGTCCTTCACAAGACTGCGCGCAACTTCCGGTCCTGTTTTTTCAACCAACGGAGAGGGATCATGAATTCCTCCCTGAAAACTGAAGTGACGCGGGGCGATACTCCCTACTTTACCTTCCCGTTGCAAGCGGTGTAGAGTGGCTAAAGGAAACATAATTTCCAAATCAACCTTTACATCGCTATGATCATAAAATAAATGACTGATCACCGTTTCACTTGAGGGTGTATCTGAGGGAATCACACGATAGGAGCAATCCCCCTTGGAATCGTTCAAGTCAAATGGGGGTTGGCTTTTCAGGATGATGCCTCCCGTGGTAATGAGTGCCACCCGACTTTCCTCAATCGGCCTTTTTAATGGAGTCCAGGGAACATCTTCACTTCTTTCACTGCCCAATTTCATACTTTTCATACTGATTCGATCAATAAATTTGGGGTATTTCTCCATCAATTTACCCATCAATTTCGATTGAGCAAGCTTGAATACTACCTTTCTACCAAAGCCAACCTTGGAAGATGAATGAATATTTGCCATCAAATATGCCTCCTTTTCATTTTCAACCTGTTTTATCTTTCACACATAGGGACGAAATAGGAGGGGGATTTGTGACATGGCTATAAGGATTTATTAAAAAAACCGATCATCAGATAGGTAACTCTTTAAGAGCCTTATACATTATACACTCACATGTTCAATGACTCGATTCATTGCCTGAATCTGTCCCATGTGGGCTGCTTCATGCATCAGTGTTAAACCTGCCAGCTCTCCAAAGGTTTTACATCCCATGAATGGTGTTTCCAAGGAATTGTTTAGTTGTTCAGCTGGAATTTGCTGAAGACGATCCAATTGATCTTTTAGCTGTACCATAAGCTCATCCATAGTAGGTACATTCCCCGTCCAATCAGCTGGTTTAGTACCCTTCCCGAACAATTCGATATAGATTGGGGGAAGATGTGTTGTTGCCTGAGGAAAACCAAACATAGTTTGTTCAGTAACTGTCAAAACGTGACCTGTATGCCAGTGAATTGTGTTGTTGAAACCATCTGGCTGGACATCAGTTTGGCCCTTAGGAACAGACCCTATGATCTTAATGAAGTACTCTCTTGTCATTTCAAATTGCTTGAACACAAGTTTGTTCATTTCTTTCTCTCCTCTCACTGATACAATCGTCCATTTTATAATATTAATAAATAGCAAGGAATATAATTAAGGCACCTCTTGCTTTGCAAAATAAAAGTTGTTTATTTTATGGATGAGTCTACCTCTTTATTTAATTAAACCAGTTAATCCCTCTGCTTCATTTATCCCCTTTTGCTCAAAAGTTTTATCATTAGTTATCTTGCTCTTTATGAAAAGAAAAATGGATAAGAGAAACATAAGCGATGCAAATAAACTGACCGAGAAAAAACCATTCAATGTGCTATATAATACACCTGCCATTCCCGTTCCAATCATTGAACCAAAATATTGGCAAGAGTTAGATAATGCCGCAACCGTTCCTCTTTGCGTACTAGAAATAGTTTGTAGGGAACTAAGGATAACCGAAATTAAGACACCACCGATGGCAGCGATCGTAAAAAGCAATACTTCAACATACAAAACCGTTTTCGACATAGGCAGAATAATGTACAAAATAGACATCATTACAGCCCCAATATTTAATGTATGGAAACGGGTCAACTTTGTCACCAAAGGACTGCCAAACAGACTGCCGATTAAACTGCCTAATCCGAAAAAAAGAAACACCATCCCTGCAGTTTTTACATCAAGCTGAAAACGATCAGCAAGCCACTTGCCAAAAAAGGTGAAAGTTGCATAATAACCGATGGCAAAGACCAAGTAAGCCAAAAAACCAAAGCGTGCTTTGCTCGATTTCAATAGTTGACGATAAGGCTCGACAAATGGGTTCGGCTTCTTTTCAACCGATGGCGGGGGTAAACTAGGAATCAACCAAATAAGCAATATAATGATTACTATCGCTTCAAGGGAGAGCACAAAATAAGGAATCGACCAACTTATGCTTGCTAAAAAACTTCCGAGAGGGAGTCCTAACACTTGGGCTGCTGACACACCTCCTATTACAACCCCCATCCCCATAACTAAACGATCAGGAGGAATTAGTATAGTGATAGATGCCCACACTTGTGGAGTAATCAAAGCAGCAAATAAACCAGCTATGGCTTGATATAGGATTATTTCTAACCAACTAGAGGAAAATCCACATAAGAAAATAGCCATTGCATAACCAACCAGACCATACATCATTACCTTCTTGCGATTCCATTTGTCTGAGATAGGACCAAATAACAAAGAGAAAACAGCATAAGTTAAAGCATAGGAGCTAATCATCCAGCCAGCCTGCACGGTTGTAATCTGAAATTCAATCTGTAAAACGGGCAAAAGCGGTGATAAGAGAAATGAGTTAGATGCGATTAAAAACATCAATAAGAAAAATATGGTTAATTTAGTGTACACTTTTCCACCTCCATGTTTATTAGTTAGATAACAATTTAATAAAGATTCAAGCAGACATGGATAAATTCGCTAAATATTTCTCAATTACAACATGAGAAAACCTCTTTTCCTTTTATTTACTGCGCGCGCTTAATGTCAAAATAAGTTTACCTCTTGTAAAAAATTCCAACAATCATGTATTTCCGATTATAATGATAAGTAAAAGTGATGATGATTACCGTTGGGGGGGATGTATACATGGAGCTAAGACAATTGGAGTATTTTATTGCCATTTGTGAAGAGATGCATTTTTCAAGGGCATCTGAGAAACTTTTTACCACACAGTCCAATCTCAGCCAACAGATTAAATTTTTGGAGAAGGAGTTAGGGGTTCCTTTATTTGATCGCATGGGAAAACGTATTACCTTGACAGATGCCGGAAAAGTGTTGTTAGAACAGAGTAAACATGTTTTTTCACATATTAAATACGCTCGTGATGCTATTGCTGATATGAAAAATATTCAAGGTGGAACGCTTACGATCGGTGTCTTGCCAGGAGATGCGGATTTGTTATTTAATGCTTTGCTCGTAGAATTTCACCGAACCTACCCTAAATTATCTTTATCAGTAATAGAAACAACCGAAGTGACAGAACAAGTCATAAAGGGAAATATCGATATCGGCGTAACCACTTCCTCCTTTCATGATGATCGAATTGTGCAAATTCCTCTATTTAATGAAGAGTTTTCTTTAGCTGTTGCAATAGAGAGTTCCTTTGCAAATAAAAGGACTGTACAACTAAAAGATCTACAATTCATGGAAACCGTGATGTTTCCTTCTAATCATCAGTGTCGTAAATTAGTTGATAAATTTTGCATGGAACTAGGATTTCATCTACATCCAAAGATCGAAACTACAACAATATCCTCTCTGATTAACATGGTACAGCAAGGAATTGGGATAAGTGTTCTGCCAAAATTGTTACTTGAAAATCTTGATAACAAAAATATTAAAATTATTAAGTTAACTAATCCCACACCGAGTCAAAATATTTGTATAGTTTATCGCACTGAAAAGTACTTGGGATTTGCAGCCCGAGCGTTTATCGACACTTTGAATACCTATATCGAAACAGCGATAAATCATGCAGAAGTAATCAATGATCACACGAACTGAAAAGTAAAGTCAAAATTTTAAACCACTTTATTGTCATTCAATACTCAGCGTTTTATATACGGATTTACAGCGTTAAGGATATTCAAAAATTAAAAATCCCAATCTCTCAGTGATATAAATGAGAAATTGGGATTCATTTATTCAACAATTACGCCCATTTGTTGAATAGCCATATATAATTTATAGTGGTTTTACTTTTGATCTCCCTATGGTTATCTCTTTATTTTCTAACAACCGGAATCCACATTTCACCGAATACTGAGCCGTTTCGTTGCCCCATGATAACCGCTGTATTTGGCCCGCCAACATAGGCAAAATCCTTTGCTTCAGGCAATACTTGACCAAAGGCAATGCCAGTAACCATATTACTCAACGCTTCAGCCGTCTCCGCTTCCCCTTTTACAACGAGGTATTCACTTTTAGGAAATTGAATCACTCTGGATGCTTCTGGTAAAGATTGCTCTGTCATTACGCCGGCATAATGCATCATCTTGTTATTCACTGCTTCATTCACGACAAAAATGTAGTCATTTGTGGCAACGGCTTTTAACTTGGCAAGCCTTCCATCTTGATTGACGTCCGACCAAAAGTCTGCCTTTTCTTTGGTTATGCCAGCATAGTCTGTGTAGTGGCTCGTAAGCTCTGTTCCAATACCTAAAACGGTGAAGCTTTCTTTTTCTTCTAACGTATAATTTGTCATATTCAAACCATCCTTTTTTTTAAATTTATCAAATGATTTATCTTTTCAATTGATAAGTTTATAATAATCTTTAATCATGTCAAAAAATGAAACTGTTTAGGAGTCCCGATGAAAAAAGTTGAACGGATTAACACCATCATGCGGTATATCAACAACCGCTCCCACTTTACCATTTCTGAGATCATGCAGGAATTTAACATCTCTCGTTCGACCGCGATTCGAGATATTCGAGAAATTGAAGCCATGGGGATGCCGCTTGTCGCTGAAGTTGGAAGGGATGGCGGTTATTTTGTCATGAACAATTCGGTCCTGCCCACCGTCCGCTTTACCGATAATGAGATTAAAGCTCTCTTTATTGCCTTTATGGCCACAAGAAATCAACAACTCCCTTATCTAAAGAGCCGTCAGTCTTTAGCTGAAAAATTACTAGGCCTTATTTCAGAAAACCAGCAAGATGACCTGGTTCTATTAAATCAAATCCTGCTTTTTGAAGGGACCAATCCCAATAATCCCGACCTGCTTGAACTGTCAGACCTTCCCCATCCGATGTTAGAAAAACTTATTCAAATCCTGCTTTTGGATAGCTATTTATTGATTACCATTAAAGAAGGCAAGGTCATAAAGTCTTATCCAATTTTTCTTTTACACCTTTATCATGAAAAAGGCCTTTGGCTGATTGAAGGCTTTAACTTAAAGGAGGAAAAGAGACAAATTTTCCCTGTCGACAACCTCACCGATGTACAACCATATTCCACGGAAAAAAGACTAAGTAAGAAAAAGATTTTAGAAAAACTAAGGAAACAGGAAGAAGTAATCAACCTTGTCCTTGAACTTGGTCCAAAGGCGATTGCCCAGTTCAAAAAATACCATCCTTTAAAAGTTTCAATTTCCTTTACGAATCCTTACCAAACCACAGCCATCCTAAAGACTTTTATCAATGTTAATCATTCAGAAGAATTGACCGAAATAACAAATTGGCTGCTTTTCCTAGGTGGGGATATCAAGATCAGGGAAGTTCCCGAAGAAGTCTTGGAAGTTTTACAAGAAAGAGTATTTCTATTCTGCACTTAAGCAGTGCCCGTTAAACCTTATATAGGCTGCGTTACGGTAACCGTATCACAAATCCGATATGGCGTTTTGCATCTCTCCACCGAACGCACTCAAGAAAAGCACCCGATTGTTGAATTTTCATCTTTCATGCTGTTAACTACTAGAATGCTATTTATCTAATTTAGTAATACTCGAAACTGTTTTTTTACCATTCATTAAAGAGCGTATTAGTCGACGAAGAAGGAAAATCAAACTTAAGAGTGGAATGGATAACTTATGGGTAAAATCGACGAAAAAGCTGGACGAAATATCTTTATCTGTGACAGATGAGGCTATAATCGTTCACTTAATCCTTTTAAAAAAAATCCATTAGGTGGGGAACATGAAAAATAAACTTTTGTACATTGAAGACGATAAGGAAATCGGCTCATGGGTCAGCGAAGATTTAACTAGAAGGGGCTATGATGTGACCTGGCTTACCTCGGGGGATCATGCGTCCCATTATATGGAGGGCTACGACCTCGTCATCCTTGACATCATGCTTCCTGGATTGGACGGATTCTCGATCGGCCAGCGGTTAAAAAAAGAATATCCAGAGACACCGATTCTTCTACTTTCTGCTAGAACCTCTATTGACGATAAATTGCAAGGTCTTCATTTTGCCGACGATTATGTAACGAAACCCTTTCATCCCGATGAATTGACGGCACGTGTAGAAGTGCTGTTAAGACGATTTGGGAAGATGTCACAACCACTCATTCAACTATCTCATCTTAGCATTTATTTAGACCAAAACCGTATTATCGATACAAGATTGAATACAGAAATCGCCCTAACGGCAAAGCAATTTCAAATTTTCACGTATTTGCTTCGTCATCCAAACCAAATTCTGACAAAGGAACAAATCTACGAAGCGGTATGGGAAACTCCTTATATTGTTGGGGATAAAACGTTGATGGTCCATATTCGTCATTTACGCGAAAAAATAGAGGAAAATCCGAGCCAGCCGCAAATTATTGAAACGATCCGGGGAATCGGATACAGGGTGAAGCAATGAAGTTTCGACATTCACTGTTGGCGAAATATTTACTGATCATTATCGTAGCCCTTATCATATGGCCGTTTGTTTTACCTGCCTATTACATACCCTCCTATTTTCTGAACAAGGATTTTCCACAAAGAGCTCAGTATATGGATACGAACAAATTAAAGAAAATGTGGCATCATGAGGCGGCAAAGCTGGATGGAGCCACTCCAGAGCAGGTAAATCAGAAGCTTCACACAGTAAGGGAACAATATCCGCTTGCTTGGATGTTCTGGGTGGACGGGACGGGGAAAACCAAACTAATACTTTCCGAGCAAAAGAATATTCCAGCACAGTGGACCTTAGAGAACAGTATTGAGTTTATGAATCAAAGTGATGAAGATCCGATTACCTTTGTGTCTTTTATTGGCGGAAAACAGAGCAACGGATTTATGGTTTTCCAAATACCGCCCTCCGTTACAAAACTTCCGACCCTTTCCATTATAGATAACAAGTTGCTGGCGCTATATGCCTTTCTCGTATTCGGTCTCTTTCTCTTTGTCTCTTGGTTATTTTTCTTCAAGATCCGGAAACGGCTCATTCATCTCCAAACCGCCATGACGGAAACGCAGGAAAACGGGATTCCCGAAAAGATCGTTATCAACAAAAAAGACGAAATCAGTGAATTGGGCAAAGCGTTTAATCATATGATCGATGAACTGATAAAGAGCAGGCATCACGAACAAGAAGAAGAAGCGCTGCGCAAACAGCTGATTGCCAATATATCCCACGATTTACGAACACCGCTCACAGCCATTCGCTGGCATGCCTATTCATTGCAAAAAGAACCTTTATCGTCCAAAGGGAAAGATTCGCTTCATTTAATTGAAAACAAGGTAGATCTCTTAAGCCATCTGCTGGAAAATCTCCTTTCCTACACGCTATTATCAGCCGGAAAATACACATTACAAAGAAAAGAAACGGACATCATTCGATTCATCCGGGAATCCATGGCAGGATGGTATCCGGTATTTGAGAAAGAAGGCTTTAAAATAGATGTTAGTCTGCCCGAAAAGGCTTTAAGTTGGAATATCGATCCCCATTGGTTCATGCGCATCCTAGATAATCTCTACCAAAACGTGATCAGACACGCTAAGTCGGGGCAGTATGTCGGTGTCAGAATCGTGGATTATGAAGGGAGAACAGCGATTCTGATTGAAGACAAAGGCCCTGGATTGGATGTAACAACAGACAAAAAAGGGGCCGGCATCGGCCTCTCCATCGTGTCACTCATGCTTCAGGAAATGCAATTGGGGTGGAACATAACAAGTTCACCAAAGGGCACGGCCATCTATCTTTACGAAAAATGATAATAGGCAATGAAATACCATACTTGACAAAAGATTTTAACACTGAAAGACAAAAATTATACCAATGGATGACAGACTGTTTACCGTTATTTTCCGAGGTGAAAATCCCCCGAAATACGCTGAAATGGCTGAATATCGGGGGAATTGATTTGGGCTGCTTCTTGAAACCCTGAAAATTATGAAGTTACATATAACGATACAAAGCTATTTGCCGATCCTTGATTTCCTCATAAAGCTTCTCAACTTGCTCTTGATGGATAGCCGCTTCCAAATTCGCTTCCCTTTTTCTAATTTCAATAGTAAAAAATATAATATTAAAGATCATCGCTAACCTCCCTAAGCACATTTACGTCTACTTGTACCAATACTCGGCTAATGATCAGACTTTATGTCAAAGTTACACCTTGACTACTTTTAACATTTGTCGAATGGCTCCAAGATGATAGGCTGAATGAGCCAAGGAAGACAACACCTCATTGGCCAGTAGTTCATTCCATTCAATAGCGTCAATCGATTCCAAAAGTGTGAAGTATTCATTTCGCAATCCTTCCTGATTTCGGTTCCATTGTTGTGCATCTACCGAATGAATATCCCAACTCTTTCCCCAATCCATTTCCGGTTGTTTCCCTTTTTTTAAGATTTCATTGGTTCCCCACATGTGATAGCGGATGTGATCAGTATGTGCAGCCAATGTTGTTCCATGAACTGACATGGAGGCTTGGTCGTAAGACATCCCCTCTAGTACACCGAAAATTCCAGAATTCGATTCAGAATTTGTGAACCAACTTCCTTTTCCAGGAACTAGGGGTCCTTCGAATGTTTCCCTTAGCATCGTTTTAACCGAGTTTCTTAACGTTTCATTCATGTTTAGCCCCTCCAATAAATTTTTATTATGCATACGTCTGTTTTTGTATATAACCTTCTATAATTGTTTTGATGGTTATATTATGATGTGGTTGATTCTAACTGTCAATACCTTTTATAATGGTTATAGGAAAATTTCAAAATTATATGGCCCGGACTGTCAAAGGAGAAGTCACATGTCTGATATAAATAAAGATGTACACAAGCATGATTTGCTCGGCGGACGTTTGTGTTTGGATTTTGCCAATACAGTAAGCTGGCACGATAGCAGTGAGGAATCACAGGAGTTGCTGACGAGTTACGAGAAGCTGGTAAACTGGAGTTTGCATGCCAATATTCTTAATAAACAACAATCGCTTTCACTACTAAAAAAAGCAGAAGATCAACCCGCTAAGGCAATAGAAGTTCTCCAACAAGCTATTGAGCTGCGGGAATCGATTTACCAAATTTTTAGTCTAGTAACAAAAAATGAAACACCAGCCTCTAAAGATCTTGCTATTTTGAATGAAGCCCTAAGCAATGCTTACGGGAAGATGCGAGTAGTGCTTGGTGAAAATAAATTTTCATTGGAATTTTTGAATGGTGAAGAAACATTAGACGGAATGCTTCCACCGATTGTTCAATCTGCTATAGACATTCTTACTTCTGAAAAAGAACTAAGCAGGGTGAAAAAGTGTGAAGGGCATCCGTGTGGTTGGCTGTTTTTGGATACAAGCCGCAATCGCAGCAGACGTTGGTGTTCGATGGCAGACTGCGGGAATCGTGCAAAAGCAAAGCGATTTTATCGTAATAAAAAATAATAGCTCTTAACACGGAGTTATTTTGCTCAAAATGGCACAATGCCAACATCTTTTCAAACATGGGCTTCACCTAGCCTTTAAGCAACTGGTGATTTCGTATTTTTCAATATTCTACATTCGGGTGCCTTTCTTAAACAAAAGGTGTCTTCTTTTATTAGGTATAAAATTACATATAATTTGTAAACTAAATTTACCTACATAAAGATTGAGGAATTGATGATATGATCCAAGATAAGGTGTTAAAAATTGGTTTATTAGGTGTTCTGTCAACAATACCAGGAGAGATTGCTTCGCGGATATTTGTTTATTTTGGTATTGGTAAGTATGCTATTTATGAATTAGCAAGCCTTATTGTTACATTTAACAGGCCTGTATTTACCATAGGATTAATTGTAGATTTTTTAGTTGGTAGCTTTTTTGCAATCTTCATTTGCTTTATATTTAAAAAGATTGGTTCATGCCATTTAGTTATTAAAACGACTTTATGCAGTTTACTGGCCTGGTTAGTATGTGAAGTTTTATTCTCAGCATTAATAGAAGGCCAGTATATACCTATTAGGCCCATAAATGATTATTACTCTCATATTATCAGTGCCATCATTTTTGGTATTACATTAGGACTGTTGATAAAGAAATTTATATTCAAGGAGTTAAAATCAGGATAAATAGGGCCGGATTGTGGAATATCGTTAGTCTAATTCCTCGGTAAAAATGCTGAGGAATTAGACTTTTTTTATCTCTCAATTATTTTGTAAATCCATTTCACGAAAAAAAGGAAATAGAAAAGGAAAGCCCCGAATTAAACAAAATTTAAACGAAACCTCACCTTCATTTTAACCTTTACGGATTAGGATGAAAGTGAGGTTATTTTTTTTGAATAATAAAGAAAGGATGATTACGTTGAATGTCACATCGCCTGTACTGAATAAAGAGGCTAAAACAAAACGGAACCGGTGGCCCTCATGGATCGGTTATACCGCCATGCTATGGTCGGCGCTGTACGGAGCATTACATCTTTACTGGTTATTGGGTGGAGCTGGATATCCTTTTAAAAATGAGGGTATGGGATTGTTCGCCGCCATGGTTACCAATCTTCCGGTACAAATTGGCGGTATTGTTTTTGTCACTCTATGTCTCATGGGCATTGGAATAGGTCTTGTCATGCAGAAACCACATTATAGGGCTTTTTCTCGGCGGTTTGCCATTGCCTATTCATGGGGGTTCTCAGTTGCTCTGCTCCTGTTTATTCCTGATACCAGGTTAATTGCCGCTATGGCTTACGCTTTTTTATTTAAATTCGACTTTAACTGGGAAATGTTGAACCAAATTATTTGTATTATCGGAGCCCTTTTTTGGATGATGGCCGCTGTTGTTTATCAAAGAAAAACTCGTCATGCACGTGAATATTGCGGACGTACCGATGACGGAGAAACATCTTTATTGATTCGTTGGGGAAGATGGATGACCATGATCGCAGTATTGGCTCCCATTCCTTATGCCTTAATACGCTTCTCGTGGGCACTCGATATCCCTTTAGGGATTGATCCGCAATTCCTTAAGGATTTCTCGACCGCTAATCCGATGGCTCGTCTGACGGAATGGGTTTTTGGATCTGTATGTATAATCGGAAGTCTCCTTACACTTGGTTTAATCCAAAAATGGGGTGAAGTCTTTCCGCGCTGGTTCCCGTTCATTGGTGGAAAAAGAGTTCCCATCATGCTAGCAGTGATTCCTGCTTCCATTGTGGCCATAGCTGTAACCGCAGCAGGTTTTGTCTTTACATTCGGTATCATTGCCACGGCACTTCATCTCGGGCCGATGGATAATATTTTACACAGTCAGGGCTGGGGTGCTATGGGACCGATGATCTTTTGGGTGCCATGGGGAGTGGCACTTGGGCTAGCTGCGATTGCCTATTATTATCGTCGGCGCAGCCGATGTTCCCGCTGTGGAAGAGGTTAAAAAGGAGGACTGCGTGACCATGAATGAAAAAACAAACAATGTGAAAGCTCAACCGGCAAGGCTAACTGCCTTTGAGCAATGGACGAAGGAAGCGGTATGGCCAGCATACCTCGGTTGCTTTTGGGCAGTCATGTATGCTGTTTTCGTCCGATTTTATCAAGCTGCAGGCGGGACGATAGGTCTCCCCGGGCAGCTGGAGAGTCCTAAAGTGATGTACATGGCAAGTTACCTTGCGGGCGTCTTGATCATGACCTGTGGGTTCATTTTAATTGCCCTTGTCAAGCCATGGGGACGAGTAGTCCCAGCATGGGTGCCGTTCATTGGAGGGAAAAACATCCACCGTGTCATCATCTTAACCCCTACCCTTTCCTGTACTGCTTATTTACTTGCACATGGAATCAGCGGGATCATTACAAAAGCCCTCCTTCTGGCTAATGTCATTACTTTACAATTCAATGGCTGGATTTCACTTGATGTTCACAGCCTGGCGTTATGGTCTCTTTTGTTTTATGAGCCGTGGTTTGTGATCATGGGCATTTTGTCCGGCTTAACCGCCTCCCATTACGCGCAAGCTTCCGGCATTTCACTTTCTGCATTTAGACGAAGCCTGGCCATCTATTTCATTTTCGTTTTTCTATTAACGATGTTTTGTGTATTCTATATCATTTTTAAACTCGCATAAATGGGATGTATTTCTTGCCCTGCTTCTAACAATCGGGATATTATTAGCGTCACTTGGCGGAGGTTTAGGAGGCGTACAAAAGCTTTGCCCATATGTTGCCTGTGGAAAAATTGTGGTGTTTGGTGTAATGCGCATTACGTTCCCTAGTACATGTTCAGGAATGTAAAAACTGGGTCAGCCCCCCAATCAGGTAAAGCCTTAAAATATCGGGGACTGACCCTAAAAACAAGCAATGTATAAAAACTTGCATATTTGCTCATTAATTTTTTTTCACAATGTAGAAAAGCATTCGTAAAAAAAGCTAATTTAATGCATCTAAACTAATTTATACATTAGAATATCATCCACATATTTATTATCATTAAATTTAAATTCATTAATTTTTCGTCCCTCTTCAATGAACCCCATCTTTTTGTATAAGGATATTGTTCTATGATTTGTTGAAAAAACCCCTAGACTTACTTTCTCAACTAATGGATTCTTTTCTGCCACTCTAATAATGCTTGGAGCAGCATTTTACCAATCCCAATTCCTCTGTAATTGTTTCTGATTAACATTCCGAATGAACCCGTATGTGACAATCGTTTCCTATTTTGGGTACTTTCAAATACAATCCAACCAACAACTTGACCGTCTTTTTGTTTTAAAGGACAATTTGTCCAAAAAAGCCCCCCCATTCTATTAAAACTCTGCTTTTAGCGTTAACTAACGGTATCAGCTGTTCTCCATTCCATCATAGTGACCATAAGAATACTCCGTTCAATAATCGTTTCTTTGACTGAAAATTATATGATTACCTGTTTATCTGCAGCAGAAATTAGGACAAAGATGTAAGCAGTTTTCTGGGATTTAAGTACTGCCTTTTGTCGGACTCCAGCCTCACCCTTTAACCATCAATCATAGTAACAACTTTACTATTTTAACGAATCTATTAAAGAATAAGTTTTAAAAAAACTGGTTTAATAAGGTTAATATCAGGGTAAATCGCATAAATTTAGACAACAAAATCACACACAAAAACGCAGAGGTTTTAGCATCCTCTGCGTTTTTTTTAGTATTTTGCCTTTTACATTAAACAAACAGTAATAAAACAAATCCATTCTAAACTTCTCAACTGATCGGTAAATCAGTAAAGCTCCGGACAAAGAAATCTCGAAACTTACGATCCACCTTGGACATATATCTTCCTTCAAGCCATGCGATTTGATAAGTACGCTGACAAATAGGATTATCAATATGCAATAAATGAAATGAAGTCTCTATATTTCCAATTAGGGTGTCCGGAATAAAAGCAACACCAATTCCCATACTCATGAAGTGAACTACAGCAGTATGTTCGTCGACCTCACAAATTATATTCGGAGTAAACCCTGCTAGTTGACAAAATTCATCCGTCATTTCTCTGAATGGATTACCTTTCTTTATACAAATGAAAGGATCATCAGCCACTTCACTCAAGTCTATGTTTCTCCGATTAGCAAAGCGATGTGTATGAGGAACAGCAAGATAAATTTTTTCAGTGAGAAAGGACAATCCCTCTATTCCTGACTGCTCAATGGGAGGGAAAGTGATACAAAAATCGATTTCACCATTTCGAAGCTGTTGTATCTTTTCCCTTTTTGAAGCTTGAGTGATTTGAAGTTTGACATCAGGGTGTAAGGATATAAAAGAACCTATTACATCAGAAAAACATTTATGAGTGGTTGTCGCTAAAAAAACACGCCCTCTTTCATATCCCGCAAGATCTTCAACTTCTCTTCGACCTTCATCAAGCAACATGAGTGCCTTTTCTACTTTCTTCAGATACACTTTTCCAAACGAATTGAGTCGAATGTTTCTTCCTTTACGATCAAATAACGGTACACCCAAATCCTCTTCCAGCCTTGCGATGGTTTTGCTGAGAGCTGGCTGAGCGATGCGCAGTTCTTGCGCCGCCCTTGTCATATGTTCCAACTTAGCAACTTTTAGAAAATATCGTAGTTGCAGTAGTTCCAAGTTCGTCACTCCTTCATTCATATACCAGAGTATATATAGTGATATATAAATATGTCTTTTTATATATTAATAATTAAATATAGAATATTAATTGAAAGTAAAAAATGCTTTCAAAAACTGAATAAGATTGCATATTCTGGTTGTGAATATTGTTGCTTAAAAACCCTCAGTTTCAAGAGATCATTTATTAAAAGTGAATTAAGGTATTAAAAAATGATTAGTAAAGAAAGGATGTGTAACCTTTGAAACTAAATCATATCAATCTAACTGTGACTGACGTTAGCGCTGCTCGTGAGTTTTTAGAAACATATTTTGGCCTACAAACCAAGAGTACACATGATGATTCATTCGCTGTATTGTTAGACGAAGATGGATTGTTGCTGGCATTGATGAAAGGTACCCAAGTCAATTACCCTAAGACCTTTCATATAGGTTTTTCACAGAAGAACGAAGAACAGGTGAACGATATCTATCTACACTTGAAGAATGATGGATTTGATGTAAAACCTCCAAAAAGGGCTCATCGTTGGACTTTCTATGTTAAAGCACCGGGTGGATTTACAATCGAGGTTTTTTGTTGAATGCAAACATACAATTATCATTAAAAACAAAAATGTTAATTTGTAATTCTAGGATTAAATATAATCAATATGAAGGGACAAATAATAATGATTAAAGATCACATGAAAGCCGCTGCCATTACTACTTTTGGTCCTCCAGATGTTTTGCAAGTAATGGAATTTGATAAACCCCATGCAGGTGCAGGGCAGGTTCGGGTCAGAGTCAAGGCTGCTGGTATCCAGCCGTTCGACTTGGCTGTGCGTAGTAGTGGCTGGGCGCCACCAGGTATGGAGGTACGGTATCCACAGATACTCGGTAACGAATTCGCTGGAATTATTGATCAAGTCGGTGATAAGGTAACAAATTTCTCTGTCGGCAATGAAGTACTAGGATGGGCTTTACTGGCCTGCTATGCCGAATATGTGGTGGTTAGCGTTGACCAGATTGTGCATAAACCAAAGAACATGCCTTGGGAGGAGGCAGGTGTAATAACAGCCTCTGGTCAAACCGCACACACCGCGTTACAGGAACTTGGCGTTGACAAGGGAGACACCATCTTGATTCACGCTGCAGCTGGTGGAGTTGGTACATTCGCAGTACAACTGGCTCAGGCATGGGGAGCAACTGTCATCGGAACCGCTAGTAAATGCAACCATGAATACCTTCGAAAGCTCGGTGCCATTCCAGTCACTTATGGTGACGATCTTGCCAACAGAGTCAGTGCGTTAGCACCTAATGGCGTGGACGTAGCATTCGATGCCGCTGGGGATGAAGCTCTACACGCATCATTGGAACTTGTCGAAAATAAAAATCGAATTGGCACAATTGTTGCGTTCGATCTTGCAGAAAAACTTGGTGTTCGTCCTATACGCAGCCAGAGGTCCGTGAATCGGCTTACTGAAATAGTAGAACTATACTCGCAAGGTAAATTGCAGATCCTTATCAGAAAGGCATTTCCATTACACCAAGCCCCAGACGCCCATCGAGAGATCGAGAGTGGCCATGGTCGAGGAAAAGTGGTTCTTACAATAGGATAGAACATACTATTGTAATGGATTTAGGTAATTTATAAAGAGGTTACTCCTCCCATTATTTTGGAGGTTGCCTCTTTTTATTTAAATTATTCTCATTCTTACATCTTCTAAGTAAGGATGGAATAGCTTACTCTCTGAAGTAATGTCTATCTCATTTTCAACTTTACCCAAACGTATTTTAAAACAAATTATTGTTTTTCTCTAGGGGTTATTACTGATCAACAGATTTTCGTTTATGTTTTTCATTGATTATTTTTTTGTTTAGTATCCTGACTTCCCCAACCATTAGTAACCTCATATCCTCTACTATACACTTTGCTAAATCTTCATCAGAAATGTCATCTCCATAAATATCAAGACGAAAATCCTGTCCCTGCAATCCACCGCCATTGGTAAACTCTATTTCAAAATCAAACTGGACTCTTTTATCCATTTTAAAATCCACCTTATATATTGTTTTGGGTCGATATTGGCTATGGTGCCTGGCCCCCCCAAATCTTGTCGGGGAGAATTCGACAAATTGTGGGTAGGACAGGCACTTGCCTTATCGAAATTCTTTTTCGCACGCTTTTGCATTCTATTCGGAATAATATATTGCATATTTTCATAAATCATTTGATGGGTTCTTTGGTTTTTCATAAATAAAATATCTGTGCACTACTTTTCATTAATTTAATTCATTGTTGCGTTAAACTGCTGATAGTTTAATAATGTGTACTCCAAAGTATTGTTATATCAATATGGAAAAAGTGGGTTCATCGAAGGTCAGTATATTATCTAGAAAGCGTTCATTCTCTTCCAAAGCCATTGCATAGTAGGCTTTTCATTCCTCCATAAAATCAGTAATTTGACGATACAGCTTCTCAGGGTGGGTGAGATTAGCCATATGGTCAGCACCCGGAATTTCTATGATTCTAGCATCTGAGTGCATTCGAAAGTAATTGGCAACACGAAGGTTGTCGGGTGAATCTTCCTTGCCGATTATCAATAATGTTTTGTCCGTCAATTCTCCTAATCTTTCGATGGCCGGTGGTTGCGGCCAAATCAATTTAACAGGAGGCCATTCAAACATTCGGTTCATATGGTGCCGAAGCATTTGAACCATCAAATCCCGGTGCGGACTCACCGTTACAACACGATTCGATGGATCACAGAGCAAAAGCTCAATCATCTTTTCGATATCGGGGGCAGCTTCATGAATCTTCTTCATTCTCTCTCCAAATTCCTTCGAATAGCTAAACCCAGATAAACCTGGCGCAAGCAAAATTAGTTTAGAAACCCTCTCAGGATAATTCAGAGCGAATTCAGTGGCAATTTGGCCGCCCATTGAGTGACCGATGAGCGTTGCCTGATTGATTTCTAGATGATCAAGCAGTGACAACAAATCTTCAACAGGATTGACATCTTCTAAAGGAGACGGTGATTTCCCGGTACCACGTCCGTCAAAAGCAACGACCTTATAGTGTTTCGCTAAAAGAGGTGCGACAAATGTCCAATTTCGTACATCAGCCCCACCAGTGAGGAGGACCACAGGTTGACCACCCCCATAAACTTCGTAATACAAATCCATTGATATTCCCCCACCTAACATAATTTAATATTTCATTTGAACGTGCGATAGGATTACCGAAAAATAACCATGAAGTTAAGTTTTCACTCACACCCTCCCCCAATCCTACACACATTACATATTTTACCACATAGAAGTAAAGTAAATGCTGAATTTTCAAAAAAGAGACCCTTTGTTTCAGCTATTTAACTTCCTTAATTCAAATAGCTTACTCCAATAAATGGCTCATGTTGAATAAAAGCTAATAAAGATTATTCAACTTAACTGCCAAGTCAATTGTTATATAATCACCATTCATATCATCGCCAGTTATGTACCAATTTGAAGATAGATCATATTCAGCTCTTTCACCGATAATTACCGGGTTTGCTAATACCAGATGGAATAAGCATCTTTCAAGCTTACAAGATCCATATAGCCAGTTCTATTGATCCTCCCCCTCCTCTAAAACAACTTTTGCTCTGTATTCACTCGAAAACTTAACTATACAAAAAACCCCCCTAAGTTGGATTGTTTAATCCAACTCAAGGGAGTCACTCCAATTAGCGAGCTTTTTTATTAAAAATACCGGATCCTTATTAAATTAAAACACCCGTTGAATAAGAATCTTTCTTTTTAGCCCTCGTTAATTACCCATAATCTATTTTGTTTTCCCATCCAAGAACTAGCATCACGCCACTTTAGACTCTTGGCAGAAATCCAGCTATTAGTGCCAAGTATATAATTTTCGGGACAATTATATTTTCTAATACATAATAGCCATGCATTAACGGCACAATGTATAATGTTTAGATTTATCACATAGTTGGTGCAAAAATGGATGAGAAATTTGATAAAGAGAAAGAACTTTGGAATAAAATCTACCTACTTCGTGAAGAAATGGTTAGAACAGCTTACAATAAGAAGTTAGATTTTCTTGATGATGAAGTTTTATCATTGAGTCAAGCTTTAAACAAACTTTTAAACGAATATGAAAAATTATTACACAGAAAATAAGGGAAATATCACCTCTAGAATGTGAATACATCCAACGCTGCAGCAACCCCATGTTCAACTCAAGCACTCTGATAGTTTAAGAAGCATATAGATTATTCTCTCGATTTTGTGATGGAATTGTATATATCGTGAAGGTACTCATTACTCTCTTCATTTATCAACTTTTTTTCTCCGTCTTTATTAAAAAATAGTTTAAAAACCCCTTTATTCTCTGTATCTTCAATAGTTCTAACACCATCAATAACAGCAAATATGCCAAATAAACTTGCATCTACGACTTCATATAGTGCTTTTTTTATCATTTCTTTATTAGTTATGGACTGTTCGTTATACCATTCTGAAAGTTCTATAACCTTTTTTCTTGGTCTTCTTCCTGGCGGTTCTTCCATTAGACTTAACGTATCGTTAACCGCAGAATCTCTTACACTCGAAACTATTCCTTTTACGAAATACTCACTATCCATATTTGTCCACCTAACCTTCAAGCTTTTTAAGTCTATTTTGGCGAAGTTCCTTATTAAACTGTCCATTAGTGAATAAGCGTCCCAGCTTATCGCCGAACGCCCTTAAGCTTTATAATAGGAACTGCCTTAAGTTAAATCGATTGTACTCCATCCAGTAGCAGCAATAGTTTCTCTAAACTGTTTAAATGTATTTTTTGAATCAAATTCAATTCGCGTAAAGGTTCTTGTAAAAAACTCAAAATAGGGTAGATTTGCATCACTATCCCTTTGTCCAATGGTTTTGTCTTTCCTTATAACATCTTGTATTTCATTATCCTTTAGGTTCTCAGTTCTGCTTCTATACTGTATCCAGTTTTGATTGCATTCCCTAAAATCAATAAACCTAGATTCCCCTGATTCGCCAAAATACCTGACTCCCTCAACACTAATACCCGTTAGCGGAACAAAAAAGAGCCGCCACCGCAGCCCCTTGGTTGAACTCTTGCACCCGTTGGTTTAAGTACATTCCTTCACATATAGATATTTGGCAAACAATTATCAATCTACCTTAACATTAGCCTTCGTTACAATTTGGGCTTATCTTTTTGTGACATCGACAAAAAAATTTTTGGAAAAGGAAGTATTTTATCCTTTAAGGTAATAAACCTTTTTAAAATTAAAAGGTGGTCCAAACTAAATTTCTCTTTACTGCATACTTTATAACATAACAAACAAGGGAGTGATTTAATGAAAATGGTTCGTCTTATTGATTATCAAGCATCAGAACCTATTAGTATGGTTAACAATAATAACCCAATTGCTATTCCTCATACTCCGAGTCTTACAGTACTTGCAACCATTCATATAACTATACCTCGAAAGAATGCAAAAAAAAATCATGTTGAATTAATTGCGACAATAGGCGTCCGTGGGGTAAGTGGTACATCACAAATTTTATTTAAAATCTTTCGTGATGGAAAACAAATCTTTACTGCTCAAGAGGGAGTGGAATCGGATCCTACATCAGAGGTTAATTATATTGCGACATTCCAAGCTATTGATACGAATTTAGCAAAAGGATCACATTTTTATGAATTGACCGCTGAAAATATTACAAATGGCACAGAAGCAGCTGTTGTAGGGCCAATCTCGTTTAGTGGTTTAGCCGTAGCTCATGATGACAGTAAAAGTGATTTATAGATTCAAACAGAAACAGATCTTAGACTTCTAATAATCGAAGGACTCCTATACCCCTTATTGTTGAGGGGTATATTTTTTTTACTTAGTCGAGTAGAAGGGAGCCTTTATACCTTGCGGTAAATTGTTCTCCTCTCCCCTCACAGAACCGTGCTTGCGCTATTAACGCACACGGCTCCTCCTAGTTCATTTACAAAATATAGCTAATTTCTTTTCTTAAGTCGTATATATTAACCTTAACTCTTGCGTAAAGTAATGGATATTTATTAAGAAAGAGTCTGAATTAATCCCAAGTAAATGATTTCCTTTGACTTCTTCTATTGAGCCATTTAAACAGTAAGTACCCGATTTTGTCTCTGAATTTGTTTACACTTTGGGTATTATCTGTGATGCAATAATAGTTGTAATAACCTACTAGTGAGCGTTGCAAATTGGAATATATGGGGAAATGCAACCTGATGCCTTTTATTCAAAAATTATCTTAGCATCGGTGTTTTCCGCATTTCTGTTGGTAGACCTCTATAATAAATCAAATGAGTCATACTGGAAATACAATCCAACCTGTGGCCCATTTTTACACGTATCTCGGCTGTACCCCATGCCCATCAAGTTAACAGTACTGCAAAAAAAATATAATAAAATAGAGTTTTTTTCCCTAAACTTCCGGTATTCAACATGATTATTAGACATATTCAAATAAGCCTTCGCAGGCTTTATTTTTTAAAAATTTCATCTTCTACGCTGCAGCACGAGATTTCTGAGCACAGTCATATGCCACACCCAGAGCTAAATTGCACATGGAGTTGATTAAAGTACATTTCTACTTGTATTTGGAAATTAAAAAATGAAGCATGTTTTATGAATTTAAAAAAGCCTAAAATATGCATGTAATGTATAAAAACTTGCATATTTTAGGCTAATTATTTTTATTCCTTATTGTGGTAAAGCACCCGTTTGTTTAAGTGTAGTTCTTCACAATCTTCACTTTAACAAAACAAAACGGGACTGATGCTAGCACCGTCCCATTTTATTTTAATTGGTGTAACTTATGGAACTATTTACTGAATTTTATAAAAAATGGTTATACTTACATTGGAGGTAAAGAAGTATGAAAATAATATCCCTCATGAACAAAGGAGACTAAAAATGAGAAAACTCGTTCTATTTCTGCACGCATCGCTTGACGGTTTTGTAGAAGGTCCGAACGGTGAAATGGACATTGGCTGGGTTTCATACGATGCTGACTTGGAGAAACACGCGAAAGAAATTCTGAGTACTGCCGACACTGTCATATGGGGACGTGAAACTTATCAGATGATGCACAGTTACTGGACATCTGTGCCTTCTGACCCCTCAGCTTCGCAGCATGAACGGAATCATGCCGAGTGGATTGAAAAGACACCCAAAATCGTCTTTTCCACGACGTTGGAGAAAGTCGAATGGAACAATTCCAGACTGGTGAAAGAAGATGTCGAGGAAGAAATCAAGAACCTCAAACAGCAGCCAGGCAAGGATATGGTCATCCTCGGCAGTCCTAGGTTAGCACACTACCTTATGCAGCTTGATTTAATAGATGAGTATAAAATTACGGTTTCTCCCGTCCTGATCGGCAGCGGGTTGCCGTTATTTCAAGGTCTCAAGGAGAAGATCAATCTTAAACTGATTGAAAACAAGACATTTGATTCTGGAGCCATAGCCCTCGTTTACCAGACGGTTAGATGACCTTTTCTCCTAAAGCAGATTACGACGGATACGATAGCTCAATAAGCCGCCTCTTCAACGAGGCGGTTTTCTTATCGTAAACATCAACATCAGGATTTAATATAGCCTAAATCTAAGATGATGATACAAAATTAAGTAAATCATACCGGTAAAACAATTTGGGTTAAGGATCCCTAAAAAAATGCAAAATCAAGCAATCAAAAGCTAATGAAAAAAAGAGTGAAATGAAAAATTGGTATAGAATTATTACTTTAACCTTAAAGTTTGAGAAAATACAATCTTTAAGAAAATGAGAACAGCACAAAAAAAGACCACATTTAGGTCCGGAAATTCAGTTTCTTCAAGTAAAGCTACCCGTTAGCTTAAGTACAATTCTTCACATAATATATATAAATGCCTAAAATACAGATTATCCTTAAAGATATTTTTGATAGAAGCCATAGTTCGTCCAATACTCAATTTTCTCTACAATTTCTTTTGTATTCCTACTTTCAAAATACTCTAATGGTTTTTCCCAATTAAAATCCTTAATCAAGAATAGTTTATATGTACCGTTTTTATCGCTATCTGGATACCAACCCACGTCGAGAACAAGTTTATGTTTACTATTGGTAAGTTGCAATAAATCTTCAACAAAATATTCTCCAAAATCATTGCAATTATCAGGTTCGCATTCATAAAAGTTATTAAATTCTACTGTCCATCCTCCCAGTAATCTTAGTGGTTGAATTTCAAATGGCCTATTCATTAACTCACCTCTGTTATATAAATTTCACCTCGTAGTTGATATTTCCTTCTTTCACTAAACTGACCGTTACTTCAATAAGGAAAAAAGCTATACCAATGGTTTAATAATGATTTTTAACAGCGAAAGTTAAGTTACTTAAATAATCACAAATATAACAGGTAACAATTTGCCCATTCACTTTAAAGTGTTAAATTGTCACCGTGTTGTTAGACAATCTTTCTTTTAGTGTTACTCCTTAGCCAAAGAAGCACAAATTACATATAGTGGTTTGCGCTTTTTGTTTTTATAGAAACCATAATACCTACCATAATGCCTCCTTCCCGGAACCCAACCAAAAAAGAACCCTTGTAGCTGAGCCCTCTGAATAGACATTATTGAGTTGTTAAGCATTCAAGATGGAAATAAAACGTTTTTATTGTGGAATAATGGAAAATAAATGATGAATTTTGGAAGGGGATACATAATTTTGAACACAAAATATCTAGATTTGCTTGCCCAAAAGTATGATAGCGAAGAAAAAGTGGTAACTGAACTTATAAATCTTGAGGCCACCCTTAATCTCCCCAAGGGGACGGAACATTTTGTCAGTGATTTACATGGGGAGTATCAAGCCTTTCAACATGTGTTAAGAAATGGTTCAGGGAATGTAAAGGAGAAAATCAAAGACCTTTTTAAAAATGTGTTATCTGAGAAAGAAATTAATGAATTTGCTACATTAGTTTATTATCCTAAAGAAAAATTATCGTTGATTAAGGCTAACTGCAGAAATAAACAAGAACTCTATCAATGGTATATAGAAATCATTGATCATATGATTCATCTGATTTCGTATTCTTCCTCTAAATATACACGCTCTAAATTACGTAAAGCATTGCCCGATCAGTTTGTTTATATTATTGAAGAACTGCTATACAAAACGGATGAATTCACAAATAAGGAACAGTATTATGCAAAAATTGTTCAGCAAATTATTTCTTTAAATCAGGCTGATAACCTCATTATAGGCCTTGCTTATACGACGCAGAGATTGGTTGTGGACCATCTGCATGTAGTGGGGGATATTTATGATCGTGGACCTGAACCTGATAAAATTATGGATACTCTAATCAATTATCATTCCGTTGATATTCAATGGGGAAATCATGATGTACTATGGTTAGGTGCATTTGCTGGTTCAAAGGTGTGTCTTGCTAATATTATTCGTATTTGTGCTAGATATAACAATTTGGATATTATTGAAGATGTATATGGCATCAATCTTATACCTCTACTTAATCTTGCGGAGAAATACTATGATGACAATCCAGTCTTTAGACCAAAAATAAGTTCAGATGAAAACTTATCTGATCATGAACGAACGCAGATTACGAAAATTCATCAAGCCATTGCCATGATTCAGTTCAAACTTGAAATGCCGATCATCAAAAGACGTCCTTACTTTAATATGTCGGAAAGGCTGTTACTTGAGAAAATTGATTATGACAAAAACGAAATATCGATACATGGGGAAACGTATCCATTAGAAAATAGCTGCTTTGCAACGGTTAATCCATTGCAGCCGGATCAATTATTAGAGGAAGAAGAGCAGGTGATGGAAAGGTTATTACTGGCTGTGCAGCACTCGGAAAAGCTAGCTAGACACATGAACTTTCTTATGAAGAAAGGAAGCCTTTATTTAAAATATAACGGGAACTTATTAATACATGGCTGCATTCCTTTAGATAAAGAAGGAAATATGGAAAAAATGGTGATTGAAGATAAAACCTATGCAGGAAGTAATTTACTTGATGTTTTTGAAGAATATCTGCGCTATGCTTTTGCACATCCAGAAGTGACAGATGATCTTGCAACAGATATGGTCTGGTATTTATGGACAGGAGAATATTCATCACTCTTTGGGAAAAGAGCAATGACAACTTTCGAGAGGTATTTCATTAAAAATAAGGAAACCCATAAAGAGAAAAAGAACCCATATTATCATTTACGTGAAAATGAGGAAATTTGCCGTAAAATCCTAGCTGAATTTAATCTTAATCCTGATCAAGGTCATATTATAAATGGTCATACACCCGTTAAGGAAATTGAAGGAGAAAATCCAATCAAAGCAAATGGAAAGATGATAGTTATTGACGGTGGTTTTTCAAAAGCGTATCAATCCAAAACAGGTATAGCTGGATACACGTTATTATATAATTCTTGCGGTATGCTACTAGTTGCTCATAAACATTTTAATTCAAAAGAAAATATCCTCTTAAACGGAACAGATGTGTTATCAGTTAAAAGAGTGGTGGATAGAGAACTGGAGAGAAAAAAGGTTCTGGAAACCAATGTTGGAGAGAAATTATTACAGGAAATCTCTATTTTGAATGATCTGAGGAAATATCGCTACAGCTAAAGTGCGGAAGCCTTGGGCTACCAATAAAAGCGAACAAGATTTAGAAGAATATCGAAAAAAGAAAAATTCTATAAGTATGGATGGGAAAGTTTCACTAACAAGTGAGATACATAAATAGCTCCTTTTTTATGCAGCACGTATGAGCAAAATCTCGAAACGTTGATAAATCAACAATGTATAAAAAGCTGTATAAAAGATAAATTTAGTTTAGTTCAACAGCGGGGGTTGCTGCGGCAGCCTTTTTCTTATTCCACTAACGGTGCAGGCAAAATAAGAAAAACGGGATAGCCGCAGCCATCCCGTTTTTGAACATAAGCCCCCGGTAGTTGAATACGAAAATAAAATTTAAAAAGAACAAACTATTTCTATTCTTTAGTTCTCCGAACAAATTTCTTTCTCTTTAAAAAATGGTTTTTTAACCGCTACAAGAGTTTGGAAAATTTTATAATACTTACAGCTACTGCGATTAGGAGAACAATTATACTATTTATTAATAGATAAGGCCCCACGAGATTCAATCCGAAAAAAAATCCAAAAGCATCGTCAAGAATGATCATTGCAAAGAAGCCTTCAACAATTGCTAAAACTCCTGCAGATATAAGTATAATAAATGCAGAGAAGTATATATTTTTCGTTATTCGATAGTAAAAAAATGCTATTAAATTTACAGATAATATTGAAATTATCAGTATTAACATAAGAAGTAGTTTCGTCATGTAATCCTCCTTGTGTACATAATTTTTATTATCAATTAGTAAATTCCAATTTTACATATCCATATTTTACCATATGAATTAAGGAGATTATTTAATAATTATTTTTAGGAACACAAAAAGACTGCCGAAGCAGTCCATACTTGTTGAACTAACGCACCCGTTAGCCATTCATGAAGCGCAAAAATCAGCGCTTCACCACAGAGAATGAAAATAGTTTTAAACCGTCAATACTGATTCTACGGCTGGGAGAGGAAGGTCGATGAACTATGGTGCGTTAGAGCCCATCCGTTAGTCTGACTCCAACGACCACGGTGCACCACTGACTGTCGCTCCCTTACGGGAAGCACACATGGTAGATTAATCCTATTCTGGTTGATGCACCAGCCTCTAATATTATGTGAGCCGTAGAAAGGATGATTTCAATGGAAATAGTCATTGAAAGAGCATGCGGTATGGATGTCCATAAGGACAATATTACTGCCTGTATTTTGACACCTGAAGGAAAGGAGATTCAAACGTTCTCTACTAAAACTGTATTTCTTTTACAGTTGGTTGACTGGATTAAACAACATAATTGTACCCATGTCGCCATGGAGAGCACGAGTGTTTATTGGAAGCCTATTGTGAATTTACTAGAAGCTGAGGATATTGAGTTTTTAGTGGTTAATGCCCAACATATGAAGGCCGTTCCAGGACGAAAGACAGATGTGAAGGATGCAGAATGGATTGCCAAACTTCTTCGCCACGGACTACTTAAAGCCAGTTATATTCCTGACCGGAATCAACGTGAATTGCGTGAACTCGTTCGCTATCGTAGAAGTGTTATTGAAGAACGTGCCAGACAACATAATCGAATCCAAAAAGTGTTAGAAGGAGCGAACATTAAGTTGGGGTCAGTTGTTTCAGATGTGTTGGGCGTTTCAGCACGGGATATGCTTCATGCCATTGCCGACGGTGAAGAGGATCCTGAAAAACTAGCAAACTTTGCACGCCGCACTATGAAAAAGAAGAAAGAAGAATTGGAACTCGCCCTAAAAGGCTATATAAGGTCACATCAACGCCTTATGTTAAAAACCATTTTAGGTCATATCGACTTTTTAACTGAGCAAATCGAGATGCTTGATAAGGAAGTTGCGGACAGAGTCAGTTCTCATCAAGAAGATATAGCACGATTAGATTCGATTCCAGGTATAGCGACCAGAATGGCTGAACAAATCTTATCTGAAATTGGGACTGATGTGAAGAAACAATTCCCCACTGCAGCTCATATGTGTTCTTGGGCAGGATTAGTTCCTGGGCAAAACGAAAGTGCAGGAAAAAGAAAATCAGCAAAAACTAAAAAAGGAAATAAGTATTTAAGATCGGCGTTAACCGAAGCAGCTCATTCAGTCAGAGGATCCAAAAACTATCTTGGAGCACTGTATAGGCGTACAGCATCCCGAAAGGGTAAGAAACGTGCTGGTATTGTAGTCGCTCACGCAATGTTACGTATCTCCTATTATCTCTTAACTCGAAAAGAAATGTATGTAGACTTAGGCGAAGACTACTTTGATAAGCAGAGACAACAGTCAATTGTTCGACATTCTCTGAGACGACTCGAAAGCTTAGGATATACCGTTAAGTTGGAAGAACCTAAAGTCTCTTAATCCAGTCCACCTTATTACCATAAATCCATGAAATTGGCGCTCTCCCCTTTTTTGAAAATCGAATGAGCTGCGTCCTCTTTAGTATTGCCTTTTTCTGTGAATTACAGAAGGTAATTTTCATGGTAGCTTAAGTACATTTATTCAAAAGGTTGTCTATCTATATGACAAATTCAACACCCGTCGGTTTATTAAAGAATGGCGGCTTATATTTCTTAAAAACCAATTTGATTTCAGAAAGATCATCGGGTAATGCTGGTGATACGATGAATGTATAAGATTCGTGTCCTCCCGACCCTCCCCCTCCTTCGTTTCGGCAGTTAAAATCAGCCTCTTTACCTTCAATAGATAGATCAAAAAGGATAGGTTCTCGTATCCTTCTAGGCACTTCATCATCAGAATCTTCTCTATCAATATTAAAATGAACGACACTGGCATTTTCGTACTGACGTACAAATGTTACCGAATAGAATACATCATCTTTTTCAAAGGACTTTAATATTGGGATATTTTTAAGAAATCCTTTTGGCTCTACAACAGGTTTATACATATCTTCGTTTAAAAAACTTGTAAATACACTATTTAAGAATTCTTCATATAAATTATATTTTTCTGACCAGGTAGTTATAAGTTTTTTAGTTGGAAAGCCAGGGTTATTATTTGTAATATCCTTCCGTTGATTTATCAAATTACAAATATGTTCATCTATTGCTTCAATTCGTTGATCATAGTGTTTTATTGGTGGTTCGAATGGCAATCGTCTCATAGTTCGCCTCCAAAGATAAAGTAGTTAATTTATTTTAACATCAACTGGAAATAAAATCCTTATTGCACTAAACTGCCCCGTTTGAAATAAGAAAAATGCCGCCAAAAATGGCAGCTGGCTCTTATACTCTTGCCCCCGTTAGCCACCCATGCAACAGAATTGCTATAAAGACTGGAATGTTACTTTTTTGAACTTCATTTCTCCTTTATTACTAAATAACCTAATAAAAAATACAAGATACTTAAACATAGAATCAGAAATTCATACGTTGTTCCTATGGCTCCTCTTGAAATAAAAAAAGTGAATAGTAGTACGACACCAATTAACATACAAAAACCAATGTAAATGTATCTCCATCCTTTAAATTTGATTCCAAAAGAACCTGCTCCTGTTATTACACTACCTAAGCCAATGCTAAATAAAATTACAAAAGTGAACTGATTTCTGGCTGTTGTCTCCATTTCGGAACCGAGAGCTTTCCCTAAAGAGGTTCCTAGTAAATATAGGAGTCCATACCCCAAGGTAGCTACTATCATTATTGTCCCTAAAATCATTCCAATCGTTTTAGACATTTTATATTTACCCATGTTTCCCCCTTAGGATCAATATCATTGCCTCGAAATCACAATTTCCTCTAAGGCATAGTTAGAATACAATCACTCAATGTATACAGTAATTTCCCTCTAAATACTTGTAGAATCTGTCGAATAATTAAATTAATTTTTTCAACAAATCTTAAACTAAACTGCACCGCTAGTACAACAAGAAAAAGGATCGCCGCAGCGGTCCCCTTCTTTAACTCTTGCCCCCTTTAGCTTAAGAACAATATTTCACAATCTTCCTTTCTCTATCTCTTTATAGTAGCCAAAACACAAGTCCTACTACTGTTAAAAAGAAAAGTAACGGAATTGTACAACCAACTCCTAAACAACCGGAAAGCCAATTATAAATAAACCACCGAGTTTTTTCTCCCTTGGTCGATTTTTCTTCAAACACTATAGGTGTATATGTCCTATTCTTTTTCATCATTAAAAACATTCCCAGAGGAATCATATGGTAAACTTAATAAAAAATGACTTTCCAAAGAAAGTTGAATACATTTATGGGGGAGCAGCAATGAAGAAGATTTTAATTGTAGCAGGGTTTGGATTAGCATTAGTGATTGGAGGTTCGTATGCAATCCTTTCCTACGAGGGGGATAAAATAGAAGCAGCAACAACTACTAAACATTTAGTCACTCAACCAGTACATAAAGTAAGCCAAGCTGAATTAGATGAAGCAGCTAAAAACTTTTATGAAATTGAGATTAATGTGAAGGGTGATGACATCTTTTACTACGGAATGATAACGATGGCTATTCAGAAGCTTGAGTTCAAAGGAGAAGAAAATTACCATCTACCAAATACTCCTGATAGTATCAAAAGAATTCAGTTTGATCGAGCGAACCTTCAATATTTGAAAAACAGGGCAGTTGATTTAAAAGCTTCCGAACCGTATCAGAAAATCTTAGACAAATGGTTAAAAGGAGACTTTTCTAATTTAGAAAATGATTATCTGACAATTAGGAACCTAAAAAGTGACCCCACACAACCAAGCGAAAGCCCAGTATTAAAAGTAAGAACTACTGAAGAGGAACAGAAATACATCCAGCACTTCTTTGGTGAAAATGGATTACAAATTAATAAAAAAGATTGGCAATAAGACATATAGATAGGCTCTGGGTCCTCCCAGGGCTTATTTTATTGCTTTATAAATCAATATTTCATTGTTCATATAACAAAAAAAAGTCCCTTATCGGTCCCGAAACAATTTCTTAAACAAACTAGCACCCTATAGTTTAAGTACGTTTCTTCACAAACTATTTGGTAACAGGGAATGTTTATTTTCCAATTAATTTCTTGAATAGAAACTATCTGTATAATTGGTTATATTCCTCTATTATCCCTTAGTTCAACTATTGTACCTTCAGGTGCAATTAATTTACACAAACAGCCATTTTCCACTTGATAAATTTCTTCTCCATTTTTCAGTATGAATTCATAACCCAATTGTTTAATAGTTTGGACTTCTTTTACTAAGTCATCGACCCAAAGACAAAAATGAATGATTCCTTGTGTGGTTGGCTTTACACTATTAAGTTTCTCACCTACTTTACCAGTTTGAAGCTCTATATAGAATGCACCCAATTTTAACCAAGAGTTATAATAACGATTATGGAAATTAGGAAATTCTTCGATTAATTCAAAACCAAGAATATCCCTATAAAATTTTAAGGATTCTTCGTAATTATTTGCTTGGATACAAATATGGTGAACAAATTTTGTTGTCATTTTTCTCTCCTTTAGTTTACTACTTCTATCAAGGATAACACTTTATTTCCAGTTTTCTTCTGAAATTATTCTGCCCCGTTACTTGAAAAGAAAAAACTTTACTCTTTATTGAAGTAAAGCGGCAGATAGTTTAAGTAAAAATCTTCATATTCTTTTTTACCTTAACAAAATCTAATTTCTTAATGTGTACGGGCATATCAAAAAGACGCCTTCATACTAATGAAAAGCGCCCTTTAATTGAATTAATCTTTTACTGTTTCACCCACTGATTAGTACTCTTTTTAAGTATTATTTATTAAGTTTATTAACCAGAGATAGCTGTTGTAGAAAAGTCAGCAACATATCCCAAAACAGCAAAATTGAATACAACTATGAGAATACTGCAATTTTACGTGCGATAGATTCTGTTAAACGTGATGCTACTTTGGGAACAGCCCATTTAATAATTGGCGTTAACACCGCACCCGATAATCCGCCTGCATGGACTTCCACCCTACAAGTCATTGTTGTTTTACCATAAACATCTTCTGCAGTAAAGTGACCGCTTCCTGTAAAATTATCTGATAAACCTTTTAGTTCAAACTTAATATTTGAAGGTTCATTCCATTCGGTAATATCTACCTGCGCTTGTATTGTTTTTTTAATACCTTTCACACTACCTTCAAATGTCCAAATAGATTGCTTGTCATTTATGATTTCATGTTCTTTATAGGCTGGTACTGTCGTTGCCCATTTTTCAAGATCACTGACATAATCCCAAACTGCTTGTACATCTACTGGAATTTCTACTGTATGTATTCCCGTTGCCATTATGATTCCCACTTTCACTACGTATGAATGTAAATTTATATTTCTATATAATTATTACATATAAGACATAAACTTACATCACTAATTACACATAGCTTTCTTTCTTCTAATAATCTTATTATTTGAAGATCTGAATTTTACCAAGCCTCCACAATCTGGCCCGATGGCTGAAGAACAAGATAATGAACACGATTGTTGCCTCTAGCATGTTGAACTAAAGCACCCGTTTGTTAAAGTATATTACTTCACATAATTGTGTACAATATGTCCTGTCAATAAAGCAAGTAGCCGTAAATTAATACCTATAAAAGCTAATAAAAAAGTGCAAAATAAATTGGTTTTTATCATGGCTTTGATAGGGTTAAAAATATTATTTTGGAGGCATAGCAATGATTAAAAAAATCGTAGAACTGGATGTATCGAATCTTTGGACCCCCTATCTCACCAACGCGATGGCACGGTGCGTCAATTCCTATGCTTTAAAAACCATTATGGATTCCGACATCTATTCCATTTTTGAAAAAGCACAACAACTGTCCAATCATCTCCTTCAAATGATCACTGAGATTTTCCAAAAAGAACAGTTTCCGATTCCGCATGGATTTACGGAGAAAGATGTCCATCTTGATGCTCCTCGCTTATTTTCTGATGAATTTTGGCTGTTTTATCTTCACGGAATGACTACCCATGGATTAACCGCTTATTCACTCGGAATAACAATATCTCACAGGCTGGACGTACGAAGATTTTATTTAGAAGCATTCAAAGGCGCTTCTGAGATATATGATACGACCTTAGAAATGTTAAAATCTAAGGGACTATCGGATCGGGTTCCTACCATCTCCTTGCCAGAAGAAGTGGAATTTGCTAAAAAACAAAGTTTTCTTGCCGGTTGGTTAGGGGACCATCGACCCTTGAACGTTATTGAAATCAGCAGTCTTTATTTTAATTTACAGAAGAGTACACTCGCAAAAGATTTAATCTTAGGTTTTAGCCAAACTGCTGAGTCGAAAGAAATTCGGACATTTTTCCAACGGGTGGTGGAACAGACAGAAGAGCATCTTTCGATTTTTCGTTCAATCCTGCAAGAGGACTTTATCAGTTCGTCGATTTCCTGGGATACCCATATCACCGATTCCGAGACAGCACCTTTTTCCGATAAATTGATGATTTTCCATTGTGCCTTTCTTATTCAATCTGCCATGGCATATTATGGAACTGCCATGTCCGGTTCCATGCGGCGCGATCTAGGACTCAAATATGCTTCTGCAATTAAAAATGATGTCAAACTCGCGGAAGACTGTGCGGAAATCATGATTGCTAATGAATGGTTCGAGAAACCACCGCATTCGGTTGATCGTAGGGAATTATCTAATTGATAAAGTTTCACTGAAAACCATCCAATATTGGGTTGGTTTTTATTATTGTTTTTCAACAAACCCGCTTCGTTAGCTCAATAAGAAAAAAAGCCATCAAGGTGGATTGAGTAAATATCCGGAAGTTTTAAAAAAATTCACTTCTTCCAATGCATTCTTCATTCTAAACTCTGCCATTTCTTTAGCTTGTTCGGGAGTGCTCCCGTAACAATTCCAGGCAGATATCTTTCCTGTTGATGCCCATGCCTTATATGCGCTCCCGTACTCGTATACTTGAATTTTAACTTTACCATGCCGATATTACCAAGGCTAATTAACAACCCTATTAAAATTCCTTTGGTCCAACCATACATAGGAAGAACAGTTACTGTTATTAAGAATCCAATCGTAAAACGATTAATAATTGAACCAATAATAGCAGTACGGGGAGCATTATTAGTACAGATAATAAACCAAATATTACACCAGAAATAATTCCTAAGAAAATGCTGTTCATTGGTAATAAATTTGATTTCTCTAACTAACCCATCAATTGATATGGTTGTTTTAAAAGAATTAAAAACTTTTGATTGAGGTCATCTACACTATCGAATCTAAAGTTATTGTGAAATCTGTTTTTGGAAACTTGTTCAATTTTAGTAATCTTCTCGTGTTCAATGTGATGGTTTGATACTAAATTAAAATCTAACCATTTCTTTTTTGGATGAACTCCTCCAAAGGAAGATTTATTCAAAAGATGAATAGAAGTCTTTTTTAACTCAATTTCAAATGGTCCTATTTCTTTTAATAAATCGAGGATTTTTGAATATATTTCATAAACATTAGGTGCCTTTTTTAAGAATAATTCATCTTCTGACATATTGCCATTACCTACTTTCACCTTAACATTTAAAATTGCATTACCATTATTTTTCCTCTTTTCACATCATTTTACCATTACCTTTATTCAACTAACCCGTTAGCTTAAGTACAATATTTCACAATCTTGTTTTCGTGTATAAAACTATTACTAAAGGTTTATTTTGTGTAAATATTCCGAACATGAAAAAAGCTTACTCAAAGAGTAAGCTTAACCGCTATAAACACTATCACATGTTCCAGGTTTTGGTTCATAAAAACAATGTTCTTTAAACTGACCAGAATGAGGTTGACCGTACCATGTTGGAGGACATGGACCATGTGGATTAAAATACCATAGTGCAAATTTCGCTGGGTGATCTCTCCAATAATTCAAATTTTGTTTTGCTAATCTTTTTTCAGATGTTCTTGCTCTTTGATAAAAAACATTTCCTTTTTGAACTGCTTCAAAAGAATAATTTCCACCTTGTACTTGAAATATTACATCATGAATAGTTCTTACATCTTTGAAGTCTAAACAGGTTGCTACACACCGATTTACTATTACATTCCCAACATATAACATTCCTTGCTTTCCTTCACCTTCAGCTTCTGCTCTCATCATCCTTGCCATTTCGTCCACTTCATAACTTCGATAATTTACTCTTGGCATTTTATCACCCCAAAAATATAGTTATGAAAAAAAGCCTACATTCATGTTTTTTTTATATAAAAAGAATGCTTAGTTTTTATAGCATACAGTTTTTTAGTAAAATGAAAACTATTGCATTCTTTTTATACCTTTATTCAACTATACTGCCCCGTTAGTTCAACAAGAAAAAAATGACCGCCGCAGCGATCATCATCCTGAACAAAAGCCCCCGTTACTTGAATAAAAAGTAAGTATAATCAAGCCCCCACTCTAGTTAAAAAAAGACATTTCCAAAAGAGTAATCATAAAAACCAATATACCTAAAGAAGTCGCTTCATTATAGCTACCTATAACCGTGGTCCTTTATTAGTTATACCTAAGTGTGGTCTAGCGATGATGACCGCAATTACGGTAGCCACAATTCCTAAAACAAGTGGAGGTATTCCATGTTCAGGCTCCCCTCGATACAACGGAGTCAGGATGTTAGCGACAATTCCGCTCACTATTAATGCTGCAACGTTAATACCAATTCGCCCTTGGCGACCTGGTACTCGGTATTTGGATTTTCTGGTCCAATCATTTGCAATTAGACCAGAAGCCTTACGAATATAGGCGAAAATATGGACAGCCAGTAACGGCAACCATAAAATTACACTAATAGCATGGATTTTAAGAAATAATCCCTCATGGACATGTCCGCCCAATACGAGTCCAAACCCACTTACCATTACCATAACGGTAATGACAACAAGGAACGGGGCTAAGAGTCGAAGTAATATAATTGGTGGACCTGCTTTTACAAAATCAGGAGATTTTGTATAGTAACGAAAAAATCGGTAACTGATACTACACATTTTGACCACAAGGGGTCCAGCTATTAAGATACCGACATAAATATGGTAAGAAATCAGTTCAACTAGGTTCGCCATAGTGACAAACTCCGCTATGATGAGAACAAAAAGAACAGTAGCAGCAATTGCCGTCAGCCGTTTGTTTCGTTCAATTGGAAAACGTTCATTCACATCAGCATTGATTTTTTTTCGATTAAACATTCACTTCCACCTTCATTCTTCAATTGTAATCCCTAGACGGGTATTTTTCTTATGTAATTAAGTTCAAAGTCGCTTTTTGGAAACCATTCCATTGTTCATACATATGTTTATTTCTAATATTCAACATACCAGAAGTATCATAATATTGATACAAAGCGTACTACCCACCATCTAACTTTCTAAATTGTATATTTTTTTATCAAAACCATCAGGTATAGTAAAAGGTATTACAACCATTCCCTAATTTAGAGTAAATATTTGTATCCCAATTCTGGTAATTCCAAAAGTGAAATGCTCCCATAGAATATCCTAAACACGTTCGACTTTATCTTCGGTCCAACTTCTGATTAGCTAAAAAAACAGACCCATGAGTCATTCATGAGCCTGCATAAGTATTACTTTAAAAAGAATTGTTGGAACCTTCAATTGCCCGTTGAATCGCATAAATAACTCCCGTATGCATTCCTTCATGGTGTAAACTAAACGAGAGAATTTCTCCGATTGTTTCCATCTTAAAACCAAGCCGTACAAAGGGTTTTATAGCTTTTTCCTGCAGACGGTTGCCTAGAGATTCCTTTATGTACGCAGTTTGCTTTTTTAATTCATAGGATAAGGTTTGCAACGTTGGAGGTTCTACTTGCCATTCGCTTGGTCTCGTCCGATTGCCAAATAGGGTGACAAATTCTAGAGAAAGCTGTTGCGGTAATCCTGCAAAGTTCGAAGCAAGCTGATCCTGAACAATTAAAATATGACCAACGTTCCAACGAATCGTATTGTTAAATCCCTTAGGCATAATATCAGCTACATCTTCTGTGATAGATTCCACCTTTTGGAGAGTAATGGCTCGAACCACTTCCACTTGTCTCAGCAACATATCGTTCGTCATAATACCCCACCTCCTATGAAAGATACGCTTTTAGCTGCTCGTCCCGGACTAATCGTTTTTCCATGTGGGAGAATGGTTTCGTCAATATCTAAAATTACAACCTTTGATGCCATACAAATAAACTCCTTCATCATTATGTAAATGATTTATATCACATGTTAACTAAAAAAACTAATCAAAGACAACCTTCTTATCATAATGTTTTGCTACAAGTTTAAATATAATTAACCATGACCTTATTTTAAAAGAAAAGAGGGTTATGGGATGAAATGTAAAATATATCGGTGTAATTGTCGAAAGGTTTGGTCTATACAGAATCGAAAAAGGAAGATAACGGCTAAATCTATTTTGCTTAACGGCAATTGGACGACAGAAGTAAAACCTGATCGAAGATTAGACCCAAAAGGATTTGTCATTACTAACGACACTCAGGACATCACCACAAATCCCCCGATGGAATTACTAAAGCAATTTAAAAAAGTATCAAAGTTAATTTATAATAAAAATACCGTTGAGTTTAATATTAAACTTGGAGAATTTTTATGGTTTGCGGAAGATGGAAGCTGTTATTTGTTAAATAAGATGGATGAGATGTAGCTGGGCAAGCCCTGCTGCATTTTCACTTTATTTAGAGCATCTAAATATTTTAATATTACATTATAATACGTTTGAAACTAATGATAATAAATGATTCGATTGAAAGAAAGACCATCCTTACCCACCACTTCCCATTAACCTTCTTAAAGTAAACTCCCGTTAGCTCAATAAGGAGGAAGCCTTTTAGTTAGACATAAACGACTTTAGCAAATTAGCATGACCTTCCTCGTTTTACTTATCCGTCCCGATTATAATTATCATAATTATAAAAATAACTTTGTATATTTCCTTTATATACAACTGAGAGTATGACATGACATTACAAGGGTTAATTTTTTAGACTCGTTCTTATTTTTTCTGTCATAATTTTATTTTCTTTGGCTATTCTTAAACCGAACATAACTCTTAACAAATTAAATCTTCGAATGATAAAGTGATATAAAATCATAATGATCGTAAATGCTACAGGGACTAAAAATACCACTTTAACAGGAACTGCCCATTCTAAGTTATAGATGAAAAATCCCAACATAATAATGATAGGTTGGTGAAGCACGTAAAAAGGCATGGATGCTTCGCTTGTATATTTTAACGTGCTATTAATGAAGTTTAAGTATTTATCACCTAGATATAAGATAAAGAAAAGAACGTTCCACACCAAAATAACTCGAAGTATCATAAAAATACCCCAATTTAACGAGACATTCATTGGAAACCCAATATACATAGCCCAGAATATATACCCGGCTGTACTAATTGCACTTAAATACCCAGCAAAAACTCCTACTCTACGTACAAATTCCCTTAAAGATTCTCTTGAAAAGAAATAGTAGCCATAAATAAATAAAATTAAATAAAAGATAATTCCCCAACTAGCTAAATTCACAATGTTGTTGGCAGTCAAAGCCACTATCATTAAAGGGATTGGCATAACTAAGTAGTGAAAAGTCCCAAAGGCTTTATGTCCTACACCTTTTTTGACATTCAGGAAGAAAGGTAATGTGATCATTGAAAAAAGTAATAACTCCAATAGATACCAAAGATGATGTCCGAAAAATGCAAAATTACCTGTTCCGCCGATTTCTAAATATAACCCATCAAAATAATGAGGAAAAAATTTAAAGAATGAGCCGTCAAATTGATTGTTAGTTATTCTTTCAATATATACTTGAGGGGGTGACAAAATAAAAATTCCTAGAAGTAAAGGGATTCCAAGACGGACAAGCCTTTCCTTTACAAACCTTTGAGAATTTCTTTTTTGTAAGGCATAATATGTACTAATTCCTGAAATCATAAAGAATATGGGCATAATCCAATTTCCGACAAAGAGGGAAAAAAAGTCAATGTAAGACCGATTAATGACGTTATTCTTTATGTGCCAATCAAAAGGATTAAAGAACATTGAACAATGATAAAGAAACACAGTTAAAGTAGCCAATACCTTTATCCAATCTAAATCGTACTGTCTTATAAATTGATTGTTATTCTTCATAAATTTCCTCCATCGGAATAATTTCTGTTAAATTATACAACATTTTCCAAGATAACCATATATTTTTTAAAATGCCTGCCCCTTCTAAAACTGTTGAGATTTTAACGAATATCGGAATAGTCTCAGTAGCCTTTAGCTAAATAAGTTCCACAAAAAGAGCGTTAATCCTTCTTGGATCAATGCCCCCGTTAGTACAAGAAAAAAGGAATCGCCGTAGCCATCCCAATCTTTAACTCTTGCACCCGTTAGTTTAAGTGTATTTCTTCACAAACTTTTTAAAATGTATACATTTAGCTCATAAAAAAGTTCGCCAAAACGGACATTTTTTTAAATAATAATATCGTATTCCATTCGCTTAGCGGTTCCTTGTGCAACTTGAGGACCCACCAATCGTTTCACAATATGAAAAGTCATATTTATACCTGCTGAGATTCCACCTGATGTAATAACATTACCTTCATCTACAAATTTAACATCCCTCTGAACTTCAACTTCTGGAAATTCTTTTTCTAATCTTTCATAGCTTGCCCAATGGGTTGTTGCCATTTTATCTTTAAGTAAACCTGCTTTTGCTAACAGAAGGGCACCCGTACAAACAGAAGTCATTAATTGTACATTTTTCATTTGACTTTCAATCCAGGTTATTACTTTATCATTATTTATTTCTCGTTCCCTAGCACCTGGACCACCAGGAATAACCAATATATCAAATTTTGGCATAGTATCAAAACTGAAATCTGGTTGAACCTTCAATCCATTACGAGCATATATCATTGTTCCTTTTTCTGATACCGTTTCAACTACAAATGGTTTTTGACCATTCTCTAATGCTGCGACAGAAAAAACTTCAAAAGGACCTGCAAAATCCAAAACCTCTACGTCGTTAAACAAAAATATTCCCACTCTCCACTGTTTGGCATTCATAAACGTTCCTCCTTAGTGATTATTTTTTCTAACCTTGTGATTTTATAGAAATTTTACCATATTTGAACATATCTTTGTTTAACTAACCCCCTTTAGTTGTTGAACAGGAAAAAGGGCTGCCGTAGCAACCCATTTTTCAACTAAAGCACCCCGTTAGTGAAATAAGGACATTGTGACTTTATTAAATCTATTTAACCCAAAAATAATTTACCTAAACAAAATTTTGCTAACTTCATCAACAGATAGAACTTTGGCAAAACGGTTATTCCATATTTTATAATTATAAAACTCATAAAGTTTTTCACCGGATAGATACTCATTATCAAAAGTTGTATTTGTTTGTTCTGGAATAATTACACTATATCCATTATCAAATGCACTTTTCAAAGTTGCATCAATACAATATTCTGTTTGAAGTCCTGTCAAAATAATAGTATCTATTTTTTTACTCTCCAAATATTCCTTTAAGCCAGTTTTGAAAAATGCACTATTACATTTTTTTTCAAAAACCCTTTCATCCTTATTAGGTGCTATTTCATGATAAATCTGCCATCCATCAGTACCATATTCTAATTCTTCACCTATACCATCATCGTGCCGAACATATAACACTTCTTTATTAGAATCTCTTGCAATAGAGATAAGTTTTTTGATATTCCCAATTACCTTTTTCTCATTATATGGATGTTCTTTAATCAAAGCTGTTTGAACATCAACAACTAACAAAACACTACTACTCATAAAATATCGTCCCTTCACATTTTCTTCTTTGTGTTCTTTCTATTTTCTTTCGGTTTTCTCATTAGCGTCAATAATGCTATAACAAAACAAATCAATAGAATTATATTTAGGACCCAACCGAAACTATCAATATACTGCACTACCCTTCCTCCTCAGAAATGTTTTGTTCACTTTAGCATGATTAAGGTATTAGTTGGTTGTTTTCTACAAAAGAAGATAAAACATTACAATTTTTTCCGTCAAGATCCATTTGCTGTAATTCCCATAATAAAACACCACCCTTCCCTTATTACAAAATGTAGAGAAAGGACGGTGCTTAGCTTTCATTATTTATTTTCGTCAAGGTAAGTTAATGTAGCAACACCAATGTTTTAGCTACAATTAGCATCCCTTATTAAAGGAAGGCACCCGTTACTTTAAGCGTAATCCTTCACAAAGTACGTTACCAGCCCTTACGCTTACACAAAGAAGTAATATGTGCAAGATGATGTCGCCCGTGCCAAGCGTAAATTCCTATATTTTTACCCACTGAAACTTCACCTGAATCTGGGTGGATAAATGTCTTTTCCAAATCAGCCCTACTTAGACTACGTAAAAGGTTTGTCCAGCGTTTGTGCAATGATTCGAGCAGGGATAGTGAAATATCAATTGGTAATTTATAATCAGAAAGTTCCGCCCATTCCGTTTCGTCATATGGCTTTATTACAGGTTTTTCTTCTGTTAGAGCCAATTTAAAGCGAACGTATGCATTCATATGACTATCCGCAAGGTGATGTATTACTTGTCGAACAGTCCACCCTTCTGAACGATAAGGTGTATCAAGCTGTTCATTATCTAAGTCTTTTACAGCATCTTGTAATAATCTTGGTAACTCTTCAATCTCATTTATCCAATCCTTTGTAATGATGTTGGTAATCTCACCATTAAATTGAAATTTTCCAATTGGATAATTCATATCCATCTACTATTCCTCCCATAAAATCACTTGTACTTTTTTGGCTAACTAAATTAAAGGTCTAAAAATATGTAATTCTTCATCTTTTCCTTTAAGTCCTTTACACCTATATTTTTTTTCAACTAAACTGCCCCTGTAGTTCAATAAAAAAAAGACCACCTCAATGGTAGTCCGATCTTCAAGGAACGCACCCGTTAGTTTAAGTTCAATTCTTCACAATCTTACAGTCAAAGGAATAAGGAAAGACTAATGAAGCAATGAAGCTCTCAAATTAACACCATATTCCAAATAACCCTTTAAACAAGTCAACATATAGACCCAACCCTCTTTATTATCTAACATCTGACTTATTATATTTTCATCATTTTCATTAAAACCTTCTTCAGCGATTTCAATGATGCTTTCTGAATTACCTAATTCATTCAGGGTAATCGTAACCCTATGCCCTTCTGCATTTGCACCCCAGTGGAACACTATTTTCTTATTTAACTCGATTTCATTTATTTTTATATCGCCTTTTGCATCATATTCATCATATCTCAGTGTAATCGTCTTACCTTGTTCCCATCTTTCAGAACTCGTTGAAAACCAAAAATTCCCTATTTTTGAAGGGTCAACGAAGGCTTCAAACACTTCATTAACTGGCTTCAATATTTTCATTTTCGTAATATTGTTCATAAAATTCTCACCTTCCACTTATTTAGTAATTAATGTTGTCCTATTCGTTCATAGTATTTCTATTTTCTTTTAAAGAAACAAATTGTCTTGTTCAACTATTCTGTGTTTCTGAAATTTAGATGTTGTAGATTTTGGTAGTATGTTTATTAATCATTTTGAATCATAACTTAATGCAAACCTGCATAAACACTTATGTTTATGCATAATTGTAAAGCTGAACTTATTGTATTAACGGGGCAACTTAGTTGAAAAGTTTTTAATAATAATTATAATTTTATTATAATTTTATTATAATTATTATTATTTTGATTTAGAAGGGAGAATACATAGTGATTAAAGGATTATACGAAGCTCACTTACCTGTTAGTAACTTACAAAATTCAATTGAGTTTTATCAGAAATTAGGTTTGAAATTAGCTTGGCGTAATGAAGACACTGCATTCTTTTGGATAGAAGAAGGAAAAAGTTGGTTGGGATTGTGGGAAGGAAAGGAATACCAAACTCCATACCATCCTTCTTTAAGGCATGTTGCATTTAGAGTCACATATCAAGATTTAAAAGAATCTATAAAATGGCTTGAATCCATCAAAGTTGAACCTGTACCGTTTGGAAGAAGAACATCAATTGAACCATTTATAAGACCAAATCAAGGAAATGCTTCGGTATATTTTAATGACCCAGATGGCAATAGTTTAGAATTGATGTGCTATGTTGATGTTCCAAATGAATTAAAAAATATTACGGAAAAGTTGTCATTTGAGAAATGGGAGAACTTAGTTAATAGTAAATTAAAATAATCAAACCCTTTCCTTCAGATTGCGAAGGAATTTACTTAAACTTTCGGGGCTTTAACGCAATTAAGAATTAAATTAAAGAGCCTAAAATATGTAAGTTTTTATGCACGACATGCGTATTTTGGCTCTTTTTACATTCAAAAAAGATACAGCCATTTATAGCATTTCTTAATTGCCAAATACACTATTCTGCCCCATTACTTCAATAACAAAAGGCGATTACTGTTGTTTAGCAATCGCACCAGTTAGTTGAACAAGAGTTTATTAATTAATACATTGAAAATTAAACACTTTTAATATTTTTATTGTACTCTAATTGTTTTTTAATACCTAACCTATCAATCTGAATCCAATACTCTGAAATTTTTCCATTTTCTATTCTATACACCGCACTTGCCATTTGTATTACTGGGAGCCCTGTAGGTTGGTATCCATTGATTTCTCCTACGTGCGTACCTTTTTGTTTCCATCGTACATATACTTTATTTCCGTCTACTAAAAATTCTTGAATTTCTAATGAAAAATTACCATATGCTTCAATCATTTCTCTTACGTGTTCAGCATAATCTTTAGGTGTCCTCAACACTGTTTGTTCTTCTTCAGATACAATTTGATGTGCCAATACTTGTTCTTCCATTAATTGATTTGAGTATTCAGGATTATTACCTGATCGTACTTCTTCAAAAAATTCTCTAACAATTTGTTCTGGTGTCATTTAAAAACCCCCTTATAATAAATCCAATACTATCATAGTATAGGTGATTTTATTAAACTAACTTGCCCCGTTAGTACAACTAGAAAAAAGGACTGCAACCCTTTTTTAAACTCAAGCACCCTTTAGCACGACAATTAAAAATAATACTTGATTATTTTGAGACTAAATATTTTTCTTTGAAAATTGGACTAAGTTCACTCCATACATCGAATTTATTCCCATCTAAATCATAAAAAACAAAATTCCTTCCAGAATGTCCTCTGTTTTCAATATCTCCAACTCTTATCTCATTTTCTATAAAATCCTTATGTAGTGCTTCCAAAGCATCTAACCCATTTACTTCAAAAGTTAAAGAAAAACGTTCTTCACCATAAATATCAATAAAATTAGAAGTTTGACTTTCATTTGACTTCACAAGAAAAATACTTTGGTTTGCAAGGTTTAAAATCGCCTTGTCTTCATCTTTATAAGATAAATCTGCAGCTAATTTATTTACGTACCATTCAGATGAAAGCTCTACATTTGTCACTGGAATATAAGTAGTTCCAACCCTCAATAATTTTTCACTCATTTTAAAAACTCCTTCCAAATTCTGATATATTAAACAATTCCCTTGTTATATACCTCTCTCCTCCATTGAATTAAACTGCCCCGTTGGTCGAATAAGAAAAGGCCACCAATATGGTAGCTCCAATCTTTAACTCTTGCCCCCGTTTGTTTAAGTGTAATTCTTCACAATCTTATTTTTATATACGTTATCTCTTTTAGATTAAATAAGAACAGGAATGTATAATAACCCTGTTCTTATTACCAATGTTCAATAATTACAATCACATTTCAGGAGCTTCCATACCCATCTCAGCCCATTCCTCTTTTGATGGACCATAAAGACCCGGAACCGATAAACCAGCTTGACGCATAAGAATAGTCATTTGTCCTCGATGATGAATTTGGTGTTGTATTAAAAAAAATAATAGTTCTCCCTTGGTGATTTTCTGTCCATAGATGTCCAATTCTTCTCTAAGGTTTTTGTCAGCTAACTGATTTTTTACTGCCTGAACTAATGCATCACTTGCTTGTTGATAACTGTTAGATATGAATTCTGAGGAAGAAGGAACAGGATAATCATTAGTTGGTGCGTCAAAAGAAAGACCTATTCGGGATGATATAATCCCAATAGCCGTTACAGTATGCCAAGCAATTCGTCCCAATGTCCAATTTTGAGAGGTAACTTCTTGTGGTAGTGATTCATCCGTAAGTTGATTTAAAAGTTTCTGAGTAGCAGCGGCTTCAAATTCCCATAATTTTAAAAAATCTACTATTTGAAACATACTCATCCTCCTTACTTAAATACTCCACAATTATATTCTATAATTCCAGTTAAATTACCTATAAGTTTACAAAAAATAACAATATTAATTGAATCTATAAACGCTACCTCTTGTTGAAACTAAGCTGCCCGTTACTTCAATAAGAATAAGCGATCCTTCGCTATTGAAGACAACGCAGGAATCCAACAAAGTTTTAACGTGTTAACGTCGGACTCAAAGGATTGGCGTTATTTTAGTAAAGAAATCACAACCAATCTTGAAGCGCCGATCCAACTCTCTATGTTATTCGCACCATTTTTTGCAACTAGAGAAGAAGCAACTATTATTAACGTGACATCTGGATTAGCTTTTACTCCATTTGTAATTGCACCTATCTATTCAGCAACTAAAGCAGCTCTTCATTCCTTTACACTGAGTCTCAGACACCAACTTTCTAATACATCTATAGAAGTCATTGAAGTTGCTCCACCAGCGGTGAAAACAGATTTTTTAGACGGTGCAGGTCTGCCTGGAGAACCATTAGATGCATTCGCAGATGGCATTTTCAAAGGATTAGAAGAGGGTAAAAAGGAAATTGGATATGGTACCTCTGTGAATCGATTACGTATGTCACGGGATGAAATCGACGATTACGTCGAAAAAATGTACCAAGCAACGAAGAACTTAATTGAGTAATCATCAACTGTGAAAAGTTACTAAATTGTTTAAATCCTTATCAGAAATTATTTATTAAGAAAACAGCAGTCGTTTGATATCAGGGAATTCAAAAGAAAACTCGCCGCATGTGGCGAGTTTTCTTTTGAAAGATATCCAACTTCTTCTTTAACTGACCGTTAGTTCAATCAAGAAAAAGTGCGGCAACCGTTCTTCAACTCTTGCCCCCGTTAGTTGAAGAAAACAAGGCTGTTTCGACAGCCTTGTTAATGGAATAGATTATTGTCTAATTAGCTATCCGTTTATATCATTATTGGTTTTTTCAAAACATATATTAACTGTGCGTTCGTTTGAACGAGTTCGATGCATTGTATTGGCAGGAATAGTAAATATTTCACCCGGTTTCAGAGAAACTGTTTCATTGTTCTCTAAGTCTATAAAAAGTTCACCTTCTAGTACATAAAATAATTCATCGCAATCCTCGTGTTTATGCCAGTGGAATTCCCCATTTATAACGGCTATTCTAAGAGCGTGATCATTAACTTCGCTTACGATAAAATTGGTATAATCCGTTTGGTCTTGAATTAATTTATGTAGGTTATAAACTTCTAATTGACCTTTTTTCATACTCTTTCCCCTTTAGAAATTTAATTGTTATTTAGACTAAATTCGACAACAATTTCAAATAATCCTTCTTCAGCTAAACTGCCCCTTTAGCTCATAAGAAAAAACGCTGCCGAAACAACGTTTTGTTCAACTCTTGCACCCGTCAGCTTAAGTACATTTCTTCACAAATTTTTTAAAAATTAAGAACTGAAAATTCAGCTATTATCCAATTAAGTTATAACGCCAATTATTACACCGCATAAAGCTTCCTGGAGGGTATTCAAATTCGCATTCAGAGATAAACTGAAAGTCAAGCTTCCGACAAATTGCATTAGAAGCAGGATTATCAATCGATGGGAATGCGTGGATGTATTTATATTTGTCTTCACTAGATGCTTCTTCAATTGCTAACTTTACCGCTTTTGTAGCTATTCCTTTCCCTTGAAAAGAGGGTAGAACGCTCCATCCAGTTTCATATACACTCTCATTATTCCAAGTAGTTTGCCAATACCCCACAGAACCTACTGGTTCTAATTCTGGTAAGAATTTAATGCTGAACATACGTCCTCTATTTCCCAGCTCAAGATAACGTTTATGTCGATTCAAAATCTGCTCTTTACTCTCTGAACCTCCAAGATGCTGCATCATTTCTGGAGCGTTTATAAGAAAAAGTAAATCAAGGTCATTATCCTCCCAAGGCTTTATCTGAATGATTTGGTTACTTGCTTCCAAATTCCCCTCATCCCCTCACCACTTATTGTTTACTCTTTCTTTAAGAAAGCTAAAAATCCTCTTATTATCATATTGTTGTTTACTAAACTGTCCCGTTAGTTCGACAAGAAAAAATGACCGCCGCAGCGACCATCATCCTTAACAAAAGCACACGTTACTTCAATAACTATAATTGAGATCCCCAATTTATATAGGATCGATTCTACTTTTTTCGGCCTCTATATAGTCATAAACATTCAATATTTCTTTGTCATAGTCGTTTTCGATTTCAAAATACCTAACACCTGCTTGTAAACATTGTGCTTTAAATTCTTTATGTTCCTTGATTAGTTCTTTTATCGTTCTTTCTTCCGGCCAATTACGGAATTCAACAGCATTCCTATGTTTCGCTATTCTTGTTTCGAAGTTTTCTTGAATATAATTCGTTGAAAAACCTAAGAATACTGGAATAATTTTTTCTGAATAATTTATGCCAAAATCCTTTATATAGTGAGGCAATATATAGCATCCTTCAATAATATATGTTGTTCATTCTCGATATTTGTCATAATAATCCCTTTTAATATTGGCCAGAGTTTATCTCCAATGACTTCGGTACTATCTAGTGGTGTGAATCCACAATTCTTATCTCCTCTGTACAAGCCCATTTTTATATGGTCTATAGAGAGATAAGAAATTATGGTATTTTTCTAGTAACTTTTGAGCCATAAAGGTTTTACCTGTACTACTTACAGCACTTATTAAAATTACCATATATTAATCCGTTCTGTTTTATTTGTAATTTAAACGATGATTATTACACTAACCTCCCTCCGTTAGCTCAACAAGGAATGACCGCCGCAGCCACATCATTTTTTTACCCACCAATATGTAATAAGATAAAATGTGATTGTCGCCCATTAAAAAACTTGTAAGCCCATGGGGACTTACCTAATTTTAGATAGAATTATAAAGCTGCTTCATCCACCTTTTATCGTGAAAATTCTTATATATTTTAGACGTATAATTTCAGGAAAATGTTACACTATTTACCTCTAATTACAAAAGACACCATAAAGAGACTAAGATATTTTTCTCGTTCCTTTTAGTAAGTCTCTTTATTCTTATAAACATTAGCAAATCTGAATGTAAAATGAATGGTTTGATTTTAGCATCTATCGTGGTTTTTGTAACAACAAAAAAATAAGGCTCGCAACTGCGAACCTTATTCGATAATGATAGAAATCTCACTTACTTCTTTCCGTGCTATTCTCTTCGGCGTTTCCTGCGGATATCCTAGTGCAATTACCATGTTTATTTCTTTCTCACCCTCTATCCCCAAATATGCCCGTATTTTATCTTGGGCTAATAATACCGGACCTGTCATTGGGCATGTTCCCAAACCCTTCGCGTATGCTGCGAGCATCAGATTCTGCGATGCTAAACAACTCGATTTAATTCCTTCTTCACGCCAGACGGACTCGTCCACGAGTCCGATGGGCTCGAATATTTTTTCTTTGAACTTTGAATTGTATGGTGTAGCCAAACAAATAATCAGCACCGGCGCGCCTGAAAAGGCGGTGGCGTAAGGACCGAATGAACGAAGCAAAAGCTTTGATTCTTTTTCAAGCCCTTTTTCCTCCGCTTCGCCCGCCCGCTCGCGAAGTGCATCCCACGTCATTTCTTCTATCTTTTTGATTTTCTCCCTGTCTTTTATGACAATGAACTCCCAGGTCTGTGAGTTTGTATCACTCGGTGCGTATCGTGCACAATCGAGGACATCTATGATGTCCTCGTTGGATACGTCGATGTCTTTATATTTACGGATGCTTCTTCGATTTTGGATCAATTCTTTTACTTCTAAAAAACTAGTCATTTTTATCTCCCTTTTGAACCATTTAAAATTGTAAATATATTATAACAGAAGAAAAAGAACTCGACTTTTTATTTTATAATTTTCGTTTCTTTTAAAAGTTGGTTGTATAGTTTGTATAGTTCATATAGTTCTTCATCTTCTTTGAATTCCACAGCGTTTAAACGACCAGATTCATCCATGACAAGATGCGTGTAATGATGTTCTTCGCTTTTTTCCAGTTTATCACTAATTTTTAATTTCCCATCCTGAAACTTAGTATTCATATAGGACCTATCGCTGGCTGGTTTTCCATTCTCAATGCAAAAGAGCGGCAATTTTGTTGGATTTGTATTTCAAAAAAAAACAATGTTGAAACGTATCCCACAGCCGGATATAAAAGGCACAACTAGCTAAGAACCACTAGATGTGCCTTTTTGCACGCAAAACTTCCGATTGCCCCCGTTAAGAACCGTCCCTGTGGTGTTTCTCGTTACTACTTTCAGTATTAGTATTCAACTGTAACTGAAGTAGCGGCCGGGGCACTGGTACCTGCATCATTTGATGCTGTAACAGAAATGACATAAGTTTGACCTTGTTTAGGCTTACTTAACGTTGCATGTGTTTCTGAGATGGGCCTCAATCTATACGGACTGCCATTCACAGTAAACCAAACGGTAAATTTGACATTTTGAGTTATGGCATTATTGTTGTCCCAGCTAATAACAATATTATTAGAGTTTTTATCAAAGTAAGCTTGCAAATTGGTTGGACTGTTTGGCACTTCTGTTTTTTCTTCAACTGTTATTGAAACAGATGCTGGATCACTTTTTATCTCTTCAGAAATGGCAACGATTGTAAGTGTATATGATTTTCCTTTCTCCGGGCTTTGAAGTACTGCTTGGCTTTCATTTGTGGATGTTAGTTTTGTTGTAATTCCATCCACTGTATAAGAAACATCAAAGGTCGTTTCTGAACTGGTTTCAGAAGCATAATTCCATGATAATTGAATGCTATCTGAAGCTTCATCATATTTCGCCTGAGCATTGGTTGGTTTATCAATCTTAGATGCTGCTGGCTTTTCTCCGCCTTGTACATAGTATTCCTTGCCTAATTTCCCAACACTGCTTGGTTGTATAAATCCTTCCGTGCTGGTAGCTGCTCGTGACATAATCTCTTTAAACGCTAATTTAGAGAAGTGCTCACTTTTGCTTCCTAAATAGTCATCTGAAGAAGTAGTTTCTGTGTAGCCTGTCCAAACAGCACCTGTGTACTGCGGTGTATATCCTACAAACCATGCATCTCTTGTCGCATTATTAGGTAAACCGTATTTCTTTATTGCTGATTGATCGAAGCTGGTTGTTCCTGTTTTTCCAGCTATATCAAGACTGCTAACATTTGCCATGGTTCCAGTACCTGAATCCACCACTGTACGTAACATATCTGTGATGAGGAAGGCAGTAGAGTCTTCCATTACTTTCTTTTTACTTGAAGCTAAGTTCTTTTCCGTTCCATCGGGATAGATTATTTTGGAAACAGTAAATGGTTCTGCATAGTAACCTCCATTCCCGAAAGCTGCATACGCTCCAGCCATATTTAAAGGAGATGCTGCATCAATGGCGCCTATTGCATTCGATTCATTTGCTTTTTGAGATTCTGTAATAGGAAAACCAAGGCTATTGGCAAAATCAGTGGCATAGTCTGCTCCTACTTCCTGATATGTTTTTAATGCAGGAATATTACGTGACCAGGCCAGATGATCTCTAATCGTTTTATCTCCTGCATAGGTATGACTTGCATTTCGAATAGGGGCTCCATTTGAGTATTGATACTTCTCATCTTTTATTATGTGTCCAGTTGACCATTTGAATTTTTCAATGGCTGGCCCGTAGTCAAGAATTGGTTTAATCGTAGAACCAGGATGACGTTTAATCCTTGTTGCATAGTTGTATTTGCCGGTTTGATAATTTCTTCCTCCGCCAACGGCTTTAATGGCTCCAGTCTGGGTCTCGGCAATGATAACAGCTGTTTGCAGCTTATCATTATCTGGATAGTTGATATAATCATTTGTTGAAAGAACATTTTCCGTTATTTGTTGGATTTTTGGGTCAATGGTTGTGTATATTTCCAATCCATCTTCAAAAATATTTGCTTTTGTTTTTTCTTGTACTTCTGTTATGGCAGTATCAACGAAGGCCTGATATTTATTTGTGGTTGGTTTTTGAATATTTAATGTATCTTCAATGGGTTTGCTTTGTGCTTTCTTCATTCCTGATTTGGAAAGATATCCATGCCTGTTCATATAATAAAGAACCATATTTCTGCGTTTTTCTGCTGCAATAAGATTACTTTCAACAGTAGGCGTATAGTTATTAGGACTTTGTGGAATCCCCGCCAGGAGTGCAGCTTGTTCCGGTGTTAATTTATCCAACTCATCAGGACCAAGTCCGAAGAATCTTTGGGCCGCCTTTGCGACACCATAAACATCATTGCCATATAAATTTTTGTTAAAATACATTTCCAAAATTTGATCTTTCGAGAACCTTCTTTCTAATTGAATGGCTAAATACCATTCCTGCACTTTTCTTGTAGGGGTTTTTTCTATGGTTAAGAAAGAATTTTTCACCACCTGCTGTGTAATCGTACTTCCTCCTTGAGAAGAACCAGTCGTAATATTCGTCCAAATGGCGACGAGTGTACGTTTCACATCGATACCATGATGCTGATAAAAACGGGCATCCTCTGTTGCCAAAACAGCATTTTTTAAGAATCCAGGTATTTGCTTAATATTAATTTCATCCCGTTTCTCTTTACCGATCTCGGCTATGACGGTTTTGCTATCACTAGCATAAAATTTGGAAGATAAAGGATCTTTTAATAGCGTTTCATCAAACTTCGGAGCGTCTTTAATGATCCAGAAAAAAGCGCCCACTCCAAACAAGATCATAACAATTCCAAGTGTAAGGCAAATAAATAAAAATTTTTTCCAAAATCCTCTTCTTGGCATCTTGTTCTCATCCTGTTTTGAAGAACTTTGTTGCTCTTGTATGTTTTTTCTCCGCTCAGACCGAGACCGATCATTTTCTGACATGTTCCTTTCTCCTACCTTTCAAGACCATGGACAAGACTGTGGCCCGATTTGAACAAGGCGAACCGTTCCTGTGGTGTTTTTAAAATAAAAGTTGCTATCATCCAAGAACTTTCAATGAGTGAGAAAACCGTAAAAAAATTAGCTGAAACCTTTTGATATATCTTTACTAGTTTTTACTAAGCACTTGAAGGTCTTAGAAAATGCAGGGTTAGTTTCCTTCAGAAAAGCGGGAAGGTATAAGTATTATTATCCCAACCCCGACACTATTTATGGGGTTGCCAGCTGGCTAAATTAATTACAGTCATTATGGGAAAGTCAATTTCAAGTATGGAAAAATATTCATTAAATGAAGAGGCAACCGGAGAAAATAATAATGATTATAATGAATAGCGTCCATAATTTTACTTTGCAATTAAAGCACGTATCCTGTGAAAAATGAGCGAGTTTTCAGTGCAGGGTAAAGTCGGAAGAGTTGAAAAAATGTTGTGGCCCTGAGGGATTCGCGACGACTATTGATGGGAAGAACGTAGAGAACTTATAGGTTCAACATGCATGCTCCAAACGGGAATACACATGTCCTTACAGAGCAGTATCTAGAAATTCCTAAATGAAAAAATTAATCTTTACATGGAAATGGGAAAATGGAAAAGGTGATTTTCCATCTTGATGTTAAAAACCAATTTCCAACTGCGGCACATCTTTGTTCCTGGGCAGCTCTCGTACCTGGACATAATGAAAGTGCTGCAAAAAGAAAATCAACTAAATCCCAAAAAAGGAAATAAGTATGTATGATCTGCATTAACTGAGTATTTATCAATAGGCGTTATTGTATTCCATTTATACATTGACCGTAAATGTTCAAAAGAGTGTTCCATCCATATCAAAAATTAGCGACAGTAGCAAAGGTACCGACACCACCAGCCCCAGCTTGTATGAAAATCTTTTGCCCCTTTTGTAATTGCAATATGTCTGTTAGGGCTTGATAGGAGGTTAACCCAACCAACGGGATCGATGCTGCTTCTTCAAAGCTCAAATTTTTAGGTTTTAAGGCGATGTCATCTTCATGAATTGCGATATATTCAGCAAAAGTACCGATTTTACTCTTACGTGGACGTGCATATATTTCGTCACCAACTTTAAAACGAGTCACTTTTGCGCCAACCTTTGCAACGACACCAGAAAAGTCATTCCCTAAGATAAGAGGCATTTTATATTGTCTTCATGAACTGATCAATATCCGTCACAAGCGTTCTTAATAAACCTAATTCTTACGTACATTCATATAATAAAAGTTTTTTGTCCCTTCTTTACGCATTAAAATAACACCGGTATCTCGTATTAAAAAATGCTATAAATGGCAGTATCTTTTTTGTATGTAAAAAGAGCCAAAATACGCAAGAAATGGATAAAAACTTGCATATTTTAGGCTCTTTAATTTTGTTCCTTATTGTATTAAAGCCCCCGTTAGTTTAAGTACAAATATTTCACATTGTTGCTTTTGGAATAATAAAAAGGGGTAGACTTCTCTTTAATTTAACAAAGAAATTTAAAAAACTTCTAGAATTACCCTATAATAAAGCAGATGTTGTTCGAAATCTTTTTTAAAAGGTTAGTGTGGAAAATTTATGTAATAAAATTGGATTGAATAACAAGGAGATAGTAATGCGATTTAAAACACTGTCTAATGAAGAGTTAATTGATAGTTATTTAAGGGCCTATGAACAAAAAATAAATGCTTCTTTTTTAAAAATGTTGTTAGACGAAATTGTGGAAAGAGACATATACGACTTATTACTTGAGACTAGTTTACAATCCTAGTCTTATTTTTTTAGCCTTTTGAGTCGATTACGATATAATGGAGTAATTTCTCACCTTCCATTAACCTGCTCCGTTAGTAAAGTAACTTAAATGTAAACAGATTGTTACGCCAATAACATTGATGTGGTGGACCTCAATGTATACAATAGATACTCGTTGAGGAGTGATAGAGGATGAAAACCGTAACAGTAAATAAATTACAATTAAAGAAACATTTATCGTTAATTGAACAAATCACACTAAAAGAATTTCTGTATACCTGGGTAGGTAGCTCAACAAAAGGATTGGATGATTTTTTTCACCTTGAATACACAGAAGATGTCTTTGCTAAAATGGAGAAAACGTCGAATGACACTGATTTGTTGATTTCTGATGATGATTATTTTAGATACATAACAGTGACGGAAGATAATCAAATTGTAATAGGTGTTTTAGATATGAATTCAGAATTAAAACATAGAATCATTTCACCAGATGACATTAAATAATTCTTCCTTTTCTTTATGAACATATAAAAAGAGGCAGCGTTGGTATAATGTCTCTTTTTGGTTTACTATATGTTTATACGAAGTTATTGAACTATCCTTCCCCATTAGCACAACAAGAAAAAGCTGCCGAAACGACAGCCCTGTTCTTCAACTCTTGCACCCGTTACTTTAAGTGTAATTCTTCCCAATGTTTATTTACTTAATTTCACTTATTTTGTTTATCTCTAAAAATACTAATACCAGATACTACACACAGCAATAACAGTAATAATAATCTTAACCAATCCATAGCAAGCCAAAAGTCGCCTCCATTAACAATATCAGGGCTTAAACCATACTCATCAACAAAAATACCTAAATTCCAAAATAATTTAACCGAAATTAGTGATGAAAAAAGACTTATTATAAATACTGTAATTGATAATTTCCTTTTTCCCAATTGTAATATCCCCTTTTTGAACAAAATTTTTTACTGAATCTTTTCTAACTTTACCACAAAAAACCAAAATCCTTATTGAAGTATTCTGCCCCTCTAATTGAATAACAAAAAAGCTACCAATGATGGCAGCTGGATATTAAAGTAACGCACCCTTTAGTTTAAGTACATTTCTTCACAAATTTTTTAGAATTTCAGTTATTACAGGTATGCTGCCTCTTTAGCACAAGAAAACATTTCGAAAAAAGGCATCAATCCTACTTGGATCAACGCCTTCTTTACTTTAAGGTCATTTTTCAATATAGCTTCAAAATAAAATGTTACTAAATATTTTTTATAAAAGCCCTCAATGCTTACGCTGTGCAACATTTCCTATTATGGTTGCAAGCTCTTTCGGACGAGACCACATTGGCCAGTGATGTGTTGCTAGATCAATGTATGTGACATCTTGAAGTTCCGAAAGACCTCTTATCCACGTATAGCCTTCTCTAACAACTGATTTCAATTCATCAGATGAGTGAGACGTGCAAACAACTGTACTCGGTACAACCAACCGCCTATCGTTAACCAATACAGGTGTCTCGCGTACAACATTACCCGGAACGGGAATTGCCCGTTGTTTCAAGAGGTTGCGGTGTTCGTCACTCATCCCGCGGATGTCTGCCTCATCTAGTTCCTCCCACGAAGGAAGTGGCATCTCGTTGGCGTCGAACTCCGGATTCATTGCATCTTTTGCAGGGAATGTGTCTACATATACCATAGCTGCAATTTGTTCAGGGATGCGATCACTCACCGCGTATCCAGAGATCGCTGCTGCACTGTGTACAACAAGTACCACAGGTTCCTTGGCTGCCTTCACAGCTTCGCAAATGGAGTCAACATGATCAGATAGTGTAATGGTGGAACGGTCTACGTTTACTGATTCAAGGCCAGGAAGAGTTAGAGAACTAACATTATAACCACTTGAACGGAGAATTCCTGCAACTTCTTCCCAAGCCCACGCACCTAGCCAGAATCCAGGCACTAGAATGATTGGTAAATGATCCGACTTCCTAATACTTTTTAATAATTCATTATCCATTAATGTTTCTCCTTCTGATTGAAGTGTTACGCGTTCCACTCTCTGCTTTCAGGAATATTCTCTAAAAGTATTCTATAATTAATGAATTTATCCTTTTTTAAGTTTTAAATTTATTCTATAATCTTTTAATAGAGTTTCTTCTTAAACAAACCTCACCCGTTCAATAAAGTTCAATAAAAAGAAGCGTTAATCCTTCTTGGATCAACGCCCCTGTTAGTGAAAGAAGAATCTACCTTTCCAACTCAATATATTCTCTCAATAATTTCCACTCATTATCTTCATTTCTCCATACAAACATACATTGAGCAGTAAAAGGTTTACTATTTATTAAGTTAGTTTCTCTTCCTAAAATTAAATATTCTTCTCCATTTTTACGTTCAGTGATTGAAACAACTTCAAAACTTTTTTCAGCATTGTCCATTTGTCTCAATACACTATTGAGGTCATAGTCATAATAGTACGGTTCAGGTTTATCTATATTTGAATGAGCCCAATATCCTACAAAACTCTTTGACATATAAGCTCTAATTCCATCACCATTCTTGCTAATGAATCCTTCATTCCAAGCGATAAAATAGCCATTTAATATTTCCTTTATAATGTTTAATTTTCATTCCTCCCTATCATTTAATGGTACCTATAATAATAATCTCTGCTACTAAGAACACATATTTTAAAGTAAACTGCTCCGTAAGTTAAACAACAGAAGGTTTCTAGTCAAGAACCCTACATTCGATTACGGTATTAAATTGCATATCATAAGTTTCAAGCTTCAAAATAAATTCTTCAACATCCTTGCCTCTTGCGTTGGAAAAACCCTTATCTTCAGAAATGATTTTAAACCCACACTTTTCCAATACTCTGAGAGAGGCTAGGTTATCTTTAGCGGCACGAGCATAGAGCGGTCTTACCTTAATATACTCCAGAAAATCTGACAACGCTTTAGTTGCAATACCTTGACCCCAATATTCCTTCCCAATCCAGTAGCTTACTTCGAGTTCGCCAAACTGTTCAAAGTTCGAGACGTGTCCAGTGACAATTCCATTGAATAATATGGTCTTTATTATGATGGTCTCGTCAGCGATAATTTTTGTCCAATGTTCAAAAAATGCGTCCTTATCAGTGGGGTCTTTAGCTGTAAATGCAGCCATATAGTTCGCCGTTGAATCAAGTTGTTGTTCGAAAAAAATAGGAAGATCTTCCTCAGTGATATCTCGTAGCTTCACTTCGCTTTTACTAATGGATTCCATATAATTCACAAGCTCCTAGACATATTTTTAAATACAAATTCTTCTAAGTTTAAAGAAACTCCTTCTTCAACCATCCTGCCCCGTTACTACAATAAGGAAAAGAACCGCAGCATTTACGATCCTTCTTAAACTCTAGCACCCATTACTTTAAGTATTTTTATTCCAAACTTAATAAATCTTTAATTAAAAAATATACCTTTAAATATTAATGCAACAGAAAAAAGAGTTCTTGTTTTTCAAAAACACAATTGATTGATTCGGTATTTGAAGAATTCCTAGTTCGGTAGTGTTTAATTCCCTACTTGGGTTACACTTACCGTTTGATTGTTTTATTTTTGAATTATCTGTGACTCTTCTTTAGTCTCTATACCTTAATACATATTTTTTATATAAATCTTTATTGTAGAGAAGATCTTGTCCATGAGAAGAGCTGATTAGAGTTGGCTTGATTTCATCTATTATTGCTCCACTATCTATGTTCTCATTCATATCAACGCTAAATTTTCTAATGGGTGGATGTAAATCATCTTTACTTGTGATAAAAAGGTCCCCTGATAATAGGATGTTATCAAGTTCGTGATGGTAGACGACATGCCCTGGAGAATGCCCGGGTGTTAAATAGTATTGTACAGGCAAGTGTTGAAGTGTTTGCTCTGTTAATGGTTGAACAATATTTGCTACACCTGTTTTTTCAAGAATATTTTTGTTCGGATAGGGGGCTTCTCCATTGATATAAATCAGTTCCTTATGATGTGCATAAATGGGAATGTTAAAGTTCTCTAACCACTTTGCAGCACCTCGTATATGATCACTGTGACCATGGGTAAGTAAAATGGCTTTTGGATTTCCTATTGCTAAGGCTGCCTTCATTTGATCATCTACTAATTTTTCTATACCTGTATCAATGAGATAAACATCATCGTTATCCTTAATGAACCAAATGTTAACTGGAATATGGATGGGTACATCGATTTCAAATTCACATTTAAATACATGTTGAGATAGTTGAATCAGGTTCATGTAAAAGCACTTCCTTTAGACTGGTTTAGAATATCTGATAAACTTACTATATTAAAAAATAGTTAGTAATGTAATTACGCACATTTTTGTAACTTAAATGAGGTGACTAAATTGGGTAACCGTTTAAATGGGTTTGGAGCCTGTAGTACAGAAGTAAAAAAGGCTTGTCCTATAGAAATGACTTTACACATTATAGGTGGAAAATGGAAAGGAATTATAATCGATATCCTATCTAATAATTCTGTCAGGTTTAATGAACTTAAAAGATTAATACCAGGTATTTCACAAAGGATGTTGACGTTACAACTAAGGGAACTCGAAGCAGATGGAATTGTGAAGCGCAAAGTAGAAAATACAATACCAAAGAAGGTGGAATATTCTCTTACTGAACAAGGTGAAAAGTTATCTCCTATTATTGCATCTATGAGAATTTGGGGAATTCAATATATGGGTTAAAATCTCATTTTTTTGTTCAAATGATCAATCTATGCAACTTAAACTAAACTGCATCCTATAGTTGAATAAACAAAAAGGCTGCCATTAGCAGCCGGATCTTCAAGTAATGCACCCATTAGTTTAACTACACTTTTTCACAATCAGCTTTTACCTTGAAAAAATCCTACAAAAAAGTGCGTAATTCCTACTTGGAACGCACCTGTTATTGATGAAAATAACTTATTATTTTCCCCTAATTAGCTGATTAGAGACTTTTTTGTAAATATACCAATTAGGATGATGATAATACCGTTTACAGCAAATAAAAAACTATATGATACCATTAACATTCCAGTTCCGAATCCACCTGGGTCGAACGGACTTACACTTATCCCTGTAACAAAGAAGACTAAAGGAGTTAAAAGCAAGATAATTATTCCAGCCCAAATTCTTTTCTTTTTGTTTTTTCCAGAAATTTTGAAAGCGATGAAGTTTGTTAGGCATAAGGCAATCACGATTATTAAAAGTAATATAACCTCTATTTAAACCACACCTTTTTCTAAATTTTAACATATTTTTATTTACTTTTAACTTTTTATTGAAATAACCTGCACTTTAGCATTCCTGTAGATCGTTATTTTTCGATTTTGAAAAAATAGGGCTACTCAGTAAGATATGAGTATAGACACCACTCCAACTCACAACTTTAGGAGGAACCTTACTATGAAGTTAGCTTGCCTAACTCTTACAAGCTTAGTGAGACTAACAGCAAGCTATTTTGCAATTTCTAATTGGTGTATAATAGTGTGAAGAAATTGTACTTTAACGGGGTGGTAATGAAAATGAAGATTTTGTTTGATGAAACTTACACTTCAAAAGACGGAAAGCGAACAAGCAGGAATATTTGGTACGGAGATGCTGATATAACTGTTGATGGTGAATTTGGAAAAAACATGAATCTTAATGAAGATTTTATGGCTAATTTATGCGATATAATAAAAAATGATTTATCTAAAAATGCAGCAAATAAGCCTACTGAAACTAACTGGTATATTTATGGAAGTGGTGTAACTCAGGACGCTATTGGAGACAATATCCGTCCGACAATTATGGTTCGTGAGAGGTCTGACGAATTTATAACTAATTTTAATATCAGTGACCACGATTTTGCTGTAAATATTGATGCTATTCTGTTGTTTAAGGCGGATTTTGAAAAACGTTTAGCTAGTCATTGAGGAGTAATATCACTATAAGCAGTTTCAAACTATTTTAGGGGATGATTTCATAATGAATTCATTTCCTTTTTCATGTGGTGGGAGTCTTTTGGTGTGGAGAAAAGGACATTTAATAATACAGATTGTGAATAATTACACTTAAATTAAACTGCCCTATAGTTGAATGGAAGACGCTCATAACTTCCGGCTTTCGTAATTTCACTTGATTTTAGTAAGCTCGATAGCGTATCTCCTGAATCTCACTCTAGCGTCGCGGTCAGACGATCACGCGGTAGTGAAGATGAGCAACGCCGCTTCGTAAGCAACGCTCACCGATCAGCTCGAGCCGCATGCGGAGGTTGTCCGTCAATGCTCGCTTACCTCCACCCAAGACGATCGGATTAACAAGCAGATGACACTCATCGATCAGTCCCGCACTCATCACCTGCCCAGCAAGCTCGGGGCCGCCAATCGTAATGTCGGCTTCTGAAGACTCTTTCAGCCTCCGAATCGCATCAAGATCGAATTCGCGCTCGATCCTAGTCCTGGCGCTTGAAACCGCCTGAAGCGTCCGGGAATACACGATCTTCTCAGTAGCTCGCCAGATCTGCGCGAATTCCCGCATTACCTCCGGTTGATCGCCTTTTTTGGCGCTCGCCGTTTCCCAGTACACCATCGACTCGTACATTCGACGCCCGTATAGGTAGGTGCCAATAGGGCGATGGAAGTCAGTCCAGAACGCAAACACCTCGTCATCGGAGATCGTCCACTCGATATTGCCACGCTCGTCCTCCATGTAACCGTCCAAAGATATGTTAATAGGGTAGATCAATTTAGCCATTTTAATAACGCCCTCCAATCTTCAGTTTCCAAAGCAACCAATGCATGCCCCTTCTGAAGTTGAACAAAGAAAAATCAATTTTTATATTAACACATATTAGAAGTATTCTGTCTGTTAGTTTAAGTGTAATTCTTCACAAACTTTTCTATCCTTTCCCATCACTTAACGAATATAGAAATCAATAAACTAATTGCAAAGAAGATATATGCTATCTGAATGGTTGTACACATTATAAATTCAAAGGCTGAAAGTTTCCTTTGTTTTTTGGTTTTTACCAAATGCCGAAGATAGAAAGAAGAACAAATCATAAGTATTACTATGGAAATTGTACGTAGGGCTTCTGCGTAAATTACCAAGACTTATTCAACTCCTTATTTTATTATTATTCCTTAACTTGTTCCGGTAGCAAAAAAGCGACTACCCTTGTTGAACAATCGCACCCTTTAGTTTAAGCACATTTCTTCACAATGAACATATAAATCTTACCCATCCATTAACTAATTGTCAGAATAGATTTTTTTTTCAAAATATATTATAATATAACAAGGTAACTTTTAGAAACAAATCGCTTAAATTATTTATTTTAAAAGGAGGCAGATAACAATGGAAGCATTTAAGGAAATTATAGTAGAAACCACTGTTCAAGCACCCGTTGAAAAGGTATGGGAATATTGGACAGAACCAACTCATATGACAAAATGGAACTTTGCTTCAGATGAATGGCACTCCCCTTTTGCTGAAAATGATTTAAGAGAGGGCGGGAAATTCATTTCCCGAATGGAAGCCAAAGATGGTAGTTTTGGTTTCGATTTTGGAGGAGTTTATGATGAAATAAAACTACATAAGTTAATTGCTTATACAATGGACGATGGAAGAAAAGTTAAAATCACCTTTAACAACCGAGGAAACGAAACCGAAGTAATTGAAATTTTTGATGCCGAGACTACGAATTCAATTGAGTTACAACAACAAGGGTGGCAGGCGATATTAAATAATTTTAAAAAATACGTCGAGCAAACAAACAATTAAAAAGTTTCTTCGTTTAATCATTATTATAAGTCATCAAAATAATAGGCGGCTTTTCTGTGGATATTCAATAACCACAGAAACCGCCATTTTTTAAATTTTTACTAACCTGCCACGTTAGTTAAAGTATTGTTCTAGCAAAAAGTAACAAGATACAAAATATTTATATCTTGCGAACTTATGTACGATATGGTAAAAATGATGTACGCCCATTAAGGGTTCAGTGTATTTTAAAGGAGTGTTATCAATGAATAAAACAGATCTTGTGAGTCAAGTGGCTCAAACTTCCGAACTAACACAGAAAGATGCTAGTAAAGCTGTAGATGCAATTTTCAATTCTATTTCGCAAGCATTAAAAAATGGAGATAAAGTCCAATTAATTGGTTTCGGTAACTTCGAAGTTCGTGAACGTGCTGCTCGTAAAGGACGAAACCCACAAACTGGAGAGGAAATTGAAATCCAAGGTGGAAAAATACCTGCATTTAAGCCTGGAAAGCAATTAAAGGATGCTGTAGCAGGTAAATAAGTACAATTATACTACATAACAAAAAAAGTGATGGTCTTGATCCATCACTTTTTTTTCGGGCTCTACATTGTTAATCTACTAAAGCACCCTTTTACTTATTTTTTTCTTTTACAAACGATTTGTATAGGGTTTCCATCAGGGTCTTGTACCCAACCCGACCTTAGATCATTTAAAAAATTATGAGGATGAGATAACATAGTAGCACCATTTTCAATTAAATACTGGATGGCTGAATCAGTGTCTTCTGTCCATACAGCAATTTCGCAACCCATATTTTGACCAGGGTTTAACCCGTGAATTTCTTTTGCAGATTCTTTAGAGGCTATTCCTAACTTGAAACCATCCAATATTAATTCATAATGTACTGGCTTACCATCAATTTCTGCTACAAAGGTTTGTGCAAAGCCCAGGTTCTGATAAAATCCTTTTGATTTCTCTAAATTATCAACATATAGATTAATTTGTGGAGAATTAAAGTTCATGAACGCCCCCTTCCGTAATTTTTCTGATTTAAAAATGATATTGCCACACACCTTACTCCTTAAAGTTTAATAAGAAGATTAAACAAAGAAAGTATTAATCCTCCTTGGTCTATGCTCCCATTAGGTAATTTGCCTTGTTCAACTAAGTTCCTTACTTGAAAAAGAAAAAAGCATTAACACTGTCGCTTCTGGTCCGATACCGCCAACAATTCCAACCTTTTTCATCCTATCAGTCTTTAACTTTTAGTTTATGTTAATTTGATTTTTCATTAGAGTCAATTTTTCGTGATGCATGGGGACGGTTCTCTTGCCTCATTTTGCAGAATCGTTTCAGGTTCCAATGATGTGGGGGGCATGGGCCGAAAACGACTGAAATGATGCACAAGAACCGTCCCCACGCATCTTCCCACGCATCTTGAGAAAAGTGAGAAAAGTGAGAAGCTGAGAAATAGAATAGAATTTGAGATTTAATGACTGCGATGAGAAAAATGAGAAATTTCTAGCCATAATATTACGGCTGAATTTTTGAAAATATGGATAGGATCAGCACATTTCTACTTTTTTTAAGTTGGCACGAAATTTGCACTATGAATAAGTGTACATGTATTTAAAAAGGAGATGAATGTATGGAATTAGGTTTATTTTTAATGCCCTCACACCCACCGGAAAGAAGTTTATATGATGCAACGCAATGGGATTTAGAGATGATTCAGTATGCTGATACGCTTGGATATCAAGAGGCTTGGATCGGAGAGCATTTTACTGCACCATGGGAACCTATTCCAGCTCCGGATTTAATGATTGCTCAGGCTTTAACGTCAACTAAGCAGATTAAACTTGCACCAGGCGCTCATTTACTGCCATACCATCATCCTGTTGAGCTCGCTCATAGAGTGGCGTATCTTGATCATCTCTCACAAGGACGTTTAATGCTGGGAGTTGGAGCGGGAGGCCTGCTGACAGATAGTGAAACCTTTGGTGTTGATGCTGCAATTGGCGAGAATCGAACCATGATGTCAGAAGCTTTAGAAATCATGCTGAAACTTTGGAATGAGAAAGAGCCTTTCCAATTTGAAGGAGCTTACTGGAAGGCAAATAAAATTGAAGGCAATCCATTTGCAAGCTACCATATTTATCCTTATCAACAGCCACACCCGCCAATTGGTGTGACCGGATTAAGTCCTGGTTCAGAAACATTAAAAACCGCTGGTGAAAAAGGATTTATTCCAATGAGTCTTGGAGCTAACAATGAATATATAGCCGGTCATTGGAAATCTGTTGAGGAAGGTGCAAAAAGAAGCGGCAGAACTCCATCGAGATCTGACTGGAGGATTACACGTGATGTGTTTGTAGCAGATACGGATGAGGAAGCCATTGAAGGATCACTAAATTCAATGATGGGAAGGCAGCATAGCGAGTATTGGATTCCCCTTTTCCGAAGCCTTCGTGCAGTATCTGTATTCAAGCACGAAGAATCTGTTGATGAATCACAAATCACTCCTGAATATGTTGCCAAACACAATTGGTTTGTTGGCTCTCCAGAAACTGTAGCAAACAAAATCGTCAATCTTTATGAAACGGTTGGCGGATTTGGGGCCTTACTCGTAACAGGCTATGATTATAGCGAGACACCCGATATTTGGAAGAAATCAATGAGGTTACTTCAAGAAGAGGTTATGCCAAGAGTGAACCACAAAATAGCTAAAGTGAAAATATAGGCAATACCTTTATTGTTTTAAAAAACCGATACACGAAATATATATGCTACCCTATTCATGTGTTAACTCTGTACACAAAAAGAAAAGGGCCAGATTGGGCCTTTTCTTTTTGGATCGTCTTATCACCAAAAACAATCTGTATTGACTTTTGCTATGAAACATATTTTTCATTAGATATTAAACTTTTTCATTTTACGGTAAAACGTACTTAAAGGCATTCCAATTAACGAGGCAGCTTCTCTTATATTGCCATTCGTACTCTGTAGAGCTTTTATCATTTTTTCCTTTTGAAGCTTATGATTGTTTGAAAAGAATCCCCCCTCTAAATTTTTTGTTGACTCTACTCTAGGATCTATCGGTGTGCTGGGATTGTCATTGCTTTCTTTAATATAAGAAGGCAAGTGTGAAAGCTTCAAAGATTTTCCTTCAGATAAGATCATCATTTTTTCCAAGACATTAAATAATTCCCGGATATTCCCGGGCCAGGAATACGCCGTCAATTTATCCATAATAGTTGAAGAGATAGTAAGATTTATATTTTTAGTCTTAAAAAAATACTTCACCAGCTCAGGTATATCCTGTTTCCTTTCACTTAGTGGCGGTATTTTAAGATCAAATACATGGATACGATAATATAAATCTTGTCTAAATTCACCACGCCTAACTAGTTCTTCTAATTTTTTATTGGTCGCTGTGATAATTCTTACATCAACAGGTATAGGCTTTTCCGAACCAATTGGTACCACTTCTTTCTCTTGAAGGACTCTTAATAAGGCTATCTGCATGGAATATGGCATTTCTCCAATTTCATCTAAAAATATGGTTCCTCTATTGGCCTGAACAAATTTTCCTTCGTACCCTTTTTTTCTAGCCCCTGTAAAAGCACCTTCTACATAACCAAATAATTCACTTTCTAATAATTCCTTTGGAATAGCTCCACAATTAACGGCAACAAAGGGCTTGTCCTTTCTGTCGCTATTTACATGAATCGACTTAGCCACCACTTCTTTCCCTGTTCCGCTTTCTCCATAAATAGAGACCGTAACATTGGATTTTGCCGCTTTTTTCATCTCACATAGAATCTTTCCAAAAGCGATACTATTTCCTTGTTCCCCCATAAATGTAAAGTTTTCTACTGCAGAAAAATAATGATTAGAATTCTCATTTACATGCTTCACAAAATGTTTGAATCCAATTAATCGATGATCCCCTGAGTAAAGAGGCTGCTTAGTTAAAATTTTTATTCCAAAATCTTTCAGGTTTTTCACTTCAAAATCATGAGGGTTATTACCATCTCTAATGATTTTCATGATGGAATCACTAGCGGTAACCAAATAACCATTTATATCTGAGATCATCATTTGTTCATTGTCCTTTTGTTTAAACTGTAGAAATAGTTCTACCAGAGCTATACGATCTCTTTGCTCCTGCAGTTTCCACTCAGATTCAATGGCATATGCTGTCGATACAGTGAGACTATAAATATCGAATTCGTAATAAGGCTGGTTCTTAGATATATCCAGAACCCCAATTAACTCACCACGTGAGTTTTTAATCGGTGCAGCTGAACAAGTCCAGTTTTGTGATAGGAGTGAATAGTGTTCTTTCCCGACGACATGAATGGGTTCCTCTATTGCCAGTGCAGTTCCAATTGCATTCGTCCCGACTTCCTTTTCGGTCCACTTTACACCCTCAATTAGGTTTAATTGGTTACAGATCGGATCGATTATGCTATCTCTTATAACCTTTAAAACATAACCGTTAGCATCAGTAAGCATAATAATTCTAGATTTTTCTTTGATGGACCGCCATAACGATTGAATATAAGGAGTGGCTATTTTTAATAGCGTTTCATTTTCTGATACTTTACTGAAATATTCGTCACCGAACAAGACTGTCTTGCCTTTGACTAAATAGGGATCTACGTTACTCTCTTTACATCTGTACCAAGATTCAAGAATTTGTTTAGAAATTCTGCTCGAATCCAATACATCTTCTTTCACAAATCTCTCCCAAGTGCGATTCAAAAGAATAGTATGATCCATCTTAGGCTCCCCTCCCCCTTTCTAAGCGGAAAACAACTACCATTTAATTTTGACAACGCTTACAACAAACGGAAAATGAATTGGAATAGTAAAAACCAATGTTATAGGGTGCATTTTTTCTCACTTCTATTAAAGTGAAATTAGCATTTGTATCACGTTAATAAAGAGCTTAACCACTAAATAATGCTGTCTCTTTTACTTTAACAAGATACAGTTGTCTGGTAAAGAGAATTTTCATAATTATCTGTATTTAATATTAGGAGATTCATTTATCGGATGCGTGGGGACGGTTCTCTTGCATCAATTTGCGAATGCCGGTTTTTGTTCCATGCTTGGGTACATGAGGATAACAAAAAATGAAATGATACAAAAAAGCCGTTGCAATGGTAATATACATACGTTAATACCCAAGTTCAATAAATAAAGAAAATAAGGCTTACAGTTGTGAATTTATGTACGCTATGTTACAACTAAGGTACGTTCCATACGGATTGTATAAAGGAGTGTTTATAAAAATGAATAAAACAGAATTAGTTAATCAAGTAGCTACATCCGCAGAACTTACACAAAAAGAAGCATCCAAAGCAGTAGATGCCATTTTTAATACCGTTTCAGAAGCATTGAAAAATGGCGACAACGTTCAATTGATTGGATTCGGTAGCTTTGAGGTTCGTGAACGGGCTGCGCGTACAGGGCGAAACCCACAAACTGGAGAAGAAATTCAGATAGCTGCTGGAAAAGTTCCTGCCTTCAAGCCAGGTAAAGCGTTAAAAGATGCAGTTAAATGAGTTTTTAAAAGAGTTAAAAAGAAATTAGGACATCATCACTTTGATAGTCGATTAGAATCGAAGCAGAAAATATCCTTTAAGGATCTTATAAAAATAAGAGTCATTTTATAAGCCACTCTCATTAAATTAGGATAATCCATAATTATATGCTACACTTGGTTTACCATTTGATTTACTGTTTTCATGTCCCCTACTCCTTTACGAGTGGGGGGTTCTTTGTTTCACAGGAAAAAAGAAAAGCAGGCTCCCATAAAAGAGCCTGCCTTCCCTGTTTTGTAAAATTAAGCAACTTTACGTACGTTTGAAGCTTGAGGTCCACGTTGACCTTTCTCCACGTCAAAAGTCACTGCTTGACCTTCTTCTAAAGTTTTGTAACCTTCGCCTTGAATCGCTGAGAAATGAACGAATACATCTTCTCCACCTTCACGTTCGATGAATCCGAAGCCTTTTTCGCCATTAAACCATTTTACTTTACCTTGTTCCATTTGTATTGCCTCCTAGTGTGTAAACACACACAATGTAATACTATCCTTGCTCTCAGTGATCATCAAGATGAAAAGTTACAAATCCTTTACACCGAACAAAAATAATTCTTTTTAATCATAACATTTTTTGTAAAAAGTGGCAAGATGCAGAAAAATCCATTGAGCTCACTACTTCATTATGATAATCATTGCCGGATATTTTGTATCAGGATTCACTCCATATTCTGTGTGCTCGCATACAGCAAGAGGAACAGCGCCTCAACACGTCAATAATTTACAATCGTTGTCACTCCGCGTTCTGTTAATAATGTCCGATGGTTCAATTCATCTATTAGCCATAATTCCCGTACCTAATCACACCAATAATTAATAACAACGCTAATGCCAAAATGCCTATTGTTCCGATTGAAGTAAGGAACTCCGATATTAGATTTCGCAATCGAAACCGCTGCTTATGATAATTATAACTATTTGAAGGATAAATACCCCAAAAACTTATTTTGTATTTTGTTTGGAAAGCGTAATTTTTGTTTGCAAGAAGAATAATATACCCAAACCCTTCAAACTCCATAGCTCCTGAAGCAGCTTGAGTTTCAAAAGTTATTCCACCATGTTGAATTAATTTTTCTCCGTGCATAAGTGGTACACCTTCCACAATATTCACAGTATAAACGACTATCGAAGAAAGAGTGTGCCTGTGTCACCACCCGAATCTTGTCGAGGAGAATTCGACAAATTGTGGGTAGTTGTGGGTAGTGACAGGCACAAACTTAGTATAGACTAGAGGGCCAACTATTGGAGTGTATACAAGGAGTATCCATTAATCTGCAGCCCAACTTGAATAATCTGTTCTATGTAGGGAAAATGAACAATATATATTGCCAATGGAAAGGAGTAGTGGGATGACATATTTCTACATCAGAAGACTTTTATACATTGACATCGAAGTTACACTTTCAAGGGAGAGTGTGGAAACCCTTAGCAATGGGGTAAAGGTATTCTGTACTACTTTAAAAAGATCTAGACCAATCAATACTGGTAAATAATAACTAAAATTCCTAAAATATCTTGTAAAATCAAAATTACTTTTGTAAAATATGAGCCAAATAAGGGGGGCGGTGCTTATTTGGCTTGGAAAGAGAGGTTTAAAAAATTTGGCGTACCTGGCTTAATTTTATTTCTATTAATCACGTTATTTTCTTTCTACTTTATGTCGAATGACGCCGAAATAATGAAGGATCTCCACAGAAAAATGTCGATTCTCCTTACTGCTGATTTTTTAAAGTATCGTACAAAAAATAGCCCTTTACTGCAGGCCTTACAATTTATTCTTTTAATTTTTATATATGGTTTATTTACCGTGGGTTTCGTAAATGCTTTTTTAATAGTGAAAAAGGTCATTTTTCAAAAGCCTTCCGCACTGATTGCCTGTACCATTCATGATTACGATTCCTATTTAAATCTTGAGGACAAGTTAGGGGATGTATTGACAGCACTTGATCAGCACTCTCCTCTTAGAGTCATCGACGAGAAAGTGACGATCTTCATGATTAGTCATCAGACAGAGATCCAGCGGATTTTCGGTCTTAAAGAACGGCAAATTGAATTTGTTTGGTACTTCGAAGGAAAAGACAACGACGTCGAACTAGTTTACTTAAACCCACCGGCTGACATGGACGGAGTAGCAAAGCTGCTGAACTCTTCATTAGACATGCCTTACGTTCGGGTAAAAGAACCTGCGGTCAATAGCAGAATGGAATTGTGGGAAAGTCCCATTAAACAGTTTATTACGGTTCGAAATTACGGGAATTTGAAATTAGGTTTAGGTGTATTTATACTAAAAGATAATATCTTTACTGCTGAAAACTTGAAGGAATTTACCTACTACACATCGAAAATGATTTTATTAGGAACGAATAGCCGATTTTTGCGGCAAATCAGAAGGAAAAAGAATATAGGAAACTAGGAGAAAAGGATTTATGGAAGAACCAGTTCAAGAAAAAACCTTTGGTTCATGCACCATTAAACGAAATGGTTCCATTGTTAAAGGGACCAGAGGTAATAGGATTGCCAAACTTGGCAATCCTAAGAGTCATAAGAGCACAAAAGAACATAAAAAAGAGGCAAAAGATCATGCCTAAAAAGAAAAACAGCACGAATGAACGTGCTGTTTTTCCTATTTGAACTATTTAAATACAGCTGGCAGAGAAAAATTCACCTGAAGACATTATTTATTTCCTAATCCATTGTTCCGCCATTTCCGGAAAATCAATGAACGGATTCCGGTTCCCTTGCAGCTCAAAGATAGCCAAGTTCCGGTGTTTTTCGTAAAGAGACACGGGGAACTGCATATGCCAATCCATTAATACCTGCAGATTAACAAGATTATTACTTATGATCCCTGGATATCGGGTTAAAAAATAAAAGGTAGCTCTTGCAACAATTCCCTTGCCATATTCAGGCTCAAACTTCCCTTCATCGGCCATACCGCAGCCTTCCTTCAATCCTAAAGCATGGCTTTTCGGGACATAGTCGGGAAAATCATCATAAGGATTGTTTCCTCGGCGGCTGTTACATGCAGGATCACAGGCAAATAAATGGTGCAAATCCCCCTTCATTGGCTCATGCTTATGAAACCATGACTGTGGAACGACATGCTCACAATTCAATGTGATTTCATCAGCTAAACTTGTCATACTGCCGCTTGATATGGTTTCTAGAATATGAATATCCTCCTCAATAACAGTAAGAGGATCCATCTCCTTCCCTGAATAGATGCTTTTGAGTTTGCCATTCTCATGAAGATCCACCCATGGATAAACATATCGATGTGGAGCGTAATTAAGCTTATTCCTGTGTGTCGTTTCTATTAATTGATGGATACTGTCTTTTTCAAGTGAAGTATTTTTATAATAGTTTTGCTGGATTTCTATATCTTTTTGTTCCTCATAGTAGCTGTGGTTATTGCTGTATTCCAAATAGGCTGACTTTGCTGCCTCCCGTTCTGTCGTCAACAGTTCGAGACTGTTTCTCATAATTTCACTTCTTCAGGAACGACTTGATTTTTTAAGATTTCCGATAATTGGTCGGTTACCGTTAAATAGACGATTCCATTGCCTTCAAGCTTTGGCGAATTTCCTAATGGTACCGTTCTTTTAATTAATTGAGCATAAAGTTCGAGCTCTGTAAGCTTCCGTTCAAAGCTTTTATTGGCAAGGTTTTTTACCAGCGCCATCGCTCCGGATACATGTGGTGTGGCCATTGAAGTTCCGCTTAAAACGGCATATTTTCCATTTAAATAGGTTGATAGAATTTTCTCCCCGGGAGCCACTAAGTCTACTTCATTATTTGAATTGGAGAACCTTGAAGGGCTTCTCGCCAAATCAACGGCCCCCACGCTAATTACTTCATTATATGAACCCGGATAATCGAATTCATCTGTTGAAGCATTGCCGTCACCCCCGTTTCCTGCGGCACAAACCACAAGAATGTTATTGGCAACCGCTTCTTGTATCGCTTCATGCAGTTCAGGGACATCCTCCGGGCCGCCAAGCGACATGGAGATAATATCTGCCTTTTGTTCGATGGCATAATAAATCCCATTAATAATCCATTCATATTGTCCTGAACCATTCTTGTCCAGTACCTTGATAATAAGTAGATTTGCTTCAGGAGCTGCACCTACAACCCCGCTATTATTTTGTATAGCGGCAATTGTCCCGGCAACATGGGTGCCATGTCCATTGTAATCCCGATAGACATCAGGGTTTCCGTTATCATCATTCGTGAAGTTTCTTCCGCCGGCAATTCGTTCTTTTAAGTCCGGATGGGTTAAATCACAGCCGGTGTCCAAAATGGCAATTGTTATTCCTTCTCCCTTTGTTTGGTTCCAGGTTTTCGGCGCTTGGATCATTTCGATCCCTTTGGGAATTTCGTTGACTTTTTCTACTTGTTCTACCACTTGAAACGGAATCACTTGTACTTTTCGCTCCATTTTCTTCCCTCCTATAGGATTAAATTGAAGCCAACCCGTGATGTTGTTAATAGTTTAACAATTGCGACTTTATTTTAATAGATACTTTTGGAGTGTTTTCGGTTGAGCCGTTATGCTTTATCTCAGTTTTGATGACTACTATGGCAGTTGTATCTATTTGATCGTTTTTACTAACTGAACCAGCAAAAGGGATTAAGTTGATTCCCCTAAAATCCGTGAAATGACGCAAGTCTTGAAATGAAAAATGCATTTTAAAGAGGATCATCCATGTTAATACAAATAAATATACAGCCACCAAGCCAGCAGTTATTTTAATTTGATTATTTTTTGATTTTTCCATATAAATCCCCAATTCCTACTTACAATCTAAGCTTTTATCCTAATGAAAGCAACTTTAGTATTCCACTTGATCCGTTAAATAAAATAAACACTAGATAAGTAATCTAGTGTGATTACGGCCATAGGAATGTACCACTCTGCCATGTTTTTTCCCGCCGATTGCCACAAGATTCACCACTTGGGGCCAACGTGTTTACCAATGGTGTAATGTAAAAAAAGTATGGATTTACAACGTTAGGGATATAGAGAGATAAAAAAAGTCTAATTCCTCTGCATTTTTTCCAAGGAATTAGACTAATGAACTTCAACACGCCCTTTAACGGAACAAAGAAAAAATTATATTAGCTGGTATTAGGGAATATTAAAGTTTTAATAGGGTATGGAAACGATTCGAGTAATGAGGGCCACTATGGGAAACATTCATAGTGATCCCTAGTCTATCATGTAGTGTTCCTGTTGTAGTTTCTAACAATTTCCATTTCTTTATTTTTTAGTGTATGATAGTGTATCACTCAACAAGCTGATCCTCAATAAAACGCATCCGCTTAATTTTTCCTTCTTTACTTTCACCATAAACATTGTATTCTTTTTGTGGTTCAGCATCAGACCAAATTATAGATGCAATTAGATTAGCCTTATGGTGTTCTATCCGATCTGTATTCATGTAACCTTCATCAGGCTGCCAGTCTCTCGGCAAATCGTCACTTTCCCTATAGAAGGACATATAAAAAGTCCTGTTTTTTCCTTCTATTACTTTCATTTCTCCTTCAACTGGATGATCCTTACTGTATTTTTCAACTAATTCTTTCAATTCTATTAAATCTTTTGGTGGATTTAGAATCATATAATGCTTTCTAAGAGTCACCACTCCTTCATCCTTTTTACCAATGACCTCTTCTGTATTGGCAATTTCGAAAATCTTTGTTTCCCCGCTTGATTCCTCATTCTTGGTACATCCCATTAAGTTTAGTGAAATGAAGAGTATACAAATCATCAAAACGATTATTTTTACATTAACTTTAATCACTCAAATCTCCTTCAAATGGTATATCCATTTCCATTACAGTAACAAAGGGCTTATATTTACTATTATATTCATCATAATGCTGTAGGACAAACCAGGAGCGGAATCCTGCTAAGTTCTTATACACCTTCTCTACATCTGGCTGATCCAACCCAAAATGATCATATAAACGAACATGCATGACTCCTTTAAAGTGATTCTTCTCTACTGAAAAATCTTTTACGGATACCGTATTTCCCCAAGTATCATTTACTGTAATGGTAAGTCCGCCTATTCGATCACTCCAAGTGCTAAACGTCGGGTAACTAGCTTTATCCTGTATATATTGATAAAATTGATTAGTTTCCTTTGTACTTTTATCAAACTGAAGTGCTGCCAAATTACCTCCATTTTTCTTTAGCTCATCCACTAAGGCCGTTTTGACAAATTCAACATAAGCTTTCGTTGTTTCATGCTCACTTGCTTCTTTTGTTAAAGTCTGGTTTCTGTACTCTGTTCCAGTTCCATCTCTAAAATGATTGATCATATCTAAAATTACATCTTCCATATCTCCCATGGCAAACAAGCTTGTTGACATATCCTCGAACTCATAAAAGAGAATATTTGGGAAAGAAGATTCAAGTAATTGGAGTCTGAACATCCAGCTAAGGTCTTTGATTTCATCTTCTGTGTAATCATTTGTTTTCATATCATTCGCTACATTTCCATTTGCATCATAGCCTTCTGGCCGAGCTGATTGGAAAATGACTGTATCGGAAAAATTAGCGTCCAACGGTCTTGAATCCACATTATCTAACTTTCCATCTCCGTCACTATCTTTTCGGTCAGGAAAACTCGTTGGAAAGAAACCTTCAAAATGAATCGTAACGCCAAAAATGGTTGCCGTGAATGATTTGAACGGACCCATTTCTTCCCCATCGGTTAATCCATCTCCATCAGTATCTTTCTTGTTAGGATCTGAGTAGATGATACCGTATGGTGTTTTCATTCCGTTAATTTCATAGATATCGTATAGGCCATCCCCATCGGAATCTGTTGTATCGATCCCTCCATCACCTGGATCATCGCTAGCGACAAACTCATTCAACTTATCATTGCTTGCAGCTTGATCATTCTTTCCATGCGTCCTTGAGTAGTCTATTTCCCTGCTCCAAAGCTCCAGCCATTTTTTCTTATCAACCACCAGAAATTCGCCAAAGTGATCAGCTTCCACACTTATTGTATTTTTACTTGCATCTAACACAGCGTTAAGGCCTTCATACATTTCCTTCTCTTCATTGTACCAAATGATGCCTAAATCATTTTCCGCTGTGTCTCCTAGCTTCGCTTCATCATAAGTAAACGTAATACTTGCTTTCTCAAATTCTGATTTGGTTGTGATGCTTACAGGAGAACCAATAATACCGTGTAAATTAGTTGTTTTAACGTTGTTTGTGCTGCTAATTCTAGTGGTATTATTAATATTACCCTTTGCACTAAACTCAACTTCTACGCTTTTAATTTCTGATTTATCAGGCTGAATCAATGATTTACTAATCGATTGTTTATAGAGTTTTTGTGAATCCTCGATTCCGTCATTGTCACTGTCTGCAGCATTCGGATTTGTCTTTAACGCATATTCATCTCCATCACTTAATCCATCGCCATCTGTATCATACTTAGTAGGTAATGATTTAAACTGATGTACTTCAAATCCGTCCGTTAAACCATCTTGGTCTGAATCTCCTTTCATCAAATTTGTTTGATTAGCTTGCTCGTCTTTATTACTCAGGCCGTCTTTATCGATATCTTCATCTGCATCACTTATGCCATTACCATCTGTATCATATTTTGTCGGGGAAATAAATGATTTAACTTCATATTCAATATTGTCCTTTAATCCATCACCATCTGTATCCTTTTTAAATGGATTCATTCCCTCTAGGAATTCTATTCCATCTGTTATCGTGTCACCATCCGTGTCAGAGGTAGAATCAAAGAATTCTGTGTTAAATGAATAGCCTGCTTTTTCAAGTCCGAATAACGCTTGTTTATATGCATTTTGATAGGATTTTGCTGCAGGGATAGCTAGATCCTTTTCTAGAAACTCATTCCCTTTTTCAGTCATTTTTACTGCGTTATTCAAATGAGCTTTTATTCTATTTCCTTGGTCATCTGATTGATCGGCGATATCCTTTAAGATGCCAATCGCATTTTTATTGACAATTTTATCCGATAAATAAAAATTAAAGAGTATATCCGCAAGTAATACTTCAGTTGGTTTATTAAAATCGTTTTTTGAGATATACCCCCATAGATATACTGTTAAACTATGTTTGATTTCCAAGAGCAGATCACTTTTAAGAACCACTTCTTTTATATACTCCTCTTGAACTGCTTGTTCATATTGGTTAATCAATTGTTCAAACCTATCAAGGTCATTCATACCTGTTTGCTTTAAGTCACCGGTTTTATCAAATTCTCCTCTTAGTGCATTTGAATCAAACTTAGCATTCGTATCTTTTATTACTTTTGTGAAACGCTTTAATTCATTTATTGCCACCTTATCATAGATTTTTCCATCTCTGGTATCTTCATAGAATTCATATTCACTTAACCACTGTTTTACATTTTCCTCACTAGAATTCTTTTGTTGGCCTTGATTAGCATCGTTAATACCCTTAGCCACCACTGTTTGCCCAATTCCGCCGAAAACAATTGCAAAGCTCAATAAAATACTCAGCATACTTTTTATTTTATTCTTCAAAATAAAAATCTCCTCTATAAAAATATTAATTTAACCTATAAAAATATAACGATATTGAGAGAAGCTGCATGCATTTACTATGCTGGATACTAATAAAACTTATTTGGTTTAATGATCGAGACATACGAAATAATGGTTCCCATCCAAATATATATTGTCAAAATCCTTGAGATAATGTCATTAAATCGCCTCCTTTACAAGTGTTATTTTTCTATTAGCGACTAGGTGGTACCTATCACAAGTAAATGATGGTAATATATCCTAAACAATATATAGACCGAATTTTCCGAAAATATATCAAATCAGAAAGACACCTAATATTTAAGTTTCTTGTCTTTTTAAATTTACCGAAAATAAATGAATCTTTGACACAATATATTTTCTGCCTGTAAACCAATGAATGAATCCCGTTTCGCTCCCCAACCGTTAATATGAAACGTGTTAGGGGGATGATGCTTTTTGGTCTTAGACTGTGGCGAAAATGAAAAAAGCATTGAAGAGCATAAAATAAACAGAAACAGCTCTTATAGATCCTTGAGGGATAAATTCATTTTTTTCCTTTTTCTCCCTAAAAAATGATCTTATCAACTACGTATTAGTTTACAGATTAAAAATATGGATTATAAGGTAAAAATTTCCTATTTATTTTTATCAGACTTATGAATTAAATCTGTGGTTTTAACTCATTCTCCATTCTTTGTTCTATTGGAATTATATCAATAGGTGAAAAATAATAACCTTTTCCTTTTATAGAATATAAATATCCTTGATTTTCAAGTTGAGATTATGATTTTTGTACTGTATTCGGGTTAATCATAATTTCCTTTGATAGCGCTCTAATTGACGGCATTTTCTCATCCGATTTTATTACTTTACTAAAAATCAAATCTTTTATTTCTTCAACTAGCTGCTCGTATTTCGGGATTCTACTTCGCTCATCTAATTTAATTTTAATCATATAACCTTTCCATTATCTTGATTATTGGGGGTGGCTGTTTAAACGGTACTTGATCAAAAGCAATATTTTTCGATTATTTAAGTTGCTCTAAATTATAATTTCGAATTCTAAACACATGCTGGCAGAGAATCTCTATATCCTCATTATTATGGCTGTTAATATAATGGTTTTTCCTTCTTCATTTAAAGTTTTAAGCAGCTTTCTGATGTTTTGGCTTTTGTTTTATCAAGGGCACAGATAAAAGATTCTTTTCAAAAACATGAAACCGTCCATCTTCCAATAGTTCCATTAATTTTAAATGAATGGGACCGTTCTTCCACTAAATATCGATCCGCATATTGCAAAAATAATAAGAAAGACGATTATCAGTGATAGCTTTTTTACCGTTCTCTTTCTAGCGTGATTTCTTCGTTTATCCATTTATCTAATATGTTCTCCTTTCTAAAAAGTGACTAGACTTTTATGTTGCCTTCAGTATATCTGCATAAAATGACTCTACGGTGACTGCCGGGTGACAATTTAGGCACTTGAAACATGCAAAATATCTCTTGTTAAACAGGAACCTGATCTTTAGCAAAAATAGCGATTCTACCGATGTCTAGAACATCTCCGTACTATGGCTTCTGCTGACTTCTCACGATAAATCTTGTTTCAACAAGCTTCATACTCTGAGGAGAACCATTTAATGTTCAAAACGATGTGTTTGAAGATCTATTTGTCGACGAAAAGGAACCGTTAATATTGTTCAAAATCGACTCCGATGAAGAGGATTTAGGGGTTATGTGAGGCGATTGCGGGCTGCTTTAGTTTTGCTAATAAGCGGAGATTTTCCGGTTAGACAGCAGAATAAAGCTCGGTTCGGGGGATATAAGCGGAGGTTTTCCGATTAAGCAAAGCAAAATTATCCATTTTGAATCAATAGTCGGAATCCTTCCGTCTATTTAAGGTATTTTCAGTGCGATTTCCAAATTAAGAGAAATTTCTCCGCTTATTTCGTGACCAAAAACAGCTTTCTTCAACTAGAATTTTTTCCATCCTCTTCTTCATTATTCTGCTTCCTACCCAACTAAAAAAAGCGAACCCTCACGGACCCAGGCCCGACCCGATCAAACAGTTTCATATTCAAGGATTTTTCTAATGATTGTATAGGCGTGCTTATGGTGGATTGACTCAAGAATAGATCCTCTGCTGCCTTGTGTTTTTGGCCAAGGGCAGCCCCATGGCAGTGATTTCTGATTAATAAATTTGCACCGTTTTATACGTTTGGATATGATTGTTTAAAGGGTTTTGTTAGTTTAATTTAGAAAAGCCTGCTTTTATCGTATAGCGATCAAGCTACTATTCAGAGGTGAGTTTTACATGCCATATAAAAATCAACATAAGATACTTTCACCAGTGGAGCTTAAGGAACTTATCAATGATCCTAAATATCAATCTAACCAAAAGTTAATTATGGTCTTTGTTGAGTTTGGTCAACAGTCTGAATATAGGGATGGATTTATTCCAGGTTCACTGTATTTAGATATAAATTCGATAGAAGATGGGCCTTTATGGAATCTTGTTTCCAACGAACAATTAGAAAAGGTTATAAATGAATTGGGAATAAGTTATGAAACAACCGTTATTGTTTACGGAAAAAAAATAATGGCCGCTGCTCGAGCAGCATGGGCATTCATGTATGCAGGTATAGAAGATGTTCGTTTACTTAATGGAGGAATCGATGCTTGGAAAGCTCTTGGTTATAGCATAGAAGAGCATCCTTCAAATTTACAAGAATGCCAGGATAATTTTAAACTTTTTCTACCAAAAGCAAACTATCTTTCGACAATGAATGATCTTGAAAAATATATTCAAGATCAAAACACCATTGTGGTTGATGTTCGTTCTTGGAATGAATTTTCTGGTAAAACTGCTGGTTATGCTTATATGAAAGAGAAGGGCCGTATCCCCAATTCGGTATGGGGCTATGCTGGTTCTGATCCCCACCACATGGAAGATTATGAGGAAAATGGAGTTCTCAAAGACCTTGACATAATTGAAAACTTGTGGGGAGAGTCAGGAATTACCTCAGAGAAAAAAGTTATTTTTTATTGTGGTACCGGATGGAGAGCCAGCGAAGCATTCTTTATTGCGCATCTGTTGGGATGGCCAAATATTAGTGTATATGATGGCGGATGGATGGAATGGAGTCAATCAAATAAATAATGCAAGCTCCATCGGCTAGTATTGAGATCCCAATAATATCAAAGAAGATAGGCAAATGCCTATCTTCTTATTGGCCGTTCTTATTTAATAAGACCTTTTGCTTTTAACCAATCTTGTGCTACTTTTGCCGGATCTTCCTTATCGATATCAACCTTTGCATTCAATTTCTGCATTTCTTTTTCATTAATTTTGCCGGCTAATTCATTGACTGCCTTTTCCAATCCAGGATGATCTTTAAGCACTTTCTCTTTAAAAATCGGTACTGCATCGTAAGGAGGGAATAAATGCTTATCATCTTTAAGCAGAACTAAATCATATTTAGCAATCATCCCATCTGTTGAGTAAGGGATAATCACGTCCACTTTTTTATTTAAAATGGAAGGATACCATAATCCATAATCCATGGTGACAACCTTTTTAAAGGATACATGATACGTATTTTCAAAAGCAGGGAAGCCATCCTTGCGTCCAAGCCATTCTTGGCCCGTACCAAATATTAATTGATCTGATTTCGCTGCTAAATCGGAAACTGTCTTGATACCCAATTGGTCAGCCTGGTCTTTACGCATTGTCACGACGTACGTATTATTAAATCCCAGCGGCTTTAGCCATTTAATTTCGTACTGTTTAGGAAATTCTTTCGCTACGATGTTATAGGCTTGTTTTGAATCGGTTACAGGCGCTTGTTTTAAAATATTAATGAGTCCTGTACCTGTATACTCTACATAGCCATCAATATCTCCTTTTTTTAAGGCCTCCCAAGTGATATTGGCCGCAAGCCCGGTCTTTAATTTAACCTTTACATCCGTGTTATTTTCAATTAATAGTTTCATCATATTGGAAAGAATCTTGGATTCAGCAAAATCTTTTCCGCCAATCGTAATTGTATCTGATTTAGTACTGCATCCGGCAATACTAAAAAGCAGGGCTAATCCAGCTATCGCCACAAATATATGGCGAGTGAATTTTGAAAGGTTTCTTTTCATTGTTTCATTCTCCTCAAATTCTTTTTACGTAACCCTTTAGGGGTTAATTTCTCATCAATATAGAGAAGGAATCGATCTAAAAATATGGCGAGTAAAGCAGTTGGAATCGCACCGATTAAAATGGTTGTATTGTCAAGCGTTCCGATTCCTCTCATAATGATATCGCCTAATCCACCGGCTCCAATAAAAGTGGCAATCGTGGCTATACTAATGGTTTGAACAGCAGCCATTCGGATACCTGCTAAAATGACGCTTCTTGCCATCGGTAATTGGACTAACCAAAGAATCTGTCTCTTTGTCATCCCCATACCTTTTCCAATTTCAATAAGCGACTTGTCTACATCAAGAATTCCAGTAAAGGTATTTTGGAGAACTGGTAATAGGGAGTAGAGGATTAACGCGATGATCGCCGGCAGTGTCCCAATACCAAAAATAGGGACCATAAACCCTAATAAAGCTAGACTGGGAATAGTTTGAATCACCTGTACAACTCTAATTACCGGGGTTGCAAGACGGTCGTGATTCGCAAAATAAATTCCCAATGGAATCGCAATGAAACAAGCCATCAAGAGTGCCGTAAAAGATAAATAAAGATGTTCTCCGGTTTTGGCTAAAATTTCTACCCAATTCATCATTGTGCACCCTCGTTAGGGTCTAGTGAATTCATTTGTTGGATAAAGGAATCTTTGAAGTGTTTTTCTCCAATAAATTCGCGGACAAATTCATTTTTTGGATGGCGAAGCAGGTTTATTGGTGTATCACTTTGAATACATTCACCATCTTTAAGTAAAACCATTTGATTCGAGATTTTTAATGCTTCATCCATATCGTGAGTAACAAAAATAATCGTCTTTTTCACCTTTTTTTGTAAGTGAATAAGCTCATCTTGTAATTGGATACGACTAATGGGATCAAGAGCACTGAAGGGTTCATCCATTAAGATGATAGAGGGATCGGCACAGAGTGCTCTGGCTACTCCGATCCTTTGCTGCTGGCCTCCGCTCAGTTCATGTGGATAGCGATCTCGATATTCTTCGGCCTCAAGGTCAATTAGATTTAAAAGTTCAGTCACTTTATTTTTCATTTTTTCGTCTTTTTTTTCACCTTTTAAACGAAGAACCAGTGAAACATTTTCTTCAATCGTCATATGAGGAAAAAGTCCAATTTGCTGAATGACATATCCTATATTTCTTCGAAGGTTCACAGAATCCATTTGACTGATATCCTGTCCATTAATAAGGATTTTTCCTTCACTGGGTTCAATCAGCTTGTTAATCATTTTCAGTGTGGTTGATTTCCCGCATCCGGACGGTCCGATAATGGTTGTAATTTTTTCTTTTGGCAGAGTTAAATTTAAATTTTTTATGGCATACCTAGATTCAAATAATTTACTGATATTAACAAACTCCACCGCCGCTGTGCTCTTCATATTTACATAATATCCTCTCATTTGAATTAACCATTATTTTTACTGACAAAGCGCTACAATTCGTTTAATTCAAAAATTTCTTACATGCATTTTAAATTTTACCATTAACCTTATGGATTGTTCCATTCAATCTATCTAACCAATCGAAAGGTTTCTATCTATTTTTTGAATGTTAAACCTTCCTGTTGTACCTTATTCGGGTAGTAAAAAAACTGCCGAAGCAGTTTTTAGGATTTATGGGCATACTTATAATCGTTTCTATTTCAAGCCTAACTATTATTACTCGATCTTTTTATAGGGTAAGCTTTTAGTTTCAGGCAGCTCCCATTTTTCCCCATCAATGTATAAGGCATCAATTCGCTCACTATAAAAACATAAAAGACCTTTAATTTCTTGAACCGCTGGAAGTGGGTCTTTATAGGTCCAAATGATATCTTCAAATAGCTCATCGCCAATTTTCACAGAATAATAATTGGCAATTCCCTTATAAGGACAGTGTGTTTCAGTTTCAGATGGCAATAAAACATCTTGATTTATATCTTCAAAAGGAAGATAGTAACGTGTAACTAAGCCCGTTTCGAAAACAAGTACAGGACGGTGACTATCAGCAACCACTTCACCACCTACAAGAGCTTGTACATGACGGGAGCTTGGGATTGCATCCACGCGCCAGTAAGGATCACGGGCATGGACAAAAACTTCTGTCTCTTCTTCAAACCAAGCATCTGTTTTACTCCAGTAAAATGAGATGTATCCTTTGATATCTTGCGCCACAGGTTTAGGAATTAAATAACTCCATGCTGCATTTTCGGAAATATTATCCCCTACTTTTATAGACCAATAGGAGGCCGTACCTTTATGCGAACAAACCGTTTGATTATCAGATGCTACCAACAAATCCATTCGGACATCTTCTTGGGGAAAATAATAAACGGGAAACCTTCCAGCTTCAAAGGCCAACACTGCCCGTTTGCTGTCCACAATGGTTTCCCCTCCGAACTTAACCCTTACCCATCTAGGAGATGGTTCCACTCGAAAATGCCAATCAGTTCCGGGAATTTCACAAGCCTTAGAATCCATGTCATCTGTCATTCTCTTCACCCTTTTTGAATAAATTTGCATAAGTATAAACCTCATTTTCTTTAGGTAATGACATTGAGCCACCCCTAGGAAAAAGACTATTTGTATATTTTACCAAAAATAAGAATTAAAAAAAGGACCTAAATTTTAAAATAAGTATGTAACAGATAACTTAATACACATAAAAACGCAAAAAAACCCAAAACACAAAGATGAATACATCTATGTATTTTGAGGCTATACATTTTGATATAAATGAAGGCACGCAATTTGATACCTTCATTTATATTAAAATTTATTATTTAGAATCTGATTCCGTAGTATTCAAAAATTGAATCAGTTCCGCATTGAACTCCTCGGCGTGCGTCACATTAAACCCATGAGGTCCACTTTTAATTACCACAAGCTGACTGTTCGGAATGCGTTCATGCGCCTTTTGCCCGCTAACTTCCAATGGAACGATGGCATCTGAATCACCGTGAATAACTAGTGTTGGTACGTTGAACTTATCTAAATCACCACGGAAGTCTGTTTTACTAAACGCTGCGATACAGTCAAGCGTGCCCTTTGGTGAAGCAAATGCTGCAATGTCACGATTGTATAATCGGAATTCTTCGCTCACTAAATCCGTTTTGTCCCCAGATGCGAAGAAGTTCGTCGTAAAGTTATCGAGGAATGCAATTCGATCTGCCTTTACTCCATCTTGTAAGCCTTTGATTAATGCATCGTCAAATCCGCCGTCCGGATTATCCTCAGTTTTGTAAAGATACGGAGGTACTGCCCCTGCTAGTACAGCTCTTGATACACGCTCTGTTCCGTAAGTACCAATGTAACGAGAAACCTCGCCTCCACCCATCGAGAAGCCAACCAATGTTACGTCACGAAGATCAAGATGCTCCAGTATTTTGTGTAGGTCTGCCGCAAACGTATCATATTCATACCCATTCCATGGCTGTGAAGACTGACCGAATCCACGACGATCATACGTAATTACTCGGTAACCAGCCTCAACTAATGCTGGTACTTGTTTTTCCCAAGATCTCCCACTAAGTGGCCAACCATGGATTAACACTACTGGTTTTCCAGATCCTACATCCTCAATGTGAAGCTCAATCGGTGCACCATTTTCAAATCCTACTGTAAGTTTACTCATTTTAAATTCCTCCATTATTTTTATTTTAAGTTTCGCAAAATTGTATTGCGCAAAACTTAATTTGTAAGTTCATCTTACCTTCATTTTAAAATATTGTCAACAATTAAATTTTGCAAAATACTTTTTCTTATTCAGAAGGTATGTTAAATTATTAATGAGAGAAATACTTATTATTAGAGGTGTAACCATGGAAACTAACCCACATAATCTTAAATTAGAGGACCACTTATGTTTCTCATTGTATGCCTGTTCACGGGCCATCTTACGACTTTATCGCCCTTACCTAGATGAACTTCAGCTCACTTATCCTCAGTATCTAGTCTTAGTTACCCTGTGGGAGAAGCCACAAAGAACAATTAAAGAGCTGGGTGAAGTGCTTGATCTTGATACAGGTACACTGACTCCCCTACTCAAACGTATGGAAGCTGCCGGTCTCATCGAGCGTCGTCGTGACACAGTGGACGAGCGCGTCATGAACATTTTTATAACGCAAGCTGGTAAAGCCCTACAGGAAAAGGCATCGTGTGTTCCACAATCCTTATTCGGCGCTACTGGCATGAATAAAAAGGAATTGGATGAAATAAACGAAACAATCATGCGCCTGTTACATCAACTGAATAAAACCTCGGAGAAATAGAGGCAATAGAAAAAATCCACTCTAATCACTAAGAGTGGATTTTTTCTACGTACGATGTAATAACTATTTTGATACCTTAAAAACAATTACACTTCTTCTTAAAGAAACCTGCTCCATTAGTTAAATAACTTCAACAAAAAAGTGCATTAATCCTTCTTGGATCAACGCACCGTTCGTATTATAAGGTTAACCACAAACCAATATGAATAATTAATGTAAATAATTATTCAGAAGATTATTGATTGAGTGATTTATTTCATTTATGTTAGGATTTCCTACTTTCGTATCGTTAATGCTATAGTTTCCTTTTAGTTGTATAATTCTTTCTATACTTTCATTTAATCTTTGTTCTGAAATTTCCCCATTTTGAACAGCAGTTTTTAAAGAAGAGATAATCTTTACAACATTATTATAGTCATGCCCTACTAAAATAATATCGCTTCCTGCCTTTACTGATTCTACCGATGCTTTACCAATATCAAAATGTTCTGTTATCGCTCCCATTGTCATATCGTCCGTTATGATTACACCTGTAAAACCAAGTTGTTTTCTAAGAAGATCCGTCATGACAGCTTTTGACATGGTCCCTGGATTCGTTTTATCTAATTGAGGCAATAAGATATGAGCGACCATCACAACATCTCCACCTTGATTAATCGCACGTTCAAACGGTATTAACTCTAGTTCTTTAAGTTCCTTAAGGCTTTTATTTACAATTGGAAGGTCCAGATGGGAATCAACCGATGTATCTCCGTGACCAGGAAAATGCTTAATTGTCGTGATAACGTTCTGAGACTGTATCCCTTTCATCGTTTGAACCCCAAGTTTACTTACTATTTCCGCATTGTTCCCAAAGGATCGATCCCCGATTACTGGGTTATTCGGATTGCTGTTAATATCGAGAACAGGTGCAAAATCGAGATTTAAACCAAATTCTTTTAATTCTTGCCCTAAAAGTGTTCCGACTTTAAAAGAAAAATCAGGATTATTTACTTGTCCAATCTGTTTATTTGGAGGAAAGGTAACAAGTCCACCCGGCAATCTTGTCACACGTCCACCCTCTTGGTCAACACCTAGTAAAAGCGGTAGACTTGAACTATTTCCAGCTTTCAGTTGATTCACAAATTGAACGGCTTGTGCAGGGGTTTCAAAATTATTTTTGTAAAAAATAATTCCTCCGACATGGATTTGGCTTATTAATTGTTTTGCGCTTGCATCCATTGTAGTCCCGGAAACCCCAGCAAGAATCATCTGCCCTATTTTATCTTCTAAACTCATTTTAGAAATTACTTCTGAAATGGTTTGGTTTTCTTGTTGATTCGGCTTTTTTGCTTGTTGATTTGGTGTTTTTTCAAGCTGTGTAAAGAGTGAAATATGGTCAACTTTAGGATTGGGCTCCTGTTCTGTTTTTACTGGTAAAACCCATAATAAATCAGTAGAAGACGTTGCATGATAGACAAGTATCATTTGGTCAACAGTTGAACTTTTATAGTATCGAATGGCATCGGGTTGTCCAACAGTTTTCTTAATTTCATTTAACGAGATATTTTGCAGTTCAGAATCATATGACCGTATATCATTTACAGTCTGATCGGCATAGCCGATTGTAGCATGATGACTTTTGTATTCCTCATACCTGCCTTTAGCCGTTTCCGAAATATGATCTGATTTTCCCCACTCTTTGTTTACTTCCTTCCATTCTGTTTTACCGGAAACAAAGGGAATATTCTGAACCATACCTTCCTTAGATAAGGAAAACGTTTCCTCTACTAATTTCTCAAGATTTGAATTCTGATCATTCTTCGAATCCACTTTTCCGGAAGATTGAGTTTCGGAGGGTTGGGTTATAATTGGACTTTCTTTACCTTTCGTCGTCTGTTCGCTACTATTTTCTTTGGTTGCATAATAATAAACGCCAATGATTAAGGCTAAAATTAAAAGTGGAATCGTAAAAATAAGTAGTTTATTTCGTGATTTCCTATGTCTTTTCATACTCCAATTCCCCTTTCTAACTTTTCGTTTTTAGCTTTTATGACGTTTTTTCGAGTTCATCATCCGCTATTTATTTCTTGTTTTTAAACCATTCATGAAAGTCTTTAACAATCAAGAGGATGAAATCATGATCATTTCATCCTCTATTTAAGTTTTTAATTATAATGTTTGCACCTATAACAGAACTCGTCCGCAGTCGTTGCTTTTTTGTTTCATATTTTATCACCATTGTCTTCCCGGATCATTTGACATATTATTAACCGTACCCTTAGGGTAAAGCACAGAGTAGTGGTCCATTACCGGGTCCGGATTACTATTTGAAGTCTTAGGAAATACTAACAAAATGTTGTATTCCGAATTTGCAACATACCCTATAATTTCCTCATCCTTACTTTTCACGTCATATGCTGGAATTCCAAATACTTTCTTTACCATAGAGAGTGATAATTCATTTAATTTCTTATCAAAGGATCTCGCCTCAAAAATTCGTGACCCTTTGTTGAATCCAAATACCACATTGTATTTCGAAAATACAGCATAATTCCCTTTAGCATTAGGTACCCAATCAACCTTATCCGGATTTCCTAGCTTTGTCTCTACGTCTTCTATAACAGTAGTTTTAACAGGAAACTCTGAGTTTATGATTTTACCCTGCTTTGCCAATTGCATGATACTTGACAGAAGCTTTCTCTGAGTATCCCCATTAGATGATGAAGTAGCGGTATTGTTATTCGATGCTGTCGCTTTGCTTGTGATGACTTGTGTTGAATTGCTTTGTGATGCTTGGCTTATATTGCCTTGCGTTGAATTGCTTTGTGATGCTTGGCTTATATTGCCTTGCGTTGAATTGCTTTGTGATGCTTGGCTTATATTGCCTTGCGTTGTATTACTAGGTGATGCTTCATCTTGAGATTTTTTTTCCACTGACAGAGAAGAACTTTTTGTATCACTGGTTTCATTTGGGATAACATCTGAACTACCTGGTTTAATGGTGCTTGAGCAGCCTACCATAATTGTAAGAGATACAGCTAAAACTGCAGATATTGCCGAACTTTTTTTAAATCGTGTAATCATAATAATTCTCCGTTTATTGTATTTATTTGCATATCCTAGTGTGCCAGTAGTACTCCTTTTTTCTGAGAATAATCTAAGCATATTGATCATAGTCTGACCGTATTTTTTGACTTCTTCTTTCTTTAAAGTGCTGAGGACAGCTGCATCACAAGCCACTTCACAGTCTTGTTTTACTTGATTAAGTGAATACCAAATTAACGGATTGAACCAATAGATTGCCTTAACAATCAAAAGCAGGGTGTTTACCGCTAAATCCTTATTCCTAATATGATTTAACTCATGGCTTATCACAAACTTAAACTCTTCTGGGGTTAATTTGTCTATAAGCTCCTCTGAAATTAATATTTTAGGACGGATTATCCCGTAAACTGCAGGCGATTTCGAGTAATTACTATAAATAATTTTTATCTTTGAATTTATTTTAAGTCTTGTTTTTTCTGCTTCTAAAATTTCAAGTAGGTCTTCTCTATCACAGGCTGAACACTTTTTCAATTTAGCCATCATCAAGATATTTAGACATAGAATATACAGTAAAATTGATGAAACACCTATTATCCACAGCACCGCTGCAGTATCATAACTAAAAATAGCACTTATAATTCCTGGATCAGCTAATGCGTTACTTTCTTCTATAGACGGTGTATTTCCGGTTGTGATAGTACTGTTTGGTATTATGTTAGGAACATATTGTTCTGCTATAAAATGAGGATCAAGTTCCTTTTGTTCAATCGGAATAAAGTTCATAAAGCTTATATGACTTTGAATGTCTATTGGCACTATTAGCCTAAGTACAAGCAAAATCCAAATATAATAATGAAGCTTTGCACTAAGCCTTTGTCTAAAAATCGCCTTTACGGCAAGTATCCCCAATGCAAGAATACTACCCATAAGTGACAGTAATAAGACTTCTTTAAATACTGCAGATAAAACCATGTCCCATTACCTGCCTTTTAATCGTTATTTTTTTTATGAAGCAATCTTTCCAGTTCTTCTATTTCCTTCTCAGAAATCTTCTCTTCTTTTATAAAATTGGCGAGCATAAGGTGGATAGAACCATCGTATACCTTTTGAATAAACGACCTTGTTTCTTCCAGTACACAGTCTCTTTTATCTACCAAAGGATAATACTCATAAAGAGGCATCTCCTTATTTACACCTATAGCACCTTTCTTTACCAGTCTACTTATTAATGAATGAATTGTTTTGGGACTCCATTTCTTATTAGAACTTACAGCCTCTACTATCTTCGCAGAAGTTAATGGAGATGGAGTTTCTTCCCATAGCACCTTCATTACAATCCACTCTGCATCAGATATATTGCACTCTGCTTTCTTCATCTTTCTCCTCCATCCTACAAGTGTAATCTACAATAAAGACTACACTTGTAGGACGGAGTTGTCAACGTCCCTTTTTTTACTCATCATAAAAATTAATCGAACCTTCCAACTTAGCCAGTTTATTTTGCCTTTAACACTACTCAGCACGCACACTTTTAGTGCGTATTTTTTGAAGAAATAATTATTCTTATTAAACTAACGTAGTAAAGCGTTCCAAAAGATGCAGCAAACTCTGCAAACTCGCTGCAATGGGTAGTAATCGTTCCAAGGCTGCTGCTGTTTCTAATTTGGGTCATAAAAGACAGGGTGAATAACGATATAATGTAAAAAAACCAATTCCTTTTTTATTTCCGCACTTTTTTCTTTACTTTTTTATTATTGTTTTATAAAATACGATAAACAGGATAATCATTATCCTGTTTATCGTATTTTATTCGTTATAGAAAAGAGGAGGTTGTTATGCAAATTAAAAATGGATTCGAACAAAGTGTATATGCCATATGTTTACTTAGTATGTTACCTGCTAAGTCCGTTTTGCCAGGCGAAGCAATAAGTAACCAGATAGGAGCTTCTCCGACTTATTTTCAAAAAATATTAAGGAAGCTTTCAGATTCTGATCTAATTGCTTCAGTTCCTGGTAAAAAAGGGGGATTTAAACTAAAAAAGTCCCCTAGTGAAATAAGGATATATGATATTTTCCTAGCAATCGAGGGACAACAAGCATTGTACTATTCCAATAATGTTTTAGGAGAAATGGTTCCAAAGAAGGACAAAGAAGCATGTGTGCTAAGTGACTTAATGGAAAGAGCGGAAACTTCTTGGATAACAGTCTTAAAAAGTGAGACTATTTCCTCTCTATTTACAGAGTTGCATAAAGAAAAAGAATTGCAAGATTGGGTAAATCAAAATTTAGTCCAATAAACCAACAACCAGAATTAACCATAGAATGGAGAAAATAATCATGAATACAGATTTTCTAGTAAAAGAACAAGTAATTAATGCTTTACAGTTTAGACATGCAACTAAAAATTTCGATAACAGCAAAAAAATTTCAGAAGAGGATTTTAACTTTATACTTGAAGCGGGAAGGTTATCTCCAAGCTCATTAGGTTTTGAACCTTGGAAATTTTTAATTGTGCAAAATGCTGAATTAAGGGAACGACTCAAAGAAGTTTCTTTGGGTGCAGTAAGTCAACTTGATACCGCAAGTCATTTTATAATCATACTAAGTCGCACTGATGTTAGATATGACTCTGATTATATTTTTAAACATATGAAAGACATTCAAAAGATGCCAGATGAAATTATGGAGTTTATATCCAATGCTCTAAAAGATACGCAAGACGCCCGTGGAATTATAAACAACGAACGAGCATTATACGATTGGTCTTCTAAACAAAGTTATATTGCTATGGCTAATATGATGACATCTGCTGCTCTTATTGGAATAGATTCTTGTCCAATGGAAGGCTTTAATTATGATGAAGTGGAAAATATCCTAAAAGAACAAAAATTAATAAAAGGAGAAAATTGGAAGCCTTCAGTAATGGTAGCTTTTGGCTATAGAAAGGAAGATCCCAAACGCGCTAAAACCAGAAGAAATTTAGATGAAATTATAGAATTTGTATAAAGAATAACTATAAAAAGATAGCTAAAGATTAAGGTAACTCCATTTTTGAGTTACCTTAATTATTTTTTTATAAATAATCAGTTTTTTCTATATCTTCCGTTGCAATTACTGCATGTAGCTTTATTACACATTTTGAGATTGTTCATTTTAAGTATACATATAAAAGGCATGGTTAAAGATTTCAAATAAATATTGATTAAAAACTCCATTCTTTCCATATACAACAGCTGTATTAAAAACCGTTATTTTAAAAAATAGATTGATCAAAATGACGGTTCCTGTCTGATTAAATATCAATTTTTCATAATAAAGTTTTATCCTTTTTTATTAAACTATTGCTCCCTTTTGTTTTAATGAAAATCCTCACAATCTCTTCACCTTTAACGATTTTTTCTAATGAGTTATACAACAATCTGGCCCTTTAAAGGAATAACTAAGATATGTCTGAATCCTAAAATCACTTAATTGTTCTTCCACTAACGCCCCCATTACTTTAAGTAAAATATTTCACAACCCTTCTTGTTGATTAGGAATAACAATCCCCCGCCTGTTTACCGTAAATAAGACGAAAAACTCATTTGGTAATCCCTGACAATTCATTCAATAAACGCCGAAGAGCTGCGCTCTGCAGCTCTTTGTCCATATGCAAAAAATTCCGATTTTTATAGAAAATGCACGGACTGGCTACCTTTTCACCGCTAACGGTACAACCATCAGTTAGCCGCCTCAGCAGTTTTCTTGAGAGCCGCAAGCCAGGCTTTGAGTGAGGCAGTTAGTTGTGCTTTCATCCCATCCGGGTCTGCCTCCACGGGAGGACCGTCCCAAGACTCAGTGGTATTCACAACGGTTCCTTTAGGAGTAAATTCAAAAGCCCACACGTGAACGCCGTCTATTCCAAGTGCGGGGCCGCCCCAGACGATTCGTCGGAGGGGATCAACCTGACTAATAGTGGAATCGATTTGTAGCCCGTGAGTCACCCACTTGAAGGTACTGCCTTCCGCGAGTGGACCGAACAACTGCGCCTGTGTGATGTCTTGCTGCCAGGAAGGCCACTGGTTGATGTCGGTTTGTAAACTCCATACGGTTTGCAGCGGTGCATCAATTACGGTGGTCAGATCTACGATGACTTGAGCGTTACGGTCGACATCGACATTTTTCAGTCGTAGATTATTAGAAAGACCCAAATTTTTATTTACATTTTCCATTAGGATCACCTCATTAAATGTTGTAATACAATATACTAATGGGATCAAAATCGCCCAAAACTTATAATTTAACAATTCCCCATCATATATACATATAATGATGAAGGTGCTGCTTTAAATAATTTCTAAATTTGTTTCGTTTGTTAGTGATTAATCAATAACTAACTGTAGCTTTGGAATAAAGTTTGATTAAAAGTAGGATGTAAACGTTGATTATATAATAGAAGTAATTTTTACTTTTGGAAAAAAGTTTGATCAAAATACTAGTCACTTATATTATTTATAAATATCTTTTTATAAAAAAGTTTGATAAAAGTAAATTGAACTGAACCCCGAATAGTGGATACTTTAAAAAAGCATCGGTATCACTCCCTGCTCAGCATTGATCTAAAGTTTCCATTAGCTTAATACTTTCTCACAACGTTTCCGTATTCATAACCCTCACCGACTGAAGCCCTGAAGAGGCGATTGCGATGTGTTTAGGAACATAAGAACCGAGTAAGTTAACACTTCGATCTCTCGTTTCTAGATAACTGGTAAAATATTCAATCCAACAATTTCAAATCTGCAGTTATTTCTACCGACATTCCTTCATGTGTAATATTTAAATATTTTCGAATTGATTAAGCCATTCTGTCCTTTCCTTCAATATTAGTCTATTCAATAACGCCTCAAATTTCCATACAAAAAAGGAAAAGAGCCTCAAGGCTCCTAAAAGTATCGCCTATCAGAAAGATGTGGTGTTATTAGATTTTGGCTAATCAAATATTTGCTGAAATCGGAATGAATATAAAGAAATGTTTCCCTCTTTGATAAGCAGAGACTGCAATCCACTGTTCTGCATTCTTTACGACGACTAGAAGGTTAGGATACACAGTTACGTTACAAGAACCAAAAGTCTATTCAACTCGAATCTAAAAATCCAAAATCAGGCGCTCTCCCCATTTTTAAAAACGATTGGGCCACGTCCTATTTAGTATTGCTTTTTTACGGGGTTACCGAAGGTAATTTTCATGGTAGTTTAAATGAAAATCTTCACAATAATTGTTTTTTTCACTAATTATAATAAGAATTATTCTTTTACTATCTTTTAGGGGGCACCTCACGAAACGGAAAAAATCGTACGCTAAGCAATGCGTTGCAGAAAAAACCGGACCCTTACAAGGGAATCCGGTTCTCGTCATAGCAGCAAGTGAAGTTGAACTATCGTATCCCGTTAGCCATCCATGAAGTACAGCTTCACCACAAAGGATGGAATTTTAAACCGTTCTTCCATGGTAGTTCAATCTTTTGTAAGCTAAGCATGATATCGTTGTGCTAGAGTCCCCTATTAGGGTAGTACTACTTTAGCTACGCCCTGAAATTGCTGCTCGATCGATTCGTCAAGATCGCGCTCGCGATAATGCTGAAGAGATGCTCAGCCCGTGGCGCGGACGAGGGCTGGTTGCTGAGCCACCCAAGCGCAGCAGCTAGCGAGAACAGGTCATCACCATCCATGTCGGTACGCGCCAGACCCTCGACCTGAGCGCGAGCGAGAAGTCGCGTGCCTGCCGTGCGCATCGTGACGCATGAAGTGTGGAGTGCGGACTCTGTGTCCTCCTTGGCTGCCATCATCGCGTCCACAACACCTTGATACTTGCCCGTGAATGCAACGACGTCGCGTAGCCACGACACGAGTGCATCATCGGGTGAACTCGCAGTTTCGAGCTCACGTGCCTTTGTCGTAAACTCGTCGAAGCTTGCGCGGAGCAAAGCTTCGAGCAGCGCCTCTCTCGTCGGGAAATGACGATACAGTGTGCCGAGCCCGACACCAGCTCTGCGAGCTATTTCGCGCAGCGATGCATCGACGCCTTGCTCGGTTACAACGACGCTCGCGACTGCGAGTATGTGCTCATAGTTTTTCTTCGCATCGGCTCGCATAAGATTCCTCCTTGACAATCGGAGCGGCGCTCCGTATAATAATAAATGGAACAGTGTTCCGTTTAAGTGGAGCACTGCTCTTATAAGGATAACACATTTGTGTGAAAGGAGAAAGCGATGTCTACAAATACAATGAAGGCGATTCGGCTGCACGAATTCGGCGGCCCTAATGTACTGCGTTACGAGGAGGCCCCGCTTCCAGAACTGAAACCGGGTGAGGTGCTTGTCCGCGTTCACGCGGTTGGCATCAACCCCCCCGACTGGTACCTGCGCGAGGGGTATAAGGATCTTCCTCCTGAGTGGCGGCCGCAGGTGCCCTTTCCCGTCATTTTGGGGTCGGACGTGTCGGGAGTCGTCGAGGCGGTAGCCACGGATGTGCTGGGCTTCTCCGTCGGCGATGAAGTTTTCGGCATGGTTCGCTTTCCTAGCTTTGGGGAGAGCGCTGCTTATGCCGAGTACGTCGCCGCGCCAGCATCGGACCTTGCACTCAAGCCGGCAGGCATCGATCACGTGCACGCCGCAGGGTCGCCGATGGCAGGCCTCACCGCGTGGCAGTTCCTGATCGAGCTGGGGCACAGTGAACCGAACCCGCTTCAACCGGAGATGCATCTCCCGGTGCCGCTCAACGGCAAGACGGTGCTCATAAATGGTGCCGCGGGCGGCGTGGGGCACTTCGCGGTGCAGCTGGCTAAATGGAAGGGTGCGCACGTCATCGCGGTGGCATCGGGGAAGCATGAGTCGTTCCTGCGCGAGCTCGGTGCCGACGAATTCATCGACTACACCAAGAGCCCTCCAGAGGACGCCGCGCATGACGTTGATCTCGTCCTCGATACCCTTGGCGGTCCCACCACTGGTCGTTTCTTGCGTATTCTTAAGCGTGGCGGCGCTTTGTTCCCGGTGTTCTTAGGCTTCTCCGACGCCGAGGAGGCCGCGAAACTGGGCGTAACGGTCTCAATGACCCAAGTGCGCTCGAACGGCCCACAGCTGACGGAATTAGGGCGCTTGCTTGATGCCGGGACGGTTCGCGTCGCCATCGACAGCACGTTTCCACTTGCCGATGCTCGCAAGGCGCATGAACGAGCCGTCGGTGGGCACATTCAAGGCAAGATTGTGCTCACGGTCGTGTAAGGACGACAGCTCGAATGATTATCGCACTCCTCTTGGAACGTCGCAAAACTTTGCGACGTTCCAAGAGTGAGGACCGCGAATGAGCTTTGAAGAAATTTGCTAACTTAATTAAGAAAAAAAGGATGAACAACAATGATTATACTCATGGGTTACGTTCACCTAAAACCGTCTGATGTGAATGAGTTCACTGCAGACGTTCAGGCTGTCGTTTCCAGCACGAGAGCTGAAAAGGGATGCCTCTTTTATGCCTTTACTTTGGAAGATGCGCGCGCCGGACGCATGCTGACTGTCCAGCGGTGGCAAGATCAAGAATCGCTGACGGCCCATGTTGAAAGACATGAGTCGGCGCCGTTTTTAAAAAAGTGGGGAAACAGGATGAGAATGGACATTCTAAAATACGATATCTCTAACGAGCGCTCGTTCATGGAGTAAAAGAGGTCTCTCAAAGAACAGACCGTGAAGGTCTCCCTTCATTCGGCTCTTGTTATCCAATCGCGTAGTAGCCCTATTTGCCTCTAGTAAAAGAGATAAGGGCTGCTCTTGGCAACAGAAGTAAGAAGGATCCGCCGAGGCGGATCCTTCTGCTTTGTATTGAACTAAAGTATCGGCTCATTGAACTTAACTTTTGCTCAATAGAGTAGGAGGGGAATTTTAGTCCCCGACCTCTCACACCACCGTACGTACGGTTCCGTATACGGCGGTTCAATCTTTTAAGTATCGTAACTCATAAAGTTGGGAGATATCTTTCAATCCCCACTTTGTGAGTTTTTCTTTTGTTATCGCTCGGTGCAGGATTTCATTTCTTGATGTTCGCCAATATCCCTTACGGGAATTAGCTAGTTTCCTTGCATCTTCATGGTTGATTCCATATTTTCTAAGCATCCTGTATCTAGTCTTGGGCTTTTTCCATCTTTTCCAGATGAGTTGCCTAAGTCGGTGATTTAACCATTGTTGGGTTTTTATGATAAATCTCTTCATTCGTGTTATCCCATAGTAGTTAATCCATCCAGTGGTTACTTGGTTTAATTTTTTGATGATTTCCTCAAAAGTTCCTGGCTGTTTACGACTAGTCAACTTTCTTAATTTATCCTTAAATCGTAGTTTTGCCGACTCGCTTGGTCGGCACCCGACTTTCCCAAGAGATTATGTAAGTTGAATCCAAGGAATGTAGCTGAGGTTGCACCACAGATATTGCTTTTCCTTTGGTTAATAATTAAACCAAGGTCATTTTCGATGTAACCAGTGATACTAGCCATTACCCTTTCGCCCGCTCGTTTACTTTTGACATAGATGACGAAGTCATCCGCATATCTAATAAAACGGTGTCCTCTCTTTTCTAGTTCTCTATCCAGTTTGTTTAGATATACATTTGCTAAAATGGGCGATAATGGACCACCTTGCGGTGCACCTTCTTTGGTTTCAATATAAATATCTTTGTCGAGAATGCCTGAACGAAGAAATTTCCAAATCAGTTTAAGGACAATTTTATCCGAAATGAACTCCTCCAAATACGCTCTAACTCTTTGGTGGTGAATTGTGTCAAAATAACTTTTCAAGTCGCAGTCCACTACTACTCTGTATCCTTCTTGATAATACTTTTCGGCAAGTTGGATTGCCTGGTGAGCATTCCTGCCTTTACGAAAACCAAAGCTATTCTCAGAGAAGTATGGGTCTATGATTGGTTCAATTACTTGGAGAATGGCTTGCTGTACCACTCTATCCAATACACAAGGTATTCCCAGATATCTTTTGGAACCATCTGGTTTTGGAATTGCAACCCTTTTGACCGGTTGGGGCTGGTAAGTCCCCTCCATAAGTTTCTGTTTAAGAGGTTGAAAGTATTTTTCCATATGTGATTTCAATTGATATACGGTAATTCCATCAATCCCGGGAGCGCCTTTGTTACTTCTCACTTTTTCATATGCATTCCAAAGATTCTCGTTTGCGATAACTTTGTTGATCAATTTGATACCATCTTGTTCTTTCATACCCATGTTGGCATCCCTACGCACTCCTATGAATCATTCGGTTTCCAACCTATTTCATCATAGGTAGCCATCTTTTGGTGTATACCGCGATGTTTTCCGCGATTAGGCGGGGTGCCTACACCTCCTTGTTTCCCAAGATTTAAGATTGTTCAGTCCTTCATTTCCATAGGAAACTACTATGACCTCTGCTGACTTCTCACGATAAATCTTGTTTCAACCGAGCGAGTTTGCTCGTCCGTGAGACCTCCCCGGGTAAGGGCGATAACCTTCTTCTCATGTAACTGCTATATTTACTGTATGGGACTCGGGCAGTATTGGACTTTATCTTGCTATGCAGATTCATCCGCCCCAATTCAGCCTTGTATATAGTTTCTGTTCGTCAGTTCGAGAATTTGCCTCCAGCTTCCTTCAGATTCCACCTCACGGTGGACACCCTTGCTATTGGCTAACAGTTCCTACTGCCAAGCCTGTAGTGGACTTTCACCACCAAGTTATCGCCCATGCCGGGCGCACATAA
>NZ_JAGYPF010000003.1:670579-977148 GCF_018343535.1 Neobacillus rhizophilus
CAGTTCGAGAATTTGCCTCCAGCTTCCTTCAGATTCCACCTCACGGTGGACACCCTTGCTATTGGCTAACAGTTCCTACTGCCAAGCCTGTAGTGGACTTTCACCACCAAGTTATCGCCCATGCCGGGCGCACATAAGAAAAAACGCTGCCGAAACAACGTTTTGTTTAACTCTTGCAACCCTATAGTTTAAGTCATTAATCTTTTCTGCATCACATCTTATTGCATACAATTTATGAACAAGTATATGTTCGGTTTAAGTGAAAATCTTTGTAGCTTTATAATAAAGTTTGAGCAAAAACGTTCGACAAACCCATATTTTACTACAAAAGAAAAGAAATCCATTTTGAAAAAAGATTGATCAAAATTGATTCATTCTTGTGAATTAGTGTACAAATTTTTATAAAAAAGTTTAATAGAAAGTTTCCATAAAACTTGATACAACAATGTTTCCTTTAAAATCACCCTTCTTTAACGGTTAAACTTTTTTCAAAACATCGCGACTTTATTTCAAACATACATTCTTCACAATTTACATTTTTCATCACACTCTTTATGCAACAATCTGGCTCAATTGTTGAATAAGAGATGCAGTCGTTTTTCCTCCACTAAACCGACTGTTGTTCAGGAATTTCTGCAAAAATAAGTGTTAATTCTTAAAATGAGCGTTAATCCTTCTTGGATCAATGTCCCCGTTAGTACAAGAAAAAAGGAATCGCCGTAGCCATCCCAATCTTTAACTCTTGCACCCGTTACTTTAAGTATATTTCTTCACAAACTTTTTATAAAAGAGATTAAAAAATTTATATGCAATATATATATTTCATAATGCAATATATATATTGAATTTCGCAATATATATGTTACAATAAAAATAAGGAGGGATATACATAAAGTGAAAAATAATGTGAAAATGGCTCGTATACAAATGAACTTGACACAACAGCAATTAGCTGAAAAAACAGGTGTTACTCGGCAGACTGTTAGTTTAATTGAAAAGGGAAAGTATAATCCTTCATTAAAATTATGTTTGGATATATGTTATGCCGTTAATAAATCGTTAAACGAACTATTTTGGATTGATAAGGAGGATTTACAGTGAAAATAATTAAAGATGAACGTTTAATCATTCAAAATTTGAGAAATATCCGTATCGCCTTTCTTTTCCAAACAATATGCATCCTAGGAATTTTAATTTACGATGGAATAAGTAAAGGAATTACACACGTTACAGATAATCCGTTATGGTTAGTTTTTATGGGAACTTCAGTTATACTGGGATATTTGAATTTAAGAATATCAGTTGATGAATATGAAACTCATAATAAGAAAAAGCAAGGACCTTATTATAAAAATGTATTTATCTCACTTGTTGTAGGAGTTATTTTTAGTGTTATTACGATTCTTACTCCTGAAGGAACTGTTCGTGATGCCGTTATAATAGGGGGAGTAATGTTTGGATGCTTCTTATTTTCGTTTACAGTGGTCTACTATCTAAGAAAAAAACGTTATGATGAATTTGATGATGAAGAGTAATAAGTTTTGTTCAATCTTATTTTATTTACGGGTGCTTTAGTTCAATGGATAAATAAATAAATAAATAAATATGGGAATAGCTTAGTCATATGGGACTAGGCTATTTTTTATAAACAAAAATCACCGCAAAAAGCGGTGCAAATTAATATACATGTTACTATACATTTTTAGTTGTAAATTCACATTTTGCGATAGGAAACGGAACCCGTTAACCATCCTATCTTCTTTTTTCATTAACCTGCCCCGTTAGTTCAACAAGACAAAGAAAAAGAAAAAGAAAAAATTAAAACCTTTTATCCTTTTGAAAAAAGCGTAAGTCCTTGTGCATTGTGCTGCCATAAAATTTCCTTTGCCTTTTCCACTTTGGTTTTATCTTTTATGTAAACCATTAAAAAAACCTCTGTTTTACTAGTATTAAATTTTCTTTTATATTTTGCCTTAATGTAAAACCATTTAATAAGAAAACCAGAAACAAGCCCAAACACAAGCCCAATAAGGGCCCAAAAGATGGGACCCCATTCTAGTATAAAGCCGTAAATGGAACCGAGAAGCATAAAAATGCACCCTAATATCCCAGCTATATCACAAGACTTGTTCCATCTGCATAATGCATACTATCAAATAATCGCGGAGCTTCAGTTCTCTTATCCAGAGGGAGAGCAAGAATGTCACTTTGGGAAATATCGTTCTCCATTAATTCAGTAAGGGCGACTTCCAATGAGGAAGAATAGTCAAAACTTGCTATGATATACAATTTTATTCCTCCTTTAACGGCAAAGGAAATTTGATTTGTTGAAAATCCCTTTTGAGAAATCTGGATAGCGTAATATCGAATATCTTGTTGCTGGATACATTCATTAAATAAGTGTGGTATAAAAAAAATACATAAACAGATGGAACAAACAGCAGCCATTGGGGATTTAATACAGTCTTAGCCATATTAAAATCCAAGATAAATGAATACAAAACAGATTCAAGCAACCTGGACTTCCAGGACAATACACCAATCCAAAAAAGAGCGAATATCAAATTTGGAATGTTCTTAAAATACAGTGAGGATATTCCTGACGAAAGGAATGCCCAAATAACGGAGTTAGCAGGGGATGATTTGCCTAATAGACTAACACCAATTGGGGAAAGATGCTGAAAATACAAGTCTTGTTTCTTTTCTCGGTAGGCAAGAATATAGGCTTTATTGACTTCAACTGCCCGTCGATAGCTGTCAAAAATGCTGAAAATGTAAATGGGCATATAAACTAAAAACCACTTCTTATCCAAGACTTCCTTTGCTTGGTCAAAATCCCCGAGCATAGAATAATAAATACTGCTGTTGAGATGGGAAAAGTTATTCACGGCAAGTTCGAAAAGCACCAGAATTGACCCAAGAGTGAAATCACCTAATAATAAGTGTCCAAAACCAGGAAAAGTAGCAGACCACCATCCAACAATCCAAGGATTTGTTAACTTGAGCACATTGGAGCCCCAAGATCTTACAATATATAGCTTTCTTCTATTTTGGTTCCCCAAGCAAATCACCCTTAGCTATTAAATAAAGTTCTGTCATATATTAAAATGTATTTTAATAAGGGATTCTATTCTTTTTCTTTACATAAAAACTAACCTGCCACGTTAGCACAATAAGAAAATGAGTTGCGGCGGCAACTCATTTTGATCTTGAACTCTTGCACCCGATAGTTTAAGTGAAAATCTTCACAAAGTTGAAGAGACCAGTTCATTTCCACTTTATCCTTACAACATTTATTACCTTTAACATGGACAAGAGTATTGTCCACATAATATTTTATTGAGTAAATTATAAAAACCAATTTAAAATATTTAAGGAGTGAATTTTATTGTCTAACCCAAAAAAAAGCAGCCTTCCTTATTTTACTTCGTTCTTCAAATAGAATTTTCAAACCATCTTTAACTTCATAAAAACTAAGTGAACTAAAACCAAATCCAATAATAATACAACTAATTCCTACATATAAAAGTGTCATATCTTATTTTCTCCATATATTATTAAAGGTTTGTAGGAAGAATAAACTGCGGAAGCAGAACCGTTCTAAACTCTTGCCCCTGTTAGATCAAGGACTTTATTTAACTGGTAAAGGTTTATCAGGTCGATTAGGACAATAATGACAGTTAGGGTCACTGCATTGAGATTCAGTCCAGTTGTTACAATACGGACAAAGATAAGCATCAAAATCTTCATAGTAAACCAAGTTGAAATTACAAATAGAACAACGTTGTGATTTATCAATAAAACCTTCTATTTCAAATCCATCTATAATAACTAGGTCGTCTTTTTCTCCTATTTTCATAAGTCCTCCATTGTTTTTTACAATTGCACTCGTTAGCTGAAGAATACACCGTTGAATTACTGTTTTTTCTATTATCAAATGGAATTTCGATAAAGAATAATAATAAAGCGGCGACAAATTCTGTTTTCAATGGTATTGTAATGCTATTCATATATTCATCTACTGTATGTAAAGCTAACCACGTCAAAGTGCAGTCGTTCTTGTAGAGACGTGCACTTTATTTGGAGTGACGGGCATGATAGCCTGTTTTGGCTGAGCCAGAATCCTTGATACACCTGGCTTCATGGCTTATAATCATGCCCGCAGAGGCTCCAAGTAAAGTGACAAATTGCCTGTACTTACTTCCAGTAGAGGGTTCGACAATATTTAAAAATAACTTCAAAATGACGTATTCACTTAATGAAGCACTACACTACATTTAAGTACATTGTTTCACAATGTTTTAATTAAAATCCTCCAGAGTTAAATCTGTATTCACTCCAATTGCGGCTCTACTTCCTTGAGCCGCCGCAATAATCACTTGTGAAGGAGCGATAACGGATGTGTCACCTGCCGCATAAACACCTTCAATATTTGTCCTGCCTAACTCATCTGTAATGATTCCACCAAGCTGGTTTATTTCGCAACCTAAAGATTTTCCAAAAGGTGAAGCCTGAATCCATTCGGGAGTCACAAATCCACCATCCCTCTTTTCTTTTTCATCATCCTCAAAAATTACAGCTTCTAAAAACCCATTTTCACCAACAAGAGTTTTAATTTTTTGTTCAAATACCTTTATTTCTTTTCTTTGAAGCACGTCTTTTTGCTCCGTAGTTAAAACCTTGTGTCCATTAGTACAAACGATTAAGTTTTTGCTCCAATTATAAACAGTTTTTACCATATGAAACACAGATGGGAGTTCAGATAACACTATTAGCGGACGGTCTTTCAACTCCCAGCCATCACAATAAGGGCAACTAAAAAGACTTTTCCCGTAATAATCCATAAGGTTTTCCACGGACGGATGGATTTCCTTTAGACCAGTTGCTAAAATAACTTTCTTTGTTTGAATACATTCCCCTTCTTCTGTTACGAGTTCAAATATTATTCCCTTTTTTTTAATGTCAGTAATTTTTTCATTTCTAATCATTACAGAAGGATATTTGGCTATGTCCTGATGAGCAATTTCTCTAAATTCTCTTGGTTTAATTCCGTCTCTTGTAATAAATCCATGCGACTCTTGGGTAACTGCGTTTCTTGGAGAGCTATTGTCGAATAAAATCACATTTCTTCTTGCCCTGCCTAATACAAGTGCAGCATTTAAACCTGCTGGACCTCCACCTACAATTACACAATCTAACATAATAATATACACTCCTTTTAATTAAATACATTAAAGACCTTTATTATCTATAATAGGAGGATAAAAAAAGACATCAATTAAATTATTCAGATGTCTTAGCTAAATCAGCCAGGGTTTGCCTCCTTAATTCTTCTTCCATTTTTTTTTCGGACTTCAACATTACTTTTTGGATCTGACATTGAGGTCCATGGTCTAATCCGCACTCAAACAATGATGACTTTCCCTCAATCGCAAAAATAATATCAAGAAAAGAAATGGATTCCCAGCCTCTTGTCAATGAATATCCACCATTTGCTCCTGACACAGAAGATACCATTCCTTCTTTTACAAGCTTGGTTAGGATTTTAGATAAGTAAGTTGGTGAAACATTCAGCTTTTCTGCTAGTGTCTGTACCCCTATTGGTTTGCTTGATTTTGACAAGGCTAAATTTAACATTGTATGAAGAGCATAATTAGTTGCTTTTGAGTACTTCAATGTATTAATCCCTTCCTATCTATTAAAGACTATAAGACTCTCTAATATCCATTATAATTGTGTAAAAACGATTGTCAAGATACATGCTTTATTCAACTCCATGTTAGTAAAAAAACGTCACCACCTATTGTTGAAATGCACCCGTTAAGCTGAATAAGGATGAGATGTAACTAAATTATCCTGAGTATTTATTGGGTGTAATTGAATAATGATATATCTCTATATCCTTCTCAATAATTCCCTTCTTTGGGCGGCTTTTAGCGTCTGATACATATTTTCTCTTCCTACAACATTATCTGTATGAAGGTAGATTTTATCTGCACGTAACCCCTTTTCACAGATATACTTGACCAAATCATATCCTGTTGGAAGTAAGTTTCCATCAATATCTTCACCTAAATCGTGGTCTAAAGAGAGAATATGAACCTTAAATTTTTTTATGTAACGTATTGCTTCTTTAATGTTTATATATCCGTCAGGGCAATCCCTTAAATCATCCACATATAGATTTATGATTTCAATAGCCATTCGAGCAACCCCCCAAGCATCTTCCAACTTTTTATTATACCATTTCTTTTTTACTAGTCGAGTAGAAGGGGGCCTCATGTGCCTCTGCAACGTGAGGAGATGCTTGTTGTCCATTCTTAAATTAACATCATTTTTAATGGTATTTAATCTAGTACATTTTGCTTAATAATTTTTAGCCTCTACTAACACTATTTATATGACGATGCTCTGAAATTATTTCCAAAAAACTTTGCATTGAATTTGTCATGTATACATCTTTCCGACGTATAAAGATGGTCGAAAAATTACCGTACTCACTTGGAATCGGATGACAATGAACTTTGCCTGTCGTAGAAAGATGTTCAACCGCAGATTGTGGAACAAGTGTAACCCCAAGGCCAATTGAAACACTGTTTAAAATTGTTTCTAATATGTTAAATTCCATAATTCTCTTTGGCATTAGGCCTTCGTCTTTTAACCATTGTTCTAGCTTAGAACGATATCCACATCCTTTATTAAAAACAAGAAGTGGTGTTGTGATAATATCCTCTAAATGAAAAGTTTGATTTTGTGTAACAAGAACAAGCTTTTCAGTACTTACATCATATTGTTCTAAAAGTGGATGTTTAATAGGTCCAGTTATAAAAGCACCATCTAACTGGTAATCTGCTACTTTTTGAATAAGCTCCTCAGTTAAACCTGCTTGTAGGGATAAATCCACATTGGGGTATTCCTTATAGTAAGAAGCAAGAATCGTATGTAATTCACTTACTGTTTCAACTGTGCCTACTTTTAACATTCCTGCTGGTGAATCACTATCTAAAAATACTTGCTCCAGTTCTTCGACGTCCTGCAAAATTTTATTAACGTATTCAAGCATTTTCCGGCCTTCCGCATTCAAAGTCATTCCTCTTTTATGGCGATAAAAAAAGGGCGTTTTAAGTTCTTTTTCTAATTGCTTGATACGTGCTGTTACATTGGATTGGACATAATTTAATTCCTTTGCTGCTTGGCTGACGCTTCCTTGACTTGCGACGCTTTGGAAAATTTGTAAGTCTCTTAGTTCCAAAAAGCCCTCCCCCTTTCTGAAATATCATTATAAGTGATGGATTACATCACTTTCAATCATTTTACATAAACATCCTTCTTTCTTATAATTTCAAAGTGTTAAATATATCTCTATATAGAAACGGGGAATTTTTTATGAAAAAAGGGCAAATGATTGTGGGAGTAATCTCATGTTTAATTGCAAGTATGTCATGGGGAGCAATGTTTCCTGTTGCCGATCATGCTCTAGAATATATAAATCCATTCTATTTTTCAATTATTCGATATGGAGCAGTATCCATAGTATTAATTGTTCTTTTATGGATGAAAGAAGGTAAGGAAGCATTTCATTTAGAAGGAAAAGGAAGGTTACTCGTCTTCTTCGGAAGCATGGCTTTTACTGTTTACAACGTACTTGTTTTTTTAGGCCAAATGTTATTAGGAAAAGCTGGTGTAATGGTAGCGTCAATTATGGAGGCACTTATGCCAATAATTTCAATTGCCATTCTATGGGGTTATAAACATGTGAAACCACGAAAGTATATGATTATTAGTATGATCATTGCATTTGTTGGAACTCTTTTTGTTATTACAAAAGGGGATATGACTTTCTTTCTTACTTTGAAAAATAGTATTTTTCCTATTGCATTTATTTTCCTTGGTGTTGTAGGGTGGGTAATTTATACGATGGGCGGACAATCTTTTCCTAATTGGTCTACGCTCCGCTATTCTACATTAACTTGTGTATTCGGAACATTTGTCACAGGTATCATTACGATAATCCTTACAATGCTAGGGCTTGTGTCAGCTCCAAGTGTGGGGACGATTTCTTATATTAAATATGATCTAGTATTTATGGCAGTACTACCAGGAATTGTGGCATTACTTAGTTGGAACTATGGTGTGAAAATTTTATCATCTATTAATGGAATTCTATTTATTAACTTTGTTCCAATTACTACATTGATCATTATGATGATACAAGGATATAAAATAACCATTTTTGATATAGTAGGAACCCTACTAGTCATTGCAGCTCTCATTCAAAATAATCTATGTCAGCGTAAAGAAGAAAACCAAAAAAGCCAGATGCTACAAGATGAACAGATGCAAAAAGTTGTCTAAATCACTATTCGGGAGATTTTTCATGGTCGAAAGTTTATTGTTTTTATTAGCCACTGGGATAGTCTGTGAGCTTGCGGCAATAAATCGAAATGCTCGTAAGAAGTCTAATAGCAAGATGAAATGATAAATCTTTTTAGGTGAGTAATAGGAATATATTGAGAGGTTGATATTAATTGTTAGTACTATCTACACCAAAGAGACGGCGTAAATTAAATCATTTGGGGAAATTAATGGTTGGAACTCTGATTCTACTCTTCGTGCTATTATTCTATTTAATTATTGGTAGCATAGATGAAAAGGAGGCAAAAGTTAAAAAAAGCAATTCACAATCTATTACTACTGGAGAGCACGAAGTATCGAATCATAAGAATTTCAAGGAAATTCATTCAAAAAGTGTGTTGAATGAAAAAGTGCCATTGAAAACTGGAAAAGTCGTTTATTTAACTTTTGATGATGGTCCGCGTCCATTTTCATATGACATTTTAAATCTATTAAAAAAGTATAATGCAAAGGCCACGTTTTTTATGATGGAACCAAATATGAGAACGTACTCAGAAGTTGTTAAGCAAATGGTTCGTGATGGACATGCTGTTGGGGTTCATGGAGTTACACATGAGGTATCTAAAGTTTATCATTCACCAGAAAGCTTTGTTTCGGAGATGAATCAGGGAATTAAATGTGTGCTGGAATTGACTGGTGAAGAAACTAGACTAATTCGGCCCCCATATGGTTCAGTTCCATATATTACACCTTCATTTAAAGAAGCAGTGGACAATGAGAATTTGTTACTTTGGGATTGGACCATCGACTCTTTGGATTGGAAATTAAGAAATGGGGAATATTTGCAAAATGTGGAACTGCAAACGGAGAAGCTGGCAGGCAAATCCCCACTAATTGTACTATTGCATGAGAAATTGTCAACTTTTGAACATTTAGAGCCATTGTTGAAGTATTATCATGATAATGGATATGACATGCAACCCCTGAATCATTCGATGAGTCCGTTTCAGTTTAAATCATTTTAAGCCTTTTATCAAAGGGCTTTTCTGCACTTTTTGGAATAAGCCACATCCGACTAAACTTTGTAATACCCGGTATCCGTTATTCTTCACAAAGTTTCTGTACCTTCTTTCAGAAATGACCCATTTTTTTGCCGCTTCCAGGGCACATATATTCTGTCATGTGTGCGCACCCTTCCAAAACTTATGAAATAATTATATACGGCTATCCGAACAAAACAAAGGTGCTATTTGTAAATAATCAACCTGCAAGAGAGTCGATTGGCGCTTCAAGTTAACTTGCAAGCAATGCAAGCTTGTACAGTTTGTTTGTTTTTCGGATTTTCCCTACAGGGAAAACCCGAAAAATTAAGTTCTATCTATATTTTAAAAGAGTATCAGGGACAAGGGATAAAAAAATTACTCGTTGAATTAGTAATCAGAAAACTTGAAGCTATGGGTATTAACACAATGCTCTTTTTTGTATTAGAAGATAACCAGTAGAAGAATCAACTTTTGAAAAAGTGCAATGTCTATCGTTTTATTATAAAAATCTTTAAGTTTCAAACTATTTGAGGGAATGATTTCATAATGAATTCATTCTCCTTTTTCATCTGGTGGGAGTCATTTTGTGTGGAAGAAAAGGACATTTAATAATACAGATTGTGAATAATTACGCTTTAATTAAACTGCTCCGTTACAAAAACAAAAGTGTCACCACAGATTGGTAACACTTTTGTTTTTTGAAGCCTAAGTTTTCAAGATATTCTTTTTTTAATTGGTACAAATAAATCAACTTTATTTCCCTTCTGGATCTTCGGGCTCTTTAATTTTGTTCCTTATTGTATTAATGCCCCCTTTAGGTTATGTGAAAATCTTAACAATCTAATTGATGATTCTTTAATATTAATACAGACTAAATATTAAAATATTTGAAGCTTGCACAAAAATCAATAAGGCAAACCCCAATTGGATACTTGCCCATATTTATTAAATAAACCCTATTGATAGCAACGTAATAATAAGCACTTCGTAAAGAACAAGTGTCATTATTAAAGGAGTCTAGGGTCCATAGCCACGATGTGGTTGTTGACTGATTTTTGATAATGACACGGTAACGGGTTCACAAAATAGTATGCCTAAGAGCAAGTCTGCATGGGCTTTTCTAAAAAAAGAAATCATTAACTACCGTGTCACATTTATCATAAAATCCCATAATGATTCTACTGTAAAACAACAAAGGTCCCTGGAAAGGACCTTTTAAACATATTAATAGTAGCAAGCACATCCAACAATAATTAACAGGATAAATAATACTACAATTAAAACAAATGTGTTCCCGTAACCACAACCTCCATAGCCACCATAACCGCAGCCGCCCCATCCGTAACCGTACCCAAACATAAGTTTTTCCCCTTTCTTAATGAATAATTATTTCATTTATTTAATACCAACCACCACAAAAAGAAGCACCAATAATGATGAGTAAAATAAATAACACAACGATTAAGGCAAATCCTCCACCATATGCACCATCTGACATAAATATACCTCCTCTCGGATTGTTATTATAAGCTATTCAAATTGAGAATAATTGTATGGGCAATTATTAAAAACTCCTGGAATTTTATCCAGGAGTTCCATAGAACCGTTCTTCTTCAGGAGGTAAATGCTTTGTATTACGGTAAACGGTAAATATGACTGATGGCTGATGGCATACATTAGAGTATGAATAAAAGCTTATGCTGTTTCGACTTTTTATAAAAAATATAAAAAATAAATCCTAAAGATTTCCGTCACAATTAAGAGGGAGAACTTTACTAACGTTAGAAAAAAGGAAGAGCCCTTTTTTCCAAATTTCACAACTATTGAACACCTTGTCCAATCACTTCTATTGTAAGAACATACTATATTAATACCAACTGTACAATCCGCCAAGCGCGGTATTTTACCTCCAAACGCCTGCATATTTTGCAGGCTTTTTTGTGTGATTTCAGGATGAACGTCGAATTTATTCTTGTTAAGATGTTTGTCCAAACCAATCTTGTCAAAATCACTATAATTATATTGTAAGTACTTTAGCAACTTGGAACGGGAGGTGATGGATTATGTCTGATCATCATCATCATCGTTTTGCTTTAATTGTTGTATTGTTTATCCTGTTAATTATTGTTGGTGCAGCTTTTGTTGGCGGCTACTACTATTAATTCTCACCACCTTTTGTTTGTTCACTCTATGTATATTTTGTAAAACAAGCTTGGCTTGGACAAATCAACCATTAAAAAAATCAAAAATAATTTATTCCTCAATGTCTGAAAGGATATTATTGAAACTCCTAAAAAAATGTACGAAGAAGTCAGTATTGGATACCGGCTTCTTCGTGAGGTAATGCTAATGTATCTTGGTTGGATGGCTTACAATAGATTACGCCTAAAAGTATATTATGTGTGGGCGATTTATAAAAAATAAAAATGATATCAAACAAAATAATTTTGTTGTACCTTTAGCAGAACACCACATTAATAATTTTCCAAAAGACTTAAAGGGGTCCTTTTAAAGGACCCCTTTAAGTCTTTTAATAGTAGCAAGCACATCCAACAATAATTAACAGGATAAATAATACTACAATTAAAACGAACGTATTTCCGTAACCGCCGTAGCCATAACCACAGCCGCACCCTCCATAGCCAAATCCGCCGTAGCCAAACATATAATTCACCCTTTTTTTATTTTTTATTTACCAACAATAGGCGGCACCTATAATAATTAACAGGATAAACAAAACAACGATTAATGCAAATCCCTTGCCGTAACCTACACCATCAGACATAATTTTTATCTCCTTTCGAACGGTTATTATAAGCTATGCAGATTGAGTAAAAATGTATGGGCGGCGGTAAATAATTACCCGAAGATCTTGTTGTATCTATTTTTTCACAAAGTGAAATAAACTGTATTCCACGCGATTCGAACTCATCAACTCGCTCCTCCAAGTGCTTTAAGCTTCTGCTTATTCTGTCGAGCTTAAAAACAACAATTTCATCGCCCTCGCGGGCATAATCAAGCATGCGCTGTAATTCCGGTCTATCGTTTTTCATTCTGGATACATGTTCTTTCGCCAGCATATTTAAGTGCTTCTATTTGCATTAACATATCCTGATTATCGGTTGAAACACGTGCGTACCCAAGCTTCATGGATTTCCACCTATTTTTAGTCCGAAAAAAGGTCTGTTAAATCTTTTTCGCACATTTGGGTTTTCATACCAATTTCAAGCAGTATTTCATTAAATTTTAGTAAAAAAATAAACCATTTTGGATTTCTGAAAATTTATCCATAAACGGTCGTTTTTTGAATACACTTAAAATATTTAATTTTTATTTCAGAATTCCTATTGGATGTTATTAGCAACATCGAATATGAGGGGTAATATTGTTTTTCTTTCGCTTGAAGTCGATTATTAAAGCAAATCCCAAAATGCCGAGAATAAAAATAATAAAAGACCAAATTGCATTCAAATAAAAACACCCCTCTCCCTTACATTATATTCCACAAAGTAATTTACAGCCGTTTAAATTTAACCCTTATTAAAGTATCCTGTCACGTTAGCACAGTAAGCATCGCTTCACAAATATGAACTAGTGAATATACAGGTTTACCCCTTAGTTATGATTCAGAAAGATATTATAAACATACTGCCAAAACATACATCAGTTAATTGCCAGTAACAATCGTATAGACAATTTATTACGATTCAGGGGATATTTCTTTTACTTGTCTATTTTATTTACTGTGACCTCATTAAATGACCCGTTTGTTGAATAAGCACAACTTCAAAATTTCGTATAAATATTAGTGTTTAAAAGCCTGATTTTTAGAAAGTAATTTGAAGATATTCTCTAATTCCACGATAACAGTAAAAGACATATCTTCCTTCTTCGTCACTTTGTTCTTCTGCTAAAGCACCCTATAGCATTCCTGTAGATCGTTATTTTTCGACTTTGAAAAAAATAGGGCTCCCCAGTAAGATATGAGTATAGACACCACTCTAACTCACAACTTTAGGAGGAACCCTACTATGAAGTTTAAAATGCAAAACAAACAAAATCAACTAATAGAAAGAATTTACGTTAAACATCTCGTTGTCAGTGTGGACATCGCTCAACAATTTCACGTGGCCAGAGCCGTAACCGTTGGCACTAGACAAGCACTTGATGCGTATAAATTTCACCAATCACTTTCAACTAATTTAGGAATCATCATCTGTTAGATGTTTTCTAAATTTACCAACCAGCGAATAAAGTACTGGTACAAAGATTAAGGTTAACAATGTTGAAGTGGTTAGACCACCAATAACGGTGACAGCTAACCCTTGTGAGATTAAACCAGATGATGAGGTCGACGTTGCCAATGGAATAAGGGCAAAGATTGTTGCAAATGCTGTCATTAAGATAGGCCGTAAACGTATCTTTGCAGCTTCTACAATCGCTTCATTCAGTACTAATCCACGTTTTCTATTTTTTTCCACACGATCAAGCAATACGATGGCATTCGAAACCACGACACCGATCAGCATTAACATCCCAATCATGGCACTCATCGAAATTGGCTGCCCACTTATTAGTAAACCGCCAAGTGCTCCAATTGGAACGAATAAAAGAGATGACAAGATAACAAGTGGTGTCAAAAACCCTGAATAAGTTACAGTTAACACAAAGAATACAAGAACGATAGCGGCTCCCATGGCAAGGCCTAAACTTGATAAACCATCTGAGATCATTTTAATTCCCCCGCCATATGAAACGGTGATACCTTTTGGTAATGACAAGGAATTGATATCTTTTTTGACATCAGTTGATACTTTGGTAGTATTGTTTCCTTTGATAATTGCAGACACTTTGACAAGTTGATTGCCATCATCATGGTACAATGTAGTCGGAACATTTACATCTTGAATTGTCGCTACCTCACTTACTTTTTTCGTACCTTCTGAAGTTTTAATCTCAATATTTTCAAGATCTGTTTTAGAAGCAATTTTTTTATCATAACTTAAATCAACTTCTTGAATAGTTCCGTTTATGGTGTAGTTACCCACCATAACTGTTGACACATACTCGCGAATTGCTGACATCAACTGTAGGTACGTAACTCCCGCTTTGTCTCCATCTGAACTAATGGCAAACTTCCATTGTGTTTGCTCATCTCCTAAGTTACTCGTAACATTTTTCAATTGACTATTTTTCGACAATAAGTTAGTAACTTGATTGGATACTTCCGTTAGCTTCGTAAGATCAGAACCGTAAAGCTGAATATCAAGATTATTACCTGATGATATACCACCGCTTTGTGTCTGCTTAACAGTAACCGTCGAACCTTTATAGTCATTATGAGCAATTTTCTCAAAATCTTTTTGATACACACTTAAAAGCTCATCTATATTTTGCCCGTTTTTCAATTGGATGAAAAATTGAATGACATTATTGCTGCCGCCTTTCATCATGGCTGAATTGTCTGAGATTCCTATTGATAATTGACTATAGTCAATCCCTTTTTTATTTTTCAAATAGCTTTCCACATTTTTTGCCACCGAATCCATTTGATCAAGACTTAAAGAACTTGGAACCGTTATTTTTACTTGCATGGCTGGATTTGCATTACTTGATGGCAAGAACGTAACTCCTAATTTAGGAATAATCGCAAATGAACCGACTAAGAGAAGAAGTGATAATACAATAACGAGTGTTTTTTTGCGAAAAGCTCCTCTTAAAAACTTCTCGTAAAGACCTGCTAGCCTGCTTGGTTTTTCCACCTGTTTAATCTTTTTGAAAAATATGCTCCCTAATGCTGGGACCAAAATAATTGCCACAATCAATGAAGCCGAAATGGAGAACACGACGGCAAGCGCAAACGGCCGGAAGACTTCCCCAATGATTCCCGTTACAAAAGCGATTGGTGCAAATACAACCAATGTCGTTAAAGTGGAAGAGGTTACCGCTCCAAATACTTCTTTCGTCGCATGAAAAGCCACTTGTTTCATGCTGAGATCTTTGTTTTTTTGGCGCCAGCGGAAAATATTCTCGATCACAACAATACTGTCATCGATAATACGTCCGACGGCAACGGCCATTCCTCCAAGTGTCATAATATTCAAGGCATAATCAAATTGCTTTAATACTGCAATCGTTGACAAAATTGATATCGGCAGAGATACAATCGCAATTAAAGTTGCTCGAATATTACGTAAGAAGATCAAAATGACAAGAATGGAAAATAGTATGCCATAGCCACCTTCTTTAAGGAGTGAAGAAATAGAATTTTCCACATCTTTTCCTTGATCTGTCACTGTATAAATCGTGTAATGGTGATTTTTATTAAACGATGAGATTTTGTCTTTTACATTATTGACAACTTCCGCAGTATTTGCATTCTGTGTCTTGGTTATAGAAACTAAATAGCTGTCTTTTCCATTGAAACGCGTAATTACATCCTTGCTTGATGTCGTTGCAATAGTAGCAATATCTGACAGCTTTAATTTCACTTGTTTTGCAGAACTGTTTGTTTGTCCTTTTGTACCGCTTGTTAACCCTGCTGTAGATCCTATTGTTCCTGTAGTTGGTCTGGTTTGCTGACTTTGTCCCCCAACAGTAATTTCAATATTTTTTAAGTCATCAATGCTTGTACTATTCCCTTCCATAACAAGAGGTATATTGGTTCCTCCACTGTTCACTTGACCAAATGAAGCCTTATAATTTTTCAATTGAATAGCTTCTTTAATGTTTGCGAGTGTCAAGCCATATTGTTGTGCCATGTCTTGATTTAATTCCATTGAAACTTTTTGGGTTTTTGCGCCATCAAGCGTAACCGTACCAACACCACTTATCTTCTCAAGGGTTGGAACAAGGTCATTTTCAATGGATGATTGGATATCCTGATTGTCATTGCCAGCAAAAGCGACCTCATAAACCGCTTGTGCCCCCTTATCAATTTTAATGACTTCTACCTTTGCGCCATCAGGAAATGTTACCTTATTAATAGCTGCTTCCAGTGTAGATTTCTGCTTGTCAATATCTGTACCGAACGGATAAGAAACCGAAATGGTTGCCGCATTGTTTCTTGAAGTACTGGTTACAGTGTCATATCCTTTTTGCTGCTTAATACTATCTTCAATTGGAATGGTAAGTTGTTGTTCCAATTCCTGTGTCGAATGACCCGGATAGGTTGCTTGCACAAATAGAGCTGGAAACGTGACGTTTGGGAAAGTTTCTACTTTTATATTTTTAGTAGAATAAATTCCACCTCCAATTACAAGTACAGCAAGCAAAATGATTGCAACTGTATTTTTTAAGCTAAACTTCAATATTTTGTTCAAAAATAATCACCCTCTCTGATTCAAATTACACGAACTAGAATATAATAAGTTTGTGTCCTCTATGTGACCTTTTGATCGTGTTTAAAGAATTTTAATTTTTTACATAAAAAAACAGACCCAAAAGGGACTGCTTTCCGCAACTGTTTGCTCCTATTTTCCTAAAATAATCCTAAAAGTTGTTTCTTCACCCTCTATACTATTTACAAAGATTTTTCCATTGTGTAGATCGATAATCCGTTTGACTACTGCTAATCCAAGCCCGTAACTTTCGGTGGTTCTCGTATGAGCTTTTTCTACTCGATAAAAGCGTTCAAAAATATAGGGTATATCTTTTTGAGGTATACCATAACCTGTATTTCTAATGATGATTTCGACATGATGACCTTGTTCATGTCCTCGAATGGAAATTTTCCCATCTTCCCGATTATACTTAATGGCATTCGAATATAAATTGGTCCACACTTGATTCATTAATGATTCATCAGCATAAACCTCAAGCTTTGGAATGTCAAAATCAATGTCAAGGCGCTTTTCCATCCATAAAGATTGCATCGTAACAAGCTGATTTCGTAATTGTCGATCTAGGAGGTATAGCTTAGGATTGAACGGAGACTTGTTCGCTTCAAGGATTGACAAGTTCAACAATTGTTTGGTTAAACTTGAAAGACGTTCACTCTCTTGTTCAATAAGTTCAAAATAATGCTTTTCTTCAACTGTTTCCACAGCGCCATCTTTCAATGCGATTGCCATCCCCCTAATAGCTGTTAGCGGTGACTGAAGCTCATGGGACACGTTTGCAATGAAATCCTTACGCATTTGCTCCGTTTTATCTAATTCCTCTGCCATGAAATTAAAGCTTTGGGCTAACTGTCCTATTTCATCCTTATTTTTTACATTCAAACGGATTTGAAAATTTCCTCTTGCTAATTCTTTTGTTGCATGGGTGATTCTAACAAGAGGTTTGACTAAAAATCGGGTTGTGGTTAAAATCAGCGAGGTTCCGATAAACAAAACGATAAATAATGCAGTTAATAAAATATTTCGAATCTGACTAAATTGTTCTGTCAAATTAGGTTTAATAAATAACGCATATCTCCCGTTTTTAGTTTCAAATGGTAGTCCAATCAAAAGTGGTTCAACTTCTTTTCGATAGACATCACCGGCAATAACATCCCTAATCGTCTTTTTACTAAATTCTCTGGATTTTGGAACATTAGGTGTTTTGGATACCAAGCCATTTTGATCATAAAGATATACCTCATAAGGTAAGGAGGAAATGCTTTTTAAGTATTCATCAAAACCCTTATCACCTAAATTTTCGTATAAATTAATCATTCCTTTTCCTTGGTTAATGACCTCCGTTTCGCGAATTTTGATAATTTGATTTTGAAAAAAAAGAGACGTGATTAAAAAGGAAAGTATCAATGACACAATAATAACAATAAAATAATTTAAAATATTTTTGATATAAATAGATCGGATCATGATAAAACCTCTAATTTATAACCAAGTCCCCTTACAGTAGTAATTTGCAGAATGTCCTCATAATTTTTAAATTGCTTTCGGAGTTTTTTTATGTGAGTATCGACTGTTCTTTCATCTCCTTCATAATCAAGTCCCCAAATTCTCTCGATCAGCTGATCTCTTGTAAAAATTTTTCCAGTTTGACTTGCTAGCATATATAATAACTCAAACTGCTTAATTGGTAGCAAGAAATCCTCATCCTTGATTTGAACCTTATAGCTGCTACTATCAAGGGAAATATCATTAAAAGTTATTCTCCCGGCCGAAGCTACACCATATCTTTTTAAGAGGGATTTCACTCGCATAACAAGCTCAACTGGATGAAAAGGCTTTGTGACATAATCATCTGTGCCTAGTTTAAAACCTTTAATGGTATCATTTGTTTCAGCTCTAGCTGTTAACATCAAAACGGGAATCTCGAAATTAGATTTAATTTTTTCACAAAGCTCCCAACCATCTACATTTGGCATCATCAAATCAATAACCGCACAGTCTATTTTCTCTTGTTCTAATATGTCAAGTGCCTCTTTGCCATCACAGGCGATTTTTGTTTGAAACCCTTCTTTCTCTAAATAAAGCTGTGTCACCCTACGGATATTAACATCATCATCTGCAATTAATATTGTTGTCTTCATTATGTACGTATTCCTCCTATAGAGATAAGTCTATTTTAACTAATTATGATTGGGATTTTAATTATTTTTTAACTGATTCTGGGTAACTTAGAGTTGAATATTGGGGTTGTACGATTGAATTTAAAACTCGATAGGAAGGAATATTTTTGAAAATTTTACCTGAATATTGTTTTTTCATTTTAGTAACAAAAAAACAATTAAATTTTGCTCTCTTTAAAAATTGGTTAGGTTCATCCCAAACAGCAAAGAATCCCTTATAGTCATCATAAGATCCCATTAAAAGAACGCCGTTCCCACCAACAAAATTTGTTGGTGGGAACTCTATAAGTTATTCCATAATATGGCCCGTTTGTTGAATAAGCACACCTTCAAAATTTCGTATAAATATTAGTGTTTAAAAGCTTGATTTTAGAAAGTGATTTGAAGATATTATTAGGATTTTGATTCGAGTCAATTTTTCGAAAAAAAATAAACAAAAAATGACCATTGCAGCACCTATCCACCAAAAATGGTATCATAATGGCTAGTGAAATGTAGAGGAGGATTTCTCTTGAAAAAGCTTGTCAAAGTTGTTGCTGCCATTATCGAAAACGACCAACAAGACATTCTATGTGCTCTTAGTTCTCCACAAATGTCGATTCCAAATATGTGGGAGTTTCCTGGTGGAAAAGTGGAAGAGAAAGAGGACATTTATTCAGCCCTAAAAAGAGAAATTGATGAAGAGTTGGGCTGTAAGATTGAGACATTTAATGAAGTTTTGAATGACAACACTCATGAATACGACACATTTATCATAAATTTGATCTCAATTAAATGTAGAGTAGTTGAAGGAACACCAACGCCAAGTGAGCATTCAAAGTTAATCTGGTTAAAAAGACAAAACTTAGATTCGCTCAAGTGGGCTCCGGCGGATATTCCAGCAGTTGAGCAATTAATCCAAGAAAAATAGTCTTCACGAAATGAGAAGACTATACATTCTTTGTAAACTCAGTATATTAAGATGCAGGAGCTTCATTCTCTAATTCCACGATGACAGTAAAAGACTTATCTTCTTCTGTTTCTGGCATTTAAATAATGCATATTTTGGCAGTATGTTCATTAATCATTTTGAATCATTACTCAAGGTAGAATTGTATAGAGGGTTATATTTATACATAACAGCCTAACTATGCTTATTGTATTAACGAAGCAGATTAGTTCAACAAGAGATACCATAAAACCTCATTTTCTTATGCAGCTGCTAGGCTTCTTTATAAGCCGAAAACGTTGATTCATCAAGGATGTATAAAATCCTATATAAACGATAAAAATGGACGCTGTGAAACCCCTTGGAAGCCAAGGGGTTTTGTTGTGGTCAGGTTCTAATAGGAGTGATTATGTTAACTAAAATTGAATAACGTATAAAGCTTAAAAATAGAAAAAACTACTGCTCCAGTAATTTTTCTGTTACGTAACAAGACATTAGGGTTAGGCATTATACTTTACGTAACTTGAGTTAGGTTAAAGTAAATTAACATTTTGGAAACCCTTATAAATTAATATAAAGATTTTTTCTATCAATAAGATGTTTTGTTTTATATAAGTTACGTTCCTATATGAATAAAGGCAGCTTTCAATTTCTTGCTGAAAGCTGCCTAGTTAATTAGATTTTAATTGTATTTTACTATCTAGGGATATATCTACTTTAGTCTAACTATTATAGCCTATTTTGAAAATTTATTGTTGGTATGTTTCAATGGTTTCGACATCCAATTTCTTTTTCCAGTTGAAAGATGGTGAGCAGTTGTAAGCCAACATTTTACCAGGGAATTTAGCATGAATAGCATCGGCAAACTTTTGAGCTTCCTCTAAATTCGGCTCTGAAGGCTCGCACCAAATGAGATCCGCGTAAGGTGCATAGGCAAGTCCTCGAGCGATCGCTTGGTCGATTCCTGCACGCGTGCGGTAGAAACCTTCTGGTGTACGGTCACCTGTAATAAATTCACGATCTGCAGGATCAATGTCACTTGTAATGAGGTCCGCTGCATCTGCATCTGTACGTGCGATTAATACAGTAGGACGCCCATGACGTCTGCCGCAAGACGTGCTGAAATTAAGTTGCGTACCGCTGTTTGTGTTGGAAGCAATACTTTACCACCTAAGTGACCGCATTTTTTCTCTGAAGATAATTGATCTTCAAAGTGAACCCCGGCTGCACCTGACTCAATCATCTCTTTCATCAGCTCAAAAACGTTTAATTGACCGCCAAACCCTGCCTCAGCGTCTGCCACGATTGGTAAGAAGTAATCAATGTCTCCTTCTTCCTCCAGATGCTGAATTTGGTCTGCACGTTGAAGCGCCTGATTAATACGTTTTACAACGTGAGGTACGCTGTTTGCTGGATATAAACTTTGGTTCGGGTAAATATTACCTGAAAGGTTTGCATCTGCAGCTACTTGCCAACCACTTAAATAAATAGCTTTTAATCCAGCTTTTGCTTGGTGGACGGCTTGGTTCCCCGTCAATGCACCTAATGCGTTAATGTAATCTTCCTCATTCAAAAGTTCCAGAGACGTTCTGCCCCTCTTCTCGCAAGCGTATGCTCAATTTGAACGGATCCTCGGAGTTTGACAACTTCCTCTGCAGAATAATGACGTTCTATCCCTTCCCAACGAGCCTCCATTAACCATTGTTTTTCCAATGCTTTAATTTGTTCGTTTCTATTCATTACTCTCCACGCCTTAAATATTTATAATTTTCTGTATATCCTTTAGAATCATTGCCTGATATTGCAACACTAATGGATGTTTCTCATTTCTCATACAAAGATATGAATGAAAGCTAATAAGGTAAATCTTTTTTTAGATTTGTTGTTGTGCTAGAGAAATATTTTGAAGATGCTGATCAATGTTTTTAAACACATTATCAATTGGCTGATCACCATCAATAGTAAGTAAATATTGCTTATCTTTATAATAGTCAAGGAGCAGCCGTTGTTGTTTATTGTTAACCTCTAATCGATTTCTAACTTTTTTTTCGTTGTCATCTATTCGTTGAAAAAGCTCTCCACCGCATTTATCACAAACATCTTCTAACTCTGGTGCATTGAAGATAATATGATAATTAAAACCGCATTTACGACAAACTCGACGACCTGTTAACCGTTCGATTAATTCTCCTTGATCAGCGTCAATATTAATTACATAATCAATGGATTGATGCAAATCTGTTAAAATTTGCTCAAGAGCAACAGCTTGTGCTTTCGTCCGCGGAAAGCCGTCTAATAAAAACCCTTTCTTACAATCATCTTTGTTTAAACGTTCCCGAATAATACCTACAGTGACTTCATCAGGTACTAGATTTCCTTCGTCTATATACTCTTTTGCTTCTTTTCCAAGCGATGTTTGGTCTTTAATTGCTACACGAAACATATCTCCAGTTGAAATATGAGGGATGCTGTATTTTGCTACAATACGTTGAGCTTGGGTTCCTTTCCCCACCCCAGGCAATCCTGATAATACTAAATTCACCTTTAACCCTCCATTTATAGGGACAGTAATTGTAACCATTCCCTATTTATTTCCTTAATCCATTCCAAATGAGATGGTGGTTGCTGACTTCCTCTAAAAAAGTGAGAAATCTAGCCCAATTATCTTATTTTCTAGTCTTCCATTGTGGATAAATCACCTGTCGGTAAATCGAGCTCCCATGCTTTTAGGACACGTCTCATAATTTTTCCGCTTCTTGTTTTCGGGAGTGTCTCACGAAACTCAATTTCTCTTGGAGCAGCATGCGCAGCAAGTCCCTCTTTCACAAAAAGACGAATTTCTTCTTTCAATTCATCCGAAGCTTCATATCCTTCTCTTAAGGCAATAAATGCTTTAATAATTTCCCCCCGTACCGGATCAGGTTTTCCAATAACCCCCGCTTCAGCGACTGCCGGGAATTCAACTAATTTACTTTCCACTTCAAACGGTCCGACACGTTCCCCCGCGGTCATAATCACATCGTCGACACGTCCTTGAAACCAAAAGTAACCATCTTCGTCCTTGTAGGCAGAATCCCCGGATACATACCAGTCGTTTGGTAAGAAGTATGATTCATATTTTTCCTCGTTGTTCCAAATAGCTCTCATCATGGACGGCCAACCTTTTTTAATCGCTAAATTCCCCATGTGGTACGGCGGCAGTTCTTCTCCCTGGTCATCAACGATAGCTGCCTGAACACTCGGTATTGGTTTCCCCATCGATCCCGGCTTAATCTCCATTGACGGGTAATTGCAAATAACCTGTGCTCCTGTCTCTGTCATCCACCATGTATCATGAATGCGCAAGTCAAAGACTTTTTTCCCCCAACGAACGACTTCAGGATTTAGCGGTTCACCAACGCTTAAAATATGTTGTAGTGAACGTAAATCGAATTTTGTTACAAGTCCGTCCCCCGCTCCCATTAACATACGGAAAGCAGTTGGAGCACTATACCAGACGGTTACACCGTAATTCTCGATTGTTTGATACCAATCCTCCGGGCTAAAGCGGCTACCGCGGATGACATTTGTAGCACCGACTAGCCATGGGGCAAATGCACCATAGAAAGTACCTGTTACCCATCCCGGGTCCGCTGTGCACCAATATACATCATCATCTTTTAAATCCAATACCCACTTTGCGGTTTGATAATGCTGGACCATCGCATTATGAACATGGAATACCCCTTTTGGTTTTCCAGTCGAACCAGACGTATAGTGAAGAACAAGACCATCTTCTCGATCTACCCATTCGATTTCTAGATGTTCGCTTGCCGTTTCCATTCTCTTATAAAAATCAATATATAGTCCTTCTTCTTTCACACCACTTCCAACAATGACAACATGCTTTAAATGCGGCAATTCATTAACTGGAACACGTCCCAAAAGTTCAGATGTCGTAACGAGAACCTTCGCTTCACTATCTTCCAAACGATCACGAACAGCCGCTTCCATAAATGCTTCGAATAACGGACCAACAACGGCTCCTAATTTGATAGCGCCCAATAAGACGAAATAAAGTTCAGGCGATCGCGGCATAAAGATAAACACCCGGTCTCCTTTTTCCACACCAACTGCCTTTTTAAGAACATTCCCAGCCTTATTGGAATAATCTTTCATATCTTGAAATGTGTACTGTTCATTTCGGTCTTTATCAGAAAAATACAGGGCTACCTTATTCCTTTTGTCTGATTCTGCATGACGATCGATTGCTTCATAAGCCATGTTGACTAGTCCTGTTTCACTCCAGCTGAAACTTTTTTCCGCTTCCGACCAATTAAATGACTTGTATGTCGTATCATAATCTTCTAAGTTAAAACATCGTCCCTTAACAGAAGTCGCTTTCATTCCCATCTTTTATCTCTCCCTTTTCTTAATGCGCATTAGTAAAAAATCATGCCCCTCCATAGTCAATATCTAGTTTTCCAGCAAGCACCTTATTCTTTAACACTTTTGTGTATTCGTTCTAAAATGGCCAAGAGGTAAAATTGCTCATCCATACAAAGGGTTTATAATACCTACTTCTGATCCATACCATACAACAAAAGCCGGCCAATCAACACTCGTTAGTTCAAGTATTCACATAACCCGGAGGGTTGATTTTTAGGCGAACGTATGAATACTTAACGTTCCTCGATTGGGACATACGTTTGATGTTTCGGACCAGTTTAATCTGCACGACGGCGAATTATACTGTTCCGAAATGTGTGCAATGCTCATTTACTTCGCGACCTAAAAGCTGGTTATAAACGAACAGAACAAACGTGGAATCAGGATATGATCGCGTTTCTTCTTTTGGCGAAGCAACAGCGAGAGTGTCAAGACGATCCTTTGAATTCCATGGTAGTCACATGGATGGATGATACCCATCTAGCTATTTTGAAAAAAGGATATAAGCAAAATACGACTTTGGTCAACCATAATGCGGAAAAGTTATTGAATCGACTTTCCAAACACCAAGATTCTGTCTTACTATTTGTAGAAAACATGGATGTCCCCTTTGATAATAACTTGGCCAAACGAGATTTACGTATGGCCAAGGTGAAGCAAAAAGTCTCAGTTCATTCCGAAGTGAAGCAGATGCACAGAATTCCGCCATGGCATGAAGCTTTTTTAGTACACTGAAAAAAGCAAAAAAGGAATCTGTTTGAACCTATAAAACACGTATAAAAAATAAAGAAGAAATATTCGAAACCTAGTTTACGAGGTGATTTGTGATGAGTTACCTCTATTTGTGTTGATTTAACAGGGATCTGAGTAACAGAACCTAATGATAAAAAAAGGTAAGGAAATGGAACATGAGTAAAAAAACGTATTTACTGTAGACTCCTTCCTTTAGGATTAGTACCTTTCTCCCTTTGAGTTAATTCTATAAATACTGTACTTGTTCCCCAACTCTATCATCTAAGTATTTCTTACATTGGTATTATTCTAGGTTCCAAGCCTTATTAAGCTCTTAAAACCTGTTAAAGGTAGTAAATAAATCTGTAAAAGTGTACTTTTATGAACATTAGAATTTACAAAGAGTTGATTAGATTTCTTGCATCAAAACCAATACAAGTTAATTAGGTAACATAAAGTAGTAGTGCTGTCAGAACCACCATTCAGATATACATATTGCGAGTATTTATTTTAGTCGAAATTTCTATTTTTTCTCCCTATCTTGTTTTCTGTTCCATTAAAGATTTTTCTAATATTTTCTTTGTGCCGAAATATTAGAAATATGCTAATGAAAAAAGAGAAACCCATAATCAACTTATCTTCAAATAATAAACTATAAATAAAAACTGAAATTTGAGAAGGTAAAAGGACAAAATCCCTTGCGATGAAAGGGAGGGCTACATTGAACATGGTAGTATGTTTGTCAGTAGGACACTAAACTGCAAAGCTAGAAAAAAATATACTCATTCTTTATTTTCTGTTCATGGCTAACTGACATGTTTTTCACATCCGTTGTCAACAAATTTTTTGAGTAAATCCAATGTTCTTCAACCTGATGCAGCCCTCACTTGCTTTTTTTATTTAAAACAGTATAAAGCTTGATTCCAAAGTAACCTATTCCCTAAAATTGAATCGTCATATTGGCTGCTGTTTCACACGATCTTAAGCCAGATTTCCTCCATCAATGACATAATGGCTTCCTGTGATAAAAGAAGCATTATCTGAAGCTAAAAACAAAACAAGCTTTGCAATTTCTTCCGGGTGGGCATAGCGGTTCATTGGTACCTTCGCTAGTGCTCTTTCTCTCATCAGATTCACATGCTCTGGTCCTTTTCCCCCCTCGATGGCCTGCATCATTCGGGTGTCGACATATCCGGGGCAGATTGCGTTCACGCGAATCCCCATTTCTGCTGATTCTAAGGCCGCTGTTTTGGTCAATCCAAGCACTGCATGCTTAGAGGCAGCATAGGGAGCCAAACCGAAGGAGCCTCTTAGCCCTGTAATGGATGCCGAATTGATGATACTTCCTGATCTTTGCTCCATCATGATAGCCATCACATGCTTTAAACCAAAAAAGACACCCTTGATATTGACATTCAGCACCTTATCTAAATCCTCGGAAGATGTTTCTGTAATCGGAGCAACCTTTCCTTCTATTCCCGCATTATTGAAGAAAACATCAACTTTTCCGTACTTCTTCTTAGTTTGTTGAACAAAATTCTCTACTTGGTCTTCACTTGTCACATCAGCAGTTTGAAGTAAATAATCCTCTAATTCTAGTTCCTTAGCAAGTGACTCTAGTGCTTGGTCATCCAAATCGACTAACGCAAGTTTCGCTCCTTGCTTGGCAAATAAACGCGCCGTCTCCTTGCCAATTCCTCCCGTAGCCCCTGTGATTAATACGACTTTTCCTGTAAGAACCACCTTTCTTCCTCCTCTTCCAAAGTTGATTTCTATTACATATATCAAATCCATATTTTTAAGAACTGGATGGTACTTTGACCATATTAGGAATATTGGATTTTTCCTTCTTTCGATCTGGATTAACAAAGATCAAAAATAGCAACCCAACAGTCAGAATGATGCCTGAAATCATCAAAAATGAATAATTAAACCCTTGGACCACATTATCTTTCCCAGCATATTGAATAATAAATCCAGTCACAATCGGACTGATCATCGCTGCCACATTCTGAAAAGCAACGATTATCCCAGAGAGAGTGGACGTCCGTTCAGGTAGCTGATGGCTCATAATAATATGAGAGGTCGAAAGAATTAGGTACGAAAGTCCATATGCCATAGTAATTGCAATGATCGACCATACTTGTGAGTGAATGACAAAGAGAGAACCTAAAAACAACGAGCCAACTACCATTCCAATCCCTGTTAGGCTTACTCGTGCTATACGAAGATTCTGTGTTTTTTTAAATATACGGTCGGAAATAGTTGCCATGATAAAGGAGAGAACAACCGATGATCCCCCAATGATAAATATGGAATTCGCCATCTGCATTTCAGAAACTTTAACTACTTGTACGAAGTAAACAGGCATCCATATTTGCATCCAAGCAGATAGGAAAAAGAATCCGAATGAGGCGAATAAAGTAAATATGCAAGCTCGTGACAACAACACAGGATAGATTTCCGCCCAAGTAATTTTTGTTTTTGGCGTAGTGACGAGCTCTTGCTGCTTAATTTCTTGAAGCATTGGACTTTTCTTAGGAACGAATACTCCCCACAAAACTAACAAAAGCAAGCTGAATAATCCCATGATGGCAAATGAATGCCTCCAGCCAACCATTTGAGTTAGGAAGATAACTAAAGGAGCCACTGCATAAGCTCCAATTGTTGAACCAGCAGTGAAGATAGTTGTCACTCGTGCTCGCATATCGGTAGGGAAGTAAGAAAACAAAAGCCTTAGAGATGCTGGAGCGTACCCTCCTTCAGAAACGCCAAGAATCAAACGATACACTAAAATCGTAGAGAATCCGGAAATCACATAGCCTCCAACTAACTGAAGAATTGACCATGCCAAAAGCATATAACTGATCATCTTCTTGGAACTGAATTTATCCACAAGGATCCCTACAACGATTGCAGCTACTGGAAAAATCCAAAAAAAGCTACTCCCAATAATCCCCCATTGTGCATACGATAAACCCAATTCTTTCATTATTGGAGCAGCAGTAATCCCAACAAAACTCTTATCAGCAAAATTAATTAAGAATCCAAAAAATAGAATAATCAGCACAAACCAACGCATAAGCATTCTTCCCCCCCAATAATTGATATATACGGTTAAATTTATAATGATTTCCATATCACTAATGAGATGCAAATCAAGGGGATACTAACAACAAACAAGTAATAGCGCCTCATTCGGTCCTTCAAGAAAAAGGTGAAAGGAGGCATATGCGAAACCTCCTATTCTCATATGCCTTACTAGCAAATAAAAACCAATCATTCTAAAACTAAAAGCTAACTACTACAAAATATGAATTTTCACTTCTGATGAGACATCAAGGCTATATTTCATTTGAATCGGTAATCCATTAAATCTGTACGGAAATCATTTTTATATCTAAATAATCGTCCAAGCCATACTTTCCGCCTTCTCGTCCCATCCCGCTCTCTTTTACGCCGCCAAATGGAACTTGGACTGCAAAGGGAATAGCATCATTCACTCCAACCATACCGTAATCCAATTGTTCGGAAACACGGTACTTACGGGAAAGATCATTCGTAAAGAAATATGAGGCAAGTCCATATTCAATGTCATTCGCTCTTTTAATCACTTCTTCCTCGCTTTGGAACCTTAAAAGCGGAATGACAGGTCCAAACGTTTCTTCTCTGGTAATCAGCATATCATCCGTTACATCAGACAAAACTGTCGGGTCGTAAAAATATCCATTGGAGTAAGCTCCATCTGACAGCCTTTTCCCACCATTAAGGATACATGCCCCGAGGCGTACAGCATTATCCACCTGTTCTTGTATTTTTACGATAGCTGCTTCATTTGTCAGTGGTCCCATTTCATTTTGTTCATCTAAACCGTTACCTACTTTGATGTTTTGAACTTTTTCTTTCAACTTTTCAGCAAATTCCGAGTAAATACTTTCCTGGACATAAATGCGATTTGGACATATGCATTGTTGGCCATTGGAGCCAAATTTACTTCTTAACAAGCCATCAATAGCTAAGTCGATATCAGCATCTTCAAAAACAATAAAAGGAGCATGTCCTCCTAATTCCATCGAGACGCGTTTAACAGTATGTGCAGATTGAGCAATAAGAACTTTTCCAACTTCCGTAGAACCGGTAAAGGAAATTTTTCTTACGATTTTGCTGTTCATGAGTGCGTTGGCTATGGGACCTGAACTTCCGATGACGAGATTAGCCACTCCTTTTGGCAAACCTATTTCATCAAAAATTTGAAATAACGCAATCGAAGACAACGGGGCTTCTTTCGAAGGCTTCAGGATCACTGTACAACCGGTAGCCAAAGCTGGCCCCAACTTTCTAGCTGCCATGGATAACGGAAAATTCCAAGGCGTAATGGCTCCTACAACACCGATGGGCTGCCGAATCGCCTGGATACGTTTGTTAGCTATTGATGGAGGAATGATATCTCCGTAAATTCTGCGCGCCTCTTCGGCGTACCATTGAAAGAAGGCAATAGTCGACCCTACCTCTTGCCGGGCATGGTGAATTGTTTTTCCCATTTCTTTTGTAATGATTTGAGCCAATTCTTCCTTCTTTTCTTGTAGCTTCTCAACAATTCTCCATAAATAGGAACTGCGCTGTTCTGCTGTGAATGCAGCCCATTGAGGGAACGCCTTCTCTGCGGCTTCAATTGCTCGGTTTGTCTCTTCTTCGCCAACAAAATAAACAGTATCCACCTTTTCCCCTGTAGCTGGGTTATTCACTTCAAATACCTGATCTGTTTTCAACCATTCGCCATTGATATACATTCCACAACACATCCAATCTGTAAATATAACTATTAATGTATAATTTTTCATTAAAATGAAACTTACCTGAATGATACCATCAATTTTCCCTACGCATGCGCATTTTGGAAACGCATACAAATTCTTTTCAATAGAATAGTAGTGGGTATTCCGACTAACGAAAACACATTCATGTATAACCTAATACTGTTATTTAGGAACCGGCATTCTGTTGGATGCGTCTACTAAAGAAAAGCCCTCGTAACCTTTTGCCGCTACTTCGTCGCATATCTTACGGTATTCCCCAACACCTCCGACATAAATGAGGAATCCTCGCGGCTTATCTTTAATATTCGCGCCAGTGTACCAAGAGTCAACCTTAGTAAGAAGCGTGGATTCAGCCAACTCTCGGCAATGTTTACTCCAAGCCTCTTCCGCATCTGCATTTGCCTCGATCGTTTCAATATTATGCTCACGAAGATACTCGATACAATCACCAATCCATTCTACATGCTGTTCTATAGATACTGGTACATTGGACAGTACCGAAGGGCTTTCAGGACCAGTAATCATAAACATGTTAGGGAAACCGGCATTTGCAAGACCGAGGTATGTTCTAGTTTGTGTCCCGTTATCCCACTTCTCTTTTAGTGACACCCCATCTTTACCACGGATATCTATCTTAAACAACGGTCCAGTCATCGCATCATAGCCAGTAGCAAAAACAATGACATCGAGTTCATACTCCGCTTCTGCAGTTCTTATCCCCTTAGGCGTAATTTCCACAATTGGCGCAGCCTTCACATCAACCAAGGTAACATTATCACGATTAAATGTTTCATAATAATTAGTATCCAGGACCGGTCTTTTTGCAGAATAGTAGTAGCTTGGCTTTAACTTCTCGGCCACATTTGGGTCTTTTACAATTTCACCTATCTTAGAGCGGATAAATTCACTAGCAGTTTCATTGGATTCTCCGTTTTCCAACAGGTCATTGTATGTTTGGCTAAACCCTAGTCCCCCTCTTTCCCAGATCTTTTGGTATTCCTGCTGACGTTCTTCCGGTGTATCTTCCAGGGCTGATCGATTATTGACTACCGTATGAAGATAGCCCATTTTGGACCAACGTATTTGCTGCCTAATCTCTTCATAGTTTGCTTTAGTTTGACGTATAAACTCTGGGTCATACTGATAGTTTCTCGCTGGAGTACTGTACGCTGGAGTCCGCTGAAAGACAGTAAGATGACCCGCTTCTTGCGCAATAACTGGGATAGCCTGTATTCCGCTTGAACCCGTACCAATCAAACCGACCCGCTTCCCGCTTAAGTCTACCTTCTCATGTGGCCAGTGCCCAGTGTGGTATGCCTCACCCTCGAAACTATCTATGCCCTTAAAATTAGGTATATTGGAGGCAGATAGGCACCCTACTCCTGTAATGAAATACTTAGCAATCAAGGTAGTGCCATCTTCCGTTTGAATCTTCCAATTTTTATTTTCTTTATCGTAATGAGCAGACGTAATGCGTGTATTAAATTGAATATCACGGCGCAAATCAAGCCTATCTGCTACGAAATTAAGATATTTTAATATTTCCGCTTGTTCTGGAAATCTAGAAGTCCATGTCCATTCCTGAATCAGCTCATCAGAGAAAGTATAATTATAAATGATGCTTTCTGAGTCGCATTTTGCTCCAGGGTAACGATTCGCATACCATACACCCCCAACATCAGCTGCTGCCTCAAAAGTACGGGTAGAAAATCCCGCCTCCCGTAGGCGATATAGCATGTATAATCCCGAAAAACCTGCTCCGACAACGACTGCATCCAAATTTATGCATTGATTTGTGTTAGTCATACTTTATTCCTCCCCTTAATAAAAAATTAAGTTTTGCCCATGGAATGATCTATCTTTGAAAAAGACAATTAAATCCCTACTAACTGGTATTTGTTAATGAAAGGCTGTATGCAAGTAGCGGGCTACTTGTTCGATTGCCTGTTTGCCTTTATCCATAATTCCCGCCATCCAGAAAAATCCATGAATCATTCCTTCGTAACAAGTGGATTCTACTTGAACACCTGCTAGATGCAATCGTTTGGCATAGGCCATTCCTTCATCGCGTAGTGGATCATATTCCGCCGTAATTACTAACGCAGGAGGAAGCATACTTAGGTTTTCTGCAAGCAGCGGTGCTACGAAAACGTTTAGTTTGTCTTCTTCCTTTTGAAGATATTGCTGAGAAAACCACTCCATGTTCTCCTGTGTTAGGAAATAGCCTTCTCCACTCTCTTTATAGGATGGCGTATTAAAAGAAGCATCTGTTACTGGATATATCAAAACTTGGGATACAAAAGTTGGACCTCCCTGATCTCTTGCTTTTATCGCGACGGATGCAGCAAGATTTCCACCAGCACTGTCTCCACCGATCGCTATTCTCGTTGGATCTCCCTTCCATTCTTTAGCATAATTGGCTACCCACTTTGCTGCTTCGTAACAATCTTCTAAAGGAATAGGAAACTTATGTTCAGGAGCCAGACGATATTCAACTGACACCACAATGCACTCTGCCTGATTAGTAAGACTACGGCAAGGTGCATCTGCCGTATCAAGATCTCCTAACACCCATCCTCCTCCATGAAGATAGATAAAGATTGGAAAGGGTCCTTCTCCTTCTGGGGTATATATCCTCGCCTTGATTTCTCCATTTTCCACGGGAATCATGTATTCTTCTACTTTGGCTACTGACTCTGCTAGACCTGCCAGTTCACGGAGTGCCGCTGATTTGGCACGGTTTTCCTCCAGTGTCAGAGCAGAGTTTGGTTCTCTTTCTCCCAACATATGCAGAAAAGTTTTCGCTTGAGGATCTAACATGATTGGACTTCCCCTCCTTTGATTACGCTATTGGTTTACCTTGCTAGGAGTAAGTCCAGAAACTTCCTCTGTCACTTTGATAATGATATCCGCCGGGATAAGAAATTTTCCTGAGGCTGAATCACTTTGCACATCAGCAACAATAGAGTGAAGCGCATCGGCATCAAGGTTAAATTCAGCAAACGTATCCGGTAACTCAATTTGATGACGTAGATTGCGAATAAAGCTAATCACTTCCGTTAAACATTCCTCCGGATGAGAAGATGAATTTTCAATACCCAATGCTTTAGCAAATCGCTTAATTTTCGGTAAATAGAAGGAAGGAAGGGCAGCCATCACATTTGGCAGAAGCACCGAATTAGCCAAGCCGTGCGGAATTCTAAACTTGGCCCCAAATACATGCGCCATATTATGCACGGGCACTCCATTGTTGCCAAATCCGAAGGCTGTAATTGCCATCGCACTTGCCATCAACATATTGCCTCTAGCTTCCAGATTAGTTCCTTCCTTGACTGCGATAGGCAGATTCTCCGCAATCAATTGAGCGGCATACAGAGCATAGGAATCCGTAAACGGAGTAGCTGTTGTTGAAAAATAACCTTCCACCGCATGCGTCAGAGCATCCATTCCTGTAAAAGCCGTTATCCTTGGAGGCAATCCAACCGTTAACTCGGAATCTAAAATAGCTATGTCAGCACTGAGAAACGGAGTCCTGACTACAACTTTCAATCCCAACTTTTCATTAAAAATGACAGCCATTGGCGACACTTCTGCACCCGTTCCTGCTGTAGTAGGAATCGCCACATGCGGGATGCCTGTCGGCTGCGCTTCCGGTGGAAATTCTCTGATGCTGGTATGGAGTACTTCTTCCATATCGTTATACCCTTTATTTAGCATCCACTTGATGCCCTTTACAGCATCCAGAACACTGCCGCCACCAAGAGCAATCAAAGCGTCCGCCTGATGCTCTTTGAAAAACCGGACAGCCTTGGTGACATTTTCCGCTTTGGCATCCTGTTCAATCTCATCAAAGACACCAACAATCTCTACGTTCTCCTGTATGCTTTTAAACAGACTAATGATTTGAGCAGCAACGCCTGCCTGGATTAATCCCTTATCCGTAAACAGAATTGCCCGCTTTCCGCTTAACCCCTGAATCATTTGCGGAAGTATGCTTCTTGATCCCGCTCCGCTGAATATGGATGTTCTTAAATGAAATTCAGAAAAAGAATTATTCATTTCCACCACCTGCTTTCTGAAAATATGAATTCAATTTTGAAAATGACCTTTATCATTCCTAAACTTTCGTGGCTTTCACCATCGTAATCGCTTACACTGCTGATAATAAACTAATTTTTTCGAATGATATATCCCCTAAAAATAGGGGGTACTTCTCCATTAAGCTTCTCTTCCACTCATCGATTATTTTTAGATAATTCACCCTTTCCCTTATTGACATCAATAACATTGTACCAAAAGTGTAATATTACACTAAAATCAAATTATTTATAACATTGCTATAGGGTTTATAATTAAATGATTATTATGTATAATATGAATATTCAGATGGAAGAGAGGGGATCAATTCATGCTTAGTACAGACTTAAAAAATCAAATTAAATCCATTGAGTCAGCTCGTTCCCTTGATGAAAAGCAAATCCTTGCCGTTCGGGGATTTATGGATCTTTTCCAATTTTCTCGTGTGGGTCTCTATTTCTATTCGACTTTAAGCAAAATCGGTGAAGGCATATTGCGAATTGATAAACAAGGGATATCTTCCTTGCGGGAATGGAGAGAAGATGTTCGGAACATGCCACCTATCTATTCGGCCATTCAAGAGAGAAAGCCAAAACATATCGATTCTCAATTAATCCACCAAATGCCGATAAAGTACACCAATGGTATGACAACTGAATTGCTGGTAGTTCCCCTTAGCTATGCCTCACACGTTGTTGGCTATGCCTGCATGGGGAGTACAGATTCCTTTACCGTTAGAGATAGCCTTGTACACTCTCTAAGTGTATATGGGAAACATTTAGGGCAAATATTCGGAATAGATGACTACCCTAGCGACCCTAAAAGACTTTGCAAGCGGGAGATTGAAGTATTGCAGAAAATGTCTTGGGGTGAAAGCACGAAGGAAATGGCTGCATCTCTTAATATTAGCGAATTTACCGTCCAAGATTATGTCCGATCCGCCATTCGAAAACTCGAGGTGTTCAATCGTGTTCAAGGAGTGGCCGAAGCCTTGCGTAGAGGTATCATCCAATAAAAATGCCTCACGAAAAGCAAAACTCTCCTTCCGAAAGAGAGTTTTTTCACTTTACTTTTAGAGAATAGGTTCAAAAACGCTTCCTAATCAAATCTTTGAATGGTGGTTCCCCATAGTTTATCTATCAGGATGACTACCTTCAACTTACAATTAAGTTTATTCCCGACCTGTTGATTGTCCGACAAACTCTACATCATCCATTTTCCAGCCTTGCTCTTTTACATAGATTAAGGACGTTTTAACAATTACAGTTTCCGTGTTACTTACCCCATTAAACTCTGTACTGAGATTAAATTCATTAAAGAATTCAGCCTCTGTCTTTGAGGATTGATATTCCAAAGGCTTTAATCCTACCATTGAAGATTTCACCGATTGTTTTGAATGTGGAAGTTTCATTCCTGAGGGTGGGTTGCCTTATAAGGGGTAGTACAAGCCAAGATGTCACCACCCGAAATAAGAAGATATTCCCTACGATGTTCCTCTTTTCTTTTAAAGTCTTCATTGCCTCAACATCAAAGTGATAGGAAAAGGTTCCATAATCAGAGGACAATGGGGTTATTGAGGGGTATAGCATTAAAGTAAATCAAGCAAAATTAGGTGCTTTACGTATGCCTTTATCAATATTTATATAGATGGTACACACCATCAACCCTATCTCTCATTTATCCAAACAAAAGAGGGGTATGTCATCAATAATTATAAAATCAGTGGAGATAGCTGTTATCTTTTGGAGTGCAGGTTTCCAAATAATGAAGCGTTAAATCAATTTTTATTAGAGTTAAACAAGTATGCAAACTATAAATTATCCATCGTTATAAGTAAATAGGGCATGAATAAAAATGATATTTGTGAGGAAACGCATTTAAACTATAGGGGGCATGAATAGAACAACGAAGGTAGCAGCGGCACCTCTTTTTCTTATTCAAAAGTTAGTTTGTGAAGGACTGTACTTAAACGAACGGGTGCTTGAGTTCAACAAGGGGCTTCGGTGGCGGTTCTTTTTTTTGTTCCGCTAACGTGGCAGTTTTGAACAATCGTTATTAGCTTTATTCAACAATCGGGCCATATAGTGGAGTAATCTCAGTAGCTGGAAAATGTAATAGAATAGTTCTATACTGGAATTTTGATTTGGACTACGACCAAAGTCGTATAACGATTTAGTTCATAGCCTGATGTAATATTCTAACCAAAACTTTATAATGATTAATGAATAAAGGTTTGTTAAATATTACGATACAAAGAGGAGTAAATTTTAAATGGAAAATAAGGGATTCAAAATATTGATTCATGCTAGTACTTGGTTTGCACCTATACTAGTTCCCATTATCACATATTTTATTATTTCAGATCGAGAAATTAAAAGCTTATCCTTACAGGCCTTGGTATTTCATATTGTGATCGGTATTTTAATCTCAGTGTCTGCTTTTTTTTCTTGGATATTAATCGGGATTCCATTCCTCATTATTTTTGGACTCATTGCTATAATAGCTCCGATTGTTGGAATTGTTAAAGCATTTAATGAGCGTCCTTTTCGATATCCGATTATTGGATCATGGTTTTGATTAAATCTAAACGAATCTAATCGTTTTAATGATGATAAATAGTGGTATTTAAATCACTTAATCTTCATAAACACCATGCCACCGTAATTCATGCGAATGTTAGCTCTACAGGGATACTCGAAAAGAATAGATATGAGGGTGCATTGCTTCAATAACGATCTTCCATAAACGGGCGCTTTTCTTTAATAAAAAAGCGTCTTTTTGAATGTACTACACATTTAATTTATTGAGTTTAATGAGGTGTAAAAAAGATTGTGAAATATTGTACTTGAAGTAATTGGGTGCTTTCCTTAAAAATAACTGGCTGCCACAAATGGTAGCCTTTTGTTATTGAGCTAAAGATTCAGTTTAGTGAAAAAAAAAGGTTTGAAAATACAATCTTAAAAACACAATGTTTTCAAAGACAACCATTTAGATTAAAAGCCAACTGCCACGTAGGTAGTTGGCTTTAGTCATTCGGTGATTCCAAAAGGGCGGTATGACTTTCACCCCTTCATTCGCTCAGGAAGGCTCTGTATCGACTGGACGACTAAATCAAGCTTGGATTCTATTCGATATAGAAGATATAGGGTCACAACGATAGGGAAGCCGACCTCATTGATAAATGAGATGATTTGTTCCACGGCAAATTCTCTCCTTTCCGAATCAGATTTTAAAAGAGGACGGTTTCGTAAAAGAATCCGGCCTCTTCCTTAGAAAATATCGATTTGACCGAATTCACCTGCATAATCGATACCTACTAATCTATTAAACAATTTCATACTCAACTACGTTGCGGTCGATGACTCTTGCGCCTTTTGAAGCAACATATCTGCCGCTGGCCGATGTAAATACATCTGCAGCAATGATCTGTTCCATCGCTTGTTTGACAGTTGCCTCATCAACCGGTTCCTTCGGGTTGTCCACCGCTATACGGGCGGTCTTTCCAAACTCCGTACCAAACATTAATTCCAATGTTTTTGCCATTATATTCACCTCCCTTCTTTGAGAAATGGGGACGGTCCTTTTGCTTCAATTTATTCCAATCCTCCTGCTTGATAGGTTTGAAGCTTTGCAGATTCATAGCATGAATAGCTTTTTAGATTACCAGAACCATCCCCGTACACCATTTGAATCACGAGAATCACCCCTTAGTTTCCGTTACGCAGTAAGTTCAGTACTGTCGCTTCGTTCTACCTTGTTTAGCGAGTCATTGCATAAAGCAGAAATGGCTGTTGCAACTTGGAATAACTGGTTAACAGTTGATTCCTTTTTGATGTTGCTAAATGTTTTAGTTTTTAGAACAGGATTTCCCTTTTCGTCCAGATCCACCTGGAATGCCAGTCGAAGCTTTGAACCTTCTAATAATGCTTGTGCCATTGTCTCTCACCTCCTTTCACCCTTTATTTATGGTTTTTGGAGGGAAAAGGACAGGATGGGAAAAATTTTTTTGGAAGTCAGTAGGGAGGACCAACGAACAATCGGGAATTCAAGACGGATGATGAAAATTACCCAAGATTATGTTGGTTAACCAATCAAATACTGGTCTAGTACTATTCGGATACTTTTCCATAAATTGTTAAGGGAGATGGGTATAATGAAGGTAATGGGGAACCTTGGTATGCTGCCTGTTCCTGAAGTAGTCTTATCTGATAATAGATCTAAAGAGTTTTTATATCGGGAGTTTATCATAATATCAAAAGAAGTGAGCTTACCTTTATGTCTCCTGCTGATGAAGAACAGCTTAAGATGGTTCAAAAATGTTTTTGACAATTAAAGAATGCTGTTTATGGCAGTATGGTAAAAAAGCCTAAATTGAACAAGTTGTGTATATAAACTTGCATAATTTAGGCTTATTAATTTTATTTGTTATTGTGGTAAAGCTACCCTATAGTTGAAGAAGGACGATAACCAATTTAATGGCTATCGTCCTGTTTTACTTTCTACTTAACAGTATCATCTAATTACTGAGTATTTAAAGGCTTTCTAGAAATACTTTCACTACACGGGTCATTACCTTTAATAATCGTTCCAATAACAGTTTTAGCTTCAGGATACTTCACGTTACTACTTGAAAGTCCACTATATTTAATCACTTTCAGGTTATTACCAGCCATTTAAACATCCACTTTACTTCATAATTTTTATCTACTACCCATCTTCGACTTGCTTATTAAACATTACTGCCCTTTAGTACACAAAATCAAGTGATAATCCTTCTTTGACTATCGCATCCGTAAGTTCAATTAGAAATATTAAGATTTAGTCGTGTCCTTTAATTAAAATTTGCTTGTTAATATGATGTTCCATATGGGCAATGTAGTCCTGTATAAGCCACTGTAATGTTTGTTGGGTATTACCAGTATCACAAAGATAAGTTAATTTCTCGGCAGGAATATTCATAATGATATTTATCACTTGCTTATTTAGGTTTTGAAAAAGAGTCAGGATTTCACCAAGTGGTCTTCCTTGATAATTCTGAACTGCGACCCACTGTTCTTGATTATACGATTGGATGACATAAGGTTGTTCCGAATATTGAATTTTTACAAACCTCACAATATTATTTATTGCAGAGTCACAAAGATGCCCTAATATCTCTTTCTTAGACCACTTATTTGGTAATGGGCGATTTGATATTTCTGTTTCTGACATTGAGTTGTATTCCTTTGGTAATACTTGTATCCAGTGGTTTATTGCATTAATTATATCCTTCAGACTCCTACACCCCTTCAATATGTATCTAAAAAACAATATTCGTCTGAAGACAATAATATCACTTCTTAAACTAATTGTTTGCGATAGGAAACGGAACCCGTTATTTTTAGAGATGTTTGTTTTATTGTTTCATTTCATCTAACCTCATTTTTGCAGCGATTTCAGCATCTTTTTAGTGGGTCTGAACTTCCACAAGTTTCGGATTTAATTTACCCGTTTTCTTATTCTTATACAGCGGGGGTTGCTTCGGCAGCCTTACTCCACTATAGTGCCTCCTATAAAGAAACAGAAAATAGCAAATAAAAAAGAAGATGAACAATACATTTTGTAGAGATTCATCTTCTTTTTCGTTTGAAGGGGCGTTTGTCCTCAGCCCCTAAAACTTTTCATTTTTGTGTGTACCATCTTAAATCTTAATATCAATCTTTGCATTTTTCTTTAACTCTTCAACCTGCTTAGCGAGTGTTTCCTGCTGTTTTTGCTGTTGAAGAGATTGTTGAATTTGCTGTTTTACGTCTTCAAGCTTTGGAACTTCTTGTCCAGTACTCTTCCCTCGTTCCGCATATTGATCATATGTTTTTTGAATTTCTTCATCGGTTACTTTACCAGCCGGCACTTCTTTCTCAACATACTGATTTAGTTTAATTTCGTCACCTATTTGAGTTTTAAGTGTTTTCATATCCATGCCGGATTTTTGAAGAGCGGCTTCGAATTCTTTGTTTGTTTTAAACTGTTTTTTGACTTCGTCCAGCCGCTTATTAATAGCTGCCTCTGAGACTTTAAAGTTTTTTTTATCTGCCTCTTGAAGAAGAAGAGTTTGTCCGACTAGGCTGTCAATGGTTTGGTTTTTCACTTGCTTCGCAGCTTCTTTTGAAGTCGGATCTTGTCCCATTTGCTGCATTTGCCCTTGTATCGATGCTAAAGCGCTATTATAGTCGCTTCCTAAAATTTTTTCATTATTCACGAAGGCAACAGTCTTCTTTTCATCTATTTGCTGTGCTTTTAATTTCTTTTGCATTTCTTCCAGTTGTTTTTGCTGTTCCCTCTGCTGATCGGTTGCCGCTGTTTTGGCTTTATCAGCATTTTTAGCTTTACTTTCTTCATTTCCACCGCATGCTGCTAGAACAACAGCCATTAGAACAGTTATTACTGCAAACATCATTTTTTTCATAATCGATCTCCTTCCATAAGCTAGAAGTATAAATTCCCAAAAAAAAATCATCTTGTGCGCATTATAAAGTTAATCTTACGAAAAAGAAACCGTATCGCGCTTTTTTAATATTTATAACAGGATTGAAACATTTAATAATTTTATGGAATTAATAGTAAATGTAAAAAGTATTTGGCATTTTTGAGGCTAATGCTACAATAAAAAGTGTCAAATTCTTTTTAAATTTTTAATAAGGAGGGGACTTAAAAATGGATTGGGTTAAAATTGTGTATTCAGTCATATTGTTAGTTTGCGGGATCCTGATTTTCTTTGGGCCATTTTCTCAAAAGGGTGATGATAGAAGGAAGTTTATAAACGCGAAGGCTCAATCATATTCATTTATCGTCGTTATAGGCATGCTAATTTTAGAAGTGGCACAGTCAATTTATCTAGCTATTCAGGGGAATGCTTCTTATAATGGTAATGGGATTTCGCCGATCGTGTTTCTGTAGATGATTTCCATTATATATCTGGTAACATTACTAATTTACAGGAAGAAATATGGGGATTAAATGGAAAATCACATTAAGAAATTAAGAAAATCAGCTAAATTATCCCAGGAAGAACTGGCTAAACTCTGTAAGGTATCCAGACAAACAATAAATGCCATTGAGAATGATAAATACGACCCTACATTACAATTAGCGTTTGACATAGCCTCTGCATTGGATACCACAGTAGATCAGCTTTTCATCAGTGGTTCTATTAGAAAGTGATAAATTGACCTCCTTTTGAGGTCTTTTTTATGTACTTCTCAAGATTTGAACAGTCTTGTAATTTAATTTTTGACATACTGAAATAAGCATTTGTTCCACCTGTTTATCAAACGTATATCATGTACCTCATAGAGCCTTTTTAATTCTATAAGGCATGGGTATGAGGCATGGGGACGGTTCTTTTGCCTCACTTTTTAACTAATTACCTCCTTGTTAGATTGGAAGATTCGGTGATAAATAGCCTTAAAGCAGTTTTAGATCATGAGAACCGTTCCCGTGCATCACCTGTTCACCGCGATTACGCGGTTAGTTCAGTGCTGTCACTGCGCTCGGTTTTGTTTAGCGGGTAGATGCATAATCCCAGAAATGGCTTGTGCAACCTGGAATAACTGATCAGTAGTCGATTCCATTTTGATGTTGCTAAATGTTTTGGTTTTTAGAACAGGATTTACCTGTTCGTCCAGGTCCACCTGGAATGCCAGTCGAAGCTTTGAACCTTCTATAATGCTTGTGCCATTGTCTCTCACCTCCTTTCACCCTTTATTTATGGTTTTTGGAGGGAAAGGACAGGGTGGGAAATATTTTTTTGGAAGTCGGCAGGCAGGACCAATGAACAATCGGGAATTCAAGATGGATGATGAAAATTACCCAAGATAATGTTGGTTAACAACAAAAAAACACCCCATGCAGCGTCTAGCCCTCAAAAGTGGTATCATAATGGCTAGTGAAATGTAGAGGAGGGTTATCTTGAAAAAGCTTGTAAAAGTTGTTGCAGCCATTATTGAAAACGACCAACAAGAAATTCTATGTGCGCTTAGATCTCCAGAGATGTCGATTCCAAATATGTGGGAGTTTCCTGGTGGAAAAGTGGAAGCAAATGAGGACATTTATTCAGCCCTAAAAAGAGAAATTGATGAAGAGCTGGACTGTAAGATTGAGACATTTAATGAAGTTTTTAATGACAACACCCATGAATATGACACATTTATTATTAATTTGATTTCTATTAAATGTAGAGTAGTTGAGGGAACACCGACGCCAAGTGAGCATTCAAAGTTAATCTGGTTAAAACGAGAAAACTTAGATTCACTTAAGTGGGCACCTGCGGATATTCCAGCAGTGAAACAATTAAAGGCAGAAAAATGTGGTTGCCTTTTCATGTCTAAAAAGAATCTGGGGTAATGGGATGTCCTAATGGCATCGCGGGCTTAGGATTTGCAAAGATGTCAAAATTGTTAAAAAGAAGTAAAACCTCTTAATAGTCGAATAAAGTGTTGCCAGAATGAAAGCCTAATGTTTATAAAGAACAAAACATTTTTTAAATGTATATAAACCTTAACCTTAGTTCATTAGGGATAATCTATAGTATATTAAATCTTTAGTAGAGGTTTTAAAATGGCTGATAACTTAACAAAAGACCAAAGGTCAAAAAATATGAAAGCAATCAAATCAAAATCTGCTCTCGAAAATCGAGTTACTAAAGCACTATGGAAAATGGGTTTCCGCTTCCGTAAAAATGTTAATATTTTTGGAAAACCGGATATTGCTATAAAGAAATATAAAATTGTCATTTTTATTGACTCTTGTTTCTGGCATTGTTGCCCACTACACGGCAATATGCCAAAGTCTAACAAAGATTATTGGGAAAAGAAACTTGAAAGAAATAAAAAAAGGGATATAGAGGTGAATAAATATTATGAGGAAAAGGGGTGGTGCATCCTACGGGTTTGGGAACATGAATTCAAAAAAGATTTCGATACAACAGTAAAGAAAATAGCGGAATTCATTGATAGAAACAGCAGCAACTAACTTTTTTGAAAAAAATAGAGCCAAAATGATTTTGGCCCTTAATACTATTTTTTAACATCGAGTTATTGAAAAAATCCTATTTTAGGATCAATCAGTAATGTCCTATCTAAAAACAAATTCCCAATTTCACAAGATGTTTCAGGCAAGTAAGAACAGCTATGACAGGCAGCTCCATTCAAATTATTTACGCCCTGGCCATAGGATTTTCCAATTTCTGAGCAAACCGGATCCGAACTGCACCATCTTGCCTTATCGATTGCTTTTTCTACTACTGGAAAAAAGTTCTCTTTCTTACCCATTCGAACAAGGCCGCCAAATGTACCATCAACATCTCCAGAAGATGTATAAATTAATACACCACATTGTTCACCATGATAATAGAGCCGCTCACGAAGCGAAGCAGTATTATAACCACATGTTAAAGCTAGTTCATCTATAATAATATGTGCCAAGGTATGAAGCAGTACGTTTCTTGGTTTTATAAAGGATTCATCAACAGTTGTACCCCTTTTCTTCACACGAGACAACAATCTATTGAAATAATTCGAAACATCCTCTCGCTGTTCCCAAGACAATAAATTATCAAAGTTTAGAGTAAAGAATATTCCTTCACCATAAACCTTATAGGCCGGAAGCCAACTATTTTCAGGGAGATTTGGGTCTTTAAACAGAAGTTTCTTTCCCTTGATAATTTGATTCTGACTCTTTTCATCTTCATTCATGCTAAGGCGGCTAAAACCGGTCAAGGCTATCGTTTCCTTTAACTTCGTAACCCGATTAATAAGACTAAAATAGGTGGAGTAATCCTCAATAACAACCTGTTCGCAATTCCATTCTTTTTTTACCTTTAAGTTTTTAGATTCTATCTCTTTTATCAAAGTTTCGAATTCTTTTTTCCTTAGTTCAGTTTCAGCTCGTTTCGATTTAACTTGTTCAACTTCTGCTTCATCCTCTAATGCCCCTTCAATATAAAGAATTGCTAATTCTATATCCGATTGATTAAATTCTTTAAATTCAGGAGGACATAATCTTTTGGCAATCTTTATCTTATCTTCAATTTTGTCAAAGTCACTAAGCAAAGAAGAACTAATTCCATTTTTTTCAAACATATCTATAATATCTTCTACTTCTTTGTTTTCCCCAGGCAAGTGAATAGCACTTATAGTATTGGGATAATACACATTAATAGAGTTTTTTAATACTGCTACAGGAAAAGAAGTGCAGCCTTCTTGATCTTTTTCGGAGCCATACCATGGTGTATAACCCGGGCATTGATATAATTCATTTGTCTTTTCATTTAATCTCCTGCTAAGTTCACTGACTCTATCCTCTTCCATTTCAGAGTTTGATTTACGTGACATTATTCCTCTAAGAGACCTTTCTTTGTTACAGCTGCATTTAACCTTAAGGGAATCTAGAGTCGCTCCTCCAGTAGAAACCAACTTCATTAATCCATTACAGGTTGTATTTTCATCGCCATGCACCCATTCTCTCCAAGGGAAATCGGATATATGCCCTTGATTACAAACCATAACAAAGGGTACCTGTATCATCTTTCTTTGTTTTTTACACTCTTTGCAGTCCAGCCAGCTGGTCCTAGATGACATTGATGTTTGATGCAGAGTTTTACAAGAAGGGCAGTAATGCCAAGTAGGAAATCTTAACAAAGGTATATAGATATCAGTATTAGTTTGAGTTATTGCATTTCCTGCGCCTTTATATTTATAGCTTGGTCTAAAATCAGGCGGTAATAATAATTGCTTAACCTTCAATAATGATTTTAGCCTTGGTTCGTGAATATCAAATTCATCTAACGAATCAATACGGCGTTCATTCTTGTCGTAATACCATTTATCCAGGGCGCCTATCATGGCCGATTCCCCTTCTGGGCTAATAACTAAGGCCCCTGGTCCAAAGGTTGTAACTAACTGCCCTCTTCTTAAAGGTAAGTCTTTCATGAGAACAGAGCCTCCCAACTGCTTTCACTATCATCAGAATTCGACTCAGAAATATAAACAGAAGCAATTAAACCCCTGCATTCAGAATCCACATTTCTCATGGAATTAATCATAGATTCTGCTTGGTTTTTTAATAATTTGGGAACAACGGTTCCTGCTGGATACATATATCCTGTAACATTTGAATCAACCTTCCATGCAGTATATCCGCCTTTTTCCAGCCTTTTTAAGGCAGTTAAGAATCTCTTTTTCAGTTCATCCACTTGTTCGGAATCAACGAGCTTTGCTCTCTCTATTAACCGATTATAAAAAGGGAGAATCTTGTTCTTCATAAACTTTTCAATCTCTTTCCAGTCCGGTGTCCTAGCTATATCATCGTTTAGGGCCTGGCGTAAATATCCAACGATTACAGCATGAAGCCCCCTATCTAAACAGGAATCCGAAAAAGGGGTAACACTTGTCGGTTCTACCTGAGCATATAATTTCTGATGATACTCTCTAAAATGCTCAAAATGGGACTTATCCCTTGATTTTGTATTTGAGTATAATGTAAAAATGAGACCTGGTCTCTCCCACCATCGACGTCCTACTCGTCCGCTTACTTGAATATACTGGGCAGTCATTTTCGGCTGCCCAACAATTGCCATTACTGATAAACGGTCGATATCGACACCTACCTCAATAATGTTTGAAGCTAAACATAAATCAATTGTCGTATCTCTTTCTTTATTATTACCTGGAGTATACACAGTTTTTAAATCGTCAATAGTTTTAGAAATTTCATGGCTTTGCTTTCTTGATGTTAATTCCAAAACATTATTAATATATCGGTTCTCCTTAAGATTTCCTTTTCTCATTGACATCGACTTAGAATACTGAGGTATGTCTGTCTGTGTTAAGGTTAAGCCGCCCCCTAGTTCCCGCAAAGTATTATAGAAGGTAAGCAAAGTCCAATAGGGATCCCGTTCATCTTCTTTAATTTCAGAAGCCGACTGCAGAATCGACGAAAAGGTCATAACCTGAGACATCATTAATCGGACCGTTGTTGTATAAACCCCAACATATTTCCTGCCTGGCATAGGCCTCCCTGAATTCTTATCTATTGCAGGCGTGGCAAAAAAGGAATCTTCATTCTCTAATCCAGGGCTTGGGAATAACCGAGCATTTTTCCTTCCAAAAAGGGCAAGTGCCTGTTCTTCAAATTGTTTAATAGTAGCAGTTGCCGCAATAATTTTTGGTTTTATTACTTTTCCACCATTATTTTTTAAACATAGTTCCTCTATTAACACTTCAAAAAGACCCGTTAGTGTCCCTAAAGGTCCAGAAATTAAATGAAGCTCGTCCTGAATAATTAGAGACGGAGGGCTAACAAGGCGATTTCCATCCTTATCAATCCCAAAGAGCGACCTTGCCTTTGGCTGCCAGACTAACTGAACAAATTTATCAACAGTTCCAATCAAAAAGGTTGGCCGTTTTTCATAAATAGTTTCATCAACTATATGAATAGGTAATTCATCATGAAAACGGCAATTCTTATCAGGGCAATGAATAACCAACCTATCATTGTCGATCTTATATCCAAAGTAATACTTCTTTTTACTTCCCTTTTCTTCATAATGGCCTAATTCTGCCCCGCACCATGGACAATTATTAACAATGAAATGCTGAGCATTTCTTTCGTTTTTCTGTAATTTGAGTAAAGCAGTTTTTGCCGCTTTATTCGTATTTGGAGTTGTATTTGAACCCACCCAAATTCCAATGGAAAAAGGGGATATCCCTAGCTTTTCCTCGTGTTTTTCTCGTAAATATTCCAAGGCGCAAATCAGCCTAGAAGATCGCTGAAACTGGTCCGCCGTTAAAAGCCGCAGTGTGTATCTCATCATAACATCGACCCCAGAGTCCAAAGGATTCTTTAATCTTCTAAGAATCATTTGAAAAGCCGCCACTCCTAAATAGGCTTCTGTTTTACCGCCTCCAGTAGGAAACCAAATTAAATCGACGACTTCCCTTGAAAAACTGCTTTCATCCACTAACGACTCAACTGACATCAAGATAAAGGCAATCTGGAATGCCCTCCAGGTATTTTGGGCAGAACTAAGTTTTATTTCGTCGATTACACTTTCTTTGATGGGTGTTGTAAATAGTATTTTATTTCCTTCCACACGTCCCTGGCGTTTCGTTTTTCCATTCTCTTGCTGTAAAAGAATCGCCAAGTTTGCTAGACGAAATGCTTCTAGTATTTGATCATCCTTTAGCAGTTCAAGTCCCTTTTTCATTCTGGTCAAACTTTCCCTGCATAAATCCATGTGCCGATTTGCAGCAGGCTTTAGTAATACCGGAATAAGGTCGATTTCCTTTTGTTTCCTTTCAATCCATTCGCTATATCCTTCAATTAAGGGTTGAAGGATATTTTCTGGGTGACCATGTGAGGAAAGGCCAGCTAAATCACTCATTTTAATCTCTAGTTCAATTTTCTTATTACCCTCTTTTACAAAAACATTTGGTGTCATGCTGAGCGTTTCATATTCTGGCATAAATGTTGTAGATATCTTCTGTATGGTTTGACTGTTTTGTTCCCAATCTGCAGCACATCCATGACCAAAAGCATATACGCCTTCATTCCGATAAAGTAGTTCTGTCGATGCCTCTTCATCACTCAAATACTTTTTCATTTGATATTGTTTAGGATAAACAGAAAATGCGTGTTTTTCAGGAGTGATAATAGACATTTTCGCTTGAAATAAAATTAATTGCTGGCGGTCAAACTTTGCTGTTTCAGAGCGGTTGGTGACACTTATAGTAATGATATATTGGCCTTTGACCTCCCGAAGACGTGCCTGAAATTGAACTTGGAACTGGCTGAGTTTTTCCCCTTTTTTATTAGTTATATCCACAACCTTTTCAATTTGTTTCTGGGTAATAAGTTCAGTCAAAGGCAAATCCCATTTCCCTTCAACGGTTTCCCTTAGCCACCACTTAACAGTATTACTCTCTCCTTTAACTCTTACTGAATGCGGAGTGTAGCTTCCTCCCTCTATGATGACCTTTAATTGTGGAATATCCTTATTTACACAAAAGGTCAATCCCATTGTTGACGGCATAAAATCATTACGTTGAGGAAATAACTCTACTTCACCATCATCCTCAGTCGTTTCAACACCATCATTCTGTTGAAATAGATTATCGATTTTCCCTTCGTCATCCTGATTCTCATTGGAATCTTCATTTACAGGAGTTTCAAGGGTTAATTCATCATCCCTGCTAATACCTAATGGAAATAAATGCCCGCTCACATAACGTTCTGTTGGAGTTTCCCTTTGAAGAATCTCTTCTTTTACACCACCAATTTCCCAGTAGTAGGGCTTGTATAATTCTTCTCTTGACTCAAATATTGTTGTTCCAATAGGATTAAATTTTTGATAGTGACTTCTAATTTGTCCAGGACCTATAATTTCTTCCTTTACATTATTCAGTACCTTCTGCCGATTAATTAATGAATTTTCTAAAGAAATTCCCATATCTTGCAATTCCTTTCCATCCTTAATCTATATTAATTGGTTTCATTAGATTATAAGGAGCAATAAGATATCTAGAATGATCGATTGAAACAATTCTTTCAATATTAAATGAAGCTCCATTAAATTCTTTGGACTTGAAGGTATAGAGACCTTTTTCCTGTAATTCCCTCATTATGTCTTTAGAAATTTCATTCATTAGTTTTTCAGAAATAATTCTTCCTGCCTTACGGTGGGCTTGTTGAATTTTTTTCATTGTTTCATAAATCTCTTCGAGCCTATTCTTCTCATACTTAAGAGCCTTTAGAAGTTTGGGCAGCTCAGTTGGACAAATAGATTCTTCATTACACCAGGACCTCAAAGATTGTGATGATGCCGTATTAATTTGATACCTATTCGTCAAAATATCACTTACACGTTTAATACCTTTCTTTTTAACATTAAAACGCAGTTTATCCTTCCATTCGCTTTGTAGTGTTCGAAAATATTTCGCCCTTGATTTTAATACATCTTGGTCAGCTACTTCAGCAATAAGTTTTGTATCCCTATCATTCCGAATAACTATATAATCATCAACTTCGACATCTTTAAAATTAATTTGCTTAATAAAGTTTGTTTTTTCATCTGGATTAAAAACACGTATCTTTGAATCCCTTGGGGCAAATAAGAATCTTTCATTTTCTAAATAGACAATATTCGCTTCAACTAAATCAGAAGAGTTACTATCTTCATTTTGTTGTTCTTCGATAAATTTATTTACTGTTGCGTTAGTAGAGTCTGAACGTTCTAAATTGATATTACCTTTCTTAATTGAAGGTTCTCCAAACGTAATATTTTTAAAAATTGTACTATAGGCTCCATTTGGATTAATCTCATCAAAAACCTTATTTGGAGTCATTAAATTAGAAAAAATATCATAGGAAGTAAATGTTACCGTCTTGCCCTTAAAAGTGTTAGTAACGTATTCACCGAAGTATTTGGGATTACCAATATAGATAACATAATCAAATGTATCCAAACTTTTTCTAAAGCTATTTTCAGTAAAAAAGTAAGTCTTAATAGATGATTTTACTTCGGTATTGATTAACATTATCTCCTCACCGGAAAGTGACCTTTTAGTAACTAGCGCAACCCTCATTCCAACTTCTGCATTACTATTAATATAAACACTCAAATATTCATGTAAATAATTATTAGTTTCCTCTACTACTTTTCTATACGACTTTGCAATAGGAGTAATGATATGTTCAAATATTTCAGGATAACTGCGTTTTAGCTGAAAAAACTTTTTAAGCATTTCATTTTCCAAATCACGATCAATAACTTTATTAAAAGGGAGAAAACTACTTGTAAACTTGAAGAATACTTTTTTCAATACGCCAAGCACTTCAAGTAAATGTTCGTCGTTGTCATATTTAGTTTGAGTTTCAATCCTGAACCTCTCTATACCATTAGCAAGAACAAGTAATTCTTTGCTTTCTACGTGCTTAAATAAAACTGAGCATGCGTCTAAATCATATAAATCTAATATTTTGCTAAAATTCATAATCCATTACCTCCAAGCAAGAAACTCAACGCCATTAGGTATCGGTGCACTAATAGATTCGAAGAATCCCACAATTTCACTAGTAACTAGTTTATAATCACCCTGAAGCATCTCTCTTTTTATTTCTTCTTTTATTTCATGAAATCGAAAATCGTTTTCCGCCCTGCTTGATACAATAATTTTTGGATTACTTGAAAAGTATTTTACTTGCTTTAAATAGCTGATTACATTTGTAAAAATTGCTGGTGCTTCATTATTTATTTCTGCTTCGATTTTCTTTATTTGTGACGAGAAAAACTTTCCGTTGGTATAACTATTCCGGTTATCCACGTAAAGGAAATCGCTTACAGAACCAGTTATACCATTATAAGTAAAAATCTTTTCCTCTATTGACTCTTCGAATTGTGACACATTTCCTATTAGATAAAACTCATCCCCCGGATAAAATGCAGTAGTATTTAACTGGTTAGTGGTATAAAGCTTTTTAAGTAATGGGCTATCCAATCCTATTTTTTGATTTTTACTTACTTTTCTTGTTCGTTTAATCTCATCGAATTCTTCATCCAATAAGATAATCCTCTCCATCCATTGTTTTTCCGGAATACCTCTTTCAATCTTTCCATCCTTAATTTTAAGAATCATTTCATTTTCAAATACTGGACTTGGTTCTACACAGATTACAGACGCTTTCCTAGAAGACTGTTCATCCTGATAAATGATTCGGCTTCCTTGTCCTAAACTTAATATAGTTTTCCTAATCGACCTCATCTGTTTACGCATCGAAAAGGTTTTATCCGCAATTCCCATCGCTATAAATAACGAATAATATTGATCACTAGGAAGGGAAACAATAATATTTACAGGTTTTTTATACTTAATTCCATGTTCATAAAAATACGCTCCTAAATTAAAAGCAAAACGAATCCATTCAGGTAGTTTAATTACCCTTTTATTATGTAAAACTTTTAAATCTTCAAGAGACAAATTACCCACCTCTTTCAATTTTATACTAAAGTAATTTTATCACATTATTTGGCAAAAGGTTTTAGTTATCCCAGTAAACTTCCTGTTAAACGTGTTATTTTTTGGCATACTTATTTTTCTAAGTAAGAAGTAAGACTAAGAGGGTATTCTATCTTTGGTTTCAAATAAAAAAGAGCCAAAAAAAAATTTTTGGCTCTTTACAGACTCATTTTATTTAACTAACATTTTTTTCTTAGGATTGATAATGTCACTAATTTTTTCTTCAACTTCAATTCCGAGTGAATCTAATAAACTTTCACCCACAAACCTAGCCATTAACGGAGGTACTGCATTCCCAACTTGCTGATACTGAGAATCTTTTGATCCAAAAAATCTATAGGAATCCGGGAATGATTGTAATCTTGCTGCTTCTCTAATACTAATTGCTCTATTAATTTTAGGATGTATCCACATTGACTTCCTTACATTAACAACAGTATCGGAAGGTTGATTATAGTCGAGTCTCTTATATATCGTATTCTGCGTCCTACTATGATCGGTATAAGTCGACTTCAATGTATCATCTAAGTCATGGAAATTTTGACCTTCTTTTAATGATTCGAAACGTTTTAAAGCGACTTCCCTTGAGTCTGTTCTTACATGATTGTAAAGAGGTTTATTAGGTTGATTATTTAGATATTCATTTAGAGGATTTCCATTAATTACTCTCGCTTCTTCTCTATATATCTCGTCATCTTTAACATTTGTTTTAGGTGGTAAATTTTCAAGGTCATAGATGGCATCTTTTATTTTATAAAAGCTTTCCTTATCATGAAAAATAGGTTCTGGCAATTTAAGCGGCCTTCCGTTTAAAGCATCCTCTCTAACTCCAAATAAAATGAGTCTCTTCCTCTCCTGCGGAACACCAAATTGCGCTGCATTAAAGATATGATTACCGGCATTAAATACATAATTTAAAACCGAAAGCCTTGCCTTTATATACTCAAATACATTGTATGATTTAATATGAATTTCAGCGTTGTCACTGATAAGTTCATCTCCATAAAGTTTTATATTATGGTGAATGATTTCAGAAATTTTATTTATTAATCTTTGGGCTTCAATGATTTGTTCAAGTAAATTCGAAAATTCCATAATGGAAGAAGTGTCATTTTCTAGGATTCTATTAAAGTTATCCCCTAAATTATTCCAAGCTTCTCTATACTTAATATCCCAGTATTCTTCGTGAATTTCATTCCATTTATCTTTTACAACCCTTAAAAAATATTTGTGATTGTTTTCCTTATTAACAAACTCATTAAAGCTATTATCTGATTGTTTTTTTGCATGCCTTAACAATAAATTTAATTTTGAAAATAAATCTTTATTTATTTTATAAGGGGCTAATTCAATTTTATTTTTATAAGCATTAATTAAAAACGATTTTAGACTATCTGGATTTACTGTTAGTGTCCCTATTTTAAAATGCTCATCTTTTTCTTCTAGATTTAATCCTGCAATCTCAACTTCGTCATCTTTACGAATAAAAAATTTATGTTTCTCTGATTCCAGAGTCTTGACATTTTCCATGACAAAAGCTACCGGTTGAATCTCCTCAATAGCCTTTAAATACTCTTTCACGAGTTGATTATTTGAAGAAATAAGAGTATTCTTCTGTCTATTTGCATTTGAAAATCCCTGGCATGGCGGTCCGCCAATGATAACTTTTATATTTTGAAATTCTTCTTTTAAGTTACCATTTTCATCTTTATATCTTAATTTTGTGATGTCTTTATAGAAGAATTTTTTATTAAAATGAGGATGGTTTTCCAAATACGTTTTCCTAGCATTTTCATTAATTTCAACAGCAACTTTTACTTCAAATTTTCCTGTCTGCTCAAATCCATTGCTGAGACCACCGGCACCTGCAAAAAGATCCATTACTTGTAGTTTTTTATTTTCCATTTGCCTCACTCCTACAAGAAGAAGTCTTCTTGATATTTTTATAAATACCTTTCAGGAATCAGAAAGGATTCTTCAATTCACATTTTAATACAAACGTACGTTCTTATCAAATATTAAGCTATTAACTTATCAATTATATCATCAAAAATTAATAGAGGTAATATGAGATTTTTAACCAGAAATTGGTAACAACAATTGATTAATTATCCATCTGCAATCTTGATCTCCGAAGTTAATTAAAGGTAATTTGTGATAAGTAAAACACCCTTTGTCTCAAGGAATCAAGACCAAGGGTGTAAAGTTTTTATATGAGATTACTCAATTCCTTCGAACAGCCTTCCTTATACTGCACCCAACAAGCCTCTTGTTTTGCCCACTGAGTTACGTTGCGATCTCCGGCAGAATCTTTGAGGAAAGCTAGAGTCTTGTCAGCAATTATCCTGATTACATCATCCCATTTATCGGATAGAGACTGTGCATTCCAAACCTCTACCAGGTCTATTTTGTCACCGTATATATGATTAAGCATAGCGACAGTATAATAAATGACATTAGCCTTATATCCCCGCAGCTTCATCTCTTCGACGATTTCTTGAACACGTTTATTAATAATGGCTTTGCCGATTAACTTTTGGTAAACAGATAATGTCATTTTAGATTGAGAGTTTCCTTCTGTCTTCCAGAAACTCTTGTTTAAATCCATAAACTTATTGAATGCTTCTTCCCCGCCCTTACTTGAAGTATGAGGATAGCCTTCCCATGACATAAAGTACTTGGCTATATCTACCTTAGTCAGCACTTTATCTTTAGGATATTGCTTTTTAAATTCTGTTTGTTCTTTTCCACGTTTCCTGCGGTTAATATCCACCATATACTGGCCTCTTGCCCGCTCAAAATACCATTTGCTCTCAGGCTTACGTCCATCAAATACAGGAATCCAAATATTTCGGGAAAACTTCTCCAAGTCTGACATAAACCTTGTATTGGCAAGGAGGTCAGATTTGTTAATTTTATTTTGCGTATTGGCGTACTGGGAAATGCGCGAGACCATTTCATCTTCTAACAAATGCTGGTCCTGCGTAGTAAACTCATTAACCAACAGAATCGTTAGCTTTGCTTGTACAAAGACATCCTTCAGATTGATACCATCTTTGTATGCCTGATGAATCGAAGCCGTTGTTTGCCCACCATTTACAATCTGCCAGCCGCTTAGCCCCTTGATTTTATATAAATTTTCCGCCGTATCAATCTTCTCAATTTCCGCTGCACGAGCAACCGTAGAAATACCGTTATTATATGCAACGAACATTTTCCGCTGGAATGGATCCTTTAAAGTATCGCGTATTCCTTTATTTGTTCCACCCCTTGCTTGAAGGAAGGATCTTACATTTCGTTCCACCAGCTTTTGGCCCCACTCGTCGTAGGCTTTCGCTAAAAGCTCAGCGGAAATATAGCCAACATAACAATCAAAGTTTTTCACACCGCTGACTGGGTCTGGTACAAGCACCATTGTTAATGGTTCCCCATAATCCCGCTCAAAATCAATATAATCAGTTTCTATGCCCTGCTCAGCGGTTATCAGCTGCTGGACACGGTCAATATCCCAGACTTGGACATTTACAGTCTCAATCCCTGAAATGGAAATTTCAACAGGTTTATTTGAGGTATAGTATAAATTTGTGACCACAAAGATATTTATTTCATTAATAGATTCAATATGATCCGATATTAACTTAGCAAGATCATAAGACTGCAATGATTGATCAATGGTCTCCATCAGGGATTGCACATTTGTAATAAACCTTTTTGCCTTGTTCGCAATTTCCGATATTGCCGTCATGCTGATCGTGAGCAAATCATCCTCGTTTTGCTCAAAATTATAATCAACAACATATAAATCTAACGTATTGTTCTCCTCATCATATGCATAAGCATTAACGGCAATATTTTTCGATGTATCTAAATACGGAGGAAACAAAATTTCGGGCTCATCCGGGCGGTCCATAAAGGTCAGCATCTTATCAAGAAATGGAATTTGGTAACTCCCTGCCTTAATTGCCTTTTCTTCTAATTCCTCCATAAAGTCTATAAGAAATTCTTTTCGTTGTCTTAATTCAATCATTTTTCCCCATCCACTCTAAAGTATTGAAATATTGTCTCCTTATCCCTTTCAAATTCCGAACAATGAGTTAAGTCTATATTATATGTTACATGAGAGATTCCTCTTGGGAGATCCTTTTTAAGTAGCCTTGGAAACCCTGCCCCCGCCTCGTAAACCTCAATATTTTCTACAAAGTAAAGGGGTTCGGCATATTCCTCTTCCCTAAATCCCAGATCCATTAAGAAGTCGTTATAGATAAGGGCAATTCGTTCTGAACGCTTCGCAATTTTTTCTTTGACTTGGACTGCTAAATCCTGAAGAGACATTCCATGAGTCTTGCTTTGCTCTAAGAAACAAACATACAGATAGATTGTAGAAATAGCTTCACTTAGTTTTAATTGGTCCTCATTCGAGATTTTAATTGATTTAGATAGTTTCTCTGAAACAGTTTTTATTTCCAATCCGAATTTATTGCTTTTAAAATCAATTCTTCCTTTAGTCGGCCCATACCACTGCTCAATAATCAGAGGTGGCTGCCCGGGGAACTTATCCAGCCATTCATTAATAAACCATAGCTCCCCGAATAAGCCTCTTTGCTGCTCATCCGAAAGCTTTCTAAAGCCGCCTCTTTGAAAAAATGTTCTCCATCTATCCAAGACAGTAAATATATTGGAAAAAAGAGAATCCTCTTTATTGTTCATTAAATGATCCACTAAATTTTGAAGAACCGAATCAAAAATCTCAGTGTTTTGTTCATCTTCCTGCCGTATGATTAGTACATGCCGATTTTTCAAAGAAAAAATCTTCTCAAAATACTCCATTTTTATCGATAATCCTCGCCATTTTGGGAGGGCATTTAGCTGCTCATCCTCCCACGGGGATTGTCCTAAATCAATATACAGCATTCTGTTTAGATTGCCAGCATCAATCCCTGCAAAAATAATTGGAGCTTCATCGGTTAGTACATTCAATTTATAAAATTCATCATTTGATTGGTCTTTCAGTTCCCCAATCATCTGTTCAAATTCCGTTTTAACGTCTACCACAGCCATTCTCCTTTTAATAGTTATTGGACAGTCTTATTTACCTGGTAAACATCAGTTTCGTCTAATTCAGAATAAGGGAATGAAATGGCTATACCGATTGGGACAAGTTTTTCCGAAAATGGGACATCCAAGTTTTTAAAAACAGGGACATTTGGATTCAATGGATAAATTAACAGCATCCCATTTTCTCTTGGACGCAATTTACGTTTATCCTTCCTATCCTTTTTATCCTTAAGTTTTTCAGGGTCAATATCGATATATTCCTGGTTAGGAGCTACAATTGCCTTTATATCTACATCCTGTTCCTTGTTGCCTGACGGTTTCATGTCTGTTCCCCGTCCTACTGCCGAATCTAAAGTTAAGCCTCCTAAATTTACTGGGTATGGGCCAGCACCTGTCGGATCACCTTCAACAACAGCAACAGTCCAATTTGTTAATTCCCCTTTATCGTTGGCAAATTGAATATAATTCTTCATCAAACCGGAATCAGCCTTATTCCCTCTAGTCTCATAATCGCCCAGAAATTCTTTAACAATGTCAGCTTTTACATGAGATGCTACATAATAGCCGGTTTTTCCCCTGCCGATGTTGGTTTTTACAAAATCAAGATTGTTAACCAGCTTTTCTGCAGCCTCCATATTAGTTTTATAAAACTTCTCGCTGTGTCCGAATATCCTAGTCTGCTGCAAGGTGCCTTCATAGATAATTGTTGATGAAATAGCATTTTTCATTTTTAACGGGCTTGTTAAGGTCATTGTTGGATGGCTTAACATTTTCACCGCATATTCCATTGGAGTTTTTCCTATTTGTGCCAGCCGGTCGAATTCCTCTCTTAATTCGACCATAGCGATGGCCAAATGCTCAAAGTTCGAAGCTATTTCTTCAGAAGTGTAAATTCTGCATAGATCCATATAGCCTTTTCTATATCCGAACCAGCGTCCCATCTGCATAAGAGTGTCATACATGAGAGTGTTTCTGAAGTAATAGGTAATGCTCAACCCTTCCAGGGTCAGACCGCGGGATAATTTATCTCCCCCGACCGCAATGACATTCAGGCCATCCTCTTTATATTGATGGTAATCCAAGGCATCCTTGCTGTTTCCGTTAATTTCAAAAACCTGAATAATGCCAGCTGCTGCTTTAAGTTCCTCATAAACCTCTTCCCAGCTGTATATTTTAATATCTTCCGGCCACTTCTCCGTCGTAGGCATGAAATCTTGTTCGTAAAGAGCTTTTATTTCTTCAAGAACGTTACTTTTTGGATTATATTGAATCTGATGTGAGATCGCCTCAAAAGTCCTTGCCACTTCATCCTTTACATTGGACTGTACATCTTTGAATCGTGATGTGTGTATTAGCATAGAATTATGGGTTTTTCTCTGGCCCCTAAGATTCCTAATGGCTATGGTAAGCAAAAACGCCAATATGGCCTCACGCATTTGAGGAGGAACCTCTTCAAACTTATCCGCATCCGTTTTTTTCTTTATGGTAGTAAATATCTCAATATCTTCTTCTCTTAGATGCCGGATCAAACTAGGCCTCTTATATGACGGGTCTTCATAGACATTAAAAAACTCCTCCGGACCGCAATAATCCTTTGGTTTTGGGAGCCCCACCAAGAAGTCTTTTGGATAAAGGTCCAGTCCCTCTTCAGCTGTTCTTGCATCAGTATTTATAAGGAGATTGGCAAACGGTGTTGCCGTATAACCCGCGTAAGCTTTTCGTTTAAAAACCTCTAAAATTTGTCTTATCAGTCTGTTGATTGTTTTAGGATCCTCATTCTTGACTGGGTCGGATGTGTCAACTGAGGCTTGGTCTGCTTCATCATCCACGATTAAAACAGGGATATCCAAATTATATAAATCACGATGGTATATCAGCTGATCACGCAGAGATTCTAAAACTGTCTTATTTTTCTTTACCACCATTAAAGTAGGGGAATTTAAATTGCTGGTACCCCCATGCTGCGAACTAATATCATTTTCTACTGTAGTCCAAGAGGAAATAATATGCTCTGGAGTATTTGGATAAACACGGGCTACCCCTAGCGGCTTGCCTTCCTTATCCAGCATGCTGCCAATAACCTCTTGATTTAATCTGATCTGTGTCTGAGCCCTTAAGTCATTGTGAATGCCTGATAGTACAATCACTAATTTATATCCGACGTCGAATGCTTTATTAATTAATCCTGTAAAGTTGGCCGTTTTACCAGACTGAACAAAACCAAGGACTATACCGCGCTTGTCAAACGGCTCCATGGACTTAGGATTGCCAAGGGATTTCATGATTTCATTTGTCGTATAATCAATCGTTTCAACTGATTCCATTGGCCAGCCCTTTATTTGGGTTAAAAATTGGCGATACCTTGTCCAAAAAAAGCCGTTGGATATCATTTGCGGGGTAAACCAAGTTTTCCCTTTATTTTCTACCATAATAGGAGGTTTAGGAATATCCACACCTATTTTATACTTTTTGTACATTTGTAAAGACCACATTGCCAATGTTTCTTCATCGATGTCACTGACACTTTGAACTGTCATCTTTGCCATATTAAAAGCCTTTTCAGCTGCTTCTTGCGAGCTAAAAAATGATTTAAACGAGTAGTAATTAGTAGAAAATGTTTGCTCAAAAAGGACTTTCTTATCAAGTTCAATCAAGTAAACCGGCCTCCATTACAATCTTCTTAAGGGTTGCTCTATTAATGCCGTCAAATGCCGGCTGTGTAATCAACATATTCAGGAGCTGTTCTTCATCACCAGCAACATTTATTTTTAATAAAGTCGAGGCAAACTGGATGACAAGCTCTTTTTGAGCATCAGATACCTCTTGAATAATCTCTTCCGGTACTTTTGGTGAATCTATAATGTTGCTTGGCGAACCCAATTGGACAAACTTAAGATATAAATTAAGGAGCTTTGCCGTTTCATCATCTACTTTATTAAATAGCTCAGCTAAAATTGGATGATTTCGATTCAGGATAAATTGCGGTCCATCCTCTCTTCCGGACTGTTCCCACGTGTTCAAACTGCCTTTAAATGTTTGTCCTGTCTTTGTGCTTTGAGTTCGGAAATAGAATATTTCCTTTGATACCTTCCGAGCAATTGCTGAGATAGCCTCAAGTCGTCTTTTCGCTTCTTCAGGAAGATTGATTCCAGACTTTTTTATATCTACCTGCCAATCGGAATCAGCTGCATTCGGCAGATCAATGCGTACCCTTGCAAGCTGTGCAGAAGCATCCTTCGGGAACAATCCCATCCAATCACCATAATGCAACAGGCGGTTCTCCCGGTAGATGTAAAACCCTTGATGATCTCTCCAGCCCTTATAACCGCCTGCTTTTTTGTACTCAGGTTCAGTTAAATGGGAAGCATGGGGCAGAATAAAATATTGGACTTTAATTCTGTTTTCGTTAATTCTCAGAATCTGTATTTCGCCCTCAATTGTATGTTCATGGTATCTCATAAAGGGGTCCCATGGGATTATTTCTTTTCCGTTAATAAACATTTGGACATCGTTTTTTTCTAAAATGGAATGAAAAACAAATTCCAAATGCTTATTTATCCGTGAAACCTTATTAAAAAAGCTGGTTTCTTTTAATGTACGCCTTCCTCCGTATCCCATAAAACGATCCAATTTATCAATGCAGACAATCGTGCCGCTATTCTCCTCTATTGTTCCCATTTTCTCTTTAACTTCTTCAGGAATAGAAGTGAATAGCTGCCATTCGTTGCATTCCGAAACGTGGTCCAAATCCCAGCAGCGTTCATGGTAAACGCCTTCAAATTTCGTTAGAACACTTAAACGTTTACCAAGCGAGAAGGAAGCTGTTTTTAAACCCATTCCGAATCTTCCAAGCTCATTAGCACCCCTTTTTGCGCGGGGGTCTTTTGAGCCTATGTTCATGGCTGTTTGCAGCATCTCTTCATTCATGCCGGTTCCGTTGTCGGTTATGGTTATCATGCCGTCAGATTCGTTGTATTCAAAATTTATATTGATCACAGAAGCTTTAGCATCCAGGCTGTTATCAACTAAGTCAGCTACGGCAGTACTTGGATTGTAGCCTATGGATCTTAGGGCATGTATTACTGGTGCTGCTGATGGTTCTGTTTTAATTACATCCATTTTATTTAAAACTCCATTCCTTACGATAGTCCTATTGTCATTATAACAAATTACAATATTTGAAAAAGAATGGAGATGAATTTCCAACGTTAAATATCTGGATATTTATTGCTAAATATATTTTTCACTTTTATTTGTATCTAATGAAGACAATTGTAGACAATTATTGACAATCATTACACCCATTTCTGGTAAACTATTAGTATAAGTAAATATCTGGAGGTACTATGAATAGCGAAAGACTAGAAAATGCGTTTCGGTCATTTTGGGATGGCAATACACGGAGTAAATGATTACCGTTTCTTTTTTGGTTAGTTGGTTTAGAATAACTTAGAAAAACCAAAATTCACTGGCACCATGCCAGTAGAATAATCATCGTAAACAAAAAAACTCTAATAGTATTTAATACTGTTAGAGTTTTTTTCTAATCTTAAAATATGCTACAGATAAGAATCCGGTTTAATTTTTAGTGCGTATAAAAGATTATTAAGATTGAGTTTAAACGAACCATAGTCTATTTCTTCATTGTTTTTTGATTGACGCACAATGTTTTGGATCTTATCCCAATCTTGTCTTAATCCTCTAGGAATGTCATTTTCCTTTTCTCGGACTTTCTTTAAAGTATCTAAATGTCTATTCATAAGCTCCTCATACGTCATTCTAGGTACTATCGCAGCACCCCTATTACGTCCCATTGGCAGCACTAGCATTTTCTGCTATCTTTTCATCGCCTGGAACTCTGAAAGTTTCATAATGTGCTCATCAAGAAGTGGAAATCCCAGGTCCATAAAGACTTTAATCTCCTGATTATAGAAATCATCTGGTATATCTTCCTCTATGAGCTCTTCTTCCATCATTTTTTCTAGTAACTCTTCTCTTTTCCAGGGAGCCAAATGATCAAATACTTTTCTCTGAGATTCATTAAATCCGCTATATACCTTTTGGAACTGTACTTCTTTGTCATACTTAGTTTTAATTTGGTATACTGTTTGAATTTGACGGTCGATAAGGGGATGGCCCACCTCAACTTGCTTAATAATCTCCTCCGGCACCGTTTCAATATAACGAAATTTCTCTAATGAGAAAAATTGCTGATTCCGGTATTTCATAAGGATTTCATCTCTTTCTAAATCGATGGTATGGAACCCTTTTTTGATATCGCTTATGATTTCCGGAGATAAATTGGTGTAGTTTTCTAGGCAAATTTCTCCTAATTTATAGATTTTCTTTTCTTTCGTATGTAAAACGATATACTGATATCTTAATGGGGTGCCACATTCACAGCGGTATGGCTTATTCCCAAAACCACCGTCTAATACCTCTCTGAGTACCCAGGAATCCAGTTCTTCTTCTACCTCTTCTTCTGTCATTCCTTCGGATAAGGTAACACCTTTCTTTTGAGAAAGGATTTCTAACCATTTACTCTTTTTACTTCTTTTAAGATGTTCACTTAGGAATTCTTTCTGTTTAGCAGTTAATGTATTTTGAATTTCATTAACTTCTTTTTCTGTTAAAGATTCCATATGCTCAATTGGTCATCACCTGTATTATTGGAATATCCATTAATTTGAACAACTGTATCTGCTTTTAAAACAGTGCCTGTCACGCCCCAATCGTACTGAAGAATTCGAAAAAATGTGGGAGGTCACAGGCACTTTAACTAATCAGAACTTTCCTTTATCGTCTTTAAACCGCACCATTTATAACATTCCGCAGCCTTGGCTGATGAATTGCCTCAAAGTTCGGGACCATTTGCTGCATGTAGACAGCTGATAATTTTTCTTTCGCATCGACCATTAGCCATGTACCGGCCCTACCCATCCAGCCAAATTCGCCTAACGAGCTATTGCTGCCCCCGGCGGCTGGATTGATCATCGTGCGAACACCAAGGCCATATCCATAACCTTTTAAAGCATCCCAATTATAATACCTCAAAAGTTCTGGTGATAGATGGTTGGTAGTCATGAGCTCAATGGTTTTCCGCCCTAAAATGCGAACACCATCCATCTCTCCTCCATTCGCCAGCATATGTCCGAAGCGGCTATAGTCTTCTAGCGTAGACAGAAGTCCCCCGCCGCCGCTTTCAATAAGAGTACCCGGCTGGTAGCGTGCATCCATGCTGGTATTTTTTATTAACGGGCCTTCTTCGTTACGGTCATATAAGCTGCAAAGCCGGTGCTTCTTCTCTTCAGGAATCTTGAAAAATGTATCCTTCATTCCAAGCGGGTCAAAGATTTCCTCCTTTAAAAATTGCCCAAAGGTTTTCCCGGCCAACACCTCGATCAATGCACCTAGAATATCATGGCTAAATCCGTAATGCCAACGTGTCCCCGGTTCAAATGCTAGCGGAATGGAAGCAAGAGTTTTTGACAAGTTACGTACGTTCCATTCCTGGCTTTCAGCTTCTGTCTCTAACCTCTTGGCCACCTGGCGTTCCGTTTCAAAGAGGTTTCCTGCGTATGTCAGCCCGGATGTCATCATAAATAAGTCTTTAAGGGTAATAGACCTTGCTGCAGGCACTATTTCAATCTCATTATCTTTGCCAGTTTGATAGACTTGAGGATTTTTAAATTCTGGCAGATACTCTTCAAGCGGATCATTTAGCAAGAAGAGGCCGCGCTCATATAACATTAAAGCAGCCACGCAGGTAATCACTTTTGAGTTTGAATAGATTCGATAAATGGTATCGGGTGCAATAGGCTTTTTTGTTTCCAGGTCCGCATAGCCGACATAATCTTCAAAAACAACTTCCCCTTTATGCATGACCGATAAAGCACAGCCTGCAGGACCGTTTTCTACAAATCTCTTTAATAACGGGCTTAGTCTATGTAACGATTCCAACTGCTTCCTCTCCTTTTTGAAGCGTTTTCAATATTCATTATAGTATAATTTTGGTAAAATCATAATGATTAACATTTCTCAATTACTTGTTTCCTATTCTTCTATAAGTTTGTCTCTTCAAGAAAACCCTCTTTTTCAAGCATAAATAGAGTGCGTGTCACAGCCCGAAATATGCGGAAGAGCAAACAACCAATTGGTAGTAATTGGCACTCTCTTCACTTTCTAGAAGTAATACCTTACTACCTTATTAGATGTCTGTCCACCCTCTGAATCCCGAATAATCTCAAACCGGTATACACCCAATGATTCCATTGCTTTGCAGACTGTGGGCAAATACGGGTTCGGCCCAATAACGAATCGACCTTTTGCCGTTACTCAAAGACGCTTTTACTAGCAGAGGATACTGAATGTCGAAGGTCTGTTTCGAATATTCCTCTGTTTGCAATTTCTGCCTGAGCGATTAATTAATCCAGAGATGTCGTTCCCTTATAAAAATTTCCATGGTTGGCCATATTATGGTTTCTCATAAATAAAAAAGTGCCTGCCATCAACCGAATATAGTCTAGTAGTACCGACAAATTACAGGTAGTGACTGGCACCTATTTAGAAGTGATCCAAAAAGTCTCTAAATCACATGATTAAGATCCTCAGAAATTACTTGTTTATTATCCTTTAATTCTTGTAAATAAACAGGAATGTATGCGATAGCTCCTAGTAATCCCGTGCCAACAAGGAAGAGAAACCCGCTGGCAAAAGAACCTGTTGCATCTACTAAATAGCCGATAACTAACGGGACAATGGCAGCCCAAATATATCCCATCCCGTTAAATACCCCGCCAGCTGTAGCAATATTCCAACTATTCGCCACCCTCTGCAGTGCAGAATGCCCTACAAATGCACCAATGTACACAACTCCTGTTGCAAAAGAAAGTAGCGTAATAATGAGGGTGCTATTTTGAAATAATGTGACAACATACATCAAAGCAGAGGCAATGGTAAGAGCTGCAATTAATATCCAATTTCGATTTTTCAAACGGTCTGCCAGCGGACTTACCGTCAGCATAAGAATAACACTACATATCCATGGCAATGCCGACAAGAAGCTACTTTTGACAAAACTGATATGTAATTCTTTCGTTAGATAGGTTGGAAGCCAGGCAATGAGACCCCAGATAAACCCATTACCAAGACAGTTACCAGCCACTAAAAACCAGTAATCATGGCGCTTCCAAACAGAAGGTTTATTTTCAGCCTGGACATTGTTCTTTACCTCTAATCCTTCACCAATATGCTGTAATTCCCATTTGCTTATGGACGGATGATCAGAAGGCTTATCATACACATAGCGATAAATGAGGACAATCGGAATAATCAAGCCGATAATCCCAAAGACAAAGAAATTAGCCCGCCAGCCTAGAGAAGCTGTCATTTGTCCCAATAATGGAAGAGTAATGACAGGAGCTAACGTAAGCCCTACCAGCCAGATTGCATTAGCGAAGTTTCTTTCTGAAGACGGAAACCAGCGCATAATCAATCGGTCTGTCGTCGGAGTAAGCGGGGATTCAGCAAACCCTAAAATGGCTCGAAAAACAAGCATAAGGATAAACACAGAAGTAAATCCCATAAGAACCATAATTACAGCCCAGGAAATACAGCTAAAGATAAGGATAACCCGCGCACCTAGCTTATCTGAAATCGCTCCCGTAATAAAGTTAGCCAAACCATAAGGGAGTAGAAAAAACGTCATTAACAACCCTTGGGCGGCGAAATCACCCGTAATGCCCAAGGCATCGGTAAAAGGTTTATCCGCTAAAAGGATGGTAATATTGGATCTGTCGACATAGGCAACTAAATACAAAAAAAACAGAGAAAAAGCAATTCCGTATCTTTTTTTGGTTTTTGCAGCTTCCACAACTGAATTTGGCACTATTCTATTCATCCCTTTCAAAGATTGCTACTATTATTTAGCTATCTACTATTTAGTCAATAATTGTTTATATTACTAACAAATAAATCTTAATAATTTTGTATTCTCTAACTTCTCTTAACCAACTAAACTATAAATATTTCACATCCTTTGTAATCGCTTTATTAAACTTGTAATACAATCATACAAGATAGAAATGTTACTATCAATATATTTTTTAAAATTTTCTAAATCTTCTACTGTTTTCATTCTTTTTCAGTATGGCCTTCATTCCCACTGAAATGTGATAAAGTATGAATAAAATGCTTGTAAGCGTAAAATAATCCCCACCTGTTAATCAGATGGGGATTCGATTACTTTATAGATAACTTATTACTTATCGTTCGTTATTTTAACTTTTTTGAGCTCTTGGCTCATTATTTTCGGGTGCCAATTCAATGAGGACACCGTATGCATCCTTTGGATGGATAAATGAAAAATGCGTTCTGTCGAGTATGTTTAAATTCTCTTTCCTAAGTTTTGCGACAGCTTCTTTATAATCGGGATAACAGAAACAAACATGGTGAATGCCTTCTCCATGCTTCGCTATATATTTCGCAATCACACTTTCTTCAGATGTGGGCTCCATAAGATACAAATGAAAATCACCTATTTGAACCACAACGTCCCGATACGATTCGGACGGCGCACTACCGATTTCTGAAATGACACCGCCAAACTTTTCCCCGAAGAAACGTGATGCTTCTTCAAGATCTTTTACAGCAATCGCGAGATAAGGTACTTGCGTTACTTTGTTCACTCCATAATCCTCCTTAAAATTATAAATAGATTAATATTCATGGGAGCTTCTTTAAATGAACTCATTATTAGACTCCTTTCTTAAAGCGTATTGTTACCTCCCTATATATTTCGCTTCACGTTTCTCTTTAAATGCCGCGATGCCTTCCTTATAATCCTCTGTCTGCATCATAATCACTTGGGTTAACCGTTCCAATTCCAACATCTCATCTAAGTCGGAAACGAAGGACTGATTCACTAGCTTCTTCGTCATTTCGTAGGCTTTGCTAGGACCGTTTGCATATTTACTAACAAACTCCATCGCTTTTTCTTCAAATTCATCAGCTTGAATTACTCGATTTACAATCCCCCATTCGAACGCTTGCTTCGCATCGATTGGTTCTGCGCTGAAAAGCAGTTCCTTTGCCCGCTGCGCACCAACAATACGAGGTAGGAAGTATGATCCTCCTCCATCTGTTACAAGGCCAATTTTTGTAAAGCTCATAATAAATTTACTTCCTTCAGCTGCAATGATCATGTCACATGAGAGAGCGTAGTTAAAGGCAGCTCCAGCCGCATAGCCGTGGACAAGCGCAATAACAGGTTTCTCAAATGAACGAATTGCCATAACTAATTCGTTCGTATGCTCTAAAGCATCATAAACACTCGTTCCTCCAAGCTTATGAAAGCCTTTTACATCCCCACCTGCACTGAACGCACGCCCAGCGCCTTGAATCGTCACAACTCGGACATCGTCATTATTTCTTGCTTCTTTCAGTGCATCTATTATGCCTTGCTTCATTTCATAACTGAATGCATTCAAAGAATCGGGACGATTTAAAGTTAACTTCATGATGCCATTTTCAACTTTTACTAATAAATGTTCGTTTCCCATTAAAAAAACCACCTTAATATTTATTTTGAAAATTACAAATATTTACAATAGATCTACCCAAGCCATCAAGGTTTGTTAAAGTTTTACTTTTCTAACCAAATTGTCGAAAAAACTCCTTTGGCCATCATATTTTGCTCATAGCCTTTTAGTTTAGGGCTTGTAGCATCTATCGCCGAAGGAAATAAAAGAGGAATGACTCTCGCTTCTTCCAGAAGAGCTTGTCTCCCAATCTCATGGTATACCTTAGCTCGTTCCTTTAGATCATCGTTTAAAACAGCTTCCGAAAGAAGTGAATCGATTTCTTGAGAACCACCTCCAAGATTGTAATAACTATTTTTAGAATACTGAGAGTTGGTAAGCATTTGTGGGTCAGGTTTTCCAGTCGCAGATGCTAAAAATGCAGGTGTCCCCTTTTCAGCAAAAAAAGTAGAAACCGCTGCAGTTAATTCCATTGATTGGAGATTTACCTCAATACCTATTTCTTTTAATTGACCTTTAATTGCCTCCGCTAGTCTACTTTCATAAGCTGAAGAATAGTGAAGTAAAGTAAATGAGGGATTTTTAAGGCCCGATTCCTGCAATAGTTTCTTAGCTTTTTTTGGATTATATTCGATTTTAGCTTCATTATCATGTGCCCAGTGTCCACTTGGAAAATCACCATATGCAGGCTCGCCGTCACCAAAGTTAATGGATCTAACTAGCGCTTCACGGTTAATGCCATGTTGAACTGCTAATCTAAATGATTTGTTGTTAAATGGTTCTATGTTTCTATTAAGATATAGTTGTGGACGTTTCATTCCTAATATTTTTTTAACTACTATTTTGGGATCGTTTTCTAAATTTGATAGATTTGCTGCATTAATGTTAAAGGCTAAATCTATTTCTCCTGATTTTAAAGCATTAATTCTTGTATTTTCGTCGGCTATAATTTTGATGGTCATTTTATCCAGATAAGGTTTTCCTTCCTGCCAATAATCCTCAAATGCCGCCAAAACAATTTCTCCATTTGGAACCCGGCTTACAAACTTATAGGGGCCTGCACCTACTGGATGCTGGGAATAATTATCTCCATTTTCCTTTACGGCAGTCGGGGAAACCATCATTCCGGCATAATCTGATAATACTAATATAAGAGAGGTATCAGGTTGCATTAAGTGAAATTTCACTGTCAATGGATCGACTACTTCTACACTCTCTATATTTTTCAACTCCGAAACATTCGAATTATCAGAATTCACTCGCTCGATATTAAATTTAACCGCTTCTGCATCAAACGTCGTTCCATCGTGGAATTTAACATTTTCTTGTAAATGAAAAACGACCGTTTTTTCATCGGTAAATTCCCATGATTTCGCAAGTCCAGGTTGTGGTTCAAGTTTTTGATTAAAGGTGACTAGCGTGTCATATACTGGCCAAAGTAATGACTGATCTCCTCCTGAGCTTGACTTAATCGGATCGTAATTACTAATATCCGTGCTATATCCCAGTACAGCCTCTCCACCCTTTTGCGGTTTTTCTTCTTTTGCATTATCATTTGAAACATGTTTATTTTCCGAGCCTGACTTAGAAGAACACCCCACCACGGTCATCGTGAAAGCTAATAAAAGTAATAATCTAACAAAAAACAGAATCTGGAGTTTATACATGACATCATCTCCTTTGTAAAATTTCTATATAATTTTATCTTTGTTTCTGTTCTTGTACTTCTTGAAGCTTTCTCCAAAGAATCTTTCCACTTCCTGACGTCGGAAGCTTATCTAAAAATTGGACAACTCTTGGATATTTGTAAGCCGCCATTTGCTTTTTTGACCAGGTGATAATCTCTTCTTCTGTTGTATTCTCCTTACATTTCTCATTTAAAACAATGAAAGCCTTTACCGTCTCACCTCTTCTTGGATCAGGAACCCCAATTACGCAAGCGTGTTTAACAGCAGGGTGTTTATATAGAAGTGATTCAACCTCTGCAGGCCATACTTTAAATCCAGACGCATTAATCATCCGTTTTACACGGTCAACCATAAAGAAATATCCTTCTTCGTCATAAAAAGCAATGTCTCCTGTTCTAAAAAATGTCTTCCCATCTAACTGAATAAATGCGTTAGCTGTATCTTCAGACCTATTCCAGTAGCCTTTAAAAACTTGGGGTCCATTTAAAATTACTTCTCCTTCTTCATTTGGCCCCAATTCTATCATGGTGTTTGGATCAATAATCCTAGCGTCAACATCAAATTGCGGTACACCCATGCATTGTATTTTCGGTCGATCTCTTGGATTCATGTGTGTCTGTGCAATCGTTTCAGATAATCCATACCCTTCCCCATATTCAATACCAGTTAACTGATAAAGCTTTTCACCAACTGCCTTCGGTAATGCTGCGCCACCTCCACTAATGGATTTCAACGATTTCAGATTATAGTCTGATAAATTGGGATTTGCCAAGAAATCAACCAACATTGTCGCGATACATATCCAATGCGTACAACTATAACGCTCAATTAATTTCCCTGCCGTGTCCCGATCCCATCTAGTCATAACAATAATCGTTCCACCTGTATAAATCGGTGTATTCATAAGGTGTTGCAAGCCGGTTACATGGAAAAATGGAAGAATCGCTAAGCTTACCGCACTTGGCGAATGTTGCGACCATAAACTCGCACCAAAAATGTTGCTTTGCATTGTCTTATGGGTATGCATGCACCCTTTTGGCTTTCCTGTTGTCCCCGATGTATACGGCAAGCAGCATAAATCTTCTGATTTCGCCTCACTTGGATTCGGTATACTTCCAAGGGCCAATGCTTCTTCCCACTCGATCATATGAGGTGAATCAAACACAACCCTTTTTTTGACGACAACGTCTGGAATCGAATAGTCAAGTCCTTGCTGAGCATAATCCGCATACGTAGCAACGATGATTTGCTCTAACGGCGTTTTTCCAAGACTTGGATGGATATGTTCGATTAATTCTTGCCCAGCAATAGCGATCTTCGCTCCACAATCGGTTAAATAGAAGGCAACCTCATCTTTAACATTCATTGGATTAACCGGTACGACTACTGCATCAACTCGCAAGATGGCGTAAAAGGAAATAATATATTGCGGAGAATTTTGCATATAAAGAGCAACACGATCTCCTTTAGAAACCCCTAGGTTTTTTTGCAAAAAACCTGCTAGCCTATTTACTTCATTAGATAGCTGTTTGTAAGAAATTTCTGTTCCGTAATAAATAATCGCTGTTTTATCAGGGTAACGTGCAGTGGTTACCTCTAAATTGTGATGCACCGTTGATTTCGGAACTGGTAACGATGTTCCCAAACGTTTAGGCCAAAATTCATAATGTCTTGTCATCATAAAAAGCCACCGCCAATAATAGATTTTTTTACAAAAAACCAACTTTTCCCTTCTCGACAACAATCCTCAAAAGCTTCGAAAATGAGTTCGCCACTAAGTACACGCTTCACCATTTGATAGGGTCCAGCTGCAACAGGATTATGGATTATTCAGTAAAGAAATCGATGACTAATCTATGAAGTCTAATTTGACAGCGTTACATCCGCGTTGAGAAAATCTTAAGTTTCTTAAGGTTTAACTTTCCGAAATTTATCAAACAGAGCTTATACGCCGCCATTTTTTCTTTGGCACATGCTTTACTTAAAATATTGTGGTAGATATTTGGTGAGCTATATCTTTTAAAAGTCTTCCATACGAATGAAGTTCTTCATCGGATACTTGAGAATAAAAACAATGTGTTGATAAAACGTAGCGAATATCATTATTTCCATCAAATACTGGGGCAGCAACCCCACATACCCCTAAAAAAGTCTCCTGAGAAGCTATAGCATACCCGTTACTTCTAATAATACGTAACTGATTCTTTAATTCTGTAATTGTATCAACCGTATATTCCGTAACTTTCTTAAGACCTCCGGTGTAATCTATGATCGCATCTACTTCCTCCTCATTTAAAAAGGCTAAAAAGCATTTTCCGGTAGATGTCGTTGTCATTGGTCGAATTTGACCTAAATTTACATTAATTCGAAAGTCTTTTGTGCTTTCCTGTTTTGCTAAATAAATCACTTTATCATCGCCATATCTTTGTGAAAAAATACAGGTTTGATTGGTTAGTAGAGATGCCTTTTCAAGAAATACCTGCACTTTTTGTAAATCAATTAAATCTGAGGCCTTTTGACCCAATAGCGTTAGATAAAAACCTAATTTAAATGCTTTATCTTTTTCTGAGTAGGAAACCATATTGAATTTTAGGAGTGAATGTAAAATTCGAAAACTAGTGCTCGGATTTAAGGCAACAGCATTGGAAATTTCGGATACAGATTTACCTTTAGGACTTTCTTTCATTAAGTATTCAAGTATTTTTACTGCATTATCGATAGCTGGTACAACATACTTTTCATTTTTTATATTTTTCGTTTTCGATCCACTTAATTTCCCTTTCATGTTCGACCTCCGTTGTTTTTATTTACAATAACAACAATATTTCTATACATTACTTTCTTCAACGCAATTAGATGAGCGATCACCAGCACGTTCATTTAAAAACATAAGCAATTTTTATATGTAAAAAATAATATTTCATATACAAAATATATCATGTTCTTCGAATAATTGTAAATAATATTTTGAATTTTTAAAAATATATTTTAACTCTAGAAGGCCATACACTTTCGTTAAAAATAAAAAACCCACCTTTAAAACGAGGCGGGTCCATCCATCATAGTCAGCTTTATCCGGACTCTTTAATCCCCTGAACAGCAACAGCAGTTGGTTCAATTAGGGCTGCATGTTCCAATATCTAGTAATCAGGTGAATGTAAAAGTAGCGTGGACGGGCATTTGCGGCAGTGATTTGCATAAACAATCCTTCTGGAAGTTTAATAACATTTTTTGCGTCGACGACCACAAAATCTGCGAAACCGCTATAGGCATTTAAACCTACAAAAGCAAAACCTTTATACATATCTACCAACGGCTCTTTATGTTTACCGCCGGTAATTAGAGGATTGATGACAACTCTATCACAGCTTGTAAACTGCTGACATCAGAACCTGTTTCTACTACAACACCGGATTTTTGAATTTAATACAAATGAAATGATCTTCTTTTCCATTACAAAAAGCCAGCAATTTTGCTAGCTTTATTAGGTAGGTATGATAAAGAAAACCTGGGGGCTTTGCCTTCTTTCCTTACTCCATGAAATAACTATATATAATTTTATAGATTTTTGTTTTACAATCCAATTCAGGTTTGTTTAGAACTTTTTCCTGATCTTTAATCGGACCAATTAATAAGTGGTAAAAATATAAATTTTAATTTGCCCCAATAATGGAAAGGTAATGACAATGGGCATCGCAACGGCAGATTCAGACAATGCCAATGTGTCTGCCAAACCGATTGCCAAGGTTTTAGAATGCCTAAAGGTTTCTGGTTGAAAATTTTGTCGAATTTCACACAACAAGTATGCCTTTTTGGGGGTCAAACCAAAAATATGCAAGATTCAACTCATAAACTTATATAAGTCCCTTTTCTTCTACCTTTTCTAATTTGCTACTCTATCCTCGAATAATAAACACGCTGTTAGGCTTTGTTCAGAAGTAGATAGTAGATTCGGATCGATACTCCTACATTGTTCCATCGCGACTGGACAGCGTGTATGGAAGCTGCAGCCTGCTGGAGGATTTGCAGGGCTTGGCAGGTCACCTTGTAAAATAATTCTTTCGCGGTCCCGCATTTTCGGATTTGGAAGAGGCACGGCCGACAACAATGCTTTTGTATATGGATGCCGCGGATTAGCAAACAATTCCTCTTTATCCGCAAATTCTATAATTTTCCCAAGATACATGACCGCAATTTTGTCGCTAATATGTTTAACGGCTTGAATGCCATGTGCAATAAAGAGATAGGATAAGCCCATATCTTTTTGAATTTCTTTTAATAGATTTAAGATTTGTGCTTGAATGGATACGTCAAGGGCTGAGACTGGTTCATCACACACAATGAGCTTAGGCTGTAAAGCTAGTGCTCTTGCGATGCCTATCCTTTGTCTTTGTCCTCCGGAGAATTCAATTGGATAACGGCTGCCATGGTAGGAATCGAGCCCGACTCTCTCTAGTAGTTCGTCCACCCTTTTCCTTCGATCTTTTGCGTTACCGACTTTATGCAGGACTAAAGGTTCAGCAATAATATCTGCAACTGTCATTCTCGGATTGAGCGACGAATACGGATCCTGAAAGATCATCTGTAAGTTCTTTCCTAAGGATTTTTTAGCTCTGTACTCACTTAATTTTTTTCCCTCAAAATAGATTTCACCACCTGTCGGATCTGTCAGTCCGACGACCATTCTGCCTGTTGTCGATTTCCCGCATCCTGATTCACCAACCAAACCAACGGTTTCTCCAGGATAAATGTCTATGCTTACACCATCAACAGCTTTCACAAAATGATTCTTTTTCCCAAAAAGTCCGCTTCCAACAGGAAAGTACTTTTTAATGTCTATAATTGATACTAGTGGCTGCTGTTTCATAATGTGCACTGCCCCCTTCCTTTCCAAACGGATTCCAACAAGAAACCCGGTTCCCTGACGGATGTTGAAGCAATGTTGGTGCAGTTTGACTGCACTTTTTAGTAGCGTAGCTGCATCGTGTCACGAAATTGCAACCTGTTGGCAACTCAAGTGGGTTCGGCACAATTCCAGGGATGGTGTCTAATTTTTCTTTAGAAGGGCCGTATAACTCTGGTACGCTCGACATTAATCCTTTTGTATACGGGTGAAGAGGATTTTCAAAGATATCCGCTACCGTTCCTTCTTCGACAATCTTTCCGCAATACATAACTAAGACACGATCAGCCATTTCGGCTACAACACCGAGATCATGCGTTATTAGGAGAATGGAAATGCCGGTTTCCTTCTGTAACTTGCGCAATAGGTTTAGAATTTGCGCCTGAATCGTCACATCAAGTGCCGTTGTCGGTTCATCGGCAATAAGGAGCTGTGGATCACAAGCAAGTGCCATTGCAATCATTACTCTTTGCCTCATTCCACCGGACAATTGATGAGGATAGTCATTGAGGCGCCGCTTTGCATCGGGAATGCCGACTTTATTCAATAAATCGAGTGCTGTTTCTAGGGCTTCTTTATATTTCACTTTTTTATGCAAAACGATTGACTCGGCAATTTGTTTGCCAATGGTATGGACAGGATTAAGTGAAAACATCGGATCCTGGAAAATCATAGCTATTTCGTTGCCACGAATTTTCCTCATTTCCTTTTCTTCTAATCTCAATAAATCTTTATCTTTAAAGTAAATGCTGCTTTCTGGTTTATATTGAATCGCACTAGCGTTGAGTCCCATGATCGAGAGGGAGGAAACGCTTTTTCCGCTTCCCGACTCGCCTACTAATGCGACAATTTCCCCTTTATTGATAGAGAATGAAACATTGTTAACAGGTTTGATTTCGCCTTTCGGTGTTGAAATGAAGGTTTCCAGATTTTTCACCTCAAGTAATGGCGATTCTTTCGAACTCATGCTTCCGACCTCCTTTATTAAGCTTTTTTAAACTTTGGATCAAGCGCTGCACGAAGCCCATCTCCGAGGAAATTGCCAGCCATTACCGTCAGCATAATAGCTAGACCAGGGTAAATAATCATCCACGCATTCATGTTGATCATGCTGTAGGCTTGTTGAATCATATTTCCCCAACTAATCTGCGGAGACTTTGCACCCATTCCAAGAAAACTAAGCGAGGCTTCAACTAAAATCGCATAGCTTAAATTAAATGATGCTTGCACAACGATTGGAGGAGTGATGTTCGGGATAATATGTTTCAGCATGATCCAGCCTGCGCCAGCACCTGAGATTTTTGCTGCTTCCACATAAGGCTCTGAACGAATTTGCAATGTTTGTCCCCTTGCAAGCCTTGCGAATTGCGGTGTGAATACGATGCCGATGGCAATCATGGCGTTCCATAAACTAATACCCAGAGCACCTGTAATCCCAAGCGCCAGCAAAATGGCAGGAATGGCGATAATACCGTCAACAATCCGCATCAAAATATCATCAACGGCCCCGCCTAAATAGCCTGACAAAATTCCCATCGGAACACCGATACAGAGCGGAATTAATATCGCAACCACCCCTGCTTGGATGGCCGCCTTTGTTCCCATTAACAATCGGCTGAAAATATCACGGCCGAGTTCATCTGTACCTAACCAGTGTTGGGAACTTGGGCTAAGCATGACTTTCATCAAGTCCTGTTTTAACGGATCATGAGGCACGATGAACGGAGCAATCATGGAAATAATGACAAGAATCATTAAAAAAATGAAGCTGAAAAATGCTAGCCGTTCTGCCATTAAACGCTTGAAAACTGTTTTAAAACTCATTTCCCTGCTCCTTCCCTAATATTCAATCCGAGGATCTAAGATAGCGTACACAAGGTCAGTAATAAAATTGATAATAATAACCATGATAATCATGACGAGAACAACCCCCTGAAGCATTGTGAAGTCACGCTGCAATATGGAGTTGACTGCGAGCTGACCCATGCCGGGTATGGCAAATATCGTTTCAATCACAACGGTTGCACCTAATAAGTTTCCGAATAAAATACCAATTGTCGTCACAACTGGCAGCATGGCATTTTGCAGCCCGTGTTTGAAAATCGCTCTCCAGCGCTCAACACCCTTGGAGTATGCAGTCCGCAAATAATCCGCACTCATTACTTCCATTAAAGATGAGCGTAAGTGTCTTGTAATCTGTGCAGTTCCAACCGCCCCAAGTGAAAGAGCCGGCAACAAAATTCCTTTTATAAAGTTTACTGGGTTTTCATTAATACTCGTAAATCCAGTCGCCGGTACCCACTCAAGCTTCAAGCTAAAGAATAAAACGAGCAGCATCGCAAGCCAAAAGTTTGGCATCGACATGCCAATCGTTCCAAAAAAGCGCGATACATAGTCGATCCAGCTATTCGGATAATAGATAGACATAATCGCGAAAAACATGCCACCCAAAACGGAAATGATCATCGCAGTGACAACCAATTGAAATGTAACAGCGAAACGGCTGATCACCGCCTCATGAACGAATTGTCCCGTGAAAATGGAACGGCCCAAATCCCCTTGAAGGGCATTTTTCAACCATTCCAAATACTGCACAATAATCGGTTGATCAAGGCCCAACTGCTGCCGTAATTGTGCTATTTTTTCCGGAGTCGCATTTTCGCCTAGTAACGCCAAGACAGGGTCACCTGGGATAAGTAAAATAAAAGAAAACACGATGAGGGTTGTAATGAATAGCATTGGGATAATATACAATAAGCGACGTGCTAGAAATTTTAAAAACATTCTTACGCCCTCCTTCCGTTCAGTTTGAAAGCACCAGCAAACTTCATTGAAATAAGTGGAGCAGACATGGTGAGTTGCTGCTCCACTATTAAAATGTTGTTGAACATGTACTTTTATTATTTTTGTGATCGTTTTCTCAATCGACTCAATTAGATACTTTTCATTACTCCCCCATCCAGATCGTTGAGAAAACTGGTTTGCCCATCATATTTGGTTCAAATCCTTTTACCTTTTTATTCATAGCAGATGTCATCCGATCGTATACAATTGGGATTGCAATTGCTTCTTCCAAAAGTGCTTTTTTACTAATTTCTTTGTATAATTTAGCACGTTCCTTTTGATCATAACTTGAAGCTGCTTCTGAAATAAGTGACTCAATTTCCGGAGTAGAGTATTTACCAGGATTAAGATAGCTATTTGCTGAAAATATAAGTCGGGTCGTCATTTGCGGATCTGGACGCCCTGTCCAAGAGGTAAAAAATGCTGGTGCTGTCTTTTCGGCAAAATAACTTGTAGTCCCCTTTGTGACTTCCATTGGCTGAAGGTCCACATTAATTCCTATTTCTTTTAGCTGGCTCTTTACGGCTTCGGCACCCTTTGCATAATCCGCAATCGGAAAGTTAATCATTGTGAATGAGATATCCTTAAGCCCGGAGTCTTTTACTAATTGTTTTGCTTTTTCAGGGTTATATTCTATTTTCATTTCAGGATTACCCGCCCAATATTCCTTTGGAAAGATGTTATTAGCCGGTTCACCTTGTCCAAAATTAATCCCTTTATTAATCCCCTCACGGTTAATCCCATATTGGATTGCTAATCGTACATTTTTATTATCAAACGGCGGCATTGATTGATTTAAAAACATCATCTTAAATCGAAGTGGCAAAACATCTTTTAAGACAATATTGGAATCAGTTTTTAGATTTTGAACATTCCCAGGGGAAATATTGTCAGCATAATCTATTTCACCTGATTTAAGTGCATTAATTCTTGTATTTTCATCCGGCATGACTTTAATTGTCATTTTGTCAAGATAAGGCTTTCCCTCCTGCCAGTAATCTTCATAGGCTTCAAAAACAACCTCTCCATTAGGAATATGCTTTACTCGTTTAAAAGGTCCTGCCCCAGTCGGATGTAGAGGAAAGTCATCACCATATTCTTTAACAGCAGCAGGGGAGACCATCATCCCACCTCGGTCTGATAGCGCTAACAAAAGAGACGAATCTGGTTGTTTTAAATTGAGTTTAACAGTCTTATTATCAGTAACTTCTACACTATCAATATTTTTGAGATCGGATACCACTGACTTATCGGAGTTAACTCGTTCGATATTAAATTTCACCGCTTCCGCATCAAATGCGGTGCCGTCATGAAAAGTTACACCTTCCCTAAGATGAAGAATCAATGTCTTCTTATCGTCTGTAAATTCCCATGATTCAGCCAATCCGGGCTTTGGCTCAAGCTCTTTCGTAAATGAGATAAGTGTATCATAGATGGGCCATAGTAAAGGATGATCACTACCACTGCTTCCTAAAATTGGATCATAATTCGTGGAATCCGATTGATACGCTAATGTCACTTCCCCACCTTTTTTAGGTTTGCCTTCTTCAGACTTCGATGCTTGACCGGAATTTGTTGGATTCTTTCCTGAGCTCGTATCAGAAGAACAACCCACGATCATAACGGCAAGAATTAGCACTGGCACTAATTTGGCAATAAAAGTGAAATTCATTCTTTTCAATAAAATCATCTCCCGTCCCGTAAGAAAATTAATTGGTAAACCTTTTTTGTTCTTACCTGGATGTAATTTTTTTTAGTGAATTTTTCAAAATGTGCAAAATCTGCTGTATTGTTGAGTACTGTAAGATCAGCTACTAGTTCAATTTTGTTTAATTTTCATTGATACATATTTTTCAACTAAATATTCTTGTAAACCGTACTTTCCACCTTCGCGGCCAACACCACTTGCTTTTACCCCGCCGAAAGGAGCCTGTGCCGTTGTAGGCAATTCATCATTTATACCAACAATTCCATATTCAAGATTTTCCATCATTCGTATGGCACGACTAAAATCATTGGTATAACAATATGCTGCTAGACCATATTGAAAATGATTGGCTCTTTCAACTACTTCCTCTTCTGATTGAAATGTAAAGATCGGTGCAACTGGTCCAAACGTTTCCTCTTTTGAAATAATCATTTCATCCGTAGCATAATTGATCACTGTAGGTTCAAAAAAGCACCCATCCATTTGTTCAAATTTTGCTTCTTTTCCTCCGGCGATCACTTTGCCACCATGTTTTATTGCATCATCAATTTGTGATGTAACTTTAGATAAAGACTCGCGATTGATTAGTGGACCTATGTCTGTGTTGTCATTCAGCCCATTTCCTATGACCAGTTCACTTACTTTTTTCGCAAATAATGTGCCAAACTCATCTGCTATCGATTCCTGAACATAAATCCGATTTGTACAAACACAGGTTTGGCCTGCATTTCTAAATTTACTTGCGATTGCACCATCTACTGCAGTTTCTAGATCTGCATCTTCAAAAACGATATATGGTGCATGACCGCCTAGCTCCATCGATACTTTTTTTACTGTATCAGCTGCACCGCGCATCAATTCAATTCCTACTTCAGTTGACCCAGTAAAAGTTAATTTACGGACCGCAAAACTCCCATTAAAAGTAGAAGCTATCTCCTGAGATGGTCCTGTTACTAGATTCGCCACTCCTTTTGGCAGTCTTGCAGCATCCAGTGCCTCAAAAATTAATTTTGCTGTAAGAGGGGTTGCTGATGCTGGTTTAACGATCACAGTACAACCTGCCGCAAGTGCTGGAGCGATCTTTCTAGTAATCATTGCTGCTGGAAAATTCCAAGGTGTAATCGCCGCAGTAACCCCAACAGGCTCCTGTAAAACAAATATTCTTTTATCCATACTTGAAGCTGGAATCGTATCACCATAAATACGTTTTGCTTCCTCTGCATACCAGTCAACATAAGATATTGCTAGATTAACTTCTCCAATAGACTCTCGTAATGGTTTCCCCATTTCAAGAGTTATTGTTTTTGCAATATCCTCCGCTCTAATCCTTAATTGATCAGCAAAAGTTTTTAAAAACGAACTTCTTTCTCCAGCCGTTTTTCTTTTCCATATCTTAAAAGCCTGTTCAGCAGAAGAAATGGCCATTTCTGTATCTTCTTTGTTCCCATATGCCATCTCTCCAACCTTTTCTTTGGTTGCTGGATTATAAACAGTGAAATTTTTATTCGAAACAGATGGGGTCCATTCACCATTAATATAAAGCATCTAGATGCCTCCTCGTTTAATATGCTTAGGCGTTCATTTTCATCCTATTATTTTCTAACTAATTGCCTTGTGAAAATGTTGAATATGTTGGGAGTTTCGTGATGATTCAAGATAATAGTATTAGAATAATTGGGGAAAATTTTTACCTTGATTGCGGGTATATAGGTTCTTGGCATTTCCAAGATAGATGGGACAAGGGATTCCTCATCCCATCATGATTTAATTAAGACTCTATATTTAAAAACCCCTTGCGTGCGCTCCACCATCTATTAATATTGTTTCGCCTGTCACATAGGAAGAAGCATCAGAAGCTAAAAACATTACTCCTGCTGCAATTTCCTCAGGTTTTCCCATACGTTTCATTGGAGACTTACTTAAAACTTTTTCCATAAATTGTTTATCAGTTTCTTTTATAGAAGCTAGAATAGGAGTTTCTGTATAGTAAGGGGCGACACCATTTACCCTTACCCCTCTTTCGGCCCATTCAGAAGCAAATGCCTTCGTAACCATATTTACTCCACTTTTACTAACACTATAAGCAAGAGAACCAGTTACGGCTTGCTGGGATGCACCTGAAGAAATATTAATGATAGAACCGCTGCCCTGTTCTAGCATGACTTTGCCCACTTCCTGTGTAAACATGAAAACACCCGTTAAGTTTACATCGATAATCTTTTGCCAAACCTCTAATGGAAAGTCCTCTGCCGGTGTTCTTTTGGATGTTATTCCTGCGTTATTAACTAATATGTCAATAGTGGAAAACTTTTCAAGTGTTGTGTTTACTACATTTTTAATATCATTAGGGTTTGTAACATCACATTGAATGACTAATACTTTCGCTCCCTTCTCTCTAAGTTCTTCTGCAAACCCATCAATATCCGTTAATATGAGGTCACATAGAACGAGATTACATTCGTAATTCGCAAATCCCCTTGCAATGCTTTTTCCCATACCTCCATTAGCACCAGTTACAATAGCTGTTTTTCCGTCCAAAGTAAAAATATCCAAAATAGTTCCCTCCATGTTAATGTTATTTAAGATAAAAAACCTAAAATCGAATAGGTCACTAATAAAAAGCAGCTTGTTGGAATTCCATTATTTTAAATTTCTAGAATGCTCTACCCTATCTTGATTTTTTTCAAGAAGAAAACGAGCAATGTTAGAAATTGTATTTTTTATTTGTTCAGGGAAAATATCAATATACGTGAAATATCCATGAACCAAACCTTTTTTGCAAATAGATTCAACTTTTACATTCGCATCTTTTAAGCGTTTTGCGTAAGCTAATCCATCGTCGCGAAGTACATCATTTTCTGCGACAATCACAAGTGCTGGTGGCAAATGACTTAAATCTTCGGCCATTAATGGGGCCGCATATTTTTGAATTTTATCCTGATCATCTATAATGTAATGATTAGAAAACCAAATCGCTAGATCTTTAGTCAGACCGAATCCGTTTTCAAATTCTTTAAAAGACTTTGTGTTTACATTAAAACTAGTACTTGGATAAATGAGTACTTGTGCTGAAATATCAGGCCCCTTTTGATCCCGGGCCATCATAGAAACAACAGCAGCCATGTTTCCTCCAGCACTATCACCGGCAACTACAATAGTAGAAGCATCTCCATTGATTAACGCTGCATTTTCACTGACCCATTGTAGTGCTGCATAGCAGTCATTTACTGGAATAGGAAACTTATACTCCGGGGAGAGCCTATAGTCTACTGAAACCACAACACTTTCAGTTAGTTCGGCAATCAATCTGCAAGTTGCATCGCAAGTTTCAAGATCACCTAGAACCCACCCACCGCCGTGGTAATAAATAAAAATAGGAAAAGGGCCTTCTTCTTTGGGCGTATAAATTCTAATTTTCACATTTGCATCCTGATCGACAGGAATAAAACGGTCTTCGACTTTAGCAAGCCGTCCAAGTTCTGCTTTTACACCTGAAGGCTTCTTAAATAACTCTCTTACGGCTTGATGCCCTAACGATAGGTTTTCCAATACTTGGTCAAAACCTTTAATATATACTTTTGATTCTGGGGATAGTTCAGCCAAATCTATTTCTCCCTTTCTAAAAACTAATTTAATGAATTTACTTCTTCTTTTTTATTTACAGATAAGGAAAAGCCCGCATACCCCTTATCTGCAACCTCTTTGCAAATCTGATTGTATTTATCAAACCCTCCTAAATAAATAGGAAATCCTCTTGGTTTATCTGGAATATTCGCACCTGTCCACCATGACTCTGTTTTAACAAAAAGTGTAGCATTAGCCGCCTCCGCAACTGATTTACTCCAATCAGCGGCTGCTTCCGGTCTTGCCTCGATAGTATTTATACCCTGCTCACGGAGATGATTGAGACAGTCAATAATCCACTCAACGTTTGACTCAATCACTACGAGATTGTTGACCACCGCGCCTGGACCCTCGGCTCCTGCAACCATGAATAAATTTGGGAAGCCATCTATTGCAAGTCCAAGATACGTACTTATCTCACCCCCATGATTCCATTTTTCCTTTAATGCAACTCCATTTCTTCCCCTAATATCTATTTTAAACAGAGGACCGGTAATAGCGTCGTAACCTGTAGCAAATACAAGAGCATCCAACTTATATTCCTTTTCTGTTGTGCGTACACCCATAGGAGTGATCTCCTCAATAGGCGCCTTTTTAATATCGATCAAGGTGACATTATCACGATTATATGTTTCGTAATAATTGGTACTTAAAGCTATGCGTTTTGTTCCAAAATGATAATTTGGCATTAATTTTTGGGCAACCTCAGGATCACGTACAATTTCAGAGATCTTGGAACGGACAAAATCACCATATGTTTGATTAGCTTCTTCGTTGGTAAACAGATCATTATATCTTGGCAGACCTCCGCCTTTTTCCCAAGCGCTTTCAAATTCTTGCAACCGTTCTTCTTCTGTTACAGCTAAAGCTGATTTATCAATGAGTCTCTTAAAATCACCAGTACGGCTATTTCGAATCTGTTGCTTTAATTCTTTAAAATTTGCTTTTCTTTGTCGTACATATTCAGGATCAAGCTCATGATTCCCCGCCGGAATGGAATATTGAGGCGTCCGTTGGAAAACAGTTAAATGATCAGCTTCTTTTGCAATTTCCGGTATTACCTGCATACCACTTGACCCAGTGCCGATGACACCAACACGTTTACCTTTGAAATTAACCTTTTCTTTTGGCCAATTTCCGGTATGATACCATTCCCCTTCGAAGCTATGTAAACCTTTAAAATTGGGAACGTTGGGTGCAGAGGTGAGCCCGCCTACCGTAGGGATGAAAAACTTAGCCGTTACACTAGTACCGTCATTTAAGTAAATCTGCCAACGTTCGTTTACCTCGTCATAATGAGCAGCATTAATGCGCGTGTTGAATTGAATATCTCTACGTAAATCAAATTTATCTGCTACGAAATTGATATAACGGAGAATCTCCGGCTGACTAGGATACCTACTAGTCCATGTCCATTCGTTATATAGCTCTTCAGAGAAATAATAGCAATAAGCAAAACTCTCCACATCGCAACGTAATCCAGGATAGCGATGCCAATACCATACTCCGCCGACATCCCCGCCTGCCTCATATACTCTGACAGAGTAACCAGCCTCTCGTAAACTATGAATCATGTACAGTCCCGAAAAACCCCCACCAATAGCAACCACATCGAAATCGGCGGCTTGACTCGTTTTAGATCCTTGTTGAGCAAAATTCATATTATTTTCTTCCTTCCTAAAAATATTTTTTGAAACCCCTAGCACTGATTTTACGGATTGATCCGTACTAAAGCAGTGATAGTTCCCATAATTTCCATTAAGTCTTCCTGAAAATTCAGTTAATAAAATTTATAGTACTAACAAAAAAATTTAATAATTCTGTATTTTCTAATTATTCTTTCCCGATAAAACTATAATTATTTCACATCCTTTGTAATCGCTTTATTAAACTTGTAATACAATCATACAAGATAGGATTTCCAATTTCAATATACATTTTAAAATTTTCCAAATTTTCTACCTTCTACCCTTTGCACTTCATTCCCGTAGAAGGTTTAAATGTTTGGATATAAATAAATCCCCACCTGTCAATCAGATGGGAATTCGATTGTTAATAGGCAATATTTAAAATGCGAACAAAAAACTGGTAAGGTTGTTGACTACTTCTTCACCCGAGGGTCCCCGAGTTTCAATCGTGCATTTGTTAAATGTTCTTTCATATAAAATGCTGCAGCTTCTTTATTTCTTCTTTTAATTGCTTCATAAATATTTTGGTGTTCTTGGTGTACTTGTTCACGCTTCTCTCTTCTTCCTACGTTTTTCTTTAACGAATAGGTAAGGGCTTTTCGATAAAGTTCTCTTACATTTTCAACCGCTTGTGTGAGAAAAGAGTTTTTTGCAGCTTTTACGATGGACATGTGGAAATCATAATCTGCTTGATCTCCAACAACGGAATCATCATTAATCGTATCTGATACTTGCTGAAAGGCTTCATATATCTTCTTAAGATCTTCCTCGGTATGCCGTTCTGCTGCAAATGCTGCTGCCTCTGTCTCAATTACTGTTCGCAATTCAAGCAAGTTATAAATTTCTTCTTCTGTTATCATTTCAAATGCAACCGTATCTAGTAGATCCTCTGTGGGGATTTTTTTTACAAAGTTTCCACCACCTTGAATCGATTCTACAAGTCCACTCGCAACGAGCACACTAATTGTTTCACGAATAGGTTGCCTACTAACACCAAACATTTCAGCAAGCTTATTTTCAGATGGGAGTTTTGAACCTTCTGGAAAATCCCCATCTCGTATTTTCTGTTTTAATTGTTCAAGTACTTGGTCAACTATTTTCATTCGCTTTACTGTATGAACCATAAAATCCTCCTTAAAAAGATATTTTTTTACAGGAAAAACCTTACCACTATTTCATTTTTAATAGAAATCTATTCTTTTTCACTTAATTATGTTAATTTGATAGTTGTATTACAAGCTTACAATCATCATTTCTCTTAGTCAATACAATTTTTGTAAATGGAATGGAAAGAGATCTCGCACAAACTATGCTCCGTTATCGTGGTCTTAGAGACCGAAATTTATTTATTTATTTATTTCTCAGCTGGAAATTCTAGAGTTTGAGAGATATGGGGATACTAATGGAGGATCAATTCCTTTGCCTGTTGTCCTATGTTGCTGACCAGGAGAGGAAGAAAATTGATAGGTTCTGCAGGGATCGAGACGGCTAAGGTAAAAGGAAAGCACTTGGGAAAGCCAATAATAGAATTAAAGTAAACGTAAAATAATCCCCAACTGGTCAAACAGATGGAGATTATTTTATGCTTTCACTAAACAGAATTAGACAAAAGGGCTGGGAAGTAAAGAGTAGATTTTGCTGGTATTTCTTATATTACCTTTATGATTTACAAAATCCCGGTCGCTTCTGCCAAGAATTCTACTAAATGAACAGCGCGCATGCTTCCATTTAAATTTTCACGTTCAATTCCCAGCTTCATTTGAATCAGGCATCCAGGATTGGTCGTAATGATGGTCGTTGCATTTGAATGTTTTACATTCTCCATTTTTTGATCCAAGATCTCCATTGACGCATCATAATTCACAATGTTATAAATCCCTGCCGAGCCGCAGCACATATTCGCATCGTTCATTTCTATGAATTCTACATTTGGTACGCTTTTGATTAATTGAAGCGGCTCTTTTGTTACTTTTAGAACATTCGTCATATGACAAGATCTCTGATACGTTACCCTTTGAGGTAAGCAGTCTTTCGATTTAATGCCTCCGCATAAAACAAGGATTTGGGAGATATCTTTCGTTTTTTCCGAAAAACGTTTCGCGCGTTCGACCCATAGTGGTTCATCCGCTAATAGGTGATCATATTCGATAAGCATTGCCCCGCAACCGCCGGCATTATTGACAATAAAATCTACTTCTTCCTTCTCGAAAGCCGCAATATTCCTTTTTGCTAAACCTTTACTTTCTTCTAACTCTCCGGTGTGAGCGTGTAGAGCTCCACAGCAAGTCTGATTCTCTATGACAATCACGTCACAACCTGCCTCGGAAAGCAGCTTGACGGAAAGGTGGTTGATCTTTCTGAACATTGCATCCATCACACAACCCACAAAGAATGCGACCGTATACTTTTTGTCCCCTTTAGCTGGAGTAACACGGAGGAGACTTGAACGTTCCCATGGGGATACCGCAGGCGGGGTGATCGCTTCGAATTCACCTAAATGAGAAGGTAATTTTTTCACCAGCCCGCTTTTTCTCGCCAGTTTTTGAATACCGCTTTTTTCATATAACCACATGGAATTCCCGATGAAATTCATTGCTTTACGGCTAGGGAAGACCTCTTTGAATAAGGTGTTACGCAAAGTTTGAACCGGAACCGAAAACTTTTTACGTCGTGTGATTGCCGCTCTGGCTGCTTCCAGAATGCCACCGTATTCAACCCCGGTAGGACAAGCCGTCTCACACGCGCGGCAGCCAAGGCACAAATCCATCGGTTCCTCCAGAACGGATAAATCTGTAATCTTTCCTTCCCCTACCATCTTGACCAAATTAATTCTCCCTCTCGGGGAGTGAGTTTCCTTACCCATCGTGGCGTAGGTAGGACATACTGGCAAACAGTAGCCGCATTGAACACAGCTATTGGTTTTTTCATATTTAATTTCTTCTTTCAATTGTTCTAGGTCATGGTTCATTCGCTTAACACCAACTTTTGCCCCGGCTCAGGGAAAATCTTTCCAGGATTCATAATATTATTCGGATCCCAAGCCTGCTTAATTTTCTTCATCATATCTAATCCTTCGGCCCCCAATTCCATTTCCATAAATGGAGCTTTCATGGTTCCTATGCCATGTTCCCCAGACAAAGTTCCACCCAATTGTACAGCGGCTTCAAAAATCTCCGTAACTGCCAGCTCGACCCGCCGCATTTCTTCCTTATCCGATTTGTCGGCAATAATATTCGGATGAAGGTTGCCATCCCCGGCATGACCAAAAACCACAAGGTGCACATTATACTTTTTCTTGATTTCTTGAAGACGACGACACATTTCTGGTATTTTACTCCGGGGAACGGTTGCATCTTCCGAAATTTTGGTCGGCTTAATCCTGACAATGGCGGGAGAAACTAGCTTTCTCGCCTTCCATACCTCTTCTGTTTCAGCCTTAGTTTTGGGAATCGTTACTTTTCTTGCTCCCACTTCTTTACAAACCTTCGAGACCTGTTCGGCTTCATCTATGACCGCAGAGGGGTGCCCATCAAGCTCGATGAGAATCAGCGCTTCGGCGTCCCTGGGAAGCCCAGAAGGCTGATAATTTTCTACAGCTATAATCGAGGCTTGATCCATCAATTCCATTTTCGACGGCAGAATTCCAGAGGAAAGAATTTTCGATATGGCTCTTCCTGCATCCACGAGGCTATTAAAAATTGCCATCACCGTTTCTGAAGCTGGCGGCTTGGGAATCAAGCGCAAGATGGCTTTTGTTATTATTCCTAGAGTACCTTCGGAGCCTACAATGAGTTTGGTCAAATCGTAGCCGGTTACGTTTTTCACTGTCCGGCCACCTGTCCGGATAATTTCCCCTTGCGGCGTGATCATTTCCAACCCAATGACATAATCCTTCGTTACCCCATATTTCAATCCTCGCGGGCCGCCCGAATTCTCCGCCAAATTTCCACCAATAGTGGATACATGAGAACTGCTGGGATCAGGAGGGTACATCAAACCTTTCCGTTCGGCTGCATGATGAATATTAGATGTTAATACACCAGGAGACACAATGGCAACCAAGTCTTCTTCATGAATTTCAAGTAAGTCATCCATAACGGACAGATCGAAAACCATTCCACCTTTAACGGGAAGCGGACCTCCACTTAAACTGGTCGCTTGGCCGCGTGGATAGACCGGAATCTTTTCTCGGTTGGCCAATTTCACAAGTGCGGCCAATTCCTCTACACTTTTTGTCTGAATGACCACATCGGGCAGATAGGTACCAAACGAACCATCAAAGGAATAACTATAGCGATCGGATTCATTTGTCAATACTCTCCCTGTTTTTACGATGGATATAATTTCTTTAACATGTGCTGATGTTATCGCTTTCAATGGAGTTTTTCCCTTCCTTTTTTTCTAAGTAATAATAAGCTTAAAAAAGTAAACTTAGTTTTTTCTCTGCATTTTTCAAATGAATAACAGACTGGATTTTTGCCAGCTCAGGTTCTTCCATTTTAATGGCTAATAGAATATCCTGGTGTTCTTTAAGAGCCGCTTTTCGTCTTTGTTTTAACACCAAATTAGGCTCGAGTGTAATCTTTAATGCTCTCTCATAAAGGGCAGATAAACTTTCGATCATATGAATCATGATCGGATTCTGCGTTGCTAAAATAATGGATCGATGGAATTCGATGTCAGCCTCTGTGCCCATTTTCTCCTCATCAGTAAATTCTCTCTCCAGCCATTTCAAAGCCTGTTCCATTTGTTCCAATTGTTCTGGAGTACGCCTAAGTGCAGCTAAATAGGCCGCCTCAGGCTCTAGAATTTTTCTCATCTCAAATAGATGTTTGATGACTTCTTTATCATCATTTTCAATACGAATTTGATGCAGCAGAAAAGTCGCAGCTCTTTCTTCAACGTAACTGCCTCCACCTTGACGCGAGCTAATCACACCCGCAGCCCTTAAGACACTGAGTGCCTCTCGAATCGGGATTCTACTTACGCCAAAGTGTGCAGCTAGTTCCATTTCTGTTGGCAATTTTGAACCTGGAGGAAACTTTCCAACTTCAATCATATTTAACAATTCACGAGAAATCGTTTGCGATATTTTTTCTTTTTCAGCCACAAATGTTCCCCCTATTCAGAATTTTCTAATCTGTAATACAAATTTTACGAAGAGGAATGCTGTAAGTCAATGGTTTTTATTAAAAAAACCGAAATCTACGGTAAATTAACTAAATTTCACAAGCTTGAGAACGAGAAACAATATATATAATTTTATTTGTAATACAAAATTAATTTTAGCTATTGAATATTCGATATCTTTTTTTATTTTTGAAAACATGTTAGAGCTCATAATAGAAAAGCAGAGACTGGAAAAAATAAAGCCATTCCTCCAACAAATAAGATTTGATCCCCTTTTTTGTAAATTTATCCATTAAAAGTAGCACATGGATAATTCCCGTCCTTAAAACAAAAGTTGTTAAGTAATATTCATTTTATGAAAACCATCCTATCCGTCTTCCTCATAAAAAAGAGTGACTGGCACCACCCGAATCTTGTCGAGGAGAATTCGACAAATTGCGGGTAGTGACAGTCATTTGCCTTTTTCATCGCTTTTATAGCTGGAAAACTCTCAAAATCCTTCCTCATTCCCGAAACCTTCCACGACTTAAGTATGAGCTTTTCCGTTCCATCAAATTTCTCGATGTCTGCATAGGACAACAGCTCAGAAAGATAGGACATTCCCCCTACTGATTCGAGATCGGACAGGGTTGAAAAAGTAATCAAATCAATATTCTTACCGGCACGTTTGAATTCCACCATTTTTCGCATGATTTCTTTATGCCGTGCACTTTCTAGCTGTTCAGGCTGAATCACGGTATCCGTTAGTAAGTACTCCGCCTTCATCAAACTGCCCAAGAACGCTTTTTCAGCCATACTCATTCCTCTTCACCTGCCGTTAGATCAAGTTGGAATCCACGTGGAATATCTCTTCCGTTACGAAAGTTTTCAGTTGATTGCTTGGATATTGGTACTGCCTGTTGGGGTGCCTGATGGGCATCAACATCTGCTGCGGTCAGTAACGATTCATTTTCCCAGTTTCTAAGAATCGCAACAATATAGTTGAGCCTTCGCTTGTTATTCGCACAGGCAATCTCCATGGCTTTTAGGATCATCTCTTTCGGCTGTAAAAAGCTAGAATCCTCTAACCATGCTAACAGCTGCTGCTTCGCCATCACGTTTGTAAAACCAAAACCATTCGCGTCCCAAAACTCGATAATTTCATTCACATCTTCTGGTTTTGTAAGATTCTTTAAATCTGGAGCGTCCTCAACATCTGGACGAGAAGCTATTTTTTGTTTTTGTTTTTCTTTTTTATTTTCTTTTTCTTTTTCTTTTTCTTTTTGCCCACGTATCGTCTCACGGTTCGTTGACGTATCGTACAACTCTTCTGCTTCACTATCGGTATATGTAGTCTGTTCCTCTCGTTCACTGCCCTCGTTGCTAAAAAGCATTTCTTCTTGTCTACTAAAAGATTCGTAAAGGCTGCTAATCCCGGGATTGCTAATGCCTTCCGAAACATACGAAATAAGCGAGCGATCCTTGACCTCTTTTAGCTCGGCGGTTATACAGTCCATAATCGGTTTCCCGCCTTTATGCAGGTTATATTCCCCCCAGTATTTAATCGCCAGTTCTCTTGTTTCCGGATTATAGCGAATCAACTGATGATGCTCGGCAAATCGTTCCATTAACGAATGAACGGTCTCCATAGAATAGCCCAAATGAAAAGCCATTTGCTTCTTCGTTATTCGATAGATGCCAATTTGAGTTGTTTTCGAATTTGTCAGCAGATAGAGGTAAAAATACTTCTCCTCCGGGGTCATCTCTTCCACAATGGGATTGTCCCAAAATTCAGTTCGCACCATTCGATACTTTGCCATTCTCAACCACCATCCTTGTTTATTGAAAAACTCTTTCCATTCTTTATTTATGGTTTTGTGAAGAAAACGGATTTGGTGGTTTTTATATAAAAGTGAATATTTTATGGCAATAGTTTTCTTTATGGAGCACACAAAAAAAGCACCTGTCACCACTCGAGTAATGTCGATCAAATATCAACCATTACGGATAGTGACTGGCACTTTTTATAATTCCTTTATATTTTCCGAATACCTCAGTATAGACATTTTTGTGAATTTTCCAGTAAAAAAACTGAAAAAAACAATGGAATCCTGTCTAGCGATGGTTTTTATCTCACTACCTTTTCAATAAGAATTCTTGTCCTTAAGTAAGGTACCAGCGAAAGGAAAATAAGCGGAAATTTTTCGGTTAGATGCAGAATGGAGCTACTTTCGGGGTAAATAAGGGAAGGTTTTCCGGTTATGCAAGGCAAAATCCCTCATTTTCATGCTTTTCGAGTCAATAGGCGGAATATCTTCGTCTATTTAAGCTTTTTTACATGCTAATTGCTAATTAAGCGAATTTTTTCCGTCTATTTATGTGTCACCGACAGCCCAAAAAACTTTGTAGCCCGCTTCTATTGCACCAAACAAAAATACTCCCTCCAAATTTGTTTTGGCCAGTAAAATTCATGTATAACCTAAAATAAAACAAAAGGGAATAAATAATAGAAGAAACTCGTGACCCCCAATACCTTTGTAGTCTGTATCAGTGATTAGGTAATCATCCACCTATATATGACATTTCAATCTTTTTCCTGGCTATTCTCGTTTCCTCGGTGCGTTCATCAGAATAACGGTCGGAACGATGATTCCAAATGCCTTTAATTCTTTCTTCTACATCTTGATCGGTAGCTCCACTTCTAATAAAGTCCCTAATATTATGGCCGTTTCCATTAAATAAACAGGTGAAAATTTGCCCATTTGCTGACAATCTTGCACGGGTACAGGTTGAACAAAACGACTCAGATACTGAGGTAATAAAGCCGAAATTAATATCCGTCCCTTTATAACGGTAACGCTTGGCCACCTCTCCGTAATAAGCAGCCTCCACCGGTTCAAATTCAAAGTGTTCTTTTAATATTTCATATATTTGTTGCTTTGTAACAACGTCTTCCATCATCCAACCATTTGTACTGCCGACATCCATATATTCAATGAACCGTAGTTCTAGGTTCTGTTCTTTACAGTAGGTTGCCATCTGAATAATTTCAGAGTCGTTAAGTCCCTTTTTTACAACCATATTGATTTTTATGCGAAGGCCTGCGCCTTTTGCGGCCTCAATTCCTTGGAGTACCGGGCCAACTCCCACATTCCTGCCATTTATTTCACCAAAAAGTTCATCATTTAAACTATCTAAACTTATATTTATCCTTTCAAGGCCAGCTTCCTTCAACTGTGAAGCATATTTCGGGAGCAATACGCCATTGGTCGTTAAAGCAATGTCCTTTAGACCATTAATTTTTGAAAGCATTTCAACAAGAATTGGTAAATCTTTTCGAAGAAGAGGTTCACCTCCAGTTAATCTAATCTTCTCAACACCTAATTTAATAAAAATGCTGGCAAGACGTGTAATTTCTTCATACGTTAGTAATTCTGATTTAGGTAAAAATGCATAATCAGGACCGAACAGTTCCGCAGGCATACAGTATTGGCAGCGGAAATTACATCGGTCAATCACAGAAATTCGAATATCACGAAGCGGCCTGCCTAATTGATCTTTAACTTGTTGTTTGGTCACATTTTTCAACTCCAAGTGGGTAATAGCGCAGCGTTCCAAAAAGACTACAGGGGCGGTAAAGTGGCCTTTTTGACCAGCCAGAACCGTCCCCCGGGATCTATTCTATTTATCTATTTAATTGTTTCACCTTTATTGGGCTTGTTTCTTTGCTTAATTTGATGATTTCGCCGATAATACTGATGGCAATTTCTTGTGTTGTTTCTGAGTTAATATCCACCCCGATGGGAGACGAAACGCGCTCCAGCAGTTCTTCTGAGAATCCTTCATCTTTTAATTTTTGTAATATTTGAATTGCCTTGCGCTTGCTGGCAAGCATGCCAATATAGGAACAAGGAAATTGCAGAGCTGTTTTTAATACGATTTCATCTTGATCTTTTGTCACAATCACTAAGTAAGACTTTTCATTTAGGTTGGCCGCAAGCGTTGCCTTCCCAATATCCTCATCCACAATAAGCCTGGTCGCATTTGGAAAGCGTTCCTTCGTACAATAACCCTCCCGGTCATCCACAACGCGATAGGGAATTTCAAGAAAATCGGCGAGTTTTGAAAGCGCAATGGCGACATGACCTGCACCAGCCAGAACGAGTTCAGGCCTGCTTTTATAAACTTCAATAAACACCCGCACTGTTCCTCCACAATTCATTTGAATTCCGTCTTTAGCATGTTTATTTAATTTATATTCAACGATTTTCGATTTACCCTTTTGAATTGCCTGCACACACTCATCAATGACAAAATATTCAACTAATCCCCCTCCGACAGTCCCTTCAATCGTGCCATCAGGGTGTACAATCATTTTTCCCACATGGCTGGGAGTCGAGCCTCTTGATTCAATGATCATGGCTAGAGCAAAAGTTTCATTTTGACGAGTCAGCATGGCCACTTTTTCCATCAGCAGCATGTATGGCTCAGCCCCTTATTTAAACATTAATTCGGTTGATATTGCGACGTGTTAAGAAAATAACGCAAAAGATTTAAGGCGACCGTTTTCCTGTAAACAGCTGTGGAGCGCTGGTCGTCGATTGGCCGAATGATTTGATCAAAGTCTGCCACAATCGAATCGATGTCCGTTTCCGATAATGGGAATGGTTTTCCAAGTAGCTTCTTCTCAATATCAATCGAACGAACCATCGTCGGTCCGACCGCTCCAAAGGCAAAGCGAATGTCATCGATTCGTTCATTGCTGATCCGGATGTAACCTGCAAACGATACTTTGGCAATGGCATCTGCATTTCGGTTACCGATTTTTTCAAAAACGACATGGGATCCTTCTTCTAAAACTGACGGCAGTATGATTTCAGCCAAAATTTCATTGTGATTTCGCCCAATTCTTCGCGGTGCTTGAATAAAATCACTAATTGCTACCACACGATCCCCATTAACGGAGCGCAGCAAAAGTTTTGCGTTGTAAACATATAATAATGGCAGTGTGTCACCCGCCGGAGATGCATTGCAAATATTTCCTCCCAATGTCCCTCTGTTTCGAATGGCCGGTGCTGCAATCGTTTTGATTGCATTTTTTAAGGCAATGGGAATTAACGGGTTTTCCAGTAATTCACCATAGGTACTGCAGCTTCCGATATGGAGATCCTTATCTTTTTGATACACCCGCTTGAGCTCGGAAAGATGATCAATAAAAACAACTGGTTTAGGAATTTTAGGAGGCACTCCCCTTCCACTTTTGTGAAGGACCATTACATCGGTGCCGCCGGCTACGATGGCACAGTCTTCTTTATTCAATTGGCTCAAGGTTTCGTCTAAATAGTCAAAACGATACGCGGTTATTTTTTCTGGCATACGACTTCACCTTTTTTCGCTGCCAATTCAACTGCATCCACAATCATATTGTAGCCAGTGCATCGGCATAGATTTCCAGAAATGCCTTCACGAATTTCCGCGTCTGTTGGATTGGGATTTTCAGATAACAAAGCGGCACTTGCCATGACCATCCCCGGGATACAATAGCCGCACTGCACCCCTCCGCACTCGGAATAGCTCTCATCTAAAATCTTAAATTGTTCTGTTTCCATTAATCCTTCGATCGTTTGAATTTCGGCACCCGCAATCGCGCCAATAGGAATAAGGCAGCTGTTTTGCAAGGAATTATTTACGAAAATACTGCAGGCTCCGCATTCCCCTTCACCACAGCCTTCTTTTGTTCCAATTAATCCAAACTCTTCCCTTATTAAATCTAGTAATCTTGCAGTGGGCGGAGCATCCGTTTCCACCGTTTTTCCATTAAGGGTAAATTTAATCAACCCTATTCACCAACTTTCGTTCAAGACTTTCCATAATGACTTCCGCTGTAACCGGAATTTGCTGAAAAGAAGTCTGCAGTGCATCTTCAATCGCCGACTGGACTGCCGGGGCTCCGCCGATTAATGTCAATTCACCTGCGCCCTTCGCCCCGGACGGGCCATCCGCATATGGGTTATCAAATAACTTGCTTTCGATTGGAACAACGTCCAATGAAGTCGGAGGTCCATAATCCGATATGCTTTTTTGTTGGATTTTACCTTGCTTTGTCGTCATCTTTTCCAGATACCCGTATGCTAACCCTTGTGCAAGACCACCATCAATTTGGCCTTTCATAATCCGATCATCGATGGCCTTCCCCACTTCGTAATTTCCGTATACTTTTTCTAACTTTACAATTCCTGTTAACGTATCTACTTCTACTTCCACGAAATTAACGCCCCATGAATAAGCAGGGTAGGCATCTCCAGTGAAGGTTTTTTCGTCCCAAGGAATCATTTCACGGTGAACATAATGCTCAAATACTTCTTGTTCCTCCCCTGACTTCCACTCGGCCTTTAGTTTTTTTGCGGCCCGTTCAAGTAATTTTCCAACAATCATCGTCGTTCTGGAGGCTACGGTTGGACCGGAGTCGGGAACCTCTTTTGTATCGGGATCAGGGTAGGAGACTTGTTCTAACGGGAGGTCGAGTTCTTTGGCGACAATTTTACTCAATGTCGTATAAATTCCCTGTCCCATATCAGAATTTGAGATTTTTAAAAGAACCTTGCCGTCCTTTGATTTAACTAGTTTCACCGTTGCTTTAATATGATCTCTTTCGCCGCTGCCTGTAAATCCACAGCCGTGGAGGAATACTGAAGTCCCAATGCCTTTCTTATAGCGTAGGTTTTGTTGATTGAATCGCTGGAACTCCTCTTTTTTCTTGTTGTAATCTGAGGCATCCAACAGGTCCTCAATCATTTCTTCCATTAAGATTGGGTCGCGGAAATTTCCTTTTGTGATGGTAGGGTCTCCTTGTTTGACGAGGTATTTTCGCTTATATTCAAGAGGGTCTAGTTGAGCGTATTTACTAAGATGGCCCATATGACTTTCGATTCCGGCAAAGCTTTGCGGGGCACCAAAGCCTCTGAAGGCACCGTTCGGAACTGTATTGGTTTTTAACACATGGCCCTTGGCATGGAAATGAGGAATGTTATAAACACCGGCACTATTTAATAATGACCTCTGCAGCACAACAGAACTCAATCCTTCATTCGCCCCGCCATCAAGAAAGACGTCAACACACATGCTCAGAATATTTCCTTCCTTATCAAGGGCAGTACGATATTTGAATTTGGCCGGATGCCTTTTTGTCGTCACCACCATATCCTCATGGCGGTCGAACACGAGCATGACTGATTTTTTAACAGCATTTGCGGCAATGGCTACGTGACAGGCCATCATCGAAGGAAATTCTTCTTTTCCGCCAAAACCGCCGCCTGTAGGGCTTTGCACCACTCTGACCTCATCGTCGCCACAGGCTAAAGCGCTTAGCAATGCATTTTTTATATAATAAAGAGCTTGCATCGATCCGTGGACGACAATTTCATCATCCTTATAAACGGCAAGCATTCCTTGTGGCTCAAGGTAGACATGCTCCTGATAACCCGTCGTATATTCTTCTTCAACAATTTGATGGGCATCTTGCTCGATAGCTGAAATGATATCTAAGCCTTTCCCAAATTCATAGCTAACGAAACTTGCAGAAGATATCTGATCGATTGCTTCATCCAATGTATAGATAGGCTGATGTTCTTCAAATTCAACCTTCACTTTATCTCTCAGCCCGTAGAGGGTGTTCAAATCTTTGCCAACGAGCATGAGAATCGGCTCCCCAATATAGTTGACCCACTCATTGGCGAAAATAGGCTGGTCCTGTTTAATAATTTTCACGTAATTCGGACCCGGGATATCCTCTGCCCCAACTACATCATATCCTTCAGGAAGAGTTGGCACGTAAATGGATTTGATTTTTCCATATGCAATCGGCGACCGATACAAAACACCATAAACCATATTGTCCACTTTCACGTCACTAATATAAGGCAGCTGGCCTGATACTTTATCTTTATGGTCCTTTTTGGGCACTGGAGTGCTTATATCCTTTAGTCTCATTGCAGCCACTCCCTTCGATTAAATTTTTTCACCTGAAACATAGATTAGTAGAAACCCCTTTCAAAAATTTATATATAAAAATGAATTTTATAATTCATTTTTATCCCCATAAAGGTAAATGAGACATTTTCGTTTTATAATAATCCATGGCTTTTTGGTAATCGTCCGGTGTATCTACATCCATGATTACTCCAGGATCATCTGTATTCACATAATTCCTTTCGTAACTGGCGAGGACCGTACGCAAAATTCCTTTAGAATCGGTATCTAGAATTCTCTGTTTCACTTCACTTGATAATTTGATCGGGTGACCGCCTTTATAGTTAAAGCTGGGAATCACAACGTCCCCTCTTTGCATGGCAATTAGCTGGATAGTCTCTTTCTTAACAAGTGGACAATCCCCCGGTGTTAGAAAGAAGGCTTGGTCACTTACTTCACGACAGCCCTTTTGTATAGAACTGAACATTCCTTGGTCAAAGTTTTCATTATAAACAAACTTCATCTGGAATGAATAGGCATTTTTATTGCTGATTTCTGCTATTTCCTCTTCGATGATTTCCGCTTGAAACCCAGCTACGATAATAGCCCTGCTGATTAACCCTTCAAATTTAGAAATGGTTTGCTCCAATATCGTCATATGCTCCAGCGGCAAAGTCATTTTATAGGTATTCGCCCGGCTGGAATATCCAGCAGCCAAGATGATTGCTTCTATTTTTGGTCACCTCCGTGATAAATACAAACTAAGATGCTGGCGTAAAATAACTTTTTGAATTTTCATATTATTATGATATCATAGACGTATACTATACGAAAAATATATAATTTATATAGAAATCATATATTATTTAAATAGATGGAGAAATGAATGGATATCAAACAATTACGGTATTTTATAGCGATAGCTGAGGAAAAGAATATAACTGCTGCCGCTGCTCGGCTACATATGTCTCAACCGCCTCTTAGTATGCAGCTGAAACAATTAGAAGAAGAGCTTGGTGTTAAATTAATTGAGCGAAATGGCAAGGGTATGGAGTTAACTGATAAAGGAAACGTGCTCTATAAACATGCTTTGCTTCTAGTGAACAGTATCCAAGAAATAAAAAATGAATTACAGGAAACAGAAGATGGGAAAAGGGGCGTACTATCTGTAGGTATCAATACCCTATCGGTTACAGGATTTTCAGAAATGTTGCAATCCTTCCACAAAAAATATCCGCTTGTTCCATTAAAAATTGTTCAAAATGATTCCCCTCGTTTGGCGGGAATGGTAAAATCGAGAGCCATTGAGATCGCATTTGTACGTCTTGCCATTGACCATCGCGGCTTGACTTATCATCATCTTATTAATGAGAACTTTGTTTTCGTAAGCAGTAAGAAGATACAGGCAAACATGATCTCTTTGAAAGAGATTTCCCATATGCCCCTTATTATTCCGAGTTCTGAGGGTCTAGGCATCTATAATACCATTTTTGAAGCCTTTTCTAGACAGAAGCTGCAACCAATAATTATTGGTGAATGCTCTGATATGCATGTATTAATGGAGATGGTTAAGGGGGGAATGGGGGTAACCATCGTGCCAAAATCTGTATTAGAGGTCTATGGGAACAGCGGTCTCTACTCTACACCAATTAGGGATGCCAATTTAATCTCTTCTTTAGGTGTCATTTGGCTTGAAAATCATTTTGTCTCCGCCTCTGCTAAAAATTTTATAAAGTTAGTAAATGAATACCTATAGACATCAAAAAAAGGAACTTATGGCCGCCTCCATAATCATATTCTTACTAAAAAAAACAGGATCACTAAAATAATCAGTGATCCTTCGAATTGATCTATTATCAAATACTTGCTTCTGCCGAATGATCCGACTTGAGCTATTTTAATAGGATTATAGCTTAATAAACTTTGGGCTCTGATATTTTTTTACCTGAAACATATCTTTCTTTAATATTTCTATCATCACCAGTATAGATAAATTTTTGTAATCTTTCTTCTACCGTAAACGTTCTAAAAGCAGGGATATTACGATCGTCAATGACAAGAGCGTCAAACTCATAATCTTCTTCAAAACTTCCTACTTTTCCAAAGAATTTACCCCCGCCTTTTGTTGCCAGATAAAATAAATCCGCAGTGCTTAAAGGCTGATCAACTCTATTGCTTTCAATCCATTTGATATTTGCAGCCTGTGCACTACTGGTAATGACGTTCATCATTGATAAACTGTGCCCACCTGATATATCACTTGCAAGTCCCACAGACACTCCTCTTGAAACCAGTCTTCTTATTGGTGCAATACCGCTTGATAAATTAAAGTTTGAATTAGGACTGTGTGCAACATATAAATCTTTTTTTACCATAAGTTCAATTTCATCCTCATCAACTAAAATGCAGTGTGCCATTATAGTAGGTACATCTCCGAATAAACCAGCGCCATTATATATTTCAGCGTAATTTTTATACTCAGGATGTAATGATTTTACAAAACTAATTTCTCCATAATTCTCACATAAATGAGACTGTACAGGAACATTATATTTTTCAGCTAACTCTCCAAGTCCTTTCAGAAGTTCAAAGCTACAGCTAGGAACAAATCTAGGTGTAACAATTGGCTTTACCAATTCATATTTGCCGCAATATTCTTCTAAAATTTCTTCAGTGTCATTAAGCGAAGCTTCTGTCGTTTCCGTCAAATAATCAGGTGAATTTCTGTTCATATTCACCTTTCCAACATAGGCTCCAAGACCTGAATCTGCGAATAGATCCATCAATAATTTTGTTGTATTTTTATGAATTGTTGCGAAAACACAGGACCTGGTAGTACCGAACCTCCACAGTTCCCTTATTAAGGAAAAATATACCTTTCTAGCATAATGAACATCTGAATATTTCGATTCCTCCGGGAATGTATAGGCTTCAAGCCAAGGCATTAATTCTTTATCAAGACCTAATCCTAGGTTAGCAAACTGTGGTGCATGTAAATGAAGATCAACAAAACCAGGTATGATTAAAGAATCACCATAGTCTTCTACCCTTATATTCCTATATTCTTCTGTAAGTTCTTTATAAACACCTTTAATACTTTTTCCATGAACCACAATATATCCATCTTCCATTATTTCGTATTTGCCGAATTCCTTCGTAAAAATAATATTGCCTTTAACGGCAAAAATTTCTTCCATTAAAAATTCCCCTTTCTAAATTCCCCATTTAAACTTAAAAACGAGTGGCGTAACATAAAAAGACTACAAGAATAAACTAAAGCTAATACAACATAGCTTCAGATTATTCTTGTAGTCAGGTAGTTTACGGCAACCCGGTAGAGACAATTAGACCAAATTTCTAATTGTATACAAGAAAATAGATTTCTTCATTTCGAGAATCTGAGCTGTCTGGATAAATCAGGCGGCTTTTATTCCATTTATTTGAACATAAAATAAATAAGGAAGATCGCAAAGAATAGGTACATGATTGGATTAATTTCCTTGGCTCTTCCCTTCACAATCATTGTGATCGGGTAGAAAATAAAGCCAACGGCAATACCAGTTGCAATGCTGTAAGTAAGAGGCATGGTAATCATGGTTAAGAATGCAGGAACAGCAATTTCAAACCTTTTCCAGTCTATTTCTCCAAGCGAGGATGCCATTAATATTCCGACGATAATCAATGCCGGTGCCGTTACAGGTGTAGTAATAACGGATAAAAGCGGGAAGAAAAAGAGTGAAAGAATAAAGCATCCAGCTGTGACCAATGAAGCAAATCCTGTCTTCGCTCCCGATGCTACCCCTGCAGATGATTCAATATAAGAAGTAGTTGTTGAAGTACCGAGCACCGAACCTGCCATTGTAGCAATGGAGTCTGCCAACAACGCTCTTCCAGCATTAGGAAGTTTGTTATCCTTCATTAAGCCCGCTTGGTTGGCAACTGCGACAAGGGTTCCTGCATTATCAAAGAAGTCAACGAATAAGAAAGTAAGAACAATCCCCAGCATGGCGGTTGACCAGAATGAAGGGTCGCCAAAGGCCGAAAATACGGCGCCAAAGGTTGGTTTAATATCTGGCACACCGCCAACCACTTGATGCGGAAGGGAAATTTGCCCGAAAATCATTCCAACGGCAGCTGTAATCATCATTCCGAAAAATACTGCTGCTTTAACTCCTCTAGTCATCATAATAACCGTAATGAGAATTCCAAAAATCGTTAAAAGTGCAGTCGGGCTAGTTATCTTCCCTAAACCGACCAGCGTAGCGTCATTTTTAACAATAATGCCCGATCCCTGCAAGCCGATAAAGGTAATAAATAAACCAATCCCCGCTCCAACAGCATGCTTTAATTCAACCGGAATCGCGTTGATGATTTTTTCACGAATGCCGGTAAGTGTTAAGAGAAAGAAGAACACACCGGAAATCAATACCGCACCAAGGGCGTGCTGCCAGGGAATACCGCTTCCCAAAACAACGGTATAGGCAAAGAAAGCATTTAACCCCATCCCCGGTGCCAGCGCTAATGGATACTTACCGAGCAGCCCCATCACAATCGAGCCAACAGCAGATGCAATTGCCGTAGCCACGAAGACAGCACCATAATCCATTCTTAACGCATCTGGAAAATCCTTAATACTTGCTAAGGAAAGTGTCAGCGGATTGACTACTAAAATGTACGCCATCGCTAGAAAAGTGGTTAAGCCGCCAATGAATTCTTGACGATAACTAGTCCCCAATTTTTCAAACTCATAATAATTCTTCATCCTATTTCCCCCTGAAAATTTTTTTCTACTAAAAAAACTCCCCGGCAGCTACCAGTGCGTTTGACTATGGTTCTGTAAATATAATGGAGTGAGTCCCTTCCCATTTAACACTTTGCTCGTAGTCAAGCCCTTTAAGGCGGCTTGGTAGAAACTTTTGGGCCATATCCCCAATATTATACGTTTGATATCTTATCAATGAATTATGTCAGCATCAGGAAAAAGGACGAATATTTTTTGAATTATTTCGGGAAATGTTCTTATTTGCTCCCACTCAATTTTTTCCAGCAGCATGCTCGTATGGTCATACACGATCCGCTAGACTTGAAGGACTTCGTTTACCATACGAGTTGAAATTGTTTCAAGCACTTCCCAAGATAACACTTCGAATGGATATTTTATCAAATACTTGCTTCTGCCGAATGATCCGACTTGAGATCTTCTAATATATCAATACTCTTTTGTTCTTCCCTTTTGTTTAAAAATAGATTGAGCCCAATAGCGGTAAAACTACCTATTACGATTCCGTTTTGGAAAATTAAACGCAATCCCTCTGGTAATTTAGCAAATGCGTCAGGAACAACTGAGGCCCCCAGACCAATTCCTACCGAAACCGCTATAATCAGTAGATTTTCATTTTTATGAAAATCGACCCGGGAAAGCATTTTGACCCCAGAAGAAATAACCATACCAAACATCGCAATCATTGCTCCACCAAGAACAGGATTTGGAATGATGGTTGTAAGCGCTGCCACTTTTGGCACCAATCCTAATATCATCAGGATCACACCAGCGGCAATGACTACATTGAGTGTTTTAATTCTCGTAAGGGCAACCAATCCAACATTTTGGGAAAATGAGGTGTATGGAAAGGAGTTAAAGATTCCTCCAAGAACACCAGCCAAACCTTCCGCCCTCAATCCTTTTTTGATGTCTTCCGATTCCAGTTTCCGATCACAGACTTCCCCCAATGCCAGGAATACACCTGTGGATTCGATCATGCTTACAATGGCGACAAGAGTCATTGAAAGAATCGCGGTTACATGGAAAGTGGGAATCCCGAAGTAAAAGGGCTGCACCATGTGAAACCAGGAAGCCTCTCCAACTGGTGACAAATTCACCATTCCCATACCAGCAGCTGCCAGAGTACCTATAATCATGGATAGCAGAACAGAAACAGCCTTTATGTAGCCTGAACTGTATCGGTTAATTACTATAATCAGGACTAGTGTCAATGCTGCCAGTAATAAATTTCGCGGATTCCCAAAATCAGGTGCCCCTGCTCCACCTGCAACGTTGTTCATCGCCACAGGAATAAGTGATATCCCAATGATCGTTACAACAGCTCCTGTTACGACAGGCGGAAAAAACCTCATTACTTTACTCATAAATTGAGCAAGTATCATAACTATGATCCCGGAGACGATGATGGCACCATAAATGGCGGTAATGCCTTGAAGTTTTCCAATGGCAATCATTGGCCCGACGGCAGTAAAAGTACACCCCAATATAACTGGAAGCTTGATTCCAAATTTCCTTCCTCCAACCACTTGAAGCAATGATGCAATTCCGCAGGTGAACAAGTCGATGGAAATAAGGTAAGCCAATTGCTCCGCGGTCATGCCTACCGCAGGTCCTACAATAAGGGGAACGATCACGGCCCCAGCATACATGGCCAATACATGCTGAAGACCTAAAGTTCCTAGTTTCCATGGCGTTAACTTTTCCACTAATTCTCCTCCCTTAGTAAAAAAATTCTTTGATCATTGTAACCATTTCCATATCATGGGTTTTTACTCTTAAAATTTTTTCTATTTGCGGCATCCCCCCCTTTCAAAAAATTAAGTTCCGTTTTTACAAGTGCAAAAGATGCCGTCTAAAATAGCCCCCTCTTAAATGGACGAGGCAACAAACAAGCTAACGATAAAGTTTGCGAAAAGCATTGTAGTAGTTATTGAGAAGGTATTTCTGAAATAGCTTTAGAAGGATTCATAGAAGCAAACAATAATTTTAAACGTAGTCATCTAATGAAATTTTCCTTTATTTCAGTAAATGGTAGATGCAATGGGCCGGTGAGGATTCTTCATAAAGGATATCATTCTGGTAAATATATTTTACAAGTTAAAGATAGTGGAAATATATTTATTTGAATATTAGCAATTTTTGTACATTCTTACCAATATTTAATTTGTATGCTTACTATATGACTAACCTAATAATTATTCTTTATTTGTTGTTTTTTAAAAAATCAGATAATTATTTTTATCACTTTTTATATTTGTTATAATCAAATTATTCTAATTATAATATCAGGGCATTTACTGATTAAGCAAAGGTCAATGTGAGAGGAATAAAGTTAAATGGCGACCTGCACAAAGATTTAATTAGGTGGAAATAATTAGGATCCCTTATTCATTAACTCTTTTTAGAAAAGGACGAATTGATTATGGTAGAAATAAGAACCCCGATTCAAATAGGAGAAGCAGTTGAAAAGGTTATGAAATTTGCCCGCTTTGGAGAAGTGGAGGAAATAAAGCTTGAACAAGCTTATGGAAGATATTTATGCGAGGATTTAATCGCAGACCATGATGTACCTCATTTTGATCGTTCTGGGTATGACGGTTTTGCGATTTGTTCAAAGGATTCACTAACAGCTAGCAGTCACGAACCTGTTGTTTTTGAAGTCATTGAAGAAATCGGTGCTGGTTATGTTGGAACAAAAGAAGTGAAACCATTTCAAGCAGTCCGTATTATGACAGGTGCACAAATGCCAGATCTTTGTGATACTGTTGTCTTACTTGAGTTAACAAGGGAATTTGAGCAAGACGGAAAAAAATACATGGCCATCGAACGTTCATATCAAGCGGGTGACAATGTAACTTTTAGAGGAGAAGATGTAAAAAAAGGAAATATACTAGTTCCTAACGGTACATATATTAATCCTGGTGTTCAAGCGTTACTGGCAACATTCGGCTATAACCAGGTCAAAGTTGTAAAAAAGCCTCTTATTGGCATTTATGCAACAGGAACTGAACTGTTAGATGTTCATGAGGAACTTGAACCCGGGAAGATTCGGAATAGTAATGCACCTATGTTGCATGCACAAATTGAACGAGTGGGTGCGATTCCTTATTATTTTGGCAAGTTAGCCGACAATTTTGAAGACTGTTATAAAGCAATTTCAAATGCAATAAACCAGGTAGACCTTTTGATTACAACCGGTGGTGTATCTGTTGGTGACTTCGATTATTTACCTGCCATTTATGAAAAGCTTGGTGCACGTGTATTATTTAACAAAATTGCTATGCGTCCAGGAAGCGTCACGACAGTTGCCGAATTAAACGGCAAATTATTATTTGGGATTTCAGGGAATCCTTCAGCTTGTTATGTTGGATTTGAACTTTTTGTAAGACCGATAGTTAAAACTTTCTTTGGTTCAAAAAAGCCTCATTTAAAAAAAGCAAGTGCCATCTTACAAGCAGATTTTCCAACTCCAATTTCATTTACTCGTTTAGTTAGAGGTTACATGTCTTTTACCGAAAATGGGTTAGAAGTTATACCAGTTGGATTTGATAAATCAAGTATGGTGTCAACACTTGCAACAGCAAATAGTTTAATAATATTGCCGGGTGGGCAGAGAGGTTTCAAGACAGGTTCCTCCGTCGATGTGTTGCTTCTCGATGATGCGGAAGGCAGCGAGTGGCCTTGGTAAGGAAATAACTAAAATGCAAACTGACTTTTGGTCACCAGTCGGACTATCCATTGAGGTCGCATCTGTATCAGGAATATGGGTATTAATTTTTGGAGTTTTTTTTGGAAAAGTAATGGCGAATAAGAAATTCAAAGGGAAAGTTCTTGTTGAAACGATTTTCCTTTTTCCGTTGGTTTTACCTCCTACTGTTATCGGTTTCTTGTTAATTATTATATTTGGAAAGAATAGTCCAGTAGGTCAATTGATTGAGTGGGTATTTAAACAGCCTGTTATTTTTACGTGGTGGGCGGCTGTTATTGCTTCCACAGTGGTAGCCTTTCCTCTAATGTATCAATCTTCAAAAACCGGATTCGAAGGAATTGATAAAGATATTGAGAATGCTGCACGTATAGACGGAGCAAATGAATTCAAATTATTCTTACTTGTTTCCTTTCCTCTTGCCCTTAAATCGATTATTTCGGGTGCAATCATGAGTTTTGCGAGAGCATTAGGTGAGTTCGGAGCCACATTTATGTTCGCAGGAAATGTCCCAGGGAAAACCCAAACAATTCCAACAGCCATTTATGTAGCAATTGATTCAGGTAATATGGAATTGGCGTGGCTATGGGTAACAAGTATGATTGCCATTTCATTTTTAATGTTAATGTGCTTACATTTTATTAAATCCTCATGAATTATGAAGCTTTTTCCAATCATTGAGACATTCCTTTAAATGGGGATGTCTTTATCTTTTTTCATTATCAATATTGTGAAATATTTTATTGATATGAACGAAACTGTCAATACTCTTCATTTCTTCCAACACAACCGCATTTTCCCAAAATTCAGTTCGCACCATTCGATACTTTGCCATCCTTAACCACCATCCTTGTTTATTGAAAAACTCTATCCATTCTCTATTTATGGTTTGATGAGGAAAACGGATAGGGTGGTTTTGATAAAAAAGTGAATATTTTATGATATTCCACTGTTATCGATATAAGGAAACAGTTTCCCTAAACAAAAAAAAAAACACTCATAAATGTTGATTTAACAACAACAGTGAGTGTTTTTTCGATTATATAACTGTTTTAATCTCCTTGGGGGACTATTTAGATCAGATGACGTCAAACCATAAGGGCTCATCGTCGTCAGGTTCTCCATTATAGTTGATTAGAATTTCCTCTCCAGCTTTTATATCGGTATGTGCATAAAAGTCAATGGTTCTATTAGCAAAATTGTGTTCATGCAAGGCATTGGGCGTATAGGAGTGGTTAAATAAAGAACCGTACCCTAACGCAAGTGCACACTCATCATTAGCTTGATCCCACCAGAACACGTATTCCATCATAATCGTCTTTTTCAAATATTTGTAATCCCTCTTCGGAGATACAATAACTGGAGCTTCATGTATCAGTTCACCACTCTGAATGTCGCGGGTTGCAAATACCCCTCTGCCATATTTTGATTTCTTTACTTCAATCATTTTCTCTCACCGCCATTTTTTAATAAATGAATATTATTTTATTAATTTATGCCACCACTTTCCTATGTGATAAATATTCCTTCTGGACAGTGCTGCCTAGAAACGATACGACTTCTTCCTTCTAGGTTACTTATAAACTGCTGAGCGAAATAAATCGACTGCATTGACACCCTGAAAATAAAAAAAAGCTGCCCATTTTGACAGCCTAGAAAAATTTCATTAAGGGTGAGGGGGAACACACTTCTTCTCCTCCAAAGAGCCGATAGGCGACACCAACTTAGTAAAAGGAAAATCAAAAAAGGGGACGCAGCTTGCGGCGATGCCAATGCCTAATGCCCCCAAATCCTCCGGTAGTGGGCCACTCAGAATTCCCCCTTTTTCCCCTGGCCGGCAGATCGAGTTGGAATCCATTTGGAATATCTCTTCCGGTACGAAAGATTTCGGTTGATTGCCTAGACATTGGTACTGCCTGTTGGGCATCAACATCTGCTACGGTCAGTAAAGATTCATTTTCCCAGTTTCTAAGAATCGTAAACAATAGGTAATGGAGTTAATACCAACTAAGTGGGGTAAGGGTCTATTTTATGCTGAGATCCTTCCAGATATTGTGACTGAGGTACACAATTTTCAGAAGGCAACGCCCATTTGGGTTAGTTGCCTTTCTTTAAATTTTGTTGGGAGATAAACTCCACATATGTCGGGTGTAACCGGTAACACTGGGGTCTTTGTGAGTAAATTAATTACATACCGCCTGTCCTGAATGTTTTCTAACTCCATCCTTTAACCATTTCGCTGTCAATGTTTCTGCATGTAACATCTCTTCCGGTGTGCCTTCGAATATAATTTGTCCGCCTTGTTTTCCTCCACCTGGACCCAATTCGATTACCCAGTCGCTCGCCGCTATAAAGTTTTGATTGTGTTCGATGATGATGACAGAATTTCCTCTGTTTACGAGTTTTTGAAATACGTCTAGGAGTTTTTCATTATCTTCAGTGTGTAGTCCTAAGGATGGCTCATCTAATAAGTAGATTTGTCCTTCTTTTTGCAAGTGGCTTGCGAGTTTTAGACGTTGGATTTCTCCTCCGCTTAGGGAACTTGTAGTCTGTCCTAAGGTCAGATAACCTAATCCTACGTCTTTTAGCGTTTGCACTCTTTTTATGATCTTTGGTATTTCAACATATTGAATAGCCTCGTCTATTGTTAAATCTAAAATCTCCACTATATTTTTATCTCGATATCGATATGACAATGCTTCGTCTGAATATCTCGTACCTCCACATGCTTCACAAGGAATTGTCACAGGGTCTGCAAATGCTACTTCTGGCGTTAGGACTCCTTTTCCTTTGCAAATCGGACATGCTCCTCGCGAGTTAAAGCTGAACAAACCTGCTGCTTGTCCAGTTTCTTTTGAAAATATGGTGCGAATATCGTCCATTATTCCCATATATGTAGCTAGGGTCGAACGGTTGGAGATTCCTATGCCGCCTTGTTCTACCATTATGGTCCCCGGATACTTTTGTGTGAAGGCTTCCAACATTAAAGAGCTTTTACCTGAACCAGATACACCACTTATACAGACTAAGACATTTTTAGGTATATCTACGCTTATATTTTTTAAGTTATTGTTACTTGCCCTTTTTATTGTAAAATAACTTTTTATATCCCTTGGATTTTTATTTATTTTTAGTTTGTGGTTTAGGGCTGTTGCGGTGGGAGAGTTTTTTAGCCCTTCTAATTTTCCTTGATAGACAACTTCCCCTCCATTTACACCTGCTCCCGGCCCCATCTCTATTATTTCATCAGCTACTTTTATGACTGATAGATTGTGTTCGATCACGATGACAGTATTATGTTGGTCTTTTAGCCTTTTTAGCATCATAATTAACATATCCACTTCTTCTGGATGGAGTCCTGCACTTGGTTCGTCGAAAATGTAGGTAATATTGTTGAGACTGCTCCCCAAATGACGGGCGATTTTTACCCTTTGAGCTTCGCCAGCGGACAGGGTGCCCATTTTTCTAGAAAGACTCAAATATCCTAGTCCCATGTCGACTAGTTGTTTTACATGCGGGATTGCTTGTCGGGCTATTGATTCTCCCATAGGATCTTTTATGTTCTTTAGTTCTTCCAGTATTTCCGGAAGCTCTAATTGATCGTATTCTGCGATATTTAAGCCATTTATTCTACACTCTAATACCTTTGGGTTTAAACCAGAACCTTGGCAGGTTGGGCATAATGAATGTGTTGATACGGCTAAAACATCATCTTGGGATACTTGTTTTAGTTTTGAGATGTCTCTATTGATATAGACCCGCGTAAATCTAGGCAATAACCCATCCCATTCTGCGTTATGAGGTCCATTTTTCGTATGAAACGGCGCATAGGCTCTTTCCCCTTCCCGGGGACCGTATAATAGCAGATGGAGATCTTCTTCTGAGTAGTCCTTTATGGGTTTATCTGGATCGAATAATCCGCAAGTCATCATCCAATGGCCTTGCCAACCTGAAGGCGATAATGGCTTAAATTTCACTGCATAATCTCGAAGTGACTTATCGAAATCAATCATCTTATTTAGGTCGGGTGCAATTACCTCCCCAAATCCACCGCATTCTGGACATCTGCCAAAGGAACTTTGGCTCGAGAAATCGCTGGCAGAACCTATTGGTGGATTTCCTATTCTCGAGAACAACAGTCTAATTAATGGATTTATATCCATATAGGTGCCTACTGTTGAGCGAGAATTGCCTCCTATTGGTCTTTGTTCTACTACGATAACCGGGCTTAAGTTTTGCATTAGATCAGCGTGGGGTCGCTCGTACCTTGGCATTTGATTTCTGACATAGAGAGGATAGTTCAAAGTCATTTGTCTTCTACTTTCTGTTGCTAATGTATCAAAGACGACTGAGCTCTTTCCTGAGCCTGAAAGACCAGTAAATACGATTATTTTTTCTTTTGGTATGTTTAAATCAACATTTTTTAAATTATGTTCTTTAAGCCCTCTTAAAATGATTTCATCTTTCATTTCCGACATTTTGTCATCCTTTCAGATTTTTCTACTTAGAAAGTTCCTGAGTCCCTTTACTATAATTATAATCAGATAGATAATTTAATAATCTTTTAATTCTCCAATTTTAAACCCTAGCTAAAAAATAAATCCTTCCCCTTAAGGCCGCAGCACTTTTTTATAAGCGTTTGTATACAGAAATTTTTAATAGTAAAATTCTTTATTTATTTTTATTTCTACGAAGGGGCGCTGCCAAACATAGGAATGACCGAACTTACCACTTGGCTTTTTCCTACATAAAAGTTTCTTTCGAGCTTTCTCCTCAAATTCTTGAACCTTTAAAACAATCCCTTCAGCATCTTGAATTAATTCTTTTCCATCAACCGTTGGTTCCACTCCTAATCGTGTCCGGTTAAAGAGATATATTCCAAGCTCATCTTCCAGCGAAGCAATGGCCCTGCTTATCCCTGATTGCGTAACATGCAGATTTTGCGGGGGCCTATTTTAAGATGGATAATGAAAATGGGCGAAAATCATTAGAACAAAATATCAACCTGCCTGATCGTTTGTTTTCGACATTTGTTGAGGAGGAGTATGGGGTCAATAAAGGTGTCTATAACACGATCGATTCGTGGTTTTACAAGAATGGGCTCCATAACTTATTGATCAGAAGAAAAACAATCATAAATTTTCTATGTAATCTACATGACAGTATGTATTCAGAAGGAAAAAAATTAAAATTTGGCAATGGCGGATTGTCAGTAAAATTAAAAGATTATTTGGAAAATGTTATTTAAATAATTTATCAATAATAGTCAGAAGATTAGTAGTTTCTGTATTAATTCCTTTACAGAGTACAAAGTGGGCTCCAAAAAAAGTGCCTGGCACCACCCGAATAATGCCGAAGAATTCACAAAATACGGGTGGTGATAGGCATTTATTTGACACCTATTGTTTCTGTTTTAATCTTTGTTTAAACAAGATCGTTCCCCCCATGAGCAGGAGAATGATTCCTGCAAACAGCCAGTTATACATGTTTGTTGCTGTTTCTGGCAGTTGCACTTCTGTTGATGGATGAACTTTTTTGTTTATTGCTGTGTTTGGCAGTTGTTTTTCTATTGATGAATTTTCTGTTTCTGTACCTTGTACTTGTCCATCTGTTGATGGATTTGCTTTTACCAGATCATTTGGACGGAAGACGCCATACGTACTTAAGTGCTTCGTCATGGCTTTAATTTGGCCATTTTCGAATGTGCCCCCAACTAATTCCCAGACTTTTTTATCTGGATTCCAATAAAATACCTTTAATTCTTCAGGATGGTCGACTCCACTTACAGGGAAAGCAAGCTGTATCTCATGGGCAAAATTACTGATAATTTTATCACCCTGTTTGATTGTGAAGTCATACACAGCCCCTGCTGCCAAATTGGATGAAGGAAGCTTTTCAGGGTTTTTGCCCACTCTTTCGATGCTAATCACAAGGTTTTCCCCTTTTGCGAAGTTTGCGGCATCTACTAGAAGCTCCACATCATCTTTAACTATTTTAATTTTCGCCTGGCGATTGATGAGCGTTTCCAGCTGGCCAGGTGTAAATTGAATCGTAGTGACTTCGTCCAGACTCTTTTTTAATTCAACCACAAGAGTTCCATCTTCAGCCAGTTGATTGATTTGGTCATCAGAAACGGTTGCTCTGTCTCCAGCCTTTACAGGAGTGACCAGTACTTCCTTTTGAAGATGAGGCACGTCACTAAAGAGAACATTTATGGTGATCGTGATCATTTTCTCATACTGTCCATCACTTACCAGAATGGAAAGTGTGTAAACCGCTATGGCTGCTGCATGTAACTTCGTTGCATCGGCAACTGTTATTTCTCCGGTCTTTTCATTAATGGCAAACGTTCCTTCATTGTTTCCGGAAGAGATTTTGTATGTCAATGCATCACCATCGGCATCACTTGCCTTAACAGCGCCGACTACTGTTCCATTTGCAGTCTTCTCATCAATGGTAAACGAAGCATCATCCGCAGTTGGTGCGTTATTGACTGGATTCTCTGCTGTTGCTTTTTTCTTTATCGTGTAAGTATCGTACAAGTATGGCAATTTTGTGATTTCATTTTTCGTTTGGTCATACTTAAACGCATACGTGTTAAAGGTTACAGAATCTTGTGCTACCGTTACTGTCACATAAGCCGTCTCTTTTTCGATATCACTCTGCGGCCCTTGAGGATTTAACGGATCGCCGACTGGTTTAGCAGAGTTTTTATCAAGGAATTGATAATTCGTTGCTAGCGGATCATTAGCCGTAACCGTATAATTCTTTTCACCATACCATTTCAACCCGCCCGCTGTAAGAGCCACCATATAGAATGGTACATTGTCTGGCTGTAGTGCCGTTGTTTCATCAAGCATTTCTGGTTTTGCATTGACACCCTGTTCGTTAATAAAACCTCTTGAAAACACATGATCATGCCCTTGCATGACTACATCAATATCCAATTCTGCAAATATTGGTGACCAATACTTTCTTAATTCGATAATATCGTTATCTGTTATGTGGCTGGCCCCGGTGTAGATAGCCTTGTGCATACCAACAAAAATCCACTGTCCATTTTCTTTTGCTTTCCCTGCCTCTGATCGCAATAAAACCTCTTGTGCTTCTAATTCTGGTTGTGTAGCATTTTGGGTGTTAAGCATTACGTATTTTACTGGACCGTAATCAAAGGCATAAGCACCGCCTGATTGATTTGGTACGTTAATATGACCGTTAAAGGTAGCATTGTCGTGGTTCCCTTGAACGACAGAAATGAGGTTGTTTTTCAAGAAATCTGCCCCTGCCATTGGATAGGCCCCGCCGTTATTAAAGAACAAGTTCCATTGTGTCTCACTGGATGCTGTATCCGTTAAGTCACCACCAATATAAGTAAAGGCTGAATCTGTTAACTTGCTCAATTCATTAAAAGTGGCTCCTACTGCTATTGCATTTACAGCGTTGCTGATTTGCGGGTCCACTATATAGTTGAAAGTAAAGCTATCTTTGTTCCCTGCTTCAGGTGCTGTTTTAAATGTTCCTGTGAGCGTGTTTGCGCCTGCTCCCGCTGTATATTCATACTCTGTACCAGGTGTTAATCCGGTTACCTCTACCTTGTGAAAATATCTGCCCCCAGCACCTTGCACATTGGTTCCACTCACTGTAGTTGGCTGACTTTCACCTTTTTTATTCACTTTCAATAACGTTTGAACTTTCTTATTGGTTGTCCAAGCGAAATTGACACTTGTTGATGCATCTGTCCCTATATGCATCGTCAGTTGTTGCGGCGCCTTATTAGGATCAACCTGAATAGGGTTGTCCGATAAAGGATACACTTGTGTGATAAGGGTTTTTCCATTTGCAGTAACTTCTGCAAACCAACCCGTATCGCTGCTTGCCAATGGCTCCCATACAGTAGCGGCTATATTTCCGCTTTCAACTGAAACTGTATTTCCGATTTTCACATCTTCTGTGACACCAGCAGTAAAGGAAGCGGTAGATATTGTTCTGTTTGGATTTTGTAATGGAAGATCGACTGTAAAGTCATCCGCTTCTGGCGAGAAAGCATTGTATTTATCCATTACAGGCGAATAAGTTTTATTAATCAACTTTCCGTCTTTCAATTGAAGTGTCCGAAGAAAACCATCTCCACCACGGTTATAATCCTGGTAATCACTCATAATTTCCTGTACGAAACGTGATGCGCCCGGGACTGTTCTTGTATTTCTGGACACCCCAGGATTATGTCCGCTTAATACTAGAGCTACATTATTATTTGGCACAATAATTTTTTCAAATATCTGCTGACCACGTTGAGCTTTGTCAAAGTCGCCATTTGTTGCAAGGTACTCGTGCACTAATAGAATCGCACTGCGATTGCTGTATTCTTTAAGAATTGAATTTGCCCATGTAACCGTATCAGGCGTTACCTCAACTCCCATCCCTAGGTAAAGCATGATTAAGTCTTTTCCTCCGATGGTAACGAGGTCATAATGATGGGTATTATTGTTGTAGCTTCCGCCATACCATGGTTGCCCTACATAGCGGCCCTCACCGAAATAGGAGAAATACCCGCTAGTTTCATATCTTAGATTTGTATAGTCCCCCACATCATGATTTCCAGTAACAACACCATTAGGAACTTTTGCATCATCTAATATTTTATGTGCAGCATCTGAAATCTTCCATTGTGCCATATTGCCAACGGATTGAATGAGATCACCAGTATGGGCTACATAACCGATATTATTTTGGTTATATTGGTCTGCTAACCATTGTGTCATTTTTTTGTACGTATCATCAGCAGCATAAAAATTTGTATCTGTATAATATTGTGTATCTGTGAACCATCCTATGGTGTCACTGCCATTCGATTCAAGATCAGGAACAATCATTGCCCGAAGCTTACCTTCCGATACAAATTCCGCAGTATCTACTTTTGCAGTCAATGTAAAATCAGAACCCTTCGAACCGTGTCCAGAAGTTACCTTTACCCATTTTTCAAATTTATGATTCCAAACTGCCAATGCTAACTTTTCACTGCCTTGCGTATGTCCTGTAAACGACAGAACAACTTTCCCAGCAGATTCCCCTACATTCACATCATAGGCCTGATATGGCATGCCTGATTCCGAAGTAGTCGTAACATAACCGCCAACTTTTTCTTCGAGAACAGTTTCCCCAGGATAGCTCTTATTTTGAAAATTTGTACTGTCCATCACATTGGAATAACCGTGGATGTCGCTAATATTTACAGCCTTATAAAAAGTTATATCCGCCTTTCCACCACCAGGTACATTAGGAGTAATCAATAGATCTGCATGATTTTCACCCCTTATAGTCTGGGGATTTGTCACACTTAATTCAGCACTGTCCACTTCAAAACTTACCGTTTTAGTTGTCGTATTGCCTGCCTTATCCGTAACTGTAATAAGGAGAGTGTGAGTGCCTGACGTTAAAACAGAGTCATATGGCAAAGAGATGGTTGTCCCATCCAGTTTAACTAGTGTAGATGCAATACCAGAGGTTGCATCTGTAATGGATGCTTTTAAACCATCTGTTGACCGGATCATGGCACCGTCCGTGACAGAAGGCTCGACCACCGGAGCTGTATTGTCCGTAGTAATGGTCGCTGTTTTGACTGGAGTACCGTTATCCAATAGCACAATGGTATGATTCCCATCCGCTAGCGACGTTGTATCCACTGAGAATAATTTTACCTTGTTATCCCATGCTGTCAGATCGAACAGAATATCAATCTTGTATGCAAGGGATAAATTACTGCCGCCGGGGAATCCGTCACCCATGCTATACCTTTTTGTGTCCAAATAAACTTCTTCCGTTATCTGATTACTTTGAGATGCAGGTATGGCAGGATCCACTGCATAATACAACTTTACACCTGTAGGTAGGATTTTACCGCCGTTTGGTAAAGAAATAGAAAAATCAAACACACTAAAGTCATCATAATTTGTCGTATTCGGTGCAGCATTAACATTATAGTCCCCAGCTGAATTCCCAATGACAATACTGATGCTATTAACCTGTCCTGGAGTCAGGAGGCTTTGGTTAAGCGGCAATCTTTGCTGCACATCATCCTTAGGAATATAAGCATTGAATTGATCGTTAATGTATGTTGAATTTTTAAATTTTTGACTTTCAGATTGTATTCCAGAGGAACGAAAATCTATGTAAGCATTGCCGTCTGTATTCATCCCGTCAATAGGATTTCCATCTACCGTTAAAGACAGGTTGTCGTTACCTTTTTTTGATGCTCCTGTTACATACAATTGGCCGTTAAATAGATCTCCATTGTTAATGTTCCATGAATAGCTACTGTCTTCCACTGGAGGGTTTTCATCCACTGGTGGAGTATCATCCACTGGTGGAGTATCATCCACCGGAGGAATATCACCCTCTGGAGAAATTTTAACACCTTGAATAACGATATCATTGATACGTGTATTACCTGCCATAGCAGTTGTACCATCATCGCCATTTACTTTATAGTTAGAAGTCATAATCCAGCGAAGGAATACTTTATCCTTATCTTGTATTTCTTCTGGTAAAGCTAATGTATTTAAAGGAGAATAACTTGTTGTTGTACTGTAACTGCTGTTCTCTATGTCTTTCCAGTTGTCTCCATCAGTGCTGTAAATGACCTTAAAATCTCTTGGCCCTTGTGGAGATGACGAAACCTTCCCCGTTACTGTCAATTGTTCGTAACCTTTGGTAGAAAGTTCAACTTGCCAATATTTACTATCCATACCCCCAGCCCACTTACCAAGGTATACAGAATCTGTATCAGCGTAGCTGCCAATGGTAGGAACGGCTCCCTGAGAGTTAGAAAATAGTGCGTTGTCTTTATTTTTACCGCTTGTCGCCGGAATGGATGCGGACATTTCTGTTGCAGTAGTCATATTCCATGCTGCAACAGTTTCTAGATTAGCTGAATTGTCTGCATATACAGAGCCCCCCCCACCCCAACTACTCATGATCACTACTATTACCAACAGGATGGATAATAGTCTTTTTCCTCTTGCTTTCATAAAAAAGTTTGCCCCTTCACATAGGTATTTTCTGTAGCAATAAATTGTTGAAATTGAATCGTTTTCGCATACCAAACATGATTTTATTCCTCTAAAAACCGGTTTCCCATCTCCTGAGTTGCTCTACCAAGAATGAATAAAGCAAGCAGATCGTTCATCTTTTTTCGACAAAAAAGGTAATCACCTCGCTAAACAAAATCTGAATATCCTATTAATCTTATAATATTAATGTAAAACGTTTATTTAAAAATTGTTAATATGCTGTAAATCTGGAATTTCTTTGACAAAAAATGAAAAATTACTCAATAAACCTTGGGAAAGACATCTCTAAGAATCTGCCAGAACCAAAGCGAGAACTACTATTAATTGTACCTGGGACGGTTATTGCTGGTTTTGATTTGAAAGGGATTACTTCTGAGGACATGGTTATTAATGAAGAAACAAAAGATATAGATATTACCCTTCCTCATGCAAAGCTCATTTAGGAACCATCATTACAGATGGATAAAATGCACACCTTTGAAAATGGTGGGCTTTTCCGTGCTGATATTAAAATGGATGAGGGGTTGAAGAATGCCTCTGAGGCAAAAGAGCAAATTCGTCAAGAAGCCATCTCTGCTGGTTTACTAGATACTGCAGAGAAAAATGCAGAAAAAGTGTTAAAGGAATTTATTAAGAATATTAGTTATAAGGTAAATGTCACGTTTAACTAATAGGACGGCCTGCCCATGCTACTTGGGACAGGCCTGTTCTGTAATTTACTGGGGGAACCATAGAGGTTTGTCGAATTCTACTTATTGTAGAAATCGACAATCATTAACCAAAATTGGATTATACCCACATGTAAACCATTAAAGCATTTGTATCGCAGCCACTCCTAAGTCGTGAGCATGGCTTTGTGCATGATCTACTATTTTAAAGACTAATATTTTTTCGTTTTGCAACAAAAAAAGCGGTCTCCTGCTGGGATAACCGCTTTATCTAACTTCGTTAGTTCGCACCATTCGATACTTTGCCATCCTTAACCACCATCCTTGTTTATTGGAAAACATTATTCAGACTCTATTATAATTCTTTGCATATCGTTCATAGCAAACATCCTTATATTTTTGCTATTTCAATCAGATCTGTCGGTTTTCAATACTTTTTGCCGGACATAATCAAGATGCAAAAACATTTGATGAAATGCCTCAAAGGGATCCCTTTTCGCCAAAGCATTGTAAATAGCAATATGGTGGTTAAGGGTTCGCTCTCGTTCACGGACTTTTACTATACTGTTTGTTTTGATTAAAGTGACAATTAAAGAATCAATCAATCCTTCCACCACTGGATTATTCGCACTTAACGCAATAATGCGGTGAAATTCAAGATCTGCTTCCCAGTAATTATTGTCCTTGCTGCTCTCAATGACATCGATGGTTTGTTTTAACCTCTCTAGGTCTTCATCACATATTTTTTCAGCAGCAATGGTAATTAACCCTAATTCTAAAGCCATCCGTGCTTCAATCATGGCTTGTAAGTTATCGGAAGCCAGTGCTAACATGACTGAAAAAGGATGACTGCTGACTTTATTGTTAAAAAAAGTTCCTTCACGGGTTTTCCGTGTAATAATGCCCAATGATTCAAGAGAGCTAAGTGCTTCACGTAAGACAGGACGGCTGACATTTAGTATTTCCATCAATTCCATTTCCGTAGGAAGCTTATCTCCCGGTTTCATTTGGCCGCTGATCAATAGTTGGGTAATATTTTCCTCTACCTGCTTGGACAATGTATTTCGAGTCACGGTCCCAAATGTAATTTTTTTAGGAGAATGATCCATTATTGACCTCCTTGGATTTAATTTGACAGCTTTATTATAATATATCCTGTGACTATTGTATCATTATAAAAAAAACGTTGCAGAGCGACTGCAACGTTTCGTTTCTATGCATTTTAAGTTAACGGCTAACCTCAGCATTCGCTAATTTTTCATAGTATTTTAAAAGACTGCTATGATCTTCAAACTCGTGGCCATCGGTTTTTAATGCATACATCATTTCAAGAACCGCCGCTGTTAATGGTGTTGGAGCCCCAACTTCATGGCTAGTCTCTAGTGCATTCGTTAAATCCTTCATGTGCAAATTTATACGGAAGCCCGGTTTAAAATTACGATCGAGCATCATCGGTGCTTTTGCGTCTAATACGGTGCTTCCTGCCAAACCGCCGCGGATTGCCTGGTAAACTGCTTCAGGGTTCACGCCCGCTTTTTGCGCTAACACAAATGCTTCAGAGACCGCTGCGATATTTAAGGCAACAATCACTTGATTGGCAAGCTTGGTAACGTTACCTGCGCCGATTTCCCCAACGTGGACAACCGATCCGGCCATAGCATCCAGTACATCTTTCACTTCGTCAAAAACTTCTTTCTTGCCGCCGACCATTACGGAGATGGTTCCATCAATGGCCTTAGGCTCCCCGCCGCTGACAGGAGCGTCAAGCATTTCGACTCCTTTTTCCACCAATGCCTTATACACTTCCTGAGAAGCACCTGGTGCAATCGAACTCATGTCCACATAAATTAATCCTTCATGTGCACCTTCAATCAGTCCATTTTCACCTAAAGCGACTTCCTTCACGTTCGGAGAATTAGGCAGCATCGTAATGACAATATCTGACTTTTCTGTAATGGCCTTAGGAGTATATTCTACTTCTGCACCCAATTCCCGAAGTTCGTTCGCTGCATCTTGATTAAAATCGCTGACAATCAGTTGATAGCCGGCTTTGATTAGGTTTTTGCTCATAGGCTTACCCATAATTCCAAGTCCGATAAATCCGATTTTCTTCATATTATTTCTACTCCTTTATATTTCTATTTTTCTAGTAATCCAGCTTCTGCCATTGAGCTTCTTAGTGTCTCTAATACTTCCCCTTTACTGCTCTGGACAGGTTTGACACAGTCGCCAACCTCTAATCCGAGTAAATTCGCCATATCCTTTGTGGCGACAGGGAAGGTCGCTTTATCCTGGGCAAGACGAACGGGATTTAACGCGAATTGTGCCTCTAATGCTCCCTTCAAATCGCCTTCCATATATTTGTTGTAAATCGACGTAACCAGCGGGCCAAACATATTGGCCGTTGAACAAACACTGCCGACTGTCCCAATGCACAATCCCGGAAAAACAAGGGTATCTTTACCGGCCATTACTTTAAAATTCAGATCCCTTGTGCAGCGGACCAATTCACTAAGCATCGTAAAATCTCCGCTGGAATCCTTGATACCCACAATATTGTCAACATCCCTGGCCAATTTCTCAGCCAAGTTCACAGAAATGTTGTAGCCAACCCGGCCTGGGTTATTGTAAAGCAATACTGCTGTGTTTGGAATGCTGTCTGCTACTGCCTTAAAATGATCATACAATTCATCAAAGGTCGGCTTCAAAAACATCGGCTGGAGAATCGAAATCCCATCTGCTCCCATCGCCTCCGCCTTTTTAGCCAAACGAACGGCCTGTTTTGTTCGAATCGCCCCAATCCCGAAATAAACGGGAACCCGGCCTTTTGCCTGGTCGATGATGGCTTCAAAAGCAGTAAGCATTTCTTGCTCATCAAACGCGTAAAATTCGCCGTTACTTCCGAAAGCTAAGATCCCGTGGACTCCATCTTCAATCACATGGTCCACCATAAAACGCAGCTTTGCTTCATCGATATTTTCATCTTTGTCGATTGGAGTGATGATGGGAACAATAATCCCTTTAATTAGGTCGATATTCATCATAATCGGATCTCTCCCATAAATTTTACTAGTAATCTATAATTTAATTGTATATTTGTCTTACAAATAATTCATTAGGCAAATTCACAATAAATCCTGTCATTTTTCACAAATCAAAGTCAGTTTTTGTACATATCAAACAAATTGCACTAACTTCGGGCACAAACCGCCGCTGGTTTAAGAGCAGCGAATGTGTTGCCTTTGTATCTTCAATACCCTGCAAATATTTTCTGACGCGAAAGCTAAATTATCATGACCGGATTCAAGAGCTTCCTCGAGTGAGGTAACCCCTTTTAAAATGCCAATAATTGCATTAAATCCATGATGATGTAAAACGTCAACACCCTTGCCAATTCTTCCGGCAAAAGCAATTACAGGGACCGAATGTTTCTTGGCAATCGCAGCCACTCCGTAGGGTGTTTTACCGAACAAGGTCTGACCATCAATGCTGCCTTCCCCTGTAAAACAAAAGTCCGCTCCGATGATTTTCTCCTCAAGTCCTGTATACTCGATGACAAGTTCAATTCCCTTTTTTAGCCGGGCATTTAAGAACGCCATTAATCCTGCACCGAGTCCGCCAGCCGCTCCTGAACCTTCAATTTGGGTAATATCTAGCTGCAGCTGCGTCTTAATCACTTCTCCAAAATGAGCTAAATTTTGGTCAAGGAGTTTCACCATTTCTGGGGTTGCCCCTTTTTGCGGGCCAAAAATGGCTGAGCACCCATTTTCACCAATTAAAGGATTGGTGACATCACACGCTACATCGATCTTTACCGTTTTAATCCGCTCATCTAATCCGCTTATGTCAATGGAATGCAATTGATCCAAGGCGCCGCCGCCAAATGGGAGTTCATCTCCATTTTGATTCTTAAATGAAACCCCAAGTGCCTGCATCATTCCCATCCCGCCATCATTGGTAGCACTTCCCCCAATACCAATTAAAAAACGACTCACACCCTTATCGAGGGCATGCTTAATTAATTGACCCGTTCCATAGGTGGTCGTTAGCAGTGGATTGCGATCTTCGAGTTTAATAAGACCTAACCCGCTTGCGCTTGCCATTTCAATCACAGCTGTTTTTCCTTCATCCAAAAGCCCGTATTCGGCTATGACTTCTTTTCCTAATGGTCCGATAACTTTTGTATTGATGATTTCCCCGTTTGAGAAACTCACGAGCGATTCAACCGTACCTTCCCCTCCATCTGCCATGGGAACAATCACGCATTCTGCATGGGGAAAAACCTTTTTGATACCTTTTTCCATTTCTAGGGCAGCATTCTTCGCCGTCATACTTTCTTTAAATGAATCTGGCGCTAGCACAAATTTCATCATAATCTGTCCTTTTCCTCGATTTCTTGATTAAACAAAGGAGGATGACGTTTTAGTCATCCCAATTTTTTTATCGAACAAGACATGGACGCTTGTTATCGAATTTCCAGCCTGGAATTAAGTATTGCATTCCGGCGGCATCATCACGGGAACCTAATCCCATGTTGTTATATCGCTCGTTCGCTATTAAAATTTGATCCATATCCACTTCAATCCCCAATCCTGGCTTATTAGGAATCGTGAGATAACCATCCACAATCTTATACGGGTCTTTGGTTAAATGCTCTATACCTTCCTGCCAAATCCAGTGTGTATCAATAGCAGTAATATTACCGGGAGCAGCCGCTGCTACATGTGTGAACATGGCAAGTGAAATATCAAAGTGGTTATTAGAGTGTGAACCCCACGTTAAACCAAATTCATTACACATTTGGGCTACTCGCACAGACCCCTGCATCGTCCAGAAATGCGGATCAGCAAGTGGGATGCTCACAGAATTTAGTGCGATGGCATGCGACATTTGTCTCCAGTCTGTTGCAATCATATTGGTTGCGGTCGGAAGCCCAGTTTGTTTTCTAAACTCCGCCATGATTTCACGGCCTGAATACCCGTTTTCTGCTCCGCATGGATCTTCTGCATAGGTCAAGATTCCATGCATTTCTTTACATAACTCCACCGCTTCATTTAATGACCAAGCTCCGTTTGGATCCAATGTGATTCTAGCATCCGGGAATCTTTCTTTAAGAGCCTTAATCGCTTTAATTTCTTCCTTGCCTTCTAAAACGCCGCCTTTTAATTTAAAGTCTGTAAATCCATAAAGCTTGTGAGATGCCTCGGCAAGCCTGACCACCGCTTCTGGTGTTAAAGCTTCTTCATGGCGGATCCGATACCATTCTTCTTCTGCATCCGGATTGCTGTAATACGGTATATCCGTCTTATTTCGATCTCCAATGTAGAACAAATAACCCAATGTCTTTACTTTTTCTCGCTGCTGCCCTTCCCCTAATAGCGCTGCAACCGGTACATTTAAATATTTTCCCAGCAAATCTAGTAATGCTGCTTCAATCGCCGTTACAGCATGGATGGTGATTCGGAGATCAAAGGTCTGCAGACCGCGTCCTGCTACATCACGAGAAGCAAATGTTTCTCGTACTTTATTCAAGATGTTATGATAATAGCCGATTGATGAACCAACTACCAATTCCTTTGCATCTTCAAGTGTTTTACGAATTCCCTCACCGCCGGGAACTTCCCCGACACCAATATTTCCGCTATCATCCTTAAGGACAACAATATTCCTTGTAAAATAAGCACCATGGGCACCACTTAGATTAAGAAGCATGCTGTCACGACCAGCGACAGGATAAACGTTCATTTCGGTTACGACGGGAGTGGTTTTTACTGTGTTTTGCACTGTTGACATGATATTATCTCCAATCTAAATCTTTTTTTACTTTCAAGTTTTCCTATTTATTTAAAGAGTAATTGAATCTCTTATATCCAAAATCTATCGGGCAGTAATCCTCTTATCCGTTACTGCCCGCTATAAACCTTTTTAGAAAAATAGATTTAGTATTAATACACCGGCTAAGCCTATCAAACCGAGAGCCGTGGTGTAAGTTGTTCTGATCTTTATAGCTTCGCCTACAGATAAATTTAAGTATTCTTTAAACATCCAGAATCCTGGATCTGTAACGTGTGAGAAAGAGATACTTCCGCAAGTGACGGCTAATGTCATCAATTCCATGCTGACACCAGATGCCTGAGCGATGGGCAGAACCACACCGGCAGCTGTCATAACAGCTACGGTTGCTGATCCAAGAGCAATACGTAAAAGAGCAGCGATTAACCATGCAAGGATAATCGGAGAAATATTCCAACCGCCTGTCAAATCTTTAATGTAGTCGGCAATACCTCCATCAACCAATACTTGTTTAAAGGCACCGCCCGCTCCAATAACCAAGATAATCATGGCCATTGGTTTAACTGCATTAGAACATGATTGCATCACATCTTTGAGAGGACGGCCCACTCTTGGTCCAAGAAGCCACATTGCTAGTATTAGGGCAATCAATAGGGCCATATTGGAAGATCCAATGAAGTCCATTATATGTCTGAAACTATTTTCCTTCGGCAAAAATAATGTACAAACTGCATCAATTGCCATTAATATGACTGGGACAAGTGCAACAAACATACTTACTCCAAAGCTTGGCATTTCGTCTTCTTTGAATGTTTTGTTTGTAACAATTCCTTCAGGTATTTCCGGACTAATTTTTTTGAAGAAAGGCACTCGAGTCCATGTTAATCCAATAAAAGCTGCAGCAGGTATGGCAATAATCAAACCGTAAAGAAGTGTTAATGACATGTTCGCGTGAAAAACTCCAGCAACTGCAGCCGGTCCCGGATGCGGCGGAAGGAAACTATGGGCAGTTGATAATGCGATTGACATCGGTAAAGCTACATAAAGTAGATTTAATTTTGTTTGGCGAACAATAACAAACACAAGTGGAATGATTAATACGAATGCTACTTCATAGAACATCGTAACGCCAAGGATTAAAGATGCGATTAAGATAGCAACTTGAACACGTTTTATTCCCATTTTTTCCATTAGTCTAGTAGCAATCCTCTGAGCGGCACCGGCATCTGCCATCAACGTGCCGATCATGGCTCCAAGTCCGACAATAATCGCCGTTCCTCCGAGCTGGCCTCCGAGACCACTAGAGATCGAACCCCAAATTTTATCGAGCGGCATGCCTACTAAAAAACCAACAAATAAAGAAGTCAATAACAAAGAGACAAATCCATTCATTTTTAAGGGAATCATCAAAATAAGCAAAAGGACAACTGCTAAAGCAACATACAATAAGGGCATGTATCTCTTCCTTCCCGTAAGAAATTAAACTGTTTGGCGCCTTTCGGGCATTTGAACAAAGCGTAAGTCTTCTTTTTTTTACAAAATAAATGGGCCAAGGGACTACTCTACAATCATCACAACCTATAAACCTTCTTAAAATTCCTCTAGTAAACGTTTACATTTCTATTGTATAATTGTCTTACAAATAAATCATTAGTCAAATGGATAAAAAATATATTTATTTTTTTGTGCAAATAAAGTGTAATACTTTCATTTTATCAGGGAGGACATATGAAAATAAATAAAGTTTTAGCCCAAGAGATTGCTGATAAGGTAATGAGCGTTATTCCCTATAAAGTAAATATCATGGATGAAAATGGATTAATTATTGGAAGCGGTGATAAAAAGCGGGTGGACACCATTCATGAAGGAGCCGTTTCTGCAATTGAACAAGGAACCATGGTAACCATCTATAAACCGGAAGGATCTTCAAAACCGGGCGTAAACATCCCCATCCATTTTCAAAATAAAACGATTGGGGTCATTGGCATAAGCGGTGATCCGCGGATTGTCGCACCTTTTGCAGAACTGGTCCGTGTAACAGCAGAGCTATTAATCGACCAGGAATTTTTATTCAAAGAAAAAAGAATAAAGGAACAAATGATGGAGGAATTTCTGTATCATTGGGTGTTTCGGAATAATGAGTATGATACAGCCTTTTTCAATAATGCAGAGGCGATTGGGGTTAACCTGAAATTGATTAGAAAAGCTGTCATCTTAAAAGGGAAATTACGTAAACAGCCATCTTTATTTGCTCAGGAATTTACTTTCAAACTTAATCAAGAAAGCCAACTATTTATCGTTCCAGATACCAGTGATATTGTCTATCGGTTAGAGCCCCTTATTTCCCAAGACTCAAAAGTAGGAATCGGGGATCGTCATGAAATTCTGGCGAAGTCCGTTCAGGAAGCCAAAAGAGCGATTGAAATATCCGAAAATTTGAAATTCGCACAGATTATTTGTGATTATCCACAATTAAAATTTATTGATTATTTAACAAATAAAAATGTAGCTTTTGATGAAATCATTCCTTTTTACGCGCAGCTGGACGAAAATCAAAAAGGACAGGAGTTATTAGAAACCCTTCTTTGCTTTATTGAAAACAGCGGCGATATGAATGCCATATCGTATAAGCTCCATATTCACCGGAACAGCTTAGCCTACCGGCTTCAAAGAATTGAAATCCTTACTAACAAAAACCCAAAAAAATTCATTGATTTATTTCAGCTCTTTACCGGATATGTGCTATATAAAATGAAGCATTCCTCATCATGATATACAGCCTTCACGTACGAACGTGAAGGCTGTATTTCTTTTCCTCCCCCGCCTTTATACTTGTTCTTTATTATAAAAAATCGCAATCTGAAAGCAGCAAAAAGTAAAAGTGATTTCTCTTAAAATAATTAAGAGTTAAGAGGAGCATTTTTAGACATGGACTTAAAACAAATAAAATATATCCTTAAAATTGCGGAAGAAAATAATATCACGAGGTCAGCAAAATTAGGATATATTCATTAATCCTAGTATTAATTGTTCTGTTTGAAACAGAATAACTAACAATTAATAGGAGGTGCTTTCTAATGAAACAGGATGAGAAAAGCTTTTCTTCGAAAACCCAAAATACAGTTTCAGTGAATGATCTTTATGAGGAAGCAAAAAGAAAAAACATTATGGATTGGGGAGAAATAGATACAGCAGAAAGCGTACTTAAAAAGAGCAATAAAAGCCCTGAATAAGGGCTTTTTCATATAGTTTGTTCAGTATTGTTATACGTGTACTTTAAAGGGGGGAATGGTAATGGAGATTATTAACAAGTGTGCCCTGTCCCCACCCGAATAGTTGAGAAATAATAAAAGCGCAAGAACCATCCCTCTGCTTTACTTAAATATCCTCTCGCTGATCATTTGGAGGAAGCTAGCCCACTTTTCCTGAAATTCGGGACTTTCTGGCGTCAGTCCGGTAATCATTTCCGTAACGTTACTGTAGAGAACAGGATAGATCGTTAGACTGGAAATCATCAAGGTGATGAAGGCGGGGTCCAACTCTTTCGGAACCAGCCCCATCTCTTGCTTCGCCCTCATATCCTCTACATATGACTGCAGAACTTTTCTTCTACTTTCCGTTCCGTTGCTGTTTTCCGGGATACTCTCAACTGCCTCCCAAGCTGTGAATTTCAGGAATTCCATTAAATGCTCGATGTTCACCTTGTATCGAAATTCTGCCACGTTCACTGGATTTGCGGGCAGGATAAGGTTGCCTGTTGGTACAGATGCTGCAAAGTCAGCGATTGTTTCGTTAATAAGCTCTTCTTTTCCTTTAAAATAATGATAAATTAATTGTTTATTTACCTTGGCACGCTTCGCTATTGACTCAATTCTCGCCCCGTTATAACCTTTTTCAAAAAATTCCTCTTTCGCAGCGTCGAGTATTTTTCTGCGTGTCCGTTCCGCATTCCGTATTTCTCCCACTGTTATCACCTTTCTGCCTATCTATTCGTTTTAATCGTATTCATTCGTTTACTGGAAGTCAAACTTAATTTACCTTATTTAAAGTTTAACTTGATAAATGTAAAATTATAATTTATTATAGGAATTGTAATGTTTTTGGGAAAATCAGGTAATGCTACAGGTGAGAATTTGTGAACACTAGACAACATCCATGGCAATTTACAACAAAAAGTAAAACCATTAAAAAAAAGGAAGGAAGTTGGATTGTATGGGAGTTCAAAACATTTTTGTGAATTTGCCAGTTAAAAACCTGGAAAAAACAATGGAGTTTTTTTCAAAGGTAGGTTTTGAGTTTAATCCCCAGTTCACCAATGAATCAGCTGCCTGTATGGTAATTAATCAAAATATATATGCCATGCTTTTAGTAGAGGAGTATTTTAAGTCTTTTACAAAAAAAGAAATTCCCAATACGGAAAAAAGCTCACAGGCTATTATCGCTTTGTCTGTTGAAAGCAGGCAGGAAGTTGATGAGTTAGCAGAAAAGGCATTGGCAGCCGGCGCAACGCCTACAAACGATCCGCAGGACCACGGCTTCATGTACTCACGAAGCTTCGCCGACCTTGATGGCCATCTATGGGAAGTATTTTTCATGGAGGCATCACATGTAGAAAATAGTTGATTTTCTGAATCAACCTCTCAAAAAATATCAATACTTATAAACCAAAAGGCACAATTCCGTAACAAGAATTGTGCTGTTTATTTATATATCTATTTTTATTTCGATAATCCTAAAATTAACTCTTTATAGATATCGAAGAATGCAAAGTAGTAATCCTTGTAGACATATTCATCTGTTTTGTGTGCCATTTTTGTTTCGCCTGGACCAAACATCATGAATGGGAAGTTGTCATCTTTACCTCGTAATAAGTTTGATGCATCCGTTACCCCTGGCGAACCTTTAACAGCAATTTCCAAATTTAAATGTTTTTTACCGAGTTCTTTAGCCAGGTCAACCATTTTAGACTGTCCTGAAGTGAAAACACTTGGTAATGACATTGTCACTTCAACATCAATATTAGAGCCTTCTTTATTGTAAATGCTCGCTGTTGTGTTGAATAAGTCAATCACTTCATCGTTATCAAATTCCGGAATCGTCCGCACGTTTATTTCAGCTACTGCTTTTTCTGGAACTGAGTTTACTTGGTTCCCTGCGTTAAAAATCGTTGTACTCATCACCAATTTATCCAGAACTTCATTTTTACGATCATCGCCATTCAATTTTTCGTCTAGTTCTAATAGATATTCCATCAATGGATTAATCGCGTTATAACCTTGGTCAGGCATAGAACTGTGTGCTGCTTCACCAATAGACGTTACACGCAAGTTAAGTGATCCTTTGTGAGAGTAAATAATTGTGTCATGAGAAGGTTCAGCTACCCATAGATAATCGACATCATCCATATACCCTTCTTCGTATAATTTTTTAGATCCTGCGCCGCCGACCTCTTCACCAGTCGTTGCCATAAAACGGACAGTACCATTTTTTAATTCATTATTTTCTTTGAGTTCAATCATCACTAAAGCAAGATTTACTAAACCTGCTTTCATGTCATTTGTTCCGCGTCCGTATAATTTTCCGTCCCTTTCTGTCAATGTGAACGGATCTGAAGTCCACTCGCTTTCATCACCAGGAGAAACGACATCCATATGACCAGAAACACCAATGACTGGACTCCCGCTTCCAATTTCAGCCACTAAGTTAACGCGAGTGTCAGTAACTGGAACAATTTTAGATTCAATACCATATTCAGCAAATAAATCTTTCAAGTAACTTGCCACTTGAATTTCGTTTTCATTAATAGATTTAATCGCTATAATGTCAGATAAAATCTTTATCTTTTCTTCTTCTGTAAAATGTTTCATACTAAATTCCTCCAAAATTTTATCCGTCTATCGTCAATAAGAATACAACTGTATTTTACCCAAAAGTCCATTATTCAGTTATCCTCTTAGGACTTTCTGGAACTACTGACACCCCAAGAATCTAAAAAAATACTGTAGATATTTTTTATCTACAGTTTCTGATTATTTATAAAGTTCGCTCACTCCACATGTCCAGTGTGTAGGTGACAACACATGGGGTGATTATGGGTTTTTGTAAAATTTTATTTACCCTACTTTAAAGTTTTTCTAATTTCTCTAAATCAATAAACAAAGTTTGAATACCATATTTTATAAGCTATCTTTCACCTATGATTCAGCGGTTATGAGTCTCTCATAATGTACGACTGCCACTGGTTAAGAAAAAAAGACAGTATGAAAAACAGCTAAGTTACCATTTTTTCATACTGTCTACTATTATAATCATATTACTCTTAAAGTTTAGTAAGGAGTTTTTGCACCGAGATATCTAGTCTTCCAATAGGTAGATGTCATATCTGAGATTGTTACACCTGTTGAGGCTGCGCTGATAAATTTGTTGTTTCCTAAATAGATGCCAACATGGGATGGTCCGAGTTTATAGGTTTGAAAGAAAACAAGATCTCCTACGCTTGGCGAAGCCACTGGTGTTGTTGCATCCCATTGGGTTGCAGCAGTCCGTGGTAAGGAGATGCCGACTTTATTAAACACATATACAGTAAAGCCACTGCAATCGAAACCTGCTGGAGTGTTTCCTCCCCATTTATACGGCGAACCAATATATTTCTTAGCCTCTTCGATCACTCCCTGAACGAGAGAAGCTGATGAAGTTGCAGGTTTTTGAGCTGCTTCAGTAGAAGGTGCTGGCTGTTGAACCGGTGCTGCTGGACTTGAATTCGTTGTTGAGTTTCCAGTTGTTGCTGTTGAACTAGATGTTACCGGTGCTTTTTCTGTTGTTACTGGTGCACTGGATGTTGCCGGTGCGCTTTCCTGCGCTGCTGGTGTACTGGATGTTACCGGTGCTTTTTCTGTCGTTGCTGGTGCACTTGGTGTTACCGGTGCTTTTTCTGTAGTTGCTGGTGCACTTGGTGTTACTGGTGCTTTTTCTGTCGTTGCCTGTGCACTGGATGCTGCCGGTGCTTGTCCGGTTGTTGCACCAGAAGTTACTGCAGAATTCTCTCCAGCTTTGGTATTAGAAGCTCCCTCTGTAGTACCAGTTGCCGGTACACTTGATGTTGTCTCGGTGCTTTGTGATGATCCTGCATTTGAAGTGGCTTGAGTGCTCGATGTTGATCCAGCACTTGAAGCTGCTGCTATATTTCCAGTTGTAACTGATTCTGATTTCGTCACAATGGCGGGATTTTCCACACTGCTAACCTTTAACGTCTGTCCAGCATAAATCGTGTCAGAGGATAACTGGTTTATTGCTTTAAGCTGGGACACCGATAGATTAAAACGGGCTCCGATGACTGAAAGAGAATCACCTTTTTGAACTTTATAAGAAGAATCATTTGAATTTGTTGCTACAATTTTTAATGACTGTCCAATTCGAATAAAACTTGATGTCATGCCATTCAACCGTTTTAGTTCATCTATGGTTGTACCATTGTCCTTAGCAATTTTCCAAAGACTATCTCCTCGTTTGACAGTGTATGTAAGTGATAGTTTCTGATTGACATAGATGGTATCACTTGAAAGAGAATTCCATTCTTTTAATTGGTTAATAGATACATGATTGGAATTGGCAATTTTCCAAAGGCTGTCACCAGGACGAACCGTATATGCGGGTTCTTGTGCACTTGCTGTGGCTCCAAAAGCAGTTAGAACGAGCCCAGCTGTTGCAGCTGCTGTTACTAGATTTTTCTTCACTGTTTTACTTCCTACCTTTCATTATTTTGCTCCAATAAGACATAATAATGAAATAACCAACAAAAAAACATCCACCAAAAGTGGTAGTCCGTTGTTAATCTACTAATATGAATACAGAATTGGTAGAATCTATACTTTTTATTACAAATAGTATATTAATAACTATGCAGGATGAATAATGAAATCGAGGAAATTCTATGTTCATACCCCGCTTTACGTAATATAATTGTAATCATTTTGTAATATTTAATTATATGACAAAGTGTGACAACAACCATTTTCATCAAAGTCAGCCAGTTCTTCCTAGGAAGGGATGACCGGTCTGGAATGCTCTGGTTTTTACCAAATTTAACCTTTCTACTCCTCTGATCAACATGACATCTTGAAACAATCATCGTTATTATATTTATGATTGGATGCCTAATGATCCTCCTTTGATTGGACGTATTCACTACCAAAAGGTACTACATCGTATCTTTTAGTCCAAGTTTCTGCTAGTTTTACACGGTAAATATTCACAAAAAGTGAGAGCCATTAAATGACTCTCACCAAAGGTTATTATTAATTTTGTATGCTCTCAATCCCAACCATCTTCTCCCGTATTTCTTGAGGAATGGGATGGGTCTTTAATTTCCCCTCAAAGGTTGCCCAAGCTCTAATTTCATAACCTTCCGCAACTATATGATCATTTTTATAAAAAAGGTGGCTAATTTTAAAGACTTTATTAAACAATTCTAGGACTGAACTAACGACCTCAACACAATCTTCAAAAAAGAGCGGAGAATGTATGTTACATTTCGATTCAAGCAATGGTACACCAATATTCTGTTGCGAAAAAAGCTTCGATGAAGGCACCCCGATGGCTCCTAAATATTCATGTGTTGCTTCATCCATCCATTTATGATAATTGGGATAATAAACAATTCCTCCCATATCGGTGTCACCCAGCCTTACCTTCAACTTATATCTTGATATCGTACCTTTACCTGCTGCATTCATAAAACTTAACTCCTACTTTCTACATCATCTTGGCTCACTTCTTTTTTACTCATTACCCTTTTATGGTTGATCTATTAGCCTGTGAGGTATTTTCTCCCCAATAAGTTAGAGCGATTTTATCTTCTAAAGTCCATTTAATTGGTTCCCAATCTGGCTCGAAAATCAAATAACCATTTGAAAATAACTCTATTCTTAATCCGCTTCCAGGATCAATGACATATAGGTAAATGGCTTGGGAAATTCCGTGTTTACCAGGACCAACAAATTCTACTTCATGCTCTGATAAAATATCTGCCGCTCGCAGCATATCTTGAGCATTATCTAACCAAAAGGCCAAATGATGCATCTGATGAGTAGTTGGTGCATTTGGATCCTTCATAACAGCAAGGTCATGGACTAAATTCGTCACACTCATCCAAGCCCCTAACTGCTTGTCATCTGAATCAACCAAATATTCCCGAAGTTTAAAACCTAGGGTATTAGTAATAAAATTTGATACCGGCTCCAACTCAGCATTGGTAGCAATATTGACATGGTCAATTCTTCGCGCTGATATCCCTTTTGCCCAAGCTTTATGACTCTGGTTTTTTAAGAGCGTTTTGTTTTTTCCTTCCCCTTTAGGTTTCTCCATATCATAATAGATTTCAAATTTATGGCCCGATGGCAACTGAAAACGAATCGCTCTGCCTTGCCCTTTTTCGACACCACTTTCAATCCAATCTACATTCGTCCCTTTTTCTTCTAAAAGTGATGCAAATTGTTCTAAATCATCTCTTCTTTTCGCTTTCCAACCGATATGATCGATATAAGAAGTATCACCCGAGCGAATGGATAAACTATGATGTTCGAAATCTCCCCAGCCTCGTAGATAATGGGTCCCATCCTCTACTGCAGTTTCTTCCAAACCAAGAATCTCTTTAAAAAACCACAATGATTTTTCTATATTCGCAGAAACTAATGCAACATGGCCCAGTTTTGCAATTTCTGGTGCATATATAAAGTTAGTCATCATACTTCTCCTCCCTTACCCTCGAACACCGCTATTGTATCCAAATAATTTTTTCCCTAAAGCATCCACCGCATCTTCATATAATGAAGTTACATGAGTACCAATGGCCAATAAGTCTCTAACAATCATTTCCAAAGGATGCCCTTTGATCAACGCACTAGCTCCAAGCGTTAATAACGCTTTTTGAGCGATATCGATACAAGATTGAATGATACTAGCTCGGATGGCTTTATACTCACTTGGGTCATATTTATAGCCGGTATCCTCTTCCAACATCTCTATATAGGTTCTCATTAACCCTTTGGCTGCTTGAAGTTTCATCATCATTTCCGCAATTACTCTTTGGCTTCTTGGAGATGCTTTTTCTGACTCCCCGGAGATTCGAACTCTTTTTTCCGTTCCTTTCTTAAATTCATCTATTGCTCTTTCGGCCCCACCTATCGCCATTGCTGGGAATCCAATATAAAAGGCAGGCAAAAAATGTACATTATAATATAAATAGTCGTTATCAAAAGGACCTTCTAATGGTTGGCTTTTCTTTTGTATATCTTGAATCTTGAATGTTAAATCCTCAGGTATAAATAAGTCCTCAATTACTAATGTATGGCTTCCAGACCCTCTTAACCCAAGGGATTCCCAATTTTCAACTATTTTTACGTCGGACGTATCAATCACTAAAACAATTTGTTCTGTCATTTCTTGGTCTTTCACCACTGCACCAACAGCACACCACTTACTATGTTTAATCCCACTGACATAATTGTAAGTTCCATTTAAGATAAATCCACCATCAACTCTTTTTGCCGATCCAATGGGAGCCAGAATATCGGCTAATAAACCACTATCCTGATAAATTTCATCCCTGCGGTGTTTCGGCAGATAGGCGACCCAGCAATTATGAAGCGAATAAAAATAGGTCAGCCATGCCGCTGACAGATTATAGAAACCAACCGTTTTTACCATATCGGTAAAGGTGGTAAAATCAATTTGTTCACCGCCATATTCCTTTGGAATAATTAATTTATTGATCCCTTCTTTTTTAATTAAACGAATAACATTTTCGGAAATGGAATTCTCTTTATCTGCTGTTATTTTTTCTAATTCTGCCAACATCCCAATTTTTTTCGCACTTTCCATTAAACTTTCATAAACGTAATTTTGTACTGATGAAACAGCCAATTCCTTCACTCCTTTTTGATAAAAACTTACAAACTATATTTTAGTTGGAACTCTTTCTAACCATAAAATAGTTAAAAGAAAGTACAACTTCACTCCTTTTTTTAGCAATATTTACGAAACGGTTTATAAGTTATTTACGTTGAAAACGCTTTAATCCTTATATATCCATTCAATCAAATGTTAAAGTGAAAAAAAATACTCTTTTTTACTGAAAAATCTGAATAAATTGACAAAATATATTGTTTTTTATATTGGAAAGTTCTATCATGATAGTAAATACTTACTACATTTTTTGGTTAAAGGAGAAAATCTATGTCCAATATCAGTAATATCGGTGAGCTAAAAATTAATAGTTTTGATATCTTATTCTCTAGTCAATCATTTGGAATACTACGAAAAGCATTATTTCATAATATAGGTTCCCATAAGACGAAAGGGTTTTTATTAAGATTAGGCAAGGAATTAGGCGCTCAAACGGCATCTGAATTATTAGAAACTCATTCTCCAGAATATGTAGTCAACCAAGCCATCATGATCCATAAAAAGATGGGCCATGTATCAGACGTAATTACAAAAAGAGACCAAAAATATGATAAGAATGGAAATTTACTTTATATAAACACGAAAGGAATCTGGTTTGATTCCTATGAAGCAATACTCCATTTGAAACATCATGAAGTTTCAACCGAATGCTCTTGTTATACGTTAAGTGGTTTTGCAACTGGATATCTTTCTAAAGCATTTAATGCAGCTGTTATGGTAAGAGAGACAAAATGCAAGGCAAGAGGAGATGAAAATTGTGAATTCGTCATAAAATTAGAAGAAGATTGGCAGGAAGAATACCCCGAAGAAATTTTGCTATATAATGAGCAAACCATTTATGATGAGTTAGAACTTACGTATGATAAACTTCTGAAACAAAAAAACCTTCTAGATAAAATATCTGTATTTCATAACCAGTTAACCGAAAGCGTTTCCAAAAATCAAAGCATTCCCATTGTAATTGAAACGGCCTACCACAATATAAAAATACCCATCTTAATCGAAGATCGACACGGAAACATGATTGTTCAGTATGGCTTAACGGAAGCCCAACTTAAGGAATTAAAATCAGTTAGAAAAGCAAAAATGTTTTATGTTGAATCGTATAATCAAACGCAGTATTTTGAATCAGAAAAATTTAATGAACTGAAAACTCCTATTTATTTGGAAAATAAAGTGTTTGCCTATTGTTCTTTTATATACTATGAACATATACGGAAAGAGCCTAATGACCATACTTTTCTAGAACGCATCTCTACCATCTCTACTTTATGCTTTATTAATGAGAAAATTCAGTTTGAGGCACAAGAAAGAATGAAGATTTCTGTGTTAGATGACCTCATTACAAAACAATATGACTCCATAGACGATATAAAGCAGAAATTCAAGTATCTGAAACAGCCGCTAGTAGGTCCATTCTATGTGGCTCTGGTGAATGTTAATCAGAAGGGATACAAGGAGAATACGACCGATTTATATCCTATTTGTCTTGAATTAGCTAAGCAGTGTGAAAGTGAGGACCTCATTGTCGTTGTATCCAGGTATAACGATCATTGTGTGATTTTAATCGGATCTCCAATTAAAACTTCTAATTTAAAACAAATCATGAAAAGAATGATCACAAAGGTGCAAAAGTCGTTTCCAGATTACACCTTTAAGATTGGTGTTAGCAATAAATTTGAAGATTTACTCGACATTGATACGTACTTGTTACAAGCTGCAAACTCTGTTCGTTCTCCATTTCATGAAAATATTATACTTCACGATGATTTAGGCTTTATTGGTTCCATCGTGAATACTTATAACTATGAACAGCTAATGGAATTAGCCAAAAAAGAACTAAAAATTCTTTATACCTCCAATGATGACAAAAATAAAGAATTATTAAATACGTTATATATCTATTTAAAAAACAATGGGAAATTAGAAAAGACCATGCATGATTTATCGTTATCAATTGGAGGGATTCAGTATCGGATCAGAAAAATTGAAGAAATAATAGGTAAAAGTTTAAAGGATTTCCGCAATTCTGCTTACTTACTATTATTAATTGAAAGTATGATACTTATTGATAAAATAAAAATAGAATCTTAAGTGAGAACCTTAGCAAACTAGTGCCAAAGGATTTCAATATTGAAAAAAGTGCTATCAAGACTGGATTCCATACCAAATCTCGATGGCACTTTTTTAGATTGACAAAGCTATTTCATCGCATGAGGAAGATAAGAAACAAATTGTGGCACAAGGGTAATGATGGCAATCAATAATATCATTAAACACAAATACGGAGCAGCTGCATAGGACATCTTTATAAGGTTCAAAGGAGTTCCTTGTTTCTCTGAAATTTGCATCATGACAAACAGGTTCAGCCCTATTGGCGGTGTTATGGCCGACATTTCTAAAGCGATAATCGTAAAAATACCGAACCATAGCAAATCAACGCCATAGCTGACTAAAATTGGATGTAGAATTGGAACCATGATTAATAGGATCGATATTACATCCATAAACATTCCTAAAATAACAAAGATAACAAAAATCAATAATAATAATGTCCACTTATTCATATTTAGTGACTCTAGCCCTAGCTGAATCGCTTGCGGTAATTCAATCGCCGTAATGGCAAATCCAAATAGTAAAGCTGCGGCTAATATAAACGCAATCATCCCGACATTGGAAGCTGTCTCTTTAAGAGATTCAAATAATCCTTTTAGATTTATTCCTTTGTAAACAAACAAGGCTAACAGCAATGAGACAATACAGGCAACTGCTGCCGATTCGGTAACTGTAAAGATCCCCGAATATATCCCCAAAATAATAATCACCGGTAATAGGAATAGCCAGCTGACTTCTTTTAAAGCTGCCATCCTTTCCTTTTTGCTCGCTTTTTCGCCTCTTTTCAGCTTTTTCCCATATACAACGATCACATATACGATAAAGATAATCACCAAGATGATACCTGGGATGATTCCAGCCATAAATAAATCTGTTATCGATACATTCGTCATTGCCCCATATAAAATCATCGGGCCGCTGGGAGGGATTAAAATCCCCAATGTACCAGCTGCGGCAATAATCCCGTATGCCAGTCTTTTAGGATACCCATTTTTTATCATTTCACTAGAGGCGATATATCCAATGGTCACTACCGTTGCAATACTGGACCCCGTTAATGAGGCAAAAAATGCACACGTCAATACACTTGCAATAGCCAAACCTCCTGGCAAATGTCCAAACCATTTATTTGCCGCATCAAAGGCCCTTGTTCCGATTCCACTTTTTAACAATATTTGTCCAGTTAGAACAAATAATGGAATTGCTATTAAAATACTATTATTAAGAGAATTAAAGAGTAGTTGTGGTACTTGTAAATTTGCTACAAGAGGGTCTAAGTAAACCATTAATACTCCAGCACTTACCATGATTAATGCGAATGCAACAGGCATTCCTAAAAGGATAATTATCATTAATATCCCTAAAATGATTACGTAATCCAAACACAACCCCCCTAACCCAGTACTTGAGTTTCATTTGCCGCCTCATGTTGGTCTTTAAGAAATAAAAGCAGCAAATGTCTAATAATAGCTAAACATAGAAGGACACTGCCTATTACTAAAGAACTCTGAGGGATCCAAATCGGAACTTGAATGATTGATAAGTCCTTTGCATGTTTCACATACGAACTATGCATCATGACCCAACTGTGCTTCGTTAAAAAAATAAAGAAAACTAATGAAACGATCATCATGAAAGTTTCTAATACCTTATTGGTTTTCCTAGAAAACCAATTTGTGAGAATATCGATTTTAATATGTTCTACATTATACATCGCGAAGGCAGCTGCCATGTAGGAAGCAGCAATAAAAAAGTATACAGAAATTGGTTCAACCCAATGAATGGGGATCATGATATTTCTACCTGCTACACTTATTAAAACCATAGCAGCGATTAAAAAAATAAGGAGGCCGGCAATAATACCGGCAACTTCCAATATTTTACCTATTATATAGGTAATCATTTTTACTATTTTCATATCATCACCCTTTTAATTTCTTGAAGAATTGATAATGTCCATTATTTTCTTTCCTACATCTCCCGTAGTTTGATAGAAATCTTCGAGAACCTTGTCCTCTACTGGTTTGAATGATTTCTTATCTACTTCTACAAACTTCATTCCTTTTTCACTTAGAGTCTTTGCATTTGCCTCCTGTTGTTTTTGGACTTCCTTGGACATCCATCCTTCTACCTCTTTAGAAGATTCTAATATGATGTTTCGTGTTTCTTCAGGAAGAGAATTCCACCAATCTAAATTCACTAGTGAAATGGAAATCCCGGCGTTTTGCGGTCCTGTATAATATTTAGTCACTTCATAATATTGTTGGGCAATGAAGGCAACTGGCGCTGACAAACCTGCATCAATCGTTCCTCTTTGTAATGCCTGAACGACCTCTGCCCCTGGCATCGTGATTGGGGTACCACCAGCTGCTTCTACAAATTTGGACATAAGCGGACTTGTTGTTCTCACCTTTTTACCCTTAAAATCATTAGGAGTTTTCAGTGGAGTATCTTTCGATGCATAATACGCCATTCCAAAGTCTCCCCAAATAATGGGGTAAAGGTTGGCTTTAGCAAATTCATCTTCAAAAATTTTACGTACACCGTTATCCAATGATCTGTGAAGGTGTTCGTAATCATCAAATACAGGCAATACAATAAGCTCGGCACTTGGAACTAAAGATGTTAACATTTCAAACGTTGTTGCGCCAGCTTCGATTTGTCCTGAAGAGATCGCATCTACTATCCCTATATCATTGTAAAGTTGTCCAGAGGGATAAATACTGATCTTAATTTTCCCACCGCTCTTTTTGCTCACTAATTCTTTTAATTTCTCAAAACCCTTATGGGTATGCTGTTCTACTGGATATCCATGGGCAAATTTAAAGGATACTTCTTCCACGTTACCTTTTGTGCTTTTGTTCGTTTCACTTTCTTTCTTCGTAGTGCCATTTGAAGAGGATGAACTACAACCAACCATCGTGACTAGTGCTAGCACAATCATGAATATCAACAATTTATTTTTCATTTAAACTCCACCCCTATTAAATTGTTTTATTAAAGTACTCCATCACAAGCTTATTAAATGTTTCTTTATGTTCCAACTGTGCCCAGTGACCGCATTGCCCTAAGACAAATAAATGAGCATTTGGTAAATGATCCAACAGATAGTAGCTAGAATCGATGGAACAAACATTGTCCTCTTTACCATGAATTAAGAGAATTTCATGTTTGATTCTTTTCAATGCTGTTGGTGGCACAGGTAATGGTGCTGTGCTAAAGAAGGCATTATTTGACTTTTTCACTTCCTCTTTTAAAGCGATTTCAAAACGCTCATCAATAAACGAATCAATAATTGGGGTCATTTTCTCTACATCATAGACAAACCATTCCATAATTTGTCTTAACTTTTTAGGAGTGGGAGCTTGATAGAAATTTCGTGCCCTTGCCAATTCAATGCTCATTTTTGTTACTGGAGTCCCACCGGGGCCCATCAAAATTACTCGATCAAATCGATAAGGATGCTCCATTAATAATTCCAATGCAATCGAACAACCTAAAGAATTTCCGACAATGTTTGCTTTTTCAATTTTCATTTCATCCATTAATTCAATTATTTGCTTCACCCATAAATCGAGCCATTCTTGCCTAGTCTTCGGAGGCTCAACCGGATGACTGCTGTTGGCAAAGCCAAATAGATCTGGAGCAATGCAATGGAACTGTTCTTGACAACTGTCTAAAACATAACTCCAATTCGCAAGAGCTGTGACTCCTGGACCAGAACCGTGAATAAAAATTACTTTATTCTTATTTTCAGCCCCTGATTCATTCACATAGGTTTTAAAATTTTCTGTATTAACATAGCGAGTTGAAATGGTTGAAGTGGTTGTACTCATATTCTTTCCTCCTCTTTCTTTATCATATTTTCAAAGATTTCTTCGTTGTGTTGCCCTAGGAATGGAGCTGGTTGATAGTTATCAACGATAGATCTTGAAAGTTTTATTGTTGAACCCGGAACTTTCACTTTACCTTTTGTAGGATGATTGATTTCTACAATCATGTTTCTCTCTATTAAGTGGCGATCATTTGCAACTTCTTTAATCGTCAGTACCGGTGCTGCCGGTACCCCTTTTTCAGTTAATATTTCAACAATTTCCCATTTATTGATATTCTTTGTCCATTCAGTGACAAATTGGTCAACCTCATCCATATGTGCTGCCCGGCTGATTGTATTTTTAAACTCTTCTTTTTCAAGTAGATGTTGTTGTTCTAATATGTCAACGAGTAACTGCCAATGTCGCTCGGTTGCACATATAATAGCAACAAATCCATCTTTGGAAGGATAGACATTGTATGGTGCTGACCTTAACCCACTATGCTTATTCCCTGTTCTTTCACAATAATTGTCAGGATCCCCATCATACAATGCAGCTAGAGGAGAAGCTAATGTCGGATAAAGAGCGTCATGCATTGATACTTCTACTTTTTGCCCTTCTCCAGTCCTTTCTCTTTGATAAAGAGCTAAACCAATGCCTGCTAATAAATGCGTTCCGCCTAACAAATCAGCAATAGCAGGTCCTGCTTTAACCGGAGGCATTTCCGGATAACCTGTAGAGCTCATCACTCCTCCAATGGCTTGCACCGTTAAATCCATTCCTGGGAAATTTTGATAAGGGCCTGTTAGGCCATAAGCCGTTGCTGTCGCATAGATGAGCCTTGGGTTCCTCTTTTTTAAGACTTCGTCATAATCCAACTCTAATCGCTTCATGACACCTGGGGTAAAGTTTTCTACTAAAATATCTGCTTGTTCCACTAGTTTCAAAAATGCTTTTTTTCCGTCTTTACTTTTCAAATCTAAGGTAACACCGTATTTATTTGTGTTGAACATTAAAAATTCATGGGGAACTTTGCTTTCATGTCTTTCTCGTAAAATATCTCCCTTTGGACTCTCAACTTTTATTACTTTCGCTCCGTGGTAAGCTAGTTGTAGTGTACAGTACGGTCCCTGATATACTTGGCTTAAGTCTAAGACAACCAGTCCTTCTAATGCCTTCTTCATGCTTTTACCACCTTTATTGAGTTATAATCTCCCATAAGCCTTTTTCTTCAGCTAAGACAAAACGACTGATTTCTTGCGACCAGTACGATTCAGATTGATATTCGTCTCTTAGGGACCATAATTTTCTTGTGTAGTAGTGGAGTATGTGTTCCTGTGTAAACCCCATAGCTGCATGAATCTGGTGGGCAATTGCTGTAGCTGTGCTTATTGCCTCGCAAACTTTTAATTTTGCAACCATCAACTCTAAATAATATTGTTGATCCATTTCATCCTTGAGAGATTCAATACAAGTACGTGTCATGATTTCTGCCTGTTTTACCGATTCTGCCATAATAGAAAGATTATTTTTATTCATTTGAAAGCTGCTAATCGGCTTTCCAAATTGAATTCTAGTATTTCCATGTTCAATTGTTAATTCAACTATTTTCTTTAATGCACCAGTAGCAACAGCTAAGTTAAGTAACAGTTGCAATGAAAAATAATAGTTAACCACTGATGGATTAATTAATTTAACTAGTTTGGGTGAATGATTGATTAGCTCAAACGAATAGACTGGTTCATTAGCTAAATTGTGTTTTATTTTAAAATCTAATTGACTAGCGTCCAGCAAAACTAAATTTTCTTCCCCGCGTTCATTGGTTCCTATTACTAAAACATCGTTCCCTTTTGTATATCCATATATATTTTCAATCTTACCGTTAGCCAAATACTCCTCTTCCGAGTTGATTTTTATTCTTTGGTCAAACGGTCCACAAGAAAGGTGGCTCTTTGAATCTAGTTTTTCCTGATAAGCTATCCAATTACGAAATAGTAAAGCGGTAAATGGGATGGGGAGAGCATAGTTACCAGCGATAATAGCTAATTCCAGCCCATGCTTTTTCTCAAATCCACTTCCCCCTTCAGCTTCATCTATTCCAATCAAATAAACTCCAAATTCCTCTAACGTCTCTAATAATTGAGTGGGGACTCCATTGCTTTCAGATTCCTTAAGTAAATCATTATCACAAAAGTCTTCAAGGATCTTTTCAAAAGATTCTTTCAATATTAATTCCATTTCATCCATTATTCATCACCCCTTTAGAAATAATCGTTCTTAAAATTTCTGTCGTTCCACCTCTTAGGGTAAATCCTGGAGAATGTAAAATAGATTGTGCAGCATAAACCTCGATTCTTTTATCTGAATCTAATGAAGGGTAGATGGATGCAGTATTTCTAGCTGTGTGAATAATTCGGTTTTCTAGCTGGGTTCCGAGATCTTTTACCATTGCGGCTTCTGTGTTTGGTGTCTTTTTTTGTTCCAATAAAGACGCGACCTCTAAGGACATTTTTCGCAAAGTTACTAAACTGGCAATACAAGAGCCTAAGTCTTGTAAATCAGACTGCACATTCCCTTCAGATTTTACGATCTCGATTAATTCTTCTAGTAATGGATACGTGCTAAGGAATCTCTCGGGACCACTTCTTTCAAATGCTAATTCTGTTAATCCTTGTTGCCAGCCATTTCCCGCAACCCCAACTAAATTCTCTTTTGGCACTTTTACATCTTCAAAAAATACTTCATTAAATTCATGCTCCCCCGTCATTAGATGGACAGGTCTGATGGTTACGCCTGGTGACTTCAAATCCACTATAATTTGACTCATACCTTCATATTTGTTCTTTTCATTCTTGGGGGAAGTCCTACATAGTACAAGAATAAAGTGTGCATGGTGTGCACCTGTTGTCCAAATCTTACTTCCATTTAAAAGCCAATAATCTCCTTTGTCTTCGGCTTTTGTGGATATTGATGCCAAATCACTTCCTGAGTTTGGTTCACTTAAACCGATAGCAAAATATAATTCTCCCTTGCAAATGGATGGTAAATATTTTATTTTTTGTTCTTCCGTTCCAAACTTTAGCAACAAGGGTGCTGTTTGTCTATCTGCTACCCAGTGGGCAGAAACCGGTGCACCTTTTGATAAAATTTCTTCTAAAACAACATATCTCTCTAAATTGCTTTTCTCCTGACCACCATATTTTTTGGGAATCGTCATCCCAATCCAACCTTTTTTAGCCAACTTTTTGCTAAACTCTGGTGAAAAACCAGAAATACTTGCATCACACCTAACAGTAAACGTTCCATTCAATTTTTCTTCTTTTATAAATTCTCTCACTGCTGATCTTAGTTCTCTAATGTCAGATTGGGTATTAAATTCAGCGATGCTTACCAAGTGAATCCTCCTTTATTTTCCGGTAAAAATAGGTTTTCTTTTTTGTAGAAATGCATTTACGGCTTCTTTGTGATCTTCCGAAGACTTAACAATAGCAAAATGGGAAGATACTAAATCTAGGGAACTGGATAAGTCTGATTTAATGGATTGCTTCACCGTTCTTTTTATCAGCCGCACAGCAATTTGAGGTTTAGCAGCTATTCTTTTAGCATATTCTAGTGATTTTTCGAAAAATGTTTCAGATGGATACACCATGTTCACTAATCCTATCTCTTTTGCTTCACTTGCAGAGATAAAATCACCTGACCATAAGAGTTCCAGGGCTTTGGAGTATCCTACAATTCTTGGCAAATAATAGGCTCCGCCATCTCCTGGTATTAAACCGACATTTATATACCCCTCAGATACTTTAGCCGTCTCCGCCATGATTCTTATATCTGCCATAAGGGCCATATCAAGCCCAGCACCAACAGCTATCCCATTAATGGCACAAATGATCGGCTTATCAATATCATGTATCGTTAGCGCCACTCGATGAACGTTTCGCCATAAATAGTCCTTCGTTTCCGCAGGCGATAAGTCGGCTTTCATGTCATTTAGGTCTCCGCCCGAACAGAAGGCGCTTTCATTTCCGGTAATTAAAATGACTTTAATGTCTTCATTCCTTTTAGCGTTCTCTAAGGCTTCAACCCATTGATCTATCATTAATTTATTAAATGCATTTTTTTGTTTGGGTCTATTCAGAATAATCACATATACTCCATCATGCATTTCCGTCAAAATCGGACTATTTTCCTCCATTGCTTTAATCCCTCACTTTGTTTTCACTATTTTCATATTTTTTATGATACTTTTAACATAAATTAGAATAAGAATTATTGTCAAACTATTATGAAAAGTTTTACCCTCACCAATTTAATGTGTTTTTTCCCATAATTAGAAGAAAATCCTCTTTATTTTCAGTTGTTATAAGCATTTTTTTTTAATCGGTAGAATTTTCGAAAAATATTTTTTTATAGTTCACGAGTAGTACTCAATAAAATTTATTGAAATATAGCAAAAACGTAATTTCTATAAAGACTTGATTGGAACAAAAAAAGGTCATTAAAAAAGTGCCTGGCACCACCCGAATAATGTCGACCAAAAGTCAACAAATTACGGGTAGTGACTGGCACTTTATATATTTTCTCATCCTAACATTTCAGATTTAGCTGACGGTAATCAACGGACAGTCAGGATTACTTGTCCACTCATTCATCGATCCGTCAATACGGCTACGTTTTTTTGACCAAGCATATTGAGAAAAAGCGCATTCCAGGTAAATTTGGATCTTCCAACCGCTCCGCTAACCATTCTGTATTCACGATCAATGGATGTTTACACATTTTTTCCCTCCGTTTTACCTAGTAACTATCGAAAGTAAAATAAGCGGAGATTTTTCCGTTAAATGCAGAATGGAGCTCTTTTCGGGGTAATTAAGGGAAGGTTTTCCGATTATTCAAAGCAAAATCCTCCATTTTCACGTTTTACGAGTCAATAGGCGGAATTTCTCCGTCTATTTAAGCTATTTTTGATTTTACTTACTAATTAAGCGGAATTTTTCCGTCTATTTATCTGATCGGGTGCTTAACATGATCCCCCAACCGATAAGTGCGGTGTATCGGGATGCAGCACGGGATTATGGGATTAACCGCCTTAATTGCGTCAGATTACGTGCGTTTCCTTAAACCAAGCTCCAATCCCTTTTTACGGTAGTTTCAGAATCCAGTAGAATACAAAAAGGCGCCTTCTTATTCAAGAAAAGCGCCCGATTATTGAAGAAACTTGGTCTCGTATGATTTACTCATTAGCCACACAACCATTGTAATTGCAACTGAGTAAGCCTCCTGTCCATTCGCGAACAGGAGGCTTTGTTTGTTGGTGAAACGGAAGTATGTTTGCTATTACTGCGGTTGCTCTCCTGGGACATTCACTTGGAAAGTAACGCCGAACTTGTCCTTTACTTGCCCGTACAAGGGGCTCCAATCCGTCTTCTGAAGAGGCATAATGACTTGTCCGCCGTCTTCCAAAGCGGCGAAGATTTCTCTAGCTCTAGCCTCTTCTTTGGGATGGATGGCAATCTGAATCGTATCGCCTGGCTGATAAGGCATGCCTGCGAACGTATCGGTGAACATGAGATCCGCGTCGCCGACTTTCAAGTGTGCATGCATAACGCGATCCTTCATGTCATCCGTCAACGGATGATTCGGGTCCGCCGGCATATCTCCGAACGTCATGATACCCATCACTTTCCCGCCAAGCGCTTTCTCGTAAAAATGGATCGCTTCTCTCGTGTTACCGTCAAAAATCAAATACGGGTTCAAACTAATTGACATCATTCAACAGCTCCTTTGGAAAAATTTGGACAACCTCTTATTCATGATACATCAAAATTGAGCTTGCGTAAACTGGACTAACCCACTTGATGGATAACGGTTCCAATTCTAAATAATCCTTATTCGATTAAATGGCCCGTTTGTTGAATAAGCACAATTTAAAATTTCGTATATATATTAGTATTTAAACAGCTTGTTTTTAAAAAGTGATTCGAAGATATTATTAGGATTTTGATTAAAGTCAATTTTTCGAAAAAAAATAAACAAAAAATGACCAATGCAGCATCTATCCACCAAAAGTGGAGCCATAATAGCTAGTGAAATGTATAGTATAGGAGGCTTATCTTGAAAAGGCTTGTAAAAGTGGTTGCGGCCATTATTGAAAACGACCAGCAAGAAATTCTATGTGCACTTAGATCTCCAGAAATGTCGCTTCCAAACATGTGGGAGTTTCCTGGTGGAAAAGTGGAAGCAAATGAGGACATTTATTCAGCACTAAAAAGGGAAATTGCTGAAGAGTTGGGCTGTAAAATTGAGACATTTAATGAAGTTTTTAATGACAACACCCATGAATACGACACATTTATTATTAAGTTTGATCTCAATTAAATGTAGAGTAGTTAAAGGAACACCAACGCCAAGTGAGCATTCAAAGTTGATCTGGTTAAAAAGACAAAACTTAGATTCGCTCAAGTGGGCACCGGCGGATGTTCCAGCAGTTGAGCAATTAATCCAAGAAAAATAGTCTTCTCGAAATGAGAAGACTATACTTTTTTGAGATATAATACCCGCTGCTTAATAAAGATAATTCTTACCTAGTCGGGCGTGACAGACATCATAAAGGAATCTCTTGGTTACGAAGTGTAACTTGTACCTCTTCCTCACAATATTGAATAAAGTTTACGATATTTCCAACAAGCTCATGGTGGTAGATTTCTCCGTTTTCTTTAGTAGAAACAGTAGGATCCCCAACTACACCTATATTCATGGAGCCTTCACGGTATGCTGCAACATCACTAGGAACAAAGACACGATCTCCTCCTGAATAAGGGTCATGCTGAAGGAACGGATGTTTCTGATGAACATTCTTTACTGCATTTTCCTCTTCACATAGTTCCGGGTGTATATAGTACATATGCGAAGTTTCCATTTCGGCAGCATGACCGATTCCACCTGCTTCGGACAGACGAATTCTTCTTCCCACCTGCTCGGCAATATAAAAAGGGTCGGCAATGGCAATAAAAGCACCAGTTCGATTTCTTAGTTTCGTAACGGCAATTTTGAGCGGCGGAAGGTTCGCTTCTCTGTGGCCATTTATCAAGATAATTTTTTCAAATCCGTGATAAACCAAGCTTTGAATAATATCCATCGCTACATTCGTAAGTGTTTCTGGACGAAGGGTAATCGTTCCCGGAAAGGCCATGTGGTGCGGTGCCCATCCTACCCAAGTAGGGGGAGCCACTAATGTTCCTGTTTGAGCAGCTGCATCTTCTGCTACCTTAATCGCCACTAAGGAATCGGTCCCCATAGGCAAATGCTTAGCATGCTGTTCTACACTACCGAAAGGAACAAGAATTGTCTTTTTATTTTCTAAATAATGTTCAACATCTTCCCATTTATTTTCCTGCAACCATACACTTTTCATTGATCATCCTCTTCTTTCCTTAGTTAGTCTATTAATTTAAGCTTCTTGGGCCTTTGCCTCATCTTCAGTCATTTCCTCTTTCTTTCCACGGAAAATGAAGTAAACTCCAACCCCGGTTAACAGCCAAATACTCCCCCAGAGAATCGCCTGTGGTTTGAGATAGTACATTTCAATCAAGGTTCCCACAATCCCTAGTACAGGGATAAGGATACCAAAGGGGACCTGGAAAGGCCGTTTCACATCTCTTCTTTTGAATCGAAGGATAATGACGGATACGTTGACTCCTATAAAGACAACCAATGCCGTAAAGACACCTGCTGAAGCAACCAGTCCTAAATTTCCGGTAAGCGTTAGCAATAGGGCAAAGATACCAGTTACGAGGGTGGCTGTACTTGGCGATTTAAACTTTGGATGTATTTTTCCAAAAAATGACCAAATTTGTCCCCGTCTTGCCATGGCCCATCCAACCCTTGGTCCACCGATCATACAGCCTAATCCAGATGTGATCGTAGCTGCCACCCCAGCTGCGGCAACAAAACTTGAAGCCCAGCCAGAGGTCACTACCTCTAAAGCAGAAGCCAATGGTGCCTTTAATGTTGGAAGAACATCTGTTGGGACAAGTGTAACGGATACCCAACCGACTAAAGCATAGAGGATTACCACAGTAAAAATGGCCCAAACTGTAGCACGCGGTACGTCGCGATATGGACTTTTTGCTTCTTCTGCAACGGTTGTGATGGCATCAATATGAATTTGTCCAAAGGCAATGATCGCAGCAGCTGCTATTAATCCAGCGATTCCATGCGGCAAAAATGGCTGTTGATGAATCGGTGCAGGCAGCTGAGGATGCATAAACCCAAGAACAATGAACAAAATCAGAGCAAACACCTTAAAAACAACAAGGAGATTGATAACCCCTTTGGAAATGGCAATTCCTCGATATAAAAGCGCAATCGTAAGAACTCCGAGAATACATGCCCATACGGTTACAGAAAGATTGGGGACAAAGAAACGAGCATACAACCCAAAACCAAGCCAAACGGCAGCCCCTACTGCAACATATTGAGTCAAAAGAGTCCAACCAATTACCGAACTTACAAGATCGCCTACTCCCTTACCTAATGTGGAGAAGGCCTGTCGGCAATACTCGTAGCTAGCTCCCGCACTCGGAAACATCGAGGACAGCTCAGCGTACGATAACGCCGTAAATGTAGCAATAGCACCCGCAATGATAAAACTAAGAAATAAACCCGGACCCGCTGGTTCTGCTGCGACTCCGGTCAAAACGAAAATCCCCGTTCCTATCAGAGCGGCAACACCTAAAGAATAGAGATCCCAAAAAGATAGCGTTCTGTTTAGCTTCTGTTTCTCCAAGCAAACTCCCCCTTTATAAAAATGTATTAAAAACCATCCATTTCATTAGTTGAAATGACTATTCCGAATATTAACATTATAGAACATTAGAAATATTATGTAAATTAAAATTCAAAATAAAAAGGATATCTGTTTTCCAATTCTTAAAGATTGGAAAACAGATATCCAATGGGTCTACATTCCCTTTAATTTAAACGAGATATTTGCCGAGCACCTATTTAATGCTTCAATAATCTGCTGTATACTTCCCTCGCTAAAGTCATTTTCCAAACCAATTACACTAAGAGATGCTACAGCAGAATAATAATGGTCGAAGACTGGCACTGCGATGGCTATAGTGCCTTCATGCAACTCGCCCTTGCTAATCTCATATCCCTTTTCTTTAATCGTTTGAAGTTGTTGTTGAATCTGTTCTATACTATTCATAGTTTTTTCGGTAATCGGCCGATAGGCAAATTTGCTTAGCAGTTTAGTTTGTTCATTTTCAGGGAGGAAGGCCAATAGCACTCTAGGACAAGCTGCCGCATACAAGGGAGCCCTTCTTCCAATCTCCGGGTAAACCCGAATCGGTTTCAATGACTCTATTTTATCTATATAGACTGCATCCAGACCATCTCTAATTGCAAGCTGAACGGAAAGCCCCGTCTCGTCACGAAGGTCCATCATGTGTTCGCGCGCTGCCTCACGAAGATCCATTTGTTCTACGACAAGATGGCCTTTTTCAATAAAGCCCCAACCAAGTGAAAATTGTACTTCACCGCTTGTTTGTTTTCTTTTGATATAGCCAAATTTCTCAAGCGAACAGATCATTCGAAATGCCGTAGAGCGAGAAAATCCCGTACGTTCCGAAATTGCGTCAAGAGTTAAAAATGGATTCTTTCGGTCAAAGCACTCTAATATTTCAAGAGCTTTCTCTACGCTGCCGCTTTTGCTTGACTTATCATTCATGAACTAATCCTCCCAATTGACTTCCTATCTACTTTAAAAGCCTACTAAAAATTCAATCTATTGTAAACTTTTATATGCGGTGTCCCCTGGTGAAATCACCAAAAATCGTGGTTATCTTATCTAAAGAAATGGAAGGTCCGGCCCAATGAAACCTGGCACTTCGAGGTGTGACAGCATCAAACGCAATGTTTCACTAATACGTCCCTATAAAATGCATTGGTATATTCCCCCGCATCAATCCCTTTATTTGGCAATTAAATAATGCTAAATACTGCAATATCTCTTATAAACGCAAAAAGAGCCAAAATGCGCAAGTAGTGCATAAAAACTTGCATATTTTTGGCTCTTTAATTTTTTTCTTTATTGTTTTAAATCACCCGTTAGTTTAATAAGAAAAGTGACACTTATTCCACAATCGCGCCCGATTGCTGAATATATAGGATATAATACGTTTCCGACCACCTATTGTATTGCTCTTGTAATTTACCTTTGTTTATTTACAGTTTCAACTCTTTGTGGTGCTTTAACATCTTCAGTATCCTTTTTGAATTTTTAAACTTGTTCAATGTAACTACTTCTTTTCACTTATTAACTTAACTATTTGATTATCAAGATAATCAATATTTATGTCGTAATTAGAGGTGTTCAGAGGGCTCAAGCTGAATAAAATTCAAATATTTCATTCGGTTTATAACAGATAATACTTCATTTATTCTAGGTAATTCAAGCCATCTTTCGAAGCCAGGGAAAAAGGACGAGAATACAATATCCACTCCTTCTCTCTCCATATCTTCGAGAGTTTTTTTAATCTTTTCATGAAGAAAAATGACACAATCCTGATTACTTATAGCTATTTTTCGAATTAAAAAGGCAATAGCTGCAAGTTGGGCGTTTGATGTGATATTGTAAAGCCCTCTTATATCAGCTTATTCCCCCGAAATAACCTTTATATTATAAATACTCATTACTCACCGTGCTCTGTAATAATTAGGTATCCTAATCATTTTATTCTTAAAATCAATCTTCGGAGGTAATTCAGATGAGGTTTTTTTTAGTTCGATTACCCCTACATCGGTAATGCTAAAACGAGCTATATATTCATCATTATTATTAATAATTACAAATTCATCATTGTTTTTAAATAAAGCAAAATTGAATTGCATTATGAGTTGCCAATTGTGAACTAAATTGTATTTTTCTAAAGGGATGATTTGTTCTTCCACAATTTTTTCTTCATTTGGCTTTTGTTTTTGTTTATTATCATTCCCCACCAATGAATTCTTCTCCTCTCTTTTCTACTCATTTAGATAAACTATGAATGGTTTTGTCTCCGAGTGTGGATGTTTGTCCCAAAAATAAAAAAAGAGTCTATAAATAGCCCTGAAAATGTGTACAAAAATTAACCGACCCAGAGTTAAAAAGGGAATTTCAACGGATTCAACAAGATCATAAGAATCATGCTCTAAAAGTCGCGGAAAGAGAGTCAGAAGTAAGAAGCAGTCGTCAACAAGTTAACATAAAATGCCAAAGGATGTAAACTTAGCGATTTACTTAGAATATGATATGTCTAAAACCGCCAGTATTGGCCCAGGGGAAATTCATTATCTATTAATGGAGGGACCATATGACTACCTTAATTATTTATGCCCACTCAAATAAGGATAGCCTTAATCATGCGATATTAGAGAACGTTATGAAAGGGTTAAAGGAAGCCAAACGGAAATTTGAATTAATTGATTTATACGCGGAGAAATTTGATCCTGTTTTAGTCATCGATAATCAGCATAAACCAAGGGATTTAATCCATGATCCATATACTGAAAAGTATCGAAAAAAAATTGAGCAGGCTGACCAGTTAATTTTCATTTACCCGATTTGGTGGTATGGTGTACCAGCCATTTTAAAAGGCTTTTTTGATCGCGTGTTTGTTTCCGGATTTGCGTATCAACACAAAGGAGCATTTCCGAAAGGGTTATTGAAGAATAAATCGGCATGGGTTATTTACACCATCGATGCTCCCTCTTTATTTATTCGATTGTTTAGAAAAAATGTCGAATGGATTGTTGTAAGAGATTACATTTTAAAGTTCTGCGGCATTAAAAATATCAAAAGAACTCGATTAACGTCTGTTAAACATTCTACCTATAAAACTCGGCAAAAATGGCTTCAAAAAATCTACCAGCACGCAAAAGTAATTTGAACATATGGGATTGCACGTCAAAAAAAAAGAAAGTTTAAAAGGAGCGCGAAATTTGTGCTCCTTTTCTTATTAAAATTGTGACTAATTGTTTTGATTTTTTTACTCATTAAATAAATGAATATTCATATTGCTAGATGAATATGAATACATAGTGAGTTTTTGAAAGTGGGTGGGTATCATGATGGATCGGGTAAATGCGGAAATCAACCGAATCACCGATCAGCTCATTAAGGACCAATCAGCTGACGGGTCCTGGCAATATCCCTTCGAGACCGGAATTGCAACAGACTGCAGTATGATTATCCTATTAAGGACATTGGAGATAGATGATGAGGAATTCATAAAAGAATTGGTGAAACGAATTGCAGGAAAACAGCAGGAAGATGGGTCATGGAAGCTGTTTCATGACGAAGAAAAAGGAAATCTGACAGCCACAGTGGAAGCTTATTATGCCCTTCTTTATTCTGGTTACCGCGATCGAAAAGACCAGGAAATCCAGGCAGCCAGACGGTTTATTATGGCCAATGGAGGGGCTACGGAAGTCCATATGTTTTTGAAAATCATGTTGGCCATAACAGGACAATGTGAGTGGCCGCACTTCCCTATTAATATTGAAGTGATGCTTTTACCAGACTCCTTTCCCATCAATCTTTTTGACCTCTCCGTGTACGGAAGAGCGAACATTATCCCTTTTTTGATTCTCGCCAATACGAATTTTCGTAAGAGAACGCCTCGATCGCCCAATCTCTCCGATTTATTTCAAAAAAAAAATATTCGTTTTTTTTCAGAGGATCAGGCAGAAGAGGCCCGCTCAGTGATCAATCTGATTAAACAAGGGATACAGAGTCTGAAATTCCATGGAAACCTTCGCGAATTGACATTATCTCGTGCAGAAAAATATATGCTAGACCGAATAGAACCGGACGGCACCTATTTAAATTATTTCAGCACGACTTCTCTCATGATTTATGCCTTACTGGCGAGGGGGTATCCAACTACACATCCGGTGATTACTCGTGCCGTGCAAGGATTAAAAGCGATGACCTGCCATATTGACGGAGAACTTCACTGCCAATATACGACGGCTACGGTATGGAACACGACGTTAATTAGTTATGCTCTGCAAGAATCCGGTGTCCTCTATTCAGCGGATACCGTCCAGAAGGCAAACCAATATATCCTCTCCCGTCAACATATCAAATACGGGGATTGGGTCATTCATGAACCGAACCTGTTGCCTGGAGGCTGGGGCTTTGCTGACATGAATACAATCCATCCTGATATTGACGACACAACGGCAGCACTAAGAGCGATTCGAACTTTGGCTATCGAACAGGCAGAGCGTCGGCAGGCTTGGGATCGGGGAATCAACTGGCTCATTTCCATACAAAACAATGACGGTGGCTGGGCAGCATTCGAAAAGAACGTGAACAAGAAAATATTAAACCTGTTACCGATTGAGGGCGGAAAAGATTTGTTGATTGATCCGTCAACGGTTGATTTAACAGGAAGGACATTAGAGTTTTTTGGGAACTATACCCATTTGGATTTTCACCATCCTAGGGTGAAACGTGGGATTCGTTGGCTGTTAAAGAATCAAAATTCGGATGGTTCTTGGGTGGGGCGCTGGGGCGTCTATATTTATGGCACATGGGCGGCTGTGACTGGATTGGTTGCGGTTGGGGTTTCCCCTAATCATCCATCCATTCAGAAGGCTGTAAACTGGTTAAAAGCCATTCAAAATCAAGACGGAGGTTGGGGAGAATCCTGTAAGAGTGATATCGATAATTGTTATGTGCCGCTCCGCGAAAGTACCCGTACTCATACCGCATGGGCCCTTGACACACTTATCTCGGCCGCGACTGATGTCACACCTGAAATTGAACACGGTGCAGCTTTTTTAGTGGACAGAAAAGAAAAAGATTGGACAAAGACCTATCCAAAAGGAAGGGGAATGGCGGGATCCTTTTATCTCAATTATCATTGTTATGAATACGTTTTTCCATTACTGGCCCTGGCGCATTATAAAACTTTAGCGGAAGGGAGTTAAAAACAGGGCGAGTTGGAAGCTAGGGATGCTAGATAGAGTAATAAAACATATAGGCTGGCATATTTTTACATCCTGTCCCATACACTGAACAAAACTACAACCATACAAAGTCTTGGTGAAATACAAATTCTTTCCAACAAGCAGGAGGTAAAAGATGCTTGAAACATTTCTCCAATTTTTCGACCTTCATACAGTCATTTGGTTGTTCCCTATCATCTTTATTTTCCATGACCTAGAAGAGATCATAGCCATTGAATCTTCCATGAGTAAATACAAATATAGTTCTCAAAAATCTCCCTTCATCGAACTAACATTAAAAATGAGGCGAAAATTAGGTTCGACCGCTGCCCAACTTTCTGTTTCGGCTACATGGATTTTGCTGATTATCTCATTCACCACATTGATGACTGCCCATTTCTCCTTGAACGGAGGGGGCTTTCTCTTATATACAGCAATTCTCAATTTGTTTATTCTGCAGGCGACCATGCATATTGTTCAGTCCATCTTTTTTAAAGGCTATACACCTGGTATCATAACGGCGCTGTTCCTCCTCATCCCTTACTGTCTTATTGCCTATTACAGTTTTTTCGAACGCGGCCTGATTGACGGGCATTTAATTTTCGCAAGTATTCCCGTCAGCCTATTAATGATCCCGATTTTTCTTGTTGGCAATCTCTTAGGCCGTTATTTTATTCACTAACTGGACCTCACTCTTTTATTTACTTGGTCAGCATTTCATTCTCGAATAACATGGCTGCTTTTCCTCATTTAACCGATAAGTTAATCCATCATAAAAAGATAGTTGCTGGAGGCGAGTAATTTGCATGTTGTCTTAACAGGAGGAACCGGGTTTCTGGGTCAAGCCTTAACACACCTGTTGACTCAAAAAGGCCATCGGGTAACCATATTAACACGACGTCGACGTCTTCCTGATACTAATAGAACAGATAAGTTCGTTCATTATGTTGAATGGCTTTCTGAAGATAATCAGCCTGAAAACGAACTTGAGGATGTGGATGCAATGGTCAATTTAGCCGGGGAATCAATCAATGGCGGGCGATGGACCAAAAGTAAAAAGGAGGCTATTTTGAATAGTCGTCTCACAGCCACAAAAGAGGTAATCCGAATTCTAGGACATCTTAATCCCAAGCCCAAAGTTCTTGTTAACGCCTCAGGTTTAAGTTACTACGGGATGTCAGACTTCAAGACGTTTAATGAGACTTCAAAAAGTGATGCAAATGATTTTTTAGCAAAAGTTGTAAGGCTTTGGGAGAATGAAGGGGCTGCGGCCAAAGAATTTGGCATTCGAACGGTCTTCGCACGCTTCGGTATAATTCTTGGTCAAAAGGGTGCCTTACCGCTAATGGTGCTGCCGTATAAATTTGGTATTGGGGGGACAATCGGCAATGGAATGCAATGGATTTCCTGGGTTCACATTCGAGATGCAGTTGAGATGCTTTACTTCGCCATAATTAAACCCGAAATAGATGGACCGTTGAATGTGACCTCTCCTAATCCAATTCGCATGTCATCATTCGGAAGGGCAATATCAGACGTCCTTCACCGCCCACATTGGCTCCGTGTGCCTGAGTTTTTATTAAAAGTGGCACTTGGTGAAATGAGTCAGGTTGTATTAAAAGGGCAGCGAGTACTTCCTCAAAAAGCACTTTACCACAATTACTCCTTTCATTTTACAGATGTAAAAAGTGCACTTTCTGATATTCTAGGTTAACGTTGCTTCTAACTTCCTCATCTTCAGGAGGATAAAAAACTTCATTCACTTTGTCTAAATTAAATGGATTATCCCTACCTTCATAGAACTCAAGAACCGATGGGTCTGAGAGCCATTTTGCTAACAGGACATTATCTTCTTCTAACATTCGAACTTTTAAATTCCCCATTATGATTATGAAACAACATAATAATTTCCCACTCTCAATTTAAAAAAACTGTTTAAAGAATCCGTTACTTTAAGAAAAAACCCTCTAATGATTTGTTAAACTAACCTCGTTCGTATTTTTCAGAAGGGAAAAAATTAAAATTTGGCAATGGCGGATTGTCAGTAAAATTAAAAGATTATTTGGAAAATGTTATTTAAATAATAGCTCAATAATAGTCATAAGATTAGTAGTTTCTGTATTAATTCCTTTACAGAGTACAAAGTGGGCTCCAAAAAAAGTGCCTAGCACCACCCGGATAATGTCGACATATATCAACAAATTATGGGTAGTGACAGGCACTTTCTTTAATTTTCATTTATCTTTATTTGCTGCTCTCTATAACGAAGTCGTCTGGATCTAATTCAGGTCCTAACTCATTTCTTAGATATTCTTCATACAATTTATGTAGATATTGTTCTTTACCTAGTTTTGATAATTCACTGTTAACCCAGTCCTTCAATTCCTTATTGCCTTCTTTCACTGCAGGTGCCCACGGAGTAGGTTCAATTTTTTCAGGAAGTACTTGGAACTCTGGATTTTGACGTGCCCAGTAGTAAAGCACCACGTTATCTTGCAAGTATGCGTCTGCACGCCCATCTTTTAACGCTTGAAGAGCCTCCGTGTTCATCTCAAATTTAGTTAACTGAGCGCTTGGGATGTTTTTTGTTAAATATAAATCCCCTAGTGATCCATTAACCACCACAACCTTCTTTCCAGCTAGGTCTTCGAATATGGTAGAAGTGATAATGGATAAAGGACCAATAAATGATTACAAGTAGACTTATATTGAAAAATAAAATAGCTAGACATATAGAGTATAATAGATCAGTTGATTTAACAGGAACTGCACTTTGTGTGAAATACGAATTACTACAAATGCAAAAACAACGACATGGTGGCTCTATTATTAACATTTCATCTGTTAGTGGATTCCGTCCACAGCCAAATAATATTGCCTATGTTGCAGCAAAACATGGTGTAGTTGGGATGACAAAAGTGGCAGCAATGGAAAATGGTCCACTTAACATTCGTGTTAACTCGGTGACCCCAGGTGCAATAGATACGCCAATGCTTCGTGGTGCATTAGAACAATTTGGTTTCACAGAAGAAGAATATGCCCCTCAAATAAGTTTACTCAATCGTTTTGGACAACCAAGAGAAATCGCCCAAGCCAGTCTTTGGTTAGCCTCTGATGCATCCTCTTATGTAACAGGCACTACAATATGTAGACGCAGGATATACTTCTCGCTAATAATCACAAAAAAAACGAATTGTTTTTCTTGATTATGAGCAGTATTAAAGGATCTTCGAGTAGAAGATCCTTTTTCCGTTTATTGCAAATTGTTTTGTTGCGATTTAGCTGTAGCTTGGGCTTGTTGGACTTCTTGTTGAGCTTGCTGGACTTGTTGTTGAGCTTGTTGAGCTTTTTGAGCTTGTTGAAGTTGTTGTGTGTTAGCACTTGCTTGAGCAGATTGAGCAGCTTGTTGTGCAGACTGAGCAGCTTGTTGCGCTTGTTGAGCAGATTGAACAGCTTGTTGCATTTGTTGTTGCTGTTGGTTTTGTTGCGTCATAAAAATACCTCCTAGGTGATGAAATTTGTTTGGAATTGAAATAAAACTTCAACAATAATTAAATTTTGCTAGTTTGAAAAATTTTATACAAAATTTTTTAGTATTCGAATTAATTTCATAAATCTGAGCCCTACAGGTTCAAGACTAAACTAAAGAAAGGAGTACCTCCCCAAAATATCGAAATGAGTAAGCGACCAAACCAACTCTTTAACTGGAGGAAGGCTCCCTCTACTCGATTCCAACTAACGGGCAGGATCGTTCAATAAAGGAATACTACTTTGTAATATAGAATTAATGATAAAAGAAGATTTAGGGGGATATTATGGATAATCAATTTAGAAAATTTCTTGACACTTTTTTAGATGCTTGGCGTTCTTGCTCATTAACAGAAATTAGTGATTTAATATCAAATAATTACAAGGGAAGAGAAATTACCGGAGGAGAGATTGTTGATTTTGAGTTTGATGAATCAATACTTGGTTGGGAACAAGGGTTTAAGTTTGTTAAAGAAAATAACGCCCAATGGGAATTGAATGAAATTTCTATTATTCCATTAAGAGCTGATGAGATGTTGGTTATAATATCTGCAACTATTCTCATGCAAGGTGAGGGTTTAAATACCGCAAATTTATTTTTCCAGACCTTTAAAAAAGATAGTTCTAAAGATTGGAAATTAATAAGAAGTTATATAGAAGCAGGAATTCCAATAGAGAATATAAAGAGAATGCAATTCAACTAACGAGTGCGATTGTTCAATAAGAGCAGTCGCTTTTCTTGTTCCGCTAACGTGGCAGTTTAGTTTAAGTATATTTCTTCACAAATTTAAATGAAAAAGCCGATTTTCCAACTACGGAACTCGGCGGGTTAAGAAGCCTTTCCACTTTCAAGAAAGGTGGGGTATACTAAACCTTGCTCTTAAAATAAGGTTATTTCTATCCACTTACATTATTGGATCTTGGATACGTTTATAAATTACATCAGGAACTTCTTGAAGTGAATCTACTGTTATAAAAAGACTGCTATGCTCAACGTTAACTTCAACCAGGTTATATTTCCATTCACTTTCTGCTGGAATGTATATTGCATGGATACCCGTTTCCAGAGCTGGGACAATATCCGTTCTTAATGAATTTCCAACCATCCATGTTACATAAGGGTCAGCCTTAATGGTTTTTAAAATATCGGATAGAGCTGTTGTATCCTTATGTTCCGAAATAAAAATGCGATGTTCAAAATATGTAGTCAATTCTAACTGGGTAATTTTTCTGTGTTGATTAGCCTCATCTCCTCCTGTATGCAAATATAATTCATGTCCCTCTTCTTTTAAACGTTGTAGAGTTTCATTCATATACGGAATAGGTTCAACAGGAATCTCGAATACCTTAAAACCCAACTCTCTTAAATATTGGATTTCATCTTTTTTCTTTTCCCTCCCAGTTAAGTCACAATAGTATTTATAAGTACCAACAAATGACTCAGGAAACCGATCTGACTTTAGTCCGTGCTCACTAATCGCTGCAACATCAAGTTGAAGCTGCTTCTGTTTTATATCTTCCTCGGTAATCGATTCAAACCACGCCATCATTTGGTCAGCGAACTCGTCTATTACTAGGTTAAAATATCTATTACAGTATGATAATGTATCATCAAGGTTAAATAAGATGTTTTGTTTTTGCATTTTTAACTCCTTTTCAAGTATATAGCTTTGACTATTGTTCCACTTTGACTAAGTTAATATTACTAAGATAAGTAAGCAGAATGTCAGAGTTATTCAACTAATGTGCAGGATAGTTTAATAATAAAATAACCCTTACATATTACGTAAGGGCAAAACAATTATAGAAGTAATTGATTAATCACACCTAAATGCTAAACAAGACGTTGCTGTAATTAAGGCTATTTTTTTAGAATTGTTACCTCTGGTAACGTAGTCTGCTAATATATACTTCAATGCTTTCATCGCATTGTACCTTATTAAAAAATAAATTAGGAAAAAATTAAAAGAAAGTGCATACCAAATAAAAATAGACGCGGAAGCGCGTAGATGAGAGGCGTGAGTCTGGACAAGCTGGCGAGAAGGTTTGCTCTTTAGTCTTCTTGACTGATTTGCTTATAACCGCGCCGGAGCCGGACATCTCATAAAATATAAAAAACAAGCACAGGGACAGCTCTACTTCTTCAAAGAGAAAAGAATCCTTCCCTGTGATTAAAAACTTATTTTCTTTTGAGAAGCCAGTCTTGAAAATCGGTGGCAACTATTCTTTCACCTGTGATTCCCTCTGCAGCAGCTGAGGCTAAAAAAACAATCGGTTCGGCCATAACCCGTGGATCTAATAGCTGGAATTTTGATTCAATCTCTTTTCGAACTTCGTCCGGAATCATCCCGGTAGTAGTCGCACCACCCGGTAAAAGCATATTCACCATAATTCCATATTCCTTTAAATCTTCTGCCATTATATATGAGAGTGATTCAGTGGCTGCCCTCGATGGCCCATAAGGTACAAAACCCTTTCTTTTCATAGTCTCATGATTCATAGAAATATTAATGATTCGCCCATGACCTTGTTCCATCATTAAAGGAGCAAACCCTCGAGCTACTAAAAAATATCCTGTGAGATTGGTATCAATTAAATCTCGAAAACCCTCTGGTGTTACTTTGAAAAATGGCTGAGGCTCGACTAAAAAACGCGGGTTTACTGTCCTCATCCCAATTCCCGCATTATTGACGAGAACATCCAGCTTCCCCCATTCTCTTTTCACCCATTCGACCGCCTGATTGACGGATTGTTCTGATCGAACATCCAAAGGAATTCCAACAGCAGGATAACCCTTGCGCTTTAACCTCTCTACTACTTGATCCAATTTAGTTCCAACTCTAGAAGCTAACGCCACCGTGGCTCCAGCGTGAAGCAAAGCCTCAGCCATGGAAAATCCTAGGCCGCTTGAAGCACCTGTTACGAGGGCATGGATATTTCTTAACTCTTTTGTATTCATTGGCATTTTTCCTCCGAAATGTTATTAGACCACTGACTAATACAGTATTCTATCTAATCATCACTTTTATACTTTGCCAAAAAAGTAAGCTAGAGGGTTTTCGGACGCAGTAAAAAAGGGGCAGAATAGGGAAAAATCCATTTTTAAGCGAGGAGGATCACGATTTTGAGCAACCACTGAACAATTAACTATCTGGTGGCGCCTAAAGGTCAGTTCAATAAAGAAAAAAGGTGTCTCTTTTGAGAGAAGAATACGCTTCTGTGTTGAAAGTAAACAACTTTTTTCACACTTTTTTTACTATATTTGTATTGAACAACATAAACATTCTATAGAAGAAAATTATTTCTATAGGAGGTATCCATGGATCAAAAGGATCAAAGTCGTCAATTAGAACAAATAAAGCAAATGCAACAAATGTTTAAAGCGAACATGAAAACTCAACCTTATCCCATGTACCCTAACTATGGGAAAATCACACGTTACGAAGAAATTCCGATAAGTTTACCTGAACAGCGCCAGCTGAGCCATCCCGGAGTGGAAAAATTTATGGTACCCCTTCCAATTATCGAAAACCCGAACTATAAAGGGAGTGGAAAGTTAACAGGAAAAGTAGCACTTATTACAGGGGGTGACAGTGGTATTGGTGCAGCAGTAGCAATTGCGTTTGCTAAAGAAGGCGCAGATGTTGCTATTTCATACTTAGATGAACATGAGGATGCAAATAGAACAAAAACGAGGATTGAACAACTCGGACAACGTTGTTTTCTAATGCCTGGTGACTTGCGGGACAAACAACACTGTATCTCCATTGTAGAACAAACAGTAAATACGTTTGGCCGTCTCGATATTCTTTGTAACCACGTTGGTATCCAATTCCAACAACTAAGTCTGCTTGACATTACAGATGAGCAATTCGATGACACCTTCAAAGTTAATATATACTCTCATTTTTACACAACAAGAGCTGCGCTTCCTCATTTAAAACCAGGCAGCTCAATCATTGGCACTTCTTCAGTGGTGACGTATGTAGGTGAGCAGCAAATGATTGATTATACGGCCACAAAAGGCGCAATAGTTGGCTGGACACGTGCCTTGGCTAAAAATGTCGTGAAACAAGGGATCCGAGTCAATGCCGTCGCCCCAGGCCGAATTTGGACCCCGCTTATTTCAGCAAGTTTCTCGTCAGACCAAGTCGCTGTATATGGAGCATTTAATCCAATGGAACGAGTTGCCCATCCGTTTGAACTCGCACCAACCTTTGTCTATCTTGCTTCTGATGATTCTCGTTTTGTTACTGGTCAAGTTCTTCATGTTGATGGGGGAGAATCCACACATTCCTAATGGAAGGGGGTTACCATTTTGAGATATGAATTTAATCCAGAAGTAAAGCTATTGCTAGTAAACCATTCAAATGAAAAAGTAAAGATGGTCTATATGGAGGATTCCTGGCCAATGTCTAAAATAGCACTTAGACCACCATACTATTGCTACCCAAGTTACGAGTTGAATTATCCAATAATCTAATAATAACAGACAGTGTGGAAGTCCATTCAACATTTCGCTTAGGGTTCGCAATTATACTAACTTTCAATTCATCAATTTTAACTAATAAGAAAATAGGCAGTCGTCCTCACGATTATTAAATTTCCCGATTAGTTTCTATCCCAGAAAATATTCCAATTATTATATGGGTATCAGAGAATGCGAATGAACAAACAGGGCTTCTCTTTACGATGTCCTTATTAAGGGAACGAAAAAATAACATCTTTTTCATAAATACCGGACAGTTGTATAAAGAAATATTTAAGTCAAAATCAATTTGGCGACAGGGAATTTGGGCTTAAAAGGCATATTGAATTTTTCTTATATAAAGAAAATTGATGATATTAAGCAGACTATCCCAATTGAGGATATTGTTATTACAGACAACATTGAAGCAATCCAAACAAAATTACTTAAAGGATATGCGATTCTGCAAATCAAGGAAAATTATAATAAGGTTGCATTAATTAATTTATCTAACGAAAAAGATAACATCTATTCAAAAATTGCATTCTATTTTCTTTATTGTTATATTCCGTTTTTGTTTGTGTTTATTTATATGAAGACAAAAGATAATGAAACTGCAAAACAATGTGGTTTCCCATAATTAGAAATGGATGTTTCTTCAATGTCTATGCTGATAAAATTATTCTGCAGGGAAACACTATAAACAAAGTAAACTTTTATCGGTTGGAGGCCGTTAGAATGAAGGTTTTATCAATGATTCAGCCTTGGGCAAGTCTTTTTGTCCTTCGTGAGGCCAAATATGAAACAAGGACATGGAGAACGAATTATCGAGGGCCATTGGCGATTCACACAAGTAAAAAAATAGATAAGGCTGTCTGCAACCATGTAGCAATCCAGGCGTTGCTTGGAAAGCATGGGTACACAAAAGAGAACCTTCCAACTGGCATGATCATTGCGGTATGCAGGCTGGAAAATTGTTTGATGGTGACTGAAAACAACCAGACGAGTGCAATCCTGGAGGATGGAAGAATTGTATCAGGTAATGACTATTTTTTAGGTGACTTTCAAGTGGGAGGTTTTGCTTGGGAAGTTCAGGACATGCAGTTACTGGATGAGTTTATTCCAGCTAAAGGAAAACTAGGACTATGGGAATATAATTTATAACAATTTTTAGATAAAACTTATCCGCAGAATCTATGACACCGACTTAATTGTTTGGGTGCCATTCAGTTTTTAGACCCTTTTTTCACCACAACACGTATAGAACGATTACATAAATTTCGTTAACATAAAAATACCATTTTTCCTGAATGAGAAAATGTATTTTCTTTATTAGGAGTGATTAATTATTTTTTTCAATCCAATTATTACACCCGGTATCACAAATAACATTGGTAGCCATACTGGACCCATAACTTTCCCAGAAATACAAAGTCAGGAGATAATATTAGCACCACCTTAACGAAAATCGCGGAGAAGACAAATGGAAGATATGCATAAGTAATACCATTCCTAACTGAATCATGACAGGCGTCCCACATAGTAAAGAAATAAAGACAAGCGAGCAAAGCCTGGTAACGCTATGCTCCATAGAATAGTTTCAATGACCTTCTCTTTATTCATAAGCTACACTTACTTTATATTTCTTAAACTTTCACGATCTTCAGCTAAAGGTGGTTGCTCCATCCAACCATATTTTATTAAAAGTTGAGCTCCGTTCTCCGCATACAGCCCTATCTCAGCCATGTAGTTAATTGAATATTAGTGAAGAAAAAAGTTTTTAGATATCTAAAAGACAATCCATAGCCACTTTTTCTAAATTTCTCTTCATTACTATTTCTCCTGAAAGAGTGTGCCTGTCACCACCCGAATCTTGTCGAGTAGAATTCGACAAATTATGGTGGTGACAGGCACTTATTAAAAAATTGTCATACAGTTTGTAATCCCAGTTTCTACTTCAAATCTTCTATCGAATTAATATCCATATACTTTGGTACAACCAGTCCATTCTTCGTGCCATGAAGGTTGCTTCCAAGGTCAATGAAGTCATTTTTATATTGCTTATAATATTCCGCGTGGGTGCTCGGCAGCCAGGCCGAAACCATACCGTCGGCGCTTTTGTTGGCCACACCAGCAAACATCGGGCCGACTTCCACTTGACTCAATTTCACATGGAATCCATTCTGCTCTAGCACCTTGGCGATGACATTGGTACTGGCAATTTCTGTATCCCAAGCCACATAGACAAGATTAATCGTCTCCCCATTACCTGCTTTGGCACCATTTGTCCATTGCCCCACTTTATCCTTGTTGGCATCCGTCCATTTTTTGGCTGCTTTCTCTGGATCCGTTCCGTCTTTAATATCCACCATCACTTTTTCTATATCTGCAGGCTCCCAGGAAAATTGATCAAGGATGGTATACGCGCCCGGCGCATCCTGTTCAAGGCCTTTTCTTACAATCGTATGAATATCCTCAACCGCACCAAAAGATTTCTTCGGATCCTCGAGAAATTTTAAGTCATAAGTGGAAAACATCCAATGCGGTGACCATCCGGTGACAATAATTGGTTTTTTCTGATTATAGGCCTTCTTTAATTCGGCAGCCATAGCAGCCGATGACCCTTCTTGCAGCTGCCATTGATCCAGCTGATAATCTTTGATCGCTTTATTCGATTGGGCCATAATTCCTGCACCAGGTTCAATCCCAATTATTTTATAATCAGTTTGGGTTCCAATACGATTCCCACCCTTTTTCACAGCTGTTTCTTTTGTGACTCCAGTCACGATCGCTGTCAGAATGACCAGTACAGCTAAAATGGAAAAGACGACTTTTTTCTTAATTACCTTTTCATAGGCCGGTTTCCGCAAGTTTTGGCTAATCCGGTCGAGTATAACGGCGATGAACACGATGGATAATCCTGCTTCAAAACCCTTTCCCACGTCAATTTGGCTAACAGCCCGGTAAACATCTGCGCCCAGCCCCGGCGCCCCTACAAGGGAAGCTGTCACAACCATTGATAAAGCTAGCATAATGCTTTGATTGACCCCGGCCATAATTGTTGGCGTAGCAATCGGTAATTGAACCTTGAATAATTTTTGGCTGCTACTGGAACCAAAGGCATCCGCTGCTTCAATTAAATCCTTTGGAACTTCCTTAATGCCCAGATTGGTCATTCGGATTGTTGGCGCAATGGCAAAAATAATCGAGGCAATAATTCCTGGCACCACTCCAATACCAAAAAACAATATCGAAGGAATTAAATAGACAAATGCCGGCATGGTTTGCATAAAATCTAAAGTCGGCGTTACAATTCGATGCACTGTTTTTCTTTGGGCACACCAGATTCCAACAGGGATCCCAATGATGATGGTAAATAATCCTGATAATAACACAATAGCTATGGTTTGAATGCTGGAATCCCAATAGCCGAGATTATCAATCAAGAGCAAGCTGACAAGCGCAAAAATTCCTAACGGCCATCTGCTTGTATAAATAACCAACAGAGTTAAGACGATGATTAAAACGATAGGCGGACCAGCACTTAATACATCCACTACGATATTTAGCAGGCCCTCGATGACGGTAGTTAAAAAGGTGAAAAATCCGGCAAATGCAACGGTGACCCACTTGACCAGAACGTCTACCCAATCTCCTAAAGGGATTTTTGGCACATTCATCTCATTCACTCTCCAAATCGTTCAAGGAATCTTTAATTCCTGCCAACGCACCGATGACGGCACCGCGAACGACCACACCTTTAAGTCGGTTCTCTTCATCGATAACAGAGATTGGCAGACTCGATGTCGCAATCACATCCATTAGTTCAGCGAGTATGGTATCTCCGGAAACGGTTGGAATATCCGTTGTCATAACATCTGCAATTGATTGATTCTGATCAATGGCCTGTCGTGCCTCTTCAGCGGTGATGGCACCCAATAATTTCCGATTGCGTCCAACAACAAATATACTGGAATATCCCTGCTTCCGCATGATTTCCAATGCCACCCGCGGCCCCCGGTCTATACCAATTCTTTCTGCTGGTTTCATTACATGGGATGCCGTTAATATTTTTGATAAATCTACATCTTCCACGAATTTCTCGACAAATTCATTCGCAGGATTCATTAAAATTTGCTCGGGTGTTCCCAGCTGAATGATACTGCCATCCTTCATCAACGCAATCCGATCACCGATTCGCAATGCTTCATCCAAATCATGGGTAATAAAGATGATCGTTTTCTTGTATTTCTCTTGGATCTCCAACAATTCATCCTGCATATCTTTCCGAATTAACGGGTCGAGCGCACTGAATGCCTCGTCCATCAAGATTACATCTGTGTCACTGGCAAGTGCCCTAGCTAGTCCCACCCGTTGTTGCATTCCCCCGCTTAATTGTTTTGGCAGCTGATTTTCGTAACCTTTTAACCCGACAATCTCCAATGCACTAAGTGCCCTTTTCCTTCGCTGTTCAGCGGGGACCTTCTGAATCTCCAGCCCATATTCCGTATTTTCCACTATCGTTTTATGAGGAAATAAGGCAAAATTCTGAAACACCATACTAATCTTTTTCTGCCTGACCTCCCTTAAGCGTGCATCACTCATCTTCACGATATCTTCATTTTCAATCAGGATTTCTCCGATTGTTGGCTTTATCAGGCGGTTAAACATACGGATTAACGTGGATTTTCCGCTTCCAGATAAACCCATAATGACAAAAATCTCACCAGGGTAAATTTCAAAGGAAACATTTTTTACCCCAAGGGTCTGTCCGGTGGCTTTCAAAATTTCCTTCTTGGTCTTTCCTTGTTTCAATAAGTCGATTGCAGCCTTTGGATTATTGCCAAAAATCTTAGAGACCCTTCTGACCTCGACGTAGGGATTCATGCAGTCACCTCATCTAATTAATTAACCGTATCATATACATTTTTGCCGAATATCCCCATTCTATGTTACTTCCGTCATAATTTTAGATTTAGCTAAAAAAGGTCCTATTCGAGTGACTACAAATCAACTTTTAAGGAAAGTTCCGATGGCGGTAAATAATTTCATCCTATAGTTCAGCTCAGAATTTACTTCCTGAAAAAAGAGCCTATGCAAGAATTAGTTATCTTGAATAGGCCCTTCTTTTTATCAGGTAATCTCATTTACTTATGATACGAGCGTGTTTATTCCTGAGAAACAATTCTTTTGTCAGGATGCGATTGTTATAGTAAATATAGAACAGGTCTGTTATACTAAGTATAGAACAAACAAGGATGGAGATGTTTGAATGGTGATCCTAGATCCCGAATCCAATATTCCGTTATATATGCAGCTTCGAACTCAAATAATTGAATCTATTGTACGTGGAAATTTATCGAAGGGTGATACATTACCTTCTGTTCGTGGGTTAGCTGGTGATTTAGGCATTAACATGCACACAGTCAATAAAAGCTATCACGAACTCGAGGCCAAGGGAATCATTGAAATCGTTCCAAAAAAAGGAGCGGTCATTATTGCAGATACAGAAAAAGGACCTTCAAAAAAACAGCGTGAGGACATTACTGAGGAGTTAAGACCCGCCGTAGCTGAAGCGCTCGTTCATGGCATGAAGGAAGAAGATCTCCATCAGTTAATTTCAGAGATTATTTTAATAGTGAAGGAGGTGTAATCAAATGGAATTTGCGATATTATTTATCACCATCATTTTCGTAAGTGTGTTTCAAATTTTTATTCCATTTTTCGCAAAACGGACAGTTGTTTTTGGGGTTTCAATCCCTAATGAGCAAATAAAGAATCCTAAAGTGATGAAGTACAAGAAGATCTATACCATTATTACTTCGATTATGGCACTCATTGTTTTGGGGGGATTTTTCTTTTGGAATCAGGGACAGAACGTGAATGAGACGCAGCTGGCTCTGGCAGGTATGATGATCCCATTTATTGTGCTGCTTGTTGGTTTAGCATTATATTTATATTTTCACTTTACATTATCAAAATTAAAAAAGTCCCAAAATTGGTACCGGGATGTGAAACAGGTTTATTATGCTGACCTGGCAACTCGTTCAAAGGATGAGATGCTGGCCCCCTTTGCTCATCTCATGCCCATCATCATTTCAGCTGGTTTGGTCATTTTAACCGTAAATGTATATGACCGTTTGCCTAGCCAAATTCCAACACATTGGGGACCTACTGGTCAAGCAGATGCGTTTAGTAATAAAAGCTGGATGACTGCGCTTGGCCTGCCCATCATTTTAATCATTATGCAACTTATGTTCTTTGCCATAAACCTTTTTACAAAGAAATCCGGCATTAAAATCAATCCCGGTAATGTTACGTCATCAAAATTACGTCAGCTTCGTCTTCGTAAATACACAAGCTGGTTCTTATTTGTTGTTAATATATTACTCTCTCTGCTATTTGCCATTTTACAGCTAAATCTTATCTATGAAAACGTAGTGAATGAAACCTTTATGATGATTTTACCTTTAGGTTTCATGGTCATCACCCTGGCAGGGACAATTTGGTTAGCAGTGAAAGTTGGCAGCGTGGACTCAGACTTTGAAGGAAAGCCAATAATGGAAAACACTAATAATGTTGAAGCGATGGATGAAGATAAATATTGGAAAGGCGGGTTATTCTATTATAACCGCAACGATCCTTCTGTATTTGTAGAGAAACGTTTTGGCATTGGCTATACATTAAATTTCGCTAATCCGATCGGATATTTAATTATCATTCTTCCAATTGTTTTGATTTGCATTCTTCCGTTCTTTTTCAATAAATGAAACTCTCACCCCTATTTTGTGGTGTAAAAAAGGAAGTTAGTAAGGAGGCAAAGAAAATGATCTCACAAATAAACTGGGCCTTGGTTGCTCCAATCATTGCCATTCAAGTGATCTTAATGATTATTGCGTTGGTCGATCTCTTTAAAACAGAGAAGACGAATGGACCAAAATGGATGTGGGTACTTATCATTCTTTTTATCAATATTCTTGGTCCCATTTTGTATTTTGTCATAGGAAAAAAGCACGCATAAACTATGCTCCTAAAAAGGTGTGAGAAAGATGAAGCTGATGGAAGTAAGTTCATTAACTAAGTCATTTGGAAAGCATGTGGCCGTTAACAACTTGTCTTTTTCAATTGAGGAAGGACACTGCGTGGCGCTGCTCGGCCCAAATGGCGCAGGAAAGACCACAACACTGGAAATGCTCGCAAGCCTGCAAAAACCAACAAACGGATCGGTCTCGTTTTTAGGTGTTGAAAAAGGGGATTATCGGGAATCTATCGGCTACCTGCCACAGCAGCCTGTTTTTTTCCCTTGGATGAATGCAATGGAGTACCTCGTGTTTATGGGTGAACTTTCCGGACTGTCTAAGGCCAAGGCCTCGATGCGTGCTGATGAGTTACTTGAACTATTAGGAATTGCCGATGCTAGAAAGCGCAAGATCGGGGGGTATTCAGGGGGGATGAAGCAGCGTCTTGGAATTGCACAGGCACTGATTCATGAGCCAAAATTGCTAATGCTGGATGAACCGGTTTCAGCACTTGACCCGGTCGGACGCAGGGAAATGCTTGAATTGATGAAAATGCTGAAAGAAACAACGACGATTCTGTTTTCGACACATATCCTTCATGATGCTGAGGAGGTTTGTGATGATGTCATTATGATTCATAAAGGTGAGCTAGCCATCACGGGTTCTCTTTCAGAACTGCGCCGAAGGCATCAGGAGGATGTCATTATCATTTCAGCGGATGGAAATCTGGATGAATGGGTCCGAAGCATCGAGAACTGGAATGTGGTCTCTAAAGTGATCGCAAATAATGATACTATTAAAATTTATGTTAAAAATGCCGAAGTGGCAAGAAACCAGCTATTAGTTGAAATAGCCGAAAGGCAGCTGCCAATCTCGAGATTCACAGTGGGGCAAACCAGCCTTGAGGATCTGTTCATGAAGGTGGTGGGAAAATGAAGAAGTGGTTCGTTCTTTTTCGAAAAGAATGGCTAGAGATGAGCCGCAATTATAAAGTGATCTGGATTCCACTCGTTTTTGTGTTGTTTGGACTCCTGCAGCCGGTAACAAGCTACTATATGCCGGAAATCTTGAAAAATGCAAGTAACCTGCCGAAAGGGGCCGTCATCAAAATTCCCATACCTTCTAGCGGAGAGGTCCTTGCACAAACTTTAGGGCAGTTTAACCAGATGGGGATTCTCGTTCTTGTTCTTGCTTTTATGGGCATTGTTTCCTCTGAACAGAGAAGCGGGATGATGAAAGCGATCCTGGTAAAACCTGTCGGCTATTCGTCTTATATCACCGCTAAATGGATGAGCGCGGTACTGCTTAGCGGCGGAGCCATCTTCCTTGGCATGCTAGCTTCATGGTATTATACAATACTATTAATTGGTGACTTCCCTTTTATGGATATCGTTAAGGGAATCAGTCTCTATTTCATATGGATCTTGTTTTTAATAACATTCACTGTTTTTCTTAGCAGCTTTTTGAAAAGCAGCGGGCTTGTAGCAGCATTTACACTGTTATTGAGTATTCTTTTAACACTTTTAACACCGCTTCTCAAGAAATGGATGGAATGGAGCCCAGCCCAGCTGACAAATGCCGCTGCTTCCCTATTTACAGCAGGGAAAATAGAGGGACCATTCTTAATCCCGCTTATTACGACCGTCATTCTTACGGCCCTTTTCCTATATCTTGCGGGCACCCGTAAATCAAGTCTATCACGGCTCGGATAACCTTTTTCAAAAAATAAACGGTTGCTCTAGGAAATGAAAGATAAAAAAATAGGTTGTCCTCACATGGGCAACCTTTCGCTTCTCATTTACTTTGATACGGTTCACCGTAACAAATATACCAGCGAAAACTTATCTTGCAGAAGGTCTCTTACCCTCTGAAATAAGATGATTGATTCTTTCAATTATTTGTGGCAGTTCACTCATCGTTTGAATCGTAAAATCTGCTCCATTTCGTAAAAAGGACTGTTCCGTTTTAGCAATGGCTTTCTCTTGATCCGCTTCAGAAAGGGCATTAAATTCTGCTAAGCTTAGTCCCATTTCCGAACTGCCAATGATGACACCTACTGACCAAACACCAGCATTAATCGCCTCTTTGATATCTGAGGTCGTATCACCTACTTTTACTACCTTCCATGAAGCTGATAATTTTAATACTTCCATGTTTCGATAAATCATATAAGGATACGGTCTTCCAAGCGAATTCGTTCCATCAGGCGTGATGTAAAAATCCGGACAATAGCCTTTTTTCATTGCATTAGGAACAACAACATCCATCATCGTTTGGGTATATCCTGTTGTCGAACCAATTTTCAACCCTTGGTTTCTTATTTCTTGGACAGTCTCAATCACCCCAGGAATTGGATCTGTATACTCTGATAATGAGACAAGCAGTGCAGGTTCAAATTCAGCATACAAGGTCTCGACATCTTGTTCATTAAAGACTCTTCCAAATTTTCCTTCCCATAATGCAGCTAGTCTAGGCATCGACAGCATCGCGCGAATATGGTCAATTTTCAACATCCCCATTGGCACTCGCGCTTCTTCCATCGTCACTTCAATGCCCGCATTTTTAAAAATATCAATAAATACATTTACTGGTGCAAAGCAGCCAAAATCAACTGCTGTCCCAGCCCAATCAAGAATAACTCCTTCTACTCTATTCATTTTGTCACCACCCCCATATATTCTTCAATAATTCCGCATAATTCTTCGATATCTTCTTGATAGATTTCACCAATGTTTCCAATTCGGAAAGTGTTCTCGTCTGTTAATTTACCAGGGTAGAGCACATACCCTCTTTCTTTCACAAATGAATAAAATTCGGCAAAGTTAAAGCGTTCATTTGGAAATAGAAAAGCTGTAATAATAGGAGATTGCTTTTCTTCCGAAAGATATGTCTTAAACCCCAATCGTTCCATTCTCTCTCTTAAAATCCTATTATTCTGCTGATATCGGGTAAATCTTGCGGGTACTCCTCCCTCTTCTTCGAGTTCATCAATCGCTCGGGCAAATGCAGCTACCACATGTGTCGGCGAGGTAAAACGCCATTTTCCATCCTTGTCCATTTCTTTCCATTGATCATACAAATCTAAAGATAAACTGCGTGAATTTCCTTTACAAGTTACTAGTTTCTCTTTTTTGGCAATGACAAACGCAAATCCAGGAACTCCTTGGATACATTTATTGGCGCTGCTGATTAAAAAATCAATGCCAAGTTCTGATATATTAATTTCCAATCCGCCAAAACTGCTCATCGCATCAACAATGAACGTTTTCCCAAATTCGCTCGAAAGTTTTGCCATCATTTCAATAGGATTTAAAATTCCTGTTGTTGTTTCACAATGAACCATCATGATATGGGTAATATCCTGATCTACCTTTAAAATTTCTGTGATTTCTTCCACTTTTGGCTGTTCGTTGTAAGCAACATCGTATACCCGATAGTTTAGCCCGATATATCGAGCCGTTTTAACCATTCTCTCCCCATATGCGCCGTTCGAAATAATGAGTAGCTTATCTTGATTGGAAATGGCAGACGTCATCACGGATTCAACCGCAAACGAGCCGCTTCCCTGCATCAGAACAGTTGTATAGTCATCTTTAGAGGTCTCAGCTAATTCAAGCAGCTTTGTTCTTATTTTTTGCGTAATCTCTTTATATTCATTGTCCCATGTACAGCGGTCAAAAAGCATCTCTTCTTTTACTGTGGCTGACGTCGTCAAAGGTCCGGGTGTTAACAATTTATAGTGAACCATGTTCACATGCCTCCTTAAGAACCATAATTTTTTAGAGGAAAAAATCTGAGAAATTCCTGCTAAACATAGAATCTCCTTTTCTATATTTAGTGAGGAACTATCCATCAATCCAGAGTTTCCTATGTTAATTAGAATTTGCAGGAAAATAACGCTTTTTCAAACGAGTTGAAATCACTTCTAATACAATAGCAATAATTAAAATTCCATAGGTAATAAATCCAACTTCCTTCAGATCGAAATAGAAACCGGAGGCCATAAAAAGTTCAAACCCGATACCACCTGCTCCTGCTGCAGCTCCCATTGCGACAGCAACGCCGAAGTTGATTTCAAATCGCAAGAAAACCCATGACAATAAGTAAGTAAAAGTCGACGGCATTACACCTCTTGTCACAATATGCCACCAATTAGCTCCTGTTGCTTGCAAGGCTTCAATGATTCCTTTATCAACTTCTTCAAATGCCTCAGAGAAGGCTTTGACTAAATAGGCAACGGAATGAAATAACATTCCCAAAATAGCTGCTTCGCTTCCTAATCCGGCTGCAATCGCAAAAATTAACACCCATAAGACCGTTGGAACAGCCCGGATAATGGCGACAAATACACGGACTATTCTTACTGTCCATTTATTTGATAAGTTTGCGGCCGCCATCAATGAGAGGAAGAAGGCAATGACAGCGCCAATCACTGTTGCAAGGAAGGCTAAACCAAGAGTTATAACCATTTGATAGATGGCTTCTTCCATACTGAAATGGCTGATTGCCGGCTGCAGAAACATCACTTTCAAGTTATAGGCTGTTTCCGTCATGGCTGATTTGATTTCGAGCCCTGCATAGTTAAAAAATGCAAAAGCAACGATGGTCAAAATACTCAGGATGATCAAAGTCCAGGTTACGACCTGATCGACTTTGTTCCCCACCTTAATATTAATTCTGCCGTCTTTTTTTCTCCTGATCTGCACCGCTTCCATTATAGAATCACCTTCCGAATATAATTTGAAATCAGGTCAACCAGAATAACGGCAATGACAATACATAAGGTAACGAGTCCGACAGCATTATAATTCAAGGTTTTGTAGTACATATCAAAGGTATAACCGATTCCTGTCCCCGTTAATATGCCAACCAAAGTAGCACTTCGAATATTCGTTTCGATCATAAACAAGATCCAGCTCAGCATCTGCGGCAGACATTGAGGAATAACGGCCTTGCTTACAATTTGGAAATAGGTCGCTCCTGTTGCCGTTAGTGCTTCAACAGAACTTTGGCCAACCTCATCCATGCTCTCCATGAATGCCCTCGTTAAAAATCCTACCGTCCCTACAAACAGCGCTAAAAAACCAGTTACTGAATTTTGTCCAAAAGATATGAGTAGGATCAATGACCAGGCAACCACGGGAATATTTCTTGAAACAGAAGCAACAAACCGGGCAAACACACTTAAAAAGCTGTTAACCTTAGTGGTATTAGATCCAAATAACCCTAAAAAGAGAGAAACAGCTGCTGCTAACGTTGTTGCAGCAATGGACATAAAAATCGTTTCTACCAATGTTTCCATAATCTTAGGCAATCTTTCCAATGAATCTTGAGTAATCGAAAGGTTTGATAACATCCAGCCTGTTGCTTCAGGAATGGTCACTAGTCCATCCCAAAAATTAAATTGTGTGATAAATGAGGACCAGTAGGTAAGAACGATGATGATGAGCAGAAAAATGACTGACTGCCATCTGTTTTTACGCATCGCTTTTTCGTTCACTGTCATTTCTCCTTAGGCTATAATTAGTTCCTTCGTTTTCGTCCCATAAATCTTGTGAATTTGTTCTTCGGAAAGCTGATGGCTTGCACCTTCAAAGACAATTTCGCCTTGATTCAGACCAATGATACGATCCGAATAATTTTGCGCCACATCAACTTGATGTAGATTAACTAAACAAGTGATTCCGAGCTCAGTTGTAATGGCTTTTAAATGATCCATAATAATCTTGGAGGAATTTGGATCAAGTGAAGCAATCGGCTCATCACAAAGAACTAATTTCGGTTCTTGAATAAGTGCTCGACAGATTCCGACACGCTGCTGTTGGCCGCCGCTTAACTGGTCACAGCGTTTATAGGCATGCTCTTGAATTCCCAATTTCTCAAGCAGTTCAAAGGCGCGTTCTTTTTCTTCCTCTGTATATCTGCCTAAAATCCCCTGCATCGTTGTTTTATAGCCAAACCTGCCATGCAGGACATTTTCTATCACTGTCAAACGGGGAACCAAATTATAATGTTGAAATACCATTCCAATGTTGGTTCGCATTCTACGCAGCTCTCTTTTATTTAAACTGCCAACATCTTGTTGATTAAACGTAATCTTGCCTTCATTAAATTCAACCATTCGATTGATACAGCGTAAAAAAGTTGATTTACCTGCCCCCGACGGACCAATAATGGATACAAATTCACCAGGATTTATTTCAAGATTGATATTCTTCAAAATTTTCTTGTCAGAGGTATATGATTTTCCAAGTCCTTCAACCTTTAATAATGCCATTTGAATTGACTCCTTTTTATAAGCTTCATTGTAAGAGAGTGCTGTTCAACACTCTCCTGCAGTTTACTTTCTTCTTTAAAAAAGAAAATTATTTTGAAAGTTCGCGGATGGGATCGTACCATTTGTCTTCAACAGCAACAAGTCTTTCCTTACCTTTTTTAGCGTAAAGAGCAGTCTTTCCTGAACCTTCAGGGGCAAAGATTTTTTCATTGTTTGCAAAATCATCAGAAGTGAAGAGAGCTTGGATTTTATCAAAGTCCTCCTGGCCAAGTGAATCCTTGTTCGCAACAAATGGTTCATTTAATACCGGTGTTACGCTCATCAAAGTAAATTCTTTGTCTACAACCGTGTTAAATGGTTCAGCCGCTCCATCTTTCACACGATAAACAGAACCTACTTTATTTGCCTCACCTTTTGAAACCTCTACATAATCTTTTACACATGTATCACAGAATGCTGCAACATCTGCCTTACCTGATAATAAATTAACGGCAGAACCTTGGTGAGAGTTTCCAAATAATACTTGTGAGAAAAGTGGACCGCCTTGCATTAAATCTTCTTGTGTTAAATTTGCATACTTTTGTTGTTTTGAAAAATGGGCAATAATATTTTGGGATGGTACTTTAAATCCAGAAGTTGAGCTGTTTGACACAAAAGAGAATTTTGTATTCGCTAATGTATCCAGTGAAAATTTTCCGTTCTCTTTAAACTTATCCTGCTTGTCTACATTAACAGCTAACCAGCTGTGATATTTAGCATCATCTAAAGTGCCTGATTCTCCTGTTTTTACCGCAATTGGTTGAACTGCTTTATTACGTTTATTCGCTTCCACATAACTTTGCGCACCCGTGAAGGCAAGATCAGCTTTATTATTTACCAAAGTTTCAATGGCAATTGCATAATCGGTTGTTAATTGATGCTCTACTTTTTTACCAGTTGCTTCTGAAATCAAGCGTCCAATTTCATCACGAGATGCTTTTAAATTTTCCCCGGATTCGTTCGGATACCAAACCATTTTAATCACATCGTCTGTTTTGGCCTTACTGCCATTATTACCGCTGGCATTATTGGTATTACCTCCGCTGCATGCCGTTAAGAAAATAGAAAATAGTAAAATTACAGGTAGCAATAATTTTGTTTTCATGTTCTTATCCCCTTATTAATAAATTGACATTAAAATTTGTTTGACATCATCTTTGGTCATTTCAACCGGGTTGTTGTCCATTCGTCCTTTAGTAAAAGCATTTCCTGCGATTTTCTCAATTATCTCTTCATTCGCATGATAATCTCTTAATCTGCTTGAAAAACCAGCTAATTTAAAGAAGTAATCGATTTGCTCTTGTATTTCCTGACAGCTTCTCGCTCCAAATGCTTTTAGTAATTTATCACTCTTCAAAATTGAAGCAAAATTTAATTCCATTACTTTAGCCAAAGTGATACTAGCTGCAATGCCGTGCACCATTCCAAGTTCCAACGTGAGAGGATATGAAATGGAATGACATGCGGTCGTTCTTGTATTGCTGAATGCCAATCCTGCATACAAGCTGCCCAAAGCCAATTCTTTTCTTAGTGACACTTCTTGTGGGTGTGTTAATACAGCTTCAAAGTTATGAACAATACGACTGATTGCTTCTAATGAATAAACCCTTGAAATTTCATTTGAGTTTTTTGACCAGTAAGCTTCCGTGGCATGACACAAGGCATCCAAAGCGGTTGAGGCGGTAAGACTCATTGGTAATGAAGCCGTTAGTGCCGGATCAATGATTGCTATATGGGAATATAAGTTTTCAGAGTCAATGGACAATTTTACTCCGTTCGCATTGTCCCAAATCGTTGCCCAACAAGTCACCTCAGAACCAGTTCCAGATGTAGTAGGTACGGCAACCCACGGAACTATGTTTGGATTTTCTGCATAAAGTTTTTCTTTAATCACAGTTCGTAAACTAGAAATAGAATCTACTTCCATCTTCTTTAAAGCAGCTAAGGATTTAGCAAGATCAAGAACGCTCCCCCCCCCAATGCCTACTATACATTCGTAATCAAACTCTTTAATCAGTTGTGTATATCGAAATAAGTCCTCGACATCAGGATTGGATATTTGTACATCAAGCTGTTTGAATTCATATCTTGCAAGATATTTTTCCAAGTTTTGTCCAGCTTGTGATTTTGAAAAATCACCTCCTCGAGTTAAAAGTAAAACCTTGTTTGGTTGAAAACCTAAATTATTCAATACATTCTCAATTACCTCTAGAGAATCTATTTTGATTTTTACCGGATTATAGTAACTACCCATTGTTCATGTCCTTTCTATCGAGCTCTTTTCTTCTGTAGTCAGATTGTTTCATGTACCTTACAATGCAAGATTAATCCGTTTTATGCCGTTTTACAATAGGTTTTACAGTTTCATTACACAATTTCAACATATTTTACGTGTTGTTCACATAATTTTATATGAATTAAGTCTATTTTTTGCGTAATATTGCCGCATTTTTCTTTATTTAAGGGTATAATCATTAGTATATTATTTACTTATAGACTTTTATCATGTGATTGGAGGGCGGTATTTTGTTACAAGAACAAAGACATCATGAAATTGAAACCTTCTTAAAGCGGCAAAAAGCTGTAAAGGCTGCAGAACTAGCTTCATTATTAGATGTCTCCATCGATACAATTAGAAGAGATTTAGAGGTCTTGGAGAAAAAGGGTATTGTAAAACGGGTTCACGGAGGAGCGATCTTAAAACAAAAAGAGGATACTGCACTTAATAAACTTTTTAACGAAAGAGAAGTTAAACATTTAGAGAAAAAAAAACAACTTGCCTTAGTAGCAGTTGAATTAATTGAAGAGGGGCAAGCTATCGCTTTAAACGGTGGTACCACTACCATTGAACTCGCAAAAGTCTTGGCAGACAAATTCGAAAGATTAACCATTATCACCAATGATTTGAGAATTGTAAGTATTCTTGGAAAGAATAAACATTTTAACATTATTCTATCAGGTGGTTTTTATAATCCAGAAGAATCCACGTTATATGGAAAACAGTGTGAGGATATTCTCTCTAATTTTAATATTGATATCGCCTTTATTACGGTTAATGCCTTATCATTTGAACATGGTTTAACAGATTTTAGAATCCATGAAGTTGGGGTGATTCAGTCCATTCTGTCACGTTCAAAATATAAAGTTGTCGTGGCTGATTCGTCAAAATTCGAAACTAATGCTTATATTAATATTTGTCCATTAGAAAATATTGATTTAATCGTAACAGACAGTGCCCTTCCTTCAATTATAGAAAAGGAATATAGTGAACATCATATTCAAATTCTTACACCTCACTCAGATTTATCTAATGAGTAATTTTCAACAGTGTCTGTCACTCCCCGCAAAGTTTTCGACAAATTGAGGGCGGTGACAGGCACTCATTTCATTTCTTATGGTAGGGTTCACCGTGATGTATCTAAATGGGGTTTTATTTTTTAAATTATTAAAGACTTATTTACAGACAATTACTTCACGAGTAAATGACCCTTTTTTAACTACAGCGCGGTCAATCATGTAAAATCCCGCATTTATGAGGATTTCATCGATTATTTCAACTGTAACTACTACGACTTTCTTAGCAATCCTGCGTGCACATTGGAGTATCTCGAGTTGCTCTTCAGGCGATATGACAGAACACAAATTGTAGGGTAAATCGATAATCGCTACATCATATTGATTTGTGATATTGCGGATATCTGCCAATTTCACTTCTCCAGAAAGCCCAAAATGTGCTATATTTTCTCTAGCGCCGCCAAGAATAAGAGGATTTCTATCGCTCCCAACTATATCAATCCCCATAGATAGGGCCTCTACCAGTACGGTCCCAATCCCACAGCAAGGGTCAATGGCCTTTATTCCACTTGGAACTGGAATGGCAATATTCACGATCGCTCTTGCCACTCGTGTGTTAAGCGCGGTGGAATAACTATGCGGTTTCTGTTGATGCCGAAACCATACAGACTCACTTTTCATATAATCACCGAATACCCATCTTCCGTTTATATTCATAACGCCAAATAATCTCTTCGGATGATGAATATCAGCCTCACCATTAATATGTAATCCGATTTCCTTCTCAATGGCCCGTCGGTATTCAATGCCCTTCTCTTCATTTTTTACATGTCCACCATTTTTTACATAATACACTTTAAACTTTTCCCCAGTTACTTGTAGGGCCGCTACTTGTTCGATGAGATTTTGAAGACTTTGCCCCTCATAAATGACAGCAAGTCTTTCCTTAATAAACGGACTCCGACTTGGGTCAATTTTCACGTGGCTTTCTAAGATGTTTGTTTGTGACTCCTTCCCAAATAATGAGCGCATTTCCAAAGCACACAATGAACGTTCATCCTCGTAACAGGCGTAAGTATATATATAGGTCGTTAGTTTTTCGTGTTTACAATCCAATAGTCCACATCCTTCTCTCTATAAATAATAAAAGGCAATAGGCATGCTCTTATTTAACCGCACCTATCGCCTCTCTTGATAAAGTTTTACCTAAAAAACACCTTGTCTATATTGTACTTCGACTTGAGTTCATTAGTAATATACGTTTCGTATATTTCTCTATGGACAGGGTCTTCAATCACACAAACTTCAATTTTAGTGACTTCATCTCTATGCATTTTGATTGGAGATACAGTATCCTCAAAATGCTTTTTAATTCTTGGTCTCAACTTCCTTGCTTTACCAACGAATAATAGTTCTTGTTTATTGTTATAGAACATAAAAATACCACCCTTATCTCTAGGGATAAGATGAAATTCTGTAAACCCATAAATATTACTTAACTCAGGATTATTCTGTTTGGTAATGGTAACACTTGGTTTTGGAATAGTTATGTTTATCACTAAGTTCACTTCCTCTTTTAATATCTCTTATGATGTTATCATGAGTATACCCATAATTAAAGTTAGGGGTTTCGAAAGAATAGGCTTTAAAAGCCCATTGTCTTTTCGTGGGCTACCACAAGTCCCGCTAATACATCAGGTCTAAGCCTTCAGCTTTGCATGTTTATTCTTCATTATGATGATTTTCTTTGGGGATTGAAGGAACTGCTTTCTTTCAAGTCCATCAAATGCATCCTTTACATGTTTGCGAACAATATTAAAGGCACCATTTACATCTGCATGAATGGAAATTTTCGATCCTTTTATCTTGTAGAAAGCCCTACTACACCGATACCCACTAAAAAGTGGATGGTTATCATCTCCGAAGGTTGGAATCGGATCATTGTCCAAAAAGCTAGACTTGCTGGTATAACTTTCTTCTCGTTCGATGACTTGAATTCCTTTCCGTTCAGCCTTGTATCGTATCATTTCAATGAACGTGGCATACGGAATTTGGATGAAGGTTTGCTTATCAGACTTTTTCAATGCGACCTCCGATTTCCAACCAACATTTCTTCCTATGATAATAGTATCAATCGTTCTTTCTGAAGCAATCTCCACTACTTTTGCACTGGCCTTGTGTAAAAAATCCATGGCCCGATTATTCCTTTTTCGATCCAATGAAATCAAGCGATTAGTGGTAAATATCCCTTCTTTTGGACCTTTTCCATTCCTTATAATACACATATAATTTGCCCTTAATTTGTTATAGTATTGATTGATCGATTTTAGCCATGTACCCTTGATAAGCAGAGGTTTAAGCCCCGTGTTATCGATAATAGTTGCCAGGTTATCCACGCCCAAATCAATACCCATTACCCGTCTTGGCGGAAATACAAATTCATTTTTTTGTTTATCCGTTCTCTTGATTTCCTTTTCTTCTTCTCCTTTAAAAACAATCTCTATTACATAGCGGCCATAGGACGGTACAATTCGAACCTGTTGAAATTCCCCTTCAGAATAAGCGATCTTTCCAAGGTTTAATGGAAGATGAGTTCCTGGTAATTTTAGTATACTCCCATCTTTTATTTCCGTAATTTGGTTGGTTAAATAACACGTTGTGCGACCATTCTTCAGTTTGTATCTTGGAATTTTTGGTTTACCAGAAAAGCTGGCAGGATTGAGTTTATATTTCTTAGAGGCTTCAAAAAAGCTTTTCCAATCATCATATACTTTCTTCATCGTTTGTTGATTGGACTGAGAGGGCATCGAGGTGTAATCAATCTGTTTCATAACCTTAAATAACGCTTCTAAAAAGGCATATCCAATGAATGATTTCTCTTGGGTTGGCATTTCGAAAAGTTTCAACTTTGGTTCTATTATTTTGCCTTTTTTGTCTACTTTCATAGGGGTGGCTTTTGCTTTTTCATAGCTTTTCAAGCGAATTACATTCATTTGAGGTAAATAGGTTTCAATATCCTGTAACACTTGAAGTTGATTTTCATTTCTAATTTCTTTTCTTATTGATGTGTAAACCTGACGAATATAATAATTGGTTATGTTGTACAAATTTTTCGCCTTAAAACATAGCGAATCACAGTATTCAAACAACTCATTTTCAGGATGAATTTGTATTTTATAGGACCTATACATCGTATACACCTCCTTCCGAACAGGAACAAATGTTCTATATATATATTTAAATAATATCACATTATACAAAAAAGTATAGTGAGTTCACTAGATTTAATTGATAAAAAAACAAAAAAAACAGCTTATATCCCCATATCTAAAGCTAGGGGTTTTACGCTGCTTATCGATAAAGTAAGCGGTTCCGTCTATTTATCAGATATATAGAAAATGGTAAAATAATTGCCTCCCTACTTGCTTCAAAAACAACATTTCAACCTGTTTGTCACCTTCTTATACGCAAATATTTTTTGCAGTTCTGCCCATATGTTGGATTCACCAAAAAAATCCCCCCAAACCTTTAGTTCGAGGGAATATCTTATGAACCGCTTATTAACACAGGTGCCGCTGCAACCGATTATTTGAAAGTAACAGTTACGGTATAATTTAGATTTTTAAAAAAATCTTGTAGGGCAAGGCGGGCATTATCTTCAGCAGTTTTTAAAAGACCAGACTGAATGGCTTCATCTTTTATCTTTTGTTTAGCACGATCTTCTAGTTGGAACCCTTCTTCCCTATTGACCTCACTACGAAATATGCCTTCACTTGAAAAGGTTTGAATGTTCTTTGAGTCGATAGATGGTGCTTGGACAATGGTGGCATGCGGCAAAGTGATATGAATCACCTTCTTGTCGGTATCCAAATTTATGTCCTTTTTAGTCAATTTTTTCAAGTCAACACCTGCAGTCACTTCTCCAGGAACGACCATAAATAACGTCCTTTTTGACCCAGGAATATCCCATGGGATGCTTTTGCCAAATAATTTATTATCTTCTTCAGATAAAATAGTTTTGGTATGTGCTTGTGCCGTTGCCAATGTAGCTAATTTTTGGATGCTCTCAATGACTGATGCACTTTTTAATGTTGCTTCTCCTTTTTGTAAATAAATATACCCTGCAAAAAAAATGACTAGACTAACGATAACCCCTATTCCAATTCCCCAAAACAAGGATTTAACCGATTGAAATTTTGGAAACAGATGAATAGGTCTAGCTGGCTTTACTGCTAAAGTGGCAGCTGTTTCGTTTTGAGTTTGTTTCAGCTGATTCATAATATAATCTAGATCACTTTTGGATATTTTGCTTTCTTCTCTCATACGTTTCTCCCCCATACAACCTTCATTTTAGTAAAATGAGGATTCTGTCCCCACACGAATAACGATTTTTTTATAAATCTATTATACTTTAATTCGACATTTTTCGTTGAGTCTATTTTAAATTTTGCCAATTATTCACAAGGTTTTCAAAAAAGTTCCATCCATAAACATAATTTAAGATGAAAATGATTTAGTAATTGCAATTGAGCCCCCCATGTAATTACAAATTAAAAACAAAACACCAGTCCTATTATGGATTGGTGTTGTTCTGTTTCCCTAAAAAAACCTCATTTACTTATGGCACGGTATTCCACTGGACTTAAGTCTTTTAATTTTGTCTTCATTCGTTTGTGATTGTAATAGTAAATATAGTCAGCTAATTCTTGTTCAAAATGCTCCATACTGTCAAATTCTTGTAGATAAAGGAGTTCAGACTTTAATAGGCCAAAGAAATTTTCCATGACTGCGTTATCCTGGCTGAAGTCGTTTTATCGCTTGGTCTAACATATCTCCCACTAATTTATAAACAGGACGGTTCATGACGGTATACGCAATGTTTTCGACATTACACAAATAAAATAGAACAAAGACATAGGGACGGTTCTCATGATTTACCCGTATTTAAAACTTTCTTTAGTTTCTTATTTAAATTTTTTGATTGTGTTATCGTAATGTATTCTTCATTTATATTAAAATATGTTTCTTCGTTCGTATCATAAATTTGTTCTGGTTCGCCGTTTTTGCGTATTGAATAAATGAATCTCCCGCCATTCTCTTCCATTTTTACAATGGTGTAGTCTTTGCCATTTTTATTACCAAGATGAATCAGTGTAAAATCCCCTGATTCACTCTTTATTAACATGGAGTAATTTAGTTTTGTTTGAAAAAGGGCCGAATGATTAGAACTTCTTATTTCTTTGATCTCAATTCCTTCTTTAGTCAGTGAATCAAGCATATCTTTAGCGTGGGTGTATTCGCTCGGAATGGCAAACGTTTGTGGCGGCTTTTGTAGATTTAGCTCCTTGGTTACAGGTGATTCCGTTTTTGAACATGCGGTGCTTAGAGGAACAATATATAACAAACAAAATATTAACCAAGTATTCCTTAACATACTATCCCTCCTTCAAGTTAGTGTATTAAATAATACGTTGATCTTACCTTGTATGTACCTACAAAATAGAACCTTGCACCCGTTTAAGTCTATTATAGCCGATGAATAAATAGATCGTGGTTTGCAGTGACGTGGATGCGATCCTCCCTTTTAGAAAAATTCCTTTTTTGCAACCTAATCTTATGGAGGAAAATATGGATGATGGAAAAGACGTTATTTTGTATGTTTCTTCTTTTCAGAACAAATAATAACTAGGGCTTTTAAAAATTATTACATAGGAGATGAAGGCAATGGACACAAAAGATAACTTCTTAGCGGGAGCAAAGGTGACCAGCGATAATCAAGTTTATGGCACGCCAAACAGCAAAAGCAAGAATGGCACTGGCGACTCCCCGAATGATAATGCTGGCAGCAGAAAACAAAATCGTAATCGTTAAACGGGCAGTAAGACACATAGGGACGGTTCTTATGCCTCATAACCACGAAAACCATCCCTATTTTTCACTTTATTGATAATTTTAATGTCTTTCGATTTTTTTCATAACGCCTATAAAGTCCAGCCCCTGTTTTTGTTCCTCTTTTGTTAGTCCTTCTAATGGATTTAAGACTGCTGTTTTAGACCTATTTCTTTGGCTAGGGTATCAGGTACGTTTGGTTAGCTCTTAAAAAGGCCCCCCAAGGAAAATATCGAAACAGAGCATTAGTGCCGTGAGGGACTCACCCTAAAATAAGGTGCCATATGAAATTTTTAATAAAAATAGATCATGTCAAGTGGGTGGCCATGTTATTTCGTTCTATATCTAATTGAGAGATAACAGAAAAAAAGGGGTCTCCATGTAACTAAAGAACCCTTACTTTTATTATGCTTGTTCTTTCACTAAATTTTTCTTTTCATAACTTTTCTTATTGTTTGTAATAAAGAAAGAAACGCTGCCCAATAAGATAAACGTAACGGCAGAAACAGTAAATACACTAGCTAAGCAAAGCCATTTCCCGAGGAGCGATCCTATTACTGGGGCAAGAAGACTTGAGGCACTTTGAATGGCTGTTGAAAAAGCACTAATTCTCCCTAGCATATTCGCTGGTGTTTCAGTCGTTAGGATAAAACCATAGGGAACAAATAGAGCCGTTCCAACACAGCCGATCATGGCAAAAACAATCATCCAAAATAGAAGGTTCCCATGAACAAAACCATAGCAGCCCAATCCAACTAAAAGCATGAATACTCCAGATATGATCCTGCCTATGGACATAAACCTCAGCGGATTTTTTCTCCAATTAGTATATGTGCCGCATAAGAAAGATCCCGTGACAGAACCCGCTCCAAGGGCACTGCTGATTAATCCATAACCTGTTTTATCTAGTCCCAAAGACAAGGATAACGGAGCAAAAAAACTATCATAAAGAAAGTTGATAAACATGGAAATGGATGTAATCGAAATAGCTGATAATAAAAGTCGGTTCGATCGAATAAGCGAAAAACCTTCTTTAAAATCCACCCAGTAGGAAGCTTTGGCAATACAATTTTCTTGTCCCCCCTTTTCAAAGGCTGGAAGTTTGAAAATCAACATCAGTGCCATACCATACATGATTCCTTCTATCAAAAATATCATTTGTGGTTTTGTCATAACCAGCAACACTCCACCCATTAAGGGGGCAACAATCTTGGTCACATTCAGCACAATCTGACTAAGGGACGAAGCTTCTGCCATGTACTCATTAGGAACTACTTTTCGATTAGAAGATTGTCGAGCTGGTTCAAAAACAGAAGCCAAAGATGATTTTAGGAAAATTAGGGCAAGTAGTACCCATATGTTAGGTGCAACAAAGAAACCAAAAATCACCATGACATGAAACAAAGTAGAAAACATCATGACCTTCTTTTGATCGTATCGGTCAATCCAAACTGACGACAATGGCCCAATGACAATATAAGGGAGAAACATGACGATAACTGATGCAGCGTTCGCCCGTAAGTCTAATCCCCACTGAAAGGATATGAGGGCATTAATCGCAAGTACATCAAGCCAATTTCCAAAACTTGAAAATACCTGAACATAAAACAACAATCGGAAATCTTTTCGTTTTAATAAGGAAAATGTTTGTGATTTTTTCAAAAAAAACATCCCTTTCTTACCTTGGATTTTTAGGTAAGAAAAGGATAGCAATGAAATGTCAGAGGAATATCAGAGGCATTTATTTAATAATTGTTCGATCTTTACTGTTAATCTTGGAAAATCATACTTTTCCGAGAAGCTTTCCCATTTATTTTTATAATCGTGTGGAAGATCGATGGCTAAATGATTGCTTAGTAGAATTATATCTCTTACTCCATTTATGATATGGGGCACAAACTTAGAAGACAATAAGATCATGAAACCTTCATCCATTTGTTGAAGGGCCTCTTTCTCATCTCCTTTCATCCATTTGATAAACCCCTTTAACATTAGATACCTCCCCTTTTCCCGCAAATAAGGATATTTTTCAAAGAGTTGATCACCTTCTGCCATATGGGTTTCAACGGAATGAAAGTTTCTTGTTAACAATTCATTTTTCATCTCTTGAATCTTTAGGTACGTTAATATACTTTCATGAACTGCACCCTGTTCAATTTGTGAACGCACTAAATTGATATTCTTTTTCGCATTTTCAAAATTTCCCTTATCGATGTTTATGCCGATCATGCCCAATTCTTCTAACTCCTGTTGTTGTTGGAATGGAATCACCTTTAATCGTAATGCCTTTTGAACATATGCATAAGTTTTATCAAAATTAAATTGGATCAGCCAATAAATATGCAGGAGATAGAACAGTTTTTGTGAAAGAGGAATATCTGAGCTTGTCACAAACCATTGAAAATCTCCCTGTACAAAATGAAGGTATATTTTCTTATGTACTTCAATGGGAATGTCTAATGCTTCATGTTGCATCACAATGGTTTTTAACCCGTTTGCTTGCCCGTAAAGAATGTATTTATTATATAAGACATCCATACTTTCTCTAAACTCTTTATCATGATAGAGGGGATTATCTTGATGATTTTGTTTCAATGTTAATCGATACCCGACACCTCGAACCGTTTCTATTAAAATATCATCTAAAAAAGATAACTTTTTTCGCAACCGGTACACATGATCGTCAATCGTACGGTCTGTAGGATCCTCCATTGCCCAAACCTTATCTAGTAAGCTTTGCCTTGATAGTGTTTGATTCATATTTTCATATAAACATTTAAGAAGGTGGTATTCTTTAGGTAATAATCGTATTTTCTCATTATTAAATAAAACGGAGTAATCGTTTATATCGAACTGAAGCTTTTTCATAACTTTCCTCTTAAATAAAATTTGGTAAATAGATAAATCATTACAAAGCGACCAATTATTCCAACTATCTTATTCTTATTTCTGCATTTGATCTTATTTCTCCTTTATTAACTGACCCTCTCTTTTGATGAAATTCCTTTCTCATCTTCTTTTTGTCGAGATGAAAAGTAAAAAAGAAAAGAAACTGCCTTTGCATCATCATCTGCATAAATCAAAATGAAAACAGGGGACGGTTCTCTGCTTCCGCGAGAACCGTCCCCTCTGTTTCCATGTCTAGAATTATTTTCTTCCCACTCGCTGAATCCGGAGCATAGATCCTCCAAGGATCAAAAGGAGCAGACCTGCAAGCAGCCAATTGTACATGTTGGTGGAGGTTGCTGGTAAATTCCCCTCAGTTGTTGGCTTTAAATCCGGTTTTTTCACTAGATCATTAGGCTGGAAGAGAGCAAAGGTGCTAAAATGGTTCGTCTTGGTCCTTACTTGATCGCCCTCAAACGTCCCACCGACTAATTCCCATGCATTCTTTTCTTCATTAAAGTAATGTACCTTTAATTGCTCCGGATTGGCATAGCCCTTGACAGAGAAACCAAGTTCAATATCATGATCAAACTGATGGATGATACGATCTCCCTGCTTAATCGTGAGCTCATAGATTTCCCCTACCGCCAATTTTGAAAAAGGAATGTTGACCTTATTTTTATCAACCTTTGCAATGCTGATGGTAATATCTTCCCCTTTAGCAAAGTTCACTGCTGGGATGAGCATTTGTACATCCTTGCCTAAAATCTGAATGCTGGCATGTCTCTTGATTAAAGTAGCAAGCTGCTCAGCCGTAAGTTTGACCACTTTATCCTGGGCCTGGGTCCCTTTCAGGTCGATCATAAGGGTCCCCTTATCATCCAACAGGTCCACTACCTCATCAGGAACCGTTACAATCTTGTCAGTAGTCTCAGGTGTGACCTTAATGACAGGTTTTAAGCGAATCACTGTAATAGTATAGGTTGTGGTTAGCCCATTTTCCGAAGTAACTTCAATGGTCTGAACGTTTCTTCCCTCTTTCAGTAAAACCCCTTCACTTTCATCGCCACTCGTGATCGGCTTCCCGTTCATTTCCAACGTAGCTTTTGAATGTGCCGCTGTTGGAGTGAAGGTTATTTTCTCCACATTGTTTGCAACATAAATCGTATACTGGGTGATTCCTGGTGTGAAAGCAGGAGTCAGGGCCCCGGAGCTGCTTGTTAAACCGCTAAGTGTGGCGTCACTTGAGAGAATATGGATGGTGATCGTGATCACCTCTGTATGCTTACCATCACTAACACCAATTGAAAGCACATGAAGTGCCTTCTCCTTTGCACTTAATCTTGAAGAATCAGCTACAGAAATTTCCCCCGTTGTTTCATTCACGGTGAAAATGCCATCATCATTCCCGGACTGAATGGTAAACGTAAGCCCATCTCCATCAGCATCACCAGCCTCAACCAGCCCCACTTTTGTGCCGTTTTTGGCTGTTTCCTCAATGGTAAAAATTGCGTCCTTGCCAACCGGCTGATTGTCATTCAGATTATTGACCCCAATCGTCACCGTCGTTGCTACCGTATGGTCGCCATCGCTTACCTCAACAGTTAAAATAAAGCTTTGAACTTTTTCATAGTCCAGTTTTGTAAAGTCCGCGACTGTCACTTTACCAGTACTTTTATCAATCGCAAACGCACCGGTTTCATTTCCAGCGGCGATTTTGTATTGCAAGGAATCACCGTCTGCATCTTGGCCCGTCACTGTTCCGACGACCGTTCCGTTTGCACTATTTTCATCAATGTTAAAAGCAGCATCCTCACTAACCGGTGCATTATCATTAACATTATTCAGATTGATCACCACCGAAGCTTTCGCTGTATGGAGACCGTCACTTACCTGAATAGTCAGTGTAAAACTTTGGACCTTTTCAAAATCTAATTTCCCCGCATTTGCGACACTAATCGTGCCGGTTTCACTATTCATGTTAAAGACACCGGACTCATTGCCGGCTGTAATCGCATAGTGAAGCACGTCTTTATCGGCATCACTGCCGGTTACAGTCCCGACCGCCGTTCCAGCTGTAGCATTTTCATCGATGGCAAATACCGCATCATCGACCACCGGTTGATTGTCATTCAAATTATTGATTCCAATCGTCACCGTCGTCGCTGCTGTATGGTCGCCGTCGCTCACCTCAACAGTTAAGGTAAAGCTCGAGACTTTCTCATAATCCAGTTTGCTGGAATCCGCAACCGTCACTTCACCAGTGTTTTCATCAATCGCAAACGCACCGACTTCATTGCCGGCTGTCAGCTTATAGGAAAAAACACTTCCCTCGTCTTCATCCGTTGCGGTAACAAACCCAACCGAAGTACCTGCTGCCGTGTTTTCATCTATATTTGTCATAAAGCCTTGCGGTACAGGCTGATGATCATTCACATTATTTACATTAATCGTGATCGTGGCGATGTCAGATTCCATACTACGGAGCAAGGCCTTATATAAATCGTAAGCCTGCGCATTCCCAGTATCCAGGGCTTGTACCCTTAATTGATAGATGGTTTTCTTTTCATAATCCAGTTGAAGGCTATCCGCTACCGTAATTTCGCCAGTTGCAGCATTGATGCTGAACGCACCATCCTCATTACCGGAAAGAATTTGGTATCGAAGGACATCCCCATCGGCATCAGTTGCGTTAACCTTTCCAACCACTGTCCAATTTGGTGCATTCTCATCGACGTTGAATACAGCGTCCTCGGCAATCGGCTTATTGTCATTTAAATTATTTAAATGAATCGTGGCAGTTGTTTCGACCGTATGGGCACCATCGCTTACTTGAATGGTTAAGACAAAGGTCTTGATAGTTTCATAATCAAGCTTAAGAGAATTGGCAACAGTCACTTCACCGCTGCTTTGATCAATAGCAAACGCCCCGTCCCCATTCCCTGTCGTAATCTTGTAGGTAAATCGGCTGTTGGCATCCGAGTCCGTTGCCGTTACTTGGCCGACAACCGTTCCATTTGCCAGATTTTCGTCAATATTTTTTGTAAATCCTTGGGCAACTGGCACGTTATCATTCAAGTCATTGATCTGGATGGTGACCGCCGCGGTTGCTTTATCAACGCCATCACTGACTTCAACATGTAAGGAATAGTTTTGTGACGTTTCAAAATCTAGTAAACTTCCATTTGCGACCGTGATTTCGCCATTGGCACCATTTATGTTAAAAATGTTTTCGTTATTTCCGGACAGAATACGATAGGTCAGTGCCTGTCCATCTTGATCACTGGCACCCACATTTCCTACAACTGTCCCATTAACGGCATTTTCATCGACTGAAAACTGACGATCCGCTGCCGCAGGAGGACGATTCCGATTGAGCTTCACGGTATACGTTACCGTGCTCCCGTCCTGAGCCGTCACAATAATCGGAATATTATTCTCGCCAGCGGCAAGATTGATTAGCGGCGATTCCTGTCCGCTTTTTACCAGATTCCCTCCAACCGTTACGGTGGCATTAGCATCGGCAGTCGTTGGTGTAAACTTAATTTGACTCGTGCTATTCGGCACAGTAATGGAATAGTCCTTAATCGATGCTGCAAAAATCGGATTCAAAGTCCCGGTGCTGGCCGTTAAATTTGCCAATAAAGCATTATTAGATGGAGTAGCTTTTTGGACCGTAATGGTATAGGTCTTTATGGTTCCATCCTGAGCTGTCACCCTAACCGGAATCAGATTAGGCCCTGTCTGTAAGGTAACATCGCGTCCTACTCCACTCGGCACGGATTGATTGTCTACCGTGATAGTAGCGGTCGAATCCGCAACCGTTGGGGTTACAGTGATGGATGGAACATTATAGCCTACAGATACAGAATAGTTCGTTGTTCCTGATGAAAATCCTGGCACCAATGCCCCGGTACTAACAGTCAAATTGCTTAAATCAGCATTATTGGAAAGAGGCGGTGCAAAGTTTAAGCCGAAATCGGCGCTTGTCCCATATAAATACTTCAAGTTCCTTAAGCCGGTTTCTTCCATTACAATCATGATATTTCCAGATGGATCCATTTCAGAGATTAGTTCCATCGGATAACCACTCATGGACTGGGAGGGAACTTCCTTGGTTCCTTTTTTCCACATTCCGGCATCTTTCACCATCGCAAAAAAAGTCGACGGGCCTCCTGTGTCTTTGTACATCATGACATAAGGTTTGTTATTGATGACACTAGCTTTGATTGGGTAACTAATCCCATCATTAGAAATGACTTCTTTTGTCCAAGTACCTGATTTGTTTGTAAGTAAATAAGATGTATACACATCGTCAGAATAGGAGATATATAGTTTTCCAGAGGAGTCGACAACAAATGGTGTGGGGTAATAGTATTTCTGGTCCGTTATTGAATCGATAATCTTCTCATGCACAGCTGGAAAGTCCGGATCACTCACTTTCTTGTGCGTATAATAGACATTTCCATAGTAATTATTTTGATTATCTTCTTTGACATAGGTGATGTGAATTGTGTTAGTCTGATCCACCTGTATTTGCGGTTCGTGCACTTCATCAATCGCACTTGCTCCACTGACAAGTGTCTTGATCACCCACGTTCCCGTTTGATTGGTCGCATAGCGAACCTCATACTTCCTTGGGTCATTGGCGTCATTGTACACATAAACGATATGAGCTTTTCCATTAGTATCAAAGGCAATCTTCGGATTATACATATTTTTCCACCCGTAAGGATCTTGAGCGCTCTCAACCTTCTCAAACGACCAGCTGCCATTTTTATAGATGCCATACTTTATGCCTCTATCACTGGTCGTACCTGAACCCTTGTAAAATAGAAAAGCCGCATAAATGGTATTGTTACCATCAATGGCAACATCCGAAACTCCCCCGTTAAATCCACTATCTCCTGTTGCAGTAGCGGTTATGGTGGTTAGTTCCTTCCATTGGTTATTCTCCCATTTCTTAATCGTGATCTCATCCATGCCTTTAACATGTGAAAGATAGAGATCCCCACTGGGACTAGTAAATAGATTGCTATTGGCCCAGGCATTGCTGGTATATTGGTGGACAAGTCCTTCTACCAAAGTACCGCTGGCCGCATAACTACGCTGGGTGGCACCAATCGGCCCCGCAATAACAAGCTGTAAAAAAAGGACAAATGCGACCAATCCTTTGAAACTCACACTCTTCAAAAACAAATTCCCCCTCAATTGAAAAATTAGTAGAAAAAAGCCCCTTCGCCAAACTAGTAAAAACATACCATGACAAAAATCACTCTTTTTCTACCTAATTATTTACTATGCTGGTATTTTTGACAAGTTTCTACACAACAAAAACCTCTCTGCTTTGATAGAACCGTCCCTTTCCTCACAACTTTCTCTTTTATTTGCGTACTTTCCTGATTTATTTGCGAAAACTGACACTTTTATTTGCGGTTTTTGCCAGTTTATTTGCGAATTCCCCCTTTTTATTTGCGAAGGCCTCCTTCTATGAAAAAAGGAGTTCAAAAATTGACCTACTAGGTAAAAATAATTCCGCTCCCATTTCCACCCAATTTTCCTGGTAGTCAGAACTCATATTTTTATACCACTAATTATATAGGACTAATAGCTTTTCCATTACTTTTTCGGGAGCTGGCTTACTTAACAAGAAACCTTGAACTTGATTGCATCCATACAGAGACAAGAAAGTGAGCTGTTCTTCTGATTCTACCCCCTCTGCAATCACATCCACGTTTAATTCGTGTGCTAAATTAATAATGTATCTTGCTATAGAACCGTGATTTTCCAATAATTTCTTCGTAAAACGCTGATCAATTTTAACCGTGTCGATTTGAAACTTTTGAAGGTATAGAAGAGAAGAATACCCCGTGCCAAAATCATCTAAAGAAACTTTTATCCCCTCTTTTTTCAATCTCAAGATACCAGAAATAAAATGTTCCTCATTTTGGATTAAGGAACTTTCCGTAATCTCTAACTCTAATAAATTGGGATTAACCTTTATTTCATTCATTATTTGATGAAGGGTGTCATCCCAGTGGTTTTTCAAAAAGAACTTAGGTGAGATATTGATGGATATGGGGACGAGTAATACATTATTTTTTTCCCATTGTTTTATCTGATTACAGACCGCTCGAAACGTCCATTCTGTAAGTTTAAAAATGAGATTACTTTCTTCTGCCACTGGAATAAATTCACCTGGCAATATCAACCCATGTTGGTAGTGGTTCCACCGAACAAGGGCTTCCAAACCTACTATTTTTTTGGATTGTGTGTTAAATTTCGGTTGGTAATACATAACAAGTTCATTTTTATGAAAAGCTTTTCTTAAGTCTTTTTCTAGGTTGTATTGTTTTAAGAATTTTCGATTCATCGTGGTAGAATAAATTTTATAATTATTTTTCCCCGTTGATTTCGCCCGATATAAAGCACTATCAGCCTTTCTTATAAGGTCGTGATATTCTTTTTCACCTTGGTAATAAGTAATGCCAATGCTGGTGCTAATGAATAGTTCATACTGATTAATATGCAAAGATTCTTCAAAGGAATGAATGATTCTATTTGCAAGAGAAATTACCTTTGTAGAATCATCTTTTGCATATTCAATCACAAGTAAGAATTCGTCTCCTCCCATTCTGGCAAGAATGTCGTTCTGGTCAATCATGCTTTTTATTCTATTAGATACTTCAATTAATAATTGGTCACCGATTAGATGTCCAAACGTATCATTAATCCGCTTAAATCCATCTAAATCTAGGCAAATCACCGCAAATGTACTATTATTGTGTGATTGAGAGGATTCATTTACAATATCCTTTAGTACCTTATCGATCATTCGCCTATTCGGGAGGTCTGTCAAATAATCATAAAATGCTAAATGATGCATCCTTTCCTCATAGTTTTTTTCCTCTGAAATATCTTTGATGATTCCGTTTAGACGAACTAGATTTCTGTTTGAATCCAGAACCGGAATAGTTTCATCTCGTACCCATCTTATTTCACCATTTTTATGTTTTATTCGGTAATCGGTCTTTATCTTATTACATTCCATTAAGTTTTTTTGTTTTCTTTCGTATATCTCTAGTTCTTCTTGGATGATTAAATCTTCCCACCTTATTTCTCTATTTTCAAATTGGTCCACACTGTAGCCACAAATGGATTCAATGCTTTTAGAGCAAATAATTTTATTATTTATTAGATTTTTAGACCAAATACTGACATTTAAAGAACTAGCATAATCAATAGCTTGTTGTAAAAATGGCTCCTGATAGGAACCATTTGCAACATAGCCAATTAAGCGAATGACCAGGCCATTCTCATCAAGGATGACATCGGCGTAAAGGTCTATAATCTGCTCTATATTGTTATTTTTAATAATTCTCCATTGGTCATGAAAGCCGCATTTATCTTCTATCGATTTATGCACTTGATGAATAAACCGAACACGATCATCGGGATGGATTAGGCCATATACCAATTCCAATGTAGGCACTTGATCACGATCTACCCCAAAGATTTCATAGGCTTTTTCGGACCAATACGCCTCATCCTCTATAACATCATAATCCCAAATACCAATATCGAAGATATTCATGTTATGGCTGCTATCTGTTTCGATTTGATTTAGTTCGAGCTTCTTAATACCCATTTTGAATCTCCTTTCCTTTTGTATTTTCTTTTATTCATTTCTCCTATTAAACGGAGGATTTTCTTTCGTGAAATAATAAGTCTTTGTAGAACAATTTTAATTTATTTCACTTGTCGAAAAATGTTGCAAACCGCAACATTTCGTAGAAATTTCTCTTATTTTCTACTAGGCGAGTAGTGTGAAAGTTGTTATTAATAGGTCGTTTTACCTATAATTTACAACGATAAAAATGTTTGATCTAAAAAACAAATGTGGCATTTAGCTACATTTGTTCAGGCGTAATGTTTGTTATACTAAAAAAACTGAAAATCCATTAGTATCCAAAAAAACCAAACATGTACCATAGTAAACGCTTACGAATTCTGCTTATATTAATGTATACATATTTTAATATTTTGATATATATAAATTACTAATCTAGTATCACAATACTAATGGGTGGGGGGAATCATGAAAAGAGAGTGGTTAATTAAACTTAGGAAATCAAAAAAAATGACACAAAAGCACATTTCCTCTGCTGCTTTTATAGACAGAGCCTACTATGCACAAATTGAAAGTGGAATACGCAACCCAAGTATTAATGTGGCAAAAAGTATTGCCCATGTATTGGGGTTTAATCCAATTAAATTCTTTCAAGAAGACTTGGATCCATCACTTAAAGATTATTATTCTCCTAAAGTAACCATTCTAGATCCAACTGCTACTGAAACTTTTAATAATAGAACAGGGCTTATCCTTTACCTTTTTAATAATTTGGATGTTTATTACCAACATGCAAATACATTTTTACTTTCAGGAGTTAAAAATTGCAGGCATTGTTTTCTTTTTGATCATAAAGAGAACTTGAGGATATATGAACAAAATTTCAATAAAATCCTTAATAAAAACAATGAAAAGTATGTAACATTTATTAGCCTGGAGGAATTTAGTGAAGAAGATATGATGAATAGACTAAATACTTTATTAACAGAGAATGACGAAATAAATGTATGGGTTAAAGGAAATCCAAATTATTATGGTTCCGTATTAAAAAACTATTTGACTAAACATTCTTTGTTTGTCGTCTCATATAATAGCACGATGCTCACAGCAAGCGCCCATATTGATCTGATGAGAAAATATCCGTATCTAATGCACGATAGGGAGATTTTTGATTCACGGCTATATAAAACAGCGACAATCTTACCTCCACTTTTCATTCAAGAGAACTTATAAGGAAATTTGCTAATGAAAGGAAGGATAAAACTTGAAGAGAATTCTTCCACTTACAAAATATATCAATGTCCCCGACACCGCGCATATATTATATCTATATAACCAAAAAGAGATCTATCTTAAAAACTTAATGGTATATAAAAGCAGGCATTTACCACAATCATCACATGATCTTAATTGAAAATGCTTCTGTATATTTGGAAGCAGAAAAATTGATTCACCAATTATTCTCAAAAGAAGAACAGAAACTAATATCATATATTGATAATGATACATTTTATAATCATCATGGTAATTTCATCTCTCATACTATAGTGGAACAATTTGGAATGATTTTTATCCCCTTTACGAAATAATGATATTTCGGTACGTACATGGGCCAATGTTCAATGGAGAAATCAAGAAAATATAGAAGCAGAATTAGCCGCACATGAAAAGCTGGCCGATTGCAACGTCAATGAAATGGGAATAATGTCCGTTTGTGCTTATTCATCTTCATCAATATCTGCCTCTCTTGAAACTAGAATGATGCAAAGTCATGAATTCCTTATGACGGATATAGAGCTTGTTCCGTCTCCACTATATAAATCTTTTGTAAAATAACAAGTTGAAAAAGCCTAGCCTACAGAAGTACTTCCCACTGGTTGATTCTTTTTTGAATAGGAACCTTTCGCTTCCACTGAATCCGAATAATTTCGAAGAATTCAACAACATGCGGGAGGTGACCGCAGGCACTTAAACAATTGGTTAGTTGGAGAAACATAGTTGTAAGTTTACTGCATTTTTATTGAGAAAAGCGTATAGCGCCATTGTGTTAATTTGAGGCAAAACCCTCTTTTTTAAAGGGCTTATTAAGTCCCTTTTCCCCCTTGACACTTGATTATGTAAACTGATTGTGTATATAATAATATAGTTGCAGACAAACGCAGTCTGCGAAATCGGATATATTTACTTTTTCTAAAATAATAATTTGCTCAAAAAAACACATTCTATTGCCCCCTGAAACAAGCATTCAATCTTGAAAGGGTGCTAGATTGAATGTGAAATTAAAATGCAAGAAGGAGGTAGGATGTTAGGAGCATCATGAAAGGATGATTACATGAGTGTAGATCAAACTAAAGGTCTCCAAGAAGAAGAAAAAGACGATTATACATTTGATAAGGTTCCGGTAGAAAAACGGAATATGGGTTGGTTTAGCGTAACCAACATAACGTTCGGTATTGCCACTGCGATCTTTTATTTTCAAACAGGCAGTGTTATGGCCCTTCAGTATGGTGCAATGAATGCTATTATTTCAGCTATTTATGCCATCGTGATTGCTGGAATCTTAGGTACAGTGATTGCCTATTTATCCGCGAAGTCAGGAATGAATGTAAACCTTATGTCTAGGCAAGGGTTTGGCTACATTGGTGCTTCGTTAACTTCATTAATATACGCATCGAATTTTATTATGTATTGCGCCTTTGAAGGTATGATTCTCGTTTCCGCAGTTCATGCATTTTTCCCCGCAATTCCACTCTGGCTTTTAATTATCGTTTTTGGGTCCATTGTCATCCCGCTAAATTGGTTTGGTATTAAACAATTAGATAAATTACAAAAATGGTCATTACCGATCTTTTTTATATTTTTAATTGCTATCATCATTGTCGCAGCCAATATACCGTCTCAATTTGATGGTCACTTTTGGACTTATATGCCAGAAGGTGTACAGATAGGTGGAACAGGTTTACTATTATGTATCGGAATGCAGCACGGGATTATGGGATTAACCGCCTTAATTGCGTCAGATTATGCGCGTTTCCTTAAACCAAAAGATATTAAACTTGGATCCATTATGATCGGATTTATTCCGCAAATTTTCTGTTTTGGTGTCATGGGCTTACTTGGAATATGGTTTGGTGTCCGGTTAGCTGAATCGAATCCGGGGGTTTATATTGTCACCATTCTTGGACTAGGTGGAGTCGCTTTTACGTTGTTAACACAATTACGTATTAACGTTACAAATATTTATAGTGCTTCCCTGTCATTGTCCAATTTTTTCGAGAATGTATTCCATTTCAAACCTGATCGTCACTTTTGGGTTGTTGTCTCAGCAGTCGTATCAATTGCGCTCATGCTTGGCGGTATATTAGATTATTTAGGTAGTGCAATGACATTCCAAGGGGTTCTCTTAATGGCATGGGCTGCTATTTTAGTTACAGATGCATTAGTCGTGAAGAAGTTGTTGAAAATTGGACCGAAAGAATATGAAGCGAGACAGGAAAAATTATATAAATGGAATCCAGTTGGGGTTGCACCATTAATTATCTCAAGTGTTCTTGGAACGATTGCTGGATTAGGGTACATGGGAACGTTCCTGCAAAATACAGCAACTTTCTTTGCAGCCATACTAGCCTCATTCCTCACTGTTGCAATAGCTGTCTATACGAAGGGGAGATACTACAGTAAAGCGCCTGAGGAAATAAAGGTAAAACGTAAAAAAGAAAAAGAGAGAAAAAGTCCAACATTCACAAAGGAAATACCAGTTGAATAATGCAAAAAAAGTAATTGATACAGGTTTGATCAAAGTTCCTGCATTGATACTTAGGACCTTTTCTTGTGCGATGACCATCTCTTAAATGGAGAGTTTTGGTATATAAGTCCTAATACTAGTTGAATAGGCTATCAAAAGAGACTGACCCAAAAGGTCGATGAATACGACTCTTTTGGGTCAGCCTCTATTTTTTGTTAATCTAGATATTTATTTAATCTAAAAACTAAGGTCTTCGCCGTTAGTTGCAATCACTTTCTTGTACCAATCAAATGATTTTTTCTTTGTTCTTTTTAATGTTCCATTTCCTTCGTCGTCCATATCTACATAAATAAAACCATATCGTTTTTTCATTTCTCCTGTCCCTGCTGAGACTAAATCAATACAACCCCATGGTGTATAGCCCATCAAGTCAACACCGTCTAAAGTAACCGCCTTTTTCATTTCTACAATATGATCTCGGAAATATTGAATCCGATAATCATCCTCCACATATCCATTTTCATCCGGTTTATCAATGGTTCCCATTCCGTTTTCAACAATAAAGAGAGGTTTTTGATACCGGTCATAAAGTTCAGATAGGGTGTATCTTAGCCCAACTGGGTCAATCGCCCAACCCCACTCCGTTTTTTCTACGAATGGATTTACATCCCCCATTTGTCCGCCGGTATCGGTATTCTGAACGATTTCAGTATGGTATACACTACTGCGGTAATAACTAAACGCTAAAAAATCCGAAGGATACGCCTTGATTATTTCGTCGTCCCCTGGTTCTTTTTTTATGGTTACCCCCATCTCTTCAAAGAAGTGGCCTGAGTAAGATGGATAATATCCCCTCATCATAATATCTGAATATATCAAAGCTCCTCTTCGATAATCCAAAGCTCCAAATGCATTTTCCGGCTTACAATCTTTCGGGTAAATGCAGCTTAAGGCAACCATACAGCCAATCTTTGCATCTGGAATGATCTCGTGACAAAGCTTATTGGCAAGGGCACTCGCAACAAACATATGATGCTTTGCCTGATAACGTACCTGCGCGGTAGCCTCCCTGGTTCCCATAAAGGCGTAACCATTTAATACATTAATTTCATTAATGGTGATCCAATACTTAACTAAATCTTTATATCTAGTAAAGACTTCTTTGCACATTCTTAAGAAACAATCAATCGTCTCACGACCGCCCCACCCATTAAAATGTTCCGCCAAATAAGCAGGGGTTTCAAAATGATAAAGAGTGACTAATGGTTCGATATTATATTTTTTGCACTCTTTAAAAACATCTTCATAAAATTTTAACCCTTCCTCATTTGGTTGTTCCCCTTCAATTCCACCCTTTGGGAAAATACGGGACCAACTAAGAGATAGCCGGAAACACTTAAAACCCATTTCTCCAAAAAGGGCAATATCTTCTTTGTAATGGTGGTAAAAATCAACTGCATTATGGCTTGGATAATAAACATTTTCATCAATATAGCCTGATGTGCCTTCTGGTATAGTATCTATTTTGGGGTCCCCCGTAGGTCGTCGGTTTACCATTGTTTTTGTTCCATCTTTTAACCTGATTGTAATTTTTCTTGGACGGTCTGCAGAACCATTCGTTATGAAGTCGCTTGTTGCAAGCCCTCTTCCGCCTTCATTGTATCCACCTTCATATTGGTTTGCAGCTGTAGCTCCACCCCATAAAAAATTTTCTGGGAATGTTTTTTTCATTAAAGTTCATTTCCTTTCTAAAATGAAGACTATGGGTTCAAATATAATTTTCTCTCCTTACGATCATTGTAAAATGAGTATGTGAAATCATTATGAATGAAAAAAGCCCAAAATAAGTTGGGCAATTAAAGAATGACAGACATTTTTTCAGTTACAATTTACTTTTTCAACCATGCGTTTTGCAAGGCTGCCAACAATGTTTAACTTTTAATTGTCCTGGGAGGATTTTGCTTTAATCCTTTTTGATTAGTTTATGCAAATCGATGATTTCTCTTGCCAAATCTTTAAGCGTCATCGAAGTCATCAAATGGTCTTGGGCATGAACCATAATAAGAGGAAGATCGAATTTCGCTCCGCCTGCTTCTTTTTGGATTAATTCCGTTTGAAAATGATGTGCTTCATTGAAGGCTGCATCTGCTTCGGTTAGTTTCGCTTCCGCTTCATCAAATTTGCCTTCTTTAGCTACATACATTGCTTCCATCGCCAAGCTTCTTGCATTGCCTGCATGAAGGATTAATTGAAATGCAAGATTGTAAAGTTCTTCTTTATTCATAATTAACAGCCTTTCATTTGATTTACTTGAAAAGGAAATTCCCCTCTCCTGCCAATTTTAGATTAATATGAAAATCTAGAAATATCCACGGTTAGGTAAATAGAGCTGTGATTTTCTACTATCTCATCCAAAAAAATTTTCCGATACTGTCAGAAGGCGAATGACCTTTATTGTCATATTAATTGGAATGAGACAGGCACTAGTCAAACTAATGCCCCGTCACTTTATTACGCAATATTTTCTTTCGTTTTACCTGCGTTCATCGCGTCTTCTTCTTTCTTCTTCGCGTTATCATATATTTTGAAGAATGGAAGATAAATTAAGAATGAAATAACAATGTTAACTACATTCATGATGGCACCTGAAATATGTCCGCCACTGGCAAGGTATCCTGAGATAATTGGCGGCATGGTCCAAGGTACTGCAATACCAACTGGTTTTGCGACCAAGCCCATATCCATTCCAAGGAACGTGACAATAACAGTAACGATGGATGTAACAACGAATGGAATGATCATGATTGGGTTTAACACGATCGGCATACCAAAGATTAATGGTTCGTTAATGTTAAAGATACTAGGAGCAAATGCCAAACGACCAAGACTTTTCATTTGTTGGGATTTGGCAAACATTACCATCGAGAGAACCAAACCAAATGTTACGCCCGTTCCACCGATGTGGATGAAATTATCCCAGAATTGTTGTGTAACAATGTGTGGTAGTGGTTGGCCCGCTTGATAAGCTGTCATATTGTCACCCATTGCACCAAACCAAATTGGTTCCATTACACTTTTAACGATGTTTGTACCGTGTAATCCAGTAGACCATAGTATCGTTACGAATAATTCGGCTACTATCGTTCCTCCTAGAGTAAGACCTACCAATTTCAGCGGGTCACCTAAAAGGGTCGTAACTAAGCCGTTGATACTTGCATAAGGTGTCATTTCAACAAGTAAACGGATGACCCAAACTACTAAAAGAACAATAAATCCAGGAATTAATGCTGCAAATGATCGGCCAACACTTGGAGGTACACCTTCTGGCATTTTAATCACAATATCTTTCTTGACGACCCAACGATAAATTTCAGTTGATAAAATAGCAAAAAGTAACGCAACAAACAAACCTTTACTGCTTAAGAAAGCTTTTGAAATAGCACCAGTTACCAAAACTCCTTCTGTAGCTCCAGCTGGAGTAAATGAGAAACTAAATGGTGTTGTTAATAAGAAAGCAGCAACTGATATAGTAGCTGCACTCATCGCGTCAAGCTTATAGCTTTCCGCTAATCGGTAAGCTACCGCGAACGCCGCAATAAGTGACATGATATTGAACGTTGCATCTACTGGATAACTTAATTTAGCAGCCCATGTTGGACCAAAAATAGAAGCCATCCAATCTGCATAACCTGGAATTGGCAAGTTAGCTATGATTAAGAAAAATGAACCAATAACAATGAATGGCATCGTCGCAATGAGCCCATCACGAAGAGCCAATAAGTGCCTTTGCGCACCAATCTTTGCTGCAACAGGCATAACTTTTTCTTCAAGAATGCTGTTGAATTTACCCATTTTATTTTTCCCCTTTTTTTATTATTTGTTATTTACTAAATTTATAGCTGTTTTTAGAACTTCCGGGCCATTGCACGTACCGTAGTGGACTGGATTGATCGCATCGACTGGAATGCCTTTTTCTTCACCTAACTGTTTCATTTTTGGAAGCAGGAATCTTACTTGCGGTCCTAAAAGAAGGACATCAGCGTTGTCAATGTGTAGGTTGACCTGATTGGCTGGAACTGCCCAGATTTTCCCCTCTAAACCTTGCTCTTGGGCTGCTTTCTCCATCTTGGTCACAAGCAGACTTGTACTCATCCCCGCAGCACAACATAGTAAAATATTCATCGATTTATTCCTCCTATTATCTATAAAAGTTATTTTTAAAAAACAATGAGCCAATTAATCTAAACAGTTTAATTTGGCGACTGTTTTAAGAGTGATTCAATCACTTTATGTTTATAGTTTATGTTGAAAGCGTTTAATTTTACAGAAAGGATTTTTCCGTTACGTAACGGAAAAATGGATGGACACTAAAAGTTATGTAAACTCATTATCCTCTGATAATATGCCCATAACCTTAAAAAGGGGTACTCCTTTTGGAATACCCCCAATCTATTTCTATTAAATGGCTTCTTCGTTAAGATTCATTTCCTATCAGTTAAGATTTATTTAAAATCTTTATAATTTCTTCAGCTGATTTACTCTTTAGAATTTTTTGGACCTTTGTACTGTTTTCAATTAAAGCAATGAGCCTTTGATACATTTTTTCCAGATCACCCTCGGGTTCTTTTCTTATATTTAGCAAGCAGATAAATTGAACCATCTGTTTAACTGTCCATTCGATCGGCTTCTTTAATGTACACACGGTCCAAAATGTTTCCTCTGTTTCCGGTGTAAGTGGATGAGGGATGGCAACAAGATTCCCAAAGCTTGTTGGAGCGAGCGCCTCCCTTTCCAACACCAAATTCACATAATCTTTGGAGACGAGATTTTGTTTGTATAATTCTTCACACATAAAACGGATGACGCTTTCCTTATCCTCAAAGTCTTTATGAATAAAAACTCTGGACTCATCTATATAGCTCCGTTCCTCGCCCTCTTTTACAGACGATAAGCCCTTCCGGATATTTGCAATATCCCCTTCGCCCAAAAAGGTATTGACGACTTGTACTGGAACGCCTATATCTACTTTTATTGGAATTGTACTAATAATAAAATCAAGAGAGGATAGGTCGTATTCTTTTAATTGATAATAGTTGGTTGTAGCCACTATCTCGATTTCATCTTTAAATTCATTTTGTAAACGATAAAATAACAGCCTTGCACTCCCGATACCAGAAGCACACACTATAATGACCCGTTTTGCCTTTTTCTGCCTTGTCTTCATTCTTTCTAATGCCACACCAATATGTAAGGCAATATAGGCAATTTCGTGTTCTCCTACCTCAATCCCCAAATATTCGTCGATACATCTGCTGGCAATGGCTGCCCCCTCAAAGGCGCTAGGATATTTCCTTTTAATTTCATCTAATAATGGATTCCGAATGTTCATATTGTACCGCAACCTGTTCATTGCCGGCCGAATGTGCAAAGTCAGCGCTTGAATGAATTCGGAGTCGTCATGAAAATCCCAATTTAATTCAGTTTTCAACCTTTCCAGCATGCAATGAATGATGGTGTCTAACTCATCAAATTTACTAAATTCATTCAACGTATTCTTATGAATTAATTTTGTCCCCAACAAATGAACAATAATATAATTAATCTCTGTTTTTGGAAAGTTTAAGCCGGTAAACTCCTCTACTTCTTTTACAATTTCATTAGCTACTATTTTTTCAAAGGGGTATTTTCCTTCTAAATCGTGTTCGAGGTTTTCAATGACAAATCCTCCTTCAATCCTTTTGCATCCAATGGTGATATGGGTTGCCAAATTTTCGAGTGCTATGTCAGATATCTCAATTTTGTATTGATTCACTTTTTTTATGATGATTTCTTTTATCTTTTCAAATAGTTTTTCGTCCAATATTTGAAAAGAATGACTGTCAATGTTTAAGCTGCTATTCCGGCTTAAAATATAATTTGAAAAGCATAGCCGTTTCATATATTCATCGCCTTCGACCTGCGTACCATAATGCGGTCTGGAAACTAACTTCAAGTGATAACGCTCCAATATTTCACGGACGGCTTTTAAGTCATTTTGAAGCTTAGGCTTGGAAACAAATAGTTCTTCCTCAAGACTTTCTAATTTTATCGGTTCCTTTTCTAATAAAAATCTTTTTAATAAATACGAAACCCGATTTTCCTGTTCAGAAAAATGAGATTGATTTTCATCTATCCCATCATTCGCATTCGCATTAAACTCCTTTTCAAATACTTCATAACCCGTTATATGTAATAAATATCCTTTTCCTCGAACCGATTCAATCATGATTCCTAACGAAGAACATTGTGATTGAAGTTCTTTGATCTCGGTGCGAATGGTTCTGTCACTCACACCAAGTTCTTTTGCCATCCATTCGGCTGTAACAGGTTCTTTCTCCTTCATTAAAGACAATACGATGTCTTTTTGCCTTTTCGAAACCATTTATCTACCCACCTTTCTTATTGAAAAATCATTTGGTATTTTTTAGTTTGTTCACTTCCCTTGCCATTGACTCCAAAATAAATATAACCGATACTTGAGAAGTATTGTTAGAATTGTTATTTTGAGAACAGGCAGGAGTCAGCCTTACACAAATAACGGACTAACTTAGAAAAGCCAAAAACAACTGGCACAATGCCAGTAGAATAATAATTGCAAACAAAAAACTCTAATAGTATTGAATACTGTTAGAGTTTTTTCTCATCTTAAATTATGCTACAGATAAGGATCCGGTTTAATTTTTTTCATCTCTTTCTAAATCGATGGTATGGAATCCCTTTTTGATATCGTTTATGATTTCCGGGGATAAGTTGGTGTAGTTTTCTAGGCAAGTTTCTCCTAATTTATAGATTTTCTTCTCTTTCGTATGTAAAACGATATACTGATATCTTAATGGGGTGCCGCATTCACAGCGGTATGGCTTGTTCCCAAAACCACCGTCTAATACCTCTTTTAGCACCCAGGAATCCAGTTCTTCTTCTACCTCTGCTTCTGTCATTCCTTCGGATAAGGTAACTAAAGGGTGCAAGAGTGAAACAAAGCAACGCAATACATGATGCGTTGCTTATTCTTGTTTATTAGTTAAAAATATTTCTTATACGTTCCTGTCTTATTCTTCCGCTTAGTTGGGCATAAATCCTGATCGTTTCACTTTATTTATGACCTAATAAGCTTTGAATAACATCCAAATATGCTCCATTATTCGATAGGTGGGTTGCATAGCTGTGCCTTAGTTGGTGCGGATGTATGTCTTTATTGATGCCAGCACGGTGGGAAATCCGTTTGATAATGTATCGCATCTGGGCAATGCTCACTTGATGGGGATCCTGTTCCGTGACAAAAACAGCAGAATCCCGGTCTTCATGACTATCCAGGTACTGTTTTAACCAAATTTCGCAGCGAACATTAATAAGGGTATTTTAAACCATACTCGTTCAAATTTCGATGGGAAATAACAACTGGTGATATCGGTGATGGGGGAATAAATGGAACGACAATTGGTTTATACCATGGATTGTAGTGATGCAACAATATGTAGTAAACCATTAATATCATCCTCTCATTCAAAGTTACAGTAAATTATGAGTGTTCATCTAAATATGATTGGATGGATGCCTAGTTTATTAAATTACCAATATTTATATAAAACGGGGTATACAACCAACTGTGCAGTATAGTTCACATTAATGGATGCAACATGGAGTTTTCCTTGAAAAAAGGAGCAAAGCTTTTTTCTTCTTCAAGTAACGTAGCAGTTTAGTGAAAGGAGGAATTCCTAGTCGTTACAATGTTCACTGTATTAATTTCCTATATAATATTTCCAATATGATATAGCAACAAAGAAGTGCCCATGCAGGGACACTTCTTTTCATAAAAAAACATTTTTTTGATGAGATTTACTAACCTCCAAAACAGCTAAAACAACTAAATAAACATCATGCCGCTACACATCATGCCGCCACACATCATGCCGCCGAAACCCATACCGCCGCACATCATGCCGCCGAAACCCATACCGCCACACATCATGCCACCGCAACGCATACCGCCACACATCATGCCACCACAACGCATACCACCACACATCATGCCACCGCAACGCATACCGCCGCACATCATGCCACCGCAACGCATACCGCCAAATATTCTCGGATCCTGACTCTGAGGACCTATAGGAATTAAATGACCAACTTGGAAATTATCCATTCCTAAAGTTTGAAGTTCATTTTGAAAATTTAGCATTTGTACCTCCTCTGTTTATTTAATAATTAGGTTAAACTGACTTCTAACAAGAGATTTGAACGAAAAAATTTTGTCAGTTAAGTGTAATTTAGAGTTACTACGTGTACTCTCTTCAACAAAATATGCTACTTTTAGGTGGCTGTTACTGTTTAAAAAGCCTATTTCAAAGTAAAGTATCATAAAATGTTGTGTCTGGAAGCAAAGATAGTGGGCTAATTTTATTCAACTTGTTTTAATTCTTAACGAAGGACCTTAATAGGGAAGTTTGATTTTGAATGAAGAAACCCTGTCAACCTTATCTTGTTGGGACCTAAAGGTGGACTTCTACCCTAGTTTGTATCGGAGCAAAATTGTGAAGTATTAGACTTTATCTAAAGGGTGATTTACTTCAAGAAGACATACTTAAAAAAAACGCTCTAAACGGTCTTTTTTCTTTGGATAAAAAACAGTATTCTTTAACAGTGCCTTTCATAAAAAGAAAAGCGGTTTTCCTGCTAGATCACATTTGAATGTTCCACAATTTCTGTTTATCATGAAGGTGAGGATATGTATTACGTTAAAGCTACTATTTAGAGGTGAGTACTACGTGCAATTTAAAAATCAACATAAGTTACTTTCACCAGTGGAGCTTAAGAAACTTATATTTGATACAAGATATCAATCTAACAAAGGTCATAAATGAATTAGGAATCAGCAATGAAACCACTGTTATTGTTTACGGAAAAAAAATAATGGCTGCTACCCGGGCGGCATGGACATTCATGTATGCAGGTTTAGAAGATGTTCGTTTGCTGAATGGGGGAATCGATGCATGGAATGCTCTTGGATTTAGCACTGAAGAACACCCTTCGAAAATACAACAAGATAGCAAAGGTACTTTTAAACTTTTACAACCAAAATCAAACTATCTTTCCACAAGGAAGGACGTTGAAAAAAATTTACAGAATCAAGACAGCATAGTGGTTGATGTTCGCAGCTGGAATGAATATTCTGGTAAAAACACCGGGTATGTTTATATGAAAGAAATGGGTCGTATTCCAAATGCAGTATGGGGCTATGCTGGATCCGATCCCTATCATATGGAGGATTTTGAGAAAAAAAACGGGGTACTCAAAAACCTTGAAGAAATAGGAAAACTATGGAAAGAGTCAGAAATTATTTCAGAGAAAAAAATTATTTTTTATTGCGGCACAGGCTGGAGAGCAAGTGAAGCATTTTTTATTGCTCATTTATTGGGGTGGCAAAATATTAGTTTATTCGATGGTGGATGGATGGAGTGGAGTCAATTAGATTAAATTAGGCAAATCACTCTAATGCTAATTTCCATTAGCCAATAAAAAGAAGATAAGCAAATGCTCATCTTCTTTTTATATCAATCTATTTAAGAAGCCCTTTTTCTTTTAACCATTCTTCTGCTACTTTTGCTGCATCTTCTTTGTCAATTTCAACTTTTGCATTCAATTTTTGCATTTCTGTTTCATCAATTTGGTTAGCTAATTTATTTACTGCTTCTTTCAATTCAGGATGCTTTTTAAGGACTTCATCTTTAAAAATAGGTACAGCATCGTAAGGAGGGAATAAATGTTTATCATCTTTAAGAAGAACTAAATCATAGGCTGCAAGTTTACCGTCAGTAGAATAAGGAATAATCACATCAATCTCTTTATTTAGAACCGAAGGATACCATAATCCATAATCCATTGTGACAACCTTTTTAAAGTTTACATTATATATCTTTTCAAAGGCTGGGAAACCATCCTCGCGTCCAAGCCATTCTTGTCCAGTACCAAAAATTAATTGATCAGATTTCGCTGCTAAATCGGAGACCGTCTTAATACCTAGTTCTTCTGCTTGATCTTTACGCATTGTCACGACATAAGTATTATTAAATCCCAGCGGTTTTAACCATGTAATTCCGAACTCTTTAGGAAATTCTTCAGCTACTATGTTATACGCTTCTTCTGCATCCGTTACAGGTTTATGATTTAAAATATTAATTAATCCAGTTCCAGTGTACTCTACATAGCCATCAATATCCCCTTTTTTTAAAGCTGCCCAAGTAATATTGGCGGCAAGTCCAGTCTTTAATTGAACATTTAAATCTGTCTCATTTTCAATTAATAGTTTCATCATGTTTGCAAGGATTTCCTGTTCAGCAAAATCTTTTCCGCCAATCGTAACGGTATCTGATTGATTACTACATCCAACAATGCTAAAAAGCAAGGTTAAGCTGGTTAATGCCATCATCATTTTACGAATAAATTTTGAATTTAATCTTTTCATTGTTTTCACTTTAACTCTCCTGAAATTTGTTTTTTTCTTTTTTTACGTAATCCTTTAGGTGTTAATTTATCATCAAGATAAAGAAGCAATCGATCTAAAATAATGGCTAGCAAAGCGGTAGGGATCGCTCCAGTTAAAATCATAGCTGTATCAAGCATACCAATTCCTCTCATAATCAAATCGCCTAACCCGCCAGCTCCAATAAAAGTAGCAATCGTGGCAACACTTATGGTTTGAACGGCAGCCATTCGAACTCCGGCCATAATAACGCTGCGCGCCATAGGTAATTGGACTAACCAAAGAATTTGTCTCTTTGTCATTCCCATTCCAGTTCCAATTTCAATAAGAGACTTGTCTACTTCTCGAATTCCAGTAAACGTATTTTGTAAAACCGGTAATAAAGAGTAGAGGATTAAGGCAATGATCGCCGGAAGTGTCCCAATCCCAAAAATGGGAACCATAAAACCTAATAAAGCTAGACTTGGGATAGTTTGGATGACCTGTACAACTCTAATCACCGGTGTAGCGAGACGGTCATGATTTGCAAAATAGATTCCTAAAGGAATAGCAATCAAACACGCAATAAAGAGAGCTGTAAATGATAAATAAAGGTGTTCCCCGGTTTTTGATAAAATTTCTATCCATTTCATCATCTTGATGCACCCTCATGATCATCCAGTGAGCTCATTGGAAGAATAAAAGAATCTTGAAAGTATTTAACCCCAATAAATTCACGAACAAATTCATTTTTGGGCTGACGCAGTAAATCAATTGGAGGACTACTTTGAATTAATACGCCATCTTTAAGAACTACCATGTGATCTGATATTTTTAATGCTTCCTCCATATCATGAGTAACAAAGATAATGGTCTTTTTCAATTTTTTTTGTAAAGAAATTAGCTCATCTTGTAACTGAACACGGCTTATTGGATCAAGAGCACTAAACGGTTCATCCATTAATATAATGGATGGGTCTGCACAGAGAGCTCTTGCTACACCAATCCGTTGTTGCTGGCCACCACTAATTTCACTTGGATAACGATAACGATATTGTTCAGGATCAAGACCAATTAAATTTAATAGTTCAGTTACTCTTTCCCTTATTTCTACCTTTTTTACACCCTTTAATATAGGAACAATCGATATATTTTCTTCAATGGTCATAAGTGGAAATAGACCAATCTGTTGAATAACATATCCAATATTTCTCCGAAGGTTAACTGAATCCATTAGACTTATATCTTTCCCATTAATAAAGATTGTTCCTTCATCCGGTTCTATAAGTTTATTAATCATTTTTAGAGTGGTTGATTTTCCACATCCGGATGGTCCAATAATGGTTGTAATTTTTCCTTTTGCTAGAGTTAAATTTAGATTCTTTACAGCATGTCCTGAATCAAATATTTTACTGATATTAACAAGTTCTACCGCTGCTGTATTCATATTTTCATGGTGTCCTCCCGCTTGATCTAACTCTTACTTTGACGGACAGAGTTATAGGTATCTATCTCCTAAAACTTATTTACGCTTCGTAGATTTAAGTGAAATGGAAAATATATTCCAGTTTGAGATTCCGATTTCCCTTTAATTCGAGATATTTAATGCAATTTATATTCTAACATTAATCTTATTTATTTTCCTATTCGACCTATCTATACATTCGATGAATATCTATCTACTTTTCAAATACATTCATATATTTTCTTGATAGTTTTCTATTGAAAATAATGAAGAACCTACTTCTGCATTATCAAAAACAAATGTTGAAGTCATATAAACAGGGGAGATGTGTGAGCAATGCCCTGGATCTTTATTTACTTTTACCAGTTTTGATGAATAGTTCATGATTATTACGGCTCCTAATTTTAGTTAAATCTGAAACGCTACCGTTTTTATTTCTTCCTAATTAGAAGTATATGCAAAAGTTATGCCAACTCTGTAAGCCTTATTAAATCTACATTTTTAATTGTAAAATTCTTGATTTATTTTCATTTTTGCCATGCCTGTAAAGCATCAAAAGAGTGCCTGTCACTACCCGAATCTTATCGAGGAGAATTCGACAAAATGCGGGTAGCGACAGGCACTTGCCTTATTTCTTTGTAATTTTTAGATTATTTACAAATTTTTAACTTTAAGGAAAATCATTCATGTACTATCATTGCAAGTAGAGGAAAGTTCAATTTATTGCCTTTTTTCATTGAACACTACTTAACAATGATACAGATTACTCATTCTATGTTGCTTTTCACAAAGATGCCCTAAAACGAATGAATCGTTATCGTGCCCCATTTCGCTTTGGTTTCAATCTTTACCTTAGTATTAACATCGCATTCACTATTAATGAACATAGATGTTAATATAAAAAATTACATATAGGGGGTATCTCTATGTTGAAGAAATCGATGTTGTTTGTCTTGGGGTTGGTTATGGCGTTTGCTGTTTTTCAACTTGACTTGTCAACTGCCTCGGCGCAACCGCCCGGAACACCGTCCTTGTCCACCGCCCAATCCCAGCTGAACTCTCTGACCGTCAAATCCGAAGGATCCATGACCGGCTACACTCGCGACTTGTTCCCGCACTGGATCAGCCAAGGCGGTGGCTGCGACACCCGTCAGGTAGTGCTCAAGCGTGACGCCGACTACTACAGCGGAAATTGCCCTGTTACGTCTGGCAAGTGGTACAGTTACTACGACGGCGTCACCGTGTACTCACCGTCCGAAGTGGACATTGACCATATCGTCCCTTTAGCCGAGGCGTGGCGTTCCGGAGCCAGCAGCTGGACCACGCAAAAGCGTCAGGACTTCGCCAACGACCTCAACGGCACGCAGCTGATCGCAGTGACCGCCAGTATCAACCGTTCTAAGGGAGACCAGGATCCATCGACGTGGCAACCACCGCGTTCCGGCGCCCGCTGCGCGTACGCGAAGTGGTGGATCAACACCAAGTACCGTTGGGGCCTAAGCCTGCAGTCGTCGGAGAAGACCGCGCTGCAGAGCATGCTTAACACCTGTTCCTACTAAGTCGGTTATTGCTTCTTCAAGTACAATCAACCGACCGTTTGTAGTACTCGCAGCACAACTATCCAACCACAGAAGGGAGTTACTCGCATGGAAAAGAAGACGTCAATCTTCACCGCAACCCATGGTGTCATGACCAATGAGGTCGGTGTGATCAGCGGTGAGCTTGAATTGCGTACCACCTGCGATGACGACGGTACCCTCACGCTCGCTATCACATATGTTGGCGCCGAGGAGTGGTACACGCTTCCGGGTGAAGACTATCGCCTGCACGATCCGCGTGATCACGAGGTCGTCCACCGCATGCTCGTTACCGTTCTAGAGCGCTCTTGAGACGCTGACTTCACTTACTCCTAATCAAAAAGAGTGCCAGTCACGACTCGTATAATGTCGATAAGAAATCGACAAATTACGGGTTGTGACTGGCTCAGGGTTAAACCTCAAAGAAACAGTCTTTGAATAACCGGTTGGGCCATCATAATAGGCATAGGCAACATCCACCCCTGATTCCTCTTCGAGTATTTCTGCACTAAGCGTGATGGATTCGCCTTGAGTAGCACTTGTTCCGGATAACACTAAACTAGTTAGCTTTGGAGGTGTCACGTCACCCGCAGCCACTCCGTTGGAAACCGGTGTTAGTAATGAAAATAGTAGAATCAACGTTGTCAACTTAGCGAACAAACTTCTCCTTTTTCTAAAAAAAACCAATTCTCTCCCACACTTTCATTTGAAAATTATGTACCTCTTGATTTTACCTTATTTATCCAATTGTAGTACACAAAAAGTTCTTTATTTTTAATAATAATGTTCTTAACTAAGAATTGAATGACGAACTTTCTACTACATAGAAATGGAGAATAATAGAAAAGATCTAGCTGAATTTATCCTCCGAAACTTTTATAGCTATATACCATTAATAAAAGAAACCCTTCACACCAAACTAGTTTGAAGGGTTTCTTACTTGCTTCCTAGAATTTCAGAAACATTATATTGAATGGGACTTAGTAAAGCGTACAGTGGGCAAGACAGAGTTGTTCATGACAAAATACCCCCCATCCCTTCCGACTTCAGCAACAAGCGGCATCCCCATGGCTTCAATTTCTCTGATATCTCTAATCGCTGTCGACCGAGAGATATTAAATTCCTGCATGATTTCAGAAATGGTAAAGTGGGCGCGGTTGTTGATATACCGCATGATGGTATTAATCCGTCCAACTTTTTTCATCGGGGCCCCCTAAACAGTATCAATTTTTGACATGATTTAAGGCTATTATAAACTCATCAAGTGGAAAAACAAATCATTTGATCAATTTTAAAAAAAGGAAGGTTTTGAATATGGCAGATTATATCCTAGAAGAAAAAGACAGCTTTACCGTTTTAGGTTTTGGGACGGAGCTTGAGAGCCATTACACAGATTATGCAGGCATTACCAAGGAAAAGGCAGACTTTTGGGAGGCAGTCAAACAGGATGGAAGGCTTGACACGTTAAAAGAAGTAGCCGCAAATGACTACATTTTTGCTGTGAACGAAGCAGTCAATAACAAGATGATGCATTATGCTGGCGTCATAACAGAGACAACATTACCAGAAGCAACCAGAATAATCCAATTTCCTAAAGGCGACTACCTCGTTGTTAAAGGAGAAGCGAAAACAGCTGAAGAGTTGAGCAACAGGCTGACTGGCATAGCCTTTGGTCAAGTCTTGCCAGCAGCAACGAATTTTGCCTATGTGGGCGGTCCAAATACAACGGTTGAGATGGGGCAGCGAAACGGCCTCGTATTTGGTGAAATGTGGATTCCTGTTGTAAGGAAATAAAGGGAGGAATGGAAATGGCTTATACCGTTGATTTTAAAAATGTGTCTACCGATGGTTTAGAAGCTTCACCCGTAGCAGAAGCACTTGCCGGTTTACGTGCGAATGAAGCCCGATACTTTATGAACAAATACAAGCATGAATTTACGGTTGTACCAGCTAGCGAAAGTCAGGAGACTCTTGACTATGTGAACCAAATTTTGAAAAAAGAACGTGATCTTGAGTTTGCGGCCAAACCTTTAGAAACGTCGCGTTTTCAAGTGGAAAATATCGATTGGACCTACGTCTTTTACGAAGATGGTCTTTCCGTCAACGTCCTGTATACGGTTGATAACCCTAAAAAGCGTGCCGTTGGTTTTAAGCTTTCGGAGGGGATGGAGGTACCCAAGGAGTTGGAAGGGAAGTTTAAATTTGCAAGGCAGAAGTCTAAACTAGCTGGAACCATTCGGGGCTCTTTTTTTGTCATTAAAGGGGAATATTGAAGTAAGCAAAAGGAAATTTTGCTTATTTGAAACAATTGATATGCTGCACCGCCGCAGCAGACTTTACAAGGATTCCTCAAAAATGACACAGCAAGAACGATTTCTTCTAATGAAATATGATTTAAAGCTGCTCGAAAATGTAGAACGAATGGTGGAGCATATAGGAAAGGTCTATGATTTCTTTCTTTCCGCAGAACCGCTTGAAGAATGGTGGTGGCACTTGGATAAAGTTGCATCAGGTGAATTAGAAGTGGAAATCGGGTTGAGGCAGAAGGATAAAGTTTTATAATATTGCCTATATGGCAGTAACTACACTAAAAATACACTATGGAGAGGGGCTTCCCCTTTCCATAATTTATTTTTAGTCTCTAAACGGGGTGGCCGCCCTTTCACGTAACAAAGGAACTAGTCCTTATTCCGGAAAAGGTCCTTTAATCTAATACTTGTAGAAATATGGCCCATTAAGAGGTTCTTAGATTTCAAAAGAAAAAAGCCTAAAATAAAAAAGCACAAGAACTGGGATAAACGCATAGCATGCTAAAACAGGTTACTTAAATGAAAAGGATGCTGTCAAAATGCCTGCGATTATTGCTGGACCAATAATAATAAATAATATCACTGGAAATGGTGATGTCCAATTTGGTGATAGCTTGTTCAACTCACCAAAGGTTGCCTCTAAGACTCCTGCCGGTGCCGGGGGATTTAACACAGGAGTATTCATAGTAACAAATACCATTGCAAGTGCTACGAATTTTATTGACCCCAACGTAATTGACATGCCAGTGGTTGGAAATAATTAAAGCAATTAAACCGGTTATCACAATTTGTGATTAGGAATCCTTAAATTCCGGGAATATAACAAATATTGAAAAGGGTGGCGGCCAAAATGCCTGCAATTATTAATGGAGCAGTAACAATAGATAATATCGGTGGAGATGGTGATGTCCAATTTGGTGACCTCGTGTTTATCACACCAAAGACGGCATCTAAAACCGAAGGTGGTTCCGGAGTATTTAACACTGGGGGAGCAGTGATCACAAATACCGGCGCAAGTTTTACAAATTATATTGACCCCAGTGTAATCGATATGCCAATTAAGAGTAATAACTAAAGTGATAAAACCAGTTTTTTTCCCTTCGTGATTTCTTAAATTCCGGAAATAAAAAAAACCAAGGAATGAAGTGCGTAAAAAATGGCGGCAGCCTGCACAACATTCCTTGTTTTTTTCATGTGGGGTAGTCAAGCCCTACCGGGACACTAATGATCAAATTATCTGTACCATCATACCAGCTTTTACATATAATGATTTAAAGCAATTTAGGGGGAATCAACTTGATTGTTAACAAAAACGGCATTCATATTGGTACCATTTCAAGCGGGGTTGTAAACTTCGGCAGGACAGTTTTTAGTTCACCAAAAGCTGTGTCAAAAACAATTACTGGGGCTGGAGAAAGCAACACGGGGATAAAAGTTATAACTAATTCAGGTTTCAAAAAATATATTTAGACTGCAAGTTGATTTAAAAAGGCTGGAATAAACAGGACAAGCTTTTGCTTGCCCTGCCAGACTAACTTTTGGGATATTCATATTACAAGAGCGGGACTTCGTGCTTGTTTTACTATTTTGCGGATTTCTAACCACTTTCCCTCCAGGTCCTTCATATTCCCGTCCCCATCCCGTTAATACAGAGGACAATAGAACCAATAAAAACGGGGTCAGACCCTCAATCAGTAAAGATGTATCATCTTGATCATGAAGAGAGGTTTTCTGGTCGGGCTTCCATGATTAATTCTAAAGCCAATGGGTTTAACATTTTATTCCCCTCTTTATCTAGTTGGATTTTTCTAGATCATATTTACCCTTAACGCTTAATGAAATCCTTAAACGGCACGGTTATTGTAATGCCATTTCGAGATCCTTCCATATATCTTCTACATCTTCAATTCCAACCGAAAAACGAACGAGTCCATCATCGAGACCTGCTTTTTCTCTTTCTTCCTTAGGGATGATTGCATGTGTCATCGAAGCTGGATGTTGAATTAATGTACCTACATCCCCTAGGGAAACTGCTAAAGTGCTCAGTTTTACTGAATTCATAAGTTTAACCCCAGCCTCGTATCCCCCCTTCAAGACAAAAGAAATCATTGCTCCAGGACCTTTCATTTGTTTCTCCATGATTTTTTCATCTTCAAAACTAGCTAATCCTGGAAAGTAAACCTTTTCTATAGCCTTATGTTTTTCCAGGCGTTCCGCCAAAATTTGTGCATTTTCTTGTGAGCGATCCATGCGAATGTGCAATGTACGTATCCCTTGATAGAGAAGCCAGGCATCCATAGGGGACAAATTGGCTCCCATCGTCTTCTGCACTTCTTTTCGCATCGGTTCAATTATTTCCTTGCTGGAAATCACAAGTCCGCCAATAAGGTATCCATGACCCGACAAGTATTTTGTTGCACTGTGGACGACAATATCAACGCCACATTGAATAGGATTTTGTAAATATGGGGACAAAAACGTATTATCAACAACAGTCAAGATCCCCTTTTGCTTAGCGACCGCCGCTACACTCTTCATGTCCACTAAAGAAAGCGTAGGATTAGAAGGGGTTTCAAAGTAGACCACTTTTGTTCTATCTGTAATGTGTGGTTCAAGCTCTTCCCCTGTCTTAAATGGTACAAATGTTACATCAATGCCAAACTTTTTTACCGTTTTGGATAGAAACGCGTGTGTCGCCCCATACAACGCTGTGTGTGCAACAACGTGATCGCCAGCCTGCAAAACACCAAAAAGGCAACCCGTTATGGCAGCCATTCCGGATGAGAAAGCTAAACAACCTTCACCATATTCCAATTCCGCTACCTTCTCTTCCAGTTCTCTTACATTTGGATTACCCAGGCGTGAATACATAAATCCTGGATCTTCTCCTGCGAAACGTTGTGCTCCTACTTCTGCATTTTCAAAAACAAATGTTGAGGTCAAATAAACAGGGGAGATGTGTGAGCCATGCCCTGGATCTTTATTTACTTTTACTAATTTTGACGAATAGTTCATGAAATGACGCCTCCTAATTTTAGTTAATCTGAAATGCCGCGTTTTTATTTCTTCCTATTACCAGTATATGCAAAAGTTATGCCAACTCTGTAAACCTTATTAAATCTACATTTTTAATTGTAAAATTCTTGATTTATTTTCATTTTTGCGAAGGTGTACTGCAAAACAAAGGAATGATCGAACTTACCACTTTGGCAATATTGATAATATTTTTCCAAAGTTGGAAAGAGTTTTATACCCCTTCTATTGAAAAATGAAAAGGCCGATTTCGAATTAGAAATCGTCCTTAACAACATATTTATAAAACTACAACTTTTTATCTGGTTTAACTATTCTTGAGGCCATAACGGCTCCGAGTTTTATCTTTGCAAATATGACTAATTCTATCTATCATTAATTATATTAATCAATCTCGTGCCACCTCAGGCGATGAACGGCCAGTTAGTAGTTAGGGGAGTGATAAATAATGGGGGGGAAACTAACACTTTTACAGTCTGATGTAATAGTACCTGAACCAGTATGTGTTAAATTCTTACATACTTAATATATTGAAAGGCCGCGCTTGGATTTACTGTCCAAGCGCGTTTTTAACCTGTTAAGACGAGAAAAGTAGTCGATTTTCATTAAGACACTTGCTCTAATTCCATTTCGTTATCCGATTGCTGCTTAAGTTTCTTTCGATAGATAATTTTTGACAAGTTAATACTAATTTCGTATAAAACTATGAGAGGTACTGTCACTAATATATCTGATATGAAATCAGGCGGTGTAATCAAAACAGATGTTAGGACAATTAAAAAATACGATATCTTCCGCGCTTTCGAAAGAATCCTAGGGTTAATGATCCCAATAGAAGTTAGGAACATAACCACAAGTGGAATTTCGAACAAAAATCCAAACGGTAGTGTCAATTTAATCATGAATTTGAAATACTTTTCAGATGTAAATAGCGTTTCAAATTGCCCTTCAGACAAGGACAATAAAAATTTAAGAACTGTTGGATATACAACGAAATAACCGAAAGACAAACCAGCGATAAAAAGGATAAACAATCCTGGAATGTATGAAATCGTCGTTTTTCGTTCTTTTTCAGAGAGCGCTGGTTTTACAAATCTCCATGTTTGATAAGCGGCAATTGGAATGGTAAGAGCAATCGCGATCACACCTGAAATCATAAAGTATACCCAAAGAATTTCACTTGGCCCTAATACAGCCAATTTATGGTTAAGATCACGAATAAGCCATTTGTAAATATCCTGTACATATATGAATGATCCAACTAAAAAAATGATGAAAGCAATTAAAGTATAGATAATCCGTTTCCTAAGTTCCTCGAGGTGCTCTGTCAAAAGCATATTTTGAATAGGCATACAGTTTCTCCTTTCTGAAAAAATAAGAAGATGTAAGCTTACTACTTACATCTCCGTTGAATTTACTTTGCTTTCTCCTTTTCTTCCTTTTCGTCTGACATTAGATCCTTAGCAGAGTGTTTAAATTCTCTAAGTGTGTTACCGAAAGCACGTCCAATTTCAGGTAACTTAGATGGGCCGAATATGATTAAAGCAATGATAAGAATTAATATTAATCCTGGAACGCCGATATTTTGAAACATGGTGTCTCCTCCTTAATAAATGATTCTATTTTTATCAACAGCCAAATCTTATAGGAAGTTCATTTTTTAGTTTTCTTTACTACCAACGGTGAATGTTGCTGATGCAACAGCATCATAACCGCTGCCATAGAAATAAACCAATTTATACGTTGAACCTTCCTTGTATCTTCCTGGATATATATTATTCTTTGGATTGTAAGTAAATTTTAAGGTTCCATCTGTTACTTGAGTATACATCCACCATATTGACGCGATTGGCCCCGGTGTGTCATTTATTTCATATAAACCGATCCAATCACTTTTTGGATTTCTAGCATTTTTCACCGTAACTTCAACCGTATCTTCTACTCCATTTAAAACATTTTTAGATAAGCTAATCGTTACGTCTTCTACTACACCGTCCATCGTTTTTCCTAATACTTTTAAAGAGTTATTACTTACATTTTCGTATGCATCAAGAGCATGCACTTCAATCTCATATGTTGTGTTTGGCATCAATTCGTCAATTGGCAATGTTAATGGATTTGGTACAGGATCTTTATAGAACTCTGAGAAAGCAAGAAATTCTTTCGCTACTTCGTTTGTTTCAACATTTCTAGCTACTACTTTATAGTCATGTACAAGAAGATTGTCTTTAGCTTGAGTAAACATTATGACTAAACCGGTAGCAGTCGTTTTTTCATTCACAATGGAAAGCATCGCATCATTTGTAAAGAAAGGTGACTTTTTGTCTCTATCTTCTGTGTATTTAAAATTATGCTTATTAGCAGGATAGCTGATTTCGAATGGTTCACCTGTCCAGTCATCGTTATGAATATCACGGCGTTTAATAATTACTTTGTTATTATGAACCTCTACAATCAAAGCTTGATTAAGGATGCCGGCATCTTCAGGCACTTCTCCTTGGATTCTTCCGCTATCAAGCCACAAATAGGCACCCGTTGAAGTCCCAATAGAAGTAAAATCTTTTTGGTGTATGATTCTAGGGTCATCTAACGGATAGTGGGTATGACCAGAAAAAGAGATAACTTGTGGATATTCTTTCAACGTATCGTAAAAAAGATCTCTATTTTGATTGAAGCCCCATTCGCTTCCATAGATGGTCCCTTTAATTGGCTGATGGTGGAAGACAAAAATAGGTTTTTTCGGATCATCCTCATTTGCTATCCTTAACTGCTCTCCTAGCCACTCAATTTGTTTTACTGAGAAGGTACCCTCTGTGGTACCATCTTCAGTATAAAGAACAATAAAATGATAACCTTTAATTACCTTATGATAGTAAATAGATTCCATCCCCGTTTTTTCACAGAATCGTTTTTGAGCATTTGCTGCCGATAAGCCATTCCAATAGTCATGGTTTCCGATTGCAAACATAGAAACCGCTTGTGGCTGTTTTCTCACATTATAAGCAGACATAAACTTATCATATTCTGAGGCATTTCCATAATCCGTTAAATCTCCAACTACCACAAAAGCATCTTGCTTAGGAACAACTTTATTTAACTGTTCTAAAGTAGTAACAAATTTCTCCAAAGTGCCATTATTATTATAATTAATATGTACATCACTGATTACCGGAAAAACTAAATCTGGTTTATTGCCAAGTGAATTAAAAACAGAAGAGCTAGACGCTGCACTCACAGATAAACTAGTTAACGAGTTTACTAGAGTTAATCCTAAAGTCATTCCAGCAACTTTAGTTGTCCCCTCCAAAAAGGCCCGTCGATCTATCGCCTTATTTAAAAGATTATCGTGTAACGATTTTTCTCCTGCATGGTGTTTATCGTTTTTCATTAGTTTTCCCCTCTCAAATGATAGATTAGTTCAATTTCAAGAAACAGAGTACTTAATGATGGAGTATTAAATGGTAATAATGTACATCTTTATCAAACAAAGTACCTTTAAATCTTCTTACAGACGGACTATAATTTTCCCTAAGTTAGAATCGGTCGTGTTTCCCACATTAATAGGGGAAGAAATGATAATTGATGCACACCTCCAAATGGAACAAAATATAACATTTTCACACAATTTTCCTCTTGCACAAATTAATAATACTGAAAAAATATTGATTTACTGTAAATAACATGTAATTTATTGTATTTTTATCGTTAATAGCACGAAATGAAAATCAGAACACTTTATTAGATCCATTAGGTAATCCGGTTCCCGATGCATCCCTAGATAGTTTTACTTCAACAATAGGAGATCTAACCGGATCGAACGGAGAGCCTGTAAGCGATTTAGTATCAGATGCGAACGGAAAGATCATAATTGGGTATTTTTTCCTTATCTTTGATATCAGAATACTGAGAAATCAACGGAGTTAAATAATTACTTACCATATTTTAAAAAGTAATATCCGTAAATAAGTTCACATAACATTAATCCTCTGCCTCCTGGAACATGCCGCTTTTTTGACGGAAACACGCTCTTCCAATAAGATAAAAGAATAACCATAATGTTAGGATGGACAGTATGAAAATATTATTAGTCGAGGATGATCGCACCATCGCTTCTGGACTGGAGTTTTCCTTAAAACAAGAGGACTTCGAAACCGTGCTTTGTCCTAATGCCGCTTCCGCAACAGACATCATTCAGAACCACATCGAAGAAATCGATTTATGTTTATTTGACCTGAATTTACCGGATGGGAGCGGTTATGACTTATGTGAGCTCGTGAAAAAACATCGCGATATCCCGGTCATCTTTTTAACCGCTTATGATGATGAAGTGAATGTTGTCATGGGTCTGGATATGGGAGCGGATGATTATATTACCAAACCATTTCGAATCCGTGAACTAGTTTCCAGAATGAAAACGGTCCTCCGCCGTTACCATCGTCAGCCCCAGCCGAAAAACACCATTGACATCGAGTCAATTCAAATTAACACCCTAGAAGGAAAAGTATATAAACAGGGAAAAGAAATCTTGTTGACAGCCTTAGAATATCGGCTCTTCCTTATTTTCGCGAATCACATTGGACAGGTCCTCACCAGAGCCCAGCTGCTCGACCGCATTTGGGATGTTGCCGGTGATTTTGTCAATGACAACACCTTGACCGTCTATATTAAGAGATTGCGAGAAAAGTTAGAAGACGATCCGCAGAACCCAACGCTGATTAAAACAGTAAGAGGCATGGGCTATAAGGTCGGTGAGTGAGTTGCTTCGCAATCGAGAAGTTCAAATACTCCTAGGCATTCTGCTGTTGATTAGTGTGATAGGCTTTAGTTTGACAGCCATTTTCGTTTCCATGCCCGCGGCATTTTTGGTACTCGCCGTATCGGTCTTACTGATTAGCTGTACGCTGATTTTCACCAAATGGCGGTATAAAGAAATCGATAAACTTTCTGGATATCTGCAGCAAATCAGCAATGGCCACTTTCAGTTGGACGTCCGTGATAACTATGAAGGTGAGTTGAGCATATTAAAAAGTCAAATTTATAAAGTGACCACCAAGCTATCTGAACAAGGGGCAGTTTTACAGGAGGACAAAGCGAAATTGACCAATGCGATTTCCGACATCTCTCACCAATTAAAAACCCCTCTCACTTCGATGATGGTCATGGGTGATTTGTTATGTGATAAACGGTTGGATGATACCAAGCGGGCAGAATTCACCCGGAATTTCCAAGTTCAGCTGGAACGTATGGAATGGCTTGTTTCCTCCTTATTAAAGCTTTCAAAAATCGATGCCGGTACGATTTCGTTTAAAAAGGAAAAGGTCTTAGTTGCTCCACTCATACAAAAAGCAGTCGAGCCGCTATTGATTCCAATGGATATAAAAATGCAGACTTTATCCGTCACAAGTGATGAGCAGGCAAGCTTTATCGGTGATTTCAACTGGACTGCAGAAGCGCTTATTAATATTATTAAAAACTGTGTCGAGCACACATCCGAAGGCGGCGAAATCAACATTTCTTTTTCGGAAAATGCCCTTTTCACTGAAATTACGATTTCTGACAACGGGAAAGGAATTGCTAAGGAAGATCTCCCTTACATTTTCAAACGGTTTTACAAAGGCAAAAATGCGAGTGACGATAGTGTCGGGATAGGCTTGGCGATGGCGCACAGTATCGTAACAAGCCAGCAAGGTGATATTGTCGTAAAAAGCAACAAGGGCGTTGGGACCACGTTTCAGATGAAATTTTACAAGCAGGTGATTTAATATCGTTCTCGGGCGCTTTCTTATTAATGACGTATGAATTGGCATACGTCTTTTTTTTGGGGATCTGGCAGTTGATAAATAGGCGGAGAAATTTCGCTTAATCAGTATTTATTATTAAAAATGGCCAAAATAGACGGAGAAATTTCGCTTATTGGCTCGAAAAACTTGAAAATAGGGGATTTTTCTTTGCATAAGCGGAAAACATCCGCTTATATACCCCGAAACGAGCTTCATTTTGCACTTAACCGGAAAATCTCCGCTTATCTTACTTTTGCTGGCCCCCCTTCCCTCCCAAAGTGAATAAATTGTCACTTAAGAGTCACTTTAAAGTCATACTGACTCGATATACTAACCTCAGACAATGAAGGTATGGGGGTTTTTTCATGAATATAGTAGAAGTTAAAAATCTATCAAAGGTGTATGGCAAAGGCGAAACGGCCGTTAAAGCGCTTGATGATGTGTCCTTTTCCGTAAAAAAGGGGGAGTTTGTTTGCATTATCGGCCCATCTGGCTCGGGGAAATCGACGCTGCTTCATTTGCTTGGCGGTGTTGACCGGCCAACGAGCGGAAAGGTGCTCATTGATCAAACTGATATTTATGACTTGAATGAAACACAGCTGGCCATTTTTAGACGCCGGCAGATTGGCTTGATTTATCAATTTTATAATTTAATTCCGATCTTGACCGTTGAGGAAAATATGACGCTGCCCATGCTGTTAGATGAACAAAAAGTGGACTCTAATCAGTTTAACAAGATTGTTACCATTTTAGGTTTGAACGACCGGCTCTCCCACTTGCCCAACCAGCTTTCAGGCGGCCAGCAGCAGCGTGTCTCGATTGGACGAGCGCTCATCAGCAATCCAGCGATTATGCTTGCCGACGAGCCGACGGGAAATCTCGATAGTAAAAATAGTGAAGAAATCATGGAATTGCTCAAACTGTTTAATAAAACCTACAATCAAACCTTGATTGTCATCACCCATGATGAGCGCATCGCCCTTCAAGCTGACCGGATCATTTCGATTGAGGATGGCAAGGTCGCCAAGGATGAGGTGATCCGGTAATGAATATTATCAACAAAGTGACCATCAGGCACTTAAAGGAGAACAAACGCCGCTCACTCGTGACGGTCATCGGCGTTATTATTTCGGTGGCGATGATCACCGCAGTGGCAACACTTGGGTTTTCTTTTTTAGACTTATTGATTCGGCAGGAAATTGCCCAAAATGGCGAGTGGCATGTTCAATATAAGGACGTCAGTTTAAACCAATTAAAAGAAATTGAAAAAGACAGTGACACCAAAACCGTTGCCCTTTCTAGCACCGGCTATGCAGCCCTAGAAGAATCACACAATGAATACAAACCGTATTTATTTTTTAAAAACTATAATAAGATCGGCATGGAGCAATTCCCAATAAAGGTCAGCGCAGGCAGACTTCCTCAAAATGAACACGAGATTGCGATTTCAGAAGCAATCAGAAGCAACGCCAAGGTCAATTACAAAATCGGGGACAAACTCACGGTTGACATTGGGGAGCGATTTCATAAATTAGAAGGAACCACGCTAGCTCAAAAAACCCCCTTCCAACGGGATGGTGACAAGGTACTCGAAGAACTGAAACCCACCCAAACCAGAGAATTAACCATTGTTGGAACAATTACTCCCCCTTCCTGGGAACCGGCTTGGTCACCAGGTTACACGGTCATTGGCTATGTGGACGAAACGTCGTTTAGTAAAAATCAGTCTGTTGACGCCAATGTTGTATTGACGAAAGTAAAAGGTTCCCTTTTTGACCATGCAAAAACTTTAGCCAAAAAGCATGGAATTAAAAAGGTGAATTTTAATAGTGAGTTGCTCCGCTACTATGGAATCACGAATAATGATTCCTTGCGGATGACGCTGTTTTCACTATCCGGCATTATTATGGGCGTGATTATTATTGGCTCCGTGGCCTTGATTTATAATGCGTTCGGTATTAGTGTTTCCGAGCGGGCCAGACATTTAGGCATGCTTTCAAGCGTTGGTGCCACGAAAAAGCAAAAACGGAATTCGGTCTTTTTTGAAGGAGCGGTCATTGGTGCCATCAGTATCCCGATTGGGATTCTTGCCGGTCTCGTGGGGATTGGAGTCACTTTTGTGTTTATCAATACCTTTATCCACGATGCACTCAATGTTTCTGAAAAGCTGGAGTTAGTGGTCACGCCGGCTTCGATTCTTATTGCCTGTGGCATTTCGATTCTGACGATCTTTATTTCAACCTATATCCCTGCGCAGAAAGCCTCCAAGATTTCAGCTATTGACGCGATCCGCCAAACTCAGGATATTAAGCTTTCGGGGAAAACGGTGAAAACATCAAAGCTTGTCCGAAAAATCTTCGGGCTGGAGGCCGAAATCGGATTAAAGAATGTCAAACGCAATAAAAAGCGATACTTGGCCACCGTGTTTTCGTTAGTGATTAGTATTGTCCTATTTTTATCGGTGAGTTATTTCACCGACAACCTGAAAAAATCATTGGAAATGACGCAAGATGAGCTAAAGTACGATATTCAACTTTCCGGCAGTGAATTAGAGAAGGAAGAGTTAGCATCGTTTACGAAGCTCGATTACGTTACGAAATCCACCATCATGGAGGTAGCGCAAGTTGAAACACTGATTAAAACGGAAGACCTTCCAGCACTATTGAAAAAACAAATCCAAGAGAACGATGCAGCTCTTGAGGATGGAAAATACCCTTATTATGTTGTACTAAATGGATTAGATCAAGAAAGTTTTAATGAATATGCGGAAAGTATCGGTGTGAGTGCTGGGGATTTTACACGACAAGACACGCCAACTGCGATTGTCGTTGACCAAATTTCTTACCAGGACCCTGCAACCGGAAAATTTATCGAATCAAAGTCGATTGAGTCAAAAGTTGGCAGTAAGATTGACTTATTGGCCCTCCCGCCTGGGGATTATGAAGAAGAACAACCAAAACGGGAGTTTGTGAGCACTATTGAAATTGGTGCCCTTACCAACCAAGTTCCTGTGGGCGTCCATTCGGCTTCACTAGGCGGGGTTAATCTGGTTGTTCCTGAAACAACAATAGAGCAATTAGGTATTGACCCTAAGCAAGTGTACTCCTATGTATATTTAAATAGTTCTGACCCAATGGCTACACAAGCAGCCATTGAAGACATGAACAATACAAGCATCCATGTATACAATGTATATCAGCGGCGCCAGCAGGATGAACAAATGATTATGCTTATGTCGGTCTTTACCTATGGGTTCATCACCCTGATTTCCTTCATCTCGATTGCTAATATCTTCAACACTATCTCAACAAGCATTTCGCTTCGGAAACGTGAATTTGCAATGCTGCGTTCCGTTGGCATGACACCGAAAGGATTTAATAAGATGATTCATTATGAGAGTATCTTTTATGGGGTGAAGGCCTTGTCCTATGGACTGCCCCTTAGTGTACTTATCATGTTTGGGATACATCGCTCCCTCGGCAACACCTTTGAATATGGGTTTAGCCTGCCGTGGATGAATATCCTATTTGTGATCGTCGTCATTTTCTTGATTGTCGGGTCAGCGATGCTGTATTCGATTTCCAAAATAAGAAAAGAGAACATCATCGATGGCTTGAAACAGGAGAATATTTAAGAAAAACACGCGGTTAGCTCTGCTAATCGCGTGTTTATATTTTATGAAAGGAAAGGTGTGGAAGTCCACTTATACTTTTTTGAAGAAATGAGCCGCCCTCTTTTTTATTACCACATTGTGCGCTGTTGGGTTTCACCCTCTACATTGCAGCGCTTTGGTTTGCATTTTCTTTAGAATTTCTAACCACTTTCCCACCATGCCCTTCATATTCCCGGCCCAATCCCGTTAATACAGAGGACAGTAGAACTAAGAACAGGACCATGCAATAGATCATGCCGCTGCTGACTTGTGTTAGTGATAGCGGCGCAACAAAATCATACCCTTTTGAAAGCAATGCACCGATGAATACAAACACACTTAAAAAAGGAATAACTAGCACGATCGCGTTCGCAAAACCATCCAGCAGGTAGGCACGACGGTATGGATGCAGACCAACACGTTTGCCAATCTCATTCTGTACTTTTCCAAACGTCGTCATCGAGGCACTGGTGACGCCGCCGAAGATTAAAGTTGTAAACGAAATGCCTAACATCATGGCGATCTCGGCACCGCGGACCGTCTTGCCCATTTTACTGTTAAGGATGCCGTTGGTGACTTTTTCAAGCACTCCCGCACCGTTAAGGACACCCATAATGCCGTAGACCGAAATAACCAACGTGACGGTTGCCATCATGCTGCTGATCCCGCCCGTTAGGAATCCTCTTGGGGCCCCATCCTTAACAGATATCACATTGTCGAAAGTTAAGAGATTAAATGCTAGACCTGTTATCGTCCCTAAAATGATACCGATTGTAATCGCTATATAGATATTGCGAGTTTTGATGGCTGCAATTAACATGACGACTACCGGAACCAGCATCACCAGTGTGGTCGGATTCATGTTTTTCGTAAGAATTTCCGAAGCGCCATCACCTACCGTGCCGCCGCCCCCGAAGATCCAGAACAGAACAAAAGAGATAGAACCTGCGACTAAGGAATACTTCAGCCGGCTGGCAACACAGCCGCCCACATCAGCAAAACCTTCTTTTTTTGTGTATGCTTGCGTTCCTGCAGAGATGATGGTGGTATCTGATATTGGCGCTAGGTTATCGCCAAAAATAGAAGCACTGACGATTGCGCCGGCAAGAACGGCAGGGTCGCCTCCCAACAATACTCCTGCCGGGTAGAAAATAGGGAAGCAGGTAAACATCGTCCCGATCGATGACCCAGTAGCAGTAGAAATGACACAAACGGCTAAGAAGGTAAACGCCGTGAATAATCCCCCATCCACGCCCAGCAAGTCGGCAAGCCATACGAAACCTGATGAAATGTTCGTGCTTTTGATCAACTCCGAGAACATCCCGATGACAAACAGCAGGATGGCAATCGGAACGGCTTCCTTTACGCCGTCATAGACTGAATCCCAGAAGCGATCGTAGTTACCTTTTTTCACAAACATGGCACCGACCATCAGTGCGACGAAAGCGCCCATTGCGAGAGCGTACATTTCAAACGCTTTAAAGACGATAAAATACAATACGCAAAAAAACAGAAAGATCGCGACTGGAATAAACGCAGTACCCCATCCACCCCTAAATTCAAGTCTCTGATTCATATCTAAACTCCCTCTCCTCTACTAAACTCTCTATTCTAGACTAAACATACTCTCTCACTTATTCTTCGTTTAAATTCATCTTCATAATATTGCGATATTTTGAACCAATCGTACGCTCTAACTCAAAAGGTTCACCATCTAAGATTGGATAGTGGTCTAAGAATTGTTTGATTTCTTCGATATCGGAGTGATCCAGTTCGAACGTAAATATTTGCGCATTGGACTCCACATGCCGGCTATTTCTCACTCCAATAATAGATGCCCCGACTCCTTGTTGACTTAATATATATTTTGTAGCAATCTGAGAAGCCTTGACAGAATACTTTTTAGCGATTCTTTGCAGCATTAACAATAATTCCTGATAGCCATCCCAACCCAAGGTATCCTCAATCACCTGAAAATATTTAACATGTGAGCGTGTTTCAGGTTGAATAGTAGTTTGGCCAATCCATTTTTCCGCTAACAACCCTCCTGATAATGTACCGTAGCACAGCAAGGAAATTCCTTTGCTTTTACAATACTCTAGTAATTCTTTTTCTGGACGTCTGTCAAAAACCGAGTATTGATTTTGACATGACACAATAGGAATACCAGCATCAACAAGCTCGCTCAAATGCTTCGTATCAAAGTTCGTAACAGCAATATTACGGATCTTTCCTTTTTCTTTCAGTTTCAACAGATCTCCCGCTGTCTCAACAAAGCCAGGCACATCGTAATCCCACCAATGAAACTGCACTAGATCCAAGACTTCTCGTTTCTGACGTTGGAGGCTTCGGTCAATTATTTTTTCTGTGTAGTTGTAATCGACCTCACTGAGCAAATTGATATCCGGTACGTACTTGGTATGGATTTGAATATCATGCGGTGAAAGGGTGCTCCCAGATTTTATTTCCGTTAAAAATTCACCTAAGAATTCTTCTGTACCCGTATAGATATCTGCACAATCAAATGTTGTAAATCCTCTTTCAGCAAGCATATGGAAGGCCTTCATGGCATCTTGCATATCTAATTTTGTTTGTAAGCTATGGCCTTCCGATAGCTGCCAACAGCCGTTGATCACTCTGCTGATCGTATAATCTTTTGCTAATTCAAATCGTTCTGCCATTATGGTTGATCTCCTTTATGTATAGGTTCTATTGTGCATTCAGCATGACTAAATTCTTTCGTTCCGATGCGAGTTATTTTAAATCTTGCCCCACAGTTTGGGTCTGGACAGGCTATTAAACTATCAGACAACATCCAGTCATTCGCGTGTAATGGCCGCTGCTTTGCCGGCAGTAATGGCAAAATAGCGCTTAAAGCATACATGGAAAATGAATTCGTTTCTGGGAAGATTAGGTCTTCCCCAATCACTAAGAAATAGTCACCTTCCTTATGCCTGCATACCATTGGTTGATCAGTACCGACAACCTCTACTTTTAAGTTAAATAGCGTAAATTTATCATCCATTGGCACCTGCTCCTTTCAACACTTGCGGCTGTATAAGTTCTTAAAAAAATAAAAAACACCTGTCCTTAAATTATTAAATAATAATTCAAGGACAAGTGTTAGCCTGCGGTACCACCTTGTTTGGTATGTATCAACCATACCCACTCTGTTGAGTGCTCTCACACCCTTAGCCCTGTAACGCTGGCTCCTGCGTCTTAGCTACTAAAAAAAATCTCGTTCACTTCGCCCTCGGAGGCCCATTTGCTGTGACTGCATCTGTCCGGCTTCCACCATCCCGGATTCGCTGAGAGACCGTTTAACAGTTTTACTCCCTCGTCTTAGGTTTATAGAAATGTTAGCATCCTAGTTTTCAATTGTCAATAATAGTTTTAATTTTGAGATAATTTTATCGAAAAGCCGGTTAAAGAAGTGGAGAAAGCAAACGGATCTGTTTTTAAAATTTATAGTTGCATTAAAAAGGCGTAATTCTTTCTCCAGAATTGCGCCCTGTTGTTGAAGATTCCCTTCATACATTCAAGTTTTGTCTGTTTAGCTAAAGTAACCTATTAACTAGACTTTTCTATTTACTACTTGAGGAGGTTGTTCAAACCATTTTTCTTTTATTGCTAAAAGCAGACCTTGACCATAATACTTCTTCATATCCTCAGATATTTTGTCCAACTTAGAGACAATATCCGTTCTTAAACTGGAAGTCATAGCCTGACTTATCATGGCAAAACAGAATATTCCCAGACATGTATTCGTAAAAAACAACATTAACTTATCGGAAAATGGAGGCATCTCTACATCGGAAATTTTATAGTCCCCTGATGCTGATATTGGAATATTTTCTTTTTCAAGAATTTCTTGAAGTGAATCTAACACTTTTTGGAGTCCATCTCTGCCTTTACTAAAATGTTGTTTTAAGTCTTTTGTTTTCGCTAATTTACTAAACGTGACAAATACCATTTTTGAAAACTGTGCTCGATGAACAATTCTGGATAGATTTGCAATTTCAGGAGCATTTAAAGGTCTAGAGCCACCAAAAAACCCATTAAGATATATCATAGAATCAGCTATTTCTACCTCGTTATCGATTGCTACTTGTGGAGGGCTCAAATATACTCCTTGTGATAACATCAAGTCTAAAAGTTCATTCTGGATTTTTACAAAAAAGGCAATGTTTTTTTGGAAATGTTCTCGGACATCGTTTCTCGTGCAATCTGATAATGCTATTGGATATGTACTCATCGCTAAGTATGTTAGATCAAAACAAAAATATAAAATAAATGTATCGGAAAATACCTTGGGTACGCCAACCCTTACGTCTTCATCCGTAAAGCCAAGAGGAATAGTGAGATTATCTTTGATAAAAATCTCCTTGAGTTCATTTATACTATTTTCAGTTTGATTTAACATTTTTTCGATTACTTGTTTTGTTTCGTTACTTTCAATACTTGCATAAAAATATTCAAAAAGTCTAAGTTCCATACTGCTCTTTAAATAGGATGACCAAAGGTTAGATACCTCGCTTGAGGTTAATTCTGCAAGAGGCATATGATTTTTCGGATCACTCATTTTATTCACTCCTTTCCAATTAGTTTTTCCAATCTATCACTTAATATTATTCTCCTCGTTCACCCTTTTTTATAGATGGGAATCGGAGCAGGAAAGGGCGGAGTTACAACGATAAGGAAATTACAATAATAAAAAAGGCCAATTTCTCAGTAGTAAATTGAGAAATTGGACGGACTGCTACAGTTACTGTGGACGGGGTTTGTATTATTCCGCAGCTAAAGCCTGTGCTTTAGTTACATGAACTGTTCCGGCGGGGTGTTGTGGAGGAGCGTATATAGAATAAAGTTTTAAAGGGATATTACCTGTATTGGTTACATTATGCCAGGTGCCTGCGGGAATCATAATCGCAAAATCATCATAAACGTTTTGAACAAAGTCTAAACGCTCTCTTGTCTTCCCCATTTGCACAACCCCTTGACCTTGCTCAATCCGTAAGAATTGGTCAACGTGAGGGTGAATTTCTAAACCAATGTCTTCACCAACATTGATGTTCATTAGTGTCACTTGCAAATGATTCCCTGTCCATAAAGCGGTACGATAGGTATTGTTCTGCCTCGCAGCCTCATTAATATTGACTACAAATGGTCTCCGTCCATAATCTTTTGCCTGATTTCTTGCGTGATCATGCATATTCCAGTAATTAGGATGTCCTGTATAATTATTATATATTGGGGCATTAGGTTGATATGGATTTGGATATGAATACATCCAAGGGCTATAGTACATCAAATTCAATCCCTTCATAGATTAATACAAATTATCGTATGCACTATTTTATGGGAATGTACTTAATGTGTGAGCTACTTTTCCGGTGCTCACGGGAAGTATAGACCCCCTTATTTTTACCAGGGCGATATTTTTCCGGTGCTTACGGGAAGAATAGACCCCTTATTTTTACCGGGGTGCCACTTTTCCGATGATCACGGGAAAAATAGACCCCCTTATTTTTTACCGGGACTACACTTTTCTGGTGCTCACGGGAAGAATAGACCCCTTATTTTTACCGGGGTGCCACTTTTCCGGTGCTCACGGGAAGAATAGACCCCTTATTTTTACCGGGGTGGCACTTTTCCGGTGCTCACGGGAAGAATAGACCTCTTATTTTTACCGGGGTGGCACTTTTCCGGTGCTCACGGGAAGAATAGACCCCTTATTTTTACCGGGGTGCCACTTTTCCGGTGCTCACGGGAAGAATAGACCCCTTATTTTTACCGGGGTGCCACTTTTCCGGTGCTCACGGGAAGAATAGACCCCTTATTTTTACCGGGTCACTACTTTTCCGGTACTATCGGGAAGAATAGACCCCTTATTTTCACCGGGACTACACTTTTCCGGTGCTCAAAGGAAGAATAGACCCCTTATTTTTACCGGGACGACACTTTTCTGGTGCTCTCGGGAAGAATAGACCCCTTATTTTTACCGGGGTGGCACTTTTCTGGTGCTCACGGGAAGAATAGACCCCCTTATTTTTACCGGGGTGGCAACTTTCCGGTGCTCACGGGAAGAATAGACCCCTTATTTTTACCGGGGCGACACTTTTCTGGTACTCACGGGAAGAATAGACCCCCTTATTTTTACCGGGGCGATATTTTTCCGGTGCTCACGGGAAGAATAGACCCCTTATTTTTACCGGGACGACACTTTTCCGGCGCTCACGAGAAGCATAACCCCGGATGCATATCATCTACTCCATGGATTTTAGCCAGTTCAATAATTCCATCACTGTCTAAATAACACGCACAAAAAAGCCATACAATATTCTAATTGCATGGCTAACCAAATTTGTTTTGACTGACTAGTTTGATAAACTAAAACTTGCGAAATTACAATTTCAGTACTGTTTCCCATATATTCTGATTTACCGGAATACCGTCTCTAAGGTTGTCCGCACGCTCCTTCGCGGTCCTTTCGCCTGGATAAAGGATATCCGTAACACCAGGCATCTTTGTTGAGGTTTTAATATAGGCAGACATATTTTCTATGTATGAATCAGCATATTCCTCCCCTGCATATTGCGAAGGATTTATAGCGATAAATACCTGTGAAATTCCTGAATCCTGGCGTTCCATCCGCAAATCGAAAGTAGATCTGCCAACTGATAGTGCGGAAACGACCATATCAATGGCTATGGAGAGACCGGATCCCTTCCAAAAACCTGCAGGAAGGACCTTACCGCCATTTATAATAGCATCCGGGTCGTCCGAAAGATCCCCATCCTCCGTATAACCTCCCACAACCGGCAATTTCTTTCCGGCTAACGTATAGGTTTGAAGTTTACCATATGAGAATTGAGACTGTGCCATATCCAAAAGCAAGTGTCTTCCACCTTTATGGGGAACCGAGATGATTAAAGGATTGTTGCCGATACGGTCTTCATTACCACCCCATGGCGGCATATTAGGAAATGTATTTGTCATGCAAATCCCAATACATCCTGCGTTGGCAGCTCTTAATCCGTAGGTGCCTCCACGAAGCCAGTGGGTTGTATTCTTTAGTGCAACACAGCCTAAACCATAATCTTTCGCCAATTCAACAGCCCTGTCCATGGCAATGGACGCATTGATAGGACCGAAACCTAACTGCCCATCCCATTGTTCAAGGGCCCCGATACTGTTCAGTTTCACAGGCCGCATCCCCGGCTTAATAACTCCGTCTTCTATCGCTTTAACAATGGAAGGAAACCTGTTTAAGCCATGAGAGTACACCCCATCACAGCTGTTGTCAGCTATTATGGATGCTGCGGTTTCCGCAGTTCTCGTATCAACTCCCCTTTTTATGAGAACTCTTTTGAACTCACCTTTCATTTCATCATATGATATACGCATTATTCAGGCCACCTTATTATTACTAGTAAATTACCCGGAAATATCTAAATCCCTAGGTTTCTATATGAAACCTTGTTCTAGTACATAACTTCATCCGACTCCAGCAAAAATCTTTTTAGGATGCAAAGCCCTTTCTCCAATTCGTCGGAGTCTTTAGGAGATGTTAGTGAAATACGAATAAATTGGGGAGATTCCTCTTTTTTGACCAAGAAACGATGTGAATGATAAACATGGATCCCCCGGGTTAAAGCAAAATGCTCAAACTGGTTTAGCTGCCATTCTTTATGCAATGGTATCCAGCGAAAATAACTAATAGGGTTTTCGTATTGATGATTGATTTGAAAATACTTCTGGTATATCTGGTTCCGTTCTTGAGAAATTTTTTGCTTTTTCTTAACGATTTGTTCAGCAGCCCCTGTATTAATTAATTCTGTTACAATTTCTGCATTTAAGGCCGATGTTTTTACGTTCAGATTAAAGATTCCATAGGTGATTTTTTCAGTAAACTGATTGGCGTATGCGACAAATGCAACTCGAATGCCGGAGCTGAGTGATTTAGCAATACTCAGGATATAGACAAACTTTTCCGGCACAAAATGTGAAATAGGGAAATAGCCATCCGGTGCCAGGAAAGAGTATACGTCATCCTCTATTAAAATAAGCCCGTGTTTATTGATGACCTCTGCTATTTCCTTTCTGCGATTCATATTCATTGTGACAGCTGTAGGATTATTGCAGGAGGGACTCAAATATATTCCCTGCAATGAATTTGTTTTGCAGACGGCATCTAATCTCTCCGGATTTATACCTAGCTCATCCCCCTCAATAGGGATTAATTGAATTTTCAACATCTTGGCTAATTCCATAAAATTAGGATATGTATAGATATCTACCGCAATTTTATCTCCCGGATGAAACAAGGCCATCAAAATCAGCGAAAACGAATTTTGCCCCCCTGAAGTGATGGCAATATTTTCAATGGATACATCCATGTTAAAACGCTGCATCCACTTTTTGGCTGCCATTCGATGATAAGGCATTCCCAACGGGTGCCTGTAATCTAATAAATTTTCCAGATAATCTTTAGCCGCAATGCTTTTAATCGCTTGTGCGACGAATGAGTTTGTGTGATCAAGGGGCTTGATGATTCCCATCTCTATAACATTCTTATTCTCGTCACTATCTGCCATGAAAATAGCATTTTTTATATTGGGAGTAACAAAGGTTCCCCTTCCAGTAACGGCATAGATTAATCCTTTCACTTCGCAGATTTTAAAGGCCCTTGTGACAGTGCTGAGGTTAACATCAAGATAATCTGCCAGTTCTCGCTGAGGAGGAAGCTTCGTATTGGGTGCGAGATAACCATTGAGAATATCATATTCAAGCAAACTAGCAATCGATTGATACAATGGAGTGACAAGCTGTTTTTTATCTGGCTTCCACGACATAGGGTAATCTTCAAATGAATTAACTGGCATATCATTCCCCCTCCTCGAAAAATTGTATTGCATACAATTATATCATTGAAGCCATACAATCAGGATGGTAAAGTAATCTTTATACAAATAATTTTTTACCAGGGGGTGAAGGATGATGAACATTAGTGAAAACACTATTTTGCGGGAAGAAAGCAGCTTCCTTGCCGGTGTACGGGATTGTCTGCCCACTGTACTTGGTTACTTAAGCATTGGTTTTGCGGCCGGAGTTGTGGAAAAAACCGCAGGACTCTCGATTGTTGAAATTGGGCTGATCTCCTTGCTTTTATATGCGGGTTCTGGTCAATTTATTGCTGCCGCGATGATTGGGGCTAATAGTCCCGCGCTAGCGATTATCTTTACTATTTTCTTTATTAACCTCCGCCATCTGTTGATGAGCGCGGCTATATCGCCTTATTTCCGTCATCTTACACCCTTCAAGAATGTATTAATCGGTTCTTTACTTACAGATGAAACATTTGGTGTAGCAATGAATGAAGCAGCAAGTAAGAAAATGCTCAGCGAAAAATGGATGCACGGCCTAAATATAACGGCTTATTTAAATTGGTTCCTTGCCAATCTTGCAGGAGCATTTTTCGGAGAGTGGATTTCGGATCCGGAAAAATTCGGACTTGATTTTGCCTTGCCGGGCATGTTTATTGGCCTTCTTGTCCTACAGATGTTCAGCCGAAGGAAATGGATGAAGGATGTTCTTGTTGCACTTAGTGCTGTTGCGATTGTGGTAGGGGTAAGTTTAGTGACATCTGGAAGCGTAGGGGTTATTGTGGCGACAATCATTGCCTCAACCATAGGGATGGCGGTGGAAAAATGGAAGTAAGATGGTCTATCTTTTTAATTATTTTTGGCTCAGCCCTTGTCACATTCATTCCAAGAGTGCTTCCCATTGCGATCTTAAGTCGTGTAGAACTGCCAGAATGGGCCATGCGCTGGTTGAGCTACGTTCCGATTGCCGTTATGGCAGCCTTAGTGGGGCAAGAATTGCTCATGCCAAACGGAAAATTGGCACCTTTGACAGATAACCTTGAACTAATCGCCGCGCTGCCCACTTTTCTTATTGCCATTATTACACGCAGTTTGTTAGGAACTGTTTTAGCTGGAATCATCTCTATCATGGTGTTGCGTTTTGTGTTTTAAATAAGTAAACATTGATTGGAATACATGCAGGATCAATCTTCTAACCTATTAATCAATATTGATGTTAAAAACTCCTCAAAAACTTTTTGGGGGGTTTTTTCTATTATCAAATACTGCAATTCACCACATACATAATCGTTTTATTATCAAACGAAACTAAAACGTAATATAAAATAACTTATCTACCCTTCCTTCTCAAATTCCATTTGTAACAGCATCCGCTATCAAAGCGCATTATTTATGTAAATTTCCTCCACATTTCTCGGAATCTCAATATATTACACTTTTGCTTTATGAATTTTCAAGAACGGAATTTATATTATGTTTTTGTAACTAACTTTTAAAATATGTATTGTAAATTAGTAACATTGACACTATAATAATATTTGAAATATTCAAAATCTTAAGGGAGAATGGTTTTTTGAGTATTGAAAGCGTCACCAAAAAAACGGGGGGTCTGTTAATGAAAAGTTTTAAAAGAAACGCTTTTTTACTAATCGCCTTAGTTCTATTACTTTCCGCGTGCAGCTCTGGTGCCATTAACACAACCACAAAAGAAAAAGATAAAGATACCAAAACTAACACGGAAGAGAAAGGAACCATCAAAATCGGCGCTCTCCTTCCAACAAGTGGTGTGTATGCTTCTTTGGGTGAGAATCTCCTAAATGGAATGAAATTGTATTTTGAACAGCAGAATTGGGAGGTTGCCGGGAAAAAGATTGAAATTGTCCAGGAAGATGATGAATCGGATCCTCAAGTTGGACTGAGAAAACTCAGAAAATTAACCGACCAAGACCAAATTAATATTTTAACAGGAACGGTAAGCACTGCCGTTGCCTACGCCATCCGTGATGAAGTGGATAAACGAAAACTTCCTTATATTAATTCACATGCCGGAGGCAACGATTTAACACGAGCCAAGAGAAGCGATTATATTTGGCGGTCCTCATTCAGTTCTTGGCAAATTGGCCATTCAATGGGTGAATGGGCTTATAAAAATATCGGGAAAAAGATCTATGTCACTGCCGCTGACTATGCATTCGGCCATGAAGTGGCCGAGGCATTTAAAGCAGCCTATACAGCAGCTGGCGGAAAGGTTGTCGAAGAGGTTTACCCGCCCCTTGGAAACAATGACTATTCCTCCTATCTTGCAAAAATGAACCGTGATGACATTGACGGCATATATGCTTTCTATGCGGGAAGTGACGCGGTAAGGTTTGTCCAACAATACAACCAATACGGATTAAAAGGGAAAATTCCGTTAATAGGCTCCGGCTGGCTTACGGCTGAGGATGTCCGTCCGCAGCAAGGGATGTCGCCAGATGGCATCACCGCCTCGATTTTCTGGGACTACAGCATAAGTACACCAGAAAATAAAGCGTTTATCAAAGCCTATGAGAAGAAATACAACAGCCGTCCTAGTATTGAATCAGCAGAAGGATACGATGCGGCGATGATTATCGCAGAAACAATCAAGAAACTAAATGGAGATATTTCCGACTCCGCCAAAGTTGTGGATGCCATGTCCTCTATCAAAATTACAAGTCCAAGGGGTCCAATTAGTTTTGATAAAGAAACACATAACGTGATTCAAAACCTTTATATCGTGAAAACAAGCGTTGTCAACGGAAAAACAGAAAATAAGGTGATTGATACAATTGAGCAGGTTGTAGATCCCGGAAAGTAAGCGCTCAACTAAAATAGTTAGCTATATTCATATCTAGTATGATGTCTTGTTATATGTCTATGGAAAGAGGCAATCAATTCATTGCCTCTTTCTTTTCAAGATTGGGATGACCACTAATTGAAGGAGGTTACACATGAGTACCCTGCTGCTCCAACTGATCAATGGGTTCAGTTACGGATTTCTACTATTTATTATTACTTGTGGAATCACGATTGTATTTGGAATCTTAGGAGTTTTAAATCTTGCCCATGGTTCCTTCTATCTTCTCGGTTCTTATCTTGGCTACTCGCTCATCATGAAGGCGGGTTTGCCGTTCTGGGCTGCCTTGGCGGCAGTTCCACTCATCATTGCCGTACTTGGGTATATGCTGGAAACGATTATACTGCGCCCGACCTATAAACTGGGTCACCTTTCACAGGTGCTCTTAACTTTTGGGCTTGCCTACATTTTTCACGATCTATTCGCGATCCTGTGGGGAAAAAACATGTTAGTAGTTGACCCGCCGCCAGCACTGAATATGTCGATTCAACTTGCCGGGTATTCTGTTCCTGCCTACCGTATCGCTCTCATTGTAATTGGCTTGGCAATTGCCATATTTCTGTGGTTTTTCCAAGAAAAAACGAAATGGGGTGCCGTCATCAGGGCCGGTTTGTCGGATAAGGAAATGGCAGCAGGGCTCGGCGTTAACATTCACCTTGTCTTTACGTTCGTATTTGTCCTGGGAAGCCTGTTTGCCGGTGTAGGCGGGGTCATTGGGTCACCGATACTTGGGGCGTTTCCAGGAATGGAATTCCAAATCCTCATCCTATCACTGGTCGTGCTCGTAGTAGGCGGACTCGGTTCGGTGTCAGGCACCCTTATTGCCAGCCTCCTGGTCGGATTTGTGGAAACCTTTAGCCGCTACCTTGTACCGGAACTTAGCTTGATTATTACCTTTGCATTAATGGCAGTCGTGCTCGTTGTTCGCCCGCAAGGTCTGATTGGAAGGAGAGTATAGATGAGGAATCTGCCTGTAAAAGGACCGCTGCTGTTTTTAATCATGGTATTTGTGCCTTTCTTTTTAAGCATATTTTACGTTAATTTGCTGACGGAGATTTTCATTCTTGGCGTTTTTGCCCTCAGTTTAAATATCCTTGTCGGGCAAACTGGCATGGTGTCATTGGGCCATGCCGCTTTCTTTGGTGCCGGTGCCTATGCAGCCGGGCTCGCGGCAATACATGTAAGTACAAACACATTCCTGAGCATTGCGGCCGGCCTGTTGGCGGCATTTCTACTGGCGGTCATCATTGGTCTGTTTTCGACCAAAGCAAATGGTTTTTATTTCCTTATGCTTACTTTGGCATGTTCGCAAATCGTTTATTCGATTATCTACCAATGGAGGACCGTCACTGGCGGGTCAAACGGATTAACCGGGATTGCCCCGATTGACTTGGGTGCAAATATCGTTCTTTCCAATCAAGTATGGGTTTACTACTTTATCCTAGTCGTATTTACGATAGTATTATTCTTGATCAACAGGTTTTTGCATTCCCCTTTAGGTTCGGTTTTGATCGGAATCAGGGAAAATGAAGAGCGAATGAAATCAATCGGCTACAATACCGCCCTTTATAAAAATATCAGCTTTATCATTGCCGGTACACTTGGCGGACTTTCCGGCAGTTTATATGTTATTTTCAATGGATTTATTTCACCGGCAGAGGTTTATTGGACCGCCTCGGGATCTGTTTTAATTATGGTCTTAATCGGAGGGGCCGGTACATTATGGGGACCTGTCATTGGCGCTGCCTTTATTGTCATTTTGGAAACGCTCATCAGCTCCTACATGGAAAATTGGATGATGATTATCGGAGCAGTATTCATTATCTTTGTCATCTTTGCACCTGATGGAATGGTTGGCATCTTCAATGCATTAAAGAAATTCTTTGTTCAGCCGAAGAAACTGGAAGTGGATGCCGACGAGCCAATCATAAAGCCAATCAAACAGGAAACTAAAATGGATGGATAGGTGAATTCAATGGAGAAGGATAAAATTCTATCACTCAAAGGTCTTTCAAAACATTTTGGCGGCATAAAAGTCATTGAACACGTGAGCCTGGATGTAACGGCGGGAGAACGGGTCGGCTTAATTGGCCCCAACGGCGCCGGCAAGTCGACCCTTTTCAATATGATTGCCGGAGATCTTGAGCCCTCCGGAGGAACGATTCACTATTATGGGGATCGTATCAATTCTATGCCAAATTATAAACGGACACAAAAAGGCATCGTCCGCACATTTCAGAAAAATAATTTAATGATGGGTTTAACGGTAAGAGAAAATATATTACTCGTTTTACAGCGAATCAACCAAAAGCACACGCAGTGGTGGAAACAGGCAACACCGGGAAATTATCAGCTCCTGTTTGAACATGCAGGCAGCCTCCTGCATGAATGGGGACTTGAAGAATACAGCCAAACGAAGGTAAAGGACTTATCGTATGGAGTACAGCGCCAGATCGAAATGATTATGGCCATTGCCGGGAACCCGAAGCTGCTTTTATTGGATGAACCTACAGCAGGCATGTCACAGGTGGAGACGGACCAGATTATTTCATTGATTAATAAGCTGCCAGTTGAAGTGACGATCATGATGATTGAGCATGATGTGGATGTGCTATTCGGCAATACCGATAGGGTCATTGTTCTGCATGCCGGAACTTTAATTGCCGATGGCAGCCCGGAACAAGTGAGGGAAAATCCGGAGGTAAAAGAAATCTATATGGGCAAGGAGGTAATCGCCAATGCTTAGCCTGAAAGATGTTCATAGCTACTACGGAGCAAGCCATATCCTTCAAGGTGTCAATCTTGAGGTGAAAAAAGGAAGTGCAGCGGTTCTGCTTGGAAGAAACGGAATGGGGAAAACCACGGCCATTCACTCCATCATCGGGTTTGTTACGAAAAAAGAAGGAGAGATTTCCTTCGAGGGAGAAAATGTGATCAATCTTAAAAGCCATCAGATTGCTAGGAAAGGAATCGGTATTGTCCCGCAAGGAAGAAGAATCTTTACAAATTTATCCGTCAAAGAAAATTTAACGGTGTTTGCCAATCAGGAGCAAGGCGGCTGGGACCTCGAAAAGGTTTATAAGCTGTTCCCTCGGTTAAAAGAACGGGAAAAATCACATGCCGGGAATTTAAGCGGCGGCGAACAATCGATGCTGTCGATTGGCAGAGCCTTGATGCGCAACCCGAAAATCCTCCTTCTGGACGAACCGACAGAAGGACTGTCTCCATTAATGGTCGGCGAGGTAATGGAGGTTATTGTCAAACTGAAAGAAGCCGGAATGTCGATGCTCCTGGTGGAGCAGAACATCGCAACAGCCTTAAGTATTGCCGACGATGTCTACATTATCAACAAAGGCAGGATTGTCTACCACGACCGCCCTGAAGAGCTGAAGAAAAACATGGATATTGCCTACCACCATCTTGCGATCAGCTAAAAATAAGCTAAGGCGGCCAATTTGGCCGCCTTTACCTTTTTGTCTTTGATCATTGTGAATGTTAACAGGGATTAACCAGATTATCGATCTGTATTTAGTCCGTATACACATACCTATTGCGTTAAGCTTTATAAAATTTATACCTGTTTCAACCTAAATCGCTGTACCTTCCCAGTGGTTGTTTTAGGCAATTCTGAAATAAATTCAATTTCGCGGGGATATTTATAAGCCGCCAACGTTTGTTTTACGAATAGCTTGAGCTCTTCCTTTAAAGCGTCTGTTGGTTCGACACCCTCCTTCAGAACAATAAACGCTTTCGGGTGAACCAGATTGTTATTATTTTTCGCTTCGACAACCGCAACTTCCACTACCTGCTCATGCCGGATGAGGGTTGACTCAATTTCTATCGGCGAAACCCAAATCCCCCCCACCTTAAGCATGTCATCCGAGCGGCCGCAATACCAGAAATACCCCTCTTCATCCTGATAGTATTTATCCCCGGTATACATCCATTCACCATGAAATTTATGGTGATTCTCTGCTAAATTACAAAAATATCCGATGCTTACGCTGTCTCCGGATATCACAAGGTCGCCAATTTCATTTACACCGACAGGCCTTGATTCCTCATTGACAATTTTCGCTTTGTATCCTGGAACAACCTTCCCTGTACTGCCCGCTTTTACCTCACCCATTTGATTGGATAGAAAAATATGCAATGCCTCGGTCGATCCAATGCCATCGAGAATATCGACATTAAACAATTCCTTCCAACGCTGAATAAATTTTGCCGGCAGGGCTTCTCCGGCGGAAACACAAACCCTGACAGATGATAGGTCAGGAATGACCCCTGTTTTTTCTACATATTGAATTAGAGCTCCGTACAATGTCGGAACACCAAAAAAGATGGTCGGCTTTTGTTTTTCAATCGTTTGAAAAATAAGCTCCGGTGTTGGCCGCTCCTTTAATAAAACAGTAGAGCCGCCGGCACTTAAAGGAAAATAATTGCCATTGCCAAGTCCATAGGCAAAATAAAGCTTCGAAGCGGAAAATGTCCGGTCATTTTCATTAATCTGGAGAATATTTTTAGCATAATTTTTATAGGCCATTTCCATGCTGCGCTGGATATGAACAACACCCTTTGGATTTCCTGTACTGCCTGAACTGTAAAGCCAAAAAGCGGGATCTTCCGATGTAGTCAGAGCAGCCTTCAGTTCTGTTGAAGCCGGCTCTACAAATTCAACATAATCCATTCCATCCGGCTTGTGGTATCCTGTTTCTGAAACCACGATGACATGCTTCAAGAAAATAAATCGCTCTCTATTGTCCTTGATGGTATTCCAGACATGCTCTTCGACCAGCAGAACTTTTGCCCGGCTATGGTTTAAGAAATACTCATAATCCTGCGGCTTCATGGACGGGTTCACAGGGATCGGTACGGCGCCGGCTTTTATCGCTCCATAAAATGAAGCAATAAATTCGGGCGTATCATCTAGGACTTGGAGAATGCGGTTTTCCCGTTCAATCCCCAAATCTTTGAGAGCGTTTCCAAATTTATTGATTTTTTTCAAGAGTTCCTCGTATGTAACCTGCTCATCTCCACTATAGATGGCAACCTTACTGCCAAGGCCCCTCCTTACATTTTCTTCGACAATATAGTCGACACTGTTATAGTAGTCCTTTATCCCTTTTAATTGTTCAGTTGATTTTAGCATTTTTATCCTCCAATAGATTAGTAAACTTGTCTATCCGGACCAATCCTGCAGCCAAAATCTAGGTGGAGTCAATTCTTCTTTCGTTTCTTTTGACAGGGGGAAACAGGGCTGGCTCGTTTGCTGTCTGAACCAGTCCTGCTCCTGCTCTATATTACTGACCTGTCCATTGCGGTGGTCGTTTTTCAATGAATGCCGATAATCCTTCTTTTGCATCCTGGGAACGGAACAATAAATTTTGTAGTTCGCCTTCGTAACGGATGGCGGCATTTAATGGCATTTCCTTGCCATTCATGATAGACAGCTTAATATTGGAGATGGCATAAGTGGCGCTTTCTGCAATCTTTCTTGCGTAGGCCAATGTTTTTTCACGTGTCTCTTCTTGAGGATATACTCGATCAACCAATTTAATTTGCAGAGCTTCTTGCGGTGTTAAGGTTTCCCCAGTGATATTCAGGTCTAGCGCCTTTGAATGTCCGACCTGCCGGGCTAGTCTCTGCGTTCCTCCCGTACCGGCCAGCACACCAAGCGAGACTTCCGGAAGGCCAATTCTTCCAGCCTGGTCGCCCATGAAACGGAGGTCACAAGCCAATGCCATTTCCAGGCCTCCGCCGACGGTATGCCCTTCCAAACAAGCAATCCAAACCTGTGGAGAGCGGGCGATTTTGTCAAGGGTTTCATTACAGAATAAACAAAATTGTGTTTTGAATCGCGGCTCTGCTGCCTTCAGGAAATTGATATTGGCACCCGCCGAGAAAAACTTAGGCATATCACTCATCAAGACTGCTACTTTTATATCTTGATCAAAGCGGATATCATCAATTGCCGCGTTCAGTTCTTTGTAAAATTCCAAATCATAGGCATTTGTTTTATTTACATGAAGATGGATTTCCGCGATTCCATTCTCCTTTTTCACTGTCAATGTGTTAGTGCTTAATTCTACTTGCGACATGTTTTTTCCTCCTATTATTTGAAGATTTTGATAATTTTAAATCCCAAAAATATTCAATGGTTTAGTGCCAATGTAGGATACAACACTCTTTGTTTCGCTGTATAACTCAAGGGTTTCCAGGGATAATTCCCTGCCATAGCCTGATTGTTTATACCCTCCAAAAGGTGTTCCCGGGAAGGCGGAAATCGGACTGTTGACCATTACGATTCCGGCTCGAAGTCCAGCGGCGATTCGGTGGGCTTTGCCATTGTCGGTCGTCCAAACAGCAGAACCCAGCCCAAAAATGGAGTCATTAGCGAGTTCGAGCGCTTCTGCTTCATCGGTGAATTTCATTACGACAACTACCGGTCCAAATACTTCTTCTTGCGCAATCCTCATATCGTTTGACACATTACCGATGATAGTAGGCTCATACCAGTAGCCTTTTTCAAATTCCGGTCCTTCAGGACGTTTGCCGCCAAAGAGAATCTCTCCTCCTTCTTCAACAGCAAGCTTCACATAGCCATCGACCGTTTCCTCATGGCTTTTCGAAATAAGCGCTCCCATATGGGTATCCTTATGGAAGGGATCTCCTACTTTAAGCTTTCTGGCTTTTTCAATCAGCTTGACAACAAATTCATCATAAATAGATTCCTGTACAAAAATCCTTGAACGTGCTTCGCAGGATTGACCTGTATTATAGAAGATTCCATAAATTGACCCAATCACCGCCGCCTCCAAATCGCAGTCAGCAAACACAATGCTTGGCGATTTGCCTCCCAATTCCAAGGTTACACGCTTCAACGTTCCAGAAGCCCTGGCCATGATGTCCTTCCCGGTTTCCGTTTCACCGGTGAATGCTACCTTATCTACTCCTGGATGTTCGGTTAAATAAGGTCCGATTTCCGCGCCGCTGCCCGTCACGACATTCACGACACCCGCAGGTACACCTGCCTCATGGCAAATATCGGCGAGCATAAAGGCGGTGATCGGAGTATAGCTGGCCGGTTTTAACACGATTGTACACCCCGCAGCTAATGCAGGAGCTACTTTCCATGCCGCCATCATTAAAGGGTAGTTCCATGGAACAATTTGCGCACAGACACCAACAGGCTCCTTCAATGTATAGTTGAAAAATCCATTTGGAACCGGATTCGTGCGGCCGCCGAAAGTGGTGATGGCACCGGCATAAAACTCAAAGTCCTCAATCGCCTGATTAATTTGCCCCTGGGCCGCTGCCACGGTTTTGCCTGTATTCAACACCTCTGCCTCGACTAATTCATTAAAACGCTCCCTCATGATTTGGGCGATTTTATTTAGGACCCGGGCCCTTCTGGCTGGTGTCAGCTTTGGCCATTTGCCTGTATCAAACGCCTTGCGCGCGGCAGTAACGGCGCGGTCGACATCCTCCTTCGAGGCTTTGGCGACCTTCGCCAGTACCTCACCTGTTGCCGGATTATGGGTGTCAAAGAATCTTTCATTACTACTATTTTGATAGTTTCCATCGATCAGAAGCTGGTACGTATCCTTTATGGTTCTGGTTTGCAGCATCGATTTAACTCCTCTCATAATTTTTTTACCATGGCAATTCCTTGGCCTACCTCATGAACCTGCTGGCATGGCGGGTTCGGCAATCGCGGTTTTGTTTATCTGAAGGGCCCCCCTTCTCCCTCATTCATTCCCCTGGGGTTCCTGCCAGCGGATATACTCAAAGACACTATAGCAGCTGTTGCAGTAATATTGTCTGACTAGTTGCGCAGTCCCAAAGGAGGAGATTTTCTCTACCTGTTCGGAGGAGCAGAACGAACATTGGACCATTTCTTTCCCCTTACACATGTTGGACCTCTTCGAAATTCGTTAACTGCTCGATTTCTGATTTAAAGGTTTTTACAAGATTACTATTATTTAAGATAATTGCTTCAGATTGTAATTGAGGGTCCTTCTCCACTTTGACCAGCCATTGTTCAACCTCTGCAACAGCTTTTTCCAAGTGTTGTTTAAAGACTCTCGGAACGGCGCCACGGTCCCGAAGCAATTGCTTGCACCAGCTTTTTGCATAGAGTAGATGTTCTTGCTGTTCTCTGATCATTTTATTAAATGGTGTGGGAAGATTTGGCGGCTCCGCTTTCAAAATCGCCTTTATCACTAAATCGACCGCTTGATTATTTGCATATAACCCGGCAATGAGCGACAGCCAATTGGAGGCATTCACCAAGGCAGGAAATGCCTTACCGGTTTGTTCTTTTACTTCCATCTTGCTTGCATTCAGTCCTTGTAATTCATTGGACCATTTATACATTAATCGTGCATGGCCAAGCTCTGCCTGAGCCATCGCAATGGAAGATAGGGAAGCTTCGAGTGTTGGGCCGCTGATGCCAATTTCCACTAACCGGTCGCCGGTGATAAATTTGTTATCGGCAATGGTTTCCGCCAGCACTATGAGAGAGTCATTCTTTTTATTAGCCACAAGAAACACCTCCTTTTGCAAATAACGGTTCCGGAAGACGCACTTCAATTAAATGATCTTTTCTGACCACTTGCATTTCCACCCAGGTTTCTTCATCGTAAATATGCTGGGCATAGATTTTTGCCAAATCGGCATTTTCTGCCAGTAAGGAGCCCACCTGGATTAAATCATCCCCCCGGTTGATCCGGGTAAACAAGAAATACTCATGCCGCTGACTTTTTTTTGTCATGAACTGACCCCCCATGTCTTTAATTTTAGTTTTCCTTTTTCGCTTAAATTGCTGACCGTCCATGGCGGGTCCCACACTACATGAATTTCCACATCCCTGATTCCTTCTTCCTTCAGCAGGCGTTCCCTGATATCGTTTTCAATCCATTGCATGCAGCCGCATCCGGTTGAGGTATAGGTCATTTTGACGGCAATTGTGTCGTCACCAATCTTGGTGATGTCGTAAATTAACCCCATGTCGACGACGCTGATTGGAAATTCGGGATCCATGACCTCTGTTAATGCCTCCCAGTATTTTTCCGTTTCCATGGTTTTCATGTCATCCGGCCTCCATTGCCCGTAATTCCTCTAATTCAAGGGCACCCTTTTGAATTCTTTCAACAAATTCCACATTTTGCGGGCCGCGCTTTTTAAAGCGTTCAATGACACCTTCCCATGTGTCCGGCTGGTCGGTGAGCCATTTTTTATTTTCGACATTAAATTTGCACGGGAACGGAACATCTATTACATACTTTCTTTGCTCCTCATCATAGTGGGCAGGTACTTTTACACCAATTGATTCACAAAATGGAACGGCTGTGGACAGCCACTTTTGCCTTAACTGGTCATTTGATTTTCCCTTCAGTTTGTAATCCAGCTGTGCAGAACGGCTTTTCAAATTGTCGGCAACACCGAAAAACTCCAGCCCCATTAGGAACATCCAATCTACAGCTTCCTGAACCTGCTTGGCTGTGTCCGGATTTTTCATTCCGGCGCGCATGATGATTTCGCCATTTCGGAGATGAAACAGTTCTTCTTTGTCAACCTTTACGAGAGCGCGCTTCCAAGGTCCATAGGAGGTGTTTTCGTATGCATCACCAAGCAAGGTGTATCCTGCCCGGTCAAACAGTCCGTTGAAGACGCCCAGTTGAATCCAATTGTCCAGTTTAAAATCAAATGCGTACGGATTTTTCCACCGATGGGCCGGGCGTTCGTACAGAAGAGCTTCTACATCTTCACTAAGTTCTTCCAACAATCGATAGGCAATATGGGCATGACCGATTTCATCCTGTATAACAGCTAATGCCGTAATCTTATAGTTTAGATTGGGCGCCTGATTATAGACTGTTAACAGCGGAGGAACGCTTAAAAGCTCTGTATCGCCAACAATAGTCAATGTCTGCTTCAAGGCGCGAAGATATTCTTCGTTCATATCATCCACACATTCCACCATAAAACCATCCTTAATCTTGTCGATCAACACCTCAGCTTGATTCAATTTTTTCGCCTCTTTTCATTACGTTTTATTTTTCATCGTCTATAATTAGTAATATAGAATATTTAAAATTATCTGTCAACAAGTTTATTACGTTTTTATGTTGATAATGATAAAAACATAATCTATTAATATCTTTCATATTTATAGGATGATAAAAAAAAGACGCCTTTCGTGTGAAAGACGTCTTTCCATTTCCCGACATGTAAATTATATATAAATCTCTTTAAAAGGGTTAATCGCTCTGCCCCGGTTGGGGGATATTTCTTTATCAGGGGCGCCTTCAAAGATTGATTCAAAAAAGCGGATCGATGGTATGGAAATTAATTGGTGAATATTCCAGAAAAGCTCTCTTGCCTTGGCCCCAATCCAGTCATCCGGCAATAGGTCACGCGGAAATCCGGGGTCCTGGAAAAGAAATTTTCGATATTCATGAACAATATTCGTCCGCTCAATAAAACATTCTTCGTCTTGCAATGTATTATTTAAAGCTCTTTCCCTGAGCTCTTCGAATCTTGGAGAAAATTCCTCAATGAACCTATGATAATTTTCCGCAACCTGATCCAAATCCCAGGCTTTTTCAATAATCCCTTCACTCGTATGGGAGAGCACGTCGGAGGTATTAAATAAAACGGTATTTTCTTCAATTTGGTAATTGTGAATCATCGCCATTACTTGATCCTCGAGCGGATTGGGGCTGATCCAAATACTGTTTGAAATCATGCCAAATCCCGTCCAGGTCAGCTCTTTGCGGATTTCATTTCGCAGCTCGCGTTTTTCCTCAGGGAACGAATAACTGAAAACCCGCCATTTGCCGTCCCAAGATGTATTAGAAGCTGAAAAAACCCGTTTTACCCCATCATCGACTCTTCTCTTTCCTTGGGCTGTAACAGAATAATAGCTTTTATTTCCCAGTTTTCTTACTTCCAATAAATTCTTTTGTACCATTCGCAAAATCGCACCGCGAACAGAAGATTCCGATATGCCAAACCTATTCATTAGCTGAATTAAACTTCCAACCCAAATTTCTCCACCATAATGTTGAATGTATTCCCCATAGAGAGTAAACATTAATGACCTTGGTTTCATCGTTGTCACCATCTTCTTTTGTTAATAGTTAGATTCATGCGATCATTCTTCATCCATTATAGAGGAATACCATTTTTTATGCATTATAACTGGTGAAATTCTCCTTTAATTTAGTATGAATATTTTCTTGTAAAATGTCTTTTACATCTTCTGGGATCGGCACTGCCTTGATCCCTTCCGGCATTTTCTGCACCCAGCCACGCACCTCATAGCCATGTGCTACACGGTTTCCGTCCCTAAATACCTCGTGGCGCAGTTTTAGTGTTTTCCTATTCACCTCCGCTACTTTGGTTTGAATAGTGATAAGATCGTCATAAAACAACGCTTTTTCAAATGTACATTGAGCATCCAGTAAGGGAACGATAATTCCCCGTTCTTCCTCCAATTTCACAGGAGCAAGCTGGCAGCTTTTGAAAAATTGATGGCCAGCAATGTCGAACCATTTAAAAAAGTTGGGATAATAAACAATTCCCGCTTTATCCGTATCACCCCAATTAACAACGAATCGCATTTCATTGGACCTCATTCTATTCCTCCTATCAGATTTAACAAAAGGCGATATCGATGACCGATATCGCCCTTGGTTGGTACTATAAAAATGTATTCCTCTACTTTGCTCAGCTAATTTGTGTGGTCGCTAGCTTTATTCAATTACTTTCCGGCCCATTCCGGCTGGCGCTTTTCAATAAAGGAGCTTAACCCTTCTTGCGCATCTGCGGAACGGAATAATAGATTTTGCAGTTCCCCTTCATAGCGGATTGCCGCATTTAATGGCATTTCCTTGCCATTCATGATGGAGAGCTTAATATTTGAGATGGCGTAGGAGGCACTGCTGGCAATTTTTCTTGCATACTCCAATGTTCTCGCTCTAGTTTCTTCCTGCGGGAACACCCGGTCAACCAACTTAATCGCCAACGCCTCTTGTGGTGTTAAGGTTTCGCCGGTAATATTCAAATCAAGTGCCTTAGAATGGCCCACTTGACGAGCTAAACGCTGAGTTCCTCCGGTTCCGGCAAGTACCCCAAGTGTTACTTCAGGGAGTCCAATCTTTCCGGCTTGGTCGCCCATAAAGCGGAGGTCGCAGGCCAACGCCATTTCCAAGCCGCCGCCGACCGTATGGCCCTCAAGGCAGGCAATATAAATCTGCGGAGAACGGGCAATTTTATCCAGTGTTTCATTGCAGAATAAGCAGAATTGTGTTTTGAATCGCGGATCCGCGGCCTTAAGGAAATTAATATTTGCCCCGGCTGAGAAGAACTTTGGCATATCGCTCATTAACACGACAACTTTAATATCGCTATCAAAACGAATATCATCAATGGCAGCATTTAATTCTTTATAGTATTCCAAATCGTAGGCATTCGTCTTGTTTACATGAATGTGAATTTCGGCAATTCCATTTTCTTTTTTAACGGTTAAATTTTTTGTTTCGGTTACTGCTGACATTTTTATTCCTCCTCGGATTTTTTATTATGGTTTTTTAAACAACGTTTCTAATACATAATATACACAATATTTTAATAATTCACAACACTGTGAATTCAGTCGATTTCATTACAATACCATTCTTTTTCTCCTTGTTTCTACCCTATTCTTCTATTTCCTTAAATTATCATTTTTTTACTATGAAAATATGAGAAACCATCAGGTATCCCCCCAGCAGACAAATCATACTGTTCCTAAAGCAAATGGACCATACATGAGCAATCATGTGTGGTCCATTTTTTGTTTAAGCAGTTAATTTTTTATATGATAGCATTCTGTATTTAACGGAGCGGCGGCGAGCAAAATTTCATCTGTTTTCACTTCATATAAGCCGTATGGAACCAGCCTTAGGCCTGGCAAGAAGTCACATGTTAAAAACAGCAGAGTATAAAGAATGTCGTGGAATGGAAACCCTCGCTCCTGCAGCATCAACAATAACCGGTCATGGTATTCTACGGAAACATCAAAGGAAGGACTGGTCGTCATCATCCCTGTAAATGGGAGCGGGATCTCTAATACGATCTGATAGCCATCGACAATCACAATTCCCCCACCCATGTCATAAACCCTCGCTGCGGCTATTGACATTGCCTTTGGATCTCTGCCGGCCACCAGCAATTCAGTGGTCGTATTATAGGTTGATGCCATGCCATCAAGATGAACAGCAAACCTTTCTAGAATGGCTTTTGAAATCCACTTGCCGCTTCGATCAATCAAGACAGCATTAATCAAGCCTTCGTGATTGGACAGATCAGCATATCCATCGACGGACGGAAGAACTGTATCCTTGCGCTGGGTGATCACATTGCTTTTAAAATAAGCAACAGGAACAGTGCTGTCTTCAGATGGATGGGGATATCGGTAGAGATCGGCCTCGTTTAGGATTGTTTTGCTAAAAGCAAATGGTTCTTTTACTATATATTTTTGCCACTCGATTTCAGGAAGTTGAACCAGCATTTTGCCATTTTCAGCGGCAATTTCTCCCGAGGCAATGACGAGATCTGGGCGGAAGTCGTGCAAATCAGGGAGGATCAGGATGTCCGCTTTCTTTCCTGGCGCCAGGCCTCCGACATAATCGTCCAGTCTTAAATAGGCTGCTGCATTAAGGGTAACCATCTGAAGGGCCTTCATGACGGGTACACCAAGTTCGACGGCTTGTCTGACAAGCCCATCTACATAGCCATCTTTGTTAATAAATCCGGGGTGTGGTCCATCTGTTGTCATCAAGATTTTATCGGTACTGACATTCCCTTCTGTAATCAGTTTAATCAGTTCAGCCAAATCCGGTCTTAATGAACTATTGCGAAGGGTCGTCCACATTCCCAAGCGAAGCCTTTCTAATGCTTCCTTTGCCGTAATCGCTTCATGGCAGGCCGACACACCTGAGGCAACAATGGCATTTAATTTTTCATAGGAGCAGCCGGCCGTGTGTCCATCGGAAACTTTCCCCAATTTCTTAATAAACTCCATTGTTTCAAGCAAAAATGGATCTCCATTATATAGTAACGGCCAACGGGTCACTTCCGCTGAACCAACTACCTCGTCAAGTTCTAGCAGCTCCCATACATTCTTATGGTTAAACCAGCCTCTTTCCCCAGGGAAATCAGCTTGAGAAACAAGCCTCGCCAGCCAAAGAAAGTTTCCGGGCAAACTCCGTAAATCCTTCACCATTTCCTTGAACCCTTCCGCCCCCATATGCAGATAAAAAAATAAATTATCATTCACTGATGTCGTCGTCCCGAGAGGCAGAACTTTTTCTGTAATGCTAACAGGGTTATAAATGACCCATGGATGGGCGTGCGCCTCAATAAATCCTGGGGAAATATATTTTCCTTCCGCATTGATGACCTTCGTGCGCTCCCCAATGGAGGCTTCACTAGTACCGATATAGGCGATTGCATCCTTATAGACAGCAATATTCTGCTGCAAAAATTCCCCTGAATAGACATTAATGACGGTTCCGCCCTTGATATACAGATCGGCAGGCCGAGTTCCCTTGGCCACTTCAATTAATTCACTGCGTTGTGCTGTTAATCTCAATCCTCTTCTCTCCCGTCCTTTGGAATTCATACACGCCTTTTCTAGTTGAAAACATTATGTTTTATTTACCTTTGTATATTTAACATAATATTACTAGGTTGGAAATTTATATGTCAAACAAAATATTAATTGTTTTTTGGCGCCCACCAGGTCGTCCAACCTCTATCAAGGGAACAAAATCACCAGACAAGGTTCTGATAGATCCAATTGAACAGTATTAATCCAATTCCAATGGATATATTAATCCAGCCTAGGATCAATGAGACTTTTTGTTCCTTTTTCTGAGCTGCCTTTTTATATTTTTTGGCGTCTGTTAGTAGAAGCATGAAGCCGGATAGGCCGAATAGAATGATGACGTACACCATATAACCGATATTATTCAAGCGAACCTCAACCTACCTTTATGTATTATTTTGCTTTCATGCCGACGCGGTGAATCAGGGTATCCACTTTAACCTCGTATGTTAGCTGTTGATAGGCTCTCTCCCAGTTTTCTTTGGTTTTTATTTTTCCGTTCCAATACCGCGGAAGCTTTGCCCGAAAGTATTCCCCAAAACCGAAAACATCGGAACCGGCTGCTTGCGTCGTGGAAATCAATTTTTCAATCGAATTCTTCATGTTTTTGGCTGTTTCTTTTTCAATACTTTTCAACACTTTAGAGTGGTTTATCTTAATTTTGGGACTTTCCTTTTCATCGATTTCACATTCATAGCGGATCTTAAGCCTGACGTGAGGAAGACCGTTCTTCAGCTCAATCTTCCGCTTGGTTTTGCGGCTTCTTATTCGCACCATGACCGTTTTGTCGCTGCCAGGTACTTGGACAAAGGCGCCGTACCCGCCTTTGCCGACCCCTTTTATCGCCATAAAAACGCCAATTTCAAGCGGTGATGTCTTGCCAATCATCTTATCGCCCTTAAAGTAAGCAAGGCCTTTTAGCTCAATGATATTCTTCTGCTTAATCGATAAGTATGGAAGGTAGGCTTCCTGCCCTTTACTCGAGTAAATGGTCCAAAATAATCCGATAAAACTAGGCGGGAACCTCCCCAAAGCTGATAAATTATCTACCATATCCGCCAAATACAGTGAGGGAACCCGGTCCAGACTTGGTTCTAGCTTCATATATTCAGAGGCTGCCTCTTTTGACACGACAAGCGCAGCGGTCCTTCGTATTTCTGGATTACGCCTGAGCAAATCATTTAGCCGTTTCGTTCCGTGCCTCGCCACTTTTTCATTTAACACAATTATGCGTAAATGACCGAGAAACAGCTCATTAGCCACCTGCTGCTGAAGATTTTGCAAAGCGTCTTCCAATGAATGGCCCACGACACTCATGATCAATACCGGCTTTTGGCCTCCTCCTTGTTCAGGACCAAGCGGAATCCGCCCTGGTATCGCAATCTGTGCCGTCACCTTAATCAAATTCCCCTGTGGCTTAAGAAAGCTATTTTTTAAATGAGCCACTTCTCCATCTTTATTCCGATCCTTTTCGCCGGCTTCATCAATTCCAATGGCCAAAACATTCGCGCGACGTTCCATTTCCATTGCGTCCCAGCAGCCTGAAAGCAAAGGGAGGATGAGGATAAAAACCAGCAGAAGTCTTAGGCTACGTTTGTTGTGAAGCACTTCCTTTCAGCCCCCTATTCTTAAAGAAATCAATTGTCAGCAGCAAGCCGGGGTACACAATGGTAATCAGCAAGCCTACTCTGCCCACAAATTTAATAAACTCATACATTTGTAAAAGATTTTGGGGCAGCATGGCCGAAATAAATATGAATGGGAAAATAAAACAAGATAACATTCTTTGGTCCGGAAGGTTGAGCAGCTGTTTGATCGAATGAATCGTAAAATAATAGCTGGAGAATAATGTAGTGAATACGGCGGTTACCCAAACGGCTAGGAAGATAACATCCAGCCTCTGCAGGACATTTCCCGGCACTGCTGTCGTTCTCGCCAATTCCAGAGTCGGCCAGAAGATTTGCTTCATCTCTTCCGTCCCAAAAACAGAAACCGTCGCGATAACAAGTAATAAATACAATCCTCCGGAAATGGAAATCCCCCAAAGGCTGGCCTTTATGGCTTTCTTCGGATTTTTCATCGAGGGGATGATCATCGTCACAATAAATGAGCCCTGAAATAGGGCAGAAATGGTCAGTGTCCCAAGAAACATATGCGGCAGATTGGTGCCTATTATCGGACGTAAATATAAAAGATTGGCATTCTTTAACGATAAGGCCACCACGATTAAAACAGGAGCCAATATCATTGGAAGATAAAAACTGTGAATATAGGAAAAGACATTGATATTATTTCGGCAGCTGATACAAGCGAGCAGCAGCATGACAATCACGGTGACCTCCAATGGGGTTTCCTGCAAAACACCGGCCACCACTACCTCACCGAATTCGCGGGCAGCAAGACCGGTTAAGATAAAGAAAAACAGGATGACAAATAAGCTGCAAAATCGGCCAAACCACTTTCCGATGATGTCTTCACTATAGGTAATAATGGTCTTTTGCGGATGGCGGATCCCCAAAAAGGTAAGAATGAATAACCCAATCGCCCCTAAAACCATTCCTAGAAACGTGACAAGCGGTGCTCCGGTGCCGCCCGCCTGTACCGCAAACAAAGGCAATGGCAGAACTCCCACGCCGATAATGGTGCTAATTAAGATCGCAGCAGCTTGAGTTGTTGTGATGTGTCTAGTGTCCATTCCCTAGAAGCCTCCATTCCGTGTATCCTGATCGCATCAATTGCTTTACGCTATTCGTTCCCGAATTCACTTCGATTAATATCTTTACTTAATCGACTGCGGTTTGCGGGATTGAGAAATGCCGGTCTTTTAGGCATCGACCACAATGGGGCCCGGAAAATCACATCTTTCAACCCCTGGTAGTTTTCTGGGGAGACTGGCGCCATATACGGCACCCCGAACGATTTCAACGACAGCATATGGTTGAAAATAAAGATAATGCCGATGACGACTCCATATAATCCAAAAATACCTGCCAGAATCATGATGGGAAACCGCAGCATACGAAGGGCAAATGCAGCGGAATAGGCAGGAGTCGCGAAAGAGCCAATGGTGGTCAGGGCGATCGCCACAACGGTGATTGGGCTTGCCAAACCTGCTTCAACAGCTGCCTGCCCGACAACTAAAACCCCGACAATGGATAAGGCGCCGCCGACCTGCTTGGGCAGACGTACGGTGGCTTCCCTTAAGACCTCCATGGCTACTTCAATAATCAATACTTCCACAACGGCTGGGTATGGAACCCCCGCTCTTCCTCCTGCCACGGCTATGGCAAATTCGGTTGGCAGCAATTCCGGATTGAACGAGATGAACGAGACATAAAGCGCAGGAAAGACCAGCGAAAACACAAGGGCCAGCATCCGGGCCAATCTGACAAAGCTGCCCATCAAAAACCTGGACGAATAATCCTCTGCTGTTTGATAAAATTGGTTAAAGACAACAGGGACCAGCAAGGCAAAAGGGGAACCATCCACAAAAATGGCCACTCTGCCTTCGGCCAAATTGGCGACTGTTTTATCCGGTCTTTCTGTACTTTGAATTTGCGGAAACGGGGAAAAAGGATTATCCTCGATAAATTGTTCAAGATAGCCAACATCCATGATGGCATCGATATCGATTTCAGACAGTCTTTTTTCCACTTCCTGAATGACGGTTTCACTGGCGATGCCTTTTAGATAACAATAGGCTACGGTGGATTTAGTCAAGCGTCCAATTTTCATAGTTCTGACTTGGAAATCGGGGGTTGGAAGACGATAGCGCAGTAAGGCGAGGTTGGTTTGGATATTTTCAATGAATCCTTCACGGGGCCCTAATATAATCTGTTCGGTTTCTGGCTGACTGATGGCCCGCTTTTCCACATTGCGTGTCCCAATCCGAATCGCTTCCTTGATACCGTCGATGATCAGCAAGGTTTCACCGCATAAAATGTACTCGATTAATTTTTCCATATTCCACTCAAGTTTAGCCTGGCTATGATAGATCGTTTCTTTGATAATCATATCGGTTATTTGGTCTAATGACCGGTTCCGATCCTTTAAATGATCCGGCACATACATAAGGGGTTTCAAAATATCATGATTAATACTATCCTGATTTACTAAATTAGAAAAATACATAATTGCCGCTTCATACTGGCCAAATACTTTGAAGTACTTCATGATCAAATCATCATTATCACCTAAAGCCTGTTTAATTCCAGACACTGTGTCATCAAGTGAAGGAGAGAGAATCGCATCGGAATCGGCCTTCACTCCTTTATTAAAAGGCGCCGCGTCTTTTCCAATGTCCCTTTTTTTCGCCCGTTTCCTCTTTATAGTAAAAGCCACGATACCGCCTCCATAACTATAACATTTGCAAAATCACTCTAAATAAACTGGGGCTTTTTACCCAGATTCAAAGTGAAACACGGGGACGGTTCTACTGCTTCAAAAGCAGTTGAACCGTCCCCGTGTCTCTATCATATTCAGTTTCCGGCGAATTACACTTTCCCTTTTTCCCTTTTATACACCATATAGGAATAAATCATGACCAGGGCAATTCCGACCACTAATGCCCCAAGGAAAAGGTACATTCCCATGGAACCTATAAAGGTGGTGATTAATGGTACAAGGCCAATAACGACAAAAACATATCCTCCAAATCGGTGTGTTTTTTTCCAGACATATTCTGATGCCAGGGTCCAAGGTGTCCGAATGCCGAAGAAATAGTTATGCCGGATTTGCGTCATGAAATTTCCAAAAACGATAAACATAATACCAAGCAGCGCCGGTACAACTTTTTGAAAAGGAATATCGTATCCCAGCCCACTAAACAGCCCCATTAAATTAGTGACGACGAGAAATAGGATAATCACAGAGTTGATGATGGAAAATGCGCCGGTATGCTTTTTATAAGCTTCCCTCTTCGGATCAATGGACTTAAAAGCTAAATAAAAAAAGAGGCAGGAGAATGAACTGCGCCCCATGCCTCGGTTTCTTTAAAATTTATGAATCCTTTCCTATTTCACAACATAGGTATAACGTGGTATGCAACTTTTGGAATTGGGGCTTTTGTGACAAAATGGCTGGTTTCCAAGGAAAGGTGATGTGACGATGAATATTTTAGAGGTCCGGAATTTGAAGAAATCGTTTGGTTCCATACAAGCCGTCAAAGATATTAGCTTTTCTGTGGAAGAGGGAGAGATTTTTACCATTATCGGGCCAAATGGGGCAGGAAAAACGACCACACTTGAGATGATTGAAGGCTTGGTTACACCGGATCATGGAGAAATACAGTTTGGTGAATTGAACTGGAACAAGCACACCATAACGATTAAAAAGAAAATTGGCGTACAGCCGCAATCTAGTGCCATGTTTGATTTATTGTCTCCAGAAGAAAATTTGAATCTATTTGCTACATTTTACGATAAGGCACGGTCAACTGAAGAAATTCTCAAACTGGTTAATCTAACCGAGCATCGAGTGAATCAAGTCAAGAAATTATCTGGCGGTCAGCGGCAACGACTGGCTATCGGGCTAGCCATGATTAGTGATCCTGACATCGTATTTCTGGATGAACCCACGACCGGACTCGACCCTCAGGCACGACGCAATGTTTGGGAGATTATTCTTGAGCTTAAGAAATTAGGAAAAACCACTATTCTCACCACTCATTATATGGAAGAAGCCGAAAAACTAAGCGACCGGGTTTGCATCGTGGACCAAGGATTGGTTGTAACCTTGGATTCCCCCTCCGCATTAATCGAAAAATTAACAAATGAACGAGAGGTTCGCTTATCATTCCTTGATGGAGAAAAAGCCGCCCAGGATGCAGAGCTTTTTGCAAGTGCTCTTGATTCTGTGACACGTACAGAACGTGAGGGCACCGCACTTAAGCTATGGACCATTAAACCCGAGGATTTACTGTTTGACCTTTTTAAATTTACAAAAGACAAGGAATATCAAGTGGAACAAGTTTCGATTCGCGAAATGAGTCTTGAAGACGTCTTTATTGCTTATACCGGCAAAGAGTGGAGGGATTAAGATGAATAACCTCAAGCAATTTAAACAAATGTTCCTTGCTCAATTAAAATTAACACTCCGTGAAAAACAAGCGTGGTTTTGGGGGATCTTTTTTCCAGTTATTTTAATGGTCATCTTTATGACGATATTTGGCGGCAGGTCAAACGATGATTTTAGCACGAAAGTTGCCATTGTTAATGAATCTTCAAATGAAACGTCTGCTGTGATGGCGAAGCAATTGCGGCAAATTCCTATTATTGAAGTAAGCCAAAAGGACCCTATTAGTGAAAAGAAAGCAAAAGTTTTAGTAAAAGAGAAGGAAGTCGATGCTGCCATCGTCTTACCAGAATCAGCAAAGGCCACCTCGATTAAACTGATTGTGAACAAAGAAAATGAACAAAGTGTTTCCACCCAAGTCGTTGCGGGTGTCCTAAACCAGTTCATTCAGCAGGCAAACCTGCAGGCAGTTGGTGCAGCCCCAACCTTTGAGCAGCAATTTGAAACCATTTCTTCAGGCAGTTCGGAATTGGAGTATACGGATTTTCTCTTAACCGGGATGATTGCGTTATCGATTGCCCAAGGCGGCTTATTCGGCATGGTTGACTTAGTGGATATGCGCAGGAAAGGGTTAATCAAAAGGCTGCGGATGACCCCGGCAAAAATGGGCATCTTTGGCCTCAGTGATATGGTGATGCGCCTGTTATTCAGCACCATTCAAATCATTCTCTTATCCTTAATTGGCGTATTCGTATTCGGCGCCAATTTGTTTATTAATTTTCCTAGCTTGTTGCTGGTTTTCTTAATGGGAGCCCTCTCCTTCAATGGAATTGGCTATTTGATTTCTTCTTTTAGCAATACAAATGAGGCCTACATGGGTGTAGCAAACATTGTCAGCTTCCTGATGATGTTTGTCAGCGGCATTTTCTTTCCGGTTGAAACCATGCCCGATTGGCTGCAGCCTGTATCCAACATCCTCCCGCTCACCTATTTTGCCGACGGTCTAAGAGACAGTATGGTCTATAATACTTCTATTCTCTCAACCCCACTTTGGTATGGATTTTGCATTATGCTCCTTTGGGGTGGAATTGCCTTTATCATTGGTTCCTTGTTATATAAAAGGAAATCGATTGTGTCAGTCAGGTAATACGATCATGTAAGAGGAATAGCTTTTTGCCACGCTGTAAGCGACCGAACACTTGGAAAAATAACATGTTCGGTCGCATATAGCCTTTCTATGCTCCCCAACTCTTGAAAAATTCAGCGGTTCGGTCGCATATAGCCTTTCTATACTCCCCAACTCTTGAAAAATTCAGCGGACCGGTCGCATATAGCCTTTCTATACTCCCCAACTCTTGAAAAAAACAACGGTTCGGTCGCATATAGCCTTTCTATACTCCCCAACTCTCGAAAAATTCAGCGGTTCGGTCGCATATAGCCTTTCTATGCTCCCCAACCCTTGAAAAATTCAGCGGTTCGGTCGCATATAGCCTTTCTATGCTCCCCGACTCTTGAAAAAACAGCGGTTCGGTCGCATATAGCCTTTCTATGCTCCCCAACTCTTGAAAAATTCAGCGGTTCGGTCGCATATAGCCTTTCTATACTCCCCAACTCTCGAAAAATTCAGCGGTTCGGTCGCATAGGAGCAAAAACAAAAATATTTACGAAAACAGCATAAACAAAACTCCTACTCCCTACTCATTTTCCATAAAATTCTGCCTCTCCAAGTAGTTCAGCACTGTCTGTGAAAACTCAAGGTGAGATTCCTTCGTATACTTGGCAATGGTGTAGATTTGGGCGAGGTTTTTCAATCCTAAACGTTCGGTCATTTCCTTAAGCCTAGGGTTCGCCATGTACCGGTTCCAACCGTTTTCATTTCTATCTTTGTAGATTTCGAGAATGTCTTCTTCTGAATAATCTTGATACTGGTCATAGTGAACAAGTCCATGCCTGGGCAATCGGTCACGTGGGGCAGGGTTTTCTGCAGGATACCCTAATGAATAACCAACAACCGGTACGACATTTGGCGGCAAGTTGAGCAGCTCGCCAATTTGATCGCAATTTGCAAGAGTTGAACCCATATAGCAAATGCCCAGCCCGGCATTCTCTGCTGCTAACGCACAGTTTTGTGCGACCAACGTGGCATCAATGGCGCCAATCATAAAGCTCATAAAGTTATCGAAATGCACAGGTGCATCATTAAGAGCAAGCCATTTTCGCATTCTATTAAAATCAGCACAAAATGTTAGTAGAATAGGTGCATCCACTACCATCGATTGGTCCATATGTGCGGAGTACAATTTTTTCTTTAGCTCTTTGTCTTTCGTGACGATAATTGAATACGTTTGCATATTTCCGCTAGAAGACGCACGGATGCCCGCATCTAGGATTTGATCCAACAGTTCTTGACTTACTTCCCTATCTTCATATTCTCGTATCGACCTGTGCCCGAAGATAACATCGTTTAGTTCCAACGTAATCACTCCCTACAAATAGTATAGCATGGGCAGAGAGATGAGGACGGTTGGGATTTCCTTTTTTCACTCTTCCATCCAACAACAGTAAATTAGATAGTATGTAGTATTTAAAACATTTTTTTAATTTGTTTCCAAAATATATTTTTTACTATATTTATACTCTTTTTCAAGGTCACTCAGAGTTAATTCATAAAAATGCTTATTATTTTTTTATAAATACCTAATTTGAGATTATGCTGCTGCAAAAGATATTGGAGGTTGCCTTAAAGGACATGAAATAGATGTGTTTATCCCATCAAATGAAGCTATGGATGATTAAGAGGAACAATTGGATTGCACCATTCTGGACCAGATACAAAGAAGCCGCTCAGGTAGAAGCGGATTCTTTGTCTGGTAATCGTATTAATCTTTTCTATGATATCATTACAATACTTTTTTTAGAGACCTTCCCAAATGCCTTGATAAGATTATGTAAACATTGAATTCGTAGTGTTTCTTCAAACAAAAAAGTATTTAAGATTTCCTTTTCCAGCAAGTCAAAAACTCTTTTGGCAGCATCTTCATGATCATAACTGTATCTATTAGATAGATAATTAACTATTTCTCCCTCATAATATTCGATTGTGCCAAATAAAACAGTTGCCACGAACCTCACCTCCCAGTTAACCCTTCGTTGTCTTTTGATCATATAACTGTAATATCTAAGCATCAACTAACTTCAGCATTTTTTAACAGAAGTGTTAGGATTGTTTAATATAATACGAGATTTTAATACTACTGAAACACAGTCAACATTAAATGGGCATTTTTAAGAGATTTCATTAGAAGATTGATAGGTCATCAGACATTACACTGTTCAGGATTCCGCAAATAATATCCAACTCCGCGACGTGTAGCAATCAAAGCTGGATGGCTCGGTGTATCCTCAATTTTTTCTCTTAATCTTCGGACCGTTACATCCACAGTCCTAGCATCCCCGTAATAATCGTACCCCCATACGGTTCGCAGCAGATGTCCCCTTGTCATGACTTGACCGATATGCTGCGCCAAATAGTAAAGCAATTCAAACTCACGGTACGTCAATTCAATCGTATTTCCGCACTTTGAAACAACATATGCATCTGGATGAATAACAAGGGAACCAATGACAATATCATTTGAATCATTTTCAAATACCGTTTGGGTAATACTTGTATTACGACGGTGCAGTTTCGCTTTGACACGAGCGATTAATTCCCGTGTACTAAATGGCTTTGTTACATAGTCGTCAGCCCCAAGTTCAAGCCCCAGCACTTTATCAATTTCAGAGTCTTTTGCAGTTAGCATAATGATTGGCATTTCATATTTTTTTCTGACCTCCCGGCAAACTTCCATTCCATCCCGGAGCGGCAGCATAATATCGAGAAGGATTAAATCCGGCTGAATCTCCTTCACCAATTGAAGGGCTTCAATTCCATCATAGGCGGAATAGACACTATAACCTTCTTTTTTTAAATTAAACTGCAAAATATCCGCAATTGGCTTTTCATCATCAACGACAAGTATAATCATTTGATTATTAATACTCCCTTCATGATAAATTGATTTATTAATATTTAGGATATAAATAGAGCCAGCACCTTAATAAAAGGAAGCCGGCTCTGCATGGAGGGTACTTGGTGTAGAAACTACTTTATCATAGTTGTTTTACATTTCAGTTAAAGAAGTAGAACAATTTGGTAAAATTTGTTTAAAAGTTTAATTATTGAATAACCACTGCTTCTGTTCTTTTTCATTAACTAAACCTTAATTTTTTTACACAATTGTACTATTTTCCCAACCGAACTGTAAACAAACTTTGATATAGTAAATACAATCGATATTCTCGATACTTTTCCTAGGTTAATGGCTAATTAAAATCCATAAAAAAATTTCCTGTTTCTTTTGCTTTAGATACGATTTTTTCGATGACACTCCTTTTTGTTGTGTGTTTCCTAAATATCTATTTGAAAAACGGCAAGAAGAAAGGGGTTTTTTTCGTGGATTCATTATTAACAATTATTATAACCGGACATCCTTTTATAACTTTAATGATCGCAATTGTGGCGCTTGTACTTTTGGAAATAGCACAAAAATAAATCGTGCGATAATGGAGTGAAATTTAATAAGATGAAAATCCTAACTTTTCACGACATTATATTTAAACCTACATTATAATTTTGCTAACGGGTTAAATTGTGTAAATTTTCTGAAATATATTTTTAATGAGATATACAACATTTTGTAAAACAATAAGATTTAATTCTGCTAAGTTTAATGTAATTAATAACAGAATAGTAAATCAACATCATACCATTTTCATAATGGAGTACCTAATTGACTTGCTACAAGTCCATTTCATATGAATGAGGGATTAAAAATGTTGACACGTTACAAAAAATCGTATAATAAAATAGCCATGGGCTTATTATCGTTTATGCCAAATGAAAAAGATATGCAGAAACTTCAGATTACGATTAATCAATATGAAACTGACCAAGACCACCAACTCTTTTTATGGAAGGAAGAAAAAGGCATCATTGGTCTTATCGGTGTTGTATTTGTAAATAATCACCTTATCCAAATCCAACATATTTCAGTTAACCCTTCCCATCGTGGTCATGGAATCGGTAGTAGGATGGTTAAAGCCCTAAAACAGCTTTATCCAGATACTAGTTTTATCCCCGATGAAAACACAGCTGCATTTTGTGAAAAATGCGACCTAAATGAATCCTTCCTTTGGTCGGAAGCACCGGTATGACTCTTCATAAAAATACATACAAGTAACGCTTATTAACAGATACTCATTACATTTTTTCTCTTTATACACAAAGTTTATCTGCTAACTACTCCTGTGATAATCCTGCTCCCTTTCGAAAATCTTTTATCTTTTTACCTAATGTCAAATAGAACACTAAAAGTCTATTTCTTTTTTTGACGATATAAATCAACTGATTTATATCCCTGTGATAGGATTTCGACCATTTGTTTTTGGCGTTTTTCACGTGTTTGCTGCTGCTTAGCAGAAAATATGTAGCGCGCCCAATCCTTTTGATAACCTGGTGTTAACTCTTTATACAGTTTCAGTTCATTGGGATGATCAGTTAAAAGCATTTCAACATCCTTTATATTTTCTTCATAATCTGCTACACATTGACTAGCAGCTGATGACTTTTGAGGCTTCATTTTTTCGCGCTTTAATCCAACTACAGTAAAGACATCATCCATCCCCACCATTCGTGAGAATTTCAAGTCGCTGTTGGCTACATACCCATCTTCGCCCACTTTCATGGCTGGAAAGATTTCATCTCTATGTATGAACGTTTCATACCTCTTGTTCCCTTTTTTCGGATAGGCAAAAAATAAGTATCCTTTTTCTAGTAATTGCTGTTCATTGATTATCCTTTGAGTATGGGCCACCATTTGATCGAGCGTTTCAATAAAAATAAAGATCGCATCTTGTTCTCCAGTTAATTCATTCTTATATCCATTAAATAAATCATAATCTTCCGGTTGATTAAGTACGGCAAGATTACTATACTTGCCCAGATTTAATTTATCGATAATTGACATTACTTTTCTCCTTCCTTTAACCAGGGTCAAATTGGAACTCTGCTACTCTTTTCTTGTGGTTATTTTCACATCAATCTCTCTTAATAGTTTACCTACTTCAGCTTCTTCCCAAACCCCACACGTTTCTATCCTCTATCATAACCTTCAAAAATGCAAAATCCTATAAAATACAGGAATTAATTGTAATATTTTCAGGGAAATATTTTGTCTTTTTTTCGAGAAAAATGAAATTTAATAGGGATTTCGCAAGGAATGTCCTTTTTACTCGAATGTATTTGCAGGAGGAATAATTAATATAGTAATCTAGCTTTTTTATATGAAAATTTTTGTAAATTTAAAATAACATACTATTTATTATCATACTAATATAGATAGTTATGAAAACGTTTACAAAATGATGAATAGATTTCGTGTATAGTCATTAGCGGATTTTAAAGGAATTTCTATGATTTTGTAAAACGATTCTTGTTTACTATATTTGCCAAAGTAGGAATAATGAAAGAGTATCAATTTTTCAAAGGGGGAGTTTCATGTTTCGTCGTAAATCCATGATCACAGTCCTTGCAACAGGCATGCTTTTATCATCAGGGGTTGTCTATGCTCAAACGAATAGTGCACCAAATGCACAAGCCGCCACAGCGTTTGACAACAATGTTATCAAGAAAATCAGCGCAGACAATATGTATAATACCATTAAGTATCTATCAGCCGTGCCTAGGGAAGCTGGCACAGAGGGAGAGGTTCGTGGAGTCGAGTACATAGAAAGCCAGTTTAAGAGTTTAGGACTCGAAACTAGAAGAATACCGTTTCCGATCTATGATTATAAGTTAAACCACGTACTTGCTGTAGTTGATGGAGTTGATTTCAAAGGCCGTGCCTTTAGCGGCAGTGGAAGCGGAAATGTAACGGCAGAGCTCGTTGATGTTGGAAAAGCATTAGCTGGCACTATTACAGATGATGTGAAAGGGAAAATTGCCTTGATTGAGCGTGGGGATATCACGTTCGTTGAAAAAGTGGCAAATGTAGTTGCTAAAGGAGCAGTTGGGGTACTTATGTATAACAACAGTGCCAATGGCAATAACTTTGGCCAAGCCAATGGAGAAGTTCCTGCTGTGGCAATCACCCAAGCACAGGGGAAAGGATTGGTTGAAAAATTAAAGAACGGCCCTGTTACAGCCACCTTAGATGTCGATATCCAAAAGATCGAGAAAACATCCTATGTGGTTGAGGCTAAATTAAAGCCTAACAAGAACAAGGACACAGGACAGATTGTCACGATTGGAGCACACCATGACTCGGTTCCTAATGGACCGGGAGCAAATGACGATGCTTCTGGTGTATCAGCCGTACTCGAGCTAGCAAGAATTCTTGTCAATACTCCAATTGATACCGAAGTCCGCTTCCTTACCTTCGGCTCTGAGGAAAGAGGAATGGTGGGCTCATCCTTCTACGTATCGCAGCTTCCACAAAGTGATATAGACCGTATTGTTGCCCACTTCCAAATGGATATGATTGGCGGGGCAGAAGCAGGAGAAGATCATCCATTAGGTGGACTGATCATGTATACAATTAACGGTCAGAAGAATCTTGTTACGGACTTAGGAGCGTCTGCCTCATCAAGAATGTATGATGTGGCGGTACCGTACGGACAGTTAGGAAGAAGTGACCATCAGCCATTCCATGATGTGGGCATCCCTTCCGCACTATTTATTCATTCACCTGTTGAGCCTCAGTATCACAAGCCAACAGATACGATTGAACATATCAGTAAAGAAAAGCTACAACAAGCTGCATCAATCGTCGGAGCAGCAGCCTATCAAATCGTTCGTCCTGATACGCCGGCTCTCGAACGGGCACGTGTGGCTCCAGCATTAGTGGACTACGATTTCGAAAACCGCCCAGTAGATTAATAGAACAGTAAAAACGCTTGAATCAAATAGAGATTCAAGCGTTTTTACTGTTAAAAGGAAGCACGAGAACCGTCCGAGACTTCTGAAAAATGATTCTAATAAGCTGCAGCGTTACTTTTCTGGTTCTCACGGGCAGAATAGACCGCTTATTTTTACCGCTGCTCTTCTTTTCATGAACTCTCGGGTAGAATAGACCGCTTATTTTTACCGCTGCGCTTCTTTTCTTGGGCTCTCGGGCAAAATAGATCGCTTATTTTTACCGCTGCTCTTCTTTTCATGAGCTCTCGGGCAAAATAGACGGCTTATTTTTACCGCTGCCCTTCTTTTCATGAGCTCTCGGGAAGAATAGACCGCTTATTTTTACCACTGCTCTTCTTTTCATGAGCTCTCGGGCAGAATAGCTGGCTTATTTTTACCGGTGAGCTTCTTTTCTTGAACTCACGGGCAGAATAGACCATTTATTTTTTAGACAAACATTTGATTAAAAGTAAGAAAAAGTCAACAAAGATAAGCATTATATCCTTGTTAAAGCTAAAAATATTATCGTTTACACAAACGTTTGATTAGGTCTGTTATAAATGTTATAAACTACGTGCATCCGGGAATTGGCTGAATTTTGGGGTAAAAAAATTGTTGAATAAACATGGAACCTACCTCTCTCAAAACCATCAAGCTTTCTAACACAAACTACTTTCGCCAATCTTCACTAAATTTCCCCTTCTAGCAATCTAAATAAACGTTTGGTTAAATACTCTGAAATGCTTGTCATAAAAGCACAAAGCCTTATAAGCTTCTAAAATATTTGTCAATTAAATAAACGTTTGATTAAATATTGAAAAATCTCTTTACTAAACGGATTTTACGCAATAAGCATACAAAATAATGGCAGACGATGACGACAAAAAAACAAATAGCCAAATTTAAAATGATGCACGAGAACCGTCCCCATGCTTCACCCATGCCTCACGTATGTATAAAATGAGGCTGGTTATATTAACATTATCTATTTTTGATAACTGGGGGGATATATATGAATTTACAATCTGGAATTTATTATTGGCCCACTACTTTTCCTGATGCTCCCTCGTACCCAGCGTTGGAAGAAGACCTATCTTGTGATGTATTAATCATTGGGGGTGGAAGCTCGGGGGCACAGTGTGCCTATTATCTTGCTGGTGCTAATTTAGAGGTGGCTGTCATTGAAAAATCAACCATTGGCAGCGGCAGTACTAGTACGAATACCGCCCTCCTTCAATACTCCGGCGAAAAAATGTTTACAGATCTGATCAACACTTTTGGAACTGATTACATAAAAAGGCATTTACAATTACTAAAGGAAGCTATTAATGAAATGGAAGAGGCTTCCAAGAAAGTCACAATTGATTGTGAATTCAACAGAAGAGATACCCTATACTCTGCTAGCTGTCCAGAGGACGTTGAAAAACTAAGAAAGGAATACGAATTTTTAAAGCAGCAAAACTGTGACCTTACCTTTCTAACAAAGGAAGAGATTGAAGCAAACTATCCGTTTAGCAGGGATGCCGCTATTTACTCATACAATGATGCAGAAATCAATCCTTTCCGATTCACCCATGCACTATTGGAGTACGCCGCAAGAAAAGGAATCCGTATATATGAAAATACGGAAATGAACGGTCACCACTATGATGAAGAACGAGGAAAGATGATTGTTTCGACAAAGAATGGGCGTTCGATTCAAGCACGCTATATTATTTTTGCAGCAGGTTATGAAGGAATGGAAATCAAAAAAGAGAAAAAAGCCTCTTTTGTCAGTACATATACGGTCACAACCAATCCAGTCGACAATTTCTCCGAATGGTATAACAGGACACTCATTTGGGAAACTGCTCGTCCCTATTTATTTATGAGGACCACTAGAGATAACCGGATTATCATCGGAGGACTTGATGATAATACTCCATACCCTGAAGATCGCGATAGTAAACTGATTCACAAAAAGGATAAACTGATTGAAGAGTTTAATAAAATGTTTCCTACTATTAAGGTCCAGCCAGAATATTATTTAGCTGCATTTTATGGCGGCATAGCGGATGGCATTCCGATTATTGGCCAATATGAAGAATATCCTAATAGTTATTTTCTATTTGCCTTTGGTGATAATGGGACGGTTTACAGCCAATTGCTGTCGAAGATTATTGTAAAGGAGATTGTTGAGGGTAATTGTCCAGATTTGGCTCTATACTTGCAGGATCGCCCTTTGCTAAATAAGTGATGAAAAATGGGGTTGGTTTTCCCCATTTTTCTTGTTTTATTAGAACCCTACTCTCATGGTATCTGGATCCGATCCAGAGCGGCTGTTTTGGTTGAGTCCATCAATTTTTTCCATGTCTTCTGCGGTCAGTTCAAAGTCAAATACGTCGGCGTTTTCAATGATGCGATGCTCTTTGATGGATTTTGGAATTGTTACGATGCCATGTTGCAGATCCCAACGCAGAATTACTTGTGCAACAGATTTATTATATTTAACCGCAATATCTTCGAGAACTGGTTCATTTAACAGTTCTCCTTTTTTTAATGGCGACCATGCTTCTAGTTGAATTCCTTCTTTTTTACAATAAGCAAGAAGCTCTTTTTGAGTTAAATGGGGATGGAATTCAACCTGGTTGACCATTGGTTTCACTTCAGCGTCTCGAATCAAATCTTCTAAATGATGAACATGGAAGTTACTGACGCCAATAGCACGGACACGACCGTCTTTGTATAGCTTTTCGAAAGCCTTCCACGTTTCTTTATATTTATCAACACCTGGCCAGTGAATTAAATAAAGATCCAAATAGTCGAGTCCAAGCTTGTTAAGACTTGTTTCAAACGCTTCTAATGTGGATTCATATCCCTGCTCGGTATTCCAAAGCTTTGTTGTAATAAACAAATCCTCACGGGGAACACCTGATTCACGAATCGCCTGCCCCACACCTTCTTCATTTAAATAGATCGCAGCCGTGTCGATGCTGATGTATCCGTTCCGAATAGCCGCCTTTACAGACTGAATGACCTCGTCCCCTTCACTTACTTTAAAAACTCCTAAGCCAAACCACGGCATTTCCACGCCATTAGATAAAGTAACCGTATCTTTTAAGCTTGTTGGCATTATGTATCCTCCTATCAAAAAAGATTTCACTAAGAATATTCCTCTCCATAAAAAGAAAATACCACAGTCCTAATGACTATGGTAGTCCCCAATATATCTATTGAATAAAGGGGCATTCAGGATTATTCCCTTTTTCATTTGATGTATTAGGAAGGTTGTCAATTTATGTTTTCCGCTTTTTAGGAAATATTATTACATAATGTATGAATGTAAAATAGGAGGTTGTTCTAATGGATGATAAAACAAATATTCCGTTAACTGCCGCGGAAATGTCTGGTTTATGGACTCAATACATGGGTGATACGATAGTTGTTTGTATGAACAGCTATTTCTTAGAAAAAGTAGAGGATGAAGAAATACGTCCTATTATTGAATGGACACTTGATACAGCAAAAGAGAATATATCCATCATGCAGGAATTGTTTCAAAAAGAGAATTTTCCGATACCCATTGGATTTACAGAACAAGATGTTAATACAAAAGCTCCAAGACTTTTTACAGATACTTTTTTCTTAAAGCATTTAAGTCAACTGGCTGTATTTGCAATGACATCCAGCTGTGGAGGACTAACAGTTTCGACACGTCCAGATGTTGTTGCTTTTCATAAGCGTATCTTAAATAAAGGGGTTGAATTGCAGGATAGAACACGTGATTTAATGCTAAAACAAGGGATTTATGTAAAACCACCTTCTATACCTATTCCTAAAGGGATCGATTTTGTAGAAAAACAACATTATTTAACTGGTTTTTTTGGGAAAAAGAGATCTATTAATTCACAAGAAATCACACACTTATACTTAAACACTCTAATAAATACTATCGGTAAAGAATTAGTAACCGGCTTTGCCCAGACCGCTCAAAACGAAGATGTAAAACAGTATTTCTTAAGAGGAAAAGAGCTTGCCCAAAAATATATAGATATATTTAGCAACTTTTTAACCAAGGAGGATCTGCCAGCCCCTGTAAGTTCAGGTTCGGCAGTTTTAAATACAACAGCAAGTATCTTTTCAGATAAACTAATGATGTTTCATGTTACAGCCATGGTTGCAGCAGGAATCGGCTATTATGGAACTGCATTAGCAGCAAGTCCAAGGAGAGATTTAGGTCTTAAATATATTTCTTTGATTCCAGAAGTCGCACTGTATGTGGAAGATGGTGCCAATATTATGATTAAACAAGGCTGGATGGAGGAACCTCCACAAGCAGTCGACCGTGATAAATTAATACAACAATAATATTCTACAATATGGGATGCTCTTTTCTTGGGGGAGAATCAGGATTATACGGATTTACAACGTTAATACAAAAAACTTTGTATCAATAGATAGTTTGGCGTTGTAAATCCGCATTTTCGGGTCCATCTTATCCTTATGGTACGGTTTAATGCAACACATCAATTTTTTAAAAGATTAGGTGCTTAATTGATAACTTTCGTAAAGACAAGATACCGATATGGAGTTTCCGTGCCTACATCAAACGGATAACAGGTTTCCAGCACAAGAGATGGCGTTACCGTATTATAAATAGGGTCTCCTGTTTTGACCACTTTTGTTTCGTATACTTCAAAGGTTTTCGTTCCTGATAGGGTATCCACTTGAACAGTATCCTTTAACGCAAGCTCGCCAATGTGGTGGAAAAAAGTCGTATTATGAGCGGCAATCACACTTGTGCCATTTTCTCCTGCTGCTACACTTGTCGTCAGATGTCCGGCGCCCTTTTTTAAAGCCTTTTGATCGGTTCCTTCTACTATTGGTACCTCCAAGGAAATCTTTGGAATGACCAGTTTTCCAATTAAATCATCATCTTTTTGATTTTTTCGGTTAATTGGCTTGGGTGGCAGCTGATAATCTGTTGCAAAATCAGAAGTAAGTGCTTGTTCCTGTTTATTATAATCCTTTAACAGTTTCGTTTTGCTGGCATGAGATTGAATAAAATAAAGGGGGATGGAGATCAGTAGGCATAAACCAATAGCAGCCAACAAACTCCCTAACCAAAATTTTTTTGACTTCATCCTTTCAACCTCCTTTTGTTCAAATTGTATTTAGAATAAGGTCTTTCCCGAAAAAGTTCCAGAAAAGACCTCAGCGGTAATGCTCAAACGACCTTATCTTGTTGATTTTGACTTACGTAAAGACGAACGAACCAATGCAAATCCAGCTCCAAGCAGCGCAGCTGCTCCTAACAGGGCATTCACAAACGGAGTTCCTGTAACCGGAGAAGTTCCGCCTTTTACGACTTGATTAGTTGTTTGCGGTGCACCAGAGTTGGTTGTTTTCGGTGCATCAGGATTATTTGATGGCGGCTGAGTTGTTGTCGGTGCCGGTTCTTGAACTGGTGTTACATTCGGTATAGCAAGATAGCCGACTCCGCCTTTTTTATTGATCCCTATTGCATCATCAACGGCTTTTAACAAATCCGCCTTATTGACAGCCGTTCCCTGCCATTTGTCGAGCTCATCACCTGGATGCTGGTAGTTGCTTAGCACATAAGAGAACCCATTAAAATCATCAATGACACGTAATCCGGTTGCTTCTGCCCCTGCTGGTACTGATAACACGCGGGAAAGTTCTTTTGTGTCTACGTTATAAGCCCAAACATAGTTGTTTGTATGCTCAGTACCATCTTCGCCAATAAATAAAGTTCTCATTTTTTCGGAAAAGCTTAGGTTATCCGGTTTATTTACTTTGTCCGGATTTGATTTATTTCCGTAAGCATCAGGTGCAGCCAGATCCTCTCCGACAACAAGACCTTTCATATTCGTGGCAGCATATGCACTGTTGATTGAATTTCCTTCACTATCTTGTAATCCGCCTGATAAGTTAAGCTCATAGGTTACACCAGCATTAATTTTCTGGACATGAATATCATCTACAGGATCAGAACTGCTTGCTAACATTGCACCGCTGACACCTGACATCGCCATGTAGACTTTCTTATCTTTTGCATTCACAGCAATGCCTTCCATTTTATTGAATTCTGAAGTTGCACCCTTTATTGCGGCATAACGGCGTGATTCTAGGAAGGCCGCAGCTTTTTCCATTCCTGGCTTGACTTTCAGATATTCAATTTTTCCGCTTGGATATGTTTTAATGGCAGAAAAGCCGTTATCTTTTGCAGAAGCAGCATCAGTTGTTTTTTCAAAAATATCATCAAATGTTGTTCCATTGTCAATGATGGCCTTTACTTCATCATCCGTAGCATGTCCGAGTTTAATCCATTGTAAATTGGCTGATCCGCCATTTACATCACTCGTCTGGTTCCATTTTGCAGCATATAAGGTTCCAGCAGAAAGGTCTTTTTCTTTATCTGCAACGTACATAAAAGTAGCTGTATAACCGCCGTCATCACCAAAATAAGCAGTCCTGTTATCAGGCATGACCTCCATGACTTCATGAGAGAAACGGCCTGCACTGTAGTGTTTCACTACACTGGCATCGCCATTTGCCGTAACAGTGATTTCTGGAATCCAGCCATAAAAGTATGGATTGGCTTTTGCCTCATCGCCAAAATAGAAATTAGCAAATGCTTTTACATTAGTAGGGTCTGTCGTTGGATTTTCTAAAAATTTCCGTGCATCCGGTTCATATTCCTCTGAACCAAGATGTGTTCCCCAAGGAGATGTCGAGCCATTACATGGAATCCATAAACCATTGACGTTTGCAAAGTCAATTTTCTTCGCATTATTTACGGTTAATTCACCGGTTTTTTTGTCTTGGTTTAACGCTGTTAATGTCATCGATGCCGGAAGTTTACCGTATGCGGAACCGCCGGAATTATCTGCTGTATCATATTCAAAATGGGAAATCATATAAAGATTGCCACCGATATTTAATAAGCTATTGGAGTCGGGTGCATCGGAAATATAGTAAGATGGTTGGCTGGGAACACTTTTATCGACAATTGGATTGCCATTTACATCAATTGGAGTTCCTGCAGGAATTTTAATCCCTTTATTTGTGACAATGTTCTCGTCTGTCATATACAACTGTTTATATGTAAGCGGGAAATTCTTCTTGTCTCCATTACTATATGTAACATCCAGAGAAGCGTTGGTATACGTTTTTACCATTTCTTCAATTGTAGCTGGCGCCTTCATCGAGTTGAATTTATAAGATTGAATCGTGATATCCCCTGCCGCTAAGGCTGCAGGTGCTACTGCCGGTATCATTAAGCTTAAAGCTAATACCGCTGTTACCCTCTTTTTCATTTTTAATTTCCTCCCCTTTTGGACTTTTGAACTAGTACTTTCTTCTCAATTAAAACACTCGTTTTTTAATCCATGGTGAAAGAACGGTTACTTTTCTATGATTTTTTTGTAAATTATGTAAATAAAACATGGCATTCTGATTTAGTGCCAGGAACGCTCCGAATTTAATCGAAGATGAAACACAGGGACGGTTCTCATGCTTCAGAAGCAGAAGAACCGTCCCTGTGTCTCTCTTAAATAGTACCAGCTGCTAAAATTCCATTTAAAAAAACGGGCCTTTTAACCCCTATTTTATCTGGAAAACGTAGTCAGGGTCAGTCCTAGGAACTGACCCTTATTATTAATAAGGCTATTACCATTTATTTCATTAATTTTTTATAATGCTGTTCAGTTTTATAACTAAAGAAAAGGAATAAAATGATGATTACTGGGAAAAGAGCCCATGTTGCTGCCCTAAATAGGGCAAATGGTGTTTCAAACAGAAATGCTCCCCAAAAATCCGCCCCTGCCATATTCCATAACCCCGGTGTATAATAGAGTCTCTTTGGACTTAACAGACCAGCCGCATCAATGGCACCCGTTGTGATCAATGCTGCAAAAATAGGCAAATAACACATAGATAATGCCATATACATTTGTGACAGCCTTTTGTATCTGCCAGCCTTGGAATCTGCATCAGAAAAAATGTCTTCATCCGCATCTGCTCTGACTTTTTTAAAATATTGAGTCCCGGAACTTTTTGTCCCGGCAATATGCTTCCATCCGCAGTCCTCAAAAAGTGTACAATAATCGATAAAATCTTCTTTATTTTTAAATGTGCGATAGTCAATTTTAATATCTGTCTTTTCTGGCTTGGCTGGACGGAAATGATACCCCATTGACTTTCCTACAAATTCAAATCCTTCCTCAGCCATTTGATTCAGCCAGTTTGCTTCCTTTTCAAAGTTTAGGAAAAACTTAAATTTTCTCATGATTTCACCTCATTGTTACTTAATAAACGCTGCTTCCGTAACCTGTATCATATGCTTCATTCTTTCTAAATCAAGATGCAGCATTTCTTTTCCTTTATCCGTAATTAAATAAACTTTTCTCCGGCTATCCTCACTGGGAACCGGCTGTATAAATTTAAGCTTTAATAAATTTTCTATCGCTCCATACAATGTTCCGGCCGCCATCCTCACCTGCCCTCCGCTAAGTTCTTCCACCTTTTGGAGAATCAAATATCCGTGTGCCGGCTCTAATAATGATAAAAGTATATAATACACTGTTTCTGTAAGCGGAATATGTCGATCTCGTTTCATGGTTTCACCTGTCTTACTATAGGATAATATACAGTCTGACTATATAGTTACATTATATACAGTTAAACTGTATAATGTCAAAAAAATAAAAAGCGATTTTAGCCTTTTTTTAGAATAAAGTTAAAGGCTAGATTCGCTTCTACCGTGTCCAGTAAAAATAAATGTCGGATTTCTTAAAGTCAATATTCCCTTTATAATCTCTAACGACCTTTTTGTTCATTGTCGCAATGAGTATGGCAAACGTCGTTCCAAGAATTGCCGCGGCAATCGTGCCTATTAACCACCCTAATGCCATATTTCATCCACTCCTTCTTATCTCTTTATAACTTATACAGCCGAACAGACAAAAAGGTTCATTTTAGGAATGGGTTTTATTGGGATATATAAGCTCAAGATGTTAAAATAAATACATGAAACCTTAAAAAATATTATAGTCGGGGGTGGCAAAACATGTCCAACTCATGGGAACGGCCAAAAATAAATATCAAAAAGACAAAGAACGAATGGATTTGGGATATCATTGGTTACTCATTTTACTTTGGATCAATTATCTTTTTGATTGCTGTTTGGAACAGGCTTCCTGAAGAAGTGCCAGGACATTTTAATGCCTCCGGAGAAGTGGACCGATGGGGGTCAAAATGGGAACTTTTGATTTTACCTGGCATAGGGGCTTTCATTCTTCTTTTCTTGCAAACTTTAGAAAAATTTCCCCAATTTCATAATTACCCACACAGATTTAATCAATCGAACGCAAAACAGTTTTATTTGAACAGCCGAAAATTGATGAATCAATTAAAAAATACCTGTCTAATCGTCTTTGCTCTCATCTTATTTGAATCCATATCGATAGCTTTAGAATGGGGGAATGGTTTTGGCAAATGGTTTCTACCGATTGCAGTTATTTGTACAATCATTCCAATTGTGACAGGAATAATGAGGCAAAAAAAGATAAAATAAAACAACCTTTCTTGCATTTTCATCAATATAAATAACAGCCCCATTCTACACTAGAAAGTGGTACTTCGCTTTACGCTTTTCATTATTGGTGGACTGACCCCGTTTTTTCCTTTACTTTTTTCCTTTTTGGCCAAACAAAGTTTGATATGGCAATGAGTAAATCAATCCCCAGCACAAATGACCATAATCTTAGAACACCGAAAAGGGCTTCTGTTTTACTGGAGTCGTTAATAAGAAGAATGACTCCTGCTAACATAGCAGCTCCAATCAGATAAGCCACTAAATGCTTACCCCATCCTCTTAAATAATGCCGGGCGTACACTAAGCCATAACGCTTTAAGGGCTTTTCGCCTTCTTTTAAGAGATAATAACGAAACCTTTGATCAGCCCATTCAATCATCCCTTTTCCAAAGGCAAGAGAAACTCCTATATACACAGCGGCAATGGCATGTGCGATTGTTGCTGTCGCCCCCCGAAATATATCAATACTAGCGGTAATCAATAAAACTAAGTCAATAACAGGGGTCAACGCAAAGAAAAAAAGCCCCAGCTTCTTTTTCTTTAGAATATATCGCGAAACTAGCCCTAACAATATGACAATCCAAAATCCTATTTCACAGGCTATAATCATCCAAGCAATTAAATTCAAAAAGACACCTCGTTCCAATACAACTGTATTATTTAATACCAATATTAACATCTGATTTTTAATAATACAACTGTATTATTAAATTGCACACGCCCATTTTTATTGATAAAATAAGGTATGCCAAAAATTGTTGACCATGATCATCAAAAAAAGTTAATTGCGGAGGCAACTTGGCGGGTGATTCTACGTGAAGGAATGGAAGGAGCGACGGTAAGAAAAATTGCCAAAGAAGCCGGGCTGTCTTTCGGGGCATTGCGGCACTATTTTTCAACACAAAATGAATTGCTCGTTTATGCCATGAATCTCGTTAAAGAGAGGGTAATTGCTCGTATTAGTAAAATTGCAGCAAGTGATTTACAGCCAAAAGAGAAGGTATTAAAGGTCATTTTAGAAATAATCCCCATTAATGAAGAAACGATGGCTGAAATGGAAGTATGGTTTACCTTTATTTTTTATAGCAGGAAAAAGGGGGATGTATTTGGTACAGACACCGATGGAATTTTCCTGGCAATTGATAATATATTCACTTTTTTAGAAAAGCATCAATTGCTGCGGAAAAATCTACATATCGATATTGAAAAGGAAAAACTATATGCCATTATAGATGGATTAGCCATCCATGCCATGTTAGAACTTTCCCGAGTGAATTATGAACTGGTCTCCAGTGTCATTTCACATCATTTAAATTTAATTTGTAACGATTAAGAATAAAGTTCAACTTTCATTAACGGGTTCCGATACCTGTCACTTTTTATAAAAATCTCCTTATATTTGTTATACATTTTGTTATGTAAGAATATTACGAAGTGCCACCATTTTATGGCCAAGGCACTGTTATAAAACTGAATGTTGATTTCACTGTTTTTGAAAAATAACCGGAAAAATTCCGTTTAAATTGGGAAATACCCATATTTCCTTAAAAATAAGCGGAGTTTTTCCGCTTATATGATCCAAATCTTTGAATTTTGGCTTATTCAGAGCAGTTAACCGGAATTTCTCCGCTTATCTCTGCTACTTAAGCTTCCTCTATATACATTAGCCGGAAATTCTCCGCCTATGAATTCTCATACCTATACGAAAATCATCATTGAATAATTACAGAGCCAAGGCCAAAGAAAAACGTGGTTTTGTAAATAAAAAACACATCATTTTGTAGTCCAATTTGCGAGGTAACAGAAATCTCTGTAACCTTACATTTTGATATACAAATTGGACTACAGGTTCACGCCTATTTTTATAATTATTCGCGTTATATCAATAAAAAATGACCATCAAATTCACATACAAATTGATGGTCATTTTAATACACATTTTGGATTTTTGTGACAGGTAACAGAACCCGTTCTACTCATGTAGCTTTTTTCAGACAAGATTTTACGAGAGAAATCCCAATCAATTTTTGAGATTCCTCTCATTTTATTGTTCCGTCCTATACAAAATTCTCTGTTGTCTTATTGCGGCTGAATTTATAGACCGCAATTAAGAAAAACGCCGCCGCAAAGGCAAAGAGAATCAGCAAGTTCAAGGATAACTCACTGAACGCATGCCCTTCCTGCAGCTTCGTTAACGTATCAAGTGTCCAGCGCTGCGGTAGGAAGTTCGCTATTTTCTGCAAGGTTGTTGGCATGACTTCCACAGGCCAGAAGCACCCGGAAAGCATCACGGTTGGGGTAATAATTAAATTCTGCAGGGCGTTTGCTGCACTGCGGCTTTTTGAAAAGGAAATCAACACAAGCGATAGCCCAACCGCAATCATTGAGAACAGAAGCATAACGACCGCCGCTTCCCAATAAGACATGTTCAGACCAATATGAAAGACGCTTTTCATGATGGTTAGCGTAACGGCAACCTGAACCGTCATCACCAGCATGTTGACCAACACATTTGCCAATAAATATTTTCTTGCGTTAATCGGAGTCGATAACAGTCGAAAATAGGTGCGTTTTTCTTTTTCCAGCAGAATGATCTCTGACAAATTACTTGCAGAAATCAGCATGATCATAATCAGGAAACCAATCGTTTGAGTCGTCATATTTTTATTCCTCGATGTATCCGCTAAAGAATGTGTTGAGAGTTGAAATGACGATTGCTGGTAATCCTGGTACATTTGCTGAAAAGTCTGTTGATTTCCATCGGCTGCACGGCTGATCGTCGAGATATTATCGATGTATTGATATAAATAGGACTTCACGAAGCCTGTCACTTGCGCGCCTTTGATGGAAGTGAGCTGAATATGGTCAGGCCGCCCCGCCAATACACTGTCTGAATACCCCTTTTCAAAGGTAATCACACTGTCGAGCTTACCGGAAACTATTTCTTCTTGAACCTGCCCTGCCTCTAGCTCGGTAATCTTCACATTCTCTAATCCTGCTAAAAACTGAATCGTATCCGCAGTAATCTCAGCTTTGTCTTGATTGACAACGCCGACATGCAAGATCATTTTTTGATCACCGCCATAGGCCATCAGCGCAATAAAAATTCCGATTAACGGCATAAACAAATACAGCAAGATGTTTTTCTTTTTTCGAAATGTCACACGTAACGTGTTTTGCACGATCCAGAGGATATCCCTCATTATAGCCCCTCCCTTCTTTGCAGTGAGATGATTGCCACTAGTAACAATAAAAACGAGCCGATCAGATTGATGCTGATTGCCGGAATGACGGCAGCAAAGTCATTTGCATAGATGATTTTCGTTATCGCTTCATTCATCCAGGTAAGCGGTGAAAGCTCGGTTATCAGTTTAAAAATTCCTTCCGGATTGTCTATTTTAAAATAAGCCCCGCCAAAAAAGGACGATAGCTGCACCATGATCATAATGATGACTTGAGGTGCCGCACTAGATTTCGTTAGGAAGCTGATGCCAATTCCCAAACTAATTGCAAACACCACTTCTGTCAGCAGCACAAGAAATACCAGCCCCAGATGGTCACCCCAGTTTGCCTTGAATAATAGTTTGCTAAACAGGATGACGAGAATGACACACAAGCCGTTGCTAACGAGACTCCCCAACACCTTTCCGATAAAAATTTCACTTTTCCTTACTGGTGCAGCAATCAGGCGATCTGCTGTCCTTCGCACGCGTTCACTGACAATGAGCGAGCTGGCCGGCAGCGCCCCGTACAGCACAATCATCGTCGTGATCACAATCGCATAATAATCCATCGATCCCGGCTGCTTATTCGGATTTAGCGAGGTTTCTTTAATAAAATCTCTCTGCTCCCCCGCCGTAAAGGCTGCATTTAGCTTATCAGGTGCTGTCTTCATGATTTCAGAAGCAATATTATACTTGTCGACATACCCGGAGACCATGCCTTGCAGGATACTCCCTTTTATACTATTATCATCATTGACATAGAGCTGGACCCCATTTTCGGTCACTTCTACATACCCATCAAAGGTACTTCGCTTCACTTCTTTTTTTCCATCTACTTGATCGGTGACTTTCTTAAAATGCATCCCCGACTTTTCCGCTGCCTTGATAAATTGCTGAAAGCTCCCTTCTTGTGTTGTATCTTTATATAACACATGGAGATCATCCACTGGAAGACTGGTCGTAAACGTGTTCGACAGGGCTGTTCCAAGGACGAGCATTAAAAGAATCGGGAAAGCTAACAAGAAAATCAAGGTTTTAATGTCCCGAAACTCTGTTTTAATGCCTTTCCAGGCAATATTGAGTATGTTCAATGTGAATCCCCCCTATTGGTCCCTTAGGTTTCTTCCGGTTAAGGTTAAAAACACAGTCTCTAAATTTGGCGCCTTTTCTTGGAGGCCGCGGATTTCAATCCCATTGTTAATCAAGTGCTCAATGATTTTGTTTAAATTATTAACGCCCGTATCCGAGTTGATTTTAATAAAATATTCCTCTATCGAAACAGCTTCGACGCCAGGAATTTCTTTGATAGCCTGGATGTTCAAGTTTTCAGAGGATTTAACCTCAATCCATAAATCCTTCGTATTAGTAATGAGTGATTTCAGCTGCTCCTTCGTTCCCTCGGCAATGATTTTTCCGTGATCAATGATGGCAATCCGCGAACAAATCTCTTCGACTTCCTCCATATAGTGACTTGTGTAAATGATGGTGCAGCCCATTTCGTTTAGCTTCTTAACCGAATTCAGAATATAGTTGCGGGACTGTGGATCGATGCCTACTGTCGGCTCATCCATAATGATCAGCTTCGGCCGGTGGGCAATGGCACAGGCGATGTTTAAGCGCCGCTTCATCCCCCCTGAAAAACTATTGGGATAGCTCTTGTGTTTATCTTGTAGGCCGACAAACTCCAGTGCTTCCACAACAAGGTCATGCAGTTCGGCGCCGCGCAGACCGTATAGGCCGGCAAAGAATTTAACGTTTTCATAGGCCGTCATGTCCTCATAGATGGCCAAATCCTGGGGAACCATGCCAAGGTTCATTTTTGCAAAACGGCTGTGTTTGGCTGAATTTTTTCCAAGAATACTAATGATGCCGTCATTACAGCGCAGCAGCCCGGCAATCATATTAATCGTGGTGCTTTTCCCCGCGCCGTTGGCCCCGAGAAAGCCAAAGATTTCTCCCTCGGCAACAGCTAGACTCATATTATCAACCGCAATGAAATCTGCGAACTTCTTCGTTACATTCTTTATCTCCAACACGTTCATCTCTTCACCCCTAGATCGTTTCTATAGTTCAAGTATAAAAAAAAGAATGAACCTGCATAAGTGCAATCGTTCATTCTTTTCACATGAGAATTTTCATATTGTGAGCGTTAGATTTTCATATCGGCAGGAGGGTGGTGACGGAAAAGCCATGAGTGCTGTCGACAATCATCGTTCCGTCCACTGCGGCGGTGCGCTCCTCCATCCCAATGATGCCAAGCCCTTTTTTAATCGTGTCTGTTCCCACGCCATTATCCCTCACTTCGACTCTGACCAGTTTATTTAACACCTTCAAATCGACCGAAACAAGCGTTGCCTGGGAATATTTCATTGCATTTGTGAGCGCCTCCGTGATATTTTCATGGATAATTTTCCACTGGATCGGAGAAATGACATCTAAATTCCCTTCATACGTCAGCACGGTTTTAATTGGCTGTTTGGCATTGACATCATCAATCATCAGCTTCAGGCGATGAATGCCGACCTGCTCTGTTGGAGGCTTCATATTTTTCAAGGTCAAGCGGATGTTTTCGATGCCCTCCTTTGAAATCTGGATGACATTTTGCAGCAGCTCGGCTGCTTTCCCTGGATCGGTTTCCAGCAGCCGTTTCGCCGCTTCCATTTGAAAAAGGGCCCCTGTCATCGAATGACCGATTTTATCGTGAATCTCCTGTGAAATTCGATTTCGTTCCTCTAATTTAAAGGTATATTCCGACTGACGAATGTACTCGGTATTTTCATTTACACGCTTGGTTAATTTCCCCATCGCTTTTCGCATCGAATCCATCTGAGCCTCATCCTTCACCTGCATGTAATGGAAGCTTGTAGTGACGGAATAAAGCATAAAGCAAAAGATGGCTACTAACCCGTAAATCGGCTGGAACGTTTCCTGTATATAAAAGATTGGGATGATAGAAACGAGTAGATGTATGAATTTTTGTTCAATAAAGCCTGCGGCCAGTTCCACAATGGATAGTGGTAAAAGAATGCTAAAGATCGGGTGTACCATGGAATAGGCTGCCACGGTAATACAGATCGATCCGATTAGAAACAGTCTTTTGATGGTAGTATGTTTAAAAATATACAGGGTGATATTGATGCAAAAATAAAGCAGAAAGGTAAGAACCGCCAAGTCGATCGAACTACCCTCTGCCCGTACAAAGCAGAAGGCTATATAAAGCAGGAGGACGAGCTTCGTCCCAATCATCCACAGCTCCATCCTATTCCACTTTCCCCTTCAGATAGTAAATCGCAATCTGGGTCCGGTGCTCAAGCCCGGTCTTATTTAATATTGAAGTTATATAATTGGCCACCGTCCCTTCGGAAATAAACAATTGCTTGGATATCGCTTTATTGGAATACCCCTTGGCAATCAGGGACATGATCTCTCGTTCTCTTTCGGTGAACAGGCTGAGGTCCATTGGCGTCTCTGGAGCTTTTTGTTCCGCGAGATTGGACTTTATTTTTTCTAAAATAGCCTCCTGAATAATACTGTTTCCGTTATACACACTCTTGATCGCATCACGAATTTGTTCGGGGTCATTGTTCTTCAATAAATAGCCTTTGGCGCCATTTTTGATAGCATCAAGAATGTATTCATCATCATCAAAGGTGGTCAAGATAATCGGCTTTGTGCTGGTTTGCTCCGTAATCAGCTTGGACGCCTCCACCCCATTCATATTGGGCATGCGGACATCCAGAAGGGCTATATCGACCTTATTCTTTAAGCAAAAGTCTACGGCCTCTTTTCCATCACTCACCGTTTCAAGCACCTCAAACTCTGCGTATGTATGAAGGATAATTTTCAAGCCTTCGCGAATAAAGGAGTTATCATCCACAATGATCACAGAGATTTTCATAATCTTTCCACCCCTTCCAACTTTCCCTTGTAGTAATTATAGCAAGAAATTGGCAATAAATGGCGTGTCGATTAAAGATTACTTCTATAACGATATAAAAAGTGTTATACTGGTTATTAACCAGTGGTTAATTAAAGGAGTTTGAACATGTCCCCTCGCAAAACGGCTTCCCAGGAGCTGACAAGAGAATTAATTATACAGAAAGCACGGACCCAGTTTGTCGAAAAAGGCTTTCAACAGGTTTCTATGCGCAATATAGCTAAGGAACTGGGCTGCAGTCATGGTGCAATTTATTACCATTTTAAAAATAAAGCAGAACTTTTTTATGCGGTTGTCGAAGATGATTTTTCTATATTGAACAACCTTATAGAAGACTCTATTCAAGGGCCCGAAGATGACTCAACAAAGCTTTCTAACTTACTTCTTCGCTTTATTGAATTCGGATTAAACCATCAAAGTCAGTATGAAATTATGTTTATGGTAAGAAATACGGAGGTAGATAGTCTCTCCCAGGAAGCTGCCAACCTCTGTTATCAAAAATTTGCCCAAACGGTCCAATCCTTGTCTACAAAACAACTGAAGATTATTGACGTTTGGTCGGCATTTATCGCGCTGCATGGCTTTGTTTCACATTATCGTGGATATGTTGATCGTTTTGACGAAGCGGAATTGGCAGCTAAATCGCATGTACAATTCATCATAAAAGGATTGCTCTAAATCATTTTACCGTTTGGAGTTTCCCTCTATTTTTTTAGCAATATTTGACCAGTGGTCAATTGATGAGGAGGATGTTCGTAATGAAGAAAGCATTAGTCCTAGGAGCAACTGGTGGAATGGGTTATGCATTAGTTCGTGAGTTGGGTAACAGAGGTGTAGAAGTGGTTGCATTTTCTAGGGGAAAAGAAAAGTTACATGCTCTTTATCAGCATGAGCCGAGGGTAACCATTTTTCCAGGGGATGCCTTAGTGGAAAAGGACGTCATCGAGGCAGCTGATGGTGTCGATGTCATCTTTCATGCAGTGAGCTTTCCTTATCCAGAATGGGAGGAGAAGCATCCTTTATGCATCGAGATAATCGTCCGGGCTGCAGAAATACACCATGCAAAAATTGCCCTAGTGGATAATATTTATGCATATGGACGGCAATCCAAAATAGAAGTAAATGAAGATACCAAGAAAGAGCCGCATACAAAAAAAGGGAACATCCGGCTTGCAATGGAAAATCGATTGAAAGGAAGCGGTATCCCTTCTTTAATTGTTCATTTGCCGGATGTATACGGCCCCAATGCGGAAAATACGATTCTTCATGAAACGCTCAAAAACGTGGTTCAGCATAAAACTGCGAATTTCGTTGGTGATCTCAAAGTGGCTCGTGAGTATATTTTTACATTGGACGCTGCAAAGGCGATGGTAGAATTAGCTTCACGAGAGGATACGTACAATCAAAATTGGAATATCCCATCCGCCCATCAGATAACAGGCGAAGAAATTATAGAGATTTTACGAAAGGATGCAGGATATAAAAAGCCAATCAGAACCGTGTCAAAAACGATGATTCGCTTCATCGGAATCTTTCATCCTTTCATGAGAGAGCTGGTGGAGATGATGTACTTGACTGAGGACCCCGTAATCTTGAGCGGGAAGAAATACGAAGCAAAAATAGGACCTGTACCGCGGACGCCCTATCAGGAAGGAATAAAAAAAACATTACATTGGATGCAACAAGAAGATGTAGGATTTAAGATCAAAACGTAAACAGTGCTCTTAAAAGGAGTGAAAGGATTAGTTTAACGCCCATCTTGAGATTGATGGGCGTTTTTTGTGTGGTTTTGGCTAAAAATAGTACCTTTATTTATGAGATGGGGACTTAGTTTTAAAGAAATTTCTTTAAAAACATCTGTCCAGCTATCTACATTTCCCACCGATATACCCGTACGTAAAATGACAAGATTATTTTCCGGAGACATATATAGGTACTGTCCATACTTTCCCATTGCAAAGAAGTCTAAGCTGCCATTATTATTTGGTGTACTATACCACATGTATTTATACCCTATATTACTATTTTCTAAGAATGAACCTTTATATTCATCATTATTTAAAGGGAAGTCGCTTAGCGTAGATTGTTTTATCCATATTTCATTTAGTATTTGCTGCCCATTCCACGTTCCGCTATGAAGTAACATGCTGCCTATCTTTACAAAATCAATAGCTTTGAAATTAATACCGCTCTCCATCTTTTCAAAACCTGTTTTTTTACTGTCTAGACTCCATGAAGCATCATTTTCAGCTCCGATTTTATTCCATAACTTTTCTTCAAAATATTCCGATACATGTTTACCTGTACTACGCTCCAATATGATCCCCAGTAATAAAGGATGATAGTTGTTATAATGGAATTTACCTTGGTATTTTGTCGTCAGATTATTATGGGTCAACGTTAAATTACGTAAATCAGGCATATAATAGGTTTTAGCATCGTCGCTAAACCAAATTTTCCCTTCCTCGTAGCTAATGTTGGAACGCATCATAAGTAAATCTTCAATTGTAATACTCTCCATATTTGTTCCTTTGAACTCACTTATATAATCAGCAATGGACTGTTTTACGCTTTTAATATAACCATCTTCAATCGCCATACCAATTAACAACGAATCAATTGACTTAGCCATTGAGAAGGATGTATTAACCATGTCCTTGTCATATCCGTTGTAGTATTCTTCCATCACCACCTCTTCATCGTGGCCAATGATAAAAGACGTGGTATTTGTTTCCTGGAGAAAGAGGCCCAATGGTTTTGATTTTCCCTTTCCTCTATACATATAATCTATTGACATGGCTTTTAGAGATTCATCCAGGTTGTATTTGTAATTATAGGGCTGAGAGCTTTTTTGAATCATCCGCTCGGGGAAAACTTTGTAATCCATTACATCCGAATTTCCATTTACAATCGTCCTAAAAACATATGGTGGAGAAAATATTAATGAGGAAACTAATACAAGAAGGACTGAACCTATCAAGGGAATTGTTAGGACAATAAGTAATAGCTTAGTAGTTTTCTTCATTTTACCTCCTTAATTTCTAAAAATAATGTGACTGAAAGTTATTATCTAATCCATTCTATTTTAAATGAAGGAAAAAATGTTATCCCTCCCCTAAAATGAAAAAAAGTACTGCTGTACTCATTCACATAGTACAATCATTCTAGTATCTGTTACGGTTAAATTGTTTTTTTCGACAAAGTCAACTATACTAAGGGATTTGCTGAAAGTACAAAAAACCGGCAGGCGCCGGCTTTTTTGCAAATCATTTACGATATCAGCTCTTTTGAGCATTCATTGCTTCCCATTCTTCTTTGCTAGGACCATATACGCCAGGAACCTTCAAGTCAGCTTGTCTCATAAGGACAGTCAATTGTCCGCGATGATGAGCCTGATGTTGAATTAGCAGACGGAAAACAGCCTGAACTGGCATGTCCATTCCAAATAAATTCACCATTTTGTTCATATTTTCATCTGAAACCTGTTCAGGAAATGCTTGTGTTAACCGCTGATTTACTGTTTTATAGGTCTCGCTAATTTCAGCGGCTGATTTTGGTGCTTCTTTTTGAAGATCAGGAATCTCGAATTTTAATCCTACCTGTGAAGGAAAGTAGTAAACTGCTCCAGTAATGTGCCAAGCCAGGCTTCCAATGCTGTATAATCCTGGTGAAACTTCCTGATTCAACGATTCATCTGTCAGTGCATCCAGTACTTTTTGGGTAACAGCTGCTTCTTGTTTCCATTCGTTTAAGAAATCATTTACTGATGTAAACATTCCATTCCCTCCTTGAATTGGCAAAACTTTCATCTTTAAACAAGTTTTTCATATTCATTGTATCATGTTCAGCTAACTATTCGCTTCTCTCAAAGGCTTATTAATCAAAGAATATTTTACAATTCAATCATCTGGCCCATAAAAAAAAGAGCGCAGCTCTTATTCAGTGAATGCACCCGATTATGGAAGATCAATTATTTTTTTTATTGAAGATAAGCGCCCGTTACTTTGAAAAAGGATTTCTATTTTTTTCTTTGTTCTCTATGGTCTGCTTTATTACTTGGGCTGCCCGATCAATGCGGATTCTCATTTCAGGTTCTGTATGTTTTGGTAGAAAATCAGTTATCCAGACTAGTATACTTTCGTTATCATTCGCAGCAAAAACTTGAAAAGAAGCATGATGATGAATTAAGGGTGGTTTACTTCCTTCGATAACCGCATAAGCGAGCCGATATGATTCATCATCAATCGAAACAATCCGCTCACGTATTTTTCCTCCATGTGGGAAGAACAGAATTCTATAATCACCATCTAACTTGGTATCCAAAGTATACCCCGGCACAAACCGTTGATGTACAGCACCGATATCACTCACTGCGTCCCATACTTGTTCAGCATTTGCTTCAATTACGATTTCTTTACGAATAGTAGCCATCCCTTCTCCTCCTTACTCATTATTATATTTTTGATTGATATATAAGTCTCAAAATTTAATAATTAATGTAGTTTTTTCCAACCTTTTTATTTATTAGTTTTTAAAAGCGCTAAACTTACAATTTATAATATTTTACCTCACCCCAAATTATTGGTACTTTTTTCAAAGTCGTGAAATATACTGATTTTAAAAATGAATGAATTGTTCATTCAAAAAGGGAGAGCTAAAAAAATGGCGAATAATACTACAATAAAAGACTGGAACTTGCAGGACAAATATGTATTGATTACAGGTGCCACAAGCGGGATTGGCCTGGCAGCGGCACAGGCAATGGCAGCACGTGGAGCGAATCTAGGGATCATTGCTCGAAATCACCGCAAAGCTGAAGAAATTTCAACCCTATTAAAGTCACAAACAAGCAAACCAATTAATGTAGATGTATTTATTGCTGATCTATCCTCCCAAAAGTCCATCCGCCTAGTTGCAGCGGAAATTCTTGAACGGTGTCCAAGAATTGATATTTTAGTGAATAATGCAGGCGCTTTATTCGATACCTTTCAGAAAACAGAAGAAGGCGTGGAAATGACCTGGGCTGTGAACCACTTAGCCCCTTTTCTCCTCACCTCACTGCTTTTAGAGCGACTTAAGGAAAGTGAATCCGCTCGGGTGATTAATACGGCTTCTCATGGGCATAAGATGGCAAAAGACGGCTTTGACTTTACCAATGTAAATGGAGAGGGTCTTTATAGAGGGTTTAAAAAAATAATGGGAGGACCGACCATACGCTATGCACAGACAAAGCTCGCCAACATCTTATTTACATCTGAATTGTCGCGTCGTCTAGAAGGAACAAATGTCAGCATTCATTGTTTCGATCCAGGACTTGTGGCAACAAATTTTAATCAAAATAATGGAATGATGGCCAAGGCAACTATGGCTGTAATGAATCTTTTTTCCCGTACCCCAGAAAAGGGTGCAGATACCTTGGTATGGCTTGCAGAAACAAAAGATGTCTCAAATCTTAACGGCAAATATTGTGTTGACCGACAACAGAAGGAACCGGCAGAAGTGGCAGCTGACAAAGAATTAGCTAGGAAACTATGGGAAATTAGTGAAGAACAAGTTAAGTTATCGATGAATGGATGAATATATTTGAAAAAAAGAAAAGAGTGAAGAGGATGCCTCCATTAAATGAGCAGCAACTAGACCAGAACCGTGAAGAACGAAGAGAACAAATAAAGAGAGCGGCTCTAAAAGTATTTGCAAAGCGTGGAATTATTGGCACGAAAATAAGCATGATAGCCAGGGAGGCAGGAATCAGTCAGGGGCTTACCTATCGATATTACCATTCAAAGGATGAACTTTTTATTGACCTTGTTAAGGATGCAATGGAAGAAACCGCCGAGGCCTTTGCATCATTGGAGAATATGTCGGGCTCTCCAGTAGAAAAAATCAAAGATTTAACCAAGAAAATGCTCGATACAAGCAATAAACATTCGTTTATGCTCATACAACAAGTACAAACCTCTGATGAAGTCCCAAACAAGGCAAAGGAAATTGTTCGGCAATACCCGATTCCCTCTTTCATTGAGCAGCTGATTCCCGTTTTTAAAAAGGGGCAAGCAATGGGAGAATTTTGTACGGGCGACCCTGCTAAGCTTTTGATGCTCTACTTCTCGGTCCTTTCCGGTTTGATGTTACTCCCGAATAAGGATGAGGAGGGTCATCAAGTCCTGGATGTAGATATTTTAATGAAACTTATAAGAGAATAGCTCCTCTTACGATTATTTCTATTAAGATGAATTTATCTCCAATCGAATGTTTTGCACGTAAAAAAGGCCCGACTACTGGATTAGAGCAATCGGGCCTTTTTTGTATTTCAGGGATTGGCCGGTGGGACAGTCCCCTAAACATACAAATTATTCTTTTGTTGCAGCTTCAACAGTTGTATCTTCAGCAACTACATCGTCTGTGGTTTCTTCAACTGTTACAACTGTTTCCGTATCTTTCACAGTTACAGCTTGTACAGCTGAATTGGCAGCAGCGACAGCTTTTGCTTGCGCGCTTGCTTTTACGCTAGCCTGTGCTTTTTCTTTGTTTGATAGGGATGGGTTTACTTTTTCTGTATCAACTGTTTCTTCTTCAGTTACTTCTGCAGTTTCATCAGTAACGACTTCTGTTTCAACTTTAACTGCTTCTTCAGCTCCTGCCTCAACAGTAACATCTTCTGCAACAACCGCATTAGCTTCTTCCGTGGCATCAGTTGTTTCTTCAGTAGCTTTATCAGTTACAACGGCTGCATCCTCTTCAACTGCATCTTCAGTAGTTTTATCTGCTACAACCTCGGTATTGTCCTCTACTGTAACTTCAGTTGTTTCTTCAGCTTTTTCTTCAGTTGCTGCTTCTTCGGAAACTTCCCCAGAAGCATGGACAGCTGCGTTTGCATTCGCGTGAGCTTTAGCCGTATCACTTGCATGTTCGTATGCTTGTGAGTTTATTTTATTGGCAGCTGAAGGATTGACCTTAGGTTCTTTATTTGTGTCTGTGTCTGTGTCTATGTCTTCGTCATCTGAATCTGCATCTTCTTCATTCTTCGAAGTTACGATACCTTCGTGATTATAATCGACCTTCTTTGAATCAGAATCTTGGTCGGCATTTTCGGTATCCTCTGCAGCGTCTTCAGAAGCAATATCTGTTGCTTGTACATCTTCCTTAACGGCCGCTTCATCTTCAGCTGTTACAGGCTCTTCTGCTTCCACTTCGGATTCCGTACCTTGCTCTACTACTGGCTCTTGTACCGGAGCTTCCTCGATTACCGGCTCTTCTGCAACGGGTTCTTTTACCGGAGCTTCCTCGATAACTGGCTCTTCTGCAGCAGGTTCTTGTACTGTAGGTTCTTGTACTGTAGTTTCTTCCACTTTTCCAATCTTGCCGAGAACTGCAGAGTTCGGATTAGCATGCATTTTTGCCGTTTCACTGGCATGCACACTCGCTTGAGATTTGGCTGCTTGTTGTGCCTTCGGCTGTTCCTTCACAACTGGAGTAGTTGGTGTAACAGGAACTGCAGGTTTTGACACGTTAACCTTCACTTTTTGTTCAGCCTTTACTTGAACGGTGTGTTGTGGTTTTGCCTTATCAGGTCCTGCCGCCTCGGTAAAATGTGCTCCCGCGAAAACTCCAAACGATACTGCTCCTGCTAATACAAAAGATTTCATCACTTTATTTGTGTTTAAATAATGTTTCATTATCCTATTCGCTCCTTTAATTTTCGTATGCCGTGGCATTTAGCTGCGGTTAACGGTTTTAAAAAAAGGAGCGGCTTGCGGCGGTGGTGAAGGCGGGGCATTCACCCATTGGGTATTCAGTAATGCATCGCGAGTAAGGAACGGCTGGACAAGTCTCATTTCAAAGTACTTATTCCATTCAAACCACTTATCTACCAAACTAATGGTTCCTATTCCCGTGATAACCCGATCATTTGATGAGCCGCCGGAATTAGTTGAACGCTGTGTTGGGTTACTTGCCTGATCGACTGGAGGCAGCTCTTCCCTACTTGAAGGAGCCTTGTCCTTTTCTACAGGAGCGGGCGACGGTGGTTCAATACTCACCGCAGGATTACTATTTGATATGTTGGGTTCTTCCTCTTGAGGCTGAAGTCGAGAAACCAAATACGGTGATTCGATTTTATCTTTTGCCTCATAATCAGGGGGATTTTCAGTCATATCATATGTAAGTAGTTGTTCCGTTTTAAACCCGCTGTCTTTTTCCTGAGCAGCTGCCTTTTTCTCCTGGCCTGGAGTATTTACGGTTTTGCCAGCATTTTTTGTGTCTGACAAACCATACCCATTTCCTTTGGCCTGCACCGGCAAAGCTTTTGCCGTTTCATTAGCAGGTTGAGGGGAAGCGACCGGTTTAGGAGCAGCTTTGGAAGGAAGTGATTTAGCTTCCTTGCTGTTTTGTTTAGCTTGTTCAGGTACTTGCACCGTTTTTTCTATTGGTTTAGCTCTTTCAGCAATTGAAGGAACGTTAGCTTGTGCAGCTGAGTTCTTCGATGTTTCAGAAGTTTGTACCATTTCTTTATTGGACTGTAACGGTCCATTTTGTTCACCCTTCTCAGCGAAAGCATTTCCTGGCAAGAATAGAGCTGCCCCCATCATAAGAGCTGGTATTAGAAAATGGCGGAAGTGCATTGTCTCACCCCCTTTCCTCTTAACGACATTTTCATAGACAGCATTCGATATATTTAAACACTTTTTGACCATTTTTTCGCCCATTTGCAAGAAACGATTCTTTTCTCCCACAAGAATGATTCGAAAGAAGCAGGGGACAGTTCTGTGCTTCGTTTGTTAATAGGTTTCTGGTACCTATACTGTTGGGGTGCTAGGGAAAATGCTAATAGGACTACACCATCACTGGAAGGAAAAATCCAGTTTATACGGACCCAATCCCTCTGAAAGGACATTCTACCTACCGTATAAATAATTTTGATAAGAAATAAGGGGTGTTACTTTTGAAATATTTAGGAATGACTATTCCCTTTAGAGGATATTTTTAAAAAACGAAGTACAAAAAAACAAGAATTTTGTCGAATAATATAAGAGTTAAGCAAAAAGTCCGATTACACTAAGCAAGACAAGGAGCTAATCCCCCCTAAAAGAAGTAAAAAGGAAACTTTCTTAAGAACCAATACGATTTTTCTATCGGCCTGCATTTACTTACATATGTCTATATAATCAAAAATCTAAATTTTTTATATTTTCCGAGGTGCAAATATGTCATTAAATCTTAAAAGGAAAGTGGTAGACAAGAAAAAAAAGAAGGAAATACTTGTTCGTAGATTAGATTTGCTGTTGCAACAAAACAGAAAATTGAAGACTTATGGAAAAGAATCTTAAATTCTAGTTATCTTGGGGTTTATTGGAGATGAATTTTACTTTCAATCTTTCATAGATTGAAACTCCTGAAACACCCTATTATGCAATGATTCTTGGGAGCTGATCCTTATAAAAGGTTAGCACCCGATATATATTGCATAATCATATTCGAACTGTTCGTTAACACAACCTTTTTAAAAGTTCCTCTTTCCCCTTTCCTTTTTATTTATCATCTTCTACATTCCTGCCTAGACACACCAAGTTTATCTGTTAACTGCTCCTGTGATAATCCTGCTCTCATAATGAAATTAGCAAAGGGACCGCTCCCTTTAATGAAGTCTTTACATTCTTTTAACACTAGGTTTAGAAAGAATACTTATTTTCCTAATATATTATAAGGAAGCTAGTTTAGGGGGGATTTGATGAAGATAACCGTTGCTGGAGCAGGATATGTGGGATTGGTTACTAGTGCGGGTTTGGCTGAATTAGGGCATCAAGTCACATGCATAGACATTCAAAGGGAGAAAATTGACTTGCTTCAAAACAATCGTTTGCAAATCTACGAGCCAGGGCTTCGTCATCTCTTGGCAAAAAATCTTCAAAACGGAAAACTGGTCTTTACAGTTGACCCTCATCTTGCCTATTCAAATACAGAAATCATTTTTATTGCCGTTGGGACGCCTGAGAAATCCGGAGGTTCAGTAGAACTAAAATATATCCATGAGGTTGCCCAACAAATAGCTCACTTTATTGAAAATGACGTCATTATTTGCACAAAAAGCACTGTGCCAGTTGGAACAAACGACTTAATTAAACAAATTATCGAAAATCAAAAGGCCCCGACGCTTCGGGCCGAAGTGGTCGCAAATCCTGAATTTCTCCGGGAAGGCTCAGCAGTTCATGATTTTTTCCATGGCGACCGTATTGTGATTGGTACCGATAATCTTGAGGCAGCTTCGATTTTGAAAAAAGTTTACCAGTCCTTAGACATCCCCGTCATAATAACAGATATTAGAAGCGCAGAAATGATAAAGTATGCATCAAACGCCTTTTTGGCAACGAAAATTAGCTTTATCAACGAGATCGCTAACATTTGCCAAAAAGTAGGGGCTGATATTGAAGAAGTGGCTTTTGGAATTGGTCATGATAAACGGATTGGTCCTGACTTTCTTAAAGCAGGCATTGGTTATGGGGGTTCTTGTTTCCCGAAAGATACAAAAGCACTTTTAGGAATTGCCAGTGGTGTTGAACATCATTTCGATTTACTAGCGGCTGTCATTAACGTAAATAACTTTCAACAATCATTGCCTGTTTTGATGGCAAAAGAAGCCATAGGCTCGTTACAAGGTAAAAAAGTAGCTTTGCTTGGATTAGCATTCAAGCCTGAGACTGATGATATTCGTGGTTCAGCTTCCCTTAGGATTGTAAACGAACTACTTACAGAAGGGGCCATTGTCAGAGCTTATGATCCGGCAGCTATCCCAAATGCACAGCGCGTTTTAGGCGATACGATTGAATACGCATATGATCTTAGATTTGCTCTTCACGAAGCCGAATTGGCGATTATTGCAACTGATTGGGCACAAATCAAAAATGCCCCACTTGAAGTATATCCATCCTTTATGAAAGACCCGATCATAATCGACGGGCGAAATTGCTATTCACTTAAGGAAATTCAAAAGCATTCGCTTACTTATCTATCAATAGGAAGGCGCTGTATTTTTAAAGATAGTCTGATAGATGATAAAAAAATACTGCATTTTAAGGAGGAGGGATCATATGAAGATTGCCATTTTCACTGATACATTTTATCCCGACATCAATGGAGTTGCCCAAACCCTTAAACGATTGACAAATTATTTAGCTGAGCAAAAAATTACCTTTAAAGTCTTTGCCCCAACTTCCACGGTAGAAGAAGATCAATCCTGCCCTATTCATCGATTTAAGAGCCTGCCCTTTTTCTTATATCCAGAATGTCGCTTAGCTGTACCAAATCTTTTCGAAATCAAGTCAACAATCCAGGATTTTTCCCCTGATTTAATCCATGTTGCCACTCCCTTTTCCATTGGACTTTGCGGTGTTTATCTTGCAAAGAAATTAAACATTCCTCTTGTTGGCTCCTATCACACCAATTTCGATCGTTACTTACAGTACTACGGTATGCCCTATCTTTCAAAAATCACTTGGAAATATATGCATTGGTTCCATCGACCATGTGAAAAATTGTTTGTTCCCTCCATTGATACGTACCAGCAACTAAAACAGCAAGGGTTTACCAATTTAGAGATTTTTCCTAGAGGCGTAGACTGTAAGCTTTTCCACCCTCATTATGATACCGCTGAGGTCAAAAGTCTCTACAAGTCTGAAGGAAAGTTCCTGCTTACTTACGTTGGCAGGCTAGCGCCAGAAAAGGATCTGGAAACACTTCTTGCGGTCGCAAAATCTATTCCCGCGGAATTAAATGAAAAAATACAGTGGTTAATTGTTGGGGATGGCCCATTACGTGAAAAACTCGAAGCTCAAGCACCAAATAACGTAATCTTTACAGGATACCTAAATGGGGAAAATTTGGCCCAAGCCTATTCTGCATCTGACCTATTTGTTTTCCCCTCTTCGACTGAAACATTCGGAAATGTTGTTCTTGAAGCACTTGCTAGTGGCATTCCCGTCATCGGAGCGAATTCGGGTGGCGTAAAGAATATCATTAAATCTGGTGAAATCGGAATTTTATGCCCCCCGGGTAATGTGGAGGAATTTACAAAAGCCATTATTCACCTAATAGATAATATTCCACTTAGAAAGCAAATGGGGATAGCCTGTAGAAATTATGCCCTAACACAAAGTTGGAACAGAATTTTTGAAGATCTAATTTGGCAATACACAAAGGTTATAGATGAACAGAACGAACGGAAATATGCTTAAGATAAGACAGAAGGATAATGTGTAATAAAAAGGTACACGGGGACGGTTCAAGACCACTGAAAAATGATTCTAAGAAGCTGGAGCGCGACTTTTCATGGGCTCACGGGCAAAATAGCTGGCTTATTTTTACCGGTCCGCTTCTTTTCTTGGGCTCACGGGCAAAATAGCTGGCTTATTTTTACCGATGCGCTTCTTTTCTTGGGTTCACGGGCAAAATAGCTGGCTTATTTTTACCGGTGCGCTCCTTTTCTTGGGCTTACGGGCAAAATAACTGGCTTATTTTTACCGGTCCGCTTCTTTTCTTGGGCTCACGGGCACAATAACTGGCTTATTTTTACCGGTCCACTTCTTTTCTTGGGCTCACGGGCACAATAACTGGCTTATTTTTACCGATGCGCTTGTTTTCTTGGGTTCACGGGCAAAATAGCTGGCTTATTTTTACCGGTGCCCTTCTTTTCTTGGGCTCGCGGGCAAAATAGCTGGCTTATTTTTACCGGTGCCCTTCTTTTCTTGGGCTCGCGGGCAAAATAGCTGGCTTATTTTTACCGGTCCGCTTCTTTTCTTGAGCTCACGGGCAAAATAGCTGGCTTATTTTTACCGGTGCCCTTCTTTTCTTGGGCTCGCGGGCAAAATAGCTGGCTTATTTTTACCGGTGCGATACATCTTTTGCGTTCATGGGCAAAATAGATAGCTTATTAAAGACATTTTTGCCTTCACCCAAGGCAGTTTGTCTTTAAGAAGGCAAGGTAAGGTGTGTTTTCAGCGGTCCTCGGACGGTTCTCATTCACCAATTTATGTCTTTCGACAAAAATGAGGCATGAGAACCGTCCCCATGCCTCCCCATGCCTCAAAACCCATTTTCCACTAACCATTTCATTATGCTTTCTTCTCTTTTCTTAATATTGTCATGCTGTTCATTGTATTTACTCATTTTCTTCTGTGCAACAATTATTCCATCTACCATAAACAGTATTCTTTCGGTTTTTGCTGCCACCTTTACATCATGAGTTACGAGCATTACGGTTGTCCCTTTTTTATTAATCTCTGCAAGAATGGTCATAATCTCTTCTGTGGATTTGGAATCTAATGCTCCGGTCGGTTCGTCTCCAAATATGATATCCGGATTATTTATTAATGCTCTGCAGATGCCAACTCTCTGCAGCTGTCCACCAGAGCCTTGGGTGATAGTATGATCGGCAACCTTTTCAATTCCTGTCATTTCCATTAGCTTTTTTGCCTTTTCATAGACCGCATTTTTATCCGCATCTTTTGAGACAAGTGCAGGAAACAACACATTGTCAATCAATGATAGATTTTTTAATAGATTAATATCCTGAAAGATAAATCCCATATTTTTCAAACGGAGCTCGGCCAGTTCTTCTTCTTTCATGCTGCTGATTTCTCTGCCTTTAAATTTCACACTGCCGGAAGAAATTCGATCCATTCCGCTTATATTGTACAGCAGTGTGGATTTCCCGCTTCCGGACGGTCCCATGACCGATACGAATTCACCTTCTTCTATATCCAGGTTGACATCCCTCAAGATATGAAGCTCATTCTCATTTCCTAATGCTACTTTTTTGTATACACTTCTTGCTTCTATTATATTAGTCATATTATATTTCTCCTTAACTTCTTAATACGACAGATAAATCATCTTTTTCGGCTACCTTACAGCACTCAAATATCGTCAATCCAACGGCTATCATCAGCGCTAGCGGACAAAGCAGCCAGGTCTGCCATATAATATCGACAAATTCAATTTTGGCCGCTCCCATATAAGAAATGGCCGTACTTACAAGAAACTCCCCTAAATAATTCGAAACCAGAACGCCAAGTATAATTCCCACTACCAGGACCATCATCGTTCCTGCCATATATTGATGACTAATTTGCTTGGACGTTAATCCCACACTTCGCATGATGGCGATCTGAGACATATCCTTTGATAATAGCATTCGCAGGAATAATGAAGTGATCAATACAGCTATGATGAGGGCGATTGCGATTCCGCCTATCACCACCGTGCTCATCTGTTCAATGAGATTTCCAAGAGTCTGATAGGTATACTCCTTAATATCATTTACCTGCGCAGAATCGTACGTACTCTGGTAGTAGTCCATTTTCATGCGTTTATCAACGCCCGGAGCCATATCCATGCTCACAATGTACCAAAGAATGGCCTCTTTATTTACCCCAAGACTCGTATTCGCCTTTGCTGTTTTTCCCCCATTTGTAATATCCTGATAAATACCCGTGACTGATAAAGTCTGTTCTTCCCCGCCAACCCTGACTGTTACTTCCTCTCCTACTTTCTTGTTTAATCCATCTTTTCCAGCATTGGCAAAGGAAAGCGAGATTTCTCCTTCCCTCTCAGGTGCTCTGCCTTCCAAATATTTTAATGGAAATTCGGAAAAATCTCCGGTTTCAATATTAAGATAGTCCCAAGAACCTTCCGCATTTTGAACTGGGTAGGAACTTGTGATGTAGGTTGCAAACTTTTCAACATCATTATCATTTTTCAACTCTTCCTGCAGTTTTTTAAAATCTTCTGTAATACGATCGGTCCTTCGAAGATCGATTCTCATGTCGGATTTTCCTATTCCCATATATGTGGAAAACTCAGGGGAGTTCATAGTGTTAAAAATGTTTAAGGGGAGTATGACAATAAACGTACATACGATAAAAATAACAAACAGCAGTCTGTATAATTTGTATCGTTTCCCTACATCCCTAAGTCCGATGTAAATATTGGTGCTGATGAATTTGTTCTTAAGCAGCGAAAAACTGTATTTTCGGCTCTTTCCAGGCTCCGTAAAATCTCTCCTTAAAGCTTCCACCGCAGAAATTTTATCGATTCTTTTCAATATTTTCTGGCAGTACATCACAATCATGAAATAGACAAGTAATGGAGCTATTAGCGATAGTACATATTTTAAGCTTCCTGAAAAATCGGAAGATAAATAAAGCCTCATGTTACTGTTTAACAGATTTACCGCTGCAAAGGACATCAGATAACCAATCAGACCGGCTGCTGCTGAGATGACTCTATATTTGTTCAGATAGACCTTTTTTATATCTTTTTTGGGTATCCCCATTGCTTTCATAATACCGATTTCTCTAATATCTTCATCAATCGTTGCCAGAAATGTAAGTCTGATACAGAGAGTAGCAATCACAATGAGCAAACTGCTGATAAAAATAATGACAATCGCAACGGCCATATCTGACATGGCATTAAACAACGTAAATATTTTTCCTTCGATGATGGGGCCGTTTGCCGGGAGACCCGCTTCGTTATAGGCAGTCTGAACAGCAGCAGCATCCCCGTTTTCATCCAATTTGAATTCAATCAAATATTCCAGTTCCCCAGCCCGCATTTCAAGCATTTCATCATAGTCATTTTGATTGATCACAAAACGTTTAGAAGAAGTAAGGGAAGAGTTCATCTCAAAATCTCTTGCATAATCTGAAATGACAAACTCTCTCTCATACCTTCCGCTTTTCAACTTAATCGTATCACCTATTTTTAGGTCATGTTGCTCCATGAAATAGATGGGAACGGCTACGAAACCCTCCTTTACATCCAGCTTTTCATTATCCAGATCCAAGATAAAATCAAATTTCTGATTCTGTACAATAAAGGAAATATCCTGTATCGTTCCTGCCAACGTTTGATTTTGGCCAAAATGAATATTGCTTCCATCAATATTCTGAAGCACCATCGTCTCCTGCATCGCAATATAGTCACGGTATTGTTCCGTAAATTGGTCAATCTCTGCCTGGTCATATTCTCCGGCATGCATCATCGTAATGTCAGCTGGTACTGCACGCTCCTGAAGAGCTGACATCGACTGAATCAGATTGGCAATGTTATTGATGGCACTAGCTGCCAAAATAACGGACATCGTGATAAATACAAAGACTGTTATTGATACAATTTTGTTTCTTAGGAAATCATTTTTGACTATTTTTAAAAACAAAATTTTTCCTCCTTCCTGCATCCGATAACATTTTTTATCCTTGTCTCTATCCATCTTTGTCAGTTGTTCGGAGGAATCATTTCCATCCAGTTTTTTGATTCATAATATCACTACACGCTGTCTTCTTAGTAGAATTAACGTGGAATTATTTTCCTCCCCGCTAAAGTAATCATACAAAATGATATTAATAAAATTAACCTGCTGGAGCCTAATTACTTACTAAGTCCACAGCCCTATATTAGAAAGATGACTAAGTAAGATTATTAGAAAATAATCAAATCTTTTAAACATAATACAAATTAAAAATGAGGCACGAGAACCGTCCCCATGCTTCCAAAGGGGAGTGAAAAAGAGAAAGTCCAGGTAAAAAGGAATTTTTACGGTTGTTAGTCAAAATGGAATTAAATCCCGCGAAAACGGAATTGATAAATGGATTTTTTGAAACGTATTTAAAATTGAATGAAAGTGAGGAGAAGTGTCTTATGGAAGAAATTAAGCAATTGGATAAAGATGAAGCGGAACAAGTCTTGAAACTGCCTAATTCATGGAGGGAAAAGGGAATTCAGGAGGGAGAACTCGAAGCCCAAAAGAAAATTGCTCTTAACTTATTAAAAGAAGGATTACCAATTGAGTTAATTTCAAGAGCTACAAATTTGGATTATGCTGAGATTGAAGAGTTAAGAGGTCGGCTATAAGTCACAGAGCAGCGGGAGTCAGCCCCCCGCTGTTTTTTCTTATATGTTTAAAAGAAAGCTTTATACAGAATTATTCCATTATGAGCTAGCCCCTTTAGATTGCACCAAAAGATTAGAATGGGTTCGTCGCCAGCATGCCTGCTGTTTTTACATAAATGCGTGGATGCAATTTTAATTGAGCAACGATAAACTCAGCAATGTCTTCCGGCTGCATATATTTTTCATCATTGTTTTCTGCGATTAGGTTTGTTTTTACAGCTAGTTCAGTAGCCACTGTGCTCGGGGTTAAGGCGGTAACGCGGATATTGTTTCTTCTGACTTCCTGTGCCAATGATTCCGTTAAACCAATAACCCCAAATTTGGATGCACTGTACGCACTGGATGTGGCAGCCCCGTTTAATCCATTTGTAGACGAAATATTGATAATGTCACCACGATTTTTTTCTATTAATTGCGGAAGGACCGCACGCGTTACATAATAAGTCCCCATCAAGTTGACATCAATAATTTGCTTCCATTCCTGCGGGTCCATCTCTAAAAGTGTGGCAAATTTTCCAATGCCTGCATTGTTAATCAGAATATCAGCTGTTCCCAGCTCTGCTGTCAATTTTTCCACAGCTTGGTCTACGTCTTCTTGAGATGCAATATCCACTGTCGCGTAAGCTGCTTTCACTCCTAAACCTTCTACTTCACTTACGACCTTCTTCAATTCAGCTTCTGTTCTGGCAAGCAAACCGATGTTTACACCTTCATTCGCTAAAGCCAAGGCTGCGGCTTTGCCAATGCCTCTTCCAGCACCAGTGATGAAAGCTACTTTTCCTGTTAATGATTGTGCCAATTTCAACAACTCCTTCCACATCTCATTATATTATTTTGAGAAAATGATTCTAACAATATGCTCCCAAAACTTATAAATCGTGGATTTAAGAAGGAAGAGTTCATCCGACAAGTGTGAGGTGCCCTCGTTAGTATTTTGATACAAATCTGAATAAATTGTGAATAAGTCTGGAAAAAGCGGAGAACAAGAATTTTATATAGTATACTAGGGTATAGTAAATAGCCGGAGGTGAATCCATACCATGAAGTTGAAACTTATCACAGCGCTATTATTGGCTTCTAGTTTTTTGGCTGCTTGTTCTGGAAATAGCCAGGATCAAGGGGCCGCTGAAAAAGAGAAGCCGAGTAACGTTAAGGAAATGGTTAGCGATTACAGCGCACGGAAATTAAAAGCCGAAAATGCATCCATTACCTCTCAACAACTTATTGTTACGGACAAGTCTGGAAAAGAAACCAGTTATGATTTGCCGAAGGACGATTTTTTCGTGTCGATTGCACCTTATACAAATCAAACTCATCCTTGAACGAATCATAGCTTGACAGGTTGTCAAGGTGAACTAGCAAATGAAAAGTTTGATGTATATATGGAAGACAGTGATGGAAACGTGGTCGTAGACAAAACCGTTACATCACAATCGAACGGATTTATCGATTTTTGGCTCCCACGCGATAAAACCTATCAGATTAAGATTTCACATAATGGAAAAAAGGCAGAATCAAAGATTTCCACATTTGAAAATGACGCCACTTGTATTACTGACATACAGTTATTTTAGAAAAAGGGGTCAGTCCCTCGCTCAGCTGAAGCTTTAAAGCGACGGGGGACTGACCCCTAATTTTATTTCTCCCACCAGCTGTTCCAACAATCCCTCTTGATACCCAGCCATTTTCTGGACCTTCATGGCGCTTACTACATCTGCCAGTTCCGATCAGGAGATTGCATACATCTTGGCAAGTATGCTCGAAACATCCTCTTCGAAGACGACTTTTTAAGGGATGAATTTTTTATCGTAAATTATGTTACCTATAGATTTATCCAAGAAAAAAACACTGGTACCTTTGAAGACTTAATACAGGATTCTATCATCATTAAACTGGTCTATTTTTACTGGATTCTAATATTTTTTATAATAGGAATCGCCTTTTACAAAGTAAGCGTCTAGACAATAAATTCAGGATAAGGGGCTGGAATATGATTGAAAACACGATGAAGCTGCCGGACGGAAGACGATTAGGGTATGCAGAATACGGGCAACAAGACGGGTTTCCGATTATTGCAATGCACGGAACACCTGGGGCACGGATTTTGGGAGCCTTTAGTCGGTTGGAACAGATGGGACAGAATCCATCGGCAAAGCCCTTCCGGATTTTTGTGATGGAGAGATCCGGTTATGGTCTTTCTACTCCTCAACCTGGTCGAACCATCGATAACGTTGTGGAGGATACAAAATTTTTTGCTGATCGCATTGGATTGGAGCAGTTCGCTGTTTTTGGCGGATCTGGTGGAGCTCCCTTTGTCCTTTCCTGCTGTCAACGCCTACCTCATCGTGTCACGAAAGCAGCTATATCAGCCGGGGTTGGACCTGTTTACCTACCTAATTTTTTCGAAAATATTAGCGATGAGGAAAAAGCCTTCCTTAAGGGTGCCATGGGAGACTCTGAAGCCATTGTTACCTTTGCCAAGGATGCCCAAGCAGACCCTGTTGGGTTCATTAAAGAATTGCTGGCCCAGTCGAATGAGCAAATACCGGCAGAGATCCCCGATGCTTTCATCCAAATGATCGTTGAAAGTACGAAAAGTCCATACGGGATGATAGACGATTACCGCTGCTTCGGCCAGCCTTGGAATGTGAGCTTCGAAGATATTCGTACTCCTGTTCAGTTTTGGCACAGCGACGCTGATGAATCCGTGCCGATCTCACATGCAGAGTACCTTGCGGAAAAAATTCCGGGGGCCGCCTTAAGACGATTCCATAACCTTAGTCATATTGAAACGTCCCATGCTGCACTTCCGGAGGTACTGGATTTTCTGGCGGAGTAGATTAATATTTTTTTATAAAACAGGAAATGAGCAGGCCAAAATAAACCTGCTCATTTAAAAAGCTCTTTTTTTTAAATGTGTGTCTTTTACAACTTCCGTTCATCGCGTGACACATGAATTAACCCAAAACGCCAAATCTGATTCCATCACTCAAGTTCAATACAACATTCTCGAATATATAACCGTCAATCAGCCAGTTACCCTTAGTGATATCAGTGATTGTCAGCACATACCGATGCCAAATACTAGTCGTGAGGTGAAAAAATTAAGCGAAAAAAATCTAATTGAAAAGATAAATGATTCCGAGGATCGACGAAAACAATACATTCGTCTCTCTAAAGATGGAGAAATCATGATGAACGAAGCCTTTGCATGTGTAGAATCCCGTTTCCAAAACCGAATACAAAATGCTTCGAAAGAAGATTTTGAAGATATCGATCGCGCTCTAGATATTCTTCAGACAAAACTATTTTATTAGTAGAAATGAAATTACAGACGGTTCTTATGGTCCAATCAATTTTTTGTCTATGTACTAAAAAAGCCAGCAGAACCGTTCCACACTTCACAAATCAAACAAAAAAAAGACAACCTGAAAATGGTTGTCTTTTTTTTGCCCGGCAGCGTCCTACTCTCACAGGGACTTGCGTCCCAACTACCATCGGCGCTGAGAAGCTTAACTTCCGTGTTCGGGATGGGAACGGGTGTGACCTTCTCGCCATTGCTACCAGACCTATTTATTTAGAGGTTTCATTCCCTCAAAACTAGATAATGTAGAAGAAGTTTAGTAAAAACGAGTTCGCCATATTACTTTGATAATTGTCTAGCTCCAGCGTCCAGCAACTAGTGTCCTTCGGTCTTTTCCCTACGATAAGTCAACATCGATTCGCTATCGCTCATCGTGTTTCCTTTATCTCAGTCAAAGCCCTCCAGGCCATACGTTGCTAACCGGCCGCTTCCGCTTTTCGATTTTGGTTAAGTCCTCGATCGATTAGTATCAGTCAGCTCCACACGTCACCGCGCTTCCACCTCTGACCTATCAACCTGATCATCTTTCAGGGATCTTACTAGCTTGACGCTATGGGAAATCTCATCTCGAGGGGGGCTTCATGCTTAGATGCTTTCAGCACTTATCCCGTCCGCACATAGCTACCCAGCGATGCCTTTGGCAAGACAACTGGTACACCAGCGGTGCGTCCATCCCGGTCCTCTCGTACTAAGGACAGCTCCTCTCAAATTTCCTGCGCCCACGACGGATAGGGACCGAACTGTCTCACGACGTTCTGAACCCAGCTCGCGTACCGCTTTAATGGGCGAACAGCCCAACCCTTGGGACCGACTACAGCCCCAGGATGCGATGAGCCGACATCGAGGTGCCAAACCTCCCCGTCGATGTGGACTCTTGGGGGAGATAAGCCTGTTATCCCCAGGGTAGCTTTTATCCGTTGAGCGATGGCCCTTCCATGCGGAACCACCGGATCACTAAGCCCGACTTTCGTCCCTGCTCGACTTGTAGGTCTCGCAGTCAAGCTCCCTTGTGCCTTTACACTCTGCGAATGATTTCCAACCATTCTGAGGGAACCTTTGGGCGCCTCCGTTACATTTTAGGAGGCGACCGCCCCAGTCAAACTGCCCACCTGACACTGTCTCCCACCCCGATAAGGGGTGCGGGTTAGAATTTCAATACAGCCAGGGTAGTATCCCACCGACGCCTCCACCGAAGCTGGCGCTCCGGCTTCTCAGGCTCCTACCTATCCTGTACAAGCTGTACCAAAATTCAATATCAGGCTACAGTAAAGCTCCATGGGGTCTTTCCGTCCTGTCGCGGGTAACCTGCATCTTCACAGGTACTATAATTTCACCGAGTCTCTCGTTGAGACAGTGCCCAGATCGTTACGCCTTTCGTGCGGGTCGGAACTTACCCGACAAGGAATTTCGCTACCTTAGGACCGTTATAGTTACGGCCGCCGTTTACTGGGGCTTCGATTCAGAGCTTCGCTTGCGCTAACCCCTCCTCTTAACCTTCCAGCACCGGGCAGGCGTCAGCCCCTATACTTCGCCTTGCGGCTTTGCAGAGACCTGTGTTTTTGCTAAACAGTCGCCTGGGCCTATTCACTGCGGCTCTTCGGGGCTATTCACCCCAAAAAGCACCCCTTCTCCCGAAGTTACGGGGTCATTTTGCCGAGTTCCTTAACGAGAGTTCTCTCGCTCACCTTAGGATTCTCTCCTCGCCTACCTGTGTCGGTTTGCGGTACGGGCACCTTTTATCTCGCTAGAGGCTTTTCTTGGCAGTGTGGAATCAGGAACTTCGGTACTATAATTCCCTCGGCATCACAGCTCAGCCTTAAGGTGAACGGATTTTCCTATTCACCAGCCTAACTGCTTACACGCACATATCCAGCAGTGCGCTTACCCTATCCTCCTGCGTCCCCCCATCACTCAAACGATAAAGAGGTGGTACAGGAATATCAACCTGTTGTCCATCGCCTACGCCTTTCGGCCTCGGCTTAGGTCCCGACTAACCCTGAGCGGACGAGCCTTCCTCAGGAAACCTTAGGCATACGGTGGATGAGATTCTCACTCATCTTTCGCTACTCATACCGGCATTCTCACTTCTAAGCGCTCCACCAGTCCTTACGGTCTAGCTTCAACGCCCTTAGAACGCTCTCCTACCGCGGACACCATAAGGTGTCCACCCACAGCTTCGGTGATACGTTTAGCCCCGGTACATTTTCGGCGCAGAGTCACTCGACCAGTGAGCTATTACGCACTCTTTAAATGGTGGCTGCTTCTAAGCCAACATCCTGGTTGTCTAAGCAACTCCACATCCTTTTCCACTTAACGTATACTTTGGGACCTTAGCTGGTGGTCTGGGCTGTTTCCCTTTTGACTACGGATCTTATCACTCGCAGTCTGACTCCCACGGATAAGTCATTGGCATTCGGAGTTTGTCTGAATTCGGTAACCCGATGAGGGCCCCTAGTCCAAACAGTGCTCTACCTCCAAGACTCTAACTACGTGAGGCTAGCCCTAAAGCTATTTCGGAGAGAACCAGCTATCTCCAAGTTCGATTGGAATTTCTCCGCTACCCACACCTCATCCCCGCACTTTTCAACGTGCGTGGGTTCGGGCCTCCATCCAGTGTTACCTGGACTTCACCCTGGACATGGGTAGATCACCTGGTTTCGGGTCTACGACTACATACTATTTCGCCCTATTCAGACTCGCTTTCGCTGCGGCTCCGTCTCTTCAACTTAACCTCGCATGCAATCGTAACTCGCCGGTTCATTCTACAAAAGGCACGCCATCACCCATGAACGGGCTCTGACTACTTGTAGGCACACGGTTTCAGGATCTCTTTCACTCCCCTTCCGGGGTGCTTTTCACCTTTCCCTCACGGTACTGGTTCACTATCGGTCACTAGGGAGTATTTAGCCTTGGGAGATGGTCCTCCCTGCTTCCGACCGGATTTCACGTGTCCGGCCGTACTCAGGATCCACTCAGGAGGGAACGAAGTTTC
>NZ_JAGYPF010000004.1:0-44032 GCF_018343535.1 Neobacillus rhizophilus
ATTCAATAGGTCCGGTAGTAATGGCGAGAAGGTCACACCCGTTCCCATCCCGAACACGGAAGTTAAGCTTCTCAGCGCCGATGGTAGTTGGGGCGAAAGCCCCTGTGAGAGTAGGACGCTGCCGGGCAATCCAAAAGACAACCTGAAATATGGTTGTCTTTTTTGTTGGCTCTTTAATTTGAATGATGCATGAGAACCGTCCCTGTGCATCAAACAAATTGATTTACTAGTCAGAAAATATGGAATATAATAATTATAATGTTTGGTTTTTAAATACTAACCGGTCAGTATTAAGTGAAAGAATAATTAAAGGAGGAGTTTTAAGTTGAGAAGTTGGATTGTTAATGAATTAGGGGATCCGAAAGATGTGTTAAACCTGGAGGAAAAATCTGTACCTGCCCTTGAAAAGGGAAAAGTGTTAATTCAAGTGGAGGCATCCTCACTTAACTTTTTCGATATATTGCTTTGCCAAGGGAAGTATCAGGAAAAGCCGCCGACGCCGTTCACGCCCGGTGCTGAGGTATCAGGGATTATCCGGGAAGTGGGGGAAGGAAGCCGGTTTCAGATAGGTCAGCGAGTTATAGCTACACCACCTCTGCCAAACGGGGGATTATCTGAATGGGTCAGTGTTCCTGAGAATTCTGTTTATGTCATTTCTGAGAAGATGTCTCCTAGCGAGGCTGCATCTATGTTTATTACATACCAAACTTCTTATTATGCCTTATATCACCGTGCTAATCTTCAAAAAGGGGAAGTTCTTTTAGTACATGCCGGTGCAGGCGGTGTTGGATCGGCTGCCATCCAGCTCGGTAAGGCAAGAGGGGCGAAAATCATCGCTACTGCTGGTGGACCGGAAAAGGTTCAATTATGTAAAGACCTTGGCGCAGATATTGCCATCGATTATTTGACCGAAGATTTTGTTGATGTCGTGAAAAAAGAAACTGGCGGACGCGGAGCAGATGTCATCTATGATCCAGTTGGCGGTGATGTTTTTGACCGTTCCAGAAAATGTATTGCTTTTGATGGGCGTCTCTTGGTCATTGGATTTGCTGGCGGACGCATTCCGGAAGCCCCTGCAAATCATGCCTTAATTAAAAATTATTCAATCGTCGGAGTGCATTGGGGCTTGTTCCGCCGATTGTATCCGGAGAAGGCGGTCGAAATTCATGAGGATTTAATGAAACTCTATGACCAAGGCTTAATCAAGCCTCTCATTTACCGTGAATTTGATTTTACGGATGTTCCTTCCGCCTTGGAAGTTCTCGGTGATCGTCAAACTTATGGGAAATTGGTTGCCCTGCCATAATGAAATAGTTTAGACAAGACGCTTTAGTTAAATTTTACCCAATGATAATAGCAGGAAGTGTGCCTAAATAAAATGGAAAAAGGGTGAAAAATATGCGTTTAAAAGATAAAGTAGCTATTATAACAGGAGGCGGCGGAGGGATTGGCAGAGCAACAGCAATTCGCTTTGCACAAGAAGGAGCCCGGTTGGTCATTGCCGATTATAGTGAGAAAGCGGGAGCAGAAACCGTTCAGCTGGTCAATGAAATTGGCGGAGAAGCTAAGTTTATTCAAACTGATATGTCCAAACCCGAAGATGTACAGATTATGATTCAAGAAACCATAGATACTTATGGCAAATTAGACATTTTATTTAATAATGCTGGTGTAAAAAGTGGCGAGAAAAAGATTCCAGATGTTTCGTTTGAAGAATGGCAGCAGGTGTTTGATGTAAATACAAATGGAGTTTTCTTAGGCTTAAAATATGCCATTCCCCAGATGTCTTCAGGCGGTTCCATCATTAATACAGCAAGTATTGCCGGCATCAAAGGCCAAAAGCTGGTCGCAGCTTATTCTGCATCAAAAAGCAGTGTAATGGCTCTTACGAAAACAGCGGCAACTGAGTTTGGGAAAAAGAATATTCGTGTGAATGCGATCGCTCCAGGAATCATTGATACAAATATGGTTGAGGATTGGAAGAAAACAAAAAAATGGCCTGTATTATCTACAGCAAATGCATTGAACCGCATTGGTTATCCTGAGGAGATTGCTAACTTAGTTTTATTCCTTGCTTCAGATGAAGCATCCTTCATTACCGGCGAAACGATCGTAATTGATGGGGGTACTTTGAACTTGTAATTTGTGTGTTGAATTTAGATTATATTCGATAAAATATCTTACGCTAGTAAACTTCCATTTTGGAATTTTACTAGCGTTTTTTTAAACACTTTTTCAAAAAATCACCTTTATAAAGTACAAAATGGAGACTATAAATATTATCATTATAATAAAAATGGAAAATATATCAAGAAAATTTAATGTGTGAATAATTATCAATTAAATGTTATAAAAATAAGTTTTAGAAAATTTATATAATTATATTGACATAAAATGGACAAACATTTATATTAGTAGAATATTATTCATACGCAGGAACTAAAAGGGGAAATTGTAAATGAAAGTAGTCGTCGGTCCGGGACAATATGTCAGAAACCCTGGGATTCTAGCAGATGCAGGATTATACATAAGAAACTTTGGAACAACCGCTATTCTGATTGGCGGGAATACCAGTCGTCAGGTAATTGTGGAACCATTACGGCGAAGTCTAGAAGAGCAAGGGATCACGTTGAAACAGTCTCTTTGGTATGGCGGTGAATCCTCCCAATCGAATATTGATAGGTTGATAGATCAATTAAAATCTGAAACCTTTGATGTTCTGATTGCTACAGGTGGGGGTAAAGCATTGGATACTGTAAAAGCGGTGGCGTATCAATTGGAGAAACCGCTTGTGGCTATTCCAACGATTGCAGCCACTTGTGCGGCGGCAACACCCATCAGCATCATTTACAGTGATGAAGGGGAATTCCTTGAAATCAGCCGAAATGCTAAAGCACCGGAAATGGTGCTTGTGGACTCGAACATCATTCTTGAAGCACCTGTCCGCTATTTAGTGGCTGGAATCGGCGATACATTGGCCAAATGGTTTGAAACTAAATGTTCCATTAAAAAAGCTGTACCAAACGCCATCAATCAAACCGCGATTGCCATTGCCGGACAGCTATACCAAACCTTGCTGAAATCGGGAAAAGCAGCTGTTCAATCGATTCAGGAGCAAACCTTAACCAATGAGTTAGAGGACATTATTGATGCCGTCATTTTAGTCAGCGGCAGTGTCAGCGGGTATGGCGGTGATGATTGCCGGACTGCAGCAGCCCATGCGATATACTCAGGGTTGACCATCTTCCCGGAAATACATGATACCTATCACGGCGAAATTGTCGCTTTTGGTATTTTAGCGCAGCTTTGTATGGAAGGATTAGAAGCGGGAGAGGTAAGGTCGTTAATCGAATATTACCAAGAGGTTGATCTGCCTTATACATTACAGCAAATGGGAATAAAGGAATTAACCTCAGAACAATGGAAACAGCTAGGTGAAATAACTGTGACTATTGAAGATATGGAGAATATGCCATTCGCAGTTACACCGGAAATGGTCGTGACATCTGTTCAAAAAGCAGATGAAATTGGAACAACAATGTTAGCTGCTACAAATCAAAGATAAAGACAATCTTAGGGGGAAATTAGAATGAAAAAATGGCTAGTTATGCTTTGTTCAATTATGTTAGTACTAGCATTAGCGGCTTGTGGAAAAGATGAAGCTGCAAGCGGTGGCGCTAAGGAAAAGAAATCATCAGAACCGTTAAAGGTAACATTGCCTACTTGGACAGGTTATGGTCCATTATTTTTGGCAAAAGAAAAAGGCTTCTTTAAGAAAAATGGCGTCGATGTGGAGCTTTCCATCGTTGAAGGTTTGGGAGAGCGTAAGCAGGCATTAGCCAGCGGCAAAATCGACGGCATGGCAACAGCATTGGATGTTCAAGTAACACTTGCTGCAGCTGATATTCCGGTGCAGGTTGTTTGGTTACTGGATGATTCTTACGGCGGCGACGGAATTCTTGTTAAAAACGACATCAAAGATGTAAAAGATTTAAAAGGGAAAAAGGTTGCGTTTGAAGTGGGCTCTACCAGCCATATGCTTGCTTTAACCGCATTGAAGCAAGGCGGCTTAACGGAAAAAGACGTAGAAGTAGTTCAAATGTCTGCAGGTGATGCTGGTGCCGCTTTTGCAGCAGGCAAAGTGGATGCAGCTGTAACTTGGGAGCCGTGGTTATCAAAAGGATCTGAAGCAAACGGCAAAGTTTTATTATCAACAAAGGATCTTCCAGGCATTATTGTAGATACCATCAGCTTTAAAGAAGACGTCATTAAAAACCGTCCGGACGATGTAAAAGCATTTGTTAAGGCGATGGGTGAAGCAATGGCTTACTGGAAAGAGCATAAAGATGAAGCAGACGAAATCATGGCAAAAGGATTAAAGATTGATACAAAAGAATTTGTTGCCACCGAATCAGGCTTGAAGTTTTTCACAAAAGAGGATAACACCAAATTATTTGGTTCAGAAAGCAGCAAAGGCTCCATCTATCAATCAACTGAAAATGCCATTAAGTTTTACAAAGAGCAAAACATTATCAAAAAAGAGCCAAAAGCAGAAGATGTGCTTAATCCAAGCTTCCAATAAAGTGAAACTTCCATCAGTGGGGGAATCTTCACCTCCCCACTGATGGTTAGTTGAACCAATCGGACCTTTACGGGCAGTTGATTCCCCACCTATCGTCAATTTAATCTCTGAATCTTGAGGTGGGGGATCTTACTGCTCGTTAAGGCGGGATAAAGGATAGAGTAGAAAGCCTAATATATGAGGCGGGTTCGGTCCTCATATATTAGGCCTTTTTAAGAGATTAAGAGAATTGGGTGAGAAAAATGATTGCAAAATTATTAACGCCGAATAAGGACATACCAAAAAAGCTATATAGTACGGCAGGACTTGTAACATTTCTTTTATTTTTGTTAGTTTGGTCAGTACTGACCTATGGCGGTATTGTGAACCCGCTGTTTTTGCCGACACCTACTGCTGTGTTGACTACGGGTGTTGATTTATTTGTCAATGGAGACCTGCTATCTGATATTGGCATCAGTTTTACAAGGGTATTGGTTGGATTTTTGGTTGCCGCTCTAATTGGTATTCCTCTCGGGATTTTAATGGGTTCATTAAAAATTATGGAGGGAGCTTTTGAACCAATCATCGGATTCATTCGTTATATGCCGGCATCCGCTTTTATTCCTTTATTGATTTTATGGATTGGTCTTGGTGAACCGGAGAAAATGAGCGTTATTTTCTTAGGAACCTTTTTCCAGCTTACGCTCATGATTATGGACGTTACTAAAAACGTTCAAAATGACTTAATTGAAGTTTCCTATACATTAGGAGCAAAAAGAGGGCAGTTGTTCACAAAAGTGATTCTGCCAGCAGCGTTGCCGGGGATTGTTGATACACTCCGCATTACATTCGGCTGGGCGTGGACTTATTTAGTTGTAGCCGAAATTGTCGGAGCATCAAGCGGTTTAGGCTACATGATTATGCAGGCATCGCGTTTCCTGCAGCCTGATAAAATTATCGTTGGAATCTTAATCATCGGAATTCTCGGCTTGTTAACCGATATGATTTTTAAAGCCGTTTATCGGGCTTCGTTTTCATGGATGAGAAAGGATGGATTGTAATATGGTCATTCAAGCGGCGAAAAACATAATCGAAAACAATGTCCCTCAGGTAAAAACACCAAAGCTTGAAATTAAAGAAGTCGGTAAAGTTTTTAAAACAAAGAGCGGTGAAACGACAGCATTGGAGAAGACTTCTTTTTCCGTTAGCGATGGGGAGTTTGTCACCATTTTGGGTCCTTCCGGATGCGGTAAATCAACAGTTTTGAGGATTGTTGCGGGGTTGGAGGAAGCGACCTCTGGACAGGTTCTCATCGATGGACAGGAAGTAAACGGTCCGGGACTAGACCGGGGGATGGTGTTTCAGTCATACACCTTGTACCCTTGGTTGACGGTAAAGGATAATATTTCCTTTGGATTAAAATTAAAAGGGGTTTCTCAAAAGGAACGGGACGATGTAGCACGGCATTATCTGCAATTGATTGGCTTGGAAGGGTTTGAAAAACATTATCCAATCCAATTATCCGGGGGGATGAAGCAGCGCGTTGCCATCGCTCGTGCACTTGCCAATGACCCTAAGATTCTTCTAATGGACGAACCGTTTGGTGCTTTAGATGCCCAGACAAGAAATATTATGCAGGAAGTGCTATTAAAAGCGTGGGAGGATTCTAAGAAGACGATTTTGTTCATTACCCACGATGTCGAGGAATCGATCTTCTTGGCCGATTCTGTTTACGTTATGACGGCAAGACCAGGCCGCCTAAAGAAAAAGGTGCCGATTGCTTTGGAGAGACCGAGAGAGTTCAGTGTAAAAGGGTCGGTTGAATTTGCCCAATATAAAGAGGAATTACTGTCACTCATCAGGGAAGAGAGTTTAAAAGCAATTAACTAACAGATTGAGTTCGTAGTGAAAGGTGTTTGGTTAACGTGAAAATTGATTCTTTTTTTCCTGACAATGTGAAAGCGGCGTTAAAGAACGACCCGCCTGGGGAATGGATGCCTGCATTGCCTAAGGAGTGCATCCGTTTAAGTTCGGGGTATCCTGCGCCTAAACTTGTTCCTTCAGGTGAAATAAAGGCGGCAGCAGCCCGCTTGCTGGATGAGGAACATGATTTGCCGCTTCATTATTTGGGCACCCCACGGATGGAGAAATTAAAACAGCAAATCCAGAACCGCTTGGCTGAGCGTGACATAAAGGTCCAAGGGGATGAACTGTTAATTACAGCAGGGGCATGTCAGGCAATTGATTTAATTGCACGTGTGCTGCTTGACGAAAATGTGGCTGTTGCCGTTGAAGCGCCAACTTATATGGAGGCTTTGGAGATTTTTCGCAACTACACGAATCAAATTATCAGTATCCCGATTGATGACCAGGGACTTCGGACGGATGAACTCGCAAAGGTTCTTGCTGGAAGAAAAAGTGCAGGGCTGACTTTGCCGCGCCTCCTATACACGATTCCAACCTTTCAAAACCCGACTGGGACGACTTTGAGTGGAGAGCGTAGGAGACATTTATTGGAGCTCGCTGCTGTATACGACTTCCTTATTTTAGAAGACGATGCTTATGGTGAACTTTCTTTCGGAGAAAGCCCATTAACATTAAAAGCACTGGATACAGAAGGCCGCGTTTTGCATGTCGGTTCTTTATCCAAAGTCGTTGCTCCAGGTATGCGGGTTGGCTGGATAGTGGGGGAGCGTGAATTTATTACTGCTTTTTCATGGTTTAAAAAGGATTTGGACCACCCATTTTCTCAAGCGACAATGGCAGCCTATTTAGAAAAAATTAATCTTGATGAAAGGCTTGCGGAGTTAAAAACCGTATACCGGAGCAAAAGTGAAAGACTGGCTCAGTATATTGAGAAGTATTTTCCTGAATCGGTTTCTTGGTATGTTCCCCAGGGTGGTTACTTTGTCTGGGTAAAGGTTCCGGGTGTCGATACAGCTGAAATGTTAGAGAAGGCTTTAGCTGCAGGTGTTTCGTATGTGCCTGGAAAGTTCTTTTTTGCAAACCAACAGGAGGGCATCGAGTATCTGCGTTTATCGTTCAGCTACGAGTCTGAAGAGCGAATGGAAGCGGGCGTTCAGATACTTGGAGAGCTAATTGCTTCTTACTTAAAGAAAACAACCTAAAAATTGTAGGTTGTTTTTTTATATCCAAAATGCGCATTGTTTTTGTTTTCGTCTTTGTCTTCTTAAGCAAACCTGTGATTCTAATTGTTGGAATGGGCAGTTGACGAGTAAACGTTAAGAATAGGCGAGTAAATTCTAAATTTCGGCGAGTAAATCAAAAAATAGACAAGTAACCCCGGTATCAGGCTAGTAAAAATCAAAAATAGACGAGTAAATCCTGAAATACCCAAAATTATCCAGATGGGGCGGTTCACTTTATTTTAAAAACAGCTTTATTATGGTAAATTGGGATAGAAAAATTACATAAAAGAGGTGTCACGATGCCAATACAATCAGAATGGAGAACATTTACAGGGGCAAATGGAGATATTCGTGCTTATGTTGCTGCAATTGAACCTGTTACCGAACCAAGGCCGACGGTTATTGTCATTCAGGAAATTTGGGGTGTTGATGCTCATATCCAGGATGTTGCTCAGCGTTTCGCGGCTGCCGGTTACGTAGCCATTGCGCCAGATCTCTTTGCAGAAAATGGTGTCCGTCCAAATGAGTTGAATGAGGAGATGTTGAAAGAGGTGAAAAGCTTTCTCCATTCTATTCCACATCCAGCGTGGTTCAACCCGGATGCGCGGGAAGCGGAGATTTCAAAACTTCCAAACGAACGCCAAGAAACAATGCGTGCAGCATTAAACACGCTTTTTGGATTTTTAGATCCAAGTAAATCCGAAATGTTTGTCAATATTTTAAAGGCTGCCGCCGATTATGCACGAAATACTTACGAAAAAACGAAAAATATGACTGTCACATCTGTTGGATTCTGTTTAGGCGGCGCTTTATCAGCGGCACTTGCTGTGAATGACCAAAACCATGCCGGGGCTGTTGTATTCTACGGCCGCCCGCCAAAAGAACGTATAGATGAAATTCAATGCCCAATTCTCGGCTTTTATGGCGGAAATGATCCGAATATCACGAACTTGATTCCAGCGTTCGAGGAGGAAATGAAGAAGTTGGACAAATCCTTTGAAGCGATTGTCTACCCTGATGCGCAGCATGCGTTCTTTAATGACACGAACCCAACCTATAATGCTCGCTATGCACGTGATTCCTTTGCTAAAGCACTTACGTTTTTGAACCAAGTTACGGCCGAATAATTTCAAGGAAACAGGTACTAGTGAAATCATAATACCTGTTTTTCACTTGTTTTTTTCGAAAAAGAAAGGCTACAATAGAACCTATAAGTCATTTAGACAAACAAAACTAACATAAGTAGGGGAATGGCATGATTGTTAAAACAGAAGAAGATATCAATGGAATAAAGGAAATTGGCAGGATTGTTGGGGCCATTCGTGATGAATTGGTTGAACGGACAAAGCCTGGTATTACCACGAAAGAGTTAGATGATATCGCTGGTGAACTTTTTGCAAAGGAAGGAGCCATTTCCGCTCCAAAAGGGGAATACGATTTTCCTGGTTATACCTGCATCAGTGTTAATGAGGAAGTAGCCCATGGGATTCCGGGCAATCGGGTTATTAAGGAAGGAGACCTCGTTAACATTGATGTGTCGGCCTCAAAGAATGGTTATTTTGCGGACACTGGCATTTCCTTTGTTGTTGGCCAAGGAGACGAAGTGCTGACAAAACTCTGCGAAACGGCACAGGCAGCCTTTGATGCCGGTCTGAAAAAAGCGAAGCCAGGTTCAAAAAAGAGCGGAATTGGTAAAGCAGTCCACCAAACCGCGAAGCAGCATGGCTTCACCGTTATTAAAAATCTGACCGGCCATGGAATTGGACGGAGAATTCACGAACGTCCAGACCATATCTATAATTACCATGAGCCATGGGATGATGAGCTGTTGAAAGAAGGGATGGTCATTGCCTTTGAACCGTTTATTTCTACTCATGAGGAAGAAGTTTATGAAAAAGGCGACGGCTGGACCTACATTACGGAAAAAAGCTTTGTTGCTCAAGTTGAGCATACATTGATTTTGACGAAAAATGGCCCGATCATCGTAACTAAATAATAAGGAAAGATAAAAGGATAACTCTTCGGAGTTATCCTCTTTTCTTATTGATTTTTCTTGTTTTGTCTTGCAGCTTTCTTATCATCTTTTTTACTTAAAGTTGATTCGGCGCCAAATTCAGCATCATTACTGCCTGTATGCGGCTGGTTACGATTGTTATTACGATTTGTCATGGGTTCTCCTTTCATATGTACCTTCGTTAATAGGGCAAATGAGCCATTCATATAATGCAATTATTTTTGAAAAAATATTCATTCAATTTTATTGATATACGACTCAGGGGAAATTTTCCTTTAATTACTAGTATGATAAATGCTATAATAAATAAGCTGTGTTTCTTCTATTTTTAACTTGGAAATGCACATAACTTAAAGGGGCTGCCTGTAATGGATTTTGTTTATATTAATCACAATGTTTTAGATAATGTGTTTTATATAATTGTCAGTCTGTTGATGTTTTTTGTGTTAGTTGATAACGTCAAAAAATTTAAACAGTATCGAAAAGCCCTTCTGACAGCCTGCATGAGTTTACCGATCATATTTTGTATGAAATTCCCGATTTACATTGACGAGTATTGTGTACATGATTTAAGGCAAATTCCCGTATTTATTGGAACACTTTATGGCGGATGGCCAGTCGGGGCTGTTCTATTGGTGATTATGTTAACATCTCGCTTTGCCATTTACGGAATGAATGGTATTACATTAGTTGTATATATTGTGATATTTGTGGCTACAGCCCTATTTTCAGGAAGATTTAATAGGTTTAATCGAAAAAATAAATTGATCAGTTCCGTATTGCTGACCATTGTCCTTGAGATTTTTACGACTTATGTCGCCTTATGGATGTCTGATATTTTCGTTGTGACAGAAGCATACATTTTTTATTTTATTATTCTGCCTCCTATTCTTATGTTTTTTATGGTATATATCATTGAATTATTGTCAGATGCTATGTATATCCGATCAAAAATAGTTAAGTTTGAAAAAATGGAGGTTGTCAGCCAACTGGCGGCAAGTATTTCACACGAAGTTCGAAATCCTTTAACCGTTGTAAAAGGATTTATGGAATTGCTTAAATCTCCTAATCTATCTCTAGACGAGAAGAAACGCTATATTGAACATATAGAAAGAGAACTTCATAATGCCGAATCGATTATTAGTGATTACCTGGCCTTTGCAAAACCAGCAATCGAAAAAGTAGAACCACTTCTAATCGAACAAGAAATCCGCAATGTCATTGATATCATGAAGCCTTTAGCAAAAATGAGTTCCGTGACTATTACAGATAACCTTGGTCAAGGAACGGTTCAAGGAAACAAGAACTATTTCCGCCAATGCTTTTTAAATTTAATAAAAAATGCGATCGAAGCAATGCCAAATGGCGGGGAGCTTCAAATAGTTTCAGCTCTTGAAAAAAATAAGGTCACAGTTAAAATAGTTGATACCGGTGTCGGCATGAGTAAAGAGCAAATAAACCGCTTCGGTGAGCCATACTACACCAGTAAAACAAAGGGCACAGGATTAGGTTCCATGGTCGCGGTGAAAACCATTCAGACGATGAATGGGAAGCTTGATATTGACAGTATCTTAAATGTCGGAACGACCATAACCATCACATTACCCGCCTTTATTACAGAATATAAAATGGTTCAGAAGGATAGCCAATTAAAGTTAGAAACCGAATTTTAGCAAAAAAAGAGCTTTAAGCTCTTTTTTATTATAATCCTATAAGTTTTAGCGCGCTAAAAATGATGACCGCTGAGATGACCGTACGAAGGGGCTTTGTCGGTACTTTTGAAGATAAGGTACTCCCTATTAAAACGCCAGGGATCGACCCGATTAACAGGTTCCCTACAAGCATATAATTGACACTTCCAGCATTCGCGTGGAGGAGTCCGGCAACAGTCACTAATAAAAAGGCATGGGCAATATCGGTGCCAACCAGCTCAGATCCTTTCAAGCGGTAGAGATATAGCATGGCAAGGGCAAATAATGATCCTGATCCTATTGAAGTCAGGCCGACGATAAAGCCGAAACCGGCACCGATTAAAATTGTTAATGTTCGTTTTTCCTCAATCGGCCTTAATTGCCAGCGGTTCGGCCTGATTTTATTATCAAAAAATGTCTTAATTAAAATGGCTGTGGCCACTAGAATTAGAACATAGCCAAGTCCATGTTTGATAATTTGTTCTTGATTGTGGAAATATTTTTCAAAAACCTGAAGGATGAGAATGGCTCCTGCTGCACTTGGGACACTACCGATAGCAAGATACTTCATGAGTTTAAAGTTAATCGTTTTCTGTCTCCAATGCTGAATGACTCCAAACAGTTTTGTAATGGAGTTGTAAACAAGGTCCGTTCCCACCGCAATGGAAGGCTGAATTCCGACCATGATGAGCACTGGGGTTAACAATGCTGCCCCTCCAACCCCTGTTAATCCTACCAATAACCCAACTAATAATCCCATTAATGCAATTCCTATGCTCATGTTGGGGGCCTCCTTCTTTCATGATGAATTCCGAGTAAATATATGTGAATTATAGAGTTTGAAGGAGATTTTGTAAACACTTTTCTGAATTTATTAAAGAAATATTTTTGCAGTGAGGATAGAGGGAAAAAAGATTAGCGGATACATTGAGGCCATGAAGGACATAATGGACAAGGGAACAACTAAAAATGTCCTTCATCAAGGTTATGAAGGACATTTTGAAACAGGTAACGGAAGGTTTTGGTCTTCAACGGGGTTATGAAGGACATTATGAATTGGTGACAACATGAATTTGTCCTTCATCAAAAAAATGAAGGACAAATCCAACCAGAATCCGGTTATTTTTGTCCTTCTTAAACCGATATCAAATTATATCATTCTACAAAACTTCCACTGCACTGTTCTGCAACAGCATATTTCGAAGCGTTTTAGTCTCCTCATCGTTTAATGGAATCAGCGGCAAGCGCAGACCGCCAGCATTGATCCCTTTCATATTTAAAGCTGCTTTTACAGGTGCTGGGCTAGGCGCTGCAAATAAAGCCTTCATAATGGGCAGTAATTCACGGTGTGCTGCAGCAGCGCCCGCCAAATCCCCATTTTTAAAGCGTGTAACCATATCCTGCATTTCATTCCCGATAATATGAGATGCAACGGAAATCACACCAACGCCGCCAATCGAAAGCACCGGCAAGGTCATTCCATCATCACCACTGTATAAAGAAAAGTCATCAGCAGTTTGTTTAATAATTTCGGCCATGTCATCCAAGTGGCCGCTAGCTTCCTTAACCGCTACGATATTAGGAATCTGAGAAAGGCGGATGACCGTTTCAGCAGATATATTGACGACACTGCGGCCCGGAATATTATAAAGCATAACCGGAAGAGAAGTAGATTCAGCAATCGCTTTAAAATGCTGATACATGCCCTCCTGGGATGGTTTATTATAGTATGGTGCAACGAGCATGATGCCGTCTACGCCGACTTCCTCTGCTAGCTTTGTTAGACTGATTGAGGATCTTGTGTTGTTGGAGCCAGTGCCTGCAATAACGGGAACTCTCCCGTCCACAACTTCAACCACAAATTTAAATAATGCCACTTTTTCCTCAGTTGATAAGGTAGGGGACTCACCAGTTGTTCCACAAACCACCAACCCGTCAGTACCATTCGCTAATAAATAATTTACTAAATCACTCGTCGCATTAAAATCAATTTCGCCATGCTGATCAAACGGAGTCACCATTGCTGTTAAAACTTGGCCAAAGTACATAAATTTCACCCTTTTAAAATTATTTTTAAAAAGAGGTAAGGCCAAACGCAAAAAGCAGCTGAGGGAAGGGCCCAACAGCTGCATCAGAAACGTTAATTTTACAAGTTCCCCTGCGTGAGATAGCCCTCCATATAGTTTCCTATATGACAATTCTGTATTTATTCAATAACAGAACCAGCTTCCGGAACAATGAGATCCTCAGAAGCTTCGGCAAATTCCCCTTTCTGCCACCGTCAACGGGTCCCATTACCCTTGGATGGTTTACTGATGGTCTTTGCGCCTCTATCCTCACTTCATAAGGTATGAAGTAAGAAGTATGTAATTAAAATTAATATAACAGAATATTCCTATTTGTTCAAGGGGTTTTTATAAAAAACACTAAAATCGTATATTTATTGATAGTTATATAGCATTGGGAGGAGAGCAGGGATTAACAGACTACGCTTCTTTTTTGAGTTTTTTCCCAATTATCCTTAAAATGGAGGTAATGTTGAAGAGGTGAATTATTGTGAAAATCGAAAATATTTTAATTGTCAGTCCCATGTATCAGGAGCTTCGGGCATACATCCAAAATGCGGGCGTCCAAAAGAATTTCCGTTATATCCCGGAGGATGAAGTTATTCAGGATAATTTGAAATGGGCGGATGCACTTGTATCTTTTAATCTCAAATCCGATTACGATTACAGTCATTTAAAATGGGTGCACTCGCTCGGTGCGGGAGTTGACCGTTTTTTATTTAAAAATGCCTGGGACGATAGTGTACTTTTGACAAGGACCATTTGTTCGTTTGGTCAAAGAATCGGAGAGTATTGTTTAAGCTACATATTAAGAGATTTACAATTTCACGAGGAGTTCCGGGAATTACAGTTGCAGAAAAAATGGCAGCAAAGGACTCCGAAGTTATTAAACGAACTCAAAGTGATGGTTTATGGAACCGGTGAAATTGGACAGGCTGCCGCGAAGCTTTTGTCTGGTTTCGGAGTGGAAGTTTACGGCGTCTCCCAAAGTGGAAAAGAAAAAGAGTATTTTAATGATGTAATGACTGTTGAATCTCATTTTACCCTACTAGGGGAAATGGATGTGATCATCAACACGATGCCGCTAACGGAACAAACGGCTGGATTTTTTAATAGTCAAGTTTTTCAAAAAGTAACAAATTCCGGTTTTATTAATGTTGGGCGAGGGGCATCGGTGGATGAAGAAGCATTGCTGCAAGCTTTGGAAGACGGGCAGGTCCGTTATGCTGTCTTGGATGTGTTTGCACAGGAGCCGCTGCCGGAAAATCATCCATTATGGAAACATCCTGGCGTACTGATTACCCCTCATATTTCAGCGGTAACGTCACCAGAAGAAGGTGCAGCGTGTTTTTTGGATACACTTAAAAACTTGGAAGAAAACAAACCTCTTAACAATAGAGTAGATACCAAGAAGGGATATTAGAATAGCAGGAGGATGAACGAAAATGACAGGAGTAATTGGCTTTATTGGCCTTGGAAATATGGGAGAGCCTATGGTCATGAATTTATTGAAGGCTGGTTTTCAGGTGAAGGTTTACAATCGAACTCCCGAGAAAACAAAGGCAGTTGTTGAAGCTGGCGCCGAGCAAGTGAACAGGCCTGCAGACGCCGCAGCACCTGGCGGAATCGTGATTACTATGGTGGCAAACGATCAGGCAGTAGAAGAGCTCGTTATGGGACCAAATGGGTTTGGGGAAGTGCTGGGGCAGGGCGGTATCCATTTATCAATGAGTACAATAGCTCCAGCAACATCACGAAAATTAGCAACTTATCATCAGGAGCATGGCAGCCAATATGTGGCCTCCCCAGTTTTTGGTCGTCCGGAAGCAGCGGCAGCTCAAAAATTGAATATTCTTAGCTCAGGGTCCAGTGTAGCGAAAGAGCGGGTAAAACACATCCAGGATGCTCTTGGCCAGCGTGTTTTTGATGTAGGGGAGGAGCCTGAAAGTGCCAATGTCATCAAGTTAGGCGGAAATTTTATGATTATGGCAGCAATGGAAGCAATGGCCGAAGCCTTTAATCTAGCTGAGAAAAATGGTATAGACCGGCAGCTGGCTGCTGAAATTTATGCATCAACCTTATTTAATTGTACAGTGTATCAAGGTTATGGCCAGATGATTGCCAAAAAGCAGTTTGAACCGGCGGGTTTTCAGCTGGCGCTCGGTCTTAAGGATTGCAACCTAGTTTTGGAGGAGGCAAACTCGACCCAGACACCGATGCCGTTAGCGGGTCTATTGCATAACCGCCTGCTAGCCTCAGTGGCCAAAAATCGCGGAAATCAGGATTGGGCAGCACTTACTAGAATTGCTCTTGAAGAAGCGGGATTGGAATAACAGGGTGCAGTGATGAATGTTGCTGAAAAAGTAAGAAAAATAAGAAAAATTGAAGGTATACGCTCATTAATTTCGTGTTCTGGCAGGAGATTAGCCGTAAAAGTAGAACATTATAATCAAACACCTAGAATTGCTTCTTGGAGTAGATAAAACAGGGAGTGGTTAGATGTCAAACCTTTTGAACAGAAAAATTTTATTGGCAAGCAGGCCAGTAGGAATGCCAGATGAAAGTAATTTTGAATTTATTGAGGAGAATGTTCCAGAACTTCAGGATGGTGAAGTATTGATTCGTTCTCTGTATTTGTCTGTAGACCCTTATATGAGGGGCCGGATGTCGGCTGCCAAATCTTATGCCAAGCCATATGAAGTCGGTCAGCCATTTAAAGGTGGGGTAGTTGGAAAAGTAGTCGAATCGAAAAATTCTCGGTTTGAAGCGGGCCAGTATGTAGACGGACTACTTGAATGGGCTGAATATAACGTTTCTGATGGAAGCGGCCTTCGCAGACTTAATCCAGAAATGGCACCTGTGACCACGGCACTTCATGTGCTCGGAATGCCTGGCTTGACCGCATATTTTGGATTGCTATACATAGGGGAGCCGAAGGAAGGGGAAACGGTTGTCGTTTCAGGTGCATCTGGAGCGGTCGGCACTGTTGTTGGTCAAATCGCTAAACTGAAAGGCTGCCGGGTTGTCGGGATTGCCGGCGGCGATGATAAATGCGCTTATTTGACTGAGGAACTAGGTTTTGATGCGGCAATTAACTACAAAGCAGAGGAGAACCTGCGTAAAGCATTGAAAGAAGCCTGTCCTAACGGTGTTGATGTTTATTTCGACAATGTTGGCGGTCATGTAAGCGATGCGGTGATGTCCTTAATTAATTTCCAGTCCAGGACTGCTATTTGCGGACAAATCTCCCAGTATAATGCGGATAAACCGCCTGTCGGTCCAAGGGTTGCCGGTCAGCTGTTGACAACCAGTTCCTTGATGAAAGGCTTTATTGTTTCTGACTATGCACAGCACAACAAGGAATGCTTAGCACAGCTAGCCCAGTGGGTAAGGGAAGGAAAAATCAAATACCGCGAAACCATCGTTGAAGGCTTTGACAACACCATCGATGCCTTCCTAGGACTTTTCCGCGGTGACAACATTGGTAAACAGCTGGTGAAAGTAGCGGAGGAATAATGAAGAAAAGAAGTGTCCCTTTGGGGCACTTTTTGTATTTTGCCCTGAGCGAGAGTGTATTAGAGGTAAAAAACAAGTTGCCTATTTTTCCGAAACTTTATGATATAAACAGAAATAGGGTAAAATAAAGGAAATTTTATCTGTGAGGTTACCAGTAATGAACTTGAAGTTTCAGCTAACACGTGCATTCATCCTAAGCGTCATCTCCCTTGCGGCCTTTGCTTTGATGGCTACGCTTATCGAGGCTCATAAGATTGTCCAATTTGATAGCACCATAATAAGTTCAGTACAAGGTCTTGAGTCACCTGCGTTAACAGCCATCATGAAATTTTTCACCTTCATCGGGTCGACAAAAATAGTGGTGATTCTCAGCCTCCTTATTATCTTCTTTCTCTATAAGGTGCTGCACCATCGGCTAGAACTGATATTATTCATTGCTGTGATAGCGGGAACCCCGATTATCAATTCAATATTAAAATCAATCTTTCACCGAGCACGGCCCGAATTCCATCGCTTGATAGAAATCGGCGGCTATAGTTTTCCGAGCGGACATGCGATGAATGCATTTTCTGTATATGGAATACTTGCCTTCCTGCTTTGGAGACATATTGCTACCCGAACAGGCCGCATACTGTTAATTATTTTTAGTACCATCATGATTTTGATGATTGGGATCAGTCGTATTTATTTGGGTGTTCATTACCCAAGTGATATTATTGGCGGGTATTTTGCAAGTGGATTTTGGATGGCTACAGCCATTTGGTTTTTCCAATGGTATGTAGAAAGGCGGCCACAATTAAAAGGCAGACAGTTGAAAAGGACGTAAAAAAACGGGTGGCGCTCCACCCGTTTTTTTTATGCAACAACCTCAGTCGTTTTGCTCTTTTCCGTCTTTTCCTCAGGAATCAAAAGGTTCAAAAGAAGTGTCGCCAACGCCCCAACTGTCATGCTAGAAGAAAGGATATAGTTGACCCAGTCAGGTGCGCCCGCTAATGCCTCTTTAGGCAAGATTGTTACTGCAATGGTTAAAAGGATAGGGATACCGATAATCATCATATTTCGATCGTTGATGATAATTGGCTGAATCACCTTCATGCCATTGGTCACAATTGCCACGCAGACAATTCCGAAAATTCCATTGATTACTGCTTCAGGGATACAAGTAATTACTGTTGAAAGCTTTGGAACTAGACCAAGGCAGATTAGGATTCCGCCGCCCGTCATGATCGCCATTCTGCTTGCTACACCAGTAATTGCCAATAATCCTGCATTAGAAGAATAACCTGTCATCGGTGTGCTGCCAAACAAGGATCCGATAAAGCAGCCAAGGCCTTCACCAAAGGAAGCACGGTTAAGGCGTTTTTCATCCAATTCCTGTCCAGTAACAGTGGATACTACAAACCAAGTTCCAGTTGTTTCAATTAGAATAATGAAATAAACAAAAGCAACAGTAATAATAGCGCTAAGATCAAAGACTGGCTTTCCAAACGGGAAAAAGGAAGGGAGTGAGAACCATGCTGCTTCCTTCACCGGTGAAAAATCTACCTGCCCAAAAATGGCGGCAGCAATCGTACCAATAGCGATTGCTAGTAAAACGGAAACGAGACGGAAAAAGGTTCCAAATCCGTGCATTTTACGACCCAATAGCATGCAAATGACAAGTACCCCTGCTGAAATCGCTGCAATTAGAATGTTCGTGCCAATTTTTCCTTCGGCATGATAGATGCTGTTCATTCCCACTGGCATTAACGAAATCCCAACAATGATGATTACCGTTCCCCCTACAAGCGGCGGAATAAATTTTTTCACGGCTTTCGCAAACCATTTTAGTGGATAACCGAGAAGGGAAATAAGGATGGCACCGGGAATCAAACTTCCGGCAATGGCCCCTAATCCAAGCTTTCCGCCAATCGCAGCGATGGCGCCGATCGGAACATAAGAAGGTCCTTGGACGACAGGAAGCTTAATCCCGAAGCCTGTTTGGACGATGGTCGCTAATCCTGTTGCCAGGAAACACATTTGGATAAAGAAGGATGTGTTTTCCGTACTTAGTGAAAGTAATCCTGCGATAATGATTGGCGCAATATATAAATCCATCGCCAATACGTGCTGCATCCCTAAAATAAGGGCTTTGCCAAAACTTATTTTCTCATCTACACCCACAATAATATTATTCTGTTTTTCCAAGGATAAATCCCCCTCGTTCGTATTCAAAGGTATTTTCAAGTTGATTATAATGGATAGTTCACAAATTGTACACAATAAATACGAACGTTTTTTAAAGTAATGAAATTTTTATTCGTGTTTTGGTTGACCTTTTTGTTTGGAGTTTATAGAATTAAGGTAAGTTGAAAGACAGGAGGAATATAATTTTGGTAACTGATAAGGTATTGCAGGAAGATTGGCTGGTCGCTTGCCGTTCAAGTGATGTAGGGGAGAAGCCGATTCAAATTATGTTAATGGGCGAACGAATTGCCGTATTTCGGACAAGTGAAGGCGTTCATGCATTTAAAGACCTTTGCATCCACAGGGGTGCAGCTCTTTCACTTGGCGAAGTGAAAAATGACTGTCTGGTGTGTCCTTACCATGCATGGGAATATAATACGGGTGGAGAATGTGTTTCCATTCCACAATTGCCGGAAGGTCGTGCTATTCCGAAGAAAGCCAAGGCTATTAAATATGCTTGTATCGAGAAGTATGGATTCATTTGGATCAATCTTGCCGATAACACTCCGGAGCTTTTTTCCTACCCGCAAGCGGAGGCAGCAGAATACCGCAATGTTATCTGGGGACCTCAGGAGGTAGAAGCAAAGCCGCCGCGGATTATTGAAAACTTTTTAGATGTTGGCCATTTGGCAATTGTCCACGAAGGATACTTAGGAGATAACAGCCACCGGGAAATCGGTGATTACCAGGTGCATTGGGAAGAAAACCGCATCTATTCTGATGAGATTGCTATTTTTCAGCCAGACCCAGATGGTTCAGGTATCCCTAAATATGTATATTACACGTATGAGATTCTCCGACCATTCACAGTACTGTTTACGAAAAAGGATCGAGAAACAAATCAAGAAATGACGATTCTCTTAACCATTCGGCCAGTGGATGAAAATAAATCTATTGCCTATGGAATTCTTTCTTTTAACTATGACCCAGGTTTATCTGATGAAGAAATCGTCCAGTTCCAAAATTTGATCTTTGCACAGGATAAACCAATTGTTGAAAATCAAAAGCCAGAGGAGCTGCCGCTTGATTTGCAAGTGGAGTTGTCACTTGTGTGTGACCGTATGAGCATTGCCTATCGGCAATATCTAAAGAACCTTGGCGTAGTGCTGGGGACTGCTTAAGAATAGAAAAGGGCTGCCGAACCTTAAGTCATGGTTCGGCAGCCTTTTTCTATTTGGATGGTGACAAGACCCTGCTTTGAATTGTATAATAATTCACAATAATTAAAATGAGGGTAGAGGTAGCTATCATGAATTCGTTTTTTAAAAATCAGCTAGAACAATTTCAAGAGAAAAATCAAAATCGTGGCAGACTATTAGTCAGTTGTCCGGATCAACCGGGTATTGTGGCCGCGATTTCGCAATTTTTATATTCACACAATGCCAATATTATTGAGTCCAATCAGTATTCTACTAATCCGGAGGGCGGGCGTTTTTTCATCAGAATTGAATTTGAATGCCCCACTTTAAAAGATAAAGCTCAGGAAATGAAACAGCAATTTGCAGAGATTGCTTCGAAGTTTTCAATGGAATGGAGCTTTAGACCGGTTTTTGAAGTGAAAAGAACGGCGATTTTTGTGTCAAAGGAATTGCACTGTTTGCTTGAACTCTTATGGGAATGGCAAAGCGGTGATTTGTTGACGGACATCGCTCTTGTCATCAGTAATCATGAAGAGGCTAGGGATGTGGTCGAAGGACTGAATATTCCGTTTTACTATATTCCTGCCAATAAAGACATTCGTGCGGAGGTTGAGGCCAAGCAACTGCAGCTCCTCAAAGAACATGACATTGATGTCATCGTGCTGGCCCGCTATATGCAAATTTTGACGCCAAACTTTGTGGCCGCGAATCCGAATAAAATTATCAACATCCACCATTCGTTCCTGCCAGCCTTTATTGGGGCTCGGCCATATGAACGGGCATATGGCCGCGGTGTAAAATTAATCGGGGCCACCTCCCATTATGTGACCAATGATTTGGACGAGGGGCCAATTATCGAGCAGGATATTGCCCGGGTTGACCACCGTTCGAATGTTGAGGACCTAAAGAAAATCGGTCGTTCGATCGAGCGGAGTGTTTTAGCGCGTGCGGTCAAATGGCATTTAGATGACCGGGTTATTGTCCATGAGAATAAGACGATTGTCTTTTAATGCGAAGTTATAATTTTAAGCCATCCTGATTAGGTGGCTTTTTTGCGTTAGTCTGGAAGAATGAAGCTTTCAATTCAGTTCATAATAAGAACGTAAAGGAGTGATTTTCATGGATGAAAAATATAACACAAACAATGATGCAACGGTGGAATTAAAGAAGGCACTCAATAAAACCAAACCGCCGCAAAACCGGATGAGCGAAGCGGAGAGAAGAATGAAATATGGCGAAAAGGGAAATGAAGTTTAAACTTTCCTGAATCCTATAAAAAATAGAGGTGAAAAATGATGTCAGATAAGAATCCAATTGTGTATTCAGGAAAGGTTTTGGATCAAAGAAATACCTTGACTGGTCCAGACGATTCAGGAAAAACAGGTTATCCGAAACCTCCAAAGCATGTATCAATACAGCAGAAGAATAATAACGATTAGTTTGAAGGTAAAGGGTGTCGGGATGGTTCGGCACCTTTTTCTTTTTGTATAAGCATTTAATTTTTGTTCCTAAACTGTCATTGTTACTATAGTAGTGTATCTGTTTAAAGAAAGGACTTATAAATAATGACAAATATTCATATACCAGTTTCCGTATTAAACCTTGCCCCAATTCGGGAAGGACAGGATTCGAAACAAGCGATTGATGAAATGATAGATTTAGCACAGTCAGTTGAAAAAATGGGATATAAACGCTATTGGATTGCCGAACATCACAATACCCCGACGCTGGTTAGTTCTGCAACAGCCATTTTAATAAAACATACGTTAGAACATACAAATGAAATTAGCGTGGGCTCAGGCGGGATTATGCTCCCGAATCACTCCCCTTTGGTAGTTGCTGAACAATTTGGAACAATGGCAACCATTTATCCGGGGCGGGTTGAACTTGGTCTCGGCCGCGCGCCTGGAACAGACATGATGACAGCAAATGCACTAAGACGTTCGAAAAATGATTCTGTCTTTACGTTTCCTGAAGATGTTAAAGCGTTGCAAACGTATTTTGGACCAGAAGACCAGCAAGGTTATGTGCGGGCATATCCTGGAGCAGGAACGAATATCCCTATTTATATTCTTGGTTCCTCGACGGATTCTGCTTATCTTGCTGCAAGTCTGGGTCTGCCTTATGTTTTTGCCTCCCACTTTGCGCCAAGATTTATGGAGGAGGCGATTTCGATATATCGCAGCCGATTCCAGCCGTCAGAGTATTTGGATAAACCATACATGATGGTTTGTTTAAACGTAGTTGCTGCGGAAACGGACGAAGAAGCAAGTTTCTTATCAACTACGATGCGACAATTTTCCCTAAACGTTGTTCGCGGTTCCCGCATGCCATTGCAGCCACCTGTTGAAAATATGGATCAAATTTGGACTCCAATGGAGAAGGAAATGGTGATGTCCATGTCGAGAATGACGATGTTGGGAAGTAAAGAGGCCGTCCGGGAGCAATTATCAGCATTCCAGGAAAAATATAATGTGGATGAACTTATGGCAGTGTCTTATATATATGATGTGGAAAAACAAAAACGATCGTATGAGATATTGAAGGAAATTGTGGACGGGAAATAGGTAAATGGAGGGAAGTGTCTTCTTAGAGGGTTCATGAGGACAGAACCAGTCAATAAATTTAGTAACTTGTCGTCAAAAGCCATTCAGGGAGCCACCTCAAAAAAACCGCAAATCTCTTTTGAGATATTTGCGGTTTTTTTATTATCAAATTTGTGTGAAAATTAAGGTAAATGATGTAAATGTAGTAATCGGTTGGATGTAAAAAAGACAAAAGAATTGCGAAAGGGGAATGAATTCTTATGGGAGCAGGAAAGTCAGCTTTATTGGTTATCGATGTGCAGTTAGGTCCAATTTGGGGGACCTATAAAAAGGATGAAACGGTTTCCGTGATACAAAAGATGATTGCTAAAGCAGAAAGTGAAAATGTCCCGATCGTTTATATTCAGTTTGAAGGTCCGGAGGGAGATTTGTTGGAAAGGGGGACTCAATTTTGGCAGTTTGCTCCCGGTATCACTCCGCGCGAACAGGATATCGTAATCCACAAACGGGCGGCGGATTCTTTTTATCAAACGGAATTACAAGAAGAGTTGCAAAATCGAGGTGTGACCAACCTAGTTGTGGTCGGAGTGAGAACGGAATTCTGCATTGATACGACTTGCCGTGCGGCCATATCACAAGGTTTTGATGTTACATTAGTTGAGGACGGTCATACCACTGTTGACGGATTTTATCCTGCCGAGCAAATAATAAATCACCATAATAGTACCCTAAGAGGGGTGAAAACTCCTGAATATCAGATTGCCGTTGTAAAGGCGGATGAGGTTAACTTTTAAATTAATAACTTTTTACGACGAATGTCTCGCTAAACATTACCGATTTTTCTGATTGTAGGGATTGTGGAGATGGGCTTAGGTATTTTGATCATGGCAGAGGATTCAAATCAATTGTTCCGCCGCCATCATAATCACCATACACATTGAGTGAAGAATGGAGGAGTTTTACATTAAAAAATGTAAGATTCCTTTTTGTCATTTTTTGCAGGGGTTTCGAAAATTTTGTTGAAAGGTTAATAAGGATGGTTCATAAAAAATGATAAAGGGGTATTTGCAAAATGGAAAGTTTTTACTTTAAAGTAAATGGCAGCTGGCATGGAGATCGGAATGGGAAGGGGCATATTCAGACAAACGGTGGTCTGGATATTGCTGTTTCGGCACCGGCGGATATGGAGGGTCCAGGAATCGGGTCAAATCCAGAGGAGCTGCTTATTTCTTCTTCCAATAATTGTTATATGATTACACTAGGGGCGATGCTGGGGAATCGAAAAATTGAGGTAGAAAAACTCGAGGTTGTTTCTGAGGGTGTAGTTGACAGGGAGGATGGCAAATTGAAGTTTAAACAAATTATCCATCGCCCAGTTTTTTATATTAATAGTGCCTCGGGGATCTCCCCAGAAAAATTGCTAGAGATTGCAGTCCGGGCCGAGAAAGCTTGCTTTATTTCGCAGACATTACGGCCAAGTATCGATATTTCAGTAGAGCCAAATGTTGTTGTTGATGGAAAATAATACTTGACCAAAAAATGAGCTTGTACTAATATTGATATTAGTTTTTCTATATATTGTTTTATTTGCAAAACTAAAAACTATATATTGTGTTAGCCTTAAAGGAAGACGCCGAACACGGCTTAATAGGGAATCCGGTGTGATGCCGGAACTGCCCCCGCAACTGTAAATGCTGACGAAATGAGCAAACCACTGTATAAGAAGGCTTATGAAAATAGGTGCTTATACGGGAAGGGCTCAGAGTAGAGTGATGCATAAGTCAGGAGACCTGTCTTTCTTAAGATGTTTCAACTTCTTCGGGGATTGAGAAGAGGAAACGACGGCGACAGAAAAAGAAGGCATGGTTTCGTTTTCTATTTTGTTGTTTGCTCGTTTCATCCGCTCGGATCCCCCCGAAGCGGATTTTTTATTTTTAGGGGGAAAACCATGACCACACAGGAAAAATCAGATTTACATGAAGTTTTAGAAACAATTAGGCAGGTCTCGGAGAAATATAATCTCGATACAACAGAGCTGCAAAAACAAATTAGGGAACTTGATATTTCCAAAAAAGAGGCAAATCAGCAGGCGTTATTATATGCAGTAAACCAAATTGCTATGGACCAGCCAGATTGGACTTTTATCGCTGCCCGGTTATATCTGTATGAACTCTATATAAATGCATCGGAAAACAGAGGGTATGATTCTTCATTAAAATACGGAGATTTTTACGGCTTAATTCAACATTTAACGAGAATAGGGATTTATTCTAGTGACCTATTAAATGTATATACCAAAGAGGAAATGGATGAATTAGCAGCAGATATAAACCCAGAGCGGGATGAGTTATTTAATTACATAGGGTTATTCTTATTGGCAGACCGTTACCTTGCCCGAGACCATAATCGAACCATTTTCGAACTACCGCAGGAACGTTTCATGATCATTGCCATGACAATCATGAAAAATGAGGACAAGGACCATCGATTAAAGCTTGTAAAGGAAGCCTACTGGGCACTGAGCAATTTATACATGACCGTTGCCACTCCTACCTTGGCGAATGCCGGAAAAAGCTTTGGCCAGCTTTCATCCTGCTTCATTGATACGGTGGACGATTCCCTTGATGGCATCTATTTAAACAATTGGGATATTGCCAGGTTAAGCAAAGATGGCGGTGGGATTGGGATTTACTTTGGAAAAGTCCGGGCACTGGGTTCTGATATTAAGAAATTCAAGGGAAATTCCTCTGGTGTTGTACCATGGATCAAACTAGTTAATGACACCGCAGTAAGTGTTGATCAATTAGGGCAGCGTCAGGGGGCGATTTCCGTTTATTTGGATTTATTCCATAAGGACTTGATGAACGGATTCCTGGATTTGAAAACGAACAACGGGGACGAACGCCGGAAAGCACATGATATTTTTACAGGTGTCTGCGTGCCCGATCTTTTTATGGAAAAACTGCAAGAGACCGATGGGACTGGCAGAAGCAGCGGCGAGTGGCATACCTTTTGTCCCCATCAAGTGAAGCAGGTGATGGGCTGGAAGGATGCCGATGGAAATCCACTTGGACTAGAGGATTTTTACGATGAAATTGACCGGAGATACTTTACGGAGAAATATAAAGAGGCTGTTAACCATCCTTTATTGCCGCGAAAAACGTATAGGGCTATGGATATTATGGCCCGAATCATGATGGTGCAATTGGAAACGGGCACGCCATATATGTTTTATCGGGATGAAGTCAACCGGCAAAATCCTAATAAACATCTATTAGGAAAGGGCCGCACCTCGATATTCTGCAGCAACCTTTGTACGGAAATCACGCAAAATATGTCGGCGACGAAAATTGTTAACGAATACCAGGATCAGGATGGAAATGCAGTTATTGTTCGTAAACCTGGAGATTTCGTGGTGTGTAATCTATCATCTATCAATCTAGCAAAAGCGGTGCCGGCTAAGGTAATGGAGCGTTTGGTCCGTATCCAGGTCAGAATGCTGGATAATGTCATTGATTTAAATACCATTTCGGTAGGACAGGCGCAGATGACGAATCAAAAATTCCGGGCTATCGGTCTCGGTACGTTTGGTTGGCATCATCTTTTAGCGCTGAAGGGGATCCACTGGGAATCTGATTCGGCCGTTGAATTTGCGGATGAGCTTTATGAGGAGATAGCCTATTATACCATCCGTTCCTCAATGGAATTGGCCCGAGAGAAGGGAGCCTACAGCAAGTTCCTTGGTTCGGAGTGGCAGACAGGCGAGTATTTTGTCCGGAAAAAGTATCGGTCTGATAGGTGGCTGGAGTTAAAAAGGGAGGTCGCACAATACGGTCTCCGGAATGGCTGGCTAATGGCTATCGCACCAAATTCATCAACGGCCAAGATTGGTGGTTCAACCGATGGAATTGACCCAATTTACTCTGTCGAATACGCGGAGGAAAAGAAAAACTTTAAATTTAAAGTAACAGCACCAGATTTGAACCATCGAACGTATATCTATTACCGCCGGGCAAGGCACGAGCTCGATCAGCAGTGGAGCATTCAACAAAATGCTGCCCGCGCTCGCCATATTGACCAGGCGATTAGCTTTAATCTTTATGTCCGGCATGATATCAAGGCGAAAGAACTGTTGAACCTGCATCTAGAAGCGTGGCGGCAGGGTTTAAAGACGACGTACTATGTTAGAAGCACATCGCAAACGGAAATCGAGGAATGCGAAGCTTGCCATAGCTGATAGGAGGAACCATGAACCTTTTGAAAAAAATAAAACTGCTGAACCCGGAGTTTCCAAATAAATCAACAGGTATTATCAACGGGCAGTCATCGGGGCTGCTCAATTGGAACGATATTGCCTATCCGCAGATGTACGATTTGTATCAAACGTTATTGTCAAATTTTTGGAAGGCGCAAGAGATTAATATGCAGGATGACATAAAACAGTGGGACCTGCTTAGTGACATTGAAAAAGATGTATTTTTGCGAATCAATACCCAGCTTGCATCGCTGGACAGCCTGCAAACACCGACGATGACACAAGTAATGGATTATGTGACCGATTCCAGCTTTAAAGCGATTTTTGCAGTGATTGCCCAACAGGAGGCGGTCCATAATGAATCCTACTCATATATACTGAGCTCCCTTGTGCCGTTAAGTGAACAAAATGAGCGGTTTAATCAAGCGAAAAGTGACCAGATTGTACAAAAACGGAACCAACTGATTTTAGATGCATATGAACGATTTCGCGAAAAGCCCACAGCGCAACATTTATTTGAATTAGGTGTAAACTCAATTAACCTCGAGGGGATCTATTTTTATGCGGGCTTTGCCTTTTTCTATCATCTTGCTCGGGAGCAGAAAATGCTGAAAACCAGTACGATGATTAGCTATATCCAGCGGGATGAAATGCAGCATGCGTACTTCATGGCCCAATTTATACGGATTTTGTTAACAGAGAATCCAGAGCTGTACACTCAGGAGAATCTGGATTATGTATATCAGACCATTGGACAAGCCGTTGAACTGGAAAAGGAATGGGCGTCCTTTATCTTAAAGGAAATTGACGGTATCGATTTAAGAGAGTATGAGGAATATACAGAATATCTTGCAAATAAGCGCCTTCGACAGCTTGGATTGCAGAATTTATATAAGGAAAGGAACAATCCGATGCCTTGGATTCATGTGTTTAGTGATGAAATGCTGAACGGAACAAAATCCGATTTCTTCGAGCAGAAGCCGCGGACCTATTCTAAGGTCACCCAATCAAATGGGTTCGATGAGTTATGAAAATAGCCATCGTCTATGCATCAAAAACAGGGAATACGGAGGAGTTAGCCTATTTGCTGTGGAGTTTATTTTTACAGAAAAATAGAGATACAGCCCTGTTTCGTGTCGACCAATTTCCAGTTTGGGAATTAGCGGGGTTTGATGCAGTCGTGGTTGGAACCTATACGTGGGGAAATGGGGAAATCCCATACGAAATGATGGAACTGTACCGCGCTTTTGAAACTTTGGAGGTCAGCAGCATGATTACGGGGGCGGCAGGAACTGGCGACAGCGGGTACCCAAGATATTGCGGGGCAGTTGATGAATTTAGGGATATGCTTTATGTTCAGACTAACTTGGCGGCCACTCTTAAAATTGAAGTGATTCCGCAGGCAAAGGACTTAGAGCGATGCAAGAAGTTTGTGGATGCCATTGTGCAACGAATCAACCAAAGAATTGCTTTGGGTTCGTAACTAAAGAAATGCGAGAATTTAAAAATAGTTCTCGCATTTTTGGATTTAATTTCAGTCATATCCGCAAAAGGAGGGAAATCCCTAGAAAAATTTGCTAAAATAGAAATGACGTATGTATTCATACACCAGGTGAAAATTTAAATGTAAAGAGGGGATTGGATGAAAGTTCAAAAAACGCTTTACCGCAAGTTTTTCTCGGTATTAACTGCCGCCGCCATGATGACAACCGCCACTGCTGCTCTTGCAGCCCCTAAAGAACTTCCCGTACCGCCGGCAAAAGCACAAGCTAATGCCTCCTATGAATCTGCTCTACATAATAAAGACAAAAGCAGCTATACGTTGACTATCATGCACACCAATGATACCCATGCACATTTAGACAATATTGCAAGAAGGATAACCGCTATTAAACAAGTGCGCGAAGCACATCCAAGTTCACTTTTATTGGATGCAGGGGATGTTTTTAGCGGGACACTTTATTTTAACAAGTATGAGGGTCTGGCGGATCTAGAGTTTATGAATCTTGCGGGCTATGACGCGATGACATTTGGCAACCATGAATTTGACAAAGGGACAGCCACCTTGGCGAATTTTGTGGAAGGGGCGGGATTTCCATTTGTCAGCGCCAATGTCGACTTCAAGAAAGATGGAAATATCAACCGGTATTTTAATGATGAAATAAAAAACAATCCCAAGCACAATGGGGAAATTTACAATGGCATAATTAAAAAGGTAAACGGCGAGAGAATTGGGATTTTTGGATTGACGACTGCCGAAACCGTGGACATCTCCAGCCCAGGCCCTGATGTGGTTTTTCAAAATTATCTAGAAGAAGCAAAACAAGCAGTCAAATCGTTCAAAGAAAAAGGCGTCAACAAAATTATAGCGCTGACTCATATCGGATACGATGATGGCGGCGGGGATAACGACCTCACTTTAGCAAAGGAAGTTGACGGGATTGACATCATCGTCGGCGGCCATACCCATACTAAACTGGACCAACCGGTAATGGTAGAAGCCGGCAAGGAACCGACGGTCATTGTCCAGGCCAATGAATACAGCAAATTTTTGGGTACATTGGATGTTCAATTTGATAAAAATGGAAAAGTTGTTAGCTTTGGGGGCAAGCTAATTGACCTTGATCAACAAGTGAACAACGCTTATGTCATCCCTAATGATCCGGTGGCCGCACAAATACTCGAAACGAAATACAAACCAGCTGTAGTAGAAATGCAAAATACCGTGATTGGAAAAACAACCGTTGACTTAATCGGCGGCAATCCGCCTGCACGAACTGGTGAAACCAATCTAGGTAACCTGATTACCGATGGTATGCTGGCAAAAGCAAAAACAATCAATCCGGATACCGTTATTGCTTTCCAAAATGGCGGCGGAATCCGGACCTCAGTGCTGGCAGGGGATATTACCTTAGCAAAGGTTCTCGAAATCATGCCGTTTGGAAATTCGCTGGGCATCATGAAATTAACTGGTGCAGAAATTAAAGAGGCTCTGGAAATAAGCGTAAAGGACGCACCGAAAGCATTTGGCGGGTTCCTGCAAGTATCCGGTATAAAATTTGCCTATAACAGCAATCAAGTAGTCGGGCAAAGGGTGAAATCAGTAGAGGTAAAAGAAGATGGTGTTAATTATGTACCTCTTGTTGATAGTAAAACATACGTGGTTGCAACGAACACCTTCACCGCAAAAGGCGGAGACGGTTTTACCGTATTCGCGAAAGCGTACAGTGAAGGCCGTGTCAGCGAGCCGGGATATGTAGACTGGGAAACCTTTACTGAATATGTTACCGCCCAAGAAGGAAAAACAGTCAGTCCAAGTTTGGAAGGACGCATCGTAAACCTGGCAAATTAATCGCCGGAGAATATGAAGGCTATACAGAAAACCGAACAATTAAGGTATAAAGTTGGGAATTTTACTTATGGTAAGATTCCCTTTTTTAATGTAAAAATATTGAATTCTAGCAATAAAAATACGTTTCGTGTCACGAAACACCATGCTATAATGGATAACATGATTATAGTAAATTGGAAAGGTTCGTGTACATCCTTATGAATGTCGGCCAAAATAAAGCTTTTATCAGCTTGTTTTTAGTCTCTGTCTTTTGGGGCTGTAATTATCCCATTAGCGCTTATTTACTTCAAGGGTTTTCCCCTGTTTTCTTATCAACTGTTCGGATTTGCATTACATCCCTTTTTCTCATCATTGTCGCACTCTTTTATAAGGGTATAAAGCGCCCAACAACCTCGGAATGGAGATATCTTGTTGGTGTTGGAATTTTTGGTACGCTTTTAAACCAGACGTTTTATTTTACCGGTCTGAAACATACCACACCTGCCAATGCGTCATTAATCATTTCGCTGGCACCAATTGCGACAATTATCCTCGAACGGATTATTTTTAAGGTGAAATTAACAGCTAAAAAATCTTTAGGGGCTATGATCAGTTTGATTGGTGTTTTTTCAATTATTGGAGTTGCCGGAGGTACACTCGGAATCTCTTGGGGAGATTTTAATATTTTTATAGCAATGCTTTGTTTGTCGATCAGTATTTTATTTATCCGCGGTTTATCCCAAACAATGCCATCTTTTGTCGTTACGGTTTACGCAACTGTTTTAGGGAGTGTCCTGATGATTCCTGCTGCCGGGGTGGAAGGATTGGTGAGCGGGACTGCCATCAGTCATTCTGTCTTCATGTGGTCGTTGCTAATTTTTGCAGCGATATTTGCCCAAGGAATGGCCGGTTTTTGGTGGAATAGCGGGGTGGCTAAGGTGGGAGCAGGAACGGCTTCCATGTTCATGAATATTCAGCCGTTTGTTGCCATTCTTGCTTCGCATTTTATATTGGGGAATCGGATTATGCTGTCGCAAATTTTAGGGGGCATATTAGTACTGATGGGGGTTTATATCGCCAACATGCCTAGTGTCAAACCAATCATGGCGGTTGATTCGAAGAAAGGCATTTAAATATAGTGTAATTTTAATATGGTAGTAAACAATAGAGAATGATCTTTTTTGGGGATTAATTTTAAAAGGAAAAACCGCAGATTCACAGTGAACTGATCTGCGGTTTTTTCTCATTTTTCCAGAGATTAATAGAAATGATTAGAACGCCATATCATTATCCCTGGTTGTTGGGTCACTAATTCTGTTCGAGGATTCCGGAACATCGTCATAAATTTTAGTGTCAACATTGTTTATAGAACCGTCTGCTAGCCCTTTAAAGACCTCATATAATGGCGCTTTTACGGTTTCCTTCAACATCCCGGACTGCTTTTGTCCAAGAGTTTGGCTCTGGCCTTTAAGTTCAATCAACATAATCGCAGTGTCATTTAAAGCGAATGCCCCTAGAGCCGTTCCAGGCAAGTTTACATCCGGATATTTTTGAATGGCTCCAAAATGGGAAAAGCCACGTTGCAATGCCAGATAAGAAAGGGCATTTACCTGCTTGCCCAGCTTCAGGACATCTTCGTCCACTTCATAGTGTTTCCCTGAGAAAGGATCTGTATATGGATCAGCTACCACTGCCGCAATTTGCACCGGAACGGAACGCTTATCTTCATCGGAAACAGTATTGAAACCGCGGTGATGAACATCAACGTATACATCTGGTTTAAACTCTTTAAAGACGGAGGAAACAGTTCGGGCCTCAGCGGTGACAAAAAATCCTCCATTGTTGCTGTTATTTGTTGCCTTGCTGTTTAAAAACTTGGTGAACTCGGCCGGGTCTTGATTTTCAACTCTAAAATCTAAATTTGGATTGTAGTCACGGTTTTGATCATAACCTGGAATACCGTATACTACTGTACCATTATTATTCTGGGCCCGTTCACTGCCTAGAGCATTGTAGTACCAAGGTGCTTTTGTATCGGATGGCAGGCCTATTTTTTCTGGGAGCCACGTTTGATGGGTGTAGCGGGTCGGATACCATTTTCCTTCAAATTGGTTATCGGCACCTTCCGGGTTGATCCGTGGCATAATCCAAATGGAGACCTTATCTAGTATTTCATTTACTTCCTTGGCGTTGCTTGATAGTCTTTGGATAATATCAATCGCTGCTTCGGTTCCGATTTGTTCGTTGCCGTGAATTTGCGTGGTGATAAGAATTCGTTTCTTACTTGGGTCTGAGTCCCCAAATTTCACCACATACAATGGATAGCCTTTTTCAGTCTCTGTTTGGTAGCCATCTGGTGCCAAATTGGAGTATCCGGCAATTTCCAGCTTCATTTTTCCTTTCGAGGATGCTTCCAATTTTTGAAGAGTTTTTGCCAGTTCTTCATTGGACATGTAACTTGAGAGTGAGATGTTTTGCTCATTTTCAACATATGGTCCGTTTGGATTGGATTGCGGCTCTGCAAGGGCGGTAGAAGACACCGCCATGGTAAGAGCCATTGCAGTCGGAACGACCAACTTTGTAAATTTTCTCATTCAACACTTCCCCCTAATAATTATGTAATCCCGGATTTTTCATTTATATTTAACAAATCTTTCGGGACTCTAATAAGATAATAATAGAAAATGAACTGGAAGTTTAGGAAAAAGTTAGTAAATTTGGAAAATTGAATCTTTTGTTCTAAATAAAATAATAGAGGGATTCTATCGAACTATGTTTTGTTAGGTGAAGGATAGGAGTTTTGCCTTATTTTAAAAAATGCATATTTTAGGGTGTTACTGATTAGATCAGGCAAGACTCAAAATGAGCCATCATGAGGAGTTTGTCCTTCCCATCGACCGTTTAGGTCTTTTTTTATTGTTTATCATATCCACAAAAATTTTGGTAAAATTTAAGAGAGTTATACATAAAGTGGATATTGTGATTGGGATATTTGGAAGTCCCTCCGGAGGATTAGCTGTTTTCAAAAAGGGTGCTATGGCACCTCTTCCAACGCTTAACGATGTAAAGGAAACCCTAGGAAGATAGTGGGGACCAATAAGAAATATGTATAGGAGGGTTTGTATGTCAAAAGAAAACCTTATATCAAAACTTTTAAAAGACTATGATTCCGCGCTTAATCACTCGGGTGTAAATGGGGAACGATTAGGGCATAGATTGGCCATGCTTTCGGAAATTGGTGCTACTGCTGACGGTGGCGTCAATCGCCCTGGTTTTTCGGCAGAGGAAAAGCTAGCAAAAGAACAAGTGAAAGTATGGATGAAAGACGCCGGTTTAAAGGTTTGGGAGGACGGGGCAGGCAATGTATTCGGAAGGTTATCGGGATTAGCCGATTCTATACCAGCAGTTGCTTCAGGTTCCCATGTTGATAGTGTACCTAATGGCGGGAATTTTGACGGCCCACTGGGCGTATTAGCTGCTCTTGAGGTGGTTGAGGCGTGGAAGTACACGGGATATCGTCCGCAGCGTCCATTTGAAGTTGTCATTTTTTCAGATGAAGAGGGAGCTCGGTTTAATGGCAGTTTAACAGGAAGTATGAGCTTGATGGGAACGATTGATCTCGAAAAACAGCTTCAATTGACTGATTTTAATGGGGATTCATTTGAAGAGGTACTTGAAAAATACGGGACAAGTCTCGACGACTTGAAAAAGGCTTCAAGCCACAAGAAGGACATTGGATTATTTGTTGAGGTACATATTGAACAAGGAAAGCGACTTGAAAAGGCGGGGCTCCCTGTTGGCATTGTTAGCGGAATAGCCGGGCCGTGCTGGCTAGAAATTATTTTTTCAGGTAAAGCGGGCCACGCCGGAAATACACCGATGAATGACCGGAAGGACGCGCTAGTTGCTGCAGGTGAATTTGTGGTTGCGGTGGAGACATTACCCGAAAAAGTAAGCTCTACTGCTGTTGCAACGGTTGGTAAGCTTTCTGTTCATCCAAATGGGGTAAACGTCATCCCAGGAGAGGTCTCCTTGTTTGCTGATATCCGGGATATTTATGAGAATACCCGTGATGAACTCGTCTCGCTTGTTACGGAAAAAGCAAATTCCATTGCTCAAACACGAGGGATGGAGGTATCGATTAAGGTAAACACTTCTGTCAAGCCTGTACCGATTGATGAAAGTATTCAAAAGAAGCTGGAAAAAGCATTTCTAGAAAATCAAATTGAGCAAATGAGATTACCAAGCGGTGCCGGACATGATTCGATGGTTTTAGGAGAGGAGATCCCAGTCGGCATGATTTTTGTAAGAAGCAAGGACGGAATCAGCCACAATCCAAAAGAATGGTCCTCCCTAAACGATTGCGTAATATCAGTACATGTACTAAAAAGCTTTATTGAAAGCTTGTGAAACGCTGGGACGGTTCTTTTGTTTCTGAAGCAGAAGAACCGTCCCTATGAAGCATTATTCTATCTTTATTTTTATCTGTGACACCGCATTGTACCCATATCCCTTCCAGTTCCAGAAAGCTATCTCAGGTTGGAAATGGCCGTTTGAATCATAGGCTCGGACCTTGATGGAGTATTCTCGATTTTTTTCAAATAAAAAAGAATATGACCACATAATCCATTGATATTGAAGGGGCTGGCCATGGAGATTGGCCGGCTTCCATGTTTCACTATCATCCAAACTGACTTCAACGAATGTAACCACACCTTCGCCAGTCCAAGCTAGACCCTTTATTTCATGCTGGCCAGACTGCAAGATTTGCCGGTCACGCGGCTGCTGAATAATCGAATTGACATGGCTCACTGTCACAGGGACGGCCTCTTCATTATTGTTTTTGTGGGGATAATAAACATAATCATCAGTCTGGAATGGCCCGGTAAATGGATGGTCCACCACACGAATGGTCTTTAACCACTTGACTGACGCCATTCCGTACCAGCCAGGAACGATTAAACGAAAAGGAAAACCATGTTTTGAGCTGATCGGTTTATGGTTATGTTCCCAGGCGACTATACAATCATGTTCCATTGCTTTTTTGAGCGGAAGGCTTCTTGCGAAATGAACGTGCTGACCTTTCTTGACTCCAGAATCATTACCCTCAAAGACCACTTCACGGGCACTATCTTGTATCCCGGCAATCTGCAGCAGATAGAAAAGGGGCACCCCTTTCCATGTTCCTTGACTAATAGCCCCATCATTCCATTGCTCCCCAAACACTTTTGGTTCGAAGTGGGCTCGTTTGTTTCCTGAACACTCCAGGACAGAAGTTACTGTCCGAGATGGCATTGTAATGATTTGATTGTATGGGATGGAAATGGGATTTTTCACTGAGCCTGTGATGGTTAGATAGTACGATTTGGTGGAAAGGGCAGGAAATGGAAAGTGATTTCTTCGATAGGTTAATCCGGTTGGGGTTTCACTGTTTTCAAGAAAATGGATCGGTGCCTCCTGATTTTCGGGAAATAAACTATGTGTTGTTAGGTATGGTTTTATTTTTATAAAAGGATCATTGGGATTCAAAAAATCACTCCTTTCTCATTTATTTATATTAGAAATTAAGTCTTTTAAATCACTAAACGGTCAAAACTTAGAATGAGGAGATTTTTTAGGAAGGGGTGAACGTTTATGAATGAACCATGTGAATACCCATACATACTGTACAACGAAGTCATTATGTACCTTGAAACAAAATGGTGCCGGTCCCTGGATGCCCATGAAAAACATCTTTTGATCGAAGGCTACAAATACGGAAGAATGGTCGAAGCGGAAAACGAAATCAAAATATTATTTGCAGAATAAAGCGGGTATTCCTGCTTTATTTTTTTGCTAAGGAAAAAGATAACTTTTTAAAGGGTTTCCAAACGTTTTGTTGAAATAATTAGGTAAATTCCTTTATATGGTGAGGTGGGAAAGTTGAACGAGTTACAATTTGCGTTTCTTGATGAATTTGGAAATTATGGATTTAATTTTGACAACCACGACTATTCGACCCACTTTATCATCGTATCCATACTTGTTAAAGAATCTGAAAAAGAAAACTTAGAACGACAGCTTCAGAACTATTTTCCGTCAGAAGCAGCGCCTATGGATGATGCCCAAAGATCCAAGCTTTTGCAGGATATTAAGGATTTGCCTTTTAGCATATATGCGTACGTCATTGATAAGCGGAAGGTAAGAGAAGACAGCGGCATCATGCATCAAACACCTTTTATTAAATATGTAAATCGGATGGTATATGAGGACTTAAATAGAACCTTTGATCAGCTTGATCTTGTGGCGGATGAAGCTGAGGGGAAGAAATTTTTGCAGGAATTTAAAAAATACATCATGACAAGGAGTATTCCAGATTTATTTAATTATTCTTCTTTTGGGTTCAATAACAGCCAGTCTGATATCCTGCTTCAATTGGCCGGCTTAATGGCGGAGACGTTGGGCACAAGCTACGACCGTAGTTCGTATTCCGTCCATTCCCATTCATTGTTAAAAATGATTAAACATAAAATTGCCGCAATTAATCTACTGCCTTTGGATTACCGACATTTTCTTTATGATTACAAAACAGACCCCGCCGACTCCCGATACAACGAAGTAATCATCAAACAAGCCGTCAATTCCTCCTATCAATATATCGAAAATCATCGCAAAAGTGAGGAAGAGGACGAAAGGCTCCGAATCGATTTTTTAAAGTTCCTTTTATTCAATTTGAAGGAAAATCCCGATGAATACGTCTATACTCAAGAAATTCTCGATAATTTGAATGCCATTCGAGATGTGAAAATGAATCAGCATTATTTCCGTTCCAACATTGTTTCGAAACTGCGCGATAGCGGGTTGTTAATCTCCAGCAGCAATAAAGGCTATAAATTACCCGTTTGCTTAAACGACTTATATGATTTTGTAAATCTATCAAGTTTGACTATATACCCAATGCTTCAACGAATTTCAAAGTGCCGAGACCAGATTCTCCTCGCGACAAATCAGGAGATTGACATTCTCGACCCAAAGGAATATGGATACCTGAAAAAAATAATTGAAATGGAAAAATTAAAGGCTCAATAAAAAACCTTTTTAATGGACGGTTACCGTCACCTATCGCAAATTAAATATGTAACGAAAAATGACTATCATTGATATTTTGATAGTCATTTTTTATTGGTAAAGCCATTTCTTATATTCAATCTAACTTTCCTTTGCTAATTCAGATGATGCGGTTTCTATTTTTACAGCACTTTTCCTCACATTTGAAGGCAATCTGTTGAAGAAAGCATTTATAATCGATAAAGGAGTTTAAAATGTCTAGTCCAAAAAAAGAAGATCCGCGTGCCATTCGCTCGATTTTTTGACTACATCTATGAAAATCGGAAATTTTTTTCGATTTTATTTGAAAATAAAAGTATTGAAACCAATTTATTCAATCTTATAAAAAACCTCATAGAAACTAGAAGAAACAACAAACAAAAAGAGTTACCGAAAAGTTATGTTTCAATTGATATCCTGACAGCTTCATTAATGGGGATTATTATCTGGTGGATTAAGGATGGAATTCATTATAGCTCTGAATATATTGCTAACCAAATTTCTCTAATGTACAAGTGATGAACAACTTTTGCTCCGGTTTTTTATGTCAATAAAGTAATCAGATGTCACTGTCAGAAAATAAATCCCGTATATATGTATTGCAGGGACAGTTTGGTGGAAAAAGATTCGACCATCAAAGCCAAAAAATCGGAGTGGACTATATGAACAAGCATCATGAATTTCTCAAGAATGAAGGGACTTCATTTCCGGGTAAAACCTACATCGAAGAGCTGTTAAAGCCAATATTTTATGACCAAAGAGATTTTTTATTTGAGGCAATGTTTGATATTCATCGTGCACATGTGATTATGCTTTCGGAACAGCAAATTATCAAAAGGGACGAAGCCAAAATCATGCTGGTGGGAATTGAAAAAGTTGCAAAAACGGATATTACGGAAATTCCATATGACCCTCAATATGAAGATTTATTTTTCATGATGGAGGCAAAAATTGGAGAGGAGATCGGGAATGATCTGGCAGGGAAAATCCATATCGGCCGAAGCAGAAATGACATGGGGGTAGCCATGTACCGTTTGGTGCTGAGGAAGCATCTTTTACAGCTGATAGGGAATGGGTATCGATTGAGTGAAGCAATATTGGAGCAATCGGAGCGTCATGCGGAAACCTATATGACGGCCTATACGCATACACAGCCAGCACAGCCAACGACGTTAGGGCATTATTTTTTGGCAATATATGATGTCTTACAGCGGGATTTAAAGAGATTATGGTCTGCCTTTGAAACAGTAAACCAATCACCGCTTGGAGCGGCGGCATTAGCCACGACGGGCTTTCCCATCAGCCGGACGCGGACGGCAGAGCTGTTGGGGTTTGATAGAGTTATTGAGAATTCTTATGATTCCATCGCCGGAGCGGATTATTTATTGGAAACAGCAACCGCCATCATGACTTGTATGGTGAATACCGGTAGATGGATTCAGGATTTCTTATTATATGTAACGAGGGAATTTGGCGCGTTTAGGGTAGCAGACCCGTATGTTCAAGTCAGCAGCATTATGCCTCAGAAGCGGAATCCGGTATCAGTTGAACATTCACGGTCGCTTGCTAGCAGCTCTGTTGGTGAGGCGTTGGCCGCCATCCAAATGATTCACAATACGCCATTTGGGGATATCGTTGATACAGAGGATGATCTGCAGCCGCATTTATACAAGGCCTTTTCGAAAGCTAACCGCGTGATGAAGCTGATGTATGCTGTGATATTGACACTTCAAGTTAATAAGAGTCATTTAAAGGAAATGTCCGAAAAATCCTGCATCACGATTACGGAGCTGGCCGATACATTAACGAGGAAATATAATATCTCCTTCAGGAAGGCGCATTCGGTTGCAAGCGCAATTGCCAATAAAACATGTAAGGGACAAAAAGAATTAAATGATTGGAAGATTGATGAGATTAACTCGATGCTGCAAGAATTCGTCGATGTATCCCTTACTGAGGATGAATGGAAAAACATTATTTCTCCAGAGTATTTTGTTAGGATAAGAAGCATTCATGGGGGACCGAATCCAGATGAGGTGAGGAGAATGATTGTCGAGAGAAAGCAAAGTCTAGGAACGAGGTTACATGAGTACGAACAAATCGTTGACGAATTGTCCAGAAAACAGAAACAGTTAAGGGGATTTTTAGTATAAATATCAAGAGAGCAGGCCCCCAATGATTAATTAGGGGGCTGCAATTCGCCCTATTAATAATTTTCCGAAGTAATAAATCTCTTTTTTGATGATTAAGTATTTTCACCCATAATGCCCATTAGTTCTTTTTCCAAATCAGCCGGTTCGTTTGCATAGTTGTAGATTCCTAGAAATTTCTCAACAGCTTTAGGGTGAGCGCTAATCAGCTTATTGATAGCGTCTTGCTGCTCAGAAATCCGTTCATTTTTGGATATTTCGCAGCCCATATAAAAACGGACCATAAACTCATCTTCCAGTGACTTTTGATACTCCTCAGATATTATTGGCCATTGTTGATATTTATTTTTATATTTTACTAGAATTCCAGAAAGTATTTTTGCGCCATATACCGCATCATGGATCCCTTGTGCCATGCTTGGGTCTTTAAAACAAACCGCATCCCCAACCAGCGCCCAGCCATTTCCCATCCCGGTATACCAGAAGTTTTCATAGCCTAGAATCCCTTTAATCGGTTCAACAAGGGTGGCCTGCTTCAGCCGGGAACCGATAGTGGTGTTTGGAAAACCTTCCGTTAATAGGCTGCGAAGACTTTCTTCCGGTTTATTCTTCAAGTTCTGAATGAAAGCTTTGTTGTCTAATGGGAATATTCCAACAACGGTACATAGGTCATCATTTGTAGGAAAGAGAATCGCCGTGTTGTCTTTTACCTTGTGGACTTCAAATTTCGGTACAAGATCGTTGTTAAAGTTTCTGAAATACCCATAATAAATGCCTACTTTTGCGGGCACACGCAATTTCTGCTTGCTGTCAGTAAGCCTGCGGATGGTTGAGTTTCTTCCATCGGCACCAACAATGATATCGGCAATAAATTCTTGATCAAGGCCATTAGAATCAGTCCCTTTGATACCAACTATTGCTCCATTTTGGAGGATGATGTCCGTTACCCGAAATCCTTCTAAAACAGTCACGCCCTTTAGAGATTTAGCGTGTTCAAAGAGAGTATGATCCAGAAATGTTCTCCTTATACAATAACAATTTTCCTCTCCAAGAACTTCAGGTATTTTCCCTTCAATCGTGGTATCCTCGAACTGAAACTTTATATCTTTAACCGGAGGCGCATTGGTTTCCAATAACTTTTCAAGCACACCCATTTCGCGGAAAAGCGCGGTGGTATTATTGAAAAAGGTATGAGTGGATAGAGTATCACTAGGGAAAGAAGACCGATCAATTAACAATACTTGAAAACCTTCCTTTGCTAGATAAATAGCTAAAGAGGAGCCTGCACATCTTGCTCCAGTAATAATTACGTCAAACTTTTTATCCATTCTATCACCCCGAATTGAATTTTTAGTCTGAAAATCAACCAATGGTAACTAAACTAAGATTATGGAACTATTATTTAAAAAATTACGATTATTTTCATTCGGGCATTTATTCATATCAAAAAAGGTATTTTAAGAGAAAAACCGAAATATATTGACCTTGCAATATATAAGGGGGAGTTTTTATGGCCAAAATGATTATTATGTATGAACAACCGATTGATAAGGAAGCATTTGATCAACATTATTTTAATGTTCATGTTCCATTAGGAAAGAAGATTCCTAACATTTTGCGGGAATCGGTTCGCTACGTCCTGCAGACTCAAAATACTGATTTAAATTTGTATTTAATTACTGAGCTTGAGTTTGAGAGTGTAGACACATTAACACAAGCATTGGCCAGTCCTGAGGCAAAGGCGGCTGAAGAAGATGGACCGAATTTAATGAGATTCTTAAAAAAACCACCAATTATTACGATTGTGGAATAGCTTCATTGGAAAATCAGTTACGTTTTGCGGATAGCAATAAAAGTCTATTAGTAGAAGTTTAATATGAATCTTTTTCTAGTTTCTTTAAAACTTTTTTATGATATATTTTGAATAATGCCATCATTTGAAAAAATGGTGGTTTTTAGTGTTGCTACATACGAGGGGGATGAAAATGCATAAGAAACCAATTATCGGCATAACAGGTGCCTACGTTAACCACAACGAATATATGGAAGGTGTTTATGTACATCATGATTATCATAAAAGCATAGCGGCAAATGGAGGAATCCCGATTGTACTTCCTTTTATAAATCCTGAATTGGCTGTTGAAACTCTAGGACTATGTGATGGAATCGTCCTTAGCGGTGGAGAGGACGTCGATCCAAAGTATTATGGACAAGACCCTCATCGCCGTTTAGGGCCGACCACTCCAGAACGGGATTTGACTGAAATAGCCATTGCAAAATATGCAATAGAGAATAATATTCCACTGCTTGCAATTTGCCGAGGAGTCCAAATATTAAATGTAGCCTTAGGTGGAACATTAATACAGGATATCCCGAGTCAAGTCAAAGAGCCAATTCAACATACGCAAAAGATTGATAGGAGCAGGGATAGTCATTGGGTGAATATCTCAAATAATAGTAAATTATTTGATATGATTGGTTCTGAACGGGTAAGAGTTAATAGCCTTCATCATCAAGCTTTGGATACGGTCGCTGCCGATTTACGTGTGGTTGCGACGGCATCTGACGGAATTATTGAAGCAGTAGAGTATATTCATCCAACCACATTTACTTTAGGAGTACAGTGGCATCCGGAATCTATGGCGAGTACCGATTCAGTGATGAATAATTTATTTGTGGAGTTCATTAAAAGCTGTTCGAAGGTGCCGGTTTTGTAAGGAATTATAACCACAAATGCAAAATAAGGGTGTCATTTGTTGGCACCCTATTTGTAATTTTTAAAACAACCCCATTTGTTCGGATTCAGACTGTGCTTTGGACTTTGATTCTGACGCTTTATAGAAGGCTTTTAAAAGACAAAACGAGGGGTGGCAGTCGCCAAAATGTCCAATAGAAGGGTTCTAATGAGGTTAGTCTAAAAAGTGGACACGTAAAAATGAGATTTAGTTTATAATACAATCATCATTTAAAAGGACGTGTTCACATGGGTCAACATCATTCTCAAGAGTATAAAGAGTATGTTGCAAAGTTAATCGTTGAGGAGGGGAGAAAAGCCTCCCAGGTAGCTTTTGAGCTCGAGCTCTCCCCTAAAACTGTTAGTCGATGGGTGGCAGCTTACAGGGCGAAAACAACCCTTGGGAAACCTGGAGAAAACTATCTTACACCCACAGAACTTGAAAAACTGAAAAAGCAACACGAAAAAGAGATACAAAAATTGAAAGAGGAAAACGAAATCCTAAAAAAGGCCATGCACATCTTCACGAAAAACCAAGCGTAATATATATCTTCATTCAAGCCCACTCTGATGAGCACGCCGTGGCGAAGATGTGCAAAGTTCTGAAAGTATCATCAAGTGGCTATTATAAATGGCTAAGGATCCAGAATAAACCTCAATCTGAGAAAGATGCTTACCGTAAAGAAATCAAGCAAAAAATAAGTAAATCATTTCACGAGAGCTTTGGTACGTATGGGAGTCCCAGGGTCCATGCCGACTTGGTGGAGTGGGGTTATACCATTTCTCAAAAGACGGTTGCCCGTATGATGAAAGAGATGGGTTTAACAGCTACACCAAAAGAAAAGTTTGTCGTTACCACTAATTCCAATCATGATTTACACATCTATCCTAACCTGCTTAATCGCCAATTTAATGTTGAAGAGCCCAACCGAGCATGGGTAACTGACATTACGTACATTTGGACGATTGAGGGCTGGGTTTATTTATCATCCGTTATGGATCTATTCTCAAGAAAAATCGTAGGCTGGAGTATGGCTTCACATATGAAAAAAGAGCTATCCATACAAGCATTGAATATGGCGATTGTTACAAGGCAGCCTAGTGAAGGGTTAATCCATCATTCGGACCGTGGGTCCCAGTATTGTTCAAATGATTATATCGACATCCTGAAAGGGAAAAACATGCATATCAGTATGAGCAGGAGGGGCGATCCTTACGACAATGCATGTATTGAGTCTTTTCATGCCACGATCAAGAAAGATTTGATCTACAGAAGACGCTTTAAGACCAGGGCTGAAGCCGTAAAAGCTATTAATCATTATATTAGTAGTTTTTATAATGAAAAGCGTAAACACTCTACTTTAGGGCACAAATCACCGAATCAATTTGAGAGAAACCACCGGCAAGATGAAGTTGCATATACCTCATAATATAGCCATTTGGTGTTAGGAAATGAGCAGTCATGCTTTTCGACTGATCATTTCTAATACCGTACCAAACGAAGTGCGGTAGTAGTTTTATTTCTAAAAGTCTCAAATTTTACTGTCCACTTTCTTGACAGAAGACCA
>NZ_JAGYPF010000004.1:44042-145655 GCF_018343535.1 Neobacillus rhizophilus
ATAGCCATTTGGTGTTAGGAAATGAGCAGTCATGCTTTTCGACTGATCATTTCTAATACCGTACCAAACGAAGTGCGGTAGTAGTTTTATTTCTAAAAGTCTCAAATTTTACTGTCCACTTTCTTGACAGAAGACCACTAAAGGACAAAATTAGAAAGGGCGTTCACCAAAATGTCCAATAGGGCGCATCTAAAGGACAAAACAAGAAGAGGCAATCGCCAAAATGTCCAATAGAGGACTTCTACCCCTTATTCAACAGAGTCCTCGGATTCGCATTCAACACCATTAACGCGCAAATCAATATCCCCGACACAAACCAAATCGCTTTTGTTCCAAAATGTTGGGTGAACAGGGTTCCCAGTAACGCCCCCACTAAAAATGAAACGATCACAACGCTAAAATCGAAAAATTGCTGGATGCCTTGGCGGTTGCGAAGTACAAAAGCGGTATAGGCTGCTTCGGCCGCCGTACGCAAATTACCAGTCACCATCGCAGAATTATAGGGCCACTTAACCAAAGTCCGAAACGACGAAATTTGAACGGAAGACACGAACGCAATCGTTATAACCACAAACGTATTCGGCACGGCCGCTGGCAGGGCTCCGACAAACAAAAGGACAAGACTTTCCAAGAAAAGCACCGATCGGGCGGGATGGGGAAACTTCCTCGTAATAAACGGTTGTTTCAAGCTTTGAGCAACTACAACCCCGATTACAAACGCCAAAATAGGAGGTATATGCCTCAAACCTTGGTCCCAATTTCCTTTTGAAACCTCAACTCCCAACAATACAAGATTGCCGGTTTGGGAAGTTGCAAAAACCCCATCTCTGCTCACATACGTATAAGCATCCAAGAATCCGCCGATTAATGCCAGCAAGACACCCAATCCGACGGATTCAGGCGTTAAATGCGGTACTCTTTCAACTCCTCTATGTATTTGCTCCCGGACAGCATAAAGCGATACCTTCTTATTATAAGTTTTATCCATGAAGACTCTCCCCAAGCACGCTTTTCCTAATAGATTAACCATTTTTTCAACATATTACATATTAAAATAAGGTGTTCAGGCTATTTTCTTGGAACAAACGCAAAATAAATGATAAAAAGGAATTAGATAATGCTGACTGCGAAAGTCAGTTAGGGGGTTTTTTAGTGGAAATAGGTATTAGCACGTTTGTGGAAACTACGCCGGATGTCCAAACCGGCGAGGTGATAAGCCATGCCCAGCGAATTAGGGAAGTGGTTGAGGAAATCGTTTTAGCAGATCAGGTTGGGCTTGATGTATTTGGTGTAGGCGAGCATCATCGCGAGGATTATGCAGCGTCTGCACCTGCGGTGATTCTAGCGGCAGCGGCATCGCAAACAAAACGAATTCACCTAACTAGTGCTGTGACGGTTCTTTCCTCTGACGATCCAGTCAGGGTATTTCAGGATTTTTCAACACTTGACTGTATCTCGAACGGACGGGCCGAAATAATGGCTGGACGCGGTTCCTTTATTGAATCGTTTCCGTTGTTCGGATATGATTTAAGTGATTATAATGAGCTTTTTGATGAAAAACTAGAGCTTTTATTAAAGATCCGTGAATCGGAAAAAGTAACCTGGCGAGGAGGACACCGTCCTGCTATCGACAATCGCGGTGTTTACCCAAGACCGGTTCAGGACCCGCTGCCCGTATGGATTGGGAGCGGCGGCACGAGCGAATCGGTGGTCCGCGCTGGTCTGCTGGGGCTTCCATTAGTACTGGCAATCATCGGAGGAAGCCCATTTCATTTCGCACCGCTGGTAAAACTTTATAAACGGGCCGCTGTCCGCGCTGGTCATGACCCTGAAAAGCTTCCAGTTGCGTCTCATTCGCACGGATTCGTTGCGGAGACGACCGACGTAGCAGTGGAAAAGTTTTTCCCATCGACACAGTATGCTATGAACAAACTGGGACGGGAGCGCGGCTGGGGCCGATACGACCGTTCAAGCTTCGATGCCGCCCGCAGCTTTGAAGGGGCATTATATGTAGGCGATCCGCAAACGGTAGCCGCCAAGATTATTCAATTGCGAAAAAATGTAGGAATCACCCGTTTCATGCTGCATGTCCCTGTTGGCACCATGCCTCATAAAGACGTGATGAAAGCGATTGAGCTTTTAGGAAAAGAAGTGGCACCAATTGTCCGTGAGGAAGTTGCTAAATGGGAAGCGTCTGGCGGAGGAAAAGAATAGGTCTAAATAAAAGAAGGCATGCTTAAGTGGCATGCCTTTTGTGGTGTTATGATACATCTGTTAATTCAGATAAATGAACCAATTCGATGTGATGCAAGCTTCCGACTTCTTTAATTTCGCAGTACCCAGAAGTGTACTTAAAAAGGATGACATATCTCTTGCCATTGTAAATTACAGGAGTATTGTTGTCCATTCTATTCCCGCCTTCCGAAATTCTTATTTTCATTGTACAAACCTTTCTTTATTTTTATATGAAGCTTATTTTAAAAATATGTTATAGATTTGCGAAAAAAATCGAAAAATCGTGTTGGATTTTGGCTGAAGGTAGGACAAGCTAAAATTTAATACATGAATGTTAAAGGAGTTTAAACCGTGAAATCATATGAGATTAACAACATGATTATCGATGATGACTTTGGCGAAGAATATGTAACGGTGGATTTTATTCATCAGGAGAAACAATATAGTATTACATTCAAAAAATCGGACCTAGAAGTGATGAACAGATGGGTGTATGAGGATGGCACGTCTCTTCCGGCAGAAATACCGGAAGAGCTGATTGAATCAATCAGAGAAGATGTAAAAAATAGAATTTAAGGAATCCACCCGATAATTTGCAGTATGGTCAGGACAATTTCAAATAGGATGAGAATAACGATAATCCATTCCACGAACAGGCCTCGGATGGAGTGGCTGATGGTCGAGAAACCATCCATGATATTGTATAAGATGTCCGTTTTGCTTTTTAAGATTTTATAGCGGTCATTTAGTTCGAAAAATTCGATCATCCTATCATAAAAATCACTGGCCGTACTGCTGGTCCATGTGATGTCCGGCTTATCCAGAATCATGATATAGGCTAGGGTATTATACTCGTGCCGTACAATTTTCGCTGTTGTCCGGGCGAGTTCCTTGTTGCCGATTCTCAAGTTTCCTTTTTCAAGCCGGTCAATCATGTTTTCAAGCTTATCATGAATCTTTCCGAGTTGTTCTTCTGTTTTTTCGAGGGCCACTGATTTAGCCAGAACCGTGGAAATTAGCTCAGGATAGAAATCCTCAATTGCCGGGACTACCACGTATTCGTCAGCCAGTTCGAGGTTCTCGTTTTCTCCGATGTGCAGGCTGTAATCGTCTGTGTAATTGCCGGCAATGTTAAGGTCGACATCCGGCTCGAAGGAGCGAATAAAACGAAATACAATGTGGAAATCTTCTTCGTTTGTATGATTGATAAAGACGATACTGCCAAAGGAAAAGATCAATACCATTTGCATGTCGGAGACCTCTTGCATGAGGATTGACCGTAAAACATCTCTCTTCAGAACTAAAGGCTCCTCCCAGGTGAATTTTTTCGGTATTCCGCAATGAATGGCAATTTTGTTTAAATCAATTTCATTTGTGATGGCGAATGCTTTAAAGGTTATGGCCTCCATTGTTACCACCTTTGAGTAAATTTTCTAAGCTTATTAAAGTGTATTCGTTATGTAGCAACGAATTCCCTGCATTATTTTTGAAAAAGAACCCCATCGGATTTAAATCATAAATTCGGTTCCTTTGATATATTGTGCCAAACCTGATTGAATTTGACTAAAGGATTTTTCCAACAAATGATAAAAAACATAATAGCTTTTTCGCTCGGAAGCGATTAGTCCAACATCTTTTAGTAGTTTTATATGTTTAGAAACGGCACCCTCAGTCATTCCCATCAGTCCGGCCAGTTCTCTGGTCGACCGTGGCTTTTGGGATAAATATTTGACAATTTGAAGCCGGCTTAAGTCGCCTAATGCGTTGAACAACTTTAGTAAATCCTCTGGAGGCATGGGACGAGCAGCCTCCTGCTGATTTTCCATGATAGAGTAGTTAATCCCCACTGGTGTATGGGTACTGACAAATAGATGCGGCCAGGCGAAGTAGGAAGGAGCTAACAGTAAGACATCGTCTTTCTCAAAGCAAATCTCCCGTTTTGAAATTCTTCTGATAACGGCTTTCTTTTGATTAGGATGAATATCAATCTCCGGCGAAAGGCTTCCCAATAGCTGTAGGGGCCCATCCTTCATAAGCTTTCTGCCGCGGGAAGCAATATCCTTTAGAAAAAGTTCCTCTATTCTACTCCAGTCATCTTTCAAGCATGATTTCCAAAAATCCTCCAGAAACGTCAAAAATCTTTGTTTCACCTGTTCCGGTTTTTCCAACAATGCCAAGATAATTTCCTTTGATTCCGGGTAACGACTGCAAGCTAATTGGACAAATTCCTGTTGTTGATTCGTTTTTTTGGGGCCTAAGATGGTTTCTGCAACAGTTTGGAAAAATGCATCAGAAGAGCCGCAACTTAGTTTATTCAAATCCTCCCCAAAATCGCTGATTGTAGAATTCTCTTGTAGTCCCCAGAAAGTAACAATGGGCCGTTTATAAAAAATACTGAATGCATCAATTTCTTGTTTTAAAGCGGGGTTCACTTTCTTCCTGGCATTTATGACCCATGGGATATGGAGCGGGTGGTGCTTGCAATCGATCAACACGTGAAGGGCGATTAGAGTTTCGTGTGCGGCTGAGTACCCAAAAGATATTTGTTCAGATGATAGGTTTGTAACTTCTAAGGAAAAAGACATCGTGATCCCCCAACTGATTTACTCTTTGCTCAATAAGTAGTCCGGCTAAAGGCCGTCGTCATATAATTCCATTATAATACAGTCGGTAAAAAGGAGAGGAACTAGATGAACGGAGAATTTTACAGCAAGCATTTCGATCTGGAAAAAGTGGGGGAAGGGGTTTATGCCGCGATTGCAAAGGAAGGTGGCGGTGCGGTTGGAAACGCCGGCTTCGTAGATTTGGGGGATCAGACGATTGTGTTTGATACATTTAATACGCCGCAGGCAGCCGAAGATTTGAAAAGGGCAGCGGAAAGGGAAACCGCCCGTCCGGTTACATGGGTGGTGAATAGCCATTTTCATGGGGACCATATTCGCGGCAATCAGGTGTTTAAGGAAAGTACGATTATTTCTAGTCAAATCACGTATGAGAAAATGCGGGACATTCATCCGGCGCGAATTGAGCAACAGAAAAGGGGCATCTCGGAACTTACTCAATATATTCAAACTTTAAAAGAACAATTGGATCGGAATCATGATCACGAGTTGGCGAACAAAATCAGTTTTTTAATGGAAGTGGAAGCCTCCTTGCCTTCGCTTGAGTTAACACTACCCCAGCAAAGGCTTAATGACTTTATGGTTTTTATCGGAACCAAAAGAAGCGCAAAACTATTTACCCTAGGCGGCGGACATTCCTACTGCGATGCCATGCTCTTGATTCCGGAAGAAAAGGTCTTATTTATGGGAGACTTATTATTTGTCCAAACCCCGCCAACATACTTTGAAGAATCAAACTCTCAGCAATGGATGGAAATTCTAGAAATTGTAGAAAACCTTGATTTTACTATAGCCGTACCAGGCCACGGCCCAGTTGGAACAAAGAACGATGTAAGAAGCATGAAAACGATGCACGGGGACGGTTCTCGTGTTTCAAAATGAACGATTCAACTTCTTCAAATATCATGAGGTACCTACAAGCTTCTGAATGGTTATAGAGCGGCAGTATTCCTTCATAAAATAATAATGGCGTTTGAGAATAAAATGTTTAGTATTTTTTAAGGGGGAGCTCAACATGAATAACACCTTTGCCAAGACTGCCAGCTTTGAGCATGCTTTCTGGCTGCAAATACTTGGAGACCATTCGCGGTTTATTTACGAGGCACTGGCACCCGTTCAAAAAGAGGAGATTGAAAAAGCAGTCAATTTCATTGGGATATTCGATAGTCTTTTGAATCAAGTAAAAACAACTGATCCAAAGCAAATGGCAGCCCAAGCAGAACCAGAGGTAATGAGACTTCGGGAATTTAAATTAGACATGTTACGTAAACACCTGATTGGAAAAATCAAAATCCACCTTTCCCCAACCTTCCTCAACCATATGGTCAACGAATTAGAGGAATATGTACGGATTTTAAAGCACTTGAAAGCAGGGCAGGTCCCGCCTGTCTACCATGAAGTGCATCATCATCTTGTTTGGTTATTGGATGCTGCCGGCCATTCGGATGCTATATCCTCTAATTTGGATGGTGTGGAAAAAAATTAAGAGAGAAAAGTGATACATTTACGAAGCATTTTGAGGCGTTTTATTTAAAGGCAGTCGAGATGGCAGGTTACTTAAGGACCAATCTGGCGGCTTTTCCGGCTTTGGCAAAATTTAATGCGGACGCAACCTTGGAAATCAAGCTTTTTCAAAACTTTTTAAAAGAAATAGAGGAGCTGGAGTTAAGCAATCAGGCATTGGGAACATTTGCCCCGTTAATGGCGGACCATATGTGGCGGGAGGAATGCTATTATCTTACCAAACTGGCGGAAGCAGCCAATCTGGAAATGCCGAATTGTGACCCCACGAAGCCGAGGCTTCAGGATTAAATTTATGCGTGACAGCCTACCATAATTATGTTACTATAAGAAAAAATAAATCTCCTTTAATATGGTCCAGAGAGGCCAAAAAGGGTTGTACGGAAACACTCATATATCTTTTTGTGTATATGAAACCCTTTTGTCTCTTTACCGACGGAAGGGTTTTTATTTTTGCAAAAGTATCTTTTAATCAGGGTCCAGAGAGGCTCGAAAGGAGAATGACAGCAATGAATTATCAGAAAAAAACAGTAGTTGCATCAGTTGCAGGTTTAACGTTAGAAGGAATGGACATCATGTTTATTTCCTTCGCCATGTCCATGATTATTGCCCATTTTCATATTGATATGGCAACTGGCGGACTTATTTCTTCAATTACCAATTTGGGAATGCTTGTTGGGGGAACGATTTTTGGTATATTAGCAGATAAGTTTGGCCGAGTAAAAGTTTTCACCTATACGATTATTTTGTTTGCCATCGGAACAGCGTTAACTGGTTTGGCCACAAATATTGAACAAGTATATATCTTTCGTTTTATCGCAGGCCTAGGTGCAGGCGGAGAGTATGGAATTGGTATGGCGCTAGTTGCAGAAGCATGGCCAAAGAACAAGCAGGGGCGCGCTTCCTCCTATGTAAGCGTCGGTGCCCAATACGGTGTTATCCTTGCCGCGCTGCTAAGTGCCCTCATTCTCCCAACTTGGGGATGGAGAGGATTGTTCTTCGTCGGAATTATCCCAGTAATCTTTGCCTTTATGGTTCGTAAAAACTTGGACGAATCGCCGGAATGGGTGGCCGCCAAACAAGAGAAGAAGTTGGTTAAAAAACAAGGGAATTTAAAGCAATTGTTTGCGACTCGCAGAACGTCCTTTATTACAGTAGCTTTGGCTATCATGGCAACCGTGCAAATTGCCGGCTATAATGGCTTAATGATTTGGCTGCCATCAATGCTTCAAAAATCACAAGGTTTGTCGGTATCAGGTTCCGCACTTTGGACGATCAGCACGGCGGTTGGAATGATTGTCGGGATGTTAACATTTGGACAATTTATCGATCGCTTCGGAATGAAACGAACATACGGAATCTTCTTATTAGCTTCAGCAGTAGCAGTATTTTTATACTCGTACGCATCAGGAAGTGCCGGTGTCTTAATCGGCGGTGCCATCGTCGGATTTTTCGCAAATGGAATGTTTGCCGGCTATGGTGCTTTGATTAGCCACTACTATCCTGTAGAAGTGCGCAGTACCGCCACTAACACGATTTTCAACTTTGGCCGGGCGCTTGGCGGATTATCACCGATTTTAGTAGGATTTATCCTGCAACATGCGAACGTAACAGTTGCCATGGGCTACCTCGCAGTGCTTTACTGTGTATCCTTTATTGCGATGCTCAGCTTGAAAAAGGGAAAGGCGGAGCAAACACAAGAACGCTTCGTTTCTACTGCAAAGGCAGTGTAACTTTTATAAAAAGCCGTTACCGGTGGGTTTTGGGCCCCGGTAATGGCTTTTTTAGTGTGTAAATAGAGAAATTTTTAAAAAAGGAATGGTACAATGGTAATATAATAGTACTATTGAACAACTGGAGGACAAAATAAGAATGTACAGCTTTAAAAATGATTACAGTGAAGGGGCGCACCCTAGAATTTTAAATGCTTTAGTGGAATCTAATCTTGTGCAGGAGGACGGATATGGCGAGGACCGCTATACCATTGAAGCGATTAAACTTATCAAAGAAAAACTGGAGCGTACTGACGTAGATATCCATCTTTTAGCTGGTGGTACGCAAACGAACTTAACCGCAATTTCTGCTTTCTTAAGACCACATGAAGCGGCGATGGCAGCAAGTACTGGCCATATTCTTGGACATGAAACAGGAGCCATCGAAGCGACCGGGCATAAAGTCATTTCAATTGAAACGAAGGATGGCAAGTTGAATCCTTCGCATCTTCAGGCAGTTCTTGACGGACACCCGGATGAGCATATGGTGAAGCCGAAGCTAGTGTATATCTCCAATTCCACTGAAATTGGAACTATTTATAAAAAGAACGAACTGGCGGCATTAAAAGATTTTTGTGATGAAAACAATCTGATTCTATATATGGACGGCGCGAGACTAGGGTCGGCATTGTGCTCCTCGGAGAATGATCTTCAGTTATGTGACCTTCCGTCATTGGTAGACGCCTTTTATATAGGCGGTACGAAGAACGGTGCACTGATTGGGGAGGCGTTAGTGATTTGCCGTGATTCGCTGAAGGAGGATTTCCGCTATCATATAAAGCAAAAGGGCGGGCTTTTGGCAAAGGGAAGACTGCTGGGCATCCAGTTTCTTGAACTTTTTCGGGACAACCTGTTTTTTGACCTGGCAGGGCATGCGAATAAACTGGCGGAATTGCTTATTGCTGAAATAAAGAAATTTAATGTTTCTTTTTTGACCGAGTCACCATCTAACCAAATTTTTCCGATTCTCCCGAATGCGGTGATCGTGGAATTGGAAAAGAAGTATGGGTTTCATATTTGGGAAAAGGTAGATTCCGACCACTCAGCCATCCGCCTTGTTACCTCTTGGGCGACAAAAGAGGAAAAGGTGTTGGAGTTTATTAAAGATTTGAAAAAGGTAATTGGATAAAATTGATTTAATCAAACAAAGTACCGGGCAAAGGTAAACCTGCCCGGTTCTTCTATATAAACTATCTTTTAAACACATGATCCCCAATCGAGGCGGTTGTCGTTCTCGTATCAAGCCAGCGGCTGGTTGAAATTGCTGGATTATAGAAGAATAATGAATCTCCTACTAGTTTCCTTTTCTCGTTCAATGCTTCCCGCACTGCTTTAATAGAATCCACATCTGCGGGTTTATTAATGGCCCCATTGCGGACAGGCTGGAATTGCCCCTTTTGATATATAACCTCTCTAATCGAGTTAGGGAATGCCGAACTCGTAACACGATTTAAAACAACGCAGGCAACGGCCACTTTTCCTTCGTAAGGCTCAATCTCTGCCTCGGCCCTGACCAATCGCGCCAACAAATCTAGTTCTTGTTCTGAATATCCTTGATTCTCTTCAAGTTTTAACGCGGCAGATGCCGCCGCAGCCCGCACAGCAACTGTCCTTGCTACCGTCATTTCAGCCTCAGAATCATTAGTATGTATAGTTTGTCCAACATAAATCAAATCGAGGTTTTGAACCTGCGGGTTCCGATTCGCTAAATCTTGTAAAGTCATATTATGTTCTCTTGCAATCTTAGTCATCGTATCCCCGGTTTTAACCGTATAAGCAAAAACAGGTGAAGCAAATAAGAGTGATACTACTATTGTTAAAGTCGCTATTAATTTTATCATTGGTATTTCCCTCCTGGTTGATTTAACGTAATCTCTTAGTGTCTATTTCTATGAATTGAAAAAAAAGAATAGTATTACAGTTTGATTTCATAGAAATAACAATTGTGTTATGTTGAAAAAATATAAAGGAGGTCGCTGATAATCGGAAACTAACAGAAAATATGAATTTGCTAGTTTTTAAAGAAAAATCTATATTTAGAAGCTATAATGAAAAAAGAGATTTTTTAAGGGGGTGTGCATCATGAAGACCATCAAAGTTTCCCTTCAAACCAAGATATTCGGGCTGGTTCTAATCCTTAGTCTCATATTGATTTTGTTGTTGACCGGATTTTACAGTTATATGGAAAGCAAACAAATCGAGGAAAACAAAGGAAGGCTGGCACTGGAAATCTCGAGAACAGTTTCATACATTCCGACCATTATCGATGCATTTAAATCGGATGACCCATCCATAACTATTGAGCCTATTGCGGAAAAAATTCGCAAAGAAACGGGTGCTGAGTTTGTTGTAATTGGGAATAAAGATGGGGTCAGATACTCGCATCCTGAAAAAACAAAACTTGGCCGGAAGATGACCGGAGGAGATAATGACAGGGCCCTTACTAAAGGGGAGTACTATGTCTCCAAGGCGAAAGGGACACTTGGACCATCGATAAGGGGAAAATCCCCGATTTTTAACAAACAGGGAGAGATTATTGGAATTGTGTCAGTCGGATTTCTTCTCGAAGATGTCAATCAGCAAATTACCGATAACATCAGAAGGGTATTGATCGTTTCATTATTTGCCTTATTCATTTCGCTAATCGGCAGTATTCTACTAGGCCGCAACATCCGCAGGGATACAATGGGGCTTGAACCGTACGAAATTGCCACCCTTTATAAGGAGAAAAACGCAGTCCTCCATTCTGTTAAAGAAGGGATTCTAGCAATCAATCAAGGTGGTTACATCACCATGATGAATCAACAGGCGAAGGAGCTTCTGCAGCTGCAAGGGACCGTAAGAAACAGGAAAGTGGATGGGCTGTTTCCTTCCAACTATCTTTATGAGGTGTTAAAAACAGGAATCTCGCAAACGGACAAGGAAATGGTTTGGAATGATAAAACCGTGATCGTGAATTGTACGCCAATCATGGATGGAAAAATCGGCATTAAAGGCGTCGTGGCATCTTTCCGTGACAAAACGGAAATTGAGCAAATGATTAATACCATATCTGAAGTAAAAAGATATTCGGAGGACCTCCGTGCCCAGACCCACGAATTTACCAACAAACTTTACTTTTTACTGGGCTTGTTACAGCTTGGGGAATACAACGAAGCCATCGAGATGATTCAAGGTGAAACCCAGGCACTTCAGTTTCAGAATTCGGTTGTTTTTAAGCAAATACAAGATACAAAAATACAGGCCATTTTATTAGGGAAATTAGGAAAAGCATCAGAAAAGAAAATAAACTTTGAGATTAATACAGACAGTTACTTGGAAGCAATGCCTGTCCATATTAAGCTTTCTAACCTCATTGTCATTCTGGGAAACTTGATTGATAATGCCTTTGAAGCTGTTTACCGAAGTAAAGACCCTGTTGTTAAATTCTTTGCAACAGATATCGGAAGTGATATCATTTTTGAAGTTTCTGATAACGGGAAAGGGTTTGATGAGGCTGAAATTCCGCTCCTTTTTGAACGGGGCTATTCCTCTAAAATGGGTACGGCACCGCGAGGATTTGGCTTGTCGAATGCTGAACAGGCTGTATTAGAATTGAATGGGATGATAGAGGCGCAAAGCAATTCTGAAAGCGGCGCTATTTTTACCGTTTATATTCCAAAGAACGCGCAAGGGGATGAGATGGTTGGATAGGATCAAAACGGTTATTGCGGAAGATGATTTTCGAATCGCTGATATGCATGAAAAATTCTTAAATATGTTTGAAGAAATAGAAGTTGTAGGCAAAGCATTAAATGGTGAACAGACACTTCAAGTGCTTGAGAAGGAAAACCCTGATTTTCTTCTTCTTGATGTGTATATGCCTGATATGCTGGGTTCCGATCTTTTGCCTGCGATACGAGAAAAGTATCCGAAGGTTAGTATTATTATGATCACGGCGGCAACCGATAAGGAATTTCTAGAAAAAGCTTTAAATTACGGGGTCGAAAATTACCTGATCAAGCCGGTAAACAAAGAAAGATTTGATGATGTTATCCAGGAATATATCAAAAAGCGTACCTTGCTTTCTTCCACCCAGGAAATTAATCAAAACTATGTAGATCTTCTATTTAGGCATGGAAAAGCGGAAAGAGAAGGCAAAAGCAAAAGCAAAAGCAAAAGCGTAGTGCTGCCAAAAGGTATTGATGAAATAACACTAGGAAAAGTAAAAGCTGTTTTTCAGGCAAGGAAAGATGGCCTTTCGGCAGAGGAAGTTGGCAAAGAAATTGGCGCCTCCAGGATTACAGCAAGAAGATATCTGGAATATCTCTCCTCCAAACAGGAGGTAAAAGCAGAAGTGGTCTACGGAATTGTCGGCAGGCCAGAACGAAAATATTATCTAGTTTCATGAAGGAAGGTGGGAATGATGCCTTCTTTTTTTTTGCTAATAAGAAAGTATAAATTCAACTACGCCTCTGTCTTCGTCCTCGCGGACTCGCCAATCGGCGAGTTTTCATTTATGGGAAAATTAGCCTCTTGTGAACAATATGTACAAAATCTACTTAAATTACGTTAAAAACTTTATTTTGGTAACGTTTTCACTGCCGAATATTTTGATTATATTTAATTTACAAACAAAAGGGGTGACTACAATGCTTGCTATTTTAGGATTTTTAATGATTATTATTTTTATGACATTGATTATGACAAAACGCCTTCCCGCAATGATAGCGCTAATCGTTGTACCTGTTATTTTTGCATTGATTGGCGGGTTTGGGAAGGAAATGGGGCCGATGGCGCTTGAGGGGATCAAGAGTGTAGCTCCAACCGGAATAATGATTCTGTTTGCGATTCTGTTTTTTGGAATAATGATTGATGCGGGAGTGTTTGACCCCATCATTTCGACGATTTTGAAAGTGGTAAAAGGAGACCCGGTCAAAGTAGCCATTGGAACGGCTGTCCTTGCCCTATTAATTTCTCTTGACGGGGATGGGACGACCACCTATATGATAACGATTTCAGCGATGCTGCCATTGTATAAACGGATTGGCATGAGACCTTTAACACTTGCCGGAATTGCCGTATCGGCTTCTGGCGTCATGAACCTCCTTCCATGGGGCGGTCCAACCGCAAGAGCGATGACTGCTTTGCATATGGAAATGTCAGATATTTTTACACCGGTAATCCCAAGTATGGCGGGTGGAATCGTGTTCGTCTTGTTTATGGCCTTCGTGCTTGGAAGAAAAGAGCGGAAACGGGTCGGTGTCCTGCAAATCGATCCTGGCACTAGCAATATGGTAGCTGCAACTTCAGAGGCTGCCTACCTAAAACGTCCTAAGTTAATTCTTATAAACTATGCTCTGACGATTACTCTATTAGTAGCACTAATCCAAGAGTGGCTTCCAACAACAGTCTTGTTCATGCTTGGATTTGCTATTGCGATTACGCTTAACTACCCACGCTTAAGCGATCAAAAGGAACGAGTTGCCAACTATGCAGACAATGCCTTGTCAGTTGTTTCAATGGTGTTTGCGGCAGGGATTTTTACAGGTATTTTGACAGGTACAAAAATGGTAGATGCCATGGCAACTACAATGATTTCCTATATTCCGGATTTTCTAGGTTCACATTTTGCTGTGATTACAGCGATTATTAGCGCACCATTAACCTTTTTCATGTCAAATGATGCTTTCTATTATGGGGTGCTGCCTTTGCTTGCTAAAGCAGCGAGTGTATATGGAATCGACCCGGCATTTCTTGGACGGGCATCATTGTTAGGACAACCTGTGCACTTATTAAGCCCTCTTGTCCCTTCGACCTACCTCTTGGTTGGAATGGTTGGCGAAGACTTCGGCGACCTGCAGCGCACTTTCCTGAAATGGGCATGCGGCTCGACATTGGTGATGATGGTGGTTGCAATTGTTTTAGGCATTATTCCTTTTTAATAGAAAAGTAGGCTGGGGGATTCAATATGTGGATTATTACCGTCTTTTTAGGAAAAAATAATGTCTCAATGTATGAATTTTATTCTGAGCTAGAAGCAAGGGAAGCGTTTGGCAATGTATCAGGTTGCAAATTTCTTTCTGAGGTGATTTATTATAACGATAAAGAATAAATAGGATTTTTTGTTTTATATAGAGAGAGAAGGTTTTTCAATGAATATACTGTTTCATATTTTGCTCGATATCATTTTCCCGATCTTTGTGTTAATCGTGGCAGGTGCCATCTTGCAGCGGACTGTTAAGCTAAATTTATCTACACTGTCAACTTTGACAGTGTATTTCTTATTACCGGCAGTTTGTTTCGTTAATATTTATCAGAGCAAGTTGCCGAATGCGGTCGTTAGTCAGACTTTAGGTTTTTTAATGCTGTTTAACTTTATTCTAATTCTTATCAGTATGGTAATTGCAAAAGCAAACAAATTTGACCGCAAGCTGTCGTCCACATTTAAAAACAGTATGGTCTTAAGCAATTCCGGAAATTACGGTCTACCGGTCAGCGAAATGGCTTTTGCCGGGAATCCGATCGCCATGTCCATCCAAATAATCATCATGATTTTTCAAAACATACTCACATTTACTTACGGTTTATATAACTGTGTTTCTGCCCAAAGCAGCGGAATGGAAGTTTTGCGTAAAATTATGCGGCTACCGGTGATTTACGCTCTATTGTTGGCCGTATTGTTGAAATGGCTCCATGTGGAAATTCCCTTTTATATTTGGAAGCCAATTGAAAATGCATCAACCGCCTTTTTGGCTGTAGCGCTAGTTACATTAGGTGCCCAGGTCGCGTATTTAAAAATTTCTCACATTTCTCGGCCCATAGTTTGGATTGTCATCGGCAGGCTGATTATTTCGCCAATTGTTGGTTTTTTCGTTATCACGGTTCTTGGTCTTAAAGGGATTACTGCACAGGCATTATTTATTGCCAGTTCCTTTCCCACATCGAGAAATAGTTCCCTGCTTGCGCTTGAGTATGACAATTATCCGGAATATGCCTCGCAAGCGGTACTGTTAACGACCATTATAAGCAGTATTACCGTTGCCATTGTAGTGTACCTATCGAAAATTCTTTTTGCGGCTTAAATGCACGTATTAGACAGGCCAATTTTTCAATGGATAAGTCTAAATTCGCAAAAAATGAATATTTTCATAGTAGATAAGGAGGCGATAAGGTGAAATCAATCGGCATCTTGGGGGTAGGTCAAGCAGGAGGAAATATTGCTGAAATTGCAACGACGATGGGCTTTCAAACTGCCCTTATCAATACTAATCAACGTGATGGGGCAGTCAATACAAAGGTTGAAAAGAAATTTTTTGTCCCCGGGTATAATGGCGCAGGACAGGACCGTTCAGTCGGTTTACGGGCGGTTCACGAACATTATCGGGAACTGATTGACTTTGTTAAAAAATCCTTTAAAAACGTTAAGCTGATATTCGTTGCATTCTCGACTGATGGCGGCACCGGGTCGGGGATGAGTCCGTTGTTAATTGATATTTTATTAGACCAGCTGCCGGGTATGAACATTGGGGCAATTGCGGTTGTGCCTGAACGGAATGTGCTGGCGGGGAATCGGATCAATGCAGCTGAATGCATTGAGCAGATTTCCAAAATTGAAGGCATTTCTTCCGTATTTCTAGTGGATAACGATCAAATGCGTAGAGTAAATCCGCAATCAAGCAAGCAGCAAATTTATTTTCAGTCTAACCATCAGGTTATGCAGGCCATCAGCCATGTCCTGGAAGTAACACAAAAGAGTTCATTTTACGGCAATTTTGATGAAACGGATTTGATGAATATCCTCAATACAAGAGGAGTAACGTTGATTTCGTCGGCACCCGTTACTAATGCGGAGACGACGGCAGAAGTGGCCGAAAGCATTCAACGCTCTTGGGCAAACTCCATCTTTTGCCCTGTCGATACAGTCGGGGTCATTAGGGCAGGACTTATATATGAAGGGCCGGAGACAGTCACGAAACTCATAAATGCGCCGTCTATTTTTGAGGGGATCGGGGAGCCTTTAGAGCTATTTGAGGGAACCTATATAACAGAAGGGGATCCGACGATTACGACAATCTTGGCAGGGCTGTCTTTCCCAAGGCGCCGCCTGCAATCCTTGGAGGAATCACTGGAGAAAAACAAAGAGCGTCTGCAATATCTCGTCAAGAAGGAACATGCAGAGAGATATGAATCCTCCGTTTCCTGGGCATCCAATCTGAAAGCAAAACCGCCTGAACGAAAGTCTTCAGGAGTAACCTCCAAGTTGTCAAAGTATCAGAAATAGGGTAGTTAAAAGGGCATCCTCTTATGGGGTGTCTTTTTTACGCAGAAATTGTTGGTAGAGTTTTAACTGAAAAGAGATATTACAGATTGGCTGATAGCCGATTGGGAGATATGAAGTTTCTCAGCCGTTTTTGAAAAGGATTGGTATTTTGCAACTGAAACGATAAATTCTAATTGTTCAATTTGCAAGCTTGTTCCCCCTTATGTGTTAGTTCTTAGAAAGTGTTAATAAGAAATTCAACGTCGAAAGGAAGATTCCTTTAAATATTGTAACTGGAGGTAGTTTATAAATATTAAATTTTTATTAATGGATAGATAAACCAATTGACAGGAAAAAGGAATATGTGCGATTATAGGTAACACAAATTATTTCGCATACGAAATATTCGTATAGTAAATAATACCTAAAAAGGAGGAGGGGACATGAAGACTGCCTATAACAGTGAGATCCTGAATTCATTTTCAGATATAAGCAAGCTTCTTTTTAAAGTTTCGAAAAAAGATGCTGATAAGAACGGATTAACCGTTGTTCAGCTGAAGGCTTTGTATAAAATTTCCCAGCGTCCAAATCTGGGATTAGTGGAACTGGCAGAAATCCTAAAATTAACGAACAGCACCGTCAGCGGGGTAGTCGACCGGCTGGTGCACAGCGGTTTTGTTGAACGCCGCAATCCGCCCCATGATCGCCGTGCGATCACGATTCATCTGACGGAAAAAGGCGAAGAAAAATTGGAACAAGCGATATTGAATGAATCAGAGCTTGTCCAAAAGCTTAACAAGATTAAGCAATTGCCGGAAGAGGATATTCAGCAGTTATTGCGCATTCACAAGCAAATCCAAGATATTTTAAGTGAATAAAGGAGGACTTCATATTTATGAACGCAAAACGCATGATCATATTAAATGTCATACTATTGATTATTTTAGTGGGTGGAGGCTTTGCAGGTTATTATTACTTTAATCAATCTGTGAATTATTTATCCACCGATAACGCCCAAATTGCCGGCCAGCAGGTAAGTGTTGCTGCACCTGCAACTGGAAAATTGTCAAACTGGACAGGAAAGACAGGAGATACATTTTCAAAGGATAACTCCATGGGTACAGTTCAAATGGTTAGTGACAAAGGGGCGGTCGATATAGACATTAAAGCTCCTGCAGATGGAACAATTGTCCAAACAACAGCTGTCGAAAATACAATGGTTGCAGCAGGAACACCGCTTGCCGTCACCTATGACCTTGATCATTTATGGGTAACTGCCAATGTCAAAGAAATCGATTTGGATGATGTAAAGGTTGGCCAGGATGTCGATATTTATGTTGATGCTTTTCCAAATATCACGCTAAACGGCAAGGTTGAAGAAATTGGCTTGGCAACAGCCGGCACTTTCTCACTTTTACCAAAAAACAATGCTTCAGGAAACTACACAAAAGAAACACAGGTCGTTCCTGTCAAAATTTCGCTTGATCATTATGGAGAAAGATTAGTTCCTGGTATGAATGTGACAGTGCGAATTCATAAGTAGGTGATGACATGTCCATATACCTTACAGGTTATATTCTAATATCGGTCCTTCTATTATTATTTGTAAATGTAATGTTGAAAAAACAAAATAAATCTAAAAAACAGGAACTGCAGGCGGAAAATGTTGACCAGCCTGAACAGGAAAATAGCACTGCTTTAGTGAAAGAAGAAGTGCAGTCTTTTGAAGACGAACAACCTGGACAAAAGCCCCAAACTGAAGCGGTGGAAAAGACGAAAGAAAAAGAACAACCAGCAAGAAAACCAGACGCCAATTCCTCAAGAGCGGAGAAATTTGAAGGGAAACGTGGCAAAGTGGTTGCAGCCATGATGCTTGGTGCATTTGTGGCGATTCTGAATCAAACATTATTGAATGTGGCGATTCCGCATATTATGAATGATTTAGGCATCTCCGCAAGCACGGTTCAATGGCTTTCAACAGGATATATGTTAACGAACGGTATCATTATTCCTATCACCGCTTTTTTAACGGCAAGACTTGGGACGAGGAAATTATTTATTTTTGCCGTCATATCCTTTACCCTGGGATCCGTTATCTGCTCGATTTCGCCAACCTTTTCGTTGTTAATGCTGGGAAGGATTGTCCAGGCAGCGGGTGCCGGTATCATTATGCCGCTCCTGATGACTGTATTTCTGACCATATACCCTCCAAATCAACGTGGAGCGGCAATGGGGCTTATGGGTGTCGCCATGCTGTTTGCTCCGGCGATTGGTCCGACTCTTTCAGGATGGTTGATTGGTCATTATGATTGGCGTGTGTTATTTGATATTGTTATTCCCTTTGGCATTTTGTCCATTATCCTTGCGAGTGTTTGGATGGTGGATGTCATTGAAATTTCAAAACCAAAATTCGATACACCCGGGTTCATTTTATCTACGGTTGGTTTAGGGTTCTTGCTATATGGTTTCAGTGAGGCAGGAAATAATGGCTGGGACAGCATTCAAGTGGTGGTTTCATTATCAATCGGAGTCATTGGTTTAATCGCATTTATTTGGCGGGAATTGACCACAGACCAGCCGATGCTGGAATTGCGTGTGTTCAAATATGACATCTTTGCCCTAACGACGATCATTGGGATGATCATTAATATGGCGATGTTTGCAGCGATGATCTTGCTGCCAATCTATCTGCAAAATATCCGCGGCTTTACTGCATTGGATTCAGGTCTGTTAATGCTGCCTGGTGCCATTGTCATGGCGGTTATGATGCCAATTTCCGGACGGCTATTTGATAAAATGGGTGCGCGCTGGCTGGCTGTGTTTGGTCTAATTATTACGGTCGTCACGACATGGCAATTTACGAAACTAACGATGTCTACATCGTATGGCTATATTATGCTGCTTTATGTTATGCGAATGTTTGGGATGTCTTTCTTAGCGATGACGGTTCAGACAGAGGGGATGAATCAATTGCCATTAAGGCTGGCAGGACATGGAACATCCGCTTCAAATACGGCAAGAACCGTTGCCGGAAGCCTTGGTACAGCCTTTCTAGTTACCGTTATGACAACAAGAAGTGAATTCCATTCTGCGAATTTCACAAATGTGATCACAAGTGCTAACCCATACCTTGCAGCTAAATTATCTGGACTGGGTCAGGGACTTGCCGCTATGGCAGGGATTCCTGTTCAACAAGGGAAGATGCTGGCAACCTATTCTATCTATGGTGAAGCCATGAAGGAAGCCACGATTAGCGGTATCAATGACGCTTTTGTCGTTGCGACGGGAATTGCAGCAGTTGCTTTGGTGCTGGCATTCTTTATCAAAAGAGCAAGACCTAGTGCTGAAAAATAGTAATTTTACCAAGAAAAAATGCCTGCCGGAGTGGCAGGCATTTTTTTTAATAAATTTTATCTCCATTAAAGATCGAATTCTTCACGACAACATAGTCAACCGTACGAATATCCTTCAATTTGTTTCCGCCTGCATAGGAGATAGAGGATTGAAGATCCTGCTCCATCTCAATTAATGTATCGATTAATTTTCCTTTATGTTCTACGTACATTTTTTTGCCTTCGACATTTTTTCGTTCGCCTTTTTGGAATTCTGAAGCAGAACCGAAATATTCCTTAAAGCACTTTCCATCCTTTTCGAATGTTTCACCAGGAGATTCTTCGTGACCTGCGAATAACGAACCAATCATCACCATGGATGCCCCGAAACGGACAGACTTAGCGATATCACCGTGGGTGCGGATACCGCCGTCCGCGATAATCGGCTTGCTAGCGGCTTTTGCGCACCATCTTAGGGCTGCCAGCTGCCAGCCTCCAGTACCGAATCCGGTCTTAATTTTCGTAATACATACTTTACCTGGTCCAATACCGACCTTAGTTGCATCGGCACCAGCATGCTCTAACTCTCTTACGGCTTCAGGTGTTCCAACGTTACCAGCGATGACAAAGCTGCCAGGAATTAGTTTTTTAATATGCTTAATCATATCAATAACGGCATTGGAATGTCCATGGGCGATATCGATGGTAATAAACTCGGGTGTCAAGTTTTCATCGGCAAGCTGCTGGACGAATTCATATTCTCCTTCTTTCACTCCTACGCTGATGGATGCGATTAGGCCGCGTGCTTGCATATCTTTCACAAAGTCAAGACGCGTTTCCGGCTGGAAACGGTGCATGATATAGAAGTAACCGTTTTCGGCTAAGAAAATAGCAATTTTTTCATCGATGATCGTCTGCATATTTGCAGGGACGACCGGTAATTTAAATTTATGACCTCCAAATTCGACGCTTGTGTCACACTCAGAACGGCTCTTTACGATTGATTTTGCGGGAATTAGTTGAATATCTTCGTAATCAAATACTGTATCCATGAAATTACACTCCTAAACACGAATATTATATAAAGTTTATGTTTTTATTGTTCGTACATTTGATAATTTACAGCATTTTTATCCAAATGTCAAAACATTTTCATTTTTATTTTTTCTAAATTAATGTAACACAATGGACCGAGTTTCATTCTAAAGTAGCAATCTAGACAATCTTTTTAAAAAGAAAATACAAGCAGGCTAACAAAGTGTTGGGGGCAGACTCCAGCACTTTTATAACGTTTAACTATAGACGAATTGAATACTTCTATTAAAAATCAATATTTTACGAAGGGACAATTTATATGGTTAAATAAAACAAAATATTCAATTAATTCGGAAACAAAACTATTAGTTATCTCACAAAAAGTTTTGTGTATTTGAAAAACTGATTAAGGAGGAAATCAACAGTGAAGTACAATTTTGACATCGAAATTAATAGGCATAATACAGCTTCGGCAAAATGGGATGAAACAGAGAATTTATTCGGGGAAAAGAATTTACTTCCCATGTGGGTGGCTGATATGGACTTTCAATCACCGGCGCCAGTAATCGAAGCAATCATCAAAAAGGCTGAGCATGGAATCTTTGGCTACACCACACGTCCAGATTCATATTATCGTGCAATTATCGATTGGATGCAGGAAAGGTACAACTGGAGTGTACAAAAAGAATGGATTTGCTATAGTCCAGGTGTGGTACCGGCATTAAATTATCTTGTGCAAACCTTTACGAATCCTGGAGACAAAATTGTGATCCAGCCCCCGGTTTATTATCCGTTTACTAATGCGATTGTCAATAATAACCGTCAAGTTGTTTATAACCAGCTAAAACATGAAAACGGTAATTACTCAATGGACCTTGAAGACCTGCGAGATAGAATCGATGAGAACGTCAAGATGCTGATTCTCTGCAATCCTCATAACCCATCAGGACGTGTCTGGACAAAAGACGAGTTGACTGAGCTAGGGAAGATTTGTATTGAGAACAACATTCTCATTGTGTCCGATGAAATCCATTGTGACTTAGTTTTTAAAGGAAAGACGCATACAGTCTTTGCCTCCATTTCTGAAGAATTTGCTGAGCATACCATTGTCTGTACGGCTCCTAGCAAAACCTTTAATTTAGCAGGCTTGCAGACTTCCAATATCATCATCCCCAATCAAAAGCTGAGAGATGAATTTAATGCGACCATGAATCGATTGTCTCTAAGACATACGAATACATTTGGGATTGCCGCAACTGAAAGCGCTTATCGTTTTGGCGGTGAATGGTTAGAACAAGTTGTTGATTATATTGAAAAAAACTTGAATTTCCTGAGCGAATATATGGAAAACAATATCAAGGAAATCAAAGTTATTAAACCTGAGGCAAGCTATCTTGTCTGGCTGGACTGTCGGGAACTTGGTTTGGATAAAGAAGGTCTCAAACAACTCATGTTAAAGCACGGCAATGTTGCTTTTAATCAAGGCTACACCTATGGACCGGGAGGGGAAGGATTTATTCGAATGAACATCGGCTGTCCGAGATCCATTTTAGAAGAGGGGCTAAGAAGACTGGAAAAGGCAGTAAAAAGTCATCAGGGTACTGCGGCAAAAATTTAAATATAAAAAACTAGTAAAAAAGGGAAGGTGAAGGGAATTTGAGTAATCAGGAAGCAAAATTGAAGAAGGTTTTGGGTCTAGGAGATACGATGGGAATTGCGGTAGGTCAAATCATTGGAGCAGGTATCATGTCCCTTACTGGGATCGCGATTGGTATGACCGGAACTGGTGTGGTTTTGGCTTTTGTTCTATCATCAATCTTTACCTTGTTTAAGGTAATGCCAACTGCCATTATGGGAGCAGCAATTCCAACAACCGGGGGATTTTACCGATATTCCAGTCGTCTCTTATCACCTAAGTTAGGGTTCTTCTGGCTTCTGCTGTTCATCATTACACAATTAACCATTGCATTGTATGCGCTATCATTTGCGGATTACTTACAAAGCTTGTATCCTAGTGTCCCTATTAAACTAGTTGCTTTTATCATGTTAACAGTTTTCTATATCACCAACCTTGTCGGCGTAAAAGTGGCCGCAATTGCTGAAAAAATTATGGTCATCGTCTTGGTCATTTCCCTTGGTTTGTTCGTGGCGTGGGGGGTTCCGGAGATTAATTATTCCGTATTTAACACGAGAGAAATGTTCCCAGGAGGAATTACCGGTTTCCTTTCGGCAGTCGCATTGCTCTCATTTGCTACAGGAGGCGCTCAATATGTTGCCGAACTGGGCGGAGAAATGAAAAATCCAGGCCGTGATATACCCCTAACGATTATCACAACAACGGTTGGAGTCGGAATTCTTTATGCGCTCATGGCGGCCGTTGCTTCAAGTGTTCTGCCAGTTGCCGACGTGGCCAATAAGCCTTTGACGGAAGTAGCCAGAACAATCCTGCCTGAGCCTGTTTTCTTCTTCTTTATTATTGGCGGTGCGATGTTTGCGCTGGCGACCACCTTAAATGCACAAATGTCATGGGCAACGAAAGGAATCCTGATTGCCTGTGAAGATGGCTGGCTGCCAAAGAAACTAGGGGTAGTTAGCAGTAAGTTTGGTACACCAATTTTGATTCTAACACTTTTTTATCTGATTGGATTAATTCCGATAATTTCAGGATTTTCTCTAACCGTAATTGCATCATTAGGAAGCGGCATCGGATTTTTTGCTAACCTCATTCCGATTATCGCGGCAACGCAGCTTCCGAAAAAATATCCGGAGTTATATGAGAAATCAAAATTCAAATTTAATCCAAGGACCTTATACGGGATTGTCGGGATTGCAATCGTCCTTTCCGTGGTTCAAGGCTATCTTCTGCTGAAAAACTTAACTGCCGGCTTGCTAGTTGGAGTGTTAATTTACATTGTTTGTTCTGCTTTTTATGTCATGATTGCGTCGAAGTCACAAAAATTAAAATCAGGAGAAGAGTTAGGTTTTAATGCTGAGCCTGAGCTAGAATCTGACATTAACATAAAGGCACTGTAATGAAAATGAATTTGTTCAATTAATATACGGGAATAGGAGACTCAATTCAATTCCAAAATAGGCTTTGAGTCTTCTTTTTAAAAGAGGGGGAATAAATATGAGTAATGAAAGTTTGTACAAAAAATCGGATCGCAGAAGACTTTCGGAGTTAGCAAAACTGGCACCCGAAACCTATCGTGCTTTTGGTGCTTTTAATCAAAAGGCAATGGCGGAAGGCTTACTGTCGGTGAAATTGAAGGAACTGATTGCTGTCGCTGTTGCTCATGTCACCGGATGTCCCTACTGTATTGAAGCCCATGTCGGTCAAATCAAACGCCTTGAAGTATCGAAAGAGGAAATGCTTGAAGCCATCATGGTTGCGACAGCGCTGAAAGCCGGATCTGCTGCAGGCCATGGCGCCAATGCGCTCCAGGCATACGACGGAACAGATGAAGATGACCTTTATACATTATCGAATATGAAACGATTGAAGGATTTTCGTGAAGAAAACGCCGAGTTATTCCGTTCCTATTTGGGATTTAGCCATCAGGCGATGAAGCCGGGTCTATTAAGCCAAAAAGAAAAAGAATTTATAGCAGTAGCCGTGGCCCATGTGACTGGTTGTGCCTATTGCATCGATGCCCACACAAAAACAGCAAAGAAACTAGGAGCAACAATGGAAGAATTAACGGAAGCGATTTTTGTCGCCACCGCTTTAAAAGCAGGTTCCGCGCTTGCTCATAGTATTAATGCATTAAATGCCTACGGAGAGTAAGCAAACTAGAAGGAGATTCATAATGAAGCTTCCAAAAACATTTGCATCACTGGGATTTCGATATTTTCGTTATTTATGGATTAGTTCAGCGTTGGCCAATTCAGGACAATATTCCTTTACGGTAGCTGCCAGCTGGCTTATTTATTCGCTGTCTAATTCTACCGCACTTGTAGGGACAGCCGTTTTTGCCACGATGATTCCTGGGGTTCTTTTCGGACCGATAATCGGGGTATTGGTGGATCGTTTTGATAGGCGGCGTTTATTGACCATAGCCGTATTTTCAAATGCATGCAACACAGGGGCTTTAGCATTGTTGAGTTTGCTTGGGATTGTGTCACCATGGGTAGTGATTATGTGTGCATTTTTCTTGGGCATTTGTTTTAATCTGCAAATGACCTGTACTAACGCGATTATGCCTGACCTAATTCCTAAGAATACTCTTTACAATGCCACGGCCCTGCAAGGCACGATATCGCATGGCGCAGGCTTTATCGGTTCGGCTCTGGCCAGTCCAATCCTGGTTATGGCCGGTCCGGGCACTGTCTTTGCACTATGTTTTCTGCTCTATATGGGGGCAGGGATCCAGTCATTATGGATTCGAACCAATCAAACTGCCACAACTTTAGGAAATCTGCATCTCAAAAATATTTTTGAGCCTGTCGTGGAAGGGATGATGTACATTCGGAGGACACCGGCACTTGGGCTCTTAATTCTCATGGTTTTCCTCCACTGTTTATTAACGATGGCGTATACATCGTTACTTCCTCAGTTTATTCACGAGGGTCTAGGGGCAGACAGTGGAATTTACGGCAGTTTGATGATGTTTATCGGATTAGGGGCCATCCTTGGCAATCTAAGTACAGCCTCCATATCCACCCCAAGGGGGCAGGGTATCCTTTATATTATGACGGCATTGGCAAGCGGCCTGACCTTATTTCTTCTTGGGCTCACAGGTACGCCTCTGCTAGCCTTTATTGTCGGCGTAACGGTAGGTGCATCCCAAGCTGTTTTTATGGCAATTAATCTATCATTTGTCTTGCAGAGGGCAAATGATGAATTTCGCGGGCGTGTGGCGAGTGTCAATTTTATCCTTGCTTCTGGGGCGATGGCGGTCGGGAACTTTATATACGGCTCTTTCAGCAAATTAATCCCTCCGAAAATCAATATGATGTCCACTGGCAGCCTGTTTGTGGTGATTGTAGTGGTCTTAATCCTGATCTCGCCGACTTTAAGATCGTTATACAAGAAAAACGTCAAAGCACAGGAAAATCAGGGGTCGGTCGTCATGTGAAAAAAACGCCACTCAATTTATGGGGGGCATCATTAAATTCTTTGGAAATAGCTAATTTGTTCTTTTAGTATTTTTATAAACTCTTGGCTAGCAATGGAACGGTGGGTCTTTAATTGAATGTAACAATAATTGACTTCAATTTTTTCATCAGAAATGTCTAATGGGATGATTTCTCCTGTATGTACATAAGGGTCAACCTTTAATGACATTTCAGTATAGAAACCAATTGCCATTCCTTGCGCAATAATATGTTTGGCTGCTTCCAAATTTTTCGACTTGATTAAATAGTTTGGCGTTCCGTGTTTTTTTAAGATATTCCTAAGAGAATCAGAGGAACAAATAACGGGATGTTTTAAGATCTCTTTTATAGATATTTCATTATGTCTCGCAAAAGTGGAATGTTTCCCTACACATGCAATAGATTTAGTAGTAAAAAGGTGTCCACTCAAAAGCTTGGAATCCACATCATCGGCAATTGACAAACCGATATCTGTTTTTCCATCGATAACGAGTTGTTTGATTGTGCGCGTATCATCTTCAATCAGTTCTAGTTCTATACCGGGATATTTCTTTTTATAAATAACCAATGCCCGAGGCAAAACACTAGTACTGACGCCAGCAATGGATGCAATGGATAACCTTCCTTTTAAAAGCGAATGCTCAATATTAACGGTTTCTTGCAGCTCCTCGACTTTGTTGAGGATTTCCTGAGCTTTTAAAATCACTGCTTTTCCGCTTTCAGTTGGTAAAGCACCGTTTTTGGAACGTTTAAAAATTTTAACGCCCAATTCGTATTCAAGAGAAGATATCGCATGACTAATGCTTGGCTGCGCCACGTGCAGGCGTTCCGCCGCTGCAGAAAGCGACCCCGTTTTGGCAATTTCAACAACGTACATTAGCTGTTCTATACGCAAATAGTTCACCATCCATCATAGTGTTCTTTTAATTATATCAGTTTCCAAGATTAATAATAGTAGAGTGTTGTGTGTATTCAGAAAATTCCTACAATAGTATTATGAAAAATGTGAAGAGAAATGGGGTTATAAAATGGAAAATGTAGAGAAGACGTATGATTGGAAAGCAATTGTCGACAGGTTAAATCAGTACCTCAAAATTAAAACCATTCCAATAGGGATGAAAATGTTTGAGAAGAAAGAGGATATGGAAGCCATTCCTAAGATACGGCGGCCAAAAAGCATTCACACAACCGACCAAATTGTCGCCCAAGCTTCAAGATTGGGCTGGACCGTAGGAATCACTGCCGAAGACCTCGTTGGGGCCCAATGCCAGGTGGTCTTGGGATTACACCCCAGAAATGAGGAGTGGCTATCAGGAGAGCAAATGGCGGGCGTTTGGTTTGAAAACCAGCAGGATTCAGCGAAACACCAGCAGGAGATGACGGTCGTCCCCCATGGAAAATATGAAGCGATGGCCGTGTCGCCACTTATGTTGAATCGTATCGCTGACCCCGACATTTGTCTGATCTATGGGACACCTGGGCAAATGATTCTTTTTATTAACGGCCTGCAGTGGAGGAATTTTGAAAAATTTGAATGGAGTGTCGTAGGGGAATCTTCCTGTGCGGATTCATGGGGGCGTGCCCTTGCGACAAGAAAACCTAGCCTTTCCATCCCTTGTTTTGCTGAACGAAGGTTTGGCGGGGTGTTGGACGATGAATTATTGATGGCTTTGGCGCCGGAAGATTTGTTAAAAGCTTTAGATGGATTGGAGGCTTTAAGCAAAAACGGAATGCGTTATCCGATTCCACAGTACGGCATTCAAATGGATGTGCAGGCAGGACTAGAAGTTACGTATGGGAAGCGGAAATAACTACAAAAAAGAATACCAGTATTATAAATAAGAGGAGGAATAATGTTGAGTTTAAAAGTATTGAAAGTGACTTTCAAAAGCGCTAAATCTATCGAAGAGCTTTCAAAAATGTCGGAAGCGAGTTTGCCAAAGTTCCGTGCTCTAAAGGAAAGGGGACTTATTCAAAAATTATATGTAAGTAACCCTGAAACGGAAGAACGCGGGGGCATTTATATATTTGAAAGCCAGGAAGCCGTAGAAGAGTATTTGAATGGTCCAATTTATACGTCCATTGCAGAACGATTTGAGACAGGTGATACGCTTCGTTATGAAATTGTAGATTGCAATTTTACGTTATATCCAATAGAAAAATGATTTTAGTAATATAGCGAATGTTTACATGCTGCCCCTCAGTTTTTTTACCGAGGGGTAGTTACATTTTTAATTAGATTTTTTTTAATAGAGGACACGCCATAAATAAAAAGTTGCATAGGCTTGCCAATTGGCCCACCTCTGAGATAGCTTTAATAGTTCTTCCTTTGTAGGCTTTTTCTCTGAACCAGTTAGATGCTTGATGGCGTTATGCAAGCCGACATCATCAATCGGATACGCTGAGGTAAATCGTAAGCAGCGCATCATGACGTAATTCGCTGTCCATGGACCAATCCCGCGAATCTTGATTAGGCCTTTTTCAACCTCCTTAAGGTTTTCCATTTTCAATAATTTTTCCTTAGATAATTCTCCGGTTACCATCAATCGGGCAATTCCCAGTATATATTCACTCTTTTTCAATGTCATTTTAATATCGGCTAGATCTGCAGGTGTTAGCATTGCGATTTGATCATAGGTTGGAAACAACCAATAGTTCTTTCCATTCCACTCGATAGATTCGCCAAATTTTTCAACAAATTGTCTTTTTAAAGTATAGGCGAATGCTAGATTAATCTGCTGCCCTAAGACTCCCCAGCAGAGCGCTTCAAATAAATCGGGAACGCCGATTACGCGTAGTCCGTAGAATTCTTGAACGGGGTTTTTAAGCAGTGGGTCCGATTTGGCCATTTCATAAAATGGCTTCAAATCACGATTCAGATCAAACCATTCACAGATGTACGAGACTACCGCAGCGCATTCCGCTAGATTACCAGGTCTAATGTCTTTTAAAAACTGAACGATCATCTGATTCCGATCATTTACATGAATTTGTACTAAAGCTTGTCTTTCTCCTACGGCAACAGCCCTTGTAATGATGCCGTTTTCGACTTCAAACATACATTCATTCTTGTTCCGCTCCAAATAGCCTAGATTCGCTCTTAGATTAAAGTCTTCCGGCAGCTTTATGATAATGTTCCCATTGACTTCTTGCCAGCAGTCCTTTTCGTTTTGAATCTCTGTCAATTTTGACCCCTCCGCTTCCTTTTATATGTATTATCACAAGTATATCAATTCAATATCTTGCTTTTTGATTATCTTAATTGTTCGTTCTGCTATTTCTAGAGATATAATAGTGACAGAGGTGGTCTACACCCTCTTATTTCCGTCAAATACATGAATCGGAGGAAACAAAATGACACCACAAATTAATACTCCACCCATCTATTGGTCATTATTTAATCATCATTCTTGGAATTTCTATATTGCTGCAACAGATAAGGGACTTAGTTATGTCGGCTCACAAAACAAGCCGTTTGAGGAATTAGCGGTTTGGGCTGAAAAACGGTTTCCCGGCAGTCCACTGGTGGAAGATGGGGAGAAGCTAAAGCCGTATGCAGCCGAACTAATAGAATATTTTGAAGGGAAGCGAACGAATTTCACCGTCCCGAATGATTTACATGGGACTGAGTTCCAAGTCGCTGTTTGGAATGCCCTTTGTGAAATTCCGTTCGGACAGACCAAATCCTATTCTGACATCGCAAACAAAATAAATAAACCAGCTGCTGTTCGAGCAGTGGGAGCCGCCATTGGTGCTAATCCATTGTTAATAACTGTGCCATGTCACCGTGTTGTTGGAAAAAATGGTTCGTTGACAGGCTACCGCGGCGGATTAGAGATGAAGACGCAGCTGCTTGATCTCGAAATAGTTCCATCTGAATAATGCCGGTCTCCAGTGGGGGTGTTGGTAAAGTAGGCCAAGGAAAAAGCACACAGGTTATTGTGTGCTTTTATGCGGGGAAAATTAGGTGTGAATTTCCTGGACTCGTCCAATTTGTCCATCCGTCAATCTGACCTTAATGCCGTGGGGATGGCTGGGTGATTTAGTGAGAATATCCTGAACGATTCCCCTGGTAAGCTTTCCAGTTTTCTGGTCCTTTTTTAAAACAATATCAACAGTAATCCCTGGCACAATGTCCTTCCGATTTTGCCCGTTCATTAAGAGCCCATTTTTCTTCGGGTATTGCTTGGCTTCTTGGTTTGCTGGCTTTTCATTTTTTGCGTTTGCAGGCTGCCAGTCTCTTTTCCTTTAGCTGCAGCTTGGTTTTTTTTGTTTTGCAGCTGCTGCTTGGCTAGTTCCTGTAAGCTTACCTTCTTTTTTTCTGTTTCCGGTTGGTGGTTCTCAGACATCTGATCTATCTCCTTTATGTAAATGATAGTTAATTGAGTATACTCTATTTTTGCTTGGAAAGAAAGTACATATCATCAGTCTTGGCGGATAATTGTTTTTAATTGAAGGCGTGAATAGTTTGGAAAAAACATCCTAAAAAACAACTCAGCAATTATGATAAGATACTAGTATCTTATCTAAACAGGGGGAACAACATGAAAAAGCATAAAATTTTAGCAGTTTTGGAAAAAGAATTAGTCGTTGCCCTTGGTTGTACTGAACCAGTGGCAATTGCCTTGGCTGCTGCCACTGCCAAGAGCCATGCGCAAGGACAAATTCATGCCATTCGTGTTGAAGCGAGCGGAAATATCATTAAAAACGCGAAATCAGTTGGGATTCCAGGCATGTCAGCGAAAGGGCTAGAATTCGCTGCCGCACTTGGCGCAGCTGCCGGCGACCCGAATAAAAACTTGGAAGTATTGGACGGACTCACGGGAGAAGATGAACAGGCTGCGTTAAAATTAATAGAAGATGGCAAGGTAACAGCCGGCCAGTCAGATTCACCAAAAAGACTCTACATTGAAGTGATGATAGAAACAGATCAGCACAACTCAAAGGTCGTTATTTCGGATAATCATAGCAATATCACCTTAATAGAAGTGGACGGAAAAGCTGTTTACATGGGTGGATGTGAAAATATCGGACTGCAGACAGAGGAAGACGACCTGGAAGCGCTAACCATTGATGAGATATATGAGTGGGTATTAACGGCAGATCTTAAGGATCTTTCGCTTGTAAGAAAAAGCATTGAATTAAATCGCATGATTGGATTAGAAGGGCTTTCTGGAAATTATGGGCTGAATGTCGGTAAGACGATAATACAAAATGTCAAAAAAGGCATTTTATCCGATGATTTGGCCACGGCTGCGATGTCGCTGGCCGCAGCCGGCTCGGATGCGAGAATGGCAGGTTCCACAATGCCAGTAATGGCCAATACCGGAAGCGGCAATCAAGGCATTGCCGTTACCCTTCCGGTTGTTGCCGCGGCAGATAAGCTTCAGGTTTCCGAAGAAAAAATGATTCGGGCCGTTGCCCTTAGTCATTTGATCACCATCCATATCAAATCTAAATTTGGCCGCCTTTCTGCCCTATGCGGTGTCACTGCTGCCGGGATGGGAGCGAGTGGTGCAATTGTATATTTGCTGGATGGAGGTCTTCACCAAGTGAAAGCGGCGATTCAAAATACAATTGGCAATGTTTCCGGAATGATTTGTGACGGGGCAAAGGCAGGCTGTGCGATGAAAGTCTCAACCTGTTCCAATGTTGCCGTCCAATCAGCTCTTTTAGCCTTGAACCATCAAGAGATTCAATCAACCGACGGCTTTATCCACGATGATGTCGAAAAAAGTATTGAAAGCTTTTGCAGGCTTGGAAATGAAGGAACAAGACAGACAGATGAGCTTATTTTAAAATTAATGCTGGAAAAGTAATTACAAGAAATTGGCAGAAAAGTCGGCGGTATTTGGCCGGCTTTTTTGTTACTGGAAAATGCCGGAATAACAAGCTTCTGGAGCAATTTCGACAAAATGCGAATCGTGCAAACCTTAGTATTTTTATCTAGTTTTATACACGAAATTGTAATATACTATAAATGTAAACGTTAATAAGACCTCTTTATGTTTCAACTATCTATGGAATTCATTTTGACAGGAAATACTAATTTTAGACGGAATTCGTTCAACCGGGGGTCAAAAGCATGAATACAAAACAACGAAGGTATAATATGTTTCAACGTCTTGGACGTGCATTTAAATTAAACTTCATGAAACTGCTTCGTTCTCCCGGAGGAGCCAAAAAGGTTGCCTTAGGATTCGCGATTGGTTTCGGTTTAGAAATGTTGGTCATATCAACGGCTTCATTAATATATATATTGTTTATTCCAGCTGTCCGAATAGCAAAAGGTTCGCTTCCAGCTTCGATAATTGGAAACGTCATCGGAAAATTAACATTACTTCCAGTAATCCTGCTTCCATTTGCCGGTAAGCTAGGGAAATTATTCTTTCCAATAAAGGTTAGAATCGGACACCACAATCCTTTTTCTTTTCAAAAACTAATGCACGGTGATTTTACTGTGTTGGTTGGGTTTCTACACGGCAGTATCCATACATTAATCGGAATGTCGATTTTCGGGATTGTACTTGGTGTGATTTCCTACTTTATCATTCATTATTTTTACGAAAAGGAACTTACGAATCGTAAAAAGAGAAGACGGCAAAAACATGAAATTCGCTTAAATAGCATCAACAAAAACTATATTTAAGTAAATTTTTACTTGAATAATTCTGAAAATTCATGTAAAATAAAAACAACTTCATCCTATCCAGCCTGTCAGCGGAAGGTAATGGAGATGTATTCAAAACATAAGATTCGACTGATAAGTTTCCAGAACCAGCCTTAGCCGGCTGCTAAAATGGATCGCAAGCCAGTCCATACCACTTTTAAAGTGTGTTTGGTCTGGCTTTTTTGATTTTTTAACAGGTGGTGGGATATTTGAGTGGAGCACTAGCAGGTGTAAAAGTATTAGATTTAACAAGGGTTCTGGCTGGACCAAATTGTACGATGATTTTGGCAGACCTTGGTGCCGATGTCATCAAGGTAGAAGCCCCGGGCGGCAGTGATGAAACCAGGTTCTGGGGCCCGCCGTTTCAAAACGGAGTGAGCGCTTATTATTTATGTGCCAATCGGAACAAGCGCAGCATCACCGTCAACCTAAAGTCAGACGAGGGCCGAGAAATTATCCGTAAGTTAGCTAAGGAAGCGGATGTCCTCATTCACAATTTTAAAACGGGCTCGATGGAAAAATGGGGGCTCGGGTACGATTCTTTGGAAAAAATAAACCCCCGGCTCGTTTTTTGCTCCATTACCGGATTCGGGGAAACAGGACCAAATAGCCATTTGCCCGGATACGACTATATCATCCAAGGTATGAGCGGCCTAATGAGCATTACGGGCAACGAAGAAAGCGGCCCGCTTAAAATTGGCGTGGCCATGGTCGATATTTTAACCGGTTTATATTCTGCAATTTCTATTGAAGCCGCTTTGTTTGAGCGGGAAAAATCGGGCCGTGGTCAAAAAATCGATATGTCCCTGATGGATACGGCGGTAAGCTCGCTTGCCAATGTCGCCAGCAATTATTTGATTTCAGGTAAGGTACCACGGAGGCTTGGAAATGACCATCCTAATGTCGTGCCTTACTCCACATTTTCCGCAGCAGACGGTGAATTGATCATTGCCGTCGGAAATAACCGGCAATTTGCATTGCTTTGTGAGGTAATTGGGCTAAGCGAACTGGCGGTGGATGAGAAGTTCCGTACCAATGAGGTAAGAGTGGAAAATCGTCAGGAACTTACGAGAATCTTAAATAGCCAACTTCAGTTAAAGCAGGTCAGCGATTGGATGGAGCTATTTTCTGCCAACAATATTCCATGCGGTCCTATCAACACAATAGACCAAGTATTTGACGACCCGCAAGTTGCGGCCCGAAATATGGTCGTTCAAGTAGACCATCCAGAGGCAGGGTTGGTGAAGCTCGTTGGCTCGCCTATAAAACTTTCTAGAACGGAGACAAGGGTTGAACGTCATCCGCCGATGGCCGGTGAGCATACCGACGAAATATTGCAGGAAGTGGGATTTACATTTGAGGAGATTAGCCGTTTGAAGGCGGATAACATTATTTAAAAAATTGGCCAAGTGCCGAAGTTGAATTTTTAAAAAGCAGGGGGAGAATGTGTGATGAATTTTGAATTCACGGAAGAGCAGGAAATGTTAAGAAAAATGGTAAGAAGCTTTGTTGATAAGGAAATCAATCCGAACATGCGAGAGTGGGACGAACGCGGTTATTTCGATCCGGTCATTTGGCAGCGTTTAAAAGAATTGGATTTGATGGGGGTTTGCATTCCGGAAGAGTACGGCGGCAGCGGCATGGATTATAACTCGCTGGCCATTGTTTGTGAAGAACTGGAAAGAGGCGACACCGCTTTCCGTACTGCCGTATCGGTTCACATCGGGTTAAATAGCATGACTTTGTTGCAATGGGGAACAGAAGAACAGAAGCATAAATACCTAGTTCCGCAGGCCAAAGGCGAAAAGATTGGAGCGTTTGGATTAACGGAGCCTGGAGCGGGTTCGGACGTGGCCTCGCTTGTAACAACTGCTGTGAAGGATGGAGACTACTATATTATAAACGGTCAGAAAACATGGATTTCGTTGTGTGATGTGGCGGACCATTTTATCGTGTTTGCCTATACGGATAAAGAGAAGAAGCACCACGGAATTTCCGCATTTATTGTGGAACGAACGATGCCTGGCTTTTCTTCTAAGGCGATAAAAGGGAAACTCGGAATTCGCTCAGGCAATACCGGGGAATTGTTCTTCGATCAAGTGCGCGTTCCGAAAGAAAACTTGCTTGGCCAGGAAGGGGAAGGTTTCAAAATTGCCATGTCCGCACTTGATAACGGCCGCTTCACGGTTGCCGCAGGAGCAGTCGGTTTGATTATGGCCAGTTTGGAGGAAAGCGTAAAATACTGTCATCAACGGAAAACGTTCGGCAAAGATATCGGTAAGCATCAGCTGGTGCAGCAAATGCTTGCCAACATGGAAGCAGGATTGCAAATGAGCCGTTTACTGGTGTATCGTGCTGGCGAGTTGAAAAATAAGGGCGTTCGCAATACTCGTGAAACTTCGCTGGCGAAATGGCAGGCTTGTGATTTTGCCAATAAAGCGGCAGATGATGCGGTGCAAATCCATGGGGCGTACGGTTATTCAAGCGAATATCCGGTTGAGCGCTTTTTGCGGAACTCCAAGGCCCCGGTTATTTACGAAGGAACGCGGGAAATTCATACGGTTATGCAGGCGGAGTATGTGCTGGGGTACAGAGAGGATAAGGCGCTAAGCAACATGCTGCCGGCCTGGCCGTTTGAGAGTGAGAAAGTTACGGTTTAGGTTTTTCATTGGGGGAGCGGATTGATTGGTATTGTCGATCCGCTCTTTCTATTTTTATTGGACGGAATTCATAGTTTCATATTGCTTGTACAAATCCTTTAATGCCGCAATCAGGGCGTGATTGGCTTTTCCTAAATAGCCATTTTTTAAGTCTTCGAGTGGCTTGTCAATCCCGTGACGTAAACTATACCCTTTCAATAGCCTTGAAATATAGTCCCTTCCATGTTCCGTAGCCAGCGTACATGAGGCATCAACAATCACGCCATAATGCTTATCAATCTCAGCCGTAATCGTCAGCGTTTCATAAATGCTTCTTGCTGCCATCCCGGTTGGCAGCTTGGCGTGACCGGCAATAAAATAGGTATTCACACAAATCTCTCCCTATTAGTTTTAATCTTAGAATAATATAAATAGATATAATTGATAAGACCAATGTGAGTAAAAATTTATTCTATTGGCATTCTTCCTAAACAGGGTAAGAAGTAATACCATCTTCTAACTTAGTCATCAATTTTTGTTCTAACCGATTCATATGATATTCTTTTTTTATAAAGGAACTTAGGAGGATGAAGCTATGGCCATCATTGATATAACAGTTATTCCAGTAGGGACAGGTACTACAAGTGTTAGTGAGTATGTGGCGGAAATACATAAAGTTCTTCAGCGATATGAAGACAGAGTAAAGTATCAGTTAACCCCGATGAGTACATTGATTGAAGGGGATTTAAAATTACTCTTAGAAATTGTTCAAGAAATTCATGAAGTCCCATTCCAGAAAGGCTTACAAAGAGTCTGTACCAATCTCAGAATTGATGACCGTCGTGACAAGGAACATTCGATGGAGCGGAAGCTGCAGTCAGTACAAACAAAATTGTAAGGTCAGAGTGAATGTTTTTTGAAAAGTGTACAAAACCGAAATAATCTTAAAAGATAGATTGAAAAATGATCGAAATGGTTTATAATCGAATAGTCATATAAAAAATCCGCACTCTGCGGTAGAGGTTCTAGCTACCCTCTTTAAAAAACTAAGGAAAACAGGATTGCTTTCTTTAGTAGTCCTGTTTTTCTATTTAAAGGAGAATTTATAATGAAGAAAGATAAAGCAGTTGTAGTTTTTAGCGGAGGACAGGATAGCACCACCTGTTTGTTTTGGGCTTTAGAACATTTTGAAGAAGTAGTGGCGGTTACTTTTAACTATAATCAAAGGCACAAGCTTGAAATCGAGTGCGCCCAAAATATCGCGAATGAACTTGGAATAGAGCATCATATTTTAGATATGTCATTGTTAAACCAATTGGCACCAAACGCCTTGACCCGTAAAGACATTGAAGTGAAGGAAGGAGAAAATGGTGAATTACCTTCCACTTTTGTACCAGGACGAAACCTGTTATTCATCTCTTTTGCGGGAGTACTGGCAAGCCAGGTTGGGGCAAAGCACATTATCACTGGTGTTTGCGAAACGGATTTCAGCGGTTACCCGGATTGCCGGGATGTGTTTATCAAGTCTTTAAATGTCACATTGAACCTATCAATGGACAAGGAATTTGTCATTCATACTCCGTTAATGTGGCTAAACAAAGCTGAAACTTGGCAGTTGGCTGATGAATTGAATGCACTGGATTTCGTTAGGGAAAAAACATTAACCTGCTATAACGGGATCATTGCCGATGGGTGTGGGGAATGTCCGGCTTGTGTATTGAGAAAAAGAGGCCTTGACCAATACTTGAGTACACGAAAGGAGTTTTAACCCCATGTATGGTTTTCACATCGTAGATAAACTCCAAAAAATGGATGAAGATATCAAACGCAATCAATTAAAATACCATTCCAAAAGAGTGCTGGTCAGCAAGGAATTTACCTTTGATGCTGCCCATCATTTGCATTGCTATGAGGGTAAATGCAAAAACCTTCATGGCCATACGTATAAAGTTATTTTTGGAATCAGTGGTTTTGTCGATGAACGCGGCTTAATGATGGATTTCGGGGACATTAAAGACATTTGGAAAAATGAAATTGAGGTGTATCTCGACCATCGCTATCTGAACGAAACCCTTCCACCAATGAATACCACGGCGGAAAACATGGTGGTCTGGATTTACGAGAAAATGGCTGAGGCATTAAAGAAAGAGAAAAGACAAGAACAGTATTGTGGCGCAAGAGTAGAATTTGTCCGGTTGTTTGAGACACCGACAAGCTATGCGGAAGCTAGACGGGAGTGGATGGAAGTTGAGTAAAATACCTGTTATGGAAATTTTCGGACCCACCATCCAAGGGGAAGGAATGGTTATCGGCCAGAAAACAATGTTTGTAAGAACTGCTGGCTGTGACTATTCCTGCAGCTGGTGCGACTCCTCCTTTACCTGGGATGGCACCGGTAAAAATGATATTCGAATGATGGAAGCGGTAGAAATTTGGGAAGAGCTGAAACGAATCGGAGGCAAGAATTTCTCCTTTGTGACGATCTCTGGCGGGAATCCTGCTTTATTGAAAAATCTCGATGAATTTATTAAAATCCTAAAGGCTAATCAAATAAAAATTGGTCTGGAAACCCAGGGAAGCAGGTGGCAGGATTGGTTTTTTGAGATTGATGAATTAACGATTTCACCCAAGCCGCCAAGCTCAAAAATGGAGACGGATTTTGAAATTTTAGATGAAATTATTGGGAAACTTAAACAAAATGATGTACCACAACAATTTAGCTTGAAGATTGTGGTATTTGATGATCTTGATTATGAATATGCCAAAGCTGTTCATTTCCGTTATCCGGAAGTTCCCTTCTTTGTACAGGTTGGTAATGATCATCTGTCAACGATGGATAATCAAGAGCTGCTGCTGCATCTTATTAATAAATATGAAAGATTGATAGATAGAGTCATGCAGGACTCTGATATGAATAACGTTAAGATTCTTCCGCAATTGCATACTTTTTTGTGGGGAAATAAAAGAGGAGTTTAGGTGAAAAAACAGGCGATGTCCAGGGCGGCATCGCTTTTTTTTACATCACAATCAAACTGTTTATAAAACTATACAACTGTGTTTTTTTTATAACATTTGTTCAAGGAGTATATGCCTATGTAAGGCGCCAGGTAATACATCCCTTATTTAAAAAAACTGGTACAATTCTTGCATTTCTTAAGGTAGGTATTGAAACCCATGGATAAGGAGGATTCTGAAAATGTAGGATTAGAAGGTAAAATAAAACTGTTCTACTCGGAATGAAGATTTTTGAACGAAAGCAAAAATGGAAGCGATTACAAGAATTGAGGAGTAATTTGAAAAAAAAACGGGGGGGAAGCTCATGAGTGAAATCACCATCTTAAATCGAGTGGCCATCGGCGATATTGTGCGCAGGACGGCAGCCAAAAATCCAGCCAAAACGGCCATCATTTCCGGGGATAAAAGGATTTCCTACCAAGAGTTTAATGAAGATTGCAACCGCTTTGCTCACTATCTGTTGGACCTTGGGTTAGAAAAAGGAGATTCGGTTGCCACTATTTGCGGAAACAGTTGGCAGTTTCTGGTTGCTATTTTTGGAATCGCAAAGGCCGGTTTGGTTTGGGTTCCGATCAATCCAGGGGTATCCTTTAACGAAAAGTCGTATATTCTTGCGGAGGTCCGCGCAAAAGTACTCATCTGTGACGAGGTATTTTTACAAGACAAAAAAGAAGAATATTCAAGCATGTGTCCGGAATTGCTCATTATAGGAAAGGGTGCCACTGAGGCTGAAAAATTTGAGCATGCTTTAAATTCCAACCAAACGGAAGAACCGGAAGTTGCGATTTCTGACCGTGACCTAGCCCAAATCATGTTTACAAGTGGAACGACTGGATCACCGAAAGGAGTCCTCATTAACCATCAAGCTGTGTTTATTGCCAGTCTTGCCAATATTATCGAAGCGGGGATGGCGAAGGACGACATTGCGACGATGATGATGCCGGTGTTTCATTGTGCACAGCATACGCTTGTCTCGTCCTTTTTCCACTTAGGCGCAACAGTTGTGGTAATCCAAGGCTTCGAACCAGAGTCTTTTATGAAAACAGTCGAGAAGGAAAAGATTACCTGGATGTTTGGCCTGCCGATGATGTACCGGGCATTTCTCTACCATCCTTCTTTTAAAAAATATAACCTATCAAGCCTGCGCTATTGCCTTTACGCCATGGCCCCAATGGATCGCAATACGCTGGAAAAAGGAATCAGTGAACTGGGCTGCGAGTTTGCATTAGGGTCGGGGCAGACCGAAATGTATCCGGCTACCTGTGTGTTTAAACCTGAGGACCAGTTACGAAAATCAGGTCCATATTGGGGGACAGCATCCTTGATTACGGACATCGCTATAATGGACGACAATGGAAACCTGCTAGGAAAAAATGAAGTGGGTGAAATCGTTCACCGCGGTCCGAATGTTATGGACGGCTATCTCAATAATCCGGAAGAAACGAAGCGGTCACGGCAATTCGGCTGGCATCATACCGGGGATTTAGGATATTTTGACGAGGATGGGCTGCTGGTTTTTGTGGACAGGAAGAAGGACATGATCAAGACAGGTGGGGAAAATGTAGCATCTATTCAGGTAGAACAAGCGCTATTGTCTTATCCCAAAGTATTAAATGCGGTTGCTGTTGGTCTTCCGCATGAACGCTGGATTGAGGCTGTCACGGCGTTTGTTGTGTTAAAACCGGGGGAGGAAGCGACGAAAGAGGAAATTATTAAACACTGCAAAGAACGTTTAGGGACCTTTCAAATCCCAAAAGAGGTGTTAATAGTTACCGAGCTTCCACAGACAACGACTGGCAAAATCCAAAAGAACGTATTGCGGGAGCAGTTTAAAAATTTATATTCTAATAATCCAGTAGTTTAAAAGGGGGGATGTTTTTGCAGGACTGGATTGTTCATAAAGTATTGGCGAATGCCGTTGATAGGTTCCCGGATCAGCCATTTTTAATTTATGAAGACCAACTGATTAGTTATAAGGAACTGGATGACGTCACCGATGTATTGGCGTCGGCACTTCTCCAGGAGGGATTTGGGAGAGGCGACAAGATCGCCATTTTGGCGTTAAACCAACTGGAATGGCTGTATACGTATTTCGCGGCAGCCAAAATCGGCGTCGGCGTGGTGGCCCTGAATGTCCGCTACCGAGATTCAGAACTGGAGTATATGCTGAACAATTCAAAAACAAAGGGAATTGTTTCCATTTCTGGCCATCAAAGCTTTGATTTTGTCCAATTTTTCGAGAAGTTTAAAGATAAGATTCCGACAGTAGAAAAATATATTTTCATAGGCTATGGGTTCGAAGGAAGTCTATCTTTTGACGAGTTGTTGGCTAGGCCGCTTGATCGGGGAAGGCTTGAGGCCGCAAAGCAAGCAGTCTTGGAAGAGGATACGGCCGTTGTCATCTATACATCCGGCACCACCGGAAAGCCAAAGGGGACGATGATCACCAACCGAAGTATCTTGGCCTCGGCAAAGGCCCAAGCAGACCATTTGTCGCTTGGGGCGGGGGATTGCACAGTAGGAAGTTTGCCTTTAAACCATGTCGGAGGCATTACCTGTGCGGTTCATGCGTTATTAGTTTGCTATGGCAGTATTGTCCTAGTACCTGAGTTTATTCCGGAAAAGGTCCTGCAGGTTATTCATCATGTCAAGCCAACCGTCTTTGGCGGTGTGCCTACTATGTATCACATGGTATTAAACCATAAACATATTAATCAATATGACCTTAGTTCCATTAAGGTCTGCATCGCTGGCGGATCCAACGTCGACCCTACCCAATGTGAAATGATCGAAACAAAATTTCCAAACGCAAAAATTATCAATTTATATGGCCTAAGTGAAACATCAGGTGCCTGCATCATGACCCGGCTAACTGACTCTCTTGAAAAAGTGCAGCAAAGTATCGGCGTTCCAATAGGCGATTTTAGCTTGATGATTGTCGATGCGGAACAAAAGGAGCTTGCAAGCGGCGAAGTCGGAGAAGTAGCGGTAAAGGGAGGCTGCCGGGCAAAGGGGTATTTTGAACTGGAAGAAGAAACGAGGTTAGCATTTTCAGAGGATGGCTGGCTTTATACCGGAGATATGGGCTATTTAGATCATGAAGGGTATGTCATTTTAAAAGGGCGAAAAAAGGAAATGTACATTCAGGGCGGCTATAATGTCTACCCTGTCGAGGTGGAAAATATCCTGATGTCGCATCCGAAAATAGGTTTTGCAGCCGGAATTGGCGTGCCCGATTCATTCCTTGGCGAAGTGGGCCGTTATTACATTATCCCTAGAGAGGGGGCGACTATCACCGAAGAAGAGGTCAAATCATTTTGCCAGCAGCATTTAGCAGATTACAAGGTGCCGAGGCAGGTTGTGTTTGTCAGCCAGCTCCCGCAGACACCAGCCGGCAAAATCCAAAAATCTGCGCTGAAGGAGCAATACTTGAAACAGCTGCAGTGAGGAAAAACAACCACATGGGACTGTGCCTGTGTGGTTGTTTTGTATTTTGTGGGGATGGACAGCGATTCGCTGATAGAACTTGTACAATCGCCGATAGAAGACGAAGATTCGCCGATAAACACATAAAATTCGCCGATAGAATCTCAAAATTCGCCGATAGAGTGTAAAGATACACTCCAAAAAGGATTGGTGGAAGACGAAAACAGCCCCTAGGTATAGCGAAACTCCAATTCTTCAATAATCTGATACCTTTTCATTTTCTGATACAGTGTCGTTCGGCTGATTCCCAGCAATTCGGCGGCTTTTGTACGGTTTCCTCGGCATTTTTTTAAAGCTTGCAGGATTACTTCCTTTTCCGTCCGGCTGATGGATTGCTTCCGGTCAATGGGCAACTGGGTCTCGGTTGTTTTAGATTTTGGAGAAAGTACCTGCTCTTGAGGCAGTAATTTCAATTCTTGCGGAAGATGTTCGATTTCAATCCATTCCGAACTACTGTAATGGAAGGCCCTTTCCAAGACATTTTCCAATTGTCTGATATTCCCTGGCCAGTGGTAGGTCTGCAAGCTGCTGGCTACTTCCGGAGAGACGCCGATGATGTTCCTTTTCGTTTTGAAATTAATTTTATTGATAAAATAGCGGCACAATAACGGGATGTCATCGAGTCGTTCTCTTAATGGCGGGATGTGTAGATGAATGACATGAATCCGGTAATAGAGATCCTCTCTGAATTTTCCCTGCCTTACAAGCTCCGCCAAGTCCTTGTTAGTGGCAGAAATAATCCGGACATTTACCTTTGTGGTTTTGGTGGCGCCGATTCTTTCAAATTCTTGTTCCTGCAAGACTCGTAAAAGCTTTACTTGCAGAGAGACAGGCATTTCGCCGATTTCATCAAGAAACAGTGTTCCATTATTAGCCAGTTCGAATTTACCAGGCTTTCCTCCTTTTTTCGCTCCGGTAAACGCGCCATCCGCATAGCCAAAGAATTCAGATTCCAGCAATTCCTCAGGGATAGCCCCGCAATTCACCTTAATAAAGGCGCCTTTGCAACCTGATACCCGGTGAATCCCTTCGGCAATCAGCTCTTTACCGGTCCCGCTTTCTCCGGTAATTAACACATTTGATAGAGATTTTGCCGCAATTACCGCATCCTGTTTGAATTTTTCCATTTGTGAATTCTGTGTGATGACGTGGGCAAATGGGTCCGAATCTTTGGAAATACGGGATAATTCTCCTCGATAAAAAGAAATCTCACTTTCTAATTTTTCCATGTGAAAAAGAAGGTCTCGCCAGGCTTCTAGCTGCCGAAAAATGATTTTAAAAATGGCGCCCAGCTTTTGACCATCCTGGTAAATAGGCATTTGCGCCACAATGCATTTCCGCTGGTTGATTTCAATGAGTTTTCCCTCAATTTTTTTATCCATTTTCAGGCTGAGTTCAGAAGGAAGCTGGGGTGCTATTTTTGAAATAGGGGTACCGAGAAGCTGGTCTTGCTGGTCAAGGGAAAACAGATCCAGAAACCCTTGATTGGCCATCGTGATCAGCCCGTGCTTGTCTGTGACAGCCACCCCATCGTAGGCAAGCTCAAGGGCGCTATCGAGAATCCTCTTAAGCTGATTGGTCGTTTCCAATTCAGCGGCAATGATTTCATAGGAGGTGACATCTCGCAATACCACCATGGCGCCGGTAATTCTGTTAAGCTCTCTGATAGGAATAAAGGAAGCGATTACTGTGAGGTCTTTAAAACTGAAACGTTTTGCCTGTTGAATTTGGCCCGTTTTCATGGTCTCAATTAACCCTTTTCGGAAATCGGGGAGAAACAGGTCAATGGGAGCATTCAACAGCGTTTTGCCGTTCAATTGCAGCAGGTCTAAAACGGTGTGGTTAAAGGTTGTGATTTTTAGATTGGAGTCTACAGAAATCACAGCATCCTGCAGGTTTTCAACCAATGATTTCATCCGGTTCAGTGTATCCTCCAAGGCGGTCATGTTTGAGTACACCAAATCTAGCTTTGACATGATACCAAATACATTTTGATGCTGGTCGAGGACGACGGCCTGACTGACATTGCCTTCGATCATAATTTCTCTTGCATCAAGCAAAGTCTGGTCTTTTTGAATCGTGACAACGTCTTGTTTTATGAGTGGCCGAATGGAAGAATCTAGAGGTGTGTTTTCAAGCAACGCCCGATAAATCGCATTTTTATGTAGAATTCCAAGCAATTTTCTGTCTTCGGTGGTTACACAGCCGATGTCCACCCGATGGGATAAAAACGCAGAAATGGCGTCGCGTATTGTGCTTTCAAGGGATAACTGCACAAAATTGACGGTTGTAAAGCTGCTAACTTTCAATCGAAAGAGACACCTCCACGTTAATCTGAAAATTTGTACTTTTCACACATTTATTATTATAGCGCTTACATTCAAATAAAACAATCGCTACAGTGTACACATCTTTGAACAACTGTTCACTTTTGTGCACAAGGTGTTTATTTTTTTATAGGAAAAAAGATGTTGTATGTCTGTAAAAAGGTTGGCACGTTTTTTGCAACATGTATATTGATACTCCTATTTAAGAGGTGAACGACATGTCCTATGAAACGATCCGCTACGAAGAAATTGAAAACGTTGCCAAAATTACGTTGAATTTACCGGAAATGAGAAACCCGCTGACACAGGAATCGACAAGAGAGCTTACTTTGGCGATAAGGGAGGCGGACCAGAATCCCGACATCCACGCAATTATCCTTACCGGTGCCGGTACGGCGTTTTCGGCTGGCGGTAACCTGAATGATTTTAAAAAGAATTTCGAGAAAACAGCCCCGGAACTTTATTTTGAAGGGCGGGAAAGTACGGAATTATTCAAGCTGGGTGCTGAAGTCACCACTCCGTTGATTGCTAGCGTAAATGGGCCCGCCTTGGGAGGCGGAACTGGATTAGTCGCGATGTGCCACCTTGCCATCGCGTCAACCGAAGCTAAGCTTGGTTTAACCGAACTGCGATTGGGGCTCGTGCCGTTTGTGATTATGCCCTGGGTACGGCGGGCAGTCGGCGACCGGAAGATGATGGAACTGATGTTGACTGCGGAGATTTTTACGGCGGAGCAGGCGAAGGAATTAAACCTTGTCCACCGCATCGTAGAACCTGCTGAGCTTGAGGCGGAAACGATGAAGCTGGCAAAGCAGGTGGCGAGTTTCAGTCCGCTCGCGGTCAAGCTCAGTTTGGATGCTTTTTTTACAACCGAGCAGATGGATTTGCTAAAGTCGTTTGATTATTTGACAACGCTTAGGCTTGTATCCTTTATGAGTGAGGATTTAAAAGAAGGTGCATCCGCTTTTCTGGAAAAAAGACGGCCGAATTGGGCGGGGAAATAGGGGGGATTTTTGAATCGCTGATAGAAAAGGGGGATTCGCCAATAGAATGGTGTGATTCGCCAATAGAACGGTGTGATTCGCCAATAGAATCGTGAAATTCGCCAATAGAACGATGGGAATCGCATCGAATGGTGAGATTCGGGAAGAGAACGATGGGATTCGCCGATTGAATCGTAGAATTCGCCGATAAATTGCTGAGATTCGCTGATTGATAGGTGAAATCCGCCGATAGAACGGTGTAATTCGCCAATAGCATCGTGAAATTCGCCAATAGAACGGAGAAATTCGCCAATAGAACGGAGAAATTCGCCAATAGAACGGAGAAATTCGCCAATAGAACGATGGGAATCGCATCAAATGGTGAGATTCGGGAAGAGAACGAAGGGATTCGCCGATAGAATGGTAGAATTCGCCGATAAATTGCTGAGATTCGCTGATTGATAGGTGAAATTCGCCGATAGCACGATAAAATCCGCCGATAGAACCCCGAAATTTGCTGATGCAATGTAATTTACATCAAAAAAAGCTGATTACCGACTACTGAAAGGAGGAATTTGTCATGAAAAAGGTACGAATTGGGGCTGCCCAAGGCTTTTATGGTGACAGCATCGAAGCGGCTGTCGCAACCGCTGCAAAAGGGAATGTGCAATATCTTTGTTTCGACGCCCTGGCCGAGCTGACGATGGCCATCCTGGTTAAGGATAAACGAAAAAATGAACAGGCAGGCTTCACCAAGGATTTGCCGATGCAAATGAAGGCGCTGCTGCCATTTGTAAAGGAAAAGGGTATTAAGCTGTTAACGAATGGAGGAGGCATTAACCCGCTTGGGGCTCAACAGGAAATCCTAAAGGTAGCAAGGGAAATGGGAATGAGCGGTTTAAAAGTAGCGGTCGTGACCGGGGACAATGTACTGGACCGAATACCTGAGTTTTTAGAAAAAGGATATTCCCTTAATCATCTTGAAACTGGTGAAGGTATCGAGGCGGTTAAAGACAGACTGGAGTTTGCCAACGCCTATATCGGTGCCAAGCCGATTGTGGAAGCGTTACGGGCCGGTGCAGATATCGTAGTCACCGGCCGGACCACGGATACGGCCCAGTTTTTGGCTCCGTTAATCTATGAATATGGCTGGAAAGAAGACGAGTGGGATAGACTTGCAAGCGGTATTTTTATGGGGCATTTGCTCGAGTGTTCTGCGCAATCAACCGGCGGGAATTTCAGCGGCAATTGGCAGGATATCGAAGGCTTTGACCGAATGGGCTACCCGATTGCCGAGGTGTCGGAAAATGGTGATTTTACCATTAGTAAGGTTGAAGAACAGGGAGGCCTGGTCACGGTTGATACGGTAAAAGAACAGATGCTCTACGAAATTCATGATCCGTCGTCCTATATTACCCCTGACGTCATTGTCGATCTAACCAGCGTTCATTTGGAAAATAGCGGGCTGAATCAGGTGAAGGTGACCGGGGTTAGAGGTAAACCGCAGACAGATACATTAAAAGTTGTCATGGGTTATGAGAACGGCTTTGCCGCGCAAGTAGTTGTCGGGTTTGCGTGGCCAGATGCCTTGCAAAAAGCAAAAAAGGTAGATGAAATCATTCGGACGCAGCTAGAGAGGTACCGGTGGAACTATGAGGAAGTTCGCACTGATTACCTTGGATACAACTCATTAAGTGGTCCTCTCGCTTTTGAACCTGAGCAGGAATTAAATGAGGTGTATTTACGGATGGCGGTCAAAGCAAAGACGAAGCAGGAAGCGGCTAGGTTTAGCCGACTCTTCCCTCCGCTGGCTTTGAATGGCCCGCCATCGATGAGCGGTTTCACGGGCAACTCTTCTCCACGGGCGTTACTCGGGATGTGGTCGACGCTGATTCCAAGGGATGAAGTTGAAAATCATGTGAAAGTTGAAGTGCAGGAGGTGTAAACTATGGCCATCGTTAAGCTGAAAGACATTGCGCAAACTCGTTCCGGGGATAAAGGCAACATGGTGAATATCGGTGTGTTCGCCCCGAACCCTGCCATCTATCAAATTTTTATAGAAAAATTATCCGCCGCACGGGTGAAGGAGCATTTTATAGGACTTGTGGAGGGAGAAGTGGCCCGCTATGAACTGCCAAATATTCTTGCGCTTAACTTTGTTTGCAAGGAGGCATTAGAGGGCGGCGGTTCAGCCTCATTAAGGCTGGATAATCTCGGCAAGTGCTTTGGTGCAAATATGATGCGGCTCGAATTAGAAGTGGATGATTCATTATTAGCAGAACTAAGAAAATGAGGTGAACAAGTGATGCCATATGAACCATATTTTACGGAAGAACATGACGAGCTTCGAAAAATGATTCGTAAATTCGTAGAAAAAGAGATTGCACCGTTTGTGGATGAATGGGAAGAAAAGGGGGAATTTCCCCGCTCCGTCTTTACGAGAATGGGGGAGCTGGGGCTGTTAGGACTGCATTATGCGGAGGAGGTCGGCGGCCAAGGCGGTGATTATTTTTCCGGAATTGTCCTCGCGGAGGAAATGAATAAATGTGGCTGCGGCGGTGTTCCGATGGCAATAGCTGTCCAAACCGATATGGCCACGCCCCCGATTTATAAGTTTGGAACTAAGGACCAGCATGAACGTTTCCTCAAACCGGCGCTGAGAGGGGAAAAGATTGCTGCAATCGGGATTACCGAACCGAACAACGGCTCCGATGTCATGGGGATTCAAACGCGGGCAAGAAGAGAAGGTGACGAATGGGTCATTAATGGGGCGAAAACCTTCATTACCAATGGGACGCGGGCGGATTTCATCACACTGGTTACGAGAACATGCGATGATCCGGGTCCGAAGGGAATAACGTTGTTCTTGGTGGAGACGAATCGCCCTGGTTTCTCTGTCGGGAAAAAGCTCGACAAGGTCGGAATGCGTTCCTCTGATACAGCAGAACTGATTTTCGATAATGTCTGCGTTCCCCATGAAAACCTGCTGGGGGAAGAGGGCAAGGGCTTTTATCAAATCATGTGGCAGCTTCAGGGCGAGCGCATGGTTGGTGCGGCTGGCGCTATCGGTGGTGCAGAACATGCTTATGACTTGGCGTTGAACTACGCCAAAACGAGAATAGCGTTTAACCAGCCAATCAGCAATTTCCAGGTCATAGCCCACCTGCTTGCAGAAATGAAAACGCAAATTGAGACCTGTAAGGAATTGACCTACGCGACCGCCTACCGGTTCTCAAAAGGCGAGGTGCCTTCTAAAGAAATCTCAATGACGAAATTAGCAGCCGCGCAAATGTCGCATTGGGTCGCTGATCGCGCGCTGCAAATCTTTGGCGGGAATGGCTATATGGCGGAATATCCGATCGAACGTGCCTGGAGGGACAGCAGGCTGCCGAGAATTGGCGGCGGCACGGATGAAATTATGAAGGAGATTATTGCAAAGCAGATGGGGTTATAGAAAAGGTAAGATAAGTGGGCAAATTAATAGAAAAATTACCAATTTTAAGAGGGAAAACCTTGTTGAACATTGGTTTGGCGAATAATACTTTAAATTCGGCGAATAAGTTTCTAAAATTGGCGAATAAATTCGTGATTTCGGCGAATACCTCTTTAAATTCGGCGAATACCTTTTAGAGTTCAAATTACAAACTGATAATCTACAAAAAGCTACCTATTTATAGAGTGAAAAGGAGGGGTATGATGGGTCACTGGATTTTTACGGACGAACACGACATGTTTCGGAAAACGGTTCGCTCCTTTGTGGAAAAAGAAATAACCCCAAATATTGAGCAATGGGAAAAAGACGGCCAAACGCCGAGAAGCCTGTATAGTCGAATGGGGGAGCTGGGCTTTCTTGGGATTAAGTTTCCAGAGGAGTATGGCGGCAGCGGTCTTGATGTTGTCATGGAAGCTGTTTTTACCGAAGAGCTAGCTAGATGTGGAGCAGGAGGTGTAGGTGCGGCCATCGGCTCCCATACAACTATTGCGATGACGAACATCTGGCGCTACGGGAACCACGAGCAAAAGCAGAAATACCTCATACCAGGAATTAAAGGGGAGGCTATCTCAGCACTGGCGGTAACCGAGCCGGGTGGCGGGTCCGATGTGGCTTCTATTAAAACGACTGCTAAAAAAGATGGCGACTATTACGTCCTGAATGGTTCGAAAACCTTCATTACGAATGGCGTAAATGCCGATTATGTAATTGTTGCCGCGAAGACAAAGGAAGGGCCGCAGCATCGAAATATTAGTTTATTTATCGTTGAAACTAATTCAGACGGTTTTTCGGTTGGAAAAAGGCTAAAGAAATTAGGCTGGCGCTCTTCAGATACCGGGGAATTATTTTTCGATAATGTCATCGTGCCGAAGGAAAACCTCATTGGCGAGGAGAATGAAGGCTTCGTTTATATTATGAAAAATTTTCAGTATGAGCGGCTGATTCTAGCGTTAGGCTGCATTGGCGCCGCTGAGAAGGCGCTCGAGCTAACGGTCCAATACAGTAAGGAAAGGATCCAATTCAATAAGCCGCTCTCTGAGTTTCAGGTGCTGCGTCACAAGATGGTGGACATGGCTGTCGATATTGAAAAAGCAAGGAATCTTACCTACCGGGCTCTTTACTTGTACAGTCAAGGGAAAAACTGTGTCACGGAAGCGACAATGGCAAAGGCTGTTGCCAGTGAAATGGTGAATCGTGTTTGCGACCAAGCGGTGCAAATTCATGGCGGCAATGGCTATATGATGGAATACCCGATTCAGCGTTTGTGGCGTGATGCCAGGATTCAAACGATTGGCGGCGGCACGACACAAATCATGAATGAAATACTTACCAAACATCTGGGAATCCTGACACCCGTGGACACCCCGGCGGATAAGGCTACTAAGACTTAAAAACTTTCAAATGAAACCTGACGGAAGCTTGAAATCTAAAAAACTAGCAAGGGAGTGTTGACCTTGGAACGTGAACGAAAAATCCTAGCGGAACGTGAACGCATTTATCAGGGCGGACCTGACCACGACAAGATAAAGAAGATAGGAAAACTGTTTGTCCGAGATCGGCTTAGGCTCTATTTTGACGATGAACAGCCTTACTATGAAACCGGTCTGTTTGCCAACGCCACAAAGGAAAAACTGCCTGCTGACGGGGTAGTAACAGGCACCGGAAAAATCAATGACCGACTTGTATTTTTTATGGCCAGCGACTACACCGTTAAGGCTGGCTCCATCGGCAAATTCCATGGCGAAAAAATTCTGCGGATTCAGGAGGCGGCGATTCGCGGCAGACGGCCGATTGTCTATATGATTGATTCGTCCGGCGGCCGGATTGACGAAGCCGGCGGCTACCATGTGGAGAAATACTCCGGAGGGAAGATTTGGTATAACCACAGCATGCTGTCCGGACGAGTGCCGCAGATTGCTGTACTTTACGGTCCATGTTTTGCAGGGACCGCCTATATGCCCGTTTTTTCCGACTTTGTCATCATGGTCGACAAAATTTCTGGGATGGCGATTGCTTCACCAAGAATGGTCCAAATGGCGACGGGGCAGCAGGTTGATATCGAGGAATTGGGCGGCGCCACGATGCATACGACCAAAAGCGGTTCGGCCGACTTTATCGCCAAATCCGAAGAGGAAGCGGCCGAGCTTGTAAAAAAACTATTAAGCTACCTGCCTGATCATTTTGACGGGAAGCTGCCGGAATTTCCGGCCAAGGAACCAACACGAAATCCAGCCGAAATCGATAATATTATTCCTGCTGAGCCAAACCGTGCTTACGATGTCCGGAAATTAATCGAATCAATTGTTGACGGCGACAGCTTCCTTGAAGTCAAAGCCAATTATGCGAAGGAGCTGGTTACCGGCTTTGCCCGCTTGAACGGTAAAACGGTCGGCATTGTTGCTAATCAGCCGATGTATAAGGGCGGAGCAATTTTTCCAGAGTCGTCGGATAAAGGTGCTAAATTTGTCTGGACTTGTGATGCCTACAACATTCCGCTGCTGTATTTATGTGATACGCCTGGGTTCATGGTCGGCACAAAGGTGGAGCAAGAGGGGATTCTTCGCAAAGGCCGGAACTTTATTTTCGCCAGCTCAACGGCCAATGTTCCGAAAATGTGTGTGATTGTTCGGAAGGCTTATGGGGCGGGGATTTATGCGATGGCAGGTCCTGCCTATGAACCTGATACGACGATTGCCCTTCCTTCAGCGGAAATTGCCATCATGGGACCTGAGGCAGCGGTCAACGCCGTTTACTATAACAAAATTAAAGCCGTGGCCGATCCTGAAGAAAGGGCCGCCTTGGTGCAAAAACTGCGCGCGGAGTACCGGGCAAGTTATGACATTATCAAGCTATCAGGTGAGCTTGTCGTCGACGATTTGGTTGTTCCAAGCGAATTGCGCCAGGAACTGATCCGCCGCTATGAAACATTCGAAAACAAGGATTTCCCGCTTCCGGCAAAAAAGCATTCAACCATTTTAAGTTAGGAAAAAGATTAGGGGTGTTGGGTATGGTTCAGGGGATCGGAAACTGGCTTGTGAAACATTGTAAGGTTCGGCCGGACAGACTGGCGCTTGTCTATAATGAAAAAAGGTTTACGTATCTGGAATTTAACGAACGGGTCAATCGCCTGGCTAATGCCCTCCTTGCCTTGGGGGTCAGAAAGGGTGACCGGGTTGATGCACTTCTCTTGAACACAAACGAAATGCTCGAAGGTGTATTTGCCTGTGCTAAAATAGGCGCCATCTTTGTGCCTATCAACTTCCGCTTGAGTGTTGAAGAGGTTCTATATATTGTCAATGACTCAAGGGGCTATCATTTTATTTATGACTGCCGGATGCGGCCGCTCGTGGATCAGCTGCGGACAAAGGAATCCTGTTTGCTCGAATACATCCACGTCGGCAACCAGCCACATGAAGAAGACCTGCTATATGAAAATTTGCTGGAGAATGCTTCCCCGGAAGAGCCTGGCTTTGAAATTGGACTCGATGATATCCATTTAATGATGTACACATCCGGTACAACCGGCAGGCCGAAGGGGGCGATGTTAAGCCACGGCAATACCCAATGGAATGCGATTAACTTCATTCACAACACCCCTGTTGATTACACGGATGCGACACTCGCAGCGGCGCCGCTGTTTCATATTGGCGGGATGAGCGTGTTTACGCTTCCGCTAATCTATAAGGGCGGGGCTAATATTTTGGTTGATGGTTTTGACCCTGTAAGAATTTTGCAAAAAATAAACGATGAACAGGTAACAACTCTATTCCTTGTCCCAGCGATGTGGCAGGCGTTAATGAGTGTGCCAAATTTTGATGCCTACGATATCTCGTCACTCCAATTTGCTGTTTCCGGAGGGGCACCTTGTCCGATTACGGTAATTGAATTTTTCCAAAAACGGGGAATACCATTTTACGAAGGCTTTGGACTGACTGAAACGGCTCCGTTTGTCAGTATCCTTGATAAAGAAAATACCATCCGCAAGAATGGCTCGGTCGGGAAAGAACCGATGCACACGACGGTCCGGATTGTCGACCCGATGGATCGGGATGTCAGGGTTGGTGAGGTAGGGGAACTGATTGTGAACGGGCCGAATGTGATGGTTGGCTATTGGAACAAGCCGGAGGAAACGAAAGAGGCAATCCGAAACGGCTGGTTTTACACAGGTGACTTAGCCCAATTTGACGAGGATGGATTCATTTATATTGTCGACCGCAAGAAGGACATGATTATTACCGGCGGGGAAAATGTGTATCCGATTGAAATTGAGCAGGTTCTGTACCGGCATCCGAATATCCGGGAGGCCGCGATTATCGGCTATCCGGATGAAAAATGGGGTGAATCGGTTAAAGCGGTCGTTGCTCTAAAGGATAGCAGCCAAACATTAACTGTAGAGGACTTAGAACAATTCCTTGCAGGAAAAATCGCCCGCTATAAAATGCCGAAGCAGCTGGAAATTGTCGAGGCACTGCCACGCAATGCGACCGGAAAAATTTTAAAAACCGTCCTAAGGCAAAACAATTCGAAAGGGTGAGATAGATGTACGATAAATACTTTGATCAATTTGAGATAGGTGAAAAGTGGGAGTCACGAGGGAGGACGATTACGGAAACAGACCTTGTGATGTTTTCTGCACTGACAGGAGACTATTATCCGCTCCATACGGATATTGAATACGCGAAAAGCACAATTTTTAAGCAAAGAATTGCCCATGGAATGCTGGTTCTATCGTTTGCGGTAGGTTTAACAAAGATGGATCCAAAAATCGTGGTGGCAAATTACGGAATTGATAAACTGCGCTTTATCCAGCCTGTTTTCATTCACGATACCATCCATGTCGAACTAGAAGTCATCGACCTTCAGGATAAAGGCAATGGCACCGGAGTCGTCACATGCAAACAATCGGTAGTCAAACAAACCGGCGAACCATGCATCGTCGGAATTTCGAAAGCCTTGATTAATAAAAGACAGCCTTCTTAAAAATACAAAAAGATTCAGAACAACGTGCTGGGAATAGAAATTCCCAGTTTTTTTGTGTTTTTTAAAAAAAGTTTCAAAATTTTGTAAACAAAACTGCTTCTATTTACGTCTAATTATGTTGGAGTTTTATTTTCGTAGAAAAAAAGAGGTGATGTAGTGAAAAGGTGGTTAGAGTTACCATTTAGGCTGCTTTTGATGGTGGCTGGATTTATATTTGTCTTCAATTTGCCGGCATTACTCGGCATTGGTGAAACATTAACGTTCAACCTGGAACCGTTTTGGAACAGTGTAAAGGGAAACCTGCAAGAATTAACAAGAATTGATGACACCAGTTACATTTCCCTGTTCGATGAACAAAATTTCACTGAAAGCTATCGCTATACGATGACCATTTTCTGTTATTCTCTGTTGACTGTTATGGGCACTGGAATGCTTGCGGCCATGCTTGTCCAACTAATGCCTAAGAAAATCAGTAGAGTACTAAAGCAGGGAATCAACTTTTTTGAAGGTGTTCCTGATTTAATGGTCATCTTTTTAATTCAATTCTTCGTGATTGTGCTTTATCGAGAGACAGGCCTAAAGTTTTTGCAACTTTACGGAGTGTTCGGGGCAAAGCCTTATGTTGTCCCAGTAGTAACGGTTTCCTTTTTACCCGCGATGCTGCTGAGCCAATTTCTTATTAAGGTGCTCGAGGAAGAAGTGGTTAAGGACTATATTCAATACAGCAGGGCGAAAGGGCTTAGTCCATTAAGAATTCTTATCATACATATGCTTCGCAACATTTTTCCGTTATTTATCATGCAGCTTAGAACGAGTATCTGGATCATTCTATCCAATATATTTTTAATCGAATTTATGTTTAATCTGCCAGGCTTTACCAAAGTCCTTCAATTGGTTACGTTAAGGGGCGGGGGGTTCCTTGGTCTGGTCATTTGTCTGTTGTTATTTATCTTGCCACTGTTAGTGATGGAATTTCTCAGTTTAATCGCTATCAAAACAGTGAATCGAAAGGAGAGTGCAAGCATATGAGGAGCAATCGAAAAACTGCTATTGGCTCGGCGATTCTACTTCTCCTTCTCATCGCTAGCTTACTATACCCGCTGTATGGACCGGCTGATTATGATAAAAAAGTCATGATTATCAACGAAGCGGGAAAGGTCATCGGCAGCGCTCCGTTTCCGCCGTCTTCCGAGCATATTTTCGGAACAGACCGCAATGGACAGGATATGCTGCTGCTATTGCTGTATGGGGCAAAATTCACCTTAATCACAGCGATTGTTGTGGCATTCCTTAGAGTGATCATCGGCGGCTTGGTGGGCGTATTTATATCGCTTTGGGCACCGTGGCTAAAAAAATACGTCAATGACTTTTTTACGGTATTTCGTTTTGTTCCGTCTACTTTTCTAGGGATCATATTGATGTTGCCCGTCATGTTCCATGAAGAAAGGCAGATTTCCACAGTCGTTGTCTATCAAATTCTGATGGTGGTATTGATTGGCATTCCGTCGGTGATCGTTTTTACGGAGGAATTAACTGAGGAATTACTGAACAAGTCATTCATCACCACCTCCTTGCTGATGGGAGCGAGCAAGTTTCATATTATTAAAAGGCATTTACTGCCCTTTTTTCGCTCTTACGGCATTTTATTTACGGTTCAACAACTATTAACAACCCTCCAGATCACCATGCATTTGGGAATATTCGGATTTTTCCTTGGAGGGCCGACAGAGGGTGGCATCGTGGGCTTTGATGAACCGCCGAAGTCTGCTTCCTTATCTAATGAATGGGCAGGTCTAATCGGTCAGAATTTATATGATTTTATCAGGGCCCCATGGACGATATCCACAACAATCGTGTTATTCTTCTTGGTCATCCAAGTTGTGAATATGATAAAAAAGGAACTTGAAGAAAAAATGGCCGGATTACCGCAATTAACACGGATGCCGAAATTAGTTCAAACGTCGACTCGTACTGTTGGGAACCCTGGTCCGGATCAGTTTATTTTTGTAAATGAAAAAAAGAGTTTGGGTTCGTAGATAAATGTATAATGAAGTTGGGTCAGTAGTTCATAAAAGGGAGCAGGAAAAATGAATAAATTGCTGGATGCATTTAAACAAACTACATTTCAAGTAAACGGACACGGTCCTAGAAAAATCCAAGTTTTAAAGGAGGCATTCGAAAACCTGGACGGGCAGCTTGAAAGTGAAATGTATGGGAAGGGGAAATTGATCGAGGACTTCCAGGAAAAAATGGCGTTTGTATTGGGCAAGGAAGCGGCCGTATTTTTTCCAAGCGGGACAATGGCCCAGCAAATCGCGATGAGAATTTGGTGTGATGAAAAAGGCTTGAAGAAGGTCGCCTACCATCCGTTGTGCCATTTAGAGGTGCATGAGGAAGATGGATTAAGGGAGCTGCATCAGATTGAATCGGTTTTGTTAGCCGATAAAACTAGAGTCATCGAATTCGAAGATGTCGCAGGCATGAAGGAAGATGCCGCTTGTGTACTTTTGGAATTGCCACAGAGGGAAATTGGCGGGCAGCTGCCTGACTATCAAACACTTGAGGCGATTTCTGCGTATTGCAAAGAAAAAGGGATCATGCTTCATTTGGATGGGGCACGACTGTTTGAAATTCTTCCTTATTATGAAAAAACGGCTGCCGAAATTTGCAGCTTGTTCGACAGTGTGTATATTTCTTTTTACAAGGGAATTGGCGGTATTGCCGGTGCGGTTCTGGCTGGTGACAGTGACTTTATTGAGAAGTCAAAGATATGGAAAAGACGCCATGGCGGGGATTTAATCAGTCTTTATCCATATTATTTGAGTGCCGATTATTATTTTGAAAAACGGATTGGGAAAATGAAGCAGTATTATGAGCATGCAAAAGAGCTCGCTGGATTTTATAATCAATGTTACGGTGTTACCACAAAACCGGAAGTGCCTGTCTCGAACATGTTTCATGTCCATTTTGATGCTCCGAAAGAGGAAATGGAGCAGGTTTTAACTGAAATCTGTGTGGAATCTGGGATTGGGTTATCAGGCCATATAAGAGAAGTGACGGAGACGAACAGTTATTTTGAAGTCAGTGTCGGGGATTTGTACGAGATACTTCCTCGCGAAAAATTAATGGACGCGTTTAAATTATTGGATGAGAAGATGAGAACTAAATTTTTGTAGTGTTATCAAGAGTAAGAAGCTGAATAATAAAACCTTTCTAACAAATCCTAAATGTGATTTAGGAGGTGATGGGAATGGCGAATCAAAGACAAAATGATGCTAATATTGCGCAAAATATCAAAAATGCGGCAGGAGAAGGTTTTGAATCAGTGCATAATGCTTTAGAAGCAACCGAGAATGCAGCTATGAAAACAGTAGATGCCGCAAGTAACGCCATCAGCAATTTAACAGAAAACAGGTCCGCACAAAAAGATGGGTTCCGTTATGATTACAATGACGCTTCGGATTTTAATGATTAAATAAATGATGGAATCATCCATTGCATTTTTTGAATGTTGGAAAGAACTAAGGTCCGAAACCAAAATGGCTTCGGACCTTAATTTCTCAAGAGTAGCTATTTTTTTGGAATTTCGCACCCGTTCTCGTCACAGCTTGGACCGCTGTCCTGGTCACCCAAATCTGTAATAGATGATTCCTCAGCTTTAATTTGTTTCAAAGCCTGGATAAATGTTTCGGTCGGCTGAGCCCCGGTAAGCGAGTATTTTTTGTTAAATATGAAAAACGGTACGCTGCGGATACCATATTGTGCAGCAAGCCCCTCGTCTCCTCGAACTTCACCACTCATGTCTGTGCTGGATAGCAGCTGTTTTACAGATTCTCCGTTTAAGCCAACTTCCTCCGCCAGCTGTACGAGTGTAGCATGGTCTCCGATATGTTTTCCCTCTGTAAAATAAGCACGCAGTATGCGGTCGGTCATTTCATGCATGAGGCCCTGTTTGTTGGCGAACATCACCAACCGGTGGGCATCAAAGGTGTTCGTTAGGATTTGTGTGTCGAAATTAAACTCCAATCCAACCTCAGCTGCCATTCGTTCCAAGTTACTGCTATTGGCTTTGGCTTGTTCCACGCTCATGCCATATTTTTTCGATAAAGCTTCGTAAATATTATAGCCTACATCCCGTTTCATCGTTGGATCGAGTTCAAAGCAGCGATAAACGACCTCGACAGGGAAATTTACCTTCTGAATAGCGTCTTCCAGACGCTTTTTGCCAATATAGCAAAATGGTCAAGCGAAGTCAGTCCACATTTCAATTAACATGCGATATACCTCCAAATTAACATATTGTAATAAAACTATAGCAGTTCCCAAATTGGGATGCAAAAATGCCGCTTGTTGGCAAGTACTGCATCATTACCTAAATAGCATAGCCTTCAAGAAAGAACACAAAATATAAAGGAAGTGCCGGACAGGCATTTTTTTTAGTAAGAAAAATGAATCGAAAAGGATGATGAAGAAATGTCTAAAAAGAAGAACAAGCAAAAACAGTATAATCCTGCAATGCCGAAAACGGATGTAGAATTTGCTCAAACTGGGCTTGAAAAGGTAGCGTTACAAGCTTTAGAAAAAACAAAAAAATAAAGTAAAAAATGATTAAAAAGGGCGCTGCAATTAAGCCGCCCTTTTTTAGTTGAACATGATGAGTGATGAATATCATCTCTTACCAGTTTAGTTCATTTTAAAAAAGACGGAAGAGGTGAATGAAATGGAAAAGAATTGGTCAATATCACTTGAGCATGAGGATTATGAACATGATAAGGAATTGGTTATTGTGGATGCTATCGATGCTGTTCAACAGACAGCAAAGGGGTACTATGTTAATGTCGTCACACCTGCCGTCTTTGGGAATCCTGATGAGTATTTAACAAAGGAGTTGTTTTCCAAGTTCGGTGCAGAAATTGATGTAATGTTTATCGACCAGTGCGGCTGCGGAGGTTACGTGTTTCGGGTTTGGAAAAGAGGTTAGATAAATAATCTTCATTATAAAAAAATAATTTTGTATGCAGTTAACGGGCATAGTAAAAACATGTTAAACATCCAATTTCAGTCATTTACCAAGAGGAGGATGCCAATTGAATTGCCCGGACTGCGTTTATTCTAATCCGGAGGGGGTAAGGTATTGCCTCAACTGCGGAAAAAACTTTAAACTGGGTGGGAATACGGACCCCGATCCAGACAGTTTATTTTATGAGTTTGCCTCTTACGTGGATGCTATGCCGAAGCAGCTACGTTCAGTCGAACCCAGATTTCAGAACATTTTTTCAAGGGTGTTCCGCAAGCATAGTACACTGGAGGCGGACCGTCTTTTCATCGTCGGTACAGCAATTACAACACCGAAGATAGAAGAAGTAAAGGAAACATGGCCGAAGCCTTGGCTTTTTGCAAGAGTATTTTTGATTGCACTGCTTGCATTCTTAGGAATGCACATAGGTGTCACCGTTTTCCATAATTTTAACTTTTTACCGGGTCTCATCATTATTGGTGCTTTTGCAGTTCCCATAACGACGCTTATGTTCTTCTGGGAAATGAATGCACCGCAAAATATAGCTTTTTATAGGGTCATTTATGTGGTCTTGATTGGCGGCATCCTTTCGATGCTGGTGGCACTAGTGTTTTTTAATCTTGTAAAAAACAACATCAACCCCATCACAATTGGTATTGTGGAGGAAGTGGCCAAAGTGATGACTGTTATCTGGTTTGTTCGAAACCACAAATACAGGTATATGCTAAATGGGCTTTTGGTGGGGGCAGCAGTGGGAGCAGGCTTTGCCGCGTTTGAAACAGCAGGCTATGCGTTAAGAAGCCTGTTAACAGGAGGGAGTTTCGAACACCTTTATACGACGATCCTATGGCGCAGTGTTTTAGCTCCCGGCGGGCATGTGGCCTGGGCGGCATTGACAGGTGGCGCCTTCTGCAAAGCGCAAGGAGATCAAAAATTCAATTTTTCACTATTGATTAAGCCGTACTTTTTATTTGTTTTCCTTCTAGTCGTAGCGATGCACGCATTATGGGATACACCGATTAAAGGCATGTCCCCATTCGGACATATCTTTCTTATGGTTTCTTCATGGGTTGTCGTTTTCTTAATGATTCGCAGGGGCCTTAAAGAAATCGCCAATAAAAAATGGCGGATTGCGTATGAACCTACTCAGCCGACACAGCCATAAAGGTGATTGGGGCATATTGACGAGTGCCAATCGGCAATTACCTATTACGTTCAAAGAATGATAGTTCGATTGCAGCCAAAAATAAAAAATGCGATTGAAGATGATCTCAATCGCATTTTTTTTATTCCCAGCATCAAATATTACCCATTTCTTGCTGATAAAGTTCATGCAGCTTAAGGTTATTTTTGCTGTTAATAATCAAGCCGGTTTTGGGCGGGTGGAACTTTGGCGGCAGGTGAAACAAAGGTTCCACGTTTGCCTCTATAGCTTCATGGTGAACGGAGATTTGCGGCCATTTTTTCACAAAATTGCCCCGTTGCGCGATGTGGAATCCCCACATTCCGAACGATGGCACCACTGAATAAAAAGCCTCCGTTTTGAAGCCTGCAGCCTGCAGTGTTTTAGCGATACTCCAATAGACCCGGGGTGTGTCCGCTGGGGAGGATGACTGGCAGACGATGATTCCATTGGTGTTTAAGTGCCGCCCGACTTGATCAAATAGTTCTTTCGTATATAATAAGCTGGTTTCAGTGTCAACTGGATCTGGAAAATCAATGATGATGACATCATAACCGTTCATTTCACCCATTAAGTAAAGTTTCGCATCCAATGTGTGAATCTTCAGCCTGTTATCTTTCAACGAACCCTCATTAACATCAACAAATGCCGGTTCATTTGCGGCAAGCTTAATAATCATCGGATCAATTTCAACAAGGTCGATATGGCTGACATCATGATATTTAATGACCTCCCGAACGGCAAGGCCATCCCCGCCTCCTAAAATCAGCACCCGTTTCCTTGATTTTGCGAGTTCCATTGCTGGCAGGACCAAGGCTTCGTGGTAATGTCTTTCATCCAGCGAAGAAAACTGGAATTCTTCATTCAGATACAATCTCAGGTCCTTTGCCTCGACAAGCAAAATGTCATTGAGCTCACTAGAACCCTGGTAGAGGATATGGTGCCCGCCATTCTTGATTTCCTTAAGAATTTTCATGTCCCATGCATTACCCGGGCGCCTGCTGTCTGTGAACCTCGGATGTGGCTCTTTTGAATATATAGGAGAAATCTGCCTTTCCATCCCTCTTTTAATTTCAATAGCTGTGGCCCGCCCGGCACCGATTTTTCCAAGGAATTTTCTTAGGACTGGCCAGGTATCCTGAGGGGAGCAGGTATATAAATCAAAGGCTGCATACCCGTATTCGGGCCAAGTATGAATGGAAAAATGGGAGGTAGAAATCGCGATGATTCCCGTTACTCCTTGTGGTGAAAAGGAATGGAAGCAGGCCAGCAGAATTTCCAATTCCAGCTCACGGAGGGTATCAAGCATCAAGGTTTTTAATTCATCAGCGTTATTTAAGAGCTCCGCCCGACAATCGTAAGCATCCACGATGAGGTGCTGACCTTTCATCTCCATACTTCCATCCCTTTCTTCGTTCTGATTCATTTATGAGTTCATATTATTGATTTAAAAAATTTTTCATATTTAAGGTATGTGAGTGTATTTCGGGAAGTGATAAATACGTAAATTCGTTTCAGTAAATTAAGACCTTGAGGACAATAAATAAATTGTCAAAATCAATTTAGTGTATGTGTGAAAATTGATACAGGCTTCTGAATCTGAAAATGGTAAAATAGGAAAATCTATTGAGGATAGGGAGTAATGTGGCTATGAACAAGACTGAAATAATTGCGCGCAGAATACTAGGCTGGAAGTTAAACAGATGGGATCGCTGGTATGATTTTGAAAAGGGAATTTTCATACCTGTAGACGAGTTTCAACCCGATCAAAACCTGGAGCACGCGATGCTAATTGTTGAAAGATTGAAAGAGTTAGGGTTTACATATAAAACAGCCGGTGCACGCCAGGCATGTTTTAATGATGTATGCGAAACGGGCAATACGTTAGCGGCGGCCATAACAGAGGCAGCCTTTGCAATCGCTGATAATAGTTCGGTTCCGGATGAATGGCTATAACAAATGTAATATTATTTTGAAACTTAAACCCAACTTTTGAACGATCGAATTTTTCAAGCATTCGTTCGTTTTGCTTTTGGTACCTATTTAGAACTTGATAACGCTTCATAAATGTTAATGAAATGTTCACATGAGCTGCGGATAAATAGGAGTAAAATAAACATATCGAGTAATTATGTGAAATCATTCACAAATATATGTGATATGGACAGGTGATAAGGATGGGTGGACTTTCCGTTAGTGCTTTACTTATAAGATTTATTTTAGGGGGCTTGGCGGTTGTCGCTTCAACGATTGTAGCGAGGAAATTGGGCGAAAAGGCAGGCGGAATATTCGCTGCTTTTCCAGCCGTATTTTTAGCGGCATTACTTACAGCGGGACTGGATTTGAAAGGTGAAGCTCTTGTTTCCCAATCTATTATTCTCTCAAAAGGAGCCATGGTTGGGATGGGAATTAATATACTCGTGGCCATTGTGGCTGTCCTTCTATTAAAGAAACACGGATGGAAAAAAGGACTCATCGAGGCGTTAGGTTGCTGGCTGGCAGTTTCAATCGTAGTGGTTGCCATCACTGTCAATTAGGAAAGGGTGTTAACAATGACAAAAGATTTACTTTTGCGGTTTTTACTTGGCGGGGCAGCTGTTATGGCCAGCTATTTAATTATAGTGGTTTCGCCATGGGAAATCTTAGGGGGGATTTTCGCTGCGTTTCCGGCTGTGATGATTACGGCCGTCTTAATGGCAGGGGTTACTTCCGGAACAAAGAACGCAGCAAAAATTGCAGGCGGTTCCGTCTACGGCATGATTGGAGGCGTTATTTGTGCAGCGACCGTCTGGCTGTTCTTAAAACTGACTCATAATTGGCCGCTAAGTATGCTGCTCGGTCTGCTTTTTTGGCTGATCAGCTCAGTGATGGTGTCAACATTAAGGGAGAAATTAAATATAAAACTATTTAGTAGAAAAATGGTTTTGGCAGAAGCTCGGTTCAGACATCATAAATAATAGAAAAAATGCCAGGCACCATCCGAAAAAGGCAAGCAGCCTGGCATTTTTCATCTTTAAATAATATCAAGGGGAACTTTTCTTGCGGGAGCCGGGAAAACCTCGTCAAGTCTAGATAATTCCTCTGTTGTTAATTCAATACAGGCAGCCGCATAATTTCAAGTGAAAACTCCTGTTCGGAATAGACAAATTTTACAAAAAAATATGCACATTTTTTAACAATCGTCATATATTAGCTTCTGTGTGAGAAATTACGTAGGAAGGAAGTATGGACGATGAATAACAACCAAGTATTAACACCAATCAAGAACGTGGGCAAAGATCTAGGAAATGGCGGATTTAAGATTGTTGAAATCAATGTGACTGACCCGTCTGAAAATTTATTTGCTGTGTGTACGCCTGTTAAAAAATAATAAAAAAGACTATCCAGAAAAACTATCTTTTTTGTAAAAATACATAGAAAGATAGTTTTTTTATTTATGCTATTTAGTGTTTTTTATATATGTAAGCGCATACATTGCAATGAGCAATGGAGGTGAGACCTTTGATGTATATCTATGGTAATGACTATATCAAGTATTTGAACGACGACAGTGCAGGACATTTAACATACGATCAATGGAAAGTGAAAAAGAGTCAACAGGGCACCGATCAATGCGCTTCATGCGGAACTGTGAAGGAACACTTGCAGCCTTGTCCGAAATGCAGACATTAATTGTAATGTTTATAAAACCCACTCAATTGGTGGGTTTTTTTATTTGCTTTATTCAAAAAAAAAATTCACTCGCCTATTGCAAATGAAATCAAATTCAAATAATATCTAATTAGATAATCATTAAAGTAGGTGTACGCAAACATGCAATTAAACAAAATCGTGGAATTTCATAAAGCACTTGGTGACCTTACTAGGATCCGAATCATTGCCTTGCTTCAACAGGGGCCGTTGCACGGGCAGGCGATTGCCGGTAAGCTGGGGCTTAAACCGCCAACGATAACTCACCATATGGCAAAACTTAGAGAGGTGGGGTTGATCAAGGAACGGCGTGATAAAAACACCATCTATTTTTCTCTCAATACAAAAATATTAGAGATGAGTGCTAAGGCTATTTTGAATGTTGGAACGGGAGGCGGAGCAGAGATGGAAATGTCGGTGACAGCGGAGGATAGGGGAGCGATCATTAAAAACTTCTTCACCAAAGAAGGGAAACTGAAAACCTACCCTGCGCAGCGAAAGAAAAAGCTAGTTGTGCTTGAGCATATGGTCAAAGGGCTGGAACTGGGTAAAGTTTATCAGGAAAAAGAAATCAATGAATATTTAAAACAGTATCATGAGGATTACGCTACATTACGTCGCGAACTCATTATGTGTCAGTTTATGTACCGTGAAAATAATCAATATGAGTTAAATCCAGTTGAGGTTTGGTGGTTGAAATAAATTTTTTTACACAACTAATTAGATAATTGTTAAATTAGATGATAATGAAAGGAGTTCCTGGGAGATGGCTCTTTCCTTTATTAAACAGGAAAAACAGTACCGGAATTTGTTTCTAGCCGGTGTCGTAAATGGAATCGGTGATCGCTTCAGTTCCGTTGCTGTATTAGCGCTTGCGATCGAGTTAACAGGGTCAGGCTTTGCAGTCGGCATGACGCTGGCGATTCGGCTATTGCCTTTTGTTATCTTCGCCCCAATCGGAGGCAGGCTGGCAGACCGTTTTTCAAGAAAAACCATTTTAGTGGCAACGGACCTCATCCGCATCGTGTTTGCCTTATCGTTTCTACTGGTTCATGGAAAAGAAGACCTTTGGATTGTTTATGTCAGTACCTTTATGTTAGCGGTTGGCGAGGCTATTTATGCACCAGCGAGAAAATCAGCGATACCTCAGCTTGTCAACAAAGAGCATCTGATGAAAATAAATAGTCTGGAACAAGTATTGGTTGGGATTGTGCTGATTGTAGGCGCCTTTTCAGGGGGGATTGTTTCCTACTTATTTGGAGCGGGTTTAACATTTATGATTAATGCCGCCTCCTTTTTAGGTGCAGCGATTATCATTTCTTCGATCACATTTCCTAAAAAGAAAAGCCTTCAGGATGAAAAGCAGCAGCATAAGGAAAAGCCGATTCCCACCTTTAAAAAGGTAATTTTACTGTCTGTACCGGTTCAAATTCTTCTTTTCTGTGAAGTAGTCATTGCGTCTATGAACGGAATTGATAATGTCCTGATTACCGTGTATGCCATTAAAGAGTACCATTTAGGGGATGTAGGTGTTGGGCTGTTTTATGGAGCGTTAGGGATTGGTTTAACATTAAGTTTTTCTGTCGCCAACCGACTGCGAAAAAATATCTTTGGGATTGGGTTGGCCAGTCTCATGCTTGAGGGGGCTTTCCTGGTAGTATTGAGCCAAACCCATTATATAGCCGCAGCGTTTCTCGTGTTTTGCGGGGCCGCGTTTATGTCCGGGATTGGGAATGCCTGTTTTGATACGGTTCTGATGAAGGAAATTCCTGAGGAACACCAGGGAACAATGTTTGGGTTATTGGCATCCATTGGCAATCCATTATTGGGTATTTCGATGCTTTTATCAGGGGTCGCTTTAGAATACCTGACCCCACGAACCTTGGGGTTAATTGGCGGCAGCGCATATATGTTAATTGCCATTTTCCTGATGGTCTTCCTGTCTGTTAAACGGGTTCGAGAAAGGGACAGCATGCCCAGTCCGGAAATTTTGAAAAAATGATGCCCCCCTTGAAATCGTAATAGAAACGTAAACCAAGCAGGACAGACATCCATTTTTAAAAGGTTATTATATTCGCATTTACGTTTACTGTCACGGCTGCATAAGAATAATTAAACCAATTAGAGAGGTGACTTTATTATGTGCGGCTGGTGCGGTTGCGGTGGTTATGGCTATGGTTTCGGCTATGGCGGCTTTAGCCCATTTGTATTAATTGTTGTATTGTTTATTCTTTTAATTATCGTTGGGGCTAGCTTTTATTAATTACAAGTAAAAAATGAGGTGTTCTTTGAGGGCACCTCATTTTTTAATGGTCCCTAAAGTTGGAATCATTTTTTTAAATGGTGAATACATAATGGAGAATAAATAATAAAGGAGAGGGTTTAGCTGACTACCACTTTGTTTCTTGTTGTTTTAATCTCATCTCTTGCCTATATTCTTGGCGGATTTCTCGTTTTAATTCGAAAAAATTGGCCGGAAAGAACCTTATTGTCATTGGTTGCTCTTAGCGCTGGCCTGTTATTATCGATTGCTCTTTTACATTTAATTCCTCATGCCATAGAAGACTATCATGATAGCAGTTTGTTCGTTTTGCTTGGTTTCCTGATTATGTATTTTATTTTTCTGCCAGGAACTTTTAATGGAAAAAATGGGGTAGAAAACAGTGGTAAATCTGGGGCAACGGGATTAACAATTGGAATGCTGCTCCATAATTTTTTTGAAGGATTATCGATTGGAATTAGCTATGCCTCATCTTTTGAATTAGGTGTTTTTGTTACGATTGCACTGGTAATTCATAAAATACCTGAAGGGCTTTCCTATACTTCGGTTATGCTCGCCTTTTTAAATGGCCGCAAAAAAACTGCCATCTATCTTGTCATTCAGGGGCTTTTTACCTGGCTCGGAGCAGGAATTGCTGTTTTGTTATCGGAAATGAAGGACTTTCAAGAAACAATTGTAGCTATGGGCTTATCAGTAACAGCTGGGATTTTTCTGTATCTAAGCGGGGCTATGTTATTGCCTTTAATAAATCAAGGGACATTTAAAAGTACACCTTTGTTTTTTATAGGTGGGATCTTGCTCTTTTTCATATTACATAGTGTTGTCTAGAACCTATATGATCCCAAATTGAAACGGCTTGGAAATTTCAAGCCGTTTTGTTTTTTGGGCTTTTTATAAAAGATTTATTCTTCTCGAAAGTTCTGTAGTAAATAAAATCGAAATAGAAAAAATATGTAAGATTTTCTGACAAATGCCTATTTAACAGCCTTTATATTTGATACATTTGATCCATATTTTATAAATAGGGATGGGGGATTTTTCATGGAAAATGGTTTAGAAGTTAGAAAGAACATAAAAATAGAGAGATGCATCGCTATTGAGGAACATATGAACGAACTCTCAGCACTTCTTATTCAGGTTGTTGGGGATGGTGCTTCGATTGGATTTTTACCGCCATTAGAGGAAAACGTGGCAAAGGGGTATTGGGAATCCGTCTTAAATCCAGAGGTGGTCTTATTTGTTGCCAAGATAAATAATATCATCGCCGGGAGTGTTCAATTACATCTATGTTCAAAGCAGAACGGCAGACATCGGGCTGAAATCGCCAAGCTCATGACGCACCCACATTATCGCCGGAATGGAATTGCTCGGTTATTAATGGAGAAGGCTCACGAAACGGCTAAACAAATGGGGAGAACATTAATCGTTCTTGATACGAGGGAAGGAGATCCTTCTAATAGTCTTTATACTTCTTTTGGGTATATTCAAGCAGGTCGGATTCCTAAATATGCATTGTCTGAAAATGGGGATTTTGATGCGACGATAATTTATTATAAAATGATTTAAACTATATAGAGATGGGTTCGTCTAAAATGTTAGACGGACCTTTGTTATGGTAGAACTTGTAATTCGTAAAATAAATGGCTTATTTTTACCGGAGGGACACTTTTATTGTGGTCACGGGAAGAATAGCTAGCTTATTTTTACCAGTGCGATGCTTTTCTTTCACTCGAGGGAAGAATAGCTAGCTTATTTTTACCAGTGCGACATTTTTCTTGGACTCACGGGAAGAATAGACGGCTTATTTTTACCATTGCGGTACTTTTCTTGTACTCACGAGAAGAATAGACCGTTTTATTTTTACCGGAGCGCTGCGTTTCTTGCACTCACGGGAAGAATAGACGGCTTATTTTTACCATTGCGGTACTTTTCTAGTACTCACGAGAAGAATAGACCGGTTTATTTTTACCGGAGCGCTGCGTTTCTTGCACTCACGGGAAGAATAGACGGCTTATTTTTACCATTGCCGTATTTTTCTTGTACTCACGGGAAGAATAGACCGTTTTATTTTTACCGGAGCGCTGCGTTTCTTGCACTCACGGGAAGAATAGACGGCTTATTTTTACCATTGCCGTATTTTTCTTGTACTCACGGGAAGAATAGACCGTTTTATTTTTACCGGAGCGCTGCTTTTCTTGCGCTCACGGGAAAATAGTAAGCCATTTTTACTTTTACCTTCAACCGAGGCCGTTTTATCTTTAAGAACCCAAAACATAGGAGTGTTTTTCAGTGATCTCGGACGGTTCTCTTGCCTCACATTCCCAGAAAATGAGGAAAAAGAACCTTCATTTTTTTCGGATTATGGGAAATGCTATTGAATGTGCTTTAGGAAAGGTGGCACGGGAATGAATTATTTTTCTTATAATTTGAGGAGGATTGCAATGGGTATTTTGAGTGGAAATCCTAAGGAAGAGCCGATGCATTATGGCGAAGTGTTTGATCTATGGGCATCTGTTTTAGCTGGTAATGGCATGATTGCGGGTTATCAAACGATGATAAACCATGCAGGTGACGACGATTTAAAAAAATTATTAAAGGAAGCCATTGAACTTTGCCAGCAGGAAAAGAAACAAGTGGAGGAACTTTTAAAGGAAAACGGAATTGGTTTACCTCCAGCTTCACCAGAGCCGCCGGAAGCTTGTTTAGAGGATATTCCGGTTGGAGCGCGCGTTCCTGATCCCGCTATTGCTGCCGTACTTTCGGCCGATATAGCTGCAGGATTAGTGACTTGCAGCCAAGTTATCGGTAAATCCATTAGGGAAGATATCGCCATGATGTATGTGCAAATCCATAACCAAAAGGCAGCGCTTGGCGGCAAAGTTCTTAGGTTAAACAAAGAAAAAGGCTGGCTGATCCCGCCGCCATTACATCCAAATAAACATGGTGACTGTTAAGGATATTAGGATGAAGACAAATTGTCTCCATCCTTTTATTGTTTCAACATTGCCTATATTTATGAACTATAGCCTGGAGGCCCCGGTCATCCCAGTTCAATTTTATTAGTGGCCCAGATGGCTAGCTGCAAAGTCAGAGCATCCCTAAAATCTTTCGGATCGTACCCTGTTTCTTCTTTAATTTTATTTAACCGATAAATTAATGTATTTCGATGGATAAAAAGGGCATCAGCTGTGTTTTGGATGTTTAGATTGTGATCGAAAAACGCTTCCAATGTCTCCAAGTAGCTTTTCAATGTACTATTCATTATTCGTTTAGAGAATTTTTCTGCATCTTCCCACTTGATCTTATAGATAAGGGCTTTTGATTCGACCTTGGAGAAGGGGACAATTTCCAGCGTCTTATCGGTGATATCGAGCGCAAGGTCACAGTCCAAATAAGATTCTTGAAAATTCTTTATGTCGGAAAAAGGAGTACTGAACGATAGGCGGTGGGAGACCTTAAGGCGTCTCAGTTCATGAGCAATCCTATCAAACACTTTTGATGTTTCAGTCAGGGTGCATTCCGAAAAGGCAATAAAAATTCTATTTATGTTAATGAAGCCAATAATTGCATTTTGTCCACTTATCGTTAGTTCCAGTTGTTTAATAAGAGTATTGTTAGAGATGGAACGCTCGTTCATTTGGATTACGCATGAAATAAACGGGGGGTGAAGCCGTTTTTCCAACAAACTTAGTCCCCGTTCAATATTAGTTATAGACGGTACCGATTTTAGCAATTCTTCTAAAATCATATCCTTGGTTCGCTGCTGCCATTCCAGCTGCGTGGAAATATAATTTTGCATGATCATGAGCTCCGTCGTCATTTTGACTAATCCCCCGAAATCCTGTGTTTCGATAGGATTTCCGGTGATGCCTATGACTCCAACGATGATGTCTTTAAACACGATAGGTAGATTAATTCCCGGCTGAGATCCTTTTAATTCTTTTGCCTGCTCCTCTGAAATAGTAACTGTTTTACCGGTCTTTAAAACTGCTAGAGCTCCTTCATGAATATCCCCTATTCTCGAAGAATTCCTGGAAGCAATGATGATCCCATGTTCATCCATTATGTTTATATTGCGATCAAGGCGAAGAGAGGTTTCTTTTACGATGGTGGAAGCGATTTCCTTTGTTAGCATAATTCCTCCAATAAATTAGTTATACCTTACAAAAAAACATATAATTTTTTAACTATTTTTGTTTATTATACACGATGAATTAAAGAAGTAGAAAAAGTATAATAATTCCATAAACTTAATGAAAACGTTTTCTAAGGAGGTTGCCATGAAAATAGTAATCGCCCCTGACTCATTCAAAGGCAGCATGAGCTCAGTAGAGGCAGCAAGCTCAATTGAAAAAGGGATTCTCCGGGCGTACCCTGACGCAGAAACGGTCCTATTGCCCGTTGGAGACGGCGGGGAAGGAACATTAGAAACGCTAGTATCTGCAACGAACGGATATACTGTCCCGGTGAATGTTACAGGACCTTTAGGCGACAAGGTTGCAGCAGAGTACGGTGTATTGGGTGATGGAGAGACATGTGTAATCGAAATGGCTAAAGCGTCGGGACTAGCTCTTGTGCCCCCATCTCAGTTGAATCCGTTAAAAGCAACAACCTACGGAACTGGGGAATTGATTAAACGGGCACTTAATGATGGCTACAAATCCTTCATTCTCGCAGTAGGTGGTTCTGCCACCAATGACGGCGGAGCTGGAATGCTGCAAGCCCTTGGGTTAAAGCTTCTGGATGCAGATGGCAAAGAGATTGGCTTTGGCGGTGGAGAACTTAGAAAAGTTGAGATAATCGAAATGTCATCATTTGATGCAAGAGTTGCAGATTGCAAGTTTCTTATCGCATCAGATGTCCAAAATCCTTTTATTGGCCCCGATGGTGCATCTAGTGTCTTCGGACCACAAAAAGGCGCATCACCTAATGATGTAGATTTTCTTGATGCATGTTTATCTAATTTTGCAGATGTCATTGAAAAGACAACAGGTATCCAAATTCATAATCTTCCCGGATCAGGAGCGGCGGGAGGAATCGGCGGTGCTTTTCAAGCCTTTTTCCCATCCAAGATGAGACGAGGTATTGACGTGGTCATTGAGTATACCCGGCTGAATCAACTGGTCGAAGGTGCAGACCTTGTCATTACTGGTGAGGGAAAGGTAGACTTTCAAACCGCATCCGGCAAAACTCCAATGGGTGTCGCACAGGTGGCACATTCGAAAAATATTCCTACCGTCATTCTCGCAGGTTCTGTCGGCAAGGGAATTGATCCGCTTTATCAATATGGTGTTGTTAGTGTTCACAGTATAATTAATAGGCCAATGGATTTAGTAGAAGCAATGGAACATGCTGAAGAATTAGCGGAATTTGCCGCTGAGCAAATTGTTCGATCGTTTTTTTATCAAAAGAGGCAGATTGAAAACCAAGTTAAGAATGGATAAAAAGTTAAATCCGTTGATGTTTATGCAGCCCGATTTCTTGTGGAAGATTCGCTTTAAAGTTTGTCTTTGAAAAATATTAATATTATCCTTGAGAGGAGCTTTAAATCTATGAAAATCAAAGCAACACTTGATAGAATTCCTGGTTCGATGATGCTGTTCCCCCTACTCATTGGTGCAACACTAAACACGTTATTTCCGGGCACCCCTACTTTTTTCGGGTCCTTCACCGGGGCGCTTTGGGGAGGAGCACTGCCAATTTTAGCAGTATTCTTCTTCTGCATGGGTACAACATTAAGTTTTAAAGCGACACCTTACATCGCCAAGAAGGGCGGCGCGTTACTATTAACCAAAATTGGAGTAGCGGCCATAATCGGTATCATTGCTGCACAGTTTATCGGTAATGGAATGGTTCTTGGAGGATTATCAGTATTGGCGATTGTTGCTTCCATGAATGATACAAATGGTGGTATGTACATGGCGTTGATGGGCCAATTCGGTAAAGCTGAGGATGCGGGTGCTTACTCAATAATGTCTCTTGAGTCCGGTCCTTTCTTGACAATGGTTTCTTTAGGTCTTGCCGGTCTTGCCGGTTTCCCATGGCAAACAATGGTTGGCGCGATTCTACCAATGGTTTTAGGGATGATTATTGGAAACTTGGATCCGGATTGCCGTGAGTTTTTCGGAAAAGCTGCTCCTGTTTTAATACCGTTCTTCGCATTTGGACTTGGTGCCGGGCTTGATTTCAACAAAGTCGCAACTGCCGGTTTAACCGGAATTTTATTAGGTGTTGCTGTTGTAGTTATTACAGGTTCTGCTTTATTCGTTGTAGACAAATTGACAGGCGGAAATGGAATTGCTGGTCTAGCAGCCGCTACTACTGCCGGAAATGCTGCTGGTGTTCCTGCAGCCGTTGCTGCTGCCAATCCTGCTTATGCAGAGGTTGCTGGTACTGCAACAATCATGGTAGCAGCGAGCGTAATTGTAACTGCAATTTTATGTCCGATTGTTACTGCATGGTATGCGAATAGACTCAAGAAAAAAGAGCAATTCAAACTCCAAGCGAACAGAGCAAGTTAAGAAATCCCTGGAAAACTATCCGTTATTTAAAAATGGATTCATAAATGATCCGCGTATGTTATGCTCTAAGGTGTTTAACAAAAGGCAATGTAAAACAACCATAAACCCCTGAGAGCGATCTCAGGGGTTTGGCAATTAGGTTTTTTTCTCCTTAAACGGAAATAAATTAACTAGAAGCACGTTAGTATATACTGAAAACATTTGCGAAAGAGAGTGTATAGACATGAAAACAAACCTGTTATATGGCCAAAACGGACTTGAAATTGAAGTTCCTGACAATGCGTTTGTCGTAGAACCAAAAGACCTCCCAGCGATGGAAGATGAACGGGAAGCGATTAAACAGGCACTGAGAAACCCAATTGGAACGGCCCCTTTAAGAGAAATGGTCAAGCCTACAGATACCGTTGCCATTGTTATTAGTGATATTACAAGACCGACCCCGAACCATATTCTTGTTCCATTATTGATTGAAGAATTGAGCCACGTCCCATTGGAGAATTTCGTTGTCATCAATGGAACAGGGACTCACCGCGATCAGACAAGGGAAGAATTTGTGCAAATGTTGGGTGACTGGGTTGTAGACAATATTCGGATCATCAATAATAACTGTCACGACAAAAGCACACAGGTAAACCTCGGACGCAGCAAATTTGGCTGTGATGTATATCTCAATAAAGAGTATGTGGAAGCTGACTTCCGTATTGTAACAGGTTTTATCGAGCCCCACTTTTTTGCAGGATTCTCTGGCGGACCAAAGGGAATTATGCCGGGCATTGCTGGAATTGATACGATTATGACTTTCCACAATGCCAGAATGATTGGCGACCCTCTTTCAACATGGGGAAATATGGTCAATAACCCTGTCCAGGATATGACACGGGAAATCAATGGCCTTTGTAAACCACATTTTATGTTAAATGTGACACTGAATAAAGAAAAAGAAATCACAAATGTATTTGCGGGAGAGTTATACGAAGCCCATGACAAGGGATGTGCCTTTGTAAAGGAACATGCGATGGTCCGCTGTGACGAGCGGTTTGATGTGGTTATTACCTCCAATTCTGGATACCCGCTGGATCAGAATCTTTACCAGGCCGTTAAAGGAATGAGCGCTTCACAAAAGATTGTCAAAAAAGGCGGCGCCATAATCGTTGCTTCAGAATGCTCTGATGGACTGCCAAGCCATGGAAATTATGCAAAAATCTTTGAATTCGCAGACAGCCCGCAAGGCTTACTTGACCTAATCAATAATCCCGAATTTAAAATGTTCGACCAATGGCAGGTGCAAAAACAGGCGGTCATTCAAGTATGGTCGGATGTCTATGTGTATTCGAAGCTAACAGACGAACAAGTCAAAGGGGCCATGCTTAAACCAACACATAATATTGAGAAAACACTTGAAGAACTTAAACAGGCATATGGAGAAAACATGACTGTGGCTGTCTTACCGCTCGGGCCGCTGACAATTCCATATGTTGAAGAGTAGTAGTTTGAAATAAAAAAAGTCACAAAATGTTCACAAAAAATAAGAAATATGTTATCTTATAAAATGTTAATAAGAAATAGAATGTTCATTGATGAAATGTAACATGATGTCGCACTTTCATTCTGTTATTCTATTTTTATAGTGGCGGGAAGGATTACTAGTATTTTTAAATGCTTAGATATTAGCCCATCATAAACGGTTTATGTGAATTTGTTTGCATGAAACCGCTTTATGGTGGGCTTTTTGTTTTTTTTAATACATAAGGGAGGAAAATAAATGGCATTTCATAGTCCTGATCAAATTGCCCGAAAAGTAGTTGAAGCGGGCGCGAAGAAAGCAGTAATGCCGATTCGTCATGCCCTGCTGTTAGGTTTCTTAGGAGGAGCGTTTATCGCATTGGGTTTTCTATTAGACATACGGGTGAGTGGCAACTTGCCAAAAGAATGGGGGTCATTCGGCTCATTTCTTGGCGCTTCGGTGTTCCCGGTCGGCCTCATGCTGATCATTATTGCCGGCGGTGAACTGCTGACGGGGAATATGATGGCCTTGCCGATGGCAGTATTGGCTAAGCGGGCAACAACCCTACAACTAATGAGGAATTGGCTGCTGATTGTTGTCAGTAACTTTGTCGGTGCTATCTTTGTAGCTTACTTCTTTGGCCATGTGGTTGGCTTGACAGAAACAGGGCCATTCTTGGAAAAAACAGTGGCAATCGCCCAAGCAAAAACAAGTGAAACCTTTGTTCAAGCATTAATTTCTGCAGTCGGCTGTAACTGGCTGGTCTGTTTGGCGGTGTGGATGGCATTTGGTGCTGAAGACATTGGTGGAAAGATGTTTGCGATTTGGTTCCCTATCATGGGATTCGTTGCAATCGGTTTCCAGCACGTCGTGGCCAATATGTTCGTGATTCCAGCGGCCATTTTTGCCGGCAGCCTTAGCTGGACCGATTATTTTAGTAACTTTGTACCGGTATTTATTGGCAATGCCATTGGCGGAGGAATTTTCGTCGCCTTGATCTACTGGATGGTATATAAAGAGGCATTACGGACTAATGCTTCACAAGCATTAAACAACATAAAGAAGGCCGTTTAGCAATCTAACTTGCCGTAGTTCGCAAAAAATACAAATTTATGATATATTCATAGTATTAATGTTTAAAATTAGTGAAGAATGCATTGAAATCAGGTAACAGTTGTTGCTTTGATTTCCTGCTTGCTCACAGATAATATGGCGGGAATGATCGCTAGTATATAAAATATGCTCAGAAATTCTCCCCCCATGAAACGGTTTATACCAATTAGGTATAGCAACTGTTTTATGGGGGGTTTTTTGGCTAATAAGAAAGTATAAGTGCAACTACGCCTCTGTCTTCGCCCTTAGGGGCTCACCAGTCGGCGAGTTTTCTTTATGTTTAGGAGGGTTTTATTTTGTCGGAAAAAGTGAATGTGTTTATTAATGGAACCGCCCGTGAGATTGAGGCTGGAACTCGAATCTTGGATTACCTTATTTCACAGGATATCCAGCATCCACATGTTTGTTATTCAGAAATTCTTGGTCCAGTCCAAAGCTGTGATACCTGTATGTGTGAAGTGAACGGCACTATTATGCGGGCCTGTTCGACTGTCATGGAGGAAGGGATGAATATCCTGACAGCTTCCGAGGTGGCGAAAAAGGCCCAGGAAGAAGCGATGGACCGGATTTTGGAAAATCATTTATTGTATTGTACGGTCTGCGACAACAACAACGGCAATTGTCGTGTCCATAATACGGCGGAAATGATGGGTGTCCAGCATCAGACACGTCCGCATCGTTCCAAGGGCTATGAAGTGGATATGTCCCATCCATTTTACCGCTACGACCCGGACCAATGTATTTTGTGCGGGCGCTGTGTGGAAACCTGTCAGGACCTGCAGGTCAACGAAACATTGATGATCGACTGGGAGAGCCAGCAGCCTCGTGTATTGTGGGATGGCGGAAAAAGCATCAATGAATCATCCTGCGTTTCCTGTGGGCAGTGTGTCACGGTTTGTCCATGTAATGCCTTGATGGAAAAATCGATGCTTGGCAATGCCGGATTCATGACGGGAATAGAAGATGACTTGCTAACTCCAATGATTGATCTTGTTAAAGCGGTAGAACCGGATTACCAAACCATTTTTGCCGTATCTGAAGTTGAAGCAGCGATGCGCGACACACGCATCAAGAAAACAAAAACCGTTTGTACGTTCTGCGGCGTCGGATGCTCATTTGAAGTTTGGACAAAAGATCATGAGATATTAAAAATTGAACCATCTGAAAATGCGCCGGTTAACAGTGTATCTACGTGTGTAAAAGGAAAATTCGGCTGGGATTTTGTCAATTCAAAAGAACGGATTACCACTCCATTAATACGTAAGGGCGATGTGTTTGTTGAAGCCTCTTGGGATGAAGCCTTAGATCTTGTGGCTGAAAAATTGGGCGGCATCAAAGATACGTACGGAAGCGATGCACTAGGATTTATCGCTTCTTCTAAAATCACTAATGAAGAGAACTACCTGATTCAAAAATTAAGCCGTCAGGTATTTGGCACCAACAACGTGGATAACTGCTCCCGTTATTGCCAGTCGCCTGCTTCTTGGGGCTTGCAGCAAACAGGCGGCATCGGCGGTGACTCCGCAACGATTCAAGACATTGCGGGCGCTGGACTTGTTATCTTAGTAGGCTGTGCGCCGGCAGAGGGACACCCTGTTCTTGCTACACGAATTAAGCGAGCACATAAGCTTCACGGGCAAAAATTAATCACCATCGATGTCCGCAAACATGAAATGGCCGACCGCGCTGATTTGTTTGTGCGTCCAAGACAAGGTACAGATTATGTATGGCTGTCTGCTGTAACAAAATACATTATTGACCAAGGCTGGCATGATGAAGAGTTCATTCAAAAGCATGTCAACCATTATGATGAATTCTTAAATATGATTGCTCCTTATACGCTCGAAGAAGCGGAGAGAATGACTGGCATCTCGCAAGAAGCATTAATCCAAATCGCGGAAATGATTCATGATGCGGACGGGACCGCCATTTGCTGGGGAATGGGCGTCACGCAAAATATTGCAGGTTCTCATACATCAGTTGCCATTGCCAACCTTCTCCTTGCGACAGGAAATATGATGCGCCGCAATGCAGGGGCATTCCCGCTTCGTGGACATAACAACGTACAAGGTGCCGCTGACATGGGCACGATGCCAAATATCTTCCCTGGCTATCAGCAAGTAGCAAGCGACGAAGTTCGTACAAAGTTTGAAAAAGCTTATGGCGTAACACTTCCTGCAAAGCCTGGTCTTGATAATATTGAGATGCTTGAAGCAATTGATAAGGGCGAATTGAAAGGAATGTATATCGTCGGGGAGGACATGGCATGGGTGGATGCCGATTCCAACCATACTCAAGCAATGCTTGCTAAACTCGATTTCCTTGTCGTTCAAGAAATTTTCTTAACGACAACGGCTCAGTTTGCAGATGTGATTTTGCCAGGCGTGCCTTCCCTTGAGAAAGAGGGTACATTCACCAATACAGAGCGCCGTGTCCAACGATTATACCAGGCATTGGAGACAACTGGTGACAGCAAGCCTGACTGGTGGATTCTACAGCAGGTGGCAAACCACATGGGCTTTAACTGGAATTATACCCATCCAAGTGAGATTTTTTCAGAAATGGCAAGCTTGACCCCGTTTTTTAAACATTGTAACTACAATGTGCTTGAAGGCTGGAACAGCTTTACATGGGGATCGCCAGACGGAACGGACACGCCTGTTCTTTACCTGGACGGCTTTAACTTCCCTGATAAGAAAGCTCGGTTCGGATTGTTTGATTACGTACCTCCGGTGGAATTCCCGGATGAGTTTGACTTGGCTCTTGATAACGGACGTTTGCTTGAACACTTCCATGAAGGGAACCTTACGCATAAATCAGAAGGGCTACAGTACAAGTTCCCGAAAGTTTTTGTTGAAGTTTCACCTGAGCTTGCCAAAGAGCGTGGGGTGAAGGATGGAACGATTGTCCGTCTCGTTTCACCATATGGTGCGATTCGTCTTCCGGTTCTTGTAACAGACCGTGTTGAAGGAAAAACCGTGTATGTCCCAATGCACTCCTCAAGCCATGAGAGCGCGGTAAACTTGTTGACAGGCGGGGCGGTTGATGTTGTAACACATACACCTGCTTATAAACAAACAAAGGTGCGAATGGAAGTCCTGGAAATCGATGGAGAAAATCCGCTGCCAAGATTCAACCCGCGAAATGCTACACGAACGCCGCAGATGGGTCTTGAAATCTACAGGAAATGGGAACGAGGCGATTATGTGCCGATTTCAAGCGTCAATGAACAGGTAAAGCCAGGCCTGTATGACAGGAGGAACGCATAGTGGCTCAGCCAATTAAAATCATAAAAAAAGTAGAATTGACAGAAGAGCAACAAAAAGCGCAATCCTTGGAGAGTCTTCTCTCCGAGGTTGCCCAAAATAAAGATTCCTTGCTGGATACACTTCAACTGTTGCAAGAGCTCCACAAAAGCGGTATTTTAGATGCTATGAACAGCCTTGTCAAAGCAAAAGAGCAAGTGGCAAAAATTGCGGTTGGCCAAATGACACGAGAGCCCGTTACGAATCTCATCAACAACGCAATGGCAGCAGGCGGCGCCTTGACGACACTTGATCCCGAAATGACAAAAAAGCTGATGAATGGCGTTGCAAATGGTTTGGAAAAGGCGGAACAAGGGCTCCAATCCAATTCAAAAGTAGGAATACTTGATTTATTGAAGGTATTGAACGATCCGGATATCAATAGGGCAATTGGTTTTGGTTTAAATCTCTTGAAGGGTGTCGGGGAAGGCTTAAAGGATTAAAGGAGGGGGAAACCCATTTGATGATTTTAAAATGAATGGGTTTCCTTGTTTCAATCGAAAACTATTCTAAGACGACAAATGAAGGGGAAGTCGATAATGGGAAAAAATTTAGAACACCAATTTAGTATGCTGGTTCGGGAAATCAGAAAAGAGTACGTTGGAAATGGCCCAAAAGAAATTAGTACCCGCTTCGTGGAAAACTGGGCAATTAGTGAAATGAAAGGCAACCTTACGAATGTAGAGAAGTTTATGATTAACTCTGAACAAGGAAAGCAAACCGTTCATGAGGCTCGGACCAAGCTGGTAAAGGAAATCTATAAAAGACAAGAGGTTGTGGATAAGTTTGAAACCTTAATGGGAGCAAGAGTGCTGCGGCTCTTTTCCGACATTAATATAGATGAAGATATCGCCATGACTGTATTTGTTTTTGATAAACCAATAGATCAAAAAGGTAAATGAGGGAACAAGGGAGACAGGGAGTATGGACCAGCAAATGCAGGTAACAAACCAGGTGCTGCGATATGAAAATGGTGTCGTGCAGCTTGTTGAGGATGTGGTTGTGACGGAATATCCAATCACGATTATGTTAAATGACCAAGAATTTGCCACCCTCGTATGCAGTCCGGAGAATATTGAGGAACTTGTCGTCGGATTTTTGGCGTCAGAGGGGATGATCAGCAGCTATGAGGATATAAAGGAACTGCAAGTAATTGAAACACTAGGTAAAGCAATGGTGACGACACATCGAGTGAATAAGTTGAATGAAATGTTCCACTCCAAGCGCATTGTAACATCGTGCTGCGGGAAAAGCCGGCAGAGTTTTTATTTTTATAATGATGCCAGAACCGTTAAGCCGATTGAAGTGAAAAACAAAGTGCTCACCGTCGACAACTGCTTTCGTCTGATGGAGATGCTGCAGGAATCCTCTACCATTTTTCAAGATACGGGCGGTGTCCATAACGCCGCATTATGTGATGAAAATGGCATCATTGTAGCGCGGACGGACATTGGCAGACATAATGCTTTGGATAAAATTTACGGCCACTGTCTGAAGCATCACATTTCCATCGAGGACAAAGTGATTGCTTTTAGCGGGCGCATTTCCTCAGAGGTATTATTGAAGGTAGCAAAAATTAAATGTGGAACCGTCCTGTCAAAATCTGCCCCAACGGAACTGGCACTAAGGTTGGCAGAAGAGCTGGGGATTACGACTGTGGGTTTTATCCGAAATAATGCCTTAAATATTTATACAAACTCGGAACGGATCATGACACCTGAATTAGCGAAATAAGGGGGTACCGCTAGTCGTTGCTAAGCGGTATTTTTGTTTTTCAATAGTATTGGTAAGTTCTGCAGATATGTTAAAATTCTTCTAAAGAATCCTTAAGATGAGGTGTTTTCATGGAATTACGCCAATTAAATCTATTTATGGAGGCAGCTAAACACAAAAGCATTACCAAGGCAGCGGAGAGTGTACATATTTCACAGCCTGCCTTGAGTAAATCGATTATGGCGTTAGAAGAAGAGCTTGGCATGACCTTGATTATCCGCAGCAATAAGGCAACGAATCTCACAGACGCTGGGAATGTGGTGCTAGAATATGCCCAGAAAATTTCCGGCCTGCTTGATGAAATGACCAAGACATTAAATGACATGACCGATCTGAAGAGGGGAGAAATAAACATTGGCCTTCCGCCTTTTATCGGAAGTTTATTTTTTCCAAAAGTGATGGCAAAGTTTCATCAGGCCTTTCCAAATATTAAATTAAATATCACCGAGTACGGCGGGGCGAGGGTCGTGAAAAGTGTGGAAGAAGGGGAATTTGAGCTAGGCGTTACCGTTCTGCCGATTGATGAACAAGAGTTTCGTGTTTACCCGATTGTGGAGGAAGAATTAATGCTGGTGGTTCACAAAGACCATCATTTCGCTGCCCGTAAACAAGTGGAAATAAAGGAATTGGCAGACGAAGAGTTTATCTTTTATCATGAAGAATTTTCGTTAAATCAGATTTTACGGAATCAATTCTTTATATCGGGTGGTTTCGAGCCGAAGATTTTATTTAAAAGCACACAATGGGACCTAATGTCGGAAATGGTCGCAGCCAACCTGGGGATAACCATTCTGCCGCAATCCATTTGCAATCGCTTGCTGAATAAGGAATTAAAAATCATTACTCTGAGACCGGCCACACTTTGGAGGCTTGCAGTTATCACCAAAAAAGACCGTTATATTTCCAATGCAGGGAGAACGTTTATCGACTTTATTTTGAAGGAGTCATTATAACTTTGAGTTATGAAAATCATTCTAAATATGTATTATACGAATAGCGGAATTCGTCGTAACATTACTCTATAGTTTAAATCGAGAAGTAAAAAGGAGCATGAAGGAATCTCCTTTTTCTTCTTTTGGAGTGGATTTTTACGATGAAAATTGGAGTTATTATTTTACAGATATTATTCATACATGTCTTTTTATTTCTCGGAGCCGCACTAAAAGAAATCGTTGCACTACCGATACCTGCTTCAATGTTTGGTTTGTTCCTATTGTTTTTGGCACTTTGCCTACACATCATCAAGCTGGAATGGATTGAAAAGGGCGCTAACTGGCTGCTGGCAGAGCTGCTCCTATTCTTCGTACCGTCTGCAGTAGGAATTGTCAATTATGATGAAATCATCAGCTTTCAAGGAGCCGAAATCGTCGTATTGATTGGGGTCAGCACCGTCATGGTCATGGGAATGACAGCCTTAATTGCAGAAAAAGTAACAAAAAGGAAAGGAAGTGAGCAGCTATGATGATGGTATTGTGTATTTTAGGCACTTATCTCATCTATCGTTTATCGAAAAAAATTTATGGGAAATGGCCGTTTCCTTTATTTCATCATTTACTGCTTGCCCCGACTCTTTTAATCGTTGCCATTTCAGTCATGCATGTATCTGCGAATCAATATTTGGATGCAACAAAATGGCTGACACATATGCTGGGGCCAGCTACGGTTGCTTTCGCGGTACCTATTTATAAACACTTGCCAACGGTCAAAAAATATTTAGGCACCATTATTATCAGTACCATTACCGGTTCGCTGGTGGCGATTTTTTCAACATTTGCTCTTTCAAAAATAATCCATTTGAAATATGATTTTATGACGTCGATCCTTCCGAGGTCCATAACTACGCCGTTTGCCATTGAGGTATCAAAAGAGATTGGCGGCCTGCCAACGTTAACAACCGTGTTCGTCATCTTGACCGGCGTGATTGGCGGAGTTGTCGGCCCCTCCGTTATTAAATGGCTATCCATCCAGACACCGATTGCAAAAGGTCTTGCACTAGGAATGGGCGCCCATGGGGCCGGAACAAACAAAGCGCTGGAATATGGGGAGCAAGAAGCGACCTTTTCGTCGCTGGCTATGATTTTTGCTGCTTTTATAACCTTATTGTTGGGGGCTTTGCTGATACCGGCAATGATTTAGTGGAAATCCCCCATAAAGAGAGCATTCCTTACGAATATGTTTATATGTAAAAAAAAAACATGGGGACGGTTCTTCTGCTTCTGAAGCAGAAGAACCGTCCCTATGCATCATCGGAGAGAAGAAATATGACAGAAGAAACTTATCAATCTCGTGAGGAACGAAAAAAAGCGGAGAATACAAGGGAAAGCCGCCAAATAAACAAAAAATTGCCCATAAAAGGGTCGATGTTAAAAAAGGTGGTCATTTTTTGTTTAGTGATTGGACTTGTTTCCACCGGGGCGGGGGCTATCACGTTCGCATCGATGTTAAAGGGTACACCTGAACTAGATGCCTCCAAATTAGTCGACCCTCTATCGACGAAATTTTATGATAAAGATGGAAACTTCATTTATGAATATGGGAAGGAAAAGCGGACGAAAATTTCGTATGAGCAAATTCCAGAAGTCTTGGAAAATGCGTTCATTGCCACGGAGGATTCCCGTTTTTATGACCATCATGGCATTGACATCAAAAGGACGGCGAAAGCCATTTTTGTCAATGTAACAGGGGATTTCGGATCACAGGGCGGGAGTACGATTACACAGCAGGTTATCAAAAACTCATTTCTGACACGTGAAAAAACATTGAAGCGGAAGGTGCAGGAGTGGGATTTGGCGTATCAGCTTGAGAAAAAGTATTCCAAGCACGAAATCTTAATGATGTATTTGAACAAAATCTACCTTGGCAACCACTCATACGGAGTGGCTGCCGCAGCAAAGAACTACTACGGGCTAGAGCCAAACGATTTGAAAAAGCTGACTCTCTCGCAGGCAGCGATGCTAGCCGGACTGCCGCAAAGTCCCAATAATTACGACCCAACCAAGCAAGAAAACAAAGAAGCGGCTACCAACCGCCGTAATCTAGTCTTAAGCTTGATGCATCGGCACGGCTATATTACCGAAAAACAGATGGAGGAAGCCTCAAAAGTTCCAGTCACAGAAGGGGTTATACCAAAAAGTGAGCAGCAGGGAATGCCATATGAAGCATTTTTGGATGCAGTGGTAAAAGAGATCAAAGGAAAGCTAAAGGATGTAGACGTCAGTGCCGATGGGTTATCGATTTATACGACGCTTGATCCAAAGGCACAGGATTATGCCGACAAAATGATGAACACTAATGAAATCATTGCTTACCCAGATGCGAAGTATCAGGGAGCGTTTGTCTTTATGGATACAAAAACGGGAGAAGTCAGGGCAATTGGCAGCGGCCGAAACGACTATCAGGCTGATTTTCTTGGCCACAATTTGGCGGTTGACATCAATCGTCAGCCGGGTTCCACCTTTAAGCCGATTCTTGATTACGGCCCAGCAATTGAAAATTTAAAGTGGTCTACGGCCCATTTAATTAATGACCAGCCAACAACTTATTCAACCGGTCAGCAGATTTCTAACTGGGACCATCAATATCATGGAATGTTGACCATCCGCTCCGCGCTGCAAAACTCGTATAATATCCCAGCCCTTCTCACACTCCGTGAGGTTGGTTTTGATAAAGCGAAGAACTTTGCGGAACAGCTAGGCATTACATTTAAAAATAATCAGGTCTTTGAGTCTTATGCAATCGGAAGCAATACAGTCAGCCCTCTAGCAATGGCAGGTGCCTACAGTGCCTTTGGAAATGGCGGAATTTACAATAAACCTCATTTTGTCCAAAAGGTTGTTTTGGCAGACGGCACTACGGTAAATTTCGCTGAGAAACCAAAGCGAGTGATGCAGGATTACACTGCCTATATGGTGACTGATATGTTACGGACTGTCGTCGATGCCGGAACAGGTACAACAGCCAATATCCCCGGTTTGGATGTCGCGGGAAAAACGGGTACTACCAATTTTGACGCCCAAACCCGTGCGAAATATGGATATCCTAACAACGCGACAAATGACAGCTGGTTCGCAGGCTACACACCACAATACACAATGGCAGTTTGGACCGGATATGCCCAAAACGGTTCTGGCAACTATCAAGCCGGAAATACAACGAAAATTGCTTCGCTTATGTTTAAATCGATGATGCAGTCATTTGGGACGGATTCGTCGAATTTCCAGCAGCCTAACAGCGTGTATGAGGTCAATAACGAATTGTATATCAAAGGTATCGCTTCCGCCGAAGTGCCGCCAAAGCCAATTGAAAAAGTAAAAACTGAAATCGAAAATGGCTGGAATAATGGGAAAGAGAAGCATAAAAAGGACGAGTGGAAAAAAGAAAAAGAAAAGGAAAAAGAAAAGGGAAAAGGCAAGGGTAAAGGGAAAAATAAGGAAGATTAAGATTGTACGAAAAGGATTTTCGGGGCTGCCGACTAAGTCGGCAGTCTTTTTCGTTTTGGTGTGTAAAATCAATGCCAATAAAAAAGGACCGTTTTCCATTAACGATCCTTGCATTATTCATGTTCCTCCTGAAAAGGTAATTCGATGGAAATTTGAATGACCTCATTTTTATAATCAACACGAATAGTTCCTTGATGCAATTCAATGATGCTTTTTGTGATGGCTAGGCCTAATCCAGCTCCAGACTTGTTGGAGGAACGTGAGGGATCCACGCGGTAGAAACGATCAAATAATCTAGCAACCTCCTCTTCAGATAGGGAATCACATGGATTTGAAACAGATATCTGAACAGAGTGTTCGTTTTTGACCATATGAACATGAATTTCCCCAGAAGGGGTACTATATTTTATGGCATTTGTTAACACATTTTCCAATGCGCGCACCATTTGATTCGGGTCGACCTCCATTAGGATCGGTTCTTTTGGGAGATTGCTGCTAATCATGACATCGTGATCTTTTGCGATCGGGTCAAGTTCATCCATTAGCTGTCTGAGCATTTGGTTTAGGCTGACCTTTTCTCTTTTGAGCTGGATACCTTCATAAGTTAGACGGGTAAAATCGAATAAATTCTCGATTAAAATTTTTAATTGTTCAGATTTACCATATGCAATATCAACGTATTCATCCAATTGTGCCTGGTTCTTATACTGATGGTCTTTCACTAGTCTCATATAGCCCATGATCGAAGTTAAGGGTGTACGTAAATCATGGGAGACGTTGGTGATTAGCTCATCCTTTAATTTTTCAGTCTGTCTTTGCCTTTCCATCATTTCGGTTAATTCTGAAGCCATATAATTAATGTTGGTTGCTAGTGAACCTACCTCATCCTGACTTTTCTCACGAATCCGATTTTTTAAATTCCCCTTGGCGATTTCGGTTAAACCTAACGCAATCTCCTCTATTTCCCTCATCTTTCGTTTTGTTATGAAATAATAACAGAGAATAAACGTAATAAGTCCAAGAAGATAAGGGGTGACTCCCGTTTCTTTCACATAAACGGAGGTGGATTTTGGCACTCCACTGACAAGTAGGTAGTTTTTTCCGCCATCCATGGTGATCGGATAAATTCTTGTCACAATCGGATGATCATCATGCTCCTTGCCAGCAAGGGGCATTTTGGCCTTTTTCATTTCCTCTTGGAGATTAACTTGAGTATCAATTGCTCCTTTTGATCGATAAAGGACTGTACCACCGGAATCTGTAATCAATGCATTAATGTTGTTTAGTTGTTTAGGCGTATTTATTAAATATTGAACTAATTCATCTTTCGATAATACATAAAAGGACTTCCCGTCATAAGGGACGGTTAACCGTTCCGCGTTTCCTTTCCCCGAAGGCTGTGACCCCTGAAGAAATTGACTTTTGAAATCTGGATCTTGATCCCCTAAATCCTTGACAAGTTCGATTATGTCTTGATTCATCAAATTCATTTGTTTCACCAAATCTCGTCCACTTTCATCAATGGTGACGACGCCTTCCGTAAAATCAAGTTTCCGATCCTCACTGACAAAAAAGGGGCTTGAGGCCCAACCGACCAAAAGGGAAATAATAGTACAAAAGGCAAAGGCTAATATCAGCTGAATGCGGATACTAGTCTTCACTAAATTAGTAAGCTTTTGCAAATATCCACCTCTCGAATGGCCATGTAAAAACTTCTTCTCATTGTTCAATTTTATAGCCCACCCCCCAAACCGTTTTGATATACCGTGGTTTCCGCGGGTTAATCTCCAGTTTCTCGCGCAAATTACGAATATGAACCATTACGGTGTTTTCGGATTCATAAAACGGCTCATTCCAAACCTGTTCATAGATTTTTTCTGTACTAAACACAACTCCAGGATTGCGGGCCAATAGCTCTAAAATGGCGAATTCCCTAGGTGTTAACTTTATATCTTTCCCATCCACTTTAACCTCGTGTGTAGAAATGTTAATGACTAGTTCATCAATCGAAATGACATCCAGCTGCTGGATTGTATTTGCCTGATGGCTTCCGTCCGTTTGATTTAACCGAAGATAACGACGAAGCTGCGATTTGATTCTTGCGACTAATTCCAAAGGCTGAAACGGCTTTGTTACATAGTCATCCGCACCGGTGGTTAGTCCCATAATCTTATCCATATCCTGCGATTTGGCAGATAGCATAATAATAGGAACATTTCTTCTTTCTCTGATTTTCATACAGGCTTGAATACCGTCGAGACGAGGCATCATGATATCCAAAACAACTAAATGAACTGTGTTTTCTTCAAGATACTGTAACCCCTCGATCCCATCGGCTGCTTTTAAAACGTTATATCCTTCATTCGCCAGATAAATCCCTATCAAATCTCGGATTTCTTTTTCATCATCAATAATGAGAATGGTTTCTTGTGCCATGAAAACCTCTCCTTTCTAACTCACTAAAGTTTACTCTATTCCTCTTAAGAAAAAACAATAGAATTTCTGAAGATTTTCTGAAGTTCTCTTTAAACTCTTAAGAAAATCTTCAGAAGGAACGATATTTTTCCTTAAGAAGTTTTTTGTAAGATACATACATGCGAGGAGGTACTCAGCGTGAACAAAAAATGGAAAATAGTTGGAGTGCTTTGTTTTCTGTTCAGCATTCCGGCGATGATGTTGATTTATCCATATTTAAATACACCCACTCGCGGTGTTCATACATTAATTACAAGTTTAGATAAAACGATTCCTGTTGTGAAGCTATTTGTGATTCCTTATGCTGCATGGATTGTTTATATAACCATTACGTTGGTTTATTTCTGTTTTAAAGATACTTCACTTGCATTCAAAACAATACTTGTTTTTGACCTAGGATTGCTGGCCAGCTTCCTTATTTATTATTTTTACCAAACGGAAGGTCCAGTACGCCCTGAGATAGTGGGCAATGATTTACTATCACGGATGTTGCAATTTGTTTATCAAATCGATCATCCATACAACAGCTTCCCAAGCATTCATGTGATGAGCAGTTATTTAATGATAAGGGCCTCTCGTGACAGTTCGTGGAAGAACAGGTGGATGCAATGGATTATAGGATGTTTCTCGACTTCCATTATCCTTGCCACTTTGTTTATAAAACAGCATGTGATTATGGATTGTTTAGCCGCCATTTTATTGGTCGAATGTTTATTCAAAATGGTGGAGTACGGATATATGCGGGTGTTTGTACAGAAACGCACAGTGAAATCCGTTGGCGAGAAATCTTTTTCAGTATAGCCATCGTTGCTGTATTGATCACCTGATACCAATAGATACGTTAAACCTTTTAAAGGAGTGGAGAAAAATGAATGCCGTAAAAAAAGAAAAAATTTTAATCCTTACTGGAAATTATGGTGATGGTCATATTCAAGTAGCCAATGCATTAAACGAAGCGATACAAATTCGTTTCCCTGACTTGGAACCGGTTGTTTTTGATTTTATGGAATGGGTCCATCCTTATTCAAATCAGGTAAGCCGTTTTATCTACCTTCAAGGGGTGAAAAAATTCCCTCAGGTTTATGGCTATATTTATCAAAAAACACGTAGAGTGAACACTTTTTCTAAGATGATGAAGACGATTTTGTCTACAGGGCTGGGAAGGATGAAAAAATTACTTGAAGAAGTGGAGCCGACAGTCGTTGTCAGTACCTTTCCGTTGGCTGCTGCTGTGATGTCGAAATTAAAATCTTTTGGATTAACAGATATTCCTACCGTTACAACCATCACCGACCATACCGATCATAGCTGCTGGATTTATCCTTACACGGATCAATATATCGTTGGCTCCAAGTTGGTTCGTGATGCTTTGATTAGCTTAGGTGTTGAAAAGAAACGAATCGCCCATACAGGGATTCCCATTCGCCAGCAATTCTCGCAAACCTTTAAACGGGAAGAAATTTGCGAGAAATATGGCTTAGATCCTCAAATGCCCACAGTATTAGTGATGGGAGGAGGCTGCGGTATGATTGGTGATGGGAGTTCCACCATCCAGGAGTTTGATGCATTACCGCAGCCAATTCAATTGATTATAGTTTGCGGACATAATGAGAAACTTCGCTTGCAATTGAAGGAAAAGCTGAAGAATTCCAAGCATCGCATTCAACTCACTGGTTATATCGATTACGTTCATGAGTTGATGGCTATTTCTGATCTCATGATAACGAAACCAGGCGGCGTCACTACTTTTGAGGCGATTGCTATGGAGCTGCCAATGCTTCTTTATAAACCGATTCCCGGTCAAGAACAGGATAACGCAAAATTTCTAGTCCGTTCGGGGGTGGCAGTTCAAGCCAAAACGGATCGGGATTTAACCAATCAATTATCCAAATTGTTGAACACTCCAAAATTGCTTCATCAGATGAGGGAGAGTTCGAAACAATTTCATCCAAAAGAATCTTCGATTGCATCAGTCGAAATCATTCTCGATACAAAAGGGACCCATATCAGTCTTGATGACCATATGTATTCTTTTGGGGTATGAGTCAAGAGGAAGGTGAAATATGGAAACTATTATGATGTCGACATCCAAAATAAAACAATCGAGAGCCCGCTCTCTATCAATAGGAAGTTTGATGATTTTCTTACTTCTAACAGGGTTATATTTGTATTTTCTTCATACAGGCGCTGCTAAAGTATGGCTTGAATCCATCCGGCATCTAGGTGTTTTTGGTGTCATTTTAGGTATTTTGATCCAAACAGTTGTCAATGTAATACCGGCACCAGGGGAATTTGTCTCCCTTTTCCTTATCGAGATATATGGACCATTTGCAGGTGGATTCTATTCTTGGATTGGCGGGATAGCAGGTGCCGTCCTTGCGTATTATCTTTCTGATTGGATTGCACGTCCAATCATTGAACCAATGGCTAAACCATATCTGGAAAAAATCGACCGATGGCTGCGAAAACGAGGCGATATAGGGCTTTTGTTGATCCGTTTCGTTCCATTGGTCCCGTATCATTTCATCAATTATGCAGCAGGTATATTGGGCGTGAGTAAAAAGGGATTTCTATGGACGACGGCCTTAGGGATATTGCCTTATACCATATCAGTTAGCTGCCTATTTGCTGGCGTTCGTTACGGAAGATTCCTTCCGTTTATTGTGGGCGGTGGATTTTTTATCTTGTCATCTATCTTAAGTATCGTTCTAAGGAGAAAAATGGATTAAGGCTTTTTCTGTAAAACTTAATAGAAAGGAGAAAACAAAGAATGGTTAAGATTATTCTTCTGCTTTGTTTCATATTAGCACTGTACTGGTTAATTCCATTTATTCTTTCTGCCGGTTTTAGCATTGGAGTATTAAAACGGAAAGAGACTTCAGAAAAGATCGCATTTACTTTCGATGACGGTCCAAATCGTATTTTCACTCCGCAGTTATTGGATTTGTTAAAAAAATATAATATCAAAGCAACATTTTTTGTCCTTGGTTCTAAAGCGGAAAAATACCCGGAGTTAATTGCGAGAATGCATGAAGAAGGGCATTTAATCGGAATGCACAATTACGTTCATAAATCCAACTGGGTGATGGGTCCATGGACAATCCGGAAGCAATTAGGGAAGACTGCTGCCATCATTGAAAACATTACCGGGGAACGTCCAATTTATTATCGTCCGCCATGGGGATTATTAAACTTATTTGATTTTTTCCTAATGAAAAAGTATAAAATGATCCACTGGTCAGTAATGGCAGAAGACTGGCGCAGTAAAGGCGGCAGCGAGAAGATTAAAACTAGATTGATACGGGATATAAAGAATGGGGATGTCGTTCTTCTGCACGATTGTGGGGAAACGTTTGGAGCAGATCAAGATGCTCCGGCCAATACAATTGATGCATTAAAAGATGTTTTTAAAGAACTATCATCTCAGGGTAAATCCTGTGTAAGAATCGATGAATTGTAGACAAGTATAGTTTGTTAAAAGGAAATCATAGCTTCTGATTTTTAGGCGATTCCGGTAATTAATATAAATTAGAACAGGAGTGAAACACTTGAAAAAAATTAGTATGGAAAGTTCATCGTTAAGCAGTGAGATGTTGAATAAGGTTCCACAGGTCACGATATTCTTTTGGATTATTAAAATTATGGCTACAACAGTTGGAGAGACAGCAGCGGATTTCCTAAACTTTAATTTGCACTGGGGTTTGACAAATACGACGTTAGTCATGACTGTTTTATTGGTCATCACTTTGTTATTTCAGTTTAAATCCAGCAGATATGTGCCGGCGATATACTGGCTAGTGGTGGTGCTAATCAGCGTGGTAGGGACTCTGGTGACCGATAATCTTACGGATAACTTAGGAGTTCCTTTACAAACGTCCACCATCAGCTTCGCTATCTTGTTGATCTTAACCTTTACCGTTTGGTTCGTTAGTGAAAGGACTCTATCAATTCACTCTATCTTTACGACGAAGCGAGAAGCCTTTTATTGGTTGACGATTCTGTTTACCTTTGCTTTAGGTACAGCTGCCGGTGATCTTTTATCAGAGGATATGAATTTAGGTTACTTTAATTCTGGACTGATATTTGCAGCAATGATTGCGCTAATAACTGTTGCGTACTATTTCTTCAAGTTAAATGCTGTGTTAGCCTTCTGGCTTGCCTATATTTTGACACGCCCTTTCGGTGCCTCTCTTGGTGACTTTTTGTCACAATCACATAAGCACGGCGGACTCGGATTAGGTACTACAGGAACGAGCGCAATCTTCCTGGTTATCATTCTTTGCTTGGTCATCTACCTAACCAAAACAAGAATAGATGAGAGTGGACAGAAAAAATCAGAATAAGGAAGCATCACTTTCTTAAAAAAAGGTAGGTATTATATGTCACATTTTATCCAATCCATCTTTGATTTGCTTTCAGGTCTAGGTTATTTTGGAATTACTCTTGGTTTAATGGTAGAGGTAATTCCCAGTGAAATTGTATTAGCCTATGGGGGGTATTTAATTTCTGTTGGAAAGCTCTCACTCATAGGAGCGGTAGTTGCCGGGACAATTGGAGGTATCATTGCTCAATGGTTTTTATATTGGTTGGGCAAGTATGGCGGGAGACCTATTCTAGATAAATATGGAAAGTATTTGTTGATTAAATCTTATCATTTAGATGTCGCTCAACAATGGTTCCTAAAATATGGGTCAGGAGTTATCTTTACAGCACGCTTCATCCCTGTCGTGAGACATGCCATTTCCATTCCTGCAGGTATTGCCCGGATGTCATTTGCGCGGTTTAGCATTTATACTACGGCAGCGATTATTCCATGGACGATACTTTTTCTTTATTTAGGGATGACACTGGGATCAAAATGGAACCAAATTAACAAGGCTGCAAGTCCATATGTTACACCTGTCATTATCATAGCCGTGGTTTTCACCATATGCTATGCCCTTTATAAATGGAAAAATAAAAAGATAAATACAAACTAGATCAATATAAAGTAAGTCGTTTAACAATTTTATAGACTATTAATTAAGAGGATGTCTCATTATTAATTTTGAGACATCTATTTATTTTGTTGAGAAAACTTCTTAGTAAATTTCTCTATAAATTAAAAAATCCTTGAAATAGAAAACTGCTGAATTACTTGCATACAAATCACTTGTATACAAATGAATTTGAATGTGTTATATTCTTACTAATCAGAAAGTTCGAAATAGTAATAATGGAGGTGGATTATGGAAAAAGTCGATATCTGTGTTCATTTTCTACTAGGAAAAGCATTGCAAAAGGTGAACCAAGTGAGTAAATCCAAACTATCATCCTACGGTGTGACACCTGTTCAATATGCACTGCTTCGTCAGCTGTGGAGAAAGGATGGACAATTTGGTTTTGAATTAGCCGAAAGACTTCAATTAGACAGCGCAACCATCACAGGGATCATCGACCGCTTGGAACAAAACGGGTTTATTGATCGACGTGTTGATCCGAATGATCGGCGAAACAAGCTAGTTTTTCTAACAGATAAAGGGAGGTCGATGGAGGTTCCATTATGTCAGAAAATGGATGAGATGAATGAAGAAGTGATGTCAGACTTAAGTGATGTAGAGATTCAACAATTTAAAAAAATACTTTATGATATTGGCATCAAGAATAAGTAATGCAGGAAAAAGACTATTCGCAAAGGATGGTGACAACTTGAACGATAGAATTATTATACCCTTATGGGCAATTGGCTCGTTTTTGGTCCTTATGAACACAACAATGTTTAACGTTGCCCTCCCAACCATCATACACGAGCTGCACATATCTGCCGGTGAGGGTTCCTGGATTGTCTCGGGGTATTCCATTGTGTTTGCTTTGTCCACTGTCATCTTTAGCCGATTATCCGATTATGTGTCAATCCGAAAGCTGCTGTTTGTTGGTTTGACCCTGCTTGGCGCGGCATCCGTAATGGGTTTTTTCGCACATAGTTTCGGGATTCTAATGGCTGCCCGTTTAGTTCAGGCAAGTGGTGCCGGTGCCGTGCCGGGATTAGGTATTGTCCTGGCAAGCCGTTACGTGCCGTTCGAGCGCCGTGGACGGGCCATTACCATTATCGCCTCCGGGTCTTCTTTGGCTTTTGCGTTAGGACCCGTGATTGGTGGAGTGATTACACAGTTTATGGGCTGGAATGGACTGTTTCTAATCACCAGCCTGGTCATACCTTTGGTTCCGGTCCTGTGGAGGCTGCTGCCACAAGAAATCCATACAGAATTCAACTTTGATATCCCTGGTGCCGCCCTTACAGCCATTGTTGTGGTATCAATATTGATTAGCGTCATGCAATTATCCATATGGTTCCTGCTGCTTAGCTTCGGTGCACTCGTAGCGAACATTTGGCACTTACGCAAGGTAAAAAATCCATTTGTACCCCCCAACTTGTTTCATCATCATGGTTACCGCAAACTCCTGGTTGTTAGTTTTTGTGCATTTATACTGAATATGTCAATGATTTTTATGCTGCCCCTACTGTTGGCCGATTGGTTTCATATGTCTGCTGGCACCGTTGGGCTGATGATGTGTCCTGGCTCACTGTTAGCTGCTCTATTAATCAGGAAAGTTGGCCGCTGGATTGACCAGTATGGAAATTACCGCTTCCTCATAATCGGGCATTTTTTCCTGGCTGCAAGTATGATTTTGATGACGCTGCTGGTTCAGGTATCGCCTTACATCGTCATGATCGGCTATATCATATTCGCCCCTGCTCTTTCAACGGTATTATCCGCTTTGTCGAATGAAGTTTCGCGAATATTGGCCAAAGACCAAATCGGTTCTGGAATGGGCTTAAGCCAACTTAGCCAATTCTTCGGAGGATCGTTAGCTGTCGCAGTATGTGGTGTATTAATCAGCTGGCAAACGAATAAACCACTCATTACCGGATTTCAGAATATCTATTTGCTGTTAATTGTCGTTCTTCTGGGATCAATCTCTATACTAATCTGGTATGGAAAGCGGGCCCATAAAGGAGAAATCAATATTCAAGTTTAATAGAATCTGATCATAAAAATAATTTTGGAAGGTGAATATTATGAGTCGCTTAGAAGGTATGAAGAAAATGATAACTGGTGAAGTACCTATTGCACCGGTTGCGGAAGTCCTTGGGTTTCAAGTGGTAGAGGTGGAAGAAGGCAGAGTTGTGATTGAAATGGAAGCTTCTGAACGGTTACATAACCCAATGGGGACACTGCACGGCGGGATTCTGTGTGACATTGCGGATGCTGCGATGGGATATGCTTTTGTCACAACGCTGGCCGACGACGAATTATTTACGACAGTCGAAATTAAATTTAATTTCCTTAAACCAATTTTTAAATCGAAGCTTCGTGCAGAAGGGAAACTCATTAAGAAAGGCTCTACAGTGGGATTGCTGGAATGTCATGTATATGATGAAAAAGGGAGTCTAGTGGGGCATTCTACTAGTACATGCATGATATTAAAAGGTAATCCTGAACGAAAGAGAGTTCAGCTAAAATAAATAGGACATCATTATAAAATGTAAAGAGAGAAGGAGTGCCTTCTCTTTTTTTATTTTTCAGAAGAAGTTTACATATTTACTTGTAATTATCATAATTGTTATATAATTAAAACAATTACATCATGTATATAAGCGAGGGGAAATGATTGGGCAAAAGATTGAAAAAGCCACGGCTCCTAACACAAATGATTGTGTTTATTTCTATTATAATTCTAATCATGATTGTATCCGTAAGTGCCCTCTTTTCCTCTATGATTGATGATATGATTAAAACTTCATTAGGAAACCAGGCTATGGCGGTAGCAAAGATGACAGCTCAAAAGGGACAAATTATCAATGCTTTTAAGGATTCGAATCCTTCTTTAACCATCCAGCCTATTGCAGAAGAAATACGTAAAGCCACAGGTGCCGGCTATGTCGTAATTGGGAATAAAGAAAATATACGGTATTCTCACCATATCACAAAATATATTGGAAAACCCATGGGTACCAGCAACAAACAAGTATTTGAAAATAGCGCTTCGATTATATACGAAGGAACTGGCATTTCAGGAAAGGCAATCAAAGCAAAAACCCCTATTTATAATGAGGACGGAGAAATAATCGGCGTATCGTCAGTTGGTTTCTTAACCTCTGAAGTTGAGGGGAAAATACATAGCTACCGGATTAAGTTACTTCAGTCTGCCATTTTTATTTTGTTAGTTGGGGTAGCAGGGGCTGTCATTATTTCAAAGAGGATAAAAAAATTAATTTTTAACCTCGAGCCAGAAGAAATAACCTATTTGTTTGAAGAAAAAGAAGCGACCTTAGAATCTATTAAAGATGCTACCGTTGCAGTCAATAAAGACGGTGAAGTAACCTCTATCAATAAACGGGCAAGAGAGCTGCTGAAACACGGTCGCCTTGAGAAGGGGATGAGAATCGAGCATAGCCGTTTAAACGCGCTGATAGAATCGGTAATGGAAAAACAACAAAATACCTTAAATCACAAAATAATCTTCGGCGATCAGCTCTATTTAGTAGACGCCTCCCCCATACTAGAGAAACAAAGAACACGGGGAGCGGTATTAACAATTCGCCCTGTATCTGAAATAGAGGAAATTATCGATGAAGTTTCTAAAGTTCAAAATGTTTCAGACCATATTCGTTCCCAAAATCATGAGTATCTAAATAAATTAAATACTATTTACGGATTGATTACCCTTGAACAGTATGAAGAGGCAAGGAACCTTATTTCAGACGAAGTTAAAGAACGCCAGGATATTGTGGTTTTCTTAACTTCTTCGGTTAAAGATCCTTTTATTGCAGCATGTTTACTCGGAAAAATAAATCGATCAAAGGAATTGAAGGTTGATTTAGAAATCGATAAAGACAGCAACCTGGAGAGTATCCCTGCTGCATTGAATACGAAACTATTGGTTTCGATACTTGGTAATCTGATAGATAATGCCATGGAGGCAGCCGTACGGGCACATTCTTATGGGGCTTCTGTGAAAGTTTCGTTCACAGATATTGGAAGCGATATCATTTTTGATATAGAAGACAATGGCAACGGTATTCCGGAAGAATGGCAGGATCTGATTTTTAATCAAGGATTTACGACAAAAGAAGGAGAAAATCACGGCTTGGGACTAGCCATTGTTAATAATGCGTTAAATCAACTGGATGGGGAGATTTTTATTTCCATTAGTGATTCAGGCGGGGCTCGATTTACCATCGTTCTACCAAAAGGCAACTATGAGAGGGGTGTTATAAATGAATGAGGGGCTAATCAAAGTAATGATTGTAGAAGATGATGAAACAGCTGCAAAAATCTATGAAAAATTTACTGATAAAGCAGAAGGTTTTCTAGTAGTTGCCATTGCAAATACAGGGAGACAGGCACTTGATATGCTTAATATTTTTACTCCCGACCTCATTTTGCTAGATGTTTTTCTACCTGACATAAATGGGATTGATTTATTATGGGAGATTAGAAAGAAACTGAGAAGCGTGGACGTCATTATGATTACAGCTGCTAATGATGTTGGTACTGTAAGTGAAGCCATCAGGGGAGGAGCATTCAGTTACATACTTAAACCTATTATGATAAACAAGTTTTTTGAGGCTATGGAACAATTCAAGGAAACTAGAGAAAAACTAGTGAATTTAACCATTGTCGAACAGGAAGATGTGAATGATTTTTTTAGGGTAAAAAAAACACGGGAAGAGCCTTTTACCCGGGAGGAATTACCTGGATTACTGCCAAAGGGCATTGACAAACATACATTAAAAAAAGTGAGGCAGCAAATAGGGGAAATAAATGAAAACATCAATGCAGAAGAATTTTCAAAAATGATTGGAGCCAGCCATTCTACTGGCAGAAGATATCTTGAGTATTTGGTTTCAATCAATGAATTAGAAGTGGAAGTCATCTACGGGACTATAGGGCGTCCTGAAAGGAGATATAGGAGGAAGTAATCTGGTCATTTTTTCTTTGCCAAAACTTATCTATTAACAAAAAACCCGATTAGGCAGAGTAAGCCTTAATCGGGTTCTTTTAACTTATTCACTTTTTTCAAGCATTACCATCCATTCATCAATTTCAAAGGAATCTATAGTGTTCTCTGAATATTTAATAGAAAAATAATGTTTAATATTGTCGTTAGCGGATAGTAGATACTGATCAACTTCCTTTACCTGCTCCTCAGAAGAAGTTGTCCGCACTACCCATTCTTTATAATCAAACCTTTTTTTACGGAGATTTTCTTGAATTTTTTTAAATCCCGCTTGTTTAAACCATGTTTCCCATTCGTTTAAGGAGTAGCTTCGTACGTGGCTGTTATCCCTCGTTTTTTCCAAATGATTCACAAACTCATCTAATTCCTTATCAGCAGGAGAGACATTATCAATAAGGACGAACTTTCCGCCCGGTTTTAATACTCTTGCAGCCTCCCTAACAAAGATGTCCGGGTTTGGGAAGTGATGGGCAGCAATACGGCAAACTGCTGCATCAAAGGTTTGGTCTAAAAAGGGCAGAGCTTCTGCGTCTGCAGTTACAAAGAAAATATTAGGCCCGGAATCCGCTAAATGAGACCTAGTATTATTAAGCATGTCGTATGTTAAATCGGTTGCAAATACATATGCTCCATGAGGGGCAAGTGCTTTGGCCGCATGGCCGCCTCCAGTTGCAATATCTAAAACCGTCGCATCAGAAGGCAGCTCGAGCCACTTAGGTAAAAGCAAAAGGTCAGCCCCTTTTGAATGTGTGCTGCTGGTGACATATTTATCGGCATTGGTTCCAAATTGTTTCTGCACTGTTTTTTTTACCTGATCCGATTGTTCCTTCACTGGTTCTTCCTCCTTAACAAAATTGAAAAGGCGGGAATAGTCGATCTTTTCCCGCACATAGAGCTCTCTTAAAAGTAAAACCCCAATAATTATCTATTTTACCATATTTAGTGAGGTTAAGATCTCTTTAACTAACTTTTCCTGTTCCTTTAAGAAGGCAGCAAAATCACTGGAATTCTTATAGCCATCTTCCCATCCATTGGTTTCTAATACTTGTTTCCATTCAGAAGTTTGGCTCATTTTAGTTAATGTTTTATTCCAGTAGTCCACAGCATAATCAGGCATGTCTTTAGGGCCGAAAAGTCCGCGCCAGATCGTAAACTCAGCGTCTATTCCTTCTTCCTTATAAGTAGGGATATCCGCATAAAGTCCTTTTAATCTCTGAGGAGAGGAGACACCGAGCACTCTGACTCTCCCGGCCTTTAGATATTCCCCCGTTCCAGAAATATCAGTGGCAAGAACATCTGCGTTCCCTCCGATTAACGCGGTCATTGCTTCTCCACCTCCGTCATAGGACACATATTTGATCTTGGTCGCATCCACACCTGCTTTTACAGCAGGGAGCATCGCCACTAAATGATCCTGTGAACCAGGCGCCGAGCCGCCGGCCAATGTCAGACTGCTAGGGTTTTTCTTTAAATCTTCAAAGAGTGACTTCAGGTCCTTATATTTTGAATCTGCGGGGACAACAATCGCTCCATAGTCTTTTGTTAATTGTGCTAATGGAGTTAGGTCCCTATAGGAGTAAGGGCTGTTTCCTTCCTTTTTAAGATTGTTGATTAACAATGGAACAGATGGAAGATAGAGTCGATAAGGATCTTTAGAATCTTGGCCGACAAAATCAGCAAGACCTACGGCTTGTCCTCCGCCAGGTTTGTTTTCAACAGACAAAGCTGTTTTAGATAGGCCTGTTTCCTGCAAAACTTTAGAGAGAGCACGGGCAGTTGTATCAAGACCACCGCCGGCACCAGAAGGGGCAGTAACAACAATTGGCTTTTCAGGATATGCTTTGTTACTGTTATCCTTGCTTTCTTTTGATGAAGTTGATGATCCACTACATGCAGCCAAGCTGAAAATCAATGCTGCGCTGGCAAAAAGGCTGCCCAATTTTCTGAATCTAGTATTCGATACCATGTATTTTCCCCCTTGTAAATATGTTGAAGACGCTTTCAACACGAATCTTACCACTGAGAGAAAAATGTGAACATATTGTGAACATTTATAACATTATTTTCATAATTATCACAGAATTCTAGTGGAACCTATGAAAAATATGAATTTAATGCAAATAATAAATTTAATAAGCGAATGGAAGAATAGAATACTTTGAACAATGGGGCTTTGCTGGAAAAATGAGCAAAGCCTTTATCCATGTGAGGATTGTTGGAGGTCAATCGTAGCGGACTTGATCTTCTCCTTCAACAATTAACTCCAATTCTGTTAAAAAGTTGAGTTGGAGCGGTGCGGGTAAACGCTCGATCATCTCACTGATTTCAGGAAGATTTTCTGCATCATCGATAGTGGCTGGTGGTTGATCCAACTGCTGATACCAAATCTTTAATTCGTCAATAAACTCATAAAAATGTCTTTCAAACCGTTCGGCACATTCTTCGCTTTCATCCTCTAAAGCGTTCTTCATCATTTCCCAATCCAGAAGGGCCGCCTCCAATTTCTCGTAAACACGAATTATCACATCATCACTCCTCGGCTTTTAGTATTTAAGGAAAAGCTGGCAGAAAACGTTCCTCGAACAAATACCTACTATGGTTTTGAGTATACAGAAGCAAACCTATTAAGACAAAGGATTTGTCACGTATTATGACTATTGGTCTAATTCGTAATACTCAAGTCATATGCATGATTATAACGGAATTGAGGTGGGGTAATGAATGCAGTTGTGTACACAAAGTACTGCACTCCCGATGTTCTTAATTATCGAGGCTGGAAAAATCGCACAGTTATTTATAAAAATTTCAAATTAAGTGAAATTAAGGAAGCATTCAAGTGTTTTGAACAAGGTCATGCTCAAGGTAAGGTAGTTATTACAATTTGAAAACTATTAATTAAAGAATGCACCGCTTTTGCGGTGCTCAGGCTGTCGAGAAACCCTCGGCAGCCTCTATTTTTATTCGCATTCTTTAACAATTCACCGCGTTAATTTGTTATAATATTATTAATACATAGATTTTTCAACATGTCTGTTGATTTGCGCTCCAGGCACTTCGCTTTCCGCGGGCGTGCCGGGGAGCCTCCTCGGCGCAAGCGCCTGTGGGGTCTCCCCCTGCCCCGTACTCCCGCAGGAGTCTTCGTGCCTTCCGCGCAAATCAACAGGTGTTAATAAAAAGACCTGCAACTCAACCAATAAATAATAAAATAAGTGGTGAAATCAATGTTAAAGCCAAAAGAGTCTAGCCAAAGTGAATACGAATTTGTTTCTATCGATGAATTAGTTCCAGACAACCACCTTCTTCTCTTGATTGATAAATATATAGATTTTTCATTTCTTTTAGAAAAAGTTCGTCCATTTTATAGTGAGGATAACGGCCGCCCATCTGATCCACTAATTCTTTTTAAAATGATGTTTATTGGATACCTTTTTGGTATTCGATCTGAAAGACAACTAGAAAGAGAAATTAAAATGAACATTGCCTACTGGTGGTTTTTAGGTTTAAAATTCCACGATCCGGTTCAACATCATTCTACGATCAGTTGGAATCGCCAACATCGTTTCAAGGTTATCAATACGGAAATTGATACCGATATATTTCAGGAAATATTTGATGAGATTGTTCTGCAGGCAATGAACCACAAAATGGTTGGAGGACGAGTTTTATTTACGGATTCTACTCATTTAAAGGCAAACGCCAATAATCATAAGTTTACAAAGGAAGAGGTAGAAGTTGAAACTCGCGAATATCTTGAGGATCTTAATAAAGCTATAGAAGAGGATAGAATTAATCATGGAAAAAAGCCGTTAAAGGAAAAAGAGGAAGTGAAAGAGACAAAAGAAATTCGGGTAAGCACAACAGATCCTGAATGTGGTTTTATGTCCCGTGAAAATAAGCAGGAAATGTTCTGTTATCTTGATCATCGGACTACAGACATGAAGTTCAATATCATTACTGATGTCTATGTCACTCCCGGTAATGTTCATGATTCCGTTCCTTACCTGAATCGATTGGACCGTCAGGTCCAACGGTTTGGTTTTATGGTTGAAGCTGTTGCTTTAGATTCAGGCTATCTCACTAATCCTATTTGTAAGGGACTTTCGGATAGTAATATATTTGGTGTTATTGCCCATAGTAGATTCCATCCTACTACCGGCTTATTCCTTAAATGGAAATTTACATATGACAAAGAACGGGATCTTTATATTTGTCCTAATAATCAAGAATTACCCTACAAGACAACAACCCGAGAGGGCTATAGAGAATACAAATCAGATTCAAAGAAATGTGAAAGCTGTCCGTTTTTATCCCAATGCACCCGATCAAAAAATAAAGTGAAAGTTGTCACCCGACATGTATGGGAGGAGCACAAAGAGAAGGTAAGAATAAATCGCTTATCTAAATCAGGAAAAGAGCTTTATAAATTTAGAAAGGAAAAAATTGAGCGAAGCTTCGCAGACTCAAAAGAGCTGCACGGGCTTCGCTATTGCCGGTTACGGGGGATAAAAAAAGCAAGTGAGCAGGCCCTTCTTACTGCAGCTTGTCAGAACATGAAAAAGATTGCAACACACTTATTCAGACTGGAAAAAGTGTGTTGCAATTCTTTAGTTTGATAATCTCCCTGTTGATTGGAGCGGAAGGTGCGCAGACTCCTGCGGGAGTACGGGACAGGGGAGACCCCACAGGCGCGGAACGCGCCGAGGAGGCCCCCCGAACCGCCCGCGGAAAGCGAAGCACCTGGAGCGGAAATCAACAGGCCCATTAGCAGGGACAATTTTTCATAAAAATGAATTTCGGATTCTGATAAAATAAAAAATTGCCGAGAAAAATATACTTTCTCGACAATCTGAAAAGCGAAG
>NZ_JAGYPF010000004.1:145665-955688 GCF_018343535.1 Neobacillus rhizophilus
CGGAAAGCGAAGCACCTGGAGCGGAAATCAACAGGCCCATTAGCAGGGACAATTTTTCATAAAAATGAATTTCGGATTCTGATAAAATAAAAAATTGCCGAGAAAAATATACTTTCTCGACAATCTGTGCACCGCTTTGCGGTGCTTTGAATTCTAATTCTGTTTAATAGGAAATGTAAGTTGAAAGGTAGTTAAGTGATTATCTGATATACATTCTATTTCACCGTGATGTTTCTCAACAATATTCTTACAAACGAATAAGCCGATACCGGTGCCTAGTTTCTTAGTAGTGAAGAATGGTTCGAAAATTAATTGTACTGCCTCAGGATCGATAGTGGGGCCATTATTAGAAATACGAATTTTGATTTGGTGATCATCTATATTTGTTTGGATATCAATTTTTCGCAGATTTTCTTCTTCACACACAGCGTCAACTGCATTTATTAGCAGGTTTAGAAAAACTTGTTTTAACTCATTCCTATCGCCAGTAATACAAATATCAGCATCAATATTAGTATGAATTTGGACATTACCATCGACGATGCTTGGATATAGGAATTCAAGCACTTCTTCTATTAATAAATGGATGGTAATGTCTTCATTCTGGCTTTCTGCCAGCATGTTCAGTTTTGATGTATGAAGGAACTGAGTAATTCTGAACTTAAGTTGATCTAATTCTTGGCTGACGACATCTAAATACGGTAGAGTGGGATGCTCGTGTTTTAATAGTTTTATAAAGCCCATAACGGAAGTAAGCGGGTTGCGAAATTCATGGACAAAGCTCGAAGACATTTGGCCAAGAATCGCCAGTCGGTCCTTATGTGTTTGGGAAATAAATAAATTTTGTTCTTGAAGTTTCTTATCTTTGATTTCGGTGTACTTAGAAACAGCAAAATAACAGAATAAATCGAACTGTTTATTGACCAAGTTAATAATTGCCTGAAGATCTTCGGGCATGAGTCCGGAAAGGTTTAAGTATTTAATAATAATACTCCTACCCAGATTAACATTATAAACAAACTCCCCAATATTGATATTGGCCTTGACCCGTTCCCGGGCTACTTTGTGCGCCAATAACTTAACATCTTCTTCCGAGAATCCATTTAACATAGAATTTGTTATGAGATGGTACATTAAATGACCGTTCTGTAATATTAGCTCTGGATTATCCCGGTAATGATGGACAATAATTTGCTCTTCCCAAAAATGTATAAACTTTTGTTCATTCTCAATTAGAAATTGGCCTACTTTTTTATCCATATACAGCCTGCTTTCCACTATATTAAAGTGATTATAGCATAAAAGTTTGATGCATGGGGACGGTTCTCGTGTCTCAAAATAGGGTGTACATGAGAAAAAATTCGAAGCAATTTGATGAACGTACGAGTAAATATTTCAACTTGAAATGTTTGACTTTTCTGATTAATGTGTTAACATAAATCCATATAAGGTAATATGTTCAAATGAATATGAATCAAATCCGCTAGAGGTGCCTTTTTGAAAAGGCTGAGATTGAAGTGTGACTTCGGGACTCTATGAACCTGATCTGGTTAATGCCAGCGTAGGGAAGTGGACAACGGGATTTTTGGAGAGCAAAATTTTTATTTCTAAATTTCGGCCACTTTCTTACAAAAGGAAGTGGCTTTTTGGTTTGCCTGTTTTGCGTTTCCTTAGACCAGCGAAATCCACTCAAAGGGGGGGGACTTGTATTTTTACTAGTCTAAAAGAAAAAGAGTTGCATCTTATATCCAATGGCAAAATGTCGGTCGACCAGTTGGCTGAAATAGCAAAGGATATTCATCCATTTGTAACTGCGCTACACTTGCGGGAAAAACAAAAATCAGCAAAGGAACTTTTTCAAGCAGTCGAACTTTTAACAAATGTAAACGTCCCTCCAGCAAAAATCGTGATTAACGATCGGGTAGATGTTGCAATCGTGGCAATGGCCCTTGGAGTTCAATTAGCCTATCATAGTTTAGATTCAGACTGTGTAAAAGAACATTTTCCTCAACTTAGGGTCGGGACCTCGATTCACTCCTACGAGGAAGGACAAAATGCAAAGGAGAAGGGTGCTGACTACCTCCTATACGGGCATGTTTTTCCCTCCCAATCAAAACCGGGCAAGCCCCCAAATGGGCTTGGGGAATTGACAAGGCTCACTCAACTGGATATTCCGGTGATTGCCATTGGCGGAATAACACCAGAGAATACTGGGCAGGTAATCAAGGCGGGGGCAAACGGGATTGCTGTCATGTCTGGTGTATTAGAAGCGCGTGACCCCATTTTAGCCGTTAAAGATTATATCAAAGTATTGAAAAATTTTTCGGTATAGGAGGTAAGAACATGAAGGTAACCTTAAATGGCGAGTGGACCCAAATACCAGACAATATCATATTTGTCTCAGATGTTCTCAAGCATTATAAAATCCACGATAAGGTTGTGGTAGTAGAAGTAAATGGTGGAATATTATCCAAGTTAGAACACCAAAGTACTAGATTAGCAGATAAAGACCGAATTGAAATAGTTCATTTTGTTGGAGGCGGTTGATATGTTAAAAATTGGTCCATTATCCTTTCACTCTCGTTTGTTGCTGGGAACGGGGAAGTATCCAAGCTTCGACATCCAAAAGCAAGCGGTCGAAGTGTCCGAAGCAGAAATCCTTACATTTGCAGTTAGACGGATGAATATTTTTGAAGCCAGCCAGCCGAATTTTTTGGAGCAGCTAGAAACCAATAAATATACGCTGCTGCCGAATACAGCAGGAGCGAAAACAGCTGCAGAGGCTGTCCGAATCGCTAAGTTAGCGAAAGCTTCAGGCTTATGCGACATGATTAAAGTGGAAGTGATCGGCTGTGATAAAACGTTACTTCCTGACCCGATTGAAACGCTAAAGGCCACCGAAGAATTGGTGAAGGAAGGCTTTATTGTACTCCCTTATACATCGGACGATGTGGTGCTAGCCCGGAAACTTCAAGAAGCAGGCTGTCATGCTGTCATGCCAGGGGCGTCGCCAATTGGTTCTGGTCAAGGGATTATCAATCCGGTAAACCTCCAGTTTATTATTGAACAAGCCGTAGTTCCTGTCATTGTCGATGCTGGTATCGGATCGCCTGCTGATTCTGCTTATGCAATGGAATTAGGAGCTGATGCGGTGCTGTTAAATACTGCGGTTTCAGCTGCAAAGGATCCGGTTAAAATGGCAAAAGCGATGAAATTGGCGATTGAAGCGGGAAGGCTGGGTTATGAAGCGGGCAGAATCGAGAAAAAGAGATATGCGACAGCCAGCAGCCCTAAGGAAGGAATGAGTATCAGGTGAATAATCGATACTCTAGGCAAGAGTTGTTTTCTCCAATAGGAAAAGATGGTCAGCAGCAAATTTCCAATAAACATGTACTCATCATTGGAGTTGGAGCACTTGGATCTGCAAGTGCTGAAGCACTTGTCCGTGCTGGGATTGGCAAACTCACCATTGTGGATCGTGATTATGTCGAGTGGTCCAATATACAGCGGCAGCAGTTATTTACAGAGGAACATGCGAAAAATAGAATTCCAAAAGCGATCGCGGCCAAAAATCGGTTAATAGCGATAAACTCTTCTGTGAACATTGAGGCCATCATTGCAGATGCTTCAGCCCTAGAGCTTGAAGACTGGGCAAAAGAAGCAGATCTGGTGATGGATGCAACGGATAATTTTGAAACAAGAATGATAATAAATGATGTCTCGCAAAAAGTCGGAGTTCCCTGGATTTACGGTGCTTGTGTAGGAAGCTACGGCATTTCCTACACGATCATTCCTGGAAAAACGCCTTGCCTTTCTTGTTTGCTTGAAACAGTTCCTCTGGGAGGGTTAACCTGTGACACGGCAGGAATAATTAGTCCAGCCGTAAACATGGTTGTCTCCTTTCAAATAAGTGAAGCATTGAAAATCTTGGTTGGGGATATGGATTCATTAAGAAACAAACTTGTTTCCTTTGATTTATGGAAAAACCAATATAGTGCCATTCAAGTAGACAAATTGAAGAAGAAGGATTGTCCTTCTTGCGGACCTCAGCGCTCGTACCCTTATTTATCCTTTGAAAATCAAACAAAAACGGCAGTACTTTGTGGAAGGGATTCGGTTCAAATACGTCCCTCCGTTCCAATGGTGCGCGACCTGGAAGCGTTAGAAAAAATATTGGCGAAACAAACTGGAGCTGTACAGAGAAACCCGTACCTTCTATCCTATTCTGAGAATGCTCATCGACTAGTGATTTTTAAAGATGGAAGGGCATTAGTTCACGGAACTAAGGATATTTCGGAAGCTAAAGCGTTGTACCATAAATATTTGGGGTAAATGGTAGTGAAGCGAACCTATTTAAAGAAAAACTTTATCAAGAAGGGCGATGTTTTCGGAAAGCATCGCCTTTCTCTATTTTATAACTCACTGCTTTTCAATTCCTCCTCAACCATTTCGTCTAACCGCTCAATCATTTTTATGGCTCTATCTCGATCCATTTTTCGATAATGATGCATTCCGCCTTCTTCCTCATCCATCTCATCGGCTAATTTGACGATTTCTTGTAACGGGGTCCGGTTGATAAAACCTTCCGGCATATAAGAATCCGTATGGAATAAAACTGCCAGTGCGATTTCTTTGGCTATAATCGGATTTTCTCCCAACCGGATCAACAATTTATGGGCTCTTTCCGCTCCCTTAATCGCATGTATATCATTCTGTTTATATAAATCATAATCCCATTTTCCATTGCGATACCAAGTGTAATGCCCCATATCGTGCAGCAATGCCGCTTTCGTCGCCAGGTCAACAGAAACGCCGCGTTCTTTTGCCAACTTAAAGGCATGATAGGCACAAGCAATAGCATGTACAATTCCAGACCGGCTTAAATATTTTTTTGCAATATGATGATTGAAAATTTGAATTAATGTTACCTCTCTCATTTTAATCACCTACTTAAAATTGTTATTTTGTATTATAAAACAATTAATGTTGTTTTGTTAGAAAAAGTTCTTGATTTGACAGAAATATATTATGAAAGGTTATGGAATATAAGGGGATTTTAGAGAAGGAGGGTTTTTTAAAGCAAAGGGTTCAACATAGTTGGTGATTTTTCCTTTTATTTTTCATAAAATTCTGTTAGAATCACTCCAATAGGAGGTGTCTTACTTGAGTAACAACTTAACCGAACTACTAGGTCCTCCATACGATCAACTTATGGATGCCAAGGTAGATAAAAGTCCTAGTGAAGTCGTGATTACGAATAACGATGGCGAAACATATTACATAATTTCGGCCGAAGAATACGAAAATGGTCCGAAACAACAAGGGTATAATATCGTTGTAGCAGAAGGGGAGTAATTTTTACTCCTCCTTTTATTTTTTGATTTCATTTTCTAAAATATCCCTCAATCAATTTTATTCCAGGTTCATTTTTTGGACGGTAAAACGGAATAATAAGAGTGTGGAGGTGATAGTAGTGGAAAAAGAAAACAAATTTCCTGAAGCGATGAATGATATGGGGACACCCGCAGAAATGAGTCCCGTCAAAGACATAACGGATGCAGATTCAAAGGCACCAATGGTCGAAGTCAATCAACCGGTTGATGCACAAGATCCACTTGAAATAAGGAGCCGCGGGTCAGTGACTGTTTTATAAACCAAAAATAAAAACAGGTAAAACACAAGTTTTACCTGTTAAGAGAACTTATTAAAATTTGCACATGAAATGGCTGTAAGCCAGGTTTTGTACTTCCGTACTGCAAACAGCGTCAAGCCTCGTACAGGAAGCAGTAGTCATCTATCTATCAACGATTGGTTGATCCATCCTTTAGGTTCATTTCCCGCGGGATGGTGCCCCGACCAAAATTTGGGTTGCTCGCTCGTGGGGTTTACCCGTTCCACCTTTTCCGTTTCCAGAAAAGCATCGTCACTGTGGCACTTTCAGGCTATTCTCAGCATATCCTTAGAGACTTAGCATGATTTCACCGCCGTCAGCCAATATCAAGATTGGCTGCCCACCCTTGCAGATGGCACGAACACTACAGGCATCTCAGCACTGTGCGAGCCTGGACTTTCCTCAGCTCCTATAAAGGAACCGCGACTACTCACCATTCCATGTGTCCTTCGCTTAGAAGCGACAATAACTAATATAACAGGAATACTAAGTAAAATCCATGGTAGTTTTATTCCATTGTTACCAATTCAGTTTTTTCTAAGTGAATAGTGGGTCATTCTTTAATGGACTCTTAGCATAAAATCACCAAAGTGAAAATATTTATGTAAGAGGACAAGCATTCGTTCCCCTCATAAGCTTCTGAAAAGGGCTGATATTTTGAACAAGAATAATAATGTGCTGATCGTCATGTTCTTGCTATTAATCTTATTGATTGTTCTTATAATCAATGTGATTATCCACGTTAAAATTTATGTCGTATACAGTTCCGGTGTTGGCCCCATTTTCTTAATAGGCTTAATCATTTTTTTAATTGCTTTATTTTATTTCAAGGGTTAAAACCTTACTATGCCAGGCATCCTCAGTATGCCTGGCATTTTATTTTTATAAAAAATTGGACAGGAAGGTTAGAAAAATCTAGAAATTATAGTAAGATGGTATATATCATCTTAAATATGGTAATAGAGAGTTTTTATTATTAAAAATAACAAATAGAGGTTATGTAGCATGAGCATCGATTTGCTTGCTAGACTCGAGGAAGAAAAGGATCAATGGTTACATAAAGCTATGGATCGCTTTAATGAAGAGTTTACGTGCTTTGATGACAAGACAGTACTCACACCGGAATATCAAATAATGCAGATGAAAAGCATTCATAGACAGAACAATCTTGATCTGGACAGGCTGGAAAAAGAAATAAAGCTTATAAAGGATCGCATTGAAGAAGAAGAGCTGGGTTATCAGAATCTGACCAAGGCTGTCCAGTATTTACAAGAGGAAATAACCCATTATGAAGGGCTGCTATTGGAGTTAGAATCTATTCAATTGGAAAAATTCAACTGTTTTTTAAATATGAAATTTGAATTTGATCCGAAAAAAGATCAAGTCGTGTTCAAGGATAGGAAAACGACCAGACTGATAGAAGGCTTTAATGAGGTAGAAGCGGAGATGGCGGAGTTCTATCGAAAGCAGCTGGATGATAATGAAAGAAAATTAGCGCGAATTTTTCGCGATGCCGCTCCTGACATAAGCTATGTATTCCAATCCAATCCGCAGGCGTCCAGCCTTTCCTTGAAGCATGGCCGGGGACTTGACCAGTATTTAGTCCTGAAAAACTTTGAAGAGGATTATCGGATTGTTGCAGATACATTAAATGAAAACAACATGTTAGTTTACGAGTATTATATAAACCAATTGAATCATGTTAAGCAAATGGGAAAAAGAGATCTTTTGCTGCAGTCTGCGGCCAAAAAGGAGCAGCATCAAATGGCCTCAGAAAAAGCAGCCGAACTACAAGAGCAAAAACGGCAAAAGGAATTGAGCTTGGCAACGTTAGAAGAACAATTTACAAGGGCGCTCTGGGAACAAAACCAAGAATTAGAACGGCTCCAAAAGCTGGATGAATTTTTAAAAGAAGAATTTGTAGAAGCCGTTTCAAAATGGCAGGCAAAATTGTTTGGGGAGCAGACGCCGGACGTGGAACGCTGGTTGTATCATCAATACAGCCTGATGATTTTAAAGCATGCAGAAAGGATTATTGGAAATGAGCACTTCTAACAGAACCGTGGATGAAAAATATAATGAAGCGATTCAATCGTTAAAAAAAATCAATAACCTTCTTTTTTATGATGAATTAAAGACATTGTTAAAAGACCGGGAACAAACGATAGCCGAATTGAATGGGGAAGTATTTGAGTCTGTTGAAAATATGCGGCAGTCACTGAGTCAGTTTCCTCTAGATATCAGTGACAAGCTAAAAGAAGAAATCATCGCTCCTCAGTCGGAATTGTTTGACAGCAGGATGCACCATTTTAATGAAACGTTAACCCTATTGGAAAAAAAGATTGCCATGTGGCATCAGCAATATCAAGAATATTTATCGAAGACGGAACAGCTGCTAGAGGATTTAAAAGAACGGCAGCGCAATGATTATAAGTTCATGGAAATGCAAACCGAAAAGGTCCTAGAGGCCATTCGGTCATCGCAGGAGCAGATTAGTGTTCTATTTACACAGGGAATTACCGACCAGGCCTCCATCACGAATATAAAATATGAGGCAATGAGTGAAAGAGTATCGGATATTTCTAAATACCTGCAAAATGTTGAAGTCAGCCTGCTAGCCGAGGTTGAGCAATGGAACCTAAAACAGCAGCAGGACCAAAGAGATTTTCAGGAGCAATGGGAAGAGAAATGGAAACTGAATGCGGATGCGACTGCGAAGAAGGAAGAGCTATTTAAAAAATGGCTGATTGGGCTGGCTGTAGGGCAGGGTGTATCCATTCTATTAGTGTTGGTGGTACTATTTTTTAAGTAAAAGATGGATTTTCCTTTTATTAGAGGGTTGGGGCGCTGCTATGCAAGGCTCATAACGCCCGGGAGACAGGAAGAAACGGTGTCCCGGGCGTTATGGAAAAAACATATGCTCAACGATTCCGTGCAATCATATATCCATTATCTATTCTCTCAAACCCAATGCGCGGATAATATTCCATGGCAATCGGAGAGGCCAGTAAGATGAGCGTCACTTCATCTCCAATTTGATCTTGCAACAATCTGACCATTTCCTTGCCTATCCCCATTTTTTGATAGGTCTTGTCTACAGCTAAATCCGATAAATAGCAGCAATAGTTGTAATCGGTAATAGCTCTGGCTACTCCAGCCAGTTTTTCACCAACCCAAGCCGTAATTGTAATATCAGCATGATCAAGCATCCGCTGCAGCCGAGGTAAATCGTCAACAGGCCGCTTAATGCCGGATGCTTTAAAAACTGTAGAAAGCTCCTCTGCACTGATTGGAACATTGATTTTGTACGTTAATTGTAAAGAATCATTCATTTTTCCATCCTCCAATTTGTTAAGATGAAAATAATTGTAATGGATGGATGGCTCCCCAGAAAGTACCAGATAGAAAGGTTTTAATGGTGCCAGTTATCTATATTATGAAACATCTTCATACTGCCAACCCAAATCATAAACCCTAAAGTTTGAACCATAGTAATTATTTCCATCAAAAAGCCTGATTTCGTCAATCATAGGATTGTTGAACTTAATTACTAGTCTATGCTTGCTTTCGAAAACAATATGATTTAATTGTTCCTCTAGCAATCTATCTAAATAATCCTTCTCGTCCCAATACAATCTCATTCCTATCACGGATTTTAACCAATTCTCTTCCACGGTATTTGGATTGCAAGTATGATGATGCGTATTTCCCTGACATACCCACTTTCCTGGACCATTGCCGGGCTTTCTTCTAAATGGTTTCATACAAAAATTACAGTAGATTTTTCCTGCAAAAAATGACATACGAACCACTTCTTTCCCTTTTTAAGACTATTATATGACCAAGAATCTATCATTATTCATTAATAGTAGAGTAATTTAGTAGTTGAATTTGTCCTAAAAATCTGTAAAGCAGTTTTACCGAAAGTTGTTAATTTCCAATAAAATGAAACTTAGGATTAAAAAATAACGTATAAGGTATTAAAAGGATAAAAAGGGGGGGGGAGCCACCTAATGCCTACTTGCCAAAACTGTAGAGAAAAATGGTCTTGGTTGGATTCATTAAAAAAAATATTAACATTCCGCAAAAGTATGAAATGCAATCTTTGTGAAGAAATCCAATATCAAAGCAAGTCTTCAAAAAACGCCACATCTTTATTGGCTTTATTCCCGATAATAACTATTCCGTTTACGGTAATGTTTAATTTATCTTTAACATCCATGCTAATATTAGAACTTCCTATAATATTATTGGTACTGTTTACAATGCCATTATTTTTAATATTAAGTGAAAAAGATGAGCCACTTTGGTGAGTGATCGTTTCATTTAAAAAAGTACAAGTTACCCTCCCGCCGTGCCCGCTTCTAAGCGTTTTTTCTAAAAACTAATATTGTATTTTTTAATGCAGCATAATTCCCGATTGCCGCATATCCATAAAACCATCCCATAAAAATTCCTGCCTTTAAGCTGTGATGGTGGCTAATAAATATGGCAAATATCAACCCAAGTGCCAATGCGACCACAGGGACATATTTTTTTGAAATTTTAAAAAATACTTTCAAGAGCTGTGTTAAAATCATGACAACTGGAACAGCTATGACAGCATCCCAAAAATTTGTATAAATTGTGGGGAAGTCCATATAATGTCACCTCTAAGTGATAATCTGTCCTGAATCTACAGAATGATGCACGGGGACGGTTCTCGTGCATCATTCTGTAAGTTGGAAAGTTAACCAGTTGATTAACAAAAATCGAAAAAAGGTTATTGACAAAAAGAAATTTAAGTAATATGATTATCTCAGATTCAAGATAATTTAATTCAAGATTTCGGAGGAGGTGAAGGAAATGAACAGGAAATGCTCGAATTTGCCCTTTCTAGTATTAATGCAAACATCAAAAGCTATTCATGAACGCATTAAAGATGAAATCGCAAAAAACAATCTTGGTATTACGGAGTTTTCTGTTCTGGAGGTACTTTATCAAAAAGGGAAACAAACCATTCAACAAATCGGAAATTGCATATTAATCTCGAGTGGTTCGATGACCTATGTAATAGATAAGCTTGAAAAAAGAGGTCTGTTATGCAGAAATGCCTGTCCGGATGACCGCCGGGTGATTCATGTGACCTTAACGGATGCTGGTAATGCTTTGATGGATGAAATCATGCCAAAATATCATGAATTCGTGAATTCCATGTTTGATTCATTAAATTCTGATGAGGAAGAAACATTGGTCCGGCTTTTAAAAAAAGTAAGAGATAAAGTGTAGATTTTAATTTTTTTTTAAAATATCTCGAATCCGAGATAAAAACAATTAGGAGGCTTTTAAAATGTTAAATATTGGTTTGTTAATTATTCGTTTGGTAATTGGTTTACTATTTGTAGGGCATGGTGCGCAAAAATTGTTTGGTTGGTTCGGTGGTTACGGCCCGAAAGGCACAGGTGGTTGGTTTGAATCTATTGGCATAAAACCAGGAGTGACCATGGCAATTCTAGCAGGTTTGGCAGAGCTTTTCGGCGGATTATTGTTTGCTTTAGGATTATTAACCCCGCTTGCAGGAATTTTGATTGCAGGAACGATGGCAATGGCGATTATCAAGGTTCATGCTCCTAATGGATTATGGGCAACAGCAAATGGATATGAATTTAACCTGACTTTGCTTGCTGTTGCAATTGGTGTAGCTTTAATCGGCCCTGGTCAATATGCATTAGATGCATTTTTATTCTAAAATATCTCGAATTTAAGAATCTTAATTTATAATTAAAATGAAAAGATTTTAATTAATGGACTAGGAATAAACTAAGGTATCGAATTCATTTAATTATCTCACGAAAAAGGGAGTGTTTAAAAATGAGTAAGAAAACAATGGGTATACACCATATCACAGCCATTGTCGGACATCCACAGGAAAATGTAGATTTCTATGCCGGCGTTTTAGGGATGCGCTTGGTAAAGAAAACGGTCAATTTTGATGATCCAGGGACCTATCATCTTTATTTTGGAAATGAAGGTGGAAAACCAGGGACTATCATAACCTTCTTTCCTTGGCCAGGTGCTCGTCAAGGAATCATTGGAGACGGTCAAGTTGGGGTAACATCATATGTGGTTCCTAAAGGAGCGATGGGATTTTGGGAACTGCGATTAGAAAAGTTCGAGATTCCTTTCACAAAAATAGAACGCTTTGGAGAGCAATATTTAGAATTCGATGATCCACATGGACTTCATTTGGAAATTGTCGAAAGAGAAGAAGGGGAAGCTAATACATGGAGCTTTGGGGGAGTAACACCTGAAGTGGCGATAAAAGGATTTGGCGGAGCAACCCTTTTATCGGAACAGCCTGATAAAACAGCGGAATTGTTAGAAACGGTAATGGGGCTCGAATTTGTCGGTAAAGAAGGCGATTTAGCCCGTTATCGTTCAACAGCTGAAATCGGTAATATTATTGACCTGAAATTAACTCCAATTGGACTCGGGCAAATGGGTGTCGGTACCGTACACCACATTGCATGGCGGGCAAAGGATGATGAGGATCAATTAGATTGGAAGCAATATGTAAAGCGCCATGGGTACGGGGTAACACCAGTACAGGATAGAAACTACTTTAATGCAATTTACTTTAGAGAGCATGGAAAAATTCTGTTTGAAATTGCAACGGATCCTCCAGGATTTGCGCATGATGAATCACAAGCGACAATGGGAGAAAAGTTGATGCTGCCTTCCCAGTATGAACCACATAGAGCACAACTAGAACGAGTGCTGATTCCAATTGAAGTAAGGCCATTAGACTAATTTCTCGAGGGGACTGATTTCTATGCGTTCGATTGACCCTGCAACAATTAGCGAAAGAGAAAATTATAAATTCTTGATAGGAAGCATTATCCCAAGGCCTATTGCGTTTGTCACATCGATTTCGAAGGATGGGGTGTTGAACGGTGCACCATTTAGCTACTTTAATATTGTGTCAGCTAACCCCCCAATGATTTCTTTATCCATTCAACGTTCAGCAGGGAGGCAAAAGGACACAGCGCGAAATATCCTGGAGTCCAATGAATTTGTGGTCCATATCGTTGACGAACAAAATGTTGCAGAAGTTAACAAAACAGCGGCGACTCTTCCCCCTGACCAAAGTGAAATAGACTTAACGGATTTAACTCCAGTGGAAAGCGTGAGAATTTCAGTCCCGGGAGTAAAGGAAGCGAAAGTCAGGATGGAATGTTTATTAGAGCATTCAATAGAATTGGGAGGAAAAGATTCTCCTGGGTGTGATTTGATTATCGGAAAAATTGTTCAATATCATATTGAAAGCAGCATTTATGAAAATGGAAGAATAGACCCAAGGGGACTAACTGCTGTCAGCCGATTGGCGGGAAATAGTTATGCCAAAATTGGTGACATTTTTGAAATTGAAAGACCTAAATAGTTCCACATTCTGGAGGGAAAACAAGGATGAAACATGTATTCAATAAAGGGCAAGACCAAACAAAACCCACCTTTTTATTGCTTCATGGAACGGGTGGCAATGAATTAGACCTGCTGCCACTTGCGGGCATGATTGACGATGAAGCCAATGTTTTAAGCGTTCGAGGGAATGTATTAGAAAATGGTATGCCGCGATTCTTTAGAAGGCTAGCGGAAGGAGTCTTTGACGAAGAAGATCTTATTTTTCGAACAAAAGAGCTAAATGAGTTTCTGGATGAAGCTGCTGAAAAGTATAGTTTCGACCGAAACAATATCGTTGCGATTGGTTACTCAAATGGAGCAAATATCGCGGCAAGTTTATTATTTCATTACCAAAATGCCTTAAAAGCTGCCATTCTTCATCATCCAATGGTACCGCGAAAAGGAATTGAGCTTCCTGATTTGACCGGAACGTCCGTGTTTATAGCTGCTGGGACGAATGATCCAATCTGTTCACCAATGGAATCTACAGAACTTCAATCGTTATTACAGAACGCCAATGCAGAAGTAGAGCTTCACTGGGAGAATCGAGGACATCAATTAACGGTAGAAGAGGTAAATGCTGCCGCAAATTGGTATCGGAAGGAAATAATTAAATAATAATTACTGCATTCGAAAATGGCCAGGAAGAGGGAGGCGGAAACCTTGAATGAAAAGAATATAGTGGGAGAACTAGCAGCTGATTTCGTTAAAGATGGGATGGTAGTTGGGCTTGGAACTGGTTCAACCGTTTATTTTACACTTATGAAACTTGGAGCGCTAGTGGAAGCGGGGCTTTCCATTCAAGGAATCCCAACCTCGGTTCAAACAGCAGAATTAGCAAAAAAATTACAAATTCCATTAGCCAGTATGGACGAGGTTAAGAAAATAGATATTGCAATAGATGGGGCCGATGAATTCGATTCTAACCTGAACCTCATTAAGGGTGGTGGCGGAGCCCTAGTTCGGGAAAAAATCGTAGCCAAGGCTGCGGAAAAATTTATTGTAGTGGCTGACCCATCGAAAATGGTGAAAACATTGGGAGCCTTTCCGCTTCCTGTCGAAGTCGTTCCTTTTGGGGCGGTGCAGACTGAGAATTATATAAGGGAATTACAAGGGAAAACTAAATTGCGTCAAACGAATGGAATGCCATTTCAAACGGATAATGGCAACTTTATCATTGACTGTTCATTTCCCAGTATCATAAAGCCTCAAGAGTTGGAAAGTATCCTGAACAACATTCCCGGTGTGGTTGATAATGGCTTGTTTGTTGGCATGGCAGATATGGTGATTACAATAGATCCAGGTCATAAGCCGGTTTTGCTAGAAAGAGAAAAACAGTAATAATTGGGAGGAAATAAACATGAACAAATTAAAGGGTGTACATCACGTTACAGCCATTACAAGCAGCGCAGAAAAAATTTATGAATTCTTCACATATGTATTAGGGGTGCGCTTAGTAAAGAAAACTGTGAACCAAGACGATATTCAAACATATCATTTATTTTTTGCAGATGATGTAGGCGGTCCAGGGACGGACATGACATTCTTTGACTTCCCAGGAATTCCAAAAGGGGTTCATGGGACAGACGAGATTTCAAAAACATCCTTTCGTGTACCGAATGATACTGCATTAGATTATTGGCTAAACCGGTTTAACCGGTTAAATATTGAACATACAGGAATCAAAGAGCAATTTGGTAAGAAAACACTGTCCTTTGTTGATTTTGATGATCAGCAATACCAATTGATTTCCGATGAGAACAATCAAGGTGTTGCCGCAGGTATACCTTGGCAAAATGGACCAATCCCATTAGAACATGCCATTACAGGATTAGGACCGGTCTTTGTCCGTGTTTCCAACTTCGATTACTTTAAAGCAATTATGGAAGAGGTATTACTTTTTAAAGAAATTGATAAAGATGGTTCTTACCATTTGTTTGAAACAGGAGAAGGCGGGAATGGCGCACAGGTGATTGTTGAGTATAATGCCATTCTTCCCCGGGCACGCCAAGGGTTTGGAACTGTACACCATGCTGCGTTCCGAGTTGAAGACCGTGCTGAAATTGATGAATGGACGAAACGCATGCAATCCTTCCGCTTGCCGAATTCCGGTTATGTGGAACGCTATTATTTTGGTTCCTTATATACGAATGTTGCCCCGCAAATTCTGTTTGAAATTGCAACAGATGGACCAGGATTTATGGGGGATGAACCATATGAAACACTTGGTGAAAAACTATCATTACCGCCATTTTTTGAATCGAAACGCGAGCAAATTGAAAAACTGGTCCGGCCGATTGATACAGTAAGAAGTACCAAAGTGTTTGAAAAAGAATAGAATTCGCCGATATTACTTATAAATAATTTTTAAAAAAGTCCAACAGCTTTTTTTGACAATAAAAATTATTTCGATTACAATTATCTCGAATTAAGGATGATTTCAAATGTTAAAAATTAGACTATCATTTACGTCATCACTTGTATTCCTAAATATGCCAAGCTTATATAGCTAATGAAGGGGGTTGGAGCATATAGCGGATGAAAGTCTGCTATATTTTCCAACTTTTTTTTCATGATTTTACTATCATCAGAGGAGTGACAGAAATTGATTCAGCTTTATCCTGCAAGTAAACGCTATACAGTAAAAAATGACTGGCTGGAGAGTAATTTAAGTTTTTCTTTTGGAGAATATTATGACCCATCCAATATCCGCTTTGGCCCGCTTCGTGTCTTTAACGACGATACAGTCCAGCCGGGACGGGGTTTTGGCATTCATCCGCATCGTGAAGCGGAAATTGTCTCAATTGTATTAAAGGGACAGCTTAAGCATGAGGACAACTTAGGGAACGCTGGAATCATCGGCACTGGAAGTATTCAGCGGATCAGTGCTGGAACCGGAGTGCTTCATTCTGAATTTAACGCGTCAAAACAGGAAGAAGTCCAATTCCTGCAGCTATGGTTTTCCCCAGATGAAAAGAAGTTAACGCCTTCCTATGAGGATATTTCATATGACTTAGAGCAAATGCATAATCAGCTCTTACCAGTTATCTCTCATACCGGTTCGGAGCGGGTTGCTAAAATTCATCAGGATTTAACCCTTTATTTATCCAGATTGGATGGGAAGGAGACACTGACCTTTCGGCAGGAAGAAGGCAGGAGAATATACGTCTTTACGATTGAGGGAGAAATATCAATTAATAATGATAACATTTTAAAGTCCAGGGATGCTGCCCGAATCACAGATCTTCCGGAAATTACGATTCAAGCAAGTCAAGATAGTTTCTTTTTATTAATTGACTTACCCGGAGGTGAATTCTAATGTTAATGATTCGCCATTCCATAGGCAGCCGATTGCTATGTCAATCAGAAACCTACACGATTGATGAAAAAGAGGATCATTGGCTGATATCGCTCCCTATCGATGAGGAAACCGCTTCGAAGGTGTTGGAATTCCAAGATGAGTTAAATTTATTCGTAACAAAAGAAAAGGAAAAGACTTGGTTTTACTCCTCAGATGCCCAAATAAAGTTCCTGCCTAAGGAAAATCAATTAATGATACTAGCTGATCATAAAACGGTTTATCCAGTTTAGTGATGAATGTTGAGGACTGCCAACTAATCAGAATTATATTGAAAATGAATTTTTTACCCGCCATTTAGGAGAATGGCGGGTTTTTTCATTTTAAATATCTTTAATGCCGCTTTGAAAATACGGATCCTTTTTTCAAATAATACATCTATTTTTCTTTTATTAAAGAAAGATAAAGATTCCTTTAAGACTTAATAAATGCGAGCCCAATCGACAAATTCTTAAAAAACGCCTCTTTATAATGGCATTTATGGGAAAGGGGGAGATTGATCCTTAACACAACGCCCTGCCTTCCATCAATTGCCGTAAATACAGAAGACAACTAATTACTAATATTTTTTTTGAAAAAAGGGAGGTTTCTGTTTTGAAAAATTTACTTAGAACTGTGGTTAAGCAAAGAAGACAATTTCTGATGGATCAGCTTGTTCAATCAGGTGTTTATAAAAAGAATAATAAGCATCTATATGAATGGACTTTAAGTGATTTAGAGGAAGAGTACAACTATATCTATAATTTGGAATCCAGTAAAAAAGAAAAATATCTTCACCCTTAAAAAGGAGGAATGGGATGTTAAACAAACAAACAGTCGTTTTTTTAGGAGCCGGTTCTATGGCTGAGGCGATGATTGCAGGTATTGTTAATACCGGCAAAATACCTTCCAAACAAATACTGGTTTCCAACCGAAGGAATCAAAAACGTTTGCGGGAACTCCAGAATACTTACGATATTAAGGGAATAAGTCGAGAAGAGTTAACCTTTGAACATATTGACATCTTCATATTAGCCATGAAGCCCAAAGACATAGAATCCTCATTACAATACCTTTCAAATAAGCTTAAACCTAATCATATCATTCTATCAGTTGCAGCAGGGATTCCCACGAACTCGATTGAGAGATATCTTCCACAAGGGCAGCCTGTTGTTCGGGTTATGCCCAATACATCCAGTAAGATTGGTGAATCGGCCACGGCGATCTGTCCCGGTAAACATGCCACAAAAAAAGTGATGACAATCGTGAGGGAATTATTATCATGTTTGGGTACTGTTTATCAAATTGCCGAAGATAAAATGGATATCTTTACAGGGATCGCTGGGAGTGGCCCTGCATATTTTTATTACTTAATCGAACATATGGAAAAGGCAGGAAAAGAGTGTGGCCTTGATACCGCTATAGTTAAGCAAATAAGTGCACAAACCATTTTGGGTGCCGCCAAAATGATGATGCAGGAAACGGATACGCCGGCAGAGCTAAGAGAAAAAGTGACATCTCCGAATGGTACCACGGCTGCCGGATTGGAGGCATTGGAGAAGCATGGCGGAGGAAGGGCTATTATGCAAGCCGTTAAAGAAGCAGCAAAACGTTCTCAGGAAATGAACAGCCACTATCAAAGACGCCAAATAGGAGTGATTGGATGACCTCAGGCTTTAAAAAGAGAGTAGTTGTCAAAATTGGCAGCAGCTCACTCACAAGCCTTCGTGGTGAAATTAGCCGCAGGAAATTGGAAAAATTGGTGGAAGAAGTTGTGCAATTAAAGGATGAAGGCCACGAGCTGCTGCTTGTTTCATCTGGTGCTGTAGCAGCGGGCTATCGAAAACTTGGTTTTACGGAACCACCAAGAGCGCTGCCGGAAAAGCAAGCATCCGCCTCGATTGGCCAGAGCCTATTGATGGAAATCTATTCTGAGCTTTTTCTTTCCCACGGCTATGTTGCTTCACAAATTCTCATCACTAGAGAGGATTTATCGGATGAAAACCGTCATAACAATGCTAGAAATACAATCAATGTCCTGCTAAATCGTGGAATTGTTCCAATAATAAATGAAAACGATACGGTGACAGTCAATCGCTTAAAGTTTGGAAATAATGATGTTCTTTCCGCCAAGATAGCAGGACTCATCGATGCCGATATGTTAATTATTCTTTCGGATATTGATGGGATGTATAATGCAGATCCCCGCAAAAAAAGCCACGCTGTAAGGTTGGAACACGTTCACGAAATTACCATTAAAATCGAAGAAGCAGCCGGCGGCTCTGGAAGCTCGGTTGGAACAGGTGGAATGAGATCGAAAATTGATGCCTTTAAAATCGCCATGGCGTCCGGAATCCTTTCCTTTTTAGGGAAAGCGGGAACGCCTAATATATTAAAAGATGCCGTCCATCAAGTAGCAACGGGGACCTATTTTATCAAACGGGAAATGGTTTCAAAAACAGGAGGTTAAAAGAAAGGATATGTATCTTCCTTATCATATTTAAAAAAAATGGAGGGATTCGATGGTTCTTTTAAAAGTGGATTCAACAAAAATTGAAATTCAGGCAATCAAGGCAAAAAAAGCGGCCAAAAGACTAAGTATCTTATCGACAGAAGAAAAAAATCAAGCCCTCACTCTGTTAGCAGATCAGCTAGAAGCGAAAGTTGAGGACATATTGAAGGCTAATGAAATCGATATAAAATACGGGAGAATCGAAGGGTATAGCGAGGCCTATTTGGATCGTCTTACATTAACAAGAGAACGAGTTTTTGATTTTACTAGCGGACTTCGTGAAGTCGCCAAGCTTCCAGATCCTGTCGGCGATACCCTTTCCAAGTGGACACTTGATAATGGACTTCTTGTTAAAAAAGTATGTGTCCCTTTAGGTGTGATCGGTATGATTTATGAAGCACGGCCGAATGTGACTGTTGATGCAACAGGGCTTGCTTTGAAATCAGGAAATGCCATTCTCCTGAAGGGAGGTTCCTCAGCCATTTTTTCAAATAAAGCTATTTTTAAAGTGATTCAGGAAACGCTGGATAAGACGGCAATCCATAGAGAGGCGGTTCAGTTGATTGAGAGTACAGACCGCATCGCCACTCAGCAGCTGTTTACGATGAAAGAGCATATAGATGTGTTAATTCCAAGAGGTGGGGCTTCGCTCATTTATTCAGTTGTCAATGAAGCGACAGTACCTATCTTAGAAACAGGAGTGGGTAACTGTCACCTATATATTGACAGGGAAGCGGATGTGGAAAAGGCGCTGAACATACTGGTGAATGCCAAAACGGATCGACCTGCTGTATGTAACGCGGTGGAAACGGCAATTATCCATCTTGACTGGCTGGAGCACAATAAACAGGCGTTGATTAAAACGTTGAAAGACCACAATATTTCCGTCCATGCTGATAAAAAAGCGGCGGCGGTTATTCCTGGAGCTGAACTGGCAAACGTTGAGGATTGGGCGACAGAATACTTGAGTTTGGATCTCGCCATTAAGACGGTCACAAGTGTGGAAGAAGCGATTGAACATATTGATAAATATGGAACGAAACACTCGGAAGCTATTATTACTGAAAACTGTAAAACTGCTAAGAAGTTTATGGACTTAGTGGATGCCGCTGCGATATATCATAATGCTTCTACCAGATTTACGGACGGCGGGGCACTTGGGCTCGGTGCAGAAATTGGAATCTCTACCCAAAAGCTGCATGCACGCGGCCCAATGGGGTTGGCTGAATTGACCACGACGAAATATATTATGACCGGAAATGGCCACATAAGATAAGGAAAAGAAGCTGATTTAAAGGCATATTGCGTGCTTTTAGATCAGCTTCTTTGATTTTTTTACAATAGGCTATAACTATTTTTTAAGCTATTTTCGTAAATATTGTTGCTTCATTCTATAGAATCGACGTAACAAAGAGTAATATTAAACTTTTTTGGGGTATGTTTAGGTTTTATTTGTGAATACAGTATTTTTATTTGCGATTTTACGAGTTCTGTTTGCGAATTCAACCCTTTTATTTGCGAATCCTTATAGCAGAAATATATTAGAAAAGAGCCAATTTTTAAGAACGTCTGGATGGGCTTTTCTGTGGTTTTCGACTTTGCCATGGATAGAACGATAAATTTAATAATATCCATTGAAATATAGTCAGAATTACTCCAATTTGGTCAAATATCCTGTTATTATCAAAAAACCTAAGAAGTACTAATTGAATTGGGAAAAAGCAAAAAAATACAATTAATAGATTACGATTTAATCTTTTCCAAGAAGGTGATTGGAAGTGAGAAGTTGACCTCTTATCACGAATAATCCATAAGCAAGTAAGAACCAAAAAAAATACATCGAAAGGAAAAATTATTTTTTCCAAAGAAAAATTGAGTCCTAGGGTATCCCCTTTAAAATGGACCTTTTCTGAAGAAAAGAACCAAGAACCTGACTCAATGACTAAAAGAATAAACCATGTTAGCAATAACCAATGAAATGGTTTTTGAGCTCCTCTCCACCCCAAAATAACTATTGAAGTCATTAAGGAAACAAGAATCAATAACAGCCAATACTGCCCTCCTATTCCAGATCCGCCTAATCCCATCCATCCTGACCACGTGTATGTTGGTCCATCGAATAATCCTCTTATTATTGGCAGCCAGAACATGAACCCGCTAAGAATCACATAAAGAAGAATTAAAACTAATAACCTATCAGGTTTCCATTCCATAACAAAATCACATCCATTTTATGATCTTAATCATTATTATACTTTGGATATTTCAGTGAAATGCTTTAGGGCTAGGTATTTCTCATCTGGGCTTTACGATTCACATGGCCAATTCTGCAGGTCCAGTTTTGTGAAAATATTCCTATAAAGAGGCATTTATTTTCAAGCGCTATATACTGTATGGAAGGGAGCGCTGTGAAAATGAAAAAAGTTTCTGTTGGATTAGGTATAATTGGAGTGTTCATCGTTGTTTTCGGATTTATGTTAATGTCCAGTTATAATAACTTTGTTAATTTAGAAGAAAACGTCGATCAATCTTATGCTCAAATTGAAAATCAATTACAGAGAAGACTGGACCTAGTACCCAACTTAGTAAATACCGTAAAAGGATATGCAGCCCACGAAGAAGAAGTCATCGCTTCTATTTCAGATGCACGTGCAAGACTTGCCGGTGCTAAAACGCCGGAGGAAGAGGCCACAGCTAACGCCGAATTATCTGGCGCATTGAGCCGTTTGCTTGTTGTTGTTGAAAACTATCCTAATCTAAAAGCAGATCGTCAATTTACACAATTAATGGATGAATTGGCTGGAACAGAAAATCGAATTGCCGTTGCTCGCAAGGATTATAATGACCAGGTTGCGATTTATAACAAAAAAGTAAAAAGCTTTCCGGGTGTAATGATTGCAGCTATAACAGGTTTTGATGAAAAGGAATATTTTGAAGCAGATCCTAAGGCCTCTGAAGCTCCAAAGGTTGATTTTGGAGGAGGCAATGGATAATGAAGGCAAAGAAGGCCATCAGCTTTCTTTTGGTATTTTTGACTATTTTTCTTTTTGCAGGAAAGGCATTTTCAGAGGATGTCCAAATCCCAGAACCAGTTGGCGATATTTACGTCCAGGATTTTGCCCATATATTAAATGATAAGGAAAAAGAAGAATTACAAAACTTAGGAAGAAAGGTTGAAGACCAAACAACTGCGCAGGTTGTCGTTTTAACGGTCCAAACAATAGGCGACAGAACCATTGAAGAATATGCCAATGAAGCATTTCGGCAATACGGAATTGGAAACAGCAAGGACAACAATGGTGTGCTCCTCGTCTTATCCATGAACGAGCGAAAATTGAGGATTGAGGTTGGCTATGGTTTGGAAGGGAGGATTCCCGATGGAAAAGCAGGCAGAATTCTTGATAAATACGCCATTCCCAACCTAAAAAGTGAGCAGCCCAATATAGCTGTAGTCGAAACATATAGGGTACTGGTAAAAGAGGTTCTTGCCGAATATGGTAAAGCAGGAGACCAGCCAAAAGAGGATGAAGGAATCGGCATTCCAGGTTGGTTAATTTTTCTTTTGGTCATTATTCTTGTGTTTCTTGATTTCAAATTTTTTGGAGGGGCCCTAACCTATCTCGTTCTTTCCATTCTGTCTAGAGACGATGGCAAAGGGGGTGGAGGTGGTGGCCGAGGCGGTGGAGGAGGCTCTTCGGGTGGCGGCGGTGCAAGCCGCGGCTGGTAAACTTGATGATAGTTAATTTCCATAAATATAACTGGTTATAAGTGTCATCCCCACCCTTAAGCTTTAGACTTGTTAAATTAGTCTAAGGCTTTTTATATTTTTAACAATTTGACGGGCACATATTGGTTTAATAGCCTTTACAAAAAAGCTGAAACATTGAAAAGCCATCATTTAATTTTGACAAAGGAAAAATTCGTGTTGACAAATTGTCAACGTAAATGTATATTTCTAATAGCATTTTTTTCCGAACTGGAGAAACTGTACATAATTTTGTGAAAATTTTTCTTTATGTTTTTAATAGTTTCCTATGTTCATACGACGAATTGTAAAAAAGGAATGAAAGCGAAAATGGCGGAACAGAAAAGGGATAACAAACTTGGTTTGTTATTGAAGAAATTGCTAAAAGAACGTTCTTTATCCATGCGGAAGCTGAGTGAACTTACTGGTATTGACACAGCCACAATCTCCCGGATCATAAATGGTAAACGAAAAGCGCAGCCGGAGCATTTACAAAAGTTTGCTGATTATTTAGGGGTCCCCATCTCTGAATTATTTATCGCTGCAGGCTTTGCAGTTGAAGAGAAAAAAGAAATTCAGCAATCTGATATCACTATGTCTGTTGAAAGTATTCAAAAGTTACTTGAAGCCTCTAATTTAATAGATTCTGAATTTAGCATAGCAAGTGTTGAACGGCAGTTAGCAAATTATGAACAATATGCACAAACGGAAGAGGGAAAAGAAAGTATTCTCAAAAGCTTTGGTGAAAAGCTTAAAAAGATTGGCAGTTTAGGTCCTTTTATAAGCCAGCTAAAAGATATGTTTGAGAGGTTTCGTTTAAATAAGGGAACGCCAAGAGAGCTTGCAATTGCTGGAAGTGCACTAATCTATTTTATAGTATCAGTGGATGTTATTCCAGATTACATTTTTCCAGTCGGTTATATTGATGATGCTATGGCCATTCAACTTGTTGCAAATTTACTAACAATTAAACAGTGATCGTGAATTCAAGAAATTGTTTAATTCCTATAATTGGTTGTTAATGGGAATTGATAGGATTTACAAAATAAAAATAATCGGGAAGGTGTACTATGGAAAGAATGCAACGTAGGAAAAAACGTGTCAAGTGGACAAGGATTATTCTTTTAATTCTTCTCTTAATGATTGGCAGTGTGGGTGCTTATGCAACTTATCAATATAAACAAGGAGTTTCACTTGCTGAGGGCGGGAAATTTAAAGATGATACGAAAAAAGCGAAAGCTTTTCAAGGAGAAGATGTGAAATTTGGAAGAATTAATGTGCTCCTTTTGGGAAGCGATTCTCGTGGGGAAGAGCATGCCAGAACGGATTCCATTATGATTGCCCATTATGACCAGGATACTCATCAATCTAAGTTGATTTCTATTATGAGAGATACATATGTTAATATTCCGGGTCATGGAAAGCAAAAAATAAACGCAGCATATGCATATGGCGGGCCAGAGCTCCTTCGACAAACCATTAAAGAAAACTTTGATATTGATTTAAATTATTACGCTATAGTTGATTTTGAAGGGTTCTCAAAGATTGCCGATATTATTGCACCAGATGGAATCGAAGTGGATGTTCCTTCTAAAATGTCGTATGGAATAGGAACGACAATAGAACCTGGAAAACAAACCTTGCATGGGGACAAGCTATTAGGATATGTACGTTTTAGACATGATAAATTAAGTGACTTTGGCCGGGTTCAAAGACAACAGGAAGTCATAGGCAAGTTGAAGGATCAAGCTATGAACGTAGGAAGTATTTTAAAACTTCCTAAAATGTTAGGGGTTATAAACCCATATGTTGATACTAATTTGGATACACCTACTTTATTGTCTTTGGGAAAAGATTTGCTTACTAATCAATCTAATGACATAAAAACAATGCGTATTCCCGTGGATGGGTCTTATACAAATAAGCAATTCAACAACGTTGGTGCAGTGTTAAGTATCAACCTGGAACAAAATGAGTCTGCTCTAAATGATTTTTTATCATTATAATCATTTTGGGTTATTAAGAAAATGAAGATGTAAAATTGATAAAATTGCCCATGAAAAATGCATGATGGAAAGTGGGCATCTTGCATTTTTTATGGAATGTCTCAATTTATTAGGCAGGAGTAACACTATGGATGATAAAGAACTTAATTTAACGGAGCATCTTGATGAGTTGCGAAAAAGATTAATTATTTCGGCAATTGTTTTCATATTATTTTTTATTTTAGGAATGGTTTATGTCAAAGAAATATATGTTTTTTTTATGGGCAATCTTGATTTTAAATTAATGGTTCTCGGCCCCAGCGATATTATCTGGATCTATTTTCATATCGCAACTGTTATTGCTGTAACTGGAACAATCCCAATAGCTGCATGGCAAATCTGGTTATTTGTAAAACCTGCTTTAAAGCCAGGGGAAAGGAAGGTTACATTAGCGTATATTCCTGCCTTGTTCTTTCTTTTTATTGGAGGGCTTGCATTTGGTTATTTTTTTATTTTCCCAAATGTTATGAGCTTTCTTATCAAATTAGGAAATGATATGTTTACAACCTCTTTTACGGCAGATAAATATTTTAGTTTTTTAATAAATATGACTTTACCTTTTGGTGTAGCGTTTGAATTGCCTCTTGTCTCGATGTTTTTAACAACTTTAGGCATTGTGAATCCATATAAATTAGTAAAACTCAGAAAATATGCGTATTTCATTCTGGTCATAATAGCCTCGATGATCTCTCCGCCAGAATTTATTTCTCATATTTCCGTAGCAATTCCACTGATTCTAATATATGAGATAAGCGTTTTATTATCCAAAATGGTATTCAAACGAATGCAAAAAAGTCTTAGTGTTCAAGATTTTAATAAAGAAATGGAGCTAATTAACAATTAAAAAAATGAATAGAGTTTTTTGAGGGAGCTCATCAATGGGTCTCCTTTTTATATTTTCGAAGAGTTGAAACCTTATTAACATAATTCAAACCATTCGAATATATAAATACACAAAAGAATTGTTCTAAAGTGGCAGCTAGATGAACAGCACACCCACAGGAGGAGAATATGCATTATTTATCTATTTTGTTAATAGGTATTGCGGCAAATCTAGATAATTTAGGCATTAGTGTTTCTTATGGATTAAGGTCAACGCGAATTCCCTTTGCTTCTAATTTGATTATTGCTATCGTCTCAATGGTTTGTGCTTAGCTTTCCATTATTGCAGGTGAATTCGTTACGCAGTTTATTTCTATTGCATTAGCCAATTTTGTTGGTGGTTTAATTATTAGTAGTATTGGGATTAAATGCATAGCAGACTCCTTTTCTGTTCAAGAAACTCCAAGCAAAGTGAAAGTTGACTCTAATTTACACATGTTATCAGTCAACCAGATTCGGCAGATGTTAATGATGATAAAGTGATTTCAGTAAAGGAATCGATATTATTAGGGTTTGCGTTAGCAATCAATTGTTTAGTAATGGGGTTGGGAGCAGGTATTACAGGTCTTTCTCCAGTTTTAACAACAAATTCGATTGGATTATTTTCGGTACTATCCATTTGGAGTGGAGTAAAACTTGGAGGTGAAATTTGTGGTATGAACGTTGGCAAGTATTCTAATTTTGTTGCGGGTATACTGTTAATAATGATTGGTGTTTACGAAATGATTGTATAAAAACTGATTTAAAAAGAGGGGTGGGGTATTTGCCAACTCTCTTCTTTATTTCTACTCATTAAAAGCTTTCCATACAAAAAAAGAGCCGCCGAAGCAGCTCCATTAAAGATTAATTTTTAGAAAGGTTGCTCTTTCGTTTACCGTACAAAAGATAAACAACAAACCCCACCAACATCCAAATCACGAAGCGAATCCAAGTAATCGAAGGCAGGCTGATAATTAGATAAATCGAAAAACCAATCCCGATAATAGGGACGAATGGAACCAACGGCGTTTTAAATCGCCTTTCCAGATTAGGCTGTTTGACGCGCAGCACCATGATGGAAGCGCAAATTAGGATAAAGGCGGACAGGGTTCCGATGTTGACGAGTTCTGCGACTTCATTGATTGGAGTTAAGCCGGAAACAACAGCTGTTACCGCACCAATAATCAGTGTAGGGCGGTAGGGGGTCTTATATTTGGAATGTACTTTTGCAAACCAGTTCGGAAGCAAACCATCGCGGCTCATCGCGAACCATATACGTGAACCGGCAAGCATAAAGGAAAACAGTACCGATAAAATCCCAGTGATGGCGGCCGCAGAAATAATCAAGGTAATCCAATTCAACCCCACTTGACTAAAGGCCTTCGCAATCGGGGCTGCATTCCCTAAAGTTTCATATGGAGCCATTCCTGTAATCACGAGGGACATGCCGATATAAAGGCAAAGAGCAATCGTTAAGGACAGGACCACCGCCCGTGGCAAATCGCGTTGCGGATTTTTCGCTTCTTCTGCAGCAGTGGTTAATGTGTCATATCCGAATACGGCGAAGAATACCAGTGCGGCACCACCCATCACACCGTGAAAACCAAATGGCATAAACGGATGCCAGTTGGCAGTATCAACGTAAAAGCTGCCGACGGCAATGACCACAACCACGATGCTTAATTTGATGATGACCATCAAGTTGTTAAATCGTGCTCCCCATTTCATCCCAATCGTTAGCAGCCCGGCAATGGCTAAACTAATAATCATGGCAATCAGGTCAATTTTATGGCCGGCACCTGTTCCTGGAGCCCCCTGTGCCCATACAGGAACATGAATACCGATTTGCTGTAATATTTCTTGCATATACCCTGACCATCCAATCGCCACTACTGCAATGACCAGGGTATATTCAAGCAATAAATCCCACCCAATCAGCCAAGCGGCTCCCTCACCCAAGACAGCGTAGCTATAGGTATAAGCACTGCCCGCGACTGGAATTAAGCCGGCGAATTCCGCATAGCATAATGCCGCTGCCGCACTGGCAAGCCCCGCGATAATAAATGATAAGATAACGGCAGGTCCTGCATGTTCTGCAGCTGCCACTCCAGTCAGAACGAAAATTCCTACACCAATGATTCCCCCCAACCCGATCGCTGTCAGCTGCCATAATCCCAAGACACGTTGAAGTCTGGTACTATTTGTGCCTTCTTGCTGTAGTTCGTTAATGGACTTCCTTCTCATAAAAGATTTCATTGATTACCTCCATTTCTACCTTAAAAAGTAACAACCTATTATTTTAATTGAAGTTTTTAAGGTTAATAAAACAACTATGTTTTAATAAATGGAGATATACAAAAGTTGCCTAATACTAATGTGTTTGAAAAAAATGAAGTAAACTTACAAAAGGGTTTTCACGAATACGTAATACTTGTAAAACTTAATTTTGAATCCAATAAAATTTGAACCGCCTGGTCTTTTTGCTAAAAAAGCCTAAAACAGGCCAGTAAATGAAAATTTGGATTTGAAATATCTGAATTTTTTAATTATAATAAAAATATAACACTCGACTGTCGACAAGAAAATTAGATACGAATTAAAAATTGGAAAAGAGGTGTGCAAATGTTGGAATGCAATCCATTGCAAAAGCCGTTACCTTATTATCAACAAATTCAACAATCGATAAAAGAAAGCATCTTTAATGGTATATACAAACCAGGGGATCGATTATATGAAGCTCAAATTGCGACGTTTTATAATACCAGCCGGAGCCCAGTAAGAGAAGCGATTCGGGCACTGGTGATGGAAGGTTTACTAGTAATGGATCAAAAGTCACAAATATCCGTCTACAAACCAAACTTACAGGATGTGCGGGATATTTACGAATGCAGGATTTCCCTGGAATCTACTGCTGTTGAACTGACAGCGGTACGAGCGACAGAGGAACAGCTGCAGGAGCTTGAAAAAACGTTAGAAGATTCTGAGCAAGCAATGAAAGAAGTAATAACAGATAGGGTTATTGCATGTAATGCCCGTTTTCACGAACTAATTATCCAGTACAGCGGGAACCCCAGATTAATGAAGCTTGTTGAGGGTTTGAATGGTTTGATCCAGTATTACCGTGTATTAAACATCCAAGGTGAAAACCGCTTCAATACGATTTTAAAAGGACATAGGGAGATTTATGATGCAATAAAAGAAAGAAACCCGAAAAAAGCAGCTGATAGATTAAGAGAGCATACGCAAGAGGATCTAAGTAACTTAGTTCATGTAATCGAACAATTAGAGGAGAGATAATTTTTGCGAATCGTTCATGTTGATCAAATCATTGAAACCGTTGCCAAGCTTTGCTGGGAGGCCTGCTATTACCTTCCTGAAGATGTATTAGCAGGATTTAGAAGGGCTGAGAAGACAGAAGCATCGCCGATTGGAAAAACAATCTTGCAGCAGCTTCTAGAAAATGCCGAAGAAGCCAAGGTCAATCACATGCCGTATTGTCATGATACGGGCATGGCCGTTGTATTTGTAGAGGTAGGCCAAGATGTCCATATAACGGGCGGGAACTTTTTGGATTCAATCCAAGAAGGGGTGCGCACTGGATATCGGGAAGGGTATCTAAGAAAATCAGTTGTCGGTGACCCACTCATTCGCGTGAACACCGGGGATAATACACCGGCAGTCGTACATACTGAAATCGTTCCCGGAGACCAGATTAAATTCACGGTCCTGCCTAAAGGCGGGGGCAGTGAAAATATGAGTGCGATGAAATTCTTACTTCCTGGTGAAGGGATGCAAGGGGTTAAAAATTTTGTTTTACAAACGATTAAAGAAGCAGGCGGGAAGGCCTGTCCGCCTGTTGTCGTCGGAGTTGGCATCGGCGGAAGCTTTGATAAAGTAACCTCACTGGCGAAACATGCCGTTTTGAGGGAAATCGGTGTTCATCATCATGAACCGCATATTGCGCAGCTGGAAAAAGAACTCCTTGAGGAAATTAACAACACAGGAATAGGGCCGCAAGGGTTAGGCGGGACCAGTACGGCGCTATGGGTGCCAATTGAAACATATGCCTGTCATATAACTGCACTGCCAGTTGCGGTAAATATTCAATGTCATGCTGCCCGTAAAAAGACGGCTGTGTTATAGGAGGGGATTTTAATGGCAGAATACCGGTTAAAAACACCGCTGACAGATGAAGATATCCAAATGTTGCAGATAGGGGACCAGGTTCTCTTAACAGGGACCATCTATATGGCCCGCGACGCAGCCCACAAAAGAATGGTAGACCTGCTTGAATCAGGCCAGTCTTTGCCAGTTAATTTAAGGGGCGAAGTCATTTTCTATGCCGGTCCGTGTCCGCCAAAACCTGGGCAAATCATTGGGCCAGTGGCTCCGACAACAGCATATCGGATGGATCCTTATGCTCCTGCCATGTATGAATATGGGGTAAAAGGAACGATTGGTAAGGGGCCAAGAAGAGAAATGGTCAAAGAAGCATGTAAGCAATATGGCGCCATTTCCTTTGCTGCCGTCGGCGGGCTCTCCACGATTTTAAGCAGACGGGTAACAGATGTTGAGGTAGTAGCTTATGAGGACTTAGGGCCAGAAGCAATCAGACGGCTTGAGGTAGAAGATTTCCCGTTACTTGTTGCCTATGATGCGCACGGTCAAGATTTGTATGAACAGGAAATAGCCAAGTATGAAAATTACAATAAAAACGCGAATAAGGGAGTAGGTATATAATATGAAGAAACTAGAAATTGCTGTCATTCCAGGGGATGGAATTGGGAAAGAAGTAGTGCCAGTAGCAACAAAAGTTCTAGATACAGTGGCTGAAATTCATGGCGGCTTAAAATTTGAGTATACAGAATTTCCATGGAGCTGTGATTATTACCTGGAGCATGGAAAAATGATGCCAGAGGACGGCTTGGATATTTTAAAGAACTTTAATGCCATTTTTCTAGGGGCAATCGGGAACCCTCAGGTTGTTGCAGATCATGTTTCTTTATGGGGTTTATTAATTAAGATTCGCAGAGAATTTGAGCAATCGATTAATATTCGTCCAGCTAAATTTTTTAAAGGATTGAAATCACCTTTAGTTAATCCAAATGACTTTGATTTAATTGTTGTCAGGGAAAATAGTGAGGGTGAATATAGTGAGGTTGGCGGAAGGATTCATCGAGGGGAAGATGAGGTCGCTATCCAAAATGCCATTTTTACAAAAAAAGGCACAGAACGTGCGATGCGGTATGCATTTGAACTAGCGAAACAGAGAAGAGGGCATGTCACATCCGCGACAAAGTCAAACGGGATTTTCCATTCGATGCCGTTTTGGGATGAGGTCTTTAATGAGGTAAAAGCAGATTATACCGATATTCAAACCGCTTCCTATCATATCGATGCGTTGGCTGCCTTTTTCGTAACAAGACCGCAAATTTTTGACGTGATTGTCGCTAGTAATTTATTCGGGGATATTTTAACGGATATTGGCGGGGCCATCATGGGAAGTATCGGGATCGCGCCTGCAGCCAATATTAATTTAAATGGAAAGTACCCTTCAATGTTTGAGCCAGTACATGGATCAGCGCCAGATATTTATGGTAAAGGAATTGCCAACCCAATTGGACAGGTGTGGACAGCGAAGATGATGCTCGATCACTTTGGCGAGCAAGAACTGGGGCAAAAGCTTTTGGATGCTATCGAAGATGTTACCAACGACGGAATTAAAACTCCGGATATTGGCGGCACATCCTCCACCAATGAGGTTGGGGAAGCTATTTGCAGCCGGTTGAAAGAGGTTTGTTCAGTGTCTTAAATTAATAGTTAAGAAAGGGAGGCTGCTCAAATCAATACTTGGGCAGCCTCTTTTTGTGTTTCCCCAAAAGGTATTAGAAAGGAGGTGACCCGTAAAAATCGAGGTCTTATTTTGCCTGTGAAGTGTTGGAGAGATGGCTGACCGGTAAAAATAGAAGTCATATTTTACCCCCATAGGGTCTAAACAGAGATCAAACGGTAAAATATGCCCTGCGCATTTCAAATGAATTGCGTTCTAAGTGCTAACTCAAATTAAAAAACCCCTAACCTATAAAAATCTCATAGATTAGGGGTTTGCACTAACTATTATTTATTCTTGCTTTCTGCATCCTTAATGATATCTTCGCCGATTTTCTTAGCCCATTCATCATAGATTGGCTGAAGTTCTTTCTTAAATCCTTCAATTTCAGCTGGTGAAAGCTCATTAATCTTGGTTTGGCCGCGATCTTTTAGCTTTTTCAAGGATTCATCATTTAGCTTTTTAGCAGATTCGCGTGCAACTTTTGTACCTTGGTCAACACCTTTTTGAACAATTTCCTTCGTTTTTTCATTCAGGCTGTCCCAGAATTTCGTATTGGTTAATAAGGCATAGTCCACTCGAGTATGACCCATTACAGTTGTATACTTCTGTACTTCGTCGAATTTCTTTGATTCAATATTACTAAAAGTGTTTTCTTCTCCATCAACCGTACCTTGCTGGAGGGCAGTGTAAAGCTCGTTGAATGGAATGGATACGGAACCAGCATTAAGCTTGCCGTAAATTTCTTCGAGCAACTGTCCGCCTTGAGTCCGAATCTTTAAGCCTTTTAAGTCTTCCGGTTTTGAAATGGCTTTTTTGTTATTTGTCATGTGTTTAGCACCGTTTGGCCACATGGCAAGACCAAGCACGCCGTCCTTTTCTAAACGTTTAAAGATCTCTTTTCCTTTTTCGCCATCCCAGAAAGCTTCTGCAGCTGCATCGTCTTTAAACAAGAAAGGCATCGCAGGGACGTTAAAGCCAGGGTCGTTACCAACCATCTTGGACATATCCGGGATAATGAACTGGACGTTATTGGCTACTAAGTTCTGATATTCATCCTTATCACCAAATAGCTGGCTGTTTGGATAAACCTGAACCTTGATTTTCCCGCCGGATTCTTTTTCAATATATTCCTTCATCGCAATGGCACCGGCTTGTTTAGGTGTGTTTTCTGCCACAACGTGGGAAATTTTGATTGTCAATTCTTGAATGTCATCACCAGATTTGCCTTTTTCACCGCCGGATGAGCTGCTGCTTGTTTCTTTTGAGGAAGAGCCGCAAGCTGCAAGGCTAAATACCAACAGAAGTGTTACTGCTACTACTAATAGTTTCTGAATCTTTTTCATTTAATTTCCCCCTTAATAAATAACTTGATACAAATTGATAGATTTCTGTATGGTCCGCATCCTTATCTAGCGCAGCACTTGCTTCATAGAATCGGTCAAACACGAGCTGAGGCAGATTTGTTGCCGCCTCCGCATTTAAAAATAGCCCATTCGCCATTTCTAGATCTTTTCTTAACAGTTCCAGACTAAACCCTGAATCAAAACTATCCGTTAAGATAAAGGATGGGAATTTATACTCTGTTGAACCGCTTCGGCCTGTACTATGATTAAATACATGAATCGCTTTCTCTGGTTTCACATCAAAACTATGGAGCAATTGAACGGCCTCACAGCTCGCTAACAGATGAGTAGCAGAAAGATAGTTATTAATGGCCTTGATTAAGTGACCGCTTCCAATTGGACCAACATGAAAGAGGTTACTGCCCATCGAACCTAGCAAACGCTTACATCTAGTAAATGATTCCACTGGTCCTCCGATCATGATGGTTAACTGAGCAGTGACTGCTTTCTTGACCCCGCCGCTGACGGGTGCGTCGATAAATTCAATATTTTTTTCTGTTAATTTTTTAAAATTCTTTCTCGTTTCATCAGGGTAGGAGCTGCTCATATCAATGATGACTAATGGTTCTTGGTGAGTGTGTTGATCTGAGGTGAAATGGTCAATAATTTGGTCTATGACTTGATTTACGATCTTAGATGAAGGAAGCATAAGAATGATACATTGTACATGGTGAATCCAATCAGTAAAATAGCCCGGTTTCCCGCCATAGCTCTGGAATTCATTGATAGCGGCTTCGTTAACATCGCTGCCGTAAACAGTAAATCCGCTATTTATTAGGTTTTTTGCCATAGGCAAGCCCATTTTACCAAGCCCGATAAAACCTATTTTCTGAATCATGAAGGAAAAACTCCTTCAAGCTCTTTATGTAAAGAGCCAATCCGCGGGTGCGCCCGTCCGCTCGTGGTGACGACGGCGGCGATGACAATTTCGTCGTTTCGAGGTGCATCAGGAATCCTTGTTTCAAAGGTCATGTGGTGGCTGCGAATTTTTGCATCCATTTTGTGTTTAATCGCTAAATCCAAACTGCTGCCGGCGGCACCCCGTTTCTCAGCGGAAGGAAGGAGCGTTTCAGCATTTCCACATTGGGACCGAAATGGATTTCCAAACGTTAGGGTATGGATAATGGCAGAACCGTGTTCGATTTCTCCATCAAGTCCAACTAGTGCACCCTTTCCATAGCCTTCGACTTCATCACCTGTAACGCCTAAAGCTTCCATTGCCTTCTTTGGCAAAAGTTCACCGAGCTGTTCAGAACAGGCTTTGATCAGAGGAAGTAGATCCTCTACGTATATGCCGGCATAAGGATTCTTAATGACGGCTAGAGCAGCAGCGACCCGAACGGGCTTATCTGCTTTTTTGAAACCTTCTATAAAGGTCTCCTCCGAGATGGTCACAATTTTTCTTATTTCTAATTTCATCTTCAACCTCCTCATTATAATGGATTTTGGATACAATCTACACCCGAGTTGTTTCAACAAATGCTGATATTTCCACTATAACAAAAACAATAAATGTTGTGAATACACAAAAAATATAAAATAAAATAAATTTTCTGTTTATTTTTTGGAAACTATCTTGTATATTTTAAATTAAGGTCCAGTTGTATATTGGATACAATCTACTGAATAAGGAGTTGATTTTTATGAAGAAACTCTTTAAATGGCTTGATCACATCGAAGAAGGTTTAGCAGGAGTGCTGTTTATTGGAGGAGTAGTCGTAAGTTTGTACGGAGTTTTTACAAGGTATGTTCTCAATGCACCAGAATCATGGATTACGGAAATATTTGAATTTCTACTTACGTGGTCCATATTTATTGGTTTTGGGCTGGCGCTGAAGGATAACCGGCACATCCAAGTAGAATTATTATTTGACGTGCTTCCGAAAGGTCTAAAAAGAATAGTTGCAACGATTAGTAATCTAATTGGTGGTGGATTTTCCTTCTACCTTGCTTATTCTTCCATTGAATTAATAACGCTATCAAAAGAACAAGGAATTAAAACAATTGATGTTGGGATTCCAATTTGGATTTCATATCTGGTTCTTCCAATCGGAATGGGACTTCTCGGATTCTACTTTTTTGTAAAGGCTTACAGAGCGGCGAGAGGTGATCAAAGCGAGCTTATCGGCGAGATTGAACAGCTATATGAATCAATGCAAAATGGTGATGGAAAATCAGGTGAGAAAGGGGTAGGAGCATGAATCCAGTCTTAATGCTATTCATAATTTTTGCAGTCCTGTGTTTATTACGCGTACCGATCGCTGTTAGTTTAGGATTATCAAGTGTCATCGCTTTATCAATGGCAGATTTTACCCTTTACACCGTTATTCAGAAAATGTTTAATTCATTAAACTCAGCCACCCTAATGGCCATTCCAGGCTTTGTATTTGCCGGAATTATTATGTCAAAAGGCGGTATCTCACACTATTTAATTGAGGCATTAAAATCATGGGTAGGGCATATCCGTGGAGGGTTGGCGATCATCACCATCCTTGCTTGTATGATCTTTGCAGCCATTTCTGGTTCAAGCCCAGCAACAGCAGCGGCTGTCGGAAGTATTATGATACCGGCGATGGTGGAAGCTGGATATGGTAAAAGATATGCAATGGGGCTTGTAGCCGCATCAGGGACACTGGGAATTTTGATTCCACCTTCGATTCCATTAATCATTTATGGAACGGTGGCCGAAGAATCAATCGGAAAATTGTTCTCAGCTGGTATCATCCCTGGTTTATTGTTAGGTGGAATCCTATTAATCTCTGCGATTATTCATGCAAGAATTCATAACTTTGGTAAATTGCCAAAACAGTCGATGCAGGAAAGATGGAGAAAGACAGCGAAAGCTTCTTGGGGATTTTTTCTGCCAGTCTTGATTTTAGGTGGAATATATTCTGGTGCGGTAACACCAACAGAGGCTGCATTTGTATCTTGCTTCTACGGATTAATTGTTTCTGTCTTTATCTACAAAGAAATGCCTTTTAAAACATTTAGAGAAGTCACGAAGGAGTCTATCAATATTACGTCGATGATTTTTCTAGTCATCGCATCGGCAATGATTTTTGGTATGTTCCTGACAACAGAACAAGTACCTCAGGCATTTGCAACCTGGATTGAAACAAGTACAAGCAATAAATGGCTCTTTATCATTGGTGTCAATATTATGTTCTTTATATTGGGTATGTTCTTAGAAGCCGTCGCCATTATTTTAATAACACTGCCAATTCTTTTACCTGTACTTGCAATATTTGATATTAATGTCATTCATTTTGCGATTATTATGACCATAAACATGGAGTTAGCGATGATTTCTCCACCTGTTGGGCTCAATTTATTTGTAGTCAGTGGAATCACGAGGGAAAAGGTTGGGGAAGTTGTTAGAGGGGTGCTGCCATTCTTTGCGCTTATGGTTTTAGCGCTCGCTATCGTGGTGATTTTCCCACAGGTATCGTTGCTTTTAGCGAAATAACCTGATTTCCAAAATAAGAGAATCTGCTTACTCATTTACTAGGGTAAGCTGTTCTTTTTCTGTATCCAATATCCCAAAATAAGGAGTTTGATGGAATTAATGCGATCCTATTTATTTGTTCCTGCGACCTCCACCAGAATGTTTGAAAAAGCGCTGGCAAGTGTTGCCGATTGTGTCATTTTTGATTTTGAGGATGCCGTAGCGATCTCTGAAAAACAAGAGGCAAGAGAACGTGCGAAACATTTTCTCCTAAATAACCAGCCGGAGAAAGATGTGTTGATTAGAATCAACGATATGACCACGAATTTTTGGCGAGAGGATTTAGAAGCTGCCATTGAAGCCGGAGCCAGCGGTGTCATGGTACCAAAGGCTGAAAGCTTGGTTAGCATAAAGACGTTATGTGAAACAGCTTTAATTAATCTTGAAAGACAGAAAAGGGACCTTCATTCCTTTTCCGTAATCCCGTTAATTGAAACGGCCAGAGGGGTCCAATTTGCCTATGAAATCGCATCAGCCCATTATTTGGTAAAAAGATTAGCATTTGGTTCCATTGATTATTCCTTGGATGTCGATTGCGAACTAACGGATGAGGGAATAGAACTGCTCTTTGCCAGGTCGCAGGTGGTAACTGCGTCGAAAGCAGCGGGGATTGGCAGTCCGATAGATTCGGTATACCCTGATTTTGCAAATGAAGCAGGGCTCATTAATGAGTCACATAGGGCGAGGAAAATTGGGTTCAAGGCGAAGCTGGCCATCCATCCTAAGCAATTGCAGCCAATACACGAAATTTTCTCGCCAAGCAAAAAGGAAATGGAAGCGGCATTAGAAATTGTCAATGCCTTTGAAGCTGCTGAGCAGCAAGGGATTGCTTCGATTGCTGTAGGGAATAAACTGGTGGATTATCCGGTTTATAAAAAAGCGAAAGCGTTATTAGAGTCGTCGGGAGTTTCATAGAGAGGGTCTACGTGCCCGAAATGGGGTTCAAGAGTGGTAAATGGTCACGTAGAGGAGTTCTACGTTCCTGAAAAGCGGTTCAGGAGTAGAAAATGGTCACGTAGATGAGTTCTACGTTCCTGAAAAGCGGTTCAGGAGTAGAAAATGGTCACGTAGATGAGTTCTACGTACCCGAAAAGGGGTTCATGTGCAGAAACCGGACACGTAGATGAGTTCTACGTACCCGAAAAGGGGTTCATGTGCAGAAACCGGACAAGTAGAGGAGTTCTACGTTCCTGAAAAGCGGTTCAGGAGTAGTAAATGGTCACGTAGAGAAGTTCTACGTACCCGAAAACCGGTTCATGTGCAGTAAATGGTTACGTAGAGAAGTTCTACGTACCCGAAAACCGGTCCAGGAGTAGAAACCGGTCACGTAAAGAAGTTCTACGTTCCCAATAAGCGGTTCATGAGTAGAAACCGGACACGTAGAGAAGTTCTACGTACCCGAAAACCGGTTCATGTGCAGTAAATGGTCACGTAGAGAGGTTCTACGTACCCGAAAACCGGTCCAGGAGTAGAAACCGGTCACGTAAAGAAGTTCTACGTTCCCAATAAGCGGTTCATGAGGAGAAACCGGTCACGTAGATGAGTTCTACGTTCCTGAAAAGCGGTTCAGGGGTAGTAAATGGTCACGTAGACGAGTTCTACGTACCCGAAAAGCGGTTCATGTGCAGAAACCGGACACGTAGACGAGTTCTACGTTCCTGAAAAGCGGTTCATGAGTAGTAAATGGTCACGTAGAGAAGTTCTACGTACCCGAAAACCGGTCCAGGAGTAGAAACCGGACACGTAAAGAAGTTCTACGTTCCCAATAAGCGGTTCATGAGTAGAAACCGGACACGTAGAGGAGTTCTATGTACCCGAAAACCGGTCCAAGAGTAGAAACCGGTCATGAAGAGGGGTTCTACGATATCGATTTTTAAGAGAAAACGAGAATAATGGAGGTCAACCAAATGGTAACCGAAAAACTAGCTTTACATATTACCAATACTTCTTACGAGGATTTTAGCCAAAATGCGATCAGAGAATCCAAAAGAAGTCTATTAAACTGGCTTGGGGTGGCGATCGGCGCGGCCAACCATGAATCGATGGATATGGTGCTGAACGTGTCAAAATTAACGGCCAGTCAGCCGCAAGCAACTGTGCTGGGAAGAAATGAAAAAGTCGATATCCTGTTTGCGAGCCTATTAAATGGGATGTCATCGCATATCTTTGATTTTGACGATACCTTACTAGAAACGGTTTTACATCCGTCAGCACCTGTATTTCCAGCCATCCTCGCTTATGCCGAGCAGCAAAAGAAAACCGGGAAGGATGTACTTGAAGCATTTATTATTGGATGCGAGGTCGAAGCAAGGCTCGCTTTAAGTGTCTATCCGTCTCATTACTGGCGCGGTTGGCATATTACCGGCAGTGTGGGCGGAATTGGAGCGGCAGCAGCGATTTGTAAGCTGATGGGGTTAGATGTTGAAAAAACCATTTATGCCCTCGGGATTGCAGCAACCGACCCAACTGGGTTACGTGAAATGTTTGGCACGATGACAAAGCCTTATCACCCGGGAAAAGCGGCGATGAATGGTTTATTAGCTGCACTTGTTGGGGCTCAAGGTTTTACAGCCTCCAAACAGTCGCTTGAAGCACAGCGGGGATTCCTAAACGTGTTATCCGAAGAAAATAAGGCTGAGCTCGTGACCGAACAATGGGGCGAAAAATGGGAAGTAGAGAAAAACAGCTACAAGCCTTTTGCTAGCGGAATCGTTACCCATCCGGCGATTGATGCCATTATTACGATCCAAAAGGAGCATAAACTGCAAGCAGAAGAAGTGGAATCAATCGTTATCACGGCCCATCCACTTGTGAAAGAACTAACTGGCAAAACGGCCATCACAACCGGACTGGAAGGAAAGTTTAGTGTCTATCATTGTGTTGCAGCCGGGTTCTTTAACCTGAAGGCAGGCGTCTATGAATTCACAGATGAATATGTGAACGACCCTTCTGTAAAAAATCTTCGTGACAAAATAACGCTTGTGATCGATGAGAAGATAAAAGAAGATCAGGTTCATTTAACTGTTAAGTTAACAGATGGCCCGGAAATCTCCCTTTTTGTTGAACATGCGATTGGAAGCGCGGATACTCCAATGTCAGATGAACAAATCAAAGAGAAATTCCTGGATGTTACAGGAGAAATCATCTGTTCTGCGGCAAAAAATGAACTCATTGACCTTATCGACCGATTTGAAGAGGTCGAGGATTTGACTTCGTTCTTCCAACTCTGCCAGCCAAAAGAGACCGCCAATCAATACTAAACAAATCACCGAGGGAACAGCGGTTAGGTTCCTAAGGTGATTATGTATTTCTATCGAAAAAGGAGAGAATTATGGCTTTCCCAAATACAAGGGTGAAAGTAAATGTTGTAGCGAAGCAGAAGCAAAAGTCTTCCCTAGAAGTAAAAAAAATTATCCTATTGCTCCTTGGAATCGCGTTGATGGCGGGAGTCTATTTTATCCTTCCCGCCAACTATACAGGATCAGCCAGAATGATGCTGTCTTGTTTGGTACTAAGTGTGTTTTACTGGACGTTTGAGCCGATTCCGATTGGCTTAACAGCGGTTATTTTATTAATAATAATGCTCGTATTCGGAGTAGTCACAACGGATGTCGTCTATAGTGGATTTGCTTCACCCGCTGTATTTCTGATCATTGGCGGGATGATGCTGGCAAAAGGGGTCAATGATACGACACTGACCAAAAGAATCGCCTATATTTTCTTATCAAAATGGGGAGGTACGGCTAAGGGGCTCTTGGCAAGCATCCTAATGATTCCACAAATCCAATCTTTTTTTATCCCAGCCGCTGCAGTACGTGCGCAGCTGATGCTTCCGATTGCAACAATGTCACTTGATACCATCGGGGAAAAGGCAAAAGGGAATCTTAGAAAAATGATTCTTCTTGGCGTGGCGTTTGGCGGGACAGTCAGTGGTACTGCGGTGATGACGGCTGCGATTGGGAATATTTTAACGGTTGAATTATTAAAAGAGTTTGTTGGGATTAAAATCACCTATATTCAGTGGTTTACCTATACCTTCCCAATCTGGCTCATCATGATCCCAATACTATGGTTTACTTTATTGAAAAGCTTCCCCTTAACAGAAGAAGAGAAACACTTTCCTCATGTACAACAAGAATTGGAAAATAAGCTGGAGGAATTAGGGAGGTTAAATGTTGAGGAGAAAAAGTGTTTAGCCATCCTCTTCATTATCGTGGCATTATGGTTTACTGAGCCCCTGCATGGGCTGCACCCCAGTGTGCCTGCACTGATTGGGGTGGTGTTAATGGCCTTACCGGGAATCGGCTTCACCAGTTGGGGCAATTTAGTAAAAATCAATTTTGATACCGTCCTGTTGATGGGGGTAACACTGTCTCTAGGCTACGCTTTCAATAAGTCGGGAGCAGCCAAGTTGATTGGAGACAGCTTAAGTTCAGATTGGATTCTCTACTTTCTCCATTCACCGGTTGTCGCCGTCATCACGATTCTGGTGATTACCCATATCCTTCATTTAGCAGTGGCAAATGTTTCAACGGCGGTCGTCACCCTTGTCCCGATTTTTATTGGCTTATCCACCAAAGCCGGGGCAGATCCTGTGCTGATTTGTTTGACAGCCTCTATAGCTTGTTTACATGGCTATATTCTTGTTGTAGAAGCCACGCCAAATATCATTGTCTATAGTTCAGGCCGGATTCAGCAAAAAGAGTTCCTCATGCCTGGATTGTGGTTAACGGGTCTAATGAGTGTCGTTGTGCTTGTGATTGCGGTTACTTGGTGGAACTGGCTTGGGCTTCTATAAGAAATATTTATGAGAAATAAGCTTAATCTATAGACATTTGAAAACGGATTCTGTATCCTAATCAAAAATAGGATAATAAGAGGTATTTAATATGCTTGAAAAAAATCGACTCATGATAGAAAACAGAGATACCTTGCATTTAAAAGTATGTAATATTATTCGCGAAGCCATTTTAAAAGGAGAGTTAAAACCTGGCCAACGCCTTAAACAATCGGATCTTGCCGATGCGATGGGAGTCAGCCGGATGCCAATCCGGGAAGCTCTGCAAAAACTCGAAGCAGAAGGACTGATCAAGCTTGAGCCGCATAAAGGGGCAGTCGTTAAGTCGATTGAAGTAGGCGATATCGAAGAGATATATGCTCTCCGGACGGAATTGGAAAAAATGGCTGTCTACCAAAGTGTGGAGTATTTAACTGATGAAGACCATCAACAATTAACGTCCTTGGTAGAGCAAATGGAAGCGAGCGAAGATGTGGATGATTTTATCCGTTACAATATTGAATTTCATCGTCTATTAATGAAGCGGTGCAGCTGGGAACGGCTCAATTCCTTCATTAGTACCTTGTGGAATGGTTTGCCGCAGCAAACTCCACATATTTTAAAAGGTCAAAAGGAAACATCAAATGTTGAGCACAGAAGTATCTTAAATGCCGTGTTAAATAGAGACAAGGAAACTGCAGCGAATCTCGTTTCCAACCATATTTCGCGAACCGGCAATATGTTAGTGAAAAGATTAAAAGAAGAGGAAAAAAAATAGTTCTCTCTTTTTTTGATAAAATTGTATCCAATATCCAATACAAGAATGTGAGGGAAGTAAAATGACACTATCGAAAAGATTAGCTGAATATGTGTGCCAAACGAGTTTTGAAGATTTACCTGAACATGTCGTGGAGTTTACGAAAATCTGTATCCTAGATTGGTATGGCTCTGCCATCGCTGGAAAAGACATGCCGCCTATTCAAGCGGTGAAGGAACTTGTCGAAGAATGGGGCGGTCATGAACAAGCAAGTCTCGTCACGGGAGGAAAATCCTCACTAGGCAATGCAGTGCTGGTCAATGCCGCCTCCAGCCATATTGTGGAGCTCGACGATATTCATAAATCTTCTATTATACATGCCGGCACAGTAGTCATTCCGGCCGCAGTTACCGCAGCAGAAGCCTATGACCTCAGCGGGAAAGAATTGATTACCGCAGTAGCAGTTGGCTATGAAGTGTGTTACCGAATTGGCGAGGCTGTGTCTCCATCGCACTATTATTTCTGGCATAATACCGCCACATGCGGTACATATGGCTCCGCAGCTGCTGTGGCGAAGCTATTAAACTTAGCTGTGGAGCAAACGATGCATGCCCTCGGAAATGCCGGCAGCCAAGCGGCAGGACTGTGGGAATTTATCGAAGACGGGGCCAACACAAAACAATTACACACCGCTAAAGCAGCCTACAACGGGACACTCGCCGCCCTGCTTGCCAAAAAGAATTTCTCAGGAGCAACAAAAATTTTAGAAGGAAAAAGAGGGTTCTTTAACGCGATGGCTGAATCAGCAGATCCATCGAAAATCACGAAGAATCTTGGAACTGAATGGAAAATAATCGAGAACAGCTTTAAGATCCATGCATCATGCCGCCATACCCATCCAGCCATCGATTGTATCCTCGACATCATGAATGAACATTCCATTGCGTATCAACAGATAGATAGAATCACGATTAAGACCTATCAAACAGTCCTGAATATTACCGACAAACCAAACCCTGACAGTATCTACGCCTGTAAATTCAGCAGTCAGTTTTGCGCTGCATTGGCCGCAGTAAAGGGCTCCGCTTCGTTACAGGATTTTACGAATGAGAGCTTACAAGATTCCGAGATTTTAAATCTTATGGAAAAAGTAGACGTAGTCGTCGATGCCTATTATGAGGGAGCCTATCCGGAAAAATGGGGCGCCAAAGTCGAAATTGCTCTTACAAACGGGAAAATTTTTGAACAAGCAACCGATTATCCAAAGGGTGACCCTGAAAAAATGGCCACAAAAGAGGAACTAATCCAGAAGTTTATCATGATGACTGCAGAAAAATTAGAACATCCTGAGGAAGAGGTAGAAGCGATTTTTAAATTAGATTCATCCAGCACGAGAGAATGGCTGAGGAAACATGAAATCAGCCATTTAAAGCAGTAATGGAGGATATCCTTATTTCATATCGAACTAAATTATTGGGAGTGGTTTGAAAAATGCCCATGAATGTTGATGTCATCGTGATTGGCGGGGGCCAGGCTGCGCTTGCAGCAGCGATAGCGGCTAGGGAAGAAGGGGCACGTGTTGCCATAATCACCAAAGGGAAAGCCGGATTCGGCGGTTCATCCGTTATTTCAGATGGTGTCCAATCAGCCATTTTTTCAACAGGGGATTCGCCCGAAACCTTTTTCGAAGATATGATTCGTGGCGGCCGAAATCTATCAAATCCAATGCTAGCGAGAATTTTAGCTGAGGAGTGTACCTTCAGGGTCAACGAACTGGAGAGTAAATTCGGCATCCCCTTGGAACGAGAGCGGAAAATCAGTACGCCCGGACACTCGTTTCCGCGCAGGGTTTATGCCGCAAACGGCCTCGGGAAAAACACAACAAAGGTATTAAGACAATATGCGCTGGAAATCGGCGTAGAATTGTTCGAGCAGTCCACCTTGATTGATTTAATCAAGGTGGACCAGGTTGTGGTCGGTGTGGTCGTTGAAAAGGCAGCGGAATTACATGCTTTTTATGCGCCTTCTACGATTCTAGCAACAGGTGGATTCGGAGGGCTTTATGCGTCTACTGATAATCCAAAGGATGTATCAGGAGAGGGGATTGGCATGGCGTGGAGGCATGGTGCCGAGCTGGTCGGTATGGAATTTGTTCAGTTTTATCCGTACCGGCTCCAACATCCTGCGAACGTAGATGTCATGACCAGGATTTTTGGAAAAGGGGCCGTCCTTTTAAATGAGGGTGCGGAACGCTTTATGGCGGATTTTCCAAGAAAAGAGCTGGAAACACGAGATATTCTAAGCTACGAAATGTTCAAACAAAACGATGTGTACCTAGACTTTTCTAATGTTTCTGATGAGGATTTGGCGAAGGACAGTCCATATGTATACCGGCTTGTTAAAAAAGGACATCAAGGGGAGTGGAAAATGTACCCTGTTCAGCATTATTGCATGGGCGGGATTAAAGTGGATGAATGGGGCAGAACGAGTTTACAAGGATTATATGCCTGTGGGGAAACATCCGGCGGACTCCACGGGGCGAACCGGCTTGGAGGAGGTTCCCTGACAGAAGCACTTGTGTTTGGGCGTCGGACCGGCACGATGGCGGCTCAAGAAGGTGTGTCCGTTTCAAAAGCGTTCGAGATCCCTGCTTTTGGGGAAAACACTTTACCTAATGGAAAAGAGTTGGAGGTATCTCAACGACTAAAAGAAATCATGTGGAACCTTGTTGGCATCGAAAGAACCACTAATTCCTTACAGCGGGCGGAAAAAGAATTAGACCTACTGGCGGCGGAATTAAATGAGGATAAAGGAGTCACGGCACTTCAGCTCCAAGATAAAGTCCGTGCAGCATGGGCAGCCGCGTTTGCCGGAGCGATGAGGAAAGAAAGCAGAGGGGCCCATATCCTTCAGGATGTAAGAGGGGAACAGAAACAATGGGAAGGAAACCTTGTTATTAAAGGGAAAACCATTGAATTCAGGCAAGAAACTGTGAGTGAAAGGACATAACTTTTTTTACATAAAGGGGAAGATGGCTGTGCGAACGATTTTTTATGAAGAGATTGTCAATCAGGTGGCCAACATGTGCCAAGAGGCCAATTTTGAGCTGGGCCAGGATGTTATTCAAGCCTTTCAAGCTGCCTTGAAAAAAGAAACCTCCGAAACAGGGAAAGACATTTTAGAGCAATTGCTGCTGAATGCTGATATCGCTAGGTCTGAGCGCGTGCCGATGTGTCAGGATACAGGTGTATCCGTTTTTATCGTCGAAGTCGGACAGGATTGCCACATTAGTGGCGGCAGTCTGTACGATGCGATTAACGAAGGAGTAAAGAAAGGCTATGAAGAGGGCTATTTAAGACACTCAATTGTTGACCATCCGATCACTAGGGAGAAGAGTAAGGGCTATAATACCCCGTCGATTATTCATATTGAATTGGTACCGGGTGAGGACCTGGTCATTCATATGTCGGCTAAAGGCGGCGGCAGTGAAAATATGAGTGCCTTAAAGATGTTGAAGCCTGCAGACGGCTTAGACGGGATTAAGGACTATATTTTAAGCATTGTCGCCCAGGCAGGTCCGAATGCCTGTCCACCGTTAGTGGTTGGAGTGGGAATCGGCGGGAATTTCGAGCGTTGTGCCTATTTAGCGAAGAAGTCGTTATTTAGGCCAATTGGTCATCGCAGTGAACGGCCGGAAATCGCGGAGCTGGAAAAGGAATTAATGGGAAAAATCAATGAGCTAGGTATTGGACCGCAAGGAATGGGCGGAAATACAACGGCTCTTGATGTGAAAATCGAGATTGAACCTTGTCATATTGCCGCGCTGCCCGTCGCTGTGAATTTGAACTGTCATGCCAGCAGGCATAAAGAGGTCAGAATTTAGGGGGGAGCATTAGTGTCAGCTATTCAAATCACCAATCCAATATCCGAACAAGAATTGCTGAAATTAAAAGCGGGCGATCGAGTATTATTAAGCGGAACCATTTATACAGCCAGGGATGCTGCCCATAAAAGAATGTTCGAAACTCTGCAAAAAGGGGAAGAATTACCTTTTGATGTTGCCGGACAAACGATTTATTATGTCGGTCCGACTCCTGCCAAGCCAGGAGCTGTGATAGGTTCAGCCGGTCCTACCACCAGCGGCCGGATGGACAAATATACTCCCGTCTTATTGGATCTTGGTTTAAAAGGAATGATTGGAAAAGGCTACCGCAGTGAAGAAGTCATTGAATCGATGAAGAAAAATAAAGCCGTTTATTTTGCTGCCATCGGCGGTTCGGGAGCATTGATTGCCAGAACCATTCAATCTGTAGAAGTGGTCGCTTACGAAGACCTGGGCCCAGAAGCGATTTATAGATTAACCATCAAAAACTTTCCTGCCGTGGTCATCATTGATAGTAAGGGAAATGACTGGTACAAAATAGGGAAACAGCAATTTTTTGAGCAAAATCATGTACAAGGCGCTGACTGTTAAGGTCGGCAGCCTTGTTTTTTTGAGAAAGGAGAAATAAATTTATGAATATTCGAAAAACTATTGAAAATGTATTTTGGATACAGTATCCTATTTATATAGAAAAACATCATTTTCCTGTTGGAGGAACCATACAATGAAATTGCCTGATCAAGTCACGATTTACGAAGTAGGCTTACGGGATGGGCTTCAGTTAGAGTCAAAAGTATTAACGGTGGATGAGAAGGTTGAGATTTTTTCTTTATTGCAGAAGGCAAATGTATCTGAGATTGAATTTGGTTCGTTTGTCCATCCAAAACTCGTCCCGCAAATGGCCAATACGGCAGCATTTCACGAACATCTAAAGTCATACCCTGAGCTGAGCCTGATCGCTCTTGTTCCTAATTTGAAGGGGCTCGAGCTGGCTAAACAAACAGGCGTAAAGTCCGTCAATTATGTTTTTTCAGCAAGTAATACCCATAACGAACAGAATGTTCGGCAGACCACCGAACAGTCATTGGAAAACTTCAAGCATTTATCTCAATTTGCATCAGATAACGAGATCAACCTTAACGTTACAGTTGCTACCTCATTTGGCTGTCCCTTTGAAGGTCCAGTTCCGCGACAACGCATCATGAATCTGATTGAACAACTTCTCTTACATAACATCAAAAGAATTACACTAGCAGATACAACAGGAATGGCCAATCCGAAGCAGGTCTATCAATTGACGAAGGAAGTCGTGAATGAATGGAAGAATGTTGAATTTGGCTGCCACTTCCATAACACAAGGGGAATGGGGCTTGCCAATATCCTTGCCGGTTTAGAAGCTGGAATCACCGTTTTCGACGCATCCTTAGGCGGGATTGGCGGCTGTCCATTTGCCCCTGGAGCAACAGGTAATGTTTGCACGGAGGATGTGGTCCATATGATAGAAGAAATGGGCGTCCGCACTTCTATCAGTCTTGATGGTTTAATCGAAGCTTCCCATCGGCTGGGGGAATTACTGGAACATGACTTGCCAGGTCAAGTCGCAAAAGCAGGGAAAAGCTCACGCTTGTATCCTGTACCAAATAAAACTACAAGTTCTTTATGTTGAGGGGATGAGGATATATGCTAGTTAAAACCTATGAAACGATCAAACTAGAGCGGGCGGAGAGCCATCAAGGAATCGGCGTTTTAACCCTGAACCGTCCGGAATCCATGAACGCGATGAATACAAAAATGGCGTTGGAATTAATCGAAGCTTTTGAGGAACTTAAATACGATGAATCGGTCCGCGTTTTGGTGCTTACCGGGTCGGGTACTAAGAGCTTTTGTGTGGGGGCCGACTTGAAAGAGCGGAATGGCATGTCCCAGAAGGATTGGAAGAAACAGCATGATTATTTTGAAAAAGTAACCGAGTGTATCCGCGAATTCCCGTATCCAGTGATTGTTGCCATTAATGGTTACGCACTGGGAGGCGGCCTTGAAATGTCTCTAAGCTGTGACATTCGAACCGCAGCAGAGGGTGTTGGACTCGGACTGCCGGAGGCGAAACTGGGATTAATTCCTGGCATCGGCGGTTCTCAATTGCTTCCTCGCATTCTACCAATTGGGTTAGCGAAGGAAATGTTGTATACCGGGAAACGGATTACAGCAGAAGAAGGTAAGCAGTGGGGACTAATTAACCATGTATTTGAGAGTGAAGCCCTTTTAGTGGAAACTATTAAACTAGCTGAAACCATTGCTATAAATGCACCTCTTTCCTTAAAAGCTTTAAAGAAAGCGGTTAGTAAAGGGACTGAAACAGATTTGGCCACGGGTCTTGCCTTAGAATTAGAAGCCTACTATAGATGTGCTAACTCAGAAGACCGGTTGGAAGGCATTTATGCCTTTAATGAAAAGCGGGCTCCGGAGTGGAAAGGGCGTTAATTCGTTGGAAAGGAAAGGGTTATTTGCGGGTAAATGGGTGTAACTTGCGGAAAACCGAGTTTAATTTGCGGATAAACGGTCTTTACTTGCGGATAACCCAGTCCAACTTGCGGGTATACAAAACAGTACTATGCAAACCATTAAAAAATGATCGTGGAGGTATATAAAAATGACAAATACAAAACTAGTAGAAAACACAGAACACGAAATGATTCGGAAAAGCGTTCGAGCTTTATGTGAGCGCTTTCCGGAGGAATACTGGCGGGAAACTGATGAAAAAGATGCTTATCCTACCGCCTTTGTCCAAGCGCTAACCGAAGAGGGATGGTTATCCGTATTAATTCCTGAAGAATACGGCGGTGCTGGACTAGGAATGACGGAAGCTTGCATCATTTTAGAAGAGATCAATCGCTCAGGCGGAAACTCCGGTGCCTGCCACGCCCAAATGTATACCATGGGCGCTCTTCTCCGCCATGGGAATGAGGACCAGAAACGAAGATATCTTCCTAAGATCGCAAGCGGGGAACTTCGCCTGCAAGCATTCGGCATCACCGAACCTACCGCTGGAAGCGATACAACCAGCATCCAAACCTTTGCTGAAAGAGTTGGAGACAAATACGTGGTTCATGGTCAAAAAATCTGGACATCAAGAGCGGCGCATTCCGACTTAATGTTGTTATTGGCTAGAACGACACCAAAAGACCAAGTAGCAAAAAAGACTGACGGGTTGAGCCTGTTTATTTTAGACATGAAGGAACAAGCGGATAAAATCGACATCCGCCCGATTGATACGATGATCAATCATGCGACTACAGAAGTATTTTTTGAAGGAGCGGAAATCCCGGTTGAAAATCTAATCGGGGAAGAAGGAAAAGGATTCCGCTATGTGTTAGGCGGAATGAATGCAGAGAGAATTCTCATTGCATCTGAATCCATTGGTGATGGCATGTACTTTGTTGATAAAGCGGTCCAATATGCCAATGAGCGCGAAGTATTTGGCCGTCCAATTGGGAAAAACCAAGGGGTTCAATTCCCAATTTCTAAAGGCTATATGGATATCCAAGCCGCTAAATTGATGAGAGATAAGGCTGCTGAAATGTTTGATGCTGGAATGGATTGCGGGGCCGAGGCGAACATGTCAAAATATCTTGCATCCGAAGCTACATGGCGCGCAGCGAATGCCGCAATGGACACATTCGGCGGATATGGTTTCGCAAAAGAATACAACATCGAACGGAAATTTAGGGAAGCACGTCTATTCATCGTAGCACCGATTACCAATAACCTGGTTGTAAGTTTTGTTGGACAGCATGTCCTTGGATTACCACGTTCATTCTAAAACAACATCAGGAGGACCTTTTTTAAAAAAGGGTCCTCTCTTTGAAAAGGGGGAGCCAAGATGCCAGGACCACTAAGCGGTATTAGAGTAGTGGATGTAACAACAAATGTTTCAGGGCCAAGTTTAACGATGATTCTAGCTGATTTAGGTGCAGAAATTATTAAAATTGAGAGACCTGATATTGGTGACGATTCGAGAGGAATGGGTCCTTTTTGGGAAGGGGAAGGTGTTTATTTCCTTCATATCAACCGTAATAAACAATCGATCGTCATCGATTTAAAAAAGGAAAGCGGCCGAGAGATTGTCTACGACCTTGTCAAGACTGCAGACGTTTTTGTAGAAAACTTCCGCTTTCAAAAAGCGAAAAAAATGGGCCTTGGTTATGAGAGACTAAAAGAACTGAATCCTTCGTTGGTGTATTGTTCCTTATCAGCCTACGGCCAAGATGGCCCTCTTTGTGACCGCCCCGGTTACGATGCCATTGCCCAAGCAGATTCCGGCATTATTGGAATTAACGGTGCGGAAGGGGCAGAGATTGCCCGTGTTCCAGTTTCAGTCCTCGATCAAGGGAGTGCGATGTGGGGAGCGATTGGGGTGATTTCGGCACTTTTTCATAAACAAAAGACGGGAGAAGGACAATTAGTCACTACTTCCCTTTATGAAACTGGGGTCTTCTGGGTCGGCTATCATATGCTGTCATGGCTTGCGACAGGTACGGAGCCTAAGAAAAATGGTGCCGGACATACGGCGTTTGCACCGTATGGGGCCTTCCACGCAAGTGACGCACCTGTGATTATTGGAATCTCCAATAATTCCTTATTCAAACGTTTATGCAAGGTACTCGGAAAGGAAGAATGGGTTGAGGATCCGCGCTACAAAAATAACCCTGAGCGAGTGGAGCATCGAGAAAATTTAAGAGTGGCGATTGAAAACATTCTCCAAGCTAAAACGGCGGATGAGTGGGTACAGCTATTAGTAGATGCAGGAGTCCCAAGCTCAAAGGTGAAGAAAATATCAGAAGTAGTCCAGGATCAGCAGACAGAAGCGATCCAGATGTGGACTGATGTTGAACACTCAACTATTAAAGACTTCAAACTGCCAAGACTTCCTTTTGAGCTTAGCAGTTCACCTGTGTCCATTCAAAAGGCTCCACCTAAACTGGGCGGGAACACAGAGGAGATATTAAACAAGCTTGGTTACAACAAAGAACAAATAGAACAGCTTTTAAATGATGGGACCATCCAAATAGACGCTAAAAAGCTAGAATCGCATAAATAGTTTCCAAGGAACCCACTGCCAAATTGTAGGCAGTGGGCGTTCGTTTTCTTGTTGACAACACTAATTGGCAGGAAATACAGTAAATGTAAAAGGGGACAGAGAGGGGAAACCGTAATGAAAGCAATTGTTGTCACCGGCTTTGGCGGTACAGAAAACCTAAAATACAAAGATGTTGAAATGCCAGTTATAGCTGACAATGAAGTATTAATTAGAGTTGTGAAAACGAGTGTGAATTTTGCCGATATTAAATCAAGATACGGGCAAAAAGGAGCAACACTACCGTTTATCCCAGGTCTAGATGCCACAGGCTTTATTGAAAAGATAGGGAGCAAGGTATCGGGGCTTGAAGAAGGACAAAGAGTCATCGCCTTCCCGAAAAATGGTTCTTATGCGGAATATGTGGTGGCATCGGATCAATTAGTCTTTACCATCCCGGATGAATTGGATTTCAAGACAGCAGCAGCTTGTCCGATTGTGTCTTTTTTGTCCTATCGTTTATTGAAAAATATCGCTGCCATTCAAAAGGGAGAAACGGTATTAGTTCATTCGGCTGCTGGCGGAGTAGGGACAACTGCCATACAAGTTGCCAAGATATTGGGAGCAGCAAAGGTCATTGGGACTGTCGGCAGCAGGGATAAAATAAGATTGGCTGAAGAATGTGGAGCGGACTTCGTTATTTGCTATGAGGAGGAAGATTTCGCTCCCATTGTAAATGAGATTACCAATGGGCAGGGTGTGGATATTGTTCTCGACTCCATTTCTGGAGCCGTCACGGAAAATAGCTTCAATTGTTTAGCGCCATATGGCAGGCTGGTCCACTTCGGTAATTCCAGCGGCCATGTAGGAACAATAAAAACGGTTGATTTACATGCTAGCTGCAGAAATGTATTGGGTTTTAGTCTAGGGACAACGAGAAAGTTAAGGCCGCATTTATTAAAAGAAACAGCTGAAGAAGTTTTTCCTCTTATAGTGAATAATCAGCTGAATATTAAAGTGGGACATGAGTACAAGTTGGAAGAAGCGGCAGAGGCCCATAACCTTATGGAAAATAGGCTAAGTATAGGAAAAATAATATTGAATGTTGATCCAAATTTTTAATTAGTTCATACCTATTACTTTGGTTAAAAAGAGGAATAAATACCCATATTAAATATAAATAAAATATTTAAGGGGAATTCCCATGATTTATATTTATAATGACTATGGCGGCACACATACTACTTCTTTGGCTGCGGCCTATCATTTAAAACAATTACCTCAATCGGAAAGAAAACTAACTACCGAAGAAATATTAAATGTGAAATATTTTAACAAACTTACGAAAAAGGATTTTGGAAAACTCATTTTTCATGGTACGGATGAGGATGGGAACAAAGTTTATACGATTGGCCGGAAAAGAAACAAACTCGTTGTACCAGCGATGAAGGAGATGATTTTACTACTTCAAGAGAAATTTCAGTTTGAAGAAAAAATCGTTTTTTCCAATACCTCACCAACCGTTCCGCTTTCTATGTCTTTTGGGGGATTTTTTTCTAGAGGCTTAAAGATAGACTTTATTGGTGTACCGTTACTAGTGAGAGGTGCCAAGCAATGCTGCGATAATATTTATCGGTTGGTGGAAAACACCAAACAAGTCGGAAAAACCCCATTCAATGAAAATGTGATTATTTTAGACAATGAAATGTATAAGTAATGGGAGAAACAGCAATGCAAGGGGCTATTGAAGTCATCTTACGGACATTTACCGCTTTTATTTTATTATGGTTATTTGTCATGGTTCTCGGTAAACAGACGATTGCACAGAGGTCCTATCATCTTTATATTGCTTCAATTACGATGGGAACAATTGCAGGAAATCTAGCATTCAATGTTAAGGTGAAATTCCTGTATTTTATTATTGCGATTATTTTAATGGGTACCATTGTTTTTATGCTAAATTGGGTTGCTGTTCAAAAGTCGCGCATAGGGAAATGGATTGCAGGTGAACCGGCCACCTTAATTCAAAACGGACAAATTCTTGAACAGTCCATGGAGCAAATGGGTTATTCACTGCAATCTCTTAAACAGGCTTTACGTGCTAAAGATATCTTTAACGTAGAAGAGGTGGAGTGCGCTATTTTAGAGACAAATGGGTCACTCTCTATATTAAAAAAAGAGAAATACCAAAATGCGACCAAGCAGGATTTAAATTTACTTTCACCAACAAGGAATATACCAGTAGATAATTAGAGTTTCAAAACAATATGAAACAAAGGAAACAATGAAGAGAAAACTATCTCTTCTTTTTTATTTTCACTTCATAACTAAAATTATTTTTTAAGTAAACAAGGGAAACGAGATTATTTTTAAAAATACGGTTATGAAGGAGTGAATTATATGAAGGTTCAACCTATCATAACAAAACAAAATAAAGAAAGATATGTACTAATAAATGGTTTTGGCGAAGTTGTTGTTCCTGTAGCAAGATTTCTAAAATTCAAAGATAATATGAGTTTTGCAAGAAATACACTGCGTCGATATTGTTATGACCTTAAACTTTTTTTTGAGTTTTTAGAGCAGAAGCAGTGCTCGTATAACGAAGTGAATATGGATTTATTAGCTGAGTTTGTAAGTTGGCTTCAAAACCCACATCAAAACACAAAGGTTCTAAGTTTAAAAGAAGTACAAGAATCAAAAAGAAGTGCGAGAACTATTAATAACTGTTTAAATTGCATACTGGAATTCTATGATTATTTATTGAAACATGAAGAATTCTCTTTAACAATTAATGATAAATTCAAAAGACAAGTTTCAGGAAATAGAAGCAATTATAAGAGTCTTCTTCATCATATAAGTAAAAATAAAGTGAACTTAGTTAATACCTTAAAGATTAAAGTACCAAAACAACGATTGAAAATTTTGACTCCAGAACAAGTTGAAACACTTTTAAATGCCTGTAACAATTCACGGGATAAATTCCTTCTTTACCTACTTTATGAAACTTCAATGAGAATCGGAGAGGCTTTATCACTTAGATTTTCTGATATTGTGCCTGGATTACGTAAAATTCACATTAAAGACCGTGGAGAACAAGAGAATATGGCAGAAATTAAAACTGTTAATAGCGAAAGAACTATTGACTGTTCACAAGAGCTAATAAACTTATATAGTTCATACGTTCTAGAATATCATACAGAAGATGTTGATACCGACTTTGTTTTTATCAAACTACATAGAGAAAACAGGAATCAACCAATGACATATACAACGGTAAATGGATTATTCAATAATTTAAAAAGGAAAACTGGCATTAACATAACACCTCACATGTTTCGTCACACGTCTCTAACAGAGTTATGGAGAACCGGTGAAATGAGACCGGAAACTCTTAAAGAACGTGCTGGTCATAAACATATTCAAACTACTAATATTTACATACAAGTTAGCGAAGAGGATGTTCGCGAAGACTGGGAAAAAGCTGTGCAAAAAAAGAAAAGAGGAACTAACGATGTCGATAGGTAATGCACCATCAATCTTGCGTTTGTTAGAAAGAAATAATGAAATAAATATTGAAGTAAGTGGTTATTGGGAAACGGATAAGTGGGATTTAAAAAGTGAAAATTTAATGCAATTTGGTAAATATACTGAGCCTCTAAAAAGGCGTTATGTTAATTTTTCTGATTTTATTATTCCCTTAAAGATAGAATTAAAATTTTACTATTTAACAAAGTTAAAAACTGGAGAGATAACATTAAACACATTAATTTCTCATGCCTGTGATTTTAGTCATTTAAAAGGATTTTTAAAAAAATACTACCCTTACATCGAGGGTTTCGTGGATATACCGGAAAACGGCGTAAAGAAGTGGAAAATGTACCTTTTTGATAAGGGCTTAAAAGATTATACGCCAAGAACAGAACTTTTAAAGCGGATTATCTCTTTTTTTCAGGATTATTATGATGAACGTGACGAGTTCGAAAAAGACATTTGGGATTTTAGAAAAATACCAGGAGCAAAATTCACAAAAAATAGGACTAGTTATAAACTAAATTTCACCAATACCCCTGCTTTGTTTAAAGAACTAATTAAATCTTATTGTAAATATAAAGTCAGCACTAATGAATCGCAAGTAACCATAAATGCTAAGTTAAGAACAGTAAATTTCTTTTTAAAGTATATTCTTAATCAAAATCCCGATTGGAAAAGCTTAAATGGATTAACAAGAAAAGAGATGGAAGATTATATGAGTTATTTACGCTCATATAGAAGTGATTCTGAATATAGTTTTGAACGAGATTTAATAAATATTCGTGATTTTCTCGAACATCTGGAAAGAACTGAAAATGAATTAGGTCCAAGAAAGTCTTTAAATACATTGTTGTTTAAAGAAGATTTTCCAAAAAGAAATCAGGATAATAATAAAATCAAACATATTCCGGAAGATGTAATAGCACAATTAGAAAGCTTTTTAAACACATCTCCAGAGGAATTATTTCCCCCATTGTCGGAAAGTGATGCAGATAAAATCCCTATTGTTATTTTACTTTTAAGAACTGGTTGGCGCATTAGTGATATTTTAAATTTACGTTACCATAACTGTTTGTATTATAACAATGGATGGTACTTACAAGGTGACATACCAAAGGTAGATGTGAAGTCTCATCGAGTTCCAATTGACGAGGAAGTTGCTAAAATGATACAGGCTGTTGTAGAAACGACCAAGAAGAATTCTACATCTGAGAATAACCCACAAAAATACTTGTTTCCAACTTTAAAAGGAAAAAGAAGAGGTTTACCAATCTTAGCTGTTTCCGTTTCGAATGCACTTAATAAATGGGCAACCAATTATAGAATAGTTGGATACGATAGAAAGCCTTATTACTTTAGAAATCACGCATTTCGCCATACCAAAGGTATAGAACTTGTAAACGCAGGAATGAGTATTCTCCATATACAAAAATGGATGGCACATTCCTCTCCTGAAATGACTTTGGTTTATGCAAAGATAACTGATGATACTTTAAGGAAAGAATGGATTAAAGCAAAAGAAAAATCCAATTTATTAAAAATAGACATTAACCAAGGTACGATTTCTGAAGTTGGCGATGAGGATTCCTTGGAATGGGAATACATACGTAGTAATTTAGAAGCAGCAAAAGTGCCGATGGGTTATTGCATGGCTTCAAAAAAAATGGGCTGCCCATATGTAGAAACACCTTGTCTAACATGCACAAACTTTTGTACAACACCAGATAATCTGCCAGAATTTGATGCTGAAATTAATAACTTAGATAGTTTAATAGAGCGAACAAAGGATATGCCTATTTGGAATGAAAAAAACCAAAAAAGAAAAGAAAGACTTACTGAAATTCGAAATACATTAGCTATTGGTAAAATACATCATCCAGCCGGAAAAGCAATGAGAGAACGTCTGAAAGGAATTAATTAAATGGCAAACAATACTCCTAAAAATAATACTGGTAACTTACTTAAACACGCACAATCAAAAAGCCGGATTTCACATGAGAAAGTTGAATTGGCAATAAAAAAAATGATTAAGAACAAAGAATTAATTAATTTCAATTCAGTGGCAGCAGCAGCAAAAGTATCAAAACCATTTCTTTACAACAACAAAGAAATAAGAGAACGAATCGAAACTTTACGAAAACAACAAGAAAATGTAAGTAATCCAAAAACGATAAAACGGAACATGAGTGACCAAAGCAAAGATGCTCTAATAGAAATTTTAAGAATGAGAATAAAAGATTTAGAAATGAAGAATAAAGAATTGACTAAACAATTACAACAATATTTGGGTAATATTTACGAACAAATATAAAATAAAGGTTCTCATCAATTGTATTTGGCAATTAAAAAATGCTATAAACGTCAGTATGTTTTAAGAATGTAAAAAGAGCCAAAATACGCAAGTAGTGCATAAAAACTTGCATATTTTTGGCTCTTTATTTTTACTCCTTATTGCGCTAAAGCCCCCTTTAGCTTAAGTACAATACTTCACAATCTTAGTCTAAACCTTATTAATTGTTCTATTTATTAATAAAGGAAAAAACAAGATAAACTGCTGCCGCCCACATGATTAAGGCAGATATTTTATTAAGAATCGACAAAAAGTTTCCAGACTTATCAATTTTCCCTATGATTCTACCAACCATTGAAAGCCCAATAAACCAAATCCATGAAACCATAATACATGTAACAGTAAATATTATTTTTTCTTCTCCCTGGTATTGTAATGAACTGGTTCCAATTACCCCCACAGTGTCCATGATTGCATGTGGATTTAATAAAGAAACAGATGCTGCAAATAATACTTGTTTCTTTAAAGAAAATTTAATTTCCTCAGAATTTCTTTGACTATTTGGTTTACTATTCCATGTGGTCCATCCCATATACACTAAAAAAATAACCCCTCCTGTGATTAAAATGACTTTCATCCAAAAGGAACTTAAAATCAGTAAGGAAACGCCTAGAACAGATATTGAAATTAACAGGGTGTCGCAAAGGGAAGCTGTTATAACCACGGGTAAAACATTCATATATCGTGGTTGTAGTGCCCCTTGGTTAAAAATAAAAACATTTTGGACACCCAGTGGTAGAATTAATCCAATTGCAAGAATAAACCCATGAATAAATGGTTCGAACATCAAAAATTCCCCTTTCTTTTTATGCTCCAAAGTCAATTGTAGTTGAAATGTTGTCTTTGTCTCCTACCAATTGGGTGGAAACCAAACCAACCAAGTAATATAATAGTTTACAAAAAGGAGAACTTTTTGATGTTTACAACCGATTGGAAACCAAATAAATCATCTTCAGTACCATTACATAAGCAGATAACTGATTATATTAAAGAAAAAATATCAAATGGTGAATGGACAATAGGATATAGGCTCCCTCCCCAACGTACTTTAGCAAAAGAGTTCGAAGTAAATAGAAGTACAGTTGTAACTGCATATGATGAATTAATAGCTGAAGGACTTATTGAAGGAAAAAGCGGCAGTGGAACCAGAGTGGTAAACAATACTTGGAACTTGTTAGCGACTAACCCTCCCCCCGATTGGAATTCATATGTAAAGGTAGGAAATCACAAGCCCAACTTGCCAACGAATCAAGAAATAAATCAAGCAGAATTTATTCCTGGTATAATTCGCCTCGGAACTGGAGAATTATCACCAAATCTTATTCCGAGTACAATGATGAAAGAAATATTTCATCAATTGTCGTATAAGGAAATTTCTTACGGATATGAAGAGCCTAAGGGGTTGCTCCCCTTAAGAGAACAGATAAGCAACTATTTAAATACAATTGGGATTTCTGCTTCTCCTTCTTCCATTTTAATCGTATCAGGAGCATTACAAGCTCTACAGCTTATTAGTGTCGGTTTATTGCATAGGGGTTCTACCGTATTAACAGAAAAGCCATCATATCTTCATTCTTTAAATGTCTTCCAGTCAGCGGGTATGCGTTTAACGGGCATCCCACTGGATAAAGAAGGTATTCAAGCCAATCTGATTCAACAATATAAAAAACAACAGAAAGCTGCTTTACTCTATACTATTCCTTCATTTCATAATCCAACTGGTACCTTAATGACTGTTGAAAGACGGAAACAATTGCTGGATAATTGTCAACAAGAACAACTACCCTTGATTGAAGATGATGTCTACCGAGAATTATGGTTTGATGAACATTCACCAAAACCAATTAAGGCTTTTGACAAACATGGACTTGTCCTTTATTTGGGAAGTTTATCTAAATCTTTAAGTCCTGGTCTTCGTATTGGATGGATTGTTGGTCCAGAACCAGTAGTTGAGCACTTAGCTGATATTAAAATGCAAACCGACTATGGTTCTAGCTCTTTATCACAGTGGGCAGCAGTAGAATGGTTCTCCAGTGGACTTTACTCTACACATCTTAATGATGTAAGAGAACAACTAAAAACTCGAAGAGATTTTACTTTAGATATTTTGAATAAGTATTTTTCTGATATTGCAGTTTGGGAAAAACCAATTGGAGGATTTTATATTTGGTTGCGTTTGTTACCGACACTCTCTATGAGAAAATTATTTGAAGTTGCACTTTCAGAAGGAATACTACTGAATCCAGGAAATGTTTATGATAATCAAGCTGAACAATATCTGCGAATCTCCTATTCATTTGCTTCTCTTCCGAATATCGAGGATGGTCTTAAACGCTTATCAAAAATTGTTAAAACAATAACCAAATAAGGGCTACATTTGTAGCCCTTATACCTCGATTCTTTGTTTAACTAAACTGCTCTTTAGTTGAAGAAAAAAAGCCGGCTGTAACCGCAGCCGGAACTTTAAGTAATGCACCCCGTTAGTAAAAAAAGACGGAATATATTATAATCCCTAATATTATTACAAGAATAAGTATTCCAGTACCTTTCCATCCCAAACTACCAACCAAATCAACAAGACTGCCATTGTTTGCTCTGTTAAAAGCATCGTTCAGATTGCCTGTTGGATTACCTTTTAATTCTTGTTGTCTTAATATCTCTCTTTTTTGTTCAGGAGTTTCTTTGTTGTCTTGCATTTAAACACCCCCTATAAATTAAACAATCTTTCCTTATAAATTTAACCACTAAAATCCATTAACATATTCAACAATCGCACCCTTTAGTTTAATAACGGGGATTAAGATTCTTTAAATCTTCCTCTTTAATACCTTCTTTCTGTCCTTGTTCGTTGAGTTTGTAATTAGATTGAAATACATCATTATCTTGTGCAAAGTATATATACTCAACTTGTGGCTCATTTTTAAAAGTTACAATTACATAATATGACGGGAGTTTAAAACCCCATTTTCCTTTAATAGATTCTATATCGTCTCTATCAATGCCTTCCTCTTCAACTAGGTAATTAGATACTCTATTTTTGTAGATAAATTTATTTGTTTGGATTGTGATTATCGGGACAATTATTATTCCTACTAATAACACCAGTAGAGTGACGCGAAAAATCTTCCTCGTTCTTTTCAATCTAATACTCCCCCTTGAATTTTTTGTTCACTATCTTTAAGTTCATTAATTCCACAATAAAGCGTTTACCCCTTATAGCCTTGTGTTTCCTATATAATAACATTAATTCCTAAAAATAGTATGAATGCTTATTGAACTAAATTTCCCGTTAGTTCAGTAAGCTTCGCTTTTCGAATATGAATAAATATTAGTGTTTATTCAGGTTAGCTTCTATGTAATGATTCATAAAGATTTATAAACATACTGCCAACACATGCATCAGTTTATTCCCATAACACTCGTTAATTACATATAAACATGGGGAGAACCCTTTTGTATTCTGTTGTTTATTTTTTTAATTACAGTTATCTAATGAGATGATCTATGATGGGGAAATCTTATATGCAAATTTAACCGAAAACGGCTATGACGAAGAATGGATAATGACTGAGCTTAAAAGGAGAAAACTTGCTGTTAATGACATTTCATATGCTGTAATGGGGACAAAAGGAAATTTATATATTGAATTGCTTCGCATGCAATAAAAATAATCCCATCCCTTCAATTTATTTCATTAAAGCTAGATTTCGGTACATCACTTTTTTCTGAATACTATTAAAATAAAAAGCCAGGAGGAATGAAGAGACCTAGTTAAATAAGACAAAGGAAAAAGCACCCCCTGGATCGTATTTAAATAATACGTAACTCAGGAGGTGTTTTCTTATGGGGAAGAAAAATGCTTACTCAGAAGAAGTTAAAATGGCTGTTATTGAGATGAAATTAAGTGGTGAGTATTCAAACCGTGAGATTATGGACAAATTTGGAATAACAAATGTTACTCAGGTCAAAAGGTGGATGCAGTGGTATCGTGAAGGACAAAAATATCGTTTGGCACAGGGGATTGGTAAACAGTACAGTTATGGGAAGGGTCCCGAAGAATTATCTGATATGGAAAAATTAAAGAGAGAAAATGAGTATTTAAAGGCACAATTAGAAATTTTAAAAAAGTACCAAGAAATCGAGAGGAGTTGGTTCCAGAAGCTGTAGTTACCTTAGTTGAAAAATTAAAGGAAAAATATTCTGTAACCTTTCTTTGTAGGTGCCTAGGTATCCCGAAATCAACTTACTATAGATGGAGGAATCAAGGTCCAAAAGGTAAAACTGAACTCGAAATACAAATCACTGAAATTTGTAAACGTCATAAATTTTTAATTGGTCATCGGACAGTTAAAGCCTGGTTATTACGTGATTATAAAAGGAAAGTTAACCGAAATACTGTCCAACGTATTATGCAAAAATATAATCTCCAATGCCAGGTGAAGCCTAAACGTAAGAATAATATAGCTGGAGAAATTAAGATAGTAGTCCCTAACCATTTAAATAGAAATTTTACTTCTTCTAAACCAAATGAAAAATGGGTTACAGATATTACTTATCTGCCATTCGGCCAATCTATGTTGTATTTAAGTACAATCATGGATTTATTTAATAATGAAATAATCGCATACCGAATTAGTACCAGCCAAGATGTGTCTTTAGTGGTAAACACATTAAAAGACGCTGTAGAAGGCCGTGATACGAGTGGCTTAATATTACATAGCGATCAGGGAGCTCAGTATACGTCCCATTCATTTCAAAGAATAGCAAAAGAAAAAGGCATTACCACAAGCATGTCCAGGAAAGGCAATTGCTTGGATAATGCCGTTATTGAATCCTTCCACTCCACCATAAAGTCGGAAGAATTCTACTCTCAAGGAAGAGAGTTTCTTACAAATTCTATTGTAATCGAAAGAGTTGAGAAGTTCATCAATCATTATAATCAAACACGACTTCAGGCAAAATTAAACTACCTGTCCCCTATTGAGTTTAGGGAACAGGCAGCATAAATTGGTGCTTTTTCGTTGTCTCATTTTAATAGGTCAGTTCAGAAATCCTGGCTTTTTATTTGAAATATGTGATACATAAACCAAGTATCGTAAGTCTTTTGAACCGAATTTCCTTTCAAAAAAATCATCTTACCTTAAATGATCATTAAGTACATTTTCCTCCAAAACGGCGAATTTGTCCCCATAAACCTTTGTAATATGGTTTTCTCCCCAAGCACATAATGAATCAAGTATACCTTTCAGACTTAATCCATAATCACTAAGTTCATATTCCACTTTCGGTGGTACTTGATTATGGACGATTCGGTCTATGACCCCGTCATCCTCCAGTTCACGTAATTGCTGCGTTAACATTTTTTGTGTAATATTTGGCATCAGGCGTTTTAATTCGCTTGTACGTTTTTTGCCGTGTGTAAGATGGCAAAGGATGACACACTTCCATTTTCCTCCAATAACTTCCAATGTGGCTTCAACGGCAATATTATACTTCTTATTATTCATGGTGTACCTCCAATTTCATAGGTACTAAAAAGTACCTATCGCACTCTTTGGTGCCTATGGCACTTTAAAGTACGTTCTTTTCTATTAGACTGATATGTTCCATAATAACATGTGCCGGTCAAACTTCAACATATTCAATATGTATCTGCTAGCAGATTAAATAATACAACCATACTGTGTTCAGGAGGGGAACCATATTATGTCCTTTGATAAAAAAAAGAGTACATTAGCGCTCTTGGCATTGGCAGTGAGCGCATTTGCAATTGGAACAACAGAATTTATCAGTGTAGGTTTATTGCCGCTGATTGCGAAAGATTTACAAATCTCGGTTACAACAGCTGGATTAACAGTTTCTTTATATGCATTAGGGGTAACATTTGGGGCGCCGATCCTAACGTCTTTTACATCTAGTATGTCACGAAAGTCTTTATTACTTTGGATCATGATTGTTTTTATTATAGGCAACAGCATTGCAGCCGGTGCTGAAAGTATAGGTGTTTTATTAGTTGCCCGTGTTCTTTCCGCATTTTCACATGGGGTGTTCATGTCGATTGGATCTACTATTGCCGCCGATTTAGTACCTGAAAACCGCAGGGCAAGCGCTATTGCCATTATGTTTACAGGGCTCACAGTCGCTACCATTACAGGTGTTCCTTTCGGTACGTTCATCGGCCAAGAATTTGGGTGGAGAACCTCATTTATGGTAATAGTGGCAGTTGGAATCATTGCTTTTATTGCTACTAGCATCCTTGTTCCATCTCAGTTACGTAAAGGCGTTCGTACAGCATTTCGCGATCAGTTCAAATTATTGTCAAATGGCCGATTAGTACTTTTATTTGCGATTACAGCATTAGGATATGGTGGGACGTTCGTTGTCTTTACGTATTTATCTCCACTGCTTCAAGAAATAACAGGCTTTAAAGAAGGAACAGTTGCTGTGATTTTGCTTGTATACGGTGTTGCAATTGCAATCGGAAATGTTATTGGCGGGAAGGCAGCAAACCGAAAGCCGATTGCCGCATTATTTTATATGTTTATCCTACAAGCCATCGTTCTATTTATCTTAACGTTCACTGCACCATATAAGACTGCTGCCCTCATAACCATCATCCTGATGGGCTTATTAGCTTTTATGAATGTGCCTGGACTTCAGGTCTATGTCGTAATGTTGGCTGAACGTTTTGTACCGAGTGCAGTAGATGTTGCTTCTGCCATTAACATTGCCGCATTTAACGCAGGAATCGCAATTGGTTCATACTTAGGTGGGGTAATAACGGATTCAATCGGGCTCATTCATACGCCTTGGATAGGGGCATTGATGGTAGCAGGAGCAGTGATTTTAACAGGCTGGAGCAGAGCTCTGGAGCGCAAAGATGAAAAAACAGCTGACACAAATCGAAAACAATTTTTTCAATACAATTAGGAGGTAATTTCTTATGACAGCAAAAAATTTAAAAGCTACAACAACTTTAAAGAACGGCGTACAAATGCCTTGGTTTGGCATCGGAGTGTTTAAAGTAGAAGAAGGTCCGGAACTGGTTGAGGCAGTAAAAACAGCGATTAAGCATGGGTATCGCAGCATTGATACAGCAGCTATTTACGGAAATGAAGAAGGAGTCGGACAAGGTATCAGGGAAGGTTTGAAAGAGGCAGGCATTGCCAGAGAAGACTTATTTGTAACCTCGAAGGTTTGGAATGCTGATTTAGGGTATGACTCAACAATCGCAGCCTACGAAAAAAGCTTAAATAAACTCGGTTTAGAATACCTGGATTTATTCCTCATTCACTGGCCTGTAGAAGGTAAATATAGAGAGTCTTGGAAAGCTTTAGAGACTCTTTATAAAGAAGGCAGAGTCAGAGCAATCGGAGTAAGTAATTTTCACGTTCATCATCTAGAGGAATTAATGAAAGGCGCGGAAATCATCCCCATGGTGAACCAAGTGGAGTACCATCCGCGTTTGACTCAAAAAGAGCTTCAAGCGTTTTGCGTGGAACAAGGCATTCAGCTGGAGGCTTGGTCTCCGCTCATGCAAGGCCAATTACTGGATAACTATGTGCTGAAAGAAATCGCTGATAAGTATAAAAAATCAGTTGCACAAGTGATTTTACGCTGGGATTTACAGAATGGCGTTGTGACGATTCCAAAATCAACAAAAGAACATCGCATTGTTGAAAACGCGTCAGTATTCGATTTTATGTTAACAGAAGAAGACATGAAACGAATTGATGGCTTGAACCAGAATCACCGTGTCGGTCCAGACCCAGACAATTTTGATTTTTAAATATACCGATTTGGGACTCATCATGAAGATGGGTCCTTGTTTAGTTTACAAATAATAAAATATCTTATTTTCCTTATTTTTAATATGGTAATATTAATAGTGATTTAATGATTTTGGAAATAAGAGGTAATAGAGATAATGGATGAACAGGACTGGATAATCTTAAAGGTTCTATACGAAAAAAAGAATATCACGAAAACGGCTGAGAGTTTATATATATCCCAACCATCATTAACGAAAAAAATTCAACAAATAGAAAAAGAATATCAAGTCGAAATTGTCAAACGGGGAACGAAAGGTGTTCACTTTACACCCCAAGGAGAATATTTAGCTCAATGTGCGGATGAAATGCTGGGTCGTCTCCAACAGATTAAAGATACAGTAATAGATATGGGAGAAGAGGTTAGCGGAACCTTACGGTTAGGGGTTTCTAATTACATAACCAGGCACAAGCTGCCACACCTTTTAAAGCTTTTTCGTGAACAGTTCCCAAAAGTAAATTATAAAGTTACCACGGGATGGAGCAGGGATGTGTTTAATCTTGTATATAATCGAGATGTTCATATTGGAATGGTCCGTGGGGACTATCAATGGCCAGATTCAAAAATACTACTCTTTGAAGAAAATCTCTGTGTGACTTCATTAGAAAAAATTGAACTTCGTGACTTGCCTCAACTGCCGAGAATTGAATATGAAACAGATGCCTTATTAAAGACTATGATTGATAATTGGTGGAGTGGAGAATTTTCACAGCCGCCTTTTATAGGCATGGAAGTGGATAAAGCCGATACATGCAAAGAAATGGTATTAAACGGATTGGGATACGGAATCCTTCCTAGTGTTCTTATTCAGGAGCATCAACACCTTAACCGGATCATTCTAAAAAATAAAAAAGGGGATCCTATTGTAAGAAAAACATGGATGTTCTATCATGAAAAATCTCTTGAGACCAAAGTAATTAAAGAGTTTGTAGAGTTTGTGAAAAAATTGGATTTTAAATCTTCTATTTAAAAAAGCGTGGGCAAATGCTCACGCTATTTTTAACGTAAAATTCCGCATGAAATATGTGGTAGGAAAGTAAAATGGTGATTTTGGAAAGTATTTCGTGAAAAAGTGGAAGTAAAATGATCAAAGTGGAAAGTATCAGTTCGGATTTAGAAGTAACCACCCCAAATCGGAAAGTATATCCAAATAAATGGAAATTCCTCAAAAAAGGTCATTGAAAATTACCTGAGCCAGGCTGTGCGCCTGGCTTTTTTGTGTGAAATACCACGTAAAATATGGGTAGGAAAGTAAAATGGTGTTTTTGGAAAGTATTTCGTGAAAAAGTGGAAGTAAAATGATAAAAGTGGAAAGTATCGGCTCAAATTTGGAAAGTAACCACACCAAATCGGAAAGTATATCCAAATAAATGGAAAATTTTCAAAAAGGTCATTGAAAATTACCTGAGCCAGGCTGGGCGCCTGGCTTTTTTGTGTGAAATACCACGTAAAATATGGGTAGGAAAGTAAAATGGTGATTTTGGCAAGTATTTCGTGAAAAAGTGGAAGTAAAATGATCAAAGTGGAAAGTATCGGATCAAATCTGGAAAGTAACCATAACAAATCGGAAAGTATATCCAATTAAATGGAAATTCCGCGAAAAAAGGTCATTGAAACTGTGCCAGGCTGTTCGTCTGGCTTTTTTCATTGGTGCCAAACAGGAATCGGTGTCATTCCTTTTTTGAATGAAGGTCGATAATTTATTTGTATTTCAACTATTTGGATATTGTTTTTAAAATGAAATGGATAAGGGGTGAGAGTAATTGGAGAACAATTCAAAGAAACTTATTACATTTATAACGGAGCAAGAAGGGAAAGATATCGAGGCAATCTTGACGGATGAGATCGTGGGGACAGTTGGATTTAGTTTTATGAGTTACATTACAAGCTCAAAAATTCATATTCAATCCGGAAGAATAACGGCGAGTGAACCAATTACAGGAAAATATTTTTGCTTACCGGTCAACGGCATCAAGCAGATTTATGATGAAAGCAATGGACCGTACGATCTAGCATTAACAATTGAATATAACAATGGTTATTCCATTTTTATACAAATATTTGAATCTTAATAGTTAATTTACAGATATCATTCTTTAAATGGAGAGGATTATTTTATGAGCATTTTATTTCACATCACTTTGTATGTTATTTTACCCATATTTGCCCTTATTGGAGCTGGGGCTTTTCTTCATAGAAAATTTAAATTCGATATGCATACCTTATCGAAATTAAATACGTATTTCCTCATGCCTGCTGTGAGTTTTAGCAATGTCTATCAGAGTAAAATTAGAGGGGATACACTCCTGCAAATTCTTAGTTTCCTAGTCTTACAAAGTCTTTGTTTAATGGTTTTCAGCACAGGCATATCAAAAATGGCGAAATTTGAGAGCAGCCTTTCATCCACTTTTAAAAACAGTGTGGTACTAGTGAATTCGGGTAATTATGGATTACCAGTTAGCCAGGTTGTTTTTCAGCAAAATCCTCTTGGTCTATCGATCCAAGTTGTGGTGATGATATTTCAAAACCTCTTAACTTATACATATGGATTATTTAATTCTGTTTCTGTTGATAAGGCAAAATTCCAGGCGTTCAAAGCATTTTTGAAAAACCCTGTATTCTACGCTTTTTTGTTTGGGGTCTTTCTCAATGCAGTATCAATAAAAATTCCAGAATTCATCTGGACCCCTATTGAAAATACTTCAAACGCATTTATAGCAATCGCACTTGTTACTCTTGGCGCACAAAGCGCATTCCTGAAAATAAGCAGCTTTTCGCTGCCTTTAGTTCTAAGCCTGATCGGACGTCTCATTTTTTCACCGTGTATGGCATTGATCATCATCTTAACATTGAAGCTGGACGGTATTACAGCACAGTCATTGTTTATTGCGAGCTCTTTTCCAACTTCAAGAAATAGTTCGCTGTTTGCACTGGAATATGGAAACCATCCTGAATATGCAGCTCAAGCCGTTTTGTTGTCTACCATATTCAGTATGATGACAGTAACGACAGTTATTTTTTCTGCTCATTTGATGTTTTCATAAGGAGTCTTAGTTAACACATAATTTTTAGTTTGATAAAAAATGCCGAAACTCTAAGGGTTCGGCCATAATTTTTTCACTGATTTATAACACTAAATTCATAATAAACTGTTCACCAAGAGGACCTGCATTCAGCATAATTTTTCACTCACTTTATCGTAACCTAAAATACTCTTAAATTAACCCTTCTTGTTGTGCCTTTACCGCTGCTTGAAACCGGTCCTTCACGTCTAGTTTATGGTAGATACTGGAAATATAGTTTTTAACCGTTCCTTCAGATAAAAACAGTCTTTCCGCAATTAGTTTATTGCTTAGTCCTTGGGCAATGCATTTTAGTACTTCTTCTTCACGTTCAGTCAGGTCGTATTGATTCTTGTTTCCTTGCAGGGACTGAGTTTCAGGGCTATTGATTTGCTGAACAAGCAATTTGGCTAGATCCTGTGGGAGGAGGGTGCCGCCTTTATGGATAAGTTTAATACCTGCAAGCAAATCTTTAGGGTGAATAGCCTTCAACAAATAACCTTCTGCCCCTAGCGTCAAAGAGTCAATCACATGATTTACTTCTTGGAAGGTTGTTAAAATAATGATCTTTATATCAGGCCAGCGCTGTTTGATGATTTTCGTCGCAGAAATCCCGTCCATTACCGGCATATTTATATCCATTAAAATCGTGTTGGGTTTATGCTGTTCACATAACTCAATGGCTTCTGCACCATTTTCTGCCAAACCGACGATTTCAATTTCATCATCCATATCCAGCACGATTGACAAGCTCTCACGAATAAGTTCTTGATCATCCGCTATTAATAATCTTATAACACTCACTTAGGCAACTCCTTTTATCGGTACTGTAATCGTCAGCTTCACTCCACAATGTTCCCCGCTTGAAATTTCGAGATTTCCTTGTAACTCCCCGATCCGTTCTTTCATAGCTGTTATGCCGAACCCCGGATGCAAGGCATCAATAGGGGTTCCATTATTTTCGATTATTAAAACAATTTCCGAGTTACTAAAAATGTAATCTATGATAATTTCTGATGCACCACCATGTCTTTTGGCATTTGTAAGCGCCTCTTGCAGGCAACGGATAAACACGAGTTTAATATTTTTAGAAATAGAAAATTCTTTCCCTTTCATATGGAACTGGACATCGGTATCTGTATTTTTTTTAAAATTATCAGCGATCTGATGTAATAAAAATGACAGAGGTTCATCATTTTCAGCTGGGGCAATTTGATGAATGTTTTTTCTAATGTCCTCTAAGCCTTTACGGGAAACGTTTGCTAGCATTTCAATTTTTTGTTTAGCTTTATCAACATCTGTTTCAAGTAAATAGGAAATGGCATCAAGCCCAACCGTTACGGAGGTAAAGTGATGACCAATCGTATCGTGCAGCTCTTGAGCAAGCCGATTCCGTTCTTGGAGCAGCGTTACTTTCTCAATTTGCTCCGCATATTGCTGAAGCACCCGATACTGTTCTTGAATTAATTGATATTGTTTATGATTTTCCTCAATGATTCGTTTTGTCTTTTGACGTGATTGAATAACGTAGTTAAAACAAGCACCAAAGCCGAAAAAGATAAAGATATCGATGTATTGCAGAAAATAATCGACTGTATCCATTGTCCATAGCCTTGGTATCGGCAATCCAAGAAAAAACAAAGGATAGGTCCATTTGGCAGTCTGTTTTGTAGCTAGGAAACCAATCATCAATATGGGCATGAGGACCATGGAGGCGCCAAGATCAAGCTGTGAGACAATATTGAAATAGATGGAAGCTCCACCTGCAACGATTAGCTCTGCAATTGGATAGAAGACAGGATCCTTGTATCCGGGCCTCCAAAAAATATGAGGCACAATATAGGAAACTGTTAAAATACCTACAAAAAGGAAAAAAGATTTTCCTCCTAAATCTTCCATATGAAGATAGAAGTAAAGTATGCCGGAAAGATACCAGCATAATCTTAAGAAAAAAATAAACCAATCCACCCAGATCCAATCATGGTCTGTTTTTTTCATCGCACACCTCAACCTCTGCTGCTTTTTACCTACCTTTTCCTATATTACAAGAAATTGGGTAAATCTAACAGTCTTAAAATAAATAAATGTTAAGACATTGAGAGTAAATCAACAGGTAATAAGGAATTGATTAGAATTTGATGACTACCTTCACTCCAGTCATATGACTTTTTCTTTATATAATTTGGTCATAGGGTTACAGAAGGGGACGAAGGACATGAAAAACGAAGATATGTTGCATGAACTGCAGGAACGATTAAAAGGGCTGCCAGCAGAGGATCGCCAAAAGCTAATCGAACTGTATGAGGATTTAATGGTAGTAGCAAAAGAAAATCGGAAAGGTGATACCAATTTATCTGTAACATTCGCAGACGACTACCCGCCGCCGATAAGTATAGAAAATGATTCTTACCGAAATATAGGTCGAATCATTTTAGCATCCATCAGTTTATTTTTCTTTAATTTTATTTTTGTGTTAGGTCCATTGATTGCCATTTTTGCGGTTTATCTGTCTTTTTGGATTGTATCTGCTTGCTTTGTGGTCTCACCACTTTTTGTCTTTACCCAGGTGTTTATTGGGGGCTTTACGACTTTTGAATTATTTCTATCCATTATTCTTTGTGGAATCGGACTTGCGATTGGGGCAGGGTTGTTCCAAGCAGGAAAAAGATTATTTCTGATATTTAGTAAGTATGTCAATTGGAATATGAAATTAATAAAAGGAGAATAAAAAATGAGAAAAATAATGTATACAGCGTTAGCACTTGTGATTGTTGGAGTAATAGGTGTGATTATGTCGATCAACACATCAGGCGTAGAGGCATTTACATTCAGTTCTGTAGATGTTCATGAAAAGAAAGATGTTTCAGCAAAAGACATTAGTAATATTATCATTGACTCTCCAACGGTGGATGTAAAGGTTCAGCCTACGAGTGGAAATAAGATTGAAGCTGATTTTTCAGGAAAGGTAGGGAAAAAGAGTAAAGATTTATATAAGTTAGATATTGACGAAGATGGTGATACAGTTACAATCACTATGGAAAAGGAAAATAAGTTTCAATTTATGATGTTCAATTTTACAAAAGTAAGCCTTAATGTCAAAGTACCTGAAAAAGTTTATCATTCTATTGAAATAGCCGCAGCATCAGCTGATATTTCCCTAGATAAAATGGAAGCCAAAAAATTAGCAATCGAGACACAATCGGGTGATATAGATGTCAGAGATGCAGCGATTGAGGACACTCTCACACTTAAAGCTTCAAGTGGAGATATCATTGCAAAGGATAATCGTGCAAATCGACTAAGTATTGAATCAAGTAGTGGAGATATAAGGATAAACGATCATGAAGCCAAGGAGGTAGAATTATTTACTAGCAGCGGTGACATTGTTTCTGATTATCTCGTTTCGGAAAATATCAAAATGAATACCTCTTCTGGTGATATTTTTGTAAAAACGAAAGAAATGAAAGGGAATGTAGCGTTGGAATCGAGCAGTGGAGATATCGACGTAAGTTTCACAAACCCCGCCAATTCAATGAAAGTTGATTACAAAAGTAGTTCAGGTGACGGAACAGCGAATATAGATAAAATGAATTACTCCGAAAAATCGGAACATCGGATTGTTGGCCAGATCGGAGACGGTAATTTAAAGTTAACTGCAAGAACAAGTTCGGGCGATTTTAAAGTGACAGACTGATTGTTTATTAACTTACGTATCTTCCATTATCAAAGTTTTCGAAAGGAAAATGGCGTCGAGCTTGTGGAGGAAAGACCGAAAAGGAAGCCACTATTAATAAAGTGGCTTCCTTTTCGGTTCATGGTGATTTAACTAGAGTCGTTAGCTTCATAGTTTCCATTTTTTGTTTGTTAAACAAACTAAGAAACGCATCAACTACTTGAGGATCAAATTGCGTCCCTTTATTTTGCCGGATTACATGAAGAGTGTGTTCTAAATCAAACTCATTCCTATAAACACGTCGGGACATCATGGCATCAAAAGTATCAGCAACTGCGATTATTCGAGCGTATAAAGGGATTTCATTGCCTTTTAATCCGGCTGGGTAACCATTGCCGTCAAATCTTTCATGGTGATATAAAACAATATCTAAAGTACCGTTTTTCTCAAAACGCTTAACGTGTTTAAGCATATCATATCCAATGACTGGGTGTGACTTTATAATCTTATATTCGTCGTCTGTTAATTCCATTGGCTTGGTCAAGATTTGTTCAGGGATACCAATCTTTCCAATATCGTGCAATAATCCCCCTGTGCGAATGATCTGACAAACATCCTTAGAAAGATTCATCTTTTCTGCTATTTGCATAGCGTATCTCGATACATTTTCAGAATGGTCATAAGTATAAGGGTCTCTAGAATCCAGAGCCTTGACGAGAGAGGTAATTATATCTAGACTCTTTTGTTTCACTCTTTGAACATAGGTTATCATAGCTGCTGAAATAAACGTCATAAATAGATAGCTCACTAGATAAATAAAAAAGAGACTCTCTTCTGCACGCGGGACGAATTGAAATCTTGAAGTAGTTACTAAAATGGTAAAAACAACCAAATATACAGGTTTATTATAAAATCCAAAACCTAAAAAAATGACAGAAATATTATAAAGAATAAAAAAATTATCATTATGGAAGACAATGGTGATGAATAAACTCAATAATAAAAATATAAAAAAAGCATATCGGTAAAATTTATAATGATTAGACCATTTATCTAAGATATTTAACATTGCACCCTCCATTTAAAAAACAAAATGGAATAAAGATTCCTTGTTAAGAGTATCATAATATTTTCCAAATGGTGATTTTTACCGAATAGCAAGTTTTTTAAAATGATTCAGACATATTGGCGCTTACAAAAGTTATCGTTTTTGTAAATAAAGAGTCGCATTCTTATAGATTAAAGTCTTTTTTTACAAGCTGACTAAAACAACCCGCTCCTCTGTTTCTTCAAGAATAACTTCCATTGTCCTTAAATATAATGGATTGGATGGCTGAAAATGGCCCTTTACTAAAATCCCTTAAATGAATGGGAGGGATGTTCTTGTTTAAAGAGAGTATAGACCCTTATTTGCATGTTCGCTATGCGAAGAATCCTGTTTATACCCCTGATGGTCAAAAGCTTAGCTTTATTGCCGATTATACGGGCATACCACAGGTTTGGGAACTCAATCGTGGGGAAGAATGGCCTGCTCAAATTTCTTTTACAAAAGAAAGAATTACCTTTGTTGGACTTGTTAAGGGCACTTCTGACCGGATTATTGGGATGGATGTGGGCGGAAATGAAAATCAGCAGTTGTTCTTACTCAAGGAGGATGGGAAACTAATCGGACTGACAAAATCACCAAATCATGTTCATCGATATGGAGGCAGCTCCCCGGATGGAAAATGGATTGTCTGGTCAAGCAATCGCCGAAATCTAGCATTTTTTGATATTTATATTCAAAGTCTAGAAACACTGGAATTTCATCCTTTGTTAACTGGAGATGGCCTTTTTACAGCAGTGGAATGGTCTCCTGATGGGAAATCATTATTAGTCCAAAAGACAAATTCTCCCCTGGATAATGATTTAGGCGTACTCGATCTGGCAACAGGGTCTGTTGATTGGATAACAGAGCATAAAGGAGAAGCGAGTTTCAGAGAAGTCCATTTTAACCAGGATGGGGATCATATCTATGTATTAACTAATAAAGATAGCGAATTTTTCGGGCTAGCACTTATCCATATAAAAACCAAGCATTTTGTGTGGCTAGAGCAAGGAAATTGGGATTTTGAAGAACTCGAAATGAATAATGATAAAAATTTGTTAGCCTTTTGCGTAAATGAGGGTGGAGTATCCAGGGGCGTACTTTTAGACATCAACCGAAGTTACCTGTATTCGTGGAAAACGCCGACTGGAATCATAAAAGATTTAAAATTTTCCCCTGATAGCAAGAAATTGGCCTATGTTTTTAATGGCCCGGCATATCCATCTGATATTTGGGAGCTAGATTTAGAAAGCATACAGCCGGAGAGACTTACCTATGTTTCCCGTTCCCCAATACTGCAAGATAAATTAGTTGAGCCAGAGCTTATAAGTTATCGCTCATTTGATAATCTTGAAATTCCAGCATTTTTTTATAAACCAAAGATTACAACTGAAAAATTTCCGTTAGTCATTGTCATTCACGGCGGCCCTGAGAGCCAGTCTCGTGCTGTTTACAACCCTGTTGTACAATATTTAATCGGTAAAGGGTATGCGGTGTGCACACCAAATATCCGTGGGAGTACAGGTTATGGAAAAACGTTCACGAAATTAGATGATGTACGAAAAAGAATGGATGCTCTGAAGGATATAGTTTTTTTAGTTGAATGGCTAAAGGTGAATGGGAACATCGATTCTAATAGGATAGGAATAATGGGAGGCAGCTATGGAGGATTTATGGTCCTTGCAGCCATCAGCCACTATCCACAGCTATGGTCTGCCGCGATTGATATTGTGGGTATGTCGAGCCTTAGAACATTCCTGGAAACTACCCATCCTTGGCGTAAGAAGCTTAGGGAAGCGGAATACGGAACGATTGAAAGAGATGGAGACTTTTTTGATAAAATTGATCCATTGAATCATGCAAATCGGATAACCACTCCGTTATTGGTGATTCATGGGGAAGGTGACCCTCGTGTCCATATTAAAGAATCCGAGCAAATCGTCAATAAATTGAAGGGAAAACAACACCCTGTTGACTTTATTCGCTTCGACGATGAAGGCCATACGATTTCAAAGCTAAAAAACAAAGAAATTGCCTACAAGGCAATCGTAGAATTTCTTGAACAATGTTTTGGAATCGAAGACAAAAGAAGCAGGGGATTTAAAAGGAGTCGGGAATATCCTTTCTTCTTTGATTGAATCTCAGGCAAAAAGGACTGACCTAACTTGGTTAGTCCTTTTTGCCATGCACATGTATGGCGTATGCCACTTCTGTTACATTAATAGTAAAGAATAGGATAAACAGCCTGCTAATATTCCAAGGATTGCTCCGAAAACCACGTCGGATGGATAATGAAGGCCTAAGTAAATTCTTGAAACCCCTACACATACACCCACGAGAATCAGAACCAAAGAAAATGTCGGGATCGTTAAGATATAGGGAGTCAATACGGCAAAAATGGCGGTTGTATGACCCGAAGGGAAGGAATGGTCCTGTAAGGGATTCTCCAGTATATTCGTTTTTTCAATCGTCATATAAGGTCTTTTTCTAGGAAAAAATTCTTTTGCAAGATGGACCGGGATATGGCTCGATGCCAAAGCAAGAGCACTGGAAATGGCAAGAAGCCGCGTTTCCCTGGACCATGCAGTTAGAAAAAGCAGAATCGTGCTGATAATCGTAAATCTCGCTCCTCCGAAATGTGTGATCGTTCGAAAAAAGAGGTTTAACAAATAAAGATGAAAATACCGGTTAATTTTCTGGAAGATTCGACAATCGAACCCGTAAAGGACATGTATGAATTTGCTCATGCTCGGCTCCCCTTATAAGTAAAATTCCCACTTCAATCCAAAACCCAAACATGGGGTTTCCTCCATTATAAAGGGAAAACGGCTAGTTTTTATGAAACTGGTGTTAAGAATAAATTAAGAATTGTAAATTGTCCTTTTCGGTTGGCTCTTCAGGTTTAAATGATGCATAAGAACCGTCCCCATGCCTCAATATCAATGTCAGGATGTCTTCGGCGGCGGTTGCATGGATAAATTTTCTTTGGGAGTTTATTATTTTGTTGAGTTTTTCACCATTATTTTCGAGTAGGTTCGTTACAGTACGTCTAATTTCCTTTGGGTTTTTGCAAACTACTCCCAAATTGAAGATTTCGGCGAAGGCTGGATTATCCTCTTCTTGACCTGGCAAAGCCCCTGTAATGATAAGCGGTGTATTGGCAGCAATAGCTTCAAACATGACATTGGGGCTTCCCCTGGTAAAAGCAATATCAGATTGCAGCATTAAATCTTGAATGTTTTTCGTGAACCCATAAATCTCAACTCGATCACCATATTGGGGCATAAGTGCTCTCGCTAGCTTTGCTTTAAGTTTTTCATTTCTTCCCGCTACAATTTTTACCGTACAATTGAAATGATTAAGGAGGCTTTTCGCTATATTCTCCATGTTTCCTACACCTTCACCGCCGCTCATGATCAAACATTTTAAGGGATTTTCTTTTCTATAGAGTTCAGGTTGTGGATGGCTCTTTCGGAAAAAGCGAGATCGGACTGGAAATCCTATTACCCTTATCTTCTTAAGCGGAATCCCAAATTCAATACACTTAAATTGGGCTTCAAACGTGGGACAAATAATGGTTTCTGCCCGCTTATCCAGCCATAGAGGGGAAATGTTTACAAGGTCAGCAATTAAGGTAATGAAAGGGATCTTTACCTTTTGCTTCTCTAGGATGCTCAAGATAGAGCCATTAAAATTGGGATGAACTGATAAAATCATATCGGGCTTTATTTCGTCGAGGATTTTAAGAAAATGATCTTTAATAAGTCCTTCAAAAAAATGGTTTACGATGGAAGGTTTTTCAGCTGATAGTTTCCAGATCATTTTCCATAGTGTTTCGGAATTTCTTGTGAGGGGACCATAAGCTCCACCGATTTTTGACAGTAATGGTTTGCCAAGCGAAAACCCATCCACAACGTGAATTTTTACTCCATTGAAAGATTTGACCTTTTCACACAGTGCTTCTGTTATACTTTTATGACCATGGCCTGTATGATCTGATGAAATAATCAATAATGTCTTATCCATAGTATCAGCCCTTTTTAAGTTTTTTTATAGTTCGTACTATGAGTACTGACACCTACGTAAAGAAATATGAAAAGAAAGAAGATATGAAAATAGCAAACAAGACGGAAGTACCCGTCTTGTTCCATCTTTTTCTTCCTGCTTATTGACCAGACTTGCCATCTTCATTTTGTGATCCATCATCTTGGGAACCATCGTCGGTTTGTTCAGTGTTCGTATCATCTGTTTTTGAACTGGTATCTGAGCATGCTGTTGCAACTCCGAGTAACATTAATGCTGACATCAAAGCAAATAACCATTTTTTGAATTTCATCTTTCTTCCTCCTTGAATGTTGCATTTTTTATTACAGTCTTATCATACAAGCATTTGAGGAAAAAAAGAGGCGATTTTCCAATTCTTAACATGAATTAACCGTATCTATAAACGGCTTTAATAGTTTCTATTTAAAATTTACTTATAATTTACGAAACTGGATTTTTGGTTAATTTTCTTTTTTATAACTTCTTACTATAAATGTTTTTCTTCGACATAAGTTTGTGGTAAAACTCCTATTCCGATATAATGAAAACTATTGATAGCAAGGGCTTCATCGAGTGAGAGTGGGTAAAATATGATTGATATCAGTAAAATTGTTCAAGGGAAAAATTTAACCGAAATAGATGTCCAGATTGTGCAATTTATCATTGAAAATATCGACACTGTTTTGCAAATGGGCGTACGGAAAATAGCAAAAGAAAATTTCACTTCTCCAGCAACTGTCATCCGTCTGTCCAAAAAATTAGGCTATACCGGATTTGTCGATATGTATTATCAGCTTCTGCCGCTTGTCAAAAAAGCAGATTTACCGCAAAGCGGCGTGATGGAGGATTTTTTGGAAATTAGTGAGAAGGATTTTCTCGACCATAATTCGCTGGGAGATTTCCAATCCTTTATACACAATGTACTAAACCTTAAGCAAAGCTATATTTTTATTTACGCCACCGGATTTTCCGCCATTGCAGCAGAATATTTGTATAAAAAATTATTGGTTTTGGGCAGAAAAACAATTTTTGCAAGCGGAACTGATTCGGTTGGCGTATTCGAAAATAATTTGGAAGATATCGGGGCCTTAGTCGTCATTTCCAAATCAGGTGAAACACAGCTAATTATCGATAAATTACAAGCAGCCAAAGAGCATCAGATTTTTACGGTGTCATTCACAAAAGAAACAGACAATCGGATCGCAGAGCTTTCCGATTTGAATTTTAAAATCATTGACCACAGCAAACTGGACGATCGAAATATGCTGCCAAACAGCTTTTTTCCGAGTCTTATGCTGATGTTTGAATTTATCATCAAGCAGTATGTTGAAACGATTTTGACTAAAAAAGACAGCAACGAGTGAAACGTGTTTCAATATGTGAAACACGTTTTTTATCTTGTAGAATCTATCGACTATGAAACGGTTACATTGTATTCTAAACCTGTCGACGAAAAGAATACAAAAACACACATACAGGAGGGGAAGGCAAAATGAAAGCGAAAGTCATGGATGGCATGCAGCGCTTTTCAAAAGCGATGTTCATTCCGGTACTTATTTTGCCGATTGCGGGTATTTTAATTGCCCTGGGAAATTTACTAACCAATCAAAGACTATTAGAAGTCATCCCATTTTTAAATAATCCGATTACGACCGGTTTTGGAACAATTTTAACAGGATCATTGGTTTCGATTCTTGGTAACTTGGGACTTATTTTCTGTGTCGGGATCACGGTCGGTTTAGCGAATAAAGAAAAAGCTGTTGCTGGATTTACCGCATTGTTGGGGTACCTGGTGTTTGTCAATGCGATGAATAAATTTATGCAGCTGAGCGGGGTTCTTTATGAAGGAGAAACCTTGCAAGGGACTGGACAAACTCTTGTATTAGGTGTGCAAATCCTCGACATGGGTGTGTTCCTTGGACTAATCCTCGGTATCATCACTGCTATGGTCCATAACAAATTTAGTGATACAGAATTCAATGGCGCTTTTCAAATTTACGGCGGTTCACGATTTGTCTTTATCGTTCTAATTCCAGTCGTTGTGCTATTATCCATCGCTCTTACATTTATTTGGCCATATTTCCAAACGGGCATTAACAAGCTTGGAACACTGATTAACCACAGCGGAAGCTTCGGAATTTTCCTATACGGAGCATTAGAACGTTTGTTAATTCCAACCGGTCTTCACCACCTTATCTATACACCATTCTTATACACAGAATTGGGCGGCAGTGCTGAAGTTGGCGGCAAAGTATTCGAAGGGGCAAGAAATATTTATTATGCGGAAATTGCCGATCCAAGCGTAAAAGAGCTTTCCCCAAGCGTTGTTTGGGATGCGCGCGGTATTTCCAAAATGTTTGGTTTAATCGGTGCATGTTTAGCCATGTACCACACTGCGAAGCCAGAAAATAAAGCCAAGGTCAAAGCTATTTTGATTCCTGCTGCGGTTACATCTTTTATCGCAGGTGTCACAGAACCAATTGAATTTTCATTTATGTTCGTTGCACCATTACTATTTGTGGTTCACGCATGTTTAAGCGGTTTAGCGATGGTAACGTTCCATCTATTTGATGTACGTGCGATTGGACCAAACGGAATGATTGACTTCTTACTGTTCAATCTACCGCTCGGAATTCAAAAGACACACTGGCCAATGTACATTTTAATCGGATTGATCTTCTTTGTGATTTATTATGTTGTCTTCCGCTTCTTGATCGTGAAATTTAACTTCAAAACGATTGGAAGAGAAGATGAAGGTAATGAGACGAAATTGTATTCGAAGAACGATTACAAAGCAAAGAAAAGTGCAGGAACTGCTGGTACTCCTGTGCCGCAGGGAAATGACGGAATTGCCACTGTAATCGTCGATGCTTTGGGTGGAGCAAGCAATATTAATACAGTCACCAATTGTTATACACGACTTCGCTTAACTCTGGAGCATCCTGAAAGGGTAAATGAAGATGTGTTGAAAAAAGAAACAGGTGCTAGCGGAGTTATCATCAAAGATAAAAATGTACAGGTTGTTTATGGCTTACAGGTAACGAACATCCGTAAAGCGGTAGACAGCTACTTAGGATTAAGCACAAACGAATAAACATTAACAGATTGAAACCTATAACAACAAAGAGAAGACAGATAATAGAAGGGAATGGAGAACATGAAGAAATTCTCAGTAGTAATTGCAGGCGGAGGAAGCACCTATACACCGGGTATTGTGATGATGCTATTGGATAATCTGGACCGTTTCCCGCTTCGAAAATTAAAATTATATGATAATGACAGAGAAAGACAAGCTGTTTTAGGGGAAGCGCTGGACATTGTAATGAAAGAAAATGCACCGGATATTGAATACTCTTTTACAACTGATCCAGAGGAAGCATTCACCGATATCGACTTCTGTTTTGCCCATATTCGTACTGGAAAATATGAAATGCGCGAAAAAGACGAAAAGATTCCATTAAAGCATGGTGTCGTCGGCCAAGAAACCTGCGGACCTGGCGGGATTGCGTATGGAATGAGAAGCATTGGTGACATGATTGAGTTGATTGACATTATGGAAAAATATTCACCGGATGCTTGGATGTTAAACTATTCCAATCCTGCAGCAATCGTAGCGGAAGCTTGCCGCGTGCTTCGTCCAAATTCCAAGGTATTGAACATTTGTGATATGCCTGTCGGGACGCTGCGCAGAATGTCGCACATTATCGGCATAGAGCCAAAGGACTTGGAAGTACGTTATTTCGGATTAAACCACTTTGGCTGGTGGACAAGCATAAAAGACAAAGAAGGACATGAATATCTGCCACAAATTCGTGATTATGTCGCAGAGAATGGCTATCTGACACAAAAAGAAGTGGACACCCAGCATACGGATGCAAGCTGGCAGGAGACACATAAGAAAGCGAAGGATCTGTTAGCGGTAGATCCAAGATTCTTGCCTAACACCTATTTAAAATATTATTTCTATCCTGATTATGTGGTGGAGCATTCCAACCCAGAATTCACCCGTGCTAATGAAGTCATTGCCGGCAGGGAAAAGACGGTCTTCTCAACAGCAAGAAACATCATTGAAAGAGGAACAGCGGAAGGCTGTGAATTTGAAATGGGCGCTCATGCAGTCTTTATCGTTGACCTTGCTCGTGCCATTGCCTTTAACACACATGAAAGAATGCTATTGATCGTCGAAAACAATGGTGCCATTGCCAACTTTGATGATGACGCCATGGTAGAAGTTCCATGTATTATCGGCAGCGACGGTCCAGAACCATTAAGCCAAGGAAAGATTCCTGAATTCCAAAGAGCATTAATGTACCAGCAGGTAACAGTAGAAAAACTAGTCGTCCAAGCCTATATCGAAGGCAGCTACCAAAAACTATGGCAAGCTCTAACACTATCAAAAACAGTACCAAGCGCCAAAGTAGCAAAAGAAATCTTAGACGACCTAATCGAAGCCAACAAAGCATACTGGCCAGAACTGCACTAAAATGATGCATGGGGACGGTTCTCTTGTCTCAATCACACGTATCAGTAATAATGAAGGAAGAGGCGAATCAAGCGGAAAGCTTTTTCGCCTCTTCCTACGGGCATCATACGTATAGGAGGTAAATAGAATGTTTAAAAAGCTATTTGGAAAAAAAGAGACAACGATGACACTTGTTTCTCCGATTACAGGAAAAGTGGTCAAAATTGAAGATGTTCCTGATCAGGTGTTCAGCCAAAAAATGATTGGTGACGGGATTGCAGTTGAGCCAACTGAAGGAGTAGTCGTAGCACCGCTGGACGGTGAGATTGCGCAAATTTTTCCAACCAATCATGCTGTTGGAATTCGCAGCAAAGATGGTCTGGAAATCCTCATTCATATCGGAATGGAAACCGTTGCGATGGGTGGAGAAGGCTTCGAAGGCCATGTAAAACAAGGTGACCAAGTTAAAGCGGGTGACAAGATTGTTACCTTTGATTTGGAGCTGGTAAAGGAAAAAGCGGAAAGCATCATCTCGCCAGTTGTGATTACAAACTTTGATGCAGTCGACACTTTAACTAAAACGGATGATACTTCAGTTACACGTGGGGAATCTGTTTTGTTGCAGGTGAAAATGAAGTAGAAAAATGATTCGTTGTTGGGTTACAAGAGATCTCTACAAAATATCGCAAAAAGACCAAACGTGTGTACGTTGGTCTTTTTTATTATTTTATTTTTTGAGTTCTGAATGGATTGTGTGGCTGAAATATCAGCCTGTATCTCGATGGATTTATAAAGATAATAGTTTTTATTAAGGAAATTTTTTTGTATTAAGGAAACTTTTTAGAGGAATTAAATAATATAAGAATAAAGGGAGTGATAAGGGTGTTTCCAACTAAACGCATTAAGAAAAAAATCCTATTACATTCCTACTTTTTTAAAGTGTTAGGGATTATTAGTGACCAAGAATATAATACAATTGTAAACAATATTAGTTCTCATGAACATTAACTATAGATGAAAAAGATATTAAGAACACTATGGCAGCTTTTTATTTAGCGTACAATTCCGTAGAGTTAAAGAAGAGAGATGGAAAACCAATCCATCTCTCTAACAATGAAACTACTGTATCCAAAGTTTAAATAATCCTTCAGTTACCCCTAGGTTGTACATATAAAATATCCCAAACAATATACTAATCAAGCCCGTTATTTGAGTAAGTGATTTATTTAGCCCAACTTTTTTGGAGCTAAAAACGAAAGGAATTCCTATAATTGTGGTAAAGAAAAGCATTCCAATGATAGTTCCTACACCGAATATAAGGATATAGATTGCCGCTTCCCATACACTATTAACAGTGCTCATGGTCAGAAGTACCATAGCCCCACTCCCAGCAAGACCATGAATTAAGCCAATCACCATGGATTTCAAATAGGAAACATTTTTATGTTTGTGTTTATGTTCATGTTTACCACTAAAGTTATGTGAGTGGACATGTTTATGCTCTTCTTCATCGTGATTATGCTGATGTAAGTGGATATTCTTAAATGAAAGGACAGTTGAAACGCCAAGATAAACAAGCATGATACCGACTAAAAATTCTAATGACATCACCCATTTTTCAGGTATTTCACCTTTCATCAGAATAATTATAATCCCGATAATAAATAATGTAGCAGTATGACCAATCCCCCAGAATACCCCTGCTAAAGACGAACGTAATAATTTTTTACTTTGACTAGCAATGGTAGATACAGCAATCACATGGTCTGGTTCTATTGCGTGCTTGATACCCAGCACAAATCCTAGAGCAAGAACCGATAAAAAACCTACCTCCATTAAATAACCTCCTTTAAAAATAGTAAAAAAGCAAACACCAAACATTTGTAAGTTGGATGGAATTTAACAAAAGAATTTATAATGGTTTTGAGCATTAATCAATAATATCATAGAATGGATTATCTTTATTGATAAAATTGTAAAATGATAATCAACAATTTTTATAGATTTGTTGAGTAAACAACGAAATGAGTTTTTTTATCCATTGAAAGCATCTTGGTTCTATTTATAATGATTAACAGATGTTGATTAGGTCATCGCCGGTCGTATGCTGGCTCGATGATTGGTGGAATTCGCGAAACGCAGGAAATGCTCGACTTTTGTGCTGAACACCAGATTGCTCCGGAGATCGAGGTTATTTCCGCCAATCAGATTGATGAGGCCTGGGAGCGCGTATTATCTTCAGATGTACGGTATCGATTTGTGATCGATATCAGCACGATGGAGAATGAATAACAAGTATTCTCGGAAACATTTTTTTGGCATGCCTAGGCAGGTGTGCCTCTTTATTTCCATTACAAAAAAGTGCCAGGCACTGTCCAAAAATTAGATGGTGCCTGGCACATTTTTTTATTTCATTATTATTCAAGGTTTCTGTCCAACAATGCTCCCGTCTGCTCAGCCATAACACGAGCTGGCAAAGGCATTCCATTCTTGAACCACCATTCCACTGCCCCAACGACCGCAGAACCAAAAAATTGAAGAATAACATCTTCACTTAATCCCTATGAAAAAATTCACGGACGATCCGGATGTAAAGCATGGATGTGTGGTAGAGTAACCATGGAGGAACATTTTACCTTTGGCCATCAATGTGATTTAAAACAAGATAACATTTCGACGATTCCTAGAACTGATTACGTTGCAAATAAAGATGCAAAAGGACTCTTATCAAAAAAAACCACAACCAGTAAATTTCTTCCTAAAGGATATAAAAAAACTGGACGATGGTGGACTCTGGATGCAGTATGTATCAAAAAGTGATTATCCTTTATCAAACAAATAGCAAATAAATATTGAATGTTTCATGAAATATGTGGGGAGGGGTTATGAAAAAGGTGATGGTTTATTTATTCATTTTTTTAGTTTCATTAATCGTTTTCATCTTATTGTTTATCAACATAAGTCCAGCTTTCGGCAGCAACCCAAGCAAAAAGCAAAAAGAGCGATTCAGTCAATTGGCCAATTATGCTGATGGTAAATTTCTCAATCCAAAACCAACAAAGTTAAATATGGGGGCAGCTGATTATTTCTCCATGCTTGAGGAAAATATTTCAGGTGCTAAAGACCGTAATCCTAAAGGTCAAATTCCTGTTTCCGAAATTGATTGGAACAAAGTTAAAAGTGAGAAAGATAGTTTAACTTGGTTTGGTCATTCTGCTTTTTTAGTTAGTATCGATAATAAAAAGATACTTGTAGATCCCATGCTCGGTCCAGTTGCTTCACCAGTTTCTTTCGTAGGGAGCAAGCGTTACAGCGAAGATATGCTGCATCTTATTGATGATATGCCGCCAATTGATGCTGTTTTTATTACTCATGATCATTACGACCACTTAGATTATCCATCTATTAAAAAATTAAAGAACAAGGTTAATCATTTTTTCGTTCCTCTTGGTGTAGGTGCACACTTAATCGATTGGGGAGTTAAAAAAGTAAAAATAACAGAATTAAATTGGTGGGATGAATCAGAGTTTCAAGGCTTAACGGTAGCATTTACACCTTCCAAACACTTTTCTGGCAGAGGACCGTTAAATAGAAATTCCACTCTTTGGGGCGGTTGGGTCATACTTGGAGAAAAGACACGTTTCTATACAAGCGGAGATGGAGGGTATGGCACACATTTTAAGGAAATTGGAAAAAAATACGGACCATTTGATCTTACTTTAATAGAAGGTGGACAATATGACCGTCGTTGGTCTTGGGTTCATATGACACCTGAACAATCTGTTCAAGCTCATTTAGATGTAAATGGCAAAAATATGATGTTAATTCACTGGGGAGCCTTTACCCTTGCTTACCATGGATGGACAGAACCGATAGAACGAGCATTAAAAGCGTCTGAAAAATCAGGAGTAAATATAATCGCACCTAAAATTGGCGAAACAGTACCATTAGATGGGGAGTTCTCCATTCCTAGCTCCTCTTGGTGGGCTAAATTAAATAAGTAGGTAAAAAAGATGAAAAAGAACAATGAAAAAATGGTCCAATCTTTTAAATTTTTCATTAGAATTAAATCAAAGTATAATTACAAAGAGTTAGTCTAAGAGTAACACTCTTTAAAGAAAGGAAGATTTGGGCAATGAAGAAATCATTAAAAGAAAATGCTGTTTCGTTTTTGCAAATGGTTGCGGCGGGGGAAGTACGCGAAGCATACCGTAGGTACATTAGTCCTGATTTTCGCCATCATAATCCCTTTTTCCGTGGAGATGCTGACACTCTAATGCTTGCAATGGAAGAGAATGCTGCCCAGAATCCTAACAAAAGCCTAGAAGTAAAACGTGTCATTGAAGATGAGGATATGGTTGTAGTTTACTCCCATATAAAACAAAAACCTGAAGACCTTGGGGTGGCTGTGGTTCATCTATTCCGCTTTCATAACGACTCTATCGTCGAATTGTGGGATGTAGGTCAGCCCATACCGGAGAATTCTCCCAATGAAAATGGCGTGTTTTGAGCTTGTATATTGTAGCAATGCAAACGAAGACCATCCAAATGGATGGTCTTTTGGCTGTAGGAACCCTTATCGCAGCTGTTGTCAAAGTCAAAACGATTCTTATTATGATTACTTCAAGCAACCTAACCTTAATCCATATTAACAAAAACACTTTTTACTTCAGTATAGGCATCAAGCGCATAAGATCCCATTTCACGTCCAATTCCGGACTGCTTGAATCCACCAAATGGTGCGGCGGCATCTACAGCATTATAACTATTGACCCAGACCGTCCCGGCTTGTAGTTTACTAGCTACATAGTGGGCATTGCGAACATTCTCAGTCCAAACGGCTGCAGCAAGGCCATAAGTGGTATTATTAGCGCGTTTGATCACTTCGTCTAAATCGTCAAACGGCATAGCAACAAGGACCGGACCAAAAATTTCTTCCCGTGCAATTGTCATATTATCTTGCACGGCTGAGAATATCGTCGGTTCAACAAAGTATCCACTATCGAATGGATTTCTTCCACCTGTTAACATTTCAGCCCCTTCTTGTCTTCCTTTTTCAATATAGCTCATCACGCGATTTTGCTGTTTTTCCGTAACAAGTGGTCCCATTTGCGTATTGGTATCAAGCCCTGGGCCCTGTTTGATACTTTTTGAATAAGAGACAAGGTCAGCTACGACATTATCATACGCTTTCTTTTGGACAAAAAGACGCGAACCCGCAGTGCAAACTTGTCCCTGGTTAAACATGATTCCCATCAATGAACCAGGGATGGCTTTTGTCAAATCGGCATCAGGAAGTATAATATTAGGTGACTTTCCTCCAAGCTCTAATGTCACTCTTTTAAGCGAGTCGGAAGCAAGTCGCATAATCTGTTTTCCCACTACTGTTGATCCAGTAAAGGCGACTTTGTTAACCATTTCATGCCTTACCAGGGGTTCTCCTGCTGTCGGTCCAAATCCAGGAACAATATTGACCACTCCATCAGGGAAACCGGCTTCCTGCATTAACTTAGCTAAATACAAGGCTGAAAGTGGCGTTTGCTCAGCTGGCTTCAATACAACAGTACAACCAGTCGCAAGTGCAGCCCCTAATTTCCAAGCTGCCATTAAAAGTGGAAAGTTCCATGGAATAATTTGTCCGACTACACCTACCGGCTCATGCCTAGTATAGGTGAAAAAATTACCGTTTACCGGGATGGTCTGCCCTACGATTTTAGTTGACCAGCCGGCATAATATCGGAAGTGTTCAATGGCCGTCGGGACATCAAAAAATTTAGATTCATTAATAGGTTTTCCATTATCTAATGTTTCAAGTTGTGCAAGCTCTTCTAAATTCTCTTCCATTAGGTCGGCTAATTTATAAATGAGCCGACTACGGTCTGAACCAGATATCTTAGACCATGGACCATTGTCAAATGCCTCCCGTGCAGCTTTTACTGCCCGATCAATATCTGCTTCTTGGGATTCATATACGTTGGTAATAACTTCGCCGGTAGCCGGATTTTTGGTTTCAAATGTCTTTCCGCTTACTGATTCAACCCATTGCCCATTGATAAATAGTTTTTTAGTACCTTTTAAAAATTCTACTACCTTTTGACTCAATTCCAAAGTTTGTACCATTTACATTCCTCCATATTTACAAATATTTGTCATACAGAAATATTTCTCTCAATTTAAACAAAATCATGAACTACGGTTTATACCTGCTAAATTCGGTTTATTCTAGTTATCTTACTGAATCCACCTCCTTAACTGTTAATATGCAATAAGCATGCCAAAACTACTTTGAAAGTATTATTATCAATACCAAAGAGAGTGCCATTTAATCTAGTGCTGTCCATGTCCCAATGCCGAAACAATTTGTTTCATTTTTAAAACATCCCAACATAAAAATTCCACGAATAAATAGTAAAAAAGGCCATCATCTATTCTTGAAACCAAAAAAATCAGGGGAAATAGCAAGGTTCTATGAATATAAGAACCTGATTACTTTTTTGTAAAAAGAAATGTGGCACAAAAGTTGCATATTAAAAAGTTACAAAGTAATGATTTTGAAATACAAAGGAGGATAAAAAATTTTGGTTAATCAAGAGACAACAAAAACCAGCGAGTTAGTGAAGGATCATGAAGCATCTTACAAAAAAGACTTAGGATATTGGAACTCTACTTTAAGTTATTTAGCAGAAAAAGACCCGGAATTCTTTGAGATTTATAAAAAGTTAGTAGCGACTCCCTACAAAAATAACATTCTTGATGCCAAGTCCAGAGAATTAATAAACGTTGCATTAAGCTCCGCTCCTACGAATCTAAGCACGGACACATTAAGAACCCACATAGAAAACGCCATTGATCAAGGGGCTACCGAAAAAGAAATATTAGAAGTTTTTAAACTTGTCAGTGTACTAGGTATGCATACATGTGCGGTCGGGGTTCCAATTTTAGTTGAAGAAACAGGTGCCTTCGCAGATGCAAAATTGGATGCACATCAGGAGGAGTTAAAAGAAAAGTTCATTCAAAAGATGGGCTACTGGCATTCATTCAGAGACACGCTCTTATTAAATGATGAGCAGTTTTTTGAAAGTTATTATCAATTTCTGACAAACCCTTGGGAAAATGACATTCTAAGCCCAAAATTAAAAGAATTTATTTACATTGCCGTTGATATTGCCACTACACATTTATTTGCTGTTGGAACTAGGGTCCATATTCAAAGTGCCTTAAGACAAGGGGCGACATTTGAAGAAATTATGGAAGTTTTAAAAATAACAAGTGCTCAAGGTGTTGATACTTTTTATGCGGGAATACCGATTTTAAGATCGGTGCTAGCTGAAAAGGGGAATAAATAAAACTATTTTATAGGGGGAAAGTATATGAAAAAAAGAAATTTGATTATCTCCATTATGTTACTGGCAGCAATCCTTTTAACAGCTTGCGGCCTGGCAAAAGAATCGTCAACATCATCCAAGGGCTCCACAAAAGCAAGTAAAGATGTAATTGAAATAAACTACAATGACCTTGCTCCACCTACCCACCCTTATACGAAACAAGTTGCAGAACCTTGGGCAGAATTTGTTGAAAAGGAAACAAATGGAAGGGTGAAAGTTCATGTTTTTCCAAGCTCAGCATTAGGTAAACCAGATACTGGTTATGATGATATCAGCGGTGACGTGTTTGATGTGGGACTTTTATACGCAAGTTCTGACAAGAACGATATCTTGTTCCCATTATCAATTGGAGACTTACCTTTTGCCATTCCTAACTCTGAAGTTGCGATAAAAGTAATGAATAAATTTTACGCGAAATTTATGAAAGATACATTTAAAGATGTTGTCTGGCTCGGTGCTTCTTCTACAGATACAGCACAGCTATATACTTCAGATCCTATTGAAACCGTTAAAGATATAAAAAATAGAAAAATAGTTAATAGTCTATATTCTAGAAATGAATTAATCAAAATGTGGGGAGCTGCTCCTGTATCTATTGATAACTCACAGTTATATGAATCCGTGGAAAAAGGTATGGCTGATGATATTATCTACAATACAACAGGCGCGATTGGGTTTAATTTAAATGAAGTGGCACCGTATATGACAAGGATTGATTTAGGGGTTTCTTCAAATGGCTTGTTCCTAAATGCAAACGTATTCAACAAGATGCCAAAAGATCTTCAAACGTTATTCGTGGAAAAATTAGGTCCAAAACACCAAGAATTGATGTCCCAACTTTATATGAGTTCCATGCAAAATTCCATTAAAGAATTTGAAAATAGAGTGAAAGAAAAGGGTGGAAAAGTAATCACACCGAATAAGGAAGAATCAAATAAATTCAAAGCACCTGCGGAAAAATTATGGGTCAATTGGGTAGCGGAAGCAAATAAAAAGGGCTATCCAGGTGATGAAATGATGAAGTATTTTAAGCAGCAGTTAAAGGATGAGGGAGTAGAAATTCCTTTTTAATAAAATAGAATAGAAGCTAATATGTAAAAAAGTATTATCACTCAAGACTAGGAATGTTTTCTTCCTAGTCTCCTCTTTTATTTATTAATCTAACCAATTTTTAAATTAATACTTAAGAAATGATTTTTATAGATAGAAAGGATGATTGAAGCATGTCATTAAAAAGATTAGAAAATAAGATAGCTATGATTACTGGAGCCGGTAATGGAATTGGGAGAGGAACAGCCGCTTTATTCTCTCAGCATGGGGCAAAGGTTGTAATAACGGATATTGATGAGGCTGGGCTTCAGGAAACATTGGGGATCATCCAGGCGAACGGAGGAGAGGCCATTTCTTTAAAACTAGATGTTTCTAAAGAAAAGGATTGGCAAGAAGTAATGTCGATAGTCGAGGATAACCTGGGCGGATTAGATATTCTGATGAATAATGCCGGTATCGGAGGAAGGGTAGGCTTAGCGGAAACCTCTTTGGAAAGATTTGAAAAGGTCCAATCTATAAACTCTACTGGTGTTTTCTTAGGAATGAAATATGGATCAAATTTAATGAAAAAGACTGGCGGCGGTTCCATTATTAATACATCATCCATGTACGGAATAGTTGGCAGTCCCAGTAGTACGGCCTATCATGCTTCAAAAGGGGCTGTAAGACTTATGACCAAATCCGCAGCGCTTGAGCTAGCAAAGGACTTAATCCGAGTGAATTCGATTCATCCTGGCGTAATTGAAACAAACATGTCCGGTGCGAAAAACGGTGAACATTTCTTAAAGGATAAAACACCTTGGCCTCATTTGGGGGAACCAATTGATATTGCATACGGTGCACTTTATTTAGGTTCCGATGAGTCCCGTTTTGTAACAGGTACAGAGTTGGTGATAGACGGTGGTTTTACAGCTCAATAATGTATCGAATGGCTGTTTAAGAGATGCCCTGATAATATTCATTGTTGATTTTCGTATGGTAAGAGAATTCATATGCGGAGAATTTCCGGCTAATGTATAAAGAGGCAGCTTAACAAGCAAATATAAGCGAAGAAATTCCGATTAACTGCTCTAAATAAGACAAAATCCAAAGATTTGGATCAAATAAACGGAAAAACTTCCTTTATTTTTAAGGAAATAAGGGTATTTCCAAATTTAAACGGAATTTTTCCGTTTATTTTCAAACACAGTAAAATCAAAATTCAGTAATAACAGAGCCTAGAAAATAGTCCATTAATAGTTAAGATGAGAAGGGGATAGGTACGATGACAGAAAAAAGATTAGAAAATAAAGTCGCAATTATTACCGGAGCTGCAAATGGTATTGGTAGAGAGGAAGCCATATTATTTGCTGAAAATGGTGCAAAGGTAGTTGTAACCGATATTAACGAAGAAGCCCTTCAAAAGACTGTCGAAGCCATTAGAATGCAGGGAGGAGAAGCAATTGGCATCAGGCATGATGTCTCTGTTGAAGAGGATTGGCAAGAAGTCATCTTGAAAACAGAAGCAGAATTTGGCCAATTGGACATTCTTTTAAACAATGCGGCAATTTTAAGCAGAAATGGATTAGCAGAAACAACTGTGGATGAATTTTTAAAGATTCAATCCGTTAACTCCGCAGGAACTTTTTTAGGAATGAAGTATGGAGCAGCATTAATTAAGAAAACATCAGGTAAAGGATCAATCATCAATACCTCATCTGGATCAGGCTTGGTTGGAACTCCAGGAAGTACTGCCTACCATGCCTCAAAGGGTGCAGTTAGGTTAATGACCAAATCTGCAGCATTGGAACTAGCTAAGGACTTTATTCGGGTGAATTCCATTCATCCAGGAGTCATTGAAACAGCAATGTCGGGCGGCAAAGACGGCAAACACTTTTTGAGTGAAAAAATCCCTATGAAGTGTTTAGGGAAACCGATTGATATTGCCTATGGTGCCCTTTATTTAGCTTCGGATGAGTCCCGATTTGTAACTGGTTCAGAGTTAATTATCGATGGCGGATATACAGCTCAATAATTATGATGAAAAGGCGCTTGGAATTGCACTCTATTCCAAGTGCCTTTTTTGTCAAAACATGAGCGTGTTATTTTTGGAACCTTGATGTTTCAAAGATGAAACACAAAATGTGCCGTCTAAAAAAGTTCTAACAAGTTTGTGGTGGAAAATCAGAATTTGCTGGGTTTTATAGTGGAAATTTAGATTGGCACGATTATTGCAAGTATTAATGATAAGGATATTAATTTCAAATAGAGAGGAGTAATCGAATGGCTTCACAGAAAAGTTTAGAGGCTCTTTTTCAACCCAAGAGTATCGCGATTATCGGGGCAAGTCCCGACAGCAATAAATTGGGCGGAAGACCTTTAAATTATTTACAAAGAAATGGCTATAAAGGCCAAATTTTTCCGATAAATCCAAATTACAACGAAATATCTGGTTTGAAGTGTTATTCCAGCCTTCTAGACATAGTAGAAGATATCGATTTAGCGATCATTTCACTGCCGAGCAAATTGGTAGTCAACGTATTAAAACAATGTGCAGAAAAAGGGGTTAAGGCAGCGGTCATCTTTAGCTCCGGCTTTTCCGAAATTGGTGAAGAGGGAAGAAAACTGCAGGAAGAAATGACGGCGATTTCAAAGAAAAGCGGGATTAGGATACTAGGACCCAACACACTTGGAATGTTTAACCTTAAGTCTGAGGTATTTGCTACTTTTTCAACCATCTTGGAAAAGCAAACGCCGCTTAAAGGCAACATTGGTTTTGTCAGTCAAAGCGGAGCATTTGGTTCCCACGTTTTTACGCTCGCTAGACAAAATTTTATCGGCTTCAGCCATTTTGTCGCAACTGGAAATGAAAGCGATATCGATGTGGCGGATTGTATTGAATTCCTTGCTGAAGATCCGGATACAGATGTAATCGCTTGCTATATGGAAGGCATTAAGGATGGAAATAAGTTAATCAACGCATTTAAACTGGCTGCTGAAAAGAAAAAACCTGTAATTGCCTTTAAGGTTGGAAAAACGAATGCAGGACAACGAGCTGCCCTTTCGCATACAGGTTCCTTAGCCGGATCGGATCAAGTGTTTAATGCCATTGCAAAACAGTACGGAGTATATCGGGCCGAAACGATTGAAGAATTTATCGACGCAGCCTACGCTTGCTCCATGCTTCCGCTCCCAAAAGGAGATAAAGCGGCTGTCTTTACCGTATCGGGTGGAGTTGGCATTCTGCTAGCAGACCAATTGACGGAAGCATCGTTAACTGTACCGGAGCCTTCAGTTGAAGTGCAGCAGCAGCTTAGTGATCTTCTGCCGATTGCAGGAGTAAAAAATCCAATTGATACAACCGCACAATTAAACACAAGGCAAAATTTATTACAAGATTTTATGGAAATTGTTCTTTCCAGCGGGGAGTACGACTCCGCTATTGTTTTCCTAGCCTTTGGCGGACTGTATCCTGAACATGCGCAAAACCACATTCGATCCATTTCTAACATTGCCGGAAAGTATAAAGAAACTCCGATTATTACCGTTTCGCTGAACTCGGAGGCTTCGAAAAAATCATTTATGGAAAAGCGGTTAGCTGTCATTGAGGATCCTTCCCGGGCGGTAAATGCCATGAAAGCCCTTAAATATTTCAGCCAATTCTATAAGGAAGAATTCGAGACTGCTAGATTTGACGGAATGAACGGCGTATCATTTGACAATCTTCCATCCGTGCTAACAGAACATAAAAGTAAAGAAATACTTAAACATATCGGAATTCCAATCACGAAAGAACAACTAGCTGCAACACTCGCGGAAGCAAAAATAATGGCAAGAGAAATTGGGTATCCAGTTGCCCTTAAAGGGATGTCCCCACAAATCTTGCATAAGAGTGACAAAGGGCTCGTCCAGTTAAACATCACGAATGAAGAAGAATTGGAAGAAAAGTTTTCTTTTATTAAGCAGCAAATCAGCTTAACCGAAAAGGCAGAATACGAGGGTATTCTAGTCCAGGAAATGCTGTCAAAGGATTCTGTGGAAATGTTCATCGGAGCAAATCAGGACCCTGTTTTCGGGCAAATGATTCTCGTCGGTTTAGGCGGAATTCATATCGAAGTGTACAAAGATGCAGTCATGCGAAAGGCACCTATTTCCGAGAAAACCGCAGAAGAAATGCTAGATGAACTTCGCAGCAAAGCCTTATTAAAAGGTTTTCGCGGGTCCGCACCTCGGGATCTGAAAGAATTGAGCCGAGTAGTAGCAAAGTTCAGCCAATTCATCTCGACCCATGATGAGATTGAGGAAATCGATCTAAATCCAATCATGGTCCATGCAGAAGGGGAGGGCGTAACCGTCGCGGATGCCCTGATTACTTTAAAGAAGAAAGCACTTTCAAATATTAAATAATAGATTAAAAATTTAGGAGTGAAAGAACATGGATTTTACAATTCCAGAGGAAACACAAGAAATTATTAAAGGATTAAAACAATTTATTGAAAAGGTAGTATTACCCCTTGAAAAGGAAAATCATGAGCTGTTATACAATGAACGGAACTACTATACGGAAGATGGACGCCACCACCCTAAAGTGGAGGAATTACGGAAGATTGTTCGGATGGAATCGGCGAAAGCAGGCTACTATACGATGTTTGGTGCAGAAGAGCTTGGCGGAGAACAACTCGGGCCAATGACAGCATTACTCGTCCAAGAGGCAATTAATATTTCGTATCCATTTAATAAGCTGGTTGATCCAATCGTCATCCCGTCACCATTTACCAACGGCTTATCACCAATTTTAACCGGCTTAAAAGAGGAATTGAAAGAGCGATATTTAGACGGAATCCGTTCTGGGGAAAAAACACTTTGCTTTGGTTTAACGGAACCGGATGCAGGATCAGATGTATGGAGCATTAAAACGAATGCCGTAAAAGAAGGAAATGAATGGGTCATTAACGGCAGCAAACAATGGATTACAAATGCTGCCCACGCTGATTATTGCATGCTGTTCGCCGTGACAAATCCGGAATTGAAAGCGCAAAGAAAAGGCGGCATTACCTGCTTCTTCGTTGAAACGAGTACAGAGGGGTTCTCCGTTGACTCCGTTATCCCAGTTATGGGTGAGTTAGGGGGAGAAGCATGTATCATTAGTATCGATAATCTCCGGATCCCAGATGAAAATGTAATTGGGGAAGTCGATAAGGGCTTTTCTATCGCCATAAATGGTATTAATACGGGAAGACTTGGGATGAGCGGGAAATGTATCGGTTCTGCTCAATGGGCATTAAAGAAGGCAGTAGAATATGCGGAAATTCGTAAAACCTTTGGTAAGCCAATTAAAGAACATCAAATGATTCAAGCTATGCTTGCAGAATCTGCTATGGATATTTATGCAGCCAGAAATATGGCCCTTAACTGTGCCTGGAAGATTGAAAGTAGTAAAAAACAACCTCGTAAGGAAATTTCAATGGTAAAGGCTTTTTGTACGGAAATGATGGGAAGAGTTTATGATCGGGCCATGCAAATCCATGGTGGGGTAGGGATTTCCAATGAACTTGGATTAGAGCAGGGATACCGCCTGGCAAGGATTGTAAGAATTCCGGATGGCACCTCAGAAATTCACCGCCGAACCATTGCAAAAAGTTTACTAAGCGGAGATTTAACATTCTAATATTTTTTTGGACAGATTGGGACATTCACCGATAAAAAAATCATTTTTAGGGAGCTTGCTATGAAAAATGAATTGGTTCTTCGTGAAGAAGAATGGATGAAAAATAATCGGTTTCGGGATTTAATTGGACTTCAAATTGAGGATATTGGTGATGGAACCGCAACTTTATCCTTGGCAGTACAGGACCAATTGCTGCAAGGGGCAGGAATGGTTCACGGCGGTGTGATTACTACATTAATAGATTCGGTCATTGGTTCGGCTGTAAGGAGCGTAATGTCTGAACAGACGATTAGTTTAACCGCGGAGCTAAACATCAACTTTTTTCGGCCGGCCACACAAGGAAGAATTTTTGCGGGAGGCAGAGTCATTAACAGAGGGAAACTGCTTGCTGTCGGTGTTGGCGATGTCAAGGATGAAGCTGGAAAATTGCTGGCTACTGGCAGGGCGACTTATGTTTTAAAGGATATTTCAAAGAAATAATTGATTCAATACTAAAACAAGGAATGGGTGAATTTTTATGGAAGATCAATTAGTCCTCATTGAGAAAAAAGGGAGAATTGCATACGTAATCCTAAATCGTCCTGATAAATTAAATGCACTAAGCAGGGAGCTATTCCAAGCCTTCGACAAGGCCCTTGACGAGCTTGAAAAAGATCAGGATATCAGTGTGTTAATCATTAAAGGAAATGGCAGGGCTTTTAGCGTCGGGTACGATGTCGGCAAATACAGGGAGCCTAGCGTCACGGAGGACAGAGATTACTTGGAAGAATGCACACGGCGCTGGCTTAGACTGTGGGAATATCCGAAACCGGTCATTGCCCAAGTTCAGGGCTTTGCTTTAGCGGGAGGGACCCAAATGCTAGCTTGCTGCGATATTGTCATTACGGATAAGAAGGCTCAATTTGGTTTCCCATCCTTGCCTCTTGGCGGGGGATTTGTCGGCATCTATTGGGGCTGGCATGTCGGGCCGCAACGGGCAAAAATGTTAGATCTTACAGCAGGAAGCCGGATAAGTGGAGAAAAAGCTGTCCAATATGGGTTTGCCGCCGAATGCTTTGATGCGGATTGTCTTGAAGAAGAAACACTTAAAATTGCAAGAGGCATTGCTAAAACGCCAGCAGATGTCCTAAAGCTGAAAAAGATGGCCCATAATCGGATTATGGATTTACAAGGGTTCCGTACAGGCTTGATGTATGGACCTGAACAGGATGCGATTATCCATACGGCGGAAGGAATCAAATTAATGTACCGTAAAATAAATGAACTAGGCTTAAAAGGCACAATTGAGTGGTTTAACAGCCAGGAAGTATAGCAAATCATTTTTTCTAAAAAATAGCAGTCTATTAAACATTGGGGACCTAGTGCTACGCGTATTTTTCTCCCCAAAAAATCCAATAAAACAGGGAGGGATATTTATGATGGAAACGCGGCTAACAATTGATAAACTACTGTACAGGGCAGAAAAATACTTCCCGACGAAAGAAGTTATCTCCAGAACTGAAAATGGCATGATCCGCTTAACTTATGAGGAATTTGCCAAAAGAACCCGTTCGTTGGCGAGTGCTTTGCAAACGCTTGGGGTTAAAAGAGGAGATCGGGTCGGGACATTTGCCTGGAATGATCACCGGCATTTGGAAGCGTATTTTGCTATTCCCAGCATGGGTGCGGTTTTGCACACCATCAATATCAGGCTTTCTTCCGAACATCTTGCTTATATTATAAACAATGCCGAAGACAAGATACTGCTTGTCGATAAAGGGCTATATCCTTTAATTGAGAACATAATAGATAAAATTCCAACCGTAAAGGCAATTATCATCATGTCGGAAGAGGCTGAGCTACCCCGTACGGAGGAAAAACATCTCTATAACTATGAATTGCTTATTGCAACCGGTGATAATAGTTTCTTGTTTCCAGATGATATAGGCGAAAATGAAGCTGCTGGATTATGTTACACTTCGGCAACGACCGGAAACCCAAAAGGCGTATTATCTACCCATAGAAGTATCGTATTGCATAGCATGATGCTCGGTCTTACGGATACGATGGGGTTGTCTGAGGAAGATCGAGCGATGCATGTGGTACCGATGTTTCACGTAAACGCGTGGGGATTTCCTTTTGCGTCCGTTTGGTTTGGCACGACTCAAATATTGCCTGGCCCAAACTTTACTTCGCAAACACTCTTGGAATTGATAGAGTCTGAACGTGTAACGATAACGGCAGGTGTACCGACTGTATGGATCGGGGTTCTAAATGAATTGAATAGAAGAAGTTATGATTTATCCAGCCTGCGTTATATCCTATGCGGTGGGTCGGCTGCATCGAAAGGGTTGATTTCCTCATTTATGGAAAAATACAACGTGCCGATCATGCATGCTTACGGGATGACAGAAACGGGACCGGTGGCTACAGTCAGCAAACTAAAAAGCTATCATCAAAATCTATCAGCAGAAGAAAAAATAAACCAGCTTACTAAACAGGGAATACCAGTGCCTTTGATAGATGTTAATGTCATAAATGAGTCTGGAGAAGTAAAAATGGACGGTGAAGAGATGGGGGAGGTCCTCTTTAGGGGGCCATGGATTACTGACCATTACTATAAAAAGCCGGAGCAAACGGCAGAGGCTATCAAGGAAGGCTGGCTTTATTCCGGAGATATAGCAACGATTGATGATGCCGGGTATATCAAAATAGTAGACCGAACGAAAGATTTGATCAAAAGCGGCGGCGAATGGATTTCTTCTGTACAGCTTGAGAATGCGCTAATGACCCATGAAGCTGTATTTGAAGCTGCGGTCATTGCGATTCCCCATCCGAAATGGCAGGAACGGCCTGTAGCCTTTGTCGTTTTGCACGACAATTATAAAGATAAGGTGACAAGGGATGAGTTGCTAGCTTATTTAGCACCCCAGTTTGCTAAATGGTGGCTGCCGGACGACATTTTATTTATCCAGGAAGTACCGAAAACAGGTGTTGGAAAGTTCCTAAAAAGGAAACTTCGCGAAGAATATGAGAACTTTTTCGTTAAAGAATAGACCAAATATAATTTCCAACTTTTGTGTTTCAAATGTTTTGACCTGTTTCAAAGGTTTCAATATGTTTCAATTTTGAAACGTTTTATTTTGCTACGTGGCGCATAGCAATTATTTGGATGGATATAAGGTTTGTTTTAGTAGGGGACTTTTTCCTAAAATGTATAGAAATTGTGGTGGTCCAGGCAGGGTTTCACAGACTAATGGCCATTAGCGATTAAGTTGGCACAATATTTGCATTATTAAAAGTGAAAGGAATTTTCCCACTTTAGTAAAGAAAGCCCATGGGATTTATTGTGTCTTTTAAAGGGATTTTGTCTGAATATGTCAAATTGATATGTTTAGGAATTTTTCCATTGTAAGGGTTTTCAGTTGAGCTATCCATTCAAATAAAAATTAATTAGTTCGAAAGTGGAAGTTTAAATTCTTTATTAATATTAAACAGCTAATAAATTTTGAAAGGAATGTTAATATGACAAATCACAAAAATGAAATGAGCTTTGGTCTATTTTTCCTGAATTCAAAATCACCTTTTAAATCGGAAGACGAAGAATTAAGAAACGGTTTGGAGCAAATCAAAGTGGCAGATGAACTTGGGTTCCACAGCGCTTGGATGGCAGAACACAATGCCAGAGACTACGGGGTCGTCACTTCTTCAACCGTTTACTTAGCTGCTGCTGCGGCCCAGACTAAAAGAATTAAATTAGGATCTGCTGTTGCCAGATTACCTTTGCACCATCCAATGCAGCTGGCTGAAGAAATGACTTTAGTTGACGTTATTAGTAACGGCCGCTTATATGTGGGGGTTGGAAAAGGGTATGACAAATTAGAATTTGATGCTTACAATGTGGATTTCGATGAGAGACATGCTAGGTTCGAAGAATCTCTAGATATTTTAAAGGCAGCATTAACCAATCCGAGGATTTCTTATTCAGGTCAATTTTTTAACTTCAGTGATATTCCAATTAACCCAAGGCCAATTCAACAACCCGGCCCTCCCCTCTTCGTGATGGTTTCTCAAAATGACGCGTCCATTATCAATGCTGCGAAGGACGGCTACTCGTTTGTATTAGGCGGAATCAAAAACGATGACACTCTTCATAAAATCAGTTTATACCGGGAAACGGCCCTTGCTGCTGGATACTCGGAGGATTATGTAAATGATGCAATGGCCCGTTCAGGTAAGCTCCTTTTCGTATATGTTGCTGAGACTGATGAACAGGCGTATGAAGAATTTAAGGAAGGATTAATGTGGTATATGTCTGAACGAGATAATCGTCCGGTGTTCGGAGTGGTTCAGCGGGATAAAGTGCTTGATTATAATGAATTCCTTAAATCTGAAAACGCGATTGTCGGCTCTCCTGATAAAGTTCGAAGAGATATTGAAAAATTCCAAAAGGAAACAGGGCTGAATAATATTATTTGTTGGATGAATATCGGCGGTCAGCCTAATGATCGGGTGATTAAATCGATGAACTTGTTCTCCAAAGAGGTAATGCCTTATTTCTGCAATGTAGAAACCTACCAAAAAATTTAAAGTCGTTGCTGGAATAAACGCAAAATAGAAGGATGCAGCAAGATAGGGGCTGTCGGAAAATTCAGATGGAATGATTGGAACCGGAAGGCCCCTTTTGAAGCATCCAATCTTTCCCTTATTGATTAAGAATGAATAGAAAGGGGATTTGGTACATTGTTTGATAAAATCATTAAATATATAACGGACATTAATAAATGGATTGCTTATGTCGGCCTCTTGCTGATGGTGGCCCTTGTATTTTGTTTCTCTGTATCAAGGACGATCGGTGTTCCAATTATCGGGGATATAGAAATTGTTCAATTTCTAATGGCTGTCATCATCTTTGCATCCCTGGCTTTTACAGAATCGACAAATTCCCACATTTCCATAGGAATATTAACCGAGAAATTTCCTCAATCCCTGCAAAATATATTGGGGATTATTGGGAAGTTGATTACATTAGTTTTCTGCCTGGTCGTAATCTGGGTCTTTATACAAAAAATGGAATACTCAACGACATCCTTGCTCTTAAAAATTCCTTTATATCCTTTTAAGTTTTTATTGGTCATCGGTTTTGCAGCCTGGTGTTTGGAGCTGATCAAAAAATTATTCAATAAAAAATTTATAGATTAGTTTAATTTGCCTCAAGGTTTATATAAAGGAGTGATAAACGTTGTCCATAACTACTGTAAGCATGATTGTCATAATCGCGGTTTTTGTCCTGATGTTTCTCCGGGTGCCTATCGCTGTCTCGATGGCCGTACCTGCCTGTTTGGGGATTGTTTATTTAAAAGGATGGGAAACCCTTTTTTCTGTTGTTAATACCAATGTTTGGGAACAAAGCTTTTCTTATACGTTAAGTACAATTCCCCTATTTGTTCTGATGGGACAGTTACTATATTATTCGGACCTGACAACGGAATTGTTCACGGCCTTCCGGAACTGGCTCAACCAATTAAAAGGCGGATTAGGTATTGCCACAGTCGGGGCTTCCGCCATGTTCGCTGCCGCTTCCGGTTCCAGTTTGGCCACTACCGGGACGATGGGAGTCATGGCAGCCAAAGAAATGTTAAATGCTGGATATAGCAAAAGCTTAACAGGGGGTTCCATAGCAGCCGGAGGCACACTCGGAATTTTGATTCCCCCAAGTACAATGTTTATCGTCTATGGAATGATGACTGAACAATCGATTGGGAAACTGTTAATTGCAGGAATTATTCCCGGGATTCTCCTAACTCTTTTATTTATGCTGGCGATTTCAATCGCTATATTCATAAATCCAAACCATCATATAAAGACGAAAGAAGAGGAAAAGATAAGCTGGAAAGAGAAGTTTAGCTCTCTAAAACCTACTATTTGGATCGTCGTTTTGTTTATTATCGTTATTGGCGGAATGTATGTAGGATTTTTCAGTGCTACAGAATCTGCAGGAGTCGGTGCTCTTGGTGCGTTTGCAATTGGCTTTATGCGCAGGAAATTAACAAAGGAGAAAATAACGGCTACTGTTTATGAAACGATTAAAACAACAGGATTTATTTTTGCCATAGTCATGGGGGCATTTATCTTAAACTACTTTTTGATGATTACTAGAGTTCCGCAGATGATATCGGACTTCCTTTTCGGGAGAGATTTATCCGCAACGATGATTTTTGTCCTTATTATTTTAATGTACATGGTCCTTGGTTGTGTCATGGACTCCCTCTCAATGGTTGTGGTTACGATTCCCATTATACTCCCGTTAGTAGAAGCGCTTGGGTTTGATTTAATTTGGTTTGGCGTCATTATTGTTTTAGTAGTGGAAATGGCCTTAATCACTCCTCCCGTGGGAATGAACTGTTATGTTCTGAATGGAGTGGTAAAAGAACTGGATTTAGCAAGTATATTTAAAGGTGCTATCATCTTTGTCATACCGATTCTCGTGTTAATAGCATTATTGTATATATTCCCTGAAATTGCTTTGTTCTTACCGACCTCGGTGAAATAGTTTCTCTTTGTTCAGAATATTTCGATTACAAGGTGTATAATAAATGTTGTAGTCAAAATTAGATGAAGTTTGGCAAAGTAAGGGGAATCTTGGGAGGAAAGAAAATGGCAAGACTTATTATATCAGGTTCATCGCCATTGGACGACTTAATTAAAAGGGCAATAGAAAAGAAAAATAGGACGATAAAAGGGCTTGTCATTGAATCAATGGTAGGTCAGCGTATTCTTGATAACAAGAATGTCATCAGTAATGAAGATGTTGTTATTTGTGGTCCAGCAATTTATAAAGTGTTTAAAGAACAAAATTTGCTCGGGCAAATAGTTCCGATCAGGCTGCAGGTCAATGATCTCCTGAATGCCCTTCAAAAGGGATGCCAACATAGCGATGAAGTCAACTTAATCAATTTTAAAGATTATATAATTGATCAAAATATAGAGCAGCTTGAATCGCTCTTTAAAATTAGGATTCACCAATATACGTATGAGACATGGAATGATGCCGAGACCATCATTACTCAGCTAAGGGAAAATCATCAATCTGTTGTAATTGGTGCAGGGCTGATTACAGGACTCGCAAAAGAAAATGGAATGCATGGAATTGTCTGGTACGGAGAAGAAAGTATTAATCTGGCAGTTGATATTGCTTTAGGTATTCTAAATGCCCGTTTCGAAGAAAAAAGAAATTCTCAAAGAGAAAATTACATTATGGAGAATTTTAATGAAGGAGTAATTATATCCAGCGATACTGGACATATAGTCAATGTCAACCGCAAAGCCACTGGTCTCCTTGGAATCGAGGAAAAAGACCTGCGTGGATTACACGTAAAAGAAATTCTTGTTGATACAAAAGGTATTGGTAATACTGAATGGAAAAAAGGGATAAAGGAACAAATTGTCTCCTTTAAAGACAAGAATTTCTTGCTGAGTACATTTCCGATTGTTGTAGACCATCATTATGATGGGATGGTCGGCATCTTTTCCGATATTAATGCCGTTCAAGAAAGCGGAAACAGAATAAGACGCAAAATGTATAGCAAACCCAATACGGCCGAATACCAATTTGAAGACATCGTTGGTGCAAGCCAAGGAATAGTAACCACTATCAAAAAGGCAATCAAATTTTCCCGGACCGATTCCAATGTTTTAATTCTTGGGGAAAGCGGTACAGGGAAGGAATTGTTTGCCCAAAGCATCCACAATAAAAGCTACAGAAAAGACCAGCCCTTTATTGCCATCAACTGTGCTGCTGTTCCTGATAACCTGCTTGAATCTGAATTCTTCGGATATATTGAAGGGGCGTTTACGGGAGCAAAAAAAGGGGGAAAACCAGGACTCTTTGAAAAAGCCCATAATGGGACTGTGTTCTTAGATGAGATTGGAGAAATCCCTTTAAGCATGCAGGCAAAACTTCTTAGGGTTCTCCAAGAGAAAGTGGTCATGCGTGTAGGCAGCACGACCCCCATTCCTGTTAATGTAAGGGTTATTTCGGCAACGAATGTAAATTTGATCGACAAGGTTAAAAATAATGAATTTCGAACGGATTTATATTATCGAATTGCAGTCTTAAATTTGTTTCTTCCGCCATTAAGAAATAGGTTGTCTGACCTTGAGCCTTTGGTGAAATTCTTTACAACGAAACACTATCCGCAGTTTGCTCGACTAATAAATGAAAATAGTAAAGAAATAGCCTATATATTGTCCGAGCATAAGTGGCAGGGGAATATAAGAGAATTGGAAAATACATTGGAGAGAATGTTTGCTTACTTAGAACATCCTTTTATGGTTACCAGAAAAGAATTGGTAAGGAACCTCCGTGAAGCAATCGATGAAAATAGTATCGTTCTGCAGGAAGAAATAGGGGAACAAGATACATTTCAGGATGTAATCAAACAGGTAGAAAAGAAGCAGATTTATGAAGCCATTAAGGCAGCTAATGGAAGCAAAATAGAAGCTGCTAAATTACTAGGCATCAGCCGCAGTACTTTATGGAGGAAGCTAAATCAACCTGATTAACAGGGTTAAATTTCTAAAAATTGTGTCTATTCATCATAAATTAGTGAAAAGAGGTTTAAGGCGTGAACAAAACGACGGACTTCATAACTGGATTGACCTTTAGTGAGGATCCTAGAATCTATAATGGTTACTTATGGTTTTCTGATTTTTTCAGCAAACAGGTATTGAAGGCTGATATGGACACCGGTGAAGTTGAAACGGTTTGCCGATTGGATGACCAACCTTCAGGACTGGGTTGGCTTCCTGATGGACGGATGCTTGTAGTATCTATGCTCAATCGAAAAGTATACCGTCTAGAAACGAACGGGGAGCTAACGGAATACGCAGATCTTAATCATATTGCCACATACCATTGCAACGACATGCTCGTTGACAAAGCAGGAAGGGCATATGTCGGAAATTTCGGAGGAAATCTTTCTGCTATAGCTAAAAAATACGGCCGGGAAGCATTGAAAAATATGGAACTGCCAACTGCTGCAATTGCTTGTATTGAGCCGAATGGAGATGTAAAGGTAGTTGCTGAGAACATGCTTTTTCCAAATGGGACTGTTTTGACTGATAACGGAAAAACAATGATTATCGCAGAAACGTATGGAAATTGTTTGACTGCATTTGATGTAGAAAAAGATGGGACCCTTGTTAACCGAAGGACATGGGCTCAATTCGACAATATTTATCCTGATGGAATTTGCATTGACTCAGAAGGAGCCATTTGGGCATCCAACCCTATAGAAAATGCGGTTTATCGGGTAAAAGAGGGGGGAGAAATAACAGATAAGGTTCAAACTAGCCAAAACTGTTATGCTGTCGCCCTGGGTGGAAAAGAAGGAAGGACCCTTTATTGTTGCACCGCACAAACCTCCGACCCTGTGGATGCAGTTCATTTGAAGTGCGGCAAAATTGAAACAATTGAAGTGAAAGTTCCGGCATTGAATGTTTGAAGTATGATTTTGCCCTAACCGATTAAGGCCTTGGAAGTACCATATGAAAGAATGAATATTTTAATAGGTTGGGAGGTACCGGTTGTGTTAACGACTAATGTAAACGTTCCAGACTATACCTTTCAAAAAAGTATTGAAAAGAACTTTGGAATCAATCGCGGGATTTACAACAGAATTGATGAATGGTTTTTCGAACAGGGGATACAGGATGTAATGACAAGAAGGCAAGTCATTGTCGAGTTTTCCAACTTTGTTGTTGAATCAAAGATGAAAATGGGGACATCAGCAAGAACACGGTTTGGACATGGAGGTCTTGTGAAAAGACTAAATGATTTTTGGAATGTCAGACCTTTCGTCATTGAGGAAGCTATTAAATAATCGATTTTTTATAAAAAATATGCTGAGAAGGAGAATTATGAGATGACAAAAACCACCGAAAGAGCATCTATTTTTAAAAAAATAATGGGGCAATATCCGACTGGAGTAACCATTGTGACAACGATGGATGAAAACAAGAATCCCGTTGGTTTAACCGTCAATTCCTTTGCTTCTGTATCCATCGACCCTTTAATGGTGCTTTGGTGCATTGATAAAAGGTCATCCGCGTTAAACGCATTTTTACAAGGTGGAAAATATGCCGTGCACACCCTCGCTGTAGATCAGGCAGAGGCATGCTGGGCGTTTGCAGGGAAAGAAAAAGACCGTTTTTCAAAAGTACAATGGGAAACTTCTTCAAATGGGCTGCCAATCATAAAAGATTCCTTAGGAATTTTTGAATGCAAAACAGTCAATAAAATCGATGCCGGTGACCATTTTATCCTTTTAGGCGAAGTAATCGACCTATTCGTTAACGAAAAAGAACCCCTATTATATTACAATCGGAATGTTGCTGGAATTCCTGCAGATTGGCCAAATCAATAGAATCTCTTTTCGCTAGATTATTGACTCTTAGGGGGGGAATGAAATGAAAATTTTAGGGATATCAGGAACTGTTGTCGGGAGTAAAACAGCGATTGTGATCGGAAAAATCTTAGATACAATGAAAATCCATAATCCTGAGTTGAAAATAGAATTTTTGGATCTTAGGGATTATCAAATTGAATTTTGTGACGGCCGTCCAATCTCCAATTACACTGGTGACACCAAAAAGGTAATTGACCAAATGATGGGGGCGGACGGATTTGTATTCGGAACCCCTATTTTCCAAGGTTCATTTAGCGGTGCATTTAAAAATTTAATTGATTTAATTCCACCGGCAGCATTCAAACATAAAGTGATGGGGTTCGTGACGACTGGAGGAAACCAACAGCATTTTCTAGTAGCCGAAAATCAGTTAAAACCGCTTGCTGGGTATTTAAATGGGTACGTCGTACCAACTACCATTTTTGCCCATAACAGCCAGTTTAATGATAAAAATGAAGTAGAAGATGTGGGACTATTGGAATGCATTCGTGAATTTAGCCAGCAATTTTGTTATATGAGTGAAGGTTTAACGGGAGTCAAGCAAAACTAATGAAAAAACAACTAAATCAATAAATCAACCTTCGCACCAAAAATGAGTGCTGTATCATTGGCTTTATTGAGCTTGGAATATAATAAATTAAAATAGCTTCTATCTATTAATAAGCTTGCCCTAGCCGGGGCAATGTAACTGGACGCAATATTTTCGGCGGATGTCATGCCGCAGAGTTGATATTTGCGTGAATCAATGCCGGACATGTACTTGTCTACGATCTATGATGTCAATACTTTTGCCAACCGAATTTAAATGATGAAGTAAATTAAAACTTAAAGTTCTTGTTATAAACTATTTAAATTTTAGGAGAATAAAGTGTAAAAGTGTGGGCAGCCAATTAAACAAATATGGCTGCCCATATACATTACATACTGAATTACATTACATACTGAATGGATTTGGGCTTGTAGGAACGGGAGCGGGGGCCATCTTCTGTTTACGAAATGATTTATCGATGAAATCATTCTTAATTGCGAAAGATGTATATTTATATGCACAAGAAGGGTTCGAAATTAAGATTAAAAACGGATGGTTCGAGGAACCCCCACAAATGGAGGACCGTGCCCGGATTATCAATAATGGAAATTGAATAAAGAGATGGACTGAAAGCGCAAAATAAAGCTAGTGTCGGTTCGCCGATACTAATTTCAGTGTGGGGGGAGTTAGTTTGAATATACTTCGTTTGTTTAATTTGGTTATTACATTCGTGATCAAGGTTAGATTCTTTATAAAAATGGTAAAGAACATGAGGCTAGACCATTTAATAAGAATGCCCATCCTAACATAACTTAGTATGTAAAAAACTATCGATTTCCACATTGTCCAAAAGGTAAGCACATTCCTGTGTTTGCCTTTTTTGTCTTATCATTCTATATGGCAGGGCAGCTAATTATCTTGATGACAATTTGAAAAAATAGAAGTGCCAAGGACCCTTTTAAAGAATATATCACGCATGGCACTTCATGCTTGAATGATGCATTAGAACCGTCCCCATGCATCATAACCTAACCGGACGATTTTATAGGTGCTTTTATGTAGAAAGAGTAAATAATCAATGTAATCATTTATAGGGTTAAAACGTTTGGGTTGTGATAGTAATCTGTTATATTCATTTAAAAGGTCATCTAGCTCTTGACTGCAATAAATGGTTTCTTCACTATCAAGTCCCTTTGACATCCCTATTTGAATCATCTCGGCTCTTTTATTACGTATAGCTTCTGCTAATTGTGCTTGTCCCATTGCAAAAACACACCCCGAAAATGTTTGTTTAATAATTAAATTAACACAAAAAGTATTATAACATTTTCAGACTTCCGTAGAACGTTTTCGATAAAACAAGGTATAAAAAGATAAAAAGCGACGAAATTCATCGACTTTCGACGCACTGATGCATGGGGACGGTTCTTGTGCATCAACTTTCTAGTTCTAAGAGGTGTGTTCATGTGTCAACCACCAAATTGAAACAATAAAACCGTCCCTATTTACCCAAGGACGGTTCTTGTTCCTTATCTTATTTGTTCATAGATATGTGTTCATCCAAAATGCAACAAGAGAACCGTCCCCATGAACCATGTTACCCTTTTTTCTTTAGGCGTCCTACAAGAGGAACTACAATGATGCCTGCTATTACGACCTGCATTATGTTTCCAGGGATGGAGCCGAATGGCTGGATCCAGTTCCCGTAGAGGATGACTTCGGTGAAATAGTAGCCCACAACTTTTATGACTAGTGCAGCTACAACGGCTAGAGAATATACAAGTACCCTTTTTCCGGGCACCTTTTCGGCAATGAGACCGACTACAAAGCCCATTGTACCTACGATGACAAAGGTAAACGGTGACCATAATGCCCATCCTGAGACAATATCAAACAAACCCATACCAAACGCCCCAGCAATGGCTCCGGTTCTTTTACCGTAAACCAAGGCTGCGATAAAAAGAGGAACGTTACCCAAATGGATTAGACCACCGTTCCCCATGATTGGGAGCCTTAAGTTGATGAACATCGTGGCTACGAAGGTTAAGGCAATGAAAAGTGCACTGATGACAATGGCTTTTGTTTTTGTTGATTCTGTTGTTGAAAATGTCGAATTCATATCTAACCTCTTCTTTTCTAAAAAGTAAAATAATATATCAAATATTAAATATATACCTAAATCAAGTAGAAGAAAAGATTATTTTTGTACTTATATAAACTTGAGTTGAAGATAGGCTTTGTGGTTGTTCCCCATTTTTTTATGTGCCAACAAAATTCTAAAAGAGTTTCAGTTGGTGCGGGGATCGCTACGCTGTCCCATTTGCTATTAAACTAAATGGGCAGGGAGTTGAACAAGGAATTCAACCTATGTATATAGAAATAGTAATATTAACAATGTTTGGTATTGCTCTTATAGAATTATAACTAGTATTTTAACAGTTAATTTATTTTCTAAATGGGGAGGGGCACTTTTGCAAATTTTTTTTAGATATAACTGGATGGTAAGAGAAGACTGGTATCGTTGGTGTGAAGAGTTAAGTGAAGAAGAACTTCTGCAGGACCGAACGGGTGGAATGGGAAGTATATTGCATACACTTTTCCATATTGTTGATGTCGAATGGAGCTGGATACGTGTCTTACAAGGTAAAACTGACTTTCAGGAGAGTTTCGATAGTTATAAAAACTTGAACAAGGTTCGAAAATTGGACGCTGAATTTCATTTAGAAGTGGAAAACTTTGTGAACAATTGGGATGCTAGCATGGAAAATCAATTATTTTACGATACTTTACCAGATGGAAGAATTGTGACGGATACTTGGGGTGAAATCATGCGACATGCCATTGCTCACGAAATTCACCATATAGGACAGTTATCAATTTGGGCAAGGGAATTAGGAAAAAAGCCAGTTTCTGCAAACCTTATAGGTCGGGGTCTTTCCTCTCATTTGAATAAATAATTTAAAGCGGTATTAATTTAGTCGGTTTATGTTTACTTTAATCGCCTTTTCCAGGTACTGCTGCATGTTCAATTTTTGTGGAGAAATATGAGTTTGTGAAGAATTGTACTTAAAGTAAACGGGTGCTTTAGTAAAAGATGACAATAATTGATTTTATGATTGAGATCATTTTTTATTTATTCCATTATAGGGCGCCATTCTTAAAAAGTCCTTTTTGAATTGGGCCAAATATTGTTCTTCAACTTTCTAGCAGTGGTCTTAATATGAATTTGAAATTTTTGGTTAAACTAACAGAAACTAACCTTTTTGTTTAGGAGTGATCACATGTTGCTGACGGGGAGCATTATTTCGGGTGAGTTTGACGAACTCATGAACGAATTTTCTTTACAGAAAGTAAAACATTTCACCACAGAATCGACTATTAAACAAAGCCAGTTAAAAAGTCTTTATGATTATTTGAAAAAACACCGGAATGACATAGATGGTCAAATCATTACTTTATATGATCAAATGCCCATACTGTTGAGCCAAGAGGAAATTAACCTCTTTATAAGTGATCTTGAAAAAGTACAGTTAATGTACCGGCAATGAGATTAGACAAGAATAAATAAAAATGTAAATTTAGTTACACCCCCTAAAGATTTACTAATAATAAATCCAACAATCGGGCGCTTTTCTTTAATAAGAAGGCGTCTTTTTGCATAGACAACACATTTAGAGGATTGAATTTATTGAGGTGAAAAAAATGATTGTGAAGTATTGTACTTAAAGGGTACGAGAGTTCACGATGGAGGTCGCTATGGCGGCTCTTTTTTTGTTGTGCTAACGGTTCATGCTAGTTCCAGAACAGAGATCTTTTTTAAAGAAAAATGAAGCAAAACCCCATCAAATTCTGTTTAAGGGGTTTTTAGTACTATTTTTTCTCGATGATATCGAATATAACAACTGTGAGAATCAGAAAAGAGCCTATCCAAAATGTGATACCTATGGTTTCTCCAAGAATAAGCCATCCAAGTAATGTCCCAACCACGGGTTGAAAGAAGAAAAATATCCCCCCACTTGAGGCGTTAAGCATTTGTAAACCGCGATTCCAAAGTAGGAATCCACCTGATGTTGAGACAATACCCAAATATAAGAGTCCTCCCCAAATTGTCGGATGAGTCAATTCAGAAATATTAATTTCGTTTAACCGCGGCAAAACAAAAGGGGTCAACACGATTAGGGCTACCGCGATGGAATAGGTGGTTACCACAATTTGTGAATAGTCACTCGGCAAATGCTTTACAAGTACAGACATAAGTGCCCACGTTAATGCAGCAATAAGCAGTGCAATACCACCAAGTTTACTTGATAAATCCACATCTCCGATTCCGACAATGAGAAAAACTCCAATCGTCGCTAGAAAAACGGAAAGCCCCTTTTTTAACGTCAATCGTTCTTTAAGAAGGAAGCGAGCAAAAATAACCATAAACGCGGGTGTTGAAGAAGTTATAATGGCTCCCATTTGTGCTGTGGACAGCATTGTCCCCGTTTCCTGTGCAACAATTGAGATGGCGTTACCAATTACGCCGATAGCTATAATTAATAAGAAATAACGTTTCTCAATTCCCCATTTTTGTCGGGTTATGAAGCCGATGATGAGAAGTGCGACAATAGCCACTAAATAACGCATCCACACAAGTTCTAGTGGAGGTATGACCGCTACTACAACTTTGACAACAACATACATGCCACCCCAGATACTGGCGGCTAAAGTTAAATATATAGAACCTAATAAGGTGTTTTTCATTTTTTTATACCCTCCGTCTTTTTTTAGGTCAAAAATGCCCTAAACGGAGAGATGTAGTCACCTTCTCTCCATTAAGAGCAGAAGTGTGCTACTGGTACATCATTTTCAAATAATGGAGTCCAATACATTTTGATTCACCTCTTATATTAAAAATTTTCTGTGTTTAATTATAGCAAACAGTTGCAGTTCTATATATGAAAAAAGAAATGGCTCAGTTCACTGAGCCATTTCTTTTTTCTGTAATCTTTAGCGGTTGCACTAAAAGAATGCAGTCGTCTTTCCTTCGTTCATTTACTAATAAGAACATTGAACATATTAATAGAAAGTTTATTCACTATATGTTTTCTCATTTCATCAAGCAGCTAGTTTCTTTTCCATACGATCATTCGGTAAAAAGACCGCAATCAGCGAGCCAGCAAGCGGAAGCAGCGAGAGAATGGTGAAGACGGTCGCGATCCCAAAGATGTCTGAGATACCGCCCATAAACACGGATCCAATCCCACCGGCACCTACGCCGAAACCAATCGAAAGACCGGAGGCCAGACCAATGTTCTTCGGAAGCATGCGCTGCATGTAAACCACACTGACCGAGAAAGATGAAAGAACACTGAAACCAAACAAGAGCAATACGAGAACCGACAACACCCCATGTACATGTGGAAAAATAAGAGCAAACGGTGTTGCAAGCAGCATGGAACTGACCAGTAAACGTTTCATGCCAAGTTTGTCTGCCAGAACCCCGCCGACAAAAGTACCAAGTGCTCCTGCCCCGACAAAGACAAAGCTAAGAATCTCTGACTGTTGAATGGTGAGGTTGTGCAAGTAAAAAGGCAAAAAGACGACAACGCCAATTTGGCACCAGGAACGCAGGATGATAACACAAGAGAGCAAGGTAGCTCCAAGTAAATTGTTGTCTCCATTTATTTGTTTCTTAGATTGAAGCTTAGTAGTCTCTAATTTTTCACGCAGCCAAGGCAGAATTTGGCCGGTTAATAGAAGCGACAAGAACGCTATAGGTATAAGCCATAGCAGTCCCTGAATACCGGAGTGGCTAACGTACAGAGAAACTAATAATGGCCCAAAGGCTTGCCCTGCATTTCCACCGACTTGAAAAATGGCTTGTGCGAGAGCTTTTTTAGATCCCGAAGCAAGGTGGGTTGCTCGGGAGGCTTCCGGATGGAACGCGCCCGATCCGAGACCGGAAATCGAAATAAATAAAAGCAGCCAAGGCAGAGATGGTGCGAGTCCTGTTAAAGCCAGCCCCATAATCGAACAGAACACTCCTGCCGGATACAGCCAGATACGAGGCTTACGGTCCGCGAACATGCCAAACAAAGGCTGGGAGACGGAGGATGTTAGATAAGACATTAAAACCACTAAAGTGGACTGGGTATAGTTTAGGTCAAAGGCTTGTTTGTAAAGCACAACCAGTGCCGGAACCATACCTGTGGTCACTAAATCATTTAAAAAATGTGATCCGCTGAAGGTAAAAACACCCCGGCGAAAAAGGGGTTCTTTTCCTTTCATTATGGGTTGTGATGCTGTTTCCAATGGTGTGCTCCTCCAATCAATAGCAAAGCGATATTTTGTGGTACAAATTTTTTCCTTTTTTAATAATATCTCAGCTTCATATAATTGTCACTTTTTCAAGCCTTAATTTGTAAAAGCATTTTTTGGGAGGACAATTGGTGATTAATGAAAAAAAGATGGGTTTTCCCCGTAAAAAACAAGGGGAAACCCATCCTTTTTTCTAGATTGGCAGATGATTCACTTCATTGGCAACGCGAATGCCTGATTCAATTGCACCCTGCATCCAACCGTGGGTAAGTGTCGTATGTTCTCCGGCAAAGTGAACTCTGCCTTCTGGCATTGTCATATAAGGAAACAATTCATTTTCTTGGCCGGGCTCAAATGCCACAACCGCTCCAGTGGCCAGCGGATTATCGACCCAGCTATAAGAAGTACCCGAAACAAATTCAGAATAGACTTGGTTACCAAATATTTCAGCTAAATTCTTTAAGGCGAATTGAATTCGATCTTCGTTTGATAAACCATTCCATGTCATCGCTTCATCCGCCCATGTATAGCTTGCGACCACAACAGCAGGTTCAGATGTGCCGATCCCTCGACTCGGGTAATAGGTGAACCGGATGGGCAGGTCTGTGATAGATTTACCGCCGTATTGGCCGTACCTTTCCCAAAAACGGCTCTTAAACTGAATTCCAACTTTAGTGGCGGCCATATAGTTGATTTCACGAATGGCTCTGTGTTTGTAATAAGAAAAAGAATGGTAGGGTTCAATAGTTACAAATCGTAAAACAGAAAAGGGGATGGTAATGATGGCAAGATCACTAGTAGTAGTCGAATTAGTTATTGTACGAGGATCAGTCGAATGGATGGCTACACCTTTGTCATGTTGGACAATTTTTGTTATCCGATGATTGAACCAAATATCCTCTTTTAATTGAGGCAAAAATGCCTTCGGAAGCAGATCCATTCCACCAGTGATTTCATAGAAACGATTGGTTCTAAAGCCCGCCGTTTCACGGAACACTTCTAGAAACGACATCCCCATAAAAGCTTCATAATCGAGAAGGACATCAATCATATCAATGGCACCATCAGAGAAAGTCGTTCCAAATTTATAATGGTAAGAATTTAAGAACGTTCCAAGTGACTGGTTTTTAAATTCTTTTTCGATAAGCGGCCAATGTGTCTCGGGGTCCTTATTAATAAATTGCACAATCGGATCTGTAGCTAATTTCCATAGTTCTTCTGCGCTCTTGCCTCTTTCATTCGGCAGGACTGGAAAGTTAAGAATTTCAGGATTTTGTTCAAATATGCTGAGACGGGTCATGACCCCATTTACATAAAGAATGTCTGCGGGAGTCCGGTTGATAAAAGGGTTTACAGGCAACCCAAATTTTTTAATATATTCTAGAGTTAATAAATGGGTATCAGGAATACGCATAGGGCCGGCGTTTAAATAAAGTCCATTGCTGAATGGGCTGCGAATCGTATAAATACGGCCGCCCACCATGCTGTTGGCTTCTAAAATAGTAACCTTGTGCCCCGCCTCCTTCAATAGGGAGGCTGCCACAAGCCCTGCAATTCCCGCACCGACTACGGTAATCTGCTTAGGAGTTTGTGTTTTATCAAGCCCATTCCTAATCATGTGAATCATTTGTTGGGGTGATAATGTTATTGGTCCATTCATATTTATTGGCATCTCACTACCTCGTTTAAATAAGGATTAATACATTTTATTCACTGGTTGAGATGTCTATGTGTGATGCATGGGGACGGTTCTGATGCATCATTTATTTATGTATTTATGTATTTAAACAAAAAGAGAGGGTGCCTCTTCTTGTATTGATTCTTTTCGCAAATATAACAGGGGGATTCGCAAATAAAAGGAGGAGATTCGCAATTAAACTTAGCGTTTTCGCAATTAACTTGTAGATGCAGCCGTTACTTGTTAAGGTCCGTAAATATTCCGGGGCGATTCGCAAATAAAAGGAGGGGATTCGAAATTAAATAGGGATTTTTAGCAAATAACTTGCGGGGGCAGCGTCTTCATGTTTAGGTCCGCATCTAAAACGGGGGGAATCGCAAATAAAAAAGGGGAATTCCATAATTATTCTGCTCGGATTCGCAAATATTTTGTTTGAAATCGAAAATTAGGTCAAAAAAAATGAGGAACATCACTCAGATGTTTCTCATTTTTTAAAGTTTTATTGGCGAGGTGCAAACAAGATCACGGCAGCTCCAATTAAGCATATTCCCGCACCAATCCAGTCATATAAGTCAGGAGCTTTTCGATCAATTCCCCATCCCCATAAGATAGATAGAACGATAAATACTCCTCCATACGCAGCATATACTCTGCCGAAGGATGGGAATGATTGAAATGTTGCTATGACACCATATAATGCAAGGATAAATCCTCCGAAAATTCCCCAATACAATGGTTTACCTTCTCTTAAACATAGCCAAACTAGATAACCGCCGCCAATTTCGGCAAGTCCTGCAAGTATAAATAACACAATTGATTTAATCAAATGACATACACCTTTCAAAAGCCTATCTAATTGGAATTATATTTTTCAATTAAATTTAGGTCAAATCACAAACTGGTGTACTTCGGCAAAAGCAACTAGGAAATCAGTCGGGTGAGTTGCTTTTATCTTCATTTTGACTATCACTATTCCCGTCCAAAAAACGTTCTAGAGCTTCTTTGTTTTTCACGAAATCCACTTCCAATACATCACCAAGCTCATCATCCCGTTTATTTTGAAAACTGCCATCCTCAGGAATGCGTAAAGTTTCAATCTCGCTGTTCTTTCTCGTAAGTATGTCTTTTCCAATTCCAATAAGGGTAGAACTGTTCATATTGGTCTCTATATATTTATCCAAAAGACCGATTAGCTCGGGGAGTTTTAACACACTTTTTGGACCTAACGCTTCTTCCTTTAATTTTGAAATCACTTCCTGCTGCCTTTGAATTCGACCGAAATCACTTAAACGATCATGTCGAAACCTAACATAGCCTAACAGTTCTTTCCCATGGAGCCGCTGCTTGCCTTCTTCTAACGTCATGCCAATCCCATAAGACATCTCATACGGCACGTCCACTTCGATTCCCTTTGGAACAAGCAGGTCGACCGCTTTTTCGAAGCCTTTAAAATCAATAATGGCATAATAATGAATATCGAGCCCAAAATTCTCTTGAATTGTTTTGCTTAGCAATTCAGGACCGCCAAAAGCGTAGGCGGCATTTAGTTTTTGCTGTCCATGATTGGGTACGGAAACAAGCATATCGCGCATTAAGGAAATTAGTTTAAATTGATGTGTTTTTGGATCATAATGGGCGATCATAATTGTATCTGTTCGGGATTGTTTTTCTCCCCGTGAGTCACTTCCTAATAAAAGCACATTGACCTCATCGATGTTACTCTTTGCATCTTGAACTGTATGTTTTCCCTCCACTTTTTTAAGCGGTGGGTTGATTGTTTTAATTTTTCCTTCTATGTATTGAAAAATGGTAAAGAGACCAACTGTGATAATACCAATTACAAGTAGGGCTCCAAAAACTCTGCCCCATCTTATTCGTTTCTTTTTCATCCGTGTCAACATTTGCACCACCTAGACTAAACTTATATCCATGTTCCAAGACTAGTAAGTTGGAAAATTTTACGAATCCCTGAAGTAGTGATTATCCCATAAATAGTTTACATTTATTTAACTATCAGGTTACAATTTTTTAAATTTCTTTTTATATGAATAAAAGGTTGCGGGAAAGGGGCATGCCATTAGCCAATGTGCCAGCGTAAAGCATTAAAGAAATTATTTGATTAGTAACGAAAATAATAGTAAGTTATGTGAAAGGTGAAGGTCATTTCCACGCACCCCGAACGTACTAGTAACAACCACATAAAATCATCACTAGAGGTTATGCAATGAAAGTATATAAACTAAAAAAGCAGTTTAATGGATATAAAAAAGGAACACATTTTTATTTGATTAGTGAATCAGAATTTATAGGAGTTAAAGAGTTTGTCTTTAGAACGAAAGACTTAGCCAATAGGATATCCATCAATGAAAGTGAACTTCTTAAGAATTTTATTTTTATAAAAGAAATCTTTTAACGAATTAAAGTGCCAATCTGGAGGCAAAAAAAGCTGCCCCTAAAAAGGGCAGCTAACGTTATTTTTTCAGCTAGAATCATAGTTCCTTAGACGTCAGCGGCAAGAACAGTTTAATCCCCCGCTTGTTAAATGGCAAGATTTTTAAATCAGCGATTAGGTGACTGATGTAACCAGCTAAACTAGTATAGAAAACACCTTCGATCCCAAGTGAAGACTCTAAATGGAAAGCAATGACCCCGAAGAAAATAACGCCTAATATAGAATGAGTATAGCTACGATGAGAAGTCATGGAAGCAATGATAAAGTAAATTCCTAAAAGGATGATCCAAAGCTCCCCTAAAGATAATCCGCCAACCAGAACAGCAATTCCCGTAATGGTTAACATATGTTTTTGCTTAATGAGGGATGCAACCAGCACGATCAAAAGCCCGATACCGACCCCCATCCATCGTTCTGCCGCCATTTTCTCCAAGACACTATAGAAAATCATCAGCAATCCAATGATCATCGCAGCTAGTCGAACCATCTTATGCGACAGTGTAATTTTTCCACGAAGCTTCCCGTCAATATCCAAATCAGGCATCAATCCTGACACGGCACCTAATCCGACAAACAAGAGTGTTGCAGAAGGAGACGTCTGATATGTATTAGCCACAATATATCCTGTTGCCGATCCAATTACTGCATGTGCTGTACCATTCAATTTCATTCCACCTCTAAAATTATTAATCTTGTCAAACAGAAACAGACATTCCTATTCTACACCAAAACATCTGTTCTGTTTACAAATTAAATTAAATTTCAGTAGACTGGGATTAGGATTCTCATTGGTTAACACTTAAAGATGAAGAACGAGGTGAAATCGTAATGCAAACCATAAACAAAATAGGCAATTCATTTTGGTATATGACACCTGTTTCGGAGACAGACAGACCGATTTTAGGAATGGTCGTGGGAAAAGAAAAAAGATTAATGATTGATGCTGGGAATTCGGAAGCACATGCCCTATTATTTTTAAAAATGCTGGAGGAACAAAATGTCGGTAGTCCTGAAATGGTTGTGTTAACACATTGGCATTGGGACCATATTTTTGGATTGTCGGCATTAAAGGATAGTGTATCCATTTCTTCAAAAGAAACAAAAGGAGAAATAGAAAAACTAATGCCTTTAGCATGGACGGATGAGGCTATGGATGAGCGGGTGAAGGAAGGCACAGAAATTGAATTTTGTGCCAGCTGCATCAAAAATGAGTTTGTGGATCATAGGAATATACATATTACATTGCCACAAGTCGTTTTTGACAACGAACTCGAAATCGATCTTGGCGGGGTAACTTGTGTATTAAAGCATGTGGGAGGGGACCATGCATCTGATTCTGTTGTCATCTATATTAAAGAAGAGAAGATATTGTTTTTAGCTGATAGCATTTATCCTGATATATTTTCTCCCAAACGGAACTATACAACCAAACGAACAAAGGAACTAGCGGCAATCCTGGAACAGTTTGATGCAGAGACCTATATCCTTTCCCACTGGAAACCAATATCGCGGACTGAGTTTAACAACGAAATGCAATTGTTAAAGACAGTGGCCGATTATACAGAAAAATATAATGGTGATGCAGAACTAATTAAGTCGGAATATGCAAGAGCGTTAAACCGAGATTTAAACGAAGACGAATCGGAAACGATCGAGTATTTTGTGAATGGATTTGAATTAAAACGATAACTTTTACCCTACTCAATCTTGTTAATGTAAAAGAGCCTTAGCAAAAATCTTATGAACTAGATTGCTTAAGATTCTCGTAATGTTGATTAAACACTTTAAAAAGCCTTTCATCCCCGCCGCGGTCGGGATGGAGGGCTTTTAGCAGTTTCTTAAATTCTTTTTTCATTAAATGGCTGCTCGAGTCTTGATTTAATCCCAATAACTCTCCGTAGTGAAGAGTACTAGATTCAGTGACTTCAATCTGTGTGTTAAGCATTTTTTTTAAGGTGCGTACCTTTGATTGTTCAATATGTATACGGGTTTTTAATATCTCTATTTGTTCGGTAAGTCTGCGATTTTCTTCTAGGGACTCTTCTAATTGAGCAGTAAGTTGAGCGGCATGCGTTTGGATGATAAATTCAATTAGATCCTTAACATTGATTTTGTAGGTAGTTGTTCTTCTTTTGTTTATCTCGGCCTTAATTTTGCCTTTCTTAATCCACGCAATTACGTCATCGTCACTGGCTGCTATGCCAGACGAGGTTAATTGCTCAACCGCTTCTTTTATATTCAGCATCATTTTTCACTCGCTTTTTTTAAAATCTAGCATTTTGTATTCAGATAGAACCATCATATCACTGAATTTTTTCAGAAAAAGAACAGGAATGTGACAATAAATTAAAGTCTCTTTACATTGAGATATTTTTAATTAAAGGATGCTCTAAAGGTACGAACATCCCCAATTTTATGAACAGATGCGTTATTTATGAATAAAAACCTGCGTACCAATTGGGACTAAAGATGACAATTCAAGAACATCATGATTAAACATTCTAATACAACCATGTGAGACATTCTTACCGATAGAAGATGGATTATTTGTTCCATGTATACCGTAATGAGGTCTTGACAATCCCATCCAAAGGACTCCGAATGGTCCGCCAGGATGAGGGTCCTTGTTTATAATCGTGTATGTTCCTGTAGGAGTTGGTGTCAATATTTTTCCAACTGCAATTGGGTAAGTTTTTAAAAGCTTATGACGATCAAAGAGTTTTAATTGGTGTTTTGATGTTGATACATCAATCCATTTAGCCATGTGGATCAACTCCATTTTTTGAATAGTGTATTAAATAAAACATGCAAATGTTCATTAACAAGAATTGGCGGGCGGTTATTTTTACTTACAATCTTACGAAACCAATTAAACTATTAATTTTAAATGTGTTTTAGAAACATTCTTTAAACCATCAGCTAAAATAGGCTCTTTATTTAGTGACAGCGACCTATTAGAAATCATAATTTGTTGAAGAGAGTACAAAGCGAATCTGATGTCTTGATTCGCCAAAATATCATTCAACTCTCTATATTTGATTAAATACAAAGGGGAGGAAAAAATGCAAAATTTTCATAATGAGCTGCAAGGGTTGGGAATCGCCCCATATCAAGCTGGTCAGCTAGTTTCAATGGATCCACAGATCCAAGATCCGCGGATCATGGGGATGCGCTGTGGTGGTTTCCGTTGTGGAGGCTGTGGAGGCTGTGGCGGCTTTAGATGCGGCGGCTTTCGTTGTGGCGGTTTCCGTTGTGGCGGCTTTGGTTGTTTCAGCTGTGGAGGCTGCGGCGGCTGTGGAGGCTGTGGAGGCTGTGGCGGCGGCTGCGGTAGTTGTGCCGGCTTTAACTGTGTTGGCGTTATTGTTATTTAAACTTTGTTTTAACTTCTGGAAATTTATAGGGGAATATTATGGGAAGGAAGTGTCCCTGCAGGATAAGTGTATGGTGCCTGACACCATCCGTGGACAATTAACCTCCCTGAATGGACAATCAAGACACTTATCACCTTTGAAAATTACCAAATCAAAACCCCGATGGATGTCGGGGTCTTTTTGTACCCCCTATTTCCTGTACCTATTATTGTATACACAACTAAGTAACATACCTACAAAACCTTTTAATATAGTGAATACAAATTTTAGACGTATGTTGAGAACATTCTATAAAGCTTCAACATAAAATAGGCTCTTGATTTAGTGACAGCGACCTATAAATAATCATAATTTGTTGAAGAGAGAACAAAGCGAATCTGATTTCTTGATTGACACAAATATGATCATTCATCTCTCTATACAGGTTTCACCTGATTAAATACAAAGGGGAGGAAAAAATGCAAAATTTTCAAAATGAGCTACAAGGGTTGGCAATCGATCCTTATCAAACTGGTCAATTAGTTCCATTCGGTCAACAGATGGAGGATGCACGCTTGTGGGGTCGCTGTGGCGGCTTTGGTCGTTGTGGCGGCTTTGGTCGTTGCGGAGGCTTTGGTTTTCGCTGTGGTTTTGGTTGCGGCGGTTTTGGCTGCGGCTTCGGTTGCGGCTTCGGTTGCGGCTTTGGTTGCGGCTTCGGCTTCGGTGGATTTGGCTGTGTTGGTATCGGCATCGGTTTTATTTAATTGGTGTGGCTTTTGGCAATTACCAAAAAAAAGTATTTATGAAACAAAGTGCCCCTGCACGGTCTTGTGCCTCAGGGGCACTTTTTACTGTGTTTATCATATTGGACAAAAAATCGTACATAAACTGATAGTGCGCAAGTAGTAACGATAGGAATAAGGAGGAGCGCCAGTGACAGAACTTACCTCGTCCTCACGTCTAAAGGTCAAAAGGGATACATTTTTTCTCCCAGATCAAAAGGGGGGTGCCTATTTTAGAAATAACACAAGTTCATTCCGAATGGAAGGCAAAACCATCTACCAGTGGATTGAAAAATTGTTTCCGATGTTCAATGGAGAGCACACTTTGGAAACTTTGACACACGGACTAACACCGCCGTACCGTGACAGGGTATTCGAGATTGGAGAAACGTTGTACAAGAATGGGTTTGTTCGTGATGTCAGCAAAGATATTCCCCATGAATTAAATCGTCAAGTTCTTGAAAAATTTGTTTCACAAATTGAATTCATCGAGAATTTTGTCGATTCAGCTGCTTACAAATTTCAAGAATACCGCCAAGCTAAGGTTTTGGCTGTAGGTTCAGGACCCTTCATGGTTTCTTTGGTATCTGCTTTACTCGAATCAGGACTGCCCAAATTAAATGTCATGATAACAGATGGGGTTCCAACCAATCGGCTCCGTGTTCATGAGTTGGTGGAGAATGCGAGAAAAATCGATTCTGATGTGGAATTGGCAGAAGTCCCTTACCGTCATGGGGCAGGGATAAATTTTTGGAAAGAAGCCGTTCAGGACTATGATTGGATTCTATATGTCTCTCAGGAGGGAAATTTAAATGAATTAAGGAGTCTAAATCAAGTCTGCAAAGAAGAAAAGAAGGCATTCCTGCCAGCCATCTGTTTAGAAAAAGTGGGGCTCTCCGGTCCGTTGACTCATCCGGAATCAGAGGAATGCTTCGAGTCAGCATGGCGAAGAATTCATCAATCTTACCTGCAATCAGGAAAGCAGCCTGTAGAGTATTTTTCCACATCAGGAGCGCTTTTAGCCAATGTCTCTGTTTTTGAATTTTTCAAGAAGGCTACAGGAGTTGCAAGTTCAAATCAAAGTAATCAAATTTACCTGCTTAATCTTGAAACGATGGAAGGAGACTGGCTTTCTTTCATCACACATCCTTCATTAGCAGCTAAACGTAATACACCCGAACTGATTGAAAATCTTGATGAAAGACTGAAACAAGAAGCGGACAGGGATGAGGAACCGGGTTTGCTTTTAGACTATTTCAGTCAATTAACTTCAGAGGAAATAGGTATTTTCCATACCTGGGAGGAACGGGATTTGCCGCAGCTTCCTCTTTCCCAGTGTTATGTTCAGGCTGTTGACCCATTGTCAGAGGGACCTGCGGAGCTGCTTCAGGAAGTGTTATGTTCGGGCCTGACACATGAAGAAGCAAGAAGAAAAGCTGGGTTGAAGGGTATAGAAATGTATGTTTCAAAAATGATAGATTCCAATATATTTAGAGTCAGGAATCAGGCAGAGGGAGCACCAGTCGGTTTTATGGGCATCGGTTCAGGGGAAACAATTGCAGAGGCTGTTTGTCGGGGGCTGCAAGCCTATCTGGATGAAGAGTTGGAAAAAAGAAAAGCTGAAGGGCACAACACGGTTTATCGTGTGCCGATTGGAGCCATAGAAGATAAAACATGCAGATTTTATATAAATGCCCTGACTACCTTGAAAGGTTCACCGGCGATTGGTGTAAAAGAGGATGTAGCAGGCTTCCCAGTTGTATGGGTAAAGTCAAACGGCCGTTGGTACACAGGAGCAGGCTTAAATACAACATTGGCATTGCGCAATACACTCGAGCAAGCACTTTTCGATGCTCAAAACGGGATTAGTTCCGCTGAGAGGCAAGAGAATGATTCGATGATTTATCTGGAAAGAATAGGTACCAAATTCGAATTCTCCTCTTGTGAAGATATGACACAATTGGAGCTATTACAATCTGCTATTCAGGTGTTACACAGAAACAGTAAACAGCTATTAGTCTATGACCTGTCGATAGAGCCATTTTTACAACAAGTGCTGGCAGGAGTGTATGGTGTGCAGGTACGAGAGGGGGATTCCAAATGACTGCACCGGTCCTTATTAACGGAGCTGGTTTATTAGCGGAGTACGTCTATGATCTTCTGTCTACTAGCTATCTAGTAAGGCGTCAAGGCGTTTTGGAAGATATTCCTAAAGAAACGGAATTAGTCCTGTTGCTAGACGATGCCTGGCATCCAGCCGTTCATCAACAAGCTGAACAGCGATGCAGGACCGCCGGGATTCCTTGGCTTCGAGGTTTCGTTTCCTTTGGTGAGGGGATCATCGGCCCAATGATACGGAGAGAAAAACCGGGATGCTCACTCTGTGCCGACAAACGGCGCTTGATCGCCGGACCCGACCGCCTTGAAATGTGGGGAATTCAGGCGAGATTGACTTCAGGTGAAGGTGTGCTGCGTGATGCCTGGGCTTCCCGAACGGGGCTATCACAAATGGCCATCTTGATCAAAAACGAGGTTGACAAAGTTCTTCAAGGAGAACCCTCCTCCTTGGACGAAAGAATGTTCATTACCAATCTGAGATCGTTAACGACCTCTAGTCACTTTTTCCTGCCTGAACCATTGTGCCCGATTTGCAGTCCAATTCCTGAAGACACACCGGAATTAGCACAAATCAGGTTGGAATCCAGTCCTAAATTAAATGGTGAAGGCTATCGCACTCGTTCGATGGATGAATTGAAAACGGTGCTGGCTGCAGACTATTTGGATGAACGTACTGGAGTCATGAATGGAAAAATGGCGGATTTCAGGCTGCCATTTGCCGATATTTTAGTAAACATGCCGTTATTTGGTGCGGACGAGGGAGTAGCGGGCCGTACTAATTCCTATGAAATGAGTGAATTGACGGCAATTTTGGAGGGGTTGGAGCGATATTGCGGAATCCAGCCTCAAGGCAAAAGGAAGAAAGTTCGAGATAGTTATAACAATGTAAAGCATATCGCATTAGATCCTGCATCAGTAGGTCTGCATGACCAGGAACAATATACAAAGCCTCATTTTCCGTTTAAACCGTTTCATCCTGATGCACCCATGAATTGGGTTTGGGGTTATTCTTTTTTACAAGAACGTCCAATATTGGTACCGGAGTTACTTGCCTATTACAGTTTGGGAAATGGGGATGGCTATGTTTATGAAACCTCTAATGGGTGTGCGTTGGGTGGGAGCTTGGAGGAAGCCATTTTCCATGGGATTATGGAGGTCGTCGAGCGGGATTCCTTCTTGTTAACCTGGTATGCCAAGCTGGCCCTTCCTCGGCTTGACCCTCGTTCGGCTGACGATAAAGAAGTAGAGTTGATGGTGGACCGCTTACGTGATGTCGCGGGATATGACGTTTATCTTTACAATTCAACGATGGAACATGAAATCCCCAGCGTTTTTGCAATTGCAAAAAACCGACAATCAAAGGGGGTAAACCTCATTTGTGCTGCAGGAGCGAATCCTGATCCTGTCAGAGCTGTAAAAAGTTCGCTTTTCGAGCTCGCTGGAATGATGGTTCGGCATGACAAAATATTGGAGGAAGACCGGCAGAAATATGAACAAATGCTGAAGGATCCATATGCAGTCCGTTTGATGCCGGACCATGGCTTGCTCTACGGTCTGAAGGAAGCAGAGAACCGGCTCGACTTTTTATTGGATGACAATCGTCCATTACGAACGTTTGCTGAGGAATTTAAACAGCCTCCTGCGAATACCGATTTGAAGGATGACCTGCAGGATATTCTTCAGCGGTTCCAAGAACTGCACCTCGAGGTTATTGTGGTGGACCAAACAACACCGATCACCAAACGGAATGGATTATACTGTGTAAAGGTATTGATTCCTGGCATGCTGCCGATGACATTCGGACATCACCTGACCCGTGTCAAAGGACTGGAAAGGGTTCTCCAAGTGCCAGTGAAACTTGGATACGCCAAACAGCCGTTGGCGTATGAACAGCTAAATCCAGATCCGCATCCATTCCCATAATGGAAAGGAAGGAGGTTTACTCTTGAAACTGGAGACATTTCTGCACCACCTTCACTTTGATCCGGAAAAAATCGCTCCGCCAGATTGGCAAGTCGATTGGGACGATGCGCCGCTTCCCTATAAACTATACCGCGGAATACCCGAGATTCCATTAACCGGTGAAGTACCGTTAACGCTTGAGCAGCGAGATGCCCATGCAGAGCAAGGACTAGAGGAGCTCGGGTCTTTCTTATGGTATGTATACGGTCTAACGCATTACGCACAATCCGCTTACCTTGAAGATCCCGAGGATATAACTACTGTAAACTATCTTCAGTTATTACGAAAATTTGTTCCTTCTGGCGGGGCATTGTATCCCAATGAATTATATGTGTATGCAAAGATAAAGGACGTACCAACGGGAATTTACCATTACGATGTAGCCCATCACAGCCTTCGCTTGCTCCGAGAAGGAAATTATGATTCCTATTTGTCCAGGAGCCTTGGGAATTGTGATGTTTCTGATTGTTTCTGCACGGTTTTTGTCTCGACGGTTTTTTGGAAAAATTTTTACAAATATAATAATTTTTCCTACCGTCTACAAGGTTTAGATACTGGTGTGGTCATTGGGCAAACATTAGAAGTGGCAGATCGGATGGGATTCTCGTCAATGGTATGCTACCAATTTCTTGATCGCTCTATTAATCATTTACTTGGACTAACCGAACAGGACGAAAGTGTCTATGCGGTGATCCCTTTATCTATCAATCCATTTATCCAGTGTGATGACCACGTTTATACGGAGGAGATTGTTTCTGCCGCTGAATTGTCCCAGGAAGTGCCGTTGCTGAAAACGGAAACCTATAACCGTTCAAAGAGAGTCCTTGATTACCCGCTACTCAGAGAGATGAACGGGGCATCGATGTTTGAAACAACCCAGTCATTTGTGAAGATAAAGAAGGGTGATCGTGTTCAAAGGTCATATGGTACGGAATTGATCATGCTACCATATACGGAGTCCTTTTCGTACGATCTTGTTTCTGTTTGTAGAGAGAGGCATTCTCCTGATGTTGATTTTATGATGGGGAAAGTCAGTCAAACTCAACTAGCCACCTTGTTGAAGGAGGTTTTTTCCAGACCTTACCAGAATGATCTTGACGGCACAGATGGAAAAACGGGGACTCGTGTTTCGTTGTACGGCTTTTTTTATAACGTGGAGGGTGTTTCAGATGGTGCTTACACCTATGAGAAAGGCGCTCATGCACTGAGTAGAATTAGAAACGGGGATTTCCGTGAGATATTACAAAATGGTTTAACCATGCCCAATGTCAATCTGTTTCAAGTTCCGCTCTGCCTGCATTTGGTTGGAGACAAGGAACATCTTAAAGAAAAACTGGGCTATAGAGGATACAGAATTCAACAAATGGAAGCGGGAATCCTCTTGCAACGGCTGCTTTTGATCTCATGTGCCTTAGGGTTAGGGGGACACCCTTTATTAGGTTTTGATGCGAAGCAATGTGATGAACTTTATCGAGCCGAAGCGAAACAAATAACGAGCCTCATCCAAATCCCTGTGGGGCCGTACCGTTCGCGTGCATGGTTAAAAGGAAGTTTAAAAAGTTAGACCTGTTTACCTTGTATATCTAATATCAGGTGCCCTAGTCCAAGGTTAGTTAAAGGACTAGGGTTTTTTGTTATTTAAACTATCCATTAATGAACAATCTTTGGCGAATTAGAAAAAATATGGGCAAGTACACAAATAGGTATATAACCCCCCAGGACATTTCCAGGGGTTTTTATAGTTGTTAGCCCATACAAATTTTCTCCATTTACATAGTCTGTATTGACAGTTCGAAAGGAAGTATCAAATACGTGGTAGGTAACAGCAGTGGATTTGCATTAATCGTTGTTTTGTTTATCCTGCTAATTATTATTTGTGCTTCTTTTTGTGGTGTCTGGTAAAAAAATTTGAATGCTTTAAAGAAAGGGTGATTATTGATGGATGGATTAGGTGCTTATGGCTACGGAGGTTGCGGATGCGGCGGTTATGGCTACGGAGGTTGTGGATGCGTCAGTTATGGTTACGGAGGTTTCGGTTGCGGAAACACGTTTGTTTTAATCGTTGTATTATTTATCCTGTTAATTATTGTTGGATGTGCCTGTTACTATTAAGGTTTGATCAAGGTCCTTTAAAGGGCCTTTTTTTTATGAAGAATCATTTATATTATTGTCTGGCAGATGTAACAGCGAAATTTTAAGGGAACTCTTCTTTTGATTTTTATAAAAAGCCCATACATAAAAGACTTTTAGGCATACTCTATTGTAGGCCATATCTAATAAACATAATATCTCCTGAAGAAGACGGTGTCGGATACCATCTTCTTCGTACATATTTTTATGGGTTACACTACATTATTATTTCAAACGTTGTCTTATAGGTTAGTTTGTATTATTTTATTGGAAAACTTGGCTACTTGTTCATAGTGGAAAAGCCCTTTTTTTATATGGGGAAAAGTAACGGACTGGATAGACAATCTGAGTGCCTATCTCCATTAAAAGTTCCCTAATGAAAAAAACACTTAAGGGAGAAATTGTACTTAGTAGAAATGTTGGAGGTATTTGGAGAACTTCCAGATCTTAATACAGTAAAGAAACGTTTGCGATAAACGCAAACGTTCCTTAAGTGGTGTATATGGTATGGTGCTTTTGGCTGCGGCTAGTAATATTATATGCAACTAGAATAAATGAGAGTGGACAAGCGTTGAATTTACAAAAGATTATTTTTTACAAGAAGAATCCGCCTCTTCTTCTTCTTCTCTCGATTTCAATTGCGATTCGTCTTCTTCTCTCTATTTCGATTTCAATTTCAATTATTCTTCTTCTTCTTTCAATTTCAATTTCAATTTCAATGGGAACGAATCGTCTTCTTCTAAAGCCGTCTGGAAAGGGAAACATGCATAAAACCTCCTTTCCTATATATTAATATCGGGTAAAAGGACAGATTAATCTAACCCAACCTGTCCTTCACCAATTAGGAGCGCCACTAAATTAATAGCCGCTCATAAAGGAAGCTCCTACGATGATAAGGAGAACAAACAAAACCACAATTAATGCAGCAACATTGTTTTTGCGTTCTCTGCGTTCTCTGCGTTCTTCCATGTATAACACCTCCTATCTGAAAAGTTTATATTCATCGGATTCTATCGTTGGGATTAATAAGCAAAGCTAGTTAGAACGATAATTAACAGAACAAACAAAACTACGATTAAGACAAAGCTGCTGCCGCCGTATCCATACATGTGCCTCACCACCCTTTGTTGGTTTTTATACGAAAATCAATCAATCAATAAACAAGGCTAGTTAGAACGATGATAAGCAGAATAAATAGTACTACGATTAACACAAAGCTATTGCCGCCGTATCCATACATAACCCTCACCACCCTTTTTTAATAGGAGGAAAGAAACTTTCCTCTATGTATATATATTTATTTGGACAAGGATTGCGTGGACAAGCATCACGGTATTCTGAAATAATTATTTTTTTTAAAATTTTCCCCTGAAAATATAAAAAAGAGGCGTCTGCAATTCGTGCAAACGCCTTAAAGGAGGTTTTAATATATGGTTGACGGAGGTAATAATAACATATTCATTCATTGCTAAAGTGTGTGGACAAGCGTATAAAAAAGAAAAAACTTTTTTAGAATAATATACAGCATATGCTTGAAATCAAAATGTAAATATTCTGTCACTATAATATCGTTGAGGTTATGAATTGATAAGTATAAACTTTAATTACTATTTGAGGAGTGATTAAAGTGAAAACAGTTTCAGTAAATGAGTTAAAGTTTAAGAAAAATTTAACGATGATTGAGCAATTTTCAATACAAGATTTCCTATTTAGATATATTAGACAAACCGCAGAAGAAATTGATGATATTCTAAAACTTGAGTATTCAGAGAATGTCTTTGCTAAGATGGAGGCAAAGCTGGAACCAGTAATACTTATTAATGGGGATGAACAATTCAGATATGTGACAATAACTGAAGATAATCAAATTGTAATAGGTGTTTTAGATTCCAATAAAGAGTTAAAGCATAGTATCATTTTTCTAGATGAAGTTTAATAGTTAGCATTTATGAGGAAATATAAACAACTGTTTTACATACATAACAAATCTTTTAATCTAGGTAATACTATTTTTAGACTTTTTTGAGAACATTTTATAAATCTTCAACGAAAAATAGGCTCTTTATTTAGTGACAGCGACCTATAAGAAATCATAAATTGTTGAAGAGAGTACACGGCGTGTTTAGTGTTTTATCTTACACATTCATCTCTCTATTCAGGTTTAACCTGATGAAATACAAAGGGGAGGAAAAAATGCATAATTTTCAAAATGAGCTGCAAGGGTTAGGCATCGATCCTTATCAAGCTGGTGAGTTAGTTGCGATGGATCCACAGAGCCTGGATCCGCGCCTGCATGGCGGCATGGGTTGTGGTGGCGGTATGCGCTGTGGCGGTGGCATGGGTTGTGGCGGCATGCGATGCGGAGGGGGCTTTAGGTGCGGAGGCTTTCGTTGTGGCGGTTTCCGTTGTGGTGGTTTTAGCTGCATTGGTTTTAGCTGTTTCGGTATTGGGTTTTCGTGTGGCGGATGTGGTGGTTGTGGTGGTTGTGGCGGCTACTATGATGGCTACTATAATGGCTACTATAACTGCTATAACTGTGTCAGCGTTGTGGTTGTATAAACTTATTCAAGTAACGGCATTTTGTAAAATAAACAAATAAAATAATAAAGGGACAGTACTGTTATTCGTACTGTCCCTTTTAGATTGAATTTGTATAAATCTTACTGCGCGAAGCAAGCATAATTTGCTTCGCTTTTTTTTTTCGTGAGACTTAGCCATTAGAGTTTCATTCTTTATTGGATATTTCCTTCTGTTTGGACATCGGTAAAGTTATATTGTGATTATTTTTTAGACTCCAGTTGATTTATTGAAAAAAGGGTACAAGTCTAAAGCCTGTCTTATTCGTTTTTCATAGGATAAAGTACAACAACACAAGAGGGACAGATGGTAGGGGGGGACATCAGCGGAACGATTGTAGAGGAAGGTATGTGGTCTCAGGAAACTTCCTGAGATATCACAAAATGAAGGGAGAAAAAATATGGTCCATTTAACCGTCTGGATCACCATTGTGACTTTTTTGGTTACCCTCGGACTTATTCTTTGGCGGCCAAAAGGCATCAATGAAGCGATACCTGCCGCAATAGGTGCGGTTATTGTTGTCCTTAGTGGAAGTGTTTCATTATCAGATCTGGGGATCATTTCAGAAACCATAAGTGGTGCTGCCATTACGATCATGGCAACGATTGTCATGGCGATTGTATTAGAAAGTTTTGGGTTCTTTAGCTGGATGGCTGAAAAACTCGCAGAAAGAGCAAAGGGGTCAGGAATACGTTTATTCTGGTATGTCAATCTTTTGTGCTTTCTAATGACACTTTTCTTCAATAACGATGGAAGTATCTTAATCACAACCCCAATCTTAGTCATGTTGCTAAACAACATGGGTTTAAAAAACCATCAGAAAATTCCGTATTTGCTATCTGGAGCGCTAATTGCGACTGCTTCCAGTGCCCCAATTGGTGTAAGTAACATTGTAAATTTAATTGCGCTTAAAATCGTCCATATGGATTTGTGGCTGCATACGGCGATGATGTTTGTACCTGCAACGCTAGGATTACTGCTGCTGACTTGGTTCTTGTTCCTTCGTTTTAAGAAAATCTTACCGAAAACCGTTCCTACGAATGTTTCAGGGCTGACAAGTTCAAAGTATCACCCGCTTAAACCAGCTAAAGGTGTTGAACATCCTTCAGAAAAAGCCCGTTCAAGATTTATGCGTAATGTTTTGCTGTTCGTGTTTGCTGTCCGTTGCAGCCTGTTTGTTGCTTCATTTTTGGGCATTCCCGTTTCTCTAATGGCTGTAATCGGTTCGCTTATTCTTTTAGCATGGAGATGGGCATACTTAAAAATCTCCCCAGCCGATATGCTGAAGAAAACGCCGTGGTATATTATCGTTTTCGCCTTTTGTATGTATACCATCATTTACGGTCTCAATAACATCGGATTGACAGACTGGCTGATTGGTTTCATGGAACCGATAGTTTCTGGAAGCCTGCTCCACGCGAGTGTCATGATGGGCGTGCTCCTATCCGTTCTCTCCAATATTTTTAATAATCACCCAGCCCTCATGGTTGGAACACTTACCTTAACCCATATGGATCTTAGTTTGCTCGAATTGAAAATTGCCTACTTGGCGAACGTGATTGGCAGCGATATGGGCTCGTTGCTGCTTCCGATGGGAACCCTTGCTACATTGATGTGGATGCATATCGTAAGGAAAGGAAAAGTAATGATCAGTTGGTGGGAGTATATCAAAATTACGGTTGTCGTCATACCACCTGCAACTCTGTTTACCCTAGTCGTTTTATATTATTGGGTTTCTTGGCTTTTTGGCGGCGCTCTTTCGCATTAAGATATTTTAGTGAAAAAGGAGAATTAAGATGCCGATTGATTTTGTTGATTTAATAGGAAAGAAAATTGAAGTTGAACTTTCGGGAGGAAATTTTCACAAAGGAATCCTGTTAGATAGCGGATTAGACATCATCGTCTTGTACGATAGCAAAAACCATCGTTTCATTTATATTCCATTCATTCATGTACAAAGATTAAAAGAAACTGAATTAGAAGAAGAAGATTTTACTAATACCCCACCGACGGAAAAACCAATTGAAACAGATGCCATTTCTTTTCGAAAGGCATTAACTGTTGCTAAAGGATTGTTCTTGAATGTTTATGTTACAGGGAATAAATCCATTCATGGCTACCTAACTAGCATTATGAACGACTATTTCGTATTTCACTCACCTGTATATAAAACAATGTGTATCTCAATGAATCATGTGAAATGGCTCATTCCCTATCCGCCAAATACAACACCATATTCCTTAACAAGTGAAAATCTGCCCCTTATGCCTAAATCCACTGCTTTGGCAAGGTCGTTTGATGAGCAGTTGAAAAAATTTGAAAATCAACTTGTCATTATTGATGGTGGAGATGATCCTGAAAAAATAGGCGTACTCCAAAAGATTCAATATAACAAAATCGCTTTAGTCACAGCCGAAGGGGAACGGATCTATCGGAATGTGGAGCATATTAAAACAGTACAATTACCTTAACAACGATGTGAAAACTTGAGAGATTGATATAACAACATTAAAGAAAGGCAGAGTAATGTCGTGTTTAGTCAATATAAACAAAATGAATAATCCATTCTGTTGGCAGACGAGAATGGATTATTGAATCAACGTTAACGCTATATTTGACCGTGTCGTTTTTGTCACGGTCTTTTTTTTCTGGTGTCCTACCTATGGTTATGATATGTTATTGACTTTAATTTTGTTCAGGCTAAAAATTATTTTGTCGGTTTAGCATTAACTCTTTTCATAAATAAAGGAAAACAAACCATTAAATGACGGCACTGGTATCAAGATGGATTTGTAAAATGGGGGAGAAATTTATGGGGATTGTCTTACTTATTTTAGCAGGGATAATCGAGGTTGGGTTAGCAGTTTACAGCATCAAGACTAAATCCAACCAGAAGCGCATCAGAAATTGGGTGCGCATTAGCGCGCTTATTGTTTTCGTAGTATTCGTAACCATCATCAAGTGGAGTCTCAGGTGGGAGATCCCAGCAGCTGTGCTTCTAATTTTTGGAATCATCGCCGTTATTTCATTACTAAGAAACAAGGAAGAGAAGAAATATCGTCCTGTCGGGAACATCTTTAAGGCGGTTGGGACATGGGTATTGATCGCTGTTGCATTGTTACCTGCCATCATTTTTCCACAGCATAAGGCAGTAGCAGCAACTGGCTTTTACGATGTCACGACAAAAATGTTTACGTTAACAGATGACAAGCGAAACGAAACTTTCACCGATTCAGAGGAGAAGAGAAAGGTAAATATTGAATTTTGGTATCCAAAGAATGCAATAGGGAAATATCCACTTATCGTCTTTTCTCATGGTGCGTTTGGAATTAAGGCAAGTAATTCTTCTACTTTTGAAAATCTAGCAAGTAACGGGTATGTCGTTGTATCGATTGACCATCCCTATCATTCTTTGTATACGAGAGATAGTGATGGCAATATGACGTTGGCAGATCAGTCTTTTATGCAGGAAGTGCAGGATGCGAATAATGGCGTATATGATGAGGAGACTTCCTTTAAGCTCGAGCAAAAGTGGTTGAAATTGAGAACAGACGACATCAATTTTGTAATGAATACCATAAAGCAACAAGCGAGTAATCAGGCTTCGGATGAAGTGTATCAACTGATCGACACAAATAAAATCGGTTTAATTGGTCATTCCTTAGGTGGTGCCGCAGCTGCAAAGCTTGGCAGAGATCGTCATGATATCGCTGCTGTCATCAATCTGGATGCAGACTTGCTTGGAGGAGAGTTAGGAGTGAAGGATGGCAAGCCAGTCATTAATAAAGATATTTATCCGGTCCCATTGCTAAGTATTTATACGGATACGATGAAGAATTTAATGGAAAGCGTTACTGACCCAAATCTCGTGCTGCCGCAAAAGTATATCTCGGACACTGCTCCTGATGCATATGAGGTGTTTATAAAAGGAACAAATCACTTGAGCCTAACTGATTTACCTGTTGTATCACCGTTTTTTGCCAAGATGATTAATGGTTCAACAGATAAGAGCACTACCGCTCATGCTGCTGATAAATACAAAGTGCTTGAAACGATGAATGAGATTGTCCTAGAATTCTTTAATAGTTACGTGAAGGATGAAGGTAGTTTTCATGCCGCTAAAACGTACTAGAAATGATTGTGATTGGAGATGACGTGAGAAATTAGCAAAGGAATAGAACAAGTAACGAACACGAAAGAAGCCTTGTGTTGAAGAATAGCACTCCCGGGAATTTAAAAAGCGGTCAATTCTTTTATCCAAATAAAAGGCACCCGAATCACTCATTCGGGTGCCTTTTGTCTACTATTCTCTCATGCCTTTTTAATGGTGCTGCATAGGGATAGCTTTTACCTGTTTGGCTGATTTAAGCTTTAGCATTGGGAGTAAAGTTAATGCACCGATTAGGAATAGAGAGGATGCCATTAGATACATAACAATAAGCGGATATTCTGCCTTTAATAGACCTACTAAGCTCATGTTTAACACCATTCCACCCATAAATAGAGGGTTTAAGATTCCATTGACTCGACCTACAAAAGATTCTTCGGCGTTTGTTAAAATCAATGTATTACACGCAATATGGATAGGCGGGCCCATAATTCCGAATACGAATTGAGCCAGTAAGGCTGCCCAAACGAGATTAACAGACCCCAATACCGCAACAGATACGGCACTCGAAATAAATCCAATCAGTAGCATCTTTTGCGGTGTGATCTTTTTGGAGAGCGCCATTGCTCCAACCCCGCCAAGGATCATACCTGCACCATTTAAAGCGGTAAACCATTGCAGGTTATGTGCAGATAATCCTAGATTCTCAGTGACCAAGAATATTCCCAGCGGGTTGACAAGGCCAAGCCCCATACCAGCGGCAAGGAAAAATCCCCCCATATAAAGGAAAAGCTTATTTGAAAATACATAACGCAAACCCATCTTCATCTCCGCTGAAACATTTGTTGTCAAAACCGTTTCTACCTTTTGATCAGCAGGCAAGAACGCAAGAACAAGAGCGGATAATAGAAAACAAATGCCCATGATGGCGATCGATACATAGATACCGAATTGGAAGTAAATCAGCGTACCAATGATGGGTCCCAATACCGTAAAAATAGATTGAAGCGTTTGATTCATGGACATCCCAAGCTGCATTAAGACTTGCGGAACATGAAGCTTAAACAATTTCATACCAGATGGCTGTGAAAACTGTGACAAAACAGATGATACGAGGGTGGCGAAGAAGATTGCCTTCCAGCCGCCAAAAACGAGTGCCAGTAATACTGCGAATATGGACAGAGCACTTAGCAGATCACATAAAACCATGGTGCGTTTCGGTCTCCACCGGTCGGCAAAGGTCCCGCCGATAAAAGAGAATAAAAAGATTGGTCCGAATTCAGCAACGGAAATCATCGATATTGCGAATGGATCCTTATTGGTTTGTTCAGTTACAAACATTAAGATAGCAAAGTTTCGGACCCAAATGCCTAACTGTAAAAACAATCCAGATAATAATATCGATTGAACAAAGCGATTGGCAAACAACGATTTCATCGTTGGTGCCTGGATTTGTGGTTGACTTGACATAATTACAACACCCTTTCAATTTTTTTGGAAAGCAAAAATCAGCTTGTGATCCTTATGGCGACTTCTTAAGAATCGGCTTCGTCTGCTTTGAAACTATCTTACGCCAGTTTGGAGAAGCCAAAACCGCAAACATACAGCATGATTACCGCAAAATAAGGTGGAAGAATCCGCAAATAAAAGGAGGAGATTCGCAATTATAGGAGTAGATTCGCAATTATTCAGTGAGTTTTCGCAAATAACTTGTTGGAGCAGGTCCTTCTTGTTTAGAACCGAAAATTATGGGGGGATTCGCAAATAAAAGGAAGAAAATCGCAAATAAAGAGTGAGTATTCGCAAATAACTTGATGAGGCAGCTCCTTCTTGTTTAGAACCGTAAATATATGGGGGGATTCGCAAATAAAAGGAGGAGAATCGCAAATAAAGAGTGAGTATTCGCAAATAACTTGTGGGGGCAGGTCCTTCTTTTTTAGATCCGCAAATATATGGGGGGGGATTCGCAAATAAAAGGAGTAAATTCGCAATTAAACAGTGAGTTTTCGCAAATACCTTGTTGGGGCCAGCCCTTCTTTTTTGGATCCGCAAATATATCGGGGGGATTCGCAAATAAAAGGCGTAGATTCGCAAATAAACAGTGAGTATTCGCAAATAACTTGTGGGAGGCAGGTCCTTCTTGTTTAGAACCGCAAATATATCGGGGGGATTCGCAAAAAAAAAGGAGTAAATTCGCAAATAAACAGTGAGTATTCGCAAATAACTTGTGGGGGGCCGATGCTTTTTTTTAGATCCACAAATATATGAGGGGATTCGCAAATAAAAGGAGTAGAATCGCAAATAAACAGTGAGTATTCGCAAATAACTTGTGGAGGCGGGCCCTACTTGTAATAATTCGCAAATATATGAGGGGATTCGCAAATAAAAGGATGAGATTCACAAATATATTGGAAGATACCACAAATAAGTTTCAAAGCCTGTGCAAATTAGTAGGTATTAGATTGGAATTTAATAAAAAGGTAATTTTTATAGGCTTCTAGAAAAAGAATAGACACAATGTTTTAATATTTTTCGATAAATTTCAGCAGGATTTTCGATATTGGGAGAGAATTTATTTTTCGAAAATAGAAAGGAGGAGTTATTTTGATACTGAAAGTAAGAGTAGTTCCGCTTATTATTCTCATCTTAGAGGCTATTTTGAGGCGGCTCCCGAAAAGTCACCCTAGATATCCAATGATTGAGGACGAACATCGAAGGAGGTTGATTGGCTACAAAGGCGAAGAGTCGCTCGATTTCTACTATCGATCCCTTCCAGAACAGAAATACTTCATACTCCACGATTTAAACCTACCTGATGGCCCGTACAACTGCCAAATTGATACACTCCTAATTAGTTCAGATTCCATTATTGCTGTAGGTTCGAAAAATATAGGTGGAAACCTAACTTTTGACACTGAAAACAAACAGTTTATTCAAGAGTGGCATGGAGAAATTAAAGGATATCCTAATCCAATTGCTCAAGAAGAACGGCATCAAGAATACTTACAAAAACTACTGGCAGCGCACAACTTCCCTCCAGTTCCGGTTGATTATGTGGTCGTCCTAAGCAATCCGTATGCAACATATGTTGTTACTGGCCCAGAATCGGGAAAGGTGAAAAAGCGGATTTGCAAGGCCGATGCGTTCCTTAATAGAATTAAAATGTTTGAAGGTTTTTATAAAACTCCTGTACTTGACACGAAGGATATGCGAAGATTATCCCGGCTCCTCATTAAAATGAATACTCCTCCGACAAACTTCGTGTTAGAAAAGTTCGGAATTCAAAAATCAGACTTAATATCTGGTGCTCTGTGCCCTACGTTTCATCATCCTCTTATTCGCAAAAAGCGTAAATGGTATTGTCCTACCTGCCAAACTTATTCCAAGGATGCTCATATTAATATGTTAATGGACTATTTTTTGCTGTATGATTTGAAAATCACAAACAAGCAGTTCCGAGAATTTGCTCGTTTGGATTGCATACATACCGCCGGAAGAATCCTCCGTTCCTTAAATCTTATTTCTTCCGGTGCGAAAAAGACGCGGACGTATTCGCCCGCTAGTTTTCCTTGGGATCCTAAAAAGGAAGTTAAAAATATGAGCAAAAAAGTGAGAAGCGGAAATTAATATCAGATGGCTCTCTCAATAAAAATTTTAGGAGCACAATTTTCTGATTTGGGTTTGCAAATAAATAGGGGGTTTTCGCAAATATTTATCTTGGGCTCGCAAATATTTCGTTATAGATCGAAAATAAATTTAGGGAGTTCCCTCTTCTCTTTTAGGTTCGCAAATAAATAGGGGGATATCGCAAATATATTTCCCGGTTTCGCAAATAAACCTCTAATTTTCGCAGAATAGTGTTGATTCCCCGCAAAAGTGAAACTAGTTGATTTATATAGAAGTTTAGATTTACATAAAAAAGGAGGGATAGTTAAAATTTAGGTTTCGAAGGCCCTACAAATCTTTGCGGGGGTGGTGCTCATTTTTGCGCGTTGTAACTTCTTCTTCTGCCGTAAGATGATTTCATACCAAATGGAATGAGAATTTATATGGGTACAAGGGGGTCTCGTATATGATTTACGATGTGGCCGTTGTTGGTGGCGGGCAGGCTGGTTTATCAATGGGTTACTACTTGAAGCAAATAGAGTTTTCGTTTTTGATCCTTGATAATCAAAGCAGGGCAGGAGATGTTTGGCGAAATCGTTATGATTCTCTCATTTTGTTTACACCAAGATTATATAGCTCGTTACCTGGTTTGCCTTTACCAGGTGATCCGAAGGGGTTTCCAACAAAAGATGAAATTGCAGATTATCTCGATCAATACGTTCAAGCATTTGATTTGCCAATAAAGTTCAATACTCAGGTACAAAAAGTACGAAAGGAAAAGGATATTTTTGTCATATCAACAAACGATTTAATGATAAAAACAAAGAGAATCGTAATCGCCACAGGTCCATTCCACACACCAAGTATTCCATCCTTTGCGAAAGAACTCTCAAGAGAATTAACGCAGCTTCATTCTTCAGAATATAAAAACCCAACTCAGCTGCAAGATGGTCCTGTATTAGTGGTAGGAGGCGGCAATTCGGGTGCCCAAATCGCGGTAGAACTATCGGAAAGTCATGAAACATACTTATCTGTTAGTCAAAAAATCCGCTTCATGCCTTTAAATAAAGCTGGCAAGAGCATTTTCTGGTGGTTTGATAAATTGGGGATATTAAAGGCAGATCGTCACTCTTTCATTGGTAAAAAGATCCAAGGTCAAGGTGACCCCATTTTCGGATACGAACTAAGGGAGAAGATAAAGAATCATAGTGTCAAAGTAAAGAACCGAACCAAGTCTGTTCTTAAAAATGAAATTCAATTTGAGGATCTCACCTCCATAACCATAAAAAATATTATTTGGGCTACTGGCTTTACTCCGAACTATTCATGGATTGATATCCCCAATCTTCTCGATTCTAACGGAAAGGTAAAGCATGAAAGAGGGGTAACGGAAATTGACGGACTCTATTTTCTTGGTTTGCCATGGCAGCACCGCAGGGGATCGGCCCTGCTTTTAGGCGTTGGGGACGATGCGGAGTATCTTTATAAATGCATGATAAAGAAAGACTTATAAAACTGAATTTGCTGTTTGGCGTTTTTTTTGCCTAGGCTTATTGCGGGAAACTGAAAAATGATTGCGCGAGTTAACGCTTTTTTTGCGGTTTTTAAAGACTACTTGAGTTCTATGATAGGAATGTATCATCCATTAATGATTAGTTTGGGGAGGATTATCATGAAAAAGCAATGGAATGTAGGTATATTGCTGTTTGAGGATGTAGATGTACTAGATTATGCTGGGCCGTTTGAAGTATTTTCTCTTACCGTATTTGAAGATGACAAAGTTTCGAAAATGTTAACAGAAGGCCTAACGGTTGAAGAAAGACCTTTTACTGTTAAAACGATTTCGCAAACTGGGGGAATCATTTCTTCTCATAATGGCCTTAAGGTCCAACCTGATTATGGCTTTCAAAGCAATGAGTTTAAAATAGATATTTTAATTGTTCCTGGCGGGCCGCTATATGCCATCCATAAATGTGTTGAAAATAAAGAGTTAATCAAGTGGATTTCGGATTTCTACGAATCAGGCGGTATCGTTGCCTCTGTTTGCTCCGGTGCAATCAATTTGGCCGAAGCAGGTGTTCTATCTGGAAAAAAAGCAACCACCCACTTTTTGGCTTTAGATTACTTAAAATCAAATTATCGAGATATTACGGTTGTTTCAAAGGTGCGTTATGTCGATCAGGGAAATATTCTTACCTCTGCAGGTGTATCTGCTGGTATCGACATGTCACTGTATCTTGTTGGAAAATTAATGGGTGAAACGGCGGCAGAAAGGACGGCGGCTACTGAAGAATACCCGTATGACTGGAGATTAAAGGCAGATATTGAAATTTAACCTATACCAACAAATCTTGAGGGGGTGCCGAAATTTGCAGCCCTCCCTTTATTCGTATAAAACAGACAAGCCATTACAGGGAAAAGATTTTTTTTCATATCCGACCATTAGAATGAAAAAAGTACGTACTGGAACGAACATTATGTATTCAATTCTCAGTTCATCGTGTAAAATGGAATTTATAGGAAAAATTATCCATAGGCGGTGAAAGTTTGGAAAATAAGACCTATATGAACTGGGAATTTGAAACGATTGCAAAGCATACACTCGATATCCTTTTGATTGTTGACCAACATCAAATCGTTCAGTTTGCTACACCATCTGTCGAAACAATTTTAGGCTATCGTCCGGAAGAATTTGTTGGGGTAAATGCATTTGATCCCCTTTTACCGGAAGACCGGGATCGACTGATGCAATCACATAAAGAAGCGATCGCGACAGGTGAACCAAGGGTGGACGAATATCGCGTGTTTCATAAAAACGGCGAATTAAAATATTTTGAATCGCGGGTCATGCCGGTTCAAAACCATCCCGACAATCTTATCGTTGTGTCCATTCGGGATGTTACATTGAGAAAAAGAATGGAATCGGAGCTTGAGCGAAGAAAGAACCGATATCAAGAACTGCAAAATTGTTTAAAAAACTACTCACAGGACCTATCTGGAGTTATGAAGGTGTCGGAGCTTAAAAGCAGACTAATACATGAGCTTAACACAGTAATCCCGGATTCTGAACCGCAAATGATGATATATGATCGGGAATCGAAAGCGATAGAAGGGGAGTACCCAGTAAGTCTGGCGGCTGTTTTGACAAATTTAACGGTTGGAAAACTCAAGGTTGAAAACGAGCAGATTTATATTTTAATAGGTGACCGGAAAGAAATGGCTTATATTCTCACCATTAAATCCTCTTCCATCAAGGAATCAATGGATTTGATTTGGCTGGAGACATTGGTTCATTACACCGTAATGGTTTTTGAAAGTTTGAATGTAATTGAGAGTCTGATGAGTCAATTGGAAACAGCCCTTCAAAAAAGTGAAAAACCACAGTGGATTTTAAGATTATTGTTTAACTTATCGGAAAAACAAAGAATGGAATTATCAAGCGATTTGCATGATACCGTCCTGCAGGATCAAATGGCTTTATATCGAAACTTGGAATCCGTTTTAAAGGAATACCAATTTGATAGTGAAGTGGACCGGCAGCTAAAAGGAATCGTGCATGGGCTGTTGGACACGATTCATCAAATTAGAATGACTTGCAATGAGCTCCGGCCACCGCTTTTAAGGGAAGCGGGCCTTATTAGCGCTTTAGAAAATTTATTTGATTATACCCAAGTAACATCAACCTTTAAAATTATTTTTTCAGTCGGGAATATGGATAGCCTTATGATAAATGAAGAAGAAACCATCGGCATTTACCGCATTGTTCAAGAGCTGCTTAACAATGCCGCTAAACACTCCCAAGCTAGTAATCTGCATTTTCATCTAAGCAGAACTGATGAGAGTATTCATCTTCACTATTTGGATGACGGCGTCGGCTTTGCGGCTGAAAAATTGACTCCGTCCTTTAAAAGTATGGGGCTTTCTGGTATGAGGGAAAGGATTCAGAGTCTTAACGGCACAATAGAATTCACTTCACAGCCAGGAGCGGGCCTGAGTGTGAAGCTGCAGGTACCACTTAGTGTTTAATATATAGTAGCTACTATTGTAAATTAACTTTTTAAATAAAAATTTATTTATTATGATTTACAAAGTTATACAAAAAGCCGATTATCCTAGTTCACAGGAAATGGATAATCGGCTTTTTTCCTATTGGCTTTTAAAATAAATCAATAATAGACAAGCGCCGATTCATTTACTAACACCCATTAATATATTGCTAATGTAACCGCATTAATGTACATACCGATTCGCTTTGTGAGAGGTGCTGGCGGTACTGCAGGTACTTTTAGTGAGTGGTTATAGCGGCGGTGGTAGGTTGGTCGAAAAACGAATTCCTACCATTAGTTGAATTGGTGGACATTGAATTTATTTCTATGAAAGTGAGGTATCATATACTGTGAAATTTGAAGATGAAAAAGATCCAAAATCAATTTTATCCGATGCTTTAGAAAATCTTGAAAATGCTGAAGAGATCAATGAGGCTGCTGAAAAAGTGCAACAAGTTCTCGGGACTGAACCGGGATCTACAGAAGGTTCAGTCACTTTTGATGATCTTCTTGAAGTGGATGAATTTGCAGATGAGGTTGTACAACAGGCGATTGCTGATGAGCTTGCCCCCCCACCCCCTTCTCCATTTTGCGTTTGTGCTGTAACATTTAATATTTCTAACGCTGTATTTACACGCGTAGGGGACGGTTCCGCAGCAGCTGATCTGCAAAGGAGAATGGGTGACGGTCTTGATGGACGTGGTGATATCTGTGGTCCTGGAGAAGGTTCAGACTCATGTAATACAGCAATAAGAGACCTTTTTGGTTTTCAATTTCCTAGACTCACTCCTACTTTTACATTTTTAGCAGATCAATATATTTTAAACCCCGATGGGTCTGTGGGTACATGTGTCAGCACTGATTTGGGGGTTACATTTACTATTACAGGAACGGGAACATTAAATGGTACACCAGGTTTCAATTTCATACTTACTTTATTAGATGGTGGTATGGGTAATCAAGATTCCGCTACCCTGACAATACCCGGTGCTGGACTAGTATTTACAGCTAATCAAACTATCTCCCCCGGTCAAGTAATGGTTAGAATGTGTCCGTAACCTCCATTTTGCAACCACAACACAGGTTGGCAATGTCGAACTAGTTGTTACGAATTGTCCATAGCTGTCACATGTAAAATGAAAAAACCCTATACGGGTTTTTTTGCTGGGTAAAGGTTTTTTTTTAGATATTATTCAATCCAATTACTACAATTTACAAAATAAGAGATGAGTAAGGAGGATCGGGATTACAAATCACCAATGCGTCTGTAATTGTTTAATGCATAAAAAAGCCCATTCTTATCCGTCTCCTTAAAGAATAGGCTTTCCATGCTGAATTTCAACGGAAAATTGGTTGGATTTATTTAAGACAAAAATGCCAGTACTGTCATTTCTATAGTCGTTGTTTAAAATCCAAAATAGAATATGTTAACAAGACCGTCTCCGATACCAACACCGGCTGTGTTAACTTGGTTCGTTCCGTTGTTTCGAGAACCACCGCCGCCGCCGCCACTAGCAGATAAAACAACATCTATTCTACTGCCACCACCACCGCCGCTGTAGCCGCCGCCACCGCCGCCATTAAGTCCTGATCCACCGCCACCGCCGAAACCCCCAGGGGACCCAGTGTCTCCAGGAACTCCACCGGCACCACCATTAATATCATTATTAATTCTAATCCCGCCACCGCCGCCAACGGTACGGTCTAATGCATCTCCACCATCAGAGAAAACTCCGGCACCGCCGCCGCCGCCGCCCCTAGTAGTGCTGGAAACGACACCGGTGCCGCCAGCACCACCCATGCCGTTAGAACCTGGAGCACCGCCAACTGGATTACCAGTGGTTCCGGGACCAGTATTTGTGATATCGAATATTGAAGCGTCTGCTCCGTTATTACCGAGGCCACTATTATTGCCTCCAGCACCACCACCTCCTCCGGCTGCAATCAGTAAAGTTAACGATGTAAGATCGGAAGGTTTCGATCCTCTCCATACAAAGGATCCGCCACCGCCGCCGCCACCTCCGGAACCAGAACCGCCCATTTCACCAGGGAGTATGGCTAGTGATTCTCCTGGTGTTACAGCAAATTCACCCTGTAAAGACGCACCTCTGCCACCTACTGTACCACCATTTCCCAATCCTCCTTGAGCGCCAATTGCTTGAATTATTGCGGTAGTTGCACCTGCTGGAACAGTAGTTGTTACCACCGCTCCTGTAAGGGTAAATGTTTGTTGGCCCAATAAAACAAGTGGGGGTGTAAGGATTTGGATTAAATCTAAAACATTTTCAAATTTGAATTCTAACAACATTTCCTTCTTAATCACATCACGAAGCGTTCTTTGAACACTTGCGTCTACAGCAAGAAGGTTGGACAACGAAATGGTTGCAGGGGAGAATGTGGTACTTGTTGGGGTTAATGTGCCAAGAACAAATTGAAGTTTCTCGGCTTCTGCGTTCATCAGATGAGCGAGAGCCAACTCTTCAAGGGCAATGGAAGACAAAAGCAATGGAACTGTCTGTCCTATACTAAGGGAAATAGTAGGAGTAATATTTGGAATGCTGGGATTAGACAATACTCTTCATCTCCTTAAATATATTAAATTAATTCTATATACCTTACTCGATTAACTATTAAGTGGACTGTACCCTTGTCCATGTATAAGGTAAATAAGGAATGTAGTGTACAGAAGTTCTCGTTGCAGGTTTAACAGAAAAACTTTTTTGTAATGATGAACGATATGTAAGGTCGGGCAAGATGCCCACCGTTTTGATGCGTTGCTCGCCCTGCAAACCATTTTTTCCTTAGGTTAAATAGGTGCTCCTGGAAAAAAATCGCCACTCCGACAGGTGCCCGTAAATGTGATGTAATCTGCCCGACACGAGTAGGATTGGGAGGAAAGGACACATCATAAATTGATACCGTATTGTTGTTCATATTGGCGACGTAACAAGGATTAGGTGGGTAAATCACCATATGTTGCGCCCCACTTAACTCTCCCATCCCAAACTCGTTTATTTTTATAGGAACAGGAGGAGAAATACTATAAACTTCTGCCCTGCTGATGTTAAAATTGGCCGCATAGAGAACGTCACCATTAACCGCCAAACCAGTTGGTCCATCCAACTCTTCATCATCACCAAAGCTTCCTGAAGGCTGCGGCATCGAATCGATAATTTGATAAGTTTGGATAGTGTTACTGAATTGATTGGCTACGTAAAGCGTTCTGTCTTTGATTGCCAATCCATTAGGTCCAACTAACTCTCCTTCAACAATCGGCCCTATAAGTGTGGGATTAAGAGGATCGAAAATATTATATTGTTGTATTGTATTATTGTTTTGGTTGGCGACAAAAAGTTCGTCATTAAAAATCGCCAATCCCATAGGTCTAGCTAATTCTCCTCTTTCACCAAAAGTCCTTACAAATACAGGGTCAGTAGGGGTAGAAATATCATAAATGCTTATAAAACTCCTGTTCATACTCCTGTTAAAATTTGCGACATAAAGAGTAGTACCTGTAATCGCAAGTCCAGTAGGCCCTTCCAACTGCGGAGGACCACCAAACTCCCGAATAAATGCAGGATTTATCCGATCTGTAATATCAAAAATCGATACCGTGTTCCCTTCATTATTTGATACAAACAGAAATGCCGTTGGAGATGGTGTAATAGTGGCTACTAAATCCAATATATTTTCAAATTTGAATTCAAGTAACATTTCCTTTTTTATGACATCACGAAGGGTTCTTTGAACACTCGAGTCAACAGCCAGAAGGTCGGATAACAAAAGGGTTGCTGGGGAAAATGTAGTCCTTGTTGGAGTTAATGTACCAAGAACGAATTGAAGTTTTTCGGCTTCAGCATTCAAAAGGTGTGCGAGTGCTAATTCTTCAAGGGCAATGGTAGCCAACAACAATGGAACAGTTTGTCCAACACTAAGGGAAATGGTAGGTGTTATATTCGAAATGTTGGGATTAGACAATATTATTTCAACTCCTAAATATTTTATCTTTATAATTTACTCAATTAACTATTAAGTGGACAGTACTCTTGTCCCTGTGTTATCGGAAGAAGTATTCTTTTACAGAATTAAAGCTAGTAATTCCCTATGGGAAAGCGGGAGTTTTTTATTTGCACAATATTTAGTAGATATTACTTTAAACATCGAGGGTTAAGGGAGTTCAAAAGGAAATTTTTAAAAAAAGCCTGTATCAATGATTACTTGCTAATCAATGATACAGGCTTTTTCTATTGGAATTTAACTGCCCTTTATATCTTATTAACTTTAGAGTCCGTCTTTTTTAAAATTTAAATTCTAGCCCATTTTCTATATAGATCGTGTTCTGAAATCCGGTTTGGTTTATCAGATATTCCAATACATTTTTAGCAGTGCTTCTGATTATTATGGTCAGTCCGAAGTTGTCAATCACGCGTGCATAGCAGCGGATAATCAGCGAATCATTTTCTGTTAACAGATGATAATAGACGGTTTCTTTCTGTTTTTTCGAAAAACAGTGAATGAATAGATATTCATCTGTTGGTACTATTGCTTTAATAAAAAGTTCTTTTTGAACGATTCGTATTATTTCCGCCATTTGTTTCTCTGATAAATTTATTCTCATTCCGAGTTCACCATCTTATTTTTGATCGGTATTTCATCCCTTTTATTATACGAAAGTGTTAGTTCGCCTGTCACTAAGCGCAATGTATCCCTTTTTGTTTAATGGTCAATTTTCCTCCATTTCTTTGGAGGAGGTTATCAAAAACTTTGCGGGGTGATTCAAGTGATTTGCGGTTTGAAGTTAGCCATTTAGCAGTATGCTAAGAACATAATAAATGGAAGGATTTATCCATTCAACATTATAAGGAGTGAAAGAAATGAGAAAATGGGCAATAGCGGGAATGCTTTATGTAACGATTGTCATTGTAGGTTTTCAGACTTATGACAAATGGTTTGCAGATGAAAAGTCAACAGCTGCAGAGGCGGGAATGCAGGATATGGGTAATACGAAAAACAAAAAGAATAAGGATAACAAGGAAAGCATGGATACCATGGGGGATATGGGGAGTTCAGATCATGGCAGCGAGGCAGCGGAAACGGGCGCTCATGGGGAGGAAGGAAGCCATGGCCATGATGGGGGTTCTTCACATAGCGATGGCAGCGAAGTAAATACCTTTGTTTACAATGATAAAGACAATATTAAAATTTATTTAAAAGATAAGGCAGGAAATCCGATTGATGATTTAGAAGTCAATCATGAAAAGATTCTTCATTTGATCATTGTCGACGAACAGCTTCAGAAGTATTACCATTTACATCCTGAGCGAACAGGTAAAGGTGAGTTCACGATTGGAAATATACTTCCTGAAGGGTATTATAAGGCATTTATCGACATTAAGCCTAAATCTCATGCTTATGCAGTAGAACCAGTTCCATTTGTGGTTGGTTCACCAGTTGTAAATACGGATGCACATGGTCATTCATTAGTTCCAGATACTGATTTCACCAAGGTTGTCGATAGGGAAAAGGTTACAATGACCGTCAGTTCTTTTAAAGCAGGGGAGAACGTTAAACTTTCCTTCGATCTTGACAGAACCAATTTGACTCCATATTTAGGAGCAATGGGCCATGTGGTGATACTTGATGAGTACGGCAAGAAATTTCTCCATGTGCACCCGTCCAATGATACGGAACCGATTTTTGAAACTACATTTAGTAAGCCTGGCATCTATAAAATCTGGGCTGAATTCCAACAGAATGGTAAAGTGAGAGCATTTCCGTTTGTGATTGAAGTGACGGAATAATAAATAGAATGTGAACCATGTGGAGGGGGAGGGCAGGCTGGACTCTCCCTTTCGTTAAAGCTGTGAAGAAAAAAACAAAAAATCTAGAAAGTGCACGAAAAGTGTGCCAAACACGCAAGAATTTTGCGGTTCGAATATAGAAGTTTCAGTTAAACTAAGAATAAGAGGAGAAATTAGGTGGTGCTTTTATGGATAACAACCAGCAATTTTTTCAAACTATCCTCAATCATACAAGCGACGTACTCATGATTGTGGATCGAAATCGTCACATTATATATATTACCCCAAATGTTTATGAGTCTCTGGGTTATAGACCTGAAGAGCTGCACAATCGAGACGGATTTGACCTTCTTCATCCTGAGGATAAGGAAAATATGCTGCAAAGGCACCATAACCTGCTAACCTCTAAACAAAGTAATACCTCCGAATATCGAATGATTAGGAAGAATGGGGAAGTGCGTTATGGTGAGTGTAAAACCACGCCGCTTCCAGATACAGAGAATTATCTTCAAGTGGTTTCGATTAGAGATATTACGGAACGAAAGCGGATGGAACTAGAGCTCGAGTACCACAAGAACCGCCATGAAGTTTTACAAAATAGCCTGAAGAATTTTTCGAATGATCTTTCTTTCGTGATGAAACATGCGGACCTGGAAGAGAGACTAATCAAGGAACTTATAACCATTTTACCAAACTCGAATCCTACCATAATGAAAATTTTTCCAAAAAATATACATTTATCATTAGGAAAAATGGAGACGGTCTCCGACAAGGTACTGATTAAAATAGGCGAGCGGCTGCAGAGCCCATACATCATGTCCATCAATGCAAGTACCATTCGGGAAAAGATGGAATCCATTTGGCTGGAAACGCTGGCCTATTATTCGATGATGGTTTTTGAAAATTTAAATATGATAGAGAATCTGATCCAGCAGCTAGAAACCGCCACCCGTAGTAAGGAAACGCCGCAATGGGTGCTGCGGTTGATGTTTAATCTGCAGGAACAGCAGCGATTGACGTTATCGAGTGATTTGCATGATACAGTTTTGCAGGACCAAATTGATTTATACCGTAGACTGGAATCCCTTTTAAACCGCTATGAAATAGACAAGGAAGTCAAAACCAAGCTTGTTGGGATTGAACAGGGCTTGTTGGATATCATTCATGATATTCGGGTGACTTGCAATAACTTACGCCCTCCGCTGCTAAGAGAATTAGGGCTAAAAAGATCATTGGAAAATTTGTTCGAGCATATCCAGGTTAGCTCCACCTATAAAATTACTTTTACGTCAGAAGATCTCTCCATGCTTCCGTTAAGCGAGGAGCAGACGATCGGGATTTACCGGATTGTGCAGGAACTCCTTAATCATGCAGAGGAACACTCTCGGGCGAATGAAATAAAATTTGATCTCTACCATGAGGATCATCAATTGAAGCTGGTTTACAGTGATGACGGAATCGGGGAGAGTTCTTCCTCGAATCATTTGAGATTAACAAATGTAGAGCAAAGAGCGCAAAGTCTTGGAGGGAAGATGGAGATCAGTTTGGAGCCGGGATGTGGGTTATTTGCTGCTTTACAGCTTCCCATTAACTTAGAAAGGAGTTTAGTATAATGGTAAATATTTTAATTGTAGATGACCATTTATCCATTATTGAAGGTACCAAAATGCTGTTAGAACAAGAACCGGATTTCAACATTACGGTTGAAAACAGTTCATTGAATGCGATGAATTTAATCAAGCTGCACCATTATGATGTATTGTTGTTCGATTTATACATGCCACACCTAAATGGGCTTGAGTTAGCAAAGCAAGCTTTGGCCTATAATCCGGATTTGACTGTATTGATTTATACAGGCTTCGATATCAAGCCTCATTTTAATTTGCTGGTTGAAGCAGGTGTTTCTGGTTTTCTTTCAAAAACTTCATCGCGGGATGAGTTAGTTGCGGGAATTAGGAGTGCCTTAAGGCAACAGGTAGTTCTGCCGCTTTCATTGGTCAGAGAATTAAGAAGGCCAGGGATCATATCGGATCAGTCCACTGCTAATGAAAAAGTGGTTTTAACCAGCAATGAAGAACAAATCCTGACAGAACTAGCTAAAGGGAAAAGCACAAGGGAAATCGCCTCCAATCTAGCGATGAGCCAGCGGTCATTAGAATATAACTTGACGGCTCTTTACCAAAAGTTTGGCGTCCGAACAAGAGTCGATACCATTGCCAAGGCCAAGAAGCTTGGGTTGATTCCTGAGGAAGAATTGAAATAATAACATTCTCATTTGGCGTACCTGTATTTGAAAAAATAAATAAAAAAGTAGTGGATTTCACAATTAAAATCGCACTGATTTTAGCGTGTAATGGGGGTTCCTTTGGGAGCCTCTTTTTTGTGTATGAACGTAGTAAAAACAGAAAATACAAAAAGGTAAACAAAAAAGACATAAAATATTTTTTATGCGAATATTTAACATTGAATAGACAAAGGAACTATTAAAGGGGGGGAAACAGGATTGAAAAATTTTTTAAGAGCAATACCATTGTCATTACAACATTTGTTTGCGATGTTTGGTGCAACAGTTTTGGTGCCAGCGCTCACAGGTCTTGATCCAGGAAGTGCCCTTATAGCCAGTGGTGTAGGAACCTTGATCTTCCATCTTATTACAGGTGGAAAAGTTCCTACGTATCTAGGTTCGTCCTTTGCGTTTATTGCTCCACTTGCGTTATATGTGGGGAAGCTGCACTCGCCAGGTCAAGCGGTGGCAGGTCTAATCAGCGTATCAGTTGTTTATGCACTCGTATCACTTATCATTGCCACAGTTGGCTTTGATAAAGTGCGAAAAGCAATTCCTCCAGTCGTCGTCGGTCCGGTTGTCAGCATTATCGGGCTTTCCTTGGCGACAACAGCCGTCACCAATATGGCCGCGACACATTGGGACGCTGCCATTGTGAGCCTTCTTGCCGCCATTATCGCGACTCTTGCTGGCACGAAGGTGATCCGCCTCTTACCAATTATCATCGGTCTTATCGTCGGTTATGTTTATTCCGCTGCCCGCGGCTATGTTGATTTTCAAAACATTGCAGATGCCCCTATTTTTGCGCTCCCTAATTTCGTGATGCCTGAATTCACATGGGTTGTCATCCTTGGTATGGCACCGATTGCTCTTGTTACAATTATTGAAGACTTAGGCCATATGTTTGTATTAAACGAGATTACTGGAAAAGAAGTCACAAAAGATCCTGGATTCGGCCGTATTCTATTGGGGAACGGTCTTGCCACCCTTATCTCCGGATTCGTCGGCGGACCGGCACAGACCACTTACGCTGAAAACCTCGGGGTTCTGGCCATCACACGCCAGTTTTCCAGCAGGATCATTCAAGGTGCTGCTGTTATTGCGATTCTCCTTGGCCTGTTCGGTAAAGTTGGAGCTCTAATCCAATCAATTCCAGTGGCAGTGATGGGCGGTATATGTATCCTGTTGTTTGGTATGATCGCCGCAATGGGGATTCGTCACCTCATTGAGGAAAAAGTAAGCCTGGCAAATATGAAAAATTTGGTCATCGTGGCAATCATCTTCATTATCGGAGTAGGATATGCACATAACGGTATCGCCTACGCAACCATCGCCGGCTTGCTCATCCATTGGCTCGTACCCGATTTTACGACAAAGAATGAAGGTTAAAATGAACAAGCCATTCCAAACACTTGCAGCGGAATGGCTTTTTATGTACTTTAGCAGCATGGGGACGGTTCTAGTGCATCAACTTACTAGGTCCAAAGTGGTTTGATCTTCTGTGAACCAAAATGAATCCAAATACGACACTTGACACAATTACCCTTATAGACAAAGTGTTAAGAGGAGATACAGACTTGCATGGCATCTTTAATGAAAAGAACTATATGTATTATGACGGAACTACGTTAAGGATTAATTGGGAACTCCCCCTTATAACAGACCCAGCCATTTCCATAACAAGTACAACACCAGAACCTAATCCAGAACAAACATCGTCTGATAATCACGATCTTGCAGCTACGTCAGAAACTAGTACAACACCAGACCTAACTCCAAAGACAAGTCAAAATTCCAGCCCAGACCCAACTCCAGAGACAGGTCAAAATTCCAGCCCAGTTCCAGCACCAGTACCGGCAACACCGAATTCGGAACAGGATCAAAACTCTAGTCCGGATTCTAATCCTGAAATAAATCAAAATTCAGACCAAAATCCGGAGCAGGTTCAAATAACTAGTGAAGCACCTAGCCAAAATGTTAATCCAACCACTGCATTTGAACCTGACAGCAATCTAGTTCAAACAGAAATGAATCCTGATACAAACTCCACTTCAGTAAATAAAGCAAGCACTTCAACTGAGAATGCCAATACTAGCCTAACAAATCCGACAACAAGTACTGCTGCAGAATCAATACAGCCTGTTGAACCAGCTACTAGTAATACTCAAGAATCGCAAACAACAAATACTAATTTATAGGAAAAAAAGAAAATGGAGGGGGCTTCCCTCCATTTTATATGGGTCTGTTTTTTGAGATAACAAAAAAAGATAGTAAAACATAGGCTTACTATCTTAACACTTTATTTAAAATATCTTTATCTCAGAATGGATTGTTAATCGCGCATTGCTCCTGCTTCTCGGGAAGTCATTGCACCTTGTCCCGCACTTACATCGTTTTGAATTTCTTGTTTTACTTTTTGTGCATCAGTTCCAGCAAATTCTGGTTTCATCATGGAAGCCGCATTACCTTTAGCTTGTTGATTCTGTTGCTGCATATAAATCCTCCTCGAATTTCATTTAACAATCATATTATTTACAAAAAACACTCGGTAAATCCGCCCTAATATTGAAAGATATTAACTGCAGGTATTAAAGATATCTATTTAATTGTCTTTTGAAGTAGGTAGAAAGGCTAAATCATTTGATCTTTTGTAAAAATTAAAAATATTTTTGTTTATCGTTATTTGTTTATCCTTTTGCTTTCAATGTGAAGGTATAAAGAATAAGTATATGGTAAATATCATATAATCGTTGAGAAAAAGACGTTTTGGAACGGGGTTATTTCATTATGGGCAAATGGTGCTACAGGTGGAGATTTGACCCGGAAAGAATCTATTTCTGAATAGACCCTCAAACTCTTAAGGGAGGAATTAAAAATGGCTAATTTTACATGGAAGGGAAATCCAGTAACCCAAATTGGACGCGACTTAAAGGTCGGGGAAAAAGCTCCTGAGTTTAATCTACTGGCGAATGACTTATCACCTGTTACACTAGCTGATTCACACGGGAAAGTTCGTCTAATATCGGTTATACCTTCTATTGATACTCCTGTTTGTGATGCACAAACACGTCGTTTTAACGAGGAAGCTTCCAAATTAGATAATGTAGAGATTCTTACTATTAGCGCTGATTTGCCATTTGCACAAAAAAGTTGGTGTGCAGCAAATGGTATTGGGAACGTACAAACATTATCAGATCATCGTGATCTTTTATTCGGTGAAGCATATGGTGTAGCTATCCAGGAACTTCGCTTATTAGCACGTGCTATTTTTGTTGTTGATAAAAATGACTTAGTAACATATGTTGAGTATATTAATGAATCAACAGACCACCCAAACTATGAAGCGGCATTAAAAGCGGCTAAAGCAGTATCATAATTAAAGTGTGGCAAGAGAAATGCCTCAGAGGCTTAATTAGGAATAAAAAATGGTCCAGTATCGCGAACTGGGCCATTTCTTTTTGCGATGGAAAACGCGGCCCGTATTCTTTAGCAGTTACTCTGCGGTCTAATACAAAAAGAATGCGGTGGTCTTCAAAAAGAGTGCGGTTAGGGAAGAGACTGAACTGAGTAATATGTGAATATAGAAAACAACAAACAGTGGGATTGACTAAATCCCATTAAGGGGGACAATTACAATGACATTGAATCTATTATTCTTTACCGTTAGCATAAAAAAACGATTAATCGCACCGGAAGAAGCCCTGCACTACGAAATGGTTGAAAAACTGTATGAAGAACATAAAGATCGGTTAATCTCTAATCATTATTTGATGCATTAACAAACTGCCAGGGGGTAATCCTGGCAGTTTTTTTTTGCCTCGTTATGGTAATACGACAGTAGCAGCGGCTTATCCGACAGTAAGGGCAGGCAATTCGCCAGTAATGTTAGCTCACGCGAGAGTAATGGACCGGTATCCGAGAGTAACGGTGCTTTATCCGAGAGTAATGGACCTGTATCCGAGAGTAACCACACTTTATCCGAAAGTAACGACACCTTATCCGAGAGTAACTAATCGCGATCACCGATAAACTTGCGGGCTGCCGCAAAATCCTGCGGCGGCACCTTAAAAAGACTGCGGTGACCTCCAAAAAGAGTGCGGTTTGGCAACATTCTTTCATTACTACAATGAAGATATAGAAAACTAAACGCCAATAAATGGAGGGTGAAAAAATATGATTTCAGTTTCAAATGTTTCGAAAATGTATACTTTGGAGTCGGGTGATTTCTTTGCACTAAAGGATACCACTATGCAAGTCCGTAAAGGGGAATTTGTGGCCATCATGGGACCCAGTGGTTCTGGGAAAAGCACATTGCTGCAGTTACTAGGAGGACTCGATCAGCCTACCACTGGAAATATCATTGTAGATGGAATTGACTTAACCAAATTGAATGAAAAGGAACGAACATTATTTCGTCGTACAAAGGTGGGCTTTGTTTTTCAAAATTATCAGCTCCTGCCAATGATGACGGTCGGAGAAAATATTGCCCTTTCCCTTACTGCTAATAACACTCCAAAAAATGAAATCAAAACGATTGTGCAAAAATTGCTGTCCGAAGTTAATCTGCAAGGTAAAGAGTCCGTTTTCCCTTCGCAGCTAAGCGGCGGCCAACAGCAGAGAGTAGCAATAGCGCGGGCGTTAGCGATGAAGCCAAGTTTAATCCTAGCAGATGAACCTACCGGCAACCTCGATCAAAAGAATGGAGAAGATATTTTAAAGCTTTTATCAAGGCTTAACAAAGAGGAAAAGATTACGGTGGTCATGGTGACTCATGATCAACAGGCAGCGCAAGTGGCAGATCGAATCATTGTTGTAAGAGATGGAATGATCGTAGAGGAAGGAGGATACCGAAATGAAAAAGTGGCAAATCGCATGGCGTAATTTAATGCGGCGGAAGATGCGGACTTTTCTCACGATGTTATCAATCGTGATAGGGGTCGCCTCCACATTTGGTGTCATAGCAGCTGTAAATACCGCAGAAAAAGCCTTTCCTATTTACCTAAAGGAGGCTATAGCAAAAGCAGATTTTAATATTGCTGGAACTGAAGCCTATTTTTCCGAGGATGTTCATAAGCAAATGTCTTCGGGAAAGGATTATGAATCCGTTGCGATGTTAAAGCAGAATACCAAGTTGATTACCAAAGAAAAAGGGATCTCTTCCATCCAGAAACGAGTCGTGCTCACCGGCTATAGCCAGCTTGATACCACAGTTACTGGTTTCAAAGTAATCGAAGGTGATTTAAAAGGCAAGGGGGCCGTTATTACGGATCGAACGGCAAAGGTTTGGGGATCTAAGATTGGCGATACGGTTTCCTTTGACACAGACAAAGGTGTCAAAACGATTAAGATCACAGCTATTGTTAGATACACAAAAGACTTAATGGGCCCTTCCAGTTGGAATATGGCTAAATATCACCACTGGGCGGTCGCAGTTCCACTCCCAACTGTACAAGATTGGTTTGATTTAAACGGAAAAATCCAAGCAATCCAAGTGAAAGCATTAAGCCCTAATAAGCTTGATGCCGTAGAGAATGAATTAGATGACTTTGTGAAAAGCAATCCAGGTATTTATATGCAGCCAATGATTATTAACTTCGATACAGCGTTTAAAGATTTGAATACTTTCTTCTTAGCCCTATATATTGCTGGTTTTCTCGGAATCGCACTGAGTGCCTTCATCATTTTTAATTCGCTCTACGTGAGTATAAAAGAAAGAAAAAGTGAATTTGCCGTGATGAAAACGATTGGATATACACCTGGACAATTACAGGGAATGGTTTTAACAGAGGTATTACTGGTTGCCATTATCGGAACTGTCTTAGGGCTTACGGCAGGATATGGCCTTGCCCATGGATTGAAGCTGCTCATCTTCATGGTGTATGGCGTACAAAGCACCAGTTCCATGGAATTAGCAACTGGTTTGATCGTATCAATTCTAGCCGGACTGCTCGTTCCAATTCTTGCCTCCTGGTACCCGATTCAAAAGGTTGGTAAGACGAGTGTGATTGAAGTATTAAAAGAAAACAAAGCAAAGCCAAGCGGTCATTCTAAATGGTTAGGAATCGTCGGTGTCCTGCTTATTCTATCAAGCTTTTTCATCAAGCATTTGATTTTAGTCCTGCCGCTTATGATTGGCATCACCCTAGTGTTTCCTTATCTCTTTAAACTGTTTAGTTTTCTTCTGAAAGCGTTCTATCGTCTTGCATTCAAATTTTCGGGAGACGTCGCGATCCGTAATTTAAATCGAAATATTGGTCGAACCTCCATGACTTCAGTGATTCTCTCTCTTGGGATTGCCATGATTGTGTTAATGAGTTCCCTAAATTCAGCTCTCTTACAGTCGTATGAGAAAATGATTAACCAATCTTACGGCGGAAATCTCGACATCATGTTCCACCATATTGAGAAAGAGGATCTAGGGATTATTAAAAATACAGACGGCGTGAAAGATGCAGCAACGTATTCGATGCAGGGAATTGTCTGGAATTTGGACGGCGAGAAGCGGATGCTCCCTGTATACGGAGTGGGGGCAGACTGGATTGACCGGTTCCCGTTATTTACCGTATCAAATGGTTTACACAGTGCATTAATTAAGAGTTTAAAAAATGATGAAATTATCCTTGACCAAACCTCCTTTGCAACTTGGGGAGGAAAAATTGGTGATAGCATTACATTAGATACCATTCATGGTGAAAAGACCTTTAAAGTGGCCGCTATGGTTAATACAATGAAAAATAGTGGTTACGGGGCGTTTATGAGCGACAAGAACTTCAAGGAAAACTTCGGTGTTAAATATGAAAGAAATGCGTTAGTCATCAAGGAAGCACAAATCAGCCCACTGCAATTGCGAGAAAATATTTACTCCAAATTCGGTGGAAGAATTGAGGAAATGTGGGGTCCGGAGGATTGGGTTTCCATGATTGGCGGTACCATTACAGCATCTTTCAGTATGGTGAACGCACTTGTTGTTCTTGGTATTATCGTATCTGGTATCGGGATTGCGAATACCTTGCTGATCAATATTATGGAACGGGTCCGGGAAATAGCGATGATGCGGGCAGTTGGTGTTACTCACCGTCAGATTATCGGGATGATTTTATTAGAGGGATTTGGAATAGGGCTTGCAGCAACCGTCATTGGGATCTTGTTTGGCATACTGTTAATCTATTTGACTTCCACGTTTATACAAGTAAACTCCTTAACCTTTGAATTCGGCGTCTCTTGGTTAATTATCGCGATAATAGCTTTGTTTGGGATTATTGTCAGCATTATTTCAAGCATCGCTCCAGCATCCAGAGCGGCAAAAATCAAGTTAAGTGAGGCGCTTCGCTATGAGTAGAATCATTTTAGTGCTGTTCTTACCTTTGTTATTGCTCTCTGCATGTGGGGGATCGAATGAATCGTGGGAGAATGAGAAGGTTGCGGAAGTCGGTACCCGAATTACCGCTGATGATGTTAAGGCGAACTGGAAGATTGAAAGTGCACTAGGTGACGAGCAACGGATACAACTAAAGATTTTGAAGAATGACGGGAAACCAATTAATGATTTTGAGATTACGCACGAAAAATTGTTGCACTTAATTATCGTCAGCAAGGATTTAGCCTATTTCAATCATATCCACCCAGAGTACAAAGGGAACGGATTGTTCGAGATTACAAATAATTTCCCGGCAGGCGGCAAGTATAAGCTAATTGCAGACTTTGAGCCATCTGACGGCGATTCAATGACCAAAATGGCGTGGGTTGACGTTGAGGGAAGTGAAAAGGCTTCTGTTCCTGTGGTGGTTGACGACGACCTTGTGAAAAGTGTGGATGGCAATCGAGTTGTCTTAACGATGGATTCTGCTGAGGCAAACAAGGAGCTTACTCTTAAGTTTACAATAACGGATGAAAAAACCAATCAACCGATTACGGACCTTGAGCCATACTTAGGTGCAATAGGTCATGTGGTAGTTTTATCCGAGGACGGTGAACGTTACTTGCACGTTCATGCAGTTGAAGGGCAGGGAAGTGGTCCGGAAGCTCTTTTTGAAACAGAGTTTCCCAAAAGCGGAGTTTACAAGATTTGGCTACAGTTTCAGAGAGATAACCAAGTTTTTACAGTTCCTTTTGTGATAAAGGTTGATTAAGAGTGAAATAGGATGGAGAGGCAGATCGAATTAGATTTGCCTCTCTTTTTTGTGCGATCGGAGGTGTCGCAAAAATATGCGGTAATACTCAAAAAGCCTGCGGTAAAGGTCCATAAAGTATGCGGTGGGGGTTCAGAAAGTATGCGGTTAGGAAGCTATTAAAACAACGTAGAATGAAATCATCCAATACATTAGAAGATTTTTAGTCGGAATGGCGCTGGATCAATTTTTGAAAGGAGTTTGATAAAATGAAAGATTTCAAGTTATTTTTACCATATGTGAAACCAGTAAGGGGATTATACTTGCTTGGATTTGTCGGGAGCATCTTTCGTTTCCTGGTACCGCTGTTTGTTCCATTAATTTTAAAATATATTTTTGATTCTCTGCTGCAAAATGAGCAATTGTCCCGCACGGAAATGCTTGAACAGCTAATGATGATTGGGCTTGGTATGCTGGCCATATTCCTTTTCATCCGAACACCGATGGAATACGTAAGGCAATTTTGTATCCACAAGGCCAACAATAATATTATGAAACACCTTCGCAAAGATGCCTTTAAGAAAGTTCATTCTCTTGATGCGAAATATTTTGTAGATAACAAAAGCGGAGAAATCGCTACACGTTTTTTCGATGATATCGAGAAGGTGAAGGGTTTCTTGACAGCCTTATTTGGAAACATTTGGATTGAAATGATTGTGCTCGTATTCGTTGTGGCGGTCATGTTGACCCTTAACGTAAAATTAACGATCCTATCTGTTTTCCTAGTCGGCTTACAATTTATTCTTGCTCATATCCTGTCAAAAAGATTAAAAAAGTCAACCCGCAGCATGATGCAATATCGATCGGTAATGAGCGGGTTTATTTTTGAAAAAATCCAAGGTGCCTTCCTCTCAAAGTTGTTTGCTTCGGAAAAAAGAGACAAAGAGGAACTCGATCAACACTTAACTCAATTTGACAAATTAACAGATCGGCACGCCAAAATTAATGCGATCATGTTAGCATTCGTCAATGTTTTAAGTGATATGACACCATTTATCGTCGCGATCATTGCCAGTTTGTTTGTGATTGATGGCAGTTTATCGATGGGAAGCCTGATTGCTTTCTTTGCCTATGTCGATAAAATGAGAAGTCCTGTTGCCGCTCTAGTTAACGCCTATCCAGCAATTACCGAAGGAAGTGTTGCATTAAAAAGGATTTTTGATTTCTTTGGTACCCCTAAGGCAATTAACGAAAAAGCAAACCCAGTTGAGTTAAAGGAATTTAACGATTGCATCGAGCTTAATAACCTGACATTCTCCTATGATGGAGCGAGGAACATAATAGATAATGTTTCTTTGACCCTTGAGAAAGGTAAAACTTATGCGTTTGTTGGTGAAAGCGGCGGCGGTAAGAGCACCATTCTGCAGCTTTTGCTGAGAATGTATGATGTAACAAAAGGTGAGGTGTTAATTGATGGGGTCAATATCAAAGAATACGCGATTGAAAACCTTAGAGAGCATATGGGAATTGTCACGCAGGATAACTTTTTATTCAGTACTTCGATTAAGGACAATATTAAAATGGCAAAGCTTGATGCGACAGATGAAGAAATAATCGCTGCTGCCAAAAAGGCTTTTGCACATGATTTTATCTCAGCAATGCCAAATGGTTATGATACAGAAATTGGGGAGAGAGGCGTTAAACTATCTGGCGGCCAAAAACAGCGGGTAGCCCTTGCCAGGATATTCTTAAAGAATCCTTCGTTGATTTTCTTGGATGAGGCCACCAGCGCTCTGGATAATGAAAGTGAAAAACTTGTTCAAGAGTCGATTAATCAATTTGATCAAGATAAGACCATCATAATGGTCGCCCACAGACTATCAACGATTTTGAATGCTGATATGATATTTGTTTTGAAAAACGGCAGGATTGTAGAAAGCGGAAATCATAAGACCCTGCTAAAAAGAAACGGTTATTACAAAGAACTATATTCAAAGCAAAATTCGACTGCCGAAGAAGAAATGAAATTGGCAGCTGGCTGATAAAATATTGGGTGGGTCAGATCCTCAAGTGAAATGTAATATTTACGTTCCGAGGGACTGACCCTAATGTTAGTTTTAAAGTCAAGAAGTCATTTTTTCTAGTTTGAATTAAAAATTCATCTTCGATTGTCCGCCATCAACATTGATACTGGCCCCGACAATCCAGGATGCTTTTTCAGAAGCAAGGAATACCGCAACATTGGCGATTTCTTCTGGGGTACCGAAGCGGCCTGCGGGAATTTCCTTATTCACAAACTCTTTGATTCCCTCCGGGTCTTCGTTCATGCGTCTGATCCAATTGCCAGTCTCGTGCAAAATACTTCCGGGAGCAATACTGTTCACCCGGATTCCATATGGGATGACTTCGTCGGCCAAAGACTTCGTAAAGCTGATGAGCGCAGCTTTTGCATTATTATAAGTAACCTTTCCGCCGCTTTCCCTACCATAGACAGAGGTAATATTAATGATTGATCCAGACCGCTGATTTTTCATATGAATGGCAGCCAGTTTACTCATATGTACTGCGGAAAAATAGTTCAGTTCCATTGCCTGATGAAAAAGCTCCATATCGGTTTCTATTGCTTTACCGCCATTACTGCCGCCGGCATTATTAATCAGGATATCAATCGTTCCATTTTCCTCGATAAACGTGTGAATCAATTTGTCCCGTTCCTCTGGATTAGTAAGGTCAGCCTGATAAATTAATACGTTGCCGCCAAGTTCCGCTTTTGCCTCTTCTAAATAACCTAGACCTCTGGCGGTAATCGTAACATTTGCTCCTTCATCAACAAATGCCTTGGCAATTGCTTTCCCGATTCCTTTTGAACCGCCAGTAATAAGTACGTTTTTGCCTTGTAATTGCAAGTCCATTTTTTAAAGCTCCTTTTTTGCTTCTTTAATGTGTCTCTAAGTAATTAGTATAATGGAAACCATTCATAAAAACGAAAGAGCCGTTAGGCATGCTCTCTCGCAACATTATTTTTTTATGTATTTTTTTATTGATTTAAATTAATATAGCTTGATTTTGATTTTCAAAGTATTGAATGATGATATCCTTCAAATCATGGATAATAGGCTGAAAGTATCGATCTTTATGGAATGCTACATAAAGGGTTCTCAAAGGAGTGGGGTTTATTATATTTGTGATATTAAAATCACGATGATTTGCGAATTCTAAAAAAGATTCTGGCACTATAGCAACACCAAGATTGGAAAGAACCATACTTCTAACGGTTTCTAATCTTCTACATTCACATAGTACACGTGGTTCAATGCCGGCATCCTGAAATGATTTTATGATAATATCACGCAATTGATAGCCTGGTTTATATTGAATAAAAGTTTCATTGGATAATTCGGAAAGATTTACTTGTTGAAGGTTCTTAAAAGAGTGATTGGCATGTGTTATTAGTAACATTTCCTCGTTGTAAATGGGTATAAATTTGAGTTTGTCGGAATGGAAAAACTTGGAGGTAATACCAAGATGGATTTCATAGTTTAATAAGGATTTCTCTATGTTTTCTGCCCCTGCTTCCAAAACATTTAAATTGAGATTTGGGTAGTGATCCTTTAGTTCCGTGATGACATGCGGTAACCAATAGGTAGCAGACGGAAATATACCGATTTTAATTTCCCCAGATTCTACTTCTTTTACTTCTTCCAATTCTTTGTAAACATTTTCAACCTGTAACAGAATTTGACATGCATGTTTGTAAAGAACTCTTCCTGCTTCTGTTAAGCTAATTTCCCTAGAATTTCGTTCTAAAAGTTTGCAGCCTACCATTTGTTCAAGAGTTTTAATTTGTGCACTTAGTGATGGTTGTGCAATATGAAGTTCCTCAGCTGCTCTCGTAATATTCTTATTTCTTACAACGGACACAAAATATCTCATGTGACGAATTTCCATAAATTTTTACCCCCATTTTATTTGTATAGTCCAAAACTATGAGGTTATAGGAAACATGTATTGGAAACTATTTTCTATTATTTGTATATTTAGAATACAATAAAAATTCGAAATTTTCCATAAGAGTAAAGATTGGAAGTAGGATTTTAAAAAGGGAGGTAGAGTTTCTGCAGGGTCACATAGCGAATTGATAGATAAGGAGGCAATAAAATGAAAACAGATTTCGAAAAGTTTTTTAAACCAAAATCAATTGCAATTGTTGGCGCTTCACCAAATGAAAAAAGTATTGGCGGACGTACAATATCACATTTACTAAAATACAAATATAGCGGAGACATTTACCCAGTAAACCCAAAATACGACCAAATAAAGGGAATCCAGGCTTATCCGGATATAAAATCAATTCCAAACACAGTTGACCTAGCTATTATAATCGTTGCAGCTAAAGGTATTCCAAGAGTGATTGACCAATGTCTGGAAAAAAAGGTTCCGTTTGCCATTATATTTAGTTCGGGATTTGCAGAAGCGGGGACAGAAGGTGAATATCTTCAATCCTATTTAAAAAATATAACAAAAAACGGAGATATAAGAATCTTAGGACCTAATTGCCAAGGGATGTTTAACATCGTTGATGAAGTAGCAGCTACTTTCAGCGGAGCGTTGGAACTTCCCTCCATTATTCCGGGTCCCGTTGGTTTTGTATCACAAAGTGGTGCATTGGGATTTTCAACTTTTAACCAGTTGGAAGAGGAAGGTATTGGGTTTAACTACGTAGTCAGTACAGGAAATGAAGCCGATCTTGAAGTAACCGATTTCTTGATTGAATTTGCTACACATGACCAAACTGAGGTATTAGTATCGTATGTTGAGGGTTTTAAAAAGCCTGAACGATTATTTGATTTAGCAGAAATATGTTTAAGGGAGGAAAAGCCACTCCTAATATTTAAAGTTGGAAATTCGGAACTCGGTGCTAAAGCTGCATCGTCGCATACAGCAGCACTAGCAGGATCAAGTGATTTATATGACAGTTTATTTAAACAAATTGGGATAACAAAGGTTTCAGATATAGAAGAAGTTGCGGATTTGTGCAAAATTTTAACTAGGACCAAAAGGCCGCCTGGAAATCGGGTAGGTATTATAACAACTTCTGGTGGAGCCGGGGTAATATTAGCTGATCATTGTGCCATAAATAGTATTGATGTGCCGCCACTTGCAGAACCAACAAAGCAAATTTTACAACAATATTTACCGGATTTCGGCTCGGATCTTAACCCCGTCGACTTAACTGCTCAAGTAGCTGGTTCTGAAGAACTGTTTAATGAATCGGTAAATGCAGTTGCGAATGATCCAAACATTGATATATTAATTGTGGCTTTAACAATGGTAACAGGACCACGTGCAGGAGATATGGCAAAGTTTTTGATTAAAAAGTCAAAAGAAATGGATAAACCGCTTGTTGTTGTGTGGATGGCAGGGGATCAATTAGCGAAACCGGGATTTGAAGTACTTAAATCGGAAAAGCTAACATTTTTTAAAAGCCCAAAACGATGCATAGAGACTCTAAGAAAGTTTATTGATATTCATTCAAACTTCAAAAGACGAAAAGAAATCTACCAATTTATTTCTGAACGAAGGGAATGCCTGATTACGACGAAAAGCATCGAAAATAATCTGAATGAGTATGAGGCAAAACGATGGCTAAATCAACAGGGATTACCGGTTACAAAAGAGAAAATAGCTAGATTTCCTGAAGAAGCTGTGAAATATGCGACGGAAATAGGATTTCCAGTTGCCCTGAAAGTAGTATCAAATAAAATTCCTCATAAAACAGATGTAGGTGGGGTAGCATTAAATCTCTGTTCACCGGAAGAAGTTGAAAACGCTTACCTATCGATTAAAAATAATATTAAACAAAACACGGGATTAGAAATTGACAACATTATAGTCCAGGAAATGGTGCTTGATGGAATAGAAGTTTTTGTGGGTTGTCATGTTGATCCTCAGCTCGGTCCTTCCCTAACATTTGGCCTTGGTGGCATTTTCGTGGAAGTTCTTAAGGATACCAAAACTGTTTTACCTCCAATATCTCAAAATACAGCAAAAACATTAATACAAGAGTTAAACGGATCTAAAGTTTTAACTGGAGTACGCGGGCAACAATCAATTGATCTTGACTTATTAGCAGAATTTATTTCGAGGTTTTCACGAATTTGCGCCAGCTTAAAACAGGAGATTCAGATTGATTTAAATCCTGTTGTCATTACAAAGAGTGGAATTAAAATCGTTGATGCTTTGGTGATTGTTGAGGAAGAGGAGAAGAACTTTATAAGGAGTGTTTAAAATGGATTTTAGGTTACCAGACGAATTACAAATGCTGCAAAAAACAATAAGAAAGTTTGTTGAAAAGGAATGTCTACCATTAGAACAGCATTTATGCAATACCGATCCTGATTGGGTCGAACTCCCGGAAGATGAATACAGTCGAATTTCGAACAAATTAAAAGAAAACGGTTTATGGGCGCTGACAACTCCAGTTGAACTTGGGGGCGGAGGAGTAGGTCCTATGGGTATGGTCATTGCACAAGAGGAAAAAAGTAAAACCACTATTGGAACAGCACATCACAGTCCGTTTGGAGGAGAGCCGCCGGGAATTCTATATAAGGCAAAAGATGAGCAAATCGAAAAATATTTACTGCCCATGATTCGGGGAGAAAAAAGGTCGGCAATGGCAAACACCGAACCTGCGGCAGGATCAGATGCTGCAGCTATTCAAACAACAGCTGTCAAACAAGGGGATCATTGGGTTATTAATGGAACCAAGCTTTTTAGTACACTTGCGGATCGGGCGGACTTTTTGTTCGTCACGGCTGTTACAGACAAAGAAAAACGCGGACGAGGCGGAATTACAATGTTTCTCGTCGATGCTGATACTCCAGGTTTTAAAGTTAACCGAAAGGTACCTGTAATTAGGCCTCAATATTCGACAGAATTACTCTTTGACAATGTCGTCGTTCCTGATTCTCAGATTTTAGGTGAAGAGGGCCAGGGGTTCAACTTATTTAAGGAGTGGGCTGCATATGGGCGCATTCGTATGGCCGCCACTTGTTTAGGGATGGCTCAGAGGGCACTGGAAATGTCAATCCGACATGCCAAACAAAGAGAAACCTTCGGAAAAACTCTTGCACAGCGTCAGGCTGTTCAATGGATGCTGGTAGATTCCGCAGTTGAAATAAAAACTGCTAGATTGCTAACCCATGAAACTGCCTGGAGGTTAGAGCAAGGAGAGGATGTCCTGGAAGAAGCGTCCATGTGTAAGTTATATGCGACAGAAATGGCCTTCAAAGTAGTTGACCGGGCGATTCAAATTCATGGAGGAATGGGATTAACGAAAGAGTTACCTTTAGAAAGATGGTTCCGGGATATACGTGTCATGAGAATTGTGGAAGGAGCTACCGAAATCCAAAAATTTATCATTGCTCGTAAAATGCTCAGATAGGGGGGAAGGGAAATATGAAAAGAAAAATAAATATTATTTTATCTATTTTAATTGCAGCAGTGATTGTCCTATCTGGGTGTACAGAACAAAAGCAATCAGGAACAAAAGAGACATCCGAATCAAAAGGAACAAGCAATTCCTCAAAGGAAAAAGCTATAAATGTAGCCATGTCTGGTGAGGCAGAAAAGCTTGACCCACATTTCGCGTCACCTGTTAATGAAGTAACAATTGTACAAACCATCTTTAATGGCCTAGTCAAATTCCCTACCGGAACGGTAGACTTTGAAAAGATTGAAGGGGATCTTGCAGAAAAATGGGAGAGTAATAGTGATGCCACTCAATGGACGTTTCACCTAAAAAAAGGTGTGAAGTGGCAAAAAGGGTATGGCGAACTTACGTCTGAAGATGTGAAATGGTCATTTGAAAGGGTAATGGATGAAAAAACAGGTTCTCCATGGAGAGCTGATTATGATAACGTGGCAAATATTGAGGCACCTGAACAATATACAGTGGTTTTTAATCTTAAGCAGCCGGATGCATCTTTTCTATTAAAAGTCTTAAATTATCATGGAGGAATGATTGTAAACAAGAAAGCAATTGAAGATGCGGGGGATAAATTTATGACATCCCCAGTCGGCACGGGACCTTTTATCTTTGAGGAATACAGCCCTAAGGATAAAGTAGTGCTTATTAAGAATAAAGACTTTTTTAAAGGAGAACCCAAACTAGAGAAGGTCATCCTTAAGATTATGACAGACCCAACTGCCGTAGAGATTGCGATGGATAAGGGAGAAATACAGTTAGGCCTGGGAATAGGTGACCAGCTCTGGATTGATAAAAGAAAAGAAAATAAAGATTTAGTATTAGATTTCACTACTCCGGCGTTATTATGGGGAATACATTTAAACATGTCAAAGCCGCCGCTCGATGATATCCGGGTCCGAGAAGCAATCGCACATGCTATTGATATTAAAACATATGTAAATAAAGTCGTAGGAAAAGATGCTGCGAGCTTGCCAACTGGAAATGTATCAGCTGTTTATTTTGGCGCTGCCAAGGTGGGTGCATACGATTATGACCCAGAAAAATCGAAGGAATTGTTAAAAGAAGCAGGATATGAAAAAGGTCTTACACTACCAAAACAATATATAAGTACGTTGAATTCTTATTTGGATATTATGGTCTATGTCCAGGACCAGTTAAGAAAGGTTGGCATTGAAATGCCATTGGAAAAAGTAGAACATGCAACTTATCATGCAAATGCAAGGAAAGATTTAAATAATATTGCCTTGTATGGCTATGTAAGAGCGCCTCATGCTGACACAGTGCTTACCCAATTCTTCTATGGTCCTTCAACGGTCGGAACGCCAACGGGAGTGACAAATTACAGCCATTACAACAAAGTTGATAAATTAATTGAACAAGCACGTGTTGAATTAGATAAAACAAAAGCCAAACAAATCTATAAGGAAGCACAAGAACAAATCAAAAAGGACTTCATATATGTTCCTCTGGTAGAAACGAATACCGTTCTAGTTAGAAGGAAAGAAGTCGATTTGGGGTATAACCAAAACAAGATTAAAGGAACGATGATTTATAACTACTATATCGATGAAAATACTGATCTAAAAGATTAAGAGAGAGTGGTGTAAGGTACAAGAGTAACCTTATATTGTTACCTCTTGTACTTTATCCGCTTAAATGGGAGGGATAAAAATGCTTAAATATTCGATTAGAAGGATCTTGTTGACCATTCCCACAATCTTTATAACTATATCAGTCATCTTTTTTGTCCTTCGCATTCTTCCGAGTGATCCAGCCAGTGTGATTTTAGGCGACAATGCCACTCCTGAGGCCATTCAGGCACTAAGAGAGAAGCTAGGTTTAAATACGTCGGTTTGGGCTCAATATCTCCATTTTCTTCAAAGTATGATTCAGGCGGATTTTGGTAATTCAATCGCGACAGGAAGGTCCGTATCTGATCAAATTATTAGTTTATTACCATACACACTAGAACTTACACTGGCTAGTATTTTAATTGCCGTAATTATTGGTGTTCCTATTGGCATCTATTCTGCAATAAAACGGAATTCTATCTCTGATGCTTTAGTTAGACTGTTTGCCCTGATGGGAATCTCAATGCCTGCATTTTTTCTGGGAATACTTTTGCTTCTCGTCTTTTCATTAAAAATTCCTATATTTCCTTCAATGGGAGCGGGTGAAAATTTCGTAGGAAATTTATATCATCTAGCCCTACCGGCACTTTCCCTTGGTTTGATTGAAGCAGGAATCGTGATGAGGATTACCCGCTCAAGTATGTTGGATGAGGTCAATAGGGATTATGTCCGGACAGCAAAAGCAAAAGGAATTCCAAAGAAAATGGTCATTTCGAAGCACATTTTAAGAAATTCTCTTATTCCGGTCGTAACCGTAATCGGATTAAATATGACCACGTTAATTAGCGGTGCCGTTTTGACTGAGGCCATTTTTAGCCGGCCCGGTTTAGGAAGTTTGGCAGTGGGTGCTATTGAAACAAGGGACTATCCTACACTACAAGCATGTTTGGTGTTGTTTTGCATCTTGGTTATATTTGTTAATTTGATTGTTGACCTAAGCTATTCAATCTTAAACCCAAGAATTCGCCCGCAATAAAGGAGGAGTATTTTTGAGTGAACCCGTTATGAAAGAAACCCTATTCACTGACACAAGCGTGCCCGAAACTCTTCCAGAGGTAGAACAAAGCCGCAAAAACGTGTTCTGGTCAGTTTTTAAAAAGAGTAAATTGGGAATGTTTTCTTTAATCTTCTTGTTATTAACCATCACCATTTCCATATTGGCACCGATAATTTCCCCATACGATCCTATAAATCAAAATGCTGCTGAAAGAATGCTGCCTCCTTCAGGTGATCACTGGCTTGGCACAGATGCATTTGGTCGGGACATACTGAGCCGTATAATCTATGGTTCTCAGACATCATTGTTAGTTGGTTTTATATCAGTGCTAATCAGTAGTTTGATAGGGACTGCTCTTGGCATGGTAGCTGCTCTAAAAGGGGGTTTGCTGGATGATATTTTAATGAGGATATTGGAATCAATCCAAGCGATTCCCATGCTCTTGTTAGGGCTAATGCTGTTAGTGGCATTGGGGTCAAATACGACTACATTGATTATAGCGATAAGTTTAGGTTTAACGGTTAGCTGTGCAAGGGTTGCGCGTGGGCCAACGTTAGAACTTAAGGAAAAAGAATTTGTAAGAGCCTCCATATCTTACGGCGCTAGCACATTTCGAATTATTGTCGTTCATATACTCCCAAACATTCTTGGTCCGGTCCTGGTAATGGCAACGCTCCATATGGCATCGGCGATAAGAGTGGAAGCCAGCCTCAGTTTTCTGGGGTTAGGGATTCAGCCGCCACATCCAACATGGGGAAACATGATACAGGATGGCTTACGGTTCCTTACTAGTGCACCGTGGGTTGCCGTTTATCCCGGGGTGGCTCTTATGGTGGTAGTTATTGCGTTCAATATTTTCGGAGATACATTACGGGATGCTTTTGATCCACACATTATCAGGGAGCGAAAGTGAGGGTGTTATGTTGAGTCCTGTTTTAAACATTAATAATTTGAATGTAGAAACAACGGGCAGGGATGCTTACTCTATATTGGATAATATTCACTTTCAAGTTCAAGCAGGTGAAACGCTTGCGATTGTCGGTGAAAGTGGATCTGGTAAAAGTATGACAGCGTTGTCCATATTAGGACTGTTGCCGGAATCAGGTCTAAGGATATCCTCGGGTGAAGTCTTGTTGGAAGAAACCAACCTTACGAATCTTTCCGATAAGAATATGAATCAAATTCGTGGGAAAGAGATAGGAATGATCTTCCAGGAACCGATGACTTCTTTAAATCCATCTTTTACGATTGGAAATCAGCTTGCTGAGACTTTTAAATACCATACCAACTTTTTTAGAAAAGAAATAAGAGAACAATCGATTGAACTCCTAAGAAGGGTAAAAATACCTGACCCAGAAGAAAAACTAAAGGCATATCCACATGAGTTATCTGGGGGAATGCGTCAAAGAGTGATGATTGCTATGGCTTTGGCCTGCAATCCAAAGGTATTAATTGCAGATGAACCGACAACTGCTCTTGATGTCACGATTCAAGCCCAGATTTTAGATATCCTCTCAGACCTGCAAAAATCTTACGGGATGACAGTAATTCTAATCACACATGACCTGGGTGTTGTAGCGGAAACCTGTTCTAGGGTAATCGTCATGTATGCTGGTCAGATCGTGGAAGAAGGTTCGGTCGATGAAATATTTGAATCTCCTAAGCACCCCTATACAAAGGCACTTTTACTTTCCATGCCTATGCTGGGGACTTCCAAGAAAAAGCTTCACACAATAAAAGGGGTAGTTCCGGATATTAAAAAAATGCCAACAGGATGCCGTTTTCACCCAAGGTGCGAAATGGCAACAGATATGTGCCGGCAGCAAGCACCCAAATTAGAACAGACTGAAGACGGAAGGAGGGTTAGATGTTGGAACAAGCTGTAAAAACGGAAGAATTGCTAAAAGTAGAAAACCTAAAGAAATATTATCCGATTCGGGGAGGTGTTTTTGGTGGTATAACCGGTTCAGTTAAAGCTGTAGATGATGTGAGTTTTACCGTTAGAAAAGGAGAGACGTTTAGTTTAGTCGGAGAGTCAGGCTGTGGAAAGAGTACAACAGGAATGTGTTTAGCAAGGCTTGTGGATCCTTCATCAGGAAAAATTTATTTAAACAATGCCAATATACATGAAGCTAATAAATCGGCATTAAAACAATACCGCAGAAACATTCAAATTATTTTCCAAGACCCATACAGCTCTTTAAACCCGAAACTTACAATTCGTAAAATTCTAAGTGAACCTCTACTGATCAATGGATATGGTTCAAAATTGGAAATTGAGAATAGGGTTCTATCATTGCTTGAAATGGTTGGGTTAGGCTCACAGCACATGGATCGTTATCCACACGAATTTTCTGGAGGACAACGGCAGCGGATTGGTATCGCACGGGCAATATCATTAAACCCTGATATCATCATTTGTGATGAGCCTGTCTCTGCATTGGATGTCTCGATACAGTCCCAACTTCTTAATCTACTAAAAGATTTGCAAGAAGAATTTGGTTTAACCTATATTTTTATTTCTCATGATTTAAGTGTGGTAGAACACATAAGTGACCGCGTAGCAGTGATGTACTTAGGAAAAATTGTGGAAATGGGCACGACAAAGGAAATATTTGAAAGCCCAAAGCATCCTTATACTAGAGCACTACTGTCATCTGTCCCTATTGCAAATCCAAAGACAAAGCTGATGAGGAAAAGAATTATTCTGGAAGGAGATGTTCCGAGTCCAAAAAACCCACCACCGGGTTGTTCTTTTCATACAAGATGTCCGTTTAAGACTGAGATTTGCGAGAAAAGCATTCCAAGTGAATTTCAAATAAACAAGGAACATTCAGTCTCCTGCCATTTGGTAGAAAACGGTGCTATTTTTTAACTATCCCTAAATACTAATGAAAGGAGTTCCTTCCTTTGGATTTCCCATATAAACAATCCCTCATGCAAAAGGGAGCGTTAAAAGATAAGGTTGCCATTATTACTGGCGGTGCGACAGGGATTGGAAAGGCAATGGCGTTGGAGTTTGCTAGATTAGGTGCAGACATTGTCATTGCCAGTAGAAATGTAAAGAATTTAGAGAGTGCTGCTATAGAAATTGCCGAGTTTAATAAAAAGGTAATATACGTGCAGACTGACGTTCGTAATCCTGATGATGTTGAAAACATGGTTTCCAAGGCAGTTTCCAAGTTTGGCAAACTTGATATTTTAGTAAATAATGCCGCTGGAAATTTTAGAGTACCTTCATTAGAAATGTCAGTGAATGCTTGGAATTCAGTCGTAAACATTGTATTAAATGGCACCTGGTACTGCAGTCAGGCAGCTGCAAAACAGATGGTCCGTCAAAATTCGAAAGGGGCGATTTTAAATATCGGATCTACACATGTTTTGTCAGGGAACCCTGGAACGGCACACTCGACCGCTGCAAAAGCCGGGGTGCTCGCATTAACTAAAACGCTGGCTGTAGAGTGGGCAAGGTATGGAATAAGAGTCAACTATATTTCCCCTGGGCCGATTGAAGGAACGGGAGCGGCAGTAAAATTGTGGCCAACTCCGGAAGTGAAAGAAACAGTACTTAATAGAATTCCATTGGGGCGGATGGGCACTGTTCAGGAAGTGGCCAACCTAGCTTCATATCTTGTTAGTGATTATGCCGATTATATCTCTGGGGCAAATTTTATCCTTGATGGCGGAGGCCATCTTAATAAACGATAACTGTTAAAAAGAGGAGGAAATAAAATGTCATCTACTTTACTTACAACAATTGAGAATAAAGTTCAAATAATTACCCTAAATCGTCCCGAAAAGAAAAATGCGTTTAACAATGAAATGATTGATGCCTGGGTAGCTTCATTAGAAGAAGCCAAAAATAACGACAATGTTAATGTTATTGTTGTGACTGGTGCCGGGGACGCTTTCTGTTCTGGAGGGGATGTAGGGAACATGAGAGGGGGAAAACCTACCCCGTTGGATTCTAAAAATGTCCTCTGGGGGAATATCCACAGGATTCCTTTTCTATTAAAAGAAATTGATAAGCCAGTTATTGCTGCCATCAATGGTGTTGCTGTTGGAGCAGGACTTGATATGGCATTAATGGCTGATTTTAGAACGATGGCAGACACAGCAAAGGTGAATGAAGGTTATGTGAAGGTTGGCTTGATTCCAGGGGACGGGGGTTCATACTTTTTGCCAAGAATTGTAGGTCAAAGTAAAGCCTATGAACTCCTCTGGACAGGAGACTTTATTGAGGCACAGGAAGCGTTAAGGATTGGTTTAGTGAATCATGTTTATCCGAAAGAAAATTTTATGGAAAAAACCTTGGAATTAGCAGAAAGAATTGCATCTGGACCTCAGGTGGCGATTCGAATGATTAAAAGGTCGGTTCGACAATCTTTAGACCTAGAGCTGGAACCAGCATTGGATCTTATCTCATCCCACATGGCTATTATAAAAGAAACAGAGGATCACAAAGAAGGGGTTGCAGCCTTTCTTGAAAAAAGAAAACCAAATTTTAATGGAAAATAACATTCTATTGAATGAAAGTAATTTGTTTACCATGAATAACAAGGGGTGATTTCACAGATGGATTTTACAATACCAGAGGAACTAGAGATGTTGCAAAAGTTAGTTCGCGATTTTGTAAAAAAAGAGTTAATGCCTTTAGAGAAAATGGTCATAGAAAACGAAGCTAAAAGGGGCTTAGAAAATACACCATTATTACCTGAAGATATTGAAATTGGACTGCTCAACAAGGCGAAAGAATTGGGCCTTTGGGGATTGGATGTTCCAGAAGAGTATGGAGGAGCCAACCTTGGATTTCTAGCAAAAGCTATTGTAACAGAAGAATTAGCTAAAACAATCGTTCCATTCACATTACCCCCAGATGCACCGAACCTGCATTTTCTAATGGAATGCTGTACAGAAGAACAAAAAGATCGTTACCTCATTCCCTACGCAAATGGTGAAAAAAAATCTGCCATTGCCATTAGTGAGCCGAATGCAGGATCAGACATCAGTGGAATGCAGACAACAGCAATAAAAAAGGGAAAAAAGTGGATCATCAACGGTACTAAAATATGGATTTCCTCCGCTAATAATGCTGACTTTTTCATCACAATGGCTGTAACAGATCCAGAAAAAAGGCAGCGAGGTGGAATTACGGCTTTTTTAATCGATAAAGATACGCCTGGGTTAAAAGTGGCGAGAGGGATTCCGACGATCGGCTACCAACATCCATATGAAGTCTACTTTGATAGCGTCGAAGTAGATGAAGGCCAGGTGTTAGGCAAATTAGGCGAAGGGTTTATTCCTATGCAAAATCGATTGGTTGTCCGTCGATTAGAAATGGCTCAGCGTTCCGTTGGAATGGCAGAAAGATTGTTAAGCATGATGAAAGAACACGCAAATCAACGAAAAACATTTGGAAAATATTTATCAGAACGGCAAGCAGTGCAATGGTGGGTGGCCAATTCCGCTATCGATATTCACGCCACACGTCTTATGTCCTATCATGCAGCATGGAAAATGGATAATGGAGTGAAGGATATTAGGCATGATGCTTCCATGTTAAAGGTATTTGGAACAGAGATGGCAATGAGAGTAGCTGACCGTGCTATTCAAGTGCACGGGGCGATGGGACTTACAAAAGATTTGCCAATAGAATTTATGTATCGTAACATCCGTTCTTTAAGAATTATTGAGGGAGCATCGGAAATCCATCGTTGGACCATAGCTAGAGAAATCCTAAAAAGGTAGAAAAAGATTCATTCCCAAGGAGGACTAAATGGGTTCGCTTATTTACGAACAAGATGGAAATATTGCCTATCTATTTTTTAATAGACCTGAGAGAAGGAATGCCATTGATACGCAAATGTCGCAAGAGTTTATTGAATATTTGGGTGAATTCAAAGCTGATCAAAATGCTAGAGTTCTCATCTTGAGCGGTAAAGGCGATAAGGCATTCTGCAGCGGAATAGATTTAAAAGAGTCACTAGAAAACGTGGATTCATCAAAGAAAGGCTATTCATCAAGAGGAAAGATGTTTGAATACATTATAGAAACTTGGAAGCCAGTAATTAGTGCAATTAACGGAGCGGCAGTCGGCGCAGGCTGTGAAATCGCATTGGCAAGTGATTTTCGCCTTGCTGTTAACAATAGTATACTAGGTCTTCCCGAAGCAAAACGAGGGATGGGTGCAACTTTTGGTTCTACATTACTGCCAAAACTTATTTCACCAGCCAAAGCCGCTAATCTATTATATACTGGCAGGCTTATTAGGGCGGACGAAGCCTTTCAAATTGGTTTAGTCGATGAAGTGCTGCCTGATCATTCAAGTTTATTGAATCGTGCGAATGAACTCGCATTCGGAATTTGCCGAAATGCCCCTTTATCTGTAAGAAGAATGAAAGAAACGATTTGGAAAACCATGGGTGTACCGTTATTCCAAGCGTTACATATGGATATAGGACCTAATGTATACGAAAGCGAAGATCGAATAGAAGGGGCAAAAGCCTTTTTTGAGAAGAGAGAACCGATTTGGAAAGGGAGATAATTCAAATTGAATTCGTGAAATGCTGGTGTCCAATCCTTGAGAATTACTTGCTGCAATAAAAATGACTCGTAATTGAATTACCAATGTATTCAACATAATAATTGGTAGTGAAAAACCTTGGAGTATAACAAAACTCCGAGGTTTTTTGTCTCAGGTTATTAAACAAAGCCTTTTTTGTCCCTCAAAACTTATGCTCTTGGGGGGAATGAAGACAAAGCCATGGGGAAGGTTCTGTTGTCTTTTTTAACAAGAAATGAATGAAAAATGGCATGGAACCCGTCCCTGCGGTTTACCGATTCCTGTTCATGTCCAATTTAAGTTGTGTGAGACTTTTTCTTTTTATTTAATATAAAGATTTCTCTTATAAATGCACCCACGATTGAGGAAAGTATGATGACAAGGATAAGATTCAACACTTTGATAAATACATATGGTGAGCCAATCACTAATACACTATCAAAAATTACAATGAATCCAAAAAGAATGCAATAAATAATGAGTTTGGCCGGCGTATTTACTTTCTCATTACCCATCCCATTTCCCTCCTGAAACTGCTCCTATATACCACTTTCCTCTATTTAAACACAAAATGGGAATGAGCTGTTTTGCTTTCTTAAAACAACTTTAAAAAGAATAGAGATCTTATCCATTGAAACCTATAGAGTTACCAACCTATATTAGTAAAAATAAATCGGTTTGTAGGGGAGGGGAACAAGTATGTCTGAAAAGGGCTGTATAAAATGTGGAAGCAATGTTGCATGAAAGAACCATAATTAATCCAAGCGTTAAGAAAAAATCGTTCACTGGAATTACATCTAAAAAGAGCCGCATGAACATGAAGGAGGTACAGAATAGCAATAATGATAGCAAGTATCTTTTCAGCTTTCATAATATTTATGACTATCTTTAATATGGTGAAAGTTTTCATCAAAATCGCTTATAAAAGGAATAAAATATCACATCGAAAGCTCTTTATTTTTTTCAGGTTAAACCATTGTAAATCTTTTATACAGTATCATATTATCTAGTGTCCCAAATTTAGGTCACCCTCAAAATCATCTATGTTCACTGAGCCAACGTTACTTTTCCCAGAATTATTCATACCAAGGTAAGAATAATTCAGGTTAATTACCGTCTGTTTTTATTATTCCTTTACGAGATAATTTTAAAATTTAACTCTGTGTAATTAATTTTTTTCGTCGTTGTCCTTTTTAATGTTATCCAGTTTTCCAAAAAAATTAATAATTAGTTTGTTTAATTCAAGTACAACAGGTTTATGGTAACGTTTATTCAGTAATACGGTATATAATGTCCTAGTTGGAGTAAAGTTATTTATTTTTAATATGTTTATACCGTTGAGGTTTGAGAATCTAATAGATGTTTCCGGAACAATGGCTACACCTAATCCAGAAAGTACTAAATTGCGCACGGTTTCTGAATTTCCACATTCGTAAAAAACCTTCGGCTTAAAACCAGCATTTTCGCACGATTCCAATACTATTTCTCGAAGTTTATATCCTTGTTTATAAAGAATAAATCGCTCATTGATTAAATCAGAAATATTGATTGACTTAAATTTTTTGAAGAGATGATCCTTATTTGTAATAAGAAGTAATTCCTCTTTAAAAAAGGGGGAATATTTATAGATATCTGAATTAAAAAGTCTTGAGGAAATTCCTAAATGTATATCATAATTTCTTAATGCATTTTCTATATTATTTGAACCTATTTCGTGTATTTTAAAGCGTAAATTAGGATATACTTTTTGGAATTCCATTATAATTTTCGGGAACCAAGAGGACGCAGATTGAAACATACCAACGTTTATTTCTCCAGAGCCTACTTCACTCACATCCTCCATATCTCGATAAATATTTTCAAATTGAACAAGTAAATCACATGCATGATTATATAGAATTTTACCTGGTTCCGTTAAACTGATTTCCTTGGTATTCCTCTCTAGTAACTTACAACTTAGTTCTTGTTCAAGAGATTTAATTTGAACACTTAAGGATGGTTGAGAGATATGTAGTTCTTCTGCTGCTTTTGTAATGTTCTTATTCCGGACAGCAGTTTCGAAGTACTTCAATTGACGGATATCCATTCTTTTACCTCCTAATTCTCATAGTCTAAAACTATCCTTTTATAGGTAACATGTATTGGAATCTATTTAAGCTAAGATGTATGTTTATAATATACTAAATATTCAGAGTTGGAAAATAATAATATTGATATTCTGAATCTAATTGGATGAGATATGCGAATATTAGATTAAGCTATAAGAAGAACTTGAAAGAAAGATAGAAAATAAACATATAGAATAAAGTAGGATTTTTTTTAACCTCAAAATACGATCGATTTTAGTGTTACCGATCAAGTGGATCGGTTGGATAAAATCGGACCATAGATTTTTAGGGGGACTAAATATAAGTATGGATAAAGTAATTCAACTTTTAAATAGCTCAATTTTAGTACTTAACCAATTGGATAAAACATTAAAAATCTTAAATGAAGAAGAATTAGAGAAGATTGCAAGTTCTTATCCATTTAATGATTACTTTCATGAAGTAATATCAAAACTAAAAAAATGGAAAATAGAAATTGAGAATGACTAATACAAGCTAAGCTCAAGTTTAAAAAAGAGAGCACCAATTTGGAAAGGAATTTAACAAATATTATAGTAAGCTGGTGATTGTTGGTGGAAACCATAACAGAAATAAAAGTAGAACAAGAAGCCATTGATGAATTAGAACACGTTAATAATAGCGTTTATGTAACCTATCTAGAAAAAGCTCGAGGGGATTGGTACAGGGATGCCGGGATATCTTTCAATGAAATGCGAAAAAGACTGGTATCCACAGTTGTCCTAAAACTTGAGATTTTATATATCCAGGAAGCAAAATTGGGAGAAATACTAAAAGTAAAAACTTCTCCAATTCGTCTTGGAAATAAGAGTTTTGTTTTCCAACAAGATATTTACAATCAATCTGGCAAAAAAATAGTTGAAGCTTTAGTAACAAATGTAATGATAGATAGATCAGTACGAAAGAGCATTCCAGTTATAAAGGAAATTGCTCGTTTTTTTAGAGCATCCGAGTAAAACTGAGCTTAAAGAGAAAAGCAATTTCATTATCAATCTAATTTAGGCAGGGCTTATAGGGTGATATTATTGTTGAAAATATCGCAATCTATAGCCCCTCTTTTAGTTAGCATTCTGAAAATACCATAAACTATACCAAGATGAAAATGTTCATAAATCTTTGATCATTGTACAAGGGGAGGACAAGATGGAAAATCTTGTACTGAGAAAAAAACTCATAATTATGCTATCAGTAATGTCAGCAATGCTTTTTGCTTCATTAAATCAAACGATTGTAGTTACCGCTCTTCCTACTATAATTTCTGACTTAAATGGTATTAATTATTACAGTTGGGTATTTACAATGTTCATGCTAGCATCTAGTGTAACTTCGATATTAGTAGGAAAACTATCAGATATATATGGACGTAAAATATTCATCTTAATAGGTATTAGTGTATTTACAATAGGTTCATTTCTTTGTGGTCTATCAGACAGCATGATTAAACTTATTCTTTTTCGGGGTATACAGGGTTTTGGAGCTGGAATGATTATGTCAACTGCTTTCACAATAGTTGGGGATTTATTCTCTCCTAGGGAAAGAGGGAAATGGCAAGGCTTCATGTCAAGTGTTTTTGGTATTTCGAGTATGTGTGGGCCAACAATTGGAGGATGGATTGCAGACAATGCAGATTGGCATTGGGTATTTTGGGTTTTCCTACCTCTTGGAATTGTTGCTTTTCTGATGATTCTATTTATCTATCCGAGCCAAGCTGTCAAAACGAAAGAATCCATTGACTATTATGGTTCGTTATTTATTTCATTAACAATTGTCCCTTTACTTCTTGCTCTTACTTGGGGCGGAAGGAATTATGGCTGGATATCATCAATTATTATTTTTCTATTTGTCTGTTCGGCATGTGCTTTCCTATTTTTTATTTACTCGGAAAAAAGGGCTTCTAGTCCAGTCCTTCCTTTAAGCTTATTTAAAAATGACATATATAGTCTATCTAATTTCATTGCTTTCCTATTAGGGATGGGAATGTTCGGAACAATTATGTATATGCCGTATTTCATCCAAGGGGTAATAGGGACTTCTGCAACAAAGTCTGGACTTATCATGATGCCAATGATATTAAGTATGGTTTTTGCGAATGTAATCTGTGGCCAATTAATGTCTAAAACAGGAAAATACAAAATATTTGTCATCATCGGGTTACTCATAATGGGATCTGGGATGCTTTTATTATCATTTTTGAATATATATTCTACTACCTTAAGAATAGTTGTAAATATAATTATGATAGGTTTTGGGCTTGGCCTAAGTACACCAGTTGTATTATTGTCAGTTCAAAATGCAGTACCACAAAGAATACTAGGTGTTGCAACTTCTTCTGTTCAACTTTTTCGCCAACTTGGTGGTACGGTTGGTGTAGCTGTAATGGGGACAATTATGAATTTAAAGTTACAGTTTGAATTAACAGGTTTATCAAAAGAATCAGATTTATACAGTGTCATTGAGCAAAATTCAACTTTCAAGAAGCTCCAAGATCCAGAAATTTTGATGAATCATAAGGAAATTGAAAATATAAAAGAGTCATTAACACCTGAAATGCAGGAAACATTGATCCAAATAAGTGACATGATTAGGGAAGCGCTAGGACATTCGTTAACATTTGCTTTTCTTCTTACTAGTATTTTTCTTTCAATTGGATTTGTATTGTCATTTTTTTTAAAAGAAATCCCGTTTAGACGCTCAAATCGGACAAACGTTGCACCAGGACTTCCCCCCGAAAAAAAGGAACCATCTACATATTACAAGTAATTAAAAGCTAAAAGAACAAGGTAATTTGCTCTTTTAGCTTTTCTTATTTGTGTACCCAGCAAGCCGTTAATTGCTAATTGGTGAAAGTCCAATCTGAGTAAGTATCAAGATGCTCAGTAGCTGACAGGCAACTGGTGAAGAAATTCTAAGGTTGAAGCCCTGTGACAAAGTAACTCTGTCAATGAGTGTGAGCAAACTAACAGGTTGTAACATAAAGTGAATCCTGACGTCTGGTCGTTTGAAAGTATAACAATTGACTTTGAGAATTGTCCAGCTCCAGCGCTTAGTGTCCTTCGTTCTCCTCCCTATGATAAGTCAACATCGAATCGCCTCCGGCTCTTCGTGTTTCCTTTATCATAGTTAGAGAGCTCCAGGCCGTACGCCGATGATCGGGACGCTTCCGCTTTTCTTATATCAAATCACCATAGCCAGATGCTATAGACCAATAGGAAACATGTATCACAACTATTAAAATTTTAAGAGTATAATCGAGTTAGCTCCGTTGCAGTCTACTAATTTTTATGGAGGGGATATACAAGAAACTGGCTGATGGATATTGAAATTGTCGAAAAAAGAGAATTGGCAAGGGAGGAGTTAAATGTCCCCGAAAAAAACCATTGGTTTCATCGGTTTTGGCGAAGTGGCAATGATTTATGGAAAATTATTAAAAGAGCAAAATTGGACGGTATTTGTTTATGATCACCGTTATGGTGAAGAAAGTACCAGAGCAGATTCTAAACGGAATAAAGCTAAACAACTTGGGATTGAATATGTTCCTTCATTGGAAGTTCTCGTTCATCACACATCCAATCTTCTTTCTACTGTTACACCATCAAGTGCATCGCAAATTGCAAAAAATATTTCACTCCTCGTTTCTAAACATCATGTATTCCTGGATTTGAATTCAACCAATCCGAAAGTCAAAATGGAAAACAGCAAATATTTTCAAGCTGCCAATTGTCCATATCTTGACGGCGTCATCATGCGCTCGCCTCAGGTTACCGGAAGCCAAACGCCAATTTACTATAGTGGAGAAATCGAATTGCATCATTTGCCATCATCGGTTTTCCATCTCAAAAGAGTTGGTCAGATCGTAGGGCAGGCTTCCGCAATGAAAATGTGCCAAAGTATCATCACAAAAGGGATTCAATGTCTTGTTTGGGAACAAATATTACTTGCGGAAAAGTGGAATATCCAGCAGATAATGGCGGAAAACCTGGACGAGCTGTTCCTTAATCGGTCGTATTCAGATTGGGTTGACTATGCCATTACCTCTAACATTATCCACTCAAAACGCCGGCAGCAAGAAATAGGAATGGCTGTTGACTTTTTAAAAGAAATGAATTTTAACGCTTTTCAGAGTGAGGCTATCTGCCAAACACTGAATTGGATATCTGAACAAAATCTCCATAAATTACTTGATGAGAAAATGACAAACGAAGAATTTCTTCAATTTATAATCTCGGAAGGGAGCAGGCAAATATGAAAATCATGAATCCGGTGGCAAGTCCAAAAAAATTCAAACGAGAAACGACAAAGGTATCAACATTGGCTGGGAAAAACATTGGTTTGCTTGACAATGGCTGGCCGAGTTGGAATTTTATTATTAACGAGATCGAGAAAACGCTTACGAACAAGTATCACGTAAAAAAGGTGACGAAGTGGAATATTCCATTAAGCAACGCAGCCCCGGCGGAACTGATTGAAGAAATAGCGGAAGTATCCGATATTTGTATCGTCGGGTTAGGCAATTGAGGGTCATGTACATCGTGGAGTGTCCACGACTCAATTGAAATTTTTAAACAGGGGAAAAACTCCCTTGTGTGTATAACTGAAAACTTTACCCAGCTAGCCAATGCCATTGCGGAAAGCAGGGAAGTTCCGGAGATCCCTAAAATCATCCTCTCGCGGCATATTGAAGAGGAATCTGAAGAAGCGCTTAAGAAAATGGCTGGAAACATTATTGATATTCTGTTTACTCAGCTGATTAAGTAGATGTGGAGGCGATTTCATGGAAATAACCGGGGACGAAATGTTTATTGATGTACCTGATGATCCATATGCATTTTTTGAATACGTTTACGAAAAGAAGTTGACAGATGGTCTGCCGATCATCCCCCCGACGGAAGAGCTGGTCGAAACATTTATCAGTTACATCGGCATGCCGCGTGACCAAGTCATCGCCGAGGTGGAACCAAGAAAAGGGGTTGCCACTGTTGAGAAAATTGCCGTCAATGCAATCATGGCGGGCTGTAGGCGTGAGTATTCGCCTGTCTTAATAGCAATGATTCAGGCCATTACTAAGCCTGAGTTTAATTTAGGCGGCATCCAGGCAACGACAAATCCTGTCGCCCCGTTGACAATTGTCAATGGCAAGATTCGAAATAAAATTGGCATGAATGCAGGAATGGGGGCACTAGGACCGGGAAACCGGGCAAATGCCACTATGGGAAGAGCACTTAGGATGATTTTATTAAATATTGGCGGGGCGTTTCCGGGAAAAATCGATAAAGCAACATTGGGGATGCCGGGCAAATATACATTCTGCATCCCGGAAAATGAAGAAGAAAGTCAGTGGGAGCCATTATCGGTTGAACTAGGCTACGCAAAAGGCGAAAATGTCGTGACGATTTTTGGAGGTCAAGGAACCAATAATGTTCTCACTGGCGGGATTGACAGCAACTCTCAGTTGAGTTTATTAGCAGATTGCATGTCAAACATAGGCAATAATAATTTTTTGACTGGACACGGCAACCCCTGTATTTTATTGAGTCCCGGCCATGTAAGAGTGATGGTGAAGGACGGCTGGACGAAAACTGCAGTTAAGGAGTGTTTGTTTGAAAAATCGAAGCGGAAGCTTGCTGATTTTCCCAAGGAGTTATTCCAGCCTGATATGCCGAAGAATCTAAAAGGTGATACAGCGTATGTATGCGACAAACCGGATGACATTAAAATCGTGGTTGTTGGAGGGAATGATCCTTACCACATCCAGTATGTGCCCAACTTTGGTGCGACAAATTGCGTTTCGCAAAGTTTTTAATTAATTCATTACATTCAGTCTAAAAAACAAGGTGGGGTAAAATGAACGGTTGGAAAAGGCCTATTCATAATGACCGCTTTTCACTGGAAGTTGATCATTGGATCCAAATACAGCCGAAAGCAGAATCTATTTCTGAACTGCTTGAAGGAGGCATTGAGTTTCACGCCCATAGTTCTCCAAGTGTGTCAAAACGAAAGTACTCGGATATTGAGTATGCAATGGAAGCGAGAAGCTGCGGAATGTCGGGAATCGTTTTGAAAGCACATGAAGGCGATACTGCGGCCCGGGCGCAGCTAGTTCAAGAGGTAGTTCCGGAAATCAGAACAATAGGCGGCGTTGTATTGAATCGTTATGTCGGCGGTTTTAATGCAGATGCGGTCAAAATGTCTCATCAATTGGGGGGTGGAATCGTCTGGTTTCCCACTGTTGATGCGGATAATCATGAGCGCTTTAAAGCAACCCTGACCACGGATATGGCATCTTATGAGCCCGGCCAATACGGGGGATTAACCATTTTGGATGCCAATGGAGAAGTGAAAAGAGAAGTTGAAAGGATCCTGGAATACGTAGCCAGACATCAGCTGATTTTGGCAAGCGGGCACCTTTCAGTTACTGAGATTAAAGCTTTAATTCCAGTCTTGCATCAATATCAAATCAGAAAATTTGTGATTCAGCATCCCGATTTACACTTGATCAACATGTCGCGGGAAGATCAAATGGAGGTCGCAAACGAAGGATTCTTTTTAGAAAAATGCTTAATCAGTTTCCTGCCCAACCATCGCGTCCGGTCTGTAGCTGAGATTTTAACAGATATTAAAGAAGTGGGCCACAGCCATTATCTCATGGTGACAGATTTTGGCCAGCATCATCATCCATCCCCAATCGAGGGGCTGAACTTTTTTGTCCATCTGCTGCAATCATCCGGAATTAGCAGCCAACAAATCGTGGATATGATCCGGGAGACTCCTGAGAGGCTTCTTTCGGGGAAAGTATAATGGCAGAAAAGAAAGTTGAGGGCTGTGGAGCAAGGTAGAGGTTTAATCTTTTTACAAAATAAACCCTCACAATAGCCAAATTGTGAGGGTTTTGTCATAACATGAGAGGCAAAATCGAAATGATACACCAAGTGCTGTGATTTAGTGATCGTACGGGATCTTCTATTGCAAATGTCGTAGTTTATCGGGATTAGCAACCGTGTAGATCGTCTGCATTCCGATTGTCACTAAAAGCAAAGGTGTATACATATTGTATGTGTTCATCGGTTGTTAAAATCAGTCCTGGCAGACCGTTGACAGCTGTATATTTGAAGGTGAACTTGCCTGCATACATTTTCATGAGGCTTTGGAGCAAATGAACCACTTTGGCAGCACCGAAAATAGGTATTTGTGCGGCTTCTACTTTACCACCGCCATCCGAGTACATTGCGACATCTTCGCTAATAACCTCTAATAATTGGTTTACGTTTCCATTCAAGACGGACTTGTACAAACTTTTTTTACTGTAGATTCCGCCATTAAAATCGAAAGATGTTTCTTTGGGTCAAATTCCATGCTTTTTTTCGCACGGCGAAATATTTGCCGGCAGTTAGCATTGCTTTTTCCAAGAATTTCAGCTATTTCTAGCGAAAGCTTTTTTATGTTTGCAGTTTTCAACTATTTTCTCCTCCTTTAATTGTCTCCAAAATTATTTTTACTGTTTGATTTATACATTGCTCTTTCTTCAAACCACTCACTGTTCTTAATGTCTTATAGAACAGGGGATTATGGCTGTCGCCCGTATTCGTGATGAGCTTGCGAATCGTATCAAGAAGGTTCAACGGATTATGAAAGAACTAGGGTTAAAGTGTATCGTACGCATGAAAAAATACAAATCTTATAAAGGTACGGTTGGTAAAATTGCGCCGAATATTTTAGACCGCCATTTTACAGCAAATACCCCAAATGAAAAGTGGGTAACAGACATTACAGAATTTAAATTATTCGGTGAAAAACTTTATCTATCGCCTGTCTTAGATTTATTTAATGGGGATAATCACGTACACAATTGGTTCTAGACCAACCTATTCCCTAGTTTCAGATATGTTGGAGAAGGCTTTCGAACGTTTACCTGTGAACCACCAGCTACTTCTGCATTCCGATCAAGGCTGGCATTATCAAATGAAGAAATATCGTCACGCACTTGAATCAAGAGGGATAGTCCAAATTATGTCTCGCAAAGGAAACTGTTACGACAACTCTGTTATAGAGAACTTCTTTGGAATTATGAAATCTGATTTCCTCTACATGAGAGAATTTGAAAGTGTAGAGCATTTCAAAATAGAATTAGAAAAATACATCGATTACTACAATACAAAGCGAATAAAAGCAAAATTAAAAATGAGTCCCGTGCAATACCGAACTCATTTTACCCAAGCTGCCTAATGAAATAACCGTGTCTAACTTTTAGGGGTCACTTCAGTATAAGAAAAACTCTGAGGTTTTTTATATCTGGTTATACAACATAGCCTTTTTTGTCCCTCAAAGCTTATGTTCTTGGGGGAGTGAAGGCAAAGAAATGGGGAAGGTTCTGCAGATTTTTTAAACAAGAAATAAATGAAAAATGTCATGAAAACCGTCCCCGTGGTTTACCCATTCCTGTACATGACCAATTTAAGTTGTGTGAGACTTTTTCTTTTTATTTAAAATAAAGATTTCTCTTATAAATGCACCCACTATCGAGGAAAGTATGATGACAACGATAAGATTCAACACTTTGATAAATACATAGGGTGAGCCGATCACTAATACACTATTAAAGATCACAATGATTCCAAAAAGAATACAATAAATAATGATTTTGGCCGGCGTATTTACTTTCTCATTCCCCATCTCATTTCCCCTCCTGGAACTGTTCCTTTATATACAACTTTCTTCTATTTTAGCACAAAATGGAAATAGGATTTTCTGCTTTCTTAAAAACTATAAAAATAATGTAAACTAATTCATGATTAATCCATTGAAACCTTATCGAGTTTTTACCGTATATTAGTACAAATACAACGGCTTGTAGGAGAAAGGGACAAGTATGTCCGAGATGGACTGCATAAAATGTGGAAGCAAAGATGCAGGAACAAAAGGGATGGTCCGTCCCCGTGGCTTAGATTAAATTGAAGCAGAGGTGGTTAACAATGATTCGAAAAAGAACAATACATATTCTAAATGGACTAGCTATGTATAATTTTTACAAAAAGGCAAAGTTTCTTGAACAAGAATTAATGGTTCCCTTTAACGAGGCGATGTGTTATGGAAACACAAGTCCCAATCTATTTTCCGAAGAATTCGTCCAATTACGTGCGAAGGTCCATCATGTAACGCCTAAACAATACACTGAACACACACTAACACCATTGCAGCCTTTTTTCAGTGAGAAATTTACTCATATTGTCTTATGGTTTGATGCCGATATGTTTTGTCAAATCAACATTCTGACCATCCTTGCTTGGTTAGACAAAGCAGAGCATATAGATGCTATCGAACTTTATATAGTCGATGATCAGTTTGAGCCTGTGAGTCAGTATACCTTAAAGGCGAAGGGATATTATGACATTTACAAACAAGTGTTGATTGATAAAACTATGCCTGAAAATATCGATCCCAAACCTTTAAAGAAGGGGATAGAGCTATATTTGAATTACCTAAGAAAAGACAGTGATCTTCTGCAGTATATTCGCAAACACCGTGATGTTCCAGAAGAAGAACTTATGCTAGCTTTATTGGAAAAATTTAAAGATTATGGGCTGGGCGATACACAATATTTTGAGATTATAAAATCTCAACGGCAAAATCATCTATAAGAATCTATTTCCTATATTCCATGAGTTGCGAGTTGGGATGAAAAGGTATAAACAGATTAAATCGTTTATTTTTCAGAAAATATAGAATACAATAACTATAATCACATTAATTACATACAACTCTAATTGGAAGGAGGACCAAGGAAATAACAAACAGTGATCGTAAATGGACGTTGGTATCTGACGCACCGAGCGAATTAGAGAAACTGGAAGAGATATATGAAACGTATCAGCAAATGTTTCAGCATTCCATAACAGGAGTGGTCATCACCGATAAGGACGGCAGGATTACCGAAGTAAATCCGGCATTTAAGGAACAAACGGGATTATCGGCAAGTGATGTTGTTGGCCGCAAACATCGGGATTTAATAATCGAGGAAATCATCGACCAAACTGCCGAACTGCAGGTTTTTAAAGAAGGCAAACCTAGTACCCAACTGACAAAACTCTATAATGGCAAAGAAGTTTTAGTAACCGCCATCCCGATTAAAAATAAACAGGAACAAATCATTAAAGTTGTCAGTCAGATTTTGGACGTAACGGTATTAAACCAGCTCAAGGATGAAATTTTTCTATTAGAGCAGGAGCATGAGGAAATCACTCAGCAGCTGGAGGAACTAAAATCCAATAAAACCGCCATTCATTCCATTGTCGCCTACGACAAGAAAATGAAGAAAGTCTTTGACCGCGCCTTACGAGTCTCTCAGCATGATTCAACTGTCATTATATATGGGGAATCAGGAGTAGGGAAAGAGGTTGTTGTAAAATTAATTCATGAAAATAGTAATCGAAGCAGCCAGCCGCTGATTAAAGTGAATTGCGGGGCAATTCCCAATGATCTGTTAGAATCTGAACTATTCGGCTATGAATCTGGGGCGTTTACTGGAGCCAGCCCTAAGGGTAAGATTGGTTTATTTGAACAGGCCGCTAAAGGGACCATTCTTTTAGATGAAATTGGCGAAATCCCCTTACACTTACAGGTCAAATTACTAAGGGTGCTGCAGGAATTTGAAATTACCAGGGTCGGCGGGACAAAGCCGATCAAAATTGACACCAGGGTGATCGCTGCAACTAATCAAAATCTGGAAGATTTAATCAAAAAAGGAGGATTTCGAAAGGACCTCTATTATCGATTAAATATCATTCCGATTCATATTCCTCCGCTAAGGGAAAGACCAAATGATATCGTTCCATTAACCTATCACTTTATCAATAACATCAGACAAAAATATGGCGTGAATAAGATTTTTTCAAAAGAAGTTTTGGATAGCTTTCAACGTTATCATTGGCCGGGAAACGTGCGAGAACTTCAAAACATAGTTGAGCGGCTGTGCATTATGATTGAAAAACCGATCATTACTGCTGAGGACATTCGAAATGAATTGTTTATACCGCAACATAAAGAAAAAAAGCAGTCTGAACCCCAAAGGGAAATTGACAACATCATCACTAAGCCTAACAATTTAAAGTCCCTGAAAGAGCAAATGGAACATTATGAAAAACAGGTCATTGATCGTGCCTTGAAGAATTATCCCAGCATTCGTGCGGCAGCTAAAGCATTAGACGTCGATGCTTCCACGTTATCAAGGAAGGTACAAAAGTACTCTAATTTTTAAAAATAGTGCAAAAACGCAACGTGTTGCAATTTTGCACTATTTTTTTGTTGTGTTTTTGCATTACCGAGGGATTATAGCCTAAATAACCTGATTATTTAGTTTGGCACAGAAATTGCATTTTAAAAGAATAATGACAATGGGAGGAGCAATGGAATTGATTCAGGAAGAGATTCATGTGGTTCGGCATTTTATCCGGTCTATTGCAGAGGATTGCTTTCGTCCTGCAGCAAAAGATGTGGATCAACTTCAAAGAATACCGGACACCCACGTCAGGAAGTTAGCAGAAAATAGATTATTCGGAACAAGTGTACCTACCAGTTTTGGCGGTGGCGGCCTATCACACTTGAATCAGTTGATCATTATTGAAGAGATTGCTCGCTGCTGCGGTTCAACATCCATACTGTTGACGAATCAAGGAATGGTGATGAACCCTATTCTTCTAGGTGGTACGGAGGAGCAAAAAGTGAAGTATTTACCCCCTCTCACATCAGGTGATTTAATAGGGGCGATTGGGATTACAGAAGAGGGAATCACCAGTGATCTTGAAACGGTTTATACGACAGCTGAGAAAATGGGCGATTATTATGTTTTGAATGGTAAAAAGTTATTCGTGTTTAACGCTGGGGTAGCAGACATTTACACGATTGTTGCAACAATGGACCCCAGAATAAAAAATGCAGGCATCACCTATTTTATTGTCGAGCAGGGAACACCCGGATTAACAGTGGGAAGAGAAACAGGGAAAATGGGTGTAAAAGGGATTCCAGCAAGAGAGGTTATTTTAGAAAATGTAAAAATTCATCATTCACAGCTAATTGGAGGGGAGGGCAAAGGATTTAAAATTTTAAAAGAAACGCTTAATCGAACGAGATTAAATGTTGCGGCTCTAGCTTTGGGGATTGCACAAGGCGCTTATGAAGAGGCAATTAAGTATGCCCATAGATTTATGCGCTCTTCGAGGGAGAGTTTGAGATTTCATAATACCCAGCTGATGCTGGCTGAAATGGCTACAGATATTGAAGCGGCAAGAAGATTGCTTTACTACGGTGGAGAATTGCTGGAAAAAGGGTCAAGTGAAGTGGCAGGTGCAGCCTCTATGGCAAAGCTATTCTGTTCGAATGTCGCGGTGAAGGTGACTACGGATGCGGTTCAAATGCTAGAAGGCAGCGGCTATACCGAAGACTACCCGGTGGAAAGAATGTTGCGGGATGCGAAAATTACCCAGTTTTATGAAGGTTCAAATTTGATACAAAAGCTTGTCATTGCAAGACAGGTTTTACTATAAACATAGTTAATAGATGAATAGGGAGGAAAAAAGCATGTCAAAAAGAGATGCAGTGATCGTATCAGCCGTAAGAACTCCGATTGGAAGGCAGGGCGGGGCATTAGCAAGCCTGAATGCCCATGAATTTGGTGCAGTGGTGATAAAGGAAGCGCTAAATCGAGCAGGTGTTAACGCGAATCAAATTGATGATGTTATTTTTGGAAATGTGTTAAGCGGTGGCGGAAACATTGCTAGGTTAACAGCCCTGCAAACGGGACTTTCTCTTGAAATTCCTGGTTTAACCATTGACCGTCAGTGCGGGTCTGGTATCAATGCCGTTGTTTTAGCTGCCCAGGCGATTAATGCCGGAGCAGGAGATATTTATGTGGCGGGTGGAACAGAAAGCATGAGCAGAGCTCCATATTTAATGGATCGCCCTACAAAAGCATATAGTGCAGCGCCTCCAAGTTTTCGTAAATCGCAGCTTTCACCAAAGGAAATCGGTGATCCGCCAATGGGAATCACGGCTGAAAACCTTGTAAAAAAATATAATATTTCTAGAGAAGAACAGGATGCCTATTCATTAAGAAGCCAGCAAAGAATGGCAGCCGCCATGGAACAAGAATTCTTTAAACAACAAATTGTGCCAATTGAGATTCCTGTAAGAAAAGGGCAGCCGATCACAGTTGGAGTGGATGAGCATCCGAGACCATCTACGACGCTTGAAGGATTAGCTAAATTACCGCCAGCCTTCCTTGAAGGTGGAACAGTGACAGCCGGAAGCAGTTCAGGACTCAATGATGCGGCCAGCGCATTAGTGATCATGTCCCGTGAAAAGGCTGAAGAATTAGGCTTAAAGCCGCTGGCAGTTGTTCGTGACGCTGCGGTAAGCGGTGTGGACCCTAATATTATGGGAATTGGTCCGGTACCGGCAACTAGAAAGCTATTACAACGGACAGGATTAAAGATTGATGATTTTGATTTAGTAGAACTGAATGAAGCGTTTGCTGCTCAGGTTCTTGCCTGCAACCTTGAGCTTGAAATCGACGAAGCAAAGCTTAATGTTAACGGCGGGGCTATTGCGCACGGGCATCCACTCGGTGCAACGGGAGCAATTCTGATGACGAAAGCCGTTTACGAATTACAAAGAACAAATAAACAGCGGGCTTTAATTACCGCCTGTATTGGCGGCGGCCAAGGCATTGCAGCGCTGATTGAGCGAGAAGGATAAGAAAGTTTGTTTTTTGAATATTGCCAAAGTACTAACCGGTTAGTACCGGAAGGAGTGAAATAATTGAATATACAGGATGTTAAACATATTTCGGTGTTAGGTGCAGGGTCAATGGGACACCAAATTGCCATGTTATGCGCGTTAGGCGGATTTTCAACAACGATCTACGATATCCAGGAAAAGGCGTTGGAACAAGCAAAGGAAGCCCTCGATTTTCAAATGGGAAAATGGGTTCAAAAAGGGAAAATCAGTCAGGAAGGTTTGGATCAGGCCTTCGCCCGTTTATCGTTTACTACTAATTTGGAGGGTGCGGTAGGGAATACAGACTTTGTCATTGAGGCGGTTGTTGAAAAGCTAGATGTCAAACGTGAGCTTTTCGCTGTTGTTGATCGTTTGGCACCACCTCATGCCATTTTAGCATCCAATAGCTCCACTATTGCTAGTTCAAAAATTGCCGATGTAACTAGGAGGCCGGAGAAAGTCTGCAATATGCACTTCTTCTTTCCAGCTTTAGTGATGGATTGTGTCGAGGTGGTTATGAGTGAAACCACATCTGAAGAAACGGCTGCTGTCACATTGGCTGTTTGTGAAAAAATCAATCGTACAGGCGTTTTGCTGCGCAAGGAAACATGGGGCTTTATAGCCAACCGTCTGTTGTTTGCCTTAAACAACGAGGCGCTTAAGCTGTATGAGGAAGGAATCTGCGATTATAAAGACATTGATACAATAGTCAAAAAAGCATTAAACCACCCGATGGGTCCCTTTGAGCTAATGGACTTATCCGGCATTGATGTCGGCTACTATGCACTGGCGGAAAAATATAAAGAAACAGGCAATGAAGAGGATAAGCCGTCTGCAAGCCTGGAAGAAAAAGTGAAGGCTGGGACTCTTGGCCGGAAAACCGGCAAGGGCTGGTATGAATACGAAAAAACAGGGGTGAAGGCAAAGTGAATACGCAATTAGTCAAACTGGAAAAAAACGATCATATTGCAATTGTGACGATTGATAATCCGCCGCTAAATGTTTTAAGCGGGCAGGTAACCAGTGAGTTAAAGGCTGTCTTTGATGATATTGCCAGCGATAACGACATTGTCGTGGCCATCTTGACGGGCGCCGGCAGCCGGGCGTTTATGGCGGGAGCAGATATTAAGGAGTTCCCTCAATCCATTGGCAAAGCAGGCATGAAGGACCGAGTTTTGGAGCAGCATGCCGTCTTTAACCAAATCGATTTCCTGCCAAAGCCGACGATTGCTGTCTTAAATGGCCTGACCTTCGGCGGCGGCTGTGAGCTTGCCATCACTTGTGACATCCGGATTGCCGAAGAACATGCACAGCTTGGCCTGCCGGAAATCAAATTGGGAATCTTCCCAGGCGGAGGAGGCACCCAGCGTCTTCCGAGAATAGTAGGAGAGGCAAAAGCGAAAGAGCTCATGTTTGTCGGCGACCCCATTTCGGCACATGAAGCGGTGAAGCTTGGACTCGTGAACAAAGTTGTCGCAACAGGACAAGGAATGAACGCGGCGCTGGCGATGGCCAAGAAAATCAGCGGGTATTCTCTGCAGGCCCTATCTCGGATTAAAAAGGCGGTAGATGAAGGAACAAATATGGAATTCCATGCCGGAATCGAGAGAGAAGCTGAACTGTTTGGAGAGGTCTTTTTAACAGAAGATGTGAAAGAGGGAGTTTCAGCATTTATTGAAAAAAGAAAGCCCGTATTTGCCCATAAATAAAATGGGTAACAATGAACATGCCAGCACTCGATTCAGGTCTATTGTACAATCTTAAATTTATCTAAAAACATGAAAAGGGGATGGATAGGATGAATTTTTCATATTCTGAAAAGGTTGTTAACTTGCAAAAGAGAGTTATTATGTTTATGGAGGAGCATGTTTACCCAAATGAAAAGTTATATAAGGAGCAGCTGAATCAACAGGAATCACGCTGGTCTGATATTCCTCCGATTTTGCAAGAACTGAAACAAAAGGCAAAAGCGGAAGGTTTATGGAATTTGTTCTTGCCTGAAAGTGAGTATGGGGCAGGATTAACCAATCTGGAATATGCACCGCTTTGTGAGATTATGGGGAGATCCGTCATTGGACCGGAAGTATTTAATTGCAGCGCACCAGATACAGGAAACATGGAAGTTCTTGTTCGTTATGGGACGGAAGCGCAAAAGAAACAATGGCTTGAACCGCTTTTGGCCGGCGAGATTCGTTCCTGTTTTTCGATGACAGAGCCAGATGTGGCTTCCAGTGACGCAACCAATATTGAAACAAGCATTATCAGAGATGGTGATGAATATGTCATCAATGGCAGGAAATGGTGGTCTTCAGGAGCTGGGGATCCTCGCTGCAAGATTGCGATTGTGATGGGGAAAAATGATCCTAACGCAAAGTTGCATGAACAGCAGTCTATGATTCTCGTACCATTAAACACACCAGGTGTGAAGATTGAACGAATCCTGCCGGTGTTTGGGTATGATGATGCCCCTCATGGACACGCGGAAATTGTCTATGAAAATGTCCGGGTGCCAGCTGAGAATATGCTATGGGAAGAAGGAAAAGGATTCGCGATTGCCCAAGGGCGGCTTGGACCGGGCAGGATTCATCATTGCATGAGATTAATCGGCCTGGCAGAACGTGCACTTGAAGACCTCACCAAGCGCGTGCTAAACCGGACTGCTTTTGGTAAAAAAATTGCGGAGCAGGGTGTTGTTCAAGAGTGGATTGCAGAATCAAGAATTGAAATAGAGCAAGCACGTTTATTGACATTGAAAGCGGCCTATATGATGGACACAGTTGGAAATAAAGAAGCGAAAGCCGAAATTGCGATGATTAAAGTGGTTGCACCAAATATGGCACTAAAAGTCCTTGACCGTGCGATTCAAGCTTTTGGCGCTGCCGGCGTAAGTGATGATTTCACGCTTGCCTATCATTGGGCACAGGCACGTACATTAAGACTCGCCGATGGTCCTGATGAAGTACACCGCCGTCAGATTGCTAGATTGGAACTTAAAAAATATCAAACTCCAGAATTATCGGCAGTCCGGAGTTAAAAACAATACCCAATGTTCAGGTAATGAGAGGTCAGTCCTCCATTGCCTGAACATTTTTTTAGAATGGAGTGGAAAGAAATGAAGGAAACCTTTCGTGACACGATTGATGTGAGAAAAGGGGAGGAGCTCGATCAAGAGAAGCTGCAAAAGTTTATTCATGAACATATCGAGGACGCCCCTGCGGGTAAATTGGAGATTGAACAATTTGGTGCAGGTCAATCCAATCTGACCTATTTAATACGAGTTGGTGAATGGGAGGCTGTGCTGCGGCGGCCGCCGCACGGACCTGTTGCCCCAAAAGCCCATGATATGGAGCGGGAATATACGATTTTATCGAATGTGCACCCGATCTTTTCAACTGCGCCAAAGCCGTATATTTTTTCCAATGATCACTCCATTGTCGGCAGTCCTTTTTTTATCATGGAAAGAAGAAAAGGGTTGGTGTTAGATAAAGAGTTCCCAACGCATGTTCCCTATCATCCTGGTTTAGGGAGAAAAATATCGGAAATCATGGTCGATCAATTGGTAGAACTGCATCAGGTCGATTACACGAAAACAGAATTACTAAACATCTCAAGGCCGGAAGGTTTTATGGAGCGGCAGACTGGCGGCTGGATTAAACGGTATGAAAATGCAAAAACGGAAGAGGTTCCCGGTGTTAAGGAGTTAACTTCATGGCTGCAAAAAAACATCCCTGTTTCCCCTAAACCTACCATCATTCAATATGATTATAAATTGAATAATGCGATGTTTTCGGAGGATTTTCGTGTGATGACCGGTTTGTTTGATTGGGAAATGGCAACAATCGGCGATCCGCTCGCAGATGTTGGGGTTGCCTTATGTTACTGGCTGGAATCCGGCGACCCTGATGAATTAAAAGGAGGGGCAGGAAACCAACCCATTACAGCAAAAGAAGGCTTCTATACTCGCAGAGAATTTTTAGAAAGGTATGCGAAGAAAAGCGGTATTGACGTTTCCAATATCCCTTATTATCTTACCTTCTCGTACTTCAAATTGGCGGTCATAGCCCAGCAAATCTATTACCGGTACTTCAAAGGACAGACCCATGATGAGAGATTTGCACGGATGAATCGAGCAGCTGCTAGCTATATTGAATTTGCCTTGTTGTCAACTAAAGGGCTTTAGGAATGATGCATGGGGACGGTTCTCTTGCCTCAAAATGATTGTGGGATTTGGGACGGTCCTGGTGTCCCAAAGGTACCATGAAATCCGTCCCTATGGCATTTTTTTTAGGCTATTTTCTAAAAGATTGTCGCTAATAAGAATTCGCAATTAAAGAAATAGAAATCGCAAATAAAAGGGGGGATTTCGCAAATAAAAGGGTTAGTTTCGCAAATAAAACTCGTAAAATCAAATAAGGGTGCTGGTTGCACAAAAAGCTTCGGAAAATCCTCTTAAAAAGTGTAATATTACTCTTTGTTACGCCGATTCTATAGAAAGAAACAACAATATTTACGAAAACAGCCTTTTTAAAAAGCTCTTTCAATAAACCAAACAAGTCCAAATGCTAAAATGGCTGCTGAGGTCCCGGGAATGACCCATTTAATTGGTTTCAACGTTAATTTTTTGATCCATAAAATCAGCGGGTATACCAACGAAACAATGATAAGTTGGCCGATTTCGATTCCGATATTAAAAGATAAGAGGGACCGAGCCATATGGTTCGTATCTAATCTCATTTCCGATAATATTCCTGCAAAACCGAATCCATGGATTAAACCAAAAGCAAAGGCAAGCCATGGCTGGTGTTTCGAGTCCTTATTAAAAATATTCATCAGTGCAACGTAGATGATGCTTAAAGCGATAGCGGATTCCACAAATCTGCTTGGCAATTGAACAATGTCGAAAGTAGCAAGAGCCAGTGTGATACTATGGGCAATCGTAAAGGCAGTGACTAAAGAAAGAATGTGACGAAATGTTTTTGCTCCAAAAAGCAAACTAATGATAAAAAGGATATGGTCATAGCCTGTAAAAATATGTTCTAGGCCAAGAACGACAAACTGTTTAACATTTTGCAAAAGGCTTACCTCACCAATTTCTAATTCCCTCGATTCAAATGTAAGAATCTTTTCCTGTTGTTTCCCGTCCATTTTAATGGTTGCGAAATTGGCATGACTTGGATCGGAGTCGTCCATAAACATATTATATTCCATTACTAGTTTTTCAGGTTTATGTTCAATATTATAAGCTAAGTTAATGACCGCAAAGGGTCTTTCCTTAATCGTCTCTATATCTGTTTTTTCCACGCTGCCTTCAATAAGTTGGCTGTCCGCATAAAGTTTTATATGGGTATTAATATATTGCTCCACAATCTTATTGTTAATAAGTTCCTTTTCTGCTGTTGTCTTATTAAGGGCATGCCCGAGTTCTTCTAAATCAAGTTTTAACTCGTAATCTAGCGATTTCTCTTTCACTTCAATGCTTGAAAAACCTTCGCTATTATTGGTATGGGCAGATGATGGGGTAGGAAGAACTGAACTAAATGCTAGTAAAAAGAATAAAATAGGTAACCATAGCTTTTTCATTAATTCCACGTCCATTTCTATTGTTTTCTCGCAATGGTGTTATTTTCAAAAGATAATGGAAAGACGAGGAGTATGAATGCCCCTCGTCAAGAATCCTTAAATTCTTAATTATTTACTTGCTTTCATGAAAATTGGATTGGAGTAGAACCAAAGATCATTCCATGGGTTTTCACCTTTAGGATCTTTTTCTGGTTCTAATTGATCAGTGTTAGTACCACGTAAACGAATGTAACTATCTTTATCCACATCTTTTAAAGTATAAGTAATCGTGATGTATTCACCGTCTTGTTTCCAATCGTTTTCAGTGAAACGCTTCACAACTTTTGTTGTAGGATTAGAAGCAGTAGAGCGGTCTTCCACTTTACCGTTCACTTCTCCCATGATTAAATCTACACGTTTTACATTTGGCTTATCTCCATGAGAGTTCGCAGCGTTTGGATCTTTGATGCGAACTGTTACCGTTACATCAGATTTATTACCTGGAAGTGTAAGTGTTTCGCCGATTGTTGCTGTATTTCCTTTTGCCTTCGCATGCAATGGTGATTTGCCTCCTGCTTGCAGTCTAACATCAAGTTCTGAGATAAGATCACCCGTGGTAACAAACACATTACCTTTACGAAGGTTTTCCATTACATCTTCATAATTTTTCACTGCTTTTACATATGTTTTAGAATATTCACCAGGCCAGAAGTCACTTCCTCCATCACGCCAGTTAACATGTGAGTCAGAGGTAGCAGTAATCCACCAATGTCTTCCTTCACCTAACATCGAATCCCATAAACCGCCAACGATAGCTGACATTTGGTCAAATCCACCCATTGTTGGAGCGTTTACGTTTCCGTATGACCCACGAGATCCTTTAGGATCTATCGAACCATCCCGGTTGATTGCAGCCGCTTGGTGACCAGGTGCTCCTTCCATCCCAATCGAGATATTTGGTGCGGTATCATTCCAATTCCGCAATTCTTGCGGTGTCGTTTGTCCCCAAACACCAATACCTGTCGCTGAACGGGAAGCATGGTGAGCAATATGAATCGGAAGCTCGTCCATTTGTTTCATATAGTTAAGAGCTTCAATCATTTTTGATTCCGTGTTTCGGCTTGGATCATTTGGATATGCATCACGTGAATTGAACTTGCTTTCAATGTCATAGAGCATTTGTGATTCATTTTCGCTTTTTGGGATCATTAATGTGCTGTGATCAGCTGCTGGTGTATCAAACTCCATTCCATAGAATTGAAGAACTTCAGGAACAGCTGCACGGGATTTTAATAATTCGGGATAGGCTTGTTCTAAGTTAACCTTGGAATGATTAGGGCCCCCATGATCTGTTGTCATCATCCAATCCAGTCCATACTTTTTACCATTTTCGGCATTTTTAGAGATTGGATATATAGCATCCCCACCTCTAATAGCAGTCGGAGGATTTGTAGAATTGTCCCAACCAACACTCCATTCACTATGTACGTGGTGATCACCTGCAAGCCATGTAGCATCCTTCTTTTTCACATCTTCATTTGAGACTGACTGTGCTTCTGCTTTTTGATTACCACCCTCATTAAATAATGATTGGGTTGTAAGAGCAGTTGTTGCAAGAACTGTTGTTGCAATGAAAGGAATAGCTTTCTTAAAACGAGTTTTCATTTTCCTTCGCCCCCTTATTAATATGCTTGCTCAACAGCTTAAATATTAAATAAGTTTTATTAGGGGAGAATAAATATTCTGTAAATGTTGTGTAAATTAGGAAAAATAAGACAAAAGGACTATTTCTTTTGGAATGTAATAGTAGATAAAAATTTACAAAATTCAAACTATTACTTAATACGGGTTTAACCATTTTCCATTAAACTCATAAGGGAAGATCAAAACCAATAGGTAGGAGTGAAGTGGAATGAAAAAAATGGTTGTACCAGTCCTAGCAGCATCATTAACACTTTCAACTTTCAACGCAGCGATGGCTGCCCCAAAGGAAGAAGGCAAAATAAAGTCGGTTGAGTTTATTGGAATGGATGCGCCTAAAACAGACCAAGAGAAAAATAACCTTATGTACACGAGAGCATCTGTGAAGGTTACATACAACGATGGAACGAAGAAAACGGTTCCCCTAAGTTATGAAACATTATTCAGACCTGGTGATGTAATTAATGGGAATACAGCAGGAGTGACAATCAATGCAAAGGGCGAAATCATGACAAAAGCAAATGGAAAGCCGTATGTTTCCTCAGCTCCTGACATGAACAGCCTTATGAAGGTCCCTGGACTGCCGGAAAATACTTATTATCTAATTAGCCATTATGAATCCATGCCCAAAAACGAAAATGGGCTTGAAAACCCGGGTGCGATGAGTTTAAGTACAGTTAAAATGGATCCGGCAACAGGAAAATTGACAGTCGTTGATATTAAGCCGATTGATTTTTCAGAAGTTCATGGGATTTGGAAGCCGTGTGCGGGAATCTTAACTCCTTGGAATACCCATCTTGGTTCGGAAGAGACAGATCCCGATGCAAGAGCACACGAAGTAAACCCGACTTCCTCTGCAGTGACCAACTTTACAAAAAACTACTATGGGGATGCAAGTTTAATTGGCAACCCCTACTATTATGGGCATGTCCCGGAAGTAACAGTTAAAGCAGACGGCTCGACAAAAGTGGTCAAACATTACAGTATGGGACGGATGGCATTTGAACGAGTCAAGGTTATGCCTGATAACAAAACGGTCATTTATGGAGTGGACAGTAACCCGGGCGGATTCTTTATGTATGTGGCGGATCAAGAAAAGGACTTATCGGCAGGTACTTTATATGCAGCCAAATGGGTCCAAACAGGAACGGAAAATGGCGGTTCAGCCAAGCTGGAATGGGTTAAGCTGGGACATGCAACAGATCAAGAAATTGAAAAACTCGCCTCTACGTTAAAATTTAGTGATATGTTCGAGGTCACTGATGATGCAGCAAAAGGCAAAGCTGAGGGCTATACAGCGATTAAAACGGCAGCAAACGGAAAAAAGGTTGAATGGGTGAAAGTGAAGCCTGGAATGGAAAAAGCAGCCGCATTTTTAGAAACACACCGTTATGCTGCATACCTTGGGGCAACGGTAGAATTTAATAAAATGGAAGGTTTGGATTTTAACGAAAAAGACAATAAAGCTTATTTAGCCATCTCTTATCAGGAGAACACGATGCTGCCTGAACCAACCGCACCTGTTGACCACATCCAATTGCCGAAGATTAGCGCAGGCGGGATCTATGAGATCGACTTCAAGCCGAATCGTAAAACGACTGATGGCCAAAAAATTGACAGTCATTATGTGCCAGTCAGCATGGCCGGATATTTAATGGGCGAGGATTTAGCCGCTCCTGATGCAGACGGCAATACCGCAAATGTTGATAAAATTGCCAATCCGGATAATGTAATTTATTCAGAAAAAATGAAAACTCTATTTATTGCGGAGGATTCCGGTCATCATCAAAATAACTATACGTGGGCCTATAATGTAGAGACGAAGGAACTGTCAAGAATCTTATCGGTACCTGGCGGCGGAGAATCTACCGGCTTGCAAATGCTTGAAAACCTTGATGGTCACGCCTATCTCATGAACAGTTCACAAAATCCAGCTTATGTAGGCTATATTTCCGGGCTTCCAAGCTTTGATGAGAAGAAAAATAAAAAATAAGCTTAGCATTTACATTGTTTAGCAGTCTTGGTGCATAAGGCTGCTTTTTTTGTGTGCAAAATGATGCATAGGGACGGTTCTTTTGCATCACATCTATATACGACCGAATGTTTCAAGAGTTAGCTGGTTTGGGAGTATAAAGCCTCGTTAAGATTTTTGCTCCTTATGAAATGCTTTTCTAAAAAGGCATTTTCCCTAAATATATTCTCATTGATTCTCAAAAACATGTAAGAGGGAAATATCGTTTGATATTGACGTGGGTATAAAGGCTTAAGGTAAATTGAAGGATTTACTTTCCACCTTCCTTTATTAAAAATTAATAGAGAAGAAGGCAGAAAATTACTTTGAATGATAATTTTTAGGAAGGGAAGTGATCGATAAAATGCTTTATGTATGGGATATTGAGGAGATCATAAGTAGTACTTTAGAAGAGCTCAAATTAGATATTAGTTATGAGATCAACAATAAATTACCTGCACCGATGAGTTATAACGTATCGACAAATACTCTTAAGTTTAACTACCTACAAATAAATGGATACATAGCTAATATAAACTTTAAAATTAAACAGTCAGATGAAGAATGTGTTAGACTTATTCTTTATCGCCAACTCGGCTATTATTTAGATTTTAGGAAAAACAAACATGATTTAAGGACTATTCATTACGGTGGAGATGAAGAAAAAGCACAGCTTCTATCTCAAATAGAAAGGAATGCCTGGGAATATGGCAGAACCTTGGTACCTGAGAAACTATTAATTTCATATGATAAAGTCCGTGAAATTGATAAAATGCTGATAAAAAACTATTAAGAACCCACGGGGACGGTTCTGCAGGCTTTTTTAAACATGAAATTAAAATTGCCATGTGAACCGTCCCTATGTTTCATTTTTGTTTAGCCTTTAACCGCTTTAATTTTCTTTTATGGGTTCTTATTGCGGTCTCCTTATCTTTTAAACTCATGGTAACCACTCCATCGCTTTCTACTATTACCAAATTATTATATCCGCCTTGATAGTTTTTATAGGAAATATTCATAAATCACCCTACCTTTATGAATAATATTTTTTGTGCTATTCCATCTTGTTACTAACGTTAATTGTAGACTTTCTTTTTTAAGGTTTGATTAAAAAGCAGTAATATTTTCTTGAATTATTTGTAACGAATTGACCACTTTGGACGAAAAGGCCAAAACGAGGAAAGCCGAAGTTTGAAAAGTCCTTCATCAAGGCGATGAAGGACAAAACGGAGGAGCCACAGGGAAGAAATGTCCTTCATGAAGGGGATGAAGGACAAAATGAACGAATCGCGGTCAGGAAATGTCCTTCATTCACGAGCAGGGATCCTATTAGTGAACTTTTAGGACTCGCCCATCAATGAAAGAGCGAATAGGTTTTTTATCTTGTTTCATGTATTCTTTAAAACTATCAACATCAATAGGTCCAATCTCTTTATTCGTACCATTTTGAAAAACAGTGAAATGATCACCGCCATTTGAAAGGTAGTTGGTTACTGTCACGGTGTAGGTTTTTTCAGGTTGAATGCGAACACCGTCATCCATAAACATATCGACTACTTTGTCACTGCTAGCTTTCGTATCATTCCAGGTGTATCTCAAACCGGAAACCTGCAGCATCCGCACTTGACCTTGCTGCCACTGTTGATTTAACACCTGTCGGATTTGTTCTCCAGTCAGCCGCATCTTAACGAGATGATGATGAAATGGCAATATCGTTAACAGCTCTTCATGAGTGACAGTCCCAGCTTGAAGATCTGCTCGGATTCCACCAGGGTTCATAAAAGCAAAATCCGTATTCATCATGGAACGCTCGGAATCAGCAATCAGATTGCCCAAAGCAGATTCTCCGTTTTCGTTCCGATTGCCAGCTATATCAAAAGCAGCAGTTCCAACAATTTCGTCCACAACAGAGGTTACTTCTGTTTCGTATTTTTCAATTAATGCTTTCATCTCTGGTGCTGGCTTGATGCCGTCATGATAGGTAACAACAATCTCCGCTTTTTTTCTCACAATGTCTTTCGTTTCCGGGTCAATCTCCAAATCCACATCGGAGAAGGCAGTCCCGTAGGATTCAGCCTGGACAAGCAGCTTTCCGTCAACCTCTGTATTTAGATAGGAATGGCTATGCCCGGCAAACATGACATCTACTTCATCGTCAACCCGTTTGGCCATATCTACAATCTCACCGGTCGCGGCATCGTCGCGGGAAGACTGTTTACCTTCATTGTGGGCCAGGACTATGATTGCTTTCACGCCTTGTTCCTTTAATTCATTCACAGCTTGATTAATGGCAGTTACCTCATCGATGAATTTGACTCCTTCAACCGCGTTCGAATCAACCATGGAAGGGGTATCGTCCGTTACGACGCCGATGAAGCCGATTGGAACGCCTGCTACTTTCATAATTTTATAAGGAGGGAAGAGTGGGGAATTCGTCTTGGCGTTAAGAACATTGGCACATAGATAGGGGAACCCAGCACCGATAAAGAATTCGGACTTTTGGTTGAAACCTCCGCGAATCAATCTGAGCATTTCCTTAACGCCCCGGTCAAATTCGTGATTCCCTAACGTTCCGATATCAAAGCCGATTCGGTTTAACACGTCGATTGCGGGCTCCTCTTGTAAAAGCGAAGAGACGGGTGCACTCGCGCCAACCATGTCGCCGGCGTGAACGATAAGGGTGTTTTTGTTTTCCGCTTTTCTTTCCTTTAAATAGGCAGCGAGATAATCCGCGCGGCCAACTGGCCTTCCGTTTACTTCACGAGTTACATTTAATTGGCCGTGAAAATCATTAACCCCAAGCAATTGAACGTGAATGCGCGACTGACCAGTCTCGATGATGCGAGAAATGCCTGTCGTTTCAGGTCTCCCTGAGTCTAAAACAAAAGCCGCTGAAAACACAGTCGTAAGGATCAAAGCAGGTACAGCTTTTCTGATGGCATTCCCATTCAATGCGCCTTTCACTTTTTTTCCTCCTAAACTATTTTTTAGGGTGCGGATAAAATTTATGGCGGAATTTTTATGTAAAAAAGAGTGTGAGGATGGGGGAGAAGTATTGTGCTATGAACATAACCTGTTATTTCGCTAGTAATCATCCATAATGTTTTTTTCATTAAATCACCCTTTTTTATATTTTTAGTTTTCGAATAACCTGTTTGTATTGCTTCAAGGAATGCAAGGTACCGATAAAGCAATTCTTCATCTTGAAATCAGAAGAAATAAATAGAATGGCAAGAGTAGGAAAAAATTTTTTGGTTCGAAAACGAAGGTCCTTCCAATAGATGAGGTATCCATTTTTCCAAGACCGAACAGACGGAAAGGCATATTGGGTGCTAGAAAGAAAATCGGAAACGGTAGGATGGTTTTGGCTATCTGAAACGAGTTCCGGAAAGTCTATTTCCTTTGAAAAAGTATGCTCAATGTGTAGACTTCCTTCAGAATAGACGCCAAATAAAAAGTCTGTATTTGTCTCGATTAAGACGTCCCATTGAAACAAGAACGTACGTGGAATCAATTTAATCCGTAGGGACCGGATAAAGTGGTGCTCTAATTTTCTTTTTATTAAAAATGCGTAAATGGTCCGGACAACAACATATAGGAAGATAAAAAGATAGATAATAAGAAAGGTTTTTCCAGGTTCATTGAAAGGCAGCAGGCAAAATCCTAGGATATGTACGAAAGAAATAGTTGGGTCAAATAAGGGGAGCGAATCAAAGGCAATCCATTTTTTTGAGAAAGGGAGTAAGACCTGCGTTCCGTGCACATTAAACAAATCAAATAAGACATGCAGAATAACGGATAAGAAGGTCCAAAAGAATAGATGGGAAAAAGACGGCACGTTGAAAAGTGAAAAAATAATTCCTGAAACCCCAGCACTCCATAATGGTAAAGCAAGAAGAGAATGGGACCATGCTCTGTGGTTTCGATAGTAGCTGCCTTTTCCTTTCAAAAGATACATAAAGTCAAAATCAGGGGCATTGGAACCAATGACTGTACCTAAAACAACAGCTTGTGCCAGGGCAGCATTATTAGCGATCACAGGATCAATTTGAGCAAGGGCACCTAATCCCAACCCCATTAAGATGTGAGAAGTTGTATCCATTTCATCACTCCTCTAAAAATGTAAGCTTCTACTTTATTATATTTGAAGTTAGAGTCTACTTTATTAATCTAATGTAAAATGTGTATTTTGTTTTTGTAATGATGTATGGGGACGGTTCTCGGCAGTTTATTGAAAGAGAGATAAAAAAGAAGGGTGCAATTCACACCCTTTACTTTTCTCCCCATATTTTTAAATGAGTTGTAGGATTTACATCATTTTCTTGTGCATCATCCTCGGCAACGTAGCAATCGCCATAATAATTGCAGCGATTGCTACTGTCAACCTTAAACGTCAAAAAGCAACGTGGAAATTCGCGTCGCTTTTTTTTAGCAAGCTAGGCCTTTAGGACCGTACCAAGAGTTAATTTGGTACCAAGTCCAGTAATCTAGGTCTTGAAAAATTGGTCTATGCAGCTTGCAAGGTCCTTATCACAGCAGTTCTTCCCTTTATCAAGAGTCGATACCATTCAGGAGCCATAACATTAAGTGGAACAGACACATGCATCAATTGCGCTGCCGTCATTTGATAATTTTTTTCCCTTAGATGTGAGTGGAGAAATGAACTGAACATTGATGCCTGACCCTTTGCGTTAAAGCTTTAACATGCTGAGTGTCAGGCACCGTGGACCAGTTAGAAAACGAAGGAAAATATTACTTTTTCCTAATGAACATGGACGATCATCGCTGATATAAGGCGTTTATTCTGTTTCTTCTCCAGAAGGCCGAGTCGTTTGGGTTGGAAGGGTATTCCAAAAACTTGTATCCACATTTTCAATTGAACCATCAGCGATGGCTCTAGTTGCTGCATCAAGGGTGGTTATCGTTTGCTGAATCAAATAACCATTGCTTTTTTGTCCAAGCGCGTAAGACTCATAGTTGTGATCAGACATGCCGCGCATTTCAAAGAGAAGTGTTGAAATATCATATTGAACTGCGGCACCATTACGGCCAATTGTTTCCTCTGAACCGCCATTGTACTTTCCAATATTCCCCCATCCCTTAGAGTTAATCGCATTGAACACGACAGCTCCTAATTTTTTGGAACGTTCTAGGACTTCCGGCTTTACATTCCGGTTTGTCGGATAAAGGATGGAGCCTGATACATATTTCCCGTCTATTTCACTTTGAGTTCCTTGATGATGGAGATCAATCATATAATTTATTTTGTACTTTTGTAACACATTATTGTGCAATGCTTGAGTTTCTGGATGTATTTTGGCAACATGGTCACGGTTTAAATCTACGCCAACAGCATTATAGCGAGTCAAATGCCTTCCGCCGTCAGCGACATAGTCATCAAGGGAAAAGTTGACATCACCCATTGCTCCGTCAGCATTTAACATTGGTACGATAAGGATGTTTACATGATCAAGAACACCTTTCATTTTGTTCGTTCCTAAGTGTTTGATAAATTCTAGAGCGCCTTCTGTCGTCAGTTGTTCATTACCGTGTTGTTGGGTTAAAAAGAGGATGGTAGGATTGTTAGGGTTAGAAATATATTTTGCAAGATAAATATCACGGCCTTTTACAGTTTGACCAATCACTTCTAGTTCCATATCCTTTTGTTTTGCATCTTGGGTTTTAAGATTTTCAACTAGTTCATTGTATGTATGTAGGATAGAAGTCTGAATCGACTCATTTCCGCCATAATTCGGCCCTTCACCGACTGCCCCAACGTAATTGGGAGCGCTTACAAAACCTCCGACTACCATTAAACCAGATAATGATAATGCAATGACTTTATTTTTCATTTTATAACCTCCATTTAATTTAATTGTAATAAGATTCCAAAAATTCACTACAAGGAAAATATTACAATTAAAATGGGGGCATGTACATAGTGATTAATTACTGAATTTTTTATCCTTCAATTTGCCTACTAAGGGTGATTTTGGAAATAAAAAATACCGATTTGCTCTTTAGCTCTCACATAATTAAACAGTTATTAATGGCAAAAAACAAACAGGCAGAATTAGAGGAAAGGGTCCTAGAAGGCCCGAATTAAAAATTGATAATCAATCGACTTCCCCAGAGAATTGGTCACTACAAGGGACGGTGAATTTGATGTATTTACATTGCCAGGAGGGGAAGTCTGTTATTAAGTTAACGGGGATGTTTATCCAGGAAGGATTAATGCTTTTTTAGTAGAAGTCCTTATTGAACAAACGGGAGTTAAGTTGATGCAAAATGTATGGTGCTTTATGGAAAAATTATTTTTTGGGAGGGGTTGGGAGAAGAAAGAAATTGAAAAAATTATTGTTAAATCCTTTTTTAATAAAGATAAACAACAAAAAGTTTTATTTGACCATTTGAGCTTTAAATTCAGGGGTAAATGTTCTTCTAGTCCTTGTCATATTGGCGTTCCTCCATAACCGAATAAGATATAATAAACTTCAGAATTTTGTGGGTAACCACCGCAACTTGACAAGGGGCTCCAGGGGCATGCTTTGCCAGCCAGGAAGCCAGATGGCAAAGACATCTGGCTTGCTAGCTAGGCTAGCATACTCGCCTTCTCCTAATAATGTTGCTAGTATAGATATCTTATACTAATTAGCGGTATGCCCTGATTTTGTGATTAGTCTACTGGACCTTATTTTTTGTCCAGTTAAGTGTAGTTCATTCAACGGATATATAATAAAATGGCATCAATTTGCTAATACACCTTGATACTCTTCCTTACTTTCAAGAACACTTTTTGCGTAAGGACATACAGGAATAATATATAAGTTTTCATCTCTTGCATATTCAACTATTTTGTTTACTAATTCTTTGCCTAATCCACGACCATCATGTCCCTCGTATACAACTGTATGGCTTACAATAATTAAATTTCTTCCATTTACATCTTTTCCGCTTGGGATAAATTGAATTCTAGCAATAATTTCATTAGATTCCTCAATATAGAATTCATTCTTGCCCATTTTAATTTCAGTCATTTCCTCATTCTCCTAACTTTTTTAGTTCTGTTTATTTTTGCTCATAAGTAAGTGCTCTGCTTGGACAACGATCAATCACTTCCATGACTTTTTTAGCTGTTGCATTCTGTGGTGATATCCAAGGTCTATTCTGGGTATTGAATACACTTGGCAATCCCTTTACACATTCTGCTGCATGTTTGCAAATATTGGGTTTCCAATATATTATGATACCTTCAGCTTCATAAGTTTTAATATTTTCGCTCATAATATCCTCCTTCTAATAGTTCTGTGGGAATAATAATTTTAAATTACTCTTAATTCTTCTTCTGATCTAAATTTCACAGAACTGTGGGTTTTACCAACAAACGAGCCGCTTGGTAGCAACATGATAAATTTGTGAAAAACAATATTAATTTAATAGTATTTTATGTTATGAGGAATCTCCAATTTGAGACGTGTTATTTAAAAATAAAATAATGTAGACGTAGTGAAGTTATTTATAATTGGATAAACAAAGGGTCGCAGCTGCAGCCCTTTTTCTTGTTCCACTGAAGAGAGGTTAGTTGAATTAGAAAGGAAAAATAAGACAATGAAAAGGGGAATTGATTGTGAATGGAGAATGTATTAAATTAGGAGAAAAATTAAAGAGGGCGGGTAATCTAATGAAATTAAATTCAAAAAGGGAATTAAAAAGTTGGGGCAAATCATTGATGATTGCATTTGGAGTGGTGTTTTTTGTAAGAACATTCCTATTTGCACCTTACATAGTAGAAGGGGCTTCAATGGAACCAACATTACATAATCAGGAAAAAATATTTGTAAACAAACTAAATTTTACAGATAGTTTTAGTAGAGGAGAAATAGTCATTATAAAAGGGAAGGAAGTAAATTATGTAAAAAGAATAATTGGTCTCCCAGGAGATACAATTTTAATGAGAAATGATAATTTATTTATTAACGGTGAATTAGTGAAAGAACCTTATCTTTTACAAAATCTTAAATTAGCTAAAGAAATAGGAAGTCAACGGTTAACAGGCGACTTTGGACCGATCACAGTTCCAAAAGACAAATATTTCGTTATGGGTGATAATAGATTAAAAAGTAAGGATAGTCGTAATGGCTTAGGATACTTCACAAAAAACCAATTTGTTGGACAAAGTGAATTTGTCGTTTACCCTTTCTCGAATATTAGGGAAACAGAGTAATTCTTATTAAGCTAAACGGGTGCTTTACTTGAAGAGCCGGCTGCCATAATTGGCGGCTTTTTTGTTATTCAACCAAAGTAATGATAACGGGCATTGCCCTTGTTTGCAGAGCTGCCATTGAAGGGGGCTTAAATGAGGAAACGGCCTTTACTTTAAGTGATTATTATATTCAACAAATAGAAGAATTAGGAAACTTAAAGGCCATATTGAGATTAACGGAAGAAGCCATAAGTGATTTTACCAATCGTGTTCACGGATTAAATATAGAAAAATATTCTGCACCCATAACTGCTTGTCGGCATTATATTTACAACCATCTTTATGGAGACATTACACTGGAACAACTCGCAGAAATGTGTAGATTAAGTCCCAATTACTTATCATCGCTTTTTAAAAAAGAAGTAGGTATTCCTATAAGTGAATATATACAGCAACAACGAGTAGACGAAGCAAAAAAGCTGTTGGTTATAACAAATTATTCGATTTCAGACATCAGCACCTGGTTAAATTTCAATGATCAAAGTTATTTTATAAAAGTATTTAAAAAATACACAGGTTTAACCCCTAGGCAGTTTAGAAATGATCATTCTTCACGTCATCCATCGACATGATGGGATGAAAATGTATTGTATAAGTAAGGTATGGACACGCAAACTGGGCGACTAATTTTATGAAAAGGGCTGTTCCGTTTGGCTGCCGCAGCTGATTTAGTGGCCGGAGCTTTTTCCTTTTCAGGACAAGTTTGTATCCGGTCGGCATATGAGTGAACCATATTGAGCGTACTAATTGCTAATTCTTGTTGACTAAAGTGTGCAAGGGGTTAACTCCTTTCTTAAAGGTCAGGGAGTTGAAAAAGGGTTCAACAAAAATTTGTAGAAATTTTTTAGCGAATGTTAGGTGTTGCTCTTGTAGTATTCTCAATAGTTTTCTAAAATGGGGACTGCCTTTTTTGCGTATTTTTATTGGTATAACTGGATGGTTAGAGAGGCAAATACGGTATTATTCTAGAAGAATTGGAATATGTACAGATTAATGTAATTCAAAGAAGGATAATGGAGAACGGGTTGAGTCTTTTTGTTAAAGCCCATCTTATATTGTACAAAAGATAGACTAATATCATTTAAAAAATGTTCCGTTAGAGATCTTAATTCTTTTTATATTGTGTCAAGTTTAATTTGTTAAAACGGGAAATTTTGCTTCATATAACTGTAACAAGAGATCGTTGAGATCCCTTGTTTAATTTAAACCTAATTTTCTGCCAACTCCTTCCTATTCGGAGCGTGTGGTGGTTCCTCCATCCATCCCCTTTCTATCAAGATGTCGGCGCCCTCCTTCCCATACTGCAATATTTCAGGAATTAGTTTTGAATATTCAATAGCAAGGTCAATTCGTGCTGATGTAGCTATTGCATGACCAATATAGGTTATTCCTTGTGTATTGAGTATAGTTACAAGGTTCATGATGAGCTTTTCTGAAAAAGGAGATACAGTAGAAGTTGACACTTCTGAGTTAACCATTATAGTGCCAAGCAGATCATCCTTGATTAAAGTATGGTTTAGGAAATGAATTTGTTTTTGAGCTAATTCTTTTCCTTTTGTCAAAAATTTTTTTATTTGTTCATCTTTCACAACTTGAATAAATCCAGTGAGTATGACTACAGCAAAATAGTTCCTTTCAATGTTAAAAAATATTTCAGATAGTTCAAGAACATTTAGAGGACGTTGCTTTTCGAACCACTTGGATAAAAATGTTTCTTTCTTTTTAACAAATTCAACTTTATCGGGATAAGGGATCATTGTTGGGCGATCGTATATCCCTTTAGAAAGCATTAGATTTACTGATGTATTATAAAGATCCAATGTGGAAGTTAAACACTTAGAGAAGAAAGATCGAATATCTTCGCGGGCAACATTAGAAATTAGCATACTATAGGACATCAAACCCATACGACTCATCCCGTAAGCGAAGCTTACAGGAAATAAATCGAAAAACAAAGGTGGAGCTGAAAGATCAATGTCTTCATCGGAAAATCCCTTGGGAATAGGGAAATTCTCCTTTTCAAAAATATTCTTGATTTCCTCAATATGTTTTTGTGATATATCTAATGTTAGTTTAATTATGCGCTTAACATCTTCATTGTTCGACTGTTGCAGGAAATGCTTAGAGAGACAGATAGATAAGCTATCCATAATATAAGTAGCCCATAATCCTGCAATTTCTGTTGATGATAAACCAACAATATGTTTTGTATTCATTGAAGAGTTCTCCTCTTAATATTGGATTTTTCTAATTTAAGTATTACTCATACCAAAAAAACTTATTCTTCCTTTCATATTTGTACAGAATAAGCGAAAAAAACAAAAAGGAAAAATCCGGAAGGGTTTGAGTGGACAAGCGTGGAATTTGCTGTTAAATAAGAGTGGAATGGAACTTTTTAATCAATCTTTATTTTAAAGCTACACCTTATCCTTATTCGAATAACCGGGCAGGATAGGATCACAAATATAGTCACTAAGCCTATAATGGATTTATATGTAAAAAGTTGAAAGGAGGATGCTTATGGTTTATATCGCTCTTCTTCGGGGGATTAATGTGGGTGGAAAAAATAAAATTGACATGAAGTTGCTTAAACAAACGTTTGAACAAGTCGGGATGAATGATGTGGTGACATACATCAATACAGGTAATATTATTTTTTCATACAAAGGCCTATCAAAACCTGAACTATCACTTATTTTAGAAAAAGCGATACATAATGATTTTGGATTACAAATTAAAGTAGTAGTTCGTAGTGTCGATGATGTCAGAAGAATCATTAACGCTATTCCAGACACATGGAAAAATGACAAAGACATGAAAAGTGATGTCATGTTTTTATGGGATGAAATTGATGATGAATCTGTACTAGAGAATCTGGTCATTAAACCAAATATTGACACGGTGAAATATGTCCCAGGTGCGATCCTATGGTCGGTTGATAAGAAAAATGTAACCAAAAGCGGAATGTCAAAGATCGTTGGATCAAAGATATACAAACAAGTTACGGTAAGAAATGTCAACACCACTCGTAAGATATATGAGCTAATGCAAGCTCAAAACAGATAGTTCTCCCGATAATTTGAGGTGAATATGATGCTGATATTGTATTCCATAAAAAAAATTGTTAATATAGAAATACAATTATGAGAGGACTGATGGATGGACAATGATTAACTAATCTATATTTATATTTGAAATGAATAACTTCAAACTACAGAATATAGGGTTAGTCTATCCATTTTTATAAATCAGTTTATACTTTATTTGTCATGGTTTCAATGGCAAAAAAGGACTTATTTAATATTAGTGAAAGACTAATCCTTCCAATTACAAATTGGGGGGATTTTTTATTCTCCCATAGGTAAGATTGATGTTTTTTAATCTGTAACTTTATTTAAATAAAGGAGCGAGAGAAATGAGCAATTCAGACACTATTGTTACGCATGTAATACTCCGTATAAGTCGTTAATATCCATCAAACTTATACGGAGAAATTTAGAATAGATGGATGTACCGACTTTGTATAAAAAAGTAAAAGTGTTGATATACAAAGGAGGAATTATCATGTCAATGATACAAGTTCAAGACTTAACTTTTTCTTATCCAGGTAGCTTTGATAATATTTTTGAAGGTGTAAACTTTCAAATAGATACGGATTGGAAACTTGGATTTATCGGTAGAAATGGAAGAGGTAAAACAACATTCTTTAATTTATTATTAGGGAATTATGAGTATTCTGGGAAAATCATTTCCTCGGTAGAATTTAATTATTTTCCTTATCCAGTTTCGGATCAAAACAAGTATACTCATGAAATCCTTGAAGAAATTTGCCCCGAAGCAGAAGATTGGGAATTTCTTCGTGAAATATCCTATCTAAATGTTGATGCCGAGGTCATGTACCGACCATTTAAAACATTATCAAATGGAGAACAAACAAAGGTGTTGCTTGCCGCACTTTTTTTGAATGAGGGTCAATTTTTATTAATTGATGAGCCAACCAATCATCTAGACACTGATGCACGAAAGATGGTCTCTGATTATCTAAGGAAGAAAAAAGGGTTTATTTTAATTTCACATGACAGAATCTTTTTAGATGGATGCGTTGACCATATCTTATCTATAAATAGAGCAAATATTGAAGTTCAAAGTGGTAACTATTCTTCATGGAAGTTAAATTTTGATAGACAGCAGGAACACGAAGAGGCAACAAATCAGCGTCTACAAAAAGACATAGGGAGATTAAAACAGTCTTCAAAACGTTCAGCTGGTTGGTCTAATCAAGTGGAAGCTTCCAAAAATGGAACAACAAATTCAGGTTCTAAGTTAGACAAGGGTTTTGTAGGACATAAAGCGGCAAAGATGATGAAGAGAGCAAAGAACATTGAAGCAAGGCAACAAAAAGCTATCGAGGAAAAGTCAAAACTGCTAAAAAATGTGGAAAAAACCGAGTCATTAAAATTAGAACCATTGGAATTTCATTCAGATGAATTGATTGTTTTGGCTGATGTGTCCGTTAAGTACGATGACCAAATAGTGAATAAGCCAATTAGCTTTATAGTTGAACAAGGTGACAGAATTGTACTTGATGGAAAGAATGGAAGCGGAAAAAGTAGTATCCTAAAATTAATTCTAGGAAACCCGATACAGCATACAGGTTCAATGCACTTAGGTTCAGGCCTCATTATTTCCTATGTCCAACAAGATACTTCACATTTGAAGGGACTGTTAACGGATTTTATTGAAATGCATGAGATTGATGAAACGTTATTTAAATCCATCCTACGTAAGCTGGATTTTGACCGAATTCAATTTGAGAAAGATATATCTCATTATTCTGGTGGACAAAAGAAAAAGCTGCTTATAGCCAAAAGTTTATGTGAAAAAGCTCATTTATATATATGGGATGAACCGTTAAATTTTATTGATATTTATTCGCGCATGCAGATTGAAGAGCTTATTCAAAGATTTAATCCCACAATGGTTATTGTTGAGCATGATCAGGCATTTCAACAAACAGTTGCAACAAAAACTATATTTATGTAGTTAAATATGAAGAATTTGAAGATTTAATCAGTAAATCAAGTTATTAAACTATACTGCTTTAGTTGAAGAACGCAGCTAAAATGATCAAACTTTTTTTATGAAGACTAAACTTAAATCTGTTAGAGAAGAATTCATTTTGATCAATCTTTTTTCAAAATACTAAAGGGTGCAAGAGTTAAAGATCGGAGCTACCATAATGGTGGCTTTTTCTTATTCGACTCTAAAGGGCAGTTAAGTTAAACAAAAAAAGAAGTATTTTTCGAGAATTTTAAGGATTATAACCTTTGAGGATTTATCAATAAGGAAGAGCTCCTTTGGTATAAGGATTAAAAATACCTTTAATTCGAGACTCTTTAATTGAAAGTAATTAATAGAAGGTTTATTATTAACTTGTTCACTAAAAGCACATAATAGAAATTGTTCATGAAGTTGTTTTCTTAACAGAAAAAGACTTGAAAATTTCGAAAGGAGAAATTCAAAATGGGAAAATTAGATGGAAAAGTAGCAATCATTACAGGGGCAGCACAAGGTATGGGTGCTATGCATGCTAGTAAATTCGTTGAAGAAGGTGCGAAAGTAGCGATTACTGATCTTAACTTCGAAGGTGCGCAAAAATTAGCCGATGAATTAGGAGAAAACGCAATCGCTCTTAAATTAGATGTTTCTAATGAAGGGAACTGGTTAGAAGTTGTAGCAAAAACAGAAGATACATTTGGTCCTATCAACGTTTTAGTAAACAACGCAGGAATTGGTATCTTCAAAACATTGGAAGAACTAACTGTAAAAGACTTCGAATTAACATTTAAAGTAGATGAGCTTGGTGTATTTTTAGGAATGCAAAAAGTACTCCCTTCAATGAAAAAAGCTGGCGTAGGTTCTATTATTAACATTTCATCCGTAGATGGTTTGGTAAGTGCCCCAACGGCTATTGCTTATAGTGCTTCTAAACATGCTGTAACTGGTATGACTAAAGGTGCGGCTACTGAGCTTGGGCAATATAACATCCGTGTAAATTCTGTACATCCAGGAATTATCAAAACACCTATGGCTGACCAACCAGATGTTGAAGAATATCTTAAGCAACTTGAACAAGATATTCCACTAAGAAGAAGAGCAGAAGTAGAAGAAGTATCTAATTTAGTTGTATACCTTGCTTCTGACGATTCTAGTTATTCAACCGGAGCACAATTCGTTGTCGATGGCGGTATGATTTCAGATTTGTAATTAAATTAAACTTATGACCCCAACATTGGAAGTTGGGGTATTTTATTGTCATCATTAGATGCACAACTAAATAATGCCGTTAAGACAAGAATCAGGTGATAATAAATCTTCTGTTTGTATTTCAGCTAATATGCCACATTCGAAGGGGGGGACAATAGGATTAAAAAAAAGAGATGAACTAAACTAGCCCTTCACGTGAAATATATAAGTGCATAATATGTTGTTCGCCGTTTGGCCCTAAGAAGATTTCATTGTGATCTACAAATCCAGTCTTTTTATATAGATTGATAGCAGCCGTATTTCGCTTATTTACTCCTAAAACTACTTCGTTAACATTCTGGAAATTGTTGTTAACAAAACGGGGTAATAAAAGAAGTCCCTGCTTGGCAAAACCTTTACCCTGAAAGTCATTATTAATAGAAAAAGCTGTTAGTAATCTAGCATTCAAATTTTTTGTATATTTCAAGACTTTTTCACCAGATTCTAAGGCAAAAAAGCCAACTGGAATATCCTTAACTAGTATTAAAACATGAATGGTGTCTTGAGATGTGGTTGGATTATTAATTTTTTCTAAAGGATAACAGGTGAATTGTAGCTTCTCTGGAGGCAAGTAAAAATTCGAAATAAATAGTTCGTAATGGTCTGTATACTTAACCAGCTGGACTAAATTGTTTTTAGTCTTAGATTCCATGTAGGTGCTCCTTTCTTTATATGTATAAGTAGATTATAAAATAAAGGAAAAATAGAAACAACTGTTCTGTGATTAGGCTGGTTAATATAATAAGGCAGGCATAAATTTATCCCACATTTGGAAATATATTATAAATTGTTCCTAAAGGTGGATTAGATGAACAACTATACAAATGATAATACAGCTAGACGGTATAAAGCCCATGTTAGTATTTGGGGCACAACCCAATTGCATTTAAGAAATCCATACATTATTGCATGGTGGTCTGCTGCATTCCCTGGATTTGGGCATATGCTATTATCTAAATATCTTAGAGGATATGCGTTATTTATTTGGGAAGTGGTTGTTAATATCAAGGCACATGTTAATTCTTCGATGATTTATTCCTTTCAGGGGAATATTGACATGGCAAAAGAGGTATTGGACACAAGATGGCTTCTTATGTATATTCCTGTTTACCTCTTCGGCATTTGGGACAGTTACCGGACAACAGTAGACATGAATAAATTCTGTCTTTTAGCTGAGAGAGAGGAACACCGCTATAATTCATTTGCATTAGGAGCGTTAGAAATTAACTACTTAGATAAGCGAAATCCCATACTTTCCGTTTTGTGGTCGTTGTTTATCCCTGGTCTTGGGCAGCTTTATATACATAGGATACTAACTGCTTTTTTTGTCATCGTATGGTTAGTGATATTTTATTATTATTCACATGCTCAAGAAGCTGTATTACTTTTATTTTTAGGGAAAGTAAAGGAAGCAACTTCGGTACTAAATCCAGAGTGGCTTCTTTTTATCCCTTCACACTATGGTTTTGCAGCTTATGATTCTTATAGTAATACAGTTGAGAATAATAAACTTTTCGAAAAAGAGTTACGAAATCATTTGACCGAGAATTATCAATCGGATGGCTTCAAACTACTAAAAGGACAAAAAGTGAAGTGATAACAGGTGCAGCTATTTTCAACATTTGAAACCACTGGATTCTTAGAAATGGCCATATCAACGCTAGAGAAGAAAGGGATTAAAAAAGAAAGCATATTTGCTGTTCCTCTGGATAATAGAGTGGAAGAACGAAAAATTTTAGATACCCTGCATCGATCTGACGGTACAAGCCTGATTGATATTGGAATGGCGCTTGCCACTGCATTTTCAGTTATTGGAGCAAGTATTGGATTTAAATTAGCTTGGGGACCAATTTATTGGGGACTGATAGGTGCATTTGTTGGATTTGTTCTTGGATTTGCTATTCGGCTTTTTATGGAATTGGTTATAAAGAAAAAGAAAAAAGTTTTAAAAGGAAAACATTCTGAAGTAATCTTAATTGTTGATTGTGAAGAATCACAAGCTGATATAGTAGAAGATATACTTTGGAGCCATTTTGCATTAGGAGTAGCAAAAGTAAAATGATTCGTTATTTTTCTTCACTTAAACTGCCCTTTAGTTGATTAACAATGTAGAGCCCAAATAAAAAGTGATGGATAAAGACCATCACTTTTTATTAAGAATACTATTTACCTGCTACATCATCCTTTAAATGCTTTAGGGATTAAATGCTGGTACTTTTTCATCTTGGATTCAATTTCTTCTCCAGTTTGTGGGTTTCGTTCCTTACGAGCAGCACGTTCACGAACTTCAAAGTTACCGAAACCATTTAATTGAACTTTATCTCTATTATTTAATATACGAATTGGAAGTAATTGCAGATCTACGATTAAAATAGGCTTCTAAGGAATCATTTATAAAAGCCATACTTAATGCTGTGCATACAAAGAACATGATTGGAACTAGTACCATCCAATGGTAGGAATAAAGGTAGCTAATGCTGCCGCCAATCACTCCCGACCATTCATATGAAAGTGAGAGCGGGGGAGTATCAAGGTCTCCATATGGGACATCCGTACCACCGAAGAACAGACTCATAAAGCCAAGATGGGCTAACAGCTGCAGAACTTGTATGAATTGTTGGCCAAATAGTAAGATCCATTTCTCATAAACGTGTGGAACAATATGTTTGAAAAACAAATAAACTTTACTCCCACCCATTGTTTTGGCAGCCTCAATAAACTCTTCCTTTTCAACAAGCCTCATTTCACTTGAAAGATGGACTGTTAAATTGGGAATCGCAATTATGACTAGAATGAATGTCTCAAATAATGCCCGTTGCCAAAAAAGTGTGGAAAATCCATCAATGGGCTCCCACAAAACACTATGAAGGATAAAATAGGCAATAATTGTCTGGGGCACCACCGAAAAAGGTTCAAAAATGACTTTAATAGTATCGTAGATTCTCGGCTTTAACGGATAAATGAAGGCACTCAAGACCAGTGAAAACAATAGGCGAAGACTTGTTACGATAAAGGTAATCCCAATTGTCCATTTTGCTCCTTCAATCATCATTTGCCCAAGGTTATATCCAAATATGTCCGTACCAGTAATATACACAGTGAATGGCGGATGAGGCGGTGCGGCTTTTAGATTTCCGTTATCATCATAAATAAACCTAAACAGTTCGATTTCACCATTATTGACAATGGTATTTAAAAAACTTAATGTCAGTAAAGTTGTCAGAAAAAGAACACTAATGACGAATCTTTTCTTTTTTAATAGAAATTGAACCATATCATCTATTATCCTTTCTATTCGAAAAGCTTACCCATTCATAGACCCGATAGAGTATAAATAATGGAACAAATATTAGCAGGCAGCCGATAATAAATGGATCGGGCCCCAATAACATGGTGCGTGACAAACCGTTTAAATTAAATAAATAATCGATGACTAACAATGTGGAAAGCATGGACCAAAAGACCGTTTTGGAGGATCCAAACATACTCTCGATAATATTTCTAATGACATGGACATTCAAGATGTAGGAAAACTTTAATCCTTTGGCTTTAGCCTGCAGAATGTAGTTCTTTTCCAATTCCTCCTCAATGTGGAGAATTAATATTCTTGTCACATAAAAGCTAATTGGAACACCTAAGCAAATAACTGGCAGGAGAACGGCTTTTTCCCTGACAGATACGACCTGTGCAAGCTTTATTCCCGTTTTCTTAAAAATGATAATTACAGACAATTGGAGCAAGAGAATCAGCATCAAATCTGGTATGGATTCGGCTGCCTTCAGAAGATTTTTCACCCAATGCATTTTATTTTTAAAAAAGAAAAAGGTTAGGTAGGAAACGAAGACAGCAATACTACAGGCAAGTAGAAGCCCAAGACCAAATAGTTTCATAGATTCTATGTAACGTACCAAAATAATTGGGAACAAAGAGTTTTTGCCATCAATCTTAAACTCTCCGATGGTAAAGAGCTTAATGTTCAAATCCGAAACGGCATGTAAATAATCCGTTAGGTTAAAGGGTAAATTTTGGAATAATATAGGAAAAGCCGTAATGAGAATCAAAATCTCCACACCAATCAAGCAATGCAAAATAAAGTAAAATATTTTTTTTATGACATTCATAGGGACTCCTCTTTATTAAATGTAGGAATTTAATACAGTATTGGTAATAATTAGACGAACTCTAATTCAAAAACGTTTCATTAAAAAAACTCTTTTTAAATGGGTTCGAGCACATTAAAACTATGAAAGAAAATTTTTGTAATCATATAAAATCAGGTCTTTATTCAACCCCAAATTAATATAATGGCTTAGTTAAACTTAAGCCAGAGGTGGTTGAATTGGAGATATTTGGTTTGTCGTTCACGGTGCTTTTGGAGGTTATTTTAATCAATATAGTATTGAGTGGCGATAACGCGGTTGTGATTGCTATGGCGGCTCGTAATGTTCCAAAAAAACAACAAAAGAAAGCAATCTTTTGGGGCACAGTTGGAGCCATTATTTTACGATTAATTTTTGCAGTAGCAATAGTGTACCTATTAGAGTTACCATTCTTAACCTTTGCTGGCGGCCTGCTTCTCGTATATATAGCCATTAAACTGTTAGTTGATGAGGCAGGGGGTTCTCATAGGGAAGGTGGTTCAAGTTTATTTTCGGCAGTGAAAACCATTATTGCTGCTGATGCAGTGATGTCCCTTGATAATGTACTAGCTCTTGCCGGTGCCGTTAAAGGAAATTTAGCTGGTATTATCATCGGTGTGATGGTTAGTATCCCAATCGTCGTTTTTGGAAGCCAATTCATATTAAAAGCTATGGAAAAGTACCTGATTATCACCTATGCTGGTGCTGGAATATTAGCGTGGACAGCAGGTGAAATGATGGTCGGAGAACCAAAATTCCAGCCAATCCTCCCAAATGATTTTCACTTATTGGTACCAACTGCTATTACAGTTCTTGTTATAGGTTTTGGATATATCATTTCAAAGATTAATGCAGCTAAAGAAGGCTAAAAAAATATAAGGTTAAAATGGACAACGATAGGAATTAGACTGTTGTTCTTTTTGCTTGTTGAAATCATTTTTTGGGGCCATGGATTACATCTGGAACCACTCGTCTTTAGTCTTTTTGTGATAAAAAAATGGGGAAGTAAAGAAATCGTACTCTAGCTGTAACATTATTCTCCGATATGTAAATACCTTCATAGAATTAGCATAATTGTTACCGATTCTTATCATGAAATGCCAAACCTCTAGTGTTATGATAATGCAAAGCCAAATTTTCAGGAGGTATTTTTATAGAAAAGATACTCATCCAATGAAAAATGGCGCTTTAAGGAGGTTTTATTTTGAAACTCAAATTAAAGGCAATGTTTCTTGCTATAGCGATGCTTGTCTCGATCCCTTCGATCTGCTTTGCAGACGCATCAAAAGGAGATGTAATTGTTACGTTAGGAGAAAACCTGACACAACAGCAAAAAAATGACATGTTAGCAGAGTTAAGGGCACCGGAAAACGTGCAAATGATTACCGTAACCAATCAAGAAGAGCATGAATATTTAGGGGAGTTTGTTCCCAAGGCACAAATTGGCAACAAAGCTATTTCATCAGCAAGTATCACAATCGACGCTAAGGATTCCGGGTTAAAGGTTCAAACGAATAATATTACTTGGGTAACAGAGGAAATGTATAAAAATGCCTTGATGACAGCAGGGGTAAAGGATGCAACAATCAAGATTACTGCTCCCTTTGCAGTATCAGGAACGGCTGCTTTGACGGGGATTATGAAAGCTTATGAAACAACCACGAATAAAGAAATTCCAGAAGAGGTCAAAAAAGCGGCCAATGAAGAAATGGTGAAAACCGCACAGCTTGGTGATTCCATTGGAGCGGACAAAGCCGCTGCTCTTATGGGAAAAGTCAAAGATGAAATCGCCAAAAATGATCCAAAAACAGAAGCTGACATACGGGAAATCATTCAACAAGCTGCAACAGAGCTTGGGATTTCGTTAACAAATGAAGAGTTAAATAAGTTAGTAGATTTCTTCAACAAACTGAAGGGGATGGACATTGACTGGAACCAAGTAAAGAACCAGGTAAGTGATACGGCAGAAAAAGTCTCCAACTTTTTACATTCAGATGAGGGGCAGTCATTTTTACAAAAGCTGCAGGATTTCTTAAATCGGACAATTGAAGTGATTCGTACCAATTTAACTAATGGATAAAATTTATTCTTGCGTGTTCCTAATCAAAAAAACGAAGGATATGTCCTCCACGTCTGAAAGATCTTCGAAATGAAATGCATAATTGGGGATTGAATGATAGATGTATAAATAGGATAGGAGTTATGACAAACAAGACGGCAGCAGCCGTCTTGTTCAATTTTGCATGCTACTTTTCCTTATTGACCAGAATTGTCATCTTCATTTTGTGAACCATCATCTTGTTGAGACCCATCATCTTGTTGAGACCCATCATCTTGTTGCGAACTATCGTCATTCTGTGAATCATCATCCTGTTGCGAGCTATCGTCATTCTCTGTGCCATCATCCGGTTGAGATCCATCATTTTGTAAACTATCGTCGTTTTGTTCCGTGTTCGGATCATCCGTTTTTGAACTGGCATTTGAGCATGCCGTTGCAGCTCCCAGTAACAACAATGCGGACATCAAAGCAAATAACCATGTTCTGAAAGTTTTCATCTTTGTTCCTCCTTGAGTTCCATATTGTCTTACAGTCTTATCATACAAGCCTTCGAGGAAAAAAGAAGGCATTTTTCCAATTCTTTACACAACTTAATCCTATTGAAAAAACTCTTTAATTTTTTGAATTGAAAATTAATAGACAAATAACGAAACCTACAACTTCTTTCACTTTACACGAGCCTTTATCAATTCCAAGTGTGAAGAAATAACTATGGGCAAAAAAAAGCTGGAAACGTTGGATCATCATGTTTCCAGCTTTATCACTTATTGAGTAATTGTTATAGAAGTTACACGGTTTAATGCTGGAGGTTCGATGACCTTCTGCTCCTTTAAATAGTTTAGGAGAGCCCAATAATCAACTTCAGTGCGAACAGGTTGGCGATATTGTGTAAATGTCGGGTATCCATCAGCTCCAATGACCATATACGCCAGAGCAGCTACCCTGTAGGAACGGTTCAAATCGAGGGATTCCCCATTAATGATAACTGTCTTTTGATCGATTCTATCATTTATTGGTTTGCTTTTATCGTAACTATAGTGGACGTTATAGGAAACAGCTAGCGGATAAAAGCTTTCAGTGCCGTTTGCATTTTTTCTCCACTGCTCTTCAAGGATTTGTTTAATTTGCTGGCCAGTTAGCGTCACGACTAATAGCGGGTTTTGGTAACCATGGGCTTGCCACGCTTCGCCAAATAGGATCTGCCCGTCACTGTCAGCCGCATTTGTTCCCTTTTTGTACAGTAAATCCCCACGCAATGGACTGGCCGCGGTCAAAGCGAATTCGGCTGGATTCTCTGCTTTTTTACCAGAATAATAGTGAGCATCCGCAACAAAGTTTGCAAGTGTACTTTCACCGTTTGCATTACGAGCCCGTGTCAAATCGCCTGTCAGTTTGGCAACTGGCTCTGCCCAGCGTTCCTTTCCACGTTCTACCCAGTAAGAAACCATCTTCTCAATCTCCGGGTCTGCTGTAATATCTCGTGTAACCGGGTGGTTTGTGGATGTTGTTAAATTACGAACTACATCCTTGGTTTTTGGATCAATCGACAAGTTGATTTCATTAAGAAGGCGTCCATGATTGGCGGCTTCTACAACAGGACGAGGGTTACCGTCAGGATCTTCAATAAAGGCATTAAACTTTGCATGCCAGTGTCCGGATACAATCGCATCAATCGCCGGTGAAGCTTCTTTTGCAAAATCGAAGATAGGACCAAAAGGACTGTCAGACCCGTTAATGTCATATCCATCGCTTTTGGTCGACCCACCTTCATGGACGACAGCAATAATGGTTTCAACACCTTTTTCCTGCAATTCCTTTGCATACCGGTTGGCTGTTTCCACGAGAGGATCCGCTGTTAGAACCCCTTCTTGAAACGAAGTGGACCCTGTTATGGTTGTCGGCGTGGTAAGAGCAATGAAACCGATGGGGATAGCACGACCTTTGCCATCATGGATCATTTTAATGGTGTAAGGCTTTAGCACCAGATCCCCAGTTTTTGCATCACGAATATTTGCAGAAAGGTAGTCATAATCGGTCCCTTTGAATTTCTTTCCTGTAGAGTCAGTAAATGAACTATCAACACCCGGGACTCCAAAGCTTTTTCCCTTCATGATATGCTCCGTCAAGAACTCCCTGGAAGCATCAAATTCATGGTTGCCAGCCGCAGAAAATTCCAATCCAATCGCGTTAAGGAATTCGATTGTTGGCTCATTATGATGTGATGCCACTTCAAAAGGCCAACCGCTGAAATCGTCCCCAGCGGAAAAAAGGATTGAATTTTCGTGACCTGCTTTTAGGTTTTTGATATGGGCGGCCAAATACGCTGCACCACCAACTGTAAGCGGTCCATTTGTAGTCATGATTTGACCATTCGACTTGTCATTGAAGGCCTGAAGATAGCCATGCAAGTCCGTCAAACTTAATAATTGGAGATTGACAAGGTCCTTGTTTCCCAGACCTTGATTGGACACTGCTTGTCCAGTATTATTGGATGCTAGAGTTTGTGAAGAATTCATTAGGATTCCACCGCCAAGGACCGCGGCAGTAGTGACAGCAAATAGACGTTTGAACGACTTTTTCAATTTCATTCCCCCTAAATGATTAGTTACAAGAAAATGGTAGCAAATAATTGTTAAATGATAGTTAAAGAAGGGTAAAAATATTGAAAATTCAATCTCTTTTAATTTATTTATAGAATGCGAATGGAAGTACGCTGTTCATGGTTGTTCATAAGATTCTTGAGGAACAAAACTGATTGCTTTACCAGTTCTTAACATTTTTTAATGTGCTTTTTACACGTCAGAAATCAATACTTCAAATTGATCAAGTAATATTTAATAGAAAGAAAGCAATCAGGGAGGGATGAGAGAATGAAAATCGGCACAAAGAAAAGAGGGAAATGGATGCTAAGCCTTCTGTCTATGGCATTTTTTATTGTTTCTTTAACAGGGGTGCAGACAAAAGCAGCAGGGATTGAAATGGAATTTCCTAGAGGACAATCAGTCAACGTAAAGGTAATGTCTTATAACATTCATCACGCTGAAGGTGTTGACCGAGGATTGGATTTGGAACGAATTGCAAAGGTCATTGAGTATGAAGAGGCAGATATTATCGGACTTCAGGAAGTAGACAACCACTGGTCGGAACGTAGTGATTTTCAAGACCAGGCAAAGTGGCTTGCAGATCGTCTAGGAATGTTTTATGTTTATGCAGCTAACTTGGACAGAGATCCATTTCATGAAGGTGAGCCACGCCGGCAGTACGGTACAGCGATTTTAAGCAAATATCCAATTTTGCATTCTGAAAACCATCCCCTTACAAAAATAGGAAACACTGAACAGCGTGGTCTCCTTGAAGCGACTATTAATGTAAAAGGAAATCATCTTCATTTTTATAATACACACTTGGCCTTGACAACTGCAGAACGACAAATACAGATTAAGGAAATTATTTCTATAGCAGGAGAATCTGAAGGACCAAAAGTGATAATGGGAGACTTAAATGCTGTTCCAGATAGCATTGAAATGCAGCCGATGTATGATCATTATCTTGACGTTTTTTATGATAAGCCTGAAGCTTATACCTATTCCGCTGAAAATCCTACCAAACGAATCGATTTTATTTTTACATCAGCTGAAATTAAAACAGTAGAAAAAGAAGTAATAAAAACGTTAGCATCGGATCACCTGCCCATAACTGCAGAAATTGTTTTGGAGAGAACAGAGCCATATGAAAATGGTGGAAACTAAATGCTTCCGAAGGAATCAGAAAATCCCGCTGAGCTGTAATGGCTTGGCGGGTATTTTTGGAATGAGGGGACGGTTCTCGTGTTTCAAATAGTTAGTTGAATGAAGTGAAGAAAAGCCGCGGAACTTGTTATAAATGCCAAGTCTTCGTAAAATAAACATAGAATACATACAATAAACCAATAGAACAGTATGAAAGTTTAAATGGGAATTGGGAATCCTCTGGGGAAGGAATGAATCGATATATGCAACAAATTTATTTGGACTATAACGCTAGTACACCTCTGGCTCCTGAAGTAACCGATGCCATGATGCCGCTCCTGCATGACTATTATGGAAATCCGTCAGCGCTGCATTGGGCTGGGGCACCAGTGAAAGAATTGTTACAGAAGGCAAGGGAACAGGTTGCCGGCTTAATTGGCTGTTCTCCGAGAGAAGTCATTTTTACTAGCGGGGGAAGTGAAGCCAACAACCAGGCATTAAAAGGCTATTATTTTAAGAATAAAAGCAAAGGGAACCATATTATTACATCAAAAATAGAACATCCAGCTGTGAAAAATCCATGCCAATTTCTCGAGCAAATCGGGGCGAGGGTCACCTACGTAGGAGTGGATCAATACGGGAGAGTGTCAGTTGAAGAAATTGAACAAGCCATTACGAAGGACACCATACTGATTTCGATTATGCACTCCAATAATGAAACCGGGACTTTACAGCCGATTCACGAGATTGGGAACCTTGCTGAAAGGCACGGGATTGCCTTCCATACGGATGCTTCTCAATCAGTCGGGAAAGTGCCGGTTAATGTCAACGAGTTAAAAGTCGATATGTTGACCATCGCCGGTCATAAGCTATATGCTCCTAAAGGAATCGGAGCGCTTTATATAAAAGAAGGAATCAAATTGGAACCGCTCATTCATGGGGCTGGTCATGAATTCGGGCTGCGGGCAGGAACGGAAAATACCTTGTTGGCAGTCGGCTTGGGAAAAGCTTGTGAAATCGCTGAAAGCCAGGTTGGAAAAAGTGAATTGAAGGAACTTACGGACTATTTTTGGAGCGGATTAAAAGTAGAGTTCGGGGACCAAGTTCAGTTAAATGGACATCCTGTGGAGCGTCTGCCCAATACATTGAACGTAAGCTTTGTCGAAAAAATTGGACAAGATCTGCTGACGGCGATCCCACAGTTAGCAGCCTCAACCGGTTCGGCTTGCCATGCCGGCAGCATCGAATTATCACCGGTATTAAAGGAAATGGCTGTTCCTGAAAAGGTTGGCATGGGGGCCATTCGCTTTAGTTTGGGCAGGTATACGACGAAGGATGAAATCGATCAGGTATTGCAATGGTTAAGGGAAACGATAGATTAAACTTATCGGGGACAACAGTGAGATTCAACTGTTGTCCTTTTTATATTATTTCAGAATGAGGCAAAAGAACCGTCCGAGACCACTGAAAAACAATTGTTTCGTTTTATTAAAGACAAAATCGGCCTTGCGAATAGGCAAAATGTCTTTTATACACCTTATTAAAGACAAAATCGACCTCACGAATAGGCAAAATGTCTTTTATGTGCCTTATTAAAGACAAAATCGACCTTGTGAATAGGCAAAATGTCTTTTATACAACTTATCAAAGACAAAATCGACCTTGCGAATAGGCAAAATGTCTTTTATACACCTTATTAAAGACAAAATCGACCTTACGAATAGGCAAAATGTCTTTTATGTGCCTTATCAAAGACAAAATCGACCTCACGAATAGGCAAAATGTATTTTATGTGCCTTATTAAAGACAAAATCGACCTTGTGGATAGGCAAAATGTCTTTTATACACCTTATCACAGACAATTATGCATTAATAGAAGGTAAAAATGTCTCTAATCTTCCTCTTAGTAAGTGTTTTTCAGTGGTCTCGAACCGTCCCCATGCCTCACTCGTGAATAAGTTACACCTTTTCTAATCAAGTTAAGAAATATACTAATTGGAAGAAGGTGTATTATGGCGAAGTATTGTTATCGGTCATTCACCATTATTTCGTTAAGTTTGGTCTTATTACTACTGTCATCGTGTAGTCAGGTACAAACAAAAGAAGAGGACAAAAAGGATAAAAATAAAACTCCTCGTGAAATTTTAGGTTTCTACACTGAACAGGAAGGAACGTATCCAGGGTCGCAGCCTACAGTGAACTCACAATTCAAAAGTTTAAGCAGCATCGCACCCTTTTGGTATAAACTAGACGATAAAAGTCCGGGAAGTCTTATAAGTTCCGTTCCAGCAGATCATAAGACAAAGGTTATTCAGAGTGCTCATGAAAAAAACCTAAAGGTATATATGGTTGTACATAATCTTTTCTATGAAACCGTTGAGAAGGGCAAAGAGGTTGCTAGTAATGTCCTCGATAACGATAAAAACCGCGATGTTTTCATTCAAAGCCTGTGCAATGAAGTAAAACAGTTTAATTATGACGGTATTAATATTGACATGGAAAATTTGAATCTGTCTGATCGAGATTCCTTTAGTCTAATGATAAAAAAATTATCTGATGCGCTGCATCGTGATGGAAAAGTAGTGACGGTTTCAGTCCCGGCAAATACAGGTGATTCCCGTGCTAATCCCTGGTCACCATGGTTTGATTACGAAAAGCTTGGCCAATATTCAGATGGGTTAATGATAATGACTTACGATGAACATAACCCAAGAACAAAACCCGGTTCAACCGCATCGGTCGATTGGACAAAAGCAACGATTCGTTATGCTTTGAAACAAAAAGTCCCACCAGCAAAAATTTTACTCGGAATCGCTGGTTATGGATGGGACTGGGATGCAACAACAGAAGGCGAAGCCAGGTATACCTCCTATGAAGAGTTGATGGGACAAAAAACAAAATATAAAGCTAAAGTTAAATGGGACTCCCGTTCGCAAACACCCAATTTCAGTTACGTAGATGAAGAACAACATAGCCATCAGGTTTGGTTTGAGAATAGCGATAGTCTGCGGTATAAGCTAGACCTTGTAGAAAAATATAACCTACGGGGAATCGGGATTTGGCGGCTCGGTTTAGAAGATCCAAAGTACTGGACGACGATACCCGAGAAAATAAAAGTAAAAAAGTGAGGGAATGGTCCTCCAAAACTTGAACTAATGTGAAAATAATCTTATTGTAATACTGGTTATCCTTCAATAGTTATTTACAAAACCAAAAGCACCGCGCTACGCGGTGCAAGTAATTATACATTTTAGTTGTAAATCCAAGTTTTGCGATAAATAATGAAAACCTGTTATAATGGGGTTTTTTTTTAAGAATGAAGATTAGGTTAAGGAGAATTTACTGTGGCTTGAGTAGTAGGTTACATCCATTGACTCCACTAATTATAAAACCTTTGAACCAACTGGGGATACATCCTCGGAAAATGTGGAATATGATTCTGAATCTGCGAAGAAGCCGAGAAATTTTGCAACCTGTTCCCCTTTATTTTGGACGAAGTGTGGGGTTGATGGTGGTATGACTAAAAGCTCCCCATCAGAGACTTCAAAGCGCTCATCACCTACAACTACATCTACATCCCCACTAATGACAAAAAGGATTTCCTCACTACTCTCATAATGCTCTCCAAGCTTACACCCGGGTTCTAGCTCAAAATACACAACGCTAGATTGTTCTGTTTGGATACCAGACCAAAGTGGAAACTTTGGTGTAAATGGTAAATTCGCTTTCCATCTCTTTTTATTATCACTGTCATACCATAGATCCAATAGCGGAAGCTTTTTTACGTTTGCTGTTTTCAACTATTTTCTCCTCCTTTAATTGTCTCCAAAATTATTTTTACTGTTTGATTTATACATTGCTCTTTCCTCAAGCCACTCACTGTTCTTAATGTCTTATAGAACAGGGGATGCAATAAACCTTGTATATAGCCTTGTAGCTGCTCCTTACTTTGGAGTTCTGAAATGATGATGTCCTGAAGCATTACCTGTACAGCAGCTTTTATTAACGCTTCGTTTTGCAATGTTGAGTTTCTCATCACAATAGATTGTTCTGCCAAACGGAAAGACAACCAGACCGATTCCATAGTTTTTTCATGAAAGGAATAAAAGTCATTTACAATCGCCTCAACCTTCTCATTAAAACTTTGAATATCTAAATACTTAAATATCTCTGGCAACTTGTTTACTTTTAAAAAGTGATTTGCACATCCTCTAAATAGGTCTTCATTTGTAGGGAAGTATTTTCGAATTGTTGGAACGGACACACCTGAATTTTCTGCTATTGTTTTTATATCTGTTATTCCTTCGGAGTGCAGCTTGTAGGTATTTTCGATGATTGTTTCGATGGTTATTTGTTTACTTTTTTTCCGAAGCTCGGAATGATAATTACGCTTTTTATTCATTTCTGGATACTTCTCCTAGTAGGAATGTTTCAGGATTCATTCAACACTCCTCTCCAATTGTTTTTATTTATGGGAAATATTCCCTTTAATAATTTTACACTAATTGAGTATATATGGTCAATATTAAATATAAATTATAATTATTAAATGTATTGTGTTGTGCCTGTCACTACACGTTAAGGATGGATTCCAGAAGATTGGCATTAAAATAGATTTTTTTGCTTGGGTCAATGCTTCAAAAAAGAATTACTTTTTGGAGAACATTGGAACCAAATTTATAATGATAATATTTAATAATTTTGAAAAAAATAGTGTTAGGAAAGGAGGGGTTACGAATGTCTCTGAAAAAGTGGTTAACTGGATTGGCCGTTTTGCTTGCGATGATTGTGGTTGTGACAACTTCAGGCTCACTCAGTGTAAATGCCGAATCCGGCGTCCTAACACAGCCTATTGAGTCAGTTAAAGCAATTGAGGTCGAGTTGTATGATGATTACTTTAAACCGGAAGTCATCACGATTCCGAATGGAAGCATGACAACGTTAATATTGAAAAACAAAGGAAAGAAAAAGCACACCTTTACTGTGGAAAAGCTAAAAATTGACGTCGAAGTCCTGCCGGGAACAGAAAAAACCATTACTGTGAAACCGAATATGCCCGGTACATATGATCTTATATGCCGGTACCATTTACAGGAAGGAATGGCTGGAAAAGTAATAGTCAAATAACAAGCAGGGCCATTCGGGCCTTGCTTTTTTTATAGGCAACGGTAACTGAATCAAACATCATCATAAAAGCTATCTCCCCATCATAACCCGACGTTCCTTTTATAAGTTAATTCCACCCTGATTGAATAGGAAAAATATATAAAAGGGGATAATAAAACCATCTGATGCGAGAGAGTGAAGAAGTTGAAAGCAACTTATCCACGTTATGAAGAAATTCGAAAGATCGAATATAAATTAACTGAAATGAAAAATGAATACTGGTTCCATCACGATTTGTTTTCATTTCAATGGTGGTTACTTTTGATTATTTTTATTCTTCCATGGATTATATGGTGGAGGTACGTTGATAAATCTAGATTAAAGGAAATTTTACTCTTTGGAAGTTTATTGATGCTTTTAGTTGGACTGTTGGACGATATAGGTGTTACTACTCACCTTTGGTCATATCCCTATAAATTGGTACAGGTATTACCACGATTGGTCCCAATAGATTACGGAATACTTATTGTTGCACATATGACTGTTTATCAATTCTATAAAAAATGGAAATCATTTATCATTGTAAATTTAGTAATGGCAACTATTTTTACCTTTATTTTTGAACCTTTGTCAGTTTGGCTTAACATTTATAAATTAGATAACTGGAAATACATCTATTCGCTTCCAATATATGTTGCAAAGGCTGTATTTATAAAATGGTTAGTTCAAGGAGTAACTCGAATATCTAAATAAATGTGATGGGGTGGAAAATTCATGGTTAAACACATACCCAAAATAACATCTGCTGAAATATCAATGTTATGGAGTACCTATATTGGTGACACCATGTCTATTTGTGTTTTAAAGCATTTTTTTCAAACCTGCGAAGATCTGGACGTTAAAACTATTATTAAACTTGCGCTAAAGTTTTCCCAAGACCATGTGGCACTAATATCGGATTTATTTACAAAAGAAGGCATTCCTCTTCCTAATGGATTTGGAGACCAGGATGTGAACTTGCAAGCAAAGAAGCTTTTTTCGGATATAACGTATTTGCGTTACTTGCATCATATGGGTAGAACAGGATTGAATTCATATAGTTTGGCAAAGTCAATTTCTGCCCGTAAAGATGTCCGTGACTTATTCAAACAGTTTTACATTCAAACCGAAATGCTATATGACCGTAATGCAGAACTGATGCAGGAAAAAGGGATTTTTATCCGATCTCCTTATATTTCTTATCCTGATAAAATTGAGTATATAACAGAGAGAAAATTTCTTGGTGGTTTAATAGGTCATCGGCGACCGCTCCTTGGAATAGAAATTGCCCATTTAGGAATTAATATCGAAGTGGCAAATGTGGCGAAAACAATACTTTTAGGATTTAGCCAAGTCGCTCAATCCAAAAAAATTAGTGACTACTTTAAAGATGGATATGAATTAGGAAAGAAAATGGTGGAAGACTTTATGATAAAACTAAAAGAAGACGATAATTCTTATCCCTCTACATGGGATTCCACCATTACCAATAGCACTGATCCACCTTTTTCCGATAAACTAATGTTATTTCATACAAATGTACAAAGTGCCATTGGAATTGGAGATTTTGGACTTGCCATTGCTGCATCATTTCGAAAAGATTTAACGGTCAATTATGAAGGGTACATCCTGAGGGTCGGGACCTATGCTGAGGAAGGTACAAAACTTTTAATTGATCATGGATGGTTTGAAAAACCTCCCCAATCGATTGATAGAGAATCACTTAGAAATCAAAATATAATGAAAAGGTAGAATACTTCATTTTAAAAAAGAGTGTAAAAAAAAGAGCATTATGTTCAAATTAATGGTACAGTTTAGTAAGAAAATTTTAAAGATGAATAGGAGAACAACATGATTGAGATAAAAAAATCTCCACTAAGTGATGGAGAATTCGATAGAGGAGTATTTGCTACACGTGATATCAAAAAAGGAGAGCTTTTACATGAAGCCCCTGTCATTGCTTACCCAAATGAACAGCACGAACACATTGAGAAAACCCTGCTTGCTGATTACGCTTTTGAGTATGGGATCAATCATTCTGCCATCCTTCTAGGTTATGGAATGTTGTTTAACCATTCATATGAGCCTAATGCATTTTATGAAATTAATTTTGATAACCACACTTTTGACTTCTTTGCTTACACAGATATAAAAGCTGGGGATGAGATTCTAATTAATTATAATGGCGACATCGATAACAAGGATCCACTGTGGTTTGATCAGGACTAGAGGAGTGTCCCTTGATGACAAATAGTAGATTGAATCCTAAGGTTGATGAATTTTTAAATAAAGCTAAAAAGTGGAAAGAAGAATATGAGAAGTTAAGAGGTATCGTTCTTGACTGTGATGAGTTGACCGAAGAATTTAAGTGGATGCACCCTTGTTACACATTTGAGAATAAAAACATCGTTTTAATCCATGGATTTAAAGAATATTGTGCGTTCCTGTTTCACAAAGGTGCTTTGCTGAAGGACCCCCATGGCATTCTAATCCAACAAACGGAGAATGTACAGGCAGCGCGCCAAATTCGGTTTACTAATGTTCAGGAAATCGTTGAAATGGAAACCATTTTAAAAGCCTATATTCATGAAGCCATTGAAGTGGAAAAAAGCGGTTTGGAAGTAAACTTTAAAAAGACTACAGAATACAACATTCCTGAAGAACTGCAAAAAAAATTCGCTGAAATGCCTGCTTTAAAAACGGCTTTTGAAGCATTAACTCCGGGGCGGAAAAGAGCGTACATACTGTATTTCTCTCAACCCAAACAATCCAAAACTCGGGAGTCGAGGATTGAAAAATATATGCAGCAAATTCTGGATGGTAAGGGATTAAATGATTAGTTTATTCGATTCCCCGAGGAGTTTTTCTCAGGTTACAACCTTTTTGAAACATCACGTACCGGTGCCTGCAATGGAACAGACGGTGGTGCCAAAAGAGGAGCTAAGGTCCCTCCGATTGTCGTATAACCGACTGGAGTAGTTTTTGGAATCGTTGCAGACGACCCCGTACCAATTTGCACAATTCCCGCATTGGCGATAATCCCGATTTTCAAAAACCTAATTTCAAATGTTTGTTCGAGATAACGATCCATATCCATCACCCGCAATCATTATATGCTAACAATTTATCTTTAAGTTGCCTTTTGGTTGAATTTTTTTGGTTTGGACCTATTCTAGTAATTAAATAGACTAGTATTCAATAAATTGTCACTTATTTCTGCAATTTCAATATTAGTAATTGTCTGAAAAAAGTTATAATGGACATGTGGTGTTACTAAATTTTGTAAAACCCATTGAATATAGGAAGGTGAAATGAGATGAGTAAGTTACATGATCGAGTTGCGCTAATTACAGGTGGGGCAGGCGGAATTGGTAAGGAAACGGCCAAACGTTTTTTACAAGAAGGTGCAAAGGTTGTTCTAGTTGATTTGCTGCTAGAATCCCTTGAGCAGACTAAAGCGGAACTGAGTCAATTTGGCGATGTACTTATTGTCCAAGCAGACGTTTCAAAGGAAACAGACGTCCAAAATTATGTTGGACAAACGGTTGACCGTTTCGGGAAAATCGACATTTTCTTTAATAATGCAGGAATTGAAGGGAAAGTTCAGCCAATCATAGAAACGTCCCTTGAGGATTTTGAAAAAGTCCAGCGCGTTAACGTGAATGGTGTTTTCTTAGGATTAAAGCACGTTCTTTCTGTTATGACGAAACAGGGTTACGGCAGTATCATTAATACATCTTCTGTAGCGGGACTCGGAGGAACACCAGGTGTTGCACCATATGTCACAAGCAAACATGCGGTAATAGGCTTAACCAAAGTTGCTGCACTTGAGGCGGCGGGAGCGAACGTCCGAGTAAATTCCATTCATCCATCGCCTGTTAATACGAGAATGATGCGTTCTTTAGAATCTGGATTTAGTCCGGAAAACCCGGAAGGTGCAAAAGACCAATTTGCCAAAAGCATACCTCTTCAACGGTACGGAGAAGTAGCTGACATTGCTAATTTAGTTTTATTCTTAGCGTCAGACGATAGTGCATTTATAACTGGTGCACAATACCGTATTGATGGCGGGATGGGGGCACTTTAATCCTATTCAAAACCTCAAACTATCTAGAGTTTGAGGTTTTGTTTTTTTGAAAAAGAGGATTTGTGAATCCAGCCCTTTTATTTGCGATTTTCTGAGTTTTATTTGCGAATTCAACCTTTTATTTACGATTTTCCGAGTTATTTGCCAATTCGCCCCTGTTATTTACGATTATCCGAGTGTTATTTACGAATTCAGCCCTTTTATTTGCGATTCCTTATTGCAACACTCTTTTAGAAAAGAGCCAAAGAAGAACAGTTTAAGTATCAAACAACGTACCACTTAACGCATCGATATACCTGTCCGCTGACTTCTGAACCGCCATTTTGGCATCTTTTTTGACTATCCCATGAAAAGCATTATACAATCGGTCAAATTTCAATTCACTTACGATATTAGCCATCTCACACACTGTAGATGCAGGCAGTGGGATCAGATTAGGATAACTATACATAAAACTAACCCAGTTTTTGTCGGCGACAACTTGGATGATATCACCTGAAAATAAAATTCCCTTTTGCTTATTCCCATCTAGCCATTCTAAAACAGCCCCGCCTTTAAAATGACCGCCTAGACGGTGAATTATGACCCCTTTATGCAATTCAAGGGATTCACCTGACCAGAAAAGGATCTTATCGCTCGGCCTCATGACCCATTCCTTATCATCCTCATGTATATAAATCGGCACATCGAATCGCTCTGCCCATTCAACTTGTGCAGAGTAATAGTGAGGGTGGGAAAGAGCAATTCCCTGGAGTCCACCTAATTCTTTTATCTTTTTTATGGTCAATTCGTCAATATACGTGATACAATCCCATAATACATTGAAGCCTTCACTTTTAACCAAATAAGCGGTTTGGCCAATTCCGAACTTTGGAATTGTGGTTATGCTGAATAGACCTTCTTCCTCAAGAGTAAACCTGTTTTGATAGCCTTCATTAACCATTTTCTCCAACGTGGTCCACGACTGCCCATTTGGATTTACATACTGCCTTTCTTCATTACAAATCGTACATTGCTCCGGTTCTTCCATTGAACTTTCATACTGAACACCGCAAGTCTCGCAAATATAATTTTTCAGAGTTACCACACCCTTTCCAAAAAAAGGATATACACAAAATTATATTTAGAGGGTTTTTCGATTAGACTTACATCTGAATTTTTTTTACAGAATATTCCAATTTTAAAAAGATTAAAAGGATTTTATTAAATGGTAAGAAAATACTATGAAATGAATCTGTAACATAATTAAAATATGCATGTTCTAATTTTCAGAATATAATGTAACTACAATAGGTGCTAAATGAAGTTGGTGGTTTTTAAGGGCAAAATATTGGAAAGGGGACATGATTGATGGATATTTGCATTTCATGTGGTGAGGAATTGTCAGTTATGGAGAGAAATCGTGCGGAATGCTGGGAGTGCAAAGATAAAACATCGGAAGCATATACAGAAGGAGAATGACATGGTAATTGAAATTTGTGTGATATCACTAAAAAGTCAGCTGGCCTTTAAAGGTGCTGGCTTTTACTTTTTACAGCTGTAATAAGAGTAACTATTTTGTAATAATAAAAAACTCTATTTTTCCTCCTAAACTCCTTATTAACTCATACACATGAGATAAGGAGGTTTTCCATTGAATCCGCTAAAACTCTTCCCACTAAAATTTATTTATCGTTCTGTACTAGTAGTTCTATTAATGTTTTTCACTATTTCTTTGGTTGTTGTGTTACATGTAAATATTACTTCCCTTAAAATGAGTAATTCTATTGGAATCTTAAATGGAGAAAAACTCTTTGTTCAATTTTTCAAAGCAGAGAATCATTCCTTTTTCCTAAAAGTGAATACTCCCGTTTTTACCATCCCAAAAATAACAGATGTAGCATTCCAAATAGCAACCACCATCAAACCAACAGATATTAGAACGTACTTAGGAAATGAAATACCTGGATTAAGAATGCATGAAACAGAAATCGTCGTTGCAGGGGAGGGGACGAACCTAAGGAACCTTCCAAAAGAATCGGCTCCTCCAAATAAGGCTTTATTAAAGGAGAGAGAAGCATCTGAAGAGAAATTAAAAGAAAATCAACGAACCGATGATGGGCAGCTTCAAAATCCTGAAAACAAAACCGTATTTATTTATCAATCCCATAGCTGGGAGTCATTCCTCCCCGTTTTAAAAGATGCCAAAACACCTGACGATGCCATAAGCTCGGATGAAAGGGTAAATGTCATTGGGCTAGGCAATCGATTAGCTCAAGATTTAATGAGTAAAGGTATCGGCGTGGAGCAAGACAAAACCAATATGACACAAGAATTGCTGAAAAAGGGATGGGAATCAACAAAAGCATATGTAGAATCCCGAGAGATTGTCGAAGCAGCCGCAGCCAATAACAATCAATTTAAATATTTTATTGACATTCATCGTGATTCACTAGGGAAAGAGACCACTACTAAAACGATTAATGGTAAAAGCTATGCAAGGCTCTATTTTGTAGTAGGAAAAGAAAACAAAAATTATCTAGAAAATCTGGAAGTGGCCAAAGCTCTGAATGGAGAGTTAGAAAAAAAGTATCCAGGAATAAGCAGAGGGGTGTTCTTAAAAACCTATAAGGATGGGAACGGCGTATATAATCAAGACCTATCCAATAAGGCTATGCTGCTCGAAGTTGGTGGTGTAGATAATAATTTGAATGAGCTGCATAACACCATCGATGTATTTGCAGAAATACTTGCAGACTATTATTGGAAAACAAATGGATCAAACGAGGTGAATGCGAATGGTTAAGCAGCTTCCATCCTCTATAAAATGGCTCGTTTTTACCTTCTTTAGCAGTTTAATATCTTTCTTCTTGACCGGCTTATCTGAAATAACCATTAGTTCTTTCATTACAGGGTTTATTTTTTCAGTGGGATATTTATATAGGAATAACTTATAAAAAAGCCAATCATCAAAATGAGGGTCTGTTTTTTATCAGCTTTTTACCTGGGATTTCTCTTTTCGTTCTTGTAAAATTTCTTGGATAATTTCGATATGAACAGAGGCCCAGGATTTTTCATGAAAATGCAAAATCACGCTTATGGTGAGTATGAATGCGTAGGCCAAAACAAAGTATACCCAAAGTACACTTCCTTCTTTGAAGAGAAATTTATGTAATTGCTCTGAGAATAGAAGCAATAGCCACGGACCAGAAGATACAAGGAGCGGAATGATGCCGGAGCCATTTTTCTCTTTTATCATACTTAAATATATTTTTTTTAATGCTGGGCTATCAATCGAAAGGTAAAAGTTCTGAATTTGTTCTACTTGGTGAATTTCTTTTACTGATTGAAATGATTGTTCATTATTCCATGCCTTTTTTAGTTTTAGGTAAATTTTATGGGCATCTCCGCGAAATGAAAACATATTTACACAATTTCCTCCATCATATTTCATACTAGAAAGGCTTTACAAATATAGTTTCATCTATGCATATTGAAGGGGAATTTTGCCACTTAAAGGCAAATGCGCAAACTGTGGGTTACATATTTGGAGATTGCTAGCATCGAACTATTAATAAATAATGGATGTTAATCAGTTGAATATTCATCCAATTGAATTTATAATAAAATCGGATAATAGATATAATGCTTTTATCTTAAGGAAGATTGGCTTGGAAAATAAACATATTCAAAAAGATTTCCCAGTTATATTGGAAAACCTTTCTTGAAAACACTGGAAAAGGACCCAAAACGGTCTTTGTTTTGTTTAACTACATAAGCTTAAAGGTGAAGGTGAGTTAGACAATTTGATTGAGCTAGACACAAGCCAAGATAGGAATCTCCTATTTTGGCTTTTTTTTGTATCAAAAGGGGAAAGGAACTGATATAGAGATATGAACAGTCCTGTTGAGGGAATAAAAAGTGAAAAGCGGTTCTTATTAAATAAATATTTAGACGAATGGGTTAGCAGCAATAAAACACGGTTTTATGGTAATCAAGATGCAATCATGGTCTTAGATTTAGAGGGCAATATTCTTCTAGTAAACCCATCCTATGAGGAACTTTCAGGTTATTCATTCGAAGAGGCTCTCCTAATGAAATTTCAAACACTTTTCCCCATTGAAAGTTTGGATAAGATTTTCCATTACTTTCATAAAACTACATTAGGTCAGGTCCAAAACTTTGACTGCTTCATGATAAGCAAACAGGGTCATACAGTTGATTTAAATATCACGAATATTCCAATAAGCGTAGACGATAAAATAGTTGGATTATATGCAGTTATAAAAAATATCACCGAGTTAAAAAGAGCAAGGGCAGAAGTAAGACAAATTGAAGAATTTCACCGAGTATTAACAGATAATATTCTTGATATCATTGTAAACACAAACCTGTTAGGAACTATTCTATATGTATCCCCCGCTGTCAAGCATCTTCTTGGATTTGAACAAGATGAAATAATTGGACAACAACTATCATCATTATTTTATAAAGAGGATGTGCAAAAAGCTTTTTTAGAACGTGAAAAGTTATTAAATAACCTTAAGGGGTATAATAGAGGGTCCTACCGATTCATCAAAAAAGATGGAAGTCTTATATGGCTGGAGGCGATATGTAAGCCAATTGTTAATTCAGATACACAAAGAATATTAGAGATAGTCAGTGTTTTTCGGGATATCTCGGAAAGAGTAAAAGCAGAAGAGGAACTCTGGGGTCGAGAAAAAGCATTTCGAAATTTGATTGAAAACTCCCCAGATACCGTCTTAATCGCCAAGAACGACAAAATATTATTTATTAATGAAACAGGCGTTGCCTTATTGGGCGCATCAAGCTCTGAAGAGATTATTCATACTTCCATAATGAAATATATTCATTCCAATTATCGTAATAAAGCAAAAAGAAGAATAAAAAAGGTATTTAATGGTGAGACAACCGATTTCACTGAGTATAAAATTAAGCGTTTTGACGGTACTCTATTGGATGTTGAAATAAAAGGAATCCCAACTTTTTTCCAAAGTCAGTCTGCTCAGCACCTTATTGTTCGGGATATTACGGAAAGGAAAAAAACCCTAGAGCTCATTCTTCATTCTGAAAAACTATCAATAGCTGGACAATTAGCTGCAGGGATTGCCCACGAAGTCCGCAACCCACTTACAGCGATAAAAGGTTTCCTGCAATTAATGCAAGTGCCGTTAGACAATTCAACATACGTGGAAATTATAAAAAGTGAGATAAATAGGATTGAAATCATTCTAAGTGAGTTATTGATTCTTGCCAAACCACAGGATGTAAAATTTAATGAAGAAAACCTAAATACATTAATTCAAGAAGTAAAAACCTTAATTGACACCCAAGCTATTATGCAAAATATCCAAATAGAATTTGCTAATCAGATCGGTAATTTAACTATCAGCTGTGATAAGAACAAATTAAAACAAGTCTTCATTAATTTCTTTAAAAATTCTATCGAAGCCATGCCGAATGGTGGAACGATTATAATCGAAATAAAGAAGCACAGTAAGAATAACGCAAAAATAACCATTCAAGACACAGGAACAGGAATCCCCAAACATATTCTGAAGAAAATCGGTCAACCATTTTTTACAACAAAAGAAGGCGGAACTGGATTAGGAGTAATGATTTCTAAGCAAATCATTGAGAATCATAACGGAAGTTTACAGTTTTGGAGCGATAAAAAGGGGACCATCATTGAAGTCATTTTGCCTTTAAATAATAAACAATAGAGCTACATAAATGAGGCTCTAATACTATTATACTATTTTAAAAAATGAAATCGCTTTAGCAGGAGTTTTTGGATAATTGGAGAATTTTAATATTAATAATAAATTTTCAGAAAATTATTTAAATACTATCTGAACAAGGAGTGGTTTTCACATGCATTATGTATACAAAACAGGTATTTATCAGAATTCAGCAAAGAAGCGTTGGGAATACTGGTATGTTGGACCAAATGAGTTACGAATCCTTGTATCATGGTTGAGCTGGAATGCATTTAAAGAATATGAAACATGGGAGAAAAACTGCTTAATTGAGAAAGCAGGATAGATTTACTAGTATATTTACAAATTAGAATGCAAAAAAAGCGGAGAATCAGTTAATTCTCCGCTTTTTTGCATTTTAGTATTATTTTTAAGGCCTCAATGAGCCCATGGAGTTTTTCATAATGGGGTTGATAGTTGTAATTAAGGACACTTATTAGTTCGTTCTCTTCTCCTCTTTCATGACTTTCCATAATGTAATGCAACGACTTAGTTCTTTGGAGGGATACAGCTTAAATGATCTTTAACTCTATCAAGAAAAAATGTTTCGAAAGTTGGATTCTAACTTAACGAAAATCTCATACCTAATATTAAAGGTCATTTACTTAAAAAGAAAAAGGCTACAAATCAGAGGAATGGAGGCGGTTATTTATTATTACCTTTCAACATGTATATAAGAAATTCCCGGATGGATTTGAGGCTTTAAAAGATATCAACTTTCATATTGAAAAGGGAGAATTGGTAACGTTAATTGGTCCAAGTGGCTGCGGAAAGACAACGACCATGAAAATGATCAACCGGTTGACTGAGCCCACAAAGGGCAAGATTCTTATTAATGGGGAAGATATTTCAGAAAAGGACCCTGTACAGCTTAGAAGAAACGTTGGATATGTCATCCAGCAAATTGGTCTTCTTCCACACATGACGATTGAAGATAACATTACCCTGGTTCCTCGTTTAAAAGGGTGGGAAAAAGAGCGATACACGAAAAGGGTGGATGAACTGCTTGACCTGGTAGGACTTGACCCTGAGGCTTTTAAATCACGATTTCCATCAGAATTAAGCGGCGGGCAGCAACAACGTATAGGGGTCATTCGCGCCTTAGCTGCTGAACCCCCGATTATCCTGATGGACGAACCGTTTAGTGCACTCGACCCGATAAGCAGGGAACAGCTGCAAGATGAATTGGTTCGGCTCCAGGAAAGTATTAAGAAAACAATTGTATTTGTGACTCACGATATGGATGAAGCCATTAAAATAGCTGATCGAATTGCGATCATGAAGGATGGGGAAATCCTGCAATTTGATACTCCTGAAAAGATTCTTCGCCATCCAAAAAATGAATTTATAAGAGGATTTATTGGGGAAGATCGGTTGCAGGTTGGAAAATACGCTCATCCAGTTGCCAACGATTTAATGATTAAAAAAGTAATCACTGCCAAACCAAACCGAGGACTTGCCCAGGCTTTAAATACGATGATGACTTATAAAGTAGATAGCTTGCTTGTTACGACGAATGACCGTGATCTGCTTGGTATTGCAACTCTGGATCATGTAGAACGGTATTATACCGATGAAAACAAAACCTTAGCGGATATTTTCAACAAGGATTACGTTACTGTGGAGGTAGATAGTCCTTATCAAGAAGTAGCCGAAATCTTTGCTAAGGGCGTCACTTCTATACCTGTTCTTCAAAACGGAAAACTAGTTGGGCTCATTACTCGCTCCAGCATGATGAGAGGGTTGGCAGGAATGAAAACTGTATCACCTGGAGAAGGAGATGTTGTGAATGAGCAATGAAAACATGTTTCAGTTAATGATTGATACCTTTCGCACACGATGGACTGAAATTTTTGAAGCACTGCAGCAGCACCTATTTTTATCACTTGTTTCCATTCTAATTGCGACGCTGATTTCCATCCCTACCGGAATCTTTATTGCTAGGAGAAGGAAAATAGCAGAGCCCATAATAGGAATTGCTTCCGTGTTTCAAACTGTTCCAAGTCTTGCTTTGTTTGGATTCTTGCTTCCCTTTTTTGGTATTGGAAATGTCACAGCGATCATTGCCCTTACCATTTATGCATTGCTTCCTATATTAAGAAATACTTATACTGGAATTCTTTCAGTGGACCAATCTGCGGTGGAAGCAGGACGTGGAATGGGAATGACTAAAAACCAAATCTTACGAATGATTGAGCTCCCATTAGCTCTCCCGATTATTATGGCGGGGCTACGTACAGCAACTGTTCTTACGATTGGTGTCGCTACGCTGGCTGCTTTTATTGGTGGCGGCGGACTAGGGGATATCATTTATAGGGGATTGTCCACCACCCGGAATGAATTGGTTTTGGCAGGTGCCATACCAGCAGCCATTTTGGCAATTGTTATAGATGTAATTCTTAAAAGGTTTGAAATCGCATCAGACCCTAAAAAAAGAAAAAATATCCCATGGAAAAAAGCACTTTTTATTATCATTCCTGTAGCGATTCTGATTAGCTTCTTTGGCTTAAGGGGAGGAAATTCCAATGATACCATTGTCATTGCAGGGAAAAAGTGGACAGAGCAATACATTCTTCCGTATATCGTTGCTGAATATGTGAAAGAAAAAACCGATTATAAAGTGAAGGTGGAAGAGGGTCTCGGAGAAACACCGATTTTAACGGAAGCGATTAAAAAAGGCGATATTGATATGTATGTTGAATATACTGGAACAGGTCTTTTGACCATCTTGAAAGAAAAGTATAATCCCCAGTTAAGCCCTGATCAAGTTTATGACAAAGTAAAAAAGGGCTACCATGAAAAATACCAGATTGAATGGCTCAAGCCTTTTGGTTTTCAGAACACGTATGCACTTGCCTTAAATCAGGAAAAATTTAATCAGTTAGGGATAAAGACCGACTCTGAGTTGGCACCTCAGTCATCCAAGCTGATCTTTGGAGGCCCTACTGAATTTTATGAACGAGAAGACGGCTATGACCCAATGATTGAAACGTATGGGCTTAACTTCAAAGAACATAGAAGTCTAGACCCAAATCTAATGTATGCTGCTGTAAAAGAAGGGAAAGTAGATGTTATTCCTGCCTATACGACAGATGGACGAATTGTCCGTTATCACCTTGGAATTCTAAAAGATGATAAAAAATTCTTTCCCCCTTATTTTGCAGCTCCAATCGTTCGTGAGGATACATTGAAGAAGTTTCCTAAGCTAAAAGGAATTATTAATGAGCTAGGCGGAAAAATATCTGAAAACGATATGGCAGAGATGAACGCCAAAGTAGATTTAGATAAACAGGATCCTAGAGATGCAGCCAGAGAGTTTCTAAAGGAAAAAGGATTAATTAAATAAGGATTTATGTAATAACATATTATTTGAAGCAAAAACGGAGAATCAACTAATTCTCCGTTTTTTTATGTTAGAAAATACTTTTTACTAAAAAGGGGAATCCTAACAAAAAGTTCGTGGAGTGAGAAGGATGTCGTTTTTTTCAAAATTGAAAGGGTTGCAGCAAACCCAAAAGGAAAATAAAAAGGTTTTTTTAGGGGCGGATTTTGATGTGCGAATGGAATGGTTTAAAGAAACCTTCCAACAAAGTATTGACGTCACCTTTCACGAATTAACAGCCAATCAAACGCGCTGCGGCATTGTGTTTTTGCAGTGTATGGTGGATCAGCAAACATTTGATGAACAAGTGTTAAAATATATTGTTTCACCCCATTTTGCTTCATCACCAAGTGAATTGATTCATAAAATTCTGGATTTACAGGCGATCAGCACAATGTGTACCACCATCCTTTCTGATATGGAGGAAGCAGCAGAATACATCTTAGATGGAAAAATTATTGTTTTTTTCGAGGGCGACAGTCGGATGATCGCTTTTCCTTTAACAAGCTTTGAAAAGCGAACCGGTAGTGAAACCACGAATGAAAATGTCATCAGGGGGCCAAGAGAGGCATTTTTGGAGGATATCCATACGAATGTCACCATGGTTCGCAGAAGAATAAAATCCCCTGCCTTAAAAATGGAACAACTTGTCATCGGAAAGTATACAAAAACAAAGGTCATTATTAGCTATATTGAGGGGCTTTGTCGAGATGATTTAATAGCAGAAGTGAAACAAAGAATAAACAGGATTAAAATCGATGGCGTTTTAGCGAGCAGCTATATTGAGGAGTGTATTGACGATCGGCCCCTATCACCGTTTCCGCAATCACAAAAAACAGAACGGCCGGATGTGGCGGCCGCAGCCTTGCTGGAAGGAAGGGTGGTTATATTTGTGGATGGTGACCCCATTCCGCTTATTGCACCTGTAAATTTTTACATGTTTCTCCAAGCTGCTGAAGATTATTATCAACGGTATTTTCTTACCAGTTTTATCCGCCTGCTCCGCTATGGCTGGTTAATCGTTTCGCTGACCTTTCCATCTTTTTATATAGCGATTACCACCTTTCATCCGGAAATGATTCCTACTAGTTTGTTATTAAGTGTTGCTGCATCACGGGAAAATGTCCCGTTTCCAAGTATTGTGGAAGCCTTATTGATGGAACTGGCTTTTGAAGGTTTACGGGAAGCAGGGATTCGTACTCCAAAAGCGGTGGGGCAGGCAATTGGGATCCTAGGTGCAATTATCATCGGCCAAGCAGCTGTGCAGGCAGGAATCGTTTCTGCCATTATGGTGATCATTGTTTCGATTACCGGGATTGCCTCCTTCGTCATACCGGGTTATGATTTAGGATTTTCCGTCCGCTTGCTTCGATTTCCACTTATGTTTTTAGCAGGCACATTTGGAATATTCGGTTTAATGATTGGTGTTATTTTAATTTATATTCATGTCGTAAGCTTACGTTCGTTTGGAATGCCTTATCTTTCACCAACAGCGCCGCTTAGAACTAGCGATTTAAAAGATATTTTCATCCGCGCTCCATGGTGGAAGATGCAGCGCCGTCCCTCCTTTTCTGGGTCAAATGATCGTAGTCGCTCCAACATTGAGAAATCCATAATAGGGGAGGATGAAGATTAATGAAAAAACTTAAATGGCTCATCGTGTTATGCCCTTGTTTTTTAACTGGCTGCTGGTCCCAATTTGAACTGAATGAACGCGCTTTTGTCTCCGGCATCTACGTTGATAAAGCCGCAAATGGCAAAATGGAGATAAGCCTATCTTTTTCCCTGCCAAATCGCCTTGTCCCTAGTGATCTCGGCGGTGCCGGTACAACAGGAAAACCATATTCGCTTCAAACTGCAACTGGAAAAACGTTTACGGAAGCCTATAAAAAAATACAGGCTACCCTGACCAGAAATATTAGCTGGGGGCATACGCGGATTATTATCATCAGCGAAGAAATGGCAAGGGAAGGTATAAGGGGTATTTTGGAATTTGTTCTCCGTGAACCAAATTTGAATATCAATCAAACTTTATTAATTGCACCAGGAAAAGCAAAAGATATCGAAGAATTGACTCCGATATTTGAACGATTTCCAACCTCCATTCCCATATCATTTGCGCAAAGAAAGGTGACGGTCAATGCAACACCAAAGGAATTCCTTGAAACAACTAGCGGTGATATGATTGTCGGCCTTTTATCAAAGAAAACGATAAAAATGCTTAGTGAAGGCGGGAAAGAGGGGCTTTTTGTCTCTCCTGGGGAGATGGCATTGTTTCATAATTATAAAATGGTAGGGAAAGTAGACACAGAAGTGGGCCGAGGAGCGTTCTGGCTTCGCAACCTGATAAAAGGTGCCGAAGTAACTATAAAAGCTCCGGCCGACCAACAGTTAATCAGTTTATTAGTCACGGACGCCCATACAAAGATCCGCCCTTCTAAAAAAGAACCGTTCACTTTTAATGTGGGTATAAAAGCGGAAGGGAATATTTCTGAATCTCAATCCAATATGACTTTAACAAATGAAAACCAAATAGCGCAACTTGAGCATGAAGCTGAAAAGCAAATCCGAAATAGGATTAAAGCCACTTTAAAGGCTTCTCAAGAGGTAAAAGCGGATGTTTTCCAATTCAGTGAATACTTATCCTGGCACAAACCAAAAATATGGAAAATGGTTAAAAAAGATTGGCCCGAATCTTATCATGAAAAAGTAAAAATGAATGTTCAGGTTGATTTGCATATTAAAAGACTAGGTGCTGAAAACAATTCATTCTGGGAAAAGGAAAAAAGTTTATGATTTTAATTATTATCGGATTTCTCATTATCTTTGGATATGAGTGGACGTATTTAAAAAGTAAAAAACGGAAAAAAAGAACCTATTGGATTGTATTTGGGATCATAGGGGCTTCCTTTATTTATTGCCTTTCTACTGTCTTATTTGAGCATATGCCCAGTCCAAGTGATATGATTCAGTTCCTTTTTGAACCGATTCAACAGAAAATTTTAGGTTAGGTGGACTCCTTTGAAGACAGAACAGATCACTCAAAATCAATTAATGCTTTTTTTCATTCTTTATTATTACTCCACATTGGTTGGATTTGCAGCGAGTCAACTGATTTACCTATCTCAATACGATTCAGTGCTCGTTATTTATATTAGCGGTATAGCAGGAGTTATTCTAGCCTATTTTGTCATAAAACTTGCGACCCGAAGACCAAATGAATTTTTCGTCCACTATGGTAGTGAGATTCTTCCCAAATGGATTCATATTCCAATTATGGTGTTTTTTTTCGTATCCTTCCTGCAAATTAGTGGAATCATTTTAAGAGAATATGAAGATTTCATCGTGCAGACCTATCTCCCAAGGACACCTAATTGGGCGGTTGGCTGCATGTTTGGAATGGTTGTAGCGGTCACAGCACGTTTAGGCTTTGAAAATTTATTCCGGATTGCCCAAGGCCTATTTTATCTTGTGATTCTAGGGAATATTGGAAATGCGATTTTTATTGGTAAGGAATTACAATGGGACCGCTGGATTGCTTTTGTTACGAACCATAGCGGACAAGGAATCTTTATCGGCAGCTTCCAGACAGTTCCAACTTTTGGAGAAGTCGTTATTTTACTCTTTATATTTCCATATTTAACTCAAAAGCATAAAACACTAAAGTCAATCATGTGGGCGACTTTTTTTTCTGCTCTATTTATTGGACAAAATATTATTTGGCTATTATTACTTTTTGGTCCGAATTTATCTAGTCATCTTACCTATCCGATGATAGAGATGATTCGCTACATTCGAATCGCTGATTTCATTCAAAACTTGGATCATTTATTAATTTCGATTTGGGCAACCATGGTTTTTCTAAAAGTGACCGTTTTTTTTACTATTTCTGTTCAAATTCTTGCCCATCTATTTCATTTAAAAGATCACCGCCCTCTGACGTTTTCGTTAGCAGCAGTTATGGTTGCATTATCGATAAACACAGCAAGCGGAACTGCAGAACTAACTAGTTTCCTTTACCAGGCATGGGCTGCTTTTTTATACTTTTTGGAGTTCATACCTTTCCTATATTTATTGGTGGACACAATAAAACAATCCAATAAGAAAAACAAAATAGGAAACAAATTGAAAACTTAAAAGGGTAAGGGAACCGAACCTTATTCGGACGAAGGTCTATAGTTCACTTCTTAAAGAATTTTCTCAGGTAAGTTGAAACGTCCTTAAATATGGGTTGATATAGTTTATAGGTTTTAACTGCCTCATCAACGGTTTCCATGAGCAATATGATATCTACTTGGTTAAGAAGATGTTCGATTTGGTTGTACTGGTTGTGAATATGTGGCGGATTATGGGTACTGTTTGCCCCAAACAACCAAGGGTCTCTTTGGGGGGCATGGGAAGATTCATGGTGGTCTGGTAATTCATCTGGTGGATTCGTATTTTCTTCTTCGCGGGCTCTTCGTTTCTTCCCGAACATTAGATTTGTAAAGGGATCGCCATCATCCTGTGGAGGCTTGTGTTCTTTCTCAAACTCCATAATGCTTTTATCATCCTTTCTACCGTTTTCTTCTACAATAAAATATGATTTGTTTTTAATCGTGGTGTGGACAAATATCTGGGCCTTTCTCTTATGGCTATATTACTAATCGAAAAAAAACATGATAACAATTGTTTGAATCTTCCGAGTTATCTATACTGATATTAGTATTAAATTCAAGGGGGAGACCAGATTGGCAACAAAAGTAGGAGACGTAATTAAGTTTGAACGGACATTCAAACAAGAAGATGTTGAAATGTTTACAAAAGTATCGATGGATGAAGGGAATCATCATATTACTCCAGATGAACAGGGGAGACTTGTAGTTCAAGGCTTGTTAACTGCTACATTACCGACAAAGGTTGGCGGAGATTACAATGTACTCGCTCGTACGATGAATTTTGAGTTTTTAAGACCTGTATTTACGGGGGATACCATTATTTGTGAAGTAACAATTGAGCAGTTTGATAAGCAAGATAATAATAGAACCGCCATTATAGCATCTTTCTTATGTACTAATCAGAATGAGAAACAAGTGTTGAAGGGAAACTTTGCGGGCGTGATATTATAAAATTCTTAGCCTAAACGGCTTTAGCTCTTTGGAATCGAGAGGTAAAGCCGCTTAGTTTATTTTTTAAAATTCCACTGTCTACTTGAGCGGGGCAGTTCACCGTTAGGGTGGCTTTTTTTATTGTTTTCGGGCGGAGTGATGATGTAATTGCGGATAATGTAATAAGCGTAGTACCTGATCGGCTTGATAGTTACCTTCTTTTCGGAATACTAACGAACAAGATGAAGAAAAATAAAATAGTCCGAACTTAAATGGAGGAAACATCATGAAAAAATTACTATCAGTTATCTTAACATTAGGATTATTAACTGGTTGTGGTAAAACAGCAACACAAGAGAAGAGCTCAAAGGAACCAAAGAAAGAAAAAGTAGAAGTAAAAGTTGATAAGATTGACAAGGCTAAAGAAGTAAAACCAGTTGAACCAGTAGAACAAAATAAACAGCCAACCAATAATAATCAAACACAGCAACCAAAGCAAGAGGAAAATAAGAAAGTTGAACAAACACCACAATTAACTCAAAAGCCTGAAAATCAACCTGTAGAACATCCAAAACCACAAGTAATACAAACACCACAAACAGAACAAAAACCGGAAGTAGAAGAGCCAAAACCACAAGTAATAGAACAAAAACCCGAACAACCAGCTCCAATTGAAAAGCCAGTTGAACCACAGCCAGTAGTTCCCCAAAAGACCCAACAACAACTATTTAAAGAATATGTAGATAGTGGACACTGGACATTAACAACGAACACAGACTATCTCAATAGTCATAAACTATACGTATACGGAGTAGAAAGCGCAGAAGAAAACTTCGTAGGGAACTACGTAAAGAGGTATATAGAACAAAACATTGCAGGAAAACCAGTAACAGTTACAACCTATCAAGTAGGAAACGGAATAAAAACCTATAAATTCTCTTGGTGATGCATGGGGACGGTTCTCATGCTCAATAAATTGGATACATAAGCACTAAAGCGCATGGAGGAACGACCTTGCTGTGTTGCTCAAATTACCATGATATGTTAGAGGTAGAATCTGTTGGAATTAAACTATTCCCCAATGGAAATCATAAGCGAAAATGCGGGAAAAGGAGATTAGTTATGACCACCGATAAAGATTTAAATCCAATGAATGTAATGAAGCCAATCAATTTTAGTTCATATTCAATTGATGAGACCCAGCCTTTAACGACGTTTGAAATGGGTAAACTTTGGGCTACCTATACGGGAAACAGTATGTCGATTCAAATCTTAAGTTATTTTCTTCAGCATTGCGAGGACGAAGAAATTAAGACGCTATTAGAAAATGGTTTGGCCTTATCAAAGGATTTCATACAAAGGATCGAAGGATTTTTTAATAAAGATAATTTCCCTATACCGAGTGGATTTACAAAAGATGATGTAAATCTTGGTGCCCCACGTTTATACGCCGATGAATTTTACGTTCACTATTTAAAATATGCTGCAAAGGCAGGTATGAGCCTTTATGCAGTAGCAGTTCCATTGGTTTTGAGGGAGGATATTAGAGAGTTCTTTATTTATTGTAATCAATGTGCAACTGTCTTGTTAGGGCAAATTAATAATGTTTTAATGGGAAAAAAACTTATTGCAAACCCTCCTATCATTCCGACACCAGATGGAATTGATAAAATTGATAAACAAAGTTACTTAAACGGTTATTTTGGAGAAGTCCGACCATTACAGGCATTAGAAATCATTCATCTTTGGGATAACATTGAGACTAACACAACAAGTATGGCGTTATTATTGGGATTTCATCAGATTGTTAAAGATGAAAAAATAAAAGCTTTATTCAAACGAGGTTTAACCATGACTGATAAAGCGGTAAAGCAGTATAAGGAAAAACTTCACATTGAACACATACAATCACCGGCGTTCTTAGACCATTTGGTTACACCCTCTACATATCCTCCTTTTTCCGATAAAATAATGCTGTTTCATAAAGTGGATATGTTCGCAATGAAGATAAGGTCATTTGGAAACTCACTGGCAGTAACAGCAAGAAGAGATATAGATATGTTGTATGCAAGAACTCTAATAAACATAGGCTTATTTGTTGACGATGGCATGAATATCTTAATTGATAAAGGTTGGTTGGAGTCACCGCCAAAAGCGTATGACAGGCTTAAGATACAATAGGAACAGCGTGAACAACATTCAATTTAAAGCTAATTGAAAAATACGGTGGTATTTTCCATTTTAGAAGGAGAGATTTCAGTATCCCTTGCTTTACTCGAGGTGGTAACTTGGTTGGTAATGTTGTCTTCGCCGTCATTCCAAAATGGTATGCCCTCACGGAATAATCTTCCTATATTTTGTAAGTTCCATCATGACCGTTACTTGAAAGAGAGCTTGATGGATTATTATAAAGAAAGGAGAGAAATGGATGGATTCAATATGGCTAGAATACGGTTGGGCATTGTTAATTCTAATCGGATTAGAAGGATTGTTATCTGCAGACAATGCGCTAGTGCTAGCAGTTATAGCTAAACATTTACCGGACGATCAGAAAAAAAAAGCTATAAATTACGGAATCATTTTAGCATTTGCTTTTCGGTTTGCTGCACTATTTGCGATTTCATTTATTGCAAACGTTTGGCAGATACAGGCAATAGGTGCAATTTATCTTCTGTACTTAGGATTAAAGCACATCATTCAAGCACGATTCGGCAAAGAAAATGAGAATATCCACAAGGATGATGAAAAGGAATCCGCAGGCAAAGGTTTTGGGCCAACCGTAGGGAAGATTGCAATAGCTGACCTCGCTTTTGCAATAGATTCGATTCTAGCTGCGGTTGCTCTTGCTCTGGGTCTTCCAGATTCACCTTTAGACAAATTCGGAGGTATGGACGGAGGACAGTTCTTAGTTGTTCTTATTGGTGGTGTTGCTGGCCTCATCTTGATTAAATTTGCAGCAACTTGGTTTGTGAAACTTCTTGAGAAACGTCCAGCCTTGGAAACCACAGCATATGTAATTGTTGCCTGGGTTGGTGTCAAACTGGCTGTAATCACCCTGGCACATGAAGATATTGGTATCTTAAATCATGAATTTCCACACAGTACAGCTTGGACGCTGATTTTTTATGGAGTATTAGTCGCTATTGCTCTAATTGGTTGGTTTACTCCTGGAAATAGATCATTACAGGCGAATGCTAAAGGAAGTAAATGAAAGAAGGCTATAGTTAAGAGAAAGGGATTGCTGGCAATCCCTTTCTTTATTGTGCGTTGTAGTTCTTTGTTTCATTGTAAAGTGCTACTATTGCTAATGGTGTGTCAATTATGGCCACAGGGATTAATTGGTTACACTTCATCAGAACTGTTCCTCCAGCTTATTATCTTTATTAATTTCTTCCATAATCTGCTGAATGTAATAGGAGGGAACGGCTGCACCAATGATTTCTTTGGTGGTGATTTCTGGGTTTTGCAATGTGGCAAAGATAACTCCGATGACTTGCCCATCTTGATTAATCACCGGACTGCCGCTATTTCCCTTGTAAATCGGCGCCTCAATCATCATAACCGGAATATCCAATCCGTTCACGAGGACCGGACTTATGAAGGTTCCTTCATTGGCAATCTGCGTATAAGCTAAAGGATTGCCGATAAAAATAATTTTCTCACCCGCCCAAGTCTCCCACTCTTTTTCCACAGCAATCGACAGGACGGGCAGTTTTTTTGCCTTCTCAATGTCAACAATGGCAAGGTCCCATTCCGGCCGTTTGGCAATGACCTTACCTGCAAAGGAATCCCCGTTGCTAAAATGCACATTCACTCGATTCGATTTTTCAACAACATGTTCATTAGTGATAATTAACCCATCTGGAGCGATATTAAAGCCAGTTCCTTTCGCACCGTCCCATTCCAGAGTGACGACGGCTTTTTTGTATTCTTTCACTTCCGGTTTCTTCGAAAGCTGATTAGACACCTTGACAAAATGAATGGCAGGCAGATTAAAGACATCAAACCACATCCCTAATCCGCTGATTAACATGGCAAACACAAGCAATGAACTGACGATTTTAGCAGCCATTTTTTTTCGCTTTTTCCTCTTTGCTTTATCCTTTTCCCATTCTTTTGCTTCTTCTTCTGTAAAAAGAGCTTCCCAATCCGGCTGTTCTTCATGAAAATCCTGATTTTCCTTGTCCATGTGGATCCTCCATAAGTGGTTTGGTATATTCCTATTATAGCGGTTTGCGTATGGAAAATGGCGTTAAGAATGGTTTCACGATACAATAGATTGGAATGTAAAGAACGAGGAGAATGAACATGAATGGTAAAGTAATCGAAGAATTGAAAGTGGAATTAAACCATGTAAAGGAACAAAATCAGGAGTTATTCCAAACAATAGTTGAACCTGGGTTACATAGCAAGGTTCAGGAATTTTTAGATAGCTTTGAGGATTATTTTCGTGAAAGGGGCTTTGTGATTCGAAAAAAGAACGATAAGGTTAGAGTTTCTTTCGATGATCTTCATCTAAAAGCTTTTTCAGACGGCGGTCGGGATATTTTTATCATGAGAGGAAAAGAGCAAATTGCCTCTGTAACCGTGACGTTAATTGGCGAAGGAAAGCCAGGTAGTATTGGCCAAATGCCAGATTCGTTGGACCAGCTGGAAAAGGAATTGGAAAAAGAAAAATCATTATCCTATGCTTTGAAAAATCCCGTGTTTTATTACACCGGAAGAGAGTTTGGCATTAAATACGAAACTCCATTATCCGTTCTTAATAGCATTTTTGGGATATAATCAGCTGAAAACTTAGAATTATAGACCGAGTTAGAGATTAATGTAAAAGGACAACAGTCGTAATGAAACGGTTGTCCTTTCATTTGGGAATACTAAACTGAATTCTGTTTCTTCACTTGCAAGCAGTGAGAATTTAATAAATGGGGAGCAGTTTTAACTGTATAAACAGATATTGTTAAAAATATTATTTTTCCAGGTTTTCCTTTACAATGGCCGGTTACTTATTAATGAGAAATCACTCTTTTAAAAAGAACCCTAAATTTCTCTCTATCTTCCGATGTAAATGGTTTTGGTCCCTTTGTACGTTTTCCGCTTTTTCGAGCCATTGCACTTAAATAACGTGCTTGAAGTAATTGGTCAATATTTTCATTTGTATAGCTATACCCAGTATGGTGAAGGACCGTACACTCTTTTGCTAAACCTAATGAAGCAAGACCATAATCTTGCGTAATAATTATATCTCCTTTTTCTGCTAACTTCATAATCCGATAATCCGCAGCATCTGCTCCAGAATCAACATAAATTGTTTCCACTCCTGCTGGTTTTTCCGCATTAGAAAAATGTGAAAAGCTAGTAACAAGGATCACAGGAATATCAGCTTTCGTACCTTCAGAGATAATAATATCTTTTACAGGACAAGCATCTGCATCAACATAAATTTTCATATTATCCTCCAGAGTTTTGTTCCACTTGTATCATAATTTTGGTCACATAATGTTCCTTATGATTCATTACAACTGTATCATAAATATACTCTTCAAAAACATAATCTCCTAAGGCTAAATTTAAACGCTCCATTTCTGAAAAAAGCCGCTTATAGGTTTTATGTATTGTTTTCTCATCCCCAATATGATATCCAATAAGAAAATCACCTTTCACAGCCTGAAAATAGGGATATCCAACCTTTGGATGGGGCTGCTCAATATATAAATAGCTATAATTAGAGAATTCTCCCTTCATTACGTGCTCCCGTTTTGTTATACCACCTATTGGATATCCTGAATCAAGTTGAGATATGTTCAATTCATTAATAAAATCTGAAATAACCTCTACAAATTCTTCATCAGATATATTCTCAATGTTTCTACTTAGATAAAGTGTTGCCTCTGGTAATTGTTTAAGCGTAATTTGTTGAAAATCAAGGTGCGACGCTTCTTCCATTAATGCTATTTTTGCATCGATCATTTTTTCCTTCATTTCAATCTCCTGACGCTTTTTCACAATCTCTTGTTTTTGTTGATACATTAGCGATAAAAAACTTTCAGGCGATTTATTATTCATGTATTGTTGAATATCATTTAGCGACATACCAAGATCCTTTAATAAATCAATTACAAAAAATAGCTCTATTTGGTGAATGGAGTAATAGCGATAACCTTTTTCATTTTTCCATAGGGGAGACAAAAGTCCAATTTGATCATAATAAAAGAGTGTCTGTTTGTTTACTTTACAAAGCTTCGCAAATTCCCCAGTACTTAAATACTTGCCATTTTTTTTATCCATTTTTTACAACACCGCCCTTGACTATATAGTAACTATATACACTAGGATGGGAAATGTAAACAAATGATAAACAAAATGAAGTGGTTTGCAGTAGGTAGTTTTGTTAAGGAGAATGTAAAAAATGAAAAATAATAAGGTCACCTTAGGATTATTATTAATGAATTTATTCATAGCCTTTTTGGGAATTGGTCTTGTCATACCAGTCTTACCGACATTGATGAATGAATTAGACATTACTGGAACAACAGTTGGTTATTTAACAGCGGCGTTTGCCATTGCTCAATTGATTGTTTCGCCATTTGCAGGGAAAGCGGCAGACATTTGGGGTCGGAAAATGATGATTGTAATTGGCTTATTTATTTTTGGCATTTCGGAATTTTTATTTGGAATCGGCAAAGATATTCAAATGCTAATTATTTCTCGTCTTTTAGGTGGAATTAGTGCTGCGTTTATTATGCCAGCTGTTACAGCTTTTATTGCTGATATTACAAATTTGGATACTCGTCCGAAGGCATTAGGTTATATGTCAGCTGCCATTAGTACAGGATTTATTATTGGGCCAGGAATTGGTGGATTTTTAGCGGAGTTTGGAACACGTATACCATTTTTCTTTGCAGGAGCACTGGGAACTATTGCAGCTATACTTTCTATCCTTTTATTATCTGAACCAAATCGTAATGAAGATAATAATAAACAAGTCACAAATGGTAAGGTTGGGTTCCAACGTATTATTGACCCAAAATATTTCCTTGCGTTTATGTTAATTTTTATTGCCTCATTTGGATTAGCAGCTTTTGAATCGTTCTTTAGTCTATTTGTGGACCACAAATTTCAATTTAAACCATCCGATATTGCAATAGTAATCACGGGTGGTGCAATCCTTGGTGCAGTTTCCCAAGTTATATTATTTGATAGGCTGACACGAATTTGGGGTGAAATTAAACTGATTCAATATAGCCTCATTTTATCAGCGATACTTGTCTTTTTAATGACGGTTGTTCATTCATATTTCTCTATTTTACTTGTTACATTTATAGTTTTTGTTGGATTCGATTTATTCCGTCCGGCAGTTACTTCATACCTTTCAAATATCGCTGGGAACGAACAAGGTTTTGTTGGCGGAATGAACTCTATGTTTACAAGTTTAGCGAACATAAGTGGACCCATTCTTGGGGGGATCTTATTTGATATAGATATCAACTACCCATACTACTTTGCGACTATGATCTTATCCCTGGGAATAGTTCTTACGTTATTTTGGAAGAAGCAAGCGGATGATACTTCAAGAAAAGTGAAGGCTAGTGTAGCCAATTAAAGGGGTGTGGACAAATATTTGAGCTATTCGGCTGTGCCTATATAGAAGTGAGATATATCATGAAAGACAAAGGTCAAAGATTATATTTTTCCTCAATTGAACGTTTTGATGATTGCCATTCTTTTGGAATAAAGTAAAAAAGCAGCTCTGTTAACAGAGTTGCTTTGATTATGGTTTGTATTCAACATATTGTAGGCTATCCACGATTTTTACCGCATTCTTAATGGGACCTTTATAAAAAAAATTATAAACAAATCCATCACCTGTATCCCAAGCAATGTTAGTATATGCATCAAGCCTCGTGCCAATAACGCTGATATACCCTTCATGAATGTCTTTGTTTTTTAGCCAGTTGACTTTTTTCATAGCTTTGAACAAGTCAACTGCCTGCTGATACGGCTCATCTCCGTTATCACCATCAAAATGCATAGACCACGGTCCACGCTTTGCGTAAATGACCGACCTAATCCACGGCTGTATCCATAATTTAGCGCCGTCCTTCTTTTTGTAAAAGACTAAACCACTCAGTCGGTCGCTAGGTATCATAGTTCCAACATTTCCGGATAGTTCGCCGACTCGCTTTGATTCAGGTGGATGATATATTGCGGGATCATTTGCTCGATAAGGTTTATCCGTGGATACAAAATAAATCATGTACCCATTTTCATAAGCATTCACAATAACAGACGTATGTTTTTTTGCCTTTTGTCCCTTCCAATAGGCGGGCAATAAAACTGGAACATTAGTATGTTCTGCGAGCCCACTTACGATTGGTCGTAAAAAGGGTACCACTTTTGACGGTTTCTCCAATGCGGTAAGAAACATAATACAAATAAGAGATAGTAGCGTAAGCTTCTTCAATAAAAACCCTCTTTGTACACATTTTTTATTATTATTCGCATTATGAAAAAGATTTATTTATAGTAATATTTGCAGCTTATTTCATTGCCAGTCGTGTTGGAAGTATTTTCTTAATGATAAGTGATTGATCGCCTATTTTCCCGAGGAACGGGGCAACCCTTTTAACCTTGTAACATTTTTATTTTTCCATAAAGAAGGCTTTCCGCTCAGAGGTAATCCAATTGTCCAAATCGTCTTGGCTGCGTCGGACAAGCCGGTTTACTAGTACATCATGCCACACATAATCCTCTAATAAGTAAATATGGACAGGGTCATCTGTATAAAAAGCAACACTACGCGCTTCAATTGATGGCCCATAAATCATCTCTTTAGAATCTATGGATAAAATAAACCAACGCTCTGTAGAAGAGGTTTCAGTAAAAGTTGTGATGCGATGGGTTTCTAGATTTTTAATAGGATTTTCAACATGTAATGTAATACCATGTAGCTTGACTTGATCAGCCGCGGCCGCAGCAAGTTCCTTTTTCAATACCTCATACATATCGTCCCACATCGAAATAACAATACGACTTTTTGCTTTTTTAATTAATGACTGACAATAGCTTATGATTGTTTTATAGTCCTTTAATGTAACGACTCGATTGTCCATTTTTTCTGCAGAAGTTTCTAAACTTCTTAATGAATCACTTATTTCTGTATAAGTCAATTGCCACTCTGATTGAGCCTTCTGCAAAAAAATTTCAACGGGCAAAGGGGAATAACGAGTGGTATCATTAATTTCTTCCTTTAAGACAATCCCTTTTTCAACAAGATTACTTAACACTTCATAAATTCGTGCTCTTGGAACACCTGACTCTTTACTGACTTGGTAGGCTGTAACAGGGCCTTGTTTTACAAGAGATAAATAAGATTTAGCTTCGTATTCGTTAAAACCTAATTTTTTAAGCCGTTGCACGATGTCGTCCACTTTTTCCGTCCTCCAATTTTCATTCCTATATTTCAAATTTACAATACCTATTTACAATAAGCAATTGATTAGTTACTATTTTAGTAGTGACTATAAGGAAGGTTGAATGAAATGCATCTTGACTTAGACCCAACGTTATTAATGATTTTGATTCTTTTCGGATTTTTAGCTTCATTTATTGATTCGGTTGTAGGGGGCGGTGGACTGATTGCACTACCTGCATTATTATTTACAGGTCTGAATCCGGCAGGGGCAGTAGCGACCAATAAACTAGCATCGACTATAGGTTCTTTAACGAGTACTTTTATGTTTTATCGGTCAGGTAAACTTGATATAAAGTCAGTTTATAAATTATTTCCGCTCACTTTTATCGGTTCGATGCTTGGTGCGTGGACGGTTCATTTAATAAACCCTGAACTGCTCAAGCCATTGATGCTGGTTATGCTCGCAGCAGTTGCTATTTATACGATTTTTAAGAAAGATTGGGGCAGCATTTCAACCCCCAAAAAATTGTCCGTACTGCATTTCATTATTTTTACGATTGCCATTTTTGCAATTGGTTTCTATGATGGATTTCTTGGTCCAGGAACAGGCTCATTTTTAATTTTTTCTTTTTTATTGGTTGGATTTGATTTTTTAAAAGCAGCGGGGAACGCAAAGTTTTTAAACTTTGGCAGTAATATTGCCGCATTGTTCATGTTCATGTTTCTAGGACAAGTAAATTACACTTATGGATTAATCATGGGAGTGGCACAGCTTGCTGGTGCCATTTGCGGCTCAAAATTTGCGATCAAAAGAGGAAGCAGCTATGTTCGTGCGTTGTTTATTGTCGTTACCTGCTTATTGCTGGCGAAAAATATTTATGATTATATTCAGTAACTTCAAAAATACTGTCTTCCTTAAAGGGGGACAGTTTTTTATTTTGCTTTCTATAAGTTTTTGGAAAAGGGATATACTTTTTATCGGAATTAAAAGCATTTCTTAATTTCCAAATACATTTGATGCTTTTTTCAGGACAAAAAAACAAAATATGAACAGATAGTACAAAATTTACCATAAATTTATGTTGTCTTAATATTAAATTAACTGAAGCCTGTTAACATTATTACGAAACTATGATTAGAAATTAGCTCTAAAAACTATGTTAGGAGAGGTAGTCTTGAAAAAATATAGAAAGTATCTCGGGATTTTGACAATAGCCACAATTTTATCTGGCACAGTTAATTTCCCTTTTAGTAGTTTAGCTGCTGAAACGAATGGTGAGATGGAACGTATTACCGAAAAAGTAGATCCTACAAAGCCAGTTGCTGATGAACTCATATTGGCAGTTATCGGTGATTATGGCGGTTGTGGAGTTGGCAATTGTGAAGGTGAACAACAGGTGGCCGATATGGTTCATTCGTGGAATCCAGATTACATATTAACTGTTGGGGATAATACTTATCAACGTGGACTGCCAGAAGAAGTAGAAAAAGCACAAGAAGCATATATAGAAGATATCAAAGCAGGCAAATTTTTCCCTATCATGGGCAACCACGATTATGGAAACGGCTGTACCATGGAAAGTGTTCAACCAAGTATTGATAAATTTGGGGTCCCGGTTTCATATGTAGCTGGATTTGGCATCGGCTTGGTTGATTTCGTAAACCCAGATGCAAACTGTAATAAATCAACCGGCGAGCAAATGCCTCCAATTTATGATGCATATAAGAACACGGTTGACAATAGTCAAGCAGAATGGGTCATTGTAGGGGAGCATCAACCGGTTTATTCATCTGGAAAAGCAGGAAATAATTTTGATCGTTCATGGGTTATGACGCCAGGTGTCGACTTGATATTAGCGGGACATGATCATCATGCAGAACATATTGAAACGAAAGATGGCTATAACATCGTGATTTCAGGAAATGGCGGGAATGGTACCACTCCTATATTTTCCCCGGTAGATGGAAGTTTGTTTCGTGATGATAAGAATTTAGGTGCTGTTCGTCTTACGGTGAGGAAAGAGGAATTAAAAGTAGAATATCTTACACTTTCTGGTAAGGATCAGTACGAATTTACATTGAAAAAGGATAAAGCAACCGGTAAGGCATATATTGCTGATCGTATGGAATGGGTCGATCCTAACCCAAATCCAGGTGTAAAACCGGTTCCGAATAAATACAGTGTGTCAATGGATTTTGATGATACAACTGCTCCAGATGGTTTATCCTATCAGAATTATCAAGATGGACCAGTTAGTGAAGTCACGATAGATGGCAGAAAGGCCCTTCAGCTTGAAAAAAATCCTATGGGCGGCGGCAATCACGCCTACTTATTTGTAGATGACAAATCTATCCTGGGAGGACCTTATCATGCGAAAGTAACCATTGAATATCGTTCACCAAAATCAGGTTCTTTTAGTCTTCAATACGAGTCGGCCGACTCAGGATCAGCTTATCAAAAATCGCAATCTATTAATATTACGAGTGATGAAATAAACCAATGGAAAACTGCGACACTAGAAATACCAGATATAAAATTTACGAATCGCCAAAATAATGGTGCAGATATGCGTCTTTTAGCAGCTAATAACCTGCCGCTGCTTATTGGATCAATGAAGCTTGAAATCGTTCCTGACGAGCCAGCAAAGTTTGTTTCTATGGATTTTGACAGTGAGCCAAATGGATTAACTTGGATTCCGTACGAAAGTGGTCCAGCTCACGAAATTATTATTGATGGCAGAACGGTATTACAAGTCGATAAAAATATGTTTAATCAAGGAAATAACCTTTATCTGTCAGTCGACGATCGATATATTTATGGAGGACCATATAATAGTCGTGCCACAATTGAATATCGTTCACCTGTCGCTGGTACTTTTACACTTCAATATGAATCAGCTGAAACAGGAGCTGCCTATCAACCTGCGCAAAAAGTTACCATTAAGGAAGAAGATATTAATAAATGGCAAACTGTAACCATTGATATGCCACAAGCAAAGTTTACCAATCGTCAAAATGGTAATGCAGACTTTAGAATTGTTGGTGCTAAAAATTTACCGTTTATCATTGGTTCTATGAAAATAGAGATTGTTGACGGAAAAAGTGAATCTAATAAACTTGCAATGGAAGCAGTAGTCAAAGCACAGGAGTTAGCAGGAGCCGTATTGGATAAGCAAGAAAAGATTGATGCCGTTGTCAACGCAGTCAATCATGCGAGAGCTTTAATTGAAGAGCTAGAAGATGGTGAAAATAAATTTGAGTTACAAGTTCGTTTAACTATAGTTTCCGCTAAAGTAAATCAAGCACAAGAAGTCTTAAATCTAAAGCTAGCAAAAGAAGCAGTGGGGCAAGCTGAACAATCACCTTCTGAAGAAAGTATTGAAAAGGCGCAACAAGCAGTTGATCAATTAGCAGACGGTACAGACAAAAATACATTACTTGAACGACTATTAATCGTCAAAACAATCGTACAAGCAGAGCAAGTAATTAATACATTGTTAGATTCTAGGCTCGAAAGTGCAGCAGAAGTTGATAACGATCTTGTTACACTTGAAACTGCAAATAAATTAGTCGAAGAAATCCCTAATAATCAACGGGGTATTTTAACTGAAAATCTTCAAAAAGCAGAAGACAAGATTGTAGATGAAATGAAATCCATTCTTGGTCAAAAGAACAACGGAAAGCCAGAGCGTTTAAAAGAAACATGGTTAAATTTACTTATAACAAATACAATACATCAGCTGGATGGACAAGCAAAAACTGATGTTAACAAAATCCACCAATCCATAATGAAGATTGTAAAGGAACAAGCAACGGGTAGTGAAGTTAGAGAAACGATTGAAAAGCTAATTTCGAAAGATTAGTATTGTGTTTAATGAAAACTATCTTTAATAACTAGTAAAAAAGTGTATGGAGTACTGACTTCATGCACTTTTTTAATTTTATGGTTTTATTAAAGATTAATGTTGACTTTATTGTTAACTCAAATTTTTGCATAAAGAAGCGCTTCAGGAATAGTTTTTAATAGTAGGTATAAAAATGCTTTTTAATGAATTTAATAGCGTTAGAAAAGATTGAAGATATAGAAACTTATAGCATCTTTGACAGGGGAGAAGGTGGATGGTCAAATGTTTTTAATGAAAAGGAATTCTTGGTGTGTCGTTCTGGGCATAATTTGGACACTTATTTTTGCAGGAATGAGCTTTTATTGGGCAATGGGTGGCTTAATGGGGGTTAGATCTTTAGGTGGTTCCATTTACGAGATGTCCTTAAACCCTTCGCCCTCATTTATGGCCATCGTTTGGCTTACTGGTTTCATTAAATTATTCGGTGTCATCTTCCTTTTAATGCTGATTATTCGTTGGAAAAAACAAATCATGAACAGAATGCTTTATTACACGGCAAAAATTGGAGGGGCATTTTTGTTCTTGTACGGGTTTCTAAATTTCATCACAATTCTATTAAATGCATTTCATATTCTGGAATTTAACCTGGGCCCATATGCTACCTTTTGGAGACTAATCTTTTGGGAACCATACTGGATGGTTGGTGGGGTTTTTTATTTTTTTTCCGTCAAAAGAATTTAAATAAATATAATCATCAATACGAAAGGGTGCAAGATTATTGTTGTCGAGTTTAATCATATGAACTATTTCTTTTTATTCATCGAAATTCTCATCTTGTCGTTTTGTTCGTAAGTAATAAATATAAATTAGTGGCACAAGACCACAAAAAAATAATATTCCAGCCATAATTACCCCATTAAATTCCGAGAACAGCAGAAAAACCATATTTCACTTATTCTTGAAGTACATAGCTTCGAAGTGGCAAATGAAACTTCATTGATTTAGTTAACCGTGAAATTCACTTTTGCACGCACTGGAGTGAAAGAAGAATTAAATTTAATCTCGAGAATTTAAAGGAAATTATAAGAGTTTTATTGAAAAAAATGAGGAAATCCGTTTTAAAGGAGGGATATTTGAATGGCAAAATTGATTTATCATATTGCAATTACACTTGATAATTTTATTGCAGATTTGAATGGAGTAGCTGACGATTCTATATTTTTAAACGAGGGTGATCATGTTACAGATTTCATAACCGATATTCAGGAATATGATGCAGTATTAATGGGTGGAAAAACGTATGAGTACGGCTTTCAATTTGGTCTTAAGCCGGGTGAGCCTAGCCCTTATAAGTTGAAGCATTATATTTTCTCAAGCACCATGCAGTTTGAATCAAACGATGAAGTGAAATTAATTAAAAATAACGCGATAAGCTTTATTCAGGATCTCAAAATGAAGGAAGATGGAAAGTTGTGGCTCTGTGGGGGAGGTAAACTGGCGGGTTCATTAATACAGCATAAACTTATTGACCAATTAGTCTTAAAGGTTAACCCTGTAATGATTGGCACGGGGATACCTCTATTTGGCAATGTTCAACCTCGTTTTAATTTGGAATTAGTTAGCATGAAACAATATTCGAACGGAGTCCTAAAACCAACATATAATATTATTTATTCTTAGCAATAAAAGTTAAAAATCAAGTGTTGATTGATCCCTTACTTATTATAATTTACGAGGAGTATGAAGATGGAATTACAGACAGAAAGACTAAAAATTGTTCCTTGCACAGATGAATTATTATCAACGATTTCACCAGAAGATTACAAAATAGGCCCTCATATAAAGATGTTTTTGGAAAAACTTAAAGAGGATTCTACTCAATTTGGTTGGGGTGTTTGGCTAGTTATCAATAAAGAAAACAATACGATTATTGGGGATATTGGATTTAAAGGTAAACCCAATTCAGAAAATACGGTTGAAGTAGGATATGGAATCATACCTTCAGCACAAAACAAAGGTTATGCAACTGAGGCTGTAAATGAAATTATTAATTGGGCGTTTACAAATGATCATGTAGATAAAGTAGTTGCTGAGTGCCTACATGATAATATTCCATCCATTAAAGTGTTAGAAAAGTTGAAAATGAATAAAATTGGAACTGTGAATGATATGTTAAAATGGGAATTAAAAAAGGTGAGATGAAATCATTGAATTACGCTATAATTAAATTTTAAAGGGGGTGCGTACAGATGGAGAATCACGTTAGATTGTCTGGTACTTCTTTCACTCATGCAAAGCCAATTATTGGAAAGGCGATACTTTGCATGGGGCGAAACATTTAATTTTATCGCTGAAAAAGCTTTTCTAATATTTTGGCTTTGCACCTTATTTTATTCAAAATCAAATAAGGGGCGAGCAATATTGAAGTATATGAATGCAAGCAAAGTTCTACCAGAAAAGCTAATTGTCGAAATCCAAAAGTATATTCAAGGGGAAACCCTTTATATTCCTAAACAGGAAACGGAGTACCGGAAATGGGGAACTTCAAGTGGAGGAAGAGGGTTGCTGGACCGCCGAAATACCGACATTAGAAATTCTTTTATTAGTGGCAGCAGCATTCAGCAACTGGCTGACGAGTATTATCTTTCACCTGAAACGATTAAGAAAATTGTCTATTCACATAAAAAGTAGGGGAACAGCACTGGTGAAAATCCTTCATCAGTGCTGTTTTTATGTAAAAAACATTTCTAAGTCATTTTATCCATTTTTGAAGTTTCAAATATTTTTTAAAATAAGTGTAAAGAGCTTTAGCAAAATGAATGGAGATAGAAGAGATGACTGAAAAATTTATTAAAAATGAACAATTAAATTATATAAAAAAACAGATTGCTGTAATTAGGGACAGTACCAAAAAAAACGTACCCCAAAACGTTTTGGCAGCTGTGATTGACTTAGGCAATGCCAAAATTTCCGACCTATTTCCAAATGCCACTTTGGAACAACAAGAAATGTTGGATCTTTCGAGACTGAAAACAGATAAAGAGTATGAGCAATATATCCAGCATCTTTCGGACTATTTGCTGCCTTTTCCAAAAATCACCGAACAGCAATTGAAAAAAATGTTTCCGAAACAAAAAAAATTAAAGATGCCTGATTTATCAAATATAGACCACAGCCAACTGACCTATTTAAGCTGGAACGACCTAAGATCCAATAAGAAATTTATAGTATATGAGCTGGAGGGGAAAAAGGTCGGCATTGAATGCGAATTTGCACCGACTAGTAAAAAAAATCTTTGTTCCTTCTGCAATTGCTTTGGTGAGGTTGCCTATTTTTCTACTGTAACAAAAGCGAAAAAATCAAAGAACCCAGATTATTACAAGTCCATTGGAAATCTTATTTGTGCCGATAGCAGAGAATGCAATAAAAATATAACCGATGTTGAATATTTAACAACTTTTCTAAAAGACTCACAAGGAATATGAATACAGCCCATTTTGCCTCTGCTCCAATAAATTAAAGTTTTGAAAAATTCCCTCTAAAAATTTGAGGGAATTTTTCAGGACTTTAAATGATATTTTTTATACCAATCTACAAATTGGCCTAATCCTAATTCTAATGGTGTAGCAGGATAGAAGCCTACATCATTTTGCAAACTTGTAATATCTGCATAGGTCTCTTTAACATCTCCTGGCTGCATAGGTAATAATTCTACAATTGCTTTTTTGCCAATTAGCTTTTCTAATATCTGAATAAATACCATTAATTTTACAGGATTATTGTTGCCAATGTTATAAATCCTATAGGGTGCATAGCTTGAGCTCGGGTCAGGGTTATTTCTATCCCAATTATTATTGGATTTGGGTGGATGATCTAGTAATTTAATAATCCCTTTCACGATATCATCAATAAAAGTGAAGTCTCTGCTCATATCACCATTATTAAATACTTTTAAAGTTTTCCCATCTATAATATCTTTGGTAAAAGAATAATAGGCCATATCGGGTCTTCCCCAAGGCCCATACACTGTAAAGAAACGAAGGCCTGTGGTTGGAATATTAAATAAATGGCTATACGTATGAGCCATTAACTCATTTGATTTTTTTGTAGCAGCATATAGACTTACGGGGTGATCGACAGAGTCTTTTGTAGAGAATGGAATGTTTGAATTTGCTCCATAAACAGAACTTGAAGATGCATAAATTAAATGTTCTACCTGATAGTGCCTGCAAGCCTCTAAAATATTTGTAAACCCCAATAAGTTTGAATGAACGTAAGAATGAGGATTGGTAAGACTATAACGGACTCCAGCTTGAGCTGCCAAATTGATTACAATATTGATCGTATTACTTTTAAATATTTGTATTAGCGATTCTTGATTTGCCAAATCTATTTTATAAAATTTGAAATTAGCGTTTTTTTTCAGTATATTTAACCGATCATTCTTTAACCGAACATCGTAATATTCATTAAGATTATCTACACCGATAACATGATAATTTTCATCTAACAAACGTTTAGAAAGATGAAACCCAATAAATCCAGCCGCTCCTGTCACTAAAATATTCATTGTTTTCTATTGCTCCTTTCTTACGATCTTTCAAAAAATCAAGGTGCCATTTGTAATGCACCTTGATTTTTTTAGACGTTTAACTACATCGATTGAATTATTTAAATGATTAGTCGGTTTTTTAATGCTTCTTTTGTCGGTTACCTTTTGTGTGATTTATCATATACTCTTAATCCTTTTTACCCTTTGGTTTCACTCATCTTAAATTATATATACCCCTCATATTTTTTGATTTTATCTTTTTTGTCGTTATTCTCTTTGTTTTTATCTTTTTTGTCGTTGTTCTCTTTGTTCTTATCTTTTTTGTCGTTATTCTCTTTGTTTTTATCTTTTTTGTTGTTATTCTCTTTGTTTTTATCTTTTTTGTCGTTGTTCTCTTTGTTCTTATCTTTTTTGTCGTTATTCTCTTTGTTTTTATCTTTTTTGTTGTTATTCTCTTTGTTTTTATCTTTTTTGTTGTTATTCTCTTTGTTTTTATCTTTTTTGTCTTTATCTTTTTGGTTTTTATCTTTTTTGTCTTTATCTTTTTGGTTTTTATCTTTTTTGTCTTTATCTTTTTGGTTTTTATCTTTTTTGTCTTTATCTTTTTGGTTTTTATCCTTTTTGTCTTTTTTCTTTTTGACTTTATCCTTTTTGTCCTTTTCTTTGTACTGCTTTTTCTTCTTCTTTTTCTCTTTTTCATCATTTGAATCATATAAGGATAAATTGCTTGTTTGTTTACTACCAAGTACCTCTCCATATTCGCTATTTAGAGGAATTAAATTTGGGGGATTTTCAACTTCTGGGGCTACATATCCATCTGGCAGCGGTGCAGAAAGAGGCGTTTCCAGCGTAAGCCTCCAAACTTCCATAATTTCATCTGCTACTCGAGAAAAGTTATAATTACTTATAGCGAGTTCTCTTCCTCTTTTTCCCATACTTTGCATTAATGATTTATTTGATAATATTTCAGAAATCTTTTCTGCAAAATTTGCCGGGTCTTCTGGATTTTCGACTACAAAGCCATTTTCCCCTAAATTAATTACCTCTGGGTTTCCTCCTCTTGCCGTTGTCACAATAGGAAGGCCGGCAGCCATGGCTTCGTAATGAACTCGTGCAAGTGGTTCTTGCCAAAGGGACGTACAAACAAATAAATCGGCGGCCGCAAACCAATTTTGAATTTCAGCTGGTGATACGAAGCCTGTTGTCACAACAGGAACGTCTTGTTGTTTCGCTAAAGAGCGAACATAGGCTACATAATCGGTTACTTTGTTCTGACTAAACCAATTGCTTCCTACTATAACTAAAGCTAAGTTTTTGAATTTTTTTGTAAGCAGCGGTAATGCCCGGATTAAACGATCTACTCCTTTGTTTTCGGAAAGTCTCCCGGCAAATAGGATAACGTTCTTATTTTCTAAGCCATGTTCTTTGCGAAGTCGATTTCGAATAGATTCTATTTTGGAATGATTACCAGGTAAAAACCTCTCAGAATCAACGCCTGAATAAATAGTTCGGAGCTTTGATGATGCCTGGGGATAGAGGTTTCGGATGACATTCCCCACATAGTTACTGACTGTAACGATCATTGAGACTTCATTTATTGCTGCATTTGCTTCATTTGGTTCAATTTTTTCAAGATTAAACATATCATTGTGCATGCTAAGGATAATTTTGGATTGAGGTGCCATTTTTCGAATCGGCATAACCAGACGAGGACGATTAAAAATATGAATAATGTCGAAAGAATTGGAGGCTAAAAATTGAACGATTCCTTGCTGATAGAGTGCTAATAATTTTCCTGGTACCCGGACATATTTAATTCCATCTTTGATTTCTTCATTAGGAAGCGATGGGTCCGTTATACCTAAAACAGTAATATTATAAGACCTTGCTAGGTATGGCAGACTTCCAGAAATATAGGTTTGAATGGCCCCTCCCAGGACAGGAGGTACTGGAAGTTTTTCAGTAGCGATCATTAAAATATTCATGATTTCTTATTGCTCCAATCGTTTTGAATTTCTTTTAATGCCGGCCACTTAGATTGGTCAGTATCGACAATGGTTCTAATTAGTTGAGAAGTTGTTTCATTTAAAAATATTTCTGGTTCATATAGTACTTCTTTGACATTTTTATAAAATTCATTAGGAAGTGACATATCAATCATTAAGATGTCATATAGTTCTGGACTAATTGGATGTGCTTCGTGATAAGCTTGAATCATTTCACGCATCCACGTTACATCCCATCTATATAAATCTGCCATGGTACCTGTAATCAATTTCCTTAAGTCACGTATTGGAAGATCATATGCCACTCCGTCCAGGTCAATAATCCACATACCGTTCGGTCCCATTTGCCCATTTGACCAGCCGTAATCCTGATGTACTAACCCCCAACTAGTATTTCCAAGTTTTGTTAGTTCTGGGTATTGTGACTGATTAAGTGCTTCCACACTTCTCTTTCCTTGTTCTTCAAATAGATCCACAACATTTAATAGGTCCTGACTTGCAGGCATTGAACTATATGCTTTGGCTGTTGTTCGGAACCAATCCATTTTCGTTACGATTTTTTTATAGCTTTTTGGCCATTTATACAACCTCGAAGCAATTTCAGCCCCAGCAGGAGGTAAATACCCCTGAGTTAATCGATGAAATTCACCAAGTGCATAGCAAAGTTGTTTTGCGCCTTCTAAATCCTTTGTTACAGGAGTTAGTGGTTCAATCCACTCCGCAACAAACCACAACTTTCCTCCAGCCTGTACGTAATCCTCACCGGATTTAGTGGTGATAATCGCTGGTACCCTTGCATTTTTTTCATCCACCAAATATCTTTGTGCACCAAGACTGAACATACTTCTTGTTGGTCTTCGATGGAGAAGCTTAAAGCTTTTTGGCCCTGAATTGGTCTCCAGCTTCCAGATAGCTCCACCCTTGTCAGGCTTTGTTGTGACCACTTGCATGCTATTGACTTTTAAATTGTATTGTTTCAGTACTTCCAATCCTATATCATTGATATAATCTGGAACATAAAATTCTCCATGAGTTAGTTCGTCCACTTCCCATGGTACAATTACTTGATTCTCCACTGTAGCACCGCTCCTTTTGGAGTAACTTATACTTTTACAGATTATTAACGAAAAGCTATTTGAAAAATAACAAACTTTGTTTTGACCAATTCCAGTTACTTATCATTAATATGCTTTTTGTACAAAAATGTACAAGTTAAAAGCGGATTTGAGTGTACTTCATTCAAAAAATAAATTATTTTATTAGAACGGTAATTCGCCATTTTAACAATGAGTTTGTCCCGCTATATCGGATTAGTAAAGTTGGTCAAATCATGTTGTATGTAATAACCAAGATGAGGTAATGGAGTTTTAAGAATGAATTATCCTTGTACGATCTCATCTAATAATTCCAAAAGAAAATAATTTAGTTTATAATACGGCTATCATATTTTTTTAGGGGTTATTTATGGGACTAATTTCAGGTAAAGTAATTATTATCGCTCTGTTTTTATTGATCATTACAATGATTGAAACATTAGCTTATTCAACAAGAATTTCAGGAGCAAGAGTAAGATTAATCGCCACTGCTTTATCTTTGTTTAGTACACTGGTGATTGTTTCAAGGTTTTCTACAATGATTCAACAACCTCTTACAGCAAAACTTATTGCAGAAGCACCTGATGTAAACAAATTGCACTTTATAGAGGAACAATATAGGATCTTAATAGCTGTAACCTCCATAGGGGTTTTGTTGGGGATACTTTTATTTCCGACGTTCATCAATATCTTTTCAAGAGCCATTGTTCAACTTTCAAATCAACGTGGTTCAATCATTGCGCTGTTTGTTCATCAATTCAATCGAAATGGCTTAAGAAAAGTTTTTATGTGTTTAAGGATGCCGAGATTTGCATATCTGAAGGGAATTACATTAAAAACCATTCCAAAACGGCTCTTTGTGATTAATGTCATCATTTCAGCTGTTTTTACGATTGGTGTTCTATCTTCAATTTATGCTTCAATGTTAGTTCCTAAAGATTATGCTCAGGCAGCATTGATGTCATCTGGAATTATAAATGGTATAGCAACGATTCTTTTGACATTGTTTATTGACCCCAAAGCGTCGGTGTTAGCTGATAGAGTAATGAAAAAGCAAACCGATTACATTTACTTAAAAAGCTATTCTCTGACAATGATAAGCTCTAAATTCTTGGGAACAATTGTTGCTCAACTACTATTTATCCCTGCAGCATATTATGTAGCTTGGTTTGCTAAGTGGATTTAATAGATCGATTATATTCATTAAATTTAAAAATACTGTCTTCCTTATAGGGATACAGTATTTTTATTTTGCCTTCTATATATTGGAATAGGTATTATTTTAATATGATAGTTTAGTGGAGGATTTGAAACAGGATGCAATTTGACCAGGAGGGGTTATATGTATGGCAATTGAAAATAAATTGACTAAAAAATTATATCGACGACTGATATTGCGATATTTATTTTTTGGAAGTAAAAGCAGTTTGTTTATCCTTCTACTATATATCATGTGGTGGAGAATTCTGTACACCATTACAAAAATAGGACAAATGAAAACAAATATTCCGATTTTTTTAGGTATCAGCTTTCTGCTATTATTAATGTTTATCCATATTATTGTTACTTATCGTAAGCTAGTGAAAAGAGAGATAAACGAAGATTTAAAAATTGTTAAGCCTGTTCATCCAAACTTTTGGAAATGGACGGTTATTCTCTTTTCATTGGTTACGATGGTTGGAGGATATTATGTTGGCTCGAATGCTGTCAATTTTAACGGGGCATTAGCCTGGAAAATCCAGGAGTTGAAAACAGAGACACGAGTCAAGCTAGAGAATGATAATTTTTACGCAGCAAAGCTAGATGGAATACTGGATTCTGTAAAAGAGAAGATGGAGCTGGAACCGTATTTAATGACCAATGATTTAAAAATAGACTTTGAAAAGGATGGGACAATCACAGACATTTATATGTATGTTTATGGGTTTGACCAAGACCGGAAACTACAATCAGGATATTTAATTTATTTTGATAAAACAAAGAGCAATAAGGTTAAGATCCATAAACAAGATTGGCATGGGGAAGGAACAACGGTTTATGATCCGAACAACGATTTATCGATTGTTATCAATATGCTAAAATGGATACCCGTTAAAGATGAAGTAAAACGGTGGAATGAAGAGCATTATGCTGTCATGTATAAAGGAATAAGAAACTGGGGGATTATTCGGGAGGGGATTCGCTATATGGATGAAAAAGGTAAGGTTATTCCTTCCATATCTGCTCCAGGAAACTCGGGACCAACCATCTCCTTATACGTTCCAGGCAAGGAGGATATGATTACTCCACAGCGTTATATCTATAATCCATTTTTTCATGAAGAGTAAGTTTATATTTGAATGAAGGATGAATTCCATTGAAAACAACGAAAAGTAGGTTAATAATTTTTAGTTCTATATTAATTGTTCTCTTCATTATCTTTCAACTGTTTAATGGGGATCATGAAAATCCCAATACGAAACCAGTCGAAGTAAAAAAGGAAGATATAAATATTAAACTCCCTTATACAATTCAAGTAGAAGAAAGTGATCAAAAACCAGAAACGATTGCTTACCGAATCTGGTTTGATTTCATGAATCAGTTAGAGAGTGAAGGTGCGATTGCGAGTAAGAGCTTTACTAGATTTACGAAGTTATCGGGAGATGAGAACTATTTTATAGCGGCGGTTGTGTTTCAAGTTCAGTTACCTGAAGGAACACCAAAAATCGATTACGGTTGGGGAAAGATGCAGGATGACCGAGTCGTTCCTAATATCGTTTGGAAACTAAGCATCAAAAAGGAAGAAAATTTAACGTACACATTAACAAATATTGAAAGAATAACCGATACGCAAATTGGGCTGCCACCTGTTCAAATGATGGAAGAATATCGAAAGAAAGCCGGAATCGAGGAACCCTCGAAAAGCATAAAGTATGAGATTAAGGATGATAAGCTTAGGGTCACTTATGATGGTGGTGAAAAATGGAGAGTAGTTCCTGTTGCGGTTGAAAATTTATTAAGCAGTGGACTGGGCGGTACGGACCAACAATTAATGAATGGCAGCTATGTGATTACACCGGAGATAACTGCGTTTGTACTTAACAAGGGGTTGACGGTTCTGGTTAGTCGGGATAAAGGGAAATCCTGGAATGAAGTGTTGGTTTCGGACCAGCTGCCATCTTTGAGGCTGCGATTACTGGGGTTCACATCGGACAAGGATGGCTTTCTTATCGTGACAGGTGATAAAACGATGAGTTGGGAGGCACACTTTGTATTTAAAACAAACGATGGCGGAGAGACCTGGTACAACGCCGGATCTGTTAAGGATGTCTATTCCTTAGTGACAGACGGAGGGTTTATTGACGATCAATTAGGGTTCATCTCCTTTGGTGAATTACGATATGAAGCACAGTCGCCAATTCCAAATCTATATCGGACAATCGATGGTGGAGCAAACTGGGAACGTGTAGAGGTTCCGATACCGGAAGAATATCAGGGATACTTCACAATAGCAGAGATTCCTACCTTTCACGGAACGGAGGGAACTTTGTTAGTGAATCAAGGTCCACAAGGTGATTATTTGGGTGGAAAGGTATTGGCAAAGTTCACCTCACAGGATCAAGGGAAGACATGGTCTTTCGCTGGTTTAGTCGATCCGGATGGGGTACTTCGTGATAGAAAAAATTAAATAGTAAAGGTTTTATGGAGGATTTCTTTGTCATGAGGAATGCTCTTTTTTTTGAAATTATCATTATGCGACAGTAACAACGGCTTATGCGACAGTAACAGCAGATTATACGACAGTAGACCTTTCTCAATAAAATAGTCGATTTCAAAGTTTGGTATCTTTGTCCAGTAAATACAAAATATTCGGAACTTTCAACAACAAGTTTAGCGTTTGATACCAATTGTTGTAGAAATATTACTATGCTATTCTACTTGTAAGCGCTTTCGATATAGGTAAAACAAAACGTCGTTTTGTTATTTTTTTGCCTTTGGAACCTAGTTTCCAAAGGTCTTTAAATAACTATAATTATCTGAATTGTATGAATAGTTTGTTTGATAGTCGATTTGTAAACAAGGGGGTAATACTAGGTGGAAGTCCAACAAAAAGCCAAAAATACGATAGAAACGAAGAAAGTCAGTTACTCGGACGTAAAGAAAGTTGTTTTTGGAGCAGGCATGGGGAATTTAATTGAATGGTTTGATTACGCTTCATACGGATATCTAGCAACTGTCATCGCTGCAGTCTTCTTTGCCCCCGGGAACGATCGAGCCGCATTGCTAGGTACATTCGGGGTGTTTGCCATCTCTTTCATAGCAAGGCCAATAGGGGGAATCGTTTGGGGACATTTTGGTGACAAGCTTGGGCGAAAGCGGATCTTGACTCTTACGATCATCATGATGTCACTTGGGACATTTCTAATTGGGCTAATTCCCAGCTATGCTACGATAGGAATGGCCGCACCCGCGTTACTTCTTCTCTGCCGTCTTGTTCAAGGTTTTTCGGCATCGGGTGAATATGCTGGAGCTTCCTTGTTTATTGCCGAATATGCCCCGAGTTCACGCCGGGGACTACTTGTCAGTGTTGTGCCGGCGAGTACCGCTGCAGGACTGTTAATAGGGGCTTTGACCGCGGCAGGTCTTGAATTCTCTCTAAATCAGGATGCTTTGCACAGCTGGGGATGGCGTATTCCCTTTCTTGTATCAGGACCTCTAGGTTTAATCGCCTTGTATTTGCGGACGAGAGTTGAAGAAACGCCTGCTTTTAAAGAGATGGACCATGAAAAGCCCCAGGATCCTGTTTTCGAGAGCATTCGTCAGAACTGGAGAAAGATCATTGTTGCTTTCGGAGTAATCTGCCTCAATGCCGTTGGTTTTTATACTATTCTTAGCTACATGCCCACCTACCTTACTAATGAGTTGGGCTTTGACAGTGTTAAATCAATTCTGTCGACCATCGCTTCACTTGGAACTTATGTAATTTTTCTACCTATTGTTGGTACACTTGCAGATCGCATAGGAAGGAAGCCAGTGTTGATTGGAGCCAGTTTATTGTTTATTTTGTTTTCCTATCCGGCCTTCATGCTTCTTCCTTTGGGAGGAGTATACGCCGTGTTAGCACAGATCTTCCTTGGGGCTATATTGGCCGGAAATGATGGTGTGCTCGCCACGTTCTTATCAGAGATGTTCCCAACCTCTGTACGCTTTACGTGCTTTGGATTGTCTTTCAACTTGGGTAACGCCATCTTTGGCGGAACTGCACCATTCATTGCTACATTTCTCATTCTTCAAACAAACAACAAATTTGCACCTGCCTTCTACTTAATCGCCGCTTCCTTAATAGCATTTATTGCTTTGTTAAAAACCAAGGAAACGGCGAACAAGTCTCTATAATGATGAGGGAAAGGAGGGCATCCATTTTCGTGGCTGCCCCCCAATAATATGAATCTTTGACCACCATACCATTTCTACTGATTTAGGTTGATACGACGGCTTATACCGTCGTATTTTTTTGTTTGAGTAAAATATGTATCAATGATTATTACGCTAGCAGATAGTCTATATAAGAAGGAAGGTCTAGGTACTTGTTCTCATTAAGAAGAAATTGGAAAATATTATAATAAGTTTAAAGAATTCAATATTTTCTTTTGTAAAAATTGTTAACGCCTTGTTTTGTGAGGGTTAAAATTCAGTTAAACGAAAGGAAATAACTAGAAGAAATGGTAAATTGGTAGTATACCTCTAGTGCTTCCTACAAGAGAAAGGAGGATATATTGATAGATTTAGAAGATTATTTGGAAGTACTATTTTATAGAGGGTAATAAATAAACAAATTTAAAGGAGGAACGCACGTGGAGAGGCTTAGAAAACAGCTATTTGCGATAACGACAATGTTTGTCATGTTGATTAGCATGGTTCTCCCATTTCGGGCACAAGCGGCTGAACCTATTACGGTTGCTCAGGCAATTGCAAATAATACGGGGACAGCCACAGTGACAGGGTATATTGTAGCTTATACAACAGGTGGCGGTGGTGGGAAAGCTACATATGATTTTGATGCACCATTTAAAGATGATTTTAACTTCGCCATTGCAGATAGCCCTACGGAAAGAGACGCAACGAAAATACTGCCCGTTCAAATCCCAAGTAGTTTCCGTTCAAACTTTGGATTATTTACGAATCCCTCGATCGTAGGAAAAAAGGTTTTTGTTACGGGTTCACTTGAAGCTTATTTTTCAGTACCTGGTCTAAAATCTCCATCGGCCATTTCGTTTGATGGCACAACACCACCTCCAGATGAACCCGGAAATGGCGAAACAGGTTTAAAGATTCGCGATATTCAAGGTCAATCTCATACTTCACCATATAAAGATAAAAATGTAGCAGATGTACCTGGAATCGTAACCTACGTAGTAGACGGCAGCAATTTTTACATGCAGGATCCAAACCCAGATAACAACTCTAATACGTCAGAAGGTATTCTCGTTTACAAGCCGTCTCACGGTGTGGCTGTGGGGGATAGCGTAACGGTTTCGGGACTTGTCAAAGAGTGGGTACTAGATGGATATGCAGAGAAGCTGCAAACCGATTTAGCGATGACAGAAATTAATGCCCAATCTGGCAAGGTTACTAAGGTTTCTGGTGGAAATCAGCTTCCGGCTCCGATCGTAATCGGTAGGGACGCAATTCCGCCAACTTCTGTCATCGACAACGATCAATTCGGGACATTTGACCCGGCAGAGGATGGCATCGATTTTTATGAAAGCCTTGAAGGGATGCTTGTTTCCATCGAAAATCCAACTGTAACAGGACCACAGAAATATGGAGAAGTACCTGTCATTACTGGTCAAGTGGATGGAAAAGCATATACAAAAGAAGGAACTCCGCTTTTAACAAAAGTAAATCAAAATCCTGAAAAAATGCTCCTTCAGCTTGATGACCGCGAGTTTGTAACGAAAGCGGGGGACTCCTTTGATGGAACTGTCACAGGAGTGGTCAGCTATACGTTTAGTAACTTTAAGATTCTCACAAAAGCAGCTAATCTACCTAACCTAGTAGAACGACCAAGAACGAATGAAGTCACGACGATACAAAAGGAAGAAGACAAACTAACCATCGCAGGCTACAATATCGAAAACTTTGTAGCAACAGATACTGCCAAACGCGATAAGCTGGCAAAATCGATGGTCGAGAACTTAGGTTCTCCCGATATCATTGGTCTAGTTGAGGTGCTTGACGAAAGCGGGGAAACGAATAACGGTGTTGTCAAAGCGGATGCAAACTACAAGGCATTAAGCGATGCCATCAAAGGCTTTGGCGGACCAACCTATGCTTGGACCGAAATTGCTCCAGTTGACGGGAAAGACGGTGGAGTACCAGGAGGAAATATTCGTGTAGGATATCTATACAATCCTGCTCGTGTGACTCTTAACCAGGCCCCTAAGGGAAATGCCACAACGGCTGTTGCCTATGAAAATGGTTCTCTAACCTTAAACCCTGGCCGCATTGACCCAACAAATGCTGCATTCAACAGCAGCCGTAAGCCGCTTGCAGCTGAGTTTACTTTCCAAGGAGAAGAAGTCATTGTCATTAACAATCACTTTAACTCAAAAGGCGGCGATGAACCTTTATTTGGAAAAAATCAACCGCCACACCTTGAGAGTGAAGCACAGCGTGTACAAATTGCGAGGATTGTTAATAACTTTGTCTCTGACATAAAGGCAAAGAACGAGGATGCAAATGTAGTGGTATTAGGTGACTTGAACGATTTTGAGTTTTCAGCACCACTAGCAGCATTAAAAGGTGATGATTTAACGAACTTAGTTGAAACCCTGCCTGCTTCTGAAAGATACACTTATAACTATCAAGGAAATGCACAAGTGTTGGATCATATTTTAGTATCCAATAATTTAGCTAAATCAGCTAAACTGGATATCGTGAACTTTAACTCACCGTATATGGAAGAACATGGACGCGCTAGTGATCATGATGCATTAGTTGCCCAGTTAGATTTAGCCGTAGAAAAAGGACCATTCACGATGTCACTTCTTCATACAAACGATACACATGCATATGTAGAGCAATTCCCACGACTGATTACGGCTGTGAACGAAGTGCGTTCCCAGAAGGAAAATAGCCTGTTGCTAAATGCAGGGGATGTGTTCTCAGGAACATTGTATTTCAGACAGTATCTAGGTCTAGCAGACTTGTATTTTATGAATCAACTAGGTTTTGATGCCATGACTCTTGGAAATCATGAGTTCGATAAGGATTCGGCCACTCTTGCGAACTTTATCAAGCAGGCAGAATTCCCAATTGTTTCTTCCAACGTTAACATGACAAAGGATCCGGATTTAGGACCACTATTCCATAACTCAATCGGCGGAACGAATGAACATGGAGAAATCTTCCCAGCCATTATTAAAAAGGTGGATGGAGAAGAAGTAGGTATTTTTGGATTAACAACAGAAGATACAACATTCCTAGCGAATCCTGCTGATGACATTGTATTTGAAAATGCAGTCGAAAAAGCCAATGAGACAGTCGAAATGCTTGAAGCACAAGGTGTAAACAAAATTATTGCTTTATCCCACTTAGGCTATCAACCAGATTTGGATTTAGCAAAGAAGGTAGACGGTATTGACGTCATTGTTGGCGGGCATTCCCATACAAAACTAGATGCTCCAGTGGTTGTAGATAAAGCGGAACCGACACTAATTGTCCAAGCTAACGAGTATTTAAAATACCTTGGTGTTGTTGATGTAACATTCGACGAAAATGGAGTGATTTCTGATTACGCCGGTGAACTCAAGGATTTAAGTACGTATGCAGAGGATGCTGCTACTCAAGCGAAGGTGGAGGAGTATAAAGCTCCATTAACAGAACTACAAAAACAGGTGGTAGGAAGTACATCTGTTGCATTAAATGGTGAACGTGCTGATGTTCGCAGCAAGGAAACGAACCTAGGAAACTTAATTGCAGACGGAATGGCCGCTAAAGCCAATGAGTTCATCCCAACGTATATCGCGATGCAAAATGGCGGTGGAATCCGTGCCTCCATTGATCAAGGAGATATCACATTAGGAGAAGTGTTAACGGTACTGCCATTCGGCAACAGCCTAGTCACTCTTGACCTAACAGGAAAAGAAATTCTTGCTGCTTTAGAGCATAGTGTGAGCGCACCTGGTGCAGGTGGATTCATGCAGGTATCAGGGTTAAAGTTCAAGTACGATCCAGCAAAACCAGTTGGTGAACGCGTCTGGTATGTTGAGGCTTTAACACCTGATGGCTATGAAGAACTTCAACTCGATAAAACGTATCGAATAGCGACGAATGCCTTTACGGCGGACGGTGGCGATGGATACGGCATGTTTAAAACCGCCAAGGACGAAGGCCGTATCACAGAGTTATACATCGTAGACTTTGAAGTGTTTACTTCCTATTTAGAAAAGTTCAATCCGGTTTCACCAGTGGTTGACGGCAGAATCGTACAAGCAGTTGCGGACAGCGTAGCTCCAGACGCTCCTTCTGTAAACGAAGTTTCTGACCAATCGACTATAGTAACAGGTAAGGCAGAAGCAGGTTCAACGGTTAAAGTGTTTGTTGATGGAAACATTCTTGGGTCAAGTACTGCTGTAGGGGACGGCAGCTTTGTCATCGAGATTGCGAAACAAGCAGCTGGAACCGAGATATCCGTTACGGCAACAGATTCGGCTGGCAATGTAAGTGAAGCGACAGTCGTGACAGTTAAGGATGTAACTGCACCAGATGCTCCACAGGTTAATCCTGTCATTCATAATGATACGGTTGTCACAGGTACAACAGAAGCCGGTGCAAATGTTAAGGTAATGATGGGTACTGTGGAGATAGGTACAGCTGTAGCAGATGCTAACGGTAAGTTTACCGTATCGGTGCCAAAGCAAAAACACAAGAATTTATTAACGGTGACGGCCACAGATGCTGCTGGCAATGTTAGTATGGAAACTGTTGTTGACGTATTAAAGAAAAACGAAAAGTAAGTGAGAAGGCAGGTTGCTATTTGGGCAGCCTGCCATTTTTTTCATAACATAATATTACAGAAACCGTATTATCAAGTAACGAGAAGGTTAGCTACAAAAATACCCATCCGCATATGTCATAGATAATTTGAAGATTCAGGGCGAATACCCAGGAGTTTATTACCAAAAGGCATATGCTCTAATGAAACACGAAATGAGGAGGATGAAAGTGATTCCGAATAATCATATAAATTATATTGTCCATGTTCCAATTGATGAAAGAATAGGTTTAGGAGGACCAGGCTCAGGGGTAGGTTTTTCACCAGGACTTGGTTTAGGAGGACCAGGCTCGGGGTTAGGATTTGGACCGGGACTTGGTGTTGGGGGACCAGGAATTGGACCTGGTTTTTATCCAGGTATGGGCTTAGGTGGTCCGGGTTCGGGGGTTGGTTTCGCACCAGGTCTTGGTTTAGGAGGACCAGGCTCAGGGTTAGGATTTGGACCAGGACTTGGGTTTGGCGGACCAGGCATTGGATATGGCCATCCTTACCCATATCCATATCCATATCCATATTACCACCATTATTACCCCCATTATTAAAAATTACTGATATAAAAAAATTAAATCCAATATGAAGTCTCAATAAACCAGGCGTTTCTACAATATGTGGAGACGCTTGGTTTTTATTAATATAGTTGAAATGGTTAGGACTGTTAAATAAAACAAGAAGTATTCATTATACAAAGTTAATTTTATAAACAGCAGGTCATATTAAAATTAAAAAGGTACGTTTCAATTTTCAGTTTCTACGTCTGGATCATATTTTGCAAAAAGTTTAAATTAACCTTTAGCTGTTCATTAAATCCAACCATGCTGTCTTTAATCGTTTGTTGCGTATTAGGTCCTGACACGGATCTTGTTTGCCACTTTGCGACATCTACTTTCCATCATCGATTAACAACTAGTCAGTTTATTTTTTGGCTGCGGCTGTTCACGTTTGCAATTTTTGAAATCACTACAATGGCAAACAAAAGCAGACCGGCATCATCTATTCCGTGGAGACACGTACCTATTGATAGGTGAGTATTGGGCTACTTTCAATTTTACGAAACGGCCGGTATAGGGGATAGACAAAACAGTCTCGGATGAAGATAAAAATGTTCCTTAATAAACCATCTATTTTGCCCGAGAGCGCAAGAAAAGTGACGCACCGGTAAAAAAAAGCGGTCTATTCTGCCCTAAAGCGTAAGAAAAGTGTCGTACTGGTAAAAATAGGCCGCCTATTCTGCCCGAGAGCGTGAGAAAAGCGTGGTACTGGTAAAAATAAGGAGGTCTATTTTGCCCGAGAGCACAAGAAAAGTGACGCACCGGTAAAAAAAAGCGGTCTATTCTGCCCATAAGCGCAAGAAAAGTGTCGTACTGGTAAAAATAGGCCGCCTATTCTGCCCGTGAGCGTGAGAAAAGCGTGGTACTGGTAAAAATAAGGAGGTCTATTTTGCCTGTGACCGCATGAAAAGTGATGCACCGTTAAAAAAGGGTCTATTCTGCTCGTAAGCTTAAGGAAAGAGAGCACCTTAAAAATAAGTGCGGAACATGTAAAATTCTCTGTCCCACCGACATGCATATCTAATAAGCAGCAAATTGCGTCATTAGATTAAGTTTATCCCAGCAAATTGCGTCGATTGCAAACTATGTGAGGAAATCCGCTTATTTAGGAAAATACACTTAGTAGAATTTGAGCATCGCGTGTAGTAAAAGGGATAATGGATAATGGAGGGGAAAACTGTGCTGTTTCGAACGGTAAGATAGTAATCTTGAATCTTGGGTGCAGTTTCCGGTCAATTAACGCTTTGAATGAACTGGGGGACTGACCATATTTTTGCTCATTCACCATTAATGACAAAGTTCAAAAAACATTTACATAATGATAAAAATTGTGGCTAGACAGGGGCGAATGATATAATAAAGATGTACAGCTGCATAGTGGGGTGAGCCGTGGCCGCTAACTTTCTTTTTTGGAAGGTGGTGGTATTAACCGACTTCCTTTGAAGGGGGGTGAGGCCACTGATGGTTACTTTTGTCGAAGCAATGACTCTGATGTTTGGGTTTGGAATGTTCATTCTAACGTTCATCTCAGTGTTAATAGCTCTCTTCAAAAAAAAGTAACCTTCCCCCCGCACCTGCCAGTGTAAAAGGGTAAGGTTACTTCTTTGCTCATAATATAGCTTGGCGGTCACTGCACTTCATGCAGTGTGGCTGTATATTAGGGATGCCAGTTGGAGCTGGTATCCCTTTTTTATGCTACTCTGTATATCTTTATTATATGCAATAAATTGGTATTTTACAAATAAAAAAAGAGTATACGAGGGAGTTGCCATTTTGATGTTTAAGATCAGTCCTGTTGAAATATTTTGTACAGAAAAGTTATTTCTCATTATCTTTTTTTGTAATCCTTTTGATTAATTAAGATTAAGTGACACCTGAATATGATTTGCATGGAGGAGAATACTAACTCAAAACTCGAGAAGGGAGATTCTTCATAATGGAACCGCCACTAATGCCAATTAATATAAGTTCACAAAAAACGGACCTAACCGAAAATCTTACTTCAGCAGAAATGGGTAAACTCTGGGCGACCTTTATGGGTAACAGCATGTCAGGATGCATTTTACGCTATTTCCTTCAACATGTTGAGGATCAAGATATTAAGACATTATTAGAGAACGCATTAAAATTAAGCACGGATTTTATGAAAAAAACAGAAGCGATATTCAAGAAGGAAAATTTCCCGATTCCGAAAGGTTTTTCAGTAGAGGAAGATCTCAACGTTGGTGCTCCTCGTTTATTTGAAGATGAATACTATGTTCATTATCTTAAATATGCTGCCAAAGCGGGGTTGAGTATATATCACATTGCCATACCGCTTGTTTATAGAAAGGATGTAGAAGAGTTTTTTATTTATTGTTTGGATTCCACCATTGATTTGATGAAACAAATCAAAGAGATATTAATGGGTAAAGGTCTTATTATCAAACCCCCTATTATTCCAGTACCCGATAAAGTGGAATTTGTTCAAAAAGAATTTTTAAATGGGTTTTTGGGAGATGTACGGCCATTACACGCGTTAGAAGTTACTCACCTTTACGACAATATTGAAAATAATGTAACAAGTAAAGCACTCATTATGGCTTTTAGCCAAGTGGTAAAATCGGAAAGGATTCGAGAGCTGTTTATTCGCGGGAAGAAAATGACTCATAAAAATGTTGAAACCTACATGGAAAAACTCCATAAAGAAGATTTGCCTACGCCATCTTATCTTGACCATTTGGTTACAAAATCAACTTTTGCTCCATTTTCAGATAAATTAATGTTGTTTCATAAGATGGATATGTTCTCCATGAAAATTAGGGCATTTGGAAATTCTGAGGCAGTAAATGGTAGACATGATATAGGGCTTATGTACACAAAGTCATTATTGAGCCTTGCATCATTTGTTGAAGATGCAGCAGAGATCATGGTGGAGAACGGTTGGATGGAGCAGCCCCCCTATGCCATTGAAAGAAATAAGTTAGCAAAAAAAGAGTAACCATCCATATTCCCGAAGTCTAACGATGTGTTCTAAAAAATCTAAAAGAAAAAGGTTAGAAAGATTTGAATCCAAAAAAAAATTGTTATGGAGTATCTCACTCCCTGGATTGGGTCAATTACTGAATGAAAAATACTTTAAAGGAATCATATTTATATCATTAGAATTTCTTATTAATGGTCAATCTCATTTTAATGAATTAATCTTATTTAGTTTTAACGGTGAAATCGAAAGCGCCATTGACAAGACCGATTACCAGTGGCTGATGTATTATCCTTGTGTCTATTTTTTGCAATGTGGGATTCATTTAAAGATGCAGGTGGAGGTAAAGAACCTTATTCGTTCTTACCCTTTTTTCTATGTGCATTTTTCGTTGTGGGCCATATGTATTCAGCAAAAGTAAAGTTATTGGGGGTTTCCTTGGGAACAGTTTGGTTTACAAAGTTATGCGTGATTCCAGGTGTTGTCATAGGTATAGTATTAAAAGCATTATTAAAAAGGCAAAAATTTATAGTAAAAGTGTACCGGATTTAAGGTACACTTTTTTTGCGTTCCCTTTTTTAGTATGGGCGTCTTTTTATCTACTATAGAAAGGAGTTTCATTCTGTTTCACAAGTTCGCCATGTCAAAAAAGTTTTTTCTTTCGACCCTTTCCTTTTTCGATTCATTTCACTAAATAAGTGGTGAAAACGGTTTAAGAATTTGCCTGTGCGGGGAGGAGGGGAAGCTTAATGAAAAAGCAAATAGCCGGCATGACCCTTGTCGCAGGAGCAGCCCTTCTGGCATTGCAGCCGGGATCCCTCCAAAACGAATGGAGCAGCGTTCAACAGAATAGGGAAACAACTCCAGCAATAGCGTCTGAGTTTTATACACAGAAGCGGGTACCGGCGGTTCTAGTAGAAACCATCGATGGAGATACAATCCGTGCAAGAGTAAACGGAAAAGTTGAAGCGGTCCGCTATTTATTGATTGATACACCGGAATCGAAAAAGCCGGGAATGTGCACCCAGCCCTATGCGAAAGAAGCTTTTTCAAGGAATGACGAGCAAATGAAGTCAGGAGTCTTAACTTTGGTATTGGAAGAGGGGAACACAAGGGATTCCTACGGTCGGCTGCTCGCCTATGTGTATGTCGATGGAAAGTCGGTTCAAGAAAGCCTGTTGAAGGAAGGATTCGCGCGGGTGGCTTACGTGATGAATCCTCCCTATAAATATCTAACTTTATTTAGGGACGATGAACGGCTAGCGATACGCAACAAAGCTAACATCTGGAGCAGTCCGGGGTTTGTGACGAACTGGGGATTTAATGGGTGTTTAGATTAATAAAATTTGGTTTTCTGTTGCATGTACAAATTGAGTGTTGATTAACGAAAATGATGGTTAATATCCCCAATATTTTAGAGAGAGTACTCTCTACATTCCAAAACTTTTTCAATTAGGAAGTAAATTATTTACTCAGGGTGTAACGAGTTGAGTTGAAATTCATTTTCTTATTTTGCTAAAGGGGGCGATTGTTCAATAAGAGCAATCGCTTTTCTTATTTAGCTAAAGAGGGCAGGTTAATAGCAAAAAGAAAGCAGCTCTGAACATGCAAAAAATAATTATTTAGCGTTTTATGATTATATTAGAATAACTTTGTAATGAGATTATCATATTGTTGTGATGAGTCTGTTATACCTTTCTAGTATAGTGAACCTATCAAATCACACTAGGAGGAAACAATCATGCTAAAGAAATTCATCGTAGCCTTTACTATCTTAGCTTCTTGTGGCTCTTTGTTCGCCGCCAAGGGTGATAACGCGGAAGCAGCAACTTATAATTATCATACAGCAGCGGTTTCGATTGCGAAATCTAATATCGGGGTTCCTTATCGATGGGGCGGGATGTCGCCAAGCGGATTTGACTGTTCAGGTCTTGTAAAGTATTCTTACGGAAAAGCTGGAAGAACACTTAATCGTACTGCAGCCCAAATGTACTATGGAAACGGATATCGACCATCTAATTTGCAGATCGGTGATTTACTGTTCTATGGACCATCCAAAGCAAGTGCACCTACCCATGTTGCTATCTATATCGGATACGGGAAAATGATCATGGCATCCTCATCAAAAGGGGTCATTATCACCTACACAAGCAACCCATATTGGCATCCTAGATATATTGGAGCAAAGCGAGTATAAAGACCATCGATGACGATGGTCTTTTTCATTTAATAGTATTTTTCTTAACTTAAAAAACTACTCCTAAAATAGGGTTTTTGAAAGTAATTGAAAATTTTGAGGGTTAAGCTCTTATTAAATAAACGGGGGGCAAGAGTGAAAAGAGCTGCGCTTCTGTACTGACCCCAAAAGTTAGAGCTGAATTCTGACTTTTGGGGTGCTTACACGGTTGGGTTTTAAAGGTAATTAATACATACTATACGTAATTTAAGGGGAAGTTATTTTTTAGTATATCTTTTTTGGAGGTTACTTATGGAGGAAAAAGGAAACCAGATCAGGCTGACAGCGGGTGAAATTGCTCAACTTTGGATACAATACTTAAACGATAGCTCAAGCATATGTGTTCTTTCGTTTTTTTTAGAAAAAGCTGAAGATGAAGAAATTAAGCCTCTAATTAAATATGCTTTAGATTTATCTCAATCACATATCCAAAAGATTACAGCTATTTTAACAGAGGAAAAAAATGTAGTTCCATATGGTTTTAGTATAAATGAGGATGTAGATTTATCCGCTCCTAGACTTTATTCTGACAGTTTTGTACTTAATTTTATAACCCAAATGTCTAAGATTGGTCTCACGTCGTATGCTGGTAGTGTAGCAGCATCTGTAAGAGAGGACATTCGGAACTATTATATGGATTGCCTAGACGAAACCATGCAATTATATAAAAATTCAACGGAATTATTATTGTCAAAAGGATTATTTATCAGGTCTCCCAGCTTGCCTAATTTAGAAAAGGTTGAATTTGTGAAAAAGCAATGGTTTATGTTAGATGTGTTTGGAGAGAAAAGACCATTAACTGCTGCTGAAGTAGACAATTTATTTGCCAATCTCCAAAGAAACGCTTTGGGAATTGCGACACTCATTGGATTTAGTCAGGTTGCGCAAAATAAGGATGTAAAACAATTCTTTTTAAAAGGATTAGAAATTGGGAATAAACATATTAAATTATTTAGAAGTAAATTAGAGGAAAGTAAACTCCCTGCACCTATGGGATGGGACTCAGAAATAACTAATAGTACAGCGTATACATTTTCGGACAAACTTATGATGTTCTACACATCTGGTTTGGTTACTTTGAGCGTAGGGTATTACGGTACAGCTGTCAGTCAAAGTCCAAGAGGTGATATTAGTGCCATGTATAACAGGCTATCCCTAGAAGTGCAGTTGTTTGCTGAAGATGGAGCTAATATTATGATAAAAAATGGATGGTTGGAACAGCCTCCAATGGCATCGGATAGAGATGAACTAATTAGGAAAAAGAATCAATAATAAACATATTTAAAGTCCTTCTGTAAAAATAAGCGTAAGGACTTTTTTCATTTCCATTAGGATTTAGGTATCTACTTTCCTGATATATTGTGAAGGGTTTCACTTAAACTAACGGGCAGTTTTGTTCAATAAGACGATGTTAAATAGTAGTTAAAAGGTGATGCGAAAATGCCAATATTCCCAGATTAAATTGACCTTCTATCAATATTTGAATCGGAACCAATATTATTAGATTCTACATTAAAGGATTTGGACAAATCTTAGTACAACAATAAAATACCTTACATATAAGGTGTTATAAGTTGGTTTCCTCATTAAGAAGCCTCTTCTGGTTGTGCGATTTCAAATTCACCTTCTGCATACTCTTGCTCCGCATAATGGCTTCCCCATTGACAGAGCTCCTGCAAGATAGGTTTAAGAGATTCTCCAAGTTCAGTGGATGAATATTCAACCTTCGGTGGTACTTGATTATACATCTTTCTGCTCACAAGTCCACTGTCTTCAAGCTCTCTAAGTGTTTGAATCAGCATTTTCTGAGTTATATTTGGGACAATGCGCTTTAATTCACTCGTTCTCTTTGGTCCATTCATTAAAAAGTATAATACAAGACCTTTCCATTTTCCGCCAATAACTTCCTTTGTCACTTCAAAACCACAACTAAATTTTTTCAAGTCTAAACCTCTCCATTCCACATTTATTACTTTTTAGTTACTATATCACAAAAAAGTGGGTACTTCCATTAATGTGCTTACTGAAGGATACTATATCTTGTAAGTTGTTCTTCAAGTTTTTAAAGGTATTAGACTTAAAATAAAATTAATACTAAAGGAGTGTTAAGTATGGGTAAATTTGAAGGTAAAATAGCGCTTGTAACGGGTGGAACAAGTGGGATTGGTCTTGCTACAGCACAAAAGTTTGTAAACGAAGGTGCATATGTTTATATCACGGGACGCAGACAAAACGAACTTGATAAAGCTGTTAACCAAATTGGTAAGAACGTAACCGGTGTACAAGGGGATATTTCTAAGCTTGAAGACTTAGACAAACTATATGACCTTATAAAGCAGGAAAAAGGTAAGTTGGACATTCTTTTTGCTAATGCAGGAATTGGAAACTTCCTTCCATTAGGTGAAATTACTGAAGAGCAGGTTGATAGAACGTTCGACATTAACGTTAAAGGAACCATCTTTACTGTTCAAAAAGCGTTATCACTTTTCCCGGACAAAGTAGGTTCTATTATTGTAACGGGCTCTACTGCTGGATCAATTGGCAACCCAGCGTTTAGTGTATATGGAGCATCTAAAGCAGCATTAAGAGCACTAGTTCGCAACTGGATTCTTGACCTAAAAGGTACTGAAATCCGTGTAAATGTGGTTAGTCCAGGAGGTATTCTTACACCTGCATACGATGAGCTTTTTGGTGATGCACTTGAAGAGGTACTGGAAAATAGCAGAAATACTGTTCCAGCTGGAAAAATTGGGACACCTGAAGAAGTAGCAAACGCTGTATCTTTCCTTGCTTCAGACGAAAGCAGTTACTTGACGGGTGTTGAATTGTTCGTAGATGGCGGGCTAGCACAGGTATAATTTCACTGCGCAGAGATTACTATAAGGTCGCCGCAAAATATAAAATTTATAGGAGGAGTCAATATGACCAATCAACAAGTTCAACTCAATATTCGTTTTAAGGCTAAACCAGGGAAGAAAGAAGAATTCCGCAAGGAGCTATTTTCTCTAATTGAGGAGATGTCATCCGAAAAGGCATTTATTAGCGCTATTGTTTCGGATAATCTGGATCAACCGGATGAACTGCTCATTTATGAAACATGGAAAGGCACGAGAGATAGCTGGCTTGATGAAGAATTTACTAAACCATACCGCAAGGATTACGAAGTAAGACTGGATGATTTAATTGTGGAAAGAAGCGTTAGCTGGTTGCAACCTAACCGTGAATGGGGAAGTCATATAACGAATGCATATTAATTTTTATAAATGAGAAATAGCATCTACAGCTGTACAAATGGGCGAAGTCACAATAGCTGTCTTCGACGATACATGCGGCAACCTTATTCAGATAATGCAGGAGTAAACTTTATTTATGGTAGAAAAAGTTATGCAATAAAGTGTTTTTATAAACAATTTAACAACAACTTTATGTTGAGACCTACTAGAAGGAGGAAAGCATCATGGCATTTTTCGAAACAAGTGACGGCGTCAAATTGTATTATCAGCAAAAAGGAGAAGGACAACCGATTGTGCTCGTCCATGGCTGGTCATCGGATCATACAGCATTCGATCAACCATTTGAAGAATTGAGCAAAAAGTTCAATGTAGTGTCTTTTGATTTGAGAGGACATGGCGCTTCTGATCGCCCGGAGCATGGTTTGACATTGAAGAGATTCGCTTCCGATTTGGAAGAACTAATGGAGCATCTTAACTTGATGAATGTCACATTAGTTGGACACTCGATGGGGGTTTCTACGACATTCGAGTATGTAAAAAACTTCGGTGTATCCAGATTGAAGGCCGTATCGTTGTTCGACATGACACCAAAATTAGTCAATGAAGAGGATTGGAATTTAGGTCTTTATCACGGTAAATATACGCGGGAAGACTCATTGAATGATTTGACAGTGATCAATGATAGCTTGATGGAATTCGCAAAGCCTTTCTTTAAAGTGACCGTCCCATACTTGACTGGTGAAATGATGGAAGAGCAGCTCAATTTAGTAGTCAACGGCAATACCCCTCATGTATTAGCGGCAATGTGGCATGCGATGGCAGTTGGCGATTATCGTGACGTGTTACCACAAATCACTGTACCAACACAAATTGTGTATGGAGAAAAGAGTACACTTTACTCAAAAGAAACAGCGGAATACATGAAGGAACAGATTCCGAATTCTGAAGTGATTCCGTTTGAAAACTGCACGCACTTATTAGTTGCGGAAGATGTAGTAAAAACAGCAAAAGTAATTGAAGAACTTGCAAGTTCTATGGTGAATTCATAAATAATGAAGGGGCTGTCTAAAAAGTCCCTAAAATGAAGAAGGTGGAGAAAAATAAATCGTTTTTCTCCACCTTCTTTTTTGATTTTTCGTTTTATAAGGTGGTTTCTGCACAATAGGCCCACCACTTTCAGCAAGTTATGGGCTATTGCCAGTATGCCAAATTCCGTTTGGACCTTTTCAAGTCCCCGAAGCAGGAATTGACGGAACGCCAAATTGCCCTTGAGATTTCCAAAAACTGTCTCCACTTCAATCTTTCTGCGGGAATAGACATGTTTAAGGGTTTCATCTTCAAGGGCTTTCTTTGCCGTCTCTTTTAATTCTTCATAAACTGGGTTCCAGTGAACCTGCCGGTTCCCCTTCGCCTTTGTGCACAAGGCCTTCAGTGGACAATCACTACAGTCTTCACATTCGTAGATTTTGAAGTCCTGTACAAAGCCGGAGGCATTCTTTTTCTTCATGTACTTCTTGAAGGGAACACGGCGGCCGTTCGGACAAATGAACAAGTCGTCCTCTTCTACATAATCCCAATTCTTTGCATTGTATGGATTGTTCCGATAGCCCTTTGTTTTTTCCTTCAAATATGTATTGTACGGAATGAGGAATTCGGCAATCGGTTCTGTCTCGCTGTCCCCAATCAAGTAGCGATAGTTTTCTTCGCTGCCGTAACCTGCATCGGCAACCACTCTCTTTGGCATAGGAAGGTTTGTTTGCCGGTAGGCTTCAAGATGCGGAATCAGGCAACGTGTATCAGTCGGACGTTGATGGACCGAATAGAACAGGATGAATTGATTTTCAGTGGCCATCTGAACATTATAACCGGGCTTGAGCTGACCATTCTTCATATGCTCATCCTTCATCCGCATGAAAGTTGCATCGGGATTGGTTTTGGAATAACTGTTACGGTCGCCGAGTAGTTCTTTTTGGTGTTGGTATTTCAGATAGCGGGGGATGAAGTTCTCCCGGACAAGTTTCAATGACTTTTTCAATCCTCCAAGTACACGCCGCTTTTCCTTCCTGACTTCCTTTTCGGTCTCCGTTTCCCAATCTACCTTTTTCCGTTCGACTTCCTCCTCCAGGACGGATTCGATCATTTGAAGCTTTTGCTCAACCGTTAATTCTTTCTTAGACTCCTCCGCGTGGAGGTCTTCATTCTCCCGATTCGCAACGGACTGGATCTGTTGGTACATTTCCTCGATTTTCGCCAAAAGCTTCGTTTCATTTTTATTGATAGCTTTTTTCCAAACATACGTATGTTTATTGGCATTGGCCTCAATTTTCGTACCGTCGAGGAAGTAGTTTTCCAGGGTGATGAACTTTTCCTCCATCAGTTTGAGAATCATCTCCTCAAAAAGGGAAGGCAAAAGTTCCGCCATCTGGTGGGTTCGAAAACGATTGATTGTCCGGTAGTCGGGTTTTTGCATCGCCGCGAGCCACATGGCGGGAATGTTCTCCTCCAGCAGCTTCGCAATCTCCCGGCAGGAATAGACCTTCTGGGAATAGGCATACAAAAGCACCTTCACCATCATTTTCGGATGATAGGAGCTTCGTCCACCGCCTTTATAGTGTTGGTAGAAATATTATCCTCAATGGACTCGACCATGCGGTCGATGACACGGGCAACATGATGTTCAGGGATCAATCCCTGAAGGTCGAAGATAGCCATGCCTTGTTGGTTGTTGTAAGGGATAAACACTGGTTTGAAGTGGTTGCGGTCTGTATTTGAGGAATCCACATCCGTCTTAGGTTGGAATGGTTTTTCCTCAATTGATAATGGAAGAGAAGTCTGTTCGATGGTATAATTTTGGGTAGTGATCATTTGATTACTCATAGAAAATCGTCCTCCTATTAAAGTGTTGTGTGGTAACTTCATTTTATAATAGAGGACGATTTTTTTGTATTTATAAGTAGAAAAAAGGCTGCCACCAAAGTCATTTTTTAATGACTTTTGGGACAGCCCCATCCATTTTTAAGGTTTAAAATTTATGACAATGTGAATAATTTCACTTAAACTAAACCAGCTAATAGTTTGCCAACATTTTTCAATAAAAACTTAAAATATTTCATGCTATACTAAAAATGTTCATGCCAAATAACCTTCCTAATCCTAACTATTGGAAGGTTTTGTATTTTTTGGTTTTATTTTTGTTTTAAGCTATATCCTGGAAAGTGGAACTGCTTTTTAAAAGTGCATATATCCATTGTAAAAGCTTATTTGCACAAGCTATTATTGCTACTTTATAAGGCTTTCCTTCTTCGCGTTTCTTATCATAGAACTCCCGTAATCGCTTATTTCGGGGTATGATATTATCTGTCGTTTTCTTTTTACGACAATCACGAATGGCACATTTAACAGCCATAAACAAAGCATGCCGTAATCTACTGGACCCCCTTTTAGTGATTCTGTTGACGGTTCCCTTGAATCTACCAGACTCAAAAATACTGGGGTCAATTCCGGCAAATGCTACGAGCTTTTTAGGGTGATTAAACCGATCAATCTCACCGATTTCAGAAATAATCGTTGCCGCGATTTTTTCTCCGATACCAGGGATTGATTGGATAATCTTATATTCTTTGATTTCTTTTGCTAAAGCATCTATCTCTTCCTCGAACGTAGATAGGTGCTTTTGATTTTCTAAAAGCATTTTAATATACATTTCTAGGGTTAAAATATGGCTTTGATATAAGGTTTCCTGAAAAGGATTCCTTTCTGCTGCAGCTATAAGTTTCTTTGCCTTTGTTTCAGCCCACTTATAAGAACGACTTTTACATAACTCATTGATTTTAGCTGCTAAAGTTTCTTCGCCAGCTAAAAGTACATCGTTAGATGTGGGGTACTCTAACAAAGATTGTAAAGAAACAACTGAATATAGGTCCCCAAAAACACCTTTAAATTCAGGGAAAACCTGATCAAGAATTGTTTGGAATTGTAGTTTTATTTGAACGACAATACTTGTTAGACTTTCGTGTTGTCTTGTCAAATTACGAAGGTTTAATAGTTGGATCCCACGTTTTTTATAAGGTTCTAAGTCCTCCTTATAGTACAGTTCACATAGATGATTAGCATCGATTATATCTGTTTTTACTTTGCGTAAACTTGAGCTCTTTGCCCGATAAGAGATTAATGGATTAACAATGATTAACAAATAATTTCTGTCCTCAAAATACTGGACAACAGGTGTATGATAATGCCCTGTAGCTTCGAGTACAATCGGAGGTTTAACCCCAGTTAAACTTTCAATTTCTTTAAGAAATTGATGTAATTTTTCTAGTCCTTCAAGGGTATGGGCTACTTTAAAACTACTTTTGTATGGCTTTTTCTTTTCCAAGTAAGCTTGAACCTGACTTTCTCCTTTAGCTACATCCAGACCAATGACTGGATTCATTATTAAATCTCCTCCTCTAATAAAATTAATTCACCGGTACCCCTAATCCTTCTTGTAGTATCATAGCTTCGCTTGTTATACGAGATCTACGTCCCAACCAGCCTCAAACATGTTTCTACAAGTAGGGGGCGAACTGTTTACTTGACGGGATCTAAGCCCCACGGGTGCTTACGTTCTACCCCGGCTACCGTTATCATAAAACCATATAAAAAATGGTCAACCAGAAATATCTGGCTGACCTTATAATACGAACGGGTGCTTTAATGAGAGTTGCATTGTCGGGGTGAAGGTCGAGAATTAGGCCAATATAGCGTCAGCCTTACTTGGGTTGGCGTTTTTTTCTTATTAAACTACGAAGCAGGTTAGTTAAACAACAAAATCATTAAATAGAGGAATTTTAGATTTAGTAAAGAAAGAGTAAATAATAAGTATTGAGGGGATGAAGAATATTTGGAAGCAAGCAACCATACCATTCAGATAAAGCCTTGGGAGGATAATGACCTTGATTTACTTTTTCGAATAAACGCTCCAAAAATGATGCAGCATCTTGGAGGTCCAGAGAGTAAAGAGCAGATTTTGAAACGACATAAACGATATCTAGAACTTGGTAATAGAGGACGTATGTTCAGCATAATATTGTTGCCAGAATTAGAATCAGTAGGTTCTGTGGGGTACTGGCAGACTACTTTGAATAATGAAAGTGTATATGAAACTGGATGGAGTGTTCTAACCCCCTATCAAGGGAAAGGAATAGCTACAAAAGCAGTAAAGTTAGCAATAGAAGAAGCATCTAATGAGAACAAATATAAATACATACACGCATTCCCATCGATTGATAATCCTGCTTCTAATGCAATTTGTCGGAGGCTTGACTTTCAGTTAATCACTGAATGCGAATTTGAATATCCTCCAGGAAGCTTTATGAGGTGCAATAATTGGCGTTATAACTTAATTGGAGAATAGCTGATTTTTCAGTTTTAAAAAAACTTTGTGAAGAAAGGTACTTAAACAAACGGGTAGCGTGAGTTTAACAAAGGGCTGCGGTGGCGGCTCTTTTTCTTGGTGTGCCAGGCATGGCAACTATCTAGGTGGTGAAAGTCCACTGTGGGGGTACACATGGACCAACCACTAAGGAAGCGTAAGGTACTTATCGTGAGGTAAGGGCTGGAGGAAGCGTGGAATAAAATCTTGACTCGACGAACAGAAGTCTGATACTAAGGCTCTATAAAGGGATTAGGCTCCCAAGCAAGTTAAAGTCCAAAAGATGTGCGTAACTTTGTAGAGTAAATCAGGCGAGTAAAAGAGGAAAGATAGTTGTCTTAACCTGGGAGGTCTTGCGGATGTACAGAAGTACAGAAGTACAGTCGAAAAAGGTTAGTCATTTAGTTGTGTTGTTTATTTTCTTTTTGTCCGACCACCAAGTAAAGGGATTTTATCACCGTCAAAGACGATCTTGATATCTTCAAAGTGAAAAAATCCATCCTGATCGGGATCATTATCCAAAACGGCCCAAAAACCTAGCCTTTCTGAAGATCCCTAGCTTCACTACTTTTTCTTTTTTATAGACCACGTGGAAATAAAGGCTGGTTATATATAGAAGTACCAGAATAAATAAAAATGCAGAACAATTGGCAAATCTAATATTAGGAAGGGAATGTACTCGATATAGTGATAAGTATAAAGATACCATTTTAAGGAGTGGAAATCGATGAAGGTAGCAAAAAAGGAAAAGATATTAATTCTAACTGGAAATTATGGAGCAGGTCATGTTCAAGTAGCCAATGCTCTACAAGAAGCTATACAAATTCGATTTCCTACCCTAGAATCTGTAATTGTTGATTTTATGGAATGGGTCCACCCCTATTCTAATCAGGTTAGCCGTTTCTTATTTTTGCAGGGAGTGAAAAATTTTCCGGAAATCTATGGCTATATTTATCAAAAAACACGCAAAATGAACACTTTATCAAACATGATGAAGAAGATTTTATCAACTGGAATTGGACGAATGAAAACCTTAATCGATGAAGTTCAGCCAACCGTTGTAGTCAGTACTTTTCCATTAGCGGCCGCTGTAATATCAAAGTTAAAATCCTATGGCTTAAGCAATGTATATCCGTGACAACGATTACTGATCATACCGATCATAGCAGTTGGATTTATCCTAATACAGATCAATATTTCGTCGGCTCTAAAGCAGTTAGTGAAGCACTGATAAAATTAGGTGTGGAAGACGATCAGATTACAGTTACAGGGATTCCGATTCGACAGCAATTTTTTCAAACTTTTAACCGCGAGAAAATTTGCGAGAAGTATGGTTTAGATTGTCATATGCCTACGGTTTTGGTAATGGGAGGTGGTTATGGCCTGATTGGTGAAGGTGTTTCTACATTTCAACAGTTTGAAGAAATACCCAAGCAAGTACAGTTGTTTATTGTTTGTGGGTATAATGAAAAACTTCAAATTCAATTGAAAGAAATGCTAAAGGATTCCAAACATCTGGTTCATGTGACTGGTTATATACATTATGTTCACGAGATCATGGCTATTTCCGATGTTATGATTACAAAACCGGGAGGAGTCACTACGTTTGAGGCGATTGCCATGAAATTACCTATGCTGCTTTATAAACCAATTCCTGGTCAAGAGCAGGATAACGCTAATTTTTTAGTTCGATCCGGTGTGGCAATAGAGGCAAAAAATGAGCATGAATTAACTGATCTTTTAACCAAAATACTGTGCAATGCGAAACTACTACAAGAGATGAGAGGAAATTCAAAACGATTTCATCCTAAAGAAGCTGCGTTTGCGTTGGTTGAAGTCATTGAGGCAATTAATCGAACAAAGGAAAACCAGTATCCTATAAAGGATTTTATGTATTCGCTTAGTTATTAAGTCAATAAAGGAGCGTTCAGTAAATGACTAAGATTCTTCTTCTGGTGGTTCTCTTACTGACATTGTACTGGTTGGTTCCCTTTATCCTAACTGCGGGTATGGGGATCGGAGCTGAATACCATCCATGCATTAAAAGAAGTCTTTAAAGAACTATCAAGAAAAGGTATGACCTATTCAAGAATTGACGGATTATAGTACTAGAACCGTCCATTTGGCTTATTCCTAAAAAAGGTATTGTTGCAGGAAATTGTAGGGTGACAGTCCTCCCATGATTCCGGTGAAAAACTTCTCATAACCGGTGCGGTGAACGTTACAACAAACAGTGGTAAAGAAGAAAGTAGAATTAATATTTACATTTATTGATCTATTTTAGTAATTAAAACTTCGACTTTTTAAATGATTCCATTTTTTGTAAGATTATTTCTATATTAACATTTTTATTTAAATATCTTTTTAAGCATTAGGAGGAAAAATGTTTTTATCTTATCCCATATTAGCTTCTCTTTTAGGTATGCTAATTGCTCAATTTGTAAAAATCCCAATTCATTTTTTAACATCAAGGGAATTAAAATGGAAATTGATGTTTAGTACAGGTGGTATGCCCAGTTCTCATACAGCTACAATTATCGCTTTGACTACAGCGGTTGGAATAACTTCAGGTATTTATTCAAATGATTTTGCAATAGCCCTTATGGTTTCCCTAATCGTGATGTACGATGCTACTGGGGTTCGAAGGCATGCTGGTTATCATGCAGAAGTCTTAAATAAATTACTAGTTGATTTCAATCGTTTAATTGTAGCTCTTAAAGATCCCAATTTAGAGAAAACAGAGTACAGAGCAAAATTAAAAGAATTGTTAGGACATAAACCCGCTGAAGTGTTCTTTGGAGTCATTACAGGAATTTTAGTTGCTGTTTTAACTTTTTATTTCTATCCATTTAAATAATTAAGATATAAAAAAATGACCTCATAAGTTTGGTCATTTTTTTATATCTGACTCTTGTTTATAGAGATTTATGAAATTAAGATTTTATATTTCGTAAACAGCCACTAATTCGAGCTAAAAGTTCTTCAATTTCAAAAGGTTTTGTTACAAAGTCATTTGCTCCATTGTTTTTTCATTTTAAGGATATTTTAATGTTTTATTCAGAAAACAGTAAGTTTAAATGGCTATACTTAAGTTGCCCAGTTTTTAATGGGTGTTTCGTTTTTAATTTTGATCTTTTACTTTCATTTCTAGATGAAGGGGATTGAGGGGTTTAGATGAATTACAAATTATTTCAAGCTATTAATCAAAATGCAGGACATCACCACTTTTTAGATGGTCTGATGGTTTTCGTTACTAAAGATGCCTTGCTTATTTATGCGTTAGTTTTACTTCTCATGTGGTTTATTGGGAAGGAAAAATATAAATATACAGTTGTATTTGCTGCAATTACTGGAGGATTGGGGTTATTTATTAATTTTATCTTAGGACATATCTATTATGAACCACGTCCATTTGTAACGCATCACGTTAATTTATTGATTCAGCATACAAAAGATTCGGGATTCCCTAGCGATCATTCAACAGGTGCATTTTCTCTTGCACTTGCGGTATTATGGCGAAAGCATCGTAAAATTGGATTTGGAATGCTCTTATTTGCTATTTTAACTGGAATTTCTCGTGTATATGTAGGGCATCATTACCCTTTTGATGTACTAGCAAGCGTTATTGTAGCAATAATTACAAGTAGATTTGTATATGCATTTAGTTCTGTATTTAAACCAATTGCACGGATAATTATTAGCACTTACAACCGAATTCCACTGTTCCCTAAAACTGAACAACAAAGTGTTTCAAAATAATACAATTAGAAAAACATCGGTTTTGCCGATGTTTTTTTTGCTTTAGGCGGATTTTTTCTTTAATCACCTAAAAAAGACATGTTCAATTCACTCAGTAAATCAATACTTTTATTCACTACTAAGAAGGTTTCATTTTTTCAATACAATCAATAAGAAGTCTGAACTCAAAACGGCTCCTTTTAATTCGTGAATTCTAGTCTTTTAGAATAATTGCTACTGTTTTAAGAGAGTTAAAACAATTAGCTTAATAAAAAGCCATTTCCTAATCTAGGGAAAACATCTTTCGAGAGTGTATCACATGCCTTCTTCATGTTCCTTTATTATAAATTGATCTACATATAGCAATACTAATCATAAATTATGTAATGGAAGGATCACGGCTATGAACAGCAAAATAGAAATACATAAAGTTCTAGAACGATTGGTAGGATTCGAACAAAAAATCAATTTCCAAACCCCCGTTGAGATAACCCCTGATCTTCAAGCCTACCTGAATTACTATGGATTTCATTTAGAAAAGGTGGATTATCATTTCGGAAAAATTGAAATTGACGAGACCAAAATTATGGTACAAATGTTTTCACCGGAGCCAAGCAAGCAAAGAAAGAACTGGGCGGACAGTGGTATTGTTTTTACCGATTAGGGGCGGAAATATTAAAGATTAAACTTTAGAGGTGAGTTATGGAATCTGGTGATTGAAGATGACCTTCCTATTTTTTTCACGCACCAACAGGACCGTGAAGCGAACCATATGGCTGCCTTTACGAGTAAAGATCCAAGTGATTGGGATCGTTTCATGACACACTGGAACAAAATTCTTGTGGATCAGAACATTATGAAGCAGACAATCATTTACGAAGATCATGTGGTTGGGCATATTTCACAATTCGAGCAGTTTAGAGAACGAGAAGTTAGCTATTGGATTGGAAAGGAATATTAGGGCAAAGGAATCGCAACCAAAGCTATAAGGGAATTTCTAAAACACATTACAATTCGTCCTCTTTATGCTCGTGCTGCGAAAGATAATGCCGGATCTCTTAAGGTTTTAGAGAAATGTGGATTCGTGATTACTGGTGAGGACAGTGGGTACTCTAATGCACGTGGCGAAGATGTGGAGGAGTTTATTCTCACCCTCAAATAAAGAAATCAAGAAGTTTAATGTTAATTACGTTATAGGGTGCTTTTCTTTAGTAAGAAGGTGTCTTTTTGATATGCCCCTACACATCAACGGATTAGATTTTGTTAGGTAAAAAAAGATTGTGAAGATTTCCACTTAAACGAACGGGTGCGATAGTTGAACAATAAATGGGCTGCTTTGGCAGTCCTTTTTATTTATCGTTATTAAAACATAAGTAGCAGTTTAATTGATCACAAGGGTTGCTACGGTCGCCTCATTTTAGATTAACAGCAAAAATTAACTTGTCATATTACAAATTATTAGCAATGAAACAAGAATCTTGGTTTAGCTTATCCATAAATTGTGTTTCTTTATCAACATTCTATAAAACCTAAACTTGAAATAGGCTCTTTAATTAGGAACAGGGACCTAAGAGGAAACATAATTTGTTGAAGAGAGTACAAAAGATTATCTAATGTTTTTACACAAAACTGACAATTTACTGTTTTATTCTCTTTTCGGGTTTAATCTGTTTAAAATAAAGGGGAGGTAAAAATGCAAAATTTTCAAAATGGACTTCAAGGCTTGGGAATCGATCCTTTTCAAGTTGGTATGCTAGCACCAATTAATCCACAGAGCCTGGATATGCGCCTGTATGGTGGGATGCATTGTGGAGGTTTTCGCTGCGGAGGTTTTCATTGCGGAGGTTTTCACTGCGGAGGTTTTCACTGTGGGGGCTTTCGTTGCGGCGGTTTTAGCTGCTTTAACTGTGTCGGCGCTGTTGTTATTTAAAAATTTCCGGAAAAATTTTTTGAAAAGATGTGTCCCTGCAAATCTCGCAGGGGCATCTCTTTACAGTTTATTATATTGGACAAAGAATCGTACATAAACAGATAATTCGCTAGTAGTAACTTTGGTTGTTGCTCGTTGTCGTTGCCGATAGTTGTAGAATATCCGAAGAAAAAAGCACCCCTTTTTGAATTGCCCCGTACAAAGGATGCCTGCATCTAGTTATTTCGTTTGGCTTTAACTTTCTTTTTTTGAAATCAATATCCTGCCACTCTATTTTTTTCCATTACCTCTTGAACTGAATGTAATTTTTTCATTATTCTCTCTACATTCCTGATGGAAGGGTATAGATATTCATTATTGTGCTTCCTTCAGTGAAATAAAATATGTATGAAATGAGACTTCAGGAAAGAGGGTTAGAATAAGCCCCTCGAGGATGATTATAACATTTTGAGACACGAGAACCGTCCCCATGTTTCATAATTCCTAGTTGACAGGTAGGGATAATATGAATTATAATCCTGTTAATTAGAAAAACGGAAATGATCGTTTAAGGAGGGGACGCGGGATGAAAGAACAATATCCTGTTTTGGCTGGAGCGGAGTCATTTTTTATAGAAGGGAACGATACTGGTATCTTAATTTCCCATGGATTTATGGGCACTCCTCAAAGTGTGCAATACTTGGGACAAGAATTTGCCAAACTTGGTTATACGGTTTATGCCCCAAGGTTAATAGGTCATGGAACACATTATCGGGACCTAGAGAATACTACGCATCATGACTGGTTTTCAGCTCTGGAAGCAGGTTACAAGTTTTTAAAGGAACGCTGCTCCACTATTTTTGTCATCGGTCAATCGATGGGAGGGGCATTAGCACTCTGGCTGGCAAATAAATATGCAGACATAGAGGGAGTCGTTACCATAAACGCTGCTTTAAGTTTACCAGACTATGAATATTTGGTTGGGAAATCAAAACCAAGATTTCTTCCTGAGGGTTCGCCGGATATAAGATTACAAGGTGTTCATGAAATAACCTATAACAAAGTCCCGCTTCTGTCCATTCATGAACTCCAAGCGCTCATGAAGAAAACACCTGATATCATCCCAACGATCACACAGCCTATCCTTTGCTTTAAATCGCTCGAGGATCATGTAGTTCCTCACGAATGCACAGATTATATATTCAACCATATTGGTTCTACTCATAAAGAAGTGGTGACACTTTATCATTCTTATCATGTGGCATCGATGGATTATGACAGGGATGAAATCATCAAGAGCTCACAAACATATATAGAGAAAATTATTGAAAAAAAAGTTTTAGTTTAGACTATAGTGACCGTTGTGGATGGTTCTCGATTAATGATGCACGAGAACCGTCCTCGTGCATTAATTTGTAGTTGACAATGATGGAAAATGCTGATAAATTATAATTCAAAGTTACCCAATCGGAATAGTAAAGGTTCGATCAGTCTACTGAAGGCCTTGCAATGTTGAAATCACATGATTAAACATTGCAAGGCCTTTTTGTCTACATTAACTAAATATAAGGGGTGTTTTAAGTGGGGAACCTTCTAAGGAAAGCGGTGGAACAAAGGCGGCAGAGATTAATAGATAAATTGATTGCTTTTAACGTTTATAAGAAAGCTGATAAACATCTTTTTGAATTATCACTTACGGAATTGGAGAATGAATATAGGCGATTTATACAAACCTGCCATCCACATACGAATCTAGGGTTAATCAAATGGCATAATAAATATGACCGATCAGGCATCTGAAGGTCCTTAATTATTATTAGAGTTAGGGGCCTTTTTATTTTTAAATTTTTAAAAAGAGGGAGCAGATATTGATGACAAACATTTTAATTATTTCTGGAAGTCCAACGAGCGTTTCACGTACCGCCGCCGTTGCTTCATTTATCGACCGCATCCTAGTTAAAAAGGGAACAAAGGTAGAGCACCTGTCCGTTAGGGACCTGCCCGCAGAAGCATTGCTTCACGCACAGTTTAGCCATCCAGAAATCAATAAAGCCCAAAAATTGGTGGAGGATTCGGATGCATTGATTGTAGTAAGTCCGGTCTATAAAGCAAGTTACCCCGGGATTTTAAAAAGCTTTTTTGATTTGATTCCTGAGAAAGGCCTTGCTGGCAAAACAGTGCTGCCGATTGCATCGGGTGGTACCCTTGCACATCTATTAACACTGGAATATACATTTAAACCCTTATTTTCAACATTGGGAGCACGGGAAATTCCACAAGGTGTTTATATAGTGGACGCACAGATTAGCTATACAGGTGATGAAATCAAATTTGTCGATCCGCAACTCGAAGAACGGCTGGCATCAGCAGTACTGGAATTGCTGGAGAAGGTAGTGGCCATTAATTAATACAAATTTTTGGATACCAAAAAAGAATTTCTTGGAGGTATACCAATGAAATCACACGTAAACAAATTCATTTTAGTCATCTTAATCCTGTATTTATTTTTATTAATTGCCTGGACTAAACAGCACGCAACAACAAAGACCATCCCGAAAAACGTCGAAGCTACTATATTAAATATCAGCAACCAAAATCTTGGTTTAGGCTGAATTTGATGAGAATAGGAGGTATTTAAATTAAATGCAAAAGAACACCATAAACAATCTGGATTTATCATTGTCAGCCGAGAATAACAATTTAATAACAAACCATTTTTTAAATCTTCCAGACCTTCACTTCTTTCATAAATGCAACCAGCAATACCGTATTAATCGCGGGGTGTATAACATGATTGATGATTGGTTTTTCGAATATGGTATTGTTCAGATTGCACCTAGAAGGATTTTTATATTAGCATTTCTGGATTTTGCCTACCAGGAAAATAAAACCCAATCAACTAAATTTTTAAGATTTGGTCATGGAGGACTAATGAAAAAACTAAATGACTTCATTAAAAATCATGAGAAGGGTTCCTACGGACAAAACTGATGAAAAAAGCAGAGGAAGTGTCCGTAAACAGGGTTCCTACGGACAAAACTGATGAAAAAAGCAGAGGAAGTGTCCGTAAGCAGGGTTCCTACGGACAAAACTGATGAAAAAAGCAGAGGAAGTGTCCGTAAGCAGGGTTCCTACGGACAAAACTGATGAAAAAAGCAGAGGAAGTGTCCGTAAGCAGGGTTCCTACGGACAAAACCGGTGAAAAAAGCAGGGGAAGTGTCCGTAAGCAGGGTTCCTACGGACAAAACTGATGAAAAAAGCAGGGGAAGTGTCCGAACCAAGGGTCGCTTCGGACAAAACCGGTGAAAAAAGCAGGGGAAGTGTCCGAACCAAGGGTTCCTACGGACAAAACCAGTGAAAAAAGCAGGGGAAGTGTCCGAACCAAGGGTCACTTCGGACAAAACTGGTGAAATAAGAAGGGGAAGTGTCCGAACCAAGGATCGCTACGGACAAAACCGGTGAAAAAAGCAGAGGAACTGTCCGAACGAAGAGCCCCAACAACAAAAACCGCCGATCGTACAAACGAAGGCCTGCCTTTACAACTCAAAAGGTAGGCCTTTTTATATAAAAAAATAATGTAAAAAAGGGAGACGATTGTAATGAATAATCAAAAGCGTCAAATGAATTTAGGGGCATTTTTTATGATTCCAGGCCATCATGTAGCATCTTGGAGGCATCCTGAAAGTCCCACAGAACAGATTCTATCTTTCGATTTATATAGGGAACTGGCAGAAACAGCAGAACGCGGCAAATTTGATATGATCTTTTTCGCAGACGGTTATGCGGTAAATGACCGAAATGGCGTCGGCATTGAGCAGAGCGTCAACGTAAGACCTGATCCGTTAACACTGCTTGCCTCACTAGCAGCAGTGACTAAGCATATTGGCTTGGCAGCCACTGCATCCACAACCTACAATGAACCTTTTCATCTCGCACGGAAGTTCGCAACTATTGATCATCTTAGCGGAGGGCGTTCTGCCTGGAATGTGGTGACATCCTCAAGCGAGGAAGAGGCGCTGAATTTCAGTAAGGAGCATCATCTGCAGCATGGGTTGAGGTACGAACGAGCCGAAGAATTTGTAGACGTGGTCAGGAAGCTTTGGGATAGCTGGGAGGATGATGCCCTACAAATCAACAAAGAATCTGCGAGATTTGCTGACCCCAATCTTGTGCATCACTTAAACCATAAGGGTAATTGGTTTTCCATAAAAGGACCATTAAATATCTCAAGACCAGTCCAAGGACATTCGGTGATAATCCAAGCAGGCTCTTCGGAAGCAGGAAAAGAACTTGCGGCGAAGACGGCAGAAGTCATTTTTACAGCTTGGCAGACCATCGGTGAGGCGCAAGCCTTTTATCAGGATGTAAAAGGCCGGTTAAAGAAATATGGCCGAACGGAAGACTCTTTGAAAATCATGCCAGGTGTGTTTCCGGTCATCGGAAGAACAGAGAAAGAAGCAAATGAAAAGAAACAGCAATTAGTTGAATTAATTCCGGAAAAAGTCGGAGTAGGGCTGTTGTCATCACTTATTAGCTTTGATTTATCGAGCTATCCAGTAGATGAGCCGCTGCCAGAATTACCAAATATCAACGATATAAACGGAGCAAAAACAAGATTCCAGCTCATTAAGGATTTAGGAGATCGAGAGAATTTAACGATCCGTCAATTATATCAGCGCGTGGCGGGTGCAAGGGGACATCGAGAGATTAAAGGAACACCTGTTCAAATCGCGGACCAGCTGCAGGAATGGTTTGAAAATGGTGCAGCGGATGGCTTCAATATTATGCCGCCGTATCTGCCAGGCGGCTTGGAGGATTTTGTTGATTTGGTCATTCCAGAACTACAGAACAGGGGACTGTTCAGAGAAGAATATACGGGACGAACATTACGAGACCATCTGGGCCTAGAAAGACCAGCTAATCATTTTGAAAAAATAAAAGGAGACTACTATGACACTATTAGAAATTAACCAATTAAATAAAACCTTTGTAAAAGGAAGGGATGTGACTCATGTTTTAAACAACATTGATTTACATGTCAAAAATGGTGAATTTATTACGATTATCGGGCCAAGCGGCTGCGGAAAAAGTACTCTCCTAAAAGCAATGGCGGGATTGGATATAGAGTACTCAGGTGAAATCAAGTTAGATGGAGAAAGGGTGACCGGTGCAAGCATCAGGCAAGGTGTTATTTTTCAAGAACCTCGACTGTTTCCTTGGCTGACGGTTGAAAGGAACATTGCGGCTAGCCTTCCATTAACAAATAGTGAAGTGAAACAGAATGTAGATAAGCTAATCAAGCTTGTCAGGCTGGAGGGATTTGAAAAAGCGTATCCAAAGGAACTATCAGGCGGTATGGCGCAGCGAGTTTCGATCGCGAGAGCCTTACTGAGAAAACCAAAAATTCTCCTGCTGGATGAACCCTTTGGCGCATTAGATGCGTTTACTAGGTCGCATATGCAGGATGCGCTCTTGGATATTTGGAAGGAAGAGAAAACGTCGATGGTCTTTGTGACACATGATATTGATGAAGCGATTTACTTGGGAAATAAAGTCATCATTATGAGTGCACGGCCTGGTACGATTCAAAACATAATCAACATCGATTTGCCATTTCCACGAAAAAAATCAACCAAGTCCTTTCAAGAGTTTCGGCAGCTCGTGTTAAGGGAATTCGAAAAAGTGGAAGAGTTAGAGTTAATCGATAGCGCCGGAATTTAAAGGAGGTTCAAAAATGAGTAACCAATCAGCGATATCTTTGGATAAAGTAAACTCCTCAAAAAAGAGAGTTTTAAAAAGTAAGAGAGACCTAGGCAAGGTAACCATCATGTTAAAAGGATTTATTTTTCCAATTGTCATTTTGGTCATTTGGGAACTGACAGGGGCTTGGGGCCTGATATCCCCGACTTTATTGCCAAGACCCAGCGCGATCCTTACAACCTTTATTGATTTAGTTTTAACTGGTAATTTAATTGAGCATTTTAAAATTAGTTTATGGAGGGCTTTAGGTGGTTTCATATTAGGCGGGACCCTCGGACTGTTGGTCGGAGTGGCGGTTGGTTTTAAAAAGAATATTGAACAAACGGTAGATCCGACCATCCAAATGCTTAGAACCGTCCCTACATTGGCGGTCATTCCATTGTTCATATTATGGTTTGGGTTTGGTGAGGTATCGAAAATATTATTGATTGCAAAAGGGGCATTCTTCCCGCTCTATGTGAACACATTTTTAGGTATCAGAAGTGTAGACTCAAAATTGTTTGATGTGGCAAAAGTATTGGAGTTTAATCGCTGGCAGCTGATTACACGATTGATTTTACCTTCAGCGCTCCCAAACATACTATTAGGATTGCGATTGTCCATAGGCGTTGCGTGGCTGGCGCTGGTTGCGGCCGAATTAATGGGCTCCAGTGAAGGAATCGGCTATCTCATCATGGACGCACGGCAATTCTCGCAAACATCGATTGTGTTTGTAGGGATTATCATTTTTGCTGTATTTGGTAAAGTTTCAGATTCCATTGTGAAAGTATTCGAAAAAAGACTATTAAAATGGCAGGATAATTTCAAGGGGTAACGGGGAACCTTTGGTTTTAATCCGACTAATCATATATGTTTAAATGGAGGTAATTAAATGTCCAAAAAATTAGTGCAATATTATAGCTTACTAGCCGTCATTATTTTACTTTTACTAAGCGGCTGCGCAGCATCGTCTTCAAATTCTGAAACTTCATCAAAGGCTGCGAATAAGGAAATTGTTGTGAACATAGGGGTTCAAGGGAAAACAGGAATCCTCACTTATGCAAGAGATCATAAATACTTTGAAAAAGCATTTGAAAAAGAGGGAGTAAAGGTTACATGGAATGAGTTTGCAAGCGGACCGCCGCATTTTGAGGCATTGGCTTCAGGCCGGCTGGATTTTGGGTCTGTGGGAGGTACACCAGTCATTGCCGGGCAGTCAGGGAATGTCGATTTTAAGGCCATTGGTGTTACAGCTGATGGGAGAAAGGGAAACTCTATTTTAGTACCGAAAGGAAGCTCCATTAAAGAATTGAAGGATTTAAAAAATAAGAAAATAGCTGTCGCAAAAGGGAGCAGTGCTTATAACTTTTTATACATGGCATTGGATCGTGCCGGCTTAACCGATAAAGATATCGAGATTATTCAGCTCCAGCCGGATGAAGCGCGGCCGGCATTGGATAATGGCTCCATTGATGCTTGGTCTGTGTGGGAGCCATATGTGACGACTGCAGTTTTTCAAACGGGAGCAAAGGTATTAGCATCAGGAGAGGACTTGAATATAAATGCACCTAGCTTTCTGATTGCAAGAACAAAATTTACCGAAGAACACCCCGATTTAACCGTCTTATTTTTAAAAACATACGAAGAGGTCCGCAGGCACTACGTCGAAAACCTTGACGACGTAGCAAAGGAAATAGCGGAATCCCAGAAGGTGGACGTGAAAATCATTCAAACGGTTCTGAAAAATAGTGACCCTATTTTGTCTCCGGCAACAGCTGAATTTAGCAAAGCACACCAGGAGCAGGCTGACTTTTTATATTCTGTTGGCGGTATAAATAAAAAGCTGGATACGTCCAAAGTAATTGAGAACAAATTTGTAGAGAAGGCGTTGAAGGAATTAACAAACAAATAGAGTGAATGAAAGTGTTTCTATCATATAACTAAAATGTATATTATGGCAGATAGGGGCTCCTCAAAAGCCCCTTTAAACTTATTTCCTATTTATCAGTGTGGGGGTAATAAAATTCCCACGGATTGAGTTCACTCTATCTGAAAGTTTGCAAACCTCTATTCTTTATTACATTAGAACGGCTCATTGAGGCCTTTGAAGCTAGTCGTTTTTTGAGGAAGGAATACAAATTTCCGATCACTAACCCGATGTACAAATAAGTCAATCCTCCAAAAAGTCCATAAATGAGCGTTCCCGCCACTGCCGTGAGGATACCGAATATCACTTGATCTTTATCTTTTCCCGGCGATGTAGGCGGATCTGTAAGCATAAAAAAGCCAAAGAAGAGCGTAGCATTGATAAAAGGTGGACGGAGGGCATCCGTTTCGCCTCCAATATTGAAATAACCGATAAGGAGCAATAGTAAAAAAGATGTACCAAAAAATGCAAAAATCTGAGGGTACTTATTTACTCGGTTAGTAATGGCGTATCCTCCCATTAGAAGAAACGCTATCGTCCAAGCGGGAAGATCTCCGAATGCCCCCCACCAGCTTTGTCCAGAATGAAAAAAAAGGACAGATAAAAGCAAACCAATGGCTGCAGGATTAAAGATTGGCTTTTTCTTATAGACCAGAAGATACTTGGATAAAATGGCCATAACAGCCGTTGCTGTAATGACTCCTACAGATGACGTTGTACTTAAGATTAAGGAAATAATTAACCCAGTAATAATGGCACTATCTGGCATGCTCCATTTTCTTTTTTTCACTGTACGACAAAGAATGTCCACGATGACCGAAACGAAAACAGCCACAAAAGCATTTTTAATACCCATTATATCTTTAGACCCAATTGAGGCTATCAACAGGTAAATAATCAAAGCAAAGGTCACATAACCTTTTGGTGTTTTAAGCCATTTCTTTGCTGTCATTTTGTGTTCCTCCAACTCTCACAATTTGTAAATCAGATGTAATGAAAAGTCCCCTTAAGCCAACTCTTTCGATTAATGTCTTTCCTTTTTCGCGACCAAACAAAAACGCCGTGGTTGAAAAGGCATCCGCCAGCATGGCAAAAGGCGCAATAATGGTGGAACTGACGCAATCATTTGGAGAATATCCCGTTTTTGGATTGATAATATGATGCATCCCGGGAATGTTGGTATTCTTTCGTTCATAACTTCCAGAGGTACAAACTGCTTCATTCGAAATTTCAATCACATCAATAATTTGATCTTTTTTCATGGGATGTTGAATTCCTACTTTCCATGGGCGTCCATTCCAATCCATTCCTCCGGCAAACAGATCTCCTCCTGCATTAACCATGAAACTTTCAAAATCTCTTAGTTCATTAGCAGCCAAATCGATGGCAAACCCTTTAGCAACCGCACCTAAATCAATCACAAGAGGTTTGTTTAAATATAATGTATGGTCATGTTCATCTAAAATAATATCCCTAAATGTAGCTGTGGAATCGGCAGAAGGCGTTTCTATGGATTTACCGGTTAAATAATGTCGATTATATCCTTGCTCCTCCATGGCTTTTCCAATGGCAGGATCAAATTCACCATCCGTCCATTTAGCCATTTCCAACGCAAACTTCAGAGGTTCAAATAAAAACGGGCTGATTTGTACCGGTTTTTCAATAACCCGGCAGGCAGTCATTAATTCACTGTCAGGACTAAATCGACTGCAGGCCTGTTCTACTTTCCGGAACGCTTCAAAAGCCCTGTCCACTTTTGTTTCAACCAGCTCTTTGGTTACTGTTCCATTCATCACTACCTGTATTTCTACAACTGTATCCATAAATAATTTCGCTTTTTTCATTTATTCTCCTAACTATTTTGAGCTTGATAGAGTGCGTCTTGAACTGCGTCTTGAAAAGCTTGGGTACTGTATGTTGCCCCTGAAACATTCGATACTTGTGCATTTTGATTTTGTAAAACTTCATCTGGCAGCCCGACGACATCACTTTCAGAATAATGCATAGCAAAATCGCTAATTTCAACATCCGTAATTTTATCGTTTTGGATTGTTACTGCGACTTCAATCGAACCGCGTCTATTCTCTCCCATGCCCGTAAAGGTACCATTTTTATATAATGATTTTTTTGGCTGATTTTTGGATTCAGCCACACTTGGGTTATCTGCATTTGTTTGAATATTGATAGGGGGATGTTGTCTCAATGTCGTTTTCGTCGCTTCAGCTTCCGTAGAAAAATAACCGGTGGCGTAAACAGCAGCAACCGCCGCTGAACACAAAACGACCCACTTTCGATCCATTTTAGCCATTAAAAGTCCTCCTAAATTTTTCTTTTTGGTTTTTAATGATTAACATTAGTATAATGAGGCAATCTTAAAATTCTCTTAGAAAGATGAAAATTCTTTCCAATAAAAATTTTTTGTAGGGAAGTTCCAAAAACAAGAATGTTTCTAATAAAAATTAAATACTTCTTTGATAAAATATATAGTTAAAATCATTGTTTTAATTTTTAGAATAAGGAATAAGGTGAGATTATGCACATTTTAGTCATAGAGGATGATTCGGCTCTTCGAAAAATCGTATCAACAATCTTAGAAGAAGAAGGATACGAGGTGGATCAATCTGCAGACGGAAAAGAAGGGTTATTTATGTCCCAATCTGGGATGTATGACTTACTTATTATTGACCTCATGTTGCCGGGTTTAGATGGAATTTCACTTATTAAAGAGCTGCATGCGAAGGGGATGAATGTTCCAACCCTCATTTTAACGGCAAAAGATAGTGTTGCAGATAAGGTAAAGGGTTTAGATGTCGGAGCAGATGATTATTTGGTAAAGCCTTTTGCTACTGAGGAATTTTTAGCAAGAGTAAGATCCGTCCTTAGGCGTGCGGGAAAAATTGGCCTTGAGGGCAAAATTATCTATGGTGAAATCACTTTGGATACGAACCTATTGCAATGTTCAATTGGGGAGAATACGTTAAAGTTAACTAAAAAAGAATATGAATTACTTTATTATTTAATACAAAATCAGGAAAAGATTCTCATGCGTGACCAAATTTACGATCGTGTTTGGGGGATTGAATCTGATGCGGGAGAGTCGGTTGTTGATGTGTATATCCACTATTTACGAAAAAAATTAGCACCTTTTGGATATGGCGAAATCATTCGTACCATACGAGGTGTAGGCTATATGCTTACGGAGGAATAAGATGTTTGAAAAGACAAGGCAGCGATTAGTATTATTGAATTCCATTGTCCTCTTAATCATATTAGGCAGTTTTGGAACATTCCTTTATTTTTATATGGAATATCGTTTAAATAGCCAGGTAGATGAAACATTACAACATGCTAAAAAACATATTACCAGAGAGCACAAAGGTGATATGTCTAAATTTATAAAACCTGAAGAAAATGACGATGATCAACGGACGATTTTCCTTTTTTGGGGAAAAAACGATATCCTTCAGGCTGAAATCCCTAAAAATATATTTTCAAAAAAGGTTAAAGCTGAACTGTTAAAAGAGAGAAATTCAGAGTCAACAAGTACCGTTCATATTGGAAGTTTCTATTATCGAACGATTAACATTCCAATTCATAATTCAATAAGCATCAATGGCAGTACAAAATATGTTGAAAGAATACAATTAATTTATAATTTGAAACGTGAAAGAGAAATGTTGGAACATCTTTTAATATTTATTGAATTTGGAAGTGTAATAAGCGTTGTTGTAGCCATTCTAGCAGGGTTCTTTTTAGCAAATAGAGCATTAGTGCCAATACAATTGGCATGGAACAAACAATCTCAGTTTGTTGCAGATGCCTCACATGAATTACGTACACCTCTTGCTGTTATGAAGCTGAATTTGGAACGTTTGTTTCGGCACCCTAAAAGCAGTATTGAGGAAGAAAGTGAAAATATCTCACAATCTATTAGTGAAATTAAGTATATGACGAAAATGATTTCCGAGCTTCTTACATTAGCGCGATCTGATTCTAATCAGCTGGAGATGATCTTTAGTACAGTTCAATTAGATACCTTATTAAATAAAGTGGTTCAAGACTTTTCGGAATTGGCCAAGCTAAAAGGCATAAACCTGATCTCTAATATCCAAAGTCCAGTAGAAATTTTAGGAGACAAGGAAAGGCTTTATCAATTATTTATGATTATTTTAGATAACGCATTGAAATATACTCCCGATAACGGGCAAATTACCGTTCAATGCAATGTAAAAGGATCTAATGCCCATATTGTCATTGCTGATACAGGGGAAGGGGTCTCTAAAGAAGACCTACCTTTGATATTTGACCGCTTTTATCGAGGTGATAAAGCGAGGACTAGAAAATATGAAGGTACAGGTCTTGGACTTTCCATTGCCAAGTGGATTATTGAATTACATGGCGGGAAAATCCGTGCAACGAGTGAAATGGGAATGGGGACGCAAATTATTATGCATGTCCCTCTTAACAAACGGCATATCTGAACTCACTGTTCCCGTCGGAAGAACGAATAAATGATGGTTCTTTAAGGAAAAGTATAATAAAAAAATTAGTACAAACTTTTTTCCTTATATATGTAGAAAAATAGAAGCGCTTATCGACGCTTCTATCCTTAAAATGAGTCGTTACAATTTTGATTCTAAGCTTAGTACCCTCTCATAAACTGTGTACCAACGATAATCAATAGGACGAAAAGTACTACGATTAAAGCAAAAGATGTGCCCATTCCATGTCCGTCAGACATAAATGTATCACCTCCTTTTATCTAAGGGATAGTACATGCTATGCTGAAACGAGTATGAGTGAAATGGACAAGCATGGAATTATACTGACATAATAATATTTTTGTGGATTAATTCGAAACAACAAAAGATAGGATAAAACCTCTCACACGCTTCATAATAAACCTTGAGGATGTGAAACGAATGGACAAAGAAGAGGTAGTCATTGAGGAATTAAACACATTATTAAGAGGAACCTATATGGGAATTCACGCTTTTGAACATCATATCCAAAAGCTGGAGGAAACAGCCATAAAGCAGAAGTTTCAGTCCCTGCAGCAAGAGGCGAAGCAATCGACCAAAGTTCTCGCCGAACGGATTCAAAATTTACACGGAGTTCCCGCAGATAGTGAAGGAGTCTCAGGCAAGCTGAAAACCTACATGCATAAGATGATGGTCCCCAATGAAACAGAGGGGATCATCCAGGATGCTTTAAAGGGAATGGAGCAATATGGCGTTGAGTATTCAGAAGAACTCGTAAAGGGAGACCTGGACCCCGAAAGCAAACGCATCGTCGAAGAAGTGATCAATACAAACCGCAGGATTGCACAGGAGTTACGAGAATTGCTGCATTAAGTGATGCATGGGGACGGTTCTTATGCATCACTTTTCAACCACCTTCGGACAAAACTGGTGTAATATCCAGAGGAATTGTCCGAACGAAGGGTAGCTTCGGACAAATCTGCTGAAAAAACTAGGGAACTGTCCGAACGAGGGGTATTTTCGGACAAAAACGGTTAAAAACAAAGAGGAATTGTCCGAAAAAGGTTAACAAAAAACAACAAAAACCCCCGATTGTACAAACGAAGGACTGCCTTATACAAATCAAAAGGCAGGCCTTTTTAATTAAAAAAATAAAGGAGACGATTGTAATGAATAATTAAAAGCGTCAAATGGCTCTAGGGGGTGTTTTTTATGATCCCGGGCCATCATGTTGCTTCTTTGTTGCATATTAATAGAAGCATTTTAATTATCATTGACTAGAAAATATGTAATCTTTCATTTTCCCAAATGTATATAATGACCAGTTTTCGAGACGAGATTAGTAAACAAATAACCATGAGGAACAAATCAAAATAGAACTGTATCCCGATTATTGTTGTGTTAATGATTAGGGTGCAGTGTTAAGCCGCCTTCGCTTTTTTAATCTGCAGTTTGCAGACCGTACAATAAGATACAAATAAATTTAACAAATTTCCCCATAACCTGTTAAAATGAAAACATATACTACTAGTGAAACTCAAATGATGTTAACCCGGTGGATTGCCCAAGGAAAATGTGAAGGTGATAGGGGAGATATATATTGAAAAAGAGGTCAAGGTTGCGCAGACGTATTCGGGAATGGCTAAATAAAAGACGAGTGCGGAAAGAAGAAAACCCGCTCCCTAGTTTTTCAAACCGTAGTATAAATGACCGTCAGCAGCAATTAAATAAGCCGGAAGAATTGTCTAATGATTAACCAACTAACCTAAGGAAATGGCGGATATCAGCTCTAAATAAAATAGGTCCAAACAAAAATGACGTGTGCTAATACACGTCATTTTGAGTTCTATTAAGAAATCATGAATGAAAAATTAAAAAGGTAAAGTGTATCCTCCACCCATTGGTTTGACATTAAATTTGACCTAATAAAAACATGAACTTCTTTTCATAAAAAACATTTTTTTGATGAAATTTACCATCCTCCAAAAACAACTAAATAAACATCATGCCGCCGCACATCATGCCGCCACACATCATGCCGCCACACAACATGCCGCCGCACATCATGCCGCCGCACATCATGCCGCCGCAAGGCATACCGACAAATATTCGCGGGTCCTGACTCCGAGGATCCATAGGTATTAACGGACCAACGTGGAAATTACCCATTCCCAAAGTTTGAAGTTCATTATGAAAATTGAACATTTTTACCTCCTCTGTATATTTAATAATTAGGTTTTACTGACACTTAACAAGAGATTTGAATGAAGAAATTATGTCAGCAATGTGTTATTAAGAGATACTACGTGTACTCTCTTCAACAAAATATGATTACAATTAGGTGTTTGTTACTAGTTAAAAAGCCTATTTCATGGTAAAAGTATCATAAAATGTTGTGTCTGGAAGCAACGATGGCGGCTAATTTTATTTAACTTGTTTTATTTCTTAACGAAGGAAACTTGTCAACTTTATCCTTGGAGTTCATATGAACAAGAATAAATAAGAATGTATTTAGGACAAGAAATTAGGGGAGAAAAAATATGATAAATTATAACAATCGTACATTTGTATCAATTGATAATACTGCTAACGGCGAAGTATCTTCAAAAACAACTTTTAGATATAAGCAAGAAGGGAAAATTATCTCAGCATCGTACAGTGGAGGAGAAATCGTCAAAGGATTACTAATTGGTATTGTTAATGAAGATGGTTGTTTAGAGTTTAGGTATAATCACATTAATATAAAAAATGAAATTAGAGGAGGAGAATGTTTTTCAACTCCTGAAATCCTGGCTAATGGGCGAATTAGGCTATTTGAGAAATGTAAATGGCTTGATGTTGAAAAAACTGTTGGAAATTCAATTATTGAGGAAGTTGTAATATAAATTCAATAGTTATTATTAAACAGACGGGGCGATTGTTCAATAAGGGCAGTCGCTTTTTCACTAACGGAGCAATTTAATTTAAGTGTAATTATTCACAATCTGTATTTTTAAATGTCCTTTTCCTCCACACAAAAAGAATCACACCAGATGAAAAAGGAGAATGAATTCATTATGAAATCATCCCCTTATAGTTTGAAAATGCTATAGTGATATTACTCCTCAATTACTAGCTAAACGTTTTTCAAAATCCGCCTTAAACAACAGAATAGCATCAATATTTATAGCAAAATCGTGGTCACTGATATTAAAATTAGTTAAAAACTCGTCAGACCTCTCACGAACCATAATTGTCGGACGGATATTGTCCCCAATAGTGTCCTGAGTTACACCACTTCCATAAATATACCAGTTAGTTTCAGTAGGCTTATTTGCTGCATTTTTAGATAAGTCATTTTTTATGATTTCACATAAATTATCCATAAAATCTTCATTAAGATTAATGTTTTTTCCATATTCACCATCAACAGTTATATCAGCATCTCCATACCAAATATTCCTGCTTGTTCGCTTTCCATCATTTGAAGTGTAAGTTTCATCAAACAAAATCTTCATTTTCATTACCACCCCGTTAAAATACAATTTCTTCACAATTATACACCAATTAGAAATTGTTAAATAGCTTGCTGTTAGTCTCACTAAACTTGTAAGAGTTAGGCAAGCTAACTTCATAGTAAGGTTCCTCCTAAAGTTGTGAGTTGGAGTGGTGTCTATACTCATATCTTACTGAGTAGCCCTATTTTTTCAAAATCGAAAAATAACGATCTACAGGAATGCTAAAGGGGTTAGTTTAAAAACAGGACATTCAATATACTATGTAGAACATAATATGATGACGTTGTATAAATATTTAGAAAAAACAGTATATAAAAATTAGGAGTGTCGGTTATGGTTCATGCAAAAGATGTTTTATCGGATCAGTTGTTGGCAAATGCTAATGATCCTAGTTGGTACATACCATTTTCAGATTCAGTAGAAAGATTGTCTGAGGAACATGCATTTTGGAAGCCAAACGAAGAAAGTAATAGTATTGCTGAAATTGTGCAGCATCTACTATATTGGAATCAAACATGGCAAACAAGGTACCAAAAATCTCACGTTGATGCTGTGCTTCCCATAGGAAATAATAATAACAGCTTTATTATTCCTGAAAATCATACTTTTGCTAACTTAAAAGAACAACTATTAGAGGTGCTTTTACATTGGCAAGAGTTATTAACTGAAGAAAAAGTTGAGAGTGATGTTAATGGTTTTCCTGGAAACGTGAAATGGTGGGCAATAATCGGAAATGTGTCAACTCATAACGCATATCACATTGGTCAGATCATTTATATCCGGAAGTTGCAAAATAGCTGGAAAATAGATGCAGGAGAAGATGAATAAATAAAAGTTGCACTAGCACCTACTTGAACTTAAGGGTGCAAGAGTTGAAGATCTAGGCTGTCATTATGGCGGCTTATCTTATTGTGCTAACGGGTGCTTGAGTTTAACAACGGAGGTAGCTGAAGCACCTCCATTTCTTATTGAACAAAAGAGCAGGTTTGTTTTAGGTGAATAAACAATTTTTTAAATAAATAAGAGTGCGGCGGACCACTCAACATAATCACTCTTGAGATTTAAAAAAATCCTTTTTTTATCGCTCTCCTATTGCTATATTGACTTATCTTTCTACCAATTCTAGCTTCTCACCATTCGGACCTTGGAAAAAGGCGATTTTAACTGTATCATTTAAAATGCTTCGAGGTTCTTCATCTACTAATTTGACGCCTGCTTCTTTAAGGCGTACGAGTTCAGCTTCAATGTTTTCAACAGTAAAGGCCAAGTGGTTCACGATTCCTTCGTTTTCCACCTTGCCGCCGTAGACAAGTTCAATCTCTACACTCTTCTGCTCTGGAAAAAATAAAAAGGCAAGCTCAACAGTGTCATTTAACCACTCTCTATTTCTTAATTCTAAACCGAGGATGTTTTGATAGAACGCTAAAGACTCGTCCATGTCATTGACCATAATTCCCACATGTTCCATTTTCACAATGCATTCCTCCTAACGGAAATAGTATGTATCGTACTTTTATAAAATAGTCTTTATTTGACAGTACCAATAGTGAAAAATGTAATTTTTATATGTAGGAAATTTCTTTTTCAAGTAATGGGGAGGATCGTTTAATAAGAAATGATGCTGTACACCAGTCTTCTCTTGATTATTCAACAAATAGGGATTGGTCGTTGATGTTGGGGGAAAACTATCCCCGTCTGTGGGCAGGCGAGGACGGTTTTTGTTTTTTTAAACCTCGGGATCTATGTACTTTACAATTTGCTCGCAAATTTTATGAGTAAGCAGGAAATCCTCAATAGAGGGTTTGGGCTGCCCAGCGAGCAAAATAAAAGTGTCCCTCCGGTAAAAATAAGCCACTTATTTTGCCCGTGCAACCCAAGAAAAGAAGACCACTCTAGCTTCTTTGTATGTATTTTTCAGTAGTCTCGCACGGTTCTCATGCCTCATTTAAAGGCAGGTGTTTCTCATGAGAAAATGGGTTTAGATAGTACTATTGTATTAATCTTATTTGGAAATGGGGATTTGATTGGTGTTTTCCTTAGTATTAAGTATAAGCGAAGGCGGTCCAACCAAGCTGCCTTCGCTTTTTTTCTATTCAGTTTGCAGACCGTCGAAGAAATTTGTTGTCTATTATTCTTAAGTATCTTGGTCACTTTTATATTCTAAAATGTCTCCAGGCTGGCATTCTAATGCTTTGCAAATAGCCTCTAAAGTGGAAAAACGAATCGCCTTGGCCTTTCCATTTTTCAAGATAGAAAGGTTTGCCATCGTAATTCCGACCCTCTCCGAAAGCTCCGTTACGCTCATTTTCCTTTTAGCCAGCATCACATCAATATTAATTATGATCGACATGGTTTTCACCTCACACTATTAGATCATTTTCAGATTTTATATCAACCACTACTTTTACAAGTTTTTGGAGGACGCCAACAAAGGTTGCGATTATGCTTGAAGCAAAAGTGAGCATAAATCCCAAGCTTATAATACCAGTTATGTCTTCACCTGTACCTGCACTCAAAATAACTACAGAAATTATTCCAGCTCCAATAAATGCGATGATGGTAATAGTACAGCGTTTGATTACCTTCAATGCCCTTAATGATAATTCCGTGAAAGCATTGTTTTTATCAATGTAAACTAAAAGTTTAAATGCTTGATACAACGCGATGAAAAAGGGCGTAGAGAATAAATAAGCAGCTAGTAAAAAGGGATATTGCAAGTAAGCAGTCTCTGGATGCGCTTCTGCATCTCTACTGGCTATCTCAGGCAGCAAAAATATACACAAACCAAGTACCACCATTCCGATCAGAATAATAACTCCCTTTAGGAAAAAAGTTGCCCATCGGTTCATAAAAAACACCTCACAAATGAATTGTAATACAAACCTAGACCGTTAAGTCATTTTCAGATTTGATATCAATCGCTTCTTTTAACAGTTTTTGAAGAACAGCTGCAAAGACAGCGATCACCATGGAAGCAAAAGGTACAACCATTCCGACAAAGATGACACCAGGGGCGTCGTCTTTCTCCGCAAAGAGATAGAAGAGCGGCAAGACTAGCACATGTAAACAACTGATGGTTATGGCACAGTATTTGATATTCTTTAATGCCTTTACAGATAATTCGGAGAAAGCAATATTTTTGTCAATATAGCGTAATAGTTTGAAAGCCTGATACAAAGCAAAGTAAAAAGGGATCGCAGATGCGTAAAAAACGATGGAGACGAGATATTTTATAGAAGCAAACCCTGGAAGCAATTTTGTAGCAAGTTTCCCTAACTCAGGAACCAAAAATATGCACAAAGCAAGAACTGGGATTCCAATAAGAATAACAGCTATCTTTAAGAAGAGTGTTGATACCTGTTTCATAAACAGCACCTCACATATTTATTGTTAATGTGAATGTAACATGAAATTTATTGATTATCAATAAATTTTTATTTTTTATTATGATATTTTTGCTGTTATAAATACATAGTTTTTAAAGCTTGCTCCAATATTTTCTTAGTATCATCATGATATTTATAGAATTAGCATTTTTTGGAATATAATAGTATTGTTTGAAACTATTTAGATTTTGGAGAAATAACGATGGCGAATATTTTATATTACTTGACCTTTGGGATCGTTGCGTTTTTTTTTACCATTTTTATATTCATGCTTTTTGGCTGGCGTTGGATCATGAAGCGGATGGTGAAGCAAATGGGAAAGATTATTTTAACAGACAGTTATCAAGAAAATGTGATGGAATTGATGCCCGGTCTCCGGCATATGGGCATTCAAAATATGCTCGAAAATAGCCTGCGGGCAGAAACAGGCGATGTTCTCCACCGTCCGCTTGGCTCATCAAAGAAATGGCCGCATTTAGATTCGATTACCTTTATACCTGCCCAAACATCACCCTTTCCGATTGATAGTGAAGAAAATGTTGATGTAGAAGTAACCATTGGGCCCCAAGCAAAAAAACCGATGAAAATAAAAATCCCGTTAATGATCAGCGGCATGGCCTATGGGATTGCACTCAGTGAGGAAGTGAGAGTTTCATTGGCACAAGCGGCGAATAATGTTGGAACCGCCATTAATTCTGGTGAGGGGGCCGTTTTGCCTGAGGAACTCAATGTCAGCGGAAAATATATTTTACAGTTTTCCAAAACAGATTGGTCAAAGGAGGAAGAATTAATTAAGCAGGCCGATATGATCGAAATTAAGTTGGGACAAGGCGCATTATTCGGCACAGGCGGGAAAATCTCTCCTAATAATTTAACGGGTCGTGCCCGTGAACTGATGGGGTTAAAGGAAAACGAGGATGCCGTGATTTATGATAATTTTGTTGTAGATCAAACGCTGGATGATTTGAAAGAACTTGTTGATGAGCTTCGGAGTATAACAGGTGGTGTTCCCATTGGCGTAAAAATGGGGGCTGGCGGGAAAATTGAAGAAGATATTGATCATTTAATCTATATGGGTGTTGATTATATTGCAGTTGATGGAGCACAAGCTGCCACACTCGGTGCCCCCCCTATTTTATCTGACGACGTTGGAATCCCAACTCTGCATGCGATTGTCAGGGCTGCTAATCATCTAGAAAAGAGAAACATGAAAGGTAAGATTAGTTTAATTGCTTCTGGAGGACTTCTAGTACCCGGGCATTTTTTAAAAGTGCTCGCCCTTGGAGCAGATGCAGTATATGTAGGCTCCTCTATGTTATTTACTGTTTCACATCCGCAATCATTGAATGCCCTTCCGTTTGAACCGCCAACACAAGTTGTTTGGAATCAAGGGAAATACAAGGATACATTTAAGATTGAAGAAGGGGTAAAATCCGCAGAGAAATTCTTAACATCGTGTACAGAAGAAATCAAGATGGCATTAAGAGCAATGGGTAAGCGTTCTTTAAAAGAGTTATCAAATAAGGATCTGGTATCCTATGATGAATTGACTGCCCAAATGGTGGGAATTCCGTTTTCCTTTGATCCATGGGAAGAAAAACAATTGGAGAACTGACTATGGCGAACATTTTATTTTATTTGACTTTTGCACTAATGTCCCTATTATTTGTCATAATTCTATTCATGCTTATTGGTTGGCGCTGGATTATGAAACGAATCGTGAAAATGGCTGGTAAAATTATATTATCTGACAGTTATCAAGAAAATATTATGGAACTGCTACCAGGCCTTCGGCATATGGGGATTCAAAATGTGCTGGAAAATAGCTTACGGGCAGAAACGGGAACTGTCCTTTTTCGCCCGCTCGGCGGCTCTGCAAAAAAATGGCCGCATTTGGAACCCATTACTTTTATCCCGGCACAAACATCACCATTTCCCATTGATGGTGTGGATGAGGTAGATGTTACCGTTACCATTGGACCAATGGCAAAAAAGCCAATGAAAATTGAAATTCCATTGATGATCAGTGGAATGGGCTTTGGGATTTCACTTAGTGAACAAGCTAGACTTTCTTTGGCTAAAGCAGCAAATAAGACAGGAACTGCGATTAACTCTGGTCAAGGGGGAATTCTACCCGAAGAATTAAACGCTGCCGGAAAGTATATTTTACAAATTGCTAAAACAGATTGGGCAAAGGAAGATCACTTATTGAAGCGTGCTGATATGATTGAAATTAAATTAGGACAGGGCGCTTTAGCGGGTATGGGCGAAAAAGTTCCGCCACAAAGGTTAGCAGGCCGTGCTCTTGAAGTAATGGGACTTAAGGAAAATGAAGAAGCAGTCATTTATGAAAACTTTTTCGAAGATCAAACATTGCTAGATTTAAAACAACTTGTGGATGAACTTCGGGTACGATCAGGTGGAGTCCCCATAGGTGTCAAACTTGGCGCAGGTGGGAAAATTGAAGAAGATCTTGATCATTTACTCTATATGGGGGTTGATTTTATTACCATTGACGGCGGACAAGCAGGCATGCACGGGGCACCGCCTATATTGTTTGATGATTTTGGAATCCCGACATTACATGCTGTAGTGCGAGCTGTGAACCATCTAGAAAAAAGAAAGATGAAGGGGAAAATTAGTTTAATCGTATCAGGAGGCATGTTAGTCCCCGGACATTTCTTAAAAGTGCTTGCACTAGGAGCCGACGCTGTATATGTAGGCACCGCCATGCTGTTTGCTCTTGCACACGATCAAGTATTAAATGCCCTTCCATTCGAACCACCTACACAAGCAATTTGGTATGACGGCAAGTTCAAGGATCAATTTAAAACCGATGTAGGGGAAAAAACAGCGGAGAAATTCCTAACAGCTTGTACTGAAGAAATGAAAATGGCATTAAGATCAATGGGTAAACGCTCTTTGAAAGAGTTGTCAAAAAAGGATTTAGTTTCCTATGATGAATTGACGGCTAGAAAGGTCGGAATTCCGTTTTCCTTTAGACCATGGGAAGACAAGCAATTTGAGAATTAGTCTCGATAGAAAAAGGTTAATCCCCCAGCCATAGGATGGGGGATATTTTCGGTGGTTTCAGGCACCAAATAACAGCCGGAGTCTTTCTTTGACAGGAATACCTAACTCGCCCTCAATAAATTTTTCCATTTTTGAACCTATTTGTTTTGCATAGCTCATCATGCCATATTAACTAACAGATGAATGTACTCCCAATAAATTGATTCCGTAAATTGGTCAAGTTGTGGTTGAGGTCCTGCTATAAACGATCGAGCAGGCGGAATAGCCATGAACCCGGTCGAATAAAGGAGTTAAACTGAATAAGATTACTTAGATATGAACTTGAGTTAACGGCAACGGCAGTTTTTTCTTGTTAAGCTAACCAGCACTTGACTCAAGAAGAAGTGAGGGAGAAGACTAACCAATTCAATAACCATCATTCCCGAATCATGATCTTCCGATTTTTAAATGAACCTGAATGCTCCAGCGTAATGTGCACTTCAATTGACTTTATACTATTTTGACGGAGCAAAGTATTCTGATCTTTTAGCTTTTTCCAATCGGAAGGATATTTTCTGTAAAGCTGGTGTTCTAAGTTGAAAAAATCAATCTTATGTTTTAAGCCTAATTGATATAATTGCCTAACCTCCGTTATGATCCCCTTTTTCACGAATTCCTCCATAGCGGCCACATTGATTGTATTGTTCTTCATGCGATTACTCACAACACCATTGGCAAGGTAGCGAATCGTAAAGCGAAAATGGCCGTTTTGTTTTTCAGGTACGATTTTTACCGTTTGGTCTTCAAGTACCGCAAGAAATTCGGGACTTTTTCCGTTTGGCAAAAGTATGGAAGCTCGTACGGTCTGCGGATTCAGCCAGCGCATTCCTTTTAATTTCTCATAAGGAAAATGTCCTTTGTACTTTTGATTGTCTAAAAAAAACGCTCCATCGATTTCTAATTTCGCGTCGTTCTTTTTATTTTTCTTCCATTGTTTGTCATTGATGGCGAGCGAAGGGATGTAAGTGGTGCGGCCAGGTTCAAAAAAATCCCGCGCAAATTGATATAACTTTACCGGCTTAATGGTAGAGCTTTGTTCATAAGAACTTTCCGGACTATGCAGAATCGTATTTAATGAGTTTTGACTAAAAAAACCAGCTGCAGAGAGGATATCAATCATGGAGTCCTTTGTCCCGAAAATCCATGGAGTTGGCCGGAATTCATAATAACGTGTCAAGCCATCAAAGACACCACCCATTCCTTTTTTTAACGCTGCTTCACTCAATACGATGGCAGTGACATGTGCCCATAAAAACCGTTCTTGCGCTGTCTGATAAGCTTTAAAAAACGCATCAATAAACGTTGCCCCACTTGTCTTGGAAACATAAACTTCAGGAGGCAAATTGCCGCCACCTTCCCTTTTCGCAACAGAGGTCAAGCCCAACATTTGAATATAGACATAATATTTCCCATCGCGAAAATCAACACCAATGGCGGTTGCGAAGTTTTGATTTTCAATTTCCCCGATGTCATGGGAGCAAGCTGGGACGAGAGATAGAATAAGAATGATAGAAAAAGCCATAAGTAAACTTCGTTTCATATTACTTTCTCCGCTTCTGCAAAAATGAAATGCCAAATTTTTTACGGTCAAATGGGTTTACAAACAATGCTGCCAAATATTCTTTGAATGATAACGAGGCAATGGGTTCGAGATAAGCTATTTTAAATGACTCCAATTTGGAAAGGTAAATAAGAATGCTTAAGAATCCGACAATAAGCCCATATATACCTAAAAAAATGGATATCAGTAAGTTATAAAGCCGAAGAATGCTTACGATTCCAACTAATGATTGGTTCACTAGTGTGTAGCTTGCGACCGCTGTTAACGCAATAATCACAATCATTGTGGGGGAGGCAAGCCCAGCTCGAATCGCAGCATCCCCTATAATGATACCTCCTACAATGGAAACCGTTTGACCAAGAACGGTCGGCATTCGAATTCCCGCTTCTCTCAACAGCTCAAACAAACCTAGGATAAAAATCGCTTCAAGTCCGATTGGCAGTGGCAATCCTTCACGCGAAACAACGACAGTGGCCAAGAGGGCAAAAGGCAATTGATCCATATTGATAGAAGAGAGTGACACCCAAAACCCCGGCAGGAAAATAGCGACTAAGAAACCGATAATTCGAATAGACCGCCCAAACACAACAAGATAGTAAGGAAAATGAACATCCTCAGGCGATTTAATCAGCTCAAAAAAATTAATAGGCCCAATTAATACGGAAGGGGATCCATTTACTATTAAAATAAACCGTCCCCGCAGCATGCTTTCAATGACAAAATCGGGACGCGTGACATAATCCAATAAAGGAAACAAAGAAAACGACCGATCGGAAAGCCATTGTTCCAATTGACCACTGCTGACAACACTTTCACTTTGAAAGTCAGCAAGCCGCTTTCTGACTTCTTCAATGATGTCTTTATTGGCTTTATCATGTAAATAAAGCAATGAAACCTCGGTTTTACTTAACGATCCTACAGTAAAGGACTCGCAATAAAGCTGTTCTGACTTCATTCTCTTGCGTATCAAGGAGATGTTAACATTCATCTCTTCGGTAAAACTATCCTTCGGTCCTTTAATCGAAACCTCTGTCGTCGATTCCTGCGGTTTTCGTTGTGGAACCTTGCTTATATCAAACACATGAAAAAGAGGAGCCCCTTCCCGATACACAATCAGCGAACCTGAAAACACATGATTGACCATGTCATTCATGCTTTTTACGTGCCGGACAGGAGGGAGCACATCAAAATCCCTTCGTGGTTCTTCGCTTCCGATGCTTAGAATAATGCGGTTAAAATATTCGTTTAACTGTGTGGAGTCAAGCATTCCTTTGCAATAAAACGCTTGAAGTTTATCGTCTTTTTCAACGGGGATAAAGGTAATATCCGCATAATGGCAAAAAAAACTATTCACCTCCTCGCAGGACAATGCTCCTTTTTCCAAAGCATGATCGTATTGTTTCATGTTCATATGTTTTGGGTTCCTTTCTTCATGGGCAGATAACTAATGATCAATAATATCAGCGAAATGAACACTGAAAATATAAGAGCCCCCGGATAAAAGAATTTGCCGATCATCGTTTGCACCCACATGTCACTTATTGGAATGACCGTCAATATTCCTAGAAGAAGCGAAATAAGGACAAACACGTACTTTTTTTTAGGAGCAGGCGTTTCAGCTTTCACCATATTTGCAAGCAAATAAAGACCTAAAGAAATGCGGATGATTTCACCGCTTAATAATTGAAACACTGCTAAAAAGTCAACATGGGAAATATATTCTCCCAAGGTGATGAGACGCCATTGTTCAAATGCTGGGAACCGCATGTCAGCCGCAACCGCTGGACCAAATGAAGATAATGACCCCATTGTAGGGCCAAGAATCAGACCAGCCAAAATCGTAATGAGAAAGAAAAGGTTCCCCAACGTAAACGATTGCTTTAAATGGTGCTGGAGAAGCAAAAGCACAAGCAAATCCGCACTTCCCCCAAGAACAATGATGGACCCTTTTACGATCGGTTGGTAGCCATGGATAAGGACCGGGAAAAGGTAGGAATATTCTTTTGCTGGGATAGTAAAACAAGCGACAAAAATGCCAAGTAACCAAACAATCGGCAATAAAACGGCTGAAACATAGACTATCGATTTTAGACCACTATAGGCGGACCAGACACTAATCAACAGGAACGGTAGCATGACAACAAAGGATGGAGTTTGCGGCAGAAAATAAATATGAACGGATTGAATTAAATCATAAAATGAAATGGCACTAATTGCGAAAACATACACCACAAGGCTACTATTGAAAATATAAGAGATTTCACTTCTTGTTCGTGCTTTGACCCAGTCATAAAGACTTAATCTCTGTTGATTATTTTTCATGATCAAAAATAGAACCATACCCCAAATGAGTAAAAAGACGTAGGCAACTAATACACATATCCATGCATCACGCTTCCCTGTTGTTAGCAAATGAGGAATGATGAGCACATGATTCGAAATACCAATGAAAAGAATGAGAACAAAAATTAATTGAGTCCTAGAAAATTGCACGTAAACACCACCTAAAATTTCCTGCTGTTGTTAGGTTTAGTTTGTATTTCCAAATTATGCATGGAACAGATGGGCTTTATGTGTTAACCCGAATAAGGAATGAAATGATATGGATCATAAAATGCTCATCAATTTACTAACTGGCAAACATGACTCTTAATCTAGGATTACGCTGGATGACTACCTTCATTTATGCTTGTCCTGAGGAAGTATTGTTTAGAGGATTTATTTTACAAAAAATGGCTAAAACACTTAAGTTTTTATAGGCAAATCTATACTGTTCCTTGCTGTTCGTCTCGATCCATTTTCCTGCCTAGTTTATACAAACGACAACTTTTGTGGAAATAATTGGAGGTATCTTGTTATCTGGTATAAAATATCCTTAAACAGGTGTCATCCCTCGATATAAAGGCAGGTGTTCCACATGAGGAAATGGGTTAAATCTATTTCTATTGTATTAATCCTATTTGGAGTCCTATTGATTTATCTGAAGGATGTTTATTACCCTTCGCTTCCGATCGATTCAGTTTCAAAATCCGAAGTAATAAACAAGGTTCACAAATCGGATGGAAATATAGTTAAAATTGCAGAGGAAGATAGTTACCAATGGTATATTTCAGAAATGAAACAAGGGAAAGCTTATGAGAATTTAAAAAGTTTTATGGAAGAGAAAGGCTGGTTTTTTAAAGAACAACTAGGTTCGGGTTTCGTTTTTCAAAATGAACAAGGAGAAATCATGGTTTCAAGTGAAATGTGGACTAGGAAATTTGTAATCTTTCATTTTCCAAAAGGTATATAATAACCAGTTTCATGACGAAAAGAACCGCACCCAAATTATTACGATTAGTGTGCAGTTTAATTTTTACAATGAAAAGTTTTCTATAATCTTTGGAATTATTTCATTAAAAATCTCAAGAAACATATTGAACAACATGACGGCCGCGGGTATGACAAGAATGGCAAAGCTTATATAAGCAAGTTTCAACATGCCATTTGAATGGTTCACCCAATTGGTTATCCGATTGATGGACCAAACATGAATAAAAGCCCCTATAAAAAACAATACAGAAAACAACGAGATTCCTAATGGGGCTTGCGGCCCAAATAATTCGTTGTTTGGGTTTGACAAAAACATTGGGACCCCAAAAATAATCAAGCTTAACAATCCATAGTAAAATCCCTTTCGGACCAAGCTCATTCTTGAGGTTTGAAAAATAATCGTATAAAGGATACTGTTGGCCAAGGTAACGGCAATCCCCAAAACAACAAGCAGCAAGGTTCCGGATAAATGAAATCCACTCGCCATATGCGGGAAGAAAAACGCAATGATTCCCATCACCAATCTCAATAAAACCCCGTAAAGAATCCCTGTAAACAGCGCTCCCATAAAGGAAATACCAAAATTTCTTATGATTCTTTTCCACCACTTCGAGCCCATTTCCTGCACTGCTTTAGCTCTTTGCTCCCCCTTTATATAAATCACCCCATAATCAATTTTTAATCAGGTCTCTGCCATATTATATTTATGCCGAGATGCGTGTCACTACCTGCTGAAATAAAAAAATTTTCAGTGTTGCTAGGATTATGGGAAGTAGGACTAATGAAAAAAGACCGACGCAATTTGGCTTCTAAAAAACAATTGGTCGCGTAGAAAGGGTATATGAGCCCAAACCGTTGATGTTATCAAGCATTTTGGTCGCATAGAAAGGTTTTATGCGCCCGAACCGGTGATAGTTTCAAAAGTTGGGTCACATAGAAAGGTTATATGAGCCCAAATTGCTGATGGCTTTAAAAGTATGGTCGTATAGAAAGGTTATATGAGCCCGAACCAGTGATGGTTTCAAAAGTATGGTCGCATAGAAAGGCTATAAGCGCCCGAACTGCTGATGGTTTTAAAAGTATGGTCGCATAGAAAGGCTATAAGCGCCCGAACTGCTGATGGTTTCAAAAGTTGGGTCGCATAGAAAGGTTATATGCAACCGAACTTCTGATTTCAAGGATAAAGGCGTATAGATAGGCTAGAAACATCTAAACGTTAGATTATTTGGAACTTATGCGAAGCAATGTAGGATAAGGGGAATTTTGGATTTAAATTAGGTTTACCATTTATGGTAAGCCTGTTTTTTTCTTTTGCGTTAAAATGGGAACAGGTTGGAAATTTAGTAGAAAGGGATGAAATTGGATAGGTTTGAAAAACACATTATTTCATAAATTCAGCATAAAGAGATTGTCTCTCTTTATCTGTTAATCTAATTAAATTTTTCAAAATACTAATTAAAAGGGGAGAGAACAAGTATGAAAAAAATCACCAGCCTTTTTCTAGCTGCTATGTTGCTATTCTTAGTTTCATGTTCAGCTGAAAAAACAGACAAACAACCTAAGGAAACAGAAAAACCAAATAGTGAGGCAGTGAATGTTGATAAAGGACTATTAAGTGTCACAATCACTTTGCCAGCCAGCATGTTTGAAGATCAGAACGTTGACGAAGTAGTGGCAAATGCCCAAAAAGAGGGTATTACAGCAACGAAAAATGAAGACGGTTCAGTCACCTATAAAATGTCTAAATCAAAACATAAAGAAATGATGCAGGAAATGAAAACGACTGTCATCCAAACGGTCAACGATGCCAAAAGTGGCAAAGATTTTCAATCTATTAAAGACATAACTTACAAGGATGATTTCTCTGAATTTACTCTTATAGTAGACAAAGCAGCTTACGAAAACAGCTTTGATGGATTTGCCGCACTGGGTCTTGGGATGTCTGGGATGATGTATGAATTATTTAATGGAGTTAAGCCGGAAGAATATAAAGTTACCATCAACATTAAAGACCAGGCGACTCAAAACGTATTTGACCAAATCGTTTATCCAGATGCATTAGATAAAAAATAGAAAAGGGGAAACAGTCATGAAAAAGATGGGTTTATTTCTAGTATCCTTAGTAATCATTCTTGCACTAGCTGCCTGCGGGCAAGACACGAAAGATGTGGCAGTCAAGGATACAGCCGCCGCAAAACAAGAGCAGCCAAAGAAGAATGAAGAAAAGAAACAAGAGCAAACGGTATCAAAACTAGGTTCCCGCACCAACCCGGTCCCATTTCAAAAAACGGCTACTGTAGATGATGAATTGTTTAATGATGCGGGAGAGTCTTTTCCCATCAAATTTGATTTAATGATGGAGGAAGTCACTCGTGGTGACGCAGCTTTCCAAACATTAAAAGCAATGAACGAATTCAATGAGCCAGCACCAGAAGGTTATGAATGGGTAGTAGTTAAAGCGAAAGTAAAATTCACAGAATCAAAAACACAAGATTTATCCTTTAACATTGATGGAATCATGAATTTTAAGATGGTCAGCGAGAGTGGCGACATCTATTCTGGCGATGCATATGGTACAACAGATCCAGATTTTTCATTTGAAATGTACGTAGGAAATGAGAAAGAAGGGTATATTGCTGGACTAGTCAAAACTGGAGAAAAGGCGCAGCTCCGTTATGAAGAGCTTATGGATGGACAGGTTTTCTTCAACCTACAATAATAATAATGGAAGTGAAGGCGATTAAATCGATCTGCCTTCGCTTTTTTCACTTTACAGTTTGCAGTAAAAATCCTTGTGGGATCCAGATTTCTATACTTTCGTTTAACTCTCGAACCCTAACATTCCAAAAAAGTTTGCTATTTAGGCCAATTTCAGATGGTATCCACTAATTTGGGATGATCATTATATATAATTAAATATGGAGTAAATAAAATCTAATTAGCTTAAGCGTTTCAATATCAAACCTTTTCTTTTGCATAAGTTTTTACTCCAAATACATAAAGCATAATGGGGAAAAATCATTGACACAAAATGAAGACTAATGATATTATGAAATTTTTGATAAATAAGAAAGAGTGTGGTATCCTTAAAAAGGTAACAAATATTGAATGATTTCGTTTCTTAAGTTTTTTTCCATCGCTATCCAGTTCCTTTAACTCATATTTTTAAAGGACCTCTTTATATCCTCATAATCGATTGTTTCTTATTTTCTCCGTACAAATCGATATTTTCCGAATGAGTTAATTAAAGTAATTTTTGAGTTTTATAATCCTGATTCACACTGGCACGGTCAAGGAGCCGTAAGGATGAGAGAGAGGCAGGGCTTTCATTGTTTTAGGTAAGAATCCATATTTTATGTTTGGAGAGGTTTTAAATACCACTAGAAAAGTGAGTTTTTTACAAATTGGAGGGATAACTTTTGAACAAAACTCAATTAATAAATGCAGTATCAGCGAAGTCCGAGCTATCTAGGAAAGATGCAGAATCAGCTGTAGAGGCAGTATTCGATATCATCACACAATCATTAGTTTGCGGAGATTCTCTTGCACTTTTAGGGTTTGGTAAATTTGAAGTTTGTCAACGTGAAGCTCGTACTCGTATCGACCCTAAAACGGGGGAAGAATCGATCATTCAAGCCGGCAAAGTTCCTGTTTTCCGGGCAAGTAAGTCATTAATACAGAAAATATAGGTTTAAGGGTTATCACAATTTAAGATATGTGCCATGTTGTTACGAAAATCAGCATTTGGTCCTTAAACTTCCCTTCTTGGATGGCTTCATATTAAACAAAATATACTGAATAAACTTTCATCTATCTAGATAATAATATAATCATACCAAGATTTCTTAAAAACCTTGGTGGGGTAATTATCATTTAACAATTGTGTACATTTTTACACAATAGGAGGCAGCAAAATTGGAAAAAGGTAAAGTAAAATGGTTTAACAGCGAAAAAGGTTTTGGATTCATCGAACGTGAAGGTGGAGAAGACGTATTCGTTCATTTTTCAGCTATCCAAGGTGAAGGCTATAAATCATTAGAAGAAGGTCAAGAAGTTACTTTTAACGTAGAGCAAGGTCAACGTGGACCACAAGCTTCAAACGTTCACAAAGCCTAATTATAAGAAGAACGAATAAAGAGGCTGGTCCTAAAAGTTACACTTTTGGGACAGCCTCTTTTTTAATAAAAACAAAAAAACCCCACTCACGAATGAGTAGGGGACATGTAACGGTAAATCAAATGGTACACTCAGTGTAGCATACTATCACGAAATTACCTAATTTGAAATAGGATGAATGAAAAGTTGGCTCTTTTTATTTACTTTTCTCGAACCTATCAACTGTCATTTGAAAAAGGAACCTTACAAAATCAGGTACCTCAATTTACCGTACACCCGAGGGTGCATTCCTTAACTTTCCTAATTAGCTTGTAAAAATCAACACAGACGTGCATTCAATCAAGGAGTTTAGTCCAATCTAAAAAATAGTAAACACATAGAAGGGGTTTTGATATGACAACATTTCATGAAATGGGTATTAGTGAGCCCATTCAAAGAGCGATTACAGATATGGGATTCGAAGAAGCATCTCCTATTCAAGAGAAAGCCATTCCCATAGCTTTGACGGGTAAGGACATTATTGGTCAAGCGCAAACAGGTACCGGAAAGACGGCTGCCTTCGCTATACCGATTTTGGAGAAAGTGGATACGAGTAAAAAATATGTTCAGGCGATTGCAATTGCACCTACAAGAGAATTAGCTATTCAGGTTTCAGAAGAGATCAATCGACTGGCGAAATACATGGGCATAACCTCTCTCCCGATATATGGAGGGCAGTCGATAGATCGCCAAATTAAGGCATTAAAAAAGGGACCTCACATTATTACGGGAACACCCGGAAGACTTTTGGACCACATAAAACGTAAAACGCTAAAGTTAGACCGCATCTCTGTGGTGGTTTTGGATGAAGCTGATGAAATGTTAGATATGGGCTTTCTGGAGGATATAGAACGAATCCTAAAAGAGACCCCTGAAGAAAAGCAAACCTTGCTGTTCTCCGCAACCATGCCAAAACCGATTCAAAATCTTGCGGAAAGGTTTATGAACGATCCAGAGTTAGTAAAGATGAAAGCGAAGGAAGTTACCTCTCCAACTGTAAAGCAAATTTATTATGAGGTTAATGAACGGGATAAATTTGAAGTGCTTTGCCGTCTGCTAGACGTGGATAACCCAGAATTAGCAGTAATTTTTGGAAGAACAAAAAGACGCGTCGATGAATTAAGTGATGCATTGAATAAAAGAGGATATCTTGCTGATGGATTGCACGGAGATTTAAATCAACGACAGCGAGATGTTGTGATGAATAAATTTCGCGAGGGTAACATTGATATTTTAGTTGCAACCGATGTGGCTGCGAGGGGAATTGATGTTTCAGGGGTTACCCACGTCTACAATTTTGACATTCCTCAAGACCCGGAAAGTTATGTTCACCGAATCGGCAGAACGGGGCGGGCAGGTAAGACTGGGTTAGCTATTACATTTGCTACACCGAGGGAAACCGGACAAATCCGCAGTATTGAAAAAGCATCGAAAGGGCATATCCAGCGCAAATCTATACCGACGGTAGCAGAGGCAAGGGAGTCTATACAGCAAGCGGCAGTAGAAAAGATGATGCAATTGGTTGAAGAGGAGCAGTACACACAGTTTAAACGTGCAGCAAGCGAATTGCTAGATCAATACGACTCCATAGCGTTAGTTTCAATTGCCTTGAAACTGTTGTCCAAGGAACAGAGGGATGTTCCCGTTCAGCTAACTTCCGAAGCACCGCGATATGCCAATAAGCCTAAAATAAAAGGCCAAGAGAAATCAAGGAGACACTCTAATGGGAAAATGGAATTTGGAGCAAAAGGGGGAAATAGCAAACGTAAGAAAACATCCATGTCCTCTCGAAAAAAGAAAGCATAATAAAATGAATACAGGGGATTTAGGGGTCAGTCCCCCGGTGAATTAAAGCATTAACGCACCGGGGGACTGACACTAAAATTAATTTTTTTCGACAGAAGCAACATGTGTATTCTTGGAAAAAATGATTTCCTTAAACATATCGACATTTTTATTCGCACATAGGGTAGGTTTTGTCACCCAGTAAAATTTTTGCACCATTTTATGTCCGGAAATTCTCATGACTTTTAGGGTACCTTTTTGCACTTCACTTTTTACAGCCGAATAGAATAAAATTCCTACTCCTAACCCATTTTCTACTGTACGTTTCATTGCCTCAGTATCTCCGATTTCCATCGAATTCGAGGGGGTAAATTCTATCCCAAGCTGTCTCAAGGTATTCTCCGCAAGCTTATGAGAACCGATCTCCATAATAATGAAATTTGCCTCAAGCAACTCTTTGATCCCTAATTCATCGTCTTGCGCCCAAGGATGATCCGGTGAGAGGATTAACACGATCTCGTCTTCCGCGAATGATTCTTCTATCAGCGAATTCATCTTTATTTCCTCCACGACAAGTCCCACATCAATTTCATCATGTAAAAGTCTTTGAATAACTTCTTTCGTTCTCCCAACCTTAACTTGAATAACATTTTCTATCATCTGTTTCTTACACTGGGAGATAATCCTTGGAAGAAAATATGTACCAATCGTTAAACTTGTCCCCACTTTTATTGGGTTATTACTGGTCTGTTGTTCTTGGGTTGCAAGGAATGATTCGTCATATAATGAGAGAATTTTCTCCACATAGGTTACTAATGTTTCGCCTGCAGGAGTTAATGAAATATTTTTCGAGCGAATAAATAATGGAACATTGTACAACTTTTCTAGGTTTTTAATATGTTGGCTGACAGCAGGCTGGGATATATGTAACTTTTCTGCTACTTTAGAAAAATTCTTATCCTTCGAGAGAGTTAAAAAAATACGATACATTTGCTCAATGTCCATTGGATTCCCTCTTTCTTATACCTATAAGCATTGACTTATAGGACATATAAAAAATCAGTATTTCCGTAATAACTTAATTTTAATTATAATCCAATTAATCGAATATTCAATTATTTTTAAAGTTTAGGGGGAGAAAAGTGAAAATCATCTTAAACCTAGTAATAGTAGGGGCCATTCTTCTTATTTTTGGCTCCGATCACTCGGTATTAGCTGCTTGCACCATAATGGGAGCAACTGGTACAGCGACTCTTGGAAGGCGTGTGTTTCTGGCATCTACCAGTGATAATCCTTACCTTGAAGGCCCGAGGAAACCTGTCGTTGTCACCATCCCAAAAGATGGGGGATATAAATTTGTGCATACCCCTTGCCTGATTAAAGACCCTTCCGGGGAACTGGTTGATATCGGTTCGGATAGGGGGATGAATGAAACTGGTTTTTCCTGGACGAGAGCGTGGGTGGTTCCTAAAGAAGGAGAAAATCCTGAAAAATTACATGCTGTGGATTGGTTTTTAAAAATGGGAGCAACGGTTTCGACGGTCGATGCGGCCATCACATTTGTGAAAGAGAATCCAAAGGGATTCGGCACTCAGGGAAATTACCTTTTTGCGGATAGGAATGGGAACATGGCTGTTGTAGAAGTTGGCTATAAGACGGTTACTGTGGCCGAGACCTTCACGAGTAAAGACTTGGGAATAGCAGCAAGAGCCAATAGGTGGGAAACGGATCCGATGGTACCACTCGATGATAGCAAAAGAGGAAATACCATTCATTTTGATACCTCTGAATTCCGTTATCATCGAGCGATGAGTCTCCTAAAAGAAAACGCATCGCAAATTGATGTAGAAACGATGAAAAAACTAATTAGTGATCGCACTCCTGACCCAAGAGCACCGCATGAAAAGTCGATTTCCAATCATGGGCTTCAAAGCGGGACAGTCAGTACTGAGATTTATGATCCACAAAATCTTACTTTCTGGTATACATACGGCTGGCCAGATGGAGAAGTGGATAATGTTGATTCAGCTATCTTTGGTGAAAATAAAAACACCTGGGGCAGATGGATACCGTTTGTACTAACCGAACTAGAGGAGGAAGGGTATTACACTGATTGGGCTGGTAACATCACTCCAATCGGGGCTAGATATTTAGGAAGAAAAATTGGCAATATTGAGAGCGCTTTATTTTTTTAAAAATGATTTGGATGCCGGTAATAAAAAATTACAGGAGGAAATTCAAAATGAAAGAACCTAAAAAAATTGGCATGCTGACACCATCATCGAATACCGCTTTGGAGCCGATTTGCTCAAGAATGCTGCATGATGTACCTGAGGTAACTTGTCATTATAGCCGTTTCGAAGTGACGAAAATATCACTGGAGCAGGATTCATTAAGTCAATTCAATATGGAACCCATGCTTAGGGCTGCAGAATTACTGGCACATGCCGAAGTCGATGTGATTGCATGGAACGGAACATCAGGAGGATGGATCGGTTTTGATGTAGACCGAAAGCTTTGCGAAGAGATTACGAAAAGGACAGGAATCCCGGCAACCACTTCCATGTTATCGCAAATAAGAGCGTTCAAAGAGCATGATATTAAATCCGTACACCTTGTCACTCCGTATATTCCTGAAATTAATAGATTAATTGCGGAACAATATAAGAATGAGTGTGGAATAGAAACGGTGAATAGTTCCGGACTTAATATTACACACAATCGTTCGTTTAGTTTGGTGCCTCAGGAAAGAATTGAAGAACAGATTAAGGAAGTAACTGTATCTCCAGCTGAAGCTTTAAGTATCGTTTGTACGAATTTTCCTGCTGTTGCTAAGGTTAACTATTATGAAGAAAAGTACAAACTGCCAATGTATGACACGATTAATGTACTTATTTGGGAATGCTTGAAAATGGTAGATATAGAACCTGCCAATGTAAAAGGGTGGGGAGAATTGTTTTCTAGGGCAACTGTAAATGAATAAATGTGAAACCATGATGGTCTTAATCTATATTTCTAGAAGAGTAGCAAACAAGTCTCTTCTTTTGGCAGGTGGTGCAGTAAGAAATGAAAACGCTTTATTAGTATGAATAAACACGTACAAGAATCAATGAGTTGCCATTAGAAAGTGGTGTGGATGGACTAGCTAGAACCCATATTTTACGGGAACTTCAGGTGGTAATGAAATTCTCAACATAAATCTGGTCATAAGTATCACTTTTTAAAATAAAGGGGGAGCTATGATGACAAGTCCAGTAATTCAGCCAAATCAAGAAAGTCAACCAACACAAGGATATGACATTACAGGCGTAGAAGAAAGTTTACGGCCAAATGACCCTGAAAAAAGAATCATGAGTCCACTAAGTTTTGGATTGGCGTTCACAGGGGATGGAGTAAGTCTAGGTAATATGGCGATAGGAACGGGATTGGTTGTGGCTGGAACCGCAACCATGAATTTCTTGCAAACAATGGTGTCATTACTGATTGCAACGACAATTATCGGCGCTGCTTTTCTAATGAATGACGGTTTTGGCTATCGAAATGGTGTACCATATGTCATTCATTTAAGAATGGCGTTTGGGATGAAGGGCGCCATTCTTTCGTCCATCCTGAGAGGCGTTCCTGCGATTGTATGGTATGGGTTTCAGTCATGGATCGGAGCAACTGGATTAAGTGAAATCATCAGAATTGCAACGGGAGGAAAAATTAATAGTATTCCTATTAGTTTTGTCATTCTTGTAATCATCCAAATTGTTTTATCTTTAAAAGGTTTCCACACCATTAAGTGGTTGAACTCTCTAATTGCAATCGTCCTAATGTCCTCATTTGTTTATGCAGCTGTAGTAGTGTTAAAAGACCATAGTGCAGTCATTCATTCAACCTGGGTAGAAGCAAAAGGAACATGGGGGCTCCCATTCTGGTCATTCACAATGGCCTTCCTTGGAAACTACGCTGCGCTTTTTCTAAGTGCATCTGATTACTCACGTGAATTAAAAGTAGGAGTATCAGCTCCTAAACGGTTTTTCATGTACTTTACTCCGGTTACGGTAACGTATTTTACGGTCATGAGTCTTGGCGTTATGCTTGCTGCTGCAACAGGCCTTGCGAACCCTGTTCAAGCGTTCGCAAAAATTGTTAACAATGATTATATTACGTTCATCGTTTCCGTTTTCGTTGTTCTTGGAGCTGTTGCTGTTAACCTGATTGCAAACATTGTTCCGGCAGCCTACATCATTCAATTGTTTACAAAAGTAAAATATAAAGTTTCTGTCGTGATTGCAGGCTTGCTTGCAATGGTATCTTTCCCTTGGAAATTGATTCAGCCTGGTTCATCAGATGGACTCCGAATCTTTATCCTAACCTATTCAGCCTTTTTAGCACCAATTACGGCAATATTAGTCGTTGACTATATACTATTACGAAAGAAAAAGGTAGATATTCATGAATTGTACAATCCGAATGGTCAGTTCAGCGGGTTAAATATGGCTGCAGTGATAGCCATGGTCATTGGCGCAGCCAGTGCCTTTACTGTCGTCGATCTTGGTTGGCCGATTGGATTAGTGGTGGGCGGAATTTCCTACTACTTGTTGAATAAATATGGATTTAAACAATCTGTATTTAAAAAAGGAACCATTTTTGAGAAATAGAAAATTAAATTTCACCAGAAATATAATAGAAAGGATGAGGGGAAATGAAGTTTGATTTGGTGATCCAAAATGGAAGTGTCGTTTTAAAGGACTCTGTTGAAAAAGTGGATATCGGTATTAAGAATGGCAAAATTATTGAGATATCCCAACATATTAACGAATCTGCCAAAGAATATGTCGATGCAACTGGTCAATATGTCATGCCAGGGATGGTGGATGCCCATGTTCATCTTTCTGAGCCGGGAAGAGATTGGGAGGGGTTTGAAACAGGAACCAAAGCCTTGGCCGCCGGCGGAACCACTTCTATTGTTGATATGCCATTAAATGGGCTTCCAGCGACTACGAATAAAGAAGCATTAAGACGTAAATTAAAATGTGCAGAAAATAAAGCCTATGTGGATTACGCTCTGTACGGAGGACTAGTACCTGGGAACATCGAGGATCTCGAGGATCTATCCAACGAGGGAGTTGCCGCATATAAATGCTTCATGGCGACAACGGGCACTGATGAAGTCGGTGACTTTAAAAACGTGGATGTCTTCACACTGTATCAAGGCATGAAGAAATTGGCTGAATTGGGGCATTTTTTATCGATTCATGCTGAAAATGCTGAATTTACAGATCAATATGCCTTAGATAAAATGAAACAGGGAAAGGTAACAATAAGGGATTATGTGGAGTCAAGACCTGTTATAGCGGAAGTTGATGCTGTCAGCCAGGCGTTATTTTTAGGAAAAGAAACGGGATGCAAGCTCCACTTTGTTCATATCAGCAGCAGGCGAGCGGTAGAGGAGATTATTAAAGCCCGCGAGGAAGGCCAGGATGTAACGTTAGAATCCTGTCCCCACTATTTCACGATGGATTTGGAAGCCTTTGAAAAAATTGGCCCTGTTGCTAAATGTGCTCCGCCATTACGCGAAAAGGAAGAGCAGGATCAATTATGGGAAGCACTTTTGGAAGGGAAAATTGATTTCCTAACATCCGATCACTCCCCGTGTCCGCCAGAAATGAAGCAAAGTGACACCAACAATATTTTTGAAATCTTCGGAGGCATCTCGGGCTGTCAAAATAATGTTGATTTAATGTTTGACGAAGCGGTCAAGAAGCGCGGCCTATCTGTTCACCGTTTTGCTCAACTGATTGCCACAAATCCGGCTAATAGATTTAACTTGAGACAAAAGGGCAGTATTGATTTGGATAAAGATGCTGATATCATCCTGCTTGACCCGAATCAATCCTATCAGGTAAGGAAGGAAGATTTATACTACCGTCATCCGCACAGCCCTTATCTCGGGCGGACAATTAATTGTCGTGTCACGAAAACCTTCGTAAGAGGACAGCTTGTATTTGATCTTGAAAAAGGGATCGTTGGCCAACCAGTTGGGAAATATCTTTCCGCAAATAGTTTAGTAGAAATTTAAATCAATATATCGTGATAGTAGAATGGCGTAGGAAGAATTCCTGCGCCATTTCTGTATGGAGTGAGGATGTAAGAGAGAGCGGAGCCGACTCTACAGGGTTCATCTTAAGAAATGGTGATCAATCGTCATTAGCTTTTATTCAACAATCGGGCCATTTAACGGAATAAATCTAACCGTTTCCTTAAGAAACGGTTAGATTTACGAGAGAAAGTTTATTCACTCGTATTTCCTTAAGACAATTGCCGCATTATGACCTCCGAAACCGAATGAGTTAGACAGACCCGTATTTATTTTCACTTGGCGAGCAATTGATGGTACATAATCGAGATCACATAATGGATCAGGATTTTCTAAGTTTATTGTTGGAGGAATTATACCTTCCTTTAAACTCATTGCTAAAGCAATTGCTTCAACCCCGCCTGCTGCCCCTAACATATGACCGATCATAGATTTATTAGCTGTTACTGGAATCTGATAAGCTTGTTTACCAAACAGCTGCTTAATAGCCATTGTTTCGGAGATGTCTCCCACTTTTGTACTTGTTGCATGGGCACTAATAACATCAATTTCTTCTGGCGATATATTTGCATTTTTTAAAGCTGATCTCATTGCAAGATAGGCCCCTTTACCTTCCGGATGTGTAGCTACGATATGGTGTGCATCTGAACTTGCACCATATCCAATGACTTCTGCATATATCTTTGCCTCTCTACGTAGAGCATGAGATAAAGATTCTAAGATTAGAATTCCAGCTCCTTCTGACATGACAAATCCATCTCGATTTTCATCAAATGGACGACTAGCTTTAGTGGGCTCATCGTTTCTTGTTGATAATGCTGTAGCATTACCAAAGCTTGCTATTGATAAGTCTGTTATAGCTGCCTCTGTTCCACCTGCAAACACAACGTCAACTTCTCCAGAACGAATAAGTCTAAAAGCTTCACCAATAGCTGTATTTCCAATTGCACAAGCAGAAACGGGCGACAAAGAAGGGCCCATTGCGTTCCACTTGATACTAATTTGTGCTGCAGCAGCATTAGAAATCATGGCTGGTACTAGGGTCGGGCTAACTCTTCTTGGCCCCTTCTGTCTAAGCACATCAATATTTTCAATTAAGGTTTCAATTCCCCCTATACCTGAACCTACATATACGCCTAACCTTTCTACATCTATATGATCTAGGTCTAACTTAGAATCTACCCAAGCTTGTTCAGCTGCAGCCAAAGCAAATTGAGAAAAACGATCTAAACGTCTAGCTTCGTTCTTTCCTAAAACTTCATCTGCATCAAAATCTTGGACGATACCTGCAATTTTTGTCTTATGATTAGTAACATCAAATGTATCGATAGTGGATATACCAGATTCCCCGTTAATCAAATTGTTCCAAAATGTTTGGATGTTGTTTCCTATTGGAGACACTATCCCCATACCGGTAATCACAACTCTTTCCACTTTTCATCCCTCCAAATAAATAATTTACTTGTATTTTACATCTCCTTTATCCTATTACAAGTGATAGTTTATCCTGGTATAATTACTAATAGGTTAAATTGATAAGTTGAGGAGTTTTAAAAATGAATGATAAAACTAGGCTTGAAGCTTTGTCGACATTCTTAAAAGCTAAGCGTGCCCAAATTAAGCCAGAGTCTGTTGGTTTGCCTGCCGGAACCCGGAGAAGGACACCTGGATTACGAAGAGAAGAGGTTGCACAATTAGCAGGTGTGAGTACCACTTGGTATACATGGCTAGAGCAAGGAAGAGATATAAAAGTTTCTTCAATCGTACTTGATTGTATTTCTACAGCTCTACAATTAAATAACGATGAAAGAGACTACTTATATGACCTGGCATTAGAGGCAAAATCAGAAATTACAAACCAAAAAAAGAATCAATCAGAGCTTAGCCCTTCTTTAAAGCGAATACTAACTGAATTAACATATTGTCCGACTATCATTACGGATCGACATTGCCATATAGTAGGCTGGAATCCTGCAGCTGCTCATGTTTTTTTAGATTTTGAACAAATACCGAATGATCAAAGAAATTTGATTCGTTTAGTGTTCACTAGAAAAGAATTAAAAGCATTGGCCGTCAATTGGGAACATTTTGCGAAGGGTTTTCTTGCTATTTTCCGTACCTATTATGGACACTATTTAGGCGATGAATGGTACAACCAATTTATTAAAGAAATGAGTTATTCACATTCAGAATTTCAGGATTTATGGCAAGAAAGTCAAGTAAGTAAGGCTCCAGAAATGATAATTGAATTCAGACATGCTAAAGCAGGCAAAATGTTGTTTAATTTAACTTCTCTTCAAGTTCAAGGTGATATGGATTTACGGTGCAGTATTTATACACCAGTAGAGGAAACAGATACAGAAAATAAATTAAAGCGATTAATGAAGAGGGTTTCGGTTGAAAATTCGGTACCCGTAAACTAGAAATATAAAATGCAGTGGCTTACGGTGAGCTTTTCCCTGGTAAGGTAGATAGCTCTCACCAAATTGATGAATTTATAGAAATCGATGATTTAATCAAAGCGACAGCCATATATGCCAAAGCATTACATGAATTAAGCCACTTATGAAATCAAAGGCCAGGTAAGTCGTTTAGCCAACAGGTCAACCAGAAAAATAAAATGTACCCTATAGAGTAGACACTAAAAAAAGCCTGCCCTAGGGTACTTTATTTGTCATGATGAAGGAATAAAAGCTGGATGGGCCGAATAAGTCATAGTGATCATGGTTTTGTTGTATTCTCAAAATAAAAGAATGGAGTATTTCATTGAGAATATTTTTTCGTTATATGGCCGACAGTCGAAAATGAAGGTAATTTTATGCGTATGAATGGCTTTTTTCGAAATTAATTGAGGATTATTGTTATCGTCACCCGGAAATTTCGGAATACCCTGCCATGTTGGAGAGAATTAGAAGCTGGAGAGAAAGGTATGTCCAAAATGGAAGGGACCACTTGGATTTGGTTTTTACCTTTTTAGGACCGATTAATTTATACTATAGTCAGATTTTTTCTTGTCTTTTAACTTTGAAAGATTACACTAAACAGTGAGGAGATTGGTTGTATGCAAGTTGTAACCAAAATGTTTTTAGAACAACTCGACATGCATTTCCATGAGAATGATTGGTTTGCATCCATGGATCAGGCGCTTCATGGAGTCATCGCAGCTGAGGCAGCATGGACAAGTTCGGGAATCAGCAATTCGATTTGGCAGATTGTCAACCACTTGATATTTTGGAATGAAGACGTAATCCATCGAATTAAGGGCACAGAGAATCCGCATAAGGCAGAAGACAATGAAGAAACCTTTGGAAATCCTGGGGATCCAGAAGACGAAATTGGTTGGGCCCAGACAGTGCAGCGCCTTAATGAAGTCATGAATAAATTAAAAACGATCATTGCGGACCTTGACGATGAAAAGTTAAAAGCTCCGTATGCAGCTAACAGGTACTCTATTGAGCGTTTACTCAGCAATATCATGATGCACGATACGTATCATCTTGGACAAATTGTTCTGTTGCGAAAGTTGCAATCCTCTTGGAGTGGAGTTGATTGGTCCTAAAGCACCATAATTCAGTGACCTTCTTCGCCCAGCCGTAAAAGAAGTATTGACGGTGTGAAGCCCTTTTCATTCTCTATGGTGAAGCGGGTGATTTTCCTGCTTTATGGATGGCTAAACGGGTGTGTTAGTCAAATAAATTAGAACGTATTTGCAGAGCGATTTTTCGCATATTTCATTGTTCAACAGTCGGGCGCTTTTCTTATATAAGAAGGCGTCTTTTTGCATGTACAACACATTTAGGGATAGTTATTAGAATGCAAAAAGGCGGAAAATCAGTTAATTCTCCGCTTTTTTACATTCTAGTATTATTTTTAAGGCCTCAATGAGCCCAGGTAGTTTTTCATAATTTGGTTGATCGTTGTTATTTATGATCTCATTGATCCTGTTTGGATTCGGGTTTCTGCCTCCTCAATAGTAAACAGAACAACTATCTCCATTTTCCATCGTCCACCTCGAATCTTTTCATTATTATATGTGAAAAAATTAAAAGTGTTTGCGCTTTTCCCCATTTTAATCGTAGGAGCAAAGTTTAAGAATAGACTACTACTTGATTACATATTTTTCTTTTTTTAAAGAGAGTTAATAAATAGAGGTGATAAAAAATGGGGAATTTACTAAGCAAGGCGGACCAATATAAAAACCATTCCAAGCGAGAACGAATGAGTGGATTATTTTCTTTACCAATTAAGTTATCACTGGTTTATTGTACTTTGTAATGAAATAGAACTTTCAAATGGGACTAGATTATTATGTATTGAACAAAAAAGCGTTTCTGTACATAGCAGAAACGCTTTTTCTAAAGCAAGAATAGAATTCAGTTTAAATTCTATTCTATTAAGTCAATGATTAAAAAAACTCATTATCAATATTTATAAAACTAATTTTATTTATTATCTTAACTTTGATAATATTCTAATAACTTAAAAAACTATTGTCAAAATATCTTACATGATTCTAATTTATACCATTATTTTACTTATATTACAAGAGATAAGGAGGAATTCTTCGTGAATGTAATAGATTTAAGAAGAGATTTTCACCGTTATCCTGAACTAGGCTTTTCTGAGTTCAGAACCGCTTCCAAAGTGGTTGAGGTCCTAAAGTTTTTAGGGTTTAACGTTTTATTTGGTGAGGACGCAATTGATTCTGACTCTCGTCGTGGGGTCCCATCTAAACGTGAATTGGACGAGGCATATGCAAGAGCACTAAAATACGGCGCCAATCTAGAAATAATTGAAAAAATGAAAGGCGGCAATACCGCAGTCGTAGGAGAATTGAAAGGAAAAAAGGAAGGGCCTACAGTAGCTTTCCGATTTGATATGGATGCTTTACCAATTCATGAGAGCAGCGATGAGGATCATTATCCGCACGCAGAAGAATTCTCCTCTGAATTCTCTGGAACTATGCATGCCTGTGCACATGACGGCCATACGGCCATGGGGCTGTTACTAGCTGAAAGATTAGCAGACCGAGAGTTTGCTGGTACCTTGAAACTAATTTTTCAACCTGCTGAAGAAGGAGGACGAGGCGGATATGCGATGTCCCAAAAAGGGATTGTCGATGACGTGGACTTTCTGTTTTGCTCTCACCTTGGATTAGATTTACCACTAGGAGAAGTTCATGGAGGAAATTCAAAATTTTTAGCTTCTTCCAAAATGAAAGCCTATTTTTACGGTGTTCCATCACATGCTGGCGGTACGCCTGAAAAAGGGCGCAATGCCTTATTAGGAGCAGCAACTGCTCTATTAAATATCCATGCCATCCCTCGTTTCAGCGGTGGAACCACTCGGGTGAATGTAGGAATATTGGAAGGCGGAACTGCAGCAAATATTATTCCGAGCGAAGCTTCTATGGTCATTGATGTCCGGTCTGATAAAGCAGAAATAAAAGACGAACTAGAAGAACGGGTGAAGTCGATTGTAGAACATAGTGCCCTGATGCACGGATTAACATCTAAGATAGACATAATCGGTGAAGCGACCACAATCCAACCTGATCCAGAGTTGGTTTCGGTGGTGCTCGAAGAGGCAAAGCAAATCGATGGGTTTACTTCTTTCAAAGAAGATTGTGACATTAGCCTAGGCAGCGAAGATGCTTCTTTCCTTATTAAAAGGGTTCAAGATAGAGGAGGAAAGGGAACTTACATGAATATTGGTTCCCCATTACCGGCGCCGCACCATCATCACAAATTTAATATTGATGAGGCTGTTCTGCCGCTAGCCGTTCAACTGTTAGTAAGAATTGGAAAACGGATGTTAACTTAGAAGAATAGTTCTAAATCTAACATACCGATTTCCGAATTTTTAAATAAAAAAGGGGGTTTATTTATGACAAAAAGGTTTAAAAAGCTCAGTTGGTTAATCACATGTCTGTTATTGCTCTCAATGGCCTTAATCGGTTGCAGTAGTGATTCAGACAAACAAACGAAATCCGCTAGCGGTGAGGCTGTAACGAAAAAAGGGGGAGATCTTCACGTTGCGATTGATGCTCAGCCGCCAACATTAGATCCCCAAATCTCTACCACCACTGCTACAAAAGAAATCGCCAGACACATCTTTGAAACCTTATTGGTGTTAAACCCGGATTATGAAGTGCAACCGATGTTAGCAGAATCCTATGACGTAAGTGAGGATGGTTTAACCTATACCTTCAAATTAAGACAGGGTGTTAAATTCCATAATGGTAAAGAGATGACTGCAGAAGATGTAGTCGCATCGATGAACCGCTGGTTAACCAAATCAACACGGGCTGCGAATGCGATTGGAAAAGGCCAATTTGAAGAAGTAGATAAATATACGGTTCAATTAAAAATTGAAAAGCCGACCATTGGTGTATTAGATGTCATTGCTTCCACCAACCAATTTGCTGGCATCATGCCGAAAGAAATTATTGACAATGCTCCAAAGGACGGGATAACCGAAATTGTCGGGACCGGACCTTTTAAATTTGTTGAATGGAAACCAGACCAATATATTAAAGTGGCAAAATATGATGATTACAAACCTGTAGATGCACCATCGGATGGATTAGCAGGTAAAAAGGAAGCTTTGGTAGATAACATTATATTTGAAGTTGTGACTGATGGCTCTACTAGACTAGGTGGAATTACAACAGGTCAATATCAAATTGCTTATCAAATCCCTTCTGATAACTATGAACAAATTAGCAGTTCCTCTGATATGAAACCAATCTTAAATTTATATGGGGGTCTGTCCTTCGTATTTAACAAAAAACAAGGGCCATTTACGGACGAAAAACTTCGTCAGGCAGTAAACACAGGGATTAATAATAAAGACGTATTGATTGGGGCGTTTGGGAATAAGAAATTTTACCGATTAGATAATGGATTAATGTATAAAGACCAGAAAAAGTGGTACACAGATGCCGGGAAAGAGTATTATAACCAAAATGATAAAGAAAAGGCTAAACAGTTACTTAGTGAATCAGGCTATAAAGGAGAAGAGATCCGCATTCTAACAACCAGGGATTATGAGTATAGCTATAATTCTGCTGTTGTCATGAAAGAAGAATTAGAAAAGATTGGAATTAAGGTGAAATTGGACGTTGTGGACTGGGCAACATTAACATCTAAACGGAATGATCCAGCTGCATGGGATGCATTTATTACTGGATTTTCTCCAGTATCTTTGCCTACTCAAACGTTACCATTAGACCCTAATTACGCAGGCTGGCCGGCCGATGAGAAACTTCAACAATTCACAGAACAAATTCGTACCGCTGCATCTGATAAGGATGCTTATGCCAAATGGGAAGAAATGCAGGAATATGCTTGGAAAGAGTATGTACCTTACATTAAAATCGGTGATTATTATACCTTCCATGTCTATCGAAATAACGAAATTAAAGGAAATACTTATTTCGAAGGTATGATCCTATGGAATACAAGTCTAACAAAATAATAACTTCTTAGAATAACAAGAGGTAGATTGGTAAGGGGTGACCCCACGAGTAAGACAGTGACCGGAAGGATGTTCAAACATCTCAATCTGGAAATTGTGCAGTGAGGTTTGCCCTTTACTAGTATAAATCCTGCTTGTTATCTTCCGTTACATACTCTGCAAAAGGAGGCTTGTTTAATTTGAAATCGTATATTTTAAAAAGAATTCTTTCTCTTATTCCAGTTCTTCTCATCGTATCGATTGTCGTTTTCATGATTATCCATTTAACACCAGGAGACCCAGCAGCCGTGATACTTGGTCCTGAAGCAAGTCACGAAGATGTCAAGCAATTGCAAGAGGAGCTAGGACTAAATGACCCTGTTTATCAGCAATATTTCCATTGGGTTGAAGGTGTTTTCCAAGGAAACTTGGGCGATTCATTTTTTATGGATAAACCGGTAACGGAGGCGATCTTAGAGCATCTTGGTCCTACCATATCATTAGCCATTTTGTCTCAAATTACAGCTATTCTTATTGCCTTGCCTTTAGGAATTATGGCTGCTAGAAAGCGGGGAACGGCGACTGACCAAACGTTTATGGGTCTTTCCTTGCTGGGCATTTCTATCCCCCATTTTCTCTTCGGATTATTTTTAATTATTATTTTGGCTATTAACTTAAGGTGGCTTCCGGTAGCCGGGTATAAGCCTTTGAGCGCCGGATTTTGGGAACATATTAAATATCTGATCATGCCAGCTATTGCCTTAGGTACCGGCCAAGCCGCACTTATTGCACGGATGACTCGGTCTTCCATGGTCGAAACGTTGAATTTAAATTTTATTAAAACGGCTCGATCAAAAGGACTTCATGAGAGAAAAGTCATCTATAAGCACACTTTAAGAAATGCGTTTATCCCGATCTTAACAGTCATTGGGCAAACCTTTGGAACGCTTGTTGCCGGAGCTGCCGTTACCGAGACGGTGTTTAATATTCCTGGCATTGGCCAATTAATCATCAATTCCGTTGAACGAAGAGACTACATGGTCATCCAGGGTACGGTTTTAATGGTTACTTTAACCTATGTTTTGATCAATTTATTAGTTGACTTACTCTATGGTGTCATCGACCCACGGGTACGACTAAAGAAAGAATCGTAAAAAATTTGCTCTGACTGGAGGAAATCGAATGGAAGTAGCTGTTGAAAAGAGACGAGAATTGAGCGATTTTAGACGAGATATTAACCGAGAACGGAGACGTTTGTTTGTCCGCCGGTTTTTTTCCAATAAATTGACGGTTACCGGAAGTGTCATTATCCTTCTTACCTTACTGGTTACCTTATTGGGACCTTTACTCTCGTCCTATACTCCCTATGAAATGGTAGTAACTAGCAGATTAAAAGCTCCAAGTGCAGATCATCTTTTTGGAACAGATAATTTAGGTCGGGACTTATTTGCACGAGTCGTATATGGGGCAAGGGCATCTATGGGAGTTGGACTTTCTGTTGCCATCATTACATCGGTATTAGGCATGATTATCGGTTTATATTCCGCTTATTATAAGGTGTTAGATCATGTTTTAATGAGGATTTGTGATGGATTAATGGCTTTTCCTGCTATTTTATTAGCAATCGCATTAATGGCAGCATTAGGAACGAAAATTGATAATGTCATTATTGCATTGGCCGCAGTATTTACCCCTTATGTTGCTCGGGTAGTACGTTCAGCAGCTTTAGTAGTAAGAGAACAAACCTATATTGAAGCGATGAAGGCACAAGGGGCTTCCTCCATGAGAATTATTTGGGGGCATATAGCACCTAATACTCTATCCCCATTAATTGTCTACTCTACCTTTATCTTCGCTGATGCGATTATTATTGAAGCCGGTTTGAGCTTTTTAGGTGTGGGTGTTCCGGCACCGGATCCAAGCTGGGGCAACATCCTTTTTGATGGCAAATTGGTTATTTTTAATGCTTGGTGGATGACCTTTTTCCCAGGGGTGGCCATTATTTTAAGTGTATTAGGCTTGAACCTGTTTGGTGATGGGTTGAGAGACTTGTTAGACCCGCATACAAACCATGCCAAGAAATAATCGAACAATCTGGGTTTGAAAAGCTAGTTTTGAAAGGAGGATACGAATAATGGGCGACCACTTATTAGAAGTAAACAACCTTAAAACTCATTTCCGAACTGAAAGAGGGAAGGTTACAGCAGTTGATGGTATTTCCTTTCATGTCGATCGTGGTGAAGTGTTAGCCATTGTTGGGGAATCTGGATGCGGAAAGAGTGTGACAGCACAGTCGATTTTACGATTGTTTGAAGAAAAAGGGGTAACGTCTTACGATGGTGAGATTAATTTTGAAGGAAAAAACCTTTTAAAAATATCGGATTCTGAAATGAGGAAGATTAGGGGAAATGACATTTCTATGATCTTTCAAGATCCCTTAAGTTCTCTCAATCCTGTTTTTACGATTGGAGATCAAATCATGGAGCCGATTATGCTCCATCAGAAACTATCGAAGAAAGAAGCCTACGAACGAGCGATTGAAATGTTGAAATTAATTGGCATTCCAGCACCTGAACAAAGGGTTCATGAATATCCTCATCAAATTTCAGGCGGGATGCGGCAGCGGGTCATGATTGCCATTGCCCTTGCTTGTCAGCCCAAACTGTTGATAGCAGACGAACCGACCACCGCATTGGACGTGACGATCCAATCGCAAATTTTGGAACTCATTGACAGTCTGAGACAGAAATTAGATATGGGAATTATGCTGATTACCCATGATTTGGGTGTGGTGGCCCAGCATTGTACACGCGTAGCCGTTATGTATTTAGGGGAAGTCGTGGAAGAAGGAGATGTGGAATCCTTATTCGAAAATCCGCTTCATCCATATACACAAGGGTTAATCAGCTCGATACCTCAGCTTTTTGGAAATCGAAATAAAAAACTCTCCATTATTAAAGGAATGGTTCCATCCCTTAATGAAATTCCAAAGGGATGCAGATTCGCTCCAAGGTGCCCCTTTGCAGATGCAAAATGCATGAATGAAAAGCCAGAATTAGAAACGCTGGATCACAATAAAAGAATTAAGTGCTGGCATCATCAAACAATAAAGGGGGCTGTATCGAATGCAACATGAAGCATTGAAACTGGACAGTGACCATGGGAACGGTTCTTATGGAACCGCCGCCTTTGAAGCCCGGCCAATAATAGGGAATGCAAGAGAGAAGCTTCTTGATATTAAAGGAATCAAAAAATACTTCCCCGTGAAAAATACGATCGGGGTCACCAAAAAATATGTGAAAGCAGTCGATGATGTGACCTTTCATTTATATGAAGGAGAGACATATGGATTGGTGGGCGAGTCTGGCTGCGGTAAAAGTACTCTTGGTCGTACGATTTTACGGTTGACTGACCCGACGGATGGCGAGGTGTTTTTTGGAGGAACTGACATTTTTAAACTATCAAACTCAGAGTTTAGGAAACAACGGCAAAATTTACAAATGGTGTTTCAGGACCCGTATTCCTCGTTGAATCCCCGAAAAAGAATTGGAGACAGTATCGCTGAACCGATGGTGATTCACAATATCGGCACCAGTCAAGAACGGATGGAAAGGGTCTTCGACATTCTTGAAAAGGTAGGCTTACATGCAGACACTTATTATCGCTTTCCCCATGAATTTTCTGGCGGTCAGCGGCAAAGGATTGGGCTGGCGCGTGCATTAGTAGTGAACCCAAAGCTTGTCATCTGTGATGAACCAGTCTCGGCACTGGATGTATCCATTCAATCACAGATCATTAATCTTCTCGAAGATTTACAGGAAGAATTTGGGCTGACCTACTTATTTGTAGCACATGACTTAAGTGTAGTAAGACATATTTCCGATCGAATTGGTGTCATGTACTTGGGGAAAATGGTCGAGGAAGCCGAAACAGATGAACTTTTTGCCAATCCGCTTCATCCGTATACTAAAGCTTTGTTATCTTCCATTCCGCATCCAAATCCAAAAATAAAACAAGAAAAGATTATTTTAAAAGGAGAAATTCCTTCTCCTATTAATCCTCCTTCAGGGTGCAACTTTCATACTCGCTGTCCTTTAGCAACGGACATCTGTAAACAAGCCGTTCCAAAAAGAGTAGAGAAGAGACCAGGACATTTTGTGGCATGCCATTTAGCAGAGTAATCGCAACTAAAAAATTATCTGAAACGGGTGATGAAATGAACGCAGAGATGAATGGTTTAATAGAAGAAATTTTTTCTGAGATGGTGGAATGGAGAAGAGATTTTCATAAACATGCCGAATCGGGCTGGCTTGAGTTCCGCACGTCTTCATTAGTTGCAGAAAAGCTGGAAGAATGGGGATATGAAGTGAAGATTGGGAAACAAGTCATTGACACCCAGGCAAGAATGGGTGTCCCTCCAGAAGAGATTTTACGGCAGCATGAGCAACGGGCGCTGGTGCAAGGAGCGAATGAAAAATGGCTGGAACATGTAAAAGGCGGCCATACCGGTGTGGTTGGTATTCTGGATACCAAGCGCCCTGGTCCAACAATTGGCCTGCGATTTGATATGGATGCGCTAGATTTAGTGGAGGCCAACGTTCCTGAACATGTACCTGCTGCAATGGGATTTCGTTCGGTGAATGAAGGAATGATGCATGCATGCGGCCATGATGCCCATACTTCAATCGGATTAGGGTTGGCGAAATTATTTTCGCAAATTCGGGATCAGCTTTCAGGGAAAATTAAGCTGATTTTTCAGCCGGCAGAAGAGGGCGTCCGCGGAGCAAAATCAATGGTGGCTGCTGGTGTTCTAGATGATGTGGACGTTTTCCTTGCCAATCATATTGGCACCGGTGTGCCGCTGGGAGAGTATGTGTGCGCCAATAACGGCTACCTATCCACCACGAAAATCGATGTCACCTTTACTGGAGTCGCATCCCATGCAGGCAAATGTCCGGAAGAAGGCAGAAATGCCTTACTTGCTGCGGCATCGGCGGTGCTTAACTTACACGGAATTTCCCGCCATGGCGACGGTAATTCACGTATCAACGTCGGTGTTTTAAACGCAGGAACAGGAAGAAATATTATTCCGTCCTCTGCAAAGCTTAAGATTGAAACCCGAGGTGATACCCCTGAAGTGAATGAATATATCTTAGCCAATGCTATCAATATTCTTAAAGGAACAGCAATGGCACATCAGGTGGAGGTAAACATTGACATCGTCGGGGAAGCCAAATCAGTAGATTGTAGTCAGGAATTGGCAGAATTTGTTCAAGAATCCATTCATACTATAGAAGAAATCAGTCAAGTTCATTTGCTTTCAAATGAAAGTTCTGGTTCTGAAGATGCAACCTACATGATGGAAAAGGTCAAAAGCAACGGGGGATTGGCAACATACGGTGTCGTCGGAACAACCCTTGCAGCCGGTCATCATAATGAAAAATTTGATATTGATGAACTTGGTATGAAGATTGGCGTAAAGGCATTAGCCCAAGTGGTATTAAACTCTACTAAACTCAATATTAAAAAGGCATTAGTATAAGTTTTTTCCTAACTAAGGATAAGGGGTGTCAAACGATGAAGAGTACGATTTCATTTGCAGCCACCGGTGATTATCTACCTACACGACGAATTCCAAGTTATCAGGAAGAAAGTTTTCAAGCGATTGAAAAAGTGATCAAGCAAGCGGATGGAAGAATCACAAATCTTGAAATTAGTATTTTGCAAAATGAAGGTACCCCTGGAGCCATTCCAGGCGGTACTCACATCCGAACGACACCCGATCGTTTAGACGATCTAAAAGCCTATGGTTTTAATCTAGTTGGCACTGCAAACAACCATGCCTTTGACTATGGATATGACGGACTCGAAGCAACGAACCGTCATCTGGATGAAGCAGGCATACTCCATACAGGAACCGGAGAGAACTTATATGAAGCAGGAAAGCCGATTTTCCTGGATACAACCGCTGGCCGTATTGGATTTATTTCCGTTTCGGTTGTTTCTCATTTAACCCACATGGCCACAGAACAAAGGCATAATATCAAAGGAAGACCTGGAATTAATGGTCTTCGCCATGTTCGTAAACATATGATTAGCTCTGAAGAACTCGCGGTGTTAAAGAACATTGCCGATAAAACAGAGGTAAATGCCTTCACCCAAATGTCCATCAATGAAGCCTTCATTCTGCCATTTCCTGAAGGGATTGTACCTTTTGGAAGAGATCAATACGGTTACCCGATGTTATTTGAAGTCGGGGAGGAACAGGGCCTTGTAACTGAACCTAATGAAAAAGACATGCAGCGTATTGAAGGGGTTATCGATGATGCACTAAGACAAGCGGATTATGTACTGGTTAACTTTCATGCCCATGAAATGAAGGGGACGAATAAACGAATCGGAGCTGATTTTGTAGGAAAAGCTGCGAAACGATTTATTGATGCCGGTGCCCATAGTGTCATTGGCCATGGGCCGCATACATTGAGGGGAATTGAAATATACAAGGGAAGACCGATTTTTCATAGTCTAGGAAACTTTATTTTTCAAAATGAAACCCTGGATGCCCTGCCGCAGGATTTTTATGATAACCATAATATTCCGAACGAATATGGCGTGATGAAGGCAATGGACAAGAAATCCCATAACGGTACAAAAGGATTATTGAGTATACCGGAAATGATGGAGTCTGTCCTTCCCTTCTGGACCATGAAAGACGGAGAGTTAGTCGAAATAATCTTATATCCGATTGAACTCTCTCATGGAAAGAAGCGCCATCAAAATGGATTCCCGGAAATTACAAAGAATGAATCCATACTCAAAAGGCTTCAAGATTTATCGGAACCGTTTGGTACCAACATCATCATCGAAGATGGAATTGGCCGGATTTATGGGCAAGCAACCGCTGAGAGAGAGAAAGCAGAAGTGAAATTTGTCTAGAAAAATTAGCGGTAAATGGAGGGAGAAGTGGTTTTGAAGCAAGTTGATTGGGTCAACGAATATATCGACCAAACACAGGAGAAATGGAAGAAAATCAGTGGCTTTATCTGGGAAAATCCTGAAACAAGATTTCAGGAATACATCTCCAGTAAGTATCTATGTGAGCAGTTAGAGAAAGAGGGATTTAAGGTAACAAGCGGTGTTGTAGGAATCGAAACAGCTTTTATCGGTGAATTTGGTGAAGGGAAACCAGTAATAGGTTTCTTAGGAGAGTATGACGCATTATCCGGATTGAGCCAAACATGTGATGTAGACTTTCAGGAAGCCGTTCAGCCTGGTGGCAATGGGCATGGTTGTGGTCATAATTTATTAGGGACCGGTGCTTTAGCAGCAGCTTCCGCATTGAAAAAATATATCGAGGAGAATCAATTAAAAGGAACGGTTCGCTTCTATGGCTGTCCTGGTGAGGAAGGCGGATCAGGAAAAACCTTTATGGCCCGTGAAGGGGTATTTGAAGATGTGGATTTTGCATTGACATGGCACCCAAATAGCCGTACCGGTGTTCAGGGGTGCAGTTCATTAGCCAACATCCAAGTCTATTTTAAGTTTAAGGGTAGAAGCGCTCATGCCGCAGCCACTCCCCATCTAGGAAGAAGTGCTTTGGATGCCGTGGAACTCATGAATATTGGGGCTAATTATATGCGTGAACATGTCAGCCAAGAAGCACGGATCCACTATGCCATCACCAACTCTGGCGGTATTTCACCAAATGTGGTTCAGTCAGAGGCTGAGGTACTATACCTTGTGCGTGATCAGAATATGAACAAAACCAAGAAAATCTATGACCGACTATGTAAGATTGCTAAAGGGGCCGCTTTAATGACGGAGACTGAGGTTGAAATTCATTTTGATAAAGCTTGCTCCAACTATAATCCAAATTATACGTTAGGTAAAGTATTGGAACAATCTCTTCAAGAGGTGGGGATGCCTTCCTATTCGACAGAAGAATATCAATTTGCCAAGCAGATTTGGAATACATTAACGGATGCGGAAAAACAAAATGGTGAGTATTTCCAGGCAGTTAGTTCTAAAAGATTCCCGATTCATCCTGAAGGTCCCTTCCTATCTGCTGAGCCTATTCCTTTTGACGGAAAGGGATTCCTCTCCGGCTCCACTGATGTAGGCGATGTAAGCTGGATTACGCCAACGGCCCAATGTATGTATACGACTTCTGCTTTGGGGACAGTGCTTCACAGCTGGCAAATGGTCACCCAAGGAAAGTCTTCCATTTCCCACAAAGGGTTGCTGCAGGTTTCTAAAGCATTGGCGTTAACAGCCATTAAAGCATTGGAAAATCAGGAAATCATCGAGCAAGCCAAAAAGGAATTACAAGCACAACTGGCGGAACACCCATACCAATGTCCGATTCCGTCTGGAGTAATTCCTACTATATTAAAGGAAAGTCTATTAGTGTAAAGTTGTGGGGCTGCTTAATGATAAGTTAAGCGGCCCTCCTTTATAGCTGGTAGCCAGTTAGAAATGATGTCATTAAATTTCTAAATGATTTCCATTAATATTATTAATTTCAGTTATCAAAAACAATCAAGTATGATGTTTTACAAGAACGATAGAGACTGGAGTGAGCCCTATGAAATACAGTTACATATCTCATTTATATTGTCCCAAATGCAGCAACACTTTTTCACACGAACAGAAAAATCAGTTATGTACCTGTGGATCACCGTTATTAGTGGAATACGATTTAGAACAACTAGGCAAGGAACTTTCCAAAGAAGATTTAGTTGGTAGAGTATCCAGCTTGTGGAGGTATCATGAACTGCTTCCTGTTGGTGATGAGAGTGATGTCGTTACATTAGGTGAAGGGATGACTCCGCTTATTAAGATGCCTGCTATGGGTGAAGATATGAAAATAGCAAACTTGTGGATGAAAGACGAGGGAATCATACCGACGGGAACATTTAAAGCTCGTGGAGCAGCAGTAGGAGTATCCAAAGCAAAAGAGTTAGGTGTAACAGAACTTGCCATGCCTACCAATGGAAATGCGGGAGCTGCTTGGTCACTTTATGCGGCAAGAGGAGGAATCCAATCTACCATCGTTATGCCAATTGATGCACCCAAAATTACTAGAAATGAATCAGCGATCTCGGGTTCAAACTTATATCTTGTTGATGGACTAATCAGTGATGCAGGAAAAATTGTGGCGCAGTCGGTTGCAGAACATGGTTTATTCGATGCATCGACCTTAAAGGAACCATACCGGATTGAAGGTAAAAAGACGATGGGACTCGAGATCGCCGAACAAATGGATTGGAAGCTGCCCGACGTCATTTTATATCCAACAGGCGGCGGCGTAGGGATTATTGGTATTTATAAGGCACTTACTGAACTGAAAAAGTTGGGCTGGGTGGAAGGAGAACTTCCTCGCCTGGTCGCTGTTCAAGCAGAAGGCTGTGCCCCGATCGTTAAAGCATGGGAGGAAGGAAGGTCAGAATCAGAGTTCTGGAATGATTCTAAGACGGTTGCATTCGGAATTAATGTTCCAAAAGCATTGGGTGACTTTTTAGTCCTTGAAGCCATTTATCAAACAAATGGTTGTGCTGTTGCGATTGAGGATGAGGCGCTTTTGGCGGAACAAAAGACCCTGGCCAGCCTCGAGGGAGCATTCGTTTGCCCCGAGGGAGCTGCAACGTTTGTCGCAGCTCGCAGATTAAGAGAACAAGGCTGGATTAAAGAGCAAGAGATCGTTGTTGCCCTGAATACCGGAATGGGAATTAAGTATCCCGACACCATTACCGTTGAGGTGCCGATCTTACAAAAAGGGGACACAATTAAGAAGAGTATTAAATCATAAGCAAATCATGCTGATAACTAAAATTAAACGAAAATGTCTAAGGTTGAGTAGTTTTCTAGGAAGGATAAAAATAAACTAACGGATCTAGGTTGAAGGTCGGTCTTAGGGATGACATAGCAAAAATTACGAATCATCGGGTTGTTCTTGATTCTTAAGGTATGTAAGGATTTGAGTTCCATTTCTTTACGAATGGTATGAATGGATAAAATAGAAATTCCTAAACCGGCTTCAACCGATTCTTTAATAATCTGAGAGCTTCCAAAGGAGCGAATTTCGCTAGGTGCGAAGTTATTTTCTGAGAAAAGTTGATTGATAGCCTGACGGGTCGCAGAACCTTTCTCCCGAATAATCCATGTTTCATCTTTTAAGTCATGCAGTTCCACTTCTTGTTTTAATGCAAGTGGATGCTTAGGTGAGACAATCAGGACCATTTCATCTTGGGCAAATGGTTGAATATGCAATTTAGGATTCTCTACTATACCTTCAACAATGCCTAAATCCAATTCGCCACGAAGCAGCTGTGAAATAATACGATGGGAGTTCCGAATGGCGATATTAGGCTTAATAAGTGGAAATTCCTCTGTAAATTCTGAAATGATTCTCGGAAGTAAATATTCCCCAAATGTATAGCTGGAACCAATCGTAAGAATCCCGCTTGCTGAATGAGTCATTTCATCGATTAACCGATTCATTCGGTCATATAGAGATAGAATTTGCTTTGCATGCTGATACAAGATTTCCCCAGCCTTTGTTAATCGCACATATTTATTACTTCGGTCAAGCAACTTTAACTCATATTGTTTCTCCAGTACTTTAATGGATAAAGTAACAGCTGATTGAGAAATATGTAGTGCTTCGGCTGCACGCGTAAAGTTTTTTTTCTCGGCAACTGTAACAAAAGTGAGAAGATGATAATCCATTTTTACCTCCTTAAGTCTTATTATTATGAAAATTTACAGAATTTACATCCTATTAAGAATGTTACAATAACGATTTTATGATAGGAATAGGTAAAAGGTTCTATAACCATAAATTTGAAAGGATGAAGATGGTGAAAAAATTTTCAATTCTCATGGTGGTTTTATTGGTTTTACTGGCTGGCTGCAGCAGTGGAACTACGAGTAAAACGACGAAAAAAACGGCTTCTGACGAACAAACAGGCGGAGTTTTAAAGATTGCACTGAATGCCCAGCCTCCAACACTAGACACTCATTTAACGACACAAACCGTTGCCCTCGAGGTTACCAGAAATATTTATGAGACATTGGTTACCCAAAATGCAAAGCAGCAGCCAGTTCCGATGTTAGCCGAGTCAATTGATAAGAGTGACGATGGTTTAATTTACACGTTTCACTTAAGGAAGGGTGTTAAATTCCATAATGGGAAGGAAATGAAGGCTGAGGATGTGACGGCATCGATGAATCGATGGCTGAAACTGTCATCCCGGGCAAAATTACTGTTAAGCGGTGCAAATTTCGAGTCGAAGGATGATTATACCGTAGAACTAAAATTACAATCGGTTGCTTCAGATGTGTTAGATATTATGGCAGGACGTGGTCAATTTCCAGCCATTATGCCAAAGGAAATCATTGAATCTGCTGGAAAAGATGGCGTAACCGAATATATCGGGACCGGTCCTTTCGAATATGTTGAATGGAAACAAGATCAATATATTCGATTAAAACGCTTTGATGATTACGCAGCTGTCGATGAGGAACCCAGTGGTATTGCCGGAAGAAAAACGGCCTATGTCGATGAAGTCTATTATTATATTGTAACGGACCCGTCAACTAGAATGGCCGGAGTCCAAACGGGCCAGTATGATATTGCGACCTACATGCCTTATGACAATTATGAACAGTTGAAAAGTGATAAAAATCTAAAAACCTATGTATCTTTTGATGGAGGTACATTAAATGTATCCTACAACAAAAAGCATGGATTGTTCACGAACCAAAAAATCAGGGATGCTGTCAATACTGCATTAGATTTGAACGCTATCATGCTTGCAAGCTTTGGACATAAGGATTTATTCAAATTAAGTCCAGGTTATATGAGCACGGAACAAGTAGACTGGGCCACTGGCGCAGGAAAAGAGTCTTATAATCTTGCCGATCCTAATACGGCCAAAACCAAGCTAAAGGAAGCTGGTTATAAGGGAGAGGAAATCACCCTGTATTCTACACGAGATTACGATTATATGTATAACTCGGCGGTTGTGATGAAAGAGGAGTTAGAACAAATTGGGATGAAGGTGAAGCTGGAAATATTTGACTGGCCGACTCTTATCGAAATAAGGGAGAATCCAGATAACTGGGATATCATGGTTGTGGGAACAGGATATGTCACCACTCCATCACAGTTATTGGTGGTGAATCCGGATTACGTTGGCTGGACCAATGACCAAAAGATTACGGACTTGCTTGCTAAGATTAGAACTTCAGCTTCACAAGAAGAAGCGAAAGGGCTCTGGGAAGAATTACAAACCTACATGTGGGATGACTATTTGCCGTTTACTCTATTTGGGCATTATTCAACCATCATGACTACCAGCAACAAACTTGAAGGCTTTACTCCTTTCCAAGGAGCTATTCCTTGGAACGTAAAAAAGAAACAGTAGAAGCTCCATAAGAGAAATACTCCTCCCAATTATCCATGGCTGATTAGCGGGTGGAGTATTTCTTTAACGGAAATATCCATCATTCCATGATTATTAGGAGGAACCGTAATGAATAATCAAAACATCTTGGATGACTTTTTAAATGTACCTTCAGCCTTTAAATCACAATTCATTCCTGGTAAGGGGACATTTACATTTGTTTCTAATTTGACAGGCCTTCCGCAAGTTTGGACTCTTGATCAGGAGCAAAAGCCAGTGCCATACGTAAGCATGGAAGAGCGTACGCTTGGGATTTATCATGCACCTAACGGAAAAATGACAGTTATTGGAATGGACTGGAAGGGGAATGAAAAACAGCAGTTATACCTATACCGCGAAGGGAGTTCATCGGTAGAACCATTGGTTCAATCGCCAGAGCATTTTCACTATGTAGGAGGGTGGTCACCAGATAATAAGTATGTTTCCTTTACGAGCAACCGCCGTCAACCAGGCTATTTCGATGTATTTATCGTAGACTTTGAAACAAAGGAATCAAAGACGGTCTTTCAATACGACGGAAATTGCGATGTGCTTAGCTGGATTGATAATGAAAATATATTAATCAGCATTACGGAATCCAACCTTGACAATGCCATCTACCGATTCAATCTGAAGACACAGGAAAAAACCAGAATCGGAAATGACAAACAAGCAGCTGGTTACAAAAATGTAGTAATGAAAAAAAACGGAGATGGAGGCTATCTGTTAACAAATTTTGGAGCAGAGACCTATTATATAAGCAGCTTTTCTTTTGCCGCCCCCGAGAAATTAAAGAAACTTGTCCATTGGCCTGAATGGGATATTGAAGAAATCAAGAAGTCTCCTGAGGAACAAAGACTGGCCTTAACGGTAAACGAAGCGGGCTACTTGCGCTTATGGTTGTATGAACCTCATTCGAATAAAAAAGAAGAAATTACTGGGTTTCCTGCAGGTGTGATTGAATCCATTTCCTGGATGAATAATGAGGAGTTTATCTTTACATTGAAGACACCTTCTATGCCGGGAGACATCTGGAAATATTCGATATCCTCTAGAAGCGTTAAACGATTAACGAATATCAGTGAATCTGATACAGTTTCTCGCCACTCTGTTGAACCCCAATTATGTTCTTTTACCTCTTTTGATCAATTGGAGGTTCCTTACTTTTTCTATAATCAAGAGAATGAAAAAAATAAGCCTGCTGTTATTTATGTTCACGGTGGACCGGAAGGACAGACGAAAGCAGAATTTAACCCTGTGATTCAGTATTTGGCCAGTCAAGGCTTTGCGGTGGCAGCACCTAATGTCCGTGGCAGCAGCGGATATGGCAGGACCTATATTCAACTGGACGATGCCCGTAAAAGAATGGAATCTGTCAAAGACCTTGTATGGCTGGTGAAGGATTTAATAGAAACCCATCAAGTCGACCCGGACAACATTGGTATTATGGGACGAAGTTATGGTGGATTTATGGTATTGGCAGCGATTACTCATTATCCTGATGTATGGGCAGCTGGCGTTGATATTGTGGGAATCTCGAATTTACGAACCTTGTTAACCAATACAGGTGCATGGAGGCGCAGGCTAAGAGAGTGTGAATATGGTTTTCTAGATCAAGACAGTGATTTCTTTGATGAAATTGCTCCTTTACATCATGCCCATAAAATAAAGGTTCCGTTGTTGGTATTCCACGGACTGAATGATACTCGTGTACCAGTCAGTGAATCAGAGCAGCTTGTGACGGATATGAAAGCACGGGGTCAAGAAGTGGAACTAACGGTTTTCGATAATGAAGGACATCAGACTGAAAAACGAGCAAATCACATTGTGATGCATCAAAATACCATTGAATTTTTTCTCAAGCATTTAACAAAATCAACCATGGAAAAGTAAGGGGGCGTTCTTTTGATAGAAGATATCTATCAATATATTGAAGATCATAAAGAAATGTATTTGGATTGGTTAATGGAAATTTGCAGGCAGCCAAGTGTTGCTGCTCAAAACCGTGGTACTGAAGAAACCGTTAATCTAGTAGAACAGTACTTACAGCGATTATCCTTTGCAGTAGAAAACATACCAACGTCGGGAAATCCCATTGTTTATGGAGAATTAAATTCCGGCAAAGACAGAACCCTTACTTTCTATAATCATTATGATGTTCAGCCGGAGGATCCAATTGAATTATGGGAAAGTCCGCCTTTTTCTCCAGAGATTCGAGACGGAAAATTATTCGCACGAGGGACGGCTGATAACAAAGGGACCTTACTTTCAAGAATATGTGCCATTCATGCTTATCAGCAGGTATATAAGGAGTTGCCAATCAATATTAAATTTATTATTGAAGGGGAAGAAGAGATTGGCAGTCCTCATCTTTCCGAATTTACCGAAAAGCATCCTGATAAATTAACAACGGACGGATGCATTTGGGAAAATGGCTTTAAAAGTACCGATGGGAGGCTGCAGATCACACTTGGATGTAAAGGAATGCTCTATGTAGAATTGCATGCAAAAGGGGCAAATGTAGATCTGCATTCAGCAAAGGCAGCGATTGTCACAAACCCTGCTTGGAGATTGGTATGGGCATTAAGTACGTTGAAGAATGAACAGGAAGAAATCTTAATAGACGGTTTTTACGATCGGATTCAAGAGATGACCATTGAGGAAAAAGAATTAACAGAGTCCATCGATTATAAAGAAAAGGAAGAATTAGAGCAGCTTGGACTCAAATCATATTTAAATAACTTAACAGGTTTCAATCTCAAAGAAAAACTAATCTTTCAACCTACTTGTACGATTTGTGGAATGGAATCAGGGTATACCGAACAAGGAGCAAAAACGGTATTACCCTCTGTGGCAAAAGCAAAAATTGATTTCCGGTTAGTATCCGAACAAGATCCTGATGAAATTTTGCAGCTGTTAAGGAAACACTTGGATAAACATGGATTTGAGGATATTGAAATCGTCCGCTTGAAAGGGCAGCGGGCTGCTTTGACAAAATTGAATGACGCTCTTGTTCAGAAAGTGGTCAGCAGTGCAGAGAAATTCTTCGAAAAGAAGCCGCAAGTCATGAGGTCACAGGCAGGTACTGGTCCAATGTATACCCTTTGTCAAAAGTTTGGTATTCCAGCAGTAGGATTTGGAGTTGGTCATGCTGGCTCTCACAATCATGCTCCCAATGAGAATATTTATATCGATGACTTTATCGAAGGAATCAAATTTGCTGCACTAGTCATCCATGAATTTTAAATGATGCTTGCTTTTTATTGGTAATAAAATGTTAGGAGTGGAGAAGTTGAAAGATATAGATAATGAGAAGATGGAGGACATGCTGAATCTTTTAGAGAAGCTGGTGAATATGGATAGCGGCAGTTATTTTAAGCAAGGGATTGATGAAATAGGTGCTGTTTTATCAAAAGAATATGAATCAATCGGTTTTGATGTACATGTCCATCCCCATGAGGAACGAGGAAATAATCTGGTGATCAGGCACCCTGATGCCATCGATCCCAAAGTAATGATTGTCGCCCATATGGATACTGTTTTTCAAAGAGGGACGGCAGAAAAGCGGCCTTTTAAGATAGAGGGGAATTATGCTTATGGACCTGGTGTCGTCGATATGAAGGCAAGCTTGGTTTCTGTCCTATTTGCCATGAAATCATTGGTTGAGAGGCAAGATGATGCGTATAAGAATGTTGAAATTGTTCTCAATAGTGACGAAGAAATCGGCTCGAGACACTCAAGATCTCTTATCGAACAGATAGGAAAAGATAAAGAGTATGCCCTTATTATGGAAGCGGCAGGGAAAGATGGTTCGATTGTAACGCAGCGAAAGGGCGGAGCAAGGTACAAAATTAAAGTAGAAGGTGTGCCTGCTCATTCAGGATCTGAGCATGAAAAGGGCCGCAGCGCGATTGAAGAAATCGCTTATAAAACCATAAAATTGCATAAAATCACTGATTATAAGAAAGGCATCACCGTTAATGTTGGATTGTTAAAAGGAGGAACTTCCGCCAATACAATCGCCCCCATTGCGGAAGCTGAAGTGGATGTAAGGATCACAAAATTGGAGCAAATAAAAGAAGTGGAGCAGAAAATGAAAGAGATTTGCTCTGAACCTAACATCAAAGGGACAAAAATCAAACTAGCAGGCCAGTTAAATCGGCCTCCAATGGTGAAGACCAAGAAATCGATTGAATTGATTGGTTTAGTGCAGGACATTGGGAATGAAATGGGGATTGAAATTAAAGAGTCATTTAGAGGAGGATGTTCAGATGGCTCCTTCACCAGCTCAATGGGCATCGCAACTGTCGATGGGCTAGGACCAAAAGGCGGGAACGGCCATAGGGATGATGAGTACTTAGACATTTCATCATTACCTGAACGAACGGCGTTGCTGGCAGAAACCATCAGCAGATTGACCCATATGCACCGGACTACACAATTTAAGGAAAAACAAAAATAATCCACCTTTGAGGTAACGATTTGGATATTCCTAATATTTTACTAGATTAAACACTCACAAATGTTGTACTTCAACGTTTGTGGGTGTTTGTTTTGTACGAAAAGCTGATAAAGGTAAGAAGTGATTTTAGAGGCTTCCTCATTTTAGAGGAATATTGGATAATACTATAGAATGAACAATTATTAATGTTTATATACAATAATTTTATTATGTAAACTCAATAGAAGCTATACAATTAAATATCTTAAAGGTAAGATCTAACGAATGGATGACAAGGTAAAATTCTTCAAGTAAACCCATCATATGAGGAACTTTCAGGTTAATTATCCGAAGGGGGCTCTTCTAATGAAATTTTAAACACTTTTATACTACAATTTCAAATTAGAATGCAAAAAAGCTGAGAATCAGTTAATTCTCCGCTTTATTGCATTCTAGTATTATTTTTAAGGCCTCAATGAGCCCAGGGAGTTTTTCATAATTTGGTTGATCGTTATTATTTATGATCTCATTGATCCTGTTTTGGATTCGGGTCTCTGCCTCCTCTATAGTAAACAGAACAACTATCTCCATAGTCCACTTCCACCTCGAATCTTTACAGTAATATATGTGAAAAAATTGAAAGTGCTTGGACTTTTCCCCATTTTAAACGTAGGGGCAAAGTTTAAGTATGAACTACTGCTTGATTACAAGTCTTTCTTTTTTTAAAGAGAGTTAACAATTCAGTTAAGAGTTAATAATTCCAGATAAATCGACATATTTTTGATAGATTGCTTGTCTATAATGACAACAGTCAAGGGGAACGGAGTAGAGAAAATAACTTACTCGAAAGGAGGAATTAGTGATAGGAGCTTAAATCAGTACAGTTTAAAAAAACGAGAATTTAAAAAATAAACACAAGGCGGAAGCCAAATAAATTAAAAAATAATAGAAAGGGTTGAAACTTTATGAAAAATCGATTCAGAAGACAAAAAAGGAAATTTATAAAGGATTCTTTGGCTAATAAACTTACAGGGAACATAAAATACCATGCCTCAAACCTAATCATGATTGCCAGCTTCTTCTATAAATAGAGGTGATATAAAATGGGAAATTTACTACGAAAAGCTGTTCAGTTAAAAAAGAAGCATTTAATTAACAAGCTCATTAAACAAGGAATCTATAAAAAAAATAACAAGCATCTTTATGAGTTGACATTGAATGAACTTGAAAAAGAGGTTAAATTTTATGGGCACTAATGACCTTGTGCGTTCTGTAGGCTATGCGGAACCAATATAAAAACCATACCAATCGAGAACAAAGTACAATAATCCATTAATAAATAATCCGTTCCAAACGTGATTGGGGCGGATTATTTTTATTATCAACGGTTTGCATTAAAATGATATTTAATGTTAGAGCATGATCGGTAAAGTGATAGATGAACGTTGATCTATTACGAATGTTTTATGATAATACACTGCAGACTGGTTCGAAAGCAACTATATGGAATAGAGTTCTAAACTTTTTGCTTAGTTTTTAATATCATTTATTACTCGTAAAACAAGGATATATAGAAAATACAGCCCCAAGTAAGCGCCTGTCATAAGGAAAAAGGGATTTAGAAATACTCCATGAATATTGGTCATAAAGACTTTATCATCTTTGATAATCTCAAAGATAGCGATTGAAGAAATATTTCCAAAAATAAGTGCCGATAGGATTGCTGTTAAATCAAATATGACCTTTATTATGGACCATTTTCTTTGAAGTACAACCATTATTATAGGGAGTACAATACTTCCGATAATGAAAAGGAGCTTCATCAGTATCACCTCGCTTATCATTCTTTACGAAATAAAAGGGGATTAAACATACTTAGTAAATAGGTGAAAAGTAAAGCCTCCCAGCGGATTCTTTATTGATCCATATAGAGCAAGGAATGGCTGCAGGACAATACTCTATAAATCCACTGAAACCTTTTCAAGTTACCTTCGTATTATAGGGAAACTAAATTGGTTATTTGTGGGAGGAGAACATGTATGTCTGAAAAAGGCTGTATAAAATGCGGAAGCAAAGATGCAGGAACAAAGGAAGTGGCGATGACGGGAACAGGTTTATCGAAAATCTTAGATATTCAACACAATACCTTTATAGTCGTGTATTGTAAAAAATGTGGTTACTCGGAATTCTATAATAAGCAATCTTCTAAAACGTCCAATATATTAGATTTATTCTTTGGCTAATAAAACATTAACTATAATTTTATTATGTAAATTAAATCGAAGATATTCATTAAATATCTTAAAGGCAGGATTCAAGGGTCAGTCCCCCAGTGCACTAAAGCTTTAACGTACTGGGGGACTGACCCCATTTTACGTTTTTATGAAAAAAAATTTAGTGGTCCAATTTCGACTGTCTTGCCGCATAAAACCTTACAAAAAACTTCGTCAGCCCATAGGCAATCATTGTAATAACAATATCTATAAAAAATAGATGAACAATCGTAAATCCCTTATAGATGGAAACTAGACCCATCCACTTCTCAATAGGTGCAAAAACAAAAGCAAGTATGGCACTTAGTCCAGTAGTCCATATAATGAAAGGTTTATCTTGATTCAGGCAATATTGATAGACAAGCATAAAGGAAACAGGGATAAGGGATGCTGTAATTCCTAACGCTTGTGGCAAGAATGGCGTTAGGAAATAGCGATGGTCTACATAACCTTGTCTTATAAGTATGAGGTCTGTATATGTCCATAACATATGTACTGTGTAGCCAAAGAAAAGAATTTCAAGACTTCTATTTCGGTTAAGTTGAATTAGAAGCACAATCAGTGGAACAAGCAAGAAGAGTAGGATGACCCAGAATTGCCAGTTTCCCCAGTCAGAATGCTCATGCCAAAAAGAATGCATTAAAGACGAAACCTGCTCATTCTTATTGTTTATTTCTTTCCAATATTGTTTAACTGACATGCTATCAACCCCTCTATACGCAAAAAACCACCGATATTCGAGTTATAGAATAATCCCTTTTATATTTCCAATTCTTCCTTAGTTATCACCTGTTATTAAAATTGCCAAGCACTTTATTTTTATACAAAAATAAGGTAATACCAATGAGCACCTCTTAATTTAATAATTTTTATACAAATTAATGTAAGCAAGAGTTTCTTGTTCAGGTGAACTGTATTCGCAGATCCATTCTTTTGCTGCTGTTTTGGTGTATTTTTGAGATGTCGATTTTATGTTCCACACTTTATGGTATGAACATAAAATAATTAACAGTAACGGGAGAATAGGAGGGAATTTGGGTGGCTTCAGTTGTTAACGTAGGAATATTAAACATAAATTCTCCTCAACCTAGTTCCGCCATTTTTGTTGGTGAAGGTATTGTAAATGGGATGGATGCTAACAGGAAATACAATTTAAATTCAGGGGGAATTTACGGTATTAACACCATTAATGCCGGAAATATAAATAGTGTCGCGGATAGTTTTGAAATTATAGATGGGGTTATCTTTGATCAAGATATTAAGCCGATCATTGCAACGAATATATAAGCAAACAGTAAGACGCGGCTTTTTAGGTGAGTGCACAATCCAAGATTCATGAACATAAATTAAAGCATAAAACCTCATTCATAATGAACTAAAGTGGTGAACCATAAATGGGTAAAACTACAGATTTTACTTTTGCAGGTAACATTCATGTCCAAACAATGGAGAGACAGTGTGGTATTTTTATAGGGGAGCAAAATACTGCAATCGGCTGGAGTGCTCATGGCAAGCAAAACAGTGTGTTCGGAAGTATTGGCGGACAATCTAATTTGCTGCTTTGCAATACTTCCATCCTAATTGATCCTGACATAGTTGATACACCAATTGATGATCGGGACATTCATATTGCCCTCGAGAATTCAAGTGATGAAAACAACTTAACAAATCTTAATCTTAATAGTGTAAACGTCAATTCGATGCAGCCAGGAAGCTCGGTATTCGTTGGCAAGGGTCATGTTAATGGGATTGATGCTAATCAAAAAGAAAATACCAATCACGGTAATTTAAATGGGAATAATATTCAGCTAATGGGGAATATCAATTTAACTAATGATCAAGATACTATAGATGCAGTCATGGATGATCGTGATATCAAAATCGCAATCATTGAAAAAGAATTATGATTTAACCCTTTTTTCCTACAAAGCATTCCAAGAAACCTTCCGTTTGATTCCTACCGGAAGGTTTTTTATTATTTAAATCCCATGCGAGTAATATTTCGTGTTACCACATATTGTATGCCATCAGAATGGTGAAGAACCAAGACATATATCTAATCATATTTTATTATTAAAAACTTTTTCCAAAAACGGCACTTGCCCTTTTGAAGAAAAATGTGTGTGGGAGGCTAAGGATGCAAAAAAGACGCGTGACTAATCTTATAATCAAGGGAATTAATGTAAATTCCCTTGATACAGCATCGGGAATATTTGTCGGAATAAATACTGTGAATAACTGGTCCTCTCATCACAAAAATAATCACGGTTTTGGCATAGTGTATCATTCACAAGTCGCCGAAACGTTTAGCTTAGTGGTTGATAATGATGTCATTGACAGCCCCATGGAGAGTCATGCAGTGACTTACATGGATGGAAGGAAAGATATACAACCAATTGACGCCCCAACCGAAAATCATACAGTCACTCTCATGGACGGACAGCCAGAGGGGCCGAAACAAATTGATATTAAGGAAATAAACGTAAACAGTTTATTTACAAATGCAGCAGTTTCAGTTGGAGATAACTTCCTAAATGGATGGAGTGCCCATAGGAAAACAAATGAGGGAACAGGGAGAACGGCAGGAATTAGTCAGCTAACATCCAATACCAATATCGTGATTGATAATGATGTGATTGACTCTCCAATAAGCGATAAGTTTCAGAAATAAAAATCCCACTGAAATTGAGGTGAGAGATTTGGCGATTAGTATAGTAATTGGAGCCATTAATGTAAATCATCAAGATACAAACTCTGACGTATCAGTTGGGGAAAACCAATTAACCGGTTGGTCAGCTCACAGAAAGACGAACAACGGATTTGCTCAGCAAAGTGGTATTATTACTAATATACAAAATTTCAACCCGATTATTGATAATGATGTAAATGATGGAAATATGATTGATCCAGATGTTATACCTGGTGCTCAGGCGCAGGTACTTTAAGTTTAAATTTAAAGTATCTGCCCATTTTTATTTATTACAGATTTATTGGCCTTTTAGGCATGACCTTTCTAAACAGAACATAATGATATATATAAGACTAGCCGTAGTAGGGAGGTTTTCAATGGGTGATAAAGCCTCATTTGCGTTCTAACGTCAAACAGATGTTAGGAGAGGATTTCTCCGAATTATTGCAGGAAATCTCACCATTTGTGGAACCAAGGATGGATGTATACAAATTAAACCAGAACTTCATACTTTCCATTGAGCTCGCCGGGGCCAGGAAAGAGGACTTGTCTGTAAAACGAATGAATCGTATCTTAACAATTGAAGGAAACATTAACAAAGATTATATAGATGATGATATGAAAGTAATCAGCAGCGAACGGTTTTACGGTTTTTTTCGAAGGGAGATAACGATTCCAGAAGAGTGTCATTTGGAACAACTTCAGGCCATCTTTGATAGGGGAATTTTATTAATAACAATCCCTTTTTTAAAAAAAGAAAAATAATAGGGAGATCGATCATGACATCCATTAAATACGGTTCATTAAAAATTAACGAGATAAAAGATTCTTCAGGATTATTGGTGGGAACAAACATCATAAAGGGAAGAAAAAACGAAGTTGTGACGAACGAAGGGTTCGGGACCATAAAAGGAAATAATAAGGTCAAATCAAATGCAGGATTGATAGAAAAACACTCTTAAAAGGGAATGGAGATTGATGGACCAAGAAAATCTACTAAAAAAACTTGATGAATTGTTCCAAAAGATCAGCACACTTGAGAAATCCCTCCACGATAAAAACAACCCATCCGTCATTGTTAAAATGGACGTGAAGGATCTTCATCTACAAGAATTAAACATTGATGAACTAGCATTCCAGCTTGAAAAGTTGGATATTAAAGAGTTGAGCGGCATGTTGAATCTTGGAAATACGTTCTCTCCCAACGTCAATCGCAAGCAGCTTCCTAAAAATCCGGCTGTTCAAAAGAATCTACAAGAAGGACAAATAGATAAAAGGGATGACATTCAAATAAACATAAATGGAAAGCCAGTGTCTTATACCATGAATTAGGGAAAGGATGTTGATATTGAAACGTTTTTCCCCCGCTTTTTTTATTGGATCGATTTCAATTGGAACGGTAGAGGGTGCATCCTGTGTTAATCTTGGAAACAATCTTCCAAGCGGTTTTGTCAATTATAAAAAACAAAACCAAGGATTTGGCTCGATAACCGGTGATCATAACGATATCCACGAAATTATAGCATCAATCGATGAGAATGCGATTAGTGATATATTCCATTATGATTTATTGGAACAACAACAAAATGGACAGGCATTAGATAAAATTCAACAAGAGATGTTAAATTCAGAACTTCATATTGAAGAAGTGAATGATGAGAATGAGGAAAATAGTAATAATGCTGTCAAAGATGATACCAATTCCATCTGATTCAGAATCTTGGAGTCAGCCCCTCGAAAGCAGTGGATTTCACAATTGAAATCGCACTGCTTTGAGCATTTTTACGAGTGATTATTGTAAACAGACATATTGGTAGAACTTCAATTATAGTTATAAATGCCTGGTTTCATGGAAAAGTCATAGCTATCAGATTTAAACAAAAAAGAAGCTGGCGAAAAACAGAAGGTTTCGCCAGCTTCTTTACTTATTGACTACCCTATTTACTATGGCCCGCTGGAGTCCGGACGTTGATGGAATCTGTCAAAGTAATGTTGTCAGAAGAGTTGCCAACGTACACTTTATACTCGCCATCTAATGTTTTCCAAGTATCAGCATTGGACTCCCAGATGGACAGCGGGTGGTTGCTTGCTGCTGGGTCAATGGTAACCGTCACACGTTTCTTTTCACCTGGTTTGAGCCAGACTTTTTCAAATCCAACAAGACGTTTAGGCGGCTCATTCGCCACTTTAGGCAGACCTAAGTATACTTGCGGCACTTCCGCACCCGCTACTTTACCGGTATTTTCTACAAAGAAGGATACCTGAATTTTCTTAGTCCCGTCCGTTGTCTTAGGCGTAACAACTAATTTAGAGATGTCAAAGTTGGTATAAGACAGACCATGACCAAATGCGAAGAGAGGTTTGATGCCTTTTGCATCGTACCAGCGGTAACCCATCTCAAGACCCTCAGAATAGTACACTTGCGGAATCTCTTTGCCCGTGCTGTCGAGTACACCTTGATTAACGCCTGGGTAGCGCTCTGGAGTGCTTGTTGGTGTGTCCGCTTTGGAAACTGGATAAGTCACTGGAAGCTTTCCGGAAGGGTTGGCAAGACCAAATAACAGGTTTGCAACAACATTCCCATCTTCCTGACCTGGATTCCATGCTTCTAGGATCGATGGTACTTCATTAACCCATGGCATAAGAACAGGATCCCCATCTTTAAGGACTAAAGCCGTTTTCTTGTTTGCTGCCGTAACAGCTGAAATCATTTCATCCTGGCTGTCCGGCAAGGACAAGCTTGGGCGGTCACGGCCCTCGCTGGTTACAACACCAGCCATCAGGATGACGATGTCTGCATTCTTAGCCGCAGCTACTGCTTCGTTGAGATTGCTATTGTCATTTGCCACTGTTACCTTGGTAATCGCTGCGTTAGATCCTAGTTTATCTAAAGTATTTTGAAGTCCCTGCTGAGGTGAAACGGTATATAGCGGACTTACCCGTGAACTGCCGCCTCCTCCGGCAACGGCTGCGTCAACATAGGTTGCCTTACCGATTAAGGCAATGGAATGAACCGATGGGTTGAGCGGAAGCAGGTTACCCTCATTCTTCAGCAAGACGGCTGTCTGTTCTGCAATTTCGCGCGATTTTGAACCATTCGTCTGAGCATCAATCGTACCCCGAACAATCGGACGGTCGAAAATACCATATTTGAACATTTGGACATACCGGCGACTGAGAGCTTGGTTAACAGTTTCGATCGTTAAGCTGCCTTCAGCAAGTGCGGCATTAATGTTGGCAGTGTTGAAGAATCTGGCACTCTGCATTTCAAAATCCAATCCGGCGTTTAGCGCTGGGGCAGTCGAATGGGTGGCACCGAAATCAGATTGCACATACCCTTTAAATCCCCACTGATCGCGCAAAACGGTATTCAACAGATAGTCGTTCTCACAGGCGTAGGTTCCGCTTACTCGGTTGTAGGAACACATAATCGAACCAACGTTACCATCCTTTACTGACATTTCAAATGGGAGCAGGTAAAGCTCATGAAGTACATTTTCGTCGATGTTAACGTTCACAGACCCACGGTTTTGTTCTTGATCATTAAGGACGTAATGCTTTGACATGGCGATAATATCATTATCTTGGATTCCCTGAATCTCTTTAGAGGATAAAACGCCAGCAAGATAAGGGTCTTCACCCATGTATTCGAAATTACGGCCATTCTCGCCTAAACGTGCAAGATTCATGCCTGGTGCTTCGAGTTCGTGCAGCCCAAGCGTGCGGGCCTCACCACCCATTAAGTCACCGAAAGCATAGGCAAGATTGGGGTCAAAACTTGCTGCAAGCCCAATTGCAACAGGTAATGCAGTTGCCTTATCCTGCGGGCTGCAGTCACCGCCGCCAAGTCCTACAGGACCATTGGTAATCCTGAACGTTGGGATCCCGAGTTCAGGGATTCCAGGAACGTGCCTGCCTGGGCTTCCGCATTGCGGCAGCTCCGGAATTGGTCCACTTTTCCCAGCAAGCTGCTGGATTTTCTGGTCAAGCGTCATCGCATTGATAAGCAGTTCGGTACGTTTTTCAGGCGAAAGCGACATATCCATCCAAGGCAGCCGGGATGAAACAGCGGCCTGTTCAGCGTTCGCCTGTGTTGGCTGTGCAGAAAATGCTCCGCCCGCTAAGGCTGCCACAGCTACACTCGATACAAATGTAGACCACACAAGTTTCTTGAATTTTTTTCCTACTTTAAACACCTTACCAACCTCCCCAAATTGGAATAAAGATTTTACCTTTAACTCACTTCTCACCTCCGTACTCTCTCTCTTGAAAACGTTGTCACAATGATGTCAATTTCATTATAATGAAGCATCCCAAGATTCCATTTGTGGTATTTTTATAACTTTTTGTGAAATTTTTATCTGACTATTAAAAAAATTAAAAATAATTATTTGGTAATGGGTAATATTTCTTATTTGTAATTTATCAAGGGCGGAAGCAACTCTCTTCTTACATTAAAAACAAATCATATATCTTCTGAAATCAGGAAATAATACTAGGGAGGTGAAAATATGGATACGGAAAAATTAAAATTGTCATCTTCTGAAATTGGTTCTTTGTGGGGCGAGTATGTAAACGGAACAGCGATAGATATAGTAAATAAATATATGTACTCAATTATTGAAGATAAAGCAATAAAAGCGGTTTTTAATGATGCTCTCAAGACATTCGAAAAACAAAAGAGACAAATTATCACTTTTATTGAGAATGAAGGGTTTCCTGTTCCAATTGGATTTAATGAATCCGATTTGTATTTAGGAAAACAGAGATTGTTTTCAGATGCATTCTGCCTAAACTATTTACATGTAATGACTTTACATGGATTATTGGGGCATACCACTGCATTAAGCATTTCTGTTAGAAAAGACTTAAGGGATTTTTACGACTCATGTGATAACGATGCGAAAAAGTTGTATCACCAAACGATTGAATTATTGCTTGATAAAGGACTTTTTCAGAGAGACCCATTATTTTACGCAGATGAACACCCTAAATATATTTCAAGCAATGATTTCAAAGACGGTATTTTTGGGAAAGGTAGAACTCTTACTGCTATAGAAATCATTTCTATTTCTTTTAACCTGAAAAAAAGTATTATGGCTAAAACCCTTTCTATTGCATTCAGCCAGGTGGCGGAATCCAAAGAAGTAAGAAAATTTTTAACTGAATCTGAGAAAACAGCTGATGGACAAATAAAAGCATTAGCAAAAATACTCCAAGCGGATAACTTACCAGTTCCAAAATCATTGGAAACTGAAGTGACAATTTCAACTGATTCTCCATTTTCTGATAAGTTATTAATGTATCACACGGGATTTTTGTTTCAAACTGCACAAACCTATTATGGGGCAGGCCTTGCATCAGCCATGCGAACAGACCTAGTTACCACTTATGAGGGTACTATTTTACAAAATCTTATGGTTACAAATAATTGGTTTAATATTATGGTGAAAAATAAATGGTTAGAACAGCCTCCGCTTGCACCTAATAGAACAGAAATTGCAAAACAAAAATAACAAGAAATGCCCTTCAATCGGTAGGGCATTTTATTTATTGGAAAATCCTTCATCAACTCCTTTTACTTTAATAAGCGAAGGAGCTATCATCACGACAAAATCCTTTTATCGTTCAAGCACCGGTTGTTAAAAGGGTTTAGAAATATTTGAAAAAACTTCCATTAATAATATCGCCAGTGTTCCCTATCCTATAAAGGTAAATATGATTGGAGGAATTTTCATGGCACAATTAAGAGACATTATGACATCAAATGTTGTTACAGTTAATGAAACACAGACCGTACAGGAAGCTGCAGCGTTAATGAGCGAATATAATATCGGAGCGATCCCAGTAGTAAATAACAACAAACAAATTGTTGGAATTGTAACAGATCGGGATATAACACTTCGTACGACAGCTCAAGGTGAAGATGCACAAACACCAGTATCTGAAGTCATGACTGCACAGCAAATCGTCCAAGGTACACCTGATATGGATGTTCATCAGGCAGCAGATTTAATGGCAGAGCAGCAAATTCGCCGACTGCCGGTAGTCGAAAACGGACAAATAGTAGGAATGGTTGCTTTAGGTGATTTAGCCGTACAAAATCAATATGCAAACGAGGCAGAAGAGGCATTACAAAGTATTTCAACTCCTTCTGCACCACAACAATAGTAAGTGGATACTTTTAAAAGCACAGATCCAGACCAGGGTCTGTGCCGCCATTTTTATAATAGAAGTGATTGGCGGTTTATTAATCAATTATGATGAATGCCAATTCAAATATATAACCGGCAGTGTAGTGAAATTAATTTCAAAAACTAAAAACAGAGTATGGAAATTTCCCATACTCTGTTATTATTGTGATCCTCGCCAAATATGGTCCAACAGGTCTTAGGTGCTTAAAACGGCTCGATAGCTTTCTCGTTTTTACCGGTTTGAGGCTGATTTTCAATACTTCTTGCTTCGACTTCCTTGGGAATTTCTTTAAGGTGATTATTTACTTCTTCTACTTGATTCGTATTTCTCATTTCATCCATTTTCCAAAACCTCAATTCATTTAAATATTTAATAAATATAGTATGCAGCAGTGACGAAGATTTTATGTTCGATGAATGGGCTAGAAATAAGTTTTAACCTTGCCTCAGGATAAAAGTAGTGTTATGTAAACCCGGAGAAGATGATCAAAAGCTTACGCATCCCTGGCCAAAGGGATGTGGAGGCAATCCAAAGGAATGGTTTCAGGAGGATGTGCATTATAAAACAGAGGTACAAATGTAGAGGACTTTCATCCATTTTCTAAAGAATGATTGTAGCTGCGATTTCCACGAATATTTTGATACTTAATCCATATGTATCTAATATGTTCTTAATCTTACGAAATGGGGGAATGAACTGGGAAATAAGTCTGTGAAAATGCCTGATGACACGGTCAATGGATGTGAAGGAAATACTGCCTAAGGAAGGTGTTGTTATGACATCACAGAAATTGGTAAATGCTTTGGCACTTTTTTCTGTTTTGGGTGGTTTACTAATCATTGTAACGCAGGCTTGGTTTTTTGTGACTCCCGACTCCATTTATGCCACATATTTAGATCAGGTTGGGTACATTTTCATACTGCTTGGAGCAATCGGACTTTATTTTGGCCAGTTTAAAAATCTCGGAGCGTTTGGATTGTTTAGTTTTATATTTTTAATAATTGGATTATCTCTCTGGTTAGGTGTGAAATGGTATCAATCATTTTTAATCGAAGATTTGCTAGCTTTTGATTCCAAAGTATTAGATTCACTGCCGACCGGCTTTATAGGTCATATGTTCTCGGTCTATTTGTTACTATTTGGAGTATTGCTATACGGAATTGCGAATGCATGGAAAGGTGTCCGATGGGCGGGGTGGCTTTTAATCATAGCCTCTGTTGCCGAAGTGATTCCATTTGGCACCTATGTTGCGCAATTAATTGCCGGAATCGGTTTTGCATGGTTAGGCATTACAGTAAGGAAAAACGTGAAGGAAGAGCCTGGGAAATTAGTATAAGTCCCTTTGATAAAACTTGGAGAAGCCCAGTGACGGGCTTTTTTTATTGGCTTTATATTCGCTGTTAGGTTCCCGAACCGCCCCGGTACCCTTTTAAACAAATAGGAAGCCTAGAGGAATTTCTTGGGTACTTTCTATTGTTAATTTTCCTCGTAACAACATTTTAACTAGCCTCGTCCTAGTGATGGGCATTTTTTATATTAAACCTGCTTTATCGAAAGGCCTGGATTCAATTAACAGTCAGTTCTAAATAGTATCATCACTCCATGAATGTTGCTTTTTAGATGGGGAAATTTTACATATCTATTGTTTCTTTAATAAGAATCTATTATCCTATATAAATAACCATATGTTAGGAGTGATTTGGTGAAGAGTAAATTCTTGTTGTCCTTTGTTACATTGCTCTTTGGATTAATGACCATTGCTGGAGGTGTTTCTGCCCAAACCGTTACATATCAACCATCGCTCGCACATAAAAATGGTGCGATGGCCTATGAACACATGAAATACCTTGCATATGAAATCGGTCAAAGGGTAGCTGGAACCGAAAAAGAAAGATTAGCAGAACAGTATATTAAAAGTCAGTTTGAGCGGATTGGGTTACAGACTGCTGTTCAAGAATTCACTTATACAAGAAGTGGAAAACAAGTTTCATCATCAAATGTGATTGCCTATAAGCCTGGTAAATCTACCAAACAAATCATCGTAGGGGCTCACTATGACTCCGTTTCTAAAGGACTCGGTGTGGATGATAATGCTTCAGGAGTTGGTGTACTTTTAGAAACGGCTGAGGTTTTAAAGAATATTAATACACCTTACTCGATTTTATTTATCGCATTTGGAGCTGAAGAAACTGGATTACGAGGGTCTAATTATTATGCGAACCATATGACTTCAAATGAGATTGCCAATACAGTTGGAATGATCAATTTAGACAGTCTTGCTGTAGGTGATAAAATGTATGTTTACGGCGACGAAGGTGAGGCTGGCTTCATTCGTAACCAAGCGTTAGAAATCGTAAAGAAGAAAAAGTTAAACGTGGAAACTAACCCAGGAGTAAACGCTGATTATCCAGCTGGCACAACTGGAGACTGGAGCGACCATGCACCTTTTAAAGCGAAGGGTATCCCTTACGGATATTTAGAAGCCACTAACTGGGAAATTGGTGATTTAGATGGCTATACTCAAACGGTTGATCATGGCGAAGTATGGCATACAACTAAAGATACACTTGAGTTTATCGAGAATGCATATCCAGGGAGAATTAAGGAACATTTGTCCACCTTTAGTATTTTACTAACTGATATATTAAAATTTATGGACAAGACAAGCACTTCCAAATAATCCCATAAAAAAGAAAGGCTGCCTCACTCAAAGTGTGAGAAAGCCTTTCTTATTTTTTTATTATTCAAATAAAAGCGAAGACGAAGAAACCAATTTTGCCCTCGTTTTTTCTGTTATATAGTTTGGAGGACCAAGAGTGCTACTTTTATTAGGATGGACGGGCTACATATGCTGCATATTTTTATCGGTTCAGCACATTTCTTGTGCTCACGGGCAAAATAGAATGCTCATTTTTACCGATTCGGCACTTTTTTAGTGCCCACAGGTAGAAAAGACCAATTTATTATTACCAGTGAGACACTTTTTTTGTGCTCACGGGCAGAATAAATGGCTTATTTTTACCGGTGCGGCACTATTCTTGTGCCCGCGGGCAGAAAAGACCGGTTTATTTTTACCGGTGCAGCACATTTCTTGTGCTCACGGGCAAAATAGAATGCTTATTTTTACCGGTGGGGCACTTTTCTTGTGCCCACGGGCAGAAAAGACTGATATATTTTTACCAGCAAGAGCCATCTCTTGTGCTCACGGTCAGAATAGAAGGCTTTTTAAAGAAATTCACCCTCAACCGAGGCCGTTTTGTCTTTAAGAACTTATACTTAAGACTGTTTTTCAGCGATCTCAGACAGTTCTCATGACTCACGTCGGCCCCCTATTAAACCAAAAAATAAGGGCTGACTTCTTTAGCTAGTCAGCTCTGTCTAATCAGAATCACAATTCCATCCCGTTTAATATATCCTTCAAAGCCTGCAGTTCCTCTTTTGTAAGTGTGATGCCTTTTCCCATCTTTTCATGGTCCGGTGCCCAATCCCGCAAATCATACTTGGGTTCTTTTCCGTTCCAGCTAACAAGATTCAATTCCTTATTCCAGCCTTTAGGCGATTCGGATAGTTTGCCTATTGATTCAGTTATCTCATATTTAATCTCTGCCATACTGATCCTCCATTTCCTTTGCTGTCTATTATTATGGTCAAGCCAGCTTTGCGATAAACTACTCTATTTACCTATTGATAGTGCTGTAATGACGAGAAAAAGCAACGCCTCGTTACCTATCTAGATCTTGTCCTGCTGCCCAAAACAACTTTAGATCATCATAAGAACGAAATCGCTACGCAATGGGATTTTAAAAGCCCACTTCGACCGATATAAGTGGTAGATACTTAAATTTTCCGTCTTCTTTCATATTGGATAAGGGTAGGGAAATCCTTTTGATTTACAAACTTATAGTATTTGCGAACTGCATTGCCATAGCTACCATTGGCACTTATATCGAGTGTATCCCTAAGTTTTTTTAATATCTCATAAGTAGCTTGATCATCCATAACAACTTCATCTAAATTAACGCGAAATTCCTCTTCGACTCTTCTAGCTTTACTTAATCTTGATTTAACAGCCTTACTTTTACTCTCAATGTTACTATCTTTTTCTAAAAATGAAATGAAATTTTCTTCTCTCATTTTTTATTCACCTCAATATTTTTCTTAAGTTGATTTTAACCTAAAAATGGTAGTTGTCTTTGAGATTTTACCGGTTAAAAACCGTCAATAACAATGATCGATTAAGCAGGGCTGCATGAACAACGCAGAAAAAAGTTCCGATTCATAATTTTATTATGTAAACTAATTCAGGAAATTAATAAACCTCGGTATTTCGAGCCGATGGGGAAATTTCCACCAAATCGAAATAATTCACCACTACAGCAGCAGGTGTCCTTTGAAAAAAGATTTATAATGAAGATGATCGATTTTTTTCATGGAAATGGGGTTTGCAAGAGTATGAAGCATGTTGTCATCACGGGAAGTACAAGAGGAATTGGTTATGGATTGGCCCGGGAATTTTTACTGGCGGGATGTAAGGTAACGATCAATGGACAATCCAAGGAAAGTGTCGATCGAGCATTGCAAAGCTTAAAAGAAATTAATCCTGATACTGTTGAAGGATATGCAGGAGCAGTTGATAAACGAGACGATTTGGAACAATTGTGGAATTATGCCGAAAAACATTTTGGCACTATTGATATTTGGATAAACAATGCAGGAATTGACCAGGAGCGCAAGTATTTTTGGGAAATGGGCGAAGACGAGTTCTATCAGGTTATTCACACGAATCTTAAAGGTGTTATGAACGGCTGCCATGTTGCCTTTAGTCATATGTTAAAACAAGGATTCGGCCAAATTTACAACATGGAGGGCTTCGGCAGCAATGGAATGATGCGCGAAAAGATGACGTTATAGGGGACATCCAAAAGTGCCGTCAGCTATTTTACCCGCTCTTTGGCAATTGAGGCCAAGCAGACTAATATAAAAATAGGGACGTTAAGTCCTGGAATGGTCGCGACCGATTTTCTGCGAAAATCCCTTGATGAACACAACCGGAAAATCTTCAACATCTTGGGCGATAAGGTTGAACCAGTAACGAAATTTCTGGCCTCGAAAGTGCTCGAAAATCAAGACAATGATGCAAAAATCCAATGGCTGACCAAACCAAAGGTAATGTGGCGATTTGCCAAATCTATGATTAGTAAAAGGGATATTTTTAAATAAATATGGCAGCCACTTTTTTAAATAGGGTTTCCAAACCAATGATTCGGGGTGTGGAAACCCTTAGGATGGCCTATAGATTAATACAATCCTTCAATCGTTCTTCTAACAATGTCCCCAGCTTCTCTTCCTAATGAAACGGTTTCTTCATAACCTGTGGTGCTCCATTCTGATTCTGGAATGAGGTAGCCTAACGTATCATGGGTTAGGCCCAGAAGCATTTTATGGTTACCTGGCATAAGGTCTCGAATATTCAGACCCAAATTAGTCACCGCTTCACCTGGCAGGGTCACCATTTCAACGGCGTTCCTACCTTTGCCAAGCGTAATTCGAGAAATCTTGCTATCGAAAAAATATTGGAGTCCTTCCTGTCTCATTGCAGCATAGCCATTAAATAAACCCATATTTTTGGCGAAGATGAAGGATGGGTTTTCCACCGGGAAGGTGGCATTCTGTGTTTGGAAAGCAATGCCCGGAGGGACCGTCTTGCTCTTTTCTATTGCTTCAAAAACGTATTTTGATAGAGATTGACCATAATCCTTAGCTAACGTATATTGTTCAGAAACCGGCACCTTCCAGTTTACATTGGGTTCAACATCCCCTTGGGCACCATTTACAAACATGGCAGTGCCGCCGTATTGTGACTCAATTTCCTTCTCGAGCGAACCGACGAAATCGGAGGAAAGAAGTTTGTTATCATCCCTTAGTACAACTGGATGGGCAGCGAAATTTACCAGTGTTGCCAATGTCTTGTTTCCGGACTGTACCTGTAAAATCCCTAATGCATGATCGGTATATCCTAGGCCCCGGCGATTTTTGACTAACTCCTGCGGTACCGTCGTGGAACCCGTTCTAATAGTGGCATGCTTCATTTGATTTGTCGCTTTAACCACTGCCTTGATTGAATTCTCAATGAACAATTGTTTATAATCGGCTGGCACGCCACCCCATAGTCCATTCAAATCTGGCCCGGCATGCGTATGGGTAGCGCTTATGACGATATGGTCTTCTGGAATCCCGGTCTGGCTTGATGCACCTTGACGAATGGCATCGAGAATGACATTGCCGATAACTGTTGTATCAATGGTAAGGAAGACAAGAGAATCCTGACCAGACTTTACTGCCAGCGCACGTGCATAAATGCCATCGTTAGACACACCTTCAGCAGGTCCTCGACTCATATAGCCGCCATAGCCGCCCATGTATAACTTTTTTCCAGCCAATTGGCTCTGAGTTGGTGAAAGACTTACCTTAGCGACACCTGCTGAGAAATCTGCGCTGGTTCCTGCCTGTGCAAACCCATACGATGGTGAATACACAACTCCACCCAGCAAAAGAGTTGTCATCACCATTATGTAAGTAAATAATGATTTGAATCTACTAAACTTTTTAACCATCCAAACACCTCCAATATCTATTATTTTATTGTGAAGTCGACGCAGTACTAAATGCAATGATATTTAATCTAAAAATTGCGACAATTAGTTCGAGATTCTATCATAGTAGGACTGATTTCACCGGTTTATAAGGAGTGAATCGTTAAAATTAACGTCCGATAATGTCGAATGAAAATTCGGGATTCGAAATATCTATCATGCTATTATTTAATTAGCTATTCAAATTCGTTTAGCTGTCCAAATCTAATGAAAGGAGAAAACAAAGAGAGGAATGAACAGAAAACCTATTGGAATGAAAAGGAGTGAACATTATTGAAAGCGCTCTCTAAAGGTCTGTCTTTACTTTCCATCATTGCACTATCTACATCTTTGTTTGCGGCTTCAGCTTCAGCCGATACTTCTTCGAGTATTTCAACCGTACCCAACCCAACTATTACAGGACCGATCCTATCGGTTACTCCAGGTGACCCGTCTCATAATTATACGTTTGGGGCAACCAATATGGATTTAGCGAATAGAGGATATGTGGAAGAAGAGTTCTTCGTGGAAGGTACTGCCCGGCAATATACAACCCCTTCTCTAGAAACAGGAACGTCAATTGAAAATGGTGATAAAGAATATAAAACTAGAATCGTGGTCCGTCGCCCAGCAAATCAAAAGAATTTTAATGGTACGGTCCTACTAGAATGGTACAACGTTACAGCAGGGTTAGATATTGAGTTTGACTGGATGCTCTCTCGTGACTACATAACCCGTGCAGGATATGCTTGGGTGGGAGTCTCTGCACAGCGTGTTGGTGTTGATCGTTTAAAGGGTTGGAGTGAACGTTATAAAACGTTAGATGTAACGGATCAAGGGAAAATAACCAATGATGCTCTGTCGTATGATATTTATTCTCAAGTTGCCCAAGCACTTAGGAATCCAAAGGGAACAAATCCACTGGAAGGGCTGAAGGTAAACAAAATCATTGCAACAGGTCATTCTCAGTCTGCCGGTTATCTTGCACGTTACTATAACTCCATTCATCCGATTCATAATGTGATAGACGGTTTCGTCATCCGTGGAACATCTGTGCCTTTAAGAAAAGATCTCGACACCAAAATCTTCCGTATGATGGCTGAAACGGACGTAAGACAAGCGACAAGCTCTACAACCTATGCTGCAAGCGATGAGGCAGATTCCAAAAACCTCCGCCGTTGGGAGGTAGCTGGAACATCCCATGTGGATTGGATACAGAGAGTGGGGTATGAACCAGTCCTAATTCGGGATTTAGGCGGAATCACGCCTATTCAGAGTTCACGTCCTCCATTTAGCAGAATACCATTTACTTATGTGCAAGATGCTGCCTATGACTACATGGTAAAGTGGATTGATGGCCAGGCGGTTCCACCAACTGCTCCTCGTTTTTCGTGGATGGCAGATGGTGTGACGAAAGCAAGGGATACTTACGGAAATGCCTTGGGAGGAATTAGATTGCCAGAACACGAAGTTCCAACTGGCGTTAATACAGGAGATAACTCGGGACCAGGATTTGAGCGTTTATACGGCTCTTCAGAACCATTTAAGCCAGCACTTCTAAGTCAGCTATATCCTAATCATGGCTCCTATGTCTCTAAAATGAACCAAGCTACCAATACTATTCTTAAGCAAGGTTTTATACTTAAGGATGATGCAGAATTAATAAGAGAGGCAGCTGCTAAGAGTTTAATTGGTAAATAGAATGAAAATAATGGATTTACTATAATGGTATTTTTTCAAAATAAAACCGAATCAGCAGCACCTTTATGGGATGCTGCTGATTCGGTTTTTTAAGTGTGTTTAATAATTCGGCCATGTCGTATCGTACAATATAAGGAATTATTTCAATGGTTATGCCATGAGGGGAGTGAGCGGCGCCGCTTGGTTATCCTTTTTTATTTAGTTTTTCGTAAATCCAAATATTGAACGGTCTTACCATCACGATCAATCTGAACAATCAATTGGCATTTATTAAATGTATAAATCATTTGTTCACATCTAGCATTTTCATAGCAGGTAACGATCTCTACTTCATTTGGGTATCTTTTTTGAAGGAGTTGATTGTAAGTAGATACTAGAGTGATTCCGATTCCACATAAAAGGTTGAATATTCAGGACATCTATTGAATTACGAATTTGATAAATTCAATCAGGAAGCTTAAAAAGTTAAAGAATGGCTATTAAATTTGAGCCAATAAAAAACGTGAACAGAAATATTGGAGAAAAGGAAAGATGTTTTCTTTGACAAAAAAAATTTTTATATATAAAATTATTGAAAATTGGTAATTTAAAGATCTCGAAGATATGGTCAATAAAATAGCTTTACTTAGTGCCTATTATTATAAAATTAAAGGGGAATTTGAATGGAAGATAATATGAATGGTATTGAAGAAAAGAAAAAGCCCAAATACAACGTTCCAGCTCTTGATAGTGCGTTTAAAATATTAACTTTACTAAGCCGAAAAAAATTTAGTAAAAGTAATTTAACTGAGATTTCTAAAGCGCTTTCCCTTACCCCAACTACTTGTTTTCGGATATTGCAAAAGTTAGAGGAACTATCGATTGTTCGTTTTGATAAAAGTTCAAAGCGGTATAGTCTTGGCCCGTATCTGGTTGTCTTAGGAGAAAGAGCAAAAGAAAATCAATTTGATATCTCTGTCATTATTCCGTACTTGGAGAGTCTTTCAGAAAAAACGGGACTAACCGCTTTTCTTGTCAGCAGAATTGGTAAAAACCGTTCAACCATTATTGCTAAGTCTGAAGGCGAAGAGTTTGGAATTAATGTATCAGTAGGAAGACACTTTTCAGTCATTGATGGTTCTTATGGTAAATGTTTACTAGCTTATTTGGAAGAAGAAGATGCTGTCGAACTTTTACATAGCAATGAAGGACTGCGATCAATGTCTTCAGAGGAGATTCAAGAACTGATAAAAGAATTGCCAACCATCCGTGAGAATGGATATGCCACAACCTTTGGAGAGTACATTGATGGAATCGTAGGGATCTCGGCACCTCTTTTTAATACTGACGGATCAGTGGATATGGCCATTTCAATTATTGGTATGACCGCCCAATTTAACGATAAAGAAATTGTAAAAATGGGCGAACTCATTAAAAGAATTGGACAGGAAGTTAGTTTCAAAATAAGCGGTTACGAAAGTAAAAAATAAGTCTTTTTTATAAAAAATTCATAAATCTAAATAATCATCTAATGGAACGTATCCCCATCGAACGTTCCTTTTTTATTTTTTTCACTAAACTCCCTGGAAGAACCAAATCGTAAAGGTCTTCCTTCCTCAGTATAACCAATGGCCTAATTTTCTAAATAATACAATATTTCATTGACAAAAAAATTTTTTAAATATAAAATCCTGATTAGATTAACAAATGTTTCCTTTCTTTCATCATCTTAAAATATAGGAGTGACTTGAAATGGAATTAAACGGAAAAATCGCGGTGGTAACCGGGGCAGGACAAGGAATTGGCAGAGAAATCTCGTTATTTCTAGCAAAGCATGGGGCAAATGTGGTGGTTGGAGATTTAAATTTAGAATCCGCCCTGCAAGTTGCGAGGGAAATTGAAAAACTGGGAACAAAAGGCTTAGCTTACCAGGTAGATGTTTCGCGAAAAGAAAGCGCTTACGGACTAATCCAAGCAGCGATTGACACATTTGGAGGTTTAGATATTCTGGTAAACAATGCAGGAATTACAAGGGATGCCATGTTACACAAGATGACGGAAGAACAATTCGATCAAGTAATAGCAGTACATATGAAAGGAACCTTCTTGTGTATGCAGGCGGCGGCAATTCATATGAGACAGGAGCAAAAAGGTAAGATCGTTAATATTTCATCGATTGCTGGAAAAGTGGGAAATATGGGCCAAGTGAATTACGCCGGAGCAAAGGCTGGGCTTGTCGGAATGACGAAGGCTGCAGCAAAAGAACTTGCTAAATTCCAGGTAAATGTGAATGCGGTGCAACCTGGCTTTATTGACACGGATATGACACGTGCGGTGCCAGAGAAAGTTCGGCAAATAAAGATTGCTGAAATCCCAATGAATAGAATCGGCGAACCATTGGACATTGCCAAAGCTGTGGTATTCCTTTGTTCCGATTATTCAGATTACATGACAGGTAATGTTTTAGAAGTGACTGGCGGCCGTTTTATGTAATAACAGAATAATAGAATTTTTTTCGGTTAGCAATGAACAATGAGGGAGTATTCAAGGTGTAGGGCACCTTTGAAGCTGTGTGCCATCAAAATATGAGCAATGAAAGGCGGGTAAGCTGAATGAATTTTGAGTACTCACAAGAGGCGGAGTATTTTCGCGAGTCTTTTCGTACCTGGTTAGTGGCAAACTTTCCGAAGGAGTGGAATTATGAAGTAACTGGCGAGGAATTGGTGGAAAGACGGAGAACGTGGGGCAAAATGTTGGGTCAGGGAGGATGGGTAGCACCTGCTTGGCCAAAAGAGTATGGCGGCCTCGGATTAACCCTGGAACAACAGTTAGTTTATATTGAAGAATTAGTACGGATCAATGCACCCGAAGTGTTAAATTCCAATGGAATTGGCATTTTTGGAATGACATTAATTCGCTATGGAACAGAAGAACAAAAGAAGCACTATCTACCCCGGATGCTTTATCATGACGACATATGGTGTCAAGGTTTCTCAGAACCGATTGCCGGCTCGGATTTAGCTGGTCTTCAAACAAAAGCAGAACGTAAAGGAGACCATTATGTATTAAATGGTCAAAAAGTATGGACATCTTATGCTCCCTATGCAAATAAATGCTATATCTTGGTCCGAACGGGAGAATCCAGATACAAAGGCATTAGCCTGATGATCTTAGATTTGAAACAGCCAGGAGTCACAGTACGGCCAATAAAAAATATTGCCGGTGAATCAGAACTAGCTGAAGTTTTTCTAGATGATGCCGTTGTTCCAATCGAGGATGTCGTTGGAGAAATAAATAACGGGTGGGAAATGGCTAATTATTCGCTTGCCAACGAACGTGGAATTCATTTTGCGCAGCGCGCATTAAAAATGCAGCAAGAATTCCAGCAGCTAGTTTCGCTTTTTCAAAAACAGATGGACATTGGCAACTCGCAAGCAATCAGCTCCGTCCTGCAAAATAAATTAGTACAGTCCTATTTATCCTGTGAAATATTAAAAAGTATCTCCTTACGGAATATTGCCCTTATTGCTCAAGGTGATGATAACGGTGCCATCCCCGCCATAGCCAAACTAGTTTGGAGTGAAAGTCATCAAGATTTACTTAATTTAGGCGTGGAAGTTCTAGGAGAAGAATCGTTAGTTAAAGGAGAACATGAAGTTTGGTTACAGAAATTCCTTATCTCACGAGCCGAAACGATCTATGCCGGAACGACACAAGTTCAAAAAAATATTATCGCTAAATCTCTGGGACTGCCTAGCTCAAAGGGGGGGAGAGCATAATGGAATACCGCTTTTCTGAACAGCAGCAAATGTTAAAAAAGGCTCTGCAATCATTGTTAAAAAAAGAAATGACACTAGAACATTTTAAAGAAATAGTCGAAAAGAACCACGGCTTTTCAAAGGATGCATGGGGGAAACTGGCAGATAATGGCTGGCTGGGAATACTGGCACAAGGAAAATGGCAGGTCTTTGAGGATATGACAACTCTTGACTTGATGTATCTGTCAGAAACGTTTGGAGAAAGACCGTTTCCTGGCCCTTATTTGTTAACAGCTGGATTCATTGTCCCGCTCCTAAGTCAATTAAATTTATCGTCTGTTCAACAACAACAATTAGACCTATTGCTATCTGGAGAAAGCCTCATCACCACGGCCTTACCTCGGCTGGCAAAGTCCAAAAACGGAATAGACTTCAATTGGCCATCTATAAAAATAGCAAATCGGGAAAGCAGCCGAATTCAATTGACAGGTGAAATCAAACATATCCCGTTTATCCAGCACGCAGATTATTGTCTATTGCCGGTAAGTGACAGTAGCGGGGGTGTTTCTCTAGCATTATTAAATACCAGACTAGAGGGCGTAACGGTTTCAGCCGAGGAATCAGTGGAACTGGCCAAACCGCAAGGAACGATCCAGCTTGATCATGTTTGGATTAATAAAGTGGATTTTATTCAAGGATTCGACACTGACCACCAAGAATTGTTAAATGAGCAAGTTATCCAGTATTTACTTTGTACTAATGGAGAAATCATAGGCGGTGCAGACGAAGTCTTAAAAAGAACCATTCATTACGTGACCGAGCGGAAGCAATTTGGAGTTCCAGTGGGATCCTTCCAAGCTGTAAAACATATGATTTCAGATATGCATATCGCTATTGAAAAAGCGCGAAGCTACAGTTTTTATGTTGCAGCTCGACAAGAAACAAATCAGGATGAATACTTATTGAATGTGATTGCAAGCCGTTATTTTAGTACAGAAATGTATAAAAAAGTCTGTGAAGCTGCAATCCAGCTTCACGGTGGAATGGGCTTTACATGGGAAGAAAGCATTCATTATTGGTATAAATCTTCCATTTACCAGCTTTACCACATTACCCATCCGTCGCTTATGATTGAATTTGTGATGCAAAACTTGCTTTCACCTTCTGAAAAAACTCAAGGAATAACAATTTAATCATTTACTAAATAAAGGAATGAGAACGACTTCAGTGCGTAACAAAAAAAATAAAGGGTAGGTGAAAAGATGTCAATCAAACGGGCCGCTGCTATTGTCGGCGTTGGAGATGTTGAACTTGAGAAAGGAAAAGTAAAACACGGTCATTCGGTTTTACAAATACAGGCGATTGCTGCAAAAAGAGCATTAGAGGATGCCGGATTATCAAAGGATGATGTCGATGGGATTTTTGTTGCCGGACTTTGGGGATTACCTGGCATCGGTTCCTTTCCATCTGTTGTGGTATCTGAATACTTAGGGATTCAACCGAAGTATACCGATTCCACTCAAATAGGCGGATCAGCCTTTGAAGCCCATGTCGGCCATGCGGCTGCAGCCATTCAATCAGGATTATGTGAAGTAGCTTTAATCCTCTATGGAAGTACGCAGCGTTCTGAAAAATCCCGTACATTGGCTGGACGACCGCCAGTCTTAACGGCCCAATACGAAACTCCATATGGATTGCCGTCGCCTGCAGGTGCTTACGCTATGGCAGCCCATCGCCATATGCACCAATATGGGACAAGGCCTGAACAATTGGCGGAAATTGCAGTAGCTACCAGAAAATGGGCGCAATTAAATCCACACGCTACGATGCGTGATCATTTAACGATTGAAGATGTTTTAACTTCGCCAATGATCTGTGACCCATTACATTTACTAGATTGCTGTTTAGTTACGGATGGAGCGGGTGCGATTGTTTTGGTCTCAGCTGAACGGGCCAAAGACTGCCGAAAAAAACCGGTATGGGTTCTAGGACAAGGAGAGTCTCACAGCCATTGGTCCATTCAAGCAATGCCGGATTTAACAGTAACTTCAGCGGCTGTCTCAGGAAAGAGAGCATTTGAGATGGCAGGAGTCACTCATGATGAAATTGATGTTGTTCAAATCTATGATTCTTTCACGATTACCGTTTTACTTACACTAGAGTCTCTAGGTTTTTGTAAATCTGGAGAGGGAGGGGATTTTGTTTCGAATCAGCGGACAGCTCCAGGCGGGGATTTTCCTTTGAACACAAATGGCGGGGGGCTTTCCTATGCTCACCCTGGAATGTACGGAATCTTCTTGTTAATTGAAGCTGTGCGACAGTTGAGAGAAGAGGCGGGAGAGAGGCAAGTGAAAAATTCAAAAATTTCTCTTGTGGCGGGAACAGGCGGAACGCTTTCCTCTACATCCGTGGTTATTTTAGGGAGGGATTAAAAATGATAGAAAAACCGCTGCCTATACCTGATGGAGACTCTGATGTATTTTGGCAAGGGTGTAAAGAGCATAAACTATTGATTCAAAAATGTGAGGACTGCTCCAGCTACATTTTTTATCCACGGGTTTTATGTCCAAATTGTTTTTCTGAAAAAGTCGAATGGGTGCAATCCTCTGGAGTTGGAAAGGTTTATTCCTTTACCATAGCAAGGCGCCCAGGGGGCCCGGCATTTAAAGATGAAGTTCCGTACGTTGTCGCATTGATCGAATTAGAAGAAGGGGTTCGTATGCTTAGTAATATCATTGATGTAGATGTAGATAAAGTAGACTGTGATATGCCGGTTGAAGTGGTCTTTCAAGTAGAAGGAGATTTTACATTACCGAAATTTAAACCAAGAGCTATCTAACATGAACACTAGGGGAACATCAAATATTGATGCTCCTCTAGCCTTAAACCAAGAAGGCATGGAATCCATAACGGAAATAGTTTTGGTTTAAAGCGAAAACTATTCTAATAGTTTAAAAACCTCATCTGTTAAGATCCTTTCACAATGTTTCAACTTTGCAAACACTATGAGGAATTCCTATCAAAACGATCAATATCTCCTTTTTTCATTAGATGGATATATGTTAACGAAAAATACTGAATTTTATAAAATTTCATTGACGAAAATAAATTTTATATATAAAATAAATTTGGTAGAAATATGAAAACGGTTTCCTACCTGAAAAAGTAATGATGTAACATCTTTTTCAGGTAGGAAGGCTTTAAATGAAGGGGGATTATGGATGTTGAAAAAACCGCTAAAATTCTTAATGGCTATCTTTTTACTCTCCATTTTATTGGTGGGCTGCAGCAGTAATGGATCACTGAAAAGCAGCGGAACTGAGAAAAAACCAGCTTCAAACAAAGGTTCTTCTACAGCTTCTAGTGCTGTCTCACTTCCCAAACAAATGACATGGAGCGTATACGATGTTGGATCCGGTGGATACGCAGAAATGTCAGCAATTGCAAACACATTGACTAGTAAATATGGAACACAAATTAGGATGCTTCCATCCGCCAGCGGGGTAGGACGAATGCTGCCATTAAAGAGTAATCAAGCTTCTATTGGAAAATTGGGTGATGAAATTCAATTTTCTTTTGAAGCAATGGAAGAATTTGCGAAACCCGATTGGGGTCCTCAAGATGTAAGGGCCATTTGGGCACCAATTAGTCAATTTGGGTTTGCGGTTCGAAAAGATTCAGATATTAAATCGATTGCAGATTTAAAAGGAAAGAGGGTTCCTAGAATTACTGGTAATTCCTCCGTTAATATTAAAAACGAAGCAATATTAGCCTTTGCCGGTCTCACATGGGATGATGTAAAACCGGTTGATATTACTTCCTATGCAGGACAAGGTGATGCGCTGCTACAAGGGCAAATCGACGTAGCCGGAATTAATCCAACCGCTTCCACCATGTTTGAAGCAGACAGTAAGGGCGGAATTCACTGGCTTGAAATGGATCCTAATGACAAGGAAGGCTGGGCACGTGTAGAAAAGACGGCATCATGGCTGTTCCCATATACAATGGATAACGGTGCTGGTATGAAAGGCGCAACAAACGTCATGGGTCATGGATATCTTATCGGCGGTTATGCCAGCCAGGATGCAGATACTGTTTATCAGTTATTAAAAGCCATGGATGAAAACTTTAATGACTATCAAAAGGCGATACCAAACTTGGCCCTATATTCTAAAGATAAAGTGTTGACAGAGCCACGCGGTATCCCATTCCACGAGGGGACGATTAAGTTCTTAAAAGAAAAAGGTTTGTGGAGTGATGAAAAACAAGCGAAAAATGATGCATTGGCCGAAAGATATAAGAAACTAAAAACTGCCTGGAATAAGGTAGTCGATGAATCTAAAAAGGAAGGCATTTCTAATGATAAGTTTCCAGCCTATTGGTTAGAGAAAAAGGCGGAACTTATAAAATAAGTTTCTATATAAAAAAGAAAGTCAGCCGATGAAAGCTGGCTGACATTCTTTTTTATCAAGATCTCAGCAATGGAGAGACTGTCAAAAATTCGATAATAATAAGATTGGGGGATCTCGCTTGAAAACAGAAAGGCTTAATTTTTTTTGGAAAGTAGTCGTGGCAGTTTCCACTGTTATTGGTGTTTTTCTTTCTATTAATATGTTGTTTTATATCCATTTGTTTGGAATTAACCCCATCCAGAATGCTTACCTCATCTATTTGCTAGGCTGTTTTATGCCGATTTCATTTTTAATTTTCCCTGCCAAGAAAACTCAAACATCCGTCAAATGGTATGATGTTGTCTTTTTTGCTGTTTCGGTCATAATTACTGTTTACCTTGGTTTACAAGGAAAGCGTATCATCGAAGAAGGCTGGGATTGGAACGCTCCAACCATTCCTACATATTTCAGTATTGTGTTATGGGCCTTATTACTTGAAGCACTTCGTCGAACTGCAGGCCTAGTCTTATCCCTTATTTGCTTGGTGATTTCCCTTTATCCCCTCGTTGCTTCCAATGTACCTATCAGTCTATTACAGGGGCAATCCTATGACTTTTTAACATTAGCTAGAAACCATATTTTAAGTTCCAATAGCGTCTTTGGGATTGCTTATACTACGATCGGAAACTTGCTTCTTGGTTTTCTTGTGTTTGGCGTAGTGATCACTCGAACCGGCGGCGGAGATTTCTTCTTTAACCTGGCCCTATCTCTATTCGGGAGAACCCGAGGTGGCTCAGCAAAGGTAGCCGTTGTTGGAAGTGCTTTTTTTGGTATGTTAAGCGGAAGTGCTGTTTCAAATGCAGTAACTATTGGTGCTATGACGATTCCGGCAATGAAAAAGTCTGGTTATAAACCGTACTATGCAGCTGCGATTGAAGCAACTGCCTCGACAGGCGGAACCATTACCCCGCCGATTATGGGTTCGGCTGCATTTATTATGGCATCTTTTTTGGCAACACCTTACTATCATATCGCCCTTGCAGCGGCAGTGCCTGCCTTCCTTTATTACTTTGGGTTATTTATTCAGATTGATGGATATGCCGCAAAGAATCATTTAAAAGGATTGCCAAAATCAGAGGTACCATCTTTTTGGAAGACATTGAAAGATGGCTGGTATTATATCTTTGCTATTCTCATTATGATCGCCTTTTTAGGATTTTTAAATTCTGAAGGCCAGGCACCTTACTACGCAAGTGTCGCCTTACTGATCATCGCTATGATCAAAAAAGAAACACGTATGAGCAAGAAGCAACTTTTTGACATGTTGTTAGAAATTGGAAAAGTATTAGCCGATATCGTCGTGATCATTGCAGGGGTCGGTTTTATCGTCGGAGCTTTGTCAGCTACAGGAGTATCATTTTCACTTTCAAGAGAACTGGTTGCTGCAGCGGGAGACAGCACCTTCCTTATTTTAATTGGCGGAGCGCTTACTAGTTTTATTCTAGGGATGGGGATGACAGTTTCTGCCGTATATGTGTTCTTAGCAGTTATCATGGCACCGGCCTTGATAGCCGTTGGTGTGGATCCTATTGCCGCCCATTTATATGTGGTCTACTGGGCAACTGTTTCTTATATCACACCGCCTGTTGCATTAGCAGCGTTTGCCACTGCAAGTATCGCTGGTGCCAGTCCGATGAAAACAGGTTTTCAGGCGGTGCAGCTCGGCTCTGTAAAGTTCATAGTGCCTTTCTTTATGATTTACAACCCGGCCATCTTAATTGGACGCGGCGAGCCTTTAGAGACAGTTCTTAGCATAGTTCTGTCAATTATAGGGATATTTATGATTGCTTCATCCCTCGAAGGATACCTTTTAGGAGCAGGAGCGTTAAAAATTGTAGAACGGTTATTGTTATTTGCTGGAGGGTTATTGATGTTTTTCATGAATCTATATTTGCTGATTATCGGACTCGTTGTCTTGGGATTAATCTATCTCTTTAAAAATAAAGTTTCACTAAATGTCAACAAGGAAAAAGGACAGGAGGTTTAAAATATGTCAAAAATAAATGCGATTGACCGCTTTTTGAATCCCCAATCGATCGCGATTGTTGGAGTATCGAAGGACTTCACCTCTATAAGTGGTAAACCAATAAAAAACTTAATTCATCACAATTATAAGGGGAAAATTTATCCTGTTAATCCAAAATATGATGAAATTGAGGAAATTCCTTGTTATCCAAGCCTATTAGATATTCCCGGAGAGGTTGATGTAGCCTTAATTGCAGTTGCCTCCAAACGGATGCTGCAAATTCTGGAAGAATGTAAAACGAAAAAAATCCACCATTTAGTTCTATTCGGCTCTGGTTTTGCTGAGGTTGGTGAGGAAGGAAGAAAGCTGCAAGAGCAAGTTTTGAAAAAAGCTAAGGAAGCGGGGATTCACATACTGGGTCCGAATTGCGTAGGCTTATTAAACGTTAAAAAGTCAATCCCTATGGGTTTTGCCACCTCTTTTGAAACAGAAAAAGGATTCCAACCGGGCAATGTTGGTTTTGCCTCCCAAAGTGGTGCGATCGGATTTTCCTTATTTGGATTAGCTCAAGAGGAGAATATAGGTTTTTCTTATATCGTCAATACAGGAAACCAAATGGATATTCATTCGCTTGATTGCATCGAATATATGCTCGAGGATAAAGATACACAAGTCGTGGCTGGTTATCTTGAGGGCATACCTGATGGGGAAATGCTGATTGGAATTTCCAAAACCTCTAAAAGGTTGAATAAACCAGTTATTTTATTAAAGTCTGGCCGTTCTGAAATTGGCAGGCAAGCCGCTTTATCCCATACGGCTTCCTTAACTGGATCAGAAGAAACGTTCCAAGCTATTGCCAAACAATATGGATTCATTTCCGTAAATGATGTCGATGACATGATTGATGCCATGAAGGTTTTTAGGAGAGGCAAGAAGACTGCTGGCAACCGTGTTGTCACTATATCCAATTCGGGTGCAGCAGGAATTGCCATGGCAGATTATAGCGAAGTGCTAGGATTGGAAATGGTTCGTATGTCTGCTGAAACAGCAAGAGAAATTAAAGCCATTATCCCCCCATACGGTTCAGCGCTTAATCCAATTGATGTTACTGCTCAAGCACTAAAGGAACAGCATATTTTAACGGACACACTTGAGATTCTAATTAATGACCAAGACATTGATGCCATAGTCTTTCAAACTACGTTTGGCGGCGAGCTAGGGAAGAAGATCTGTCAAAAAATAGCTGAGATTGATAAATTAACAGACAAACCGATTCTTGTCACAATCACAGGAACCAGTGAGTTGACCGGTGAAGGAAGAGCCATTCTGCAAGAAGCTGGCATTCCCGTTTTCTCTACCTCTTATAAAACAATGTTGGCTTTAAAATATTTAGTCGATTTTTCGGCATTCTGCAGGAAAGAAGATGCAGGGCTGCAAGTGCCGGAAAACCAGCCTAATGCAAAGTCTGGAGACATGTCAGGGATTTGGACAGAGGAACGTGTCAAGGAAGAGCTTTCAAAGCTGGACATCCGCGTTCCAAAGGGCACGCTCATTAAAGATCGCAGCCATTTAGAAGCAGTAGAAGAACATCTCCAATACCCGGTTGTATGTAAAGTGATTTCCCGTGATGTTCTGCATAAAACAGACGCAGGCGGTGTGAAGATTAACATTCAAAATTCTCTTCAACTAGAGAATGCCTTTGACGGAATCTTGCAATCTGTTAAACAATATGCTCCAGATGCAAAGATCGAAGGAATTCTAGCAGAGGAGATGTTTCAAGATGAAGGAATCGAAATGTTTATCGGGGTAAAACAAGATCCCCAATTTGGACCTTTAATTGTCTGCGGTCTTGGCGGAATTTTCATCGAAGTGCTAAAGGATGCTTCGATTCGCCGGGCACCAGTTAGTAAACAAGAAGCCTTTGATATGTTAAAAGAACTAAAGGGTTATCCTTTGTTAGAAGGAACCAGAGGTAAAAAGAAAAGAGACGTTTCTGCCCTGACGGAGGCCATTGTGCAGGTTTCACAGTTTGCTGCACAGCATAAGGAAAAAATTAGTGAGATGGACATAAATCCATTATGGGTGTTCGAAGATGGGAAAGGCATTGCTGCCCTAGACGGAATTATTATCTGGAAAAACGGTGTGGAATCTACTGTTTCAGCAGGAACTATTTAATCCAATAGAATAGGACAGGAGTTAAAAACATGCTAAGTTTTTCAAGAATATAAAAAATTTTGGAGGTACGTTTAACAATGGAATTTCAGACGAAAATTGGTAAATCGACCCGTGATCAAATTTTTGTTCACGGTTATGACCTAACAGAAGATTTAATCGGAAAAATTACTCTGGCTGATATGGCATTTCTCGGAGCGATGCATCGGAAACCGACAGAAAATGAATCCAAGATGCTTAACGCACTATTAGTAGCCATCTGCGAGCATGGGTATACTCCAAGCTCTATTTCAACAAGGCTAACTTATTTAGGAGCACCTGAATCTGTTCAATCAGCCGTTGCGGCAGGCTTACTTGGTGCGGGAACTGTTTATCTTGGGGCAATGGAATATGTTGCAGAAATGCTTCAGGATGCCTTTCAAAAATATGGAGAGGAAAGAGTTCTACAAGAAATCGCCTCTCTTGTCATTAATGAGAGGCAGGAAAGCGGAAAGCAGCTTCCCGGATTTGGTCATCCCGTTCATAAACCCGAAGATCCACGAACAACCCGGTTATTTGCGATCGCTGAGGAGCTGGGCTTCAATGGAAAGAACTCACAGCTTCTTAAAGAGATTCATAGACAAATTTGCGAGAAAAAAGGAAAGACGATTACCCTCAATGCTGTTGGAGCCATTGGTGCTATCATGGCCGACATGGGAATTGATTATCGGGTTGTCAAATCGTTTGCGGTTGCTGCGAGGGCTGTCGGTTTAGTCGCTCATATCGTAGAGGAAGTTGAGGTGGGAAGAAAAGAGAGTTTCGGTCAGCAATTGTTCGACTATATCGAGGAACATACGGACTATCGAGGATAATTTAAGTATTTATAGTTCATTCCGGGCAATCAGGAATGAACTAATTTTTTAGAAAAAGAGAAACAAATTTTATCTTAAAATAATCATTTATGGGAAAGAGGTTTTTATTCTTGAAGAGGAATCATTTACAAAGCCTGGAACCTAAACTGGGTGGAATGCCAGAGGCGGAGGGACTTAATTTTTTCCTTGATGATCTAAACTTAAATTTATTGATGCGTTTCTATGTTTCGGAGGATGAATATGAAAAAGTACTTCCGCTATTATCAAAAATGGGGGAAGTGGCAGGTACTGAGTTAGATGAATTATCTCGTGAAGCAGACCAAAATCCCCCGGAATTAATCTCTTACAATCGACAGGGGGAAAGGGTTGATATAATAAGATATCACCCGTCCTATCATCGACTGGAGGAAATCGGTTATGGTGAATTTGGGCTAGTAGTCATGTCCCATCGACCAGGTGTGATGGGGTGGCCGACTCCTTTTTCTAGAGTGTTAAAATATGCATTTTGGTATCTATTTGCGCAATCCGAGTTTGGACTTTGCTGCCCAATGAGTATGACCGATTCAGCGGCCCGAGTCATTGAACAATATGCAAGTCCTGAAATAAAGAACAAATACATACCTAGAATGGTCAGTACCGATACAAGTGAACTTTGGACTGGTGCACAATTCATGACAGAAAAGCAAGGCGGATCTGATGTAGGAACCAACTTGGTTACAGCTAAAAAGGCAGGTGACCATTGGGAGCTTTGGGGTGATAAATGGTTTTGTTCTAACGTATCTGCTGATGTTGCGCTGGTGTTGGCACGTCCAGAAGGAGCGAGTGCGGGTACAAAAGGTCTGGCCATGTTTTTAGTACCTAAAAAACTGGAAAACGGTGAGCGAAATCGATATCGAATCAACCGGTTAAAAGATAAGCTAGGAACAAGGGATATGGCCTCCGGAGAAGTTACTTTCGAAGGAGCGGTTGGTTATGTCATCGGAAATATAGACAGTGGCTTTAAACAAATGATGTCGATGGTCAATTCCTCCCGGCTTTCCAATGCCGTACGTTCTGCAGCCATGATGAGACGAAGTTTTACAGAGGCGCTGGTGACAGTAAGAGGAAGAAAGGCATTTGGTCAGGCCCTAATAGATTTGCCTTTAATGAGAGAGAGCCTGTTTGAACTGCTCCTTATCACGGAAGCAGCCTCATCGGCCATTTTTTACACAGCCCATGTGTTTGATCAGGCTGAGGGTAATCATGAAGAATCGAAAAAACTGCTTCGGATTTTAACCCCTCTACTTAAAGGGACTGTTTGCAAACAGGCCCGATATGTAACTGCAGAGGCAATGGAAATTCGCGGGGGCAATGGCTACATTGAAGAATGGGTAAATCCAAAGCTCGTTCGAGATGCACATGTCGGCTCCATTTGGGAAGGAACAACCAATATCGTGGCTTTGGATGTGTTAAGAGCCATTCACAAGGATGATGGAGGAAGGGCATTTATTAGTGATTTAGAAAAGCGGCTGTCAGGTTTAAAAAATGCTCATGTGCAACGTGCAGCCGAACTTTGCCGAGGGAAAATGGAAAAATTCAAAGAACAAGTAGAGCAAATTGTCCAGGGAAGATCACTTGAACAAGAAATTTCCGCGAAACGGTTTATGGTCCGTATGTACCATCTTTTTACGGCAAGCCTGCTGCTCCAAGAAGCAGAATTTCAGCTTTCGTCGAACGGCGGTTATCGAAAATTATATCTATTTATCCATTATTTTCAACGATACTTACACCTGGAGGATGATACGGGTATTTTTGATAAGAACGTAAATGAATGGCTTGACGCGATTATCGATTGGGAGAGCATTCCTGAAAATATTATCGATCCATTATTGACCGTGATGGAGAAGAATGTGAAAGTATCATCTAAAGCGCCAACTAAGTAAAAGAGTAGAGGAACCGCAATAAAAGCAAGAGATAGGATAGTTGATGCTCCGCACCCAAAAATAGGTTCTTTCAAAAAATATAATAGTCCCCATTTAAAAAGCAGCCAAAACTTCCAAGTGTTCCTAATGGGGGCTATCCCTTTTATCGGTGATTCATTTCCTTAGTCGCGCTGATGAAAAAGAAATTTTATTTGACGGAGTTGAAAAAATTGTTGGAAACCAGGTTAATGCCTAGAGCAAAAGAAAATATACATGTGAAAAGTTTACTGATCCTTGCCATGTGTTTGCTCTATATTCTTCACAATTTTACCCATTCCAATATCTTTGATTATTTTCTCACAGCCTTCACCATCGTTGTTTTTTTATCCAACCTTAAACAAGCCGAGCCTCTTCCTCGTTATTTTAGTATTTGTATGTTTATGCTTGGATTTTTTATAAATATATATAAAGGTGCAGTGATTGAGGGGACAGTGAAAGGCATACTCTCCTACCTTCCTTTATTAAGTCTTATTATTTTGGTTCCTCTGTTAACAATTCCTATAAAACTCGGCGGTTATTATCATTCCATTCAATTTTTTGTAGAGAAATTAGCTCATCAATTAAGAAAATTATTTGTCAGCATTTCGATCTTATTGTTTTGCCTAGGACCGGTATTGAATATTGGTACCATTCGAATCCTGCATGAATTGATTGGAAGTTTTAAACTAGCCCCTGAAATACTTGCAAAATCTTATTTGGTGGGGTTTTGGTTTTCATCTGTAATCTTATGGTCTCCCTATTACGCATCGGTTGCGCTAGTACTTTACCAACTAAAAGTTCCTATTTTGCATTACATACCGTTAGGTTTTACCCTTGCCATTATCCAGTTAGTCACCGGAAATTTATTATTTTGGATTTGGTTAAAACGAAGAAAAGATAGTGATGTCATCGCACGGTTTGTGACATCTAGTGATGAACAAAATATTAATGTACAACAAGGAAAAAAACATCAAAAAAATATGCTTAATCTAGCCGGACTATTTTCTCTGATTATTGGAATGACATTTCTCCTTGAATTTTTAACTAAGTGGTCAATGTTGTTTTTAGTGAGCTTAGTATCAATTACCTTTCCTGTTCTTTGGGCTGTAACAAAAGGGAAATGGAGTGATTTTACAGGACAGTTTATTATTTTTAAAAATACATCTGTTGTTAATATGAAAAATGAGATTGTTTTATTTATCAGCGCTGGCCTTTTTTCTAAAGCATTGACTGGAACAGCCGCGGCTGACAGTATTAAACTTTTCCTAGCTCATACAGCCTCCATTTCTTTTTTGCTTTTTATCCTCTTTGTCGCCGGAACGATCCTGGTCCTTACCTTTATTGGGGTTCATCAATTAGTCGTCGTTTCAGCCCTAGTCACCCAAATGGACGCGAACATGCTCGGAACACGGCCCGAGGTACTGGCATTATTGTTGATGCTATCCTGGTCTTTGTCTTCCGTATTAAGTCCAATTAATCCTATTAATTTACTTGTAAGTAGATTATTGGGGAAATCTAGCCTTTCCGTGGGGTTACGGTGGAACGGAGTATTTTTGTTAACCATGCTTATAATTGGATCAACATTTGTTTATTTGATTCATTAAAAGTAGAATTGGCTATTGTTGAATATTAGAAGTTATTAATACCAGCAGTGGCCGGATTGGGCTTGTTACAACTATAGACCATTCGAAAAGCAATTGAAGCTATTCATACCAATTCGGGAAGTAAGAAAGGACTCAGTAATTTTTACTGAATCCTTTAATAAATATGACTGTAATGAACGGATTCAAGTTGAAACATAAAGATGCCAAGAGAAGAGTGAACGTCCTTCAGTTGAATTTTATTATTTGGTTTTTCGTAAATCCAAATATTGTACGGTCTTACCATCACGATCAATCTGAACAATCAATTGGCTTTTATTAAATGTATAAATCATTTGTTCACAACTAGCACTCTCATAGCAGGTAACGGTCTTTATTTCATTTGGGTTTCCATAAGCATCGAGGATTTTGTTTTTGTCAGTGGGGATGGAAGTGGTTGTTAGAAATTCCGGATATACCTGCAGTTGTTCAATGGAATCATTGGCTGCATTAAAGTTAATACGGACCCCGGCTCCTTCGTTTTGATAATAAAGCGATCTAGTATTCTTATCATCCTCTGTTTTGGTTGGCTGACCGAATTTTTTAAGGAGCTGATTGTAAGAAGATCCTAGTGTGATTCCGTTTATATGGAGTGGCTTCTCAGATAAAAGAAAAGCATCTTTAATACCGATATCCTTTACCTTCTTTTTCATTTTCTCTGCATTGGATTTATTCGAAAAAACACCCGCTTGAACACGATATAAGTTTTTACCATTCATGACTTTTTTAACTACGATTGCATCAATTCCTTTCTTTTTCAAAAAAGCAACCCGCTTATCTGCATTCGATTTCTTGCTAAATGATCCAGCGACGACAACATATAATGGTTTGGTTTGTTCAAAATCTGGAATCATTAACTTTTGGCCAGCAATAATCTTGTTACTGGCTAGTTGGTTGTATTCCTTTAAATCTTCAACGGAAATATGGTATTTTTTCGAAATGCTATATAATGTATCTCCTTTCTTTATAACAATATAATTGTCCTTAGCGAATGTAGTCGCCTGACCAAAATAAAACATCGAACCGACCAACAATGTACAAAGGACTGCCTGCAAGAATCGTTTAAATTTTTTCATTTATTTTCACCTCATTTATACTGACGAGGGAAAGAACTTTTTGATTCTGATAAATAAGCCCAATTATTTTTGAAAAATAAAAAATGAGTACATTTTTGTGTATGGATCATTACCACAAAGTGGAAAGCTGAAGGAAGTCGTGGATTATGAATGGTTCATGAAAATTAGAAGTGTTAGGCGCGGAGTTAGTGTAAGTAGGCTGAGGACTAACTATTCCCGGTTAGTCCTCTTTAAATTTTATCAATTAACTTATTCAGCAAATCTCTGTCTTTTACTAATTCAGAAAGTGTATGTTGATTTTGTGTGACAAGTTCCATTAATTTACTGATATCCTTCGATTGTTCCAAAATAGTTCGTTCTAGTAAATCTAAATGTTCTTTTAACCCTTGTTGTGTTGAAATACTATCCTGTTCCAAATTAAGAATTTGTTCAAGTAATTCATGATTTTCCGCAGGTGTAAAAGCATCTATATGTGGGGTATAGGTAGGAGAATCAATTAACCCATGGCTTTTTTGGAACTTCCAGATACTGGCGTTTATATTAACTTCTTTGTTTACTTCAATTTCGCCTGAATCTAACCATTGATATTTCAGCATAATGACATTATTTTCTAAGAATCGATCAAGGATTTGAAATTTCCCCGAACCATTCTCATGTATGGTTCCGTTGGCAAATTTCCTGGAAGGTTTCATTCCAAATACTGGTTCACTCATTATTCTCTCTCCTTTTATATTTTACCTTCTCCTCTTATACTACATAATATTCTTAATGTTTAAGATTTCTATCGACCACTTTAGCTCTAGTTTGTGTATATTCAAATTTTTTGGTTGAGGAGGTAACTCGTGAAGACGCAGCTAAAAAAAATTAAAAGCGATGTACGAATTCAGTGAGACAGGTCCAGAAGGATATGGGAGGAAAACGGTTCGAGTGGAAACTATTCTATCCTCTGATTTAGTGCGTAAAATCGCATAATTGGAGAATCAGGAGGCTTTCCGTGGCAGGATGAATTTTCTCTTACAAATGAAGAACAAATCCTGTAGATCAGTATCCCGTTCCGGCATTAGGAGGAATAGCTTTTAGATGTGGAGCAAGATGCTTTCTTGTTAAACTAAATGACAAAATAAATTGGCACCTTCTACAATAACCGGAAGGTGCTTTATTAATCATCAAGAGTTTTCTATGAACTCCGGAATAGGATGGTTTATGGGTTAATACAATCCATCAATTGTTCTTCTAACAATGTCCCCAGCTTCTCTTCCTAATGAGTCGTTTTTTTCATAAGAAAAGCATCTTTAATCCCGATATCCTTTACCTTTTTTTTCATTTTCTCTGCATTGGATTTATTCGAAAAAGCTCCAGCTTGAACTCGATAGAAGTTTTTACCACTAATGGAACTTTTAACGACGATCGCGTCAATTCCTTTCTTTTTCAAAAAAGCAACTCGTTTATCTGCATTCGTTTTCTTGCTAAAAGAACCAGCGACGACAATATATAATGGTTTGGTTTGTTCAGAATCCGGAATCAATAACTTTTGGCCGGCAATAATCTTGTTGCTGGTTAGTTGGTTGTATTCCTTTAAATCTTCAACGGAAATATGGTATTCTTTCGAAATGCTATATAATGTATCTCCTTTCTTAATAACAATATAATTGTCCTTGGCGAATGTAGTCGCTTGACCAAAATAAAATACCGAACCGACCAACAATGTACAAATGACTGCCTGCAGGAACCGTTTGAATTTTTTCATTTTATTTTCACCTCATTTATTTTGACGAGGAAAAAATCATTTTGATTCTGATAATTAAGCCCAATTATTTTCGAAAAATAAAAATGGGTAAATGGGAGCTTTTTGACCTTGAATGCTGTGTAGGGATGATACCAATGTACCCTTCTTTCGACCATAATGATTCTCTTATTACCAATGGAAAAATTCTGTTTACTTCCATACAAAAAAAAGGTGGGATGGAGAATACCGTCATTAAAGGAAGGAATCAGTGAAACAAGCTACATCGTATATTTGGGATATTGTAACCGTACTCGAAATTCGGTTTAATAATGTATTGTTGCGGGTTATGGATTGAAGATAAAAAATAGTGGGAACGATTTTTTTTATTTATTAGATCATCAAGTAGCTAAAGATTTCGGAAGTAGAGATCAGAGGATTCACATCGGTTTAAGTTGAACACCTGATGCATTTAAGAAGGAAAGAGGAAACACAACGCAGAAGTAGTAAAGGTTAGGAAATCATAACAATACGTTAAAGGGAAAAGGGATCTTAGTTTACAGAACTCCAAAAAGGAGAAATCGAAATGGGGCAGTGGACACTCTCGAAAGAGGAATACGAAAGATTGCTAGCCTATGTCGGTTGCGGGAATTTCCTGGATGCAGATATCATCGTATTTGGGAACGAAGAGGGAACTGGCGGATATAGTGTGGAAGCCAATGTTAAAGCGCGAGCTTATTACAATGGGCGTAACTTACTTGAAGGAGATTACGTTGCGTGTGTAACAAATGATGATTGGAAAAAAGGATTACATGATTCTAGCACTTACGGGGGTGAAAATAAAGTGGAACACTACTTGCCACACGAAACGAAGCAAAACGGTGGGTATTCAGCAGGTGTGTTTAACCCGTCTAACCCGAACGTTCATGTTAGGAAATATGCTATAAAAGTGAGGAGAAGAAGGTGCAGCCATTTCGCCATCAGAACCAATTTACACCGAGAATTTGGCCTGAATTAAGGATGTATAAAAAAGGGGACCATCTGTTAGTGGAAAATGAACGGCCGCTCGATACCTTCAGCAGCGCTGTCCATGGTGGAGGGTTCCAAAAGATCAGCCATTTTGTCAATTGGCAGGTGCCGCTCGATTATGCCTCAAGTGATCCGATTCAATTAATGGAACAAAAAATTGCTGAATGGGAATATCCACTAAATCAGACCGCAGGCTTACAGACCGCTGCGAAAATACATTGTGCTTCCATCCTCGAAGAACAAGGTGATGAATTTCGCATCGTCTGCTGTGTGACCGCAGGATTAGGGAATCGCGAACGAGCCGGAAGAAAGCGCAAGACGTTTTCTGCTTACCAATGCGGTACCATCAATACGTTTGTTTTTATTGATGGCAGGCTGACCGAGGCTGCGATGATCAATGGGATTATTACCGCTACGGAAGCCAAGGCGGCCGCGCTTCAGGATTTGCAAGTAAAGGTGGATTCAGGCGAGTTTGCTACGGGAACGACAACGGATTCTGTCGTCCTGGCAGCGAGCCAGGCCGAGCAGCTTCCTGTCCATCTTTTTGCCGGCACCGCTACCACTATCGGAAATTCGATTGGCTGCCTTGTTTACAAGGCCACGTGTGAGGCAGTAAGGAATGGGGAAGGCTGATGACGTCTACGCTTGTTCATGCCATTTATATTTTTATTGCGTATCTTATTGATCGAATCATTGGTGACCCCCGTTTACTGCCCCACCCGGTCATATTAATCGGGAAGTCTATTCGTCTATTGGAAAAAGTGATCCGTACCGTTATCGTAAAGGAAAATTATTTGAAGCTTGCAGGTCTCTTGCACCCATTGATTATCACCGGGCTAGAATGGGAGACCCGATTCGGCAGATTGAAGCAGACGATATTTTACGAACGGTGCAGGTCATGAAAATAACCTCGATGATCTGCGTCAGTTTGTTTATGCTAGTTTTCTTATTCCTCCAACAGGTTTTCAAATTGTTTGTTTAGGAGTTTAAAAGAATGAAATTAGGTATAGGAAGCTGCCATGGAACATTTGGCGAGCTTGTACAAGGGATGATTGGAGAACGTCCGTTTTTAATCACACTGCCAATCCCATCTTTTAGAACTGAAGCTCGCTTTATCCCAGACCCATCCATATCTGAAATAAGCATAACAGATTCAAAGTTCAAGGCCAAAAGAGCAGGGGAATTGCTGCTGAAACGATTTGGCATTAAGGGAGGCGGACATCTAGGGATACACTCCAATATCCCTATTGGCAAAGGGCTGGCCAGCAGTTCCGCTGATATTGTCGCAGCTTTAAGGGCGATTTCTGATAGTTATTCTCTTCCCATTACGAATGAAATCATATCTGCGATTGCCGCAATCGTTGAGCCCACGGATGGAGTGATGTATGAAGAGGTTGTTGCCTATGATTATATTCATGGCCAACTTCTCGAAAGCTTTGGGGAATTGCCGCCATTTATCCTTGTTGGGATCGACCTTGGAGGCACCATTGATACCATTGAATTTAATCAGGTTCGGAAATCCTATAGCCGCGAGAATCAAAGGCAACTTTTAGAAGCCTGTCATCTGGTTAGAAGGGGCTTTATGGAAAGAAATTTAGCTACTATTTGCAAGGCAGCTACGATAAGTGCACGGATAAACCAAGAAATATTGCCAAAACCTGCTTTTCATCATTTGGAAAAATTAGCTGATTCCTATCAGGGAGGAATGGTTGTTGCTCATAGTGGAACTGTTTTGGGACTTTTATTAGATAGGAATATCCCTGATCTTCATAAAGTGTTATCACATATATCAAAGGAAATATCGATTCTTTTCAAGAATGCGAATATAAAAATTTTTAATAATCGTCGTTAGGGTCTGCTAATTCAATTCTCGAACATAAAGGTCAGTCTACGTTTTGTTGATAAATTTATTTAACACTCTTCCACTATTATCACTGTTTAAGTGTAAAGATTCAAAACGCCTTTTATATTGTTCTATTATGATAATAAGAAAGGCTCCCTAAAAGCGAGCTTAAAGATTTATTGAAAGAAATGAGCGGTGATTTAAGAAACGATTTAAAACAGGAATGCATCTGCCTGTGTTACCAGATAAACCACATGAACATGTTACTGAAAAAACACCCTAGCATTCATATACTCCTCTTAAGGCAGGCAGACTAAAAAATCTGGCTGCTTTAAGGGAAGTATTTTTGTGTTTAAAAGAGTTCAAGTACATATTAACGAAAGTAAATTATGAATTTGATGACCATGTATATCTAAATTAGGTAAAATAAAAATAAAGTGACAACCCAAATGAATTAAAAAACCATAATTATATTATGTCAACTAAAACGATATTATTGAATCAAATCAAATCAAACTAGAGTTAGATATTTGTAAAGTTAAAGGGGAATCACAAATGCTAGATAACAAAGCGGAACTCCAAAAAAGCGGACAGCAAGACAAAACATATACACTTTTAGGTCCGGATAAGAAACCTTATCAGAGTAAAATTCCAGGTACATACGGCGGCCACAGGAAAACCAAAGTCTATGGACGAATGGATTGCCCGGCGGCATTACGGGCCATTGCCAAAGGGGGATATGTACAGAATCGCGTATTTTTTGCGGACGAGGAGACCGCGATTGCAGCAGGATTCAGGCCATGTGCATCATGCCTTCGAGAAAAATATACGGAATGGAAAGAAAGACAAAAGCTTCAGAACCCTAATCGATAAGGAGATCTTGCCATGAAAGCACAAATGGAGGAATTGTTAGATTTCGAGGATAATTGGCTCGACAGGGAAGGCCTGGACGAAGGTGACGGAAGGAATGTATGGCTGGAGGAAGGAATTCGGTTATACACACGATTTCTGGAACTTGATAGAAAAGAACCGAGGTATTCCATAATGCTCGCCAATCTATACCTTCAATTGGGGCGCGATGAAAAAATGCGCAGGGGCAACTATCGAAGGGCCTATGACATCTTACGAAGGGCAACCATCCATAGCCCTGACAAACCTGATGCCTTTTACCACTTATCCTTTATCTTGGCTGAAGAGGACCGGAAGTGGGAAGCCGTCTTATTTTATGGTAATGAAGCGTTGGAAAAGGGAATAGACGGCAGCAAACGAATTAAACTACTATGTAACCTGGCTCTAGCCTATACAAGAATCGGATACCCTCGAAAAGGTGCGGACCTGATTAGGGAAGCAGTTACCTTGGATGTCAAAAAAGAACAACTTTGGTTCATCGAACTATATATGGATAAGATGAAAAAGAAACATCTGGAACCCATACTTTTAAAGGAAAATGACCAAAAACGCAAGAGAATCACCCATCATGATATGGACCAAACACTCGAAGATGCTATGAACGGAAAATACGTGGTTCTCAATCTGGCAGACTCTGAAAAACTTGTTTATGGCAGCAGCGATACCATAAGGCTGGAGCCAAAGCAGGCGGAACTGCTGGGTTATTTAATCGACAATAAAGGAATCTATTGTGATAAAAGCAGAATTGAAAAGGCAATATGGAATGATCAAGTGTTGAATCCAGCCATTGTCAAACGGTACATTAACGCCATTCGAAGAAAATTAGCACAGTCATTGGGCAGGAACGATATTAAAGAGAGTGTATTAATAACAACCAAAAACGGTGAATATGTCTGGAATGCCGATATCCCGGCAAAAGTCCTCCGCAAGGTATAAAAATACCGGTTACGACCATCGTAACCGGATTTTTATATATTTAGGGTGCAAAAGATAAGGGAGGATGATAAGGATGAACTTACTAAAATTAGAAATGATGACCGCGACAGAACGGATGGCAGAGGCACTAACAATGAGAGGCTTGTTTGTTGAAACGAAAGGTGATTTTATCGTTCTGACAGAGGAAAACACCAGTGCAGATATCATGAAAACAAAAAGATTGCTCAACGACCTTGGAATACCGACGTTTTGGCAAGGGAACCAATTCCAGATATTAGTGAGCCGGTTTCCGATTGCCGCGATGAAGAAGATCATCAACGTACCAGGCAAGGAATTCCCAGTCCATATGGAAGGCTATCATTTCAAATGGAGAGCATTTGCCCAACGGCGATTCGGCATCAAAGTGAATGCCTTGGACCTCGATGCGAACATGGCCATGTTTGTCAAAACACTGAATTTAGCAGGGATTACGGCTCTTGCAGGCTGCAGCGGCCATCACCGTTACCCGCCAAACGTCCAGCTTTCAGGTGTCTATCAGGGAGCATGGTTTAAGGTAATCCAGGAGAAATATTTTAGTGGATTAAATCTCCATTATACATGGGAAGTCCATTTCGATAACGGGTCAGGCTCCTGTATCAGGGCCGTGGAAACAGGGCGCTGGGACATGAGTTTGATTTATCAGGACACGGTGCAAATGGCCGAGGTGCTCCAAAAATACGCTGCAGAGATTCGGGAACTCAAAAAATCTTCTTTTAAACGCAGCAAAGAGATGAAGGAAACAGCCGGCAAACTTCTGAAAGAAGAACATGTTGAAGCATTAGTGGAATGGATGACAGAACAAGCCGAAAAGCAGTTCAGCCTTATCTGATAAAAATTTTGATTGAAAGGATGGACAGAAACATGAAAAGCTCTCAAGATAATTCGGAACACATCGTAACGTTAGCAGAGTGGCTTCAGAAGTCTAAACACACAACAATCCTAACAGGAGCAGGAATGTCCACAGAATCAAACATCCCGGACTTTCGCTCAAAGGAGGGCTGGTGGAACAATATCGATCCCAGAACGGTTGCCACCACCGAGGCTCTCGACAACCATTATGATTTATTTCATGAATTTTATAGTATGAGAATCAATCTGCTTGAAAATTGCCTGCCGCATCGAGGGCATCATATATTGGTGGAATGGGAGCAGCAAGGCCTTATTCAAGCCATTTGTACACAGAACGTCGACGGCTTCCACAGCGCTGCCGGCGGCCAGCATGTATACGAACTTCACGGCTCCATCAACAAGTTCCACTGTGCGGACTGTTCTAAAATCCCAAGCAAGGAGCAATTCCTGAATAAAGATAGATGCAGTCAATGCGGTGGCAAGCTCCGGCCAAATGTTGTCCTTTTTGGAGAAATGCTGCCAGAGGAAAGCTGGAGCACTTCACTCTCCCATATTCGTAAGTCAGACCTTGTGGTTGTGATCGGAACAAGCCTGGAGGTATACCCTGCCAGCCAGCTGCCGCAAATGACAGAAGGAAAAACCGTCTATATTAACACGGAAACGAACGGAAAGAATCAAGACTTTAGTCTCATTATTCAAGATAAGGCAGGAGCTGTCCTTGCAAAAGTTAACGAAATCATAGAAAAAAAAGAAAAATAATTTTCTAAGTATAGTAACTTTTTCCTACGGAACCGTGCTATACTTGTTATGCAATTGTATAAATAAGGAAGAACAACAAAGAAACACGTATAGTCATTTCATTCGTAATCTATGCCAAAATCACATGTATTACTATATTAATATGAAAATACATGTTTCTATTTGACTACTTCCATTCTTTGTTTGGAGTAGTCTTTTTTAAATTCTGTTTTCAGAAATATTAGAACTTTTATACCAATTGGAGGGTTAAAAAATGGAGAAGAAAATATGGAAATGGATATTGGATACTTTCCCGGATGATGGAATTGCCAATATTGCGGATAATTTGATGATCAAAATAAAAGGTTTTCGCCAGTTAAATCCCCAGCAAGCAAATTTCAAAATGGTGAGAAACAGGATCATAAAGGAAGCGCTTAGTCAAAAGAATAGCAAAAAACTATATCATTTCTTTGATTCTATCGTCGAAGACCGTTCCGAAATCGAGTCGTTAAGAGGGAAAAGTATCGAGGAGCTTTTACAGGTGCTAGAAGAGGAAGGGCTGTATCCATCCATCTTACTTGGGGTGCTGCTGTCCAGTGAAGATGAGGAAGATCATGGGAAGGCTCAGGAAATATATATAAAACTCAAAGAGGAAGAAAAACTCGACCTGCTGGAAAAGCAAGTTGATGAAAAGCTTGCGAATGAAAGGGACGCAGATGTGCAGGAAACCTTGGACGAGCTGGAGAAGGGGCTAAAAACAGCGCTTAAGGAAATCGAGAGGCTGGAAAAGAAGCTGAAGAAACTGGAACAAAAAAACGAGGAGCTAAAGACTAAAGAAGCAAGCAGCCAAGCAAGCCTCAAAAATGAAAGGAAAGAATGGAAAACCGAGAAAAAGGCATTCCAGCAGGAAATCCAATCTCTTAAGGCAGAGATGGGCTCTGTGCGTAATGATCGGAAGAGCGCTTCAGCAGAAAAGGAAGAAATACATAAAAAGATGGCCAAGCAAACAGAAACAGTGAAGTTGAAGGATGAAGAGATTAATAGGCTACATGCACGCGTCCTCAAATTAGAAACAGATTTAGAGAATCAGAATAATCAAAACAAATCAGGAAATGACAAGATAAAGGTTACGATGATCGGTGACCCTTATTCAAGCAGATTGCTGAAGTATAACAAATTTGAACTAACCATTTTAAAAGGTTCAGAGTTTCAGGAAGAAAAAGGACAAACGGCATTGGATCATGCCGATCAAGTCTGGCTTTTGACTTACAAAATCCCAAGAAGCGTTCAAAAACGAGTAAAATCCGTCGTGAAAAACAAACAAACGAAGGAATTTACGACATTTGCCGACTTGGAAGACCATATGCTGAAGGGGATGTTTTAACGTGAACAAAACATGGAATACCAACTTGATAGGCGTCCTTGCCAGTGAGGAATCGGTACAATACGCACTGCGTAAAAAAGCCATTTTTAAAAATGTACAAGATGTACTGCAGTTTTATGTAAGGATCATCAGTAAAACGCCAAGTAGTTTCCCGACTATCAAATTGATCACCTTCTTCGGAACGGATTTGGAAAAATGGGGCTTTGAAGGAAATCATCTGGAGGAAACGGAAGGCAGAAGGGCGGTCTATCGCTTCCTCGAGGATAACCTGCTGGTATTCAAACCGCAGCAGAAAATTCGCTACGATGGACAGGAAGTTTTTGACGGAACAGACCTGATCCTCATTCCAAAATCGGAAAGGTATCATGAGGGGGTAAGTTTGACGCCAATGCCGATCTTTTCGGAAGAGGAGCATGGCATGACGCAGGTAGAATTTGAACTGCGCCTGCAAGCGGGTGAATGGTTGGGGAATATTGCTGGCATTTCCCATGAACAAAAAGACACACCGGAATATATCTTGTGGAAAACCAGCGATACAGTTTACACCGTTTATGGAGAGTTTTCCGGTCACCACTACGGGGAAGAAGGATTTTCCTTTACCAGGAACAAGCTTTTGAAATCAGCTCCCTTTGATGAAGAGTGGCTCGATGATTGTTACGAGGTTGATCATACGATGTTCGTACCGCACGAAATCTTTATGTACATCGATGGGACCATTGAAGCGGCGGAGCCTTTGGAGATTCCTTATAGAAAATCTCCCTTGATGGAGAAAACGGAGCAGCGTGTGGCGGCTGCACAAGCACAAACACTCGACCCTGTGGTAACTGTTGACCGGAGCCGTATGTCTGAAGCGGAATTGATGCAGGAATTCATCCGAACCACGATGGAACAGGGACTGCTTTATGACAAAAAGGATCTCTATAATTTTCATACAGCGATGAAATCTTCCAACCTGGTTATCTTGGCCGGGATGAGCGGAACGGGCAAATCGAAGCTGGTCCAAGCCTATGCAAGGGCACTGGGGCTTACGGACGATTATCAGATGACATTGGTACCAGTCCGGCCTGCCTGGACGGATGATGCGGATGTCATTGGATATGCGGATACACTCAATGAACAGTACCGGCCGGGAGACTCCGGTGTCATCAACGCCCTGTTGAGTGCCAAGGACAACAGCAACAAGCTACATATTATCTGTTTTGACGAGATGAACCTGGCAAGGGTGGAGCATTACTTTTCCCAATTCCTTTCGGTGCTGGAGATGGAGGCGGGACCAGGCAGGGGCTTAAGGCTATATAATGACGATTTGAAAAGCCAGCTGAAGAATTCAGCGACATATCCGCCCGTCATCCCGATCGGTGATAACGTCATCTTCGTCGGAACGGTCAACCTGGATGAATCCACCTACCATTTTTCTGACAAGGTCCTGGATCGTGCAAACGTGATTACTCTTAATGTTCTTTCGTTTGATAGTCTTATGATGTTGACGAAAGAGATGAGGGAAACAACAAAGCCTGCTGGAGGGAACGGAACCGTTACCTTGGATCTGTTCGACAGCTACCGTGACAAAACCAAGGATATTCATATGAAGGAAAGTGAATTGACCCTGCTATGGGAAATCCATACCGAACTGCAGAAGATCAATAAAAACCTGGGAGTCGGCCCAAGAATTGTCCGGCAAATCGATCAATACCTCAAGAACCTGCCTGACAGCAGCTGTTTCACGCGGGAAGAGGCATTCGATAAGCAAGTGGTGCAGCGAATCCTGACCAAGGTAAGGGGGCCGGAGGATCTCTTGAAAAGGTTCATCGGGATGTACGATACCGTCACAGAGAACATTGAAGCAAGCATCCTGGGTGACTTATTGGACAAGTATCACGAGGTGTCCGAGTTCTACGACACCCGGAATGTCCTGGTTCAAAAGGCGAAAGAGTTGAAGCACAATGGCTACACCCTCTAATGGATTTGAAGTCATCTTTAACCAAAGATTAGGGAATCTGGACAACCCCATCACAGCAGGACCATTTTTTACGAATGAACATGATTTTTTTGAAAAAAGGGACGAATCCTTCATCGAAATAAAGGAATATTTAGCCGTATCAATCACTTTTCGTTCCAATCGGACGGATGCCCAGTTCTTCCTGGATGGTTTGGAAACCTTACCTGAGCCGAATCTGAAAACCGATTCGCAAGTAGGGGAAGTATACCTTTCACCTTCTGAAAATCCTGTCATCCTGTTCGATCACAATGATGAATATTGCCCGTTGATTCCGGGCTTTTATCGGTTGATGGTGATTTATGATGGGACACGGTATTACAGCTGGGTAAAGGTTGTTCCGAAACAACTCGAGGAATCACAGTGGGAGCTGATGAAGCAGGAAGTGGAGCAGGAATTAAACGGTTTGGCGAGGGAGGTGCTTCTAAAAAAAACAGACCTAGATACCAGGATGGATGGTATCCCACTGGGGCTGCTGGAGCAATTTTTCGTGATCAACAAGCGATTTTCCTCGGTGATGGCGGCGTTGACTGACCTGTATCGAAAGGTCAATTTTCGAATCAATAAAGGCTATACCTTTGTTTCCAAGGAGAGAACTAGATTCATAGACGATAAAACCATTCGTCATGCCGCCTTCCGCCCGAATAATGACCAGACTTTCAAGGCACCAGTCAGTGAGGTTACCTATGACCTGCCGGAAAACCGTCTGGTTAAAAAAATCATCGAGTCCATTTCCAAGACGTTGACCAGCTTTATCGAGGGGGTCGAAAGGACGGCAGGCAGCCTGACGGATCATCATTCTGCGAGTCCCGTCGAAACTTTTCCGCAAAAAGATATTACGTTGCTGGAGCTTGAAAAATTAAGCAGACTTGCTGGAAAGATGCGGGGAGCCATCCAGTGGATCAAGACAGCCCCATGGTATGAAAGTGTCGGTGTCTATCAAGAATCAGGGATCCCGCATGTGATGAACAGCGATCCCAGGTACCGTGCGATTTACCAGCTATATCGAGAACTCCATCAGGAGAAAAGCGAAGTGCGAACCTATCCATCCTATGCTTATCAGTGGAAACGTTCAGACAAGCTCTATGAGATTTGGGGATATATCCAGTTCATTAAGGCCCTCACGGGAGATGAATTAGCGTTTTCTCCAAAGAGCGGATGGATCTTCAATGAGGACTTTGGCACAAACGTTGGGTTTATTCCATCGCTTCCTTCCAATACGGAGGTAGTGATGAGGAAGGACAATCTGGAAATCGTGTTAGTCTATGAAGGACGCCTGCCGACACAGAGCAGGCAGGTAACAGCGAAACAACATTTATATACAAGGGGAACGCACACCACTCCGGATGCCAGGCTGGATGTCTATAAAGAGGATATCTATTTTGGCAGCATTATCGTCGACTTTAAGTACCGGCCAAGAAAAGCGATATGGGACGAAAATCTGATTTTCAACCAAAGGCAGAATGAGGTCATGCGACAGCTGGTCAGCTATAGTGATAATATTCATTCGAACTTCCTGTTTGGACCCGTCGGGAACCCGCTCATCAGCCGGTTCAGCCCGGTTCAGGAAGTATGGGCCGTTTATCCGAACCGTTTTGGTGCATCAAGAAGTCACGAATACGCTGATCATAAAGTGTGCTTAGTAGAACTGACACCAGGTCAAATGAATGACCTCCTTGTTGATAAAATCAAGGTAGGTATTGATAGTCTTTTGGAGACAAGTGAACTGATGATGGCTACTGTACTGAAAGATGATTCAGTTAAAGACTTGGGTTGGCAATTGGTTTAAGGTACTTTGCCGATGCTAACTATGTATTGAAATTTTTTTACACAAAGGGTTCTGAGATGGTACTTTCAGAATCAGATAGAAGAATAATGAACCTATCAAAATAATATTTAAACAAAAGTGATTCGGCTTCGAGGTTTACCGTTTTTGGTAAACCTTTTACTCATAATTGTTCTTAATAACGAAATTTGTTGTATAATAATTAAAGATTGGGAGGAGGAATATGATGGATCAAAGGTATAGATTTCACAACCACGGTAATGAATTAATTGAAAATATTCAAAAGGAATTAGGTTCCAGATTTTGGCCCGAATATCGCTTATCAGGTGTCACTTTTTATGGGAACAAAGGACGAATTCTGAAGATGGTTAATAGCTCTAAATGGCTTTATTTTGAGTTTAATGTTCCTGTTCCCACGGTTGATGGACTGGAAGTTCTAACTGAGAAGGAAGCAAGAGAGAAGCATATGGGTAGTTGCCGATGGGTCTATAAAGGGAATAGCTTAAATTCAGTTCAAGTGTTAATTAAAGAAGCGTTACAAAAATATTAAACCTCTGAAAAACGAAAATAAATTTTAAAAAAAGCGTTGAAAGGGGCAATTACGATTGGTTTTAAAAAGTATAAAAACGGTCTCATTTGATTTTATTCCTCCAGAAGATTTAAAAAGACAATACAAGGTGTTTGGGAATTTTTATAGTCTAGAACAAGAAGGCAGGAGTAATGGATATAGAAATGACTTACACATAATTGCTAAGGACTATTTTGATGTGCATGGTTTAAAACAGCCTATCAAGTTATTAGTAATCATGATGAATCCTGGCGAGTCGGCTCCGCTCTCTAGTAGCAATCGGATTCCTCATTTTACTAGGGAAATGGTAACCATGAGGGAGCATTGTTTAGATCCTATACCAACCAAGCCGGATAGAACTCAATACCAAGTTATGAGAATGATGAATGGGCTAGAAATCGAACATAGCAGAGTAATCAATATATCTGATATTAGAGATACTCAAAGTGGTAGCTTAGCCGTTGACCTAGAATCATTAAATTCGGACCTTCATAGTTTATTTTCGGTGGACCGACAACTGGAACTACAAATCATTTATTCTTCTTTAGCTGATGATGCTTTTATTTTTTTAGCGTGGGGAAGGGACATTATAGATTGTGAACCATTTAAGCAGCTAGCTGAACGATGTTTTTCAAGCTTACCTAAGGACAAAGTGGTTTTAGGTATACCTGGAGAAGATTACTTAAAGTTCAAGCATCCTTTGTCAAGGGGAATTGGTGGTAATCCAAGGGAATGGTTGCGGGAAGCTGAGAATTGTTTTAATGAGTACTTTACAAATCTAAGTTAGGGAGGATTTTTATGTTTTTTTTTTAAGGAAAAGTCCAAAGAAGTATGGATGAACATTGATAAACCAACTAAGAAATGTACAATTCACTCACAATGTTCCTTTCTATCTAATAAGTCAGAAACAAAATATAAAGGATTAGGAGAGTTAAAAAGAGATGGCGGTTGGTTGAAATTTGACTCTACAAGTGAAGCAAGAGAGTATCATCAAGGTAATTATGATTCATATTGCTTGATCGAACATTGTTAGTTTTTATGCAAAATTTAGAGGAGCATTAATGGCTTTCTAGAAACAAGGACTGACCTTTAGAACACGAAAGCTTTTTAGTATTGGGCACCGGATCTTGTGGTCAGTCCCCAGGTCAATTAATGCCTTAACGGACCGGGGGATTGACTTAGAAGAAGTGAATTGTTAAAGTCAAAATCATTAGCTCCGCTATGAAGAACTAAAGGATGGGTAAGTTAAGGATATTTTTTAAATTAAAACCGAATCAGCAGCACCTCTATGGGATGCTGCTGATTCAGTTTATTAAGTGTGTTTAATAACTTGGCCAAGTAAAATCCTTCTTATAATAGGTATTCTTTAATTTGTCCAAGTCATATTCCCATTCACCTATGGCATAACTAAATTTAGTTGGGCCATTTTTTTGTCCTTTTCGTAAACGGACATTGTAAGCAATGGTGTAGGCCACTTTCTTTAAGCCTATCGCAGGGACAGCTTTTTCAAGAATGGCCCAACGCTTGACTCTTGTACGACCTGTAATTTGATATCCAAGTTTTTTTAGTTCACTATTTTCGTTTAAGACCAGTTGATCATGTGAAGAAGAGTCCGGATTGTGGCTGATCTCAGTACTTGGCCACTGAAACGTGTGAATAGTTTGTTCTTCTGGTTTTATTGGAGGTTGTATATGAGTCTCAACAATAAAATTTTCAACTCTGATTATCTTGGGATCGTTTCTTTTATTTATTTCTTCCGCTAATTCTCTCGCAACGAATGCCTGCTTTTTCTTCCTTTTCTTTTTCCCTTCTTGTATATAGACAGTAACAGTAGCATACCCACCACTTGGCAAGTTACGTGTATCATTTGTATAAAAAGGAACCAAAACATCAGTCTTCTTTAATTTTAAATCCGTTATTAATTGATTAAGTTTAGTTGATTCCACCATTTGCAGTGGTTTCGTAATAACAGGAATAGTCGGCGCTGGTGTTTCCACGACTAAATAATCTAATTTTTGACGCACTTTTTGTACAATTCGTTCTGTCTCTTTTTTATCAAAGATTTTATTTTGTTCAAAACCGAGGATTAAATCTTTTTGCTTTTGTTTATTGTTTACCTTTTTAGCATTAATGCAGTCGTACATAAAAGTGTATAACTGAAAGATACTATTCTTTTCATCTAGCCATTTTCTAGATTCTTCTGTTCGATCAACTAGTTCTTGATCGAGGTCAAATAAGAACGAGTACCACAAAAAGAAGCAAAACTCTGCCTTTGAAACGTTAGAATCTAAGAAGCCCCATTCCAGTTTAATTATATGGGCTAAAGCTTCCGCTAATTCAGACTCAAATTGGTAGGCCAATAATAGCTTTAAAAAGCGGATAATCATTTTTGGTTCATTAATATAAAGGACACTTTCAAATAGTTCTGGATAATTCTCCTTCAAAAAATGCGTTAAATAAGCAGTATGATGGGTGCGCAGAATGGATAACAGCTTGATAAAGTTCGCCAAAATTACATCTGTATAATCACCTGCCAGATCCTCCTTAATTACATAATTGAAAATACAGTAGACAATTTTCTTTATCGTTTGGTCATCCTGCATTAGTGGCTTGGGATTCCTGATAAGAATGTCCAAGGTGTAATGCACCTTTTCCAAGTCATCATTTTCAATACTATCCTGAAATTGTTCAAGCAATAATGTTAAATTATCAGAAGTTCCTAATGTCGATTCAACATTATTTGTTTCAATAGGTTTCAGTGGATCATTAATTTTTTCGGTTAATTGTCTATTTCTTAATACAGTGAGTTCTTCCATTAACCCTTTTCTTTCTTCTTGTAAAACTTCTATATCCGCAATTAATTTTTTATTTTCTAATTCTAAGTGTTTAATTTTTTCTATATAAGGGGCTAAAAGCTGCTGCAGTTCATTTTCAAGATTTGAAATGATTTTGCTTATGCTTGACATGTCTCTAAAATCCCTTCAATTAAAATTTCCTACAATAATTATAATAAAAAAAACGTTATAAAAGTTGGAAAATGTATCCTGTTGAACAACAGTACCATCCGGCAATTATCTCGTCATAGTAAATCAAGATATAGTCAAAAATAATAGTATTAAAAAAATGGAAGCATAATGGACATCACATATAGCATTTCGTTTTTGTGTTCAGCGAAATCAAATAAGGATGGCTGTTTGTAAAATTTTCTGGATTTATGGCTCAGTTAATATTAATTGTTGATTTTCGGTTTGGTATGAGAATTAATAAGCGAAGAATTTTCGGCTAATGTATGTAGAGGAAGCTTAAGACGCAGATATAAGCGTAAATATTCGATTAACTGCTCTAAATAAGACAAAATCCAAAGAATTTGATCAGATAAGAGGAAAAACTCCCCTTATTTTTAAGGAAATATCGGTATTTCCCAATTTAAGCGAATTTTCTCCGTTTATTTTTCAAGCACAGTGAAATCGGCATTCAGTGATAACACCTAATTTATAAAAAAGTGAATGGGAGGGGAAAAAGTGGGCAGGGAGGCTTGGAAAAAGGTTTTGGGTTCCATCCCGGATGGAGAATTAGTTGATTTAATTGATATTTGGAAGATCCAAGTAAAGGGTTTCCGGCAAATAACTAAAGATAACATTCAAACAGTCAGGTCTATGGCCATTTTAGAAGCTTTAAAACCAAAAAACCTAAACATGATCAAACATTTTTATGATACATTCCACCATAAAGAAAATCCTGATGGCAAAGATATTAACCTTCGCGAGGAATCAGTAGAAAGCCTTAAACAGCTCTACGGGGAGTGTTCTGTAGACCTCCATATTATTTTGGGTGTCCTTTATTCTAGTGAAGAAAAGCTACACCATCTGAAAGCAAGGAAATTAGAGGATAGCTTACTCGAAGAGCATGGAGCAAACTCAATTTCTGAGTTAAATGTTACCAATAAAAATGCATCTAGTGAGCAGGTCCAGCTTACCTTAGAACCCGATGAGGAATTGGAGTGGGAAAAGAAAAAGAGAAAGTCAGAGGAGAAAAATGAAAAGCTTCAAAAAACCATCGATAAATGGGAGAAACAGTATACGGAATTAAAAAACAAGTATAAAGAAGAGAAACAGCAATGGGCCAAGGAAAGAGCACAGCTCCAACAAGATTTGGGCAGGGAAAAATCGAATGTATCTGGTGTAAATGAAAAACTTGCATTAGCCGAGGGAGAAACAGGACGTTTAAATGAAAAAATCCAAACTTTAAAAGCAGAAATATCCCACTTAAATGCGCTAATGCTTAGCTCTAATACAAAAGTAGATGTGGAGCCAGCAAAAGATCAAGGGGCAAAAAACCCTTCCCATATTGCCTTAGTAGGCGACCCCAAAAATAAATTAACGGTAGAATCTGAGGACCCTATTTTTCATGTATTCGGACCAAAAGACATTAATGAGGCGTTGGAAAAAAACGTCTTTCAAGATTTTGATGAAGTGTGGATTATGTGTTACCTAGTTCCGCCGCAGATGAAAAAGAAAATAAAAAAAATACATAATCAAAAAATTGTAGAATTTATGGATTTTCCATCGATGAAGAGTTACATCAAAAAGGGGAGATAAAAATGAGCACAAAAATCTGGGACAGTGATTTAGTTGGAGTTTTAGATGAACCCGATCAGTTTGACCTGCCCTATAGAGATACCATATTCATCAATAAAAACAATAGTCTTCAATTTACAGTCCGGATTATTTCGCAGCCGGCGGAAAGCTTTCCTAACGTTAAAACGGTCACTTGTTTTTATTCAGATCTTGAAAGATGGGGGTTTGAAGACGATTTTCTGGAAACCGAAGAAATCAGAAAAAATAGACTGCGTGAATGGTTAAGGGATCGCCTGTTTGTTTTTAAAGTAGAGAGGCGTATCAGATATAACCATGAAGAGGTATATAATGCGTTGGATGTCCGTGTCATGCCAAAGCTGCCAAGCTTCCATGAAGGATTACGGTTAATCCCTGCACCGATATTTAGTAAAGAAGTCCATGGTATGAAAAATATGGATGAGTTTGTAATCCGCCTCTCTAATAAAAAATTTGTTGGAAGGATCGATAACATCTCCCATGAGAGTGATGATACACCGTCCTTTGTGGTTTGGCGTGAGTTGGACGAAGAGGAAGAAGAACAATTCTCTATCTTTGGAGAATTTTTAAGGCACCAGTACGCGCATGGTGGTTTCAGTTTCGATGTTAGTGACGAACTTAAAATAATCTCCTTTCAGGATAAATGGCTGGAGGAGTGTTATTTCAGCGATGCGATCGGGAATCTCGTTTTTATACCGATTGAAACGTATCAGGAAATTACCAATGCTCTTGAACATGCATCGCCTATTCCAACCGTTATAGAAAGCGAATTGGAAATAAAAACACCTGCTGCATCGGCAGTAAATACAACACCTAATGTACTAACAGCAAAAGAGGAACAAAAAGTAGCCCAAACACCGCAACCTGATTTGGAATCGGATATGCCTGAAGGAGTTAACGCTGCCGCTACTGTTCCAATGACTGATCAAAAAGAACTAGATTTTTTAAAATTGCTATATACCAATACACAGGATGCGGGCTTGGTGTATCAGAGAGAGGATCTCATTAACTTTCATACGTCGATGAAATCTTCATCTTTAGTTATCCTTTCAGGCATGAGCGGAACAGGGAAAACAAAACTAGTGGAGGTTTACAGTCACTCACTTGGACTTAAGGGAGAACAATTTACCGTTATTCCTGTCAGCCCCTCATGGACATCCGATTCCGACCTGATCGGTTACGCAGATACCATGCACATGGTTTACCGGCCTGGAGATTCAGGACTTATTAACGCATTACGAAAAGCAGAGGATGAACCAAATAAAATATTTGTTATTTGCTTCGATGAGATGAATTTGGCACGTGTGGAACATTACTTCTCGCAATTTTTATCCATTCTCGAGATGGACCCGGGGAAAAGAGTGTTAAGGCTTTATAACGATGACTTGGAAAGCCGGCTCTATAATTCCGCTCAATATCCGCCGACGATCGTGATAAGAGATAACGTGTTTTTCGTAGGAACAGTGAATATGGATGAATCGACTTATCATTTCTCAGATAAGGTACTGGATAGAGCCAACGTCATCACGTTAACGGTGATGCCTTTTGAAAACATGAAAGAAATGCCTGAAAAGAAAAAAGGATTAACAGCACGCAGTGAGGAGCTAGATTTTGAAACGTATAAATCATTTATCCGTGAAAATCGAACGGTTTCACTTTCAGAACAGGAATTGGCACTCCTTTGGGACGTTCATAATGTGATGCAGGAAGCAAATAGACAGGTGGGAGTGGGTCCGCGGATCGTCAAACAAATCGACGTGTTCCTTGAGAATCTTCCGTCACAGGAATATGTGGATCGTGAAAGAGCCTTTGATTTTCAGTTTGTCCAGCGTGTTTTAACCAAGGTCAGGGGATCAGAGGATCAATTAAATGATTTAATTGGAAAATATGAAAGGGATTCTGGAGAAGCTGTCACTGGCAAGTTCATGGATATCTTTAACGAATACCCAATGGTCTCCGATTTCAAAATGAGCAGAGAGGTAATCAAACAAAAAGCGAAAGAGCTGAGGTTTAATGGTTACACCATGTAGGACGGATGATTTTACGGTTTCATTTATTCATGTTTATGGAAATGGTTCACAAGAAGAAAAAACCTTATCCTGCTTTGTTGAAAACCTTGAAGACTGGGATGAAAAGGTACATGGCTACCTGGAAATTCGGGAATTTGTTGAATTAGAATTAAGTTTTAAGTGTGAACACGATGATGCGAGATTGTATATGGATGGATTAGAGGTCCTAACTGGGGAAGCTCTGCCCAGAGATGAAATCACTGGGGAACCTTACATCGATGCTGGCCAAAGGGTTACTTTATATAAGAGTCCCGGTTATTATCCTTATATCCCAGGAATTTATTGTATCAAGGTAGTCTTTTCGAATAAAACCTATCTTTCGCTGGTCAAGGTGATTACGAACCGTTTAACAGATGAGCAGCTTAATGTCATGCGCTTAGAAGTGGAAGGCTTCCTAAAAGGACTTGCACATGACGTCGTCCGCAAGCAGAAGGCTTTTTATCATATCGATGATGATATCCTTGATCCCACTTTGCTTCAGCAATTCAGGGTATTGGACCATCATTTTGCGGAAATATCAGCCATTCTGGCGGATTTATCCCAAAGGATAAGATTCTCGCTAATGAAGGAATATCATCTTCAGCCTGTTGACCGCCCGGCACAAGTAGATGATGTATCCATTAGATACAGATTAAGGCATCCTGAATCAACCAATTACGTGAAATCACCAAAGAAAAGGGTGAACTATGACCTGCCGGAAAACCGTATCCTTAAAACCATTATTGAAAAATGGCTGCGGTTGCTAAGGAATTTCATTGAAGCAGTAGATCGTAATCTTGAACGGTTAACGAGTGGAACAACAAAAGCTATTTCCTCCTATATTCCATATGAAAAAAGAGTTCAATATGTAGAAGAATTAAGAGGGTATCGGGACCGAGCCGCACAAATGAAAGGCGCCTTCACCATTTTAAAGACAAGCAGATGGTATCAGGAACTTTCCGACGGAAGGGTACAAATGATTCCAACTATGATGTACGTGGATGTGCGCTATCGGTTTATCTGGCAAATGGACAGGATTTTGTTTTCCGAACAAACGGACATCACACTGCATCCAGACTGGAGGTATCATTGGAAAAGAACGGACCATCTATATGAAATTTGGTGTTATCTTAAAGTCCTGCAAACATTGGAGTCAAGCCGTTACGGTTTTTCATACTCTTCGGGCTGGCTTTTTGATCATAGAGATTTAGCGGGAGCCGACTATTTTGTGATTCCTACCATTCCTAAAGGGACAACTGTCGAGCTGAAAAAGGATGATTTGCGGTTATCTGTCATTTACGATGCAATCATCCCAGCCAACCAAGCCGATACGAATCAGCTGGATAGCCCAATTTATACAACGGCAGAAAATAATAACCCCGACATCCGAATTGATGTTTATATCAAAGATATTTTTGTCGGGACGATTTTATTGGAATCCAAATACCGGAACAAGAATGCCATATTGGGAAGCGAAGTGATGCGGCAATTAACCAGCTATGCCGATAATGTTCGCTCACCCTATATCTTTAATAAAAAAAGGCGATGGGAAAAATTCCGCCCTGTTCATCAGGTTCTCGTCCTCTACCCAGAAAAATGGGGCGAAACAGATGTGGAAGCGAAAGAGGGGAGAAGTATCAGTCTAATCCCTCTAACACCTGCAACGGACTTAGATGTTTTTAACCAAACCATTGAGAGCCTAATAGAAGATTTGATTTTGGAAGCAGAGGATGAAGGGATTATCACTGAAACAGTGTTGTTAAAACAGTAGGATTGGCGCGCTTTTATAATAGGGGCTAACAAAAACTCGAGTAATAGTTTAACTAAAGCGGACATAGCAAAAATAGGTTTACCATTTTTGGTAGGCCTAATTTTTTTGGCAATGTTATACTTTTAATTGAAAATAGAACTAATACAGCTTTGTTAATAAGGGGATATACTAACAAATTATTAGTCAAAAAGGATGGGTTTTAATGAAACTGGAATTAGACTTACAAAAATTTAATTTACAGGCGTTTCTTGAGGAATCAGAGAAAAACGGTGAAGGAATCAGTGACTCCCACCGTACAAGTAATTGAAAATTTGGATAACTGTTGGTCTGATGATATTGACGTTTATGAATTTGATTATTACTTGGAAAATCTCGTAAATGAACAAAATTATTTGTATGTAAATTTTTCCGAACCGGGTTTGGAGAGAGAGATTGGATGCATAGATGGTGAAACTTATTATCTAATCGATATTGATGATTATGAGATAGAAGCGGAAGACGAGGATAGTGATATACCGGAGGAAGTAAAGCCGGTTAAGGTTTTGTACCTAAATGAAACTTGTTCGCTTGGGTATTTGTTGAAAGTTGATAACGGTACCCTAATTATCCAATCAGCAATTTATTATTTGCATGGGAAACATTTTGTTGGTCCTTGTGGTTTCGGTTCGACTACGGAAATTGAGGTCAAAGAGGATGTAGAGCTTTTTGAACAGCCTATGATTGAATATATAAAGAAGTATAAGAAGGATTAATTTTTGCAAAAAGTCAGTTATTAAAAATAAAGTGGACAACTGACTTTTTTGAATTAAAGGGTCAGTCCAGTCCACTTGGTGCATTAAATTTTAGTGTGCTGGGGGACTGACCCCATTTTTATGTTTAATGCAGCTATTAATAAAAATTAGTAGGTGATTTAAGAAATGGGCTTGTCCAAAAAAAGTAGACGGAGTTGATGAAAAATACAATATCTTTTATAGATTAGATTTTTACCACTTAAGATATTGTATTTGCTTGAAGTCAGGCTCCTTTATGGACAGCCCTATTTATTACCAGTAATCGAGATTGCTGTATTTGATAAAATATTAAACACTTGGCCAGGTAAAATCGTTCTTATAATATAGTTTCTTTAATTTATCCAAGTCATACTCCCATTCGGTAATGGCATTTTTATACTTAACGAAACCATTTTTTTGGCCTTTTCGCAACTTAACCTGATAAGCAATCGTATAGGCTACTTTTTTTAACCCTAATTTTGGAACGGCTTTTTCTAATATTGACCAGCGCTTTGCTCTTGTTTGGCCTGTAATTTGATAACCCAGCACCTTCAGGTCACTACTTTCATTTAATGTTGGTTGCTCGTGCGAATCACTATGTTGACTCTCCTGAATCTCTGTACTTGGCCATGGAAAGGATTCTGTTGATTGCTTAACATCAGAAGGTTTAATGGGAATAATCACTTTGTTGTATTCCTTTGCGCGCAATACTTTTGGCTCGTATTTCTGGTTGACCAAATACTCTGTCTTTGTTGAGATAAAGGCACTATTTTTTCCTTTAAAATACAAAGGTAGCTCGATATATCTACTAATGATGTTAACTCCTTTGCCCCGAAGCAATGGTACTAACATCTTCTTACTTTGTAATTTTTCCATTTCAATTAGTGCCTGTAACTCATCTGGCTTAACTATATACAATTTTCCAGTAAAGTATGGAACGGCTTCAGATTCGTATACTAGATGGAGTAAAGCCCGGTCTACCTTATCTAATATAAGGTGTTTCTCATGGTCATTAAAGATCTCATTTTGGCGGAAGCAATCCAATAGTAGGTTTAATTTTTCCTTACTCTTGATTTTATCGGCATTAATGCAATCGTACATAAAGGTATATAACTCGATAGTACTTTGTTTTTCACTCAACCATTTTAAACTTTCTTCAGCTTTGTCAATTAATGTTTGGTCCATATCTATTAAAAAAGCATACCAAATAAAGATATAAAATTCCTCTTGTGATACATGGTAATCTAGGAATTCCCACTCGGAATGAATTAATTGTTTCATGGTTTTTTTAAATTCAACAAGTAATTCGAATTTGATTAGAAGACGTAAAAACGGAATTATGGACTTTGGTTCATTAGCGTAAAGGAGGAAGTTCCATAATTGCGAGTAATGGTCAAGCAAGTACTGACTTATCTGCTTTTTAAGATGTGTGTGATAAAGCTTTGACATTAGGTCAAATATGCATACAATATTTTTTTCGACTTCTTCATCAAAGTTCTTTTTACCAGTTGCAATTAGTTTATCGAAAATACTCTCTAGCATTTGATTGACTCTAGAATCCATGTGTAGTAATGGATTAGGTTTGTAATTTAATAATTCAAGAATGTACTGAACGCGGTCAAAATGACCGTGTTCGAGCGCTTGAAGACAATATCCAAGGATTAATAATGAGTCATCAAGGGAAGATGATAAAAATAATTCATCTATTAATTCGTGATAGGCATTTGCCTGAAATGACTTATCAAGGATCTCCGAATTCTGTTTGCTTAACTGTGATAATTGCTCCCGAAATTGACGGTTGTCACTTAATAGGGAATCCACTTCGGCAACAAGCCTTCTGTTTTCTTTCTTCAACTCATTCATTTGCGTTTCCTGTGCCTGTATTTTCAATTGTAAATGATGTAGTTTATTTTCATAAGCAGCTGTAAGCTTTTGAAGTTCATTTTCAAGTAGTGATAGGATATTGTTGATAGGAGACATTAATCTCTTCATTCCCCTCTATTTAATTGTCATAATATTATTATAGTAGAATTTTCTTATGTAGAGGTAGGAAATTATTCCTGATGCCATAGGTGTGAAAGGCAGACTGTTTCACTTTTTGGCGGTAGTGAATAGGGTAGAGATCATTGACGGGCAATTAGGTTTTCCACTTTTGGTAAACCTATCTCTATTTTAAGCCAGAATACTTGAATAGAATATCTTTTGAGGATTAACATAAATGAAGTTGGGCCCACCCTTTTTTTAACCGGGGTGGGGAACCAAGGTGTTCCGATAGTTCGGTGGGTATGTATTCTAGTTTAGTGGTGGAAAACTCCATATACAATCTGCAATTTTTCATACGATGGGTTCCTCCATAGTATTCATAAATGGTACAGAAATATTAGAGGAACCAATGAGAACTTATCTGCACTAATTTATTCACTCAAAAAAATGATTGAAGAACCGGGAGGATTAGAAATGGAAGCAAAAATCCAAGCATATTTTGAAAAAGTGAACATGCCGACTCATAAGACTCTGGACGAGTTTGACACTTATTTATACGAAAATCATCCTAAAAGAACAGTTGATCGAATCCTTAGAATGATGGAAAATCGGATGGATGAAGGGGGCGATATTTACGCAAATATTTATCGTAGAAAAAATGAATATCTTAGATTGAGTTTAGATGTATCCAGTTATTCTACCGATCAGTATCGAAAGTTTTTTGAATGGGTGATGACGTTTCAGGAATTGAAACCAAAGCATATCCTTGATATTGGCTGTGACAATGGGTTTGCATCCTGTTTTTATGCAACATTATTTCCTGATTCAGAAGTTATAGCGATCGATGTGAATGATAAAGCGCTGGAATGCGCGAAAGAGTTAGCGACACAGTTGGAGCTGCAAAATATTGAGTTTCGACAGTTGGATTTTGCCGAAGCAGCAAATCATTTTTCGGCAAAAACGTTTGACCTGATTGTATCCCTTTCATCCATACATGAAATTGCGAAACCGTCCCTACTGCCGCGGTCGTGGAGTATAGAAGATGGTGTAAAACTGGCAACAGAAAGCGGCAAAGAGGAAGAAACCTTTACACAGCTGGAATCACTGTTAATTGATAATGGGATGATTTTATCGATGGAACGGTTACCAAATGTTGATTATATTGCTGCAAGAGCGGTCGATCTTGAACGGTCCGGCCTATTTGTTGACTGGGAAAAGTCGAAAAAAATAACCTACGATGAGTCAGGAGAACCACAGACAATGCCTGCTTTCTATATTTCTAAACGACGAACAGATAGAGGAATAGTGGAGGGGGCTTTGAATCTGTATCTAAATAGGGCTATGCTATCAACCTCATTTGGAACCCATCTTTTAGATGTAGAGGCTGAAGTACAGTTCGATGAAATAGAAAATAAGGAATTCGTAACCGGAATGCAAATTATGTTTTTAAACGGATCAGGAACCCTAAGACTAGAGGTTTGGAAGTTAGGAGCAAGGTTGCTTGCTTACCGTTATAGCAATGTGGGATACAGGGACTTGAAGATTGTCCCTAAAGGGTCGGTTTCAACTATTAAGAAGGAATTCAATAAGATGGCGGAAGAGTATGAAGCATTTGCAGAAGTTGCATTTTATAAAAACATTGAGGAACGGGATCAGTTAGAAGTGATTTAGGGGAACAGGTTTACTTGATAAATTTCTAATTTGGGAAAAGAGAGTAATTCTCAGATTTTTGGCTAGAAGTAAATAAAGTAAAACATAGAAGTTATTGATCATTTACTATGAGACACTAAGCGTATACAAAGCAATAAAACCCACATATAGATTGGGTTTTATTGCTCTAATATTCTTAAAGATATTCCGCTGTTCCTATTCGATTGGATCGAAGCCCATTCCATCAAATAAGTGGTACCCTTCTGCACGAATCTCCGACAATGTCTTGTTCTTTTCTTTTACAACCGCATAATCATATCCATTGACCTTACCGCTTGGTGCAAATTGTTTCGCCCAGGCATTTAAAGAAATGATTTTTCCATTAAATTCCACATTATTACCACTTTGAATCTTTCCGAGGGACTCGCTCTCCTTGTTTTTGAAGAAAATCTCATCGCCTTCCGATACAAGCCCCACTTCCAGCATGTGGGTGAGTTTTGGGAAACTTTTTCGTGTCCAGCTGGATTGTCTTAGGGCTGTAGGCCGCTTGTTTTCGTTCGTCAATATTTCTGAGAAATAATCGTCATCAGATCCAAGCGGAAGCAGCTTCTTGATTTCAAGGAGGTACTCATCACCATTTTCCCCTTCAATCAATTGAGGTGTAATTTCAAAGCAAGAAATATCGAGTCCTTTTGTTAATAACCATGCGGAGGCGGATAAGACACTTGGGTCAAAACTCGAGGCGACTAATATGATGCGTTGATCGGCATTAAAGTTATCAAATGCTTCGTGATCATTTAAAAATCCAACGATGTTCTCAATGCCGATTTCAACGGCATCTTCTTCCTTAACGTTTTCATAGTGGACCAAATAATCGGCATACACTTTTTCCACAATTTCTTGGACGCTGGTGATTTTGGCAAAAGAGGCGGCATAGCGAATAGCTTGGGATTCATCCCTCTTGATTTCAATCACGACCACGTTTCCATTACTATCGATTCCGACCAAGTCCGTCCGCTTATTCGCATTGTTGCGAACCTGTTTACCGATAATCATGAGTTCGTAATCTTCCTCTTGGGTTAATACTTCAATATTTTCCTGAAGAAACTCCTCTAAGGCGCTTTCAACAAGTCCCAGACTCTTATATGTAATTTTTGATATCTCGTGGGTGTTTTTCTTCAGTTTCTTTTTGTTGGGCGTATTTCCGTCAATTTGAACCTTGACCAACATCATAACTCCTCCAATCCCAATCATCTATTTAATTATACCTCTTTTTAATTTACAAAAGTCATCCGCGGGGCCGGAATCTTAAGATAGGGTTCTTTGGGATTCAAACGGATCGTTTCAGTTTGACAGTTTACTATAAGGTTAATCAATAAGAATGTAGTGATGCCGGATTGAAGATTTGTTATTGTTTACGGAATCTTAATAAAGCATGAAAGAAATATTTGCTTGTGCTGGGGGACTGACCCTAGGCCATTGATAAGGAATATATTGAGCCGTGTTTGTCTTAACATGACCCCTACATGAACCAAGTCTGCACCATGGGTGGAACCATCCCGAACCAAGCAATACCAGAGATTACTTCACTAAAGTGTCGGTTTTCAACCTCCAACTAATTACAGACAAATCCCTTCACACCAATAGTTTAGCATCATTTTCCCCACTTGTGCAACCTGTTTACACTAGGGGAAAGGGCTTGAAGTATAGTAAAGTTGAAACCCTTCGGTGAACTTAACATTTTAGTATTTTAACTTTGCATTTGTGCAACCAAAAGCCCCCATTTATACCAAGAAAAAATAAAAATCTACCGCCCTCATTCATAGTGAAAAATGTTATTAGGATTAATGCCCGCCTGCCAAAGTTTGCCACATTAAAGCACCCCTACCACTACCTGCCATTTTCACCAACTATTACTAATAATTATAAAATGTTAATAAATGGATTTATCGTTATTAAATGGTATAAGTGTGTATTAAATGCATTGGATAATATTAGTAATAATGTTTATTAATGTTATGGATAATAAAGTAATCAATGGAATTGATGTGTAATAATATCACCGTATGATTGTAAGGATATGGTAATAAGGAGATTTATTAGATGTCTTTCTTACTGGTAGGATATGGTAGTAATACAGTGGATTAATGTATATTATGCAAAAGGGAGGGGGTATATCTATACGGTTAATTGTATATAAATCCACTAGCTGTATAAGCCTTGATATATCAACATTTGGAATAAACTGGTACACAGCAATATTAAGTGTATTGTTAAGTTGGGGGATTGGTAGAATTAGCCATTGGGTTAAACTGGTTATATTACCGTTTCCTAACATTGGTTAATATTCCCTTCACTGGTGTTAATCGGTATGGTTACAGTTGGGTTAATTGGATTGCATTGGGTTAAAAATATTGGAATTAACTGGATTTAATATTGGGCTATACTGGTAAAAACATTGGGGTAAATTACCTTTGACATAAATGGATTTCTATGAATTGATATCTTACCTTAAATTACCATTGACAAATAATATTTTAATTAATTAGGTTCATTTCCACTAATTTACTATTGACATTCTTTTGGCGGAATGATTACTAGGTTGGACTAAATTTGACCCGCTTAATAACCGTAAACCTTGACATAAAGGGATTTCCAACAAATGGTGCGAAAAAGCAGCGGTGTAAAAGGTGGACAAAAAGTGTACAGTTCGGGGCTATCTTATCTTAATCATAATCTTTTATATAAACCTTCTTTACCGTTCTACTCCTTCTTATAAACCTTTCTAATAATATCTTCTTTCACCGTTTCCTTAACCCTTAATCTTTTAATTTATTAATAATTATTTATATATAAATACTAAATAACTAATCCTTCCCCTGACGGTGAAGAATTAATTGATTATTAACTAATAACTAATTGCTGACTGAAAGGAAGCAGTGTTTATTACTTATAACTTGGACTATTAACGGTTTGTCACTTCGGACTAATTACTCCTTTTACTAATACACAAAGGGGGTCATGTTTTTCCTCATTTTTTTAAACTTTTTTAAAATATTTTTCCTCATTTTATGAAAAACCACCTTCCCACTTATTTACCTATTAGGGGTCATATTTTAGAAGTTTTTTCACCGATAGGGATACAGATTCTACTACTCCACTCGTTATATAAGTATAAGAACTTTTTACATGCCTAGGGGTACATATATAGGCACTTGGACTGTTAATAAATTATAGGGGTTTTTATTTAAGACTCTAAATAATTATTTAAACTATTTTGACCGCTAGGGGTACAGATATGGGGGTCTGACGTTATTGATATTATATAGAGTTCTTTTTCTACCCAACTACAAAACTAACAACCAACCAAAGGAGATTAATACATCATGAAAAAACAACGTAACGGATATAAAGAAACTGGTAAAGGAAGTGCAAAGCTAATCAGAATTGATGTAGTTAGCCCTTCTTACCGAGATAGATTATTAAAACAAGCTTATGATTTTAGAACTAATATTACTGAAATGGAAGAACTAATGTTACCTGAATGTATGCACCCTACAGCCGATGGTTACCAAGAATATCCTGCCGAGATTAAAGTGAAAGTAGACAAGCTATTCCAAGCCGATAAATTCAAGAAACAAAAGGAAGCAATGGCACTTTATTTTGAAGCAGGATTAACTTCTACACAGATAGCCAATGAAACTGGACAAGATGCTAGGAATGTTAGACGAAGCATCACAATGGGATTAGAGAAGATTAAGAAGAAAGTAACCAATGCAGAATGGAACACTATCAAATGGTACTACAAAGTTAAATCTAGTGATTCTTTTAAATCCACAGTAGACGGTAGATTCAAAAGTCAAGAAGAATTAAATGCCTACAACAAAGAAGTACAAGCACCAAGCGAAGTTAAAACAGGAAGATTAGTTAACGGTGAAATTATTTGGGATTAAGGGGTTAAATGTGACCCTCTTCCCACTATTAGTGAGGAAACTAAATAATAAAAAACACAAACAAACACAAGGAGGACAACAAAGATGATTAAAGCATTAGGTACAACAATCAAGTATGGAGTTGACAGAGAATTAGATAAGGAAACACGCAAATTCCTTGAAAGCAATAAAGGAGTATTTTTACACAAGACAAAGATAAACAACAACACTAAGTAAATACAAATCTAATTTCAAAATAGGAGGTAGGTGTAACAATGAAACGTCTTGAAAATCAGTCTATTAAAATGCAAAAGCAAACAGCGGAATCAGCTAGAAAGCTAGTAAACAATAATGTAACTAGAACAATCATGGAGATTAGTTTAAGTCGCTTCCCTTCCGTTGAGAAGTCAAAGGTATTAAGTGAATTAAGTATCGAATCATCTTGCTACAATCATAACTATTACATGGAAGATGTTGATGGAACGCTTATTAATATGGGTGATTTAATGATGCCTTCATTGTTAGCACCTAAACCAGTAGTTAAGCAGGTTGTTCCTGAAGAGATTAGCAATAAAATAGACAACTACTTTAAAGAATCAAAAGGCAGACATGCCCGTTATTTCATATTGAAACTTTACTTATCAGGTGGTTTCACAATGGCAGAGATTGCTGATTACTACAATAGGAAAGATGATTCTTCAATAAGCAAGGACATTAAAAAAGCAAAACAAGAAATATTAGATTTACTAAGCGAAGAAGAACTATCCAAGTGTTACTGGTGGTTAAAAGTTCCAAAACCTAAAGTAACGGTGACTACACCAAGTTATCCGTATGCTGAAGATTTAAAACCACTACCAAAACAAAAACACTGGTTAGACCACTTATTTAAAGCACCGTCTAAATAACATTACATGGGGAGTTGATACGAATGGAAAAGACTTGTAAGAAATGCGGAGTAGCGAAACCAATACAAGGTGGTTTCGTATCAGCTACACATGCTAACTGTAAAGAATGCGTAAAAGAAATGAGAATCCAAAAGGACTGGAATAAAACACTTAACGAACATCTTTATATGATTAAAGCTTTTCTTAACCGTAACCGTATAACAGTTAAAACAAGACAGTTAATAGAGTTGAAATAATAACTTGACCTGAATAAGTCGCTAAAAACTGTTCAATTACCTCTCTCTTGATATTTTGCTTTAGGTAGCATCACTTATGGAAACGGTGGTGCTACTAATAAGCATGTGTATCATGCAATGGATTCAATTATCGGTAGCGGAAACTACCAAAAATTTTAAAGCATTCTAGCACATTGCTTTATCACTGGCATATTTCTTTATTCGGTGGGGGTTAGACTTTACCCTAGCCCTTCACCACTCTTTTATTATGGTCAGCGTTACGGAAGAAATACTGGTAACCAATCCAAGAAGAAACAACGTAACAAGACCACCATTTTATTACCTTCGTTACCGTTCGAAGGAATCTTCTATAACTTGTTCGCTTTGGGAGGGTGACAGGTATAACGGTATCTTGAGTTTTGGATGTTGGTTTAGTTGCCTTGAGGAAGCAACTTGTAAAACTACATCTTAGAAAAGACATTTCCCGTTACAACATGATTGTAATGGCTTAGAGGGAATAACTTCGGTTGTTCCTTCTCTAGTTTTTATAATCTATCAAACAACTAAAGGAGATTGATTTAACGATGAATATGAAACAAATTGAAGCACAAATGAAACAAATGCAAAACATGATTAACTCACAGAATGCCTTTCGTAATTCACCAGTAGGGAAGCAAATGGAAAAACTCGCAACCCAACATATTGAAAGTCAAAAGGGAATAATGGCACAGAAGGTTGGAGAGTTAACACGATTAAAGTCAATGGGTAATCCCTCCATTAATATTGCTAGTAATTCAGGTGAAACACGTTTTGTCAAAGTGGATAACATTGTAAGTTTCTACACCGTTAGTCAAGATGGAAAAATATCTGATATTAAGCCAGTTACGGTTAAAACTTATTCAGAATTAGGTGATACAGCAAAGGCTAACTTTGATAATACTTTCAAGGCTGAAGCAATGGCTATCCAATACGGTGCATTTGACCAACAACCATCAATGGACTATTTCAATAAGGTTGTAGTTGCTAACGGTATGGATTCCCAATTATTCGAAATGGAACTTAACCGCCCTAAAGTTGAATTTGAAATGGATTTTCACAAAGTACCTGAAGTCTATAACGCTTATGATTCTTTTGAGGATTATCAAAAAGGACTTACAAAGGAAATGAAAGTCTATCAACAAACACAATCTATTGAGGGAAGACAGGAAAGAAAAGCTAAGATTAGTCAACTAGAAAGTGAGATTAAATCACTGGAAAAAGAAGTGGGAATGTCTTCCTCTTACTTACAAATGAATGAAGGAACTAACGGAGGAAGTGGGGAATAATCCCTGCTTCTTTTTTTATTAGGAGGTTAAACAATGGAAAAGAAATTAAAGAAACATGATACAAGGAACGGGAGAAGTAAACCTGATTATCTATCAGAAACACAGGAAGCCTTTTGTTATGCGTATATTGCCCATGGTCAGAACTTGCAGAAGGCTATAGAAGAAGTTGGAATTAAATCCCGTACAACAGGTTACAAGTATTTAGATAATCCACTGGTACAGGAGAAGATACAACAGATTCAGGAACTACACATTAAACCAATGGTAATTCAAACTACTAAGAAACTGGAACTACTAACCAACATAGCAAAGGGTGAAGATTTCAATTATTATCCTGATTTTAAAACAGGAAAGATTATTAAAACCCCTGTTAACGCTAGTGACAAAATCAAAGCTATGGAACTAATGAGTAAAATTGACGGTGACTTTGTTGTAAGGCATCAGGTTCAGCAGGAAAACACAGTCTTTGTTATTGGCGGTGAAGCCTTAGAAGAAGGAAGACAAAGAAAGATTATTGATATGGATATTTCCTATTTAACTACCAAAAGGGAGGATAAATAATGGAAATTGAAGTTTACACCGTTTTCCCTAATGGGGATTATTCCCTAGCCAAAGTACCAAGAGAAAATATAATAAGTGTTTTTGAGAATCTAAAGGAGAAGCCTTCAATGGTTATAGAAGGGATTCCTTACAAGGTTAGTCATTACACTGGAATAGGCACTAACATCCTTAATAATAATGATTGTATGACCGTTTACCTAGAAGATATGGAAGGCAAGTCATGCGAGTTTCTATTCTTTCCATCAGGGGAGGAAGAAGAATAATGTTTAAAGTAGTTTTCTATTCTCAATATAAACAGTATCTATGTTTCTTTATTGTGAATGATACAAAGGAAGCTTTAACCAAGTTCAAGAAAACAGGATTCTATAAGAACCAAGGAACTTTTGCACAAGGCATTGTCTACCGTCAGGATGATAACGGGGAACATACAATAAAAGAAGGCAGGATGTTAATATAGGGGGTTGTCCATTTTGGGCAATCTCTTTTTTTTGTGCACTATTAGAATGGTATATTGTACAACTAAATTTATGATATTATTTTAGGTGGAATCGTTTTCCATTTTTAGTGGTTTTATTAGTGTATATAGTGACTTTTTATTTTGGAGGCTGTTTATGAAAGCAAATGAAATAGTTACAGTATTAAATCATTTTAAAGATTCAAGTTATCAAAGGGTATTTATAGATGGTACTTGGGGAATTGGGAAGACAAAATATGTTTTAGATTTTAAGAATGCACATTCCGATGCATGTTATATATCCTTATTTGGAAAAAAAGATATAGAAAGCATAATTCAAGAAATATATTTTCAGATTGTTGAAAGTGTACCAAACGGTAAATTTAAAAAATACTCTAGGAAGCTAAGAGAAGTATTTAATAATGTCAACATCGAATTTCATGGATTCACTATTTCAGTTCCTCTTATAGAAAAATTGCATTCAACCTTGTATAAAGAGTTAGGTAAGAAAGGTACATATATAATCATATTTGATGATTTAGAAAGAAAACATCATGACCTTGATATAAAGGAAATATTAGGATTGATTGATAGTCTTGCTAAAATAGAAAATATAAAAACGGTTCTAATTGCAGCTACTGACCAGCTTGAAGAAGATGAAGAAACCTTTAAAAATTATAAGGAAAAAGCTATTGATAGGACTTATACAATAGAGGAATACGCAGATGAAGCACCTTTAGAAATCCTGGGTGAAGAGATATGGAAAGTCATAGGTATTATCGCTGAAGAATTTGAATTTAATAACTTGAGGACGTTTGAAAAAACCAGTCTGTTTATTAAAGAGGTTATAGAAATTCTTGGTGAAGAAATTTATACTGATAAGTTTACAAGAGATGATGTTTACCGAATGTGTTTTGCAACGGTATTCTTTAAAATTGAACATAAAGGCGAGATGAAATTATTAGATACAGAAAAACCTAATAGTGACTTACGGAACGCTTTTTATTTAAACGATGATAGTGGAGTAATTGAATATTTATATAATTACATTCTTAAGAACTCCTTGGATAATGTCATGTGTAAAAGTGTTTTTCATCATATAAGAAAATGGTATGAAACGGGTACGTATTCTAAAGAAATTATAATTAATTTAATTGAATCTATTAATAGCTATGAAGAGAAGCCAAAAAGCTTCTATTCATCAGAACAGGAAATACTTGAAATTATTGAAAATACTAAAGAATACATTAGAAATCTAAACGGGACTGAACCATTGGATAATATTATTTCCAAATTAAACACTACATTTGCTTGGTGTGAAGTGTTATCCGTTGATTTTGGGATTAGTATTGAAGAAATAGTAAAATTGGTAGGTAAAAATATACCTAATAAAATCGATTTAACAAAGAGTAGTTATCAAAATGGAATTGATTTATGGGATTATCATGTTGAAAGTGAAGAAGCAAGAAAAGTAGTCAAGTCTATTAGCGAAGCTTTAAAGGTTGAATATTATAATCTATTGGTAAATCAAATAAGGGATTGTTTTATTCAAAAATCATACAACGAGTATCTATATTTAAGACAACTCCAAGACTCAATAATTTCAATTAAAGATAACTCAATTAGAGATATTGTAGTAAAAAGCATAAGGGATAACCAATTCTTTTTTCCTATCCCTTCAGGGAGAATTACCGAAGAACATTGGTACTGGTGTCGTAGAATTAATGTATTGATTAAAGATATTGAAAAACATTGGGGAATAGAAAATTATTATGACGATTTTAAGTCTTATATTTACGGATTAGAAATTACAAAACAAGACAAAATACTTCAACATAGATTAAGACACCTTTTTGAGAATAATTAAGAATCAGTAGAGAGGTTTTGATGACTTTGGGGAAACGTAATGGTAAATCTAATAACCAAAATATCGAAAAAAGAGAATTACACTTTCATTTATACTTACGTCCTAGTTTAAAAGAAAACTATATTCGCATTTTCGATGTATTAGCAGATAACCATGCCCGTTTATATAAAGCGGTATATGAAAGGTTGAAGACTCATACAAATGAAGTAGCAGACGAATTTAAGGAAGAAGCATTAAGTGGACAAAATACCAATATTCCGCAATACACCGATTACGGTGATTATATGGAAGCAGTTCAAGATTATGTATTTGAACGACTTGATGAACAATTCCTTATGCACTATCAATTTGAACTAATGTCTTTAAGTAACCTATATCAAGTATTTGAACAACAATTAAGGCAGTATCTATTTAAAGAAATGACTCATAATGAAAATCAGTATATGAATCAAGTTAAATTTTACCTTGAAAATGATAAGGGGGAAGATGTCTATAGTGAATTTTACAGTAACTTCGGGAAACTCACTAATTTACTTAGAGAATTAAAGTTAACATTTACGGATTTGTTTGGAGATGAAGAACTTATTGTAGAAACAGACACTTGGAAAACTATTCGGGAATGTAATCTTATATCAAATACATATAAACATGGCAGTGGTCAATCTGCTTCAAATTTATTTGATTTATATCCCCAATACTTTGAAAAAGTAGATAAAACTCGACTTATGGACTTGTACCGTACAACTAACTTAAAACGAGTATTGGATGTTAACAAAATATCCTTTGAAAAATATTGCAATGCTATGAAAGGATTTTGGGAAAACATGAAGGAACATCAATATGGAAAAGTGATGGCGAACGTTGATATTTCTTCGGAAAAAGAATGATTCATGGATAATTAATAAAAACAGAAGCCAAGGAGGATTAACTCCAAGGCTTTTTTTGTCTATTTCCGTATCTTGGATAACGGACTATTCATTCCTTTTTCGATTAGCTTACTGTTTTCAATACCTCTAATATAGGTTTCAGTCGTTTTAATATCAGAATGCCCTAATAACTTGGAAACGGTGTATAAGTCCGTATTTTCCAACATGTTTTGTGCATAAAAGCGTCTAAATTGATGGACTGATGTATTTACATTTATGTCCATACCCTTAAATATCTGATTCTTAACAATGTCTAAAAGTACGTGTCTAGTCATAGGCTTTTTAAACCGATTGATAAAAAGATTATCACTTTCAACCCCGTTTAAATACCGTTCCCTAACCCTCATATATCGCTTAATTTGAAGGTCTAAGGATTCGGTAATAGGAACATACCTAACTTTACTTCCTTTACCCATAATACGAATACTGTTACCTGATAAATCGCTTAGTTTGATGTTACATAATTCACTGTTACGGATACCAGTTTCCACTAAAAGAACAAAGATAGTTTTATTCCTAACGGAGATATAATCCCTTCCTTTGAAACTTTCTAACACTTCCCTGATTAAATCAGCCGAATAAGTCCGTATAACGTTCTTTTCTGTTTTTAGTTTGGTTATTCCTTCCATAGGGTTTTCCTTTAATAAGCCTTGTTCGATAGCATATGAGAACATACTACGAATTAACTTTAACCTATGGTTGATTGTATTAGCTTTAACTTTTGTTTGTTGGTCAATAATGAACTTCTTTAGATGCAGACGGTTAATCTTATTAATTTCAATATCTCCCCCAAATTTAATTAACTGGTTGATACTGGTTTTAGTTGTTTTCACCGTTTCCCTTGAATAGTTCTTAACCTGTAAATCTAATAAAAATTCCTCCAATAAATCACTTAACACAAATCCACTCATTCTAGCATAACCTTCCTTTTTTAAGTATCGAAGGTATTGTCTAGTTGGTGCAAAATTTAACACTTAGCTATATGGTGAAAATCCAGTAATACCAAGGCTTTAACCCTACCGAGAAGAACCAAGCAATACCAGAGAATAACTCATAGATTACTTCAGAGAATACAACAGAGAAAAATATATATTTGTCCCGCAAATACTAAACCGCAAATAAAACCCGCTTATCCGCAAGTAAAAACATCCTGATCCACAAATAAAAATATAACTCACAAAAAAATTATTAAACTACCCTGTCCTTTTTAAGTCCTAATCAATATATAGAAGGTGAAGCGGATGAGCCAATGCATAGGTCAGCCCTTCAAGCAGGACGAACCAGTCTATTGGCGATTGAAAAAGAGGAGGGGAATAGGATGAGTAAATTATTGATCAACGAAAACCCGGTGATGATTATCCCATCACTGGCAGTCAAAATTGGCTTGAACGAAGCCGTCATCCTGCAGCAAATCCATTATTGGGTTCATGGCAGCAGACATGTCATTGAAGGCCGGTAGTGGATATTCAACACGTATAAAGATTGGCAGGAACAGCTTCCGTTCTGGTCTGAAAGCACGATTAAACGGACCATTCACTCGCTGGAAAAACAAGGAATGCTGCTATCCGGGAACTGGAATCGGTCGAAAATGGATAAGACCAAGTGGTATACCATCGATTATCAAAGGCTGGAGGAAATGACAGAAGGCGAGCCAATGAAACCTTCTGAGGAACCTCAGTCGGCCGCTCATTAGACCACCGCAACAGAAACAGATCCAAACCACACCCAAGTCGACTTATATGAGTTGTTGGATGACAACGGTGACGAATACATGCCACAGCCTGCAACACCATCACCAGCAGTAGAGAAAATACCGGTTGCCGAAGTCATCCACTTCTTGAATGAAAAAACAAATGCAGCCTACAAGACAAGCAGTCCGAAAACAAAGGAGCTGATTCGAGCAAGAACAAGAGAAGGGTTTACCCTGGAGGATTTCAAAGCAGTGATTGATTTAAAAGCGGCGGAATGGCTGGAGGACCCGGTGATGTGCAAATATCTCCGGCCGGAAACTTTATTCGGGCCAAAATTTGAGGCCTATCGCAACCAAAAGTCATGGAAAAAAGAGCTAACTGAGGAGGATTTTGATTTAGATGAATAAGCGGGAAACGTTCGCCCTATTAAAAATGATTTCGGTGTTTTACGAACAGTTTAATTTTGATCAAGAGAAAGTCAACCTTTGGCACGATGCAGTGAAAGACCTTACGTTTGTGGACGTGGAGGAGAATTTGTTAAAACATGTGCGGCAATCGCCATTTCCGCCAAAGGTGTCCGAGCTTTACATAAGTTCCAGTGTTCCAAGGATTGTTCCGAATCCCGATGAAACTAAGGTCATCCTTACCCGTCATTATGTGCCGGCAAATAGCGAAGTCGTGCAAAAAGAACTGGCCAATATCAGAAAGCTATTGGGCATCGAAAGGGAGAAGCAGGATGAGACCATTTGAACCTTATAATCAAGAAGCAGAAGAAGCATTTGTCGGGTCCTTTTTCCTCGACAGTGAATTAGTAAAAGAGTGTGCTATTCTCCCGGAACAGCTATACTTTCCAGAGCTTCGACTACTCTATACAGGCATTCGCAGCCTAGTTGAAAAAGGAATGCCAGTAGATTTGGTGACGATACTGAGTGAACTCGGGATCGAGGGGATTAAAAATGCTGGTGGAATGACCTACATCGCCCAATTGATAGGTAGTGTGCCAAGCATTGCCAATTTTCATACCTATGAAAAACTGGTCAAGGAGTACGACAAAAAACGAAAGCTGATCGCAGCAGGCGAAAAAATAATGGGCCAGGCAGCAAGTGAGGATAGTGATACAACAGTAAGGGACGGAATCAATGAGCTGATGCGTATTGAAGAAGATCAGACGGACGACGATACGGGCGAGATTACCTCGTCATTGGTGGAGTTATTCGTAGAATGCGAGCAGGATCAGGGCGAAATGGTGGGAATTCCCTCCGGCTTTCATGATTTGGATAGGCTGACAGGGGGATTCCAAGCCTCGGATTTGGTGATTATCGGGGCACGGCCAAGTATGGGGAAGACGGCATTCGCGCTAAGTTTGGCACTTCAAGCGGCAGAAGAGGATGTAAGTCTGATTTTCTCACTGGAAATGTCTAAGAAACAGCTGATCAAGCGAATGACCGGGTGTACTGGGCGAATCGACAGCCTCAAAATGCGGAATCCCCAACAGTCATTTGGGGACGAGGATTGGGAACAATTCGCCAATGGAATCGGAAAGCTGTCACACTTACAGCTGCATATCTTTGACCGAGCTGGAATGGATGTGGCTTACATCAGGTCGAAGGTCCGCAAAGCGCGCATGGCCTATGGCGAGGAAAGACGGCTGCTCGTGGTAATTGACTATTTGCAGCTGCTTGAGGGCGATCGAAAAAACTATCAAAACCGCCAGGCAGAAATCAGCGAAATCAGCTGGGCACTCAAAACTATGGCGAGGGAACTGAATGTCACCGTCATCGCCCTATCGCAGCTAAGCCGGGGAGTCGAAAATAGACATGACAAACACCCGATTCTCTCGGATCTTCGCGAAAGCGGGCAAATTGAACAGGATGCCGACCTGATCGCGTTTTTGTACCGCGACGATTATTATAATAGCGATTCATCGAAGAAAAACAAGATGGAAATCATCCTGGCAAAACACCGCAATGGACCGACCGGGACCATTGAGCTTGGGTTTAACAAGCAATATGGGGCGTTCGTTAACCTCTAAGCATAAGGAGGAGCGCGCCAAGGATGCCGGAAGCTTTTTAAAAAATAATGAAAAGGGAAGTGTGAAAGATGGGAAATCAAAGAGGAATCAATATGGGAATATGGGACGATCCATTTTTTAAAAAGATGAGTGCAGCAGAGAGGGCCTTTTATCTTTACCTGCTAACGAATGGTCATGCGACTGGTATCGGAATCTATCAAATTGCAAGAACAATAATGGCTCTTGAACTGGGTATTTCGCGGGAGAGTGTACAAGCATTAATAGACCGATTCGCTTTGGAGTACAAGCTGATCCGCTTCAATCCTGAAACAAGCGAGATCGCCATTAAGGACTGGGGGAAATGGATAAAGCTAGAAGGAAGGAAACGGGACAAGATTCCAGAGTTTAGAGGGGTAAAGGAGCACTCGCTGATTCCATATGTTTCAGAATCGATTGCGAATCCGAAAATACGCAACCTATATGAGTCGTTTTGTAAACAAGAGCAAGGACTCTCATGACCAAGGTGGGAGTGATTGTATATTACAGAATACGAGGATGTGAGATCAGGAGGGCAAGGTGATGCGGAAACAAATCGCCGGCACGGCCCTCCTGACAGCTGCCGCCTTGTTCATGGTCGAGCTTCCAGAGTCGGAACCGAATCATTCGAGTGTCAATCTACAGGGAGACAGTCAACCAGAGGTGGTATCCATGCCAGAAGGCCAAGTCACCGTCACCCTCGTGGAAACGATCGATGGCGATACCATTAAGGTGAAATTTTTGGGAAGAATCGAAAATGTGCGCTATTTGTTAGTCGACACTCCAGAGTCGAAAAAGCCTGGTAGGTGTTCCAGCCCTATGCCAAGGAAGCCTTTGTACGGAATTACGAGCTGGTCCAGAGCGGATTACTCACATTGGAAGTGGAGCAGGGAAATTCGAGAGATGTTTACGGGCGGTTGCTTGCCTATGTCTATGTCGACGGGAAATCGGTTCAGGAAACGCTGTTACAAGAGGGGCTCGTACGCCTGGGATATATCATGAATCCTCCATATAAATATCTTAATCTATATAGGGACGATGAACGCCGAGCAAAACGAAACAAACAAAACATTTGGAGCCAGCCTGGGTATGTAACAAAATCAGGGTTTAATGGCTGCGTTTCCCAGGACAAGTTCGGATCACATCAATGTTTTTGGAGAAGATCATTTTGGAAATTGGAACTCTGATTTGTTTAAGAAGGGTTATGAAATCTCAATTAACATTTCTATGATTCTGTTGGTAATATATATGGTCTGTTTAGCTTTTGAACGCAGAAAAATAGGAAAAGAGTAATTCCTTAACAGTTTAAATTAGGAAGGAAACCCAAATAAATAAGGTTTCCTTCCATTTTTTTATGCAAATATCAACATGTAAAGATAACAGAGCCTTGTTTAGAAAACAGGAAAACTAAGCTTATTTACCAATCTTTGATTGAGCGGCTTCCTCGCGGATGGTCTTGGCATCTTCTATCAATAGGAAGCCTTGTTTATTCACATCATTAGCAGCCCGGGTCACAGCCGACACATATGAGCCGTGGTTAGGGTAAAGACTCCTTAATTTTTCCGGACTAAACGGTTCATGGGACCCAAACAGATAGCAGAAGCCACCTCCACTGTTTGCACCGGTATTTGTAGCAGTTGGTACCTCATGCTGAGGCAAACGGATCCCACCAATTGCATTTCCGTTGCTGTCACGTGAAATGACAACAGGAGACGTGGACTCCACTTGGATTCGCTTTCCTTTTGGTGGAGCAATTCCATCTTCAATCCAGCGTACCAAGTGCTCATACGCGGCATTGACAACGTAGCCAGTAGGGACACGGCTCAATGCAGGTTTTTGGCAAACAGATATGTCAGCTACTGGCAGGTCATCACGTATCAGGATATTGGATCGGTAATCCGAGCCGCCACCAACGTGAGAGGCACCTGCCACTTCATAAGTGCGAAGCACATTGGAATCATCCTGTCGTGCAGCCACTTCGCCAAGCACAAGCAAATCATTTTCTGTATTGACCTTTATGACCTTTGTATCAAGGTCAGTTCGCAGCTTATCGCCAATCCCAAGGTACATCAGGTAGCCGTCAAAGAGGTTGGTCTGAGGGTGAATTTTATTATAATATCGCACAAGATAACGCTCTGATTGCGAGGCACCCGCTGCGATCATCAGCTCTGGCTTCAGATTGCCTAATGGATTGACTCCCACTGGATGAAGGATGGCTTGGGCTGCTTGCGAATAAATATCGAAAGCCAACCCGTCATCGATCACCTTGCCGCTATCCGTGACATCAAGTGTTCCATAACGAGCTGGACTCCATGCTTTCAGGCCACTTGCAGGTTCACCCGCTTTATCCCCCTGGTGAACCCCGACACGTTGTGCGGATACCCCGACATAGGCATATCCTTCCCTTAGAAAATGTTCATAGGAAGACATATACATCGCATCTAGATTGTAACCGCTGGTAACATTTAACCATTCCACAATCACTTTGCCATTAAACTTTTCAGGAGAGGCAGGGCGCCGAACCAACATGCGTGATTTGTAAGGATGATTGGTAGAAATCGCTGTAGCGGTTTCAAAGGATTGGGCGGTACTATAGCGTGTGGCTTTCCCTTCGAAAAAGAATTCCTCCTCTATGTACCCATATTTCCCTAAATCGGTGCTTGTCGCCAACTGCGGATAATTGTGGGAAGGATCTCCCAAAGGACTTGATGGGATCGGCCCAGTGACAACAGGATTTGGAACAGTGGTACCTGAATTCTCCTGTTGTGCTGGTTGATCGGCCAATGCTGAAGAATACAATGACAACGATAATGTTAAAGCGGCTAAAACAATAAACGGTTTTTTAATGAACTTCATGCTTAAACTATCCCTCCCGATTAATAGAGTTTACAACAGGGTGGTGCATCGCTCCTTTCTTTAAAAGTGCTAAGCTTTTAAGGTAATACACTATAGAAACACAAGTTGTCTACTAATAGGATAGCAGTTAAAGTCTGAATATTTCTATAATTAACATTAGTGTTTTATTGACATTTCGCTAGGCGAAATGGAGAAAGATTGTCTAACTTTGTTCTTTAATCTGATGTTTGAAAGAGCTTCACGTATGATGCCGAGACGAAATTCGTTATGGGTGTATGTTGACCAACAAAAGTAAAATAAGAGGAGAGTTTCCGGTTAAATGCAGAATAAAGCTCGTTTTTGGGAAAATAAGGGGAGGTTTTCCGGTTATGCAAAGCAAAATCCCTCGTTTTCACGTTTTTCGAGTCGATAAGAGGAATCTCTCCGTCTATGTGAGCCCTTTTTAATAAAAATACCTAATTAGACGAAATTTTTCCGGCTATTATCAGCTCGGGTGCTTAACTTGATCCCCCAACCAATAAGTGTAGACTCTCTTAATTCTAAAGTCAGGAATCAGCAGCTTTTTATCCACCAGTTTATATAGATCAAACTTGAAAAGACGTATGCTAATTCATACGTCATGTGTCATTTAATATTAAAGCAGCCGAAAACAAATCCTTTAGAGTCTGTCCGCCTGCACAGTAAAAATTTTTATTTTGAGAATACACCTTCAATAAAGACTCTCTTAATTGCAATTCCCAAAAAAATTATTACTAAATCAAATATGTAAAATTTTTATTTTACACCAAACGAAAATCTCCTGTCAATGGAAAATTTGTAATAATTTCTAACAAATGGTATGATGATAATACAATTGTTTTTCCAGTCGTATTCCAACCACCTCAGTATTTTTTGCACATAGAATGAGGGATACGTTTTTTTATTCATTTTTTCGGAGGAAATTTAGGGTGTGAGCTTTGAATGGAAGCTGGGAATAAATTCCATTACGATTTTTTAGTAACAGAGATTTTATTCTACAAGGAGGTCCAAATGATGAATCTAATCAATAAGAAAGTGACACACATGCGTTTTGGCACGGGTAGTATCGTTAATCAGAATGATTCTGTTATAGAAATACATTTCGCAACAGAAAATAAAAAGTTTGTTTTCCCTGATGCATTTGGAAAGCACCTAAAACTGCATGAACAAAGTGCAGCTCATTCTCTTGAAAAAATGTTACATGAAAAGGAAATGGAACGAGAGCAGGAAGGACGGAAGAAGGATGAGGCAATAAAACGGTATCGTAAAAATCTGGAACTTCGCTTGGAACATGAAAAATTGATGAAAAATCATAAACTTCATTCCGAATCACAAATGGCTTTTTGGTGTGACTCAGAAGAACAGATTACTGCTTTTACAGAGTGGAAGGTTTTTTCAGGGGTCATAAAAACTGGGAATAACAAAGGTAAGCCAAACAAACCCATTCGCCTGCACCAAAATAGCGTATGTTTATTAACAGCGAGAGATTCCGAAATGCCCGAAAAAGACAGACGGATCTTAGGTGTCTATATGGTGAATAGAAATTTTATCGGTAAGCTTTGTGAAGATGGAATGATTCCTGCTCATTCAGAATACAGACTCCAACTTACAAAAGAGGAATCGGATCAACTGCTTTTCTGGAAATATTTTGCGAATGAAAAATCCCTTGACAAAATGACATGGAATTCAGGTAAATACCGTTATTTTGATAATGTCTGGATGGCTCAAATTTTGTTTGATATTGTTTCTTTAAAAAGTGATCCAAAGGAACGAGAGCTAGCACAACAATTTTTTGAACACTTTTGTAAAATGAATGCGATAAGTAATCAAGAGCTGCCAAAACCTAATGGAGTATTAATGCGTGTTTAGGTGTTGGTGTTTCGGAGGGCAATGACAAGTGTGCTTCTGCCCATAATTAAATGCTGAAGAGTCTTCGGTATAAGTAATTCTAATGAACTAAGTGCCACGCACACCGGTAAATGAGTGTGACTGGCACTTTTTTGCTTTTTAGGAGTTGGTGTAGAGTGGCACTATAAATAACTTTATAATTTTCATCTTGACCTGCTCACACCCCAAATGGAACGGTTGTAAAATGCAGAGTGAGCCATGTGCATCTAAGGATGACCCATATACCTATCCAAACTACACGATGGATGAAACAATCCCGAATCAAGCAATACTAGAGAATAACACATAGCTTACTTCAGAGAATACAACAGAGAAAAATATATATTTGTCCCGTAAATACGAAACCGCAAATAAAACCCGCTTATCCTCAAGTAAAAACATCCTGATCCACAAATTAAAATAAAACTCACAAAAAAATTATTAAACTACCCTGTCTTTTTTAAGTCCTAATCGATATATAGAAGGTGAAGCGGTTGAGCCGATGCATCGGTCAGCCCTTTAAGCACGACTAACCAGTCCATTGGCGATTGAAAAAGAGGAGGGGAATAGGGTGAGTAAATTATTGATCAACGAAAACCCGGTGATGATTATTCCATCACTGGCAGTCAAAATTGGCTTGAACGAAGCTGTAATCCTGCAGCAAATCCATTATTGGGTTCATGGCAGCAGACATGTCATTGAAGGACGGAAGTGGATATTCAACACGTATAAAGATTGGCAGGAACAGCTTCCGTTCTGGTCTGAAAGCACGATTAAACGTACGATTCACTCGTTGGAAAAACAAGGATTGCTGCTATCCGGGAACTGGAATCGGTCGAAAATGGATAAGACCAAGTGGTATACCATCGATTATCAAAGACTGGAGGAACTGACAGAAGGCGAGCCAATGAACCCTTCTGAGGAACCTCAGTCGGCCGATCATGAGACCACCGCAACAGAAACAGATCCAAACCACACCCAAGTCGACTTATATGAGTTGTTAGATGACAACGGTGACGAATACATGCAACAGCCTACAACACCATCACCAGCAGTAGAGAAAATACCGGTTGCCGAAGTCATCTACTACCTGAATGAAAAAACAAATGCAGCCTACAAGCCAAGCAGTCGAAAACAAAGGAGCTGATTCGAGCAAGGGCAAGAGAAGGGTTTACCCTGGAGGATTTCAAAGCAGTGATTTATTTAAAATCGGCGGAATGGCTGGAGGACCCGGTTATGTGCAAATATCTGCGGCCGGAAACGTTATTTGGCTCGAAATTTGAGGCCTATCGCAACCAAAAGTCTTGGAAAAAAGAGCTAACCGAGGAGGACTTTGATTTAGATGAATAAGCGGGAAACGTTCGCCCTATTGAAAATGATTTCGGTGTTTTATGAACAGTTTAATTTCGATCAAGAGAAAGTGAACCTTTGGCACGATGCGCTAAAAGATCTTACGTTTAAGACTTGAGGTGGGGTTTCTTGCTGGTGGTTTTGCTCATTCGCCAAATATAAGAATATTTCCTAGGATTACGGTTTTTAACAAATATAAAATATTGGAATCATGCTTTAGTATTTACTTTGGTATTGGTAAGTCAAAAACCCTAAAATTATGCTATAATTTTACAAATGATATTTTGAAATAAATTAAAATATAAATATCAGCTATATTCATTAACAGTATTTTGAGGTGTACGATGACTACTTTAGATACCATCCTGATAAAAATAGGCCATTCCTATAGGGAAGGCATGACTGCAGAAGAGTTGTACCATGCCACCAGTGTAAGCTGGAAAATCAGTGAAAGCAGGCTGCAGTCTCAAGAATACAAGTATTACTGTGCAGTATATAATAACGAAATTAAAGAAGTGTATGAACTAATTGGATACGAAAAGGATTTTCATCCTGACAATGTTGGAAGATTTATATTGAAAGGAAAAATAGCAGAAGAGGCCCTGCGCATGAAATTATTAGGGTTGGACGTTAGCGATATTCATAAAGGATCAGGAAACCCCATTAAATACGAAAATATGGAACATTTGCTCCAAAAGGGTGATCAGAAATCCGGTAATGATCAACAATTAAATTTAAACCTTGACCAGCAAAATAATCCGCTAAATGAAAATGATGAAATACTCACTCATTTGTTTTATAAATTGGCTGTGTATTATAAAGAAATTAAAACATTGGGCACGAATAAGCCTAACTGGATCACAAAAGTAGATCAAAAAGGTGTATTTGTCGAAACATCGCGTTCTAGGGAAAAACATTCAAAAGGGGAAAGAAAACAACCTTACTATTACATCACATTTGAATTCTTGCTGGATGCTTGGAAAGAATTTTATGCTGTTAAAACAGCTTCAGCAAATGATTTTATAAAGACTCGCGGCAGATCGTCTTTTGTAATGGCATTCTTTAACAAACTTCCTTTCGTGGAAAGTTTTGAAAAAAATAATAGCATCTACATAAAATTAAAGGAATTTACGACGGACCAACTTCCAGAAGCTAGTTTGGAGCAAGCGCTAAGTCTATTAGATGAAATCATCCATGATAAATTAGATCCAAAAACAATCTCTCAGCTTTATAGTGATGATGCGACGAAACGGCTTAAGTTGCGAGCTCGGCAGGGGCTGAAAATTCTAGGATTTCTTACAGATGATTACCAAGTTCAGGAACAGTTTGTTATGGGCTATAGCACAGCTCCTAACAAAGATTTGTTCTTGTCTCAAAAAATAAAAGAAAGTCCATATCTTTCTGTGATATTTAATTTGCTGTCACTTCTAAATGGACAGTCTAGAGCTGACAAACTAACAATTTTATCTGAAATTGGGATGCTTCTGGTTAGGAACTCCTTAGGCAAAAACCAAATGTTAAAATCTGTGGCCGAATATCGGACAAGAAATATCTTAAATTGGTTTAAAAATGTTGGAATGGTCGACGAGGAGTGGAATGAATTGATTCAAGAAGAGATGCTTTACCCGAATAATAACTCCTATGAACCAAAAGTCATCATCTCTCATATAGACAATTACATATCGAGTAAGGGCTTTTATTTTGAGAAACAGGAAATTATCAATTTATATTTATCTTTACGGACCAAGCCGTTCATTATTATCTCAGGAATCTCTGGAACTGGTAAAACGATGATCGTTAAATGGTTTGCGGAAAGTTTTGGGGCTACGAAGGAGAATGGTCAATTCCAGCTAATACCGGTCCGGCCGGATTGGAGCGATGGTTCGGATCTCCTTGGTTACCGTGATATAAAAGGGGAATTTATTGCTGGACCATTGACCAAAGTACTAAAAGCAGCGAACGGAAATCCTGACAAACCTTATTTTGTTTTATTAGATGAAATGAACCTAGCTCGTGTAGAGTATTATTTTAGCGACTTTTTGAGTGTGATGGAAAGTCGTGAATGGAAAGATGGAAAACTTGTTACTCACTCAGTTTTGCAAGAGGATATTCTGGGCGAACATCTTGGCATCCCTGAAAATGTCTTTATATTTGGAACTGTTAACATGGATGAAACGACTTTTCCATTTAGTAAAAAGGTTTTGGATCGTGCCAATACGATTGAGTTTAACCGAGTGGTTCTAAATAACTTTTCATTCCTGGAGGACCATCTGCCAGTCGAATCAATTAGTATTAATAGTTCCAATTTGGTCAGCCGTTTTCTTCATATTAAAGAAGCTTATGAGGAGAATAAGGACATTGTACATAATGTCTCAACAGAATTAATGAAAATTAACGGTATTCTTGAAACTATTGGAGCGCATGTTGGTTACCGGGTCCGGGATGAAGTCTGTTTTTATATGATTTATAACCATTCCGCTGGTTTAATGGATTTTAATGAAGCGTTTGATTATCAGATCTTACAAAAGATTCTCCCGCGGATCGCTGGTAGTGACTATCGTGTTTATCAGGTCATCAAAGAGCTTTATACATATTGTACAGGTATAAAAATTAATGATGATAACCTGCCAGACCTAAATGATGGATTCTCTGAAGCTTCCTATCCTAAAAGTGCGAGGAAAATAGCTGAAATGTTAAGGAGGTATGACGTGGATGGGTTCACTTCCTTCTGGCTCGGCGGTTGAAGATGTTGAACTAGTCGTCATCGAAACCTCAGAATTAAGTTTGTATATAAAAGGGAAACCGTTTCATGAACGGTATGAAAGTTTAAAAGCTTACCGCAAAATGAAAAACGAAGACCGGATGTTTTTTTCTTATAAGGGTATAGGAATTGAAAATGTGCAAGTTTTTGATGTGAAAGAAGGAGAATTGGGGCCTTATCAAAAGGAGAGGCAAAGGCCTATCTTTTTTGAAAATGGTGTCTACCAGTTAGTTGTTACTTCTAAGAAAGGAGTACCTTTGTCCTTCCATCATGAAAATCCCTCCTTAAGAAAAGCAGTCGGAATGGCGGGTTTTGGGGCAAATAAATTACTAATGGGAAACCTGAATTTTCCCAATGAAGTAGGTTTTTCAAGCTTTGAAATCAATGATAGTATGCAGAAGCTGCTGGAGGTTACCATTGAAATTTTTCCTTCCAAGCTGGATTACAAAGAGGACTATAAACGGCTGATCTATGAAGTTAATGAAGAAGTGTACAACTTGGCCTATCACTTTATAAAAAGGACCTACTTAAGCGCTTCGAGCGCTCCAAGTCAAAAGCCATCATGGACAGAGTTTTATAGATTGTTGGATGCTCATTTTTCTGCATTTTTAAAGGCTGTCAGCCGTATTGAATCTCAGCCCTACCCTGAGTTAACTACCATTTATCACAAAGTGAGAGGCGACCAGCTCAGGAGAGTCGATTCTTTTGAACGAAGCTATTTAAGAAAACGGCCTCATTTATTTCATGAGGTAACAAAAGGCATTCCTATTAACGGGAAAATTGTTATGCCTGTACATGGGATGAGAGGAAAAAAAACTATATCTTATGACACATTGGAAAATCGATTTGTCAAATGGATGATGATTCGGCTGATCAATAAGATTGGGGAGTTATCTAAGAAATTAACAATGTCTCGCGGCCCATATGAGGTTCAGATAAATGAATGGCTGATAAACAAAATTACTAGAATGAAAAAGCAATTAGAACTTCATGTCCAAAATCGGTTCTGGAAAGAGATTGGTGAATTGAACCGCTCCGTGATGAGTTTGGTTATCCAAATGGCGCCGGGATATCGAGAGGCCTTTCAGGTATACTTAATTGTTTCCAGAGGACTAATATTGAATGGCCGGTTTTATCAAATGTCAGTTAAGGATGTTGCTGCGTTATATGAATACTGGACTTTCTTAAAGCTTGGACAAATTCTCGCCCGAAAATATACACCCGTTTCCCAGGATATAATTAAAGTGAATCGCGAAGGATTTTACGTAAATCTTGATATATCAAAATCAGCTGAAAGGGTGTTTATACATCCCATTACGGGAGAACGAATTATTCTTCATTATCAGAAACCAGACCGCTCCTTACCGACTGTTTCGCAAAAACCTGATACAGTATTAAGCATCGAGAAGAAGGGTAAAGATTATTCCTATAACTATATATTTGATGCCAAATATCGAATTGATTTCGCCGTGGAAGGTAGCTATTACCATACACAATATAAAGGTCCCGGACCATTAGAAGAAGATATTAACACGATGCATCGATACAGGGATGCTTTGGTTGTTAACCATGGAAAAGAATATGAAAGAGAAGCATTTGGAGCCTATGTCCTGTTCCCAGGGTTTTTTGAAGAGGAATATGTAACCCATCCTTTTTATTCCAGTATTGACAAGGTGAACATTGGGGGTTTGCCTTTTTTGCCGAATACAACCAAACTAGTTGAACAATTTATCGAAAACCTCATTGAGAAAAGCCCGGAGGAAATACAAAAAGAAGGGATATTGCCAAAAGGTACGAAAGAAGAGTGGTTTTCCTCATTGGATAGTAAGGTCATGGTGGCTAACGTTAAAAGTAACTCAGAATATCAGAACTTTTTAAATCAACGTTACTTTACCTTGCCGGTAAAACAATTAAAAAAAGGCTGGCAGGAGGCAGAATATATTGCACTGTATCTTCCAAAAGATGTTTCGAATGAATATAACGGGATATATTATTACAGCAAAATTGACGAGGTGCAAATCGTAAAAGGATCAGAACTTCCTTTTGTTTCAGTCAGAAATGATGGAGAATACGCCTATTTTAAAGTACAACCTTGGAACAAATTGGGACAGGTGATTCGCCCTGTTCAATATGGTATTAGCGCCTATATCATGACAACTTTAAATACTCTAAAATATTCTAATGAACTGCCTGAGCTTTTTATGAAAACCAATGATGAAGTGACTTTATGGAGAATGCTGCGAAGAATCTCTAACCAGATTAAAATTGATTTGGATGAAAAAACGTTAGATTACGCTAGTAATATCACATACCTAAATTTAAGAAATTTAGATATTCAAATTGACCACTCCACAAACATGCTGGAAATAGAAAATTCCTTAAGTAAGAAAAGCTTGGATCTTAAACTTTTAGAACAGCAGCCGTCGAAAGTTTTTAAAGAAATTTTGGGGATGATTGAGGAATAATTTTTTAAGAGCCAGGTAGCTGTATATTTTTAATTGTGCACGGCATTTTTTGCTTAAGTTCAATTTAGTTTTATGATTGTAAGGGGATTTTTTATACACATAAGGACGGTTCTATTGCCTCATTAACTAGTGAATAGGTACCGTCCTCGCTGTTTTATTCAAAATAAAGATATTCTCAAATAGTCTTATTCGCTATGTCTTAGGTATTCCCTGGGACTATCTGGTTGAACGCCAACGTCGTTAAGATTAGTTAATAATTAAATCCTTCAATGTCAACCGCGCTCCTTCCCGCCATTGCTTTACAGCCGATACCGTTACACTTTCCCGTTCGGCAATTTCCTTAACGGATAGGCCAGAATGAAGAGTGCAAAGAAGCCAATTCTGTTGTTTTGGGGTTAGCATCTCCAAACAGGATGACAAGGTTTCTTTTTCTAAAGAGGGGTCTTGCCGGCAGTCAGGTGCCATCTCCCAGAATTCATTCTCCGGACAAAAACTTCTTTCCTGGATTTTTGCCATCTTATTGAGTTCCATAAGCAGCTTGTCTCTAATATATGAATAAGCATAGTTTGTAAAATTCCCTTTTTCCGGATTGAATCGTTGGCTGGCTTCCCATAAGGAAATGAGGCCAATTTGGTAAAATTCCTCCAAGTCTGTGTAAAGATGAAGAGAGTGGATGATCTTGTGAATCATCGGTTGATACTGTTCTGCTAACTGTTCAAAGCTTTCCAACGGTAGTTCCTTTCAGGAAAGCCCGCTTTGCCATTGTATTCCCGGGTACCTTTACCATAGCGGGATTTCCTAATTTCAGCGAATCCACTCATTTCTAATTTGGTACCGAATTCCCCCTTGAAAATGGCAAAATCTACTGTCTTATTTCTAATTTGGAGCAGATTTTAAGAAGTTTCGACCAAAAGTATATAAATTGAAATTAGGGAAGATTATCAAAAGGTATTTTTTGATTCTGAAGCGAATCTCTTGCTAGAGAAGCTATTACAATGAGGTGGTTCAATCGAGAGATTACAAAAATTGTTGAGTTTCATCCATTGGAAACTGAGAGAATTAAATTTCAAATATTAACCCTTGAAAATGCAGAAGAGGTTTTTTAGGTATTTCTCGGATATAAGTGTAACGAAGTATATGGATATAGAAACCTTAAGGATAATATCTTTAGGTTTACTTTTGATATAGCCGAAGAGGATGAAGAAATACTCTTTCGTTGGACAAAGGAAATTTGCGAATACAGGCTTCATTATCATTTTGAACGGATGGGGGATAACTCCGGTAAGGGGAAAATAGGGGAAATCTTCCTAAATGGTTGTACCCGGCAACCCTTTTCATGACTGCAAGTAGTAGCCATGTTTTTTTATTTTTTCAGAAAAATTTTAATCGACATATACTCCTAGAACATTCGGACGGTTCTACTGCATCAATAACTGGTGTAAAAGTACCGTCTTGCTAGTTCATTCAATAATAAAGTTATTCTAAGCTAGTCTTATTCTCCACGTCATATGTATTCGCTAAGACTACTGATTATCTCTAAACGTCCAAAGCCAACTTTCTCATTGTGTGAATTAGGAATTATTGTTCTAATGGGTAGGTTACTTTTTCAGGGAAGCGTTTTTGCCATGTTAGTCTTACCATAAATAGATGCATTTTTGCAAGTAAAGTAAGGGGATGTCTCAAAATCATCAATAATTGTGTATAAATGCAGGGTTAAATAAAATTAGAAAATCCTATCCCTAATACATAAACCTCCGGCAATTTAATTCACATTTGAAACAATTTGCAACAATAAGTTTATATTTTGAAACCTGTTTTAGTAATTACCTTTATTAAATTTGTTATAAAATAGGTGTTTTTAACTATAATAAAGCTGAATTTTTAAAAAATTTATCTAAATTAACTTAGGTAAAAACACTTAAAATATAGGAACCAAATGAAAAAAAGTTACCCATTTTTAAAGGTTTGGAAATGCTCCTGCCTTTTTTTGGCATGATTCTTGCAAGATAAACATGTTGAGGTCGAAACCAATAATTACATTTATTATTTGAGAGGTGACGCTAATTAATATTGCGGACACATTTTTGTAAAGATCTTTATCGATTCAATCCCAGAGTTTCCTGAAAGTTAATTATTCTCAACTAAAGAGCTGCTTTCGCACGCCTCTCCATCTCCAGATCGTGCAACTTGTTAAAAAAGAAAATCCTAATATTTGAATCAGTTGATGATTTCTTGGTGAGAATTCTGTTTTTGATGTTCAATCCGCTATTAAATATCTGAATATTTTTATTATTTTGAATTATTGTTTTTAATTAAGACGATGCTAGTGGTTTAACATCATCGGGGAGATTGTCGATGAGGAGTTGTTCCCAAGCTATCGGTTCCAGTATTCCTGGTCAAGCTTGAGGACAATAAGTAGGTTGTGTTTTGGACTAAGTATATACGGGTGGCTTCTAATTATTGGCCTTCCTCTCATCCAACATAAGCGATCAGTTTGTATTCATGCCTTGACTGTAATTTTTGACTAAATTTTATATTTTTACACAAGGGGGTTGTGAAATATGCTCATGCTTGGGCAGACAATTTTTAATGGAATTGTCATTGGAAGCTTGTATGCACTTGTTGCCTTGGGCTTAGTTATTGTATTTAAGTCCACTAACCGAATAAATTTTGCCTACGGTCAGATGGCTATGTTTTCAACATTCATTGGGTATACCTTATTAGCAAAATTTCATTTACCATTTATGTTAGCCTTTATAGGTGCACTGGTCTTTTCTGCATTGCTTGCCGTTTTGGTTAGAAACATTCTGCGACCTGCAAAAAGTGAGTCCTCAGTCATAGTAGCAACACTAGCATTGTATATGATTTTCACGGCTGTTGCCGGAATTATTTGGGGTTGGGATCCGGTGTCCTTTCCACAGGTGTTTACCGGAGAGCCTTTTTCTGTGTTCGGGATTATCATGAGGCCAAATGATTTATTTAATATTTTATTAACGGTTATCCTTATGCTGATGTTGTTCCTGTTCTTCAAGTTTAATCTAAACGGGATTGCCATGCGTGCTTTGTCCCAAAACCTTGTAACTACCAGCTTAATGGGTGCCAGTGTAAATAAACTATTCACGATTACCTGGGCGATAAGCGGGATACTGGGTGGTGTTGCGGGTATTCTAGTTGCTCCGACTAGCTTTCTTGATACAAATTTGATGGCAGTGTTTCTCTTAAAGGCATTTACAGCTGCGGTGTTAGGTGGATTCACCAGTTACCCCGGTGTCGTAATTGGAGGCTTATCCCTTGGTGTTATGGAAGGCCTAGTCTCTAGCTATATCTCCACTGACCTAATGGATACCTTTGCCTTTGTTTTGCTTATTATCGTTTTGTTGATTCGTCCAGAAGGGATCTTAGGTAAGCGGATACGTATGCTAGGCAAAACGTCGTCGACCGAAGAAAGCGGAGAATTCGATTCAAGCCGCCCAGGGATGTCCATGCGGAAGAAACTCGCATTTTTAATTGTTTCTATAGCTTTGCCTTTTGTCTTTCAAGGCAACACTTATATCCTATATTTTGCAGTTCTAACTGGTATCTACATGATTCTGGCCATTGGACTTGATTTTCTTGTTGGATATACAGGTAAGATTTCTCTTGGGCATGCAGCATTGTTGGCAATTGGTGCTTATTCCTCTGTCATATTAACATCAAAAGTTGGATTTCCTTTCTGGCTAGCACTTCTTTCTGCTGGTATCATTACAGGTCTCGTAGGACTATTGCTAGGATTCGCTGCATTACGACTATCAGGATTATATCTAGCAATTGTCACACTTGGACTCGGGACAGCTGTACCGCAAATTCTTCTAAAATGGGATGAAGTGACCAACGGTTATACTGGTCTGCATGCTGCTATCCCTTCGATTGGTTTTTTCATAATTGACACTGAATTTGAGATGTATTTCTTGGTCTTAGCGATTGTAATTGTAACCATAATTGTTACGAATAACATTTTGCGCTCCAAAATTGGCCGTGCTTTTGTCGCCTTAAGGGACAGTGAGGCCGGAGCAGAAGCTATGGGAGTTCAACTGGCAAAGTACCAAATCCTGGCGTTTGTAATTAGCGCTTTCTTTGCCGGAATTGCAGGAAGTCTCTATGCCCATGTAGTGGGATTTATCAGTCCTGCTGACTTCAGCATATGGAATTCATTACTTTTCATAAGCATGCTTTTTATTGGGGGGGTGGCCAGCATTCCTGGGGCTATGCTTGGAGCAGCATTTATGACAATGGTTCCAATATTCTTTGCAGGGAGCAAGAGTATTTCAGCCATTCTGTTTGGTGGAGCTTTGTTAATTATCATTCTGTTTTTCCCTTCCGGGTTAGCCGGATTTTATAAGGTGGGGTTAAATATAGGAAAAAGGCTGTTTTCTCGCAATAGCATCGGTTTAAAAGGTCCGGCAGAGGAGGAGGGTACCAATGTCGCTACTAGAAATAAATAATATATCAATAAGTTTTGTCGGCTTAAAAGCGATAGACTCTTTAAGTTTCTCAGTGGATGAAGGAAGTACTGTTGGTCTTATTGGGCCTAATGGTGCTGGCAAGACCACTGTGTTTAACTGCATTGCTCGGTATTTCAAACCTGATCAAGGCCAAATTCTGTTTCGTGGAGAAGACTTATTGGCTTTTAAGCCTCATGAAGTGATTGAAAAAGGTATTGCAAGAACCTTTCAGAATATGGAACTTTTCAGAAGCATGACCGTCCAAGACAATCTTCTTGTAGGACAACATAGCAGAGTGAATACCGGATTTTTCATAAATGCGTTTTCTTTGCGCAAAAAAAAGATCAACGAAAGTCAAATAAAAGATAAAGCCGCTGCAGTCATGGATCGATTTGGGTTAACCCCTTATGCAAATTCACGAGTAATTTCACTTCCCTACGGTATACAGAAAAAAGTGGAGTTTGCTCGTGCGCTTGTGTCTGAACCAAAGCTAATTTTGCTAGATGAGCCAGCTGCGGGCATGAACCCTAATGAGACCGAAGAGATAACTGAACTTATTAAGCAATTAAGATCTGTAGACGGTATTACTGTATTGTTGGTTGAACACGATATGAAACTTGTTAGAAGTATTTGCGATGAAATTAATGTCATAGACTTTGGCAGAAAAATCGCTCATGGTACACCCGAGGAAATTAGCCGTAATCCCCAGGTAATTGAAGCATATTTAGGTAGACAGGAGGAGAATGAATATGCTAGAGCTTGATAATATTTATGCTAACTATGGTAGTGTGAAGGCTCTAAAGGGCGTCTCTCTTAACGTCAAACAAAACTCCATCGTAGCGCTGCTCGGAGCCAACGGGGCAGGAAAGTCATCTATTTTAAAAACCATAACAAATTTGCTTCGTCCTCATTCAGGTTCGATTACCTTTTTAGGCGAACGTATAGACAGGCTCAAACCGGAAAAAACCGTGAGAAAAGGGATCGTGATGGTTCCCGAAGGTCGTCAAGTATTTCCAGAGTTGACTGTTTACGAAAATTTATTGATAGGAAGTTACGCGCGAAAAGATAGAGCACAGGTGAAAAAGGACTTTAAATTCGTTTATGAGTTGTTTCCTATATTGCATGAGAAAATGAAAGATCCAGCCGGTACCTTAAGTGGAGGCCAAATGCAGATGCTGGCCATAGGAAGAGGCCTAATGTCAAAGCCGACATTACTTTTGCTGGATGAACCGTCTCTTGGTTTGGCACCTATTATGGTGCAAGAGATCTTTCGAATTATTGAAGAGATTAATAGTCGCGGAACAACCATTTTATTAGTAGAACAAAACGCAAACATGGCACTAAGCATTTCGGATTATGCCTATGTACTTGAGACAGGCATAATTTCAAACGAAGGTTCTGCAGCTGAATTGCAAAACAATGATGAGGTTCGCCAATCTTACCTAGGAGGTTAAGAAAAATGCAATGATAAGGGGGTGAGGTTAGTGTAAAGATATCAAAATATTTTGCATAATCACAAATTTAGAACATCAATGAGAAGGATGAGGTAACGATCCACAAATAAAGGAAGGAGGAGAGTATTAAAATGAAAAGACAAAAGGGGAATTTTATTATTTCAAAAAAGTTGATTTTAATCCTGGTTTTGTTTACATTTTCATTTTTAATGGCGGCCTGTGGAGGTGGCAAGAATGAAGCAAGTACTCAAAATACTGATAAAACAGGGAAATCGACAGTTCCAGGAGTCACGGATAAAAAAATACTTATCGGTGCCAATGCTCCATTAAGTGGGCCGTTAGCCGCAAGTGGTGCTGCAGTCTACCCAGCTATTGAAGCATATTTCAAGAAAATAAATGATGAAGGCGGTATCCATGGCCGAAATCTTGAGTTCGTTTATTACGACGACGAATACAATCCTTCCAAAACAGTTGGGGTAGTCAAAAGGCTTGTTGAAGAAGATAAGGTATTCATGGTAAACATGCTCGGAGCAGGTCCAACTGCAGCGGTAGCAGATTATCTAAAGGAAAAAAATGTTCCCGTGGTTCCTGCAATAACAGGAGTTACCAATCTATTAAAATATAAGAATATATTCGAAATGTATCCTGATTATAAAACAGACGGTCATACGCTTGCGAAGTATGCCATTAAAGAATTAGAAGGTAAGAAGATTGCAGTGTGGTATCAAAATGATGATTACGGTAAGAATGAGTTAGAAGCTATCACGGATGAACTGGAAAAGAGCAACATGACGCTCGTTAAAGCTATTCCATATAATCCAACTGATGTGGATTTTAGTTCTTCAGTTTTGCAACTGAAAGAAGCCAAACCGGATGTGCTTATCATGGCACCTGCCCAGAAACCATTGGCACAATTTCTTAAAGATGCAAAAAAACTGGATTTAAAAACAAAATTTTTGGTGAGTTATGCAGCTGCAGACATCTCGATCGCAAATCTGGCTGGTCCGGCTGCAGAGGGCGTAATCTTTTCATCCTATCAGAAACCGTTTGTTGCGGATTCCTCTGATCCTAAGATGAAGGAACTTCAAAAGTTTTCTAAAGAATATTTGAACGGAAAAGAACCTACTTTTTATGAATATATAGGAATTTTAGTGGCTCAACTAACCGTTGAAGCACTAAATAGAGCAGGAGAAGATCCGACCAGTGAGAAGGTTATTTCGGAAATGGAAAAAATGGAAAACTGGAATGGGTCTTGGATCGTGGACAATGTAACTTATGGTCCTAATCAACACGGGCTAGGTTCTTCATCTATGTATTTCATGAAAATCCAGGATGGCAAGTTTGTCAAAATGCCATGATTCTATAATGCTTCGATGCTAGTTTCCAGCTTGATTTATATTCTCAGAATGTAACTCTATAACTCTATGGATCGAAAATAAAAATCAATTAAGGAGATGTTTGGAAGATGCCAGAATATATATCTGGGAAGTTAAAGCCAGAAAACTTTGGTTTTGTGGGACCGGTCAACAGCCCGCCTATTGATCCTCCACCGTATTATTTTCGCGGTGTAGAAGCATTGAATTTTGTGTACGAGACTGATAGTGAAGCTGCTGCAGCTATTCTCCCTGAAGGGTTGATGCTCCCCGAGAAAACGGCTACAGCGGTGGTTACCTTTAACCTTTTCCATTTTAGTACTGTAGGTTGTTATGGAGAAGCGATTTTTGGAATCAATTGCTTTTGGGAAAACGAACCCGTTGTGTACTATGACACCATTTTAGTCGATAACGAAGTCGGGCTTATCACTGGACGTGAACCGTATGGATTCTCAAAGCTATTTGCCAATATTCAGTTTGAAAGAGAAAACAATTTAATCTCCGCTTATGCGGAACGTCCTACGGGAAAACGGTTGATAACTGGTGTCGTGCGGCCGCGTGATGTTCACGAGCCTACCCCAAGTATTCCGGCTGTAACCTTAAAAGTAATACCAAGTCCGGAAGAAGGGGCTCCACCTGAAGTTTGCGAGTTAGTAATGGTGAGAACTGAGAAATCGGAGGTTATTGGTTCAGATGGGAGAGTCGAAGTATTTACAGGACCAGGCAATATTACCTTTGACTCAAATTCGGTGTTAAATCCCTTCTTTAAATTACCGATACAAAAGATGGTCAGGTCATCGTGGGGTAAGTATAATTATACATTGCCCTATGGCAAGGTGATTAAACGTTATGAACCTAAAACATCCGCTGTTTGTGATCCTAACGGTGTTCCTCAACCAAGGGAATAAATCTTTTCCCATTAAACGAAGGAATTGTTACATTTAATCGGGGCATCGAGCTATTCACGATGCCCCAAAACAAATTCTGACTAACGCACCTTTCGAGTTCATGAGTATATTCTATCAACCTCATAAGCTCGAATCTTATTTCACGAGAGGAGAAGTAGAAATGATTGACTTTTCTGGAAAAGTTGCTCTTATAACTGGCGGAGGTGGTGAAATTGGCAGAGCAGCTGCAATTGCGCTCTCTAAGGCAGGCGCAAAGGTAGCTGTAGTCGATATTTCCCGCGAACTGGGTGAGGAAACTGTTCATGCGATTAAGCAGCAGGACGGCCAGGCGAAATATATCTATGCCGATGTAAGCAAATCAGAAGACGTTAAAAACTATGTTAATAAGACAGTCACTGAGTTTGGGCATATTGACGTGTTTATAAACAACGCTGCTTGGGAAGGTGTCGTCAAACCCATTGTCGAGTATCCCGATGATGTCTTCGACAAGCTGATAGGCATAAACGTTCGTGGTGTGTTTTTGGGTCTTAAGCACGTTTTGCCCATAATGTATGCACAAAACAGCGGATCAATTGTCAATATTTCGTCAATAGCCGGCCATATAGGCTCTCCTGGTCTGGTGGCATACACAGCTAGCAAACATGCAGTGCTGGGGATGACCAAGACCGCAGCACTTGAGGGTGCTAAATTGGGAATCCGCGTAAATGCCGTATGCCCTGGTGCTGTCAATACCCGCATGTTGCACTCTTTAGCAAAAGCCAAAGGACCGGAAGCATATCAGGCTACAATGGATAAATATGAAACTGACTCTCCGGATGGCCGCCTTGCTGAGCCAGAGGAGGTAGCAAATTTAGTGCTCTATCTCTCCTCCGAATTAGCAAGCCACATTTCTGGCCAAAGTATTCGTATTGATGGGGGTCGGGTTATGTCCTAATTTTCTTAAATGGAACGTATCCGGTTAGAATGGGGGGAGTGACCGTGAGTTGTGTGTAGAGCTAACGCATGGTTTTACTATATAACCCATATTAAGTCTGGTAAAAGTAAGAATATTCATTAAACATACTTAATTAATGAAATTTTGTAAATAATCGAGTATTTGGTAGTTTTTTACCTTATTAGGGAGGCTAATGGAATGATACCAAAGCTTTTTACTCCTTACCACGTTAAAGGATTAACCCTTAAAAATCGAGTTGTAATGTCTCCAATGATAATGACCTCTTGTCACGACAATGATGGAAAGGTAACGGATTTTCATCTTGTTCACTATGCGTCCCGAGCAATGGGACAGGTCGGTCTTATTATGGTAGAAACAACTGCCGTTTCACCGGTTGGAAGAATTAATAGCACTGATTTGGGGATATGGAGCGATGAGCATATTGAAGGATACAAGAAACTTACTTCCATCATACGTCAATTCGGTGGTGCTGCCGGTATCCAATTGGTTCATTCAGGTCGAAAAAATGAGTTTGATGAAACAATTTATGCGCCGTCAGCGATTGCCTTTGATAAAGATAGAAAAGTACCGAAGGAAATGACCAAAGAAGACATTCACCTGGTGGTGAATGAATTTAAAGAAGCCGCTGTTCGAGCAAAGGAAGCAGGATTTGATGTGATTGAAATTCACGCTGCGCACGGTTATTTAATAAGTTCTTTCCTTTCGCCGTTAACGAACTTGCGCGATGACGAGTTTGGGGGAGGTGAAGAAGGACGGTACAATTTCTTAAAGGAGGTTATTCGTGCAGTTAAAACGGTTTGGGAAGGCCCACTATTCGTTCGGATATCGGCAACTGATTATGTTGATGGGGGTAATACTCCAGAAACATCCGTAGTATTTTCGAAGAAAATGAAGGAAGATGGCGTTGATTTGATCGATTGCAGTACCGGAGGGGTTGTTTCTGGAAAATTGACTGCGATCAACCCTTATCCAGGCTATCAAGTGCCCTATGCGGAAAAAATTCGTAAGGAAGCCAATATTGCCACAGGTGCAGTAGGATTAATTAAAAAAGGAGAGCAAGCTGAAGAAATTCTTCGAAATGGCCGTGCTGATCTTATATTTATTGGCCGGGAATTGCTCTTTGACCCTTACTGGACGATGAAGGTTGCATATGAGATGAACTACGATATTGAGATCCCAAGGCCGTATTATCGAGATAGACTTGGCGGCAGGGTGAGACGCTATTGAATGACTTTGGAGAGAAAATCAATGTTTTCAACGATGGCTATGAGGATTTAATAGAAATTGATATGGAGTCGTATGGAATAAATAAAGTTTAATTAGTGACTACAGAACAAATGAAATTACCTTAAAAATCGCTTTGTAGCAAGGATTGAGGCTGGTTTTGTAGAATCCATATGCAAAGGAATATGTATGAGTAATGCAGAGCTAAAGGAAGTAGTAAATTTAATGCTTTATCGCGCCTTAGAATTAGCAAACCAAATTACCGGCAAAGTTTTCGCGTTCATGGGTGTTGAATTTTGTTTTGGATTTACCAATCTGGAGGGTGAATTGCCATGATTGTTAGGATGAGTATTTTTCAGAAACGACATAATCTCACAACTCAGGAGTTTCAAAGCTATTGGAAAGACATCCACGGGCCAATTGCTGCAAAAATTCCAGGACTTGCACAGTATGAGCAAAACCACGTAGTTAATGTGATTCATTTGAGTTCAAATTTGCCGCAAGGAAGCCACTCGTTAGACGGCATTTGCAGGCTCATGTTTGAAGATGAGTCAGCGATGCAGGGTGTTTTAAAGCCGGAAATAACCAAAATCCTGCAGGAGGATGAGGCGAAGTTTATTGAGGGTCTTCAAACCGTTGTAATTAGGCAAAACCCTGTAGTTCCTATAGTGGACGAATTGCCATTGGTAAAGTGTATATCGCTTATTAGAAGACACAGGGATTTGACATTTGAAGCTTTCGAACACGAGTGGGATGAAATTTATGCAGGATACTTAAAACAAATTGAGGGTTTAAAACGTTATACGCAAAACTATGTGACTGGCCGTTCAATCGAGCGAAAACCGGCAACATATGAGCAAATGCCGATTGACTGCATAGACGAACTATACTTTGAGGACATTCAAAGTTTAGAGGCGGCCATGACTTCTGATAAGTGGCAAAAAACTATGGCACAAGCTGAAACTTTAATTGAAATGATCACAAGTTATATTGTTAATCCTCATAATGTATTTAAGGTACAATAAAGAAGCTTTGGTATTTGCTACCTTTTAATATTCGACAATTGGGAAGTGGGATGGTCCAGCCTTTAGCTCTTATAAAAATAATTAGTTTAGTAATCTGAAATAATAGTAAATTGACAATTTTTTTGACAACTGGATGATATTATCTGCCAAATTATTTCCGAGGATCTTTTTATTAATAATAAAGGCACCTATTAAGGTTGTCATAAAGACGAGTAAAAAGCTAAAAAGTTAGTAGACTATTTAACAACTGAAATCGGAAAAGGTGTCGTTTATATAAATCCTGAAGAAGATGTGAAGCTTGGCTTTGTGTCGGTATTGGCTTCGTATAACAGTAAGGGAATGGAATTTGATGGTGTCATTTTAATAGGACCCCAAAAATACGGGCTCAGGAATAATTTGTGTGTAGCATTGTGCTAAAAAAGTGCAAAAATAATGAAACACCTGCTTTTTATAATGCAGGTGTTTTCTTTTTAAAGTTTTACCTTGGATTTATATGAATTTATAATCTTATAATATTTTGATAATTAAAAATATATTGACATCTCAAAAACTATAACTTAATATAAACTTGAAAGGTGATTCAACTTTCAAGTTGTATAAAAAAGGTGGTGTGATATGAAGGAATATACATATACCCAAAGTTCTGCTCCAAAAACAGATCGGGGTACAAAAACCAAGCAAAAATTATTGGTAGCTGCAGAAGAAGTTTTTGGTGAAATGGGATTTTTTCAAGCTGGTATAACTGATGTAACAAAAAAAGCGAAGGTATCTCAAGGAACGTTTTACACTTACTTTCAATCAAAAGAAGATATCTACAGAGAACTGGTAATGGACATGCAAAAACAGCTTAGAAAAGCGATTAGGTTGGGGACCCAAGGGATTCATAATCGATTGGAGCTTGAAAAGAAGGGATTTGAGATTTTTTTTAATTTCCTGAAAGAACACCGGTACCTCTTCCGGCTATTTCGGCAGGCCGAGTTTGTCGATGAAAATCTTCATCGCAATTATTTTCAGACCTTTACTAAAGGCTATATTGAAGGTTTAGCAGAAGCTCAGGACAAGGGAGAGGTTCGCAAGCTGGATCCCGAAATGCTTGTATATATCTTTATGGGTATCACAGATTATTTAGGGATGAAATGGGTTTTATGGGAAAACAGAGAAGTTACCGATTCCATGATTGAGGAAGTGATGTCATTTATTAAATATGGTATAGCCAATAATTTGGATACAAAAGGAGAATAGAGCATGAAGGATAAGGTGGTAGTCATTACTGGGGCAGCTTCGGGTATTGGTAGAAAGACTGCTTCACTTTTTGCAGAAAAGAAGGCAACGGTAGTTATTAATGATATAAATGAAGCTTTGTTGAAAGAAGTGGAACAAGATCTATTAAAAACAGGTGCCACGGTTACCCCCATTATCGGGGATGTCTCCAAGAATTCCGATGTTCAATCTATGATGGCAGAAACTATCGAACGACACGGTAAACTAGATATCTTATGTAATAATGCAGGGGTCTGGTGGCCTGATAGTGATAATGATGTTGTAAATTTGGAAGAGGAGATTTGGGACAAAATCATCTCTATTAATCTAAAAAGTGTATATTTATGCTCAAAATACGCAATCCCGAAAATGATTGACAATCGTGGTGGATCAATTATCAATATTGCGTCAATGGCCGCCTTAAGGGGGTGGAAGAATATGGACGCCTATACTGCAAGCAAGGGAGGCATTGTTTCCCTTACCAAGTCTATGGCTATTGAATATGGAAAATACAATATCCGTGTTAATGCAATATGTCCAGGATCTATCAGAACCCCCCTTACGGAAAAGTCCCAAGATGAAGTGGGCTATCCTAGCACACCCTTAGGACGCGTCGGGCTACCTGAAGATATTGGCAAGACTATACTATTCCTTGCTTCTGATGACTCCGCCTACCTCACAGGGGGAATTCTCCCGATTGATGGAGGTAGAGCGGCAAGGCAATAGAAGAATCATTCATTTTTTACTTTTATAATAGAAGGAGGTAAATCTGTGGGATTAAGACCGCTGTCTAAAGAACTGAAAGAGCAATATGTAAATAGAGGATATTGGAAAAACAAGATAGTCTCAGATTATGTAGATAAAAGTGCAAAGTTATTTCCAGATAGGGTAGCTGTGATAGATGAAGATCGCTCAGCAACCTATAAGGAAATAGAGGAAAAATCACTAAGATGCGCCGCAGGATTATATCAATTGGGTGTGCGTCGCGGCGATGTAGTTTCTTTTCAACTACCCAATATCTTGGAAGCATTCTATATCTATCATGGAATTGCGAGACTGGGTGCCATCGCTAACCCCATCGTCCCAATCTACCGAGGGAAAGAATTGCGATTTATATTAAATCAGGCCAAATCAAAGGTCATCTTTATCCCTGATTTTTATCGCAACCATGACTATGTATCTATGTATGAATCCATAACTGGGCAGCTTTCACACTCGATTAAAACGATTGTCATCGGCGATGATATCGGTCATTTTACAAGTTTTAAAACCTTTATGGAAAATGATTGGGAAAATCATGTTGATTTTACAAGCATAGGACCTCAAAACGCAGACGATTTACTTCTTCTCTTATATACCTCAGGAACAACAGCAAACCCTAAAGGGGCTCTTCACAGTCATAACACAATTCTGTACGATGCGAAATATATAATGGATTGGTTTAGATTAAATGAAAGAGATGTCATATTTAATCCCTCGCCTATTACCCATATTACGGGAATTTTATGTGCCTTGAATATGCCATTCGTTTTAGGAGGAAAGGTAGTTCTTCAAGACAGATGGGATCCAGACCATGCGGTTGAAAACATAGGTAAGCATCATTGCAGCTTTATGATTTTCGCGACCCCTTTCCTTCAGGGGATCTTATCGTCACCAATCAGGAACAAATTTGATTTATCTTCTCTGCGATATATTTGTTGCGGTGGAGCAGACATGCCGTCTTCAATGATTGACAGAGCCTCAAAAGAATTAAACTGTACCGTCGTCCGTCAATATGGAGCTACCGAACTTCCATCCGCTACATGTACGAATCTTGATGATCTTCCTGAGAAAAGAAGTGCGTCAGACGGCAGGTGGATGTCACCGACAGAGGGAAGGGTTGTCGATGATAGAGGGGAATTGTGCCCAGCAGGAACCCAAGGTGAAATCCAATGGAGGGGCCCCGATATGTTCCTAGGTTATTTGGATCAAACCCTTAATGAAGATAGCTTTACGGAAGATGGCTGGTTCAAGACAGGGGACTTGGGTTACATGGATAAAGAAGGCTATATCTACATTACCGGTAGGATTAAGGACATCATTAACCGAGGTGGAGAAAAAATCAGTGTAAAGGAAATCGAAGATATCATTTACGAACATCCGGCTATTAAAGAAGTGGTAATTGTTGGTATGCCAGATCCTACTTTTGTCGAAAAGGCATGTGCATTTGTGGTTGTTCATGAAGGACAGAAATTTGACTGGGATGAGATGATTCGTTATTTGGGTACTTATGAAATTGCTAAGCAAAAATATCCGGAAAGACTTGAAATTATCTCTGAGCTTCCTAAGACTGCAAGCGGTAAGATTCAAAAATATATACTTCGCCAACAAATAAAGGAAATTGTAGGAGGGTAAAAATGGATTTTGCTTTTACGGATGAACAGATTGCATTTAGAAATGAAGTCAGGGCATTTTGTGAAAAAGAAGTAACAAAAGAGATTATGGATGAAATTTATGTAAAAGGGGATGAGCATTCACCAAGCTTCTATAAAAAGCTAGCAGAAAAAGGGTGGATTGGTTTGGATTTTCCCGTAGAGTATGGCGGATTGGGGAAAAAACAAATCGAGATGGCCATTTTTAGGGAGGAAACAGCCTATTATATGGCACCAATGATGTCAAATGAAATCAATAACATCTTGACCCATTCCATCCTTTTGATAGGTGACGAAAATCAAAAAAAGGAATTTGTTCCTAGTGTCGCAAAGGGAAATATCCTATTTTGCATGGGGTATACCGAACCGGGCTCGGGATCTGATCTGGCATCGTTGAAGACTCGTGCGGTAAAAGATGGGGATAAGTATTTGGTGAATGGTCAGAAGATTTTTACAACTAATGCCCATATTGCAGACTATTGTGTCTTGGCGGCAAGAACCGACCCTCAGGCACCGAAGCATAAAGGCATCTCCCTTTTTATCATCGATATGAAGACTAAAGGGATTGAAATTGGACCTTTATGGACGTTGGGTGGATATCGGGTAAACACTGTATATTTTGAAAACGTTATCATCGATGAATCAACTAGAATCGGAAGGGAAAATGAGGGGTGGAAAGCGTTAGCCCTTGCATTAGATATAGAAAGATCGGGACTTGTTTATGTTGGAAAGGCACGCAGAATCTTGGATGAAACTATCAAGTATTTAAACCGTGAAAAACCAGAATGCCTGGAGCCGAACCATTGGGTCTCCGAAAAATTAAACGGATTACTGGCTGAAGTGAAAGCTGCAAGATTGCTGACCTATCGTGTTCCATTAATGCAGGCTGAAGGGAAAGTACCTAACGGAGAAGCGTCTATGGCGAAATTATATACTACCGAGCTACTTAAGAAAGTCTCTACAACCGCTATTGAAGTAATGGGTAAGGACGCATTGTTGACACATAAAAGTATGAGAAACTTGGTGAATGGGCTTTTTGAGGAAAATTATCGTTCTTCAGCAATGGGAACCATTGTTGCAGGGACTTCACAAATACAGAGGGAAATCATTGCCAAAAGAGGATTACATTTAGCTAGTAAATAGCGGAAAGGAGTGAAAAGCTTGGACTTTAATCTAACAAAAGAGCAAAAGATGTTCCAGCAAACTTTAAGAAAGTTACTAGAAAACAAGGAAGTAGAAAAGAATAGTTTTTCACGTGATTTATGGGAACGTTTGGCTGAATTAGGAACCTTTGGTTTAGGGGTGTCTGAGGAATTAGGTGGATTCGGCGATGAATACGAGTTGATCCAAGTCACGGCATATGAACTCGGTAAATACCTTGTCCACTCGCCCTTTTATGAAACAGTGACAATCAGCGCACAGGTATTCGGAAAGCAGGAAGGCTCCGTTTGGAGAAAAAAAGTAGAGGAGATTATATCCGGCCAGAAAATAATCTCCTTCATAGACAAAGCTAATAATATTATAGCAGAAAAAGAGGATCTGAAACACTGGAGAATTTATGGGAAAGCTGAAGTTGTCTCCTTTGGACAAATAGCCGATGGATTTATATGTTCTGCTTCCAACACTTTGTTCTACGTTTCGAAAGATCAAGTAACTTCTGTGGATCTTGATTTTATTGATAACCGTCCAGTATCCCAAATTTATTTCGAAAACGTGATCGTTCTTGATCAAAATAGATTGTCTGAAGTTGGACAGTCTGAAAAAATTCTTGAGTTTCCACGGAAATTAGGTCGATTGTTCACATCCTCATATATGACGGGTGCCTCACAAGGCGCACTGGATTTAGCGATAGAATACATGAATACCAGAGAGCAATTTGGTAAAACAATTAGCAGTTTCCAAGCTTTAAGTCATTGGGCAGCGGATTTACAAACCATGAGTGATGCCGCCCTACTATTCACCAGGCAGCTGGGCTGGGAGATTACAAACGGTAATGATACGGAAACATCCATCCTTTGTCTGAAGTATGCTGCTCAGGTTTATAAGAACTGTGCAACTGCTGTAGTACAGATGGCAGGCGGCTATGGCTTTATGATGGAGTATGATATGCAGCATTACTACCGGAATGTTTTAGGTACGGAACAAATCTATGAAGCTCCGCAAAATATAAGTGTTGATTTAAGACTGAAAGATCAAAAAGAAGCTTCTCTTCTTGGAGTCACTATATAAATGCAATCGGATCTATTTAACTTAGATGGGCAGGTAGCATTGATTACCGGGGGGGCTCGTGGTCTTGGTTTCATTATGGCTAGGGCCCTCGGCAGGAGTGGCGCGAAGGTAGCCATTTGCGGTAGGAATGAACAGGTCCTCCACCAAGCCAAATTGGAACTGGAAAATGACCATATTGAATGTATGACCCTAGAGTGTAATGTATCGAATCAGATGGAAGTTGAGAAATGTGTTTCGAAAGTTGCGGCGGAGTTGGGTAACATTACGATTCTCGTAAATAACGCTGGGCGCATTGTTGAGGACGATCCCTTTACGATAGAAGAAACCCAATGGAGAAAGACGCTAGATACCAATCTGACCGGAGCAATGTTTTGTGCACAAGCGGCAGGAAAGATGATGGCAGAAAATGGCGGGGGGAAGATCATTAATATTGTTTCCGTGGCAGGGTTAAGGGGAATGCGAAGGCCTATAAAAACAACGGCCTACGGTGTTTCAAAGGCAGGTTTGATTTTACTGACACAAGAACTTGCTGTTAAGTGGGCGGATAGAGGGATTTGTGTGAATGCCATCGCTCCTGGCATCTTCAAAACGAGAATGACAGAGAGAATGTTAGAGAATCAAACAAACATTATAGAGGATTTCATCCCCGCAAAAAGGATCGGGAAGCAAAAGATTTAGAGGGTGTGATTATTTTTTTAGCTTCCGCAGCCGCAAACTATGTTACTGGGCAAGTCATTGCGGTTGATGGGGGACAGAGCTCATGGTAGGGAAAGGGGAAATGAAGTTGAATTATCAATATTTAGATGTTTCGATAGAAGATAATATTGCAAAAGTAACATTAAAAAGACCACCGGTAAACGCAGTCAACCAGGACATGTATCGGGAATTGAAAGAGGCATTTGAAAATCTCGGCAAAAATGACTATCAAGCAAATGTGGCAGTCCTTACTAGCGAAGGAAAGGTATTTTGTGCAGGTAACGATTTGAATGAATTCATAACCATGACCCCTGAGAATGGGATTGAGCGAATGAGGGAGGTACGTGAAGCATTTTGGGCGATTTATGATTGTGAGATACCCGTTATCGCTGCGGTGAATGGAGCAGCATTAGGGACAGGATTTGCTCTTGCTGCTAGTTGTGATCTAATTATCGCGTCGGAAAATGCAAAATTTGCACTGCCCGAAATCAATGTCGGTGTTTTAGGGGGTGCCAAATTCGGGGCGAGAATCGTACCAGAAATGGTTATGCGCAGAATGTATTTTACTGGAGAGGCGCTATCCGTTCAGGAAATCAGCAAATACGGTGCCATCACGGAGATTACATCGCCTGAAAACCTATTAGCCGTTAGCCTTGATTGGGCAAGGAAAATTGGCAGTAAAAGTCCAAGAGCGATTAAAATGGCCAGAAAAAGTTTAAATGGCTGTGAATATATGGATTTAAAAGAAGGATATAAGTTCGAACAGCAGTTTACTTGCGAGCTGTCCGGATACGAGGAAGCAAAAGAGGCAGTCAGAGCGGTCATCGAGAAGCGCAAGCCAGCATTTAAAGGCGTTTAATCATTTAATTTTTCAGGGGGAAGGATTATGAAGAAATTTGGAATGAAATCCTTAATTTTGTTTTTTATGCTTGCTCTTGTACTTTCTGGGTGTGCCAGTAAGGAAACGGCCACATCAAAAAATGGTTCTTCGAGTTCAAAAGATAATCCTGCAAAAAGCAAGGAAAGCACCAATGGTGATACCATAAAAATTGGTTTTATCGGAGCCCTAAGTGGCAGTGTTGGTGCCGTTGGCCAAGACATGAAAAAGGGCGGGGAATTGGCTGTTGAAATGATCAATGAAAAAGGCGGTATTAATGGCAAGAAGGTAGAATTGGTCAGTAAAGACACGAAAGGCAACCCTAAGGACGGCATACAAGCTGTGAGAGACCTGACACAACAGGGAGTTAAACTCTTTACCGGTGTTGTAAGTAGTGGTGTTGCCCTTGCCATACCTCCTGTGTTGGAGCAAGAAAATGCAATCGTTATGACTACTGCAGCCGGTGCAGATGAAATTACGGGCAAAAATTTTAATCGCCACGTATTCCGTGTCAGCGATAATGCCTATATGAGAAACACCTCAGCGGCCAATTTATTTTATAAGAAATATCCAAATCTCAACAATTGGGCTAATTTCTCTCCTGACTATGCATACGGCCATGCATCATGGGATGCTTTTAACAACCAAATGAAGAAAATTAATCCAAAGTACAAGGTAGTCAAGGATTCCTGGCCAAAGTTTGGAGCTACTGATTATAAGAATGAGATTGCGAGTATTTTAGCTGCAAAGCCTGATGCTGTTTTCAGTTCCCTTTATTCTGCTGATGCCATTACCATGTCTAAACAAGCTAAGCCATATGACTTTTTTAAACAAATAGGATTGTTTGTCCTGAATTCCAATGAAGGGGACATTTCCTCTGCATTGGGCAAAGATATGCATCCGGAATGGTCCGGAGTTCACTATTATGCGGAAGCATATGACAATGCACTAAATAAAGAATTTGTCGAAAGGTTCAAGCAAAAATTTGGGGCAGAACCAAATGGGTATAATTCAGAAACCTACGTCTCCATTTTTGCCTATAAGCAAGCCATGGAAAAGTCGAATTCTATGGATACGGATACTCTTATCAAGACGTTGGAAGGAATGAAATTTGATTCGGTAACTGGTCAAAGGGAGTTTAGAAAAGAGGATCACCAAGCCATCAAAGACATCGTTTGGGTAAAGGTCGAACCAGACAATAGCGACAAAGGCTGGAAGGTAACCGAAATTGAAATCGTTCCTGGGGCAGAAGTAATGCCGCCGCTAAATTAATTAAAAATAGAAGAAACGGGAGACTACCTCTCTCGTTTCTTTTATAAAAGGAGCAAGATACTATGGATGTATTGTTACTCCCGCTTGTAAACGGCCTGACTCAAGCTGCTGTGCTGTTTATGATTGCAGCAGGTCTGACATTAATATATGGGGTATTAGGTGTTATCAATTTTGCACATGGTTCTTTTGTTATGTTGGGAAGTTATCTTACGATGTTCTTTTTTGTAGGGAAATTCGATACCGTTCTCGGCTTATTTTCCTTTATTTTCATATCAAGCGTTGTAATTACGCTATTAGGTTGGGCTGTTGAAGTGCTTGTCATGAGAAGGATGTATAAAGCGAACGAATTTTATATGGTTCTTGCAACCTACGCTATATTGTTGATAATTGAAGGATGTGTAGAAAAATATTGGGGTGCTTCGCCTTTGTCATTACCGCTTCCCGATAGCCTGAATACGACTATTTCCATTTTTGGCATATCCGTTCCATTTTACTCTATCTTAATTTGCATAATAGGGATAGCAGTTATGGGTATTTTATGGTTTTTGATGAACCATACCAATTTAGGGAGAATCATCCGAGCAGCCGCAGCAGATAAAACGATGACTAATTCGCTTGGGGTCAATGTTCCTGCTTTGTTTACAGTCGTCTTTGTTATTGGGATTTTCTTGGCTGCCTTTGCTGGCGGTCTGCTTGCCCCAACTGTTGCATTATTGCCGAATATGGGGGTAAACCTGGTCATCCAAGCTTTTGTGGTGGTAGTGGTTGGAGGACTTGGAAATATAAAGGGAGCACTTCTGTCGGCCGTACTTGTAGGGGTATTAGATTCATTTTTAGGGTTTTATATTCCTGTTTTAACAGGAATTACATCTTATATTGTGATGGCAGTTATTTTAACGATACGTCCGCAAGGGTTATTAGGAAAGGTGGGATGATATGAAAAAATCCTCGATTTTCTTTATCATAATTCTACTGCTTGGATATTTCCTCGCCCCTCTATTTGTAAATAACGCTTTTAGCTTTAAGTTAAGTGAAATATTCATTCTTGTTCTTTTTGCTTCAAGCTTCCAATTTATCGCAAGGACTGCCGGGATGTTCTCATTGGGTCATGCTGCCTTTTATGGAGTAGGTGCCTATGCTTCGGCAGTATTAGTGCAAAAAGGTTATTCCATATTTTTCGTCCTATTAATGGCAGGAGTCATAGCTTTTCTCTTGTCCATGATCATTGGGTACCTAAGCTTAAGATCTACCGGGATCTATTTTGCGATGCTTACTCTTTCCTTGGCCCAAGTTGTTTATTTGGTTATATACCGTACACCTGCATTGGGAGGGCAGGATGGCATTCCGGGAATCCTCGCCCAACCTATTAATCTTTTTGGATGGGAACTAGACATCTCCAGACCCGAAAAATATTACTATGTCATTTTCTTTACAGTGGTAGTATCGATTTTCATACTTTATATTCTTACAAATTCATCCCTAGGCCATTTTCTGAGATCGATAAGAGAAAATTCAGTACGGACCTCTTCCTTAGGGATTAATGTTAAAAGGTATCAAATCCTGGCATTTGGGATTGCGGGTTTTTTTGGAGGTGTTTCAGGCGCATTGCTTTCACCACTAGAGGGGATCATTACCCCAGAAACACTGAGTTGGACACAATCAGCATTACCGCTCATTATTGTGCTGATTGGCGGCATCAATAGCTTTTGGGGACCTATCGTAGGTGCAATAACCTTCGAAATGTTATATTCATTAACCATTGATTCAGGAGCTTCCAATATTTATTTGGGGATAATTCTGTTAGCTATCGTACTCTTATTCCCTGATGGAGTGATTGGGGTTGGAAGACGTTTTATATCAATGCTAAGAACATCCTTTTCTAAGAAGAAGGGACGGAATATGGAAGAGTTGAAAGGAGTTGGAAAGCATGGGAACTCTGCAGCTCGAAGGAGTATATAAGGATTATCCAGGTGTGAAGGTCTTGAAGGATGTAAATCTTACAATAACTGAAGGTGAAATCCATGCAATCATTGGTCCAAATGGTGCCGGTAAAAGCACCCTTTTTGGTGTGATGAATGGGGATTTATTTGCCCAAAAAGGAACCATAACCTTTGAAGGGATCAATATGAATGGAAAAGGGCTGGACTTTGCAGCGCGGAATGGAGTAAGCCGTTGCTTTCAAGTCCCGAATGTATATATCAATCTTACGGTCAAAGAAAATATCCTTATTGCATTGATGTCAAAAAATAAAATAACTAGAAATAAATTATCCTTTAAAACGTTTTTGGCACCAGTAAACGCCTATGAGGAGAAAATCAAAGAAGTACTAGAAGAGGTCGGCTTAAGCGGGACGGAAAATCAACTAATTTATGAATTGTCTCATGGAGATAAAAAACGATTGGAATTGGCAATGGCCATAACCCTCGAGCCTACTCTTTTACTCCTTGATGAGCCTACCGCTGGAATGTCTCCAGAGGAAACCTCTGAAGCCGTAAAATTGATTAAGAAAATTCATCAAACACGAAATTTGACGGTCGTCATTACAGAGCACGATATGAGCGTTGTTTTTTCCTTAGCCCACCGGATTACTGTTTTGGACAGAGGAGAAATTATTACAACAGACGTTCCCGAAGAAATAAAAAAACACCCTAAGGTGATAGAAATCTATCTGGGAAAATAGGAGGAGAACATGTTAAGGATTGAAAAATTAAATTCCTATTATGGCACCAGTCATGTTCTACATAATCTTTCCATTATGATTAAAGAAGGGCAAGGTGTGGCTTTAATAGGAAGAAATGGGGCAGGCAAAAGCTCGACGATGAAGAGTATTATGGGGTTAATGCCAAGGGTGGATGGAGACATAACTTTTGCTGAGAATCCCATCAACAAGGAAAAAACCCATAAACGAGTTCGGATGGGAATTGGCTATGTACCTGAAGACAGGCGCATTTATAAAGATTTGACGGTAGAAGAAAATATAACGATTGCTGCAAATGCTATCAAAAAAGTAAGAAAACCCCTTGAACTAAATGAGGTTTGGGAAAATTTTCCACTTTTAAAGGATCTTCGAAAAAGAAAAGGGTCTGAACTCTCGGGTGGTGAGCAGCAAATCTTGTCCATTGCAAGAAGCGTGGTAGGGAGACCTAAACTCATTTTACTCGATGAACCAACAGAAGGTATTGCACCTATTATTGTACAAAATCTAAAAGAAGTCATTAAAAATATGATTGATCAAATGGAAGTAGCCGTATTGCTCGCTGAACAAAACATTAAATTTACAATTGATCTTACCGATTATGTTTATGTAATCGATAATGGGCAGATCGTATATTCCGGCAGCTCGGAAGAATTCAAGAACAGGGAAGACCTGCATCATAAATTCCTTGGGGTTTCCTCATAAACTTAAATTCCCTCTAGTATCCACTAGAGGTTTTTTTATTCTATAAACAATTGTTATTAAATTTCTCTTCAATAAACCTTATTGTAATTAGGTCTTATTGGAAAGTTCGAAAATTCTAATGGCAAACTATAACCAACTTTTAGACTCTTATTTTATTATAGTGCAAATACAGGCTTCATTATAATTTTGAAGGTAAGGGAAAAAATCCTCAGATCTAAGTGATTTGAGGATCTTTTTAAATTAATTTTTGGTATTTTATCCTCTATTTTCTAAACGGATGTAATTTTGGACAAATTGTCCTCATATTTATCCAAAGGTAGTTCGATAACACCCTTCTGGGGGAACAAAATATGGGTATTAATAATGGATTAGTTGATTCTCTCTCTACGATTTTTTATTATGGCATTTCCTGCAACTCAGTTTCCGATTAAACCCTTCAATCTCCCGCGAGCTCCTTCCCGCCATTGTTTAACAGCCGATACCGTTACACTTTCCCGTTCGGCAATTTCCCTGACGGATAGGCCATTAATGAGAGTGTACTGAAGCCATTTCCCTTGATTCGGAGTTAATATTTCCAAAAAGGATAACAAGATCTCTTTTTCTAAAGAGGGGTCATGCCGGCCATCAGGTGCCATCTCCCAGAATTCCTCCTCTGGACAAAAACTCCTATCCTTGCTTTTTGCCATTTTATTGAGTTCGATAAGTAGCTTGCCTCTAATATATGAATAAGCATAGTTTGTGAAATTCCCTTTTTCCGGATTGAATCGTTGGTTGGCCTCCCATAAAGAAATGAGGCCAAGTTGGTAAAATTCCTCCAGGTCTGTGTATAGATGAAGAGAGTGAATGATCTTGTGGATCATCGGCTGATATTGTTCTGCTAACTGTTCAAAGCTTTCCAACGTTAGGTCCTTTCAGGAAAGCGCGCTTATGCCTCTGTATTCCCGGGTATCTCTACCATAGCCGGATTTCCTAATTTCAGCGAATCCACTCATTTCTAATTTCGTGCCGAATTACCCTCTGAAAATGGCAAAATATACAGTCTTATTTCTAATTTGGAGTTGATTTTTAGAAGTTTCGACCAAAACTATATAAATTGAGATTGGGGAAGGTTCTTAAAGGGTATTTCTTGATCCAGAATAGATACCTTACATGAGAAGCTATTACAATGAGGTTGTTCAATCGAGATGAATACAAAAATTGTTGAGTTCCCTCAATTGGAAACGGAGAGAATTAAATTTCAAATATTAACCCTTGAAAATATGGTTGCCGATGGGGGATATATCATAAAAGCAGCGAAAACTTCATTGGAACGATTGAATTTCATTTTTTAAGATGAAACAAGGGTAAATGCTGCTGAAATAGATACTAATTAATCGCCGCCATGATAAACTTAGCACACCGTGAATTCACCCCTGAAATCAGATAGAGTCATCATTCAAGGTAGGCTCCGGGTCCCTTTATTGTTATTGCCATCCAAAAATGACCGAAAGTTGACGGTGTTGCCAGTCCAGAATTAGACGGTGTAATACCACATGAGTATATGTTGATGCTTTATAATAGCTTTCGCTGCATAATTATGACGCCCACTTTAAGGCTCCATACAAGAGGCTGTGTAGAAAGCGTCAAAATAATTTATAGGTATAAGTGGCACTTATACCCCATATTAAATATTGTTAATTCTCAATCAACGTATATCTCAATTATAATTTAAATAGACAGAATAATAGAAAAATAGACAAAATCACATTTTATATTATTTATTTCAGATGGAAAGAGAATGAAACCGTGCTGACAAAGGTAATAAAGAAAAAGTGTCATACACAAAACCCATTTTTCAACACGATGGTAGAAGAAGAAATCATGACCTATTGTGAGCAAAGAATTTTTTATAAATAGATTAGAAAATAATTTATTATTAGGGAGGAATATATAACGATGACAAAAATGAAGCAAAGTGAATTTGATCTTTCTGAGGCGGACATAAATGAAGATTTACTAAGAGAATTATCAGAATTCCCACTTCTTGAAGCACTTTTTGGAAGGCGTTCCCGCCGATTTTTTCTTGGAGCAGAAATACCTGACGGACCGCTTGCATATAAATCAAAACACGAACCAGTACCGCTAAATAATTTAGAAAAACTACTAATATTATTGGGGGTCAGTGGTGTAACGGGTTGGCATCATTCAGTTACTAGACATGAACGTTATAAACCGTATCTATCCAATTATTCTGGATCAGCGTCGGGCAGAACCCATCCATCTGCAGCAGGCTTTCATACTTCTGAAGTGTTTTTTACGGATGACACAGGGACATACATTTTCCGTACCCGTGATTTTGCACCAGAAGTGGGACGTTCAGAAAGTGGGAAACTTTCTACAAAGGAACTACTGCTATCACATCAAAAAAGAATTGAGAAATTATCTGACAATCGCCTGCATATTCCCAATTATGAGCCCTATATGGAGGGGCATAATTCTTGGGTGGCCAATAAGCCAGGTACGTTCTTAGTGTTTCCAGTTGGGGATTTAGCCCAGCATACACTTTTAAATTTATGCTTCTACGTTCAGAATGGACTAGTTATCTATGACGATATTAATCAACGGAAAATCCCAGGTTTAGAGAAATACAGACATATTGTGGATGTCGATAATCCGGTTCCCCTTAGCTTCCTTGATCAATATTCGCTTGCTGAACTATCTGCAGAATTAGCCACAGCAACATACTCAGGAATGTTATTGCAGCAAGCAATTGGGCTCGGTGGCTGGATGTTTGATGGAATTGATCGCTTAACCGTTTTAGGAGCCAGTGGTGATCCGGATGTTCCCGGTCTTGGCTTCCGCTATGATACAGATGAACGTTGGGCAATACCTAACCCAACAGGACTTGAAGGAGTGTTTACTTCGTTTACACCTCCACATTATCCGACCATGAGAGATGCAGTTGAAGCATTAGTGGAACGTAAATTTGGGAAGGACGGTCCATTTCATCCTGAAACAAAGGGGATTTGGAAGAATCCGTCGATCGTGCGCAGCAGTGCACAAGTTCATGATGAAGAATTTAAAGAAATTATTGCTCTACAGGCTCAATACATGTTTGATACATTCGGGAAATTTCCGGCAACCGTACCTTCTGTCTATTCATTAATGTACTTACAGTCGCACCATCTAGATTTGGAGTATTATGACAAACTATTTGATCCGCATTCATATTTATCCACCCATGCTGAGCATTTGAAAAAGTGGCATGGCATAAAGTTGTAACCATTAAACAAGTATTGTTACTTTCGATAAAAAAAGCTATGCAATTAGATGCCTGATGACACTGTAGCCATCAAGTTAAGCAAATTAATTCGGCTCTGTTATTATTCATTGTTGATTTTCGTATAGGTACGAGAATTCATAGGCGGAGAATTTCCGGCTAATGTATAAAGAGGAAGCTTAACAAGCAATTATAAGCGAAGAAATTCCGATTAACTGCTCTAAATAAGATAAAATCCAAAGATTTGGATCAAATAAACGGAAAAGCTTCCTTTATTTTTAAGGAAATAAGGGTATTTCCCAATTTAAACGGAATTTTTCCGTTTATTTTTCAAACACAGTAAAATCAACATTCAGTATAACAGAGCCTAACAAAAAGGAATTAATCGTGATAGGCACCACCCAATTATTGGATGGTGCCTAAGATAAAAATAAATGGTAGATTTAAGTAGTTATGTAGAGGAAGTAATAATAAAATAAAGTAGAGAACCATCCCCCTGTTTACCCTCGGTTACTTGTCGTATCGATAAAATGTGCCCGAGGTCGTGCACAATAACTCGCCTTCTTCATTGCGGACGTCCGCTTCCATGAATGAAATTTTATAGCCATCCTTTTTATAACGAGACGTTGCAATCAATTTTCCGGATTTCGTTGCTTTAAAAAAAGAGGTCTTCAATTCTAGCGATACATAAGGTACGTCCTTCAGCCGAAAGTTTAAATGACCCATCGCTGTGTCAGCGAGAAAGGTAAAGATGCCGCCGTGCACGATCCCAGCCGGGTTATACATAATGTCAGTAACCGGACACGTAATGGTACATGTTTTCGCCTCATCATCATAATTAAACTCAAACTGCAGCATATTGAACATAAATATACTTTCCGGTTTGATGGCGCTTGTATCATAAGCCTGCTCCATATGTGCCATAAATTCTTGCTTGTTCACCGATAATCACCCCATGTTAAAATTTCTCCCTTTATATCATATCATATTTTTCGGAATTCTTAGACTACATAACTGAATTAAGCTAAATCAGGTAATTCGTTTGTGATTGTAATAGTAACTATATTTTCTAGTTCACACGTTAAAGCCTCCATACTCTCAAATTCCAGGAGAAATAGCTACCGCTCAACGAAGGAATTATTGATGTTAAAGATAAAGGCAACTATTAGGGAGTGGAGGAAAAAATATAAACGGATTGCCATCATTCATAAAGATGAGAAAAAAGCTAAAAAGTTAGTAGACTATCTAACAACTGAAATCGGAAAAGGTGTCGTTTATATTAATCCTGAAGAAGATGTGAAGCCTGGCTTTGTGTCGGTATTGGCTTCTTATAATAGTAAGGGAATGGAATTCGATGGTGTTATTTTAGTGAATGTCAATGAAGAGTCGTTCCCGAAAGATGACCTGCATGCTCGCCTATTATATGTGCTGCTGACAAGGGCCCAACAGGAAGTGAAAGGATTTTATCAAGATAAGCCTTCGGAGTTGCTTGATGGTTATGTGAAACAGCTTGTAAAAGCGACATCTAAATTTGATGATATACTATAAAGAAGACTAAGGCGCCTATGATGGGTGTCTTTTCTTTTTATATTAGTGTTTACATTTGGAGATTTTATATAGTTTTATACGAACGGTAATAGACAGGAATGAAACATTAATTGCTATTCCATAACTTGGAAGAAGAGAGGATGTGAAGGTTTATTCTAGTAATAAACTTAAAGAGCTATACCATTATTCGGTGGAAAATGGGTTTACTGATATTTGGACTCCGAAGAAACTAATTTTATAAGGAAAAAGATAGGACATTTAATGAATGTCACCAAAAGAATTACTCTTTGAAGCTTGGATTGATGGCTTTGAGGAAAGTTTCGTAAATAGTGCTTGATATGTAAATCCATGCAAAAATACCTTCCGATGCACTCTAATTGGAGAGTTTTGTTTTATTTAGGTAGATATATGCTCCAAGCTAAATTTGAAAAGTAGTTCTGTTTTTAGTATGGCATAAAACCAATACTATGTTATCAATTTGAACGTAAGGGGGAGTAACTCCGGTAAAGGTTAAATGGGTGAGTAATCTAAGGTCCATAAATTCATAAAACTCAGTTTTATATAGTGGTATTCTGAGGGCCTTAATAGAGGCCCTTATTGTTATTGCTGAATATTTTCTTAGAAAAAATTCTAATAAAATAAACATTATTTTTGTAAAATATCTGGGCTTCATTTCGATAGAATTTGAGCCGAGGAGTGGTGGGATCTTCCAATTTGAAATTAGAAATAAGAAACGTCGAGCTAACGTGGGCTATAAAACTTTAGAGTATATTTACACAGGTGAAATGATACTTTTTCGTAGTTACTAGTAACTTTCAATTTTAATAATCCTAAGCCAATTGCTAAAAAGTTGACATATTATATATCCAATAAATTGAGTGATATAAGTAAATTTATAATAATTAACCAATTGTGAATTTTATAAATTTTAAGATAAATAATTGACTGTAGGTAATTAATATGCTAATTTATGGTTAAATATCATAAGGATATTTACAAACCTGGAAAACAATTCAAATTATAGTTCGGATAATATAAGTAAATCAATTTATAAAAGTTGTTATATATTATTCGAATACAAAAAGGAGGTGTTGATTTTAATGTAAGGGGTTACATATTTCGGGCTTGGTATCAACGAAGCATTAGACAAAAATTTTGATCGATGGGAATTTATCACATGCTTTTATCAAAAATGCTTTATAACTTTAAAAAGCTTTCTCTTAATTTACCTAAAGAATCTTTTTTAATACCAAGTAGATTTCTGAATGATATTGGATAAAGGATACACTTAAGAGTGGTTAATTGAAAAACATTAATTTTTCATTATTGTTGGCACTCTTAAATTTACATTTTATAAACCTATCATTTCTTTTCGAAATTCCCGAAAACGAAAAATAATGATAGTATGAAAAACTTATTCTTTTTTTCTAAGTACAATTTAACAGTTAAGATATCGGTTTTAATGTAAGGAATAAAATGATCTGAGGGCAACAAGGGAAATTAATATGTTATTCAGCCGGATAAGAATACTAATAATGGGGGAGAAAGATGAGAAGAAAAAGCGCTGTTTCTATGAGTTCGATCATTCTGAGTTTGTCATTACTTTTTACTGGTTGTAGCAGTACAAATGATGATACAGCTAAAGAGGCCAGTGGTAAACCGAAAGAGATTGTAATCGGAAATATAGGAGCCATGACTGGTTCTAGTGCTACACTTGGGGTGGCGCAATCTCAGGGGGTCGATTTGGCGGTTAAGGAGATTAATGCAAATGGTGGTATCTTGGGTGCCAAAGTGAAAGTAGTTAAACGTGATGATGGAGCCGACCCAACTAAGTCGAAAACTTTTGTGGAGGAGTTGGTGGACAAAGAAAAGGTGGATTTTATGGTTGGTCCTACCAACTCTACACCTGCCGCTGCTTCAATGGCATTTCTTCAGCAAAACAAAATTATTTCCATACTTCCGATAGCAACAAGCACCCAACTGATTAATCCAAATAATCCGTATGCATTTAGACTTCTGCCGTCAAATGCTATACAGGCAAAGGCTATTGTGAAAATTGCCGTTGAAGAAAAAGCTAAAAAAATTGCACTGGTTGCTGATACTTCAGCACTTGGCACGGATGGTATGTCCGTTATGGAAGAAGCCATGAAAAGTCAGGGTGTAACCCCTGCAGTCAAAGTTACCTATAAAGCAGATGATGCAGACATGACACCTGTTGCTCAGAAGATCAAGGATGCTAAAGCAGACGTTGCATTATTCTGGACCTTGGGTGCTGATGGTGCAAAAATTGTTAGGGCCCTTGAACGGATTGACTACATTAATGATTTAGATATTATTGGCTATACAGGTTTAAACATGCCGAATTTCACTGAACTGGCCGGTCCTGGTGCTAATAAAGTGAAAACTGTTACTGCTGGTAGCTGGGCATTAGACACTGGCAAAGAAGAGTTAGCTCCAAAATATTGGAAGATGTACCAAAAGGTCGTTTCTGAATATGGCGAAAAAGACAAACGAGATACTAGTGCAGGCATGATTGCTCAAGCATACGATGCAGTGTATTTGCTGAAATGGGCCATCGAAAAAGCCGGTACAACTGATAGTGATAAAGTGAAAAAGGTTTTGGAAACGGATATAAAAGATTTTGATTCTGTATATGTAAATAAATATGCATTTACAAAAGAATCTCACGAAGGATTTCCTGTTGCGGAATTGTTAAAGGTCAAAATAGGTGACATGGCTTACGGTGAAATCTTTAAAAAAGCGGATTAGTTCTTAACATAAGTGTCGTGCACCTAGTGGTGCCGGCACTTATCAAGTAATTTGGGGAAATTTTTTATAAAACTATTAATCAAATTTGAAAGGAGACTATTGATGCAAGAAATAATAACTGCCCTTTCCAATGGAAGCATTTACGCATTAATGGCGCTTGCTATTGGCATAATTTATTCTACCACACAGATTATAAATTTTGCTCACGGTTCTGTCATTATGATAGGTGCCATGACAAGTTACTGGTTACTAAGTATTTTTCATATGAATTATATTACGGCTATTATTCTGGCTGTCATTATTAACATAGTCCTAAGTATAGTGATTTATAAAGTATCTGTAGAAAAATTAGGAGATCTAACCCAGAATTCAGGATGGATTGTCACTCTCTTTGGTGCAGGAATCATTCTAGACAATACGGCCCGAATGTTGTTCGGTACAGAGCCAAAGGCGTATCCATTCCTTTTTGATGGAAAAGTTATTCCGATTTTTGGTACGAAGATTATGGTACATGAGATTATGATGATTCTTGTTGCAGTATTAATAGGTGCTCTTTATCAGATTGTGATGCAAAAGACTAACTTCGGCCGTGCTGTTAGAGCAGTTTCCTTTCGTCCAGATACCGCTCGGATTATGGGCATTAGGAGTAATCGCATTGTGTTGATGTGTTTTGCAATTTCAGGTGCTGTAGCAGCAATAAGTGGTGCTCTTATTGCCCCGATAACCTTCGCAAGTTATACAATGACCTACTCAGTAGGTATTAAAGCCTTTGCAGCGGCATTGATTGGCGGGCTAGGAAACACCAGGGGTGCATTCGTTGGAGGGCTTTTACTAGGGCTGATAGAGGAAATTGCAAATATGATTGTTCCAGGCGGATTCGTAGATTCTATCAGTTTTTTAATTATGATAATAGTTATTATAGTTTTACCGGGGGGGATATTAAGTGCCAAACTCTTTAATAAAGGCGAACTCAATGCAGAAAAAATATAGTCGTATTTTTAAAATGGTTTGTGCCGCCGCATTACTGATTAGTTTTGTTCTCCCTCTATTTGCTGGTGACTATTATATGCGGCTTATATCATTAATCTTTATATATATTATTCTTGCAGTAGGGTATAACATTTCAGCGGGTTTTAGCGGAATTACCTCATTCGCTTTTGCCGCTCATTACGGTGTAGGTGCATATGTTTCCGCAGTAGCGATTACCCGCTATAATATGCCGTTCCTTGTAGGATTACTTGCAGGTGCATTAGCATCAGGTTTAGTGGGTTTGGTAGTTTCCCTTCCAGCTTCTAAAGTCAAGCACCATTACTTGGCCCTTATTAGTATAGGACTATTAGAAATAGTGCAGCAAATACTGAATGAATGGCAATGGTTTACTGGCGGGTCCGGGGGAATGTACATACCTTCCTGGGACATTTTTAGCATTAGTTTAAATAACTTTCAGAAATATTATGTGATTTTCATTATTATGTTGTTCTGTGTAGTTTTACAGAGGAATCTGATGAAAAGCCGGTGGGGCAGAGACTTAATAGCAATCAAAAATAATGAAATTGCAGCTGCGGGGGTAGGTATTAATTATAGCAAGTATAGGATAGCTGGTTATTTTCTAAGTTCTATACTTGCTGGTCTGGCGGGCAGTGTATATGCCAGCTTTAGCGGTTATTTGAGCCCCGATACCTTCAATTTTGAATTTACAGTATTCATACTGTTGATGGCGGTTGTTGGAGGTGAGGGTACTCTTAGTGGTCCAATCATCGGGGCGGTTTTTGTCACATTTATACCTATGCTATTTAATGCGGCTCCTGACTTAAAGCAAATTGTATTCGGTGCGCTCCTCGTCATCTTGCCGCAGGTAATGCCTGCTGGTATTGCAGGAACTATTAAGAAGTATTTTAAGGAAATCGACAATAACAATTATATAGTGGAAAAAACAGAGGGCAATGAGTTTGACATTGAACGTAATGTTATTAAGAATAATTCGGAAATCGAAGACATTCTGGTTGTTAAGGGACTTACAAAGAGATTTGGGGGAGTAACAGCTGTAGACGGTTTAGATATGACCATTAAAAGAGGAACTGTTCACTCACTAATAGGTCCCAACGGTGCTGGTAAGAGTACTACAGTAAATATGATTACCGGGATAGACAAACCCTCAGAAGGCTCCATCACTTTCAATGGGAAGGAAATTACCGGTGACAAATTTTTTAATCTAACGAAGAAGGGTCTCTCACGGACGTATCAGCATGTTAGGCTCTTTAACAATCTATCAGTAGTTGAAAATGTTGCAATCGGGGGACGTTTGTTTTATAGCTATTCGATAATCGACTCTATTTTCCGGACTCGAAAAATGAAGAAGGAAGAACGGAAATCATTTCATGAGGCGATGGAATATTTAAAGATAATCAATCTTAACGACAAAGCAAATTACGATCCGGAAAGCCTTTCTGCAGGTCAGCAAAAGTTATTGGAACTTGCTCGAGCCCTTTATATGAAGCCAGATCTTTTAGTATTAGATGAACCATGCGCTGGCCTTTCCGAAACGGAAACGATGGAATTTGCAAAGATCATTCATAAAATCCGTAATGCCGGTATTTCGATTTTGATGATTGAGCATCATATGGATCTTGTGATGGAAATTTCCGATTACATTACAGTAATCGATTACGGTAAAAAAATTGCTGAGGGCGACCCTGCCAGCGTAAATACTAATCCTGTTGTAAAAACAGCATATCTGGGCGAGGGGGCATAATCTATGTTACAAGTAGAGAACTTAACGATTGGTTATGGAAAGACTGAAGTAGTACACAATATATCTTTTCATGTGAAAAGAGGAGAGATTATAACAATTTTGGGTGCAAACGGTGCAGGAAAAAGTACGATCCTCAACACCATTGTTGGTCTGCATCAAGCAAAACAAGGGAGCATTCGTTTTCAGGATAAGGAAATTTCCAAAAATCGGCCTGATCAACTGGTTCGGAGAGGGATTCGGTTAGTGCCGGAGGGGAGGCAGATATTCCCTCAACATTCTGTTCTGGAAAATATTCTTTTAGGAGCGTACATTGAAAAGAATGCTAAGAAAGTCCAGACACGATTGCAATCTATTTTTGAAAGTTTTCCACGGCTCGAGGAGAGAAAAAATCAGATGGGAGGAACTCTTTCCGGAGGCGAGCAGCAAATGCTGGCTATTGCACGAGCCTTAATGACGGACCCCTCATTGTTAATTCTTGATGAGCCTTCACTTGGGCTTGCTCCAATCATTGTAGGAGAAGTCTTTGACCTTTTAAAGCAAATTAGTTCTTCAGGCGTCACAGTTCTATTAGTAGAGCAGATGGCAAATAGTGCATTAAAAATTTCCGATCGCGCCTACGTCCTAGAAACCGGCCGGATTGTTCTTGAGGGCAGGGGAGAGGAAATTAGGACTAACTCAGATATTGCCAAAGCATATCTGGGAAATGTTTAAATGAGCATTTACAATATAAACCTGAATTAATATAATGAACACGAAAAAATAATAATTTTACCACAAAGGTGATTACGTAAATGACTCTTAATATGTTAAACATACTTTGGCTTGCGAAAAGTGAATATCCAGCAGGCAGCAGTCTTACTCCTCATAAACATGATTATTATCAGATTTACTATGTTATTAGTGGAGAAGGAGATTTTATTGTAGGGAATGAATCCGTGAAAATGGGTCGGGGGAAGTATCTTTTTACAAGACCAAATGATATCCATGGCATTTCCAGCACACGAGATGTAGATGGAAATCCGTTACGAATGTTGGAAGTAAAGTATGTTGTGTTTGATAACGAGCTTGAAGAAAGTCTAAATCAGATACCTATTGTGTGCCAGGGAACAGATAATATTGAAGAAATGCTGGCATTGGTCTTTAAAGAAGGAATTGATACACTTCCTTGGTATTTAGAAATAGCAACGCATACATTTATTGCTGTGCTATACTACATGATTAGATTTCAGAAAATTGAGTTATCAACAAATCCCAAAAAGTCTAAAGTGGTAGATCAAATTAAAGAGAATATTCAAAAAAATTATAAAAATGAAATTTCTTTGGACCATTTAGCAAAGTTTGTTGGTCATAGCAAAAATTATATTTGTAAAACATTTAAAGAAAATACTGGTATGACCATCAATCTATATCTCAATAAAGTGCGAATTGATAAAGCTGGGGAGTTACTGCTTAACACCGATTATGATGTAGCAGAGATTGGTAGAGAGGTAGGATACAATAATATTTTTCATTTCATCAAGACGTTTAAGAAAATTGTCGGTACATCACCAGGGAACTTCCGAAAAAATGAACTCACTGGCAACGCACTCGTGAGTTCTAAAGTAAAGGCGATTGCAACCATTCCAACTCAACAAACAAGGCATGATATATAGCGATTCTTAAAGATATTTTTTAAAAAAATGAGGTGAAATTTATGAGTGTACTATCTGGAGTAAGAGTTTTGGATTTAACCCATTATATTGCTGGACCTTATTGCAGCCAAATGCTTGCTGATTATGGTGCTGATGTCATAAAGATTGAACGACTGGAAGGGGAGGTTGGAAGAACATCATCCCCGATGCATGATGATGTCAGTTTGTATTTTGCCTCAGAGAATAGGAATAAAAGAGGGATTTCATTAGATTTGAAAAGTTCGAAGGGTAAAGAGATTCTTCTCCGCTTAGTAGAAACGTCAGATGTTTTAGTTACCAATTATGGTTCCAATGTACCCGAAAAATTAGGTTTTAGCTATGAAACTATTTCCGCTATTAATCCGAAAATTAGCATGGTACATATTACTGGATTCGGATCAACCGGCCCTTATCGGGATTACGGAGCATATGATGGTGTCATTCAGTCAATGAGTGGGTTAGCAGAATTAACTGGACATCCAGATGGGCCGCCAACCTATGTTGGAACTTTTATTGCCGATCATATTGCTGGTTTGCAAGCAACTTTAGGGACAATGTTTGCCTTGTTTCATAAAGAAAAAACTGGACAAGGCCGCTTCGTGGATATTAGTATGCTTGATGGTTTGGTTTCTTTATTAGGGTTTAGCGTCGCTGAAGCCAAGTTACATGGCATCAATAAACAAAGGTGGGGAATGAGTGATCGTTTTCAATATTCGAAAGCGTTCCCTACAAATGATGGGTATGTATTTTTGGGAGCCTATATTAATGCACCGGAGAAAAAGTGGATAGAATTAGCTGAACTAATAGGCAAAAGTGAATGGGGTCAAATTGATTCGCCATTCTTGAGGGAAGAAGAAAGATTTAAAAACAGAAAAATAGTGGATAATACGATTGCGGATTGGACGATTAAACATACGAAAGAGGAAGCTTTTCAACTTTTACAACAAGCGGGTATTGCCAGCAGTCCAGTCAATAATTTAGAGGAAGTCATCAATAATCCTCAAATCCAACATAGAGAAATGATTCGGACTCTAACGATGGGAGATGTTGAAGTTCCGGTTCCCGGCGCTGCTATTAAGATTTCAGGAAAACCCGTACAAGAGTTTACCGTTCCTCCAGCTCTAGGTGAACATTCAGAGGAAATTTTAGGTCAGTTGGGTTTTTCCGAGAAAGAAATAAAGGATTTTATCGCAAACAATATAATTGGATTTGAAACGAATAATCATAGTCTTAGGGAACTGGATTTAAAATTATAATATTAATTAGTAGGATATGCGGAATGTTTTGGGAGAATGAGAGGGGGAAATTATGAAACTTGAAGGAAAAGTTGCCATTATAACTGGTGGCGCTGGCGGCCTTGGAAAAGAAACTAGTTTGTTATTTGCTAGGGAAGGTGCACACGTTGTTGTGGCTGACTATAATAAAAGTTTAGCGGAAGAAACAGCAAAAGAGATTAACGGTATTGGATTGGGTGTAGATGTTTCAATACGTGATCAAGTGAATAGGATGGTCAATGAGGTTATTGAACAATTTGGAAAAATTGATATCTTAATAAATAATGCTGGTATTACAATGGACTCTACTCTTGTAAAAATGACTCAGGAGCAATGGGATCAGGTTATATCCATTAATCAAACTGGTGTCTTTCATTGTACACAGGCAGTTGTTCCCCATATGATTAAAGAGGGATATGGTAGAATTATCAATACTAGTAGTATAGTAGGGAGAATGGGTAATTTTGGTCAAACGAATTACGCTGCAACGAAAGCGGCTGTTATTGCGATGACTCAAACTTGGGCAAAAGAGCTTGGCCGGAAAGGAATTAATGTGAATGCTGTTGCTCCAGGCTTTATCATGACCGCAATGACAGAAAAAATGCCCGAAAAAATTCTAAATGGAATGAGAGAGAAAGTACCACTTCAACGGCTAGGTACACCAAGAGATATCGCCAATACTTATTTATTCTTGGCCAGCGATGATTCCAGCTATATCAATGGAGCTGTCATCCCAGTAGACGGAGGTCTTTCTATATAATAAGCACCATAAGTGATAAAAAGTGGTTGAAGGGCTGCTCTTAAGGGGCAGTTTTTTATTTTCAATTTATTATTGGTCTATTATTAGGATTCCTCACAAATCGAAGCCACACCTTTATGTCACCAAAAGAATTACTCATGCATAATCATTTTTAAAAATAATAAAGAGTAGAAAGAATGACCAAAAAATAAAATTTTGGGTCAAGAATGAAGTGCCCAGGCTATCAAGTATAACCTATGTAATTAGTTATACTGGCAATCTTTTTGTATATTTTATATTCGGGTTTGGCAGAATTAGTCGCAATAAACAAATTAGTAAATCGAATTGGTAATCCAAATGATATTGCAAACTTAGCTTTATTCTTAGCAAGTGAGGAATCTGATTTCATTACTGGACAAGTAATAAATGCAGATGGTGGTATTCTTGCTCAAAACGCCGCGGTACCACAAGTAAAAATAAAAAATTTATCTTGGGAATTTTAAAAATAGTTAAATATAAAAAAGTAATATTCAACAAGAAGGCAGATAGATAAAAAAATAAAGAAATATCTAAAAGGATTGAATTCTGTACTGCACAGGACTCAATCCTTTTTCTACAGATTTACTAAACTGATACGTCTTTTAGAATGAAATGATTACGCTCCCATTATAAAATTTTATAAAATCCCTTTCCTAAATAATTCTCCAACCGCGTGTGATCGATTTTTTGCTTCAAGCTTTTTAATCGCTGTTTTTACATATTGATTAATGGTTAATTCACTAATTGCCATACTTTCAGACATTTCCTTCGTGCTTTCTCCTAATGAAATTCTCCTCATTACTTCCAATTCTCGCCGGCTTAAGAATTGTATTCGTTTATCATAATTCCTACCAATAATCTCTTTTCCCACTTCTTTTCCATAAAAGGTAAAAGTTAATAGCAGTTGATCATCGATCTTTGCGTTCTCTTCAAACTCTGTACTACAAATATAACCAAAAACAACCGAATTAAAGAAAATCGGAACGACTACAAAGGAATTGAGGTTAGAAGGTATAGGATATTTAATACTCATTTGTTTAAGGTATTCAAGCCCAGTACAATATTTTGCTTTTCTTTCATTAATCGCAGAAAAAATAATGGGAAAAGAACGAATGTCTTCACGAATTTCTCCTATATGAATACCTCCCGATGGATTAAGAGAAATCATTCCTTCGGCAAGATAACCTAAAGGAGAATATCTTAACAAAAAAGAATCTTGGACAGGGAAGAGTTCCATGTAAATCTCCAAAATTTTAAAAAACTTTTCCTCATGGTTTAAGATAGGCTCCAGACTTTGAAGTGATTGCTGAATGGTAGTGAATGAGACCATAAAACATCCCCTTTTTTTGGGGATATTATACTCTAAAAGTGCGGAATATTCAATTATTTCAAAAGGTAGTATTCTTTAAATAGGCGGTGGATTCTTCCATTCCAATAAATAAGATGCTTTACATTTAGACTTAAAACTGGGGAGGTAAAAAATGAACACAAATCAAGTAAATAATTTGGATGTCGTCGTGCTGGGAGCCGGTTTTTCTGGATTATACATGCTCCATCGTCTACGAGAGGCCGGCTTTTCAACCAGAGTCTATGAAGCAGGGGATGGTGTGGGCGGTGTTTGGTATTGGAACCGCTACCCAGGTGCACGTTGTGATATCGAAAGCATTTATTATAACTATTCTTTCTCAGAAGAGCTTTATCAAGAATGGAATTGGACTTCTAGATACCCTGATCAGCCAGAAATCCTTAGTTACCTAAATTATGTAGCCGATAAATTTGACCTGCGTCGGGACATTCAGTTTAAGACTCGAATTATTGCAGCCCATTACGATGAGAAAAAGAATCTTTGGAATGTAAAATTAAATGATGGAACAAGTGTGTCAGCAAAGTATTTCATTTCTGGTGCAGGGTGCCTATCTTCCGCTAATCTCCCTAATTTTAAGGGATTGGAAAGTTTTAAGGGTAAGTGGTATCATACCGGCAAATGGCCCCAAGAAAAAGTCGATTTCAAAGGAAAGCGGGTTGGGGTAATTGGCACTGGTTCAAGTGGTGTTCAGGCCATTCCCGTCATTGCAAAAGAAGCTGGTCACCTAACTGTTTTTCAGAGAACCCCCCAATATACAATTCCAGCTAGAAACCACCTTTATGACCCAGCGTTTATCAAACAAACGAAAGAAAACTTTGCTGAAATTAAAAGACTTATGCGCGAAACCGATACGGGTAATGGCCTTCAAATTAGAAATATCTCAGCATTATCTGATTCGCCTGCAAAACGAAGAGAGATTTTTGAGAAGGTTTGGGAAGAAGGAGGTTTTGGTCTAACGTCTTCTTATAATGATTTTTTAATTAATGAGGAAGCAAATCATACCGTCAGTGATTTTATCCGTTCAAAAATAAAAGAAATTGTTCATAATCCGGAAACTGCTGCAAAGCTGCTGCCAGACTATTATTTTGGGACAAAGCGCCCAATCTTGGATAGTGGTTATTATGAGACCTATAACCGAGAAAATGTCACTTTAGTCGATGTCAAGGAAGCGCCAATAATAGAGATTACCCCAAACGGCCTTCGGACAATAGATGGCGAGTATGAACTGGACATCATTGTTTTTGCAACTGGTTATGATGGGATGACAGGTCCATTGTTTAAAATGGACATACGTGGAAAAAGCGGGATGTCGTTAAAGGAAAAATGGGAAGAGGGCTCTATGGTAAGGACATACCTAGGGCTTGCAACGTCCGATTTTCCAAACTTTTTTATGATTACTGGGCCTGAGAGTCCGTCCGTTCTTGTCAATATGCCTTCAGCGATTGAACAGCATGTGGAATGGATTATCGACTGTCTTGAATACCTCCGCGAGAAAGGTGTTGATGCAATTGAACCTACTATAGAGGCAGAAGAAGCATGGAGTAAGCATTGCCGGGAGGTAGCGGAGGCGACTCTTTATGTGAAAACCGAATCCTGGTACACTGGAGCGAATATTGCTGGGAAGCCTCGAAGTTTCCTTATTTATTTGGGGGGATTTGTTCATTACACACAAAAATGCAATGAAGTCGCTGCTTCGGGATACAATGGGTTTACATTGTCCACAATCAAAGCTTTGCGTTAATGGTTTCTACATCGGTAGTTTGCTATTTTTCATGACCAATACCTAAATTGGGCCAAATCATATTTGTAGCAAGTTCCGATCTAGGAACAAAGAGAAAGGGAGTGATGGCATGCCTTTAAAAAATAGTGTAGCAGTTATTACAGGGGCCGGAAGCGGTATTGGCCGATCTGTCAGTTTAAAACTATCAGAGAAGGGAATGCTGGTCGTCCTCGTTGATTATGACAAAAAAGGGGGAGAAGAAACGCTTCACCTTGTAAAGGAAAACGGGGGAGAAGGAATTCTTATACAAGCAGATGTATCGAAGGGATCCGATGTTGAGAGGTATGTTAGCAAAACAATAGAAGAGTTTGGGAGAATTGATGTGTTTTTTAACAATGCTGGTGTTCTTGGCATTCCGTCACTTTTGGCCGATTATAGTGAAGAGACTTTCGACCGCATCATTGCGGTAAATTTAAAAGGATCTTTTCTTGGGCTTAAATACGTGTTAAAAGTAATGGAAGAGCAGCAATCGGGAGTCATTATTAATACGGCCTCAACAGCCGGTGTTCAAAGTACGCCATTTTTAGGCGGCTACTCTGCGAGCAAACATGGTGTCGTAGGTCTCACGAAAACCGCCGCTGCTGAATACGGACCAAAAGGAATCCGGATCAATGCGATTTGCCCGGGTGGTGTTGTAACGAATATGACGAAGGACATGGATATGTCTGACCCAGTCCAGAACGGTCCACTTGGAAGACCTGCTTCTCCTGATGAAATTGCCAATGTTGTCTGCTTTCTCGTATCAGATGAAGCTAGTTACATGAATGGTTCCATTGTAACTATTGATGGAGGTTTAACCGCATAAACTTTCTTCAAAGGAAAAGTGATTTTTTAAAATTGTAAACGCATACAATTAAACAAACCTGCCTAATAGGTGAAATAAAAAAACAGAGGTGAATGATAGATGAAAAATAGGATTGATCCTGAACTACGAGAAATACTGGAATTGTTTCCGCCACTTGACTTAGAAAATGTTGAAGCAACTAGACAAGCATTGGCTGCCCTCTCACAAACTATTGAATTACCAGTGGATGAGGCTGTTAATATTTATGATAGGATGGTACCGGGCCCAAATGATCATCCTTCTGTTCGGGTGCGCATTTATGAACCAAGAGAGAAACGCGAAACTTTGCCTGGTATGTTATGGATTCACGGGGGAGGTTATGTTCTTGGAGTTCCGGAAGGTGATGATAGTCTGTGTCAACGCTTTGTTAAAGAGGCAAATTGCGTCGTTGTTTCCGTTGATTATCGGCTAGCCCCAGAACATCCTTATCCGGCAGGATTGGAGGATTGCTATTCAGCGCTTAAATGGTTTTCAGAACATGCTGAGGAGTTAGGGGTTGACCCATCCCGAATCGGTGCAGCGGGTGCCAGTGCAGGGGGTGGACTAACTGCCGCCCTTTCTTTACTGGCAAGAGACCGAAAAGGGCCGGCGTTATGTTTCCAGATGCCATTGTACCCCATGATCGACGACCGAAATAATTCTCCATCAAGTCTGGAAATAACCGGAAATATGGTTTGGAATCATGATTTGAATCAAAAAGGCTGGACGATGTACTTAAATGGTGCTAACGGATCCGACGATGTTCCTGCATACGCTGCACCTTCCCGGGCAACAGATTTATCCGGACTTCCTTATACTTACACCTGTGTAGGCCAATTAGATCCTTTTCGAGATGAAACACTTGATTATGTGACACGACTTTGCCGTGCCGGTGTAGATGTTGAATTTCATTTATACCCAGGATGTTTCCATGGGTTTGAGGGGGTTGTGCCAACCGCAAGCATTAGCAGGCGGGCACTCGATGAATATATCGGTGCCGCTAAACATGTGCTGCATCGTGAAGTTCTCCTGCAAAAAAAGTAATGAAGTATAGTAGGATAAAAATAGAAAAGAACCTCATTTTTAACTCGGGCTAATTAGAGGTATAATATCAAAAACGTGCAGTACTCTTAACTATTTAAGGTCTGCACGTTTTTTGTTAAGAATGATATGTTCACTTATTTTTATACCCTTTAGAGTTATACAAAGAATTCCGATCCATAGGAATCTCTTTAAATGGCCCTTTAAGAGTTAGATTCAATTTAAATTATCCCAATTTAATTTTTTCTTTGTAGGACCACAACCCCAGATTCACCAAATTTGGCAAATCTAAATTTTCTAAATCTGGTAGAATAGAAATAACCTTGAATTTCCAAATGTAGATTAGTAAAATCCTCCATAAAGGTAAACATATTAAGCAGGTGACTAAATGCTAAATCTTACATATTTTCAATCGCTATTTAACGAGGACAACACAGAAATTCGCTGCCGGAAGGTACTGGACGAAATTTCACCGGTTGTGAAACCAATCTTTCAACAATTTGTAGAAAGAATCGGGATTACAGTCGGAAACGAGTACATAATAAGGAGCTATGATACGACGCTTACCACTACCTATCATGATGCTCGTAACCCTACATATGCAGAAAAGAAAAAGGATTCCGATATTGGCCGGAAACACTATATAAAACTGAATCGGAAAGTGGATGACAAGGAGTACAATTTCCTCACCCTTGAACTTGAGGGGATTAGCAGAATGTTGATGATTCATTCTGAACTGAATTTCATCCCGTTTTGGGCATGGGTTCGGAACGATAAAATTCATGGTGTCCTGGAGGCGATTCCGTCCGATTATTCTATTTTTACGGGGTGGAAGGAAAAGTCGGTGATCCCAAAAGAGGAGTTTGTTCCGTTTGTCAAAAGCTGTATTAAACCACGCAAACGGCCAAACTTTGAAATTGGAACAAGCCTGCCGTTGGAAGGGAACTTGGAAGAGGAATCCCTGATTGCCGAGCTTGTCTCCGCTTGGGAAAAGCTTGGCCCATTCCGGAGTTTTTATAACGAAGAAATTGATGTTTCAACTCGAGCATATGATGCCCTGATGCTCCTCGCCGCGACCCGAAACATTAAAGAAACCCATTTGCTGGGTCGTCCCTATTCTGTCGATATAGGGCCATTGGAAGATCAAAAACAGGGAAAACGCCAGCCTTTTAATATTTATGATGGGGAGCAAATGTTGACAAAGGGGTATATGAGCTACCTTGATTATAGTGATAAAGATTCGCCATTCCAGACGATTATCGTGCAGCTGGAGGGTCATAATCATATTTTCACAAGTGCCAGAGCCATAATTGGGGACGGCACGATAGAGTGGTGGATTACCAAGTCATTCGCGGGACAGAACCAGGAGAATGCGAAGGTAATGGCCAACGCGATGCGATTGTTAGGTGAGCATCATATTCAGGTAAAAGGAAGTTCCTATTATGTAGGAAGCTTCAATAATGAAACGCAGTCCTTTGTGGAAGGGGCTGAAGCGGTCAAGAAAACGTTTATCGATGCTGGCCTCCTTTTTGCTCATGTTAAAGGGAAGCTGGAATTACGGTCTGATGCTCCAACTGTCGGAACAGGTGAAGAGGACGACCCCGAGACGGAACCGGGTTTAGAACCGAACTTTACGTTCAGTGAAATCATCAACATGATTTCTAACAGTCAATTTACATTTTCCAATGACATTATTCGGGACTTACATTTGAATCTGACCGCTTTGGATGATAAGCATTTTGTGCTGTTAAGCGGAATTTCTGGGACAGGGAAAACTCAGCTTTGCCGCTTATATGCCAATGCTGTTTATGGTTTGGAATATGAGAGTGAGAATCCGTATTTTACGATTATTCCGGTGCGTCCGGACTGGACTGATGCGACAGCTTTGTTCGGTTATTATAGTTCCTTTGAAAAACGCTATGTCAAAACGGAGTTCCTCCAGGTTCTTCTGCATGCATTAAAAGAGAGGGATAAGCCTCATTTTATTTTATTAGATGAAATGAACTTGGCCCGTGTGGAATATTACTTGAGCGATTATTTAAGTGCAGTTGAATCCCGCAAAGAAATTCCGCTGCATCAGGATGATCAGATTACTGATATTCCGAAGAAACTGGTAATTCCGCCAAATGTTTATGTGTTGGGAACCATTAATGTTGACGAAACCACCCATTCTATCTCTGATAAAGTGCTGGACCGTGCCTTTGTCATGACGCTTTCCGATGTTGATTTTGATTCGTATTGGGAGAGGGTAGACCAGGATTTGAAAGCTGCGCTTACGAACGAGTTTACGATTTTACGGGAATTGCATCGCACGTTATCCGTTTATGAGCTGCATTTTGGTTATCGTTCGATGGGGGAAATGCTGCAAAAGCTATATGCCAATCATCAACTCCCTGAAGAGTATCAACTGGATGCGATGGAAGCATTGGATCGGGTGATTTCTGAAAAAGTTTTAACGAAAGTTCGGGGGGATGAGCGGATTTCTGATATGCTGGCGAATTTGGAGGAATGGCTGACCATGAATATTAGTTCTGCGTCCATCTCACTTCAGCACGTGAAACGGATGAAAGAGGAGTTAGAGTATTATGGTGCAACCCAATTCTGGCGATAACCAGTTTGAGCTTTTTGATAAGCAGCTAGGCTGGATTCCATTTTTGGATGCGTATCTAAGAGAAGCGACCGAATATAAGCTGCGTTATCACGGTACACAAATGGATGTGAGATTTCAGGGTATTCCGGTCCCATTTTTTCAAAAAGAGGGAAAAGGATATTCCACATTTATGACTCCATTTCAATCTGGCTCCGTTAAGGTTTGTTTGAACGGTCAGGAATTTGATACCTTTGTTTATCCGGATGATCGGAAACTAACGGAGGGTCAGTTCAACCTGATGCTGGAAGAAATCTTGTCGGAGGCGAATAGCTGCTTCCAGCTCAGCGGGTTGACGACCCATGTCAATGCATCAGGGCGAAACCGTGATATCACGTGGACACAGTGGAGTTATTTGGATCAATCCTTTCATCAGTTGAAGCACATTTTTTCAAAAATTGAAAAGCAGCCGCTCCGCCGTTTGGACAAGTATACCATGATGATGAAACGGGAAAAGGTCCAGCAATCGGAACACGTTACTTTAAGGTGGATGGATCTGCAAGGGCACGGCGATGAGATTCCGAGTACGGTACAAAATGTGAAAACATTGGAAACACGAAATCTGTACGAAAATCAAGTGCTAAAGCAGCAGTTGCAGGATTTATATCGGCTTCTCCGCAAGTATGAAATGATTGAACATGAAGAGGTTGCGGGCAAAGCGTTGAAGTATAAAGGGATTGTCCAGCGCTGGCTGAACAGTTCTTTTATGAATGAAGTCACAGCAAACGAAGGTCCTTATACGATTACGCAAAAGTTTCGTAAGCATCCTGTTTACCGCCTGTGGTATCAATGGTTTGACCAGCTTTATAAGCATAACCGTGAGGGCATCGGCTTTGATTACCCGATTTCATTAAAAGACACGTTTCAATTGTATGAAATGTGGTGCTTTATGAAGGTAGTCAGGATTCTGAGGGAAGCTGATTTTGTGTCCGATACCGCTGGTTTGTATAAGTTAACGAAGGATGGCATTTTTCTTAATCTGGCCGAGAATAAGGAAAGCAAAATTCAGTTGCGTGGCGGTGTGAGCCTGTACTACCAACGGGCCTATCAATTCAACTCCCCAAATTTCCATACGTATACGCAAAAGATGATTCCGGATATTGTTCTGGAAGGGGAAAACGGCCTGATTGTGTTTGACCCGAAATATCGCGTTCCGGACAATCTTGGTACGGCATTGGGAGAAATGCATAAATACCGTGATGGCATTCTCATGCGGGACACCGGTGAGCGAGCGGCTCAGGAGGTGTATATCCTTACACCCACAACCGACGAAGTGTCCGAAGGGATGAGATATTTCCATCACGATTACCATGATCATTATGGTATGGGGGCCATTCGGGTGATGCCAGGGGATGAGGATGAATATTTGAGTTCGAAGATTGTCGGGAGTGTTAAGCTGTTGTCTAGATAGGATATTAAATAGGGTAACTTTGAAAAATTCAAGTTGAATTTAAATGGAAACATACGTTCCTATCGGCGTGTGGGAATGGTATAATATATATGCAATAGAATAGGATATTTCAAGGGTGGTCGGCACACTCCCAAACAGAAAGGGGGTGATGCTGGATGACAGTTTATGAATCATTCATGTTTGCGATTGGTTTTGCAGGTTTAATCGTAACCATTCTGTCATTTAACCGAAAAAAATAATCCACCCTTGAGTTAGTGACGGCTCGGGTGGATTATCCTACCAATATGCCGATCCCCTGCTGAGGGATCCGTCTATTGCTGGACCGGACATGTTACTGCATGTTTGGTCTTTTTTAAATTATTCCACATTTAATCATATTATAACTGATATTTATAAAAATAAAAATAATTACTACGAACTACTAGAAAGGTATTTTTAATACCAGACGTTGAGGATACGATTCTGTCCATGAATAATTGCAGATAAGAAAAGGACAGAATAGTAATGAAAGAGGAGGAATCTATGAAATGATTAAAGAAATTTACTGGAATGCACCGGTAATACAAATTCAGCATAACGATTTTGGCGAATGGGAAACAATGCTATGGACGAACAGGAACTGTTGGAAAATTGTCTTTGAAGCTTTAGAAAAGTATTATTCTGCAGAGGAATATCGAGCTATAGACGCAAATGGAGAGATAATGGAATACCCACCAAAAAAAGAACCTCATAAGTTTTAAGGGAGCCAGACAGCGAGGGCTCATTTTGTATTTGGGAACTCGTGTAACACTCTTAAAAGCTTCAGCTGAGAAAAAAAGATATTGATAATCTTTTATGGAAAAACAATCTTATGACTGCGTTTAGTTTAATGCATATATTATTGGTTCAATGTGGAAAACGATAGAAAAAAAGACCGTAACATGAAGGAGAACGGGTTCCTATTAGGAGTACAAAAACGTAATTAGCATTTCATTTTTTAGGTTCAAATCACATATGATTTGGACCCTTTTTGAGTAGAAAATTGTTTAGTTTAGTTTTAAGATGTTTGAATCTGGATAGTGAATATTTGTAGGAATTTAACACAATAGTAATAAAAAGTAATAAAAAGAACCCATCAGAATATCATTTAAATGGGAGGGGGAGTTAGATGGAAAATCAAATGGAAGCAAGACAACAGGGAAATGGAATGGCGGTATCGGCTCTGGTATTGGGATTGGTCGGTTTGGTATTGGGACTTGTACCGTTTTTGGGTTGGTTTATGTTGCCAGCTTGGATATTAGCCATTGTGTTTGGAGCGGTTGGACTTAAAAAAGGTCAAAGCAAAGGGATGAGTTGGACTGGAATTGTATTAGGTATCATTACGTTTATATATAAATTTGGGTTTTGGATATTGGTTGCCATTGGTGCCAGTACGAGTACATAAATATTTAAAACAACTGTTGAAGGAGTTCTTGAAGACTATCGAGTACAAGGCATTGCGACCAAACTATTTAACGAAGTGTTTGAATGGGCAGAGGAAGTTGGAATTTCAAGATGGGTTCGTTTTAAATGGAGAAAGCGTCCAATGGTTAAAAATTAACGGGAAATTTGTAAATGAATATTACCTATATAAATTGTTGTGATGCCAATAAATAAACAATTAAAGCACCTTCGAAAAGGTGCTTTAATAATGTCTAAATTACTGCTAAATTCCTTGCTAATCTCAGTCGGGACGATATCAGCAAAAGAGCAAGGCTCTAAGTTTTTAGAATTTAGCTTTACTACCAAAGTCCCTTCAGCAAAATTCGATACTCTTCCTGGGCTTCACTTGGCACTCCGCCATAATAGGCCGCCTGATAGTCTTGATTTAGCTTCTCCAGCAAATTTTTCACTCCATATTTCTTGCCTTCATATTCCAGCACCGTTTTCTCCGGTGGAATTTCCTTTATGATTCTATTAATATATTCTTGGGAGGTCTCCGTTTTATGAACAGGAAAGCCGTTCTTTTTCCCCCAACTCTGCAATTGATAGTAGTACCAATATACCGAATCATGATAAAAATGAGGAAATCTTTTGCGCCAGTTTAACCTTACCTTATTCATGAGGGCCCACAGTTTTCTTTTAAAATTTCCCCACCAGGATTTTTTTGAGACCAAAACCTGCTTTGGTTTCATACCAATAATGGTTCGTTTGTTTTTCAAAACCTTCATAAGCACGTACATGAAAACAGCAGACAGAACGACTACAATTCCAACGATCAACCAAATGGTTGAAGAGGAAGATACTGTTTCTTTTACAGCATCATGTGCCACAAATTCCCTTCGAGGTTCTAAGATTTCCATTTTTCCATTAGGAACGCCTGGAAATAATCCTACGACCCATAATATAAACCGTGCAGCGAATGACCCGGCCCACTTCAAGCCCTCCCAAAATCTTACTCCCACAGAAATCACAGCCTTATTAACGCCTGGTAGTAACAAAACCAAGGAAAAAAAAGGGATGGAGACGAGCGCCGCGATTAGTAAACTTGTGAGCGGCCCTGCATGACCGACCTTACGAATATCTGCTGAGTATCCCTCATCATCCTGAGCATGACTTTGTAGAGATAGGATCATCCCAATTAAACTTATAGCTATTGCTAAAATAAATGAATAATGTAGAGCTTCAACTTCCCAACCTTTTTTCATATAGGTGAAAGCGAACACAAGATACAAAATAATATTCACTTCAAAGCAACGCAGCATGTCCCGTCGTTTTGGCTTTTTGTCATAAAGACCAGCACTGCGAATCCATATAAACCCTGCTGCTATACTAATTGCTAGCCCAAAGAACCAGGCACCTTCCGGAACAAAGATGGTCTTCCAATTTTGGTAAAGCACTATTCCCATAAAGAGAAGGTTTGCCATAACACCAACTAAAAAAGTCCTTTTAGAAAGGAAAACATTGAGAAAATAGCCGGCAATACCTGCAATCCACCACCATGCTGCACTGAAAGAAACGAACTTATTCCACTCCAGGCTTGTAAACAGTACAATAGTATAGTAAATCCATAACACTTCACTAAATACGACAATAAAAGAATTAGAGATTCCTTTGATCCGTTCCATCTTCATGACCCCTCTGCTACAGAGCCGCTTGCTTTAAGAAAAATATCCAGTTTCTTAGCATTTACTTTCTCGGCAAAGTCCGATTCCTTTTGATAAAAAAACCGAACATCTGGGAGCTTTTGTTTATATTTCTGGTACCAAAGAACATGGTCCTTCGTCACACTTTCACAAAAAATGAATAATGGACCCGATAGAAGCCGGTTGAAAAGTAGTTCAGTCAGAACCAAATCGTTTTGGGGAACTCTTTGAGTACTTTTCGCCAATACATCTAGCATTTGCCTCAAATCGGGGCTTGGTGTGACAACGCTCATTTTTTCTCCCTTGTAGGAAATCGAATTAGTTGCATAACCAACCCGTATACCTTGATCATGGTATCTCACCGCAACCGAGGCAATCACGGAGAGAAACTCTTCAAACCTATCAATCTGTTTTGTCGTGTATTTCTTTTGTTCCACCTGGTCTTCAAACAATGTTCTATTCATAACAAAGCCTGAGACATCGCCATAGACCATAATCTGCTCCGACACAACAGGCTGATAGACATTTCTCTGCAGTCTCCCTGTCCGAGCACTGGCCCGCCAATTGAATCTTCTAAGCTCATCGCCTGGCTGATAATCGCGGATGCCGCTAATGAGCAAAGGATCTTCCAAAAACCCGCCATTCTTTCCTTTTGCCGCCCATTGCATCGAAGGTCGAAAGGCGGGGACCATGACAGGGACCAATTGGGGATACACATATAACGATTTATTTAGTGAGTGCTCCTCCTCAGACTCTGCAAAGCGGAAACCGTCACCCGAGCGGAGCTTTACATTTCCCAAATCATACACACCGCGCCTGTGTGCTTTTCCGTCAATCGTCCATTTCACCCGCTGATGCGAGAGTAACCATAAAAATCGAATGAAATAGGTATCTCGTTCTTTTTCACCGATTGTAATGTCTTTATTTTTTGGAAACTCCCATTCCAGCCAAATTAACGGAAGCCATTTATCATTAAAGACAGCAGGATGCATTTGAAACTCCTCGCCCGCAAATAACCTGGATTTAGATAGTTCCAGTGTTGGCTGAACCTTTTTCAAGGATTGGTTTTTCCAGGCGATAATGAAGAAGCCTAAGAAAATTAAAAAAGAACTCACCAAAATGAGCGGTACAAATCGAAACCAAACACCTACTAGAAAGAAGGCAAGCAGCACCCATATGGCATGCTTTTGGAAAAAATAACTTGTGTCTATGGCTTTTCGCGGCTTATCCGTTTCTTCCGTTTCCTGTTGAGTGGTTTGTTGATCCGCACTCATATACGAACTACCTCTTCATTTGGGATTTCCTGTGCAGCAAGGATATTGGCAAGGACATCCTCTGAATTCGTCCCGTTCAGCTGCGCTTCCTTTTTTAATAAAAGACGATGACTCCAAACAGGCCTGACCATTTCCTTTACATCATCTGGCACAACAAACGTCCTTCCTTGCATAAGTGCCCATGTCTTCACCGTCTTATAAAGGGCTTTCGTTGCTCTCGGACTTACGCCAATGGATACAAGCGAATGATTTCTAGTCGCGTGCGCTAGCTCCGTAATATATTTTCGAATGCCTGCATGGACGACAACCTCTTGAGATTGCTGCTGCAGATGTTGAATTTGCAGTGGATGTAAGAGGCTCTTGATGTCCCCAAAAGGGGTTTCATCGCCAACCTGTTCAAGCATTAATTCTTCTTCCTCTTGAGAAGGATAACCTAAAGTTAGCTTCATTAAGAATCGGTCAAGCTGTGCCTCGGGCAGCGGGAAGGTCCCTTCCATCTCAACCGGATTTTGTGTTGCAAGAACGATAAAAGGACTCTCCAACTGATAGGTTTGTCCATCAATCGATACCTGTCTCTCTTCCATACACTCCAACAAACTAGATTGGGTGCGAGGGAGGGTCCGGTTTATTTCATCAACTAAAAGTACATTTGTAAAAACAGGGCCTTTCCTAAAATAAAATTCACTCGTCTTCTGATTAAAAATCGATCCACCCAGGACATCTGATGGAAGCAGATCCGGTGTACACTGAATCCGTGAAAACTGACAGTCAAGGCCCTTCGCAAATGCTTTGACCATCGTTGTTTTCCCTGTACCGGGCAAATCCTCAAGCAGCACATGTCCCTCTGTTAACAGGGCTGTTAATAGCAGCTTCAATTCTTGTTTTCTACCAATAATGACCTTCGACATTTCCTGCAAGATCTCTTCCAATATCTCTTGAGATAGATGTTTTGCCATTTGAATCCTCCTGAAAGCGGTTTACTATTATTATTTTAGCTTAATATTTTGAAAATTGATAACATAATATCTTCCATAGAAAAGGGATTAAGCAGTAGGACAGGGGTGGGGGAGTTTGACCCTAATTTTCAATTTTTAGATGAATGGGGGAGTGGCTGTGACTTGAGAGGCTTGCGATTTGTTGTTTTAAAAAATGTCATTTAGCTAATATTTTAGTAGAATGAAAGTATGATGCTCGTAAATAACAGAATCTTTGAATGGGGGATCTATATGAAAGATTATGATGAAATACAAGTAACAAAAAAAGTTTTGAAATCTATCACTTGCAACAAATGTGGAAAGTCTAAAACAATTACTGACTTCGGCTTCGAACAAGATGAATTCCATTCCTTTAATTTAACATTTGGATATGAATCGATGTATGATGAACAAAGATGGAAGTTTGATATTTGTGAAAGCTGCCTGGTTGATTTTGTAAAAACTTTCAAACATGCTCCGGACGTCTTTGAAGACTAGTATTTGCTAGAAAAAACAATCCACCCTTGAGTTAGATACTCTGGTGGATATTTTTTCGTGAAATTTAATCAGAGACATTAAAGAGAATGATTATTTTCAATCGCCCTCGTTAACTCTATTTTGACTAACTTCACCAAATGTTCCCTATTAAGCGAATTATCATTCTTGGTATAAACATTAAGATGTTCCAAATCACTTCAAATATAAACTCAATTAGGGTATCTTTAAAAAAGCCGTCTCTATTTCTTTTTTTGTTTTTCATCTTCTAACTCCCAATAATCAATCGTTGTTTAACTATCGATTCTAGCACATTGAAACTTTTCTTACTCACATTTCATTTTATATCATATAGAGCACCTTCCAGAACAAAAGGTACTCTATACACACGAATCATTGAACTCCTCGTTATTCTTTTCCACTAAACTCTAAAATATTTAAACCCTCAGATGCCTCTGGTGCTTCAAAAAATTTAGTAACATGAATAAACACCGCTTCCGTGTCAAAAGCTGCTCTATCGGGTTGTTCGTTACGCCTTTTTGCAATTTGACGTAAGCATTGCTCGTTATTTAGATTAAGGAAAATTAGTTGATGGCTTGCATTGATCTCTGACACCATATCCAAAAACCACTTTCGCAGTTTTTGAGTGTTAGCTGGAAAATCCATCACTACATTCGTACCGACACTTAATATGTTTTGGACATGCTTTTTCACCAACGGCTTGAGCTGCGCTGAGAATTTTAGATAATCATCAAATGATGCAATCTGATTGGGATAAAGAGATGAAAGCCATTCATCCTCAGACAACAGTACCGCATGTTTATCTATCGCCAATTGTTTTGATTTAGTTGATTTTCCAGCACCCATTTTTCCGCAGAAAAAGTATAGCGTCCCCAATTGTTTCATATTTTTTAACCCCCCGCGCTTATTTTCGTTTAAACTTTTTACTTCGTTTAGTCCCAATTTAATTATTCTCCAATTTCATTTATATTCCTTCTTTAACAAACCTGGTTTAGTTTAAGTGAAACCTCCACAATCTCCATGTGCACGGGAATTGAACCAATGGACAGAGGAAAAATGGGAAGAGCATTATGAAAAACTATCTTTTGATGATGGTGGCTGGGTTCCGGCTGTTCCTAAAGCTAGAAGACGATGTCGGGTGGAAGGCTGTGATGGTATTCCTGAGCCTGATGTAAATTATTGTGATGAACATATTAGGGAATCTTAATTTCTTTAGTGGAGTGGAGGGAAATACACTCTTTGTAGGTAGCATGGATGACTGCTCAAGCAGAACAAGCTTTTTAAATAAAAAGCTCAGTTATAGCTTAATGTTGATTTCAATGTATTTGAAATAAACGTAAAAATTCCGTTTAACTTGGGGAATACCCTTATTTCCTTAAAAATAAAGGAAGTTTTTCCGTTTATATGATCCAAATCTTTGGATTTTGTCTAATTTAGAGCGGTTAATCGGAATTTCTCCGCTTATATCTGCTTCTTAATCTTCATCTATATACATTAGCCGGAAATTCTCCGCCTATCAATTCTCATGCCTACACGAAAATCAACAATGAATAATAACAGAGCCAAATAAAAAAGCGTAATATATGAAGGCTCAGAGCATAAGACTCTGGGCCTTTAAATAGTTACATTCTCTTCTTCCCGCATTTCTTTAGTTACATAGAAATATTGATTAGCAGACGCTTTTTTGGGGCTAATTGAAGGGGATTGAAATGGAATTAAGAGGTCATTCTTTTTTGCCAGGTGTTTTGATTTTTTTCAAAATGAGGTCTGTTGCTTTTTTTGGATGTAAACGATATAGGAAGTCCATGATTTCTGCATCGTTTCCGGCTAATACTCGGTATTTATTGTTTTCCATCCCTTTAATAATGAGCGCAGCCGCTTCATTTGGGCTGAGCATCTTATAGGAATGGTTGTCAGCTCCTTCGAATTCTATTTTCGCATTTTGGACGAGGTTAGTGTCGACTGCCCCAGGAAAGACGATGGTTACGCCTACATTGGTATCTCTAAGCTCTAAATGTAGGCCTTCCGTAAACATTTTGACAGCCGCTTTTGAAGCGGAGTAAATCGATTGAAGCGGCACCGGAAGAAATCCACCCATGCTTGAGACGTTGGTAATGTGCGCTTCTGGTCGAATTATAAGGTATGGCAAGAACGATTTACACATATAGAGCGTTCCATAAAAGTTGATATCCATGACTTTTTGAATATGATCATAATCAAGATCGTTGACAGTCTGAAACTGTTGAAGAATTCCCGCATTATTAATGATTCCATCTATGCAGCCGTGAGCCGCGATGATCTCTTCTGGAAGCTTTTCTACAGCATCTCTGTTAGCTACATCAGCCATGTGTGTCGAGATCTTATCGCCATATACAGTAGCGAATGATTTTATTTCCTCTAGCTCGTTTTTGTGAATGATGGAAGCGACTTTAGCTCCTTTTTCCAGGAGTTGAAGGACGAGCTCTTTCCCAATCCCGCCACCAGCACCTGTTACGACAATCACTTTATTGGATACTTTCATCCTATACCCCCACATTTTTGTTATGAAAAATTACCTATTCATGATATGTGAGTAAAGTGGATGAAATTCTTCTTTTATGTGGTAGGAAAGACCTCTTTTTGGTTTATTATGGTAAAATGTTAAATATGGGAGGAGATGTTTTGAATAAATTCCTAAAAATTACAATTGGCGTTTTGAGTGTCATCTTATTAGTAATTGGTCTACTTTTAGTAGTCTTTCTATTAGAAATGAAACCTGATAAAGATAAAGAAGAAAAGATCAAGATTCAAGCGGAGCAATATTTAGAAGATAAATTTAATGATAATTTTGAGATTTATGACACTCTGTATGATAATATGGGGAACTTTGGATTTGATTATGCTGCTAAGGTTAGAGATAAGAAAAGTAATACAGAATTTTTAGTCTATTATGATAATGAAGCCGAACAAATGGTTGACACATATATTGCTGATAAATGGACGGGGGAGTTAGAAACTGAAATAGGTCCTTTTATTAAAGAGAATTTTGGAAAAACAACTGTGATCCATGTTTTCTTTAGCAATGATAGGATTGGGCAGGAATTGGGTATTGACCCTGTTAACCCTAGAAGTTATAAAGAGTTCGTCGTTGAACCGGCCATCCGTATTACGGTTCCTAGAAAAAGGACAGACTTGGACGAAAAAACTCTTAATGAGTTGATATCTTTTCTAAAAAGCGAAGCCAAATTGCAACATGGTTCGGTTATTATCGAATACATCGCTGAAAATGGAGTCATTTTAGATGATGAATGGGGTAAAGAGTTTTAATTAGATATGTATATTAATTAAGTGGTTGAAGTTGATTAAAATGAGTTTATTTCCAAATACAGGGGTGATTGATTATGCAAAGAAAATTTATTCTTCTATCCTATTTGTTGTTCCTAGTTCCTCTTTTATTTATTGTGAATTTTTTATTCGATATTATCACACTTGAGAAAATACAAGGATTACCAATATTTTTCCCATTTATTTTTTGTTCGGTCGGTCTTTTTTTTGCTTCAAAAGCGTTTCAAATTAAAAGGAGTCCAATGGCTCTTGGTGCTATAATAGCAAACTCTGTTTTATTCTTGTTTCCATTTATTTATATGATGGGAGGAACCTTAATTTTTGGTGTTTAAAAATCAAAAATCCTATTCAGTTAATGGGGGAGGGCTATCAAAATGAAAACGAAAGTCCATTTTCCGTTTATCTATTTTTTATGGGAAACACGGGGACGGTTCTTTTGCATCATTTTCCCTTGAAAAAACCAAGCGTTTTTAATAAAACTTTACATAACAACCGCTTATATTATATTTTCGAGAATATCTAGTTTCACCATAAAGGAGAAGAGAAATTATTTAAAGAGGGGGAGAAAACAATTTGATAAATTATAATGGTCGTACATTTGTTTCAATTGAAAATACAGCTAACGGAGAAGTTTCATCAAAAACTTATTTTAAATATAATCAAGAGGGAAATATCATTTCAGCAACATATAGTGGAGGAGAAATCGTCAAAGGTTTTCTGATTGGAATCGTAAATGAAGATGGCAGCTTAGAGTTTAGGTATAATCATATAAATACAAAAAATGAAATTAGAGGAGGAGAATGCGTTTCGACTCCCGAAATCTTAACTGATGGTCGAATTAAACTTTATGAGAAATGGAAATGGATTGATGCTGAGTCAACTGAGGGAAATTCGATCATTGAGGAAGTTGTTATATAAAATATTAAAAAAACAAAAAGCTTTACTTTAACGAACATGGGCTTTGCTAGAATAACCAGCAAAGCCTTTTATTCTGATTCCGACATCTTTCCTAATCATCATCTGGCACAACAAACATCCTTCCTTGCATAAGTGATTTTCCTGTTTTTTACAAATGGATATTATGCGAATTATTAATAGAAGAAAGTAAGATGAGAAGATTGAAAAATCACTTAAAATTTGTTGCCTAAAATGCAATAGGACTAAAGGATATTTACGAAAAATTCAGAATATAATATACAAAAGGATGTAAGAAGGGGTTTATTTGAGACGAATAGCTGATTTAATGTGGGAAGGCTTTACTTTGAGACAGATTTTCCATAAAAAAATAGTTATACCGTATCTTCTGTTTTTATGTTTTCTTATTTTATTTGAAGTATATTTGATTATTTTTCTGTTTACATCACTTCAATTAATTGCCCCAATTGGTTATAAGGCTACTTTGTATTTTTACGGTATTGTATTATTTTTAATTTTCCTCTTTGGTTATTCAATAATGGTACTTATTGAAACCGTTAAGGGAATTAGAAGAAAAAAAGGTTTGCTTATATAACCAACCAATAAAGAGGTTGGTTTTTTTTGTTTTATCGGAGCTGAAATTGGTTGAAAAGTTCCACTTCCGTGTTTATAAGGATTAAGGCAGCTAAAAGTTATTGCCATAAAACATTCACATCCTTTTTAAATCCATACCGTTCTTTTTCTTCATTAAACTAAGACGGGTTTTGGATTTGTAACCAAGTATATATATTTTTTGATATTTTGCTATTATTAGACAGTAATTTAAACGTATTGGGAACATCACTTTTCTAAGATAAAAAAATTTTATGGTAGTTTATAAATAATCAATATTTTTTTTATTCGATAAATTATGATAATTTTTATATAACGCCTTTAATAAGCTTATTAAGTTGAGAAAAAGTAACAAAGAGGAGACGGGGATAGAAGATGAAAAGTGGGAGGGAATTGTCATGAGTAGAACTACGGGGCTTAACATTGCAAATCGTATGGACCGTTTACCTATTTCTTCGATTCACAAGAAGGTTATTTTTGCTTTAGCGGTTGCTTATTTTTTTGAATTTGCGGATTTGAATACGTTTTCATATGCAGCACCTGCATTAATGAAACAGTGGGATTTGCCAATGAATGTTATTGCAACCATTAACTCCAGTGCCTTCTTCGGAATGTTTTTGGGGGCTACCCTAGGCGGCTGGCTTGGCGATAAAGCAGGAAGAAAGAAAGCTATTATGATTGGACTAGTCCTATTATCTGTATTTTCAGGGTTGAATGCGCTTGCTTGGGATGTGTGGTCACTTTCCATTTTCAGATTTGTAACAGGGATGGCTGCTTCAGCTTTATTGGTGAATGCGAATACTTACATAATTGAATTCTTCCCAAAAGCTGTTCGTGGTAAGTATCAAGCTTTAGCAGTAGGAATTGGTATTACAGGTATCCCAATTACGGGTTATGTTGCTAGTTTGGTAGTTCCTATGGCGGATTTTGGATGGAGACTTGTATTTGTATGGGGAGCGTTGGGAATCTTCGCTTTATTCGGTATCGTAAAATTGTTTGAAATACCACGTTGGTATGAAATGAAGGGACAAGTAAGTAAAGCGAAAGCAACCATTGAACAAATTGAAAAAATCGTTGCAAGTGAAAAAGGTCCTTTAGCTAAGCCAGATCCTGAAGTTTCAGTTGCTCGAGTAACTACAGGTAAAATGTCTGATGTTTTCAAGGGAATTTACCGTAAACGTACAACCATTCTAATTGCAGTTTGGATTCTTCAAACAATCGCTTTCTATGGATTTGGATCATGGGTTCCAACTCTATTGGTGAATCAAGGAATTGATATCTCGCGTACCTTACTTTATAGCACATTAATTACCTTGGGTGCTCCATTAGGCGCATTTACGGGTGCAATGATTTCGGACCGCTTTGAGAGAAAAACAAATATTATTGCTTCTTGCTTCTTCCTTGCAATTGCTGTGTTTTTATTCGGGGCCACATTAAATCCTGTGATGATCGTTATCTTTGGTTTCCTTATTAACTATATCGAAAGAACCTTCTCATCAAATCTATATACGTATACATCAGAACTTTACGGAACAGAAGTGCGTTCTTTTGGACAAGGATTGACATATGGTATCGGCCGTGCATCCAATATTATCGGACCATTTATTATTAGTTTTGTATACACAGGATTCGGATACTTAAATGTATTTATTCTAATATCACTTGTTTGGGTTTTAACAGCTGCAGCTATATTCTTTGGTCCGCGTACTTCTAAGAGAAGTCTTGAAGAAATCAACGGAACACAATTGAATAAAAAATTCTCACAATCATCAAATTTTTAGTCTGAAAAAAAAGCACTCTAAGGGGTGTCGTTTCCATTCAACAGTTATAAATGTTAGGGTTTTTATAGGATTATTTATGATCTAAGGTGATTTTACGGAGAGAAGCTAAACTAGTTTTAGCTTCTTTTTTTTATACTAGTCTTATCATTTTTTTTTATCACTTATAATCTATCATAAATTAAATTTATGCACCCGTATAAATTTTTAATATTTTTTTTATTCTTAATATTATATTAAAGTTATATTAAAGGTTGAGACATCATGAAAGGGGATTTAATCATGGAGACGGATGTTTTAGTAGTCGGCGGCGGGAACGCTGCTCTCGCTGCTGCACTATCAGCTCGCGATCAGGGGGTAAAGGTGCTGGTAATTGAAAGGGCTCCTAAATTTTATCGCGGCGGAAATAGCAGACTTACCCGGGACTATAGGGTAATGAATACACGTGAGAATAAGTATATGACTGGCATGTATCCTGAGGAAGAATTCTTGGAGGATTTAAGGCGGGTTGCTGGTGGGGAAATAAATGAACCTATTGCAAGATTAGTTGTGCGTAAATCCGAGGAACTTCCCGACTGGCTTAACAAACAGGGGATTCAATGGCAGCCGGCACTATCTGGGACCCTTCATTTAGGAAGAACAAATATCTTCCAGCTTGGCGGCGGTAAGGCTGTAATGAATTCGTACTATCAAACTGCTAAAGCAAAAGGGGTAGATGTCTGGTACGATTCAAAGCTTGAAGATATAGAAATGAGCGGCACTAAGTTCAAGGCTGCTAAAGTTCGCAGGAATAACCGGATCGAGACAATTAAAGCAAAAGCGATCATATTTGCCGCTGGTGGTTTTGAAGCAAATATAGAATGGCACAAACGTTACTGGGGAGACGCTGCTGAGAATTTTATTATCCGTGGTACCCCATATAATCAAGGGAATGTTCTTGAGATGCTCCTAAATAAAGGTGCATCCCAGATTGGAGAACCTGATGCGTTTCACGCCGTCGCGGTTGATGGCAGGGCACCAAAGTTTGACGGAGGAATTGTTACCAGGCTTGACAGTGTTCCATTTGGGATTGTGGTAAATAAGAATGGTGAGCGGTTTTACGACGAAGGTGAAGATTTCTGGCCGAAACGCTATGCCATTTGGGGAGGACTGATTGCCCGGCAGCCAGATCAAGTTGCTTATTCGATCATTGACAGTCAGACACTTGGAAAATTCATGCCTTCCGTATTCGAACCAGTATCTGCAGGAACAATCGAGGAATTGGCGGAAAAACTTGGCCTTAACCCCACAGTGGTTGCTAAGGCCGTTGAGGACTTTAACAATGCCGTTCGTCCGGGAACGTTTAATCCAGGTGAATTAGACGACTGTAAAACAGAAGGATTAAAACCGGTAAAAAGCCATTGGGCGGTACGGATCGATAAGCCTCCATTTTATGCTTATCCACTGAAGGCTGGAATTACCTTTACATACCTTTCAGTAGAAGTAAATGAACAGGCAAGGATCAAGTGGAAGGATGGAAGCCTCTGTGACAATATGTTTGCAGCAGGAGAAATGGCAGCAGGTAATGTACTGCGCCGTGGATATCTGGCTGGGTTTGGACTTACAATGGGGGCGGTTTTAGGGAGAATTGCAGGGGAGGAAGCAGCAAATGCAATCCAAAGAGCTACTAGATGATGGAAAACGACAAATGAGATTATGTAATGCTTGTCGCTACTGTGAAGGATACTGTGCCGTATGGCAATCTATTGAGTGGCGTCGGGATTTCACAGATAATGATATGACGTATTTGGCCAATTTGTGCCATGATTGCCGGGACTGCTACCATGCATGTCCATTTACAACCCCACATGAATTTGGCATTAATCCGCCAAAACTGTTTGCGCAATTGCGTGAAGATACCTATCGAAAGTATGCAAGTCCGAGAATATTTGCCAAGGTACTCGGAGAAAAACGAAGCGGCTTTTGGATTACATTTTTCTTTGGAATCATTTTAATGGTAGCTTTAATTTTGGGAACGAACGGAACTTCTGGACTTTTAGAAGCAAAAGTAGGAACAGGAGCATTTTATAAGTCCATGTCAGAGGCTGTCATGATTATTGCTTTCTTGGCTTTAGGAATTTGGATGGTTGGCGGCTGGTTGACTGGAATGAGCAGATTCTGGAAGGACATTAAATCAGCTAAATCTGAAAAAATCATTGGAAAAGATATTGTGAAAGGTACAAAATATGCGCTAAGCCTTCGTTATCTGGGAGGTGAAGGGGCAGGTTGCAATTATCCAACAGATGAACCTTCTACTATTCGCCGTAAATTTCACCATTTAGTATCTTATGGTTTTATGCTAGATCTTGCTTCAACAGCATTAGGGGCATTTTACGCACATATATTACACATTCCTGCGCCATATCCTGTGTACCATCCAGTAGTACTTCTGGGAATCTTAGGCGGCATTGGAATTATTATTGGAACTATTGGACTGTTGGTGCTTAAAGCAAAAAGCGATCCTGAAATCAGCGACGAAAAAGCAGCAAAGTCAGGAACTTCATTTATAGTTGCATTACTAGTTGTTGCTGTGACAGGAATGATTTTGTTGCTGGCTCGTGAAACTGCAGCTATGGGAATTTTGTTGGCAATCCATTTAGGAAGTGTTGCAGCTCTATTCTTCACAGCTCCATATACTAAATTTGCCCACTTTGTATATCGTTATTTAGCTCTTATCCGTTATGCACAAGAAGAGCGCATTGCACATCAGCCTGTTGAAGTGAAAGTGGGAAAGCAGCCTGTTAAGACAGGTACAACGGTTGCGGGCAAACATTGATTGCAGTTTGTTAGAAGCTAAATATTATGAAAAAAAGCAATGCCAGGGTTTAGTAATCGCATATACAAATAAAATGGCTTTCGGTTGTTTACCGGAAGCCATTTTATTATGAGCAAATATTTTTGTAACGGCGTGACAAATGTTAAGGCATTGGTCAATCCCTGTACTAAAAAATATGGCTGTGTTATTCCTGTATGTATATCACTGTGTTTGAAAATAAACGTAAAATTCCTTTTAAATGGGGAAATACCCATATTTCCCTATAAATAAAGGAAGTTTTTCCGTTTATGTTATCTAAATCTTTGGATTTTGTCTTATTTAGAGCAGTTAATCGGAAAATCTTCGATTATATTTGCTACTCAAGCCTACCCTATATACAATAGCCGGAAATTCTCCGCCTATTAATTCTCATACACTAAACATCAATAATGATAGAGCTAAAAAAATAATTACGGCACGACATTCACAGGTAAAATGTTGTGCCATGCTTACGGAAGCAATCACTGATTAATTAATTGTTTTGGCTTTTCGTTAATATAGCTGGCTGCGGTGGCCCCAGCTATTTTTCCAAATACTGCGCCCGACATCAAACCTGACCCGCCTGGATAATTACCGTAAAAAATTCCACCGATCATTTCCCCAGCAGCAAATAATCCCTCTATAGGTTGTTCTTCCTTATCTAAGACTTGTCCTAATGGATTTACGTGCAAGCCCCCAAATGCGAATGTAATTCCACATGTTACGGGGTAAGCATAGAAAGGAGATTGTTCAATACGAAGTGCCCAGTTTGATTTAGGTGGAGTTATTCCCTTAGTGCATTTGCCATCTTTCTCTGCAGGCCGATATTCACCTTCCTGTACTGCACAGTTGTACTCTTCAATTGTTTTAAGGAATTGCGATTTATTTACTGGCAACAAATCAGCAAGCTCTTCCAGGGTATCTGCTTTATAAAACGTTGCTTCATTCAGGTCGTATTCTTTCCGAAGCATCGAGCGGACCTGTGCATCATAAATTTGATAGGCTACATGACCAGGCTGTTTTAACACCTCGTGTCCATATTTAGCATAGGTGTAGTTTCTAAGATCTGCGCCTTCATCTACAAAACGTTTACCTTGATTATTTAACATTACGCTGTATGGATAGGAATGTTTTTTGAAAATATCTCCAGGCTTTGAAAAGTCACCAACTTTTGGAGCATTATAATCTGTTCCGATTGAATGACATCCAGACCACTCTCCAAATTTTTGAGCGCCTACTTCAAGAGCCATTTTAATACCGTCTCCAGTGTTAAACTCGGTTCCACGAACTATGGCAGCTTCCCATTCCGAACCAAGGTTTTCAGTTCTCATTTGCTTATTGGCTTCAAAGCTGCCGCAAGCCAAAATAACACCCAATGTATTCACAGAAACAATATTACCTTCTTTTTCAACCACTACCCCAGTAATTTGGTTATGATCTGTTTCTAATTTCACAGCCCGAGAATTATACCAAATATCAATGCCAAGTTCTTCTGCCCGTTCAAAGAGCCTCTTCATTAATCCCACGCCTTTATTTTCAGTTTTAAGTGGTAATCCACCCCAAAAATGACGTTTACCGTCTTGAATAAAGGACTGATTATCATAATTTAATTCAAACTTAATTCCTTGGTCTCGCATCCAACAAATAGTTTCATAAGATTTGGAGACCAAATGTCTTGCCAACTCGGGGTTGCTTTTACCATTTGTTACACGCATTAAATCATTATAAAAATCTGATTCACCATATTCCGGTAAAACAATCATTTCTGCTTCTTCATTTGTTAACTGAGGAATGACCTTTCTAACAGCCTCTAAATTATTGTAGGCAGCCCGAATGGCTCCATCGGTAAAAAAAGAGTTTCCACCCCGTTTTTCAATAGGTCCCCGCTCCAATACGAGAACTCTTGCACCATTTTCTTTTGCAGAGATGGCTGCACATAAAGCGGCGTTTCCTGCCCCAACAACTACTACATTATAATTTTGTCTATTTTCCAATATAATCACTCCTTTTATGTTGATAATAAGGTAATGTTTAGAATAAAAAAAATATTGTTTTTTTATTAGATTCCATAAAATTTATTTATAGATTTGTTTATATCAATAAATCCTCCAATAAAGATAGATTTCTATATTTATGTTGTATATAATTTTAACCATCAGATAATTTTTAATTAAATTCAAATAACCATAAAAAAAATTTATGGTAAAAGGAGAAAAAAGTTATGGATGAAAAAGACTGGAACATGTTGGTCACTCTCTATGAAGAGCGAAATATAACTAAGGCAGCACAAAAATTATTTATTTCACAGCCGGCCTTAACGTATCGGATCAAACAATTAGAAACTGAGTTTAAAACAAACTTGATTGCGAGAGGAAAAAGAGGTGTCGAGTTTACTGTTAAAGGAGAATATCTTGTTCAATATTCAAAAGATATGCTTAACCAATTAAGAAAAGCGAAAGAACATGTTTCTAGTTTGGATAAGGAGGTAAAAGGAACGTTGCGATTAGGGGCATCTGGCTTGTTTGCCCGCTATCAATTACCCGTTTTATTAAAGAATTTCCTCCACTTATACCCCGATGTTGAGATTACCCTTAAAACAGGGTGGAGCTCTAATATTCTCCAAATGCTTCAAAAGGAAGAAGCACATGTCGGCATTGTCAGGGGACCATATAATTGGAACGAAAATAAAGTATTAATTCAAAAGGAAAAAATCTTTATCGTGTCTAGCAAAAAAATAGATGTTAAGGATCTTCCATTTCACCCAAGGGTCAATTATATGACAGACCAGTCATTACGAGATGTCATTGAAAACTGGTGGCAGGAAACGTTTACCGTTCCTCCTAATGTCTCAATGGAGGTTGACCGAATTGAAACCTGTAAAGAATTAGTTCTTAACGGTTTAGGTTACGCTATTTTACCGGAAATCTGTATAAAGGAAGATGACCCCCTTTATAAAGAACCGATTGTTTTAAATAATAATAGCTTTTTGCAACGAGAAACTTGGATTTTTTACAGGGATGTTACGTTGGAATTATCACAGGTTAAAGCATTTATAGATTTTCTAATTGAAAGTAGGCAGCCAAAAGGGGAGCTTTCATAAGGGGAGGGAACATGTTGAAAAAGTGGGATTTATCTAACCAAAGCAAAACAATACAATTTATAGCTGCTATTATAACCGCTTGTTTTGGAGGGTTGCTCTTTAATCTGATAAAGGTGCCAATTCCTTGGCTCCTTGGGCCAATGGCAGCTCTTTTAATTGCATCACGATTTAGAAATGTTAGATTTTATTGGCCCGTTGCAATGAGAGATACGGGATTAATAATTGTAGGTTATTCAATTGGAATTTCGTTTACAAAAAGTTCACTTTCAGACATCATTAGCCATCTCCCTTCCATGCTGATCCTGACAACCTTAATCGTCCTAGCTTGTGCAGGTATGGCTTTTTTTATCTCAAAATGGTCGGGCATTGATTATCCAACAGCATTAACGAGCAGTATTCCTGGCGGATTATCACAAATTGTTATCTTTGCTGAAGAAATGAAGGGGATTGATCTTACAATCGTTACCTTTTTCCATGTAACTAGAGTTCTGATCGTTGTTTTTTTACTCCCGTTTGTCGTTTTTAGTCCTATCTTTTTAAAAGAAAGAACAATGGGCTCAGCAGAAGAAATAGTGAACAACAGTATACCATGGAATCAGTTTTTTCCAGATATTTTGTTTTTCGCAGTTATTTGCTTGTTTGCCGCTATCATCGGTAAAAAAATTAAATTGCCGGCACCATATTTTTTAGCACCAGTCATGGTTGCTGCCTTACTTAACCTTTTTGTTTTAAAGGGATTACCTCTTCCTCCTTCTTTCCTTAACTTCGCTCAATTTATGGTTGGCGGTTATATAGGTTTGCTATTAAAACCCGAAAAAATGGAAAGTAAAAAGAAAATTATATCCTTTGCTCTAATCAGCGGGATCATTATGGTGGGGATAACAATGGCTTTTAGCCTGCTGTTAACAAATACATATCATTTATCGACAATAACCGGATTTCTAAGTCTAGCCCCTGGCGGCATGGATCAAATGGGAATAATTGCTCATGAGGTCAATGCGGATTTATCAACGGTGACTAGTTATCAACTTTTTCGAATGCTTTATATATATATTGCTGTTCCTCCTTTATTGAGATTGGTATTAAAATTAAGCATTAAAAGAAAAAACAACAATTCTATAAATATTGATGTTAAATGATAGGGGATTCACAAAATATTTTTATGGGACAACTCCCGTAGCGGGGGGACTTACTGATCAGGTTAATACTCAATTAAGAAAGATTAATAGGGGAAGTTAAAAGGAAAAGAATTAATCGTAAGTGATTACTTCTTTTCCTTTTTTTATATGAGCCAGAAAAGAAAATTTAGGAGAATAATAAATTATTTTTATAGTAAAACGAAAAAAACGATATTTTATTTATTCAGAAAATTAAATTACGATTAATCTAATCTAATAATTCACACTATTAGAAGGTTAAAAAAGGGGTGAACTTAATTAATAAATGAGAGCTATAAGCTGTTACAGCAATACTATAAAAAAATAAGGAGAGATTCTATTTGAACAGAAATGTAAGGGATTACAATGACTCAAGTGTGGGGAATAAGAAAAATAAACTTATCAATTTAGCAAAAATGTCTTTGCTATCCTTAGCATTACTGCTTCCATTGGCAGGTTGTGGAAGCGATGCTAGTTCTGTGGGTGCTTCAAAGGAAGGAAATAAAGACTCAGATATTCAAAAACTAGAAATTAAACTATCACATGTTGCATCGGATAACACTCCAAAGGGCTTAGCGGCACTTAAATTTAAAGAAATGGTCGAAGAAAAAAGCGCCGGCAAAATAAAAGTTAAGGTTTTTCCATCAGGCCAGCTTTACGGTGATAATGATGAGATTGAAGCAGTTCAAGCGGGGAACGTGCAAATAATCATACCTGCAGCAGCTAAATTAAGTGGTTTTGAAGAAACCTTCGAGATATTTGATTTGCCGTTTATGTTTAAAAATGAAGAACATCTTCGTGCTTTTGAAGATGGAGAGGCAGGTCAACAACTTCTGGCAACATTAGATAACCATGGAATGAAGGGGCTGGCATTTTGGCCAAATGGTTTTAAGCATATTACTAATAATAAAGTAGCTATTAACGAGCCAAAAGACCTAAAATCTTTAAAAATACGTACACATGGCGGTCAAATTATAAATGAGTTTTATGATGCATTAGGTGCTTCTTCGACGAAAATAGCCTTCAATGAAACATATCAAGCCCTTCAATTAGGTACAATTGATGGTCAGGAAAATAGTATTGTCAATATTGAAACACAAAAATATGGTGAAGTGCAAAATCATCTGACCATAGCAGGTCATGCCAGATCAGAATATGCTGTTGTTACTAATAAACAATGGTGGGATGGATTAAATAAAGAAACACAAGCTCTATTAACAGATGCAATGAAAGCAGCGACTGAAGAAGGAAGAAAACAAGTAGAAGAGCTCGAGACAGGATCGATGGAAAAAATCAAGAATGAAGGAAAGATTAAGATCGTTGAATTGTCAGACAAAGACAAAGAAAAGTTTAAGCAAGCCACAAAACCTATTTTTGATAAGTGGGCAAAGAAGATGAATCAAGAAATTTTAACTAAAGCTATTGAAGCTGGAAACTAAAAAGAGGGATCTTACTCTCTCTTTTTAGTAGAACAAGTCAAATCTTACTATCAGCTTTTATATAAGGAGGCAGGGGCCTTGGGTATGATTAAAAAAATATATTTGTTTTTTGAGGACTTTTCCTCAGCTCTTTTTCTTATAACAGGTTTAGGTCTTATGTTTTATGAGGTAATTATGCGCTACGTGTTTAATTCTCCGACAATATGGATCAATGAAACAGCTAGTATTCTAGTAGTATGGGGAATTCTGTTTGGGTTATCTGTCGGACTTCGTGATAACCACCATATTAGCGTAGATATTTTTTATACATTATTTCCAAGAAAAATACAGAAATTCATTGATATTTTCGCCAATCTTGTTGGTATCGGCTTCTGTATTTTCCTGACTTATAATGGATTTGTGTTAGTGGAGCATTCTTTTAATAGTGGTCAAGTTACAATGGACACAAGGACACCGTATTGGATTTACTACCTTGTTATCCCTATTTCTGGGCTGATGTTTATGATCCGCTTTATTGATAAGACCGTAAAGATAATCAAGAATAATGGAAGAGAGGAGAACCTGGATGGAAACCATACTGCTTTTTAGTACATTTGCTATACTCCTTCTTCTTAGGATTCCGATTGCTGTAGCTTTAATAGCTGCAACAACATTTATGTTTTGGCTGGATGGGAGTTTTAATATGTGGACTATTCCACAAAAAATTTTCACTAGCATGAATTCTGTTACCTTAATGGCCATTCCTGGCTTTGTCTTGGCTGGTACAATTATAGCTAAGGGGGGAATAGCCAAATATTTAATTGATTCATTAAGAGCTTGGATTGGTCATATATCTGGCGGATTATCAGTGGTTACGATTGTTGCCTGTGCATTCTTTGCTGCCATAAGCGGGTCAAGTCCTGCAACTGCTGCTGCTATTGGATCCATCATGGTTCCTGCGATGGTTAACGCTGGATATAGTAAGCGATATGCGATGGGATTAGTTGCAGCTTCCGGTACATTGGGCATTCTAATTCCACCAAGTATCCCATTAATTGTATACGGTGTTGTAACAGAACAATCCATTGGGGCGTTGTTTATGGCAGGTGTGATTCCGGGAGTTGGATTAACATTATGTCTTGTTATTTATTCGATTATTTATGCTCGTATTAAAGGCTATGGAAAATTAGAAAAAGCAAGTTGGCGGGAAAGAATTCAAGCATCAAGGAAAGCCATATGGGGTGCTTTTTTACCTGTTTTGATATTAGGATGTATTTATACTGGTACAACTACACCGACTGAAGCATCAATTGTATCAGCCGTATATGCTGTAATTGTTTCACTTCTGATGTATAAAGAGACATCGCTTCAGAAATGGAAGGAAATCATTAATGAAAGTATTGGCATAACAGCCATGATTATGCTAATTATTGCAGGCGCAATGACGTTTTCGCTGTTTATGACACAGGAACAAATTCCACAAGCACTTGCTGCAAAAATGATGGCTTTAGAGTCTTTAGATGTCTTATTATTCTTTGTCTTAACAGCAATCCTATTCTTTATTTTAGGTATGTTCTTAGAGTCTTCTTCTATTATGCTCATCACACTCCCGTTATTATTGCCAATCATGTTATCATTAGGAATTAATCCAATACATTTTGCAATTGTTATGATCATCAATATGGAAATTGCACAAATTACTCCGCCAGTTGGTTTGAACTTATTCGTAATTGGCGGCATAGCAAAATCAAAATTAGGTGAAGTATTTAGGGGCTGTGTTCCGTTCATAGTTCTCATGATCATTTATATGGTTATCGTTATGGCGTGGCCAGAGCTTTCTCTTTGGTTACCAAAACAACAAACGTAATTTATTTTGAGCAAAATAGATAACTATTTTAATCAGTGTGCAGTGGAAGTGAGTGGCTAGAAAAAAGCATTTTCCGTGGAACTTTTGTCAAAAAAAATATCGGTTGAGTATGTTTTAAAAAGGAAACAAGGGGACGGTTCTCGTGCATCATGCAATAATGCACGAGAACCGTCCCTCCGTCTATTTAGGGATTTTTAAGGTTTGTCCTACATAATGGTATTTGATGTTAGAAATAATTCGGTGTGGGTATCGACATACTTTTTCACCAATAATCTCCTATTTACACTCCAATATTCCTACGTTTATTTGATATAATAATTTCGACATTATTTTTAGTTTTCTCCAGATTTTACAAATGTCATTTTATTTAATGTAATAATACTTGAATTCTCACCTATTATTTTTAATAACGTTTCTACGTCAAAGGGAAGAAGGTAACTTATGAAAGACAAGCTAATACATATGAGGGATAAGCTTAATGATATTAGTCGGCGCAATCGTTCTATCCGATTGTTAAAGATTTATAATAAGTGGAGTTTTGATTTAACAGAACTGGACAGGCTTTCTATATTATCAAAGGAAAAAGTTAGTTCTACCATTGTCGAGCAAGTGATTAAACAATCTAAGCGCGAAATCACGTTATTAAAACCGTCATTAGATAATGAAGCTTCTATGGTGATTGCTAAAAAACTTACTGATTTATATAGAAATATTAAGGGAATTGAAGAAGAAACGGGGATACACGACTTCTATTTGGGTTTTCCTTTTATCACTGGAACACTTTCTGACGGAACGTTTTTTCAGGCCCCTTTATTTCTTTATCCGGTAAGATTAGAAAAAAACAATGTTAATTCACAAAAATGGGTCTTAAAATCTGATGAGGGTGAACCTCAGATTAATCGTACATTATTTCTAGCTTTTAAAAAAATGAATAACCTTAACTTTTCAGAAGAATTTTTTGATCAAGCAGCCGAAATGGCAGCAGAATATGACTTCGAAAAATGGCTTTCGTTTTTAAAACAATATGAAATGAATGTTTCGTTTACTTCAAAGGGAATCACCAAACTAAAAGAATATAAAAAAGACGAGGTTCCTCCTGTTGTAAATTTAACTTTATTGGAAAATGCTATCATTGGAAACTTTCCTCAAGGCGGATCGTCTTTGGTAAAGGATTATGAGGAACTTATTGAACTCTCAGAAGATAGTGACTTGTCATTGGCAGGTGATTTGATCGATCCAAAGGATATAGATCATGATAATAAACAAGATGATTTTACCGATGAAGCAGTAAATGATAGTGAAAATCCGGAAATTCTAAACCTTCTTCAAACTGATGGTTCACAAGAAGAAATTTTAAAGGAAGCGCGGTATAAAAAAGGGCTGGTTGTTCATGGACCTCCAGGAACAGGAAAGTCCCAAGTCATTGTAAACCTTGTAACGGATGCTCTTTATCAAGAAAAGAAGGTTTTAATTGTTTGCCAAAAACGTGCAGCATTGGATGTTGTTTTTCAACGGCTTGATAGCTTGGGGCTTAGCCGTTATGTGGCCCTTGTTCATGATGAAAAAAATGATCGAAAAAATCTTTATCCTAAGGTAGGATCAGTTCTTGAACAAAATCAAGTTTATTTTGAAAATGCAGTAAATGAGCTATCTTCTACATCTAAGAAACTATCTGCACAAGAAGAACTTTTAAACAAAATAGCGAATTCATTATACGAGTATCAGGATTTTGGATTAAGATTGTATGATTTATATGGAATAGCTAAACCGGTTGAAGATACCACTCAAATTATCGATTTAACTGAGGTATTGCCTTCCTTAAATAAAGACCTTTTAGAAGATATTTCGGAAAAAGTATATACCTATGCTGAATGGTACGATCGCTTTGGAAAAGAAGATTATCCTTTAAAAGACCGAAAATCATTTGCGGATTTTAATATGAAGGAAAAGCTTCAAGCCATTGAAATGCTGAATGATCTGATTGATAAAGCAAGAAAATCAGTCGAATATCTAAACTCGTTAGACCATAAGAAGATTACTCCCGCTTATACATGGATCATTGAGAATAAACTCGATAAGATTTATCCTGACTTAGATGATGGAAATAAACGAACATTACACGGTCTGAGGTTATGGTGGTGGACGTCAGTCTCAGGTAAAGCAATCATTGAGGAGCTGCTTGATGGCGCCAAATTCAAAGGAACGAGTTCTACAGAATGGATCAAAGTCAAAAAGTCTCTCGTTATTATGCATGAGTTAGCCAAAGTAACGAAAGCCATGGCAGATGAAACGGAGAAATTAAAGAAATACCTTGATGATGCGATGGTGGAAGCTTTTAAAAACAGAATTTCCGAAGGAGATATCCCATTCGGCGAACTGGATAAAATCGTCGAGTATTTCCATCGTGATTTTGACGAACTTCAGCAAATGGATGATTACTGGAAAAAATGTTCTGATTTAGAGAAAAAAGTGATTCAGCTGCTGAAACAGAAAACTTCAATGAATGAGTTGACTCCGCCGGAATATTGGGTCGAATTATTTAAGAACTCAGCTTATGTCCATTGGATTGATCTAACTGAGAAGAAACACCCAGAGGTACAAAAAATATCAACCAATGAGTTTTCAAGGATTCGAGAATCGTTTGCAACCCTAATTCAAGAGAAAAGAAAAGTTGCCACAGAATTTTTAATTCATAAGCAAACCAAAAAGGTTGAAACCGTTCAAACGACCCATTCGAGAAGTATGAGGGAATTGAAGCATCAGGTAAACAAAAAAAGACAGGTTTGGCCGCTTAGGAAGCTTGTTAACGAATTTGCTGGAGAGGGACTGGTTGACATCATGCCGATATGGCTGGCTTCACCAGAAATTGTTTCGTCAATCTTTCCATTAAAAGAGGGGCTTTTCGACATCGTTATTTTTGACGAAGCTTCCCAATGTACAGTAGAGAGTGGTATACCTGCGGTTTATCGTGCCAAACAGGTGATTATAGCGGGAGACGAAAAGCAGCTGCCTCCATTTAATATGTTCCAGTCTTCCTTTATTAATGAGGATGATGAGGAAGAAGAATACGATACTGACGAATCCGTTAGCTTGTTAAATTTGGCAAAGAGACGTTTCCCGGAAAAGCTGCTGCAATGGCACTATCGTTCTAAGTATGAAGAGTTAATCAATTTTTCCAATCATGCCTTCTATAATGGCCATGTTCAAATTGCGCCCAATGTTGTTCCGTTTAAGAAACCACCGGCCATGAAATGGTTAAAAGTTGAGGGAAGATGGATTAACCAATCCAATGAAGTTGAGGCAATTGAAGTGGTAAATATACTGAAAGACATCTTGATTAAACAACAAGGTAAAACTGTAGGAATTATCACCTTCAATGCAAAGCAGCAATCAAAGATACAGGATATAATCGATAAAAAGTTAAATGAAGATAAGGAATTTAACTCGGTATATAATCAAATGATGTCTAAGGACCTTGACGAAAGAGTATTTATTAAAAATATAGAAAACGTTCAAGGGGATGAAAGGGATATTATTCTTTTCTCGATTGGGTATGCAAAAAATGAGGAAGGAAAGATATATAACCGCTTTGGCTTATTGAATTCAAAAGGCGGAGAAAACCGGCTTAACGTTGCTGTCACTCGGGCAAAGGAAGGCATTATCGTTGTTTCAAGTATCGAGCCAGAAGAGTTAAATGTAGCGAACACCTCGCATATGGGTCCAAAGTTACTAAAATCATATTTAAAGTATGTAAGGGCAGTAGCTCAAGCTGAAATGGACCAAATTAAGGCTGTCGTTCAGGAAATAAATGAAAATGTAAATACCCATATTCAAGACAAAGAGCTCCACTTTGATTCTCCGTTTGAAGAGCAGGTGTACAAGCAGTTGAGAAACCTTGGATATGAAGTGACCACTCAAGTTGGAATGTCGGGATACCGGATTGACCTTGGAGTCGTGCATCCGCATGATTCATCCCGTTATATATTAGGAATTGAATGCGATGGGGCGATGTACCATAGTTCGGCCAATGCTAAGGAAAGAGATGTTTACCGTCAGAAATTCCTTGAGAGCAGAGGGTGGACCATTGAACGGATTTGGAGTCGGAATTGGTGGAAGAATCCTTCTGCAGAAATAGAGAGAATTGACCAGAGGATAAAAGAAATCTTGAAAAGGGAAAATGTCCGGGAAAAAGTCTTGAATTAATGTTGAAACAAGATTGCCAGTATAACTTATGCAATTGGTTATACTGGCCATTTTTTGTTTTGTATAATTATTTTCGGGTTTAGCAGAATTAGGTGAATTAGCTCATTTCCGATTTTGTGCAGATTTGGGGTAGGAAATTCACATTTTGTCTACAAATTGGAATTCAGAAGAGGGTTTTCTGAAATTCGTGCCAATTTTAAGAAATAACAGAATTTCCACCTTTTTTAATTATATATCTGTTCATTTTGATCCTTTAATAAATGTTAAAAGGTCATTATTTATCCGCTCTGAATGTGTGATGTATAATCCATGCGGGGCATCTTTATACAAAATAAACCGGTTCTTGGGTAACAACATTGCTGACTTTTGGCCGGAGATTTCTACCGGGATTGATCGATCTTTATCACCGTGGATAATGAGTACAGGTACAGTGATGGACTGCATCTCCTCGCGAAAATCCGTTTCGATGATAACTTTATTACACTCAACCACTGCTTTAAGCGATGTCTGCAACATATCCCACCGAGTCCATTCACCAATTGCGCTGGTATCAGAACGATTGAAGTATGGCAGCTCATTTTGAATTAACCAATTTGGAAAGTCTCGTTTCCACATTTCACGCACCATTTCTGCGACATCCTTTGGTACTCCGTAAGGATTATCCTCTGTTTTCATCAAAAATGGCACAATGGCTGCGACAAGCACAGCACGGTCCACCCGATCGTTGCCATGACGTGTTAGATATCGAATTACTTCACCACCACCCATAGAATGACCTACAAGCGTGACATTTCGAAGATTCAGGTATTCAAGCAGTTCAGCGAGATCGTCAGCCAGGGTGTCGAAGTCGTATCCGTTCCCCGAATCATCTGAACGCCCATGACCGCGTCTGTCATATGCGATACACCTCAAGCCCTGATCTGCTAAAAAAATTCTCTGATAATCCCACATTCTAGAACTTAGTGACCATCCAGAAACAAAAACTACCGGATTGCCTGTTCCCCAATCTTGGTAAAACAGTTGCAAACCTTCTTTGGTTTTGAAAAATGGCATCGCCAATCCCTCACTCATTTTTAGATTTTTTTAAGATCAAAAAAATCAGGACAGTCATTATCTCGTACTTCTAGTAGGAATTAAGAAATCGAAAGCATTCGAAAACTCATGAAAAAAGAAACCTTTTTACGGCAGCCAAGAAGGCTGGTAAATTATCATCATGCACAAAGTGCCCGGCATGATCGATCGTCACCAACTCGCAATTTGGAATAAGTTCAGAAACCTCCTTCAATTTATTTTGGGGAATATGACTAGACCCGCCGCCTATAATAAGAGTCGGCTTGATAATGTCCTTAAGACGGGCCCACCATTCGGGATTAGGGTCATTAAGTTGCCTTAGAATCGAAGGCACAACCAGCCAATCAAACGGAAGGGGACCAGGGGGGTTAGAAGGAATCTCGATTGGCTTATCGGGAAAAGGAGGTGGGGTGTCTACAACAATCAACTTTTCTATCCTTGACGGAAATCTTTCCGAGAAAAGATAGGATACAGTTCCTCCCATGGAATGACCAAGTAGCGTAAATTGTTCTAAATTCATCGCATTCGCAAAATGAAGCAAATCATCGCACATCAACTCAAAGGTGTAAGTTCCAGCTCTTGCACTCCCAGCGTGACCCCGCTGATCTAAAGCTAATACGCGGTATTTTTCTCCTAATGCAACTGCCGCCTGATCCCATGATTCTGCACTTTTTCCCAGTGCATGAAGTGCAACAAGCGGTGCTGCAGAAGGGTCCCCATTCTCTCGATATTGAAAAGTGAGTCCATTCAATTCAATTTGATTTACCCGTGTTTCCATCTCGCTCATCTCCTAAGGGGCTTCGCCATTTGAAACCCGATATTTAATTTCCATACCTACATATTTCAACGAATGTGTGAGTATTGCCTGGAAACTGCATCCAACCTGGCATGATAAAAGAAGGCCTGTAATTTAAGAGTGCTCTGCTATTTTAATGGTTTACATTTTCACTTACGTTTTTATGCGGTACAAAATTCTTGAATGATCTGATTTTTTATTTCTTCAATCGGAAACTCTTTTGGATAGGTAGATATCATCAACATAATACCTTGAAGGACGGATGAAAAATATAACGACCGTTTCCTTGGCTGCTTTACTCCCAGCCTTTCAAATATTTCACATTGTACCTCAAACATTCTTGCGTTCTCTTTAATAATTAATTTACTGTATTTAATCAACTCTTCGTCTGCCTCTGGCTGAGTTTGCAGGTGCAGATAGAATCGATGGACTTCTGGACTTTGATGGATATTATCAATCGCTCCTTCGATAATGTGTTTAAGTTGCTCACTGGGTTTCTCGAGAGCAGTTGCTCCTTCCATTACTTCAATGACTTCCCTGATTCTAGCCTCGACCATTTCAGCCAGCAGTTCTTCTTTTCCTTTATAGTAATTGTATAGTAACCCTTTAGAAATGCCCGCTTGTTTAGCTAAATCGTTTATAGAGGTAGCATAATATCCTTGTTTAATAAATAATTCCATAGCGGCAGCACGAATATTTTGTTTTGAAAGTTGGCGAATACGATCATTCTCTTCAGGTGTTCGCGGCATTTTAATTCCAATCCTCCATAAAAGCAGTGATTTCTTCATATAAATGTTCAAATAAGTAAGTGTCAACATAAGTTCAGCAAAATCTATTTCACTTGAATACCCAGAAACTTTTTACTGTTAATGTCTTAATGAATACACATCAAACCTTCCATTATTTAACATAATTCACAGTATTATTTTATTATTGAATGAACGGTTAGTCAATGATAAGATTTATTTTTTTTGAAAATTTATACAAATTCCTTTTTATCAAAAAAAAACACCTACTCGATACTTGTGAGTAGGTGTGCGATTTACGATGTGTGATTTGCCTATTATGCCCCCCTGAAGAGAACCCGTTTACATGAAGGACGGTCTTTTTTATGCTGTTTTCGTAAATTTGTTGTTTTTGTTCCTATGCGACCGAGCCGGTAATTTTTTCAAGAGTTGGGGGTGCAAAGAAAGGCTCTATACGACCGATCCGGTGATTTTTTCAAAAGTTGGGGTGCAAAGAAAGGCTCTATACGACCGATCCGGTGATTTTTTCAAGAGTTGGGGTGCATAGAAAGGCTCTATGCGACGGAACCGATGATTTTTTCAAGAGTTGGGGTGCATAGAAAGGCTCTATGCGACCGAGTCGGTGATTTTTTCAAGAGTTGAGGTGCATAGAAAGGCTCTATGCGACGGAACCGCTGATTTTTTCAAGAGTTGGGGTGCATAGAAAGGCTCTATGCGACCGAACCGCTAATTTTACCAAGAGTTGGGGTGCATAGAAAGGCTCTATGCGACCGAACCGCTAATTTTACCAAGAGTTGGGGTGCAAAGAAAGGCTCTATGCGACCGAGTCGCTAATTTTACCAAGAGAAGGGGTGCATAGAAAGGTTTTATGCGACTGAACAAGTTATTTTTCCAAGTGTTTGGTCACTTACAGGGAGGCAAAAGTTATTCCGACTTACTTGGAGCAGTTTTTATATTCAGAAAGCAACAATCTATTAGAAAAGCACGTTTTTTTTATCCACCTTATTAGTAAAAGGGAGTATAGTCTATAACAAAAATTATGAAAAATGGCTCTTGTTACATTATGCAGCCTATTATATTGTTAAAACAAATTTAACATGACAATTTACCATTTGCTTTGTTTATAAAGTTTATTCCAATTGTAAGACTATTAAGAGTTGCCAATGTTTTTTTAGGAAGGGAAAAATTATATGCTTTATATGTGGGATATTGAGAAGATCATTACAAAAATATTAAAAGAGCTTAAACTAAAAATAAATGTTGAATTCAGCAATAAAATCACTGCACCAATGAGTTATAACGTATCGACAAATACGATAAAGTTTAACTACATACAAATTAACGGATATAACGCTAAAATTAACTTTAAAGTTAAAGAATCAGATGAAAATTTTACGAAAATTATTCTTTATCATCAGCTAGGATATTATTTAGAATTCAGGAAAAATCCACGAGTTTTAAAGACTCTCTATTATGGCAAAGAAGAAGAAAAGAAACAGCTTTTAGCAGAAGTAGAAGAGAATGCTTGGGAACATGGAAGAACACTCGTACCGGTACATCTATTAAAAGCATACGATCAAGTACGTGAATTGGATAAACTTTTGTTAAAATTGTAATTAAATGAGTCTATTGTCTTACATATTATTAATTTTTAAAGGCCGATAATATACAAGTGTTTTACACCACCTGTATATTATCGGCCTATTTTCATTCAAAACATATACTTTAACCTATTAAGCTGCTTGCTTTTTATTTCTTTTTATTCGTTCTTCTTTTTTATTTGATTTAGGCACTCTAAATAATAATATCAATCCGGCAGTAAACAGAAGAGTCCATACAAGTGCGAATTTATTACCACTAAAATATATACCTAAAATAGGTATCACCAGTAACAAGATGTTTTTTACATAATAATTTATTTTTGGATTTATGACTATTAATAACGAAATAATAACAAGCACTGAAGCTATGATGTTAACACCTAAAAAGGTAAGATTCGTATAATTTACATAGGAGTAATACCCAAATGATCCTACTATTGCAAATAGGGAGAGATAAAACCGTATCAATGGATTTTTATAAAACAGAACCCAAATGGCAATAAAATTAATTCCTGCGCACATTCCAACTACAAATAATGTATGCGGAAAATTACTAATAGGATCTTTCATAAAGTTCAGGATGAATTTGATGTCGAAAAAAACAGCCCCTACAACAAAAATCTTAAAGATTAGTTTTATCCAGAACATTTTTACTGTCTTTTTCTTATTTGAGGAAAAGAACCTAAATATCGACGATACTCCCGCAAAGCCATTATCATCGGCTTTGTTTTTCCCCATAAACAAATTATTATATTCCTTTTTTTCTCGCTCCCTTTTGACAGCTTGCCTCGTCGGGTAATCTCTTTCTATATTTTCTTCTTCGTTCTCTTTTTCTACTTGTTGGTCTGACTGTGAATAATAATCCAATGTAAAATCACCTCAAGTATTTTTTATCATATCATTATATCTTATTTCGATATAATTAGTAATTTCGAAGCTCTTTTTAAGCAGAGGAGCTGAGAATTACTGCAATTGGTTTAAATGGGGGGAGGAGGCTCGCATTAGGATTGGATTTAAAGTCAGGAAACAAAAAAAGTTGAAATGAAATGTAACTGGACATAAAAAAGGGGCACATTAGTTGCTTTCCAAAATAGTTAAAATGCTTCATGAAAGGCATTAAAAAATAGATAAAAGGTACCAAAATGTGGAATATGGTGATGAAATACTTCATGTTATTCTCCACACATGGTAGAATGTTGAGAGTCTCAGTTTTGGGAGAGTGGTTATTTTGAATAAATTTCTAGACAATTCACGGGCAACGCACAGAGCAAAAAGAAAAAAAATCAATATCATTTTAAACGGAGCAATTGTTATCGTCCTTATACTTATTGCATTTGTTTCTTATTCGGTGTTTTCGTCGGGAGATAACAAGTCAGCATCTCAAAAAAGTGTTCAAGCTTCAGACGAAAAACAATCTGTTAAAAATATAAAGAAGGATAAGCCAGCTGAGAAAGAAAGTTCAACAAGTAATCAAAAAAATGACGACTTATCGTCCGAAGATCAAACTCAAAGTGATCAAACGAATAGCGGTCAAACTCAAAAAGATCAAACGAAAAGTGATGCTACAGCAGGCAATGCATCCTCAGCTTCTTCGGATAGCTCACAGGTAAATTCAACAACATCACCTGCACCGGAAACACCGGCACAAACGGATCAGCAGCATGTTACAAACTATGATTCAAGTTCTCAAGATTGGCAGCAGATGCTGCAGACAATCTCTTCTGCTACTGGATTAGATCAAAGCAATATGACTGTATGGTTTTTAGGGAGCGACAAAAGCAACCCGGGCGGTTCAGTCGGGACGATATCAGCAAAACAACAAGGGTCGCCAAAATATCGTGTGTATCTACAATGGAACGGCTCAGGCTATACAGCAACAAAAGTTGAACCAGCTTCATAAAGGAAAATAGGATGTACCTAAGGAACATCCTAAGGCTGTCTAGAAACGCTAGACAGCCTTTTATTTCGCTTGGATTCTTTAATAGTTTAAAGTGCTAATTTGTTTTAATATACGTTAGATTCCAGCAGTTATGCCGGCTTAAAAGACTTCACTACAAAATCACACTTGGAGCAGCAAATCCAATTACAGGATTACTCTGTATCGGCGGCCGAACTTAGTAGGAACACCTGAGCAAATTGCAGATCGGATTTTACAATATGAAGAAGCTGGCTTAGAATTATTGTTGTTGCAAATTTCACCTCAATTAGAGGAAATGGAACACTTTGCAAAGCAGGTTAGGCCATTAGTTGAACAAAAACGTAGTTTAATAATGAACTAAAAAGGGGTCATCAAGATGAGCAAGGTATATGTGATACACGAAAATAGTGAGTGGACCATCCATTTAACAAAAAGGTTAGAGGAGCTTGGTGTTCCTTATGAAGAATGGCATTTAGATGAGGGAACGCTAGACTTATCAACTGAGCCGCCCGAAGGAATCTTCTATAGCCGAATGAGTGCATCTTCTCATACACGAGATCATCGTTTTGCAGCAGAATTTACTGGACAAGTATTGGCTTGGCTTGAAGCACATGGCCGGACGGTGTTAAATGGAACGAGCGCTCTAAAACTAGAAGTTAGCAAGGTTATACAATACTTAGAGTTAAACAAGTATGGTGTGAAGACGCCAAAAACAATTGCAGCGGTTGGAAAACAAAACATTATTAAGGCAGCCAAAAGCTTTGCAGGACAGTCCTTTATTACGAAGCATAACCGTGCCGGTAAAGGTTTAGGTGTTCAATTATTCCATAGTGTTGAAGCTTTAAAAGCTTATGTGGAAGGGCCTGCTTTCGAAGAACCGGTCGATGGCATTACCCTTATTCAAGAATACATTCAATCTCCTGAAAGCTCCATCACCCGTTGTGAGTTTGTAGGAGGAAACTTTGTATATGCCGTTAAGGTTGATACTTCGGAAGGATTTGAACTTTGCCCCGCAGACGCATGCAAAATTGGCGATTTATTCTGCCCGGTAGGAGAAGAGGTAGAAGAGAAGCCTAAGTTTCAAATCATTGAAGGTTTTGAGGACGAAATTTTAGAAAAATATAAAAAGGTTCTAGCTGGTAATAATATTCATGTTGCTGGCATTGAGTTCATCAGAAATGCTGAAGGTGAAATTTTTACTTACGATATCAATACAAACACAAACTATAATTCTGACGCAGAAGCTAAAGCAGAAAAATACGGAATGCTCGAATTGGCTTTATTTTTAAAGAAGACATTAGAAGAAAAATACGTAACAACAGCAACAGCTTAATTTGGTGACGTAACGAAAATTCCCATGGTACCTGATAAGGGCCATAGGGTCAGACCCGTGTTATACGGCAGTTTTCCGAGCGGGGCGGAACGCTTTACTCCAATGAAAAGAGGCGATTCCGGGTTTCCGTTCGCCTCTTTTCTTGTTGTTAATTCACAGTTGCTTTATGGTTATCAACGGCGGCATTTTTCTTGATGAATTTTCTGATGAATTTTCTGATGAATGGAATTACCCAGCGGTCTAAACCGATTCTGCCGGCGTTGTAGCCTGCTGTTAAGATGATGAAGCCCAAAATAATGTCTCTAGGGTTGTGAGATACGGTTCCTGCCAAGAAGAACGCGAAGTTCATAATCAATCCGAAGAATGCTGCTGCTGTTGTCAAGCAGCCCAACAACAATCCCAAACCGATGAGCGTTTCACCCCAAGGAACAACAAAGTTGAAAATATCAACGTTTGGCAGGGCAAAGCCTTTTAAGAAGTCAGCATACCAGCCGAACACAAGCGCTCCGTCCGGTCCTTTAACCGGATTGGCAATGGCTCCTTTTAAATATCCTGCGGCGTCAAATCCTCCGGTTAATTTTCCCAAGCCTGCAGTAAACCAAGAATAGCCAAGATATAAACGAATCACCGTAAGAATGACGGCAGAGATTTTGTTTTCGCGTAAGAATTTGTTAAACATAAGGCTTTCCACCTTTCTTGATTAATTTGTTTCTTTCTACTACCAATATACGGGATAGTTACCATTAACAACATGACAATAGTGATATGTTCATAGTTTGTTCGAAATGTTTTGGCAAATTTTTGAACAAGATGCTCCTCTGCTAAATGATACGATCTATAAACCAGTACAAACCTATTCCGCTGATCACAGTGGAAAAACTATTAACAAACTGCCTTTGCCAGCGGGCTTTTTGCAGATACCAAATGAATGGAATAAAGATGATAAGGACGACAATTTGTCCAAATTCGACCCCTAGATTAAAAGAAAAGAGTGGGAGAACGAAATGGCTTCCTAATTTTCCAATTAATAATTCGGCAAAGCCAAACCCATGTATCAGCCCAAATCCTAAACCGACTAGCCAACGCCATTTGAAGGATTTTGACCAAATGTTTTGGATGGCTACATAAACAATACTCAGGGCAATTAACGGTTCAATGTTGGTACTCGGAATAAAGACAGTTTCTGTTGCTGCCAAGGCTAATGTCAAGCAATGTCCAATCGTAAAAGCTGTTAAGGTTTTTACATAATCCCGAAAGTTTCCTTTTGCCAGGAGCAGTCCAAATAAAAAGAGTAAATGGTCGATTCCTGACCAAATATGTTCCATCCCCATAAGGACGTATTGCCAAAAACCGATTACTTTATTTTGATTGTTACTTGTTTCCACTGTTTCTCCCGTTGTTTTCTCTTTTTTCAAATAGGTATTTCCTTGAAGAACGGTATGATCCTTCGTAAATATATTTTCAATGACTTGATCACCATTATGGATGGTCGCAAAATTTTGATGGTTCATGTCTACTCCGTTGAAAAAAATAAAATAATCAATCTCGTATTCCTGAACCGGCTCCTTAAACACGAACTCTATTTTTATGCGAAACATCGAAAGATTAGAGCGCTTCACAAGCGAAATGTCATTGATGGTTGCCTTACCCTGGAGTCCATTGTTGTTGACAGTAAGATTTTTTAAAACAAACTGCTCAATGGAAGTTTTTGATTGGGCTATTTCGTCTTCTTTCATATAACCGTCCTGATTTGCATCGATGTTCAGAAGCCCGCCAAGGAGATCCGCAAGCAAGTATAAGTCATAGCTGACTTTATTACCTTCAATCTTGACTTCTGAATATCCTATTGATCCTGAATGTGCCTCCGCTCCATTTGGTTGAAGCAGAAAAACGGCCATCATAAAAATCAAACAAATGCTGGCCATAAGTTTGTTATTTTTCTGCATAAACATGTCTCCCTTTTTCTAAAAAGCAATAGATGTTCTGGTACATGTTTAGTCTATTAAACAATCTTTAAACCAGTATGAAGAACATGTTAAGAAAAGAATAAGAATTTTTTGTTTTTACAGAAAAATAACAATTTTTTTAAAATATTAACAATTACTTAAAATCCCCTTATCAATACCTAGGTAAAATGGAATATGGTTGTAATGTAAATGAGAAGAGGGGGAGCCCATGAAAAAGGTAAAAGTACATAGGAAAGTGCGGAAGCTGCTGTTGCTTGCATGTATGTTAGCAATGATTCTATCAAACTTAAGTTTGGCAGCTTCACCGAATAGGATTTATGCAGAGGAACTGGCATCTGACAAACAATCAGTAGATGCTGCTCATTTTGAAATTAGTCAAAGCGAAGCGGCGGATCCGAACCAGTTGGGCGAAAGCCAAGGTAAACCAGGAGATCAAAATCAATCTGGTACTGGTCAATTTGAACAGATTGACCCGAATCAACAAGGTAAAAGTCAGGTAGATTCTAGTTCATTGGATACCATACAAAATCCAAAACTAGATAACAGTCAGCTAATCGAACAAACGGCGGATACCCCGGCTGTTAATGCTGCACCTGAATCCAGCCCGCAGCAGGAAGATCTGCCGAATCCATCAGCGGCAAATCAAATTGATAGTGTGATTCAAGAAGGGGAAGATTTTAATCAATTTCCTCAAATATTGATTACCGAGCTTTCTCCAAATTCTAAAGGGGCAGGAACGGATTATTACGAGTATATTGAACTCTATAACAATACCAATAAACCACTTTCACTAGAGAAATATTCATTTGTTTATAAATATACTGACACAGGAAAGGAATTGCCTTTCCATGTCCCTTCCGTTACGTTGGAACCACAGCAATCGATTGTCTATTGGTTCAATAATGGAAACTATACATTAGCAGACTTTAATGGAAATTTTGGCTCGAATTTAACTGCTGATCAAGTTGTCGAGTTTAAAGATGTGTTCCCCGGTTTTGCAAACGGCGGGTTGCGTGCCCTTGTGATTAAAGACATGGCTGGGACGGAAATTGTATCTGCGAGCTATTTAGGGAATGAAAATGATAACAATGGAGCAGGGATTGAATACAAATATCCGATATCGGGAACTGAGATGGAAAAATACCGTGTCCTCGCTCCACCGACACCTGGAACCATTGAAAGCGTGCAGGTTCCAGTTCAGCCCGTAAATATCGATGAAACTCCTGTGGATATGGAAGCACCTGTCATTACGCATACACCCGTAACCGGGAGTGATGCTTATACACCTATAAAAATTGAAGCAACGGTAACAGACAACATCGCCAAGCCATTTGTCACTCTCTATTATAAAACAATGGGAGAACAAACCTTTACATCGATTTCGATGAATGCAAGTAAGGATGATTCCACTAAATACTCCGCGGAAATCCCGGGTGTAAATATAGAGTCCAATCTTACATACTATATCGAAGCTTCCGACGGGACAAATAGTTCAAAGACGGAAGAAAATCTCATTACGGTGAAGAAACCCAACGTAGATTTTCAAAAGCTTCCCGACTTTTTAGTAACTGAAGTTGTACCGGATTCCACGAATGTTGGATCAGCGGATGGCTATGAATTTATTGAAATCTATAATAATACGGATAAAGATGTAAACTTTAAGGATTACAAGATTCAGTATAGGTACGGCACCGATCCATCAACAGACGTTATTTGGGCATCCATCCCGGATGATGTGGTGGTTCCTTCTCAAAAAACGCTCGTCTTCTGGATTATTAATGAACAAAACACGCAAAAAACAGTTGCTGACTTTAATGCAAACTATGGTTCAAGCTTAGTAGAAAACAAAGATCTCGTTAAGATTTATAGTGCAGGGATGGCTAATGCATCGACAAGAGGCCTCGTTGTGGCAACCAATACGAAAAAGGAAATCGCCGTTGCTTACTATAATGAGGAATCCAATGTCCTTGATACCAAGCCGGACAAAGGGATTTTCTATAAGTACCCGCTTGATGGATCGACGAAAATGGTTAAAATAAGCGCTGGTGTCAAAAATGCCACACCGGGAGCGGTTGAATCATCCCAAGTCCCGGCAAAGCCTGTCCACATAAGTGATGATACGATCAAGCCTGTAATTGAAAACATGACAAAAGAAACAAAAGTGAATCAAAAGGAAAACATTAAAATTGTTGCCGATGCTTCTGATGATAGGGAAGTAAAAACAGTCCGATTATTTTATCGTCCCAACCATCAACAGGAATTCACCCAGGTACTGTTAGTAGAAGATTTCGATGATATGATGTATCATCATACGATCTACTCTCCTGAAATCATTGGGAATCAATACGTGGAATATTACTTTCTTGTTTCAGATGGTGCCAATGAAGTGGCAAGTGAGACGTTTAAAATCAACGTAACAAGTGATCTTGACGATTCAAGCTTGCGACTAAATGTGAATTCGAATGAAATTGTTTCAAAACAAAAGATACTTAAAGGAACATCCAAGACGGAGTCACCGGACAAAGTGAAGTTTTTTATCGATGGAACTGAGGTAGCCGAAGATACCTACCAATCCCTAGAACATGATGCCTATTTCGCTTTTGAAGCAAGCGGTGTGGATCTCTTTTTCCAAAATGGCGTCACCATGGGGGATGACATTATCCGGATTTTTGATGATACCATTACAAATTGGGATACGATCACAGTACCTATTGATGCCGATCGCCTTGGAATTGGAGATAATGTGATTACCATTCGTTCCGGCAATAAGGCATCACCATTTCAATTGGAAGAATCCGAAGAAAATCGTGATGATTTTGATATTAGAAATGTAAGGTTAGTTTTGGCAGATGGTACAATTTTACGAGACCCTGTGAAAAATAATCCTACAAAGGTTTATGATATGGGGGATGACGGAACTTACAGGCCGTTTGAAGATTTTACGTTTACGATTACAGCGGATCATGCATCTTCCAAATCATACAAATGGGATACCACGAAGATTGCCGACGGTGAGCATATTGTAAAAGTGCAAGACTCTGATGGGGAAGTAACCGCCTCAGTAAACGTGGATAATACCGCACCGGTGCTGTCTACCAACCTTGAGGACGGAAAGGATTACAAAGGCAAGTTTACCATCGAAGCCGATGCAGCTGATGCTATTGCCGGGGTGCAAACACTTCAAGTCATGCTGGATGATCAGGAAATTACAGTACCATATGAAACAGCCTCATCCAAGCTGGCTCCTGGAGAACATAAGCTGACTATTACAGCCTTTGATAAAGTAGGAAACAAAGCAGAGAAGCTCATTCGTTTTTCGGTTGTGAATGAAAATCCAAACAAACCTGAGCTTGTTTCACCAACGGACGGGAGTTCTACTCCGGTTAATGGCAATCCTTCTTTAAAGGTTAAAGTAACCGATCCAACGGACGATGATTTGGACGTTACTTTCTATAAAGGGTTTAAATATGATGTCAGCCAGTCCGACCGTGTTAAGGCATTTAAAAATGCAGCAGATACGGAACCGCCAAAAACAATGGTTCCAGCGGGCGAGCAAGCCTTTACGGCAGATGATATTTCGCTCGTTTCGAGGCAGGATCAGCAATATTTAGTGACGGACTCAGCAACGCAATTTCCATATCAGCGGTTTGAGGTAAATGTGGATGCTTCTATTGACGAAACGGACCTTGTCGAACTGGAATGGAAAGGAAAGTCGTTGCTGGGCAGAAAGGTAGCCATGTATGCATGGAATCATAAGCTTGGCGATTGGACGACGATTCAATATAAAATCGCCGGGGATGAAGACTTTGAATTGAAAGGCAATGTGGCGGTCAGCGATTTTGTTAAGGATCATAAGATTAATGTGTTAATCCAGGACGAAATTCCAGCGTCACCAGACCAGTATGATTATACATTTGTATGGATGTCAGACACACAATATTATGCACAAAGCTATCCGCATATTTATGAACGAATGACAAATTGGATTGCCGAGAAGCAGGATGAGATGAAAATCAAATATGTCTTCCATACCGGTGATATTGTTGACAAAGCCCACATGGAAGACGAATGGCAAAATGCCGACCGGTCTATGAAAGTGCTTGATGACAATCATATTCCGTATGGTGTCTTGGCGGGAAATCATGATGTCGATCATAAGACAGGTGATTATACCCAATATTATAAATGGTTTGGCGAGGACCGATTTAAGGACAAGCCGTACTATGGTGAATCGTATAAAAATAACCGCGGCCACTATGATTTAATCTCTGCTAATGGAAATGACTATATCATGCTGTACATGGGCTGGGGAGTGGAAGATGAAGATATTCAATGGATGAGTGATGTCTTGAAACAGTATCCACATCGTAAAGCAATCCTGAGCTTCCATGAATATCTGCTTGTTTCAGGCAACCGCAGTCCATTAGGTAGTCGGATTTATAATCAACTCGTGCTGCCAAATGAAAATGTTATCGCCGTCCTTAGCGGTCATTATCATGATTCGGAAACATTGGTTGATGCCATCGACGATAATGGCGATGGCATACCGGACCGCCAAGTATATCAAATGCTTGGAGACTACCAGGGCGGACCTGAGGGCGGCCAAGGATACATGAAGCTGCTTCATTTTGACCAAAAAAATAATAAAATAATGGTCAATACGTATTCACCGTATTTAGACAATTATAATTTCTATGATCCAACTCAATTCCCCGAAAAGGATGAGCGAAATTTAGAGGTAGACCTGCAGCCGCAGCTAAAACGCGTTGCTACTGACTATTTTACAGTCAATGTGTATACCGATACTGAAATCGGCAAGGTTGAAAATATCCCGAGCAGCTCGATTGTCCAAACCGAGTGGAAAGGATTAACGGAAAATCAGTCCTATTCTTGGTATGCCGTGGCAGAAGATGGCTATACCGGAAAAGCTGTTTCAGATATCTGGACCTTTACAAAAGGAAAGGATGAAAGTGCCGCACCGGCAGAACCATCCGTTCCAGGAGATAATCCGGGAGATGATCAGGGAAATATTCCAGGAGGTAACGATGGCACTTCCCCTGTTACATCTAAGCCAGATGACTTAGGAAAAGGAAAAAGTCCAGCAGCAAAGGACCCTGACAAGAAACCGGCAGCACATGGCAGTCAGTTGCCTTCAACAGCTACCAATACTTTTAACATCATTCTTATCGGAATTTTGATCATCACCATTGGTGGTATAACCTGGTTAGTCAGAAGAAAAACAAATGAAGTTTAATTTAGAGAAGTAAAAGGCGATGCGGGAGTCCGCATCGCCTTTTGTCTTGTTGTTATAGGATAAACTCTTATCTAGTCATACATTATGGAAGGGAAGACTCGAAATACTTTCTTTTATGTATATCCAACATACTATGAAGCCGATGGTAAGAGATTAGCGGTTTATGTATATAAGAATGTTAACATCTGCCGACCAATGAAAATGGGTAGCAAAAAGTTAACATCCGCACAACGATTAGGTATCCTTTTACTTTAAATAAAAAGGATGTTCTGTTAACCAATAATTATACAATAAAAAACAATATTAATTTATTGTAAGACGATAAATCATGTGCTAAAATCATGTTATTATTAAATAAGTGAGGTGTTTTAAATGAATGGTGAACGAGGTTCAACCACTTTCTTAAAGGTAATTATTTTTCTGGCTGGAATTGCAGTGCTTGCTTTATGTATATTTTTAGTGCCCCGTTTGGCGAATTTTGCAGCAGCATTGTATCCAAATATTGCCCCAATGAAATATCTCATTTTCATCGTGATGTATGGAGCGGCTGTGCCTTATTACTTTGCTCTCTATCAGGCTTTCACCCTTTTACGGTACATTGACGTGAACACAGCGTTCTCGGAAATATCTGTAAAGGCGTTAAAGAACATAAAGTGGTGTGCGATTACAATCAGTGGTTTGTATGTATTAGGTATGCCACTCTTTCATTTTATAGCGAAGAAAGTTGACCCTCCTATTGGATTAGTGGGACTCATCATCATTTTTGCATCGTTGGTTATCGCCGTTTTTGCTGCTATCCTCCAACGGCTTCTACAAGAAGCGATTAACATAAAATCAGAAAATGATTTGACGGTCTGAGGTGGAGGATATGGCAATTATTATTAATATTGATGTGATGTTAGCAAAACGAAAAATGAGCGTAACCGAGCTTTCGGAGAGGGTTGGAATTACTATGGCGAATCTTTCTATTCTGAAGAATGGGAAAGCAAAAGCGGTTCGGTTTTCAACATTAGAAGCGATATGTAAGGCTTTGGATTGTCAGCCAGGTGATATTTTGGAGTACAAAAGCGACGAAGACACTCAATAAAAACAGACAACAAATTGATTTAACGGGAGTCAATGGAGAATTTAAGGGATAGTCATTAAGCTATCCTTTCTTTGCGTTTATTCATTTTATAATATTTTTAAAAACTTATCGAAATATCAGCAATTATCAATAGGCCGAAGAATACGCAAGTTTTTATTCATTCTTGCATATTTTCGGCTTTTTACATTCAAAAGTATAAGACATAAATACCGTATATTAATTCCAATTACATATTAGCGAACAGACAAGGACGTGAGTTCAGTTTGTGATTAACTCCCTCAATCTCTTACGCGCACCTTCCCGCCATTGCTTCACTGCTGATACAGTAACACCTTCCTTATCAGCAATTTCTCTGATTGATAGGTCGGAATGGATGGTGTACAGAAGCCATTTCCGTTGATTCGGTGTCAGCCTTTGCGCGTAGGTTAATAGAATCTCTTTTTCTGAAGATAGGTCTTGCTGGCAATCGGCAACCATTACCCAGAATTCTTCGGCTGGACAAATACTTATTTCCTTAAACTTCGCCATTTTATTGAGTTCCGTAAGCAGGCTGCCTCTAATAAACGTATAAGCATAGTTAGTAAAATTCCCTTTTTCCGGATTGAATCTTTGGCTTGCCTCCCAAAGAGCAATAAGGCCCTGCTGGTAAAACTCCTCCAGGTCTGTATAAAGACGAAGAGAGTGGATGATCTTGTGGATCATCGGCTTATATTGTTCTGCTAACTGTTCGAAGCTTTCCAACGGTGTACCCTTTCAGGAAAGCGCGCATTTCCATTGTATTCCCGGGTATCTCTACCATAGCGGGAATTCTCTAATTCAGCGAATCGACTCATTTCTAATTTGGTGCTGAATTAGCCCCCGAAAACTGCAAATTATCCTCTCTTATTTCCAATTTGGAGCTGATTTTTGAAAGTTTCGACCGATTGTATAGAAAATGAGGCATGGGACGGTTCGAGACCGCTGAAAATCACATCCTAAGAAGAAGCTGGAGCGCTATTTTCTTTGGCTTACAGGATGAATAAGAAGGCCTTATTTTTACCGATGCGCAACTTTTCTTGTGCTCACGGGCAGAATAGCAGGCTTATTTTTACCAGTGAGGCACTTTAGTAGCGCTCACTGGCAGAATAGCTGGCCTAATTTTTACCGGTGCGCAACTTTTTTTGTGCTCACGGGCAGAATAGTAGGCTTATTTTTACCGGTGAGGCACTTTTGTAGCGCTCACGGGCAGAATAGAAGGTATTATTTTTACCGGTTTGCAACTTTTTTTGTGCTCACGGGCAGAATAGTAGGCTTATTTTTACCGGTGAGGCACTATTGTAGCGCTCACGGGCAGAATAGAAGGTATAATTTTTACCGGTTTGCAACCTTTTTTGTGCTCACGGGCAGAATAGGGCGGCTTATTGCTTCTCAGTAGTCTCGGACGGTTCTCATGCCTCGATATTGGTTTTTGGAAGTCCAAAAGATTGGTTACCTTATACAAATCTGCCGTCATTTCCGATTGGATGCTGCAAAAAAAATTAATAATGACTCTTAAAAAAAATATTGACGGCATAATAAATATTATTTATTATAATATTCAGATAAGTAATATTTAATATTTCTTGTTTCAGGCATACCCTTTAAAAAGGCAGGTGTTTAATTACAATTTTAATAGCACCGACACGGTTTATTTTACAAAATAACCTCCAAACCAATTTCATATTATGTATTCTATTTTGAAGGTGAAAAGCCATGCTAGGGGAGGAGGAGGTTTCAAAATGAAAAATAGAAGTGATCAGTTAGTCCATGAGCTTGGAAAGAAAATCGTAACAGGGGAATTCGCTCAAAGTGAGATATTACCAAAGGTAGAAGATATAAGTGAAAGATATGAGGTAAGTCGAACCGTAGTTCGTGAAGCCTTTAAAGGATTATCAACACTTGGGCTTGTGAGATCCAACCAAAAAGCTGGGACGATTGTCCTTCCCCGTTCTGATTGGCAATGGTGGAATCTTGATGTATTAACTTGGGTCGTAGAGGACGAGAATAATACCGACTTTTTAGTGCATTTGACAGAAGTGAGATTGGGCCTTGAACCGACGGCCGCAGCATTGGCGGCTAAACGGGCAACTGATCAAGACATGATGAAAATAACTGATGCTTTTGAGCGTCTGGAGCAATCAATTGGGGATGAAAAGGCCTGGGCAAGTGCGGATTATGATTTTCATGAAAGAATCCTGCAGGCTTCCTACAACGATCTCATTATTAACACAGTTAAAACACTTCGAAAAGCACTAGTTAAAAGCCGCGAAAAAACGATACAGGCTGCCAAGGATTTTCCGGAATCACCTTATGATACGCCAACAAAAGAAGTGCTGGATAGACACCGTGCTATCTACGATGCCGTCATGGCAAGGGATGAAGAGTTGGCCCGACAAAAAATGACGGAATTAATCTTACGTGTGAAAAGTATTTTAGAAAAAATATATGGGTTTTAAAGCTAACTTTTTACTAAAAAATAGATCGACTTAGAGAGGAGCAAAAAAATGGGATTACAAGTTGTAAGATTCGAAAAGGATGGTAAAGAGAATTGGGGAGTTGTTTCAAACAATCAAATTCTTGCCCTGAAAAATTCTTATAGCTCATTAGCACAATTTTTAGAAGAAGGTGTAGAAGAGGCTAGACAAGTAAAAGAAAGTGGAACTGGTGAGACTGTTTCATTAGATGAAGTGACGGTCCTAAGCCCGGTAACACAGCCGGCAAGAATTGTCTGCCAAGGTGCAAATTATTCTTCTCACCGTGCTGAAGCTGGCTTGGAAGCAACGCGCCCGCCGTTTAACCTGATTTTTGGCAAGGCAGATAGCTCACTTTGTGGAGCGTATTCGGAAATTATCCGACCATCACATGTGCAGCTATTAGACTATGAAATTGAATTAGGATTAGTTTTAGGAACTGAGATTTCCCAAGCCGTAGAAGTGACAGATGAAACCCTTCATCAATATGTTGGGGGTCTTGTCATTATGAATGATGTATCTGCAAGGGATGTCCAGCTTTGCGAAGGTCAATGGTTAAAAGGGAAAAGCTACCGAACATTTGGACCTACAGGGCCGTACCTATACTTATTAGACAAAGATGAAATCGCTCTCATTCATGACCTTGAATTAAAATGTTTTGTCAATGATGAGCTGCGCCAATCGGCCAACACGAACCAACTGCTTTTCAAACCAGCAGAGACACTTACTGAACTATCAGAAATTATGAATCTATCAAAAGGAGATTTAATTATTACCGGTACAACAGGGGGTGTCGCCTTAAATCTCTCTCCAGATGTACTTGGTCAAATTTCAAGCCTAGCACTGCCATACCAACAGAAATTAGATTTACTTGTGGAAAGCCAAATAAACAATGGTAAATATCTTGAAGATGGTGACGTGATTCGCTGCCAAATCAGAAGTGCAGATGGAACCATCGACCTTGGTGAGCAAGTAAACAAAGTAGTACCAAGTAAAGTTGCCATTTCCTAATTTACTTATCACATATTGCTGGGAATTACATAAGTCGTTCTAATCATCCTGATCCCAGCTTTCCTTTATTTTAACCCAATTTGCACTACATTTTGAAAAGCATCATAAGTGTTATTATTCATGGTTGATTTTCGTGTAGGTATGAAAATTTAGGCGAAGAATTTACGGCTATTGTATAAAGAGGAAGCTTAAAAAGCAGAGATAAGCGAAGATATTTCGATTAACTGCTCTAAATAACACAAAATCCAAAGATTTAGATGACATAACCGGAAAAACTTCCTTTATTTTTAAGGAAATAAGAGTATTTCCCAAAATACACGGAATTCTTCCGTTTATTTTTCAAACTCAGTAAAATCAACATTCAGTTATAACAGAGCCTAGTTGTTTTAAATGTATCCGCTTACACGAAGGGTTCATCCAATTATTAATAGTTGAAAAGGGGTTTGGTAGATGAATCAAGAAATTCATGATGTTGCTATTGTCGGTTATGGTCCTGTATCAAAGCTATTAGCCACCTTGCTCGGACAAAAAGGATGGAAGGTTGGCATATATGAAAGATTTTCTCACGAATATCCGTTGCCGAGAGCCGTTCATTTTGATGATGAAATTGCTCGGATTCTACAATCGGTTATTCCTTCAAGTGAAATTGAGAGAATCACAGAGGTTGCCAACGATTTATACACCTGGTGTAATGCTGAGCGGAAAACTCTTTTAGAATTGAACTTTTCTGAATTTGGGGTTTCGGGATGGCCGGGTCATTTATTCTTTAATCAGCCGGAGCTCGAAGGGTTATTGGACAAAGCCTGCCGCCAACAGGCAACAGTAGACGTGAATATGGGAAAAGAAGCTGTTGCATTAAATGAATTTGATGACCATGTAGAGTTAGTTGTAAAGGATTTGCAGGGAGTAGAAACCAAAGTCCATGCCAAATATGTGGTTGGCTGTGATGGGGCTAATAGTTTTGTCCGAAGAAATATGGAACATACGATCACAGATCTTGGATTTGTAGCAGATTGGCTTGTGGTTGATATCATTCCTCAGACCGAGAGGGAATGGAAACCAATGAATTTACAACTATGTGACCCAGCTCGTCCCACTACAGTTGTTTCAGGTGGTCCAGGAAGAAGGCGCTGGGAATTCATGGCCCTTCCAGGAGAAACAAAGGAAGATCTAAATAAGGAAGAAGTGGCATGGAAGTTATTGGAGCCGTGGGATATTACTCCTGCGAATGCTGTTTTGGAACGGCAAGCGATTTATACATTTAAAGCCTTATGGGTGGATGAATGGAGAAAAGGCAGACTGGTATTGGCTGGCGATGCTGTCCACTTAACTCCGCCATTCATGGGTCAAGGGATGTGTGCAGGACTTCGTGATGCCAAGAATTTATCTTGGAAGCTTGATTTGGTCTTAAGTGGAAAAGTGGATAACAACTTCCTCGATATGTATACGAAAGAACGGAAACCACATAATCGTGATGTGGTTGAAGCAGCCTTGTTTTTAGGAAAAGTGATTTGTGTAACCGATCCAGAGGCTGCTGCACAAAGGGATGAGGCATTCTTTACCGGCAAGGTGCCGCCTATGCCAGAATTTCCATTTTTGACTGATGGCATTCTAGGGGAACCAGGGGATTACACGGGAAAACTATCTTTTCAGAGTCAGGTAAACTATCAGGGCAAGACTGGATTGTTTGATGATGTTGTTGGAAATGGGTGGATGATTATGAGTCCAGTCGGTGACCCTAGGAACGTTTTACAGGAGGAACAGATCACCTTCCTTGAGAACATAGGTGCAAAATTTATAACAGTTTCTGAAGCCTACGATACACAAATAGAATCAGCTAATCAGGTACTAGATATTGAAGGAAAATACAAACAGTATTTTCATACAACTGGCTTAGAGGCTGTTGTGGTCCGCCCTGATTATTATATGTTTGGGGGCGCTGTAAAATTGGCTGAATTATCCTTAGTAGTTGAAGATTTAATCAAACAAATGGGACAGTTCATGAATAAGGCAGCTGTTAGATAACCATACACTTCTAAGACAGCTGCCGAATGATCATAAAGGACGGGCATCCTTTATGATTCGTTTCTGATTTGTTTGGGGCAAACCAGAAACAGTTGGTAGACTTGGGAAAGTCTAGAAGTACATTATACAATATTTTATTAAAAAAATATTAATTTAGGATTATCAATTTTTAAAAAATAAACCTAATGGGGGAATCCGCAATGTCAACCGTAAAAATATTTCGTTTAGTGTACTTGGATTTTTTTGCAAAAAACAGTCAAACCATGGTCGAGTATTATACCAATACAATGGGATATCGGATTACAGAGGAGAAGGACGGAGTTACCTATTTAAGTAACGGTTTCGACCATCATAATATTGTGATCACGCCAGCAGAAGAAAAAGCGGTTCGCAGATATGGCTACCAATTAGATGGGAAACTCACTTTAGAAGAAGTACAGGAGCAATTACATTCAAAAGGTATTGCTTCTAGCTTGAAAATAGACGCCAAACCGGGTGTTTCAAGATTAGTAGAATTACAGGATCCAGCCGGTAATGTCATTGAATTATTTACAGAGATGGAGCAATCAGCTGTTGGTTTTGGTTCTTCAGGCATTGTTCCCCTTAAATTAGGGCATGTGGCATTTTATGCGAAGAACTTTCAGGAGACCATTGAATTTTACCGGGATGCATTAGGCTTCTCATTTACTGACCAAATTGGAGTAGGCTTCGCTAATTTCTTAACATGCAACACGGATCATCATGTATTAAATGTTGTTGCTTCCGATGAGACACGTTTACACCATATTGCTTTCCAATTAAAGGATGCAAGTCATCAGTATGTAAGCTCAGATTTATTGGCCAGGCAGGGGCGTCCAACTCTTTGGGGTCCTTCCCGCCATACTGCAGGACATAATATTGCGACTTATCATCATGATCCGGAAGAAAATGTTGTGGAGTTGTATATTGATATGGATGTGTTTATTCCAGAGCTTGGGATCTTTGAGCCTCGTCCATGGCATGAGGTACTTCCGCTTAAACCAAAGATTTGGGAAGCTTTGAGTGCTTGGGGAACAGAGTTTGAATTGGATTTGGCTAAAGTATAAAAAGTTTCTTTAAGGGGATCCAACTTTATGGTACAAGAAATCATGTTGATTGAAGTGAAACCGGGAACGGAGCAGGAATTTGAGAACGCTTTTAAAAGGGCGGCCGTTATCGTCTCGTCTGCAAAGGGTTGCTTAGGAAATGAACTACACCGATGCATGGAGCAAGAAAATAAATATTTGGTTTTAATTAAATGGGAATCAGTAGATGACCATGTAACAGGGTTTAAAAATTCAATAGATTATCAGGAAATGAAGTCTATAATTGGCCCTTATTATTTACACGTTCCACATGCAGGGCACTATGAAAAAATAAAATTACTATAATATTGGTTATTTACATGAATTTTTATTAACGCAGGGGACATAGGTCAAGATAAGATGACTATTTCGTCCCCCTTTTTTTTCTAAATGAAATTGCAGGATTCTACATATAGAAAGAAGAAATAAAAGAAAAAATGAATGCACAGGAGGAGAAACCATGACAACTTATATAGTTGATGGAGCAAGAACAGCTTTTGGGACGTATGGAGGCTCATTAAAGGATATTAGTGATCTTGAATTAGGCGTGGCGGCAACTAAAGGGGCACTTGAAAGAAGTGGTATACCTGCTTCCGATGTGGATGAAATTGTATTTGGAAATGTTGTCCAGACCGGAGCACATTCCGCCTATCTGGCCAGACATATTGGGTTAAAAAGCGGCTTAACGGAGTCATCATCTGCCCTTACCTTGAATCGGTTATGCGGTTCAGGATTACAGGCTATGGTAACAGGGGCAACGTCTATTGAATTAGGGGAAGCAAAGGTCATTGTGGCTGGTGGCACCGAGAATATGAGTTTAGCTCCGCAAATCTTAAAAGGAACGCGGTTCGGCTCCCCTAGTAAGGCACCAGTGGTGGTGGACATGCTTTGGGAAACGTTAATTGATCAATATGTCGGCTGCGGGATGGGGATGACCGCAGAGAATCTATCAGAAAAGTATAAGATTTCACGAGAAGAACAGGATCGGTTTGCGGTTACCTCGCAGCAAAAGGCTGGAAAAGCAAGAGATGAAGGGCGCTTCGCAGAAGAAGTAGTTCCTTTTATCATCCATGATAAAAAAGGAAAAGAAACAATTATTAAAGTGGATGAACATATTAGAGATTGTGTCAGTTTAGAAGGTTTAACAAAATTAAAACCGGCTTTTAAGAAAGACGGTACAGTAACGCCGGGTAATGCCAGTGGAATTAACGATGGTGCTGCAGCGGTCGTATTAGCTTCAGAAGACTACGTCATTGAAAATAGTTTAAATCCGTTAGCGAAAATTGTTTCCTGGGCAGTAGCAGGAGTTGATCCAAAAATCATGGGGATTGGACCTGTACCAGCAAGCAAAAGGGCATTAGAAAAAGCAGGCTTAACCTTGGCTGACATTGATTTATTTGAATTGAATGAGGCCTTTGCGGCGCAATCATTAGCCGTCATAAAGGAATTGGGAATTAACCAGGAAAAAGTAAATGTTAACGGGGGAGCGATCGCTTTGGGACACCCTCTTGGTGCAAGTGGTGCGAGAATTACCTATTCTTTAGCGCTTGAACTGAAGAAAAGGAATTTAAAATATGGCTTAGCTGCCCTTTGCATTGGCGGCGGTCAAGGAATTGCCATGATTATTGAGAGGGTCTGATTTTGAAAAAACAATTAAACTATTAGGTTTAGGGAGGAATCGATTTGGAAAATAAAGTTGTTAGTTTATCCGTTGAAAACCATGTTGGAATTGTCACGTTAAACCGTCCGGAAGTAGGAAATGCACTGGATTTGCAAATGGCCAAGGAATTAATGTATGCAGCGATTGTTTGTTCCGAGCGTGATGATATTAGAGTAGTGGTGATCACTGGAGCGGGTAATAAGTTTTCAGTTGGCGGTGATTTAAAAAGTTTCGCAAAGGAAGGGGACGAAATAAGTTCTCATCTGAAATCTGTAACTGCATACTTACATCAAGCGATTTCCTTTTTTGCAAGAATGAATAAACCGTTCATTGGGGCGGTTAATGGAGTAGCAGCAGGCGCAGGAATGAGTCTTGCCTGCGCATGTGATTTAGTCTATGCATCGGAGAAATCTAAATTCGTGATGGCTTATAACCGAATTGGATTAACACCTGATGGATCAGGCAGCTATTTTTTACCTCGTCTTGTCGGGATGCGTCGTGCACTTGAGTTAATGTATACGAATCGACAGTTAACTGCAGTAGAGGCATGTGACTGGGGAATTGTCAACCAAGTCGTTCCTGATGACCAATTATGGAAGGTTGTCCTAGGCGTTGCAGAAAGCTTGGCAAAAGGACCGATGAATGCATACGGCGAAACGAAAAAATTATTCTATCATTCGCTCCAAGAAACATTAGAATCACAAATGAGCAAGGAATCCTTGCTGCTCGCTTCAAGAGCAAACAGTGAAGAGGGAAAAGAAGGGATCGCTGCCTTTCTTGAAAAGCGGGAAGCTGATTTTTTAAAGGGGTAGGATTGGACTCCTAGTAAGATAGTGAATTTTTTATAGGAAATTACATTGATTCATAGTTTGATCTTTAATTGGAGGGATCGGATTGGAAACGGAAATGCTGAAAGGGAAGTTGCTTTGGGAGCCCTCCCAACAAACGATAAATCAGTCGAATATAAAGAAATTTATGATGTGGCTGGAGGAAAATCGAGGGCTGAAATTTGAAGATTACAATCAATTGTGGGATTGGTCTGTAACAGAAATTGAAAATTTTTGGACAGCTATTTGGGAGTTTTTTAATATAAAATCAGAAACAGATTACACTTCTGTTTTATCCGGAAATAAAATGCCAAACGTAAAATGGTTTGAGGGAGCCACTTTAAACTATGCAGAGCATGTATTCAGGAATGAAGATCCAGAAAAAGCTGCTGTCATTCATCAATCCGAGATTCGTCCAGTTCAGGAAGTTACCTGGGCTGAACTAAGAAAGAAAACAGCTGCAATAGCTACATATTTAAAGTCATTAGGGGTCAAAAGTGGGGATCGGGTCGTAGGCTATGCACCCAACATTCCTGAAACGTTAACTTCATTTCTGGCATGTGCTAGTATTGGGGCTGTTTGGTCGAGCTGTGCACCTGAATTTGGCATTCAAAGTGTCATTGACCGGTTTAAGCAAATTGAACCAACGGTCATGATTGCTGTTGATGGCTATCAGTATGGGGGTAAGAGATATGACCGGTTGGAGCTTGTCAAAAAGATACAAGCTGACCTTCCATCACTAAAAAAGACAATTCTAGTTCCCTATCTAGAAACGCAACCGGAAATATCCGAGTTGAATAATACAGTCCTTTGGGAGCAGGTTATTTCTGATAATGATGATGCCATTTTAACATTCGAGCCGGTGCCTTTTAATCATCCACTCTGGATCCTATATTCATCAGGTACGACCGGAAAACCTAAAGGGATTGTACAAGGTCAGGGGGGAATCCTGCTTGAGCATCTAAAATTCCTCGGTCTTCAAGTGGATCTTAAGAAGGGCGATCGTTTTTTTTGGTACACCACAACAGGCTGGATGATGTGGAACGTAACCGTTAGCGGGTTACTGACAGGCGCGGCCATTGTTTTGTATGATGGAAATCCAAGCTACCCAAATGATGAAACATTGTGGAGCCTTGCCGAATCTACAAAAATGACAACCTTTGGCACCAGTGCCAGCTTTTTAATGGCCAGTTTGAAAGCAGGAATTAAACCAAAAGAACAATTTGACCTTTCTCATTTAAGAAGCATAGGCTCTACAGGTTCACCACTGCCTGAAAGCGGATTTGACTGGGTTTATGAGTATGTAAAAGAAGATATATGGCTGACTTCTACTAGCGGTGGAACAGATATTTGTTCCGGGTTTGTGGGGGGAAGCCCGACCCTGCCTGTTTATTCCGGGGAAATTCAAGCTCGTGTTTTGGGATCAGCTGTGAAGGCATTTAATGATGCGGGAGAAGGAGTGATCAATGAAATCGGTGAACTTGTGGTAACCGAACCGATGCCGTCCATGCCCATTTATTTTTGGAATGATAAGAATGGAGTACGCTATAAAGAGAGTTACTTTGATGTTTACCCTGATATTTGGAGACATGGGGATTTTATCGAGATTACCGATAGAGGATCGGCGATCATTTACGGCCGCTCAGATGCGACGATTAACCGTGGAGGTATTCGAATGGGTACAAGTGAAATATATAGTGCTCTTGAAAGTATTCCAGAAGTAATCGATAGTTTAATTGTAGATATTCCAATAAGCGCCGAACAATCATACATGCCTTTATTTATCGTTTTAAAGGAAGGCTTCAGCATTACAGATGAATTGAAAACTAGAATTAATCAATCCATTCGGCAAAACTGTTCTCCAAGGCACGTACCGAATGAAATTTTTCCTGTAAATGAACTGCCGAAAACACTGAACGGCAAGAAAATAGAGGTGCCGATTAAAAAAATATTAATGGGTGTACCTATTGAGCAAGCTGTTAACTTGGGTTCCCTGAACAATCCAGAAACGTTGGATTACTTTGTTGAATTTAAAAGATTGTTAGAATCTAGATAAGGAAGCACAGGGACGGTTCTTCTGCCTCAAAAACTGAGGCAAGGGGTACCGTCTTGTTTTTTAACTTCATCTGCTGAAAACCTAGATTCTTTTATACAAATAAAAGCTTTAAAAATTTTTAGCCACTTATTGTGAATTATAAAGAGGGGGATTGTCGGCAAATTAGAGGGCAGCATTCCAGTAATTAAGAAATATGAAAAGACTAGCTCCGATTTTTAAGCTAGTCTTTCTTTATCGCATTTCCTTGATATTATTAACGTGGTTCTAGGAACTGGATTCATCATAGGAACTGGATTCAACATAGGAACTGGACTCATCATAGGAACTCGATTCATAATGGGAACTGGACTCATCATGGTCTTCTTTACATCCACATTGTTCGTATTCCTCTTGACAGCATTGAGTAAACGAATCATCCGGACACATTTCTGGAATCGGAATGCACGGGTCGAAATTCGGATTTTGGAGTACTTCATACGGACGCATCATTTCGTGATCCTCGTGTTCAAGGATATGACAATGCCAAGGATAGATTCCAGTAAATGGTCCAAAGCGGGCAATAATACGAGTGACTTCTTCAGGATTGGCACGAACGATATCTTTCCAACCTCTTTCATTAGGATCTGGCTCACGTGCAGGACCTACAATAGCGATATTTCCATTTTCATCTACTGTAATGGGTTCACGATTAAGGATTTGGAATTGGACGAGGTGCAAGTGAATGGGATGTGTGTCACCCGTCAGGTTGTACAGCTCCCATACTTCCACTGTACCATTATAAGGGGTTTCAGTAATCGGTAATTCATTCCACTCCATACCGTTCAGTAAAAGCTTCAAGCGGGCAGGAAATTCTGGATCATCAATTTCCATTAAGAAGTTCTGTCTAACCGTCACACCATTTGGTTCGAGTCTCTCTAAGCAGCTTAATTTTTTAGGAATTTGACTTTTATCTGATTTTGAGCGTTTTTTACGAACTCGAAATTCCATAATTTGCGGAAGGGGAGGGCTATCAGGGGAGCCATTAGGGAATGGTGCTGGTGCGTCGTTTGTTAAGATGATTTTTTGACCTCGATGTTTTGAAAAATCCACAATAACATCTGCACGTTCCCCTGGAGCAAGTAATAGCCCTGTGGCATTGGAAACTTTAACAGGTTTCTCTAGAAAGCCGCCATCCGTTCCTATTTGAATAAAATCTTGGCCGGAGCTTAGCCGTAATCGGTAAAACCGGGCATTAGAGCCGTTCAAGATACGGAAACGGTATTTTCGTGGTTCCACTTCAAGATAGGGCCATACTTTTCCATTAACTAAAGCAGTATTACCGAAAAACTCAGGAACGACAGATGGATTGGGTAATGCACTTTCATCAAATGGTGGAGGTGGCTCCGGAGCTGGAAAAATTGGTGGAGGCGGCTGTTGTGCTGGAGGTGGTTGATGGCCTGGCTGCGATGGATAGAAAAGCTCACCATTAGGATAGAATGACCGATCCTGGATCACTAACGGTATTTCATATTTTCCACGTGGGAGATTCAGTTTCTCCTCTTTTTTATCTCGAATCAGATAAAAGCCGGCAAGCCCTGCATAAACATTTAATCTGGTAATCCCAATTGCATGGTCGTGATACCAGAGCGTTGTGGGACGCTGACAATTAGGATAGTAGTAAACTTCATGCAAGAATTTAGTGCCAAAATTCTTGAAATTTCGCGTAAACCAGGCTTCTGGATATCCGTCGTTTTCCGGTCGTACACGTCCACCGTGTAAATGTACAACCGTTCTAACAGACGGTTCGCTGGGTTCTGCACCATGAACCGTTCTATCCACGGGCAGAAGATGTTCAAAAGGCAATTCGTTTTCCCACTTGACAAAAATAGGCTGATTCCTGAGAACTTCAAATGTAGGACCAGGATACATTCCGTTATAACCCCAAACTGTAGTAGGCGGTAAGTCTCTGTGTAACTTTTGTCTAACTTGCTTCATCGTTACCTCATAGAAGGGGATACCGTCTCGATAACCAACAGGTTGTATCACGGAAGGCAGAGGCAAAGCATCAACAAACTTCGTTAAAAACGACAATATTTAGCTGCTCCTTTCAAAAACAGATTCAATGTTTATCCTATGCATGTACAATAAATCTGTTTGGATATTCGTATATACTTTAAACAGCTTATTTAATGATGAGGCATGGGGACGGTTCTTTTGCTTCACTTTTTGTCTGCTTGTACGAGAGGAAATTTGGTTAATTTATAACATGAGTCAGCTTTTAGATCATGAGAACCGTCACCGCGCACCAGAAAATTGTTGGAATGGATATTAAATGGGTTTAACCGTAACCATTCTGTCATTTAACCGAAAAAAATAATCCACCCTTGAGGTGGATTATTACGCCTATTAGGTATCATCAGTCCGTCGTTAAAACTGCTGCCTGTTCATAACAACCTAAATGCTCATTCCAAATAAAATAACCATCTCCCAATTCTACACTAGATGGATAGGAAACATCGTTGTTATCATCTTGAGCTTTGTTTTTCGCTTCCTGGTTTAGAAATTCCATCAACTCCGCTTGATTTATCAATCGGCATACATGATGTAGGGCAATCGATTGTTCATTTGCTAACTTATATTCTTTTACAATCGCAGTCTTGAAAGGGGCATTAAAATGTAACATGATTTTTAGATCGCTAAAATAAAGAACACCGAATATACTTTTCAGCTTTAGTGAGCCAACATTAAATTCTCTTTCAGATACCCAATCTTTACAGCCAGTTAACGGATTATAAATAAAATAAAGTTTTTCATACATGCAATATTCTCCATTCCTATGAAACATTTTAAATGATTTAATGGAGTTCATGATTAACTAAAATCAACACTCCAAAACAATCGACTCATGTTTCTCCATACCATTATTTTTGGTTTAACTAAACCTTTAAGCTGTTTATCTATTACTTCTAAGGTATTTTATTTTGTAGATACCATGCGCAACATAGATGACTAATTCTACTATATTAAACATGATCGCTTTTCTCATTACTCTAATTGTTAACCAAGTTCACTAATTATATTTTAATTAAAATAAATCATAATGTCAACTTAGTTGACATTATGGGGTGGATTTTTAAAGGCATCGTTCTAAACTCGAAATTATGTTAGAGGAAAAAGGTTTAGAATGTCTACTGAAAAAGATTTAGACAGTATTGTTTAAAAACTATCGCTGGCGTTTCTTATTCAAGGAACAAAGTTTAGTGTAATAAAATGTATAATGAAAAAGGAAGAATTTAAGAAATCAGTGAACCTGGGGGAACGAAATATGAGTGGAATTGCAAAAACTCCTGAACCACCTTATTACGCAGTAATTTTTGCATCACAGCGAACTGAGGGTGACAGAGGTTACGGAAAAATGGCGGACAAAATGGTAGAGTTAGCTTCTCAGCAGAAGGGATTCTTAGGGGTAGAAAGTGCTCTTGATGGGGAGTTAGGAATTACAGTTTCATATTGGGACTCTTTAGAATCCATAAAAGTTTGGAAGGAAAATTCAACCCATAGAATGGTACAAGAAAAGGGAAAAACAGAATGGTATAAAAATTTTTCTCTTAGGGTTTGTAAAGTATAAAGACATAAATTTTTTGAAATGTAATTAATTATTTTACATATTAGAGAAAAGTGGGTTTGTTAATGTAAGAGAACCACCAATAATGGCAATCAATTATGTTAATATGCCAGATAAACAATACATTATTCGGGATTGCTGCCCCAATTTTTGGATAGGTTGTGAAATAAAGTACTGAAGCTATCAAGGGCAATAGGGTGAAGATTGGGTATGCTGCGGCAATCCCTTTTTTGTTTGTTAAGAAGGGAACTAGAGAAGAAATATTAGTACATTTTAATGATATAAATGAATATTAGTTTTTAACTTAGTTAAAAGAATTAAAACCAGAAATACTAAACACTACTACAATTTTGACTGTAGTTTTTTCCATTAATAAAAATAAAATGTAAGGTGATGATATAGAAGTATTAAAAATAAAAGGAGAGATTCTTATGAGTCAAATTGATGTAAATCAACTAAATCAAGCAAAAGCAAATGTAACACTCACCCAGGAATTATTAACAAAAGCAATTGAAAAGGCAAATTCCGATCCTATACTCTCCCAGGAGGCGATTAAACAGGCATCAAATGAAATTTCATCTGCTTTAACCGCCGTAACACAAGTACAAAAGTCAACTCAAGTCCAATTGCCAGAGTAATTAAAAAGTTTTTACCTAATACAATTGAATAAAAAAGCTGCAAATCCCTAAGACAATGTCAGGGGATTTTATTGTGGGGAATAGTTGCTGGTTGTTCTTATACCAATGTGGTTAGTTGAATAAAATTTGTAAATTGTTACGTTTTTAAAACAAATGGACATAGATTTTAGTCAGGATAAAAGATAATGATGTAGAATCTAACTAGTTCATCCGAAGAATTTATATTAATGTGTTCAGTATGTGCATTAAATTTTATCTTCTCATCAGTGTTTAAACCTCTCACATAAAGCCCTGAATTTTCCTCGCTTAGCAGGATATTGAGGGCTTTATCATGTCCGTAAAGACTCAAATGATGTTTTATTCTTAGGATTGAACGAATATTCTCCAAGAAAGTTTATATGTTACTTCTATTTTTTCGCTTATTCTCCATATTTCAGCTTTGGTGTTTTTCATGCCAAATCGACCGAACCAACCGAATAATTTCCATACTTCCCTTCAGTGCCATAAGTACCGTCATCATCTTCAGCCATAGGAATACGTCTGGCTGAAAGATGGTTGCTATATGCCATACCGGTACCACTTGAGTCATACTCAACAATAGGATCATAAACAGACCTGCAAAATTCAGTACAATTCTTGCTATAACTTTGATAGATATTTTAGTATGGTTAGAATTGTCAGGACTCCATGGCCCAAGGCAGCGCTTCGCAGTTCTAGCTGTCGTATATAATAGCCATGCGCTGAGTATGAATAGTAATCCATTTATAAGCATGTATTTCTGTGAAATGCTTAGACCTGATTCTCCAATCGGCTGTTCATTCAGCAAATTTATGACCCCGGAGGCAATGTGGGTAGTCGTAATAACATGTGTATCGGGCCATTCGGCATCGATTGCGTCAAGGACGTTAGCGAATACAATAACTCCTAGTTGTTGTTCCGGAACTATAAAAGTTTGGGCTTGGAAGCCTAATGAGCCGCCGGGCGAACCGATAACCCGTAAACCGTTAATATCATCTGACGACCATCCCATGGCGTACGTTCCCGGAACAGGTTCGGTCTGCATTAGACGTATGCTTTCCGAAGTGAGCACGGTATCTTCTTCAAATCGGCCTCCATTCATCTGGGCAATCAAGTAATGGCTCATGTCCTTCGCGCTGGTATACATGTAGCCCGCCGGCGAATCCCCTCCAATATAAACAAAGGGGCCATCGTAGGCAACGTTGTATCCAAATATCCGACGGTAGGGCGTAGCCAGTCCGTGTGCAGCCGCTTCTTCGAGCGTAACGTAGCTGTCTTGCATAGACAGGGGCTCGAAAATATGTTCCTTTACATAGTCTCCATAGGACTGGCCGGATACTCGTTGCACAATATAGCCAAGAAGTACATAATTTGCGTTCGAATAAGTGTAGGGATGTTCGGTTTGCTTGGTTTGCTTTAAAAACTTTTCAGCATAAGATAAAGCGTTTTTCTCTATGGCATCTTGATATTGATTGTTGACACTTGACAACGTGTTGCTAAAAGTTGAGATTTGGGTGAACCCGCTTGTTTGATTAAGCAACTGACGTACACTAATAAACTCTGCCCCTTTAAAATTGGTGGGGAGATAGCGCTGTATAGGCGCATCTAAGTCAATTTTTCCTGATTCGGTAAGTTGCAGAACGGCAATAGCGGTAATCGACTTGCCAATCGAACCTAATCCGAAAGGTGTTTCAGGTGTTACAGGGCGACCCGATGAATCTGCTTGACCATATCCCTTAAGGTAAAGAATGCGATTACCCTGTACAATCCCGAGAGCCAGCCCCGGAAGACGTTGTCGTTTCATTTCACGGGCAATATAAGCATCTATTTCGGAGTAGACTGAAGTTCCAGATCGCTCTTCTTGCATGCTTCCATCACTTCGAGCTGAACTGAATAGGGGGAAGATGAACAGGCCAAAAAGGATTATGGCTACTATACTAAATTTCATTTTCATTCCATCCCAATTTATTATTCTGTAAACTATCCACGAATTGTTCCAACCCACTTGATTAACTCTAAAGAGATTTCCCTGGCAGCCGTTTCACCTGATCATGTTTCAACTGATGTTTGTGAGTAGCAACAGCTGACCTTTGAAGCAGTTTCACGGATGATAATGATGCCACGAAGATCATCGTAAAGATTCCGACCGTAGCTTCCGCCTCAGCAATGCTTTTTGTATGCCAGACCACCCCCATTGCGTCAGTGACCAGTGTATTGCTGCTTTCGGACAGATAGGCCAAAACAAATCCCAACCCAGTCACGGCATACATGATGATAGCCTGAGCGTAGAAAGACCTTGGAAAAGCCTCTTCCTCCTTGTTGCTGTCAGTTCTGCGCAAACGAAGGAAGAGGGCAAACAATTGGAAGATTACATACACAGTGAAGTACCACCCCAAGAAGTTGGTGAGTGGCACCCCGAAGTAGCCGCCGCCTTGCTCCCAGATCCAGAAATGATTGATTGTCGAGGCTGTTGGATCAAAGCCCAAATCCCAGGCTACCATGGCGAAGGAAGCAATAAACGGAACTGCGAACGTGGTGAACGCACTGGATGTGCGATTAATATCACCAATCAGTACCGTGCCAAGCACCCAGGCGAGGTAGCCGATGGCGCAGTAGCTAGGGCCGATAAGCAGAGGCACCAGAAAGAGCTTGGGGCCAATCACGTCGGTGTAATAGTAGTGACCAAAAGGAAAGCCAGTCATAACACTGGTGTTTTCTAAGAGATTACTGACGACCAGACAAATGACAATAAAAGTGAGAATGCCGCTCCATTTGTAGCTCATGGCCCCGTGGAGCAGCCCAAAAACGATTGTAATCAAAACCACGAACGGTATGGGAATGTGGAGAGGAAACACTTGATTCGCCAGTTTAACCACTGTATAAACCACAACCAGAATCCAAAGAACATAGGTCGATGCGTTTTTCATGAAATAGCGAATATTGCCAGTCAAGGGAGATTCTCCTTCCTGTTTAACGTGCATGGTGCATGTTTATGGTTTAAATGTTACGGATGTACAGGTGCTTTGAATTCAGCTAAATCAAAAATTCTTTGCTGTCTGTGGTTACTGTCTTGGAATAAGAATAAAGAGAACGAGGATACAGGATATTCCATATAGAGCTTATACATACAATTAAAGGTCCGGTCAGCTGGTGTGACGGGAGCGGGCCAAAGTCAGCCCTGCGAGGACCATGCTGGTCAACCCCATCACTATGGCAATGATGGCCCCGACTCGCCCGTCACCGGTGCCGGGACCACCAGGGAATATGGTCACGTGCACCCCAGCGTACGCTGTGACAATTAACCCCGCCACCATTGCCACGATGGCCCCACGTCGCCCGCTGCCGGTACCGAAACGACCGTTGGACCGAGCCAGTGAAAGCCCAGCGAGGATTGCGCTGATCAGCCCCACCACTGCGTCCATCGTGGCCCAGAGTCGCCCGGGGGTAAATCCGTATCCGACATTACTGTTTGCCACTTCAGCAGAGGCCAGTGTCGGCACAAGTAGAAATGCACAAAGTATTACGAATGAAACTAGCTTCATTTTCATTTGATAATTCCTCCTAATTGGTGTTTTTGCAAACTGAATATTGCTATTTCTCTCGTTTCACAGTCAGTTTAAACAATGAATGTCGAGAACTTATGCAGATCTTCCTCTTTTTCTGTGGATTTCTTCCAGAACATGTTAAATCACGGTATAATTTTCGGTAAGTGGTGTACTCCAGCACTGGAAGCAGACTAAATTGGAAAGAGGTGATTGGAATGGAAACGAAATTGTTGCTTGTGGAGGACGAACCGGGCATGCTTGACGAAATGTACACCTTTCTGCAAAGTGAAGGTTTTCGGGTATTGACCGCCTGTACTGGCAAGGAAGCGCTCACGATTGCCCGGTCTGAACGGCCTGAAATCATCGTGCTTGATTGGATGCTCCCTGAAAAAAGCGGCATCGAGGTATGCCGCGAAATTAGGTATACATCAAATTGCGGTATTATTATGGTCACGGCCCGATCGGATGAATCGGATAAAATCGTCGGACTGGAAATTGGGGCAGACGATTATTTGACGAAGCCGTTCAGCCTACGTGAGCTTGCATCGCGCATTCGTGCATTGCTTCGCCGCTTGCGCGGACCTGAAGACAGGTTGATGTTCTTGGAAAGAGACAACCTGATCATTTCCGAGGCCAAATGTCAGGTATTCAAGGACAGCCAGGAGATCCAACTGACACCAACGGAATTCAAAATTTTGTACACATTGGCCGCGAGACCCGGAATGGTTTTCAGCCGCCTTCAATTATTAAAAACCGCACTCTCGGACGAATATATGGGATATGAAAGGACGATGGATTCCCATATCCGGAATCTTCGCCGTAAGCTGGGAGATGATCCGGCCAATCCTCGTTATATTCAAACGGTATACGGTTTCGGTTACCGGTTCGGTGAACAATCATGACGTTGACGGTACGCCAAAAAATATTTGTCTGCATGGGAGTGCTCGTTGTTATCCTGGGCGGCTTTCATATCCTTACCAATCACTTTTACATTGATTTTTTGTTCGAGCAATTTCGTAAGGAAGAAATGGGAGCATCTTATTTGAACGCAGCGCCCGGGGAACAAATCGAGATCTTGAAGACTTACATTTTAGGTATGATGCAGCAATTTTGGCTTGGAAAATGGGTATTATTTGTAGCAACCGGGCTGTTATTCAGTTTATGGATTTCGGGGGTGCTGACAATCCCGCTTAGAAAGCTCGTTGCTGCTATCGAACGCGTTGCAGAGGGGGATCTGGACGTGAACGTTCCTGTACAATCAAAAGACGAATACGGTAAAGTAATCCAGACATTCAACGACATGACACTTCGCCTCCGGGAAGCTGAGGATGCCCGCAGGCGGTTAGTAGCTGATATCGCACATGAGCTTCGAACTCCGCTGTCTATCATGCAGCTAAAATTAGAAAATGCTCAACAAACAGGTCAATACGTCTCTCCGGAAATGCTGCTTAGACTCCATGACGAAGTGATCCGCTTAGGCCTGCTTGTAGAAGATCTTCATGTCTTGTCGTTGGCTGAGGCGGGCCGGTTGGCATTGGAATGCAAGCTGCTAGATCTGTCGGCAAGACTTGAACAAGTCGTTGAAGATGTGAAAATGGAGGCTGAGGAGAACGGACTGGAATTGCGCTTCTATTCGAACACGAGGCCGGTAACGGTGATGGCCGACGCGAGACGGATTACGCAGGTGTTCATTAATTTGTTGACAAATGCAATCCGCTACACGCCGGAAGGAGGAAAGATTTCGGTTGTAATTGAAGATAAGGTCTTGGATCGGAATGAAGTCTATACATGTGTCTCAGTGATAGATACCGGCATCGGAATTCCAGCCGAAGAGCTGGACCACCTATTCGATCGATTTTATCGCGTAGAAAAAGCTCGTTCGCGGCATACAGGCGGAACGGGGCTCGGATTATCGATCGCTCATCATTTTGTCAGAGCCCACGGCGGGTTCATCCGCGTCGTGAGTGAGCCTGATCAAGGTACGACATTTACTGTTTATTTGCCTTTGGGTAAATATAGTAAAAAGGGCTCTTTTTAAACAAATTTATTCAAGTCTATTTGAGATGGGTATTTTTTTATCCCTTAATAGCTTCGATCGATACAACTGGTATTGAAAATTGGTAAGTAAAATGGAGGATATTAAAATGAAATATGACTTCATTATTGCAGGAGGAGGGATAGCTGGATTAACTACAGCAATTTTATTACAAAAAGAAGGATTTCGGGTTAAAGTTCTTGAACGTACCAAAGAATTAAAAGAGGTTGGGGCAGGGCTGGGTCTAGGAGCTAACGCTTGGAAAGGACTTGCCCGTTTGGAGATGGGAATACCATAGAAGGAGATGCGCTCATAGCAGCTGACGGTATCCATTCCACCGTATCCACTTAGCTCTTACTGCACTAACAGGGGCAGAATAGTTGAATAAGAAAATTTATCAATAAGTGAAACTTATTAAATGTGATAAAATAATAGCAATTAACTTATGGAATGAATTCAGGTAGCATAGAATTTAATAAAAGGTTTACTAATAAGAGGGGGGATTTTGTTGAAGACAGGAATAAGGTTTAGAATGGCGACTGAAAAAGATTTAGACAGTATTGTTGCAATGCTTGCTGATGATGTTTTGGGAAGTAAACGTGAGTGTTATGAGCATCCACTTCCTAATAGTTACATAAAAGCATTTGAGGCTATTACATCTGACCCTAATAACGAGTTAGTAGTGGCTTGTGACGGTGATGAAGTGATTGGGGTACAACAAATTACTTTTACACCTTATATAACACATCAAGGTGGATGGAGAGCTACTATCGAAGGAGTGAGAACATCAGCTTCTGTAAGAGGTAAGGGTGTAGGTACTGAACTTATAAAATGGGCAATTCAGCGTGCAGAAGCACGTGGTTGTCATTTAGTACAATTGACAACTGATAAAAAAAGACCAGATGCGTTAAGGTTTTATGAACGGTTAGGTTTTAAAGCAACACATGAAGGTTTAAAACTGAAGCTTTAAAAATTGGTGGCGTCTTCCAAACACCCCAATAGCCACTTTATGTAAGGTAAAAGATGTATTCTATTTCATTCCATTGTTTCCTCACTTTATCAACACTTGTCTTTCAAAGAGATACTTGAACTTGTAAATACTGCATCTACTGTAAAAAGAGGATCCAATTGAATGATTATCGCCACAGATATGTACGAGTAATGACATAACTACTTGATGAAATTTTCTTATTGACAAATTCTGTAAAACACCTCATTCTAATAATGAGTAAGTCACTCACTCATCGACTAAAAGGAAAGAGGGCGTGTTCGAATGGGCCAATTTTATTTCCTGCGAGAGATCGTATTGAGGAAGAGAAATCAGAGAAAGAATGCCAAAGATCTTCAAATTAGTACAACTAACAGCATCGTAGAAGGCTGTTATGTGAAAATTGGCGGTATCGATCAGTGGATTACAATTCGTGGCGAGAATCGGAACAACCCTGTTTTGTTATTGATTCACGGTGGTCCGGCTTCGACCTATTCCATCTTCAGTCCGTTGTTGCGTTCATGGGAGAAACACTTCATTGTAGTTCAGTGGGATCAGCGTGGAGCAGGAAAGACTTTTGGCAAGAACGGTAAAGAGGGCAGCGGAGCCATAACGTTCGACCGTCTCGCGGAGGATGGGATTGAAGTAGCAGAATACTTGCGTGATAAATTCGGTCATCAGAAGGTCATTCTGATTGGAAGTTCTGTTGGCAGTCTGATTGGTATCATGATGGCAAAGGTTCGGCCAGAACTTTTTTACGCCTATGTCGGCACAGATCAGAATGCCCCGGATTCACAAAATCTTGTGTATACATTATCAGTCAACGCTTTCCGTGGTGCAGGTATTACGAGGGGTGTTCAGCTGCTTGAAAAAATGGGAGCTGATCAATCCCAATGGAGCCGTAAAGATTTTGACAAGAAGAATCGACTTATCGTTAAAACGATTAAGGATGTCCCCAATATGATTACAGACTTAATTTTGCCCTCCATGCTCTCTTCTCCGGAACATAAAATACGTGATATGATGGATATTTTTAAAGGTATGAGTTATTCCCTTGACCATTTATTTAATGAATTAATAAACTTTGATTTTAAAAAGTACAGTAAATTTGAGGTGCCGGTTTTTATTTTTCACGGAGATCATGATATTATCACGCCAACTGAACTGGCGAGAGCATATTACGATGACATTGAAGCCCCTCAAAAGGAGTTTGTTCTAATCAAAAACGCTGGACATCTTGCGTGTTTTGCCCGGCCAAATCAGTTTCTTGATGAATTGATCAAGAGAGTGCGTCCACTGGTCCCATCGACTATCCACTAATGGTAAAAGTAAAAATTCTCTAGATGAATATATAATGAATATGACATTTATAGATCCGGAGGTTGGAAGGGTGTCTCCATTAAACAGACAGCAGCAGCTTGATCAAATCCGTGACGAACGCAGGGAACAAATAAAACAAGCGGCGCTTAAAATGTTTGCACGCAGAGGATATACAGGCACGAAAACGAGCATGATTGCGAAGGAAGCAAGTATTAGTGAAGGTTTAATTTACCGCTATTTTAATTCTAAAGAGGAACTTTTCATCACTCTTGTCCAAGAATTGATGGAAGAAGCAAGAAGTGAACTCGAGAATGTTGGGTATTTACCGGGAACACCTTTTGAACAAATTAGAACATTAACGAAACACATGCTTGATGAGGACAATATGCACGCCTTTATGTTAATGGAACGTGCCCGCACGGCTGAGGATGTTCCCGAAAAGGTCACACAGATCTTTGAAGGAGTTTCAACAAATGTTCTGATTGAACCAATAATTCCTATCTTTGTTAAAGGTCAGGAATCGGGTGAATTTTCGCCAGGCGAACCTCGAAGGATGTTGTCATGGTATTTTACCATCATCAACAGTCTTCTTACCCAAGACGAGATTGATGAAGAGTATGGGTTGCCAGATGTGGATGTGTTAATACGTATATTGACAAATTAATTTCCAAAGAAGATTTCGATATTTAATAACTTCTTTTTTAATAATCTGGAGTATTTACGAAATAACTAAAGCCTAACTTCTCCTTAAAATATCGAGAAATTAGGCTTTTTAAATTTGATTTTCATAACATTGAAATGAAACGTGGGGACGGTTCTACTGCCTCAAAAATCCTATGAATGGGTACTGTCTTCTTGTTTACTTTCATAAAAAAGTTATTTACTCCACACACTTATTTTTAAATTCAAGTTTATGTCGTTTGATGTCTACGTTATAATTAAAGTATGTTTTCAAAATTTTTGTGAGATTGTCAGAAATGTTCTTTAAGCTAAAACATAGTTGTAAAGGACGAGCCAAACCTTTGGCTAATAAATATTAACGAAAATATACTAATTTGAGGGGATGAAAGCATTGTCAATAGAATTGCTATCGAAAAACACAGCGGATGTTTTTAATGCAATTGTTAGGGAGCCCAATTGGGATAAAACGGAGCTGCTAGAAGGAATCAAAAAGATTATACTACAAGCAAGAGACAGTGTGGGTTCTCCTGAAGAGTACTTAGAGTCATTATTGGTAAATGTTACCCTTCAATCTGCCTATACTAATACTGCCATATCTTTTTTAACGGAGTGCATTGAAGAAGAGCAGTTTCTTTCGCATGAAAGCTTCCAATCGATCATGGCAAATGTTCCTAACCAAGTGAAAGATTCTAATTTCATAGGTGAAAACATGCCTAGGTTTAAGGAGTTAGTCTATAAAGGCTCAACTAGTGAAGAACATATAGCCTATGCGGAAAGTGTTTACTTCCATACCAAGCTAGTCAACGATTTATTGATTGGGTTTATCGGGATATTTCTGGAACCGGATAATAGGAATTATATGGACAATTACTTGGAATATTCTTCCAAAGTAGTCGTTGATGCCGTTATGCACTATTGCCAAACTTATTCCAATCATATTCTAGAAGAGATAAACGCGATGAATTCGACTCAATAGAAAGCTCCTGGTTCGCAAATCTATACATTAGAATACATATATATAGGTTTTCAAGTAATCCGCTCCTCCAAACACAATGTCTTGGTTGAGCCAGTGAAAAATCCGCACGAGTGAGTAATAAGCAGACAGTAAACTTAATATGTCATTACTATCATATCAAACTGTTTTGCTTGCACTTCTGTAAATATATTTCTTCTCCTTGGACAAACTTATTTTGTCAGATTTAATCAAGGAGGAATGAAATATGGTAAACGATATCAAGCAGGAAATGGAACGGATTTGGGCTGAAACGTGTGGTTCATGGGAAAATTGTACGGAGCAAAACATCCAGTCTTTCTTAGAACAATGTGGTGAAAAGAGCATAGACCCACAATATTGTATGAGTTGGGTTGAGCAACATCGCAACGAAATTCCAAATTGGTCAGCTGTTTCGAAAGTGTCTCTTGATTGGGTAAATGAACATACTTCAACAGGTTCGCCGATAAACGGACAGGAACCTCGGTAACAAGGAGAGTAATACTCTCCTTGTTTTATTGCGTGCCCAGCAAGCCGTTAATTGCTAATTGGTGAAAGTCCAATCTGAGTAAGTACCAAGACGCTCAGTAGCTGACAGGCAACTGGTGAAGAAACTCTAAGGTTGAAGCCCTGTGACAAAGTAACTCTCTAGCAGAGTGCGAGCAAACTAACAGGTTGTAACATTAAGTGAATCCTGCCGTCTCGTCAAAGGAACCCACCGTCGGTGGCTAAAGAGAAGTCGAGCCTTGAGTATATGGGCGAAGACCATGGAAGGTGTGAAGAACTTGGGAAAGCAGCACCAAGGAATCTCTCGGGGTAAGGGGAGCGACATGTTAGGAAAGTAATTAACGGAACTGGGGATACCCTCCTCGTCACTTTCATACGAAAGTAAAGCAGAAACCTATAAGTGTAAACGAAGTGGTGAATGGATGAGAGGGAGTCGGAGGGGGTCATAGTACCAATGATGACAATGACAACATAACATTGTCTAGGGAAGGACGGCAAAAGCCAATACCCTACTTCGTTCATATGTTGGAAGGAGGTAAGAGTCAGTGAATGCCAAGAAAATGGCTAACTACACCAATAAAGTAAAAGCTCAAGAACTCTGGAAGACGTTATATCTTTGTGCCAAGGAAAACACTAGCCGTAGATTTCATGCTTTATATGACAAAATTTATCGTCCTGATATCCTATGGGAAGCCTGGCAACGTGTGAAACGAAAGAAAGGCAGTGGGGGCGTAGATGGACAATCGATTGTAAATATCGTCGAGGAATACGGAGAGAAGAAGTTCTTGAACGAACTCTACCTAGAGTTGAAAGAGAACAGATATCATCCCAATCCAGTCCTAAGAACCTACATACCAAAGGATGACGGGAAGAAACGTCCATTAGGAATCCCAACCATTAAAGATAGAGTTGCACAAATGGCTACTAAGATGGTTATTGAACCTATTTTTGAGGCTGACTTTCATGATTGCTCATTTGGTTTTCGTCCTAAACGTAATGCTCATCAAGCCATGGCAAAGATACGAAAAGCGAGTAAGAAATGTTTTTGGGTAGTAGACGTCGATATCCAAGGATATTTTGATAACATCAACCAAGATAAATTGATGAAATTGGTCGAACAACGTATCAGTGACCGCAGAGTTCTAAAGCTAATTCGTAAGTGGCTGAAGGCGGGCATCATGGAAGAAGGTAAGATTAGAAATCCGATTTCTGGAACACCGCAAGGTGGTGTTATCTCCCCGCTGTTAGCGAATATCTATTTAAACACAATGGATAAAATTTGGGAGAAGCGATTTAATCATTTAGGTGAACTGGTCAGGTATGCGGATGACTTCGTCATCATGTGCAACACTAAACAACATGCACTTAAAAGCATTAAAGTTATTCAAGCAATAATGGGAAAACTGGACCTTTCAATTAATCGAGATAAATCAAGATTGGTTCATCTTTGGGATGATATAGAGGGTTTTGACTTCTTAGGATTTCATAATAGGAAGTTTCCAATCCGTCGGAAAGGCGGTTACACATTATTTGTGATGTCACACATCCCGAAAAAGAACGCAATGAAGAAAATGCGTGCAAAAATTAAGGCATACACTGAGCCAAGGGCAAAATTGTACATGGATATTCATGACTTGGTGATCGGATTAAACAAGAAACTACAAGGTTTCAAAAATTACTATCTCATATCACTTAATGCAAAGAAATGGCTTAATCGGATTGATTGGTATGTGTTAGAACGCCTAACATTATTCTATAACAAGAAAAGAAATAGTCGTATGAAACATGGGAATTTAATAGACGTACGAAAAGAAATTGGTCATTTATTAGTGAAATTGGCTAGTTAGTCTCCGTAAAGCCAAAGAAAGAAGAACGTCGGAAAGCCGTATGAGGGAAAACTTCACGTACGGTTTGATGAGGAGGAACTGAAAGTAAAAGAGATAGCCGAAAGGCTATCCCTCTGAAATCAGTTTCTTACTCTACTTGTAAGTTAATCTCGTTCTTGTTATTTCCATTATTTTGAAACTTTCAAGTGAGTTTTATATAATTACCATAATAAACCAAATTAATTTATTAATTATAAATGATATTTCTTCCAAAAATAAGAATAATGAAATGAGGGATTATGAATGGGGGGCTAAAGCAGTTGGCCGATATGGCAAAAGAATGAAGGCGGATGTTGTACAAAAAGGACTCCCTGGTTATGCGTGTATAAAAATATAAGATGAAAGGGGTAGAATGTATGAGTGACAAATCATGGAGGGTAGACACTTATCAAGAAGGACCATATAAAATAAGCGTTCGGAAAAATTTAGAAAATGATCGAGTGGACGAGGGGGATATACCTGATAACGAACTTCCGGAACGTATCAATCTTAAAAATAAAGAGTAAGTAAATCGTTTTTAATTATCAATTATAGGAATATCTTATAATCAGATATTCCTTTTTATTTGCAATTAAAAAGTATTTGAGATCCGCGCCAGATTTTCCTATACCCGACCTCATAAAGAAAAAAAGGTATAGATGCTCTTGTGGAAGTTTTGGTATTCAATAATCGAGGACCCTTTTTTGCTATTAATTTTGATTGCATATTATAAATGGATTTGTAAAATTGAAAAAGTTAATTTCAAATAAACGGTGATTGTTTTTAAGGACACTGGGCTGAAAGGAAAGGAAAAAAGTTCTCTTCTTTAAGTAACAGGCTCTTATGTTAAAGTTGGGATGGCTGCGGCTAACTCGGTTTTTTATGTGCTTACGAGTCTAGTAAAGAAGGAACTAGCTTTTATAGTAGGAACATCCTTTTAAAAAGAAAATCAACTATAGTATAATTTAATATATATAATTAGGAGGTAGATAAAAATGGAAAAGGTAACACCATTTTTAATGTTTCAAGAAAGCAACGCAGAAGAAGCGATGAATTTTTATACATCTATCATTGAGGATTCTCAAATTACAAGCATAGCTAGATATGGGGCTAATGAAGCTGGTCCAGAAGGCACCGTCAAGCAGGCTACTTTTACCTTGAAAGGCCAAGAATTTATGTGTATTGACAGTTTTGTCAAACATCAATTCTCCTTTACACCTTCTTTCTCAATCTTTATTACTTGTAATACTGAAGAAGAGCTTGACTTTCTTTATGAGAAACTTATTGAAGGTGGACAAGCACTTATGCCTTTAAACAATTATGGGTTCAGTAAAAAGTTTGGTTGGGTAAATGACCGTTTCGGCGTTTCGTGGCAATTAACTCTTCCTTTATGAAACATTGTAGTTTAAACAAACGGGTTCTTTTGTTAAAAATACTCAATTATCAATTGACCGAAAAATATGCAAGTCTTTATTTAATTCTTGCATATTTTCGGCTTTTTTTATTCAAAAAATATTAAGACATTGATTGCTATCAATGCGTTTGTAACTAAATAGTCGCTTGTTTTTTTGCGAAGTCGAAACCGTTTGTATTACTAATCATCATCTTGGTCACCTTAACATGTAAATCTAGTCCACAAAATGAGCGAGTTCTTGGTCATCAACCCCTTCACCAATTATTTTTAAATTATTTAGATCACTTTGAGAATAATCACATGTCTGGCTAAAGTCTAAGCTGTCAAATTTGATAAAAAAAATTTGAAGCCGAAATAACGGGCTTTTTTGACGAAAAGTTTTATTGACAAATGACACTATTCGGTAATACTATATACTAGTAGTGAGTGACACTGAATACCTGTGTTACAGAGTACTGAAAAAAATATAAATGGAGGTAAAAAATTGGAAAATATCACAGAAATGCTGAAAGGGGTGCTTGAGGGGTGTGTGCTTGAAATCATCAGCCGTGGCGAAACTTACGGCTATGAAATCACACAACAGCTGCGAGAACTTGGCTTCACTGATGTAGTTGAAGGCACAGTTTATACAATTACAATAAGGCTTGAGAAACACAATCTGGTGGACATCGAAAAAAAGCCATCCACTATGGGACCACCGAGAAAATTTTACACACTTAACGCAGCAGGTCGAGAGCAGCTTGAAATTTTTTGGAAAAAATGGGATTTCGTTTCAAGCAAAATTAACGAACTGAAAACTAAAATAAAATTAAAAGGAGAATTAATATGAGTATTTTTGAAAAAATTATCGGAAGTCTGGATGACAAGCGGGAATGGAAGGCGATGGAGGCGCGTGCGAAGGCACTTCCAAGTGAGTACTGCAATGCTTACAAAGCTATCCAAAAATATATGTGGACTGCTGGTGGTGGTCCTACCAACTGGAAGGACAGCAGCCGTATCTTTGGCGGCATTCTCGACCTCTTCGAGGAAGGTGCAGCGGAAGGCAAGAAAGTCACTGACCTTACAGGCGAGGATGTGGCTGCTTTCTGCGACGACCTAGTGAAGGATGAGCAAACTTGGAAAGACAAGTATCGCAAGAAGTTAAACGATACGATTGGTCGAGGCTAACGGCGAAATCCTAGTGGATTTTCGCCTAGCATCGAAAATAACGACGCAAACAAGTCACTGGGGAGGACTTGGCTTCCTTCGCCGACGAAATGGTGGCTAACGCTAAAACCTATGTTAACAAGTATCTTGAAGATTTGAATCAGAGTATCATGAAGCGATTGGAAAAAAGTAAATTCAATAGATAATTCCTACTGAATAGCTGGTTGCAAATGTAATGTGTCACCTTCACTATTCAGTTATATTTTTAACCTGGTAGTAAGTAATACTTATTATCAGTCAGACTGAGTAGAGGAGTATAGGCAATCTAGCGCCTTACTGCGCTTTTTATAAGGAGGAAAAAAGTATGAGCAATGCAGCGATTTCCGTAACGAGGGCTTTCATACAAGATCTAGTTGCTGTTACGGCAGTCTAGTCTAAAAAGGGTATTTTAAACCATACTCGTTCAAATTTCGATAAGTGATAGCAGCTGGTGGTATCGGTGATGGGGGAATAAATGGAACGACGGTTGGTTTATACCATGGATTGTAGTGATGCAAAAATATGTAGTAAACCATTATCATTCTCTCATTTAAAGTTACAGTAAATTATAAGTGTTCATCTAAATATGATTGGATGGATGCTTAATTTATCAAATAACCAATATTTATATAAAAAGGGGTATACAACCAACCGTGCAGTATAGTTCACATTAATAAAAACAACAACTACCTTCACAAGGTTGTCATTTCGGTTTTTATTGAATTGTGTCGCCAAGGTAAAAGCTGTGCTTCCACCACAGTGTAAAAATAACCTGTACAGGATATTGCTGCGAATCAATGCGGCATTTTGTTATTCATAACGGAAGGGTGATTAGGAGAAATTGAACCCAAAGATTGTTAAGCACAGGATATTTCGAATTATTTATGGGATAAAAAAAGACGTTGGTCAATTTCTAACCAACATCCTTTTTCATCATTAAAAACAGATGGACTTCTTGTTAGATATTTTAGTCTTAAATTAAACCAGATTTCATCTAATCATTCTTGGTCCTGAATAAATTTAACAGAATTTAAACCAATCATTTGTGCCGGTATGGTAGTGTTGCCATCTGGTAAAATGGGGGAGATAGAAAGATCGGCGACTTTCAGGTTCTTAGTGCCAAAAACATTTAGATATCCATCTACAACGCCGTCACGAATACTTCTGCCCATCTTGCATTGACCTCCAAAGTGAAAGATATTGCGATATGAAGCCCTAACGTAACTTTCTAATTTTTTACGTTGTTCTTCCTTATTGCTTATCTCAAAGATTTTTTCAGGTGGGTATACCACTTTGTAAATGCCTTCAGGGTCGATTTTACGTGCTTTCTTCATAATGTGATATGACTGAATATATTGATCAACCATGAAAGCCAGGTCATCAGGGTCTCCAAGCGGATTAAGGTCGATGGAAGGATAAGCTTCAGGATCGCTGTGTGCAGCCAATATAGTACCCCTGCTTTTTGGGTTTAGGTCAAAAAGTCCAATGCTCATAATATTGCTCTTCTTTTTAGGATCAAAAGCCCAGTTATTAGCCAGTACATCTTGAGTAGGGAGAAACGTTGGTGTTGGGGATCCATATATTTGTAGGCGTCGGCCTTCACTTCTGCCGTCTCCTTTAAAAGCACCCAGTGGAAATGGATTGTCTGGGTCTGCAGTCATAAGATCTAAAATCAACTCAGTTTTAACTTCTACTCCCATTCCCGTCGTAAAATGGGCTTGAAAGTTATGCCCCACATTGGGGCTGTTTATAAGTGTTTTAATACCTGCTTTAGCCAGATCATCAGGGCTCCCTATTCCAGAACGTTGTAATATAACAGACGAAAAATTGCCTGCACTAACAATAATCCCCTTTTTAGCATATACTCTATTTGATATACCGTTTCGGACAAATTCAACACCTACGGCAATTTGAATTCCTCCATCCTCTTCAAATAGAATTTTATTCACGGTTGTTTTAGCCAAAATAACTAAATTTCTGCGGCCAACCCCATCTTCATCTGGATGGAACTCATTTCCTTGTGTGACAATTTGTCTATTTAAATATCCAGTGGCAGTGGATGAACGAACGAATTGTCCATTCACTTCCTTATTTAAAAATTGTGATTTAAAAAATGTACAATCCCTTATACCAGTATTGTAATCCTCGACAATGGGAATATTTAATACATCTGATGCAGCTTTTGCTAGCGTATAGGTAAGCCCATCCTCGGGAATGTTTTGCTGTCTGACAAAAATAGGGCCTTTTCTTCCGCGTTCTTCGGGTTCCTGCGTCTTTCCTGTATAAGTTTCATTTTTTATGAATAAAGAACTGACATTATTATAACTCCATTGAGATCCAACCATTTGTGCCCATTCATCATAAAGTTCACTGCTTCCCCGTACAGCATACATGGCATTATGCTCGGAGCTTCCTCCGATTGTTCTTCCGCTTGATATTCTAAGCTGCTGATTCCCAATACTTGGCTCTGCATTTGTAAGCATATTAAAGGAATGCCTATTATCAGAAGCCAATATTCCTGATACTGCCCCAGAAGGACTGCTAAGTTCTTTAACCATATTTGTTCCTGGTTCCAGGACAATTACAGAGTTTGTTATATCATCCGATAATTTCTTTGCAATTACCCCACCAGCAGTTCCCGCACCTATTACAATATAATCGAAGGTATTTTTTGCGGACATTTCATCATTCCTCTCCAAAGCCTATTAACTTTGACAAAAGTCTTATTTTAAATGTATTACAAACATCACCTATATGTGAGTGTCCATATTAGTTCGTACCTCTGAGTTTTTGGTAGCCGTTTTACTTTTTAGGGACAATTGTAATTAATATTAGTTGCTTCTTTTAAAGGAAATAGTATGTATTTGTAGATGTGCGGCAAGTTATTTTTTTGTATTAACGGGAAATCTTTATGCAATTTCACCTCAAATGTTTAACAGTCATAAAGCTCAATTGGGAAATATATCCTAGCTTACTTTAGCTGGTATATTAGGTGAGGCGTGGGAGTTAATTCAATTTTCTCACGGTAATTCTCTTCTTCGCCATGCAGGGTTGCATTTAGCTGAAACTAGTACAGCTAGGTGGAAAGACCAAATTTTGATTTCTAAGCGTGGACGATCTAGACTAAGGAGATTCCTTTACTTATCGACTATGAGCCTTGTGATGAATAATCCAGAATTTCAAGTTTTACATTCTCATAACGTCAAAGTCAAAAAAATGAAGAAAATGAAATTAATTATGAAGTAAATTGGCAAGATGGCAAGAATTTTTGTAGATATTTCGAAACGAAATGAGTCCTATTGCTCTGATAAAATTTAACCACTAACACCATTGGCATCTTAATAACTTATAGAATCTGAGATTCGTTCCCATTTAGGATATAACAAATTGTTTATATCGTTGGCTTATTCGTAGGATTTCATATATGTACGGAGTACCAGGTTTCTTCCATTCAAGGCACTGACCCATCAGGTTAGCATAACTGGCCTCCCCCCCTTGGAATAGGCATGACGAAGGAATGTAAGGGCAAAAGACCCGTTGAGACATGGGAGAGAAAGCCTCTAGGGGCGGCGTGGAGCATGTACATTAAATGGTAAATATGGAGTAGAAGTTCACTCCTTTTGTTTACTATGCCTTTACGAAGTCATAATGATCTGAAATCATTTCTTTTATCCGTTAAACCTATTTAAAGGGATATGATATCCTGCGAATAAGCAAGTATTCGGACGATTAACAACAAGTACATCTTTTATGTGATTATTATTTGCAATTATCATCTATCAAAAAAAGCCTCCAAACTCGAGGCTTTTATTTCTGACTTGATTTCATTTTATCTATAGTCTCATTTGTAGACCATGAGGCACTGGCAATCATACGAAAATTTATTTTTGCAGCCATATCTCCATCTAAATTATTTATTTTTGCTGCTGCTGTTGCGTCGTGAACCACTGACACTTCAAAGCCTTGTTCAATTAGTTCACGCATATGGGATTCAACGCAAAGATTCCCAGACATACCTGCAAGAATGACGCGGGTAATTCTTTGTTTTCGCAGTTGCAAAACCAAATCATTGGCTTCGGGTCCATAAATTTTGTGAGGACTTGTGATTACAGTTTGGCCATCTTCAATATATGGCTTATATCTATCAAGAAAGTCAGCACCAGAGCCTTTAAAGCCTTCAAGCGATAATGGACCTTTTCGTTGATACATTTTAAGTTCGTGCATTGAATGTTCCATAGCTCCCCCAAACACCCATTTTAAATCATATGGATAATAGTAATGAGGGGACACAAACACTTTGAAATTATTTTCCTTTGCTGTTTTGAATAATAAATCAATGTTTTCAATCGTATGATTTTTAGCAACACTGTCTTTGACTAAATTCCATGCCACACCTTTTGGACTTAAAAAGTCATTTTGAGGATCTGTAATCACCAAAGCAGTATTCTTTGGAGAGACCTTCATACCAGGTGTTGGAAGAGGTTTGATTTGTGCTGCAACTACGTTTTGATTAAAACAATAAAGATTAAGATTGACAATAAATGAAAACAGAAAAAAACATTGTAGAATTTTTCTCATTAAGATTCTCCTTCAATAAAGTTCTTTACGCCTATTTTGTGATTATTAATCTGGTGAAATTCATGTGAGAAAAAGTTCTTCATCTTGAATAAAGTTTTCGTTTGGAAATTTAAAACAAAAATAATAAAAAAAGATATGAGTAAATGAGGGGGCTTAGCGGAAGATTGTGAAGAAAATATACTTAAAAGGGTGCAAGAGTTAAAGATCTAGACAGTCATTTTGGCAGCTTTTCTTGTTTCACTAACGGGAGGTAAGTGTTAGTTAGAGGTTAGGATAAGGAAATAAATTTGTGGAAAACTATGGTGAACAATTTGTTTTAAATTAAGGTGGCTTTACATGAACAACTATACAAAAAATACACAGTAGGTTATATCCAAGCCTTAAAAGGCCATTCAAATGCTTGTCCAGTCGGGGTAGCAACAACCGGATCCCGATTTACAAAAGGCTCTTGTAATGGATGAGAAAAAGGATCGTACGGCCAATATTTAATTTATATGCGAAAAGGGCTGTTCCGTCTGGCTGCAGCAGCTGGATTAGATTCACCAGTGCATTTTAAACCTGAACATATCGTTTACAAAGACGAAAGAAATCATGTTTATTCATTAGAAGTAGTGTATCAATCCATTGTAAAGGGTGTTTAATAGTGAAGGCAGCTGAATTATTAGTTAAGTGTTTAGAGAAAGAGGGCGTAGAATATATCTTTGGGATACCAGGTGAGGAAAATATCGATCTTATGGATGCTCTACTGGATTCAACGATTAACTTTATCGTAACCCGACATGAAACGAGTGCTGCTTTTATGGCAGGGACCTACGGAAGGTTAACGGGAAAACCTGGTGTGTGCTTAGCAACATTAGGGCCAGGCGCAACAAACCTTTTAACAGGTGTCGCAAATGCCAACATGGATTTGAATCCAACTGTTGCAATAACAGGCCAAGCTAGTTTAGACCGGCAGCATAAAATTAGTCATCAATATTATGATTTAATTCATATCTATGAACCTGTAACAAAATGGAATGCACAAATAAAAAAGGGAGAAATCATACCTGAGGCAGTTCGTAAGGCATTTCAAGTATCGACTCAGGATAAACCAGGGGCTGTCCACATCGATCTCCCTAATGATGTTGCTGGAATGGAAGTTCAGGGAACTCCATTAAAGGGAACAGTCCATACTTTAACTGAAGCAGGGGATCAGGTAATTAAAGAGGCAGCCCAACTTATTGAACAAGCTGAGCACCCTATCATTTTAGCTGGTAACGGAATAACGAGAGGAAATGCTGCTGAACAATTAAGGGCTCTAGTGGAAAAGGCCAATATTCCTGTCGTCCATACTTTCATGGGAAAAGGAGCTCTTCCCTGGACCCATGACTTAAGTTTATTTACAGCAGGCATTGGCGGGAATGATTACATTACTTGTGGATTTAATCACTCCGATTTAATTATCGCGATTGGTTTTGATATTTCAGAATATGCTCCATCTAAATGGAATCCTAATGGTACCACCTCCATTTTACACATTGATACAGAAGAAGCAGAGACCGATCAAAATTATCCAGTAAAACTAAATGTAGTAGGAGATATCAAACGGAATTTAGATAAGATACATATGGTTCTTTCCCAAAAAGAAAGGAATAATACATGGGTATTGAACGTTAGGAATAAGGCACTCGCTGAGCTGCAGCAATTTCGTGATGATACAAGCTTCCCGCTCAAACCTCAGAAAATTATTTCCGATCTAAGAGCTGTTTTAAAAGAAGAGGATATTGTGGTTTCTGATGTGGGGGCACATAAAGTATGGATAGGGAGAATGTTCCATACCTATCAACCGAATACCTGTCTAATTTCTAATGGCTTGGCATCAATGGGGATCGCGGTCCCTGGAGCGATAGGAGCGAAACTTGCCCAGCCGAATCGAACCGTTGTCGCTGTTTGCGGGGATGGATCTTTTCAAATGACCGGCGCTGAGTTAGAAACAGCTAAACGGCTGAATCTCCCAATTATTGTTTTATTATGGAGAGATGAAGGGTATGGCTTAATCGAATGGCATCAGATGAAAAAGTTTAACCGTCCTTCCCATATTAAATTTGGAAATCCTGACTTTGTGCAGCTGGCCTCGTCCTACGGATTTGAAGCAATGCAAATTAAAAATGCAGAGGAACTTAAGCCTGCACTAGAAAAAGCCATTGCCATGAACAAACCAGTCTTTATTGATTGCCCAGTTGATTATAGTGAAAACATGAAATTAACGGAGAAATTAAGTCATCTTCAATGCTAAGAAAGGAAGGATCAACATGCGGCTCGGCTCGATTATCAATGGTCAAGAGAGAAATGAACCTAATCGGGAAACTCTTGAAGTAAAAAATCCCTACAACCAAGAAATTGTAGCGGAATTGGCTTTAGCGACAAAAACTGATCTGAATGAAGCAGTAGAAAATGCCTTTGAAACTTTTCATTCTACGATGAAGACGATGCCTGCTTATCAACGGAGTGACATTTTGCGAAAAGCAGCCGACCTATTAGAGGAAAAGCAGGAAGATTTTACAGACACAATTGTCCAAGAGGCTGGTAAACCAATCAAATATAGCAGAGATGAGATCAATCGTTCCGTTCAAGTCCTACGGTTTGCTTCTGAACTTGCCAAAAATATTACAGGAGAAGTCCTGCCAATGGATGCAGCCATTGGCGGCGAAAATCGAATGGGGCTTGTGAAACGAATCCCATTAGGTGTGGTGGGAGCCATCACACCCTTTAACTTTCCGCTGAATTTGTCATTGCATAAAATTGCACCAGCAATTGCTGCAGGTAATACGATTGTGTTCAAACCTGCCGAGAAAACACCTGTGTCGGGTTATAAATTAGTCAAGTTATTTCAGGAAGCAGGCCTTCCGGATGGTGCTTTAAATTTGTTAATGGGAACGGGAGCGGTAGGGGCACCACTTGTCACACATGAAAAAGTCCATAAAGTTTCGTTTACAGGAAGCTTAGCAGTCGGAAAGAAAATTCGTGAAACTGCCGGCTTTAAAAAAGTAACCCTTGAATTAGGCTCCAATTCCCCTAATATCATTTTCGAAGATGGAGACATAGAAACGGCTGTAAAAAGATTAGTGGTTGGAGCATTTTCTTTTTCAGGACAAGTTTGTATCCATGCTCAACGAATCTTTGTACAAAAAAATGTTTATCAGCCATTTTTGGAACAGTTCATTAAAGAAACTAGGGCTTTGAAAATTGGAGATCCAATGGTGGAAGCCACAGATATCGGGCCCATGATCACTGAGAAAGAAGCAGAGCGGGCTAAGCTTTGGATTGAAGACGCGGTCAAAAATGGTGCGAAAATAGAAGTGGGCGGTGAACAAAATGGGACCATTCTTTCTCCAACCATCATGACTGATGTCGATCGTAATATGAAAATCATCGCAGAAGAGGTTTTTGCTCCGATTGTATCAGTTATTCCGTTTGATACAGAAGAGGAAGTTATCGGATATGCTAATGACTCCATTTACGGTTTGCAAGCTGGTGTTTTCACCCAGGATATTGACCGGGCAATCCGGGTAGCAGACCAATTAGAAATAGGCGGTGTTTGGATTAACGATATTTCTACCTACCGGCAGGATAATATCCCTTACGGAGGTGTAAAACAAAGTGGTATAGGCAGAGAAGGAATTAAATATGCTATAGAAGAAATGACGGAACTGAAATTTATTGGCATTAAATTAAAATAGCACCGTGGGGACGGTTCTCATGGCTCATAAATTGTATCCTTTTTGAAAGATATCACCTTGAAATGAGTCTGGACCTTCCCCAAGGTCCTAATTTTTTTCAGTTGGATTGAGTTTTATCGAAAGCAAACTTTTATTAAGACTTTCCGGTGTACTCAATAGGATAGGAGGGGATTAATTCAAAAATTAATAACAGGAATTAAAAAATACAAAAAACCATTTGACAAGAAGTAAAAATCCTTGTATTTTATAAATACACTTTAATACTTAAAAGCGTTTTAGCGTTTAAGTGTGTTAGTAAAATTATATCAGCCTAGCATTCTAGTAGTACCTTCTATCAGCAAATAGAGACTGGACAGGTGGTGAAAGTCCAGGTTAGAAGTCTTATGAAATACACATGCAACCAAAAAGGCTAATTCTTTTAAGTGGACCTGTTTGTGAAATTATGCGGGTCAAAAAGGGTGGTACCGCGGAGAGTTTCTTCGTCCCTTGTGGGGACGTGAGGACTCTCTTTTTTATTTTTTAAAGGAGAGGAATAACAAATGGAAAAAACATCAGCAAGAATTCCGAAGCACTTACAAAAATATGTTGTGAACCAGCAGTACGAAAAATATACAGCCATTGATCAGGCAGTTTGGCGTTATGTGATGAGGCAAAACCATTATTTTTTAAAAAATTCTGCCCATCCTGCATACACAGGGGGATTGAAATCCTCGGGTATTTCAATAGAAAAAATACCGAATGTTCATGATATGAATGAAGCCCTATCACCATTCGGATGGAGAGCGTCCAATATTGACGGTTTCATTCCAGGTGTCGTATTCTTCGACTTTCAGGCAAATGGGATTCTACCGATCGCGTCAGATATTCGGAAGCTGGAGAACATCCAATATACCCCAGCTCCTGATATTATTCATGAAGCGGCAGGACATGCTCCCATACTGGTTGATGAGAAATTCTCGCAATATGTAAAATTATTTGGACACATTGGTTCAAAAGCCCTTGCCACAGGTGAAGAACATGAATTATTTGAAGCGACAAGAGCTTATTCCAACTTGTTAGAATCAGGTACAGCGACAGAGGAAGAGATTGTGGCAGCAAAAGTCCTGTTTGAGGAAAAACAAGCTAGTGTTACCGGACTATCAGAGGCAGAAAAAATTTCAAGACTATACTGGTGGACGGTTGAATACGGTTTAATTGGAAGTATTGATGAACCTAAAATATACGGTGCGGGTTTGCTTTCTTCTGTGGCAGAAGGGAGAAGCAGTTTAACGGAGTCGGTTGAAAAAATCCCGTTTGATTTGCAACGAGTGATTGAAACGGGCTTTGATATCACAAAACCCCAGCCGCAATTATTTGTATGTGAAAGCTTTGAGCAATTAATTGACGCAGTCAAGGAATTTGCAGAAACCATGGCATTCAAAAAAGGTGGAACAGAAAGCTTGGAAAAGGCACTTCGGTCTAGGAATACTACCACCATGGAATTTGATTCCGGCCTTCAACTTACAGGAACTTTAAACACTATTATAAAAGATGCGAAAGGTGAAGCGATTTATATTCGAACTGAAGGACCTTCCGCGTTAGCCTTTAATAATCAAGAACTTCCGGAGCACGGAAGGGTAAGACATGGTGAGGGCTTCGGTGCACCGATTGGAAAAATAAGGGCACTTTCTCAACCTCTAGATGAGATGACCGACGATGTACTGAAAATGAACGGAATTGAAATTGGAAAAGAATGTGTCCTTAAATATGAAAGCGGAGTGACCGTGAGAGGTACTCCACAGAAATTCCTTCGAGTTAAGGACAAGCTCGTGGTGATTTCCATCGAGAATTGTACGGTATCCCTCAACGAAGAAATCCTTTTTGCTTCAGATTGGGGCACGTTTGATTTAGCGGTTGGTGAGTCGATTACTTCTGTTTTCGCTGGTGCAGCAGATTCAGAACAGTTTTTCTGCGATTTGAATGAATTAGAGCAGAAGCCACTACAGTCTAAGGAAGAAACAGTTCTTGAAAAGCTATACAGTGAAGTAAGGGCATTAAGAGAAACAAGCATCGACAGAGACGTTATGCAACAAAGACTTAATCAAGTATTTGATAGGCTGTCAGTCGAGTTTCCACAAGATTGGCTGTTACGTCTAGAAATAATAGAACTCTTGGAACATCAAAATTTGTTACCATCATGGAAAACGATCTTGCTCCAACAGCTGAATGACATCAAAAAGCTTCATCCGGACTTCCCGGAAATGATAGAAAGAGGATTACTGTTAGCAAAAGAATTAAGAAAGTAGAGGCTAGTTTTAAAAGTTTAGCAAGTGAGGAGAAAATATGTTTATAAAAGAGTTAGATATTATTTCTAAAAAATTTCCGGAAGTCTTTCAGGATGATTCGACTGGGATTGAACAAAAAACGTTTCAAATGGAAAAAATCATGCAGGCATTTAAAGACCTGATTGCATTATGCGGGGATGACCCTGAGCGGGATGGTCTTCAAGAAACGCCATATCGGGTGCTTAAAGCTTTTCTTGAATATACGGAAGGATTCCGTGAGGAGCCTAAAACCCATTTGGAGAAAACCTTTGATGTAAACCATAGGGAATTAATATTGGTTAAGGACATTGAATTTCATTCTTTATGTGAGCACCATTTTGCCCCATTTTTTGGAGTGGCACATGTTGGTTATATTCCCGATGAAAAAATAACGGGTCTTTCCAAATTGGCAAGACTAGTTGAGGGATACTCGAAGAGATTTCAGGTACAGGAACGCCTGACGAACCAGATAGCTGAGGCAATAGAGGAGGTTCTTCGTCCAAAAGGAACGATGGTGATCATTGAAGCCAAGCATATGTGTATGTGTGGAAGAGGGGTAAAGAAATCCAGTGCTTCTACAACGACATCCTCGGTTCGAGGGGTTTTTGCCCATCAATCTGACGCAAGGGCTGAATTTTTATCACTTTTACAAAGATAAAAGATTTTTTTGGTCCTGAAGCAATAAAAAGTGGGTATTTCTCCAAGAAGGAGAAATGCCCTTTTTTATTTGGATTTCCTCAACGTTGTAAAAAATACGTATTTGTGGCAGGACCCCTATAAGCAAAGGTAAGGAGGCTAGTAGACTCTCCCCCTGAACTTTACTCCTAATAAATAACAGACTATTGTACGATTTAAATGTTCCACGATATAATGGTGAGAGTTTTGTGCCTGAATAAATTTTTTTAAAAGCAGTGAGGTAGAGTATGAAAAAAACAACCACAGACATCATTTTTATCATTATTGGTGCCTTTCTTTTTGCAATAGGTGTTAATGTATTTGTTATTCCGAACGAGCTTGGGGAAGGCGGGGTAACTGGTATCACAATTATTACCTACTATTTATTTGAGTGGTCACCAGGTTTAGTTAACTTAATTCTGAATACGTTTTTGTTAATTATTGGTTATAAATTTTTGAATAAGGTAACAACGATTTATACCATTATTGCAGTGGTTTTTAATTCGCTTTTTCTTCATCTGACAGAGGGCTGGAATATTGCTTCTGATGAATTGATGGTGAATGCCATTTTTGGAGGTATCATTATTGGGGCTGGGATTGGCTTAATTATTCGGGTTGGCGGAACAACAGCAGGTACTACCATCTTAGCAAGGATTACACATAATTTTTTAGGATGGAGTATTAGCTATGGTCTATTGTTTTTTGATTTAATCGTTGCATTTTCATCTTATTTTATCATTGGTGCAGAAAAGCTGATGCTGACAATTATTATGCTATATGTAGGAACGAAAGTGATGGAATTTGTAATCGAAGGTTTGAATCCGAAGAAGGCCATTACGATTATTTCTGATAAACCGAATGACATTGCCAAACAGGTGACTACATCTATGGACAGAGGGGTAACCGTATACTCTGGTCATGGTTATTACACAAAAACCCCAAAGGAAATTCTTTATATTGTTATTAGTAAGCAAGAAGTAATAAAGTTGAAACGAATTGTTCAATCTACTGATCCGAATGCTTTCATCGCTATACACGATGTTCGTGATGTGTTCGGAGAAGGATTTATTGATATTTCTAAAGCATTATAAGAAGCTGATTTAAAAGAGTTTAAATTTGAAGTGTTGGTATTAGATAGATATCTACCTGTTTTAATTACTAATCTACAGGTAAAGTTAGCCCCTTTTTAATGCCTTCTTTTTTTGACAATACTTTTGCAAAAAAGTTGTCTCGTGGATGTAGATTACCTGAAGGTTTAACTGAAGTTATATAACACCATATATTAAAAATTTGGTTAATAATTGTTTATTTCATGAAAGGGCACAATTCTGCAGTAAAAATTGTGCTCTTTCTTTATGTATAGGGCAATTTTATTGAATAACTTCCTTTAATAAAACTGGATATTTATGTTAAAATACAAATGAGATTCTGAAGGGGTACTTAAATCAACTCGCAGGTTAGTTGAAAAATCAGAGTGTTTGGAATGAACATAGTAGAATGGTGAAAATTCCCACATTTTTAACTTCACTCGATTATATATTAGATAAGAAATCAATTGCTGAAGAAACGTCCGATTGGAAAAAATTGAAAACAAAATATTAATAGAATTTAACTTGAGGAGGCTATTAAAATGAAGGTTTGCTCGTTTTTGCCCGCCGCTACAAATATGATTTATGAAATGGGACTAGAAAGATATCTGAATGGAGTCACATTTGAATGTCCATCGGATAAACCAAAAGTTGTACGTACCCATCTCGAGGGACGTAATCTTTCAAGTCCAGAAATTGAAACTTTTGTAACAGAATCATCAAATATGGGAAAAAGTTTATATTATGTTGATATGGAATTATTATCAGAAATAGCACCTGATCTTGTGTTTACTCAAGATGTATGTGACGTATGTCAAATTAGTACCTCTGTTGTTCAAAGAGCCATTGGATCCCTTAAAAAGCAACCAAAAGTGGTACCATTAATACCGCGAAGGCTACGGGATGTTTATCAGAATGCTCTAACCATTGCAACGGAGCTTGGAGAAGAAAAGATTGGGCTTGATTACTTAGCATCCTTACAAAAGAGAGTACATGCAATTACTGACAAACTTCGTGAACATCAAGCAGAACCAAAAAGAGTGATGATTATGGAATGGTTAGATCCCATTTATAATTGTGGGCATTGGATTCCTGACCAAATCTCTTTGGCGGGTGGAGTGGATATGTTGTCAAATCCTGCAGGTTACTCTGTAGTGACTCCTTGGGAAAAAGTACGACAATATGATCCAGAAGTATTGGTTATTGCACCTTGTGGTTTTCAGGTGGAACGATCGATACAGGAAATCGATCAGCTAACAAGTAAACCGGGGTGGAGCGAATTGACTGCAGTAAAAAACAAAGCAGTCTATCTTGCAGATGCAGATTACTTTACAAGGCCAAGTACCACATTGGTAGACGGAATTGAGTTACTAGCTGCCCTCTTCAATCCACAACTGTTTGATATTCCAGAAACATGCATGAAAAAGGTTGTAGCTATTTCAGATACAGAATTATCATGGGTGTAAGTGATAATTCCTCAACAAGGATTTGGTGGGTTTCCTTTAGTAAAAAATCAACATTAAGCTTTAACATGCCATAGTATAAGAAAAAGTTGTTGTGTCGTAGATCGAACATACTGTTTAATAAATTTAAACTTTTTATTCCGTAATCGGGCGCAATTCTGTAGCAAGAATTGTGCTCTTTTTTATGTTAAGGGCCAGATTATGGAGGAACACACTTGAAATATAATAGAGATTGTAAAGGAATGTACTTAAGCTAACTGGGTGCGTTCGTTGAATATCTTAATTTTTTATTTCAAAATAGATGTATGTCCGTTTCAGATTTATTTATTTATTCATATCCTCGTAATACCAGGGAGGAGATGAATAGCATTGTCTAATGATGAATTAATTTGTCAAGAGTTTGCTAGAATTATCGGCGGACAAGAGGGTTTTGCAGGTGGAAAATGCGTAGCAACCATAAATCGAAATGACATAAAAGTAATAATTTTAGGAAAACGTTTCAGAGTAACCTCTTCTTTCTCATTTGAATCAAGAAATAATCAGACTGGACGAGCATTGTGCCTAGGTAGGGTAGCACTCTTGCAAAAAGAAGTTGAGAATTTTGTTGCTTCCATTCTTAAACAAGGGATAATAGTTTCATCAATACACAATGAGTGGCTTTTTGATAATCCGAATTTGATTTACGTTAATATCGAATCTGTTGATGATCCATTAGTTTTTGCAAGGAAGGTCAGAAGAGCGTTAAGGAGATAAATCGCGCAAGAGTTGAAGATCGATGAATTGATCTACAGCTCTTTTTTCTTACTGCACTAAAGAAGCAGGTTAGCTCAATAAGAGGGACACTATGTTATGAAATATCAAAGGATACCATTTTTTATTGTCCTAAAGGGGCAGTTTTCTTGAATAAGCACGATTTTTTTAGCGGGTATCATTAAATATTTGGGTTATTTCAACGTAGTGTATTTATCTTAATTTACACGAATATTAATTTAATTGGAAAGGTTCATGAAAACCGACGGTTAGGAGGGATTGGCTTGGATGTAATTGGAAAAGGAATCATTCGTAAAGACGCTTGGGATAAAGTGACAGGAGATGCGAAATACACAGATGATTACCAGTCAGTCGGGATGCTCTCTTGTACCAAGATCATCAGTCCATATGGGCACGCTAGGATCACTGCGATTGACACGACAGAAGCACAAAAAATACCGGGAGTTAGGGCAATTATCACAGGAGACCATTTTCCACTCACAGGTGAGGCTATTCGCGACCGCCCGCCGATTGCTGTCGATAAGGTCCGTTATCACGGTGAAGTTGTTGCCTTAGTTGTTGCTGATAATCCTGCACAGGCAAAGAAAGCCGCTGACCTTGTGAAGGTGCAATATGAATTATTACCTGTGGTAAATTCACCTACACAGGCATTCCAAAGGAATACTTCTCTCGTTCATGAAAGGTTAGGTGAATACAAAAAGGAGGAAGATTCAAGCCCGGTCCCGGGAACAAATATTGCAAACCATATAAAAATTCGCAAGGGCAATATGGAACAAGGTTGGTCTGAGAGTGAGGTAACAGTAGAAGCAAGCTATTCCTTTGCCCCATCAGATCATGCCGCAATGGAAACAAGATGTTCAACTTGTGAGATTTCACGAGATGGAACAATCAATATAATGACCTCATCTCAGGCACCTTATATGGTCAAAACGCTGATTTCGGAATACCTTGGTGAAGATATAGGGAAAATTGTTGTTCACACGCCGTTTGTTGGAGGAGGCTACGGTGGAAAAGCGCCCGTTCAGCTTGAAATACTAGCGTACTTAGCATCGAAGGCTGTTGGTGGCCGATCCGTAAAGGTTTTTAATACGCGTGAAGAAGATATCATTACATCTCCATGTCACATTGGTTTAGATGCAACTGTTAAAATTGGGGCTGACCGTAACGGAAAAATTAAAGTTATGGAAATCCTTTTTTTGTGGGATGGGGGAGCTTATTCGGATAAAGCAATTGATGTAACGAGATCTGGGGCGGTCGATTGCACAGGACCCTACAATGTGGAGAATGTATGGTGTGATTCATACTGTATGTATACCAACCATCCGTATGCCTCCCCTTACAGAGGATTTTCACATTCCGAGCTTACGTTTGTGATTGAAAGAACAATGGATTTACTCTCACAAAAACTGCAGATGGATCCGCTGGAACTTAGGTTTTTAAATGCCATTAGGCCAGGAAATACAACACCGACAAGGGTTCCTTTAAATAAAAGCAATTTAGGGGATTTACCACATTGTATTGAGAAAGTAAAACATTTAATGAAATGGGACGAAGGGCCGGTTAAAGAGATAGATGAACGTTTTGTTAGAGTAAAAGGCGTGAGCTGCAGTTGGAAAACGTCAACGATTGATGCCAACGCTCCCTCCGGTGTTACTTTAACCTTTAATCGAGATGGTAGTATCAATTTAATGTCAGGCCTTATCGAAATTGGAACTGGAACTAAGACTGTGCTTGCTCAAATTCTCGCCGAGAGACTCAAAATGGATGTCGATAAAATTCATGTCAGAATGGAAATTGATACCCAGACCATGCCAGAACATTGGAAGACCGTTGCCAGCAGGGGAACATTTATGGCAGGCAGGGCTACCTTAAATGCCGCAGAAGATGTGATTAACCAATTAAAAGAAGTGGCCTCATGTGTGCTAAGAGCACCGAAAGAAGATTTGGAAGTGGCAAATAGCCGGGTGTTTTTGAGGGATGATCCATCCATTGGTCTCGATTTTAAAGAAATTGGTTATGGATATAAGTATCCAAATGGTAACGCTATAGGTGGTCAAATCATTGGCAGAGGAAAATATATTTTACGTCATATAACATCTTTGGATCCCGAAACTGGAGCTGGGAAACCCGGTCCAGAGTGGTCTGTTGCGGCTTATGGTGTAGAGGTAGAATTTGATCGTAAAGATTATACGTATAGATTGGTTAATGCTGCAGCGGTGGTGGATGCTGGCCGGGTGTTGAATGAAAAAACCGCATTAGGTCAGGTTATGGGAGCAATGAGTATGGGGCTGGCATTCGCTGGAAGAGAAACATTTTACTTTGATGATTTAGGGAGGGTTTTGAATCCGCAGCTTCGGACGTATCGTCCACTTCGCTATGGAGAGAATCCTAATTACTTGGTTGGTTTTGTTGAAAATCCACAGATTGATGCACCATATGGAGCTCGTGGAATAGGAGAACTAGGTTTAATGGGAATGCCTGGGGCACTAGGGAATGCGTTGTCCTTAGCAGCTGGTGTTTCGCTTCATAATCTTCCATTAATTCCAGAATTGATTTGGAAAGCAAAGGAGAAACAAAAAAGTTTATCCGGTGGGAACGAGTACAGTTCTATTTGAAGGTCGTCATATATGAGGACTGAACAGGTTAGTTACAGCAAAGTAATTATGCCGCTTCTTGATCGCCTTTAGCAGTTACTTCACCAGCTGTTCAGTCTGGATATAAACTACCATCAAACTGTGCTAGTTCATCAAAGAATTGAACAGGAACCTTATAATCAATAACGAAGAGTCGAAGTTGCGACTCTTTTTCTTGTTCCACTAATAGGGGGCAGGTTAGTACAACAAGGAATTTCAAAAAAAAATACAAGATTATATAGTAAAACAGGCTAAAAGGCTGTGTAAAAACATGAAGGTTTCTTTAATTGATGCTATGGATAAGAATAGTGTAATTTATACGGGGATAGAGACACGAGGGAGTCACTTCAAAGAGAAACCGCATTACACGAAGAGTTTATTAGTTATTTATTTGATACCGAAGAGGAGTATTGAATTCGCCTTATTGAACGGGTGCAAATCTTCAATAAAAAAACGCTTTTTTATTATTCAGTAACGGGCAGTTGAGCTGAAGATGCAATTAATGATCAACGGTGCATTTGACACCAAAATCGACATAAAAGAGTGGAAAAGGAAATATTCCACTCTGTATAATTATTTTATCTTTTAATCGGACGTTCAAGCGTTAGGATTTCATCTTCAAGAGAAGAAAATTGCTGTTCAACTACATGTTTAACATCCAAGACAGCAGCGTTGTAAAAGTGAGGAGCAAGCTTCTCCTTAATGAAATCTAATACCCTTTCTGCAGCAAATTCAGTTATTTCTTCATCTCTTTCTTGAGAAAAGAAATATTGGATGTCAGAAATCATTAATTCTTGTTGTTCTTTTTTTAGTTTAATAAACATTTGAGACACTCCTTAAATAGTTATTACCCAGTAACTATATATCTGAAAATCAAGAAATTAAAGGCTGTAATTTTATGAAAATATATGTACACGCATGACTCAAGCAGCTTCCTAATTTTAAACAGGACTATTATTATTGTGCAATTCAGAGAAAATGTGCAGCAAATAAGAAGGTGCTTCTTCAACTCTATAGGGCCAGATTAATGAAAGAAGGATTGTAATTACCTTTAGCGAATAAATAGAGATAACTGCAGTCTGAAGGGGAAAAAGGAGTAGAAACTTTGGAGAAGCTTGAATAATTGATTTCTTGGGTAGAGATCATAAATGAAAAAAATAAGAGTAGTGCTTTTGCATTGTATATTCTAAAGGACAATAAAGTGATATTGGAACACTACAATGGTTATCATTCTAATTCATTTGAAGCATCACCTATCACAGCATCTTCACGCTAATGGCAGCATTTTTTATAATAAAAATTTGTGAAAAATACACTTAAAGGGGACATTACTTCAACAATGGGGTAATGCTATTTTCTTATTCAAGTAACAAAGTTTAGTGTAATAAAATTTTATAATGAAAAAGTAAGAATTTAAGAAATCAGTGAATTTGGGGGAATGAAATATGAGTGGAATTGCAAAAACTCCTGAACCACCTTATTACGCAGTAATTTTTGCATCACAGCGAACTGAGGGTGACAGAGGTTATGGAAAAATGGCGGACAAAATGGTTGAGTTAGCTTCTCAGCAGAAGGGATTCTTAGGGGTAGAAAGTGCTCGTGATGGGGAGTTAGGAATTACAGTTTCATATTGGGACTCTTTAGAATCCATAAAAGATTGGAAGGAAAATTCAGCCCATAGAATGGCACAAGAAAAAGGAAAAATAGAATGGTATAAAAATTTTTCTCTTAGGGTTTGTAAGGTAGAAAGACATAAATTTTTTGAAATGTAATTAATTGTTTTACTTGTTTGTTTGCTAAGAAGGGAACTAGGGAAGAAATATTAGTACATTTTAATGATATAAATGAATATTAGTTTTTAACTTAGTTATAAGAATTAAAACAAAAAATACTAAACACTATTACAATTTTGATGTAGTTTTTTCCATAAATAAAAATAAAATGTAAGGTGATTATATAGAAGTATTCAAAATAAAAGGAGAGAGATTCTTATGACTCAAATTGATGTAAATCAACTAAATCAAGCAAAAGCAAATGTAACACTCACACAGGACTTATTAACAAAAGCAATTGAAAAGGCAAATTCCGATCCTACACTCGCCCAGGAGGCGATTAAACAGGCATCAAACGAAATTTCATCTGCTTTAACCGCCGTAACACAAGTACAAAAGTCATCTCAAGTCCAATCAACAGAGTGATTAAATAGTTTTTACCTGAGTAGCAGTTGTTGGATCATATGCCAGGGGTGATTATCAGAGCTGCTCACAAGAGTTGTAAATGACTGTCCTGACCTTGAAAAAATTACTCTTACAAACTACTATCTCAAGCATTTAAACCACCTTTTTCGGTCACATTTGAGAAAAAATGCACCGAGAAGTAAAGAAGGTTACCTCACTGCAAAGCAACTGAAAGTTGTTGAGTGGTATCAGCAAAAACGCTTAGAACAAATGCAAGAAAACTATATATTAAAGCGGATTTGATATGAAATTTTTGTTACTTATAGCTTGGCATCAATTCCATATTAAGTACAATAAAATATTGCTTGATGGTTGCATTGATAAAGAAATTCGAAATAAATTGTTCCAAAAGATTGAACAACATAGTATTAAATCAAATGAATTAAGAAGCATGAAATGACTTTGCCTTAAGGAGGTAAGGTCATTTTTATTGCACAATCTCTTATCTTGTTGTATAGCTGCTGTGCAAATGCGGCAGCTTTACTTCTTCAACTAACAGGCAGGTTGCATAAACAACGGAAATGGATTTGGTGTAATGCAAAAAGCCCATCATTTTGGCTTTTACTTTATTTTGGAACAAGTTACAAAATATTGGACATAAAGACAAAACATATAGTATTTTTATTTTGTGTCACGATATTATTTGGGAGGGATAATCATGGAATACCGTCGTTTAGGAAAAACAGGACTAAAAGTGAGTGAAATAAGTTTAGGCAGCTGGCTTACTTATGGTGGGTATGTAGAGGAACAAAATGCTACAGCTTCAATCGATAAAGCCTATGACCTTGGGATAAACTTTTTTGATACTGCCAATGTTTATATGCGCGGGGAAGCAGAAATTGTAGTCGGAAAAGCCCTAAAGAAGTTCGTACGTGATTCCTATGTTTTAGCCACAAAGGTATTCTGGCCAATGGGTGATGGGCCGAACGATCGTGGGTTATCCCGAAAACATGTAATGGAACAATGTCATGCGAGTCTAAAACGCCTGAACACCGATTATGTGGATATTTATTATTGTCATCGTTTTGACCAGGAAACGCCGCTCGATGAAACATTGCGGGCTTTAGATGACCTTGTACGCCAAGGAAAAGTATTATATATCGGGGTTAGTGAATGGACAGCTGAGCAAATTACTGAAGCAGTTCATCTTGCAGACAAAAAGCTCCTTGACCGAATTGTTGTGAATCAGCCACAATACAGCATGCTTCAACGGTATATTGAAAAGGACGTCATCCCAGTATGTGAAAAACATGGCATTGGCCAAGTCGTTTGGTCTCCTCTTGCCCAGGGTGTTTTAACTGGTAAATATCAGAAGGGTTCTCAGGCTCCTGCAGGAAGCCGTGCATCACAAGAAAAATACAGTAATCTTTTTGGATTACTCACTGAGGATAATCTTGATAAAGTGGAATTACTAAAAGAGGTAGCCAAAGAAAATGACATGTCACTTGTCACCCTGGCACTATCGTGGATTTTACGACAACAAAATGTCTCCAGTGCTCTTGTAGGGGCAAGTCGCCCTGAACAGTTGGAGGAAAATGTAAAAGCATCAGGCGTAAAGTTAAATGCTGATACCCTCGCTCGTATTGAGGACATTTTAAGATAAGGCTCTGTTAAGAATTTATTTTTTCTTTGAAAGATTAGGAAGAAACACCGTAGAATTGGTGTTTCTTCGTATTCGAATATCAATTAAATACCTTTTCACTGTGAGTTCTTGTTCAACTAAAGGGTGCAAGAATTGAAGAAAAGCAATACATTTTTTCAGCATTGCTTTTCTTACGTCCCTTTTTAAAAATACTTCTATACACTTAAAGTCAATAAATAGAAAAAAATACAAGAACCCTCACCCTGTCAATAAGGGGGAGGGTTCTTCCTTAAACCATCATTTCCAGTTTATTTACGTTTTTATTTTTCGGTTATTAAGTGGTTGGTAATTACTTTCGATTCTACTTTTAAAGATTTCTTTATCAGTAGATACTGTTCCATCTCTTTAATCAATTGAAATAATTGAGCCCTGGCCTCAAATTCCTCCCTTGATTCTGGTAGAGGTTCATCCTTAAATTGGGTTTGTAAATCATATAAACGAATTAACAACTGCTGTGCCGTGTTCCCAGGGTGAATATAACTGCTTACTACTTCAAGAAAATCTGCAATCATATATCTTTGTTTGACTAACGGCTCAATCGATGTCACGATGGGTAAAACCCGCTCAATAATTTCAAATTGTTTTTCACGTATTTGAAAATAATGATAAAAGTAATTTTCTGAACGTAAAAAATGATTCTCTACATTTCTAAACGCCAAACTTTTAGCTTCTTCCAGCAAGCCGGCCGTCTCCGTAATTTCATTCCCCATCCAACGGCTTTCATTTGTCCGTAAATAAGATACCATTTCCTCAAAAATTTTGCGAAAATTTTTCTCAATTTCTACTTGATACTGCTTTAGCTTGGAATCTAGACTAGGCATATACAAGTTCACCAGAAGGGCAGTTCCAATGCCAATGACTATAAGAGAGACCTCGTTTAAAACGATTCCCGCCGTCATTTGGTGCCCTGAGTAGATATGGAGAATGATGACGGAGCTCGTTACCACGCCTTCGGAGACCTTAAAAAGAACAGTAACCGGAATGAATAGCAATAGTAATAATCCAATCACGAGAGGATGATAGGCGATCCCTTCAAAGAATATAAAGGAAAAGCCGATGCCGAGAATACAAGCAACAAAACGGGCATACGCAGTTTTGAGGGATTTTTTCTTGGAGTTTTGTATACATAAAATCGTTATAATGCCGGCAGAAGCAAAAAAATTCAAGCCGAAAAATTGAGCAATGATGATCGCTGCTGCCGTGCCAATGGCTGTCTTTAATGTACGATAACCGATTTTATATCTTCCCATGTCCTAACCTCTTTAATTCTTATAGTTTTATATAACCGGAGAAACATCGATTAAACAAAATAGGTCATAAAATTTCATCTTAACTTTTGTATTATACAGCCTTTTTTATCTTTTAGAAAACTTTACCTGAAATATCATCCCACCGAAAACTGTATTTTTCATCCCTCATAAAAGAAAAATCCGATCTTTTTATCGTTATTCAAATAAAAAATCTTCCAGAAGGATTTGGCTTGATCCTTTCAAATATACCTGCGGGCATGCCGTTTTTGCCGTGATTAATGATTTCAATTTCACTTTGGGAATATTTTGAACCCACTTTAGTTAAGTTCGGTCCTGCGATTTTGATAAAGTGGATGGTTGAATTTAAAGATGATTGGATGGTCTCTAAATAAACTCCATATATTATAATTTTAAAAGTGATATTCCTAATAATAAGACAAATAATATAGGACTTTAGTGGTCCAACTATAATCATTAATATTTCTATATTTTATTCATAAGAGGTGTTATATGAAGATATTAATTACCTTAGTAATCGTTGTCATCATAATCGCAATTATTTCAACATTATTTATCGCTGGAAAGGCTGACGATAATTATAGTAGTTCCACAAAAAGAAACACAACAAATTTGACGTTGATTTATGCTATTTCTATTCCACTAATTTTAATAGCTCTTGGAATATTTATTGTGTTTTTTACCTAATAAAAATGCCTATTGTCGTAGACGATAGGTTTTTTTATAATAAAAGATTTTTCCTGAAAAAAAAGAAGAATAATAAGATCACGAATAATCACTAAATAGGGAATGTTGAATATGGATTGGAAACCAGATCGAAACGCCAAAAAAGCTATTTATAAGCAGCTTGCAGAATTTATCGAAAATGGAATTGCAGATGGTACTTTTCCCCCTGATAAACCACTACCTTCCGAAAGAAATTTAGCTAAGGAACTTAATGTAAACAGAAGTACAGTGGTTGCTGCATATGACGAATTGGAATCAAATGGACTCATTCAAAGAAATAGGGGAAGCGGGACGACAATTAGTAAAGATATTTGGGGAATTACCAAGAAGCGTATACCGAGTTGGAACAGGTATGTCGAGGCTGGCTCGTTTTTACCAAATCAACCTGTAATACAAAGGATTCGAAAAGAAGCAGTTGAACATAAGTTGATCAATCTTGCGAGCGGGGAACTGTCGGAAGATCTTTTTCCTCTGAAATTCTTACGTGAGATTACCTCAACTAGATCATTTATTGGAAGCTTAGGATATGATCATCCACAGGGGAACGAGCTATTAAGGGGTACCATTACAAAGCATGTTAAGCAGTTTCGTAAAATTGAAACAAATCCTTCTTCTATTTTAATTACATCTGGAGCACAACAAGCGTTGCACTTAGTTGTTCAATGTCTGTTAAAACCAGGAGATGCAGTTGCTTTAGAGGATCCCTCTTACAATTACAATCTTCCAATATTTAAATCAGCAGGAATTAAACCGTATTATTTACCAGTAGGCAAGGATGGTATTGAACCGGCAGATTTGCTGACATTATATAAAAAACACCGAATCAGAATGATATTTTTGAATCCGTCTTATCAAAACCCGACAGGAACTCTGCTTAGTGAAACTAAGAGGAAAGCTATTTTAGACATATCTTCTGAATACGGGATTCCCGTAGTCGAGGATGATCCATATAGTTTAACTTCTTTTACAGGAGAAGAAGTCTCAACATTAAAATCGATGGATATCCACGGAAATGTATTATATATTAGCTCCTTATCAAAAATCGTCGCTTCTGGGTTAAGAATTGGCTGGATTATTGGACCAAGACCGGTTATTGAAAGATTATCAGATGCGAAACAACAAATTGACTTCGGGCATGCAAGTTATACTCAATGGATTGCCAATGATTTTCTAGAATCGGAAAATTTCAATTCGCATATCAAAGGATTGGTAAAGGAATTAGAGAAACGAAGGAATCAAATTGTCACCTCCCTAAATTATTTTTTAGGGGATCAAGTGGAATTTTTCATCCCTCAAGGAGGAATTCATCTATGGTGCAATGTGAAAAAAGACTATAATGAAATGCAATTGCTTGAGGAATCAATCAAAAGAGGAGTCATTTTTGTCCCAGGTTCAACCATGGGTTCTAAAAAGGGATTCGTCCGTTTTACTTTTGCAAGGGAAGATGAAGAATCCATACATGAAGGAATCAAAAGGTTTGCAGCTGCGCTTAAATTCCTTTAATGACAACTACTTTGTTGAAAATTTTAAGATTCTTAATCTATTAATTTTTAAAATAAGAGCTTGAGGTAAACCAGATATTTATCAAGGAGTAGATATGAAATGACATGGACGGCTGCTGTTATTATAGTGATTGGTGTAACTTTCAAATTATTAATGAGTCCCCCAAGTGCAGTTGTAGGTTGGGTTGTAAGCAAATTTGCACTACATCCACAACTTGATTCAAAAAATATTACAATAACATTTAATGGAAAGCACCTAGAAGAGGTGGAAAAAATTAGTTTGATTAATTATTTTAATGAGGCTAACTTTTTAAAAAAATATCCAATATTTCCAGGCAATGAGAAATTATTTCTACATCCAGAGACTAATGTTATTCCGTTTATTATAAACGTAAAAAGGAAGAAAAAAGAGGTAAATCTCTTCTTATATTGTTACAATGATCGCGTTGATGTAGTAAAGCAATGGAAGAAGAAAGTTGCTTCCTATAGTCTTAGTTCTGAGCATCTCCAAAAGTAAACTATTTCAAATAGTATAGACGTATAAAAGAAGCACATAAACCCAGACGAACTGACAATTGCCAGTCAGAAAAAGGTCTTTTGGAAGTGTTCTAAGGGTCATGAATGGGAAGTTGCCATATATAATAGGGTGTTATATGTAGGTTTTTAAGTGGTCTTTTTTAAGATGGGAGCTTTTCGCCGTATTTCCTTCGAAACATATCATTTGATTTGGACGGCCCAGATGGCTAATATATTAATATCGCGAATTACCGATTTGGCGTGATGCTTTCAGATCATCTATCCAGCTTCCATTGGGATAGTGATAATCGATATAGAAAGAGGCAATGACATTGAAGCAGGAATTGGAACGCTTAAATGATGAACAAGCCGTTGAAATTTTTAAGGCATTGTCGAACCAGACGAGGGTGAGCATTCTTCAAATGTTAAAAGATCCCTACAGTCATTTTTCACCGCAAGCCCATATTTTTGCTGATGAAGGATTTGAAGGCGGGGTTTGCGTAGGGGATATCCGAAGCAAGGCCGGGATTTCGCAATCCACTACTTCACAGTATTTATCGATTCTGCTGCAAAGCGGGCTGGTTGAAATGAAGCGAATCGGACAATGGACGTATTATCGCCGTAATGAGGAGACGATTAAAAAGTTCGAAAAATACATCGGCACAAAAATTTAAGGAGAATTGAATTGAAGTGAGTTTATTACAGCATCGAGCATTCAACAGGTTGTACCAAAAGGATAAAATGACGCTTGGTTTCGCGATTCCGACTGCAAGGATGTCCAAATATCCGATTATGGAAAATCAGCTGTCGCTTGCCCGCAAAATTGAAGACCATGGTTTCGCGGCATTGTGGCTTCGGGACGTTACGATTCAGAATTTGAATATTGATGATAATGGTCAAATGTATGATGTATGGATTTATTTGACCTATCTTGCGGCCCATACCAAGGATATTGCACTTGGAACGGCGAGTGTGGTTCTCCCGCTGCGCCATCCTGTCCGAGTGGCAAAGGAAGCATCATCTGTTGACCGGTTGTTTCCCGAACGCCTGATCATGGGAGTGGCTTCAGGAGACCGGGATAAAGATTTCACAGCTTTGGGAATATCCAAGCTCGAAAGTGGAGGGCTGTTTAAAAAGAATTATGCATTCCTTGAACGGCTGTTAAAGGAGGATAGTCCAACAATCAACAGCGATTTAGGCGTCATCGAAGGAACGGATATGAGAATGATCCCCAAGCCTTTTTCTTCGATTCCGACCATGGTGACAGGATTCAGCAATCAATCGATTGAATGGATCGCCCAGAATGGGGACGGCTGGATCCAGTACCCGAGGATTATCCCACAACAAACTCAATTGATTAACGAGTACCGCGAGTTGTCGGAAATTCACGCCCCAGGAATGTTTAAACCTTTCACTCAGACTTTATTTATCGATTTATCGGAAAATCCCGATGCGTCTCCTGTTCCGATTCCGTTAGGATTTCGTGTAGGGCGCAAACAGTTATTAGAAATTCTATATCAATTTCAATCCATTGGTGTCAATCACCTGGCATTTGTATTGTATTTTTCAAAGCGCCCTCCCGAGGAAGTCATACAGGAGCTTGGAGAGTTTGTGCGGCCTTACTTTCCGACTCATGAAATTCCAGTATGAGATTAGTTTATAAAAAAATTAGATAAGGGAAGAAGATGAACTTATGTCTAAACATGCAAAAAAACTAAACGAAATTCCATTCTCGGTGCTTGATCTTTCACCGATAACAGCCGGAAGTACCCCTGCTGACTCTTTCCGCCATACATTGGAACTCTCACAGCTTGCTGAAAAACTTGATTACAACCGTTTTTGGCTCGCTGAACATCATAATATGCCGTTTATCGCCAGTTCCGCCACTTCTGTGGTGATGTCACATGTGGCAGCCGGTACATCAAAAATCAGGATTGGTTCAGGAGGAATCATGCTGCCGAATCACGCACCGCTCGTCATCGCTGAGCAGTTTGGCACTCTTGAATCATTATATCCTGGGCGAATTGACCTTGGTCTGGGGCGGGCACCCGGTACAGATCAGGGGACCGCTCGTGCATTGAGACACGACTTGGGAAGTACCGGAGATGACTTTCCTGAGCAATTAGCGGAACTCCGCGGTTACTTTGATCCATCCCTGGCACAAGGGAACCCTATAAAAGCGATTCCAGGTGAAGGTTTGAATATTCCAGTCTGGCTGCTGGGTTCAAGCGGCTTCAGTGCGCAGCTGGCCGGAGAACTAGGTTTGCCATTCGCGTTTGCCGCCCATTTCTCGCCACTTAACACTCTGGGTGCTCTACAGATCTATCGCAAGGCGTTTAAGCCTTCGAATGTTCTCGATAAGCCGTATGCGATGGTGGCATTGAATATCATTGCATCAGAAACGGATAAAGAGGCAAAGCGCCTTTTTACAACAATACAGCAGCAATTTTTGAATTTGATGAGTGGCAACCTTATACCGCTTCAACCACCGGTAGATGACATATCCGAAGTGGCCAGCAGCTACCAATTAAAGGCTCTCGAGCAGCAATTAGGCTCATCGATTGTTGGCAGCCAGCAGACGGTAAAGGACAAGCTGCATACATTTTTGGAGGAGAGCCAGGCTGATGAAATCATGGCCATTGCCCAAGTTTACGACCACAAAGCCCGCCTCCGTTCGTATGAAATTCTGGCAGAGATTACAAAAAACGAAAGTTAAAAAGGAAGCAAGGGAAATCCTTTTGTGAATTTCTTAAAACGTTGACAACATGACCTGAAACCTCTAGATATTACAGGATTCTTTAACAAAGGGGATTTATTGGATTATGGTGTATTTTAAAAATATAAAAATGATTAGAATAGGAGACATAAATTATGCAATGCAAAATTAACCGAAATGCTGCTAAAGTGCTGAAACAAATGTTGGAAAGTGAAGAGGCTGATGGGAAAATGGTTCGGGTATACGTTACACTGGACCATGGGGACCATGCCCATTACGATATAAAGCTTGATACTTCTACAGAACACGATGAAATTGTGAAAACAGACAAAGGCATTGATGTTTTACTCGATAAAAGGGAACAGTTTTTAGATGGGGTTTGGATCAAGTATTTCTATGTGCCGCAAGCAGGATTTGACATCACAAATTCTTCCAAAGGGCATCACCATCATTAAACACGTGACAGAGCGATACTAAATGTTTTTATACCTTCATATATCTAGCAGTATCATGTACTAAACACAGTAGATTACTTGTATTTATTGTGTTAATGAGAATAATACCAACGATGCTTTTACAATTATAAGGGGGCTTATCATAATGAGCAAAAAAATCGCTACACTAAAAACAGACTTATTTGAAGATGTAGAATTCACAGAACCAGCATAAGCATTTAAAGATGCTGGTCATCAAGTGATCACAATCGACATACAGGCTGGAAAAGATATTACTGGTAAAAAAGGTGAAGCAGTAAAAATAGATAAAGGAATTGGGGAAGTTAACCCTCAAGACTTTGTTGCTTTACTCATCCCTGGCGGCTTCTCTCCCGATTTATTACGTGAAGACGACCGTTTTAGTGAATTCGCAAAAGCATTTATACAAGAAGGTAAACCTGTTTTTGCCATTTGCCATGGCCCACAAGTATTAATTGATACAGACCTATTAAAAGGCGTCGACATAACAGGTTTCAAATCAATAAGGAACGATCTCAAAAATGCAGGTGCTAACTACAAAGATGAAGAAGTTGTGGTAAGCAATAATATTGTAACAAGCCGTTTTCCGGATGACATTCCTGCCTTTAATCGTGAATCCTTAAAATTATTAGCTGAATAATAGCGTAAGGTACTTAATAGTATCGTTTTAGAAATTAATATTTCACAATGAATTTCAATACAAAAAAGATTTTAAGAAGGAAGGGTTTTTACTATGTCATTAAATGGTAAAAGAGTAGTTGTTTTAGGGGGTACTTCTGGTATTGGTTTAGCAACTGCCAAAGCGTTTCTCGATCAATCTGCTCAAGTGATTATTGCCAGCCGTTCTGTTTCCAAATTAAATGAAGCAAAACAAGTTCTTGGTGGCAATGTAGAAGGAATTGAAATCGATTTTCGAAGCGAAGAAAAAGTAGCAGAATTTTTCAGCAAGGTTGGAAAATTTGACCACCTTGTGGTAACAGCAGGAGAAGGCGCAATGGGGCACTTTAGCGAATTGCCTGTGGCAAGTGCTAAAGAGGCGTTTGATAGTAAGTTCTGGGGGCAATATATTACCGTCCGTTCAGCACTTCCATATTTAAACAATGAGAGCTCAATCACCTTAACCTCTGGTGTATATGGCGTTCGTCCTCCTCAAGGCGCTACTACGTTAGCGGCAATCAATTCAGCCATTGAAGGATTGGTTCGAGGACTTTCCGTAGACCTAGCCCCTATTAGGGTAAACGTGGTTTCACCTGGAATTGTAGACACTCCAATCTATGCTGGAATGCCAGATGATCAGAGGAAAGCACTGTTCAACGGTATTGCACAACAGCTCCCTGTTGGACGGATTGCAAAGCCGGAAGACATAGCTGAAACCTATGTATACCTTGCTAAAAATGGTTTTACTACTGGGACAGCTGTTCTTATTGATGGTGGAGCCCACTTAGTATAATGGCCTGAATGGATGTTGAACGGAAGCTTATCACCCTGCCAAGCAGCGGTTCTAACTAAAATAGAAATAAGGTAAGAATTAAGTAATTTACTGGTGGCAATACTGCAAAAGAGTATTGCCGCCTTTTTTGTTATTAGGTACATAAAAAGATACAAAAGGAAGTGTTGATTTTTAATGAGTGTACAGGACGAAAATAAATTAACAAAAATAAAAAATTCCCTTGAAAGTCGTGTAGTTACATTGCCTGATGGAACTTCTCTACCAAGAATAGGACAAGGAACTTGGTACATGGGAGAAAATCCTCAAATGAGAGAAAGGGAAATCAAAGCTTTACAACTCGGAATAGAATTAGGCATGAAACTAATAGATACGGCGGAAATGTATGGTAATGGCGATTCTGAACGCTTAGTAGGTGAAGCAATTAAAGGACGTAGAGATGACGTCTTTTTAGTATCAAAGGTGTATCCTCATCATGCAGGATTAGATATGATTGCCAAAGCGTGTGAAAACAGTCTAAAAAGGCTTGGAACCGATCATCTTGATTTGTACCTTTTACACTGGCGAGGACGTGTGCCATTAGCAGAAACCATTGAAGGAATGGAAAAGCTACGCAAGGAAGGAAAAATAGTAAGGTGGGGAGTCTCCAATTTTGATACCGATGATATGAAAGAGTTATGGAACACCCCTAACGGAAAAAATTGTATGACTAATCAAGTGTTATACCATCTTGGTTCAAGGGGTATAGATTATGATCTCTTACCATGGCAGCAAGAACATCACATGCCTATTATGGCATATAGCCCGCTAGCTCAAGGAGGTTCTTTAAGAAGACAACTGTTAACGGATCCAACCATTAAAGAGATTGCAGAAAAATACGCTGTACAACCCTTACAAATCGCTCTCGCTTGGACAATCCGTTCTAACAATTGTCTAGCTATTCCAAAAGCTGTTCAAGAAGAACATGTACTAGCAAATGCGGAAGCTGCTATTATTGAATTAACAAAAGAGGATTTAAATAGACTTGATGAAGTATTTCCGCAACCGACTAGAAAAATGCCTTTGGACATTATATAGAAATTACTATAAGAGAGTTTATTTTTTTATCTTTCTGTCTTTTTGTCCTTGTATCACTGATACATATAGGAGAAGTTCGTACCTACTAAAAAAGCAGACCCAAACGGATCTGCTTCGTTTTATGATGGATTTGTTGACCATAATCCAGCTGTTTTTACGAATACTCTTGGATTAAATTTTAAACTAGCCACGACTAATTCTGCAAGGTCTTCTGGGTGCATCACGTTTTCTTCATTGCCTTTAACAAGATTTGTATCAATGGCTAAATCTGTAACGACCGTGCTTGGTGTTAAAGCAGTAACACGGACATTATGTTTTCTTACTTCTAGCATAAGTGATTCTGTTAGCCCTAAAACAGCGAATTTAGAAGCACTGTAAGCACTTGTAACAGGAGCACCTTTTTGGCCAGCAGATGAAGAGATATTGATGATATCTCCTGATTTTCTTTCGATCATTCCTGGTAATACTGCTCTTGTTACATTATACACACCCATTAAATTGACATGGATGATTTTTTCCCATTCTTCTGGTGTTAGTTCAAGGAACCCGCCAAATTTAGCAACACCAGCATTGTTGATTAGGATATCAATTGGGCCTAAGTCTGATTTGATATGTTCAACAGCATGGGTAACGGATTCAAGATCGGTCACATCTGCTGTTGCTGCAGAAACCTTTACATCAAATTGTGCTAGCTCAGCAGCTACCTTTTCTAGATTAGACATATTTAAGCCGATTAGGCCTAAATGAACTCCTTCTTTTGCTAAGGCGATAGCAGTAGCACGTCCAATGCCTCTTCCTGCGCCAGTAACTATTGCAGTTTTTCCATTTAAAGAAATCATTTTTTCACTCCTAAAATTATTACAAATTGAAGTAGTACATTCTAACAGAAAGACCGCAATCTTGCATGGAAACAGCTTGCGGTCTTTCCTATTTAGAACTCGAGGAATAATAATATATTTATTCTAAGTTGGCGTGTCTACCGTACATCTTATTGGTATCCAAACCTTTTTTCTCCATGAACCGAAGAATCACAGCGTCGTAAAATAGTAAAAGTGTTTGCTCAAATAATGAGCCCATTGGTTGAATCGTCTTAAAATCACTTTCCGACTGATCTTTAGGTGAGCCAGGCAACTTAATTGTGATATCCGCTAATTGTCCAATAGTGGACTCAGGGAAAATGGTTACAGCTGCAATCGTCCCACCGATGCTTTTTGCTTTCCCAGCCATGGAAACTAAACCTTTCGTTTCTCCTGAACCTGATCCAATGATTAAGATGTCATCTTTTTCAAAGTTAGGGGTTACTGTTTCGCCAATCACAAAGGCATCAATCCCCATGTGCATCATTCGCATAGCAAATGATTTAGCCATAAATCCAGATCTACCTGCGCCTGCAACAAAGATTTTTTTTGATTCAAGTATCCCATTAACTAATTTTTCAGCTTCATCATTCGAAATTAAATCTACGGAGCGATTTAACTCTTTTATGATTTCAGCTAGGTATTGAGTTGTATTCATGATCTGAATTACCCTTGATTAATCATTTTTTGCATTTTGGCAGCAGCAGCTTTTTTATCAGCTTGTCCAGTAATCCCGCCACCTACAATGACAAGGTCTGGTTGTACTTTGATGACTTCTGGAAGTGTGTCTAACTTTATACCACCTGCGATTGCAGTTTTAGCATTTTTTACAACACCTTTGATGGTTTGTAAATCTTCAAAAGAGTTCTTTCCAACAGCTTGAAGATCGTAGCCAGTGTGCACACAAATATAATCAACACCCATAGCGTCCACTTCTTTTGCACGTCCAGCCAGGTCTTTTACAGCAATCATATCAACAAGGATTTTTTTACCTTTTTTTTTCGCTTCTTCAACAGCACCTTTGATTGACATATCTTCCGCAGTTCCAAGTATTGTGACGATATCTGCACCTGCTTCAGAAGCTTTCATTACTTCATAACCAGCTGCATCCATGATTTTTAGGTCTGCTAATACCTTTAAGTTAGGGAATGCTTTTTTAACAGCTTTTACAGCATGAAGACCTTCGTTAATAACAACCGGTGTACCAATTTCAATGATATCAATATGTTCCTCTACTTCTTTTACCAGCTCAATTGCTTCTGGGATATTTACTAAATCTAATGCTAATTGTAATTCCATCTATATTCACTCCAATAATTTTTTTTTATTGTTGTACAGTGATAATATCTCCAAAGAGTAATAATACTTTTACAGTAATATATCCTTATAGTGCATTATCTGTACCGGTCAGCAATAAGGGATATCATATTCTCCCGCTGAACAATAGCAAGTATACAACGTATATAACAACAATAAAAGTACGCACTTTTATTTTACATAGTGTTAAAAAGTATACTATAAGACAAACTGCTTAAAATAAAGGGAAATACAGTTGTTGGAACGCTTCCTCCACCAGTTAAGCCACTCACCGCAGCTTTAAATTGTTCCATCATTCTTTAACCCCTTTCTTGAACAGCAGAATAGAATTATATATTCACTGTATATATATAATGTATGGAAGTATATTACAAGTACAGACTTTTTTTCCATATAGTGAAAAAAGTATACTGTGGGTTATAATAAATATGGAGGTGATGTGAAATGTCGCGAATGCAGGATAAGATGTTTAATTGTGAAAAAGAATTAACTCTTTCTGTTATCGGTGGTAAATGGAAGATGCTTATATTATGGCATCTAGGAAAAGAGGGAACGAAGCGATTTGGTGAACTGAAAGCTCTTATGCCAGGGATCACGCAGAGAATGCTAGTTAATCAGTTGCGAGAACTGGAAGAAGACTTGATTGTAAAACGCGAAGTCTATCCCGTGGTTCCTCCAAAAGTAGAATACTCCCTTACTGAACAAGGAAGAAGCTTGATGCCGATTCTCGATGCTATGTATAACTGGGGAAAAGATTATATGGAAACTGCTGGGTTGAATCCTTTAGTAAGACAAGAGTCGATTAGGTAAATTTTAACTGGTAATCTAAGGTTGACTCCGGCCAAGGGGGTCAACCTCTTTTCATGATAATTTAATAATTATTTTTAGTATTTTGTAATGTCTCAAAATAAAGCTGATAATTAACTTTTATTTTCATTTTTCCCAAAGCGGCTAACCATACCTTTTCGTTGATGGGTTTGGAAAAGGGGCTAAGGGTGTGTGTCCCAATTTGAAGAGCCACCTTCAGCTCTTGCATTTTTTTTATGAGGTCCGTAGTTTTCATTTCTAATTCAGTTTCAATTTCCTTATTAAGCTGCATCAGTTCATACTTATGCTGTTTTGTTTACACTTTTTTCGCCTTTCTCTTCAGTAATATTTTCTATATATCGAGCAATGAATGAACCTATAAGTAAGGACCAAACCGGCGCGCTGATACTTAGAATTGTAGTGCCGGATAAACTAATAATAAAGGCAAATACAGTGCTAGTTTTTATTGAATGCTTCGAAAAAGCCTGATATAAACTATTTCCGAACACATTTAATAAAGAAAATCCAACAATTATGGAAATAAACTCTTTTGGCAAGGTTTGAATAAGTGGAACCAATTTCCAGGAAAATAATCCGTAAACTAAAAGAAGAACACCAGCTATTACAGCCCCCATATATCTTTTTTCCTTTGGTCCTGCTTCTTTATCTGAACAGATTGCCGTTGCCATACCTGCGATATTTGCAGATTGACCTCCAAAAAAGCTAGTTATTAATGAAAATAACCCGCTAAAGGAGATAATTTTATTTATAGGAGCCCGATAATCATTTTGTTCCAATGCACCAATAGCAACCGCTATATCATTACTTAGAATTAGAAGAGTAAGAGGGATAGCGATTGAAAGGAAACTAGATGTATTAAAGTCAGGAAACTGAATTTTAGGCATAAACGCTGCTGAAGTACCTTCAATGCTATTCAATGGATAGAACAGGTTCAATACAATAAACCCGATAATAATTGCTGAAATAACAGGTGGAAACTTAAGTTTCCATCTCAAAAAAATCAAAAAGGTGATTAAAGAAATAAATCCAACAATAAATAGAGTGTTTATGGAAACAATAAAATTCACCATATAGTGGGTTATCATTCCTGCCAACATTGCAGAAATTATTTCTTTAGGCACTAACTTAATAAATTTTGAGAAAAAACCAAGAAATCCAATGATGCCCATTAGTAATGCTGAAATTAAATATGCCCCAATTAATTCATTAAAGGTAAACTGAGATGTCATCGTTGCTAAAAATGCTACACCCGTAAGTGTATGGCCTCCAACAATTGGTATTTTACTATACAAAGGAAGAATAATTCCAAATAACCCGCCAAATACGTAGACTGCAAATATCCATAAGATCGACTGTGTTGTATTGAAGTTTCCGTTTGAAGATGCTTCCAATATAAGCGCAGTCGGACCTGTTATGACGAATATTCCCGCAACCATACCTGCCGAAATATTTTTATGATTTAAGTCTTTAAAGATAATGGATTCCCCCTATTCCACATGTAATCTGTGTTTTCCCCTCTTTTGCTTATACAATATTTACCTTTTTGCGTTTTGCTCAAGTAGACCCATTGTATACTAATCTAATTTTATAAAGGATTATCAGTTTTTACATCATCCAATCATCAGTTTTTATTACCATCCATTTACATTTTTAAAAAAAGTTCCTATATCAGGAATGTATTCTATCTTTTTTTAGGAATGGATGGTTAAAAAAGAGTATAAGTGGATGATTAAAAAAATTTTAATTCCTTTATATTGTGTATATGAAGTAAACAACACGTTCTATTAATATTATAGGTTATTGTGTGAATGTGTTCACAAATTTTTATCTTTACCAGTCTATTTAATTATTCAAATGTTGTTAGATTTAAAACTAAATTGATTGTGGGGATTGGTTATGAACGAGATAAAAAAGAATTTGGATTAAAAAGGGTAATAAAACTAGCATCTAATGAGAATCCCCTCGGACCATCTCCTAAAGCCATTGAAGCAATCTCTGGTAGTCTTACAGGACTTAATCGTTATCCAGATGCACATGCCATTGAGTTGAAGAAGATTATTGCATCATGGAGTAGGCACTATAGCCATTAACACAACTGAATTAAGAATCGCTTTTTCTTGCGTGGAAGAAGAGGATTTAGAAGAACTTTTTGAATTGGTATATTTAGGAATAAATGAAGTGATGGCAAAGGAAGTAGAAAATAATGTCTAATGCTACAGAAACACTTGATGGGTTAGGAAAGTATGTTTCAAGAGAACACTTTCATCATCTATTACAACTCTGATTCACTTTACTTTGCAAGATGAGAAAGGGTGAGAAAAGGATTGGTAAACCAATTTGAAACTCCGTTATTTACAGCTTTAAAAAAACATGCAGAAAAAAATCCAATCCAATTCCACATTCCCGGTCATAAAAAGGGGAATGGAATGGATCCTGAGTTTAGAGAATTTATTGGTGAAAATGCACTTTCAATCGATTTAATTAACATTGGACCTCTTGATGACTTACATCTTCCAAAAGGAATCATCAAACAGTCACAAGAGTTGGCTGCAAAAGCATTCGGTGCGGATTATACCTTTTTCTCTGTTCAGGGTACGAGCGGGGCCATAATGGCCATGATTATGTCTGTTTGCGCACCGGGTGATAAAATTCTGGTACCGCGAAACGTTCACAAATCAATCATGAGTGCGATCGTTTTTTCAGGTGCAGTTCCTATTTTTATTCATCCGGAAGTAGATTCCAAGTTTGGTGTCTCTCATGGGATTACACCAGATTCCATAGAAAGTGCATTAGTTTTACACCCGGATACAAAAGCTGTTCTTGTTATCAATCCAACCTATTATGGAATCTCTGGGGATTTAAGAAGAATTGTCAACATTGCACATTCTAGAAACATTCCGGTTCTTGTAGATGAAGCCCATGGAGCGCATATTCATTTCCATAAGGAACTGCCGTTATCTGCCATGGAGGCAGGGGCTGACATGGCTGCAACAAGTGTGCACAAATTAGGCAGTTCCCTTACTCAGAGCTCCATTCTAAATTTACGGGGAAAACTTGTTTCACCCAAACGGGTACAATCGGTTCTGAGTATGTTAACGACAACCTCGACCTCTTATTTATTACTGGCATCATTAGACGTAGCCAGAAAATCATTAGCTACAGAAGGACAAGCACTGTTGGAGGGCACGATTCGAAAAGCAGAAGAAACACGTTCGAAAATTAATGAAATTCCTCATCTTTATTGTATGGGGCATGAAATTCTGGAATCAAGTGCAGCCGTCGCGATGGATCCTACCAAGCTTTTAATATCTGTAAAAGAGTTAGGGATTACAGGATATGATGTTGAAAAATGGCTGCGAAATCGATTTAATATTGAAGTCGAATTGTCCGATTTGTACAACATCCTTTGTATTGTAACACCTGGAGATACTCAGGAGGATTTAAACACACTTATAAAAGCATTAACTGTATTGTCACAAGAATATAAAGTTCAAGCGGACATGAATATAAACAGTTCGGTCTTGTTACCTGAAATTCCTTCGTTGGCTTTAACACCACGGGATGCTTATTACGCTGAAACGGAAGTGATTCCATTTGAACAGTCTGTTGGAAGAATCATTGCAGAATTTGTAATGGTTTATCCGCCAGGCATCCCAATTTTTATACCGGGTGAAATAATTACGGAAGAGAATATAGTATACACAAGAAAAAATATCGAAGTCGGTCTTCCTGTTCAAGGTGCAGAGGATGAACAACTAAGAACTATTCGAGTTATCAAGGAATATATACCATTTAATAGTTAACAAACAGAAGCAAGAGAGCATTGAATGGAGGAAATAGAAATATCCTATCAGGATTAGGGGTGCAAATGTGATAACAAATAAAGAAGAGGTAGTTTTAAAACAAATCATTGATGAATATCTTCAACCATTTATCAGGCAAATAGATGAACATGCTTATTATCCTAAAGAATTTCTGAGTTCGGTCGGTAAAGCAGGTTTTTTTCATCCAAACGGATTACAAAAGGAACATGTCAATAATAGAGAGATGTATTTAATAGAAGAAACTGCGAAGTATTGCATGACATCAGCTTTTACATTATGGTGTCATTTAGCCGGTCTAGCGTCTGTGAGATTGAGCAACAATTTTTTTATTAATAAAAATTTGTTACCATTATTAGAATCAGGAGATAAACTGGTAGGGACTGGTTTATCAAACGCATTAAAATTTTATGCTGGGCTGGAAACTATCAGGCTTAAAGCTGAAAGAGTTGATGGGGGATATATCATAAATGGCAGTTTGCCTAGTGTTTCAAATTTGAAGGACGATCACTGGTTTGTTATCCTAGCATCTCTAAATCACCACCAGCGAATAATGTGTATGATACCTGTAAAAATTGAAGGTTTAGCGTTAGAAAGTAAAACAAATTTTGTTGGTATAAATGGTAGTGCAACTTACTCTTGTTCCTTGCATAATGTGTACGTTCCAGATGATTGGATTATCGCCGAAGAAGCAGACTCATTTATACAAAAAGTACGACCAACATTAGCACTCTACCAAATTCCTTTGGGAATAGGAGTATCTTATGCTTCTCTTAAATCTATGGAAGAGTGTTATTCCAGGGATGTAGAAGTTAATCAACATTTAAAACCGCAGCCAAAGGAATTGATTGAAGAACTACAGTGCATCCGCGAAAAAGCATATAAACTTGCAAATACTTTAGATCTATCGCTTATTTGGAAGGAAATATTGTTAACACGATTAGAAATAGCTAAATTGACCTTGAAAGTGGTCCATGCCGACATGCTCTATTCCGGTGGCCAAGCTTATTTACAAGGGAGTGCACCATTTAGAAGGCTGAGAGAAGCTTACTTTTTAGTAAATCTTAGTCCAACAATCAAGCATTTAGAGATGATTAAGTTAGGTGGATAATAATTTTTTTAAATAATATTTAACTTAGTTTAAACAATTAAACAAAATCTTCCAGTTAGGAAGATTTTGTTATTTTAAATTAGGAAATCCCTGCTGTCGCAAAGCCTCATACACCAATATCGCAGCTGTATTCGAGAGGTTCAGTGAACGAACATGGTCATTCATTGGTATTCTCAAAAAGTGATCTTTATGTGTTCTTAGTAAATCTTTTGGTAAACCCGTTGTTTCTTTTCCAAACATAAAATAATGTTCCTTTGAAACATCGCTGAAATCAAAGGATGAATGTGCTGTTTCACCAAACGTTTCAATATAGTAAAACTCACCATGATTTTTTGAAAAAAAGTCATCCAATGAGTCATAATACGTTATGTTTACAGACTGCCAGAAATCTAAACCAGCTTGTTTTATCATTTTTTCATCTGTTGAAAAGCCAAGCGGCCGTATTAAATGCAAGGCTGTATCCGTTGCGGCACACGTCCGTGCAATATTTGCCGTATTAGACGGAATTTCTGGTTGATATAGTACAACATGTATTGCCAAGAATGGTCACCTCTTACTTTCTTTTACCCTACAAATTATAGCATACAGTTTGTGAAGAAATGTACTTTGTAAAAGGGTCTTTTATAAATGTGCATTTGAAATTCTTCAAGTTTAGTTTGTGGATCCATTTATGTTTACCGGCGATACAGGTCTATTCTAATCTTATATCGCAAAACCAAATATTTGCTTATCATGAAGTATTTGCTATAATACTAGTTGAGTAATTTGCTTGACCAATTGAATCTTACATAGCTAGTAGGTGCCTTATCATTGGATAAGGTTAAAAGGGAAGTCGGTGAGAATCCGGCGCGGTCCCGCCACTGTTATTCGGGGATAACCTCGCAGTACCACTGTTCCAACTTAGGAATGGGAAGGAGAGGAAGTCACGTTACCCGTAAGCCAGGAAACCTGCCTATTAAGCTTGCCAACGAAATCCTTCGTGGAAAAGGATCGGCATAATCAGTATAAATATATTTATTTTTTCTGATTTTCGCGCGCCCTGTTTCCGAATGGAAGCAGGGCTTTTTTCGTTGTTATGGGAAAGACTTCAAGATATCAAGCTCATCTCGAACTATAAACGAAGGGAAGAGAATTGAGTAATGAGAAAGTTTTTGGCATTAATTTTGACTGTATTGATGATGGTGACAATCAGCGCATGTGGGACATCAAAAGAATCTTCAGGTGCTGATAAAAAACAAAAATCCGAAACAGCAACTGAAGAGGTAAAGGTTAAAGAAACAGTTTACCCGCTTACAGTGAAGGATGCAACGGGTGCTGAATTAACTTTTGATAAGGCACCGGAACGTATTGTATCTACCTCTCCATCAGAAACGGAAATTCTTTTCGCTCTAGGCCTGGGCGATAAAATTTTTGGTGTATCTGATTATGATGATTACCCTAAAGAAGCAACGACAAAGCCAAAAGTAGGCGGGGTGACTAAGCCAAATGAGGAAGCCATTATTGCTGCTAATCCGGATTTAGTAATCGGTGGCATTTCCATGAAAAATGATATTGCTGAGAAATTTCGTGGTTTAGACCTTAAGTTATATAAAACTGAGCCGAAAAAGATGGAGGATATTTTAAATAATATTATCCAAATTGGCATCATAACAGATACTCAGGAAAAAGCAGAGGAACTAGTGGCTAAAATGAAGGAAGATATTCGCACTGTCACAGAAGCTGCTGCAAAAATTAAGGAAGAAGATAAGAAAAAAGTCTATATTGAATTTTCTCCAGGCTGGACGGTTGGCAAGGGTGAATTTATGGATGAACTGATTACGCTGGCTGGCGGCGTTAATATTGCTTCAGATCTGGAAGGCTGGAATGCCATCAATGAAGAGAAGATCATTCAGGATAACCCGGATGTCATTTTGTATTCCGCTAATGTTGTTGATGATAAGTCTGGCAAACCGCTAGAGGAATTAATTAAATCTAGAAGTGGCTGGGATAAGATTACAGCCATTCAAGAAGGTCGACTGACGGGGATTGAAGGAAATATTATGTCCAGACCCGGACCAAGAATAACAGATGCACTGAAGCAAATTGCTGTGGCAATTTATCCGGAATCGTTTAAGAAATGAAAAGAAGATTAGCAATATGGGGGGGAGCGGGTTTCGTTCTCCTGCTTTTCTCAGTGGTCATTAGTTTATCGCTTGGTACTGCTAATCTAGCTCTTTCGCAAGTTTGGGGAATTCTCTTGCACCAGCTGCCTTTTTTACAAAGTCTCATAGATTCCAACTGGCCTGAATCAGCTGAGCAAATCATTTTAAAAGTTCGTTTGCCACGGGTTTTTCTTGCCATTCTTGTTGGAGCATGCTTATCACTTGCTGGTGCTGGCTTTCAAGGAGTGTTGCGCAACCCGTTAGCTGACCCGTATACATTAGGGGTAGCATCTGGGTCAGCGGTAGGTGCTGCTTTCATAATTCTATTCGGGTTTCATACTAGTTTATTTGGTATTTGGACCATACCACTGGTTGCATTTATGACAGGCCTGATTAGTTTGCTTGTTGTACTCCGTTTAGCAAATGTACATGGAAAGTTTAAAGTAGAAACAATCATTTTATCTGGGGTTGTCGTTTCTGCTTTTCTTGGATCACTTGTTTCCTTTATGGTGTCATTGTCAGATCAGGTGGTGAATGAAATCGTCTTTTGGCTGATGGGGAGTTTAGCCTTAAGAGGTTGGTCATTTACCTTTGTGCTCATGCCTTATTTAGCAATTGGAATAGTGGTGTTGCTGTCATATGGACGTACATTAAATTTATTTGCATTAGGAGAGCGGCAGGCAGCCCATTTGGGTGTCAACATTAAACGTACACGGCTCGTTGTGTTGGTCGTTTCCACCCTAATCACCTCTGCCGCAGTGTCAATTGTAGGAACGATTGGTTTTGTCGGGCTTGTCGTCCCACACTTAGTGAGGCTAATAGTTGGGCCGGATTACCGATTATTACTGCCATTGTCCGTGATATTTGGTGCAATATATGTCCTTTGGGCAGATACGATTGCCCGTACATTACTTAGCCCAACGGAGATTCCGCTCGGGGTTGTGACCGCATTTCTTGGCGCTCCATTCTTTGCGTACTTGCTTCGTAGAAATAAGCAAATGACAGGGGGAAGTTGATGGATGTTTATTGAAGTGGAAAGCTTAAGTAAACGGTTTGACAACCAGTCTGTGCTTGATGAAATTAGCTTTTCTGTGAAACGTGGAGAATGCTTGGGGATCATTGGACCGAACGGTAGCGGCAAGTCTACATTGTTAAAGCTATTGTCGGGAGTGGATCGTGCAACAGCCGGAAGAATTGAATTAAATGGGAAACGGATTGAACTTTATACACGCAAGGAACTAGCCAAATGGTTGGCAGTATTGCAGCAGGAATCTCTACCTCCAATTGGATTTACAGTAAGAGAGGTTATAGAAATGGGGAGGTTTCCTTTTCAAAATTGGCTCGGTGAAGAAAAAACAGAGATTGAACCACTAATCGATTCCATTATAGAGAAAATGGGGTTATCTGAGTTAAGTGATCGCCTGCTTGAAAGCCTTAGCGGGGGCGAGCGGCAGCGAGTAGCTCTTGGAAAGACAATGGCACAGCAGCCAAAGCTTCTGATGCTTGATGAACCGACCACCTATCTCGATATTGGTCATCAGGTACTTTTGATGGATCGGATTCGAGAATGGCAGCAAGAAGATGATCTGACCGTAATCGCGGTTCTGCATGATTTAAATATAGCTGCACTGTATTGTAATCGGTTGCTCCTGTTACATAATGGGAGAGTAGTAGCGGCTGGAGCTCCAAAGCACATCATTCGAGCAGATTTGATTCAACACATCTACGGTACTACACCCATTGTAATGGAACACCCTGTTTTTGGAGTACCACAAATTATCCTTCAAGGAGAAAGTATAGCGCAGCGTACACTTTCTATGAAGAGTGGTAAAGAAGGAATCAGCAGAAAGCGGAGGAATGGCTATGTCCATCAATAGAATTGTAGTTGCAGGTACGGGAAGCGGTGTTGGAAAAACAACACTGACAATTGGTTTAATGTCAGCGTTAATCAAGCGTGGTTTAACGGTTCAAGGCTTTAAATGCGGACCTGACTATATTGACCCTTCTTATCATACAGCTGTCACCAATCGAGTTTCTCGTAATTTAGACAGTTGGATGCTTACACATGATAGAGTTTTGGATATTTTTACGCATGGAAGTCGTGAAGCTGATATTTCGATTATAGAAGGAGTTATGGGATTTTTTGATGGGAAAAGTCCGGAAACGAATGAAGGAAGTACTGCAGAGATTAGTATAATAACCAAAAGTCCGGTATTGCTTGTTGTCAATTGTGAAAGTATGGCCCGAAGTGCAGCAGCGATTGTGAAGGGTTTTCAAATGTTTGCAGAAGGGCCAAATATTGCAGCAGTAATTGCCAACAAAGTTGGGAGTGAAGGTCATTTTCAGCTTGTCAAAAAAGCGATTGAACAAGAATGTCATGTTCCTGTTATCGGCTACTTGAAACGAGAGCTAGACATTGAAATCCCAGAAAGACATCTTGGACTTATTCCTTCCATTGAACGAGGAGAACTTACACCATTTTTCGATAAATTAGGAGACTTGGTTTTAGAGACGATTGATATGGACAAGCTACTTGAATTAGCTGAAGCTGAGCCGCTAACTGTAAGTGAAACATCCTCCATGTTTGAACAGAAGGAAGAAAAAATCATGAAAATGGCAGTTGCAAAGGATGAAGCCTTTAATTTCTATTATCCTGAGAATCTAGAAATGTTGGAAGCAAATGGTGTAGAGATTGTATATTTTTCACCTTTGGCTAATGAAGAACTGCCAAAAGATGTTGATGGCCTTTATATAGGAGGAGGCTTCCCGGAGGAATTCGCTCATGTGCTGGAATGTAATGTAAAGACAAAGAATTCTATCAAGAATTCAATTGAAGCTGGATTGCCTACTCTTGCTGAATGTGGCGGGTTCATGTATTTAACCGAGTCCATTGAAACGACGAAAAAGAAGAAGTATCAAATGATTGGGGTAATCCCAGGCAAGGTACAAATGAAAACATCTTTGCAAGCTTTAGGGTACAGAGAGATTAGTGGTCTAAATGACAATTTTATTCTAAAAAACCAAAGTGCAAGAGGGCATGAATTTCATTATTCCTCCTTTTTGCCTAACGAAGAGAAGCTCCCACATGCCTATGAAACGAAAGGGATGCGGGGTGTAAGCAAGGAAGGATATCTACAGCACAATTTAGTAGCTGGCTACACTCATTTTCACTTTGGCTCGAATCCGGCGCTGGTTGAGAATTGGATTGAAAAATGTTTGGAGTTTAAAGCTAGTAAGGGGAGAATAGGATGAAACAACTTTTCGAATCGATTCCAAAAGTTAATAAGGAAATGGGCAGACAGGTTAGTGAATATATTAATACGTTGACAAAGCCAATTGGAAGCCTTGGGAGGCTAGAAGAATTGGCGATTAAACTAGCAGAAATGAAAAATGAAGCATTTCCAAGTGTAACACCACCTGGAGTCCTGGTTTTTGCAGCGGATCATGGAATTACTCACGAAGGTGTTTCTGCCTATCCGCAAGCCGTGACAGAACAGATGGTTCGGAATTTTTTAAACGGTGGTGCCGCTATAAATGTCTTTAGTAGACAAATAGGTGCCTTACTTGAGGTAATCGACATTGGAGTAGCAAACGATATTGAACATGAGAGTCTAATAAATAAAAAGATTCGTTATGGTACTGCCAATTTCTATCGTGAGAATGCTATGAGCCGTGAAGAAGCTGAACAAGCGATTGAAGTAGGCTATCAGCAAGGCTTACAAATCATCAAAAAAGGGGCACAGTGTCTCATACTCGGCGAGATGGGAATAGGGAATACGACTTCAAGTAGTGCAATCTTAGCTGTTCTTAGCAATAGAGATATTTCTTCACTAGTAGGTAAAGGTACGGGGATTTCAGATGAAACATTAGTACATAAAGCTGAAATTATTAAACAGGCACTTGAAAGAAGGAGCCCTAATCCAAATGATCACATCGATATCATTGCTAAAGTGGGAGGACTAGAGATAGCAGGAATAGCAGGTGCAATGCTTGCTGCGGCGAGCAAGAGAGTACCGATTCTTGTAGATGGATTTATTTGTACCGTTGCAGCTTTAGTTGCAAAATCAATCTTTCATGGTGTTGATGACTATATGATTGTCACACATCAATCTATTGAACCTGGTCATCAGATCGCACTTTCACTACTAGGGAAGAAGCCCATTATTGATTTAGGACTAAGACTTGGAGAAGGAACAGGAGCAGCCATTTCCCATTCAATTATCCAATCGGCTACATTAATGTTAAAAGAAATGGCAACCTTTCACTCAGCAGGAATTTCAAAGAATGACAAATGAAAACTTCACAAAACTAGGAGGCCCCAACATGGATCAAGTTAACAAAAGGAAACAAGGCTTAACACTTGTGTACACAGGTCACGGTAAAGGAAAAACGACAGCTGCATTAGGTTTAACAGTACGAGCAGTTGGTAGAGGGCTAAAAGTAAAGATTTATCAATTTATTAAATCACCAGAGCGTTCATACGGGGAACAAATTGCCTTAAGTAAACTTGGTATTGAGATGGAACAGCTAGGAAGAGGATTCACCTGGACAAAAACCCCTGAGGAGCACAGAGAAGCGTTAAAGACCGGTTGGTCAAAGGCAAAGGAAACAGTAATGAGCGGAGAATATGATTTAGTGATTCTAGATGAAATAAACAATGCGTTAGCAATTGATACATTTCCTATTGAAGATGTTTTACCACTAAATGAAGTGATTGATCTAATAAAAAATAAACCAGCTCATGTTCATCTCGTTTTGACAGGAAGAGATGCTAAGCGGGAAATTAGAGATATCGCGGATCTGGTATCTGTTATTGAAGTGGAAAAGCATTACTACGATGAGGGTATACCAGCTGTAAAAGGAATTGAATTTTAAGGGGCAAGTCCCAAAATTGAGGAGTGAATGTTTATGGGGAAAGCTGTTCCTTTAATGATTCAAGGTACTCATTCAGATGCCGGCAAAAGTGCGCTTGTTACCGCTTTATGCCGGATATTTGTTCAGGATGGATTTAAAACAGCCCCTTTTAAATCACAAAACATGGCTTTAAATTCTTATATTACATTTGATGGGAAAGAAATCGGTCGTGCACAGGGTGTCCAAGCTGAAGCAGCAGGCATTCTTGCAACAACGGATATGAATCCCATTTTGATTAAGCCAAGCAGTAGCTGTGAATCCCAAATTGTTGTTCATGGAAAGCCATTTAAAAAGATGAAGGCAGGAGAATACCGACAGGACTTTTTTCAACAAGGCTTAACATTAATTCGAGATTCATTTGAAAAATTGTCTGTTCGTTATGACCGGATCGTTATTGAGGGAGCAGGCAGTCCTGCTGAGATTAATTTAAATGATCGGGAGCTTGTCAATATGAGGGTTGCCCAAATCGCTAACGCACCCGTGATTTTAGTTGGAGATATTGAAAAGGGTGGAGTATTTGCCAGTTTAGTAGGAACCTTGCAGCTGCTAGAACCGGAAGATCGAAATAGAGTAATTGGAGTCATCATTAATAAATTCAGAGGTGATGTATCATTACTTCAGCCGGGATTAACCTGGTTTGAAGAATATACTGTCGTTCCGATTTTAGGTGTTGTTCCGTTTATCGATAACTTACTAATTGAGGCAGAGGATTCAGTTGTGTTAAACAACTATACTTCTAAATTCGATGCTTCAAAGGAAATTGATATTGCGGTCATACGTCATCCATTGATATCTAATTTTACTGATATCGATCCTTTATTTGCGGAAAAGGATTGTCATGTTCGCTTTGTAAAAGCTGTAGAAGACTTAGGAGAACCAGATTTACTGATTTTACCTGGGAGTAAAAATACCATTGAGGATATGATGGTTTTACACAGCACAGGACTAGCCAATCGGATATTGGATTTGGCACAAAAGGATACGATGATCGTTGGTATTTGTGGTGGTTACCAAATGTTGGGGAATCGTATCGAAGATCCATACGAAGTTGAATCATCACATAAAAGTGTAGAAGGACTAGGGCTCATTCCGATGCAAACCTCCATGACCACACATAAGACAACTGTTCATTCTGTAGGAATGGCACGTTTTGGCGAGGAAAGCATTCTAGTTGCGGGTTATGAGATTCATATGGGTGAATCGTCCTTTGAAGAGGAATGCGACCATTTTGTTCAGTTAGCTGACAGAAGGGAAGGAACGATAACAAAGGATAAACAAATTATCGGAACGTACTTTCATGGTATTTTCAATAATGATCTATTTCGTGAGGTTTTTCTAAATGAAATAAGGTTAAAGAAAGGATTAGAGCCGATCAAGAACCGAGCCTCTTTTTCCCAAAAAAGAGAAGAAGGATTCGATGTATTAGCCAAGGTTGTGAGAGAAAATATCCAGTTAGACCGAATTAATAAGCTCATAACGGACTTTCAAAAGGAATCGAAATGATGGTAATGGTATATGAACCAACAATTTTATTCTGCACGATTTTATTTGCAGCAATTGTATTAGATTTATTGATTGGTGATCCTAGGTGGCTTCCGCATCCTGTTGTACTAATGGGGAAATTAATCACATTTTTAGAAAAGAGCTGGAATAGAGGAGAAGGTAGAGTCTGGAAAGGGATTTGCCTTACCGCAACAGTCGTTCTAGTCGTTTTTTTCCTTTCCTTATTTCTCGTCTTTGTCGCCTATCAATTACATCCAGTTGTTGGTGTTTTTGCACAGATCTATCTTATTTCCACTACGATTGCGATAAAAGGTCTTTCGTCTGCCGCAAAAGAAGTCCTAGTTCCTTTAGTGAATGGGAATATAGTAGAAGCAAGATTAAAGCTTAGTATGATCGTAGGTCGCGATACGGAAAGCTTACCGGAAAGTGAAATTGTTAGAGGAACTGTTGAGACTGTTGCTGAGAATACAGTCGATGGCATAACAGCGCCATTATTTTGGGCAATCATCGGAGGAGCACCACTTGCTATGGTGTACCGCGCCATCAATACGTTAGATTCTATGGTTGGACATAAAGATGAGCGATTCAAGCAATTTGGATGGGCATCAGCCAAGTTTGACGATCTAGTAAACTGGATTCCCGCGAGATTAACAGCACTTTCGATGTGGCTTGCAGCTTTTTTTATAAAAGGATCTAAAAAGAGAAATGGATGGAACATAACGTGGAGGGATGCAAGAAAACACCCCAGTCCAAATAGTGGCTGGTCAGAGGCAATGGCAGCGGGGTTAATCGGAATTCGGCTTGGTGGAATCAATTACTATCGGGGAAGAAAGTCAGTTCGTGCACAAATGGGAGATCCTTTAAGGAATTTGGTGTGCTCCGACATCGAAAAAGCCATTCGTTTTATGCATGGAGGATGGATTGTATTTTTCCTGATTGGTGTATGCTTGCTCCTGTTAGTTAGATCGTAAATGAGGTGAAATGATGAAATGGCCAAATCATGGCGGACAACCTGAAACAATAAAAAAACTCTTCCATATTGAAGGAGATAAAGCATTACTCGATTTTAGCGCAAACTTAAACCCTTTTGGACCTCCTTCCTGGTTGCAAGATGCATTACAAGAACATTATAAGACGATCACACGTTATCCAGAGCCAACATATTCGAATAGTAGCGCTTCGGTAGCAGAGCATGAAGGTATAGACCAAGACAAGATCCTATTAACCAATGGGGGAGCAGAGGCCATTTTTTTAGTAGCAAAATATTTCGAAAAAGGGAAAGCGCTCATTGCTCACCCTACCTTCCTGGAATATGAACGAGCCTGTCATCATTACCATATTGATGTGGAAGATATTTTAGTAGGTCATGAAAGTGGATTTACATTACCAGTCCAATTGATTCAACAAAAGTTTATCAAAAAAGATGTTCTGTTTCTTTGCCGCCCTAATAACCCAACTGGAACTGTCATAGCTGAAAAAGATTTGAAGCTATTGTTAGAAGTAGGGAAAAAAACGGGTACATATGTAGTAGTGGATGAAGCCTTTGTCGATTTTCTACCGATTTCCATTCCTACACTTACTCCATGGTTATCGTCCTACCCAAATTTAATATTATTACGTTCTTTAACAAAAATGTATACCATCCCTGGGCTGAGAATCGGATATATAATTGCCCATCCAACTATCATAAATGTTTTGAAAAACGAACAAATTCCTTGGAGTATTAACTCTTTAGTAGATGCTTTAATTCCGAGATTACTTGAAGATCGTAGTTTTGTTGACAAAACAAGAGCATGGCTGCAAGAGGAATCTAGAAATGTGTTTAAGAGATTAACTTCATTAGGATTTTACCTTTCCCCATCACAAGTAAACTTTTATCTTTTGCGAGATCAGAAACAGCCGCAACGAACTAACGAGCTTTATTCCTTTTTATTGGAGCACGGAATCCTTACGCGGCACACTCACAACTTTAAAGGACTAAATGGTGAGTTCTTACGAATTGCCATACGTTCAAACTTTGAAAATGAACAGTTACTAGCTGCGCTTCAAAAGTGGAGAAATGAGTCATGATTCTCTTTATTTCAGGTGGTGCCAGGTCGGGGAAAAGTCATTTTGCAGAGCAAACGGCTCTTTCGTTTTTTCATAAATTGAAGGAGAAACATCAAAGAAGTTCTCTTTATTACATTGCGACAGCTAAAAAAAGTGATGATGAAATGGAAGAAAGGATTCGATTCCATCAGCAAGATCGAGGGAAGGAGTGGCAAACGGTTGAAGAGTCCTTTCACCTTGAACCGATTCTGTCACAATTTAAAAAAGGTGATGTTATTTTAATAGACTGTTTAACCATATGGTTAAGTAATGTCATGTTCGAGCTTGAACATAGAATGGAAAGGATAGAAAACAGTGTAAATCGCTGGTTATATCTTGCACATGAAAAGCAATTTCACCTTCTCATTGTTTCGAATGATGTGAATGAAGGGATTCCTTCCACTGATGAAGCTGTACAAAGATATATGTATACCTTACAGCGTCTCCATCAAACGATTGTGCAGCAATCAGACATTGCTGCCCAGGTCCAAGCAGGGATTCCAATGTATTGGAAGGGAGAAATTTGATGAAGCAAATGTTCTTTGGATTTATACTTGCGGTTCAATTTCTAACACGAATTCCTCTATCCTTTGAATGTCCATGGACCAAACAGACAAGTAGATGGGCATTAAGGAGTTATCCGTTTGTCGGTGCATTGCTGGGGTCTATCATCACGATCATTTTATACATATTTCAGTTTTATCTTCCTATACCTATCATGACATTGCTCATTGTTTCTTTATGGGTATATCTCACTGGAGGGTTACACTTAGATGGTTGGATGGATGTAGCAGATGCAGTAGGTTCAAATGCTCCCCTAGAGAGAAAATGGGAGATCATGAAAGACCCACATGTAGGAAGCTTTGGTATCATTTCACTTCTTTTTTTACTAGCATGGAAATCATTATTGATTTATTCGTTGATTGAATCTGGTTTCCCCCTGTATTCTATTCTTTTTATCATGGCGTTTTCACGGTTAGGAGCCGTTGTTTTAATGATTTATCTACCTACCGCTAAACAACATGGCTTAGCATGGGAGTGGAAGAAAAACGTAAATCGGCTTGATAGTTTGTATGCAGTAATCCCTGTATGTGTACTTTTATTCTTCTTTCACGACTTTCTATATTTACTTCCAGCATACCTTGTATTTATTGGCTTATTTGGAGCTTGGATTAAACATACTTTTAAGGGGACGAATGGAGATTTATTAGGTACAGCGATTGAAGGAGGCGAATTATGGGGACTTGTGATCACATGGATGTATATCTCGTTCGTCATGGGATAACAAATTGGAATAAGGAGAAAAGGTATTTAGGCCATTCTGACATCGGTGTAATAAAAAGCGAACTCTCTCAGTTGAATAATCTACAAAAAGTGTTATCGAGATTAAACTTTGACCATGTATTTACTAGTGATTTACTACGTTGTCAGGAGACCTTAGCATATTTAAGCATTCCCTCACAGGTTTCAATAGATTGTAGATTAAGAGAAATTAATTTTGGAGACTGGGAAGGAAAGACGTATGACGAGCTAAAGAATCAGATAGCTTATCGGAACTGGCTGGAGAATTGGGAGGTCTATTCCATACCGAATGGAGAGTCAGCTGATGTATTCCAATCTAGAATTGATTCCTTTTTTTATGAGTTATTTCAGCAAGCGATTGAAACTAGCCCTGGCAATAAAAAGAAAATTCTTGTTATGACCCATGGAGGTGTCATACGCTACCTTGTTTCAAAATATGTATCCTCCAGGTCTTTTTGGGATCTTACTATTTCACATGGACATGGTATTCGATTAACATTTGAGCATCAGAAGGGGGAATGGGTATGCAGCTCGTTATTGGCGGTGCCTTTTCAGGAAAAAGAAAAGTAGTAAAAGCAAATAATGGAACATTCAGCTGGGTATCTGCCTATGAAGGAGATAGGGTGGGAGATTGGGAAGCAAAATGGGAGAATGGTTCAACGTTAGTAATGGAGGGCTGGGAAAAATGGATTGCGTCTGAGCTTCAGAATGATGAAAACAATGACGAGATTCGAAGGGGATTTAAAACCATATTTAAGACCCTCCTTAAGGAGGAGAAAAATAGAAACAACAGAATAGTCCTTATCATGTTAGAGGTTGGGAAGGGGATTGTTCCTTTGCACAAGGATGAAAGAAGACTAAGGGATCTAGCTGGGTGGATCGCACAGGATGCAGTAAGTGTTTCAGATGAAGTGGATTTTGTATGGAATGGGTTATCAAAGAGACTCAAATAGTTTTACGCTGAGTTTAAATTATTAATAAGGAATCTAACCGAAAAAAATAACCCACCCTTGAGTTGACGGCTCGGGTGGATTATCCTACCTATATGCCGATCCCATAGTGAGGGAACCGTCTATTGCTGGACCGGACATGTTACCGCATGATTGGTCTTTTTTAATTTATTCAATACTTAATTATATAATAATAAAAAAATGAAACATTTTATTATATTTCATATCTTTTCAATATTATGGATGAATTATGACCTCCAAAGCCAAATGAATTGGATATACCGATTGATAATGGCATACTCCTTGCACCCTCTGATACATAATCTAAATTACAATTAGGGTCTTGATTTTCTATATTAATAGTTGGAGGTACGATTCCTTCTTGTAGGCTTTTCACCAATGCAATGGCCTCTACTCCGCCAGCAGCACCAAGCATGTGCCCAAGCATTGATTTATTGGCGGTAACTGGTATTTGATAGGCATGATCTCCAAACAACCTCTTTATGGCCATTGTTTCTGGGCTGCTGTGAATAATGGTTCAATTGTATTTTGGATGTTCCTGCCTACGGGACATTCAGGATTTGGATTGTCATGCACAGTAAATAACTCTTTTTCCTGAATATGTTTAAACCAACTGCTAAAGGGCAAGGACGCAACCTTCAAGAACTACAGGAAACATCTAATATTACATGGACATTCATTAGTCCTTCCGCTATGTTTGATTCAGAAGGAAAAAGAACTGGTTCATATCAGTCTGGAAAAGACCATCTATTGGTTAATTCAAAAGGTGACAGTTATATTAGCTATGCAGACTTTGCTATTGCTGTATTGGATGAAATTGAAAATCCACAACATATAAACGAACGCTTTACAGTTGTTGGTGAAGCAGAATAAGTAGTTATAAAATAAAAATGTAAAAAATGCCATTAGTGTTCATGCTAATGGCATTTTGCTATCTGGTTATTGGGTGCAATTTTTTATTATTAAATTAAGGTTGATGGTTGAGATTTATGAATGATACTTATAAGAAACGTATAAACGGGCTCAATCCATTGAAGGCTTCCTTTCGTTTCGGCAAATTTCCGGCAATAACTAAACCTCCAATTTAATCCAAAATTAAAACCTTGAATTATCAAGGTTTTTAGACGTCCCAGAGAGGATTCGAACCTCCGACCTACAGTCTAGGAAACACTTACTTTTGGCTATTTATGTATAATCGTTGATTTATGTGGGTTTGTATATCGAGGTTAAACAACACATTGTTATCGAGAGTAGAGAACGATCGGGTATTGGTACTGGAGCGCGTTTTCGATGCGCCACGCTATCTTGTATTCAGGATGATTAAAGAGCCGGAGCATCTTATACGCTGGTGGGGGCCGAGGGGCTGGGAGATTCCGGTCTGCACAGTCGATTTCCGTCCGGGAGGCGTTGGTCACTACTGTATGAAGTGTGTCGATCAGAATCAGGGTCAATTTTTTGGTATGGAATCATGGGGCAAAGAGGTTTATAAGGAGATTATCGATCCGGAGAAGATCGTCTACACCGATTACTTTTCGGATGCCGAAGGCAATTTGAATGACTCCATGCCGTCTACCGAGATCACATTGGAATTCATGGATTTGGTGGAAAGACTAAGATGATAAACCGTGCTGAATATGTTTCCGAAGAGGCCCTCAAGACCGTCATAAACTTATGAGTTTTAGAATTTGAACTGGAGAAGTTTTCTTTAATTTTTGGACTTAGTTTATCACACACCTGCAATAGGGGACATGTCATATAATACATTAGCTTTTGAAATCAAAGGGATTCGCCACTGCTACCTATATAAAAAAAGTAATATTAGGGGAGATGCTTTATTTTCTAAAAAGAAATTAGGAGGGACATTTTGAAGACATTATTATTGGAGAACATTTTAACTGCAATGAACATTCAGCCTAAAAAAAAGCAAAAAGGTATACGGATCCAGACGGTCACTGATGACAGATCTGAAATTAGGAGTCATACGTTATTTTTTCGTAGGAACAACAAAGAAGAAGTACCTGTTGAAAAGATAAAGAGGTATAAGAATGTATTCATCGTTACAGATACACCATTTTCTGATATAGAAAGATTAAATCTTGAGCAAATCATTATGGTAAAGGATGTTAAATACAGTTTCTTTAAATTCACTTCGTATTACAGGCATCTGTTTAACATTCCTGTAGTCGCCATTACTGGTACATGTGGAAAGTCTACTACGAAAGAAATGCTAAAACACATTTTGGAAGAAACACACAATGTCCAGGCAACCATATCCAGCAAAAATGCCGAATATTACAACCTTCCTTATTTAATGGGAATTGATGAAAATACGGATGTGGCTGTATTTGAAACAGCTGTATCTACAAAAGGGGATATGATGGAATCCTGTAATTATTTTTACCCGACAATTGGGATTATGACCATGATTGATGTGGATCATACGGATGAAATTCGATCATTCGATGATTATCTCTTAGAAAAGGCAAAAATAATGACAGGCATGAATAATCAGGGAACTCTCATTCTAAATAGGGACGACCCCTACCTCTCCTCCCTCGATACTTCTAAGTTTAAAGGAGAAATTATAACGTTCGGAAAAAACAAAGATGCCACTTTTAGGATAAAGGGGATTCAATATCATTCATCCGGTATGACTTTTTGGATTGAATTAAGGCAAAATGAGTATAAAGGATATATACCGGGTCTTGGTGAGCATAATGTATATAATGCTGCCGCTTCATTAGCAGCCGCTGCAATCTTAGGAGTGGATCTTCACTATGCTTTAAAGAGATTATCCACTTATCATCATATGGGATCCCATTTTCAAATAATTGAAGGACGAAATCGAATTACGTTGGTGGATGATACTTGGAAGTCAAATCCTGCTTCCTTAAGAAAAGGCTTAGAAACATTAAGCCATATAGCATTTCCATCCCAAAGAAAAATTGCTGTTTTGGGAAGAATGGCATCTCTGGGAAAATATGCAGATGAAGAATACGAAAAGGCAGGATATCTACTCGGTGATTTGGGGGTCGATGTTCTCATCACAAAAGGATCCATTGCAAAAGATTTTGCAAAGCCAGCTATAGAGGCAGGTATAAATCCGCATAATGTTTATCATTTTTCGGATGGAGATGAAATGAAGAGGTTTTTTGATTCATTTTTAATCCCAAATGACATTGTTTATTTCAAAACGGGCGGGAATGACTCAGACTTCAAGGGTGTCATCGAATATTTAAGAAGGTAAATTGGAAGCCGTCGAACCAACAACACCCTTCCATTTATAATACTTTTGAAGAGCGTTTTGCTTATATTGCAGACGCTCTTTTCATTTTTACAAATTTATTAATTTACATCTTAAGAATTATGACAATTGTCCAGACCATTCATGTCTTAAGACAATATATTAAAAAGGTAAGCTGTGTTTTTTCACTTAAACAAAGACGTTAAAGCTAAACCTTACATAAAAACCATCAAAGATAGGATGACAAAGCTTATGCGAACCATTGTATTTATTGAAACAAACAAATCGGGATCAAGTAGAGAAGCAATAAAAGCTGCAGAACGACTCGGCTATTTTACGGTGTTATTAACCAATAGAAAAAATTTCATTTATCAAAGAACTGAATTTCCCGATGTCCATCAAATGATTTTAGTGGAATTATCCGATTACGATAAATTAAAAAAAAACCTCGTCAAACTGCAAAAACAAGGTAAACAAATAAAAGGCATTTTGAGTTTTGTAGATTCTTTTGTTCATGTAGCAGCAGCCTTATCAGAAGAATTTTGTCACAATGTTGTTTCTGCTGATCCAATTCTAAAAATGGAAAATAAAGTTTTAACTCGTGAGCTTCTCAAAGGACTCCCTATGTCTCCTCATTATGCAATTTATACAGCAGATGAATCCTTAGAGAAATTTATCCAGAAACAAAAGAGATATTTACCTCTTATTGTAAAGGCTCCCTTATCTGCCGGCTCAAAAGATGTTCTGTTAGCAAAAAGCGAGAATCAGTTGAAACTGGCAATACAAAAATTACTAAAAAAAAGTGAACAGATTTTGCTGGAGGAGTATCTAACAGGACCCCAATATTTAATTGAAGTTTTAGTACACAATGGAAAAGTTCATATTGTCGCGATAATCGAACAACAAATTACTTTTTTACAACGATTTATCGTAACCGGATATTGTTTACTACCAGATATCAATCAACGTTTATACTATAGTATCCTTGAAACAGTAAGTTCCATCGTAAAGGCTTTTCAAATGAAAAATGGTGCTTGTCACTTAGAAATGCGCTTTGTAAATGGGGCGTGGAAATTAATTGAAATAAACCCAAGAATCTCAGGTGGAGCCATGAATCGAATCATTGAAGTCGGATTTGGAATTAATTTAGTAGAGGAAACCATTCAATTAATGTTAGGAAATGAGCCTTCCCTTACTAAAAAACGCAGTAAGTATGTATACGCACATTATTTAACTGTTGATTCTAGAGGAAAATTAATCAAGGTAACAGGGAAAAATCGCATCTCTCAATATCCCGGTGTAGAAGAGGTGCATATAAAACCCCAACAAGGACAGATAGTACGCCCGCCTTTATCAATGGGAGATCGTTGCGGATACATTTTGGCATCCTCAGATGTTAAAGAAGAAGCGAAAAGAATTGCCAGGAATGCAGCAAGTGAGATCCGTTTCTACCTTGCCCCAATTTAATAATATGGAGTGATAGATCATGACGCTGATTGGCATGCTTCATCATCGTGCAGATCCAAATAAAGTAAAGAAAGCATATGCGTATGCCGCCGCAGCAAAAGCTGAAGGTGTCGACTTTTTTTACTTTACCCCAGGAAGGGTAAATATAAAACAGCACAAAATAGTGGGGAAAGTGTATGAAAATGGACAGTGGATTGAAAGTGAATTTCCTTTTCCTGATGTGATTTATAATGCAAGTTATCCTGTCAGTGATAAAGCCGAACAAATCATTGATTATTTATTCGATAGGATTCCGTTCACAAGTCATTCGATTGGGGACAAATTATCGGTATATAACAGAATAAATAAAGCAAAAAAATATAGCGAATATCTAATACCTTTTTATAAATTAACTGACGTTCAAATATTTTTAAACATGATCAACCACTATAAAAAAGTTATTATCAAGCCGTTGTCAGGCCATCAAGGTGGTGGCGTTGTTTTAATTGAAAAATATGGATCCCATCAATACAAAATGAATGCTGCAGAAGTGCAATCATCTCTTAATGAAAAACAATTGTTAGACTGGATATCCCATAAAATACAAGAAAAAGATTACTTGATCCAACAGTTTATTACAAGTCAAACAAAATCCGGCCATGTTTTTGATTTCCGATTGCATGTACAAAAAAATGGAGAAGGAAAATGGGTTATTACATCTATTTATCCAAGGATTGGGAGGTTGGGGACCATAACTTCTAATATGGGTAGTGGTGGTTATAGTACTTACCTGGATATTTTTTTAAAAACAGAGTTTGGTGACTCATGGTATGATATTCAAAGATATCTTGAACAGTTTGCAATAAGGTTTTCAAATCATTTTGATTCTTTATATGGCAATGAATTGGATGAATTGGGAATTGACGTCGGAATTGATGAAAACCAAAAACTATGGCTTTTTGAAGTAAATTGGAGACCCGGTCCACCTAATATATATAATGTTGAATTAGATGTAGCTAAAAATACGATTCTGTATGCAAAATATTTAGCTGATAAAAATAAACATTAAATCGAAAACTTTCTGTCGTTTATTACATTACGTTTTTTGGGAAAAAACTCAAACACGCCTCATTTAAACTAAACGGAAAATAAAATAAAACACGAAATAAACGTTTGTTCAATCCAGTATAATATAATCATAGTCTATATAGTGAAAAAATCCCCTGACATTAAGGACGCTGTTATTGCGTCCTGTTTATATCTATTTCTTTTATGTTCTCCGTTATGTCGTCACCATTACATATAACTTAGTACAGTTCATATTTTTTTTTGTTATAAAAAAATCTACCTCTATTCGAATCATATAATCTACATTAAACGACCTTCCTACTAGCCACCTACTAATGGTATTTCATCGAGTAATGGAAAGAATAAATAATAAAGGACAGATTAAACCCAACCTGCCCCTTGTTCAGCCACAATTTTAATAATGGCAATTCGATACGGTTTTAAAATAATCTTTAATAATATTAATTTCTTTGGTTCGAGTGGAATGTGATTGTTCGTGAAAAAAGCAATATGATATTGCAGAAAACTATCATGAACTCAATGGACTTTCAGCCCTACAAATAAAGTTCGTGAATAATTGTACTTAAACTCAGGTGCAAGAGTTAAAGATCGGAGCTATCATATTGGTGGCTTTTTCTTATTCGACGGTCAGATTGGTTGCTGCTATATAAGGTAATCGTCTCTGTGCAAACAAATTTAATGGGAATACTCTTTGGCTTAAATCGATTATATGTACATCATCCGGCTTTTAAATGGCAAAAACATTCTTTAGAAGCTATGAAAATTGTCCCGAGAAACACATTTAATCGCTTTACCTCAATTTTGTTAAACCACCCCAAAGAAGGTGTGCGTGAATTAGAGGAAATGATACAAGAGGTAAATGAACTTGTGGAAACAGAGTACCTATTATTAGATTTATCTGAGGTGATTGACCAATCACTTTTTTTAAGACCAAAAAAATAAATAAATCCAATCGCATTTTCGCCAAACGTCTCGATATAGTAAAACTCACCTTGATTTTTTGAAAAAAAGTCATCCACTGAGCCATAGAATGTAATGTTTACAGACTATTAAAAAATGCCGCTGTCAACTCCCGAATATTGTCGAATGATTCAACAAAATTCGGGGTGTGATAGGGCACTTTTTTTAATTAAGATTTTGAATTCCTTGAAGACTTAGTTGATTGTCAAGTGGATCATTCTGAAAAAGAAGTATTTATTCTTTTTTTGATATAAAGTGGTAGGAAATGGGCTTAATCAAGCTTTAAGTACCTATTTAGGAACCTAATTACACGTCGTGTATACTCATTTTTATGCAAACGATACGAATGAATGTGTTCGCAATCTTTTGTTAGCCACAATTCTTTTGGGTTATCAGATGAGATCGAATGATATAATTTTTCGCTCTCGGCAAAAGGAATGGCTTTATCTGTCTTACTATGAATGATGAAGAAGGATTTTCCTTTTGTGTTTTTCACGTGATTAATTGGTGAAACTTCTTTGGGGTCAATTTTAAGGAGCTTGCGCATGGAATGATAAACAATCGGTGTGAATGGCCGTTTTGGCAGCTTGGTCCAATGCGAAAGGTTTTCTTTTAGAAAGGGTTCTAAATCACAGAAGGGGCTGTCGGCAATGATTACGGAAACAGCAGGGTGTTCGCATCCAGCAATAAGCGCTGTAGCAGCTCCCATACTCCAGCCAAGGAGAGCAACCTTTTCCTGATGTTTTTCCTGAATCGCATACTCAATCGCTGAATACAAATCGTGTCTTTCGAAATATCCGATCCCCGTGGTTTTTCCCTTCGATTTACCTGCATTGCGAAAATCAAACATTAGTACATTATAACCTTGGTCTGATAGAACTTTAACGAGCCGCAGTCCTTCAATTTTTTCCATGGCACGTTCATTCATGTAACCGTGTGCCGTAATGACTGTTTTTTTGCTTTTCTTTGACACTGCTGGAATCCACCAGCCAGACAGTTTTACTTGATCTTTTCGGCTGAAAAATTCAATCTCTTCAAATGCAAGACCATATTCCCTTGGATTTTTTGTCGTTTTTGCCGGGAATGGATGAGTTAGATACAAACCGATCCCTAATGGGGCAAGAAAAAATAAAGCAGGTGCAGCCAAAAGCGGTTTCCACAGTGACTTCCCTGATTTACTTGATTCCCCATTCGTTTCATCACTCAACTGAACTCCTCCTTTCCATTTGATGTCATCGGTACATTATCATATGTAAGGAAACACAGAAACGGAAATTCTAAAGTGGCCATTTTATGCCTGTTTTTGAATAGGGAGGCACAGGCATGGGGACGGTTCTCGTGCCTCAATGATTGGCAGGCTGGAATGATTATGCTCTGCGGATAAGGATGAATATTTGTTTGTACTGCGTGAATGTGGAAAGTTTAATTTTTCGCCTTTTAAGGATAAAAGCCATCTAACCCAAAGGCTGGGTAGTTGGCTTCATAATCATTCAAGTTAAAAATCAAGTGTGAATATAAACTTACTTAATCCATAGGTGCATCAATTTTTGTTAATGAATTGTCGGAGATTCCATAATTAATTATGTTCTAAGACTCTAGTAAAATAAGTGGAGATTTTCCGGTTAGATGCAGAATGGAGCTCGTTTCGGGGCAAATAAGGGAAGAATTTCCGATTATGCAAAGAAAAATCCCCCATTTTCGCATTTTTCGAGTCAATAGACGGAATCTGTCCGTCTATTTAAGCTTTTTTTAATAATAATCACTAAATAAACGAAATTTTTCCGTCTATTTTTTCAGCTCGGGTGCTTAAGCTGATCCCCCAACCGATAACCGATAAGTGCGGACCCTCTTGATCCTAGATGCGGGATTCAGCAGCAAAGTTCAATAAAATTGCTACTCTAAACGGCACTGCAATTGACAGAAGTAAGTTCGTGTGGCGCGGGCAATTTTCTACATTTTTTAATGAAAATAAAGAAAGAGTCTCCTGAATGATCACGGTGAAATGGCAGTTCACATAATTGTAGAAAAATTTATGAGGAGTCAGAATTATTATAAAGTGAGATATGATATACTTTACCGGAAGGGAGGCTGAAAAATGTCGAAATTATATTGAAAATAATAAGTATTTATCATTTTTGTATACTAGTCTATTAAAAGCTGCAATTTTCCCCTTTCACTTTCATCAACCTTAACCTTCCATGCCGTCTTATTATAACTTCCTATAAAATCCTTAAACGCATAAATTCATTTAAAAACTTAAGAAGAGGGAACATTGCTGGTCAAATCAAAGCTATTTTTAAAAAGGAGCAGGATCATTAATGGGTCACGATATTTCCGGATACAATAAAGCAGGAGAAGAAATTGCCTATGCACGTTTTAGCATGGGAAATTATAATGCTATCATACTCTACGATTTACTGGATGCAAATCAATTCTATGCAGGAGTCAGTGGATGTGGCGACAGTTCTACCTTTTCAATTAAACAAATTGAAAAAGCCTTGAATGATTACAATCAATTTTTCAGTAATGATAATTCCCAGGCAGAAAGTTATTCCGAAACTTGGGATCAAAAACAAATCCAGAATTTCATTCTAAATTGTTTGGTAGCAGCACGAAAAGAAGGTAGTGTAAAGGTGTTTTTTGGCTAATATTATTATAGATTGTTTGCTTAATTCTTCTGTTTCGCTGCTATTTTATTATAACGGCTAAAGTAGCAATTACCTTATATGACAGTCTGACAGCCAGTTTATCTAACTGGCTGTTTTGCTTAGTTAAGAGTTGCTGTGGCGGCTCTTTTTCTTGATCTAAGGTTGTATTTATGTAATAACACTGAGTTAAATAAAAAACCAATACATATAAAGATTTAAAATAAATCTTTATGTATAGGCTTTTTTTATCTATGTACGTTAACTATAAACTCTACAATTTATGTTTTTTTCTTTTCTCTTTTTCTTTTTCTAAAAAAATCTTAAAATCGTCTTTAGTAATATTAGATTTCATTGCTTCTTTTACTAACTCAATCCATTCTTTAGGAAGATCAGACTCGTTTTTTTTCATATTTACCACTCCAATTAAAACAGATTTATTAAAAAAGAGTATGCAATCGAGATTAAAACTACTCTCAATATAATTTTCGAAACATAACGGTAAATTTATGTGGTATAGAAAAGAATGAAAAATAATTGATAAATACGTAATATGTAATTAATGTGGCTCTCAGATTGTGAAACTAATTTACTAATCAGACATGTGCTTTAGAGGAAATAGAAGTTGCAATCGGCAGCTCCTATTATTTTTTGATTTAAAGGAACAGAGGAAGGATTGGGACATCCCCAAATCCTCCTCAGTTATTCAAAACGTTTTCTTTTAACAAATTTCTAAAAATGGATCCGTAGGCACATTCAGTTGATGACTAGCCTTAAACTTCATCTTCGCGCTCGGTGACTACTTTTTCATCACCACATCGGTTACATACAAACCAAGTGGCAATATATCCGAATCCATCGGGTCTCTGATTTGTTTCTTCATAAACATGACCTTTTAATTTACAGTTGATTTTCGCTAAAATACCCATTATAAAAACCTCCTTCAATTAAAAGTTGATTTTTTGCTTTTTTTATCTCTATGCAGCAATGCTTGTCATCGTTGTTTTAAGTTTTCATGACTATCATTACAAAGAATTAAATGATCTGGACTGGGTCGATTTTCTTCGCAGACAACGCATAACAAATTGACTTTCTTAATGCTCGACTCGACCAGAAGAAGGAATAGACTGGATAATAAAGAATATTAACTAAATAACGGTTCAGTTTAATAAGGAAGTAACTTTAATTAGAAATAAATGCTCCCATTAGTGAAAAATAAAAAACGTTAAATGTAGAAACAATATTTAAATAATTAAAGGGAGGAAGAGGTATGTCTAATAACGTAAGACCAAGAAAAATAATTTTAGATTTAGCTGTTACGTTAGATGGGTTTATTGAAGGAAAAAATGGGGAAATTGATTGGTGCATCATGGATCCTGAAATGGGGTTTAATGATTTCTTACATCAAATTGATACGATTCTGTATGGAAGAAAATGCTACGATTTGTGGGGACAATTTACTCCAGGTATCGAAGATTCTGATACCGATAAAGAAATATGGAAATTAGTTCATAGCAAAGAGAAATACGTGTTTTCCAGAACGCAAAAAGGAACCGGTAATAAAGCCATATACATCAACGATGAAATTTTGGAAGAAGTCATTAAATTAAAGAATAAGCCTGGCAAAGACATCTGGTTATATGGCGGCGCAAGTCTTATTACAACGTTTATTAATTTAGGGCTTGTTGATGAATTTAGATTATCGGTTCACCCTGTTATTTTAGGAGAAGGAAAACCGTTGTTTATTGATATAAAGCAGAGGTTGAATTTAAAACTGGTAAATACAAGAACGTTCTCCTCTGGTGTTGTGCAACTCATCTATCATTTGAATAGGAATTAATCAAATTGAATATACTTGACCAGCCGGACAAATCTTTGTGGAACACGAGCTAACAAAGCTGTAATCTAGCTGGTAAACAGACTGGAACGGTTCGAGACCACTGAAAAATACATCATTCTAAGGAGCTGGAGTGCTATTTTTTTAGCCTACACGGGCAACCTAAGTGGCATATTTTTACCGGCGCGGGACTTTTCTTGTGCTCACGGACAGAATAGACCGGTTTATTTTTACCGGTGCGGCATTTTTCTTGTGCTCACAGGCAGAATAGACCGTTTATTTTTACCGGTACGACGCTTTTCTTGTGGTCGCGGGCAGAATAGACCAGTTTATTTTTACCGGTGCGGAACTTTTCTTGTGGTCGCGGGCAGAATAGACCGGTTTATTTTTACCGGCGCAGCACTTTTCTTGTGCTCACGGGCAGAATAGACCGCTTATTTTTACCAGTGCGGCACTTTTCTTGTGCTCACGGGCAGAATAGACCGGTTTATTTTTACCGGTGCTGCATTTTTTTGATGCTCACGGGCAGAATAGACCGGTTTATTTTACCGGTGCGGCATTTTTCTTATGGTCTCGGGCAGAATAGACCGGTTTATTTTTACCGGCGCGGCACTTTTCTTGCACTCACGGGCAGAAAGATGGTACTTGGGGTAGTTGAGGAAGCTTTATTAATATTTTTCTGAGATCATCAACTTCCCACCCGCCACAAAGTTGCAACGTTACGATAAAATTTAGTTTACATATAAACATTTTGAATTTATAATGTTCATGAGTAAACATTTTAATGTTTATGTATCCTTAGCTTCCAGATTCAAAATATAATACAGATCAAACTTTCATGGTTAGATGGGGGGGTGATCCAAATACTTTAGCTAGAAGGGGTTTTAAATGGACAGTTATAATAATATTTTCGATCTTACACATATGATTCAACAGATAACCAATGAAAATATTGTTCGATTTACAAATGAATTTTCTTATCCCATTGGTATATCAACAATTGTTGTTTTAGCTGAGATAGAAGCTAGGGGACCTTTAAAACAAATTGATTTAACAGAAGCATTAGGATATTCGAAAAGTACTATCACGAATATGGCTGAAAAACTGGTTAAGCTTGATTTGATAGAAAGAAATTATGATATAGGTGATCGAAGGACGGTCTATCTCAGAATCACAGATAAAGGTATGGAAGCTATAAAAGAGGCTGAATCTATCGGTGAAAAAATTCATAAGGAATTATTTAGTATTCTTTCTGAGGAAGAACTTACAAATTACATTGAAATTCAGAAAAAATTATTAGCTAATATTTCTGTTAATAAAAAGTTGACATACTAGTCTCTTAACAATTATTTTCCGGACTATCTGAATACCTGAAGTATTATGCACTTTACAAATATAAATGAAAACAAAAAATTGTTGTAGTAATGGAGGGAGAATTATTAATGGCTCGTTTAGAAGGAAAAGTTGCAATTATCACTGGTGCTGCCCAAGGTATGGGGGCAGCTCACGCTAGACGCTTTGTTGAAGAAGGAGCAAAAGTTGTATTAACCGATCTAAGTGAAGAAAAGGGTAGCGCGTTAGCAAGTGAATTAGGTGAAAACTCTCTGTTTATAAAGCAAAATGTTACGAGTGCTGTAGATTGGGCCAATGTTGTTGGTAAGGCTGAAGAAAAATTTGGACCTGTCAATATTTTAGTAAACAACGCTGGTATTACAATGGCAAAATCTATCCTAGAAACGACAGAAGAAGAATACCGCCGCATCGTGGATATTAACCAAGTATCTGTATTCTTAGGAATGAAAACAGTTATTCCATCCATGCAAAAAGCTGGCGGCGGCTCTATTGTTAATATATCTTCCATCAATGGTATTGTTGGCGGTGCTGTCGGCTATACAGATACAAAATTCGCCGTCCGCGGCATAACAAAAGCAGCTGCGATGGAATGTTCCCACTATGGCATCCGCGTAAATTCTGTACATCCAGGTGTAATTGCAACTCCGATGGTCGTGCAGGAAGATACAAAAGCAGCGGTAGAGGAATTCGCAAAACATATTCCTTTAAAACGAGTTGCACAGCCGGAAGAAGTAACCAACCTTGTTCTTTATTTAGCTTCTGATGAATCAAGCTACTCAACTGGTGCTGAATTTATCGTTGATGGCGGAATAACTGCAATGTAAAGGTAAGATTGTGAAGAAATGAAATAACCTAATTTAGGCTAGAATTCTTGTTACATCAAGGATTCTAGCCTTTTCACTTTGGTGACAAGTAATGTCAATTACTTTTTAACTACAAACTAAACTCAATGGTTCAAACAAGTACGTTTTCCCCTTGCTTTGTGCAACTACGCAGCGGAGGGTCCACGAAATTCTGCGGTATTCCACAAAAAGAGTGCGGTTTTTAACATCTTCAAGGTGAATACAATGTAAGAGTAGATGATAAGGGTAGACAATAATCAAACTTCCACTTAATTAAAGGAGTGCATATTATGTTTGATTGTGTAATTGTAGGAGGGGGACCAGCAGGTTTAAATGCTGCACTTGTATTAGGCAGGGCAAGAAGGAATGTGGTTTTATTTGATCATAATTCTCCAAGAAACGCTGTCACCCGTGAGTCGCATGGCTTTATAACCAGAGATGGAATTGAACCTACGGAATTTAGAGAAATTGCTCACCAAGACATAGCTAAATATCCTTCTGTAGTGATCAGAAATGAAAAAATTACTGACATTAAAAAAAAGGGAATTCTATTTGAACTTGTAACAAAAGCAGGGGAATGTATTCTAGCAAAGAAAGTTATTTTAGCGACTGGTCTAAAGGAAATCCATCCGTCCGTGAAAAACGTAATGGATTATTACGGAAAAAGTCTTTTTAATTGTCCCTATTGCGATGGATGGGAGTTGAAAGACCGTCCGCTTATAGTCATATCAGAATTCCCATCTGCTTACCATATGGTTAAAATTGTTTATAATTGGAGCAAAGACTTAATCGTTTGTACCAATGGACACAAGGTTTTAACTTCCGAGCAAAAAGAGGTGCTGCAAAGAAAAGGAATAAAGGTATTTGAACAAAAAATCAAAACACTTGTTGGTGAAAATGGAATTCTAGAAGCTGTCATTTTTGAGGATGATAAGATAGAAAAGAGGGATGGTGGATTTGTAACACCCGAATGGATTCAGGCTTCACCTTTTGGAAAATCTTTAGGATGCGAACTAAACCAGCTTGGTGGAATTATAACAGATGAGTTCGGCAGGACTAATATAGAAGGTGTTTATGCTGCAGGTGATGCCTCCGTTATTGCTCCCTCACAAGTGATTATTGCCGCGGCCGAGGGCAGTAGAGCCGCAATTGGAGTTAATACAGACTTAACTCAAGAGGATTTTTAAAACATTATTAAAACAAATACTTACAGCGCGAACGGGAGAGTTCACTAAGATGGTTTGTGCTTTTATAAAATATATTATTTTATAGCTGAAAAGGAAATCCACTCCTTATTAGATAGGAGTGGATTAATTTCTATTCTTGAGGATTTATGATGGCTAAAACCTGATGGTCTTCCCATTTACCATTTATTTTAACATTGCTCTTAGAAATGCCTTCTTTTTCAAAACCCGCCTTTTCTAACACTCTAATTGAACCAATATTATTCGGCATAACACCAGCTTCAATTCTATGTAATTTAAGGGTTGTAAATGCATAGTCTAATACAAGTCTTACGGCTTCTGTGGCATAACCTTTACCATTATGATTCTTGCTTAAACTGTAACCGATAATGGCACTCTGTAAAGGATCAAGTAAAATGCGATAGAGTCCAATCGTTCCGATAAGTTCATGGTTATCAGTTGTAAAAATCCCAAAATTGTATTCAGTATCTTTGTTTGCCTTTTCTATTTTTTGATTCATTAGGTCTGTTTGAAACTCCAATGTGAAATAATCAGAAGGGCGTTTCATTGTATAGGTTTGAAAAAATTCTTGATTATCTATTTCAAACTGAAGAACATCATTAGAGTCATTTAATGTTAGTAATCTTATATAAATATTCTGGGTCTTAAGCATAATTTTTCTCTCCATTACAAGAATTGTGTGAATTTATATATCATTTTTTAATTTTAATTGTTCGGGTTGTATATGAAGATGAAGTTTGTACCAAGAGAAAGGATGGAAAAATGAATAAAACTAGATACAGATTTTAGTAAGCGTAAAGGACCTAAATTAATTAAATTATTGAGATGACACTTAAAAATATACAAACTATAGCCAAACTGAAGAAAAGGATAGAAATTTTTGTATTACTTTTCATATTTATTCCAAAAGCAAAAAAGAAGATACTGGCAGATAATTTTGAAAGACTTTGAAAATAGTGATTATCAGAAAAGAAAGAACTGCTAAAAACAACAGAGATGAGAAAAGTTATACTGATTAACATCTTAAACCATAAAGGTTGTTTTAAAAAATGAAATACCATTAATTTAATCCGTTGCATATAAGAATATCCCCTCATTTCAAGTTAACCCGTCTATAACTAATAACAATGAAGAAGATTCGAATAGTTGTAATGTTACATTAATTTAATATAACATAAAATGATAATTTTTACCAATTTGTGGTGAGGCATGGGGACGGTTCTTGTGCCTCACAAATTGAAAGACTGGAAGAAATCCGCTCTCAGGATTAGGAGTAAAATTTGCTTTTGCTCGGAAAGGGGGAAAGCTTAATTTGTATATCGTCACAAAAGGAATTAAAGCCAACTTCCCATAATATAGGAGTTGGCTTTAACCATGATGTCGGCTATATATTTATCTTGCAAATAGCGTATTATTAATTCCAGGCGACACCCTCTTATATGAAAGCTAACCTAGAGAAATTAAACGCTAGGAACTACTTAACCCACAACATATCAAATTTAATATTTTTTTATCTTTCATATATATAAACGGCTGTTTTTAATTTTGCTCCTAAGAATTTACTCCTTTTCTTTTGCAGCCACCGGTACAATCATATATCGGCCCTTCAGTGATTCAGTTAGAACTAAGTATGATTAAGTTTTCGCACTTCCTTGTATACTATTACTACGGAAATTGTTCCATTGTCCGAATTTGCCACTTTAACATCCACGTAATTCAATAGGTCGAGTTTACTCAAAAAATCATTGGCCTGTTCCTCGACATCACTTTGTGCACCTGTAATGATCTTTGTACATATCTTGCGGATAGTGAAGTCCATAACGCCCGCTCCTCTGAACAATTGAAATATTTTCAACATATTAATTAACTAATCTATATCAAAGTATCCTCTATAAATATTTTTACACAACAGCAGGGGAATTCCGGTTATTCCCCGCTGTTGTTGTCCGATTAGACTTCCACTAGGATTTATTGTTTTTCTGACCCGTACCTACCCAAATAGCAAGAATGAAGACGATGATTCCAAAAATGACACTATTCCACATTGCCCCTGCATCACTGGAGAAACCGTACACCCAAGGAGATATGATGAGCCAGATACCAATCAAACCGGTAAGCCAAAGTTGCCACACAATCAACACCTCCATTAATATTTGACGTTGACGTCAATGTCATTAAAATATATATGTCTTTCAAAAATAAATATTCACGGGGTTACACATTTTAATTAACTGTGAAATTTGGAAAATTAAGTTAAATTGATATTGGACGTAAACGTAAAATTTATTTATAATATTGTTTAACATATCAGGAGGTCAGTTTTTGATGGATGAGTTACTGAAAATTGATGAGGTAGCAAATCAGACTGGTTTGAGTAAACGGACTATTAGGTATTATGAAGAGTTGGGTATTTTACCTTCCCCAGAACGCAGCGGGGGAGGAACAAGGCTTTATAAACAGAAGCATGTTAAGTTCTTAAAGCGAATTTCGGCTGCCAAAGAGGTACTAGGGTTTACTTTACAAGAACTACAGGAATTTCTATCACTCACGGAAATGTTAGAAAGTCAAAAAGAAGAATACAAAAAGGTATCTGATCCACAAGAACAAAAAGCAAAATTGACTGAAATCATTAAAATCCTCGATGGCGAACTCGAGATCATTGAACAAAAGATTAGGAGAATACATACTGTCCAAACCGAGCTAGTGACTCTAAGGGAACGTGCACGAGCGTTGATTGAACTAAAGAATAATGAATAACACTAACGTATACGGGATCACATGCAGGTGGTCCTTTTTTGTTGAACTGAGTTTAATTGAACAAGAAATAGTTAAAATAGTTGAGGTGATAAATGTGAAGGTATTGAACCTATATAGAAATCGATATAGAGCTTTAAAAATTCTTTGAAAATAAACTAAGTGAAGGCATTTTAATTCACAGGAAAAATAACAAAACAGAAAGAGCCTGTTTCAAAAGGACAGCCCCTTGGTGACAAGAACCTTCCATGTACACAAAAAAACGATGGCAAGGCATTCGTTGCTCAAATCTGATGTTTGGGGAGATAGCCTTGCGAGGTTTTCTTCTTATTTTGTTTTAGTAAAGATTTTTCCATTATTTAACTCACACCAATCTGATAATTCGTCATAGGTTTCCTTATTCCCGTATTTTTCAAAAAAAGCTTCCTTATTTTCGAATACTTCCATTTCACCATTTTCTAGTAATGTTACCATTTGATAAGGATTTAATAGAAAAACCTTGGAAACAGCTATTAATTCACCTATATGTACATTATCAGCTATATTTTCCATTATTTCCGCTCCTTTTACAGATCGCATTTAAATTAAAACTTCTTAAAGTATTCTCCAAAAGTGTCGATATTATTTATTGTGACTGTAAGTTAAAAAAACATCTCTAAAGTCACCTGAAAAATAGGTGGCTTTTTCAAAGCAGGCGCGAGAGGGCTGCGCATTCAATTGTCACATACTGTACAGTGAAAGTGATGGCAAAAAAGGGGTTTAGTATATTACATAAATAAAAGCCCGAAAACATAAGCTTTCGGGCATTCCGTATTTGGTAAATTCGTTCAGACTCTTCCTTTAAGTATTTGCTTTCGATACTGAAAGGCGGTTAGTAATTTATAACCTCTAAGGTTAGGAAGCATTTTATCTAGCAGCGCAACCGCCTCTTCCTTTTTCCCATCATAAACGGCTTGATCGACTTCCAATATCTTTATGAAAAAGGTGTCTGCAATCTTATCTTTATATTGTTTGAATGACGCATTGTCACCTTCATTAATAGCGATATCCGCCAAAGTGTACCACTTTGTTTTATGTCTAGCCATTTTCGAAAGAAGCTCTTTTGCTTTTTCGTATTGTTTATGCTCCATTAAGAGCATCAATTCGGAGTTTTGTTTTAATTTTTTGGAACGGATTTTCCCCATGGCTTGTTCGGCAGCTGGTAGGTTCCCGTGGAGATAATGGTATAGGAAATGCAAATGTGGAGATTTGGATTTTTTTAAGTACACCATCATCTTTTCGGCATCTTTTCCAAATATAAGCGGGTTTCGTAAAAGGATAAAAACAACCGCAACAGCTAATACGCCAAACATGATCCAAATGGGAACCTGAAAAACGCCCATCAAAAAAGCAAACAAAAAGACTAGAACCAAAATCCAAATCATAGAATCCTCCGGTAGCAGGTTTTACTCCTATTTTATCACACTATTGTTTTCCTGAATTTATCTGAAATGCAAAAGATATCCCCGAAGCGTAATTTTTTATTAGTCAAAGGAGAGCGGGGAAGCGCTTTTTAAAGTGGAATTAAAAAAGTATAGATACTATTATTACAAGTAACTTAAGGCAAATGAAAGGCATGAGTCCGGTTCAATATCGAACTCATGCCTAAGTAGCTTGTGGATTAATATTCGTCGTCGGAATACATTGCAGCAATAAATTCATGAAGTTTATCCTCTTCATAATCGCTTAATTCCCTCATCGGGATCACTGTTTGATGTTGAGGGTCACGCCCGCGTATCTCAGCAACTAATTTCTCATCAAGAAAAACATTAAAAGCGGGTTCATTTTCGTGTGACGGTTTAATCGGTTCTTTACGAAAATTTGGTTTTTGTCCAGTCATCATGAACTCCTTTTCTTACTAAAGTTAATTTCTATCCTTCATTATCACCCAATCTACTTTGTTTATGTAATTAAAATAGTTTATCGTTTCTGTGTAACTCCCTTCATAATTAGAGGGGAGTTTTGGTTGTTCTATATGATTGTGGAGTTAAAACGGACAGCCACCTTATTGTAAAATGGAAACGTTAGATATTGAACGATCGAAGCAGAACAGCTCAATAAGAATGTTATAATAATCTCAATTCGTACTATTAGAGGTGATAGTTTGAAGATTAAAAAAGCAAATAAAGAAGATATAAAAGCCGTAGCAAGAGTTTATGTTGATGGTTGGAGAACTACTTATCACGGTTTAGTACCAGACGATTATTTGGACAGATTATCGTACGAAGAAGCAGAACAAAGGTGGCTTCACTTTTTAAATAATGAAAATGAACCCTTTATCTATATTGCAATTAATGATGCAGGAAAAATTATTGGTTTTGCAGCTGGTAAAAGTATTGATGACGAAAATTTTGAAGGAGAATTATACTCACTTTATCTGTTGCAGGAATGTAGGGGATTAGGAATAGGAAAACAACTGGTTTCAGCTATTGCTAAGCATTTTAAAGAAAAGGGCATTCCTTCTATATTGGTATGGGTAATGTGACGAAATAAATCTGGTCTTGGTTTTTATGAACGTTTGGGAGGTAAGGCATATCTTCATAGGAAAAGTAAGTTTGGAGGCAGCATAGTAGATGATGTTGCTTATGGCTGGAATGATGTCTCAGTATTATGTATGGAAGAAGAATAAAACTACATGATTATCTGCTAATCTCCAATTGCGATGTAATTACATGATAAAAAATGTAAGGCCTCAGGTGCTTGAAACGTATTTATTAAAAGCTTAAAACAAGAATCTTTTAAATGTTGTAGTTTGAAATAACTGAGATTTTTCTGAGCTTTCTTTTTTGTTAGGCTTTTTTTAATGCTGTTTTCGTTATATATAGTGGTTTTTTCCTCTATGAGATCGAACCGCTGGTATTTTAAAGCGTTAGGGTGCATAGAAAGGCTAAAATATAATCAACAATTTTAAGAAAGATTTAATTAAGGACATAAAAGTTAAGATATTGATTGATGAAACTATAAATTATAAACGTTAACACTTGTTTAAATAAAAGTAAGACAGGAATGACTAAGAAGGAAGATTGCAAAATTAATGGACTTAAGCTAGGGTGCTTTAGTTGAACAAGGCGACAATGATAGCCCTTCAATTAAAGAAGGGCTTACCCATTGTTTGAAAGTTGTTAGTTGAAGGTTGAAAAAACGGACGGTTCTTAAATCAGTTGCTTCTCGGATTCCTTGGTATAATGCACTACTTGATCCAGTTTACCATTTTTGAGTTTTACTGCCCATTCTGGATCAGCTAGCACGGCACGGCCGACTGCCACATAGTCAAATTCGCCTGCTTTGATTTTTTCATCTATGATTTTAAGATTGTCAACAATTGTGACATTATCATTATCCTGATTGCTTAGATAAGCGCGGTTAATACCCACGGAACCGACGGCAATCGTTGGTTTTTCAGTAATTCGTTTCGTCCAGCCAGCTAAGCCTAATGATAAATCTTCATCTTTAAATTCAGGTTCCCAGATACGTCTTGTAGAGCAGTGGAAAATATCTACGCCCGCTTCAACCAAAGGGGTGAGCAATTGTTCAAGCTCTTTAGAGTTGGTAGCTAATTTCGCTTGATAATCGGTTCCTTTCCATTGTGAATAACGAAAGACAATCGGAAAATCTGGCCCGACTACTTTCCGGCAAGCACGAACAACATCTGCCGCAAACTTTGATCGCTCGCCTATATCCCCGCCATACTCATCTGTACGTTTGTTCGTTAGTTCCCAAAAAAATTGATCGATTAAGTATCCATGTGCTCCATGCAATTCAATTCCGTCAAAGCCGATGCGCTTCGCATTTGCTGCAGCTTCGGCGTATGCGTTAATCATTTCAGCGACTTCTTCTTTCGTTAAAGCCTTTATTTTCTCATTTCTCTGGCCTTTTAAAGTAAATCCAGACGGACTGACAGGAGGTGCGTCAACATTTGGTTCACTGCCTGCTCTTCGTGCTGCACCAACATGCCATAATTGTGGAATGATTTTACCACCTGCCTGGTGGACTTCATGTACTACATTTGCCCAGCCATTTAAGGCGTCCTCACCATAAAAACGGGGAATATCAGGGCTCATTACGGCAGCTGGGTGGTTGATTGCTGTTCCTTCAGTTATGATGAGCCCAATCCCATTCTCTGCACGTTTGCGGTAATATTGAGCAACATTATCTCCAGGTACACCTTCTGGCGAAAACATCCTTGTCATGGGAGCCATTACTAACCGGCTTGCTAACTTTTCATTTCCAAATGGTACAGATTGAAACAATGTATAACCTGCGTACTTTTGATCCAAGTCGAGCACTTCCTTCTACTTATTTGTTTAATCATGCTTCCTTTATTCTACCAATTACTCTATATAAATATAAACATATAAGTCTTATGTTTTTATAATTTTCAAAAAAGTGTTTGTAAATATCGCTATATCAACACAAATTATTTTTGAGGTAGTAACGTAGACAAATGAATGTCTTTTTATATAAGTGCCAGGATTTTTGAAGATGCTATAATAAAATAAGAAAACACGTTTGGTTTTTACGACAATTAAGGATACTAGGGGGAGTTTTTAATGGAAGAGAGCGTTAAATTAATCCTCAACGATTTACAAAAAATTAATGGTCGTCTCGGAAACTTAGAAGAAGGTCAAGCAGGATTAATAGCAAGTCAAAAGGGCTTAGAAGCAGGTTAACAAGCTTTAGTAGAACGTCAAAAGGCTTTAGAAGATGGCCAAGTAGGTTTTGTAGCAGGACAAAGAGGTTTAGAAGTAGAAATCTGCGCATTAAAAGAGCGTCAGGATAAGCTGCGTTTAGATGTAATAGAAATAAAAAATGGTCAAGAAAAATTGCAAAGGAATTTAATCCAAAGCTTAGGTTGATTATACAGAGAAAATGATTCAATATACAGATGATAAAACGACTGCATTAAACAAACGGGTTTTTAATGTGGAAACCCAAAATGAAAAACTTTTAAGGCAATAAACATGTTTTTACAAAACAGTGGGAAGCCAAAGCTTTCCACTGTTTATTTCGTTATTTAACTGGTTTTTTCATGAATGGTTTTGAAAATTCCAAATATTGAGTTTCGTTAATAAAAAGTAATGCCCGCTACACAATTGAACTAATGTCTTTTGTTCCTGCAAGACCACAGCAGAAATCACTAATGATGTGATTGGGTCTACATAACTAAATGCACTTTTCCTTTTTAAATATCGTATGAAACTTGAAATCGATACTTTGGAAGGAACATTAACCACCATATGAACATGATCTGGCATGATGTATGCATTCTATACCACATGACACATAACATCCTAGTGAAGAGATCACCTATATATAATTAATTATTATAATCTTCAGTATATATATTGACAGAAGGGGTCATTGGCTCATATACTCAAATAGTAACCAAGTGTTCAGATCACCTAATAACCATTTATACATTAGTTAAATGTGAATAAATGAGCAAGGCGACAACGAAAAAAGTTGAGGATGATATTTAACAAAAATAAAAGAAAGATGTTTAATGTAAAATTTATTTTTCTAATAGACATAAAATTATATGTGGAATAATTGCAAAAAAACTCTTTGTAAAACTGATTTTGAAAAAAAACTCACATATATTTACCTAGCATCAAAAACCTAATAACTTTAGGTTCAAATAGGTATATACAAAAAGGAGTGGTGGATGTGTGGGAAATTCAGCAAGTTAAGCCAAGAAATTTATACGAGGATGTTGTTGAACAACTAAAAGAAATTATATCTAATGGAGATTTAAAACCTGGAGATAAGATACCATCGGTACGTTCACTATCAAGTTCATTTAATGTTGGGCAATCAACAATACGTGAAGCATTGAGTGTATTAAAAACGATTGGTTTGATAGAAACAAGACATGGAGAAGGGACATTCATTCGTAATTTTGATTCCTCTATTCTAAACCAGTCGATTCCCGATTATCTTTTCATTACAAAAGATGACATAACAAATTTGTTAGATGTTCGTAAGATCTTAGAGAAGGGGACAGTAGCATTCGCTGCTCAAAGAAGAACAACCGAAGATTTAAAAAAAATAGAAACAGCTATTAACAAAATGGAATCGGATTTAACATCTATTAATATTGGTGGGGAAGCGGACTGGGCCTTCCATTTTGCAATTGCAGAAGCCAGTCAGAATAAAATTTTGATATCGTTGATGGAACAACTTTCAACTACAATGCAAAAGGCATTGAGGGCTATCAGGGATAAATTTTATGTCTCTCCAGACATGCCAGAAAAATTATTGGCAGAACATCGCGAGATTTTTTTAGCAATCAAGGAACAAAATGTTAACAAAGCCGAGGAACGAATAGTTGCACATTTAGTTAGTGCCCAGGAGCTATTTGACCAATACGATGAAATGGTGGAAGAAAATTGATATGATCGTTTGACAAAGCGAGAGAAAGATATTAAATATATTAATTATTTATATCTAATAACTTACCCAAAATAATAATTGTTTCATTCATTACGTAATTTTCTATGTTTATTTACAAGTTTCTAACTGGGGTTTAGGTTTTTTACTAGGTATAGTTAATTTCCTTACGCGGTGCAATGAATGTAAATACAATTAAGAAAAAGTCCAAATATTGTTATTTGGACTTTTTTACTCTTTTATTTCAACTGTTTCTCAACAAAAAGTGAATTGCTTAGTTAATTTTAAGAAATATTTTGCTGAAAACCCTTTCTAAAGATGGTTAATTGTTGTAATATATAGAATATTAAATAATTAGGTCATCAGATGACCTGTTAAGTAAAGTGGAATATTTTTAAGGGGAAGTGAAAAATGAAGGTTACTATTTTTGCAACGTGTATGGTTGATATGTTTCAGGGTAATGTTGGCAAAGCGGCAGTTGAACTGCTTGAAAGACTTGGGTGTGAAATTGAATTCCCTGAGTCGCAGGTTTGCTGTGGCCAGCCGGCATATAACAGTGGTTATGTAAAGGAATCAAAAGAGGCCATGAAGCGGATGATTGAAACGTTCAGTGATGCCGAATATGTTGTCTCTCCTTCCGGTTCATGTGCTTTTATGTTTAATGAGTATCCTCATATTTTTGCGGGAGATCCTGTCTGGGAAATTAAGGCACAGACACTGGCAGAAAAAACATATGAGTTAACTCAATTTATTGTGGAAGTTTTAAAAATTGAAGATGTCGGGGCCAGTTTCGAAGGGAATGTTACCTATCACACCTCATGCCATATGACAAGATTATTAGGAGTTAAAGAACCGCCGATGATTCTATTGCAAAATGTTAAAGGCTTGAAGTTCACTGAATTACCAGGTAAGGAACAATGCTGCGGTTTTGGAGGTACCTTTGCTGTCAAAATGGCACAAATTTCGGAGCAAATGGTTGATGAGAAAGTCCGTCATGTTGAAGAAACCGGAGTAGATTATCTTGTCGGTGCAGATGCTGCCTGTCTGATGAACATCGGCGGTCGAATGGAAAGATTGGGGAAACCGGTTAAGGTCCTACATATAGCGGAAGTATTGAATAGTCATTAAGTTATTTACTTTTTCGAAATCATAATAGGAGGATTTCCAATGGCAATTAAGATTGGCACGGAACAGTTTACGGAACGTGTTGATAACGGAATTCATGATGATTTCATGCGTGGTGCAGTTGCTTCTGCACAAGACGGGATGAGCATGAAGCGTAAGGCAGCGACAACTGAAGACTTGGGCAATTGGGAGGAATGGCGCAATCATGGGGAAGAAATCAGGCAGCATGTTCTTAAATATTTGGATTATTACTTAGAGCAATTAAGTGAAAACGTTGCTAAACTTGGCGGGCATGTCTTTTTCGCCCAGACAAAGGAAGAAGCGAATGAATACATCAGAAGTGTTGTGCAAAAGAAAAAAGCAAAAAAAATTGTGAAATCAAAATCGATGATGACTGAAGAAATAAGCTTGAATCCAATGCTGGAAGAGGAGGGCTGTGAGGTTGTTGAAACAGATCTCGGTGAATACATACTTCAGCTTGATGAGCATGATCCGCCATCCCATATTGTAGCACCGGCATTGCATAAAAATCGAGAGCAGGTCAGGTTAGTTTTTGAAAAGAAATTAGGATACACGAAATCATCCAATCCTGAAGAACTTGCTTATCAGGCACGGGTTACTCTTCGGAAAAAGTTTTTAGCAGCGGATATCGGGATAACTGGCTGTAACTTTGCGGTTGCAGAAACTGGTTCCTTTTGTTTGGTCACAAATGAAGGAAATGCCGACTTGGTGACCGCACTGCCGAAAACACAAATCACCGTAATGGGAATGGAGCGGCTGGTTCCAACCTTTGAAGAAATGGAAGTGCTCGTCAGTATGCTAACAAGAAATGCAGTTGGACAAAAACTGACAAGCTACATCACCGTATTGACTGGGCCTAAGGAAGAACTTGATGTTGACGGACCAGAAGAATTCCATCTGGTCATTGTGGATAACGGCAGATCCAACATTCTTGGTGGTGAATTCCAGTCAGTATTGCAATGTATCCGCTGTGCAGCATGTATCAATGTATGTCCGGTATATCGTCATATTGGCGGACATTCTTACGGTTCCATTTATCCTGGACCAATCGGTGCCGTTCTTACACCGCTGCTTGGGGGCTATGATGAATACAAGGAGTTGCCATATGCATCCACCCTTTGCGGTGCCTGTACAGAAGTTTGTCCAGTGAAAATTCCGCTTCACAACCTGCTTCATAAACATCGGGAAGTCATTGTAGAAAAGGAAGGTAAAGCACCAGTTTCGGAAAAATTATTAATGAAGGCATTCGGGTTAGGTGCTGCATCACCAACTCTTTATAAAATTGGTTCGAAGATCGTCCCTGCTGCAATGTCTCCATTTATCTCAGGGGATAAAATTTCTAAAGGACCAGGACTATTAAAGGCTTGGACGGAAATTCGAGATTTTCCGGCACCAAATAAAGAGAGACTCAGAGATTGGTTTAAAAATCGGGAGAAAGGAGAAAAATCATGATTGGCACCATCTATAATCGAGATAAGTTTTTAAATCAAATTGCTAGCCGATTGAACCGTCCGCGGATTTCTGCTCCAATGGAAAGGACGAAATGGAAATATGAGCCTCAGTACGAAATCTATAAGGATGCTGACCAGTATGAACTGCTGGAGATGTTAAAAGAACATTGTAAAAAAATCCATACGGAGATATTTACCGTTGATTTGGCCGGACTTCCAGAGGTGGTAAATGAGGTGGTCTCTGAATATGGCGGCGGTCCCGTTGTAACATGGAAGGATGAACGGTTCTCTAAATGGGGTCTTGATTCCCTGATGAAAGAAAAGTGGCCATCTGAAAATGTTGATGTTTTTGAATGGGATTATACATTATGGGAAGAAAATGTTCATCAGGCTGAGCATGCAAATGTCGGGATCACCATTAGTGAAATAACGCTTGCTGAGTCTGGAACGGTCGTTTTGTTCAGTGACAAAGACAGGGGAAGAACTGTCAGCTTTTTGCCGAAGACCTCTATTATACTGATTCCCAAAAGTTCGCTGGTTCCTAGAATGACTCAAGCAGCGGTGAAAATGCGGGAAATGTACCAAAATACAGGACATGTTTCCTCCTGTATCAATTTTATCACGGGCCCGAGTAACTCAGCTGATATTGAACTGAACCTTGTTGTCGGAGTACATGGTCCGATAAAAGCAACGTATATTGTGATAAATGACATATAAGGGGACTACTCTAGCAAATCCCTAAAAGGGGTAACGCCGGAATCTCAACTAACAGTCATTTCCTCCAAAAGTGATTTGAAAGAACCTATTATTTATTCATTCTTACTATATTTACTGTATAAAAACCATCAATAATCTGTTAATTAAGAAGGTTGCAGGGAATAAAGGTTTTCCAAAATAAAGAATATTTTTTATTGACAGAAAATTGACTAAGTTATTATAATTATACTAACAAGATAGACTCTCAATCTATTATTGTAAACAGATCTATGGATGTTCGTAAGATTTTGGAGAGGGGGCTGGTAGCCCTTGTTGCACAAAGAAGACTAGCTGAAATTATATTTTTTATAATTAGTGATCAGATCACCTAATAACCACATTAATTTAGTTAATTTGCATAGTAATTGTTATGTTTAAATTCTTTATATCTTCAAATGTCTTCTTAAAAATTAACATAATACCTTGTTTGGATTTTATCGATAAAAAGTGAAATATATTTTTTTGTCCAAAGTGATCAGGTCACCTAATAACCATGTTTCGTTCTCGCTGATCACAGTGTTGGGTGAATATTGGAATTAAACCACATATTAAAAAACTAAAAAATATTTTTTGTATAATTTACAACATATGAATAGTGAAAATAGAAGAATCACACAGACACCAAATCCAGTCGGTAACTTATATAAAGGTGATATCCCGTATAATCGACTTCAAAACAGCTGTTATCTAATTTATGCGCTCGATATAGTGATCAGATCACACGGTTACCTTATTGATATATTTATTGAGAGTAGTGGTCAATTGTGGGGAATTTAGCAAGCATGTCCCTAATCATTACTGATAGTAAATGTTTGTAAATTCAATAAAGGAGGTGGATACTACTCTAGGTTGAAAAAGATCAATAAATCTTTAAAAATCTGAGACTGTTTATAACCAAATGGAATTCGATTTAATCCGTTACGATCGGTAACTACGATGCAAAATGGATTGAAGGCAGGTCATAACAATATGAAAATTTGGGGGAATTAAAGTGAATAAATTAAAGGTATGTGTTGTGGGTGCAGGAACAATGGGACGCGGCATTGCTCAAGTTTTTGCGGAAGCAAACTTTGATGTTTTGCTGATTGATAAAAGTAAAGAACAGCTAACGATAGCATTTCAATATATTAGGAAATATTTGTCTTTTAACTATAACAATACTGAAATTGAACAAATTATTGCACGTATCTCAACAAGTGAACAAATTGACAGTCAAATTGCTGAATATTCGTTGATTGTGGAAGCGGTTCCGGAGAATCTTGAGTTAAAGAAACGTATTTTTAGTGAAATTGAACCTTTGGTGCCAGAAGATACGATTCTAGCAACGAATACATCACAAATAAGTGTTACTTCCATTGCTAGTGCTTGTGAAAATACTTGTAGGGTTTTAGGAATGCATTTTTCTAATCCACCGCATCGTATGGAATTAGTTGAAATTATTCGCGGTTTAAAAACAGATGAGAATACGGTTGATATGGTAGTAGATATTACAAAGCAAATTGGCAAAAAGCCTTATGTAGTGAACGATGTCCAGGGATTTGTAGTGAGCCGTATCGCGGCAGCTGTAATTTCAGAAGGTATAAGAATTTTAGAAGAAGGCGTATGTGATAAAGAAACACTCGATGGAATTGTAAAAACAGGTTTAAATCATCCGATGGGCCCCCTAGAATTAGTTGACCATATCGGTCTAGATATATTTTTAATGTTAAGTTCTGACATGTTTGAAGCTTATGGAGACCGGTTTAGAGCATCTCGTACTTTAAAGCAATATGTGGAGGCAGGAATGTTGGGTAAGAAAACAGGAGAAGGGTTTTATAAATACGCATAACTTCTTAGCCTACATATTCGGAAAGATCTTTTAAATCCATTAAACTGAATTTTATGAATTGGAGTGATTTGATTGTATAACTTAGAAAAGTTGATCGTCCCTGATTCTCATGACGATAATCTTAAACTGAATTGTTCTTATTGTCCTAAATGCGAACGAAAATATTTTCCGTTAAAGGAAATATGCGCTGATTGTTTGGACTCATTGACGAATATTGAGATTAATTCAAATGGCCGCATATTTTCCTATACAACCATTCGGACAGATTCACCGTTTTATAAAGCACCATATACACTAGCCTTTGTAGATTTAGATGAGGGAGTCCGTCTACTAGCAAGGGTAAATGTCGAGAGTCACCAACAACTTGATAGTAACAAACGTGTGAAAGGAGTTCGTACTCCAATCACTACAAAAGATGGAGAAACAATCAACGCATTTGAATTCAAGATAATAGAGGAGGTTTAAAAATGAGAGATGTTGCGGTAATTGGGATGGGAATGACACCATTCGGAAAATTTCCAGAAACACCAATTAGTAAACTGGGGTACACTGCAATTATTGAAGCTTTGAAAGATAGCGGGATTGAAAAACAAAGAATTGAAGCTGCCTTTATTGGGAGCGTTTACGGGGAAATGGGAATCGGGCAAAAAATTTTAATGGAAATTGGTTTAACAGGAATCCCTGTAACAAATGTTGAAAATGCCTGCGCAAGTGGTTCAAGTGCATTTAGGGAAGCATGGCTGCAAGTGTCAATGGGAGCCATAGACGTTGCTTTGGCTGTTGGTATTGAACAATTATCAACAAGTATAAGCGGGCCAATACCCTTAAATTTGGAAGATTATGAAGTTAGTCAAGGATTAATTCTACCTGCTCAGTATGCATTAATGAGTCGTAGATATATGGATCGGTACGGCATAACTGAAGAACAACTCGCTCAAGTATCGGTCAAGAACCACTATAATGGGACCTTAAATCCAAAATCTCAATATCGTAAAAAAATGACCCTTGAAGAAATTATGTCATCAAGACCAATCGCTGATCCTATTAAACTATTAGAATGCTGCCCAATTGGTGATGGTGCAGCTGCTGCCATACTAGTGTCAAAGGAATATGCGAAAAAATTAGGAATTTCAAATCCTGTTTGTGTAAAGTCTTCGGTGCTGATGAGTGGAGATACCGTTTACGAACCTGAAGAAAGCGTTTGGAGTCAAAAGTTAATTAATAAGACTGTTTCTAAAGCCTATGAAGATGCAGGATTGGGACCTAATGACATTGATTTTGCTGAAGTGCATGATGCATATCCGATCGCAGAGCTTTTAGCTTATGAGGGTCTACAATTTTGCAAACCTGGTGACAGCGGGAAATTACTTAGTGATGGTGTAACCGAATTAACTGGAGCTAAACCAGTGAATACAAGTGGAGGATTATTGTCCAAAGGTCACCCATTAGCAGCGACAGGCGTAGCACAGCTTTATGAGATTTATTTGCAGCTTCATGGAAGAGCAGAAAATAGACAAATAGAGAGAAACGGGAAACTCCCTCTTGTCGGTGTGGCAGAGACGATGGGAGGAGGAGGTATTTCGAACTTAAGCGGTAACATTTGTTCCATTATTATATTAGCAAGATAAAATTAAACCTATTTTAAGGAGGAATTATTAATGATTGCAATTACTAATGACCTGTTGGATCCTCAAGCTGTAAGTGATCCCTATTCCTATTTTAAACAAATACGTCAAGAAGATCCGGTATATTGGAATGATCGCTGGAAAGGATGGATCATCACTAAATATGATGATGTGTATGCACTTTTACAAGATCCTCGAATTTCCGCGGATCGTATTAGCAAACAAGTAATGGATAAAATGCCGACAGAGGGAAAATATGTTGCTGAAGTAATGAAAAAGTGGATGCCCTTAACCGATCCTCCAAATCACACTCGTATTCGCAAGGTATTACAAAAGGCCTTTTCTCCTCGAGTTATCGGGGCAATGAGAGATACAATACAGAATATAGTAAATCAAGCTATAGATGAAATTGAAAAAAGAGAACGTATAGATATTGTTTCAGACTATGCATTCTCAATTCCGTCAAATGTTCTTTCAGCAATGATGGGGCTGCCATCGGAAGATTTTGACAAAATCAAAACCTGGACACATGATCTTAATACTTTAGTTTTCATTGATTTATCAGTAAAAGATCGACACATGAAAGCTTTTCTTGCTGTTAAAGAGATGTCGGCTTACTTTGAAGAAAAATTCGAAGAAAGAAAAAGAAACCCAGGAACAGATCTTATAAGTTCCCTTATTGAAGCAAATGAAGGAGGGATTTTAAGTCCTGAAGAATTAATTGCTCAGAGTATTCTTTTGTTTCAAGCTGGACATGAAACAACGACAGGAATGATTGCTAATAGTTTACTAGCTCTTTTAAAAAACCCAGATCAAATGAAATTGTTAAAAGAAAACCCGTCATTAATTAACACAGCTGTAGAGGAGTTTGTTCGTTATGATGGGGCTGCCAAATCAGTGGTTCGAGTTGCTACCGAAGACATCGAAATTCGTAATAAAGTCATAAAAAAAGGTGAGCGACTACTAATTGTAAATGCATCTGCTAATAGGGATGAGGAAAAGTTTGAAAATCCAGATCAATTAGATATTACTCGGGATCCAAATCCTCATCTTGGATTTGGTCATGGAGCTCACTATTGTCTTGGTAATCAATTAGCGCGATTAGAAGTAAGAATTGCTGTCAGCACCTTTTTGCAAAGAATTAACCATTTAGAATTAGCACATGATCAATTAAGCTGGGAATCGACAATGGTAGGCCGCCTGTTAAAATCACTTGATGTTTATATAAAAATATAACTAAATTTATATAAAAAACTTTTAATTCTTTCTTGAATGGGGGTAATTCTTCATGAAGGTTACAGTTAATAAAAACGTATGTATAGGTAATGGAATGTGTATCGGAATTGTATCAGAAGCTTTTAAATTTGGTGAAGATGGTAAGTCGCAAGCCTATAACACGGATCCCGAATTAGCAGATTTAATCCGTGAGGCAGAAGAGAATTGTCCTGTTGGCGCAATAATAATCGAGGAAGATGACTAATGGGGGTCTAAATTTTCAGCCTAGGGAGCTATTAGAATAACCATGAACATATGTGAACGAACCGTCCTCCGCTTGCAGAAGGGATGAATATCTGGGAATAAGACTTCGGGGAAGTATTTATATGAGGACCAGTGGAGCAATAGGTTAAGTAGACACACTATTAAACTATATATGTTTATCTGGCACTGGTCCTCGTTTGATTAGATTAATAATACACTCGATACAAACAAATTTTACTGCTTTTATACTTTGAGCGAAGCAAAAGGAATGGAAATAAATATGCTAAATAAATTATATGATCTCGGCAATCGTATTCATCTAATCGACGTATTTGACCTAGGATTATCTAATCGTACAGGTACATATGTAATTATTGAGGATGACATTACACTAGTGGAGACCGGTTCTAGCAAGTCTGTGCCTCATATATTAAATGGATTAAAAGAATTAGACATTGATCCAAGAAATGTGAAAAACATTATAATTACTCATATTCACCTTGACCATTCTGGAGGAGCTGGATTATTATTGCAAGACTGTCCGAACGCTACCATTTTTGTTCATCCTAAAGGTGCTCGTCACTTAATTGATCCTTCTAGACTAAAATTGGGAGCAAAAGCAGTTTATGGCGATGATTTTAACCGTTTTTTTGAACCAATTCTGCCCGTACCAGAAGAGAAAATCATCATTAAAGAAGATGGCGAAACATTGCAGATTGGTAAGAACCGCGCACTGACTTTCTTTGATACTCCGGGTCACAGTGATCACCATTTTTGCATTTTAGATTCAGTTAGTAATGGAATATTTACGGGTGATACACTAGGAATGAACTGCGAGGTAGTTCTTGCAGACCTTGGGATTAAATTAATTTTACCTTTAACTTCTCCGAATCAATTTAAACCAGATGGAACTCTGCATTCTCTTGAAAGAATAAAAAAACTTAATGTAGGTCGCATTTATTTTGGACATTTTGGCGTTGCCTCAGATGTAGAAGAAGTGTTTAAACAAATCAAGTCATGGTTACCGCTTTATGTAGAAATTGGTGAAAAAGCTGTACAACTAAATAAGGACCACACATGGATTGCTGATCAAATGTTTGATCGTATTAAAGGTGAATTAACAAGATTAGGAGTACCTGATTCGCATCAAATATATGATTACTTACAACTGGAATTACCTATTAGTGCAATGGGTATTGCCGATTATTTCAGCAAAAAAATCGATAAAACTCATCTAAGGGTTTAGTAAGACTTCGAAAACAAATTTCTCCTGATTGAGCAGTAGTTCAACAAAAGCGGGATGAACCTTAAGAACGGACATACTTTACGCCTCAATGGTCTTATAAATTAGAAAACTACCATTTTACAAATTGTGGAGAGTATTCTCTCTTATATCAATATTGTTTTTTATTTATACTAGTCACCTGATCACCGGTTCATCTCAATCCCACTCAAGTATTAGCTGCACGTTAACTTGCAACTGCAAATGTAAATGTATTAAAAATTTTAGGGGTAAGACTACATTTTATATTTAGTTATGGTCATCCATCAAGATTTTCAAAGATTAAAGAGACTGATTAAAGTAAGAAAGGTCGTACACGTACAATTAATATACCAATTATCAGTGATGGTAAAAAATTCATAAACAAGCTAAATAATTTATTAATTGGAAGGAAAAGTGTATGAGAATACTTAAATTTTTTCTAATCCCCTTGCAAATCTTGGTGCTTTGTATTTTTTATTGGCTGGTGCAGCAAGTAGTTGTTTGGATCCATATACCAATTCCAGCGAGTGTATTGGGAATGGTTCTTCTAGCAATTTTATTGATAGCAGATATTATTCCACTACATTTTATTGAAGATGGATCTCAATGCTTAATTAAGTTTATGCCCATTATGTTTGTACCTGATGGAGTAGCCTTGTTATATTCCGGAGATATTTTAAAAAATAACGGGGTTATGTTGTTAGTCATGTTTTTGATTTCTACTATATTGGTCATGTCTTTAACAGCTATTACATCCATTTACATGCAGAAGGATAAAAAACAAATAAATAATGACCAAAAAGTGGAAGGGTGACTGTAAAGAATGGGGATACATCCTTACACTATTGGTTATGGTTTGATATTAACCGTAAGTGTTTACTGCATTGCTGTTTGGGTACATGGAAAGATTCCTTCCTTATTGACAAGCCCAATGATATTAAGCATTTTGATGGTAGGCTCTGTATTAATAGGATTTAAATTTCCATATGAAGACTATTATGAGGGTGGAAAACTCATATCTTGGTTTTTAGGTCCAGCTGTCATTTCACTAGCAGTACCTATCAAGAAAAATGTGGCCGTTTTAATAAAATTTAAGAAAGCAATCTTCTTAGGTACTTTCGTTGGTTCCTTAACCGCAATCTTAAGTAACTTTTGGCTGTTTTACGCTGCAGGATTTCCTCCAAGTTTGGTGTACTCGATTGTACCGAAGCACGTTACTACCCCTATAGCGATGGAACTATCTAAGATTATGGGAGGAGACCCCTCCATTACTGTCGGAATAACCTTTTTCACGGGAATATTTGGATTTCTAACTGTCGGATACTTTTTGGATCGTTTCTCGATTAAAGATCCTATTTCAAGAGGTTTAGTTATAGGTGTTTCATATCATGGACTAGGAGCAGTACGTGCCATGGAAGAGGGGGAATTAACCGGTGCAATTGGCAGTATAGCATTTATTATTACCGGAACTATTACAAGCTTCATAACTCCAATTCTATTAATATGGTTTAAAACTATTTTATAATTGCCCAAATACTACTCGAAAGATCGAACTGAAACAACTAGAGAGTGCTTACTACACATCAAGGTATTTTTACGACCAAAACTATCCGAAAACTCTAAATTTATAAAAAACGGCGACTCTAAATTAACAAGCTCATATGTTTATTTTCATTGGAAGTTAAGAGCAAGAAAGAATGCTTGGTGAAGAAGGCATTTTCTTGAAAGGAGGTGATTCTTCATGAAGGTCACTATTGATCAAAACGTATGTTTAGGAAAAGAAATGTGTTTAGAAATCGCACCAGAAGTTTTTAAAATCGGAAAGGAAGGTAAGTCGAGTGTTTACCAATCAGATCCCTAGTTATTAGAGCTAATTTGTAAAGTTGAAGAGAATTGTCCTGCAGGTGCCATATTGGATGAGAAGTTGACTAAATTTAACTTAGTTTTTCATCTTTTGCTAGATTTGTTATCAATGTAATTTTAATTATAAACTTTGGAGGGAAAATTCATGAATGGAGCTGAGCTGCTTGTTGCGGCTCTCTATAAAAAGGGAGTACGACAGGTCTTTTCACTTAATGGTGGACACATTAGTTTGGTATACAAGGCGTTGATTGACTATGGAATCCGTATTGTTGATGTACGGCATGAGGAAGCTGCCGCTCATATGGCGTATGCATGGGCTCGTCTTACGGGACAACCTGCTGTTGTATTAGCAACGGCTGGCCCTGGAGTAACAAATACAACAACCGGTGTTGCTACAGCTTTTCAGGCTGCCACACCTATGGTGGTAATTGGAGCACATGCACCTATTCCTCAAATGGGAATGGGCGCGATGCAGGAAATTGATCAAGCGGGTATTATGAAGCCAATTACAAAATTTGCGGAACTCATTTTTGAAACAAAGAAAATCCCTATGTGGGTTAATAGAGCGTTTCAAACAACGAGTAGTGGAAAGCCAGGACCTGTTTTCTTAGATATACCGACAAGTGTATTTAAAGCCGAGGCAGATCCAAAGTGGTTGGAACAGGTAAGTGACACATTAGTCGTGGACCCACCAGCTCCTGATCTGTCTGCTGTCCAAAAAGTGACATCTATTCTGAGGAATGCAGAGAGACCATTAATTATTGCCGGAGGTGGTACATTCTTTTCTGGTGCTCACGAAGCATTGATCGATTTTGCAGAGCGCCATGGAGTACCTGTTTTGACGACATCTCTGAACAAAGGTGTGTTTCCAGATACACATCCATTGCATGTAGGAGCAGCACGTTCGCTCGCAATGGCAACTGCGGATGTAGTTATTATTCTCGGTGCACGACTTAACTTTATTTTAGGCTATGGTTATGAGCCGCGGTTCTCAAAAGATTCTATATTCGTTCAGGTAGATACGGATCCAACTGAAATCGCCCGAACTCGTCCTATTGATGTACCTGTGATTAGTGACGTTCGAAAATTTCTCTTGGAACTAGATATGGCATTACAAGATCATCCTAATGTATCTAAACAGTTTACTTCATGGGTACAGAAATTGCAAAAGAAGGATCGCGATAACAGGGATCGATTAGATCGACAAGCAGCCGAGTTGACATCTTCGCCGATCCATCCGCTTCGACTTTGTTACGAAGTAAATAAGTATTTGACGAAAGATACAACCTTAGTTGCTGATGGCGGAGATATCCTTTCCTATGGCAGGCTTGCGTTTGGTCGTGACTTGCCAGGACATTACGTAGATCCTGGAGCATTAGGCACAATTGGTATTGGCATTTCTGCAGCTATAGCTGCCAAAATTGCCCGTCCAGAATCACCAGTAATATTGGTAGTTGGAGATGGCTCATTAGGATTTACCTTATCCGAATTAGACACTGCAGTGAGACACCAAATTCCAATCGTAATCGTTGTTAGTAACAATGGAGGCTGGAATATTGAAAGAAAGGCAATGGAATTAGACTTTGGTCCAGAATACACAGTTGGAACTACTTTAAATCGTACGCGCTACGACTTAATTATGGAAGCATTCGGGGGACATGGAGAATGGGTGACAGAGCTGTCGCAGTTACCAGATGCTCTGCAAAGATCTATCGAAGCCGGTGTTCCAGCGCTGGTTAATGTAGAAACGGATGCAAATGTCGTTTCTCCCGACTTGGCAAGGGGGCTTGCCCAAGTTCCAGAGGATCAACCTATTAACTATAAAAGTGTAACTGAATAACCTTATCGAAGGGAATGATATGCGATTGAAATCAGGTAACCAACCACCAAAAACCAGATGGTACCGTATAGGATTGTTCTTGTTCCTAGTATATTTATTTGCTTTTATAGATCGGTCGAATATCGGAATGGCTGCACCAAGCATGACTAGTGAATTGGGTCTTACATCAAAAGAAATGGGCTTATTGTTGTCGGCGTTCTTTTGGGGTTATATTTTAACGCAAATGCCAGGAGGATGGATCGCCCAACGATTTAGTGCAAAGTGGGTTATTATTACTGCGTCGACGTTCTTTGGGATTTTCAGCTGCTTGACTGGATTCATGCAGTCAAATGAGAGTCTAGTAGCTGTTCGGTTTTTGTTGGGATTGGCAGAAGGTGCTATGTGGCCCTCATTCATGGTTTTGACAATTAAATGGTTTCCAGTAAATGAACGTGCACAAATCTCAGGATTATTCCTTTTAGCCATTCCTTTATCCAGTGTTATTTTGTCTCCATTGGCAGGTTGGATGATTGATACATGGGATTGGAAAATGATGTTTTTCCTACAAGCCCTGCCCCCAATACTCTTAGCGGTATTTGCAATCTTCCTATTAGCTGACGACCCCATGGAGGATAAAAGGCTTTCTGAGAAAGAACGAGAGTTCATTCTTAACAATAGGGGTATTCAAATAAATGATGGTCCTACTCAAAAACAACCCTTTATAAAATCCATACTGTCATCCCGTCTGTGGGTCCTCGGTTTAATTTACCTATTTTGGTTGACAGGATTATACGCATATGGGTTGTGGCTGCCTACAGTGGTAAAGTCAATAAACGGCGGCACGCTAACAACCGTAGGAATGTTAAGTGCCATCCCACCACTACTGGGTGCTATTGCGATGTTTTTGAATTCACGACTTTCTGATAGGAATATGACTCGTGGAAAATATGTAATTCGGCCACTTACACTAGGTGGAACAGCGCTTTTAGTGAGTCATTTTATCCATGATCCGGTTTTGAGTTACCTCTTGCTTTGCATAAGTGCGATTGGGATTTATACACCATTTGGGGCGTGGTGGGCTTGGTGTTTGGATAATATCCCCCCAGAACACACGGGTTCGCATAATGGTTTCATAAATTTATTTGGCAATTTTGGTGGGGTCATTGGTCCACCAATTGTAGCCTTAGCTAGTGACGGTTCAAATGTTGGTTCTGGGTTTTATATACTAGGTTTTGGAATGCTTCTTGCTGCCCTATTATCCGTATTATTAAGTTTTTCAACAAATAGAGATAGTAAAAGTTTGGAACAAAGTTATATGAAACCGCCTTCATTGTAGTTAACCTCTTAGTGAATTTTTAATTCTAAATTATCAATAATGGGTGGACCCGAAAACCTTGAAGATATAAGATTTCGGGTCTCTAATAGAGTATAAATGTGAGGGGGGTTCATAATGGAATTCACACTTGGAAAATTACTATCTATTACTGCTGCAAAATACTCTAACAAAACGGCAATAATTTTTGGTGAGACGAGATATACCTATGCTGAAGTAGAAGAAAGAGCTAATCGATTAGCTAATGCCTTGATGAATATGGGACTGAAAAAAGGGGATCGTTGTGCAGTTTTGTTTTACAATCGTGCAGAATGGCTTGAGGTACACCATGGTTTGGCCAAGGCAGGTATTATTGTGGTTCCGGTAAATTTTCGTTTTACTGCCACGGAGGTTAAGTATGTAATTAATAACTCTAGAGCTAAGGCGATTATATACGAAGAATCCTTTTCTGAAATAGTCGAAGAGATTAAAGAAGATACACCTAGTCTTGCACATTATGTAGGTTTAGGTGAAGAGGGTAAAGGCATTAATTATGATGAGTGTTTAAGATCCTCATCATCAGATAATCCCGAGGTGGATGTTAGAGAAAACGATCCTCTTTTAATAGGATATACTTCCGGTACGACGGGATTTCCAAAGGGAGCAGTGATTACTCATCGGAAACTGGTAACAAATCATCTCGTGTTCTCCAAGGAATTTGGGGGAATTAATTGTACAGATAAAATGCTGTTAATAATGCCAATGTTCCATGGGAATTCCACTTGGTTCGTACAAATGGTGGCTTTGAATGGTGGAACAAGTGTCGTCTTTCCTTCTACTGGCTTTAATCCAGAAGAGTTATTACGTATTATTGAAACAGAGAAAATTACTTTTACTTCGTTGGTTCCGACTATGCTTACTATGATATTGAATTTACCTGAAAAAATTAAAAATAAGTATGATGTGTCATCTCTTCGGATGCTTTTGAGTAGTTCAGCTCCAATTATGTCAAAAACTAAAGAAGATACCCTTAAATTTTTTGAAGGGATAGATTTATATGAATTTTACGGTGCTACTGAAGCAGGTATCGTAACCTTATTGCGACCTGTGGATCAGTCGAGAAAAGCTCGTTCAGTCGGTCAAGTCGTAGTGGGTCAGGAAGTGCGTCTTCTGGATGAAAGTGGAAATGAAGTTCCCGTAGGTGAGATTGGAGAGATTTATGTTAAAGGCATCTGCGTAGTATTAGATGAGTATTGGGAGAACCCTGAAGCGACGAGCGAAGCACACCGAGAAGATTGGTTATCAATAGGGGATATGGCCAGAATGGATAAGGAAGGTTATATTTACCTGGGAGACAGAAAAAAAGACCTTATCATCAGCGGAGGGGAAAATGTCTATCCTACAGAAGTGGAGAACGTAATTGCAAGTCATCCAAAAGTGTACGAAGTAGCAGTCATTGGGTTATTTGATGAACTATGGGGCGAAAAAGTGCATGCAGTGGTTGAGTTGAAATCGGGAGAAGTAGTCGAAGAGCAAGAAATTATTGATTATTGTCGTGATAAATTGGCTGGCTATAAAATACCTAAGTCGGTAGACTTTGTCGAAAAGCTGCCAAAAAATCCGACAGGGAAAATTGTTCGCCGTACTATAAAAGAACAGTATTCCGAGAGGACCGTAAACTGTTGAAACCTCCTAGATATTTACGTTGGTACACTAATGTTGTATAAGTTCAGGCTTTTTATCGAGAACATTACGGTACATTATTTTGCTAAGAAGAAGAGTGGCGGTCGCGCCACTCTTTTTGAAGTTTTTCTAATTTTTTATTTTACGGGACCTCTAGTAATTTCAGTAAGCTTAGAATTGATGGCAAAAATTTTTGCGTTGACATTTGTGTAACAGGTGCCGCACAAGGTATCGGTTATGCAATTGCAAAATCATTCATCAATAATGGTGACTTTGTTGCGATTTTGGATTTAAATTTGGAAGCTGCTGAAAACGCTGCAGCTAAATTAGGAAATGCAAAGGGTTATAAGGTCGACGTTGCGAATGAAGAAATGGTAAAAAGTGTGGTCGATCAAATCATGGCTGAGCGCGGAACAATTGGAATCATTAACATTTCTTCCGCTAAATGGCAGACTTCCAGACGCTTATAAATCAGCCTATGTAGCGGCTAAATTTGGTGTCGTTGGATTCACCCAAACAGCAGCTCTTGAAACCGCTCAAGACGGCATCACGGTAAATGCAATTATGCCTGGACCTGTACGAACAGAATTAATTGAAAAACAATTACCTAAATTAGCAGCAGAAAATGGAACCACTGTAGAGGAAGCCCTAAACCATCATATCTTAGGAAAACAATGGATGAAACGCCTGCTAGAACCATCAGATATTGGAGCAACCGCTGTTTTTCTAGCCTCAGCCGGTGACGCAGCCATTACAGGTGAGGGCATTGGTGTAACAGGCGGTATGTGATGCGTGGGGACGGTTCTCGTGCATCAGTGATTGGGAGAATGTGGATGAATTTCACTCCCGGAAATAGACGATTGTTTTGCATGTGCCCCCGCAAAAGGTAAGGGCAAAATCAAAAAAAGACTAAAATCCAACTATCTCAAATTGGTAGTTGCTTTTAGTCTTATTGTTGGATATATAACAAGCAATACAAAAGGTAAGATGGGGCCGCTATGGTAATTTTTTTCTGGTGAGGGTAAGAAGGAAATTATTTCATTAGTAACGAAAATAATAATTTAGCGTTTTTAAAGTTTAGATAGAGAGAAATGGAGTCAGATTATGATTAGTTCAGAGAAAAGAAAGTAGTAGAGCGGTGGTTTTTGAACTTTTTACAAAAGGAGATTTAAGCGTTATATATGAAGTAACCTCAGAAGATTTTATTTATCATGGGTCTAGTGGTGATTCTACTCGTCAGAAGCTAAAGGACTTTATGGGGTGGTACCGCACCTGTTTTCAAGACGATCAATGGGAAATAAACGATTTAATTGAACAAGATAATAAGCTGGTTGTAAGATATACAGGTTTCAGCACATATAAAGGAGGCTGGTTTAATATCCCTTCTACAAATCAAAGGGTTAAGGAAACTGGCATAATGATCTATTATTTTGAGGGAAAAAAGGTTAAAGAGCTTTGGTGCGAGTTGTCAGATGCAAATGTGCTGTATCAATTAGATGCACTTCCAAAGGGAACTCATGAAACTTTCCAAAACTAGAAGCAAAATGGAACATAGCTAAGAAGCTAACGGAATAGGGAGAATTAAGAAAACAATTTGATTACTTATCTATTAAATGGAGGAGAAGTATATGAAAACAATCGGTTTAATAGGCGGAATGAGTTGGGAATCTTCCATAGAATATTACCGAATAATTAATGAGGAAGTTAAGCGCCAATTGGGAGGATTACATTCGGCAAAGTGCATTTTATACAACGTTGATTTTGAAGAAATTGAACGATACCAGGCTAGTGGAGAGTGGGAATCTGCGGGGCTCGCCTTGGCTGAAGCAGCTTTGTCCTTGGAAAAAGCAGGAGCAGATTTCATTGTGATTTGCACCAACACTATGCACAAGGTCATCAACTATATTTACGAAAAAATAACTATACCGATCCTCCATATAGCAGATGCAACCGTAAAACAAATACAGAATATGAACCTAAATAGAATTGGGTTACTTGGCACGAAATATACTATGGTAGAAGACTTCTACAAATCTAGAATTGAGGCAAATGGGATAAATGTATTGATCCCCGATAAAGATGAGATCGAGCGAATCAATAGTGTGATTTATGAGGAATTATGTGTAGGTACGATCAAGCAAACCTCGAAAGAATATTATAAAAAAGTGATCAATAATTTAGTGGACAGGGGAGCCGAAGGGATTTTATTAGGATGTACGGAAATTGGATTACTGGTGAAACGAGAGGATTCTGTAGTTCCACTGTTCGATACAACAGTCATCCATGCTATTGAATCAGTAAATAAAGCGTTAGAATTATGAAAAATCCACAAGGATGGTTCTCGTGCAGCATTTCTTATGGCAAAAGTGATGCACGAGAACCGTCCCCGTGCATCTTCCCGTGCATCTTATTTCTTCATTTATTTTACTGGACCATTAGTAATTTCAGTAAGCTTAGAATTGATGGCAAAGATTTTCGCGTTAACTTTAGTTATTCCAAAGTCGGCTAATCGTTTAGAATGCATATCTAAATACTGTTCAGCTGTTTCTTTTGTTTCGAAAATATAAATTCCACCTGCTTCATTCGTTTCAGGGCTTTCTGTCCAGATTTTCCACACGAAGCCAGGTTCTTCATTAATACTTTTCGCCAAATCAGAAAACGCCTCCGCCATTTCATTTCCGAATGGTCCATTCATGTTGAAATCCACTTGTAATACGTAAGCCATTTTTAATCACCCTTATTTTGTAGTAGTAGTAAAATACAATTCTCCTAGAATTTCCTTTACTTGATAACTATTTGGTGAAAGTTCTTTGCTAATAAAGTTGTTAATCTCCGATTTTTCAAGATCATACATCACTTCAATTTCTTTTGAAAAAAGAAGTTTCTCTTTTTCAAGCAAGTTAGAGAGGGATGGTTGTTGTTTTGGCTGCAATTCTTCCAGATTTAGAACTTGCTTTAACCCAGCAGCATAGTTTTCCAATGAACGGGCACCGACAATTTTTACTCCTTTATTTTCTTCATTGACGATGATAATGGTTGGGAACCCACGAACACCGAGGTTTCGTGCCAACATGAAATCCTCATTTAATAATTGTTGTCCGGTTTGTTGTTCAGCTTCATGTACAATTGCTTTTCCATCAAGTCCCAGCTTGTTGACAATCTCAATCAAAATGGATTCATCTGAAATATTTTGATTAAAGGCGAAAAGGGCTTCTCTTTCACGTCGTAAATATTCAAAGGCCAATGCGTCGTTATGATTTTTTTGAATCACTTTAAAGACACGAGAAGGGGGATAGGATGATTGAACGGGATTGTCAATCATGAGCGATCCATCAATAGGCATGCGGGAATATTCACCAACTTCTCTCCAGTGACCAGCCACGTCCGCAGGTTTAAAGATGCCATTTGCCGGATCGATGGGGCCATCATGCCATTTTTCCAGCAAGCCGCCCATAACCGTATGGAAGTTAAAATGCTGGCCATACTGCTCTACAAAACGGCGAAGAACTGGTTCGAGTGCCCAGCAATGGGAGCAGATCGGGTCTGTCACATAATATACATTAACGGTTTTCTTTGGTTGATTGAAATCAATGATTTCCATATTTTCCTCTTCAACTACACCACATACGCCTGTTTCTAAATCACAAATCATGTTATTATTTTCATTCATTTCGAGATACCTCCTTAGTGTTTGTTAAAAAAGTTGCTTACTTAGAATTGATTTCATATTTGTTGTACAATTGCATTGTAGTACATAATGAAAAACACCAATACCAATAGATAATTGGATTTATCGTATATACAACACATTTGAAAAATTGTCGAAAAAGTAGGAGGTATTTTTGAATGGAACAGGAAAAAACGGACCCCCGAATTCTTCGGACACGTAAATTAATCATGGATTCGTTTATTGAAATCTCAGGTAAAAAGGAATTCAAGGATATTACCATTAAAGATATTACAACAGAGGCAATGGTCAATCGTGCAACCTTTTATTATCATTTCGAGGATAAATATGACTTATTAGAAAAGGTCCTATCGGAAGTCCTATTGATCAATTTGAATTCCGATCAGGTCGATCAAAACGAACTAAATGAAGAAACGATTGTTAGTATCTTCGTAGCCATTACAAATTTTCAAAATTCCTTATCCAAGCGCTGCCACAGAGGCTACGAAGACACCATCGCTCGTATTATAAGGGAACAACTAGAAATCATTTTTTACAAAATGCTATTAAAAAGACAACCGAATGATGAAAATCAAGCACTAAAACAAACAGCCGTCATGCTAAGCTGGGGACTCTACGGAACAGCAGTAGAATGGAGAAGAAATAGGGAAGTACCGCCAGAAGAATACATCAAACCACTCATCCCATTCATCATAAAGTGATGCATGGGGACGGTTCTTTTGCCTCAAAACTCCTGTATGGGAGGTTTGAAGGTTCCTTGATTAATAGCCTGAGCCTATAAACCATTAGGTATGACAAAAAGATTGTGAATAATAATATTTAAAGAAAACCAAGGCGTAGTATTTAACATTATTTACGTTAAATACTACGCCTTGGAATACTGTATATATTGGACAGGTTAGCTGAATAAGAACTTATCTTAATTGCAACTGCATTTTTATGAGTTATTGTTAAACCTGTGTTTTATTTAAGTTTGAGGCTGTCACTCTGGCAGCTTTTTTTCTTATTCAACTATAGGTTCCTCAGCTGTCAGTATTCAAACTACCTCTTTATACTTGAAAAGTTAAATGATGATTGGAAATTTACCTTCACACCTTCATCCGCTCAGGCAGACTCTGTATCGACTGCACTACTAAATCCAGCTTTGATTCAATCCGATAAAGCAGATAAAGTGTCACAACGATGGGGAATCCTACCTCGTTGATGAATGAAATGATTTGATCCACAAACATTCTCCTCCTTTCCAATTTTTAAAAAGAGGCCGGATTCAGAACCGGCCTCTTTCCTAAACACTATCGAATTTGACTAGACTACCTTAAGTTTAGACAATTTCATACTCAACCACATTGCGGTCGATGACTCTCGCGCCTTTCGAAGAAACATATCGTCCGCTAGCAGATGTAAATACATCCGCAGCAATAATTTGTTCCATAGCCTGCTTAACAGCAGCCTCATCAACAGGCTCCTTAGGATTATCAACCGCAATCCGAGCAGTCTTCCCAAACTCCGTACCAAACAACAACTCCAACGTCATTGCCATACTTTTTCACCTCCTTTCTTTGAGGCATGGGAACGGTTCTTTTGCCTCAATTTTTAAATGGTTACATCCATGTTAGATTGGAAGATTCGATGATTTATAGCCTGTTACAGCTTTTAGACCATGAGAACCGTCCCCGTGCATCATTCTTGATTACGCAGTTAATTCAGTGCTGTCACTGCGCTCGGTTTTGTTAAGCGGATCGTTGCATAATGCAGAAATGGCTAGTGCAACCTGGAATAACTGGTCAGCGGTTGATTCCTTTTTGATGTTGCTAAACGTTTTGGTTTTTACGACTGGATTTCCTTTTTCATCAATGTCGACCTGAAATGCCAACCGAAGCTTTGAACCTTCTAATAATGCTTGTGCCATCGTAGTTCACCTCCTTTCACCTTTTATTTAGCTTTTTGGAGGCGAAAAGGACAGGGGGGAGAAAAATTTATTCTATTTTTTTCGAAGTGATGGTCCATCTGCTCTTTTTCAGTGGACCTGAAAAAAACATGAAAACAGTCCATCTGAAACTTTAATATGGAAAGCACATACATGAATGTGAATTGGAAATAAATAAATAGAATTAATTTGCAGAGATGGAGGAGCGAAATTGAAAGAAAATCAATCGGAAAAACTGAAGGGGACTGGTGAAAGTGTTGATTCCTTAACGAATCGTCAAGGTCATCCTGTAACAGATAACCAAAATATTAGAACAATAGGGAATCGGGGTCCATCCACGCTTGAGAATTATGATTTTATAGAGAAAATTTCTCATTTTGATCGTGAAAGAGTGCCTGAAAGAGTTGTACATGCTCGCGGAGCGGGTGCACATGGTTATTTTGAAGCGTATGGTAAAGTAGGAGATGAGTCCATTGCCAAATATACAAGAGCCAAGTTATTCCAGGAATCTGGAAAACGCACACCAGTTTTTGTTCGTTTTTCAACCGTTGCGGGTGCCGCGGAATCTCCTGAAACTGCCCGTGATCCAAGAGGCTTTGCAGTTAAATTTTATACAGAGGATGGGAATTGGGACCTTGTTGGAAATAATCTAAAAATATTCTTCATTCGGGATGCGATGAAATTTCCAGACATGATTCATGCTTTTAAGCCCGACCCAGTCTCTAATTTAAGTAATCCGGAACGAATGTTTGATTTTCTCTCTCGTACCCCGGAGGCCACCCATATGGTTACGTTTCTATTTTCCCCTTGGGGTATTCCTGCTAATTACCGTCAGATGCAGGGTTCGGGTGTCAATACATACAAATGGGTTAACAAAGACGGTGAGGCGGTGTTAATTAAGTACCATTGGGAACCGCTGCAACAAGGTATTAAAAATCTTACGCAAAAGGAAGCAGAAGCAATCCAAGCTAAAAATGTCAGCCATGCTACTCAGGATTTGTACGAGGCCATTGAGCGTGGTGATTTTCCGGAGTGGGAACTTTGCGTTCAAATTATGAGTGATGATGACCATCCAGAGTTGGATTTTGATCCCTTGGATGATACAAAACTATGGCCGACAGACAAATATCCGTTTTTAAAAGTTGGAAAAATGGTTTTAAACAAAAATCCAGAAAACTACTTTAATGAAGTCGAGCAGGCCGCGTTCGGTACAGGTGTATTGGTTGATGGACTGGATTTCTCGGATGATAAGATGCTCCAAGGCAGAACATTTTCCTATTCCGATACCCAGCGCTATCGAGTAGGAACGAACTATTTACAGCTTCCGATTAATGCGCCGAAAAAGCGCGTGGCAACCAATCAGCGCGGAGGCCAAATGTCCTATCATGTGGATCTCGCCCCTGGTCAAAATCCACATGTCAATTATGAGCCTTCCGTGATAGGAGGCCTAAAGGAAGCAGAGCAAATAGGTAAAGTCCATGAACCGCACTATAACGATAAATTGGTTCGTGAAAAAATTGACCGCACCAATGATTTTGGTCAAGCTGGAGAGACCTATCGTAGCTTCGAGGATTGGGAAAGGGATGAACTCATCGGTAATTTGGTAGAGGCACTTAAAATCTGCCGGCCTGAAATCCAAGATAAGATGCTTGAATATTTTACGAATGCGGATGAGGAATATGGAAAACGAGTCAAAGAAGGTTTAGCCCAAACAATGGAAGCGACCAAGGATTCCAGCAATACCAGTTCAGCAGCAGCAGATGAAGCAGCCCACAAAGCAAAACAGATGGGACAAGAAGCAGACCCTTATTAATTTTTATACCGTGGGGAAGTTCTTAAGGATTCTATTGAAACAATTATCATCAGTAATACCTAAATTCCGCATGAATATAAGCCAACTATTCCTAAAATAGAGTAGTTGGCTTTATTTATGACGTCGGAAATATCCTTCAAAGCTTCATCCGCTCATGTGTACTCTGTATCGACACCAAAAACTAGTTGTATTTACTGTTGTATTTCCAATTTGATGCTGATTTTTGATATTTTGAAGCAATAGTATAAAAGATGTTTTCAATTGAGATTTCTGCAATCCACATAATCTTCCAACCATACATATCTGTGTAGTGATGGAACAACCCTAATATGGTATAATATGGTTGTTGTTTAGGGGAAAGGTTTTTACTAGAAACCTAGAATTTGTCTGAATCACGATTGGAGGGGTACGATGATTAAATCTTTAAATGGTCAATTCATCTTATCAATTTTAGTTGCAATTTGCTTTATCTACAATTCTTTTAATTATATAAAGTTTACTGGTGAAGGAGAATTCCATTTTTCTCAATTTATACTTTACCTTGTGATGATTTTTTCAGTCTATAATGCAGGAATACTAACACAAAAATATATCAATCAAAGAAAAAGTAAATAAATTCTGATAATACAAGTGATAGTTAAAAGGGGGAAACACATTTATGATCCCTGCAAAAATAGATTCCATGTCAATCACTATGATTAGAGAAAAAAACGTGGAATCTATCGTTGATTGGTTCGATCAGCATAAACTATTATACTTTACACTTGGCTGGACCTATCTTAGGAATCAGCAGCAAATGGAAGAGCTTTTTTACCGGGCTATTATAAAAGTCCACAAGGAGTTGCCTCGATTTAATAATCAAACATCATTCGATACATGGGTTACATCCATTTTCATACATACCTGCCGGGAGCTTTCTCACGATGGAAGTTTACAAACTTTAGAGGAAAGTGAACCACGACAGGATTTATTTAAAGCCCTTGATCAGTTGAAGAAGTATGAGAAAGAAGCGGTTGCCCTTACATATATAAAAGGAGTCTCTCACGAGGAAGCAGCTCATCTTCTCCAAGTTTCAGTGGAAAAGATGAAAGAGTATTTGTTTTCTGGTATCCAGTCACTAAAAAAAGAAATGTGGTACGGGTCATCCTTTAATGGCTGCAAGGAGTACCATAGGTATTACATCGATTACTTAGAAAGAAACCTGGAACGGTCGAAAAAGATTGATTTCGAGATACATATTTATCATTGTCAAGTCTGTCAGGAGGATTTAACTGCCTTTCAGGATGTTATGTTAACGATGTTAAACCTTACTGAAAGGATGGAGGATTTCCGTGTTCCATCTGATTTCTTAGGGAACGTCAAAGCAAGGCTGGTTGAAAAAGAAAAGCACAGACAATTGAAGACCAAGAAACGGAGAAGAATAGGGATTGTTATTGCTGGTGTTTTAGTGTTGTTACTAGGTCTAGAAGTTTTTACAGGGACCATTACCAACCTCTACTATTATTGGACTGAAGAAAATCAAGAGTTGCGTGCCTTTTTGCAACATGACCTGGGTGATAGGCTAAACCTGGAAGCGGAAAGCGATGGGGTGAAAATTAGAATTAAAGGCGCGATTGCTGATGATGTTCAGACGCTTGTTTTTTATGAAATAGAAGATATGGATGAAGAAAACCAATATATGATGAATTACGATGATGGGGTTTTTGTGGAGAACGAATATGAAATCATGAGTCGTGAAACAAATCCAAGGTACTATCCACCTGACCTTAAATCGGATATAAATAATAAAGAAAAGAACGTGTATCAAGGAAAGATCAGTTTGCGGCCACTGACAAAGGATAACGGGACCATCAAGCTGAAGATTACAAAACTTCAGAAATTGTTACGTGATTCATCTGACAAGCATGGTTTTAATGGGTATGAGAATATGGAAAATGCAACAGGGGAGTGGAACTTCGAGATTCCTGTAACAAAGCAGTCCTCCATCGAATATGCGTTGGATGGAGAAACAGTTGTCGAGGGGATCCCAGTTCTAATTGATAAGCTAACCATTGCTCCAACAGCGACACTTCTTCAATATGCTATTAATAATGTGCAGCCAAAGAAGCGGATAGAAGTTCTTAATATTGACAATATCGAAGTGAACAATAAAAAATTGAAAGCTGATAGATATGGCGGCTCTTTTTTGGATTCACATCAAGACCTGAATTGGAGTACTTTTCAAACAAACTTTGCCCCACTTTATGGAGAAGAACCAAAAGAGATTAACGTTCAATTCGGATTTATTAATATAGCTGTTGAAGACCAAAAATCCATTGAGCTGGATGCGTCTCTGGAATACCCTCAAACCTTTGAATATGCAGGCAGTACAATCTCCATCGACAAGCTGGAAGATGGACAGCCTACCGTGATTGTCATAAGCAATAATGAAATCGAGAATCGAGCATTTGAGGCGCTTAACTTTAATATTGTGGTTGAGGATGAAAATGAGCTCAGCTCAGTGGAGATGAATTCTGAAGTAGTGATCGTTGATAAAAACGGGGTAAAATACGATATGAATGCTGTAACCCCTGTCTCATTTGAAGAAATCGAGCAGCCCCAATATTTCGCTACAGTTCAAAGCATGCGGATAGAAGGTAAAAAAGCTGGAGAGAAAGTGATTCCTAAGAATCTTGAAATTTATGGATATAATACAACGAAATATTTGGATGATGTTGTGAAGATTTCTTTGAAATAAAAATTATCGCTTACCTGTTTTGTCATACATATTTGCAGCTTCAGCCATCGAATAATCTAAAATCTCTAGTACTTCATTCGCAAGTTTTTGATCCATCAACAATCCCGCTTTAAACTGCAACACTGAATGGTCATAAGATAAGATTTTCTCCATAACAACGCTAGCGGTTTTATCATTTTTAGGGTTTGATGCCATATCTACCATTTCAGAGGTAACCAAGGCTCCATACATATCGCAGATACCCTCACAAAGTTTTCTCATTTTGTTCTCAAGTAACTTTTGAACTTCCGGCGTGAAGCTTCTGGTATCTCCCTTTATTTCTACATTCGTAGGAATCGCATTTCTAATTCCGTCTGTATGCATTTCTGTACAGGAAACAACAGCAGTATCAATTGGATTAACATGACGGGAAACGATCGTTTGCACTTGAAATAGCAAATAAAGAAAAAGTACGTAATGTAATTATAATTGGGGAGGACGAAGTAAAAAATAATAATTTTAAAATCAAAGATATGTTAACGGGTGAAGAAAGAACTGAAATTTTTCAGTTTAATAAATTGAATTAAAAATTCCTTCTGCCAGAAGGACGTTTCTGCTGGCTTTTTTAATTAAAGAAATGAATGAAAAAGGCCACGAGAACCGTCCTCGTGGCTATCCTATTATTTCAGTGTTGAGAGATACTCAATCCACCCGTCAAGTAGACAAAAGTGATCGGAATTGAATGTTTCGTTCCGTTTGTACCTATGTCAATGGAGGTACCAGTGAAACCGACTTTCCCAAGTTCAAAGTCTTTCAATTTCGCTCCTAGCTCGAATCCCCCTTGAATTTCTACACCTTGTTCCCGGGAATAATCAACTTCCATCGTAACCTTTCCATCATCCTTTTCTACGGCACTAATCGAGAGGACTATACGCTTTGCGTTGGCAGGAACTGAAAATTTTCCGGTACCACTAAGTAAAATTTCTTTAGGCGATATACGCTCTGATAAGTTTACGTTAAAAGCAGGTTGATTGCCTACTGCTGGAATTGTAACTTGGGATAACATGGCACGAGGCAAACTTGTTCTTCTGCCGCTAATAGTAATCGCATATTCTCCCGGTTCGAGTGGAATGGAGACTTTACCGATTCCAGCCGAAGAGTTGAACTCTGAAAATTCTTCTTGTTGACCACCAACCACAATGACATTAAACTCTCCATCTAACGGTTGATTGGTAATAGAATGGTTCATTTGAAAAATTAATTCCACGTTTTTATTAGGCTTGATTAAGTTTTGGGCTGCATTCTCTCTAATTGCATCACGTTGTTTTTTAGGAAAATATGTGGCTGCTTCTGACTGGCTTTTTGCAGCATCCGCTTCGGCTTTCTTGGCATCCGCTTCGGCTTTCTTGGCATCAGCCTCTGCCTTTGCTGCTTGAGCCTGCGCAGCTCTTTTCGCTTCAGCTTCCACTTTTTTACCTTCAACCTCGGCTGCAGCTTTATATATTCCAAGGTCGTATTCTTTCTGTTGGCGATCGAGATCGTTCATGTATTTTGTTTGAATCTCGCGCGCTTTGTTACCGGCTTCGGCAATCTCGATGGTATTGTCTGAGAGTCTTTTTAGCAGGTCTGAAACTTCTTGCCGCCCAGACATATCGCGGAAAATATCAGGTGTTGCTAGAAGGCTCATCGCTGCCGCTAGACCCGATGGATCAGGCGCCGATGACGGATTCACAATATTAACAAGAGATTGCGGAAACGGTGTAGGCATTGCATCTATTTGCTGTGGCTGCGGCTGTATTGGAGTGACCGGATTTATCCCAGTAGCCTCGAAAGGAATCGGATGTTCTTCCCATTTCCAAAATCTCGTGTTGTCGATCTCTTCTGAGATGTTGCAGTGACCGAGCTTGCCTTCAGCAAATACACCGCGCGTCGGAAGTGTGATTAATCGTTCAGACTTTGTTGATGCTAGTGCGACATGTTCAAGCATCTTTTTGCGGTCCGCTTCGCCCATGGCGTCCAGCTTGTTTTGTGCCCATTGCCGCCGGTTTGGGTCATTGCCGTTTAGGGCGGCAGAAAGATCGACAGCCAGCGTTTCGTCGATTTGCGTTTCCGTTTTCGCGAGGGGGTAGGCAACGTAGCTTCCCATCACCTCGAGTGGTGTAGGATCTACTTTGTCAGCATAGCCCTTTCCCTCCATTTGTATCGCAATGGAGCTTGGCTCAGTGCCTAGCAGCAGAACGCGATTGTAGTAGTCTATATTATTTTTGAAATGTGCGTCTAGCTTTTTTATCTGGTGTAACTCTTCCTGCGTTAAACTTTGCTCCGGATTGGGGATCCGCGGAATTGGAGCAGGGTGCGGGCCAGGCCGCTTAATGAATGTTACAGTGTTAGAGCTTCCATTTGTATCGAAATAGTAATCAACATCGCTGTTTTCGATTAAGGCGATGGCACCATTGGCATGAAAGCCGTTTATTGCTAGGCGATCCAGCCGCCACTCGTCAGAATCATACAATACAAACTCAAAGCCAACCAGATGTGACCACTTGACTTTGCCTGAAGCATAATCTTTTGGCACGGCAATAAACCAACCCATCGCAGTGTCGTTTAGGCGATTACCTATGTTGACATTGTCAGTTGGATTATGTTTTTCCCATAATTGAAGCAGAGGACGGTGTACTTGTTGTCCGTCCCAAATAATGAGGTTTGCCATAACCAACTCGTCAGTTTTATCTTTTAAGCCCTCTGCCGTTTTAAGTCCGATTTCAAAAAGACCAAACTCGATATCACCTTCCCAGCCGGAGGGTACTGATTCTTTTGGCTTAATCCCGTTCACTTCTTGGTATTCTTTGATTGCCTCTCTCTTTTCTAAAGCATCAAAGGCAGTCCTTAGTGTCGGATCCAGTAGCATCGGTTCAAACTGATAGCGGTAACTAATAAGATCCTCGTCAGTGAATTCCTTTTTTCTTTCCGGTAGCTGGATTAGTAAAGCAGGTCGTCTACGAATCCAATCAACCTCGACCCGAAAATGGCGGAGTACCTCGTAATAAAGAATTGTGAGCGTGTGACTATGGTTATAGTTGGTGAATGTCCTTGTCTGGATGCTCTCCTTCTCCTCCTGACGGGCTTGAATGACTACCGTCGAATTGATCTCGCGCTGGGCCGAGCTTGCTTGTGAGAAGGTGTCCATTAGTCGCTGAACGTTCTCTGCCGCTAGTTCACGACTTCCGTCCGTGGTTGCAGTTGAACCGCCGAGACTCCCAGTAACGCCAAGCGCGGCGCCAATCGGACCTAATGCGCCTGTCGCACCTGCCGAGATTGCGGTTCCGCCCATGAACGACGAGCCGTGCTGAAATTCTTTAAGTCCAGCTCTCATTATTTCGGTGATAGTGCGATCTCGATGGGTTTGATGCAGCAACTCCTCGGTCAGTTTGGTCTTTTCATCACGCTTTGTTAAATTGTCCCAGGACCAGTCTATGACCGCTAGCTTCACGTTCTCACCGGGTGCAAGAGGAAGGCTGTATAAAATTTCGCCTAGTGAATGACCTAGCTGGTACCAGGACACTTTGTACTCATCGACATAGGCAAACTTGCATTCACCGGGCAGTTTCAGGTCATCCGTCGGATCCGTTACACGCACTACTTGACGAAGGACGAATTCTTGCAGCGCCAGGTTCGCAGGCACAAGTTCCTCACAGCCGTCCTCTCCGACCAGCGTCTTTGGACTGGCGGCGAATGATGCGGGTGACAGCCGCCAATCGGTTAGCGCAGGATTCTGGAGCGCCCGTAGTCCCATATTGTTTAAAGCGGCAGGCATGACAGGGGCTTTGATCGACAAGCGAGCCACCACGGCATCAAAAGCAAAGCGTGCCTGCGCTAGTGCATCGAACCGCTCATCTTGTCCGTATGGCTGTACCCATATTGCGATTTTGAGCACCGAATTGGGATCGTTGCGGCGTATCTCGATTGCATCCGTCAGCATTTGGCGAACCTCAGGGCGCAGGCGTCTTAAATCGAAGGAAGCATAGCCAACATGGTCTGTCGTCAGTACGCCGAGGGGATCGGCCCATATGTAACTTGAATCCTCGGGCGTTTCCAAAAGAATGAGTCCGAACTCCTTTGCCGCTTGCTTAAGAGCGGTAATGATCAACGGTTCGAGATCAGATGACTTAATGTCGGTGTAGTGGTCGCGCCCGGCCATGTTGAGCACTTCCTTGAAAATGTACACAAATACATTTCTAGCTTTGTTAAAATCTTGAGTACGAAGCGCGTCTAGACTCGCCTTGTCTATCATTTTCGTCAGTGCTTGTGACACAGCCCGCTCTACCGAAGTGCGAATGGCAGCTGTAATTGATGGATCAATTTCGTTAAGTGCTGTATATATATGTTCGATGAATCGTGTCTCGGGAGGGGGTGATGGAACTATTTGTGGAATTGCGACTTCTGCATAAAGGGAAAGGTTTTTCGTGGGTTGACCAGTTACCGGATCGGTCACGAAAATGCCGAGGTGCGTTGGTTGTGAAAGCGGCCAAAGCGGCATAGCTTACCTCCAATTTAGAGAGCATATCTCTCATGATTTTATTTAATATCTTCACTGTCGCAAGAATCATGTTATCAATAGTTGAACAAATGAAGGGAGAATTATAATTTGATAATTTTGACAATTGTGATTATTATTATAATCCCCTTAATTCTCTTTGTAAACATCTTTTCAACTTAATAAACTTTGAGGGTCTTTGGTTGGAAAGCATGAAGGAAAAACATGCATTAATAATGATATATTAAAACAGTACTTTTTATTTTTGCGTGATTAATCACTCAGTTTTACCAAATATGGTAGATACATTTTTTCTAAATCTGTTAGAATTATAATTAATCTTAAAAAGCCCTTGTAGGAGACCTTTCCGCATAAGAGCTTATCCACCAGGGTTTATGTACATAATCATTTTTAATGGGCAAGGAAAGATAAATTGGAACAGTAGTTCATAGAAAAAATTATCAGAGGGAGTATTTAGCAATGAATAATCTGAAAGAAATCTTTTTGAAAAATAACTATAATATAAAAAAAGAAACAACAAAAGCTGTAGAATTTGAGAATATTTTTGTAAAACAAGTAGTTTATTTACTACCAAATCAGGAGATTTCAATTGTTTTAAATCCGAAAATAGTTGAAGGAAATGAAGAATTAGAAACTAAAAGCTTTAAGAAGTATCATAGTACTGCTTTAAAACAGTTTCCTAAGAAAAGGAATAAGGGAAAACAGCCAATCAATTATGGCTATTCTTTTAAATTTCAATCAGACAATGAATTAAATACTTTCCTTTCGAATTTTAATTCGAGATTTTGCGAATAAACAAAAAATATAACAAAATATTACTTTCCCTTAATCAGAGGTGCTCTGGTGGATTATTTTTACCAAACCTACCCGTTTGATGGAACCGTTTATTGCTTAACCGGTCATGTTGCTGCATGGTCGGTCTTTTTTTTATAAAATATGCGTGTATATACAAGAAATAATTTGTTCTATATCAATATTCAGTTGGAAATGGATAACGCCCCGTGTTCTTGTGGAAGTGGAAAAAAGTTTAAACTTTTTTGCGGGAGATAGAGGTTAAGGATTTTTGATTGTAGCGAGGAACTTTGAAGATTCAAATGGTTTTAAAACAGCAATTAGAGGGGACAAAAAATCTTATTGAAACATATGTTCCTGTGTTCGATTGAGTAGTATAATTTAAATGCAATAGAATAGGATTTCTCAAGGGTGGTCGGCACACTCCCAAATAGAAAGGGGGTGATGCTGGGTGACAGTTTTTGAAACATTAATGTTTGCAATTGGATTTGCTGGATTGATCGTAAGCATTCTGTCATTTAACCGAAAAAAATAACCCACCCTTGAGTTGATGGCTCGGGTGGATTATCCTGCCTACACGCCGATCCCCTGCTGAGGGAATCGTTTATTGCTGGACCGGACATGTTGCTGCATGTTCGGTCTTTTTATAATATACACTATACAGTTTATTATAACCGATGTATTAAAGAAACTATTTTAAAATGCATGGGGACGGTTCTTTTGCCTCATTTCTAGTGAAAGTGATTCACGAGAACCGTCCCCGTGCATCAATATGATATAATGTTATTTTAATATAATATATGAAATGCAAAATTTTTTCGAGGTGGACCGGTTTGACTGATAGAAATGTAGAAAAAGCCATAAATAATATGGTACACGGATTAAAGGAAACACAACGTACCATTCAGCAGAAACAGGATTTAAAAAACTGGAGTGAGATTTCTTTTCCTATTTCGTTAAGAGACGTCCTCATGCGTCTTTCAAAAGATGATTTAATTAAGATCAGGCAGCATTTGGAAATAAGTGGTGCTAGCCAGTTGAAAAAAGGGGAATTAGCTGAATTATTGAGTTCGAAGATTCTAACCATGCTGGAACAAACTTTCAAGAATATGGACTTCGAGCAATATAGCCTTGTAAAAGAAATCGTGGGTAATGGCGGATTTATTGAAGCGCCGAAAATTGAATCACGGCAGATTAGTTTTTTCCGTAACTACGGGATTGTTTTTACCGGCACGAATAACGCCAAAAGGATTTTGGTCGTCCCTGAAGAGATTGTTAAAAGTACGTTTTTCCAAGGAAATGACCAGCAAGTGCAATCGGTCTGTCGGAGAAATTCCGAATGGACTAAACTAACCCAGGGGCTTCTTTACTATTACGGAACAGCCGATATTAATGAATTAGAAGATTTGCTTAATCGATATTTGGAAGGACCAATCCAACTTGCAGATTATCTAAAAATCATTCGCCAAGCGAGATCCTACTATAACCTAATCCATATCGATTCTAAGGGATATTCGCATGAGAGAGTTTCTAATCCGGAAAAAGTAAAACAGGAACAACAGATGAGACAAAATCTGGAGTTTTATCCGTTTTCTAAAGAGCAGCTGCTAATGGCAGGTGAACCTGGTTATGTTGAAAGAAACGAGAGCTATACACAATTCGTTCAATTTCTAACTGGAAATTACGAAATCACGGGGAAAGAAGCAGACCATATAGCCGAAGAATGTGTTTATATGACTAACAATGACGTGAGTCCTAATCAAGTCATGCAATTTTTATCGGACAGACTGGAATTCCAAAATATTGACAACGTTAGAGCGTGCATGGATCAAGCTGTAGTCCTATTAAATAACACGAGAAAATGGATTCTTAAAGGTTATACCCCAGTGGAGTTGTCCCCCAAAAAGCAGCAAGCGTCAGCGCTGAAGCCAAATCAGAAAACGAATGTAGTTGATATTCATACAAAAAAGAAAGTTGGCAGAAACGCCCCATGTCCTTGTGGGAGCGGGAAAAAGTTTAAATTTTGTTGCGGGAGATAGGGGGTAGAAGTGATGAATGGGGGCGGTTCTTTTGCCTCATTTTCTTGCGGAAATGAGGCGCGAGAACCGTCCCCGTGCCTCTGAACGGTAGTTTAATCACCGTAATAATATTATTTAAACTAAAACCGTTTATTAAAACTCCCATTGTTAAACAATGAGAGTTTTTTAATAGCTTTGCCCATTTAGATGAACTATACTATTCTATATTTATATTTTTATTGTTTTGGCAGGAAATCACCGATTCCATTTGATAATATCGCTGTATCCCATGGATGCCAATAATAGGTGATACCATCAAACAGCAAATCATATTTATAGGCAATAGGTTGATCCGTATAAAAGACCATGTCATAAACAGTGGGATCACCTTTATCCATATTTGGCTGGAAATTTGGACTACTCTCACCTTCATTTAATACTTGAAGAAATTTCTTTATCTCTTCTGGGTTATCTATGTTTACCAATTTTTTTGGCCCTTCCGGCTGGTAGGCAAGATAAATCTCAATTCGGTTCACTTTCTCCATTGGCATATCTTTAAAGTGCCATTTATAATCGAAATCCTTTCTTGAATAATAAACACGATACCCATGAATATCACGGGGAGATTTAACGGCAATAAATTGTGGAACACCTTTAATCGCATAAATTTCTGTGCCTTTTTCATGAAATGCGGCATCTCCATTGCGAATTTTATAATTTGGATTCGTCACATTGTCCGCTACTTTGAACTTTACTGTCCCAATTTTATCTCCAAGGTACTCTTCGTCAGCCAAAACACCCGAGTAAATCCCATCGTATTCAATACCGTCCCATTTTAAAAAATCAACCCAATCAATTACTGCATGTCCATCAAATGGTGTAGACCGGCAACCTGTTAAGGCGAATATAATCAAAATAAAGATAGCCCAATTTTTCATAGTCAGCACCCCTTTTAAGATTAGACGAATTGATCATTAATTTTGTTTCTAAATGAGGTGTTGAATACCAAGGGGATTTTTATGAAGAAAATATTGAGATTATTTTTTTTTTAATACTCCCTTTTTCAAAAGATTAATTAGGGTCCCTTTATTCTTATACCTTTGATAAGCAATTAACCTATTCAAATCTTTAACGGTTAATTCAGTCGGGGCTATTGCCAATTCGAATTCGTCCTTTACTTTATCGATTAAAGAAAGGGCATACTCCACCTGTTTAGAAGTTAATTTATAATCATCTTCGCCGGCATTTTGTTTTTCGATGACTTTTTCCGCAACGACATTTTCAATAGTTGCTGCATGTTCTTTCAGTTTCGCATTAATTAATGCCTCGACTTCCGCTTGGCTGATGGGAGGTTCCTTTGGTTGAGGTGTAGTTTGTGTTGTCTTAAAAAATTTATCAAGGATTTCTTTAATCAATATTTCCACTCCACTTTCATAAGAGTTCTCATATTTATCAATTTTACTAGGATATATCTTCCATTCTATTATGAAATAAGTCCTATAGAAATGACAATACTTTTGTTGAAACATGGGGACGGTTCTTTTGCCTCATATTCTAGCAAAAGTGAGGCACGAGAACCGTCCCCATGCATCTTTTATTTAGGTCAATCGCACTATTTGTAGTATAATGGAGAAAATTGCAAATTTTGGAGCGGTTGTTATGGCGATTACGATTCCTGAAACTATTCGATCATCTGCCACGACGGGGGAACGGTTATTTTTTCGAACTTTAAAGACTTATCTTCCAGATGATTACATAGTATACTTCGAGCCTGAGATACAAGGGAAAAGGCCTGACTTTGTGATTATAGGTCCGGACCTCGGTATCGTTGTGCTGGAAGTGAAAGATTATACAAAAAATACATTATTTCAACTTAATCACGATGAATGGCATATTGTGACAAATTCCGGCGATCAGGCAGTCATCAAAAGTCCAATGAAGCAGGCCAGGGATAATATGTTCCATGTTGTGGATGTCTTGAAAAAAGATAAAAACCTGATTCAATTGGATGGAAAATATAAATTTCAATTAAAATTCCCGTATGGCCATGGTGTTGTTTTTACGAGGATGTTTTCCAAGGATTTTGTACAAGAGGGGCTTTACACGGTTATTGAACCACACCTTTGTTTGACAAGGGATGAAATTGACCCGGAGAAGGAAGGATTTTCTGAAGAAGTTCTAATGGAAAAGATCCTGAATATGTTTGTAGTACCGTTTCGCCTTAGGGAACCACTTTCATTAGAGGACATTAATGCTATTCGTTATCATCTATTCCCAGAAGTCCGGATTAGTGCTGAATTTAAAGCGCCTGTCCCATATCAAGATCAGCTTTTATTATCCTTACATGATATTAAGACAATGGATCTTCATCAGGAGAATTTGGCTAAACAGATTGGTGATAAGAACCGTTTGATACGAGGGGTTGCCGGGAGCGGGAAAACGATTATTTTAGCAAGCCGGGCGAAAATGTTGTCCAAGCAGAATCCTGATTGGAAAATCCTGATCCTTTGCTATAATATTTCACTGGCCAATGCCATCCAGCAAATGATTACCCACATGCTGAATGAACCGGAGGATTTGTTCGATTTTGATTCAAATGTAAAGACTGTGCAAAATCAAAACATCATTGTTCGTAACTTTCATTCTTGGTTAAGAAATGATTTAAAAATCAGGGAGCAGCAGCTGCCTGAAATCATCGAAAAAATAGAGAGGAAGGAAGCGATTCTTCCGACCTATGATGCTGTTTTGATTGATGAGGGACAGGATTTTGAAGCTGACTGGCTTCGTTTGGTCAGTTTGCTTATCAATGCCGATACCCAATCACTTTTATTAGTGGAAGATAGAGCGCAGACCATCTATAAACGAAAACGCTCTTACCTTCAAGACACAGGTTTGAGCTTTCAAGGACGTTCAAAGGTGTTGTCGATCAATTATCGAAATACCCAGCAGATTGTCAAGTTTGCCTGGGATTTCTACCGTGAACATTCCATGTTTAAAAATAAAGTAGTCAATCGTGATTTGGAAGGGGAAATTATTGCCCCGCAAAGCACAAAGAGAAAAGGACCAGAGCCCGGAATCCTAAAGGCTGCCAATTTTTTTGATGAGACGAGACTTGTGGCCCGACAAATTAAAAAGCTGCATGAAGAGCGAAAAGTATCTCTTGATGAAATGTTAATCCTATACCGGGTTAAACGAACTCATCAGTATCCGATCATTGATATTATTAAGCGTTCATTATCTGAAGCAGGTTTGCCGTTTTTCTGGATTACGGAAAATGATGTTTCCAAGCGTTCCTATAAAAAGGACGATGGCAAGGTTAAAATTAGCACTATCGACAGCAGCAAGGGCCTGGATTTTCGTGCTGTTTTTATTGTCAATGTGGATTCGATGCCTTTTCCACTCGAAGAGGATAAGGAGAGGGAGGTTTCGCTCCTTTATATTGGGATGACAAGAGCCAAGGAGTATCTTTGCTTGTCCTATTCGGGGGAATCGGAATACACGAAATATTTGGATCAAATCCTCATGTTAAGAAAGCAGAAGAGGGATGGTATGGAAAAGGTCAATTAATTTAAATATGTATAGGGAAGGTTCTTTGGCCTCTTTTTCTAGTGAAAGTGATGCACGAGAACCGTCCCCGTGCATCTTATTCAACCGTTAATTTTTCCACTTCACTAAAGCCTGCGGTCTTTTTAAATTTCATATTATGTTTGAAGTTTTGCATGGAATCAGAGCAGTCAATGTGTTCGAAGTTTAATTTGTTTAATGTTCTTTTATCGATTTTTACAGAAAGAATTGTCAGCTGTCTTTGATATCCTGTTATGGAATCCAATATCGTTTCAGTAGCATGGATATAGACTGTATCTAATGGTAGAAGAGCAAACATATCCCGAGCGATTCTTAGAACACAGCTGCAGACGTAATCCTGCTGGATATCAAAATATTTGCTCTTTGGCATAGGTTTTACAGATAATTTACCGGTTTTGGTTAATGATAGCTGTTCTTTTGGAACTACTGTATCACTGTGGACGTCAAACTCTATTTCCATTACTTTTGGATTTTCGGCGAAAAATTCAAATCCGCTGCCAAATTCGGTAAGGTCATCGAATGGTTCAAATTCTTGAATGACTTCGAAGTATGTATCAATATCACCCTCAATGACCTTTGTCGCTATTCTAACGTCTCTTTCCCATGAACGGTATTCCTCGTCATCTTTTTTTCTTGCTTCCATTACTTCTTTTTGCAGCTTTTCAAGCTCTTTCTCTTGATGTCCAAACAATTTTGTCACTAAATTCGGTTTGTAATTATGTAATTTTTCAATTGCGGCATTTTCATGGAGACCAATTTGTCCTTCATTTTTTCGAAAAGGCGGGTTTGTACTCCTCACTTTGATCCAATTTATCGGATCGTCTGCTTCCTTATGAATGGAATGAATTCGGTCCAATGTATTTTGATATGCATCAACCGCAAGAGCTGCTTGTTCTAGTTCATTTAGTCGAGCAGCTTCCTTTTGTCTTGCTTGGATTTCTCTTTGTCTACTATAAGCTGTTGTTCTGCTTCTTTTTCCACCGGTGGATGTGTAGTATATTCCTGTATTAGGAATACTTGCAGTCATTCTGCTCCCGCCTCTTGAATTAACACTATATCGTAATCCCTTTACACCGGCGCTTACCCCAATACTTTTAGAGCCAACATTCAAACGAATTCCTGGAGCAATCTTGAAACTTTTCCTAAAACCAAAGCCCATTGTAACATCCCTCCTTTTTACAAATTATATCAAAAAAGGGTTGCGGGGAAAAAGTCCTGATGGAACCACCGAAGATATCGTTATTAATTTAATAAATGAATTGAACCTTTGATAAAGCTGAATGTAAATTTCCAGATACTTCCTATTGATAGGTGGTGTCTGGAAATTTTTTTTTTAATCTATAAAATAAGGTTTCCAAACTCATGTTGGGTATTTTTATTAGAAAAGGTCTTTCATAAGAATAAAAACAATGTCGCATGAAAAAAATACCTATAGCTCCATAGAACCCAAGGGATTTTGTCGACAAATGTATTTTAGATAATTAATCGGAGCCAGAGGGACGTACCCTGGCTCCTTCTTTTTCTGAAAATCGCCACCAAAACCATTTTTCTGGTTCACTTCTGATCATCCTGATTCATAAAATCGGCGACAGAAGGCGGGATATGGATTCTTTGAATCGCACGAACCCGGATCGTTCCTGGTATCGTGAAAGGGTTAGTTCGGAGCTATGATTGCAATCTATTACGAATAAGTCATATAAATCATGAGCAATCTTTTCATCATAGATGAGGGCGTTGACTTCAAAGTTTAGCCTGAAGCTGCGCATATCAATGTTAGTGGTCCCGACAGAGGCTATCTCTTGATCCACCAATATCGTTTTGGCATGTAAAAATCCATTTTCATATAACAAAATCTTCGCACCATATGACAAAAGCTCACCGGCATAAGCCAAGTTTGCCCAGTACACAAAGGGATGGTCAGGCTTGCTGGGAATCATGATCCGAACATCTACCCCGGAAAGTAAGGCGATTTTGCAGGCATCCATAAAGCTGCTATCAGGAATAAAATAGGGTGTTTGGATATAGACACTTTTTTGCGCTGACATGATCATCTTCAAATACATATTTTTCAAATGTTCGGTTGTGGAGTTCGGACCGCTGGCTATAATTTGGATGGTACTGCTTCCGCTATGCCGCTCCTGATTCATAGAATAGGCTTCATGATTGATTATTTCTTGGTCCGTTGCCTGCTTCCAATCCAGCACAAATCTCCCTTGAATATGATTAACAGCCTCACCCATTATTCGTAGATGAGTATCGCGCCAATTTCCGAACTTTTTATCCAGCCCCAAATATTCATTACCAATATTGAATCCGCCAATATAAGCAATCTCGCCATCAATAATACAGATTTTTCTATGGTTTCTCGTATTAATCCGAAAGTTGATTAATTTTAAAAAAGAAGGAAAAAACACTTCCACTTCGCCGCCACACTCGATCAGTTCCTTGAAAAAGGAACGATTCATCCGCCGTGAACCCACTTCATCGTAGAGAACGCGAACCCGTATCCCTTCCTTTGCTTTCTTTGTCAGTTCATCCCGTAACCTTACCGCCAAGGAATCACGCTGAATGATGTAATATTGCAGATTAATCTCGATTTTTGCATTCTGAATATCTTGAAACAACGCATCGAACTTGTCTTTTCCGTGATGAAAAATCTGTACATCATTATCGTTAGATAGTAAGGCGTTCGACGACTTCATGTTCATTTTAATAAGATCCCCATACCTTTGAAGCATAGGATTATGTAGAAAATCTGAACGAGTTAAGTTGTCCATCTGCACATTTACAGCTTCATTTAAAAAACGTCTCTCTTCTTCTGAAAGTTTATAGAAATTCTTTTGCTTTAACTGGCGGCCTAAAAAGATATAGACCAAAAACCCTAGAATAGGCAGAAAAAATAAGACCAAAAGCCACGCCCAGGTAGAACTGACATCCCGTCTCTCAACAAAAATCACCACTATGGCAAATAATATATTCAAGACAGTAATAAGTGCGATGAGTATAGTATTAATATTTTGTAATTCCATTGGTACCTCTCCAGCGCCAAGTTCTTTACTTCAATATATATAATTCTTGCAGCAAAAGCCAAGGAAAGGTTCCCGTGACTTTTTCTTTTTGGAAAAAGAGCCGGCTGAACCCGTCCCTAAGGTCTAATTAAAACTTCCTAGGGAATTGTCTCTGTACGGCTATTTTATTTCCATAGAAAGGCTTTAATAAATTTCCTATATCTGTGGCATTCCGGAGAGTCGTCGGTATTAGCAGTTAGATCAGGTGAATTAAATGCTATGCTATTAATCGTCAATCTTGTCCAATAAACGTGCTGTTCCCAAACGATACGCATGAAACTTTTTAAACGATCTTCCTGTTCACTTATAATATTAGTGTTGAACCAAGGATTCATAATCTCACATCCATATACACAAACTCAGTTACAGTATATTCCAATTTTAAAAAAGTGCTGTACATTTTAGAGTGCAACAGGGCAGGTTTTTTTTCCTCATTCTACATTAAAAATGATGTGAAATAATTAACACAATATTTAAAATTAATGTAATATTTAATTAATTTGAAAGGTTTTTAATTTTATTTAGCGAAAGATAACCATATTAATTCTTTAAAAAGGGGTTTAGATATGATTTATAGCTCGGAGAATTTGTTTAGGAAATTTTTAGATAAAGGCAAGGATGATTCAAAAACTTATGAAGAATTAAAACAGCTTTATAGTATTCTTGAATCAATCATTGAATCAAGCTACGATGCAATTTGTGTTAATGACAGTAATGCGATGGGAGTTATTGCGAATGAAGCTTATACAAGAATGACAGGAGTAAGAAGGGAGGAATTGATTGGTAAAAGCCTGCCTCAATTAATTGATGAGGGAACTATTTCAGATTCAGTAACATTAAAAGTTCTCAAGGAGAAGCGTGTTAAAACAATTATTCAAAATATAAGAGGTAAAGAGTTACTTGTTACGGGGAGTCCAGTTTACGACGAAAACGGTAAAATTACTCACGTTGTATCAAATTTACGTGATATTTCGGACTTAAATAAACTTAAGTCTGAATTGTATGAATCGAGAGTGCTTACAAAAAAATATTTAAATGAAATAAAAGAATTAAAACAAAAAGAGGGAGCACGCCTCATGATGGACGGTATTATTGCTCAAAGCAAAGAAATCATAAAAGTGCTCCATTTAACTAAAAAAGTTGCAAATGTGGATTCAGCTGTTCTCCTTAATGGTGAATCAGGTGTAGGAAAAGAGGTTTTTGCCAATATGATTCACATAAACAGTAAAAGAGTGAACAAACCGTACGTAAAAGTAAATTGTGGGGCTATCCCTGAACAACTTTTAGAATCAGAGTTATTTGGTTATGAGAAAGGTGCTTTTACTGGTGCGGATATTAAGGGAAAACCAGGATACTTTGAACAGGCGCATGGAGGAACGATTTTTCTTGATGAAATTGGCGAAATGCCACTAGAATTACAAGTGAAATTGCTCAGGGTTCTGCAAGAATACGAAATTATGAGAGTTGGAGGCACAAAAACAGTAAAAGTTGATGTAAGAATTATCTCAGCTACAAATCGCAATCTTCAAGAGCTAGTTGAAAAAGGGCAATTTCGTAAAGATTTATTTTATCGATTAAATATTGTTCCAATTGAAATACCTGCCTTAAGAAGCCGGAGAGCAGATATCCCCCCCCTTACTTATTATTTTTTAAATAATATGAATGAAAAATATAAAATGAATATACGAATACAACCGGAAGTTATTCGCTGTTTCGAAGAATATCATTGGCCTGGAAATATTAGAGAGATGGAAAATTTAATCGAAAGATTAGTAGTAACTTCAGATGGTGAGGAAATAACCGTCAATCATTTGCCTGAAGATTTTTTTTCAAAGGACAGTCCTACAAAAGAGTGGTCATTGAAGGAACTAGTTGAAGAACTTGAAAGAAAAGTAATCAAAGAAACCATGAAAGAATACCGAACAACGAGAAAAGCAGCGAATAAATTAGGGATTAGCCAACCGGCATTAGTGAAAAAAATGCAAAAATTAAAAATAAATGAATATTGATAAAAAAAAGAATCGAAAGATTCTTTTTTTTATCGCAAATTATATCGTATTCAAAAAACAATCTGAATCTTTCGGCTTATATCAACAAATTTATCATATTTAATCAGTTGGCATGGTTCTTGCAAGTTAAATTATTGAAAAAATAATTTTTGTTTTTTGTTGAGGGGGAATTTTCGCTGATAATTTCGTTAATAAAAGTTCGATAAGGTTTAAAAGTAGTAAAGACTAAAAATCATAAAAAAATGGAAGGGAGGAAGTAAGACTTTGATCACAAAACAAGTCGTTTTCGACCGTGAAGTAAAGGTGTTTACAGAACGACCGAAAACGATTACCGAAATCTTAAACAAGGTAGCTTTAAAGTACCCCGATAAGGAAGCAATCGTGTTTCAAGATATACGCTTAACCTATAAGGATCTTAAAAATCGAGTAGACTACATTTCGGTAAATTTACAAAAAAGGTTCAATGTGAATAAAGGCGATCGAATCGCTCTCTTATTAAATAATTGTGTGGAATACTTCCTAACTACCTTTGCCTGTTCACAGTTGGGTGCAATAATTGTTCCGCTTAACACCCGTTTGCAGGAAAAAGAGTTAGCATTTATGCTTCGGCACTCCGGAGCCAAGCTCATAATAGTTGATGAGGATTTTAAAGAAAAGCTTGATCGAATTCAAGAAGAGGTTGAATTACCTGACTTAGAATATAAGTTTCTAGTGAATTGGAAAAGTGAAGAAAAAAACTTGCAACAGTATTTTCCGTTTGAAGTTCTTGAAATTTCATCTGCGTTAAATGTTACCGAAATAGTAAATGAAGAAGATCCACTATTAATTATGTACACTTCTGGCACAACTGGTACACCTAAAGGTGCAATTTTAAGTCATATTGGTGTAGTTCATAGTGTGATAAATTTCAAAAAAACACTCAAAACCAATCATAATACAAAGACGTTAATTGCTGTACCTTTATTTCATGTTACGGGATTAATCGGACAATTACTCCATATGGTCTTTATTGGAGGAACATCGGTTCTAATATCTCGATATCAAACAGAAGTTGCCATAAAAATAATGGATTATGAAAAAATATCTTTTTTATTCAACGTTCCTACTATGTTTATCATGTTAATGTCCCATCCTTTATTTAAAACATATAATTTTTCCTTTGTAAAAACAATTGCATCCGGTGGTTCATCTTTGTCACTGGTAACGATTAACCGGTTGAGAGAGTCGTTTCCGAACGCAAAACTTCATAATGCGTATGGTGCCACAGAAACATCTTCTCCAACGACTATCATGCCAGTTTCCTACCAAGATACAAAAATAGCATCTGTGGGATTGCCTGTCCCTGTGGCAGAATTAAAAATTGTAAATGAAGAGATGGAAGAATGCACTGCGAATGAAATTGGTGAATTATTAATAAAAGGACCAATGGTCGTTAAAGGCTATTGGAATAACGATAAAGCCAACAGTTCTGCTTTTATAGATGGATATTGGCTTTCAGGTGATATAGCCATGATCGATGAAGATGGATTTGTTTATATTATGGATAGAAAGAAAGACATGATAAATCGTGGCGGTGAAAAAATCTTCTCCATTGAAGTTGAAAATGCGCTGTATAACCACCCTGCGGTATTGGAAGCAGCAGTTGTTGGCATACCCGATCAAATGTATGGAGAACAGATAAAAGCATTTATTGTAAAAAGAGTAGGTGAAGATGTTACTGGACCTGAAATCCAATCGTTTTTAGCAGGTAAATTAGCAAACTACAAAATCCCAAAGGAAGTAGCTTTTGTCACGGAACTTCCAAAAAATCCAGGTGGAAAAGTATTGAAAAATGTATTAATGAAATTTTGAAAGCACTTTCAATTACGTCTCACGAAGTATATTGAAAATCTAGTAGATTTAAATTTTACCATTGAGAGGAGAATCTCTTATGACTTTAAAAGATAAAGTGGCGATTATTACCGGGGGCGGGGGCGGAATTGGCAGTGCCACCGCTGAATTATATGCAAGTAAAGGAGCAAAAGTAGTCATTGCAGATTTTAATGAACAGGCAGGAAAAAAAGCGGAGGAAAGAATTCGAAATCAAGGCGGCGAAGCCACATTTTATAAAGTGGATGTCTCTGACCTTGAAGACGTTCATAATCTGGTGAATTTCGCTGTTGAAAAATATGGTTCTCTTGATGTTATGTTTAACAATGCAGGCATCGATATACACAAACCATTTTTGGAATATGACCGTGAATCCTATCAACGGGTCTTGGACGTCAATCAGCATGGAGTGTTCTACGGAATGCAAGCTGCGGCAAAGAAGATGGTTGAATTGGGGAAAAAAGGTGTAATTATCAATACTTCTTCGATTTATGCCTATGTGGTAGCACCCGGTTCATTTGCTTATCATATTTCAAAAAGTGCAGTGAAAATTATGGTTACCAGCGCTGCACTTGAATTAGCGCCATATGGTATTCGAGTAGTCGGCATTGCGCCTGCTGGTGTTAACACTGGCATCTTAGATGACTACAGAAAACAAGGAATTATGGACATCATTGAAGGAGCTCAAATGTCAAACAAATTAATCGAGCCTGAAGAAATTGCACAAACGGTTGCGTTTTTAGGATCAGAGGAATCCAGTGCGATAAACGGAAGTATTGTTAAAGTGGATGATGGTGCTCTTGGGTTTAAATTCCGCTTCGAGCATAACTAAACAACAAAATATTAATTAATTATAGGAGGAAAATAGTTATGAAATTTGGGTCGATCTATCTTCATTCCAATCCAAGACCATGGGATAAATACTCTGAACAGAGATTATACAATGAATCTTTAGAGCAAATTGAATTAACAGACAAACTAGGTTTCGACTATGCTTGGGCCGTTGAACATCATTTTTTAGAAGAATATAGCCACGCGGGAGCCCCTGAAGTCTTTCTGGCAGCGGCTTCTCAGCGCACAAAACAAATTCGTCTCGCACACGGAATCGTTCAATTGCCAATGGGGCACAATCATCCTGTTCGTGTGGCAGAGAGAATCGCCTTATTGGATCTGATTTCTAACGGGCGAGTCGATTTTGGCACCGGAGAATCGACTACGGCGATGGAATTGGAGGGATTCGGAATCGATAGGGAAACAAAACGGGAACAATGGCAAGAGGCATTAGATGCGATTACTAGGATGTTTGTGGAAGAGCCTTTTGTTCAATACGAAGGAAAGTACTTACAAATGCCAGAAAGAAACATCCTCCCCAAACCCCTGCAGAAGCCGCATCCGCCGTTATGGACTGCCGCAGGACGCCGTGATCAAATCAAGCTATGCGCTTCCAATGGATTAGGGGCCTTATCATTTTCGTTTATTCAGCCGGAGGAAGCTCGATCTCGAGTGGAAGAATATTATTCTATCATTCAATCAGAGGAATGCGTGCCGGCAGGGTTTAATGTGAATCCGAATTTTGCCATTACCATCCCAATGTTATGTCATGAAGATGAAGAAACAGCGATTGAACGAGGAATTGACGGAGCTCACTTTTTCGGATATACGAACGCCTACTATTATGGGTTTGGTCAGCATCGGCCAGGTATTTCAAATCTTTGGGAAGATTTTGAAAAGAATAGGGAGAAAATGGGCTTTGTTCGTGATACCACAAGCAAAAAAGGTGAACCTTCCGTTGCTCAATTAGTAGAAGAAAAAGCAGGTTCGTTGCGTGGTGCGATTGGTACACCAGATCAAATAAGGGAATTATTACGTAAATACGAAGAGGCCGGAGTGGATCAAGTTATCTTTGTTTGCCAGTTTGGACGTACAAAGCATGAACATATTTGCGAATCCTTTGAACTTTTTGCACGTGAAGTGATGCCAGAGTTTCAAGAGCGTGAAGCAGCTCACCAAAAGAGAAAACAAGAACGGTTAGGAGATGCAGTTGAAAGAGCTTTATCCCGGCGCAAACCACCGAGAATTTCGGAAGGCGATTTAGTTGTTGCGGCCAAAAATAATCTCCCATCTATTGCACGTACTCGAAACTAAAGTAAAGTTACTAACCACTATGTGTATTCTTGATAAATCAATCGACAGGAGGTTTCTCTATGAAAAAAACAACGGTCCTCTTAGAAAATATCTACTTTGGGGAGGGGCCAAGGTGGAAGGACGGTCAGCTTTGGCTATCTGATATCTTTGATAACAGTGTTCTTAAGGTAGATGTTTCCTCTGGTTCAACCAACAAAATATGCGAGGTTGATGGTGAACCATCGGGGCTGGGCTGGCTGGCTGATGGAAGGCTGCTAGTTGTCTCAATGAAAAATAAAAAGGTGATGCGCTTAGAAGATGACGGCTCTCTTGTTGAGCATGCTGACCTATCTGGTATTGCTGATCATGATACTAATGACATGGTTGTTGATAAAACCGGACGTGCATATGTAGGGAATTTTGGCTTTAATTTACAAGCATTTATTAAGGAACATGGCAGGGAAGCTGCCTTAGCTCCAAATGCTAGTTTGCCTACAGCTAAGCTCGCTTGTATTTCACCTGATGGAAACGTTAGTGTAGCGGCGGACGATTTGGTATTTCCAAATGGTTGTGTTTTGACAGATGAAGGTTCAACTCTTGTTGTTGCGGAGACTTTTGGACGACGGCTGACAGCTTTTGACGTGGCATCTGATGGAAGACTTTCTGGTAAACGAATCTGGGCTGACCTCGGCGACGTAACGCCGGATGGAATATGTCTAGATGCTGCAGGAGCCATTTGGGTTGCTGATTCGGGATCAAATAGGGCTGTTCGAGTAGCAGAGGGTGGTGAGGTACTAGCAAGAGTCGAAACAAGTCAACGGTGTTTTGCGGTAGCATTAGGCGGCAGGGATGGCCGTACACTTTATTGCTGTACAGCGCCAAGTTCTGTGGCTTCGGACCTGCTTCATGCACGACAGGGAAAAATCGAACAAATTCAAGTGGAAGTACCCGCCTACTAGTGATGTTTACCAGTTGTTCATTCAGGGACTAAATGGAAATTAGTAAATAGTTTTATTGACATGTTCGATACCTCCTTGAAACAAGAACATTTTCTTAAAGATAAAGTGTAAGAGATTTCAAGGAGGCTCATGTTTTATTTTTCATCGAGAGAAATGACAAAGCAGGTTTTCTACGCTAGGGGGATTCCAAAGTAATGTATAATAGTAGATTTCACTTTTTCCCAATCATGTTCCTCTTATTATCTTTGATGTTAGTTATCGCAGGTTGTTCCTCAAATTCAGACAAAAAACCTTCCAATACCGTAAATAGTTCACCCAAAAAAGGTGGAGAAGCCGTATTGGCGTATAACAATGGATATAGTAGCTTAGACCCGATGACATCATCTTCTGGTAGTGATCAGGCCATTCTTTGGCCAATCTTTGACACATTAATTACCTTTACCCCTGATTTGCAGCCAAAGCCAGGTTTAGCTAAATCATGGGAGTTCACTGACGATCAGACACTTACCCTTCACCTTCAAGAAGGTGTTAAATTCCATGACGGAACCAGCTTTGACGCTGAAGCGGTGAAGTTTAATATCGTGCGAATGAATTCAAAGGATTCCAAGACATCAGATTTGAAAAATGTTGAAAATGTTGAGGTTGTCGATCCGTCGACGGTTAAACTTCATTTAAAACAGCCAGATTCCTCTTTAATACTGGCATTATCGGATCGAGGAGGTATGATGGTTTCACCGACAGCTGTTAAAGAGAAGGGAGAAAATTTCTCTCAAAATCCAGTAGGCGCAGGTCCTTATAAGCTAGTCAAACAAGTTCCTAATGGTGAAGTCGTTTATGAGGCATTTGAGAATTATTGGCAAGAAGGATTACCGTATCTCGACAAAATAACGGTAAAAATCATGCCGGAGGAAAATACACGAATAAATTCCCTAAAATCAGGAGAAGTAGATTTTGCATTCGATATTAGCCCGGGCAATGTCAAAACTTTAAAAAATAACCCCAATATTGAAATGACAGAGATTTTACCACTTTTAGGCACAAAAATGTATATTAATTCATCCATGGAACCTTTTAATAATAAAGCAGTCAGACTAGCAGTTCAACACGGGATTAATCGTGAAGCGCTCATTTCTGCGCTTAACTTTGGCAGCGGAGAGCCTGCAGCGCAAGCGTTTCCAAGTGACTATTGGGCAGCCGATTCCTCCATGAAAATTGAATATGATCCGGAAATGTCCAAGAAACTCTTGCAGGAAGCAGGTCTAAAGAATGTTTCCTTCACCATGAATCATTTTGCAAAATCCTATGAAACTAGATTAGCCGAAGCGATAAAGAGTCAATTAAAAGATATTGGGATTGAAGTGAAGCTTCAACCTTTGGAAATTACAGCAGCGGCTGCAAGCTTTTATTCTGAAAAGGAGGTTCCTGCCTATTTAGCAAGCTGGTCAGGTAGAGCTGATCCACAAATGACAGTCAGCGGACTATATTCGAAAAATAGTTTCTTTAAACCAGGTGGTCATAGCAGACCAGATTTAGAAGAACTAATTTCAAAAGCTGCTTCCACCTATGATCAGGATCAACGAGCGGAGCTGTATAAAGAGATTAGTAGAATCGCCGTTTTAGAAGAAGCGGAATCAATACCACTCTTTTTTACGCCAATGGTTGCTGCAATGAACAAACAAATAAAAGGGTATGAACACAATAAATTAGGTAAGCCCATTTTTTCAACACTTTGGTTAGAGGAATAAAAATCTAAAAAGGGGGTTTCATGATGAGAAAATGGTTGGTGAATAGTTTAATTATGATCATTTGTCTTGTATTGGCAGCTTGCGGCGGAACCAATAGTTCCACCACATCAACAAAAAATGCTAAAGAAAAGTCTTCAGTTAAAAATTCTCAAGGGGTAACGGATGACGAAATTCTGATTGGGGGCTGGGTACCACAATCTGGCCCAGCAGCACAATGGGGGATATTAGCAGAGGTTTACCAGTCTTATTTTAATAAAGTAAATGCAGATGGCGGCGTTAACGGAAGGAAACTTAAATATATTGCCATTGATGATGAATATCAGCCTTCCAAAACTGTCGCAGCAGCGAAGAAATTAGTGGAACAGGAAAAAGTCTTTGCAATCTTGGGAACCACTGGGACAGCCCATAATAAAGCGGTCAAGCCCTATTTGACCCAAAAAGGAATCCCTGTTGTCGCAGTTGCTAGCGGAGATAGCGCCTTTGTTAAACCAGCAGTAAAAAATTACTTCGCTTTGCAAACTAACTATGATATTGAAGCGCGGATTTTTTCAACCTATGCAAATAAAGAACTTAAGGCAAAATCAGTAGGGATCTTTTATCAAAATGATGATTACGGAATTGTTTATAGAGATGCAGCCGTGGAGGAATTGAACAAACTTGGAATAAAAGTTGCTGCACAGGAATCCTACAATCCTACAGACGTTGATTTCAGCGCACAAGCACTATCAATGAAAAAAGCAAGTCCAGATGTTGTGTTTTTATTTGCCTCTCCTAAACCCGCAGCTTCCTTCTTAAAAGAATTTGACAAAATTGGTGGTTCCGCCGAAAGAATGCTGACTTATACTAGTGCGGATTCAACCATGATTGATTTAGCTGGTGCAGATGTTATGGAAGGGGTCTTATCAACAACCTGGGTAAAATCTTTAAAAGATAAAGACAATCCTTTAATAAAGGAATATGTTGATCAAATTTCAAAAGACATTCCCAAACAGGATCCAAATTCCGTTTTTATGCGATCAGCTTGGGCTTATGCACAGGTGTTGGTGGAAGGCTTAAAACGCAGCGGTGATAATCTTACATGGGAAAACTTTATTAAACAAATGGAGACCTTGAAGGATTGGGACGGTTCACTAGCCTATAACGTTACCTATACCTCTGATTATCGGTATGGCCAAACGTCGGTGAAAATCAGCCAATTTAAAGGTGGCGAATTAGTAGATATTTCAGATGTTATTAAATACGAACCATAAGAATGCGATTTGGACAACAATAACAGATATTGTTGTCCAGCCAAATTAATCTACAGGAAGGTTGTGAATGACATTTGGCAGGACAGATTATAATAGGCGGTTTAGCTGCAGGAAGCTTATATGCCTTGGCCGCCTTGGGGCTTATCCTAATCTTTAAAACCTCTGATATTGTTAACTTTGCTCAGGGTGAAATGGCCATGCTCATCACGTTTATAAGTTTCACGTTCTTAACCGTTACTAAACTTCCGTATTTTGTTTCGTTTCTGTTATCTTTAGTGATTGCGTTTATTTTTGGGATGGCTGTTGAACGTATATTTATGCGCCCTGTCCAAAAGGCGCCAATTCTAAATCAAATCATTTTAACGTTTGGGTTGTATATGGTATTTCGCGGAGTAGCTGGAATCATTTGGGGTTATACCCCTGTCGGCTTTCCAGAGGCTTTGCCTAATAAACACTTTAATTACGTAGGTATAACGATAACGATAAATCAGATTTTCATTTTTGTTGTCACTACCATCCTGATGCTTGGATTCTATTTATTCTTTAAACATACAAAAATCGGGTTAGCCATGCGTGCGTCCTCTCAAAATATTGCTACTGCGAAATTAATGGGTATTGGGGTTTCCTCTGTATTTACAAGAACTTGGGGAATAAGTGCCATATTAGGTGGTATTGCTGGAATTCTAATCGCTCCTGTTACCTTTTTAGATCCAAATATGATGGGGGAGGTTGGCATTAAAGCCTTCGCAGCTGCGATACTTGGAGGGTTCACAAGCTTACCTGGAGCCATCGTTGGAGGCTTATTAATTGGAGTTTTCGAAGGATTAATTGCAGGTTATGTATCGTCAGAGCTGAAATCAGTGTTTGTTTTTGCGTTAATTATATTGGTTTTATATGTTAAGCCTACCGGTATTCTAGGTGAAAAGATCACGAAAAAGGTGTGACGAAGATGAAAATAAAGCGACTTCAAATACTATTTATCAGCATTTTATTACTGGGATATCCTTTATTAGTTGGTTTCTCTAGTTACTTCATTTATGTAGCAGGTTTGTTTATTATTTATGCCATTATGGCCATGTCTCTCAATTTACTTACAGGATTCGGGGGTCAGATTTCAATTGGACACGCGGCATTTTTAGCGATTGGTGCGTATACCACAGCTATTTTAACTTTGAAGTTAGGACTTCCTTTTTGGTTGAACCTGCCATTATCAGGTGTGATAACAGCCATTGTCGGGTTTCTTATTGGTCTGCCGGCAGTGCGTCTAAGCGGTCACTTTTTAGCTATTGCCACTTTAGCTTTTGGTCTAGCGATTCCAGAAATCATGTTGAAGTGGGAAGGTTTAACAGGGGGATTTGCAGGATTGTTCATCGAAAAGCCTAGTTTATTTTCATCTGATACAAGTTTCTATTATTTTACGACCGTGATAGCCCTCATAATCACATGGTTAATTTTGAATCTTTTAAAAGGAAATTTTGGCAGGGCCTTTGTTGCTATTAGGGAAAGTGAGATTGCTGCCGAGGCAATGGGAGTAAATGTATCATTATACAAAACATTAATGTTTTCAATAAGTGCTTTTTTTACAGGGATAGCGGGAAGTCTCTATGCCTATTTTGTTGGTTTCATCAGTCCGCATGATTTTAATATGAATATATCACTTATAGTGTTGGCGATGATTGTTTTAGGCGGGTTGGCGTCGATCACTGGTTCTATTTTAGGTGCGTTTATTTTAACAATTATTCCTCAAGTTGCTGACCGTTTTCCGGGCTTTACAATTACCATTACGGGCGCGGCTTTAATTCTCACCATCTTATTTTTGCCGAACGGTCTTATCAGTCTATTTAACTATAAATGGAAACGGAAAAAAACAGAAAATAAACAATTATCATTGGAGGGGTGAATGATGAATCATGTTATTGGAACTTAAAAAGGTAACTGTGTCTTTCGGGGGCTTAACGGCGGTTAATAATCTAGATCTTCAAGTTGATGAGGGAATGATCTTTGCCATTATTGGACCGAATGGAGCAGGGAAAACTACAATATTAAATTGCATCAGCCGCTTCTACACACCATGCTCGGGCCAGATTAGTTTTAAAGGAGAGAATTTATTAACAAAAAAAACACACAAAGTTTTAGCATCTGGGATTTCGAGGAGCTTCCAAAATGTTGAATTATTTTCAAAAATGACTGTTTTGGATAACTTGTTGGTCGGACTTCATCCTTCTTTAAAAAGCAGTTTGTTATCAAATGCTTTTAAAACAAAAAAAAATAAACAAGAGGAAGAAGCAGCGAAAGAAATTGCATTTGAAATTTTAGAGCTATTTGATCTGAAACACCATGCCAATGAAGAAGTTAGAAATTTACCTTTTGGTATTCAAAAAATGATAGACATTGGTAGGGCTATTATTTCAAAGCCCAAGTTACTGCTGCTAGATGAACCTGTTGCTGGTATGAACATTGAAGAAACCAAAAAGAATGCTGAATTAATTACGCGTCTGAGAGATGAATTCGGGATTACGATTTTGATGATTGAACACGACATGTCATTAGTCATGAATATTTCTGATCGAATTGCTGTTATGGATTTCGGAAAAAAGATTGCCGAAGGTACGGTAACGGAGGTCCAAAATAATCCAAAAGTCATTGAAGCATATTTGGGTGAGGTGCAAGAAGATGTTGGAACTTAAACAAATTTCTGCGTTTTATGGGAATATTCAAGCATTGGACCGAATTTCTATACAGATTCCTGAAGGATCCATTGTTACATTATTAGGAGCAAATGGTGCGGGAAAATCTTCTACACTTAAAGTTATCTCTCAATTGCTGCCAATTAAAAGTGGCACTATGGTCTATAAAAATGAAGATATAAGTAACTTGGAGCCAAATGAAATCGTAAAACGGAGAATCATTCATTGTCCAGAAAATAGGCAGGTTTTTCCGAAACTTACAGTCGAAGAAAATCTAATCATTGGTTCCTATTTACGTAGGGATAAAGATCAAATAAAGAAGGATCTGAGTGATATCTTTTCTTACTTTCCCATCTTAAAAGAAAGATTAAAACAGTATGCATCAACATTAAGTGGCGGAGAACAACAAATGTTAGCCATCGGGCGGGCTTTAATGGGTAATCCAAAAGTTCTCCTATTGGATGAACCATCACTTGGGCTTGCTCCAATAATTGTGAATCAAATCTTTGAGATCATCCAAGAAATTAATCGGAAAGGCACTTCAATCCTTTTAGTGGAACAAAATGCGAATCTGGCTCTTCGCATTGCTGATTATGGGTACATTCTAGAAAATGGAAGAATTGGTTTAGAAGGAAGAGCTGAATTCCTGCGGAATAATGATGAAATCAGCAAGTATTATTTAGGTGGAAAATCACACGCTGCAAATCTGTATTGAGTGGGGAAAAATGAAAGGAGAAACACACATGAAAGAAATATCAAACGAATCCCTAAAGAAAACGTTAAGTTCCTCTGATCATAGAGTGTATATAACTTGTGTTGGAGAAGAGGGATACCCAAATGTAACAGTGCGCAAAGTAAAATTGGTAGAAGATACTAAAATAGAGTATTCCGATAATGCCAATAGCCGAACTGTACAATTAATGATGAAAAGTCCGAAGGTAGTGGTTACAGTAATAAATACGGATGACCCCTTTCATGGATATAAGATCAAGGGAAATGCTAGTTTCCACCAAATTGAAGAGCACGATAATACGAATAAAGTCATGAAGATTTCGATTACATTATCAGATGGTTTTTTGTATTAAATTATCTGAATATTTTGTATCTTGGAGGAGAGATAGTATGACTAGTTCAAATAAAAAAGATATATTCAAAGAAATTATGAGAAATTATCCAACAGGAGTGACAATCGTAACAACAATAAACCCTTCTAATCACCAACCAGTCGGACTTACAATCAATTCATTTACCTCGGTCTCATTAGATCCAACCTTGGTTTTATTCTGTGTTGATAAAGCATCTTCATCCTTAAGTTCATTTAGAGACTCAGGAAAATTCGCAATTCACGTGTTGGCCAGTGATCAAGTAAAAGTGTGTAATGTGTTTGCAAGTAAAAATACGAATAAGTTTGATCTCGCGAATTATAAAATTTCTGATAGGGGCTTACCTATTGTAGAATCTGCGTTAGGTGTTATGGAGTGCAAGTTAATTAACGAAATCGAGGCAGGGGATCATTTTATCTTTGTAGGAGAAGTTGAACATATTTCATTATGTCAAAAAGAGCCTTTGTTATATTTCCGTGGGAAAACAGGAGCAATTTCTAACGAATGGGTTTGTAGTTAATCGGCGTTACACTTCTACCCTTTTAATTCTTATACGTAAAGGAACAAATCTAATAAACTGCTTTTGTGAGGAGAATTGATTGTGACGGTTGAATCCAATGAAATTCACTATACTGATTACTCCTTTCAAAAATTATGCGAAATGAAGTTTGGCATAAATCGTGGAGTATACAACACAATAGATACTTGGTTTTATCATAATGGTGTAAAGAATATTATCTTTCGTCGAAAAAAAGTATTAGAATTTCTAAGTTTAGCGAGGATTCACAACGAGAACCCAAAGCTAAAGTTTGGAAAAGGAGGGCTAATCAGTAAATTAAATGAGTTTTGGACAGTTGAAAACACCACAGACAAGAGGGTTTCGAGAATAAAGATAGATTTATAAATTCATATTTCTGGAGATGAGTTGAGTGAGACTAAAGAATAAGGTGGCTATTATCACTGGTGGAGCTAGCGGTATTGGAAGAGAGACGGTTAAAAGATTTCTGGAAGAGGATGCGATTGTTGTTTTTACAGATATCAACGAAGAAATGGGAAGAATGACGCTTAGAAGGTTCCAAGAGAAGTATGATACTGTTGCCTTTTTAGTTCAGGATGTACAAAAAGAAGAAGACTGGATTAGGGTAGTTGAAGAGGTTTTAGATAAATATGGGAAGATTGATATCTTATTTAATAATGCCGGCGTTTATAAAAAGAAAGCCATTAATGAATTTACCGTTGAAGATTTCGATTTTATGATGGCTATTAATGTCAAAGGGGTATTTCTTGGAATGAAGCACGTGATTAACGTTATGAAGAGGCAAAGGAACGGTTCCATTATCAACACTTCGTCAATCGCCGGGTTAAAAAGTGCACCTGGCCACTCTTTTTATGGGGCAACTAAAGGCGCTGTCAACATCATGTCAAAAGGAGCGGCGCTCGATGTGATTTCGAATAATATTAGAATAAACACCATTCACCCGGGTACAATTGCAACTGAAATGGTTGATAATTTTGTAGCATCTCAAAAGACAATTTCAATAGAGTCCTTTCATAATTCTACACCAATGAAAAGAATGGGTACTCCAGTAGAGGTCGCTAACGCGGTTGTATTTCTGGCATCTGATGAATCAAGTTTTATAACGGGCAGCGAATTGGTCATTGATGGCGGAACTACGGCAACCACTCAAAGAACGTAAGAATTTTGAACGTAAACTTTATCAGGGAAAGGAACTTATGCATGGATAAACTAATGTATATTAATGGAGCTTGGACCGGGGGGATTTAGAGAAAACGGAAGTAATGAATCCTGCAACTGGAGAACGCAAGGTTCCGTTCCTCGATGAGGAAAGAAAGAAACAAAGGGTGCAATCGCGGCGGCATATGCAGCTTTTCCTGAATGGTCTAACCTGACAGCCTATGATCGGGCTGCATATTTAGAGAAATTATATATTCTTATGATGGAGAAGGCCGACGAAATTGCTGAACTGATGACAAGCGAAATGGGGAAACCTCTTGTTGAATCGAAAGGTGAAGTTCAATATGCCGCTTCGTTTATTAAATGGTATGCCGAAGAAGGTAAAAGGGTTTATGGGCGAACCATCCCCGCTCATGTAGATAATAAACGTATGCTTGTAACCAAGCAGCCAATTGGAGTTGTCGGGGCTATCACTCCATGGAATTTTCCCGCTGCCATGATTACAAGAAAGCTTGGGCCAGCACTAGCAGCAGGATGTACATTTATAGTGAAACCACCGAACCAAACTCCACTCACTGCCATTATGCTTATCGAATTATGCGAGCAAGCTGGCATCCCGAAAGGAGTTGTCAATCTAGTTTCAGGAAATTCTTCCGAAATTGGCGAAGAGCTACTAACAAATTCCCATGTAAGTAAAATAACATTTACCGGCTCGACAGAAGTAGGAAGAGAACTGATCAAGGAAGGCGCATCTCAAGTGATGAAAATGTCGATGGAGTTAGGCGGGCACGCACCCATTATCGTAATGGATGATGCAGACGTTGAAAAAGCAGTTAATGGCATCCTTGCATCGAAGTTTCGTAATGGTGTTCAAACCTGCATTTGCGGGAATCGTATTTATGTTCAAGAAGGCATCCATGATGAATTTGTGGAGAAATTTGCAGCAGCAGCTTCTAGTCTCAAGGTAGGAAACGGCCTTGATGAAGGAATAAATATTGGCCCAATAATTGACAAAGCTGGCTATGAGAAAATTGATAGTCATGTTCAAAATGCGGTTAGTAAAGGTGCAAAAGTGGTGTTAGGAGGGTACGGAAAAGCTGAAAATCATACCTATTTCTACGAACCTACCATTTTAACGGATGTTCATCCCGATATGGTTATTATGCATGAAGAGACATTCGGCCCTGTAGCACCAATTCAAAAAGTAAAAACAGAAGAAGAAGCAATTGAGTTTGCTAATCAGACTGAATACGGACTCGCTGCGTATGTATTCACGGAAAATTATAGTAGAGGAATCCGAATTGCAGAGCGTTTAAATTATGGAATTGTCGGCTGGAACGATGGTGTTCCATCCGCAGCACAAGTACCTTTTGGCGGTATGAAACAAAGCGGTATCGGTCGTGAGGGAGGGAGTGAGGGCTTAGAAGCGTATCTTGAGACAAAGTATATTTCAATAGGTTTGTAATCACCTAACTTAAAATGTTTTGCTTAAAATAAGACACTACTAAATAGTTTAGCTGGGGGTAGAAGGTATGAAAAATGTACTGAAAAGGGTAGGTATACTTATCCTTAGCATTTTGCTTCTAAGCGCATGTAACAGCAGTAAAGATGTATCTAAAACAAGTGAAGCCACTAAAAATAAAAACGCTCAAGGTGTTACAGATGATGAGATTGTCCTAGGTGCATGGGCACCACTAAGCGGAGCTGCGGCCCAATGGGGTACCTTGGTAAAAGGAGCACAATCATACTTTAATAAAGTAAATGCAGAGGGCGGAATAAACGGTCGAAAAATAAGATATGTCGCCTATGATGATGAATATCAACCATCCCGAAGTGTTGCAGCAGCAAAAAAACTAGTTGAAGAGGATAAAGTTTTTGCTATTGTAGGAGCGCTTGGGACTTCACATCACAAGGCAGCCCTGCCATACCTTACTAAAAAAGGGATACCGGTTGTAGCATTTGCATCCGGTGATAGTTCATTCGTTAATCCTCCTATTAAAACGTACTTTGGGTTACAAACAAATTATGATATTGAATCCCGTATTTTTTCGCAATATGCCGCAAAAGAATTGAAAGCTAAGACAGTCGGTATTCTTTTTCAAAATGACGATTTTGGAAAATCATACCTAGCTGGAGCACAAAAAGAACTCAAAAAATTAGGAATTGATATTGCAGCTGAGGTAGCTTATAACCTCAATGATGTTGACTTCAGTACACCGGCCATGCAAATGAAAAAGGCTAATCCGGACGTCATTTTAGTATTTGGAGCGGTTAAACCTGTTGCTGGATTTTGGAAAGAACTTGATAAAATTGGTGGAAAGAAACCGGCGATTTTCAACTATGGAAGCGGCAGTGATATGACAATATTTGAATTGGCGGGAAATGATGTAATGGAAGGTGTGATGAGTTCAACATGGATGACATCTGTTAGTGAAAAAGACAATCCAAAGATTCAAGCGTATCTAAAACAATTCACAAAAGATTATCCTGATGAGGACCCTTCTGCCAATGGGCCAATGTCTGGATGGACTTTTGCGCAGGTTATGGTAGAAGGATTAAAACGCTGTGGAGATGATTTATCCTGGGAGAACTTTATCAAACAAATGGAGACCCTCAAGGATTGGAATGGTTCATTAGCCTATAATGTTACCTATTCACCCAAAAATCGTTATGGACAGACATCCATTACCATGATTCAAGCAAAAAATGGGAAATTAGTTAAAATTTCTGATGTTATAAAATATGAACCATAATATTCTCTATGAATACGATACGCTTTCTTGGCGAATTGCCGAATGCATCAATTTTCTCACAAAATGGCCTTTGAACAGGTAATGAGAGCACCAAGAAAGCGCCCGCCAAGTCTTTGGAAAAATTCCAATTGGATTATTTGGATTGTTACTTAATCCATCATCCGGATTAGCGATGTATTTGGGTCTTGTCGTACGATGGAGGTATTGTACCATAAGGATAAAAACAGAGAGATGGTCAACAGCAACTTCCAAATGGTAGTAAACGATTTGATGACTCAAAATATAATCGTTCTACTGTTTATCAGATTGAATCCCATACGCACTGTCAGTAAATCGAAATTGCCAATTAAAACAGATCATTATGTTTAATTCGGGTCCTAGCACCCGTTTGCTGAGGGAAGAAATAAAATATTCCAAAATGAAGTGCTTGTTTCTATCGCGAAAAAGAATATTAAATCCTTGAGTCAGGTGGTTTTTTACGGTGTTTAATTAAAAGGGAAGTAAAAGGGAAAGACGAGGAATAGGCAATATAAATTATGACAGGAATAAAAGCGGCAGGAAGCTAAAAAAAGAATTAGTAATTTTATATCTAAATTAAAAAATAAGGCATGATGAAGAAGATTAGCGATTTGGCCACAGGGACGGTTCCCGTGGCTTTTTCTTTCTTGAAAAAGCACCACCTGAACCGTCCCCATGGTCTATTTAAAACTTCCTAGGGAATTGTTTCACAATTGCAAAGGTGATGGTGTCCGCCATTTCTAAAGCTTCCAACTCAATTTTATCAAATATTGCAATACTTTCTTTAAAATTTTGTTGGAGTATTAATACTGCTTCCCTTTCAGTAAGGGCTAGATGTTCGAAAAACATTTCTTGGAATTCTTTTCTTGATATAAATGGATTGATCTTACTTAGGAATTCGGCAATTTCTGCTCCATTTGCATACCATCTTCTCCGAGCATCTGCCACAGCTTTTTGATTGCCTGCTTTCGCAGCTGTAACCAGTTCTGCAGCAATGACCAGGTGCTCCCTTATTAGGTTGGCGAACTGTGCTGCTATTTTATTTCCATAGAAAGGCTTTAATAAATTTCCCATATCTGTGGCATTCCGGAGAAGTCGTGCAGTATTCGCGGCTAGATCAGGTAAATTAAAAGCTATGCTATTGATCACCAATCTTGTCCAAAATACGTGCTGTTCCCAAACCATACGCATGGAGCTTTTCAAACGATCTTCCCGTTCGCTAACACCATCAGTGTTGAACCACGGATTCATAGTCTCACCCCCAAACACTCAAACTCAGTTTCAGTATATTCCCATTTAAAAAAAGTGCCTGTACAATTTTGTATGCACAGGGACGGTTCTTTTGTCTCATTTTCTAGTGAAAGTGATGCACGAGAACCGTCCCCATGACTCATAAATGTAAAACTTTACTTTTGTTCTGAACAAAAACCTATTATAGTAGTAGATGGAGATAAATAATAATTTATAAAGTGGAAGTCTTATATATTTTGTAGGGGCAGATGGGAATTAGCATCTAGAAGTTATTGGAATTTGGAGGCAAATTGAAAATGTTGAATATCCGTAATGTTAAAATGGAAGATCTAACTGAGATTACTATCATTGAAAGCCTGTGTTTTCCAATAGAAGAGGCTGCGACGAAAGAAGCATTTGAAAAGCGGATTCGTTTAATACCAGATAGTTTCTTTGTGGCTGAAAGGAAAGGTGCAATTGTAGGTTTTGTTAATGGACCCGTGATCGAAACACCATATATTACAGATGACTTATTTCGAGAAATCAAAGCTAATCCACTGACAGGTGGACATCAAAGTGTTCTTGGAATAGCGGTTACTCCGCATTTTCAAACCCGCGGTGTAGCGGCAGCGCTTCTTGCTCATATCGAAGAAGCAGCGACTGCCAAAAAACGTGAGACCATCACACTTACTTGTAAAGAAGACTTAATTGTCTTCTATGAAAAATTTGGATATGTCAACATGGGGGATTCAAACTCAGAGCATGGTGGTGTAATCTGGTACAATATGGTTAAAATATTATCATAATGGTTTTACTCTATTATGGAGTGAATGAAACATGGGGACGGTTCTTTTGCCTCGCTTTGGTCGATAAAGTGAGGCAAAAGAACCGTCCCCATGCCTCATTAGCTAAGGAGTGTTGATAATGGCACGTGTTTTGTTTATTAATGGTGGTTCTGAAGGTCATGTTAATCCGACTCTTGGAGTTGTAAGGGAACTTGTTTCGCGTGGAGAAGAGGTAGTATACTTTACAATAGAGGCTTTTCGAGAACGTGTTGAGAAGACGGGCGCTACTGTAAGAACGTTTGATGGTGAGAAATTTATAAAAGCTTTTATTTCAGGTGGAAGAAATTATTTACTGGAAAGAATCAACGGTCTTTTGCGTACGGCGGATATCATGATTCCTAGTGTTCTTGAGCAAATTGAAGGAGAACAGTTTGATTATATCATCCACGATTCCATGTTTGGCTGCGGACGGATACTAGCACAAATACTGAAGCTTCCGGCCGTTAATTCTTGTACTTCTTTTGCACAGACAAAAGCATCATTTGATCAAATGCTGGAACATCTTTCACAAAATATCCCAACCGAAATTCGTGATGAGTATCAAAACCTCACAAAAAAAATAAAAGAAAAATATGATGTGGAGATCCATTCTCCTTACGAAGTTTTTTGTAACCCGGCACCAATTACAATCGTTTATACAACAAGGGAATTTCAACCTTTTGGAGAATCATTTGACCAGTCGTACAAATTTGTGGGTCCATCCATTTCTTTACGAGCAACCCAAGAAAACTTTGACCATATTCCGATCAAGGGAAAAAGCCTAATTTACATTTCACTAGGTACTGTCTTTAACCAAGCAATAGATTTCTATAAGCTTTGTTTTAAAGCATTTGGAAACACTGATCATACTGTAGTCATGTCTATTGGGGAAAAAACGCAACGATCCGATTTAGGGGAGATTCCTAAGAACTTCATTGTGAAAAATTACGTTCCACAAACAGAAGTATTGAAATACACGAGTGTTTTCATCACCCATGGTGGAATGAACAGTGTCCATGAAGGTCTCTATTATGGGGTTCCGCTCATTGTCATCCCTCAAAGCGCGGATCAGCCAATCATTGCCGGGCAAGTTGCCAAACTCGGAGCCGGTATTACACTACAGATGCAAAACCTGACTGCAAATCAACTCAGTGAAACTTTGGATCAAGTGTTAAAACAACCTTCTTACCAAAAAGCTGCTGCAAGCATCGGAGAATCTTTTCAAAAATCGGGTGGATACCACCAAGCTGTGGATGAGATTTTCAAATATAAAAATTGACGCATGGGGACGGTTCTTTTGCCTCATTTTCTAGAGAAAGTGAGGCACGAGAACCGTCCCCGTGTGTCACTTAGTGAGGTGACTATAGGATGGGTACTAAAGATCAAGTTTCTGTAAGTGGCCATAAAGATTATCAAGCAGAACTGGAGCGCTTAGAGTTTACGAAGGAATATATCCGGACCGTTTTGGAAATTTCGCAGGGGAATAGAGAATTCTTCGTTGAAAATATGAGGCAATCCTTTGCTGAACTGAATTCTAAGGATAGCAGTACGAGCTACACCGATCTCCTCGCGAATGCAAGCTTTCTTGAATTAGCGGAAAGTGAATTGAAACGGTTGGAGAGTGTGATTGGCAAACCATATTTTTCAAGGATTGATTTCACAAGCGATAGTACGAAAAAAGAAGAAATTTTGTACATTGGCAAGGTGTCGTTGTTCGACCGTGTCACACAGCAGCCGATTATTGTGGATTGGCGGTCGCCGATTGCCAATGTTTACTATGATGGTCGGCTCGGAGAGGTGTCCTATGACGCCTATGGGGAGACACAAACTGGTTATCTATCCTTAAAGAGGCAATATGACATAGTCGATGGATTATTAAAAGAAATCAGTGACATCGATTTAACCACACATGATGAACTTTTGCAAAAGTCTTTGTCTGGTAAAGCTGATAATCGCTTAACAGAAATCGTGGCGACCATTCAAAACGAGCAAAATGAAGTAATCAGGGCATCTCTGAAGCACCCTATTATTGTTCAAGGAGCGGCGGGAAGCGGGAAAACAACAATCGCACTCCATAGAATATCCTACTTTCTCTATTCCTTTGGCTTTCAATTTCCTCCCGAAAAATTAATGATACTCGCGCCAAACCGATTGTTTATTGATTATATTTCTGCCGTCTTACCAGAACTCGGTGTCAACAAAATCAATCAAACCACCTATATCGATTTTATGAGAAACTGTTTAGGCCAGAAAATAAAACTTTTTTCACCTAACTCCAAGCTCATGAAGTTCCTTGAAAATAACGGATCCAATAAATCGATGCAATGGGTCTCTAGTTATAAAGGTTCACTTGAATTTAAAGAATTAATCAATCGATACATCAAGGAATTGGAAAGCAATCTTGCCCCAGAAGAGGATTTTGTGATTGAAATTTCCGTGCTCATGAAAGGGAAAAAGCTTAAAAGACTATTTTTAAAAGAATATACGTACTTACCAATCTACAAAAGGCTAGGAAAAATAAAAAACCTTTTAGAAGATGATCTAAAAAGGAAAAAATCCATTATGTTATCAAAACTGAACAAGAAATACGAAGAAGCACTCGAAAAGGTCCTTTATAACTGGAGGCAGGATCCAGAAAAAAGAAAGCAAAAAGTGGTCACCTTAATGGAGAGAAAAGAGCAACGGATAAAGAGGATTGAGCAGGAGGCAAAAGTCGCTGTAAAAAAATATATGGGTGCATTTGACATGAAAGATATTTTTACCTTGTATAAGGAACTAATGACTTCTCCAGATATGCTTCAAAAGCATTCCACCACTCTAACAGAACAAGAATGTAAGGTTCTAAGTAAATATTGTCAGCGTATCTTTGAACGGGGTGCATATGAACTGGAGGATTTAGCACCGCTATTTTATATGAAAGCAAAGCTAGAAGGCATCGATGATAAACATAAAATGCGCAGTATTTTCATTGATGAAGCGCAGGATTATAGCTATTTTCAATTTGTCGCATTAAAGGAAGGCTTTGAAACAGATTTGTTTACCATCGTGGGGGATTTGGCCCAAGGCATTCATTCCTATCGCGGCTTGAATAGCTGGACACCGGTTTTGAAGGAGATCTTCCCAAATGCGAATTATCAAGCATTGCAAAAAAGCTACCGAACAACCGTCGAAATCATGAATTTGGCAAATGATATCCTGATGTTAATAGATCAAGACTTGCCAAAGGTCGAACCCGTCATTCGTCATGGCCAAAAACCATACTATAAAAAGATTGATCCTGTGAATCTGGAACAGGTTAGGCTGCTGCTGGAACAGGATATATCCTCACTCAAAAGTGAAGAGCTGAACTACATCGCGATTATTGGCCGTACCGATAAGGAATGCCAGAGAATTCAACAGCTCTTGGAAAACAGCCAACTTCCGATTCAGTTATTAGAAGAAAAACAAGAAATGAAGAAGGGGCATATCGTGATTTTGCCTTCATATTTATCAAAAGGCTTGGAGTTTGATGCTGTTTTGCTTGTCTGCTTGGATGAACCATATTCACAAGCGGACCTGGACATCAAATTGTTGTACGTCTCGATGACAAGACCGATGCACCGATTATATCTGTATGGGAGAGACCAGGCGGACTTTTTATTAAATAGGGCGGAGTCATTGCATTTTGAAAATTGAAGCATGGGGACGGTTCTTCTGCCTCATTTTCACTCCGAAAATGAGGCACGAGAACCGTCCCTATGTCTCAAAACTGCTAGAAATATTCTAGCAGTTTTTTGTGTTCAGGATTTCTCTCTTTTGTTGGAAAATATTGCAATCCAGATAATGTAATTAGGTTATAATCAGCTTATAAGATTTATATTTTATATGAATGAAAAAGCGGGGGAACATACAAATGAAAATTTTTAAAAAAAGTGATTATACGATCACGAAGAACGGAATCAGTCAACTTGAAACCATTCCCATTGGCGGTATAAAACAAAGCATTCTTATTCAGACTGAAAAACCAGGAAGTCCAATCCTGCTCTTTATTCATGGAGGTCCCAGTATGCCTGTTCCTGGTGTCTCAAATCGAGGCACTGATTACACATTGGTCATGACCACCAAAGAATTAATTAAAAATTTTACAGTGGTTTTTTGGGACCAACGCGGTACAGGAAAATCCTTTTCCAAAGATATACCAAAAGAAACCATGAACTTGAAGCAATTTATCGATGATGCCAAAGATGTCACAGATTATTTAAGATCTCGGTTCAAGCAAGACAAACTCCATCTGGCGGCTCATTCCTGGGGAAGTGTGATCGGATTAAACCTTGCGTACAAATATCCGGAAAAATACTTTTCTTATACGGGTTTTTCTCAGATTACGAACTGGGTTGAAAATGATAAGTTAAGCTATAAGTGGTTGATTGAGATGGCCGCTGAGACAAACAACAAACGTGCGTTAGCGGAGCTTGCGGCGGTAGGAGAACCTCCTTATACGAAGGATTTTAAACAGTGGTCTGTTATCAGGAAATGGCAGTTAAAATATCGTACTATGTTTTATGATGCGGGTGACAAAAAGTCTGCTTCCTTTTTTTCGGGGTTAAAAATCATGTTGCGTTCGCCGGATTATTCTCTTATAGATATATATAATTCCCTTTTGAGAGGTTTTAAGCTTTCCTATACAGATGCATTGATCCACGATATCAATACATTTGATTTTTTCAGTGAGGTGCCAGCCTTAAATGTACCTGTCATGTTTATCCATGGTAGCAAGGAAAAACATGTCATGCCTGAACTCATCACTCGTTATTTCGAAGATCTTGATGCCCCTAAAGGAAAATCATTACATTGGTCTGAGAAATCTTCCCATGTTTTTCATTTTGATGATGCAAGAGAAAATGAGCAAAGACTTATCCGACATTTATTAGAGACGCAATGTAATTAACTTACCCACCAAGAACATTAGAGTTAAGAAGTAGGAGGAAAAATGAGTAAAGATCAAATTATTAAAGAAAAAATAAGTTTAATAGAATGGGTTGCTTCTTTAAAAGAAATTTCAAATGATCTTTGGTTTAACCCTTTTAAAGAAGGGGCATGGGGGATTGCAGATGTCATTTCCCATTTTATTTCGTGGGACAAATTTCTAATAACCAATAGAGTATCCTATATTTATCATAATGAGGAATTTCCGGAGGTAAATATAGATGTAGAAGCTATTAATAAAATGGCATCACAATATGCTAGATCAGGTATTTCTAAAGAGGAGCTTATTAGTGAGTTTATCACTGTTCGAAAGGAACTTGTGTCTTTGTTGCAAAAAATCCCAGAAGAAACATTTTCTGAACCTTATCCGGGAAGAGAAAACATGACAATAGGAGAGTACTTTGTAGGGATGATCGAACATGACTTAAAACATAAGGAACAAATAGTGAAGCATATTAAAAAGGAATGAAACACAGGGACGGTTCTCATGCCTCATTTTCTAGTGAAATTGAGGCATGAGAACCGTCCGTGACTACTGAAAAACACAAAGCAGTCCTACTCTTCCCGTGAGCGCAAGAAAATAGCGCTCCTGGTAAAAAGAAGCCCACTATTCGGCCCGTGGGGACAAGAAAAGCAGCACACCGGTAAAAATAAGCCGTTTATTCGGCTCGTGTGTATTATTTGTGTAAAACAGAAGTTTGCGACCATTTATTTTAATAAAAGGAGGATTCTAAAAAAATTAAAGATTATTGTAGTGTTCACTATTAACCATACGGTGATTTTGTCACACGTGTGGTTTTTTGTTTTTTCATATGTTCAAAGTGATGATATGAAAAAAGCGGACGCGATTCATTTAAATAGTCCTAAGCATCTTTAGAACGACAGCAACATATAAGAGGACCTGCCGGAACATTGCCCATTTAGCGATATCCGGGTTTTTTTTGTAATATACACTTTACTTTATGTAAAGTTTATATTACATTATGTATAACGGAGTTTACCAAATATAGAAGAAAATAAAATAAGGGGGAAACCATGACCTATCAAGAAAAGAAAAGCATCGTATCGTTGATCAGCGCCGTAGTTATTTTCGGAACTTATTGCTTGTACATGTACCCACGTCACCCTGAAGGGGGGCTGGAGTCGCTGGAAACCTTTCGCTATTGGGGTTCATTCGTCCTCATCCTGACTTTGCTTTCAATTGTCGCCCACATCATTATCAGCATTCTTTTCAACATCCTATTTAGAATGACAACTGGAGAAAAAGAACCAACATTCGCAGATGAACTGGATAAGTTAATTGACTTGAAAGCGAACCGAAATTCCTTTTTTGTCTTTATACTCGGCTTTTTACTTGCAATGGGATCTCTGGTTATCTTTCAGCCGTCACAGTTCATGTTCATGATTTTGATCATTTCGGGGTTCATTTCCGATGTGACTGGATCCGTTACGAAACTTTATCACTATCGGAAAGGAGTATAATAATGGGCAAACATCTTGTCGGCAATCATATCAGACGATTACGATTTGACCATAATGAAATGACCCAGCAGCAACTGGCTGACAAGGTAGGCGTTACAAGACAAACCATCGTGGCCCTTGAAAAAGGAAATTATTCCCCATCCTTAGAACTTGCTTTTCGCATAGCTCTCGCCTTTAACTTACCGCTGGAAGAGGTATTCTTCTATGGGGAAAACACTAATAAGTAAGAACTATTCTGGTTTTTTGCTTTACCGTTTTTGAATTTATGAAGAGAAGGGGATAAGTAAATGAATTCAAATAAAAAAGCTGCGAAACTTGTAGGAGCATTGTTTATTCTTGCGGCAGTTACGGCGGTAATTGGTCTAAACTTATATAATCCTATCCTAAAAGGTCCTGATTACCTGATAAAAGGTTCTGAACAAGCCAACCAAGTGATAACAGGAGCGCTTATGGAGCTAATACTTGTCGTTTCAGCTGTTGGTACAGCAACGATTATGTTTCCTTTTTTACGAAAGTACAATGAAACGATTGCTCTCTGGCATGTTTGTTTCAGATTTCTTGAAGCGATTATCATCACGGTTGGTGTAATAAGCGTCCTGTCCCTATTAACCTTAAGCCGGGAATATACAGCAGCGGGTGCTCCGGATATTGCCTCTTTTCATGCTTCAGGCACAGTACTAATAGCAATACATGACTGGACATTTTTGCTTGGTCCGAATTTCATGCTGGGCATTAATACGATGATGTACAGTTATATATTTTTTAAATCGAAGCTCGTACCAAGATTTATTCCCATCTTGGGTATGACAGGGGCTGCACTTGTTTTTATCGCAGCATTGTTAGAAATGTTTGGAGTCATTCAACAACTTTCGATTTGGGGTGCATTACTGTCGCTGCCAGTAGCGGCTAATGAAATGATTTTAGCCGTATGGCTCATCTTTAAAGGATTCAATGTATCTGCACTTGCTGCCTTGTCTACAAAAAAGAATACGTTTGGAAGCTCCACTTGAGATAATGCGGTTCCGAAACAATTAAGATAGCAGACTTAATTAAGAACTGATAGTTTGACTACCTCATAATGTCATTCAAATTGGTGGCAAAAGCTTATTAGTAAATAAGCAGCGAGGATATTTTCCAAAAAGGTCCAAAACGGGTTCAAACGAAGTACCGGTCACGTAGGAATGATCTACGTGCCCAAACCGGGTCTGAAACAGAGAAATTGGTCACGTAGGAATGATCTACGTGACCGAACCTGGTCTGAAATAGAGTAATTGGTCACGTAGGAATGATCTACGTGACCGAACCGGGTCTGAAACAGAGAAATTGGTCACGTAGGAATGATCTACGTGCCCGAACCGGGTCTGAAACAGAGTAATTGGTCACGTAGGAATGATCTACGTGCCCGAACCTGGTCTGAAACAGAGTAATTGGTCACGTAGGAATGATCTACGTGCCCGAACCGGGTCTGAAACAGAGTAATTGGTCACGTAGGAATGAACTACGTGACCGAAATGGGTCTGCAACAGAGTAACTGGTCACGTAGGAGTGTTCTACGTGATTGTCAAGGTGTTATATATTTTAATAAAAGAATAGGTTTTTAAAGGAAGAAATTTGATAGTTTCGAAGGATGTGGAGGAAAATCAATGAAAGCCATCGTTTATAACAAATATGGTTCACCCGATGTTCTTAATCTGAGAGAAGTAGATAAACCTATTCCTGAGGACCATCAGGTACTGGTAAAGATACATGCAGGATCCTTGAACTATGGTAATCTAGTGCTTCTTAAAGGAGAGCCCTTCTTAGCCCGTTTTGCCTTCGGTCTTCTAAAACCAAAATACCCCATACCCGGGGGTGACATTGCGGGCCGGGTCGCAGCAGTTGGTAAAGATGTTAAACAGTTTCAGCCAGGCCAAGAGGTATTTGGAGATCTTTCCAGAGCTGGCTGGGGTGGTTTTGCTGAATATGTATCTGTTCCTGAGAGCGCATTGGCGTTAAAACCAGAAAATATCACATTTGAGGAAGCTGCTGCGGTACCAATGGCGGCAGTTACAGCCTTACAGGGTCTAAGGGATAAAGGCAAGATTAAGGCGGGACAGAAGGTTTTGATAAATGGTGCATCTGGTGGTGTTGGGACTTTTGCGGTACAAATTGCCAAAGCTTACGGAGCTGAAGTAACAGGTGTTTGCAGTACGAGAAATTTAGAAATCCTTCGTTCCATCGGGGCAGATCATGTAATTGATTATACAAAAGAGGATTTTACCGAAAAAGGACAGAAGTATGACCTGATTCTCGGTGTGAATGGGCACCATCCGATTTCAGCTTATAAGCGATCCTTAAATGCTAATGGAACTTTTGTTCACGTTGGAGGTTCGGGTGCACAGCTGTTTCAAACAATGACCTTAGGGCCTTGGTTCTCGCTCACTGGGAGGAATAAAATGTCTAGCCTATTACAAAGGCAAAACCAAAATGATTTAATTTATATAAAAGAACTCCTTGAAGCCGGAAAAGTAAAACCAGTTATTGATAAAACTTTTAAGATGAGTGAAGTGGAAGAAGCTTTCAAGTACTTTGAACAAGGGCACGCTCAAGGAAAAGTTGTCATCACAGTATGAAAACTTTTAAGGAATCATAACGGATAGAATAAAGACAGGCGATACTGTGTGTGGTATCGCCTTTTCTAATCAGCCTCTAATTTTCTCGTATTTTTTAAATATATAAAAATTTCAAAATTTTGTAGTATAATATTTTCTGAAAAGAAAAAACTACTAAAATGTGTAAAGGGTGAGAGAGATGCTTGCTAGAGATTTTATTTTAAAGACTTTTCAAAAATATGAAGTAGAGTATTTGTTTGGAAACCCTGGGACAACTGAATTGCCATTGGTTGACGGGCTGGTGAACTATCCGGATCTTAAGTATATTCTTTCCTTACACGAAGATGTGTGTGTTGGGATGGCTGCAGGCTATGCCCAAGCAACTGGTAAACCAGGCGTAGTTAATCTTCATGCTGCCCCCGGCTTGGCTCATGGATTGGGGAACATTTACAATGCCTATCGTGCGGGGGTACCGCTAATTGTCACCGCCGGCCAGCAGGATACCAGACTCGCTATCCAGGAACCAGCACTTTGGGGAGATATGGTAAGCATGGCCCAAAATTACACAAAATGGAGCTGGGAAGTCAAAAATGCGCAGGAATTACCTATTGTCCTACATCGGGCCTTTAAAGTAGCCCTTACCGAACCGATGGGTCCTGTTTTTCTTTCTCTTCCTTCGGATGTGCTTTGGCAGGAGATTGAAGCAGAAACAATCCCACTTACCATTGTTGCTTCCAATATCAGGGGAGATCTTGAAGCAGTGCAAAAGGCGGCTAGTTGGATTCGGCATGCCAGCAACCCTGTCTTTATGGTCGGGGATCACTTGGCAAGCAGCCAAGGAGTGAATGAGATGGTTCGACTTGCGGAGAAGATTGGTGCTCCAGTATATGTAGAGCATCAGGCCTCCAGATTAAACTTCCCTTATGGTCACCGTCAATACGCGGGAAGATGCCTGCCAAACGGGCCCTTTATCAAAAAAGCCCTTTCTGAAGCGGATGTTGTGATTTTCGTGGGAGTCACAAGTCAAGCCCCGCTCCTTTACTTTGACCAGCCGATTATCCAAGAGGGAACCAAGGTAATCGCTATTGACAGTGGTGAATGGGAGCTTGGCAAGAACATGCATGTAGATATTGCCGTTTCGGCCAACCCAAGAATCGCCATTAAAGAAATTGCAGAATTAATTGAAACCCAATCAAATGATGAGGATAAAGCCCGATTTGAGAGTTTAAAAGAAAAGACTCTAAAGAAGAAAATACATAGTGATGAGCTGCGTTTAAAGGAACTGGAAGAAACTAGAGGCCAATTTCCTTTATCTCCTGCCGAAGTCATGTATGAATTAAATAAAGCACTGCCGGAAAATGTTTTAGTTGTGGACGAATCCGTAACTTCCGGAAGATATACCCACAGTTATTTGGAACTGAACCAGCCTGGAAGCCTTTTCGCATTGAAGGGCGGTGGTCTCGGGTACGGTATGCCGGCCTCCCTTGGCGCTCAGCTGGGGCGTCCTGATCAGAGGGTTGTCAATATCATTGGGGATGGTTCTTCCCTTTACTATATTCAATCATTATGGAATGCTGCTAAGTATCAACTCCCAGTAGTCTTTGTGATTATGAATAACCAAAGCTACATGATTCTTAAAGGTGGAATTCTTAATATCAAAGGGGAATCCGCCAAGCACAACGTTTTCCCGGGGATGGATTTAAACGAACCCCCAGTAGATTTTGTTAATGTTGCTAAAGGGTTTGGAATTGATTCTGTCAGAATTGAAAGGTCCGAGGAACTTCAACCGGCATTTGAAAAAGCCTTTCAAGAAAAAAAGCCGATTTTGCTGGATGTGGTTATTGATTCAACCGTTAAAGTTTATCTTCAGTAAAACTATTAAAGTTAACTTGATTTGTACAAGGCAGTATAGAAGTATGAAATAAATGCTGGATGATTTTAATCACAAAATTAATATTGTAATGAAGCACGGGGACGGTTCTTCTGCATCATTTTCTGGCGAAAATGAAGCATGAGAACCGTCCCCGTGTATCACTTTCCTAATTCTTTTCGCAACAACCTATTATGCAGTTTGGAAAGAAATAGTAAGGAAATGATGGTACCAGCTAAGGTTAATACCATATCCCATTGTACATCCCATATATCACCTTGGTTCCCTAGAAAGTTTTTAGCTGTTTTTCCTCCCTTGAGTATAATAAAACTTATCCATTCAATGATTTCATACATAGCAGAAATGGCGAGAGAAATACTTGTCACATTCCAGAATAACCATTTACCTTTTTTCAATGGGGTTTTCCTTAATAATAATTCTCTAATTACGATAGCTGACATGCCTTTTAAAAAATGTCCAAATCGATCGTAGTGATTTCTTTTGAAATCAAAAGTATCTTTTATCCAATTAAATAGAGGAACCTTTGAATAGGTGTAATGGCCGCCGACAAACATCAAGATCGCCATAATAGCAATAATGACGTAAGAGAGGGTAGTAAGACGAAACTTTTTGTACGTTAATAGTGCGATTATTAATATGATGATGGCAGGAGTGGCTTCCAATGTCCATGACATGAAGCTTGCAGGTTTGATAAGTGACCAAATTAAAACGGCGATTACAACCAGTAATAACAGAACATGAATCGTCTTGACACTTTTTCCTTTCATTTCTTATTTCACTCCTATAGGCTTTCCAGGATCACTTTTATCATTTGATCTCATAAACCAATTACTGATAAGAGACATTTCAAAAAAGCTCAGCTTGATATCCAATAGGTTCAAGCAGCTGAAAAAAGACTGTTGAACCTATTTTTTCAACAGCCCTAAATAGTTTGATTATTTTGGTCTAAAAGGTTGGAAAGGATAACCGAGTTTTCTTGGTCGGCATCATATTGCACAACATCATCATACTCAAATAAACGAAAGCTATCTGGGAAATGTTCGCGCATGTATTTCACAAATGCATGCGGATCATTATTTCCTCCACGTCGAAATTCCATCATAATGGCCCGAAATTTATGCGGTGGCAATTCGGTTTGGATGTGATAAGAGTTAGTAAATCCCAATTGATCCGAACTGTATAGGTTATAGGTATAAAACATCCTAAGACCCTCTTTCTTTAATATTCAGTTATATTATTTTGCCCTATTTATTGATTGTTATCTGTGAATATTTTTGCAAATCAATTAAAAAATAAAAGGGTGAAACATGGGGACGGTTCTCGTGCCTCATTTTCGAGCGCTAATGAGACACGAGAACCGTCCCCATGCATCTAAATAGGGGAGCGAACTTAATTGAACGTTGATAACACGGGAAAATTTACATTTAGACTGGAGAATGACGAAGGGGAGGTGGAAGTTGAAGGTGAAATCAATGGGAAAAGCGAAATCCCATTTTTTGATGATTTAAAGTTTAAAGCAGTTATAGGGCTGCTTAATTCAATTGATAAAAAGAACTTTAGTGATTCAGGGAATCATCAAGTATTTAAATATTTTATCAGGGAAATTGAAGAGACGATTCATGAAATGAAAAAATATGATCAATTTCAAGGAAAACTTAAGTAAATCAAATTGTGGTCTAATTAATAAATCAAAACTACCTCAAATCACACTAAAATACGATTAAATACAGACTAGGAAGGGGGAGCGGTTCTTCCCAGGCTGTATTTATTTGTATACTATTTTCGCATATCATGCCATTTTTGAAATTGACCATGTTCAAAGTGGCCCTTGTGTACTTGGTTAAAGTGATGTTCTGAATGGGTTGCCCTACCGCCGCTAAAGCCAATCAAAACACCGAGTGCAAAGACACAAACAGAATATATAATTCGATGCTTTCTTTTCTTGCGGGATTGGGTGAATTTTTCTTTTAATTCATTTCTAATTTCATTTTTAATCTCATCTTTAAGAGTTTTGATGTTTTCTTGATTCCGTTCTAAAGGTTGCTTTTGAGGTTCTTCATGAGGAAGCTCTCGTGGTTCATCTGACATTCCTGCTCACCTCCTTTTCTCCTAATATATAGGAATCGCAATTTATCATTTCTTAACAAATTGTTAAATTTTATGGAAATTTTTTTTCGCTTTTACTGGACTATAATTTGGTGTTTGGGACCTAGTAAATCTTTGATAAAATCGCACTTTTGGATTAAGGACAAAACCGAGGCAAATTTCTATATTGGCAGCTGGAAATATTTGTGATATTTTTGAGCTACCGATTGTTAAAAGAGTATTTATATCAACATCGATTCAGTACGTCTTTGAATAAAATTAATTGTTTTTAAGAGGGTGAGCGAGATAAATATTAAGGGGCTAGACCATTTAGTTTTAACAGTTAAAGATATTGAAGTTACATGTGAATTTTACTCTTCAGTAATGGGAATGGAGGTTCAAACCTTTGGTGAAGGGAGAAAAGCACTTAAATTTGGAAATCAAAAAATAAATTTGCATCAAAGTGGGAAGGAGTTCGAGCCAAAAGCAATACAGCCTACACCTGGCTCAGCTGATTTATGTTTTATTACGGATACTCCAATAGAACAAATAGTAGAATACTTAGAAAAGCATGGAATTACCATTATTCAGGGTCCTATAGAACGAACTGGTGCGTTAGGAAGCATCAATTCAGTTTATTTTAGGGATCCGGATCTTAACTTAATTGAGGTTTCTAATTATATTAGGTAAAAACATTATGTGGACTTAATCTCATAAAGAAACACGGGGACGGTTCTTCTACCTCATTTTCTAGCCGAAATGAGACACGAGAACCGTCCCCGTGTCTCATTATTGACAATATATTTGTAAGCCATTATCATTTTAGTTACTTTATAGTAACAAAATCTTGCCTTTGGGAGGGAGTAAGTGTGGAATTCTTATATGAATATATATATGACGAAAAGCCTGAAAATGTAAGTGAAAAAGTACATCAAAATAGAATGAATCAAAAAAAGGAAATCATTAAGACTGCTTTTAGGCTTTTTGGCCAAAAAGGTTATTACAAAACAACCTTGGAGGATATCGGCCACGAGATTGGAATTACCAGAGCAGCCCTTTATCGCTATTTTTCATCGAAGGATGAACTATTATTTCAATGTCACAAAGTGGTGTATGAATTTGCCTTGAATAATCTGAAACAGCTGCAAGACATTCAAAGTCCTTCTGAACGCATGACAAAAATGTTAGAATCTCATATTCTTAGTTATTTTCACGAAGATTTTCCCTTATCGTACCCAACTTTGTTGTCGCTTTCCTCATTTCCTGAAGTATATAAAAACCAGGTAAAAGAATATAGAAAAATGGTTGAAGAACCATATTTTAAATGTTTGAAAGATTGGCGGTGTGCGAGCCCCGATCAGCTTAAGGATATGGATGATAGGATTATCATTAATACTTTTTTCAACGCAGCAAATTCAGTGCCTAGATGGTGGGATGGAAAAAGTGACCCAACCAAAATTGCAAAAAATGTAGTAGCGATTCTGGTAGATGGAATTAAACATGTATCGAGCTAACACTAAAAAAAATTTATATTCTGAAAATTCAGTTGACTTTTTGTTACTATGGAGTTACTATATTTTTGTAACTCAATAGTAATTTTTTTGTGCAAAAAAGTATATTTATAAGTTGTACATAACTTCATCTAAAAGGTTCCAAACTCCATGAGCTTGTAGGATAGTTTTTAAGAAATAATACTTTGAATGGAGGCATTAAATAAATGGACAATAGACCTATTTCCAACCTTAAACTCCCCGCAATCGTTGCACCGATGTTTAGAGTGTCGGGTCCTGATCTTGTCATTGCGGCTTGCCGCAGCGGTGTGATTGGATCCTTTCCAGCAATAAATCCTCGCACGACAGAAGAACTAGACCATTGGCTGACTCAAATTTCAACTGCACTTGAACATACCCTAAACCCAGCGCCATATGCAGTAAATATAGTTATTCGCAGTGAAAAATTATCAGAAGAACTAGATGTTGTGAAACGTCACAAAGTTCCGATTGTGATTACGAGTGTTGGGTCTCCAGAACAAGTTGTACCACATATTCATTCCTATGGTGGATTGGTTTTATCAGATGTTGCAACACTCCGGCATGCACAGAAAGCAGTGGAATTAGGGGTAGATGGGTTAATTTTGCTATGTGCAGGAGCAGGAGGCAATACCGGTTGGTTAAATCCATTTGCCTTCGTTCGGGCAGTAAGGGAGTTCTTTGATGGAATCGTTGTCGTAGCGGGCTGCATTATGGATGGTGCTTCCATTCGTGCAGCGGAAGCCCTAGGTGCAGACATGGTGTATATGGGAACGAGATTTATCAGTGCAAATGAGAGTATGGCAGTTGATGAGTATAAATTAAAGCTTTTGGCATCCAACATAGATGATGTAATGACAACGAATAAAATTTCCGGAATGCCAGCGAATTTTATTCGCTCAACCATTGAAGCAGCGGGTCTAGACCCTAAAAATCTACCGCCCTATGAAGAATTTAATAAGGGGGATATTCGAAAGCAAAGATGGAAAAACATTTGGTCCGCAGGTCAAGGCGTGGGGGCAGTGAAAGAGGTCCTTCCTACTGTACAAATAGTTGAACAGCTATATTTAGAATATACCGTTTCCGAAAAACAAAGAAAGACACTCTAAATTATCTTGGATTCGACATTATTTTTCTATTTAAAAAAAATGAAAAGGCGGGAGGACAGCAGATGAATTCAGATGTATACCGACGAGTACATGTAACTGAAAAAAAACAAGGATATATGGATGATTTACTTAGGGAGTTATCCGAGAAGAAGAGCTCTAAACTGGATGAGCAAAGAGAAGAGGCCGTTCAAAAACAGCACTCCAAAGGAAAATTAACTGCCAGAGAAAGAATCAATCTGCTTCTGGATGAGGGCACATTTATTGAATTTGGCATGTTAGTTCAGCATAAGGGTATGGAAATGATGGAAGGAAAGGATGCCCCAGCTGATGGTGTTATTACGGGGATTGGAGAGGTTGAAAGCAGAACGGCTGCCGTATGTGCCATGGATGTTACTGTACTGGGTGGATCAATGGGGCGAAAGGGTATGCAAAAAATAGAACGTATCATTAAAATGGCTAAGGATTCAGGATATCCCGTCGTTCTTTTAATGGAAGGCGGAGGGCATCGGATCCAAGAGGGATTGGATGCACAGGAGTTTGCTATAGAAACTCATTTAACTGCATTTGCAGATTTAGCTCTGATGTCAGGATGGGTTCCATTAGTTTGCGGCATTATGGGACCTGGGTTTGCAGGTCCGGCTAACTTTGCTTCTTTATGTGACTTTGTTCCAATTGTAAAAGATGGAACGATGGGAATCGCTGGCCCCAAATTAGTGAAGGCTGCAATAGGTGAAGATTTATCGAAGGAAGAACTGGGTGGAGCCGTTTTTCAAACACAGCGAACAGGGATGGCCGATTTGGTCGTGGAAAATGAAGAAGAATGTATAAGAGAGATTAAAAGATACTTAAGCTACCTTCCTTCAAATGCAAGTCAAAGTTCTCCGAGAGTACCAAATCAGCAGTTGCTAAATCAGGTGAATCCTGAACTGTTATCGGTGATACCTGAATCGTTAAACAGAGGCTATGATATGCGGAAAATTCTCAATTTTATTTTTGACAAAGACAGCATTTATGAATTAAAACCTCAATATGCCAAAAATATCATCACCGCTTTTGCCCGAATCGATGGCAGGACTGTTGGGATTATCGCGAATCAGCCTCGTTATCTAGGAGGAATTATGGATGCAGCTGCTTGTACAAAGGCAGCAAGATTTGTTAGTTTGTGTGATGCTTTCCACCTTCCTTTGATCACCTTCATAGATGTTGCAGGGTTTTTACCGGGGCAGCAATCTGAATTGGCTGGTTTAGTCCGTAAGTCTGGAAAACTTCAATATGAAATTGCCCAAGTGACAGTACCAAAAATTTCGGTTGTGGTTCGAAAAGCGTATGGGTTTGCCTATTTAGTTTTGGCCAATCAATCAAATTATCAGATTGCCTGGCCGACTGCGGAAATCTGTGCGATGAGTATCGAAGGTGCAGTTGAGGTAGCTTATTCTCGAGAATTAGAAGGTGTAGAAAATAAAGAAGAAAAAAGACAGGAATTAATAAGTAAATTTCGATCACAAACAGGGGCAATACGAGGGGCAGAAGGTTTTGGTGTAGATGATGTTGTGAATCCACTAGATACCAGATATTTTATCGCCAAAACACTCGAACGATTGCCTCAGCAATTACCATTACAAGTACCACCGAGAAAACACGGGATTAGTCCGATTTAGAAGGAGAATTTTCTCTAGAAATATCGGAATATTCAGTATAAGTGAGTGTCTTCCTATTAATTCAAGGAGGTGGTTCAGGCATATCATCTTTCAGCATGTGAAACAGAATGAAGAAAACAGGTCAATAATGGAGGTAGTCGGATGCTTGTAAAACATAATACGTTTACCGTAGGTGAAATTCCTCAATTTTTTGGAGAGAGATTTGATACAAAGAATAAATTAGCAGTGAAGTCCAATGACGGCTTTTCCATCACTTGGGGCGAGTTGAATGAGAGAAGTAATAAAATAGCCAGATTAATAACGGAAGATTTTCAGTTAAAAAAAGGAGATTCCGTTATCACCTTTTTGCATAACTGTGGTCAATACCCGGAAATTATTTATGGAATTGGAAAGGCTGGGCTAATAGTTGCCCCCATTAGCTTTCGTTTCGTAGCACGGGAGCTTAAATATGCTATTGATCATTCTGATGCAAGAGCTATTATTTTGTCGGAATCTTTGTACGATGTCTTTAAGGAAATAAAGGATGATATCCAAATACCCCCTGAAAATGTATTAATTATCGGAAATGGAGAATTAGCCAACTATGATAATAGGATCAGCCAAAAGTCCGGTCAAAATGTTCAGATTACGGCAGAGGAAGATGATTATTTCTGGATGGGACTTACTGGCGGTACGACGGGATATCCAAAGGCTGCATTAACAACACACCGAAGTATGGTTGAGCACTGGAGAAGAATTACGATTGAATTTACCGTACTGGAAGATGACTATGAATTAATTTGCGGTGCCTTTTATCATGGACTTGGATTTTTATTAGGACTTCAGCAATTAAGTGTTGGGGGTTCACTGTACATTTGCAATACGTTTAATCCTTCGTTGGTATTAGAAATTATTGAAGAAGAAAAGATTACCGCCACTCCGATGGTTCCAACTATGTACAATGATATCCTGAATTATCCTCAGAAAAAGGATTTCGATGTGACATCGATGCGAGTCCTTGTATGTGCCGGCTCGGCATTATTGACAAGGACAAAAAAGGGTACTATCGAATATTTCTCGAATGCAGGTTTATACGAATATTATGGTTCTACCGAACATGGATTCTTCACTATCATCAAACCAAAGGATCAATTGAGGAAAAATCGATCCTGCGGACTTCCTTTTTACTGGATGCAAATAAAAATTCTCGATGAAAATGGGAATCCTGTTCAGCAAGGCGAGGTAGGTGAAATATATAAGAAAGGCTTGCTCCTTGGGAAGGAATATTACAAAAATAAGGAAGCAACGGAACAGAATTTTCGGGGAGATTGGGCATCCTCCGGTGATATGGGGTATCTGGATGAAGAAGGCTTCCTTTACATTGTCGACCGGAAGAAAGACATGATTATCAGCGGGGGTGTAAATATCTTTCCTACGGAAATCGAGGAAATCCTTCAATCACATCCTTCAATAAAAGAAGTTTCAGTTGTGGGACTGCCTGATGAGAAATGGGGAGAAGTTGTAAGCGCTTTTATTGTCAAGAGTGATCAAGACGAATTGACCCAAGTAGATATAGTAAGTTATTGCGATGGAAGGTTAGCGAATTATAAAAAACCAAAATACATTGAATTTCTTGATTCACTTCCTAAAAATGCAGCCGGAAAGATCTTGAGGAGAGAATTGCGAGATTTGAAATCTAAATCTGGTATTGTGTAATGATACTCAATGAATCCAAATGGAGGGATTAGTATGTGGTATAAACTTCCAAGCAAAGCGGCATTTCTATTAATCTGGTGTTTCGCAACGATTGTAGTCATTTATGGTCCATGGGGTGGAGATCCAGAACCTGGTAAATTCTCTTGGGTTGCTATATCATCTGGAGCTACTTTAATTTTAACACCATTACTCGCTATTTTCTTATCAGGAGGCAGCAAGGAAAAAGAGACGATGATAGATCAAGATAAAAATCAAAATCTATAAATATAGGTGGTGTTTAAATGAAAATTTTTGAAACGTTGTTAGTTTGTGCGTTCTTTTTGGCCTATATTTTAATTGGTGTGTATTTTAATAGGAAGGCTTTGGATAACCGTAGTGATTTTTATGTTGCTTCAGGAAAAGTAAACCTGCCAATAAATACGTTAGCTACCTTTGCGGCTTTTGCTAGTGGTGGTTCCTTCTTGGGATCGATTGGAGTAGCCTATTCTTTTAGCTTAAGCTATATTTGGTCAGCCATTGTTGGGTCGGTTTCTGGCTTTATCATTGCTTCTGTATTAGTTGCCCCATATTTAAGTTCGATGAAGCTCAATAGTTTGGTAGACTTTTTTAAAGAAAGGTATAACAATTGGAAAGTTCTAAGAATTGTTGGCGGTGCAATTGTTGTTGTGGCATTCACTTTATATCTGGTATCACAGTATAAAGCGGCAGGGATTACCGCAGAGTATTTATTAGGCTGGGACTATGTTTGGACACTTTTACTTGTGACGATTATCTTTGTGTTCTATACCTCGATTGGAGGTATGTGGGCTGTAACGATGACCGAGGCCATACAAGCCGTACTTATGTTTATCTTCATGATCCTTCTTCCAATATTTGCAGTCATTAACTTAGGCGGACCAGCCAAGATGATTTCTAAAGCAATTGAAATTAGCCCGAATTGGTCTGCATTAGGTGTACCTCTTACCACTGCGATCGGTTTTGCTCTTGTATGGACGTTTACCGTTTCCTGTTTTCCGCATATTTCAATGAGAATTCTCGCCTCTAAATCCAGCAATGTCGCACAAAAGACGATGGGGTATACTGGCCTTCTTTACGGAATCTTTTGTTTGGTAGGCTTTATTGGGGTTAGTGCAGCAGCCCTAAACTTATTTCCAATTGGCACAGAACAGGCATTAAAAGATCCCGACTATGCTTATATTGCTGTAATGGAGCAATATTTCCCTCCCGTTCTTCAAGGTTTTGCGACTGCTGCCATCATCGCAGCGGTTTTGTCAACAACAAGTGGATTATTACTGGCTATATCCGTTGCTGTAAGTAATGACATTTGGTCTTCCATTTTTCCAAATACTAAGGAAAAAACAGTCCTGCGGATTGGAAAGATATCCATCTTTGTAGCAGGGATTGTTTCAGCACTGTTTGCACTAAATCCTCCTGCACTATTGGTCATTTTGTATTCACAGGCAACTGCGATGATGACATCGGGATTCTTTGGTCCTCTAGTACTTGGTATCTGGTGGAAGAAGGCTACAAAGCAGGGGGCATTGGCAAATATGATTGTTGGAAGCGGAGGCTTCATCGTTTTATATGCCCTCAATTCGTTAAAAGTGATTGCCCTTCCAACCTTTGCAGAGTTCTTAATCGCATTGCCGCTAGGTTTAATTGCTAATATCATCGTTTCGAATGCTACCTTTAACGCGGCATCAAGTGAATCACAGGAAATGATTCATAAAATGGATGAAGTTCATAAGAATGCACAATCCGTTGTTGGATAAATAAGAAAAACCTTGATATGGAGAAATTGTCCCTTCACGTTTTTTCATATCAAGGTACTTTTTCTTTACGTAAGGAAAGGAGGGGGCTTATGGCAAAATTCAAAAGCATTTGGAAAAACTTTTTGGCCTATGACATAGAAAAGTTTAGGAAAGACATAACTCATTTTTTTGAAGTTAATAGTGTAAAAGGAAATTGGGAAGAAAATTCAGGATCCTATGTTCTTAGCAATAAAAAGGGGCAAACCTTTATAGCCAATCATTCCACTCCATTTAAATTAAGTCTAATCAAAGCGACGGCGAGTCCGGTAGAGCGGTTGTTGATTAATTTTACTGGAAATAGCGATAAATTGGAGAATGTTTGTTTTATCATCATTGAAACAGTAGATAAAGAAGACTTCCGTAAGGTAAAACAATTATTATCTCAATTTTTCAATCAATTAGATAAGAAACCTTGGGATCTTAAAAGTCACCCCATGTTTCAATTTGCCTGGATATTAAGGCTGAATGTAAAAAGGCGCTGGAAAAATTTTTTGATTATAGAAAATTAATGGATTGATTTTGGAGGGATATTTGATGTCATTGCGACATGACCAATTGACTGTAGGGGAAATCCCATACTATTTTGCCAGCAAGTTTGATACAAAAGATAAGGTCGCTGTTAAAACGAATGAAGGCTTTGAATTGACGTTCACACAACTTAATAATAGAAGTAACCAGGTTGCCAGATTGATGATCGAGGATTTTCAGCTTAAACAAGGTGATACCGTCGTCACCTTCTTAACCAATTGCGGACAATATCCAGAAATCATTTTTGGGTTGGCGAAAGCCGGAATCATTATTGCCCCGGTAAGTTTTCGGTTTGTTTCGAGGGAGCTGAAATATGCGATTGAACATTCGGACACTAAAGCCCTCATTTTATCAGAAGAATTATGGGGTATATATCGTGAAATTGAACATGAGGTCCCAATTCCAAAAGATAACGTACTAATCATTGGAAACGGAGCAATGGCAAACTACGAATCTAGAATAAAAAAGAAAGATTATAAAAATTTTGACGTTTATGTTCATGAAAATGATAATTTCTGGTTGGGTTTAACTGGCGGTACGACAGGTGCCCCTAAAGCAGCTTTAACAACCCACCGATCGATGATTGAACATTGGAAGAGGGTGGCCATTGAATTCACAATGCTGCCGGACGATTTTTTATTAATTTCCAGCCCTTTTTATCATGGTCTGGGATTTTTGTTTGGGCTTCAGCTGTTAAGTGTTGGCGGCTCATTGTACATTACAAAAACATTTAACCCGAAACTGATTCTTAGCATTATTGAAGAAGAAAAAATTACGGTGACGCCGGTGGTACCGACCATGCTTAGTGAGATTTTAAATGATTCTGATAAAGATAACTATGATGTTTCCTCTTTACGTGTATTGATCTGTGGGGGAGCCGCTCTATTGACCAAGCTTAAGGAGGATACATTACAGTTTTTTCCTAAATGCGGATTATATACCATGTATAGTTCAACTGAACATGGTTTTTATACCTTGCTCAAACCAAAGGATCAGCTTAGAAAAAATAGGTCCAGCGGATTGCCATTTTACGGGGTAAACATAAAAATTCTTGATGAAAATGGGAATGAAGTGAAACAGGGTGAAGTGGGAGAGGTCTATAAAAAAGGGTTATTGCTAGGAGCGGAGTATTACAAAAATTTAGAGGAAACAAGAAAGTGTTTCAGAGGGGAATGGGCATCTTCTGGAGATATGGGCTATGTGGACGAGGAAGGTTTTCTTTATATTGTAGATAGAAAGAAAGACATGATTATTAGTGGTGGAGTAAACATTTATCCCACTGAGATTGAGGAAATCATTTTGACCCACCCGTCCGTCAGGGAAGTTTGTGTTGTTGGGCTTCCGAATGAAAAATGGGGTGAAATCGTCAGCGCATTTATTGTAGGAAAGGATGGTTCGACATTATCTTCCGAAGATATCCTTCGTCATTGTGATGGGAAAATGGGTAATTACAAAAAACCGAAATATATTAGGTTCATCAATGAACTTCCAAAAAATGCAGCGGGAAAAATCCTGCGCAGAAGTTTAAAGGACATTTACGCAGATCCAAACTTGATTGTATGAATTTTCGTTCCCGCTCAAAACGACGATTGGAGGAATCCTAATGAATATCGGACAGACGTTACTGGTAACAAGTTCCCGTTACCCTGCTAAAACAGCTTTAGTAGATACATTTCAAAATATTAAGCTATCATACAAAAATCTCAATAACAGAGTAAACAGATTAGCAAATGCCTTATTATCATTGGGAATTCAAAAAGGTGATCGAATCTCAATTCTATTGGAAAACTGTTTTCAGTACGTTGAAATCACGTACGCAGCGGCCAAACTTGGCGCTATCATGGTACCGTTAAATTACAGGCTAAACGAAAAAGAGATTAAGTTCATCATTCAGGATTGTACTCCAAAGCTATTTATTGTTGGCAATGAATATCGTGAGATTGGCCAAAATTGTTCACTTGAACAGGAAGAACTAGACCTTATCATGGTGAATGGGGACGACTGCAACAGCCAGTTTCTACATTATGAGAGATTGATTCAAGCCGCCGCACCTGATGAACCTAAGGAAAACATTCAGGAACAGGATATTTTTGGACTTATGTATACGAGTGGTACTACTGGCATTCCGAAGGGGGTTATTCACACCCATAGGAGTTTAATTGAGATAGCTGTCAGATTTATAATAGAGGCCCGTGTCGAAGAGAAGGACCATACATTAATTGTTTCTCCTCTTTTTCATCTTTCAGGATTTGGGACATTACTGCCATCCGTAATTCAAGGTGCCCAAGTCATCACCATGAAAAATTATGATCCGGAATTATTTCTAAAAACCATTAGTGATTACAAAATCACCTTTTCACTGCCTGTCCCCACGATGATTACAAAAGCGCTGGAAGTGAAGGATCTACAGCGGTTCGATTATTCCAGTCTACGCTTGCTTATGTACGGTGGAGCATCCATCCCCACGAAGACATTGACAAAGGCGATGGAAATTTTTAAATGCGATTTCTTGCAAGGGTATGGATTGACAGAAGGGACGCCATTATTGATATTAACTCCAGATGATCATCGGTATGCACTGGAGCATCTGCCAAAGCTTTTGGAGGCAGCGGGCAGGTCGGTCGTCCTTGGTCAAGTGAAAATTGTCGATGATAATGGAAATGAAGTAGGGCCTGGTGAAATGGGGGAAATTATTGCTCAAACTCCACAACTGATGAATGGATATTGGAAGCGAGACGATGAAACTAATAAGACTTTAAAAGATGGCTGGCTTTATACTGGAGATATTGGAATAAGGTACGAGCAGCAATATATTTATATCATGGATCGGAAAAAAGACATGATTATAAGTGGGGGAGAGAATATATATCCCGCTGAAGTTGAAAAGGTCATTGAAAAAATACCTCAGGTGCTTGAAACCGCGGTTATTGGCGTGCCTGACAGTGAGTGGGGGGAATCGGTTAAAGCGTTCGTTGTTTTCAAGGAAGGTCAGCAATTGTTAGCTTCTGAGATTATTGAATATTGCAAAAACAATATCGCTAGTTATAAAAAACCATCTTCTATTGAAATCTTGCCCACTTTGCCAAGGAATGCCGGTGGAAAGGTCTTAAAGAATCTTTTAAGAGAGCCATATTGGAAAAATCGAGTTAAGCAAGTATAGAGGGCTTTTTATTTTACTTGAAGATGAGGTTGATAGAGATATGCCATTAAAATCATTGCGTATTTTGGATTTAAGTCGATTGCTGCCAGGTCCTTATTGTTCGATGTTTTTTTCGGATTTTGGAGCCGAAGTGATTAAAGTGGAAGAACCAGGATTAGGAGACTATGTCAGATGGTTTAACCCCAAAGTGGATGACAATAGTGCTATTTTTCATTCCCTCAACCGCAATAAGAAAAGTGTCACATTGAATCTCAAATCTGAAAAAGGAAAAGAACTATTCAAGCAATTAGCAAAAACAGCGGATATCGTCATTGAATCTTTTCGTCCAGGGGTAATGGAAAAACTTGGGTTAGACTATGAAAATCTTAAAAAGATAAATAAGAAACTCATCTATTGTGCCATTACAGGCTATGGCCAGGAAGGCCCTTATTCTCAAATGGCCGGACATGATATTAATTATTTGAGCTATGCAGGGTTATTGGGCTTGCAAGGGGATTTTAAAGGCCCGCCAAAGTTATCATCAGTTCAGATAGCGGATATCGGTGGTGGTGCGCAAATGGCTGTCATCGGCATCCTGATCGCCTTACATGCCAGAAATGTAACTGGGGAGGGCCAATTTGTCGATATTTCAATGACTGACGGAGTCCTATCCTGGATGCAATCTATTTTCCCTGATTATTTCACCAATCAAAAGTTTCCGGAACGAGGTAAGCTAAGGACTGGTGGAGGAAAGGCTTGTTATTATATCTATGAAACGTCTGACCAACGATATTTGTCCGTAGGTGCCTTGGAAGAAAAATTTTGGAAGGTCTTCTGCCATGTAATAGGCGTTCCGCATTTAATCCCGCGTTTAAATGATGATTTTGAAGGTCAGCAGAAAATGATAGAAGAAATTGGATTGGTCATAAAGAAAAAGACATTACCAGAGTGGATATCTTTATTTGAAGGGAAGGACGCTTGTGTATCCCCGGTTTTGAATTTGGACGAAGTTCTTGACGATCCCCAATTCCAATACCGTCAGATGTTCATTGAGCCAGAACTTGAATCAAAAACAATCAGGCACATAGATGTGCCAATACGATTATCCAGCACGCCAGGACGAGTAAAAAATAGTGCTCCAGGTATTGGAGAACATAATGAAGAAGTATTTTTGGAATTAGGTTATTCAAACGAGGATATTGCAGGTTGGAAAAAACAGGGCATTATGTGAATCACGGGGACGGTTCTTTTGTCTCGTTTTCTAGCAAAAACGAGGCATGAGAACCGTCCCTTTGCCATAGAATTTTTAGAAAATTATAAAAATAGGAAATTATTACCTTTCGGTTAATACAAAGGCACTATACAATTTGGATTAGTGAGTTCGATGAAGGAGGACAGTACCTATGTCATGGCCTGGTTTAGAGACAGTAAAGGCAAAAATCCTCTCCGAGCGTTTGCTGGGGAACTTTAATAATGTTACCCGGACCTGGTATTATCTCAAGGTTTACGAGAAACATCCGGAACTGGCGTGGTCACTGCTTGCACATCTGGTTTCACGAAACGCAGGGTATCAGATGAGCGACTTGAAGCGTTTTGAGTACTGGAAGACATTCATCAACGGGGCAGCACAACCCCCTATATCGGAGCCGTTTCGGACCATTCTAAAGGAGGCTTTGGATCATTTTGAGACCGTTGAAATCCAATCCATCTTTGCCTTTCTAGAAACAGGCAATTACCTGATTTATCATGACGTGTGCCCGCAGTTGGAAGCATATGATTGGGCTAAGCAATATCCAGATCATGCGGATGAATTGTTCGATATGCTTATTAGTCCTCCATTTGATTGCGATAGGTTTATAAGGGATAAGTGGAAGGAGTTCTATCACAATGCAAAGTCTCAAGGTTGGTACCCTGAGTGGTGGTTTGAGCCTGCGGTTGAAAGGCATAGCTTCGCATTGATCATTAATGAACAAAACCAAATCGAAGATCGGCTGGTCCATGACCCCCATAACCGATATTTGGGCAAATTGGGTGCTGTGATCGGCCCACAGCGCATCATTGAATTGATAGGCAGCCGAGGTAAAACGAAACTCCTTTTCCCTGTTGCAAAATCTCTGTCAGATTCCAGCCCTGACCATCTGCTTATCTATACAGTTGATGACTTCAGTACCTTAGGATCAAGAATTGATACTGGCCGCGATTTGTTTGTTGGGTTGTTTAAGCAGACAGATTTACAGCGTAATCTTATCGAGCGTTGGGTGATGTCACATCCTCTACATATGGGTACCCGAACCAATTACAACCCATTAAATTACAGCACAGACTTTTCGGCTCTGTGGCCAGGGGGGCAGACTTTCAGCCCGCCAGTGATCCAAACCTCTACTTCTAGCCATGGATGGCCGCGATTCCCTGGAGCAACATTGCGGTATGCCCACCTGCATCTGAAACCAGTTCCGCTGCCCATCTCTGTAATGGACAGATCTGGTGCTGACGTGCTTCGCTGGCTCAGTACACCATCATCACCGAAGCCGCTTGTATCAACGCCGCTCAGTGAACAAGACGAAATTTTTCTTTAAAAGGGATGAAGATTCTTAAAACAATATTGGGAGGTTAAACATGGCCAACCCTACTTTTTTGCTCTCCTTGATGGAAGAGTTGAATCTTGTGTTGGATCCGCTCCGGCAAAGTCTTGAAAGTGCGGAGAAATTCTCTCAGCTTCTCGAGAAGCACGGCTGGCAAACCGCCTCTGGCGCATTCCTAATCGAGGATGTACGTTACCTTTTTGCCGTGACACAGGATTTTGAAGAAGTCCAATTGCTAATGGATCAGGTACTGACAGGGGATGCAAACTCTCTTGTGGATATGGCAGAGAGGCTTTTTCACCTTCTTCCTGGGATCGTGTCAAAGATGCGTACTCTCACTGATCTGAATGTGCAGGATCTTGCGTTTCCTTTCAATCAATCTAAATTCTGGGAAGAGTTTCCCGGGGAACTTATCGATGATTTGTTTGTCACCTATCTGCATGGGTACCGGCCAATTTTGTATGGCCCACTTTCCTTGCTGGGAATCGTCGAAAAGGAATTGGTCAATGTGGGGATGACCACAGGACGCATCAACTATACAAAGTCAGTCATCCGCTGGGATCGGCTTCAGCTGGCTCTCACTCGCCCAGCGGAGTTAATCGAAGCGGTTTATGGGTGGGGGACGCCGGTGTTTGACGCGGAGCGCTTATTGCAGGGCCTCAAAATGTTCTTGGAGGTCTTAGGTTACTCAGCAGACCTTTATTTCCCCAATCCCGCCTTACTTGATGAGTATTTTGACAGCTCCAACGCCTACCGTTCTGCCGTAAAGGAACTTCGCCTGCCAATACTTGGAGGCGCCGATTTTTCCAAGCAGCTGTTTGAATTTGGGTTTTCTTTCCTCCCGATCACGCCGGAGGGCAACCGGGGAGCAGCTCCTGTCGGTTTGGCTGTAGGACCTGCTATCAGCGGCACTCTTCCCACCTTTGATTTTGGTGAACTTAGTCTTAGTCTTGTTGGGGGTTTCAGTTCAGACCAGGGGATCCGCCTTGAGGTTCGCCCTGGTAAGGTAAAGGCACGAGCTTCCGCTGCCGGCACACTTGGTGATGCGGAAGCTGCGCTAAAGGTCAATCCGGAAAACCCGATTGTCTTGCTTGGGACGGAAGAGTCACATCGCGTTGAGCTCTCTGACTATACACTCCGCCTCCTAGTAAAAGGCTCAGCAGCAGATGCCGATTTTGCCTTTGAAATTGACGTCAATAATGTTGAACTGATTATTGATCTTTCTGATGCCGATGGCTTTCTATCCCAAATTTTGGGCAACGATCCGCAAAGATTCAAGTTTGGAGGTTCCCTGACATGGTCTTCAAAATCAGGCCTTACTTTTGGCGGACGTGCCGGTTTGATCCGCACCCTTCCGGTGAACCAGACGATCGGATTGGTAGAAATCCAGGACTTGCTTTATGGAATCGACGCTTCTGAAAATAGCATTGATCTGATCCTGGCAGTCAGTGGAAAGTTCACGCTGGGTCCGTTTGCGGCGAGCATTGCAGAGGTGGGAGCCAAGTTGTCCATGGTTCCTCTTGATGATGACGAGCCGCCGGGCACTTTCGGCAACCTCGATTTGCGGTTTGATTTTAAACCTCCAACCGGGATTGGCTTGAAAATTGATGCAAGCGTAGTAGCAGGGGGCGGTTATCTGTATTTTGACCATGCAACTGAGCAGTACGCTGGCATCCTGCAGTTGGAAATCAAGGGTGGCATCTCCATCAAGGCGATTGGCCTTTTGACTACGCGTTTACCGGAAGGTTCCAAGGGCTTCTCGCTGCTTGTCATCATCGCTGCGGAATTCCCGCCTATCCAGCTTGGATTCGGGTTCACACTGAACGGGCTCGGAGGGCTCTTTGGGGCGAACCGCACGATGTCGCTCGATGTCTTAAGGGCAGGAATAAAGAACCGTGCGCTCGATTCCATCATGTTTCCGCGTAATCCGGTGGAAAATGCCCCCAAGATTATCAATGATCTTAAGTCAAGCTTTCCACCTGCACAAGGCCGGTTCGTGTTTGGCCCGATGGCGAAGCTTTCCTGGGGAACACCGCCTGTTCTAACGGCTGAATTGGGTATTCTTCTCGAGCTTCCCAACCCGGTACGGCTGGTGTTGCTGGGTCGGATGAAGCTAGTGCTGCCTCATGAGGAAGCGGCCGTTGCCAAGCTTCAGATGGATGTCGTGGGCGCCATTGATTTCGATAAAGGTGACGTCTCTATTGATGCCACGCTGTTTGATTCTCGCCTTGCTGCCTTTGTGATTACCGGTGACATGGCGATGCGCTTGAACTTTGGCGCCAGTCCGTCGTTTGCGCTCGCGGCAGGAGGATTTAATCCTCGTTTCCAGCCGCCTCCAGGTTTCCCTAAGCTGAACCGAATGACAATCTCGCTAGCCGATTCGGACAATCCGCGACTCCGGCTTGAAGCTTACATGGCCGTCACCTCCAACACTTATCAAGTCGGTGCCCGGCTGGATTTATATGCTGAAGAGGACACGTTCGCCGGACGGTTCAGTGTCCAGGCGTACCTTGGCTTTGATGCCCTGATCCAATTTGATCCATTCGGCTTCACCGTCGATATCGGAGGGGCAGCTGCCCTGAAGCGAAACGGTGACAGCCTATTCGCGGTACAGCTGGAAATGACACTTTCAGGGCCAAAGCCTATTCATGCTCATGGAAAGGCTATGTTCGATTTTCTAGGGAAGCGGGAGATTGCCTTCGAGGTAAAAATCGGGGATCCACAGCCCTCTCCCGCACTGCCTCCGGTTGATGCGCTTGCCTCTTTGCAAACCGCATTGGCGGACCAGCGTAATTGGAGCACCCGGCTTCCAGGCGATGGCCGAATGCTCGTGACAACGAGGGAGCTTTTGCCAGGGCCGGAGGTGCTGGTGCACCCGCTTGGTGAATTGTCAGTGAGCCAGAAGGTGGTCCCACTTGGACTAGAGATTACGAAATTTGGCAATGCCAAACCTGCTGGAGGCAGACAAACCTTTGCAATTACCTCGATGTCATTTGGAGATTCCGTGGTTAACCAGCTCACCGCTGTCAAGGACGCGTTTGCGCCAGCTATGTTTATTGAAATGAGCGACACCGAGAAGCTCTCTAGGCCCGCTTTCGAGCAGCTTCAGTCCGGCGTCCGGGCTCAGCTTCAGGATCTCTCGTTCGGTACGGCAATGACCGCCGATTTTGAATATGAAACAGCTGTTATCGACAAAACGGATAAGGTTGCCCGGAGTTTGGGACGCCACACACTGGATCCAGGAACCTTCACGATTCTCACTGAGCTTGGCTCTGCCGCGAATTCTCCAATGAACCATACTGGTGAGGGACGGTTTGCTGGGCCTGCTAGAAAAATCATGATGAAAGAGCGGGGGTACAGTGTAGTGAACGCCGATGATATGAAAGCCCTAAATGGTTCATTATTTGGAACCGCGAGCAAAATCACATATACCGAGGCAGAGGCTGCTCGGGTTAAATACAATACGACCAGCTCCAGCCAGAGCACGCGAGTTCAGGTGGTCGGAAGCCATGAGGTGGTGAAATCATGACAGGATATACCTTTTTGCCATGGATGAGGGAAGGCTTGGCAAGTTATATCCCCAAAGAAGATTCGTTCATCGGTGCGATGGATAGCCGCGTAAAATTGCCTGTCAGCCTGCAAGTAAACCATACATTGACGGCGAGTGTACAAGTACGACTTTATGGGCCTGGTGATGTGACCGGATTTGACCAGCGCCAGGTACTGCGGACAGACCCTCCGCATCTTACGACAGGTTTTGAGGCGAATTATTTTGCGTCAATTGAGTTTGACCGTCCTGATTTTCCCTGGATGTTTACACCTGCTGCCGCCAAAGGCAATCGCCTGCGGCCGTGGATTATCCTGATTGTTCTAAGCAAACAAGAAGCGAAGCTGGAAATGGCTACATCTCAATCACTTCCCATTCTAACTATAAAGTCTCCGTATCATGAAAAGCTGCCTGATTTGGGCGAATCCTGGGCATGGGCGCATACCCAGGTGAATGGTGAGGCGGCAGGCGATCAAGGCCTGAAGGGCATGTTGAAAGGAGATCCGAAGCTGAACCTTTCACGGCTCATCTGCCCGCGTTATCTGCTTCCGAGTACGTCCTATATCGCCTGCGTCGTTCCTGCTTTTGACATTGGCGTGAAAGCGGGACTAGGCGAGCAGGTAGATGAAAACGGCAGTCTTCTGCCGGCCTGGGATGTAAAAAACACTTCAGATACAACTGACCTAAGGCTTCCGGTCTACTATCATTGGGAGTTTGCGACAGGAGAAGCCGGTGATTTTGAGTCCCTTGTATGGGCACTTGAGCCGCGTCGGATGGACCCGGATTTGGTCGGGGTAAGACCGCTAAATGTCACCGGTCCTGGCTACAATCTTCCTTCCTGTAATGTTCCTGGTCTGGAGGGGGCGCTCCGTGTTTCTGAAGGAACCTCCCCTGGCTTGAATGGTATACCTAAGAATTTTAGGGAAGCCCTAAAAGATTTGCTGAACAAGCCACAAACATTGACGACCATATCAGACTTGAGCGATTCCGTAATCGTTCCGCCGATTTACGGCAGGTGGCATGCAGCAAAGAAATCTATCGATTCAACCTCTAGGCCATGGCTGGAACAGCTGAATCTGGATCCGAGACTTCGTGTTGTAGCAGGTGTGGGTACCAAAATTGTTCAGGAAAAGCAGGATCAGCTAATGGCTTCAGCCTGGGAACAGATAGGCGAGATAGACCGAGCTAACCAAGCTCTCCGTCAGGCACAGCTGGGCCGTTCGGTCGGCACAGCAATTCTTAAAAGCCATTTGAGCAATCTGCCCGCAGAATCGCTGCTCCAGTTAACCGGAGCTGTTCATTCGCGCCTTCTTTGGGAGGAGCAGACGATCGTGGCCAAAGAACGGGGGACTACACTTACTGAGGTCCCTGCTTCCGCCGCATTCCGCAGGATTACCCGTCCGAACGGGCCTGTCGCCCGACGGGTCACCGGTGGCGGGAGTAGTCAGAAGCTAGATCTGATCAAGGGAATAAATTCGCTTAAATATAGGCTGAATCAGCCGCTCAAGAGCCTTCGCGGCGCTGCCGTGCTAGAGGGTATTACCGACAGTAGCGGAGTTAGGAGAAGATTAGAACAGGCCAATAAAGAGGCATTGAGTAAATTGGATGCAAAAAAAACATTAGAAGGGTTTAAGGATGCTGCCATTATCATTCAGGAAGCCATTCTCCGTACAGTGGATCCGATCCTGCGGGACCCGAAGGATCCGCCAAGATTGCCGATTGAAGAAGGAAAGAAAATTTTATTAGATAGGCTTGACCCAGAGAAGACGGTCACGAATCGGATGCAGGCGCGTATCGTCAATCCTGACCCAATGTGGCGGCCCGCGGATCCTCTCGAGCAGATCATGGTAGCGCCTGAATTTCCAACTCCGATGTACCGAGCGTTGGCAGATCACTCACAGGACTGGCTTTTACCGGGGCTCGAGCATGTGCCCCCTAATACCCTGACGCTATTGGAAACCAATCCCCGGTTTATCGAAGCTTTTATGGTTGGACTTAACCATGAGATGAGCCGTGAATTGCTTTGGCGGAGATATCCAACCGATCAGCGCGGTACGTACTTCCGTCAGTTTTGGGATGCAAGAGGGCGCATCCCGCGGCAAGCTTCGACGAAGGATATCCCGCCAATTCACGAGTGGGTCAAGGCGCTCGGTGACCATATGTCAAATACGATGGCCCAGGAGCAAATGGTGCTCCTGATACGGGGGGATTTGCTACGCCGATATCCGAACGCCACCATTTATGCAATCAAAGGGGAGTGGATGACGGTTAACGGTAAAAAGGTACGCCAGCCGAAGTCTTCCCCGTCGACGGATGAACAAAAGTTTCCCCAATTCTCCGGGAAATTGGAACCGGATATTACTTTCCTGGGGTTTGATTTGTCTGCGAGCACAGCCCGAGGAAATGACACAACTGATCCCGGCTGGTTCTTTATCCTGCAGCAGCAGCCTACCGAGCCTCGGTTCGGTTTGGATGTGTCTCAGTCATTAACCGGAATGCCGTTGACATGGCGGGATTTATCTTGGAATGACGTCCATCTATCAGAAGGGCGTTATGTCCAGCTCTCAGGCGGTTTGAAGAATAGTTTTCAAAAGCCAGGAACGCCTGCAAACATTGACTGGAACACAGCTTCAAACTCTGCAGCTCTGGCCTATATTACCTTGCAGCGTCCTTTTCGAATTGCGGTACATGCAAGTGACCTGCTGCCAATTTAGAGGTACAGAATATTGCCAGAAGGAATCTGACTGTTGATTATTTCCTTTGAGACATAGCAGCGGCTCGCTGTAAAAATCAACTATTCCAATGGTTTACCACAGGAGGTTTTTATGCCGAATAGTGAATTACAAGTCTTACGAGAAGAATTGTTTCTCGCGCGAAAATCCGCGGGTGCCGCGGCTGAAGAAGTGGCAAAGCTAAAGGAGCCAGTCAAGCTTGCGGAAAAGGAAGCTGATGCTGCAAAAAAGGCCGCTGAGGATAAGCAGCTGCGTCTTGATGATTTGATAAAACAAACAAGTTTGCTCCCTTCCTTGCAATCCCGCTTTCAGGCAGAGCAGGCGGAGGCAGATCGATTGGCTGCAGCCGTTAAGGCTGCTACAGCTGAGCTGGCCAATAGAAGAGCGGCAGTCAACAGATTGCCCCCCATTTTTCGCCAGCAACAGCTTATGCAGCTTATGGAACTGGAAAAAAAACTGAAGGAGCTGCAGGCTCAGGCTGATGCGGCTGCACAGATAGCAGCGAATACCAAACAGCAAATAGACTTGCTTTCGCTGCTTTTGGGGCAGATTCCTGTTGCAGAAGCAGAGGTAAAGGCAGCCCGAATGGTAGAAGCTTCAACCGCACTAAAGCTGAAACAACTGCAGCAAAAGCTTTCTGATGCACAGGGACGCATTGAGGCTGAAAAGGATGCCATCCAGCGCTATCATGACAAGTTGGAACAATTGCTGCGGCAATTAAAAGCAGACCTGCCAATCGCATTGTTTCCCGTACGGATTGAGACACGATTCGTCATCACCGTAGACGGCACTGACTTGCTCGTGCGTATCTACCCGGATGATATCGGTCAGGACAGCCTTCGCCGCGAACTGACACCGGTTGAAATAAACTGGGGTCAAGCGTTTTGGCAAAAGGCAGACGAAGCCGAAAGCGAGGAAGAGACAAAGCAGGCATGGGCCGAACTTGCTCAGCGATTTGGAGGAGAGCGGGCAGCTTGGATTAAAGAGAAAACCAGACCAGATGGAAACGGGCCCGGTAAACCTGCAGCCTCTGCCTGGGGGAGTGCTGCCAAAGCTGCTTTATTGCCCGACAGATGGACAGTATATTTGTACAAGGGAGAAAAGAAAGCGTTGGTAGCCCGGAGCAACCCCATTATCGATACCATCGCGACTTCTCCATCCTCGGAATCAGGCAAGCAGCTTGGAAATAGCGGACTATTTCTGGACGAAGGCATCTTGTGGATGGCAGACTTTGAGCAAGCCATCAAGATCGGCATGGCGCTGCGTATTCGCCTGACAACGGAGCTGTTGTCAGGAATTGACCGGCTCGTAGTGTTGGGCGTAAAGGTTTCGCTGAATGAACAGGAATCTGCAAGTGATTTGGCCGCTCTGATGGATGCCCATCATTATACCCACGGTTTGGGATTTATTCCGACTGGCACCCCATCGAATAATACAGAAGAGGTTCAGTCTGGTTATGGCGAGCAGGATACCGGACATTGGAATAGCTTTGCTGCGGAATTCAACACCTCGTTAGTGCCGGAGGCAAATGGTTCGTTAGCGGCTTCCGCTTTTGGCATTCCGGCTGCGACATTTCAGCATGTGCCTTATGCAAACGGGGTGGATCAGATTGACGCAAAAATCATCAATCATGTGCTTTGGCCGGCTACTTGGGGTTATTTTCTGTTCCAGATGATGGATGGAATCGAAATGGAGAATGATCTTGAACGGTGGCGCTCCTGGTTTGCTGATTATGTCAGGGCGCGTGGTCCGCTCCCAGCACTCCGAGTAGGGAATCAACCTTATGGGCTGCTTCCTGTCACCTCGCTTGATAAGTACAGGCCACTATTTGAGCCGGATCTCCTTATGGTTTACGTGCCGGAGGGACAACTGCAGCTGTTGTCTCGCATCGGATGGAATGTAACGCTGGACCGCGGCGTCAGTCACTGGTCGGATCAGTATAAAATTCCCGTTAATCTGTCTTCCATTTTTTCTCGAACTACCCTTAACAGCAATGTTAGGCCTGTATTGGCACTTACGGCAGCCGATGTGATGGGAACCGGTCTATCTGATCTTATTCTTTTTGCTTCTGTTCAAACAATTCTAGGACGTAATGAAGCATATCAGATTGGCTGGCAGGTCAATGAACAGGGGATTGCAAAAAGTTGGAGCAATGCTCTGACGGTACCGAACGGTCCGGCAGGAGACGTGGTTGCCAGTGCTGTAGTATGTGCCGATCTAAATGGAACAGGCAAGCCTGATTTGTTTATCTTGCGGGTAACAGTTTCGAGAGGAATCAGGAATGCATCTTACTGTATTGGCTGGGAATTGGATCAAAGCGGCAAGCCGGCCAGTTGGAGCAACGTGATGTCAATCAAGATACCAATCACAAGCAATAGCGTTCACATTGCTGCCGCTATTGCTGATCTCGACCAAAACGGTCGTCCGGAGCTGATCATCGTGACCGCGCCGGACGATGGAAGCGGACCAGCCCAATGCCAAATCGGTTGGGATTTGACGGACAATGGAGTGGTTACCCGGTGGACGAATCAGCAGATTATCCGTGATTGGCCAACCGGGCAAGTAAAAGGTCTCTGCATCAACGTAAATCATGCAGGAGTCATACCGGAAGTGAACGTCGTTTATTTGGCAGAATCCGATGCCAGCACTGTCTCTTATCTTCATCAATTACGCGGTTTTGACCGGGTGAGTGGTGCCATTAATGAATGGGCCGTTCGCCTTCTGACTAACGGGCCGGCTAACCAAAAAGGGGGCAGTTTGGCTTTAGCCCTTGCCGATGTGGGCAGGAGCAGCCGTGTCCACCTTGGTACGGCAAGCGGACGCGCAAACCTGCTAAGTGCTTTGCGCAGCATCTGGCGTCGTTCGCTGACGAACGTGCCTTACTATGGAAGGACCATAAACGGCAATAAGGACCTGGTGGAGATGCTCGGTATGGACGGAGTTTCTGGGAGCTATACAGTCCGTCCGGTTATGGGTCCACTTTATACAAATGAGCTCTGGAATTTTATGCAGAGGCCCCTTGACGATTTCTGGTGGAAGAACCATCTGGCAGCGGCCGAGACAGGGCTCAAGCTTATTGGCTTAGCAGGGAAGCCGAGGCTGGTGGAAATGGTGTTAGAAAACGAGGCCGCACAGCTTCAAACAGCCCTTGTACAAGAAGGAATATCGGGGAAAGGCCAAGTTAATCCCAATTATATCGCCGAAATTGCTGAACTCGATCCTCTAACCCTGCAAAATTCAAAGCCGTACCGGTCCCTTTTATATCTACTTTTAAAGCATTCCATGCTGTGGGAATATGCGGGTGCAGCCATAAGAGCGGGGTTTGTCAAAAAGGAGCAGATGAAGGAGCCCGAACTGGTCGACATCCCCGAAAGGACCACGATGACTCCGCTGCGCTTGCTTCAAAAACCGGCACCGCCGGAACCGGGCATAAAAATAGCGGACTATTTGCACAAGCTTAGCTACAAAGATCCTGCTCATCAAGATATTGCTGCCATTGCCGAGCAACGGGAGAAACTGCAGTATTTGGCAGAGCAGTCTGTGGACGTGTTGGAAGAGCTGCTAAAGGAAAGTCTTGATCTCAGTTCGCATAGGCTGGATGCCTGGATAACAGCTTGTGCATCTGAACGTCTTAGTGATCTTCGCAGAAAAAAGCCTCAGGGCATCTATACTGGTGGTTACGGCTGGGTTGAGAACTTGCGTCCATCTCAGAGAAGTGCCAGCAATGGCTATATTCATGCTCCATCGCCGGCACATGCTGTAACAGCGGCTATTCTACGCAGCGGTTATCTTGCCCACTCTGGCACAGGAAATGGAGATCTGCTTGCAGTAGATCTGTCTTCTGAGCGCGTACGGCTAGCACTATGGCTTCTTGATGGCATCCGTCAAGGACAGCCAATGGGTGCCCTACTTGGCTACCGCTTCGAACGTGGCTTGGAGGAGCGTTCACCGGGTCAGCTGAATAAATACATTAAGGTCTTACGTAATCTTGCTCCTTTGATAGCCAATAAGCTGATTCCCAAAACCGGGAATGTGGAGGTTACAGCTGCAACCAGTGTTGTGGACGGCCTTGCGCTGCTGCGGCGTTGGCAAAAAGGAACGGAAAACGGAATTTGGGACATAGACACCGTGCCATTTGATGTTCTGGGAACAATGCTGCCTGCGCGTGGAACTTCCGATCATGCTGCGCTGGAGGAAGAGTTAAAAAAAATAGCCGATTTAGTAGACGCTTTAAGTGATCTAGCTTTAGCAGAGAGCGTTTACCAAACGGTTCAGGGAAACCCTACTCGAACTGCCGCCAGCCTTGAGGGATTATCTAGAGGGGAGTTGCTGCCGCCTGAGCCGGAGGTCGTCCAATCCGCACGCAGCGGGATTGGTGTTACGCATCGGGTAATAGTGATGTTGGGAGATGTTTTTACAGACGATAAGTATCTGCAAAGTTGGGATTATGATGAGGATAGACAGATGCGCGCTAAAGCCGAACCGGCTTTGAATGCCTGGGCGGCCAGATTATTTGGCGACCCGTCCCAGGTGATTTGCAGGGTACTATTTGAGGATCCAAAAACCGGAACGTTTGAAGAAGATACCATTACGTTGAAACAGTTGCGTTTGTCGCCGCTAGATGTTCTATATACAGCCATTCCTCAGAAGCCTGAACCGGTTTTCGGGTCTCAAGATTACAGGGCCTCTGCATCTGAGATTGAACAACGGACTCTACTTTTAGCAGAAGAGATGCGTCCAGGCATGCTTGTGACGTTGCTGCTTGACCGTGACGGCAGTTGGGGAGCAGATAAGCTCAGTTTTCCTGAGCTCTTCGAGATAGTTCGTTCAGCCCTTGCCGTTATTACTGCGGCCCGTGAACTTGAACATAGCGATTTGCTAGAACCTCGTGAGGCTGTTCGTGCAGATGTTGATCAAGCCAATGAAATTGATTTAGACGATTTCAAGAAAAGAGCGGACCAAGCAGTCACCGAATTGCAGAATCGCGTGCAATTGTTGGGGGATTTGACCACGAGTCATCCGTTATTAGTGGATTTGTATCAAGCGCTCATTCAGCTTTCTTACTGCATAGGGGATGCGGTTCCTATATCTGCAGGGGGAACAGTTAATGAAAAGATAAATCAGCTTCAACAGCAAGCATCATGGCTCGTAAATGATCTGTCCCAACTGGTCGATCAGTTGACAAACCTGGAGGCTGAATTCGACCGTGATAAGGCCTCGAGGGCCGACAAGGTAGAGCATGACCGGAAGCGGCTGCAAGCCATTTTTGGCGCAGACTTTCGCGTTCTTCCAAAATTAAAGTCGAAAAACGCTGCCCTTCTCAAAAATTCATTCGATGACAAACTGGGAATTCAAGAGGTAACCCCATGGTTTCAACGAATCGCCAAGGTACGCAAGGAAGTTGGAAATCTGGAGAGGTTGCTGCTTTATGCGGAAGCTGCTAGTGGCGGCAGGGCAAGAATCTCCTTTGATGTCGCTCAGTTGCCTTATCAGCCTGGTGATAAATGGGCTGGAGAAAAGAGTGCCCAGGGCGAAAAACTTGGTGGGCAATTGTCCCTTGTCGCTCATCGCCCTGGTGGATTTAACAGAAACGATTGGGTATCAGGTTTGGTGATTGACGAGATAGTTGAAGTGTTTCCTAATAAAAGGGAAACAACGGCGGTCGCCTTCCACTATGATGCTCCAGGTGCGGTTGCACCCCAGGCCGTACTGCTTGCAGTGGCGCCGGACGTGAATCGGCCTTGGGATGAAAATACGCTCGAAGCCATTCTGCTAGAGACACTTGAGCTTAGTAAACTGCGGGCTGTGGATTCAGCTGCCTTGGGGGATTTAGGACAATATCTGCCGGCACTTTACTTTGCATTTAACTCCGCGAACGAGACGATCGGGATGAATCTGTATGATTTTTCTAAAGAAAAGTCTTGAATAATTACTAAAAAAAGAATGTGAAAGGAGAATAAGATGCCCTCAATTACAACTTGGACCCGTCTCGAGCCGCGGACCCGTAGTGAAGCTATACAGGCAAGTCTGCAGGCCAGGGTTTATGATCCTTTGTGGATGCTCGCCCGTCAGTGGCAGTTTGGCGAATTTCAAGGTGAGGATAACGGCTCCCCGGTGGCTGTTCAGTTGCAAGCCGAGCAAAGTCAGTTAAGCATGTTTTCTCCAGGAAGACCGCAGCCGCTTCCAATTAAAACTGATGCGCTGCCTTACGACAGTACGCTGCTGCCACTGGAGACAATGGTGGAGCGAGAGAACGGAACCGTTCCACCCACTGAACACTTCCGAAATCAGGTTGAATCAGGCCTTCATTTTTTACGCTTGCTTGGCGATACACTGAGTATGAGATACCGAACGAAGTATCTCGATGCATATCCTCTCGATCCCTTGACCCCAGAACAGCGGCACAGAATGGATGGGGAAAGCATCCGCTATCATGATGTGTTCGCAAGGCGTACGGTCAACGGTAGCAGGTTGTACACAGATATGAAAAAAGGGATGGATACCAGTACGGGAGTCCTGAAGAAGCTTCCTGCTCAGCCGATTATCGATCCAGCAGACCAGCCTCAGGTGATAAAACTGGCGACGGAATGGCTTTCTTGGTATGAATCTATAGTCAGCCGGCCAGATCCATCCCAGCCTGCTGATACGTGGAAAGAGGAGAGAATGGAATACGACTTTGCCACTGCAGCGGCGATATCCGCCTCACCAGGGGTTCCGAACGGCCAACTTGTTATTGTAGCACCGGAATACTGGGGAGGACGTCTTGACTGGTATTCATTCTCCGTTGATCATCAAGCTTACTTGTCCGTCCCAGGATGGTCTCCATCCGTCAAAACGATCAATAAGTCAGTTCTGCCTACTCAAGTAAGCTTCCCTGGGATGCCGTCTTCCCGTTGGTGGGAATTCGAGAATGCCAATGTTAATATCGGCGCGATTGACAGTCCGCCTGATGATCTCGTGCGAATGCTCATGATGGAGTTCATGTTGGTCTATAGTAACGATTTCTTTTTGATTCCAATGGATTTGGACGTTGGATCCATCTGTCAGATTTCCTCTGTTCGAGTTTGGAATACGTTCGGTGAAGAGGCACTGATCGATCCGGTCAGCAAAACCGAACCTGCTGGCAAGCCTTGGCGCATGTTCCAGCTCTCACAGGATACTCGCGGCAATTTGTCGGTTCCTAATGATCCTCTTAATCTATTCTTCCTGCCTCCAGTGCTTGGACCAAGCCTTGAGGGGTCCCCGTTGGAAGAGGTGCATCTGTTAAGGGATGAGACTGCTAATATGGCATGGGGAGTCGAGATGGTCGTTGAAAGTCCTGCAGGTCTGCCGCTTAATCGACACGAGGACTACCAGGACGTGCTCCGCCGGAAGGAGATGCAAAAGGAGATCAAGTCTTCTGGTGTGACTGCAACTCGTTCCGGTCCGTTGGAGTATCGGGTAAGTACGGTTGTACCAGATCATTGGGTGCCATTCGTTCCAGTTCGACCGCCAGGATCTACCGAGGAAGCCAGAACGATTGGGCTTAAGCGCGGTACAGTCCTCCATCCCGAAAGTGGCCAACTAATCCAGCCAATCGGTAAGATACTTGCCGCCGATCCGCTGATTATCAAGGAGGAAGAGGTTCCACGAGAAGGAATCAAGGTCAGCAGGGCATACCAATATGCCCGGTGGATAAACGGCGAGCCCTACCTCTGGATTGGACGCCGCAAAAGCGTTGGGCATGGTGAAGGAGGAATTGGTCTTAGGTTTGATGTGGCAGAGCCAGGGGAGCAGTTCTAATGGCTTCGTGATAGGTCAGGCGGAAGGTTCTGGAGGCTCCTGGAACGGCGGAATCTTTATATTTTTTCAAAGAAGTAAAAAATCAAAAAAAGATATTATCATAGCCGAATGTAAAAGGATTTCTATACCATGTGTCGAATAACGAATAATATTAATAATAAATCTATGCATGAACAAACCAGATTCAGAGAACCATTATTTCGAATCAGATTTTACTAGATTAATAAAAAATCGGAAGCAGGGAATTTACATGTTATTTGATTTAACCGGAAAAGTAAGTATTGTTACAGGGGCTAGTAAAGGGATTGGTAAAGCAATAGCTGTAGGTTTGGCTGAAGCTGGCAGCCACGTTGTTCTCTGCAGCCGCACAAAAGTTGAGTTGGATGAAGTTGCAAAAGAGATTGAACAAAAAGGAGTGGAGGCCTTAGTTATTCCGTGTGATGTTTCGAATCCTAAAGACATTCAAAATGTAGTAGATGAGGCAGTTAAAAAATTCCACCAAATTGACGTACTAATTAACAATGCTGGAATAACCGCGAAAAGGCCGGCAGAAGAATATGACCTAAATGATTGGAATAAGGTTATCGGTGTTAATTTAACAGGTGTATTTTTATTCGCCCAGGCAGTCGGCCGTCAAATGATTAAGCAAAAGAAAGGAACCATCATAAATGTTTCCTCCGTTGGAGGGGAAACGGCGCTTACTGGGTCAATAGCTTATTGTGCTAGTAAGGGCGGCGTGAATATGCTGACCAAGGTATTGGCGGTTGAATGGGCTCCTCATGGCATAAGGGTAAATGGGATTGCACCTGCATATATTGAAACCCCTTTGGTAAAGGCCATTAAGGATCAACGAACTGAGTTTGCCCAAAAGGTGGAGGCAAGAACACCACTAAATCGATTAGGAATGCCTGATGAATTAATAGGGTCAGCTATTTTCTTAGCCTCTGATGCTTCATCTTATATTACAGGTGAAACCTTAAAAGCTGACGGAGGTTGGACAGCTTTAGGGCTTTAATGCATATGGCAAAAAGACACGCCAGGGGACCTTTCTCCTGGCTTTTTTATGCTGGCAGAACCGTCCTCTTGGCTCCGCCTGAATACCTTACCGATGATGGGTTTTTTTGATTTTGTTAGAATTGTTAATCTATACAATAAATATAGTGTGTCACTTTAAAAACTGTAGTTTTATTGATATGTCCCCAATTATAATCCTAAATTGAATACCTCCAAGTTATCCCTGCTGATAGTCAAACTCCACATTTAAATTAGAATTGTTCTTGAACATTTCATCAAATACATCAAGAAAAGTGGTTACTAATGGCGAGTCCTCATTTTTTCTCCATACCAAAGAAAGGTCCATTTTTGCATTGTCATCTAAAATAGGTCTAAAAACAATGCCAGAGTTCCCATATTCGAGTGTTAAATTGGTAACAAGCGATAATCCCATCCCTGTTGAGACAAGGGTTAGAATGGTGAAAATGCCTTCTGCTTCCTGGACAACCTTAGGGCTAAACCCGGCACGATTGCAAATAGAAATGATTGTATCATAATAGCCCGGTTCGTTTTTTCGATGAGCCATGATGAAGGGTTCACTTTCCAATTCTTTCAGACTTAATGGTGATGTATCCCTTGCAAGGGGGTGAGTTGAAGGAATGGCCACTACAAATGGTGCATAGCCGACTAATCTTGAATTCAATGTACTGCTTTCAATTGGCGGACAAACAAAACCGAGTTTTATCTTATTTTCGTATAAAGAGCGAATCTGATTGGCAGAAGACAAATGTTGTAAAACTACCTCAACTTTTGGATATCTTGAACGATAGGTACGAATTAATTGTAATAGTAACTTACTTAGGATTCCTGTGTATCCGATATATAATTGGCCTTTTTCACCTTGGTATATTTTTCGAACATCCATACTGGTTTTTTCAATTTTATTTAAGATTTCATAAGCTTGTTCTAAAAAATACTTTCCAGCAGGTGTTAATTCTGTATGGCGTTTTGTCCGTTTAAATAATTCAACCTCTAATTCTTTCTCTAATTGTGCAATTTGCTGACTAAGGGGCGGTTGGCTCATATTTAGACGTTGAGCAGCTCTGCCAAAATGAAGTTCTTCCGCAACGGCAATAAAATAATGTAAATGTCTTAACTCCATAAAATCCTCTTTTATTTTCAGAATAATATTTTTTAAATATTAAAACGATTATAACATGTATTAGACCCGTAACTATGTAAAATGGTACCCTTTTACTAAGAATTAAATATTATTCAAATTTTCAAACAATTAAACAAAGGGGGAGGAGTAAATTGGATTTTTCCATTCAAACTGTAAACGATTTATTAAACAATTTGTTTGTAAATCATGCTGATCGAACAGCGGTACATTTTCATTCACAATCACTCACATATCGTGAACTACATAATCAAGCCAATAGAGTCGCTCATGGTTTGATTAGGTGCGGAGTTAAAAATAACACAAGAGTGGCGCTGCTACTATCTAACACGCCAGAATATCTCGTAAGTGAATTAGGAATCTTTTTTGCTGGAGGAACAAAAGTCCCACTTAACAATATGCTCAGAGAGAATGATATTCTTTATATTTTAAACGACTCGGATTCGGAAGTTCTAATCGTTGAGGAACAATTCTTTCCAATAATCAAGAATATACAATTGGAATTACCTAACCTTAAAACGATCATAGGAGTTGGCAGTAAGGAAAAATTACCAGATCAATTTATCTCATGGGAATCCTTTCAAGAAAAAGAATCGGAAGCCTTGTTAGGGATTTCTACTAAACCTACTGATCTATCATTAATCCTCTATACCGGTGGTACCACCGGAAAGCCAAAAGGAGTAGTGCACACTCATCAGGGAACAGTTCTTACATTTCTATCCATCATTCTTGAAACAAATATGAGAGAGGATGAAAAAATCCTATTGACCACACCACTTCCTCACGCTGCAGGACTTTATTTGTACGCTGGTTTGGTGAAAGGGGCTCAAATTTATATTGAAAGTAAATTTGATACGGAAAACGTCCTTCAACATATTGAAAAAAATAAGATTACGTTTCTAAGTGCTGTTCCAACAACACTCTATCGGTTATTTGATTTTATGGAAGACAAGGAAATTGACGTTAGTTCCATTCGAACCATTCAATATGGGACTGCACCAATTACTGCCGCCCGATTGAGGCAAGGGTTGGAGATGTTCGGCCAGGTATTTCTTCAAATTTATGGATTAACTGAAACTCAAAGTGCTGCCACTTGGATGAAAAAGTATGATCATCGCATCGACGGCGAAGATACAAAAATATTACAAAGCTGCGGTAAATCAACGATCATGAGCAGAATTAAAATTGTCGATGAAAATGGACTTGAAGTAAGTCGTGGTGTTGAAGGTGAAATCACTGTGAAAGCGCTGACAAATATGATTGGATATCACAAATTACCTGAGAAAACAGCCGAAACATTGAAAGATGGCTGGCTGCACACCGGAGACGTTGGAGTTATGGATGAAAAGGGCTACCTTTATCTATTGGATCGGAAAAAAGATATGATCATCAGTGGTGGCATGAATGTATATTCTTCAGAGGTAGAAAATGTCATTCAAAAGCACCCAGATGTCCGTCAGGTAGCTGTTATTGGAGTTCCAGATAAGGATTGGGGAGAAGCGGTTACCGCCTTTATTATCCCTAAAAACAACCAATTGAATGTTGAAAATGTAATGCAATATTGCAAAACTAATCTCTCAAAATATAAGGTGCCAAAGTCTATTCAAATTGTAGAGGAATTCCCTTTAACAAATTACGGTAAAGTTGATAAAAAAGTGTTACGTGAACCATACTGGGAATTTGCTGATAGAAGAATTTAAATTTGAAGGGGGAGGATGAATTGAAAGACTATCAAACTATATCGGTAGAATGGAGAAAACCAGTTCTAAAGGTTACTTTCAATCGACCTGATAAAGCGAATGCTATGAATAAACAAATGAACGAAGAACTTGACGACATCATTACTGAGGTTCGTAAAGATACAGATTATAAATTTATCGTATTCACTGGCAATGGTAAGACATTTTCGGCTGGTGCCGATATGAATGAGGTTTTACAAGGAATTGAGAGTAATTCTTTTAGCTCTTCATTCATAAGGGAAGATCAAATCACAAGACATGAGTTCTTAAGAAAGTTTGATGCACTCGATCAAATTACCATTGCGGCGATAAATGGTCCCATGTATGGCGCTGGTCTAGCTCTTGCCATGGTCTGTGATTTTCGGATTATGGCAGACAATGCAACAGCCTGTCTTCCTGAGGTCGAACGCGGATTGTTCTTCTCTGGAGGGGGGACTCCTCGATTGGTCAATCTGATTGGCCCCGCTAAGGCGAAGGAATTTATTATGTTATGTGAGGCAATTGATGCATCAGAAGCTTTAAAAATTGGATTAGTAAATAAAGTAGTTCCATTACAAGAATTAACGGCTGCAACAGAAGAATTAATAGGCAAGTTGAGCAGAAGTCCATTTTCGCCTATTCGATTAACCAAAAAAATCGTCAATGCAGCAACCCCAAGATTTGAAAATCTTCTCTTTTATGAGCCGGAACTCCAAGAACAAATGATGCTATATGGGGAAGCTCGAGAAGAAATAGATAAATTTGTTTCTAGCAAAAGAAAATAAGCAGATTTTTTAAAGATAACTTAAGGAGGAAATAAAAAATGAGTAATGATAGTTTATACCAAAAATCATATTTTTCACGTCTTGGAGAATTTAGTGACTTAGTTCCTGATACTTTTAAGGCATTTGTCAGATTTGATTACCTTGCTTTAAAAGGTGGACAGCTAAATTCAAAATTGAAAGAACTAATAGCTATAGCTGTTGCTCATACCACAGGATGTCCCTATTGCATTGATGTACATGTACAAAAAGCGAAATCCCAGGGAACAACAAAAGAGGAAATGGCTGAGTCTATTATGGTAGCAACTGCATTAAAAGCGGGTTCGGCGCTTGCACATGGTGTAAACGCACTAAATAGTTATGACAATGTAGATGATGAAGAGTTGTTTAAGAAATCATATTTTAATAGATTAAAAGAGTTTTCTACTCTTAATGGCGACATTTTTGCTTCATTTGTAGATTTTGATAAAAAAGCATTAAAATCCGGATTGCTAAGTGTAAAGGAAAAGGAACTAATAGCCGTTGCTGTTGCTCATACCACAGGCTGCCCATATTGTATTGATATCCATATTAAAGGAGCAAAGAGGTCGAAAGCGAGTAAGGAAGAAGTGGCTGAAGCTATTATGGTAGCAACAGCATTAAAGGCTGGTTCTGCTTTGGCACATGGTGTAAATGCATTAAATGCGTTTGATGAATAAAACTAGTTTGAAGATTTGTCATCGATTAATAATTTAATTTGCACATGTTCGAATGAAAAGGGAGGAAGCCTCGTGTCCAAAAAATTTACTATTTTGATTACCATAATACTCATTATCTCAATTGGTTTACTGGGGTGCGGGAAGTCAGCAAATGAAGCAGGTTCAAAAGAAACCTCCGGAGATAAGAAAGTATACAAACTAAGCTTTAACGTGCAAATTCCAGCCACCCATAAATTTCATACGGATGTTGTAAAGCCTTGGGCTGATCTCGTAGAAAAAGAAACAAATGGAAAAATAAAGATTGAAATTTATAATAGTGGGGCTCTTGGAACTTTGGCCACTGCTTATGATGATATAAAGGGCGGCGTTTATGATATTGGGTATGTAAGCCCGGGTCTTCATCTTGACAGTAATCTTTACCCATTAACCATCGGTGATTTACCATTTGGGATTACTGATCCAAAGGTTAAGGCAGATGTTTTGGGACAACTTAGCGACAAGTATATGAAAGACGCATTTAAGGAGTCCACTCTTTTGTCAATATCCTCTACGGACTCTTATCAGCTGTATAGTAAGGAACCCGTTAAATCCATTAAAGATGTCAAGGAGCAGAAAATTATTGCTCAAGGATCAGAAAGAATCGAAACTGTTAAAGGCTGGGGTGGCGTACCAGTATCCCTAGGGCTTGAACAAATTTATGAGTCGTTAGAAAAGAATACTGTTAACCAAACAACCTATACATCAGTTGGTGCCGTAGGACTTAAATTATATGAAGTTGCCCCGTATTTAACAAAAATTGACTTAGGTGCCACTACGCTCTTGTTTTTAATGAACACGGAAGCTCTTAATAAACTCCCTGATGATCTAAAGCAGCAATTTGTTGAAGAATTAGGACCCAAGTTAGGTGAAATGACTGGGGAAATGTACAAAAGCCAAGCTGATGCAGCCATGAAAGAATATGGTGAGAAAGTAAAAAGCAAGGGCGGTCAGGTGACTACATTAAGTAGTGAGGAATTAAAGGCTTTTAAAAAACCTAGCGAGAAAATATGGAATCACTGGGCGGAAGAGGCAAATAAAAAGGGATATCCTGGTGACGAAATATTAAAGGAATTTGAAAAATTAATCGAAAAAGAGGGCGTTGAACTTCCTTTTTAACTTTTAAGATAAAACGTACCATTTTGTTGGTTTGAAACAATTGGAATAGGATCTTTTGAATAACGCAGTTTTCTATTCAAAAGATCCTTCTTCTTTTCTGAATTTCTAATGAAAGAAGGTAGAGTCATGCAGCTTTTAATGAAGGTTATACAATTCATCACCAACATCAATAAATGGGTATCTTTTTTTACTCTTACTCTCATGATGTTAGCAGTTACGTATTTTTCCATCTCCAGAACCTCAGGACATCCTGTTATTGGAGATATTGAGTTAGTTCAGTTTACGATGGTCTTACTCATTATGGGTTCACTTGCATTAACTGAACAATCTGATTCGCATATTTCAATTGGGCTAATTGTAGATAAACTTCCTCCCCGTATCCAAGCTACAGTAAACTTTATTTCCCAATTATTAATGCTCTTGTTTTGTTTCTTAATATGTTGGGTTTTTATTTCAAGAATGAACTTTTTACAGGCTTCTGATCTATTAAAAATCCCCTTTTATCCTTTTAAGATTTTCATCATAATCGGTTTTAGCGGTTGGGGATTAGAAGCCCTTTTAAGGTTAATGAAATCAGTTCGTAGCTTTTCATAAGGAGGAGTGAGAAAATGTCAGTGGAAGTGGTTGGAGTAATCGTTATTATTTCAGTTTTTATTCTAATGTTCATGCGAATCCCGATTGCTATTGCTATGGCAATTCCTGCAGCATTAGCTATCATTTATCTAAAGGGATGGAATACCCTCATGACATCAATTGATAGTATCGTATGGTATCAGAGTTATAGCTATACTCTTTCGACGATCCCTTTATTTGTATTGATGGGGCAGTTTTTATATACAGCTGGTATAAGTGAAGAATTGTTTGATACATTTCGAAAATGGTTTGGAAAGTTTAAAGGTGGACTCGGACTAGCAACGATTGGTTCTTCGGCTATGTTTGCGGCTGCCTCCGGTTCGAGTGTCGCAAATACAGGAACAATGGGAGTCATTGCTTCCAAGGAAATGTTAAAAGCAGGATACAGTAAAAGTTTAACCGGTGGGTCCATTGTGGCAGGCGGCGCATTGGGTATTTTAATTCCCCCTAGTACCACGTTTATCATTTATGGAATGATTACAGAACAATCCATAGGTGCCCTTTTAACAGCCGGTGTTATTCCTGGTATATTGTTGACTATTTTCTTTATGCTAACAATTGTCATTAGCGTCATCGTGAAGCCGAGTTTGGTATCAAATACTGTAGATGTAAGTGTTAGCTGGAAAGAGCGATTTATTTCTTTAAAGTCAAATATTAGTATTATCATAATGTTTTTAATAGTTATTGGCGGCCTGTATCTCGGATTATTTACTGCAACTGAAGCAGCAGGGGTGGGTGCTTTTGGTGCATTTATTATTGGTTTAATAAGGAAAAAACTAACATTTCATAAATTTGCTGAGGCTATTTTCAGTACGATAAAAACAACAGGATTTATGTTTGCTATTTTAATGGGCGCATTTATTTTAAACTATGTTTTGGTTATTACTCGTCTTCCTATTTTATTGGCTGATTTCCTATTTGATAAGAATCTAACACCAACAATGATTTTTATATTAATCATCATAATGTACATTATTTTGGGAGCGCTAATGGATACTCTTGCAATGATGGTGGTAACTATTCCTATTCTTATGCCAGTTCTCAAAATGGCAGGATTTGATTTAGTTTGGTTTGGAGTCATCATTGTCCTTGTAGTAGAAATGGCCTTAATTTCCCCACCTGTAGGGATGAATTGTTTCGTACTAAAAGGTGTTTCAGATGATTTAGAATTGGTTGATATATTCAAGGGCGCATTGATTTTCATGATTCCAATTTTACTTCTTATAATCTTGATTTATATTTTTCCTGAAATTGCGCTTTTCTTGCCTAATACGATGAGGTCATAAAGAATCAAACAACAGCCTCAATATATTCAGTTTGACCTTAATGTTAGACTATCTTTTTAAGTAGAGTAGTCCGTTCAAAAAATGGACTACTCTACTTTTCTAATATTTTTCAAACTGGAAGACAGAATTTTAAACTACGTAACAATCCATTCAATGGAATTTCCGACTTGAGCCATCACTTTATTTGATATTTGAAGGTTATTGGCAGAGGTAAATGAAGCATGAAAACCGTCCTCATGTTTCATTCCATGTCTCACCACACATATTCTAACAATATTTCTCCATGTTCCCTACGCCCGGTATCATGAAACCCTAATGCTTGGTAAAATCGATTGGCGTCTGTATTTTCTTCTTTTACGCCGAGGATGATGGAGTCGCTGCAGTCATCGAGCTTTGCAAGATAAGTTATGGCTTGCGATAAAGCTGCTCGGCCATGACCCTTTCCTTGGAAGGACTGGTCAATCATAAAGCGAATAATCCAATAGGTGCCATCCTCGGGGTCCTTGCCGTACATCAGAAATCCTATCATCCGATCATCTAAATAAATTCCCATCGGTACAAAGGATTGCTCAAATTTAGACTCTGCCAGTGAATATAAATTTGAGGCAATAAAGGTCTGCTGATGGGGGGCAACCTGCAACTCAATGCAATCTTCCCAATTTTCGTTAGTTATCGGTCGCAATGAAATAGACATGTGTGTTTTATTCTCCTTTTAGTTTTAAAAAATAAATTCCAAATCTATTAGGAAAATTATAAATTATTAGGTAAAAGTTGTATATAATTTTTATATAAGCACACCTTCGAAGAAAGGGATATTAAAAAAGTACATATAAAGGACTTTGGCAGCCAATCACAACTCAAGTTCGAATACCGCGCATGCCGTACAAGTCTTTGTTTAATTTCTTCTAACAATCTAACAAAATCTTAATTTTATGGTAAAATAATCCTGTGTTGTGCAATGGGCCAAACGAACTATCTTTTAAAACAAAAATGCCTAGTGATTAAATTGAGATAAATGGTGGAGGGACATAAAATGGTTGAAGAAAAAATTGTGGTTGGCGAAGGAACAAAGTACCCGCTTAATGGGATGTTGACCATTCCTGAAGAGAGGAATGGTACCATTCCAGCGGTGATCTTGGTGCACGGTTCCGGCCCAAGTAATATGGACGGCAAAGTAGGAAATAATTATATTTTTAAAGAATTTGCCGAAGGTTTGTTGGAAAGAGGAATTGCCGTCCTTCGCTATGACAAGAGAACCTTCGTTTACGGTAAAGAGTTGAAAAACGATAATGGTTTGTCTGTTAGAGAAGAAACCATTGAAGATGCCATACTCGCTGCTGATTTGTTACGAAATGATCCACGGATTGATTCTAATAAAATATTTATCATCGGCCATAGTATGGGGGGGATGTTAGCACCAAGAATTGACGCGGAAGGCGGAAATTTTGCCGGCATTATCATTATGGCTGGATCACCACGAAAATTAGAAGAAATCATGATGACACAAAATGACCTTGCATTAAAGTCGTTGAACAGGGTTATAAGATTCATTGCAAAAAAGCAGGTAGCCGCTTTATCATCTAAGTTTGATAACATTTACAACCTAACAGATGAAGAGGCAAAATCAACACCCGTTTTAGGGAAACACGTTAAAGCTTATTATCTTAAAGAAATGGGTGAACACCCAGCCATTGATTATCTTAAGGACTTGGATAAACCGGTTTTAATCATGCAAGGCGAAAAAGATGTTCAATCAACCGTAGAAGATGATTTTGAAGCTTACAAAAAGCAATTGGATCAAAAGCCTAATGTAACATTTAAACTATACCCAAACCTAAATCACCTATTTATGCCAGCTATCTATGGTAATATCCTAAAAGTCCAAAAAGAGTACAAGGTTGCCCAGAAAGTAGACAGCCAAGTTTTCAAAGATATCGCCGATTGGATCCACTCAGTTTGAGGCATGGGGACGGTTCTCATGCATCATTTTATGGTCCTTTAAGGAATCTGCCGAATATCAGACCGACATGTTTCTGCATGTACGGTCTTTTGGTTTGTATGGTAAAATATAGAAGCTTGGGAGTAGTTGAGTTTTTCGGAGGGGGGAGAGTTATTCTCATCATTGACTTATTAATAGATATTGCAGGCAAAATTATTGAACATTTAATCCCCAACCCCACCGCCAAGTTTGAAAAGAACATGATCCGGTTAAAAGACGAAGCTTGGTTTTCAGAGCTAGAAAAAGATTATCGATACCAATATATTATTTATAACAACCGAAAAGTGAAGCGCTTTTTAAGCAACGAAACTAATGTTAAAAAAATTATTAGTATGGATTTGGAAAGGGAGCAATTCATTCTTCTGATAAAAGAAGAGCATGAAAAATTCGTGGGTCTGCGAAAGTAGTAAAACCGTTCCTCTAATAAAAAGGCTGTATCGCCATTACGATTCAGCCTTTCACTTAACATTCTTTTCATTTCTCCGCCAAACCATCAATTGAAACCAGCCGCTTTTCATCATGGGTCCCTCTTTGGGAAACTAACGCCATACTCGAAGTGTCTTCAATGCTTTCAATCCAAACTGGAATACCGTTGTACTGAACCGCTATTTCATTTTCTGCTGCCAATATTTCCTTGGCTCTATTTAGATCCATTTCCATCACCTCCATGTTATTTTTCCAAAAAGCCATAACATTATAAGAAAATAAACCAAGCACAAATTAAAAAAGCAATGCCATCACCTGTCGAAATTTTTTCGAAAAGAGGAATTTAGTAAAATTGTGTCTAATATTTAAGTATAATATTACTTTTTTATGAGGGATAAGATGAGCAAACATTACGAGTATATTGGTTCAAAGATAAAAGAATTGAGTGGGGAAATTTTTCAAAGAATCGAATCACCATTTGGACAAGATAATTTCTTCAACCCCATATTTGAGGAATTGGATTTTCCAAGCCATTCAGTGGAAAACTTATTCATTCATATAGGAGAGTTCTTAATTAGCCAGACTGAAGAACACAAAATGAACTTTGTAAAATTTGTGGAAGTCTTTGGTCTTCAATTAATAAAATCTAAAGCTTCGTTGGATCAATCTATCCATTTCTTGTACTTAACTCGATATTCAATTATCGATTTGCTTGAACTAGAAGTGCTTCATGAGCGGATTTCCATAAAAAACTACTTTGAAGTGATAAAAATAATTGAATATTTATTCCAGCTTATTTCCAAAACTCTATTGAATATTTACTCTGTGGAGATGTCAGACATTAAAATTGCCTTAGATGAGTCGAAAGAGGATTTAAAAATGACACTTAGAGAGTATGCAGATTTAGAGAGGGCCTTAAATGAAGCGACCATTTTTGCAATATCTGACCACGAAGATAAAATCTTATATGCAAATGATAAATTTTGCAATTTATATCAATATACAATAGAAGAATTAATAGGGAAAACACACGATATATACTCTTCTCACTTTCATCCGCCAGCTTTCTTCCATGAAATATGGGAAACAATTGAAAGTGGAAATGTATGGAAGGGCGAAATTCTTAATCAAGCGAAGGATGGGACAAAATATTGGCTAGATACAACAATCATTCCGTTTGTTGATTCAAATGGAGAGCGTTATAAACATATCTCCATTCAATATGATATTACTGAAAAAAGGAATTCAGAAGAAACGCTACGCAATACCGAGAAACTTTCGATGATTGGAGAATTGGCTGCTGGCATAGCCCACGAAATTCGAAACCCGTTAACAACCATTAGGGGATTTGTACAACTAATGAATCAAAATGGAAAAGAACCTTACTACTATACGGACACTATTCTTGATGAAATTGATCGTATTAATTTCATTGTAAGTGAATTGATGATTTTTGCTAAGCCACATCAGATTCAATATAATGAATGTAATATTAATAATATCTTAACCAGTGTGATTAAGTTTCTTGAGCCGGAAGCAAATCTGAAAAATGTGGAAATTGAATACGAATTTCCCATAGAGGATGTCATCATTTCTGGCGAAAGAAATCAATTAAAACAAGTGTTATTAAATTTACTAAAGAATTCTATCGAGGCTATGCCTTCTGGAGGTAAGATATATATTTTGCTGGAAAGGACAACGCAAAATATAGTAATCACCATAAAGGATGAAGGAATAGGGATGGAGACAGAACAGATTAAAAAACTCGGAGAGCCGTTTTTTACGACAAAGCAAGATGGGAATGGCTTAGGGCTAATGGTGAGCTATAAGATTATCCAAAACCATAAGGGATCAATTCATGTGAATAGCAACTTGAATCAAGGCACCACTTTTACTATTTCATTTGAAAGTCCTCAAAAAAACAAAATTGTTCATGAAAGCTAAAATCTTTTCTAAAAAATTGTTGCAAAAAAAAGATTCGCAAATATAAAAAGCAAAAGCGAAAATAAAAGAGTTGAATTCGCAAATAAAAGTCCTGGATGAAACATGGGGACGGTTCTTTTGCCTCACATTTTAGCGTAAATGAGGCATGAGAACCGTCCCCGTGCATCAGAACGTGACTTTTCTAATCGTTTCTTGTGTTTCAGCATAAGCTTTCAATAGACCGTTTAGCATTATTTCTTCTTTGTTAACTTCCTTAAAAGGTAAATAAACCTGTAACTGCTTGGAGAGAGGAGAGAGTGAAAGTTCAACTGTTTCCCGATCCGTCCAGTGTGCATGGATGGGTTGGTCATTTGCGAATGAAAACGCTTCCGGAAATCCGTTTCGGAAAAAGGGGTGCTCATCTGCTTTTTCAACCCCAGGTTCGTTCAGGCAGATATAGAGGGAGAGGTTATCACAAAACTTTAGGATTTTAAGGTGATACATGAACAGGTTTTCCATGTCCTTATTTCCCTTGATTCCCAAATCCTTAAATAGGAACTGGAGCCTTTTTCTTTCATCCGTCACAAATTCCGTTGCAAGGGGATGGACTTCGTTCTGCAGAAAAGAAACAAAATGCAAACTGCAGAGAAGACTGGCATACTTGCTCATTAATTCTACTTCATCAATTCCTTTTTTATAAATAGCAGTCTTTAACGTCATGGGGTGATCGATAAATGAGTATGGTTTGTCTTTTTCGTCATTCCATAAAGGCCATTCATCAGCCTCAATCCAGCCGCGATCGTGTTCACTTATGGCTAGAACCACTTCGTCTTTTAAATCCATTCCGTAAAAATAATCATTTTTCCAGGACTGTGCAAATATGCCTGATATCCTGGCGTGGTCATCCTGTTTTATCATAATAAAGCTGTCTTCCTGCTCATAAATAATCATTTTCCCTCACTCCTTTCTAGAAATGCTCTTTCTTAATAATTATTTATGGGATTCGGAGAAATGCATAATTTTGTAGACGATCCGGCTATATGTTTTTATTTATTTACATGCAATAGGGGGAAGTCATCATGCCAAACTTATCAGAGTTTCGACCAAGCTCAGCTGGATTTAAATTCGGAAACAGCTTTCCAAATGTTCCGATAAAGAAATTTGATATTTTGGGTAGGCAGATTACAATTGGTGATGCATCTTTTGGCCTTTGTGGCGGAATGGTTTTTGCTGTCATGGACTACTTTGAAGCAAACATGCCAATCCCCTCTAATCCGACAGCCCCATCCGCTGGTCCGTTATTTGACTATATCGTTAACCGGCAGATTGATAGTTTAAATTTGCCCTTGGGTTTTATAAAATATTTAGTTTTGATGAATCCTGTACTCCGGGATGATGAAACAATGGCTAGTAAAATAGGGGCTGCACCGCACGGAAGGTCTTGGAGAATGATAAAAAAGGAATGGCCAAGTATAAAAAATGATCTTGATCATGGAAAGCTATCACCGCTTGGTTTGGTAAGAATAAAATCCCTCAATCCTTTTCAGTTTGGAAAAAATCATCAGGTTCTTGCCTATGGGTATCACTTGAATGAGAACAGTCTGTCTATTAATATTTATGATCCTAATTACCCGAACGATGATCATGTCACGATATCCTTAAATATTGGAAATCCCGCGTCCGCAACAACCGTTGTGCATTCAAAATCGTCAGGGCCTATTTATAGTTTTTTTAGGACAGATTATAAAGTTAAAATGCCGGTGGATAAGCGTCCGAATCGATAAATAATATAAGCTGTTTTTTCGAGCAATGGAGAAAAAACGGCTTTTTCTAGTCAACAGGGGACATCAAATCTCAATGACTTTGATTGTCGAAAAAATCTCTTCTTCCACTGATTGGTGATTCCATTCATGTGGATAGTATCCTAACGGGTTGCAGATCATTTCGATTCCGTTATAGTGCTCATGGTATCTGGTATGGATATGCCCAAAAATATATTTTTTCACACCATATTTCAATGCCAATTCACCAAAGCGTTCACTGCCCATCATGGCGTTGAAAAAGTCCCAAGAAGGGTCATTCTTCACTTGCAAGAATTTTTGAAAGGGAACGACATGGGTGACCATGATGATATTTTTCCCGCGATACTCGTGCAGCCACTTCTCCAGCTTTTGGACGTAGCGGTCCGTTTCTTCGCCATCCGAACCTGGCCAAAGGGCATATAGCTTATCCGGCCAGGTAAAGTCGTTGAACGTGCCGATCCTAAATTGTTCTTCCGTGTACCCTTCAATTTGATAACTATAATCATACCAACCGCCATCACCAATAATTACCCAGTCCCCATTTAATTCAACCGGGCCATTTCCAAGATTCCCGGGGAATTGAAGCAATTTTTCATAAGCAGCCTGCGAATCTTCATAATAGACATCATGGTTGCCGTGCACAAATAAGAACTTAGTCTTCGGAAAGTCATGTTGAAGCTGATTCAAAAGAGCAAGGCTTTTATCCGGACCCGCTGTCATATCACCGCTGATCATAAACACATCGGGCCGATTGGTTTCTATCCATTTATACAAAACATCCATGATTTGGCTCTGAGTCCGTTTTCGATTCAAGCCTTCATGAATATCTGACAAAATCGCGATTTTCATCCACAGTCCTCCCTGTAAAAATAGTCCTTCATACAATTTCTTTAAAACCAATCCAATTTCCTTTATTAAAGCAAAAAAGTGCCGGGCACCACCCATTTAAGAGTAGTGCCCGGCACCTTTTAAAAATTACCACCATATTTGCGGTGCTTCCGTTTCTTGAATAGAAGGGATAATCTGTTCATCATTTTCCCAATTCAATTGCTCCAAAAATTGAAACACATCTTCCTCGACACGATTTCGTTCATCATCGAGTGTAATGATATGGCCCGAATTCTCATACCACTTGATTTCTTTTTTGGCAGATTGAATCCCGTTGAATATGATTTGCGGGCTTTCCATATCAATAATATCATCAAGCCTGCCTTGAACGATGCAAGTTGGGACTTTTATTTTATGCAGCTGAGAGGAAACATCGGATACTATCCTCAGTAAACCTTCGACCGCCGGCATACTGTTATCCTGAAATGCACTCAATTCGCTATTGATCTCTTGTTCTGTCTTTTCTTGTAACTCCTTGTACTGTTTAGCATAGGCACGTACCATGTTCGGCAGTGTTTCTTTATTTTTGAATCCCAATGGTGCACACATCGGGACAACACCAACAAGCGGGGCCTCGGTAGCGAGCTTTAAAGAAAAAACTCCACCAAGTGAGATTCCCGCTGCTGCGATTTTTTCGTAGCCTTTATTTTTTAACAGCTGATAACCCTCCAATACACTTTTCCACCAATCATCCGATGTGGAGTTCATAAGCTCTTCAGGCGGGGCGCTGCCATGTCCTTTATCTAGGGGCGCATGGGAGGAGTAGCCTTTTTCTTCTAAAAAACGGCCTAACATTCGTATATCTGTTGTGTTGCCGGTAAAACCATGAAGAAGCAAAACTGCGCGGTCGCCGCTTTCAAAGGTAAACGGTTCGGGTGCTTTTAATTGCATGTCCTAACTCCTTTAACTGAAATATTTTTGTTAGTTTTTGTCTCCCTTTAGCAATTCATTACAAAATTACTTATGTAGATAAAGCCAGTGTTTATAATGGATTGAATAACAAAAAACAGCATCAGTTAAGACTGATGCTGTGGGGTTGAAAAGTATTCCTTTGCCGTTATTGATTGTTGGATTTTGCTTTCTCTTCATTGTGCTGTCTGATAATTTTATAACTTGTAAGTGCTGCATCACCTAAAATTCCGGCAATTAGCGAGAAGAAGATATTCTCGATAAAGGAATTAGGAGCGGTATAAAAAACGAGAAGAAGCGCAGCAATGGCACCTAGAAGCATTTCCTCAAGAAACCCGAGATAAAGAAACTTTTTAGTTCGGCGCGGCATAATAATTTTCCCATGCTTCCGAACATGTCCCAAAATACCAACTGTCCCACCAATTAATAAAGAGAAAATAATGTTTACTAACACCTGTTTCTCACTCTCCTTAAGCCTAATTTTTTGGACCTAAGGTAAATCTTGGTGTATTACCATTATACTAAACTTGGAAACTCACTAGTATATGAAAAAAATACTGATATTTGATATCCTGATGAATGTACCATTAAATTCCAAAAAATTTCCCAATATGAAACATAGGGACGGTTCTCTTGCCACATTTTTTATTGAAAATGAGGCAAGAGAACCGTTCTTATACATCATCCATCTCGTAAATGATGCATGAGAACCGTCCCCATGCATCAACCTATTGATAAATGAGACTTTAGAAAGAGGGAGAATCCATGAATGTTCCTGAACATGTGATTATTACATCGCTTAGAGGTAAAGAAGTTCTTTCTAATCCTTTTTTGAATAAAGGAACGGCTTTTACGAAAGAAGAGAGGGAGGATCTTGGACTCGATGGTTTGCTGCCACCTCGGGTGCTCACGCTTGAGGAACAGGTGAAAAAGGTCTATGAGCAATATTCGATGAGGACCACCAATCTGTTCAAAAACGGCGTGCTTTATGATTTGTATAACCGCAATGTTGTTTTGTTTTACCGTCTTTTGAAGGAGCATTTAGCAGAAATGCTTCCGATTATTTATACTCCGACTGTAGGCGAAGCGATAGAGACCTATTCCCATACCTACCGTCGCCCTGGTGGTTTGTATCTTTCCATCGATGACCTAGAAGGCATTGAAACGGCATTTTATAATCTTGAACTTCCTAAAAATGGGATTGATTTAATTGTGGTTACCGACTCGGAAAGCATTCTAGGGATAGGGGACCAAGGGGTAGGCGGCATTAATATCGCCATCGGTAAACTTGCCGTCTATACAGCAGCTGCCGGTATTGATCCAAGCCGCGTTCTGCCAGTCGTGCTAGATGTTGGCACGAATAACCAGACGTTGATTTCTGATCCTATCTATATCGGAAACAAATTCGCCCGCGTCCGCGGCGAGCGTTATGAAGAGTTCATTGATTTATTCATCCATACAGCGAGAAAGTTTTTTCCTGAAGTGCTTCTTCACTGGGAGGATCTTGGAAATGTGAACGCACGCAACATCATGGCCAAATATGGTGACAAAATTCTTACCTTCAACGATGACATCCAGGGAACAGGTGCGGTTACCCTTGCTGCGATTATGTCTGCCTTGAAAGTCACAGGCACATATCTGAAGGATCAGCGGATTGTAATCTTCGGACCAGGGTCGGCCGGCATTGGAAACGCTGACCAACTGGTAGATGCTATGATTCTTGAAGGTTTAACGAGGGAAGAGGCCTATGACCGTTTCTGGCCAATTGATTACCGGGGGTTGTTGACTGACGAATCCGGAGACGTCTTGAATTTCCAGAAACCTTATTTGCGGAATGCGGAAGAAGTGAGGGTCTGGGATCGGAATGAGGATGGCATCATTTCATTAAGCGAAGTAGTCCAGAAGGTAAAACCAACCATCTTGATCGGTACTTCAGGACAAGCGGGCGCATTTACTGAAGAAATTGTAAAAGAAATGGCCAAGCATGTTGAACGGCCAATTATCATCCCAATGTCCAACCCAACCGCACTGGCTGAAGCAGTCCCAGAAAACCTAATCAAATGGACGGAAGGAAAGGCGTTAATTGCAACTGGCAGCCCGTTTGATCCTGTTGTATACAAGGGAGTTTCCTACGAAATTGGGCAGGCAAACAACGCATTTGTATTCCCAGGGCTTGGACTTGGAGCTATCGTGGCAAAAGCTGAAATCATCTCAAAAGGAATGTTTGCAGCCGCAGCTAATGCCGTTGCCAAAATGACAGACACTAGTAAACCAGGTGCGTCGCTCCTGCCATCCGTTGAAAACCTGCACGAAGTATCAGAATACGTAGCCGTTGAAGTAGCCAATGCTGCTATAAACGAAGGAATTGCAAAGGAGGACATTAAAAATGTGAAGCAAGCAGTTACCGAAGCCATGTGGGAACCTGAATATAAGGAAATAAAAAGTGTAGGAATTTGGACAAGTATTTAAAAGGGTGATGCATGGGGACGGTTCTTGTGCATCATTCTTGGTACATGGTTTTTGAGTTGACACCTAAGATGAAATCAGACCGGACATGGACTGCATGTTCGGTCTTTCAAATTTTGTTTGATCTTTTTTTCTAAAGGAGTTTGTCCCCATCCACTTATACTTTCAGGCAGAGCCAGATGTTAAAAAGTGTAATACCACACGATTAAATTCATCTGTCCTTTCAATTTTCCCCACATGGCCCGCTTTTTTGATCGTATAAAACTTGGAGTTTGGTATTAATTTATGCATTCTTTTTTGATTGAAGGGGGGACAAATTCTGTCATTCTGACAGGAAATGACTAAAGTGGGAACATTCATTTTTTTCAATGTTTGCCGATAATCAATTTCCAAACATTCGCGTACTCCTGGAAGAAATCCGTCAAGATGTTCGGACCAGATAGGCATGACTTTTTGAACGGTTTCTTCATTTTTATCATGCAAACATCTCGAAGTCGCTCCTGTGTGGAATTTTTCAATCGTCAAGTTACTTGTAAATTTTTTGTTTGTCCGCAGCAATAGTTTTTTTAACCACTTCGGCACATAAAAAAGAGTGTTTGCAAGGATGAGAGACTTTATATTTTCCGGACGTATCTTATAAATTTCCTGAGCAACCATACCGCCCATTGAAAAGCCAAGGATATGCGCTTCGTTCAAGCCTAATTGATCCAATAATTCAACAATGTCTCTTGCAAACGCGTTAATGGTTATTTCCTGACTTTCTGAACACCTGGTTTTTCCAAAGCCCCGTAAATCGGGGATAATTAAATCGAAGTGTTCGGCCAGCTCATGTTGAAATTTCCAGCCTTCTTTTCGTTCCCCCAACCCATGAATGAGTACGAGCGGATCGCCGCTGCCTAATCGATCATAGTAGAGATTGACTCCGTTTACCGACGCGCAAAGCAAGGTAATCTCCTCCTATTAATGTATTATTCTATTATTATAGAGCAAAGAATCCTAATTTAATTGTGATAAATATGCATGTTGTTATAATTATAGCGTTTTTTATACTGTCTTTAGGATAAACTTTTAAAAATATTTAATTTGTGGTTGTAGTGCTGGCTAATGAACCACAGGAACCATCCCATAACCGATCCTCCCAAAAAATTTATTCTGTTAAAAGGACTTTTAATCATCCAGAAAGAATATATTTGATAGCGCTTACAGTTGGCGCGGGGACGTTCTGTTGCATCATGCCGTTTCAATCAGGTGGTCATGGAAAATACATAGTAAAACATGAGAATCGTCCCCATATCCCAAAGGAGGAATTTGTAAATGGCATTGAATCAACAAAGTGGTCGTGTGTTTGATGCTGTAGTAGTTGGGGCTGGTTTTTCTGGGTTGTATATGCTTCATAGGCTCCGGGAGGCCGGGTATTCGGTTCGCGTTTATGAGGCTGCAGATGATGTTGGGGGCACTTGGTATTGGAATCGCTATCCCGGTGCACGTTGTGACATCGAAAGTATTTACTACAATTATACTTTTTCAAAAGAGATTTTGAACGAATGGACATGGTCATCCAGATTTGCCGAGCAGCCGGAAATCTTAAGCTACATAAATTTTGTGGCAGATAAACTGGACCTAAGGCGAGACATTCAGTTCAAGACAAGAATAACAGCCGCTCGCTACAATGAAGTAAACCGGAACTGGGAGATTCGCATGGACGATGGTACTTTGGTCGTTGCTGAATACTTTATCACCGCATTAGGCTGTCTTTCTTCTTCTAACATCCCTAAAATTAAGGGGTTAGACAGCTTCAAGGGCGAGATGTACCACACAGGAAGATGGCCGCACAAGAAGCTGGACTTTAGCAGCAAGCGTGTCGGGGTGATCGGAACTGGTTCAAGTGGAATTCAGGCAATCCCGGTTATTGCCAAAGAAGCGGGTCACCTCACCGTTTTTCAACGGACACCGCAATATAGCTGTCCGGCACAAAATCATCCCCTTGAGGAAGAGGATATTAGGAAGACTTGGGAAAATTATGATGAGACTAAACAACTCATGCGTTACTCGCAGCACGGTGTACCGTATGGACCTCGAATGCGGTCTGCCCTGGAGGATTCCCCAGAAGAACGGGAACGTTTATATGAAAAAGCCTGGCAAGAGGGCGGACTATTTACACTTACCTACAACTACAATGATATAGCCATGCTCCCAGAGTCGAATGAAACCGCCGCATCCTTTATCCGCTCCAAGATTAAACAAATTGTTCATGACCCCGAAGTAGCACAAAAGTTAATGCCGACATACTACTACGCCACTAAACGACCTATCATAGATACCAACTATTTTGAAACCTACAACCGAGAAAATGTCTCACTTGTTGATATTAAGGCCGCGCCAATTATAGAAATTACTCCAGATGGAATCAAGACGACAGACAACGAGTATGAATTAGATGTCCTTGTGTTTGCGACTGGTTTTGATGCCATGACAGGACCTTTATTTAAAATTGATATTCGTGGAAAAAACGATGTCTCACTCAAGGATAAGTGGGCAGATGGCTCAGAGTTGAAGACCTATCTTGGACTTGCCACTTCCGGCTTCCCGAATATGTTTATGCTGACCGGTCCGCAAAGCCCATCGGTTCTAAGCAACATGATGGTTTCGATTGAGCAGCATGTGGATTGGGTTGCTGATTGCATTGATTATCTTCGTGAGCATCATTTGGAAGCATTTGAGGCCACTGAAAAGGCGGAAGCATTCTGGAGCCAGCAATGCCATGCTATTGCCGACATGTCTCTGCTAACTAAAACAGATTCCTGGTACATGGGTGCGAATATCGACGGCAAGCCGCGCGGATTCCTTGCCTTTGCCGGAGGAGTTGGATTGTATCGCATCATTTGTGATGATATTGCAGCAAGAGGCTATGAAGGGTTTACTTCTGTGCTAGCACATGATAGCACAGATGATAGCAAAGTGAAGGAGGGATTTTTCATGTCAAACATTGATCCGCAAGCGTGGTTTATTTTAAAACAATTAGAGTCCGCCGGTGCGCCGCCAATGGAGCTGCTTACTCCTGAACTTGCCAGGATGGGTGACTTTAGTCTATTAGCAGGTGCTCCTGAAGAGGTAGCCAAAGTAGAAAACAGGACGATTCCTGTGCCTGAAGGGGAAATTCCTGTTCGCATTTACACGCCGGCGGGTGAAGGGCCATTCCCAGCATTGGTTTACTACCATGGCGGAGGTTGGGTCATCGGCAACCTGGATACGGTTGATGTACCTTGCCGTATGTTAGCAAACAGAGCCGGGTGTGTTGTCGTATCCGTCGATTACCGCTTGGCGCCGGAACACAAATTCCCGACTGCTGCCGAGGATTCTTATGCGGCCGCAAAGTGGGTAGCGGAAAATGCTGCATCCATTCAAGTGGACCCTGAGCGGATTGCCGTAGGCGGTGACAGTGCCGGCGGAAACCTTGCTGCAGTTGTGGCTTTGATGGCTCGTGAACAGGGAGGCCCTTCATTTGCCTATCAAATGCTCATCTATCCTGTCACAAATCACGCTTATGACACGGACTCTTATCGTGATAATGCGGAAGGTTACTTTTTAACAAAGAATACAATGGTCTGGTTCTGGAATCATTATCTTCGAAATGAAGAGGATGGTCAAAATCCGTATGCTTCGCCTTTATTGGCAGAGGACTTAAGCGGCCTTCCGCCAGCACTGGTGATTACGGCAGGCTTTGATCCGTTGCGCGATGAAGGGGAAGCCTACGCAGAACGGCTGAAAGCAGCAGGTGTACCGGTGGAAGTGACTCGCTATGACGGAATGATTCACGGCTTCTTCTGGATGCCAGGGGTGCTGGCAGAAGCGCATAACGCCATCAACCAGGCGGCCAATGCATTGAAGCAAGCTTTTAGTGCTGTAAAAACTATATAGATAGAATGCTGATTTAGGAGTCTAACTCAAAACTGGACGGGACAAATATTTTTTATAACCATTGTAAAAGTGACATAAGTAATAAATAGTCAAATGAAAACAGGGTGGCCCAATCACATGTTTTTTATGTGAAACAACTGACCTTGATTGCGAATTTAATAAAAATAAATCCACCTCGAGTAGCTGGGCTCAGGTGGATTTATTTATGTCTTGAATTCTTTACCAATTTATAATCAATAATTTACAAAAGCCATATAGAGAATTAAAATCTCCTTGCTATTTTATTAATAGATATATTTTTTAAACTGTGCACATAAAAACTTGAGGAGGATTTGCTATGAGTAATTTAGATTCACACAAGGAGATGGACAGAAGAAAATTTATTAAAATAGGGGGAATAGGTACACTCGCCTTAACACTGGGAGCAGCTGGCCTTCCAAAAGATTTGTTTACTGGGACAGCTTATGCCGAATTAAATAATGATATGAAACTTCAATTTAATCCAGACGGAAAATTCAAGATCGTGCAGTTTAATGATACACAGGATGATGAAAATATTGACCGCCGTACCATACAGCTTATGGAAAAAGTCCTTGATACAGAGAAACCGGATTTTGTGGTCCTTAACGGAGACAACATCACTGGGGGCTGTGACACCCCTACCGAAATGAAACAAGCCATCAACAATGTGGCGCAGCCGATGGAGCAAAGAGGGATTAAGTGGGCCATTACATACGGAAATCATGATGAGGATTCCACTCCGAAAAGCGGCCTAAATGAGGAGGACATGCTGGGCATTTATATGTCTTACCGATACAATATGAACACACCTGGGGTTAAAGACATTACGGGTACTGGAAACATGAATCTTCTTATCAAAAATTCTAAAGGTACAGATGCGGCATTCAACCTTTGGCTGCTTGACAGTGGAAGATATGCCCCTCAAACGATTGCGGGACAAAATTTTCAAGGATACCCGACATGGGACTGGCTTCGTATGAACCAGGTCAGCTGGTATTATGAGACATCGAAAAAACTGGAGCAGCAATGGGGGCACAAGGTTCCATCGCTTGTATTTATTCATATCCCACTCTGGGAACATAGATTTATGTGGTTCGGAAGTGTGGACGGAAGAACGGATGCAGATCACGCAAATGCTGTAAACAAACACAAAATCGTTGGAGAAAGAAATGAAGAGGAATGTCCGGGGCCAATCAACAGCGGAATGTTTTCAGCTATGCTGGAAAGAGGAGATGTCAAGGGGGTCTTCTGCGGTCATGACCACGTTAATACTTATATGGGTAACTATTATGGAATCCTGCTCGGCTATTCCGGCAGCACTGGTTTTGGTGCATACGGCCTTTCGGGGGCTGATCGAAACAGATTGCGCGGTGCCAGGGTTTTCAATTTAGACGAAAACTCAAAGGACGTGCTGGTGGAAACTCATATGGTGTTTGCTAAAGATTATGGCATCGATTTGACAGCCAATGACCAAAGTATTGCACCTGGGCCAATAGATGAAGGCAAAAAGAATGAAAAAGTGGTAAGAAGATAGATCTTAGGAATTGAATTCAATTCGATTATTTTTTTCATAACGTAATCAATTCAAATCCAAACTGGACGTTTAAAAAAATTATAGTTTTATTTAACATCCCTGCCAATACGAAAGCTGGCAGGGATGTTAACAATGGAAACAAATTTAAAACTGTCACTTTTCTTGGTTATGTTTGCCAGAAAAAATTTTTGTTATGTAATATTTGAAAAAATTGTAATATAATATAAATAATTAGTTTATTTAGAAAAAGGCAAACCACTCGAAAGGTTGGGACGCAAAGCTTCAGGTCTAAGGTTTGTAACTACGATGGCTGAGCTGCCTAAAATAGTAGATATTTTAGGGGGATTTCAATTTGACTACTTATGCTTGTGACAAAGAATTTGAATTGGATGTGGTGGAACTTAGTGATGAAAATATTATAGAGGGGTACATAACGGCATTACTAAAAATGGCAGACAAAAATTATAAATTGTTAGAAAATGAATTGTTGAAGAGAAGGTTATTTTTGGTTGCCTTAGAACGCTACGATAGAAAAAAGACGTTTTTCCACTCTGGCTTTTCTGATTAGAGGTGGAGAAGCCACTCGAAAAAGAAAGCTCCAAGGACTTTTTAAAGTGCTTGGAGCTTTCTTTTTTATATTAAAAACTATTCCTATAAACATAAGCATCTTTTGGCTGCTCAATAATTTTATAATCCGTCACTTTTAAAATAGGGATTTTCATTTTAAAAGGCTGGTAATACATCGTGTCCACCGTTCCCGTAACCTCGTACCACTGATCATTTGGAATGTGGACATTTTCAGGGAATTGAATCATCATCCCAAACACACCAGAGTCGGCAATACAGTGGATAATCCCAAACCGGAATAAAAAGATTTGGTTGCCGTTTAACCCCGGACCGTTATATGAAAAACCCTTCATCGTTACGGTTTTCCCAACAAACTCACCGGAATAGTTATAGATGACTTCCAGACCTTTTAAATAGTCCTCATCTGTTAGGGTAATATGGTCATTTCCTTTATACGATTTGAATTCCTTTTTAACCAATTCCGTAAACGCATCCTGACCCATAAATTTACTCATGTCCGGATTTAAAATTTGGTGCATGCCATAACGGTCGGCCCCGTCTTCTAATGTAGGGAAACTAAATCCTTTGGCATTAACTAATTGTGAATCAAGAGTCGCAACCGGCAAAAACACTCCTGTCAAAGCGGGAAGAATAATCATCGTATAAGAAACTGTTCTTTTTAGTTTTTTCCCAAACGACGGTTTTTTATGGTCATGATCATGTTCATGTGCATGATCATGATGGCATTCAACACATTCCAATTGCTTCTCCGACTTTTTCTCTTTAAGATACCATCTGATTCCTTCTACAATAGTCAGGAAAAATAACGCATAAATCATACTGTAGGAAAGAAAGGAATACTTCATATTGATATACTTAGAAATGTTTCCTGATAAATGTAAATAGAAAAACAAGTTGGTAAACAATAATAAAATCACGACGCGAAACATTTTTCCCCCTCCTTTACAGTAGTAATGACCCGATAAATACGAATGCTGAAATTAACGAAACAAGCAGGATGACGAATTTTGGCTTAAACGTTCCGAACATCATCAGCAGGTTTTTGATATCAACCATCGCACCGAATACTAAGAACGTCACGATGGAACTTTGTGAAAATGTGTTTCTGAAAGACGAAGCAACAAACGCATCCGCTTCAGAACAAATTGACAAAATGAACGCCAGCGCCATCATGACAAGAACACCCGCTACTTTTGAATGTCCAAGAGTCGCCAATGTCGAAGTCGGAATATAGGTTTGCAGCGCTGAAGCTATTAACGAACCCATTACCAAGTACTTTCCAACGTGGAAAAATTCATCGATGGTATGAGTGATCACGCTGACCAATTTTTGCTTCGTATTTTGTTTCGAATGGTCATGGACATGAACATGTTCGTCAGCTTTCATTCTCAATTGATTTGTTTTAACGACAAAAGAAAGAACAATCCCAACTAAGATAGAAACCACGATGGCAAACCCGGCACGATACCAAACCATCGTCCAGCTATTACCGAAGGCGATATACGTTGAAAAAAGAACAATCGGATTGATAATCGGACCGGTGAGCATAAACGAAATCGCGGCCGGAAGGGCCACACCTTTTTCAACTAATCTTTTCGTAATGGGAACAATCCCGCACTCACAGCCTGGAAATATTGCGCCTACTAAACTAGCAGTTATCACCGAAAGAATCTTATTTTTCGGCATGATACGAACAATCATATTCTCCGAAACAAATACTTCGATTAAAGCCGCCACAAAAGCTCCAATCACAATAAAAGGAATTGCTTCTATTATGATACTGATAAATATCGTGTTTAATTGCAATAATTGATTCATAGGAGAACCTCCTGAAATGAAAAAGCCATAAAAAAACATAGCAATTATAACAGATAGTAAGACAAATAGTTATATGTTTTATTTCCAAAAGTGGAAGTGATGCACGAGAACCGTCCCCATGCATCATTAAATCTTGTATTCTACTAAGCTTTTCCCTTAATATTAATTAGGTAAATGGGGAATTTCTTTTAGAAAGGGGGGAGGTAAGTTGAAAAGGAAGATTGGTTTTGTTTATGAATGTCTGCTAGCGGGTCTGATTATTTTTTCTTTGTCCGCTGAATTGCCCGAGCGGGAAGATTATGTTTTGGGCTGGTTTATATGGGGGCTTTTCGCTGTCGATTATGTGATACGGTTGATGTTAAGCAAAAATAAATGGGGATTTGTCAAGAATCACCCGATAGAACTACTTGCACTAATACCCGTCGATCAATTATTTAGAACCCTTCGTTTAATCCGCCTTATCCGCTTGGTCCGGCTCATCCTCGTAGTGAAAAGAAATAATTCGCTTCTAGATCTTTTGATTGAAAAATACCGTTTTGATAAATTATTTATAACCGTTATTGCGTTGTTATTTCTGACAGCCATTCCAATGGCCTGGATTGAACCTAGCTTTGACAGCTATGGTGATGCCCTGTGGTGGACTGTCGTGACCACCACAACGGTAGGGTATGGGGATTTATATCCAGAGACAACTGTTGGACGATTAATTGCAAGTGTACTTATGTTCGTCGGAATCGGTTTAATAGGTGTTGTAACAGGAACGGTTGCCTCGCTTTTTTCAAATAAAAAAACGGATCTGCCCGACCAATTGAAATACGTAAGAGATAAAATTGACGACTACCCAACCATTAGTGAACCAGAGCTTCTCGTGATGATAGAGCAGTTGAAGGCTTATCAAGAAGAACAAAAGAAGAGCTAAAGCTTTTCCTGATTAGTGCTAGGAACGACCAACCTGTTGATCGTCCCTGGCACTTTTTCAATATTGATTGATAAAATTTTTTGAAAAAATAATAAAAAACGATTAATATTATACTAACTATTTTTAATACCAAGTCCTAATAATAAGTAATGATTTTAATAAACTGGAGATAATTGTATGTCAATTGAGACGAAACAAAAGAAACCCAATATTGACGACTATTTTAATTCACTCGGAATCAAAGAATGCAAAAGTAAGCTCGCCTTTTGGAAGCACGTCACTGCTGTAGATTCCGTCTTGGCAGAGGAACTGGAACCGCTTATTTCCCGCAAAAGGAAAGGGAACATATATGATGTGAAGAATCAAACTCTGACATTTAGTTTAGCAGCAGAATCGTGGACGATGTCCTTTCACAAGTCATTGCTCACCTGGGTAAGCCAGCAAAAACAATTAAAGCCAAATAGAATTTTGGAAATCGGGTGTGATAATGGATTGTCGGCATGCTGGTATGCTAAGCTTTTTCCTGATGCGGAAATCATCGGGGTCGACCAGTCCGAAAATGGAATCAGGTGTGCCAAGCGGTTGGCCAAGCAGCTTGGCCTTTCTAACGTAAGCTTTTATCGAATCGACTTTATGGAGCTCCTCGATCATTTTTCTAAGCATTCTTTTGATGTGATCATTTCGGTACGCAGCTTTCATGAGATTATGGGGCCCATTTTCATTCAAAAATATTGGTCGCTGCCAGATCACCTGAAGGAAAAACCAACGTTCGGCGACAGCTGGTATTTACAAATTGTCGACTTCTTTTTAACTCCGGACGGAACCTATCTATCTTGTGAGCGATTGGAAAACCCGGCAGATCTCGGGAAGTGGGCAAATTTGCTAAAAGAAGCAAATCTTCATGTACAATGGAGCGACAGTGAGATCCTCGACTATTATGATTTTAGAACAAAAAAGCAATCCCCTATCATTGTAGCGACAAAAAAGGAAACAGGACTTTCCACTTTGGAAGGGATGGAACACCTATATACGAAAAATCAGCCACTCATAATAGAGGCTCGCCAATCATATACCACGGTGAATGCGGAGTTTGCCTTTCACCGACTAGGAGAGAAAACATTTAAATCAGGGCAGTATTTGGCTGTGCCCAACCACTGGTTTATGTATCGATTTGAACTTTGGGAAACGAATGATTTTCTGCTTGTTTATAGCTATGGTAATATGGGGCATAGACATTTGGACATTCTTCCTGCTGGGAAATACGGAGAGGCAGAGTTGCTAATGGAGCAGGCAGCAGGGCAGTTCAGTCACCTAGGACCGATTGTAAAGTACGACAGCCTGATAGACCGTCCGGAATAAAAGCTGATTTATAAGGAAGGGGGAGTCACGGTTGAAATCCAATGCCCTAAAAGGTTATCGGAAATTAAGAGATATCTATGAAAATAATCTGACAGTGGAATTGCTTTCAGAAGAGATCAAGACATGTGAAGCGGAAGATGATGCAGTCGCTGTTAAAAAGGAAATGTTTGATCGCGATTTTGATATTTATGGGGTTAATCAGGGCGGAAAACTTATTGGATACGTAAAAAGAGAAGATATAAAAAAAGAAGGAATCATAAGTGAGTTTGTTGAGGATTTTCATGTCGATAACCTTATCTCAGATTCCACTTCTTTGATTGATTTGCTGGATATTTTTCAGGAGAGAGAATTCACCTTTATCCTTGAAAAGAACAAAGTTACCAGGATCGTCACGGTGGCCGATTTACAAAAGCAGCCAATAAGGATGCTAGCCTTCAGTTTCGTTTCACTTCTGGAAATGTACATCATTTCAGTTATTAAAGAATTTTATCCGGATGACAGCTGGGCTGATAAGTTAACAGAATCAAGATTAACCAAAGCTAAAGAGCTTTTGGAAGAGCGGTTAGCAACAAATGAAGCCCTGACTTTGGTGGACAATTTACAGTTATCCGATAAAGGCACGATCATTCGGAAAACGCCAAAATTAGTCGAGAAGCTGGGCTTTGAATCAAATAGTCAATGCAAGGAATTTTTCAGGAAAATTGAGGAATTACGAAACAATACAGCCCATTCTCAGGAAAAAATCTATCACGATTATAAGGAATTTATCCAGATTCTTTTACAAATAGAACGAGTTCTCAGTGCAGATGGGTTGGTCGAAGTTGAAAAATAAAAGTAGGGCAATCCGGGTATTGTAGTCAGATCAAGAATTTTTCCAAACCAAAAAGACAAATCTAATAAAGTTTGTCTTTTTTTATTTGCCTAAAAAAATAAACTTTTGTGTTCGAAGATAGTTTTTGATTTTGTAATTTTCGGAATAGTTAATTATAATGTTTACTTAAAGGGATATGATATTAAAATCATTAATTGGAACGTGATGTGGAATTTCTATCTTTTTATGGCTATCGAAGGAAGGATGCGAAGTGATGTTAAGGTACGTTTGTATTGGGTTCTTTTGTGAAATGGAAGCAGGTGTACAACATGAATAAAGACAAACAACTCTATTTTGGCTGGTATATTGTCATTTCAGCATCCATTATCGGTTTGCTTACAACAGGAATGAGGATGGGAATCGGGCCGTTTATCCATCCAATCATGGAAGATTTAAAATTGTCGCGAACTGAAATTTCGCTCGTTGTTTCCGTCGGAATGCTTGTTTATGGGATTGGAATGGTGCTAGCAGGTTTTCTTTTAAAAATTTTTAATACCCGTATTGTTTTGTTGATCGGGTTGGCCATTGTATGTATTTCTACGATATGGACGGTTTATTCCAAGGGGATGCTTTCCTTTTTCCTCTCTTTTGGTGTATTCCTGTCGATAGGGCTTTCCTTTTTAAGTAATATCACCTTATCGCCGATTGTTAGCAAATGGTTTGTCCGCCAAAGAGGGAAAGTCCTTTTTTATTTGACGACAGGAGGAATGGCGGGTATTGCGATTTTGACACCCGTTGAAACATGGATGATCGGCCTTGTCGGCTGGAAAAATACACTTTTATTTTTTGGAGTAATTTTTATATGTATTATTCTTCCTTCTGCGATTTTTATCATGCGGGAAGATGTCCCGGAAGAGGCCGATAGTCCGGGCAAGACAAGCGGAATTACTAGACAGGAAGCTCCGGCAACCGTCACATTGAAGGATGCTTTAAGGACAACAACCTATTGGAAAATTGTTTTTGTGTTATTTGCTTGTGGATTTGGGATGAATCTATTAGGATCGCACGGGGTTCCTATGTTGATGGATCACCATTTTGGGCCAATGACCGCTTCCTTTGGGGTAGGTTTGATTGGAATTGTCGCGATCTTTGGAACATTGTTTTTGGGACAGCTCGCGGACCGTTTTCCGAGAAGAAATATTTTATTTTTAGTGTTTTTTGTCCGAGGACTTGGATTTTTTGGTCTTGTTTTATCAGCCCACACTTGGCAGCTCTTTCTTGTTTCCATTATCGGAGGATTGGTATGGGCCGGTTCAGTCGCCATGGCCACAGCGATATTAGGTGACTTATATGGAGTAAAGTTGCTGGGAATTTTAAATGGGTTAGCATTTTTTGTAGGGCATCAAATTGGAGCAGCAATTGGTTCCTTCCTAGGCGGATGGGGGTACGAAGTGTTTGGAACGCATCTATTTTCGTTCAGTGCTGCGGGTATCCTTGCGCTTCTAGCCAGCTTGGCATCGATAACTTTACCTCAAAGTCTATCGTTCTCTAAGCCGATCAAGCTTGGAGAAAAGCATAACGTAACTACAGGACAATGAGATTGGTAAACTGGAGTTAACTAAACAAAAAGACGACCAATAAGGTTGTCTTTTTGATTTTAAAAGCAGGAGTTGAAGCGGAGGCACGGTTTATATTTAAAAAATTTTGAGGAAGAAGAACAGTCCCATGTGTCAGCTAAACGATTCAAGCTTTTTCAATAAGTGTTCTAGTGCTTCCTTTTCATCTTGACCAGAGGTTTCAATAGTCACTTTTTGTTTGTTTCCTAACATGAGTGTCGTTACACCAAGCAATGATTTCAAATTCACTTTTCGGCCTTTGTGAGTAAGAGAAATTTCAGAGTGAAATCGTGAAGCTTCCTGAACTAATTGAGTAATAGGTTTTAGGCCTAGAACATCCATATTATTAAGCTCAACAGTTTGTTGCATCATAAAAACTCTCCTTTCTAAACTTTCTTATTTCTTGACAAAGAAACAATCACTTCTTTATAAAAGTATGGTGATGTACCCCTTATTATTAAGGATTTTATATGAATACTGGCATTATGTCATAAAATTTGTGAGAAGATTTGCCATAATATTTATAGAAAGTGATGGAGCATATAATGAAAATCATTGGGATTGATTTATCAGGACCGAGCAATCATAAAGATACTGTCTTGGCTGTATTTGAAAACCAAGCTGGTGCGTTAAGATTCAACAAACAATTAAGTAATATCGGCGATCTGGAAATATTAAATGAAGTTACTCATCAAAGTCAGAATGATGAAGTTGTAATCGGAATCGACGCTCCTTTATCCTATCAAGATGGCGGCGGGGATCGGCCGGGCGATAAGGAACTAAGGCAGTACATTGTGTCCTTAGGGATGAAATCCGGGTCCATTATGCCACCTACTTTTAATAGGATGGTTTATCTTACCCTGAGAGGGATTAAGCTCAGTAGGGAAATAGGTAATTTGAAAACGGAGAATCCCATTTCGATGGTGGAAGTGCACCCGGGTGCTGTAATTGGGTCAAGAATTTCTCGATCACATCTGGATTATGTTCTAAGCTACAAGCAGGATTTGGCTGCGAGGAGGTTCATTAGAAAGTGGCTTGGTGAGCAAAAGTTGACCAACCTGCCAGTTTTAATAGAGGAAGAAAGCCATTCTATGGATGCCTGCGCCGCAGCATTAGGGGCTTGGCATTGGAGGGATAAACAGTTTCAGCCTAAGTGGATTTTACCTGCCGATCCCCCGTTGCACCCTTTTGATTATTGTTGTTAAATAGGGTCGTGGGGACAAAAATTTAAAAAAACCCAGCAAAATGTCCATAGTCAACCTTAGCCATTAATTATTTTCAGCCATCCTTCCAAGCGGGCCGCTTTCATCTAATATATCCATCAGCTCGTATACCGATATTGGAAAAATTGGAAATCCGAAGGCATATGGAGTGATGTCGTAAAGCTGGAAATAGATGACGAGTGTTTTGTCGGCAATGTAAAAATCTTGATCAGGCTTAATTCCGGTGAAATCTCCAAGAAGGAAAATATCACGTTTTTTGATTTGCTCTTGAATAAGGGTAGTGAGTCTTTTGATATAATCGCTATCAGGTTTGAACAGATCCTTGAGTTGTACCAGGGTTTCTTTTTGAAGATCGAAAGTTAAGGATTTGATATAGGTCATTCCATGGGCTGCATGTTCATGATACGTATAATTTGAGAGATTTAGACTCAATACGGTGCGCTGGTTATTTTTCATTTCAAAAGTTCCAAGCATTTCACTAACAGTGGAGGACATATCCCCAACCTGCGTGTCTATCAGCTTTTGAGTTTGTTGCAAAATGGTTTGATTGATGTATCTTTCCAGCTGTTGATTTCGAAGGTTGACGACTTGAGGATAAATAACTTCCTTTTTGGGTCCGCTCACAATTATAAATGGTTTAATTTCTACTGGTAATATAATCGGCATTTCTCTCCGCCCTTTTTCACTCAGCATATTCGTGAGCAGATAGCGGGGTGAACGCTTGATGTTTGATAGATTTTTTTATGATAAAATAACGGGGAGATTTTCCAGTTTTTTAATAGAGTTTATTTACGGAGGGATTAAACATGCCGCAATTGATTTTTAAAGGAGTAAGTGTTGAGCAAGTCAAAAACATTAGTACACCTTTGGTAAAGGAATTGGCTGAACTGTGCGAGTGTGAAACAGATAATTTCACCTTTGAAATTGTCGATTCGATTTTTGTTTTTAATGGAGAAGAAGTGCCAGGATTTCCTTTTATTGAAGTAAAGTGGTTCGATCGCGGACAAACCGTGCAGGATAAATTTGCAGTCATTACAACCAAATATATACATAGTTTGGGGATCCCAGATGTGGAAATAGCTTTTAGTGTGTTTTCTGAGTCCGATTATTATTTAAATGGTAAAAGCTTTGCGTAATTTTCATTATAGGAATCCATTTTTAAAGTAATTACAAAATCACAAACTCAAAAGGAGTTTAGCATGACATTTTTAGAAAAAATTAAACCACATTTAATTAGTCAAGATATCTTAATTCAGGAAATAGTCCTTTATGCACTACACGATTATCCATTGGTGCCTGAAGAGTGGACTGTAGAATTACTGCAAGAAGCTTTTCGAAACAAAGAAAAGCAATCTTCGATTCTAATCTATCTTGATAATCAGACGATTAGCGAGGAAGCAGTTAAGGTCTTAATTGAAAATATTCCAAGTATGGACAAGTCCAAGGTCCATTTAGCGATAAACTTGCTATTGAATATTGAACCAAAGCTTGCTCTTACATATAGGGAATCCTTGGAAAAATATATTCCCAAGGATATGTGGGCCATTTATGAGCTAACCGTAAATGGGACGGAAGAAGAAGTTTATATGGAATATGGGGGAATATTAAGCGATCTTGACCACACAGATCCTAATCAGAACAAATTATACATAAAGGGCAAAATATTAGCAGCGTGCATAGTGAAAAACGGCTGGGTGACAGAAGAGGAAATCGACATTATTCTTCGCGAGGAATTGGAAGAACAATGGTTTTCCTTTCATGGAATTTTGACGATCTATATGATTGGCTTGTTAAAAATAGAAAAATATATACCGATGCTGGCAAGCTTGCTTGGACGAGATGAAGATGTTCTGTTGGAAGAAGCCGCTGCTGCGTTAATTCAGTTTCAATCTGATGAAGTTGTGAAGGAAGTCGCGCCATATTTATATAAAGAGAATTCGGTTATTTTTGCAGCTTCCGTTGTTGAAAATATTAAAACAGACTTCGCCATTCAGGTTTTACGAGACGCCTACGATGCTGCAGAAGAAATTGGTGACCAAGATATCCTTATCGAAGCCCTTTGTCATCATTTGTCTAGAGAGGCATTACCGGTAATTAGCCGCCATATGAAAAACGATTATACTTCAAACTTAGTGGATATAGAACAGACGGTTTATAGTTATTATTCTATTTTAGGCGAGAAGCATCCTGAATTAGAATTATGGAAAAAAGTTGCCCTTAAAAGGGAAATGGACTTTAGAAATGCCAGTAAGCAAGGGACGTTGGGGAAACCCGACCCAATTAGGAACGAAACAAAAGTTGGACGTAACGATCCCTGTCCATGTGGAAGCGGGAAAAAATATAAAAAATGCTGTGGGAAATAGATTTTTTGGAATCACATGGGAAATGACCAATTATATCATTGAAGAGAAGGATGTCTCATAAAGCTGAGGCATCCTTTTCTTTTTAACGGAAAAGAAAAGGATTTTCCCTTTTTTTGTCGAAATAGTGTTAAGAATGTAAAATCCTTACATTAGAATCAATCGGAGGTACAGAATGATCACGAAAAAAACCCTAACCATAAATGATCAAAAGATTTCCTATATTGATGAAGGTGCCAAAACTGCTCCGCCAGTCTTGCTTATTCACGGCGTTCCAGAATCTAGCATGCTCTGGAAACACATCATTCCTGAAATTGCTGCTGTAGGATTTAGGGCAATTGCACCGGACCTTCCGGGATTTGGTCAGAGTGCTCGTTTTCCATACGAGTCTGCTTGGGAGAACTATGTTACGTTTATCAATGATTTCATGGAAGCACTAGAATTAGAAAAAATCCATCTCGTCGTCCATGACTGGGGTGGAATGATTGGATTAAGATGGGCGTGTGACAATCCGGATAAAGTGGAAAGCTTGATTATAACCGACACAGTTTTGTTGCCAGGATATACTTGGCACCCACTAGCCCAAAAATGGAGAACGCCTGGTTATGGTGAAAAAGTAATGGAAGCCATGGCCAATAAGGAATCATGGATGGCAGGGATGAAAAAGGAGATTCCGTCTGTTGAAGAAGGGATATTGGAAGACTTCTTTGCAATTTTTGAATCTGCTGAGAAAAGGGACGTAATTTTAGAATTATATCGCTCTGCCAATAAACAATTAACGGAACCGTATTTGAATCTTGCTGCTATAAAAAATCCAGTTACGATTCTTTGGGGTGAACATGATCCGTACATTTCAACCGATTTTGCTTACCAGATGCGTGACCAGCAATTCCCGCACGCAGTGGTACATATCATTCCTGAAACGGGGCATTTTATTCATGTTCAGGCCCCCGATAAGGTCATTCCATTTTTAAAAGAACATTTTTTATCGATTTTAAAATAACTAATATTACGGAATCTCCTTTTAGGGGAGTCATGAGGACAGCTCTAATGAATTTTGCTGGAGAATTGTCCTCATGAAAGGGCCATGATGAGGACAACCTGAGTGAAACTTAGTGGAGAAATGTCCACATAGCAGGGGAGCTTGTTGTTTTAGATTTCCAAAATTTACAGCTGGCTTCCAATTTTAAATGGTGATATATTTGTTTTGTAAGTTATTACTACAGAGAAGTACTCAAGAGGCTGAAGAGGCGCCCCTGCTAAGGGTGTAGGTCGGGTAACCGGCGCGAGGGTTCAAATCCCTTCTTCTCTGCCATTCAAATAAAACTATTTAAAACATCATGCGGGTGTGGCGGAATTGGCAGACGCACCAGACTTAGGATCTGGCGCCTTCGGGCGTGGGGGTTCGACTCCCTTCACCCGCACCAGAAATATTTTTCCGCAGTAGCTCAGTGGTAGAGCTATCGGCTGTTAACCGATCGGTCGTAGGTTCGAGTCCTACCTGCGGAGTCATAGTCCAACAAGGACACTAAGAAAGGGTCAGGGCGGGAACGCAGCAGCCATAATTAGTGAAATTGTGTGGGCTATTACATACGGACAGAAATTAAAAAGCTAAACCCATCATCAATTGGGTTTAGCTTTTTTCCATGTAAACCAATTCCACCATTTCTTATGATTGGCAGCAGCAATTTGCATTCTCGTTTCTTCTTCTATGCCTCTAATTCGTTCAGCTTCTAGTTGGTCTATCCGTTCTACATGCTTTAAAATTTTATTAATCTTTTCTTCTTGGTAAGCTTCTCGTACAGCCTTTTCCTTCAAAAGCTTGATTAAATCCAAGTTTATTTGCTCTAAATGTTCTATGCGTTCCAATAATTCACCATGATTGCAATTGTGCTCAACAACTTGGTCACTAGTATTTTGCAGGGATTCTATTTCCGTAACAGTGTCCGTGTTATTTTCTTCAGAAATCTCTTTCAATACCGCCTCAGCAGACCGTTCGATTGTCATACCTTCATGCTTGCTGAATTCCATTAATTTACGGAATGTATGAACATCCTTATCAAAATAGACTCGATGTCCCCGATTATTACGTTGAACATGATACCCATGATCTTCAAGGAGAGTGGCGTACTTCCTTAAAGTACTGCCATCTATTCCGAGCATTTTTTGTACATCACTAGGTGAATACATTTCCGTCATTCATTTCACCTCTATTTAATACATTGTAAATCATCCTGTAATAGCCCGTTGCTATTTTATAAATAGGTTAAAAGCAATTGAAATAAGCCAACCTAGTGCAAGAAAAACTGATAGATATGTACCTAAACCAACTAAAATCTCTGCCATGATTCCTACTCCTTTAATTCGGGCTTTGGTTTCAATTTTCTTCAATACAATGTCATTATAGCAGGTGATTTTTTAAAATTTGTCGAAACTAGGGATGTTAACCAATTTGTAAATAGACTGTTAACTTCCCTTAATAATAGGCGGGAATGTAACAAAACCCACCATAGAGTTTACAGTTTGGGAGGATTACTATGACTAAATTGTCAATCTACCTCCTATATATTATTTAGCGAATACATGACGGCCAATTGTCTTTACGACTGGACGAGTGCGAATCCATTTATCCGTGGCAATAGCAGGATTATAAAAATAAACAGAATCATTTAACCGATCTTTCCTGGTCAATGCCTCTTCGACTGCTTGTCTAGACTCATCTGAAGCAGGCTTTTTAATTTGGCCATTCTGAACGGGTGAAAAGGCATAGGCATGTCCTACTACTTGATTAATAACGCCTGTCACCGTTTTCGGGAAATGAGGTGATTCCACTCGATTTAATACGACAGTCGCAACGGCTACTTTTCCTTGATAGGATTCGCCTTTTGCTTCAGCTTCTACTAATCTGGCAAAAAGATCTTTTTCATTATTTGAAATGGAAATAGCCGGTGGTTCTGGTTGTTTTTCAGGCATTTGCCTGGTGATTCCTATTTCAGGTTTTGTAGAGTGGAGGGCTACTTCTTTTGTTTTCTCTGGCTTTTGCATGATTTCTTCTGTATTAATCTGATTGTAATTGCTAGTTTTGTCTTGCTGATCATTTTCGGTAATACCACCATATTTTTGCTCAAGGCTTATAGGTTTATTTTCTGTAACGACTCGGTCTTCGGTAATAGCCTCGGCACTTTTACTAATTCCTATGAAGGAACTTGTAGCTACACAAGCTACAATTAATGTTTTTATATATGTTTTTTTCATGTGTGCTACCTCCTGAATTTTGCTTTATATTACTCTAACATTGGATGGTATTTAATTTACAGAACGGTAGCGTTACATTTCTTTTTAGTTTGATGAACAAAATTTCAGAAAATAATCATTTGTGACATGATACCTATTTTGGCGTCACAATCGAACCAATATTAAGAAACATAGGAATATCTATCCAAAAATTTTTAGGTTTCTTTACATATATAAGTGGACTCATAAACATATGAAATGAATTATTTGAAAAAAGAGGGGAGAAGAAGCTATATCATCAAAAAAAATTAAAATAAAAAACTAGCATCTGTAGTTTCTACTGATGCTAGTTTTTTAAATATTTCTTATTTTGTTCGTGGTACTACTGGCCAATCGGTATCTGGAAGTTTTTCTCCGTCAACTGTGAGATTTTGGTATATGCTGTTAGGCTGGAACATATTACCGTTATTGATGTTGACATTTTTCATTGTTATATTTTTAACATATTGGAAATACAATGGTTTGTCAGCATGCACTGTGACGTTCTCCAATGTTAGGCCATCAACAGGGCTTTCATATAGTCCCTGGAAGAAGGAAGCTTCTTGAGCACCCTCAGCGGTAATATTTTTGATTGTAATATTTTTAATGTAAGGTGTTGTTTCATCGATTACACCAGTAAATGGCAGTGGAGTACCGTTAGATGTATAGTTAGAGTTAATATTAAATACATCACCGGCAATATCTTTCATCATGATGTTATCAAATGTTAGATTTTCAATGGTACCGCCACGTCCGCGAAGGGTTTTCATACGAATACCAATGTCGGTTCCGTCAAAGATATCATCTCTTGCTACAACATTTTTAACGCCGCCGGACATTTCACTACCGATTGTAACGCCGCCGTGACCATGCTTCATAATGTTGTTGCGGATTTCGATGTTTTGGCTTGGTTTGCCAATTTGACGACCTTCAGCATCTTTACCGGATTTAATCGCGATCGCATCATCACCAACATTAAATGTCGAACCAAAAATCTTTAACCCATCAACAGAGTCTGGATCGACACCATCTGTGTTTGGTGCATCAACTGGAACAGCTGGATTTTCAACGTGTACACTATCAATTACCACGTTGTTGCTGTATAATGGCTGGATTGTCCAAGATGGTGAATTTGTAATCTTTAGACCTTGAAGAAGTACATTTTCTGAGTCTTTGAATTGAACTAGTCTTGGGCGAGCAGTTTGAGTTGCTGGATTGGTAGCTTTGGGATTATCCCACCACAATCCCATATTAAAGTATACAGTTTCCTTACCCTCCGCGTTCGGGTCGTATTTTCCATTATTATAATCATATTTTCCATCAAGGGTTACTTTTTTATATGGAAAACCGAACTCATCAATTCCGTTAGAAGGCATTGCTTTGATAGGACCTGCATTTCCATCGACCGTTCCTTCACCGATGACTTTAAGATTTTTTGCCCCTTGGGATGCGATCAAGCTTTGATAAGAGTGGAATGTAGTCCCTTCCCAACGGTCTTGGATCACTGGATAGTCCGATACGTCGCGGCTTCCAAGAAGCGTTGCATCTTTTTGAATCTCAAATGTCATATTGCTTTTTAAATTTAGCGGAGCAGAATAATAGGTTCCTGCAGGAAGGATAACCACACTGTTAGGGCTGGCTGAAGCTGCATCAATGGCTGCTTGAATGGCAGCCGTATCCTTTGTTTCACCGTCACCTTTTGCCCCAAAATCTTTAACATTGAATACTTTACCTAACACATCAGTTTTAATGTTAACGTGTGCACTTTCATTTGAATGATTACCTGCAGCATCTCTGGCAACAACTTTGAAACTGTACATTGTATTTGGTTTTAAGTCTTTTACGGTAAAGTTTGACATGGCAATTCCGTATTCGTTTGGTGTTGAACTTCCGGCCAATTTACCATTTACATAGACATCATAAGCTGCTATTCCAATATTGTCAGTAGACCTATCCCAGATTAGGCTTACAGACTTATAAGTTGTGGCATATGCATAAGCATTAATAGGAGCTGTTGGTGCTTGTTTGTCAACAGAAACTTGAGCATTTGATTTTGCTGGTGTAGTTGCTGCAAATGCACCAAATGGGGCAATCACGGAACAGCCTAGAGCAAGCCCTAGTGCGCCAGTTAGATAGGTTTTTTTACCGAATTTCATAGAATACCCTCCTGATTTTTAGTAGATCAAGTTGAAACTGCTTACATTTTTTGATGTCACAAATACTCTTTGTTGGGTATTAAAGTTAAAAGGATTAAAATGTTTTCATTCCTTGGTATCCTATTTTTTTAGTCTCGCTGCATCATCCTTTTTTCTTATTTTAACGTTAACATTTCATAACAAGAGGTAATAATAATAGTTTTTAAAATTTATATAGCAATTTATGTTAACGTTAACATTTATTTCTGGTATTTATTTTACTATTCAGATTAGATTTAAAAAAGTGACTAAATTACTATCTGTAAACAGTGTTGAAAACAGAAAAATAGTCTCACTTTTCTTCTTTTCTAGTTAGTTTTATAGGAAATTTGCTGGATTATTGTTTTTATTTTCAGATAATTCGAAAGGAAGAGATGAAAACTTTGTATTATAATGATAATAATTACACGAACACTTTTATTAACTATTGAAAGTGAGGTTTATCTGAAATGGAAAGCACCGTAGAAACCTGTACTAACCTCCTTAGGGAAGCCCGAAACATCGTCGTCCTGAGCGGCGCTGGGATCAGCACGGAATCGGGGATCAAGGATTTTCGCTCCAAAACTGGTGTTTACCAACTGGCCCCCGAATATATCCTCTCGCTTGATTATTTTTATAAAAACCCGAACGATTTTTATCAGTTTGCTTTTGAAAATCTTTACCACCCGGATGCTGTTCCAAACAAAGGCCACGAAATACTGGCAAAATGGGAGGAACAAGGCAAAGTCCAGCACATTATTACCCAGAACATCGATGGCCTTCATCAGAAAGCCGGAAGCAATAACGTAATCGAGTTTCACGGAACGATGAAAACCGCATCTTGTTTGAATTGTGGAAAAATCTATCCTTCCTCGGAAATGGTTAATCGTTTTGAAACAATGGAGGATTTTTTTGTATGCAGCGATTGCGAAACAAAGAGTGAAAAAGACCACTATATCAAGCCTGATGTCGTTTTGTTTGGCGATACAGGTGAATGGTTTTCAATAGAGGGATTTAATACGGTTGTTCAACATATTGATCAGGCGGATTGCATTTTGGTAGTGGGCACAAGTCTTCAAGTGACGCCTTTTTCGACCTTTCCGGAGTATAGGAGGAAGGGTGTCCCGCTGATTATAATCAATAAAGGTGGAACCCCTTATGATCGTCGAGAGGGAGCATATGTCATTCATGATTCGATTGGAAAATCATTGTCCCACATTGACGAAAGTTTATAATGGCCCTAAATCCTTTCCGGGAAGTGTGAAACGGATGAAATTGATTGATGCTCACCTCCATTTAGATAAATATAAAAATAAAGAAGTTGACTCAATTCTCACTGGTTCCGACTGGCTTGAGGCAGTCGTGGCCGTGTCATTTGATCTTAAATCATGCAAGCGAAACCTGCAATTATCAAGTAAATATCAAAAAGTGAAGCCCGCATTTGGATTTCATCCGGAGCAAGGACTGCCAAGCGAAGTTGACTTTAGCAGCTTGATTGACTGGATGACGCTGCATCGGGCGGAAATGATTGCTGTAGGCGAAGTAGGGTTGCCGTACTATTTAAGGCAGGAACAAAGGGTATCCCGGGCACAGTATGGCCAATATATTGAGCTCCTTGAGACGTTCATGAAGCTGGCTAAAGAATGGAACAAACCGATTGTTTTGCATGCCGTTTATGATGATGCTCCGATTGTTTGCGATCTTTTAGAAAAACATTCAGTCGAAAAGGCACATTTTCATTGGTTCAAAGGGGACGATAAAACGATAGCGAGAATGATTGAAAATGGCTATTTTATTTCCGTTACACCCGAGATTGTCTATAAGGAAAAAATTCAAAAGATAGCCCAGATTTACCCGTTAGCACAAATGATGGTCGAAACAGACGGCCCATGGCCATTTGAAGGTCCATTTTCAGGCAAAATAACGCAACCCGCCATGATAAAGGAATCAATCTCCATGTTGGCAAAAATAAAAAAACTTACGGAAACTGAAGCATCGGAACGAGTTTTGGAAAATACAAAAGAATTTTATAGTATTTAGAGGCATGGGGACGGTTCGAGGCCACTGAAAAATACATCCTACGAAACGGGAGCGCTATTTTTCTTAGGCGGCTAAACAGAGTACCTAAATGGCATATTTTTACCGGTGCGACACTTTTCTTGTGCAAACGGGTAGAATAGATTGCTTATTTTTACCGGTGCAGCACTTTTCTTGTGCACACGGGCAGAATAGACCTGTTTATTTTTACCGTCGCGGCACTTTTCTAGTGCACACGGTAAAAATAGACCGCTTATTTTTACCGGTGCGGCACTTTTCTAGTGCACACGGGCAGAATAGACCGGTTTATTTTTACCGTCGCGGCACTTTTCTTGTGCTCACAGGTAGAATAGACCGCTTATTTTTACCGTCGCGACACTTTTCTTGTGCACACAGGCAAAATAGACCGGTTTATTTTTACCGGTGCGGCACTTTTCTTGTGCTCATGGGCAGAATAGACCGCTTATTTTTACCGGTGCGACACTTTTTCTTGTACTCAGGGCAGAATAGATGGCTTTTTAAAAACATTTCCACTCTCAACCGAGGCCGTTTTGTCTTTAAGAACCCCTACTTTGGAATGTTTTTCAGCGATCTCAGACGGTTTTCGTGTGTCAAAAATAAATGATGCATAAGAACCGTCCCCATGTATCATAATAGTGTTGACAAAATCAACTGTAAATATTAATATTACAGTATAAACTGTAAGGATTTTTATTACATTTATTAATTAAGGAGTGATTAGTGGTATGGTGACATTGTTTACGACTCCGAGCTGTACTTCCTGCCGTAAAGCGAAGGCTTGGTTTGAGGAGCATCAGATTGATTATATAGAAAGAAATGTATTAGCTCAGCCGCTTTCTGTTGATGAAATTAAATCGATTCTTCGTTTGACTGAAGAGGGGACCAGCGAAATCATTTCAACTAATTCAAAGACATTCCAGGAATTAAATATAGATCTTGATACGCTTCCGCTCAACGAATTTTATAAATTAATAATCGAAAACCCGAAAATGCTGCGCCGGCCAATTATATTGGATGAAAAACGATTACAGGTTGGATATAACGAGGAAGAAATTCGCAGCTTTCTGCCGCGCAGGGTTCGTTCATTTTTGAGCATGGAATTGCAAAAGGCGGCAAATCAATAGAATGGAGGAAGAATAAAATGATTGAAGTTTTCGTAACAGTTCAATATAAAGAAAGAAATTATCAGACCAATGTTATTGTGAAAAAAGATATGAAATGGGAAAAAATTAAACAGTTAGCAGAAGAACAAGTGAAAAAACAGTGGAATGTTTAAATTTGACAAGCTAATCTGTAACGTTTACTATTACAGTACAATAATTTATTTAAAATAAGACATAGAAATAGAAAGATTAGCATTTTTTTGAGGAGGCCAGGTTATGAACAGCGATTTCACACTAGCCATACACAGTTTAACATATCTCGCACTACAGCCTGACCGAATGTCAACAAGTGAAGCCATTTCCGATAGTGCCGGAGTGCACCCGGTACGGATTCGTAAAGTGCTTAGTCTGTTGAAAAAAAATGGATTTATAAAATCAAAAGAAGGAATCGGCGGCGGATTTATTTTTGCACTGGATTTAAATGAAGTTACTCTCTGGGATATCTATAAGATCACCTCTGAAGGTGCATTGCAGCCAAAGTGTCCTGATTCAAATGAAAAGTGCATAGTGGGCGCGAATATGCATACAGTCCTGTTTAAAATATTTTTGGGTGCTGAAGAACACCTTGGGGAGTATTTAAAGGACTATACCATAAAGGAAATTGTCGATCTTATTAATCAATGCAAGGGCTGTGATTGTTGATTTTCTTAAGGTTTCTTTTTGTTGAAAATGTAATAAAAAACATTACAGATTGCGTATCCTATATGGCTGCAACTTCATACTATAACACTAAATAATTAGGAGGTGACCAGTTATGGTGCCGAACGATCGTTCTAGTTTAAAAACAGGTGATTGGATTAAGGGAACTTCATGGGATGGTGAATTAATCCTTGGTTTTATAGAATCAATGGATATTCTAGAAGGAGTGGTTAAAGTAACGGTCATTAGAAGTGACAATACAGAGACCATTGGAAAAACTATTCCGATTTTAAGCAAACAGGTGAAGAAACTGCCTGTCTCTACAGCCACAAATAAGGAGCAAACTCGATTCCTAATAGACCTGGCATTGTCTACAGGTGATGAAGAGTGGTTTATGGAGCTGACTGCCAAGTTAAAAGAAATGAAACAGCTTGTTAGCACTGAATCATGATACGAAACTAGATTCTTATAAAAAAATAACATCCGTTTATTAATAAAAACCTTCTCATTTATATTCCGAGAAGGTTTTTTCATTTTCCGTCATATTATAATATAATTATTTGGAAAATAAATAATATTTTGACAAATTGAAATCCACATGATACTCTTAATAAGAAAGTTCCAGTTAACGTAAACATTAACCTAAAAAACCTAATTACATTGCGAAATGACAAAAAAGGGGAATCGTGATTTTTGAATAGAAAAGAAAGGTACTCGATAAATGAAATTGCCTCTATGTTTGATATTAGTTCCAGAACCATTCGTTACTATGAAGAAGTTGGGCTATTGAAATCAGAGGAAAGAACCGACAATAACCAGCATCGCTATTTTACCGAAAAGGAACGATTAAGATTAAAGTTAATCCTCCGTGGAAAACGCCAGGGCTTTAAGCTTGAAGAGATCAAAGAAATGGTTGATCTTTACGAGAGTAATCCAACTGGGCAAGAAGAAAAACGAAAAATTTTAGAATATACAGATAAAAAACTCAAAGAACTTGATGAGAAAATTCTCGAATTGCAGAGTCTGAAAGCTGAAATTATTGTTTACCGAAAAAGATATGAAGAAACGTAAGTAGGAGGAAAAAATGAGTACCATTCACGGATTATTTGAAAGAAATGCAAATATTTATCCAAACAAATTAGATTGACGGAGGCGGGGCCCAACTGATGTTTGCTTAGACCTCATGAACACTCAAACAAACGAGGAAGTATAGGGAAAAACCCTGCCTTAAATATGGAAATGAAGATTGTTCAAGAGGATGGAACTGAATCAGAAGTTGGGGAATATGGTGAGGTCCTATTAAAAGGTCCTTTCGTGATGCTTGGCTATTACAATAACCCTTGTGCAACAGATCAAACAATAAAGGACGGGTGGCTTTATACAAGGGATATTGCTTACAAAGATGATGATGGCTACTTATTTATTGTTGATAGGAAAAAGGATGTCATTATACCTGGGGGCGTTAACGTTTATCCACGCGAAATAGAAGAGGTTCTTGCCAAGAATCCAGCCGTTTATCAAGCCTGTGTTGTAGGTGTTCCCGATCCAGTCTGGGGAGAAACCGTCAAGGCGATGATTGTTCTTAATGAGGATCAAACGATTGATGAGAAGGAATTGAAGAAGTACCTGTCTGGTTATCTAGCAGATTATAAAATTCCACGTATTTATTCTATAGTGAACGAGCTGCCACATAGTGCAAGGGGAAAATTTTAAAACATAAAGTAAAGGAGATGTAGGGAATGAATAAATCCACGATTAAGGAAGAAACAAAAATTGATTATTCCTTGTGGGAAAACGGGAACGATGCGAACTGGTATAGCGATGATCCAATTTTAACAAGATATGCAGAACGATATTTATCAGAGGCTGTCCTTCATTACGTCGAGGAACAATTTAAGAAAACAGGTGCCCTTGCAGCAGGTCCTATGGATCGTAGGGCTGTTCATACTGATCGCGAAGGTGCGCCGAAATTAATCAGGTATAATAAGAAGGGCGAAGAAATTAATCAAGTCTGGTATAACGAAGGGTACAGGCAAACCGTCAAGGAAGGGTATGGTACAGGTGTTGTCGCCTATCGTTATGATCAAAATGCACCTGAAAAGATCCCATTTTTGGTTAATACCATTTTAATATATTTATTGTGCGAAACCGAACCGGGATTTACTTGTCCAGTTGGTTTATCCCAATCTACTGCTTTTGTTCTAGAAAAGTTCGGTTCAGAGCAGCAAAAAGCCGAGTACTTATCCCGTCTCGCATCCTGGGATTCTGACAATTTTGCTGAAGGTGCTACGTTTTTAACAGAAATTCAAGGTGGTTCCGATGTAGGTGCCGCCCAAACTAGGGCGATTAAAAATGGCGATCATTATTTGTTATCTGGTGAAAAGTGGTTTGCCAGTAACTGTGATGCTGAAGTAGCCATTGTGTTAGCGCGCGTCAATGATAAGCCATCCACGAAAGGTTTGGGGCTATTCCTTGTCCCACGCACCTTACCAGATGGAAATAGAAACAATGTAACGATTCGCCGTCTGAAAGATAAACTTGGTGTCCGTGCGGTTGCCAGTGGTGAGTTGATTTTAAATAATGCCATTGGATACCTGATTGGCGAGGAAGAAAAAGGCTTCAAATATATGGCTGAGGCTTTGAATGTATCCCGTCTTGGGACTGGATTAAGTGGCATTGCTATTGCAAGAAGAGGCTTTCTAGAAGCGGCCATTTATACTGCCAATAGGGAAGCGTTTGGTCAATCGATTAATAAATACCCAATGGTCAGAGAAACATTGGTTAATATGATCACAGAAATAGAAGCGGGGTGGGCTACAGCAGCACAAACCATAAAACTTTTCGACGAAGTGCACACGTACGATATTAGAAATGAAAGTAATTATTCTTTGTTACGCATATTACTTTCTTTATTAAAATATCGTGGCAGTGAGTTAGGTGTTTCTGCTGCCAAAGACGCCCTAGAACTTCACGGAGGCAACGGGTATATTGAGGAATATGTGACACCTAGATTAATTCGTGATGCCATCGTCAATCCTGTTTGGGAGGGAACAGCAAACATCCAATCCCTTGAAGTGTTGAAAACGCTATCGAAGGTCGGCAGCAGTGTATTCGTTCACAATCTTAGGGATGTATTAAATACTATTTCTCATCCAGCGGTTCAAGATTTAACATCATTTTTTAATAGAGAAATAGAACGTCTTGAAAAATTAATTGACCACGTATTAAACCAGGATGATTACACACAAAATGCATTAGCGAAAAAATTAGCAGACATTATGTATGATGTTTTCTCTGGGGTTTATTTACTCGAAGAAGCTCAATACGATTTAAATCAGAAACAGGATGGCCGTCGCGTTTTGGCAGTGGAGCAGTGGATTCGATTAAAATTTGATCAATCGGGGGATAAAGGGATCCTAGCAAACTTTAGTGTATCGGATGACCTATTCGAATCCTTGGTTTGTTTCGAAAAAAAGGCCATCTAATATCAAAATAACTTATAGAATGATAAAGGAAAACTCGTCTGATTTTTGACGAGTTTTTTTATTTTTATAATCAACTTATCAGTTAGTTAAGGGACAATATTAGCAAAACAAATATTTATATGATATATTACCAGTAACTTATTAAACAACTTTAAAAAGTATTTTAAAAAGTGATCTTTGGTGGTGAATTCAATGAATGAGATATTAGCTACTCCAAAATCTATGAAGAAGATCATCCTTCGGGGTATTCGTTCAACTCTTTTGGAGCTTGGTAGTGCAACAAAACTAGAACTAAGCGATAATTTAGAAATTAGCATTCCGACAATAAGTAAGTTCTTAGTACAGATGGAGAAGGATGGGGAAATTGTTTTAGTCGGTTTAGATGATTCTAGTGGTGGGAGAAGAGCAAAAAGATATACATACAACCCTGAGTATATGTTAGGTCTGGCCATATTTTTAGAACAAACGGAGACTAACTATACAATTTTTAATTGTGTTGGAGAAGTAAAGGAACAAGGAAAAGCTCCGAGTGTATTAAAAGATGATGGTTTAAATTTATTAACTGAGTGGATTGAAAACATTATTACTAAATATCCCAAAATCAGTTCTATGGCAATTGGCGTTCCTGGTTCGGTTGATCGTGGACGAATTTTTTATATTCCAGGGTATGAGCAGTTTCAAAATTTTGATTTAAAAAGATACTATGAAGAACATTTTTCAATACCTGTTGTAGTAGAGAACGATATGAATGCTGCTGTTCTCGGATATCACAATACTAGAGGTATGAAGGACGAGCAATCGCTTATCTATTTGTATTCGGGTCAAAATGGCCCAGGTGCAGGAATTATGATCAATGGTGATGTGGTGCGGGGAAGTACATTTTTTACAGGAGAGGTTTCATTCGTCCCAATGTATGAGGACCGAAATTTCGGACAAGCACTGGCAAGTGGTAGTGGGTCTAAGAAACTAGCATTCTATGAGGATGATAAGATTGATGCGATTTGCAGATTAATGGCATCATTTGTAGCTATTATTAACCCCCATACCGTCATTTTTTGTGGTGATGAAATAGAAAAAGAATTAATAAACAAAATCGCCATCGGGTGCTCAAAATATTTTCCTTCAGAACATCTCCCAGAGCTTACCATAGGTGATTGGAAGCAAGATTATTTATCTGGATTACAGAGTCTTGGACTTGATCTCATGATGAATGGGACAATCAACTAAGGTCCGATTGACACCTAAATATTTAAGGCGAGGTTTAAACATGACAACATTCCTTTTAATTATCATTTATTTAGCTTTTATCAGCTTGGGTTTACCTGACTCATTGTTAGGGGCAGCGTGGCCTGTCATGCAATCAGATTTAGGGGCACGTCTTGATACAGCTGGATTCCTTTTTATGACGATTGCAGGCGGGACCATTATCTCAAGTTTAGTTAGCGGAAAAGTACTGAAACGGTTCGGGACTGGCAAGGTAGCATTTGTCAGTGTGTTGATGACAGCTTGTGCTTTGCTGGGATTTCATTTTGCACCATCGGTCGGTTGGTTAGTGGTATGTGCGATACCACTAGGATTGGGAGCGGGAGCAGTTGATGCGGGATTAAACGATTATGTCGCTGTCCATTATAAGGCACACCATATGAGCTGGCTGCATTGTTTTTGGGGAGTCGGAGCCACTCTTGGTCCTATCATTATGGCTCAGTTTATTTCGGACCAAAATTCTTGGAGAAACGGATATTTCGCTATTTCCGGAATTCAGTTTGCGTTAGTGATCATCCTTTTCCTCACTTTGCCATTGTGGAACAGAGTGGAAAAAAACAGAAATAACGACAAAAATAAGGCACCGGAAGATTCTTATGACCAAGATGCTAAAAATGTTCAACCTTTACAAATTAAAGGCGTAAAACTAGCTCTTGCAACCTTCTTGTTTTATTGTGGGGTTGAAGCAACAGTGGGCCTTTGGGGAAGCAGCTTTTTGGTCAATGTGAAGGAGTTACCCGCAGCACTTGCAGCCCAATGGGTTTCCTTTTATTACGGAGGAATCACAGTTGGTAGATTTATAACAGGCTTTATTACATTTAAGATTAGTAATCTAGCTCTTATTCGGACGGGGCAAATCATCGCATTAGTCGGTGCTGCCTTTCTTTTCCTGCCATTGCCATCCATTTTCTCACTTGTCGGTTTTATTTTGATTGGATTGGGATTGGCGCCGATTTTTCCGTGTATGTTACATGAAACACCGACACGCTTCGGGAAGAAGCATTCCCAGACGATTATGGGATATCAAATGGCTGTTGCTTATACAGGCACTACCTTTATGCCGCCGCTTCTCGGTTTCATAGCATCTCAATCAACAATAGGGATCTTCCCAATTTGTATCGTAATTTTTGTGGCAGTAATGCTTTTAAGTTCGGAAAAATTAAATTCCTTACTGAAAAAGAAGTATTTAATATAAAGGAAAGATACCAAGTTCAACAGAATTCTATAACCTTTAAAAGATTACCATTAAAATTTTGTTATTATTAGGTTAAGCAAGGTAAATAAACTTGATATAACAAGAAAATGACGTATGCAATTCATACGTCATTTCTTATGTCATTCAGTAAAACTTATTTCACTTTCTCTTCTTCCAGCTCCTGCAGCTTCCTCCACAGGATTTTCCCGCTGCCTGACATCGGCAGTTCTTCTAAAAATTGAACAATCCTCGGAACTTTATAGGCGGCCATGTGCTCTTTGGACCATGCGATAATTTCCTCTTCCGAAGTTCCTTTTCCTTGAGAGTTCAACACGATAAACGCCTTAACGGTCTCGCCGCGTCTTGGGTCGGGAACACCGATGACGCAGGCGTTCTGAACAGATGGGTGTTTATACAATGTATTTTCCACTTCCGCAGGCCAAACTTTGAAACCGGAGGCATTAATCATCCGTTTGACCCGGTCGACCAGGAAGAAATAGCCTTCTTCATCATAGCGGCCGATGTCGCCTGTTCTGAAAAATTCCTTCCCTTCAATCATTACAAAGGAATTCTTGGTTTCCTCAAGCCTGTTCCAGTAGCCTTTTAACACTTGCGGTCCATTGACAATGATTTCGCCTTGTTGGTCAGGGCCTAGTTCTTTTAATGTTACGGGATCAACGACGCGGGCGTCCACATCAAACTGCGGCACTCCCAAGCACTGCATCTTCGGGCGGTCAACTGGATTTTGATGCGTTTGTGAAATGGTCTCGGTTAGCCCGTATCCTTCTACATAGCGAAGCCCTGTCAGCTCTAAAAGCTTTTGGCCGACTGCTTCAGGAAGGGGAGCACCGCCGCCGCTAATCATCTTCAGCGAATCGATTGAATAGTCTTTTAGATTTGGGTGCGCCAATAAATCAACGACCATCGTTGAAATGTTCGTCCATCTTGTGCACCGATAGCGATCGATCAATTTTAAGGCAACATCCCGGTCCCAGCGAGTCATCATCACCATCGTGGAACCAAGAGAGATCGGTCCATTCATGTTATGCTGCAATCCGGTCACGTGGAAAAGGGGAAGTGTTGACAAACCAATATCAGCAGGTGTTGACTGTGACCATACAATTCCGCCTAGAAGAGTAGATTGCAAGGTTTTATGTGTGTGCATGCAGCCTTTTGGTTTGCCGGTCGTTCCCGAAGTATAAGGTAGGCAGCATAAATCATCGCATGTTGCCTTGCTAGGATCAGCTTCTAAGCCTGCTGTTAGTGCTTCATTCCAATCAATAATCGCTAATGATTCAAATCTTTCTTTTGGTGCCGCCACGGCAGGAGGGACAGTGTAGTCCAAACCGGTTTGGGCATAGTCCGAATAGGCTGCAACAATAATCTGCTTAAGAGGAGTGAATTCAAAACACGGTTCAATTTCCTGAATTAATTCTTGCCCCACAATCGCCACTTTGGCATCGCAATCTGATAAATAAAATGCCACTTCATCCTTCACATTCATTGGATTAATTGGCACTACGACAGCGTCCGCCCGTAATATCGCGTAAAAGGCGATAATGTACTGTGGTGAATTTTGCATGTACAGCATTACGCGGTCGCCTTTTGCTACACCAAGCTCTTTCTGCAGATACCCTGCTAGTTTGTTAACTTCTGAGTGAAGTTGTTTATAAGTTATTTCTGTTCCGTAAAAAACAATTGCCGTCTTATTCGGATAACGCTTTGTCGTCATTTCCAGGTTGTCGTAAATGGTTGATTCAGGAATCGGTAAAGTTTTCGGCAGCCGTTCTGGCCAGAATTCAAAATGACGTGTAAACATTGAACAAATCACCACCAAATAGATTTTGTTAAAAGCTTCCGTTGAAATCGTTTACAGTTATAATAATAATAATACATTAATTACAGAATATTCTAGTAATTAAATCAATTTTTTCCTCAGAAATATAATAACCTACAAAAATTTAAAATTATTTACAATACTCGAATTTTTTACAAAAAGGTAATTAACTATCAAAAGGCTTGGTACTAAATCTATCAGTTAATTCATAACCTTTTAAAAATGGGCCAAAGAGAATAGTACCAGATATGCATTTTTTTATGCGCTAATTTGAAAGCGTTGACATTTTAGGTGCTCGAGTCTTAGGTTATGGAGTATTTTTTTAAAAAAATTTCAATGGACCGAGGGTGAAAGGGGAGTATGGAATGGCACCTATTAATTCTGTTACTGGACAAGTTGAATCTTCCGAACTGGGATTAACGCTAATCCATGAGCACATGCGTATTCGCTCTGATTCTGTATTCGTGCAGTTTCCCCATTTGTATGATGAGGAGAAAGAGTTTGCTAGAGCAGTAGCGCAAGTAAACAAAGCAAAAGCACTCGGTGTGAAAACCATCTGTGATCCAACTGTCATGGAACTTGGCCGTGACATCCGCTTTATTGAGAGAGTCTCCCGCGAGACGGGGGTTCAAATCATCGCAGCAACAGGAATCTACTCCTTTCACTATATCCCACCTCATTTCCAAAATCGTGATATCGACTATATGGCTGATTTGTTTGTCCGCGATACTGAAGTCGGAATTCAAAACACATCCATTAAAGCAGGATTCTTAAAATGTGCCACGGATGCACAAGGGGTCACCCCTGATGTTGAGAAGGTTATTCGCGCCGTTGCTCGCGCTCAAAAAAGGACGGGTGTACCGATTATGACACATTCTCATCCAGGAACCGGAACTGGCTTAAACCAAATTGACATCCTTCTTGAAGAAGGAGTGGATCCGAAGCGGATTCTGATCGGGCATACAGGAGATACCGATAACATGGAGTACATATTAAAGGTGCTCGACCATGGGGTATTTATCGGCATGGACCGTTATGGCTTAACCGCTGAATGTACAACTGAAAATAGAAACACGACCGTCATCGAACTGGCGAAGCAAGGCTATGCAGACCGTATGTTTTTATCGCAGGATCATTGCTGCTCCTTTGATTGGTATCCTGAAGGACTACTTGAGCATGTGCTCCCAAAATGGACGATGACCTATGTGCTTGAAGAGATTATTCCAGAATTGAAAGTGAGTGGAGTAACGGAGGAACAAATTAACCTTATGATGGTTGATAACGCTCGCCGCTGGTTTGAAGGGAAATAAAAAAACGACCTTCCATCGTAATGAATGGAAGGTCGTTTTTTCAAAATAGGAAGTAAAAAAAAGGGTGTTTTCGTAAATATTGTTGCTTCTTTCTATAAATTTGACGTCGCAAACAATGATATTACCCTTTTTTGAGGTATTCTCAGGTTTTATTTGTAAATTCAGCGCTCTTATTTGCGATTTTACAATTTTTAATTGCGAATCTTATTTTCCAGCTCTTTTCGGTTTCTCATTACTAAAATCCAATACAATAACACTGCCCCACAACCGGCACAAACAATCACTACGCCCATCGGAATGGCCGTCTGTCCTCCACCTATTCCAACCAGGGGAGCGAAAAATCCACCAAAGGTAAATGAAGTAACACCTAGTAAGGCAGAAGCACTACCGGCATTTTTTCCTTGTGTTTGCATTGCCAGTGAGAATCCTGCTGTATTTACCATTCCTACACTGGATACAACGATTAATAATGGAATCAAAACGAAAATTAGCTTTGCCTGTAAAAATAAAAGCAGCAGTAAAATGATCCCGCCTGTTGCGGACATTCCTAATCCAAATTTGAACAGTTTTGCTTCAGGGATTCTCCCTGCCAACCTGCCTGTAGTTTGACTCATGATCATGATCCCAATGGCATTGATCGCAAAGATCAGGCTAAACATTTGCGGGGATGCACCATAAATATCCTGTACGACAAAGGGAGAACCTGAAATGTACGCGAACATGCCAGCAAAGACTAAACCCTGCGCTAAAGCATAGCCCATAAAGCTTCGATCCTTGATTAGGTTTAAAAAAGGGCTAAATGTATTCCTCATGCCTCCAGCGGAACGCTTTTCTTTAGGCAGCGTTTCGGGCAATCCAAAAAGAATGACAAAAAACATTACGATTCCAATGATACTTAAAACAATAAAGACACCTTGCCAGGGAAACGCCTTAAGCAGCTGCGCACCAATAATCGGAGCAAGGATAGGGGCAAGCCCGTTCACCAATGCAAGGAGTGCAAAAAACTTGGTTAATTCAGTTCCTGAATATAAATCTCTGACAATCGCCCTCGAAATCACAATTCCAGCTGAGCCAGCAAAGCCCTGGATGAGCCTCAATATAATTAATCCCCAAATGGAAGGACTAAATACGCATAAAAGGGACACGATAAAGTAAATCATTAAGCCAACCAAAAGTGGTTTTCGGCGGCCAGTTACATCACTGATAGGCCCAGTGAGCAGTTGTCCCGATGCTAAACCGAGCACGAAAAGCGACAGGCTGAGTTGAACAGAAGATGCGTTTGTATGGAAATCTTTTGCGATATTTGGCAGGGCCGGTAAATACATATCAATGGATAAAGGGCCAAATGCTGCAAGTGAACCGAGTACAATCGCCATCCATACTCGTTTGGAACGAGAAAGCACTTCTTGATTATCCTCTGTCTTTTGTATGAAATCCCCCATATAGTAAGTCATTCCTCCAGTTATGTAAATCTAATCTAAGATTTTATCATTCTATGTTAACAGATTATTCAATATTTAGAAAAGCGAAAGATTTATTTAAAATAGAAACGTAGATATAAATTTAGAAAACAGAAATATCGAGAGCTTGATTCCGAGAAGTTTGTTGCATTTTATTTAAAGACAGCTTCAAGAAGGAAAGAATAGCTTATTGTTGATCGCCTGTTCTGGAAAAAATAAGATAATTATGCGACTAATAAAGGGTATGGGTGACTAAAACCGAAAAAAATTCGTTAGTACGGTAGCCAATAAAGGGTATGGGTGACCGAAACCGAAAAAAATATGTTGGTACGGTAACCAATAATGGGTATGGGTGACCGAAACCGAAAAAAATATGTTGGTACGGTAACCAATAAAGGGTATGGGTGACCGAAACCGAAAAAAATATGTTGGTACGGTAACCAATAAAGGAGATGGGTGACTGAAACCGAAAAAAATATGTTGGTACGGTAACCAATAAAGCGTATGGGTGACCGAAACCGAAAAAAATATGTTGGTACGGTAACCAATAAAGCGTATGGGTGACCGAAACCCCAAAAAATGAGACAATCCGGTAACCAATAAAGGAGATGGGTAACCGAAACCGAAAAAAATATGTTGGTTCGGTAACCTATAAAGGGTATGGGTGACCGAAACCGAAAAAAATACGTTGGTACGGTAACCAATAAAGGGTATGGGTGACCGAACCCCCAAAAAATGAGACAATCCAGTAACCAATAAAGGAGATGGGTGACCGAAACCGAAAAAAATATGTTGGTTCGGTAACCAATAAAGGGTATGGGTGACCGAAACCGAAAAAAATATGTTGGTTCGGTAACCAATAAAGGGTATGGGTGACCGAAACCGAAAAAAATACGTTGGTACGGTAACCAATAAAGGGTATGGATGACTGAAACCGAACAAAATGGTTGGCAAGGGCAACCAATAGGCACCCAAGTGTTTGGGTAAATTTCCTAATTCAGATGGTATCTTAGAGACACATTGTTTACAAAAACAGCCAATCAAAAAAAGGCCGCCTTCCATAATCCAAATGGAAGGCGGCCTTTCAGATAGGGTTTAAATGGTTCCCCAAACATCCTTAGCAATATTTACTACATGTTTAATCTTATTCCATTGTTCTTCTTCAGTTAAAATGTTTCCTTCTTCCGTGCTGGCAAAACCGCATTGAGGGCTAACTGCCAAGTTTTCCAATGGAATGAATTGACTAGCTTCTTTAATTCTCGCTTTAATGGATTCTGGATCCTCAAGCTCTGGGAATTTAGATGTAAATAATCCTAGTACAACGGTTAGGTTAGGACGCTTGAAGCCTTTTAAAGGTTCGAAGTCACCAGAACGTTGATCATCATACTCTAAGAATAGCCCGTCCACATTTAGCTCAGCGAAAATGGCATCGGAAATTTGATCGTACCCGCCGCTTGTGATGTAGGTAGATCTGAAGTTGCCGCGGCAAATATGCATGGTAATTGTCAAATCTTCCGGCTTATTGGCAATGGTTTCATTGATTGCACTTACTCTGGTTTTAATGATTTCATGTATATCCAAGCCAACTTTTTCAACCACTGCATTGATCCGCTCTTCTGAAACAAAATCAATCCAAGATGTGTCGTCTAATTGCAAGTAACGGCAGCCAGCATCATAGAAAGCCTGGATGGCTTTTTGATAAGCAGCTACGGTATCTTTGAAAAACTGCTCACTGTTGCCATTGTAGTACTCATTGCCCTGAATTCTCGTAAACAACATGTTCGGGCTTGGGATGGAGAACTTCGCCACTTGGCTGCCGTCACCATATTTTTTAACTGCCTGCTTTAAGAACTTGAAATGCTCGAGCATATAATGATCATTAAAGTCGACTTTGCCCACTACTTTAATGGCGCTATTTCTTGTTTGGGCGCCTTTGAAGTTGCTGATATATTCATTTTCAAAGAACTCTACACCTTCCAAACCAGCCAAGAAGTCCAGGTGCCACCACGAACGTCTAAACTCACCGTCTGTGATGGATTTTAAGCCTGCCTCAATTTGGTTTTGAACCAATTTCTCAATTTCTTGATCCTCAACAACCTTCAGGGCAGCTGCATTAATCTCCCCATTTGCAAAAGCCTTTCTTGCTTCTTTAATTGGTTCTGTTCTAAGGAAACTCCCTACATGGTCAGCTTTAAATGGAGTTTTAACTAGTGTCGTTGTCATTAATTATTCCTTCTTTCTCGGTGTACTAAAAAACCCTCTTCTCATAAATAAGAAGAGGGGGTAATAGACATTACAAATCTCTTCTTATCTTCAAGCACTCGCTTCTGGAATTGGCACAGTACTAACGTGTCTGCTGCCGAGGCTTCAAAGGGCCAGTCCCTCCACCTCTCTTGATAAGAATATTCAAAAATATTTAATTAACAGTAAAGATACACCTGTTCTGATTTTCTGTCAACAAAAATCTGATGCACGGGGACGGTTCTCATGCCTCAATGATGCATGAGGAAATCCCGCTGCATTATGGATTCTAAAATCATGTCGTAATTTGTCGAAAAGTATATGAAAATGTACGCGTTTTCAACTGATATGATAGTTTTTATAAAATATTCTAAATATTCATCCCTTTGTGACTACCCAGGAAAAATGGATATATCGGTCTGTCAGGAGGTATATTAATGTGTCAGGAACTAAGAAACAAAAATGTAGAAGTAAATTTTGAAATACCAGAAAAGATATTACAAGGTTTTTTAGATGCTGTTGAAAAGAATGGTAAGTCAATGAATGACGTGCTACGGGTATATATGCAAAAATACATATGGAAACAAAGTGAATTACAAAGAAATAGACAGATGCGGCGTCAAAATATTGGGGCCAAGTGAAAAAATAATAGGAATATTAATATAGAAATGCTGTAACTAATATTATCAAATATTTCCGGAAGTGTTGAAATGTAAGTTTGACACCAATAAAAGGAACATGGTATATATTCAAATTATAATTATAATTATATAACTAATGAGCATAACCACAGGGGGAATTTAAAATTATGGAACATCGCAGCAAAATACTAGATTGTACGATCCGTGATGGGGGTTTAGTTAACAATTGGGATTTCAGTGTCGAATTTGTCCAGGATTTATATAATGGACTAAGTGCGGCCGGCGTTGAGTATATGGAGATTGGCTATAAAAACTCCGCAAAGCTACTGAATGCAACTGAGCCTAATCCATGGAGATTTCTAGATGATCAATTTCTGAAAGAAATCATTCCTGAGAAAAAGTTCACGAAGCTATCTGCTCTCGTAGATATTGGTCGTGTCGATCCCAACGATATCCTGCCTCGCGAGCAAAGTGTGTTGGACATGATCCGGGTAGCCTGCTATATCCGTGAAGTGGACAAAGGGCTGGAGCTTGTCCAAATGTTCCATGATTTAGGATATGAGACTTCACTCAATATTATGGCTTTGTCCAGTGTGCCTGAACAGAAGCTTATTGAAGCCATGGAAATGGTCAAAGAAAGTCCAGTAGATGTTGTGTATATTGTTGACTCTTTTGGAAGTTTAGATCCGGCAGATATTGCGCATCAAGTGAAAAAGTTTCAAGCTATGCTCCCTAACAAGCAGCTTGGTATTCATACACATAACAATTTGCAGTTAGCATTTGCCAATACATTGACTGCACATCAAAATGGAGTTACCTTCCTGGATTCATCTGTTTACGGCATGGGACGGGCGGCAGGGAACTGCAATACAGAGCTTCTTGTCAGCTACATAAAAAAACCCAGCTATGAACTTAAACCGTTACTTGGTGTAATCGAAAAGCACATGTTAGAAATGAGAGAAAAATGGGAATGGGGCTATATCATTCCTTATATGATCTCTGGTGTCCTTAATGAGCATCCGCGGGTGGCAATGGCTTATCGAAATAGTGATGAGCGTGACAAATTCGTTGACTTCTATGACAAGGTAACAACACCTGAAGCAACTTTAGCAACTACAACTAGGTAGTTAATTAAATCTACAGCCGCCTGCGGGCGGTTCTTTTTTTAGGGACTAAAGCAACTGGGCAGATTAGTAGCGAAAATACATCGGATTTGTAATCATAGAAAGAAGATTTAAGACTTATGGAGAGTGAAACCGATAATGGATAAAAAACAGATTGAGTATAAAATTTTAGAGTTGAAAGACGAATACTTACAGTTGCAACATAATCTAGAAAAATTAGAGTATGTAAAAGGAAACATAGCACCGTTGGAAAAACGACTATCTGAAATTGAAGAGGAGTTAAATTCTCTTAATCAATTATTACGACAAATAGCGGGGCAAACACAAAAATAATAACTTCATTTCAAGAGACCATCGAAATAATGGTCTCTTTTCAATAGACCCGTATTAAACAGTTATAAAAGTACTTTTTCAGCGATAAGTCTATAGGATTTAATGCGGTCCTTCGGAGAATGAGTAATCGTTAAAATCATAATTTCATCCGCATTATATGAAGCTTGTAACTGCTCAAGTTTCCTTTTTACCTCCAGTGGATTGCCGATGATCATTCTCTTTTTCACCGCTGCTAGTTTTTCTAGTTCTTTTTCATTGAGTTCGTATTGCTTGGCTTCCTGGATAGAAGGCACATACAGACCTTCGCCATTTTCCTTTTGCAATGCCCAAATAAAATTACTCAACGCGATTTCCTCTGCTTTTTCAGTCGTTTCCGCACAAACCACTGAAACAGTTAACAATACATGAGGGGATTGACTGTGTTTATTCGGTTGAAAGGCATCAAGGTATTGTTGGATGATGTCTGCTCCGTCTTTGTCGCTCATGAACTGGCCGAATGCATATGCTAAGCCATGTTCAGCAGCAAGCAGGGCACTTTTTTTACTTGTACCAAGAATCCACGGCATTGGCGGCAATTCTGGCAGGGGAGAGGCCTTTACTTTTGAAAACTCGTGTTCTTCAGGAAAATCATTTTTTAAAAAGTGAAGCAGTTCTTTAACTAAGTCAGGCATTTTCCAAACCTGTTGTAAAAAGTTATCGGATAAAGCATTCGTTGCTTCCGCTGACCCGCCCGGTGCACGACCAATACCTATATCAATCCGATTCGGATATAGGGTAGCCAACATATTATAAACCTCGGCCAGCTTATATGGTTTATAATACGGCAATAATACAGCCCCAGAACCGATGCGAATCCGATTGGTATTGGCGCCAATATAACTGATCATCACTTCAGGTGCAGAGCAAGCCAGACCCGGCAAATCATGATGTTCGGAAATCCAATACCGTGTGTACCCTAACTCATCTCCTGCTTGGGCTAGCTTCAACGATTCATCCAATGCCTCTTTTGCTGTTTGGTTGGAGGAGATGGGAGATAGATCTAATATGCTTATTTTCACTGCGCGATGCCTTCTTTCTTAATTCTTCAATTCAAGCAAAGTTAATGTAAAAATCCCTACTTGTCCTTTTTCATATAAGTTCGTGATCGAAGTGGAATATTGCTGAATGGTGCCTCTAAACACTAAACCTGTTTCAGGAACTTTTACATCAAAGGATCCTTCATATAACAACACTGTAGTGTCGTGGTACTCCTCACTCATCACTTTAAATTCAATATCAATTTTATGTAAACCGTTCTCAATCTCTTCATTATATTTTTCCACACGAATGGAAGTATCATTTAAGATGATTTCATTAACCAAGGACACCACACCTTTTATGTTTGTATGAAAAAATAATAGCACTGTGCCAATAGGGGAGCAAATGAATTGGACGATCAGCTTAAAAAATTTCAACAGTCTTCTTATATAATAAGCCCATTTCAATTATAAATTTCTTAGCACATACATCGTTCATTATTTGGAAAAAAGTTCAGGTTGATGATAAATGAAAATCGCGGTATATTATAAATCCGTCACTTACACGAGTGACATAAGCTATGATTTATTTTTAGTTGACTTCAAGAAAATTAAAACTTTTTCTTGCAATGCAAAAATGAATGTGTTAATATAATAAATGTCGCTTCTGAAACAAATCATTAACTTCCTAAATTGGAAGAAAATGATGGTTGATAGATTAGTAGAAATGCGATATAATAAAATCCTTGTCGCTTAAGTGACAAAGATAGTTCTTTGAAAACTAAACAAACAAAAACGTCAACAAACAATAATATTCGTTTCGTATGAAACGAAGCCAACGTAACATTTTTGAGCTAATCAACTCAACTTTATTGGAGAGTTTGATCCTGGCTCAGGACGAACGCTGGCGGCGTGCCTAATACATGCAAGTCGAGCGAATCACTGGGAGCTTGCTCCTGGTGATTAGCGGCGGACGGGTGAGTAACACGTGGGCAACCTGCCTGTAAGACTGGGATAACTTCGGGAAACCGGAGCTAATACCGGATAATTTCTTCCCTCGCATGAGGGAAGGTTGAAAGTCGGTTTCGGCTGACACTTACAGATGGGCCCGCGGCGCATTAGCTAGTTGGTGAGGTAACGGCTCACCAAGGCGACGATGCGTAGCCGACCTGAGAGGGTGATCGGCCACACTGGGACTGAGACACGGCCCAGACTCCTACGGGAGGCAGCAGTAGGGAATCTTCCACAATGGACGAAAGTCTGATGGAGCAACGCCGCGTGAGCGATGAAGGCCTTCGGGTCGTAAAGCTCTGTTGTCAGGGAAGAACAAGTATCGGAGTAACTGCCGGTACCTTGACGGTACCTGACCAGAAAGCCACGGCTAACTACGTGCCAGCAGCCGCGGTAATACGTAGGTGGCAAGCGTTGTCCGGAATTATTGGGCGTAAAGCGCGCGCAGGCGGTCCTTTAAGTCTGATGTGAAAGCCCACGGCTCAACCGTGGAGGGTCATTGGAAACTGGGGGACTTGAGTGCAGAAGAGGAAAGCGGAATTCCACGTGTAGCGGTGAAATGCGTAGAGATGTGGAGGAACACCAGTGGCGAAGGCGGCTTTCTGGTCTGTAACTGACGCTGAGGCGCGAAAGCGTGGGGAGCAAACAGGATTAGATACCCTGGTAGTCCACGCCGTAAACGATGAGTGCTAAGTGTTAGAGGGTTTCCGCCCTTTAGTGCTGCAGCTAACGCATTAAGCACTCCGCCTGGGGAGTACGGCCGCAAGGCTGAAACTCAAAGGAATTGACGGGGGCCCGCACAAGCGGTGGAGCATGTGGTTTAATTCGAAGCAACGCGAAGAACCTTACCAGGTCTTGACATCCTCTGACACTCCTAGAGATAGGAATTTCCCCTTCGGGGGACAGAGTGACAGGTGGTGCATGGTTGTCGTCAGCTCGTGTCGTGAGATGTTGGGTTAAGTCCCGCAACGAGCGCAACCCTTGATCTTAGTTGCCAGCATTCAGTTGGGCACTCTAAGGTGACTGCCGGTGACAAACCGGAGGAAGGTGGGGATGACGTCAAATCATCATGCCCCTTATGACCTGGGCTACACACGTGCTACAATGGATGGTACAAAGGGCAGCGAAGCCGCGAGGTGGAGCCAATCCCATAAAACCATTCTCAGTTCGGATTGCAGGCTGCAACTCGCCTGCATGAAGCCGGAATCGCTAGTAATCGCGGATCAGCATGCCGCGGTGAATACGTTCCCGGGCCTTGTACACACCGCCCGTCACACCACGAGAGTTTGTAACACCCGAAGTCGGTGGGGTAACCGTAAGGAGCCAGCCGCCTAAGGTGGGACAGATGATTGGGGTGAAGTCGTAACAAGGTAGCCGTATCGGAAGGTGCGGCTGGATCACCTCCTTTCTAAGGAT
>NZ_JAGYPF010000005.1 GCF_018343535.1 Neobacillus rhizophilus
TATGCCGGCTTAGCTCAATTGGTAGAGCAACTGACTTGTAATCAGTAGGTTGAGGGTTCAAGTCCTTTAGCCGGCACCATGCTTCTTACTTCCTTGAGTTACATCAGCGGAAGCATGCGAGAAATCCCGAAGGGATTTTAAGCAGAAATAACTAAGTTGTCTTTGGATAGACTTTATTATTTTGAGCCATTAGCTCAGTCGGTAGAGCATCTGACTTTTAATCAGAGGGTCGAAGGTTCGAGTCCTTCATGGCTCACCATTTTAATATGCGGGTGTGGCGGAATTGGCAGACGCACCAGACTTAGGATCTGGCGCCGCAAGGCGTGGGGGTTCGACTCCCTTCACCCGCACCATTTAAATATTGCGGAAGTAGTTCAGTGGTAGAACACCACCTTGCCAAGGTGGGGGTCGCGGGTTCGAATCCCGTCTTCCGCTCCAAAATTGCCGGGGTGGCGGAACTGGCAGACGCACAGGACTTAAAATCCTGCGGTAGGTGACTACCGTACCGGTTCGATTCCGGTCCTCGGCACCATTTAAAATTAAGATGCGCCCGTAGCTCAATTGGATAGAGCGTCTGACTACGGATCAGAAGGTTATGGGTTCGACTCCTGTCGGGCGCGCCATTAAATTTAATAGTACGGGAAATAGCTCAGCTTGGTAGAGCACTTGGTTTGGGACCAAGGGGTCGCAGGTTCGAATCCTGTTTTCCCGACCATTCTCACTAAAATCATGGGGCCTTAGCTCAGCTGGGAGAGCGCCTGCTTTGCACGCAGGAGGTCAGCGGTTCGATCCCGCTAGGCTCCACCATTAGATTTAAATATGTAATTTGGCGGTGTAGCTCAGCTGGCTAGAGCGTACGGTTCATACCCGTAAGGTCGGGGGTTCGATCCCCTCCGCCGCTACCAAATTATCTTTTGAGAACCTTAACTTGGACCTTTAGCTCAGCTGGTTAGAGCAGACGGCTCATAACCGTCCGGTCGTAGGTTCGAGTCCTACAAGGTCCACCATTAGTTTCATATTTTATGGAGGAATACCCAAGTTTGGCTGAAGGGATCGGTCTTGAAAACCGACAGGCGGGTTAAACCGCGCGGGGGTTCGAATCCCTCTTCCTCCGCCATAAAGTTCAATTTTATATTTCTTATTATCGCGGGGTGGAGCAACGAGCGTTGCTTCGATGAATAATCTGCGAGTTGTATCAATCGAGCTGCTGTTTGAATAAGCTTTCTGAGATTGATACAGTCCTACGTTAGCTTTTAGCATGACGTAAATTTAATACTTCTTATTATCGCGGGGTGGAGCAGTCCGGTAGCTCGTCGGGCTCATAACCCGAAGGTCGCAGGTTCAAATCCTGCCCCCGCAATCCGGTCTGGTAGTTCAGTTGGTTAGAATGCCTGCCTGTCACGCAGGAGGTCGCGGGTTCGAGTCCCGTCCAGACCGCCATTTATCTTTGGCTCAATAGAAAAAATGATTTAATAATGGCTCAGTAGCTCAGTCGGTAGAGCAAAGGACTGAAAATCCTTGTGTCGGCGGTTCGATTCCGTCCTGAGCCACCTTTCATTTTAAAAAACATCACGGCGGTTGTGGCGAAGTGGTTAACGCATCGGATTGTGGTTCCGACATTCGTGGGTTCGATTCCCATCAGCCGCCCCATTATAATGCGGGTGTAGTTTAGTGGTAAAACCACAGCCTTCCAAGCTGTTGTTGTGGGTTCGATTCCCATCACCCGCTCCATTATGGGCCTATAGCTCAGCTGGTTAGAGCGCACGCCTGATAAGCGTGAGGTCGATGGTTCAAGTCCATTTAGGCCCACCATAGTATTATTCCGCAGTAGCTCAGTGGTAGAGCTATCGGCTGTTAACCGATCGGTCGTAGGTTCGAGTCCTACCTGCGGAGCCAAATAGAGAAGTACCCAAGTGGCTCAAGGGGCTCCCCTGCTAAGGGAGTAGGTCGCGTAAGCGGCGCGAGGGTTCGAATCCCTTCTTCTCTGCCATTTGGCCCCTTGGTCAAGCGGTTAAGACACCGCCCTTTCACGGCGGTAACACGGGTTCGAATCCCGTAGGGGTCATACAAAAAAGCTGATGACATATAGTCATCAGCTTTTTTGTTGTTTTTGAACATGCAAATCATTATATTAATATAACCTTTTTTCTATTCCTGCAATGCAATAAAGTGTTGAAATCGCTTGCAAATCTCCTATTCTCCGTAAATGTTGGTATCTAACTTTTCAAAAATTGAATAACTTTTCAAACTATTTTTACAATAAAATTACAAAAAAACTTAATAGAATCATGTCGAAAATTGAATGATTTTTTGTCGTATTACGAAGATTTGTGTCAAAAAAACAGATTTTTTAGAATCATTCCCCGCTTGCTGTCAGAAAAGATAAAAAAGTTTTACAAGGATTATTTGTTATTTGCACTTATAATTGGTTTTTGAAATACATATTTTCAGGTGAGGATGAGGAGAGCCATGGCAGTGAATACATTTTTTCCGACTGATTACCAGCTTCACTTATTTCACGAGGGAAATCTTTTTCAAAGTCATCAGCTTTTTGGCGCTCATATCTTTAAGGATTCCGCAGAGACTTATACACGATTTTGCGTTTGGGCTCCGAATGCCCTCCAAGTAAGGCTAGTGGGGGATTTTAATCACTGGAATGGTGATGGATATGAATTACAAAAAGTAAATGGTGAGGGTGTATGGATTATTGTCATCAAGCAAAATTTAGATGGCTGCAATTATAAATATGAAATCACCACAAAATCAAAGAAACGACTGTTAAAAGCAGATCCTTATGCTTTTTACTCAGAATTAAGGCCAAATACAGCCTCTGTCGTTTATTCGCTGGGGGACTATAAATGGCGTGACACTCAATGGATGAGTCGCAAAGCACAATCGAACTTCCTGGCAGAACCAGCCGTCATTTATGAGGTTCATGCGGGCTCATGGAAGACCAAGGATAATGGTGATTTTTTAACCTATCGAGAACTGGCGGAAGAACTTGTCCCTTATGTATTGGAGCATGGCTTTACGCATATTGAACTGCTGCCGCTGGTTGAACACCCACTTGACGCTTCTTGGGGGTACCAAGGGACTGGTTATTTCTCCGTAACATCGCGGTACGGGACTCCGGATGATTTCCGCTATTTCGTCGAACAGTGCCATCAGCATGGCATAGGGGTCATCCTTGACTGGGTACCTGGGCATTTCTGCAAGGACGCTCATGGGTTATATAATTTTGACGGTACACATCTTTATTCCTATTCCCATCTAAATGATAGGGAAAACCACATCTGGGGCACAGCCAATTTTGACCTTGGAAAAGGAGAAGTGCAAAGTTTCCTCATTTCAAACGCCCTATTTTGGATGGAAAATTACCATATCGATGGCTTCAGAATGGATGCTGTTGCCAATATCATTTATTGGCCGAATGCCTCAAATAGAAAAAGTGAAAACCCCTTCGGCATTGCTTTCTTAAAAAAACTTAATCAAGCAATAAACGACTATAATCCATATTTTTTAATGATAGGGGAAGACTCTACCGATTTTTCGAAGGTAACGACCCCAGTCCGTTATGGCGGTCTTGGATTTGATTACAAATGGAATATGGGTTGGATGAATGACATGCTTGAATACATGGAAACGCCGCCGTTTGCAAGGTCACAGGCCCATTCAAAGGTCACTTTTTCACTTTTATATGCGTTCTCAGAAAACTTTATGCTCCCGTTTTCACACGATGAGGTTGTCCATGGGAAAAAATCATTATTGGATAAGATGCCCGGCGATTATTGGGAAAAATTTGCCCAGCTAAGGCTTTTACTGGGCTATATGTTTGCCCATCCCGGGAAGAAGCTGCTATTTATGGGATTTGAACTGGGACAGTTCGCGGAATGGAAAGATAAAGAACAGCTAGATTGGCATCTTTTGGACTACGAGCTGCACCGAAAACTGAATGCCTATGTGAAAGTCTTAACGAAAGTTTACAAACGCACGAAAGCCCTCTACGAACTCGATCATCTGTGGGATGGATTTGAGTGGATGGATGTTAATAACAACGAGCAGTCTATGTTTTCCTTTATTCGAAAAGGGAAGAAGGAAGAGGATGCGATAATCATCATTTGCAATTTTACGGGCATCAGCTATCAGGATTATCAGATAGGCGTGCCAAACCCTGGTGAATACCGGGAAATTCTTAATAATGATGACTTAGAATTTGGTGGTGCCGGCCACATTAATAAGCACACCATTCCGGCTTCAGATGAGTCCTTCCACGGAAGACCGTATTCTATTAAGCTCACAATTGCCCCGTATGGGTTTCAAATGATAAGACAAGTGAAAAAACGGAAGGAGAGAAAAGGCAATGGAAAAGAAAAGGTGCGTAGCCATGCTGCTGGCAGGAGGGAAAGGGAGCAGGCTTAATGCTCTTACAAAGGACCTCGCAAAACCGGCAGTGCCATTCGGAGGGAAGTATCGGATCATAGATTTTACCTTAAGCAATTGTGCAAATTCCGGAATTGATACTGTCGGCGTCTTAACGCAATATCAGCCGCTCTTGTTAAATTCATATATTGGAATAGGCAGTGCATGGGATCTTGACAGTAAAAATGGCGGGGTAACCGTTTTACCCCCTTACAGTGAATCCTCAGAAGTGAAGTGGTACACCGGTACGGCAAGCGCCATCTATCAAAACCTTAATTACTTAAAGCAGTACCAGCCGGATTACGTTTTAATCCTTTCTGGTGACCATATTTATAAAATGAATTACGAATCCATGCTTGAATACCATATTGAAAAACGAGCAGATGTAACAATCTCCCTGATCGAGGTACCTTGGGCGGAAGCCAGCCGGTTTGGGATTATGAATACAAACGATGAACTGAGAATTCTGGAATTTGAGGAAAAGCCAAGTGAGCCTAAAAATAATCTTGCATCGATGGGCATATATATTTTTAGTTGGAATATATTGAAAGAATATTTGGAAATGGATGCACGCAATCCGGACTCCAGTCACGATTTTGGGAAAGATGTCATTCCAAGACTTCTTGAAGAAAATAAAAAATTATATGCCTATCCGTTCAAAGGCTATTGGAAAGACGTTGGCACTGTAAAGAGTCTTTGGGAGGCCAATATGGATTTATTGGAGGAAGATTGCGAATTAGATCTATTTGACCATGACTGGAGAATTTATTCTGTTAATCCTAATCGTCCTCCGCAATATATTTCCCCGGATGCCAGAGTAATGGAATCACTCATTAATGAAGGGTGTACGATTGAAGGGAAAATTGATAAATCAGTTCTCTTCCATGGCGTAACGGTAGGAAAAGATTCCACTGTTAAGGAGTCTGTGATCATGCCGGATGCAACAATTGGCAGCAATTGTTTTATTGAAAAAGCGATTGTGCCGTGTGACGTGAAAATACCGGACGGAACGGTCATTCGTTCCTTCGATGATGAAATCATCCTAGTCACAGAGGAAATGTTAAAAGCATTGTACTCTGCCTATTAAAAATAGAATGAAAGTCCAGTCGGACTGGGTGCTACAAATATTAGGTGATAAGAGGAAACTGGAGGGGACTTTGGCGTGAAAAGAAAGCTTTTAGGTATTATTGATGCAACTACCTATCATGAGGATTTGGATGACCTATTAACACATCGTTCTTTGGCGGCGCTGCCTTACGCAGGCCGTTATCGTATTATTGACTTTGTCCTTTCAAATATGGTGAATTCCGGCATTCGCAGTGTCGCAATTTTTCCAAAAATGCAGTATCGTTCCTTGATGGACCACTTAGGGTCAGGGAAGAATTGGGATCTAAATCGGAAAAGGGATGGCCTTTTCTTTTTTCCTTCTCCAGTCGTAGGCAGCTATCCTAAAGGGATAGGTTCCTTTGATCTTTTCGCGGCAAATATGGATTATTTTTATCGCAGCACTCAGGAATATGCGATTATCACAAATTGTTACACTATTTTAAATATGAATTTTAAACCCATGCTAGAATGGCATATGCATGCAAACTGCGATATTACCGAAATCCATCATCAGGATGGAAGATCATTAGAAATGTATTTAATCAAAACCTCTCTGTTGATGAAGCTGATTGAAACTAGATTTGAGACTGGGTACAGCTGTATGAAAGATGTCGTCAGCGATATCCATAATGATTACACAGTTTGCCAATATGATTATGATGGATATGCCGTCAAGATAGATTCAATTGAAAGTTATTACTCGACCAGCATGAATTTGCTAAAGCCTAACGTTTGGCAAAATCTTTTTAATAATGACCAGCCTATTTTAACAAAGGTTAAGGATGAGCCGCCTGCTAAGTATTTAAAAGGATCATCGGTAAAAAATTCAATGATTGCAAACGGCTGTTTAATTAGCGGCGCTGTTGAAAACAGTATTGTCTCGCGTGGAGTAAAAATCGGAAAAGGGACAGTCATTAAGAACTGTGTCATCATGCAAAAATGCCAAATTGAGGACAATTGTTACTTGGATTCGGTTATTTTGGATAAAGATGTCCGGGTTGAATCAGGGACACATTTAACTGGCACAGCGGGGGCACCGTTTGTAATCAGAAAAGGTACGAGGCAAGGAGCGTTGATGAATTCGTGAAAGTATTATTTGCTGTGTCAGAGTGTGGACCATTTGCAAAGTCGGGAGGCCTTGCTGATGTAGCCGGATCTCTGCCAAAAGAATTAAAAAGTCTGGGTACTGATGTGAGGGTCATTCTTCCCAAATATGGAACCATTTCGGACGAATATAAAAAAAGAATGAAGAAGATAAAGGAATTTTCCGTTTCTGTCGGCTGGAGAAAGCAGTATTGCGGGATTGAGGAACTAGTCCATCAAGGTGTAACGTTTTATTTTGTCGATAACGAATATTATTTTAAACGTGAAGGATTTTACGGTTATTACGATGATGGAGAAAGATTTGCCTTTTTTAACCGTGCGGTGCTAGAGGTCATAGAAGGGTTGAACTTTTATCCCGACGTACTGCATTGCCATGATTGGCATACGGCCATGATTCCCTACCTGCTTCGAAAAGAATATTACAAGAAGACAGGATATGGTCAGATAAAAACTGTATTTACCATTCATAATCTGCAATTTCAAGGAATTTTTTCAAAAGAGGTCTTGAGAGACCTGTTCGATCTTGATGAACAATCCTTCCATTCTGGACATTTAGAGTTTTTCGGAAATGTCAATTTCATGAAGGGTGCGCTTGTTGCAGCAGACACCATCACAACCGTGAGTCCAACCTATCGAAATGAAATTCAAACAGCTAACTACGGGGAAAAGCTTGACGGCTTGTTGAAGACAAGAGATGAAGATCTTTTGGGAATTTTAAACGGAATTGATGATGACTTTTATAACCCTGAACATGACCACTTTCTTTTACAAACCTATTCAAGCCAAGACATTAAGAAGAAATCCGTTAATAAAAAGGAAATTCAAAAGCAATTTGGCCTAAAGCAAACCGCTGCTGTACCGTTAATGGTGATGATTTCGAGGCTGACTAGACAAAAGGGACTTGATCTCATCAAATGTGTCCTTCGGGAGATTTTACAGGAGGATATCCAAGTTATTATCCTTGGAACCGGGGATTATGAATATGAAGAATATTTACGGCAGGCAGCCCGGATTTATCCGGAAAAATTGAAGGTTCATACCGGCTTTGATGAGGGACTTGCGCATAGATTATACGCAGCGGCAGACCTATTCTTGATGCCATCCCTGTTTGAACCGTGCGGCCTTTCCCAGTTGATAGCCATGAAATACGGAGCCATCCCAATTGTTCGGGAGACGGGCGGTTTAAATGATACGGTGAAGGCATGGAATGAGTTCACAAAAGAGGGAAATGGGTTTTCCTTCCGTAACTTCAATGCTCACGATATGCTTTATACGATACAGCGGGCAATTAACTTCTATCATGATAAAAAAACATGGGGATCAATCGTAAAACAGGCAATGGAAATGGATTATAGCTGGGCTCAATCAGCTTTCCGCTATAACCAGCTGTATGCTGAACTAACCACAAGGAGTGAAACCCATGTTTTCTAATAAAGAACGGTTTAAGGAAGACTTTTTAAAAAGGCTTGAGATGCTCTGCGGGAAAAGCTTTTCAGAAAGCACTCCAAGAGATCATTACCAAACCCTTGGCAACATGATCAGAGAATTTGTTAGTAATGATTGGATTGCCACCAATGAACGTTACATGGCAGTTAGAGAGAAACAGGTATATTATTTATCGATTGAATATTTGCTAGGCAAGCTCCTCCGGCAGAATCTGCTTAATCTGGGCGTGGAGGAAACCGTTGCGGAAGGCCTAAGTGACTTAGGAATTGAATTGGCAGACCTTGAAGAATTGGAACCGGATGCAGGTTTAGGAAACGGCGGCTTGGGCAGACTAGCCGCTTGTTTTTTGGACTCACTTGCCTCCACTGACCTGCCAGGACATGGCCATGGAATCCGCTATAAACATGGGTTATTTGAACAGAAGATAGTCGATGGCTATCAGGTCGAATTGCCGGAGCAATGGCTAAGAAGCGGAAATGTTTGGGAAATACGCAAGGCCGATTTGGCGGTCAGTATCCCGTTTTGGGGGAAAGTTGAAACCCGACAGGAAAATGGAAGGCTTGTTTTTCAACATATAAACACGGAAGTAGTTACTGCTGTTCCATATGATATGCCTGTTGTCGGCTTTCAGACAAAGACAGTTAATACCTTAAGGCTTTGGAGTTCAGAGCCCGCCCAGTTTCCAGTTCATAAAGATATTTTACAATATAAGCGGAGGACAGAAGCCATTTCCGAATTCCTTTATCCGGATGATACCCATGATGAAGGCAAGACGCTAAGGCTAAAGCAGCAATACTTTTTAGTGTCGGCAAGCCTCCAGTCAATTTTAAGGTCCTATAAAAAGCAGCATGGCAGCCTTGAAGAGCTGAATCATCATGTTTGTATTCATATTAATGATACCCATCCTGTTCTAGCCATTCCGGAACTGATGAGGATTCTGATGGATGAGGAAGGCTTTTCTTGGGAACAAGCATGGGAGATTACAACTAATACGATCTCTTATACCAATCATACCACCTTATCAGAAGCCTTGGAGAAATGGCCGATTCATATCTTCCAGCCGCTCCTGCCGAGAATTTACATGATTGTTGAGGAAATAAATGAAAGATTCTGCAAGGAACGTTGGAAAGAGACCCCAGGCGATTGGGAGCGAATTGCGGGACTAGCAATAATAGCAGATGGGTATGTCAAAATGGCCCATTTAGCGATTGTTGGCAGCTTTAGTGTAAATGGTGTGGCAAGATTACATACCGAAATCTTAAAGGAACGTGAGATGCGGCCTTTCTTTCAGCTATTCCCTGAGAAATTCAACAATAAGACGAACGGCATTGCCCACCGCCGCTGGCTGTTAAAGGCAAACCCAAAATTGTCCTCGCTCCTATGCGAAACAATAGGGGATGGGTGGACTCACTCCGCACATGAACTGATGCAGTTCCTTAAATATCAAGACGATTACTCGATTTTAGGGAAATTAGCAGCAATCAAGCAGGAGAATAAGCAAAATATGGCTGAAGTGATTTATAAGCACAACGGTATTTCCGTCAATCCTGATGCCATCTTTGATGTCCAGGTGAAGCGTCTGCACGCTTATAAAAGACAGCTTCTAAATGTTCTGCATATCATGCACCTATATAATCGAATTTTGGAAGATTCCAGTTTTTCCATGGTGCCGAGGGTATTTATTTTTGGAGCAAAAGCATCTCCTGGATATTATTACGCGAAGAAGATTATTAAATTAATCAATACAGTAGCTGAGAAAGTTAATCATGATCCAAAAGTCGGCGATAAGATGAAGGTTGTGTTTTTGGAAAATTACCGCGTTTCATTGGCGGAGAAAATATTTCCTGCTGCAGATATAAGCGAGCAGATTTCAACGGCCAGCAAGGAAGCATCAGGTACGGGGAATATGAAGTTTATGATTAATGGGGCATTGACGTTAGGGACTTTGGACGGGGCAAATGTAGAAATTCATGAAAGGGTAGGGGACGATAATATTTTTATCTTTGGTCTAACGGCCGAGGAGGTCCTCCATTATTATCGGCACGGCGGATATGAATCAGTTGAATATTATCATCATGATAACCGGATACAGCAGGCTGTCAATCAGCTGGTAAACGGATTTTTCCCGGGCGTCCATAACGAGTTTGAACCAATCTTTGACTCTCTGCTTGAAGAAAACGATCAATATTTTGTCTTAAAGGATTTCGCTTCCTATGTAGATACCCAGCGGAGGGTAGGAGAAGCCTATGCGGATTCACTAAAATGGCAGAAAATGTGCCTGACTAACATTGCCCATGCAGGCTACTTCTCGAGCGACCGAACGATAAAGGAATACGCCAAAGATATATGGGGAATTCACCCTGTAAAATAGAAAGAAGGGCCTGACTCCCGGCGATTTTAAAGCGCCGGGGGCAGGCCCCCTTTTTTCGCTAATAGGAAAGTATAAATTCAACTACGCCTCTGTCTTCGCCCTTAGGGGCTCGCCAATCGGCGAGTTTTCTTTATGAGAAAAAGTGACCGGCAAAGATGCCGATGGCTAATAAGAAGCCGAAGATGGTGTTCGTTTGGGCGGTAGCTTTCATCGCTGGTGCCATTTGAATTGGCACAGTACCCTTAATAAAGCCTTTAACTGATTTAATCGGTTTGGGTGTGCTTATTAAAACGAGTGCCGTCCAAATTGGGGCAATATCCGCAATTATCAGCCCCAAAATCCAGACATACGAAAAAGCAAACATCCCTGCCAATAGGTAGATGGCCTTTTCTTTGCCTAGGAGAATGGCCAATGTTTTCCGGCCGAATTCTTTGTCACCGTCAAGGTCGCGGATATTATTGGACAAAAGAATTCCACCGACCAAAATAAAACTTGGCACTGATACAAGAATACTTGTGCTGTCCACTGTCCCTGTTTGGATAAAGAATGAGATTAAAATAATCATCATCCCCATAAAGAAACCGGCAAACAATTCTCCGAAAGGTGTGTAGGCGATTGGCAGCGGCCCGCCTGTATATAAATATCCAATCAACATACATACCAAGCCCACTAAAGCTAACCACCAACTGCTGTTTGCACATATATAAACTCCCAATAATAAAGCAATTCCATAGAGTCCTAATGCCAGCTGCATCACAGTCTTTGGCTTTATTCCGTCCCGGACAATACTGCCGCCAATCCCGACAGAGTCCTCTGTATCGAGTCCTCGTTTAAAATCATAATATTCATTAAACATATTTGTGGCGGCCTGGATTAACAGGCTTGCAATCAGCATGGCGAAGAAAAGACCGAAATGAATTTTCCCGTGCCGAAGTGCCAGTGCAGTGCCTAGCAATACAGGAACAAACGCTGCTGTTAAAGTATGGGGGCGGGTCATTTGCCACCAAACCTGGAAGCCGCGGTTTGAGTCAACAACAGGTTTAGAACCTTCCCGTAAATTTGGCTGCATATTTTTTCTCCTCCCTTTTAAATGCATGATCTATCTGTACAAAACGTATTTATAAAGAATGGTTATTACCCAAACCTAAGTGTAGGAAATATCAAGTGGAGTGTCAATTATATTTTACTTTCAAAACTAGAAGATAATCCCTTCTCGAGTAATATCCATATTTAGTGGGAAAATGAGTGTATCGAAGCCTTTTGCAACCGATTTTCGGAAATTTGACATATAATAAGGAAATGAATCAGGAGAAGTAGTGACAACCATTATTGACTTCTTTACAATGGGAGTAGTATCTTTAAAAAGGTTTAAAATGAATGGAGACAGCCCTAATTGGCTGTTTTGGAGGGATTTGCTTGATTACCATTCAGGAAATCGAAACGAAGGAAAGAAGTCTTTTGGCGATGAAGCGAGCAAAAGAACTTGGCCGTCCCATTTTAATGAGTGAAGTTGAAAAAATGAATCATATCGACCCCCTTTTATTCTTTTCTAGTGGGAATGAACACTATTCGGGCGAACGGTTTTTTTGGAAGGATCCAAAAGACGAATTTATTTTAGCGGGACTAGGAATTTCTAAGCAATTCCAAATAGATCAGTCAGATGACCGTTTTGGCCTTATTGAAAGAGAATGGAAGGAATTTTTAAAAGACAGCCTTATTTCCAATCCATTTTCCCAAATTGGAATAGGCCCGCTGATATTTGGAGGATTTTCTTTTGATCCATACAAAGAAAAGACAGTGCTCTGGTCTAAATTTGATGATTCTTTATTTTATCTGCCAAAATATCTTTTGAGTGTTATTAAGGGACAAGTCTATTTTACAACTAATTTTATCTTTACACCGAACGATGATGAATTGTTATATAAACATATAATCGATGAACGGAATAAACTTTTTCAGTCTCTTCAGAAACACCACCACACAGCTCTGCCTGCCCTTCTGGAAACAAAGGAAATTTCACCTGAGAAGTGGAAAAATACAGTTGATGCAATGGTAAAGGAATTAATCAGAGGCCCGCTTAAAAAAGTAGTTCTTGCCAGGGAACTTCGGTTAAATTTTAATGACCTTGTTGCTTCAGAGGCAGTCATGCAACATTTAAATGAACAACAGCATGAAAGCTTTATCTTTGCTCTTGAATCGAGTGGCGATTGTTTTCTTGGAGCATCTCCAGAGAGACTGGTGAAAAAGAATGGCACCGAACTTTTCTCTACCTGCCTTGCTGGTTCCATCTCACGGGGACATACCCCGGAGGAGGATCGAATACTGGGAGAAAAATTGCTTTCTGACCAGAAAAACTTGCTTGAACATCAATATGTTGTGGAAATGATAAAGGAAGCACTAGAGGAATCATGTGAAGAAATCATCCTTCCTGATAAACCGCAGCTAATGAAAATCAGGGACATACAGCATTTGTATACACCGGTAATCGGAAAATGCAGTGGTGATAGTTCACTATTGCATTTGGTCGAAAGATTGCATCCAACCCCTGCTCTTGGCGGACTTCCGAAGAAAGAAGCGGTTGAAAAAATCCGTCAAGTTGAGGAGCTTGACCGCGGCTTTTATGCAGCCCCTGTAGGTTGGCTGGATTACGAAGGAAATGGGGAATTTGCAGTAGCCATTCGCTCGGGCCTCTTACAAGGCAAGGAAGCATCCTTATTTGCCGGATGCGGGGTTGTTGCTGATTCTGATTCCGAAAGTGAATATTTAGAGACAAGCTTGAAGTTTAGGCCAATGCTTCGGGCACTTGGGGGAAAATAGTATGAATCATCAAGAATCATTAACTGCTTATATCGCTGCATTTGTCGGGGAGCTGGTTCTTTCCGGGATTACCGATGTGGTGGTCAGTCCCGGGTCAAGATCCACCCCAATGGCATTGGTAATGGCAGAACATCCGGATTTAAACGTCCACATCCACGTGGATGAGCGCTCTGCCGCCTTTTTTGCATTGGGAATCTCCAAGGCGACAAATCGAACCGTTGCTATTCTTTGCACATCAGGTACAGCCGCTGCCAATTACTTTCCGGCTATTGTCGAAGCGCGTTATTCACGAGTCCCATTGCTGGTTTTGACAGCAGACCGGCCGCATGAGTTGCGCGAGGTAGGGGCACCGCAGGCGATTGACCAAATTCATTTGTACGGAAAACACGTCAAATGGTTTGCAGAAATGGCACTGCCTGAGAAAAATGATGAGATGATCCGCTACGTGCGGACAGTCTGCTCCCGTGCTGCCTCATATGCAGCCAGCGCTCCAGCTGGTCCGGTTCATTTGAACTTTCCTTTTAGAGAACCACTTATTCCTAAAATGGATGAGAAACTCTTTGCAGTGAGTGAGCGTCCGAAAGGATATGTGCAGGTACATAATGGTGAACTAAACATAAACGACATGGAGTATCAAGAAATCGCCGGGCGGTTGGCAGGCAAAGCGAAGGGGATCATTGTTTGCGGAAATATTGCCGATGAACGTTTCGCAATTGCTGTAGCGAAGCTCGCTAATCAATTAAAGTTTCCAATCTTAGCAGACCCGCTATCACAGCTTAGAAGTGGGCAGCATGCAAATGATCAAATTATTGATACTTACGACACATTTTTAAGAAATGAAGATGCGAAATCTTACCTTAAACCGGACGTGATTATCCGCATTGGTTCGATGCCGGTGTCTAAAGCGTTAACCAATTTTATCAAAGGAAATCCGAATGCAGATCAATTTGTGGTCGATGGAGGAGGAGGCTGGCGGGATCCTGCTATCTTGTCGACCAATATGATTTTTTGTAATGAAGCAATTTTTTGTGAAAAAGTTTCAGCATATTCCAAACCTCGGGTGGAGACGGGATATTTAGACGCTTGGAAAAAAGTAAATGACCTTACAAAAGAAAATATGTCCTCAATCCGGGATATTACCGAATTAAGTGAAGGAAAGCTATTTTATCAGCTTGCTGAGATGCTGCCGGACGGTGCGCACCTTTTTGTTGGGAACAGTATGCCAATTCGTGATTTGGACAGCTTTTTTTTAACAAATGGCAAGTCAATTAAGATTATGGCTAACAGGGGTGCGAACGGCATCGACGGGACTGTATCCACCGCCTTAGGTGCGGCGATGTACTCAAAGCCATTATATTTGGTCCTTGGAGACTTAACATTTTTCCATGATTTAAATGGACTTTGGGCGGCTATGAAGCATCAAATTAATATAAACATTATCCTTATAAACAATAATGGCGGCGGGATTTTCTCCTTCCTTCCGCAATCGGAACATCCGAAGCATTTCGAGCTTCTTTTCGGTACACCATTAAACATTGAATTTGAACATGCCGTCAAAATGTTTAACGGACAATTTACGAAAATTAAGGATTGGGACCATTTCCAAATTGAAATGGAAAAATCAAGAGATGCGGCAGGCATAAATGTCTATGAAATTGTCACAAATAGAGACAAAAATCGAGACGAGCACCGCGAATTTTGGAGTGGGGTTTCCCAGGCAATATCAAATTTTGTCAAAGGTGAGCAAAAATGAGGATAGTTACCGGCGGAATCCGCTATCATGTCGAGATATGCGGGAAGGGATTCCCCCTCGTTATGCTTCATGGATTTACGGGAGATTCATCAACTTGGACTCCCTTTTGCGAACAACTGGGAAAACACTCGCGGTTAATTATTCCCGATATTATCGGGCATGGAAAAACTGAATCTCCTGAGGATGCGGGCCGATACCGGATGGAGGAGGCAGCTCAAGATTTAATTTCCATTCTTGATGAACTTCAGATGGAGCAAATTGATTTATTAGGTTACTCAATGGGGGGCAGGCTTGCCCTTTCATTTGCCTGTCTATATCCTCAAAGGGTTCGAAAATTGATTTTGGAAAGCGCTTCGCCGGGTCTTGAATTAGAGGACGAAAGAAAACAGCGCCGTATGAAAGATGCCGAATTAGCCCATTTTATTAAGGATAAAGCAATAAAGGAGTTTGTTGAATACTGGGAGAATATCCCTTTATTTTCAACCATGAAGAGGCGAACGGAGAAAGTACAAGGAAAAGTCAGGGAACAGCGCTTAAACAATTCTCCTATTGGTCTTGCCAATAGCTTGCTAGGTATGGGCACAGGTTCTCAGCCTTCTTGGTGGGGGCAATTAGATAAACTGGCCTGTGAAGTTTTGCTGCTCACCGGTGAGGAAGATTTGAAGTTCTGCAGGATTGCTGAAAAAATGGACAAGGAGCTGAAAAATAGTTCTTTGGTAACGATCGCACAATGCGGTCATGCAATTCATGTGGAAGAACCCGAAAAGTTTGGTACAATAGTAAGTGACTTTTTGTCAAATACAAACAAAGGAGGAATTTATAGTGGCAGTTGAATGGATTCCAGGTCGTAAATACGATGAAATCATTTATGAAACGTATAACGGAATAGCCAAAATCACAATTAACCGTCCCCATGTACATAATGCTTTCACACCAAAAACAGTGATGGAGTTAATCGATGCTTTTGCCTATGCCCGTGATGATTCCGAAGTCGGCGTCATTGTTTTAACAGGTGCAGGAGACAAGGCATTCTGTTCCGGCGGCGACCAAAGCGTTCGCGGACATGGCGGCTATGTTGGTGAGGACCAAATTCCGCGCCTAAACGTACTTGATCTTCAGCGCCTTATTCGTGTTATTCCAAAACCGGTTGTGGCAATGGTTAAAGGCTATGCAATCGGTGGAGGTCATGTTCTGCATGTAGTCTGTGATTTAACGATTGCAGCTGATAATGCTGTTTTTGGACAAACAGGTCCTAAGGTAGGCAGCTTTGATGCAGGCTACGGTTCAGGTTATCTTGCCCGTATTATCGGTCATAAAAAGGCACGTGAAATCTGGTATTTATGCCGCCAATACAATGCCCAAGAGGCGCTTGATATGGGCTTAGTCAATACCGTTGTTCCGCTTGAACAGGTAGAAGAAGAAACAATCAAATGGTGCGAGGAAATGCTTGAAAAGAGCCCAACCGCACTTCGTTTCATCAAAGCGGCCATGAATGCAGATACCGATGGATTGGCTGGACTTCAGCAATTTGCCGGTGACGCAACGCTCTTATACTATACAACCGACGAAGCCAAAGAAGGACGCGATGCCTTTAAAGAAAAGCGCAAGCCAGACTTCGGCCAATTCCCGCGTTTCCCTTGATGAAAAAACGTTACAACAGCTTGATGGTCTCCATCAGGCTGTTTTTTATAAAGGATGATAAATATGAATAACGAAACAATGCCAAATTTTTTGATAAAAAGAGCCTTTCTAACACCTGATAGGATTGCAGTTTATTTTCAGGATAAAGCTTTAACATTTAAAGAGCTTTATGATTATTCACTCAATGTAGCAGGGCAACTTCAAGGGCTTGGCGTTCGAAAGGATGATTTTGTAGGTGTTCTGTTGAAAAATCATCTAGATACTGTCATTATATTTTTTGCTCTTCAACTTTTGGGTGTCAAATCAGTCATTTTAAATAATCGCTTAACACCATCAGAGCTTATTTGGCAACTAGAGGACTCAACATCCTCTTTATTGATACTAGAGGATTCATTTACTGACATTAAAATGGTTATTAATCAACAACTTGCATCTCTTGCCACAATTACAAAGAGTGATTTGTTTGCAAAAGAAAATGATTCCGCTGATATTAAAGAAGAAATCAGCCTATCAGATATCTGCACGATCATGTATACCTCAGGAACTACCGGTCATCCCAAGGGTGTCTTGCAAACCTATGGCAACCACTGGTGGAGCGCAACCGGCTCGGCGTTAAATTTAGGCTTCGTAGAAAGTGACTGCTGGCTTTGTTCAGTGCCGCTGTTCCATATCAGCGGATTCTCTATTATAATGCGGAGCATCATTTATGGAATGCCGATTGTCCTTCATGAAAAATTTGATGTGCAGAAGACGATTGAAGATATTAGTGATAAAAAGGTTACGATTATGTCAGTTGTGGGAACGATGCTTACAAGTATTGTTGATGCTTTGACAGTTAGCGGACTTCCGGAACATTTTCGCTGTTTTCTGTTGGGCGGCGGCCCAGCCCCGCTGCCATTGCTAGAGGCGTGTGTTAAAAAAAATTTACCTGTGTTCCAAAGTTATGGAATGACGGAAACCTCATCGCAAATTGTTACCCTTTCTCCGGAATATAGCCTAAGCAAGCTTGGTTCGGCAGGAAAACCGTTATTTCCATCCCAGCTTAGAATTGAACTGGATGACCACACGGCGGCATCGCCCCAACATGCAGGAGAAATTGTAGTGAAGGGACCAAATGTAACCGCAGGATACTTGAACAGGCCGGACGCAACCAAAGAGAAAATCCGTGAAGGATGGCTCCATACAGGCGATATCGGGTACGTTGATGAAGAAGGTTTTTTATATGTATTGGACCGGCGCTCCGATTTAATTATTTCAGGCGGTGAGAATATTTATCCTGCAGAGGTTGAATCCGTGTTGCTATCGCACCCAGACGTAACGGAAGCAGGTGTTACCGGTACAGATGCTGCCAAATGGGGACAAGTGCCAATTGCCTTTATAGTGAAAAGGGAAGGCGCCGCATTGACGCTGGAGGAGATCCATCAATTTTGCCTAACACGGCTGGCAAAATACAAAGTCCCTAAACAATTCTATTTTGCAGAACAACTGCCAAGGAACGCTGCGAAGAAGCTTTTAAGAAGACACCTTCACGAACTTATAAACGAAAAATAAAGAACCAGCCATCGACTGGTTCTTTATCTTTTATAGATTGCTCGCTTCAAACGTTTGACAATCAGTTTCTTTGCTTGTATCAGCCTTTTTCCCAGTGTGGCTGACAACGTAAATTTGGTCTGCGCTGCACTTGTTTCCCTGTGCCCAAAATGTACAGTTATTGACCTCACATAAAACATCCTGTGCCATGTGTATCACTCCTTAACATATTTGGTAATACAGGTATAGCATTTGATGATTGTGTGATATGCATGTCAGTAAGTAATTGGGTGAAAACGTAAATCATTGGCCGGAAATCCAAATTGTTTCAATTAATTATTTAATGCTGTTTCCAATGTTTTTAAGTTTTTATTCATTAATGAAAAATAGGTTTCCTTATTTTTGATGTCGTCCTTTGTCAAAATCGCCAAGTTATGAATTGGCAGCGCACGTGCGCCAATTTCTTTTTGCACGACCTTGCCGAGCTTGGATTTGACATTTTGTTCAAACAGCATATAGTGAAGTCCTTCATGGTCAGCCATGGAAATGATTTTCTCTAATTCTTTTTGGCTTGGTTCGTTGGTTGTGGAAAGTCCAGAAATGCTGATCTGTTCTATTCCATAGCGGGTTTCCCAATAGCTGAAGGCCGCATGGGTGACAATGATTTTTTTATGCTTTGCCTGCGAAATCGTATTGGCAAAATTTGCGTCTAACTCGTCAAGCTCGTCAGCAAGCTTTTGGTAGTTTTCATCAAAGTAAGCCTTTCGCTGTGGGAGTTTTTTAGCTAATTGGTCACGGATTACTGCTGCCATTTCCTTTGAATAAACAGGGTCAAGCCAAACATGAGGATTAACCCCAGCATGATCTTCATGATCCTCCTCTTCAGATGAATGGTGGTCTTTTGGCAGTTTCAGCCCTTCCGCAGCAGGTACTAAGGTAACATTTTCATCTTTTAAGGTACCTTTGGCTTTTTCTACAAATCCCTCAAGGCCAAGGCCAATATAGAAAAATAAGTCTGAATCAGCCAAATTCATCATATCCTTTTGAGAAGGCTCAAAGGTATGTTCATCTGCGCCTGGTGGGTAGATTGTAGCCACTTTTACATATTTACCGCCAATCCGGTCCGTAAAATATTGCAGTGGAAAAACGGTCGTATATATCGTCAATTGATTTTTCTTTTTTGTAGTTTTTTCGGTATTATTTCCACATGCTGATAAAACCAAGCTTAACGGCAGCAGAAAAGAAAGAAAAAGAATTAGTTTTTTCATAAAAGCTCCTTTTTAAATCGTATTTATTCCGATTTAACAACTAAAAAATTTTAAATATTATGAATCTAATACGTAACAATTCCGATTTACTTATGTATCTTACAAAAAATTTGCCGTTTCTGCAAGTGAAAAAATTGTATATTAGAATGAATTTTATGTATCCTTAAAAAAGAGATATATAAAGGAGAGTGAATAAATGGAAAATTCATCATTATTAAATGATATTCTTGACTTCAATAAAAAATTTGTGGAAGAACGCGAGTATGAAAAGTATGAGACAACTAAATATCCGAATAAAAAAGCAGTAATCCTGACTTGTATGGACACAAGGCTGCTAGAACTTTTGCCAAAGGCCTTGAATTTAGGGAATGGGGACGTAAAACTGATTAAAAATGCCGGGGCGATTGTGTCTCATCCGTTTGGAAGTATTATGCGGAGCATTTTAATTGCCCTTTATCAGCTTCAGGCAAAAGAGGTTTTTGTGATCGCACATCATGATTGCGGGATGAGTGGATTGAAAGCAGAACCAGTCGTGGCAGAGATGAAGGAACGGGGTGTCAGTCAGGAAACCCTTGATACACTAGCCTATTCCGGAGTTGATTTTAATCAATGGCTGCATGGCTTTGATAGTGTAACTGACAGTGTAAAGCATAGTGTCGAGATGATTAAAAAGCATCCGCTTATGCCGGGTGGTGTACCTGTTCACGGGCTCGTTATTGATCCAAGGACAGGTAAGCTCGACCTAGTGGTTGACGGTAATCAGGATTAATGTTTTTTGTGGTCCTGCCATTTTTCAGGAACAGGATCGACTCCTCCTGGATGAAAGGGATGGCATTTCAAAATCCTTTTAATAGCCAAATATCCGCCTTTAATAGCCCCGAAACGCTGAACAGCCTCAAGCCCATAATGAGAACAGGTTGGATAAAAGCGGCAGGAAGGAGGTTTTAAAGGCGAGATGGCTATTTGATAAAACCGAATAAGGGCGATGAATAATTTCTTTAACATATAAAGCTGCTCCTTTAATATAATTTCCTTCAAGATATCACAAATCCAATAAAACGTCTAAATTGGTAATTAATATGTTGCAGAAAAAACACGGAATTTATAGTATGATAGAGAATAGATTTATAGAGGAGATGATTAGGATGCCTTCAGTAGAGAGCTTTGATTTAGATCATAATGCCGTGAAAGCTCCTTATGTCAGACACTGTGGTGTGCATAAGGTAGGTTCTGACGGTGTTGTTAATAAATATGATATCCGCTTTTGCCAGCCAAATAAACAGGCGATGAAGCCGGATGCTATTCATAGTCTTGAGCACATGCTTGCCTACACTATCCGCAAGCATGCAGAGAAGTATGACCACTTTGATATAATTGATATTTCTCCAATGGGCTGCCAAACGGGTTTTTATCTAGTCGTCAGCGGAGAGCCGACAGTGGAGGAAGTCATTGACCTTCTTGAGGATACCATGAAGGATGCTTTGGAACTTACCGAGGTTCCTGCGGGAAATGAAAGGCAGTGCGGCCAGGCAAAGATGCATACTTTAGAAGGGGCAAAGCGCCTAATGCGCTATTGGCTTGAGCAGGACAAGGAAGAGCTAAAGCAGATATTTGCATAAAAAGAAAAAATTCCTATTCGGCAAGAATAGGAATTTTTTTATGCGTTCTTTGGCTCATCATCTTTTTCATTGGCTTCGTTTAAATGTTGATTGTTATCCAACGGGTCAACCGTATGTTTGTAAGTGTATGCTTTTGATGTTGTAATGACTGCTAAGAAAAGAACGACAAAAACAATAATGATTGATACGATCATCACAATAGACAAAGATTTCTCCTCCTTTTTCCCCTCTATTGTAACATGTTTTTAATTTTTCGGCTGTAAATAAAAAGGAAACTGATGAATTCAGCTTCCTTTTTGCCATTATGTAGAAAATCAATGAATATTTCGAGGATAGTAAGTATGAGTCCGCTGCCCACCGTATTGTTCCTGAGCAAACTTCCCCTTTAAGCTTTCAATGAGGTAAAGCCCCATCAAATCATATAGTTCCTGCTTATCCATGTCATGAATTAAAGCAATCAAGTCCTCGTGTGACATTTCTTCTAAAAAAGCAAAGGCAAGCATATCAATATCCTCTTCATCGCCGGTCAGTTTGTTCCGGTACATTTCATACAATTCATCGACAAGTTTCATTTCCAGCACCTCCTATGTGCATTCAAAAATTTTCTTCTTACTTAATCCATTCCCATTCAAAGCTAAAAAAATCCATATTTCCAATTGTTGAAATTAACAGAAAACTCTGTCATTTTTATTAGGATTATTATAACGTATTCATTTATAAAAAATAAATCGAATTTTGTAATCGAATAAATTTTTTATTTTTGTGGATTACTAAAGATTAAAAGGGGATGAAATCATGAGTGAACAGAAGAAAACCTATTATATAGATATTGGAACAGGCGAGATTTCACAAAGTGCCACTTCGTCAACTTGGAGCTATCAAATTCAAGCGAATGATGAAGAAATCACTCAGCTGCGTGAGTTATTCGATCAAAATTATTCGACAGAGTGGAAAAACTTTTTTCGAGCACATACACCATATGTTCAGTATCATTATGACCGTGAGAATGATGATTATGACAACACTATGCAGCAAATTTACGGAATGATTCATAAGCTTGGTGACGAGGAAGCAAAAAAGCATATTGAAAGCATGAATATCTTACCCAACTCATAAACAATGAAAGGAAAATCCCTGCCTTTAGGATTTTCCTTTTTTCATTTATACTTAAATCAAAAAATAAAGCGGGGAAGAGGTATGATTCGTTTTTTGGATGATCACGGAAATACCGTGGAAATGGCCTTTAAGAAAGACGCCTTTTCAGATGAAGTAAAACATGTTCTTGTCATCAGTCAGTTCGGTGACGAGTGGATTTTAACGAACCATAAAAAAAGAGGACTCGAATTTCCAGGCGGCAAAAGGGAACCGGGCGAAACTTTGGAGGAAGCAGCTAAACGTGAAGCATATGAAGAAGCCGGAATATTTTTTTCGGATTTAATGTATCTGGCTGAGTATAAGGTGTATGAGGAAAATGGTTCATTTGTTAAAGCTGTGTTCTGGGGGAAAGTCAAAAGGATGGAGGAGACAGGCAGCTATCACGAGACAAACGGACCTGTTAGGATCAAAGGAGACCTCCTTAAGAAGCGGTATGGTGAGGAATACAGCTTTATCATGAAGGACCGAGTTGTAGAGGAATGCCTGAAATTCGTTAAGGTATTTAAGAACGAAAAAGAATAGAAGAATGCCTTGATGCAATCCCCTATTCTTTGATAAGTTTTTTTTCAAGAAAATCAACAAGCTGATACATAATCGTGGCGAACACGGCAATAACCAATAGCGATAAAAAGACAAGGGTAAAATTAAAGACCTGGAAACCGTAAATAATCATATAGCCAAGCCCTTTAGAGGAAACGAGGAATTCCCCTACTATGACGCCAACCCATGAAAGTCCGACATTGACCTTTAAGGTAGAAATGATAGTTGGGAAGCAGGCGGGAATAATGGCTTCCTTAAAACATTGAAATCTGGTCGCCCCAAAGGTTTGCAGCACCTTTAAATAATTGGGGTCTACCTCTTTAAAGGCTGTGTATACAACGATGGTTGTGATGATGACAGAAATAATTGCGCCCATCGCGATGATGGACGGGTACCCCGGGCTTAAAGCAACGATCAAAACGGGGCCAAGCGCCACTTTTGGCATCGCATTTAGGATAACTAGATAGGGGTCAAGGATTTTGGAAATCATCGGTGACCACCACAGGATTGCGGCGAGAAGCACACCTAGAAAGGTTCCCAAGATAAAACCAAATACCGTTTCAGTTAAGGTCACACCCAAATTCGTTAAAAGTGAACCATCCTGTAATTTATTAATAAACAGAATCCAAATTTTCGATGGAGAGCTGAAAATGAGCGGGTCAATCCACTGTTTTGTGCTAAAAAGCTCCCAGCTTGAGAAAAAGACCAGGAAAATGATGGCTTGGTAAAACCGTATCCACCTTTTTTCAACCTGTAATGAACGAATATAATTTTTATGGAGGAGTTCCACCTTATCCGTTTCCTTGTTCAAGAGACTCCAACTCCTTCCATATCGTTTGAAATAAACTTGGATATGCTTCATGGTTTCTGGAATTAAATGGGGATAATGTTTTCAGTTCCTCAGGCATTTCAAACGTTTTGTGAATTCTTCCAGGGCGAGATGACAGTAAGTAAACACGGTCACTCATGGCAATGGCTTCCCCGATATCATGTGTGACCAAAATAGCGGTCTTTCCAAACTCATCCAATGTTTGCGAAACAAGATCCTCAAGCTTAAGCTTCGTTTGATAATCGAGTGCGGAAAAAGGCTCATCAAGCATCAAAAGCTTTGGCTCAGTTGCCAGCGTCCTTACAAGAGCAACTCGCTGCCTCATGCCGCCGGACAGTTGTTTAGGCAGTTGTTTTTCAACATCGCTCAAGCCCATTTGCTGGAGCAGGTTTAAAGCAGCTGACTTGTTTTTTTCAGTCAGCTGTTTTGATAATTTAAGGCCTAAAAGGATATTTTCTTCGATTGTTTTCCAAGGAAACAGATAGTCCTGTTGAAGCATGTAGCCAATATCGTTATTTGCGGTCGATACAGGCTTATTTTCCAGCAAAACAGTCCCCTGAGTTGGTTTAATCAAGCTTGAAATAATGGATAGCAAAGTCGTCTTTCCACAGCCGCTAGGGCCGAGGATGGAGACAAATTCTCCCTCCTCAACCGTAAGCGAAATATCGGAGAGGGCCGTAGTTCTCGAGTCTTTGGTAAAATACGTGTGTTGTATATTCTGAACCTTTAAGAAGCTCATGTGCCGGCCTCCCTTTCGGAGTTATTTTTTCATGACTTTTTCGGCAATCTCTGTATTGACCAGCGTGTCATGTTTTACTTCTTTTGGAAGCTCCCCGGCTTCCTTCATGATGTTTTGCAGATTATTCCATTCTTCTTCATCAAGAATTGGATTTGTGGCAAAGGACCCCTGGCCCTTATAACGATCGACAACAGTTTTCATAATTTCAGGGTCTGTATCAGGGAAGAATGGTTCTACGGCTTTAGCAATTTCCTCAGCACTGTGGGACTGAACCCATTGCTGAGCTTTATAGACTGCTCTTGTGAATTTTTCGATAACGCCTTTGTTATCTTTTATATAGCTCTGTTTAGCCATGAAGGTTGTATACGGAACATGCCCAGATTCCTTTCCGAAGGAGGCAACAATATAACCTTTACCTTCTTTTTCAAAAATGCTGGCAGTTGGTTCAAATAATTGAACAAATTCTCCACTTCCTGAAGCAAAAGCATTGGCGATGTTTGCGAAGTCAATATTTTGGATTAGGTTTAAATCCTTATGCGGGTCAATTCCATGCTTCTTTAACACGAATTCGCCAACCATTTGCGGCATGCCGCCTTTACGCTGGCCAAGGAAGGTCGTACCTTTTAATAGATCCCATGAGAAATTGTCATTTTTTTCTCTTGAAACAAGGAAGGTGCCGTCAGTCTGGGTGAGCTGCGCAAAATTGATGACCGGATCGTTTGCCCCTTGAGCATATACGTAAATGGAAGTTTCCGAGCCGACCAGAGCCACATCTGCGCCGCCCGAGATGAGGGCAGTCATTGTCTTGTCACCGCCTGGTGTGGTCGTTAGTGTGACATCAAGACCTTCATCCTTGAAGAATCCCTTTGATAAAGCAACATATTGAGGGGCATAGAAGATTGACCTGGTAACTTCTGCAATACGGACCTTTTCCAGTTTCTTCGGTTCTTTCGCGGTATCTTTATTACAAGCAATTAGGGAAAACATAAGTATACTGATGAGGAGAAAGGAGAAACTGATTTTTGACCATTTTTTCATAAAATTAACCTCCTTATCTGGGCTGATTGCCTAGAATATCGTATGAAAAAGAAAAAAATGTGTGAATGCCCAGTTCGGGAATTTTTTTATAAAGGATTAGATACAAATGATTGAATTTAACGGTAAAATTATTGAGATGAAGCGGTTTCCATCCCCAAATCCAAACGTTGCTTTGAAGGAGATTACCTACTTTTCAAATGGATTAAGCGTGAAGGGGATGCTGGCAGAACCCATAAATGAACAGGTACATGACGGATTTCTTTATTTGCGGGGAGGAATCAAAAGCGTCGGCAAAGTTCGGCCGGCACGGATTGCCCAGTTTGCTCAGGAAGGTTTTATCGTTTTCGCTCCTTACTATCGTGGAAACCAAGGTGGGGAGGGGAATGAAGATTTTGCAGGGGAGGACCGTGAAGATGCTTACTCCGCCTATCTATTGTTAAAATCATTGCCCCAAGTGAAACATATACATATTTTTGGTTTTTCACGAGGCGGGGTAATGGCGCTTTTGACGGGGATTGAATTCCCAGATGCATCATCCTTAGTCACCTGGGGCGGTGTTAGTGACATGAGCTTGACCTACTATGAGCGGAAGGATTTACGAAGGATGATGAAACGGGTCATCGGCGGGACACCGGAGAAATTCCCGGACCGATATCAAGAAAGAACGCCTTTATTCGAGCTTGAAAGGCTGGCTGCCCCGGTCCTGATTATTCATGGAGCAAACGACCAAAATGTATCTGTTGAACACGCCTATCGTCTTGAAAGAAGGCTGCGAAGTCTGGACAAGCCAGTCGAATGCTGGTATTTTGATCATTTCACACATTATTTTCCGCCTGCAATTAACCGAAAAGTAGTGGAAGATTTGACGAAGTGGATGAAAATGCAGAACAAATAATGGTAATATATAGATATAAATAGCAGAGGAGCGGATATGTTATGGGTATGCCTCTTGAATTAAATACATTAATCGTCACAAAAGGGAATGAAAAAAGGATTGGAGAAAATCTGTTTGTACTTGTGAAAGAAGGATACAGATTATACCCGATTGAAATCCCTGTGGATGTCAGAAAAACACTGGACACAATCTCAAATGGGACAGCTTTAATAAAAAAAGTCGAATGGGAAAACAGCCGCACAACGCTAACATATCAATTAATATCCTTAAACTCAACGAACTAGCAGGTGTTATCACCTGCTTTTTTTCTTTTGGAAACGTGTAAGATTTGCCAAACAATAGCGTCTTATATATAGATTAACAAATAGAGAGGGGGGCTAAGGTTGGAAGGGATTCAGCAAATAGAGAAATGGTTTATTCATTATGAGAAGGACGTCACCAATTTTCTTGTTTACTATACCGGAACGACAGATGTTGAGGATTTGGTACAAGAAACTTTTCTACGTGCACTTCAAGCCTATTCCCGGTTTAAAAATGAAGCAAGTCCCAAAACATGGCTTATTTCCATTGCAAGAAATACAGCCATTGATTTATATCGAAAAAAATCTGTATGGCAAAAGCTGAAGGAACGATTAAATCAAGAATCACCTGATCAAAAAGAACATCAAACAGAAGAGAAAATCTTAAAAAAGCAGGAGTATGCCCGCTTATATGAAGCGATTAATGAACTAAAGCCAAATTATCGGGATGTAATTTTACTTAAGGGCATTGCAGAGCTTTCTTCACAGGAAACTGGCCACATTCTTGGCTGGTCAGAAAATAAAGTGAATGTTACCTTTTTTCGGGCTGTGAAAAAACTAAATGAGCAGTTAAAGGAGGGTGAATATTTTGAGCAATTTATCGGATAAAGAGCTACTGGAAATGATGGCGGATTTTCCGAAACATGAGCTTTCTACAAAACAGAGAACGGACATGTTAAAAAGGATTAGTGAAGCAGGCACAGTCAAGCCAAGAAAGCCGTTTAACATCCAAAGACTGGGGGCTGTGGCAGCATTGTTCATTCTTGCTCTTATTGCCCCGATTTTCTATTTTACGAATACAGCGGAGGAAAAGAATCTCGGCAGCAGCAGTTCCGTTATAACTAAAGCCCAAGAGGGTGATTATTTTGCATTAATGAATGAAGAGGGGAAACCTATTTATGCAGATAGTAATTTTGGTATCCCAAACAAGGTGAGCCTGCTTGCACCTCTGGACTGGATTGCAAAAGATAAAGGCACCGTTGCTAAGATGATGATTTTTTTATGGGGAAAATATGATTATTCGAAATCTCTCAAGGTCGATGCGGTCCACGTTAAAACAGGAGTGAAAGAGCACCTTGCCGAAACTCCTTTATCTGGAGGAATCTACGGTACGGATGCCCACACTGTAACAAGCTTCGAGCCATTGCCTTTTTCAGGAGTTTGGAATCTTCAATTCACAGTTGGCGGCAAGCAAATCGGTGAATTTTCCATATATGTAAAGGAGCCATATATCTCAATTGGGAAATCGACACTAATGATTTCTGCGGAGGACCTTTATGCAGGCTTTTATGAACACGAGGTTATCGAAGTCGAAGGCAGCAATCTTCCTGACGAAATAGAATTGGAGATATTTCAATTAGAAACTGCTGAGGCAACGACATTTACTTTTAAGAAGGCTGCAGACTATACAACCACTGATGGAAAGCATATTACTGATTATGGCGGCGGGTTTACAATTAAAAAAAGCGGCAAATATCGCTTTACTGTCCTCCAGCAATCACAGGCTGTTGAAGTGAGGAAACCAACCGATGGAAAATAAAGAAAGAGGCTGACCGAATTACGGTACAGCCTCTTTTTCCTTAGGCATTTATGCAATTGGTCCGCCTTTTTCTTCAATCTCCAAAGCAACGTTAGCAAACTTTTTAAAGTTCTCACGGAATTGACCTGCTAATTCCTTTGCCTTCATTTCATAGGCCTTAGGATCCGCCCATGTTTTAATCGGCTGTAGCACTTCATCAGGGACCCCCGCAATATGGAGCGGGATATTTAGGCCAAAGAATGTATCCTTAACGGTTTCTACGTGATTAAGTTCTCCTTCAAGAGCTGCCTGCACCATTGCTCTTGTATATGATAGTTTCATACGATTGCCGACGCCGTATTCCCCGCCAGTCCAGCCAGTATTAACCAAGAACACATTAACGTTATGCTCAAGGATTTTTTCTCCTAGCATTTCGGCATAGCGTGTAGCCGGCAGCGGCAGGAATGGTGCACCAAAACAGGTCGAGAAGGTTGCCTGTGGTGAAGTAATGCCGCGCTCTGTGCCAGCAAGTTTTGATGTAAATCCGCTTAAGAAATGGTACATCGCTTGTTCTCTTGTTAATTTCGCGATTGGCGGAAGAACGCCAAATGCATCTGCAGTTAAAAACACAATGGTATTTGGGTGGCCGGCAATGCTAGGCTGGACAATATTATCAATTGCCTCCATTGGATATGCGGCCCGAGTGTTTTCTGTTAATGTTCCATCGTCGTAATCCGGAATTCTTGATTCCTGGTTGATCACAACATTTTCGAGAACGGTTCCGAAGCGAATGGCATCAAAGATTTGCGGTTCCTTTTCACGTGATAGATTGATACATTTTGCATAGCAGCCGCCTTCAATATTAAAGACGCCATTTGATGACCAGCCGTGCTCATCATCACCGATTAGACGGCGATTAGGGTCTGCGGAAAGAGTTGTTTTTCCAGTTCCGGATAAACCGAAGAATAATGCTACATCCCCTTCAATGCCGACATTCGCTGAACAGTGCATAGAGAAAATATTGTTTTCAGGCAGTAAATAGTTCATGACAGAGAAAATCGATTTTTTCATTTCCCCCGCATATTCAGTTCCTCCAATTAGAACTACGCGGCGTTCAAATGATATAATAATGAAGGTTTCAGAATTCGTACCGTCGACTGCCGGGTCTGCTTTGAAATTAGGGGCAGAAATTACTGTAAATTCAGCTTCATGAGTCAGAAGTTCATCTTCCGAAGGCCGAATGAACAACTGGTGGGCAAAAAGATTATGCCAAGCAAATTCATTTATGACTTGAATCGGCAGTTGTGATTTCTTATCAGCACCAGCAAAGCCTTTAAATACATAAACTTCTTCTTGCTGTTTTAAGTATTCTAATACCTTATTATAAAGATGATCGAAAGTCTCTTGTGAGATTGGCTGATTTAAGGAGCCCCAGGCAATTTTATCTTTGGTTGACTCCTCCAAAACAGTGAATTTGTCTTCTGGAGACCGCCCAGTATATTTTCCTGTTGAAACACGAACCGCTCCGGTGGAAGTGAGTGTCCCTTCTTTTCTGCTGAGGATTTTTTCAACTAGCTGCGGCACAGATAATTGGACTTGGACATTACTTTCATTAAGTAATTCCTTTAATTCATTCGGGATATGAACAGAATTCATTTAATGAACCTTCCTTTTTATGGTTTTTTTAATTTGGTATATTAATATTGAATAGTATAACACAATTAAAATAATAGTCTATACTAATTGACGAAATTATGCTGTATTTTATACCTTATTCTAAAGGTGATTAAAAAGTCATGAAAAAAACAGTTTAAGCATATTTTGTATCATACTCCATTGTATATTTTGGTTAATGTTGCTAAAAAATACATTGACATACTTTAAGAATCTGAGGTATGATTTAAGCTTGAACGGATACTCTCTTATCCCGAGCTGGTGGAGGGACAGGCCCTATGAAACCCAGCAACCTGCAACTAGGAAAATGCCTATATTGGTCATTTTTCGGGCAAAGGTGCTCAACCTGATGCAAGGCTTGTCCTTGAACGATAAGAGTGAAAGGCACGCAAAATGTTTGCATTCAACCTTTCCTCATGGAAAGGTTTTTTGTATGTTTGGCGAACGCACGTGCCGTTTGAATCGCTTTACTAATCTTCTAAAGAATTTCGTTTGGGTATTTTTCGGTAGTATTTCATAAAAACCTGATGTTTATTTCATACTATTAGGGATGAGTTCCGTATCAAAATGGAGGTTTTTTGGAAAGGGTGTTAACCTTTGAAAAAAGCAGCCTCATTATTTCATTATTATAGGAGGAATTCAGATGTCAACAAAACGCCATTTGTTCACTTCCGAATCAGTAACTGAGGGTCATCCTGATAAGATTTGTGACCAGATTTCTGATTCTATTTTAGACGCCATTTTAGCAAAGGATGCAAATGCCCGTGTGGCTGCTGAAACATCAGTAACGACAGGCTTAGTCCTGGTTGCCGGCGAAATTACCACTTCCACATATGTAGATATTCCCAAAATTGTTCGTGAAACGATTAAAGAAATTGGCTACGTACGTGCGAAATATGGCTTTGATTTTGAAACCTGTGCCGTTTTAACCTCTATTGATGAACAGTCTCCTGATATTGCCATGGGTGTCAATCAAGCCCTTGAAGCGCGTGAAGGTCAAATGTCAGATAAAGAAATTGAAGCAATTGGTGCAGGTGACCAAGGCTTAATGTTCGGCTTCGCCTGTAACGAAACAAAAGAGCTGATGCCACTGCCCATTTCATTGGCCCATAAGCTTGCCCGCAGGTTGACAGAAGTTAGAAAAGACGATATCCTTCCATACCTTCGTCCGGACGGAAAAACACAAGTAACAGTGGAATATGATGAGAACAACAAACCGGTTCGGATTGATACAATTGTTATTTCCACCCAGCACCATCCGGAAATCGGACTTGAGCAAATTCAGCGTAATGTCAAGGAACATGTCATTAATCCGGTTGTTCCAAAAGAATTAATCGATGAAAATACAAAATATTTTATAAATCCAACCGGCCGCTTCGTAATCGGCGGACCGCAGGGAGATGCAGGGTTGACAGGCCGCAAAATTATCGTGGATACTTACGGAGGCTATGCCCGTCACGGCGGCGGCGCCTTCTCCGGTAAGGATCCGACAAAGGTTGACCGGTCTGCCGCTTATGCTGCACGTTATGTTGCAAAAAATATTGTCGCAGCAGGTTTAGCTGAAAAATGTGAAGTACAGCTTGCCTACGCGATTGGTGTAGCAAGACCGGTATCGATTTCCATCGATACTTTTGGCACAGGCACAGTCAGCGAAGAGGTATTGGTTGACTTAGTAAGTAAAAACTTCGACCTTCGCCCTGCTGGAATCATTAAAATGCTGGATTTACGCCGCCCAATCTATAAGCAAACAGCAGCTTACGGACATTTTGGACGTACGGATGTTGATCTTCCATGGGAACGCACTGATAAGGCAGATGCATTACGTGAGAAGGCAGCAGGAAAATAATAGGGAGTGGGAGTTGCATTAAGGTGTAACTCCCATTTTTCATTAATCGTCTAATTTCTTGTTCAGTGTTTTAAAAACTGGAATAAAATGTTTAAGTAGGACTATTGAAGTGAAAAATGATGATACATGATTTTCCTTTTGTTCACAGTGCCATTTTTGAAAAAAAAGTGGTAGTATTAGAGAGTATGTTTTTACAAAAGGATATTTTGAAATAGAGTAGGTGAGGTACATAATGTGCGGTTTTATCGGTTGTGTACATGACAAAACGCAAAATTATCGTGACGAAGAAAAGCAGCTTTTTAAAAATATGAACGATATTATAACCCATCGTGGACCAGATGATGATGGTTATTATTATGATGATCATATTCAATTTGGTTTCCGCCGGTTAAGTATCATTGATATTGAATCCGGGCACCAGCCGCTAACGTATGAAAACGAACGGTACTGGATTATTTTTAACGGTGAAATTTATAACTATGTCGAGCTACGTGAAGAGTTGCTAAAAGAAGGACTAACTTTTTCCACAAGCTCTGATACAGAGGTTATCATTGCCCTCTACAGCCATCTAAAGGAAAAAGCAGTTGAACGCTTGCGCGGCATGTTTGCTTTTGTTATCTGGGATAAGCAGGAACAAACACTTTATGGGGCACGAGATCCGTTTGGAATTAAACCATTCTTTTATATGGAGGATGGTGACAGAACCTTCTTTGCTTCTGAGAAAAAGAGCATTTTGCTGGCTCTTAAAAATGATGTGCTGGATTATGATTCCTTGCAGCATTATTTAACCTATCAGTTTGTTCCAGAACCTGATACCCTATCTGAAGGAATTAAAAAGCTTGAACCAGGCCATTATTTTACAAAAAAAATAGGCTCGAAGATGGAAATGAACCGCTACTGGAAGGCACATTTTCACCCGGTACTAAAATCGGAAGATGATTTCGTAAAGGAAATCCGTGATATTCTGTTTGATTCGGTTGAAAAGCATATGCGCAGTGATGTTCCGGTTGGATCCTTCTTATCAGGTGGGATTGACTCTTCCATCATTGCCTCGATTGCAAAGCAATTCCATCCGGCTATTAAAACGTTTTCCGTCGGATTTGAGCACAATGGCTTCAGCGAAATTGATGTCGCCAAGGAAACAGCTGAAAAGCTTGGCGTGGAAAACATCAGTTATATCATTACGCCTGAGGAATATATGAAAGAAGTTCCTAAAATTATTTGGCATATGGATGACCCACTTGCCGACCCAGCATGTGTTCCATTATATTTTGTCGCCCGTGAAGCGAGAAAGCATGTTACGGTTGTTCTTTCAGGCGAAGGCGCTGATGAATTGTTTGGCGGCTATAATATTTACCGCGAACCTGGCGATTTGGAGATTTTTAATAAAATTCCTAGAGTCGGAAAGGTCCTTCTAAAAGGAATTGCCGATATGCTTCCGGAAGGGATGAAAGGAAAGAGCTTTATTGAACGCGGGGTGACACCGATGGAGCAGCGCTACATTGGTAATGCCAAGATGTTCGACGAAGCGGAAAAACGTGAGCTATTGAGTGTCTATCGTGAGGGCTTGAACTATACCGATATCACCAAGCCTCTTTATGAGGAATCAAGAGGCTATGATCCGGTTGACCGGATGCAATATATCGATATCCATACTTGGATGCGCGGCGATATTTTGCTAAAGGCTGATAAAATGACGATGGCTCATTCATTGGAACTGCGCGTGCCGTTCTTAGATAAGGCAGTATTTGAAACGGCCTCGAAAATCCCAACTAGCTTGAAAACAGCTAACGGCACTACTAAGTACGTTTTGCGGAAGGCTGCCGAAGGGGTCGTTCCTGATCATGTTCTAAACCGGAAGAAGCTTGGCTTCCCTGTTCCTATCCGCCACTGGCTAAAGGCTGAGATGAATGATTGGGCAAAAAATATCATTCGTGAAAGCCAGACAGACCATTTAATCAATAAGACGTACCTGTTAAAGCTTCTTGATGACCATTGTCAGGATAAAGCTGACAACAGCCGAAAGATTTGGACTGTTCTTATGTTTATGGTTTGGCATCAGGTGTATGTTGAAGGAGTGTACTCCTTTCAAAGCGAGTATAAAAAAGATTCAGTATTAGCGAGTAGATAAATGGAAAAGAAAAGGCACCCATCGTTTAAGATTGGGTGCCTTTTTGTAGGGATTTATAAAATTGACCCTTTTCCGCATATTCTCTTGTTATTCTTTCCATTTCCTTAATGTCTTCAGGAGAGATTTCCCTAATAACTTTAGCTGGTCTTCCAAATGCTAATGTATTAGGAGGGATTTTTTTGCCTTGCGGAACAAGACTGCCAGCACCAATAAAGGCACCTTCGCCAATTTCCGCCTGATCCAAAATAATCGATCCCATTCCGATAAGTGCCCCTTTTCGGATGATGCAGCTATGTAATATGACCTGATGGCCAACTGTCACTTCATCCTCTAATATTAGAGGGTTATTTGGGCTTTGATGGAGTACTGAATTGTCCTGGATGTTTACTTTCTTACCGATTCTAGTCGGCGCTACATCGCCTCTAATAACGGAATTAAACCAGACGCTGGATTCATCGCCGATTTCAACATCCCCTGTAATAGTTACAAAATCTGCAATATAGGCAGTGTCGGCAATGACAGGGTATTTATCTTTAAAAGGGTAAATCATCATACTCGCTCCTTTTTGAATGATAATTCTATTTTAACGAATCAATACAAGGAATTACAAAAAATATTGCAATTAAAAAATTCATTTAGATTCTTATTCGTCTTTCCTATATGGTAAAATACAAAAAATGATAACGTTTTAGGGGGATCAGTTATGTGGAAGTGGGAAGCAGAAGGGGAAGCGAAGGCTGTTATTGTCATGGTTCATGGCGCCATGGAGCACCATCGCCGCTACGGATGGCTGATTGAGATGTGGCGCACGTCCGGCTTTCATGTCATTATGGCCGACCTTCCCGGACAGGGAATGACAACACGATCGCGCCGAGGACATATCGATTCCTTTGATGAATACATATTTGAAGTAAAGGATTGGGTTCAAGCAGCCTATCGTTATGAATTGCCTGTTTTTCTACTGGGACATAGTATGGGCGGGTTAATTACTATTCGACTCCTTCAAGAAGAAAGAGTAAACATTGCTGGCGTGATATTGTCCTCTCCATGTTTAGGCTTGATTAAGCCGCCATCCAAATTGTTAAACTTTCTTTCATATGCCTTAAATGTGGTTTTTCCGTCCTTTAGAATGAATTCAGGGCTGACAGTACAAATGGCAACGAGGAATGAGGATGTCAGGGAAGCGGATTCGAATGATACTCTATACGTGACAAAAGTTTCAGTAAGATGGTATCGTGAACTTGCGGATGGTATTAAACAAGCCTTCGAGAGCCTCGGAAAAACACGGGATGTCCCCATGCTGGTGATGCAGGGCGGGGATGACAAAATTGTTAATAAAGTCAGAGTGAAAGAATGGTTTAATCATGCGCCATTATCGGAAAAAAGATTTAAAGAATGGCCGAAATGTTACCATGAAATTTTTAATGAACCGGAACGGGAAGAAGTATTTGAATACGCTAAGGATTTTGTCCACAGCCAGCTAAAAGCTATTGGTTATATTGTTTAGAAAGGGGGACTTTTTCCATGAAGCCAATCACCCTTATGTCGAGGGTCTATCGCAAAATCATTCCGACTGTCCATCAAGAATTGGCGTATTGGAAAAATCGCGCCGAAAAAATTCCTAATCCGGAACTAAGGAAGCAGGCACTTGCTAGCATCGAGCACAAGACATTTCATTGTGAAGGCGGTGCCATAATGGCTTTGACCGCAAATGAGCACTATAAAAATGCGGTCAAGTTTATCGTCGCCTACCAAACGATTAGCGATTACTTGGACAATCTTTGTGACCGGAGCACATCACTTGATCCAAATGATTTTGCGGCTCTTCATGAATCGATGTCGGATGCCCTTATATTACATGCGGATCGGAAAAACTATTACCGCCTTCGCGAGGACCAGGATGACGGCGGTTATTTAAATGATTTATCAGAGACATGCCGCAGTGTTTTAAGGGAATTGAAGCATTATGAATTTATAAAGAAATATCTGCTTGAACTTTGCGAATACTATTGTGATTTGCAAATTCACAAGCATGTAAAAAAGGAAGAACGGGTGCCTAGGCTTGAAAATTGGTTTGAACGCCATCAAAGTCACTTGCCGAAAATGGAGTGGTACGAGTTCTCAGCCTGCTCGGGTTCAACATTAGGAATATTTTGCCTAGTGTCTTACGCGATGCGCGATGATTTTACAGCTAGCGATGCTGAAAATATCCGCAATGGCTATTTCCCTTATATACAAGGCCTGCATATTCTTTTGGATTATTTTATTGACCAAGAGGAGGATATGGCCGGAGGCGACCTAAATTTCTGCTTTTATTATGAAAACCAGGAAACCCTGTTTAATCGTTTAAAGCATTTTGTCGTGGAAGCGGACAGGCATACCGAGTTTCTTCCCCACAAAGGATTTCATCAGCTTATCAATCGCGGCTTGCTTGGCATCTATTTATCCGATTCCAAGGTCCGCAAGCAGAGGGATGTCAGGAAGCTTGCCAAAAAAGTCATCAAAGCAGGCGGCTGGATCAGCTATTTCTTTTATTTCAATGGACTAATGTACCGATCTTTGCAAAAAGCGATGCCATCATTTGTGACTCGGTTGCTTTTGAAAATGTAATAATAAAAAACCAGGCCTCCGCCTGGTTTTTCCTATTTTTTTTCAATCGCAACAATAAATGGCGGATTGTTTTTTTGATTGATGAATTGATATTGCAGGACATTGGCTATATTTTGGTCCAGGCTGCGGCAGTACTCCAAAAGGGCATCGCGCTCAATCGCGCCTCCTTCATGACCATGGTATATAACAAGAACGATAATTCCTTCAGGAGCCATCAGTTCAAGCAATTGTTCAATTGCGGTGAGGGTTGTTTCGGGCTGAGTGACAATCGTTTTGTCGCTGCCAGGCAAGTAGCCGAGGTTAAAAACAGCACCCGTAATCTTACTGTGATAAACCGCTGGTATTAGCTCGGCGGATTTTTCATGACCGGCGTGAAAAAGAGTGGCACTTTCTGACAGCCCTTGCTTTTTTAATCGTTCTTGAGCAGCCTGGACTGCCTGTTCCTGAACATCAAAACCGAAAACATGGCCACTTTCTCCAACCAGGTTAGCGAGAAATACAGTATCATGCCCATTCCCTAATGTCGCATCCACAACTATATCACCTTCGCTAACTGCTTTTTGAAGTAGTTTTCTGGCATAGGGAAGAATTCTTTCCATTTTCATCGGTCAACAAACTCCTGTTGAAAAAACTTTCCTTGCCAGCTGTCCCGTCTTTTTAATTCTGCATCAATACTGTTTAAGACTTCCCACTTATTAACGCTCCACATCGGTCCAACCATTAAATCAATTGGTCCATCACCGGTAATTCGGTGAACAATCATTTCCGGCGGTAAAATTTCCAATTGGTCACATACTAAGTTTACATAGTCTTCTTTTGATAAAAACTCGAGCATTCCTTTTTCATATTGCTTTACCATTGGTGTTCCTTTTAACAGATGCAGAAGGTGGATTTTAATGCCCTGCACATCCAACTTTGTGACCTCTCGCGTGGTTTCCATCATCATGTCATAGGTTTCAAGAGGGAGTCCGTTGATAATATGGGTGCAAATTCTAATGCCATGCTTTCTTAATTTGGCCACACCATCAACATAACACTGAAAATCATGGGCACGATTGATGAGCCCGGCGGTTCGTTCGTGAACAGTTTGCAGCCCAAGCTCAACCCACAGATAAGTTCTTTCATTTAGTTCGGCCAAGTATTCCACAACATCATCTGGAAGGCAGTCAGGCCGTGTAGCAATCGACAAACCTACCACTCCTTCCTGCTTAAGAACCGTTTCGTATTTTTCACGAAGGACCTCGACAGGAGCATGGGTGTTAGTGAATGCTTGGAAGTAGGCCATATATTTGCCGTCTTTCCATTTCGTGTGCATTTTTGTTTTTATATCGTTGAATTGTTTCTCCAAGCTTTCGATCCGGTTTCCTGCAAAATCGCCTGAACCTGCGGCGCTGCAAAACGTACAACCGCCGTGGGCAACAGTACCGTCACGATTCGGGCAGTCAAAGCCGCCGTCTAAGGCTACTTTAAACACCTTGTGCCCAAATTGCTGGCGCAGGTGATAGTTCCATGTATGGTAACGCTTATCATCAGTTGCATATGGAAAAGGTTTTGTCTGAAGCATTCAGTAAAACTCCTTTATATTTTTTGCATAAAGTAAATTTTATCATGAAGATAATGCTTATCCAACTGTATTTATCACTGCCAGGATTTATCAATTCAATCGTGTAATAGGAAAAAGATTGAGGAACAAAATAAGAAATGAAGCAGTGCGCTTCAATTAGTGATTTTAGGTTGCGCCATATCAAGAAGGGGGTTCTTACATGGCTACTCGCGATTCAATGGAAAACCTAACACAGCAGGTGGAGGATTGTCTTCGCCACGCCGAGGAGCAGTATAAGCAAAGCAGTCTTCAGGAACATTACAATGATAATGATTATACGACGGCGCTGCAAAATCTTGAGCAGACGTATCAGGATATTTGTACAATGGCTCATAGCGCTAATGGGCAACAGCGGGAACAGTTGCACAGAATGAGACTGCAGGTTCAGCAGCTGCAAAATAGTTTGATTTTACAAGGGACCCGAGGAGGAGAACAGTTTTGAAAAAACGTTCAAAACAGCAAAACCCTGAACAAAAAACGCGGAACGGAATTAACAATCAGGATATTGAGTTTGGACAAGATGCAGACATCATTAAACAAGCTAAAAAGAAGTATGAACAAACTGGCGGCCAGCCTGTAAAATCGAAATTCCACCAGGAAAATAATCAATCTTCATAAATTTGCCAAAATCTCTCAACGTATTGTTGAGGGATTTTTTCCATTTACAAAAACCTCTACGAATCAATTTTTTCATAATCTCTTCCATGCGAAAAATGGTAATCAAAAATGATTGCGCTACAACTGAAAAAGGGCTAAAATTTACCAAGGATATCGAAATATTTTTAATCAAAGGAGCGTTTTTCATGCCACGTGCCTTATGGCTTTTAATCATTGGGATGGCAGTGAATGTAATAGGCTCTTCTTTTTTATGGCCTTTAAATACAATTTATATTCACGATTATTTAGGTAAGTCCCTTTCGGTTGCCGGAATTGTTCTGATGTTAAATGCAGGCGCCACTGTTATCGGAAATCTGTTTGGCGGAAATTTATATGATAAATTAGGCGGTTATAAATCGATTCTTTTGGGAATTGGAATTTCGCTTCTAGCCTTGGTGGGATTAACCATCTGGCATAGCTGGCCATCCTATGTTTTCTTTTTGACCATTGTTGGATTTGGGACCGGCATTATTTTTCCTTCGATGTATGCCATGGCAGGTTCGGTTTGGAGAGAAGGCGGCCGAAAATCCTTTAATGCCCTCTATGTTGCGCAAAACCTCGGGGTTGCTGTTGGTACTGCTTTAGGCGGCATTGTTGCCGATTATTCCTTCCAACTAATCTTCCTGGCCAATACCATCATGTATGTGATCTTTTTACTTATCGCGGTTTTTGGATATAAAGGAATTGTGGTTGAATCAGTTAAAAAAGAAGCTAACACTGAAACAGTTAAAACCATAAAAAGCAAAGCCAACCTGCAAGCTTTACTTATTATTAGTGCGGGATATTTATTATGCTGGGTTGCGTATGTCCAGTGGACTACAACAATTGCTTCCTATACGCAGGAAATCAATATCACCCTCACACAATATAGCTTGTTATGGACGATAAACGGGGCATTAATCGTATTGGGGCAGCCTGTTTTAAATAGTATTTTAAAACATCTTAGTGCTTCCCTTAAGGTGCAAATCCTGATCGGAATCGCCATCTTTATCATTTCATTTATAGTTGCTGGAAATGCGGGTGCTTTTACCGGCTTCCTAGCCGCGATGATTATTTTGACAATTGGGGAAATGTTCGTTTGGCCGGCGGTGCCGACCTTAGCCTTCGCCCTTGCTCCTAAGGGCCGGGAAGGATTTTATCAAGGCATTGTGAACAGCACCGCGACCGGCGGGAGAATGATTGGACCGCTCCTTGGTGGCATCATTGTTGATTTATACAGCATGTCTGCCCTATTCACAATCTTAATCGGATTATTTATCATCGCAATCGTTACCACGCTAATGTATGACCGTCATTTGAAAACGCAAGAGCAGGTAACTGCAAAAGCTTTATAAATACTTTCCGCAACCAAAACCACAGCAGATTGACTGTGGTTTTGATGTTTAAAATGTAGTTTCCCTGTCAACCATGAAAATGGGCTCAAGTTTACTTGCATACTGTTAGAAAATTTAATACAATTACGTTATATTTATATTTCAATAACAGTGAGTAGGAGTAGTAGTGATTTAAGTCCCGTATTTAGAGAGTTGACGGCTGGTGAAAGTCAACCGGGAGGGTCATGAACTCGCCTAGGAGTTGCAGGCATGAATGAAAAGTAATGTTTGCCGTTTTCCGCGTTAAGGATTAATGAAGCGAGTGCATTGCACTAATGTGGGTGGTACCGCGGGAAGATACATACAGTCCTCTCGTCCCTGTTGGGGATGAGAGGTTTTTTATTTTTTAAGGAGGATTACAGATATGAGTTTCGATCATCAACAAATCGAAAAGAAGTGGCAAAAAAAATGGGAAGAAGAAAAAACATTTAAAACAAGCGAAGATCCGGGAAAACGGAAATTCTACGCTTTAGATATGTTCCCATATCCGTCAGGGGCCGGACTGCATGTGGGGCACCCGGAAGGTTATACTGCAACGGATATTCTTTCACGGATGAAACGGATGCAGGGCTATAATGTCCTTCACCCAATGGGCTGGGATGCATTCGGGCTGCCTGCTGAGCAATACGCTCTAGATACAGGCAATGACCCGGCCGAATTTACTGCGAAAAACATTGACACATTTCGCAGACAAATTAAGTCTCTTGGTTTTTCTTATGACTGGGACCGCGAAGTCAATACTACAGACCCTGAGTACTATAAATGGACACAATGGATTTTCTTGAAGCTATGGGAAAAAGGTCTTGCCTATGTTGATGAAGTACCGGTCAACTGGTGTCCGGCACTTGGAACTGTTTTAGCCAACGAAGAAGTCATTGATGGAAAAAGTGAACGCGGCGGCCATCCGGTTGAGCGCCGTCCAATGAGACAGTGGATTTTAAAAATTACTGCTTATGCAGACCGTCTGCTTGAAGACCTTGAAGAACTTGACTGGCCAGAAAGCTTAAAAGAAATGCAACGCAACTGGATTGGCCGTTCCGAGGGTGCAGAGGTTACGTTCCAAATCGATGGACATAATGAAACTTTCACGGTATTTACTACCCGTCCTGATACACTATTTGGTGCAACTTATGCGGTGCTTGCTCCTGAGCATGCTTTAGTTGATAAGATTACAACAGCTGAACAGCGGGCTGCTGTTGAAGCTTATTTAGATAAAGTAAAATCAAAGAGTGACCTTGAGCGTACCGACCTTGCGAAGGAAAAAACAGGGGTATTCACTGGAGCCTACGCAATCAATCCTACAAATGGTGAGAAAATGCCAATCTGGATTGCCGATTATGTATTAGTCAGCTACGGTACCGGTGCGATTATGGCTGTTCCTGCGCACGACGAACGAGACTATGAATTTGCGAAAAAATTCGACCTGCCAATTAAAGAAGTTGTTGCTGGCGGCGATGTTGAAAAAGAGGCTTATACAGGTGATGGAGATCACGTCAATTCCGACTTTTTAAATGGTTTGAACAAAGTAGATGCGATTAAAAAGATGATTTCCTGGCTTGAGGAAAAGGGAATCGGCACGAAAAAGGTAACCTTCCGTCTACGCGATTGGTTGTTTAGCCGCCAGCGTTATTGGGGTGAACCGATTCCAATTATTCAATGGGAAGACGGCACCATGACAGCCGTACCGGATGAAGAGCTTCCATTAATGCTGCCAAAAACAACCGAAATCAGACCGTCCGGAACAGGTGAATCGCCGCTTGCTAATATTGAGGATTGGGTAAATGTAGTTGACCCAGTCACAGGCAAAAAGGGCCGCCGTGAAACCAACACGATGCCGCAGTGGGCTGGCAGCTGCTGGTACTTCTTGCGCTATATTGATCCAGACAATAAGGAAGCTTTGGCTTCACCGGAAAAATTAAAGCAATGGCTTCCAGTTGATATTTACATCGGCGGTGCCGAGCATGCCGTACTTCACTTGCTGTACGCACGCTTCTGGCACAAGTTCTTGTATGATATCGGCGTAGTGTCAACCAAGGAACCATTCCAAAAGCTGTTTAATCAAGGAATGATTCTTGGTGAAAATAATGAAAAAATGAGTAAATCCAAAGGGAACGTCGTCAATCCGGATGACATCGTCAATACCCACGGTGCAGATACGCTTCGCCTATACGAGATGTTTATGGGACCGCTTGATGCTTCAATCGCTTGGTCCACAAACGGTTTGGATGGATCCCGCCGCTTCCTTGATCGAATCTGGCGTTTGCTGGTGGAGGAAAACGGTGAGTTGAATCCGAAAATTCAGCCAAACGAAGAGGCATCCAGCCTTGAAAAAGTCTACCATCAAACAGTGAAGAAAGTGACCGAGGATTACGAAGGATTACGCTTTAACACCGCAATCTCTCAGATGATGGTATTCATTAACGAAGCGTATAAAGCAACTGTTCTGCCAAAGCATTTCATCGAAGGCCTCGTCAAGCTTCTTTCACCAGTGGCACCGCATATTGCTGAGGAACTTTGGGAAAAATTAGGTCATACTAATACAATTTCCTATGAAGCATGGCCTGCATATGATGAAGCGAAGTTAGTGGATAACGAAGTTGAAATCGTGATTCAGGTTAACGGTAAAGTAAAAGCAAAACTGTTAGTTCCAACTGATGCCAGCAAGGAAGCTCTTGAAGGTATCGCAATGGATGATGACCGCGTAAAGGAACAGATTGAAGGAAAAACCGTCCGCAAGGTTATCACGGTACCAGGAAAACTTGTGAACATTGTCGCTAACTAATATTATAGGAGGCTGTCCTTGGGGCAGCCTCTTTTGAAGGGGATGGATAAGATGGAAGAAATCAAAACGATCACTACTGAGGAATTGAAAAAGAAGCTTGAAGCAGGAGAAAAGCCTGAAATGGTGGATGTCAGGGAAGACCACGAGGTTGCTATGGGCATGATTCCAGGTGCCAAGCATATCAAAATGGGCGATATCCCGGCACATCTCGATTATTTTGATAAAGACAAAGAATATATATTTATCTGCCGTTCCAGTGGTCGAAGTGGAAATGTTTGCCATTACCTGCACGAGCAAGGATATAAGGTCCGCAACATGGTGGGCGGCATGCTTGAGTGGACGGGTGAAACAGAATAACCGATTCCTTTTTGGAATCGGTTTTTTTATGAATATGGAGCGTCAAGTTCCTTTTTATCTTTTAATAGCAAAATCCCAAAAACCATAAACGGAAGAAGGTTTACAGCTGCTACAATAACCCCTTGAAAATCGGAACCCATTATGAGTCCATGCATGGTTGTAAAAATATACAGAATCGGGTTTAAAGCATGTACTTTCCGGAAAGCTTGATAGCCGATTGCTTTCCGGGCTTTTGATGTTACTATGGTTAAAATCAAGAAGTAGAGGGCAAGTATGCCTAGTGCCATTGGGATTGGCTGATAGTCTGTTTGAAATGGAATCGGCACTTCGAACCACTGAAATGACATATACTTATCAATAAGTGTAATGACGACATGTCCTAAAGTAAGGATAAAAGCCCAGTTCGACAACGATCCATGCCAGATTAAAGGTACAGCAATTTTTTGCTTTCGTTTTTTCTGTACTTGTGTGTAAAGACCGATCATGACAGATAAGTAAAGCAATACATAGGCAATAGTTCCTGTCGTACGTATTAGGTACCACTCAAACATTTCATTCCTGCTACTAATGCTAAACTCCCAAGCTAACTCCCCAGGAGATCTTTTGTTTTTTATCCATGTGAATCGCTCCTTTCTGAAGTAACCTACAAAAAGAAGTGTATAGGCTTAACCTTAACTTCATCTTAATTTTTGGTCGGGAGTTAATTTTTAAAATTTTGAAAAAATGGTCATAATGATAGAAAAAAAGAAAGGGAGAGTCCAATGATTCAGGTAAAGCTGTTTGACCGTGAACATGAGAAGGATTTGGAGAAGGAAATGAATCGCTTTTTAAGGGGATTGGATGAAAAAAGTCTCTTGGATATTAAATATAATGTCGCTGCTTTCCAGGAAGAAGAAGAAGAGGATCAAATTTATTGTTTTTCGGCGATGATTATTTATCGGGCCTGACATGAAGAATCAGGCCCATTTTTATTTGGCGCAAAGGGCTGCATTGGTCCCGGCCAGTCTTCCAGTAACAAGTGCAGAAGTAATATTGTATCCACCCGTATATCCGTGGATATCAAGGATTTCTCCGCAAAAATATAAACCATTCATAAGCTTGGAACCCATCGTTTTTGGGTCTATTTCTTTGACAGAGACACCGCCGCCTGTAACGAATGCCTTTTCGATTGAGAGCGTTCCATTCACTTTAAATTCGAACTGCTTGCAGCTCTTGGCGAAACTGCGAATTTTTTCGTGAGCAATCGTTCCGCCCTGCGCCGAAGTATCAATCTCGTTTTGTTCGAGCAGAAATAACAGGTACCGTTCGGGTAATAATCCTTTTAACGTATTTTTGATGCTTTTTTTCGGTTCGGCTTTTACAAGCTTCATAATCTCTTGAAAAATCTCTTCCTCGTTGCGGTCAGGGACAGCATCGAGACTCACTGTTACCTGGGTTAAATTCCACTTTTTCATCGCCTTGACAATAAACTGGCTGCAGCGAAGAACGGCCGGCCCACTGATGCCAAAATGGGTAAAAATCATGTCCATTCGGTGGGAAATTAAGGGTTTACCTTTTGGGTTTAAAACACTTAATTCAATATCCCGCAATGACAAACCTTGGAGGGTTTTATTTTTAATAAAAGGCTCAGCAGAAGTTACTGGCACTTCGGTTGGGAATAAATCTGTAATGGTATGGCCGGCTTTCTCTGCCCAGGAATAGCCATCCCCGGTTGACCCTGTATGGGGAACCGATTTGCCTCCAACTGCAATTACAACCGATTTCGCGGTAATCGTTTGTCCGTCCCTTAACAAGACTCCTGCGGTTTGTCCGTTTTCATATAGGACCTCGGCGACAGCGCAGTTTTTAAATATTTTGACCTGTAATTTTTCTAATTGAGTTAACAGTGCATCGACGACTGACTGGGCTTTGTCTGTTACCGGGAACATCCGCCCATGGTCTTCTTCCTTTAAGACAATTCCCAATCCTTCGAAGAAGCGGATGATATCTTCATTATTAAAAATCGAAAAAGCACTATATAAAAACTTGCCGTTTCCTGGAATATGCTTAATGATTTCTTCAACGGGCAGGCGATTCGTGACATTGCAGCGCCCGCCGCCGGAAATGGCAAGCTTTCGGCCAAGTTTGTCCCCTTTATCAATTAACAATACTTTTGCGCCTTTTTCACCTGCAGCGATGGCTGCCATGAGTCCTGATGGCCCGCCGCCTATGACTATACAATCAAATTCCATATATACACCAACTTAAAATATATTCACTTCATTATAAGCATATCATAAGGAAAATAAACGACTTTTCACAAATTTGCTTTGGTTGTGAGTAGCATCGAAGGAGAAGAAGTTGTAAACTATCAATAGTGTGCAAAAAACGTCGAATTTTTTTTTGCCTACATTTAAAAAATATGTGCTCGTATTTCTGCAAGCAGGAAGGGATTCTATGCAATCTAAGCTATTAAGAGGAACCTTTATATTAACGGTTGGAACAATTCTGTCAAAAATTCTCGGACTTATTTATGTTATTCCATTCTTTCAAATAGTTGGCCGGGAAGGGACAGTTCTTTACCAATTTTCGTATGTCCCATATACCATTTTTATTAGTATTGCAACGGCCGGAGTTCCGCTGGCTGTTTCTAAATTTATTTCCAAATATAATGCACTCGAAGAGTATGCGGTTGGCAGGAAGCTGTTTAAATCCGGATTGGTTATAATGCTGACTACCGGTATTGTTGCTTTTTTAATCATGTATCTTGCCGCGCCAATGTTGGCAGAAATGAGTATTGGCGATGAAAAAGCGGATTTAGAAAATGTGACGACCGTCATGCGCGCCGTCAGCTTCGCTTTAATTGTCGTTCCGTTCATGAGTCTGATCAGAGGATACTTTCAGGGACATCAGTCAATGGGACCGTCGGCTCTTTCACAAGTTGTCGAGCAAATTGTCAGGATTACCTTTACGCTTTTGGGGGCCTATATCGTCCTTCAAGTTTTTCATGGAAAAATGGTTACCGCCGTCAGTGTTGCAACTTTTGCTGCCTTTACCGGGGCAATCGGCGGCTTACTTGTTTTATTCTGGTATTGGTATAAGAGAAAGCCCTACTTAGACGAGCTTCTTACCCATGATAAAGGAACAATGGACATCTCCATTAAGGAAATCTATAAGGAAATTTTTATTTCTGCCTTCCCGTTCGTTTTGGTGGGGATTGCCAATCCTTTATTCCAGGCGATCGATCAATTTACTTTTACCCAAGCCATGGAAGCGATTGGGAAAAAGAAAGTGGCAGAAGCATATTTTTCTATTTTGAATTTTGAATCGCATAAAATCGTCATTATCCCTGTTTCTTTGGCAACAGGCTTTTCCTTGGCGCTTGTCCCAAGCATCACAAAGGCATTTGTGGAGGGGAATGGAAAAAGTTTAAATCATCAGTTGAACCAAACCTTTCAAGTGCTTTTGTTTTTGACGTTGCCGGCAGCAATCGGGCTTTCCTTGCTGGCTGAGCCTGTCTATACGGCGTTTTATGAACATAATTTATTGGGCGCGGGAGTTTTAAGCACATATGCGCCCGTTGCGATATTGTTTTCGCTTTACTCTGTAACAGCCGCAATCCTGCAAGGAATCAATGAACAGCGTTTTACGATATTGAGTTTGCTTGTCGGCTTATTAATCAAATTAACCTTAAATATACCACTGATTGAGCTGATGGAAATAAAAGGGGCGGTGTTGGCAACAACGCTTGGCTACTCAGCCTCCATAATCATTAATATCATTGTCATTAAGAAATTTGCCAAATATCCTTTCCGGCTGGTTTGGCGGAGAAGCTTATTGATTGCCATTTTTGCCGGACTGATGTGGGTTGGCACCGAAGTTGTTTATCGAGTTTTATTGTTATTTTTATCACCAGAATCAAAGGTTCAATCTGTGGCCATTATTTTAATAAGTGCAGCCGTTGGCGCTGGTATTTATTTTTACCTTGGATTAAAATCGGGTCTGGCCCGCCGCTTATTTGGAAATAGAGTAGACCGTCTACTATCCAAATTAAAATTATTTGGAAGGAGAAAAGCTGTTGAGAATTGATAAAATGCTCGCCAATCTTGGCTTTGGCAGCCGTAAGGAAGTCAAACAGCTTCTGAAAAATGGCGCAGTTAAAGTAGATGATGTTGTCATCAAGGATGCCAAGCAGCATGTGGATCCAAATACACAAACCGTGACATTAAACGGTGAAGTGATTGAATACAAAGAATTTATCTATTTAATGATGAACAAGCCTCCAGGAGTTATATCTGCAACTGAGGATAACGCTGATGAGACAGTGATTGACTTGTTGGAACTTGAGGATCAGGTGTATGAACCGTTTCCTGTCGGCCGCCTCGACAAGGACACGGAGGGCTTGCTGTTGATTACGAATGACGGTCAATTGGCACACCGGCTATTGTCTCCGAAAAAGCATGTTCCGAAAACTTATTTTGCGGTAATTGATCGTGAGGTAACAGAGGACGATGTGAAGGCCTTCGCAAAAGGTGTGGTCCTAGATGATGGATATTTGACCAAGCCAGGCGAACTGAAAATCATAAAATCCGGTATCCGCTCAGACATCGAGTTGACGATTACCGAAGGGAAGTTTCACCAAGTGAAAAGAATGTTCGAAGCTGTGGGCAAAAGAGTCGTTTATTTACAGCGCATTTCAATGGGACCCTTGCAACTTGATGAAACACTTGAACTCGGAGAATACCGGGAACTGACGGATGAAGAAGTAGAATTATTAAAAAGTTATCAGGTGACATGAAGCAGCTCAATTTGGGCTGCTTTTATTTTTTGTTTGGAAATTAAAAAATTTTCCAAAACTGCAACCTTTTGCTATCGTTAAACGTGGTTATGGTGAAAGGGGGAACAAAGTTGGAGTTAGATCAAGTATACCGCGACAATGTAAATGATTTATACAGATATCTTTACTCCCTTTCAAAGGATCATTTTATCGCTGAGGATTTGGTTCAAGAATCCTTTTACCGGGCCTATTTACATCTAGAGGACTATGAAATCTCGAATATCCGCGCGTGGCTGTTTAAGGTCGCCTACCATGCCTTCATTGATTTGCTAAGGAAAAATAAACGGTTTGTCATTCAGGAACCTAAGGAGGAGCGGCATTCATCTAAAGAAACGCCGGAAAAAAGATTGCTGGAAAAAGAGAGTTTTCAATTATTGATTAATGATATTCACTCATTAAAGGAACAGGAAAAGCATGTTCTGCTGCTATGCGATTTACACCAGCTTTCTTACAGTGAGGCGGCAGAAATTTTGGAAATGAACTTAAATACACTGAAAAGCCATTTACATAGGGGACGGAAAAAAGTTATGGAAAAAGTGAAAGAAAGGAAGTAGTTAGATGAGCGAAGATAAGAATCAATTTGAAGATGATTATCAAAAACTTCTAAACGAAACACTGAATGAAGTAAGTGAAATACAATCTTATTCTAAAAAAAGTCAAACTGAAATTGTGACAATCGGAAAAAATATGGCACGAAGAACAAATATTATGATTAGCCTTGCCATTCTATTACTAATCGTTCCTATCATGACTTTAACAACCTATTTGTATTATGCAATCGGCGGCCGTGCTGATCACCTAATTGATGTGGTCACAAAAACGATATATGTTACTGAACCTAATATGGGTTTGGAGAAATTAAAGCTGGAAGACGAAGTTGGCTTTTTTTCAATGAATATCACTTTTGATGTTTTTAAACGAATCGGCAAAGAGGATTATCGGGCGGGAAACTATAAACTTGATTTTTTTCTAGACCATCCTAATTTTCCAAAGAAGAATATGCTTTTAGACCGTCCACTGCCTGAAATTCCTGACAAGGAAACCGAAGTGTTGTTTCACCCGAAAGCCTCCATTCCATTTAATCAAACAGATCAATGGGACATTTTAAATAAGCTGCCGGACGGAACAGTTGCTGAAGTCTATGTGTCATTAAACGAATTAATGAAGCCGGATGTGTTACAAAAGCAATTGCCAAAAAATATGGAGCTTCGTTGGCTGGCTGTTGATACGGGAATGGAAGCTGCCCAGGTAGATAAAGGAGGGGTGCCAATTACGCCGCTCGGCTACCCAGCACAGTATGATCCAACCATATGGTCTCCATTTAGATCCTATGACCAAACAAATGAAGAAGTGTTCTTGGACATTTTATCACTGCTCGAGAAAAATCAACCGGTTGCTGAAAAAGTGGCTCGTGCCAAATCATTAGCCCTTAAAAGTCGGCTGGCCTATATTAAAAAACAAGGTATAAATGTTTATGGAGCTGTTATCACTGGCCCAACAGAAGAATTAAGAAAACTGCAAAACATAAAGGAAATTCGCGCGTTGAAAGTGGGGGAAGTGAAACTATGGAACTGGGAGTAAAGAAAAAAAGGGGGGATAGACGACTCCCCACCATATCAGGATTTCTTTCTTTTTTGGTTGCACTTATATCATTGGCCGGTTTAAATGTGGCTCTGTTAATAAAAGAAAAAGTATTCCCTGGAGTCTTTATTATTCAGCTGCCGATTGTGGGATTTTTTCTTGGAGTCATTGGTCTATTTACATTAAAAAGATCGAGATTGTATGCCATCTGGGGACTTTCCCTTAACATCTTTCTGCTCATTTTTACATTATTGATGATTATTTCATCGCTGGGAATAAATTATAAACCTTGATAGAAAGAGGACAAAGCAATTATGCCTTGTCCTCTTTTTATTGATTATGCACCTAAATAGGCTTTTAACATCCAGTTATGTTTCTCAAGTTTACCTTTCAGACCTAGGAACATATCGCTGGTTACTTCGTCATTTTTTTGTTCAGCAGTTTCCATTCCATCTTGAAGTTCATCAATGATTTGTGTGAAGTCCTTTACAATTGATTGAACCATTTCTTCAGCATTTAAAGTTTCGGTTGTTTCCTTGATTGTTGCCAATTCCAAGTATTCTTTCAAAGTTGAAACGGGGCTGCCCCCGATGGCTAGTAATTGCTCGGCAAATTCATCAATGGTTGCTGCTGCTTCTTCATATAATTCCTCAAATTTAGCATGCAATGTAAAGAAGTCATGCCCTTTTACATACCAGTGAAAACGATGAAGCTTTGTATATAATACATTCCAGTTTGCGATTTGTTGGTTAAGAACTTTCTCCAGTGTCATTTAGCATTCCTCCTGTTTTTCTATCTGTTTTAATTATAACATATTTAATATTATAATCAATACTAAATTATAATTATTATAAATAAGGTTTTCTATTCGAAAAAAGCATAGCCCCCGACGTTTTTAATCCATACCTTGGCGTTGTTGCCATCAGGGTCTGAAATCCATAAATCTCTTGTTGTCATGGCTATATCTTGATAACGCAGCCAAGTTAGTTTACCAGCTGTCGGAAGATATATTGGATCGTAATCTCCATAGTCCTTTGGCGGATAGGTAATTTGTTTCTGTGATGAATCACCGATTTTTATAATGAATAACGAGGGATCAGGCCGCTGATTTGGATTATTTGACCATTCGCTTTCTTTTACCCTTGATACATAGAGAGAATGATCATCCTTCCAAGTGAAGCCTAATTCTGCAAAATGGGCTGGTGTCAGGCTGGTGGTTTGAAAGGCAGGCAGGTCTGTGACCTTCATATCTTTGTTCTTAAAGCCGGAGACAATTCTCCCGCCTCCCGCAATATATCCAATCCGATTTTGTAGAAACGCCCATTTTGGTGTCCCCACTTCCCAAATAATTTCGTCTAAAACTTCGAACGTTTGCCCATCGGACGAGATAACACAAACCAAATTGCTATCCATTGACCAAGAGGCAGTAGGGCTGACCACAAAGGAAATCCATTTTCCATCAGGAGAAAATTTGAAATCGGTAGCATCAATTGCTAACAAACTGACGTCCCCTTTTTTCAATTCACTGGGAATGGTGTAAAACTTGTTCACATTTTTAGTGAGGCTGGTGATTTTGTCTAAATTCCTTTCAAGCCCAATCTTATAGAGAACAGGGTTGGTCCATCCATCAGGCCTTAGGGAAGCCCCTGAGCTTGTGATGAAGGACCGTCCATCCGGAAACCAATTGTAGTCTCCCACACCTAGGGCAATATTATAAAAAGATTCAAGATTCGAGACATTTAAGACACCGCCGCTTTTAAAAGCAACAAGGTTTTCCACTGGGGACCATTTCGGATTAGTGCCATCTAGAGTTATTCTCTTATGTTTTTTCGTTTCAATATTGTATACCCAAATCTCCGTCTGGAATTCTACATTAGGACTAAGTTTCTCTTTAGGTTCCACTTGATACACAATCCATTTGCCATCATGAGACCATTGGGGCGGATATGGATATTTTGCCGGCTCTTTTGTAATTTTCTCTTCCTTTCCATCTATCTTTGTCCAGAGAAAACCATCCCTTACAAATGCAACCTTCACCTTGTTGCTTATTGGTTCTGCTCTCGCAAGGTTCGGCATTAGTATTAGGAATATCAATACAATCAAAAACCTTTTTTTCATTTCTTCACCTCATTGTCAATCCTTCAATTATTTTCCTCCGAAATTTGAAAAAAATTAGGGTTTTCTTCAAAATAATAAAACAGTGGCAACACTTTGCACCTGTTTCTAATTGATAATTCCCATAAAAATGAGGATTAATGGGTAAATTAATATTATTTATAAGCGAAAAAGGTCTTTAGGGGGAAGTGAAATGAAATTAACACATCAACAACGCATCGAATTACACGGCTTTAATAATTTGACGAAATCATTAAGTTTTAATATGTATGATATTTGTTATACGAGAACAAGAGAAGAGAGGGAAGCATATTTAAAATATATCGATGAGCAATACAGTGCCGAGCGGTTAACTGGGATATTAAAGGATGTAGCAGACATTATAGGAGCACATGTATTAAACATCGCGAGTCAGGATTTCGAGCCTGCGGGAGCAAGTGTCACGATCTTAGTATCGGAAGGCCCGGTTGAAAATGCGCCGTCTGAAATCTTTGAGGAATCACCTGGTCCGTTGATGGAATCTGTAGTCCTCCAATTAGATAAAAGTCATATTACGGTTCATACATACCCTGAATATCATCCTGACGAGGGAATCAGCACATTTCGAGCAGACATAGATGTTTCTACATGCGGAGAGATTTCGCCTCTTAAGGCGCTCCATTATTTAATCCGTTCCTTTGAAACGGACGTGATGACAATCGATTACCGTGTTCGAGGCTTTACGCGTGATAAGGATGGATATAAGCTGTTCATTGATCATGAAATTAGCTCCATCCAAAATTATATTCCTGAGGACGTCGGCGAAATGTTTGATATGATTGACGTGAATGTCTATCAAGAGAACATTTTTCACACCAAATGTAAGCTGAGGGAATTTGACCTTAATCATTATTTATTTGGCTATACAAAAGATAGATTGTCACCTGATGAGGTTATAGAAATTACGGAGCGAATTAAGTTTGAAATGGACGAGATTTTTTATGGGAAAAATATTATTTAAAACTGGAAAAAACAGTCACGTGGAAGGGAGCTACGTGCCCGAAACGGCGGTTGAACTAGAAAAATGGTCACGTAGAAAGGAGCTACGTACCCGAAACGGCGGTTGAACTAGAAAAACGGTCACGTAGAAGGGAGCTACGTGCCCGAAACGGCGGTTGAACTAGAAAAACGGTCACGTAGAAGGGAGCTACGTGCCCGAAACGGCGGTTGAACTAGAAAAATGGTCACGTAGAAAGGAGCTACGTGCCCGAAACGGCGGTTGAACTAGAAAAACGGTCACGTAGAAGGGAGCTACGTGCCCGAAACGGCGGTTGAACTAGAAAAACGGTCACGTAGAAGGGGGCTACGTGACCGAAATTGCGGTTGAACTAGAAAAACGGTCACGTAGAAGGGAGCTACGTGCCCGAAACGGCGGTTGAACTAGAAAACGGTCACGTAGAAGGGAGCTACGTGACCGAAATTGCGGTTGAACTAGAAAAACGGTCACGTAGAAGGGAGCTACGTGCCCGAAACGGCGGTTGAACTAGAAAACGGTCACGTAGAAGGGAGCTACGTGACCGAAATGGCGAGTGAACTGGAAAAACGGTCACGTAGAAAGCAGTCTACGTGACCGAAATGGTAGTGAATTAGAAAAACGGTCACATAGAAGAGGTACGAAACACGGTAAAAGCGAAAAATTTGAAATTTATTTATTTAATAAATGATGCAGCATCCTATTTTTATCCTCAAAAAACTGCTTCATAATCCGGTAATGGTTTGTGTTCTCAAGTCGGCTTTCTGTAATTCCTTCTTCAGTGAACTCGAAAATTTTAGCATCAGGGTATGCCATGATAATTGGTGAATGGGTCGCAATAATAAACTGGGAGTGTTCATTCACCAAATCATGAATCCTTGTCAGCATTGACATTTGCCTCAGGGGTGATAGAGCTGCCTCCGGCTCGTCCAAAATATAGATTCCATTGCCGCGAAAACGATGAAGGAACGTGGCAAAAAAAGCCTCACCATGAGACTGTTCATGCAGAGAAATACCCCCGAAAGAGTCAATCACCCGCCCACCAAGGATTTCACGGTCCATCTCTTCAATATTAGAAGCCACATTATAAAAGCTTTCCGCTCTTAGGAAAAAACCATCCCGCGGTTTTTCTGCGCCTTTAATAACTTTAAGATAATCCCCAAGTTCTGAATGGGAGTCATAGGTGGAAAAATTAAAATTGAAGGAACCGCCTTCCGGATTAAAGCCAAGTGCGACCGCAACGGCCTCTAATAATGTGGATTTACCCATGCCGTTTTCCCCGACAAGAAAAGTAACCTTTGGATGAAAAAATAGTTCATGCCAATTTTTTATGCACGACAGATTAAAAGGGTACCGATTGGATGAGGGTAATTCCTTTCTCATTAATCGAACGCTTCTGAGATATTGACTACCAATTAAACTCATATTTATAACCTCAAAATGACTTTTTCTCATTTTACCATTTTCGTACCAGGAATGTGCGAATAATTTAAAAGCCCATCCCATAGATTGTCAGGGGAGGGGATGTCAATGCAATTTTACTACGGGCAGCAAATGCCGTTAAGAATTTTAGACGAGGCGGAATTTTGGAAGCATCAGGAGGAAGAACATACCGTTGTTATCCGCGAGTTGGTGAGGGGGCTCGAGCCTGAGTTTATGGATGCGTTGAAAAAATGGGAGGCAGCATTAGCTGAAACCCATCAGCAGGTTGTCCGCTACATTGAAACAGTCATTCGTTCAGGTGCCAATGTGACCAATGAATTGCACCAGCATGTCATCCAGCTGGTATCGTACTGCCTGCAGGAGAGCCTGTCCTTTATCAGGCTGTGTGAACAAATCAAAAACGAAAGTGCCGCCGTCAGCGGCAATCCTACCGCGAAGGTGGTCTTAGTCCATATTATCAGAGAATCGGAATACTTTACCGGGATTGCCCAGGCTTTACTTTATAATACTCAAAACGCAACTTAATCATATAAAGAAAAAGGCAGCCCCAATTGAGTCATCATTCAACGACCTTTTGGGGCTGCCTTTTAAAATGTGCTAGATGGCTTTATGTTTAGATTAGTTCCTTTGTTTTGTGTAAAAAATGAAAGGATAACCAATACTCCAACAGTAATTACACAAACACTTGATCCAATTAAATTGTTAGGGTTAAGCAAAAATATAATAAAAATGGTACTTAGAGAAATAACAGCGAAAATGGTAGTGTATGGGAACCATTTTACTAGAAATCTCGGTTTTTCGTTATAATATGGACGGAGCTTTAGTTGCGCAAGGCAAATACTAATCCAAATTAACATGATTGTAAATCCGGGAATGGTCATTAGATAACTGATGACCTGGCTGGGTGTTAAATACGCAAGATAAACCCCCGCTGCAATAAAAGCACTTGTAATGGAGATCCCTGCAATAGGAATTCCGTTTGCGGATGTCCTGGCTAGTCCTTTCGGTGCTACACCACTTTGGGCCATTGAAAACAGTGTCCTTGAAGTTGCATAAATGCCAGAATTGGCAGCAGACAAAACGGCTGTTAACAAAACAAAATTCATGATATGGGCCGCACCCGGCAGTCCGGCGCTGCTGAATACTTGAACGAAGGGGCTGTCTTCCCCGGTAACACTATTCCAAGGCATAATCCCGCAAATAATAAGGATTGGAAAAATGTAAAAAATTATTACACGGAAAATGGCACCTTTAATAATTTGCGGCAGAACACGTTCGCTGTCCTTCGTTTCTGTAACGGCAACTCCAATTAGCTCTGCGCCTCCATATGAAAACATAACAACTAAAAAGGCGCTCATTATCCCGCCAATACCATTTGGAATAAATCCTCCGTTTGCTGTATAATTTGCTAACGGTTCATGTACCGTGCTTGGAATAAACCCAAATATCAGCAACGCTCCTAATATAATAAATGCTACTAAGGCAAGGATTTTGATTCCGGCAAACCAAAATTCAAGTTCACCATAATATTTTACTTGAAAAAGATTGATCCCGACTATTACCGCTGCGCATATAAAACTTAGTAGCCATAGTGGGGCAGCCGGAAACCAAAATTGCAAGAAGCTTCCTGCTGCCAGCAATTCAACTATGGTCACAAGAATCCAGTTAATCCAATAAAGCCAGCCGACAATAAATGAAAAGCGGAATCCAAAGGCTTTATGGACAAGATGCTGGACATTGTGATTGGGATTTGCCAGCGCCATTTCCCCCAAAGCCGCCATAACGATAAATAATAGCAGACCGCCAATTAAATAGGTGATCACAACACTCGGCCCGGCAATATGCAACGTATCAGAGCTTCCTTTAAAAATACCCGTTCCAATCATTCCTGCTAATGCCATAAACTGTACATGCCTCGGCAGCAGCCCTTTTTTTAAATCCTGTTGACTTTTTTTCACAATAATCCGACCTACTTTTTCTTTTTTACTTAAACGCTTTTAAGTGTTAAAGTATTTTATACTAATATATCATTTTTTCTCATTTTGTCAAAATAAAATTATTCTAGTAGAGTAATTTTAGTGCGAATTCTAGACCGAAAGTGATGAAAAAATAAAACAGCACAAGGGTATTTTTTCCCCTGTGCTGTTTTTATGATCATATAGAATTTTAGTTGATAATTTAAGATGACATCTTCACTTTCTTTTCTGTTGTTGTCCATTTTCCGCGGCTTGGGCTGATTACCAAGTCATTGTAGGCTAAGACATTTAAATCTCGTTGTATGGTGCGAGGAGTGATACCAAATTCCTCTACAAGTTCCTGCGTTGTTACAGTGCCGTTATTGCGGATAAACATGTAGATACATTTGATGCGGTTTAACATCCGGTTAGTTGAAGGTTTCAAAGAACCACTCCCTATCCTTTTTTCAAACCTATGGCTTAATCCCTCTACCGACAGCCTCTTTGAAGAAGATTCTTCAACATATGTAGTTTTCTTTTCCGCGCAGACATCTCCTTTTTTGGAATCATTGAAGTGGTACTTAGATGTCATACATCTAACCATATTGTACCCATAATTTCAGAAAATTTCTACCACAATAGTAAAGTTTACGTAAAAATGCATACAAGGTTTCAAATTTTTAAGATTTTCTGCCTCCTTTTTTATTTTCATACTATAAGTTATGGGTATACATGTTTAGATTATGATAATTTTTTGAATTTTTAGTAAAAACACCTCAAGAAAAAAGGTAAATAGGATGTCCGTGACTTCGTTTTTTACGAAAATATTGGTAAGATATTTTCAGGAAGAATAATTAGGAATGAAAACATTAGTAAAATAGTATAAAAAGGAGTATTGGATATGACTTATACAATTTTAAATGGTACGCTGATAGACCGGTCAGAAGCTAAGGTCGACATTGAAGACCGCGGCTATCAATTTGGCGATGGAGTATATGAGGTCATTCGCGTCTATAACGGAAAAATGTTTACCATTAAGGAGCACTTGGCACGCTTCGAAAAAAGTTCAGAAAGTATTGGCATAACGCTCCCATACTCTACAGAACAATTATCAGAAATGCTGGAGGAATTGGTTGGAAAGAATAGGCTGCATACCGGCATCGTTTATATGCAGGTTACTAGGGGTGTGGCACCTCGTAATCATTCTTTTCCGGCAAAAGAAGTGGTACCGGCCCTGACTGCATATACGAAGGAGCTTCCAAGGCCGGCTGAGAATTTGAAAAATGGTGTGAAAACGATACTTACAGAGGATATCCGCTGGCTTCGCTGTGACATAAAAAGCTTAAATTTACTTGGCAGTATCCTTGCCAAACAACAGGCCGCTGAGAAGGGCTGCTTTGAGGCAATCCTGCATCGTGGACAGGATGTGACTGAAGGAAGCTCTACTAATATTTTTATTGTGAAAAATGGCGTGATTATCACGCATCAATCGGATAATTTGATTTTAAAAGGGATTACCAAGGACGTTGTTTTACAGGTCTGTGCTGCCAACAATATCTCGGTTAAGGAACAGACATTTACGCTGGATGAATTGGCTGCTGCTGATGAAGTGTTCTTATCAAGTACAACAGGTGAGGTTATGCCAATCATTGAAGTGGCGGGTAAAAAGGTTGGAAACGGGGTTCCCGGCCCGTTAACGAGCAGATTACAGGATTTATTTACTCAAGAAATTGAAAAACAATGCGGTGAGTTATAAGGGAAAGACGTGGAAATAGGGTCCACGTCTTTTTAAATTAGAGAAAAATCTGCTTTCGAGAATAAATTTGATTTATCCGAGAGTAAATCAGCATTATGCGAGAGTAAAATCGACTTATACGAGCGTAAAACCGGCTTCCGAGAGTAAATCAGGCTTATGCGAGAGTAAACCCGTCTCATCCGATAGTAAACCGGGTTGTCCAATCATGAGGCCGTAGGGATTAAAACTGAAACAAGTCACTCGATAAATACCGTTCTCCTGTATCACATGCGATGCAGATAACGATTTCATCAGGAGTTAAACGCTTGGCAACCTGTAGAGCGGCAAAGCAGGCTCCGCCTGATGACGGGCCGACGAGTATTCCTTCCTCCGTCGCTAATCTCCGCGCAATATCGTAGGCATCTTCATCGCTAATTTGATGAATTTCATCATAAACATCTTGATTCAGAATCTCCGGAATAAATCCTGGACTTGTTCCGACAAGCTTGTGTTTTCCTGGTTTGCCCCCTGATAAAACAGGCGAACCCTTTGGTTCGACGACGTGAACGGTTATACTAGCAAAATGCTCCTTTAACACTTCACCAGTCCCGGTAATCGTACCACCTGTTCCTGCTGTTGCAACAAACGCACCAAGCGGCTTGCCAATTTCTTTAACAGCATTGACAATCTCCAAAGCCGTGGAAGTCCGATGTGCATTGGGATTTGCTTCATTCTCAAACTGCATCGGAATAAAACTGTTTGGTATTTCAGCGGCAAGCTCTTGCGCCTTCCTGATGGCACCTTGCATTTTTTCATCTCCTGGGGTAAGCACAACCTCAGCCCCGTAAGCTTTTAAGATATTAATGCGTTCCTGGGTCATAGTATCAGGCATGATAATAATGGCTTTATATCCGCGTGCCGCTGCATTCATGGCCAGCCCAATTCCTGTGTTGCCGCTTGTCGGCTCAATGATTGTTGCACCCGGAGTTAACTTTCCTGCCTTCTCTGCTTCTGCAATCATATTGAAAGCAGCTCGGTCCTTTACACTTTTACTTGGATTAAAATACTCCAGCTTCAAATAAACTGAGGCCCCGTCTCTAGGAGCAATCCGATTGAGTTTGACTAATGGTGTTTCTCCAATTAAATCTGCAATATTATTGACAACTTTCACTATAGGGACCATCCTTTCCTTTACTTCTAATTTCTATAATAAATAAAAATAATTTCAATGTAAAAAATATCGGATAATCTTTGTTGCAAAATAGATATAATGAGAAGAAAAAATACTAAAATGGAAATAAAGGAATGAAAAAAGCCAGTGGAATATCAAACTCACTTTTTCTATGCTATAAGGATTCCTGAAGAAACGAAAGGAATTCTGAAAAATCACATAGAACAATTAAGGACAGCGCTTCCTTTCCAGCGTTGGGTGCACCATCTGGACATGCACATCACAATGGCGTTTCTTGGGTCTGCTCCAGCTGACAAGCTTGAAGCTTCCGTAAACAATGTCAAATCAGCCATAAAATCTGAACAAGCATTTACGCTTAAAATTAATGACCTGGGGATATTCGGTGCGAAAGATTCCCCGCGAGTGTTTTGGGCGGACACAGAAGAAAGCCCCGAGCTGCAAGCCCTTCGAAATAAAGTATTCCAAGCATGTGAGGAAGCTGGATTTGCGCTTGAAAAAAGGCCGTTTCGCCCACATATCACAATGGCAAGAAAATGGCGTGGAGACGTTCCCTTCCAAAAAGAGCAGCTCACAATTTGGAAAGAGCTTCAGCCCGAACCACTCCCTTTTCTAGCTGGAGAAGTGGTGTTATATCAAACCCATCTCAACCAAACACCGAAATATGAAGCCATTAAACTTTTTCCTTTACAAACATAAAAAAAGGTTGGTTATATATGAAAGAATTATACTTTGTGATAAATCCTAAAGCCGGCAATGGCCATTGTTATAAAATTTGGCGTAAAATTGAGCTGAAGTTGAAGTCAGAGGAAATTTCTTATTTGGCTTTTTTTACGGAGTATTCTGGACATGCTAGAAAACTGGCTGCGCAAATTGCGGCCAAGAATAACCATTCTAAAATGGTCGTTGCCGTCGGAGGTGACGGGACACTTCATGAAGTGTTGAATGGAATCATTAACCATCCAACTATTACGTTGGGATTTATACCCGGCGGATCGGGAAATGATTTTTCTAGAGGATTTCAAATTCCAGCGGACCCAGCTGCCGCCCTAAAAGTGATGCTCCGTCTGATGAAAAGCGATGCTCCATTGATGGATGCCGGGAAAATTACGATGCAGGACAAGTCCGAGCAATATTTTATTAATAATATGGGGGCTGGATTTGATGCATTAATTGCATATCAGGTCAATCATTCGCGGGTAAAAGCCCTGCTAAACAAATTTTCTTTGGGCCGTCTGGTTTATGTTTATTTTCTTCTGAAAGAACTATTTTGTTATAAAACTTCTACAATTGATTTATCAATTGACGGCAAAGAGCATAAATTTAAACAAACATGGTTTGTGACTGTCTCCAACCAGCCCTACTATGGGGGCGGAATGAAAATTGCACCTGCAGCTGAACCACAGGATGGTTTACTTGATATTACAGTGGTTCATGAGTTATCAAGATTGAAGCTTTTAATTGTTTTTATCAGTGTTTTTTGGGGGAAGCATATTTATTTCAAAGAGGTAAAATCATTTCAAGGAAGAGCAATAACAATTCGTTCAGATGTGGAACTCTATGTTCATGGGGACGGGGAGCATGTTGGACATATTCCATTAAAGGCAGAGATTATTCCGAAAGCGTTACAAGTGTTAACGCGAATGCGCTATAAGGACGAAGTTGATTTGAAAGAGAGGGACTCGAATGGAATCCATTAAAAGGATCTTTCAGGCCTACTTGGATGAAATGACCATTATTACGATACTTCTTCCCCTTTCCTACCGCAATGGCCAGTCATCTTCATTTTCTTTAATCTGCGGTGCGGAAAAGAGTCCTTTGAACATCATCGATAAAATCCCTATTGAAAATTATCTGAAATACACTTGCCGGTTAGCTAATGAGACTTGTTTTGGCAAAGAATATGTGATTGCTGATGACCATGGCGGCAGGACGGACCTTCAAATAGGGGCAGTTATTCGGACAGAAGCTTTTGATAATAAGTTTTATTATGAAGGAAATGACTTGGGGGTTACGTATCAACGTGATAGGTCCCAAATTAAATTATGGGCTCCGACTGCCACGCAAGTGAAATTAAAATTACGCCACCCCGCCACCCAGTATGCGGAAATTATAAAAATGAAGCTTGGGGACCGAGGCGTATGGTGTTTAGATATTAATCGCGACTTGGAATTGTATCAATATAGCTTCTTGGTACAGGTTAACAAAACATGGCGGGAAGCAGTGGATCCGTATGCCAAGGCGGTATCAGCCAATGGGGAGCATGGAGTTATTGTTAGTATAGAGAAAACAGGGCGGCCAAAGGTAGAGGTGCCGCCGATGACCAGTCCTGTTGAGACAATCATTTATGAAGCCCATATCCGTGACTTTACGATACACCCTCAAAGTGGTGCGAAAAATAAAGGACTATATCTTGGTGCTGGTGAACTAAATACCAAAGGGGTGGATGGAGAATCCACAGGACTATCCTATGTAAAGGAATTGGGCATTACCCATCTTGAACTCCTTCCTTTCCACGATTTCGCAGGAGTTGATGAATGGAATCCAGACAAAGAGTATAACTGGGGTTATAACCCGCTCCATTTTAATGCTCCGGAAGGCAGCTATTCCACCAATCCCTCTGACCCGTATTCTCGGATATCCGAATTAAAAGATTTAATTGACCAAATTCACCGAATTGGCCTCAGGGTCATTATGGATGTTGTTTATAATCATGTCTATATTCGTGAAGAATCCTCTTTTGAAAAAATTGTTCCCGGCTACTACTTCCGGCACAACGAAATCGGCCTTCCTGCCAATGGAACAGGTGTGGGAAATGACATTGCCTCAGAGAGGAAAATGGTGCGGAAATTTATTGTTGACTCCATCCGCTACTGGCTGAAGGAATATCATGTTGACGGTTTCCGCTTTGATTTAATGGGAATTTTGGACATTGAAACGATGAACGAGGTTAGGAAAGTATGTGACAGCTATGCAAATGGCATTATCATCCTCGGTGAGGGATGGAACTTAAATACCCCGCTTCCTTTTCAGAAAAAGGCAATTATCCCAAATCAGGCAAAGCTGCCCGAAATTGCGCAGTTCAATGACCAGTTTCGCGATACCATCAAGGGGAGTACCTTTAATATATTGGATAAAGGATATGCTTTAGGGAATAAACAATATCTTGAAGCGGCCTTTGAAATGATTACTGGAAGTATTGGATTTAGGGCCAAAGGGGCAGGAATCTTTAATGAACCAGTCCAATCTGTCAATTATGTGGAATGCCATGATAATCATACCCTATGGGATAAGCTACAATCTTGTCTGCCGGATGTCGATGATGCTGTAAGAATGAGGTATCATCGTCTTGCCACAGGGATCGTTCTTCTCGCGCAGGGAATTCCTTTCCTTCACAGCGGTCAGGAATTTTTTCGAACAAAACAAGGTGATGGTAACAGTTACCGATCTCCAGATACCATAAACCAACTGGATTGGAATCGCAAAAGTCAATTTAAAGAAAATGTAGATTATATAAAAGGGCTTATTCAAATCAGAAAAGAATACCCTTGTTTCCGGTTAAGAACAGCAGCAGAAATTCGCAATCAAGTAAGCAGGTTGCCACTTCCATCGCCGATTTTGGGATGCTCTTTTCAACAGGGAGATTCTGTTGTTATTGTAATCACAAATCCTTCATTATCTTCTCATAAGGTTAGTATTCTAAACGGGGAATGGAGCGTTTTAGCCGACAGAGATACTGCCGGTATTATAGCAAAAAAAGTTTTTCAAGGCGGAGAAATTCAGGTAGAACCTATATCGTTAAATGTTTTAGTAAAAAAATAGTTTTCCAGGATTACTTGACGAAAAATAGCAATAGGAGATAAAATTTATTAAGATGGCTATTGTATGCTATTAATCAATAGCTTTTTTTTATTAATAAAACAATTCGTAAAACCTTCGCACGTCTTGGTTTTACTTCTGATTTAGATGAGGGCCCCATCCTCAAAGAACGGCATAAGTTGAAGGTGAACAGTTTTGGAACATATATTAGGACAAGAGTGGGAAATTATTCCTGCCGGCGGGGCCACCGGAGAGGCCTTTTATGCGAGGCATGAGGACCAACGGCTTTTTTTGAAGCGAAATTCGTCTCCATTCCTTGCAGTACTTTCGGCAGAGGGAATTGTCCCAAAGCTTGTTTGGACAAAACGATTGGAAAATGGAGATGTCATTACAGCCCAGCAATGGCTTGAAGGCAGGGAACTGAAATCAACGGAAATGAATCAAGAGGTTGTTGCTAAGCTTCTTAAGAAAATTCATCGTTCTGAGCCCATGCTTGGAATGCTGAGCAGACTGGAAAAATCACCATTGCAGCCTGAAACGATCTTTCAATCGGTGGTCTCTGGACTGGATGAAAAACTATTAATCCTTCCGGAAGTTCAAGAAACACTCAGCTTTTTAAAAAAAGAAGCGAAAAACGTTCATTGTGAGGAAAAGGTCGTTTGCCACGGTGACGTCAATCATAATAACTGGCTTTGGACAGATGACAATCAGTTGTACCTCATTGATTGGGATGGGGCGATGATTGCGGACCCTGCCATTGACTTAGGAATGCTCCTTTATTGGTACATTCCTGAAGAAAATTGGCAGGATTGGCTGAAAATGTACGGGGAAAACTTAACCGACGATTTGAAACTTAGAATGCAATGGTATGTGGCATTGCAGACCTTATCTTCTATCCAATTTAATAAAAATAAACATCGTATGGATGAGATGAATAAGTGGATTCAATTCTTAAGGGACATACTTTAAGAAAATTGCCCAATATCATCTACCCATTGTGACAGGTTTTCTTGATGGGCTGTAATATGCCCGTCTAAATCTGCGGTTTGCGCTCCTGTCTGGCTGTAATGGTAAACTTCCTGTAAGATAGATTTGACATTTTGATCAACCTGATTGTTTACCATTAAGGATTTGATTAATCGTTCCAATTGTTCACATTCCGCAACGGACCCGCAGCAATCTGTTTGATGATTGCTTAATATATCTTTGAGCAAGGTTACTTGGTCATGATGACTTAATGGCATAAAAAGCACACCCTTTCAAGTGGGAATGAAAAAAGAATTCACAGTTAGGTTGTGAATTCTTTTTTTATTTATTCACCAGCATCACGGTTTTACTTGCAAGACAAAAATGAGCATGCTATGTATTAAACGATAATATTTTTTAGGAGTGGCAAATAAATGAGACTCAGAAATAAACCTTGGGCAAAGGATAAAATAGATCAGTATCCGCAATATGCAGTCCCAAATCCGGAATTAAACAAAGGGAAATGGGATGAAGTGTTTGAAAATAACAACCCTCTTCATATAGAAGTTGGCACTGGCAAAGGGCGGTTCATAACTGAAATGGCCAAGGCCCATCCCGATATTAATTATATTGGAATTGAACTATATGATAGTGTGATTGTGGCGGCTTTGGATCGTTTGATTGAAGCGGAATTACCCAATGTAAAGCTTCTTAATATCAATGCTGCAGAATTGGATAAATATTTTGCCAAGAATGATGTGGACCGGGTTTATTTAAATTTTTCAGATCCGTGGCCCAAGACTCGTCATGAAAAAAGAAGATTAACCTACAAGGAATTTCTTAAATCTTATGAGAATATTCTCGTCGATGGCGGGGAAATTCATTTCAAAACGGACAATCAAGGTCTGTTTGAGTATTCCTTAATGAGTTTTTCTGAATATGGATTGTTATTAAAGTTCCTTAGCCTTGACCTTCACAAAAGTGATTTTGAAGGAAATATCATGACCGAGTATGAACAGAAATTTTCCGAAAAAGGCAATCGAATTTATCGCTGTGAAGTGAAATATCAGAATGATACTGAGGGGCAGTCTTAAAAAGGGTGTCCTCTTTTAATTTTCATACAATTCCGGTAATGGTAAACTATAGAAAAGGGAAGGAGAGGAAACATGCAATCATTGAAAATTGGTAATGTTACTTTGACTTGGGTTTCAGGAGGGGTTACGAATTTGGATGGCGGGGCCATGTTTGGTGTGGTTCCAAAACCGTTGTGGTCAAGAAAATACCCTGCGAATGAGAATAACCAAATTGAATTGCCAACAGATCCAATCTTAATTCAATTTGATGGAAAAAATCTGCTGGTGGAATCTGGACTTGGCAGCGGAAAATTGACTGAAAAGCAATTGAGAAACTTTGGCGTTACGAAGGAATCCGAACTTGACGCCTCTTTAGAAAAAATAGGTCTAACCCCGAAAGACATCGATTATGTGTTAATGACCCATCTTCACTTTGATCATGCTGGCGGATTGACTAAGCTTGTCAACGGGGAGTACGTATCAACATTCCCAAATGCCCAGATTATAGCATCGAAGATAGAATGGGATGAAATGAGACAACCCAATATTCGTTCAAAAAATACATACTGGAAGGAAAATTGGGAGGCGGTACAAACGCAGGTTGTTACCTTTGAGGAGACGTGGAGCTTGGGGCCGATTCAAATGTTTCACACCGGAGGGCACAGCAATGGGCATTCGATCCTTATAATTGAGGATGGAGGCGAAACAGCCATTCACATGGCTGACTTAATGGCTACCCACGCACATCAAAATGCTCTATGGGTAATGGCCTATGATGATTATCCAATGGACTCCATCCGGGCGAAGGAAAAATGGCTTCCATATGCACTCGAGAAAAATGCCTGGTTTACCTTTTACCATGATGCCTTTTATCGGGCTGTTAAATGGGGACCGGATCATAAAATAGCGGAAAGCATTAAAAGGGAAGTTTAATGCTTAATGAAAAATAGCCGTATCATTAAGATGCGGCTATTTTTCATTAAGACACCAAGTTCTCAGATAGCTTGCGGATATCCAAAATCGTTCCGGTTAAGGCATCGGCAATAAATTCATATTGTTCGTTGTTTCCATCATTATTTTTTGAAATACCGCCCTTATAGACCTGATATTGCACCTGATGCTGTTCATAAGGCTCCACTTTCATATGTATCCACGACCCATTGATTGGTCCGTTTTGTTTAAATTGTTCCTTCACATACTCTAACACCTTTTCAGGTGAGACCTTGGTTTTTTGAGAAATAATCTGTTTCGCCGCATATCCCCCAACTATACCAACCGATACTCCGATTAAAAAAGACTTCCAGTTCATCACAAAGCCCCCTTTTCTTCAAAAAAATGCCAGAAATATTTCTCCTTTCAGTATATCGTATTTTAAAATAAGAAGATAATAATACCTATAGAAAAATGAAATATTGGAAAGCTGTTTATAACTTCTGTAAAATAAAAATGATACATAGTATGAGATAAAAAGACTAAAGGAGTTTTCTACATATGAATGAACAAACCTTGAAGCTTTTTCAAACCTTAACCGAGCTGCCTGGGGCTCCCGGTAATGAACATTTAGTCCGCAAATTTATGAAAGAACAGCTTTCGCAATATGCCGATGAAATAGTTCAGGATAAGCTTGGCAGTGTTTTCGGCGTGAAAAGAGGGAATGAAGCCGGCCCGACAATCATGGTCGCAGGGCATATGGATGAAGTTGGTTTTATGGTTACGGCCATCACCGAAAATGGAATGATCCGTTTCCAGACGCTTGGCGGTTGGTGGAGCCAGGTACTTCTCGCCCAGCGCGTCCAAGTCATGACAAAAAACGGCCCGGTCATCGGTGTTGTAGGATCCATCCCGCCGCATCTGTTGGATGAATCAAAGAAAAACAAACCGATGGAAATTAAGAATATGCTGATTGATATTGGGGCGGATAACCGTGAAGACGCTGAAAGAATCGGCATTAAGCCTGGGCAGGCCATCCTGCCTATTTGCCCGTTCACTCCAATGGCAACTGAAAAGAAAATTTTAGCGAAGGCATGGGACAACCGCTATGGCTGCGGTTTGGCGATTGAACTGCTTCAGGAGCTAAAAGATGAAACATTGCCTAATATTCTTTATTCGGGGGCAACGGTTCAAGAGGAAGTAGGCCTGCGCGGTGCTCAGACTGCCTCTAACATGATTAAGCCGGATCTCTTCTTTGCGCTTGATGCCAGCCCGGCCAATGATATGACTGGCGATAAAAATGAATTTGGTCAATTGGGCAAGGGAACATTATTGCGTATCCTTGATAAGTCAATGGTAACTCACCGTGGGATGAGGGAATTTGTTCTCGATATGGCCGAGACGCATAAGATTCCGTATCAATACTTTGTTTCACAAGGTGGAACAGATGCCGGCCGTGTTCACCTGTCAAATGAAGGGGTACCAAGCGCTGTTATCGGAATTTGCTCCCGTTACATCCATACCCACGCTTCCATCGTCCATATCGATGACTACGCAGCCGCAAAGGAATTATTGGTTAAACTAGTTAAGGCATGTGATAAAACAACTGTGGAAACAATTAAATCAAACAGCTAATTTTGCGGGGGCGTGATGTCACATCATGCCTCCTTTGCTGTATTTCTAAAAAGGAGCAACGAGCATGAAAATTATTATTGGATCAAAAAACCCTACCAAAATTACGGCGGTCAAAAATAGCTTTCAACACCTGGAGTCAGAGTTTATATCCTTAGACGTACAATCAGGGGTTAGCGAGCAGCCCTTCTCCGATGAAGAAACAATAAAAGGGGCGATCAACAGGGCAAAAGGCGCGCTTGAACAAGGAAATGGCGATATCGGCATCGGCCTTGAGGGAGGCGTCCATGAAACTAGCCATGGGCTTTTGCTTTGCAATTGGGGAGCGCTTGCCACCCTCGATATGGAGCCGATTGTAGCTGGCGGCGCAAGGTTTTTATTGCCCGAGGAAGTGGCAGTAAGATTAAGGGCTGGTGAAGAGCTTGGCCCGGTTATGGAGGATTACGCGAAAAAGAAAAACGTCAGCAAGCAGGAAGGTGCTGTCGGGGTCTTTACGAATGGAATGGTCAATCGGGCCGAGGTGTTTACGCATGTTATGAAACTTTTAGTAGGGCAATTTACCTATCAGCAAAAATTAAAAGCACATTGAACTTCGAAAACTATCTAGCTTCAGCGCCTAGGGGCTCGGGGTCATAAGCCAATCCGTCAAGGAGGTTAAAAAGCAACCTCCTCGCCGGCTCGTCTTATGCCTGTCGCCCCTGGTCAAGGCGCTTCCGCTTTTATAATTTTCGACACTATTTTTCGACAAAGTCTTGTCATTTGAATATTCTGGCAGTTATTATGGAGATAGTATACAGTTTCCTAAGGAGGAGTTTAACCTGAGACTCTTTAAAGCCATTACTATTTTCTTATTATCTCTTGGATTATTAACTGCATGTGGAAATGCGAATTATAAAGAAGAAAGTAAAGCCGCAATTAAAACCGTAAACACAACCTTTCATGAGAAAGCAAAGAAGCCGACGAAAAAAAGCGATAAAATTCATTTTTACCTTCCGTTCGGATATGAAATTGATGACACCACACCGAATAATATCATTTTAAAAAATGGCTCGAAAACTTATATTCTGTTTGTGAATCCACAGGAAAGCGCATCTAGTGATGTGGTGTATAAAACGACAGTTGAACAGTATAAAAAACTGGATACAAATGAGAAATTTGTAGACGATAAAATGTTCGGTTATTTGACCGTTAAAAAGCTAAAAGATGACATGAATGAAATGACCGTTGGTGTAGGAGGCGCGAAAATAACCACTCAGGTGAAAACTTCAAGCCTTGAAGAAGAAGCGAAAGCAATGACGCAAATAGTTCATTCGGTTACATACAAATAATAAAACGGAGGTAATCCCTTCGTTTTTTGTTTGGCTAATATGAAAGTATAAGTGCAACTACGCCTCATGAATCGCCCTTAAGGGGTTCGCCAATCGGCGAGTTTTCTTTACCCTGGTTGGTTAAGATAATAGGGGATGTCCGATTGCATATTATTGGACTGCAAACGGGATGGATTGTTATGATTGAAAAAACATTCTTTCAATACGGGGGTCGTTAAATTATGAAACATTTAGAGTCCATGGAGCAATTTGAGCAATTGCGTGACCAGGGAAAAACGATTTTTATGTTCTCAGCTAATTGGTGTGGGGACTGCCGGTTTATTGAACCAGTCTTGCCAGAGATTGAGTCCAAATTCACGGAATATACCTTTATCCATGTAGACCGTGATCAATATATTGATTTATGCCAGCAGCTCGATGTTTTCGGGATCCCAAGTTTTATTGCCTTCGAAAACGGAAAAGAACTGGGCCGCTTTGTTAGTAAAGACCGTAAAACACAAGAGGAAATCGAAAAATTTATTACAGGTTTAAAATAAATCAGCACAAGGCTCCATCTCCTTTTGGAGAAGGAGCCTTTTTATCTAATAAAGAAAACTACTCCTTTTAATGCCGGAGGGATATAAATGAAAATGGACAGTAAAAAGATGAGGCGAGAACTCGAATCGCGTTTAGATAATGAAGATAGAGTAGTAACCTATGATCGCGATAAGGATCAGCTGCGTATTGAAAGCAAACGAACTGGAAAAGGGATTACGGTTGCTCTAGCAGGGATTGTGGCAAAATGGCACGATGAGAAGGATAAAGCGATCGACGAAGTTGTTTATTATGTGGATGAAGGGCTTCGGGCCATGGAGGAAACAATTCAATTAACTGACCATGAGAAAAAAATCTTCCCAGTAATCCGTTCATCCTCTTTTCCGAAGGAAGCCGAAGAAGGCGTTCCATTCCTAATCGACGAACATACGGCGGAGACGAAAATTTATTATGCGTATGATATGGGGAAAACCTACCGCTTAATTGATTCCAGCATTATGCAAAAAGAAGGCTGGGATCCATTGAGGATTAAGGAAATTGCCTTATTTAACGCAAGATCGCTGACTACAACAGTGAAGGAAGACCAAGTAGCCGGAAACATTTTCCATTTTCTTAATACCAATGATGGGTATGATGCAAGCCGGATTTTAAATAAGGGATTCTTGAATGATATGGAGAAGCGGATTACCGGGACAATGGTTGTGGCCGTTCCTCACCAGGATGTCTTGATTATCGCCGATATCCGCAATGACAGAGGCTATGATGTAATGGCACAAATGGCGATGAGCTTTTTTGCCAGCGGCCGCGTTCCAATCACCGCCCTGTCGTTTTTATACGAAAAAGGTGAATTAGAACCAATTTTTATTTTAGGAAAAAATAAATAAAGGTATGGGATCACTTGGTGAGAGTGATCCTTTTTTCTGTGTCTCAAGAACGAAATTTTATATATTTTAGCAGTTTCTATAGAATAATGTCGAAAAAATAAAAAATGCTGATAAAATAGAGTGACAAGTAAATGAAAACTCGATGATAGGACGAAGACAGAGACGTAGTTGAATTTACGCTATTAGCTAAAATAGAAAGAGTGATAGTTTTGAGCTGGATCCAAAACTTTTTTCAAAAATTAAAGAAAGACGAGGAAGGCGAATTTGACAAGCACCCCGTTCATAATAATAAACCGGAAGTTCCAACATTTTTATCTCAAAGTGAAAGCACAAAAGATTTGGATGCAAGAGTTTCTTATCAATATCCTAAAAATACATTAAAGACTTCTTTAGAATTAAAAAAGCCGGTTGAAGAAAAACGGCCGAAAAAAAGGAAGGAAAGGGAGGCAGCCAACAGACAAACACAAGTTCAGAGCCAGGTTGAACTGAGTCCAATAGCACCTTCAAAGATGAAAACGGAACCGCTAAAGATAAAAACGGAACCTACAAAAAGAGCGCGAGGGCCGTTTCACCCAACCGAAATTCCTTCCCCAGTATTTGGCTTCAATCGGCCAAGAAAAACAGGCGCAGTTGTTGAACATGAATTGAGTCATTTTTTCAAGGAAGAAAATACAAGCCAGTCTACTCCGCTGCCGACGGAAGAGAATCCTACAATACCAATTTCAAATTTTGTCACCAAAATATTGGAGACAGAAGATGAACTTAAAGAGACTGTTACCCTTGAGGAAATCCCTCTAGTTGACAATACATACTCCGACGAGATGGATAACAGCCCTGTTCTGAATGAGGAGTTTCAAGCACAAGCAGGCGAGGATGGTGAACTGCCACTTCAGATTGAAGAGAACCAAATTGAAGAATCTGAACTACCGCCACTTCTTATCGAAGAAAACCTAATCGAGGAATCAGAACTAGCACCACTTCGTATCGAAGAAGATCAATTCGAGGAATCTGAACCTCCTAAGCCTAAGCGTTCTCATCTTCCTTTCAACGTCATGATGTTAAAGCAGGATCGGGAAAAATGGGAAGTAAAGAAAAGAAGACTCGACGAAGAACGGCAAAAGCAGGCTTTAATTGCCGCTTCTCAACAAGAGCAAGTCGTGGAAAACAACAGCCTGCTTAAAGTGAACGAGGAACCGCAACAGCAGGAATCAATTAATACACAGCAAAAAGAAATAATCGTTGAAACCAATAGCCGTCGTGAAGAGCATAATGACCACCATATCCAAGAGATTGCCGCAGCAGGCGAATATCAATTCCCAATGGCGGATTTGCTAAATCCCCCTGTTTCCGAAATCATCGATACAAAATGGATGCTTTATCAAGAGGAATTGCTAAACCAAACCTTGCAAAACTTTAATGTTGGCGCAAATGTGGTGAATGTAACGCAAGGTCCGTCTGTTACCCGTTTTGAAGTACAGCCTGAGCCTGGTGTCAAAGTGAACAAGATTACCAATCTAAGTGATGATATCAAATTAAGTCTTGCTGCCAGGGATATCCGGATCGAAGCACCAATTCCGGGGAAACACACGATTGGAATCGAAGTGCCGAACCAACAGTCAAGGCCGGTGAGAATCAGCGAAATTATCGGCAGTGGCGTTTTCAGTGATACAGCATCCCCGTTAACGGTGGTGCTTGGCCTCGATATTGCCGGCAAGCCGATTGTGACAGATTTAAAGAAAATGCCCCACGGTCTGATTGCCGGGGCAACAGGATCCGGAAAAAGTGTCTGCATTAATTCGATTTTAGTTAGCTTATTATATAAAGCCAGTCCTGAAGATGTTAAGCTCATGCTAATTGACCCGAAAATGGTGGAGCTTGCACCATATAATCGGATTCCTCACCTAGTCAGCCCGGTTATTACCGATGTAAAGGCAGCAACCGCTGCGTTAAAATGGGCAGTCGATGAAATGGAAAGACGCTATGAGCTATTTGCCCATACCGGTGTCCGCGATATCAGCCGCTTTAATGAACTGGCCATGGAGCATAAAAGATATTCCGACAAGCTCCCATATATTGTCATTATTATTGATGAGCTGGCTGATTTAATGATGATGTCACCGGCTGATGTTGAGGAAGCCATTTGCCGGATAGCTCAAAAGGCAAGAGCGTGCGGTATCCATTTAATTATCGCAACGCAACGGCCGTCTGTGGATGTCATCACTGGTTTAATAAAAGCAAACGTCCCGACAAGGATTGCCTTTTCGGTCTCATCCCAAGTCGATTCGCGTACAATCATTGATATCAGCGGTGCTGAAAAGCTGCTTGGCCGCGGCGATATGCTCTTTTTGGAAAATGGCTCATCAAAGCCGGTCCGCTTGCAGGGCACATTTGTAACCGATGAAGAAATTGATGTGGTTGTCGCTCATGTAAGAGAACAGCGCGAGCCGGAATACTTATTTGTCCAGGAAGAACTTTTAAAAAAGGCCCAAATAACGGAGGAGGAAGACGAGTTGTTTTATGATGCCTGTGAATTTATCATCGAACAAGGAGCAGCATCCACTTCCAGCTTGCAGCGCCGCTTTAAAATTGGCTATAACCGGGCTGCACGCTTAATGGATATGCTTGAACAGCAGGGATATATTTCAGGTGCAAACGGAAGCAAGCCGCGGGAAGTGTTAATTAACGAAGCAGATTTGGAATCCATCCAGGATGCAAGTCTAAATATGTAAATATAGACAAATAATAAATGAAAACTCAGCGATTGGCGAGTCCGATAGGACGAAGACAGAGGTGTAGTTGAATTTATGCGTTCAGAATTTACGATAGTAAATTCTGATTAGCGAAATGAAAACTCAGCGATTGGCGAGTCCGATAGGACGAAGACAGAGGTGTAGTTGAATTTATGCGTTTAGAATTTACGATAGTAAATTCTGATTAGCGAAATGAAAACTCAGCGATTGGGCGAGTCCGATAGGACGAAGACAGAGTTGTAGTTGAACATATGCGTTCAAATTTACAACAGTAAATTCTAATTAGCGAATAGTACCATTGGAGCAATTCGGGTTCGAAAATAGTTTTTACGGATAAACAGTGATATAATATTGAAATATGTTCAGGAAAAGCAGGTGCGCAATTCCCCTGCTTTTTCAGATTAGCAAATACAGACAGATGTCATATACTGTTTTACAGATAGACGTTGGTTGGAGGTTCTTCTATGACAATTTACCATTTTGTCGGTATAAAGGGGTCTGGTATGAGTGCACTTGCACAAGTGCTCCACGATATGAAATTTCAGGTCCAAGGCTCCGATGTCGAAAAGCGCTTTTTTACTCAACTGGCCCTTGAACAATCGGGGATTAAAATACTCCCGTTCCAAAAAGAAAATATCGAGCCAGGGATGACAATCATTGCCGGGAACGCATTTCCTGATACGCATGAGGAAATTCAAGAGGCCATGAAACTAGGGCTTCCTATTATACGTTACCATCGCTTTTTAGGCGATTTTATGCAAAATTTCACCAGTATAGCCATTACAGGTGCCCATGGCAAAACATCCACCACGGGTCTGCTTTCGCATGTAATCGCAGGCGCGAAGCCTACTTCCTTTTTAATCGGTGACGGTACCGGTAAAGGACAAGAAGGTGCGGAGTATTTTGTTTTCGAGGCATGTGAGTATAGACGGCATTTTCTTTCCTACTTCCCTGATTATGCCATAATGACCAATATTGACTTTGATCATCCTGATTATTTTGCCAATATCGATGATGTATTTTCGGCTTTTCAGGAGTTGGCCTTCCAAGTGAAAAAAGGGATATTTGCTTATGGTGATGATGAGCAGCTTCAAAAAATTCAGGCAAAGGTTCCTGTCTTGTTTTATGGATTTGCGGAGGAAAATGACTATCAGGCCGCAAATATTGTGAAAACGACAGAAGGAACAAGCTTTGATGTATTTATTCGCAATACGTATTATGACACCTTTTCTATTCCAACATTCGGTGACCATAGTGTTCTAAATGCTCTAGCTGTCATTGGCGTTTGCCATTATGAAGATATTAATGTTGAAGTAGTGAAAGATCTTTTAACGACCTTCCAGGGAGTTAAGCGAAGATTTACGGAAAAAAGGATGGGTAACCAAATTTTAATTGACGATTATGCCCACCATCCGACAGAAATCAAAGCAACCATTGATGCAGCCATGCAAAAATATCCTGATCGTGAAATTGTTGCCGTGTTCCAGCCGCATACCTTTACAAGGACGCAGGCATTTTTAGAAGATTTTGCTGAGAGCCTAAGGCTGGCGGATAAAACTTATTTGTGTGAAATTTTTGGGTCAGCTCGTGAAAAACAAGGAAAGCTTTCTATTCACGACCTTGAGGAAAAAATCCCTGGTGCTGAAATTCTCACTGAAGAGACCACATATTTATTAGGGAACCATGATAATAGTGTCATCCTCTTTATGGGGGCTGGAGACATTCAGAAATTCCAGGAATCTTATGAAAAACAAATTGCTAAATAAGAAAAGGATTCCGCCAAGTGCGGCATCCTTTTTTCATATCAATAATATAAGGAAATTTTTTTAACAAATTGCAGGAAAACAAGACAAATCACTGGAAGTAGTATAAGATATGAACGAGGTTTAAACCAGAGTTTGAACGGCAATACATAATTAATAGGATATATCGGAGGTTTTACTATGATTTTGATTTTATACATAAGCGTGGCCTTGATTTCAGTAGCTTTTTTAGTGCTGGTTTTCTATTTATCAGCGACACTTAAATCCCTGAAAATTACCCTTACGAGTGTTTCGGACACTTTAAAGGGACTGGAAAAACAGGTTGAAGGTGTAACAAGTGAAACAACTCAGCTCTTACAAAAAACAAATGCCCTTGCCGAAGATTTGAAAGATAAATCTGTGCGCTTAAATAGTGTCGTCGATTCTGTTAAAGAGGTTGGAACCTCAGTCAGGAAATTTAACGGAACATTAAAGAATATTACGAATACAATTGACGAGCAAGTAGAAGAGAGCAAAGAAAAAGTTTCGCAAATTATTCAGTGGAGTAATGTATTTTTTGAATTAAAAGACATGTGGCAGGCTCGTAAGGAAGCCAAAAATGAAGAAACCATTTATGAAAGGCAAAAGGAACGTTCACATTAAAAAGGAGGAGTGAAGGGATTATGACAAAAAGAGAGTATGAATCACGTGAAACCAATCAAGTTCGAAGCGACGAATCTGGCGGCAGCAGTTTTCTGCTGGGCGTTATCGTTGGCGGTCTGGCGGGTGCGGCAGCGGCGCTGCTCTTAGGTACAAAAAAGGGACAGGAATTTCGCCACACACTTTCTGACCAAACGGGATCTCTTCTTGAAAAGTCTTCACCGCTAAGGGAAAATGTAAAGTCCAAAACCATCTCACTTACCCAGGGGCTTGCCCAGCAATCCTCTAATCTAGTGAATAAAGTGAAAGGGAAATCAGATAGCACATTTGAGCAGCATGAGGATTCCGAAACCACCTATATTTCGATTAAAGGTTTAAACGAAAAAACGGCATCAACAAAAGCTTCTGCAAATAGCGATGAAATTCGAAAAAAATTAGAGGAAGCTCAAAAAGCACTAGAGGAAGAAGAAAGCAGGGTTAGGATTTAAAGGGAATGTAAGTCATACTGTTTGTGAAACATTACGGTGAAGTGTTAAAATTACTTCACCGTTTATTACTTTCTGGAGGTAAAATTATGCTGAAAAAAATTGATTCAATTGAAGAGTTTACGGAATTACTAAATAAAGAAAATTCATTTTATCTATTAAAGCACAGCTTAACTTGCCCAATCAGCCAAGCAGCCTACAATGAATACGAGAAATTTTCGAATGAACATGAAAATATCCCAACTTACTATTTGGCAGTCCAAGATTCCCGCCCATTATCAAACGAAATCGCTGAACAATTTCAAATTAAGCACGAATCTCCACAAGCCATTCTTTTTGCTAATGGGAAACCATCGTGGAGTGCTTCACACTGGAAAATAACAAATCGTTCTTTGGCACAAGCTATTCCCGTGCAGGAATAAAAAATAGTTCCATGTTGCCACAAAACAGTCACCTTTTTTCAAAAAACACATATATTACTTTAATATATATCAAAAAATACTTTAATGCATAAAAGCTTAAAAGCGTTTAATCATTAAAGAAAAAAGTGATGACAAAGAAATTTATTTCGGCTATAATAAACCCTAATTATAAAAAAGTTTATAATTTTTAAAAATCTTTGATTGTGAGGCAGTAAACTTAATCCTATTTAAAAAAGATAACTTTACTTAGGAATAAATGCCGACAAAAGAAAGGACGGGGACGAAAAGATGGGCAATAATGAATTGGATCAGTTAAGAGACCGTGTAGACGAGTTAAACTTGGAATTGTTGAGGTTAATAAATGAAAGAGCTCGACTCGTCCAAGAGATCGGGCAGGTTAAAGGAAGTCAAGGCGTTTTCCGCTTCGATCCAGTCCGTGAAAGAATGATGCTCGATAAAATTAAAGATAATAATGATGGTCCATTTGAAAATTCAACAATTGATCACCTGTTTAAGGAAATTTTCAAAGCGGGGCTTGACCTCCAAAAGGACGACCATAAGAAAGCTTTGTTAGTTTCTAGAAAGAAACAGCCAGAAAATACAATTGTAGACTTAAAAGGCGAAAAAATTGGCGATGGCAAGCAGCATTTTGTCTTTGGTCCATGTGCGGTTGAATCCTATGAGCAGGTGGCGACTGTTGCAAAAGCTATGAAGGAAAAAGGCTTAAAGCTTTTGCGCGGTGGTGCTTACAAGCCAAGAACGTCACCATATGATTTCCAAGGATTAGGTGTAGAAGGACTGAAAATATTAAAACGTGTTGCAAATGAATTTGATATGGCTGTCATTAGTGAAATTGTCAGTCCTGCCGATATTGAAATGGCTATTGATTACATCGATGTCATCCAAATTGGTGCACGTAATATGCAAAACTTCGAATTATTAAAGGCTGCTGGTGCAGTGAATAAACCAGTTCTATTAAAGAGAGGGTTAGCTGCAACCATCGAGGAATTCATCAATGCTGCCGAATATATCATGGCGCAAGGAAATGGACAAATTATCCTTTGCGAGCGTGGAATTCGGACCTACGAAAAGGCAACTAGAAATACCTTAGACATTTCTGCTGTTCCTATCTTAAAGCAAGAAACACATTTACCAGTTATGGTGGATGTTACCCACTCAACTGGAAGAAGAGATTTACTGCTTCCATGCGCGAAGGCTGCAATTGCGATTGGGGCAGACGGCGTTATGGCTGAAGTACACCCAGACCCGGCTGTAGCACTTTCTGATGCGCAACAGCAAATGAACCTTGAGCAATTTGATCACTTCTACAATGAACTCCTTGCATCCAACTTTGTAAGAGTATAATGAACAAGAACCTTCTGCCATGATAGCAGGAGGTTTTTTCCTGCTTTTAAAAAAATATTGACAATATAATTGCGGCTTTTTTCTTCTTGTCGTATCATAAATACATACTTAAAGATTGTTTACTTTATCACATAAGCAATTATGACTAGATTTTAGCTAAATGCTATAAAATAAAGAAAACAATGTACGTTTTAGGAGAGTGTTACAAGTGAATAATATTACAATTTATGACGTAGCCCGTGAAGCGAATGTTTCCATGGCAACAGTATCCCGCGTTGTTAACGGGAATCCAAATGTTAAACCGGTTACCCGGAAAAAGGTCCAGGAAGTAATCGAGAGATTAGGGTACCGTCCAAATGCGGTTGCCAGGGGATTGGCAAGTAAAAAAACAACGACAGTCGGAGTGATCATTCCTGATATTTCCAACATCTTCTTTGCAGAGCTGGCTCGCGGGATTGAAGATATTGCCACCATGTATAAATACAACATTATTTTAAGTAATTCAGATCAAAACAAAGATAAGGAATTACATTTATTTAACACAATGTTAGGTAAACAGGTAGACGGGATTGTCTTTATGGGAGGACATATTACACCTGATCATGTAGATGAGTTTGAAAGGTCACCAGTTCCAGTCGTACTAGCGGGATCTATCGAAGAATCTGAAAAAATTCCATCTGTTAACATTGATTATGAACAGGCTGCCTACGATTGTGTGAAAGAGTTTATCGGCAGAGGGCATAAAGATATTGCTTTTGTAATTGGACCGCTATATGAACCGGATATCACCGTTAAAAAGCTGAATGGCTATAAGAGAGCCTTGGAAGATGCAAATATTCCATTTAATGAAGAGTTAATTATTGAAGGAGATTATACGTACGATTCTGGTATTGAAGCTTTTGAAAAAATGCTGGAACTATCTGAAAAACCCACTGCCATTTTGGTTGGTGCGGATGAAATGGCACTTGGCGTCGTCCATGGTGCTGAGGATAAGGGCTACAGTATTCCAGAGGATTTTGAGGTTATTACTTCTGACAATACGAGACTGTCGCTGATGGTCCGTCCGCAGCTTACGACAATTGTTCAACCTCTTTATGATATTGGGGCTGTTGCAATGCGCTTGTTAACCAAATTAATGAACAAAGAAAAAGTAAGTGAACAAAAAGTGGTTCTTCCACATCGTATTGAACATCGGCAATCTACAAGAGAATAGTAAAAAAGGCGGTTAAATATCCGCCTTTTTTATTTTGTCTAAACCCTGCTAACGGGCCTGTTAATTGCCGCTCCGGGCACTCGCTTTCCTGCGGGGAGGTCCTAGAGCCTCCTCGGCGCTGGAAGCGCCTGCGGGGTCTCCAGTGACCTCTCTATCCCGCAGGAGTCGAGTGCCCTCCGCTACAATCAACTGGGAGTCAAATATCCTAAAGTATTGCAACACACATTTTCTCCTCCTGGTAAGTGTGCTGCTTTATGAGGACATTCCATACAGGAAATGCCCTAACCTGCGCAGCCTTCGGACAAAATCGATTGGAAAAGAGGAGGAAGTGTCCGAACCTCGCGGAAATCGAAGCGCCTGGGGCGCAAATCAACAAACATGTTAAAAAGGCTTTGTATTAATATTTTTATAAATAAATCAACGTGGTAAATCGAGTAAAATAAAAGGCTATCGGAAGTTTTTCGATAGCCTGAGGCGGCTAAAGAGCCGCTACTTTCATTATCTAGATTCACTTTTTTGATGATTACGAATTGGATATAGTGCTTTTTCAAGTGTGATTAAGTTCTTTTCCGTTATTTCTGCTTTTCTTGGGATTGGAGGATAAATACCCTCAGAATCATCCCACTCCCTTGGCAGTGTCACCGGGGACTCCTTTTGCCACTGTTCAATCCAGTCTTCCGGCAAACCTCCAAAACAATTAGGATTTTCTGTCATCTCCATCCAAATAAATGCCCAAGCCCTTGGGACAACACGCCAAATATCATATCCGCCGCCGCCCACGGCAATCCATTTGCCGCCGCAATATTGATGCGCAATTTCATGGGCAAGCCTTGGGATTTCCCGATATATTTTCATCGTTGCCGACAAATGGGTTAATGGGTCATAATAATGCGAGTCTGCTCCGTTTTGCGTAAGGATGACATCAGGCTTAAAAAACTCGGCCACATCCCTGATTGCGTTTTTATAGGCATGCAGCCACGAATCATCTTCTGTAAAGGCATCAACAGGGATGTTGAATGAATAGCCGTATCCCGCTCCCTGTCCTCTTTCGTTAATATTGCCCGTACCCGGAAATAGATATCGGCCTGTCTCATGAATCGAAAGTGTACAGACATTTGGGTCATCGTAAAAGGACCATTGAACTCCGTCACCATGATGGGCGTCTGTATCTACGTATAAAACGCGGGCATTATATTTTTGCTGGATATATTTAATCGCAACAGAACTATCATTGTAAATACAAAATCCGGAGGCTTTCCCACGAAATCCGTGATGCAGACCGCCGCCAAGGTGCAGGGCATGAAGTGTTTTTCCGGTCATTACCTCATCGACAGCCGTTAAGGTACCCCCTACCATCAAAGAACTAGCCTCATGCATATTAGGGAAAATAGGGGTATCTTCAGTACCTAAACCATAGTTTTCAGCTATTTCTTTCGGAAGAAGCCCCTGGCCGGCCTTTTTTACTGCTTCTACGTAGCTTGGGTCATGGATTAAAGTTAATTCCTCTTCTGTCGCCATTCTTGGCTTAACAATCTGATTGGGGTCTAAGGCATTTATTCTATTTAATAAATCTACTGTGAGTTTAAGCCGGAATTGATTGAAAGGATGATGGCTGTTGAATCGATAATTCAGAAGGTCTTCTGAGTAAATAAAGGAACAGCGATCATTCATATAGACATCCCCGGCAAATTTGGCCATAACACCTGGTGGCCAGCTTCTTTAAGGTCTTGAATCAATCCGGTAGGGTTCATTAATTGAACTCTGATAACAAGTATTTTATATTGTTCATCCTGTTTATCTGGGTAAACGAGTACACTTAAGATGTTTGCCTTCCGTTTTCGGATAATTTCTGCGATTTCACTGAGAATTCCGGAGATATTCGGCACTTTTATTTCAATTTGCGAGCCAGGCTGGTGAACACCTGTTAACTCAATCATTGTTCTTAATAAATCCGTTTCTGTCACAATTCCCACTAATTTTCGATTATTGATGACCGGAAGGCAGCTTATTTTATGTTCATAGAAAAGAGCGGCGGTCTCTTCAACAAAATCCAGGGGATGGCTTGTGATGACGTTTTTTTCCATTATCGTATCTAGGGGTTTTTTCAAAATTTCCGGGTGTTCATTTGCATGGAAAATGGACGGTGTAGCCTCTCTTATTTTAGCAACGGTAACAAGACCAACCAGGTGCCCATCTTTATCAATAATTGGGATGTGGCGAATTTTCCTTAATTCCATTAATGCCATGGCGTCTGCAATGGTATCAGTGGGAGAGAGGGCAGCTACATCCGATTGCATAATTTCTTCCACGATCATAGGATTTCCCCCAATTCTCTAAAATTCTAGAATGTTTCCTCGTTAGTACATAAACCGATTCATAAAACGCAGCCGGTCAAATCGTTGGACGGATTCGTTATCGATTCGTTTGCCGATTTTGGCCATCAAACAGTTGGCTGGGTGGGAGCAGATCTCCGGGTCATCAGTCGCATACCATTCCAAACCGCCGGCATTCATCATTTTCTCCATGATCTTTCGATATTCCCAAACATTGAGTTTGGTTCCTTTTAAATCCCAATGCCAATAATACTCTGTTGTGATAATAATATAGTTTTCCATGGCATCATCCATCATCGAAACAATCAGGAGGTTTTTACCAACGGCACAGCCTCTAAATTGAGGGATCACCTCGATTGCACCCAATTCTATTAAATTATCCATCTTTCCTTCCGACCAGCGTTCGAGAGGGTCCGGGTATAAATAGGTAACATAACCGACGATTGTATTTTGATGCCGGGCAATAATAATTCTTCCTTCCGGTAAATCGGCGATCCCGATTAATGCCTCGTGCTGCTGGGCAGGGGGGCGAAACGCAACAAGGTCTTCGTGAAAATCATAGCCTGCTAATTTTTCTGCAGTGACAGGGCCTTCAATAATTAATTTTCCGTGAGGAGTTTTTAATTCCTTAGCATTATAGGTTTTTTTGTGCTCCATTTGGTCACCCCTGGAAAAAATCTAGGTATTTCAATTCTATTATACATGAAATTTTTATCTTTAAAGATTTTTCACTAAATTTTCGAAAAATTAAACACTAGGTTTATATTTTTTTAAAAAAATGTTTTTTTAAAATTGTGAATAGTTATTATTTGTACTATAATTATCTCAAATACTTCAGAGGGGGAGATAGGAATGAAAGTGGAAGCGCTGCCAGTAGTCCAAGGGAATTTCAATTTGCGAAACTATGAAGAAACATATAAGAATTTTGACTGGAAATATACAGAAAAGGAATTCTCTTGGAGTGAAACAGGCCTTGTTAATATGGCTTACGAGGCGATTGACCGCCACGCGGGTACGTTCAGAAAAAATAAGGTGGCATTATACTATCGTGATGCTTCGAGAAATGAAAAATATACCTTTAAGGAAATGAAGGAGCTTTCCAATAAGGCTGGGAATGTGCTGAAAAATTACGGCGATGTCGAAAAAGGCGACCGTGTCTTTATTTTCATGCCGCGTTCTCCAGAACTTTACTTTACTGTTTTAGGAGCAATTAAGCTTGGTGCGATTGTTGGTCCATTGTTTGAAGCTTTCATGGAAGGGGCTGTCAGGGACCGTCTGCAAGACAGTGAAGCAAAAGTATTGGTAACCACTCCAGAATTGTTAAGCCGTGTACCTGTTCAGGATTTACCAGCATTAAAGCATATTTTCCTCGTTGGAAAAAATGTGGAGGAACAAGGGAATTGCATTAACTTTTTAGAAAAATTTGAGAGTGCCAGCAAAGATCTGAAGATTGAGTGGGTTGAGCGGACAGATGGATTAATCCTCCATTACACATCTGGATCCACTGGAAAGCCAAAGGGCGTACTGCATGTACATAATGCGATGATTCAGCATTATCAAACAGCTAAATGGGTTCTTGATTTAAAAGAGGATGATGTTTACTGGTGTACAGCAGACCCAGGCTGGGTGACAGGAACTTCCTACGGTATCTTTGGACCATGGCTGACTGGTACTTCGAATGTTATTGTCGGCGGACGTTTCAGCCCAGAATCCTGGTATCAAATGATTGAAGACTTTGGTGTTACGGTTTGGTACAGTGCACCAACAGCATTCCGGATGCTGATGGGAGCGGGGGACGAGCTGGTTAAGAAATTTAATTTAAGCAGCCTTCGTCATGTCTTGAGTGTAGGTGAGCCATTAAACCCAGAGGTGGTAAAATGGGGTGCCAAGGTATTCAATAAGAGAATCCATGATAACTGGTGGATGACTGAAACCGGTGCTCAGTTAATTAGTAACTATCCTTGCATGGAAATCAAGCCTGGTTCGATGGGTAAGCCAATCCCTGGCGTTGAGGCGGCGATTGTTGATAATCAAGGTAACGAGCTTCCTCCATACAGAATGGGGAACCTTGCAATTAAAAAAGGCTGGCCTTCGATGATGCATACGATCTGGAACAATCCTGAGAAATACGAGTCGTATTTCATGCCGGGTGACTGGTACGTCTCCGGAGACTCTGCGTACATGGATGAGGATGGCTACTTCTGGTTCCAAGGCCGCGTCGATGATGTCATCATGACATCTGGAGAGCGAGTTGGCCCGTTTGAAGTGGAAAGCAAGCTTGTTGAACACCCAGCTGTTGCTGAAGCAGGAGTTATCGGAAAACCGGATCCGGTGCGCGGGGAAATTATTAAAGCCTTCATCGCGTTAAGGGATGGTTATGTGGCAACTGAAGAGCTTAAAGAGGAAATCAGACAGTTCGTCAAAAAAGGTCTGGCAGCACACGCCGCACCTCGTGAAATTGATTTCCGCGACAAGCTGCCAAAAACACGAAGCGGTAAGATCATGAGACGTGTTCTGAAAGCATGGGAGTTAAACCTGCCGACAGGTGATTTATCGACAATGGAAGATTAACTTTTGAAAATACAAAAGAGGCCGACTCCAATAAATTTTGGGCGGCCTCTTTATATGCTATTTCCGTTTGCGCTCGGCCCAGCCAATTCCCTTTCGATAGCCAAATCCCAAGATTAGATAGATTACCAAAACAATTACTCCCGTAACCAATCTTTCCTGCATGCTTCCATCTGCCATAAGAACCGGTCCAAGGCCAAAAAACGTTACCAAGCCAATGAGAAGGATAAAAACAGCGTGTACTAAAACTCTCACTACTTTCACCTCCAAATTTCTTTATATATATTTGACGATTAAAAGAAAAAAGCTGTTACATATAGAAAGGACTTTGGGTTGCAGTCCCAAAGCCCCTTTAAAGCAATTAATACTTAATTAACGTATACTTCTTTTTTCCTCTTCGTACAATAGTAAACTGGCCTTCAATTTTGTCAGTTTCCAGCAAAGAGTAAGCTGTATCGGTTACCTTTTCCCCATTAATGGCAATGGCACCGTTTGTAATATCTTCACGAGCCTGACGCTTCGAAGGAGATATCTTGGCAGCTACTAAAAGTTCAACTAAGTTATTTTCCTCTTCATTTTGCAGCGCGTAAGACGGAACATCTTTAAAGCCCTGCTTGATTTCGGCAGCCGTTAAACTGCGAACGTCCCCGCTAAATAATGCTTCGGAAATCTTGATGGCCTGCATTAGTGCATCCTCTCCGTGAATCAGGCGTGTCATCTCTTCCGCCAGTGTCTTTTGGGCTTTACGGAGATGCGGCTCTTCCTGGACACTGGCTTCCAATTGTTCAATTTCCTCTCGAGAAAGGTAAGTAAACAGTTTCAAGTATTTCACCACATCAGCATCGGCTGTGTTAATCCAGAACTGGTAGAACTCGTAAGGAGTGGTTCTTTCCGGATCAAGCCAGACAGCGCCGCCTTCTGATTTTCCAAACTTGGTACCATCGGATTTGGTTACAAGCGGAATCGTCAGCCCAAAGGCTTTCGTCTCTTCATCGTGCATTTTTCGAATTAGCTCAAGACCTGAGGTAATGTTCCCCCACTGGTCGCTGCCGCCAACCTGCAATTTGCAATTATAATGATCATATAAATGGTTGAAATCCATCGCCTGTAAAATCGTGTAGGTGAACTCAGTAAACGATATCCCTGTTTCAAGCCGGGAGGCAATCGTATCCTTTGCAAGCAGGTAGTTGACACCGATATGCTTACCGATATCACGCAGGAAGGCAATGACGCTCATGGGCTTTGTCCAGTCGTAGTTGTTGACCATAACCGCGCCATTTTCCCCTTCAAACTCAAAAATCGCCGCTAATTGCTTTTTAATACCCTCAACGTTTTTCTGAACCGCTTCGATTGTTTGTAGTTTTCGCTCTTCGCTTTTGCCGCTCGGGTCGCCAATTAAGCCAGTTGCGCCCCCGACCAATACTAGCGGCCGGTGTCCATGCTGCTGGAATCTTCTTAGTGTTAAAAATGGCACCAAGTGGCCGATATGCAGACTGTCAGCAGTTGGGTCCGTTCCGCAATAGAGCGAAATTTTTTCGTTATCTAAAAGATTCTGCAACCCTTCTTCATCTGTTTGCTGATAAATAATGCCCCGCCATTTCAAATCCTCTAATAAGTTCATTACACAAAACCTCCAATAAAAAATAAAAACGCCCCTGCAATTATGCAGGGACGTAAAATATACGCGGTACCACCCAGCTTGAGGAAATTCCTCCAACTTGATAAAATAACGGTTTGAACCGTTCTCCGCTACTGTTTCTTCACAGAGAAAGCTCCAGGATGTAATTCACTCTTCTATATGTGGCAACTTTCACCGGCCGCTGCCTCTCTAATTACAGGGATAGAAGAACTACAGTTGATTCCCTTCAAAGCTTGTTATTATAAAAAAATGCTTAATGATTTTTTAACATATATTAAAGATAAAGTCAAACGGTAAAATCGAAATTTCAGAAAAATGTAGAAGCTTGTCAAATTTTATACCACCGATATGCTATAATGGATGTGATTTTATTAGAGGTGATGCTATGAAAGAAAAGTGGCAAATTTGGAAGGAAAAAGCTGATTCCCTCCTTAGTTATATTACTCATAAAAAAACCGTCAAAGGTGCCAGGATTACGTATCAGGTGTTCTGGAACCTGTTTCTGCTTTTATTAACGGTTGTGGTCCTTGGAGGGGCTTTTGCAACAGGTGTTGGCGCAGGTTATTTTGCCTCGCTCGTCAAGGATGAGCCCGTACGTTCATACGAAAGTATGAAAAAAGATATTTACAATTATACAGATACATCGGACTTATATTTTGCTGATAATGTTTATCTTGGAACACTGCGGTCGGACCTGGTCCGTGATGAGGTTAAATTGGAGCAGGTTTCCGATTACGTGATCAATGCTGTAATTGCTACGGAGGACGAATATTTTTACAAGCACAATGGGGTCGTCCCTAAGGCCGTTTTTCGTGCCCTTTTTCAGGAAGTAACCAATTCTCCTATCCAATCAGGTGGGAGCACGCTGACACAGCAATTAATTAAAAACCAAATTCTAACCAATGAGGTTTCCTTCCAAAGAAAAGCAAATGAAATTTTGCTGGCCCTTCGTTTGGAGAAATTTTTCAATAAAAAAGAAATTCTTGAAGCGTATTTAAATATGGCGACTCTTGGTAGAAATTCATCAGGGCAGAACATTGCCGGAGTACAGGCCGCTGCAAAAGGGATTTTTGGAAAAAATGCAAGCGAGCTTACACTGCCGGAGGCTGCCTTTATTGCCGGACTGCCGCAAAGTCCGTTTGGCTATACCCCATTCACACGGGAAGGCACAGTGAAGAATAATCTTGAGCCTGGCATAACAAGAATGAAAACAGTTTTAAAAAGAATGTACGATGGCGGATACATTAATGAAAAGCAATACGCAGAAGCATCTGCCTATGACATTACAAAGGATTTTACTCCACCAGTACCGAATCCTCTTGATAACTATCCTTGGCTGACATTCGAAATCGAGAAGCGGGCCATTGATGTTCTGACAACGGTATTGGCTAAGAAAGATGGCCATACCGAAAAAGATCTAAAACAAGATGAAAACCTTTATTATAAGTATAAGACGATGGCCAGCCATGACCTGCGGCAAGATGGCTATCAAATTCATACAACCATAAACAAAGATATCTATGATGCAATGCAGGTGGTAAAAGATAACTACAAATATTATGGACCAGATAAACCGGAGGAAAAAGAAGACCCGGAAACTGGTGAAAAGAAAACCGTAATGGAACCTGTTGAGGTCGGTGCAGAACTGATCGAAAATAGTACCGGCAAAATCATCAGCTTTGTTGGCGGCAGAGATTATAATAAACAGCAGCTCAATCACGCTACCAGTGCAGTCCGCCAGAACGGTTCGACGATGAAGCCGCTGCTCGTCTACGGGCCGGCTATTGAGCTCGGAAAAGCGGCGCCCGGAACCCCGCTTCCGGATGTCGAACTGAGACTGGATAAAAGCAAAAGTACACCATGGCCTCATAACTACGACAAAAGATATAGCGGATTAGTATCAGCACGGTATGCTTTGGCCAAATCCTATAACGTGCCGGCTGTAAAGCTATACTCTGAAATCGTGGACCAGCGTCCAGCACAATATCTGGAAAAGATGGGCTTTACCTCGCTAACAAAAGGGGATTACACGAATCTGGCTACCTCAATAGGGTCCATGGATAACGGCGTGACTGTTGAAGAAAATACAAATGCCTTCAGTACCTTTGCCAATGGCGGGAAATTTATCGATGCTTATCTGATCGATAAAATTGTCGACAAGAACGGAAAGATTATTTATCAGCATGAAGTAAAGCCTGTTGATGTCTTTAAACCGCAGACTGCTTATCTGACCTTAGATATGATGCGGGATGTCATTAATAGTGGAACAGCAGCAGGTGTAAAAAGCAAACTGAATTTCAGCTCTGATTGGGCAGGCAAAACCGGTACTGGTAACAATTATTTTGATTCGTGGTTTGTTGCCTTCAACCCGAATGTAACACTTGGAATTTGGACTGGATATGATACGCAGAAATCGTTAAAAACTAGCGGAATGTCATACAGTCAGCGGACCAATAATCTTTGGGCTGAACTGATGAATGCGGCTTATAAAATTAAACCGGATTTAGTTGCTCCAAAAGAGAGTTTCCAAATGCCTGAAGGAATAGTTAAAAAGTCGTATTGTGCCGTTTCTGGCCTGCTTCCGTCAGCTGCTTGCTCAAAGGCAGGCTTAGTTGAAAGTGATTATTTCAATGCCAAAGATGCTCCTACGAAAGTCGATGATAGTTTAATCGAAGGAAATTATGTAACCATAGGGGATAAAAAATATCTGGCACTTGATTCCACACCAAAAGAGTTTACCCAGTATGGAACAATCTTAAACCCAGACTTTATCACCAGAATGGTAGGCAATGACTTTAAAAATATCAGCCAGCTTATACCAAATAGGGGCAGATGGGACAATGTGCTTGTCTCAAGCGCTAAAATGGCCGATAACGGCAAGAAACCGGATAGTGTCAACTTGACCGCATCCGGCAATACCCTCACATGGAGCGCACCGGCAGACAATGATATCGTCGGCTACCGCGTCTATCAGGGTGGATTTTTTGGAGCGAAGATCGCCAGCATCAACAGCGGCTCATCACTATCCTATAATGTTGGAAGTGGAAGCTTCTATGTAACGGCAGTTGATATTGCAGGAAATGAATCCGCACCTTCAAATGTAGTGGAAGTAGGAGTTTTAACTCAACAATAGTATTTAATGGGGGTCTCAAAATTAGATTTTGGGACTCCTATTTTTTATCTAATAGGAAAGCCTAAATTCAACTACGCCTCATGAACCGTCCTATCGGACTCGCCAATCGGCGAGTTTTTATTTATTCCCAGAAACACAAAAAAGCCCCAGAGTTGAAATTCTGGGGCTTTACGAATGCTAAATACAAATTAACGAGAATAGAACTCGACGATAAGAGTTTCGTTAATTTCAGCAGGTAATTCAGAACGCTCTGGCAAGCGAGTGAAAGTACCTTCTAATTTGTCAGCATCGAAAGTTAAATAATCAGGAACGAAGTTAGTTGCTTCGATTGCTTCTTTGATTACATCTAGGTTGCGAGATTTTTCACGAACGCTGATAGTTTGGCCAGCAGCAACGCGGTATGATGGAATATCAACGCGAGCGCCATCAACTAGGATGTGGCCATGGTTAACTAACTGACGAGCCGCACGGCGAGTGCGTGCAAGACCTAAACGATAAACTACGTTATCAAGACGAGATTCAAGAAGAACCATGAAGTTTTCGCCATGAACGCCGCCTAATTTGCCAGCTTTGTCGAATAGGTTGCGGAATTGACGCTCATTAACTCCGTACATATGACGAAGCTTTTGCTTCTCTTGTAACTGCAATCCATATTCAGAAAGCTTTTTGCGTTGGTTTGGACCATGTGGTCCAGGAGCGTAAGGACGCTTTTCTAATTCTTTACCTGTGCCGCTTAGAGAGATTCCAAGACGACGGGATAATTTCCAGCTTGGGCCGGTATATCGAGCCATGAATGACTCCTCCTTTAAGTTTTTATTTTGGTAAAATAAAAACCGTAACGAAACATCGATAACAGCCATTTTGTTTTCATGCACCATCGCCCTAGCAGCTAAGGGTTACGCGATGCACCTTCGCAAGAAGCTCTTGCGAGGAACAAAATGGAACAGCTAATGTCGTTTCATAGGCTGCAATATTTTACACAAAGAGTATTATATAATTTTTATTCGTGGTAAGTCAAGCTAATTTTTATTATACACTGGATTCGGCCAAATTAGGTGTTTAACAGACTTCTCTTAATAAACATATACTAAAGAAAATTGAAATCGGTTTCATTCGGGAGGGGACCTGTATTTTGGAAATGAAGAAAGCCCGTTTTGAAACGGATGTGATTCATGCCGGTTATTGACCAAATGTACAGCCATACAACCCTTTGGAACAAAGAATATGACCGCCCGACTTTGTAATTGGAATTAATTAAAATTGCGGTAAGTTTGGGAGATACGGAAACATTAATCCAACATCCAGCGACAATGACTCACGCGGTCGTACCGGAAGAAGAGCGGCTGAAAATGGGAATTGATAATACACTACTCCGCCTTTCTGTCGGCCTAGAAGCATGGGAGGATTTGAAAGAGGATTTAGAACAAGCGCTTGATAAAATATAAAACTCGCCGGCTGGCGAGTTTTCATTTATAAATGCTCGTTTAGGATAGCGACGAATTCCTCCAGCTTTTTTTGGTCCATTTCATCAAAACGGTTTTTTTCTGGTGAATCAATATCTAGGACACCTATAACCTGATCACCTTTTACAAGTGGAATGACAATCTCTGACTGGGAGGCAGCATCACAGGCGATATGGCCTGGGAATTGATGCACGTCTGCGACCCGAAGCGTTTCTCCTTTCCTGACTGCTGTCCCGCATACACCTTTTCCAACCGGAATACGGACACAGGCAGGCAGGCCTTGAAATGGTCCAAGCACTAATTCCCCGTCCTCCATCAAATAAAAGCCCACCCAGTTAATCCGGTCTAAAAATTGGTTTAACAAAGCGGAAGCATTGCTCAAATTGGCAATTTGATTTTTTTCATCGTGGATGAGGGCATGCAATTGCTTCTTTACTAATTCGTAATTTTCTTCACGGGTCCCTTTGTACATTTCGACGTTAAACATCCTTTTTCCCCCTATTTCTTAAAGTTTTATAGTCTATTTTAGCAGATTGAAAAGAAAAAAAGCAGACTTTGTCGATTTTTTCATAAAGGAATCCTTATCAAGGTAAAGAACAATTATATTAGGGGATTTTGTGTTCGAAAAGGGGGAAAAGGGATGAAGAAAAGTTCAAAGGATTCGGTCGTCACAGCTGCTATTTTGTTGTTCAATTCCAAAGGCTACTCAGGTACGTCGATAAGGGATATCGCTGATGCCGCGAAAGTAAATACGGCCACCATTGCTTACTACTTTGGCAACAAAGAGGGGCTTTTGGAATATTGTTTTACCTATTTTTTTGAACAGTACATCAATAAAATGGAAGCTTCTTTTGCCACCATTGAAAAAGGGGCAGCAATTTGTCTGAAGCGTGTTGTAGCGGATTTGCTCCATTATCAATGGGAAAACATTCAGCTTGCCAGCTTTGTGTACAGGGAAATGTCAATTGATTCGCAAATGGTAAGAGAAATCATGGCCACCTATTCGTTGAAGGAAAAGTACTATCTTCAAAAGATATTTGAAAGAGGCTTTGAGTGGAATGAATTTCGGCCGCATTCGATTCCTTATTTAATTATCCAGCTAAAGGGTCTCTTAATGATGCCGTTTATGAATACTCATTACATGAGAGAAGTGCTGTATGTTTTCCCAAATGAAAAGTTTTTCGAGCAAAAATATTTAAAGGATCTTTATCAATGGATTGACAAAACTCTTTGTTCCGATATTCAAATAAAAAAAGAAGCGATTATAAAGTAGAGTCCAGGATTTGAATCAAAGCCCTTAGCTGAAAAGTTCCCTCGAAATTATCTAAAAAAAGCTAAAGCACTGGCTGTCTTGATGAATTTATGCAGCAGAGTGCTTTTTTTGTTTTTCTTTTACAAAAAAATTGAAATTACTAGTCAAAAATTGTCGTATACATGGTATCATTAAGGCATCGAATTTAATCATTAACGGATTTTTAAATAGATGAGAATGACAGCTGTTCGGAACAGGAGGCTTGCAAGTGAAATATATAATAGGGTTATTTATCCTTATCCTTGCGATATTTGTATTAGGATATCTAATAAAGAAAAAGCACTTTAAAGAAATGGACCATCTCGAGGCCTGGAAAATTGATTTGTTCAATAGACCAATTCCTGATGAAATGGCTAAAGTAAAACAGCTTAATATGACCGGACAAACAGAGGAGCTTTTTGAGCGCTGGCGGAATGAATGGGACGATATTGTGACTGTCAAACTGCCGGATTTGGAAGAAATGCTGTTTGATGCAGAAGAATACATAGACCGCTATAGATTCAAAAAAGCAAAAGAGGCTCAAAGCAAAATCACGGAAAAATTGCAAGAAACTGAAAATCAAGTAAACAAAATTATCGAAGAGCTTCATGAATTGGTCGGCAGTGAGGAAAAGAACCGTGTAGAAATTGAAGAATTGAAGGAGCTGTATCGAGAGACAAAGAAAACCTTGCTCGCGCATCGCCATAGCTTTGGCAATTCTGAGAAACATCTGGAAGCGGCGCTAACTGAGGTCATGGGGAAATTTCATGAATTCGATGAAAAGACAGAGCAAGGAAATTACTTGGAGGCACGTGAAGTCGTCCTATTCATTCACGATAAACTAACTGGTATAAAGAATAATATGGATTTAATTCCGCAACTTTTAATTGAATGTCAGTCGCTGATTCCAAACCAGTTGGCCGAGGTAAGGTCTGGTTTACGGGAAATGTTGGAACAAGGGTATTATTTAGAACATGTCCATGTGGAAACAGAAATAGAGCGTCTAGAGGAAAAAATCAGAGAAAATTTAGCTTTAGTTGAAAAAAGCGAAGTTGATCAGGCTCAGGACGGAAATAAAGAAATAAAACAGCGGGTCGATATTCTTTTGGACCTTTTAGAAAAAGAGGTACATGCGAAGCATTTTGTGAAGAAAAATGAACAGGCAGCCAGTAGTCTGCTTGCTGATGCGGAAGAAGTGAATAAATATCTCGCATCGGAAGTCCTTCATGTACAGGCTACCTACCAATTGGCTGATCAGGATTTGGAAACACTGAACAATTTGGAAAGAGAGCTTGCTGCTGTTTATAAACGCTATGAAATATTAACAGAGAAAATAAAGCAAAACCAAACAGCTCAGTCCATCATGGGTGACGAATTAAATGAAATAAAGGAACACTTAGACCTCATACGTGAGGAGCAGCAAACCTTTGTCTTTAAACTTCAAGCCCTTAGGAAGGACGAACTGGAAGCAAGAGACAAAGTCAAAGAATTGGCAAAAAAGGTTGGAGAAACCTTCCGCCTTGTTCAAAAACAAAATGTTCCAGGACTGCCTGAAGAATATCGGTATTTATTGGAGGATACGAACGAGAGCATCCAAAATGTCAGATACCAGCTCGAGGAAAAGCCTCTTAATATAGCGGCACTTAATCAGTATTTAGAGATTGCTGTTCTATCAGTTGATAAATTGGTAAATACTACTTTGGAATTGATAGAAAATGTTACGCTTGCTGAGAAGGCAATCCAATACGGGAATCGATACCGGAGTCAGTATCCTTCTGTTGCAAATGGATTAAGAAATGCAGAAGAGGCTTTTCGCCGTTATGATTATCAAGAGGCATTAGAGCAGGCTGCTGCTACGATCGAGGGGATCGACCCGGACGCATTGAAAAAAATAAAGACACCTGTAGCTATTGATTAGGAAAAACCGATTGTCATATCGGTTTTTTTCTTTGGCTAATAAGAAAGCATAAACTTTCTGTCGAAAGCTTTATACTATCTTTACGCATAAATTCAACTACGCCTCATGAACCGTCCTATCGGACTCGCCAATCGGCTAGTTTTCATTTGCTTTTTCAAAATAATAATTTATGGTAAGATTTATTTCGGCAAAGTGGTGTTAAAGGAAGGTTGTAAACCATGATTTATTTTGATAATAGTGCAACGACTAAACCATATAAGGAAGTATTAAACTCATTTCTAACTGTTTCAAGTGAATATTTTGGGAATCCCTCATCATTGCACAGTTTCGGGGGACAGGCAGAAAAGCTTCTTTCCCAGGCAAGAGAACAATCAGCCAAGCTTATTGGGGTTAAACCGAACGAATTATATTTTACCTCAGGTGGTACAGAAAGCAATAATCTTGCCATTAAAGGAGCAGCTTTAGGTAACCGAAACAGGGGGCGCCACCTGATTACATCAAGCGTGGAACATCCATCCGTTCTAACTGCAATGGAGCAGCTTGAGCAGGAAGGCTTTGAAATAACCCGCCTCCCTGTAGATAAGGCTGGGCGTGTATCTGTTGAGGATGTAAAAAGCTCGATTAGAAAAGATACCATTTTGGTTTCTATCATGCAGGTCAATAATGAGGTTGGCACCATTCAGCCCATTAAGGAAATAGGCCACATGTTAAAAAGCCACCCATCCGTTATATTCCACGTCGATGCGGTTCAGGGAATCGGCAAGGTTCATTTAGACATATACGAAAGCAGGATAGATTTATTATCCATATCGGCTCATAAAATCCACGGATTGAAGGGGACTGGTGCCCTTTTTATTCGTGAAGGAGTCAGGATAGCACCGCTTTTTTCCGGAGGAAATCAGGAACGGAAGATCCGCAGTGGTACGGAAAATGTCGCCGGTGCGGTTGCCATGGCAAAAGCACTCAGGATGACACTGGATAAAAGTGCTGAAGCAATGAAGAACATGGTTGAGCTTAAAAACTTGTTAAGAAATAAGTTAAATGAAATTGAAGAGATTCAAATCAATACTCCGATAGAAAACTCAGCGCAGCATATTTTAAATTTTTCTTTAAAAGGGATCAAATCAGAAGTGTTCATTCATGCTCTTGAGCAGAAAAACATTTTTGTATCAACCACGAGTGCATGCTCTTCAAAAAAGAAGGCACCTAGCAATACTTTGCTTCAAATGGGAGTGCCTGAAGAACTTGCTGAAAGTGCAATAAGAATCAGCCTTTCCTTTGACAATACAGAAGAAGAAGCAAGGAAGGCAATCTTAGAGATAGAAAAAACAGTAAAACATTTAGGAAGGGTAATGAATAAATGAATTATGACCGTATATTAATCCGCTACGGGGAGATATCTACTAAGGGACGAAATCGCAATAAGTTTGTTGATAAACTTAGAAAAAGTGTGAGAATTGCCCTGACCCCGTTTCCAAATATCAAAATTGAAGCTAGCCGCGACCGGATGTATGTCCTATTAAATGGAGAAAACGGGATCGAAATCATCAAAAAATTAAAGAATATATTTGGGATTCAGTCCTTCAGCCCGGCCATAAAGGTCGAGCGGGAAATGGAGTCCATTAAAGAAGCGTCTTTAACATTAGTAAAGTCTCTCTATTTAGAGGGGCAAACCTTTAAGGTAACAGCCAAAAGATCAGATAAAACCTTTGATCTGAATACAGATGAAATCAATAATGCCATAGGCGGCCATTTATTAACAAACATAGCAGGGATTAAGGTGGATGTTCGAAATCCGGATATTAATTTACGGGTAGAGGTACGTAAAGAGGCCGTTTATTTGTCCTGCGAAACGATAAAGGGAGCGGGCGGACTTCCTTCAGAATCAAGCGGAAAAGCCATGTTGATGCTTTCCGGAGGAATTGATAGCCCGGTAGCGGGATATATGGCAATGAAGCGGGGCCTGGAAATTGAAGCAGTTCATTTTTTCAGTCCGCCGTTTACTAGTGAACGAGCAAAAGAAAAAGTTATTGACCTTTCAAAAAAACTGGCCGAGATGGCAGGCGGCTCAATAAAGCTTCATATTGTGCCATTTACTGATGTTCAGCAGGCCATCCGCGAACAGGTGCCTGAAAATTATACGATGACTTCGACAAGAAGAATGATGCTCCGCATTACGGATGAAATACGCAAAAAACAAGAGGGGTTGGCCATAATTACTGGCGAAAGCCTTGGCCAGGTTGCCAGCCAAACACTTGAGAGCATGTATGCGATTAATGAAGTGACAAATACACCGATTTTACGTCCCTTGATTTCGATGGACAAAACGGATATTATTAAAATCGCGAGTGAAATTGATACACTTGAAATTTCAAATCGGCCGTATGAAGATTGCTGCACTATTTTTGTGCCAGCTTCACCAAAAACAAAGCCAAAAAGAGAAAAAGTGAATCAATACGAAAGTTATTTCGATTTTGAACCATTAATCCAAGAGGCTGTACAGGAAGTTGAAACGCTTGTCATAAAACCTGACCGTGAACCTCACTCGGAATTCAGTGAATTATTTTAAACGTATTTAAGAATATTTTGTGAACATTTACCAATTCTAAATTTGCATGAAGCTTAGGGGTTCTACACATTCTATACTCACAAGGAGGTGAGTATAGATGGCTAACAATAACAGCTCTAACCAATTGCTAGTAAATGGAGCTCAACAGGCTCTAGACCAAATGAAGTATGAAATCGCTCAAGAATTTGGCGTAAACCTTGGTGCAGACACTACTTCACGCGCTAACGGATCTGTTGGTGGTGAAATCACTAAGCGTCTTGTATCAATGGCTGAATCACAATTAGGCGGCGGATTTGCTCGTTAATTAAAAAAGAATATAATGGCTACAGAGAGCGGGATTTTTTCTCGCTCTCTCTTTTTATTTTTCAGAAAAGGGCGTATAATTAGGACTAGGTAATAACATCAAATATAATACATTGTTACCAAGTGGAGGGGATATTAATGAAGCGTGAAGATTTAATTGCACCGGAGAAATACAATCTTGTAGCCGAGGTTGAGCGGTTTGCGAAGGACCCACACAAATTAGCTCTTAAATGGGAAAATGAATCAGGTGAAACCAAAGAGATTACATATGAAAATTTAATGAAGCAAGTAAATCAAGCCGGCAATGTCTTTGCCCAGAATGGATTACAAAAAGGTGATGTAGTTCTTGTCATAGTCCCGCGGCTGATTGAAGCATACGTTGTCTATCTGGCTGCATTAAAAGCAGGTATGGTTGTAATCCCAAGCTCGGAAATGCTAAGGGAAAAGGACCTTCAGTACCGTATTACCCATGGAGATGTAAAAGCAATCATTAGCTATTTTCCATATGTCGATCAATTTATAGACATTGCAGAAGTACAAAAACTAGTCAGGTTTACAATCGGGGCCGACGTGGATGGGTGGAAACGATTGGATGCTGAAATGAAAGAAGCATCAGATGAACTTCCACTTGCGGAAACCAACCGTGATGATATGGCTTTCTTATCCTATACCTCTGGTACAACAGGCAACCCTAAAGGGGTTGTTCACACGCATGGATGGGCTTTTGCACACTTACGGACAGCAGCAGCCAAATGGCTTTGCATAGAAGAAAGCGATACTGTTTGGGCGACTGCCGGCCCTGGGTGGCAAAAGTGGATTTGGAGTCCATTCCTGTCGGTATTAGGGTCAGGGGCAACAGGATTCGTTTACAACGGCAAATTTGAGCCGAAAAAATATTTAAGCCTTCTTCAGAGATATGACGTCAATGTACTATGCTGTACACCAACTGAATATCGTTTAATGGCGAAGGTTGATAATTTAGCAGACTATCAGCTGCCAAATCTTCATAGTGCTGTATCTGCTGGCGAACCACTAAATCGTGAGGTTATTGATACATTCCGTAAATATTTCCATTTGGATGTTCGAGATGGCTACGGTCAAACAGAAAATACATTGCTTGTTGGAGTTACAAAAGGTATGGAGTTGAAACCTGGTTCCATGGGCAAACCAACGCCTGGCAATCGCGTTGAAATCATTAATGAAGAAGGTCAAGTTTGCGGCGTCGGTGAAGTAGGCGATATTGCTGTACACGTCGAAACCCCTGCCCTGTTTAAAAACTACTATAAAGATCCAGAAAGAACAGCCATGCAGTTCCGCGGTGATTATTATGTCACCGGAGATAAAGCGAAAATGGATGAAGACGGCTATTTTTGGTTTGAAGGACGAGGCGATGATATCATTATCAGCTCCGGCTATACGATTGGACCATTCGAAGTGGAGGATGCCCTTGTTAAGCACCCGTTTGTTAAAGAATGTGCAGTTGTGGCAAGTCCAGATGAAGTCCGTGGAAATATCGTTAAAGCCTTTGTCGTTCTAACAGAGAATGTGAACCAAGCTGATCCTGAATTGACAAAAACCCTTCAGGAGCATGTCAAAACGCTGACAGCACCATATAAGTATCCAAGAAAAATAGAGTATATACCAGAACTTCCAAAGACCACTTCTGGAAAAATTCGAAGAGTCGAGCTGCGTCAAAAAGAATTTGAAGCAGCCCAAAATTAATAAAATTTTATTACTTCCAGGCACACGGTTTGACCGTGTGCCTTTATAATGCATGAAAAATTTGTCAGGCATAAAAATCCCCAATCACTCCTAAATCAAGTTATAATAAAGAGTATTTCGAGAATAGAAAGAATTGGGGATGCGGAATTAATGAATAAGAATGAAACGCAGCAAGGGGTTATCTATGCCGTTGTTTCCTATTTGCTTTGGGGATTGCTGCCAATATATTGGAAACTTTTAGGGGACGTGCAAGCGGAAGAAATACTGGCCAGCCGTGTTGTTTGGTCGTTTGTTTTTATGCTTGTTATTCTTATTTTTACTAGGAAAATTGGGCTGTTTACTGAGACATTAAGGGGATTTGCAAAAAGGAAAAAGCAAATGTATGCTTTAATTGCAGCTTCCTTGTTAATAAGCGTAAACTGGTTTACTTACATTTGGGCGGTAAATAATGGCCATATGATTGAAACAAGCCTTGGATATTATATAAACCCACTAGTTAGTATTTTATTGGGAATGATTGTCCTGAAGGAAAAGCTATCATTTTATCAATATATATCATTTGGGCTGGCAGCCATTGGCGTATTAATCATCAGCATTTCCCATGGCACATTCCCGTGGGTTGCCATTGTTTTGGCGCTGACGTTTGGATTATACGGGCTTGTAAAAAAGCTTGTTAACGTTGAATCATCCGTTGGATTGACTTTAGAGACGCTGGTAGTAACTCCGCTTGCAGTTATTTATATAGGATATTTGTTTATCAATGGGTCCATGGCGTTTTTGCATAAAGGAATTGGCACGGATTTGCTCTTAATAGGGGCAGGTGTCGCAACAGCGGTTCCTCTTTTATATTTTGCAAAGGGAGCGCAAAAAATTCCATTATCATTACTTGGTTTTTTACAATATATCTCCCCGACTTTAACTTTACTATTAGGGATATTTGTATATCATGAACATTTTTCAAAAGTGCAATTGTTATCCTTCATCTTCATTTGGTCAGCATTAACCATCTACTCTCTATCCAAAACAAAGCTATTGCCCGGAAAACAGTTTAAATGGAGAAAAGAAAAAAGAGCAATATAATAGATGAGAGCGCCTGACTTTAGTCAGACGCTCAGCTTGTCGAGAAAGGGTATTTTTCTCGGCAATTTTTTTTGTCCAAACCTAAATTACCAACTTTTATTGTTTATCCCTGCTAACTGGGCCTGTTGATTTCCGCTCCGGGCACTCGCTTTCCGCGGGGAGCTCCTGGAGCCTCCTCGGCGCTTTGGCGCCTGCGGGGTCTCCAGTGACCTCTATTTCCCGCAGGAGTCGAGTACCCTCCGCTCCAATCAACAGGGAGGCAATTCAACCTAAGTATTGCAACACACATTTTCCATCCTTGATAAGTGAGTTGCAATCTTTTTCATATGCTGGCAGGCTTCAGTAAGAAGAGCCTGTTCTCTTAAATTAGTTAATCCCCGAAATCGGCAATTGCGAAGCCTATGTTAATAAGGTGGTCATTTGAAACCAGAAACAAATTCATATTCACTTTGGATATACTCTTTTGGCTTAAATATAAATTCACCACTTATTTTATTGGAGTTGAAGGATTTAATTGAATACACCTGTTGATTAGCGCGGAAGGCACGAAGACTCCTGCGGGAGTACGGGGCAGGGGAGACCCCGCAGGAGCGAAGCGTCGAGGAGGCTCCCCGGCACGCCCGCGGAAAGCGAAGTGCCTGGAGCGCCAATCAACAGACTTGTTGAAAAGCCTTAAATTAATTAATTTATAACAAATTAACGGGGTAAATCGTTAAGGAAAATAAGTAAAATAAAAGGCTGTAGATAGTTACACGACAGCCTGAACGCCTGACTTAGTCAGCCGCTCTTTTTTATAAGAAGGTTCTCTTTACCTTTTCAAAGAAGGAGTTATCCTTTAATTTCAGCGTTTTTAATTTTTTTTTACTTAACTGAATTTTGATTTTATCAACATGGCGAATGCTAAGTGCTTCATTATCCATCCCCATTGTCGGGTAATCATTTTCCTCTGAAACAACTTTAAGTGTAAGAGCCCTTTCTGCGCTCAAAATAAACGATGCGCCAAGTGTTCGGTAATTGTTGTTGTTAATTGAAGCAACCTCGCTTACCTGCATGCAGGAGAGAAGCGGATCAACGACCGCCCCCCGCACTGATTTATTGTAGGCAGTGCTTCCCGTTGGTGTCGCAACAATCAGCCCATCCCCACGGAAGGTTTCAAAATGCACATCATCCACAAAAACATCAATGACAAGAGTTTTAATAATTGACGAGCGGATGCTGAATTCGTTGAGACACGTAAAAGTTCCTTGCCCATCTACAGAAACGTCGATAAGCGGGTACCGGCGGACCTCCAACTGTTCTTTCAGCATGGCATTAATCATGTTAGAGGCTTCGCCAATACGAAAATCACAATACATATTTAAATTGTTTTTTGTGGATATCCCCATATATAGGCAATCTTCACGAAAGCCGGTTTTTCTGACGGCCTGAAGAAAAGCTCCGTCATCCCCGATACTGGCAATAATATTTGCTTTACGATAATCATTGACAATCGTAAATCCATAGCGCTCAGTGGCCTCAAAAAGAGGGGCGGCTTTAATGAGGGTATCGTTATCGTGTTTATAATCATAATAAATCATTTGCCTTTCTGGCATATATCGGTCCTCCTGGAAAAAATTAAAACATATTAGCCCTGTTAAAATCCAAATTTTGATAAAATAATAGTAATCTCAAATTAGTTTAGCATTTTTTTGAAACAATATGAGAACAGCTAGGGAAATTTAACAAAATCGTTAAAAAGGGGGATACATATGAGTGGTAAGCGCTGGGCCGCACTTGGAATTGCGGCGGCATTATTTATTTTTTCAATTCTAATTAACTTTTTGTCAGCATTTGCTTTTAAAGGTATCAAAACAGATTTTAGTGAATTGATGGCCGCAGGGGAAGAACCCTTTACGGAAGAAGTTGTGGATGCTGGAAGCGAATTAAAGAAAATAGTCATCCTCGATGTGGATGGGGTCATTCAGGATACAGGAGAAACGGGCTCGCTCTTGCAAAGCTCAGGCTATAATCATCAGGGCTTTATGAAAAAACTGAACCATATTAAAGAGGATGATTCCGTGAAGGGGGTCATTATCAGGGTCAACTCCCCAGGTGGCGGCGTCGTTGAAAGTGCGGAAATTCACGATAAGCTGAAGGAAATTCAGAAAGAAACGAAAAAGCCGGTTTATATTTCAATGGGGTCCATGGCCGCTTCGGGAGGCTATTATATTTCAACCGCTGCTAAGAAAATCTATGCCAGTCCCGAGACTTTGACAGGGAGCCTCGGGGTAATCATGGAAGGAATCAATTATAAGGGGTTAGCAGATAAATACGGAGTTGATTTTGTCACGATAAAGAGCGGTAAGTATAAGGATATTATGAGTCCGACAAGAGAAATGACCGAGGAAGAGCGGCAAATCCTACAAAAGATGATTGATAACTCTTATGACGGATTTGTTAAAGTCATTTCAGATGGCAGGGGGATGACTATCGACCAGGTTAAACAGATTGCTGATGGCCGTGTTTACGACGGACATCAGGCAAAGGAATTGAAACTGATTGATGGGTTTGGATACCTAGATGATGTTATTTCGGAAATGAAGAAAAATGAAAAGCTAAAAGGTGCAAAAGTAGTCCGTTATACGGATGACCTTGGCTTTGCCTCCATGTTTCAATTTCAAGCACAAAAATGGCTAGGCGACAGTGCGGAAATGGCCGGTTTGATGAAAATCCTTTCCAAACCAAATTCACCGCGTCTCATGTATCTATATGCGGAATAGGGGGAAAGCAGATGGACACGAATGAAGTAAGGCCTGTTCGATACGCCGGTTTTTGGATGCGCTTTTGGGCATTTCTGCTCGACTTGATAGTTGTAGGCAGTATAGAACGAATATTAATTAATCCTCTTTTCCGCTTATTGGATACATCTTTATCTGAATTTAATATGTTTTCACCTGTTTCTATCTCATCAGCAGTGATCTTTTATTTATATTTTGTATTGATGACCAAGTTTTTTAACCAAACGCTCGGAAAAATGGTATTTGGACTGAAAGTCATAAACCTTGATCAGGAAAAGCTTACATGGGGGACGGTTTTGTTTAGGGAATGGATTGGCCGCTTTATTTCTGCTACGATCTTTATCGGCTATATAACCGTCGCCTTTTTACCTAAAAAACAAGGTTTGCACGACCTTTTTACTGATACGACCGTTATTCATACTGAATCATAATACAGCCTGCCGAATCAATTCGGCAGGTTTATTTTTTCTCCTATGGGAAATAATAGCAGGTTGAAAGGTTGTGAAAACGTTGATCTGGCTGTTGGCATCCCTGATAATTCTTTTTCTCTTATTTATTCTCATCCTTTTCACTAAACTGACGATTCTGCTGACTTATTTCCATCACAATGATAATGATGACTTAAAGGTAGAGTTTAGGATTTGGTTTGGGCTTATTAGGTATAAGAAAAGCATCCCATTAATCAAGGTAGATGAAGATTCCCCGAGCATTGTTGTTAAAAGCAGCACCGAAACAGGAAATGCCGAAAGTTCCAAACCGAAGGTGACCCAAATTACAAATAAAGACGTGAAGTCCTACTGGAAACGTACCCAGGATCTCTTAAAAAACGTAAAGGGTCTTCAAATTATCATCAGGAAATTTTCACAAAAAATAAGTATTAAAGAATTTGAATGGCAGACTATGATTGGTATAGGTGATGCAGCACATACAGCCATTTTGACAGGAGCTCTTTGGACATTGAAAGGATCGGTTATCGGGGTTCTCAGTCAATATTTAAAACTCAAAACATCGCCAAAATTAAGCATAACTCCTCAATTTCAAGGAAGCGTAGTCCAAACTTATTTTCAATGTATTTTTCAGTTTCGAATCGGGTATGCTATTTTAGCAGGATTAAAACTGATTAAATTTTGGAAGGGGGGAAAACCGCCTTTCAAAAATAAATCTAATTTTTCAAATGATAGAACCAAATCAATTTGAAAGAGGAGGAGACAGCTATGTCTGATCATCCAATTCAAGGTTTAATGACAACAGCGATGGAAAGCTTAAAGGAAATGATTGATGTGAACACCATCATCGGAGATCCTGTGGAAACTCCGGATGGAAGTGTCATCCTGACTGTTTCCAGGGTAGGCTTTGGATTTGCAGCGGGAGGCAGCGAGTTCAAAATGGATACATCACAAGGCCAAGGACAAGGCGGTCAAGGGGGCCAAAGCCAGGGCGGGCTGAAGCTTCCATTTGGCGGTGGTAGTGGTGCCGGTGTATCGATTACCCCAATTGCCTTTTTAATTGTCAATTCACAAGGGGTTAAGATGCTTCATTTAGACGAAAGCACACACTTATATGAGAAAATCCTTGAGCTTGCGCCTCAGGCAGTTGACAAGATTCAGCAGATGTTCGCGAAAAAGGATGAGGCAAAACAGCAGAGCAGCCCGCAATATCAAAATAACCAGGCAAAGCATGATTTTGATATATAAGTTGAAAGGTTAATCTTCCAAACCACTTTAGGAAGGTTAACTTTTTTCATGATGGAGGCTCTACCAATGTGTTCTTTCTAAAAGTCTTAATAATTGCAAAAATAGTATTGAAAGGATATATTTACTCTGTACATATTCAAAGTGAGCAGGTTTTATTGCCTGATTTACTTGAACAGACAAAGGAGGATGTAAAGATGGCAAATGTTACATTTAAGGGAAATCCGGTTACTCTATTAGGCAATGAGGTAAAAGTAGGAGACAAAGCTCCTAATTTCACAGTACTTGCCAATGACTTATCAGAAGTTACTTTAGACAACACCAAGGGGCAGGTTCGTTTAATCACTTCCGTTCCATCATTGGATACTGGGGTTTGTGATGCAGAAACACGCCGCTTTAACGAAGAAGCAAACAGTTTAGGTAATGTTAAAATTTTAACTGTAAGCGTGGACCTTCCATTTGCTCAAAAACGCTGGTGTGCAGCAGCTGGCATCGAAAATGTCCAAACCTTATCTGACCACCGTGACCTTTCTTTTGGAGAAGCTTACGGAGTAGCAATTGAAGGCTTAAGATTATTAACTCGTGCTGTATTTGTAGTTGATTCAAGCGATACTGTAACATATGTTGAGTATGTAAGCGAAGCTACGAATCATCCAAATTACGAAGCGGCTCTTGAAGCAGCAAAAAGCGCTAAGTAATAAGAAAAGCGGAAGCGCCTTCGGAACAAGCACAGCTTGTTCCTGCGAGGATTATTCGAAGGAGCTTTCCTTAGTGTACAGGGGCGACAGGCATAAGACGAGCCGGCGAGAAGGCTGTTTTTTAGCCTTCTTGACCGATTGGCTTATGACCCCGAGCCCCTAGGCGCTGGAGCTGGACAGTAATTAAATGAAGGCCTCCGCCGCGGCGGGGCCTTTTTAGCTAATAGGAAAGTATAAATTCAACTACGCCTCTGTCTTCGTCCTATCGGACTCGCCAGTCGGCAAGTTTACATTTATAGTGAGGTGTAATATGAATATTTCTTCAACTGAAAAATTGTTTACAATTTTTAATGAAACAGCTTTAGTCTTACAGGAAGAATTAGATTGTTCTTTTTTGGAAGCTTTAGCGGAGACCGGTGAGAATCTTTTCCAAGCCTCTATCCTTCAGGAAGAACTAAGTGAATTAACGCTAAAAAGACTGAAAAAGCAATATGAAGAGATAGATTTGGAGAAATACTCAAATGAGGATATTCGTAAGGCATTTCAGCTGGTTATTCTGAAAGGCATGAAAGAAAATGTTCAGCCCAACCATCAAATGACTCCTGATTCCGTTGGGATGCTCATTGCGTATTTGGTTGAGCGTTTTATTAAGATACCATCCTTCCGTTTGCTTGACCCTGCAGTTGGTACCGGGAATTTATTAATGACGATACTAAACCATGTTCATAAAGAAATTGCGGCTGTTGGGGTAGAGATTGATGATCTTTTAATAAAGCTTGCTTATGTAAATGCAAATTTACAAGAACATCCGGTCCAGTTCTTTAATCAGGATAGCCTTGAACCATTATTTATTGAATCAGTTGATGCAGTAGTGGCGGATTTGCCGATTGGATTTTATCCAAATGATATTCGAGCAGCAGATTACCAGCTAAAAGCGAAAGAGGGTCATTCCTATTCGCATCATTTGTTTATTGAGCAAAGCGTCCGCCATACGAAACCGGGGGGCTATTTATTCTTCCTCATCCCTAATGGGCTTTTTGAGAGCCCCCAAGCTGGACAACTCCATGAGTTTTTAAAGGAAGAGGTAATCATTCAAGGGCTAATGCAGCTGCCAAACAGCATGTTCCGTGATAAAAATGACGCAAAAAGCATTTTGGTTGTGCAGAAAAAAGGTGAGGAGGTAAAGCCGCCAAAACAGGCGTTGCTTGTCAATCTTCCAAGTCTATCCAATCGTCAGGAAATGGATAAAATTTTAGTGAATATCGAAAAATGGTTCCAGGAAAACAAAGGGTGATGTTAAAAGTCACCTCAGATTGTCGAGAAAGGGTATTTTTCTCGGCATTTTTTTATTTTGTCTAAATCTAGATTACGGCTTTTTAAATTAATTGATTATTTCTGCATAGGGGCCTGTTGATTTCCGCTCCGGGCACTCGCTTTCCGCGGGGAGTTCCTGGAGCCTCCTCGGCGCAATAGCGCCTGTGGGGTCTCCAGTGACCTCTATATCCCGCAGGAGTCGAGTGCCCTCCGCTCCAATCAACAGGGAGGCAAACAACCTAATGTATTGCAACACACTTTTCTAAACCTGCTAGGTGTGTTGTGAAGGTGGACATCTGGAACTAATCTTCAATAGACAAAATTAATTATTTACTCGGCTAGACTCTTTTGGCTTAAACATTTAATTCATCACTTATTTTTAATTAATTATTGTGGGTAATGGTCTTTATTGGAAACACCTGTTGATTGGCGCGGAAGGCACGAAGACTCCTGCGGGAGTACGGGGCAGGGGAGACCCCGCAGGAGTGAAGCGACGAGGAGACTCCGCGGCACGCCCGCGGAAAGCGAAGTGCCTGGAGCGCTAAATCAACAGACTTGTTGAAAGCCTAAAACTAGTGAATAAAAGGCTATCAAAAGTTGTTCGACAGCCTGGGGTGATGTTAAAATAACCTTTTTTCTATTTTAAGAAAAATGGGAATTTAATTATTATTTGCCGAAAACGCTGCCACTTTAAATTGACCTTGAAATGTATGTTCTTCAGTGTTTAAATGTGAAGTTGAGGGAGATAAACAAGAACGGTTTGCACAAAATAAAAGTGGGTATATGTCTATAGTTCGGTTTAAAAAAGGAGCGTTTAGCAAATGGCAAAAATAATCGCAATTAATGCAGGTAGTTCCTCTTTAAAATTTCAATTATTTGAAATGCCGGAAGAGGAAGTCATTACAAAAGGGTTAATTGAAAGAATCGGATTGAATGATTCGATTTTCAATATCACTGCTAACGGTGAAAAAATTCAAGAGACACTTGATATCCCAAATCATGGAGTAGCAGTTAAAATGCTGCTAGATAAACTGACATCACTTGGTATTATCCAATCCTTAAACAAAATCGACGGAGTTGGCCACCGCGTCGTCCATGGAGGAGAAGAATTTAACGATTCTGTTATCATTACGGATGAGGTATTAAATAAAATAGAAGCATTATCGGAGCTAGCCCCATTACACAATCCGGCGAATGTTACCGGAATTAAGGCATTCAAACAGGCGCTTCCAAATGTTCCGGCAGTGGCGGTGTTTGATACCGCATTTCACCAAACTATGCCTGCGAGCTCTTACCTTTATAGTCTTCCATATGAATATTACAAAAAATATGGCATTCGTAAGTACGGATTCCATGGAACCAGCCATAAATATGTTTCACAGCGGGCTGCTGAATTATTAGGCCGTCCGATTGAACAGCTGCGGTTAATTTCCTGCCACTTGGGGAATGGAGCAAGTATTACGGCCATTCAAGGAGGTAAGTCGATTGATACCTCCATGGGCTTTACACCGCTTGCCGGTGTTACGATGGGGACCCGCTCAGGAAATATTGACCCTGCTCTTATTCCATATATCATGGAGAAAACAGGGAAAACGGCTGAAGAAGTATTGGATGTTTTAAATAAAAAGAGTGGGATGCTGGCCGTGTCCGGTTTTTCAAGTGACCTCCGCGATATAGAAATCGAGGCAAAGCAAGGAAATGAACGAGCGAAGCTTGCGTTGAACGTGTTTTCAAATCGAATTCATAAATACCTAGGCTCCTATGCGGCCCGTATGTACGGTGTAGATGCGATTATTTTTACAGCAGGTATCGGAGAAAATAGCGATGTGATTCGTGAAAATGTTTTAAAAGGTCTGGAGTTTATGGGAGTTTACTGGGACCCTGCTCTCAACAAGGTAAGAGGCAAAGAAGCGTTTATCAACTATCCGCATTCACCTGTTAAAGTATTGGTCATCCCAACTAACGAAGAAGTTATGATAGCTAGGGACGTGCAGCGCTTAGCGGCATCTCATTAATTAATAAAAAGGCAAAGGCTAAAATAATGCGGCTTTTGCCTTTTTATCATTAAATTTTAATATGATATACTGAATAAAAAGGTTTTCAAAGGGTGGGATGGAAGCATGCCGTTAACAGACCAGGAAAGAAAAAAATTAGCCGAAATCCGGCATTGGGAAAGAAACTTATTAAGCTATGAAGCAAACGACTTTCAACTAACCTATGAAAAATATTTGGACCGGTCCTTCTCCATGTTGCCAGAGAATCTTCAAAGGCAGTTTTTTTCGGGTCTTGACAGCTGGCTGTTTCATTTGCACGGAATTATCCAAGGCTCCCAGCTTCAAATGGATGCAAAGGATAGAATCATCACCACCGCGAGGATTTTTAACAAGAATGCAGAAAAAATAGAAAACCTAAGGCAATTGGATTTCGATCAATTGCAGTACATAGCTGAACAGCAAATTGCCAAGCATCGTCTATATTCGTTTATCCAGGGTGGTTTGGCAGGAACCGGCGGGAAACTTTTGCTTGGGACGGATATTCCGGCCATTGCAGTAATTAATTTAAGAGTCGTTCAATTAATTGCCATGTCCTATGGTTTTGAAGTAAACACTCCCTATGAATTGATGACTTCTTTAAAGGTATTTCATACAGCGACGCTGCCGCCAAGTATGAAAAAAGATGCCTGGGGCTCTTTAATGACCGAATTGGAGCAGAATGAAAATCCTTATTTTTATGAAGGAACAGAAGAGATAACAGATATCACCTGGCTTGAGCAGCCACTTCAGCAGCTGTTTAAAGCGGTGGTCATTACATTATTCAGAAAAAAACTTGTTCAAGGGGTTCCGCTTATCAGTATGGCAATTGGAGCAGGTGCCAATTATCAACTGACGAGAAAGGTGACGGAATTGGCTCAGAAATACTATCAGCTTCGTTATTTAAAAGAAAAAGAGGAGTTTGGCGAATGAGTATTCAGGAACATAGAAAATCTGCCCAGGTTCAAGTGAATTGCAAAGTAATTACAGTTAGTGATACACGGGACAAAGAGACGGATAAAAGCGGCAGATTGATGAGGGATTTGCTAGAAGAAGCAGGGCACAAGGTTGTTGAATACTGTATTGTAAAGGACGAGGCTCTGCCCATTCAGGAGGAAATACTGAAAGGCTGTGAGCGTAGTGATATTGATGTGATCCTGACAAATGGCGGAACAGGTATTGCCAAACGAGATGTAACAATTGAAACGGTTCAAAGTCTGTTGGAAAAGGAAATGACCGGATTCGGTGAAATCTTTCGCATCCTGAGCTATCAAGAAGATATTGGTTCTGCGGCCATACTTTCAAGGGCAGTTGCAGGCGTTATTAAAAATAAAGCTGTTTTCTCAACACCAGGCTCCTCCGGCGCTGTAAAACTCGCTATGAACAAACTGATCTTGCCCGAAATCGGCCATGTCGTAAAAGAAATTAAAAAAGATTTATAGAAATGATAAGGGGCCATTACCCAGCACTGCTTTAATACTACGCAGCAGTGAGGTTATGGCCCTTATCTTTTTAGTGATGAACTTTTCCAGAAACTCTTTGGTCTGCCCGGTACCAAAGCCATAAATCATTGATGATGGAAGCCAGTTCGGAAATTTCCGTGTTTAATTGACAAGAGCGGGGGAAGTCATTTTCATCTGCAAGCTGTGCTTGCTTATGATTGATTTCCTGTTCCAGGTCCGCGATTCGGTCGGGAATCGAACCTCGTATCCGTTCCCAATGATAGAGAATAGCTTCTTGATTTGCTTTGCTGTACTGATCCCAATCCGCTCGTAAATCAGGTATATAAATGCCAAGACGTGAGTCGAATGTAAAGTCCTCTTTCATAGAAGCCTCCAAAAATCAATTATAGGTTGATTTTATTTTACTATACATCTATGGTGCATTCACGCAAAAAAGTTCAAAATTAAGCACGAAGCCTATCTAGCTTCGTGCAGTATGTCTTTATTCTATATCTTTTGAGGTACGGACGATGAGAACATCACATGGCGCGTAACGGGTAATATGTTCAGAAACGCTGCCAATAAAGAATCTTTCCACCAAATTCATTCCAGTTGCACCGCAAATAATTAAATCTACATTATGCTTCATAGCCAAATCCCTAGGAATTCTTACTTTAGGAGAACCGAAATCAATTTCATACTGAACATTAGAGAGACCTGCATCCTCTGCCTGTTTTTGGTAGTTTTCGAGCATATCCTTGGCTAGTTTCTCTGCTCTTTCTCCAACAACCGTGTCATAGGCTTCAATTAAGGCAAATGATCTAGTATCAATGACATGAACTAATAGAAGGCTGGAATTGTTCCTTTTTGCGACTTCAATCCCCTTTTTAAAAGCCCAATCTGCTTCCTTCGACCCGTCTATCGCTACTAAAATATGTTGATATTTAAGTCCCATGATTATCATCTCCTCACCTTGATTATACAATATTTAACAACGAATAATTGTTGCAATTTTTCGAACAATAATGAAGTAACTAACATAAAAAGAGGTGGGGTAAATGACTAAATTTGATCCGAATAAGCAATTTTCATTTGAGTTTGATGAAAATGGGGCAATTGAGGTAAGTGAACAAATTATGAATTCTTATAACAGCGGTTTTATTGGCGAAGGAACGGCGTTAGCGACAAAAGAAGATTTTTCAGCAATTGATGAATAGGAAAATGGCGGAGGCACTTTTTTGTCTAAATCTAAATTATCGTTTCTTTTAAATTGATTGTCTCTGCTAACTGGCCTGTTGATTTCCTCTCCGGGCACTCGCTTTCCGCGGGGAGGTCCTGGAGCCTCCTCGGCGCTATAAAGCGCCTGCGGGGTCTCCAGTGACCTCTCGATCCCGCAGGAGTCGAGTGCCCTCCGCTCCAATCAACAGGGTGGCGGATTAACCTAAATTATCGCCACACACTTTTTCGAACCTTGCTAAGTGTGTCGCCTTTATGAGGGACATATTTAATTCTTGGGTTTCTTCGATTTTGTCCCTCCTCAGCCTTATGAGGGATATTTAATTCTTGGGTTCCTTCGATTTTGTCCTTCATCGGCCTTATGAGGGAGATTTCCTGCTTGGGTTCCTTCGATTTGTCCTTCATTGTTCTTCGGGCAAGAAAATAGCTGCTTAATCTTGTGAGTTGAAGTTTTTATTCAATACACCTGTTGATTGGAGCGGAAGGGGCGAGACTCCTGCGGGAGTACGGTGCAGGAGAGACCCCGCAGGCGCTTCAGCGCCGAGGAGGCTCCCCGCAACGCCCGCGGAAAGCGAGCCCCTGGAGCGCAAATCAACAGACCTGTCTATTAGCCTTTATATTAATAGTCATATAACAAATTAACACAGTGAATTGTTAAAGAAAATAACTAAAATAAAAGGCTAATGAAAGTTTTAGGCAGCCCTTATTAATGTACATTAGTCTATGAAATTCTTCCGGAAAGGGCATTTACCCAAGAATTTACCTCCGCGTACGCATATTCTTTAGTGAATTATGAGAAAGAAATTTAAAAAATGGGGAGAGAAGCAGCGTATCACGTCATGAATATTATGCCCAATCATACCATAGTAGATATAAACCATCATATAACAGACCCAAGTGACCCGAGGATTCACCTTGGCTTTGGGTACGGAGGATTTCACCATGGTAGCTTTGGTCATATGGCGGTTTTGGAGTTGGACGCCCTTACGGTTTCGGCTTTGGTGCCCCGTTCTTGACGTGGGTGGCCCCAGGAGCCTTGTTATCACTGTATGGATACAGTTATGGATACCCATACTATGGATATCCATCTGGCTATTACTATTAAAATATGAATGCCTTGCCTAATATGGCAGGGCATCTTTAACAAATAGATTGGGAGGTATGGAAAATGCTAATTGGAGTACCTAAAGAAGTGAAAAACAATGAAAATCGTGTGGCCATGACTCCAGCAGGAGTAAGCAATTTGGTAAACTACGGCCATGAGGTTTACATTGAAAAAGGAGCCGGACTGGGGTCTGGATTCACCAATGATGATTATTTGGCGGCTGGGGCTAAATTAACTGAATCTGCAGACAAAGCTTGGTCAATGGATTTGGTTATGAAGGTGAAAGAACCGATTCCAAGTGAATATAAATATTTTCGGGAAGGTCTGATCCTGTTTACATATTTGCATCTAGCGCCTGAACCCGATTTAACAAAGGCTTTAATCGAAAACAAAGTGGTTGGTATCGCATATGAAACGGTCCAGCTGGCAAACGGAAGCCTTCCATTGTTAACACCAATGAGTGAGGTTGCAGGAAGAATGGCGGCCCAAGTTGGTGCGCAATTTTTAGAAAAGGTTTATGGCGGCAAGGGAATCCTTCTGTCCGGTGTACCTGGTGTCCAAAGAGGAACGGTGACAATTATTGGCGGTGGCGTTGCGGGGACAAATGCAGCCAAAATGGCGATTGGTTTGGGAGCAAAAGTGACAATCATTGATTTGAATCCAGACCGCCTTCGCCAATTAGATGATATTTTTGGCTCAGAAGTCACAACGTTAATGTCAAACCCTTATAATATTGCTGAAGCAGTAAAGGAATCAGATTTAGTAATTGGGGCGGTATTAATACCCGGTGCGAGAGCCCCGAGGCTAGTAACGGAAGAAATGATTAAGACAATGAAATCAGGGAGTGTCGTGGTGGACATCGCGATCGACCAAGGCGGAATTTTTGAAACAACCGACAAAATCACCACCCACGATAATCCGACTTATATTAAACATGGTGTTGTCCATTATGCTGTTGCCAACATGCCGGGAGCTGTTCCGAGAACTTCGACCATTGCTTTAACAAATGTAACCGTTCCTTATGCCGTTCAGATTGCCAATAAAGGCTACCGACAGGCCAGTTTAGAAAATGAAGCATTATTAAAAGGTATCAATACACTAGACGGATATGTAACCTATAAGGCGGTTGCCGAGGCTCAAGGGCTGGAATACAAAGAAGCAAAAGGCTTACTTGGCCAGTAAGGAACATGAAAAAAGGGAGGCCGCCAAAGCGCGTTCTCCCTTTTGTATTGAAAAGTAAAAACCAGCTTCATATGGAAGCTGGTGAGAAAGACCCAAATTAAAAAGCCGCATTTGCCGTACCTCATATAAGAAAGTTTTAAACCACCACTCCTCAAAGTGGGTGTTTTCAGAAGCTTTTCTGCGTGTCCTCCACGTCATATAGACAGAGGCTTGTCATTCCAGCTTCGATGTTTAAACTCCCTATAACAGCTTAAAGGTTAAAACTTTATTATTGTTACGTACAACGCAGCCTGTATTTGTATGTTACATCAAATCATTCTACAGTTCAATGTTAAAAAAATCCAAACTGGTTAATTTATTATTTGTAACTCTTTCGGAAATTTTGTTAATGCTCTCGCTCCATCGGCTGTAACATACACATCATCTTCAATGCGTACGCCCGCAATACCAGGAACGTAGATGCCCGGTTCAATAGTGTATACCATCCCTTCTTGAAGAACAAGCTTGTTTGTTTCCTTTATGGAAGGATATTCATGGATGCTAATTCCCAGCCCATGGCCAAGCCGATGTGGAAAATATTCTCCATAGCCTGCATCTGCGATGATTCTTCGGGCAGTCAAATCAACTTCCGCTGCTGTTACACCAGGCCTGCTTGCCTCTAATGCGGCTAACTGCGCTTTTAATACCGTATCATAGATTTCCTTTTGCTTATCGTTAATATCCCCGTAAGCAACTGTTCTTGTAATATCAGAACAATAGCGGTCGACGACAACGCCCAAATCAAATAAGATGAAATCGCCTTTTTTAATTTTGGTCATGCCTGGATTGCCGTGTGGAGAGGCGGCGTTCGCACCAGTTAACACCATAGTTGAAAACGACATTTCTTTTACGCCTTTTTGCTTTAGTGCGTATTCAAGGGCGTTAAGAACATCAAGCTCGGTTTTCCCTTCTTTAATTTCACTGGCGCCAAACTGAACTGCGTAATCTGCAAGGGCGCACGCCTCTTCAATCGCTTTTAATTCTTTTGCATCCTTAATCATGCGGAGAAGTCTTAATTTTTCTTCGGCAGAAATGAACGCTGCATTTGGGAATAATTCCGAAAGCTGTTCATAGCGTTCCACATTCATGTGTTCTTTTTCGATTGCTGCCTTTCCAACAGCAATTCCGCGCTTCTTAATCGCATTTACAATCATATCCCATGGATTGACAATGTCGTTAAAGCCAATGATTTCATGCTGCCAGCCGGCATTTTTTGCATTGTAAATCTCCATTTCCGGACAAACCAAAAACGGCTCTTCTTCTTGAAAGACAGCAAGAGCAAGCAATCGTTCATGCGGGTCTGTATAGTAGCCGCTTAAGTAAAATACATTTTCCGATGAAGTAACAAAGCTTACTTGAATATCATTTTCCTTCATCCAGATTTGCAGCTTTTCAATTCGTTGATTCATTAATAGTGCCTCCCTTAAAAAATCATTTTCTATTTGAGAGTAACAATTGAAAAATTAATTGTAAACAATCTGAACTTATGATGTGCTAAATCAGAAAAGATATGGGTATATTGTGGAAGGATTTCCTAAACTTTTATGGAAGTAGTTAATATAATTTTGAAAGGGGTAATGGAAATGAAAATTTCTTATCACGGCCATTCTGTCGTCCAAATTAACACGAATGGAAAAACGATTTTAATTGATCCGTTTATTACAGGAAATAGCTTAACAGATTTAAAGGCCGAGGAAGTGCATGCAGATGTGATTATTTTAACGCATGGACATAATGACCATGTCGGTGATACTGTGGCTATCGCCAAAAGATGCAGGTCACTTGTTGTTGCTAATGCCGACCTGACTACATATCTTAGCTGGCAGGGCGTTGAAACACATGGAATGAATATCGGCGGTGCGTATCATTTTGATTTTGGAACAGTTAAACTGACCCAGGCCTTTCATGGTTCAGGCTACGCAACACACAACAATGAAATCATTTATTGCGGCATGCCGACAGGAGTTTTATTTAGCAGTGAAGGAAAAACCATTTACCATGCAGGCGATACCGGATTGTTTTCCGACATGAAGTTGATTGGCGAACGTCATCCGATTGATGTTGCCTTCTTGCCGATTGGCGATAATTTTACAATGGGACCCGAGGATGCTGCCTATGCGGCTAAGCTATTGCAGGCAAAAACAGTGGTGCCAATTCACTACAATACATTCCCGCCAATCAAGCAGGATCCTAATCGATTCATTGAATTACTTGAAGAGAAAAATGGAAAAGTGTTAAACCCGGGTGAAGCAATCGAAATTTAACTACTTTTTTTCCTCCTTATAGCATAAAAATGAAACAAGCAGTCTGTTAAGGAGGAAGGAAGATGAAAAAGAATAGATATTTACTATGTATTTTACTGGCAGCACTTATGCTGTATTTTGCGGTTCCTAGGCTTTCGGTAACTGCTGGGGGGACGCAAGGAATCTTTTCAATCGCTTGGCTAGGATTTGCTCTAATGGTCATTGCCGGAAATCTTACCGCACTTCTTTATACACCAAAAAGGCAAATCTTAAAGCAGCAATTGGGGCAATTAAAGAAGAAATCCCGCTCTTTTCATTAAAGAGCGGGATTTCTATTTAGAGAATCCGCATTGAATCAGGACTTTTTTAACTCTATAATGAAATTGGAGACATTTTCGGATACGGTTAGATTGGAATTTGATTATAAAGGGTGAAGGTCTTGGCGACAAAGCATGAACAAATTTTAGAATATATTGATGGACTGCCAATCGGGGAGAAAATCTCTGTCAGGCAAATTGCCAAAGCAATGAGTGTCAGCGAAGGAACTGCTTATCGTGCCATTAAAGAAGCCGAGAATAAAGGCTATGTCAGTACGATAGAACGGGTTGGCACGATTCGGATTGAACGGAAGAAAAAGGAAAATATTGAAAAACTCACCTTTGCGGAAGTGGTCAACATTGTCGACGGTCAAGTATTGGGCGGAAGAACGGGACTGCATAAAACGCTCAATAAATTTGTGATCGGTGCTATGAAATTGGAAGCGATGATGCGCTACACTGAGGCAGGAAATCTGTTAATCGTCGGAAATCGGACACAGGCCCATGAGCTTGCGTTGAAAGCTGGAGCAGCCGTACTCGTTACCGGAGGCTTTGACACGGAGGAGCAAGTTAAACGACTAGCAGACGAACTTGAGCTTCCGGTAATCTCTTCAAGCTACGACACTTTTACTGTTGCTACGATGATAAATCGGGCGATTTACGACCAATTAATTAAAAAAGAAATAATTTTAGTAGAAGATATCTTAACACCTTTATCGGAGACTTATTATTTAAAATCAACCGATAAGGTTTCAAGGTGGCATGAATTAAACCAGCAAACTACACATAGCCGCTACCCTGTTGTTGACCATAACATGAGAATTCAGGGGATGGTAACAAGCAAAGATGTTTTGGGTCAGGATATGGATATAACGATTGATAAAATAATGACAAGGCAGCCTATGACTGTAAACGGTAAAACAAGTATTGCTTCAACGGCGCATATGATGGTCTGGGAAGGGATAGAGGTACTTCCTGTAGCGGACGACTCCAATCACCTAGACGGTCTGATCAGCAGGCAGGATGTCCTGAAGGCACTGCAAATGAACCAGCGGCAGCCACAGGTGGGGGTAACTCTTGATGATATTGTCACCAATCAAATAGGAATTTTACAGGGGAAAGATAAAGGGGAAGATGCATTTACCTGTGAAGTGACCCCGCAAATGACAAATCACCTTGGAACCATTTCCTATGGTGTATTTACGACCATCGTCTCCGACGCCGCTAACCGAGTGCTGAGAAGCTATAAAAAAGGCGATCTTGTCGTCGAAAATATGACAATTTACTTTATTAAACCCGTTCAAATGGAAAGTACATTGGAAATCTATCCAAGAGTGCTGGAAGTAGGTCGAAAGTTTGGAAAGGTAGACGTGGAAGTATTTAATGAAGGCGTTCTTGTCGGAAAAGCAATGATGATGTGCCAATTGATTGACAGATAACATGACAAATAGCCGCTTCCTTCGTATTTAGGGAGCGGCTATAATTATATTATTTTTCTGCCTCAAGCATTTCAGCTTCTTCAATAGCAAACCGATGGTAATGCTTATACTTTTTGAATCCTACCCAACTAAATAAGACTCCATATATAATGAATATGGCTGCAACGATATAAGACGCAGTTGAGGTGGAAAGAAAGATGGTATTAATCCCAAACATAAGGACAAAAAGTCCGAGGGCAATATTGGACTTAGCGGAAAGCCATTTCTTTTCAACAGGACGGTTGCTCCGGATATATTTTGTTTTATAAAATAAATAAAAAGCAAATAAAATAACGATAAGAAAAACCAAACCTAGCATCTAATGTTCCTCCAATTTTAAAAATCACCTAATATTTTACCTGTATTTGAAGGGAAATGCTACAATGTTTATAAAAGGATGGTTGAAAAGGAGAATATATGAAAGAGAAAATACTGGAAACAATCAAACAATATGACACGATTATTATCCATCGCCACGTTCGTCCTGATCCTGATGCCTATGGTTCACAGGGCGGACTGGCAGCTATCTTAAAGGCGTCTTTTCCGGAGAAGAATATTTATGCGGTAGGGCAGGAGGAGCCGACTCTTCACTTTATGAGAAGGTTGGATGAAATCGCAGAAGAAGTTTATGAGGGCGCACTGGTGATCGTCTGCGATACAGCCAATCAAGAAAGGATTGACGATAAGCGCTATACTAAGGGGGATATGCTGATTAAAATCGATCATCACCCAAATGAAGATCCGTATGGCGATTTACTCTGGGTCGATACGGCTGCTAGTTCTTGCAGCGAAATGATTTATGAATTTTATTTAGATGGAAAAGAAAAAGGGCTAAAAATAAATGATGAAGCAGCAAGGCTGTTATTCGGCGGCATCGTCGGGGATACCGGAAGATTTCTGTTTCCGAGTACAACGGACAAGACATTTGCCTATGCGGGAGAGTTGATCCACTTTAATTTCTCGCGTACAGAGTTGTTTGACAGAATGTATGAACTAGAACCAAATATTATTAAGTTAAATGGGTACATATTGCAGAACTTTGAAATGCAAGAAAACGGAGTTGCAGCAGTGAGACTGACAAAGGAATTGCTTGAGGAATACCAGGCAAGACCTGCGGAAGCGTCATTATTAGTCAGTACCTTAGGCGATGTAAAAGGGATTAAAGCATGGGTTTTCTTCATTGAGGAAAGCGACCAAATAAGGGTGCGGCTGCGTTCAAAGGGACCGGTCATCAATGTGGTCGCTAGGAAGTTTAACGGAGGAGGCCATCCGTTAGCGGCAGGTGCCTCCATCTATTCTTGGGATGAAGTAGATAATGTGCTTAGAGAACTACATGCGGTTTGTAAATAATACACAAAGAAACGGCCTGGCAGCGGCCGTTTCTTTATTCGGTTAATAGGAAATAATAAATTTTCACAAATTTATTATTTCCTAACGCATGAATTCAACTACGTCCCTGTATTCGTCCTATCGGACTCGCCAATCGACGAGTTTTCATTCAGCAAATTCCATTTCCAATTGAATGGTCAGTGTCGTATAGATAACCATTTCCTTTACCTTAAGCCGGTAGCGCTTTTCGTTTAATTCATATGGTTTGTTTTCGATGATTTTTTTCAGCATGTCTTTGCTCTTAGCGACTGTTTCCAAATCTTTGGCCAGCACTATTTTGATATCATCTCTGACTGCTTCCTCTGTTTGAAAAACACTGAATTGATCTAGTTTGTATTTCTCCCAGTTGGTTATTCGGATATTTATTTTTTCAATCGTGATTTTTCCTAAATTTTTATTATTCAATTCAGCGTAATCTTGCTGCCAAATTTTAACGTCGTCTTTTAACTCTGCTATATCCTTCTGCTGCTTTCTGATTAATTTTGCATTGTCCTCTTGAAAAACTCCATAAATATATAAAAATATGCACCAGCTGATGGCACCGCCAACGGCCATTCCGGAAATAAAACGCTGCCACGAAGGTCTGCGGTAATAAGGCGGAATTCTCATGACGAAATATGCTCCTGGGTCAGCCAGTTAATGATCAGTGCACCTGTCTGGGCACCGCCCAAGGCCGAAAGAATTAATAGAAATTGCTTAAATAGGTCTTTCGTATCGGCGTTTAAAAAACCGCGTTCAAATGTATAAACCGCATCAAAAGTTCCTCCTATCGCCGCTACAATCGCCCAAATTCTAAGGGCGGATGATAATCGGTAAACTGTTGTTAATGGAGGCTGTCCAGTTATAAAGGAGGCAATCCCCCCAATAAGCGAACCTCCCAGCACAACTCCCAAGGCAATAAAATAGCTTTCGATAAAAGCTGGAAAAAAACCAAGTTCTTTCATTCCTTCAACCGCCTTTGTCTAGCCAAATGATCTTTATACATTTATATGGACAAGTGCAATTTAATATGAGTTGGCAGTGAAAAATAGAACATATTTTCTTTTTTTCATATCAAGTTTTATAATGGAAGTAAGATAAAAGTAGAATGAGAGGTGTGACCGGATGTCTTTTATTCACCTTCATGTATATAGTGCGTATAGTTTATTGACCAGCACGGCGTCTGTATCCGATTTAGTGGAGAATGCCCGAAACAAAGGATTTCGAACGCTGGCATTAACCGACCGGAATGTTATGTACGGGACGATTGAATTTTATAAGCTTTGCAAAAAACAGCAAATAAAACCAATTATCGGACTGACGGTGGATATCGAAAGTGAACGGATGGAAGAAGAAACGTATCCACTTGTGTTGTTAGCGGAAAATGACGCAGGCTATAAGAATCTATTAAAAATATCCAGTGCCGTGCAAACAAAGGCTGAAAATGGAATTCCTCACAAATGGCTCAAGGCTTATTCTAAGGGGCTCATTGCCATTACACCGGGAATAGAAGGCGAGATTGAGCAGGCTTTATTAACAAACGAAGTGGCTTTGGCCAAAGATCTTGCTCTTGAACTTTCCGGTATTTTTGGCTGCGGCAATTTTTATCTTGCCCTTCAAGACCATCAGCTTGAACAGGAAAAAACACTTAGGGAACCGCTTCTCCGGCTTTCAAAAGAATGGAATATCCCGCTCGCAGCCACCAATCAAGTCTATTATTTGGAAAAAGAAGATATGTTTGCTCATGAATGTCTGTTAGCCATTAAGAATGGCGACAAATTGCAGGACGACCATCGGCAGCAGCTGGGCAGTGACCAATTCTATTTAAAAAGTTCCGCTGAAATGGCTGAGTGCTTTGCGGATTTCCCGGAGGCGCTGGAAAATACGCTTAGGATTGCTGAACGTTGTAATATAAACATAAATTTAGACAAAACATACCTGCCTTCCTTTCCAACGGAAAACGGCATACCTGCCGAAGAGTATCTGGAAAAACTTTGTCAAAAAGGTTTAAAGGAAAGAATTTCGGAGGAACCATCAACGAAGTACTTGGACCGCTTGGCCTATGAATTGAATGTAATTAAGCGGATGCAGTTCAGCAATTATTTTTTAATTGTTTGGGATTTTATGAGATACGCACGGGAAAAGGGGATTTTAACCGGACCGGGCAGGGGATCTGCTGCTGGGTCCCTGGTCGCCTATGTGTTATACATAACCGATGTTGACCCGCTTGAGCATAATCTGTTATTTGAGAGATTTTTAAATCCTGAACGGATTTCCATGCCTGATATTGATATCGATTTTCCCGACCATCGCCGGGATGAGGTCATTGAATATGTGGCACAAAAATATGGAGAGCTGCATGTTGCACAAATTGCTACATTCGGTACACTTGCTGCGAAAGCGGCCTTAAGGGATGTCGGCAGGGTGTTTGGTCTAAATACGAAAGAGTTGGATTATATGTCAAGGCTTATTCCTTCTCGCCCGGGTCTAACCTTAAAGGATGCCTATAAGGAATCGGAAGGTTTACGGAAATTCATCCAGGAGACTCCTTTAAATAGCCGATTGTTTAATACAGCGCTGAAACTGGAAGGGCTGCCCCGTCACACCTCAACGCATGCTGCAGGTGTTGTCATCAGTGAGAAGCCGTTAATCGACTTAATTCCGATTCAGCAAGGATCAGGTGAGATTTTTTTAACCCAGTTTTCTATGGAATACTTAGAGGAACTGGGCCTGCTCAAAATGGACTTCTTGGGGCTTAGAAATTTATCGTTAATTGAAACGATCCTATCTTCCATCTATCGCCACACAGGAAGGAGATTGGATATTGGCTCTATTCCGCTTGATGATGCAAAAACCTTCAATCTATTAGCTCAAGGCGAAACAACAGGTATTTTTCAGCTTGAATCAGAGGGAATGAGGAAGGTGTTAACACGCCTGAAGCCGACTCGTTTTGAGGATATTGTCGCTGTCAATGCTTTGTACAGGCCGGGTCCGATGGAAAATATCCCGCTTTTTATTGACAGGAAGCATGGCCTGCAGAAAATTGATTATCCGCATCCTGACCTTCAGACAATCCTTGAGAATACGTACGGGGTCATTGTCTATCAAGAACAAATTATGCAGATTGCTTCCATCATGGCAGGATTTTCCCTTGGTGAAGCAGATCTGTTAAGAAGAGCGGTCGGGAAGAAACAAAAAGAAGTGTTGGATAAAGAGCGTCAGCATTTTGTCCGAGGCGCGCTGAAGAAGGGATACAGCGAAGCTTTGGCGAATGAAATATATGATTTGATTGTCCGATTCGCCAATTATGGGTTTAATCGCAGCCATGCGGTGGCTTATAGCTTAATTGCCTATCAGCTCGCCTTTTTAAAAGCCAATTATCAGGTTCACTTTATGGCTGGCCTGCTTACCTCCGCCATCGGAAACGAAGCGAAAATCGGCCAGTATATTTTAGAAGCAAAACAAAAGGAAATCGCTATTCTGTCTCCTTCCATTAATTTGAGTACTTATTTATTTCAAGTGGAGAAAGGGAAAATCCGCTATAGTCTGGGGGCCATCCGCGGGGTCGGGGCGGCTGCTTTGAAGGAAATTTTTCAAGCGAGAAAACGAAAGAAGTTTAGCGATTTATTTGATTTTTGTATCAGGGTATCGGGAAAGGCAATCAATCGCAAAACACTTGAATATCTGGTCTATTCCGGCAGTTTTGATGAATTTGGGGAGGACCGGGCCGTGCTCTTGGCCAGTCTGGATGTTGCGATTGAGCATGCGCAAATATTTAAAATGGATGACACAAATCAAATTGATATGTTCGAGGATGAAATGATTCCGAAACCGAAATATGTGCAGGTTGATGAAATGACCCAACAAATAAAGCTTTCCTATGAAAAAGAGGCGCTTGGTTTATATCTTTCTGATCACCCAATCTCTATTTATGAAAAAAAGCTTAGACGGGCAGGTGCTCAAGCCTTATTTCAATTAAATAGCCAGGGCAGGAAGGCGGCAGCAGGAGTCTACATTACATCCAAAAAATCAATCCGGACGAAAAAAGGGGAATCAATGGCCTTTTTAACTATAAGTGATCCAACCGGTGAAATGGAGGCGGTCGTTTTTCCTGATGCATACCGAAAATTTTCCCAATACTTAGGGGAAGGATGCTTTGCCCTGCTTGAAGGGAAAGTCGAAGAACGTGATGGAAAGCAGCAATTGATTATTCAACAAGTTACAGAAATCGAGAAATGGCTGGATGCGCATGCAGACAGACAGCCTGTGCTGTATTTAAAAATCACCCAAGACAAGGAAAATGAAAGGACTCTCCAAGAATTAAACAAGCTTCTAAGTAGAAATAAGGGTAATGCAACGGTAGTCATGCATTATGAAACCACAAAGAAAACTGTAAGATTAGGCGCGGAAATAAATATTAACCCCCATCCGGAAATCATCCAATCCTTAAAGGATTTATTGGGTGGTCATAATGTAGTCCTGAAAGATTAAATCTTTACAACTTTCGAAGATATGTTATAGTGGTAAGGAGACATGTGTGGTCTGACCACCAATGTTAAAACGGGGAATTTATTTTATTTTTTTATTCATTTGCGGGGTGACAGTCTTGACTTTAAGAGAAGAAGCATTACATATGCATCGAATTAATAAAGGGAAATTAGAGTCGAAATCGAAGGTGCCAGTAAGAAATGCACAGGATTTAAGCTTAGCCTATTCTCCAGGTGTAGCGGAACCTTGTAAGGATATTTATGAAAAACCGGAAACTGTCTACGACTATACAATGAAAGGGAATATGGTTGCAGTTGTTTCTGACGGAACAGCCGTACTTGGACTTGGCAATATTGGCCCTGAAGCAGCGCTGCCGGTAATGGAGGGTAAAGCGGTCTTGTTTAAGAGCTTTGCTGGCGTTGATGCCTTTCCAATTTGTTTAAACACCACCGATGTAGACAAAATTGTTGAGACTGTTAAGCTTTTAGAACCTACCTTTGGTGGGGTAAATCTTGAAGATATTGCCGCCCCAAATTGCTTTGTCATTGAGGAAAGACTAAAGAAGGAAGCGAATATTCCAGTGTTCCATGATGACCAGCATGGGACAGCTATTGTAACCGTGGCAGGACTTGTCAATGCTTTAAAGCTGACAGGCAAGAAAATGACGGAGATTAAAGTCGTTGCTAATGGTGCAGGAGCTGCAGGGATTGCCATTATAAAATTGTTATTTAGCTATGGTGTAAGAGACATCATCATGTGTGACACTAAAGGTGCGATATACGAAGGCCGTCCTGAAGGCATGAACAATGTGAAGGCTGAAGTGGCGAAGTATACGAACCGCGACAGCTTGGCAGGAAGCCTGAAGGATGTAATTAAGGGTGCCGATGTATTCATCGGAGTTTCCGCTGCGGGTTCATTAACGAAAGAAATGGTTGCATCCATGAATACTGATCCGATTATTTTTGCGATGGCAAACCCGGTTCCGGAAATTATGCCTGATGAAGCGAAAGAAGCAGGGGCAAAAGTGGTGGGAACTGGACGTTCTGATTTTCCAAATCAGGTAAACAATGTTCTTGCATTCCCTGGGATTTTCCGCGGAGCACTTGATGTTCGGGCTACCCATATTAATGAAAAAATGAAAATTGCTGCTGTTGAAGCCATTGCTGGTTTGATTAAGGAAGAGGAAATCAATGCAGACTATGTCATTCCGGGGCCATTTGACCCGCGGGTTGCTCCTAATGTTGCCGCTGCAGTAGCAAAAGCTGCTATGGAAACAGGTGTAGCACGGATAAAAGTAGATCCTGAAGAAATAAAGGAAAAAACAAAAAGGCTCGCTCTAATTGGCAAAAGTGAGTGATTCTTTCGTGAGCAATTCTAAAGTGTACCTAGAGATTTTAAAACAGCTAAGAGAAATGATAACGGATGATGGACTAAAGCAGGGGGATAAAATTCCTTCGGAACGTGAACTGTCTGAGCGCCTGAATGTCGGGCGCTCTTCCGTTAGAGAAGCACTGAGAGCTTTGGAACTGTTAGGTTTAATTGAAACACGCCGGGGGGAGGGTACTTATCTTCGTGACTTCCGGGGTAATCAATTGGTCCAGCTTCTCAGCACGTTTATTTTGCAGGATGAAAAAGCAAAACTGGATGTCTTCGAAACAAAAAACTTTATTGAAATGGATGGTCTGCGCCTCGCACTGAAAAGAATGGACCGATTGAATATCGCTGCCGTGAAAGATTGGGTGACGGAGTCAGAAGGATTCCAGGATGATGAATTTTTTTATCAGATTTTTGAAGCCGCAGACAACCATCTTTTTTTTAAGATTTGGGAAATCTTAAAGGATTACTATCATTCGTTATCTTCTTCTCCTGTAGAGTACAAGCGTGAAGACTATCTATATTTATTGGATGCAATGGCTGATAAAGACGAAATGAAGGTCTTTTTGGCATACGGCCAACTACGAAAATTGTCATCTGTCTAACGACAGAAAGCAACAGATTTTGAACTTTTTTTATTTTATAGTAAATTATACAAGCCCCCTACATAGGGCATTTTTAAATCCTTCAGTGGTCTGGCCACCTATCGGTATATGTATGAGAAAGACAATTGTTAGAAAGACTGCTGATAGATTATCGTCATCAGCCAAAATTCCATACAAGGAGGTTTAATTTTTGGCGCTTAAAGATTTATTTTCCAAAAACCAGACAAAAAAGAAGAAATACGCAACCATTCCTACAGAAGCGGCGAAAAGCGACGTTCCTGAAGGAATAATGACAAAATGTCCTTCATGCAAAAAAATTATGTATACAAAAGAACTTTCAAAAAACTTAAAGGTTTGTCTTCATTGCGGACATCATTTTCCCATGAATTCAAAGGAGCGTATTGAAAGTTTTCTTGATGAAGGAAGCTTCGAGGAATTCAACGAAAATATGATTTCAAAGAATCCTTTGAATTTTCCCGACTATCTAGAAAAGGTTGAAAAGGACCGCAAAAAAACCAATATAAATGAAGCGGTTGTCACTGGGGTTGGTACAGTTAACGGCCATAAAATCGTTTTGTCCGTTATGGATTCAACCTTCCGAATGGGCAGTATGGGATCGGTTGTCGGCGAAAAAATTACCTTAGCGATTGAAAAAGCGGATGAATTGTCCGTTCCATTTGTTATTTTTACAGCATCGGGCGGAGCTAGAATGCAGGAAGGTGCACTAAGTTTGATGCAAATGGCGAAAACAAGTGTTGCTTTAAAGAAATTCAGCGACAATGGCGGTTTAATCATTTCAATTATGACCCATCCGACAACTGGCGGGGTGTCTGCAAGCTTTGCATCATTGGGTGATTATAACCTTGCCGAACCTGGAGCATTAATCGGTTTTGCGGGACGCAGGGTGATTGAGCAGTCAATCCGCGAAAAATTGCCGGAAGACTTTCAAACGGCAGAGTTTTTGTTAAAACATGGGCAGCTTGATGCCATCATTTCCCGACTAGAATTGGCAGAGAAAATTGCAACGATACTTGATATTCATCAGCCAGGGGGTGTGTTTGAATGGCAAGCGAATTAGAATTTGAACGCCCGATCAATGAACTGAGGAAAAAAATAGCTGAGCTTAAGGAATTTACAGATACTACTGATGTGGATTTAAGTTCGGAAATCAATAAATTAGAGGCCCGATTGGAGAAGCTGGAACGGGATATATATGAAAATATTAAACCGTGGGACCGGGTGCAAATAGCCCGCCATCCTAACAGGCCAACAACCTTGGATTACATTTCCTATCTCTTTGACGATTTCTTTGAATGCCATGGGGACAGGACTTTTGGCGATGATGAAGCGATTGTTGGCGGGATTGCCAAATTTAAAGGGTTGCCTGTAACAGTAATAGGCCATCAGCGGGGAAAGGATACGAAAGAAAATATCCGCAGAAACTTTGGAATGCCACATCCTGAGGGCTACAGAAAGGCTTTACGGCTTATGAATCAGGCAAATAAATTCAATCGTCCAATTATTTGTTTTATTGATACGAAAGGGGCATACCCTGGTAAAGCAGCAGAAGAGCGGGGACAGAGTGAAGCAATTGCCCGTAACCTTTTCGAAATGGCAGGATTGAAAGTACCAGTTATCTGTATTGTCATTGGTGAAGGCGGAAGCGGCGGCGCGCTTGGACTAGGTGTAGGCAACCGGATTTACATGCTTGAAAACTCCACCTACTCAGTCATTTCACCTGAGGGAGCGGCGGCAATTTTATGGAAGGACGCTGCCTACGCTAAAAATGCTGCAGAATCTATGAAAATCACGGCGCCTGACCTCAAGGAACTAGGTGTTATCGATGATATCGTTCCAGAAATTAAGGGCGGTGCCCACAAGAATGTGCAAGGACAAGCTGCGGAAATTGAACCTGTCCTAATCAAATCTTTGGAGGAGCTTTTGAAGCTTTCTGCTGACCAATTAATTGCTGATCGATACAAGCGTTTTAGAACAATTGGAGAGTTTGGATTGATAAATGAATACATTGGAGTAAATTAAGGAAAATGCGTGCTCATTTGGGCACGTTTTTTCGTTGGGCATTCACAAAAAGTTCATAAAAAAATGGCTGCAAAACCCATGACAACGTTCTCATTATGATATGAAACGCTTTCAGTTAACGAACTATTCCGTCTATTATAAAATGGCTAGTGACATAGTTGTTATGGCTATTTCTTCGTGATATTTTATTAATATTCAAGGGTTTTATGTTAATAATAGAAGAAGGAAAACAAATGTAATTATAAACCATTCTTCTTAATGAGGCTTACATAGTACCTTTATCCTATTAATGAGGTGATTACCATGAAAAAAATTGGGGTGCTGACAAGCGGCGGGGATTCACCGGGAATGAACCCAGCAATCCGCGCTGTTGTTCGAAAAGCCATTTATCACAATGTTGAAGTTTATGGCATCTACGGTGGTTACTCAGGGTTAATTTGCGGAAATATAAAAAAGCTTGAGCTCGGTTCAGTTGGAGATATCATTCATCGCGGAGGAACGATGCTTCAATCGGCCCGCTGCCCGGAATTTAAAACAACAGGGGGCCAGCAAAAAGGAATTGAACAGTTAAAGGCCCATGGTATTGAAGGACTTGTCGTCATTGGCGGTGACGGATCATATCGTGGTGCGAAGGCATTGACAGAGCTTGGCTATCCTTGTGTTGGTGTACCGGGTACGATCGATAATGACATTCCGGGAACTGATATGACAATCGGTTTTGACACGGCATTAAATACAGTCATTGATGCAATAGATAAAATTCGCGACACGGCTACCTCGCACGAAAGAACTTTTATTATTGAGGTAATGGGGCGAGATGCCGGTGATATTGCATTGTGGGCAGGGCTTGCCGGAGGAGCGGAAACGATTCTAATTCCAGAAGAGAATTACAACATGGACGAAATTGCTGATCGTTTAAGAAAAGGACAAGAGCGCGGGAAAAAGCATAGTATTATTGTGGTCGCAGAGGGTGTATGCAGCGGTGGTGAGTTTGCTAAGCAGCTAAAGGATGCCACCAACCTCGACACAAGAGTTTCAGTATTGGGACATATTCAACGGGGGGGGTCGCCATCTGCCGCAGATCGGGTGCTTGCCAGCAGATTGGGTGCGAGAGCAGTGGAACTTCTAATTGAGGGCAAAGGCGGCCGTGCTGTCGGCGTGGAGAATAACAAGCTTGTCGACTACGACATTATTGACGCTCTTGCCAAAAAACATACATTGGATCTTGAACTATTTAATCTTTCAAAAGAACTTTCGATTTAAAAAAGGGAGGGCAAGAAATGTTGCGCAAAACAAAAATTGTTTGTACGATTGGCCCTGCAAGTGAAAGTGTTGACAATTTAACACAATTAATGAATGCAGGAATGAATGTAGCACGATTAAATTTTTCTCATGGGAATTTTGAAGAACACGGCGGCAGAATCAAGAATATCCGTGAAGCAGCCGGTTTAACAGGAAAAACAGTTGCCATTTTGCTTGATACAAAGGGGCCTGAAATTCGTACCCACAATATGCAAAACGGAGCAATTGAACTGAAGTCCGGAGAAGAAATCATTGTATCCATGACCGAAGTGGAAGGAACCACAGAGAAGTTTTCCGTTACATACCAAGGTTTAATTGATGATGTACAAGCTGGCTCCAAAATTCTGTTGGATGACGGGCTAATTGGGCTGGAAGTTATCAACATTGATCATTCTAAGGGCGAAATTAAGACGAAAATTTTAAACAGTGGTACATTGAAAAATAAAAAAGGTGTTAATGTGCCGGGAGTTTCAGTTAACCTGCCTGGTATTACAGAGAAGGATAAACAGGATATTTTATTTGGAATTGAACAGGGCGTTGATTTTATCGCGGCCTCATTTGTTCGCCGTTCCAAGGATGTCTTGGAAATTCGCCAGCTATTAGAAGAAAACCAGGCAACACATATCCAAATTATCCCTAAAATTGAAAACCAAGAAGGCGTCGATAATATTGATGAAATTCTTGAGGTTTCAGACGGTCTGATGGTAGCACGTGGTGACCTTGGTGTAGAAATTCCTGCAGAAGAGGTTCCATTGGTGCAAAAATCGTTGATTAAGAAATGTAATGCGCTGGGTAAACCGGTCATTACTGCAACACAAATGCTTGATTCAATGCAAAGAAATCCAAGGCCAACTCGTGCGGAAGCAAGTGACGTGGCCAATGCCATTTTTGATGGAACAGACGCTATTATGCTTTCTGGAGAAACTGCTGCAGGGCTATATCCGGTTGAAGCAGTGCAAACGATGCATAATATTGCTTCACGGGCTGAGCAGGCTCTGAACCATAAAGAAATCCTTTCACATCGCAGCAAGAATACAGAACACAACCTAACTGATGCGATTGGTCAATCGGTTGCTCATACAGCATTAAATTTAGGGGTAAAGTCAATTATCACTCCAACTGAGAGTGGACATACCGCAAGGATGATTTCCAAATACCGTCCAAAGGCTGCTATTGTGGCAGTTACCGCAAATGAATCAGTCAGCCGCCGTTTATCACTTGTCTGGGGAGTGTACCCTCTGCTGGGCAGAATGTGTACTACTACTGATGAAATGCTTGAAGCAGCAGTTGAGGAAAGCTTAAACAGTGGAATGGTCAAACACGGTGAATTAGTGGTGATCACTGCCGGTGTTCCAGTAGGAGAAGCAGGCACAACAAACCTAATGAAAATCCATGTTGTCGGTGATGTTATTACGAAAGGTCAAGGAATTGGCCGAAGATCCGCATTTGGAAAAGTCGTCATTGCCCATGATGCAAATGAAGCTATAGAGAATGTAAAACAGGGTTCTATTCTTGTAACCATCGGCTCCGACCGGGAAATGGTTCCGGCCCTCGAGAAATGTGCCGCGCTTATTACAGAGGAAGGCGGCTTAACAAGCCATGCTGCTGTTGTTGGTTTAAACTTAGGTATTCCTGTTATTGTGGGAGTTGAAAATGCCCTCAAACTGTTTAAGGAAGGCCAAGAAATCACGGTTGACGCATCAAGAGGCATTATTTATAACGGACATGCTAGTGTACTATAATAAAAAAACTCGCCAACCGGCGAGTTTTTTTATGGTCTAGGAAAGTATACATTAAATCATTGTGGATAACTTGTTACCAGGATTGACACGTCCAGCTCCAGCGCCCTAGCGGCTAGTGTCCTTCGCTCTCCGCGCTACGATAAGTCAAGCACGAATGCGCTTGCGCTCTTCGTGTTTCCTTTATCTCAGTTGGAGAGCTCCAGGCCATACGCCGCTGACCAGGGCGCTTACGCTTTTGTTCCTTTAAGCTTCTTTTCCCACGATAAACTTCCATAAATCATGAAAAACATTGGCCCTGTACAGCGTGCTTATGATGACAAGAGTTACGGGACCGGCAATTAATCCAAGAAAGCCGATTAGTTTAAAACCTACGAAAAGTGCAATTAGTGTTGCCAAAGGGTCTAGTCCAATGTTTGAAGAAAGGATTTTTGGCTCCATGATCTGTCTTTGAACCAAAACGATTATGTAAAGGACACCAAGCCCAATGGCAAGCCCAACATCGCCGCTTATAACTTCATAGACAATCCAAGGGACGAATACCGCTCCTGTACCAAGGTAGGGAATAATGTCGACCAGACCAGTCAAGAGGGCAATGGTAATGGCATAGTCCACACGAAGAATAAGCAAACCAACTAGAATGATAACTGTTGTTATGGAAATCAGCGTCAACTGGGCTCTTATAAAGCCGAAAAGCGCCTTTTTCAAATCAACAAATACCGTTTTGCCACTTGTTCTGGCTTTTTGTGGTAATAGCCTAACGCCCATCGCCTTTAAACGGTACCAATCCTTGCTTATGAAAAAGGTTGCTAACAAGGAGAAAATCAATACAGTTGCAGCATTTGGGATCCATGAAATAACATTAGGAATGCTGCCAAAAAAGCCTTGAATAAAATTTCCGACAGTTGACCCTACCCTTTTACCGATATTTTGAATATTGGTAATGATCGTGTCTTTCTGCCCGGGATTCAACTTATTAAAGACGCTAGTTAATTGATTGTACAAATCTGTAAAATAGTCTTCTAGGAATTTAATTAAAGTGTTTAAATGCTCTGGAATAACATTAGCTAAGTAAGTGGCTCCGGTAACGATTTCGACTACTAGCAATGTAATCAAGCCGGCAAAGATGGCAAATATTATAATAAGAGCAACAAAAACAGCAAGTACTCTTGGCATTTTTGTTTTATTTTCAAAAAGATTGACAAGCGGGTTTATGGCTAGGGCTATAATAAGGCCGATTAAAAATGGATAGGTTATTTTTGATAAATAGTAAAAGGAAAGCAGCCCTAAAACAACAACGCCGATAACAATTAAAAACCTAATGCTCCGGTTTATGTATTTGGGATTCAAAGGTAATAGACCTCCATTTTTTTAAAATCGCTTACTCTATTTTACCATTTTATAAATTTTTCTGCATATTTTTCCATTGCTTAAAAATACCTCATAAATTTATACGTTTAGTTATTAAAATTAGTTTCAGAAGATTATTGAAAAAAACTATTGGAGTTTATCGTATTACACACTAGTGATAATGTTATGGTAAAATAATTTTGAAGGAGTTTGGGTGAAAATATAAGCTGAAAACAAGTGAAATTGCTCGCGTTTTTAGCACCGTTTTTTTTGAAATAATATTTTTTTGCTATTTTCAATTCCTTTTCATTCACAAAAATCTGATTATTGTTTATAATAGGCTTGTAAGCATTATCTTTTTTTACATAAACCATATAGGAATACTGGAATACTTGAAAAATAATTTATTCCTGTGAATGAAAGGGCATACAGACTTTTTGGTTTTAATCCGAGCAATCGCTCAGTCACCTAGGGTAATGATCAGTTTATCGGCGATGATTTTGCAGTGGAAATCTTCAAATTACTTTATGCCGTTTCTTTTTATCCTAGACTGGGGATTTTCCGGTTTAAAAGAATTAATGAAGCAGTGGGTAATGGGGAATTTTACAATGTAAAGGAGAGATTTTTGATGACAGTAACACGTGGTCTCGAAGGGATTGTGGCAACTACTTCTTCCATTAGTTCAATTATTGATGATACGCTGACATATGTCGGCTTTAACATCGATGATTTGGCTGAAAATGCAAGCTTTGAAGAGGTTATTTATCTATTATGGCATCGCAAGCTGCCTAATTCAGAACAATTGGCTGAATTAAAGCAACAGCTTGCTGAAAGTGCTGAACTTCCACAGGAAGTAATTGAGCACTTTAAATTGTTCCCGGTTCAGACAGTACATCCAATGGCAGCACTTCGTTCAGCTGTTTCTTTATTAGGACTTTACGATACGGAAGCAGATGTAATGGAGAAGGAAGCTAATTATCGTAAAGCGATTCGTCTCCAAGCTAAAATGCCTTCTATCGTGGCAGCTTTTGCACGTATCAGAAAAGGACTTGACCCAGTTGCACCTAGACAGGATTTGAGCTTTGCAGCGAATTTCTTATATATGCTTTCCGGTAAAGAGCCGGAAAAAATTGCAGTAGAGGCAATTGATAAAGCCTTGGTTCTACATGCCGACCACGAATTAAACGCTTCTACATTCACAGCCCGTGTCTGTGTTGCTACATTATCCGATGTTTATTCTGGTATCACAGCAGCAATCGGAGCGTTAAAAGGACCTCTTCACGGAGGAGCAAATGAAGCTGTTATGAAAATGCTTACCGATATTGGCACACTTGAAAACGTTGAGCCATATATCCGTGGCAAACTTGAGAATAAGGAAAAAATCATGGGCTTTGGCCATAGGGTATACCGCCAAGGAGATCCCCGTGCCAAGCATTTAAAAGCAATGTCCAAGAAATTAACAGAACTTACTGGCGAACCACAATGGTACGATATGTCAGTGCAAATTGAGAGCATCGTAACTGGTGAAAAGAACCTGCCGCCAAACGTTGATTTCTATTCTGCATCTGTATATCACAGCTTAGGTGTTGATCATGACCTAATGACACCAATTTTCGCTGTCAGCCGTGTATCCGGATGGCTTGCTCATATTTTAGAGCAATATGACAACAACCGTCTGATCCGCCCGCGTGCTGAATACACAGGTCCTGGAATGCAGAAATATATTCCAATCGAACAAAGAGGATAACATTTTACTTTTTTTCGAAAAATTGGTTAAATAAGATTTGGTAGAGGTTAGGGGTGGATACCTGCTAACCTTTACTTAAGTCTTTATCATATCATCAGGTTTTCACGTTTTTTACATACTAGGAGGGAGAACTACAATGCAAGGTGAAAAAATCACGGTAACAAATGGAGTCTTAAACGTACCAAACAATCCAATTATCCCATTCATTGAGGGAGACGGTATCGGTCCAGATATTTGGGCTGCATCTGAGAGAGTTTTAAATGCAGCTGTTGAAAAAGCCTATAAAGGCGAGCGTAAATTAGTTTGGAAGGAAGTTCTTGCTGGAGAAAAAGCATTCAATCAAACTGGCGAATGGCTTCCAAAAGAAACTTTAGATGTAATTAATGAGTACCTAATTGCCATCAAAGGTCCACTAACAACTCCTGTTGGCGGAGGAATTCGTTCGTTAAACGTAGCTTTACGCCAAGAGTTAGATTTGTTTGTGTGCTTACGCCCTGTAAGATGGTTTGAAGGTGTTCCTTCACCAGTTAAGCGTCCGCAAGATACAGATATGGTTATCTTCCGTGAAAACACTGAAGATATTTATGCTGGTATCGAGTATGAAAAAGGAACTGAAGCAGCTAAAAAGGTAATCGACTTCCTTCAAAACGAAATGGGCGTAAACAAAATCAGATTCCCTGAAACTTCTGGTATCGGTATTAAGCCTGTTTCTCAAGAAGGTACAACACGTCTTGTCCGTGCTGCGATTAACTATGCAATTAAAGAAGGTCGTAAATCCGTTACACTCGTGCACAAAGGCAATATCATGAAATTTACAGAAGGCGCGTTTAAAAACTGGGGTTATGAGCTTGCAGAAAAGGAATTTGGCGATAAAGTCTTTACCTGGGCTCAATATGATCGCATTAAAGCTGAGCAAGGTGCAGATGCTGCTAACAAGGCACAGGCTGATGCTGAAGCTACTGGCAAGATCATCGTGAAAGATGCGATTGCTGATATCTTCTTACAACAAATCCTAACTCGTCCACGTGAGTTCGATGTTGTGGCTACAATGAACTTAAACGGCGACTTCATTTCAGATGCACTTGCAGCACAAGTTGGCGGTATCGGGATTGCTCCAGGAGCTAACATCAACTATGAAACTGGACACGCAATCTTCGAAGCAACACACGGTACTGCACCGAAGTACGCAGGTCTTGATAAGGTAAATCCGTCATCTGTCATTTTATCAGGTGTACTACTGCTTGAACACTTAGGCTGGACTGAAGCAGCTACAATGGTCATTAAATCAGTGGAAAAAACTATTGCTTCAAAAGTAGTTACTTATGACTTCGCTCGTTTAATGGAAGGCGCAACTGAAGTTAAAACTTCTGAATTTGGTGATGAACTAATTAAGAACATGGAATAAGAAAAGCTAATGTGATAACAACAAAGTGTATTTAGGGCTGTTTTTTAACAGCCCTTTATTTAAAAAGTTCATTCAAAAAGGGGAGAAAGAGTATGTCATTAAAACGTAAAAAGGTTTCTGTAATCGGTGGCGGTTTTACTGGAGCAACTACTGCATTTTTACTTGCCCAAAAAGAACTTGGTGATGTTGTGTTAGTTGATATTCCGCAAATGGAAAACCCCACTAAAGGGAAAGCCTTAGATATGCTTGAAGCAAGCCCTGTTCAAGGATTTGATGCCAATATTACTGGAACATCAAATTATGAAGATACGAAAGACTCAGACATCGTTGTTATCACTGCAGGTATCGCACGCAAACCGGGCATGAGCCGTGATGATTTAGTGCAAACAAACCAAAAAGTAATGAAAGCTGTTACCTCTGAAATCGCAAAATATTCTCCAAACTGTACCATCCTTGTATTAACGAACCCGGTTGATGCTATGACCTACACTGTATTTAAGGAATCTGGTTTCCCTAAAAACCGTGTAATCGGTCAATCTGGTGTACTTGACACAGCTCGTTTCCGCACATTTATTGCACAAGAATTAAATATTTCTGTAAAAGATATTACAGGCTTCGTACTAGGCGGCCATGGTGATGACATGGTTCCGCTTGTACGGTATTCTTATGCCGGCGGTATCCCATTAGAAACTCTAATTCCAAAAGATCGGTTAGAAGCAATTGTTGAACGCACAAGAAAAGGCGGCGGTGAAATCGTTAACCTTCTTGGTAACGGAAGTGCCTACTATGCCCCTGCAGCCTCATTGGTTGAAATGTGTGAAGCGATTTTAAAAGACCAACGCCGTGTATTACCTTCTATCGCTTACCTTGAAGGTGAATATGGTTATGAAGGCATTTATTTGGGTGTGCCGACTATCCTAGGTGCGAATGGTATTGAAAAAGTAATCGAGCTTGACTTGACTGCAGAAGAGAAAACGGCATTAGATAAATCAGTTGAATCTGTACGTAATGTCATGAATGTTTTAGTTTAATAATGATGCTTTATATTCGGGAAGGACGAAAAACCCTTCCCGAATTTTTCTTGAGGAAGTGAAATCGTTTTCAAATGGAGGTTCGTGATGCTTTTAGGAAAAAAACGTAAGCTAGGAAGAAGAATTGAGGAAATAACCGTTGGGGAAAAGCTTTCCTTCTCGGAGAAGGTGGAGGATAAAGATCTTCTCTTATATTTGGGAATAACCGACGATGCGAATCCGCTCTACATACAGCACGACTATGCTTCACAGACCCCTTTTGAAAAGCCGATTGTTCCGAGCGTTATGCTGACAGGTATGATGACTTCAGCCATCTCAAAATACCTCCCTGGCCCGGGAAGTCATATTGTGAGCCAAACGATCGAATTTACAAAGCCTGTTTACCATTACTCAACAGTTGAATTTCTATTTGAAGTAATCGAAGTAAATCGTGAGGGGCATTTTGTTGCTATTCGTGTTTCGGCATTCAATGAAAAAAATGAAACGGTTATCACAGGTGTGCTTAAAGTCTGTCCGCCATATCGCCTGGAAGAAATCCATGCTAGAGCATTAGATAATTTTTAATAGGAACAGCTTTATTTTTCCTAAATATAAATTGCTGGTTTTTATTAATAGATTGTCTCTGCTGACGGGCCTGTTGATTTCCGCTCCGGGCACTCGTTTTCCGCGGGGAGGTCCTGGAGCCTCCTCGGCGCTTTGGCGCCTGTGGGGTCTCCAGTGACCTCTATTTCCCGCAGGAGTCGAGTGCCCTCCGCTCCAATCAACAGGGAGGCAAATCAACTAAAAGTATTGCAACAAACTTTTTCTAAGATTGCTAAGTGTGTTGCAATCTTTTTTTTATTTTGTCAAGCAGAGTATGGAGTGCAGGATTACTTGCATTCTTCAATCTCCCTTACCAGCATTAACAAATCCCATCCAGCCATATTGTCTCCGAAGCCTCGGTCAAGATAACAGAATAACCTCTTTTTTTATTTTTTATTGTGAGTTTAAGGTCTTTATTAAATACACCTGTTGATTGGAGAGGAAAGCGAAGCGCCTGGAGCGCAAATCAACAGAACTGTTGAAAAGCCTTTAAACTAATAAAATCATAACAAATTAACGCGTTGAAATTGTTAAAGATTGAGGTGAAATAAAAGGCTATCGAAAGTTTTTCAACAGCTTGAGGAATGTGCAGATACACATTCCTTTTCGTATTTTCAGTGTGAGTTATCCGATAAAGGTTTTCTTTCCGGATTTATATTATAATAATGTTAAATGAAGTAAAGAGAGAAGCGGAATCGGAGGGCCTTACGATGAAAACAAAGGTATTGGTAGTTGATGACGAACACTCTATTGTGACACTTCTAAAATACAATTTGGAACAGGCGGGATATGAAGTAATTACCGCAATGGATGGGGAAGAAGGGCGGCAGCTAGCTGTACAGGAATCACCAGACATCATCCTGCTGGATTTAATGCTTCCAAAAATGGATGGTATGGAAGTGTGCAAGCAGCTTCGGCAAGAGCGTATAATGACACCTATATTGATGTTAACGGCAAAAGATGAAGAGCTTGATAAAATCTTGGGCTTGGAGCTTGGCGCGGATGACTATATGGTTAAGCCTTTCAGTCCAAGGGAAGTGATTGCACGTGTTAAGGCAATTCTCAGAAGGACTTATTTACAGACGGATGCGGGAGACCAAAGCCCGAAAGAAGATTCATTGATTACAATCGGGAAAATAACCATTTTTCCGGGAAAATATGAAGCATTTATTGAGGGGAATTTGCTTGAGCTAACTCTTAAAGAATTTGAATTGCTGCACTACCTTGCCCAAAACAAAGGAAATGTTTTAACCCGGGATCAATTATTAAGTGCTGTTTGGAATTATGACTTTGCTGGCGATACTAGAATTGTCGATGTACATATTTCTCATTTAAGAGAAAAAATTGAAAAAGATACCAGAAAACCGGCCTATATAAAAACTATTCGCGGACTTGGTTACAAATTGGAGGAGCCAAAAGAAGAATGACAAAGTTTCGAACTAAACTTTTGTTTTCTTTAATTATATTAATTTTTTCAGAGTTAATCGGATTGGGAATTCTGTTTGGCCAGTTGTTCCATAGCTATTTTGTACATTCATTTAATGAAAGGCAAATATGGTGGATCCTATCCGTCAGTCTTTTAATTGACCTTATCATCATTGTTTATCTCGGAATTCGAATTTCCGCCAGATATATAAAGCCGATAAAGGCTGTGACAAATGTAGCGGTTGAACTCTCAAAGGGAAATTACCGTGCCAGGACAACTGTTGACAGAAATGATGAAGCAGGGATGCTAGCTGTCACCATTAACCGGCTGGCAGAAAATCTTCAGGAATTCAAAAAAATGCAGGAAATGCAGCAGGACCGTTTGAAGGCATTGATTGAGAACATGGGAGCAGGTTTAATTCTTATTGACAGCCGAGGGTATATTAATTTAATTAATAAAGGCTATATCGAACTATTCCAAGTAGATCCATCTGATTATTTAAATAAGCTTTATTATGAAGTTCTTCAAGAAAAAGAACTATGCCAGATCATAGCTGAGGTTTTCCGGACAGAACAAAAAGCAAGAAAGCAGTTGCTTATCCCATTGCAAATTGAAAGAAGATATTTTGATGTTTACGGTGTTCCAATCATTGGGAAAAACAATGTCTGGAAAGGAATTTTACTCGTTTTTCATGACATTACGGAAATGAAAAAGCTCGAACAAATGCGAAAAGACTTTGTCGCCAACGTTTCGCACGAACTAAAAACACCAGTCACATCAATTAAAGGTTTTTCAGAAACTCTTCTTGATGGAGCAATGAATGACAAAGAGACAATGGAATCGTTTCTTTCTATTATTTTAAAAGAAAGTGATCGGCTTCAATCCCTAATCCATGACCTGCTAGAACTTTCAAAAATTGAGCAGCATAACTTCCTGTTAAACATTAATCAATTAGATTTATTTGAGCTGCTAGAGGACGTCATTACTCTATTATCCGGTAAAGCATATGCGAAAAACATTCAGTTTGAGCTTGTCAGCGAGCAAAAAAGTGTCAGCCTTAAAGGTGATATTGACCGATTAAAGCAAGTTTTTATTAATCTTATAGGGAACGCCATTACTTACACACCTTCAGAAGGAGTGGTAAAGGTAATACTCGTTGAAGAGGAAGAAGTTGTCCGTGTTCATGTTAAGGACTCCGGTGTGGGGATAAAGAAGGAAGAAATTCCTCGGATTTTTGAACGTTTTTACCGGGTCGACCGGGCCAGAGATCGAAATTCGGGCGGGACAGGCCTTGGTTTGGCCATCGTTAAACATTTGATTGAGGCACACCATGGAAATATAAGAGTAAAAAGTGATTTAGGAAGCGGCAGCGAGTTTATAATCGAACTGCCGAAGAACGTGAACTATTTTTTAGGAAGGTGATTGAATGGAAAACAAAAAGCTTGTGCTGATTGATGGCAATAGTATTGCATACCGGGCCTTTTTTGCATTGCCGCTTTTGAACAATGACAAAGGTATTCACACTAATGCTGTCTACGGCTTTACAATGATGCTGATGAAGATTTTGGAGGAAGAAAAGCCGACCCATATACTTGTGGCCTTTGATGCCGGCAAAACAACCTTCCGCCACAAAACCTTTGAAGAATACAAAGGCGGCAGACAGAAAACACCGCCGGAATTATCAGAGCAATTTCCTTTTATTAGGGAGCTATTAGATGCTTACGGAATCTCAAGATATGAATTGGAGAATTACGAAGCGGACGATATTATTGGGACGCTTTCGTCTACAGCTGAAAAAGACGGATTTGAAGTAAAGGTTATCTCCGGCGATAAGGATTTAACACAGCTTGCTTCACCGCATACTACCGTGGGGATTACCCGAAAAGGGATTACTGATATAGAGGTGTACACTCCGGAGCATGTCCAGGAAAAGTATGGTTTAATCCCTGACCAAATTATTGATATGAAAGGTCTGATGGGGGACGCATCCGATAATATCCCTGGCGTACCAGGTGTAGGCGAAAAAACTGCCATCAAGCTGCTGAAGGAATTTTCCACCCTTGAACAATTATTAGAATCAATTGACAAGGTTAGTGGAAACAAGCTGAAGGAAAAGCTTACAGAGTTTAAAGAGCAGGCGGTAATGAGTAAGCAGCTTGCAACGATTGAAAGACATGCGCCTGTAGAGGTAGCCTTAGAGGATATCTCATATGATGGGTTTACGAGAGAAAAATTAATAGGTTTGTTTAAGGAATTAGGATTTTCATCGTTATTGGATAAACTTGGTGAAGATTCGGCAGTAGATGTGATACAAGAGCTTTGTGAGGTTGAATACATAATTCCATCCGAAATTAGCAGCGATTTATTTGCAAATACCAATTATTTTTATGTGGAAATGCTAGAGGATAACTATCATCAAGCGGAAATCATTGGATTTTCAATCGTTAACGACAATGGACATTTCTTTCTTCCGACGGAACAAGCGCTAAATTCGGAATCGTTTAAGAGCTGGGCTGAGAATGAAGGGAAGAAGAAAACGGTATATGACGCAAAACGCACCGAAGTTTCCTTAAGAAGACAGGGAATTCATTTAAAAGGGGCGGATTTTGATATTTTAATGGCTTCTTATATTTTGAATCCATCAGAAACGGGTGAGGATTTAGCGGCAATTGCGGGTAAGTATGGCATTCGTAATATTCAATCTGATGAATCATTTTATGGAAAAGGGGCTAAACAAAGGATACCTGAAACAGACCGGCTTGCCGAGCACCTTGTCCGCAAGGGGATGGCTATGGCCGAATTAAAAGACAAATTAGAAGATGACCTAAAGAAAAATGAACAATACAGTTTATTTACGGAACTTGAAATGCCATTATCACTCATCTTAGCTGATATGGAATCATGCGGCATTAAGGTGGAGCGGCAGCGCCTTGAGTCAATGGGTCGTGAGCTAAACGAACGGCTAATTGAAATCGAGGAGAAAATCTGTGAATTAGCCGGTGAAAAATTTAATATTAATTCTCCGAAACAATTAGGCGTCATTCTATTTGAAAAATTGCAGCTCACTTCGTTTAAGAAAACGAAAACCGGGTATTCGACCTCTGCCGATGTTTTAGAAAAGCTGGCTGGTGAACATGAGATTATTGAACATATTCTTCTTTACCGCCAATTAGGCAAGCTGCAATCCACTTATATTGAAGGATTGCTAAAGGTAATCGAACCGAAGACCGATAAGGTTCATACAAGATTCCAGCAAACCTTAACGGCTACTGGGAGGTTAAGCTCCATAGATCCCAATCTGCAAAATATCCCAATCCGTCTCGAGGAAGGAAGAAGAATCAGACAGGCCTTCGTTCCGTCCGAAAAAGACTGGTTGATTTTTGCTGCGGACTATTCACAAATTGAGCTGCGGGTTCTTGCTCATATTTCCGGTGATGAAAAGCTAATCCAAGCTTTTAAAGAGGATATGGATATTCATACACGCACAGCCATGGAGGTATTCCATGTTGATTCAGACCAAGTTACCTCCAATATGAGACGGCAGGCAAAGGCTGTAAACTTCGGAATCGTATATGGAATCAGCGATTATGGACTCTCCCAGTCGCTCGGGATTACGAGGAAGGATGCAGGACAGTTCATCGAGCGTTATTTGAACAGTTATCCGCGTGTAAAGGAATATATGGAGACAATCGTCCATTCAGCAAAGCAGAAAGGATATGTCTCTACATTGCTTCATAGGAGAAGATACCTTCCGGAAATAACCGCCCGAAATTTTAACTTGAGAAGCTTTGCCGAAAGAACGGCAATGAATACGCCCATTCAGGGAAGTGCCGCAGATATCATAAAAAAAGCGATGATTGATATGGATGAGGCATTAAAAGATAAAGGGTTGAAATCGCGATTACTCTTGCAAGTACATGACGAATTGATTTTTGAAGCTCCGGAGGAGGAAGTGGAAATTCTTAAGCAATTAGTGCCGTTAGTAATGGAAAATGCGATTGAGCTATCCGTCCCGTTAAAAGTAGATTATGCTTACGGACCAACATGGTTTGATGCAAAGTAAATACACCAGCAAAGGGGGCTGCATTATATGCCAGAGCTTCCAGAAGTAGAAACAGTCAGGAGAACCCTGGAAAAGCTTGTTCTTCAAAAAACTATCGAAGATGTAACCGTATATTGGCCGAAAATCATTAAAAATCCTGCTGAAGCGGAACAATTCATCGATGCTTTAAAAGGTGAGACTTTTGCTGCGATCGGAAGAAGAGGGAAATTTCTAATTCTTTATACAGAGAATTTCGCATTAGTTTCCCATTTGCGTATGGAGGGCAGGTACGGATTATACCCGAAGGAAGAGCCTTTCGATAAGCACACCCATGTGATTTTTCATTTTACAGATGGGACTGAACTGCGCTACCGGGATGTCCGAAAATTTGGAACCATGCATCTATACAAAAAGGGTGAGGAATTTACTAAGCCTCCCCTTATCCAGCTTGGTCCTGAACCTTTTTCTGAAGAGTTTACCAAAGAGTACTTAGCGAAAATGCTTAAAAAAACGAATCGAAAAATTAAAACGGCTTTATTGGACCAAAACCTATTTGTTGGTCTGGGCAATATATATGTTGATGAAGCGTTATTTCGTTCAGGCATCCACCCCGAAAGGCAGGCGGCTTCACTGAAGAAAAAAGAAATTGAGTTGCTGCATAAGGAAATTGTTGAAACTTTAAGTGAAGCAGTCGAAAAAGGCGGCAGCACGATTCGCTCCTATGTGAATTCCCAAGGGGAAATAGGCATGTTTCAATTAGAGTTATATGCCTATGGCCGAAAAGGGGAACCTTGTAAGAACTGCGGAACGCCTCTTGAAAAAACGACCGTAGGGGGAAGGGGCACCCATTATTGCCCGAAATGCCAAAGGCTTAAAGTTAAAAGAGCAAAGAATGAATCTGTTTAAATTCCAGTTTTAACACTGGATAGGCTCCTGCCATATACTATCGTAGTATTTGCAGGAAGGAGTCCTAGACACATCATGGTTCAGTTGTTCTCACTTCTCGTACTCGCCCTCGCACTTAGTCTTGACAGCTTTAGCGTAGGGTTTACGTATGGATTAAGAAAAATGGTTATGCCGTTTAAGTCCATTCTCATCATTGCATGCTGCTCCGCCGTTTCATTGATGATTGCGGTATCAATTGGACATGGACTTGAAAAAGTATTATCGCCGAGTATTACAGCAAGACTTGGGGGATTTATTTTAATCGGGCTAGGAGCTTGGGTATTATACCAGTTTTTCCGCCCTGAGAAAGAAAAAGAACCGCTTGAACATGAAAAAACAATTGTAAACTTTGAAATTCGGTCATTGGGGCTGGCAATCAATATCTTAAGAAAACCGATGTCGGCCGATTTTGACAAATCTGGGACGATTACCGGGATAGAAGCATTAATGCTAGGCTTCGCGCTCTCACTAGATGCCTTTGGTGCAGGAATTGGAGCAGCGATGCTTGGATTCCCTCCCATTTATTTAGCCTTGACCGTTGCGGTTATGAGTTCATTATTTGTGTTATTGGGAATTAAATTTGGGTCCTTTTTTTACCGGTTTGACTGGGTTCAAAAGTTTACGTTTATTCCGGGAATCTTATTAATTATCATAGGAATATGGAAGATATAACAATAGGAAAGGGAAAGGGCAGGGGTATGTCACTTGTTATCGGTTTAACAGGCGGAATCGCCAGTGGAAAAAGCACAGTATCTAATATGTTAAAAGAAATGGATATAACAGTCGTTGATGCAGATGTCGAAGCGCGTCTCGCGGTAGACAAAGGAGAACCTGCCTACCTGAAAATCATTGCCGAATTTGGTCAAGAAATTTTATTAGAAAATGGGGACATAGACAGACAAAAACTCGGCGCGATTATTTTTTACCAAGAAGAAAAAAGGCAGCTGTTGAATCAAATTGTTCATCCCGAAGTTAGAAAAAGAATGATGGAGAAGATTCAAAAGGCTACAGAGAATCAAGAGGAATTAATTATTCTTGATATTCCTTTGTTATTTGAAAGCAAGCTGACCTTCATGGTCGAAAAAACTATTCTTGTTTATGTAGACAGAGAAACGCAGCTGAAACGGCTGATGCAGAGAAACCAGCTATCAGCAGCGGATGCACTGGCCAGGGTCAACTCACAAATGCCGCTTGCTGAAAAGGTTAAGCTGGCCGATGCGGTCATTGATAATAATGGATCAATCGAAGATGCAAAAAAGCAGCTCATTGAAATATTAGCAGGATGGGGAATTCAAAAAACATATCAATAACCTGTGGAAGGGGGGCATTCTCCCTTCTTTTTTTTTGCGCGGAGTTATCTGAATTATAAAACTTTTAAAAAATACGCTTTTTATTCATCACAAATAAAACTAAATGTGTTATACTAATACCATCAGATGGAGATAAAAGTATAACATTAATGCGGAAGGGGCCGTAAAATGAGAGCAAGAATTGCCATTAACGGGTTTGGAAGAATTGGAAGGATGGTTTTTAGACAAGCAATCCTTGAGAAAAAGCTGGATGTTGTCGCAATCAACGCAAGCTATCCTGCTGAAACGTTAGCACATTTAATTAAATATGATACCAATCATGGTACATTTCAGGGAGAAGTAATCCCTTTAGATAATGAACTGCTTGTAAATGGAAAAAGAGTCAAGCTTTTAAGTAATCGTAATCCTGAAGAACTTCCATGGAGAGAATTGGGAATTGATATTGTCATTGAAGCAACTGGAAAGTTTAACTCTAGGGAAAAGGCTGCGCTGCATTTAGAAGCGGGAGCGAAGAAGGTAATCCTGACTGCTCCGGGTAAGAATGAAGACGTTACGATTGTTATGGGTGTAAATGAAGAAATGCTCGATATTGAACAACATGAAGTGATTTCCAATGCATCTTGTACAACAAACTGCCTTGCACCAGTTGCGAAGGTTTTAGATGATAAATTTGGAATTGAATGTGGATTAATGACCACCGTTCATGCTTACACAAATGATCAAAAAAATATCGATAATCCACACAAGGATTTACGACGAGCTCGTGCTTGCGGACAATCTATCATTCCGACTACCACAGGAGCAGCGAAAGCATTATCCCTTGTTCTGCCGCAATTGAAGGGTAAACTGCATGGTATGTCACTACGCGTTCCAACGCCAAATGTTTCCCTTGTTGATTTAGTTGTAGACCTTAAGCAAGATGTAACAGTGGATGATGTTAACAAAGCGTTTAGAGAAGCTGCCGGAGGTCCGTTAAAAGGAATTTTAGACTTTACGATGGAACCATTAGTTTCAGTCGATTTTAATACGAATGAACATTCCGCCATTATCGATGGACTTTCCACGATGGTAATGGGGACAAGAAAAGTAAAAGTATTGGCTTGGTATGATAATGAATGGGGCTATTCTTCACGTGTAGTCGACCTAAGTTTATTTGTCGCCGAAGAAATGGCGAAAATGTCGCAGGTAAAGGTTAGCTAAATAATATAAGATTAAAAAGAGGTTGCTTACAGGCACCTCTTTTTATATTTTCCGGATATTGATATACACTAGAAACAAAGGTTTACAAGGAGGAACGCAAATGGCGATTTTATTGGGGCTCTTTACCCGTTTTAAAAGACAAATTGAAACAACAGATAAACAAACTGATGATTCCTTAAAAACTCATTATTATAAAGGGACATTTAATCAGGTTTTCGATTCAGTTGAACAAATTTTTAAAGAAGATGCTGATTGCCACGTGACAACGGTTTCTAAGGAGCACGGCGAGATTGCTGTTGAAATCCAGAAGCCCTTTCCATGTTTTCTAATTGCCACAATTGTCTCTGTTAAACCTATCGAAACAGCTGTGGATTTCACTATTTCATCCGAAAAATTCGCAATGCTTGGGACCTACCCGGAATTAAAAAAACGTATTGTCGCCTACTATAAGCGAATTAGCCAAATACATACCAATATTGGAACAGGAAAAAACTATTAATACTTTTACTTGTGAAAAGGTGTTCTTTTTTATAAGATAATAGTAAGAATTGTTGCGGAAAATGTTCGGATTTACCTATTAGATTTGGAGTTGGTTTAGGAGATGAAATGCCCTTCATGTCAGAATTATGGCACACGCGTACTTGATTCCCGGCCCGTGGATGAGGGACGTGCAACACGAAGAAGACGAGAATGCGAAGAATGCGGGTACCGTTTTACTACATTTGAGAAAATCGAAGAGATTCCTTTAATTGTCGTCAAAAAGGAAGGAACGAGGGAAGAATTCAGCCGCGATAAAATCCTGCGCGGGCTTATTAAGGCATGTGAAAAGCGCCCTGTTGCTTTAAAGGAATTAGAGGACATTACACATGGTGTAGAGAAAGCTCTTCGGAGTCAGGGTGTTTCTGAAATTAAAAGCGGTGAGATAGGCGAAATGGTAATGGATAGGCTGGCAAAAGTAGATGAGGTTGCATATGTCCGCTTTGCATCAGTTTACCGCCAATTTAAAGATATCAATGTTTTTATCGAAGAATTAAAAGAATTAATGAACAAAGAGAAATTATAAAGAGCTGTTTCGGCTCTTTTTTAGCTAATAGGAAAGGTTTGAATGAAAATGGCGCAGCATTGGCAGGAAATACTTCCAATCGATCGTTATATTGTTACCGCTGATGGACTGCTGCATGAGTATGACCGAAAAGTGCTGACATTTTTATACCAGCCTTTAATTGGGTCAACTTGCTTTAGCTTGTTTATGACACTCTGGGCCGAACTGGAAGAAAATCGATTATGGTCGGAATCATCCACACACCATTTATTAATGAATCTACTAGGTCGTAATCTAAATGAAATCTATGAAGCACGCCTAAAACTTGAAGGAATCGGCTTGGTGAAGACTTATGTTAAAACGGAGGATGAGGTGCGTTCCTTTATTTATGAACTCCACCCCCCTTTAAGTCCTGACCAGTTTTTTTTGGATGGTATGCTTAACATTTATCTTTATCGTAAAATTGGAAAAAATCATTTTTCCCGTTTAAAACGTTTTTTCTCGGAACAGCAAATCCCAAAAGGTACAGGATATCAGGAAACCACTAAGGCGTTTCAGGAAGTGTTTATGTCAGCAACACCCGGTACTATCCAATATATGCAGGATATCTCTGAAGATCTTGCTGCCGATACAGATCAGCACTTTATAGGGCGCCACGATTCAAGTGGTGTGGAAATTGATATCGGTACGTTTGATTTTGATCTGCTTATCGCCGGTTTAAATGAATCACTTGTGCCAAAAAAAGCTTTAAACCAAAAGGTAAAAGAGGTTATTAGTAAACTCGCATTTCTTTATAATATCGATGCTATTCAAATGAAAAACATTATTCTCAGTGCTGTTAATGAGGCAAATGAAATTGATTTGGAAGAGTTGAGAAAGGCTGCGCGTGATTGGTATCAATTTGTTAACTATGACCAGCTGCCGACACTTATCGAACGTACCCAGCCGGCTGCCCATCGGGTTCAAACGGAAGAGCCAAAAACAAAGGAAGAGAAGCTCATTCATTATTTGGAAACAACGTCCCCTTTGCAGTTTTTAAAAGACCTGTCAGGAGGGGCAGAACCATCAAAATCGGAAATTGAGCTGATTGAAGAGATCATGTTCAATCAAAAGCTTCTTCCAGGTGTTTTAAATGTGCTGATGCATTTTGTGATGCTAAAGACCGATATGAAACTGACAAAGGGGTACACCGGGACAATTGCCAGCAACTGGGCACGGCTGCAAATAAAGACGGTCAAAGAAGCGATGGAGCAAGCCAAGAAGGAATCACAAAACATGGTCAAAAGTAAGAAACAGACTGGAAAAACATCGAAGCAAAAGCCAATCCGGACGGAGTTTCTTCCAGAATGGTTTGACGAAGAACCATCCAAAAAGGTTGAGCCGCACAAGGAAACGACCAAAGATTTAGAAGCAAAAAAACGTGAAATAGAAGAAATGCTTAAGGCGTTTGATGACTAGATGCTGGAGGTGAATTATGGAAAAGATCAACCACACTCTAAAACGGTTAGCCTCACATGAGAATTTTCAAAAACGATTTGCGCAAATGCGTGAGGACACATTGGCCAATCCTGATGTCAGGGATTTTTTAAGGAAGCATCAGCAGGACATCACGGAGGAGATTATTGAGAAGAGCCTGATGAAGCTTTATGAATATACGCAGCAAAGCAGGTACTGTCACAAGTGTGAAAGTCTTGAGGCATGTACCAACATGATGAAGGGGTATCATCCTGAATTAATTTTAACGAGGAGTTCTATCGATTTGAGGTACGACCGCTGTCCGAGAAAAATTATGGAAGATGAGAAGCGGAAAAATGAGAAACTCATTAAAAGTTTACATGTGCCGAAGGATATCCTGAATGCCTCGTTCGAGGAACTTGAACATGATGAGGAACGGATCGATGCCGTTCAAAAAGCTGCCGCTTTTTTACTGAAATATGAGCAGGGCAAGCCGGTGAAGGGACTTTATTTCTACGGGAAGTTTGGCGTTGGAAAATCCTATTTATTAGGTGCCATTGCCAATAAACTCGCCAAAAAGCAGATTTCTTCAATGGTTGTCTATGTTCCGGAGTTGCTGCGGGAGATGAAAAGCTCCATCGCCGATTCGACTTTAAACGAAAAAATCGATGCGTTAAAAAAAGAGCCGATTTTAATGCTTGATGATATTGGGGCTGAGGCGATGTCCAGCTGGACCCGCGATGAAGTTCTTGGACCTATCCTGCAATTTCGCATGCTCGAGAGCCTGCCGACCTTCTTTACCTCAAATTTTGATTTTCAAGGGCTTGAGCACCATTTAACCTACAGCCAACGCGGCGAAGAGGAAAAAATGAAGGCCCGCCGCATAATGGAGAGAATTCGTTCTTTGAGCGAACCCGTAATGGTGGGCGGTTCCAACCGCAGAAATTAATGTTATAAGGGATTCCGGTATTTGCCGGAGTCCTTTTTTGCATTTGAAAACTTCTATTTTGGCCAAGTCCCCCATATATATTAAAACAGAGATTCGGTTTTTAGGGGGGATTTGGTTGGCAGAGATCATCTTCCAAAATAGGATGGATGCAATCCGTTTTTATAATCATTTGCAAAAAGTATTAAATAATCTTCCTGATTATGAAAATATTCTTCTTTTTGAAGATCGACATATAGTGAAAATAATTGATGGCTCTTGTTCTTCCCATTTATTTACCAAGGTTAAAGACGCTTTTTATGAGTTTATTACATGTATCAAACGCGATGACTGGTTTATGGATATTTTGGAGCAGCAATTTTTTTACGAAGACCCGGAGGAACGGCAGCAAATTTTGGAGATTCTTTATTCCATTTTAGAAGGACATCGCTTTGAACTGTCTTCTTTTTTACAGGAAAATAATGAGGAACCTAATATTAAGGAAGCCATTCATCATGTTTTTCAGGAAAATATTTCGTTCTCGTTTGATTCGTTTGCGAAATTTAGGTTGCGCTCGTATCTCCAGCTCCTTGAAAGCTATGTGGAGCTTTCAATTGATGAATATAAAATGGAGCAGGAATACCAAATGTTTGTGAATATGCTGAGAGATTTTTTGGCAAATAGGGAACCGAAAATTGAAGTGCTGCATCTATTATTTGATGATGAAATCACCTTTTACAATGACCATTTTGAAGAAATGAAACGAAGCGAATTGATTCGTCTGATTGACCGAAAACTGTTGGTGAATCATCCAGTTTACGTCGATTCAGCCTCGATTGCCCCGCTTTTGTCACTGGCGCCGACATCTATTTTTCTTTATACAAATGATCCGGAGGCACCGCTTGTCAGAACGATTAAGAATATTTTTGAGGAAAGAGTAACGATCAAACGATTCGAGGCGCTCCGGGAAGTAAAAAATTGGGTAGGAAAAGCAGCTTCCTCCGAAAACCATGGATAAAAGATACAAATTGTTGAAATAATTTGTTTTATGAAGTTGATTTTTTAAAACTAAATCATTATAATAACGTACATAGCTTATATCATAGTAAATGTAATGATAAGGACAACAGTATTTTTTTACGGTTTTTAGAGAGGGAGGACATGGCTGGAAGCCTCCTAACACGAAAGAAATACTTACCACCTTTAAACTTCACCAGTGAACACTTCATTTTTCATGAAGCTAGTAATTGTTGACGGCAATCAGCCGTTACCCTGACCTAAAGTCATTTTCAGTATGCTTTGTTGTTGGATTCTGGAAATGGAAAATTGGGTGGAACCACGTGTTAATCAAAACTCGTCCCTATTCCTAGGGACGGGTTTTTTATTTTTTATTTTAAAAGGAGGAATTGATGATGTCAGATGTTGTAAAAATTGCATTTCCTGATGGGGCAGTAAAGGAGTTCCCAAAAGGAACGACAACAGAAGATATTGCGGCATCCATCAGCCCTGGTCTGAAGAAAAAGGCTATTGCCGGCAAACTAAACGGTCAAATGTATGATCTTCGCCGTCCAATTCAAGAAGACGGTTCAATAGAAATCGTGACACCAGAATCAGCTGATGCACTAGAGGTATTACGTCATAGTACGGCCCACTTAATGGCACAGGCTGTAAAACGTTTGTACCCGGGAGCGAAGCTTGGTGTCGGCCCTGTTATTGAAGGTGGATTTTATTACGATATGGATTTAGAGGAATCTTTAACACCTGAAGATCTTCCTAAAATCGAAAAGGAAATGGCTAAAATCGTTAGCGAGAACATTGAAGTTGTTCGCAAGGAAGTCAGCCGTTCCGAAGCGGTTCAGCTTTTTAAAGAAATCAACGATGAGTATAAGCTTGAGTTGATTGAAGCTATTCCCGATGAGGAACAAGTAACGATCTATGAGCAGGGTGATTTCTTTGACCTATGCCGGGGGATCCATGTTCCATCAACTGGGAAAATTAAAGAATTTAAGCTGTTAAGCATTGCGGGTGCCTACTGGCGCGGCGACAGCAACAATAAAATGCTGCAGCGCGTATACGGTACTGCCTTTTTCAAAAAGGAAGATTTAGCTGAGCATCTTCGTCTGCTTGAAGAAGCAAAAGAGCGTGACCACCGCAAGCTAGGTAAGGAGCTTAACTTATTTACTAATTCCCAAAAGGTAGGGCAAGGTTTGCCGCTTTGGCTGCCAAAGGGTGCAACAATCCGTCGTATCGTTGAGCGCTATATCGTGGACAAAGAGGTCAGCTTAGGCTATGACCACGTTTATACACCGATTATGGCAAACGTGGAGTTATATAAAACTTCCGGCCACTGGGATCATTACCATGAAGATATGTTCCCAGTAATGGAAATGGACAATGAGCAATTGGTGCTCCGTCCAATGAACTGCCCGCACCATATGATGGTGTACAAAAATGCGATGCACAGCTACCGTGAGCTTCCAATTCGGATTGCCGAGTTAGGAACAATGCACCGTTATGAAATGTCTGGTGCTTTATCCGGATTGCAGCGTGTCCGCGGGATGACTTTGAATGATGCGCATATCTTTGTTCGTCCGGATCAAATTAAGGAAGAATTCCAGCGAGTTGTTCGGCTGATTCTAGAGGTTTATAAAGATTTCGATATTAAGGAATATTCATTCCGATTATCGTATCGTGATCCTCAAGATAAGGAAAAGTACTTCGATGACGATGCGATGTGGGAAAAAGCACAAAGCATGTTAAAAGAAGCGATGGATGACCTTGGACTTGATTATTTCGAAGCAGAGGGAGAAGCCGCTTTCTACGGTCCTAAATTGGATGTTCAAGTCAGAACTGCTTTAGGTAAGGACGAAACTTTGTCGACTGTGCAATTAGATTTCTTGCTGCCTGAACGTTTTGATTTAACTTATGTTGGTGAAGATGGCAAGCAGCACCGTCCAGTTGTTATCCACCGTGGCGTAGTTTCCACAATGGAACGTTTTGTTGCTTACTTGATTGAAGAATACAAGGGTGCGTTTCCAACTTGGCTGGCGCCTGTACAGGTTCAAGTTATTCCTGTTTCGCCAGAAGCGCATTTTGATTATGCTCGAAAGGTACAGGAACAACTTAAAGCTGCAGGCTTCCGCGTTGAATTGGACGGCCGTGATGAAAAAATCGGCTATAAGATCCGCGAAGCGCAAATGCAGAAAATCCCTTATATGCTGGTTGTCGGTGATAAGGAAGTCGAGGAAAACGCTGTTAACGTACGTAAATATGGCGAGCAGAAGTCTGAGACTAAGGCGTTTGAAGAGTTCTTGGCTGGGCTTAAGGCGGAAGTGCAGAAATAATCAGCAATTTTAAAAAAAGGGAGAGAGATCTCCCTTTTTGGTTTTTACAAAATAAACTCGGTATATGAAAGATGCAAAAATATCCTTAATTTGGCTTATTAAAGACAAAATAGCCTGGAAAAGAGGCGAAAATGTCTTTGATTCAACTTATCATAGACAAAACAGTCTAAGAAAGAGGCGAAAATGTCTTTGATTCAACTTATCAAAGACAAAACAGTCTAAGAAAGAAGCGAAAATGTCTTTGATTCAACTTATCAAAGACAAAACAGTCTAAGAAAGAGGCGAAAATGTCTTTGATTCAGCTTATTAAAGACAAAACAGCCTAAGAAAGAGGCGAAAATGTCTTTGATTCAACTTATCAAAGACAAAGCAGCCTAAGAAAGAGGCGAAAATGTCTTTGATTCAGCTTATCAAAGACAAAACAGCCTAAGAAAGAGGCAATAATGTCTTTGATTCAGCTTATTAAAGACAAAACAGCCTAAGAAAGAGGCAATAATGTCTTTGATTCAACTTATCAAAGACAAAACACCCTAGGAAAGTGGTAAAAATGTCATTATTCATAATATGCCCATGGGCCAACTCCGATAATTTTATAGTTTTCATTTAAAATTCGGCTAATTCTCTTTTTAGATTCAATCACCCCGCACCATTCATAAACAATATTAGTTGTTATTTTCATTCCAGGAAAAAGCAGCTTAATTTCCCTCACACATCGCAAAACAGCGTCTGTCACCAATTCTTCATGTCCGCAATCCAAGCAAATACAATTTTTCCCTTCAACAGAAATCGAAAACGAGTTGCAGATTTTACAGGTATGTCCTTTTCTTAGTTGATCATACCGATAAGGAGGCAATTGTGTATAAGGTGATTTCTTAATATGGAGAGAAACAAGTTTATCTGCAAGCCTCTTGTGATAGTCATTTAGCTTTAATGGGGACTTGTCCAATTTTTCTAAATAACTGGATACCTGTGTTGGAAAAATAAAGGGCTTGGTGAGGGGAGCTTGGTATAGTGTGAACTTGGGATTGATGAAAATTACTTTGGCTTCAATCGGCAGATTTACGCCTAGGGTTTGGAGCAATTGGCGGAGCAAAGATTCACTCCGAATTAACTGGTAAAGTGGATTAGTATATTCAGTCTTGGGCAGCTTATATAATCTATCTGATTCTGGTTCGGATTCTGGCCCTAACTCGTAAAAATAATTACCTTCATTATTTTTTACTTCATACAAATAAATCTGTCCAGGCACAATAATCAATGAGTCAATTTGAAAAGTTTGATTGTTTACTGTAAACAACAAATCGTTTAAAATAATGCTTTCGCATCTGAGCTGTTCGGTCAGCTTATCGAACATTATCTCTCCTTCATATCCTTTTTTTAGCCGTAAATAACGATGTCTGTCACCATCTGATAAAGTCATCCGAGAATTTAACACTCCTAAAATGAGTAATTCTTCAGACACGGTTCGCGGTTTATACGCCACAGGCCACATCCTTTCTCCAAATTTATTTTAATAAAAAATGATAACAACGTTTCCTCCTAGGAATGAATGTTTTGTTAACTTTTACCTGTAATAAAAAAATGTTGAATAATTTCCGCTTTCCTGCTAAAATAAATTTCGTTGTCACAAAAGGAGTTCATTTGACATCGCTCTTTGCTTGTGTTATAGTATCTAAGGTATGAATTGAATACTTGTTTTTAGGAAAAGAAGAAGCACCCGCTTCTCACCTGATTGACGCAGTTTGGCAGTTGGCAGGTTTTACGAGGACTTTTAGTTATTTTAACTTTGTTCGTAAAGTGTGGGTGTGTACATCCACACTTTTTTTATTTGTACTTCTCATGGACTGCCAAACTATATAGAAATCTTGGTGGGAAGTATGTATTTTCCAAACGTTGTATTCTTGATTAAACCTTGGAGGTGGCTAACTATTAGCAAAGACATGTTAGTAAATGATGGGATTCGCGCTCGTGAAGTTCGCTTGATTGATCAAAATGGCGAGCAGTTAGGAATTAAATCCAAAATCGAAGCGCTGGAGATTGCCGGACGAGTGAATTTAGATTTAGTGCTTGTAGCACCAAACGCTAAGCCTCCGGTAGCCCGGATTATGGACTACGGCAAATTTAAATTCGAGAATCAAAAGAAAGAAAAAGAAGCTCGAAAGAACCAAAAGATTATCACGACAAAAGAAGTTCGTTTAAGTCCAACAATTGATGAGCACGACTTTAATACAAAGCTTCGCAATGCTATTAAGTTCTTGGAAAAAGGCGACAAGGTAAAAGCTTCTATCCGATTTAAGGGCCGGGCGATTACCCATAAAGAAATCGGTCAAAAAGTATTAGACCGTTTTGCAGCAGAGTGTAAGGAAGTAGCTACGATTGAGTCTCATCCAAAAATGGATGGTCGCAGCATGTTCCTGGTTTTAGCACCTAAAATCGAAAAGTAATAAGGAGGACATCCCAATGCCAAAAATGAAAACTCACAGAGGCGCGGCAAAGCGTTTTAAGAAAACTGGAAGTGGTCAATTAAAGCGTGACCACGCTTATACAAGCCACTTATTTGCAAACAAATCAACTAAAGCAAAGCGTAAGCTTCGCAAATCATCACTTGTTTCTAAAGGTGATTTCAAACGCATTCGTCAACTATTAACTAACGTAAAGTAATCGATATAAGCATTGATTTAATCTAGGAGGGAAATTACATGCCACGTGTAAAAGGCGGTACAGTTACTCGCAAACGTCGTAAAAAAGTTCTTAAATTAGCTAAAGGTTATTTTGGTTCAAAACATACATTATATAAAGTTGCTAACCAACAGGTTATGAAATCATTAATGTATGCATTCCGTGACCGTCGCCAAAAGAAGCGCGACTTCCGCAAACTTTGGATTACTCGTATCAACGCAGCAGCTCGCATCAACGGTCTTTCTTACAGCCGTTTAATGCATGGCTTAAAGCTTGCTGGTATCGAAGTAAACCGCAAAATGCTTGCTGAATTAGCAATCAGCGATGCAAACGCATTTGCTGAATTAGCAAACGCTGCTAAAGCTCAATTAAATAAATAATTAAACATATGGCCATTCTCTATGATGAGGATGGCCTTTTCTGTAGAGGAGATTGTTTATGGTAGGATTATGGGCAGCTATTATGGCTATAAACATAGTATCATTCTGCTTAATGGGTGTTGATAAAAGCAGAGCGAAAAAACATCAATACCGGATTAGGGAAAGAACGTTGTGGCTTGCAGCGTTATTTGGCGGTGCTGTTGGCGCTACAGTTGGTATGTACTTCTTCCGGCATAAAACAAAGCATCTCCAGTTCAAGATTGGCTTTCCTATTCTGGCAATCATCGATGTGATACTTTATATAAAGGGAGTGTTTTAATAATGAACCTTGTGAAGTTGTTTCAAATGCAAAAGGCATTAGATTCGCATATTGAGAAAAAGCATCAGCTTCAGAACGAGGATTTATTCAGCCGAAAAATTCTCGCCTTATTAGTTGAGCTGGGCGAGCTCGCTAACGAAACTCGCTGCTTTAAATTTTGGAGCGTTAAGCCTTCATCACCAAAAGATGTGATTCTTGAGGAGTTCGTTGATGGGGTGCATTTTATTTTATCGCTGGGGATTGAGTGCGGATTTGATCAAAAGGGAATGGGAATAAAGGCTGCACAGCCTGAGTGTAGCGCGACAGAACAGTTCTTAAGTGTTTATGAAGGGGTCACCATTTTTCAAAAAACAAAAAGCTTTGAGGATTACCTGCGATTATTCGAAGCCTATTTGCAGCTGGCAGTCCTGCTTGGGATATCTTATGAAGATATGGAACAGGCATATTTTTCAAAAAACGAAGTAAATTATCTAAGACAGCAAAACAACTATTAATTTGTTAATTGTCAGATACTTTCGTTATAATGAAAATGAACGTACATATAAAAGGGGGCTAAATAATGGCAAAAATGGATGAAACATTAACCATGCTGAAGGATCTAACCGATGCCAATGGGATTCCCGGCAATGAGCGTGAAGTGCGCGAAGTCATGAAAAAATACATAGCACCATACGCAGACGAAATCACGACAGATGGATTAGGCAGTTTAATTGCAAAGAAAGTCGGCAAGGAGGGCGGGCCTAAAATCATGGTAGCCGGCCACTTGGACGAAGTTGGCTTTATGGTGACGGCGATTGATGACAAAGGCTTCCTGCGCTTTCAAACAGTCGGTGGCTGGTGGGGCCAGGTAATGCTTGCTCAGCGCGTGACCATTGTAACAAGGAAGGGCAATGTAACAGGAATTATCGGCTCTAAGCCGCCGCATGTTTTATCCGCGGAAGCCCGCAAGAAGCCAATTGAAATCAAAGACATGTTCATTGATATCGGTGCATCAAGCCGTGAGGAAGCATCTGAGTGGGGCGTCCGACCTGGAGACATGGTCGTGCCATATTTTGAATTCACCGTAATGAACAATGAAAAGATGCTTCTTGCGAAAGCTTGGGATAACCGCATCGGCTGTGCGATTGCGATTGATGTTTTAAAGCAATTGCAAGGTGTTGATCATCCGAATGTTGTTTACGGCGTCGGAAATGTTCAAGAAGAGGTTGGCTTGCGCGGTGCCAAGACAGCTACTTATAAAATCCAGCCTGATATCGGCTTTGCTGTTGATGTAGGTATTGCCGGCGATACACCTGGAATTAGCGAAAAAGAAGCGATGAGCAAAATGGGCAAAGGGCCGCAAGTGGTTGTCTATGATGCTTCAATGGTAGCGCACAAGGGACTGCGTGATTTTGTAACGGATACTGCGGATGAACTCAACATCCCTTACCAATTTGAATCCATCCCAGGCGGTGGAACAGATGCGGGCTCCATCCATTTAACGCATAATGGGGTACCAGCGCTGGCGATTACGATTGCAACTCGTTATATTCATTCACATGCTGCAATGCTTCATCGTGATGACTATGAAAATGCAGTTAAGCTGATTGTAGAGGTCATTAAGCGTTTGGATCGCGAGGCTGTTGATAAGATTACGTTTGAATAAGAATATTGGGGTCCTCGGCTGCTGTGTTTGCGGACGGGGACTTTTATGTTTTGGCAATTAGCCAATAGGATGGGGAAATTCGCCAATAAAATGCGAAGATTCGCCAATAGAACGTGACAATTCGCCAATAGAAGCCTGAAATTCGCCAATAGCGATTAAAAAACAGCCGCCAACCAATCGGCCGGCGGCTAAAAATCCCATTTTTAATGCTTTAACCCGCTTTCAAGCGTGCCAAGCATCTCTTTTTTCTCTTGTTCAGATGAATTTTGCCAAATAACTTCAAATAATACGCCCAATCCCGGCAGCATTTTCTCTTCCCCGCTTTGAATCGCATCGACAATGGTATCCTCTAATTGGTCTTGCGTATTATTGGAAACATTGTGAATAACAGCATTCCGCAAATTGAAATTCATAATGGGCCACTCCTTCTTTAACCTTAAATTCTTTAGCTAATAGGGAATAATAAATTTCCCCAAATTTATTATTCCCTAACGCATAAATTCAACTACGCTTCTGTCTTCGTCCTAACGGACTCGCAATCAGTGAGTTTTCATTTATTATCATTTCTAATTTTTGTTTTAATATGTATTTTAATTGGGCTATAATGTAAAAATCAGAGTAATTTTTAAAGGGGAAACAAAATTGAAATATATCCAATCGCAGCAAAATCCGCAGGTCAAGCAATGGAAAAAGCTTTTAACGAAAAAAGAGCGGGACCGCTCAGATACATTTTTAGTGGAAGGCTTTCATTTAGTGGAAGAAGCACTCAAACAGGATGAACAAGTTTTAGAAATCATTATTTCTGAAAAAATAGGTGTGCCGCCGCGCCTCGATGCAGGGCAGACACCTATTTACATGGTGACGGAGGAAATCGCCGATTCCTTATCGGAAACGGAGACGCCCCAGGGGATTTATGCTGTCTGCCGGCAAACCGATCAAAAAACAGACTTAAAAAATGCAAAAACGTACCTCCTGATCGATGCTGTTCAAGATCCGGGAAATCTCGGCACGATGATTCGGACAGCAGATGCGGCGGGAATTGATGCGGTAATTGTAGGCAAAGGCAGCGTCGATGTTTTTAACGGAAAGGTTCTTCGTTCCGCTCAAGGAAGTCACTTTCACCTTCCAATTATAAGAGGCGACCTTCAAGAATGGACGACAAAACTGAAAGAAAAAAATATACCTGTTTATGGAACAGCACTCGAAGGAGCATCTGCATATACTGATATTTCAACCGGTGAAGCTTTTGCTCTGATTGTCGGTAACGAAGGGAGCGGCATGAATAAAGAACTTCTTTCCCAAACAACTGCCAACCTTTATATTCCGATTTACGGCAAAAGCGAATCGCTGAATGTCGCGGTTGCAGCAGGAATTCTTTTATATTATTTGAAAAAATAAAATTGAAACACTCAAAAAATTAGTATATAATAATGAACAATGTTGATATTTAAAAGACAATGACGGAGAAGAGTATCTTGTCAAATGGCCATTTTTAGGGAGAAAGTGCCGCGACTGAAAGCACTTTTATGGACAGGGCAGGAGAAGTTCACCTCCTGAGTCGGCATCGGGACCATTTCCATTGGAGATGTAAAGATGCGCCCGGCTACAGCCGTTATCTGAATGAAGCGAACACAATATGTGTATACATACGTGTTTACAAGGGTGGTACCGCGATCTAATACCTCGTCCCTTTTTTGGGGGCGGGGTTTTTTTATTTTTTACATAAAAAATAAAGGAGGAAACAAAATGCAAGAGCGTTTAAAAGAATTGCAGGAAGAAGCGATTCAGAAAGTGGAACAGTCTTCAAGCTTAAAAGAATTGAATGACATCCGTGTTGCTTATTTAGGAAAAAAGGGCCCGATTACCGAGGTACTGCGTGGTATGGGCAAATTATCGGCGGAAGAGCGTCCGGTGATTGGAGCTCTAGCTAATGAAGTACGTGAAGCCATCGCTGCTAAAATCGAAGCCAAGCAAAATCAGCTTGAAGAAGCAGCTGTTTTAGAAAAAATGGCTTCTGAAAGCATTGACGTTACCCTTCCAGGGCGTCCTGTTAATGTTGGGAGCCATCATCCATTAACAAAAATCATCGAGGAAATCGAAGACTTGTTTATAGGAATGGGCTATGAAATAGCAGAAGGACCTGAGGTAGAGCAGGATTATTATAACTTCGAAGCGTTGAACCTGCCGAAAGGCCACCCTGCCCGCGACATGCAGGATTCCTTCTACATTACGGAAGAACTCTTGCTTCGCACCCATACATCACCGGTTCAGGCCCGGACGATGGAAAAACACAACGGCAAAGGTCCGATTAAAATCATCTGCCCTGGTAAAGTATACCGCCGCGATAATGATGATGCGACGCACTCACATCAGTTCATGCAAATAGAGGGCTTAGTGGTAGGCGAAAACATCCGTATGAGTGATCTTAAGGGAACATTGGATGTATTTGCGAAAAAAATGTTCGGCCAAGATCGTGAAATCCGTCTTCGCCCAAGCTTTTTCCCATTCACAGAACCTTCCGTGGAGATGGATATTTCCTGTAAAGTATGCGGAGGCCACGGCTGTAATGTTTGTAAGCAGACAGGCTGGATTGAAATCCTTGGCGCCGGAATGGTTCATCCAAACGTACTTGAGATGGCTGGCTATGATTCAAAGAAATACACTGGATTTGCTTTTGGAATGGGACCGGAGCGGATTGCGATGCTGAAATACGGTGTTGATGATATCCGTCATTTCTATACAAATGATGTTCGTTTCTTAAAGCAATTTTCGGTAGAAGAATAGGAGGTTGACGATATGTTCGTTTCATATAAATGGCTCCAGGATTACGTAGACTTAACTGGAGTTTCGGCAAATGAATTAGCTGAAAAAATTACTAAAAGCGGGATTGAAGTAGAAGGCGTTGAAATCCTAAATGAAGGCATTAAAGGTGTTGTGGTTGGTCATGTAGTAGAACGCGTGCAGCATCCAAATGCCGATAAATTAAGCAAGTGTCAGGTTGATATAGGCGAGGGTGAGCCGGTTCAGATTATCTGCGGTGCGCCGAATGTCGCCCAGGGTCAAAAGGTAGCTGTTGCAAAAGTTGGTGCCATCCTTCCAGGCAATTTTAAAATTAAAAAAGCAAAGCTTCGCGGCGAAGAATCAAACGGTATGATTTGTTCTCTACAAGAGCTTGGCATGGAAGGAAAAATTGTTCCTAAAGAATACTCAGAAGGAATCTTTGTTTTTCCAGCAGATGCAGAGGTCGGGGCAGATGCACTTGCCTTGTTGAATCGCGACGACGAAGTTCTTGAACTTGGTTTAACGCCAAACCGTGCTGATTGCTTAAGCATGTTAGGAGTAGCTTATGAAGTGGCAGCGATTCTTGGCAGAGAGGTTAAGCTTCCAGAAACAAGCCTAGAGTCGCTTAGTGAAAAGGCAACGGATTATGTAAAGGTTGTTGTCGAGGCGACTGAGGATAATCCGCTATACGTTGCGAAAATGATTAAAAATGTGAAAATCGGGCCGTCACCACTGTGGATGCAAACCCGCTTAATGTCTGCGGGAATCCGTCCGCACAATAACGTGGTTGATATCACGAACTACATTCTTCTCGAATATGGCCAGCCGCTTCATGCGTTTGACTACGACCGTTTAGGTTCAAAAGAAATCCTTGTACGCCGTGCGAACGATGGCGAGAAATTTGTGACGCTTGATGATGTAGAGCGCACATTAACAGCTGACCATTTAGTGATCACGAACGGAACAGAACCTGTTGCGCTTGCTGGTGTAATGGGCGGTGCCAATTCTGAGGTAACTTCTGATACGACTACTGTGTTATTGGAAGCAGCTTATTTTAACGGAGCAACAGTAAGAAAAGCGTCTAAAGATCACGGCCTGCGCAGTGAAGCCAGTGCCCGCTTTGAAAAAGGGGTAGACCCGAACCGTGTACGTGTTGCTGGTGAACGTGCAGCCTACTTAATGGCTAAGTACGCTGGCGGCGAAGTTTTAGAAGGAGCAGCAGAGGTTGATACATTAACTGTTGAGCCGGCAGTGGTTTCAGTTACTCTTGAAAAAATCAACCGAGTACTGGGAACCGGCCTTGAAATGAAGGATGTGGAAGCCATCTTCGACCGCCTTCAATTTGGGGTTTCTGTTGAAGGGGATACGGTTACTGTAACGGCACCAACACGCCGCGGCGATATCAAAATCGAAGAGGATTTACTCGAAGAGGTTGCCCGCCTATTTGGCTATGACAACATCCCGAAAACCTTGCCGATCGGTTCCACAACACCAGGAAAGCTATCTGAATACCAAAAGAAACGCCGTGTCGTCCGTGCCTATTTAGAAGGAGCAGGCTTGTACCAGGCCGTAACTTATTCTTTAACAAGTGAAGAGAAAGCTTCGCAATTTGCTATGGAAAAACGCGACTTCATTCGCCTGGCGATGCCGATGAGCGAAGACCGCAGTATACTTCGTCTAAGCATCCTGCCACAGCTGCTAGAAGTATTGAAATACAACAGCGCTCGTCAAAATGACAGCCTAGCAGTATACGAAACCGGAAATGTCTTTTTATCCAACGGTGTGGATGTTCTTCCTGAAGAAAAAGAGCATTTGGCCGGAGCTATTACCGGTCTTTGGAACAATCATTCTTGGCAGGGCGAAAAGAAACCTGTTGATTTCTTCGTTTTAAAAGGTATTTTGGAAGGACTATTCGCAAAGCTTGGTCTGACAGAACGTGTCGCATATGTTCAAGCGCAGGTAGAAGGCATGCACCCTGGGCGGACAGCGGAAATCCGGTTAGATGGCTCGAAAATTGGTTTTGCCGGCCAGCTGCATCCAAGCGTCCAAAAAGACCTAGATTTAAAAGATACCTATGTATTTGAATTATCATTAAAAGCAGTTCTTGGTGTAGAAACGGAAGCACTGCAATATCAGTCTATTCCGCGCTACCCATCCATCACAAGAGACATTGCCCTTGTGGTAAACAGAGAAACGGTGTCAGGCACGTTGAAGGATATTATCGTTAAAGCTGGTTCACCTCTTTTGAAAGAGGCTTATGTCTTTGACTTATATGAAGGCGATAAGATGGAAGAAGGCAAGAAGTCGATTGCGTTCTCATTGAAATATGTGGATCCAGAACGTACTCTTACAGATGAAGAGGTAACAAAGGTTCACGATCGCGTGCTTGAGGCATTGAAAGAGCAAGCAGGTGCGGTTTTAAGGGGATAAGTATTAAAAAAGAGTATCCATTGGCGTGGATACTCTTTTTGCATTTATTTGTATTTTTCGTAGAGGGTGTCATATTGTTTTGCAAGGGAGATATCAAGGTCGGTTAAACCTCCAGCATGCCAGGAGGTTATTTTTAAAGTTACCATTTTATAGTCAATCGATATGAATGGATGGTGATTTTTTTCTTCGGATAACTGTGCGATGTCATTAACGAATGCAATCCCTTTTAAAAATTCCTGAAAGCGGTACTTTTTAACAATAAACTTGCCTTCCAATTTCCAGCCGGTTAGACTATTAAGCACTAAAGTAATTTCTTCTTCACCTAATCTCTTCAAGTTAATCCCTCCCTTAATTTTCACTTTCTCTTCTTATTAACTAAGGCCACTGCTTTTTCAGTATTCGCAAAATGCATCTTCACAAACGATGGCAGCACAGCTTGCCCTTTTTTCAAAATTAGCTTGGCAGCGGCCTCATCAACCTGGGCCCCGGCCCCCTTTGGGACTCGAAAACCGGCCGCCTCGCTCAGTTTATCAATATATTGAATAAACGCATACCGGGCCAGAATACTGGCGGCGGCAACCGCCAAATGAATCCCCTCCGCCTTCGTGCTAAAATAAACATTTTCCCTCGCGATAGCTTTTTGTCCTTTTAAATGCTGATAATAGGTGCCAGCTTGCACAAATTGGTCAATCAAAATAGCGTCAGGCTTTTCCGGACTAATCTTCTCTAATACTTTTAATATCGCCTGATTATGAAGCAAAGCCTTCATCTTCCCTTGAGTCATTCCCGCCGCCTGAACTTGATTATACTTTTCATTTTTTAATGTCATCAGGCTAAAGGGGACAACATCCTTAATCACCTTAGCAATTTCAATTATTTTTTCATCATTTAAATCCTTCGAATCCCGTACTCCCAATTCTTTTAATAAAGGAATATCCTTTTTCCGTACATATGCAGCGACAACCGTAATCGGGCCGAAAAAGTCTCCGGTCCCAACTTCATCCGAGCCAATAACAGACCATTCTCTAAATCCGGCCGGAAGCCCAGCCCCTGCGTTAGCAGAGGTTGCTGTCGATTTTCCATTGCCGGCTGCCTTTTTGGCTGGTCCGGATTCTGAAGCGGCCCCGCCCCATCTCCCCGCTTCCTTCTCACAATCATTCCCCTGAAACAACACCTTCCCCGATTTATAAGCGGTAATGGCACAACCGGGAGTTTTCGCCGCAAACACGCTTCCGGGAGGAACCTTATCCGTTAAATACTTGCTGTAATAGTCTTTCATCTTTAAAATTGTATTCATATTACATACCAAAACAACATTTGCCACTAAAAGCACCACATTTCTATTAAATATATTCATTATTACAACTTTTCGACTTTAATCTTTTCATGTTATGATATAGTGTAGGATTCCTGAAAGGGGCATTAACATTGTCGAATACTCAGAAAAATAGAATTACCGTAGATATTTACGGACAACAATACGTGATTTTAGGCACGGAAAGCCCGAGTCATATTCGCTATGTAGCATCGTTGGTCAATGCTAAAATGCGCGAAATCAGTTCTAAGAATCCAGGACTCGAGGTAAATAAACTTGCAGTTTTAACAGCAGTTAACGCAGTCAATGATTATATCAAAATAAAAGAAGAGTTGGAACGACTGACGATAGAACTTCAAAAAGAAAAGGAATAAAAACATGTTAGATTTAGTCATTATTTTATTTTTAATTATTGGTTTTTTTGTCGGCCTAAAAAGAGGCTTTATCCTGCAGCTGGTTCATTTAACCGGTTTTATCATTGCCTATATTGCCGCCTACATTTACTATGATGATCTTGCTCCAAAACTGACCCTTTGGATTCCTTATCCAAACCTTGGCGAGGATACGGCATTAAAAATTATCACCGATGCGGCTAACATGGAGACAGCCTTTTATCGGGCAATTGCATTTGTCATCATCTTCTTTGCCGTAAAAGTGCTCATGCAGATTATTGGATCGATGTTTGACTTTATTGCTCATTTGCCAGTATTAAGACTGTTGAACGTATGGGCTGGAGGAATTTTAGGATTTTTGGAAGTCTATTTAATTATCTTTATTGTATTATATATCGGCGCCTTATTACCAATCGAACTTTTCCAAAATATGCTGGATGGCTCCTTCATGGCAAAGGCGATTGTGAATTACACCCCTGTTCTTTCTCAGCAGATTAAGGACTGGTGGTTAAAACAGTTATAAAAAAATATAAAAAAGCGCCATAAAACGTACAAAATAACGTAATAGATAAAATTCTGAAAAGTAGTAAAATAGACATAGAGGTGATTCTTTATGTCTATTTTTTTATCGCAGAAACTGGGACGTGAATTCTTAAATATTACTCGGACCACAATCCTACGTTGGGAAGAACAAGGCAAAATTAAATCTCGATTATGACCTCATTTTCGGCCAGATTATATGGAAAAAGAGGCGCTAAGAAATGAATAAGACACTTTCCGAACTGGAAAGGGGGGAGCAAGATGTCCAAGAAAAAGACTGAACAGGCGATTACATTTACAGGTGTGGTTATGAGTCCTTCTATCATATACGAGTCAATTATACTGGACGAGCTTATGCGGAAATTTCAGTCAGCTAAACGTTTTCTGCGTGAGCGCATCTTTGAAGGTTTAGACCGTAAAACTGCCGTGGCAAAAGCGAAACCACTTTTTCTGAATAACTCCCGCTATATGAGAGATGCCTTTCTTGAAGCGGAAGCCTCCATATCTTCGCAAAAAGAATTGTTGCCTTTGTATGTTGAGCAATTTAAAACATCAATGCAAAAAATAGAGAAGCAAATAGAAAAAATCCAACAATCCCGGAAGTCCGATAAGGAAGACCTAATCAAGAACAAGCAGTTTCGAATCAAAAAATTAAACAAGAAAATGACCTATTACCAATACCATATTGAAAACGACAGTGTTCCAAAAGTTGTAGATGGTACAAGGAAAAAGTTAATTCTTTTAAACAAACATAAAATTACCAAACAAGAGTGGGTTTATTCACGTACCAACTCCCTTTATTCACGAGGCGAAGCCTCAAAGGGAGGAAATGAGAATATCAAATTGCGTTACCTGCAAGACCGTTCTTTTGAAATGAACGTGTTAAACCCTTTATCCTCCAAAAGAAATGACCGGCTGCGTTTTGAAGTTCACTTCTCCGAAAAACACATCTCGACGATTCTTGCCCATCTATCAACCGGAAATGCCTATAGTATTCGGATTTTGCGTGAAGACGAAAAATACTATGTCCATTTAACCTTTGACCAAAAACTACAGACTTCCTATGATTTCTCAAAAGGATGCGCTGGCATCGATATCAATCCAGATAATTTGTCTGTCACCATCGTCCATCCAAACGGAAATTTTCGAATGAGTAAAGTATTTTGGATGAATGATGTCAATAACGTACGCTCCGACAAACGGAATTGGATCATTGGAAATACCATTGCATCTGTAAGAGTGGGTTAAATCCAATGGAATTGAAGTGATAGCCATTGAAGATTTATATTTCAAAAATGATTTAAGCAAAAATACCAAATTCAATCGCATGAGCAGTAACTTTGTATACAGGAAGATTTTGACCACTTTGATTTCAAAATGCATAAAAGAAGGAATATCGCTTGCCCAAGTTCCGGCTTACTATTCTTCTTTGATCGGACGGGTAAAATATCAAAAACCATACGGGCTTTCCGTTCATCAAAGCGCAGCGCTGGTTTTAGCCCGCCGTGCCATGGGATATGATGAAAAAATCCCAAAACAGATGATGTTAGTCCTTTTTGCCAAGGAAGCAAAAAAGGGACATCAGGTAAGTGATTTATTTAAATATTGGAAGAAAGTGCAGGCCTGGATTACAGCCCTCAAGGAAAAGGCTTATCAAAATCGTGAACCATACAAGCATTGGTATATGGACGACTTTATTGAATATGCAGCATCTTAAAAAAACTGTCTTTTGAAGCCTTTGTTTTAGTACGGACATTCATTTGAATGTGAAAATTCCAGTGGAAGGATTGCCGTAAGAGGATAAAGGCAGCCTAGGTAACTCCTGCCCTATGGTGCGCTCTGTTAAAGAGACCGAAAGACATAGGTGTTCGTATGAAGGTTAAACCCTAAACCAGCGAAGGGTTGGACGAATGTCTTTACTTGAGAATCTAAGGCAAATGTTAAGATTTGTTATGATTTGATAGAGCTGGATTGAATATAATGCCTGAGTGAACTTCTCTGATGCAGAGAAGTTTTTCTATTATGGGAAAAAAGGTTACAATGATAATGTGTAATTTTAAGGCAGGTGGAGTTAATGGAAATGAATAAAAAAGAAGTGATTCGCCTATTAGAGACAATAGCAATTTATATGGAATTAAAGGGTGAAAATCCTTTTAAAATTTCAGCTTTTCGGAAGGCGGCCACAGCCCTTGAGACCGATGACCGAAGTTTAACAGAAATAGACGACTTTACAGCACTATCCGGTATTGGCAAAGGGACTGCTGCTGTTATCGAAGAATACATAAAGGAAGGCTCATCCACTGTATTAAAGGAACTTAAGGAACAAGTTCCGCCAGGTTTGATTCCCCTTCTCCAAATACCAGGTCTTGGAGGCAAAAAAATCTCCAAGCTTTATAAGGAATTGGGGATCACCGATGTAACAAGCTTAAAAGAAGCGTGTGAAGCCGGGAAGGTTCAGGGGCTAGCGGGTTTTGGAAAGAAAACGGAGGAAAAAATCTTAAGTGCTATCTCTAATGTAGGGACAAGACCTGAGCGGCTGCCCCTCGCTTACATGATACCAATCGCGGAATGGATTGAAACAAGCCTTGAAAAATTTTCTGAAATTGAGCGTTTTTCGCGGGCCGGAAGCTTGCGGAGGATGCGGGAAACAATTAAGGACCTTGATTTTATCATCGCAACTAATCAGCCGCAAACCGTCCGCGAACAGCTATTGAAATTACCGAATATTAAAGAGGTGATCGGCGCGGGGGATACAAAGGTATCGGTTACCCTGAAATTTGATTATGATATATCCGTCGATTTCCGCCTGGTGAAGCCTGAAGAATTTGTTACAACACTGCACCATTTTACCGGTTCAAAGGACCATAATGTGCGGATGAGGCAATTGGCTAAGGAGCGCGGTGAAAAAATAAGCGAATACGGCGTTGAAAACGTAGAAACAGGAGAAATCCTCACCTTCTCTTCTGAGGAAGAATTTTTCAAGCATTTCGACCTTCCATTTATCCCTCCTGAAGTGAGAGAGGATGGCAGGGAAGTAGATACATTCAAAGCCGATGAGGAATTAATCGACATTGAAGACATCAAAGGCGACCTGCACATGCATTCGACCTGGAGTGATGGGGCCCATACCATCGGCCAAATGGCGGAAGCCTGCCGAGCCAGGGGTTATCAATACATGGCTATTACCGACCATTCCCAGTATTTAAAGGTGGCAAATGGATTAACTCGGGAAAGACTGCTGCAGCAAAAAGAAGAAATTAAGAAGCTAAATGAAAAATATGATGACTTTTTGATTTTATCAGGTGTGGAAATGGACATTTTACCGGACGGCAGTCTGGATTACGAGGATGACCTGCTAGCGGAAATGGATTTTGTGATCGCCTCCATCCATTCAGCTTTTTCCCAACCAAAGGAAAAAATCATGGAGCGCCTAAAGAACGCGCTGCAAAATGCCCATGTCGATTTAATCGCCCATCCGACCGGCCGGAAAATCGGCCGCCGCGAGGGCTATGAAGTGGATATGGACTTACTGATCCAATTGGCGAAAGAAACAAATACAGCATTAGAGTTGAACGCGAATCCAAACCGGCTTGACCTTGCCGCAGAGCATTTACGGAAAGCCCAGGAGGCTGGCGTCAAAATATTAATCAACACCGATGCCCATCAATTGGATACATTAAAGCATATGGAAATCGGGGTATCCGCGGCTAAAAAAGGCTGGATTAAAAAATCAACTGTAATTAATGCATTGGATAAAAAGGACTTGCTTAATTTTCTGCATAATAGATAAAAAAGGAGGCTCGCCCTCATGAAAGATAGAGTTTTAAAAGTTTTAGAGTTCACAAAGGTCAGGGAGCAGCTATTAGAGCACGCTTCCTCCTCGCTTGGAAGAGACAAAATAAAAAATTTGGTGCCGTCGACAGACTATGATGAGGTTGTTAAGCTGCAGGCAGAAACAGATGAAGCGGCTACCGTCTTACGTATTAAAGGCAATGTGCCGCTGTCAGGCATTCATGATATCCGGCCGCATATAAAACGCTCTGTGATTGGTGGTGTATTGAGTCCGCATGAGTTGGTGCAGATTTCCAGTACGATTCATACAAGCCGCCAAATGAAGCGTTTTTTGGAGGAAATTGCTGAGGAACGGACAGAAATTCCGATTTTATTAGAACAAGTGGATCAAATCATCCCATTGACAAACCTCGAGCAGGCCATCAAAATGGCCATCGACGAAAGCGGCGAAGTCCTTGATGGCGCGAGCGAGCTGCTTCGTTCATTAAGACATCAGCTTCGTACCAGTGAAGCTCGGGTCCGTGAGAAATTGGAAAGCATGATTCGCTCATCCAGTGCCCAAAAAATGCTGTCGGACGCGATTGTTACCATCCGCAATGACCGCTTTGTCATTCCTGTAAAGCAGGAATATCGCGGGCATTATGGCGGGATTATTCATGATCAAAGTTCATCGGGGCAGACGCTATTTATCGAACCCCAAGTGATTGTGCAGCTGAACAACCAGCTCCAGGATATCCGAGTGAAAGAGCAGCTGGAGATTGAGCGGATTTTAATAGAACTTTCCGCAAAGGCAGCAGAATACGAAAGTGAACTTCAGGTCATTGTAAAGATTTTGGCTAATTTGGACTTTGTTTTTGCAAAGGTTCGCTATGGGCGAAAGATAAAAGCGTCAATGCCGGCGATGAACAATGAGGGCAGAATCTCCTTATATAAGGCAAGACACCCCTTAATTCCTATCGATGAAGTGGTCGCAAACGATATTATGCTTGGCAAAGACTATTCGACCATTGTCATTACCGGTCCAAATACCGGGGGAAAAACGGTTACCTTAAAAACACTCGGCCTATGCACCTTGATGGCACAGGCGGGCCTGCAGGTACCAGCCCTGGATGGTTCTGAGCTGGCTGTGTTCGGGGCTGTCTACGCCGATATTGGTGATGAGCAATCGATTGAACAGAGCTTGAGTACATTTTCCTCTCATATGGTGAACATTGTCGACATTTTAGATAGGGTTGATTTCAACAGTCTTGTCCTGTTTGATGAACTGGGGGCTGGTACGGACCCGCAGGAAGGGGCTGCATTGGCCATTTCCATTCTAGACGAAGTTCATAATAGAGGAGCGAGGGTAGTAGCCACAACCCACTACCCGGAATTAAAAGCATACGGCTATAACCGTGAAGGTGTGTTAAATGCAAGTGTGGAGTTTGATGTAGAAACATTAAGCCCAACCTATAAGCTGCTCTTAGGCGTCCCTGGCCGGAGCAATGCTTTTGAAATCTCGAAACGACTCGGCCTGAATGAGCGGGTCATTGGGGCCGCACGATCACATGTAAGCGAGGATACAAATCAAATTGATAAGATGATTGCCTCTCTTGAAGAAAGCAGACGTCAGGCTGAAAACGACCGTGATGAGGCTCTTGATTATTTAAAGCAGGCTGAAAAGCTGCACAAAGACTTGCAACAGCAAATGATAGAGTTTTATGAGAAGAAGGACTCGATGCTTGAGAAAGCCGCGGAAAAGGCGGAGGAAATCGTCGTAGAGGCGAAAAGAGAAGCGGAGCAAGTAATTCGTGAACTACGCAAGATGCGGACCGAAAAGCATGCTGATATCAAAGAACACGAATTAATTGAAGCAAAAAGGCGCCTAGAAGGCGCGGCACCGGAAATCAAGAAATCGGATAAGCTCATTAATAAGAAAACGAAAAAGTATACATTCACACCAGGGGATGAGGTAAAGGTGCTTACGTTTAACCAAAACGGAATTCTGGTGGATAAAGTCTCGGGTGACGAATGGCAGGTTCAGATAGGCATCTTAAAAATGAAGGTAAGAGAAAAGGATTTAGAATATATCGGTGCCTCTCAAACAAAACAAACGGAAATGAAGCCGCTGGCGATTGTAAGAGGGCGAGATTCCAATGTGAAGCTTGAACTGGACCTAAGGGGAGAACGGTATGAGGATGCTCTCTTAAAAGTGGAAAAATATATTGATGATGCCCTGCTGGCAAATTATCCGCGTGTTTCCATAATCCATGGAAAAGGAACAGGTGCATTAAGACAAGGAGTTCAGGAGTATTTGCGGAACCATCGCTCCGTCAAGAAAATCCGCTTTGGAGAAGCCGGTGAAGGCGGTTCAGGTGTCACCGTCGTTGAATTTAAATAAAACTCGCCGATTGACAAGTCCGTTAGGATGAAGGCAGAGGAGTAGTTGAATTTATGCGTTCGGAATTTGAACAAATTCCGATTAGCAAAATAGATTCAGGGGAGAGTAGGCAATGGACCAGTTCTGGGAAAACGAATATATTCAAATAGCGGCCTATTACAGTGTTGTCATTTTATGTATGATTGTATTTTTAGCTGTTTTCGAAATGGTTACGAAATACAAAAATTGGGAGGAAATAAAGAAGGGAAATTTGGCTGTGGCAATGGCAACCGGCGGTAAAATTTTTGGCGTTGCCAATATTTTTAGGCATACCATTGAAGACCACAGTTCATTGCTTTCCATGATTGGCTGGGGCATATACGGCTTTGTACTACTACTGGCCGGTTACTTTATCTTTGAATTTTTAACTCCAAAGTTTAAAATTGATGAAGAAATTCAAAATGATAATCGGGCTGTAGGCTTGATTTCGATGATTATTTCCATTGGGCTATCCTATGTCATCGGGGCAGGAATATCATAAGGGGAGAGAGTTTGTGGAAACATTAGCAAAAGTACTAATAGGATTATGCGGACTATTCGTGGTGCTGGGCGTTATCTATCTCTTATTTTAAATTATGGAAAATCACCGTGTGAAATTATTGCACGGTGATTTTTTTATTTTATAAACATAATGATTACGAAAAAAATCATGAATTTCAAACGTGAATAGACTAGATAAACTATTGCTTATATAGTTGATAGACAAAAGGTTGTAATTATTTCAAGATATGGAAATGGAAATTGTTTATTGAGAAAATTTGTTCTATAATAGGTTTAGATGTTGGAATTTTCATAATTTAATAAACATAAGGGGGCTTATTATGTCGGAGTTAAAACCGTGGTTGAAAAATTATCCTAAAGAAGTACCTGCCACACTGGAATACTCCACAGAACCAGTACACAAATACTTGGAAGTAACAGTCAAGAAGTTTCCGGATAAAGTGGCACTCCACTTTATGGGGAAGGAGCTTACCTTTAAACAGCTCTATGAAGATGCCCAAAGCTTTGCCGGCTATCTGCAGGCGAATCTTGGAGTTCAAAAGGGTGACCGCGTTGCAATTATGCTTCCGAATAGCCCGCAAAATGTTATCTGCTTCTTCGGAATTCTGATCGCCGGCGGGGTAGTCGTGGAAACAAATCCATTATACACAGAACGAGAGCTTGAACACCAAATGAATGATTCTGGCGCAAAGGTCATTGTCACAATGGATATCCTTTACCCGCGCGTCGCAAAAGTAATGCCACGCACTGATTTAAAACACATCATTGTTACCGCTATCAAAGACTTCCTCCCATTTCCTAAAAACTTAGTTTACCCTTACATCCAGAAAAAACAATACGGAATTGTTGTAAATGTAAAACATGAGGGCAGCACCCATTTGCTGACAGAGGTTTTAAAACAAAAGAAGAAAAAATTAATGGAATATGACATCAATATTGATGAAGATATTGCCTTGCTTCAATATACCGGTGGAACGACCGGTGTGGCGAAAGGTGTCATGCTAACCCATAAAAATGTGAATGCCAATACCACGATGAACCAGGCCTGGGTCTTTAAAGCCCAGCCAGCAAAAGAAGTCATCTTGGGAATATTGCCGTTCTTCCATGTCTTTGGCTTAACCACGGTTATGATTTTGTCCGTAAAGATGGCCGCTAAATTGATTTTAATGCCTAAATTTGATGCGCTTGAGACGTTGAAAGCGATACAAAAACACCGAGTAACGCTTTTTCCGGGAGCACCAACTATTTTTATCGGCCTGTTAAAACATCCAGATTTGAAAAAATATGATTTATCATCAATTGAGGCATGTATCAGCGGCTCGGCTCCGCTTCCGCATGAAGTTCAGGAAAAATTCGAGGCAATTACAGGCGGGAAACTTGTCGAGGGCTATGGTCTTTCAGAAGCATCACCAGTTACTCACTCCAACTTCTTATGGGGGGCAGTAAGAGTTAAGGGCAGCATCGGCGTACCGTATCCTGATACGGATTCCAAAATTGTATCTTCTGAAACGGAAGAAGAGATGCCTGCTGGAGAAATTGGCGAACTCATCATTAAAGGCCCGCAGGTAATGAAGGGCTACTGGAACCGGCCTGAGGAGACAGCGCAAACAATAAAAGACGGCTGGCTGCATACAGGTGATCTGGGATACATGGATGAAAACGGTTATTTTTATGTGGTTGACCGGAAGAAAGACTTGATTATCGCAGGCGGATTTAATATTTATCCGCGTGAAATAGAAGAAGTTTTATATCAACATCCCGATGTGGTCGAAGCTGTCGTCGCGGGTGTGCCTGACCCTTATCGGGGTGAAACGGTTAAGGCGTACATTGTTTTAAAAGAGGGCGTAACGGTTACTGCAGAGGAAATGAACAAGTATGCCAGAAAATTCCTTACTGCTTATAAAGTGCCAAGACTATACGAATTCAGAAGTGAACTTCCGAAAACCGCTGTAGGGAAAATTTTAAGAAGAATGCTTGTAGACGAAGAAATTAAAAAATTAGAAGAAGAGGCTAAAAAGCACGCGTAACTTGTCAAATATTAATTTTTAAAATATTATGAAGAAAATAGCTTGTCTTTCTTGACAGAAAGATATATAAAAACTATTATAAAAATATGAATGATGATTCATTCATATTTTTTCCTTTTAATTTTGATTGGTTTGTAAATTTTTCTTCAAAGGGGGGAATGTATATGAAAAAAATGAAGCCAAAATATATGCAAATTATCGATGCTGCGGTAGTTGTGATCGCTGAAAACGGTTATCACCAAGCTCAGGTTTCCAAGATTGCTAAACAGGCTGGAGTGGCTGACGGCACGATTTATTTGTATTTTAAAAACAAAGAAGACATCCTTATCTCACTCTTTGAAGAAAAAATGGGAAGCTTCATAGAAAAAATAGATGAAGAAATTGCAGGAAAAGAGACGGCGGCAGAGAAGTTATTAGTGTTGGTTGAAACTCATTTTCAGCTTCTTTCAGAAGACTATCGATATGCAGTCGTCACACAGTTGGAATTGCGCCAATCCAACAAGGAGCTGCGCATGAGAATAAATAATGTTCTAAAAGGCTATCTGCAGGTGATTGATAAGATTATAATGGAAGGTAAAGAAACTGGTGAGTTTTCTGACGACCTCGATGTTCGGCTTGCCCGTCAAATGGTCTTTGGTACCATTGATGAGATTGTCACATCCTGGGTTTTAAAAGAGGAAAAATTTAACTTGGCAGCGCTCGCACCTAAAGTCCATCGTCTATTAATCAACGGGTTTGCAGGCTGCTAGATCACAAATTAGGGGAGGGATACTATGGAATATTTAAAATGGTCAGTGGAGGACTCCATCGCAACCATTACGTTGCAGCGTCCTCCAGCAAATGCGCTTTCATCAGGCCTTTTACGGGAATTATCCGCAGTGTTAGATGAAATTGAACCAAGCCGCGAGATTAGAGTAGTAGTTATCCATGGTGATGGCCGCTTTTTCTCGGCAGGTGCCGATATTAAAGAATTTACGACAGTAAGTTCTTCAGAAGGTTTTTCAAACCTTGGCAAATTTGGCCAAGATTTGTTTGACCGGATGGAGAAATTTCCAAAACCTATTATTGCCGCTATTCACGGTGCAGCACTAGGTGGCGGGCTGGAACTGGCAATGGCATGCCATATCCGTCTTGTCAGCGAAACTGCGAAACTAGGGCTTCCTGAACTGCAGCTTGGTATCATTCCAGGCTTTGCTGGTACCCAGCGTCTGCCAAAATATGTTGGAACCGCTAGAGCGGCGGAGATGATGTTAACATCCGAGCCAATCACTGGATTGGAAGCGGTTCAATATGGACTGGCTAACCATGCTTATCCGGAAAATGAAGTCTTGGAACAAGCTTATAAACTGGCTGGAAAAATTGCCAAGAAGAGCCCTGGCTCTGTCAAAGCCGCTATTGAACTGTTAAACTATTCAAAAACGAAAGAATTTTATGAAGGTGTAAAGCGGGAATCAGAACTATTTGGTGAAGTATTTGTTTCTAAAGATGCCAAAGAAGGCATTCAAGCCTTTATTGAAAAAAGAGAACCTCATTTTAAAGGTGAATAAACTTTCCTAGTCCTCCGAGCGAGTGCTCGCTAGGAAGCTTATTATATTTTTTTATAAAAAATTTTCTCAATCTTTCAAACTAAACAAATGTTTGAATATTTAGGAGGGTAACCATGAACATTTTTGTGTTAATGAAAAGAACCTTTGATACAGAGGAAAAGATTGCGATTTCCGGCGGCAAAATCAATGAAGATGGTGCTGAATTCATCATTAACCCTTATGATGAATACGCCATCGAAGAAGCGATTCAGGTCCGTGATGCAAACGGTGGCGAAGTAACCGTTATTTCTGTCGGCAACGAAGAAGCTGAAAAGCAATTGCGTACTGCGCTTGCCATGGGTGCAGATAAGGCTGTTCTCATCAATACTGAAGATGACGTTGAAAATGGCGACCAATTTACAACTGCCAAAATTCTTGCTGAATACTTAAAAGATAAAAATGCTGACTTAATCCTTGGCGGAAACGTAGCGATTGATGGCGGTTCAGGCCAGGTTGGACCACGTGTTGCTGAACTTCTAAACATTCCTTATGTTACCACGATTACAAAGCTTGAAATCGATGGAACTAAGGCAACTGTTACTCGTGACGTTGAAGGGGATTCTGAAGTAATCGAAACAAGCCTTCCACTTTTAGTAACTGCTCAGCAAGGCTTGAACGAGCCGCGCTATCCATCATTGCCAGGGATCATGAAGGCAAAGAAAAAGCCTCTTGATGAGCTGGAATTAGATGATCTCGATCTAGAAGAAGAAGATGTTGAAGCAAAAACAAAAACAATTGAAATTTACCTGCCGCCAAAGAAAGAAGCAGGCAAGGTTTTATCTGGCGATTTAGCCGACCAAGTAAAAGAACTTGTTCAACTGCTCCACACTGAAGCAAAAGTAGTCTAATCGGTTTATCATAAAAATTGATTTGCAGGAGGTAAACACTAATGTCTAAAAAAGTATTAGTTTTAGGAGAAGTTCGCGACGGATCCTTACGTAATGTATCTTTTGAAGCAGTTGCTGCAGCTAAAACTGTTGCTGAAGGCGGAGAAGTAGTAGGAGTATTGCTTGGAGAAGCAGTACAAAGCCTTGGTGCAGAATTAATTCAATCCGGTGCAGACCGCGTCGTTGTTGTTGAAAATGAAAAATTAAAGCAGTATACATCAGATGGCTATTCTCAAGCACTATTAGCTGTCATTGACCAAGAAAAGCCTGAAAGTCTTGTTTTCGGTCATACAGCACTTGGAAAAGACCTTTCTCCAAGAATTGCTGCTAAGCTGTCATCCGGTCTAATTTCTGATGCTACAGCTGTTGAAGTGGCAGGCGGAAACGTTGTCTTTACAAGACCAATCTATTCCGGTAAAGCTTTCGAAAAGAAAATTGTGACTGACGGTTTAATCTTTGCTACTGTTCGTCCAAATAACATTGCTCCACTAGAAAAAGATGAGTCAAGAAGCGGTGAAGTTTCTTCCCTTTCTGTAGAAATCAAAGACCTTCGTGCCATCGTTAAAGAGGTAGTCAGAAAAGCTAGTGAAGGTGTAGACCTAAGCGAAGCAAAAGTCGTTATTTCCGGCGGACGCGGCGTGAAGAGCGCAGAAGGCTTCGCACCTCTAAAAGAATTGGCTGCTGTCTTAGGCGGAGCAATAGGAGCTTCCCGCGGGGCATGTGACGCTGAATACTGCGATTACTCCCTGCAAATTGGCCAAACTGGTAAGGTTGTAACTCCAGACCTATACATTGCCTGCGGTATTTCCGGAGCTATCCAGCATCTTGCAGGTATGTCCAACTCTAAAGTTATTGTGGCCATTAACAAAGATCCTGAAGCAAACATCTTCAAAGTGGCAGACTACGGTATCGTTGGTGACTTGTTCGAAGTTGTTCCACTTTTAACTGAAGAGTTTAAAAAGCTTAAAGTTCATTCATAATAAGAAGAGCGGAAGCGCCTTGACCAGGGGCGACAGGCATAAGACGAGCCGTCTAGAAGGCTGCTTTTTAGCCTTCTAGACGGATTGGCTGTAGACCTGCGAGCCCCTAGGCGCTGGAGCTGGCCAAAAATTATGAGGGCGAGCGGGATGTTCCGCTCGCCTTTATCATGAGTTTGCATAGAATACTTATTAGGCAAAAAGGGTAAATTACCTGCGAAACAGATTATTAGCGTGATTTTCCATTCGATGTTATACTTTCGTTAGATTTAAGTATTAATTAGGGAGGCAATGAAAAATGGCTATTGCACACGTAACAGATCAAAACTTTGCGACTGAAACAGGTTCAGGTCTTGTTCTTGTAGATTTCTGGGCACCATGGTGCGGACCTTGCAAAATGATTGCGCCAGTTTTAGAAGAGCTTGATGCTGAAATGGGAGATAAAGTAAAAATCACGAAACTTGACGTGGATGAAAATCCGCAAACGGCTTCTAATTTTGGAGTAATGAGCATTCCAACTTTACTAGTGTTGAAAAACGGTGAAGTTGTTGATAAAACTGTCGGCTTCCAACCAAAAGAAGCTTTAGCTGGCTTACTTCAAAAGCATCTATAAGCCCTCAATTAAAATAACCTTAACCGGTACTTCGGTTAAGGTTTTCTTTTTTCTAAAGACTCCCTCTTTAATTTGCGGGCAGATTGATTTAAAATTTGAAGAGAAACTCTGAGTGGGAGGAGCGGCCGGAATGAATGAAACCATTAAACAAAAGTTAACGCTGCTGCCGGACCAGCCCGGCTGCTACTTGATGAAGGATCGTCAAGGATCGATTATCTACGTTGGTAAGGCGAAAGTATTAAAGAACCGTGTTCGGTCTTATTTTACCGGTTCGCATGATGGGAAAACCCTTCGCTTGGTAAACGAGATTGAAGACTTTGAGTATATCGTGACCTCATCCAATATTGAAGCACTTCTGCTTGAATTAAATTTAATAAAAAAATATGATCCGAAATATAATGTCATGCTTAGGGATGATAAGACTTATCCATTTATTAAGCTGACTGCGGAAAGACACCCAAAGCTAATTATTACAAGAAAAGTAAAAAAGGATAAAGGTAAGTATTTTGGTCCATATCCCAACGTAGGGGCTGCCAACGAAACAAAGAAACTGCTTGACCGGATTTATCCGCTCCGCAAATGTTCTACGCTTCCTGACCGAGTCTGCCTCTATTATCACTTGGGGCAGTGCCTGGCGCCTTGTGTAAATGAGGTTTCAGAAGAACAGTATAAACAAATGACCGATGAAATTACCCGCTTTTTAAATGGCGGTTATAAGGAAATAAAAAAGGATCTGACAGAAAAAATGCAGGCTGCCGCGGAAGAGCTTGATTTTGAAAGAGCAAAGGAATTCCGTGACAAAATCATTCATATTGAAACAATCATGGAAAAACAAAAGATCACGATGACGGATTTTACTGACCGTGACGTATTCGGCTATGCCGTTGACAAAGGCTGGATGTGTGTTCAAGTATTTTTTGTGCGCCAAGGGAAGCTGATTGAACGAGACGTTTCGATGTTCCCTATTTATAATGAGCCGGAAGAAGAAATCCTCACATTCCTCGGCCAATTTTATCAGAAGACGAACCATTTTAAACCGAAGGAAATTCTCATCCAGGACGATGTGGATTTGCAGATGGCTGAGCAGTTATTGGAAGTAAAAGTCATTAAGCCGCAGCGGGGCCAGAAGAAGGACCTTGTCAAAATGGCAATTAAAAATGCGAAAATCGCCTTGAATGAAAAGTTCTCTCTTATTGAAAAAGATGAGGAAAGAACGATCAAAGCCGTTGAAAACCTCGGAGAAATGCTTGGCATTTATACGCCCCACCGGATCGAAGCCTTTGATAACTCTAACATTCAAGGAACAGACCCAGTTTCAGCGATGATTGTTTTTACAGACGGCAAAGCAAACAAGCGGGAATATCGGAAATATAAAATTAAGTCTGTTGAAGGCCCGGATGATTATGAATCAATGAGAGAGGTAACGAGACGAAGATACTCGAGGGCTCTAAAGGAAGAGCTTCCGCTGCCTGACTTGATCATCATTGACGGTGGAAAGGGACATGTGGAAGCTGTCCGCGATGTGCTAGAAAATGAATTGGGGCTGGACATACCTCTCGCTGGACTAGTGAAGGATGAGAAGCACCGCACATCACAGCTTATGTATGGGAATCCATTAGAAATTGTAGCGCTCGCCCGGAATAGCCAGGAATTTTATTTACTCCAGCGAATCCAGGATGAAGTTCACCGCTTTGCGATTACCTTCCACCGGCAGACACGCGGTAAAACCGCATTCCAATCCCTACTTGACGATATTCCTGGGATTGGCGAAAAACGCAAGAAGCAGCTATTAAAGGAATTTGGCTCTGTTAAGAAAATGAAAGAGGCAACCCTTGAGGAATTTAGAGGGATTGGAATCCCCCAAAATGTGGCAGAAGAATTAATAAAAAAACTTCAGTCACAATAATTGTCACTCTAATATTACTATGCTATAATGAATAAAAATTTAATAGACTATCACTTTTATAAGTAAAGTGAAGGTAGAGGTGCGAGCTTCAAGAGTAAAGGCCCGGAGAAGGATGAGCTTCAACGATGGGCTTTGAAAGGGAATGTTCGCCGAAGTAGGGAAACACTCATTATTTTCCTTGCTGGTTCGTCATTGAAAAAATGCCGGATTGTCAAGACCGTTGTCTTGGAGCGCTATCTTTCATTGTCTACTAACGCGAAAATTTTAATTTTGTGTTTTCAAAGCAATGGGATATGCTCCCATTGCTTTTTATTTTTTTACAAGAATGACTGAGAGAAGGGGAAGACATGGGTTTAATAGTACAGAAATTTGGCGGGACCTCCGTTGGCAGCATTGAAAAAATTCTAAATGTCGCTGAATGTGTACGGGGGGAAAAGGAACGTGGAAACCAAGTAGTGGTCGTTGTTTCGGCAATGGGAAAATCGACGGACCAGCTTGTTAATATGGCAAAGGAAATATCCGAGCAGCCGAATAAGCGGGAAATGGATATGCTTCTCTCAACAGGTGAGCAGGTGACGATCGCATTGCTTTCGATGGCCTTAAACCAAAAAGGGCTGGAGGCCGTTTCCTTTACAGGCTGGCAGGCTGGAATCATGACAGAGCCTGTTCACGGCAATGCAAGGATTTCGAAAATAAACACTGATGCTGTTCAAAAACAGCTTCATGCGGGAAAAGTCGTCATCGTGGCTGGATTCCAAGGGGTTACCGAAGACGGGGAAATCACTACGCTCGGACGTGGGGGCTCTGATACAACTGCAGTTGCGTTGGCTGCTGCTCTAAATGCGGATAAATGTGATATTTATACCGATGTAACCGGGGTATTTACAACGGATCCCCGTTATGTCAAGAACGCTCGGAAATTATTATCGGTATCGTATGACGAAATGCTTGAACTGGCCAATTTGGGTGCGGGAGTTCTACATCCAAGAGCGGTCGAGTTTGCAAAAAATTATAATGTAAGGCTTGAGGTCCGCTCTAGCATGGAGAAGGTTGAAGGAACTGTAATTGAGGGGGAAGCAACGATGGAACAAAATTTAGTCGTACGCGGAGTCGCGTTTGAAGATGGAATCACACGTGTTACTGTTTTAGGGCTTAGAAATTCATTAACAAGCTTATCAACTATTTTTACGACATTGGCCAAAAATCAAATTAACGTGGATATTATTATTCAAAGCACAACAGAAGAGGGAGCTGCCAATCTCTCCTTTTCCATCCATACCGATGATTGGATCCCAACCTTAAATGTGCTTGAAAACAATAAAGAAACACTTGCCTATGACCAGCTTGATGCTGAGAATAAACTGGCAAAGGTATCAATTGTTGGTTCCGGAATGATTTCTAATCCTGGTGTGGCTGCGAAAATGTTTGAGGTTCTTGCGAACAGCAATATTCCTGTAAAGATGGTCAGCACCTCAGAAATCAAAGTATCAGCTGTAGTAGAAGAAAAAAATATGCTCAAAGCAGTAGAAGCCTTGCACGAGGCATTTGAACTTGGGCAAAATTAAATGAAAACTCGCCGATTGGCGAGTCCGGCAGGACGGTTCATGAGGCGTAGCTGAATTTATGCCTTAAGAAAGGGGGCCTGTGGCCCCCTTTTCTTTTAGTCTAGTTTATCCCATTTGACGGTGAAGCAAACTTTGTTCGATTTTTTGACCGGGTGTTCGAAGGTTTCCGCAATAGCCCCTTTTTGGACTTCGATTTGCTGAGCAAGGAAGCCGGCTTCAAGTTGAAAGAAGTTTTCCGCTTTTGATTTAACACGCGATACAATCATTGGACTTGCCAACTCGAATTCCAACTCATTTTTTGCTTCCTTCTTAATTTCTAACTCACCCCAAGAAGCTTTTGCAAAAAAATCTATCAGGCTTTCGTAGCTTTCCAAAGGAAATTTTCGGGCGAGACGTTTCCCTGCCCAGTAAAGAATTTCAGGAGTGTCCTTGCCGAAAATTTCAGGAAGAAGAACTTCTCTAATTAATTCATAGCCAAATATAGAGATTGTCCTTGGTTCCGGCGTTTGTAGATCTTGGTCCATTACTGCACTATCTTTCATTTACTTCCCCTCTTTCTATCATTCTATTATATACAAATCGAGTTCTGTTTCAGTACAGTTTTCTAATAATGTAAAGAAGTCGCAAAGAAATTTATTATTTTACAATATTTGTTCTTGTTTCTTATCATAATTATCGTTTCCGATATAGGAAAAAAATTCTCCCGTAAGATGTTGGTAATTACAAGCAAAAATAAAGCGCTTACAAAATGATAACATGTCGAAATTCATATCTATCATAATATCAATATATTTTAAAAATTTTATTTTTCATCGCTTTTTTATGTATCCGTTTCCTTGACGCTCTATGATGTTGGGAGTAAAATGGACATGTCACATAATTGTCACAGTGATGCTAGGTTATATTAATGAAGGAAGTAAAAACTTAACATCATTTTTTAAAATTTAAAAGGGGGTAAATCAATGGCGGGGAATCGCGAATTTTTCAATCGGAGACTGCACTCGTTGCTTGGGGTTATCCCAATCGGGGTATTCATTGTACAGCACCTGATTGTCAACCACTTTGCAACAGAAGGAGTGGAATCCTTCAACAAAGCAGCAAATTTCATGGGGACTCTTCCGTTCCGTATTGTCCTTGAAACAGTAGTAATTTATTTACCTTTGCTGTTCCATGCAATCTATGGATTGTACATTGCATTTACAGCAAAAAACAATGTTTCAAGATTTGGTTTCTTTAGAAACTGGATGTTCATGCTTCAGCGTGTATCAGGGGTAATCACTCTTATTTTTATCGCATGGCATGTTTGGGAAACACGTATTGCCGCTGCATTCGGTGCTGAGGTTAACTTCCAAATGATGCATGATATTCTTTCTTCACCAATCATGTTTGCATTTTATGTAATTGGTATTATTTCAGCTATTTTCCACTTTGCGAACGGATTATGGTCATTCATGGTAAGCTGGGGTATTACGCAATCCCCAAGGTCACAAACTATTGCTACATATTTTACGATGGTAGTTTTCGTACTTCTATCTATCGTAGCCGTTCAAACTCTATTAGCTTTTGTTTGATAAATTAATGATTTCTTGATTGGAAAAATATTGGATTTGGATTAAGGGAGTGAGTCACGATGAGTAAAGGTAAGGTGATCATTGTCGGTGGCGGATTGGCCGGCTTGATGGCGACTATTAAAGTTGCAGAACACGGAACTCCTGTAGAATTATTTTCTCTTGTTCCTGTTAAACGCTCTCACTCTGTTTGTGCCCAAGGCGGTATTAATGGAGCAGTAAATACTAAAGGTGAAGGGGATTCCCCATGGATTCACTTTGATGATACGGTTTACGGCGGAGATTTCTTGGCTAACCAGCCTCCGGTTAAGGCAATGTGTGATGCCGCGCCTGGTATTATCAATTTATTTGACCGGATGGGTGTTATGTTTAACCGTACTCCGGAAGGTCTATTAGACTTCCGCCGTTTCGGGGGAACTCAACACCACAGAACTGCATTTGCTGGTGCTACAACTGGTCAGCAGCTTTTATATGCATTAGATGAGCAGGTTCGCCGCCACGAGGTAGCAGGGCTTGTTACTAAATATGAAGGCTGGGAGTTTTTGGGTGCAGTCGTTGACGAGGAAGGCGTTTGCCGTGGAATCGTTGCCCAAGACTTAAAAACAATGGAAATCAAATCATTCGTTGCGGATGCTGTTATTATGGCAACTGGCGGACCTGGTATTATCTTTGGTAAATCTACAAACTCAGTAATTAACACTGGTTCTGCAGCATCGATTGTTTATCAGCAGGGTGCATATTATGCGAACGGTGAAATGATTCAGATTCACCCAACTGCCATCCCTGGTGACGATAAACTTCGCTTAATGAGTGAATCTGCACGTGGTGAAGGCGGCCGTGTTTGGACATACAAAGACGGAAAGCCTTGGTACTTCCTAGAGGAAAAATATCCTGCATACGGAAACCTGGTACCACGTGATATCGCAACACGTGAAATTTTTGATGTCTGCGTTAATCAAAAATTGGGTGTTAACGGTGAAAACATGGTATTCCTTGACCTATCTCATAAGGATCCTCATGAATTGGATGTTAAACTTGGCGGTATCATTGAAATTTATGAAAAATTCGTTGGTGATGACCCGCGTAAAGTTCCAATGAAAATTTTCCCTGCCGTTCACTATTCAATGGGCGGACTTTGGGTTAATTATGACCAAATGACTAGCATTCCAGGCCTATTTGCTGCTGGAGAATGTGATTATTCTCAGCATGGTGCGAACCGTCTTGGCGCAAACTCACTGCTTTCTGCCGTTTTTGGCGGTATGGTTGCAGGACCAAATGCGGTTAGCTATATTGAAGGACTTGAGAAAAGCTCGGATGCTGTTTCTTCTACTGTCTTTGACCGTCATGTTAAAGAGCAGGAAGAAAAGTGGAACAATATTATGTCATTGGATGGCAATGAAAATGCCTACATTCTTCATAAAGAGCTTGGCGAGTGGATGACTGATAATGTAACAGTTGTTCGTTACAATGACAAACTGTTGAAAACAGACGAAAAGATCCAAGAACTGTTAGAGCGTTACCAAAAAATCAATATTAATGATACATCTAAATGGAGCAACCAAGGAGCAGCCTTTACAAGACAACTTCAAAACATGCTGCAATTGGCTCGCGTTATTACGCTTGGTGCGTACAACCGTAATGAAAGCCGCGGCGCCCATTATAAGCCTGAATTCCCTGAACGGAATGATGAGGAATTCATGAAGACAACAATGGCTAAATTTACAGATGCGAAAACTGCCCCAGCTTTCCATTATGAAGATATTGATGTGTCTTTAATTCAACCACGGAAGCGCGACTATACAACAAAACACTAATAGGAAAGGGGAGAAGATAAAATGGCTGAAACTAAGACTGTAAAATTTATTATTCAACGTCAGGATAATGAAAATTCTGCCCCTTATGAGGAAGAATTTGAAGTTCCATACCGCCCGGGGATGAACGTTATCTCGGCGTTAATGGAAGTTCGGAGAAACCCTGTTAATGCAAAAGGACAAGCTACAAGCCCAATCACATGGGATATGAACTGTCTTGAAGAGGTATGTGGTGCCTGTTCGATGATTATCAACGGAAAGCCGCGCCAATCCTGTTCGGCGTTAGTCGATCAGTTGGAGCAGCCGATCCGCTTAGCTCCTATGCGGACATTCCCTGTAGTGCGCGACCTTCAGGTTGACCGCAGCAGAATGTTTGATGCGTTAAAGAGAGTTAAAGCATGGATTCCAATTGATGGAACCTATGATCTAGGACCAGGACCTCGTATGCCTGAGAACAAACGTCAATGGGCATATGAGCTGTCTAAGTGTATGACATGCGGTGTCTGCCTTGAGGCATGTCCGAATGTTAACAGTAAGTCAAGCTTTATCGGACCGCAGCCATTATCACAGGTTCGTCTTTTCAATGCTCATCCAACAGGTGAGATGAATAAGGCGGAGCGTCTTGAAACCATCATGGGTGAGGGCGGTCTTACGAACTGCGGTAACTCACAAAACTGTGTTCAATCCTGTCCAAAAGGTATTCCATTGACTACCTCCATTGCAGCATTGAATCGTGAAACAACATTCCAAGCATTTAGAAACTTCTTCGGAAGCGACAGAAGCTAACTACAAAAGTAGAAGCGGCTAGATACGAAAAAACCTTCTTTTCATAGTGAAAAGAAGGTTTTTTTATTGGCATAAGAGCATTTTACCAGTCTTAAAGTCCTAATAATAAGAAAATTCAGAATAGGTAAAAAGTATGATGACGGATAAATAAAAAAAATTCATAATAAAAATATAATTAGTTTGTTTAGTATCCTTATTAATAGACTTTCGTGAATAGTTTTTGGCGGGATTTTATGAAACCGCATTCTGAAAGCGTATTCCAATCCAAGTAAATCCAATTTAATAGTCAAGCATTCGATTATGAATTGGCAGGATTGCTTGAATATACAAGATTATGGGAGGTGATGGAAGGCACTCTAAAAATTATGTTTTTGGTAGTGTCCGGGATTTAAGGAAATTCTGTAAGTTTTTTTGTTTGCATCAGTTATTGAAAGGGAAGCTGCTCAACAATCTTAATTTTGACAGGGGTGGAAGGAAAATGGCATCAGTATCTAAACAAATTAGAAAATCGTCAAAACTAAAAAGAAAACTTTTAGGAAGTATATTCGCACTTTCGCTTGCAGTTCCAACAATCGGCTTTGCAGCAGATGATGTAGGGTACACAGGAGATGAAGTAGAAGCTACCCCATATACTGGCAGAGGTGCAATACCAACCTATAAAATTACAAAAGCCGATGGTCAACCAGAAATTGAAGTAGCAAATCAAAATAGAATTCTTCAAGTTGACGGCAAGTTCTTTAGAGATGCCAATGGCAATAATAGCTTAGATGGTTACGAAGACTGGAGAAAACCAATTCCTGAGCGTGTAGCAGATTTGGTTGGTAAAATGTCTCTTGACCAAAAAGCTGGGATGATGTATATCAATACTCACACTCCAGAACAGGATCCAGCGGATGGGAAATTTGTAACCCCTGAAAACAGCAAAATCGTTACTGAAAAGGGATTGCGCTATGTTATTTACCGTCTTTCTCAAAACTTAGGGGATATCGCTAACTACAATAACCAAATGCAGCAATTAGCAGAAGGTCTACCGTTAGGCATTCCAGTTGTTATTACTTCAAATCCAAGAAACTCCCAATCTACGGATTATACAAATATCACGAATGTTACGGATCAACATACTTTCTGGCCAGGAACTCTAGGTTTAGCGGCAGCACGTGATGTTGCAGCTGTAGGAGAATTTGCAAATATTGCTCGCGAGGAATGGAGAGCTGCTGGTATTCGTAAGGTTTACGGTTATATGGCTGACGTCGCAACAGATCCACTTTGGGCAAGAATTGAGGAGACATTCGGTGAAGATCCAAAAGTTGTTGGTGACATGAATTATCAAATAATTAAAGGATTCCAAACCGATAAACTTGGCCCAGACAGTGTATCTATCACAGTTAAGCACTTCCCTGGCGGTGGTGCACGTATGGATGGCAAGGATCCACACTTTGCAGATGGCAGTTTTAATATTTATCCTACAGAAGGAAGCTTGTTAAAATATCACATTCCTCCTTTCCAAAAAGCAATCAGTGCTGGAGTTACATCCGTCATGCCTTACTACGCATATCCAGAGAATGATAGTGCTGAACAAGGGCTGAAACATTACAGTGATATTGAGCAGTTTGAAGAAGTTGCAATGGGCTTAAATGCAGGGATCTTAAATTTCTTACGTTCTCCTAAGAGTGAGGGCGGGCTTGGTTTTACAGGATATGTGAACTCTGACTCAGGTGCAATTAGTAGTCGTGCATTTGGTTACTTAGATAAAACAGAACCGGAAAAAGTTGCAAAAGCAATCAAGGCTGGAACCAATATCATTTCAGGTGGTTCAACACCAGAGTACGTAATTGAGGCAGTTAACAGCGGTTTATTAGATGAATCAAAAGTTAACGAATCCATTACTTATACGCTTTCTGAAATGATGACCTTAGGCTTGTTTGAGGATCCATATGTAGATCCTGCGGAAGCCATTGCTGTAGCGAACAATGCTGAACACAGAGCCAAAGCTTATAAAGCCCATCAAAAATCAGTTGTTCTTATGCGTAATGATAAAATCAAAGGTGAAAAACTATTACCGTTAAAAGAAAATAAGTTAAAAGACGTTAAACTGTATGTTGAAGGTTTTGTCGGAGTTGCAGCGCCAAACGGGAATAAAGATCCTAATTATGTTAAAGACAATTCAGCTAAGCAATCTGTTGCATTTACTGCGGACTTAAAGAACACAATTAAAGAAAAATTCCCTAACATCACTTTAGTTGATAATATTGATGAAGCAACACTAGCTTATGTATATGTTAAACCAACTCAATCCAACTGGGATAATAATCCACGAATCGGAATTGATGAAACAACTGGTATAACTGAAGTAGATCGAATCGTTGAAATTCAAAAAACTGTTCCAACAATCACTGCAATAAACTTTACTAACCAATGGCTTATTAACAAAATTGAACCTAATGCTGCTGCCGTAATCGGTACTTTTGGAACGCAACAAGAAGCAGTATTTGATGTCATCACTGGAAAGTTTAATCCTGTTGGTAAACTTCCATTCGCAATCGTAGCAAGTGAGGATGCTTTGAGCAGAGAAGTTGGGGATGTTCCAAGCTTTGCGCCTGAAGAAATTTCAGATTTCGCCTATGTTAATAAATCAGGTAACAAATACGAATACGGTTTTGGTCTTTCTTACAATCAAGGAAAAGCTGTCGGAAAACCCGACCATGCAGGTGAAACAGGAAAGCCCGGCCATGCAGATGAAACAGGAACACCTGATCATGCTAACAAAAATAAATAATGAATAATTAAAATAGAGCCGGCCCATTAAGTTTTGGGCGGCTCTTTTTATTGTAAATAATTTTAAAAATTCTTATCTCTATTTATTGTGAAAATATAGTTGATTCCTGACTTGTTTGTTATACTTGGAATTAAAATGAGGAGCTTTTTCAAAAGGCGGTATTGATGTTGAAATCAAAGATTCCACTTCTAATAATTGTTGCAGGGTTAATAGTGTTGGGTGTCGGGGTATGGCAGATTGCTGATACAAAAATGCAAACAAAAGCCTCACTTCAAGAAGCAAAAAAATTGATTCGGGAACGACCCGAAAAGGCTTCAGCAAATCAAACAGCCACGCGTGATGATTCAGTTCCGCTTCCGGATATGGGAGATACAGTCGGCATTCTTGCTATTCCAAAAATTAATGCAGAACTCGCCATTGTGGAAGGCACCAATCCGGATGATTTAGAAAGAGGAGTAGGCCATTATAAAGGATCTTATTTTCCCGGCGACAAGGGGCAAATTGTTTTATCGGGACATCGCGATACCGTTTTTCGCCACTTAGGTGAACTGAAAGTTGGCGACTCGTTAAATATGCAAGTGCCCTATGGTAACTTCAATTACGAAATAACCCATACGAAAATCGTAAAGTCAGACGATACCAGTATCATCACCTTGCAAAACAAGGAAGAAGAATTAATTCTAACAACATGCTACCCCTTCCGTTACGTCGGAAACGCCCCAAAACGATATATTATATATGCAAAGCTAAAGAGCTCATAAAAGAAGGGCTCTTGTCTTTTTTTTTTAGAAAGTTTTTTGGGAAATTTTTTCATAAAATTCATATCTAACGAGTAAATATAGTCACTCCCCCTGACCAGTTCACATAAGATATGGTGACTAAATATATACCCACCCCCGGTGCATAACTGGCGAAGGCAAGGAGGGTTACAATACTTGAAGGAGAATGAATATACTCACAAGCCATTACTCACCAAACGAGAAAGAGAAGTATTCGAACTGTTAGTACAGGACAAAACAACAAAAGAAATCGCTAGTGAATTATTTATCAGCGAAAAAACAGTTCGGAATCATATTTCGAATGCCATGCAAAAGCTTGGTGTGAAAGGGCGATCACAGGCAGTTGTAGAACTCCTTCGTATGGGAGAGCTAGAACTTTAAACATGACCGGCATCCTTATGGGACGCCGGTTCATACATTTATATGGACAATTTTTTTGTAATGTCATAACAATACTTTCCTTCTTTATCATCTTCAAAGCAGGAGATACTTTAGTTGTAAAGCTAAAGGAGGTAAGAAATACATTATGTCTATTACGAATATTAAAGAAAAAAGGTCTTGGCAAGAGGTCGTAAAGACAGTCAAAACTCTTAATCCGCAAAAGCTTGAAATCATAAAAGCCACACTTCCGATTGTGAAGGATCATGGTGAACAAATAACTAAGCATTTTTATAAGCGTATGTTTAAGCAGCATCCGGAGCTTCTTAATATTTTCAATCAAACGCATCAAATAACAGGCCACCAGCCTAAAGCGCTGGCAGATGCTGTTTACGGGGCAGCGGCAAATATTGAAGATTTCAGCCAAATTATGCCCATTCTCGAGCGAATTGGTGAAAAACATCGAAGCCTGCAAATTAAGCCGGAGCACTATCCGATAGTTGGTGAAAATTTGCTGGGAGCCATCAAAGAAGTATTAGGCGATGCGGCAACACCTGAAATTATAGATGCATGGGCGGACGCATATGGGGTCATTGCAGATGTGTTTATTAGAATGGAAAATAACATGTATAAAACGGCGGAGACTATGCCTGGCGGCTGGGCAGGCTACCGGAATTTTGTTGTGGAAAAAAAGGTGAAAGAAAGCGATGTTATCACGTCGTTTTACTTAAAGCCGCAAGACGGTAAGGAGATTGCAAGCTATATACCCGGGCAATACATTACTGTAAAACTGGAGATTCCCGGTGAACAATACACCCATTTACGCCAATATAGTTTATCCAATCGTCCCGGTCAAAATTATTACCGAATCAGCGTAAAACGGGAAGACCCAAAAGTGGATAACATTCCTGCTGGGATTGTTTCCACCTTTTTGCATGCCCATGTAAAAAGAGGGAGATACGATTCCGATTACTGCACCTGCCGGTGATTTTTATTTAGATTTGGAAACGAGTCTTCCATTAGTATTAATTAGCGGCGGGGTTGGTCTTACTCCGATGATGGCCATGTTAAACACAACCGTAAACGAAAGCCCGAATCGGGAAATTTATTATATCCATGCAGCCATAAACAGCCAACTGCATGCCTTCAGAGCCCATGTAAATGACCTGGCAGCGGGACATAAAAATGTCCACTCCTTCGTTATTTATGAAAAACCATCCGAAGATGATAAAGAAATGAAAAATTATGATAAAGAAGGATTTTTTAGCTTGGATTGGCTGCAGCAAAGTTTACCCACCAAGGATGCCGATTTTTATTTCTGCGGACCGGAGCCTTTCATGAAAGTGGTTAATAAAGCTTTAAAACAATGGGGAGTACCAGAAGAACGGATCCATTACGAATTTTTTGGCTCCTTTGGAAAGCTGGAAGAGATCGAATAATCCAACTGGCAGGATGAATCACAGTTCATCTTGCCAGTTTTTTTGAGAAGCTGACAAAACAGTTCCGGCTTGAAATTTTCCTGAAAAAAGTAGACAATAAGTACAAGCTGCAAAGTATTATTTATTTGGTCATGTCATGAGGAGAAGCCTATTTTAGGAGTGTAGAACAAATGAAACTCGAAAATTCCCAAAAAATGACTGGGGACGTTGTCGCAAATATCGAAAAAGAACTACGGTATATATCAGGCATAATTAAGCAAAAGGGAAGAGAGATGTTAAGTAATTATAAAATTACTCCTCCCCAATTCGTTGCCCTGCAATGGCTCTTTGAAGACGGTGATATGACAATTGGCGAGCTCTCTACTAAAATGTATTTAGCCTGCAGTACTACCACTGATCTGGTCGACCGTATGGAGAGAAATCTTTTGGTAGAGCGGGTGAAAGATACAAACGATCGCCGTGTTGTGAGAATCCATCTTCTCGAAGAAGGAAAGAGAATCATTGATGAAGTGATTAAAAAGAGGCAAGTCTATCTTGAAGAAGTCTTAAAAAACTTCAATAAGGAAGAAATTCAACTCTTGCAAAACAACTTAATAAAACTTCATCAGGAAATGAAGTAAGTCCAGTAGACGGATTGGCGAGCAAGTGGTTCGTTTATGAACTCAGTTGATATCCATACGTTCAATATATTAAGAAGTTGCTAATAGCAAAATGAGGCGAAAAGTTTGAAGCAAGCAATCGGTGTTATAGATTCTGGTGTCGGCGGCCTGACCGTTGCTAAGGAGGTCATGAGGCAGCTGCCAAACGAGAAAATCATCTATCTGGGTGATACCGCGCGCTGTCCCTACGGCCCAAGAACGACGAAAGAAGTAAAAAGATTTACATGGGAATTGACCCATTTTTTATTAGAAAAAAATATAAAAATGCTGGTAATTGCCTGCAATACGGCGACAGCAGCTGCGCTCGATGACATCCGCAGGGAATTATCGATTCCCGTTCTAGGGGTCATCAACCCGGGAGCAAGAGCGGCGATAAAACGGACAAAAAACTATCGTGTCGGAATTATTGGGACAGATGGAACTGTTAAAAGCGGTGCCTACGAAAAGGCATTAAAATCGCTTAACAGTCGTCTTTTTGTCAAAAGTCAATCCTGCCCCAAGTTTGTGCCGCTAGTGGAAAGCGGTGAATACGATGGGACGATTGCTGCGAAAATTGTGGATGAAGCGCTGCAGCCTTTATTGAATCAAAACTTGGATACGCTTATTTTGGGGTGCACCCACTATCCACTGCTCGAACCGTTGATCAAAAAATTCATGGGTGAAAAGGTTAGTGTCATCAGTTCAGGTGATGAAACGGCCAGGGAGATTAGCGCCATTCTCCAATATAAAGGACTCCTTGAATCAGGCGAGCAGGAACCAGAGCATGAATTCTATACGACTGGCTCCACTTGGATTTTTTCAAAAATAGCATCGCAATGGCTCGGCATCCCTATTGAAACCGTGAAAAAAATAAAATTGTAAAATAGAGTCTCTAGTGGGCTCTATTTTTTTTTTTTTTTTTTGAAAAAAATTTAATAAATTTGTCCTATTTTTCTTTTCGAGGCGGTCTAATTTTTTCATAGGCTCGTATACATGATAGTACAAACAGTCTTAGGGGGGAAAAATATGTTCAAAAATAAAGCAAAAATTCTTGGCCTGGCTGTGCTCACTTCCACAGTTGTGCTATCCGGTTGCGGCCTATTTGGCAGTGAAACACAAAAGAAAATTGATCCGCCAAAAACGGTGACGACAACGAGTGAGAAGAACACCAATAAGGAAACAGCGGCCGTAAAGAAGGAAAAAGCAGAGAATGCCATGAAAACGGAGCTATATCTCATTGACAAGAATGGTTATGTTGTCCCGCAAACATTAAATCTTCCAAAAACAAAATCAGTCGCTAAACAGGCGCTGGATTACTTAGTGGTGAACGGACCTGTAACGGACATGCTGCCGAATGATTTTAGAGCCGTTCTGCCTGAGGATACAAAACCATCGGTTAATATTAAAGATGGGGTTGCAGTCGTTGATTTTTCAAAGGAATTCAAAAACTATCAGCCTGAGGATGAATTGAAAATTCTTCAGTCAGTCACCTGGACCCTGACGCAGTTTGCTGGTGTCAATTCTGTTAAGCTGAAAATGAACGGCCATGAATTAACGGAAATGCCTGTGAAAGGAACGCCAATCAGCGAAAAGCTTTCCAGGGCAACAGGCATCAACTTAGATACAAAGGATGTAGTGGATATCACGAATACGAAACCAATTACCGTATACTTTATTGGCGGTGAAGAAGGCTCCTACTATTATGTGCCAGTTACCCGAAGGGTGAAAGCAAGTGAGAAGGATCCAATCACAGCGGCAGTCAATGAATTAATCAAGGGCCCAAGTGAAAAATCGAACCTTGTATCCCAATTTATGTCTGACGTTAAACTAAATGAAGCACCGAAATATCAGGACGGAACTGTAACCTTAAACTTTAACAAAAATATTTACGGCAGCTTTGAAGAGAAAGTGATTTCGCAGAACCTTTTGGATACTCTTGTGCTATCCTTGACTGAACAGAAGGGCGTGGAAAAGGTAGCTGTTTTAGTTGACGGTAAAGCGGAATTGAAGAATGACAAGGGTAAGAAGCTTTCTGCACCGGTTACCCGCCCAGAAAAAGTCAATACAGGTAGTTTTTAAAAAATAATATTTGTTATACTATATAATGACAATCAAAGAGGTTGGCTGACTGCCGCCTCTTTCTATTTTGTATTTAGCGTTTTGTAAGGGGGAGAGCCCCTTACGACAACCATGGAGGAGGAGTTTGGGATATGGCGCGTGCAGACGGAAGAGAGCCATTGCAATTAAGGCCCGTACATATTGAAACAAATTATTTAATGCATCCGGAAGGCTCGGTCCTTATTTCAGTAGGAAATACAAAGGTGATTTGTACCGCTAGCATTGAGGATAAGGTCCCACCGTTTATGAGAGGGCAAGGCAAGGGCTGGATTACCGCGGAATATGCGATGCTTCCCCGGGCAACGGAAACAAGGAATATCCGGGAGTCCTCGAAAGGCAAGGTTACCGGCCGGACGATGGAAATCCAGCGTTTAATCGGCCGTGCTTTGAGAGCGGTAGTTGATCTTGAAGCGCTGGGAGAGCGAACTGTTTGGATTGACTGTGATGTCATTCAGGCTGACGGCGGAACAAGAACTGCTTCGATAACGGGGGCTTTTGTGGCTATGTCTCTCGCCTTACAATCGCTTTCCGGGAAAAAATCATTATCGAAGTTTCCGATTACTGATTATTTAGCAGCAACGAGTGTCGGAATTTTAGAGGGCGGTCAAGTAGTGTTAGATTTGAATTACATAGAGGATTCCAAGGCACAGGTCGATATGAATGTTGTCATGACAGGCAGCGGCGAATTTGTTGAGCTGCAGGGAACGGGTGAGGAAGCAACGTTTTCCTACAATGATCTCCAAGGGTTGCTTGGTGCTGCTCAAGAGGGGCTCATGGAGCTGTTTGAACAGCAAAAGGCGGCCCTTGGCGAGGAAGTCATGCAAAAAATTGAAAATCGCAGAAAGAAATAGAGGAGATTCACATGAATGAAGTTATCATTGCCACGAAAAATCCTGGAAAAGCCAGGGAGTTTGAGCATATCTTTGCAAGCAGAGGAATTACAGTGCGGACGTTGCTGGACTTTCCGGAACTTCCGGAGGTAGAAGAAACCGGTACAACCTTTGAGGAAAATGCCACATTAAAGGCGGAAACCATTTCGAAGGCACTTGGGAAAATGGTAATTGGCGATGATTCCGGACTAATCGTTGACGCGCTTGAAGGCCGTCCGGGCATCTATTCCGCCCGCTATGCTGGGGAACCGAAAAATGACTTGAATAACACGAATAAGGTACTGAGAGAGCTAGAGGGTGTTCCTGAGGAGCAGAGAACAGCACGCTTCTATTGTGCTTTAGCAGTTGCCATCCCTGGTCAGGAGACGTTTACAGTGTCAGGTACCTGTGAAGGCCGGATATTGGAAGATCCAAGAGGTACCAACGGTTTCGGCTATGACCCGGTCTTTTTTGTACCGGAAAAGGGAGTGGCTATGGCAGAGCTATCTGCTGATGAAAAAAATAAAATCAGCCATCGGGCGAATGCGTTAAGAAAACTGGATTCGGTGCTAGATTCGAAGCTGGAAAGCGCTGAAGGCAAATGAGCAAGGTATTGGTCGTCAGCGACAGCCACGGTATGACGAAAGAGCTTGAGGTAATTAGGGAAAGGCACTTGGACGATGTCGATTTAATGATCCATTGTGGTGATTCTCAGTTAGACCCGGATCACAAGTCCTTAACGGGGTATTTTACGGTTGGCGGAAATTGTGATTTTGGCGGATTCCCGCTGGAGCTGGTAACGGATGTCTCTGGAAAAAAGATTTTCATTACCCATGGCCATCGATATTCGGTTAAAACTTCGTTGATGAAATTAACATACAAAGCTCAAGAATCTGGAGCTGATATTGTCTGTTTTGGGCATTCGCATATCTTGGGGGCAGAGGTGATCGACGGTACCTTGTACCTGAACCCAGGCAGCATCCGCCTCCCGCGCCATCGTGTTGAAAAAACATACGTGATCCTTGACTTGCAAGAGAATGTCGTTAGGATGACTGTGTATGAACTAAACGGCATAGAAATATCTGGATTGGCTCGCGAATTCAAGTTTAATTAATATTGGGGGGGATCCCCCAATATTTCTTAGAAAAAAATTTATAATCTATTGACAATAAAATAATACGGTAATATAATAAAACTTGTCTTTGATAACTGACTATGTCCCAGTAGCTCAGCTGGATAGAGCACACGCCTTCTAAGCGTGCGGTCGGGAGTTCGAATCTCTCCTGGGACGCCACTACTACATACCAAAATATATACTCACCTCATAAGGTGAGTTTTTTTTGTGCTTTAATTATGTTACACTATTTTCCATTGATAACCTACAAGGATGGATTCTTATGAAAAAGCGGGAAAAAGTGAGAAAAATAGATAACGTGATTTTTTTTCCCGGAATGGAAAAAAGATTAACGGACAAAGGCTTAGAAAGCCTGCACAATAAAAAATATGCTGATGCCATCGAGCTTCTCGAAGAAGCGAAAGAACTGGATCAGGATAACGATGATGTTTTAATCGGCCTGGTCCTTGCCTATTTTGAGGCTGGGAATTTTCAAAAGGCAAAAGTCCTTGCAAAGGAAATGCTCCATAAAGGAATTGGCGACTATTTTCAATTGGTGGATTTATTCGTAACAGTGCTTATTCAACTTCATGAATATCAGGAAATTGTCTCAACTATTGAGGCGCTCTTGGAGGAAAAAGAGATTCCGCCGGAAAGACTGGAACATTTCTTAACACTTCTCCAATTCAGCCGGAAAATGGCAGAGAACAAAAGCCTTGATCTTAGGAGTGAAGAGCCTGAGGAGGATATCGATCCGGCTTCATTAAATCTATTATCCTTAACCAGCCTGAACGAGCAAATGCTGTCCATCTCAAGACTCTCAGATAAAAACATCAGGCCTTATGTCCCCGAAATAGAAGACTACTTAAAAGCGGAAATAGGCCATCCCTTTTTAAAAACAATCCTATTAACTCTTTTAAAAGAGCAGGAAGTCGACAAAGACATAAAAATGGTTAAATTTTCGGAAGAAATAACCATAAATCCGACAGGAATACCAGATGTAAGACATCAGCCGAAAATGACCTCTATTAAAGAATTGCTTGAGAATCGGCTTGAAAGCAGCAATCCTGTTCTCTTTGCCAGCATCAGTGAAATGGTAGAGCGCATTTTCTTTATCAGCTACCCATTCGAATTGGAGCCAGAGAACCCGGCTGCCTGGGCTGCTGGCTTTCAATATTTGGCGCAGGAATATATGGGGATAAACTCGGAAATAAATGAATTATCTAAAGACTATGACGTATCGCCGGTTGAAATCACCCTTACTATACAAGTAATAGAAGAAATTGAGAAAATTTCTTATCCTAATCTATAGCCTTCGCTGTTGAAAGAAACAAATCCTGTGTTATAATGTAAGGGTTGCATTGTGTAAAAAACTATTTTACAGCAAAAAAAGTGGAAAATGGCTTCGTGGACAAGACATATTCCGAATTTAAATTCGTTACGAATGAAATGAGTAATAGATGTTGGAGGGAAAAGAATGACTGCAAAATGGGAAAAGTTAGAAGGAAACCGCGGTGTCCTTACAATTGAAGTAAGTGCAGATAAAGTAAACGAAGGTTTAGACGCGGCTTTCAAAAAAGTAGTAAAACAAATTAATGTTCCAGGCTTCCGTAAAGGTAAAATGCCTCGTGGAATGTTTGAAAAGCGCTTTGGTGTAGAAGCTCTATACCAAGATGCATTAGATTTTATTTTTCCAGATGCATACATGACTGCAATCGATGAAACTGGAATCGAGCCAATTGCTCAGCCTGAAAATGTTGATTTTGATCTTGAGGAAATGGGCAAAGACAAAGACTTTACTTTCAAGGCAACTGTTCAAGTAAAACCTGAAGTAACTTTAGGCGAATACAAAGGCCTAGAAATTGAAGAACTTGACACAACTGTAACTGACGAAGATGTTCAAAAAGAACTAGAAGCTCTTCAAAACCGTCATGCTGAGCTTGTTGTGAAAGAAGAAGGAACTGCTGTACTTGGCGACACAGTTGTGATAGACTTTGAAGGCTTTGTTGATGGCGAAGCATTCGAAGGCGGCAAAGGTGAAAACTACTCTCTTGATCTAGGTTCAGGTTCTTTCATTCCTGGCTTTGAAGAACAACTTGTTGGCGTTGCTGCCGGCGAATCTAAAGAAGTAGAAGTAACTTTCCCTGAAGAATACCATGCAGCAGAGCTTGCAGGTAAACCAGCTGTGTTCAAAACAACTGTTCACGAAATCAAAGGTAAAGAACTTCCTGCTTTAGATGACGAGTTTGCTAAAGACGTAGATGATGAAGTTGAAACTTTAGATGCATTAAAAGAAAAAATCAAAACTCGTTTAGAAGATAGCAAAAAGCATGAAGCAGAACACCACCTACAAGATACTGTAGTGGAAAAAGCTGCTGAAAATACTCAAGTTGAACTTCCTGAAGTGATGATTGACAACGAAGTAAATCGTCTTCTTCAAGATTTTGAACAACGTCTGCAAATGCAAGGCATGAACCTTCAGCTTTACTATCAATTCTCTGGCCAAGACGAAGAAGCTCTTCGCGAACAAATGAAGGCTGATGCTGAGAAAAATGTTCGTGTAAGATTAACTTTAGAAGCTATTGCTAAGGCTGAAAACCTTGAAGTGTCTGAGGAAGATGTAACTGCTGAGCTTGAAAAAATGGCAGGAATGTACAACATGTCTGTTGACAACATCAAAAAAGCTCTTGGTGGAACAGAAGGCATTAAAGATGAACTTAAATACAAAAAAGCAATCGACTTTCTTGTTGAAAACAAGAAGTAATACGTAAATAGTTCCAAGGCACGATTTTTATCGTGCCTTGTTTTATACATTTTTTCAATTACATATTATAATAAGGACAGGGTAACCTTTTTTATAAACGGGTGGCAGGAATAAAATTTTTGCCGGCGAATTAATTAAATCCAAGATTGATTTTTAAAAATTATGGTTAAGCTGTTTGAGGTACATATTTCATTTTTTAAGCGAAGTCCAGACAAATAAAAAACATATTTTGAGAAAAGCTTTTTAGTTCCAGTCCGCCCGCTAAATGTGTTACAATGCAAAATACATACCTAATGAATTGTAGAAAAACTCGGATTTGTTTGGAATTTTCGCGAGCTTTAAATAAAGAAATAAGTCGTCTTAAGGGGTGAAAGGGTTGTTTAAATTTAATGATGAAAAAGGACAACTGAAGTGTTCATTCTGTGGAAAAACACAGGATCAAGTCCGCAAGCTTGTTGCCGGACCTGGAGTCTATATATGTGACGAATGTATTGAACTCTGCACAGAGATTGTCGAAGAAGAGCTAGGAACAGAGGAAGAAGTAGAATTTAAAGATGTTCCGAAGCCAAAGGAAATTTGTGAAATCCTTGATGAATATGTGATCGGTCAGGATAAAGCAAAGAAATCATTATCGGTTGCTGTTTACAACCATTACAAGCGTATCAATTCAAACAGCAAAATCGATGACGTCGAGCTTTCAAAAAGTAACATTTGTATGATTGGACCGACTGGTAGCGGAAAAACATTATTGGCGCAGACATTGGCACGGATTTTGAATGTGCCGTTTGCGATTGCAGATGCCACATCGCTGACAGAAGCCGGCTACGTTGGCGAAGATGTTGAAAACATCTTATTAAAATTAATCCAAGCTGCTGATTACGATGTGGAGAAGGCAGAAAAAGGGATTATTTATATTGATGAAATTGATAAAATTGCCCGCAAATCCGAGAATCCTTCGATTACCCGTGATGTTTCCGGTGAAGGCGTTCAACAGGCATTATTAAAAATTCTTGAAGGCACAGTTGCCAGCGTTCCTCCTCAAGGTGGAAGAAAGCATCCGCATCAGGAATTTATCCAAATTGATACAACAAACATTTTATTTATCTGCGGCGGAGCCTTTGACGGCATCGAGCCAATCATCAAGCGCCGGTTAGGACAAAAGGTTATCGGCTTTGGTGCTGATCCGAAACAACAGCAGGAAATCAGTTCAAAAGAATTGCTTTCCAAGGTTCTTCCTGAAGACCTTTTACGCTTCGGCTTGATTCCTGAATTCATCGGCCGTCTGCCAGTTATTGCAAGCCTTGAGCAGCTTGACGAAGCAGCGTTAATTGAAATTTTAACGAAGCCAAAGAATGCACTTGTAAAGCAATATCAAAAAATGCTTGAAATCGATGCTGTCGAGCTTGAGTTTGAAGAAGGCGCGCTAGAAGAAATCGCGAAAAAGGCGATTGAGCGTAAAACAGGTGCCCGCGGCTTACGTTCCATCATTGAAGGCATCATGCTTGATGTCATGTTCGACCTTCCATCCCGTGATGATATTACGAAATGTATCATCACAAAGGATACAGTCGTGGACAACAGCGTTCCAAAGCTGATCCTTGAAGATGGTACGGTTGTTAAAGAAGAGAAATCTGCATAATAGGTGTGAACCCGGACTAATTTGTTCGGGTTCTTTTTATTGGACGACGTTTTTCGGTTTACTCTCAGATAAGAGCCGAATACTCTCGGATAACGAGGAAATACTCTTGGATAAGTTCAAAATACTCTCGGATAAGCGCATATTACTCTCGAATCATGGATTTACTCTCGGACACGGTCAAAATCCTCTCGGATAAGAACTGAATACTCTCGCATACCCCCGATCTACTCTCGCGTAACTGAATTTTACTCACATCTTCATTTTTCCCACCCCCCCTTCAGTTTTTTCAATTCATGGTTTATTCCGCCAGTCAGCAGGAAATACTTATTAATATCTACAGGAGTTAATTAGATACTGGAGGGAAACGAAATGAGTTGGACGGGGATAGCCTTATTTATACAATTGTTTTTTGGAATAATCATTGGTCTTTATTTTTGGAATTTGCTCAAGAATCAGCGCACGCAAAAGGTGTCAATTGACCGGGAATCCCGGAAGGAAATGGAACAGCTTCGCAAAATGAGATCCATTTCATTAACCGAACCGCTTTCTGAAAAAGTACGTCCGACAAGCTTTCAGGATATTGTCGGCCAGGAGGATGGCATTAAATCTTTAAAAGCGGCCCTTTGTGGTCCGAATCCGCAGCATGTGATCATCTACGGACCGCCCGGTGTCGGTAAAACGGCGGCAGCAAGGCTCGTTCTCGAAGAAGCCAAAAAGAATGCAAAGTCACCATTTAAAAAAGATTCAGTTTTTATAGAATTAGATGCCACAACGGCCCGCTTTGATGAAAGAGGAATTGCTGACCCGCTAATTGGATCGGTTCATGACCCAATTTATCAGGGAGCAGGAGCAATGGGTCAAGCGGGGATTCCGCAGCCAAAACAAGGGGCAGTTACAAATGCTCATGGCGGTGTCCTATTTATTGATGAAATTGGCGAACTGCACCCGATTCAGATGAATAAGCTGCTCAAGGTACTGGAGGATCGCAAGGTATATTTAGAAAGCGCCTATTATCACGAGGAAAATACACAAATACCTACCCATATTCATGATATTTTTAAAAATGGACTTCCCGCCGATTTCCGCTTAATCGGGGCGACAACGCGGACACCAAGCGAAATTCCGCCTGCCATCCGGTCGCGCTGCATGGAAGTGTTCTTTCGCGATTTAAACCAAGAGGAAATTGTGAAAGTAGCACGAAAGGCTGCGGAAAAAGTCAATATGGAAATTAATGATACCGGAGTCCATACTCTTTCTACATACGCAAGAAATGGCCGGGAAACCGTTAACATGATTCAGATTGCGGCGGGGCTGGCCATAACTGAAGATCGGCAATATATTAAGGACGAAGATATTGAATGGGTGATTCATTCCAGTCAAATGACACCGCGAATGGAACGGATGATTAATGATGCTGCGCAGGTCGGGCTTGTTAATGGCTTGGCTGTTTATGGACCGAATTCCGGCGCTCTTCTCGAAATTGAAGTGACTGTTATTCCTGCAAAGGAGAAAGGTTCCATCAACATTACCGGAATTGTCGAGGAAGAAAGTATCGGTGGACAAGGGAAATCGATTCGCCGCAAAAGCATGGCGCGCGGCTCGATTGAAAATGTGATCACTGTTCTCCGGTCCATGGGTGTTCCGGCGAATGATTATGATATTCATGTTAATTTCCCTGGGGGTGTGCCGATTGATGGACCGTCCGCAGGTATCGCAATGGCGACTGGGATTTACTCCGCTATTTATAATATTCCAATTGACAACACGGTTGCGATGACAGGTGAAATCAGCATCCATGGAAACGTTAAGCCAATTGGCGGGGTCTATCCAAAGATAAAAGCAGCCAAAAAAGCAGGAGCGAAAACAGTCATTATTCCACAGGAAAATACCCAGACGATTTTAAATGAAATCGGCGGAATCCGAATTGTGCCAGTTACCCATCTTCATGAAGTATTTGAGATTGCGTTTGTGAACGAATTTAAGAAAAATCAAGCCGTTCCGGCTTCCATTGAATTAACGAAAAAAGAATCTATCTAGATTTCCCACTTCGGTTTGTCCTTAAAAGCAAACCGAAGTTTTTATTTGCGAATTCTACAAATTACTTTTTCATAACTAATATTGAAGTAATTTTTTAAGTTAGGGAGAAACTAACGTATATTGAAAAAAGCGCTGTCTATAAAAATAGACACGTTAATTCAAATAAGATAGAATTGTACAAAGACTTATTCTGCATAAGCAGTATAAATTCATGTTTTTTGCATGTGGAGGTGCTGTATTTTGGCGAAAAAGAAAGAATTGATCGTCCCCCTCCTGCCGCTTCGGGGATTGCTCGTATATCCAACCATGGTTCTTCATTTAGATGTAGGCCGTGAAAAATCGGTTGAGGCACTCGAAAAAGCGATGGTTGATGACCATATCATTTTTTTAACCACCCAAAAGGATGTTTCCATTGATGAGCCTGCCGAGGAGGATCTTTACCGTTTTGGAACGTTAACAAAAGTGAAGCAAATGTTGAAGCTTCCAAATGGTACGATTCGCGTTTTGGTGGAAGGGTTAAGCAGGGCAGAAATCGTAACATTTCACGATGAGGACGATTATTATGCTGTCAGCGTTGTCACCTATGAAGACTCTGACGCTAAAGATGTAGAAGACCAGGCTCTAATGAGGACCATGCTGGAATATTTTGAACAATACATAAAATTATCCAAAAAAATCTCGGCGGAGACATTTGCTTCCGTTGCCGATATTGAAGAACCCGGAAGAATGGCGGACATTATCGCCTCCCATTTGCCGATCAAGCTGAAGGAGAAACAAGAAATCCTTGAGACAATCGAGATAAAGCTAAGAATGAACCGGGTGATTGACCGAATTTTTAACGAAAAAGAAGTCCTTAATCTTGAAAAGAAAATCGGCCAGCGGGTTAAGCGCTCGATGGAAAGAACGCAAAAGGAATACTATTTGCGCGAACAGATGAAGGCGATCCAGAAAGAATTAGGGGATAAGGAAGGCAAGACTGGCGAAATTGCCGACCTCACCAAAAAAATCGAAGAAGCGGGAATGCCGGAGCACGTTTATAATGCGGCCATGAAGGAACTTGACCGTTATGAAAAAGTGCCAACAAGCTCCGCGGAAAGTGCGGTCATTCGCAATTATATTGAGTGGCTGATTTCCCTGCCTTGGTCGAAAAAGACGGAAGACGATATTGACATTCATCGGGCAGAAAAAATTCTCAACCAGGATCATTACGGTCTCGAAAAGGTTAAGGAGCGTGTCCTTGAATATTTAGCTGTCCAAAAGCTGACGAATTCCTTAAAAGGGCCGATTCTCTGCCTTGCCGGACCTCCGGGGGTGGGAAAAACAAGCCTTGCCCGTTCGATAGCGACCTCGCTTAACCGGAATTTTGTCCGTGTCTCGCTTGGAGGCGTCCGTGATGAATCCGAGATTCGCGGCCATCGCAGAACGTACGTCGGCGCGATGCCAGGACGAATTATTCAAGGCATGAAAAAAGCGGGAACAATTAACCCTGTCTTTTTGCTTGATGAAATCGATAAAATGTCGAGTGATTTCCGCGGCGATCCATCTGCCGCACTTCTAGAGGTGTTGGATCCGGAGCAAAACCATAATTTTAGCGATCACTATATAGAAGAAACCTACGATTTATCGAAGGTCATGTTTATAGCCACCGCCAATAACCTTAGCACCATCCCAGGACCGCTGTTAGACCGGATGGAGATCATTACAATTGCGGGCTATACGGAATTGGAAAAGGTTCATATTACAAGGGACCATTTGCTTCCTAAGCAGATTAAGGAAAATGGACTTTCCAAGAGTACCCTGCAGGTTCGTGACGATGCGATTTTAAAGGTCGTTCGTTACTACACTCGTGAAGCTGGGGTTAGAAGCATGGAACGCCAGATGGCCACTATCTGCCGGAAAACAGCAAAAATTATTGTTTCAGGAGAAAAGAAACGGGTTGTCATTACGGATAAAAATGTTGAAGAATTTTTAGGAAAACCAAGGTTCCGTTATGGCCAGGCTGAAGCAGAGGACCAGGTAGGAGTAGCGACCGGACTCGCTTACACAACTGTTGGCGGGGACACCCTGCAAATAGAAGTTTCGCTTGCTCCGGGTAAAGGCAAGCTTGTCCTAACTGGTAAGCTTGGAGATGTCATGAAGGAATCAGCACAGGCTGCATTCAGTTATGTACGCTCTAAAGCAAAGGAACTTGGCATTGAAGAAGACTTTCACGAGAAACACGATATTCATATTCACGTACCGGAAGGAGCCGTTCCAAAAGACGGACCATCTGCAGGAATTACCATCGCTACGGCTTTGGTATCGGCGCTGACCGGCAGACCAATCCGACGAGAAGTGGGGATGACAGGTGAAATCACCCTCCGCGGCAGAGTCCTCCCGATTGGCGGACTTAAAGAGAAAACGTTAAGTGCTCACCGCGCTGGTCTGACAAAAGTTATTTTACCGAAGGATAATGAGAAGGATATTGATGATATTCCGGAAAGCGTCCGCGGCGAATTGGAATTTGTCCCGGTTTCCCATGTCGATGAAGTATTGAAGCATGCCCTTCTTGAAGGTGGAGCACGATGAAGGTAACAAGTTCAGATATCGTCATTAGTGCGGTAAAGCCTGAGCAGTACCCGGACACGGATTTGCCCGAGTTTGCTCTGGCCGGCCGCTCGAATGTTGGAAAGTCTTCTTTTATTAATAAAATGCTAAATCGTAAAGGGCTGGCAAGAATCTCTTCCAAGCCCGGAAAAACACAGACACTTAACTTTTTTCTAATAAACGAAATCCTCCATTTTGTGGATGTTCCTGGCTACGGCTATGCAAAGGTTTCAAAAACGGAACGGGCCGCATGGGGGAAAATGATTGAAACCTATTTTACAATGCGAGAGCAATTAAGGGCCGTTGTCCTGATTGTCGACCTAAGACATCCGCCGACCGAAGATGATGTGATGATGTATGATTTTTTAAAGCATTATGAAATCCCGTGCATTGTCATTGCCACAAAAGCGGATAAAATTCCGAAAGGAAAATGGCAGAAGCATGCCAAGGTTACCCGCGAAACATTAGATCTTGACGAAAACGACCAAATTGTCATTTTCTCTTCTGAAACAGGTGAGGGGAAAGATAAAGCTTGGTCCATACTTGAGAGTTATATGTAGAAAAATAAAACGCCCTGCGGTTCATATCACCGCGGGGCGTTATTTTTTCTTTTTGAAAAGGAAGTATATACCAATGAGAATTAGAAGGACAGGCCAAAATTTCCAAACTAGACTCATCCCGTTCTGCAATAATCCGAAATACCCGGCAATCTTATCATAAAAAAGCAGCAATACAGCAACAATAAGAAAAAGGAAGGCTTGAAATAACCCTGATCCTGTTTTTTGAAAACGCAAGAAGAAGCCAATTGAAATGATCAGGATTAACATACCAATCGTGTTTTGGGGCCAAAAGGAAACGTGACCGACGAGATGAAAATGAAGGCCGAACCCAGTCATAATGACTCCCGGAAGAACCGCTTCGGAATCATTGCCGGAATAGCTTTGGCCTAAAAAGGCAATCCCGACAATGATCATTAGCGTAGGCCAGGTAAAAAATGCAGGAAACAAAGTCATTCCTATTTGCTGTAATAAAAAGTAAGCACCAAAACCGATTAATATGATTCCAGGAAAAATTCTTTGACTTTTCATTGAAAAACACCACTTCCAGTAAGGTTCACTTGAAACTAGTCTGTTTTTTTGATACTGTACATAAGGAAGTATTCCTATTTAACCAACTTATTTATTTTTCTATATTAACATATAGTGTCGTTTTATGTTCACATTTTTCGTGTTCTGACGGAAAATGTTCATGATATAATCAGTCTAGTTATTACTGTAAACATATTGGGGGTGTCCAAAACAAATGCATATTCTAGCGATCGGTCTAAATTATAAAACTGCCCCTGTTGAAATCCGCGAGCGGTTAACTTTTAATGAAACTGATGTTATGGATGCCGTCAAAAAATTAAGCACAAAGAAAAGCATCCTGGAAAATGTTATTTTATCAACATGCAATCGGACAGAAATCTACGCGGTCGTTGATCAATTGCATACAGGCCGTTACTATATTAAAGAGTTTCTTGCTGAATGGTTCGGAATGGAACAGGCGGAGTTCTCTCCGTTTCTTTTCGTTTATGAAGAGGATGGTGCGGTCGAGCATTTATTTAATGTAACCTGTGGATTGAATTCCATGGTTTTAGGGGAAACACAAATCCTTGGACAGGTTCGCACAAGCTTTATGAGTGCCCAAGAGCATGGGGCAACAGGTTCGGTCTTTAACCATTTGTTTAAGCAGGCCATTACCTTGGCAAAGCGTGCGCATTCTGAGACAGAAATCGGTGCTAACGCTGTATCTGTCAGCTATGCGGCGGTTGAACTGGCCAAGAAAATTTTTGGCTCTCTAGCCAATAAGCATGTGTTGATTTTTGGTGCCGGAAAAATGGGCGAATTGGCTGTTCAAAACCTGCACGGCAATGGTGTAAGAAAGGTTACGGTTATTAACCGGACCTATGAAAAAGCGAAGGATCTTGCCGGACGTTTCGACGGTGAAGCAAGAACCATCGATGAATTGCAGAAATTGCTTGTCGAGGCCGACATCCTAATCAGCTCAACAGGTGCGAAGGATTTTGTCATTACAAAAGAGATGATGGCAGCGGTTGAGAAAAAGCGGAAAGGCAAGCCACTGTTTATGGTCGATATTGCCGTGCCGCGCGACTTGGATCCGCAAATCGCAGAACTTGAAAACGTCTTTTTATATGATATTGACGATCTAGAGGGAATTGTTGAGGCCAATCTTCAAGAGCGGAAGAAAGCAGCTGAAAAAATCATGTTGATGATTGAAAAGGAAGCGGTCGATTTCAAACAATGGCTTGGCATGCTTGGTGTCATTCCGGTTATTTCAGCACTTCGGGAAAAAGCACTCGCCATTCAAGCGGAAACAATGGAAAGTATTGAACGAAAGCTTCCAAATTTAACAGACCGCGATAAAAAGGTCTTAAATAAACATACAAAGAGCATCATTAACCAGCTTTTAAAAGATCCAATTTTACAGGCGAAGGAATTGGCGGCAAGACCGGATGCCGAACAGGTAATGGACTTATTCATGAAAATCTTTAATATCGAAGAGCTGGCAAAGGAACACCATTCAAATACAGCCGAAACGAATAAATTAACGGTTGCAGAAGCACGGGCTTTTTAAATGGGGGCCTCGGCTATGTATGATGTCTTGATGACGAGGCTGCACGAATTTACGGTTGTTCTTTATGCCTTCAGTGTTCTTTTATATTTTTTCGACTTTATTCATCATAACCGGAAGGCAAATCGGATTGCCTTCTGGTTACTTGCATTTGTATGGGTTTCGCAAACTGTATTTCTTTTTTTCTATATGATGAAAACAGGAAGGTTCCCTGTCTTAACCATCTTTGAGGGACTCTATTTTTATGCCTGGGTATTAATAACATTGTCAATTGTTATAAATCATTTATTACGAGTTGACTTTATTGTGTTTTTCACTAATATCCTTGGTTTTACGATCATGACGATTCATACGTTTGCACCTATGCAATATCATTCCCATGTCATGGCTAAACAGCTGATATCTGAGCTGCTATTAATTCATATCACAATGGCAATACTGTCCTATGGGGCCTTTTCATTATCATTTGTTTTTTCGTTGTTGTATCTTCTTCAATATGATTTATTAAAAAGGAAGAAATGGGGTACGAGACTTATCCGTCTTGCCGATTTAGACAAACTTGAAAAATCATCTTACATATTAGCGATTATCGGCGTTCCAATGCTTCTGTTAAGTTTAATTTTGGGCTTGCAATGGGCGTTTCTGAAACTTCCGGGAATGCCTTGGTATGACATCAAAATTGTCGGTTCCTTTATTTTACTCACAGCATATAGCATTTATTTATATTTGCGGACAGTGAAAAATCTCTCAGGAAAGAAATTGGCGATTTGGAATGCCGGTTCTTTTCTAATTGTATTAATTAACTTTTTCTTATTTGGGCAACTATCATCATTCCATCTATGGTACTCGTAAATTAGGAGGCAGTCATGAGAAAAATTATCGTAGGATCCAGACGCAGCAAATTAGCTTTAACGCAAACTAATTGGGTGATTGACCAGCTAAAAAAAATTGACCCCCGCTATGAATTCGAGGTCAAGGAAATCGTCACCAAGGGTGATAAAATTCTAGACGTTACCCTTTCCAAGGTCGGCGGTAAAGGTCTTTTTGTAAAAGAAATCGAACAGGCGATGCTGAATAAAGAGATTGATATGGCTGTTCACAGTATGAAGGATATGCCGGCTGTATTGCCTGAAGGACTAACTATCGGCTGTATTCCGTTCCGTGAAGACCATCGCGACGCGCTGATTTCCAGGGACCATGTGAAATTAGATGATTTAAAACCAGGTGCGATTATCGGAACAAGCAGTCTTCGCCGCAGTTCCCAGCTTTTGGCGAAACGCCCTGATTTAGAGATTAAATGGATCCGCGGCAATGTCGATACTAGATTGGCAAAATTAAAAGAAGAAGAGTACGACGCCATCATTTTGGCGGCAGCAGGCCTATCCCGCCTCGGCTGGGCATCTGATGTTGTCACCGAGTTTTTAGATGCTGAGATCTGCATTCCTGCGGTTGGTCAGGGAGCTCTATCTATCGAGTGCCGTGAAGATGACCGTGAACTTCATGATCTGTTTGAAAAATTCACTTGTAAGAAAACTGAAAGAGCGGTCCGGGCAGAGCGTGCCTTCCTGCAAAAAATGGAAGGTGGCTGTCAGGTGCCGATTGCCGGCTTTGCGCGTGTCGAGGATAACGATGAAATTGTCTTAAATGTGCTTGTAGGCACTCCAGAAGGCCAGGAAATTTTTAAAGAAGAAGTACGCGGACAAAATCCGGAAGAACTCGGAATTAAGGCGGCAGACCTTTTGATTGAAAAAGGAGCGAAGGACCTGATTGACAGGGTAAAACGGGAGCTGGAGGGTCAATGAGCCCCTCCCTGCCTTTATTAAATAAAAAGGTACTTGTTCCTAGGGGGGAAGGTCAAGCGAAGTCTTTTTCTGAGCTTGTTGAGAGGTATGGCGGGATTCCCATTGAAATTCCGCTGATTGCCTTCCGCCCGATTGAAAAAAACCAGCGCCTTCAGGAAAGCCTAATGGTGCTGGATACATATGACTGGATTATATTTACGAGCAGTGTCACGGTGGAGACGTTTTTTTCGTTTGTTGATCGTGTTGGGGAGGGGTTCCCAAGGGTTGCGGTTATCGGCAAAAAGACTGAAAAGGTACTGAGAGAAAGAGGCATACGGGTAGATTTCGTTCCCTCTGTCTACGTGGCTGAAGAGTTTGTTGCAGAATTTTTGCCTTATGTTAAGCCGGGCATCCGGGTTTTGTTGCCAAAGGGAAACCTTGCCCGTGAATACATCGCAACTGGTTTACGAAAGGCCGGTGCCGTGGTGGACGAGCTGATTATTTACGAAAACTACATGCCTGAGGAAAGCCGAGAGAAACTTGCAAAGATGCTGTCCGAGCGGGAGCTGGAAATCTTAACCTTTACGAGCCCATCGACGGTGGACCACCTGATGGACGTGGTTGGGGAGTATGGGCTGACCGACCATCTGAATGAGTGTATCATCGCCTGCATCGGACCAGTTACCGAGAAGAGACTACTCGAATATGGGCTGCCCATTCATGCCTCTCCTGAGGAGTATACCGTTGATGAGATGGTTAAGAGCGTTATTGATTTTTTGGAAAAGATTAATGGCTGATTCGCAAGTTGAGGCTGGTTATCCGCAAGTTGGAGCAAGCCATCCGCAAGTTACATATTAAAATAGTTAAATTTAATGGAGGTATACACAATGGAACTTCAATTTTCACGTCATCGTCGTTTACGTTCAAGCGCGAGCATGCGTGCGCTTGTTAGGGAAAATCATTTAAAGGCGGACGATTTCATCTATCCGCTGTTTATTTATGAAGGCGAAAACATCCGCAACGAGGTATCTTCCATGCCTGGAGTATACCAAGTATCGATGGACCACCTCCATGCAGAAATGGAAGACATCGTCAAACACGGCATCAAGGCTGTATTATTATTCGGCATCCCAGAGACAAAGGATGAGTGCGGCGGCGGTGCATACCATGACCACGGTATTGTTCAAGTGGCTACTCGCTATATTAAAGAACACTTCCCTGAAGTGTTAGTTGTTGCAGATACCTGCTTATGTGAATACACAAGCCACGGTCACTGCGGCGTTGTTGAAGGCGAAAAAATCCTTAATGACCAATCGTTAGACCTTCTTGTAAAAACAGCCATCGCTCAGGCTAAAGCAGGCGCAGATATCATTGCACCATCCAACATGATGGATGGTTTCGTGGCTGCGATTCGTGCAGGTTTAGATGAGGCTGGTTATACAGAAATTCCAATCATGTCATACGCTGTAAAATATGCATCTGCTTTCTACGGACCGTTCCGTGAAGCGGCTGAAGGTGCACCGCAATTCGGTGACCGCAAGACCTATCAAATGGACCCTGCCAACCGTATGGAGGCATTCAGAGAGGCCGAATCAGATGTAGCGGAAGGGGCAGACTTTTTAATAGTGAAGCCGGGAATGCCATATCTTGACATTGTCCGCGATATTAAAAATAACTTCAATTTACCGGTTGTTGTTTATAACGTCAGTGGTGAATATGCGATGATTAAAGCAGCTGCGCAAAATGGCTGGGTAGACGAGAAAAATACAGTTCTAGAAATGTTAGTGGGCATGAAGCGCGCCGGTGCTGATTTAATCATTACTTACCATGCAAAAGATGCGATTCGTTGGTTGAAGGAAGAGCAATAAAATTTTTCGAAATGAGGGAAAAGGATGCGTTCGTATACAAAATCGATTGAAGCATTTAAAGAAGCCCAGAAACTTATGCCTGGTGGTGTAAACAGCCCGGTCCGCGCCTTTAAATCCGTAAATATGGACCCGATTTTCATGGAACGAGGCAAGGGTTCGAAAATCTATGATATCGATGGCAATGAATATATTGATTACGTTCTTTCATGGGGACCGCTTATCCTCGGTCATTCCAATGACCAAGTAGTCGAAGCGTTGAAAAGAACTGCCGAGTCAGGAACAAGCTTCGGAGCGCCGACGCTATTGGAAAACAAACTGGCCAAGCTTGTGCAAGATCGTGTGCCATCAATTGAAATTATCAGAATGGTCAACTCGGGTACGGAAGCTACGATGAGTGCCTTAAGGGTAGCACGAGGATTTACAGGCCGAAATAAGATTTTAAAATTCGAGGGCTGCTACCACGGCCATGGTGATTCATTATTAATTAAAGCAGGATCCGGAGTTGCTACACTTGGTTTGCCTGATAGCCCAGGTGTACCTGAAGGTGTGGCTTCAAATACAATCACAGTACAATACAATGACCTTGAAGGGGTAAAATACGCTTTTGAACAATTTGGCGAAGATATTGCTTGTATCATTGTTGAACCAGTTGCGGGCAACATGGGGCTTGTTCCACCTCTGCCAAGGTTCCTGCAAGGACTACGGGATATTACCACTCAATACGGAGCTCTTCTGATTTTTGATGAAGTCATGACTGGTTTCCGTGTCGGTTACAATTGTGCTCAAGGTTACTTCGGTATCACTCCGGACTTGACCTGTTTAGGAAAAGTAATCGGCGGCGGTCTTCCTGTCGGCGCTTATGGCGGCCGTGCGGATATTATGGAGCGCATCGCACCAAGCGGCCCGATTTACCAGGCGGGTACGTTATCTGGAAATCCGCTTGCGATGACGGCGGGCTATGAAACCTTAAGCCAGTTGACACCAGAGCACTACAATGAGTTTATTCGCAAGGGAGATATCCTTGAAAAAGGTATTAAAGCTGCGGGTGAGAAGTACGGGGTTCCAGTTACCTTTAACCGCGCTGGATCCATGATTGGTTTCTTCTTCACGAATGAAGATGTCATCAATTATGAAACAGCCAAAACATCAAATTTGGAATTCTTTGCAGAGTACTATCGCCAAATGGCCGACCAAGGCGTATTCCTGCCGCCGTCCCAGTTTGAAGGATTATTCCTATCAACCGAGCATTCGGATGAGGATATTGAAAAGACGGTTAAGGCTGTTGAGGTTGCTTTTTCGAAGCTTAAATAAAATTTTTATCTATAGAAGGCAGTGGATTTAAAATTAGTCCACTGCCTTTTTTATGGTAAAATATGTAACAATAAATCGTTTTTTGGTAAAGTATAGTAATCACAAGACAATATAGCTGTGGGACAAGAGGTTTAATAGTAATTTAAAAGTTTCATAAGACCAAATCGAATCGAGAGCAAATGGTTAAGTAGTCGTAAAAAAGGTTCATAAAACCAAATTGTCGTAGAAAAAGTCGAGGGAGAAGCAGGTGCACTAAAAATGATAGAATACTATATTGACGGATCCACCAAGGACCACACAATTGGTGTTGGCATCGTAAGGATAAACGAATACGGCTTCATAGATAAACACCATTTTAAAACTGAGCATATCAATCCTACCTCAAATATCGCAGAAGGCTACGCATTAGAAAAAACATTTGAATTAATAAAAGAAAACGACATACATAAACATGAAATCATAAATATTTACACCGACAGTTTAAAAATTCATCAAACACTCATGTACAACGAAAATACCGAGTTTAATAGAGGTAATTTTTTCGTTAAACAAGAGTCTAATAGCTACCTCCAACATTTAAGAAGCCTGTACATAGCATTGGTATCGAGAAACGCCCAGTATCCTTTATATTACTGCGACAAAACAAAAGCGCCCCGGCCACTTATTAAAATATTTTTTAAAGACCAAGCAGAAGATAAAAAATATTTACAGGAGGCCCACTCATTAAGCCGGACTTATATTAAGGAAAAACCCGTCCCAATTAAGGTAGAATATAAAGCGGTTAAAGAGAGTAACAAGTGGGTCATAGTAAAGAACAATAAAGATGTTGTAGCGGAAAATAAACGGCCAATAATTGCCCTTTCAGATGCTTTGAAAAAAATCGATGCACACACAATACAAATCAAATTGTGTCCTCAATTAGAAACTATTTTAAAAAATACAATTAAAAACAGGTTATCCAATGAATCAATGAAATCAGCCATCAAAACAATTGAAGATTATAAATCATTGATAAACCTTTAGAACAATCCTGCTCCCCAATTTAGGGGAGTTTATTTTTTTGCCTCTTTTCCGCACAATCCCGCTTTTTTATTCATAAATAAAAATTTTCCCTCATAAAGTGTAAGTGACATAGTGATTTTGCATTAGGAAACGAAAGGAGGAGTCGCTTTGTCCCAGGAGAATCAATCGTACCTTAGATTTTCTGTGGAGGAGTCCCTGTGGTTTAGAAAAGGACAGGAAGTCGAGGAGCTTATTTCCATTTCCTTAGACCCGGATATTACCATCCAGGAAAACGATCAGTACGTCACCATACGCGGTTCGCTGGAGCTTTCCGGCGAATATAAATGCTACAAGGACCAAGAGGAAGGAAATGAAGAGAGTGTTGTCTCACAGAAGTTTGTGGAACGGGTGGCCGAGCGTGAAGAGGGAGTAGCTGAATTTTCACATCGATTCCCGGTTGATATCACGATTCCTAACAATCGAATTCAAAGTGTGTATGATATCGATGTCCTTGTGGAAACGTTTGATTATTCCATGCCCGAGCGCAGCTGCTTAAAGCTGTCAGCAGAGCTGACCATCAGTGGCCTCTATGGAAACGAGCAGCAACAACAGCAGGAGGAAGAACCTGAACTTGAACTCCTGCACCGCGCTGGATCGGAGGAAGAGGAGGAAGAATTCGAATTCCCTCAACCAACAGAACAAAGCCCTTATCAAAATAATTATCTATTCCAGACGGAAGCACGTAAACCGCAGGAAGAAGAACAGAGCGCAGAGGCATTTCCAAAGTTCCCAAACTTTAATTATCAACCGCAGGAACAAACTCAAGAGCAGCAGGAATATCGGCCGCCTTGGCAGTACCAGGAGTATAATGCCGAAGCAAATGAACCTGCATGGCGTTATCAGGAGAGAAAGGAAGAAAAACAGCCTCTAGAGGTTCAAGTTGAGTTTGAGGAAGAAATCATTGTGGAGGAATCCCCAGCAGTAGTCGTGGAATATGAAGAGGAAAGCTCTTCATCTTCATCTGAAGAGGAACCAAAGCATAAGAAGAAGCTGTTTGGAGCTAAAAAGAAATCGATGACCCTGACAGAATTCTTTGCTCGAAAGGACGAAGGTTCTTCGCAAACAAGGGTAAAGGTTTGTATTGTTCAAAGAGGGGATACAGTAGAAAGTTTGTCTAAACGTTATGATGTTTCTGTTCAGAATCTCCTTCGTGTTAACAATCTGGAACTGAATCAGGATGTTTATGAAGGTCAAGTATTGTATGTTCCGGCAGCCTTTGCAAAAAAATAACCAGACCTAAGAAGGTGAGCGGGTTCGTACGGGGCCTGCTCTGCTTTCTTTTTATGCCCTTTTGCTTTTCTAAATGAAAGAGAGTGAATTCTCATGAATGACTCGAATAGGCAGGAGACCCTTACGCCGATTTTGGAGAACTACCAGGTAGAGCCGTATTTTGTAGAGGATTTTGGGGGAATTCAAAAAATTTATTCTAACAAAGGTACCTTTGCCCTGAAAAAAATTCCCCCAGCCTTAGGGACAGATTTCATTCGGCATGTCCATTATCTCTATCAAAGAGGCTTTAACAGGATTGTTCCAATATATCCTACCATGGATGGCAGATATGCGGTATTGCATGATAATAATCTTTACTATCTCATGCCTTGGATGGCAAACGACCAAAGAGAAGACCACCAGTACAAAAGCCAGCAGCTTTTTCGCGAATTGGCCCGGCTTCATACGCTTTCCTCAAAGGAAATCGAAGTAAACAAGGAGGAGCGGGCCGAGCATTACGAAAAAACCTTGCAGCTGCTTGATAAAAACCAGGAATTTCTTGATGGCTACATTGATAATTGTGAGAAGAAGACCTATATGTCACCATTCGAACTGTTGTTTTGCCTATATTACAATGAAATCAGCCAGGCGCTCCGATTTTCAAAAGCAAAATTTGAAGAATGGTATGAGAGCACAAAGGAAAATGAGAAAGCCCGAATGGTGGTTGTCCACGGGAAGCTTTCATCCGATCATTTTCTTTATGATGAACGGGGATACGGCTATTTTATTAATTTTGAAAATGCCCGTTACGGCTCGCCAATCCATGACCTGCTCCCGTATGTGTCAAGGACTTTAAACACAAGTCCGAAGCGAAATGATGATGCGATCAGTTTGGTGTATCATTATTTTAAATACTTTCCGTTTAAGCAGGAGGAAAAATTATTATTCAACAGCTACTTGGCCTACCCAATACCCATCATCCAAATGGCAGAAAAGTATTATCGGAAGCCACGTCCGAAAAATGAGTTAAAATATGTCCGCCAGCTGCAGAATCGCTATTGGCATTTAAAAAATACCGAATATATTGTTATGCGAATGACGGAAATCGAGAACCAGCAAAAAGCAGCCCAAGAGGCAGCCCAGCAGGCAAAAGAAGGAGCCCAATAGCAGGATTTATCTGCAAATAGGGCTCCTTAAATAATTTCGAAATAAATGGAAATGGCAATGACGATAAAAAGGGATAATAACAAGACATCAAAAATGGTTGGCAGAAAAATAGTTCGTATAAACTGAAAGATAATAAATGGGACGACCAGCTGTCCGGACAATCTCCGAAACGTTCTAAACCAGGGACGGTGTTTATATTTGTGGAAATTCTTCACCCCTAACCCCCCCTTTCCCAATTTACCCTTATCATATGTATATTCGAGAATTTGTGTGTATGCCCCAAAATTCATCTAAAACTTACCGCTTTAAATTCAGATTGAATAAATTGAAAAGAAATGGAATAATTAGAAGTAATTGAAATACTAGGTGTTTTTACACAGGACTTGTGACATAAGGGGTAATTTGAATGTTTTGGTTTCTTTTGCTGTTTCCATTGATGATTTATCCTTGGGGCTACGACCCATATTATACAACCATAAAGACAGATTATTTGTATCTATTTGTAATCGGCACATGGGTTTATATTATTTTTAAACGAAAATACTATAGTTTAATTCCTGAAAAAAATAACCGCACTATTTTATATATTATAATTCTATTTTTAAGTTTAATAGAGATATCGACAGCTTTTTCAAAATATAGTTACACAGCGGTGTATGGTACAATAGACCGCTGTGAAGGTTTGATTACTTTCTTTTGTTACATTAGTGTATTTCTATTTTGCTATAGGCTCTTGGATACTCGGAAAATAACGAAACTACTTTCGGGAATGGCAGTAGTTTCGTTAATAGTTTCTCTTTATGGAATATTGCAGCATTATTCCTTGGATTTTTTGCCTAGAAACAGTGCTATGCGTCATTATTCTGGAACCTATACCTTTTTCGATAATCCTAACTTTTTTGGGTCTTATCTTGTTTTAGTTTTGCTTTTAAGCATGACCCTATATATTACTATTCATGATAAAAATTTAACCAAGCTATATTATATTTCTGTCTCGTTATCATTTATCTCAATGCTTTTTTCAAATACTAGAAGTGCATATTTAGGTGTTTTTAGCGGAATGGTGTTTCTAACTGTATTTGTGATCTTTAAAAGAAAAAATCTTTGGAGGAAATGGGCAGTCTTATTAATAACCTTAATTCTGCTAGCCGTGGGAATTAATACATTGGAGAAGAACCATTATTCATTTAGGGCATATTCGATTATTTCCGATTCTTATAAAGTTGTAACAAATCAAAGTAATGGACATGAAGGGTCATCCCGTTTTTTTATATGGAAAAAATCGCTTCCACTTGTAAAGGAATACCTCTGGATTGGGTCGGGTCCAGATACTTTTGAGTTTATTTTCCCAGCTACCCCTAAGGAACGAAAGGAATTTTTAGGTAACCCTAATACGGTAGTAGATAAGGCACACAATGAGTATTTACAAATTGCAATCACTTTAGGGATTCCTGCACTATTAACCTATTTACTATTTTTAATATTTGTTATAAGAAAAGCAATTCGAGCAGTTCAAATAGTTGAAGGGGATGATAAAATCATTCTTTATGGATTACTGTCAACCGTTTTAGGATATTTAATTCAGGCATTTTTTAATATCAGTACTGTACCAGTTGCACCGATGTTTTGGGGGATTCTTGGAATTACCCTTGCGAAAGCTGACTCCATTCTAAAAAATAAATTAGGACTTAACTCATCAAGAGAAACTATGGAAAAATATAAGTCAGCTTAAAAACCTGTAAGCAAATAGCAACCTTTTGGCATATAGTATAAATTATAAAAAATAAGGTTAACCTGATTGACGTGAACCCCGTTTTTTGGGTAGTATAACTATATAATTAAAAAATCAAAGCTTTGACAGGGAAGAGTACGGTGAAAGCCAGCTTTTAGAGAGGGGAATCAGCAGCTGAAAGATTTCCTAAGCGGAACATCGGAAGGTCGCCCAAGAGCTTCTTCTGTGAACAGGCCAAAGGCCCCAGTAGTCGAAGACGGATGAAATCCGTTATCCGATGAAGTGCCAATCATAAATATGATTGGAAAAAAGGTGGTACCGCGAAGCAACTCCATTCGTCCTTTTATGACGAATGGGGTTTTTTGTTGTTTCTAAAAGATAAAAAGGAGGCAATTCAGTTGGAAACAAAAGAAATTACGATGCCAACCAAATACGACCCGCAAACAATTGAAAAAGGTCGTTATGAATGGTGGCTGCAAGGAAAATTTTTCGAAGCAAAAGATGATGAGGGAAAACAGCCATATACAATCGTGATCCCGCCGCCTAACGTTACAGGAAAACTCCATTTAGGGCATGCATGGGATACGACTCTCCAAGATATCATGACACGCATGAAGCGGATGCAGGGCTATGATGTTCTTTGGCTTCCTGGCATGGACCATGCTGGAATCGCGACCCAGGCAAAGGTTGAACAAAAGCTTAAAAGCGAAGGCAAAAGCCGTTATGACCTCGGCAGGGAAAAGTTTGTTGAGGAAACATGGAAGTGGAAGGAAGAATATGCTTCCCATATCCGCCAGCAGTGGGCAAAGTTAGGTTTAGGACTTGATTATACCCGTGAGCGTTTCACTCTTGATGAGGGACTTTCAAAGGCGGTTCGCGAAGTATTCGTTACCCTTTACAACAAAGGCCTGATCTATCGTGGCGAATATATCATTAACTGGGACCCATCCACAAAAACAGCCCTTTCCGATATTGAAGTTATTTATAAGGATGTTCAAGGTGCATTCTATCATTTGAAATATCCGCTGGCAGACGGCTCCGGTTATATTGAAGTAGCGACTACCCGTCCTGAAACGATGCTTGGGGATTCCGCCGTAGCTGTTCATCCGGAAGATGACCGTTATAAGCACCTAATCGGTAAAACAGTTATCCTGCCAATTGTTGGCCGGGAAATCCCGATCGTTGGCGATGATTATGTCGATATGGAATTTGGTTCAGGTGCGGTTAAAATTACTCCTGCCCATGACCCGAACGACTTTGAACTCGGAAATCGCCATAATCTTGAGCGTATTCTTGTTATGAATGAAGATGGAAGCATGAACGAAAAGGCCGGTAAATACCAAGGGCTTGACCGGTTCGAATGCCGTAAGCAAATTGTTAAAGACCTTCAAGAACAAGGCGTTCTGTTTAAAATTGAAGATCACCTGCATTCCGTTGGCCACTCTGAGCGGAGCGGAGCAGTAGTAGAGCCTTATCTATCTACACAATGGTTTGTTAAAATGCAGCCATTGGCAGATCAAGCAATTGCGCTTCAAAGCAAGGAGGAAAAAGTTCACTTTGTTCCAGACCGCTTTGAAAAAACGTATCTGCACTGGATGGAAAATATCCGCGACTGGTGTATTTCCCGTCAGTTATGGTGGGGACACCGCATCCCGGCTTGGTATCATAAAGAGACTGGTGAAGTATATGTTGGCCACGAGGCACCTGCAGACATTGAAAACTGGGAACAGGACAAAGATGTATTAGATACATGGTTCAGTTCAGCATTATGGCCGTTCTCTACTATGGGCTGGCCTGACACAGAATCAGCCGATTTCAAACGTTACTTCTCAACGGATGTTCTGGTAACAGGCTACGACATTATCTTCTTCTGGGTTTCAAGGATGATTTTCCAAAGCCTTGAATTTACCGGCAAGCGTCCATTTAAAGATGTTCTGATTCACGGGCTTGTTCGTGATGAGCAGGGCCGGAAAATGAGTAAGTCACTTGGAAACGGCGTTGACCCAATGGAGGTAATCGACAAGTACGGTGCGGATGCACTTCGCTACTTCCTATCAACAGGATCTTCACCAGGTCAAGATTTGCGTTACAGTACAGAAAAGGTTGAAGCAACCTGGAACTTTGCCAATAAAATTTGGAATGCTTCCCGTTTTGCCTTAATGAATATGAATGGTCTTACCTATGAAGAGATTGATTTCAGCGGAGAAAAGTCAGTTGCTGATAAATGGATTCTAACACGCTTAAATGAAACAATTGAACATGTGACAAAGCTGTCAGAGCGCTACGAATTCGGTGAAGTTGGCCGTGCCCTATATAACTTTATCTGGGATGACTTCTGCGACTGGTATATCGAAATGGCGAAGCTTCCATTATACGGTGAAGATGAAGCAGCTAAGAAAACAACCCGTTCAATCTTAGCTTACGTTTTAGATCAAACAATGAGACTTTTACATCCGTTCATGCCATTTATCACCGAGGAAATTTGGCAGAACCTGCCTCATTCCGGTGAATCGATTACGGAAGCAAAATGGCCGGAGGTAAAACCTGAGTATACAGATGAAGAAGCGGCGCAGGAAATGAAGCTTCTGATGGAAATGATCCGCTCTGTACGAAACATTCGTGCTGAAGTTAACACACCAATGAGCAAGAAAATCAAAATGTTGGTGAAAGCTAAGGATGAAAAAATCTTAACAGCTCTAGAGAATAACCGGAGCTATATTGAAAAGTTCTGTAACCCAGAAGAACTGCAAATGGGACTGAACATCGAAACCCCTGAAAAAGCAATGACTGCAGTTATTACGGGTGTCGAGATTATCCTTCCACTTCAAGGCCTGATCAATATTGATGAAGAAATTGCCCGCCTAGAGAAGGAATTGGATAAATTAAATAAAGAGGTAGAGCGTGTTCAAAAGAAATTAAGCAATGAAGGCTTTATGAAAAAAGCACCTGAAAGTGTTGTAGCCGAAGAACGTGCCAAAGAACAAGACTATCTGGAAAAACGAAACATTGTAGAAGCTCGTATTAAAGAGTTAAGAGGTTAATGAAGCTGAAGGCGAATCCATTTTGGATTCGTCTTGGCTTATTTTTTTAACAAAAGGGGTGTCAGACATGTTTACTACTTATAAAGAAGCCCTTGATTGGATTCATGCAAGGCTCAGGCTCGGCATTAAACCAGGGTTAAAACGGATGGAATGGATCATGGACAGGCTCGGCCACCCGGAAACAAAAATCAAAACTGTGCATATAGGCGGGACAAATGGAAAAGGCTCAACCGTTACTTATTTGCGTTCCATTCTGCAGGAAGCAGGGTATACAGTCGGTACGTTTACATCTCCCTATATTGAACAATTCAACGAGCGAATTAGTGTTAACGGCAAGCCTGTCACAGATCAAGAAATACTAGATTTAACAAATGTCATTCTTCCTTTAGCGAATGAATTAGAGGAAACAGACCTTGGCGGACCGACAGAATTTGAAGTTATCACGGCAATGTCCTTCTATTATTTTGCAAATAACCCTGAAATCGATATCGTCCTTTACGAGGTCGGGCTTGGCGGACGATTTGATTCCACGAATATTGTGCAGCCTATGGCTTCGATTATCACAAATATTGGTCTAGATCATACCAATATACTTGGTAACACCCATGAAGAAATTGCGTTTGAGAAGGCGGGAATCATCAAAGAAATGACGCCGATTTTTACAGCGGTCAAACACCCTGGGGCACTTAAGGTAATCGACGAACAGGCGGAGAAAAAAGAGGCACCAATTTATCGATTAGAACAGGAGTTTTCGATCGGTGCTCATGAATCCATATCAAAGGGTGAAATATTTACTTTACGAACAAACGGTGACATCTTAGAAAAACTTGAAATCAGTATGATTGGTCAGCACCAAACCGAAAATGCAGCACTTGCAATTAGTACAGTTCTTTATTTAATCCAACATGCCAGCATTTCAGTTCCTGAACAGGCCATCAGGAATGGATTAAAAAAGGCCTATTGGCCGGGCCGCTTCGAGGTTTTATCTGAAAACCCTCTAGTCATCATCGATGGCGCGCATAATGATGAGGGAATTACGGCATTGGTTCATGAATTGTCAACCCGATATGCTAATCGCAATATATATATAATATTTGCGGCGTTAAAAGATAAGAAGCTAGACAAAATGATAGCCAAGCTTGACGGAATTGCTGCTCAGATTTCTTTTGTCAGCTTTGATTTCCCAAGGGCGGCTAATGCTGAAGATTTGCTGAAAATCAGTCAATCTGCAAATAAATTCGCAGTCGAAGATTGGCAGCCTTATATAAAAGAAGAAATTTCTCACCTGCCTCCCAATGACCTGCTTGTCATCACGGGCTCTCTTTATTTTATTTCAGAAGCAAAGCCAATTATTTGTCAATATTTGAAAAATATGACGATTTCTCTGTGACAGATTGGCTATTTTTTGGTAAAATAAAATTATCTTGAATTAATAATAATTAGGTGAGGAGGGGAAGGAAGATGGGTGTTAAACCGCATGTCCAAACAGCAATTTATCTGATCTGGATTATGTTAGTACCAGCTGGAATGTGGTTTACCTATCAAACTTTTCCCCCGCACCTCTCAGGAAATTGGCATGAACTTATTGCTTTTTTAGCCCTTATGGCAATTGTGGCCAGTATGCCAATTATCATCAACAATGTGCCCATTTTTCTCATTCAATGGGTGTCTTTTACCGTTTTTTTAATTTTCGGGTTGTTTGTGGAAATGGTATTTGCTCAGATAGCCGTCCTTGTTTTACTAGTTAAACTAAGAGTTCCAAAAGACCAATTATTTCGTATACCGCTAAATTTAATCATGTTCTTTCTTGTTTCGTTCTTTAGCGGTACGTTCTATTATCTTATTGGCGGCCAAACGGCCCCACGCCTTACTGAAAATAGCGAAGCTTTTTTGCTGGCTATTTTGTATGCGGTGTTAAATTATTTTATTAATCAAGTCATTGTTTCTTTCAATCTATTTTTTATCTATAAGCGTAAGAACGCTTACTTTGGAAAAGATTTATTGGTAGAGACTTTAACGACAATTATTACCATTCCAGTCGGTGTTGTGTTATACATTCTTTATAATGAATTAGGGTTATTGTCGCTTCTTTTTGTAGGGATTCCGTTCGTCAGCTTATCGGTTATTTTTAATCTCTATTACTCTAGTGAAAAAATTAATCAGTATCTGCAAAAAACGGGTGAAATTGGCCATCAAATGGCAGAACGCCTCCAAGTGGATGATGTCGTAACATTGTTTATTCAAAAACTCGGTGGAATGCTCCCGGTGGATTATGCCTATGTCTTTGAAGTTTCCGGTGATGAACTGAAATTGATCCGCTATGTTGAAGAAGGAAGGGTAGATCCATACAATAGACCGCCTTTGAAAAAAAATGAAGGAATCTCCGGGATGGTGTGGGCTAAGCAAAAGGCCTGTTTTTTTTCACGGAAAAAGGAATGGACACATATTACGAGTGGTGGGTATCTGCCAAAGGATGCCAGAAGTATTTTAAGCGTCCCGATTATGCGCAATAAAATGGTTATTGGTGTGCTGCTGCTTGCTTCAAAGCAGGAACGAGCCTATGAAAAATATCAGTTGACCATTGTCGATATTCTCTGCTCATATTTCGCTGTCGCTATGGAAAATGCCAAGCATTACGAACGAACAAAAATGCAGAGCGAACGCTGTTCACTCACCAAATTATTTAATTACCGCTACTTTGAAAACGCATTAATGAAGGAGTTTGAGCAGCTTAAGCGCTATGAGCGAGATGTGATTTCCTTAATCATTCTTGACATTGATCATTTTAAAACGGTTAATGATACATACGGTCATCAAAGCGGTAATGAAATTCTGATTGATATTGCAGGAAGAATTAGTAAACTAGTAGGAAGCCGGGGCACTGTTGCCCGTTATGGCGGTGAGGAATTCGTTGTTCTCTTACCTGATGTTTCGAAAGGGGAGGCTTATCAAACGGCTGAATTAATCAGGGAGTCCATCGCCAATTGGCCATTTACCCTCTATGAAACAATTGATCAGGATCAAAAGAAACAGCAGGTGAAAATAACTGCCTCGATTGGAGTGGCGACCGCACCAGAGGATGCCGAGGATGCGCTTGCCCTGATAAGACATGCGGACCGGGCACTGTATGTGGGAGCGAAAAGGGCTGGTCGAAATCGGGTGGCGGAGTATTCGTCGTGTTAAAAAAGGTGTGTCCCTATCTTATGATTTGAATGGGACATACCTAAAATTTTTTTTTAAGGATTAGTCGTAATCAACATCACTAACATTAGTATATATATTATTCCCCCAATTAATAGATAGATTAGGTGGAAGTTTAGATCCACACTCTCTATTAAATTCATCTTGACTGACTTTTCCACCGGATACTTCCCTATATATGCCTTTGTCCAATAGAAAGATTGTGCCTAGTACTAATAATTTACTAGAACTATCAACATATTTACTTTTATCAATATACAAATTTCTATGAACGCACATCGTAGAATGAGATAAAACATCTAAAGAAGTAAGGTAGGCATCTTCACCAATATAGGTATAGGAATTATCAAGAGTTAAGTGGTTTCCATTATTTTTATCACTATTATTCAATAAACTTTTTGCAATATAAAGTTTTGATTCGGTATCGACTTTTAATTGACCTTCAAATTTTGCGTTGCTGTTAGTTTCAATAATAAGTGAGGAAGAACTATTCATATTACTATCTACGATGATAGGTCCCTCAGAATGAACATGTAGTTTACTGGAATTATTGGCATTACTATTTAAAGTTAAAGAACCAGATGTATCATTTGAATAAATAATTTTGTCGCTTATCTTAGTACCATTTATTTTAGGTACCTCGTAATTTCCGTTTACAACTATTCCATTACATCCCGTTGAGGTTAGTGATAAGCACTTAATTTCAGGTTCTGAAACTGTATTATACGTTGGTAGTAAGTAACCACTAGGTGGTGCAGATAATCCATCATTACTAATACTTCCTAAGTCAAGAGCCATTTCTGCAAAAAGCTTGGTGCTCTTAATAGTTCCTGAATTTTCTGTACCAACAACATTAAAAGTAATTTTAACCTTGTGTTCGTTCGGACTTGGATATGGTGCAGCACTGAAATTACTAAGTGTAAAATTAGCTGGAATACCTTCAACTGGTTGAGTATCACCAGCCTGAAATACACTTTGGAGCAAAGAAGCTACTGTCTTAGCGGCTTCCTTTCTCACTGTCTCATTACTTGAATTACCATTCAATGATCCACTTAAGATTCGAGTAACATCATCCTGTTGGGATTCAAAAGCATCTTGGATGGCAACTTGATAATAAGTAATCCCCATTTCAGCAGCAGCAACAGAATTCGATTTTTCCTCCACAATCTTATTTTGTTTTATACTATTAGCGGCCTGTCCCATGAAAGTAAGAGAGAGTATCATAAATATTGTTATAATAGCTAAAACTGCTACAAGTGCATAACCTTGTTCGCTTCTATATTTATTCATAATTGACACCACCTTTAATTCGATAAAGCTTTGAACTTACTGATACTTCGTTTCTAGGGTTATTTTTCTCATAAATAGTAATAGTTAATTGAAGATTTCCGCCATTTTGCTTAGGAAAAATGGTTATGCTTGAAATATTTGTTTTATAACATAAATTTTGATGTTCGAATACTTTTGATGGTAGTTTATCGTCAACTGTTACTGTAATTTTACAATCTAAACTTTCAAATACATACTTATCAGATGATTGATGTATACTTGTTAATTCTGTGATTAAAAGGTTTGCTTCCTGTATCATTGAATTCTTTGAAATTGCTTTTTTCGAATAGTTGTAGCCTTGAAAAAAAACACTCCAAATACTAATGCTTATAATCGATAGAATTACAAGTGTTGCTAGAACTTCTACTAATGTTAAACCTTGTTCACCTCTTTTCAATTTTATCTTCCCCTTTTTTTTATGTAGCCATAGGTTTCACTCATAGGCTTTCCTTTTGTATTTAATATTTGTACAACAATAAGATGGATGCTTGAAGCATCTGAAGCTTTAGCCGTAGTTTTTTTAATTTTAATGTTTACATTATAATTATTTCTTGTTGTTTTAAAATTGTAATAGGTAGAATCAGAAAAATCATAGTTAATATAAAATACATTTTCATTTACGGTATTTGGCAAAAAATCTGATTCTGGTTGCTTATTAATAAGAAAATTTTTTACTTTATCGGAACCTTTCCAGTCAATAAGTATTTCTTTTGCGGTATTTACTGCTTTTGTCTTGTCTTCGTTTTGCTTATTTATGAAACCCATTTGTGGAAAAAAACTCATCGTTGTCATGAGAATAATAGATAATATAACAATTGAGACAAGGACTTCCACTAAAGTTAGGCCTTTTTGACTATGGAAATTTCCCTTCATAAAAATTTTCCACCTTCTTTTAAAATATATAAGAGTATTATACAATATTTAGTAGGCGAAATTTGTCTATTTCTTGGATAAAATAAATTAATCTAAGTTAATTTGAAAAAAATTGTAGATTAATAGGATAAAAGTTCAGTAAAGAGAGAGGAAGTAATTGTATGCAAACAATCATTTGGGCTTTTGGGGCTATGTTAATCTTGATGTTAATAGTAGCCTTTATACCTATTGGCATAACGTTAAGAGGAAAAACTCTTGTTGTCATAACTAGTTTCGTGCTGGCCCTAGGAGGACTTGCAGCTGTTACGACTTTCTCACTATGGCAAACGGCCTTAATTATTTTATTACTGAGCTTAGTTACGGCATACATAATGAACAGTCGTCTTGAGAAGATGATTTTTAATCAGCAAGTAGACTCAGTTGAAGATGAGAATGACGAAAGTCCAGTATCATTGGACATTGTCAATCAGTCAGAAAAAACTGCAGACTTAGACTTTTTGGATTTAGGAGAAATTGAAATAAAAGAACCGTCCATAAAGGCAAACGATATTCAGGAGGGTCTTTCTTTAGAACCACAACCACAATTGTCCAACGAAAATGATGATTTTATTGAACAGACTGTTGATGAAGACATTTCATTTCTACATGACAGAACTGAAACGGACCTTGTTGAAATCAATGAAGAACCTGAAACGGAATCTAGTTATTTGGCTGATATTGAAAGTTTAATCTTTAATGATCCAGTTAAATCGACAACTCCAGAAGACGACTACTTACTTGAGGAAATAGTTGATAAAAAAGATGTTAAGATTCAAGAAGAAAAAGTAGATTATGATGATGAAACTGACTTGGAAGAGTTGTTTTTTGCGATAAAAGAAGCTGCTGCTAGTAATGAAGATTCAGGAGAAGAAAGTAATATAAAAAAACCGGTGGACTTGCAAAAGTAATTTAAAGGAAAGGAGGAATAAGAATGAGAAAGAATCAACAGTTTATTAAGCTCTTTGTTGTACTTTTTTTCGGCACCGCCTTTATTTTTACTTTTTCTCATTTTGGGGCAAGTGCATTCGGAAAGTTAGGAAATGCAGATGGGAAATATTCAGATGGAACGACAATTGGAAGTTTAGATATTTCCGGAAAAACGGATAGTGAAGCGGCTAATATGCTAGAACAAAAATATGTCGATTGGCTGAAAGACACAAAGTTTGAACTTCAATATAGTGAGTTAAGTGTGCCTTTTGACCTAAATATTTTACAACCAGATAAAGAAACTACAATTAATTCAATCAAGGACGGTCAGCAAAACCCAGTTTATATTCGTATCAATCAAACGGATGTAGAGGATCAGTTAAAAATCCTCATGCCTCAGATAAATAGTAAGGAAATAGATTTAAATAAACTAAAAACCGATATTGAAAAGACTGCGGCAAAATTTACGACAGGAACATTTACATTTAATCTAGCTAATGATTATCTACTTGGGGGTAAAAAAGATCTTATCGTAAGCGAATCACTGCTTAATTTAAAGGACATTCCTGCAGACCTGCAAACGTTTGTGGAGAAAAATCCTGAAATCAAAATTGCTGATGGCGCCACTTTTTCTATGCTTGAATTTGCCAAGAATCAAAAGATTGAAAAATCAACTGTGCTTAGTGTAATTGCTACGGGTATTTATCAGACAGTCTTACCAACCAACTTTTCGATTATTGATCGGAATATTAGCAGTTCATTACCAGATTATGCAGTATTAGGATTTGAAGCGATGGTCAGCCCTTCACAAAATACAGATTTTGAGTTCACTAATCCAAATAAATCCAGCTATACGATTCATCTTGAATTAAATAACAATCAGCTTAAAGTAAGCCTAATCGGTGAAAAACTGCTATATAATTATAAGATTACTAAAAAGGACCAGCAGCAATTAAAACCGAAAACAATTGTCCAATACAGTCCACTCCTTAAAACAGGGAAAACGATGGTTAAAACCGAAGGAGCAGATGGCATCTTTGTACATGTATATCGGGATATCTACCAAGGGGAGCAGTACTTGAAAAGTGACCTGATAGCTAAAGATTACTATCCACCTGTTTATCGGGTAGAGGTTCATTCTTTAACTGGAACACAACAAGGTACGCCAAATTCAACTACTGGAAGCCAAACTAACACTACATTGAATTCTTCAACTCCAACTAATCCTGATGGAAGTCAAACTACTTCAACATCTATTACCACACAACAAGATTCTGATGTTGAAGACCTTTGGGGGAAGCCAAATGAACAGCCAAAATAGTACTGAAATAAATAAAAAGAAGCAAGGTAGAACACGTCTTGGTGATTTGTTAATTGAAGAAGGACTCATTACTGTCGAACAGCTGGATACTGTCTTAGATGAAAAAGGGGCAAACCAAAAAATTGGCGAAGCCTTGCTGCAAAGAGGATACATTACGGACCAGCAGCTGGCTGAGGTGCTTCAGCGCCAGCTTGGTATTCCGCATGTAAATCTTTTTCAGTATCCTTTTGATGCCAATCTCTTTTCGATCATTTCCAAGGATACGGCAAGACGGAATTTAATTGTGCCGCTCAAAAAAGAGGGCAACAAGTTATACGTTGCTATGGTTAATCCGATGGATTTTATCATTATTGATGATTTGCGTTTATCAACTGGATTCCAAATCGAACCTGCAATTTCAACAAAAGATGATATTTTACGCACTATTAATAAATATTATGATGATGACGATGCCTTGGAAGAGCTTTTCGATGATTTGTTGCCAAGTGAGCGCGGCCGGGATGAAGATGTCACATACCAGGACTCGCCGGTTGTTCGGTTGGTCAATCAAATTCTTACAAATGCTGTTATCCAAAAGGCTAGTGATATTCATATTGACCCGCAGGAAACAAAGATTGTTGTCCGTTACAGGGTCGACGGAGTATTAAGGGTTGACCGTGTTTTACCACGTCAAATGTTAAGTGTGTTAACAGCAAGAATTAAAATAATGTCGAATCTTGATATTACTGAACACAGGATACCCCAAGATGGCAGGATTAAGCTGCACCTTGATTTCCATCCGATTGATCTTCGTGTCTCAACACTGCCAACCGTATACGGAGAGAAAATCGTTATGCGTCTTTTGGATATGGGGGCAGCCCTCAATGACTTAAATAAGATTGGTTTTAATGCGCTTAATTTTAAGAGGTTCAATGACATGATTGAACAGCCAACCGGAATTGTTCTAATTACCGGACCGACCGGGTCAGGGAAATCATCGACATTATATGCTGCTCTTAACAAGCTAAATAGTGAAGCGGTTAATATTATCACCATTGAGGATCCTGTTGAGTATCAATTGGAAGGGATTAATCAAATTCAGGTTAACACTAATGTCGGGATGACGTTTGCTGCAGGACTTCGTTCAATACTCCGTCAAGATCCTAATATTATCATGGTTGGAGAAATTCGTGATAAAGAAACAGCAGAAGTTGCCATTCGTGCATCATTGACCGGGCACTTAGTCTTAAGCACACTCCACACGAATGATTCATTGGGCACAGTAACGCGCTTAATAGATATGGGAGTCGAACCGTTTTTACTTGCCTCTTCACTTACTGGAATTGTCGCTCAGCGCTTAGTCCGAAAAGTCTGCAAGGATTGTGCTGAGGTTCAGGAGCCTTCATTGCGGGAAAAGGATATTTTTGCAAAACGCGGCTTGAAAATAGATAAGGTAAAGCGAGGAAAGGGATGCCCTTCTTGCAATATGACAGGTTACAAAGGAAGGATAGCCCTTCATGAAGTATTGGTGCTTAATGATGATATGCGAAGAGTCATTATGAATGAAAATTCCTTTCAAAAGCTTAAGGAACATGCGATTAAAAATAAAACCATCTTCTTGATCGATGATGGCTTATTAAAAGTAAAACAAGGCTTAACAACAACTGAAGAAGTATTACGTGTAGCCATTCTGGAGTAGGAGTTCGAACATATGAAAGAAAGAATCGACAATATATTACGAGCCGCACTTGAATTTAAAGCATCTGATATCCATTTAACCGTGGGAGTGCCCCCTGTTTTCCGTATTAATGGAGATATTAAGCGCTATGGGAAGGACATGTTGTTACCTGCGGATACAGAAGCAATTGCCAAAGCGATTGTCCCTGAAAACATGTATGACTTATTTAAGGAAAAGGGAGAACTGGATTTCTCATATGGGATTCCTGGCGTATCACGTTTCCGTGTCAATGCCTACCATCAACGGAAGAGTGTTGCTCTTGCGCTTCGTGTGGTCGCGTCAAAAACGCCAACGATTGAAGAGTTAGATTTGCCTGACATTGTTCCTAAGCTAATGGAAAAGCCTCAAGGATTGATTCTCGTAACAGGACCTACTGGAAGTGGTAAATCAACGACCCTAGCATCGATGATTGATTATATGAATCGAACAATGCGAAAGCATATCATTACCCTGGAAGATCCAATCGAGTATCTTCATAAACATGGCAATTCCATTATTGACCAGCGTGAGGTTGGGTTTGATACGAAATCCTATGCCAATGGTTTAAAAGGGGCACTCCGTCAGGACCCGGATGTGATCTTAGTTGGGGAAATGCGTGACTTAGAAACGATCGGTATTGCCATTACGGCAGCAGAAACAGGGCACTTAGTCCTAGGGACCCTTCATACCTCAAGTGCTCCGGCAACAATTAACCGGATTATTGACGTTTTCCCTCCGGCGCAGCAACCGCAAATAAGAGTACAGCTTGCATCCGTTTTAGTAGGCGTTATTTCTCAGCGCTTATTTCCGACGGTTGGTAAAAAGGGACGGAAAGCGGCAACGGAGATTTTAGTAAATAATCCGGCAATTGCCAACCTCATTCGGGCTGAAAAAATTCACCAAATTTCAAGTACAATGCAAACCTCTCGTGCCCAGGGAATGCATACACTTGAAATGAGCATTCGAGACTTGCTTGACCGTAATTTAATTGAAAAAGAAGCTGCAACAAAATACCTCCACGAAAAGATGATGCAGGATGCCTAGGTTTAAATATTCAGGCCGTGATAAGCGTGGCAAAAAGCAGGGCACTGTTACTGCCGCTTCTAGACGGGAGGCGATGGTTAAGCTTAAAGATGATGGTATAAGGGTTGTCGAAATGAAGGAAGTGCCTGAAACTCTTATGACTATGGAACTAACGATTGGTAATCCTGTCAAACTTCAGGACTTTGTCATATATATCCGGCAATTTGCCACCTTATTAAAGGCTGGAGTTACTATCGTTGAAGCCACATCCGTACTTGCTGCGCAAACAGAAAGTAAAGCATTAAAGCGAATTTTACTGGATGTAGAGCAGGAACTTCGTGAAGGGAACCCGTTTTCTGATGCTGTTTCTAAGCATAAGAAGGTATTTAATTCGATGTTTGTTAATATGGTAAAAGCAGGAGAAGTTAGTGGTAATATAGATGAGACTCTCGAGCGACTCGCAGAAGATTTTGAAAAACAGCATCACACAAGGCAAAAGGTTGTTTCAGCACTTACTTATCCGCTTGTAATAGGTATTATAGCTATCTTTGCAGTTATCTTCTTGCTAGTAGGAGTTGTCCCTAAATTTGTAACCATGTTTGCAGACATGCACGCAGAGCTTCCCGGAATCACGAAGTTCGTTTTAGCGTCAAGCGAATTTATGAAATCCTATTGGTGGATTGTTTTACTCTTATTTATTGCTATTTACCTATTCTTTACGTTTATGAGAAAAAATAAGCAGACTAAATACTATTTAGATTATGCTCTTTTAAGAATGCCGGTTTTCGGCAAAATGATGCAAAAAGCCCAATTAGCGAGAATGATGCGGACACTAAGCACTCTATTTTCTAGCTCTGTTCCTATTCTTCAATCAATGGCAATTGTAGAAAAAGTAGTTGAAAATGAAGTGATTTCAAGGGTTATTCGTGAATCTAGAAACTCTCTTGAGAAGGGCCGCTCCATGACAGAGCCAATGAATGATCACTGGGCCTTTCCTCCTCTTGTGACACAAATGATTTCGATTGGAGAGGGAACTGGGGCTTTAGACGCAATGCTGTCAAAAATTGCTGATTTCTATGAACAAGAAGTCGAAGCCGGAACAGATCGGCTTAAGTCATTAATTGAACCAATCATGATTGTCTTTCTAGCAGGGATTGTCGGGGTAATTGTTCTATCGATTATGATGCCGATGTTCTCAATGTTCGACCAAATGAGCTAAGAAATGTAAATTTTCTGTTAAACATTACAATATTCCATATTTTGAGACAAAATTTGATAAAAAATCTCTTTTTTATTCCTGTCATATATTGTATACTCATAGAGAAATATTACTAGGTTCATAGAACCAGAGGGAGCGGAAAAATGGTACAAGCATTAAAATTAAAAATGAAAGAACAAAAAGGTTTTACTCTAATTGAATTGCTTGCAGTTATTGTTATTTTGGGGATTATCGCTGCGATTGCAATTCCTGCGATTGGGAATGTAATTACTAAATCGGATAATAAGGCAAAAGTACAAGATGCTTTACTTGTAATCAATGCTGCAAAATTATATGTTGCCGATAATAAACCTGATACAGAGATATTCTTATCTAAAGATGGTGGAGCTGTAACAGGTGTAACAACTGCATCTACCCCGATAAAATTAGGAGATTATCTTGAACGGGTTAAGGATGGTGACTTTGTTGTAAAAGTGTCTTTCGACGCTACATCAGGGAAATATACTTATTCAATTACTAATCATGATGCTGTTAAAGTTGTTAAAGGTACAGCCAAAAATGCTGGATATGCATTAGAGAATGAATTAGTAAATAAATAATGCTTACTTACAAAATTTTATTATTTATCTATGGCCTCCTCCTAGGCTCCTTCTTCAACGTAGTAGGCCTAAGAGTACCATTAAAGAAATCAATCGTAAAACCAAGATCATCATGTCCAACATGCGGGCATCAGTTGACCCCATTAGAACTTATTCCGGTTTTATCTTATATGCTTCAAAAGGGGAAATGCCGCGGCTGTCAGTCGCGGATTTCTCCTATCTATCCATTTTTTGAATTACTGACCGGAGTCTTGTTTGCAGCTGCACCATACTTGGTTGGATGGTCTGGAGAATTATTCGTTGCTTTAACGTTAATTTCAATGTTTATAATTATCATCGTATCTGATATTCATTATATGATCATCCCTGATAAAATTTTAATTTGGTTTGCAGGGATTTTTTTATTGGAACGAATTATTATGCCGTTAGACCCATGGTGGGATAGTGCAATAGGTGCTGTCACTGGGTTTTTACTGCTGTTTATTATTATGATCGTCAGCAAAGGCGGTATGGGCTTTGGAGATGTAAAGCTTTACGCCCTGCTCGGTCTAGTCTTAGGGTTTAAACTAGTTCTTTTATCATTCTTTCTTTCAACATTGTACGGTGCTGTAATTGGCGGATTAGCTCAACTTTTTAAAATTGTAAAAAAACGCCAGCCGATTCCATTTGGTCCCTTTATTGCAGCTGGTACTTTGACAGCCTATTTTTGGGGTTGGGATCTGATTGATTTATATTTTCAAATTCTTTTATAAGGATTTTTCATAAGGGGTTCATGATATGGCATTTTCCCTCTTCTCAACTAAAAACCGAATAATCAACTTAGTAATAAATGACCACTCGGTTCGCTTTTTAGAATTGAAACAAGCGAATCCCCCTACACCGCAAAGGTGGAATGAACGCTTCTTGCCGCCTGGAATTATTACGGATGGAAAAATCGTCGATATTGATTCACTTTCAAACATTGTTGAGGAATGTATTGATGAATGGAAAATTCGCAGACGTTCGATTCGCTTTATTGTTCCAGATCCGCTTGTCATTATTCGGAAAGTATCAATTCCTGCTGATGTGCAAGAAGATGAAATTAAGGGGTATCTTTATTTAGAGCTAGGTTCTAGTATACATTTACCGTTCGAGGAACCAGTATTCGACTATTACTCGCTTCCAGAGAACGGCAAGACAAAGGACTTGCTGTTATTTGCAGCGCCGGAACAGAACGTGATGGAGTATGTCGATTTACTCACAAGCCTTAAGTTAAATCCTGTTGCTGCAGATATCTCGCCACTATCTCTCTATCGCCTATATCATCATTTAGAACAGGCTGGCGAGAATGAAGTGCTATTTACGGTCCAATTTGATTTAACGAGCGTAAATTTGTGTATCTTTGATGATACAGTACCGTTAGTTATGCGTCATTTTGCTTTACCGTTTGATTATGACAAATGGGAGATTTCTAGAGATGTACTTGGTTTAATGGTTTGCAAATATACGGGTGAACCGGATGATTTGGTTCTTCAGTTTGAAGATATTTTTAAAGAAATAAATAAGTTGTTGGATTTTTACAGGTATTCCCTTAATAGTGAAAAGCACGATGTCACAAAATTTTTATTAAATGGCGACCATCCGATGCTTATGGCAATTTATGAAGAAATGATGGAAAGATTTGAAATTCCTATTGAACTAATCAATATCGAAAAGGAAGCAAAGAGTAAACCGTTTAGTGTACCGGCTAATTTAATACTGCCTTTAGGTCTTGCTTTAAAAGAGGTGCAATGATGTTAGTAGAAATTAACCTGCTTCCTCAAAAAGAGCCCAAAAAATTCAATATTATTTATTTAACATCTATAGTTGCAGTATTAGTGCTCATAGGCGGTATTTACTTTTGGCAAATTCAGTCTGTTAAAAGTGATTTGGAAGCTGTTGATAGTCAAATTGCGATGACAAAAAAGCTTGCAGATAAACAGCAGCAAAATGCTAGTCAAGCACAAGTAGCATCTTCTGCTGGAACATTAAAATCAGCCGTTGATTGGGCGAAAAACTATCCTATTCAAACAGTACCAGTAATGAGACACCTTACTTCGCTATTGCCAGAACGCGGGTTTATTCAATCCTTTGCTTATACTGAGGCAGGGACTGTCACACTTAGTGTTCAATTTGACAGCGCTAGGGAGGCTGCGTATTTCCTAGATAACTTAAAGGATTCAAAGTGGATTGCAGATGCCAGTCTTAATTCTTTAACTGCTGTCGAGTCTAAGGAAACCACTGGGACTACAGCGCAAAATACCACAACTAATACAAGCAGTCAAAGCACAGGTACCACTACAACGGTGGATAATCAAAATACGGCTAGTTCAAACACTGCAAACACAGGAAATCAAAGTACAGAACCTGCAGGTCAGGCTACTGCAACAGATCCAGCAACAAGTACCGCAAATAATTCAGGTGACGCAGCTAATGTCACAACTACCCAACCTGATAATAATATTCTTCCAAGATATCTTGGGCAATTTGAAATAAAGTTTAATAAAGATGTGATCAAAACTGATTTGAGCAAGAAGAAGGATGAAGGGGGGACTGGATCATGAAGTCTCGCCTCTCAAAATTAGATAAAATCATCGTTGGGGCTGGTTTGCTAATAATAATTCTGGTTTTTGTCTATGCCCAGTTCCTATCGCTAATTCCTTTGAAATCAGATTTAGCATCAAAGCAGCAAGAACAAAAGACTGAACAAAAACTGTTAGATATAATGAGTAAGAAACAGACTGATTCCCAAAAGACAGAACCTGAAAATACAAACGAATTGCAAAAGCAGCTGCCAGTGATGCCGCTGCAGGAACAATTTCTTTTGGATTTAGAAAAAGCTGAAACAGTTTCTAACAGTCAAATAAAATCCATGAGTTTCACAAAAGATGCCGATGTGGCACCACCAGCTAGCGAAACTGCTGCAGCTAACAATGGTACGAATCAAGGAGCAGCACAAAATCAAGGCACAACAAATCAAGCGAATGCTCAAAATCAATCTCCATCGCAAACTCAAACTGCAACTAATCCGGGTACCAATAATCAATCTGCTGCTCAGCAGCCAGCTGCAGCGGCTGCTCCGAACGGATTAAAAAAGATAACTGTTCAACTCCAAGTGGAATCGCAGACTTATGGAGACTTAGAAAAATTCATCGAAACGTTGGAATCCTTACCTCGAATTGTTGTAGTTGAGGCGATTAACTATTCAGGCGGAGAAGAGGTCACTAAGCTTGATCAAGAGAAGCAGCCGTTAAGCTATTCGCTCACACTATCTGCATTCTATATGCCCGGTTTAACTGATCTTGCTGGACAACTGCCAAAAATTGAGGCACCTGCCCCTGCAGGTAAAGATAATCCATTAAGCCAGTTTCCTGAAACGGCAACAACTCAACCATAATTAAAAGTATGCCGAACTTATAAATAATTTGACGAAACTCTAAGATAACAAGACGACAAAAGTCTTGTTATTTTTTTTTGCCGGTATGTTAGGATGGAACATATTACTGTCGAATAGAAAGGAGAGCGTATAGTGGACAAGCCTAAAAAGGGCAATACTATCACGATTAAATTAAATGGAGAACCCAAATCCTTTCGTGAAGAACCCCAAAAAATTGCGCCGGAACCTACACCAGAACCTATTCCAAACGAAATAAAAATAGATTCAGAATTACACGAATCAGAAGGAGTCAATGAAGCAGCAGCGGCTCAGGAATCAATCGAAGAAAGCTTTGATTGGATTATTCCTGAATCCTCTGAAAATGATGTAGAGGAATTTACAATAGCCAATTCCCAAAACTTTAAAAACAGCAAACCTAAAAAGTCTTTGATGTCATTTGCTAGTTTTTCCAACAAAAACAATCGTCGGCCGATAGGATCTATTGTCATTACCGCCGTTTTTGCGATTCTCATTGGATTAACGATTGGTTTTTTTATGCTGAAGCTAGTCATAACGGAATCGGGTGAAAAAGCTGTCACCGAACCAAATGTGGTTGGAGAAACAGGAAATGGAAAAGAACAACCGGAAACAACGGATAAAGCAGCATCAGCAGCTATCGAACAGTTGAACACCTATGTAGTCCAAGGCGGTGTTTTTACCTCGAAAGCAGGTGCAGAGGATACTGCTAAACAATTAAAGTCTAAAGGTATTCCTTCTGAACAGGTAGAAATCGGCGGCAAGTTTTATTTATTTTTAAGCGTGGCGGATTCGCTTGAAACGGCCAAATCAATAAGTACCAAATACAAAGATAAGGGTGCCGAGGGGGCCTTCGCGAAACAATTGATGCTAGATGAAAAGAAGCTTTCAAACCTTACAGATAATGAAAAGAGTTTTATCGAATCACTTCCTAGTATTTATCAATCTCTTTCAACCCAGGTTTCTGGAGCGCTTGTTTCGAGCAGCGTTTCTGCAGATGCTGGTAAAAGTGAAAAACTCAAAATAAACAATATTAAAAATGAAAATATCAATAAAATGAAATTAGAGTTAGTGGGTGCTGACGAAAAGGTAAAAGCTTTTCAAAAGTCCAAGGATACAAAAAGCCTGCTTGAAGCTGAGCAGCATTTGTTGAACTTCCTGTCCATTTATAATTCGTTGTAGCATCTTTTGACAAACTAAACCACCGCTCGATATTTTCCGGGAAATTATTGCAAAATAAAGCCTGCCGAATAGACGGCGGGCTTTTTATAGCACGCTATTCGGCAAATATTGATAAAAGTTGTATAATCTGACAAATTTCTTCAAAATTTAATAATATAAAAATTGTTTGCACCGCTCTTTTTTGATACGATTAAGTTGTATCTCCCTAAAGCGTTGCAAAAAAAGGTAAGGTGATGAAATGCAGAACCTCATTTTAGCCTCTTCTTCTCCACGGCGAAAAGAACTTCTAGAAAATCTCCATTTAACATTCGCAATTTCAAGCAGTGATGTGGATGAAAGCTTTGACCCCAAGCTTTCTCCGGAAGAAGTCGTAATGGAATTGGCGGAACGCAAGGCCCAGGCTGTTTTTAAAGAAAACAGGGATGCCTTTGTGATTGGTTCCGACACGATTGTGGTTGCAAATAATCAAATCTTGGGAAAGCCAGCTGATGAGGCGGAAGCTGTACAGATGTTAAAAATCCTTTCAGGCAGTCAGCATGAAGTATTTACAGGTGTTTCAATTCTATCTCCAACTAGCTCTACAAAGTTTTATGAAAAAACAGATGTTTGGTTTTGGGAGTTAACGGATGATGAAATACGGTCATATGTGAAAAGCGGTGAACCGCTTGATAAAGCAGGGGCATATGGCATTCAGCAGCTTGGAAGCATGCTTGTCAAAAAAATCCATGGGGACTATTTTGCGGTTGTCGGCCTGCCGGTTGCAAGAACAATTAGGGAATTGAAACGGTTAGGCTATCATTTGCCGTATTAATTTTTTTCTAACATTAACTCCCGACATTAAGGGAGGGAAAAGTAATGTCAAGCGACACATTAATGATTCGTGATTTCCCGCAAGATGAACGGCCAAGAGAACGGTTTATCCAGCATGGCCCGCAAAGTTTATCCAATCACGAGTTAATTGCAATATTGCTTCGTACCGGAACGAAGGATGAATCAGTGTTGCAATTATCGAATCGCCTCTTAACTCATTTTGAGGGTTTAAGGCTTTTAAAAGCGGCCACTTTAGAGGAAATTACCGAAATAAAAGGGATTGGCTCGGCGAAAGCGATTCAGCTTCTGGCGGCTGTTGAAATTGGCAGGAGAATTGCCAATTTGGAATATAATGACCGCTATGTGATCCGCTCGCCGGAAGACGGGGCCAAGTATGTCATGAACGATATGCGTTTTCTGTCGCAGGAGCATTTTGTCTGCTTGTATTTAAATACCAAGAATCAGGTCATGCATAAGCAAACGGTATTTATTGGCAGCTTAAACGCTTCCATCGTTCACCCGCGTGAGGTATATCGGGAGGCATTAAAGCGGTCTGCTGCATCCATTATTGCTCTTCACAATCACCCATCCGGTGACCCCGCGCCTAGCCGGGAGGACATTGAAGTGACAAAGCGGCTGGTAGAATGCGGCAAGATCATTGGCATCGATCTCCTTGATCACATCATCATCGGGGAAAATAAGTTTGTCAGCTTGAAGGAAAAAGGATATTTGTAATGCTATTATTTTATTTGACGTTAGGCTATAATATTGTTTATGATTTTTTAGGACTGCCTATTTATGTACGTTACAATTTTTTGAAATTTTTACGATAAACACCTGCCTTAGGACAGTGCATTTAGTATCAGAAAGGGAGATACAACGTTATGTTTGGAATTGGAACAAAGGATCTTGGGATAGATTTAGGAACTGCCAACACCCTTGTCTATGTAAAGGGGAAAGGGATTGTCACAAGGGAGCCATCTGTGGTGGCCATGCAAACAGATACAAAACACATAGTTGCGGTTGGAAATGACGCAAAAAACATGATAGGCCGGACTCCGGGAAATGTGGTGGCCGTTCGCCCAATGAAGGATGGCGTCATCGCTGATTTTGAAATAACAGCTATTATGATGAAGCATTTATTCCGCGAAGCCCAAAAGAATAAAGGCTTTTTCGCCGGTAAGCCGTATGTGATGGTCTGTGTACCATCAGGGATTACCGCAGTTGAAGAGAGAGCGGTTATCGATGCAACAAGACAAGCGGGAGCAAAGGATGCTTACACAATTGAAGAGCCGTTTGCTGCCGCTATTGGTGCCAACCTTCCAGTCTGGGAACCGACGGGAAGCATGGTTGTAGACATCGGCGGAGGTACAACGGAAGTAGCGATTATTTCTTTAGGGGGAATTGTTACTTGCCAGTCAATCCGTGTTGCCGGTGATGAGATGGATGAGGCGATTATTTCCTATATTAGAAAAACATATAATTTGATGATCGGTGACCGAACTGCGGAAACAATCAAAATGGAAATCGGTTCTGCAGGCACGCCTGAAGGTATCGATAACATGGAGATTCGCGGCCGTGACCTTCTGACTGGTTTGCCAAAAACAATTGAAATTTCCGCTAAGGAAATTGCCTCCGCTTTAAGTGATACTGTTTATGCCATTGTTGAAGCAGTGAAGAATACGCTTGAAAAAACACCACCGGAATTGGCTGCCGATATTATGGACCGCGGCATCGTCCTCACGGGCGGCGGGGCGCTGCTGCGCAATATTGACCGTGTTATTAGCGAGGAAACAAAAATGCCTGTCCTGATTGCAGAAAACCCGCTCGATTGCGTGGCAATCGGCACAGGAAAAGCTTTAGATCATATCCATTTATTTAAAAATAAAGCTAAAGATTCTAGATAAAGAGAAAAGCGGAAGCGCCTTGTTCAGGGGCTTATGACCCCGAGCCCCTAGGCGCTGGAGCTGGACAATGAAAAAAATAGAGGTGTAATATCATGCCACAGTTCTTTTTGAATAAGCGTTTGATCATTTTGCTCGTCAGCATCATTGTTCTCGTGGCATTGATTGGGTTTTCTTTAAGGGAGAGAAGTAAACTTACCTGGCCGGAACAGTTCGTCAAAGACACCACCGGTTGGGTTCAATCCCTGGTTTCAAGGCCTGCCCAGTATGTTGCGGGCTTTTTTGAAAATCTTCAGGATTTGCAAGATACATATGATGAGAATAAGGGATTAAAATCACGCGTTGAAAAAATTGCCAGCCTTGAAGCAGAAGTTCAAGAACTGAAAAAAGACAACAAAGAATTACGTGACGTTCTCGATGAAAAAAAGACCCTGAGAGATTTGGAACCAATGCCGGCAACAGTTATTGGCAGAAATCCTGATCGTTGGCATGAAATGATTATTATCAATAAAGGCAAGTTAGATGGAATTAAAAAAAATATGGCTGTTGTAACAGCAACAGGATTGATTGGAAAGGTGAAAAACGTCACCCAATTTAGCTCAACAGTGCAGCTATTGAGTGCGATGGACCCGAAAAACAGGATTTCTGCTGTGATTCAGGGGGAAACCGAGGTTTACGGATTCGTTCAGGGCTTTGATGATAAACAAAAAATGCTTCTCGTTAAAGCAATTCCATCAGGAGCAAAGGTGGAAAAAGGGCAGACGGTCATCACCTCAGGAATGGGCGGTGTTTTTCCTAAGGGGTTGATGATTGGAAAGGTAGAAGAGGTGAAACCGGACCAATATGGCTTAAATCAAACCGCACTAGTGAAGCCGGGAGCGGACTTTTACGATATTGAAAATGTCATGGTCATTAAAAGGTTAATGACAAGCCCCGAGGAAAGTGTGATGAAATCTGGGAAGGAGGAAGACTTGTGAGGAAATTCTTTCTCCCTCTTTTGTTTTTGCTCCTTTTTATTTTTGAAAGTCTGTTTGTTCAATTTTTGCCCGCTGAGTCCTTTGGAAACCGTATACTAGTTCCGCGGTTCCTGTTTGCCACTCTGCTTTTTTTGACAATATATGTTGGGAAAAATCAAGGGATTATCTATGCGGCCATCTTTGGACTTTTATTTGATATCGTATATGTCGAAATTATTGGCATCTATTTTTTCTTGTTTCCATTTATCTGCTACCTAGCAGCAAAGGTTATGCAGGTGATTCAGTCCAATATCGTTGTCGCTTTCTTCGTTTCCCTTTTGGGAGTTGCGCTGTTAGAAGCGGGCGTGTATGAAATTAATTATTTAATTCATGTGACAAATCTTGATTTTATGAGCTTTGTCAATTTGCGTTTCTATCCCACTCTTATATTAAATGGAACTTTTCTCCTGATAGCAGCCTATCCTTTAAAACGCGGCTTTGAAAAACATGCCGAAGCACTGCGGGAGGATTTATGAATCGGGGAATGGGGCAGGTATGGCCGCTTCCTCATTCACAGTTTTATCCTGAATAACAAAGTTTGGGGAATGTTTTTTTTAAAAAGGAGAATGGACAGTTCGTGTCGAATTCTTTAAAGATGGATGTTTATGATTTGGATTTGGAAAATAATGGCTTAAATCCGAAATTGTTTTTGTATTTTGAGGTGAAAATTCTCCATGAAAAATCGGCAAAATGTTACAATAAAAGGAACAAAGGACGGACTTGTCCTTCATCTGGATGATACCTGTTCCTATGAGGAATTAAAGCAAGAACTGGACCAAAAGCTCTCCGCCAACTCTAGAACGGAGGAGGAGCGCCACTTAATTTCTGTGAAAGTGGATATTGGCAATCGCTATTTAACGGACGGACAAAAGGAAGAACTAAAAGAATTAATCCGCCAAAAGAAAAACTTAATGGTGGATGATATTGAATCAAATGTGATTACGAAGGAAGAAGCCAATCGTCTAAAGGAAGAAAACGAGGTCGTAACGGTTTCAAGAATCGTCCGTTCCGGGCAGGTATTAAGAGTACCAGGGGATTTACTGTTAATTGGCGATGTGAATCCAGGTGGAACCGTGATTGCGGGCGGGAATATTTTTATAATGGGTGTCCTCAAAGGAGTTGCTCATGCAGGGTGTTTTGGCAATGAACAGGCAGTCATTGCCGCTTCGAGCATGAAGCCATCGCAGCTAAGAATCGGCGAATATATAAATAGATCCCCAGATTCGAATCCTGCTAATGAGCACAGAGAAATGGAATGTGCTTACATAAATGAGAACCATTATATTATTATCGATAGATTACAAGCTTTAAATCATTTAAGGCCTAATTTAACGAGATTAGAAGGGGGACATTAAAGTGGGAGAAGCAATCGTAATTACATCTGGTAAGGGCGGCGTCGGCAAAACAACAACCTCTGCTAATATCGGCACTTCGCTGGCTCTTCAGGGAAAGAAAGTATGCTTAATAGATACGGACATCGGCCTTCGAAACTTAGATGTCGTAATGGGGTTAGAAAATAGAATTATTTATGATTTAGTCGATGTGGTTGAAAAAAGATGCAAAACCCATCAGGCACTCGTTAAGGATAAGCGATTTGACGGCCTTTTGTATTTGCTTCCGGCAGCGCAGACTGTCGATAAGTCAGCTGTTACACCCGAGCAGATGCAAGAGTTAATTACTGAGTTAAAGCAGGACTATGACTACATAATCATCGATTGCCCGGCCGGAATCGAGCAGGGCTATAAGAATGCCGTGGCTGGTGCGGATAAAGCCATTGTGGTTACCACGCCGGAGGTTTCTGCTGTCCGCGATGCCGACAGGATCATCGGACTTTTAGAAAAAGAAAAAGATATGGAGCCGCCAAGGTTAATCGTCAACCGAATTCGCAATCATATGATGAAGACCGGTGATATGCTTGATATCGATGAAATTACCCAACATTTATCAATCGAACTGATTGGCATTGTTGCTGACGATGAAGAGGTCATCAAAGCCTCCAATCATGGTGAGCCGATTGCACTAAACCCAAACAGCAAGGCATCGATCGCCTACCGAAACATCGCAAGAAGAATTCTCGGAGAGTCCATCCCGCTTCAATCACTCGAAGATCAAAATAAAGGTGTATTTTCAAAACTGAAGAAATTCTTTGGAGTTCGATAAAATCAAAGCCTGTTCACAAGATCTGCGGACGGGCTTTTTTATATGCTTGTCATACTCTATTAAAACTCTACATAAACTTGTACAAACTGTGTGAAAAGGGTTGATGAGTATGGCGCGGTCTACTCCGGATGAAATACGGCGGCGAATCGCAAAGAGAAAAAAAGAGATGGGCAGCAGCAAGGCAAGTGCGCCAGAACGGAATTTGTTATGGCCAGGTGATGAAGAAAAATACGAATATAATTATATTCCCCCGTCTACAGGTGGCGATGATGATGATGGACACCCTTTATTTAAAAAGGAAGTCTTCTTTTTCAAAATTTTAGCATCCATTCTCTTGTTCCTAGTGGTGGCAATTATGTTCCGCAATCAATCGGCCACATTTCAGCCGGCGAGGGACGTCGTCCTAAAAACGATGGATCAAGATTTCAAGTTTGCTGTTGTTTCTAAGTGGTATGAAGATAAGTTCGGCAAGCCGCTTGCTTTGTTGCCTTTTTCTGAAAAAGACAAATCGGATGCGAAAGAGCAGGTCCAAAAAGGGGCTGTGCCTGTTACAGGAAAAATTCTTGAGAACTTTGAAAAGAACGGCCAGGGAATTATGATTGAGACTGGCAAAGGAGCGGCGGTCCAAGCAATCAGTGACGGGTTTGTCATGGATGCTGGAGAAAAAGAAGGCATCGGGAAAACCGTCGTGATCCAGCATTCCGATGGAACAGAAACATGGTATGGGAATTTAAAAGATATCAAGGTCAAACTCTATGAATATATCGATAAAAGAGCAGTGGTGGGGACAGTTTCTGATTCAGGGGGAGAGGACAAAACAAAAGGCCAGTATTATTTTGCTGTTAAAAAAGGCGAAGAGTTCATCGACCCAATTCAGGTGATTCGTCTTGAATAAATCGATCGAGTTACTCCGGCATGTTCACATCCACCCGCTGTTATGGTTAGTCATTGCACTATCAATCGCCACGGCCCATTTTATGGAAGTGAGTTTACTCCTGGGTATCATTTTCGTACATGAAATGGGGCATGCGGCGGCGGCTTCTTTTTTTTCCTGGAGAATCAAAAGAATCACCCTCCTGCCATTTGGCGGGGTCGCGGAGATGGATGAGCACGGGAATCGTCCATTAAAGGAAGAGGCGATTGTCGTCTTGGCAGGTCCGCTCCAGCATGTCTGGATGGTGGCAGCGGCATTTGCCCTCCTTCATTTCAACCTGTTTCCCGAGGATTTATTTCCATTATTTATCGAATATAATCTGATGATTTTAATTTTTAACCTTTTTCCAGTTTGGCCGCTCGATGGTGGGAAACTGGTATTTTTACTGCTATCATTGAAAAATTCTTTTGCAAGTGCCCATCGCACCACGCTGATGATTTCCTTCGTCAGTTTATGCATGTTTTCATTTGTAATATTAGCCACAGCACCAGCCCACATCAATGTTTGGGTAGTAATCGGCTTCTTATTCTTCTCGCTTTATTACGAATGGAAGCAGCGGCGCTTTATTTTCATGCGCTTTTTACTTGAACGTTATTACGGGAAAAAATCATCAAGTCCAGACTCCTTGAAACCCATCCAGGCAGACGAGCAGGATCTTTTGATTAACGTTTTGGAAAAATTCCAGCGCGGCTGCAAGCACCCTATAATTGTCGAGGTCGACGGCAGGGAAAAAGGCACTCTCGATGAAAATGAACTGCTGCATGCCTATTTCACAGAAAAACGTTTAAACGACAAAATTAGTGACCTTCTCTTTTTGTATTAGTAATGTATAATAGATAGAAAGCAGGGAGCGCTCGTGTGGGTACGAGCGCTTTTTCCTGTAACTTTGGGTAAAATAATGGTTAACCCAATAAGCTATTTTTAAAAAGGTGAGGAAACAAGGTTTGGAAACATTAATTATAAATTACATAGGGCGGGAAAAGCGCTTCGCTTATCTCCGTGGAAATCGTCTAGAAAAGATTATTTTTGACCGGCCAGAACATCGATCGCTGGTTGGTAATATCTATTATGGGACCGTGACAAAGGTTCTGCCCGGGATGAATGCTGTTTTTATCGATATCGGGGAAGAGAAGAATGCTTATTTACATCGTGATCAGCTTCCCACATATTTGTTAGCATCAGAAAAACAAGGAAATGTATCGTCCTATGTTCATCAAGGGGAAAAGCTGCTTGTTCAGGTTGACAAGGATGCGACAGGCAATAAGGGTCCAAAAGTAACAGGCATTATTGAAATACAAGGCACAAGCCTGATTTACATGCCAAAAGGGCGCTATGTAGCGGTATCGAAAAAAATTGCCGATGAAAAGCAAAAAGCAAAGCTCCGCCGGACTGGCAACCATATGAAAACCGAAGAAGAAGGCCTGATTTTTCGGACATCAAGCATTACCGCAACCGAAGATGAGCTCCGCGAAGAATTAAGCAGCCTGCGTATACAATATCAAGAATTTACCAAAAAAGCTGCGACCTTAAAAAAGCCGGGACTAATTTTTCAAAAAGATACCTTTCTCGAAATGATTCAAAATCAAGCCGAAAAAATGTCGGCGGGTGAAATCATCGTAGATGATCTGGAATTCAAAAAACTACTCGAAGAAAAGTATCCCTGCACCTATTATAATGGAAAAGAAAATATCTTTTCCGCTCACCAAATTGAGCATGAAATCGATAAAGCTCTAAAGCGGGTTGTCTGGCTTGACCATGGTGCCTATCTCATCTTTGATGAAACAGAGGCCCTCACCATTATTGATGTAAATACCGGGAAATTTTCCGGAAAAGCGGACTATCAGGATACCGTGCTTAAAACCAATCAGCTGGCAGCGAAAGAAATCGTCAGACAACTGCGCCTTCGTGATATTGGCGGTATTGTGCTTATTGATTTTATTGACATGAATCGTGATTCGGACAAGCAATCGATTCTAAATCTTTTTGAAAAAGAACTGTCAAAGGATGAGAAGAGAACGAAAGTGATTGGCTTTACGCTGCTAGGGATTCTGCAGCTGACTAGAAAAAAAACGAAGGTTACCTTGTCGGAAGCGTTGCAGGATAAGTGTCCGGTATGTGAGGGGACTGGAAAAATCTTAAGTGCAGAGACGATAGCGTTCCGACTAGAAAGGGAGCTATTGGAGCATCGCTATTCTGAATTTGAAGCAGTCCTGGTAGAAACGACAAAAGAGGTTAAAGAGCATCTCCTTCCCCATTTAGAAATCTTGGAAGAAATGCTTCATTTTAAGGTGTTTTTTACAACCACCACAGTCCCAGCACATTATTATTTATTGAAGCAATTCGGGCCAGTGGATGAGATATCCCAAAAAGCTGTTGACACTTTCGTCTAAATTATGTATGATTTTAATGTTATGTTTGTAGCGCACCCGTGCTACAACCGCACATGACAGGTAGTAAGTCTTACGCCTTAGCATAAGCGCCTGTTTTTGGCGAGTCTGAGTTTATAAGGAGGTGCAGTTCATGTACGCAATTATCGAAACTGGCGGAAAGCAAGTGAAAGTTGAAGAAGGTCAAGCTATCTACATTGAAAAACTAAATGCAGAAGCTGGCGAAACAGTTACTTTTGACAAGGTTCTTTTCGTTGGCGGTGAAAATGTAAAAGTAGGAAGCCCTGTTGTTGCAGGCGCTACTGTTACAGCTAAAGTTGAAAAACAAGGCCGTCAAAAGAAAATCATTGTTTTCAAGTACAAGGCGAAGAAAAACAACCGTAAGAAGCAAGGTCATCGTCAACCTTATACTAAAGTAGTCATCGAAAAAATCAACGCGTAAGGTGTTGAGCAATAGATGATTCGCATTACGATTAATCGTACTGAATACGGACTCGTTCACTCCTTTACGATGAGCGGACATGCTGACTTTGCAAAACATGGCCAAGATATTGTTTGTGCTGGTGCATCGGCTGTTTCATTTGGAACAGTTAATGCCATCGAGGCTCTTACGGGAGTCAAAGCACAAGTTAAACAAGGGAATGGCGGCTTTCTCCAATGTACGTTTCCAGAGAATATTTCAAACGAAACACAAGAGAAAGTACAGTTATTGCTTGAGGCGATGATTGTCTCACTCCAAGGGATTGAACAGGAGTACGGAAAGCACATAAAATTAACCTTCAAACAGTAGGAGGTGGAACAAATGTTAAGATTAGATCTTCAGTTTTTCGCTTCTAAAAAGGGAGTAGGTTCTACAAAGAACGGACGTGACTCAATCGCAAAGCGCCTTGGTGCTAAGCGTGCGGACGGTCAATTCGTAACTGGTGGTTCTATCCTATACCGTCAACGCGGTACTAAGATTTACCCAGGTGAAAACGTTGGCCGCGGCGGAGACGACACTCTATTTGCGAAAATCGACGGCGTTGTAAAATTTGAGCGCTTAGGTCGTGACCGCAAAAAAGTGAGCGTATATCCAGTAGCTCAAGAAGCTTAAAGTTACTAGAAAACTCTAACCATAACGGTTAGAGTTTTCTTTTTACCTTAACACCTCACCTGTTTATTCATCATCATTGCACTTTTGCCTCTCCAAATCGTATCATTCAACATAAAAATTGCTTACTCATGGTTGTTTTTTTGATATACTAACAGAAAATAGTTTCCGATAAAGGATTGGGAGAGTACGCATGGAGAAAGAATGGGATATTATCGAAGTGCTGCGGCATTCACGACATGATTGGTTAAATAAGCTGCAGCTCATCAAAGGTAACCTCGACTTAAATCGAATTGACCGGGTTAAAGAGGTCATAACGGAAATTGTAGTGGAGGCACAGCATGAGACAAAGCTGTCTAATCTGGGACTTCCGCAATTTGCCTCATTATTATTTACAGCTAATTGGGAAAGTCATTCCTTTCAGCTAGAATATGAGGTTTTTGAGGATTCTGAGTACATAAAGATTAATGACTTCAAATTGACTGAATGGACAAAATCCCTTTTTACCGGTTTAAATCAGGCGATTGAAGCATTTCAAGAAAACCATTTATCCATAACAATTGAACCGCAGTCGGATGGAATTCGTTTCTTTTTTGATTTTCGCGGGATAATAAATAATAAGGAACTGATTGAAAAATTCCTGTCCGGATCACAAGAGGTGACCGTAAAGGAATTTACCGAAAGCGAATTCGCGTTAGAGGTGTTTATGCCTGCTGTTAAATAGAGGTAAGCACTTGCGATCTCGTCGCATTCATCAGTTATTTCAAAGTACGACGGGAGGATCAACATGTTTGTCGATCAAGTAAAAATTTATGTAAAAGGCGGCGATGGCGGTAACGGAATGGTTGCGTTTCGCCGTGAGAAATATGTACCTAATGGCGGTCCCGCTGGAGGCGACGGCGGTAAAGGTGCTAATGTAGTTTTTGAAGTAGAAGAAGGCTTGCGGACGCTGATGGATTTCCGCTATCAGCGCCATTTTAAGGCACCTCGGGGCGAGCATGGCATGTCCAAGGGGCAGCACGGAAGAGGCGCCAAGGATATGATTGTTAAAGTGCCGCCTGGAACGGTTGTCATGGATGCGGCTACAAATGAGGTCATTGCCGATTTAGTTGAGCATGGTCAGCGTGCAGTTATCGCCAAAGGCGGACGCGGCGGACGCGGTAATACAAGATTCGCGACTCCAGCAAACCCTGCACCTGAGATAGCCGAAAATGGTGAACCGGGCCAGGAGCGCGATGTGATCTTGGAATTAAAGCTCCTTGCTGATGTTGGTCTTGTTGGATTCCCAAGTGTTGGAAAGTCGACATTGTTGTCAGTTGTATCTTCAGCCAAGCCAAAAATTGCGGAATATCATTTTACGACCATCGTTCCTAATCTCGGAATGGTTGAAACCGAAGATGGACGCAGCTTTGTCATGGCCGACCTGCCTGGCCTTATTGAAGGGGCACATGCGGGTGTTGGGTTAGGGCACCAATTCTTACGTCATATTGAACGGACAAGAGTCATCGTCCATGTCATTGACATGGCGGCAACTGAAGGCAGGGACCCGTATGAGGACTATCTAACGATTAACCGGGAACTGCAAGAATACAATCTCCGTTTAACTGAGCGTCCGCAGATTATCGTCGCGAACAAAATGGATATGCCTGATGCAGAAGAGAACTTGCAAAAATTTAAAGAGAAGCTGCAGGAGGATTACCCGATTTTTCCGATTTCTGCACTATCGCGGAAAGGCCTCCGCGAGCTGTTGTTTGCCGTTGCTGATAAGATTGAGGAAACACCGGAATTCCCGCTTCAGCATGAAGAAGAAGAGGAAACAGGTGTTCACCGCGTTGTATATAAACACGAAGCCGATGCTGATGCGTTTAACATTACAAGAGACCCGGATGGAGCATTTGTCCTTTCAGGTGAGAAAATTGAAAGGCTGTTTAAGATGACTGATTTTTCAAGGGATGAATCTGTGCGCCGTTTTTCACGCCAGCTCCGCGGCTTTGGGGTTGACGATGCCTTAAGAAAAAGAGGGGCAAAAGATGGGGATATCGTGAGGCTGCTGGAATTTGAATTTGAGTTTTTAGAATAAGTTGAGGTCCCTAAGAGGGAGAGATGAGCATGGCTAACTTTGATAAAAAATTTTATTTGGTCCGTGAGGATGTTCTGTCGGATGCGATGAAGAAAACCATCGAAGCGAAGGACATGCTGGAAAGAGGGAAGGCTGAATCCATTGGGGATGCAGTTCAAAAGGTGGATTTAAGTAGAAGTGCTTTTTATAAATATAGAGACACTGTCTTTCCTTTTTCTTCGGTTTCAAAGGACCGGATTATGTCGCTATTTTTCCATTTGGAGGACCGTTCCGGAACCCTGTCAAAACTGTTAAGTGTTGTTGCGGGTTCAGGCTGCAATGTTCTAACGATTCACCAAACGATTCCGCTTATGGGGCGAGCTAATGTTACACTTTCATTAAACACTGCAGGTATGGTTCATGATATAGATTCTTTGCTGGCCGAACTGAGAAAGCTAGAATTTGTAGAAAAAGTTGAAGTGCTGGGAACAGGTGCATAGTGAACAAAAGTTCACTGGCCCGGCTCTCAGCTTTCTTTTTAGAAAGGGAGTAGAGAAAAGTGAAGGTAGGATACTTAGGACCAAAGGCGACATTCACAGAGATAGCCGTAAGAAGAGTTTTTTCGGGATTTGAACATATACCGTTCCAGACGATTCCGGGATGCATGGATGCTGTTGTTGAACAGGAAGTGGATTTCGCTGTTGTTCCGCTTGAGAATGCGCTCGAAGGGTCCGTCAATATTACCCTTGATTATTTAACCCAGGAAGTCGATCTTCCGATTATTGGCGAAATTACGCTTCCCATTAAGCAGCATTTAATGGTTCATCCTTCAAATGCCTCGGACTGGCACCAGGTTTCAAAAGTCTATAGCCATTCGCATGCGATTGCCCAGTGCCATAAATTTTTACATACGCAATTAAAAGGTGTTCCATTTGAAAGTGTGTCATCCACCGCGGCGGCTGCTAAAATGGTGATGGAAACACCAGAGGCTAATATTGCCGCTATTGCAAATGAGCTTGCTGCTGAGGAATACGGTCTTTCTATTGTCCGGAGAAATATCCATGATTTTGATTATAACCATACTCGATTTGTTGTTTTAGCAAAGGAACAAACTGAATTGAAGGGCTTGAGTGGCTCAGCTCACCATAAAACGACCTTAATGGTTACTCTTCCATCAGACCAGGCAGGTGCGCTGCATCAGGTTCTGTCTGCATTTGCGTGGAGACGGATTAACCTCTCGAAAATAGAGTCTAGACCAATGAAAACCGGTATCGGTAATTACTTTTTCATTATTGATTTAGAAATGAATCTTGATGAAGTGTTAATTCCAGGGGCCATGGCTGAGTTGGAAGCATTGGGCTGCGGCGTGAAGCTGTTGGGGAGTTATCCTTCGGTGATGGTTGAGATGAGCTAGTACAATAAAGAAAAATCAGGACCCGTCAACCGACGAGTCCTTTTAAAATTCCATCAAAAATCCGGCTTCCTTCATGGCCGCCTCCGTACGCGTTATTGCTTCCTCACTAGAAGCAGAAATTGTATGCAGATGGATGCCATCTGTCAGTTCCGATAAAAAAGCTGCCTTATTGCTGCGAATTCTTTCGATAAACTGCTTCACTTCCTGCCGGTTCGAAACCATAATCGAAGCTGTTAAGTCCCCGTAAACAGCATGCTCAATTCTAACATCCTTTACGGTCACGCCATTGTCAACAAAAATATACAGCTCTTTTTCCGTATCCTCTGGGTTATGTCGGCAGGCAATTGTTTTTTCGAAAACATGGGCGCCGGGAGCTTGGCTAAAATACATGTACCCTTGACTTGTCGCAATTATCGGTTCATTTTTCGCTTTAAGGAGAGTGATATCGCCTACGATGACCTGCCTGCTTACATTAGTTCTAGCAGCAAGGTCGCTTCCAGTTAGAGGAGAAGCACTTTCCTTTAGCAGTTTTAATATCAGAGTCCTCCTTTCCTCTCCTAAGATTTTCTTTTGCTCCGTCATAAAAACCCTCCCGTTTGATATCTGTGAACCTATTCTAACATAATTTCGCCTAATTAAATAACAGATGAGACCGCAAATTCATTGGCAATTTTCAATATCCCTGCGCCCAAAGCTTCGATTTCATTCATCGTTGTGGGATGGCCGAATGAGATACGGATAAATTCCTTCGATTCATCAATTGTCAGCCCCAATGCCTGGGTGACCTTTGCAGGCGTCAGCATGCCAATCTGGCAGGCACTTCCGGTTGATATTGCAAAACCCAACCGGTTGCATTCAAGCATCATCCATTGGCCCTCGATGCCGGAAATCCGCATGCCGATGATATTCGGCAACTGTGAATCGCCTTCAGCCTGATAGACGTGGACTCGTTCACTGATAGGTTGAAGGGCGTTAAGAATAGCGTGCCGGAGTTCAACAAATCTTCGCGCATTCTCTTGAATTCTGCCCGTAATTTTCTGGGCTGCGGTGGTCATCGCGGCAATTGCAGGCACATTAACAGTGCCGGGTCTAAATCCTTTTTCATGAGAAGTCCCCGGAAAAAACGGATTCCATCCAATTTTTGGATTAACATACGCCCCTCCAATTCCTTTTGGACCGTAAATTTTATGTCCGGAAAAAGAAAAGCTGCCTACCAAAGGAGTAATGTTTCGTACATCAATTTTTCCAAAGGACTGGACCATATCGGTATGAAAATGGATATCGTGCTCAGTGCAGATTTTTGCAAGCTGCTCGATGGGCTGGATGGTGCCTATTTCAGAATTAACATGCTGAATGGCAGCAAGAATGGTATCCGGTTTGATGGCATTTAATAGATTTTCAGGATCAATCACCCCGGATGAATTGAATGGTAAATAGGTAATAGAATAACCATCTTTTTCAAGCCGTTTCAAGATTCCATGGACGGACGAGTGCTCCGCCATTCCAGCAATGATATGTTTGCCTTGTTTTTTTGGAGCAGATAATAATGCCTCAATAGCTAAGAAATTTCCTTCAGAACCCCCGCTTGTAAAAAACAAACCCTGTTTATCCACGCCCAAAAGCTGGGCCATTTCTTCCCGGCAATGCTCAAGCAATGCAGCAGATTGTCCCCCGATATCATGGAGGCTGCTGGAATTACCAAAGAACTCGGTCGAAGCCTTTACAAAAATCTCTGCTGCTTCTGGATCCAACGGGGTTGTGGCAGCATAATCAAAATATTTCATTTTTGCACTCCCTTAGTTTAATAGAAAAATATGTTTACTACATGCCCGACATCGTGAAAAAACCGGTGCCCTGGTCACGTAGAGTTGGTTCTACGTGACCGACCTCGTGGAAAAACCGGAGCCCTGGTCACGTAGAGTGGTTCTACGTGCACGACTTTGTTAAAAAACCGGAGCCCTGGTCACGTAGAGTGGTTCTACGTGCCCGACTTTGTGGAAAAACCGGAGCCCTGGTCACGTAGAGTGGTTCTACGTGCCCGACTTTGTTAAAAAACCGGAGCCCTGGTCACGTAGAGTGGTTCTACGTGCCCGACCTCGTGGAAAAACCGGAGCCCTGGTCACGTAGAGTGGTTCAACGTGCCCGACTTTGTTAAAAAACCGGAGCCCTGGTCACGTAGAGTGGTTCTACGTGCCCGACTTTGTTAAAAAACCGGAGCCCTGGTCACGTATAGCCGTTCTACGTGCCCGACTTTGTTAAAAAACCGGAGCCCTGGTCACGTATAGCCGTTCTACGTGCCCGACTTTGTTAAAAAACCGGAGCACCTGTCACATAGAGTGGTTCTACGTGCCCGACTTCGTGAAAAAACCGGCAATAGATCACCTAGACCTAATCTACCTGCCCGGTTCCAGAAAAAATATCTTGTATTTAGTGTAATTCTGTGTAAATATATATGTCAAGACACCTGTTAATCCAGGAGGGTCAAACAATGACAAAATCAGATGTTGTAATTATTGGAAGCGGGATAGCAGCTCTACAGCTGGCTGTCCACTTAAGTGAAAATAATAATGTGAGAGTTCTCACAAAGTCGAAATTACGAACAGCAAATTCTTACCTTGCCCAAGGCGGAATAGCAGCAGCTATCGGACCAGCAGACCATCCGGAAAAACATGTAGAGGACACCTTAGAGGCGGGGGCGTTTCATAATGACCCGGAAGCTGTTCGAGAAATCATTTATGAAGCACCTAACCTAATACAAGAAATATCCAAGGTATTTGACCGTGATTCAGATGGGAAATTGCAGCTTGGAATGGAGGGTGCCCACAGTGAACACCGAATTGTCCATGCCGGCGGTGATGCGACGGGTAAGAACGTCGTGGAGTACCTTATTAGCAAACTTAAAGCACATATCACGGTTGAAGAGGACACCTTTGCATATGAATTAGTCATTAATCCTGTAAACAACCACTGTATCGGGGTAAAAGTTAAAGACTCAAAAGGTAACCTTAAAGTGCATTTTGCCAGCCACATCATTCTAGCAACTGGCGGCTGTGGGCAATTGTATCGCTATACCTCCAATGCCCAAACAGTCAATGGTGATGGGATAGCCCTGGCTTACCGGGCGGGTGCTGACATTATCGATATGGAATTTATTCAGTTTCATCCGACGCTTTTATATGTCAATGGTGAAACTAAAGGCCTTATTTCTGAGGCGGTGAGAGGAGAAGGCGCAAATCTTATATCAGAGGAAGGCACTCCGATTATGGAAGGAGTTCATCCTTTAGGAGACCTTGCCCCAAGACATATTGTTTCGCAAACGATCTATGACTATTTGAAAAATGGCCATAAAGTATTCTTAGATATAACGAATGTAAGAGATTTTGAGGCAAGATTCCCTACCATCACCGAGCTTTGTGAAAACAATGGAATTCACTTAACTGAAGGGAAAATTCCGGTTGTGCCCGGTAGCCATTTCTTAATGGGGGGAATAAAAACGGACCTTATCGGCCGCACATCAATCCAAGGATTGTATGCCATTGGGGAATCAGCTTGTACAGGCCTGCACGGGGCCAACCGGCTGGCCAGCAATTCCTTGCTGGAAGGACTGTTTCATGGAAAAAAACTGGCGGACTGGATTAATAAAGGGCCAACAGAGATCATTCCAGCAATCTCAGTTACAACCAAAAGCAGGCACACTCATAAAAAACTAAAGCTGCCTTCCATCCAGCAAATAAAGAATTCTATGATGGACCAAGTAGGAATCGTCCGCAATGAGCTTGCCTTAACAAATCAAAAAAAGTGGCTTGAGCAATTTAAAATTGATGAATTGCAAACGATTGATTCTTTTTCAAAACAAGAATTAACAAAAATCTTTATGCTAATTACAGCAAAATTGATAACAGAATCAGCCCTAAAAAGGACAGAAAGCCGCGGCGGTCACTTCCGAAGTGATTACCCGGTTGAGGACAATCAAAATTGGCTTCAGAAATCCATCATTCATACAAAAAAAGAAGTGGAGAGGAATCATGAACAAATTAAAACTGCGCTCACTACTTGAAAGTTTTTTTATTGAAGATATCGGCGAACAGGATATCACAACAGATTTAATTTTTTCGGATGATACGAAAGGCGAGATCGTTTTTCTTGCCAAGGATGACGGTATATTTTGCGGGGAAGAAATTATCAAAACGGGATTCGAATTATTAAATCAGGATCTTTTAACCCGGGTTCTTGTAAAGGATGGGGAACAGTTCGAAAAGGGACAGCAGCTGGCAACCGTCACCGGAAAAATTTCCGACTTGTTAAAAGGAGAACGGGTTGTGTTGAACCTGGTGCAGCGGATGAGCGGGATTGCAACGCTTACTAACAAAGCCGTAACAACTCTTAATAGCGATTTTACAAGGATTTGCGACACAAGGAAAACGACGCCGGGGCTTCGCATGCTTGAAAAATATGCAGTCCGCTCCGGAGGCGGCTATAATCACCGCTTTGGGTTGTATGATGCCGTGATGATTAAAGATAACCATATTTCCTTTGCGGGATCCATCAGTAGGGCAGTGGAGGCAGTAAGAAAACAAGCCGGTCATATGGTGAAGGTGGAAGTAGAGGTTGAAACGGAGGAGCAGGTAAGAGAGGCAGTCCAAGCCGGTGCGGATGTCATCATGTTTGACAACCGGACACCTGATGAAATAAAAGAGCTGATTAAATTGGTGCCGCAGGGAATTATCACCGAAGCTTCAGGCGGGATTCAATTGAGCAATCTTGCTTCCTATGGAGACACAGGCGTTCATTACATTTCCTTGGGATTTTTGACTCATTCCTATAAAGCGTTAGATATTAGTGTAAAAGTGCTATGGAGCAAAGGAGAGGAATAAGATGAGCATTTTGGCAGCCTTCCAGGCAAATAAAATGATTCCTGAAAAATACAAGCAAATGTCCCGCGAGGATCTTGAGGTCCGCGTGAAGGAAGTAAAAGAAAAATACGGCTCCCGTCTGTTTATACCGGGACACCATTATCAAAAGGATGAAGTCATTCAATTTGCCGATGCAACTGGGGATTCCTTGAAATTAGCGCAGTTATCAGCGGAAAATACAGAAGCCGAATTCATTATTTTCTGCGGAGTCCATTTTATGGCGGAAACAGCAGATATTTTAACCAGCAAAAGTCAAAAGGTATTTTTGCCTGACATGAGGGCTGGCTGCTCAATGGCCGACATGGCCGACCTAAACCAAACTGAAAGAGCGTGGGATAAACTCCAAAGTTTATTTGGAGACACCATTCTACCATTAACCTATGTCAATTCCACTGCAGCTATTAAAGCTTTTGTCGGTGCGAACGGAGGTGCAACCGTTACTTCTTCCAATGCTGAGACAATGGTCAAATGGGCATTTGGACAAAAGGAGCGGATTCTCTTCCTGCCGGATCAGCATCTTGGGCGGAACACAGCCGTCGAGCTAGGGGTTGGATTGGATGAAATGGCGATTTGGAATCCTATCAGTGACAGCCTCGAATACGAGGGTGATTTTTCAAAAATTAAAGTCATCCTATGGAAGGGGCATTGCTCCGTCCATGAAAACTTTACGGTGCAAAATGTGATTGACACACGAGAACAATATCCAGACATGAAAATCATCGTCCATCCGGAATGCCGTCGCGAGGTTGTAGAAATTTCCGATTTGGCCGGTTCAACAAGTTTTATCATTAATACTATTGAAAAGGCGGAACCAGGCTCTTCATGGGCTATTGGTACAGAAATGAATCTTGTTAACCGCTTAATCCAGAATCATCCGGATAAGCACATTATTTCTCTAAACCCTCATATGTGCCCATGCCTGACGATGAACCGGATTGACCTTCCACATCTTGTATGGAGCCTCGATACCATTGAGGACCAAAATAACAATAATATCATTAAAGTGAGCTCAGAGATTGCGAAAAACGCAAAATTAGCTTTAAAGAGAATGCTAAGCCACTCATGAAATAGATGCAGGGATTGCATCTATTTTTTTTGCCCTGCTATGGTCCTATTCATAATTCTTGATAAAATAGCATAAGTTTTTGTGAAGAATATTAGCATTTTGCCTATTTCCACATACACTATATGGACTTATGCCATAGGAGGGAAATCAGAGTGAAGATCCATATCGTACAGAAAGGGGATACTCTTTGGAAGATCGCCAAGAAGTACGGCGTGAATTTTGAAGAGCTGAAGAAGTTGAATTCGCAGCTCAGCAACCCTGATATGATTATGCCCGGTATGAAAATAAAGGTTCCGACAGCTGGCGGATCCATAAAAAAAGAAGGCGCAATCAATTTAGGAGCGAAAAAAGAGGTTCCGCTGAAAGAACACCCATTTGCCAAGGAGAAACCTGTACCAATTAAAGAAATGCCAATCAAAGAGATGCCGGTCAAGGAAATCCCGATTAAAGAGATGCCAATCAAAGAAGTACCAAAAGTACCATATACTCCAAAAATGCCTCTACAAGTCGTCCCTGAAATTGACATCAAAAAACACTACCAAGTGAGTATGCAAAAAATGGCGGTTAAAGAACAACCGAATCTCCCGCCAAAACCAGTAAATATTCTTCCAGAAGTTAAAGAAGTTCCAAAGAAAGAAATTCCTTTTCCAGCACCTGTTGCTCCTGTACAAGAAATGCCGCAGGATTATTGTGTACCGATGACTCCAGTCATGCCTGGACCGGGATTCTGTCCGCCATACGGTGGTTTCCCTGCAGGGCCGTATATGCCGTACGCAGGTGGTCCTGGAATGCCAATGGCCCCGGGTATGGTAGGCGGTCCTGGAATGCCAATGGCCCCGGGTATGGTAGGCGGTCCTGGAATGCCGATGGATCCGGGGATGGCAGGTTACGCTGGAATGCCAATGGCCCCAGGCATGGCAGGTTTTCCAGGAATGGCAGGCGTACCGGGTGCGGTGGGCCCAGCCGGATACCCAGCAGCTGCAGGCCCGGGCTATATGCCATATCATTATGATGATGAATCGTCAGCTTTCATGCCGCATATGCCGGCTGTAAATCCGGGTTATAACCCAGGTGCTGTTATGGGCGCTCAAAACCCAGGATTCAATCCGGCTATGCAAACAACTTACATGGACCCGTCAGCCTTTGGACAGATGCCTACGGGATACAGCCAAATGCCGGCAGGATACAGCCATGCCCCGGTTGGATACGGTCAAGTCCCGGCTGGATACGGTCAGGCGCCAGGTGGTTATGGCCAAATGCCAATGGATTATGGCCAAATGCCTGGAGGGTATGGTCAAATGCCAATGGAATACGGCCAAATGCCTGCAGGATATGGGCAGAGGCCAGTTGGATATGGCCCTGCTCCAGCGGGAGTTCCTCAACAAGGAGGTTATCCTGCAGGAGTGGAATTTGGCCCATCCATGCAAGCTGCCCCTGAAACAACATTGGGCGGCCAGGCCCCGAGCGTTCCTTACGGAGCGGGAGCACCTTATGGTCAATTGCCCTACGGTTATCCGCAAATGTCTGGGCCGGCCCCTCAGGTAATGGGGGCAATGGATTTCCCGTCTTCAGCCGATATGGTGCAAGGAGCAACAGCTCCATTCCTGCAAAATCCTGCACAGGGCTTGCCGGTTGGAACCGGAGCGTTGGATGACTGCGGCTGCGGAGCGCCGGCTGAAGAACTAGCACCACAAGCTTTTGTTCCACCGACCCCGCTAATTTACAGTGCGCCATATACTGCACCATTAAATGTTGCCCAGCCGCCATTTATGAACCCTTATGGAATGGGGCCGGCAGGCTATGGCATGACGGGTTTTCCTGATGAGAGCAGTTAATATAAGAAGTGGAAACGGAGACGATGCATATTTTGATCGTCTCTTCTCTTATTTTCAGTCACAGTTTCAGGGGGGAATAAGGAAATTTGGTCCAATTCGTGGGGATGTTTTTTTAATCAAGACGAAAAAACAAAACTATATCCTTAAGGGGTATTCGAACCATCGAAAGCTGAAATTGCAGGAGGCTTTTACTGCAACGCTGAGAAAAGAGGGATTCAAGAAAACCTATCGTTTTTTAGAATCTCCCTCAAAGGAAGAGCTATATTTTGAAGGAACCCATTATGGCTGTCTCGAATATCTTTCCGCAAATAAATCTGCCTTTTCTTTCCATACCCACAGTAACCGTCAAGAAGGTTTAGACCTAATCGAACAATTTCACGATACGACTAAGTCTTTTGAAAAAAGGTATCGTACATTGCTGCCGAAGGGAGATATTCTGGCAAAATGGACGGAAAGGTATCATTTATTTTTAAATAATCTTCCCGTCCTTCGCTATTTTATAAAGGAACCTTTTGTCTCGGAAATGGTCTCGTGGGCGTATTGGTCGCTGTCAGGAATGGAACAGCAACAAACTTTTTATCATAACGAAGCCGATGTGATATTGCATGGTGATGTTGCACATCATAATTTTTTAAGGGACAAAACAGGTAAACTGCATATAATTGATTTTGATTTGATTAATATTGGGCCGCCGATATTTGATTATTTACAATATGCAAATCGCATTCTTCCTTTTATCGATTGGTCCTACGACAATTTGCTAACCTATACTCAAATGAAGAAATACAAAAGAGAACCGGCTTTTTTATATGCTTTAGCGTATCCTGCCGATATTTTTCGGGAATGGAATCGGATTATCAGGGAAAAATCTTATTCTGATGAGACGAAATTAAAGCAGGTTATTGAATTGTCCATCGGCCAGTTTTCCGACAGAAAAAACTTTGTGGAGCAATTAAAGGACCTTTTGGAATAATCATGAAGCTGTTCTACGAGAATGAAACTCCCTTAAAATTAACACCCTAATAAAGAGCATTCTTTATATGCTCAGGATGTTTAGAAGGGGGTTTTTCGCTTGAACAAGAAACAGTGGATGATTCCTTTTTCTGCCCTTATGCTAATGGGTGCAGCTGGCTGTGCAAACGACAACAAAAGCTCCGGGCAAAATAATAATCTGATGCGACCAGTTGGTTATTATTCCAATGAAAACCATTCCGATAATAATTATGGGTACTTAAGGGATAATGACGGCGCCTTGCCGGAAGCATTGGATCACACAATTGGCGACGAGGACAATGTGATCAATGAAAACAGACGTAATGCGCTGCAAACAAAAGATGAAAATGGGAATCCGAAAAATCCTACAACACCTTTAGCCAAAACCGATCGGAATTTTTTCCAGCGGGATAACCGTTTCAGTACTGCGGATATGAATTACCACGGCCACTTGAATAAACCTATAGGGTCAGGAACAGTAACTGATCCAAGGTTTCAAGAGCAAGTGACAGATCAAATTAGAGACAGGGTGGCCGATATCGATAATGTTCGCAGCATAAGGTCGGTGGCTTTCGGTGATCAGGTGATTATCTCAGTAAAACTAAACAACCAAGACCGTGCTGCTGAAACAAAGCGGGCAATCAAGAATGCGGTCAAGAAATATGCCGCAGGAAGAAGCATAAATGTTATTACGGATGACGGTGCCCTTGGAAGGGACCGCAATCATAACAACGAACTTCCGCAGCCAGAACCTGATGGCCGATAGAACTAAGGGGCAAAGCGAAAATATGCTTTGCCCTTTTGTATTGTTTGTGTTCGGATAAAAAAGGAAAAAAAGGCTAAACTAGAATTGTAAACATGTTCAATTCTTAACAATAAAGAGGTGATTAGCATGAGGTTCAAACAAAAAATGATATGGTGGTCATGGTTAGCTATTCTCTTAATAGGTGGAGGAGTCTTTGGAGGAATAAGCACTGTCACAGCAACCCAGCTCAATGACCAAAGAAATACCGAACCTCTGCAAATGACAGTGACTTTAGAAAGAGTTTACCTTGATGGTGAAATCAGTCAGGAAACATTCCAGGAAACAGTCTGGTCCATGGAGAACTTTTGGGCAAAGTATGACCAATGGCAGGTTTTAAGTATTGATGAATCTACTGTAGTGTTTAAACAGCAGGTCGATGATATTTCCCCGTTATTAAAGGGAAACGGCTATTTTGGAATTACTGATGACGGCGTCTTAACTATTTTTAATGGAAGACCTGATCGCTCGCGGATTATTCAATCGTTTTTTCAAATAGACATCAAAAAGCTCGAAAGTAAGGCGCAAAAAGAACTGCTTCAAGGAATTCCTATTAAAAACAAAGATCGATATGTCGAGGTTTTGGAGACATTTAAGCCTTATTCAATAAAAAAAGAATAAAGAGGAATTAAATCAGTCTGAAATTTAGTTATCAGCCTGATTTTTTTTTGTTAATTTTGAAATATTTACCTGTTTATTGAAATAAAAACCTTCTATTGGCGAATTTTAAGGTTCTATCAGCGAATTAAAGCATTCTATTGGCGATTTTTAGCATTCTATTGGCGAATTTCACGATTCTATTGGCGAATCAAATAAACGCAGCGATTTTCTTCAACTCACCCAAAATTGTATGATAGAATGGAATACAGTGTATAAGCACAGCAGGAAACTAGGGGAGAGAATCAGATTGTTTGAATTTATAAAAGGTACCGTTGAGTTTGTCGGTCCAGAATATATCGTTATCGAAAACAATGACATCGGCTACCAGATTGCCACGCCAAATCCGTTCGTTTATTCGCGAAAAATGGAAACCAAAGTGACGGTCTATACGTATCACTATGTACGGGAAGATGTCATGGCGTTGTACGGTTTTGAATCTCGTGAGGAAAAAAGGCTTTTTACAAAGCTGTTAAATGTATCAGGCATCGGGCCGAAAGGGGCTCTGGCCATCCTGGCATCAGGCGAGGTCCAACAGGTTGTCAACGCGATTGAAAATGAGGACGAAGGCTTTTTAATTAAATTCCCGGGGGTTGGCAAAAAAACCGCTCGGCAAATGATCCTTGATTTAAAAGGGAAATTACAGGATATCGTTCCGGATTATTTTCCGAATCTTTTCAATGCGGATACACTTCCAATACATACACAGGACGGCGGCGAGGCATTTGAGGAAGCAGTCCTTGCTTTAAAAGCTTTGGGCTACTCCGATAAAGAAATTAAAAAGATTTCCCCTGAATTAAGAAAGGAACAGCTGACAACAGACCAATATATCAAAAAGGCCCTTCAACGGCTTTTGAAATAGGTGATGGTTTATGGAAGAACGGATTATTTCCGGTGAAGTAAACGAGCAGGAGATAAGTTTGGAACAAAGTCTTAGGCCGCAGACATTAAAGCAATACATCGGGCAGAATCAGGTGAAAGGGAATCTGGAAGTTTTTATCAAGGCTGCAAAGCTCCGGAGAGAAACCTTGGATCACGTCCTTCTTTACGGACCGCCCGGACTCGGAAAGACGACGCTTGCTGTCATCATCGCAAATGAAATGGGCGTTAATATCAGGACCACGTCCGGGCCAGCAATTGAACGTCCGGGTGATCTGGCTGCGATATTGACTGCTCTTGAACCGGGAGATGTATTGTTTATTGATGAAATTCATCGGCTGCCAAGGTCCATTGAAGAAGTGTTATATCCAGCGATGGAGGATTTTTGCCTGGACATCGTCATCGGGAAGGGGCCGACCGCCCGCTCGGTGCGCCTCGATCTTCCGCCGTTTACGCTCGTCGGTGCCACTACTAGGGCTGGCGCGCTTTCAGCACCGCTCCGGGATCGATTTGGAGTTTTGGGCAGGCTCGAGTATTATAATGAGGATGAGTTGAAAAATATTGTCAAACGGACGGCTGAATTATTTGATACGGAAATTGATGATCAATCGGCCGGTGAAATCGCCAGACGTGCTCGTGGGACCCCGAGGATAGCCAACCGCCTTCTAAGAAGGGTTCGGGATTTTGCCCAGGTAAAAGGGGACGGTTCCATCAACCTTAACCTGGCCAAGGAAGCGTTGGAACTTTTGCAGGTCGACCGGCTTGGCCTTGACCATATTGACCATAAACTCTTAAAGGGGATTATCGAAAAATTCCGCGGCGGTCCTGTCGGCTTGGACACAATTGCTGCTTCTATCGGAGAAGAGGCAGAAACCATCGAGGATGTATATGAACCATATTTGCTGCAAATTGGTTTTCTTCAAAGAACCCCAAGGGGAAGGTTGGTAACCCCTAAAGTTTATCATCATTTTGGCATGGAGGTGCCAACAAAGTGACAGGCCTTTCCAAAACGCTTATGATTATAGGCGGAATCGTATTTCTAATCGGTTTTTTAATGCAGTTTTTGCATCTCGGAAAGCTTCCGGGGGATATTGTTTTTAAAAAGGGGAATACTACCTTTTATTTCCCTGTAGTTACCTCCATTTTGCTTAGTATTGTGTTATCCCTGATTTTTTACATCATGGGAAGATTTCGTTAAGAGTAGGGATGTTTAATTATGAAAGTAGATATCTTTGATTTCCATTTGCCAGAGGAATTAATCGCGCAGGTACCGCTGAAAAATCGGACCGATAGCCGATTAATGGTCGTAAATAAAGAAACTGGCGACATAAAGCACGAAGTGTTTAAAAATATTAGTGAATACTTGCGTGAGGGAGATTGCCTTGTCCTTAATGATACCAAGGTTCTTCCTGCACGCCTTTTTGGTGTAAAAAATGACACTGGCGCCAAAATTGAAGTGCTGCTCCTAAAGCAGACTGAAGGCGACCGTTGGGAGACCTTGGTAAAGCCTGCAAAACGTGTGAAGGAAGGGACCGAAATTGAATTCGGCGATGGCCTTCTAAAAGCTGTTTGCACGGGGACGTCCGACCATGGTGGTCGTGTGTTGGAATTCACCTACGAAGGAATTTTTTACGAGGTGCTCGACCAGCTTGGCGAAATGCCGCTTCCGCCATACATTAAAGAACAGCTTGAAGACCGTGATCGCTATCAGACAGTGTATGCCCGCGAACCAGGATCAGCTGCAGCGCCGACGGCCGGCCTGCATTTTACGGAAGAGCTGTTGGAAGAGATTAAAGCAAAAGGGGTCCATGTTACCTTTATCACCCTGCATGTTGGTCTAGGTACCTTTAGGCCGGTAAGTGTGGATAATGTAGAAGGACATGACATGCATTCTGAATTTTACATAATGACCGAGGGAACAGCGGAGCTTCTAAATGAGGTGAGAAGGAACGGCGGCAGGATCATTACAGTCGGAACCACTTCAACCCGGACGTTGGAAACAATTGCTTCCGCAAACGATGGGAAGTTCAAAGCAGGGAGCGGTTGGACCAGTATCTTCATTTATCCAGGATACGAATTTAAAGGCATCGATGGCATGATTACTAATTTTCATTTGCCAAAATCGACACTAATCATGCTGGTCAGTGCCTTGGCTGGCCGGGAAAATATATTGCGAGCTTATCAAACTGCCGTTGAGGAACGGTATCGCTTCTTCAGCTTTGGCGATGCGATGTTTATCATTTAGTGGAAAAGGGGCGGAGCGCTCGCAAAAGTGAATCACTTTAGCAAGGCTTGCTATAAATAATACATTATTGACTAAATAAGTTTTTGCTAAGCTCAGCTCACACAGCCTTTTGGAAGGAGAAAAGAATTTGACTGCAATTCGCTATGAATTAATCAAAACATGTAAGCAAACGGGTGCCCGCCTCGGCCGGGTCCACACCCCGCACGGTTCCTTCGACACCCCAGCCTTTATGCCGGTGGGGACGCTGGCAACCGTTAAAACAATGTCACCGGAAGACCTTAAAGAAATGGGTGCCGGCATTATTTTAAGCAATACCTATCATCTTTGGCTACGTCCCGGCCATGAAATCATTAAAGAGGCTGGCGGGCTGCATAAATTTATGAACTGGGACCGGGCGATTTTAACCGATTCCGGCGGCTTCCAGGTGTTCAGTTTAAGTGAATTCCGAAAAATTGAAGAAGAAGGAGTTCATTTCCGCAACCATCTCAGCGGTGAGAAATTATTTTTGTCGCCGGAAAAAGCAATGGAAATCCAAAATGCCCTTGGTTCTGATATCATGATGGCTTTTGACGAATGCCCGCCCTTCCCGGCTACCTTTGAATATATGAAAAAATCCGTTGAGCGGACTTCAAGATGGGCCGAACGCTGCTTAAATGCCCACCAGCGCCCTGAAGACCAAGGATTGTTTGGAATTGTTCAAGGCGGGGAATATGAGGAGTTGCGCAAGCAGAGTGCCCAGGATCTCGTGTCACTGGATTTCCCGGGTTATGCCGTTGGCGGCCTGTCCGTTGGCGAGCCAAAGGACGTAATGAATCGTGTGCTTGAATTTACGACTCCGCTGCTGCCAGTCAATAAACCTCGCTATTTAATGGGGGTTGGTTCACCAGATTCACTTATTGACGGGGCTATTCGCGGGATTGACATGTTTGACTGCGTCCTGCCGACTAGAATTGCTCGGAACGGGACTTTGATGACAAGCTCTGGCCGGCTTGTCGTGAAAAATGCCAAATATGCAAAAGATTTTGGTCCGCTTGATCCTGAGTGTGACTGCTATACGTGCCGAAATTACAGCAGGGCATATATCCGCCACTTAATTCGTTGTAATGAAACGTTCGGAATTCGTCTAACGTCTTACCATAATCTTTATTTTCTGTTAAGATTAATGGAGAAGGTCAGACAAGCCATCATGGAAGACCGGCTTGGTGATTTCCGCGAAGAATTTTTTGAGCGTTATGGGTTTAATCAGCCAAACGCGAAGAATTTCTGATAGATATTTTTTGAAAGGAGGGAAACAGTATGGGAAATCTGGGATCCATTATTCCATTAATTTTAATGTTTGTCTTGTTTTATTTCCTGTTAATTCGCCCGCAGCAGAAGCGCCAAAAGGCGGTTCAGAATATGCAAAGTGAATTGAAAAAGGGTGACAAGATTGTCACGATTGGCGGCTTGCATGGTTTTGTCGATTCAATCGATGAAAATAAGGTTGTCATCAAATGTGGCGATGGAAGCCGTCTTACATATGACCGCTCTGCCATTCGTGAAGTGACTGAGTCCGGTAAGGAAGCACAAGTATAAGACAGGAAAGGAAGCTGTTTCGATAACAGCTTCCTTTTTTTGCTCTTTTACGCAGTTCTTGAATTATTGGTGGCAATATTAACTCCTAAAATCCCGCCCATCATTGAAATTAATGTATAGCAGGTATGATAGATTACTTGTTCAGCAGAAAACAGCCGGTCATAGCCGAGGTATTGAAATAAAAAGACGATTAGTGAGTAAATTAGGCCGGTAACGCCGCCAATCAGCCAGCCCTTTTCTTTCCGCTTGCCGCCGGAAAGGAAACCGCCCCCAAACAAGCCAATAAATGATAGGGCCGTTACCACATATTGAAGCGTTGACTCCTGGGCGGACGTGAATCTTAACACAAAGGAAAAAATAAGGCTGGCAATGCTCGCAAAAGCGAAAATAAAAATTAATCCGTACAGTATGGCTGTACCAAAGCTCTTTGATTCGATGGCTCTCTCCCCCTTTTGTTCCTGCCGGGCTAAATTTAATCTATTTTGGATATTTTATTCGCGAAGGCCCGGAATACAGTTTTCTTCCTAGTACAAGCGTATTCGGTAGGGCGGTAAAGTAGAATTAAATTTTCGTTTATTCCTAAAAATTGCATTTGGAATATTATTCCTTTCATGATTTTTTCCTTAGGGGCAAACAATATAATGGAATGCAATTAAAGGGGCGACAATAGGGTGGAAGATTTTCTAACGATACTTTTTAGGACGCTTTTTTTATATGCTGTTATTCTTGTCATTTTTCGCTCTATGGGAAAACGGGAAATTGGAGAACTTAGTATTCTTGATCTTGTCGTCTTTATCATGATTGGTGAATTGGCCGTTGTCGCAATCGAAAGACCAAATGTTAAATTATTTCATGCTGTTTTGCCGATGTTCTTGCTCATGATTATCCAAATTGTAATGGCGCTTCTTTCCTTAAAAAGTAAAAAGTTCCGCGATATGGTCGATGGAAAGCCGACTGTTATCATTAACAGGGGGAAGGTAGACGAGGATGCAATGCGGAAACAGCGCTATAATTTTGATGATTTATTGACCCAGTTAAGAGAGAAGGACATTCGCAGCATTGCAGATGTTGAGTTTGCTATTCTAGAGTCCTCAGGAAGCCTGTCCGTAATTGAAAGACAGAAGGGAAGTCAGAACGAGCCGAAAAATGGCGATATCACCATTCCATTAATCATGGACGGAACGATTGATGAAGAAAACCTAAAAAAAATAAACAAAACAAACCTTTGGCTTCGTCAGGAATTAAAGAAAAAGGGGTATCGTGACATTAAAAAAATTTCCTTCTGCAGTTATGAAAACGGAAAATTTTTTATCGATTTATTAGATGAAGAATAAAAGACACGCCAAGAAATGTGCGTGTCTTCATAGCTAATAAGAAAGGATAAATTTTTCTAAATTTATTCTTTCCTAACCCATAAATTCAACTACGCCTCATGAACCGTCCTATCGGACTCGCCAATCGGTGAGTTTTCATTTATTTTGCTATAAAAAATTTTTTAATCCATGGGATTCTTTGCAATTCATCTTTTTTAATTAGACCTAATAATAAAAGCATCAAACAATATGATATACTCATCGCGAATAAAGCGGCCAGAACTCTCACAGCTAAAGGTTCTGATAAAAGCATGTTGTCAAATAGCCAGAATCCCAGCCAGCCTGATGCCCCCATTACCAAAAATCCTTTTAAGTAGTCGCGGATATAAAAAGGAAAGGAAATCCTTTTTAAGACCGTCGCAAAGTGAAGGAGGGTAACAGCGACAAAGCCTACGATAATCCCTAGTGCAGCACCGGTAATTCCGAAGGCAGGCTGGGCAGCGAGTATAAAGATGACGGCCGTTTTCACAATCGCCCCGATTAAACTATTAATCATTGCCGCTCTCGCTAAGTTCAATGCTTGAAGGACGGCTTGAAGCGGACCTTGATAATAATAAAACAAAAAGAATGGGGCCATCAGCCGGATAAAATAAGCCCCCTTTGTGGAACCATACATCAATTGCATCAGAGGATCAGCTAACACATATAGAACGATGACAGCAAGTCCGCCTGTCAAAAAAGTCAATCTTAATGCCTGCTGGAGCCTGTACTCTATTAATTTATAGTTTTTACGCGAATTTGCTTCGCTGATGGCTGGCACAAGGGAGGTAGCCAACGAGAAAGTCACAAAGGAAGGAAGCATCAACAATGGCATTGCATAACCTGTCAGGGCTCCGTATTGTTTTGTCGCATCAACCGCCATCACTCCCGCAATTGCCAAGCTGTGAACCACCACAATTGGCTCAAAAAACCACGAAACCGACCCAATCATTCGGCTTCCCATTGTCGGAATCGCGATCTCCATCAAATCTTTAAAGGTTTGTTTCCCCTTATGGACAAACTGGAAAAAATTCTTGCGCAGCCTGAAGCGTTTTTTAAATTTAAAGGTTGTCATTAAGTAAATAAGAGAAACTACCTCACCTAAAACGGAAGCCGCCATCGCAGCAGCCGCCGCATATTCGACTCCGTAAGGGAGAAAGGCTTTGGTCATAACGGCAATTAAGGTAATCCGCACAAGCTGTTCCAAAATTTGCGATACAGCTGATGGCCGCATGTTCTGTCTTCCTTGGAAGTATCCTCTTAACACTGAGGAAATAGCGATAATGGGAACCGCTGGTGCAATTGCCATCAAAGGATAATAGGTTCTTGGGTCGGTAAAAAGTGTTGTTGACAAAACAGGTGCCAGCAATAATAATGCAGGTGTTATAATGATAGATAGCGAAATCGTTGTGGCAAGGGAGACGACAAGAATTTTTTTAATCCCGGCATGATCACCTTTTGCCTCCGCCTCAGCAATATTTTTCGAAATCGCCACCGGCAGCCCAAGCTGTACAATCGTCACCACAAGGATAAATGTAGGATATGCCATCATATATAAGCCGACGCCTTCTTCACCAATGCTGCGCGCCAGGACAATCCGATAAATGAAACCAAGGACTCTCGTAACCAATCCGGCAACTAATAGGATAAAAGTCCCCTTTAAAAACTTTGACATACTACTTCCCACCTTCTCAAAATAGGCGATATCATATACAATTATCTATATGCGATATGGTGGACAAAGCATGACAAGCATTTGTAAGGCAGTTTAATTTATGGATACTTCTTTCGGGGGGCAATGAAGATGGATAATGGGCAATTTCGTACTCAAGTAAAACCTGCTATGGTGAGCAAGCTGGAAGAATTTCGTTTGCTGGGTTATGATTCAGTCAGCGAATCAGAGCTCTGGGAATACCTGACCAAGAAAAAGTGGAGAAAGGTAACAGACGAAAAGAAGCTTTACGAAATCATCCAGGATATTCTCTCCATTAAGGTAAGTGATTACATCAGCTTTGCAACGATCGAAACATATAAAACTGCCGAATTCTCTCTTGAAGATGAAGAGGAATGGAAAGAGCTTTTAAAATAGACTTATCTATTTTTTCTAAATTGACAGTTGCTGTTGACATATTCCATAATGAAGGAAGTGATTTTGGACAGTATTGGACTAAGAAAAAGCAAACTGTGCTTTTGTTTTATTTAAGGAGGAACAATACATAATGGTGAAACGCAGTCGAATTTTGGCCTTCCTTCTAATAGTTGTGTTATTAGGAAGTACAATGGGAGTTACAACAAAGGGAATTTTGAACAACATTAAGCTGGGCTTGGACCTGCAAGGTGGTTTTGAGGTTTTATACGAGGTGCAGCCGGCGAAAAAAGGTCAGAAAATTGACAAAGATGTCTTGGCCAGTACGGCTGAAGCACTCGATAAGCGGATTAACGTTCTCGGGGTAAGTGAGCCAAACATTCAAATCGAAGGAACGAACCGAATCCGTGTTCAGCTTGCCGGTGTCGAAGACCAAAATCAAGCGCGCGAAATTTTGTCTACCCAAGCAAATCTTACCTTCCGGGATGCCAATGATCAGCTGAAGATGGATGGTACTGATTTAAAAGAAGGCGGAGCGAAGCAAACCTTTGACGAAAACGGAAAACCCAGCGTTTCTTTAACGTTAAAAAGCGCTGACAAGTTCAAAAAGGTAACCCAGGAAATAGTCAATACGTCACCGAATGTTCTTGTCATTTGGATGGATTTTGAAGAAGGAAAAGATTCTTTTAAAAATGAAGTAACGAAGAAAGACCCTAAATATATTTCTGCTCCAACTGTAAGTCAGGTCTTTAACCAAAATACGGTTTCAATTGTCGGTAATTTTACTTCCCAGGAAGCCCAAACATTGGCCTCCCTTTTAAACGCAGGTGCTCTTCCTGTTAAACTGAAGGAAGTTTATTCTACATCTGTCGGAGCTAGTTTCGGCGAGCAGGCATTAAATGAAACCATTCTGGCTGGTATAATCGGTATCGCCATTATTTATCTGTTCATGCTTGTTTATTATCGCTTCCCAGGGTTCATCGCAACCGTAACATTATCGATTTATATTTATCTCGTTTTACTCATTTTTGACTGGATGAACGGAGTATTGACGCTGCCGGGAATTGCCGCCTTGATCCTCGGGGTGGGGATGGCTGTTGATGCCAACATCATCACCTATGAGAGGATACGGGAAGAAATTAAGGTTGGTAAATCCATTAAGTCTGCGTTCCAAGCAGGAAGCAAGAACTCCTTTTCATCGATTCTTGATGCCAACCTGACAACGGTTTTGGCTGCCGGGGTGCTGTTCTTTTATGGGACTAGCTCGGTAAAAGGATTTGCCACGATGTTATTGGTAAGTATCCTGTTAAGCTTTGTGACAGCTGTTTTTGCATCCCGTCTATTTTTGGCGTTATGGGTTAACAGCGGCTTTTTAAATAAAAAGCCGGGCTGGTTTGCTGTTAAGAAGTCTGCGATTAAGGATATTGCCGAAAACTTTGATACATTAGATTTGCCTACCCGTTTTGATAAGCTTGATTTTGTTAAAGGCAGAAGGGTGTTCTTCATCATTTCGGGCGCGCTGTTAGCTATCGGTGTTGTCCTGCTGCTAGTGTTCCGTTTGAATCTGTCGATTGATTTTTCAAAGGGAACCAGGATTGAAGTATTATCTGATAAACCTTTAACAACCCAAACAGTTGAAACGGCATTAACCAAGCATCATATTACACCAGATGATGTTGTCATTTCCGGTGATAAAAATGAAAGAGCCTCCGCCCGTACGAAGGATGTTTTATCGAAGGATGAAATTGCTAAGTTAAAATCAGATTTCAAGAAGGAATACGGGTCAGAGCCAAACGTCAGCACCGTCTCGCCTACTGTCGGAAAAGAACTGGCGAAAAATGCATTTTTTGCCTTGATTATCGCATCAATTGGGATTATTCTTTACGTTACGATTCGCTTTGAATGGGCGATGGCCGTTTCCGCCGTTGTTTCCTTATTGCATGATGCCTTCTTCATGGTTGCCTTCTTCAGTATCACAAGGCTGGAGGTTGACTTAACGTTCATCGCTGCCGTGTTAACGATTGTCGGTTATTCGATTAACGATACTATCGTTACGTTCGACCGGATGCGTGAAAACATGCAGAAGAAGAAGCGTCTTAAAACGAATGAAGATATTGCTGAAGTATTGAATGTAAGTATCAGACAGACATTGACGCGCTCTGTCAATACAGTCTTTACCGTATTGGTAACGGTTGTTGCGATGATTATCTTTGGCAGTCCGTCCATCCAGAACTTCTCGATCGCCTTGTTTGTCGGGTTAATCACTGGTGTATATTCATCCATTTGTATCGCCGGTCCATTATGGTACGTCTTTAAGACACGTGAGCTTAAAAAGAAAGGTGTCATTAAAACCGTTAAAGAAAAAAGAAAGTATTCCGATCAGCCGCAAGTTTAATACAAATAAAAAACCGCAGCCCAGTCTGCGGTTTTGTTTTGTCCATAAATATCCTCATTGAAAGGGACCTCCTGCTCCTGTATAATAAGAAGGTCTAAAGGGGTGAACTTCTACATGTTAAAGTCTAAAACAAGATGGATTGTTCGTGAATCAGATCCGACCCTAGTGAAAAAACTGGAAAACGAGTTGAAAATTACACCTCTAGTGGCTTCGCTGCTTGTCAACCGTGGATTAGATACCGTTGATTCTGCACGGTATTTTTTATTTGGAAAAGCTGACTTCCACGACCCCTATTTGTTAAAAGGGATGGATATTGCCGTTAAAAGAATTCGTGAAGCAATCGAACGGAAGGAACCGATTCTTATATTTGGCGATTATGATGCGGATGGCGTCAGTAGTACATCCGTGTTAATGATTACACTCAGAGATTTAGGGGCAGATGTCCAATTCTATATTCCAAACCGTTTTACAGAGGGCTATGGCCCTAATGAGCCTGCATTTCGCCATGCGGCGGAAGCAGGAATAAAATTGATTATTACCGTAGATACCGGAATTGCCGCTATTCATGAAGCGGCGGTGGCAAAGGAATTGGGTGTGGATTTAATCATTACGGACCACCATGAACCAGGGCCTGTTTTGCCGGAAGCTTTGGCGATTATTCATCCAAAGCTGCCTGACAGCATTTACCCGTTTCGCGAACTTGCTGGTGTGGGGGTTGCCTTTAAATTAGCCCATGCTTTATATGGAAAAGTGCCTGAGCATTTGTTTGAAATTGCGGTGATTGGTACAATTGCCGATTTAGTCTCTTTAAAAGACGAAAACCGGCTGATTGCCAAAAAGGGCCTAGAAAAATTGAAGGTCACTGAGAACATTGGTTTAAAGGCCATATTTAAAATCGCTGGTGTTGATTTGCAATCAATAAATGAAGAAACCATTGGTTTTACACTAGCACCTCGTATCAATGCAGTAGGTAGGCTAGAGGATGCCGATTTGGCAGTCCGTCTCCTTCTTACCGATGACTCTATGGAGGCTGAGGAATTAGCCGCTGAGATGGATGCCCTCAATAAAACAAGGCAAACCATCGTAAACACAATAACCGAAGAGGCAATTGAGGAAGTTGAAAAGAATTTCCCGATTGAGGCGGGTACGGTTCTTGTGATTGGGAAGGAAGGCTGGAATGCCGGTGTCATTGGTATCGTCGCCTCGAGACTGGTTGAAAAATATTACCGCCCAACGATCGTGCTAAGTTTTGACCATGAAAAAGGGCTGGCAAAGGGCTCGGCACGAAGTATTCCCGGTTTTGATCTTTTTCATAATTTATCAACTTGCAGGGAAATCCTGCCGCATTTTGGCGGACATCCAATGGCTGCCGGAATGACCCTGAAAATTGATGACGTACCAATCCTAAGGGCGCGCTTAAATAAGTTAGCCGATGACCTACTAACGGATGAGGATTTTATTCCGGTAACCTTTCTTGATGAAGAGGTTCATCTAGAGGATATTCATTTAACCTCCCTGGAAGAAATGAACCTGTTGTCACCATTCGGAATGGATAACTCGAAACCAAAGGTGTTAATCAATCAGGTGGATGTTGCTAGTATCAGAAAAATTGGCAGCGAGCAAAATCATATGAAACTATCGCTTACTGAAAATGACGCCAATCTTGATGGGGTAGGCTTCGGTTTGGGTTCCATTGTTGATGAGATTTCTCCATTGGCTAAAATTTCGTTAATTGGTGAATTATCGATTAATGAATGGAACAATATACGTAAACCGCAAATCATGGTACAGGACATTGCTGTAGAGTCTTGGCAGCTGTTTGATTTTCGCGGCCAAAAGCGGCTGAATAGCATTGGTGCTACAGTGCCTGCAGAAAATAGGAAGATTATCTTTTTTAATCAGTCCCATATTGAAAAACTTGCTCCAAACCTTCATCAGGAAAGTATTATTATCCGGGACACAATTGAAGCGAGTGCATTTAATGGATATGAAGGTAACATTATACTAGCAGATTTTCCATCTTCAAAAGAGCTTTTAACGGAATTGTTAAAGGGGAATAAGCCGGGAAGGATTTACGCTTATTTTTATAAAGAATCCAGCGATTTTTTCAGCACCTTACCGACAAGAGAACATTTTAAATGGTATTATGCTTTTCTTTTGAAAAATGGACCTATTGATCTGAAAAGGTATGGCGACGATATCGCCAAGCACCGCGGCTGGTCAAAGGAAACGATTAATTTTATGTCAAAGGTGTTTTATGAATTGGATTTTGTTACAATAAATAATGGTTTTATTACTTTAAATCGGTCAGCGCAAAAGCGCGATTTAACTTATTCGCCAACCTATCAATTGAAAAAGAACCAATATGATCTTGAAAGGGAATTATTGTTTTCATCCTATCAAGAATTAAAAGGCTGGTTTGATGGGATTATTGGTGAGTCAGTTGTAATTGAGGAGGCAGTAAAGGAATGGATTTAACAAAGTTTGTGGCTATTGTACCGGATTACCCAAAACAAGGTATTGTCTTTAAAGATATTACTCCCTTAATGGGGGATGGTGAAGCTTATAAATATGCGACAGACCAAATCGTCGCCTATGCCAAGGATAAGGACATCGATATTATAGTTGGACCTGAAGCGCGCGGCTTCATCATTGGCTGCCCGGTTGCGTATTCTCTTGGAGTGGGCTTTGCTCCAGTTCGTAAAGAAGGAAAGCTTCCTCGCGAAACAGTTAAAGTCAGTTATGGATTGGAATATGGGACAGATGTCTTAACCATTCATAAAGATGCGATTAAACCTGGTCAGCGTGTCTTGATTACGGACGATTTGCTGGCAACCGGCGGAACGATTGATGCAACGATTAAGCTGGTTGAGCAGCTGGGCGGTGTAGTGGCTGGTATCGCCTTTATCATCGAATTGACCTACCTAAACGGCAGAAGCAAGCTTGATGATTATGATATATTAACATTAATGCAGTATTAACGTTTCATGAGGGCACTCGAAAGCATGAGTGCTCTCTTTATATAATGAAAAAAGATTAAACTCTTTACATCTTGGTTATTTTTTTCGATAATAGTAACAATCATTCTAATTTAGGAACAATTTTTCCTAGATTGAATTTATATAAAAATACAAATTCCGTTTTTTGACATATAGAGAAACAACAAGCTCGTCAGATTCTAGAAAAAGAATGCTGATTAGCCCATAAAACGAGATGGAAAATAAAAAAGGTGATTTCATGGCGAATGATCAAGTGTTAACATCCGACCAAGTCATCGACAAGACCAGAAAGTATTTAAACGAAGAGCATGTGGAATTAGTCAAGAAGGCATATGATTTTGCTAAGCATGCTCATCGTGATCAATATCGTAAATCAGGTGAGCCATATATTATCCATCCAATCCAGGTCGCCGGCATTTTGGCCGATTTGGAAATGGATCCATCAACGGTGGCCGCAGGTTTTCTTCACGACGTCGTTGAGGATACGAATGTTTCCTTGAAGGATATTGAACATACTTTTAATGCCGAAGTGGCTATGCTTGTCGATGGGGTTACGAAACTGGGGAAAATTAAATATAAATCTCATGAGGAACAGCAGGCGGAGAACCATCGGAAAATGTTCGTGGCCATGGCACAGGACATCAGGGTTATCCTTATTAAGCTTGCCGACCGTTTGCATAATATGCGGACGTTAAAGCATCTTCCGTTGGAAAAGCAGCGTCGGATTGCCAATGAGACACTTGAAATATTTGCCCCTTTAGCCCATCGTCTTGGTATTTCAACAATTAAGTGGGAGCTTGAGGATACTGCATTACGATATTTAAATCCGCAGCAATATTACCGGATCGTCAACTTAATGAAGAAGAAGCGGGCGGAGCGGGAGCAATATCTTGACGATGTTATTGACGAAGTGAAGGAGCGCCTTTCTGATGTCTCCATTAAAGCAGATCTTTCTGGACGTCCCAAGCATATTTACAGCATTTATCGAAAAATGGCCTTGCAGAACAAGCAATTCAGTGAAATTTATGACTTGCTCGCCGTTCGGATTGTCGTAAATAGCATAAAGGATTGCTACGCCGTTTTAGGAATTATCCATACGTGCTGGAAGCCAATGCCGGGACGTTTCAAGGATTATATTGCGATGCCGAAGCCGAATATGTATCAGTCCCTTCATACAACAGTTATCGGTCCAAAGGGCGATCCGCTTGAGGTGCAGATTCGTACGTCTGATATGCACCGCATTGCCGAGTTTGGGGTTGCCGCCCATTGGGCCTATAAAGAGGGGAAATCTCTCAGCGAAAGTTCTTCTTTTGAACAAAAGCTGACTTGGTTTAGAGAAATTCTAGAGTTTCAGAACGATACAGCCAATGCCGAAGAGTTTATGGAATCATTAAAAATTGACCTATTCTCGGATATGGTGTTTATCTTTACACCAAAGGGTGATGTAATTGAATTGCCGTCCGGTTCCGTTCCGATTGACTTTGCTTACCGGATACACTCCGAAATCGGGAATAAGACAATCGGGGCCAAAGTAAACGGCAAAATGGTTACGCTTGATTATCGGCTTAAAACAGGCGATATTATAGAAATATTAACCTCCAAGCATTCTTATGGACCAAGTCAGGACTGGTTGAAGCTGGCGCAAACATCGCAGGCGAAAAATAAGATTCGCGCTTTCTTTAAGAAGCAGCGCCGCGATGAAAATGTCGTCAAGGGCAGAGAGCTGGTTGAAAAAGAAATCCGGAATTTGGAGTTTGATATTAAAGAAATTTTAACGCCAGACAATCTTAAAAAAGTAGCCGAAAAATTTAATTTTACCAATGAAGAGGATATGTATGCAGCTGTTGGCTATAATGGGGTAACTGCCCTTCAGGTGGCCAATCGCTTAACGGAAAAATGGCGCAAAAAACGAGATCAGGAGCAGTCAGCAAGTCTTGCCAATGCGATTACTGATTTAAAGGCGTTCCCGCAGTCTAAAAAGCGGGAATCCGGAGTCCGTGTCCAAGGTATTGATAATCTGCTAATCCGCCTGTCCAGGTGCTGTAATCCTGTTCCAGGGGACGAAATTGTCGGCTATATTACGAAAGGGCGCGGCGTTTCCGTTCACCGTTCGGATTGTACGAATATTGACACCGGTGATGCCCAGTCGAGACTTATTCAGGTAGAATGGGAATCTGCCTTAAATGACCGGAAAGAATACAATGTTGATATTGAAATCAGCGGCTATGACCGGAGAGGGCTGTTAAATGAGGTTCTGCAGGCTGTGAACGAGACGAAAACAAATATCTCTGCCGTATCCGGCAAAACGGACCGCAATAAGATGGCGATGATTAACATGTCCATTGCGATTCATAATGTCGCTCATTTACAAAAGGTCGTTGAACGAATTAAACAGATTTCCGATATTTACTCGGTTCGCCGGATGATGAATTAAAGGAGTTTTTGTGATGCGAATAGTAGTTCAACGTAGCAAGGCGGCCAAGGTGACGGTGGGTGGCGAGGTGATTGGGCAGATTGAGAAAGGTCTTGTCCTGCTTGTTGGAGTCACCCATGACGATAAGATAGAGGATGCTGCTTATCTTGCAGATAAAATCGTCAATTTAAGAATTTTTGAGGATGCGAACGAAAAAATGAACATGTCCTTGCTGGATGTTGGCGGGGAGATTTTGTCCGTTTCGCAATTTACCCTTTACGGGGATTGCAGCAACGGAAGACGGCCAAGCTTCATCAAAGCGGCGAGACCCGAATATGCGGTGGAAATTTATGAAACCTTCAATCGTTTATTACGTGAAAAAGGTGTTCATGTCGAAACCGGTCAATTCGGGGCTATGATGGATGTGCAGTTAACTAACGACGGCCCGGTAACGTTAATTGTCGAAAGTAAATAACTGCTTTCATGCGTTAAAAAGAGACTGACCTGGTCAGTCTCTTTTAGCTAATAGGAAGTATAAATTTTCACAAATTTATACTTTCCTAACGCATAAATTCAACTACGCCTCTGTCTTCGTCCTATCGGACTCGCCAATCGGCGAGTTTTCATTTAATTTGCCTTGAAATATCTTGCAAGTCCCTCGTATAACCCTGATGCTGCATTTTCTTGGTAAGTGCTTGAGTTCAAAGTCATTTCTTCTTCCGGGTTGCTTAAATAACCTAACTCCATAAGCACAGCTTTTTGATTATTTTCCCGAATGACATGATAATCGCCAATGCGAACTCCGCGATTTTTCAGTTTAGCTTGTCCTACCGCAGCGTTGTATAAGGTGTCAGCCAGATTTCTTTGATAGACATGATAATAATAGCCTGTAATTCCGCGCACGCTTCGATCTAAGTCACTGTCATAATGGAGACTGACGAACGCATCGGCATTATATGAATGGGCCATTCCAACCCGTGACTGCAGGGAGATAAAGGAATCGTTGTTTCTTGTAAGATAAACATTTGCTCCGGCTGCCTTCAATTTATCATATAAAAGACGTGCAGTCCGAAGTGTCAAATCCTTTTCTAATGTCCCGCCCGCTCCCGTTGTTCCGTTGTCTCCGCCGCCGTGGCCAGGGTCAAGGACAATCGTTTTATTTTTCAAATACCCTTCTGCTCCCGCTTTCTCAATCTGCGGTGCAGAGCCGTTAGCCGAGACGACCCAGCCGGCTATATAAGCAGTACTTCCATCTTTAAGTTTAATTTCATACCAATCATTCTGCACGCTGCTGACAGAATAAGTTTCTCCTTCATTTGCACGCACCACTACATCTGATTGTACGCTAGGCGATTTACGGATGTTAGTTCCATTTTGCAGAATGCTGATGGCATTTTCCTTTACAGTTTGGCCAGCATCCGCAGAGGTTTTTGTTCCTGTCTTATCCAGATAAAAACCGGATATCCAGCCGAAGCTGCCGGATTTCAACTCTATTTTTGCCCAGTTATTGTTCTCTTCAACGATAGTAAAGCGCTGTCCTCTTGTAACTGTTCCAATGACTGAGGAATTTAAAGTGGCCTCGGAGCGAACTCTTAAACTATCGGCCGTAACCAAACCGGATATACCGGTTGTTTGCTTACTTTTAGCTGTATTTTTTGAGGCCTCTGAATCAAGGTTAATAAATTCAGCGCTGACCCAGCCCTTCACATTTAAATAGCTAACCTGTACCCATTTATTTTGCTGGGATAAAATCGCCACACTTGTCCCTTTTGTCAGTTTCCCGATAACCGGACTTGCTGCATCTGGTGACTGCCTTACATTTAACGTGTCGCCAATTACACTGCCCGTATCGGTACCGGCACGAGTACTTGTTTTACTACCAGCATTAGTAGTTGAACTATTTTCCTGCTGACCCGCTGCTTTTAAATCAATAAATTCCTTCGCAACCCAGCCCTCTCCGAACATTGAGGAGATTTTGTACCAATTTTCATTTTGGTCAATTACCTTAACCTCTTGCCCTTTTGTTAAAGAACCGATGACGCGGAAGCTTGTCCCTGGGCCGGTTCGGATTCTTAATTGATTGGAATTGGCAGTTGCAGCAGATTGACTGGAAGAGGAGACGGCCTTGGCTGTTTGTTCATTATCCTTTGTTACGAGCCAATTGACTACCCAGCCTGTTTTGGCAAAGGAAACTTGAATTTGTATCCATTCGCCTTGTTCTTTTACGATTGGAAATGTTTCGCCGCGGTTCACTTGCTTCAATAATGGATAGCTTAAACCGGGACCGGTGCGTACATTAAGCGAATCCACAGCAATCGATACGCTGCCGCTTGCAGCGCTGCTTTTTCCTTCAGGCAGGAAGGCCCCCAAAAAAAGAATGATAGATAATAATAGCAGACTTAACCTTCTGTGCATATCTTCCTCCTTTACCATTTTATTTTAACGTAAAATGTACTGAAAATCATTCCTTAAATGGTCATTTTTGGGTAACCTTTTTCGAAAAAACGAAATAGCATGAAATTTTTTCTCCACTGATGGAAATAATAAACACAAAAGGAAGTTTAACAGGGGGGATTTGCGATGCGGTCAAGTGACAAGGGAATGAACATCCAATCGATGAATGGCCGGCTGTTCGGAATGGATTTCCATGATTTTATTGAAAAAGAACAGCATTCTGGTTCCTATGAGCTTGCATCTGAATTTGGATTAACGATGAGGGATGTTAGAAAGCTAAAAAAACGTTTGGAGCGATCTTAAAACTTGCTTGACAAAAGTTGCTGTTGCTCCGTATTATTATTAAATAATCAAAATATTATTTGCATAAAACCAATGATGGAGCATAGTAGTTAAGTCAATCCATGAAAAGAGAGAAAATGCCCTGGGCTGAAAGCATTTTTGCATGAATCTTAATGAATGAACACTCCGTAGGTTTCTCTCTGAAAAAGGTTGTCCCTCTATTAGGAGAAGAACGTGACAGGCGTTAACTGTTTGAGAGGAAGCCGCTGAACTTCAGCGCGCTTCAACTAGGGTGGCACCGCGGAATAAACTTCCGTCCCTTGTTTTTATACAAGGGATGGGAGTTTTTTATTTTGCCTAAAAACATCCATACATAAAAAATTATTACAAAGGAGGTCTTCGACTATGTCGATTAACATACCAAGAGGAACGCAAGATATATTGCCTGGCGAAGTGGAGCTGTGGCAAAGGATTGAGAAAAAGGCAAGAGAACTTTGTGAAAAGTATCAATACCAGGAAATCCGAACACCTATTTTTGAACATACGGACCTTTTTTCCAGAGGTGTCGGTGACACGACGGATATCGTTCAAAAGGAGATGTATACTTTTGAAGATCGTGGCGGCCGCAGTATTACCCTAAGACCTGAAGGAACGGCATCTACGGTACGGGCATTTGTGGAGAAAAAGATGTTTGGGCTTCCCGGCCAGCCGGTCAAGCTTTATTATATGGGGCCAATGTTCCGCTATGAACGTCCCCAATCTGGCCGTTTCCGCCAATTTGTCCAATTTGGGGTTGAAGCATTAGGCAGCAACGACCCGGCGATTGATGCAGAAGTCATTTCGCTTGCGATGAATCTATATAAAGAAATGGGCTTATCAAAGCTGAAGCTGATTATTAACAGCCTTGGTGACAAGGAGAGCCGAAATACGCACCGTGAGGCGTTAATCAATCATTTCAAACCAAGAATCGGTGAGTTTTGTTCGGACTGTCAAAACCGTTTGGAAAAAAATCCGCTTCGAATTTTGGATTGCAAGCAGGACCGCGACCATGAGCTAATGAAGACGGCTCCGTCCATCATTGATTATCTCAATGAAGAATCCAAAGCTTATTTTGGAAAAGTACAGCAGTATTTAACCCATCTTAATATTGAATTTGAGGTTGACCCAAACCTTGTCCGTGGTCTGGATTATTACAACCACACTGCCTTTGAAATTATGAGTAATGCCGAGGGCTTTGGTGCCATTACGACACTCTGCGGGGGCGGCCGCTATAACGGGTTGGTGGAGGAAATCGGCGGTCCGGAAACGCCGGGCATCGGTTTTGCTTTGAGTATTGAGCGTTTCATTGCCGCTCTTAAAGCAGAAGGCATTGAAATGGAAATCAATCAAGGGATTGACTGCTACCTTGCCGCACTTGGAGAGGAAGCAAAGGATTATACAGTCGGCCTTCTGCAACAGCTTCGTTTGGCTGGTTTTTCCGCAGAGCGGGATTATTTAAATCGAAAAATTAAAGCGCAATTCAAGGCTGCTGACCGATTACAAGCTCGTTATGTAGCAGTACTTGGCGATGATGAATTAAAAAACAATAAAATTAATGTAAAAAATATGGAGACAGGTGAACAGGTAGAGGTTGAACTGGATTCCCTCGTCAACTATTTTCAAGGTTTAAAAGCATAAAGGAGGATTTTTAGCATGTTTGGGAGATCGTATTTTTGCGGTGAAGTTCCAGAGACCGCAGTTGGGGAAAAAGTAACATTAAAGGGCTGGGTTCAAAGAAGACGCGACCTTGGCGGATTAATTTTTATCGATTTGCGCGACAGATCCGGCATTGTTCAGATTGTTTTCAATCCGGATGTTTCAAAAGAAGCTTTAGAAACTGCGGAAAAAATCCGTAATGAATATGTTCTTGATGTAGTCGGCACAGTCATTGCCCGCGAACCTGGAACAATTAATGAAAATCTTAAAACGGGAAAAATTGAAGTTCAAGCAGAAAAGGTAACGATCATTAACGAGGCAAAAACACCTCCATTTACCATTTCTGACAGGACTGACGCTTCTGAGGATGTCCGCCTGAAATACCGTTATTTAGACTTCCGCCGTCCGGTCATTTTTGAAACATTAAAGATGCGTCACCAAGTGACAAAAGAAATCAGGAACTTCCTTGATGCGGAAGGTTTTTTGGATATTGAAACACCGATTTTGACCAAAAGTACACCAGAAGGAGCCCGTGATTATTTAGTTCCAAGCCGCGTGCATCCTGGTGAATTCTACGCACTGCCGCAATCACCGCAGCTGTTTAAGCAATTATTGATGGTCGGCGGCGTAGAACGCTACTATCAAATTGCCCGCTGCTTCCGCGACGAAGACTTGCGTGCAGACCGCCAGCCGGAATTCACACAAATCGATATTGAAACAAGCTTTTTAAGTCAAGAGGACATTATGGCCTTGATGGAAAAAATGATGTCCAAACTGATGAAGGAAGTAAAAGGTGTAGAGGTGTCAGCGCCATTCCCGCGCATGGGCTATGACGAGGCGATGAGCCGCTTCGGTTCAGATAAGCCGGATACCCGCTTTGGTTTGGAGTTAGTGGATGTATCTGAAATCGTGAAAGAGTCTGGATTTAAAGTGTTTGCTTCGGCAGTTTCAAGCGGCGGCCAAGTGAAGGCAATCAATGTAAAAGGCGCGGCAGATAAATACTCCCGTAAAGATATCGATGCACTTACTGAATTTGTGGCTGTTTACGGAGCGAAAGGTCTTGCTTGGCTTAAAGCAGAAGCAGATGGACTAAAAGGGCCGATTGCAAAGTTCTTCTCTGAAGAAGATGCTGCAGCCCTGAAAGCTACACTAGAGGCTTCCGAAGGTGACCTACTGCTGTTTGTAGCTGATAAAAAGAGTGTAGTAGCTGACTCGCTGGGAGCGTTACGGTTAAAGCTTGGCAAGGAATTAGAGCTAATCGACCAAAGCCTGTTCAATTTCTTATGGGTGACAGACTGGCCGCTGCTTGAATTCTCAGAAGAAGATGGCCGCTATTATGCTGCCCATCATCCGTTCACGATGCCTTTTAGAGAAGACCTGGAGTACTTAGATACTGAACCTTCCAAAGTCCGCGCTCAAGCCTATGACCTTGTATTAAACGGCTATGAGCTAGGCGGCGGGTCGTTAAGAATTTTTGAACGGGATATTCAGGAGAAAATGTTCAGTGTTCTTGGTTTCACACCTGAACAGGCCAAAGAACAATTTGGCTTCCTGCTGAATGCCTTTGAATACGGTACACCACCGCATGGCGGAATCGCCCTTGGACTCGACAGATTGGTGATGCTGTTAGCTGGCAGCACCAACCTTCGCGATACGATTGCCTTCCCTAAGACAGCGAGCGCAAGCGACCTGCTAATGGCAGCACCAAGCGAGGTTTCCGAGGCCCAATTACAGGAACTCAATTTGTCACTAAAAATTAATAAATAGCAGGCATTAGCTTACATGGTCACCTTGAAGGTGCTTTGAAAATATGCTATGATTAAGTCAATCAAGAAGAGTCCTGAAATGTACGTTGTGTTACCTGAAGTTTTGACCGAACATTGTTTATTTGGGAGTCCGGAGTTTTCTGAATGCGTAAATGCCCCACTCCATTGCGAGTAAGGGGACTTACAATAACAGGAATAGGACACCCCCCTGCTGAGTGCGGGATCAAAACGAAGGATCAAAAAGCGACGGCACCATTGGGACTCTTCGTTTTTTTCACAAACACACCTTCTGTCATTGATGGCAGAAGGTTTTTATTTTAAAAATGGTATATTGCTATATGTAATCGACCAATCCAAAGGGAATTTGACTACCTGGTCGCAAAAAGGGGTTATATGAGCCCGAACATAATGGAAAATGCGCCAACACGGTAGTATAAAATGGTTATATGAGCCCGAATACATGGAAAATGCGCCAACACGGTAGTATAAAATGGTTATATGAGCCCGACACGTGGAAAATGCGCCAGCTTGGTTGTATAGAGGGGTTATATGAGCCCGAACACATGGAAAATGCGCCAACTTGGTAGTGTAGAGGGGTTATATGAGCCCGAACACATGGAAAATGCGCCAACTTGTGTAGAGGGGTTATATGAGCCCGAACACATGGAAAATGCGCCAACTCGGTAGCATAGAAGGGTTATATGAGCCCGAACAGATGGAAAATGCGCCAGCTCGGTAACATAGAAGGGTTATATGAGCCCGAACACATGGAAAATGCGCCAACTTGGTAGTGTAGAGGGGTTATATGAGCCCGAACACATGGAAAATGCGCCAACTTGGTAGTGTAGAGGGGTTATATGAGCCCGAACACATGAAAAATGCGCCAACTTGGTAGTGTAGAGGGGTTATATGAGCCCGAATACATGGAAAATGCGCCAACTTGGTAGCATAGAGGGGTTATATGAGCCCGAATACATGGAAAATGCGCCAACTTGGTAGCATAGAGGGGTTATATGAGCCCGAATACATGGAAAATGCGCCAATATGGTAGCATAGAAGGGTTATATGAGCCCGAACACATGGAAAATGCGCCAGCTCGGTAGCATAGAAGGGTTATATGAGCCCGAACACATGGAAAATGCGCCAGCTCGGTAGCATGGAGGGGGTTATATGTGCCCTATCGCTTGGAAATGGAGGGATTAACCATGAAGACGCTCTATTTTGATTGTACTTTTGGCATTGCCGGGGACAGGGCTTTGGCCGCACTAATCGATTTAGGAGCCGACATCTCTTACATAGTTGATCATTTGAGAAAGTTACCAATAGAGCCGTTTGGAATCGAAGTACATAACAGGACGAATCAAGGCATTGCTGCAAAAAAAATAAGCATCTTTTACCAATCGGAAAAAAATCAACATCAGAGTACGCATGAGATATCTAAAATAATTGCAGAAAGTGAGCTCCCAGTTAAAACAATGGAATGCAGTTTGGCAATATTTCATGAATTCGCAAATGCCAAAGGAAAGCTAAATGGTATCGACTCCAATGAGGTTTATTTTGAAATAGCTTCTATAATCGAAATCATTGGCTTCTGCCTAGCGCTTGAAAGTCTCGAAATCACAGAAATATTGGCTTCTCCTGTTCCGGCAGGCTTTGGCCATAAGATGACGGTGCAAGGATCTTACCCGATACCGGCACCAACTACGCTTGAGCTGTTAAAAGGGATTCCGCTTGCAGAACTAAACCTCAAAGGAGAATTGACCACACCAACAGGGGCAGCAATCTTGCGGGCGCTTGTAAAAAAATTTATGCCTATTGGTGGTCTTATTGTTGACAAGGTGGGGTATGGTGCCGGTGAAAAAGACCACCCAAATGTCCTTCGAGCATTACTCATTTCGCCTTCGGACATTCAGCCAACCCCTAAGACTGTAACCAATCAGGATAGGGAATCTATCTATATATTGGAGGCCCAGCTTGATGATATGACTGGAGAGGGTCTTGGGTTTGCAATGGAACGTCTGCTGGCTGCAGGAGCACTTGATGTTTTTTATACCCCTGTTTACATGAAGAAAAATCGGCCAGGCACCCTTGTAACCGTTTTGGTATCCTTAAACCTGGCGGACCGCTGTGAACAAATTTTATTGGAAGAGACTACTACTTTAGGGGTCCGAAGAAGCATGTGGAGCCGCAATATCCTAGACAGGAGATTTATTGAGGTTGAAACCCCCTATGGGCCAATTAAGGTGAAGCAGGCATGCAGGGGGAATAAAATCCTCCACCAAGCACCGGAATATGAGGATGTTGCAAGAGCAGCAAGGGAGCAGCAGGTTGCGTTTCAACTCGTTTACCAATATGCGATGAAATTAGCGATGAGTCAAATGGGGGAATAAATATGGTTAATTTCCTTCCCATAAAAGCGGTTGTTTTGGCTGCTGGTACCTCCTCAAGGATGGGGGATTTTAAGCCTTTGCTGCCTATCCAAGGGATTCCCATGCTTGAACTGGTGCTAAGGAATGTTTTATCGTTCCCTTTTGAAAATGTGATGGCAATAATCGGACACAATGAAAATAAAATTAAAGATGCCATACATATTCCTGATCAGCGTTTTGAATGGGTTAGCAATATTAATTTTCATGAAGGTTTAAGCAGTTCAATAAAAACAGCTGTTCAGCAATGCAATGATGAAACATGCGGTCTAATGGTCTTTCTGGGCGATCAGCCTTTACTTAAGAAGTCAACCATACAACAAATGATCCAGACAATCTTGGAAACGAACGCAATTCAATCAAAGTACATTATTCAGCCAATCTACAACAGTATTCCAGGACATCCAGTTTTTATATCTTCACAGCTGTTTTTATATGTTGGTGAAATAACTGGAGATCAAGGGGCAAAGGCTATATTTAAGTTTGCCGATAAACATTTCCAAATTCCCATAGACGATGAAGGGACCATTTTAGATGCAGACACCTATGAGGATTATCAAGATATTATCCAAAAGATAAAAAAATCATTCTAGGTGCTTCTGTTTTCAGGAAAGTATGATATATTTTTTAAGGTGAAAAAATAATAAAATAAATCGAATTCAATTTTTGGAGTGAACACTATGCTGCATCAATTTTCTCGTAATGAGCTTGCAATTGGTAAAGAAGGCCTTGATATAATGAAAAACAGCACGGTTGCCGTATTAGGGATTGGCGGCGTCGGTTCTTTTGCCGCGGAGGCGCTTGCCCGTTCTGGAGTCGGCCGTCTAGTGTTGATAGATAAAGACGATGTTGACATTACTAATGTTAACCGCCAATTAATTGCCTTGCTGTCCACTGTAGGCAGACCTAAGGTTGAAATTATGGAGGAGCGGATTAAGGATATTAATCCCGATTGTGAAGTTATTTCCCTAAAGATGTTTTATACAGAGGAAACATATGAAGAAATTTTCGGCCACAAGTTAGATTTTGTTGTTGATGCTTCAGATACAATCATGTATAAAATCCATTTGATGAAAGAATGTTTAAAGCGAAATATCCCTATTATATCGAGTATGGGTGCAGCCAATAAAATGGATCCCACCCGCTTCAAAATTGCGGATATTTCAAAGACGCATACAGACCCGATTGCTAAGGTAATTAGAACAAAATTGCGTAAAGAACGAATTCACAAAGGCATTCCGGTTGTCTTCTCAGATGAAAGCCCGATTGTTATTCGTGAGGATGTTAGAAAAGTTGTTGGAAACGAAAAAGCTGAGATTCGGAAAGCCAAAATGCCGCCATCTTCTAATGCATTCGTGCCATCTGCATGTGGGTTAATCATGGCAAGCTATGTGGTCAGAGAATTACTAAAAGATATCAAAATCGTGCGCGTAGCAGATGAGAAATAGTTTACCAAGCTCTAAGCAAAAAATGCTTAGGGCTTTTTTTTGCTAAAAAATCATAAATGTCCCTAAAATTGGAAAGCTATAAAAAAATTGGGTGGGGTGGTTTATGATGAAAAAAAGCTTTTTAAAGCCGCTTCGCAATTTGTTTAAAACGGAACCTCAATTTTACGAACAATCAAACCAACAAAGAATTCATTTAAAAGAACAGGATATAAGCAGTCATTATGAGCAAAATTTAGAAACTTTTAAGTCCATCTTTTCAATTCCAAAAAACTTTGATGTCAAGATACACGACTTCACCATCCGTGCCCTTAATCGCCGTGCATTTTTACTGTACATCAGTACCATGGTCGACTTAGAACAAATTCGGAAAAATATTTTCGGGCCTCTTATTGAAAGCAATCAGCCAATAAGAGAGATTCAAGAGATTGTTACCTTCCCAATTGAGCGGACAAGCACCCAAATAGGAGAAATTACGGAGACCATCACCAGTGGCTTTACCGCGCTAATTATCGATGGTGATCCTCAATGTTATTTATTTGGAACATCGAAAGTCCAAGGACGCAGCATTGAAAAATCGGATAACGAAGTAATTGTCAGAGGGGCCAAGGAAGCCTTTAACGAAAAGCTGGTCGATAATATTTCGTTAATCCGGAAAAAGATTAAAAATGAAAACTTAATTATAGAGGCGCACGTCGTTTCTAAACGCTCCAGGAATGACGTGTTGATCGTTTATGAACAAGACCTAGTGAATGATGAATTGCTGAAGACGATAAAGGATAAGCTTGAATCTTTGAATACTGACAGTATTATCGATTTAAGCATATTGGAGCAGTACCTTGAGGAACGGCCAAGATCGTTGTTTCCGACCATTTTAAACACGGAACGCCCTGACCGGGCGGTGTCATTTATAGAAGAGGGCCACATTATTTTGTTGATGTCCAACTCGCCTAACTGCCTTGTTTTGCCGGCAACCTTTTGGGCCTTGTTCCATTCACCGGAAGACCATTACCTGCGGACACCGTATGGTAATTTCATTCGGCTTTTGCGATTTATGGCATTATTTATCTCAATGTTTTCCTCTTCCTTTTATATTGCGATAACAAACTATCATGTCGGGATGATTCCGCCTGATTTGTTGATGGCCATGGCTGGTACAAGAGAACGAGTCCCTTTCCCTTCCATCATTGAAATTCTCATGATGGAACTGGCCTTTGAACTGATTCGGGAAGCGGGACTGCGCGTGCCCTCTCCGATTGGGCCAACGATCGGGATTGTCGGAGCTTTGATTTTGGGCCAGGCTGCAGTTCAAGCCAACATTATCAGTCCAATTGTCATCATCGTCATTGCCTTAAGCGGGTTAAGTTCCTTTATTATCAGTGATACCAGTATGAATTTTGCGATTCGTTTATGCCGCTTTTTGTTTATTTTTGCCGCAGGCTTTATGGGGATTTATGGTATGGGGGCATTAATGGTTTTGGGTCTCTTTTATTTGGTTTCAATAAAGTCATTCGGTGTCCCTTACTTTGCACCGATGACCCCGCATTTCTCTTCGGGAAGGGACTTAATCATCCGTCCAGTACCTATGAATCAAAGGTTACGCCCGGGGTATCTAAAGCCGAAAGATATGGTGAAACAAAGAAAGGATTAAGATAAGCATGAAACAGCAGCGGGGAAAACTTGGTATTCGAGAGTATGTATCAATCGCGATTATGATGGTCGGTTTAAAAGCGACTGAAGAAACACCAGCCCGTTTATATAATATGGCCCAAAATGCGGCGTGGATGATTCCACTTTTATCGGCTGTATTCTTCTTCATCCCGCTCTTTTTGTTGATTAAAACAATGTCTTTATTTAAGGGGGAAAACTTGTTTTATGTGGTTCAAAAATTACTTGGCCGTTATTTTGGTTTTTTTGTTTGCCTTGTTATTTTTGTTCTCAGTTCATTTGCCTTTTCGTTCGATACGCGAGATTATTCCAATATCATTCGGGCATTTTATTTTAATACGACACCCTTGTTGGTTCTTTTTGCCATTTTAATGACGATTTGTGCTTATGGAGCGAAGAAAGGAATTCAGCATATCGGGTCGGTTTCTTATTTGATTATTTTTTATGTCATTATCTCTTTCATTGTTGCGTTATTATTAAGTACTCAAGATAGCAATATTCAAGCCTTGCTGCCAATTTGGGGGGCGGGAAAACTTGCTATTTTAAAGCAAAGCTCACAAAGAATATCGATGTTTGCTGAATTTTTTATGCTTACCATGCTTGTTCCTTACTTGAAGTCAAATAAGGAATTTCGTAAAGGCACTTGGATTGCCTATTTTTGTGTCAGTATTCAAACTAGTGTTGCAACGCTATTTTTCATTTGTTTAATGGACCAATCTTTAGGGGGAATGGGTTATCCATTTCATACGACGATTCGCTATATCTCACTGGGAAGTTATATTCCCAATATCGAAATATTCTTTTTTGTCATCTGGATAATGGGAGTCTTTATCCGTTTCGCTGCTTTTTTGTATATAATTGCCCTGATGTTTGGTCATATTTTCAAAATCAAGGACTTTGAATACTTGATTCCACTGCTTGCTACCCTTTATTTATTGATTGGTAATATGCCAAACAATCCAATTGAGGTGGCACAGGAACTAAAACCGTTGATTGGTACGATATCCGGTCCCGTGTTTTCTGCCATTGCCCTGCTATTATGGCTGTCTGCCTTGTTAAAAGGAGAATTTAAACATGCAAAAAACAAGAACAGTATGTAAATTTTTGTTGATAGTCGTGATTGCTTTTTCTTTAACAGGCTGCTGGGATCGTGAGGAAATGGAGGATAAATCCTATGTGATTGGACTTGGCATTGATCGTTCCTACCATAAAGGGAAAATCAAAGTGACCATGCTGCTTGCTAACCCGGAAGTAGGGAGTCAGCAAGGCGGCGGCGGTTCAACGGAAAAGCCTAGAGAGATTGTTTCCTTTGATGCCAACGATATCATTGCCGCAAAAGTGACGGCAAATTCGGTTGTCTCGCGAATTATTAGTTATGATTTATTAAAGATTATCGTGGTTTCCGAGGAATTTGCGAAGGATCCAAAATTTTATAATATCCTTAATGACGTAGTCTTTGATAAAGAAATTCGCATGAACGCCTATTTGGCAGTATCAAAAGAAAAGGCCGCTAAGTATTTTTTGAAAAATAAACCAAGAATGGAGACCCGGCCGCATAAGTACTTTCAATACATGATTGACCATGGTATAGAAAATGGTCTGATCCCCGATTCTACTCTTTTCCGCTTTTTTAAGACAACAGATGGAGGAGCCGACCTTTTTTTAGCGATGAACACATCAGCTGTTAGGGAAAAGCATCCTAAATTTAAAGGGGAAGATGAATATTTTGCCGGGCAGCTGAATGCATCCGGGGAGTTCGATGATACTCAATTTATCGGTTCGGCAGTGTTTAGAAACGGAGTAATGATTGGAAAGTTAACCGGTCAGGAAACAAGTATGGTCAATATTCTTGATGATACAACAAACATGAGTGATTTTTTTCTTGATATACCTAATCCCTTTCCAGGCAAACGAAAATCATTTGCCGTTAGAGTGATAAAAAAAGAAAACAATCAAGTCAAAATGGACCTAAAGGGGTCTCGTCCAAAGATTTTTATCAGCATACCCTTAAAATTTGAAATTATGTCAAATCCCTCGAGGATTGACTTTGCTAAAAGGAAAAATCAAGAAGTCTTAAAAAAGCAAATCGCCAGCCATTTTAAAACGGAACTTGAGAAGTTTTTGAAAAAAACACAAAAAGAATTAAAAGGTGCCCCATATCCGTTGTCTTTTTACGCTCGGAAATATTTTGGAACCAATCAGGAATTTGAAAAATTCAATTGGACGAAATCGTATTTAAAAGCAGAAATATCCGTATACCCCGAAGTTGAAATAATAGATTTCGGTAAAAGTCCAAAGAAAAACTTAAAGGTGGAGAAATAACGTGAGAATACTATCATTCGCTGTGTTGTTAGTCATTATCCTTTATTCCTTTGGTTTTGGCATAACATTGTGGAAGGAAAAACAAAAATTGGGGGCACTGGCCGTTTTTTTTCTTTGCCTGACCATTGTTGTCCTTCCGTTTTTTTCGATATTTTAATCATTTTCAGTCTCCAGCCCTAGTTTCTTTCCGTCTTCAGCCGTTTAATTCACTCCCAAAATTAAGTTAAGATCATTAGTGAATTAGTAGGAAAATTTTAGCTGTTAGGTTAAAATGTAAGGGCACTCGAAGAGAGGGGAGAAAATCTTTGGAATCAATCGTAGAATTAAAAAACGTAACCAAAGTGATTAAAGGGAGAACGATTATTGACGATATCAGCTTTCAGGTGAATAAAGGCGAAGTTTTTGGATTTTTAGGTCCAAACGGCGCAGGAAAGACAACGACCATCCGCATGATTGTTGGTTTAATGGCGATTACCTCTGGGGACATCGCCATTGGCGGTTCCAGCATTAAAACACAATTTGAAGACGCCGTCCGCCATGTTGGGGCCATCGTCGAAAATCCAGAAATGTACAAGTTTTTGTCTGGCTATCAAAATCTGATTCATTATGCAAGAATGTCAAAGGGAATTACGAAAGAGAAAATTGCTGAAGTAGTGGAATTGGTTGGACTGTCGGACCGAATCCATGACAAGGTGAAGACCTATTCTCTTGGGATGCGCCAAAGATTGGGCCTTGCACAATGTCTATTACATGACCCAGAGGTATTGATTCTTGATGAACCGACAAACGGCCTTGATCCGGCAGGAATAAGAGAAATCCGTGATTATGTCCGGCTGTTGGCCCGTGAGAAAAACATGGCGGTCATCGTTTCCAGCCACCTCTTGTCCGAGATGGAAATGATGTGTGACCGAATCGGCATTATTCAAAATGGGCAATTGATAGATGTCCAGCAGGTGAAGGAATTCATTCAAGGTAATGAAACGTTTCATGAATTGGAAGTAATTCCGAGCGAAACGGCGCTATCAATCGTACACGCTAACTTCCCAGATGCAGAGGCAAATCTGTCACGAAACGGAATATCTGTCAGTCTTTCAAAAGAAGATATCCCAAATCTGGTTAAAATCCTCGTCCAAGAAGAAATTAAAATTTTTGGCATAAAGGAAACAGCGAAAACTTTAGAGGACCGCTTCCTTGAAGTAACGAAAGAAAAGGAGGCGGAAGCCCATGTTTAATTTAATAAAAAATGAATGGATGAAAATTTTTCGGCGCCCCGGCACCTATGTCATGATTGCGCTGCTGATTGTCATAACCTGCATCGTCGGTGCCTTTTTTAAATATCAAGAAACTGGCTCTAATGCTGGTCCGGATAAGAATTGGCAGCAAACATTGCAGGAAGAAAACGATGCCTTAAAGAAGCAGATGGAACAGAGCAGGACCAAAATAGAGCAGGATTTTTTCAAAGAGGAAATCGCCATCAATGACTATCGAATTAAACATAATCTTCCGGAAAAGGAAAAATTTAATGTTTGGTCGTTTGTCAAACAAGCATCTGAACTCATCACGCTGGCTGGCTTGTTTACGATTATCATTTCCGCCGGAATTGTAGCAAGTGAATTTAATTGGGGTACCATTAAACTGCTGTTGATTCGGCCAATCAATCGCAGCAAAATATTAATATCAAAATATCTGACTGTTCTATTGTTTGCGCTGACCATGCTGGCAATTTTATTTGTGTTTTCGACGGCCCTTGGCGCACTGTTATTCGGAATGCCCGAGCATGCCGCTCCGTATTTAAACTACCATAACGGTACGGTTACCGAGCAAAATATCGTGGTCCATTTATTAATCTATTATGGTTTAAGCTCCATTGATATGATTATGCTTGCGACGATGGCGTTCATGATTTCTTCTGTTTTCCGAAACAGTTCACTTGCCATCGGTTTATCTATTTTCTTATTATTTACTGGAGCACAATTTACCGCGCTCCTGTCGCTTAAGTTTGCCTGGGCGAAATATATTCTATTTGCTAATACAAATTTAATGCAGTACTTTGAAGGAACCCCGATGGTTGAGGGGATGACGATGAATTTTTCAATCTCTATTCTGGTTATTTATTTTATTATTTTTCAATTCTTGGCATTCTTTGTGTTCAAAAAACGGGATGTTGCTGCATAATCAGGTGAAATAGGGCTGTCTCATCCTAGCTGTTGAGACAGCTTCTTTTTTCCAATTATAGTGAAATGCTCTGGGCAAACTATTTAATAAAAAATTATCTGGAGGACTTATTTATGGAAATTAAAATCAGCAATCAGGCATTAAAATGGTTTAAAGAAGATATTGGCCTTCAGGCAGGAGATAAACTGCGATTTTATACGCAAGTTTATGGAAATAGTCCTATTCAAAAGGGGTATTCTTTGGCGTTTACTCAAGAGGAGCCTTTAAAAATAGCAGCCAGTACTGATCTGGATGGGATCCTTTTCTTTGTCGAAGACGGTGATATCTGGTATTTCGATGGGCATGATTTACATGTTGATTATGATGCAAAAGAAGATGAATTGAAATATGGGTATGTTAAACCCTGACTTACTCCACGGGGCAAGCCGGCCTGGTTTTACGGGCTATTTCTATAACCTAAAAGGGTAATTCGGGCGGGAACAAGGATATCCATCGCTGGTAATTTTCTTGTTGTTAAGAGATAATTGTTTGGTACTCGTTCTAAAAGGAGAAATATAGAGTGGAAAAAATCGAGCATATCTCCAGCGAATTTAAAGATTGGATCATACAGACATTAAATAGTGGTGCAAGCCCGGAGAAAATCGTCGATGCGATGATTAAAAAGGGATTCGATGAAACATTTGCCTTAAGGACTTTATTGCGTATTAGTGGAAACCAATCGATTGTAACAGCTGATAAGCAAAGCCCTTATTATTATGAAATTCCTGAAATCGGCCAAAAGGGCATTAAACTATATGCAGGGGACCGGGAAATTAAGGTGCTTTCTAGAGTCGAGTATCCATTTATTCTGCATTTAGATAATGTATTAAGCGACGAAGAATGTGACAAACTGATCAGCCTTTCAAGGGAAAGACTACAGCCTTCTCATGTTATTGATAAAAACACTGGGGAGAACCGTGCAGCTTCTGGCAGAACGAGCAAAGGAATGTATTTTACAATCAATGAAAATGGACACGTCTCCACAATTGAGAAAAGAATTGCAGAATTAACCGGCTATCCGATTGAAAATGGTGAAGGGCTGCAGGTTTTGAACTATAAAATAGGCGAGGAATATAAACCCCACTTCGATTATTTCCCGGCCAACCAGGTTATAGAAGATAAAGGGGGACAGCGGATCGGCACCTTTTTAATCTATTTAAATGATGTCGCTTCAGGAGGAGAAACCGTATTCTCAAAGCTAGGGGTATCGATTGTTCCGAAGAAAGGAACAGCTGTTTACTTTCATTATGGGAATAGTAAGGGACAAGTCGATCGACTATCCTTACACACCAGTGTGCCGGTATCCGAAGGTGAAAAATGGGTTGCCACCAAGTGGATCAGGCAAGGGAGAATTTACTAACATAGATAGGGGCAGTACCAAATGACAGAAAATAAACCATATAGAGTATTACTATATTATATGTATGTACCAATCGAGAATCCGGAGGAATTTGCCGCTCTGCATTTGCAGTTCTGTAAGGAACTAGGACTTAAAGGACGAATTTTAGTGGCTGCCGAAGGGATTAATGGTACGGTATCGGGAACGGTCGAGCAGACTGAAAAGTATATGGAAATCATGCATCAAGACGAACGTTTCGCTGATATGGTTTTTAAAATTGATGAAGAGGATGAACATGCCTTCAAAAAGATGCATGTCCGCCATCGGCCGGAGCTTGTCACCCTTCGCTTAGAAGACGATATCAATCCTAATGAAACGACCGGTAAACATTTGAGTCCGAAAGAATTCTATGAGGCAATGCAGGATCCGGAGACAGTTGTCATTGATGCCAGAAATGACTATGAATTTGAATTAGGTCATTTTAGAGGAGCAGTTCGGCCCGACATAACAGCCTTTCGCGAGCTTCCGGACTGGATTCGGGAAAATAAACAGCAGTTTGAAGGGAAAAAAATCTTGACCTATTGTACAGGCGGAATTCGCTGCGAGAAGTTTTCAGGCTGGCTTGTAAAAGAAGGCTTTCAAGATGTTGGGCAACTACATGGCGGTATCGTGACCTACGGGAAGGACCCTGAAGTGCAAGGACAGCTGTGGGACGGACAATGCTATGTATTTGACGGAAGGATCAGTGTACCAGTTAACCGTGTTGAACATGTTATCGTCGGAAAAGATTATTTCACGGGTGAACCTTGTGAACGATATGTAAATTGTGCAAACCCGGAATGCAATAAACAAATTATTTGCTCAGAGGAAAGTGAGTACAAATACCTAAGGGGCTGCACACATGAATGCCGAGTGCACCCAAGGAACTTGTATGTGAAGGAACATGAGTTAACGGAAGAAGACGTTGAATTGAGATTAAAGCAGATTGGCGAAGAATTTTCGGTTAAAAACAGCTGATTATAATTTTATAAAAAAATGACGTGTGAATGGGTACACGTCATTTTTTTATACATATTTAACTTTTTCGTGTAAGCTTTTCATAGACAGATGCAAGTGCCTGTTCGAATTTTCCTGTCTTTTTCGGCTGATAGTATTGTTTGTTCTTGATCCGGTCCGGCAGATATTGCTGCGGTACCCACCCGTTCTCATAGTCATGCGGATACTTGTAGCCAATGCCTCTGCCAAGCTCTTTTGCTCCTCTGTAATGGGCGTCCTTTAAATGGTCCGGGACATCGCCGGATATTCCTTTTTGTATATCGGAAAGGGCCGCATCAATCGCCAGAATAGCAGAATTGGATTTGGGCGACAGGCATAATTCAATCACCGCATTAGCAAGTGGAATTCTGGCTTCAGGAAAGCCGAGTCTTTCGGCCGTTTCAATAGCCGCCAATGTCCGTGCTCCCGCCTGCGGGTTGGCGAGTCCAATATCCTCATACGCAATCACAATTAATCGGCGGCTGATGCTTACTAAGTCCCCGGCTTCAATTAATCGGCCAAGATAATGCAGGGCGGCGTTTACGTCACTGCCGCGGATTGATTTTTGGAAGCCTGACAATACATCGTAATGGGCGTCCCCGTCTTTATCCGCGGCAATGCTTTTCTTCTGCAGGCATTCTTCAGCTGTTTGCACATCGATATGGATAATGTCATTTTCATCTGGATCTGACGAAAGTATGGCTAATTCCAAGGCGTTTAAAGAGCTCCGGACATCTCCTCCTGAGCCTTGGGCAAAATGCTGAAGTGCCTCCTCGGTTATATCAACTTTTAATCTGCCGTAACCTCGTTCCTCATCCTCTAATGCCCGAACTAAGGTTTGCGTAACTTCATCGGGTGTTAATGGCTTTAGTTCAAAAATTTGACAGCGGCTGCGAATGGCCGGGTTAATGGCATGATAAGGGTTGCTGGTTGTTGCTCCAATCAATACAATCATTCCGTTTTCCAAATAGGGCAATAGAAAATCCTGCTTGGCCTTATCTAACCGGTGGACCTCGTCCAGCAGCAGGATTACTTTTCCGGACATTTTCGCCTCGGCAGCGACAATTTCCATATCTTTTTTATTATTTGTAACGGCGTTTAACGTTCGAAAGGCATATTTGGTACTGCCGGCAATGGCGCTCGCGATCGAGGTTTTGCCTATCCCGGGAGGACCATACAGAATCATTGAGGTCAGCTGCTTGGCTTTTACCATTCTAGCAATGATCTTGCCCTCACCGACAAGATGCTGCTGGCCGGCAACTTCTTCAATTGTTCGCGGCCGCATTCGAAATGCCAACGGTTTTTGCTGCATAGTAATCTCTCCAATAAATATTTTGCTATATCTTAACAATACCATTTCCTCGTGGAAAAGCATATTAAAGAAGAATATGTTATAATTCTAATGCCTACCAAAATACTACGGATTTTTTTGAATATAGATTCTAAAAAAAATAGAGGTGTTATTTTATGAAAATATCTACAAAGGGCCGCTACGGCCTTACAATTATGATTGAATTAGCAAAAAATTATGGAGAAGGGCCAACTTCTTTAAAAACAATAGCCCAAGCGAATGACCTATCTGAGCATTATTTGGAGCAATTGATTGCACCGTTACGTAATGCCGGGCTGGTGAAAAGTATCAGAGGTGCCTACGGCGGTTACATTTTAACAGATGTGCCTTCCAAAATTACTGCCGGGGATGTGATTCGTGTGCTTGAGGGCCCGATTACACCGGTTGAAGGAATAGAAGACGAAGAGCCGGCCAAACGAGAGTTGTGGATTCGGATCCGCGACGCGATTAAGGGTGTATTGGACAACACGACCCTTGAAGACCTAGCAAGCCACAGTGAAGATGGCGAAATGGAAGGTTATATGTTTTATATTTAATGACGAAGCTAATAATAGAGAAATATGTTGATTTGAGGTGTCAGAATGGAACGAATTTATCTCGACCATGCCGCGACCTCTCCTATGCATCCAAAAGTGATTGAAAAAATGCATGAGACGATGAAATCTGTTTTTGGAAATCCATCTAGCATCCATGCTTTTGGCAGGGAAGCGCGACACTATATTGATGTGGCGCGGGCAGCACTCGCGGGGAGCATTGGGGCAAAGGAAAACGAGATTATTTTTACTAGCGGCGGTACTGAAGCGGACAATATGGCATTATTTGGCGTTGCGGAAAGCTATCAGCATCTAGGAAAGCATATTATCACTACCCAGGTAGAACATCATGCGGTGCTTCATGCCTGTCAGAAGCTTGAAAAAATGGGCTTTGTGGTCACCTATTTGCCAGTTGATGAAACAGGCAGGATTTCCATTTCCGATCTTCAGGAGGCCTTAAGGGACGATACCATATTAGTTTCCGTCATGTATGGAAACAACGAGGTTGGCACGATCCAGCCGATTGCGGAAATTGGCCGGCTTTTGAAGGATCATCAGGCAAAATTTCATACAGATGCTGTCCAGGCCTATGGGATGGAAAAAATAAATGTCGACGAAAGCTATATTGATTTGCTATCGGTTTCTGCTCATAAAATAAATGGACCAAAAGGGATTGGTTTTCTTTATGTAAGGTCAAATGTGAAAATTTCACCACGTTTATTTGGCGGCGAGCAGGAGAGAAAACGGCGCGCTGGAACAGAAAATGTCGCATCAATTGCCGGGTTCCATGAAGCGGTTCTGATTGCAATGGAGGAACGGTCTGCGAAAAGAGAACAGTTTACAAAGTATAAGCAGCTTTTACTGAACAAGCTTCAAGAATCAGGGATTGAGTTCACTGTAAACGGATTGCTTGAAAATTCCTTGCCGCATGTATTAAACTTAAGCTTTCCGGGAACTAACGTGGAAGCCATGCTAGTCAATTTAGACTTGGCGGGAATTGCTGTTTCAAGTGGTTCTGCCTGCACGGCCGGATCAATTGAACCATCGCATGTCCTTGTGGCGATGTTCGGCAAAGGCTCAGAGCGGTTAACGAATGCAATCCGTTTTAGTTTTGGCTTTACCACGACGACCGAAGAAATCCTAAAAGCGGCGGAAGAAACAGCGAAGGTTGTATCGCGGCTTAGAAAATAAATGCAAGATTATTTTGTGTGTAAAGAGAGGTGAATTTTTAGATGGAAAGAAAAGACCCAAAAGATACCCGAGTTGTTGTCGGTATGTCCGGAGGTGTTGATTCGTCTGTTGCGGCACTGTTGTTAAAGCAGCAGGGCTATGATGTGATTGGCATTTTTATGAAAAACTGGGATGACACCGACGAAAACGGTGTTTGTACGGCAACGGAGGATTATAACGATGTGATTCGTGTCTGCAACCAAATCGGCATCCCGTATTATGCGGTTAATTTTGAAAAGCAGTATTGGGACAAGGTATTCACCTATTTCCTTGCTGAGTATCGAGCGGGCCGCACACCAAACCCCGATGTCATGTGCAATAAGGAAATTAAGTTTAAAGCCTTTTTAGAGCATGCGATGAATTTAGGTGCAGACTATCTCGCGACCGGTCACTATGCCCGCGTTGAATATCGCGACGGTGAATATAAAATGCTGCGAGGCCTTGATGAAAATAAGGATCAAACCTATTTCCTAAATCAATTGTCGCAAGAGCAAATCAGCAAAGTCATGTTCCCAATCGGCAATCTTGAAAAAGCGAAGGTGCGGGAAATTGCGATGGAAGCCGGTCTTGCTACGGCGGCGAAAAAGGACTCGACCGGAATTTGTTTTATCGGAGAACGGAATTTTAAGGAGTTTTTAGGTCAATACCTGCCTGCTCAGCCCGGCAGCATGGAAACGTTTGACGGCGAAGTCAAAGGCAAACACGAAGGCCTGATGTATCATACGATTGGTCAGCGTCATGGGCTCGGCATTGGTGGATCGGGCGAACCTTGGTTTGCCATTGGCAAGGACTTAAAACGAAATGTTTTATATGTTGGGCAAGGTTTCCATAATGAAAAGCTCTATTCGGATTCGATTATTGCAACGGATGTTAGCTGGGTTTCTGACCGGGAAAAGCCTGTAGAATTTGATTGTACTGCGAAATTCCGTTACCGCCAGGAAGACCATAAGGTTAAAGTTCGTCTATTAGATGGTGGTAAGGTTGAAGTTATTTTTGCAGAACCGATTCGTGCTGTCACACCTGGACAAGCCGCTGTTTTTTATGACGGTGACGAGTGTCTTGGCGGTGGAACGATAGATGAAGTTTATAAAAATGGTGAACGTTTGACATATGTTGGCTAAGTTTAAGGACCCTGATTCCAGTTTTGGAGTCGGGGTTTTTTGTGATGAAATTTGGTTTGGCGAATAACATTGTGAATTCGGCGAATAACAGCCCCGTTTCGGCGAATAACTCAAAGATTTCAGCGAATAATTGGAACAAACCGGCGAATATCTACCAACATTCGGCGAATAACCCTAAACCACGCAGCAGCACCCTATTCCACTCTCAACATTCAATCGAAATATGGTATACTTCCATGTAGAACGGAGTTGAAAAACATGGACAAAAACCAAATAGGTGTTCAATATATGCAGGAAGGCAACTGGGAAATGGCTGTGAAGGTTTTCAATGAGGCTATACAGGAAAATCCGTCTGACCCAGTTGGCTATATTAATTTTGGCAACGTCCTCAGCGTTGTAGGTGAAGCCGAAAAAGCGCTAAAATTTTTCCAAAAGGCAATTGAACTTGACGAAAATGCAGGTGCAGCCTATTACAGCGCAGGCAATCTATATTTCAGCAATGACCGTTTCCAAGAGGCCAAAAACATGTTTGAAATGGCGATGAGAAAAGGACTGGAAACAAGCGACAACTATTTTATGCTGGGGCTTTCATTAGTCAATCTTGACCAGAGCAAATTTGCATTGCCCTACTTCCAAAGAAGTGTCGAATTAAATGAAAATGATGCAGAGGCCCGTTTTCAATACGGGTTAGCTTTGGCGAACCTGGAACTGATTAACGAAGCCATCTGCCAATTTAAAAAATGCGTTGAACTCGATCCAAACCATTCGGATGCCTATTATAACCTGGGCGTTTCTTATGCATTCCAAGAGCAACGCCAGCAAGCGCTGGAGATGTTCGAAAAAGCCTTAGAAATCCAGCCGGACCATTTATTGTCCGGAAATGCCAAAAAGATATTAGAAATGAACCAGTAATCCATTAATTTTCACGAGGAAGGAGGGAGCAGCTATGGTGGAAAAGCAGGAATCGCTTGATTTGTTCAGCGGGCAGGGGAAGTTTATTAAAGGCCGGCCAATTGTGACGATTTTTCACAATGAACAAAACCTCTATACTGTAATTCGAATCCGGGTAGATGAGACCAATCAACAGTATGAAGACAAAGAAGCTGTCATTACTGGCTATTTTCCCAAAGTGCACGAACAGGAAACGTATATTTTTTACGGAGAATTTAAGGACCATCCCCGCTTTGGCACTCAATTTCATGCGAACCATTTTCGTAAGGAAATGCCTCAATCCAAGCAGGGTGTCATAGCTTATTTATCCGGCGAAATGTTCAAAGGAATCGGCAAGAAAACGGCGGAAAATATTGTGGAAACCTTGGGTGAGGATGCGATTTCGAAAATTCTCAATCAGCCCTCCCTCCTTGATACCATACCGAAACTCCCTCCTGATAAAGCAAAGCAGCTTTATGACACGTTAATGGAACATCAAGGTCTCGAACAGGTGATGGTCGCGTTAAACCAGTATGGTTTCGGCCCGCAGCTGTCGATGCGGATTTACCAAACTTATAAAGAAAAGACACTTGAGATTATCCAAGAGAACCCTTACCAACTGGTTGAGGATGTCGAGGGAATTGGTTTTGGCCGGGCTGATGAGCTGGGTTACCAGCTTGGCATATCAGGCAGCCATCCTGACCGAATTAAGGCAGGATGTCTCTATACATTGGAAAACGAATGCATGCAGACAGGGCATGTCTATATGCAAACTGAAGCACTACTTGAACAGGTGAAAGCTCTTCTAGAAGAGAACCAGCGCGACGTAATTGATTTTCTGGCTATCTCAAACGAAATTATCGGTCTTGAAAAGGAAGGTAAAATCATTGGCGAAGAGAAACGAGTTTACCTGCCTTCCTTATACTTTGCGGAAAAAGGACTTGTCACCAGTATTAAACGAATCCTGCAGCAAACAGAATATCAGGACCAATTCCCGGAATCGGAATTTTTGCTGGCATTAGGAGATTTGGAGGAACGGCTTGGGGTCCAGTATGCCCCAACGCAAAGGGAAGCCATCCAAACAGCGTTAATGTCACCGATGCTAATCTTAACAGGCGGGCCCGGAACAGGGAAAACGACCGTTATCAAGGGGATTGTCGAGCTTTACGGAGAACTCCATGGCTGCTCCTTGGATATAAAGGATTATCAAAAAAAGGACGAACCATTTCCGTTTCTGCTCGCGGCGCCTACCGGAAGGGCAGCGAAACGGATGAGTGAATCGACTGGACTGCCCGCGGTCACGATTCACCGTCTGCTTGGTTTCAACGGAACGGAAGGCTTTGACCGTGATGAGGGGAGCCCGCTAGAAGGAAAAATTCTCATTGTCGATGAAACTTCAATGCTCGATATTTGGCTCGCGAATCAGCTCTTCAAAGCGTTGCCGGAAAACATTCAAGTTATCATGGTAGGTGACGAAGACCAGTTGCCTTCTGTCGGCCCAGGCCAGGTTTTAAAGGATTTACTAAGATCGGAGCGAATCCCGACAGTCCGGTTAACGGATATCTACCGCCAGGCGGAGGGCTCCTCTATTATTGAACTGGCGCATGAAATCAAAAAGGGACATTTGCCGGCTGACATAACCCAAAAACAGGCCGACCGTTCCTTTATCAGATGTACTGCCGCACAAATCTCAGAAGTAGTCGAAAAGGTCGCATTAAATGCGAAAAATAAGGGTTATACGGCAAAGGATATTCAGGTATTAGCCCCAATGTACCGGGGGCCAGCCGGCATTGACCGATTAAATTTGCTCCTGCAGGAAATCTTTAACCCAAACCCGGATGGCAAAAGAAAAGAAATCCAATTTGGGGATGTTAAGTACCGGATTGGCGACAAAGTTCTTCAGCTAGTCAACCAGCCTGAGAATAATGTGTTTAATGGAGATATCGGGGAAATCATCTCCATCATCTATGCAAAGGAAAATACCGAAAAGCAGGATATGATTTATATTTCCTTTGAAGGCAATGAAGTGGAGTATACAAAGCAGGATTTAACGCAAATCACCCATGCTTATTGCTGTTCGGTCCATAAATCGCAGGGAAGTGAATTTCCGATAGTCATTCTTCCTGTAACTAGAAGTTATTACAGAATGCTGCAAAGGAATTTAATTTATACGGCGATAACAAGAAGCAAACAATCCTTGATATTATGCGGAGAGGTCGATGCACTGCAAATGGGGGTTGCGCGGGCGGATGAAATGTCAAGATTGACCACACTTTGTGAAAAACTTCAGGAAAACATTGCGGGGAAAACAGCCGAGATCCAAAAGGACCAAGAACAGAGCAAATTGTCTCTTGAGGAAGAATTAATGACCGTCAATCCGATGATTGGGATGGAAAATATTTCGCCGTATGACTTTATGGAGAAAACTGGCAGCTAAATGAAAAAGGACCCCTGATGGGGCCTTTTTCCATTCATTTACTTGATAGTTCCTGCATTTTCCGAGACACAAGCGGGTAAAAATTATTGACGGCGTCGGTAGTCGAATTACCCCCGAAAAAACCTGTTCCCGGGCAGGTTTTTACATTGTAATCCGGACCTCTGTCTAGCACTCGTTCACCCGTTTTTACATTCCACCAATGATGATAGGTAATACTGTCAATAGAGGGAGTCAGTCCGAATCTTAAGGAAAGTGCAGCCGTGATATAAACAATCGTTTCTTTTTGCTCCGCTGTCATCACATCATGGCCGATATCGAAATTTCCGACATTTTCAATCATGATTCCGGTTGTGTTAGCGATAGGGCCAATCGAGCCTTCCGGGGCAATGTCAAACGGCCTGGACACTGCAACCTTTCCATCGGGAAACGTTGTTAAGTTTTGCGCAATATTCTTCCAGCCTCTTTGCTTGACATGGAAATTTTCCATGCTCTCGAGCATTTTAAAATGATTATTCCCATAAAACTGCTTGTAGGACGGAAGCCATGTATGATGCTGCTGGATGATGTTTATATTTCTGGTAAATTTATTTTGAAATAACCAATCCTTAAATTCCTCTCTAGTCATCAAAAGATATTGTCCATGTGTTGCCGCCCCAAGTGCACGGGAAGGGAAAATATTAATAACCATAATAAAAATGAAACTGAAAAAGATTAGATTTTTTCTCATTTCTTCGACCTCTTCCTAACCTCTTTTCTACATTGTTTGTTAAACAACATTTCTTATTCCAAACAGCTCACAATGGAAAACGTTTCACCTTATGATTTGACGAAAATAACGGAAACTAAGAATGTTCGAAGGAGGTGGGATACTCTTTGCGAACATTTTCCTTATTGAAGGGGCAGCCGGTTTTTGAAACGAAAAGAGGAACGAAAATCGGCGAGGTTTGTGATCTTTGCATTTCAAAAAACGGAACCGTCAATGGCCTATTGATTAAAAAAGGCGTTTTCTTCAAACAATCCTGTTTTTTGGACATTCAGAAGGTTTCTTCCTTTGGCTGGGATGGGGTCATGATCGAAGATGCTACTAGCTTGGAAAAGCTGAAAGAAACTCCTGAGTTTACATTGAACCATCAGCATTCACTTGAAGGGATGATGATGCTTTCCAATAGCGGACAATCGCTCGGAATGTTAAAAGATGTATACTTTCAGGAAGAAGTGGGAACAATCGTAGGGTACGAAATCACGGATGGCTTCTTTTCAGATATCACTGATGGGAAACAGGTAATCCAGTCCGAGAAACCCTTAACGGTTGGAAAAGATGCCATTATCGTTGACGTTAATCAAACGTGAGGTGTCTTTTCATGCTTAAATGTCCCAATTGTGCGAGCAAGGATATCGGAAAAATCGGTATCAATCAATACTATTGCTGGAACTGTTTTATTGAATTGTCTGTTGGCAAAGGAATTATCAATACCCATCAAGTCGAGGAAGACGGAACCTTGAGTTCATTAGACGATTTGTTTGAAGAAGAATTGCGTCGTTACACACTCTAAATCCAAATAAGAGGTGAAACGTATGAACAAATTGATGACGACAATGGTTGCTTTTGGTGCCGGGATGGCTGCTTATAATTTGGCGCAAAGAAATAATTTGATGTCAGGCCGGCAAATGAAAAGAATGCAGAGAAAAGTGAAACGAGCGATATTTTAAATGGTTAGATCCCCCTCACAAAGAGGGGGATTTTTAATGAATATTTATTTACCGAGTCTCCAAAAATAACCACTAAAGGAGGGCGCGGGCGTTGGATATTCGTATGAAATGGTATTACCGAATCGGTTTTTCTCTCCTTTTATTAATTGTCATTTACGTATTTTTAAAAATACGTTTTGTCTGGTTGCCGGTTGTAAAAGTGGCCATCATTATTGCACTTCCGTTTGTCATTTCAGGATTTATCACCTATTTGCTGCATCCGATAGTTGAAAAACTGTATGAAAAGGGACTTCATCGTGGCATTGCTATCCTGCTCATTTATGTCATATTTTTTGGTGGACTTGGGTTTACCCTTTATAAGGGGATTCCTGCAGTCATAGATCAAATAAAAGACCTTTCGGAAAGTGCACCTGTTTTCGCTGAACAGTATCGAGATTGGATTCGTACTCTCCAATCCCATACAAGAGAATGGCCTGACGGACTGCAAACGAGAATTAATCACGGCATTGATGCCTTTGAGAAAAGACTTGATTCTCTTTTATCAATTATTGTTGGTTATTTAGGTCAATTGTTAAATTCAGCAGCACTTTTGCTGATTATCCCTTTTATCACCTTCTATATGCTGAAGGATTTTGCCCTAATTAAACGAAGTGTTTGGTATATGACGCCGAAAAAATGGCGGAAAAGAGGAACCCTTTTTCTAAAGGATGTCGACGATTCACTTGGCAGATACATTAGAGGCCAGCTGCTTGTTTGTGTCATTATCGGAACAGTCTCGTCTCTTCTTTTCTGGGTATTTGATTTAAAGTATCCCTTATTGTTAGGAATGATTGTAGGAGCGACAAATGTCATCCCCTATTTTGGCCCCATCATCGGTGCTGTTCCAGCGGTGATTGTGGCAGCAACGACCTCGGTGAAATTGGTCATTATCACGCTGATTATTGTATTTGGATTGCAGTTTCTCGAAGGTAATATCCTGTCGCCCTACATTGTGGGCAAAAGCCTTCATATGCATCCCTTAGTCATCATGGCAGCACTGACAGCAGGGGGTGAGATCGGCGGGATCTTAGGGTTGATTTTAGCGGTTCCGGTGGTAGCGATTCTGAAGGTTGGCATCATTCATGCAAAAAATCACATTATCGCTGCCCGAAATAATGAAACATCTCCATAGGTATTTGACAAACTAAGTCAGTACTAGCTATAATTCGTCATAGATAATATTGGTTAAAATGAAGAAGGAACAAGTATGTTATAGACCATCTGTAACGCATCATGCGCTGAAGAGAGGGGCCCCCATGGCTGAAAGGGGTTCTGGATGAAGGATAACAGAACGCTAATCCGGAGTGCTGCTAACCACTGCCGTAAGACCTGCGTTAAAGGCTTTTGAGAGATGGGTGCAGTTATTGTATCCATAATCAGGGTGGTACCGCGAGATATGCTCTCGTCCCTGTTTTGGGATGAGGGCTTTTTTGTGTGCTTTTTTTAAAATAAAGGAGGTATAAGATATGAAACAATTAACCGGCTCGCAAATTCGCTCGATGTTTTTACAGTTTTTTAATGAGGAAAAAGGTCACCATGTTGAGCCAAGCGCATCGTTAATTCCCCATGATGACCCGTCATTGTTGTGGATTAACAGCGGTGTCGCAACCTTGAAAAAATATTTTGATGGCCGTGTCGTGCCTGAAAATCCAAGAATCACAAATGCTCAAAAATCGATTCGGACTAATGATATTGAAAACGTCGGCAAAACTGCCCGCCACCATACTTTCTTTGAAATGCTCGGGAACTTCTCAATCGGCGAGTATTTCAAAAAGGAAGCTATCGAGTGGGCATGGGAGTTTTTAACGGACGAGAAATGGATTGGATTTGAAAAGGAACGCCTTTCTGTTACCATACATCCTGAAGATAATGAAGCCTATGAAATTTGGCATAACACGATCGGCATTCCGGAGGAGCGGATTATCCGTCTTGAAGGGAACTTCTGGGATATCGGCGAAGGTCCAAGTGGTCCAAATACGGAAATCTTCTATGACCGCGGACCTGAGTATGGCAATGATATTAACGATCCAGAATTGTATCCTGGCGGGGAAAACGAACGCTACTTAGAGGTTTGGAACCTTGTGTTCTCTCAATTTAACCATAATCCTGACGGTACATATACGCCGCTGCCAAAGAAAAACATTGATACCGGTATGGGCCTTGAGCGGATGGCTTCTGTCGTGCAAAATGTACCGACCAACTTTGACACAGACCTGTTTATGCCGATTATTCGGGCGACAGAAGAAATCTCCGGCGTAAAATACGGGGTCGAGAAGGGGCAAGATGAAGCTTTCAAAGTGATTGCTGACCATATCCGAACCGTAGCCTTTGCAATTGGTGACGGAGCGCTGCCATCAAATGAAGGCCGCGGCTATGTCCTAAGACGCTTGCTCCGCCGTGCTGTCCGGTACGCTAAGCAAATCAACATCAATCGCCCATTTATGTATGAGCTTGTTTCGGTTGTAGGCGAAATCATGCATGATTTCTATCCGGAAGTAAAGGATAAAGCTGAATTCATTCAGAAAGTCATCAAAACGGAAGAAGAACGTTTCCATGAAACCCTTCATGAAGGTTTAGCGATTTTAGCAAGCGTTATTAAGAAGGAAAAGGAAAAAGGCAGCGACATCATCTCTGGTGAAGATGTTTTCCGTCTTTATGATACGTATGGTTTCCCGGTTGAATTGACTGAAGAATATGCCGAAGAAGAAGGCATGAAGGTTGACCACGATGGCTTTGAGGCAGAAATGGAAGTCCAGCGGGAACGTGCCCGTGCGGCCCGTCACGATGAAAATTCGATGCAGGTTCAAGGTGGCGTATTAAGGGATATTACTTTAGAAAGTAAGTTTGTTGGGTATAATGAACTGACCACGAACTCTACAATTTTAGCGATTATTAAAAATGGCGAACTGATGGATGAGGCTTCAAGCGGTGAAGAAGTTCAGCTTATTCTTGATATTACTCCGTTTTATGCGGAAAGCGGCGGACAAATTGCCGACCGCGGTGTCATTCAAGGCGATGGGACAAGCGTTTCAGTTAAAGATGTCCAAAAAGCGCCAAACGGCCAGAACCTTCATAAAGTAGCAGTGCAAAGAGGAACATTAAAGACAAACCAGCAGGTAACTGCCCAGGTGGATCCGGAAAACCGTGTGAAAATCATTAAGAACCATACAGCTACCCACTTATTGCATCGTGCGTTAAAGGATGTATTAGGGGAGCATGTCAATCAGGCAGGGTCGCTTGTTGAACCGGACCGTCTTCGCTTTGACTTCTCGCATTTTGGTCAAATTAAACCAGAAGAACTGGAGCAAATCGAAAAGATTGTCAACGAAAAAATCTGGAGCAGTATCGAAGTGGATATCAGCCAGAAGCCAATTGCTGAAGCAAAAGCAATGGGAGCAATGGCCCTGTTCGGTGAAAAATACGGCGACATCGTTCGCGTCGTTAAGGTTGGCGACTACAGTCTGGAGCTGTGCGGTGGCTGCCACGTTCCAAACACCTCTGTTATCGGCGTGTTTAAAATCGTCTCTGAGGGTGGAATTGGTGCCGGGACAAGGCGCATTGAGGCTGTTACCGGCGAATCAGCATACAAAGCTTTAAATGAGCAGGTGGGCATGTTAAAGGATGCTGCGGAGAAATTGAAGGTTAATCCAAAAGAAGTGGGACATCGAATTGATGGTTTACTGGCTGAAATCAAACACCTTCAAAAAGAAAATGAATCGCTCTCTGCCAAACTTGGCAATATTGAGGCAGGAAACCTGGTCAACAAAGCAAAAGAAATCAATGGAGTTACTGTCTTAGCCGCAAAAGTTCAGGCTCAGGATATGAACAACTTGCGAAACATGGCTGACGATCTGAAACAAAAGCTCGGTTCTGCAGTGATTGTATTGGGAAGTGCTCAAGATGGCAAGGTGAATTTAATTGCAGCCGTTACAAAGGATTTAATTGAACAAGGTTACCATGCCGGCAAGTTAATTAAAGAAGTGTCTGCCAAGTGCGGCGGCGGCGGCGGCGGCCGTCCGGATATGGCTCAGGCAGGCGGCAAGGACCCAGAAAAACTGGATTCAGCGCTTTCCTTTGTCGAAGAATGGGTAAAATCTGTTTTGTAATAAGGACAAAGTAGTGTAAAATGTAGGTAACAATTCCAATTCGAGGTGCACGTTCATGAGCTCATTTGATAAAACAATGAGATTTAATTTTCCTGAAGAGCCTTTTGAACATGATGTCAATGATGTTCTTTTTCAAGTGTATGAGGCATTAAAGGAAAAAGGGTATAACCCTATTAATCAAATTGTCGGTTACCTATTATCTGGAGACCCAGCCTACATTCCGCGTCATCGCGATGCCCGCAATATCATCCGCAAGCTGGAACGGGATGAAATCATTGAAGAACTGGTAAAATCGTATTTAAAACAGCAGCGAGAGGGTTAATCAATGCGTTTAATGGGTTTAGATGTAGGTTCAAAGACTGTTGGAATCGCCCTAAGTGATGAACTTGGGTGGACAGCGCAAGGCCTGAAAACACTCAAAATTGATGAAGAAAAAAAGCAGTTCGGTTTTGAGGAAATAGGCCAATTAATCAACGAAAATCAAATTAATACTGTAGTAGTAGGCTTTCCAAAGAATATGAACGGTACAATCGGACCGCGCGGGGAGGCAAGTCAGTATTATGCGGAAGAACTGGAACGCCGGTTTGCCGTTCAAACCGTTTTATGGGACGAGCGGCTGACCACTATGGCAGCAGAACGCATCCTGCTTGAAGCAGATGTCAGCAGGAAAAAGCGGAAGAAAGTCATAGATAAAATGGCGGCCGCCTTGATTCTTCAAGGCTATTTGGATAGTAAAAAATAATGAGGTGAAAAAATGGCGCACGAACACCATTATGATGATGAACAATATATTACCCTGATCAATGAAAACGGTGACGAGGAGTTATTTGAAATTCTGTTTACCTTTGAATCTGATGAATTCGAAAAGTCATACGTTTTATGCTACCCGGTTGGAGAGGCAGAGGATGATGAGGAGGTCGTTGTCCACGCCTATTCCTACATCCCTACTGAAGAAGGTGAAATTGGAGAATTATCACCTGTCACAACCGATGAAGAATGGGACATCATCGAAGAAGTATACAATACCTTCATCCAAGATGAAGAAGAAGAAGAATAACACTCAGGAGGAATCAGCTGACAAAGCTGGTTCCTTTTATTTTTTTATCGTCAAATTTCCGTCGACAAATTAAATGTAAAATTGACATTTTTCCTACCTTATGCTGAAATTATTACGACATGGTTCAAGTTTATAAAAGAATAAATAAAGCACCCGAGCTAACAGGGAGGGGGAAATTAGATGACAGAAGACAAGAAACATGTAATTCGGCAAAAAATGCTCGAACATCAAAGTGAAGCGCGAATCGTCAGAAGAATTGTTTTAATTATTACGATTATATTGGCGGTCACCATCGTCCTCATTGGCGGCGGGGGATACCTCTATATACAATCAGCACTAAAACCTGTAGATTCTAATAGCAAGGTGCAGAAAAATGTGGAAATTCCGATTGGCTCCTCAGTAACTGGGATAGGTGAAAGGCTTGAGCAAAACGGGATCATTAAGGATGCCAAGGTGTTCAAATATTATGTAAAGCTCAAAAATGAAGGCGGCTTTATGGCGGGGGACTATCAATTAAGTCCTTCCATGGATGTTCCTGAAATTGTCAGCCGCTTGAAAACAGGCAAGGTCCTTGCCAAGGCATCGTTTAAAATTGCGATACCGGAAGGAAAGCAGCTGAAGGAAATTGCCGCCATTATGGCGAAGGCAACAAATCAGGATGAAGCACAGGTACTTGCCAAATTGAATGATAAAGAATTTATAAAAACATTAATGGCAAAATACCCGGATATTTTAACGAATGAAATCTTGAACCCTTCAATCATGTACCCGCTAGAGGGGTATTTATATCCAGCCACCTATCCATTCTTTAAACCGAATCCATCTGTTGAGGAAATGGTTACAGCCATGCTTGATAAAACGAGAGAAGTTCTAGCTGATTACACAGATGAGGCGAAAGATAAAAAGCTGTCCGTTCATCAGCTCCTTACAATGGCATCCTTGGTCGAGGAAGAGGCGACGGAGAAAGCTGACCGAAAAAAGATTTCCAGCGTCTTTTATAATCGGATGGAAAAGGGGATGCCGCTACAGACGGATCCAACCGTTCTATATGCCCAAGGCAAACATAAAGACAGAGTAGTCTATAAGGATTTGGAAGTGAATTCTCCTTACAATACCTATAAAAATCCCGGACTTCCACCAGGCCCGATTGCTAATGCTGGAAAATCTTCCATCGAAGCTTCGTTAGAACCGGAACAAACGGATTATTATTATTTCCTGGCAACAGCGGACGGCACGATTATTTTCACCAAAACGCTAGAAGAACATAATAAGGAAAAAGCCAAGCATATTTCCAGTAAAAAATAGTACGTCACCTGAGGGAATTGTTCGCATTCCCTCTTTTTTTATGGTAGAATACTAAAGTGTTTCATAAGGTATCTATAGCGTCACTCACAGGTTATTTTTGGCGGTTAACTGCCAGTGTCAATGAGCCGAATGAATATCGCGCGGTTCGTTGTTTTTCTGTGAACGCTATTTTTTATGTCTAAAGAGCCATATTTTGGCAACAATGCAGTTAAAGAAAACTCGCCGATTGGTGAGCCCCTAAGGCGGTTCATGAGGCGTAGTTCACCCAAAAGCACAGCTTTTGGGCTGCGATGCGAATGCTCACGAAGCACTCCTTAGTGCACTTATACATTCTTATTAGCGAAAAAGGATTGAGGTGAAGCAGCTTGTTAAATGAAAAGCTGCATTCTTATATAGAAGGTCTAATTCCGGAGCGTCATTCTTTGTTAATGGAAATGGAGAGTTATGCTAACGAGCATCATGTTCCAATTATGGAGCTGGCCGGAATCGAAACGATGCTTCAGATACTAAGAATCCGTGGTGCCAAAAATATTCTTGAAGTTGGCACCGCCATTGGGTACTCTGCATTGAGAATAGCTTTTGCATTACCAGATTCGAATATTATCACGATTGAGCGGGATGAAGAGCGCATTCAATTGGCAAAAGAATTTATTGCTAGGTCCGATTACCATGAAAATATTTTTCTCATCGAAGGGGATGCACTTGATGTTGAAGAGCGTGTTAGTGGCCATGCTCCTTACGATGTTATTTTTATTGATGCTGCTAAGGGGCAATATCAAAAATTTTTTGAAATTTATTCTAAATATTTAAAAGCTGACGGCTTGATTATTACAGACAATGTCCTGTTTAAAGGACTTGTTGCAGAATCGGAAATAGATTCTAAAAGAACGCGGAACCTCGTTAAAAAAATTGACCAATTTAACCGCTGGCTAATGAATCATAAGGATTTTGATACGGTTATTCTCCCAGTCGGTGATGGGGTCGCGATCAGTAAACGAAGAGGTGAATGAAAATGAAAAAGACAGAACTATTGGTAACTCCCATTTCTGTTGATGACATATTGCCATTGGCAGAGGCAGGGGCTGATGCCTTTGTTGTTGGGGAGCAGCGCTACGGCTTGAGACTTGCAGGGGAATTTACTCGAAGTGACGTGCAAAAGGCTATTGAACTGGCTCACTCAAAAGGAAAAAAAGTATATGTGGCTATGAATGCCATTTTTCATAATGATAAACTTCCTGAGCTGAACGATTATATTCGCTTTGTATCTGATGCAAAGGCTGATGCTATTATATTTGGCGATCCGGCTGTATTAATGGCTGCAAAAGAAACAGCTCCGGAAATGAAGCTGCATTGGAGCACCGAGACAACTGGTACCAACTGGTATACTTGTAACTATTGGGGCAGAAAAGGAGCGAAAAGAGCTGTCCTTGCCCGCGAAATTAACATGGATTCAATCGTGGAAATAAAGGAACAAGCAGAGGTTGAAATTGAAGTTCTCGTTCATGGAATGAGCTGCATGTTTCAATCGAAGCGTTCGCTTTTAGGCAACTATTTTGAGTACCAAGGCAAAGTCATGGAAATCGAAAACCGCAAACAGCAAAAGAATATGTTCCTCCATGACAAGGAGCGCGAGAACAAATACCCGATTTTTGAAGATGAAAATGGAACTCATATTATGAGTCCGAACGATATCTGCATTATCGATGAGCTGCAGGATATGCTTGAGGCCGGAGTGGATTCGTTTAAAATTGATGGAATCCTAAAGAGCCCGGAATATATTCTAGCTGTTACAAAATTATACCGCGAAGCGATTGACCTATATTTTGAAGACCCGGACAATTATGAGGACAAAAAGGACGAGCTATTAGAAGCGGTAGAGGAAATTCAGCCGGCCAATCGTCCGTTAGATACAGGATTCTATTTCAAAGAAACAGTTTATTAAACGAAATGCGGAAGCGCCTTGATCTGGGGCGACAGGCATAAGACGAGCCTTCTTGACGGATTGGCTGTAGACCTTCGAGCCCCTAGGCGCTGCAGCTGGACACTGTTCAAAGTAAATAGCTTAATAATTATAGAAAGGGAGGAGTTCGAATCATGAGTATTGTGAAAGATAAGATTTCAGAGATTATTGATGGGAAACGCGTCATTGTCAAAAAGCCGGAACTCCTAGCTCCTGCAGGCAATCTCGAAAAGTTAAAAATTGCTGTCCAGTACGGTGCTGATGCCGTGTTTATCGGAGGCCAGGAATATGGACTGCGCTCCAATGCCGATAATTTCTCGATGGAAGAAATCAAAGAAGGCGTAGAGTTTGCAAAAAAGTACGGGGCTAAAATTTATGTAACCACTAATATTTATGCCCATAATGAAAATATTCCCGGACTGGAAGAATATATACTTGGACTAAAAGAGGCGGGAATTGCCGGAATCATCGTGGCAGACCCGCTGATTATTGAAACCTGCCGCAGGCTGGCACCGGAAATTGAAGTACATTTAAGCACACAGCAATCTCTTTCAAACTGGAAGGCCATTCAATTTTGGAAGGAAGAGGGACTTGAGCGTGTCGTATTGGCGCGGGAAACAAGTGCGGAAGAAATCCGTGAAATGAAAGAGAAGGTGGATATTGAAATTGAAACCTTCATTCATGGAGCGATGTGTATCGCTTATTCCGGCCGATGTACGCTCTCCAATCACATGACAGCCCGCGATTCCAACCGCGGCGGCTGCTGCCAATCATGCCGCTGGGATTATGACCTGTATCAGTTAGAGGGCGTGGATGAAAATGCGCTTTTTGCCGAGGGGGATTCTCCGTTTGCAATGAGCCCAAAGGATTTAAACCTAATTCAGTCCATTCCGAAAATGATTGAGATTGGCATCGACAGCTTGAAAATTGAAGGACGGATGAAGTCCATTCACTACATTGCAACAGTGGTAAGTGTTTATCGTAAAGTAATTGATGCTTATTGTGCAGACCCTGATCATTTTGTAATTAAAAAGGAATGGCTTGACGAGTTGGATAAATGTGCCAACCGCGAAACAGCTACGGCCTTTTTCGAGGGTGTTCCTGGGTATAAAGAGCAAATGTTTGGTAATCATAGCAAAAAGACTAGTTTTGAATTTGTCGGTCTTGTCTTGGATTATGACAATGAAACGCAAATGGTTACCCTGCAGCAGCGTAATCACTTCAAACCTGGTGATGAAGTTGAATTCTTCGGACCGGAACTTGAGAACTTTACCCATGTAATCGATAAGATTTGGGATGAAAAAGGAAATGAACTGGATGCGGCAAGACATCCGCTTCAAATTGTACGATTTAAAATGGACAAACCGGTTTATCCTAACAACATGATGCGAAAGGAGAACTAGCATGATGCATAGGCCGGTTGTGATCGGTGTTGCCGGAGGGTCAGGCTCCGGTAAAACGAGTGTGTCAAAAGCGATATATGAAAGCTTTAAGGGTCACTCGATTTTAATGCTTGAACAGGATTATTATTATAAAGACCAAAGCCATCTGCCGTTTGAGGAGCGGTTAAAAACGAATTATGATCATCCACTTGCCTTCGATACGGATTTACTTATCGAGCATATCGAACAGCTCTTGAGGTATGAGCCGATTGAAAAGCCGGTATATGATTATTCCATTCATACACGCTCTGACCAGGTGATTGATGTAGCGCCGAAGGATGTTATCATTTTAGAGGGAATTTTGGTTCTTGAGGACGAGCGTCTCCGCGATTTAATGGATATTAAATTATTCGTCGATACCGATGCGGATCTTCGCATTATCCGCCGCCTCCAGCGCGATATTCAAGAACGCGGGCGTACACTTGATTCGGTTATAGACCAATATGTCAATGTTGTCCGCCCGATGCATAACCAATTTATTGAGCCGACCAAGCGCTATGCAGATATCATTATTCCTGAAGGCGGGCATAATCATGTGGCGATTGATTTAATGGTCACAAAAATTCAAACAATTCTTGAACAAAAGTCATTTTTATGAAACAATAGCAAGTGATAATCCTAAAAATGTCCACAAAATGGATGAATAATTGCTGCGCGCCCTGTAATAGGACGCGCTGCTATCAATTTTTTGCCAATCGGCATAATGTTTACATACCATACATACACAATCTATGGGGGTTGTGAGACTAGAAGGAGTGAGGGTTTTGGCTGCAGAAAAAGTTTTTCCAATGACACAGGCAGGAAAAGAAAAATTAGAACAGGAACTTGAATATTTAAAAACGGTTAAGCGTAAAGAGGTAGTAGAAAGAATTAAAATCGCCAGAAGTTTTGGTGATTTATCTGAAAACTCCGAGTACGATTCTGCCAAGGAAGAACAAGCATTCGTTGAAGGCAGAATCACTACATTAGAAAATATGGTCCGTAATGCTAAAATTATTAGCGAAGGCGAATTAGCTGGCGATACTGTGTCACTTGGCAGCTCAGTAACATTTGTCGAGCTTCCGGATGGAGAGGAAGAAACCTATACCATCGTCGGTAGTGCAGAGGCAGATCCGTTTGAAGGGAAAATTTCTAACGATTCTCCAATTGCCAAAAGCTTAATGGGCAAAAAGGTAGGGGACCAAGTATCTGTCCAAACCCCTGGCGGCGAGATGAGTGTCCGCATTGTTAGTATAAAATAAGGAAAAATCAGCCTGAATAGTTTGAAAACGCTAAACCTCGTCAAAACTTTTGACGAGGTGTTTTTTATGTGGAGAAGAAGAGCAAAAGGCTGGCTTATAATTTGTATCGTTTGCTTTATGCTTTTAATGGGGCGTCTTATGCAGATTCAATTGTTTGAGACGGAAACCTTTTCCAAGCATAATGTGAATTTGCTTGAAGACAGCGTCCAGCAGAGGACGCAGGAACTGGTGATTGATAATGGCAGGGGGAACTTTCTGGACCGAAACGGCACCATGCTGACACATAAAAAAGTTAGTGTACTTGTGTTATTTCCATTCTTAAAAAAGCTAGACTGGGATATCAAAAAGGTGTCCGACATCTCAGGTATATCGGAATTTGCTCTGAAAAATGCGGTGGACTCAGCGAAAAAACCATTTGCCTATGGTGACCCGGCCCCAATAGAATTGACACCTTCACAGATGGAAAGAATCAACGCGTTAAACATACCTGGTGTATTTGCGATAGAGAAGAAATTTGAACGGGCCAATGTGCCGGCAGAACAATTGCTTGGACTGACAGGAGAAAATGCAGCCGAATTGAAAAAGCGCTATCCTAATAAAGAACTGTCCGAGAAAACCTTAATAGGTGTTTCCGGGCTTGAGGAAAGCTTTGATGAATTCCTACTTCCTGAAGGGAAATCGAAGCTTGTCTACCACGTAGACGGGGGCGGGGCGCCTTTATTTGGCATAAACGTTAAGTATGTTGACCCGGCTAATCCTTTTTACCCTGTCAATGTTCGGACAACCATTGATAAAACAATGCAGCAAAAAGCCGAGGATTTGGTTGATAAGTATCAAATCAAAAAAGGTGGACTGGTCCTCCTGAATATCGAGGATAACAGTGTGCTCGCCATGGTTTCAAGGCCGGAAGTCAATAAGAAGGATCCTTACAATGGGACCGGCATTGCTAACAGGATGCTGAAGCAGCAAATCATGGGTTCTGTTTTTAAAACAGTTGTTGCAGCGGCCGCAATCGACCATAATCTTGATGATCCAAACAGACTGTTTGACTGCAGTAAAAAAATCAATGGCAAGCCAGAATTAAAATACGATTATGGCATGTTAAATTTTACGGACAGTTTTGCCAGAAGTTGTAATCGCACCTTTGGTGAACTGGCGAAGGAGCTGCAAAAGATCGACCCGAATCTTTTGGAACAATACGCAGAGAAATTGTCTTTAACGGGTTCTGTCGGCTGGCAGGGAGACGTTTATCATACAAGTGATTTCAAACAGTTTGATAATGAAGACAAGGGCAGGGTCTTTTTGTCCGATGAGGCAAGAAAGGATCCGAACTTTGCAGCGATGTCTGGAATTGGCCAGAATGAGGTCAGGGCAACTCCGCTGGCTGTTGCCAATATGATGGCGAGCATCGCCAGGGGCGGCAAAAAAGAATCAGTCCGCACCGTTTCAAAAATAGAGTACAAGAACGGAACTACGATGGTTAATTTCCCTGAACAGCCGCTTAAAGGGGATTCCATTTCCCCATATACGGCGATGAAACTACAAAAATTGCTGAGAGAGGTCGTATTGAACCCGAATGGGACAGGTCGCTGGTTTAAGGAACTTCCATATGAGGTGGCCGGAAAATCTGGTACAGCTGAAACGGGTAAATATGAGGATGGCAAGCAGCTTCATAATAAGTGGTTTGCAGGCTATTTTCCCTATCAGAATCCAAAATATGCACTAGTAACGGTTAATTTGGATGTGACAGAAAATGAAGGCGGGGTTAATTTATTATTTGCCGACATGGTGAAAATGCTATCCGAGCAGGATTAAAGGCTTAATTCACTGCTAAATTGAGGAAATTCCTTCAAGTTCTTTTGAAATCATGTTAAAATATTCAGAGCCTAATTTTTTTAGGAGGGATTATTTTTGAATAGTGATTTCAAGCAAAATTCACGTTCTACTTACCGTGCCAAAAGAAAAAAAACGAATATTGTCTTAAATAGTTTAATTATCATTGTCCTGGCCTTAATTATTTTGGTAGCTTATAATATATTTGCTTCCGGAAGCGATGAGAATGCTGTGACTAAACAGGAAACGCCGAAACAAGAACAAAAACAGGCGGCACCTAAAGAAAAAAAAGCTGAAGAGACCAAGAAAAAGGAAAAGTTTTCAGAAGATAAAGCAGCAAAAGAGGAAGATGAAAAACAAAGCGAGGAAGCCACAGCATCAGAAAAAGCTGATGATTCACAGGCGGTTGTTTCTGATGGAGGGACTTCTCCTAATGTGGTAAAAACTATTGAAAATCCAACATGGAAGCCAGTAGGAACAACACAGACAGGGGAACATACAGCTGTCTACGATCAATCTTCAGTTGATTGGCAAGAAATGTTGAAAGCCGTCTCCTATGCAACTGGGCTGGATTCTGGCAATATGACGGTTTACTGGCTCGGCCGGGATAAAACCACTACTAATGCATCCATTGCTACAGTTGCATCCAAGGATAAACTGCTGAAATACAATGTATATATCAAGTGGGTTGATGGCGAAGGCTGGATGCCGACAAGGGTTGAAGAATTAGCTGAGATCCAGCAATAGTGAGTAGGATGGGCCTAACCGGTTCCATCCTATTTCTTTTTAAAATGGACCACTGCCGAAAAGTAAGTTTGTCCTTTTTCATTCACATGTACTTGATGGGAAACGGAGTGGACCCCCAGCAGGATTCCTTTGTTGACCTCGATTTGGTTCGCGATTTTCTTTTCCAGCGTTTTTAAATCTCCGGCTTCAAAAAACTCCACTTTATCTTCAATAAAATCAAGTTGAAAATTCATCTATACAACCTCCTTCCATGCATAATTCTAATGAAATATTTATTCTAAATCAATAATATGATAGCAAGCTGTCAGCAAAAAAGGTACAATGATGTTTGATACGATGTACCAATTTGAAGAAAAATAATAAAACAATCGTTTAAGCGAAAAATAAAGCAAAAGCTTTTAGGAGAGAGGTTTGTACATATGAAGATTGCTATCATTGGTGCAATGGAAGAGGAAGTAACCTTACTAAGAGACCATATTGAAGGACAAACAACAGAAGAAGTAGCTGGCTGTGAATTTACCTTTGGGAAAATGCACGGCAAGGATGTCATCCTGTTACGTTCAGGAATTGGTAAGGTAAATGCCGCCATGTCTACAACCATTCTATTGGATAAATATAAGCCAGATTGCATAATCAACACTGGTTCTGCCGGCGGTTTAAATCCAGACCTGAATGTGGGAGATGCAGTCATTTCAACAGAGGTGCGCCACCACGACGTTGATGTAACGGCTTTTGATTATGAATATGGCCAGGTACCCCAGCTGCCGGCAGCTTTCTTGGCAGATGAAAAGTTAATGTCGATTGCCGAAGCAGCAGCAGAGGAGTTGGAAAATTTTCAGATTGTTAGAGGCTTAATTGCAACAGGTGATTCCTTTATGGAGGACCCTAAAAAAGTGGAATTTATCCGCGGGAAATTTAAAAATCTACAGGCAGTGGAAATGGAAGCAGCGGCGATCGCACAGGTGGCCTTTCGGTTTGGTGTTCCATTTGTGATTATTCGTTCCCTTTCGGATATTGCCGGGAAAGAGTCAGAAATTTCCTTTGATCAGTTTATTGATAAAGCAGCCACGAATTCGGCAACCTTAGTTATGAAAATGGTAAAGGCTTTATAAGTACAGTCCTTGATTAACAAAAAAGCGCCTCATTCACAGCAGAGGCGCTTATTTCTTCGAGTAATAATCCTGTCCTTCCTCTATCTCTTGCAATTTCATTTCGCATTGTTTGGAAAAAGTAAAGAAAAGTACCGATCCAGCTAGGAAGGACATAGAGGAAAGAATGAAAATATTTAGGTCCATATCCGATTTTGTATCGGACGGAATAATGACACCAATAAAGAAAAAGATTCCCACAGCCAATAAAACAGTTCCGAACCGCTTAAAATCAACCATCTTCTCATAAAGACTCCGCGTTTTCTGTTTCACAGCTGATTCACCCCTTCTTTAATAAAGCTACTAAACCACTTTACCATACAAATTTCCGATAAACAGTAAGTAAATTCTTGAAAAGATGCCTAACACTTAATATCTTGGGGTATTTGACTATTTTTGAAATAAATTTCTAAAAAGTGGTTTACAAAATACCTGTAAGTGGATATAATTACCGTAGCAAGTAAAAAATTCCAAAAAGGAGGTCGAAGGTAATGTTATTAACGATTAATGTAACGAGTTGTGTCCTGAAAGCAATGGCTAAAACTGAATATTTGAATATCATGCATTCGACCAGATTGGAATGGATTGCTTAGTGTGTTAATTTGCATCTACATATCCATGCCGCAGGGAGAATGACGCCTTGCGGTATTTTTGTGCCCTTTTTTTCAGGAATGGCCGCAAGGAACTATCTTCTTGCGGCCTTTTTGTGCCCTTTTTACGAGCCGATTGGAAATGTATTGCATAAATTAAAAATGTTGTTGGACTAACAGAAATAACTTTATAAGGAGGTGATCATGTATGACACTGAATATTTTATTCTTTACGATCACTATTCGAAAAAGAAAAGTAACATTGCAGGAAGCCGCTCAGCAGGAAATGGTTGAAAAACTATACGAGCAAAACAGAGACCGCCAAATTTCCATGCATCATTTCATGTAATGAAGAATTTAGGCTGCAGAAAGGAAGGTGAATGAAAATGACTTTAAATCTATTTTTTGTAACTGTTACATTCAAAAAAAGAGAATTTAGTCTAGAAGAGGCTGTCCAGCAGGAGATGGTTGAACGGTTATTTGAGCAGAACAAGGACCGTCAGATTTCTATGCACCAGCTAATGTAAGAGAAATTTAAAGGGTTTAAACTAAAGGAAGTGATAAATCATGACCCTGAATATATTGTTTTTAACGATTACGATTTCAAAAAGAAAAGAAAGCTTTGATGAAGCTCTTAACCAAGAAAGGATTAACAAGCTTTACGAAGAAAACAAAGACCGGCAAATATCTATGTACCGTATGTAAGTGGGAACAAAATTAAAATAATGAAAGGTGGTTTTTATAATGATTTATTTAATGCAAGGAAGAGGAGCTTATTTCTGGGATTTGAAAGATACCACTTAGCCAAAGAAATTCGGATAGGGAGGTAGTCGGTATGCCGCTGCATATTTTGCTTTTGTCGCTTATTTTTAAGTCTAATAAAAAGGAATCATAATTTCAGTTTAGGATTGAAGTTTTTAACATAATGTTCACATTTCCCGAAGTTAGATACTGTGAAAATATGATAAATTGAAGGTAAGAAAGCAGTATCCATTAAGGGGTGGGGAAGATGTTCATGGTGGCAATAGCCTTCGTTATTACGGGCGCAATTGGCTGTGTAATCTCTGCTGAGATCAGTGCTGTTGAATAACAAAGAAGCATCGGCCAATTGGCCGATGCTTTTATAGTGCTAATTATTTTCCTTCAGTCAGCTCTAAGAATTCATCGATGTCTTCCAAACAAATACCTACAGCTTTTTCCCAGAAATCCTTTTCTGTCAGGTTTACCTGAAGATGTTTCGCTGCAAGGTCTTCCACTGTCATGGATGCAGTATCACGCAGCAAGGCAATGTATTTTTCTTCGTAGTCTTTCCCTTCTGCAAGTGCCTGTGCATAGATCCCCAATGAGAAAAGATACCCAAATGTATAAGGGAAGTTATAGAACGGAACACCTGTAATAAAAAAGTGCAGTTTGGAAGCCCAGAATAACGGATGATACTCCTCAAGGGCATCACAGTACGCTTCCCTTTGTGCCTCTAACATTACCTCATTTAACCGTTCAACGGAAATAGGTCCCTGCTTTCTTTCTTCGTAAAAACGGGTTTCAAACAGGAAGCGGGCATGGATGTTCATCAACAGGGCAACGGTTCTTTGAATCTTATCATCAAGGAGAACCAGCTTTTCTTCCTCATTTTTCGCGCTCTTAACAGAAGCGTCGGCCACAATCATCTCAGCAAACGTGGAGGCAGTTTCCGCCACGTTCATCGCATATAAGCGGTTGATGTGCGGGACGCCTCTCATTGCGTACGTATGGAAGCCGTGTCCAAGCTCATGGGCTAATGTGGAGACATTTGACGGCGTGCCTGAGTATGTCATGAAAATGCGGGACTGTTCGCTCTCTGGCAGATAGGTACAGAATCCGCCCGGTGCTTTGCCAGGCCGGTCTGCTGCTTCAATCCACTGCTCCTCAAATGCCATTTTGGCAAATGCTGAAAGCTTTTCTCCGAACTTTGCAAAGTTTTCTTCAATAAATTGGGCGCCTTCCTGATAAGATAGTTTGGATTCTGTTGTGCCATATGGGGCATCAAGGTCAAACCAACTTAATTTTTCCAAGCCGAGAAGCTGTGCCTTCCTCTCTAAATATTTCACTAGTTTTTCCTTGTTTTCTGTGATGACCGCCCACATGGTATCAAGCGTCTCTTTTTTCATCCGGTTGATGCTGAGAGGTTCCTTTAACACCTCATCCCAGCCCCGTTTTTTGTATACATTTAATCGGAATCCGGAGAGATGATTTAAGGTTTTTGCCAATAAGTCTGCCTGATCGCCCCATGCCTTCTCCCAGTTTTCAAAAACCGCTTGTCGGATTTCTCTATCAGGGTTGGAGAATTTATTGAAAGCCTGGCCGACAGACAGCTGTTTTTCCTCACCATTTTCGGTAAATGGAACTTTGATTTTGCTAACAATTAAGTCATATAATTGCCCCCAGCTGTGATAGCCGTCGACACCAAGGGCGTTAATGAGTGCTTCCTCTTCTTTTGAAAGCTTCTCTTTAGCCCGTTCACGCCATTCCGATAAAATAAAGCCAAGCTCCTTTAAAGAAGCTAGTGATATAATGTTATCCCATACTTTATCGTCTATTGATGTCAGCTGGTTGTGAAAAGCTCCAAGCACTGTTTGGAAGGCTGCACTTAATCCGGTAACTTGTGAATCAAGTGCGTAGGCCTTTTTATCCTCAGTATTTTGTGCCAGCAGGCATCCGATAAATGCACCTGCCTGACGAAGTTTTTTTCCAGTTTTCTCAAAATCACGAAGCACCTCTTGCAAGAATTCACTGTCCTGGGCAGAGTTGCTTGGTGTCCAGTTATTTATTTTTGTTTGGAAAAGGTTAATCAATTCTTCCGTTTCCTTCAGGTGATTCTGCAATTCCGGGGAATCGCTTCCTCCTTTAAAAAACACATCAAGATTCCAAACATCTGAATATGTAACCGCTGCCATAATTGGACCTCCTTTTTAATATGTACGTTCTTAATTATATTGTTATTTTTCGAAAAATTCCATCAAAACGGCAATACAATAATAGAAAAAGCTTATGCCCAAAAAAGCATAAGCTACAAAAAGTTTAATAATAAAAACAGCTAAACCACCACCAGGCGAAGAAGATTAACAGCAATATAAAGAGGACAATCACAACTGCAAACCAAATCCAGCTGCCCCGTGCGCAAGGGGTTGAATATGCAGCATAGGGAGCACCAAAGCCGGCGGGGGCGTATGGGAAACCAAAAGCCATCTAACATCCCCCCTTTTCCTGTTTTTTATAGTCTATGTGGTTGTATGCCTTCATGAATAGGCACCTGCTGATAGAATGTCTATAAACTGATTATTTGACAATGATACTAAGGCTGAGTTATAAGTGATAAGAATTAATATTCTCGCTTGGAGGAATAGAAGTGAAGGGTCATAAGTTAATTTACTTTACGATTTTAATCGTGTTTATTTTGGCTGCTGCTGGCTGCACAAATAATACGAAGGAATCTAAAAAGACTGAACAGGATCAAAAAACCGCACTACCGAAGTTTGATGTTACAGCAGCAAAATCGATAAAGGTTAACCGGATCTATGGGATTGGTTATCCTGGTAATGACAACGCTCTCTACGTAGCAGCGGGTAATGGTCTAAAAATATATAAGGAAGCAAATTGGTTCGAAACGACAACGAACCGTCATCAATATATGGGGTTTCAGGCCGTGGAAGATGGCTTTATCTCAAGCGGACATCCGCAAAAAGGGACAGGTTTAAAAAATCCGCTTGGGCTTGTTAAAAGCGATAATAAAGGGGAGACCTTAAAAAAGCTGGCCTTTTATGGAAAAGGTAACTATGTTTTCATGGCCTCAAGCTTTTCGGGTAAAGGTCTTTATCTGATCAGTGATCAAGAGACGGACCAATTAAATACTGGTGTGAATTATTCTAAAGATAACGGACAAACCTGGCAGCCTAGTAAATTCAAATATTTTCAAGCAGATTCGCTTGGAATGATGGCTGTCCACCCGGTCAATGGCGACATTATGGCCATGTCTACTCGGTCAGGCATTTATTATTCCACCGATAATGGAAACACGATGAAGCTTGTGACAGAGCCATTTATGGCTACTGCTCTTACTTTTGCCGGAGATTCTCTTTTATTCTCGAGTGTTGAAAACGACAAAATACTTTTAAAAACTTTAAATCCTGCAACGGCCGAGCAAACGAATGTTGCCATTCCATTCTTGGACTACGATAATCCGATTACATATTTAGCAGTAAATCCAAAGAATCTAAATCAAATGGCCTTCACTACTTATAAAAATGACCTTTATGAAAGCTCAGATGGGGGAAAAACGTGGAATAATATATTTTTAAAAGGGGAAAAAGAGCAGGAGTAGCTGCTCTTTTTGCTATTAGTTTTTTTTCTTTTTTTCCTTCTCGGCTCGGTAAAATTCATGGAACATTTTCATCAGGGCCCGCTTTTCAATCCTAGATACATAGCTTCTTGAGATGCCAAGCTCTTTGGCAATTTCACGCTGGGTTTTTTCTTTTTGCAAATCAAGGCCAAAGCGGCCGATAATCACTTCTTTTTCCCGGCTGTCTAAAACCTCGATATATTTCTTGATTTTTTCAAGTTCCATATTAAGCTGAATTGTATCAATAACATCTTCCGATTCTGATTTTAAGACATCGATTAAGGAAATTTCATTCCCTTCTTTGTCCTGGCCAATCGGGTCGTGCAGGGAAACATCCTTTTTTGTCTTCTTTAAAGCGCGAAGGTGCATTAAAATTTCATTTTCTATACAACGTGCAGCATACGTGGCCAGCTTTGTTCCTTTACCCTCTGAATAACTCTCGATGGCTTTGATTAACCCAATTGTTCCAATCGAGATTAAATCCTCAGAATCCTCACCGGTATTTTCAAATTTTTTTACGATATGGGCAACCAGCCGCAAATTGTGTTCAATCAACATATTTCGCGCATGGGAATCCCCTTCTGCCATCAAGCGCAGGTACTTTCTTTCATCTGCAGCGGATAGGGGTTGAGGAAAGGCATTGTTCTTTACGTAAGATACAAGAAATAAAAATTCCTTAACCAAATAGCCAAGAGCCGTTAAGATTCCAGACATTCACTTCCACCCCGTATCTTTATTGGACTTTAGCCTATTATTAATTCCTATGAAGAAAACGGGAAATTGTGTCTGTCCAGTTAATTTTATTTGATGGACTGTTTAAAATATAAAAAAAAAAGACCTACCCGGCACGTAAACCAAGTAAGTCATATTTATCAAAATTTTTAAACTTTTCTAAGCTTAAAAGTGCTAACCATAAGGAATGAAAGAATGATAATAATAAATAAGAACGTTTGTGACGGCAAGTATGGTATCGCCAAAAAGCTTAAGGTTGCCAAACAGCCAGCAGCAGTAATCGGCAGACCAGTAAAGTAGCCGTTGCTTTCTGTAATATTAAACCTAGCTAAACGAAAGGCACCGCAGCCAATATAAAATACAGTGAAAAATGAACCGGGGCCGCCGAATTCATTTAAAATTCCTTGGTATAGTAATAGTGCAGGGGCAACTCCAAATGATATAATATCACTCATGGAATCTAATTGTTTACCTAATTCTGACTCAATATTAAATTTTCGGGCAATCATTCCATCAAATCGATCTGCCAGCGCCGCAATAAAAATGAGTAGTAAGCTTAATCGCAAATTCCCGTGTAGACCAAACACGATGGCAAATCCACCTAATGATAAATTGGCTAAAGTGATGACATTTGCAGTTTGCGATTTTAATTTCTTGATGGTTTGATCTATAACATCCAATAAAAACATTTTTTACCTACCACTCCTTTCTTCAAGCCGAAGGAATTTATTATTTCCGTAGTTTACTTTATAATATTTAATTTTAAGGGTTTTATGTCTATTCGTAAAGAGTATTTTTACACTATTTGGGGGTAATACAAGTGATACAGTCCTTTTACCGATTATTTATTGAATTAACGAATGGAAGGTGGACATCACACTTTTTAAAAAGATTTGCCAGGTCCCGTGCCAGTCGCGTCATTGTCCCTTCCTTTGCAAGAGTTTATCATCTCAATATAGGAGAGATGGAGAAAGAACTGCACGAGTTCCCTACCCTGCATGATCTATTTGTCAGGAGGCTGAAAAAGGATGCCCGGAAAATAGATGAAGCAACCGATTCAGTGGTGAGTCCAGTTGATGCAGTCATTGAAGATGTTGGGAAAATCAATCAGAATAGTGAGATTCTCGTAAAAGGAAAAACCTACTCCATACAAGAAATGCTGGGGGACGCAGGAGCTTTGCCAAAATATTTAAATGGTACATATATGATTCTATACTTAAGCCCAAGTCACTACCACCGGATTCACAGCCCAGTAAGCGGTACGGTTACAAAACAATGGAAGCTTGGTTCAAAATCCTATCCTGTTAATAAGCTCGGGCTAAAATACGGAGTTCGTACACTAGCCAAAAACTACCGTGTCATTACAGAAGTTCAAACAGAGTTTGGGCATGTGGCGATCGTAAAGGTTGGGGCTATGTTTGTCAATTCTATTGAAACCATTCATGAGGGTTCAGAGTTAACTAAAGGCGGTGAAATGGCTTATTTTTCCTTTGGTTCAACAGTGGTTTTGCTGTTTGAACATAACATCTTCGAGCCTGCTGCTGATCTAGAAACTCCTAAAGATATTAAAGTCGGCGAAAAAATTGGTACCTTATTAAAATAAAATGAGGAGCCAAAAATAGCGCCCGTTTTTGGGCAAAAAGAAAAGCCCAGTTGGGCAGTTAATTATGATGATTTTTTTATTTTAAAAGAAAGGGACCGACGGCGAATTTCGGACTCAATAAGGTTAATAAATTCGCTGCTTAGGTTTAATTCTCTTGCTTTAAAGTAAGATTCAATCAGTAATTCATCGGAAAGTTTACGCATGTCTGATTCCACCTCCGGTTTATAAATTGATGGTTCTATTTTTGTAAAAGGGAACATAATATAGTAAGTTCAGATGGTGTACCCTAAATCTACCAAATTTATTCCTGTAGAACAATCGTTCTAATTATCCACAGGATAAGGTGGATAACTTGTGATTAGCTTGTTTATAAAGCAATGAAAAGTGTTTGATTCAATGGGTATAATGTTAATAACGTTATCCACAGATGTTGGGAAAGTAGATGTTTGTCGAAAAATATTTTTATTTTTTTATGAAACAGCCTTTTTCTTCATAAATATGATATGATTCTGCCTATTTTGTATACGTACATATCATGTATTGTCGGGATTTGAAGAACAATAAGATTAAGGATAAAATGGTTTTGCTTTTTCTTTTGAAACCAAAGTTAAAATTAGTTATGATGGTACAAGAATAGGGAAATCCTTGGCTTCATCACCAAAGATTAGTAATTTAATGAGGTGTACGCTTAGTGCTAAAACAATTTTTACCTGATGAACACGTGAAGAGCATTCTTGAGATATCTCCGGAACAATTAAAATCCAGAGGCATAAAGGGAATTATTACTGATTTGGATAACACATTGGTGGAATGGGACCGTCCAAACGCAACTCCAGCATTAATTAAATGGTTTGAGGAATTAAAAAAACAAAATATTCTAGTTACAATTGTTTCAAACAATAACAAAGAACGGGTAGGAGCCTTTGCAGATCCTCTCGATATTCCGTTTATTTTTCAAGCCCGAAAGCCGCTTGCAAAGGCTTTTAAAAAAGCAATTTCACAAATGGGCATTAAAAAAGAAGAGGCTGTCGTGATTGGCGATCAGCTGTTAACCGATGTGCTCGGCGGAAATCGCAGCGGCTTTCATACCATTTTGGTGGTACCTGTTGCACAGACAGACGGCTTTTTCACAAAATTTAACCGTTTTGCAGAACGGCGGATTTTAAATTGGTTTCGAAAAAAAGGAATGGTTTCATGGGAGGATTAATTAGTGAGTGACCTACAACATATATGTATAGGCTGCGGAGTAAAGGTTCAGACAGAAGACCCTGAGAAAATAGGTTATGCTCCCGCTTCCGCATTGGAAAAAGAAACAATTATTTGTCAAAGATGCTTTCGTCTAAAGCATTATAATGAAGTGCAGGATGTCAGTTTAACAGATGATGACTTTCTAAAAATATTAAATGGGATCGGTAAAACCGATGCGTTGGTTGTCATGATAGTCGATATTTTCGACTTTAACGGCAGTTGGCTTCCTGGGCTGCACCGATTTGTCGGCGGTAATAAAGTGCTCCTCGTTGGCAACAAGGTCGATTTGCTTCCGAAATCAGTTAAACATAATAAATTGATTCACTGGATGAAGCAGGAAGCACGAGAGCTAGGTTTGCGTCCGGAGGAGGTATTTTTGGTCAGTGCGGCAAAGGGCTGGACAATGAAAGAAACAGCCGCTGCCATAGATGAATACCGCAATGGAAAGGACGTCTATGTAGTCGGCTGTACGAATGTTGGCAAATCTACCTTTATCAATCGGATTATAAAAGAGGTGACCGGCGAAGGGGATATCATTACGACCTCTCACTTTCCTGGCACCACGTTAGATATTATCCAAATCCCGCTTGATGACGGAAAATCATTAGTGGATACTCCAGGAATTATCAATCACCATCAAATGGCGCATTTTGTTGATAAAAGGGATTTAAAAGTGATTACGCCTAAAAAAGAAATCAAGCCGATGGTTTTTCAATTGAATGAGGGGCAGACATTATTTTTTGGCGGGCTGGCCCGGTTCGATTACGTAAGCGGAGGCAGAAGATCATTTGTTTGCTATCTTTCCAACGATTTAAACATCCATCGGACAAAAACCGAAAATGCCGTTGAACTTTATGAAAACCATGTAGGGGAAATGCTGACTCCTCCTCGGCAAGAGCAATTGGAAACATTTCCAGAGCTTGTCAAACAAGAGTTTTTCATTAAAGAAGACAAGACAGATATTGTTTTTTCCGGTCTTGGCTGGGTGACTGTCAATGAACCAGGAGCAAAGGTAATCGCCTATGTTCCAAAAGGAGTCCAAGCATTATTACGAAAATCATTAATATAAAAAGTGATACTGGGTGGGGAGAAATACGTGAAAAAGCTATATGCGGTAATTGGATATCCAATCGGGCACTCCATGTCCCCGGTGATGCATAATGATTTATTTTCTTTTTATCAAATCGATGGCCATTATCTCCCTTTTCAAGTGGCACCGGAGAACCTCAAGGATGCTGTGAAAGGCTTAAAAGCAATTGGGGCTGGTGGGTTTAATGTAACTGTTCCTCATAAAAGCAGGATCATCCCTTATCTTGATGGGGTAGACGAACTGGCGAATGCAACTGGTGCGGTAAATACCGTCGTTAATGAAGACGGCCGTTTGATTGGTTATAATACGGACGGACCTGGATTTTTAACGGGATTGAAAAAACAATTTGCCTCTATTGAGGGAAAAAAGATACTTGTGATTGGAGCGGGCGGTGCGGCAAGAGGTATTTATTTTACTTTGGCAAAGGAAAAATCCGCTAAGATTGACATTGCCAACCGGACCGTGGAGAAAGCCTGGAGTCTCATTAAAGATTGTCCCTATACCACTTCAGCCAATGCATTTACATTGGAGGAAGTGGAACAGGTACTGGAAGATTACGACTTAATTATCCAGACAACCATGATTGGGATGGCGCCGAAAATTTCTGAACAGCCGCTTAAACTCCACAACTTAAAGAAACAGGCGATTGTTTGTGATATTATTTACAATCCGCTGAAAACAAAATTTTTACAAGATGCGGAACAAAAAGGTGCACAAATTCAAAATGGGATTGATATGTTTGTTTTTCAAGGGGCCCTTGCTTTTGAAAAATGGACAGGGACTTTCCCGGATGTAGAACGAATGAGAGCAATTGTGCTCAAACAACTCGGAGGTTAATTCATGTTAACAGGAAAACAGAAAAGATTATTACGTTCAAAAGCCCATCATTTAGATCCGATTTTTCAGGTTGGAAAGGGTGGCGTAAATGAGAATATGGTAAAGCAAATTGCCGATGCTCTTGAGGCAAGGGAACTCTTAAAAGTAAGTGTCCTACAAAACTGCGACGAAGATAAAAATGTGGTTGCCCAGCAGCTTGCTGATGGGGCAGGGGCAGAATTAGTACAGATTATCGGAAATACAATCGTCCTTTATAAGGAATCGGTTGAAAATAAACAAATTACTCTTCCCTAAAGTAAAGGTGGGGTTGTACTGTGAAGGTTGGAATTTTGGGCGGAACGTTTGATCCACCACATTTCGGACATCTATTGATTGCTAATGAGGTTTTAGCCGCTCTTTCGCTTGATGAAATTTGGCTCATGCCGAATCGAGAGCCTCCGCATAAGAAAAAATCAGAATCGATATCGAACAATGAAAGGCTTCAGATGTTGGATTTGGCCATTGAAGGAAATCAAGCATTCAAAATTCAGCCAATCGAACTTGACAGGGAGGGGCCATCCTTTACCGTTGATACGATGAAGGTCCTTAATGAAACCTATCCTGGGCATCAATTTCATTTCATAATTGGTGCGGACATGATTGAATATCTGCCTAAATGGCATAAAATTGATGAACTGGTTAAACTTGTCCAATTTGTCGGCGTGCAAAGACCTTCCTACAGCCATCTTACAGAGTATCCTATTCTTTATGTTGATGTACCTGCGATAGAGGTATCTTCAAGTATGATTAGAGAAAGATTTAAAAACGGAAAAACTGCGCGTTATTTATTGCCTGATTCCATCATTCAATATATCGAGGAGAACCATTTATATGGAACGTGATGTAGCATTAAAGCTTGTAGAGGAACAATTAACGGAGCATCGCTACCAGCATACCTTAGGCGTAATGGAGACAGCCATTTCCTTGGCCAGAAGGTATGGGGCAGATGAAAAAAAAGCTGAAACTGCCGCTATTTTTCATGATTATGCCAAATTCCGCCCTAAAGAGGAAATGAAGGAAATTATTATGACCCAGGGCTTTCCTCAGGATCTGCTCAGCTTTAACGCTGAACTTTGGCATGCTCCTGCCGGCACCTATCTTGTTGAGAAGGAAGCAGGGATTAAAGACAGAGAAATTCTCGATGCCATCCGTTATCATACATCAGGAAGGCCGGGGATGGGCCTGCTTGAAAAAATTATTTATTTAGCCGATTATATTGAACCAGGCAGACACTTTCCGGGTGTTGAGGAAGTACGGGGAATGGCAAAAGAGAATTTAGATAAAGCATTGATCCAATCAGTCAAAAATACGATCTTATTTTTAATGAAAAAAAATCAGACCGTCTATCCAGAGACGTTTCATACGTATAATGATTTAATCCAAAATGGAAGGGTTGAGTAAATGGATAATCAAGAACTACTTCAATTGACAGTTAAAGCAGCGGATGATAAAAGGGCTGAAAACATTCTTGCACTAAACATGAAGGGAATTTCGCTAATTGCCGATTACTTTATGATTTGTCATGGGAATTCCGATAAGCAGGTTCAGGCAATCGCAAGAGAAATTAGGGAAAAAGCCAATGAAAAAGGCTGTGATGTGAAGAGGATGGAAGGGTTTGATGAAGCACGCTGGGTGTTAATCGATTTGGGGGACGTTGTTGCCCATGTCTTCCATCGTGACGAAAGAAGCTATTATAATTTGGAGCGCTTATGGGGAGATGCCCCGCGGGTTGACGTCTTGAGTGAATTAAATTCATGACAAGCTACCAGCATTTCGCCTATCTTTATGACGAACTCATGAAGGACGCACCATATGATGAATGGATTCGATTTGTGGAAGAGAAACTTGCCAAATACGATATAAAAGGCAGCAAGCTGCTTGACTTAGCCTGTGGAACAGGGCAGCTTTCTGTTCGTTTTGCCAAGCGGGGCTTCCAAGTGACTGGATCTGATTTATCGGCTGACATGCTGGCTGTTGCCCAAGCTAAAGCAGAAGCTGAGGGGCTTGTGATTCCATTCTTTGAACAGAATATGGCTGAATTCGAAAACTTGGAACAGTTTGATGTCATCGGCATCTTTTGTGACTCCTTGAATTATTTGGAAACGGAACAAGAGGTCAAAGAAACCTTTTTGCATGTTTTTCAACATTTACAGCAGGGCGGACTTTTTATTTTTGATGTTCATTCTATCTATAAAATTACCCAAGTTTTTATGAACCAAACCTTTGCTTTAAATGAGGATCATATCGCTTATATTTGGAATAGCTTCCCTGGGGAAGAGTCAAATAGCGTGGAGCATGAGCTTAGCTTTTTTGCCTTGGATGAAAAGTCGGGAAAATATGATCGTTATGATGAGCTTCACTATCAGAGAACCTTTAGTGTTCAGCAATATTCCGATTGGCTGGCTGAGGCAGGCTTTCAATTATTAGAGATAAATGCTGATTTTGAACACGCTAAACCACAAACCCATTCCGAACGAATTTTTTTTATTGCACACAAAAAATAAAGCCATCTTTCTTAAAAAAGATGGCTTTTTTTTATTTATACTTGCAGGAATTTGCGGGAATTTGGCGAATTAATATTTTGAGATATGCAATTCTACTTTATCAAGATCTTCCTTGAATTTTGCGTGGGTGGCTTGAAATACATGTTCAAACATTTCCCCAAGCTCATTGTCGAGCACCTTAATTCCTTCTCCGGTAATTCCGCCTTTCACACAAACTTTTTCCTGGAGCGATGGTAAGGTATAATGGCCTTGCTTAAGCAATTCGCCAAGACCTACAATCATCTCACTGGCCAAAACTGTGGCTACTTTTTCATCGATTTCCGTTTCCTTTACGGCAGCATTAATAAATGCCTGCAGCAAATAACTGAAAAATGCAGGTCCGCAGCTGACAATATCCGATGCTACTCTTGTTACCTTTTCATCAATATCGACTGGGACTGAAATCTTCGTCATTAAATTGTCCATTTCCAATCTCCAATTATCCCGACAGCTTTCCCCATAGGTCATTAAGGAAACTCCCGAAAGAGCCCGATTCGTGATGCTTGGGATGACTCTTACCACAGAACAAGAAACCTTACTCTCAATTTGTGCTGTACTGATAGGGCTTGTTATCGAAACAAGACATTTATTTTCCGTTAAATGGGGATTGATCTTATCTATCACCTTAAAAACATCTAATGGCTTTACACAAACAAATATTAAATCGGATTGAGCCGCAACTTCTACTTCATTTGCCCCAACCCTAATTCCCTTGTATTTATCCTTAAGCAGCATGGCTTTAGCGATCGTTCTGTTCGTAATCAGCATCGAAGAAGGAGATACGGCTTCTCCGTCAATTAACGCTTCCACCAAAATCCTCCCCATATTACCGGTGCCGATAATGCCAATATTCATTGTTTCGACCCTCCTTCACCTCAGAGTTTCTTTTATAACCTTATGAGGAATGTTTGTAAAATATACCTTTAGAAAGGATGGAGCCAAGTGAAAGACTGGTTGATGGAACATAAGAGTTATGCTGTTGCTGTTGCATTGCTTGTCGTGGTCTTGATTTTTTATTTTTACCAAAACGGTGCTAGTGAGGCTATCCAGCCGCAGCCCTTAGCGACTGATAAAGTATCAGAGGCTGGCAGGGTTCAAGAAAAATCCGAGGAAAATATGGGGAAGACACAGAGTCAAACAGCTGCAGTAATCATGGTAGATGTAAAGGGACAGGTGAAACAGCCGGGTGTTTATAAAGCCTCAGAGGGTGAGCGGGTTATTGATGTGGTTAGCCGTGCGGGAGGTGTAACCGAACAGGCCGAGCAAGGCCAAGTGAATTTTGCTGAACGGGTAAAGGATGAAATGGTCATTTATATTCCGGCAAAGGGTGAAGGGGCGGTGGTTCTCCCGAAGGCATCGGGAAATGGAGTAATGGTCTCAGGGGGGACAGGTCAGAATGAAGGGAAAATTAATCTCAATAAAGCGGACGTCAATGAACTGCAAAACCTGCCTGGTATCGGGCCGGCAAAGGCAGCGGCGATCATCGATTACCGGGAAACAAGCGGACCCTTTAAACAAGCAGAAGATTTAAAGAATGTCAGCGGAATCGGTGAAAAAACGTATGAAAAATTAAAGGATTTGGTTACGGCGCCATAATTCTATCATTGACGTTCATGGACAAGCACTATTAAACTTAAACAAAGAAAACATCATCAAGGGAGTGGCTAAGGTGAATCGTATTTCATGGGATCAATATTTTATGGCGCAAAGTCATTTGCTTGCACTGAGGAGCACTTGCACCCGGCTCACAGTTGGGGCGACCATTGTCAGGGATAAGCGGATTATCGCCGGAGGCTATAACGGTTCCATTGCCGGCGGGGACCATTGTATCGATAAAGGTTGTTATGTCGTCGATAATCATTGTATTCGTACTATTCATGCTGAAATGAATGCCCTTTTGCAATGTGCAAAATTTGGCGTTCCGACAGCAGAAGCGGAAATTTATGTGACTCATTTTCCTTGTTTGCAATGCTGTAAAGCGATTATCCAGGCTGGCATTAAAACTGTTTATTATGCTGAAGATTATAAGAATCATTCTTATGCAATTGAACTGTTTAAACAAGCGAATGTAAAAGTGGAAAAGGTAGAATTAACTGAACCGGTGATAGATTTTCGAAAGGTTAATTCATAACCTTTGTTTGGCGCCGGACTTGAACCGGCGTCAATATCATTCAAAGACTGGAGAAGGCACGATGACCGGAAAATATATATATTTTGCAGTTGCAGCTCTTTTAGGAGTATTGGCAGCACTGATCCATTTTCTGCCCTATTTTATGTTGTCCATCCTTTATCTGTTTGTTTTGCACCATTATAAGAAGTTTCAACCATACCTATTATCTATAATAACCGCAGTATGGCTTGTATTTTTCCTCTTTGGCTTTCAGGTAGCCAACCACAATCATACGAAAATTCCTGAGACTGTCGTTTCATTTTCCCTTGAATATATGCAAGACCCCAAAATAGACGGTGATTTATTACAAATCCAGGCAAAAGAGCGTGTTTATAAAGAAAAACTCCTTATCCGCTACAAAATGAATTCACAACAAGAAAAAGAAGACCTTAAAGATAAGTCTTTTTATGGTTATGTATGCGAGCTATCTGGTGATTTGAAGAAACCAAAGATAGCTAAAAATCCGAATGGCTTTGACTATCGTAAGTACTTTAAAACAAAAGAAATTTACTGGATTGTTGAAAGTAAGGAAAATCCTCTGAATAACTGTACTCCTGTTAAGAGAAATTCCCCGTTCACTCTCATTCAAGATCTCCGCTTTAAGGGAATTCATTACCTCGAAAAACAGTTTCCAACTGAAATTGCATCATTATCTTCCGCTTTAATTTTTGGCGAGAGGGGAATGCTTAGCCCGGATTTACAGGAGGACTACCAAAAGACAGGACTTGTTCATTTATTGGCGATTTCAGGACTCCACGTTTCCCTTCTAATCGGGATGGTTTTTTATATGGGGATAAGATTGGGTTTGACTAGACAGACGATGACGAATTTTCTTTTGATGGTATTGCCTGTGTATGTCATCTTAACCGGCGCGTCCTCGTCAGTGGTTCGTGCAGGGCTTATGATTTTTCTTGTTCTGGCAATAGTAAAGTGGAAGAACCAGCTTAAATTGCTGCCCCTAGATGCCATAAGCCTTGCCTGTATCATTTATCTGGCCTTTAATCCATTGGTACTGTTTGATGTCGGCTTTCAATTATCGTTCACGGTAAGTGCTGCCATCATTTTATCTGCAAAACATATAATGGGGAAATATTCCATTAATTTTATCCAAATGATTGTCATTTCCGTGGCCTCTCAATTAACCGCACTCCCTTTTCTGCTGTATCACTTTTTTGGATTGTCTTTCATAGGGATAGTAGCTAACTTAATCTATATCCCGTTATTTTCATATGTTTATCTTCCCGGATTGTATGGTTTATTTTTTATTCAACTTGTATTAGGGTGGACTCCGGGAATCCTCATAAAATTCTTCTTGGCTATAATTACCCTTTTCAACAATTTAATTGCTTCACTTGCTGATTTAAACTTTACTGCATTAGTGCCTGGAAGACCAAATCTTTTCTTTTTACTATTTGATATTGTGGTGATTATTTGTATTTTTTACATTTGGGAAAAGAGGGGTTATTCAAATAGAAAATGGCATCTTGTCGGTTTATCTGCCGCTCTTTTGACATTTCAATCAGGCTGGAACTGGGCCGACCCCTTTGGGGAGGTGACGATGATCGATGTGGGTCAAGGAGATAGTATCTTCATCCATTTTCCCCGAGGTGGCGGGAATTATCTGATTGACACGGGTGGAACGATGAATTTTGTGGGTGAAAATTGGCGGCAGCGGGCGAAACCATATGAGGTGGGAAGAGATGTTGTTGTTCCATTTTTAAAGGGAAAAGGGATCACAAAAATTGATAAATTAATCTTAACACACGGGGATATGGATCATATTGGGGGTGCCAATTCTATAATAAAAGAACTTAAGGTGGAAGAAATTCTTCTGCCCTCAGTCGCCGAACCATCTGCCATGGAGGAAGAAATCAAGGCGGAGGCTGAAAAAAAGGGAATAAATATCGTTCACGTTTCTTCTGGATATCGATGGGGAAACGCGGATCATCAATTTTATATACTTAGTCCGGATAAGAACTTTAAAGGAGAACGAAACAGCGGGTCGCTAGCCATTTTTGCCCGTTTCGGAGGGTTGGCTTGGTTTTTTGGCGGAGATTTGGATAAGCTGGGTGAGGAAAGAATTATCCAAAGATATCCGGAATTAACGGTGGATGTCCTTAAAGCGGGACATCATGGGAGTAAAACATCAAGTTCTGAAGCCTTTCTTCGGCAGATTAAGCCTAAAGCGGCCTTTATTTCTGTCGGGGAAGAAAATCGATTTGGACACCCCCATCAGGAGGTGATTAAGCTTTTGAATGAAGTAAATGCAGTTATTTATCGGACTGACCTGCAGGGAGCAATTACTTACAGTTTTTATCGAAATAGAGGAACCTTTTCAACGTTTTTGCCATAAGATACATCACTTAATGAAAAAGAGGCTGCGGGTAATACAGCCTCTTCGAAACTCTTATGTAGCATTAATTTAAGAACCGATCAGCTTAATGACTGTAGCAATGATAAACATTACAGCAAAAAAGCCAAAAGACACACCAAATCCAACCCCTGAATCAATTGCATCGTTACGCTTGCTTTGCGGATTTTTTTCAAATTGGTTCACAGTCTACCCCTCCTATTTCACATTATAGTATAAGCGATTTCCTTAAAAAAATCCAGCCTCCCCTAAATGCTTTTCCTGTACTGACAAGTGTTGTCAAAATAGTTTGACTAACAAAGGGCTACAATAAGCTTACCAAAGGAACTCCGCCTGACATATCGGTACCTAGGGCTGATAAAAGCAGGCGTTCATTATAGATCGGGAATTGGCACTATGGCGAATGCTGTCAATTCCCTTTTAATTATTCGGAAATAACTTCTTCATACCTGGCGTTTTGTACTTGTCAAATTGTCCAAGCTTCATTACGATAATAAAGAGTGAAATAAAGAGGAGCGCTGGGCAAAATGGTAACAGATGTATGGCGGAAAATTAAACAAAATCATATTGCTCCTATTTATTTATTATATGGAACAGAAAGCTTTTTAATCAATGAGACCAAGCAATTGCTGCTAAACCATATATTAAATGAAGAGGAAAAGGACTTTAATTTTGCAGCCTATGATTTGGAGGAGACTCCGCTTGAAATTGCAGTAGAGGATGCGGAAACCTTTCCGTTTTTAGGGGAAAGAAAGGTTATTTTTTTACATAATCCGATTTTTTTAACAGCTGAAAAGTCGAAAGAAAAAGTCGTGCATAATATAGCAAAGCTTGAAGCCTATATACAGGAGCCTGCACCGTATACTGTCTTGGTCATTTCGGCACCTTATGAGAAATTAGATGAGCGAAAGAAAATTACAAAAGAACTTAAACGAACTGCAGAGGTTGTCGAGGCCAAAAAGTTAAATGAACATGAACTAAAAAATTGGGTGAGGGACCGGGCGAAGACAGCAGGAATCGAAATCGAGACTGATGCTGTAGAGCAGCTCCTCGCGCTTTCGGGCACCAACTTGTTCATGCTTTCGAGCGAACTAGAAAAGCTTGCTTTATATGCTGCAAATGAGAAAAGAATTGATGCGGCGCTTGTGGAAAAATTGGTAGCCCGTTCATTGGAGCAAAATATTTTCACGCTAATCGAAAAAGTAGTGCAACGGAAATTGGAGGAAGCGTTAAGGATTTATTTTGATTTGTTAAAGCAAAATGAGGAACCGATCAAAATATTGGCGCTGCTTTCCAATCAATTTCGCTTGATTTATCAAGTGAAGGAGCTGTCACGACGCGGGTATGGCCAGCAGCAGATTGCCGGTTTCTTGAAAACCCATCCATTTCGAGTAAAGCTTGCCCTCGGACAGGCAGCTCAATTTACGGACGAGGAGCTAGCAAATCTCATGTGCCTCCTTGCCGAATCCGACTATCAAATGAAAACCGGCGGGATGAATAAGTCATTATTGATAGAGATGCTGCTTTTTAAATTAAAGAAATAACTATGTAACAGTTTCAGGCTACCGAAATACCTTCGATAGCCTTTTTCATTAATAATAAAGCTTGCAATGGGACTGTTGATTTGCGCTCCAGGCGCTTCGCTTTCCGCGGGCGTGCAGGGGAGCCTCCTCGTCGCTACGCTCCTGCGGGGTCTCCCCTGCCCCGTACTCCCGCAGGAGTCTTCGCGCCTTCCGCTCCAATCAACAGGTGTAATCCATAAATACTTCAACCCACAAGATGAAGCAACTACTTGCCAGGAAACCAGTCGATGATGAGGGACAAAATCGATGGAATCTGAGAAGGAAATGTCCCTCATCAAGCCGATGAAGGACAAAATCGATGGAATCTGAGAAGGAAATGTCCCTCATCAAGCCGATGAAGGACAAAATCGATGGAATCCGAGAGCGAAATGTCCCTCATCAAGCCGATGAAGGACAAAATCGATGGAATTTGAGAGTGAAATGTCCATCATCAAATCGATGAAGGACAAAATCAATGGAATCTGAGAGGACAATGTCCCTCACAAAGCCGATAATGGATAAAATCTATTGACACACTTAGCAAGGTTCGAAAAAGTGTGTTGCAATACTCTAGGTTGTTTGCCCCCCCCCTGTTGATTGGACCGGAGCGCACCGACTCCTGCGGGATATAGAGGTCGCTGGAGACCCCGCAGGTGCTTTTAGCGCCGAGGAGGCTCCAGGACCTCCCCGCGGAAAGCGAGTGCCCGGAGCGGAAATCAACAGGCCCATTAGCAAGAAATAGAAATATTTCAAATTAACAAATCCAAGAAAAAAAAAACGATTCCTGAAAAAAGGAATCGTTTTTTTAATGTCTAGCTTCAGCGCCTAGGGGCTCGGGGTCATAAGTCAATCCGTCAAGAAGGCTAAAAAGCAGCCTTCTCGCCGGCTCGTCTTATGCCTGTCGCCCCTGGTCAAGGCGCTTCCGCTTTTCTTATTATAGTGCGTTGATTTTCTTCATTAGGCGAGCTTTTTTACGAGCTGCAGCGTTTTTGTGGATAAGACCTTTTGCAGCTGCTTTATCTAATTGGCTAGCAGCATTTACTAAAGCTTCCTTCGCAGTAGCAGCGTCGTTAAGAGTAACAGCAGCTTCTACTTTCTTTACTGAAGTACGCATTGCAGATTTCGCCATTGTATTTTGAGCATTACGAGATTCGCTAGTTTTTACACGCTTAATAGCAGATTTAATGTTAGGCATCAATTTCACCTCCTGTAAAGAATCGAGACTATATGAACTCGACTAAACATTCATAAACAATTATTCGCAACAAGAGATATTTTATCAAATGGTCAACTAGATTGCAATATAGAATTCATTAGCTCGGCTAGAATAAATTGCATGTTTTCTTTGAAAAGGGGCAAAAATAGGAAATAGTTTCTATTTGCAGGAAATCTTTTTTTCTAATGGAGGATTGAACATGAAGGAATCTATCGACTTAAGTCAATATTCGGTCCGCACTGATTTAGCGATTGAAGCCAGGGAAATGGTACTGGCTCAATCTGTTGACCAAGAGGAAAACTTGTCTCAAATTGAAGGGGTCATTATTAAAGAAAAAGATGTTGACGATATAAAAATCTCCTTAGTAGAAGTGACGAAACAAGGAGAAGCGCAGCTTGGAAAAAAAGCCGGACGATATTTAACCTTGGAGGTTCAGGGAATCCGTCAGCAAAATACGGAAATGCAGCAAAAAGTGCAGGAAATCTTTGCTAGCGAGTTTGCCCATTTTCTAGAGGGGGCAGGGGTTAAGAAAACCGATTCCTGTCTTGTGGTTGGATTGGGGAACTGGAATGTAACGCCGGATGCGGTTGGTCCAATGGTTTGTGAAAACCTGCTTGTGACACGCCATCTTTTCCAGTTACAGCCGGAAAATGTGGAGGAAGGCTACCGATCTGTCAGTGCATTGTCACCTGGAGTAATGGGGCTAACGGGCATTGAGACCAGCGACATTATTTTCGGAGTTGTAGAAAAGACCAAGCCGGATTTTGTGATCGCTATTGATGCCTTGGCATCACGGTCTATTGAAAGGGTAAATTCTACCATCCAAATCTCTGATACTGGCATCCATCCTGGTTCTGGGGTGGGGAACAAACGAAAGGAATTAAGTAAAGAAACTTTGGGTGTTCCTGTTATTGCTGTAGGAGTTCCTACAGTGGTTGATGCCGTTTCGATTACAAGTGATACGATTGACTTCATTTTAAAGCATTTTGGCAAAGAAATGAAAGAAGGGAACAGACCTTCGAGAGCACTTGCTCCGGCCGGGATGACCTTTGGAGAAAGACGTAAACTGACCGAAGAAGATTTGCCGGAAGAAAAGCATCGTAAAACCTTCCTCGGCATTGTCGGTACACTTCCGGATGATGAGAAACGCAAACTGATTCAAGAAGTGCTTTCACCGCTTGGCCATAATTTAATGGTTACGCCAAAAGAGGTAGATGTGTTTATTGAAGATATGGCAAACCTCCTCGCCAATGGACTAAACGCCGCCCTTCATAGCACCGTTGACCAAGGTAACGCAGGGTTCTATACACGGTAGTAATGTTAGAGGCAGTCTGATTTGGACGTGCCTCTAAAAAATGGTTCTACCAACTCTATTAATGTCATAGGATTTACTAGAATCCTTTTTGTGAGAGGTGGAACCATGAAAACCAAAGCTTCTGGAACCTTTATAATGGTACAAGGGACAAGTGTCCTTAAGTTTATGGCAGCACTGTTTATATTTTTATTGTTTATTTTTTCTATCAGCGGGCTCTTAACATCCTTAAAGCCCCAATATAGACTATCTTCCTCCTCCGTCAACCAGGCGGCAACGAAAGTGAACGGTGAACTTCTTTTTCAACTAATGGGCTGGGAAAACCACCACTTCTTAAAAGTGAAGCCTGACTTTACGATGCCAACATTTACGAATTTGGTTTTTAAACTGTCAAGTAACATTAATTTGAATGACCCAAGAAGTATGCTTGGCCGAGAACTGCCAGGATTTTATCAGTTTGATGGGCAGATACTGGTTGCTGGGGAAGGGACAAATTATACAAATATGCCATTGGAATCCTCCCCGCCGGTTGAAATTATGAAAGCGGAACAAGAGGCATCGCTGCAGAATATCGAAGGCTTGGACAAACCTTCGGATGATAATCCGTCACCTGCACCGGGACAAACGACAGGAGATCGGAAGGTTGTTTACGTTTACTTTACTCATAATCGGGAATCCTATTTACCGTATCTAAAAGGTGTTACCAACCCTAATCTAGCCTTCCATTCGCAAATTAATGTCACAAAAATCGGCGACCAATTAAAAGCGAGTCTAGAAGAACGAGGCATCGGAACGTTTATTGATAAAACGGATGTTCAAGCGAATTTGAATAAAAAGGGATTGAAATATTGGAATTCTTATACGGAATCTCGTTCTCTGGTGCAAGAGGCCATGGCCTCTAACCGGGATTTGCGATATTTTATTGATGTTCATCGTGATTCCAAGCGCAAGCAGGATACGACGGTTACCATTAACGGGAAATCTTATGCAAAAATTGCGTTTATCATCGGCGGTAAAAATCCGAATTATGAAAAAAATGCAAAACTTGCTAACGAACTACATCAACTTCTAGAAAAAAAATATAAAGGTTTAAGCAGGGGAGCGTTTGTTAAAAATGAAGCTGGAAGCAATAATATTTACAATCAAAACCTTTCCGATAATGCAATGTTAATTGAATTTGGCGGTGTCGATAATACCTTTGATGAGCTAAATCGTTCAGCAGATGCTATCGCAGATGTGTTCAGCGAATATTTCTGGCAGGCAGAAAAGGTGAACAAGGATACTGAGCAATCTACCAATAAACAATAGATGATAGGAGCATTTCAGATGAAAATGTTCATGGTAAAAAGTTTCATTATTGCAGCGCTAATGTTTATTTCAGTTTTAACGGGAATGGAACTGGCGAATAATGGAATCCAAAAAATGAAAGGTTATCAGGATCCCAATTTTCAAAACGCGATCTCTATAAATGAAACAGGGACTGATCTAAGGGCGACATTTCTTGGCAAAAATATTTCCAATCATGATATTGAAGCAAAAAAGAAAAAACTCGAGGAGATCAATGCCTATAATTTTTTCTCCTCAATGGGTAGAAAAATGTCAGATGGCTTAACAAAAGCTTCTGAGAGTCTGATTGATTTGATAGCGAAATAAACGGCGGCACCAGTGAGGGTGCTGCTGTTTTAGTTTTCGTTGAATCTTGATAATCCTCTTGTTATAATGAAAAATAGTGTATCTGCGCCAATTTAGTAGGAGTGAACCACATGAATAGAGATGAACGACTGAAACGACAAGAAAAAATCAGAAACTTTTCAATTATTGCCCATATCGATCATGGTAAATCGACATTGGCCGATCGAATTTTAGAAAAAACCAATGCCCTCTCCTCCCGAGAAATGAAAGCCCAGCTTTTGGACTCGATGGATTTGGAGAGAGAGCGCGGGATAACGATAAAATTAAACGCGGTCCAGTTACAATACAAAGCCAAAGATGGCGAAGAATATATTTTTCATTTAATTGACACCCCGGGACATGTCGATTTCACCTATGAGGTGTCGCGCAGCCTGGCTGCTTGTGAGGGGGCTATTCTAGTTGTCGACGCAGCGCAGGGAATTGAAGCGCAAACATTGGCAAACGTTTATCTAGCATTGGATAACAATCTTGAAATCTTACCTGTAATTAATAAAATCGACCTCCCGAGTGCAGACCCAGAAAGGGTGCGCAATGAAATTGAAGACGTCATAGGGCTTGATGCTTCCGAGGCAGTTTTAGCCTCGGCAAAAGCAGGAATCGGAATTGAAGATATCCTTGAGCAGATTGTAGAGAAGGTCCCTGCCCCTGTGGGAGATCCTGGGGCACCATTAAAAGCACTGATTTTCGATTCGCTATATGATGCCTATCGCGGTGTAATCGCCTATATTCGTATCGTCGATGGGACTGTAAAGGTCGGCGATAAAATTAAAATGATGGCCACCGGTGCGGAATTTGAAGTGACTGAAGTCGGCGTTCATAATCCAAGAGAAGTGCAGCGTAATGAATTAACTGTCGGTGATGTGGGCTATCTGGCGGCATCTATTAAAAATGTCGGTGATACCCGTGTCGGGGATACGATTACCAATGCCAAAAACGGAGCTAAAGAACCGCTACCTGGCTATCGTAAATTAAACCCAATGGTTTATTGCGGAATGTACCCAATTGATACGGCTAAATTTAATGATCTCCGCGAAGCGTTGGAAAAGCTGCAGCTGAATGATTCCGCCCTGCAATTTGAACCGGAAACCTCACAGGCGCTGGGTTTTGGCTTCCGTTGCGGATTCCTGGGACTGCTTCATATGGAAATCATCCAAGAGCGGATTGAGCGGGAATTTAAAATCGATTTAATTGCGACTGCTCCAAGTGTTATCTATCATGTCCATATGACAGACGGAGAACAGATCAACGTGGACAACCCATCTAACATGCCTGACCCGCAAAAAATCGACCGGGTAGAGGAGCCATATGTGAAAGCAACCATGATGTCGCCAAACGATTATGTTGGCGCAATTATGGAGCTTTGCCAGCAAAAACGCGGCAATTTTATCGATATGCAATACTTGGATGAAAACCGGGTCAGCATAATTTACGAAATTCCGCTTGCAGAGATTGTTTATGATTTCTTTGATCAATTGAAGTCAAATACGAGAGGCTATGCTTCATTTGATTATGAACTAATCGGTTATAAACCGTCCAAGCTGGTTAAAATGGATATCATGTTAAACGCCGAAAAAGTTGACGCTCTTAGCTTTATTGTCCATAAAGATTTCGCATATGAACGGGGAAAAGTAATTGTCGAAAAGCTCAAGGAATTAATTCCAAGGCAGCAATTCGAAGTTCCTATTCAGGCTGCCGTCGGGCAAAAAATTGTGGCCCGTTCCACCATCAAGGCGATGCGGAAAAACGTTTTAGCCAAATGTTACGGCGGTGACATTTCCCGTAAACGTAAATTGCTCGAGAAGCAAAAAGAAGGTAAGAAGCGGATGAAGCAAGTTGGTTCCGTTGAAGTGCCACAGGAAGCGTTCATGGCCGTGCTAAAGATGGATGACAATAATACAAAAAAATAACTTCAACACGAGGTCAGGACAAGCCTATAAAGGTGAAGCCTGCCTCTTTTTGTTATTAATAAGGAGTTGAAACGTAAATGATTAAAGCTGCCTATCTGCACATTCCTTTTTGTGAACATATTTGTCATTATTGCGATTTTAACAAAGTGTTTCTTAAGGGGCAGCCTGTTGATGAATACTTACAAGCTTTGGATCGGGAAATGCAAATGACTCTGGCTCAGTATCCAGTGAAAGAACTTGATACTATTTTTATTGGGGGAGGAACTCCCACCTCTTTAAATGAAAAGCAGCTTGAACGATTCTGTGAAAGCATAAACCGACATTTATTGAAAAGTTCAGATGTAGAATTTACTTTCGAGGCAAATCCCGGTGATTTATCGAAGGAAAAATTACAAATATTAAAGGATGCAGGTGTCAACCGGATTAGTCTTGGCGTTCAGACCTTTAATGATGAATTGTTGAAAAAAATCGGCCGTGTTCATCGGGCCGAAGATGTCTATCGAACCATTGACAATGTGAAGAAGACAGGATTTCAAAATATTAGTATCGACCTGATTTACAGTTTGCCCGAGCAAACGCTTGAAGACTTTCACGCTTCTCTTCTTACAGCGTTTTCTTTGGACATTCCGCATTACTCAGCCTACTCGTTAATTATCGAGCCTAAGACCGTTTTTTATAATTTAATGAAAAAAGGCCGCCTTCCAGTCCCAGGTGAGGATATAGAGGCACAAATGTACGAAATGGTAATGGAGGCAATGGAAAAACACGGATTCAAACAGTATGAAATCAGCAACTTTGCCAAGCCCGGCTATGAAAGCAGGCATAATTTAACCTATTGGGACAACGAAAACTACTTTGGTTTTGGGGCTGGAGCGCATAGTTATGTAGACGGCTATCGCCGTTCTAATTATGGGCCTTTGAAAAAATATATGGACCAGATTAACAGCGGAAAACTTCCCTTCATTGAAGAACATCAAGTAACATTAGGGGAACAAATGGAGGAAGAAATGTTTTTAGGCCTGCGAAAAACGGAAGGTGTTTCAATCTTACGGTTTAAAATGAAATTTGACCGTGATCCCGAGCAATTATTTAAGCAGGAATTAGCTGATTTAATATCAAGACAATTGTTAAATGTACAGGATGGCAGAATATATTTAACTAAAAAGGGCCGCCTGTTAGGAAATGAAGTTTTTCAGTCGTTTTTAGGAGTATGTAATTGACACCATAATTCCTTTTTGATAATTTATTAGTATAATTAGCACTCGTTAATGTGGAGTGCTAACAGAGGTGATGAATGTTGTTAACAGATCGTCAATTGTTGATTCTTCAGGTTATTGTTGATGACTTTATTCGATCTGCACAACCAGTCGGCTCTAGAAGTTTGTCGAAAAAAGAGGAAATTTCCTTTAGTTCGGCAACGATTCGAAATGAAATGGCCGATCTTGAGGAAATGGGGTTTATCGAAAAAACACATACCTCATCGGGGCGTGTCCCTTCGGAAAAAGGTTATCGTTACTACGTTGACCATTTGCTTTCACCGCAGACTTTGAATCCTCAGGATATTTCAATCATCCAATCCATCTTTGCAGAGAGGATTTTTGAATTTGAGAAAATTATCCAAAGGTCTGCGAGAATTTTGTCAGAAATGACGAATTATACTTCGATTGTTCTAGGGCAGGATGTCGGCATCAATAAGCTGAAAAGAATCCAAATCATCCCCTTAAACAAAGAAACAGCTGTTGCGATCTTAGTGACAGATACTGGCCATGTGGAAAATAGGACCTTTTCTTTGCCGGCTGCACTTGATATGAGCGAATTGGAGAAAATCGTCAACATCCTAAACGAAAAATTATCCGGTGTTCCGCTTGAAGATTTACATGATAAGATTTTTAAAGAAGTGGCGATGCTTTTAAAACAGCATATTAGTCGTTACGACCTTTTTCTTCATACCATTGCGGAAACCTTTAAAATGCCAGCAACTGAAAAGTTATTTTTTGCAGGGAAAACGAACATGTTAAGTCAGCCAGAATTTCATGATATTGCCAAAATACGTAACCTATTAACCATGATAGATCGAGAAGATTGGATTACGAATTTAATCAGAAGCAATCAAAAGGGTATTAGCGTGAAGATTGGCAGTGAGAATCAAAATAGTATCATGGAAGATTGCAGTCTGATCACGGCTACTTATTCTGCCGGCACAGAAAAATTGGGGACGATTGCGATTCTTGGCCCGACAAGGATGGAATATTCACGTGTTATCAGCTTATTGCAGTTATTAAGCCATGATTTATCGGCAGTATTAACAAAGCTGTATCAATACAAATAACACTGGTAATATTGAGTAAGGGTGAAATCAACCATTTCACCCTCTTACCATGGTTATCAGCCATAAAATAAATGTGATTTGATCCTTTAAGGGAGGTGAGTATGTTGTCAAACGAAAAAAATAATACCTTGAATGAAGAAATGGAAGATTTAAGAGGCAGCGAAAGCGTTGAATTTACTGATAATGAAGCCGTTCGTGCAGGACAATCAATTGAACAAACAATTGAAATGGAGGCAGAAACTGCTGAACAGCCTGTTCATGCTGAAGCTGAAGCGCAATTACAGGAAATGCAAATATTAAAGGATAAACTGGAGGCGGCAGAGAACCGCTACCTTCGCCTGCAAGCAGACTTTGATAATTTCAAACGCCGTACCCGCTTGGATCAAGAGGCGGGAGAAAAATATAGAGCGCAAAAACTAGTTACAGATTTACTTCCGGTCCTTGATAACTTTGGAAGAGCGTTGCAGATTGAGGCAGACAACGAACAAACAAAGTCAGTGCTGCAGGGAATGGATATGGTATACCGCAGCTTAATCGATGCTTTGAAAAAAGAAGGTGTCGAGCCAATTGAAGCAGTGGGGAAGGAATTTGACCCTCATCAGCACCATGCTGTAATGCAAGGAGACGATGCTAACTATGGCTCAAACGTAGTGATTGAGGAATTCCAGAAGGGCTATTTACTAAAAGACCGGGTGATTCGGCCATCAATGGTAAAAGTGAATCAATAAGCTTACATATAATTATAAAGGAGGATAAAGGCAATGAGCAAAATTATCGGTATTGACCTTGGTACAACCAACTCCTGTGTTGCTGTACTTGAAGGCGGGGAACCAAAGGTAATTCCCAATCCAGAAGGCAACCGTACAACTCCATCTGTTGTAGCCTTCAAAAATGGGGAACGTCAAGTAGGGGAAGTGGCAAAGCGCCAGGCTATCACAAACCCAAATACGATTATTTCCATTAAGCGCCATATGGGTACTGCCCATAAGGAAGAAATTGAAGGAAAGCAATATACACCACAGGAACTTTCGGCTATTATTCTTCAGTATTTAAAATCCTATGCAGAGGATTATCTTGGTGAGCCTGTAACAAAGGCAGTCATTACAGTGCCGGCATACTTTAACGATGCTGAGCGCCAAGCGACGAAGGATGCGGGTAAAATTGCCGGTCTTGAAGTAGAACGGATTATCAATGAACCGACTGCTGCTGCTCTAGCATACGGTTTGGATAAAACAGACCAAGATCAAACGATTCTTGTTTATGACCTTGGCGGCGGTACATTTGACGTTTCCATACTCGAACTTGGAGACGGTGTTTTTGAGGTAAAATCAACTGCTGGTGACAACCGTCTTGGCGGTGATGACTTTGACCAAGTGATTATTGATTATTTAGTTGATCAATTCAAAAAAGAAAATGGCATTGACCTTTCTCAAGATAAAATGGCCTTGCAACGTTTGAAGGATGCGGCTGAAAAAGCGAAAAAGGATCTTTCCGGTGTGACTTCCACACAGGTATCCCTGCCATTTATTACTGCAGGCCCTGCTGGTCCACTTCATTTGGAAGTAACTTTATCAAGAGCTAAATTTGATGAATTAACAGCACATCTTGTTGAACGTACGATGGGACCTGTCCGCCAGGCGTTGAGCGATGCTAGCATGTCTCCTTCTGAACTTGACAAAGTTATTCTTGTTGGTGGTTCTACTCGTATTCCCGCTGTTCAAGAAGCCATTAAAAAGGCAACTGGCAAGGAGCCGCATCGCGGAGTAAACCCTGATGAAGTAGTAGCGATGGGTGCAGCAATTCAGGGCGGCGTTATCACTGGTGACGTTAAAGACGTTGTACTGCTAGATGTAACGCCTTTATCCCTTGGTATTGAAACTATGGGTAGTGTATTTACAAAATTAATCGATCGTAATACAACCATCCCAACTTCCAAGTCACAGGTGTTCTCAACTGCTGCTGACAACCAAACAGCCGTGGATATCCATGTTCTTCAAGGTGAGCGTCCAATGGCAGCGGACAATAAAACATTAGGCCGCTTCCAATTATCTGACATTCCGCCGGCACCTCGTGGAATTCCGCAAATCGAAGTAACTTTTGATATCGATAAAAACGGTATCGTCAATGTTCGTGCCAAGGATCTTGGTACAAATAAAGAGCAGCAAATTACTATTAAATCATCGACAGGACTTTCTGATGATGAAATTCAAAAAATGGTCCGTGAAGCAGAAGAAAACGCGGATGCGGATAAACAGCGTAAAGAAGAAGCAGAACTTCGCAATGAGGCAGATCAGCTAGTCTTTACAACAGAAAAAACCTTAAAAGACCTTGAAGGTAAGGTAGACGCTGATGAAGTAGCGAAAGCAAATGAAGCGAAGGATGCGCTTAAGCAGGCTATCGAGAAAAACGACTTAGCTGAAATGCGTGCGAAAAAAGATGCTCTTCAAGAAATCGTTCAAGCTTTAACTGTCAAGCTGTATGAGCAGGCTGCCGCTGCACAGCAAGCGCAGGCAGGAAGCGCGGATGCTGGTGCCTCTGGCAAAAAAGACGACAATGTAGTTGACGCAGAGTTTGAAGAAGTAAAAGATGACAAATAATTGATTAAAAATAAAAAAGTCAAAGTCAGGCTAATGGCTTTGGCTTTTTTAGCTAATCAGAATTTATTCCATAAATTCTGAACGCATAAATACAACTACGCTTCATGAGCAGTCTTAAGGGACTCGCCAGTCGGCGAGTTTTTATTTATTGCTATACCTTTCCTAGGGTGTTAGAATAATCTTTATGTGAAAAGATTCGGGAGTGATGGTAATCAATGAGTAAACGGGATTACTATGAGGTGCTTGGTTTAAGCAAAGGTGCCTCTAAGGATGAAATAAAAAAGGCTTATCGCAAACTGTCTAAACAATATCACCCGGATATCAATAAAGAACCGGATGCAGCGGATAAATTTAAGGAACTTGCAGAAGCCTATGAAGTGTTGAGTGATGATCAAAAACGGGCACACTATGACCAATTCGGACATACAGACCCGAATCAAGGCTTCGGAGGATTTGGCGGCGGTTCTGATTTCGGCGGCGGTTTTGGCGGCTTTGAAGATATCTTTAATACCTTTTTTGGCGGAGGCGGTTCTCGTCGGAGAGACCCGAATGCGCCAAGACAGGGTGCAGACCTGCAATATACAATGACCATTTCTTTTGAGGAAGCGGCATTCGGTAAAGAAACGGATATTGAAATTCCTCGTGAAGAAACATGCGAAACATGTAGTGGTTCAGGAGCAAAGCCTGGAACGAAGCCAGAGACCTGTAAACATTGTCAGGGTTCAGGACAAGTAAGTGTGGAGCAGAATACTCCATTCGGCAGAATTGTGAACAGACGTACCTGCCACTACTGTAATGGAACCGGTAAAGAAATTAAAAATAAATGTGCTACTTGCGGCGGCGCTGGTAAAGTGAAGAAGCGGAAGAAGATCCATGTGAAAATTCCTGCGGGAATCGACGATGGCCAGCAGATGCGTCTCTCTGGACAAGGCGAAGGTGGTATTAACGGCGGTCCGGCAGGAGATCTTTATGTTGTTTTCCACGTTCGTGACCATGAATTTTTTGAGCGTGATGGCGATGACATTTATTGTGAAATGCCAATCACGTTTGTTCAGGCGACACTCGGAGCCGAGATTGAAGTGCCAACCTTGCATGGGAAAGTGAAATTGAAGGTACCTTCTGGTACACAAACCGGAACAAAATTCCGATTAAGAGGAAAAGGCGTTCCTAATGTCCGTGGTTATGGTACGGGAGATCAACATATTCTTGTTCGGGTTATCACCCCAACAAAATTAAGTGATAAACAAAAACAATTGCTGCGCGAATTCGATGAGGCAAGCGGCAATGCTCCTCTTGGGGAACATGAAGAAAGCTTTTTTTCAAAAGTAAAACGTGCCTTTAAAGGCGAGTAAGGATTGGAGCTGGTAGAATGAAGTGGTCTGAAATTAGTATCCACACAACAAATGAAGCGATTGAGCCAATTTCTCATATTTTACACGAAGCTGGGGCGAGCGGTGTTGTAATTGAGGATCCATTTGAATTGACAAAGGAAAGGGAAGATCAATTCGGTGAAATCTACCAGCTTAATCCAGATGATTACCCTGAGGAAGGTGTCATTGTAAAGGCCTATATGCCGGTCAATAGCTTCTTGGGCGAAACAGTCGAAGCGATTAAAGATTCTATTAATAATCTTATCCTATTCAATATTGATATAGGCATAAACAAGGTTACAATCAGTGAAGTAAACGAGGAAGAATGGGCGACTGCTTGGAAGAAGTATTATAACCCTGTTAAGATCTCTGAAAAGTTCACGATTGTTCCTACTTGGGAGATATATAACCCTGTCAGCAGCGATGAATTAATCATTGAATTGGATCCAGGCATGGCGTTTGGTACGGGGACACATCCGACGACGGTGATGTGTATTCAAGCCCTTGAAAGAACGGTCCGCCCGGGTGATCGGGTCATTGATGTTGGAACAGGTTCGGGTGTTCTAAGTATTGCTGCTGCCATGCTGAGAGCCGAGGATGTCAGGGCTTATGACCTTGATGAAGTAGCGGTTACACAGGCAAAATTAAATATTAAGTTAAATAAAGTTCACAATATGGTTAATGTTTCACAGAATAACCTGCTTGATGGCGTTGAAGAAGGATCAGCTGATGTCATTGTAGCCAATATTTTAGCGGAAGTCATTTTGCGATTTACCGATGATGCGGCTCGGATTGTTAAGCCGGGAGGTTATTTCATTACTTCAGGCATTATTCAACAGAAAAAAGATCAAGTAAAAGAGGCACTTGTATCATCCGGTTTTGAAATTACAGAAACCATTTTAATGGAGGATTGGGTTGCCATTATTTCTAAAAGGGTATAATGAAGAAGCTGAGGGGGATATTCAAGTCCCCTTTTTGTATTTCATTCTTTATTATTGCTTTAAATTTTAGTAAAATAAGACGTATTCTGTTTAGAGAGGGTGCAAGGTTGTGCAGCGCTACTTTGTTAAAAATCGAGCAAGTGAAGATCGTTTTTTCATAGACGAAGAAGATCGTCACCATATAGTCAAGGTGATGCGCATGGAACTTGGCGATCAAATCATCTGTGTCGATCCTGATGGAAAGCAGGCCATCTGCCGGCTTGCAGAAATTACCGATGAAAGAGTTGCTGCAGACGTTGTACAATGGAAAGAAGAGGTTTCAGAGCTGCCGATTTCAGTTACCATTGCAAGCGGGCTGCCTAAAGGGGACAAGCTTGAGTGGATTATCCAAAAAGGAACGGAATTAGGAGCTCACCAATTTATCCCATTCACGGCCGTACGCTCAGTTGTTAAGTGGGATGAGAAAAAGGCTGCGAAAAAAATAGATAGATGGCAAAAAATTGCCAAAGAGGCGGCCGAGCAATCACATCGTGCGATGCTGCCAGAAGTGGAAAGAGCGATGAGTTTTAAAGAATTGCTTGCTAAAAGTAATGAATTTGATTATAAATTAGCTGCGTATGAGGAGGAAAGTAGAAACGGAGAAACATCCGTTTTTTCTGCTGTCCTGAAACAATTGAAACCTGGTGAATCTCTTCTTCTTGTCTTTGGACCCGAAGGGGGTCTTTCAGATGAAGAGGTACAGCAGTTAAAGCTTAATGGTTTTGATCTTTGCGGACTTGGTCCGCGCATATTAAGGACGGAAACGGCCCCATTGTATTCACTTGCGGCCATTTCCTATCATTTTGAATTACTGAGGTGAACATATAATGGCAACAGTTGCTTTTCATACATTGGGTTGTAAAGTCAACCACTATGAAACAGAAGCCATTTGGCAATTATTTAAGCAAGAAGGCTATGAGCGCGTGGATTTTGAATCCATGTCAGATGTTTATGTGATAAATACCTGTACGGTTACGAATACAGGAGATAAAAAAAGCCGCCAGGTTATCCGTCGTGCGGTTAGAAAAAATCCTGATGCGGTGATCTGTGTTACAGGCTGCTATGCGCAAACATCACCGGCAGAAATCATGGCTATTCCTGGCGTAGATGTTGTTGTAGGCACACAGGATCGTGTTAAAATGCTGGATTATATCGAGCAGTATAAAACAGAAAGGCAGCCAATTAACGGTGTCGGCAATATCATGAAGAATCGTGTTTATGAAGAATTGGATGTACCATCCTTTACAGACAGAACACGTGCCTCTTTGAAAATTCAAGAAGGCTGTAATAATTTTTGTACGTTCTGTATTATTCCATGGGCACGCGGCCTGATGAGATCGCGTGATCCGCAGGAAGTTATTCGTCAGGCCCAGCAATTAGTGGATGCGGGATATAAGGAGATTGTCCTTACAGGTATTCACACAGGCGGTTATGGCGAGGACATGAAGGATTATAATCTTGCGATGCTGCTTCGTGACTTAGAGGCACAGGTTAAAGGAATAGAACGACTGAGAATTTCTTCGATAGAGGCCAGCCAAATTACCGATGAAGTAATTGAAGTCATCAAGCATTCGAATATTGTGGTCCGCCATTTGCATATTCCGATTCAATCTGGTTCAAATACTGTTTTGAAAAGAATGCGTCGTAAATATACGATGGAATTTTTCGCAGAGAGATTGGAACGTTTGAAGGAAATCTTGCCAGGTCTAGCTGTAACCTCTGACGTTATTGTTGGTTTCCCTGGTGAAACGGAAGAGGAATTTATGGAGACTTATAATTTTATAAAAGAACATAAATTCTCTGAGCTTCATGTTTTCCCTTACTCCAAGCGTACAGGAACACCCGCTGCCAGAATGGAAGATCAAGTTGATGAAGAGGTCAAAAATGACCGCGTACACCGCTTAATCACTCTCTCTGATCAACTAGCAAAGGATTATGCTTCAGAATTTGAAGGTGAGGTTCTGGAGGTTATTCCGGAAGAGGAGTTTAAAGAAGAGGCTGAATCAGGCCTTTACGTGGGCTACACTGATAACTACTTAAAGGTTGTTTTTCCAGCAACTGAAGATATGGTCGGCAAAATTGTAAAAGTAAAGATTACAAAAGCCGGGTACCCTTACAACGAGGGACAATTTGTCCGTGTTATTGAAGATAAAGTATCAGTGAAGGAAGAAGTTTTTACAACTGAAGAAGCGGCCATTTAATAATAAAGGGTGCCCACGGGGACACCCTTTATTTAATTGTTCAGCAAATAAGCTTGGAACAAAAGCGAATTGGTGCCCCAATTGGTAAATGATTCAGGCTTTCGGTAACCAATGGCCTGTATTGGTGCCCCAATTGGTAAATGATTCAGGCTTTCGGTAACCAATGGCCTGTATTGGTGCCCCAATTGGTAATGATTCAGGCTTTCGGTAACCAATGGCCTGTATTGGTGCCCCAATTGGTAAATGATTCAGGCCTTAGGTAGCCAATGGCCTGTATTGGTGCCCAAACTGTTGAATAATCCTGCTCCTCGGTAACCAATGGGCCGTATTGGCACCCCAATAGGTGAATGATTCAGGTTTTGGGTAACCAATGACTCGTATTGGTGCCCCAATTGGTAAATAATTCAGGCTTTCGGTAACCAATGACTCGTATTGGTGCCCGAACTGTTGAATAATCCTGCTCCTCGGTAACCAATGGGCCGTATTGGCACCCCAATAGGTGAATAATTCAGGTTTTGGGTAACCAATGACTCGTATTGGTGCCCGAACTGTTGAATAATCCTGCTCTTAGGTAACGAATGGGCCGTATTGGCACCCCAATAGGTGAATAATTCAGGTTTTGGGTAACCAATGACTCGTATTGGTGCCCCAATTGGTAAATAATTCAGGCTTTCGGTAACCAATGACTCGTATTGGTGCCCAAACTGTTGAATAATCCTGCTCCTCGGTAACCAATGGCCGTATTGGCACCCCAATAGGTGAATAATTCAGGTTTTGGGTAACCAATGACTCGTATTGGTGCCCCAATGGGTGAATAGTTCAGCCTTTCGGTAGCCAATCTCCTTCTGATTAGAATATAAGGTTAAAGTCCAGCAGATTATTTCACAATAGGCTTTTTTGGTCTTCTATCGTGTAAGAATAAAATCATCTCGCCAAACTTTGTTGCAAACGGCAGCACCAACAGAGAGGACACGACATTAAAAATAACGCTGATATGAGCCAATTGAACATCCTTCCTGGCTGCGAGCAGCGGGGCATTTTCAGTCAGCAGAGGGATGAGCGGGATAAATAATAATACGCCAAAAACATTCAGCCACACATGCGCATAGGCCGCCAATTTCGACTCCTTCCCGCCGCCAATGGATGCAATAATGGCGGTGATACAGGTTCCAATATTAGCCCCTAGAACAATGGCAATTCCCGCATCAAGCTGCAGGAGACCTGCTGTTAGAAATCCCATTGTAATCCCAGTCATTGCCGTACTTGATTGAATAATGGCAGTAATGATCGTTCCCGTTAATAAACTCATCAGAATATTATCATTTATGGAAAGAATGAATTGATTGATCACATTCATCGATGTTAATGGCTCTGCTAACCTTTCAAATCCCTTCATCGCCGTAAAAACAGAAGCGATGCCAAACAGAAGCATTCCGATACTTCTTGCTTTTTTATTGGGAAATAAAATTAGAATTGCCCCAATTATCGCAAATGGGACAAGAACAGCATCTATGTCAAACGTAATTAATTCTGTCTTAAAGGTAGTACCAATATTAGTACCAAGAATAATCCCAATCGATTGAGGAAAAGTCATGATTCTTGCGGATATTAAGCCGATTGTAATAACCATTACCGCAGAACTGCTTTGCAGGAGTGCGGTTATAAATGTCCCGGTCAGCATTCCTTTTAAAGGTGTACTGGTTAGTTTAATCAGCCATGACTTAAGTTTGTTGGCGGATAAATTAAATAGTCCAAATCTGATAATTGTCATGCCAAAAATAAATATTAAAATGCAAAGTACAAATAATAATATGTAAAGCATGGTCTATCCTCCCCTCCCTTCATTGTATGGTCCGATAGGGGGGGACATGCCATCTTTAAAAGGAAAATTAAGACATGCTAAAAAATTTTCTGCATAAAATGTACATTCCTTGTCACTTCACTGTGAAATACAGTTGACCTTGCACCTAGGTTATATTATAATTGCAAGGTACATGGATTGAATGTAAGTGTGTTGTGTTTCGGAGGGAGGGAAAGAGAATGTCTAAAACCGTTGTTCGTAAAAACGAATCGCTTGAAGATGCTCTTCGTCGCTTCAAACGTACAGTATCAAAAACTGGTACTTTGCAAGAGGCAAGAAAGCGCGAATTCTACGAAAAGCCAAGTGTAAAACGTAAGAAAAAGTCTGAAGCAGCAAGAAAACGTAAGTTTTAAGAGGGTGTAATAAATGAGTCTTCTCGAGCGTTTAAATAATGACATGAAACAAGCGATGAAAAACAAGGAAAAAGACAAACTTTCTGTTATTCGGATGATTAAAGCTTCGATTCAAAACGAGGCGATTAAGCTTGGTGTAAGTGAGCTGTCCGATGCAGATGAGTTAACGGTCCTTTCTCGCGAATTAAAACAACGCAAAGACTCCCTCCATGAGTTTGATAAGGCCGGTCGTGAAGACTTGGTTGAAAAATTGCGTACAGAGATCGCTATTGTCGAACTGTATATGCCGAAACAGCTTTCCGAAGAGGAACTTTCAGAAATAGTAAAAGAAACTATTGCTGAAGTCGGTGCAAAATCAAAAACGGAAATGGGAAAAGTGATGGCTGCTATAATGCCTAAAGTAAAGGGCAAAGCAGACGGGTCACTTGTTAATAAATTTGTACAACAACACCTTTCATAGTATTCTGACACTAAGACCATAGGTAAATGCCTGTGGTCTTTTATTTTTTAAATGAAACTTTCAGGCCAATAATCCGTATGTATTATTATAGGATGTAAAGGAAGGAGGGCTCGGATGGTTGAGTTTCTTATGAACCCTGTTGTTGTAACCGTTCTCCTGACGATTGGCGGAGTTGGACTGGTATTGGAGCTTTTTTCGCCAAGGTTTGGACTGTCCGGCTTAATTGGACTTTTGGCGCTTGTTTTATTTTTTTATGGGCATTTCATGGCAGGCTATGCCGGTGTGGGCACTCTGGTGTTATTTGCTGGGGGAATCCTGCTGCTTTTTTTTGAATTGTTTCTTCCGGGTGCAGTTGCGGGAACTTTGGGCCTGGCAGCTTTGATTTTAAGCTTCTTTCTTGCCGGGGAGGATGCTTTACAAATGGGTGTTTCAATTTTAATTTCAATTTTCTTATCAACCCTCGTGTTCTTTTTAATGATAAAGGTGTTGGGAAAAAAGCTTGTTTTATTCAATAAAATGGTTTTATTTGATGCCGCCAAAAAAGAAGATGGTTATGTTTCCAATATTAATCGTACCGATTTATTGGGGAAAGAAGGAGTCGCATTAACTATCTTAAGGCCTGCTGGTACAGCAATTTTTAATAATGAAAGAGTTGATGTGGTAAGTGAGGGCGGGTTTATTGCCCAAAATGCAAAAATTAAGGTCATCAAGGTAGAAGGTGCTCGAATTGTTGTCAGAGAGGTAATTTAATAACAGAAGGGAGTAATGGACTGTGGACGGATCTATTTTTATTATTGGTTTTGTGGTTATTGCCTTAATTTTATTTGGCATCCTGTTATCGTTTGTACCGGTCATGCTTTGGGTTTCTGCACTTGCTGCGGGTGTTAGAATCAGTATTTTTACCTTAATAGGAATGAGGTTGAGAAGGGTAACACCAAGCAAGGTGGTTAATCCCCTAATTAAAGCCCATAAGGCTGGTTTAAATGTTACCACAAACCAGCTCGAAAGCCATTATTTGGCGGGCGGAAATGTTGACCGTGTGGTAAATGCACTTATTGCAGCACATCGGGCAAATATTGAGTTATCATTTGAGCGTTGTGCTGCAATTGACCTAGCGGGACGTGATGTACTGGAAGCCGTTCAAATGAGTGTAAATCCGAAGGTTATTGAAACACCGTTTATTGCAGGTGTTGCCATGAACGGAATTGAAGTAAAAGCAAAGGCAAGAATTACTGTTCGTGCCAATATTGATCGGCTTGTTGGGGGCGCCGGCGAGGAAACGGTCGTTGCTCGTGTTGGCGAAGGCGTTGTCTCCACCATCGGTTCATCAGATAGCCACAGCAAAGTCCTAGAAAATCCTGATTTGATTTCGCAAACGGTACTGGCCAAAGGGCTTGATGCAGGCACCGCATTTGAAATTCTCTCGATTGATATTGCTGATGTTGATATCGGCAAGAACATTGGCGCTGAATTGCAGACGGAACAAGCGGAGGCTGACAAAAAGATTGCCCAGGCGAAAGCGGAGGAACGGAGGGCTATGGCTGTCGCCCTAGAGCAAGAAATGAAGGCCAAGGTGCAGGAAATGAAGGCCAAGGTGGTAGAGGCCGATGCAAAAGTGCCGCTTGCGATGGCTGAGGCATTGAAATCGGGCAATATCGGCGTCATGGATTATCTTAACTTTAAAAACATCTCCGCCGATACTGAAATGAGAGGGTCAATCGGGAAAATAACAGGAGAAAACAAAGATGGTCAGTAAAATTCATCTTCGGAGGCGGTTGTAATGGAAACGCTGCTTTTCCTAATCATTATTGGAATCATCTCCACAATTTTTCGCAAAGGGAAAAAACCAACGACAAAATATAAACCATTTTCTATGAATACCTTTGAAGATTTAAGGGCTTATTTTCAAAATGAGCCGGTTAAAACGAAATTTAAACAATCTAAAGAAAACAACGAAAAGGATATAGAAAAAGCGTATCAAAAGGTAAAACAGAAGATGGCCGGTTCAACTGTCAATCATAACCAGGAAAAGCCTGCCGAAATCAGCCAGAAAGCAAAGGTAGATCATAATGTAGTCGAGGAGGAAACTGCCATTTCTGTGGAACCAACTCCGCAAAAAATAATCAACGGTATCATTTGGGCCGAAATTCTTGGTGAGCCACGATCTAAAAAAAGGTATTACGTAAAAAAGGGTAGAGGGTAATGCCTTAAGAACGCAGACCCCAATACGAAAAAGATGTGCTAGAACCCCTATTCATTTCATAAACATGAGATGAAAGGGGGTTCTTTTTTTATGGCAAAAAAATGGGGCCAACGGATTCGCAACTGGATGGCTAATAAAATGGATCTTCCTCAAGACGTTCTGATGGATTTGCCCCGAATTACGATGATCGGACAAATCCATATTTATATAGAAAATCACCGAGGCTTGCTCGCCTTTACCGATAAAGAACTCCGTCTGCTATTAAAACAGGGGCAGTTGCAGATAAAAGGAAAATCTTTCGTCATTAAAACCATCTTACCTGAAGAGATATTACTCGAAGGAAAAATAGATCAGGTTATGTTTATTAATGATTAATCTGGGAGGAACATAATGAAGAATTTGTGGATGGAATATTTATTTGGAATTGTCACAGTAAAAGTATCAGGTAAAGGGATGGAGCGCTTTATTAATGTCCTGATTAGGAATGGCTTTTACATCTGGAAGGTAAAGCGGCATGGAACGGAAACCATTACGTTTAAAATGAGGCTTGAGGATGCCAAGAAAATCAGGTATTTTGTTCGTAACAGCGGGTGTAGGGTTTCATTTTTACGAAGAACAGGTATGCCCTTTTTATTTAAAAGAATGTTGAAAAATAGCGGCTTCTTGATAGGTGCGGGAGCCTTCCTAATCATAATTTTTGTTTTATCAAATGTCATTTGGGGTATCGAGATTAAAGGGGCTAAGCCCGCAACTGAGTATCAAATTCGTAAAGAATTGGACAAGATGGGCGTTAAGATTGGCAAGCTGCAATTTTCGGTAAAAAATGTTGAGGGAATTCAAAGACAGTTAACCAATAACATTGGTGATCTTACATGGGTTGGTGTGGAATTAAAAGGGACAACCTATCATCTCCAGGTGGTCGAAAAAAACGAACCGAAGAAGCCTGAGCAACTATCTCCGCAAAATCTCGTCGCCAAAAAGAAGGCGATTATAGTTAAAAGATATATTGAAGAAGGACAACCAATGGTGGATAAGAATGATCATGTGGAGGAGGGGCAATTACTCGTTTCCGGTGTAATCGGGGAAGGTGAAAATTCCAAAATGATTGCAGCAAAGGGAGAGGTCTGGGGCGAAACTTGGTATATGAGCCATGTTGAGCTGCCGTTTGAAACCAGTTTTAAAGTCTATAACGGAAACGAGGAACAAAAGCATTCATTATTATTTGGAAAATATGAGCTGCCAATCTGGGGCTTTGGTAAACCGGATTTCAAGGAATCTGAAACCGAAACGGTTGAACATAAAATTCATTTCTTAAAATGGGAGCTGCCCATCTCCTATGTTCATAAAACCATTCGGGAAAGAGAGGAATATACGAGAAATTACACAGAAAAAGAAGCGGAAGAAAACGCACTCGAATTAGCCAGAAAACAAATAAAAAGTCTTTTAGATGAGGATGCTATCATTAAAGATGAAAAAATTTTACACAAAGACAATAAAAATGGTAAAGTTATACTGGACGTTCATTTTAAAATAATTGAAAACATTGCAGTCGGACAACCGATTTCCAAGGAGACTCATGAATGACAGAAAAGTTAACAACCATTAAGGTACAGCTTGAAAATCCTGCAGAAGCAATGGCGCTGCTCGGAACTTCAGACCAACATTTAAAAATTATTGAGCAGGAACTTAATGTTTCGATTATTACAAGGGGTGAGTCGCTCAACCTCTCGGGAGATGAGGAGCAGGTTTCTCTTGCTGGGCAAATACTCGACCGTTTAATGTTTGTCATCCGAAAGGGAATTGCCATTAGCGGGCGAGATGTCTTATATGCCGTGCAAATGGCTCAAAAGGGAACCCTTGATTACTTTGTAAATCTATACGAGGAAGAAATCGGCAAAAACGTTAAAGGAAAATCCATTCGTGTTAAAACACTTGGCCAAAGGCAATATATCAACTCTATTAAGAAAAATGATTTAGTATTTGGAATTGGCCCTGCTGGTACAGGAAAAACGTATTTAGCCGTTGTTATGGCCGTTAACGCCCTGAAAAATGGTCAGGTTAATAAAATCATTTTAACTCGCCCTGCTGTTGAAGCAGGAGAAAGTCTTGGATTTCTTCCCGGCGATTTAAAAGAAAAGGTCGACCCATATTTACGGCCATTGTATGACGCGCTCCATGATATATTGGGGGCAGAACATACAGGAAGGCTTATCGAACGGGGGACAATCGAAATTGCTCCGCTTGCGTATATGAGGGGACGAACGCTTGATGATGCTTTCGTTATCCTGGATGAAGCGCAAAATACCACTCATGCGCAAATGAAAATGTTCTTGACCAGGCTTGGATTCGGCTCAAAAATGGTCATTACAGGCGACCGAACCCAGATAGACTTGCCAAAAGGCGCTAAATCAGGCCTAGTTGAGGCTGAAGAAATTCTACAAAATATAAAAGGCATTTCCTTCGTCTATTTTGAAGCTGTCGACGTCGTTCGCCACCCGCTTGTCGGAAGAATCATACAGGCATACGAAAGAAAGGAAAAATAAGATGGATTTGAAAGGGACTCACTGCATATAAAAGTGAGTCCTTTTTTGCTAATAGGAAAGTATAAATTCAACTACGCCTTTGTCTTCGCCCTAAGGGGCTCGAATCGGCGAGTTTTCTTTATTTGAGGATGAAACTTGACGGAAAAACTGTTATCATTTTACATAAAGCAAACTTTCATCTAAAATCAATAAATAACATAAGTGTAAAGACTTGATAATTCAGGGAAACGTGGTTGGAGGGATATAGTTGGAGAAACTGCAGGAGCATTTCATTCGAATTCGCAAACTGCTGGATAATACATTCTTTCGTATTCTTTTTTTCCTGGTATTAGGAATTGTTCTTTTCACAGCTATGTTTAACAACGTAAAGCCGGAAAAGCTGGATATTGAATTGTTTTCAGTTGCAGGAAAAACGATACGGTCTCCAGGGACAGTCGAGGATAAGAAAAGCACGGAGAAGAAAAGAAAAGAGGCGCGCGATCAAGTTCAGGCTGTCTATACATTAAAAAATGAATATACACAAAACCGAGTTGACCTAATTACCTCCATTTTCAGCGCTGCGGCTGAAGTAAATGATGAAGTAAAGGATAATAAAAAAAAGCAGGCTGCAGAGGCTTCTGAGGAGCCGCCACAAATTATAGAGCCTAGTGTTTCAGAAAAAGTTACGATGCTTAAGTCGAAATTAACGCCGACGGTATCGAAGGATTTATCAGATCAGGTTTTTTCCGCATTAGTTCAGGCAAATAATGAAGAATTGTCCATTGCAAAAGATTTAACGGTTACCGCCATTAACAATGTAATGACGAAAAGAATATCTGCGGATGAAGTCGAAAATGCTAAAAAAAGGGTTGAAGAAGAGGTAAAATATTCAGCATTGAGTGAGAATATGAGAATTGCGGCAATTGATCTTGGCAGGTATGCTGTGATCCAAAATGAATTTTATGACCCTTCGGCAACCGAAGAGCTTAGGAGGCAGGCGGCTGAAAGTGTTGAACCCGTTAAGATTCTACAAGGGCAAATTATTGTAGAAGAAGGGAAACTCATAAATCAGGATATTTACCGTCAATTGAAGCTTGTTGGACTGCTACATAACGAAAAATCCTTTAAGCCGTTCATTGGATTAGTTGTTTTAATAAGCATTATACTTACTTCGCTTTATTGTTACTTTTACCAAATGAAATCGCACCCCGAAAAGAGACAAAGCTTTTTGTTATTGTTCGGGATGATTTTCATTCTATCAATTTTTTTATTGAAAATACTCAGCATGCTGCAAGTATTTAATTATTCTGCGATTGGCTATCTATTTCCTGCAGCCTTGGCGGGGATGATGATAAAAATTTTAATTGATGAAAAGCTGGCTATTATGACCTCTATCATCCTTGCAGTTTGCGGCAGTGTATTATTTAATGAAGGGGTATCGGGTACATTAAACTTTTCAGAAGGTATCTATATTTTATTTAGCGCTTTGGGAGGCATATTATTTTTAAGTAATCAAAACCAGCGCTCAAAAATTCTGCAGGCTGGGATATTTTCAGCAGTAGTGAATCTGTTGACCATTTTGGCTTTAATGTATTTGCCAAACGGGCAGTATTCCGGCTTGGAATATGGGTATTATTTTATTACAGCCCTTGTATCAGGTATTGCTTCTGCGGTGTTGACTATTGGCTTACTGCCTTTTTTTGAGGCAAGTTTCGGCATACTATCAACCATGAGGATGATCGAATTATCGAATCCAAACCATCCGCTTTTAAGGAAAATCTTAATGGAGGCGCCTGGGACATATCATCATAGCGTGATGGTGGCAAATTTAGCGGAATCTGCCTGCGAAGCTATTGGTGCAAATGGTTTGCTCGCAAGGGTAGGAAGCTATTATCATGATATAGGCAAAACGCGGCGACCAAACTTTTTTATCGAAAATCAAATCCACCATGATAATCCGCATGACCGTCTGCCGCCGGACAAAAGCGCGAGCATCATCATTGCCCATGTAACGGATGGTTCGAATATGCTAAAGAAGTGCCATATGCCAAAGGAAATAATTGAAATCGCGGAACAGCATCATGGGACCACTTTACTTAAGTTTTTCTATCATAAAGCGCTTCAGGCCAACCCTGATGTAAGGGAAGATGATTTCCGTTATCCCGGTCCGAAAGCACAGTCAAAGGAATCGGCCGTGGTGGGAATTGCAGATAGTGTTGAGGCTGCGGTACGGTCCTTATCACAGCCTACGCCAGAGTTGATTGAGTCTCTTGTGAAAAAAATTGTGGCTGACCGTCTTCAAGATGGGCAATTAAATGAATGTGATCTGACCATGAAGGAAATTGAAACTGTCACTTTCACATTGTGTGAAACATTAAAGGGGATCTTTCATTCTAGGATTGAATATCCTGAGCTAACAAAGAAGGTGAAACAAGCATGACATTACTTATTGATTCATTAGATGAAACAGAGCAGCTGTCTGACCAACAGATGCTTGATGTTGAAAGGTTACTAAATTTTGCAGCAAATAAGCTAAGCATTGAAGAACATAGTGAAGTTTCGGTTACCTTTGTGACAAATCAAAGAATCCAAGAAATTAATCGTGAATACCGCGATAAGGACGCACCAACTGATGTGATTTCTTTTGCCATGGAAGAGTTAGGTGAGGGAGAAATAGAAATCGAGGGCGCTGAGATGCCAAGAGTATTGGGGGATATTATCATTTCAGTTCCTAAGGCAATGGAGCAGGCAGAAGAATATGGCCATCCTTTTGTAAGGGAACTTGGCTTTTTAGCTGTGCATGGATTTCTTCATTTGTTAGGGTATGACCACATGACAGAAGAAGAGGAAAAAGAAATGTTCTCTTTGCAGAAGGAAATTTTAAATGAATATGGACTCATTAGATAAGTCTAAACGCAGAAAATTTTGGGATACCTTTGCCTATGCCACAGAAGGAATTGTGACGGCCTTAAAGCAGGAAAGAAATATGCGGTTTCATGCAATAAGCGCGGTTATTGTGATTGCCTTTGGCTTGTTCTTCTCTATTACTAAAATAGAATGGCTGTTTATTCTTGTTTCGATCGGCGGTATGTTTTCGTTGGAATTACTGAATACGGCCATTGAACGCGTAGTAGACCTGGCAACAAATGAGTATAAACCTCTAGCCAAACAGGCTAAGGATATTGCTGCCGGAGCAGTGTTCATTTTTGCCATAATTGCACTTGTAATGGGAATCGTCATATTTTTACCCTATGTCTTGAAATTGTTTTTGTAAGCTTTTGATTACAGGATTTGAAATGGCCGCTTGATTTAGGTAAAATGACTAAACAGCTTCTTCTAAGAGAAAATGATTTTTGGGAATATTTCAACTATTTTAAATCTTTTATTTTTTTAATTACAAATAATGTTTTTTTGGAAAATTTGAGGTAAAATAAAGAAACAGCAGGACTCCTGCTGGAAAGGAAAGAAGACTAGTGAACATCGAACAACTAATCGAAGAAGCTAAAAAAGCAAGAGAAAAAGCTTATATTCCTTATTCTAAGTTTGGCGTGGGAGCAGCGCTTTTAACAACAGATGGTAAAGTATATCATGGCTGTAATATTGAGAATGCCGCCTACAGTATGTGTAACTGCGCAGAGAGGACTGCTGTTTTTAAAGCGTTTTCAGAAGGCGACCGGCAATATCAAATGATGGCCGTTGTTGCTGACACTGATAGGCCATGCTCGCCATGCGGGGCCTGCAGGCAGGTCATTGCAGAATTATGCCCGAGGGAAATGAAGGTGGTTTTAACCAACCTTAAAGGGGATGTTCTAGAGACCACAGTAGAACAGTTATTGCCGGGTGCTTTTTCGCCGGAGGATTTAAATGGTAAATAATACGAGTTCAGGAACAGATTATAAATCAGGGTTTATATCCATTATTGGCCGCCCAAACGTCGGGAAATCAACTTTTTTGAATCGGGTAATCGGCCAAAAAATCGCCATCATGAGCGACAAGCCGCAAACGACGCGCAATAAAATTCAAGGAGTTTTGACCCTTTCAGACGCCCAAATGGTGTTTATCGATACCCCTGGTATCCATAAACCAAAACATAAATTAGGTGACTTCATGATGAAGGTTGCCCAAAATACTCTTAAAGAAGTAGACTTAGTTTTATTTATGGTCAATGCCGAAGAAGGTTTTGGGCGTGGTGAAGAATTTATTCTTGAAAAATTTCAAACCATTGATACACCAGTCTTTCTAGTCATTAATAAAATTGATCAAGTTCACCCTGATGAGCTGTTGCAGATTATTGAATTGTATAAAGAAAAGTATGCTTTTCAAGAAATTGTGCCAATTTCTGCACTGGAAGGAAATAATGTCGAAAGACTGCTTGAGCAAATTAAAGCGATTCTTCCTGAAGGGCCGCAATACTATCCTGCTGATCAGGTAACCGATCATCCGGAACGCTTTATCATTACAGAGTTAATCAGGGAAAAAGCCCTTCATTTAACAAGGGAGGAAATCCCTCATTCCTTGGCCGTTGTCCTTGATAAAATGGAACGGCAGGGGAATAAAGACATTATTCATGTCATGGCAACCATTATTGTCGAACGCGATTCACAAAAAGGGATTATCATTGGCAAGCAGGGAAGCATGCTGAAGGAAATAGGCAAGCGTGCTCGTGTTGATATCGAAAACCTTCTAGGTTCCAAAGTCTTTTTGGAACTGTGGGTAAAAGTTCAAAAGGATTGGCGCAATAGAATGTCCCAGCTTCGTGAATATGGCTTTAATGAAAACGAATATTAGTGAATCACTTTAACTAAAGTATTAACACTCGTTCAAGAATATGCATAATCAGTTTTAACAAAATTTACGTCTTATGATTAATGCGTAGGCAGGCTATGATAATTGTAAGGTTTGAACTGTAACGCTAGTCTAAATATCGAAAGGTGGGGTTTTCATGTTGGATTTTACGTGGAAAATATTTAGCCAAACAGGTAATATTGACACATATCTTCTCTTTAAAGAGCTTGAGAAGGAAAACCAAGAAATACCCGGTAATCTGAATGAAGAGCTAGCACAAATCGATTTTCCAGTTTCATAAGCAAGTCACGCGCCTCGAGAAGGTGACAATCATGCTTCAGAAATGTGAAGGCATCGTCATTAGAACAACAGATTATGGTGAAACGAACAAAATTATTACACTATATACAAGGGAATGGGGAAAGGTCGGCTTTATGGCCCGTGGAGCTAAAAAGCCTAACAGCCGTCTTTCTGCTATTTCCCAGTTATTCACTCACGGTTACTTCCTCGTTCAAAAAGGAACAGGCCTAGGAGGCCTTCAGCAGGGTGAAGTCATTTCCTCGATGCGATCGATTGGGGAAAATATTTTTCTAACCGCATATGCAAGTTATATTGCCGAATTAACGGATAAATGTACTGAGGAGAAAAAGCCTAATCCTTTTCATTTTGAATTGCTTTATCAGACCCTTCACTATATGAATGAAGGCTATGATGCCGATATTCTTGTGAATATCTATGAGATGAAAATGTTGAATGTTTTAGGATTATATCCTATCTTGAATCAATGTTCCGTTTGTGGAAGCACAGACGGGCATTTTTCTTTTTCCATCCGGGAAGGCGGATTTATCTGTCACCGGTGTGTAGACAAGGATCGCTATCATATAAAACTATCACAAGCAGCAGTAAAATTATTAAGGTTGTTTTATTATTTCGATTTGTCTAGATTAGGGAATATCTCTGTTAAAGATGAAACAAAGGCAGAACTGAAGAAAGTTATTTCGGTTTATTATGATGAATATTCTGGGCTTCATTTGAAGACAAAAAAATTCCTCGACTCGATGGGGCAATTTCGTAATCTTTTATAAATGCGATGTTGACAATGTTAAAAGTTTTGGTTAATATTAGCTTTAAAATTAATATTTGCGTTGACAGAAAGTAGTACTTAGTTCCCTCTATAAAAGCGAACCTAGGACAGTGTAAGCTAGGGTGTAGAGCATTAAGGAAGGCGTTCTTGAGCAAAGTTGTATTAAGGTGGCTGCTTTTAGGCAGCAAATAGGGTGGAACCGCGGGTAACTCTCGTCCCTATGCTTATTATAGGCATAGGGACGGGAGTTTTTTATTTATTAAGAATATGAAAAAGGAGTTATTACGATGAGTGTAACAATGGAACAGATTGTCTCACACGCTAAGCACAGAGGTTTTATTTTTCCGGGGTCTGAAATTTACGGAGGACTTGCAAACACTTGGGATTACGGTCCTTTAGGTGTCGAATTTAAAAATAATATAAAAGCTGCCTGGTGGAAGAAGTTTGTTCAGGAGTCACCATATAATGTTGGCTTAGATGCGGCAATCCTCATGAACCCAAGGACATGGGAAGCTTCAGGGCATATCGGCAACTTTAACGATCCAATGATTGACTGCAAAAACTGTAAAGCCCGTCACCGTGCTGATAAATTGATTGAAAATGCGCTTGAAGAAAAAGACATTGAGATGGTGGTAGATGGCCTTCCGTTTGAAAAAATGGAAGAGCTGATTAAAGAGCATAATATTGCCTGCCCAGAATGTGGCAGCCACGATTTTACCGGCATCCGCCAATTTAATCTTATGTTTAAAACATTCCAGGGTGTTACGGAAACAAGTGCAAATGAAATTTTTCTTCGTCCGGAAACAGCTCAAGGTATTTTCGTAAACTTTAAAAATGTACAGCGGACAATGCGTAAGAAACTGCCATTTGGTATTGCCCAAATCGGTAAAAGCTTCCGTAATGAAATTACACCGGGTAACTTTACCTTCCGCACGAGAGAATTTGAGCAAATGGAGCTCGAATTCTTCTGCAAACCAGGAGAGGAACTAAATTGGTTTGATTATTGGAAGCAATTTGCGGAAAAATGGCTCTTGTCATTAGGTCTTAACCAAGAAAACTTAAGGCTTCGCGACCATTCCGAAGACGAACTGTCCCATTACAGCAATGCTACAACTGATTTTGAATATAAATTCCCGTTTGGCTGGGGTGAGCTTTGGGGTGTTGCCTCTAGAACAGATTATGATTTGAAGCAGCATATGCAATATTCCGGTGAGGATTTCAATTATATTGATCCGGAAACAAATGAGCGTTATATTCCATACTGCATTGAGCCTTCCCTTGGTGCAGACCGGGTAACGTTGGCTTTCTTAATCGATGCTTATGATGAAGAGCAGTTAGAAGATGGAACATCCAGAACAGTTATGCGTTTCCATCCTGCCCTCGCACCGTTTAAGGCAGCAATTCTTCCGCTTTCGAAGAAGCTTTCCGACGGAGCACGAGAAGTATTTGAACAATTAGCAAAACACTTTAACGTAGATTATGATGAAGCAGGCTCTATCGGTAAACGATACCGCCGCCATGATGAAATTGGTACTCCATTCTGTATCACATATGACTTTGATTCCCAGGAAGATCAAATGGTTACCGTCAGAGACCGCGACACAATGGAACAAACAAGGGTTCCAATCGCGGAGCTTGCTGCATTCTTACAGGAAAAGGTATTATTCTAAGAAAAAGGTGCGGAAACCCGCGTCTCAGATTGTCATGAAAAGTTATTTTTAATTCGGCAAATTTTTATTAATAGATTGTCCCTGCTAACTGGCCTGTTGATTTCCGCTCCGGGCACTCGCTTTCCGCGGGGAGGTCCTGGAGCCTCCTCGGCGCTGAAGGCGCCTCCGGGGTTTCCAGTGACCTCTATATCCCGCAGGAGTCGGTGCCCTCCGCTCCAATCAACAGGGAGGTAAATCAAATAAAGTATTGCAACACACTTTTTCCAATCTTGCTTAGTGTGTTGCAATCTTTTTTTTATTTTGGCATGCTGTAGCTTGGAGGGCTCGTTCACTGGAATTTTCAATTCGCTGATTTTGTTCTTCTACGTATTTGAGGGACATTTCCTTATCGGGTTCCTGCTTTTTTATCCTTCGATTGATGAAAGGCATTTGTAAAGGGGAGACCATGGTAATATTAGAATCAGCTTCTTTACCATTTGTTTCATCACATCCCTTTTTATTATTTTGTGAGTTGAAGGCATTATTGAGCACACCTGTTGATTGGAGCGGAAGGCGCGAAGACTCCTGCGGGAGTACGGGGCAGGGGAGACCCCGCAGGAGCGATAGCTCCGAGGAGGCTCCACGGCACGCCCGCGGAAAGCGAAGCGCCTGGAGCGCAAATCAACAGCCCTTTTGAAAAGTCTTTAAATTAATAAGGATATAACAAATTAAAGAGGAGTATTGTTAATGAATGAAATATAAGGCTATCGAAAGTTTTTCGACAGCCTGAGGTGCGGAAACCCGCACCTTTTCCTATTTGGCTAATAGGAAATTATAAATTTTCACAAATTTATAATTTCCTAACGCATAAATTCAACTACGCCTCATGAACCGTCCTATCGGACTCGCCAATCGGCGAGTTTGCATTTATAGTTCATAGCCTATTCATTTCAATTAGATAGCATTTAGTATATAATATTGCTAAATAAAAGGCTTCTGGATACTTTCAGGAATTTTAAGGGTGGTGAGGACAATCGAACTGACAAAACGCCAAGAGCTGATATTAGATATAGTAAAGGAAAATGGGCCGATCACAGGGGAGCATATTGCTGACCAATTGAACTTAACCAGAGCTACCTTAAGACCGGATCTTGCCATTTTGACAATGGCCGGTTTTTTAGATGCCAGGCCCCGGGTCGGATATTTTTATACAGGAAAATCAGGAGCGCAATTATTAACGGAAAATCTCCAACGAGTATATGTGAGGGACTACCAATCCATCCCGGTTGTCGTAAATGAAAACGTCTCGGTTTATGATGCTATTTGCACCATGTTCCTTGAGGACGTAGGGACATTATTTGTGGTCGACCAAAATACTGTTTTAGTTGGAGTTCTATCCAGAAAAGATTTGCTTCGGGCAAGTATTGGGAAACAAGAGTTAACGACCATTCCTGTCAATATCATCATGACAAGAATGCCCAATATAACCATGTGCGAACGGGATGACCTGCTGATTGAGGTAGCAAAAAAGTTGATTGAAAAACAAATTGATGCACTTCCGGTAGTGAGAAAAACGGAAAAAGGCTATGAAGTTATCGGCAGAGTAACGAAAACGAACATTACCAAAGCCTTTGTTTCATTAGGCGATGATGAATAAAAGTTTGTTAATAAGAAGGAGTTGATTTGGGAGAATGGTCTCGCCAGTGATTTATGTGGTATCAGATTCAGTAGGTGAAACGGCCGAATTAGTAACAAAAGCGGCTATCAGTCAGTTTAACGGATCCGGGATGACATTAAAGAGATTCCCTTATGTAGAAGATAAGGAACATATAGATGAAGTCTTGTCACTAGTTTCTATGGACCATGCAATGGTGGCATATACACTTGTCAAACCGGAAATGCGTACATATATGAAAGAAAGAACAGATATAGAAGGAATATCAGCTGTGGATTTAATTGGTCCGATTATCGATCAAATTCAAAGCTTCAGCGGCAAAGAACCATTGTGTGAACCAGGGCTTGTCCGTAAATTGGATGAGGATTATTTTAAAAAGGTTGAGGCAATTGAATTTGCTGTAAAGTATGATGACGGCCGTGATCCCCGAGGGATTTTAAAGGCAGATATTGTGCTAATAGGTGTATCTCGAACCTCGAAAACTCCTTTATCCCAGTATTTGGCCCACAAACGTCTAAAAGTGGCCAATGTCCCGCTTGTTCCAGAGGTTGATCCGCCGGAAGAACTTTATAAAGTCCCGAAAGAGAAATGCTTTGGCTTAAAAATCAGTCCAGAAAAGTTAAATAACATAAGAAGAGAAAGACTGCTTTCTTTAGGATTAAATGATCAGGCTAGCTATGCAAACATTGACAGGATAAAAGAAGAGCTGAATTTTTTTGAAAAGGTTGTACAGAAAATTAATTGTCCTGTTGTTGATGTAACCAATAAAGCAGTTGAAGAAACGGCCAATGTTATTTTAAACTATATTCAAAAAGGCAGGCCATAGCACATAATCTTATGATTATGTGCTTTTTGCTTATTGGGTGAAAAAAATAATAAAAAAAATAATAAAAAAAAGTTATGGCAAAATGATAACGAATATACTATAATAAAAAATTGTGATAAAAATATATGTTTTTAGGTTTAGACTTGCATTTGAACGAATAAACTATTTACTGTGAGATGTCAAGGGGACCTACAAAAAAAAATTCGACATAAATCCTTTTTTTCACTCTAAGGAATTTTTTTTTGAAATTCTTATTTTATCGGGAAAATTTCTCCATAACCCGTTTGCCTGCTCGTAAATCGGCGAGTTTTCCCAATAAAATTAATCTGGAAAGAAGGAATATTCGGAGTGATGTAGAATTAATAAAATGGTGAGAGACCACCCGACAATTTATGTCGATGCTGATTCCTGCCCGGTCAAGGCGGAGATTGTCGAAATTGCAAAGAAATTCGCCATTGACATATTTTTTATCGCCTCCTATGACCACTACAGCAAGGAACAGATTCCCCAACGCGAAGGCTTTGAGGAAGGGAGTTAAGGTAAAGATCCAACCTTTTCGTTTAGCGGATCGGCAAAAATTTACGGCAGAATTAACAAAAATTTTGTCGAAATTTGCAGGAATTTAAAATGAAGGTGTTGAATACCTGTATATCAATGGAGTTGTTTTCATGGCAGACCGTATTGCCGAAGAAAAAATAGATCAAATTCGTCAGGCTGTTGATATTGTCGAGGTAATCAGCGATTATGTAGGGTTGAAAAAACAGGGGCGAAATTACTTCGGATTATGTCCTTTCCATGGAGAGAGCACCCCGTCATTTTCAGTATCGCCTGACAAACAAATCTTCCATTGCTTTGGCTGTGGTGCAGGCGGAAATGTTTTTTCTTTTTTAATGGAACTAGAGGGAATTTCATTTCAGGAAGCGGCTATGAAACTGGCTGCAAGAGGAAATATTAATCTTGAAATAAATTTATCCTCCGCTCACTCCGAGAAAAAAATTTCTGATGAACTTCAGGCCATGCTTGATGCTCATGAGCTGTTACGTAAATTTTATCATCACTTGCTGGTAAATACAAAAGAAGGACAGCATGCATTGGAGTATCTGCTTGGAAGAGGATTTACACATGAGTCGATTGAAAAATTTCAAATTGGTTATTCCTTGAATTCGTGGGATTTTGTTTATAAGTTCCTAACGAAACGGGATTTTTCTCCCGAATGGATGGAAAAAGCCGGACTCATCATTAAACGTGAAAAAGATGGAACATACTTTGATCGATTTAGGGATCGAATTATGTTTCCGATATTCAACAGAAATGGAAATACGATTGCTTTTTCAGGGAGAACACTAGGGGCCGATGAGCCCAAATATTTAAATAGTCCCGAAACAGCAATCTTTAATAAAAGCAAAATTTTATACAATTACAACTTGGCTAAGCCCAGCATAAAAAAATCCCAGCAGGCAGTTTTATTTGAAGGGTTTGCAGATGTGATTGCCGCTGACCGCGCTGGAATCGAAAATGGCATTGCGACAATGGGGACATCGTTGACTGATGATCATATCGCTCTTTTGCGTACTAGCGCGCAAATCATCACCATTTGCTATGATTCAGATAAAGCAGGAATTGAAGCAGCGTTTCGAGCTGGCAACCATTTGAACGATGCAGGCTTTCAAATAAAAGTAGCTTTAATGCCTGATGGTATGGACCCGGATGAATATATTAAGAAGAACAGTCCGGAGAAATTTCGCGGCGAGGTAATTGGCGCAAGTTTAACTTGGATGGCTTTTAAAATTCTTTATTTTCGAAGAGGAAAAAATCTTCAGAATGAAGGAGATAGGCTTGCTTATATCGAACAAATAGTAAAAGAAATCAGCAAATTAACAAAAGCCGTTGAAAAGGATCATTATTTGAGGCAAATTGCGGCAGAGTTTTCCCTATCATTAGATTCCTTAAAACAGCAGGAACAGCAGATTTATTTTGCGGAGAAGAAAAAGGAAATTGGTAAGAACGAACCAAAATCTAAACCGATTCTTGTACAAAAAAAAGTAAATGAATTAAAACCTGCGTATTATAGGGCAGAAAGATGTCTCATTGCTCATATGCTAAAAAGCAGGGATAACACCTATAAGGTGCAGGAGTTACTACAGGGAGATACGTTTAACGAAGATGAACATCAGGCAATCATAACCTATCTTTTGGCATTTTACGAAGAACATATTAACCCTGATTCAAGCGCATTTTTATCCTATATTCATGATGAAAATCTAAGAAGAATAGTCGCCAACATCGAAATGATGTCAATTAATGATGAATTAAGTCATCAGGAATTAACTGATTATATCAAACAGGTGTTGAAACATAAAAAATTGTTAAAAATAAAGGAAAAAGAAGCTGAGTTAAAAGAAGCGGAGCGACACAGTGATTTTAGGCTGGCTGCTGCGATTGGAAATGAAATCAATCAATTGCGTAAATCACTATAGAGTAATTTAGTGTGTTTGATTATTTGAAGGAGGGGACCCCCGTATGGCTGCTGAAAAATCAGCACGTGCAAGCGAGGTCGAGAATGAATTGACCCTTGAGCAAGTGAAAGACCAGTTAACCGCATTGGGTAAAAAAGTTGGTGTCCTTGCCTATGATGATATTGCTGAGAAAATGGCAAATTTCGACGTGGAATCCGATCAGATGGATGAGTTTTATGAATTCCTTGGCGACCAGGGAATTGAATTAGTTGGTGATAGTGATGAAGAGGACGATGATGATCCAAGCATCAAGGCGCTATCAAAAGATGATGATGGCGATGAATTTGATTTAAATGATCTAAGCGTACCTCCAGGTGTAAAAATCAACGACCCTGTTCGTATGTACTTAAAGGAAATTGGCCGGGTTGATTTGCTTTCTGCTGAAGAGGAAATTAACTTAGCCCACCGCATTGAACAAGGTGATGAAGAAGCAAAGCGGCGCCTTGCTGAAGCAAACCTCCGTCTTGTTGTTAGTATTGCAAAACGCTACGTTGGCCGTGGCATGTTGTTCCTTGACCTTATCCAGGAAGGAAATATGGGTCTCATCAAAGCGGTTGAAAAATTTGATTATCGTAAAGGCTTTAAATTTAGTACATATGCCACATGGTGGATTCGCCAAGCCATAACCCGCGCCATTGCCGATCAGGCGAGAACAATCCGGATACCAGTGCATATGGTAGAGACAATTAACAAGCTTATTCGTGTTCAGCGTCAGTTGCTGCAGGATTTAGGCCGGGAACCAACTCCGGAAGAAATTGCCGAAGATATGGACCTGACACCTGATAAGGTAAGGGAAATTTTAAAAATTGCCCAGGAACCTGTCTCACTTGAAACACCAATTGGTGAAGAAGATGACTCGCACCTTGGAGATTTCATCGAGGATCAGGATGCTACATCCCCTTCAGAACATGCTGCTTATGAGTTGTTAAAGGAGCAGCTTGAAGATGTTCTCGATACCCTGACGGACCGGGAAGAAAATGTTCTTCGCCTTCGTTTTGGGCTGGATGACGGCCGTACCCGCACCCTCGAAGAGGTCGGCAAGGTTTTTGGTGTCACCCGCGAGCGAATCCGGCAGATTGAAGCAAAAGCCTTGCGGAAACTGCGTCACCCAAGCCGCAGCAAACGCCTTAAAGATTTCTTGGAATAAGGCTCAAAAGATAGTTTACTTCTTTTATGAAGTAAACTATTTTTTTTACTTTTTTTGAAAGCACTTTCTCTTTTTTCTCTATTTTACTGAATTGTCTCTCATTTTGCAAATATGCCAATTGGTGTTTTCTCCCAAATAGCAACTTAATTATTATTGTAAAAAAGGTGATCTAAAGTCAATTTTGCCTATTCAGATAAGGTTTATAGTGCTAAATGCCATACCTGATGAGGTTTTTCGCCCCATATTCAGATAATATTATATTTTCTAAAATTTATTAAAGTTGAGAATTGTTAGGTGAAAAGAATATAATATATTTGTAAGCGTATACATAGATGATTAGGGGGAGATGGACTTGAACTTTGACTTAACATCTGAACAACAAATGATTAAAAAGACAATTCACCAGTTTGCAGAAGAAGAGGTTGCGCCAGATGCAATAGAACGTGACAGAACAAAACAGTTTCCGACAGATGTGTTTAAAAAAATGGCAGAAATGGGAATGATGGGACTTCCCTTTCCGGAGGAATACGGCGGGGGAGGGGCAGACACCGTTAGTTTTGCGATTGTGGTGGAAGAGTTAAGCAGAGTTTGCGGTTCAACAGGTATCACTTATTCAGCGCATATTTCCTTAGGGGGCGCTCCTTTAAACTTATTTGGTACAGAAGAGCAAAAGGAAACCTATTTAAGACCCATTTGCACAGGCGAATCGTTAGGTGCCTTTGGATTGACAGAGCCAAATGCCGGATCCGATGCCGGGGGAACTAAAACAACCGCAAAGGAAACGGAAGGCCAGTTTGTCATCAACGGGAATAAATGTTTCATCACGAATGCCAGTTATGCCAAGCATTTGGCACTGACCGCCGTAACGAATGAAACAAGCGGTAATAAAGAAATCAGTGCCATCATTGTTCCAACGAATACAGCTGGATTTACAGTTATTGATAATTACGAAAAAATGGGCTTAAATTCCTCCAATACAACTGAGCTTGTTTTAGAGGATGTCAAAGTACCTGTGGAAAACCTGCTGGGAAGACGCGGCGAGGGTTTTAAGCAATTTTTAATTACCCTTGATGGAGGCAGAATTGGAATCGGCGCCATGGCTGTCGGGATTGCTCAGGGTGCTTACGAGAAAGCGCTAGCCTATGCTAAGGAAAGAAAACAGTTTGGCAAATCAATTTCATCCTTCCAAGCTATTCAATTTAAGCTGGCTGACATGGCGATGAAAATTGAGCTGGCCCGCAATATGGTCTATAAGGCTGCTTGGTTAAAGGATCAAGGAAGAACATTTTCAAAGGAAGCAGCTATGTGTAAATTATATGCATCCGAAATATGTATGGAAGTTACGAGCCAAGCAGTCCAAATTCACGGCGGATACGGCTATATGAAGGAATACCAAGTAGAAAGAATGATGCGTGACGCCAAGCTCTTGGAAATTGGCGAAGGAACATCCGAAGTCCAACGAATGGTTATTTCAAGGTTAATTGGTTGTTAAAAAATAAATTGGGAACTATAACAAAGAGGCTGAAATAAATAATTATTTTAGCCTCTTTGCTCTTTTTTTAAAAGATTATAGTGATAAAATAACTTTAGGGCTTTTCCTTCTGTTCATTTTCAAGTAAAATAGTAGTTGTTTGCAGGCGGTTTTATTTATTTACAGATGTTTATACATAGGGAGGTAAAATTATGAAAAAGAATCCGGTAATTCCTTACATTCTCATCATGGTTTTTGGGATTGTCCTTATGTTCACTTTGTCTTTTAAAGGACTAGGGGATAGTAAGGAGCTTGCTGCTGAGAAAGGTGAAGGCAAAGGCAGTGAGAAAACAGAAGTGGCTGCATCCAAGCCAGAAGACATTTATAAAACAACTTGTATTGGCTGTCACGGCGATCAATACCAAGGGGTTGTAGGTCCTCCGTTAAAAGGTGTTGGCGACAAGCTTTCTAAAGAAGAACTTAAAAACATCGTGACTCACGGTAAAGGCTCCATGCCTGCCGGTCTTGTTCCCGAAGATAAAGCAGCTGCAATGGCAGATTGGTTATCGAAACTTAAATAATTTGACAAAAGGTCCTTTGCATCTGTAAAGGACCTTTTATATTATTAAGGCATACATATTGAAAAGCAGGTGTGTTAATTTGAATGCAGAAAAATTATCAATGCGTTTAACGGCTGTTGCGAAATACGTTCCAAAGGAGGCAAGATTAGCAGATATTGGTTCTGATCATGCCTATCTGCCTAGTTACTTGGTTAAGAACGCTGGCATTCCGTTTGCCGTTGCCGGTGAAGTAGTGAGAGGTCCATACCAATCTGCAAAAAGCAACGTAATGGCAGAAGGACTGTCAGATAGAATTTCAGTCAGGATGGGAGACGGCCTCGAGGTTATTGAATCTGGTGAGATAGACTGCATTACGATTGCCGGCATGGGTGGCGCTTTGATTGCCAGTATTTTAGAAAATGGAAAAGAAAAGCTGGAAACCGTCAAGAGGCTTGTGTTACAGCCAAACATTAGCGCCATTTCCATCCGTTTATGGTTTTTGGAAAATGAATGGGAGTTGATTACCGAAGAAATTCTTGAGGAGGACGGCAAAACCTATGAGATTTTAGTTGCTGAAAAAGGTGATGCAAAACGCCCTTATCAAAAGAATAAAATGGAGATGGAGCTGTTAATGGGACCATTTCTCATTCGGCACCAAAATGAGATTTTTAAGAAAAAATGGCTGTCTGAAAGCAGCAATTGGGAAAGAGTTAAAAAACAGTTAGAAAACGCTGCTGCGACCCCTGAAACAGTGGAGAAAAGAAAGGAAATAGAAGATAAGCTAAAACTTGTGGAGGAGGCATTGAAAATTGAAAAAAGCTAATGGTCATGAAATTATTCAGCTGTTTGAAAAATTTGCGCCAAAGAGTCTGGCAATGGAAGGCGATAAAATCGGCCTGCAAATTGGACGCCTTAATCAAAAGGTAGAACGGGTAATGATTGCCTTGGACATTCTTGATTCCGTCATTGATGAGGCCATTGAAAAAAAGGTTCAGCTTATTATTGCTCATCATCCGCCGATTTTCCGACCATTAAAAAATATTATTACTGATACTGTTCAAGGGCAGATAATTGAGAAATTACTCAAACATGATATTGCAGTATACGCTGCCCATACCAACCTAGATGTGGCCAAGGGCGGGGTAAATGATTGGCTGGCTGAAGCTTTAGGGTTGGAGGATGCAGAGGTTTTAGTTCCTACTTTTGATACAAAATTAAAGAAATTAGTGGTGTTTGTGCCTGTCAGTCATGCTGATGAACTAAGACAGGCGCTTGGGAACGCCGGTGCAGGTTTTATTGGCAGCTATAGCCATTGCTCATTTACGGCAAACGGTACTGGACGATTTTTGCCTGGGGAAGATACGAATCCTTTTATCGGTAAGCCTGGGGAGCTAGAAACGGTCGAAGAGGTTCGGATTGAAACGATTGTACCTGAGCCTATCTTAAAAAAGGTAATTACCGCTATGATTAAAGCTCATCCATATGAGGAAGTGGCTTATAATGTTTATCCGCTTGAAAATAAAGGAGAGGTACTTGGGCTAGGCAGAATAGGAAAGATCCCGGAAATGACGTTAGGGGAGTTTGCCGAAAAGGTAAAAGTGGCTCTTGAGGTGGACAGGGTTCGCGTTGTAGGAGATTTGCAGGCCAAAGTGAAAAAGGCTGCCGTCTTAGGGGGCGATGGCAATAAATATTATTCCCATGCCAAATTCAAAGGGGCGGACGTGTACGTGACAGGGGATATTTATTATCACACCGCACATGATGCGATGATGGATGGCTTGAATATGATTGACCCAGGACATAATGTTGAAAAGGTCATGAAAAAAGGCCTGACCGAAACGTTGCAGACATTATGCCAGGAAGCAGGATATGAAGTGGAGATTTTTCCTTCACAAATTCATACCGATCCTTTTCAATTCATATAAGAAGAGGCTGACCTTTGTCAGCCTCTTTCGCTTAGCTTTCTCTTTTTACTTTCGGCAAGATTTTTGCCAATGGAACGTTTTTCTTGCGTTCCCATGTAGCTTCATTAATTGGATCGAATTGTTCAAGGAACGCGATGACTTCCTTCGTAATTGGTGTCGGAGTTGATGCACCCGCAGTAACAGCTACTGCTTTGGCGTCCTTAATCCAATCAATGTCAAGTTCTGTTATATCAGCAATCCTATATGCTGTTGTACCAGCAATTTCCTGAGAAACCTGAGCAAGGCGATTAGAATTATTGCTTTTTGGATCACCGACGACAATGGTGACATCCGCTTGTTTAGCCTGCTCGGCAACAGCTTCCTGCCGGATTTGGGTGGCATGGCATATCTCATTAAATACCTCGACATGGGGATATTTTTCTTTTACCTTTTCCATCGTATCGAAAACGTCCCATTGGCTCATGGTTGTTTGGTTAGTGACAATGAGTTTATCATAATCGAGATTCAATGCTTCGACATCAGCAGGTGTTTCCACAAGGTGGACCATGCTAGGTGCCACTCCAAGTGCCCCTTCAGGCTCTGGATGCCCTTTTTTGCCGATGTAAATCGTTTGGTATCCTTCCCTGGCCTTTTCTTCAATAAGGTCATGCGTCCTGGTTACATCCGGGCAGGTCGCGTCAATGGCGACTAGCCCTTTCTTTTTCGCAAGTTCCCTTACCTCTGGCGAGATGCCGTGGGCTGTAAAAATAACGGTCCCTTTGTCAACTTTCTCTAAGATATCAAGACGATTCTTTCCGTCAAGGGTGATGATTCCTTCTTCTTCAAAGGCATCTGTAACATGTTTATTGTGAACAATCATCCCCAAAATGTAGATGGGACGAGGCAGCGTTTTATCTAATGCCGCATTTCTTGCAATGACCATGGCATCAACAACACCATAACAATAACCACGCGGCGAAATTTTAACGATTTGCATATATGAAGTCCTCCAAAAGGATTTTAGTAGATTATATGTCCATTATATAAAACTAATAGATATATTACAAAGAGACATTTTTCCTGCCCAAAATAGTAAAGAATGCCGGAGGCCGGCATTCTTACGTTAAATATATAATTTTGGTATCGAGGTTCCTTTTGGGTGCTGTCTTTTTTCCTGCGCACTTGTCTTGTGTGTGCTTTTTCTACTGCTTTTCCTGTCGGAACTGGTTTGCTGAGTTCCTTTTCGACTCGTTTTTTTAGATGAAGTTTTGGTTGTTGGATTTGTTGATGTTAAGCGGCTGCTAGAGGATTCTTCCCCTGAATGATTTTTCTTTTCATTCGATTCTTCCTTATCTGAATCAGAGCTTTTTAAACCGCGATATAACTTCCATAAGGCTGGCAGATTTCTCACTAATGGACCATACTGCTGGATCATCGGGCCGATTGTCTGGGCAGTCTTTATAACTTGTTGTGTATTGTTAAGAATACTTGATAGTCCACCCGGGTTAGACAAGGATTGGAGCAATCCGCCTCCTCCTGCGGCTCTGCCGGCACCCTGCATCCCCATCAGGCCGCCAGGTCCACCGCCGCCCATCATTCCGCCTGGACCGCCCATGCGGTTTCCTCCACCCAAAAGCCTAGAGAGTAATCCGCCGCCCCTGCCCATTTGTTGTCCGCCCATTCCGCCAAAGGGATTTCCTTGCGGGCCCATCATTTGATTTCTTCCACCGCCAAACAGTCCTCCACCGGGTCTCATCATTTGATTTCCCCCGCCTAATAAACCGCCTGGTCTGCCCATCATTGATCCACCGCCGCCAAACGGTCCCATTCCCCCTGGCATTGGGAATCTAGGTCCTGGTTGCATACCATAAAACCTCCTCTCGTTTTTCAGCACATGAAGACACCGTTTTCCCATAAAAAAGAAATTATAAAAGGAAAAAGTGCGAATGGGGAAAACTTCTTGAACATGTGCGGAATTTCCACTTTTACCCTCTTGAATTACAATATGCATACACCTTGTTTTTGTTTAGGTATTATACTCAGAATCAAATGAAATTTATGGTTTTAAAAGCTGTAGGAAAGTAAAAGATGATAATAGCTGGAGATTTCCCTTGAACTCTACTATAATTACTTGATGGACGTGAAATTCGCAGGTCCCCCAATCATTTGACTTAAAAATAAGATATTTTTATATAAGGAGTACGTAAATGAAAGAAACTAAATTTGAACGTTTTGATTTTCAAGGCTTTATTATTGAGGCGCTTAACAAGCTGGACTTCAATCAACCGACGGAAATTCAGGAACGAATGATTCCGTTGGTATTAAAAGGGGAAAGTGCGATTGGCCAATCACAAACCGGAACGGGAAAAACATTTGCCTATGTGCTGCCAATCCTAGATAAGGTGGATGCTTCGAGACAAGAGGTTCAAGCAGTCATCACGGCACCTACCAGAGAGCTTGCCAGCCAGATTTATCAACAAATTTTAAAAATTACTGAGCATTGTCCCCCTGAGAAAACAATTACCGCCAAATTATTTACAGGCGGAACAGACAAGCAGCGGACTATCGAGAAGTTAAAAATACAGCCTCATATTGTCGTCGGAACGCCTAGCAGAATTAACGACCTTGTAAAGGAACAGGCGCTATTAGTACATACAGCCCGGATTCTTGTCGTCGATGAAGCGGATATGATGCTTGACATGGGCTTTATTGAGGATGTTGACCGTGTTGCCTCAAGGCTGCCGGAAGATCTGCAAATGTATGTTTTTTCCGCCACCATTCCGGAAAAGTTAAAGCCTTTTCTGAAAAAATACATGGAGAATCCAAAAAACATTCAGATTGAACCGACAAGGAAGGCTGCTGAAAACCTTGAGCATTATTTGCTTCCATCAAGACACCGCGATAAAAAGGGGCTTGTTCATGATGCTCTTATCGCCTGTAATCCCTATTTAGCCATTGTATTTACAAATACGAAAAAAATGGCCGATGAAGTGGCGGATTATTTATATCAAAAAGGGTTGAAGGTTGGACGAGTTCACGGGGATTTAACACCAAGAGAACGAAAAAAAATGATGAAGCAAATTCAAGATTTGGAATTTCAATATATTGTTGCGACAGATTTGGCTTCACGGGGAATTGATATTGAAGGGGTAAGCCATGTCATAAACTATGAAATTCCTTCTGACTTGGATTTTTATATTCACAGGGTTGGCAGAACCGCTAGAGCAGGAAATGCCGGGATTGCCTTAACGATTTATGATTTATCAGATGAAGATGCTTTAATTCGTCTTGAAAAGATGGGCATTCAATTTAAGAATGTTGACTTGAAAAATAACGAATTTGTTGAACTGGAAGGTCGAAACCGCCGGAAAACACGAGTAAAGCCAGAGGATGAGATGGACCATCGTGTTAAGGCTGTCATTAAAAAGCCGAAAAAGGTAAAACCAGGGTATAAAAAGAAAATGCAAACAGAAATAGAGAATATCAAGAAGCGGCAGCGCAGATTGAATAAGAAGAAATAAGAGAGGGAGAGGAAATGATGTTAAAATTAGGGTCGCACGTTTCGATGAGCGGCAAAGAAATGCTTCTTGCTGCAAGTAAGGAGGCCGTTTCTTACGGTGCCAATACCTTTATGATTTACACGGGAGCCCCGCAGAACACTAGAAGGAAAAAAATCGAGGATTTAAATATTGAGGCGGGCAGAAGACATATGGAGGAGAATGGAATTTCCGAAATAGTTGTCCACGCTCCCTATATTATCAATATTGGAAATACCTCCAATCCGGATACATTTGAATTAGGCGTCCGGTTCTTACGGTCGGAAATCGAACGGACAGAAGCTATTGGCGCCAAGCAAATAGTCCTTCACCCAGGTGCTCACGTCGGTGCCGGTGAGGAGGCTGGGATTAAAAGGATTATCGAGGGTCTTAATGAAGTGCTAACCGGAAAAGAACAGGTTCAAATCGCTTTAGAAACAATGGCTGGAAAAGGTTCGGAGTGCGGGAAATCATTCGAGGAACTTGCGACGATAATCAATGGTGTCAACTATAATGAAAAACTGTCAGTATGCTTGGACACCTGCCATACCCACGATGCCGGCTATAATATCATCGAAGATTTTGATGGTGTTTTAAATGAGTTTGATAAAATTATTGGGATAGATAAATTAAAGGTGCTTCATATCAATGACAGCAAAAATGCATCAGGAACAAGAAAAGACCGTCATGAAAACATCGGGTTTGGCCATATTGGATTTAAGGCGCTGAACTATATTGTCCATCATCCACAATTAATGGATGTACCGAAAATTCTCGAAACTCCGTTTGTCGGTGAAGACAAAAACAATAAAAAGGCGCCATATCGCCACGAAATCGCCATGCTTCGCGAGCAGAAGTTTGAAGAGGATTTACTGAATAAAATAATGCAGTCTTAAATTCCAAACAAAAAAGCTGTGCAATGCGTACAGCTTTTTTATTTAAATCTATTGATTGACTCTGCAACTAGGCCTGTTGATTGCAGCGAAGTGGCCTCGCTTTCCGCGGGGAGGTCCTGGAGCCTCCTCGGCGCTATAGCGTCTGTGGGGTCTCCAGTGTCCTCTATATCCCGCAGGAGTCGAGTGCCCTCCGCTCCAATCAACAGACTTGTTGAAAAGCCTATATATTTACATTATTATAACAAACTATAGCGGTGGATTATTAAAGAAAAATAACAAAATAAAAGGCTATCGAAAGTTCTTCGACAGCCTGCACTGTGCAGATTCTCAATGCTTTTCATTTTTTTACTAATTCTGCAAAAAGTTTATTGACCTCCCGGGCAGTTTGCGGGCCCGCGGCTTTGGCAATTTCCCTTACTAAATGGGCACGCTGCAGGTCATCAAAAATATTGATGTTTTTTCCTCTTAAGTATTCGGCTATTTTTTTTGCCTGACTGCGGGTTATGGCTATATTAAATTGGTTTGCATATTTTAGCAGTTCATCGGCAGTGATGGTATTTATTTTATGATTGATAATACTTTCAAAAATCTTCACCTTAATCACTCCTCCATGCTAATTTATGAAAAAGCGGCTGGAGTGTGACAGTGACTTATAAAGGCGGTAAAATAAGCGTATTCGCGAATTGCTCCGCTTTACAAACACAAAATAACTATTGTATACTACATAAAGTTAAATCGGAATGATTCTTAAAATTAAAGTGAGAGTGCGAAATCTATGCAATCAATTATTGATATTAAACAGCTGTCCTATCGATATGAAAAGGACGTCGTTCTTGAAAACATCAATTTATCCGTGGAAAAGGGTGCGTTTCTCGCCATTGTCGGCCCCAATGGTTCTGGAAAATCAACACTATTAAAGTTAGTTTTGGGATTGTTAAAGCTGCAAAAGGGAGAAATTTACCTATTTGGCCAAGAAATCAATAAATTTAAAAATTGGGACAAAATCGGCTACGTTTCCCAAAAGGCCAACTCCTTTAACACAGGTTTCCCGGCTACCGTATATGAGGTAGTGGCAAGCGGTTTAACAAAAAAGCTAGGCCTGTTGTCTTTTTTCAAAAAGGAGCACTCGGAAAAAGTATTAGCCTCATTGGATGCAGTAGGGATGAAAAAATTTAAAGACCGGAATATTGGCGAGCTTTCAGGCGGCCAACAGCAGCGGGTATTTATAGCTAGAGCCTTGGTGAGTGAGCCAGAGCTGTTGATTCTTGACGAACCAACCGTTGGGGTTGATGCAGAGAACATAAAGGCTTTTTATGAAATGCTTGATGTGTTAAATAAAAATAAGGCGATTACATTGGTGATGGTCACACATGACATCGGGACCGTTTCCGATAAGGTATCCCATGTAGCCTGTTTAAATAAGCATTTGCATTTTCACGGACTGACAAATGAATTTGAACAGATGAGAATGGAAGACCTTTCATCATTCTATGGACATGATGTGCAAATGCTGACTCATCATCATGAACACGGAGGCATGTAGTATGATTCAAGGGATTTTACATTATGAATTTTTACAAAACGCCTTCTTAACTGGAATGTTAATTGGCATTCTAGCTCCATTATTGGGAGTATTTATCGTGGTAAGAAGATTGTCTTTGATTGCCGATGCGCTTAGCCATGTAACTTTGGCAGGGATTGCGGCAAGTCTGTTGCTTGAGCGCTATGTTGCTGCACTTACGGGACTGAATCCATTGTATATGGGCATGGTTTTTTCGGTTGGCGGAGCTTTATTTATTGAAAAGCTAAGAGGAGTCTACAAGCACTATCAAGAGCTGGCGATTCCGATCATTCTTTCCGGAGGAATCGGGCTGGGGGTTATATTTATATCTCTTGCCAAAGGCTTTAATACAGATTTGTTCAGTTATCTATTTGGTAGTGTATCAGCCGTCAGCCGTACCGACCTTTGGGTGATCCTGGTAATCAGTATTGCAGTGGTGCTGGCTGTGGTTCTCTTGTATAAAGAGCTGTTTTTATTGTCTTTTGATGAGGAATACGCCAAGGCATCCGGTATTGCAGCAAAAAGTATCCATTTCATTTTCATTATTTTAGTGGCGCTGGTCATAGCAGCTTCTATGAGAATTGTCGGAATCCTGTTGGTTTCTTCGTTAATGACACTTCCTGTTGCAGCAAGTATCCGAATTGCCAAAGGGTTTAGGCAGGCCATTGTTTTATCGGTTATCTTCGGTGAAGCATCGGTGCTTGGCGGGCTGAGCCTTGCTTATTATGTGGACTTGGCTCCAGGTGGAACAATTGTCATGCTCTCTGTATTGATATTAATATTGGCGATATTTTATAAAAAAATCTTGGTGAATAAAGCATAAGCGAGGTGTGTAAATGATGAATGTACAAGAAGCACTTCAATATTTAAAGGAAAATGGATTTAAGCAGACCGGAAAAAGGGAAGATATGCTTCAATTGTTTGCTGAAAGCGATAAATATTTAACAGCAAAAGATGTTTTAGATCTATTGAAGGATGATTATCCGGGCTTAAGTTTTGATACTATTTACCGTAACCTTTCCCTTTTTGTTAACATGGGAATACTAGAGATGACGGAGTTGTCAGGTGAAAAACATTTTCGTTTTTCCTGCTCGCAAACCCATCATCACCATCATTTTATTTGCTTAAGCTGCGGCAAGTCGAAAGAAATTGAGACATGTCCGATGGAGGACCTCAGTGCAAATTTAAAAGGCTATGACATCTCCGGGCATAAATTCGAAATATATGGCCGATGTCCGGATTGTGTACAATAAAAAGGCTGCCCATGAGCGGAATGACCGCTCATTTAGGGCAGCTTTTTTATTTTTATTTCATTGAGCCAGCCATTTCCCGTATATTATCCTGTTTCTTGAGCCATTTCTCCACCCAAATGGCTGCTTCTGCCCAGTTATTGACACGGATGACACCTTGTGGAATGGGCTCTTGATTATAGGGAGTATCAAATAAAATGACCGGAATTCCGCATTCTTCATGAAGAGCAACGGCGTTGTCGTGTTTATCCTCAAAAAAGAGATCCACTTTCAGATTTTTAGCCGTTTCTACCTTGTCATGAGAGCCAATCAGTTCGATGTGATGGAAAGTTAATCCATGCGCTGAAAACCAATTTTCGGTCACCTCAAGCAAGTGCGGTCCTCTGGCACTAATAAAAAACAATTCATGTTCATTTTTCCATTTATTTAATACCGGCTTTACGCCTTTAGCAAGTGGAGATTCTTTATATATAATCGGCTCGTTTTCTGAAAACCAATGGGCAAATACTTTTTCATCCACATTCACAAAAGGAGTTAAATCGTATTGAGTGATGTCCTCATAGGCAATGTTCATCCCAAATGCCTTGTTTATAAAAGGCAATAACGATGTAGGGCAGGTAACTGTTCCATCAATATCAATTCCAAATCTTTTTTTCATTTTTAAATTCACCTTCAGTTGTTTCCTCTGTTCTATTTTTATTTTACCAAAGACCGTGAACTGTTTGGCATGAAATTTTTTGCGGAATATGAAATAACTAACTAGTTAAGACAAACATTGTCATAGTAAAAAGGCTTTAATGACTAACAATAATAAATGCTCCTACATTGAAAGTGAGGGATTAAAGAATGGCAGATGAACGCGACACGAAGGTGCAAGAAGCTCTTCGTGGCCCAATTATCGGTGAAGATATACCAAATTCTCCATCGGATTATCGTGAGGCCACAACTTCCGAAATCGCAACACCTGTAACAACCCAAGCTTCCAAATATGATGAAGAAACGGCAGAGGAATTTGGAGCGTCTGTCCCAATGAGGGTATCTTTAAAGAAAGATGATCTGCCAATTGGGGCATCCGTGCCAATCCGTTCTTCCTATAATGAAGAAACTGCTGCCGAAATCGCGGCCCCCGTACCTATTATAAGAGGCAGGGAAAAAGACAATATTGATGATAATGGTCGTGGACGTGCTGTTGGCGGTGCCGGACTAGGAACTGTCGCTTTGGTCCTTTCCATTTTATCCTTGTTCGTAATGCCAATCCTCTTTGGTGCAGCGGGGATTATTCTGGGATTTGTTGCTAGACGCCGCGGCTCCGAAGGGCTTGGAGCGTGGGCTATTGGGATTGGAGCGGTATCGATTATCATCGGAATCTTTATTCTTCCGTTCTTTTAACATAGGAGCAAAGAAAAGAGGCTGTCTTTCGGGACAGCCTCTTGTTACGTTTACCTATTTGTTTACCTTTTCTTCTGCTTCCTTCTTGCGGAAATATTCTTCGGCAAGCTGGTCAATTTCCTTTTTGAGTTCTTCGACCATTTGTGATTCTGGCACCTTCCGGACAATTTCGCCTTTCCTAAACAATAGTCCTTCACCACGGGCACCGGCAATTCCGATGTCTGCTTCACGAGCCTCACCAGGTCCATTTACCGCGCAGCCTAGAACTGAAACCTTGATAGGTGCTTTAATATGGGAGATATATTCCTCTACCTCATTGGCGATGCTGATCAGGTCTATTTCAATCCGTCCGCAGGTAGGGCAGGAAATTAAGGTAGCAGCGTTGGAGGAAAGATGGAATACCTTCAAAAGCTCACGTGCTACTTTAACCTCTTCAACTGGGTCTGCACTTAATGAAACTCTTACCGTATTACCAATACCTTTGCTGATGATTGCACCTAATCCGGCTGCGCTTTTAATTGTTCCGGAGAAAAGTGTTCCAGATTCGGTTATCCCAAGATGCAATGGATAATCGAAGGTGCGGGCCGCTTTTTCATATGCTTCAATAGCAAGGTTGACATCAGAAGCCTTCATTGAAACGATAATATCGTGGAAGTCTAAGTCCTCTAGAATTTTGATATGATGGAGGGCGCTTTCGACCATGCCATCAGCGGTTGGGTAGCCGTATTTATCAAGAATTCGTTTTTCCAATGACCCCGCATTTACACCAATCCGGATTGGGATTCCTTTTTCTTTAGCGGCTTTTACGACGGCTTCAACCTTTTCTTTTCTGCCGATGTTTCCAGGATTGATCCTGATTTTATCAGCGCCGCCTTCAATCGCCTTAAGTGCCAATTTATAATCGAAGTGGATATCAACAACAAGTGGAATGTTGATTCTTTTTTTGATCTCAGGAATGGCATTTGCAGCCCTTTCATCTGGGCATGCGACCCGGACAATTTGGCAACCTGCTTCCTCAAGACGTTTGATTTCGGCAACGGTAGCCTCTACATCATGGGTTTTAGTGGTTGTCATACTTTGAATGATGATTTCATCATTGCCGCCGATGGTTAAATTGCCAACCTTAATCGGCCGTGTTTTCGTACGATGTATAATTTCACTCACGTTGAATTCGCTCCTTTAGCTGGATTCGAATATAGGATTAAAAACAATTCACCTTTTATTGTATCAGCCTGCATCTAATTTTGACAAGAATAAGGATTATCTTCATTAGTTTGAGTAATCAGGAAAATGATATGTAGAACCGATTTGGATTTTTTCTGGTGACTTCCCTGGATTTAATGCCTGAAAATCTTCGATTAAGTCAGAAATAGATACAGGAAGAGATTTTCCTAATTGGTGTTCGACAATGGAAATAACAGTTTCACCTGGTTTTACCTTTTCTGTAAAAGAAGGGATGCTGGTACTAGGTTTAGCGGTTTGATTAACATTTGCCTCTACCTGAATGTTTGCTGTAGAAGGCAAAGTTCCGACAGTTAAGTCGAAGTAAATAACATATATGACTAAAATGGCAATTAAAATACCAAACAATTTCTTCATTGGACAAGCCTCCAAACAAAAGTTTCTACAAACCTATGCTTGTCCACCTTTAAATAGAACTTATAAATGAAAAAAGCATCCGTTGAATGGATGCTTTAGCTACTTTTTTTCGGTTTTGGGATTTCATTTATCGCCAAATATAAAACAATGATAACGACAAACCAATTGATCCAAAAGCTGTTTGGTACGGCTGTTTTCAGTGCGGCCATTATCGTAAAAAATAATGTCGGCAATGTTTCACTGTATGCGGCCATTCTCCATAAATGCCGATAAGTAAGCTTTCTTCCGGCGAGATTTTTTAACACAAGTCCGATTAAAGCAAGAACAGAAACTTCAATGAAACTAGCGGCACTTGAAAACAAATAGATGAATAAGGAGACAATCGGGATAATAATGCCCTTTAGTCCACTAATAGAGTTAACAAAATCAACGAGATCTTTCTTTGAAAGTTTCAGACCTTCCATCATGGAATAGGGGTATGTATCGCTTTGACCACCGGCTGTAATAACAAACTCGTCTTTTAACAGGGCGAATGAATTTCCTTGATCGGCTGCATCTTGGCTAGAAACGGCACCGGTAGGGTCCAAGATAATCGTAAAATCATCCTTTTTAATCGTTACAGGAACCTTAGTATCTGCCTCTAATTGTCCATTCTTTATCGTAAAATCAGGAGCCTCCTCTTCCAGAAGGGTTTTGGCAGAATCCAATCCGGTTGTTAAGGCTGTACTGAAATAAACAATCGACGGAAGGACCGAAATAAATGTCAATAAGAAAACAAAAAGAATTGTTTTTCCGATACCTTGGAAACGAAATAAGGCTATATCCTTCGGCGAGTAGATACTTTTAAATAATTGCTTGAAAATATTCATATTAACCACCTCATATAGATTCACCATTCTATTGTAGCTTTTGAAGCTATGATAGACAAGAACAAGGTAGTTAACACTTTAAATAGGGCCGCCATAGAGGCAGGTTAAATCAGTTTAAGCCGCAAATTTCCGCGGAACAGTTTTGGCAATCTACGGTTTGCTTGAGGTAGTTGAGATTTCTTATCGTAAATTTTTGATTGTCATAGGAGATAATGTTTTGCTCTCGTAATTCCTTGAGGGCACGCTGAATCACTTCCCTAGTGCCAAAAGTTAAATTGGCCAATTCTTGGTGAGTCAAGGGCATATCAATCAGGATCCCATCGGGTGTCATGACTCCATACGAATTGCATAGACGGATAAGGATTGAGTAGAGTCCGCCTTTTTTACCGTTCATGATTAAATCCTGGCATTTCATCTGCACCTTCAAATAGCTTGTTGATAGCCATGTGGCAAGTGCTTGCATTGCTTCGGGGTCCGTTAACACAAAATTTTCAAAGTCCTCCCGTTTGATTGCAATCAGCTCACAATCCGTCAAAGTTTTGGCATAGAACTGATAGCGGGGATTTGCTTTAAAAAGCTGGTATTCAATTATTAATTCTTGGTTATTCACGATTTTTAAAATAAAATCCTTTCCTCTAACATGCATTCGCCCTAAGGCAATACCGCCATTTAGGAGCAGGTATATAAATTCGGCCGGATCTTTCTCATGGAAAAGCACACTACCTACTGTTATCTTTTGTACCGGCGCAGTCTTTTTGAAAAAATAATGTAAGATTTCATAAATAGAAAGGCTGTTTTTCTGCATGTCCTGCCACTCCTCAAAACCATGTATATGATGATTAAAAGGAATAAAATATAACTAGTCAATAGTGCGTTTAACAAAATATGTAAATAAAAACAGTTGCTATGACATAAATCGTTGACAGCATGCCGATTGCATGATTCATGACAATTTTTCGAAAAGTCGATAGTTGTGAAACGTTAATGTAAAAAAGCTGCATAAAACTCTGAAAAATGGATATTTTATATATGGTGGTTTAAGCAAATTATTTGATACTTACCACTCAACTTTGGTAATCTTAAGTCACAAAGCTTTGGAAATATTTTAAAATTCTTTTCGCTGAATTTTAGTGTGCCAAGGCCTTTAAAAAAATAGTACATAGGGAGGAATTTTTCATGGCATTTGAATTACCAAAATTACCTTACGCGGAAGATGCCCTTGAGCCACATTTCGATAAGGAAACTATGAACATTCACCACACAAGACATCACAACACTTATGTGACTAACTTAAACAACGCTTTAGCAGGCAACGAAGAATTGCTTTCTAAGTCTGTTGAAGAAGTTATCTCAAACTTGGATGCTGTTCCTGAAGCAGCACGCACTGCTGTTCGTAACAACGGTGGCGGTCATGCGAACCACTCTTTATTCTGGCAAATTCTTTCTCCAAATGGCGGCGGTGCTCCAAGCGGAGAATTAGCTGATGCGATCAACAGCAAATTTGGCAGCCTCGAAGCTTTCAAAGAAGAATTTGCAAAAGCAGCAACTACTCGCTTTGGCTCTGGCTGGGCATGGCTATCCGTTAATAACGGCGAATTAGAAGTATCCAGCACACCAAACCAAGACTCTCCATTAATGGAAGGCAAAACTCCGATCCTTGGCCTTGATGTTTGGGAGCATGCTTACTATTTAAAATACCAAAACAAGCGTCCAGACTACATCGCTTCTTTCTGGAACGTAGTAAACTGGGACGAAGTTTCCAAGCGTTACAGCGCAGCAAAATAATTAATATCTGTAAAAAAAGGCAGCTCATTGCAGCTGTCTTTTTTTCATGCTCAAATTTGAATAAGAACCTGCCGCTTGTTAAAGACTACCTCTTAAGACAAAGGGGAGTTTTTTTATGGCAAAAAAATTTAAGTTTTTAGGGGATGTTGAATTAACAAAGGATTTAACCCTTTTACTGATTATTGGCGGCTTATATTCTTTAAGCGTTGCCTTATCCAACACATTTGTGAACATATATTTATGGAAGCAAACTGGCCAATACTCCGATCTCGCCTTGTATAACCTTTCCATCGTCGTTTTACAGCCGCTCACATTTATTTTGGCAGGCCGATGGGCAAAGAAAATTGACCGCGTGATTGTTCTCCGTATAGGAGTTACTTTTTTAGCGTTCTTCTATTTGGCCGTCTTACTAACCGGGACTAAGGCTGCCACTTATTTGCTGCTCTTAGGGGGACTGTTGGGAGTAGGGTACGGTTTTTATTGGCTAGCCTACAATGTGCTGACTTTTGAAATCACCGAACCGGAAACAAGAGATTTTTTCAATGGCTTTTTAGGAATATTATCTTCCTTAGGCGGGATGATTGGTCCTATCGCAGCAGGGGTGATTATTACTCGATTCGAAAAGTTTACCGGCTATACGATTGTTTTCGGCTTGTCATTAGGATTATTTGCCCTTGCGGTGTTGTTAAGCTTTTCTTTGAAACCAAGACCAGCGAAGGGGAGATATTGCTTCAAACGAATATTTGAAGAAAGAAAACAAAATGAAAATTGGCGTCTTGTCACGAACGCCCATTTTTTTCAGGGCCTCCGAGAAGGGACGTTTTTATTTGTCATTTCAGTCTTTGTGTATATTTCGACTGGCAGCGAAATGGCTTTGGGGACCTTTGGGCTGCTAAATTCGGGAATCTCGTTTGTTGCCTATTTTCTTGCTTCCAGGCTGATTAAAAAAAATTATCGAAAAAAGGCCATACTCATTGGCGGACTTATACTATATGCCGCAGTCATTCTGATAGCCTGGGAAGTAAACTACGCAAAGCTGTTAATTTATGCTGCTATGATTGCGATTGCGTATCCGCTTTTGCTCGTTCCGTATATGTCAACAACGTATGATGTGATTGGAACAGGCTGGAAGGCAGCGGAAATGCGAATTGAATATATTGTAGTGAGGGAAATTTTCTTAAATATTGGCCGTATTGTTTCCGTCCTTGCTTTCCTTGCAGCAGTCACTCTATTTAATGAAGAAAAAAGCATCCCATATTTATTATTGATTTTAGGAGCAGGGCATACATTGATTTATCTCTTTATCAAAAGGGTCCGGCTGCCCGCTGTATAATGCGATGAGTGAAGATTTTGCTCATCGCTTTTTTATTTTGAAAAAATGGTAAGTCTTCTCCATAGAAAAAAACTACACTTTCTTATACAATTAATTAGGTTATGACTTAGGGAGGTGCGTTTTGACCTTGAAAAAGAAAAAGAAGAAGCCGGCGGTTCCTTTTCGCTTAAACATGCTTTTCTTTGTCGTCTTTTTGCTTTTTTCCATTCTTGTATTACGGCTTGGAGAATTACAAATTGTATTCGGAGACGATTTTAAAAGGGAAATTGAACGGACGGACAATATTACGGTCTCGAATCCCGTGCCAAGAGGGAGAATGATAGATCGAAACGGTAACGTTATTGTTGATAATTCACCGCTAAATGCGATTACGTATACTAAATATCAAAATACAACACCGCAGGAAATGCTCGAAACAGCTAAAAAATTGGCAAAATTAATTACTATGGACACCTCAAAGGTCCGCGAACGTGATAAAAAGGATTTTTGGATGTTAATCCATCCGAATAAAGCAAAAGAGAAAATTACCGCTAAAGAGTGGACCGAATTAGAAAACAAAAAGCTGGATGATAAAGACATTTATAAACTACAGCTTAAGAGAATTACTGACGAAGATTTGAACAGTCTGACCCCGGATGAGGTAAAAACGCTAGCTATTTATCGGGAATTCAACAGCGGTTACGCTTTAACACCGCAAATCGTCAAAAATAAAGATGTAACTCCTGAGGAATTTGCCGCTGTCAGTGAAAACCTGGAAAATCTCCCGGGGATTGATACCACCACAGATTGGGCTAGAAATTATGTTTTTGGAGATACCCTAAAATCTATTTTAGGGGATGTATCATCTTCTGATTCGGGGCTGCCAAAGGAACAATTGGACAAGTATCTTGCCAAAGATTACAGCCGAAATGAACGGGTTGGAAAGAGCTATCTGGAATTAAAATACGAAGATGTCCTCCGTGGGGAGAAGGCTAAAGTAAAAAATACAACCAATAAGTCGGGAAAAATTTTATCTTCTGAGGTCATATCGGAAGGCAATCGTGGAAAAGATCTTGTCTTAACCATTGATATGGACCTTCAGGCACAAGTAGATAAAATTATTGAAGAAGAGATTTGGAACGCAAAAAAGAGCCCGAATACTGGACTTATGGATAGGGCCTTTGCCGTTATGATGAACCCAAAAACGGGTGAAATCCTGGCATTGTCAGGTAAACAGCTTGTAAAGAATAAGGAAACAGGCAAACTGGAAATGCGGGATTATGCCCAAGGGACGTTTACAAGCTCATACAACATGGGGTCAGCTGTTAAAGGTGCGACTATTTTAACAGGCTATCAAACTGGTGCCATAAGACCGGGATCTGTCCTTCGGGATGAACCACTAGTCATTAAAGGAACACCTGTTAAAAAATCTTGGAAAACTTTCGGCGACATTAACGATTTACGGGCGCTGCAGGTCTCCTCGAACGTGTACATGTGGAAAACGGTAATTGCTATGGCTGGCGGCCGTTATATTCCGAATGGACCGCTTGTATTGGATACGGACAAAGGTTTCAGTACAATGCGGAAATCCTTTAATCAATTTGGCCTTGGAATTCGTACAGGTATTGACCTTCCCAATGAAATGAGCGGTTTTCCAGGCTCTGACAAACGGTCAGGTCTGCTTCTTGACTTTGCCATCGGCCAGTACGATACGTATACACCTATTCAACTTGCGCAATACATTTCGACCATCGCAAACGGGGGCTACCGGATTCAGCCGCATGTTGTGAAGGAAATTCGTGAACCAGAATTGGATAACAATGAATTGGGTCCGATTGTGGCGGAAATTCAGCCGAAGGTATTAAATCGTATTGAAATGAAGGATGAATGGATTAAACGCGTCCAAGAGGGATTTCGAATGGTTATGCAGGTTGGCGACGGTACCGGTACCGGCTTTTGGAGAAGTAAGCCATATAATCCGGCAGGCAAAACCGGTACAGCGGAAGCTTTTTATGATGGCTCTGATAAATCGAAACGTGGAACCGAAGTTTGGAATTTAAGTCTTGTCAGCTTTGCGCCGTACGATAATCCTGAAGTGGCCATTGCCGTAGTGGTGCCATGGGCTTATGAAGGAAACAGCGGCCCAAGTATTAACCACCTAATTGGCACAAGGGCAATGGATGCCTATTTCAACTTAAAAAATGCCCGCCAAAGCGGAACAGCAGCTGCCGGGGAGGATAACACAGCGGCAAACAACCCACCCGCTGAACAACCGCAACATTAATAAAAGTGACACCTGTCTCCAGGATGAGGCAGGTGTTTTTTTTTGCCAGATTGCTAGATTTTGATTTACAAAAACTAAACATTCATTTACATAACCTTTACAAAACATTAAAACTCTATTTACAGTCATCCTTTATTCTTATGTTTGTAAGGCAGAACAAACAGCCAAACTCTTAGGGGGAATTAGTAAATGAAAAGTTTTAAAAAAATTAGCCTAATGATGTTAATTGCGGCTTTCATGATTATAGCAGCAGCATGTGGAAGTGATTCTTCTTCAGATAAAGATAGTGGTGGAGGGAAAGACTCTGGAGAACTATCAGGCTCAATTTCTGTTTCAGGATCATCAGCTATGCAACCGTTAATTGCTGCAGCTGCTGAAGAATTTATGGCTGAAAATCCAAAAGTTGATATACAAGTAAATGCCGGCGGCTCTGGGACAGGCTTATCACAGGTTGCTGAAGGATCAGTTCAAATCGGTAACTCAGACGTTTTTGCTGAAGAAAAAGAAGGAATTCCTGCTGACAAACTTGTTGACCACAAAGTGGCAGTGGTGGGGATGACAGCTGCTGTTAACCCTAAAGTAGGAATTGATGATATTAAAAAAGAAGATCTAATCAAAGTATTTACTGGAAAAATTACAAACTGGAAAGAGCTTGGCGGTAAAGATCAAAAGATTGTTCTTGTAAACCGTCCTGATTCATCCGGAACTCGTGCGGTTTTCAATCACTTTGCTCTTGATGGTGCGACACCTGCTGAAGGAATTACTGAGGATTCTTCTAACACGGTTAAAAAGATTATTAACGAAACTGAAGGTGCAATTGGATACCTTGCATTCTCTTACTTCACTGATGATTCTGTAACTCCGCTTTCGATTGATGGTGTGAAACCGACTGCAGAAAATGTACAATCCGGAAAATTCCCGGTCTGGGCATATCAGCACTCTTATACTAAAGGTGAAGCAGAAGGTTTAACAAAAGCGTTCTTAGATTATTTAATGTCAGATGATATCCAAAACACTCTTTTAAAGGAACAAGGATATCTACCTGTTACAAAAATGAAAGTAGAACGTGATGCTGAGGGAAATCAAAAAAATATCTAATAGAAACATTTAGAATGAACTGTTGAACAATAAAAGAGGGTAAATGCAGAGCGTTTACCCTATTATCACGTATTCAAGAGGAGTTTGGTTTACTATGGAAAAACTTCTTCCCGCAAAAGATAGATTGCTAAAATCAAAGAGAAGCAGACTCGATGGGGAATTTAGAGGGAAATTAATTGTCATTTTGTGTGCCGTTATCATGATATCGGCTACGATTGCGATTACGATCTTCCTTGGAACAAAAGGAATGCAATCATTTACGAAGAACGGGATTAGCATCATCGAGTTTTTAACAAGCACTAATTGGAATCCTACAGATAAAGCGAGCCCGATGTATGGAGTTCTTCCGTTTATTTTCGGATCCTTTGCTGTTACCTTTCTCGCCGCACTTATTGCCGCACCATTAGGAATTGGCGGAGCGATTTTTATGACAGAAATTGCTCCTTCATGGGGAAGAAAAATTCTTCAGCCAATCGTGGAATTATTAGTAGGTATTCCATCAGTTGTGTATGGATTTATTGGTTTAACTGTATTAGTTCCGTTTATTAGAGAAAATGTCGGCGGGCTTGGATTTAGTTTACTATCCGGGATGATTGTCCTTGCCGTCATGATCTTACCGACGATTACAACGATTGCAACGGATGCAATGAGTTCACTTCCGAACCATCTCCGGGAAGGATCTTATGCCTTAGGTGCAACAAGATGGCAGACGATTCGAAAAGTGTTGGTGCCGGCTGCAATGCCTTCTTTGCTTACAGCCATCATTCTTGGTATGGCGAGAGCATTTGGTGAAGCATTGGCAGTTCAGATGGTCATCGGAAACGTGAGAAATTTGCCATCAAGTATTTTGGATGCATCAGCAACATTAACGACCATTATTACATTAAATATGGGGCATACCACTTATGGCAGCGTGGAGAATAACACTCTTTGGTCAATGGGTCTTATTTTATTGATTATGTCGTTTGCCTTCATTCTCCTCATTCGTTATCTGTCATCAAGGAGGAAGTTACGATGAATAGTAAAGCAGCCGATCGAATTGCAACAGGGGTCTTCGTAGCCATTGCCATCACGATTGTAACGATTCTCGCAGGATTGTTTTTCTATATTTTCGTCAATGGATTTAAACATATTTCGCTTGAATTTTTAACATCTCCTTCAAGTAATGTCCGGGCTGGCGGAGGGATTCGCGACCAATTATTTAATTCATTTTATATTTTGTTTATCACGATGCTGATTACCGTTCCGATTGGAATTGGCGGCGGCGTCTATATGGCTGAGTATGCGAAACCGGGTAAAGTAACCGACTTAATCCGGACCTGTATTGAAGTGTTATCGTCATTGCCTTCCATTGTTATTGGTATGTTTGGATTATTGATTTTTGTCAACACAACCGGCTGGGGTTACACCATTTTAGGCGGTGCATTGGCACTGACAATCTTTAACCTTCCGACAATGGTACGTACGACCGAGGATGCCATCCGGGCAGTACCTCGTGATTTAAAAGAAGCCAGCCTCGCCTTGGGAGTTACCCATTGGCATACGATTAAAACGATTATTTTGCCAGCGGCATTCCCGTCCGTCTTAACTGGAGCCATTCTTGCTGCAGGAAGGGTTTTTGGTGAAGCTGCAGCATTATTATTTACAGCCGGTCTGTCAACGCCAAGACTGGATTATACAAACTGGAATCCTTTTTCAGAACAATCACCGTTGAATATTTTCCGCCCTGCTGAGACATTGGCGGTTCATATATGGTCTGTAAATACACAAGGATTAATTCCTGATGTCAATGAAGTTGCCAGCGGTTCTTCTGCGGTCCTCGTTCTTTCAGTCTTGATCTTTAATCTATTGGCGCGCTGGATCGGAAGTTTGATTCACAAACGGGCAACAGCAACTAAATAAAGAGGTGGAGTCGAATGTTGACAGCGATAAAGGAGAGAACGAATGTGGAATTACCTTTTCAAACAACAAGTGTATTCCAGCCTGAAACTATTTTAGCTGTGAAGAATTTAGAAATTTTTTATGGAGAAAAACGAGCGGTTAATGGGATTTCTTTGGATATTGAGAAGAATACTGTGACTGCCCTAATCGGTCCGTCAGGCTGCGGGAAATCAACGTTTCTAAGGAGTATCAACCGCATGAATGACTTGATCCCCGGGGCAAAAGCAATCGGAGAGATTATCTATGAAGATCTCAATATTTTATCTGAAGATATCAATGTAGTGGCCTTAAGAAAGGAAATTGGCATGGTGTTTCAAAAGCCTAACCCCTTTCCAAAATCCATTTATGAAAATATTACCCATGGCTTGAAATTTGCTGGGATTAAGAAAAAAAGCAAACTTGATGAAATTGTCGAAGAGAGTTTACGAAAAGCGGCTCTATGGGATGAGGTGAAGGATAGACTTCATAAATCAGCCCTCTCGCTTTCTGGCGGGCAGCAGCAGCGCCTTTGCATTGCCAGAACGATTGCTATGAAACCGACCGTCATCCTGCTTGATGAGCCATCTTCAGCACTTGACCCAATCTCGAATGCCAAGGTTGAAGACCTAATTGTTGATTTAAAGAAGGAATACTCAATTATTATTGTTACTCATAATATGCAACAGGCTTCCCGGATTTCGGATAAAACGGCTTTCTTCTTAAGTGGTGATTTAATTGAATACGACAGCACGGAAACAATCTTTACCAATCCATCAGTTAAAAAGACAGAAGAATACATTTCCGGCCGATTCGGATAAGGGGGAAAACTCATGTCCACACAGACATTAACAAGAGATATTTTCGATGTAAAAGATCTTAATTTATGGTACGGTGAGCACCATGCCTTAAAAGGCATCAACTTTCCTATCCAGAAAAAAGAAGTCACAGCCATGATTGGTCCTTCGGGCTGCGGAAAATCAACTTTTCTAAAAACGCTTAACTTGATGAATAAAATGATACCGAATGTAAGAATAACCGGAGAAGTGAACTTTGACGGTGAAAATATTTTAAATCCTAAAACGGACTTAGTAGAATTGCGTAAACATGTTGGCATGGTCTTTCAAAAGGGAAATCCGTTTCCACAGTCCATTTATGATAATGTAGCATATGGGCCGAGAATTCATGGAATTAAGAAAAGAACACATCTTGATGAAATTGTTACGAAGGCATTAATAGATGTGGCTTTATGGGACGAAGTTAAAGATCGTTTGCATGCCCCTGCACTTGGACTGTCAGGCGGACAGCAGCAGCGCCTGTGTATCGCCAGGGCTCTTGCAACTAAGCCTGATGTTTTACTAATGGACGAACCAACCTCGGCGCTAGACCCGATTTCAACCCTGAAAATCGAGGAGTTAATCCTTGAGTTAAAAGAAAAGTATACCATTGTCATCGTCACTCACAATATGCAGCAGGCTGCTCGTGTTTCAGACAAAACGGCCTTCTTTCTTATGGGGGAATTAATCGAGGTAGATTTGACACCAAACATTTTTTCAATGCCAAAAGATTCAAGAACGGAAGACTATATCACTGGACGATTTGGATAGTGGGGTGAAAAGGATGAATACAAGGTCTAATTTTGATAACAATTTAAAACATTTAAAAGAAATGCTGCTTAAAATGGCCGGGATATCGGAACAGGCAATTAAAGACGCCATGCTTGCTTTGCTAAATCAAGATCTTGAATTAGCAAACCGTGTCATTAACGGTGATAATGCCATTGATGACTTGGAACAGGAAATACATGAAAAAGCACTAATGTTGATTGCTACAGAATCACCGGTAGCCAGGGACTTAAGAAGAATTAATGTCGCATTGAAGGTCTCATCCGAGGTTGAGCGAATGGGGGATATGGCTGTCAATATTGCTAAGTCAGTCGTCCATATTGGTGAGGAAAAATATATTAAAGAAATTGTTGATATCCCGCAGATGATGGAAGCTGCCTTGGAGATGGTGACTGATTCCATAACCGCATTTTATACCGAGGATATCACGATTGCTCAAAAATGTGCAGAAAAGGACGATGCAGTCGACAATATGTTTGGGAACCTAGTTCATGAGCTGATGACATATATCCCGCAAAATCCAAACTCTATGAACCAAATTATCCAATTGTCCTTTATTTGCCGGTTCATTGAAAGAATTGCCGACCATTCAACGAATATTGCTGAAAATGTAATTTACCAAGAAACTGGAAAACGGCTGAATTTAAATAAATAATATGATGAAGGATGGGGCTTTAGGCCTCATCCTATTTTTTTGCTAATAAGAAAGTATAAAATTTTCCCGAATTTTATACTTTCTTAACGCATAAATTCAACTACGCCTCTGTCTTCGTCCTAACGGACTCGCCAATCGGCGAGTTTTCATTTATGTTGTCGATTTTTAATTGAAATTCGCATAATTTATAAGTTAATAAAAATTTCCCTGTGGCAAACACGCTTTGCATATGGCTTAGGCAAAATACGACAAATTGCGTTCATTGTCTGACTCTCATTCTGGTGTTACGATTAAATAAACGACTGATAGGAATAAATTGTTATTTTAATGCATATATTGTTTGTTTGCAGAATGGAGGAAACCATGATTAATGAAATTATCGAATTAAGAAGGAAGGGACTTTCCTTTCGTAAGATTGCCGTAGAACTTAACACTACCGTTGGGAAAGTCCAATACAGCTGGAATAAATGGATGGAAAGCGAGAACCAAGATAATAGTGAAAGTCTCCATGTTCAAAATAACCTGAACCAGGAAAAATCTTCGGTTACATCTACTCCACAAACCTTTGTTCCTCTAAAGGGTGAACTTACAGCCAAGCTTGTTACACCCCAAAAAATGTTTCTCTATTGGGATTTTTCAGAAACACCCAAAAAAATCGTTCGTTTATATTTCAATCAACCTTTTGAGGAGTTAGTTACTGTATTAAGGGTTTACGATGTGAAAGATATCATTTTTAATGGAAAAAATGCTCACCATTATTATGAAATCAATGTTCCTTATCAGAACGGGTATTGGTTTGTTAAAGGATTAACAGGAAATAGAAGCTTTATAGCGGAGCTAGGTGTGCTGTTGCCGGGAACAGGATTTTTCCCTCTATACAGGTCCAATTGTATTCAAACACCAGCGGCTGAGATACCAAGCGGGAATGAATTTTATCAAGATTTACTGCAATTTAAACGGTATGAGGATAGCCCTCCGAAGTGGCGAAGCCATGTCAGTACGTATAGTTATTATGAAGAATCAACCAATTTGGAGAATAAAAATGCCTAACATGCTTGTCCCTGAGGCTGATTTGAAGCAAAGTCGATTATCCGGAAGAAATATAAAATTACTGATGCTTTGCTGGGAGTACCCGCCGAATGTAGTTGGGGGCTTGGCGAGACATGTATACGGATTATCAGTTCATATGGCGAAAATGGGATACGAGGTTCATGTCATCACTGCCGGAGACAGTAAGTTTCCTGACCATGAAATCGTGAACCAAGTAAACATACACCGTGTTTTCCCAATCAATGAACTGGACGAAAACTTTCTGTCATGGATTGGCGGACTTAATTTAGCGATGGCTTTTCGGGCGGAAAAATTGGCAGAAGAAATCTCTTTTGACTTGATACATGCCCATGATTGGCTTGTAGGTGCCGCCGCCATTACTTTGAAGGAGTTACTGGACATTCCGCTTTTAACGACCATTCATGCAACGGAGCATGGCCGGAATAATGGGATTTTTACGGAAACCCAAAGATTTATCCATGAAAAAGAAGAGCAATTAATGAGCGAATCAAATCAGCTAATTGTTTGCAGCAGCTACATGAAGGAGCACCTTGCTGGCGTATTTCAGGCTGATGATAAAAAAGTAATCATCATACCAAACGGGGTTGAAGAGCCGAGTTCAAATATGGGTGCCGGAGAGGTAAATTCTTGCCTGCAAGAAAAAAAATATATTTTTTCAATTGGCAGAATCGTAAAGGAAAAAGGATTTGAAACGATTATTGAAGCAGGGGCAATTGCCAAGGAAAAGGGTTTGGATTACTTTTTTGTTGTTGCCGGAAAGGGGCCAATGCTCGAAACTTACCGCCTGCAAGTTCAGGAAAGGCAATTGGCCGGCCAGATTGCATTTGTCGGCTATATTACAGATGAACAGAGAAATACGTTAATTGACAAGTGTTCAATGGCTGTTATTCCTAGTTTGTACGAGCCCTTTGGAATTGTTGCCTTGGAAACAATGGTGTTTGGAAAACCAACTATTCTTTCCAATACGGGTGGCATGAAAGGAATTATCAAGCATTTGCAAACGGGCCTGTTGATGAATCCGGGGGATGCTGAAAGCATGCTTGAACAGATCGGCTATCTTACGGAAAATCCAGCCATTGCCGAGGAAATCGGCTCTAATGGCAAAGAAATTGTAAAAAGCTTATATGGCTGGAGCCGAATTGCTTCGGAGACTGGCAAAGTGATGGGAGATATGGCTCTACAGAAAAAAGTAAATGAAACTATGAAAAAATAATTAGGTGAAAGGTGCAGTGATGAAGGAATTAATCGAGTCCCAAAAAAGTAAACAAAACACGAACCGCCATGGTTTAATGGAGCAGCTGCAAATAGTTCTCGGCATCTGGGTAAATGGAAAATGCTACTTTCTGCATAATAGTGCCGAAAAAGTCATCTATGAAGAAGGCTTAATTCTAAGGATTAAACCGGAGCCGATCCATTCTAAAATTCGCTTCTTCAGCGTTTATATTAGTAATCATAGCAATATCAAGAAGGACATTAAAGTCATTGTCATGCATCATTTTTCTAATGTCAACACAGACAGCCTCACGTTTATTTCACCAGCAGAAGGCAAAATTTTTCACGTCCATGACCATAAGGTATTTCTCGTCAATGGGAATTTTAATGGAGCGGGATTAAGTGAGTATACAACCATTCCGCTTTGGAGTGCGTATACCGACCAAATTTGGAGTTCATTGGAGAATGGAGCCTTAAGATACCAGCCAATGGCAAAAGGGCCTGCAGCAAGCATTTATACCGTTAAAATGTCCCTTGGTTCTCGGGAAACCCAGAAAATGAATGCCTGGACGATTTCCGGCTCGAGTAAAAAGGAATTAATATTAATAGAACAAGCACTTTTAAAAAACCCACTAGCATTTCCAAACGAAAAATGATATTATAGAAAAGTCGTATGAACGAACAGCTTAATCGTTTGGAGGGAAATAGACATGCGTGTAAATATTACGTTAGCTTGCACTGAGTGTGGAGACCGTAACTATATTTCAAACAAAAATAAACGCAACAACCCAGATCGTCTTGAGCTTAAGAAATATTGCCCAAGAGAAAAGCGTACAACCGTACACCGCGAAACAAAATAAGCAGCAGGGCTTCCTGTTGCTTTTTTTGTTGCCTAAAAACAAGGGGGCGCTCTAAAAATGCACGATAAAAATTCCATTCGTCAACAGATGAAAGAATCGCTGTCAAAGCTCACAAAACCTATTTATGAGGATTACTCTTATAAAATTGCTTGCAGGCTTTTTGAATTGGAAGATTGGGAGCAAGCGCAAGTGATTGGCATTACCATCTCCAGGACACCAGAAGTCGATACATATCAAATTATTAGAAAAGCATGGGAATCAGGCAAGCAAGTTGTTGTTCCAAAATGTTATCCGAAGGAAAAAAGGTTATCTTTTCGAAGCTTAACTGAGTTTTCTCAGTTAGAATCCGTTTTCTATGGATTGCTTGAGCCAAATGTAGAACAAACTACTGAAGTCAGTCCAGATAAAATTGACCTTCTCATCGTACCCGGGCTTGCCTACACTCGTTCGGGATTCCGCTTAGGCTTTGGCGGCGGATACTACGACCGATTTTTAACAGGGTACTCCGGGAACACCTTATCCCTTGCCTTCGAAGAGCAATTGATTCCAGAATTTCCTGTTGAACAATATGATATCCCAGTAGCAAAAATTGTTACAACAAATGAGGTTATCAAAACTGTATGATTGTTCCAATCCTTATCATTGTTGTCCTCCTTGCAGGAGGCTTAGCTGGTTACCGGGAAAAATCGCTGACAGCCTCAGGCGCTATTGCAGCCATTTTCGTCGGTCTTGCCATTTATGCTGGATTCGGGATCAAGGGGCTTATTATTTTAGGGGTGTTTTTTGTTTCCTCAAGTTTCTGGTCAAAATATAAAAGTTTTGCCAAAAGGGAATTGGAAGAGAAATTAGCAAAAGGCTCTACAAGGGATTGGCGCCAGGTAATCGCCAATGGCGGCATGGCTGCATTATTTAGTATCTGCCATTATTTTTATCCAGGAGAAGGCTGGGTAATTGGCTTTATTGTTTCATTGGCTAGTTCCAATTCTGATACCTGGGCTTCGGAGATTGGCAGTTTAAGCAGGAAAGAGCCGATTTTTATTCGGACATTTAAGCGAGTAGAAAAGGGCACTTCTGGGGCAGTCAGTTTGCTTGGCAGTACGGCAGCACTACTGGGGTCACTGATTATTGCATTGGTTAGTTTTTGGTTATTTCAGTTAAGTCTCGTTAATGTAATGTTGGTATTTTTATTTGGCTATATTGGGAATGTCATTGATACATTATTTGGGGCATTTTATCAACAGGCTTATGTCTGCAAGCAATGCGGAATAGAAACAGAAAAAAGAAACCATTGCGGTCTGTCGACTTCCCGCATTAAGGGCATTTCTTTGGTGGATAATGATATGGTTAATTTTCTATCCGGTTTGATGGCAGCGGCCATAGCAATATTTGTCGCTCAAATGCTTTAAAAATATTTATTAATGGGGGATTTAGTTTGTTGAATCGTGTGAACAGGGTAGTCGTAATCGGAGCAGGATTTGTGGGTTCAAGCTACGCCTTTGCCCTCTTAAATCAAGGTATTACTGAAGAACTCGTTTTAATTGATTTAAATAAAGAAAAAGCCCAAGGAGATGCGATGGATTTAAATCACGGTCTCCCCTTTGCGCCGTCACATACAAAAATCTGGTACGGGGACTATTCCGAATGTGGTGAAGCGGACATCGTAGTTATTACAGCCGGTTCTAACCAAAAGCCAGGTGAAACCCGCCTTGATCTGGTTGAAAAAAACACGAAAATTTTTAAGGGAATTGTTGAAGAAATAATGGCCAGCGGATTTAATGGGATTTTCCTCGTTGCTACTAATCCGGTAGACATCCTTACTTATGCAGTTTGGAAATTTTCCGGATTTCCAAAAGAACGTGTAATTGGTTCAGGGACTATTCTAGATACGGCCCGGTTCCGTTTCTTACTTGGTGATTATTTCAATATTGATACACGTAATGTTCATGCTTATATTATCGGTGAACACGGGGATACTGAACTTCCCGTATGGAGTAATGCTGATATTGCCGGTACAGCTATCTCTAAATGGGCAGAAAGCAAGGACGGGTTCCGACAGGAAGAACTTGATCAGATTTTTTTGAATGTACGTGATGCCGCCTATCATATCATTGAGAAAAAAGGTGCCACTTATTACGGAATTGCTATGGGACTTGTGAGATTAACAAAGGCAATCTTACAGAATGAAAATTCTGTTCTGACGGTTTCTGCTTATCTCGATGGAGAGTATGGACAAAAGGATCTGTATATTGGCGTTCCCGCCGTCGTGAACAGGGATGGTGTAAGAGATATTGTAGAGCTTGAATTAAGTGAAGAGGAACAACAGAAATTTATTCATTCTGTCGATGTTTTAAAGAAGACAATGAATTCCGCATTTCCTGCCGGTAAATAAATTTTCTTATTCCGAGTAAATTTCTATTTTTTTCTGGAACGTTTGGATAATCTTTCAGTCGGAATCACAAAATAATGGCAGGAGGGATAAAAATGTCTCGAATGCTGACTTCTATTTTAATGATTGGTTCGCTTGGTTATTTTGCTTATAGGTTTAGATACCGTATTATCAACACACTCCTTTCTTCCGGTTGGTTGAGGAGAATTGCGGTTAGCTCAATGATGAGTCTGCCTGGAATAAAACGAAGAATGATGCAATCAGTATTTGGAGGACCATCTGAATGGTGAAAACCGCAGATGGTTTTTTATTTTTGACAGAAAATCAACATCTCAGGTTTTAGAGCCTATTCAAACGGTAAAGCCATTAGTTTCGGTTATAATGAAAGAAACAAGGCAAAAATGAATACAAATATTTATAAAATAATTGATATGAAAGAAAGCAGGGGAGAGCCATTAATCGAGAGGAATATATTTTTTGGAGGCTTGTCTTTTCTTTTATTTCTGAACAAGACTATCGGATTATTCAATTATTTGAGAACCAAAAGGAAATATGGCTGGAAAAATTGGAAAACAAAAAAGCCCCAATCATTAGAGTCCATCTTGAAAATCTTGATTGGAGCAATGTTATGCAAAGAGATATCGAGTTTGCAGCAGCTAATGGAGAAAGAATCCGCCAGCAGTTAGGGCGCCCTCAACTGGATATCGTTAATATTTATATCAGTGAATTTCCACCTGTAGATGAGTATGAATTTCGGCTGAGGCATCCCTACCTTTTTGCTGAAGGAAGTAAAACATCAGTCAGTTCTTTCCTATTAACGAAGGGAGAATGGGAAACAGGCTTGAAGGTTCTTGCAGATCGGCTGCAAAAAGACATCCATTTTGATATCCAAAACGATTATTCGGAAAATGAAGTAGAAGAGCTTAAAAGATTAACTTTGGGGGCGGCTGTAAATAAAGTAAAAAGGGAAAAGGCAGTCCTTACTTATAGCAAGCCTTTCTTTACTTATGTGTTTATCGTGATTCAGCTGGCCGTTTTTGTATGGCTGGAATTAAATGGGGGAAGTACAAATACTTCTACCTTAATCAAATATGGGGCCAAAGTTAATCAGCTAATTTATGAAGGAGAATACTGGAGGTTCATAACACCAGTTTTTCTTCATATCGGTTTTTTGCATTTGGCGATGAATACCTTGGCATTGTATTTTTTGGGCACGGCTGTCGAACAAATCTTCGGCAGAATCCGTTTTTTCCTTATTTATTTATTTGCTGGTGTAGCTGGCGTCATCGCGAGTCTTTTGTTTAGTACGCATTTATCTGCTGGAGCAAGCGGAGCCATCTTTGGGTGTTTTGGAGCTTTGCTTTATTTTGGCGTGATGAACCCCAAATTATTTTTTCGAACGATGGGGCTAAATGTAATTGTCGTTCTCGCTATTAATCTTGTATTTGGATTTTCAGCATCTGGCATCGATAATGCCGGCCATTTAGGCGGTTTGGCCGGAGGATTTCTGGCTGCCGGTGTAGTCAATCTCCCAAAAAAATCAAAGCTTCTGCTTCAGCTTATCTTTTTAATCATGAGTGCAGGTATTGTTTGGGGCTCCTTAAACTATGGATTTAGTGCTTCAGGGCAAAAACAGGATGAAGATTCGCAAATCCTGCTGGCTCAGGAGTATATCAAACAAAACAATTACGATAAGGCATACAGTGTTTTAAAAAATTTTGAGGATCGTTCAAAGTCCGAAACAGAGAAAACCTACTTTCTTTTATCCTACGTTGAAATAAAAAAGCAAATGCTTACGGACGCCAAAATCCATTTGCAGAAAGCTATTCGGCTTGATCCTAAATTTCATCAAGCTTACTTTAATTTGGCGTTAATAAATCTCGAGGAAAATGATCTAAATGACGCAAAAATCAATGCCGAAAAAGCAGTCAAGTTAAACCCGAACCAAAAAGAATATACAAATTTGGTTGATGAAATTAATCAACAGATAAAAACATCGGGCAGTGAATAGATTTGCCTTGAGGTCAATTTTGGCATAGGTTATACTTTTTGTTGACTAGGAATGAAGGAGACCCACAATGAAAACGGTTTATGAAATTCAACAATTTCTAAAAAGGTTTGGAACCATCATTTATATTGGCGATAGGGTTGCAGACCTTGAGCTGATGGAGGCTGAACTGAAAGAACTGTATCAGTCACAGCTTATGGAGCCGAAAGAATATCAAACGGCCCTGTTAATCTTAAGACATGAAATCCAATTTTTAAAAGAACAAGGACAAAAGAAATAGGTGAGAATATTGTCAAAAAAATGGATAGTGGGAGTTGACCTAGGGGGGACAACAACGAAAATAGCTTTTATCACGATGGATGGGGACATTATTCACAAATGGGAAATTCCAACCGATAATTCGGATGAGGGCCAGTATATTACGAGTAATATTGCCAAATCGATAGAAGAAAAATTGCTTGGGCTAAATCATCCGAAAGATATGCTGGCAGGGGTTGGAATGGGCGCTCCTGGCCCTGTCGACTATGATACAGGTGTGATCTTAAATACAGTTAACCTGGGCTGGAAGGATAATTTTCCGCTAAAGGATAGTCTGGAGAAAGCAACATCACTTCCTGCTGCTGTTGAAAATGACGCAAACTGCGCTGCCTTGGGAGAAATGTGGAAGGGTGCCGGCAGCGGTGCGAAGAATCTGGTTTGTGTCACACTGGGGACTGGAGTAGGCGGCGGTGTGATTTCAAACGGAAACATTGTTCAGGGAGTAAACGGGGCCGCCGGGGAAATTGGCCATATCACTGCCATTCCATTCGGAGGAGCACCTTGTAATTGCGGAAAAACGGGCTGCCTTGAGACTGTTGCTTCAGCAACGGGAATTGTGCGGCTAGCGCTTGAAGAAATTCAGAAGGATGGAGCTAAGGGCCCTTTAGCGGATGTTTATGTGAAAAATGGGAAGATAACAGCAAAGGATGTTTTTGATACAGCAAGAACGGATGATAAACTGGCGCTTTCTATCCTTCAGGAGGTTTGTATCCATTTAGGGCTTGCTTTAGCCAATATTGCTAATCTGCTTAATCCGGAGAAAATAGTTTTGGGCGGTGGAGTATCCAAAGCAGGAGAGATTCTGTTAGAGCCTGTAATGGAGAATTTTAGGCGGTTTGCTTTTACACCTGTGAGAAACTCCACCAAACTGGCAATCGCGAATTTAGGAAATGACGCTGGAGTGCTTGGAGCAGCCTGGCTAATTAGAAATAAATTAGAAAATGAGAAGGATACTTTGAATATTTAAAAAAGCCGAATTTTCTGCGGCTTTTTTCCTATTTTTGTAATGAAATTAATATAATTGAAACAAAATAGGCTGCTTTTTCGTACTAAGTATAGAGAGGAAATTGGCGGGGAGGGAAAAAATGATTCAAATAAAGGAAAGCGCTCCAAGAGGTATAGCAATAACTGTGTTTTTAATCGTTTTAACCCTCCTGCTCGGTGCGTGTGCTGACCATAAGCAGATAAAGTCTAAAGGCTCTGCCGGCACAGAAAAGCCGAAGGCGCCGAATACAGAGAAAAGTGATCAGCAGGTAATCCCCATTTCCATTCCGGATGGTGAATTTTATAAAAGTTTTGGCTGGCTGACAGAGGAGGAAATAGTTTATATCACCAATGTCGGACAATCTTCTAATGTATATCGTTATCATCTCTTGACGGGGAAAAGCGAGTTAATCTACAAAAGTGAATTTCCGATTGTCACCGTCCAAATTAGTCCTTCCAAAAGCTTTATTTTAATTCATTCTTCGCCATCTTCCTACGAGGGTTTAGTAACAATAATCGATACGAAGGGAAATGAAAAACTTAAGCAGTCGTTTCCATCCTACGAGTTATCCTTTGAATGGAATCCATATGATGACTCAAAAGTGCTTGTATCAGCTTTCAGTGAAGATTGGGATTTTAACGTTTTCCTATTGGATTTCAAATTTGGTGAGAAAAAGGAATTGTCACTCCCGCAACCATTTAATAAATGGATGAGTGCAAATGAACTTGCTTTTATAAATTGGGATCAAGAACATCCTTCTTTATTTGCCCCGCTGATTAAGAAGGGGTTAAATAATGGGGTGGAAAAAACGTTATTTCCGACTGTTTTACAATTTTCAACATTTAAAGATCTTCTTCTCAAAATTGAGATAAATGACCACAGCCAATTAGCGCGTTATTCTTTCTTGGATAAAGATTTGCAGGAAATCTATTCTTTTTCAAACCCACTGCTGACGAAATATTCTGATTGGCTCGTCCCTTATTTTGATTATAACGAGAAGGAGAAGGAATTTATTACTTTAAACGCAGTAAAAGATGGAGAAGCTGATGTGTACACGGAAGGTTTTAATCTTGTTGCTTATGATTTGAAGAAAGACAGCAGCCAAATAATTTTAACCGGCCTTAAAAATGCTCCAATAATGATTTCACCATCAGGAAAAACGATTTTATATGGAGAGCGGTTTGATAAAATCATTGATTTGGATACCAAGAAAATTTTCGACTTGGTCAAGGAATAATCATAAAAAAAGACTGCCAAGGGCAGTCTTTTTTTAGTGGGTACCAGTTGGGTACCCTGAGTTGATAAGAGTCATAACGGTAAACCATCCAAATACTACGAAGGAAGCGATCCCCCAGAATGCACCCAATAGATTTTTTCTTTTAAGTGCACGAAACCCTCCAATTGCTGCCAGAATGGTTACTAACGCGAAAATGATGACCAATCCCATGAATAATCCCCCTTTTCAAAAAATAAGGTCGTTACAGCTGCATGATTAGAAAATTATGTAACAATATTATATACATTCGCCTCTTATTTTATATTTTTTTCTTTCATTTGTCGATAGTAAATGAAAGAACAGTTTTATATGCCTTAGCAATATTCTGAATCAGTTCTTTATTATGTGTCTCTAAAAAAAATAAAGCTGTCTCATTATGGATGGTTTCAAACACCAAATGCTCTTCTACCTGATATTTGGCCATCTGAATATCATTTGGGTTTCCTGCGGTAAATGAGAAATAAAGCAAATCTGCTTTAAACAAACAATAGCAATCGTCTAATAACTGAATGCCAAAATCCTCGAAATACGGTCCTAATATTCCGTTATTAGTGAGAATGACTTGATGCAGTTCCTCAAACAATTCTGCAGCCGTTAAAATTTCTTTTGCATAGTCCGCATCATCGGCATTGAGATAAATAAACATGTTATCTTTTTGGAAGGTTATGTTTGTTTCATTTAATAATAACTCTTTAATCTCAGGTAGAAATTCTATTTCTCCCTTAGCTTCAACCGCAATGGCCGGTTTCATTCTCATTCCCCCTTGTATTTCATTCATTTCTTTCTCCAAGACATGAATATAGTGTAAAATAATTCTAGTGCAAATCCAAATTGGAGGTAAAGTAATGAAGTGGCAGCAAATTCCCTTAGGGAGCATTCAAACAAATTGTTACATTGTTGAAAACAAAGATAAAACATGCTTAATTGTCGACCCTGGCGGTGATGGAAAAAAGCTGTTGAATCTTTTAAACACCAGAGGATTAAAACCACTGGCCGTGCTATTGACACATGCGCATTTTGACCATATTGGGGCAGTTGAGGACGTCCGAAACACTTATCAAATTCCGGTTTATATACATAAACAAGAAGAAAAGTGGTTAGGGGATCCAGCTCTAAATGGATCACAGTTTTTCCCGTTAATTGAACCTATTAAAGCCAATGCAGCTGATCATCTAATCAAGGATGAAGGGGAAATGAACATCGGTGAATTTACATTCAACGTTTGTCATACTCCTGGGCACTCACCAGGAAGTGTGTCTTATTATTTTGCAAAGGAAGGGTTTGTGATTTCTGGTGATGCCTTATTTCAAGGCAGTATAGGACGTACGGACCTTCAAGGGGGTAATCATGCCCAGCTTTTAAAAAGTATCCATGATAAGTTGTTAACATTACCAGAAGAAACATATGTATTGTCAGGTCACGGACCAGTTACCACCATCGCAGACGAAATGGACAGCAACACTTTTTTAAATGGATTTTAATATGAAAACAGAGCGAGTCTGGAGCAAGACCTCGGGAATAAATAGAAAGACCCTATTCCATTTAGGAAAGGGTCTTTCGGGGGATGTTTCTATTCATATAATGGGAGGGGATATTGTTAAGCTACTAACTTTACAATATACCAAAGTTAGCACTGTGTCAATAGTGTTAACTTAAAAGGAGAAAAATATGATTTCGTACATAAAGAGCTTTATTCAACACTCACCCAACCAATTGATTACCTATGCAGATTATATAAGTGCTGCTCTTTACCATCCGGAATATGGATACTACATGCGAGATCAGCAGAAAATCGGACGGCAGGGTGATTTTATTACAACCAGCAATATTTCAGATATATATGGCAGGTTGGCGGCAAAATGGTTTTCTTATATTTGCGAAAAAACGGGACTTCCTAATGCCTTTTGCGAAATTGGCGCAGGAAACGGACGCTTTGCCCATGCATTTTTGCAGGAGTGGCAGGAATCCATAAAAAGACCTTTACACTATGTCATTGTCGAAACAAGCCCCTACCATCGGAGACTGCAACAAAATTTATTAAATCAATATCCTTCAGTTATTCAAGTAGAGGATATAACGGCTATAAAGGACTTCGAAGGAATGATTTTTTCAAATGAGCTATTCGATGCCCTCCCGGTTCATGTCATTGAAAAAATAAATGGTGAATTGCTTGAGGTTATGGTAGGCATTCAAAACGAAGGATTTGTTGAACAAAGGGTTCCATTGACCAATCCAGCTATTTTGCAGTTTTTGCAGGAAAGCGGGCTGGAATTAAAAGAGAGGCAGCGGATTGAAGTGCCTTTAGCGATGAAGGTGATGTTAGGTTCCATTGCGACAGCCATCAAAAAAGGGCTGATTGTAACGGCTGATTATGGTTATACCAATGAGGAATGGATGCATCCAGCAAAGTCGACCGGAAGCCTAAGAGGATTTTTTCAGCATCAAATGTATGATAATATCTTAGCAAATCCTGGAGCGATGGATATCACCACGCATATCCATTTCGACTACCTGATTGAAAAAGGGAGACAGTTAGCGTTAGAATTTGTCACCATGCTGCGTCAGGATGAGTTTCTGTTGAAGGCAGGAATCCTTCAGGAGCTTGAGAACCATTATGACCCTAATCCATTTTCTGAGGTCAGCAAAAGAAATCGGGCGATTCGCAGTTTAATTATGCCGGGCGGGATGAGTTCTTATTTTCATATTGTTATTCAGGAAAAAGGAATGGAAACGCAGGATATAAATTTATTTAAAAATCAAAAATAAAAACGCCGTAAACGGCGTTTTTATTTTTCTTAGTGTCCCCCACCAAGCGGCATCATGAACGTAGTCCAATATGTAAAGCCAGCAAAGAAAATAGTTAGATATGCTCCGAACACATACATATACATACGTTCAGACAATTTAAGATAACTAAGTAGAACGAAGAATCCTGTTTGGGCTAGGAAAAGCAATGCTGTTTTGTTTAAATCGCCAAGATATAACATCACAGTAAAAATGCCCGTCCAGAAACCACATACTCTGAACATGCGGTCCATATGTATCCCCTCCTTTTACCCTTTCGATACCATCATTACAATATTATAAGTAAAAGAAGGAATAATGTAAATAATGGTTTCAGAATTAGTTTGTTACAAATGCTTGATAAGAGCAAGTTTCACAGCCAGCAATCATATTTTCCTTTTCAATCAGGTCGACGGAATCAAACAGCGCTTCAAACATTCCCTTTAAAAATTCATGATGCATATTGCAGACAGTTTCGGTATGTTCTTCCGCTATTTCTTTGAATGGGCAATTGAAAATCGAGAAATAAATTTTCGTTTCATCCCCATTTGCTTCAAATTCCGGATAGAAGCCTGCTAGCGTGGCTGCATTTTTTAATATGCTTAGCTTTTCATCAAAATTTAATTCATCGCCAAGAGCTTTTTTTGCTTTTTCCTGCTCAATCACTTCAACCCCAAAACGCCTCCCTGTTAAATAAAGTGCATCCCTTCCAGTATCGCCAAGGGAAATCATCGTTTGAATGGCCACTTTTGATAAAAGCATATAATCTCGGAATGGGAAGTGGAGCTGGATCACATCATCTGACAAACGATATAATCTGCTTGGCCGTCCGCCTTTACCTGTTTTCTTTGTTTCCGAAACCAGCATGTTAACGTCTTCGAGCTTAGAAAGATGCAATCTTGCTACATTCGGGTGGATGTTGAAATTATCCGCGATCTCCTGAACGGTTACTTCCTTGTGGCGTTTCGTAATGTATTGATAAATGTAGTATCTAGTTGGATCTGACAACACGTTAGTAATTTTTAACGTTTGTTCCATCTCGTTTCACCTCGGACCCCCATGATTTATTCCATTATAATACAGCGATTATAAAGTGGGAATGAGGTTAACAAGGTAAACACTATATGTTTAGAAAATGTTCACAATTATTGACGATAAATTGTAACAAAATTAGAAATATACTCCTTTTCTTTACAAAAAAACTTTTTTAAAATAAAGAAGGAAGGGTAAAAAGATTGTCGAAATATCAGAAAAGAAATTTAAAGGCGGTGATTCCCATTGTTAGTTCAATTGAAATGTTAGCTGATAGAATTATTCGTGACGCTGCAAGAAACCAGGCAACTGACATTCACATAATTCCCAGGCAAAATGACACACTCGTTCAAATCCGGTTAACCAACAAACTCATTCCTCTATTATCCCTTCCAAAAGATGAATGCGACAAATTGATCTCCCATTTTAAATTTAAAGCAAATATGGATATCGGCGAAAGAAGACGTCCGCAAAGCGGTGCAATTTTTTGTGAGGTTAACGGACAATTAATGGGGCTGAGGCTATCTACCCTACCATCGAATACACGCGAAAGCCTTGTCATCAGGCTATTACCCCAGCAGGAGCAAATCCCTTTTCATCAACTTTCCTTATTCCCTGCAATGACCAGAAAACTTCTAGCTTTATTAAAACATGCACACGGTTTAATAATTTTTACTGGGCCGACTGGCTCAGGGAAAACGACTACATTATATTCTCTTTTAAATGAAACCGCCCACCTATTCCATCGCAATGTTATTACACTTGAAGACCCGATTGAAAAAAATTACGATTCCGTTCTGCAGGTACAAGTGAATGAAAAAGCTGGTGTCACTTATGCGGCCGGCCTCAAAGCAATCTTAAGGCACGACCCGGACATCATAATGGTCGGGGAAATAAGGGACGCAGAAACAGCTAGGATTGCTGTACGCGCAGCTTTAACAGGGCATTTAGTGCTTTCAACGATGCACACTAGAGATGCGAAGGGAGCGGTGTTCCGCCTGCACGAATTTGGGGTGAATTGGCTGGAGGTTGAACAGACCTTAATTGCGGTGACTGCCCAAAGACTTGTTGAATTAACCTGTCCATTTTGCGAGGGTGAATGCACTCCATTTTGTTATTCGTATGGAAGGTGGAAGAGGGCGAGTGTGTTTGAGCTTTTGGCCGGGAAAAATTTGAATAACGCCATGAAAGCTGCAAAGGGAGAGAAGGTTGAAACCCATTATCGGGCAATCCGGGATGTCATTAAAAAAGGGATTGCCTTAGGATTTATTCAGGAATCTGAATACGACAGGCTGGTTTATGATGAAGAATCATAAATGGTCTGTAACTGAGCAAGCCAACTTCTTAAAACAAATTGGCGAGCTGTTGGCACGGGGATATCCAATTGCCGAAGCAATTGATTCCATAGCATTGTACTTGCCTCAGAAAAGAAAGGAGGAGTTATATCAATCATTAACAGTTTTAAAAAACGGGCTGCCGTTTCATGAGGTCCTTGAAAGGCTTGGCTTTCACAAGGATTTAACCGGTTTTGTTTACTTTGCTGAGCAACACGGGAGTTTTGCAGAAGCGCTGCTTGAGGGCAGCCGTCTCGCATTGTTAAAGGAGAAGGATCTGCATAAGCTTTTAAAATTGCTTCAATATCCTGTATTGCTGCTTTTTATTACCGGGATTCTCTTCGTTTTCCTAGAGAATACATTGTTGCCAAGGTTTACAGAACTTTTCTCATCTCTTGGTTTGGAGGAAAATTTTTTTACTAAGGTCATCTATGCTTTTGATAAAATTTTCCCCATGGTCATTGGTGCTTTGCTTACATTCTTATTGGCAACAGCAATTTATTATTATTTTATCTTCCGAAACTATCCCATTTTAAAGCAGCGAATGATGCTCGTGCGTCTGCCCTTTATCGGCAGAATCCTCAAATTGCTGTTTACTCATTATTTCTCCATTCAATTAAGCTTCCTTTTATCTGGCGGAATTTCAGTTTCAGAGAGCTTGGGTCTCTTTGAGGAAAATAAAAGACAGCCTTTTTACAGTGAACTTGGTAAAGAAATTAAGGCCAAGCTTGTAACGGGCGAAAAATTGGAAACCATATTGGCTTCGATGACTTTTTTTGACAAGGGTTTTCCGATGATTATTAAACACGGCCAGGAAAATGGCAAATTGGAACAGGAATTGCTCTTTTTTAGCAAGCATTGTGTGATGAACCTGGAAGTACTAATTGAAAAAAGCCTAAGGACGATTCAGCCCATTCTTTATCTGTTTATCGGTTTATTAGTTGTTTCCATGTATTTAGCGATCCTTTTACCCATGTTTCATATGCTTGATGGAATTTAATTTTAAAAATGGAGGTTTAGGAAAATGAAAAATATTAAAAGAAATAAACAGGCTGGTTTTACACTGATAGAAATGATGATTGTTATGCTCGTGATTTCTGTAATTTTAATTATTACAATTCCAAACGTCGCTAGACATAACGCAAATATAAAGACTAAGGGCTGTGAAGGCTTTCAGAAAATGGTCGAGGCTCAGGTACAGGCCTATGAAATGGAAAAAAATGAACCAGCGACAATTGAAAAACTAAAAAGTGCGGGATATTTAAAAGATGCCAAAGGATGCCCGGGGAAAGAAGTTGTGATTGAGGCTGATGGCACTGTTACATTGAAGGAAACCGAAACAAAAACGGCCGCAGACACCTCTACAAATTAATGAAATACAATCAACAGGGATTCACCTTAGCCGAGTCTCTAGTGGTCCTGTCCATCTTCATGATTTTGTCCTCGGTAACCGTTTTTTCGGTAAAGCCACAGCATACGCTGGTCGAGGATGAAGCCTTATTAACCCAATTAAAAGCGGATTTATTTTATGCCCAGTCCTATGCGATGTCCCATCAGCAGGAAGTGTCGGTCGTCATTTTACCTAACGAATCAAAATACTCGCTTGTTTTGCGCTCTGACCAGCCGCATCTGCTCGACAGAAGCTACTCCTCAAGTTTTCATATCATCGAAGGTTCGATGCCCTTATATTTCAAATTTCAGCCTGATGGAAATGTAAATAAATTTGGTTCTTTCTTCATAGAAACTGAGAAGAAGACTTATCGAATGACCATTTTAATTGGAAAAGGCCGGTTTTATGTTACAGAGCAATAAAGGGTTCTTTTTATTAGAATTGCTGCTGTCCTTATCAGCAATGTTTTTGATTTGTTTGGTTTTCATTCCGTTGGTCACGGATTTAAGAAAGCAATCCGTAAATTTGGAGATTGAGAAAAAGATGAGGCAGATCATGTATGAGGAACTGGAGGCAAAATTAATTGATAATCGGACATTTGCCAATTATACATTGGTACAAAATGAGATTGGTTATCAAATTATTTGGAAGGACTCCTTCGGGCAAAAGGAGGTTTGCGTTAAAGTTGAAAAAACGTCCTTACATTTGGAAAATGAAATCTGTGGCAGTCTCGAATGAAAAAGGTTTTACGCTCATTGAGGTAATGTTTTCGTTGGTGATTCTTTCAATTATTGTTTTTTATATGACACCTCTCTTTCAACTTATTCTTGACAATAAGGAGAATCAATCCAGCCTTCAGGCAATGGAATGGGAGGTTTTCTGCAGCCAAATAAAAAAAGAAATCCGCTGGTCGACCAAGGCTGAGGTAGTTTCCAATCGGCTGATCTTAACAAAAGACGGAGAAACCATTTATTATGAAATTTACGGCAACAATTTAAGAAGACGGGTTAACTCGACGGGGCATGAAATCATCCTGCAGAATGTTTCTTGGCATTCGTTTGCTTTGGTGAATAATGCGGTAAAGGTAACGGTAAAGGATTTGAAAGGAATAGAGTATTCTGTTACCGCCTATTCTTTAATTGATTGGAATAAGAGCACATGAAAAATAGCCAAAAAGGCTTCACTTATCCCCTTACATTATGTTTGTTGATCATTTTTCTGCTGTTTTTTTCAATCGAGGTGGAGAAGCTCCTGTCGGAGAGAAAGCTAGCGCACGAATCAGCCGTTATTTTGCAGGAAGAGTATTATTTCTTGTCATCCGTAAAGAAATTCGAAAATCAGGCCCAGGTGTCAGGAACAATCCCATCTAAAGGAACGTTTGGATTTCAGAAGGGGAATATGGATTTTCTCGCCGATCCCCCGTCAGGATATGTCCAAAGAGTTTCCTTTACACTCCGGCTTCATTCAGGTGAATTGGTAAACGGGAAAGGATATTTTGACACGAGGTCAAAAAAGCTAATTAAATGGATTACTTATTGATTCGAAAGGATAAACCTTGGACATACTTGTAATGTAAGTTAAAGGCAGGTGTGTACATGAAAACGAATGATTATGTAAAATATATGACGCAAACAATTGTCAAATATGCGGACCAGCCAAAGGACGAACGAAAACGTCAGCGCCTCGAGCGAAAACAGACCAAAGCATCCTTCTGGTATCGCTGGTTTGGCATCCTTCCCTATATTGTGTATTCAGAGGTTAAGAGACGGAAAATGAAAGACAGTGGACTTTAAAAAGAAAACCCCCAAGTATAATTTCACGACTTGGGGTTTTCTTTTTAAATTGCTTTTTCTGTTAAGTAAAACAGCCCGCCATTGATAAAGGAAATATGAATTCGCGGCTCATATTGATCCTTGAGTGCCTGTTTTTCTGTCTCATAGCTTTCGTTTTCATCTTCGATGTCCTCATAAAAATGATTCAGCAGTTCTAAATCCTTCTCCCAGCGTATCTTTGCTTCATCGGCCCAGGTATGGTCATCATTTTCAATGACTGATTTTAAATAATTTTCAATTCGAATCATTCCGCTTTTTGGTTTAACCAGTGGTGATAATGTAAACGAGTAATCAGGGATTTTCGGCGTTAACGAAATTTTAAGCAGGTAATTATGAAAATCCTCCACCATTTTCCCGTTAATAAGCTGAAGGCCGATTGACTTAAAAATATCGCGTTTACGGTCACATTGATAGGAGATTTTAACATTCATGCATAGCCATGGCAGCAAGGGAGTCTGGACGGCGGAGTTGCCGTGATTTTCATAAAGCCTTATATATCTGGCTAAATTTTTTGTAGACTCAAAAACTTGATGCAGGCGGGGCGAACCAAAATGGATGGTTTCCCCTCTGAGATTTTCAGGTGCTGCTTTTTGGTTGGTGATGAGGGTCAATCTCATTGGATTCGGTATTCCGCCAGTTTTCTCTAAATAATGCCAGTAAAAGGGCCGATTCATTAGTTCCTTATCCATTTCAATTGTTAGTTGGACATCTAAGTATCCAGGGTGATTGGTGACAATGGGACATTCATTTGCCATAAAATAATTTAAAAGAAACTTATGAATTTCCTGCTGCTGCATGTGATTCTCCTTTTTTCATATTTTGTGCAAATTCAATCATTGATGATAAATTCTCCATTTTAATCCGCATTTCCCCTTCAGAGCAGGAGTCGCCAAAAATATCCATTATATGATCTTCAATATTTCCGAATTCTAGTTTTGTTAGAATATCATCAAGTTCTCCGATGACTTTTTCAAATAAATCAATCTTTTCGTATAAAAGTTTTAAAATATGCTCTTCCACCGTATTTTTGATGGCAAAATTATAAATCATGACATCCTTTTCCTGACCGAGGCGGTGAATCCTTCCGATGCGTTGCTCCAGTCTCATCGGGTTCCACGGCAGATCAAAATTGATAATGTGGTTGCAAAATTGCAGGTTAATCCCTTCCCCGCCCGCTTCAGTAGCAATCAACACCTGGGCATGCTTTTGGAACAACTCGCGCATCCAGTCCTTTTTCCCGCGTTTAAAACCGCCTCGGAAAGGAACGGAGGAAATTCCGTGCTGCTTTAAGTACCACTGTAAATATAATTGGGTAGCCCGGTATTCCGTGAAAATAATCACTTTATCATTTATTTTCTGAATTAATTCAAGGGCTTTTACTGCCTTGGAATTTTGCTCGACAGTCTCCACTTTTTTAATTAAAAAGTTGATTTGTTCTTGATAGGCCTGCGTGGGGTTTTCCTTTTTAAGAAGCATGTTTTTTAAGGTATAGAAAACGGCCTCGCGGCTTGAGCATGCTTCACGCTGCAAAGTCATCACAGAAAAACTGCTCGTTTGAACCCAGTCTCCCTCATTTTTAAGCTCTAAGATGGAGTCATACAGGTCGCGTTCCGATTTTGTAAATTCAATCGGTATCGTCTCCACATGCCGTTTCGTCCATTCGATTCCTGTATCGGCACGACGGTTGCGGATCATGACTTTATTGACTAGCTCTTTTAGATGCTGGTCATCATTTAAGGAACGGGAATCTCGTTTATATTTTTCGTAAAAGACAGTTTCATTCCCTAAGTGACCAGGCTTTAATAGGGATACGAGGTTAAAAATCTCCTCAATCCTATTTTGAATAGGTGTTGCCGTCAGCAATAAACAAAACTTCTTTTTTAAGTTTTGAACAAATTCGTAGTTTTTTGTTTTATTATTTTTTAATTTATGGGCTTCATCGATAATGATGAGGTCATAGTCTTGCTTGTAAATAATCTCCCGATGCGGATTTCGTTTCGCCGTATCGATGGAGGAAACAACGACATCACATTGTTCCCAAACATAGCTTTTTCTTTGAGTGACAGCCGGTATATAAAATTTGCTATTTAATTCCTGTGCCCACTGGGTGACTAAGGAGGCGGGAACAAGAATTAACACTTTTTTCACTAATCCGCGAATCATGTATTCTTTTAAAATTAACCCAGCTTCGATAGTCTTTCCGAGACCCACTTCATCCGCAAGGATGGCCTTTCCGTTCATGTTTTCAACCACCTGCTTGGCCGTTTCAAGCTGATGGGGGAGAGGCGTCAAATTTGGCAGATGCTTTGGAGCCTGCAGACCTTCGAATTCCGGGACCACCAAATGATTTTCAATATCGATGGCCAATTTAAAAAGCTCCCAATTTCCCCAGGGTCCATCATGATCAATTTTATGTAAAAAATCATCCTGCCAGGAGGAATCAAATTCAATTTCGACATTCATCCTTTTCAGCTCCTTTTTAAGATAAATTATTATTGCCCGATATGTTGTTTTAATGGTAGGATGATAATAGCTTTGAAAGTTTTAAATATTTAAATAAGGTAATCTATTTTTTAAGTATAATTAGTATGACCAAATTGGAAAATAATATTATAAGTGCGAATGAAAACAAGGGGAGAGACTACTTTTTGTAGCGCCGAAGGAGCAAGCAGCTTATGTGAATCTCTCAGGCAAAAGAACTCTTGTTGGACGCAGCTCTGGAGAGTGCTGGATGATACCAGCCACCAAAGGGGACAGCCGATTTAGGTAAACTTTCAGGTGCAAGGACAGAGACCTTCTTTACTGTTAAAGGGAGGTTTCTGTCCTTTTTTGCACCTTTTTGTTGTATTTAGGAAAACGACAAGGAGTTTTCCTATTTTTGTTAATTGGCAATAATTCATTTTTACAAATAATGAACATGTAGTAAATGAAGGGGGATTTATGATGACGGAATTAAAACGCACTCCGCTGTTTGAAGTTTACAAGGAATACGGGGGAAAAACCATCGATTTTGGCGGCTGGGAGTTGCCTGTCCAGTTTTCAAGCATCAAGGATGAGCATGAAGCTGTCCGCACGAAAGCCGGTTTATTCGATGTGTCCCATATGGGCGAAGTTGAGGTAAAGGGCCCAGACAGCCTCAATTATTTACAAAAATTGATGACAAATGACATTTCAAAAGTGAAAGACGGCGGGGCGCAATATACCGCGATGTGCTATGAAAACGGCGGAACTATTGACGACCTGCTTGTTTACAAGGTTGAAGACAATCATTATTTGCTAGTTGTCAACGCATCGAATATTGAAAAGGACTACAACTGGCTGGAGAAGCACCTTGAAGGAAATGTAACAATCGAAAACCTGTCTGAAACAATGGCACAGCTTGCGCTTCAAGGCCCTCTTGCAGAAAAGGTATTACAGAAGCTAGCTCCACAGACGGATTTAAGCCAAATCGGCTTTTTTAAATTCCAGCAGGAAGTTGTTTTAAATGGGAAAAAAGCACTTGTATCTAGAACTGGTTATACAGGGGAAGACGGCTTTGAAGTATATTGTGATGCTGGTGATGTCGTCGAAATCTGGACAGCCATTCTGGAAGCCGGAAAAGACGAGGGAGTTATTCCTTGCGGCCTAGGTGCGCGCGACACACTTCGTTTTGAAGCAAACTTAGCGCTTTACGGCCAGGAATTATCACCGGAAATTTCCCCGCTTGAGGCAGGAATTGGCTTTGCGGTGAAATTGAATAAAGAGGCTGATTTTATTGGAAAAGAAGCTCTATTGAAACAAAAGGAAGCGGGTTTGTCCCGGAAGCTTGTTGGGATCGAGATGGTTGACCGGGGAATTCCGCGCCACGGCTATCCAGTTTACAAAGGGGAAGCGCTAATTGGTGAAGTTACCACCGGTACACAGTCCCCAACCTTAAAGAAAAACATCGGTCTTGCCCTCATTTCTTCCGAACATGCAGGACTTGATACCGAAGTGGAAGTTGAAATTCGCGGCAAACGTTTAAAAGCGAAAGTGGTTCCTACACCTTTTTATAAAAGAGAAAAGAAATAGCAGAAGGGAGCAAGGGTTATGAAACATCGCTATTTACCCATGACTGAACAAGATAAGCAGGCAATGCTGGAGACAATTGGAGTTTCCACTGTCGATGAACTATTCAGTGATATTCCTGAAAAGGTCCGATTTAAAGGTGAATACAATATTAAACCGGCAAAATCTGAAACAGCTTTGATGAAGGAACTTTTTCAGTTAGCAAGCCGGAATGCTGATTTAAAATCGAATGTGTCTTTCTTAGGTGCCGGAGTTTATGACCACTATATGCCGGTTATCGTTGACCATGTCATCTCAAGATCGGAGTTCTACACAGCCTATACACCTTACCAACCGGAGATCTCCCAAGGGGAACTGCAGGCGATTTTTGAATTCCAAACAATGATTTGTGAATTAACAGGAATGGATGTGGCCAACTCCTCGATGTATGACGGTGGTACTGCACTTGCTGAAGCAGCAATGCTAAGTGCTGGTCACACTAAACGGAAAACCATCCTGGTTTCCAGTGCTGTTCACCCTGAATCCCGTGAGGTTCTGGAAACTTACGCAAAGGGTCAATACCTTGATGTGATTGAGGTTCCTGTGAAGGATGGAATTACTGATATTGAAGCCCTAAAAGGATTGGTAAATGCTGACGTAGCCGCAGTTGTCGTTCAATATCCAAACTTTTTAGGCCGAATTGAACCTTTAAAAGAGCTTGAAGAGATTATTCACGAAAATAAAGCAATGTTTGTTGTTTCAAGCAATCCATTATCACTTGGAATTTTGACACCTCCAGGAAAATTTGGTGCAGATATTGTTGTCGGCGATGCCCAGCCGTTTGGAATCCCGACTGCCTTTGGAGGTCCGCACTGTGGCTATTTTGCGGTTACGACCAAGCTAATGCGTAAAGTTCCCGGACGTCTTGTCGGCCAGACAACAGATGACCAAGGCCGCCGCGGTTTTGTTTTAACACTGCAGGCACGTGAGCAGCATATCCGCCGTGATAAGGCGACTTCTAATATTTGCTCAAACCAAGCATTGAATGCCCTTGCTGCATCTGTTGCGATGACTGCCCTTGGAAAAAAAGGTGTCCGCGAAATAGCAGCAGCCAATTTACAAAAGGCTAATTATGCAAAAATTGCCTTTAAAGTAGCAGGGTTTGAAGTGGTTAATGATGGTCACTCCTTTAACGAGTTTGTTGTCAATTTAAATAAACCGGTAAAAGAGGTTAATCAGCAGCTGCTCCAAAAAGGAATCATAGGCGGTTATGATTTGGGCCGTGACTATCCTGTGCTTGCGGGCCATATGCTCATTTGCGTGACAGAGCAAAGAACGAAGGAAGAGATCGATACATTAGTGAAAGAATTGGGGGATTTGCATGCATAATCAAGACCAGAAGCTGATTTTTGAAGTTAGTACACCAGGCCGGGTCGGATACAGCCTTCCGGAAATGGATGTTCCTGAAGCAGATGTTGCTGCGCTCCTTCCAGAAGGATATTTAAGGGAAGAGGAGCCGCTGCTCCCTGAGGTTTCTGAACTGGATATCATGCGCCATTATACGTCCCTCTCCAGACGGAATCACGGTGTAGACTCCGGTTTTTATCCATTAGGTTCTTGTACGATGAAATACAATCCTAAGATTAATGAGAATGTAGCCCGCTACAACGGGTTTGCGCATATTCACCCGCTCCAGGATGAAAGTTCCGTTCAAGGTGCGCTTGAGCTTTTATATGACCTTCAGCAGCATTTAAAAGAAATTACCGGAATGGATGAAGTGACCTTACAGCCGGCAGCAGGTGCCCACGGAGAATGGACCGGATTGATGATGATTCGCGCATACCATGAAGCAAATGGCGACCTAAAACGGACTAAGGTTATCGTACCTGATTCCGCTCATGGTACAAACCCAGCTTCTGCTACAGTAGCAGGTCTTGAGACGGTTACAGTAAAGTCGAATGAAGATGGTCTTGTAGACTTAGAAGACTTAAGAAGAGTGGTGGGGGAGGATACAGCAGCATTAATGCTGACTAACCCAAATACGCTTGGCCTTTTTGAAGAAAACATTGTCGAAATTGCTGAAATCGTCCATGAAGCTGGCGGTAAGGTTTATTACGACGGGGCAAACCTAAACGCAGTTCTATCAAAAGCCCGCCCGGGTGATATGGGCTTTGACGTAGTCCACTTGAATCTTCATAAAACGTTTACTGGCCCGCACGGAGGCGGCGGTCCAGGTTCCGGTCCTGTCGGTGTGAAGGCAGATTTAATTCCGTTCCTGCCAAGACCGGTTATTGCCAAACGAGGCGACGAGTATGTCCTGGATTATGATCGTCCGCAATCAATTGGCCGCGTTAAGCCATACTACGGAAACTTTGGCATTAACGTCCGCGCATATACCTATATTCGGTCTATGGGACCAGACGGCTTAAAAGCAGTGACTGAATATGCTGTTTTAAATGCTAACTATATGATGAGAAGATTGGCGGAGTATTATGATCTGCCGTTTGACAGACATTGTAAGCATGAGTTTGTATTAAGCGGAAGGCGCCAGAAGAAATTGGGCGTCCGTACATTGGATATTGCGAAGCGACTGCTTGATTTCGGCTTCCATCCGCCAACCATTTACTTCCCATTAAATGTGGAAGAATGTATCATGATTGAGCCGACAGAAACAGAATCTAAGGAAACGTTAGATTCCTTTATCGACATCATGATCCAAATCGCCAAGGAAGCGGAGGAAAATCCGGAAATAGTCCAGGAGGCTCCGCACACAACCGTGGTAGGCCGCTTAGATGAAACTACAGCTGCGCGTAAGCCAGTTTTACGATATCAGAATGCATAAAAAGATAAACAGGCTCTGGATTGCTCCAGAGCTTGTTTTTGTTAGGGCTTTTTATTAAAGTTGCCAATAGATTGGGGAGATTCGCCAATAGACGTGGAGAATTCGCCAATAGACTTGTCAAATACGCCAATAGAACGTATTGGTGGCCCATTTTTTAATAAAAATCAATATAAAAGGCCCCAGAAAAGTTCTGGAGCCCATTAATTACGATTATTTTTTGGCTTTCACTTTACCAGACCACTTTTTGAACCCGCCTTGAAGCTGGGTTAGATCCTTGTAGCCTTTTTTGTGTAAAAATTGAGCTGCACGAGCACTGCGCATGCCACTTTGGCAATATAAATAAACAGGCATGTCCGGTCTAATTTCTTTCATGCGCATTCTAATTTGTGACATTGGAATATTTCGTGCTCCTAAAATATGTCCGCCTTCAAATTCATTTGGTTCACGAACATCAATCAGCTGTGCCTTTCTGTATCCTGTACGGAATTCCTCTTCTGTTACTGTTTTTACAATCCTTTTTTGATAAAAAAAAGTAAAAACAGAGTAGATGATAACCGCTACGACAATGATTAATAAAACATAAAGTGAATTCAACTTCTATTTGCCCCCTTCAAGCTTGTTGCACTAGTATTTATTATATAAGTCATTTTCTTAAAGATAAAGAAGAATGGACAAAAATCTTCTTAAAAAATTATACCAAAAACATCTCATTTTGAAATTCCCCCTCATTTTGATAGACTAAGAAAGGAAATTATAAATAAACGAGGTTTTTCTATGGAAAAAGAAATATGGTGGTTTATCGATTCTGGCAATAGTTCTCCTGCTTTTAATATGGCATTGGATGAAGCTTTGTTAGATTGGCACAGCGAGGGGAAGATTCCACCGGTGATCCGATTTTACGGCTGGAACCCGCCGACGCTGTCCGTTGGGTACTTTCAAAAGGTTGAAAAAGAAATTGATATGGAAGCAGTAAAAACACACGGGCTTGGATTTGTAAGAAGACCAACTGGAGGCAGAGGGGTTCTCCATGAGCATGAACTGACATACAGCGTCATTGTTTCAGAGGAGCACCCAGCAATGCCAAAAACAGTTACTGAGGCTTATCGTGTTATTTCTGAAGGGATTTTAAAAGGATTTCATCAACTGGGACTAGAAGCATATTTTGCTGTTCCGAAAACAGTTGAGGAACGGGATGCCTTAAAAAATCCTAGGTCCGCGGTTTGCTTTGATGCCCCCAGCTGGTATGAGTTGGTGGTGGAAGGGCGCAAGGTCGCAGGAAGTGCGCAAACACGGCAGAAGGGTGTCATTCTCCAGCATGGATCGATCCTTTTGGACCTGGATGAAGACAAGCTTTTTAGCTTATTCAAATACCCGAATGACCGGGTGAAGGAGCGGATGAAAAAAGCTTTCAAGGATAAGGCTGTTGCCATTAATGCGATCAGTCCGCGAAGGATTGCTCTCGATGAGGCTAAGGAAGCTTTTTATAAAGGATTTGCAGAAGGTTTAAATATTGAGCTTGAATCCTATCAGTTGACAGATGAAGAGCTTGCCTATGTTAATAAGCTCGCCAAAGAACGGTATGAAAATGATGAGTGGAATTTTAAGAGATGACTTGCTAAAGCGGCTTTGCCGCTTTTTTCCTATTTCATTGGAGGCAACCGGCGAAAATTGTTAAAATTTCTCGTTTTATAGCGAAAATTGCACTATATCTTTTATTTTCTCGAGAATCTATTTATTTTAAAGTTTGACAAAATAATTGTTTTTTGCATGACATACAATATATAGGGGTGTCGAAAATATTTTCGGTACTATATATTGATTTTTCCTGTTTTAATATGGTAACTTAAATTTATTAAAACAACTAGATAAGCAAAAGCTTACTAGATTCCTACACAAGATAGAGAATATATAGATAAAGGAGTTGTATTCATGTCTGTAGTTTTTAGACAAGAATTGAATATTGATTTTGGGAGGTTGAATGAGGATATCCGCCTTTTTCCACAGGTGCACCCGGTCACCCCAGATATGAAAATAACTCACAAGGGTGTTTCGCGTTTGGTCATGCTCGACCGCTACACCTTCAAAGACACTGAAAAAATTACCCTCACAAATGGCGACTTTGTTGTTCTTACGATTAAAGAAGATCCAAAATTCCCGGCACGCGGCTTAGGATACATTCAGGAAATCGATTGGGAGAAGAAGAAAGCTAAGGTTTTGGTTGAAGAGGAATTTAGAGGCGTCCTCGATGGTGAAGCAACAGAAACTGGAGTTATTTATAGTTCGCTGGATGTCATTGAGAAGCCGTTAGAGCTTTTCTATGAGCAGATTGCTAAACGTGTTGCGACTGGTATTGCTGCTGTAGAAGAGACGGAAGAGAAGCGCATCGAATGGACAGAAAAGTTTTATCAAGAGCTAGTGAACTTGAACTTCATTCCGGCCGGCCGTGTTCTTTATGGTGCAGGCTCTGGTACTGAGGTAACTTATTTCAACTGCTATGTAATGCCGTTCGTAGCGGATTCTCGTGAAGGAATCTCTGACCACCGCAAGCAGGTAATGGAAATCATGAGCCGCGGCGGCGGTGTTGGAACTAATGGTTCGACATTACGGCCAAGAAACACCTTGGCAAGAGGTGTAAATGGCAAATCGTCTGGTTCGGTTTCTTGGTTGGATGATATTGCGAAGTTGACTCACCTTGTTGAGCAGGGTGGATCAAGACGTGGTAAATCAGCATAAGTGCCTCGTCTATAAATAAACCTCGTGAATTGCTGGGAACTCTTTAATAACCTGTTGGCTACAACGTGACCGGAAACGGTGAACGTGAATGCTTGAAAACAACGGTGGATAAAGACAATCAGCAGCCGAGCTCCTACGTTCTTGAATAGAATATGGAGAAGGTTCAACGACCATCGAAAGCACACTAATAAGTGGAAGTGAGTAGAGTAGGGATCAAGTGATTCCGAAGCGCGAGGGCATTCTGAGAATGCAAGAGATGGTCTGAACTCTGGGGTGACCTAGAGAGTTGATGTAACGAATCAACGCAACATAATGGCGCAGATGATTATGCTGGCGGACTGGCATCCAGACATCATTGAATTCATTATTTCTAAAATGCAAAATCCGAGAATTCTAAGATTTTTAATTGAAAATACATCTGATGAAACAATCAAAAAACTTGCTAAAGAAAAACTGAAGTTTAAACCATTCACCCTTCAAGAAGAAGCGATGTACCAAGGAATTGTAAATTATAAGAACATTCCTGGTTATGGTGGCTTCAGTGAATCAATTATTGCAGATGCTGAGGAAAAACTAGCAACTGGCGGTACTTATTCAGTTCATAATCCAGAGTTCCTCACTGGAGCAAACATCTCTGTTTGCTTAACGAAAGAATTTATGGAAGCTGTTGAAAATGATGGTGAATATGAACTTCGTTTCCCTTACGTAGAAAACTACGACCAAGAGGAAATGAAAATCTATAATGAAAAATGGCATGAAGTTGGAGACGTTCGTGAGTGGGAAAGACTTGGTCACAAAGTTCGAGTCTACAAAAAAATTAAGGCAAAAGAACTTTGGAACTTAGTTAACATTTGCGCAACGTACTCTGCTGAACCGGGAATATTCTTCATCGATAATGCCAATGACATGACGAATGCTAAAGCATATGGTCAGCAGGTAGTAGCAACGAATCCGTGTGGTAAAGTAGCTTAGTTTGCCTCACGTTAAAAATTGCGGAATAAAGCGGGAAGGCTGAGATGCTAATCCGAACCGAAGGCTAGATGTAAAAATCTAGTCAGGGGCAACGCATAGATGGTGAACCTGCACTTGCAGAATATAATCCATCCACGAGGCCGCAACATTACACACAAATCCTAGTCAGTACATTTTGAATGGATGAATTTAGGTGATTAAGGTGAATAGAGGGTATGCGGGCTTTTACAAAGGATATTATTTAAGAAGTTCGTATGAATACGCGTTTGCAAAATACCTTGATTTTTATTCGATTCAATGGAGCTATGAGGATCAAGTATTTGATCTGGGTTATAAGTTGTATAAGCCCGACTTTTTCTTTTACGATAAAGATAATAGGCTTGTAAAAATAGTGGAAATTAAGGCAAGAAATACAGAAGTAAAAAAGAATGCAAGAAGAGACCTAAAAACCATTGAAGAAAAATACCACATAAAATGTGAACTTGTTTCTTATGAGGAATTGCTTAAGATTTATAAGGAGTTGCCATTTTTCTTTAACATCAACCATTAGTGAATGGATAAATTCCAGTGAAACTACGATAAATAAGGCTGCTTTTGGTGAACTTAACGGGCATTATAATCTTAAGCACAATAAAAATTCCAAAAAGAGGATCGGTGAACACACTAAAAAGTTATGGGCTACTGAGGGTACTACAAAGCAAAGAATGATTGAGGGATTAAGAAAATCTGGTTTGGCACAAAAAGGTAAATTAAAGAAGGAAAGACAAACTAGATTTTGTGAGGTATGTGGGCAAAAATTTATTGTAATAGTAACTTCCCCTCAAAAATTTTGTAGTCAATCATGTGCTGGTAAAGTTGCAATAAAAAAAGCAACAGATATTTATGTGGGCAATAGATTAAAGATTCATGAAGCTATTAAAGATTATATTATTCAATGGTCAAAGGAAAACAGAGAAATTGTACTTGAAACTCCATTAAATAAAATAAAAACCACTATTAAGCCATTACTAGATGACATCCAAAAACATTTCGGGGTGAAAGATTTCAGAGTCATTTCAAAAGCAGTTTTTGGAGAAGATCGTGGAAGAAAAGAATTGATTAAATACATGAAACAAGTGTGTAATGAAAAGGTATGCTGAACTTACAGGAATAAAACTGTAAGAACTATTGGATAAAAAGCCAATGGGATAACAAATTGGAACAACCACTCGCACCATTTTCCGTCTGTAACCTTGCTGCAGTAAACCTTGCAGAAATGGCAGATAAGGAAACTAAAACAGTTGACTTTGAAAAGTTAAAAAATACAGTAGCAGTCGGCGTCCGCATGCAGGACAACGTCATCAATGCTACTCCATACTTCTTGGAAGAAAACAAAAAGCAAGCACTCGGTGAACGCCGCGTCGGTCTTGGGGTAATGGGTCTGCACGACCTGCTTATCTACTGCGAGACTGAGTACGGTTCACCTGAAGGAAATAAGCTGGTCGATCAAGTTTTCGAAACAATTGCAACTACAGCCTACAAAGAATCCGTTGAATTGGCGAAAGAAAAGGGAAGCTTCCCATTCTTAACTGGTGAAACACTTGAGGAAACAAACCGCTTACGCCAAGCATTCATCAATACCGGATTTATGAAGAAAATGCCTGAAGAAATCCGTGAATCTATTGTGGAAAACGGAATAAGGAATTCTCATTTGCTAACTGTTGCTCCAACGGGTTCCACTGGTACCATGGTTGGCGTTTCAACGGGATTAGAACCTTATTTCTCATTCTCATATTTCCGCAGCGGACGCCTTGGTAAATTTATCGAAGTAAAAGCAGACATCGTTCAAGAGTATTTAGACCGTAACCCAGAAGCAGATTCAAGTAACCTGCCAAACTGGTTTGTCACTGCGATGAATCTTGCTCCTGAAGCACACGCAGATGTCCAATGTGTCATCCAGCGCTGGATTGACAGTTCCATCAGTAAAACAGTTAATGCACCAAAAGGATACAGCGTTGAGCAGGTTGAAAAGGTATACGAGCGTTTATACCGCGGCGGTGCAAAAGGCGGTACTGTCTATGTAGACGGTTCACGCGATTCTCAGGTTTTAACATTGAAAGCTGAAGAAAACACAAATGAACAATTATCTATCTTTGAAAAAGAAGATAAGCAGCATGTAGTCTTAGTCGAAACCATCACTGACCTTCGTTCAACGGATGTAACGATTGGTTCTGAAGTCGGCAACACATGCCCAGTATGCCGCAAAGGAAAAGTTAAAGAAATCGGCGGCTGTAATACATGTACTAACTGTGGCGCACAATTAAAGTGTGGACTATAAAATGATTTTGAGAGAGGATGGAGATATACTCCATTCTCTTATTTTTTATATTCATTCATAAAAATTATGTCAATATAATTTTGTGGTTGGATTGTAATTTCCTTGTGACCCATCTGTTATGCATCCCTTGTATAGTGTAGATATCAAATCACTCAAGGGGGAATAACAAAATGTTAAAGAAAATCATCCCAGCACTTGCTATGACAGCAGCCTTAACAACGTCTTTGTTAGCCACCCTGGGTGATAAAGCAGAAGCAGCATATTATCATACAAAAGCAATTTCCGTAGCAAAGGCAAATCTTGGTGTTCCATATAGATGGGGAGGCATATCCCCAAGTGGTTTTGACTGCTCTGGTCTTGTAAAATACTCTTACAGTAAAGCTGGAATCTGGCTGCCACGAACAGCCGCTGATATGTTCAATAATCGAGGGTATCGTGTCGGCAGTCTTCAGCCCGGCGATTTAATGTTCTTCGCCCCAACAAAAGCAAGCAGACCAACCCACGTGGCTATGTATATTGGAGCAGGCAAAATGATTATGGCATCATCTTCTAAAGGGGTTATGATCACTTACACAAGCAATACCTATTGGAAGCCAAAATACATTGGCGCTAAGCGTATATAAAATGATTCAGAACATCTCGGCTAAGCGTCGGTGTTCTTTTTTATTATATTTAATAATACTTGCACGAAATAACGTTAAGACAAAATGCTCAACGGTAAAAATAGAACAGTTATTTTGCCCGAGGAACCGTTTCAAGAAGCCCAACGGTAAAAATAGAACAGTTATATTACCCGAGGAACCGTTTCAAGAAGCCCAACGGTAAAAATAGAGCAGTTATATTACCCGAGGAACCGTTTCAAGAAGCCCAACGGTAAAAATAGAGCAGTTATATTGCCCGAGGAACCGTTTCAAGAAGCCCAACGGTAAAAATAGAACAGTTATTTTGCCCGAGGAACCGTTTCAAGAAGCCCAACGGTAAAAATAGAACAGTTATATTACCCGAGGAACCGTTTCAAGATGCCCAATGGTAAAAATAGAACAGTTATATTGCCCGAGGAGCCGTTTCAAGAAGCCCAACGGTAAAAATAGAGCAGTTATATTGCCGGAGGAACCGTTTCAAGAAGCCCAACGGTAAAAATAGAGCGGTTATTTTGCCCGAGGAACCGCATCAAGAGGAGCAACGGTAAAAAATAGAGCAGTTATTTTGCTCAAAGGTATCACTTCAAAAGACCCCATCAGTAAAAATATCCCCAGTTTTTTGCCCGAACCGGTGCCCCTTCAAAACAATAGGGGGCATATTAAATTTGACCGTTTCATGACACATAAAAAACTACATACGGTCTTTATATTGTTTTGCTAGATTAAAAACATAAACAAAACTACATCAGCATTTGTGGACATTTTGTGAAACCCAGGCAAAACACTTTACATAGGGTAGGGGGGTATAGTAACATAAAATTAGAAATCAAAAATGACAAATACATTTTTGAAAGGATGATTAGCATGGAAAAAGTAACATTAAACGTAAAAGGAATGTCTTGCGGACATTGTGTAAAGGCGGTTGAAGGAAGCGTTGGGACCCTGGATGGAGTCACTGCCGTTAAGGTGAATCTAGACGCAGCAACGGTTGATGTCGAGTTCAACCCGCAAACCGTCAGCCTTGATCAAATCAAAGAAACAATTGATGATCAAGGATATGATATAGTTTAAATTTCAACTCACTATATGAGGAGTTGACTTACTATGAGTCAAACTATCAAAGAAACAAGCCTGCAAATTTCCGGTATGACCTGTGCAGCCTGTGCGGCCAGAATTGAAAAGGGTCTGAAAAAACTAACCGGAGTTGAAACAGCAACTGTCAATCTTGCATTAGAAAAATCGGCAATTAAGTACGATCCTTCCCAGATAAAACTGGAAGAAATCGAACAGAAGATTAAGGATTTAGGTTATGAAGTCGTAACCGAAAAAGTGGAATTTGATATCACAGGGATGACTTGTGCAGCCTGCTCGGCCCGGATTGAAAAAGGCTTAAATAAGCTAGATGGCATCATAAAGGCAAACGTTAACCTGGCACTTGAAAAAGCAACGGTAGAATACAACGGTTCCGCCCTGACAACTGCAGACATCATAAAAAAAGTTGGAACTCTTGGCTACGGGGCAAGACTCAAACAAGAAACAAAAGATCAAGTGGACCATCGCCAAAAGGAAATCGAAAAGCAATCGAAAAAATTTATCTTTTCGGCAATTTTGTCTTTTCCGCTTTTATGGGCAATGGCAGGGCATTTTTCGTTTACATCTTTTATTTGGGTACCGGATATGTTCATGAATCCATGGTTTCAACTGCTTCTCGCCACACCGGTTCAGTTCCTAATCGGCGGACAGTTTTACATCGGTGCCTATAAAGCCTTAAAAAATAAAAGTGCCAATATGGATGTACTTGTTGCATTGGGAACATCGGCAGCTTATTTTTACAGTTTATATTTATCTATATTGTCGCTTACCAAAGGTTCACATATGGTAGAACTTTACTATGAAACCAGTGCTGTTCTAATCACCTTAATCATATTAGGAAAGCTTTTTGAAGCAAGGGCAAAGGGACGATCCTCAGAGGCAATCAAAAAATTGATGGGGCTCCAAGCCAAAACGGCTACTGTAAACCGCGATGGCCGCGAAATGGAAATCCCGATAGAAGAAGTTATTCTAGGGGATATTCTTTACATTAAGCCGGGTGAAAAAATTCCTGTTGACGGTAAAGTCATAGAAGGGCAATCCGCAATCGATGAGTCAATGCTGACCGGTGAAAGTGTTCCGGTTGATAAAAAAATTGGCGATGAAGTCATAGGGGCTACGCTGAACAAAAACGGCTTCCTAAAAGTTGAAGCAATAAAGGTTGGCCGTGATACCGCTTTAGCACAAATTATTAAAGTGGTTGAAGAGGCCCAGGGCTCCAAAGCCCCGATTCAAAGGCTTGCCGACAAAATATCTGGAGTATTTGTTCCAGTTGTCGTGACCATTGCTGTGATAACCTTTATTATCTGGTATTTGTGGGTAGAACCCGGTAATTTCGCTGAAAGCTTAGAAAAAATGATTGCCGTTTTAGTTATCGCCTGTCCGTGTGCTTTAGGCTTGGCGACACCTACTTCTATCATGGCTGGTTCAGGCCGTTCGGCTGAATATGGAATCCTCTTTAAAGGTGGCGAACACCTGGAAATAACTCACCGTATCACAACAGTAGTTTTGGATAAAACAGGCACAGTCACAAATGGGACACCAGTGTTAACAGATTTCTCCCATACCAATTCCATCACTGAGGAAGAATTTTTAACCTTGGTTGGTTCTGCTGAAAAGCAATCAGAACATCCGCTTGCACAAGCTATCGTGCAAGGTATTAGGGAAAAGGGGCTTCAACTAAAAGAGCCAGCCGAATTCGAAGCCATCCCGGGCTTCGGAATAAAGGCCGCAGTGGATGGAAAGCAATTATTAATTGGTACTAGAAAGTTAATGACGAACTTTAATGTGGAAATAGATTCAGCACTTTTACAAATGGAGGAGCTGGAAAGAGCCGGGAAAACAGCGATGATAACGGCTATCGACGGACAGTATGCTGGAGTTGTAGCGGTTGCGGATACGATTAAAGGAACCTCCAAAACGGCCGTCAGCCGCCTCAAAAAGATGGGTCTTGAGGTTATCATGATTACTGGTGATAATCAGCAGACAGCAAAGGCCATAGCTGGCCAAGCAGGAATTGAAACCATCATCGCAGAGGTTTTGCCTGAAGGAAAAGCAGCAGAAATTAAAAAGCTACAAGCGGAAGGCAAGAAAGTGGCAATGGTCGGGGACGGCATTAATGATGCACCTGCTCTCGCCGTGGCAGATATAGGAATGGCCATCGGGACAGGCACCGATGTCGCCATGGAAGCGGCTGATATCACGCTCATTCGCGGCGACTTAAACAGCATTGCAGATGCAATTTTCATGAGCAAAAAAACAATCACAAATATAAAGCAGAACTTATTCTGGGCGATGGCCTACAATTCCTTGGGCATTCCGATTGCAGCCCTTGGGTTCCTAGCTCCTTGGCTAGCTGGGGCAGCAATGGCATTCAGTTCGGTGTCTGTGGTCTTTAACGCACTTAGATTACAAAAAGTTAAACTATAATTTTTAAAAGGCTGACACAGAATTGTCAGCCTTTTCCTGCGTTTTCACCATTGTCAGCAAGTATACTTTACTTATCAAAAAAGCAATCAGGTGATTCCAAATGAACCAAATCTTATTGATTGAGGATGAACGAAGCGTATCAGATGTAATCAAAGCCTATTTAGAGAAGAACGGCTACAAAGTCTACTGGGCTGGCAATGGCTCAAAAGGATTGGAAATCTTTAAATCAGCGAATATAAACCTTGTTATTCTCGATCTGATGCTCCCCGATATGGCCGGCGAGGACGTTTGCAAAGGGATGAGGGAAACATCAAATGTCCATATTTTTATGCTGACAGCAAAAGGCTCTTTAAATGACCGTGTCGAAGGTTTAAATATGGGTGCCGATGAATATCTAGTTAAACCCTTCAGTCCACGGGAATTGACAGCAAGAGTCAATGCCCTTTTCCGCAGATTAAACGGCACAAACTCATCAGTCTGTATGATTTTTGATGATGGGAACTTATCCATTCATTTTGAAAAAAGGCTGGTTACCGTGAGGGGAGAAGAAATCCCGTTCACACCGATTGAATTTGATATCCTCTGGGCATTAGCGGCTAGTAAAGGCAAGGTGTTATCAAGAGAGCAGCTAATTCGGAAGGTATATGGTGAAAATTTTGATGGCTTTGATCGGACTATTGATGTCCATATCAAAAATATCCGCAAGAAAATTGAAATGGATACGAGAAACCCAAAATATATTATCACAGTCCTGAAAGCAGGCTATAAATTTGGCGGTGAGCAAAAATGCATTCCATTAGCCGCAGATTAAGTTTATTTTTTACTGCTTGCACCATTGCCTCTATCCTGCTTGTGACATTGACTGTAAATCTTACTGTTACCAATAAATTTAATCAATACATGATGGACATTCAAAACAAAAGGTACGAAAGAATTATAGCCTACTTTGAAGATGCCTATAAAAAAGATGGCAGATTAACAGAAAACACCGGAATTGAACTCATGCATGAGGCCTATATGGGCAATTATTGCATTACGTTAAGGGACCAGCATGAGCAAACGATTTGGGGAATGGACCCGAAGGAAATCAAAAAACAGTTAAACATGGGGACAATGCCAGTCCAGCAAAAAGGAGTTTATACGACAAAGACATTTAAGCTTAAAGAGGGAGATAAAGTAGTAGGCTATGTGGATATCGGTCAGTATTCTTCTGTTCTCTTAACGGAGGAAGATCAAAACTTTAAATCGTCCATTAATAAAAGCATAATTGCCAGCGGACTGTTGACCCTCATTATCATTACTGGTTTAAGCCTCTATTTTTCGAAGCAATTTTCGAGTCCTATTAAGGAAGTGGCCAAGCTTTCTGTTGACTTGTCCAAGGGGAATTTTAACAGTAAATCCGTTGTGAAAAGCAACATTCATGAGCTAGAGGACTTGCGAAAAAGTGTAAACATATTGGCTGGTAAATTACAGTTTCAGGATATGCTCAGACAGAGATTAATCTCCGATATTTCACATGAAATAAGGACACCGTTAAATGTCCTGCAAAACAATCTAGAGGCCATGATTGACGGGGTATATCCAGTTACGCAAGAAAAGCTTCATTATCTAAATGAGGAGGTAATCAGGTTTGGCAGGCTGATTAACAACTTAAATGTCTTAAAGGAATTTGAGTCTGAAAGCACCAAGCTGAGTTATGAAATCATCGAACTTGATCAATTGCTTCTGGAGCTTTGTCATGATTTTCATGCACCTTCTGAAAAGAAAAAACTTAAAATCGATTTCGTCATTCAACCGGATAAAAAGTTTTCAATTACTGGAGACAAAGATAAAATCAAGCAGGTATTTGTTAACCTGCTGGCAAATGCTATTAAATTCACAACTGCAGGCGGCAGGATTCTTGTCCAATTATATGAAAAGAATGATGATATTATTGTGGAAGTAGTTGATACCGGCATTGGTATTAACAAAGAGGATCTCCCTTTTATTTTCGAAAGATTGTACAGGGGAGATAAAAGCAGGCAGGAAATTGAGGGAAATGGAATTGGCCTGACCATTGTTAAAAACATCTTACAACTGCACGATGCCTCCATCGAAGCAGAGAGTGAAGAAGGAATAGGTAGTAAATTTACCATCTGTTTTCCGAAAATAAAAAAGCCTTAAGCGCCCAAATAGGGTCTTAAGGCTCTTTTTAGCTAATAAGAAAGTATAAATTCAACTACGCGTCTGTCATCGTCCTAACGGACTCGCCAATCGGCCAGTTTTAATTTACAATTAAGCTCTTGATACGTAAGTACCTTCAGCTGTGTTGATGATCAAGCGATCACCTTGGTTAATGAAGAAAGGAACCTGAACGACAAGGCCGGTTTCCATCGTTGCCGGCTTGGAGCCGCCTGAAGCAGTGTCACCTTTAATGCCAGGCTCAGTTTCAGTTACTTCAAGTTCAACCGTATTTGGCAGCTCAACTCCAAGTGTTTCGCTTTGGAACATCATGATATGAACTTCCATGTTTTCCTTTAAAAACTTTAATTCATATTCAATGCTTGTTCCAGGCAGTTCAACCTGCTCGTAGGACTCCATGTCCATAAACACGTGTTGGTCGCCGCTTGCATACAGATACTGCATTTTACGGTTATCAATTTGTGCTTTTTCTACTTTTTCACCGGCACGGAATGTTTTTTCCTGCATGGCTCCGGTACGCAGGTTACGCAATTTGGAGCGGACAAACGCTGCTCCTTTACCAGGCTTTACGTGCTGGAAGTCCATGACGCGCCAAAGGCCGCCATCCACTTCAATGGTTAATCCAGTACGGAAATCGTTAACAGAAATCATTGGCAAATCCTCCTAAAATAGTTACAAAATAATTAAGTCTTTTGTAGAATGTGTGAGCCTTTCGTTATGATCCTTCGTAATAAGCGTATCGTCTTCAATTCTAACGCCGCCAAGTCCAGGAATATAAATGCCTGGTTCACAAGTTACAACCATACCTGGTTCTAAGATAATGTCAGATTTTAATGAAAGAGCCGGTCCCTCGTGAACCTCAAGCCCGATCCCATGTCCGGTTGAATGTCCAAAGTACTCTCCGTACCCTTTCTCTGTTATGTAGTCCCGAGTTAAAGCATCCGCTTCTTTTCCTGTCATTCCAGGTCTGAAACCATCGATGCCGCGTAATTGAGCTTCGAGGACAATCTGATAAATTTCTTTCAGCTTGGCGTCAGGCTCGCCGACAGCAACAGTCCTTGTAATATCGGAAACATACCCTTTATAATAGGCACCAAAATCAAGGGTGACCATATCCCCTTTTTCAATGACCTTGTCAGAGGCAACACCATGTGGAAGAGCCGAGCGATACCCTGAAGCGACGATGGTATCAAAGGAAGAAGATACTGCTCCGGCTTTTCTCATAAAGAATTCCAGCTCATTCGATACTTCCAGCTCCGTTTTTCCCGGGCGAAGGAAGTCTAAAATATGTTTAAATGCGGCATCAGCAATATCCGCTGCTTCCTTTAATATCTTAATCTCTGAATCGGTCTTTATCAAGCGTAACTTTTCGATTAATCCCGAAACAGGGACAAGTTCAGCTTCGACCTCTTTTTCATATACTTTAAAGGAGGAGTATGTTAAATAGTCCTCTTCAAAACCTAATTTTTGAATCCCTAATTTTTTCGCCTGTTCAGCGACTTCTTTAGGAAGCGTATCTGAAAATTTAATGATTTCAAATCCTTCACATTGCTTTTGGGCTTGTTCAACATAACGAAAATCTGTAATAAATAGAGCTTTATCAGCACTGATTAAAACAATACCTGCTGTACCTGTGAAATTTGATATGTAACGGCGGTTATAGGGGCTTGTAATAAGTATGCCATCGATTCCCTCTGCTGAAAAACTTGACCTTAATTTTTCTAATTTCTCCATCGTGTCCACTCTCCTTTTCCAATCCGTTAACGGACACAATCATTTTATCATAATCAAACTAATACGACTAATAACAGTTTAAGTGGCTGGTTCGTTTTTTTGTACTTCTTGATTTTGATATTCATAGCTGATCGAGTAACCAACGAAAATTCCATACAGAATATAGAGACAAAGGGAAGACAGGATGGTATCTCTGCTTAAATCGAAAAATGGTTTCATCCCAGGAAAAAGGGGATTCAGAACAACAAAAACAATTAAAAATAATATGATTCCATACCCTAAGCCAATCCACATACCTTTCAGCTTTTTTAATAACGCATAATATAGGTAGGCTGCACCAACTGATAGCACGCCCATGATGAGAATGGACAAAATCGTTCCTTTCCAGCCATATTTCCAGTTCCCCAGCATCCATGGTTCAAGGATTATATTTGGACGGATTTCTGTTAAACTAAAGTAGCATGCAAAAAAACCGACCGTTCCCCAAAAAACCCCTCCAAATAAACCAGTCCAAAAGACCATCACCGGTAGGGACATTGGCTTAGGGTATGTTCCCGTTTTTTTATCAGCAGCCATTAAAACAACCTCCATTACTTTTTGATACCAATTATTTTCTGTCCAAAATAAATACCAATTTTATTATGCCCCTGTAACGACAATCCTTGCATAAAAAAATAATTTTCTAATTTAAATGGAAAACTTATGTCATATCCTAGAGGTTTTTTCGGTTTTCTAGTAGAATACATTTAAGTACATACAGATTTATCATTTCTGCTATCGTGCTACTTTTGCATAGGTTGGTGTTCTAGCTAATGTCTAATACACAAAAGAATGTTTATGGCGGTCAAGCCGTGGTTGAAGGAGTTATGTTCGGAGGTAAACATCATTATGTTACTGCAATAAGGAGGAAGGACCATTCAGTCGAATACTTCCACCTGCCGCGTAAAACAAATCCTTATTTAACGAAAATTAAAAAAATTCCGTTTATTCGTGGAATCGTTGCTATAATAGAAGCAAGTGCCAATGGTTCTAAACATTTAAATTTTTCAACTGAAAGATTTGATTTAGACCCAAAGGAGGATGACACCTTAAAGGAAAAAGAAGTTTCAAAATTGACGATGTACTTGGGTGTGGCAGTGATCGGGGTTATCTCATTTTTATTTGGCAAATTTGCCTTCACACTAATTCCTGTTTTCTTAGCGGAATTGACAAGACCCATTTTTTCATCGGATTTTTCCCAGGTTCTGATCGAAGGACTCTTCAAGCTTATCCTTCTTCTTTCCTATATTTATTTTGTTTCCTTAACACCCTTGATTAAAAGAGTGTTTCAATATCATGGTGCTGAGCATAAAGTAATAAATACCTACGAGTCCGGAGTGGAACTAACTGTAGCTAATGTTCAGGCCCACTCAAGGCTTCATTATCGCTGCGGAAGCAGTTTTATCTTATTTACTGTTTTTGTTGGTATCTTTGTTTATATGCTGGTGCCAACTTCGCCGCTGTGGTTGAGAATTGTTGACCGCCTTTTATTAATACCGGTTGTGTTGGGGATTTCCTTTGAAATCCTCCAATTTACAAATAAATTAAGAGACGTTCCTGTCTTAAAATATTTAGGCCTGCCAGGTCTTTGGCTTCAGCTTTTTACAACGAAAGAGCCAAACGATGAACAGGTGGAAGTAGCCATTCTCTCCTTTAAAGAATTGTTAAGAAGAGAAGAGGAAACAGACAGATTCGTCAAACAAGAAGAAATTGTCTAAATCGTTGTTAGGAAGTGTTTAAAAGAATAAAAAAATGCTTATGATGCTCTTAGGGAGGTGGCTTTCTTGAAAAATCGGACATCCGCATATATTGTGGGGGTACTTATTATCCTTGCTTTACTTGGGCTTTATGGTTCTTTTACGGCTGACCCGGCTGCATTTTTGCAAAAAATAGCTGTCTTCGTTTTAATTGGTTTGGTCATATATTTTGTTGTTCGCAAGTTTTCAAATTCGAGCCCTCAGAAAAAAGAGCAGCGGGCATTTCTTAAAGCAGCAAGAAGGTCTAAAAAACGCTTGCAGCATCGAAGTGGAGAGCCAAATGCAAAAGGTTCCACTTTAGGTACATTGACGACATTAAAGAAAGGCAAGGCCAAAAAGAAACCTCCTGCCCATCTTACCGTCATTGATGGAAAAAAAGGAAAAAAGAAAAATCGGGCGTCTTTTTAAACGCTCGATTTTTCTTTTTTCTAACTGCTTTATTAATAACTCCATTTATTCAAGAATCTCTTCGCCCGTTCCCTGCCTAAGTTTACAAGCTCCTGTTTCTTTTCCTCGGTTAAATGAAATTCAATGGTCATTACCCCTTCTGTCGGGATAAATATAATATTTTCGGCATGTTTTTTGGAAATATATCTGGAATCGTGGGCATCCTTCATGGTTTCAAACAACGCCCCGAAAAGCTCAATCGCGTTGTTTATTTTATGCTTTTCATGTTCGTATTCACTTGGACTTAATTTGATGCCTAGGACAGGTCTTGTTTTTTTAATATTCTCCTGGTCAAAAAGCCACATTGGAAAATTACTTAATACCCCTCCGTCCACTAAAACATTAGTCCCTTCCTTTGCCCGTAATCTTACAGGTTCAAAGAAATATGGGATGCTGCAGCTCATGCGGATGGCCTTGGCAATTGGAAAAGAGCCCGGTGAAATCCCGTATTTCGGTAAATCATCAGGTATAACAACCATTTGTCCGTTAGAAAGGTCTGAAGCGATAAACCTTAACGTATGAGGCGGTAAATCAGAAAATGTTCTTAATCCTTTGGCCTCTAATTTTATCCTAAGCCACTTTTCCAATTCGTTCCCTTTGTAAAGACCTAATCTCCAATAAAGTAACAGCCATTTGGCGAGTTTAAAAGGTATGATGGTTTTGCGGGTATCGAGCAGATTAGTTAGATCCACTTCGTCAATGAGCTGATAGATTTCTTTGCTTGTATAACCTGCGGCAATTAAAGCGGCTATTATGGAGCCAGCACTAGTTCCAGCGACCCTGACAAATTTAAAACCGCGTTCTTCAATTTCTTCACACGCCCCGATAAGCGCAAATCCCTTTATTCCTCCTCCGGAAAAAACTCCATCAATATTCATGGCAGCCACTCCCAATGATGTACTCATTGTTACATCTTTAAGCGGCTGTTTTACAAAATAGTACGGGAGACAAGATAAATATTTTAGTGGATAATCTCGTTTGGGCAGCTTGATGGTTGTTCAAGAATTAGAAAAATTATGTCCACAAATTGGTCACCAGGCTCTCATTTTTCTTCATACCACCAACATATCGGTTTTTTATACTTTAGCTATCAAGATGGTAAAGGGAATTCGTTTAAAGGCTGGTGGCCGCTATGAGTGTCAAACGGATCAGATTAAAGGTTTACGATATGACTTGTTCGTCCTGCGAAAAACGGGTAGAAAGAACCGTGAAAAAGCTTGAGGGGGTAAAAAATGTTCAAGCAAGTTTCAGTGGTCAATTTGCTGATATTGAATTTGACGAAGACCAATGTACTTTAGGCCTGCTGAAAGGCGCAATCCGACAGGCCGGATACAGTACGGAGGGTTCAAAGGGCTATAAGTTTATCGGCATTTTTATCATTGTTGCTGCTATTGTCCTCCTTGGCATCAATACCGGCAGCTTTAATATGGAGGAAAAACTTAACTCCGCCTCGTATGCCGTTTTGTTTGTCGTTGGGTTAATCACCTCGCTCCACTGTGTAGGAATGTGTGGTGGCATTATGCTGTCCCAGACGATTGGTAAAGAAAAAAATAATAGATGGGATGCCGTAAAGCCATCGCTTCTTTATAACCTAGGGAGAGTGACTGCTTACACCATCATTGGCGGAGTTATTGGAGCAATCGGGTCAGTGTTTGCCCTTTCGTTGGCAGCCAAAGCCGGACTTCAGATATTTGCAGGGGTATTTATGATGATTATGGGATTTAATATGGCTGGATTCCGCCTCTTTAGAAAGCTGCATTTCAAATTGCCTGCTATCACTTGTAAGCCGGTGAAAATGCCAAGAACGCCCTTTCTGGTTGGGTTTCTTAATGGCTTAATGCCCTGCGGACCATTGCAGACGATGCAAATCTATGCGCTTGGTACGGGTAGTGCCTTAACCGGGGCATTGTCAATGTTTATGTTTTCCATTGGTACGGTCCCGCTGATGCTGAGTTTTGGAGCTCTCTCGGGTCTGTTAAGCAACGGGTATACAAAGAAAATCCTTAAATTCAGTGGAATTCTAATTATTGTGCTCGGGCTGATTATGAGCAGGAGGGGGCTGGCACTTGCCGGTGTGCAAACTGGTCCGCTGGACATCATGGCAAGCGTTGGCGGAACCAACTCAAATACGTCGGCGAATTCAACTGATGCGATTAAAGCAACCATCAAAGATGGCGTGCAGGTTCTAAATATGACGGCGGACGTATACGGTTACACCCCAAGAGTTTTATATGTAAAAAAAGGGATGCCTGTCAAGTGGGTGGTTGATGTCAAGCAGCTTACCGGATGCAATAATACGATCGTGGTTCCTGATATGAATGTACAGCAAAAGCTGCAAAACGGTAAAAACGTTATTGAATTTACACCGGGAATTGAAGATATCCCATTTAGCTGCTGGATGGGAATGAAGCGGGGCATGATTAAGGTGGTCGATGATCTTGGGGAAATTTCTGCTTCGAGCAGCAATGCGGACGGAATCGATGCCTCGACTAAGTCAACAGCTGAAAGCTCTTCGCAGACAAAAGCAAGCATATATGGAAATGATATTAGCAAGGTTCCAACTGAGCGTCTGGTAAGAAAGGCTGAGGTTTATAATAATCAACAATCCTTAGCTGTCAAAGGAATTGGCTACGAGTTTGAACCTTTAGTTATGGTGGTTAATAGAGGAATTAAGACGAAGCTGACTATCGATTTATCACAATTAGATCAAGCTGCCGGGAGCTTTTTAATCCTGAATACAAAAACAAAGCAAATTGCGGCTGAATTTACCGGTAAGGAGGCGATTGCCGAAGTTGATTTCACACTGGACCGCACTGGAACTTATGGAATTTATCTTAATGAGGAGGAATTACTAGGGATTATTGAAGCTGTTGATGATGTAACGGCTGTTGACTTAGAGGTAGTGAGAAAACAGTTTCTTAAATAATATAGAGTATTTGATAGGAGAGAGAAATTATGAACATGACACATTATATGGGATTGCTTGCTGATAATCAGCCCTGGAATTTAATTATCTTTATGGCCATTCCAGTCATATGTGCGGAAACAATCGCTGTTACTGAACTGGGTATCTTATTTACCCGTAAGCTCGATGGTTCCTTAAAGAGAGTAAATAAGGCAGTCAGCATTTTTGCCGGGATTTATTTCACTGGAATATTTTTATATCTCCTAATGAATGCGTATATCCCGCTGACGGCTAACGGCGAATGGAAAGGATGGATTGACGTAACCGCCGTTACCTTCTACCTTCTGGGGGTTGTGCCGTTATTAGGCATGGCGCTTCTTGACCTGGGGATTTTCTTTAAAAATAAAACTGCTGTTGAAAAACTAAAAACACATGCCTTTTTTGTAGGGATGTTCTTAGTAGTTGCGCATGTGGCAATGATTTTTGGAATGGTTGACCCATCCATTGGTACAAGCACAGGCGGCCACATGATGAACATGTAGATACCCATCGTCGGACATTCCTTACGGAGACTCCGGCGATTTATATTTTTTCTTTGAATCTATTATTTATACTTTATCAAGCTTAAAAACTTCACCAAATAGTAAGAATTAGCGCCTGATGGCTGTCTTTCTATTTGTTAAAATAAATTTGTGATATCAAGCTGGAAGGGGTGACAACTTTTGAAAAGAATACCTTCACTTTTTGTTCTTTGTTTTGCTATTGTCCTTATAGCAGCTGGGTGCGGATCCAATGTCAGTGATAAAAAATGGGCCCTTGATAAAAAGCACGAACCGTTGCCTGATTATGTGTTAAATTCATCTGATCAAATTAAAGAAACCTATATTATGGCAGCTACATACCCGAAGGTACTGGCGCAGGTCCCATGCTATTGCGGCTGTTTTGCGCAGGATGGCCATGAGAGTAACCTCGATTGCTTCGTTGACCAATTTGGGTCGGGTAATGCAGTAAAAGAATGGGATTCGATGGGAATATCGTGAGACGTCTGTATAGATATCGCCCGGGAGGCGGTAGAGATGCATCTTGACGGTAAAAGCCCTAAGAAGATTTATGACCTAATTACTACGAAGTATGAAGATTTTGGGGAACCGACTCCTACACCTGAACCAAAATAAGGAGCAGCCCATGAAGAAAATTTTAATCGGAACCTATATTTTAATTACAATTGGCATTGTCTTTTGCATTGCCAATAGCGGCATTTTCAGCAGTGAAAATTCCAAGGCCATTGCGGCAGGTGAAAAAGTGTATGCAAAAAACTGTCTTGCCTGTCATGGCGAAACAGGAAAAGGTGAAGGAGCAAAGGACGGGACAGCGATCAATAATCAACATTTTTTAAGTTCCGTTTCTGATCAAGACCTTTACAATTATGTGAAATATGGGCGGGAAGGGACAAGCATGCCTTCCTATGAAACTCGTTTGTCCGACAAGGATTTGAAGAATCTAGTAACGTTTATGAGAGAATGGCAGACTGAGGAACTGGACTTAAAAGCATCGGCATCTATATTAGGAGACCCTGAACGAGGCAAGGAACAATATAAGCTTTATTGTCTCTCCTGTCACGGGGAAAATGGAGCAGGAAAAATCAAAATGGGAACAGTCCTTTCCAGTCCCCAATACTTGAAATATACAAATGACAAACAAATTTGGATTGGGACAGCTTATGGGCGTGAAGAAACCCGGATGGGACCATCATTGAAAGGCCAAGAAGGCGCCCGACAACTCACCGAACAGGATATTTCTGACATAACCGCCTATATCCGTTCGCTAGAAAAGAAATGACGTAAAAACAGCTTTGAATCTTTTAAAGGATTTAGGGCTGTTTTTTTTTTATGTAAAAAATATCCCATTTTTACAAATGTGAACAATTTATGGTTATTTTTTGACGAAAAGGTAACGATTGTTGCTGGTTAACAAAATGTTCAATAGTCCATCAACAACAGGCAACCGAGAAAGATTATATTTATTTCAAAGAGGACTATAGTGAAAAAGTCACGGTTTTAACCAGCTTTTGATTCAAGGAGGATGACTATGCGAAAAAAGAAATGGATGGCATTATTCGTTATTTTAGCATTTATGACAAGCCTGATCGTACCAAAGGCAAGCGCAGAGACAGTTTTTCAGCCGGAAAAGTTTCCATATAAGAGTATGCAGATTCAAGTCATGCCAGAGTTTGACTATCCGGAGGATTGGCCGTCGAGGGATATTCCTTCCTTGCTGGTAGGTATGTACGGAACGATTACCAATAAAAGCGGGCAAGATTATGATGGGAAAATAGAAATTCCTGTTCCTGCAAAGGATAAAGGGTTTGAGGCCTTCCTGGTAGCCGAATTTCCAGAAAAAGATAAGCCTGAGGTTCAGCGGCCGTATGATGTTGACAAAGACAAGGGAGTGGTTGTCTGGAAACCGGGAAAAACCATTAAAAATAACGAAACCTATCAATTCGTAATTGAATACTATACGCAGTCTATTGATGTGAAGGACCAAAAAAGTTTTACATACGAATTTACAAACAGAGCTGAAACAGAACAGCTTGGTGTTGTGTTTTACGCGCCGATGAATGCCAAGGATATTCAAGCTGAGCCAAAGGCGCAGGAGAATTCAAAAAACGAATATGGAGAAGAACTTTATTTCTATCAATATAAAAATGTAAAATCCGGTGAAAATTTAAAATATTCCTTTGCTTACAAGAAAACGGGAACAGAATCAACGATGGAAGCGATGAGCAAGGTTAAACCACCAAATGATGAAAACCATTCTGGCGTGAACGGCAGCGCGACTGATCAAGTTTTAGATGGCAATGGCACTGGCACTAAGGACACTGCAAAACGTCCTATTATTGGCATCGGTGGAGCGTCCATTATCGGAATTGCACTGATTATTGCCGGTGCATTCGTCTACCTAGGAATGAAGGCAAATGCGGCAAGTACGGCCAAAAGACAGAAACAAACAAAACCTCAAGTTATGAAACAGTCTTCGAGCAAAAAAGAAATTAAGACGATGAATGTTGAAGCCAAAAAGGAACTTAGGAAAAAGCTGTTAACAGGCAAGATTGACCAAGAAACGTACGATGAAGAAATGAAAAAATTAATTTAATGAGGTGAAAAGAATGAAGAAAAATACGTTAGTTCTCCTCGGTGGTTTTATCATTGCTGGTGCAATTGTTTTTCTCTTAATGGCTGCCACTCCAGGTTCGAGCGGAATTGAATTAACCTTAAAAGACCTCTTGGCCACCCAAGATGAGCATAAAGATGATTTTGTGACCGTTGAAGGACTATTAATCGAAGACTCTATTAAATGGAATCCTGACAAAATAGAGTTGAAATTTGATGTGAAAGACAACGAAGGACATATCATGCATGTCATCCATAATGGGCCAAAGCCTGATAATTTCTCTGAAGGGGTAATCACCATTCTTCAAGGCTCGCCGACCAAAAAAGATACTTTCGCTGCTGAAACAGTGAAAACAAGATGCCCTTCCAAATATGAAGGAAAAGACATGAAGAACTACGATCCGGAAACCCATAAGGACAAGTTGAATCAGCCACCGAAAGAAAAATAACAGGTAAACATAAGAAGGTGACGAAATGTATCTATTTGCTAATGCAGCCATTTATATTGGATTTGCGGTTGCAATCTATTCACTCTTGGTTATAACACTTGGAATCAGTACGAAAAATCAAAAGCTCATAAATAGTGGAAAAGGCGGAACTATTGCATTGCTGGTTTGTACGTCACTGGCCATGCTGTCGATGTTCTATCTATTAGCTACTTCCCAATTCCAATTTGAATACGTAAAAGACTATACAAGCAGCGAACTGCCGATTATTTATAAACTGACTGCCCTTTGGGCAGGTAATGCCGGCTCCTTGTTACTTTGGACATTCTTCTTAACTTTATATACCGTCATGATTGTGTTTTCAAGGAAGTTGAAAGGGAACCCAATGGTTCCATACATTTCAGCCATCCTAATGGCCAATGCGGTTTTCTTCTTCTTTATCTTGGGATTTGTCGCAAAGCCATTTGTATTGCTTGATAAGGTTCCGCTTGAAGGAAAAGGATTAAACCCAATGCTGCAAAATCCAGGGATGATTATCCACCCCGTTACACTTTACCTTGGTTATGTAGGTCTTGCCATCCCGTTTGCTTTTGCAATGGCGGCCTTGATCATGAAAAACGTTGATGATTTCTGGATTAAAATGACTAGACGCTGGACCATTATCGCGTGGTTATTCTTGAGTCTCGGAAATATTTTTGGAGGCCAATGGGCATATGTAGAATTAGGCTGGGGCGGCTACTGGGCCTGGGACCCGGTTGAGAATGCTTCGTTTATGCCTTGGTTGACAGCCACTGCCTTTCTGCATTCAGTGATGATTCAAGAGCGGAAGAACATGCTTAAGATCTGGAATATCTGCTTAATTATCGTTTCCTATGCCCTGACACTATTCGGCACTTTCCTGGTTCGAAGCGGAGTATTGACATCAGTGCATGCCTTTGCGAATTCCAATTTGGGATTATATTTCTTAATCTTTATGGCTATTGCTGTCATTGGCGCATTGTATGTGCTAATGAGCCGCTATAATCTGCTAAAACGCAGTGCAGGAGAGTTTCAATCCTTTGTCTCAAAGGAAAGCAGCTTTTTAGTTAATAACTTACTTCTTGTTGGTGCAGCCTTTGCTGTTTTCTGGGGAACAATTTTCCCGCTCGTTTCAGAAGCAGTCCGCGGCACAAAGGTAACGGTCGGCTTGCCATTCTTCAATAAAGTAGAAGCGCCGATTCTATTGTCCATGATGTTTGTGATGGCAGTTTGTCCGCTCTTGGCTTGGCAGCGTTCAAGCGTGAAAAATCTTCGAAAGAACTTTTTGATTCCCGCCATCCTTGCTGTTATCGCTATGGTTTTAATGGTGGTGCTGGGTATTCAGAAAGCGTGGGCCGTCATTGGCTACGGAGTTATTACTCTATTATTTATCACTCACTTTTTAGAGTTTTATAGAGGGGTGATGGCGAGAAGAAAGATGACGAAGGAAAAACCGTTAACCGCCCTTTACCGCCTGATGATTCGAAATCGTCGCCGTTACGGGGGATATATTGTCCACCTTGGAATTGCCTTCATAACCATGGGGATTATTGGTTCACAAAACTATGATGTTGAAACAATGAAAACTGTACCATTAGGCGGTTCGCTTGAGATTAATAATTACCGGCTAAATTACGAGCGGCTTGATCAGAAACGAGAAGGTATAAACGATATTGTTTACGCTGATGTAACGGTATTTAAAAATGGAAAAAGATTAGGTACTTTCCAGCCCGAAAAGGTTTTCTATGGAAACTGGGAGCAGCCTTCTTCTGAAGTGGCGATTATCTCCTCAATGAAGGAAGACTTATATATTGTTTTAAGTGCCTGGGAGGATGATGGGAAGGCCACATTTGTGGTAAAGGTTAATCCGATGATGAACTGGTTATGGATGGGCTCATTTATGATTGTCATAGGTGCACTTTTCGCCGTTTGGAACGGAAAATATGGAAATGTTACTCCGAGATACACCGGGGTACGCAAAGAGGTGGCATAGCGTGAGAAATAAAATTTATCTGGGGCTCCTTCTTATTGCGTTTATCTTCCAAGGTTCAATCCTTCATGCAGAAGCAAAAGAAGAATTTGACTATAAATCACCAGAATTTAAAGCCGTTGCACAGCAGTTTGCCTGTACATGCGGATGCGGGCAGGACCATTATGAATGTGATCCCAATACATGCCAGCTGACAAAGGATTTTAAAGCTGACCTTGTCGGTATGATGAATAAAGGCTGGGATAAGGACAAGATTCGGCAATATTACGTGAATATTTACGGCGAAGAAATTTTAACCGCACCTGAGAAAAACGGATTTAGCTTAACTGCTTGGGTATTGCCATTTGTGGCATTAGGTACCGCTGGTGGTGGATTGTTCTTTGTTATTCGTAAATGGGTCAAACGAAAAGGAACGGAAGAACCAGTGATGGAAAATCAGACGACTGAGGAAGAAGTGGAAGGCGAAATACTCTCTTCCATAATAGATGAAGAACGCAAAAAGTATCTATAGGATGTGAACAAAATGCACGATATCTCCATCATTTCGATGATTTTTTCCGCTGCCTTGGCGTTGACCTGCTTGTTTCTAATATTGTCACCGTTATTTAAGTGGGATACGTACTTACATCTCGATTCAAAAAATCAAGACTTGGCTACAACAAAGGAAGCCTTATTGACAACGTTAAACGAAATAGAGTTTGAGTACAAGATGGATAAGATTTCTCCCGCCGATTATAAACATTTAAAAAAACAATATGAAACAGAAATAGCAACCATCATGAAGGAAGAAGAAATGATCAGCGGCACAACAGATAAAGATTTAATGGCTGAAGTGGAAAAAGAAATTGAAGAACAAATGAAAAGCTACAAAAACAAAAGGAGGGATGAAAAGTGATTCGAAAAATCACCATTCTCCTCCTGGGTCTGATGCTGTTTATTCCTGTTAAGGGGTTGGCAGCATCCGCCCCCAATATATTGATTGATATGCATTACCTGGTTGTCAGTCCGGCCGAAGACGGTTCAACAAATCTGATGAATATGGTCGATTACACAAATAAATCGGCAGAAGAGTATAAAGGCGATGGCCAGAATGAAGCGGTATTAACCGTAACGCTGCCGGAAGGGGCCAAGGATTTAAATTTTCTTGATAACAAAATTGCTTTTAAACAGGTGGATAAAGGATTTATTACAACTACATCGATTCCAGGCAATCAAACCATGGTACTGCCCTATAGCTTTCGGATGCCAAAGGGAAAAGAAATTAATCTAATCTCTGATTACCCGGTTCAGATGCTGCAAATTCTCGTACCAGAGGGCAGAGGAAGCATCGAGATAACAGGGGCACAATCAACCAATCAGGGTCTATTTAAATTTGATGATCAAAATTATTGGGGATACAGTATTGAAAATTTAAAAGCGGGTCAGTCCTTTAAGCTGGGTTATAACAAGGATGTCCAGCCTAAAGCTGATAGCGCCACGCAAACACAGGCAGCGGGGGGAACTGCTAAAAATACATCTGTTACTCACACGGCACCGGCTTTCCATAATCCTGGCCACCTCAGGATGTGGGCGCAATCACCATTGCACCGTTTTAATCCGCATATTTTTCTGATTATTTTAGGGGCAATCGTTATTGCAGGAATATCCTATTATGCCTACTTTAGAAGAAAAGCGAGATTTGAAAGTGAGCGACTTGGTGCTGATAAGGAGGAAAAGGCTTTTAAGCTGTTAATGTCAAAGCAGAAAGCGATCCTGGATAAGATTATTGAATTGGAAGAAACCTTCGGTGATGGAAAGCTGACTGAAGAGGAATATCACGCTAAGCTAGATGCTTACAAACAGCATTTGGTTCAGGTGAAATTAAATTTACGCAATTTTGTAGAATAGCAGCTGGAGTGGGAGGGATGCGCAAATGATAGAAATTAAAAAACTGACGAAGCAGGCTGACAACAAGCTGATTTTACGTGGTGTTGACCTCTCTATCCATAAAGGGGAAACTGTCGGGATTCTTGGTCCAAACGGGGCAGGAAAAAGCACGCTTCTAAAGGTGCTGGCCTCATTGATTAAACCGACATCAGGAATGATCAAGATCAATGGTTTGGACTTGAAGAAAGATTCGCTTGAAATAAAAAAAATATTAGGCTATCTGCCTCATTCCAGCTTGCTTTACGACCATTACTCCCCATTAGAAAACCTCGTCTTCTTCGGGAATATATATGGGGTTAAAAATGTAGAACAAAAAGCGGCCGAGCTTGTTAAAGAAGTGGGCTTATCCTTCTTTTTAAATGAACCGGTCAAAAACTTTTCACGCGGCATGATCCAACGAATTGCAATTGCCAGAGCGATTATTCATGAACCTGAAGTATTGCTCCTGGATGAGCCGCATACCGGGCTGGACCAAGGTGCTATTGCCATTTTGAACAACGTGATTCTCTCTATGAAAGAGAAAGGAACGACAACCTTGATGGTCACCCATGATTTCAAGCAGGCAGCCGAAATCTGCGACCGCATTGTTATTGTCAAAAACGGCAAAATTGTCGATGACTTCAGAATTGAAAATTCAAGCTTGGGATATGTTTCACAAAAATATGAGCTGCAGGTGGAGGGTGTATCATGAATCTATTTCGCACAGCCTTCTTGCTTGCCCAAAAAGATTTATATTCAGAGTTAAAAACAAAACAAATTTTGGTCACGCAAATTATCTTTGCTGGACTCGTCATCGTTGTGTTCAGTTTTGCCTTTGATCCGGCCAATAACACGACAAAGGCTGTAATCCCCGGGATTATTTGGGTCATTATTGTGTTTTCAGGTATTTTAGGCCTTAACCGGTCGTTCATTTCGGAGCAGCGAAATGATACCATGCAGGGGCTGCTTGTTGCACCGATGGAGGCCGCCAGTATTTACTTAGGCAAGTTCTTGGCAAACTTTGCAATGATATTAGTTGTTGAAATTGTTTCTGTTCCGTTTTTATTCTTATTATTTGATTTTAAATTTCTTGGCAGTTTTCCGTATTTTCTATTGGTGATTTTTTTAGGAAGCTTTGGCTTTATTGCCATTGGGACTTTTTTGGCAGCTCTTGCGGCGAATTCCAAAAGCAGTGAAATGCTGCTGCCGCTGTTGCTATTTCCAATTACCACCCCTATTTTAATCGGTGTGGTTCAGGCAACTAAAATTATTTTAACGAACATGGATCAGTTTTCGAGCGCTTTGGCGTGGATTCAGCTGGTTACAGCGTATGATGTGATTTTCTTTGTAGTTTGTTTCTTATTAATTGATTATGTGCTGGAGGTTTAAGTGATGAGTATGAATCTCGAACGGGAAAAAGCGGTCCTGCCCCCTTCGCAAATGACAGACACGAAACGTGTTAGCATAGGAAAAGTATTGTTTGGCGCAACCATCATATCGATGCTTACGGCACTATATTTTATCTTTATTTTTGCAAATGAAGAAAAAACAATGAGGGCTGCGCAAAAAATTTTCTATTACCATGTAAGCTCAGCGTGGCTTGCCTTCTTGGCGTTTTTTGTAACATTCTTTTTCAGCATTTTATTTTTAATAAAGCGGAAAAGGATTTATGACACGTACGCCTATGTTTCCGCAGAAATTGGTGTCGTTTTTACGATTATCGTTCTGACAACAGGTCCAATCTGGGCAAGATCGGCTTGGAATACCTGGTGGGTGTGGGAACCGCGCCTTATTACAACGCTCATTCTATTCTTTATTTACATTGCCTATATCATGATTCGGCAAATGGATGGGGTTTGGGATAAGAAAGCAAGACTCGCCGCAGTCTTCGGAATTATTGGCTTTGCCGACGTACCGATTGTCTTCTTTGCAATCCGCTGGTGGCAGACAAAGTTCCACCCAATTGTTTTTGGTGATGGCCCTTCCCAAAAAGGCGGCGGAATTGAGGATACAATGCTTGTCGCCTTGTTGGTCACGATTACAGCTTTTACTATTCTTTATTCCTATCTACTTCATAAGGGTGTTTCTTTTGAAAAAATGAAAATAACAGTGGAACAATATAAGGAAAGATTAAGAGAATCATTAGATAAATAGGAGGAACCGACCATGAATTATGAATATATGTTAGGTGCTTATTCTGTTGCTTGGGTTGTGATTTTTGCGTATATGTTTATTATAGGAAAACGGCATGACAAGTTGAAAAAAGAAATTGAGTTCTTAAAACAGCTAGATAAATAAATGGAACCGCGCCGATTGGCGAGTCCGATAGGACGGTTCATGAGGCTTAGTTGAATTTATGCGTTAGGAAGGTATAAATTTGTGAATATTTATACTTTCCTATTAGCTAAGGAAGGAATAAGGCTGGGAGACAGCCCGTCAGGAGGAAGTGCGAATGAACCAGCGGGTTATTAAACCACTTGTGTTGATTCTTATTATCGCGATGTTCGGATTTTTTGGTTATAGCCTTGTCACAAAAGGCAAACATACCGATGTTGGCGATAAAGCCTTTAATTTTGAACTGCCTAATTATGATGGCGGAACGACAAAGCTTACAGATTATAAGGGTAAAGTCGTGATTCTAAACTACTTTGCAAGCTGGTGCAAGCCTTGTAAGGATGAGTTCCCAGAATTAGCAGCCTATCAAAAGGATTATGGCGGCAAATATCCATTGCTTATGATAAACCGTGGCGAAACCATTGACCGAATTAAAAAGGTAACAAATGACAATAAAGAAGGAATGGTTTATTTATTCGACTATAATGCCAAGGTTTCCAAGCAATATAACGTAACAGGCCAGCCTGAGACTTTTGTCATTGATAAGCAAGGAATTATAAGAGAACACTACAATGGTCCGGTTACCGAAATGCAAATATATAACTGGATCAAGAAATACGATAAATGATGCACGGGGACGGTTCTTCTGCTTATGAGCAGAAGAACCGTCCCCGTTTTTCGTCTCTATTAAATAGATGTAAAAAAATAGAGTGAAAGCAATTTTTAGAAGATTTGTCAGTCATAATGTGTCCAAGCAGGCATACATTTTAATTAATGAGAAGGGTAAATCAAGGAGGAAGCTTTCGTGGAAACCTTACTTAATTTTTTACCAAGAAAAATCGCCGACCTGATCAATCAAATCCCTCCTGTGCAAAAAAAAGAAATCGAAGAAATTCGGATTCGTATTAATCGGCCCATCGAATTAACGATGAGGGGAGCGCCAACCTTTCTATCGTATATTATTCAGCCTGAAGATGCCGTTCAGTTAATGAATAAAATTAGCCATTTTTCCATTTATACCTTGGAAGAGGAGCTTAAGCGCGGATATATCACTGTTTCAGGCGGCCATCGAATTGGTCTTGCTGGAAAAGTCATTCTGGAGAATGAAAGAGTAAAGGCGATAAGGGATATATCTTCGTTTAACATTCGAATTGCGAAAGAAAAGCTCGGCAGTGCCGAACCTATTATTCCCTACATCTGCAATGGAAACTGGATGAACACGATGATTATCGGGCCGCCGCAAACAGGAAAAACAACACTGCTGCGGGATGTTGCGAGGATTATCTCAACAGGTTACCGGAACATTCCTGCCTCCAAAGTAGGTATTGTCGATGAGCGGAGTGAAATAGCGGGATGTGTAAATGGAATCCCGCAATTAACCTTCGGGTATCGTGTGGATGTTCTCGATGCATGCCCTAAAGCGGAAGGAATGATGATGATGATCCGCTCGATGAGTCCGGAAGTTCTGGTCGTAGATGAAATTGGCCGTAAAGAAGATGCTGAAGCGATCCAAGAAGCCGTCCATGCCGGCATCAAGCTGTTCATGACGACTCATGGGACGAGCCTGGAAGAAATCAGCAAAAGGCCTTCGTTAAAGGAAATACTCAGCCAAGGAATCTTTGATCGATTGATAATCCTTAGCCGTAAGGCTGGTCCGGGGACGATAACGGAAATTTTGGATGGAAGCGGACAAAAATTGAACCAAAAAGCGAGCGTGACATAGATGGTTAAGCTGATTGGTGCCATTTTTATCGTTGTTGCCACTACCTTCACAGGCTTTGAGGCCGCAAGAAACCTAAGTGAGCGGCCGAAGCAGCTGAGAGCCTTGAAATTTGCCCTGCAATCCCTTGAGGCTGAAATCATGTATGGGCATACGCCTCTTCATGAAGCCGCAAGACGGCTGGCAGCCCAGATGGCTAAGCCTCTGTCCACTTTTTTTGAAAGCTTTGCAGGGAAGCTGACCAATTCGGAGACAACTGTAAAAGAGGCTTGGGAATCGAGCCTAAAGGAAATATGGAAATCGACTGCTTTAAAACAGGGCGAATATGAAATTATGAGGCAATTTGGCGAAACCCTTGGCCGACATGACCGCTTTTCCCAGCAGAAACACATCATGCTGACCCTAACACATCTCGAAAGAGAAGAAGCAGAGGCTGTCCAAGCACAAGCGAAGTACGAAAAAATGGTCAAGAGTCTTGGATTCTTATCAGGATTATTGTTGATAATTTTATTATTTTAGGGGGAAAAGTAATGGGTTTAGAAGTGGATATTATTTTCAAAATAGCAGGTGTCGGCATTGTGGTCGCCTTTTTGCATACAGTTCTTGATCAAGTTGGGAAAAAGGAATATGCGCAATGGGTAACCTTGTTTGGCTTTATTTATATTTTATTTCAAGTGGCATCCATTGTAGATGATCTGTTCCAAAAAATAAAATCGGTCTTTTTGTTCCAATAGAAAGGGGGGCTTTGCCATTGAAATTATTAAAATAGTTGGAATTGCCCTCGTCGCTACCTTCCTTGCCTTAATTATTAAAGAACAAAAACCGAACATCGCCTTCCTATTAATTGTCTTTGTCGGATGCTCGATTTTTCTTTTTCTGGTGGACAAGATCTATGAAATTATTCATATGCTTGAAAGACTGGCCGTAAATGCAAAGGTGAATCTCGTCTATGTAGAGACAATTCTTAAAATCATCGGGATTGCCTATATCGCCGAATTTGCGGTTCAGATAACGAAAGATGCAGGCCAGGGGGCGGTCGCCTCGAAAATCGAATTAGCCGGAAAAGTGATTATTCTCGCCATGGCCATACCAATACTTACAGTTTTAATCGAAACCATTATCAAACTAATTCCGAATTAATCGTTTTCGGGAAGAGGTGTTAGTAAAAGATGAAGCAGTGGCTGCAGATTATTCCAATTATCATTCTATTAGTCTTTTTTTGCTATAGTCCAAGTGTCCAAGCCGCACAGGGGTCAGAGCCCACTCAAGCCAATACCAACCCTCTTTCGCCGCAGGAGCTGGTCGATTCACAGCTAGAAAGCCTGGATTTAACGGAGCTTAAACAATTTTGGGAGGATATTAGCAATAAATACGGCGGTTTTCTTCCGGAGAGCCAAAAGGGAAGCCTGTATGACTTTATCAAAGGCGAGAAAGAGTTTTCGCTCAAGCAGTGGGGGCTTGGATTTTTAAAATTCCTTTTCCATGAGTTCCTGGCCAACGGCAAATTGCTCGGCTCATTAATTATGCTTTCGATATTCAGCATGTTTCTGCAATCGATGCAAAACGCCTTTGAAAAAAGCAATATTAGTAAAGTTGCCTATTCGATTGTATATATGGTGCTTGTAATTATCGCATTAAATAGCTTTCATATCGCCATTTCCTATACGAACGAAGCGATTGGAACAATGATATCCTTTGTGCTCGCCTTGATTCCATTGCTGCTTGCTTTGATGGCTGCATCCGGCGGACTGGTGTCGGCAGCGTTTTTTCACCCCGTTATCTTGTTTTTGATGAATATGAGTGGATTATTAATGCAATACGTAATCCTGCCGCTTTTGTTCCTGGCAGCTTTACTAAGCATTGTCAGCACGATGTCTGATCAATATAAGGTCACTCAATTGGCCGCGCTGTTAAGAAACTGGAGCATCGGTTTAATGGGGCTGTTTTTCACCGTATTTCTAGGGGTAATTTCCGTCCAGGGAGCATCTACAGCGGTAACAGATGGAATTACGATACGGACTGCTAAATTTATTACCGGAAATTTCATCCCGGTTATTGGCAGGATGTTTACCGATGCGACTGATACGGTTGTCAGTGCCTCAGTACTTTTAAAAAATTCAGTCGGGATTGCCGGAGTGGCCATTTTGCTGATTATAGTTGCCTTCCCGGCATTTAAAATTTTGATGATTTCATTTATTTATAAATTTGCTGCAGCCATCCTTCAGCCGTTAGGTGGAGGGCCCATTATCACTTGCCTTGATATTATCAGCAAAAGTGTCATCTATGTTTTCGCCGCACTAGGGATTGTCTCATTGATGTTTTTTCTAAGTATTACAGTCATAATCGCAGCCGGAAACTTGACGATGATGATGCGATAGGGGGTGGGGGAGCAAAATGGAATTTTTAAAAGAGTGGGTTACAAATATCATTCTATTTATCCTGCTGGCCACGGTGATTGATATGCTGCTGCCAAATTCAAGCATGCAGAAATATACGAAGATGGTGACGGGCCTTTTGTTAATTGCCATTATTCTAACTCCTCTCTTCAAGATTATTTCAAAGGATTTTGAGGGAGCTATTGCAGCTATTCCTTCTTATCAGGCTCCTGGAGAAAAAAATATGAAAAATTTAATAGATTCGAAGAAAAAAGAAATACAAGCCTCTCAGCATGCATATATTTTAAAAGAAATGGCTGTCCAGCTAAAAAAGGGTGTAGAGGGGGAGTTAATGGAGCAGTATGGATTGGAAATCGCACAAATTGATGTAGAAACAAATGCAGAAAGTGACCGAGCATTCCCTGAAAACCTCCAAAAGGTAATGGTTCTTCTGAAACAGCCAGAAACAGGCGGAAAGACAGTCGAAGCAGTTAAACCAGTAGTAATCAACACAGAAGCACCTCTTCCATCTAAAAAACGGGCAGAAGAAACAGAAAAAATTGCCGCATTTCTCTCTAAAAAATGGAACGTAACAGAAGAAACAGTTGATGTTTCGATTGAAGGGGGGATCCAGAAGAAGAATGGGTAATAATCAAGGGCCAATTTCATGGCTGAAAAAACTGCTTAGAATAGATGAGCAGGATGAAAAATCGGGTAAAAAGCCGGGGAAATTCCAGTATATGCTTCTTGTTCTATGTATTGGAGCAAGCCTAATGCTTGTTGGAAATATCGTGTTAAAAAATGAAACTGGCTCCAAGGCCATACCGGCAGCCACAACCGGAAAGACGGGTGGTGGTGAGGATGTCGCCGCTTTTGGATTGAATAAAAGCTCTGGCAATAAAACCATTGCTGAATATGAAGAAAAATACGAGGACCAATTAAAGAAAGCACTCCAGGAAATGCTGGGTGTCGATGATGTTACCGTGGTTGTTAATATTGATTCCTCAGACAAGAAGATATTCGAAAAGAATAGGTCAAATAAATCGCAAACAACCGAGGAATCCGACCAGCAGGGCGGCCAGCGAAAGGTTCAAGATAATACCGTTGATGAACAGCTGGTGATTATCCGCAATGGCGAAAAAGAAGTGCCGGTTGTCGTGGAAACCAAGAAGCCGGAAATACGCGGCGTCTTAGTAGTAGCGAAAGGTGCTGATAATATTCAAGTGAAAAAATGGATTGTTGAATCTGTTACGCGGGTTTTAGGAGTTTCGAGCCATCGTGTAGCGGTTATGCCTAAAAAATAAAAGGGGGATTTTAAGAATGTTATTGAAAAAGCAAACAGTTTGGTTGTTAACAATGTTGAGTCTAGTCGTGGTATTGTCGGTTTATTACATCACATCTCCAGAGCAAAAGAGCACAGACCTTGCCTCTGTGGAGAAAAATGTAAAGAACCAAGTGGCAAATAAAGATACTAAAACGAAAACCGAAGCAAAGGATGGAAAAACAGTCGTTTCTACAGTTGCTGGTGATGCGGAATTTGAAGAGCTTCGCTTAAAGCTTGATGAACTGCGTGGCGAACAGAAGGAAGAATTAACAGCTACTATGGCTTCGACTGATCTTCCTGCAGAAGAGCGGATGAAAGCAAAGGATCAAATGCAACAGCTGAATGACATTGCCCAAAAGGAAGAACTTTTAGAAACAATGATTAAAACAATGGGCTATGAGGATGCATTGGTAAGAGCCGATGGTGAAAAGGTAAGAGTAACAGTTAAATCCAAGAAAAAGCCAACTGCTTCTGCTGCAAATAAAATAATATTAGAAGTGAAAAAGGAGATCGGTGAAAGCAATTTTGTAGCCGTTACTTTCCAGCCATCTAAATAAAAAGGGAGTTTAGGAAAGCGCTTTTGCGCTTTCCTGTTTTTGTGTTTTATAATTAAGATGATTGAACTCACATTAAGTATTAAGGTATAGTATTAGTAGCAAGTAATAATTTTAATTTGAACAAGAGGGTGTTATTCAATGTTAAAGGTTCAAGAAATTCGCGAATTGATTAAACTTGTTGACCAATCCAGTATTGAAGAATTTGTATATGAAAACGAAGGCTCTAAAATTCAAATGAAAAAGAATAATGGTGTAACTGTTGTTCAGCCTGCTGCACAACCGGCAGCTGTTGCAGCTCCTGTGGCCGTTCAAGCAGCCCCAGTGCCGGCCCCGGCCCCGCAGGCACCTGTTCAAGCAGTTAAACAGGAAGCACCAAAGGCTGCATCTGTTGAAACAGAGGATACGAATTTACATAAAATTACTTCACCAATGGTAGGAACATTCTATGCTTCCCCAAGTCCAGATGCGGAGGCTTATGTAAAAGCGGGTTCAAAAATAACGAAGGATTCCATCGTTTGTATTGTGGAAGCAATGAAGCTATTTAATGAAATTGAGGCAGAAGTAACCGGAGAAATTGTCGAAGTGCTAGTTAAAGATGGCCAATTAGTCGAGTACGGACAGCCGTTATTTTTAGTAAAGCCAGAATAAGGAGCGTAACGGAATGATAAAAAAACTGTTAATTGCAAACAGAGGAGAAATTGCAGTTCGGATAATCCGCGCCTGCCGCGAAATGGGGATTGAATCGGTTGCGGTATTTTCTGAAGCGGACCGTGAAGCATTGCATGTCCAGCTGGCTGATGAAGCTTACTGTATTGGACCAACGTCATCAAAAGACAGTTACTTAAATGTTACCAATATTATAAGTGTCGCAAAATTAACAGGCTGTGATGCGATTCATCCTGGTTATGGATTTTTGGCAGAAAATGCCGACTTTGCCGAGCTTTGTCGTGAATGTAATATTACCTTTGTAGGCCCAAGTCCTGAAGCGATTACAAAAATGGGAACCAAGGACATCGCAAGGGAAACCATGCGGGAAGCAGGGGTTCCAATTGTTCCTGGATCGAAGGGGATTATTAATGATATTGACGAAGCACTTGAGCTTGTCAAAAAAATCGAGTATCCGGTGATTATTAAAGCAACTGCCGGCGGTGGCGGTAAAGGAATCCGCGTAGCCAGAAACGAGCAGGAATTAATCAAAGGCATCAATATCACACAGCAGGAAGCGGCGACAGCCTTCGGAAATCCAGGCGTTTATATCGAAAAGTTCATTGAAGATTTCCGCCATGTCGAAATTCAGGTCCTTGGTGATAATTATGGGAATACCATTCATTTAGGTGAAAGGGATTGCTCGATTCAGCGCAGACTTCAAAAGCTTCTTGAGGAGACTCCTTCTCCTGCTCTTGATGGAGAGATTCGTGCAGAAATGGGAGATGCTGCTGTAAAAGCTGCAAAAGCGGTTGATTATTCAGGTGCTGGAACGGTAGAATTTATATATGACTACCGCAATCGGAAGTTTTATTTCATGGAGATGAACACAAGGATTCAGGTAGAGCATCCTGTAACTGAAATGGTCACTGGAATTGACCTTATTAAAGAAATGATTCACGTGGCAAATGGTGAAAAACTATCGTTAACCCAAGCGGATGTGACCTTCAATGGCTGGGCGATTGAGTGCCGTATCAATGCCGAAAATCCGGAGAAGAATTTTCTTCCTTCAGCTGGAAAAATTAATATGTACTTACCGCCTGGCGGGTTGGGAGTTCGGATTGATTCAGCTGCCTATCCGGGATACACCATTCCACCTTACTACGATTCCATGATTGCAAAGGTAATTGCATACGGCAGCACTAGGGAGGAAGCAATCGCAAGAATGAAACGTGCCTTAAGCGAATTTGTTGTGGAAGGAATTCACACAACCATTCCATTTCATTTAAAGCTTCTTGAGCACGAGAAATTCGTCGAAGGCCAGTTTAATACGAAATTCCTGGAGCTGTATGATGTGATGAAGTCAGTATAAATCTGGAGGGATCGCACGATGAGCGAATTTAGCATTTTGGAAATGGAACATGAGAACAATGGCCTGGGGAAAATTGAAATTGCTCCTGAAGTGATTGAAGTGATTGCTGGTATTGCCGCTTCTGAGGTTGAAGGTGTAGCCGGAATGCGCGGAAACTTTGCAACAGGTGTGGTGGAGCGTCTAGGCAAGAAAAATCACGGAAAAGGCGTAAAGGTAGAACTGACAGAGACAGGAATCAAAATTGATGTATACTGTTTAATGAAATTTGGAATTTCCATTCCTTCAGTGGCAGGGAAAATTCAAGAAAATATCCGCCAAGCACTACTTAACATGACCGCACTCGAAGCGGAAGAGGTAAACATCCACGTAGTCGGTGTCCAATTCGAAACCCAGAAAGTAGAACCAATTGTGGATGAAGAAGTATAAAAAACAAAAACCAAAGGATTCGCTCCTTTGGTTTTTTGTTTTCTGGGCTAATAAGAAAGAATAAAATTTTCCCAAATTTTATTCTTTCTTAACGCATAAGTGCAACTACGCCTCTGTCTTCGCCCTTACAGGCTCGCCAATCAGCGAGTTTTCTTTATGAAATCAATTTCAAAGTGCGAATCAATTTTAATTATGCTATTATCAATTTATGTCTAAGGTTTCGACATTATTTTAATACTATAATATGGATGAAAAATAGTCATAAATTACTTAAAATCCCTAAAGGAGTTAACGGTATAATGAAAAGAAGAACTGCAAGAGAAAAGGCTTTACAAGCACTCTTTCAAATTGATGTCTCACAGAGCGAGCCATCCACTGCAATTGAACACGTATTAGAGGGGGAGGCAGGCGACGATTATCTATCCAGGCTTGTTTTCGGAGTAGTCGAGCATAAAGAAGAAATTGACAAGCTAATCATCGAAAACTTAGAAAAATGGTCCATTGATCGTTTGGCAGCAGTTGACAGAAATATTTTAAGAGTAGCTACCTATGAATTGAAATTTATGCAGCCGGATGTCCCTAAAAATGTAATTTTAGATGAAGCAATTGAGATTGCCAAAATATTTGGAGATGACCAATCAAGCAAGTTTATTAATGCTATTCTTTCAAAAGTAAAACAAAAGCTTGTAATGGAATAACCACTGGATAAAGGGAAGGGAGAAAAGGGAAATGACAGCTGTTATTATCAATGGAAGAGATGTCGCAGACAAAAAAAAGCATGAAATTGCCCAAGAGGTTTCTAGTCTGAAAGGTCAGGGGGTAACCCCGGGCTTAGTGGTTATCCTTGTCGGCAATAATCATGCATCCCGTACCTACGTTACCAATAAAGAGAAAACGTGTAAAGAACTTGGCATGAATTCATTACTAATTGAAATGCCAGAAGAAACATCAGAGGCGGAACTTCTTGCAAAGATTGAAGAGCTGAATAATGATGCTGCGATCCATGGCATTTTAGTCCAGCTTCCACTGCCAAAGCATATTGATGAGACAAAGGTCATCGAAACGATTTCTCCTTTAAAAGATGTTGACGGCTTTCATCCCATTAACATAGGCCGAATGATGACTGGACAAAACACGTTTTTGCCATGTACACCATTTGGAATTATGGTATTGCTCGAAGAATATGGAATTTCTGTTGCCGGTAAACATGCAGTTGTCGTCGGCAGAAGCAACATAGTCGGGAAGCCGGTTGGCCAATTACTGCTTAATCAGCATGCTACTGTCACCTATTGCCATTCAAGAACGAAGGATTTAGCCGAGCAAACAAGACAGGCAGATATTCTGGTTGCAGCCGTTGGAATTCCAAACTTTATTACTGCTGAACATGTTAAAGAGGGGGCAGTGGTTATTGATGTTGGAATTAACCGAAATGAGGCAGGAAAGCTTTGCGGCGATGTGGCATTTGCTGAAGTTAGCGAAAAAGCTGGATACATAACTCCTGTTCCAAAGGGTGTGGGTCCGATGACAATTACAATGCTTATGTATAATACCTTACAGTCTGCGAAGGAAAGTATAAACCGCAAATAAGTCTAAGAAATTGTCCTTATCTATGATGATTAGCCCTTGTGTTCTTTTTGCGGACAAACTGGGGGCTTATTATATAATGGATAAGGACAGTTTTTATCTTGTGGACTTAAAAAGGAGAACTTATGCAGGAACAAAGATATTTATCTGTGAATGCTTTAACCAAATACATAAAAAGAAAATTTGATGCCGACCCGCATTTAAGGGATCTTCATGTGCGCGGGGAAATTTCGAATTTTAAGCAGCATTCAAGCGGACATATGTACTTTACGCTAAAGGACGAAAAGGCGCGAATTCTAGCTGTTATGTTCTCAAGCCACTCCAGGGCAATGAGATTTCAGCCGGAAAATGGGATGAAAGTCATTGTCAAAGGCGACATCACCGTTTATGAACCGAGTGGACAGTATCAAATTTATATTAAAGACATGCAGCCTGATGGAATTGGCGAATTATTTCTCGCTTATGAACAATTAAAACAAAGGCTTGAAGCAGAAGGCTTGTTTGCACCGGAGAGAAAAAAGCCACTGCCTCTGTTTCCGAAAACAGTGGGCGTCATAACCTCACCAACTGGTGCTGCGATCCGTGATATTATCACAACGATTAAAAGGCGATTTCCGATCGTCAATATTCTGGTGTTTCCTGCCCTTGTGCAGGGGGATAACGCAGCTCCTTCTATTGCAAAGGCCATTGAAAAAGCCAATAATAAAGACATTGATGTATTAATAGTCGGCCGCGGCGGCGGTTCGATTGAGGAGCTTTGGGCATTTAACGAGGAACTTGTGGCTAGGGCCATCTACCAATCAGCCATTCCGATAATCTCTGCTGTTGGACATGAAACGGATTTTACCATTGCCGATTTCGTTGCTGATTTAAGGGCACCTACTCCGACCGGTGCCGCAGAACTTGCTGTTCCTCATATAGAGGAATTGCTGGATCGAACCCTGCAGCGGCAAACACGACTTATTCGCGCTATGCAGGAAAAATTCCGCTATGAGAAAGAACGATTAAATCGCGTACAAAAATCTTATGCTTTTCGTTATCCGCAGCGCCTTTATGAACAAAAGCTTGAACAGGTTGATAAAGAGACAGAAAGACTTGTGCGCGGCATATCGCGATTATTTTCATTAAAAAATGAGCAGTTAACGAATTTGGATAAATCACTCGAGCGAAATCACCCAAGAGAGGCATTGCAGGAAGCAGGAAAACATTTCGAACGTACCCATAAAGAATTGAACCGGGCATTAAAGCAAATCCTGACAAAAAAACAAACTGATTTTGACCATATGCTTTCGACTTTGCAGGCGCTTAGCCCTCTGAAAATCATGGAGCGGGGCTACAGCTTGTCTTATACAGAGGATAACCGGCTTGTTAAAAGCGTCAATCAAGTGAGTGTGTCTGATCAGGTCCAAATTCAGCTGACTGATGGCAGTCTATTCTGTAAAGTGGAAGGGATAAAGGAGAGGGATAAAAGTGACAAATGAACAAAAGTTAACCTTTGAAGAGGCAATGAACAAGCTCGAACAGATTGTCGGGAAGCTTGAGGAAGGAGATGTCCCTTTAGAGGAAGCGATTATTTATTATAAAGAGGGCATGGAGTTATCTAAGCTTTGCCATGATAAATTGAAAAGTGTTGAGGAACAATTAACGCAAATTATTACGGAGGATGGACGTACGGAGAATTTCTCCGTAGTTGAGGAGGAATAGATTTGGAAACCGGACAGTTAGAGGCATTTGCAAAACAATATAAGCAGCTGCTTGAAAGCAATCTGCGTTCTCTGGTTGGAAAGCTGGATGCGCCGGCTATAATAAAAGAATCTATGATCTATTCCCTTGAAGCAGGCGGTAAGAGGATTCGACCTCTCTTAGTTTTTGCTACAATAGATGCATTTGGAATGGATCCGAAAAAGGGGCTTTCTGCAGCAGCAGCGATTGAAATGATCCACACTTATTCTTTAATTCATGATGATTTGCCAAGCATGGATAATGATGATCTTAGACGAGGAAAGCCGACAAACCATAAAGTTTTCGGTGATGCTGTTGCAACTCTGGCCGGGGATGCTCTGTTAACCTACAGCTTTGAGGTGCTTGGAAATATTCCAAATGACTCTATTACTGCTGAAACAAGACTAAAACTAATCGTAGAAATGGCTAAGGCAGCCGGCACGGAAGGAATGGTTGGCGGCCAGGTGGCGGATATGGAGGGAGAAGGAAAATCCCTTACCCTTCAGGAACTTGAATATATTCACATCCATAAAACTGGGAAGCTGTTAGGATTTAGTGTTTTAGCTGGTGCATTGATTGCCGGAGCGAATCAAAGTCAAATAGAGAGTCTGTCTGCATTTGCCCATCACTTGGGACTTGCCTTTCAAATTCAGGATGATATTTTGGATGTAGTTGGAAATGAGCAGGAAATCGGAAAACGGGTAGGAAGTGACACAACCAATTCAAAAAGCACCTATCCAAAATTGCTATCACTTGATGGCGCGAAGGCGGCCCTCCGTGAGCAGACTCATCGAGCCAAAGCAAATCTGGCGAAAACCGGTTTAAATACGACATTATTAATGGAAATTACCGATTTGGTCGCTTCCCGAAACCATTGAAAAACAGTGATTTGAGGCAATAGATTAAGTATGTTATAATTGTTTCCATGTGGAAAACGTTGTCATTCTGCCGTTATCACTATTGTGTTAGCGGCTATTTTATCATTATCTGTAAAGACACCTTAGAACGAAAAAGTATGAAAGTGAGTGGTCCATAAATGGATCTATTAACAATAAAAGACCCATCCTTTTTGAAAGGGATGTCCAATAAAGAACTGGAGGCTTTAAGTCAAGAAATTCGCCAATTCTTGATTGAGAAGCTGTCTGCCACTGGTGGGCATATCGGTCCAAATCTTGGGGTTGTTGAATTAACCATTGCTTTACATAAATGCTTTGACAGCCCAAAGGACAAAATTCTTTGGGATGTCGGTCACCAATCCTATGTCCACAAAATTCTAACTGGAAGAGCCTGTGAATTTGATACGTTAAGACAATTTAAGGGCTTATGCGGCTTTCCGAAACGGATTGAAAGCGAGCATGACGTGTGGGAGACGGGACATAGCTCTACATCTCTTTCGGCGGCTATGGGAATGGCAATTGCAAGGGACTTAAAAAAGGAAAAGAACTTTGTCTTACCGGTGATTGGCGATGGAGCCTTAACAGGAGGAATGGCGCTCGAGGCATTGAATCATATCGGCCATGAAAAAAAGGATATGATCGTTATTTTAAATGATAATGAGATGTCCATCGCCCCAAATGTCGGCGCGCTTCATAACATCCTTAGTCAATTGCGGACAGCAGGCAAATATCAATGGGTCAAGGATGAGCTTGAAGTCCTTTTGAAGAAGGTGCCTGCAGTCGGCGGAGTATTGGCTGCTACTGCGGAACGCATTAAGGACAGCCTAAAATATTTACTGGTTTCCGGTATGTTTTTTGAAGAGCTGGGCTTTACGTATCTTGGTCCGATTGATGGCCATAATTTCGAAGATTTATTTGAAAACTTCAGCTACGCCAAAAAGACCGAAGGACCTGTACTTCTTCACGTAATCACAAAGAAGGGGAAAGGCTTTAAACCGGCAGAGACCGATAAAACTGGGACATGGCATGGGACCGGCCCATATAAAATGGATACCGGCGATTTTGTTAAACCGAATAAAAAACAACCACCAGCCTGGAGCAGTCTCGTCAGTGAAACTGTGCGCAGGATGGCACGAAGCGATGAAAGGATTGTCGCGATTACTCCGGCCATGCCTGTTGGCTCAAAGCTTGAAGGTTTTGCAAAGGAATTTCCAGATCGAATGTATGATGTCGGAATTGCCGAACAGCATGCGGCAACTGTCGCTGCAGGCTTGGCAACCCAGAATATGAAGCCGTTCTTGGCGATTTACTCGACCTTCCTGCAGCGGGCTTATGACCAGGTGGTCCATGATATTGCACGGCAGAATTTAAATGTTTTTATCGGTATTGACCGGGCGGGACTAGTCGGTGCAGATGGCGAAACCCATCAAGGTGTGTTTGATATTGCCTTCCTAAGACATGTTCCAAACATAGTGTTAATGATGCCAAAGGACGAAAATGAAGGCCAGCACATGGTTTATACGGCATTGACCTATGATGACGGTCCGATTGCCATGAGGTTCCCACGCGGCAATGGTTTAGGGGTTCCGATGGACGAGGAATTGCGGAGCCTTCCGATCGGGTCCTGGGAGGTTTTAAAAGAGGGCGATGATGCTGCTATTTTGACTTTTGGCACGACTGTTCCAATGGCCATGGAAGCGGCTGAAATTCTTGGAAAGCAAGGAATTTCAGTTAAAGTAGTTAATGCTCGTTTCATTAAACCAATGGATGAAAAAATGCTAAGCGGCATCTTGCACGAAAATATCCCTATTCTCACCATTGAAGAGGCGATTTTACAGGGCGGGTTTGGCAGCGCGGTTCTTGAATATGCACACGATAAGGGATTTTATTATTCGCAAATTGACAGAATGGGCATCCCTGACCAATTTATTGAACATGGGGATGTCGGCTCCCTTCTTGAAGAAATTGGGTTAACAACTGAAGAAGCTGTGAAACGGGTTTCCATATTGGCCAGGAAAAAACAACAAAGGGCATAAACAATGAAAAATAAAGAGCGTTTAGATGTATTATTGGTGGAAAAAGGTTTATTTGAAACCCGTGAAAAAGCCAAACGGGCCATTATGGCAGGGCTCGTTTATGGAAATGAAGAGAGGCTTGATAAGCCGGGTGAAAAAGTAAAAATTGATATTTCACTAAGCGTAAAGGGAAATGTGCTCCCATATGTTAGCCGAGGCGGGCTGAAGCTTGAAAAAGCCCTCAAGGTTTTTGATGTAAGTGTCACGGATAAGGTTCTGATCGATATCGGTGCATCAACTGGGGGATTTACTGATTGTGCACTGCAAAATGGCGCCAAGAAGTCATATGCCTTGGATGTCGGTTATAATCAGTTGGCGTGGAAGCTGCGTCAAGATGAGCGGGTGGTAGTGATGGAAAGAACGAATTTCCGCTATGTCACACCTGCTGATTTAAGCGGGGAAATGCCCAATTTTGCCGTAATCGACGTATCTTTTATATCTCTAACCTTAATTTTGCCTGTACTGAAAACACTTTTAGTTCCGGACAGCGACATTATTGCGTTAATTAAACCTCAGTTTGAGGCGGGCCGTGAACAGGTAGGCAAAAAAGGAATCGTACGTGATGAAAAAGTCCATTTGCAAGTTATTGACAAAATTATTGATTTTTCGATAACTCAAGGCTATACGGCAGCCAATCTATCCTTCTCTCCGATTACTGGCGGGGATGGAAACATTGAATTTCTTCTTCACCTTAAATGGGAAGGCGAACGGGAGGCAGGCGTTTACTCCCTACCTGCAGAACCTGACACAATAGTCAAAGAAGCACATAAAGAATTTCATACAAAACAACAATAAAAGGATGGGCGAATGCCTATCCTTTTTCGTTTGATTTTTGTATATTAGTGTATTTTTATTAAGAAAAAATGTACAAGTTTTCAAAAATGGGCTAACATATGAGTAGAAGTGCTCATTTTGTATTTAAACAGGAGTGGAAGAATGAATAAAGGCCAACGTCACATTAAAATAAGAGAAATTATTGCGGGAAATGATATTGAAACTCAGGATGAGTTAGTCGAGGAACTAAGAAGTGCCGGTTATAACGTAACTCAGGCGACAGTATCTCGTGACATAAAAGAATTGCATTTGGTTAAAGTTCCGTTAAGCGACGGACGTTATAAATACAGCCTGCCTGCAGACCAAAGGTTTAATCCGCAGCAAAAATTGAAACGTGCTTTAATGGATGCCTTTGTCCGTATTGATTCGGCAGGCCATATGCTCGTGATGAAGTGTCTTCCCGGCAACGCAATGGCAATTGGCGCGCTGATTGATCACCTTGATTGGGATGAAATTCTTGGAACCATCTGCGGTGACGATACGATGCTGATTATTTGCCGGACACCGGAGGATACAGAAGTTATTACAAAGCGGTTCTTAGATATGCTTTAATTTGGGGGAGAGTCTCTTGTTGTCAGAACTATCGATAAAAAATTTCGCGATTATCGAAGCCTTAACGATTTCTTTTGAAAAAGGTTTAACTGTTTTAACGGGGGAAACGGGCGCGGGAAAATCGATTATTATTGATGCCATTCATTTGCTAGCAGGAGGTAGAGGGTCGGCTGAATTTGTCAGACATGGCGAAGATAAGGCAGAAATTGAAGGTTTGTTTCAAATTGACGAACCTCAGCACCCGGTCTACTTAAAGGCGCTTGAATTTGGTATTGATATAGAGGAAGGTATGGTCATATTGCGGCGGGATATTTCCCGCTCCGGCAAAAGCGTCTGCCGTGTAAACGGGAAGCTCGTAACCATTTCAACACTAAGGGAAATCGGTTCCGCTCTTGTTGATATCCATGGCCAGCATGAACATCAGGAACTGATGGATGAAACAAGGCATCTGCCGCTTCTCGACCAATTTGGCGCCGAAGAAATCGCAGCTTCTTTAGAAGAGTATCGGGAGGTTTTTGCACGCTTTGAGAAGACGCGCCAGAAACTTAAAGCGTTAAGTGAAAACGACCAGCAGATGGCCCATCGTCTAGATTTGATTCTTTTTCAGTTAAACGAAATTCAAAAAGCCGATTTAAAGCTCCATGAAGATGAAGAATTAGCTGAGGAAAAAAGGAAATTGGCGAATTTTGAGAAGGTCTATGAGGCTTTTCAATTAAGTTATTCCGCATTAAATGGCGAGCAAAAAGGACTGGACTGGATTGGCATGGCCATGGGCCATCTCGAGGATGCCGGTTCCCTTGATAGCAGCTATAAAGAATTATATGAACTAGTTTCCAATTGCTATTATCAGCTGGAAGATGCGGCCCGTTCCTTAAGAAATGAAATGGATGACATGGAATTTGATCCGCAAAGATTACATGAAATCGAAGACCGCCTGAATGAAATCAACCAATTAAAACGAAAATACGGCAGAAGCATTAAGGAAATATTAGAATATGCGGCAAAAATAGAAGAAGAAATTGAAACACTGCAAAATAAAGAAACGCATATCAGTGAATTGGAAAAAGAATTGGCCTCCATCAATAAGGATTTAATTCTTGAGGCAAGGGAATTATCTGCCCTTAGGCAAAAGTGGGCTAAGAACCTCACTGGTCTTATACATACAGAGCTAAAGGAATTGTATATGGAAAAAACTGTTTTTGAAATACGAATCGAAACAGAGCCCCAGCATTTTTCAAAAACAGGAATAGACCATGTTCAGTTTTATATTTCCACCAACCCTGGCGAACCGCTAAAGCCATTGTCAAAAGTGGCATCCGGCGGGGAACTATCACGTATCATGCTGGCGTTAAAAAGTATCTTTTCCAAACATCAGGGAGTTACTTCGATTATCTTTGATGAAGTTGATACGGGTGTAAGCGGAAGGGTTGCCCAAGCGATTGCTGAAAAGATTTATAAAGTATCAGTAAATTCACAGGTATTATGTATTTCTCACCTGCCGCAGGTTGCAGCGATGGCGGATACTCACCTATATATATCGAAACTGATAAAGGGTGGAAGAACGACGACCTCGGTTAAGCCACTAAATGAACAAGAAAAAATAAAAGAGGTTGGCCGCATGATTTCGGGGACCGAAATTACGGAGTTAACGAAGCAACATGCGAAAGAATTATTGCAAATGGCAGAAGAAAATAAAAAAATTTGAAATGCTATCCAACTTGGGTAGCTTTTTTATATAGAACAAAGTTATAAATGATTGTCAAGGAGGCAAAATTAAAGATGTAGCCATTTCAACAGCAGAAAAAGAAGCGAGGAGAGTGAAAAGATTTGAAATTAGAAATCGTTAGAAAAATAATTGGTGGAATTCTCCTTGTTTCATTATTCAGCCTTATTTTTTTTCAGCCTATGCGTGAGTATTTAAGTGTTCCGAAGGATATTACCCTTTTTGAGGGGCAGGATTTTAGCTTTAAAAAGGCTGCATTTGTTTCAGCTTCGGTCCAAACACCCAATTCTAATATCACACTTGATCAGGAAAGCCATTCAGTCGCTGTAAAAGCATCGGAAAACGGTAAGAACGAAATGTTATTAGAGTTTGCAGGTATCCCCATTAAAAAGGTCGATGTAAATGTCTTAAAGGATTTTCGAGTGATTCCTGGCGGACAGTCGATTGGTGTAAAATTAAATACAGTTGGCGTATTAGTGGTTGGTCACCACCAAGTCAATACTGAAAACGGAAAGAAATCTCCAGGCGAAATTGCAGGAATAAAAGTTGGCGATATCATTACAGAAATTAATGGAAATAAGATTGAAAAAATGGCTGATGTCGCGCCATTCGTTCAAAGTGCTGGGCAGGATGGAAAACCGCTTGAAATGGCAATCAGCCGTGAAAGCGGTAAATTTACAACAAAATTGACTCCTTTGAAGGATAAAGGAGAAAACAGCTATAAACTTGGTTTGTATATTAGGGATTCGGCAGCGGGCATCGGAACGATGACATTTATTCACCCGCAATCAAAGAAATATGGTGCGCTTGGTCATGTTATCTCGGATATGGATACAAAGCAGCCAATTGTCGTAGAAGATGGACAAATTGTCCGCTCTACGGTGACTTCCATTGAAAAGGGAAGCAACGGTGACCCCGGTGAAAAACTGGCCCGTTTCTCATCAGATCGTGAAATTGTAGGAAATATTAAAAAGAATAGTCCTTTTGGAATTTTTGGTGAATTGAACAAAGAATTAAAAAACGGAGTATTAGATAAACCACTGCCAATTGCCTTATCCCATCAAGTAAAAGAAGGCCCAGCTAAGATTTTGACAGTGGTCGATGATGACAAAGTAGAAGAATTTAACGTAGAAATTGTTAGTACAATTCCGCAAAAGTTTCCGGCGACAAAAGGCATGGTCATCAAAGTGACCGACCCGAAACTGCTTGAAAAAACAGGTGGAATCGTCCAAGGGATGAGCGGCAGCCCAATAATTCAAGATGGAAAATTAATCGGCGCTGTCACCCATGTGTTTGTGAATGATCCGACCTCCGGTTACGGGGTACACATTGAATGGATGTTAAATGAAGCCGGAATTAACATATACGAAATGCCGAAAAATAAAGCAAGTTAAATGATAAGCAAAATAGGATAATTTACCTATTTTGCTTTTTCTTTGGTATAGATTTTTCGACAAAATTTAGTTATAATTTGGAAAAATAGCGTTTTTCGTCGAATTAACGAGAAAAATTAAGAAAAGCTAAGATTTTATCACTATTTTAAGAAATATTAAAAAAATGAGAGGATTTTTTGTTGCATTGTCGAATTTCTAATTTAGAATAGAATTAGAGGATTTTTGACATTTACAAAATAGAGAATTGTGATAAGTTGAGGAGGAACCGGAGTTGAAGAAGATAAAAGTATGTGTCGTAGATGACAATAGAGAACTTGTAGGGTTATTGGAGGATTACATTTCTTCTCAAGATGACATGGAAGTGGCAGGAGTTGCCCATAATGGCCAGGAATGCCTGGATATGTTAAACACGATTGACCCAGATGTACTTGTTCTTGATATTATCATGCCTCATCTTGACGGGTTGGCAGTACTGGAGCGCCTTCGCGAGTTGAAAAAGGGAGTATTGCCAAATGTCATTATGTTAACAGCTTTTGGCCAGGAAGATGTTACGAAAAAAGCCGTGGAGCTTGGTGCCTCCTATTTTATCCTAAAGCCTTTTGATATGGAGAATTTAGGCAGCCACATTCGTCAGGTCAGCGGCAGCAGAAGCTCATTCTCCGCACGGAAGGTTTCCGCCTCCACCTATCGAACACAGTCAGATGCAAAACCCAAGAATCTCGATGCCAGCATTACAAGCATTATCCATGAAATTGGTGTACCTGCTCACATTAAAGGGTACTTATATTTGCGCGAAGCCATTGCGATGGTATTTAATGATATTGAACTGCTCGGCTCGATTACAAAAGTGTTATATCCTGATATTGCCAAAAAATATAATACAACCGCTAGCCGCGTGGAACGGGCCATCCGCCATGCCATTGAAGTAGCGTGGAGCCGCGGAAATATCGATTCCATTTCATCCCTATTTGGCTATACCGTCAGCATGTCTAAAGCAAAGCCGACCAATTCGGAATTCATCGCGATGGTGGCTGACAAGCTTCGTTTGGAGCATAAGGCCTCTTGAAAGGAATAATAATAAAAAAGCCTCATAGGTTTGAGGCTTTTTATTGTGCAATTTTTTAGCTAATAGGAAAGCATAAATTCAACTACGCCTCTTTCTTCGTCCTATCGGACTTGCCAATCGGCGAGTTTTCGTTTACTTTGTATTTTCTTTTTCCAATTCCATTAATTTTTGAATGAGAATATGCTGTGGCATATGCATAATCTGTTCTAGTGGAACTTTTAGTTTTTCGGCCAGTTTGACTGCAGTTTCAGGTGTTATTTGTAAAGGTTTCATACAAGACCCTCCAATCTAGTTTAAGGAAGTGAAAAAATGACACAAATATTTGCTCACCGCGGTTTTTCCTCATCTTATGCTGAAAATACGATGAGTTCTTTTATAGCAGCAGAAAAAGCGGGTGCCGACGGGTTAGAGCTTGATGTCCAATTAACAAATGATGGCGAAATCGTTGTCATTCATGATGAAAAAATTGATCGGACTACAAACGGGAATGGCTTTGTGAAAGACTTTTCATACAGAGAAATCAGGAAATTTAACGCCAATAACAAGGGGTTTAAAAAAGAACCAATTCCAGCTCTGGAAGAAGTTCTGGAATGGATGAAAACAAACAAGCTCTTATGCAATATTGAGTTTAAAAATGGTCTCATTCCATATGAAGGAATGGAACAAAAGGTGATAGAAATGGTAAGTAAATATAATCTGTCGGATCGGATTATCATTTCTTCTTTCAATCATTATAGCATTGTTAACAGTTATCGTTTAGCGCCGGAAATTGAAACAGCACCGCTTTTTATCGAAAGCATATACATGCCGTGGGTTTATTCGCAATCAATAAAGGCAAGTGGGATTCATCCAAAGCATTCCACGATACCAGACCAAATTGTCAAAACGACAATGGAAAATGGTATCGCTGTACGGCCGTATACGGTTAATCGCGAAGCGGATATGCATCGCCTGTTTAATGTGAATTGTACCGCAATTATCACAGATAACCCGGTTAAGGCCAGAAAGGTTCGAAAACAATATGAAAAGAGACCGTGACCACGGCCTCTTTTATTTTTTGGTCCTCGTTTCCTTAAATCGAGCCTGTACCTTATTTCTTTTACGGTCGCGATAAAGGATAAATCCGGCTACAAATCCTAAACCGCCTAAAAGTAAGAGTAATCCGACGATAAATTGAAGCCATAATTTCGGAAATGGTGCTTGCAGAACCCCAAAGGTCATATCACGCATTAATTTAATTCCAACCGCTGCCAAAAATCCAGGGATGACTAAAATGATGAGGGCAATAATCCGCTTCATAAAAATATCCTTCCGCTTTTTATTTAAGCATATCACATAAAAATAATAGTACATGGTTTTAATTTGTCAAGATGCGGGTTACGGTTTACAATTAATCTGAAAAAAATTGCATAATAAACAATCTAGAATAGAAAAATTTTGCGTACTTTTATACATAGGGGCGGATTTTATGCAAAATATCATGATAGTCGGGGCCGGAAAAGGCGGAAGTGCCATTTTAAAAATTTTAAAAGAATCGGAAGTGCTTAACGTCTCTGTCGTAATTGACCGGAACTTAGATGCCCCCGGTATCCTTTTAGCCCAAAAGGAAGGAATCAAAACCGGAACGGATTGGCAACCCTTTTTAACCGAAAACCTTGACATCATCATTGAAGTAACAGGCGATGAACATGTTTTTCAAAAATTACGAAACGAAAAAAATCAAAAAACGATTTTAATCCCAGGTAGTGTCGCCTTTCTTGTCTCTAAATTAATGGAAGAAAAAGAAGAGTTAATTGAAAAGCATCAATATGAATCCTATCTTCAGGAGCTTATTTTTAATTCGACCAATGATGGAATGGTGGTTATTGACCATCAAGGATATATCTTTCTTTTTAATCGAAGAGCCGAAGAAATGATGGGGGTAGACAAAGAGGAGACAATCGGTCAATATGTCACAGAGATCATTCCTCATAGCCGGCTGCCGATTATTTTGCAAACTAGAAGAATCGAAACAAATCAGGAAATGGTCTTGGGGAATGGCCGCAAGATTATCACAACTAGGATTCCTATTGTTGAGGAGAATGGAACTTTAATCGGTGCTCTTGCCGTTTTTAAGGATATAACCGAAGTGGTAAAGCTTGCTGAGGAAATCACCGATTTAAAAGAGATTCAGACAATGCTCCAAGCGATTATTCATTCTAGTGACGATGCCATTTCAGTCGTGGATGAAGAGGGCCGGGGAATCCTTATTAATCCCGCCTATACAAGATTAACAGGGCTCACGAAGGAGGAAGTAATCGGAAAACCTGCAACAGCTGATATTTCCGAAGGTGAAAGTATGCACATGAAGGTGCTGCAAACTAGAAGGGCTGTGAGAGGTGTACCAATGCGGGTAGGACCCCACAAACGGGAAGTCATCGTTAATGTGGCACCGATCATCGTAACCGGGAAATTGAAAGGCAGCGTTGGGGTCATTCATGATATGTCAGAAATGAAATCGCTAAGCAGGGAATTAAACAGGGCCAGACAGTTAATTCGTAAGCTTGAAGCAAAATATACATTTGAGGATATTATCGGAAAATCGGATGAAATGATGCTTGCCATTGAGCAGGCCAAATTGGGAGCAAAAACCCCGGCGACAGTTCTTCTGCGCGGTGAATCAGGTACAGGTAAAGAATTGTTTGCCCATGCGATCCATAATGCGAGCGACCGAAAATATAACAAGTTTATCCGAGTGAATTGTGCAGCTATATCCGAATCGCTGCTTGAAAGTGAACTGTTTGGCTATGAAGAGGGGGCGTTTTCAGGAGCGATAAGGGGAGGAAAGCGAGGTCTGTTTGAGGAAGCTAATAACGGAAGTATTTTTCTTGATGAAATAGGCGAGCTGTCCGCAAATACCCAGGCGAAGCTCCTTCGAGTTCTGCAGGAAAATGAAATTATCCGTGTAGGTGGAACTAAACCAATGACTATCAATGTACGAATCATTGCAGCTACTAATGTCAATTTAGAAAAGGGTATTGCGAAGGGAAGCTTTAGGGAAGACTTATACTATCGTTTGAATCGTATGCCTATCCACATTCCCCCATTGAGAAAACGGAAAGAGGAGATCCCCTCGTTATCAGAACGGCTGATTCAAAAAATTAACCGTGACTACGGCCGGAACGTAGAAGGGATTACGCAGGCTGCTTTACATTTTTTGATGGAATATGACTGGCCAGGGAATGTCAGAGAACTGGAGAATATACTTGGCAGAGCGATTATTTTTATGAACTATTCCGAAACGCTCATTGATGTCCCTCATTTGCCGCAACTAACAAGTAATAAGCTACATAATGATCATTCCGATGATCAGATACAGGATTCAATCTCTTTAGAGGGCACATTATCAGAAATGATAGAAAAGCATGAGGCAAAGATTATCCAGCAAACATTGGCCCGCCTCAACGGAAATAAAACACAAACCGCCAAAGCCCTTGGACTTTCGGTGAGAAACTTATATTATAAGCTGGAAAAATACAATCTTGAAAATAATAGCATGCAATAAACTTCAAGGTGTGAAATTTATTGCATGTTTGCAATCTGTAAAATAAAGCGTTTTCATAAAAGGAACTTTGGCATGATTATTGCAAGTTAAATATATGGAGTTGCAGGAAAGGTGAAAGGGTTGATGATAGCTTGCTGCTTGAAACATTGATTGACAAAGCAACCCAAAATGATGCTAAAACAGTTGCAGTCGCGGCTGCAGAAGACGAGGAAGTGATTGAAGCAGTCCTTGATGCGCTAAATCGTAACCTGGCTCATTTTTTACTATTTGGTGATCAAGAAAAAATCAAACCCATCCTTCAATTGAAAGGGATAGATGCAAATAGCGAGAATCGTCTTACGATTATCCATACTGCCTCATTAGCCGAAGCGGCAGATTTCGCTGTTAAAGCTGTCTCAAGCAAAGAGGCTCATGTGTTAATGAAGGGGAATCTTCCTACTAATATTATTTTAAAATCTGTTTTAAATAAGGAATTTGGCTTACGGACAGGGAATGTACTATCCCACACGGCAGTATTCGAAGTACCAGGATTTGAACGCTTTATTATCGTAACGGACGCAGCTATGAATATTGCTCCGGATTTACAGCAAAAGGTTCAAATCACCAACAATGCCGTCTCTTTGGCAAAGGCTATTGGGATTGAAACCCCAAAGATCGCGCCGATTGCGGCTGTCGAAGAAGTAAACCCTGCCATGCAGGCAACCCTGGATGCTGCTGCGTTAACCATGATGAACAGAAGGGGACAAATAAAAGGCTGCCTTATTGATGGCCCGCTTGCATTGGATAACGCCATCTCGGCGCTTGCTGCCGAGCACAAAGGGATTCAGAGCGAGGTTGCAGGGGAAGCTGACATTCTATTAGTACCTGCGATTGAAGTTGGAAATGCCTTATATAAATCATTAATTTATTTTGCAAATGCCAAAGTGGGTGCCGTCATCTCAGGAGCAAAAGCACCGATCGTCTTGACTTCAAGAGCCGATTCGGCTGAGAGCAAGCTATATTCGCTGGCATTGGCATTGTGTTCTGTATAGTACTAGTACGCTTATTTTTCAGAGGAGGAATTAACATGGAAATATTTAAGTACCTAGAGCAATATGATTATGAGCAGGTAGTGTTCTGCCAAGATAAACAATCCGGATTAAAAGCGATTATCGCCATTCATGATACAACCTTGGGACCGGCACTTGGCGGTACACGGATGTGGACATATGAATCAGAAGAAGCGGCAATCGAAGATGCGTTAAGACTGGCTAAAGGGATGACATACAAAAATGCGGCAGCAGGATTAAATCTTGGCGGCGGTAAAACGGTTATCATCGGCGATCCGCGCAAGGATAAAAACGAAGAAATGTTCCGTGCTTTCGGTCGATATGTTCAAGGCTTAAATGGACGCTATATTACAGCGGAAGACGTTGGAACAACTGTTGCGGACATGGACTTGATTCATGAAGAAACTGACTATGTTACTGGTATTTCTCCCGCATTCGGTTCATCAGGAAATCCTTCTCCGGTAACGGCATACGGTGTATACCGTGGAATGAAAGCCGCAGCGAAGGCGGCATTTGGTTCTGATTCCCTTGAAGGAAAGGTAGTCGCAATCCAAGGGGTTGGAAATGTAGCTTATAGTCTTTGCCGTCATTTACATGAAGAAGGTGCCCAGTTAATCGTTACAGATATAAATAGGGAAGCCGTTAACCGTGCAGTAGAAGAATTTGGCGCCCGTGCAGTGGACCCAAATGAAATCTATGGAGTAGAGTGTGAAATTTATGCTCCATGTGCTCTAGGTGCAACGGTTAATGACGATACGATCCCACAATTGAAAGCAAAAGTAATTGCTGGTTCTGCTAATAACCAATTAAAAGAAACCCGTCATGGTGACCTCATTCATGAAATGGGAATCGTATATGCACCTGATTACGTCATAAATGCGGGCGGAGTCATCAATGTTGCGGATGAATTATATGGCTATAACTATGAGCGCGCTATGAAAAAAGTAGAAACCATCTACAACAGCATTGAAAAAGTGATTGAAATTTCTAAGCGGGATGGCATTCCAACCTACGTGGCGGCAGACCGCATGGCAGAGGAACGGATTGAGAGAATGCGCAATTCCAGAAGCCAATTCCTGCAAAATGGCCACAATATTTTAAGCAGAAGAAGAACTAGATAGAAACAACTGAAATACTTTGGAAAAGCGCTGAATGGGAAAATTCAGCGTCTTTGCCTTTAATATTCGAAAGCCAAGTGTTTCAGAAGTAAATTGGAGGTTTATCCGTTGCCAAATAAAGAATATCGAATTCTCGTCATAAACCCCGGTTCCACCTCCACAAAAATTGGAATATTCGATAATGAAATTTCCATTTTTGAAAAAAACCTTCGACATGACATAGAGATTCTTAATACTTTTGCTAATATTATTGACCAGTATGAATTCAGAAAGAATATGATTTTGGAGACACTGGATCATGCAGGAATCAATCTTTCGAAATTAAACGCTGTCTGTGGGCGTGGCGGCTTGCTGCGTCCAATCGAGGGCGGAACATATGCAGTTAACAGCCAAATGCTAGAAGACCTTAAGAAAGGTTATTCAGGTCAGCATGCATCTAATCTCGGCGGTATCATTGCCTTTGAAATCGGTTTGGGACTTAATATTCCTTCATATATTGTAGACCCGGTTGTTGTCGATGAGCTTGACCCCATCGCCAGAATCTCAGGCTTTTCATTAATCGAAAGAAAAAGCATTTTTCATGCGTTAAATCAAAAAGCTGTCGCCAGACGGGCTGCCAAAGAGCTTGGAAAAAAATACAGCGAATTAAATTTGATTGTTACCCATATGGGGGGCGGAATTACCATCGGAGTACATAAACAGGGCAGGGTCGTCGATGTCAATAATGGCCTCAATGGCGATGGTCCCTTCAGTCCGGAGCGTGCCGGAACGGTTCCGGCTGGTGATTTAGTAGCTTTATGCTATTCAGGTGAATATTTCAGGGAAGAAATTATGAAAAAGCTGGTCGGCCAAGGCGGGCTTGTCGGGTACCTTGGTACAAATGATGCACTGCAGGTTGAGCAACGAATCGCGGTTGGAGATCAGGAGGCAAAGCTAATCTATGAGGCAATGGCGTACCAGGTGGCAAAAGAAATTGGCTCTGCCAGCGCTGTTCTGTCCGGAAAAGTAGATGCTATTTGTTTAACAGGCGGCTTGGCATATGGTAAAGAATTTGTTAAATCAATTATTGATCGGATAAACTGGATTGCAGACGTAATTGTCCACCCGGGTGAAAATGAGCTGCAGGCGTTAGCAGAAGGGGCACTTCGTGTCTTACTCGGAGAAGAAGAGGTTAAGGATTACCCAGGGAAATTTAAAACAGTGAAAATTTAGGGGAATTTGGGAGGGAACCAAATGGCACAAGAATATGATTTGGTCATACTTGGCGGAGGGACCGGCGGCTATGTAGCGGCGATCCGCGCCTCACAGCTTGGTTTGAAAACAGCAATTGTTGAAAAAGGCAAACTTGGAGGTACCTGTCTTCATAAAGGCTGTATTCCAAGTAAGGCACTGCTCAGAAGTGCGGAAGTGTTTGCAACGGCAAAGCGTAGCGATGAATTCGGTGTGATCACTGGAGATGTTTCGGTTAATTTTGGCAAGGTTCAAGAACGAAAAAACAAAATTATTGACCAGTTGCATAAAGGTGTCCAGCATCTAATGAAGCAGGGGAAAATCGATGTTTTTGAAGGAATTGGCCGGATATTGGGACCTTCGATTTTTTCGCCGATGCCAGGGACCATTTCCGTTGAAATGAACAATGGTTCTGAAAATGAAATGCTCATACCGAAGAATGTCATTATCGCGACCGGGTCAAGACCCCGGACATTGCCAGGTCTTGACATTGACGGCGAATACATCATGTCCTCTGATGAAGCCCTTCAGCTTGAAGCCCTTCCCAGCTCGATCATTATTGTAGGCGGTGGAGTAATTGGAATTGAGTGGGCCTCGATGCTTTCCGATTTTGGTGTAGAGGTGACGGTTCTTGAGTACGCGGACCGAATCATACCGACGGAGGATCACGAGATTTCGAAAGAAATGCAGCGTTTGATGAAGAAGCGGAAGATTAATATTATTACAAGCGCAAAAGTTCTTCCTGAAACATTGGTGAAAGATAATGGAGTGGCCATCTCGGCAGAAGTAAAGGGTTCAGTGAAAGAGTTCAAAGCGGAAAAGCTGCTTGTTTCGGTAGGGCGGCAGGCCAATACAGAGGGCATTGGACTTGATAATACAGAGATTCAAATTGAAAAAGGTTTTATTGTAACGAATGAGGTTTTCCAAACAAAAGAATCCCATATATATGCCATTGGTGATGTGATAGGCGGGCTGCAGCTTGCCCATGTTGCCTCGCATGAAGGGATTATTGCTGTCGAGCATATTGCTGCTGAAAAAACGTCACCGCTTAATTATGACCTAGTTTCCAGATGCATTTACAGCAGTCCGGAGGTTTCCAGTGTCGGCATTACCGAGAATCAAGCAAAGGAAAATGGGCATAAAGTAAAGGTGGGGAAATTTTCTTTCCGAGCAATTGGGAAAGCCCTTGTATTCGGTGAAGCAGATGGATTTGTTAAAATTATTGCCGATGAGGAGACCGATGATATTTTAGGGGTGCATATGATTGGTCCTCATGTTACTGATATGATTTCGGAAGCCGGCCTTGCGATGGTGCTAGATGCTGTACCATGGGAAATTGCCCACACCATCCATCCTCATCCAACCCTTTCGGAAGCAATTGGCGAGGCGGCATTGGCTGTTGATGGGAAGGCCATACATGGATAGGTTTTTGGAAGAGAAATGATTTAAAGCGAACAAACGGGAGGAATGAAGTTAATGGTGGAAAAGCGTCATGAAGCTTTAGGCTTAAGCGATGAAAAAGTGCTGGAAATGTTTGAAACGATGCTTTTGGCCCGCCGTATCGATGAGCGGATGTGGCTGTTGAACCGTGCAGGTAAAATACCATTTGTAATATCCTGCCAAGGGCAGGAGGCTGCACAGGTAGGTGCTGCCTTTGCCCTAGACCGGGAAAAAGACTATGTATTGCCCTATTACCGTGATATGGGTGTTGTATTAACGTTTGGGATGACGCCAAAAGAGTTGATGCTGTCAGGTTTCGCCAAAGCAGAGGACCCTAACTCCGGAGGACGGCAGATGCCGGGACATTTTGGGCAAAAGAAGAATCGGATCGTCACCGGTTCATCGCCGGTAACTACGCAAGTTCCTCATGCGGTGGGGATTTCTCTTGCTGGTAAAATGGAGAAGAAGGACTTTGTTTCCTTTGTTACGTTCGGGGAAGGATCCTCGAATCAGGGGGATTTCCATGAGGGTGCCAACTTTGCTGGTGTTCATAAACTCCCGGTTATTTTTATGTGTGAAAATAATAAATATGCGATATCTGTGCCAATTGAAAAACAATTGGGGTGTGAGAAGGTTTCTGACCGTGCCATCGGTTATGGCATGCCCGGCTATACAGTAGACGGCAATGACCCGTTAGAGGTTTATAAAGTTGTTAAGGAAGCGGCCGAGCGCGGGCGCCGCGGCGAGGGCCCGACTTTAGTTGAAACTGTTTCTTATCGTTTAACTCCGCATTCTTCTGACGATGATGACCGCTCATACCGGGCGCCTGACGAGGTAGCAAAGGCAAAATCGCAGGATCCAATCATCACCTTTGGTGCATATCTGAAGGAAACCGGCGTGTTGAATGATGTATTGGAGCAGGAAATCAATGACCGCGTCATGCAAATCGTCAATGAAGCCACTGACTATGCAGAAAATGCGCCTTATGCAGCGCCAGTGGATGCATTGAAATATGTATACGGGGATCGTTAGGGGGAGGAAATATGGCAGTTATTTCATATATTGATGCAGTTACTATGGCTATTCGCGAGGAAATGGAGAGAGACTCACGAGTTTTTGTTCTTGGTGAAGATGTGGGGCGAAAAGGCGGCGTTTTTAAGGCTACACAAGGACTGTATGAACAATTTGGTGAAGAGCGCGTAATTGATACGCCGCTGGCGGAATCAGCGATAGCTGGTGTCGGAATCGGGGCCGCCATGTACGGAATGCGGCCAATTGCGGAAATGCAGTTCGCTGATTTTATTATGCCCGCAGTAAACCAAATTATTTCCGAGGCGGCAAAGATCCGCTATCGTTCTAATAACGATTGGAGCTGTCCGATTGTGATCCGCGCCCCATATGGCGGCGGCGTTCATGGAGCTTTGTATCATTCACAATCAGTTGAGGCCGTATTTGCAAATCAGCCAGGCTTAAAAATTGTGATGCCATCCACCCCATATGATGTAAAGGGACTTTTAAAAGCTGCCATTCGCGATAATGACCCGGTGTTATTTTTCGAGCATAAACGGGCCTACCGCTTAATTAAAGGTGAAGTGCCTACCGAAGATTATACCCTGCCAATTGGTAAAGCAGATGTAAAGCGTGAAGGAGAGGACATCACCGTTATCACTTACGGGCTTTGCGTGCATTTTGCCCTGCAAGCGGCAGAGAAATTAGCCAAAGATGGCATATCTGCGCAAATTTTGGATTTGCGTACTGTTTATCCGCTAGATAAAGAAGCGATTATCGAAGCAGCATCGAAAACAGGCAAGGTACTGCTTGTCACAGAGGACAATAAAGAAGGCAGCATTATGAGTGAGGTTGCCGCCATTATTGCCGAGCATTGCCTGTTTGAACTGGACGCTCCGATAAAAAGGTTAGCTGGTCCGGATGTTCCAGCAATGCCATATGCGCCAACAATGGAAAAATTCTTTATGGTGAATCCTGATAAGGTCGAAAAAGCAATGCGCGAGCTTGCGGAGTTTTAGTTTTAGGAGGATGAAATAGTGGCAACTGAACAAATTAAAATGCCGCAGTTAGGCGAAAGTGTAACGGAAGGTACGATCAGCAAATGGTTAGTCTCTGTTGGAGATAAGGTAAATAAATACGACCCTCTGGCAGAGGTGATGACAGATAAGGTTAACGCGGAAGTTCCTTCTTCTTTTTCAGGTGTGATTAAGGAACTCATTGCTGTAGAAGGCGATACAATGGCTGTTGGGGAGATTATCTGTACGATTGAAACGGAAGGCGGCGCTCCTGCTCCGGAGGCAGCTGTTTCCGCACCTGAACAAAAACCGGTTGGAGGGAACGGAATTGCCACTCCTGTGGATCAGGGGAATCGGGCCAGGTATTCGCCTGCTGTTCTTAAGTTGTCTCAGGAGCATGGCATTGATTTAACGCAGGTTTTAGGTACCGGTGCTGGGGGCAGGATAACCCGTAAGGATTTATTGCAAATCATTGAGTCTGGTAATATTCCAGCAGCAGGACAAAAAGCGGAGGCACCAGTGCAAGCAGCTAGTAAACTGCCTGTTCAGGAGGCAGCGGCTCCAAGTCAGCCTGCTCCAGCAGCTATTGCGCCGGCACCTGCCGTATCGGTTCCGGTGTTAGCGGGAGATATCGAAATTCCAGTTACTGGCGTTCGCAAAGCGATTGCCACGAACATGCTGCGCAGCAAGCATGAAATACCGCATGCCTGGACAATGGTGGAAGTCGATGCCACCAACCTTGTTGACTACCGCAATTCCATAAAAGATGAATTCAAGAAAAAAGAAGGCTTCAATCTAACGTTCTTTGCTTTCTTTGTTAAAGCCGTTTCTCAAGCTCTAAAAGAATTCCCGCAGATTAATTCGATGTGGGCCGGCGACAAGATTATTCAAAAGAAGGATATCAATATTTCGATTGCAGTCGCCACAGATGACGCGTTATTCGTGCCTGTCATCAAAAATGCCGATGAGAAAACAATTAAAGGTATTGCCCGTGAAATCTCTGATCTTGCCGTGAAGGTGCGGTCCGGAAAGCTTCGTTCGGAGGATATGCAAGGTGGAACGATTACCGTCAACAATACGGGCTCATTCGGTTCTGTTCAATCTATGGGCATCATCAACTATCCGCAGGCCGCAATCCTACAGGTCGAATCGATTGTGAAACGCCCTGTTGTCATGAATAACGGGATGATTGCTGTTCGTGATATGGTTAATCTTTGTATGTCTTTAGATCACCGTGTTCTTGACGGGCTTGTTTGCGGCCGGTTCCTAGCTAGGGTGAAAGGGATTATTGAAAATATGTCTAAAGATAATACAACTATTTATTAATAATCATACTGATAATGCCGCCAATTTTTTAATTGGCGGCTTGATTAGTTCTTAAAGACAAAATTGTTCTTAAGAAGGGGAAAGTCCTTCATAAGGTGAATGAAGGACAAAATCCACTGAGGAAAGCATGAAAATGTCCTTCATAAGGCGGATGAAGGACAAAATCCACTGAGGAAAGCATGAAAATGTCCTTCATAAGGCGGATGAAGGACAAAATCCACTGAGGAAAGCATGAAAATGTCCTTCATAAGGTGGATGAAGGACAAAATCCACTGAGGAAAGCATGAAAATGTCCTTCATAAGGCGGATGAAGGACAAAATCCACTGAGGAAAGCATGAAAATGTCCTTCATAAGGTGAATGAAGGACAAAATCCACTGAGGAAAGCATGAAAATGTCCTTCATAACCAAATCAAGTACAAAACCCCTTAATATGCCAGGAAAATTCCCAATAAAAACGGAAACACCAAAATCCCCTCAATTATAACGGTTGCCTGAATCGAGGTTGTACCCTAAAATAGAATTAATTGAATATTAGTTCAATAAAATGCAGAAGGGGGATGAGGAGTTTGGAAAATATACGTAATCAGTCTTTCCCTGTAAAAACAATAGATGATTGGAAGGAACAGGCCGAGAAATCATTAAAAGGGAAAAAGGCTGAATTATTACAAAGTACCACCTATGAGGACATTGTTTTGAAACCGCTTTATACCGAGCAGGACGAACAACAGGTACCTGACTATCCTGGAGGATCTGATTTTAGAAGGGGAATTGCCCCATTAGGATATGTAACAGACGAATGGAAAGTTGCCCAGAAAATATCTTATCAAACACCCGAGGAACTTAAACAAAAGCTTCAAATGGCAATTGAAAAGGGACAAACTGCGCTTTCCTTTGAAGTTTCGAAAAACAATAGTTTTCCAGATTTATTGGCGGGTTTAGAGAAAAAATACCCATTTGCTATCAACGCCAGATGGGAACAGAATGACATTTTAAAAAATCTTGCCGGCCAGTATAGTGATGGAACAAACCTTACAGGCTACATAGGCAATGACCCTGTTTCCCTATTTGCAGAAGTTGGATCAATCCAAGAGGAATTACTTAAAGAACGGACAAGTCAAATCCTGCAAGCAGATGGAAAGTTTCCTGATTTACGTACTGTTCTTGTTGACACCACTTCGTACCATAATGGCGGAGCTAACGCTGTTCAAGAGCTCGGGATCGCTGCAGCCACAGGAGTCTATTACTTACAGGAGCTTCTTGATAATGGCATGAACATTGAAAAAGCTCTATCAAAAATGATTTTCCAATTTTCCATCGGCAGCAACTTTTTTATGGAACTCTCCAAGCTTAGAGCAGCCCGCGTACTCTGGATGCGGATTGCGGAACTTTACGGTGCCGAAGCGGAAGCAAGGGGTATGCAGATTGCTGCCACAACCTCATCTTTTACAAAAACTGTTTTTGACCATCATGTCAATATCCTTCGGTCCGCCAACGAGGCATTTGCCGCCGTTTTAGGGGGCGCCCAATATTTGCATGTGGATCCGTTTAATGAATTGACCGGGCCTACTTCTTTCTCTGAGAGGATTGCCCGCAATATCCAGCTAATTTTAAAAGAAGAAGCACACTTGCAGAAGGTGGTTGACCCCGCAGGCGGCTCTTGGTATGTGGAGACGCTGACCAATCAGTTAGCGGAAAGTGCATGGGAATTTTTCAAGGAAATTGAGGCTGAGGGAGGCATTTTGGAGACATTAAAGTCAAACTGGCTTCAGCAGCAAATTGCTACTGTTTATGAAAAAAAGAACCTCGATATTCAAACAAGAAAGCAAAGTATCGTCGGGACTAATGTTTATGCAAAATTGGATGAAGCGGTACCTAGCCAAAACCAGCCAATAAAAATTGCCGCAGCCACCAAAGACTTTGAGGCCATCCCTCAGCGCAGATTAGCAGGACCCTATGAGGAGCTTCGCTTCAAGGCAAACCTATTACAGGAAAAAACAGGTGCTGCACCTTCAGTCGGCATGCTATGTCTTGGCGAACTAAAGCAGTATAAACCAAGACTTGATTTCATGAAGGGCTTCCTTGCAGCTGGAGGAATCCATCCTGCAGAAAGCAAGCCGGTCCACACGATAGAGGATGCAAGACAATTTATCATAGACTTAAAAACTAACTTTGTCTGCATTTGCGGAACAAATGAACAGTACGAACAAACCGGACATGATATGCTGACAGCGTTAAAATCTGAGTTTCCAAACCTAATCTTCCTTCTAGCTGGACTTCCTGAAAAAGAACTGCAGGCCCAGTGGTACGAAGAGGGAGTAAAGCAGTTTATTCATGTAAAAAGCAATTGCTGTGAAACCATCGATGAAATCCTATCTGACATGGAGGTGAACTCTCTTGAACAAACAAAAGCCTGATTTTCAAAACGCAATACTGTTTGAGAACCAGAATTTTATCACGGAAGAAGCATGGCGGGAAAAAGTGGATAGAGAGATTGCATCCTCTCTTGATGATTTACTGTTCGAAACCAATGAACAAATAAAGCTAAAACCGATTTATACAAAGGAAGACCGAGAAGGGACAGAACAGCTCGGCAGCCTGCCGGGGCTTCCTCCATATACAAGGGGACCATATCCGACCATGTATGTGAACCGTCCTTGGACAGTCAGGCAGTATGCCGGCTTCTCCACTGCCGAAGAGAGTAACGCCTTTTACCGCCGCAATCTGGCGATGGGGCAAAAAGGCTTATCGGTGGCATTTGACCTGGCCACTCACCGCGGCTATGACTCTGACCATCCAAGGGTAGTTGGTGACGTTGGCAAAGCTGGGGTGGCAATTGATTCAGTGCTCGATATGAAAACCCTCTTTGACGGGATTCCGCTCGATCAAATGTCCGTTTCCATGACGATGAATGGCGCCGTTCTTCCGGTACTGGCTTTTTACATCGTAACGGCCGAAGAACAGGGAGTCAGCCAGGAAAAACTGTCCGGAACGATTCAAAATGATATTCTAAAAGAGTACATGGTCAGGAATACGTATATTTATCCGCCAGAAATGTCGATGAAGATCATTGCCGATATCTTCGAATATACGTCCAAATACATGCCTAAGTTTAATAGCATTAGTATTTCTGGCTATCATATGCAGGAGGCCGGAGCACCTGCCGATATCGAACTCGCTTATACGTTAGCGGACGGCTTGGAGTATGTAAGAACCGGACTTAAAGCCGGAATCGAAATTGATTCATTTGCCCCAAGACTGTCCTTTTTCTGGGCCATCGGTATGAACTACTTCATGGAAGTGGCCAAAATGCGGGCTGCAAGATATATCTGGGCAAAAATGATGAAATCCTTCCATCCGAAAAACGAAAAATCAATGGCACTCCGTACCCATTCGCAAACATCAGGCTGGAGTTTGACCGAGCAGGATCCGTTTAATAATGTAACCCGGACGCTGATTGAAGCGCATGCGGCGGCAATGGGCCACACACAATCTCTTCACACAAATGCGTTGGATGAAGCGATTGCCCTGCCGACAGACTTTTCAGCAAGGATTGCTCGTAATACGCAGTTATTTTTACAAGAAGAAACGGGCATAACCAAGGTTATCGACCCGTGGGCAGGCTCCTACTATGTGGAAAAACTGACCGATGAATTAATCAAGCGGGCTTGGACACATATCGAGGAGATTGAAAATCTCGGCGGAATGGCGAAGGCTATTGAAACCGGGCTGCCAAAGATGAAAATTGAAGAGGCGGCCGCAAGGAGACAGGCACAAATCGACTCTGCGAAAGAAACGATTATTGGGGTCAATCGCTACCGGCTTGAAAAAGAAGAGCCAATTGATATTTTGGACATTGACAATACAGCTGTCCGTTTAAAACAAATCGAAAAACTAAATTCCTTAAAAGCAAATCGGGATGCACAGAAAGTGCAAGAGGCTTTAATAACTTTAGCCAATGCGGCTGCTTCTGGCGAAGGAAATCTATTAGAACTTGCTGTCAAGGCGGCACGCGAAAGAGCGACGCTAGGCGAAATTTCCGATGCGATAGAAAAAGCGGCGGGGCGTCATAAAGCTATCATCCGTTCCATCAGCGGCGTCTACAGCACTTCTTTTACAAACGAGGAAGAAATTGCCGAAGTCCAAAGAATGACAGAGGAATTCCTAGAAAATGAAGGCAGACGTCCGCGGATTCTGATTGCGAAAATGGGGCAGGACGGCCATGATCGCGGGGCGAAGGTCATTTCCACGGCATTTGCCGATCTTGGATTTGATGTCGATATCGGCCCGCTCTTCCAAACACCGGAGGAAACAGCCCTGCAAGCTGTGGAAAATGACGTTCACGTGATCGGAATGAGTTCACTGGCTGCTGGTCATAAGACGCTCCTTCCACAGCTTATTGCTGAATTGAAAAAAATCGGCCGTGAGGATATTTTGGTTGTTGTCGGCGGCGTTATCCCCGCTCAGGATTATCAATTCTTATATGACAATGGTGCGGCTGCCATCTTTGGTCCTGGTACAATTATTCCAGTAGCTGCACAAAAGGTAATCAAGGAGATATATAGACAGCTTGGTTACGAGGAAGTGGCAAATTAGATGACGGGTGAACAAAGACCGGAATGGGCAAACCCGGATGAGCCGGATAAATTTTCTACTGTCATTAGGAAAGGGCAGGAGCAGATTACAGGTGAAGTCACTTTTCAAAAAAATGTCCGTTTTCAGAAACGCGGGTCGACTGAGCCCTCGCTAGACGAATTGTATGAAGGAGTCTTAAAAGGTGATCGAAGCCTGCTAGCCCGGGCGATTACCCTTGTGGAAAGCAATGCCGAACAGCATTTTCAAAAAGCGCAAGCGCTCCTGCAAAAACTGCTTGGGCACTCCGGAAAGTCGATTCGCATCGGCATTACCGGGGTGCCGGGGGCCGGAAAAAGCACATTTATAGAGGCGTTTGGAACCTATCTATGTGAACTCGGCTTAAAAGTTGCTGTGTTGGCAATTGACCCTAGCTCAAAGATTAGCGGTGGCAGTATCCTGGGTGATAAAACACGAATGGAAAAATTAGCCCGGAATCCAAAAGCATTTATTCGTCCATCGCCAACGGCGGGGAAGCTTGGCGGGGTTCACCGGAAAACAAGGGAAGCAATGCTGATTTGTGAAGCGGCTGGCTTTGATGTCATATTAATAGAAACGGTCGGTGTAGGCCAAAGTGAAGTTATCATTCGTGATATGGTCGACTTTTTCATGCTTCTTGTCCTGACCGGTGCTGGTGACGAATTGCAGGGAATGAAAAAAGGCATTATGGAACTGGCCGATTGCCTCATCGTCCACAAGGCGGACGGGGCAAATAAGCAAAATGCCGAGAAAACGAGAAAAGAATATAACCGTATCCTGCATTTTCTCCAGCCGGCCACAAAGGGATGGGGAACAAAAGCCTATACCTGTTCGTCTTTAACCGACGAGGGAATCGCAGATATCTGGAAGGTCATCCAAACCTTCGAAACGACTGTGAAAGCCTCAGGCGTTTTCGACGAAAGAAGAAAATTTCAATCCAGAGAATGGCTGTATTCGATGATCACTGATCAGCTTCACTATCATTTCTTTCATCACCCTGGTGTGAAGAATTTGCTTCCCAAGTATGAAAACGAAGTCATCACAGGGGACGTAACTGTGGCCACAGCCGTGGAAAAGCTTTATGAGACATTTATAAACTCTAATCAATAGCTGCCGATTCATCGGCAGCTTTTCTTTTTCAGATCAGGAATAATCATTTGAAAAAAACATATTTTAACTGTTATGATGTAGGTATGTAAGACATAAGGAGTGAATTCAATGAGCATGGATTTTAATATTTTTATGAATGATGTTGTCCGCCAGGCGCGTCAGGAAATCTCCACTGCCGGATACCAAGAGCTTAAGACAGCCGATGAGGTTGAAGAGGCTTTAAACCAAAAGGGTACAACTCTAGTCATGATTAATTCTGTTTGCGGCTGCGCCGGCGGTATTGCCCGTCCAGCGGCAGCTTACTCCGTTCATTATGATAAGCGCCCAGATCATCTAGTAACGGTTTTTGCCGGTCAGGATAAAGAAGCGACAGAAAAGGCAAGAAGCTATTTCACAGGCTATCCGCCATCCTCTCCTTCCTTCGCCTTATTAAAGGACGGAAAGATTTGTTCCATGATTGAAAGACATCAGATTGAAGGCTTTGACCCAGCAACAGTGGTTGCCAAGCTTCAGCAGGAATTTGATAAATATTGCGAAGAAATTTAATTCATGTAAGCCAATCTCTATAAATGAGGTTGGCTTTTTCTATGGAAAAAATTACTTTAGGAAAATATTTATTTATTTTTAAAAATATATTTGCATAATTATTTATATGTGTTAAAATTCATTACGTTGAATAATTATTAATTACACAAACTACTATTTTAATAAAATACTTCAGGGGGAGAGCAAACATGAAAAAAGCAATCATCTTAGCTTTATCATTGATGCTGACAGTTGGAATGCTGGCAGCATGCGGTACAGAGGAAAAGGCAAGCAAAGCGAGCGAAGGTAAAAAAGTTCTGGTAATGGGAACTTCTGCTGACTATGCTCCATTTGAATATGTTGATTCAAAGAAAAGCGATGACATTATCGGGTTTGATGTAGATTTAGCAAAAGCGATCACTAGCAAGCTTGGTTATAAATTGGAAGTTAAGGATATGGACTTCAACGGTTTAATCCAGGCTCTTAAATCAGGTCAAGCAGACTTTGTTTTAGCAGGCATGACACCAACTGAAAAAAGAAAGAAAAACGTAGATTTCAGTGATATTTATTATACTGCCGGTTTCATGATTGTTTCAAATAAAGACAGCGGGATTACTAAACTTGAGGATTTAAAAGGAAAAACAGTTGGGGTCCAATTGGGTTCCATTCAAGAAGGACAAGCTAAAGAGATTGCGAAGACAGTAGATATTAAAATTGAAAATCGCAATCGTGTTCCTGACTTAATTCAAGAAATTAAAGCAGGCCGATTTGATGCAGCGATTATCGAAGATACAGTAGCAAAAGGGTATTTTGCAAAGGAAAAGGATCTTAAAGGCTTTATTTACAATAATGATGAATCAGAAGACACAGGTTCTGCCATTGCATTTCCAAAGAATAGCGACTTAACAGAAAAGTTTAATAAAGAGTTAAAGAAAATGAAGGAAAGCGGCGAACTGGATAAACTTATTGTGAAATGGTTCGGCGGCGAGGAATAATTCCTCAAATTTAGGAGACGCTTTTGAAGAAGTATTTTCTTCTAAGCGTCTCTACTATTTTTACTAGGAAAGGAAAGTCACAGAATGAACTTAGATTTTACTCAATTCATTCCTTCCATGCCCTATATTTTAAAAGGAATAATTGTTACGTTAAAAATTGTTATTCTAGCAGGGATATTAGGGTTTATCTTCGGAATTATTCTCTCATTATTTAAAATCAGCAAATTTAAAGTACTCGGCTGGATTGCCGATGTTTATACATCCATCTTTCGCGGGACCCCGCTTGTTTTACAGTTAATGTTAATTTATTTTGGTTCGCCGCAGATATTTGGCTTTCAGATAGAGGCGTACACAGCGGCCGTGTTATCCTTTGCCCTAAATTCAGGAGCTTATATTTCCGAAATTATCCGTGCCGGCATTCTCGCAGTTGATAAGGGCCAGCAGGAAGCTGCAATGGCGTTAGGTGTACCTTACCGAAAAATGATGTGGGATATTATCTTGCCGCAGGCCCTTAAGAACATTCTGCCTGCATTAATGAACGAATTTATCACTCTGACGAAGGAGTCTGCGATTGTGACCACCATTGGGGTTCTGGACATTATGCGCCGTTCCTATCAAGTGGGTGCAGAATACTACTCATATTTTGAACCATTGTTAATCGCCGGCTTAATCTATTACTTAATGGTTATCACCTTGACCTTCCTAGGAAAAGCGGTTGAAAGGAGAATGAGACGCAGTGATTAAGGTAGAAGATTTGCATAAGAGCTATGGGAAATTAGAAGTGTTAAAGGGCATTACGACGACTATTCATTCCGGTGAAGTCGTGGCCATCATTGGCCCGTCAGGATCGGGAAAATCTACCTTTTTACGCTGCATGAACCTGCTCGAAGAACCGACTGGCGGTAGGGTCTGGGTAGGGGACCAAGATGTTACTGATAAAAAAAACAATATCATGAAGATTCGCCAAAATGTCGGAATGGTGTTTCAGCATTTTCACCTATTCCCACACAAAACGGTTTTACAAAATCTCACCTATGCCCCGATGAAAGTAAAAGGATTAGCAAAAGCGGAGGCGGAAAAAATCGCTTTTGAATTACTTGAAAAAGTAGGCTTATCGGAAAAAGCGAATGAATATCCAACCAGATTATCCGGCGGTCAAAAGCAGCGTGTGGCCATCGCAAGAGCGTTAGCGATGCAGCCTGAGGTAATGCTGTTTGATGAGCCAACCTCAGCACTTGATCCGGAAATGGTCAAGGAAGTGCTCGAGGTAATGAAATACCTAGCCCACACAGGAATGACAATGGCAATTGTTACCCATGAAATGGGCTTTGCCAGAGAAGTCGCGGACCGTGTTCTGTTTCTTGACGGCGGAGTACTTGTCGAGGATACCGCCCCAGACGAATTTTTCACGAATCCTAAGAGCAAAAGGGCACAGGAATTCTTAGAAAAAATGTTATAACGACGTGCATGAACGACAGAAAAATGTACAAACTAGGGGGAAAACGGCAGGAGGATGATTATGATCAAAATCTTTTCGTCAATCCTGATGGCACTTTCCCTATCCCCAATTTGGCCATTGGGGTCGAACCCATTGCCAGGTGACCCATTTGTAATTGTTAACAAGAGTAATAATGAACTTGCCTTTATTAGTGAGAATAGAGTCCAAACCGTGGTCAGTGTCGGCACGGGAAAGACAGAGGATTTAACACCGGAGGGCCTGTTTACGATTACGGTAAAAGCAGAGAATCCATACTATCGCCGCAGCGACATTCCAGGGGGTGACCCGAAGAATCCGCTGGGTTCTAGGTGGATTGGTTTTGACGCAAGGGAAACGGATGGCAGAATCTACGGCATTCATGGCACCAATCAGCCGGCATCTGTTGGAAAATATGTATCTCAAGGATGCATCCGGGCGCAAAATGAGGTGATTACCTCATTATTTCCATTGATTCCGCTTGGGACAAAAATTTTAGTAACATCATCCAAAAAATCATTTGAAGCACTGGCGGAGGAAGCTGGTGCTATCAAATAAGTGAAAGGGACTGTTCGGATTCGAACAGTCCCTTAATTATTTATCAAAATGAGGCGTAAAACCCTATATTTTTACGAGGATATAAGCCTCATTTTTGTGGGATTTTGCGAATGGTTGCTCACTGTTTTCGATTGCAAACATATGTTCTGTATGGTAAAATTTAACATAGGGTAGGTGAAGAAAATGAGTCTGAAAAAGCAGAAGAAAAAAGAGGCGTCTGGAGACATTCTAATTAGAAAATTTCCATTGCGTTTAACTGAATGTGAAAGAGAATTGGTTGACAGATTAAGAATAGAATCTGCCAGACTTTGGAATGACATTTTGGATCTTCATTGGTGGCTCTATGATGTTTACAAACTTTGGACGAATGCATCAGATAAGAAAAAATGGTTTAATGCTAAATCTCACACTCTTCATTCTCAAACCATCCAAGCTATCATCGAATTACATGAAGAAACTTGTGAACGTACAAAAAAACAACGGGACGATGGAAATAAAAATTGGAAGTATCCATGGAAGTACAAGCGTTTCTTCTCTGTAAAATACAAAAAATCAGCCATAAGTTTAGAATCAAATGGGTACTTAAAATTTAGTAATGGCGGAAAAGAAAAACCGCTGTATGTTAAAAAACCGAAGCATATTGATTTCGGTTCGATTAAGAATGCAGAGATCGTTTGGCACCGAAATGAATATTGGCTTCACTTGGGCGTGGAATTGACAAAAAGAGATAAAGTGGCAGGTGAAAACAATGCTGGCGGAGATTTAGGTATCATTCACGCCATTACGCTTTCTAATGGTAAAAATCACTTCATCATTTCTGGAAAAGAGCTTCGTTCTTTGCACCGATTAAGAAATAAAACTTTAGCAAAACTCCAAAAGAAAATTAGTAAAAAACAAAAAGGTTCCAATGCTCGTTATAAATTGATTCTTCGCAAACGCCGTTTTTTAGAAAAAATGGAACGAAAAATCGAATACATCGAACATTGTATCTCTAAGCAAGTAGTGAATTGGTGCGAAGAGAACCAAATTAAGACGCTTTTCATAGGTACACCTGAGGGTGTTCAAAGAGGAACGAAGAAAAAGAGAAAAACCAGAAATGAACAAAGGCAACAACTATCCAATTGGAGTTTCGGAAGGCTGACAAGATTAATCACCTATAAACTGAAATTGATCGGGACTGAGGTTATAATGCAAGAAGAGAGTTACACTTCAGGGACCTGCCCGAAATGTGGAACGTACTCTAAACAGAGTAGTCGTAATTTTAACTGTCCGTGTGGAGAAATAGGCCATCGTGATGTAGTGGGTGCTATAAACATATTGGACAAAGGGTTGAATAGGGGAATAACCAAAGGAAGAACCCTTCCTAAAATCGAAAATACAAAGTATCGTCGAGTGAATCTTGTACCGATTGTCAAAAGCAAGAAGTACAAGCTAACAGTGGCGTAGTGCCTATGATTGGGCTGCGGTATGTGGTTTTAACCACATGTCGTAATGAACTGGAGAGGCCGTAAGACCCGGAGGCTCCGGCCGAAAGGCAACCTTGATGAAGGTTTGAAAAAGAATCCCCTGCATTTATGAGGAGAAGTCAAGATAAGAACTGGGCAATTCCAATTAGAAGAGTGGAAGCCAGCATAGCAAAGAGCATTAAATAAACAATAATTTTTCTGGATTTTTTATTTTTCAAAAGAAATGCCTCCCTTAATTAAAGGTTTTATCTATATTGTACTTGTAAAAGCCCAAATGGACAACGGAACAACTCAGCAATTCAGGAAGGATTTATGAACTTTTTCACGAATAATGTTATTGTCGAATTTATGTTAAAATTGAAAAAAGGGGATTAGTAATGATTAAAAAAATCGATCATATTGGAATTGCTGTAAAGTCTCTGGAGGCGACCCTTCCCTTTTATACGGAAGTGTTAAAGCTCCCGCTGTTAAAGATTGAAGAAGTGGCCAGCCAAAAGGTAAAGGTGGCATTTTTGCAGGCCGGCGAGACTAAGCTTGAGCTTCTCGAGCCAACTTCAGAGGAGAGTACGATTGCCAGCTTTATTGAAAAACGCGGCGAGGGCATTCACCATGTGGCTCTAGGGGTGGAATCGATTGAAGCAAGAATTGCCGAAATGAAAGAGCAAGGCATTCGAATGATTGATGAGGTGCCGAGGCCCGGAGCAGGCGGGGCAGATATTGCCTTCATGCATCCAAAGTCGGCATCGGGCGTTTTATTTGAGCTTTGTGAAAAGAAACAGACAAAGGGGTAACAAAATGGATATCTATGAAGTGTTAAACGAGCTGTATGACAAGCGCAGGGAGGTAGAACTCGGCGGCGGTGATGAACGGATTGAAAAGCAGCATGAAAAAGGGAAGCTAACAGCCCGCGAGCGAATTGACCTGTTAGTGGATAAGGGGACGTTTGTGGAACTAAATCCATTTATTGAGCACCGCACAAACGATTTTGGGATGGAAGACCAAAAGGGGCCTGGAGATGGCGTTGTTACTGGCTATGGAAAAGTGAATGGACGCCCGATCTATTTGTTTTCACAGGATTTTACTGTTTTTGGCGGCGCTTTGGGGGAAATGCATGCCAAAAAGATTGCTAATGTAATGGATTTGGCTGCCAAAAATGGCACCCCGTTTGTCGGCCTGAATGATTCCGGCGGCGCCCGCATTCAAGAAGGGGTTGTTTCCTTAGACGGGTATGGCCATATTTTTTATCGTAACTCCATTTATTCCGGAGTCATTCCGCAAATTTCTGTGATCATGGGTCCTTGTGCCGGCGGTGCCGTTTACTCACCGGCGATTACCGATTTTGTGTTCATGGTGGAAAAAACGAGCCAAATGTTCATTACCGGGCCGAAGGTTATTGAAACCGTTACCGGGGAGAAAATTTCGGCAGAAGACTTGGGCGGTGCCGGTGTACATAATACCATCAGCGGGAATGCTCATTTCCGCGGTGCAACCGAGGAAGAGGTATTGGCCAATGTGCGTAAGCTTCTAAGCTACTTGCCGCAGAATAATGAAGAAAAACCGCCAAGAGTGGAAGTGGCAGAAAAGGAAGATTACCGTCCTGATTTGACAGATGTGATTCCCTTTGATGCTGTCCGCCCATATGACGTACGAAATGTTATTGAACAGGTTGTTGACGCGGATTCCTTCATGGAAATTCACAAGGATTTTGCCAAAAATATTGTTGTTGGGTTTGCAAGAATTAAAGGGGAAACAGTCGGACTTGTTTGTAACCAGCCAAAAGTAATGGCCGGCGGTCTTGATATCGATTCTTCTGACAAAGCAGCACGATTCATTCGCACCTGCGATTCTTTTAATATCCCGATTATCACCTTTGAAGATGTAACTGGCTTCTTTCCGGGCGTTAAGCAGGAGCATGGCGGCATCATCCGCCACGGGGCAAAAATTTTATTTGCTTATTCAGAAGCGACCGTTCCGAAGTTGACGGTAATTCTGCGTAAAGCCTACGGCGGCGCGTATGTGGCGCTTAACAGTAAGTCGATTGGGGCGGATCTTGTGTTTGCCTGGCCGAATGCGGAGATTGCCGTCATGGGTCCGCAGGGAGCAGCTAATATTATTTTCGCAAAGGAAATCCAAAACAGTGATAACCCCGAACAGACTAGGCAGCAAAAAATTGAGGAATACCGTGAGAAATTTGCGAACCCTTATGTAGCGGCATCCAGGGGTATGGTAGATGACGTCATTGACCCGCGCGAAACTAGAATCAAATTAATCCAAGCTTTAGAAATGCTAAGGTCGAAGAAAGAATCGAGACCATATAAAAAGCACGGAAATATTCCGCTGTAGATTTTTTCAGGACCATTTTTAATGGTCCTTTCATTTGTAGACTCATTTGAAAAAAAGGTATACTGAAAAAGTAAAGTACATATATTGGAGGCTTCGGCAAATGATTAACCAAGAACGTCTTTTAAATGAATTTTTAGAACTGGTTCAAATTGATTCGGAAACTAAACATGAGGCCGAAATTGCTAAAGTGTTGAAGAAAAAGTTCAGTGACCTGGGACTAGACGTATATGAGGATGATACAACAGGCGTTACCGGACATGGCGCCGGCAACTTAGTCTGCACCCTTGCGGCAACGAAAGAAGGAGTAGACCCAATTTATTTTACTTCTCATATGGATACGGTTGTGCCTGCTAAAGGAGTTAAGCCTTCGATTAAAGACGGTTATGTTGTGACCGATGGAACGACTATTCTTGGAGCAGATGACAAAACAGGTTTGTCCGTTATGTTAGAAGTGATTCGAATCTTGAAGGAACAAAACATTGAACATGGACAAATTCAATTCGTGATTACCGCTGGGGAAGAATCCGGCCTTGTCGGGGCAAAAGCTTTGGATCCGTCATTGGTTAAGGCCAAATATGGCTACGCGCTTGACAGCGACGGGTTAGTCGGAAACGTGGTTGTGGCCGCACCGACCCAGGCGAAGATTAAAACGGTTATCTATGGAAAAACAGCCCATGCGGGGGTTGCACCGGAAAAAGGTGTTTCTGCCATTACGATTGCGGCAAAGTCTATCGCGAGAATGCCATTAGGGCGAATTGACCACGAGACAACTGCTAATATTGGACGCTTTGAGGGCGGCCAAGCGACAAACATTGTCTGCGACAGGGTTGACATTTTGGCTGAAGCCCGTTCATTGATTCCCGAAAAAATGGAAGCACAGGCTGCGAAAATGAAGGAAGCCTTTGAAACGGTTGCTTCGGAAATGGGCGGCCGCGCTGAGGTGAATGTAGAAGTGATGTATCCGGGCTTCAAATTTGGCGAAGGTGACCAGGTAGTGGAAATCGCCCGTAAAGCAGCTGCTAAAATTGGCCGCAGCTGCGAGTTGCAGCACAGCGGCGGCGGCAGCGACGCCAACGTCATCGCAGGCTTCGGCATTCCAACAGTGAACCTTGCTGTCGGGTACGAAGAAATCCACACTACCAATGAGCGCATGCCGATTGAAGAGCTTTACAAGCTTGGGGAAATGGTACTGGCGATCATTGATGAAGTGACAAATCAATAAGTTAATTTGAGGGGAGAGCCTTGGTTTTTAGGGTTCTCCTTTTCTTTAAAAGGTTATACTGTCAAAATTGGTTCAAATTTATCCAAAGGGTGTTACAAGCGTAGCAGGTGGTAAAAATAGCGGCCCTATTTTGCCCGAAGAGGAGTTGCAAGAGGGCTGGCGGTAAAAATAGCGGCCTTATTTTGCCCGAAGAGGAGTTATAGGAGGGCTGGCGGTAAAAATAGCGCGCGCCTTATTTTGTCCGAAGAGGAGTTGCAAGAGGACCGGCGGTAAAATAGCGGCCTTATTTTGCCCGAAGAGGAGTTGCAAGAGGGCTGGTGGTAAAAATAGCGGCCCTATTTTGCCCGAAGAGGAGTTGCAAGAGGGCCGGCGGTAAAAATAGCGGCCTTATTTTGCCCGAAGAGGAGTTATAGGAGGGCTGGCGGTAAAAATAGCGGCCCTATTTTGCCCGAAGAGGAGTTGCAAGAGGGTCGGCGGTAAAATAGCGGCCTTATTTTGCCCGAAGAGGAGTTGCAAGAGGGTCGGCGGTAAAATAGCGGCCTTATTTTGCCCGAAGAGGAGTTGCAAGCGAGCCAGCGGTAAAAATAGTGCCCCTATTTTGCCCAAAAAGGTCATCCAGAAAAGCCTCCGGTAAAATTTGAAAAGAATCCATCCATTCCCAAGCACCCAGCTCAGTGGTGTATAATAAAGGAAAACGAGAACCCAAAACTTATAAGGGATGTGCCTTTCATGAAGGAAATGTACCCAAAAAACGGGCGGGTCATTTTACATGTGGATATGAATAGCTTTTATGCCTCCGTGGAGATGGCGTACGATCCTTCGCTAAAAGGAAAGCCGCTTGCCATCGCCGGAAACGTTGAGGAGCGCAGAGGAATTATCGTCACATGCAGCTATGAAGCGCGAAAATTTGGCGTGAAAACAACGATGCCCCTTTGGGAAGCGAAAAAGCTATGCCCGCAGCTGATTGTCAAATCACCTAATTTTGACCGCTACCGGGCGGCCTCGATGGGCATGTTTGTTATCCTCAGACAGTACACAGACCTAGTTGAGCCAGTATCCATTGACGAGGGCTATATGGATATTACCGAAAGCTTTGAGTTCGGCAGTCCTATCGAAATCGCCCAAACCATTCAAAAAAGAATCCTTGAGCAGCTAGATTTACCCTGCAGCATCGGGATTGCCCCTAATAAATTTTTGGCTAAGACGGCTTCTGATATGAAAAAACCGATGGGAATCACGATTCTTCGCAAGCGTGATATTCCCTCCAAACTCTGGCCTTTAAATACAAACGAAATGCACGGTGTGGGTAAAAAGACAGCCGAAAAACTAAAAACCATCGGCATTCAAACCATTGGCGAACTGGCAAAAGCCAATGATATTCAGCTAAAAACACTGCTTGGCATCAATGGTATTCGTTTAAAAGAGCGGGCAAATGGAAATGACCACCGGCCTGTCGACCCGGAGTCGATTGATGAATTTAAAAGCATCGGCAATTCCACCACCCTGCCACGAGACGTCAGTAACCAGCAGGAGCTATTTCATGTCTTGGAATCGCTCGCGGAAACTGTTTCAGTTAGGCTGAAACGAAAAAATGTCCTGGCAACTACCATTGGTATAACCATTCGTTACAAAGATCGAAAGACCATCACCCGAAGTAAGAAACTAGCTAATCCAATCGCCCAAAAAGAGGAACTTGCTTCATTAGCCAAGCAGCTTCTATTAAAACATTGGAGCGGGGACCCGGTTAGATTGTTAGGAATCACTGGAACTGACCTAGTGGAACATGACAACGCTTATAAACAGCTGGATTTGTTTTCCTATGAAAAGGACGCCAAAAAAGAGCCGCTTCTTAAAACCCTTTCCAGCCTTCGTGACAAATATGGAAAAAATATTATCGAAACCGCGGGCACTCACCATTCCGATTCTGACGAAAACCGAGGTACTGCGACTAGCTTTAATAAAGATTTTTTACAAAAAAACAAAGAAAGCTCCCCTTAGCCTTATAAGAAGCCAAGCGGAGCTTTTGTTTTTATTTACAAATATCAACATACATATCGGACACTGGCCACCAGAAAAATCCATCCTTTTCCAACAGCTCGTCTGCCGCTTTAGGTCCCATTGATCCGGATTCATAATTTGGATATTCTGCTTTCTGGTTTTCCCAAACTTTAGAGATTTTATCGACAAACGCCCAAGAGTAGGCCACTTCATCCCAATGAGTGAAGTTTGTGGCATCACCGCGCATGCAATCATATAGCAGCTTTTCGTAGCCTTCAGGTGTGTTCATGGCATGGATACCGGTATTGGCAAAGCTCAGTTTTACTTCCTGAGCTTCCAAGTGGCCGCCCGCTTTTTTGGCATTGAGATGCAGGGTAATTCCTTCTTCCGGCTGAACGTGAATGACCAATAGGTTTGGATTCAGCATTTTTTCCGTCTGATAATACAAATTCATCGGGATGTCTTTAAATTGGACAACAATTTTAGTTGTTTTGGAAGTCATTCTTTTTCCTGTTCGAATGTAAAAAGGAACACCGGCCCAGCGGAAATTGTCAATCATGATTTTCCCGGCTACGAAGGTTTCGGTATTGGATCCCTGATCCACATTCGGTTCATCACGGTACCTTGGAACCGACTTTTCGGAAATTGTTCCCTCACCATACTGCCCGCGGACAAAATATTCTTTTACCTGCTCACCTTCTACAGAACGTAATGCCCGGAAAACACGAACTTTTTCAGACCGAATCTCATCCGTTGTCAGTTTGATTGGCGGCTCCATCGCCAGCAAGGCGACCATTTGCATCATATGGTTTTGCACCATATCCCTTAGTGCGCCGCTTGATTCATAATAGCGGCCCCGTTCTTCGACACCGAGCGTTTCGCTGGAGGTCACTTGAATATTGGATATATAGCGGTTATTCCAAAGCGGTTCAAAGATAGCATTAGCAAAACGAATTACCTCAATATTGCGGACCATTTCTTTGCCTAAATAGTGGTCAATCCGGTAAATTTCATTTTCAGAGAAAGCAGTCCTGATTTGCTTGTTTAATTCCATTGCCGATTCGAGGTCATGTCCAAACGGTTTTTCAATGACAAGCCGCTTGTAGCCTTTTACATCGGTAAGGCCGTCTGATTTTAAATGAAGGGCAATCGGTCCGAAGAACTCAGGAGCCATAGCCAGATAGAAAATGCGGTTGCCTTCAAGGCCGTAGTGACCGTCTATTTCATCCGCCAGTTTTTTTAATGCGGCATAGGAATTGGAATCCGCCACATCGTGACTTTGATAGTAGAAGTGGGACACAAACTCATCAAGGTTTGGCTTTTCTCCTAATGACGCAGTGACAGAATCCTTAACGGACTGCTTGAATTTTTCATGCGATTGCTGGGTTCTGGCAATCCCAATCACGGCAAATTTGTCTAAACGGCCGCGTTCATATAATCGATAAAGGGATGGAAACAGCTTTCGTTTGGATAAATCCCCGGTTGCTCCAAAAATCATGATTAATGATGACAGATTTTGATCCATTATGTATAAACCTCTTTCCTAGCGATAATAGCTTTTATATATCTTAGATTTCGCTAATATCTAAAATAGCATGTATCATTTTTGGAGGAAACAAATAAGCATTGGTTTATACTTTATGATATAGTAACGATAATGAAAAGTGGTACGGAGAAGAGAGGAGTTTTTACTGTGGATGTCTTTTTCTTAGGAACAGGGGCAGGTATGCCGGCCAAGCTTCGCAATGTGACATCAATTGCCCTCAAGCTCTTGGAGGAGCGCGGTTCTGTCTGGTTGTTCGATGCCGGCGAAGCAACCCAGCACCAAATCTTACATACATCCATCAAACCGCGGCGAATTGAAAAGATATTCGTTACCCATTTGCACGGTGATCATATTTACGGATTGCCCGGACTGTTATCGAGCCGGTCTTTTCAGGGTGGAGAAACGGAGGTTACAGTCTACGGACCGAAAGGGATTCGAGATTTCCTTCAAATAAGTCTTTCTATCAGCCAAACCTATTTAAAGTACCCGTTGAAAGTGGTCGATATTGAAGAAGGAATTGTTTTTGAAGATGAGCAATTTTCCGTGGAAGCCCGCCTGCTCGACCATGGAATTATGTCTTACGGATATCGGGTGGCTGAAAAAGACAGACCGGGAACCTTGCTGGCAGATAAACTGAAGGAAGCAGGCGTACAGCCAGGACCAATTTTTAAAAAAATTAAAGATGGGGAAACCGTTACGCTAGAAGATGGGCGGGTGATTGAACCTAATGAGTTTCTCGGACCCGCTCAGAAGGGCCGGGTTGTGACAATCCTTGGTGACACAAGATTCTGCGAAAATGCGATTTTCTTGGCTAAAGGGGCAGATCTGCTGGTTCATGAAGCAACATTTGCAAAGGGGGAAGACCAACTGGCATTTGACTACTTTCATTCCACAACCCATCAGGCTGCCGAAGTGGCGAAACGGGCAGAAGTAAAGCAGCTTTGCCTGACCCATATCAGTTCCCGTTATGACAAGCATGCCTGGCGGGAATTAGTCAAAGAGGCAGCCGAAGTCTTTTCAAATACCGATATTGCTGAGGATTTTAAGGAAATTAACATTCCATTAAAAGGTGAAAAGCACTTACCATAATCGGTGAGTGCTTTTCTAGCGGTGGTCTAGGAAATTTTAGATTAAGTCATTGTAGGTAACTTGTTACCAGGATAGACACGTCCAGCTCCAGCGCCCTAACGGCTAGTGTCCTTCGCTCTCCGCCCTATGATAAGTCAACATCAAATCGCTTGCGCTCTTCGTGTTTCCTTTATCTCAGTTGGAGAGCTCCAGGCCATACGCCGCTGACCAGGGCGCTTGCGCTTTTGTTACTTAAATCCAGCCACGCTCATATTGTTTTGGACCCTCGATGGAAACGCCGAGCTCCTTCGCTGCTTTGCGCGGCCAGTAGGGATCACGAAGCAATTCGCGTGCTAAAAAGATCAGGTCAGCCCGTTCGTTTTGCAAAATTTCCTCGGCATGGAGCGGAGAAGTGATTAGTCCGACCGCGCCTGTTTGGATGTCGGCACCATTTTTGATAGTTTCCGAATATTTAACTTGATAGCCCGGGTAAACATTAATCCGCGCCGGAACAATCGCACCGGAGCTGACGTCGATTAAATCAACATCCTGCTCCTTCATCCACTGGGCAAATGTAATGTAATCTTCCGGTGTTAATCCGTCTTCATGATAATCATTGGCAGAAACGCGGACAAACAGCGGGCCGTCCCAAACGGATTTAACAGCATCAATAACCTCGCGCAAGAAACGGTAGCGGTTTTCGGCGGATCCGCCGTATTCATCCGTTCGATTATTGGAAAGCGGGGATAAGAATTCATTAATCAAATACCCGTGGGCCCCGTGAATTTCAATCACATCAAAGCCCGCTTTTTTAATCCGTTCGGCCCCTTTTTTAAAAGCTTCGACGGTTGCTGTGATATCGTCCTTTGTCATTTCCTTCGGCGTTTTTGATTTTTCATTAAAAGCGATAACAGAAGGAGCTAATATTTCGCCTTCTAAAACAGCTTTTCTGCCGGCATGGGCAAGCTGGATGCCAATTTTGGCGCCATGTTCTTTAACAAGTCCGGCAAGCTCCTGGAAGCCTGCGATATGCTCATCGCTCCAGATTCCTAAATCCTGCGGTGAAATCCGTCCCTCCGGACTGACTGCCGTTGCCTCGACAATGATGAGGCCGACCTGCCCGACGGCTCTTGATGTATAGTGGGTGCGATGCCAGTTTTGCAGATGACCATCTTCATTATGGCTGGAGTACATACACATCGGCGCCATGACTATCCGATTTTTAAAGGTAATCCCCTTAACGGTGTAAGGAGAAAATAATTTTGCTGCCATTTGCGAACCTCCTAATTTTCAAAAATAAGCCACTAATAGTATAGCAAATGCTGTTATTTCATGAAAAAATCCTGCTTACTCATGGTCTCTCAGCTTGCTTAACGGATAAGTCGTTCCCCTCCATACAATCCCGCCCCGTTTAAAGGTCAGCCAGCTTGCCCTGATGATGGAATAAATAAACAATAAGGCGGTAAGTGGCAAAACGAAAAACAGGGCAGGAGAGAATACCGTCATTCTTCTGATAATCATGAAGTAATGAATGCCGCTTAGAAGGATATTTCCTAAACTAAGCAGGGCAATGGTTTTATTTCCGGAAAAAATCGTAATAAAAGGGAGAACATTAGTGGTGAATACTCCGAAAATAGCGAAAAACACCATGCTGATTCGATAGTTTAATCCGGCGAAGGTGTTTTTTTCGAGACCAACGAAAGCCTCGTGAAGGCTGCCGTACCACTCCACTTCAATTAGTTGGAGTGCTGTAACAATTCTTTGCCGAAAACCCTCTTTTTTTAAAAGCATTCCCAGCTGCAGGTCATCGTCGGGCCGCATCTTGATCCGTTCATGCGTGCCGAATGTTTCGTAAGCTTCTTTGCAAATTAGGTTAAAGGCGCCAATGCCTGTTCCTGTTTTCGATTTTGGATTATTCGCGAGCCACGGGCGTTTAAAATAGGAAAACCCAAACAGGAAAAAGGCGACGAAGGTTTTCAGCCAGAAGCTTTTTGCGGATAAATTCGGCGCGGCGGTTAAATGGTCAAGCTGGTGCTTTTCTGCATAATGGAGTGCCTTCGCGAATGCTTCTTTTTCGTATTTGATATCAGCATCGGTGAACAACAGCCATTTACCCTGTGCATTTTGTGCACCAGCGAATAAGGCGTGATTTTTGCCAAGCCAGCCATCGGGAAGGTCGTGAACATGGATGACTTTAACCCTTGAATCCTGGTGTGCCAATTGCTCCATTGATTTTCCGGTTTCATCAGTGGAGCGATCATTCACCAGGATCCACTCGACATTTTTATAGGTCTGATCAAGCTGGCTTAAAATACTTGCTTTAATATGTTTCTCTTCATTCCGAGCCGCAACAACGACCGATAATAATGGCCCGCAATCAAGAGGCTCCTCCCGCTCTAACGAATCTAATTTTCTTAAGCCGATCATTGCATCTAAGAGAAATACAAGCCAAACGAAGAGGCCTAATGAAAACAATAGAATAAGTATGTTTTCCATTTCCACAATCCTTTGTTTTGCGTCTTACTCTTAGTTTACCAAAATTTTAAAAAAGTCTCTTCCTAACGTTTCCCAACTTGCAGCTGGCTGCATAAGGCATCTCCCATTCTTTTAGATTGGGCTGCCGCAGCTTTAATACAGGAAATGAACGCTTTCTGCACGCCGTTTTCCTCAAGGACGCGAATACCCGCCTCAGTGGTTCCGCCCGGGCTTGTCACTTCCCGGCGTAATTGCTCCGGTGATTTGGAAGAGTTCTTGACCATTTCAGCGGCGCCGATTAACGTCTGCACAATCAGCTGTTTCGCCATTTCCTTTTCCAAGCCAATCTCGACCGCGCTTTTTTCCATTGTTTCAATCAAGTAATAAATATAGGCTGGGCCACTCCCGGATAGACCTGTTACCGCATCAAGCTGGACTTCCTCTACAAACTCCGCCAATCCGACTGTCCCGAAAAGCTGTCGAGCTGTTTCAAGCTGTTCTTCTGAAACACGACCATTCACGGCAATCGCCGTTGCGGATTTTCCGACTGCTGCCGATGTATTTGGCATTGCCCTTGCAATGGATAGTGGCTTTCCGGCGAGAGCTTCAATTGATTCCGTCGAAACACCTGCAAGAACGGATACAATCAGCATATCACCACGCAGATGGTCGCAAATATAATCGATCGCACTCGCTGCATCCTTCGGTTTCATCGCCAGCATGACAATGTCCGCCCCTGAAAAAAGAGCATTTAAATCGTACGTTCCAACAACACCATACCGATTCTCCAAGTCATTTAATCTTTCTTGGTTAGAGTTGTTGGTCACCCATACATTTTTCCGGTCTATTAAACCATTTTCAAGAATTCCTGAAATAAGGGCTTCCGCCATCGAACCCGCACCGATAATCGCCATCTTTTTCATGAAAAAATTCCCCCTTTTCACCGTGAATAAAATAAAAAAGACCCCTCATCCGTAAAGGACGAAAGGTCTTAGCTTCCGTGGTACCACCTTCATTTGCCCGGCTGCTATTTTCGCAGTTGGGCTTACTCAACACCGTTAACGCCGGGATACGTTAGGTTTGCCTAAATGCTCATAAGGTAGGTTCGATGTTCAAGAGGGCGGTGAAGTCTTTCAGCCTCCGGACTTCACTCTCTTTCGCCTTTTTCCATCTACTGGCCTTACTCATTGCATGTGAACGAATCAAATTTTAATAGTGATTATGCAGGAAAAATGGCTTGTCTGTCAAGAGATAAATTTGCCAATTTTTTGTTTTTTCGAAAAAGTTATGTAAAAATAATGACAATGGTGAATAAAATATGTACACTTTATTTTATTATTGGACGATACATAACTATCATGCTCTATGCATAATTATTCTTTATTCAAAAATAACGTTAGGAGTTTTTTAGATGACAGAATGGAACGACGGCGTTGCCAAAATTACACTGCCGACCCCATTTCCAGTCGGGGATGTCAATGTATATTTAATAAGAGGGGAACGGCTGACCTTAGTAGATGTAGGGCCGAAAACCGAAAAAGCGTGGAACTCCCTTACCCAGCAGCTGGCTGATTTAGATTTGCAGCCGCAAGATATTGAACAGGTAATCCTTACCCATCACCATCCGGACCATTGCGGTCTGCTTGATTTTTTTCCAGACGAACTTGATGTGTACGGCCATCCGTTGAATGAGCGCTGGATTCAGCCAACGGAAACATTTTTACAGGAACAAGAGGCTTTTTTCAAAGAACTGTTTGAAGAGTTTGGGCTGCCAAATGAGTATTTTCCGTTGACATCTTTTTTCAGGGAAGGCCATAGATACATATGCAATCGTCCGTTAACTGGCCAGCTTGTAGAAGGGATGAGACCGCTGGGCCTGTCGGAATGGCAGGTCATTGAAACACCAGGGCACGCCCAGAGCCAGATTGCCCTTTATCGGGAAAAGGATGGCGTTCTGATTGGCGGCGATTTGATCATCGCTCATATATCCCCAAATCCATTGCTCGAACCGCCGGCACCAGGGGAAATGGAGCGGCCAAAGCCGCAGCTGCAGCATAATCATTCGATGCAAAAATTACTGTCGTATCCGATTCAGGTGGTAAAATCCGGGCATGGCGAAGATGTCTACGAATTAGCAGAGCTTGTTGAGAAACGGCTTATCCGCCAGCACGAACGGGCGATGACAGTTAACAGCTGGCTGAAGGAAGAACAGCTGACTGTTTTTGACATCTGCAAACGGCTATTCCCGAGTGTTTATAAACGCGAATTGATGCTGACGATATCGGAAACCGTCGCCCAGCTTGACTATTTGGCATCCATCGGAGAAATTAGTAGTAAAGATACTCATCCCGTTCTTTATTACGCCAAGCTTTAAGGCGGGTGGGATGACCCTGATGAGGTGTTTTATTGATGAACGGACGATTGAAGGATAAAAATATTGTCATAACTGGGGCTTCCGGTGGAATCGGAGCAGAAATTGCCCGGCTTTGTGCCGCAAGCGGCGCCAATCTCGTATTGCTGGCCCGGAGCATCGATAAGCTTAAGCAGCTTGAAGTGGAGCTTGAAAAAAGGTATTCCGTTAAGGTCGAAGTGTTTCAGCTGGATGTAGCGGATACCGACCAAGTCGAGAAGGTCTTTGGGGATATTTTTGCGGTTATCAGCCATGTTGACATTATTGTCAATAACGCCGGCTTTGGGATTTTCCGCGAAGCCCATGAGGCATCGATTGATGAAGTTAAGGGCATGTTTGAGGTGAATGTTGTCGGGCTGATGGCGTGCACGAGCATGGTCTTGCCTAGGATGCGCGAGAGACGCTTTGGTCATATTATCAACATTGCCTCCCAGGCCGGAAAAATTGCCACTCCGAAATCGAGTGTCTATTCAGCGACCAAGCATGCGGTACTTGGCTACACGAACGCATTAAGGATGGAGCTTGATGACTACAACATTCAGGTAACCTCGGTGAATCCGGGCCCGATTGCCACGAACTTTTTTAACATCGCCGATGAACAGGGCACTTATGTAAAAAACGTCCAAAAATTCATGCTCCAGCCTGAATACGTTGCTCAGAAAGTTGTCGGCAGCATGCTGTCGAAAACGCGGGAAATCAACCTGCCGCGCTGGATGAATATGGGAAGTGTTGTTTATGTTCTGTTTCCAAGACTGTTTGAGCGGATTGGGAAGAGGATGTTAAATAAAAAGTAGATTTGTTTGGCCTCTATTGAATCAGAGGCTTTTTTTATTTTAGCCTGTTAAAAACTCATACACCATATCATTCACAACCTCATATAAATCCGCATCCGGATCTTCGTCCTTCGTTTGCAGAATCCGAGTAACCAGCTCCTCCAACTCTCTATCGCCAATCGGTGTAGAATCTGCCTCATAATACTGTTTAAAACAATTCTTAATCATTTTTACAATCAGCTTTTTATCCATTCACATGCACCTCACCTTCATTATATCGCTTTTTTGTACCTTAGCCAGATTTGGTAAGCCTTAAAAAATTTCCATTGAATACGAACGCATATTCGCTTAAGATAATAGATATAATACCAAGGAACAAACGTTCGAATTTTGAAACTGTGAGGGATAATCATGGTTGATTACAACACGCTACCACACAATAAAATTTTATGTGTCGACATGAAGAGCTTTTATGCCAGTTGCTCTGCCGTGATGCTGGGGCTTGATCCGCTCGACTGCTATATCGCGATTGTCGGCGACAGAGAACGGCAGGGGAGCGTTGTGCTTGCCGCTTCCCCAAGATTGAAAAAAGAATTTGGCATCAAGACGGGCTCACGGCTGTTTGAAATTCCAAACGATCCGCGGATTCGGCTGGTCGAACCAAAAATGGCCACCTATTTACGTATTTCAACAGAAATCTCCCGTGTGTTTAACCGCTATGTTCCAAAGGAAGCCATCCACACCTACAGCGTCGATGAAAGCTTTATTAAAGTGGACGGCGCTCTGCATTTGTGGGGCGATGCCCAGACGATTGCGAAAAAAATAAAGGACGATATTGAGCGGGAATTCCAGCTTCCATGCGCGGTCGGGATTGGGCCCAATATGTTGCTGGCAAAGCTCTGCCTTGATTTAGAGGCTAAGAAACACGGGGTTGCCGAGTGGACCTATGATGATGTGCAGACAAAACTTTGGAAGGTGTCGCCGCTTCGGGAAATGTGGGGAATCGGCAGGCGGGTTGAAAAAACGCTCAACGGCATGGGCATTTTTACGGTTGGCCAGCTCGCGCGCTATGACTTAGAACAACTGGAGAAGAAATTCGGTATCATGGGCAACCAGCTATATCATCATGCCTGGGGAGTCGACCTTTCCGATTTGGGTGCGCCGATTATCGAAGGGCAAATTAGCTTTGGAAAAAGCCAAATCCTGCTGCGGGATTATAAAGACGAAGAGGAAATTAAGCATGTCATTTTGGAGATGTGCGAGGAGGTTGCCAAGCGAGCGAGAACACGGCGGAAGGCGGGGCGGACGGTCAGCCTTGGCGTCAGCTACAGCCAGGATGAATTCGGCGGCGGCTTTAACCGCTCGAGAACCGTCCAGCAGCCGACCAATGTCACGATGGACCTTTACCGTGTCTGCCTGGAGCTATTTCACGAGCACTATAACGGCAAAACCGTCCGGCAGATTTCCATTGCGCTTAGCAATATTGAGGACGACTGCGAGCTTCAGATTGATCTGTTTGACATGCGGGCTTACAAAAGGCGAGAGCTTGGCTATGTAGTAGATGCGGTCCGCAGACGCTTTGGTCCGGGTTCGCTGCTGCGCGCTGTTTCCTATACCGCCGGTGGAACCGCCAAGCATCGGGCCACGCTTGTGGGCGGGCATAAGATGTAAAATAACTGGTTTGCGCAAGTAAAAGCGGATTATCCGCGAGTAAAGTCAGGCTATCCGCAAATAAGAGCAGGCTATCCGCAAGTAAGACCAGGTTATCCGCAAGTAAAGCTAGACTATCCGCGAGTAAAGTTCACTGAACAGTAATAAGAGAAAGAAGGCGAGGCAAATGATTCGCGACCGTGGCAGAATTAAATGGACGTCGATGATGCTGCCTGAGCATGTAAAAATGCTCAGGGATTGGGTGAAGGAAGATCAGTATGAACAGCAGAAAGAAATGGATGAGCAGCAGCTTGAGCTCATGAACGAAATCTTGGCAGAGGCCATCGAATTTGACCAGTACGTGACAATTACCCATTATCGGAACCGAAATTATGAAATCGTCATTGGTAAAATCCATTATTGGGACGAAATCGTGCACAGGCTGCATGTGATTGATCGATTTCAAGAAGTGCACCGCATTCCCATCGATACTATTGCTGACGTTCGAATGACGAACATATAAAAGAGCGACTCCAACTAGAAAGCCGCTCTTTCTTCACCTTATTTATTCTTCCTTAGGCACCCGAACTTGAGACTCAAAATTCCCTTTATGCGAACCATCGCAGAAAGGTTTGTTTTTACTCATTCCGCACCGGCAAAGAGAAAAGGATGGTTTCGTCGTATACACATTCCCTTCTCCATCCAACAATTCCACATCGCCTGTAATTCTAAGTGACCCATTATCGTTAACTTTAATAGTAACCTTTGACATCCGAAGCACTCCTTTAAAAATATTCTTATTATCCATGAGAATAACTGGTTTAATAGGGAAATGCAACCAAATGGCACCGAGCAAAATAAAAACAGCCCGAACCAACATATGCTACAATCATCATATGCCTAAATGAGGGGAGTGTGTTAGCATGGAAATCATCATAACCGAAGAGGCTGCCAAAAAAATAAATGAGCGGGTAGCGGGACGTGAAGGCTATTTACAGCTTAAATACGATACGGATGGTTGCGGCTGAGCAGTCAGTGGTGTTGCCGCTCTGTGGTTCACAGGCGAATTAGACGATACTGAAGTTGAAATTGAAACGAATGACAGGCCAGTGTATATCGAAAAACACAAAATGGTGTTCTTCGACGAGCAAATGAAAATTGATTTCTCGACAACCAGTAATTGCTTTCAGTTAAAAAGTCCGCAGCAAATCCTGAACGGACGAATGAGCCTCGTCCTAAAAGAAACAGACTGATCCATTATGGACAGTCTGTTTTTAGCTTGGGTAAGCGTAGTGGACATATTTTTCCAAAAATTCATCCACGACCCGCTTATAGTCATCCGGGTTTTCGTTAAAGGATTGGGCGTGAACGCCTTCCTCTGCAATATAGAGCATTTTCGGGCCTTGTTTGTGTTCGAATAAATCATGGGTCATCGATGGCAGAATATAATCATCCTTCTGGCTATGGATAAATAAAACCGGATGCTTGATGTTTTCGATAGCCGAAATCGGCGAAACATGGCGGATGGAATACTTATCGCGCAGGCGAAGGAAAGCATCCCCAATCGGAAGCAGCAGCCCTGGAAAAATTTTAAAATCCCTTTTAATGAGATGGGCAACCTGCTCTTTAAAGTCAGAAAATGGACAATCAGCGATGTAAAAATTGGCCCCGTCTTCAAGAAGTCCAGCATATAGCAGCATCGTTGCTGCCCCCATCGATTCCCCGTGAATCCCAAGGAGCAAGTCCGGTCCCTTTTCTTGTTTAAGCCAGTCGACCACTGCTTTTAAATCAAATTTCTCGTAATGGCCATAGCTGGTGGTTTTGCCGCCGGATTCCCCGTGGCGGCGATGGTCGTAAATCAAGGTATTAAAACCGCGCTCGAGGAACAGGTTCATGTATTTCACAGAATTCATTTTGTTTTCCGTTACGCCGTGCGAAATAATCACATAGCGGTTGGTCTGATGCGGTTCCACAAGCAAGGCTTTGATTGTATAGCCGAACGGAGAAGGGATATCCACATCCCGTTTAGGCAGGGACTCAAATTCATCGGGATTGAACCTGCCCGCCTCCTTTTCCCGCTTTAAAATGAAATCCTCATCTTTCTTCTTCATATACATGATTCGGTTGGTAAAAAACAAACCGATAGCGAGCCAAAAAAATAACAAAATAAACAGGGTTCGAAAGGCCTTCTTCAAACTTGGCACCTCCAGAAGGTTGGTAATCCATATTTTAACATAAGAAAAGCCGCGGCATCTAATGGGCGGCTTTGAATGAAAGGCATGATTATGATTCTGCGTTTTGGCGCTTCGTCGGATGAAGGGCTTTTTCCATTTCTTCTGCAGCAATCATCCGTTTGCCGCCCCCGCTTGAGTCCGCGTAGTTTTTTCCTTGCATGCTGTTCCCTTTATCGCGCTTTTGGCTCATGAATAAATCTCCCTTCGATGGTCTTATCATCTATAAGATGCTTAAACACAGGGGCATTTATTCACGAGACGGTTTGGCTATGAAGACTGAAATAGCCGCTTGTGATTTCCCTGGAGATATGGGGACGGACGATTTCAATGGCATCGACAAGCTTTTGGAGATCAATTCCTGTATCTATTCCCATCCGCTCGAGCATGTAAACGACATCTTCTGTTGCAGTATTTCCGCTCGCGCCCGGGGCAAATGGGCATCCGCCTAGCCCGCCGGCAGATGTATCAAAGCGGTTTACGCCTGCTTGGAGGGAAGCAAGGATGTTAGCCAGCCCAAGTTTTCTGGTGTCATGGAAGTGGGCAGTAATAAGGGTTTCTTTAAACTCCTCTTTAATTTTTGAAAATAACGAGTAGGCTTCGTGTGGCGCAGCCATTCCAATCGTATCGGCAACGCTTAGTTCATCGGCTCCGGTCTCGACAAATTCCCGGCATAGCTTCAATGCTTCTTCCTCTTCGATTTTACCCTCATATGGGCAATAAAAAGCGGTCGAAATGCAGGCACGGACAAAATAATTTTTTTCCTTAAGCTCTTTAATAATCGGTTTTAATTCAGTCATGCTGTCAACAGTTGATTTGTTGATATTTTTTTGATTAAACGTATTGCTAACGCCGACAAACACAGCGACGGCTTGACAATTGGTGGAGTATACCCGGTCAATTCCTTTGCGGTTTGGAGCTAGGACAATGTTTCTTGTTTCCTCATCAAGGCTGTCGGCCACAATTTCCGCTGCATCGCCCATTTGCGGCACCCACTTCGGCGATACAAAGGAGGTGAGTTCCATTTCTTTAAGTCCCGCGTTTCTCAAAGCAGAAATAAATTGTTTCTTAATTTCTGTCGGCACAAACAATTTTTCATTTTGCAGGCCGTCGCGCGGCCCAACCTCAATTATGGTTACTTTTTTCGGTAAAGTCAGCATTTCGTTCCCCCTCGTCCTGTCATAATTTCATTGTAAAGGGGTCGATTTTTTAAAAGCAAGAATTTTAACAAAAATGGTAATTTTCTGTGTTAAAATAAGATGAGTAATTTGATTAGGGGGAGAGTTAATGACTGAAGTTGTAATTGTTAGCGCTGTCAGAACCGCGCTTGGCAGTTTTAATGGTGGATTAAAAAGTGTAAGTGCACCTGAGTTAGGAGGAGTTGTCATCAAGGAGGCACTTCAGAAGGCAGGCGTGAAACCGGAGCAGGTCGATGAAGTGATTATGGGTAATGTCCTTCAGGCTGGCCTTGGGCAAAATCCTGCTAGGCAGGCGGCATTTAAAGCAGGAATCCCAGAAACTGTTTCCTCGATGACTATAAACAAAGTGTGCGGATCAGGTTTAAAAGCTGTGCACTTAGCGGCACAGGCTATTTTGGCAGGAGATGCTGAAATTGTGGTCGCCGGCGGAATGGAGAATATGAGTCAGGCACCGTACATATTAAAAAATGCCCGCGAAGGCTTTAAAATGGGTGACCAAAAGCTGATTGACACCATGACATCAGACGGACTTACTTGTGTATTCAATGACTATCATATGGGGCTCACAGCGGAAAACCTAGCGGAAAAATATTCGATTACAAGAGAAGCGCAGGATGAATTTTCCGCATGGAGTCAGGAAAAGGCAGTGAAGGCGATAGAAGAAGGACGGTTTAAAGAGGAAATCGTTCCGGTTGTGATTCCGCAACGAAAGGGCGAGCCGGTTGTATTTGCCGTGGATGAATATCCGAAAAAGGGTACCACTGTGGAAAAATTGGCTGGGCTGCGTCCTGCTTTTAAAAAGGACGGTACGGTAACAGCGGGAAATGCATCTGGCATTAATGATGGTGCTGCAGCCTTAGTGGTGATGAGCAGGCAAAAGGCGGATGAACTTGGGTTAAAGCCGCTAGTAACTATTAAGGCAAATGCCAGCGCTGGAGTGGATCCAAGCATCATGGGCATTGGCCCGGTTCCGGCTGTGAAAAAAGCATTAGAGAAGGCTGATGTTTCCTTGGAAAAGCTTGAGTTAATCGAAGCAAACGAAGCTTTTGCGGCGCAATCGCTGGCTGTAGACCGTGAACTTCAGTTTAACAAGGAAATCTTGAATGTAAACGGTGGTGCGATCGCGCTTGGACATCCAATCGGTGCCAGCGGGGCACGGATCCTAGTTACCCTGATTCACGAGATGAAGAGGAGAAATGCCCAGTTGGGTCTAGCAACATTGTGTATAGGCGGCGGCCAGGGGGTCGCGACGGTTGTGGAATTGGCATAATATAATTAAGCAGGCTGACCTTAGAGGGAGCCTGCTTTTTGCATGATTTAAGTGAGTGCAGGTTGTATAATAAAGAAAAAGCAGTTTTTGAAGGAGCATCAAACCTATGAAGAAAAAACAACAACAACCTAAACGTCAGCCGAAAAAAGACGATGCTGCAGTAACGCTTAAAGACATGATGAATCCCGATTTAATAAAAAAGTTAAAAGAACAGCAGGAGCAGCTAAAAGCGGAAGAAGATAGAAAACGCGAGGAAGAAGAGCAGAGAAAACGGGAAGAAAGAAGATTAAAAGAAAAGAACAAATCCTTTGAAGAGCTGTTAAATGAGAGCGGCATGAATTGGAAGGAATTTAAATAAAAGGAGAGCAGTGCTCTCCTTATTTATTACCGATGCTCCAAATAAACACTACCCTTAGTCAGTTCTTTAATTACCGAAACCTCCTCATCGGTCAGCGGCTGACTTCTAACCACAGCAGCATTGCTTCGAATCTGTTCCACGCTGCTCGCACCCGCCACAACAGAGGCAACCGCAGGATTAGCAAGATTATATTGTAACGCTACCTCTGTAAATGAACGGCCTATGCCCACTTTTTCCTTCAATCGAGGCAAAACCTCACTCAATTCATCTAAACTATAATCGAGATACCCTTTCCCAGAAGCTTTGTCCAAAAGTTTATCACTTAACAGCCCTTTGGCCAGCGGTCCGCGTGTGACAACGCCCACGCTATGTTCAGCCAATAGCGGCAATGCCTCTTCCTCCGGACGGCGGTCAAGGATACTGTACTGCATCATCACCGAAACAATATGTGATTTCTCTACATATTCACGGATGACATTCGGACGGATTGAGGAAATTCCGTAATAGCGGATCACTCCTTCAGAAACTAGTTCCTCAAACGCTTCTATTGTTTCATCGATTGGGTCATCAATCGTGCCACCATGTAATTGATAGAGATCAATATAATCTGTTCCGAGCCGTTTCAGACTGTTTTTTACCGCTTCTTTGATATAGACCTTTGAAGGATCCCACGTCCAGCTAGAATGATCCGGCTTCCAGCGGTTCCCGACCTTCGTAGCGATAATCACCTTTTCGCGGACACTTTTTAACGTTTTCCCGACAATTTCTTCGTTAACCCCAAAATCATATAAGTCCGCGGTATCGAAATAATTGATCCCTTCCTCAAGAGCGGCTTCAATAATTTCGTGGGCCGCTTTTTCATCAGTTCCAATTGACATACAGCCAAGTCCAAGTTCCGTCACATACAAGTCAGATCTACCCAACCTTCGCTTCTTCAAATAAATCCCCCCGTTCTTTTTCTATAATTTTAATCAAGAACGGGGGAGACTACAAACAACAGGATTCATTTTTGCTTGACGTTTTGCACCCAGTCGGAAACATTCTCAAACTCTTTCCGATATTCCTTTAGCTTTTGCAGTACTTCCCAGCCTTTGCCGACAAGGATAATCCCCTTTTCATGCACATACACCTTCATCCCATACGCCTCCCAATCAAGTATGGTAAAATGTATGACGTGAATGAACCGGACTAGAACAGGAGTTGACGATAATGAGCAAGCTTGAGGAAAAAACACTTAAAAGCGAAGAAATTTTTTCAGGGAAAATCATCAGCCTTCACTTACAGGAAGTGGAACTGCCAAATGGAAAAACATCGAAGAGGGAAATTATCAAGCATCCAGGGGCGGTAGCTATTTTAGCCGTTACCCCTGAAAATAAAATCATCATGGTCGAGCAATATCGTAAAGCAATAGAACGAACGATCGTGGAAATTCCTGCTGGCAAGCTTGAAAAAGGCGAAGAACCGGATGCTTGCGCCCGCCGGGAATTGGAGGAAGAGACCGGCTACGTGTGCGAAAGCCTTGAGTTGCTTACATCTTTTTTTACCTCGCCGGGCTTTGCCGATGAAATTGTCCATGTTTACCTCGCAAAAGGCTTAACGAAAAAAGAAGATTCCGCAGCCCTTGATGAGGATGAGTTTGTCAATTTGGAAGAATTGACGCTGGAAGAAGCCCTTCAATATGTGAAAGAACAAAAGATTTATGACGCAAAAACGATTTACGCAGTCCAATACTTACAACTACAAGAGGCGTTGAAGAAATAATGAACCGCTATTATGTGGATTTACATATTCATATTGGCCGGACCTGGACGGGCAAGCCTGTTAAAATAACCGGCGCCAAATCTCTTACATTTACAAATATTATTGAACATGCACGCCATGTAAAAGGGCTAAACATGGTTGGAATCATTGACAGCCATTCTCCGGAAGTCATTTTGGAAATGGAGAGCTTAATTCAAAGTGGAGAGGTTTATGAGCATAAGGATGGGGGCTTGATATTTGGCGATTTGACCGTCATTCCGGGCTCGGAATTGGAAATTTATGATGAAAACTGCCACGGCCCGATTCATCTTCTTTGCTACTTCCCAACACTCGCTGTCATGCGGGACTTTTCTAATTGGCTGTCGGGCCATTTGAAAAATATTCAGCTCAGCTCGCAAAGGATTTATATCACCGGTATGGAGCTGCAGAAAAAGGTCAAAGAAATGGGCGGTATATTTATTCCGGCGCATGTGTTTACACCATTTAAAAGCCTTTACGGTAAAGGGGTTAAAAAGTCTCTCTCAGAGGTCCTTGACCCGAACTTGATAGACGGAGTTGAGCTTGGTTTAAGCTCTGACACACAAATGGCTGACCAGTTAGGCGAACTGCACAATTATACGTTTGTGACTAACTCGGATGCCCATTCCTTGGCAAAAATTGCCCGTGAGTATCAGGTGGTGGAAATGGAGGAGCCAACCTTTAAGGAACTATTTAAGGCCTTAAAGGGTGAGGATGGGCGCAAAATAATTGCTAACTTCGGATTGGATCCACTGCTCGGCAAATACCATAAAACCGTTTGCGCCGAGTGTTTGAATCCGCTTCAGGAAGATGACCAAATTTGTGATTTGTGTGGTCATAGCAAAATCATTAAAGGAGTGGCCGACCGAATCCTTGAATTAAAAACTGCTGAAACGAGCCCGCCCGGACGTCCGCCTTATGTTCATCAGGTGCCGCTCGAATTTATCCCCGGCCTGGGCCCGCGCATGCTGGAAAAACTCGTCAACCACTTTGGCAGCGAAATGGCAATTTTACACGAGGTTCCTTTTGAAGCATTAAATGAGGTCGTTCCTGAGAAAATTACGGACCTCATCATGAAAGCGAGAGAAGGAAAAGTAAATCTCGCTGCTGGGGGCGGCGGGAAATACGGAAAAATTGCGGATCAATAAAGAAAAAACTCGACAGTCTTGAAAGCTGTCGTGTTTTTTTATGGAATCTATCAATTTTAATCATAGAAAAACTAGACTGGCATAGAATGTATTAATCATTAGCAAATGCCAGGAGGAACCGCAAATGAAAAAACGTTTGTACCCATCCAATGTAGTAAGTTTCCGTGAGCATTCCTCAATTTTCTTATTTATTGTTGTGTTGTTTTTTATGGGTGTTATTTTTGGCGCAATTGTCGTCAATAGTATGAGCTTTACACAAAAGGAAGACTTATTCTATTATTTATCGCAGTTCTTTGGACAAGTCTCCACAGAAAACGCAGGCGAGAACAGCGATTTGTTCTTGCAAAGCTTCCTTCATAATAGTAAATTCATAGGATTAATTTGGATTTTGGGAATTTCCATTATCGGGCTTCCTGTTATTCTCATTCTTCTGTTTGTCAAAGGAATGGTGGTAGGCTTTACAGTTGGGTTCCTGGTCAGCCAAATGGGCTGGAAAGGGTTTCTGCTGGCGGTCTCCTCGATTCTGCCGCAAAACCTGATTATCATCCCAGTCTTTATTATCATGGCGGCCTTGTCAGTTATTTTTTCATTGAGAATGATTAAGAAACAATTTATGAAGCAGTATGCAAAGCCTTTAGCACCTTTACTGAAGGGATATATTTTCGCCCTCATCGCGGCGGTCGTGTTTATTTCAGCAGCGTCAGTCGTTGAAGCGTATTTATCACCATGGCTGATGAAAACCATGATTACATCAATCAGTATATAATAATTATTAAATAATAATATATATAAACTCCACTTTATAATAATTTTATTTTGAATCTCCTTTCTCATCTGTTATAATGTGAAATAACAGTGGCGTGGGAGGGGCTTCAGGATGGAAACTAGAATTGAGAGAATAAAGAAGCAGTTGCATTCAGCAAGTTATAAGCTAACACCTCAGCGTGAAGCAACCGTCAGAGTTTTATTGGAAAATGAAGAGGATCATTTAAGCGCGGAAGATGTGTACCTCCTCGTTAAAGAAAAATCGCCTGAAATAGGCTTGGCAACTGTTTACCGGACTTTAGAATTATTAACGGAGTTAAAAATTGTCGATAAAATAAATTTTGGTGACGGAGTCTCCCGTTACGACCTCCGCCAGGAAGGTGCAGCCCATTTTCACCACCACCTTGTTTGTATCGAATGTGGTGCTGTTAGTGAAATTCAGGAGGACTTACTGGAAGATGTCGAAGCAGTGGTAGAAAAGAGATGGAATTTTAAAATAAAAGACCATCGACTTACCTTTCATGGTATCTGCCATCGCTGCCAGGATAAAGACAAAGACGAAGAACCAACCAAACAGAATAAGATCAAACAGTCCTTTGAATGAAAAGGGCTTTTTCTTTTTTAGCTAATAAGAAAGTGTAAAATATTTAAAATTTTACACTTTCTTAACGCATAAATTCAACTACGCCTCATGAACCGTCCTAACGGACTCGCCAATAGACGAACTTTCATTTAAATGAGCATGCGAAAACCCGATGCAGCAAGGTATAAAACCTGTCCAATTTGGCATACCTTGTAATAGAAAACTATTTTTGGGGGAACGTAAAATGCTCTCTTTTATGAAAATCATTCTGCAAACCGTAAAGGTATTTATCATATTCACAGGGTGCACGATTCTTTTTTATTATGGTATCATGTGGGTATCTGAAGAATATCAAAATTATCACCGCTACGACGAACCGGAAGGAACGGCGCTTAAGGTCTCAAATACAATGAGCGAAAGCGATTCTTCTCTAGTAGACCGGCTGATCTTTTTTTATTTAAATGGGGAGTAAGGCAATGGAACAGCATTTACAGGAATTCAAGCAATATATGGGTGTTGAAAAAAGACTTGCCCAAAATACATTGCTGTCATACGAGCGCGATTTAAAAAGCTACTTGGACTATTTACACAAGGTAGAACTGATTCCTTCATTAAATGATGTCCAGCGGGTACATATCATTCATTTTTTGGAATATTTAAAGGAGCAGGGGAAGTCTGCTAAGACATTGGCAAGACATATTGCTTCCATTCGCGCATTTCATCAGTTTTTATTAAGAAGTAAAGTGGTTGAGGATGACCCTACCGTGCAGATTGAAACACCGCGGATGGAACGGTCGCTTCCGAAGGTGTTAACCCTTAAGGAAGTGGAACAGCTGTTAGATACTCCTAAAACCAATGACCATTATGGTTTAAGAGACAAGGCTATGCTTGAGCTTCTTTATGCGACAGGAATTCGCGTCAGCGAGCTGATTGACTTGGATATCGAGCATGTCCAATTGACGATGGGGTTTATCCGCTGCAGGGGCAAAGCGGATAAAGAGAGGATCATCCCCATTGGCAAAACGGCTGCCGACGCCATCAAACACTATCTTGAACAGGGTAGACCCCATTTTGTCTCCCTAAAACATGCTGATAATGCCCTATTTTTAAATCATCAAGGAAAGCGCCTCTCTCGTCAGGGCTTTTGGAAAATTTTAAAGAAATTGGCGCTTGAAGCAGGTATTGATAAAGAGCTAACACCGCACACATTGCGTCATTCCTTTGCAGCACACTTGGTTGAAAATGGCGCTGATTTGCGTGCCGTCCAGGAAATGCTCGGCCATGCAGATATCTCGACAACACAAATTTATACTCAGGTTACGAAGCCTCGTTTGACTGATGTTTATCGGAAATTTCATCCGAGAGCTTAATAGATTGATAGATTCATAAAAATGTCATAAGCTGCCGAAAAAATGGGCAGCTTTTTCCTTGTAATTTTCCCTGCATTTAGTAAAATAAAAGAGGTCAGACTTCTGACGAATGCTCGGCTGCTTTTTTAGAGTAATAGAGCCTAAATTGGACAACATATAGTTGTGAATTGCTTCTTTTTTAGAAGGTGTGAAAACGTTATCAATGCTGTGTGGCCGGTTAACAGGTGGCCATAGCCGGTGAACATTAAGGAGGAAAAGAGTAAAATGGCGGCTAATACATATAAACGTATTTTTATTGTCGTGATGGACTCCGTAGGTATTGGTGAAGCCCCTGATGCCGAAAAATTCGGCGACAAGGGTGCCGATACGCTTGGACATATCGCGGAAAAAATGAACGGGCTCGACATGCCCAACATGGGGAAGCTAGGTCTGAGTAATATTCGTGAGCTAAAAGGAATTCAAAAGGCGGGAAAACCTCTTGCCTTTTATACGAAAATGAAGGAAGCTTCCAACGGGAAAGATACCATGACGGGACATTGGGAAATCATGGGTTTAAATATCAAGACACCATTCCGCGTCTTCCCAGATGGATTTCCAGAGGAGCTTGTTTCAGAACTCGAACAGCGGACAGGAAGAAAAGTAATCGGCAATAAACCGGCAAGCGGAACGGCAATCATCGATGAACTCGGCGAAGAGCATATGAAAACAGGCTCATTAATCGTCTATACGTCGGCCGATTCCGTCCTGCAAATTGCGGCCCATGAAGAAATTATTCCGATTGAAGAGCAATATCGTATTTGTAAAATAGCCCGCGAATTAACCCTGGATGAAAAATATATGGTTGGAAGAGTCATTGCCAGGCCGTTTGTAGGAGAACCGGGCAGTTTTAAACGGACGCCGAACCGCCATGACTATGCCTTAAAGCCTTTTGACAGAACTGTCATGAGTGAATTAAAGGATGCGGGCTTTGATGTGATAGCAATTGGAAAAATATCCGACATTTTTGATGGTGAAGGTGTAACCAAATCATTAAGAACGGTTTCGAATATGGATGGGATGGATAAGTTGGTTGAAACCTTTGATATGGACTTCACGGGCATCAGCTTTTTAAATCTTGTTGACTTTGATGCCCTGTATGGCCACCGCCGCGATTCGGAGGGGTATGGCCGTGCCCTGGAGGAATATGATGCCCGTCTTCCTGAGGTATTTGCCAAAATGAAGGAAGATGACCTGTTAATAATTACGGCGGACCATGGAAATGATCCTGTCGCCCCCGGAACAGACCATACCCGTGAATATGTGCCACTCCTTGTCTACTCGACAGGTAAACAAGCGGGCCGTGAGCTTCCTTTACGGGAAACCTTTGCCGATATAGGTGCAACCGTTGCTGAGAACTTTAACGTGAAAATGCCGAACTATGGGAAAAGCTTCTTAAACGAATTGAAATAATGAAATGAATGTTTCTAAAAAGGGTGAATGAGGATGAATTACGAAAATATTCAAAAGGCAGTCAGCTTTTTAAGAGAAAAATATGTGAGTGCCCCGAAAATAGGTCTTATTCTAGGATCAGGTCTCGGCGTACTGGCTGAGGAAATCGAGCAGCCGGTCAAAATACCATATCGTGAAATTCCTGACTTTCCAGTTTCAACTGTCGAAGGCCATGCCGGCCAGCTTGTGTTTGGTCTGCTTAATGGTGTTGAGGCTGTCGCGATGCAGGGCCGGTTTCACTTCTACGAAGGTTATAGCATGGATAAAGTAACCTTTCCAGTAAGAGTGATGAAGGAACTGGGGGTCGAGATTTTAATTGTCACGAATGCCGCCGGTGGGGTAAATGAAAGCTTTACGCCGGGCGACTTAATGATTATTACCGACCATATTAATAATATGGGCACAAACCCGCTGATTGGCCCAAATGACAGTCATTTCGGTGTCCGCTTCCCGGATATGTCGGAAGCCTATACAAAGGAATTGAGGACAATGGCTAAGGAGATTGCTTCAAGGTTAAACATTGAGGTGAGGGAAGGTGTTTATTTCGGAAATCCCGGACCTGTTTATGAAACACCTGCTGAAATTCGAATGGTTCGCACTCTTGGCGGGGATGCGGTTGGAATGTCAACTGTGCCGGAGGTCATCGTTGCTCGTCACAGCGGCATGAAGGTGCTTGGCATTTCCTGCATTTCCAATATGGCAGCGGGGATTCTTGACCAGCCTTTGACCCATGACGAGGTTATCGAAACAACGGAAAAAGTAAAAGCAAATTTCCTTCTGTATATTAAAGAAATTGTAAAGAGTCTTGCATAATTTTGATGGTAAAGTGGTGAATAAAAATGAGAATGGTTGATTTGATTGAGAAGAAACGTGACGGACATGAACTGTCTACTGAAGAGATTAATTTTATCATTCAAGGCTATACCGAGGGATCCATCCCTGATTATCAAGTAAGTGCTTTTACCATGGCGGTTGTTTTTCAAGGTATGACGGAAAGGGAACGGGCTGATTTAACGATGGCGATGGTGAAATCAGGTGATCAGATTGACTTATCGCAAATCGAGGGAATCAAAGTCGATAAGCATTCAACTGGAGGAGTGGGCGATACAACGACACTAGTTCTCGGCCCACTTGTGGCATCAGTCGGTGTTCCGGTTGCGAAAATGTCCGGACGCGGGTTGGGGCATACTGGGGGAACCATTGATAAACTAGAATCAGTGGCAGGCTTCCATGTGGAAATTGACAGTTCAGAATTTACCGAGCTGGTGAATAAAAATAAAATTGCTGTCATTGGTCAAAGCGGGAATTTGACGCCTGCGGATAAGAAACTGTATGCGCTGAGAGATGTAACGGGAACTGTTGAAAGCATTCCGCTGATTGCTAGCTCGATTATGAGCAAAAAAATTGCCGCTGGTGCGGACGCGATTGTTCTTGATGTGAAAACAGGAGCAGGCGCATTTATGAAGACCCTTGAGGATTCAAGGGAATTAGCTCGTGCGATGGTCGGAATCGGCAACAAGGTTGGCCGGCGAACCATGGCGGTGATTTCCGATATGAGCCAGCCGCTCGGATTTGCCATCGGGAATGCTTTGGAAGTGAAGGAAGCGATTGACACCTTAAGGGGCGAAGGTCCTGAGGATTTAACCGAGCTGTGCCTAACCTTAGGAAGCCATATGGTGTACTTAGGAGGAAAGGCACATTCACTAAAAGAAGCGCGCTCCTTATTGGAGGAGGCAATCCAAAACGGGTCGGCTCTTGAAAAATTAAAGATATTCTTAAGCTCCCAAGGCGGAGATGCAACTGTAGTCGATAATCCGGAAAAGCTGCCACAGGCAAAATATACGTTTGAACTGGAAGCCAAAGAGGACGGCTATGTTTCCGAAATTATTGCTGATGAAGTAGGTACGGCAGCCATGCTTCTCGGGGCAGGCCGGGCAACAAAGGAATCTGTGATTGACCTCGCAGTTGGCCTCGTCCTTAGAAAGAAAATCGGCGACCAGGTAAACAAAGGTGAATCCCTAGTCACCATTTACAGCAACTTCGAAGACATCAAAGAAGTATCAGAAAAGCTTTATGAAAATATTAAAATCGCTTCGTCCAAAGTAGAAGCACCGACCCTCATATACGAAGAAATAACGGAATAAATAAAGCCTTAGGCGGGTGTCAGGCACCATGTGAAATTTTCACGTGGTGCCTGACACCTTTTTATGTATAAAGTTGGTAATTTTGGAAAAAATGTTGGCTATAAAGATTGGAGGGTTTTGCGATGAAGCGTCGTTTAGTCTATTTAATAGTTATGCTATTTATGTTTACAAGTTTAGGGGGGCCTCATGCCTTTGCGGCGGAGGAGAAAAAAGCGGAGGAAAAGCAAGGGACTGAGATTGTCACTGGTGTCCGTTCTGCTATTTTAATGGAAAGAGATACCGGAAAGATTCTTTATGATCAAAATGGCAACGAGAAGTTACCTCCTGCTAGCATGACAAAAATCATGACCATGTTATTAATCATGGATGAGATTGACAAAGGAAAACTGAAGTGGGATGAGAAAATCCGCACAAGTGAGTATGCCGCTTCAATGGGAGGCTCGCAAATTTTTCTTGAACCGGGCGAAGAAATGACCACCAAGCAAATGCTGCTAGGGATTGCCATCGGTTCAGGCAACGATGCTTCTGTTGCGATGGCCGAAAGAATTGGCGGTTCCGAAGAAGCATTTGTTGACATGATGAATGCAAAGGCGAAGGAACTGGGCTTAAAGCAAACTTTCTTTAAAAATACGACTGGCCTGCCAGAAAGCGGTCATTACAGCTCCGCACATGACATGGCCGTAATGGCAAAAGAATTATTGAAATATGAAGACATTACGAAATTCACGGGAATGTATGAAGCTTATCTCCGTGAAAATACGGATAAAAAATTCTGGCTGGTTAATACAAATAAATTAGTTCGTTTCTATCCGGGAGTGGATGGTTTAAAAACTGGATTTACGGCTGAAGCAAAATACTGCTTAACAGCAACTGCACAAAAGGATGGAATGCGAGTCATTGCTGTAGTATTTGGGGCTCCGACATCCAAGGACCGCAATGCCCAAGTCACAAAAATGCTTGACTATGCGTTCAGCCAATATCAAACACATCCAGTCTACAAACGGAATCAAACCATTGGTGAAGCAAAAGTAAGTAAAGGCCAGGACAAAACAGTCAAGGCTGTAACAAGCGAACCGCTTTCTCTTCTAACGAAAAAGGGAGAAAAGACCAAGGACGTGAAGCAAAAGATAACTCTTGAAAAGAAAATAAAGGCTCCCGTTCAAAAAGGTGATCGAGTAGGAACCATTAAGCTAATTAAAGATGGCAAGGTGGTTTTGGAAAGCCCTCTGGTCGCCAAAAGCACTGTCCAAGAAGCAGGTTGGTGGACCCTTTATAAACGTTCCTTCGGCATGTTTACAAAGGCTGGAAAATAAGGGGAATGTCGAATCCCAAAACGAAATCACTACTTTTAGCGAAAATCGACTATTTTTGTATGTTGAGAAGGAAATGAATGGACAAAAGGCGAATTGACTCACTATACCTGAATAAGGAGGACGAAGGATAGTGAGTCTTAACATTGATCTTGAAACAAAACACGATGTTTTACTGATTCGTTTAAGCGGAGAATTGGACCACCATACAGCTGATGAGCTTCGCGAAAAAGCCTCAAGCGAAATTGAAAACAATGGAATCCGCCACATTGTCTTGAATCTGGCACAACTAACCTTTATGGATAGCTCTGGGCTTGGTGTTATATTAGGCAGATATAAGCAAATTAAACAGGTGCACGGTGAAATGGTCGTTTGCGCAATTTCCCCTGCAATCCAAAGATTATTCGATATGTCGGGAATGTTTAAGATTATCAAAATGGAACCGACTGAAGAATTTGCATTGCAGAGATTGGGGGTGGCCTAACGTGAAGAACGAAATGACTCTTCAGTTTAGCGCTTTAAGCCAGAATGAATCCTTTGCCCGTGTAACGGTTGCTGCTTTTATTGCCCAGCTTGACCCGACTATGGATGAGCTGACTGAGCTAAAAACGGTTGTTTCAGAGGCAGTTACAAATGCAATTATTCATGGGTATGAAAATGACCCGAATGGAATTGTCTATATTTATGTTTCAATAGAGGATAGTTTCATTGAATTGTCCATTAAAGATAATGGATTAGGTATAGCAGATGTGGAAGAAGCTCGTCAGCCATTATTTACAACGAAGCCGGAACTTGAAAGATCCGGCATGGGCTTTACCATCATGGAAAATTTTATGGATGAGGTAGAGGTCTTCACACAGCCTGGCAGCGGGACCGAGGTTAGACTACGAAAGCATTTAAAATCCAGCAAAATGCTTTGCAATTAAGGAGACTTGCCGATGGATGTGGAGGTCAAAAACGACAAAAATCAAACGTATTTAAAGGATCATGAAGTCAAGGAGCTCATTCAAAGAAGCCAGGACGGGGATCAGGAAGCGCGCGATTTAATCGTTGAAAAAAATATGCGGCTTGTTTGGTCTGTTGTCCAAAGGTTCCTGAATAGAGGCTATGACCCGGATGACCTATTTCAAATCGGCTGTATCGGTCTATTAAAATCAGTTGATAAGTTTGACCTATCTTATGATGTCAAGTTTTCTACGTATGCTGTCCCGATGATCATTGGAGAAATCCAGCGGTTTATCCGCGATGATGGGACTGTTAAGGTCAGCCGATCGCTGAAGGAGATGGGGAACAAAATCCGCAAGGCCAAGGATGAGCTGTCGAAAACACTTGGTAGAATTCCAACCGTTAATGAAATATCAGAATACCTTGAGATATCACCTGAGGACGTCATACTTGCCCAGGAAGCAGGCAGGACACCTTCATCTATTCATGAAACAGTCTATGAAAATGACGGGGATCCGATTACCCTGCTTGATCAAATTGATGATGGGAACGACGGCAAATGGTTTGATAAAATCGCTTTAAAAGAAGCCATCCGCGAGCTTGATGAGAGGGAGCGGCTAATTGTCTATTTGCGCTATTATAAGGACCAAACCCAATCAGAAGTGGCAGTAAGACTGGGAATTTCCCAGGTTCAAGTTTCAAGACTAGAAAAAAAGATACTTCTGCAAATGAAGGACCGAATGGATCTCTAATCCATTTGGTCTTTTTATTTGGCTAATAGGAAAGTATAAATTTTTTCAAATTTATACTTTCCTAACGCATAAATTCAACTACGCCTCTGTCTTCGTCCTATCGGACTCGCCAATCGGCGAGTTTTCATTTAAAAAAAGCAATTCCATTTTTTGTTTTCATAAAAAGGCAGTTTTTACCCATACTACATATACGAGAAATCTTTGTGTGGGAAGTGATGTTTTGGAAAAAACAATCTACATTCGCATGCGGAATCGTGTTCATGTCCCTCCGGAGGGAAAGGTTTTATTAAAAGATGCTGCCCAGATGATTGCCACTGAAGAGGTCCTTCGTGATTTACAATCGATGGAGATTTACCAATTAAAAAAAGAGGACGGAAATATTGTTGTGATCGATATCATGAAAGTCATTCGGTTAATAACGGCCAGGTTTGAGGATGTTGAGGTCCAAACAATCGGACCGGCGCAGACAATTATTGAAGTAGTAGCCATGAAAAAAGGAGTTTCGATTCCTTTTTTTCTTTTAATATGGTTTCTTTTATTTTTCGGTTCGGCCATGACACTGATGAATTTTCATGATGATGTCAGTATGAAAAGTGTGCAGGAGAAAATCTACACAATCATTACAGGTAAGAAGGAAGCAAAACCGCTGCTTTTTCAAATTCCCTATTCAATTGGCTTAGGACTTGGCATGATTCTCTTTTTCAATCATGTCTTTAAGAAGAGAATTAATGATGAACCAAGTCCGCTCGAGGTTGAGATGTTTAATTATCAGATGGATTTAGATAATTATGTGATTCTCCATGAAAATAAAGAAAGTATGAAACGGGTTCATGACGATTAAAATTATTGCTGTTATGTTTCTGGGAATTGCTAGTGGGTTGGCCGTTGGCTCGGGATTTGTTGCATTTCTTACCGTTCTGGGGGTTATCCCCAGATTAACGCAGCTTACCAAAACGATGAAAATGATTTATCAGTATGAATGGGGAGTCGTTATCGGGGCCTTAACGGGAGTTTTTGCCAGCTTAAGGGACCCCGTATTGGATATATCCGCTTATTTCTTAATCCCCTTGGGGCTTTTTGGCGGTGTCTTTGTTGGGATGCTGGCTGCAGGTCTTACAGAGGCTTTAAACGTTTTCCCAATCCTTGCTAAGCGAATTCATTTAGATGGTAAGATTGTCATTTTAATAATGGCAATTGTTTTGGGGAAAATATTTGGTTCCATCTTTCAATGGCTTTACTTTGTCCATCATTAAAATCTTTAAAAGGAAGGACATCAAAGTATGAGCACCAAAAGGAATGTTATTTTAGTAACAGATGGCGATGAACACACCAGGAGGTCTTTAGAGCAGGTTGCCAAGACGGTCGGCGGACGCTGTATTACACAGTCCAAGGGAAATCCATCCAAATTATCGGGGCCGGAGATTGTCAAACTTATTAAGAAAGCACCCCACGACCCGGTTCTTGTTATGTTTGATGACAGCGGCATTGTTGGAGAAGGCGCCGGGGAGAAGGCCTTGAAATATGTGGCGGAACACGAGGACATCAATGTTCTCGGCGTCGTTGCTGTTGCAGCCAAATCTAGGCACGAAGAATGGACAAGGGTAGATGTAAGTATTGATCGGGACGGGGAATTAACACCATATGGAGTAGATAAATATGGTATACCTGAACTGGAAATAGGGAGACTAAATGGAGATACCGTTTATTGCCTGGATCAATTAAATGTACCGCTTATTGTAGGAATAGGGGATATCGGCAAAATGGCGAGACACGATTCCTACAAGCTTGGTGCGCCGATAACAGAAAAAGCTGTTGAACTTATCCTTGAAAGGAGTGGATTTTATGACGACACAATCCAAAGTGGAACATTGGCCGATTCCTGAATCAGTGAATGAAGTGGAAAACTACATGAAGCATAGTGTCGGCTTAGGGATAAGCTTTGATTTGGGCGTCAGGAAATTAACAATCTTAAAGAAAGAAATCCAAATCTACTATGTAAATGGTTTATGCGATACGATGTACATTATTCAATTGATCAAAGAGCTGGTCGGCATCAATAATCGTGAAAAGCTTTCTACTGACCTTTTTAAGCTAATTGAAAATAGATTAGTAAACCAATCGGTAGAGCAAATTACCCAGCTTGATCAATTGGTGGATAAGGTTTTATCCGGTTTAATTGCGGTTGTCATTGACGGTGAAAGCACAGGGTTTGCGATTGATGTCAGGAGCTATCCTGGACGGTCGCCTCAGGAGCCTGATACGGAAAAGGTAGTGAGAGGCGCCCGTGATGGATTTGTTGAAAATATTATTTTAAATACAGCATTAACAAGACGGAGAATTCGTGACGAACGGCTCCGCTTTGAAATGATTAAGGTAGGCAGGCGCTCAAAAGCAGACATTGCTTTAGGTTATCTGGAGGATGTGGCCGACCCTGATTTACTAAATATTCTAAGACAAGAATTAAATGCGATTGATATTGACGGAATTCCTATGGCGGATAAAACTTTAGAGGAATTTATCGTAAAACAAGGATTTAATCCATTTCCAATTGTCAGATATACGGAGCGGGCAGATGTTGCTGCTGCACATATATTAGAGGGACATGTAATTATTTATTGTGACACTTCACCAAGTGTTATTATTACACCTACTACATATTTTCATCATGTCCAGCATGCCGAAGAATTTCGTGAATCACCTGCAATGGGAACCTTCGTCCGTTGGATGCGGTTTTTAGGAGTTTCATCATCCATTTTTTTACTGCCGTTTTGGCTATTAGTGGTCCTAGAACCATCCTTGTTGCCGGAAAAAATCGCCTTTATTGGCCCAAATGAGCAGACTAATATTCCGTTAATTGTTCAGCTGTTCTTGGCGGATTTTGGGTTAGAATTTTTGAAGCTTGCTGCCATTCATACACCAACACCGCTGTCAACAGCAATGGGCTTAATTGCAGCAGTATTAATCGGACAAATTGCCATTGATGTCGGTCTTTTTGTACCTGAAGTCATTCTTTATGTTGCGGTGGCAGGTATCGGGACCTTCACTACCCCAAGCTATGAATTAAGTGTGGCCAATAAAATCGCCAGAATGCTCTTGATGTTAGCGGTAGCATTTTTCCATGCACCAGGTTTCATTATAGGCTCAACCATTTTTATTATCTTTCTAATTCATATGCGGGCGCTCAACACCCCTTATTTATGGCCGTTTCTTCCTTTCGAACCCAAGGGATTCTTACAGATTGTTTTCCGTCGTGCCATCCCGGGTGCTGCGCTTAGACCAAGTATTGTCCATCCGAGAAACCGTTACCGTCAGCCTCCAAATGGGTAAGTTTTTTCAAAACAAATTGCAGAATGTGCATAATTATGCTAAAGTGTTTAATTAAATAAAGGATTAAAGAAATAAAAATAGGCAGTTTCTAATGCGGATTCTGTCTATTTGTTTATTATTTTTACACGTTGTCTACATAGACTGTAGTGAGTCGTTACGGAGAGAGGGAAGGGAATGTATTTTTACGGTACAACAGGTGTAAATAAGGATGGGCATCTGGAAATTGGCGGTGTCGACGCAGTCGAGCTCGCGAAAAACTTTGGAACTCCCTTGTATGTTTATGATGTTGCTTTAATCAGGGAAAGAGCAAGGGGATTTAAACAAACCTTTGAACAACAAAATGTAAGGGCTCAGGTTGCATATGCCAGCAAGGCATTTTCGACTGTGGCAATGGTGCAGCTCGCGGAGGAAGAAGGTCTATCATTGGACGTTGTTTCCGGCGGTGAATTATATACAGCCATAACAGCTGGTTTCCCTCCAGAGAAGATTCACTTTCATGGAAATAATAAGAGCAGGGAAGAATTAGAAATGGCAGTGGACCAAAAAATCGGCTGCATTGTCGTTGATAATTTTTATGAAATGGAACTGTTAAAAGCAATCTGTTTGGAGAAACAGGTGAAGACAAATATTTTGCTGAGGGTCACTCCTGGCATCGAGGCTCATACCCACGATTATATTTTGACCGGTCAGGAAGATTCAAAATTTGGGTTTGACTTGCAAAACGGCCAAGCGGAAAATGCATTAACCGCCGCTCTTCCGTTTGAACATTTTAATGTGCTTGGCATCCATTGTCATATTGGTTCGCAAATCTTTGAAACAACCGGATTCATATTAGCAGCACAAAAAATAGTTGAAAAGCTGGCAGAATGGAAGGAACGTATTGGCTTTGAGTCAGAAGTTTTAAATCTTGGCGGCGGTTTTGGAATCCGCTATACAAAAGAGGACGAGCCGATTCCACCATCTCAATATGTCAGTGAAATCATTAAAGAGGTTAAAAAGCTGGCTGGCGAATATTTACTTAAAATGCCAGAAATTTGGATTGAACCAGGCCGCTCTCTTGTAGGAGATGCCGGGATTACTCTTTATCAGGTCGGAGCTTCCAAAGATGTTCCGGGTGTCCGGAAATATTTGGCGGTTGATGGCGGGATGAGCGATAATATCCGTCCGGCACTCTACCAGGCAAAATACGAGGCGGTCTTTGCCAACAGGCCGCTGGCACAAGCATCAGAAACTGTCTCGATTGCCGGAAAATGCTGTGAATCAGGAGATATGCTGATTTGGGATTTGCCATTGCCGGAGCAAGAGGATGAGGATATTTTAGCCGTATTCTGCACTGGTGCTTACGGCTATTCCATGGCCAACAACTATAACCGGATTCCACGTCCGGCAGTAGTTTTTGTCGAAAATGGAAAAGCCACCCTCGTCGTGAAAAGAGAAACATATGAAGATCTTGTAAGATATGATTTACCATTAAAATAATAAAACTGCCGCTCACGAGCGGCAGTTTTTGTTATAGAGTAAACTATGAGAATAGGGCCTTAATGGTGTCAATAAGCCAAATGAAGAATTGTTTGACCTTCTCCAGGAATCCCTGCCCTTCTTCGGATTGCAGGAATTTGGAAATACGGTCTTTTGCTTTGTTGAGTTGGTCACTAACCTGATTCCAGTCAATGTTCAAGCTTTTCAATTTATTAAATAAGTCAATCAGCCTTTGAATCTGGTCCTCGGTAAGAGTTACATTCAGTTCTTTCGCAGCTTGCTCGATAATGGCCCGCAATTCCTGATCGTTTTTCGGCTGGTTCTTGGCAACTTCCTCTTTTATTTTTGCGATTAAGGCGGCAGCATTTTCTGCACCGATGGCATCACCAAGCTTTGCTGTTTCTACCATTTCCTGATTGGCCGCCTGCTTTACTTCCTCAGGGATAGTTTTATCGGCGGAAATCTCATACGCCTTAATAATCCCTGTAAGTGCTGCGGTGCCCGAAACAGAGATGGGAGCAGTTATATAGATGTCAGCATCCTTCACGCCAGCCGTAATCAGAGCATTGACATACATTTCATCTGTAACCCAGTTAATGTTTTTGGTTTTAACTTTTATACCAGAACCGCTTGGTGCAATTGTAATCGCCGATGAAGAGATTGCCTTCGTTCCAATCAATGATTTTGAGACATATTTCCCTAAATATTGATGCTCTTCTTGATTGGAAACGGTCACAATTTGAACATCCTTCGGCGCGCCCATTTCCTCCAACAATTGGTTTTTTTGCGTTTCTGTTAAATTCTCACCTAATGTTACAATCATATCTCCTTCAGCCATGTCTGCAAAACTGCGGACAGGAATGAGAAATAAGCAGACTGCCGTGAGGAGTATCAATAATTTTTTCATAATAGCCTCCTTTATTTTTAAAGCGCTTTTGACAATTAATGAAGATGCTTCTTTAATAATATAACCGATTCCATTATTATATAACGATAAAAACAAATTAGAAGTTTCATAGGTTCAAATTATTCGCGAAAATTTGACTGATTTAGGAGAAATGGATTATTTTTGTATTTTGGTGTAGAATGTAGGACAGGTAAGTAAGTTAATGGGGGATTTGTATGAATAGAAACAACTGGGCCTTATTTGGCATTCTTATTGCGATATCAATTATTTGGGGAATTATCTATTGGATGTTCATTGCGCCGGGCAAGTAGAGATTTTCCATTGAAGAATGATGACGAATTCGGTATGATTGTGGTTAGTGAACATAAGGATTTTCAAATACATATACTGCATAAAGAAAATCATTAAACCAGTTTGAAAAATACACTATTGTTAAACCAAACCATTGGTTTATTGAAAATAATGAGGGATACGTATGTTAATTCGCTATAAGAAAACATTCGAAAAAATTGCGATGGGGTTAATGTCTTTTATGCCAACTGAAAAAGATCTCAAGAAACTCCAGCAAACCATGAAGGAATACGAAACAGAAGAGAATCACAAGCTGTTCCTTTGGAAGGAAGAAGATATTATTGGACTGATTGGGGCGATTTATCATCAGGATACCAATACTTTAGAAATTCAACATGTTTCTGTTAATCCCTCACACCGCTTCCAAGGAGTAGGCAAAAGAATGGTTAAAGCTTTAAAGGAAATGTATCCGGATAAAAATATTACTTCGAATGCGAACACAGCTTCTTTTATTGAGAAATGTGATGTTTGCTAAATATAGGAAAAGGCAGCGGCCTCATGCCCCGCTGCCTTTTTTTAATATCGCGTTGTTTCTTTCTGCAATGACACTTGACCGGTCCCGCAATTTGTGGCGATGGACGATCTCTAGATCCGACAAATCACTTTCCCTTTGCCAGTCAAACCCTTTTTCATCACACAATTTCATACACGCTTGAAGCAATTCAGGATCGCTTATGGGCAGATTCATACTTTTATATTCTTCGCGATTTTGCAAACGTATTAATTGTTCTTTTATGGTCTGAAGGAAAAGTCGGTCATCTAAACCCAGATCCGGTAGTAAGGAAGATTGGTCAGATATGATTGTAATCGCCTTTTCCAATGTTCTCTGTGCACCGTTAAAATTCTCGCGGCGATGGTGGTAAGCCGATACCGCCAATAATATAAACCCTACCCAAATAGACTCTTTGTTGCCGGGGTCAGACCCTTTCCAAAAGTCTTCGAGGATTTCATGGCACTCAAAATAATCCCTGTCGCCATGAAAATGACTTAAAAATTCGATATATTCTTTTGGGTACAAGCATTTCCCCTCCAGTTTCTTTATATATGTACAGTTTAACATATTCGGCAATTGAAGGTCATGACCTGGCTGCAAAACAATAGACCCGTTAAAAACGGGTCCTTTAGTTAGTAAAATCATTTTAATTACCAAACCCAGGAAGCACCGATGATAATTAATAAAATGAACAGTACGACGATTAACGCAAAGCCGCCGCCGAATCCGAAGCCTGCTGCTCCATCAGCCATAATTATTACCTCCCGTCAATTTTTCTCTTTCCATGTCATCATATGTGAGGAATTTGTCCATTGTTATGGGCGGGTTACCAGTATTTACGGAAGGGCAGAGGATTCGGTTGATTTTTCTATTGGATAACCATCCTGAATCCTCTATACTATTAATAGTCGATTGTATAATATGATTTTTAGAATTTTGGTGAGATGAATGCCTTATCAGGTGAAAATTGATGCATTTGAAGGGCCGCTTGATTTGCTGCTCCATTTAATAAACAGGCTTGAAATTGATATTTATGATATTCCCGTGGCACAGATAACGGAACAATATCTAATCTATATTCATACCATGAAGGAATTAAAATTGGATGTTGCCAGTGAATATTTGGTAATGGCGGCAACACTGCTGGCGATTAAAAGCAAAATGCTTCTTCCTAAGCATGAGGAAGAGTTTGAAGATGTTGATCCCCTCGAGACAGCCTACGAGGAAGACCCGAGGGACGAACTGGTTGAGCGATTGATAGAATACCGAAAGTACAAGGAGGCTGCTCACGATTTAAAAACGATGGAAGAAGAGCGAGCCCTTATGTACACCAAACCGCCAAGTGATTTATCCGACTTTACGAAGGAAGTACAGCCTGGGAAAAAAGATATGAATGTTTCCCTTTACGATATGCTAGCTGCGTTCCAAAAACTAATGAGAAGAAAGAAACTGCAGCGGCCAATGGCGACGAAAATTACCCGGCAGGAAATTTCTATTGAGACAAGAATGACACAGATCATGGAAGAATTAAAGCATCTTAAGGGCAGGAGAAATTTTACTGAATTATTTCCTTTTCCCGCAAAGGACCATATCGTTGTTACTTTTCTAGCTATTTTAGAACTGATGAAAAGAAAGGAAGTTAACGTCCATCAACAAGAAAACTTTGGGGACATTTTAATTGAAGCAGTAATAGAAGGAGCAGATGTTGGTGGATATCATTAATTGGACAAGTATATTGGAAAGCCTGTTGTTCGCCGCAGGAGACGAAGGGCTTTCCCTTAAACAAATCGCCGAGGTCCTAGAAGTGGATGAACTTCTTGCAAATGAGATAATTGAGAATTTAAAACAAGAGTATGAATCTAATGAAAATCGCGGAATTATGATGGTTCAACTGGCCGGGACGTTTCAGCTTGCCACAAAGAAAGACAACGCCGACTACTTAAAAAAGCTTGTTGATTCTCCACATACCTCGACATTGTCACAGGCTGCTTTGGAGACTTTGGCAATTATTGCGTATAAACAGCCAATCACCCGGGCTGAAATTGAGGAAATCCGTGGTGTCAAAACGGAACGGCCGTTAAACACGCTTATGGCAAAGGCCTTGATCAAAGAAGTCGGTCGTGCCGAGGGGACAGGACGCGCTATTTTGTATGGTACTACCAAAGAGTTTCTTGATTATTTTGGCTTGAAGAACTTGAATGAACTACCGCCTCTTCCTGAAAAAGTGGAGGATGAATTTGTTCAGGAGGAAGCCGATTTATTTTTTGAAAAATTTCAAGAAACATTGAACTCTTAATATCCGCGCAGAGAATATGTGATAAAATAAAAATATCCATATTTTTTTTACGCAACAATGGTTTAAGCATATTTACAAGGAGCGGGATTTAAGTTGCTGATTAAAGAATGTAAAGGGTATGAATTAGAAAAAGAAAAATCCAATACTTCAGAGGATTTCTTTAACAGAAGTGAGATAACATTTATGGAAGATGGGACTGAAAAAACATTGCATGTTTTGTATGTCCGTTATTTTGATACTACTTTTCAAGAATTTACTCCATTTAAGCAAGATCCCATTTTTGCCCAAGATGGACTTGAGGTGAGCTTGAAAGATATTGTTGCCCTTGTTTGTTTGTTGAAAAATCCAGGCTTACGCGGTCGCAAACGGCTTTATATTAATTCCAAGCAAGAATTTGCTTCTTATTTTCAAGGTATCAATTTTGAAAAATTGCCGGAAATCTTTTCAAGCCTAAAGCAACAAAACGGCTATCAGTTGCGTTCACCGCTAGAGTTTATCTTGCAACCTAATTAAACACAGGAGGGGTTAAGATGGGGAATTCCTTAGTTCATTCACAATTATACGATGTCAAAAATTTCCTTGCAAAGACCATTACAGCGATTGGGGATTTTTTAAATGAAACAACAATTTCACAATTGCAATTAGAAAATGATGAAGACGTTAACTATCATAAATTAATCTTTTCAACGTTAAGAAAGCTTGCTGTGTACAGCGAGGAGGGTTTCGAAGCATGTACGGTTATTTTGCAGGGAGATCCGTTTCAAAAAGCTGCAGCCGAGAAAACCTTGTATAAGATTTATCATCAATGCATCGAGGAATTCTTCTCACCAAAAAATGATGCCTGGTTTGAAAACAGCCGTTCTGCTTATACCGGGAAAAATTCCATCAAATTTTACCGGACTACGGCTGAGCAAATCCAGCAATTGATTAAAAGCTTGGAAGGTGAGTTTCAGCGCATAAGAGAAGAACTGGAATATTATGAAACAGATTATCGCACGAAGATGATTCAATCCAAATAATTATTATTTTAAGGCTGTCCTTGCAAAGGTCAGCCTTTTCTCTTGTTCTTACCAACCTTTTTTCCTCATACCTTTTAGGGAGACTCGTGCAGCGGAAAGGAAGGCGAGAAAATGAGCCGGTTTAGCGGTTATGTAAATGAATTATTTAAATGGAATGAGCAGATGCGGCAGTTCCTGCAGTCTGAACGGGTCAGCCAAAACTCTGAATTATGGGATGAACTTGATGAATTTACGTATATGATTGAAGGTTCAAGGAAAGAGCTTTCCAATGAAGAACTGATCGGTCTTCAGGCAAGAGCTGAACAAATCCATGGTAAATTGGAAAATTATTTTAGCCAAAAACGTGACCAGGAGATAGGGACCATTTGGGCAATTGAAAAACAAATCCCGCCGGGTGGCCATAAACTACCCGAGCTGCCCTATCCTTATAACGCGTTAGAGCCATATATCTCTGAGGAAATCTTGCGGCTTCACCATGATAAGCACCACCGTGCATATGTTGAGGGCTTAAACAAGGCAGAGTTAAACCTAAAATCAGCAAGAGAAAGAAACGATTTTTCCCTCGTCAAGCATTGGTCAAGGGAGCTGGCATTCCACGGGTCCGGTCATTATCTTCATTCGATATTTTGGAAAAACATGAGTCCAAATGGCGGAGGAAACCCGTACGGATTAGTGCAAAAGGAAATCACCAATTATTTCGGAACCATCACGGCCTTTAAGAATCATTTCACCGAGGCCGCCAAACAGGTCGAAGGGTCAGGCTGGGCGTTATTGGTTTGGTCGCCAAGAGCACACCATTTGGAAATTTTACAAACGGAACGGCACATGCTGCTGACACAGTGGGATACCATCCCACTGCTCGTCCTCGACGTATGGGAGCATGCCTATTATCTTCAATATCAAAACAACCGGACTGAGTACATTAGTAACTGGTGGAATGTCGTAAACTGGCACGATGTAGAAATGAGATTTGAAAAAACAGTGGACACGAAATGGTCTCCCCTATGACAAGGAAGCGGCGCGCCGCTTTCTTTTTTGTCTAGCTCCAGCGCCTAGGGGCTCGCAGGTCTACAGCCAATCCGTCAAGAAGGCCAAAAAGCAGCCTTCTCGCCGGCTTGTCTTATGCCTGTCGCCCCTGTTCAAGGCGCTTCCGCTTTTCTTTTTGTCATATCACACTTTGTCCTGCATAAAATTTACTAAATAACGAGGAGGACGAGGTATATCTAATGAGAATTATTTTAAAAATAGCCTGTTTTTGCCTCATAGTCTCACTATTTGCCGCTAATCATCCTCAGAGAGCCGAGGCTTCCTTTGATGTTAGTGCTGCTAGTGCAGTTCTAATTGAGCAAAATTCCGGCCGCATTCTTTATGAAAAGGATGCTTTTACGAAAAGACGAATCGCCAGCATTACGAAAATTATGACGGCGATTCTAGCAATCGAATCTGGAAAACTAGATCAATATGTAAAGGTAAGTGAACAAGCAGTCCGTGCAGAGGGCTCATCTGTATACTTAAAGCCGGGTGAAAAAATAAAACTTGAGGATTTAGTCTATGGATTAATGCTGCGGTCCGGAAATGATACAGCTGTTGCAATCGCCGAATATGTCGGTGGAAGTGTCGATGGCTTTGCTTTTTTAATGAACCAAAAGGCAAAGGAAATCGGCATGTTAAACACACATTTTGCAAATCCCCATGGCTTGGATGACCATGAAAACCATTATTCAACCGCCTATGATATGGCCATTTTGACACGTTACGCGATGCATAACAAAATCTATCAAAAAATTTCCGGTACAAAGGTGCATCGGGCTCCTAATCCAACCGAAAGCTGGGACAGGGTATGGAAGAACAAAAATCGGTTATTAACAAAATATAAATATACAACCGGAGGTAAGACAGGCTATACAAAACGGGCTAAGCGGACGCTGGTAACGACAGCAGCAAAAGGTGATATGAGTTTAATCGCGGTCACCTTGAACGACCCAAATGATTGGGATGATCATATTTCCATGTATGAATACGGATTTAAAGATTACGATATGGCAGAAGTTTTAACAAAAGGAAAAATTGATATCAAAAGTCCGAAATATTTTCAAAACCATTTGTTCTTAAAGAAATCAATTGTTTACCCGGCAACCAGCCAAGAGATGGACTTATTCAGCATTAAGTATAAGTTAAACAAGCCTGATAAAAAATGGGATGATGAAAATAAACAAGAGAGAGTAGTCGGAAAAGCTATTGTTTATTTGGATGGAAGGGCCGTAAAGGAATCACCTATTTACTATCAAAGCTTGCCGAAAAAAGAGAAGGGTCTGTTTGAAAGTGTTAAAAAAATATTTTTTTCACTAATAGGTGTGAACGCGCATGGTTAATTATATCTGGGTTGGAATGACTGTCATTGGGATTGTGTTTGCTCTGTTTAATGGGACCATTGAGGATGTAAACAGGGCGGTATTTGATGGGGCGAAAGAAGCGGTTACGTTATGTATCGGCCTGATCAGCGTGCTTGTCTTTTGGCTTGGAATGATGCGGATTGCGGAGGAATCAGGGCTTCTTGAAAAACTGGCTAAATTATTTCGCCCGCTTGTAAAGATATTGTTTCCAGAAGTACCCGTCCAACATCCAGCGATGGGATATATGCTGTCGAATATGATTTCCAACATGTTTGGCCTTGGGAATGCCGCGACTCCGCTTGGCATCAAAGCAATGGAGGAGCTAAAAAAGTTAAACGGCGGAAAAAACTCGGCTTCAAGGTCCATGGTCACATTTTTGGCGATTAATACGGCTAGCATTACCATTATCCCGACAACCGTCATAGCTATCAGAATGACATATCATTCAACATCCCCTACCGAAATTGTTGTTCCAACCATTATTGCCACCATCCTTTCGGCGATAGGGGCCGTTCTCATCGACCGTTACTTCTATTATCGCAGAAGCCGAAAAGGATGATCATTTATGGAATTTATTTCATTAATATCTTTGACATTTATACCGTTATTAATAGGCTTTATCCTGATTTATGGCACCATTAAACAGGTGCCGACTTACGAAAGCTTTGTCGAGGGCGGTAAGGAAGGGATAAAAATCGCTGTTTCGATTATCCCATTTTTAGTCGGAATGCTGGTGGCTATCTCCATTTTTCGGGCATCAGGTGCACTAGATGCCATCATGGATTGGTTTCGTCCATTTATGAAGATGATTGGAGTTCCAGCAGAAATCGTTCCGTTATTATTGATTCGTCCCATTTCCGGTACAGCAGCCTTGGGTATGACCAGTGACTTAATCGCTGTGTACGGACCGGATTCCTTCATTGGCAGACTAGCGTCCGTATTGCAGGGGAGCACCGACACGACCTTCTATGTTTTAACTGTTTATTTCGGTGCAGTCGGCATCAAAAAAATGGGCGATGCCTTAAAAGTAGGGCTCTTGGCAGACGTAGTCGGTATCATCGTATCCATCATCGTCGTCGCCTTCATTTTCGGAACAAAATAACAAAAAGCAGGTCTTGTATAACGTTTCTTAGGCTGTTGAAAAACTTTCGATAGCCTTTTTATTTTTTTTCATTAATCAACGCTTTATAAATATAAAGGCAAAACAATAGGTCTGTTGATTGGCGCTCCAGGCGCTTCGCTTTCCGCGGGCGTGCCGGGGAGCCTCCTCGGCGCTGAAGCGCCTGCGGGGTCTCCCCAGCCCCGTACTCCCGCAGGAGTCTTCGCGCCTTCCACGCCAATCAACAGGTGTATTCAATATAGAACTTACACTCACAATAAATAATAAAAATAAGTTGTAATTTCAATGTTTAAGCCAAAAGAGTTTAGCCAAAGAAATATGAATTTATTATAGACAACCACTTTTCTCAACTTGATTAATATATACACGTGCTTTTCTTACTGCAGTCTGTCAAAATATGAAAAAGATTGCTTCACACTTTTCAAGGATGGAAAATGTGTGTTGCAATACTTAGATTGATTTGCCACCCTGTTGATTGGAGCGGAGGGCACTCGACTCCTGCGGGATATAGAGGTCACTGGAGACCCCGCAGGCGCCCTAGCGCCGAGGAGGCTCCAGGACCTCCCCGCGGAAAGCGAGTGCCCGGAGCGGAAATCAACAGGCCCAATAGCATGGACAATCAAAAAAATAACCCAGAAAAAACAAAAAGCAGGTTCTTTACAGAGCCTGTTTTTTTGTATTTAATGAGCACTGCCGCTTAGACTTTGAAAAGTGGAGAATTTGTGTCATAATTCAGTAGGATAGAACAAATGCATTTTTAAAATAAGAATTATTACTATAGCAAAATTATATTTGTTCCCTATACTATGGATTGATTTTTTGAGGTGAAAGAATGGAAAGATTGCAGAAAGTAATTGCCCGCGCCGGAATTGCATCTAGAAGGAAAGCGGAAGATTTGATCAAAGAGGGCAGGGTAAAAGTAAACGGAAAAGTCGTCACCGAGCTTGGTGTAAAGGTTTCCCCCTCCGATAAAGTAGAGGTAAATGAAATACCGCTTGAGAAAGAGGTGCCTGTTTACTTCCTATTATATAAACCAAGAGGGGTTATTTCGAGTGTCAGCGATGAAAAAGGCCGAAAGGTAGTAACGGATTTCTTTCCGGCTATAAAAGAAAGAATCTTCCCTGTGGGGCGCCTGGATTACGATACTTCTGGGTTATTACTGCTTACTAACGATGGCGAATTTGCCAATTTACTAATGCATCCAAAGAACGAAATCGAAAAGGTTTATGTCGCTAAAGTAAAAGGCATTCCTTTAAGGGAAAATCTTAAAAAGCTTGAAAAGGGAATCCGTTTAGAGGATGGAAAAACAGCGCCGGCGAAAGTGAAGCTGCTGTCAACTGATAAGAAAAAACAAACCTCTATCGTTGAGATTATTATTCACGAAGGCAAAAACCGTCAGGTAAGGAGAATGTTCGAAGCAATCGGCCATGAAGTTTTGAAGTTAAAGAGGGAACGTTATGGATTTTTAACCTTAACAGGGTTAAAGGCTGGAGAAGCTAGGGAACTAACTACCCATGAGATGAAGCAGATAAGGGCACTTGCTTTGGATGTATCGAAGCGGCGAAAAAATTCATAGAATCGTCACAATTAGATTCTGTGGTAAACACTGTGGGGACATTGATAAATGATATAATTTAGACTAACTGTGCTCTGTAGCAAATGGAGGAGATTCAAATGAAAAAACGGCGATTGGTGATGAGAACGATTATTCTGCTGATTCTCGGTGCTGCCGTTGCTTATAGCCTATATGCCAATTTGACAAAGGACACGAAACAAAAGGTAGCCGTAGGGGAAAAAGCTCCTGATTTTGTGTTAACGGATATGGACGGGAATAAACATCGTTTGTCCGATTACCGCGGTCAGGGAGTTTTCTTAAACTTTTGGGGAACATGGTGTCCTCCTTGCAAGAAAGAGATGCCTTATATCAATAACCAATACCAACAATATAAAGACAAAGGGGTTCAGGTTTTATCAGTTGATATCCAGGAATCTGAGTTGCAAGTAAGGCAATTTGCTGAGCATTATAAGCTGGATTTTCCGATTATGATCGATACCGATAAAGAAGTCATGACGGCCTATGGTATTAACCCGCTGCCAGCAACATTTTTAATCGATAAAAACGGGGAAGTTGTGAAATATCATACCGGCGAAATGACGGAAAAAATGGTAAGGGAGTTTATGGAGAAAATTAAACCTTAAGGGTTGTTGGGAGTTTTTTTTAATGAACGATGTAAAATGTGAATGCGGGCATGTGAATCCGCACGGCACGGTGTTATGTGAGGCCTGCGGAAAGGTGCTGGATGAAACAGACAACAGGAAAGAACTTCTTGATATGCGCTATGAAGGCAGTGCTCGCCGCTCGCAAACCTATAACAAAACTATCATTGATAAAATATGGAACTTCTTTTCCTCTGTAAAGGTCGGCGTCTGGCTGATTATTATCACGCTGATAGCTTCTATTCTGGGCACGATTTTGCCACAGGAAATGTACATTAATCTGCCGCCGGATGTGTATTACGAGCAGGAATACGGCTGGTTTGGAAAGTTGTACTACCAGCTGGGCTTCCATGATTTGTATGGGTCATGGTGGTATTTATTATTAATCGCCATGATTGGCATTTCCCTTGTTATTTGCAGCCTTGACAGGGTAGTTCCTTTGTATAAGGCATTAAAAGCACAAAGGGTCACAAGACATGAGGGATTTCTCAAGCGCCAGCGGGTGTTTGGTGCCAACTCCGAGGCTGAGCAAACCGACCTTGAAACGGTGAAAAAACATTTACAGGCAAAACGCTACCATGTCCGTGAAGAAAATGGTGATATTCTTGCAGAGAAAAATCGTTTTTCCCGTTGGGGTCCATATGTAAACCATATCGGTCTAATAATTTTCTTATTTGGCGGAATGCTGCGCTTTATCCCTGGTTTTTATGTAAATGAGGACCTTTGGGTACGTGAAGGGGAAACAGCATTAGTTCCGGAAACGAATGAACAATATTATATTAAAAATAATCAATTTATATTAGAACATTACGATAAAAACAATAAGACTTTCGAAAAGGCACTTAACCGGGCAGGCGAGGTTGTGAAGAACTATCAATCAAACGTCGTTCTGTATCAGCGGGAGGGAGAGAAAATCCCAGGGGAAAAGCCAAAGTTAAAGAAGTTAGAGGAATATAAGATTAGAGTAAATCAGCCACTATCCTTCAATGGTTACTCTGTCTTTCAATCTTCCTTTAAAACTGAGTTTAAAGCGATGACATTTGCTCTCACTAATAAGAGCACAAATCAAGCCTTTGGCGAGGTGAAGGTTGACTTAACTAACCCGCAGGAGAAGTACGATTTAGGTAATGGGTATTCAGTGGAACTTCTAAACTATTTCCCAGATTTCGAATTTGACGATAACGGGGAACCATCAACAAAATCTCGGGTACCAAATAACCCGGCCTTCATTTTCCGGATGAATACACCGGACAAGCCAAAAGGGGAAACAAGCTTTGTAGCCATCAGACAGACTATTGAACCGTTTGGTAATAATACCTATAAACTGGCCTTCAAGGGAATTGAAACAAAAAATGTTTCCGGATTTATTGTTAGAAAGGATTCCTCTTTATGGGTGTTCATTATTGGTGGAATCATTTTCATGATTGGGGTTATTCAAGGTGCCTACTGGAACCACCGTCGTATTTGGGTACAGCGCAAAAACGGTCAGGTCTGGATTGCCGCCCATACAAACAAGAATTGGTACGGCTTGAAACGGGAGCTTGAAGCTATTTTAGCAGGCACCAAATTGACGATGCCGGATGATCAGCTTCAAAGGGACAAAGAGGTTAAGGAGGTAGTATAGTTGGCAGCATTAAGCAGTAATCTATTGTTTGTCGCTTTTATCCTATATTTAATAGCGACGCTGTTTTTCGGCGGTTCGATTAAAGAGAAAAAAGGTTTATCTGAAAAGAAAGAAACGAATAAGTGGGGGAAAATTGCTGTATTTCTAACCATCGTGGGCTTCGTCTCCCAGCTTGGCTATTTTATTACCAGATGGATTGCGGCCGGACATGCACCGGTCAGTAATATGTTTGAGTTTACGACATTCTTTGGAATGGCCCTTGTCGGCGCGTTTATCGTGATTTATTTTATATACCGCACGACGCTGCTTGGTCTGTTTACAATGCCTGTAGCCATCCTGGTCATCGCGTATGCTAGTATGTTCCCAAGGGATATTACTCCATTAATACCGGCCCTGCAAAGCTATTGGCTGCATATTCACGTTACCACTGCTGCAATCGGGGAAGCCATTTTGGCAATAAGCTTTGCGGCAGGTCTTATCTATTTAGTAAAAGCCATTGATCAAACCAAATCCAGTAAACGAACCTTTTGGCTCGAAGCGGTTATGTTTTCTTTAGTTACAGTTTTGGGCTTTGTGGCCGTTTCTTCAATCTTCTCCGGTATGGGGTACCACGAGAAATTTAATTGGGTTGATAAGCATGATAACGAGGCAGTTGTCGAATATACGATGCCTGCCATTGCAGGACCTCACGAAGGGGAACTGTTGACAAAGGATGGCTTTAAACCATTCGTTGAGATGCCAGCTATTGTTAATGCCAAAAAACTAAATACGGTCATTTGGTCATTGATCGGTGGAATTATCCTTTATGGACTTATTAGGCTGATTATTAGAAAGCGAATTTCTGCCGCTCTTAAACCGCTGGTTAAAAATATAAATCTTGATTTTGTTGATGAGATTAGCTATCGTTCCGTATTAATTGGATTCCCTGTTTTTACACTGGGAGCACTGATCTTTGCGATGATTTGGGCACAAATGGCTTGGTCCCGTTTCTGGGGTTGGGACCCTAAGGAAGTATGGGCATTAATAACCTGGTTATTTTATGCCGCCTTCATGCATCTTCGTCTGTCAAAGGGCTGGCATGGAGAGAAGTCCGCTTGGCTTGCCGTAATCGGCTTTGTTATCATCATGTTTAACCTTGTCGCCGTCAACCTCATCATAGCTGGACTCCATTCTTACGCAGGATCTTAACGGCCAAAATTTAGCCTTCACTTCATTAAGTGAGGGCCTTTTTCAAATAATAGTAATAGAATTCATTGTCCTTTATTTACATTGTCAAATTATTGACACTTTTTATCGGATTTATTAGCTTTCAACATATAGCAAAAATGGAGACCATTTTGTAAAATAAACAACATGGGGGGATTAATAATGGATCAGGACGTTAAAATCTTAGTTGTAGATGATGAAGAAAGAATTCGCAGATTATTAAAAATGTATTTAGAGCGCGAAGATTTTATAATTGATGAAGCAGAGGATGGTAATCAAGCATTAGCGAAAGCATTGGCTAACGATTATGATGTCATTCTTTTGGATTTAATGATGCCTGGCAAGGATGGCATTGAGGTTTGCCGCGAATTAAGGGAGAAAAAGGCGACTCCTGTTATCATGTTAACGGCAAAGGGTGAAGAGGTGAACCGGGTTCAGGGCTTTGAAGTCGGTACGGATGACTATATCGTTAAACCATTCAGCCCGCGTGAGGTTGTACTAAGGGTAAAAGCACTGTTAAGACGATCATCACAAACTACCTTCCTGCAAACGGAGACAACAACCAAGGATGTCATTGTATTTCCTCATTTAACAATAGATAATGATGCCCACCGGGTATCTGCTGATGGTAAAGAGGTTAGCTTAACGCCTAAAGAATATGAGCTGTTATATTTTCTTGCCAAAGCACCGGACAAAGTATTTGACCGTGAGCAGCTGTTAAAGGAAGTATGGCATTATGAGTTTTTCGGAGACCTAAGGACAGTTGATACGCATGTAAAACGTCTTCGAGAAAAACTAAATAAAGTGTCGGAACAAGCTGCTAGAATGATTGTTACCGTTTGGGGAGTAGGTTACAAATTTGAGGTAGTAAATGAATGACCTTCTTAAGAAGTGTAGTCGGTAAGCTTTGGTTTACCATCATTTTATTAGTTTCATTTGTCCTGTTTATTTTAACAGTGATGCTTCTTGAGTTTTTTCAAAACTATAATATTAATGAAACAAAGAATGATTTAACCCATACAGCCGAAAAAATTGCCACTGTGTTGGAGGAGCATCCAGCAGATAAATGGCCGCTCGGTTTGGAAATCTCGTGGGAAATCATTGATGATGTCACCAAAGTAGTCATTATAAAAGGGGATGAAGTTTATTATTCTCCAAACACAAAGGGAGGAAATAAATTAACGATTGATGATATTCGGAACGATCCCGAGTTATCAAATGTTTTACACAAAAATAAACGGGTCGAGAAAATCTCCGATCTTTCATCCGAAAAAAATAGAGCTGGCACTGCCGCCAATTATTCAATCATCGGAGTGCCGCTTAAACTCTCTGGAAATCAAAATGGGGCAGTGTTCATTTACCAATCTTTAAGGGTCATGCAGGAAACATCCCGGTCAGCAACCAAATTTATTTTGCTTGTGGCTGGTGTTGCCATTATTCTTACAACCATTTTCGCATTCTTTTTGTCCACAAGAATAACCGCCCCGTTAAGGAAAATGCGGGAAGCTGCATTTGAGGTGGCAAGAGGGAAATTTGACACAAAGGTCCCTATTTTGACCCATGATGAAATAGGTGAACTGGCTACTGCTTTTAATCAAATGGGCCGGCAATTAAAGTTTAACATGAACGCGCTCAATCAGGAAAAAGAGCAGTTGGCAAGCATTCTCAGCAGTATGGCTGATGGGGTTATTACCTTCAACCGGGATGGAACGATTTTAATTACGAATCCACCGGCAGACCGCTTTCTTCAATATTGGTATTATGAAAAAGGGTTTATTTCCGGATTGGAGGCCATTCCCTCCCAAGTCATGAATCTTTTTCAAAAAGCAGTTGATACAGAAAAAGAGCAGATTGGGGAAATCTCCCTGCAAGGCCGCCATTGGGTCATATTGGTCAGTCCGCTTTACAGTAATCGCTTTATTCGCGGGGCAGTTGCGGTCTTAAGGGATATGACTGAGGAACGGCAATTGGAGAAAATGAGAAGAGACTTCATTGCCAATGTTTCACATGAACTAAGGACGCCAATTTCTATGCTTCAGGGCTACAGCGAAGCGATTGTTGACGATATTGCCGAAACCCAGGAAGAGAAAAAAGAAATGGCAAAGGTCATTTATGATGAATCGCTAAGAATGGGCCGTCTTGTCAATGAATTGCTGGATTTGGCAAGAATGGAAGCAGGTCATATTCAATTAACAATGGAAGAGGTCAATCTCTCTGCCTTTATCAAACGGATTATTCATAAATTCCAAGGGTTAGCCAAAGATAATGGAATTCAATTGCTGGTTGAAATCGACAACGACATACCAACCTTTACAATGGACCCTGATCGAATTGAACAGGTTCTAACGAATTTGATTGATAATGCGATCAGACATACGCCGAAAGATGGTTCTGTGACCTTAAAAGTTACTTCCGAGGACAAAGGAATCAGAATGGATGTTGTGGACTTAGGAACAGGGATTCCTGAGGAAGATTTACCGTTTGTTTTTGAACGGTTTTATAAAGCTGATAAGGCACGAACCCGCGGCAGGTCAGGAACAGGTCTTGGACTGGCTATTGCCAAAAATATTATTGATGCCCATCGTGGACATATTTCCGTTCAAAGTAAAGTTGGGCAGGGAACGACATTTTCCTTCATACTCCCACGAAAATCGTAAAATGACCATGGATTTTGCCGATTTCTATTGATTCACAAGGAACAATTTCGGAGGCTGTCAATTTGCGGCAGCCTCTTTTATTATTTCCACTAAATACCTTCCTTTTCATCCCAAAAAAGTCTATATTTAAGAAAGTGTAACCTTTTATACATAAACATCGACTAATATTTTGAACGGGGAGGGGAAAAAAGTTGGACTCCGTTTTCGATGAACTTTATCAAAAATATCACCATGATGTATTTCAATTTCTTTTTTATATGGTTAGAAACAGAGAGCAGGCGGAGGATCTTGTTCAAGAGGTTTATATTAGAGTGTTTAAGTCTTATAATCGCTTTGAGGGAAAAAGCAGCGAAAAAACCTGGCTTTTTTCGATTGCGAGAAATGTTGCGATTGATTATTTCCGAAAGCAAAAGGGCTGGAAGGAAAGAATCCTTGAGAAATTTGATTGGTCCTCAAATCAGGTAAAGGACGACCATCCTATCCCTGAGGAAATGGCTGTTCAAAGAGAAGAAATTAAATGGGTATATAAATGCTTGGAATATTGTACCGTGGACCAAAAGGCCGTCGTTATATTACGATTTATTCACGATTTGTCAATAGTGGAGACAGCAGAGGCTCTAGGGTGGACAGAAAGTAAAGTCAAAACGACCCAGCATCGCTCGTTGAAAGTTTTGAAGAAGCACATGGAAACATTTTACCGAAGGGAGGAGGGAAATATTGAGAAAGTCAGAGTGGAGCGATGAAGAGCTCGTAGAATTGTTAAAACAAATGCCTAAAATAAAAGACTATCGCCATCCTCGTGACATTTACCAAAACCTTTCACGTAAAAAACGGAAAACTGTTTCCTGGATCCTGCCGGGTATTGCCGCTGCAGCGGCACTATTTTTATTTTTTATTTTGGCTCCTAAGTTTATGGATACGAATCACTATTCAATCAACAATGCCAAACAAGAGTCAACAAAAGAAGCGAAAATTGCCAAAGATAATAGCGATGCGAGCGGTATGGCCAATCAGGAATCACAGGCGGATAAATACTCAACATTAAAGAAAGCCGAAGGGCAAAACGATTATGCTGGGAAAACAGCTGTTTATGATGATGAAATAAAAGGCGGCGTCGTGTTGACCTATTGGGTGCCCGATAATCAAGCTCAAAATCTGGTACCAGTATCAACTATAGTCAAAAATACCGAAGGAAAAGACTGGCTTACCTTATATAATGAACATATGGCAAACCTAAACGAATCGGAATGGGGCCTAAGTGAATTTTATCCTCTCCAGGCAACATTGCATTATGATAATGCTAATGAAACTGTTATTGTCGATGTACCTTCAGACCATCCATACCGCCAAGGGACTGCAACGGAACAAATTTTTCTCGGTGCATTAAAAAATGATATTTCTTCCAATAGCAGCGTCAAAACGATTAAGTTCACCACAAATGGCGAACCTGGAATCGAACTAAGCAATGACTTTTATGAAAAATTGACCATCACTGATGTGAAAAAACATGCTTACCTCTTTTACTATCCTAATGGCAGTGATGTTCCGTTCTTGGTGCCAACACTCGAATCATATAAGGATATTAAGGCTGCAATCGATGCGATGAAGTCAGGGATAGAGGAATATCAATTACAAAGATCTTTGTTGCCGAATTTGGCAATTCAGGATGTATCAGCAAATGATAACACGTTAACTATCACTTTTGCGAAAGATGCCAGTTTAGAAGATGAACGGTTGGCCGTCTGGTCGATGGAGGCCATCCTTTTAACAGCAAAAGAATTCGGATTTGAAAAAGTGGTTGTGAGCAATCCTCCAGCAGCAAATATTGGCCCGTTTGATTTAACAAAAGAAATCAAGGTGCCAGCTGCCCCAAATCTTCGGACAATCGAGAAATGATAAAAAAATCAACCAAAAAACGGTTGATTTTTTTATGCATAAAATAGCAATAGACTCCAAATTATAACAAATATGGTCAGGCCGTCCGATGTCACACCATATGTTCTAAACGCGAGTATAAGAACATATGGTGTGGTATGGACAAGATGTAAGGAGGATTAATAGTGAAATGCGTGACTATATAAAGAGGTTTTTTATTGCCATTATAATGGCGATTTGTGTAGGTTTGTTGTTTCTTGGAGGGAGACACTCGGAAGCTGCCGGATTGCCAGAGGCAAAAACGGAGAAGGAGAGATGGATTTGGCCGGCAGATGGCGTTATTTCTGATACATATGGGACAAGACAGGGCAAGCATAAAGGAATCGATATCGCCGGAACATATGGCACCCCGGTCTTGGCAGTTGAAGATGGGGCTGTGATTAAGTCTTATTATTCCAATACATATGGTCAGGTTGTATTTATCAAGCACCCAAGCAATTTCGTTACGGTTTATGCCCACTTAAGCAAACGGGCCGTTGTGCCTGGTCAAATGGTTAAGCGGGGGGAGACCATCGGAACAATGGGAAGGACCGGTCAGGCTACCGGCACCCATCTTCATTTTGAATCACACCAATTAGAATGGAGATATGACAAAAAATTTGCCATTAATCCGGAACTGCTATTAGGAGATGCTGATGTTGGCGAAGCGGTTCAGGGCGGAATTGCAGCCAGTGGCAAGGATGTTTTGGAGGTAAGTAGCCGTCCGCAAAATATTCCTGAACCCAGTGGGCCGCCGCTTGTAAACCAATATATTGTAATAAATGGTGACAACTTGTCCTCCATTGCCCAAAAGTTTAATTTGACAGTGGCCAGATTAAAAGAAATCAACAACCTTAACACAGATGTAATTAAGCCTAAGCAAATCTTGATTGTCCAGTAAATAAAAACTTTTTACCCCGCAGCCTATTGCTGCGGGTATTTTTTTAAATATTTAAAGACCGGAAAAAATCTTTAACTTAACAAAGTGACTGATTTTCAGTATAATAAACTTATAATTTTATAACGATCTATCTTCGGGGCAGGGTGAAATTCCCGATCGGCGGTATTAGAGTATAACTCTTCAGCCCGCGAGCCTTATTAGGCAGGATTTGGTGTGATTCCAAAGCCGACAGTATAGTCTGGATGGGAGAAGATGGAGGTTCTGCAGGCATTCGAAAAATTTCCACGGATCGAATGTTTATTAAGCATACCTAAATTTACTCCCTCAAGCATCAATCTTGAGGGAGTTTTATTTTGAGTGCCTATAAAAGCTGAATCTCTCTTCCTAACGTGATGGATCAAAAAGGAGAGAGGAAGATGAAGAAAATGAAGAACACAAAGGTAAGAGCAATGGTTTCAATCGGGATGCTGAGCAGCATCGCATATTTATTAATGTTTTTAAACTTTCCGCTGCCGATGTTCCCTAATTTTTTGTTTGTGGACTTTAGTGATATTCCTGCTTTGATTGCTGCGCTGATTTTCGGACCAGTGGCAGGAATTTTAGTTGAATTGTTTAAGAATATGCTAAATTATTTTGCAACAGGGAGCCCGACAGGCATTCCTGTTGGCCACCTTGCCAATTTCGCAGCAGGGATTGTGTTTATTCTGCCGACTTACTATGTGTATAATAAATTGAAATCAAAAAAGGGAATGACACTTGCCCTAGTAGCTGGAACTATTATCATGGCTGTTGTGATGAGCATCGCCAACTACTTTATCATTTTACCTGCCTATACGGCTTTAATGGGTTTCCCGGATATGCGGAACCTCGTCGTACCTGCGATTTTTCCTTTTAATATCTTAAAGGGCGTAATGATGTCAATCATTTTCATGCTTCTATTTATTCGGATGCAAGCATGGCTAAATAAATTTTCAGTAAAAAATGCTTAAAACGAACAGAGGCCGCAAAACTAGGGCCTCTGTTTTTTAATCGAAAAAAATAACCCCCCGGCTTATAGTAGGCGGGGGGTAGCAGCTTAAGAATATCTTCAGTCAAAGATTATTCAAATTTAGTTGGGTTACCGTCGAATGGCTCATCAGCAACTTTAATAGAATCAGTTGGGCAGCCTTCGAAAGCGTCCATCATGTCATCAATTAAAACATCTGGAATTTCAACGATACCTTCGTTATCGTCAAGTGTTACGAATGCGATACCTTCATCATCGTAATCATAGATATCTGGTGCAGCAGCGCCGCATGCGCCACACGCGATGCAAGTTTCCTTGTCAACAATTGTGTACTTTGCCATGAAAAAAACCTCCCAGTAAAATAACAAGTAATATTCTTACTTATTTTCCGTTTGTGATGGAAAATACAATTCACATATCTATTGTAAAGCTGTATGAATAACTTTTCAATAGAAATTTGATTTTGGTACCTTTAGTCCCATTATTTCTTAAACTTCCACATTTTTGGACAACACAATACCTGTTTCATGTTAAAATATAATAAAATTTAACTGTTTTTGTCGAATTAGGATAAGTGGTGAGTCTAAAATGGAATGGGTAGAATCAGTTATTCTTTATTGTTTGAAAAAAATTAATAACGAAAGAACTATTTATTCTGTTTACCACATTTTAAAAGGAAAGAAATCGTCGCAAACCATTCAGGATATTCATTTATATTCGTTAAAAAGATTATTTGGAGTACTTGAACCGCTGGCAAGAGACTCCTTTGAAGAGATCATTCATTGTATGAGGGACAACGGGTGGATCATTGAGCAAGGTGAGCAAAAATACCTGCTCAGTTCTTCAGGTGAGCAGCGCTTGAAAAATATCGGTATTCCAATCTTTCTCAATGGCTGGCGTTATCACCATGTGACCACCATATTTTGGGAACGGTTCTCTTTATTAGTGCAGGTAGTATCTAACCTCATTAATCAGGAATCAAGCTATATACCGATTCAAAAAAATAAGAAGGTTCTGTTCTGGGTTAAAGCTGTTCTAAAAGAAAGCCATCTCTCAAGAAGCGAAATTGGCGAAAAATTATATGAAGAATTGAATGAATGCTTCGAAGATGGGAAGGGAATTGATCCGTCTATGATTGTCTTCCGTTTAACTGGATTCCGGCAAATAGGATTAACCGCTCAGCAAGCATCCAAAAAAATGAATGTTAATGTTTACGAATATCATCTTACATTTACTAATACCCTACATTATTTGATTGAAAAAATAGAAACTAGGGGAGCTAATTTTCCGATATTAACCCATCTACTAAAGGGCTTGGAGCTTGGCGATGAATTAACCATTACGGCGAGAAAAACATGGAAATTGCTATCGCAGGGGTATTCGATAGAGATGATAGCCAAAAACAGAAATTTAAAAACAAGCACAATAGAAGATCATTTAGTGGAATTTGCGTTGCAAATAGACCGGTTTTCAATTGATGCTTTTGTTGATAAAGAATTACAGCTGGAAATTTTGCAAATTGCCAATCAAGCCGCCACAAAGCAATTAAAATTAATAAAGGAAAAAGTCAGCCGTGCCAGTTATTTTCAAATTAGGTTAGTGCTGGCGAAGTATGGTGACCGGCAATGGAATTAGAAAATCTTTTAAAAAAACATTTTGGCTATTTATCGTTTAAAACAGGGCAAAAGGAAGCTATTTCGGCTATTTTAAATGGACAACATACCCTGGCCATGCTCCCGACTGGAACGGGCAAATCCCTATGCTACCAGCTTCCTGGTTATGTTTTTGATGGATCGATATTAATCGTTTCCCCGCTTCTATCCCTTATGCAAGATCAAGTGGAACAATTAGGCCGTTTGGGTGAGAAAAGGGTTGTTGCTTTAAACTCCTTTCTTTCCTTGGAGGAAAAAAATTATGTTCTAGACCGGCTGCAGGACTATAAGTTTATCTTTATATCACCGGAGATGCTTCAGTCCTCTTTCATCCTACAAAAGCTTCGGAACCTTGCCATCTCCTTATTTGTAGTGGATGAAGCGCATTGCATTTCTCAATGGGGGTATGATTTTCGGCCGGATTACTCCAAATTGGGTGAAATAAGGAAAAGCTTAGGGTGCCCCCTTACACTAGCTCTTACCGCAACAGCTACAAGAAAGGTCCGGAAGGATATTATCCAATCATTAGGCATAGAGGATGCTGTAAAAGTGGAATCGACAATTGACAGGCCTAATATAGCCATATGGATCGAGGAAATAGAAGGTTATCAGAAAAAGACAGACCGGGTTTTGGAACTTGCTGCAAAGCTTGAAAAACCTGGTATCATTTACTTTTCAAGCAAAAAAATGGCCGAACAAATGGCTTTATTGCTAGAGGAAAAGAATAATTGCAACGCAAGTGCTTACCACGGGGGATTGGATCAGGATACAAGAATATTAATCCAGCAACAATTTATTCATAACCAGCTAGATGTTATATGTGCCACAAGTGCATTCGGGATGGGAGTGAATAAGGAAAATATCAGATTTATTATTCATTTTCATATGCCGATGCAAATCGAGTCCTATCTTCAGGAGATTGGCCGGGCAGGACGTGATGGTCTGGCGAGTATCGCCTATCTTTTATATTCACCTGGAGATGAACAGCTGCCTTTTCAGCTTGCCGAAAGCGAACTCCCGTCGGAACAGCAAATTGACTGGCTGTTTCATGAATTGGAAATTGGACACGGAATAAAAGGCGATGCACTTCAATTCAATCAGGGCACCCAGGAAAGAGGAGGTTTTTCTGAGGTTCAGTGGAGATTAGTGGAGAATCTTCTTCGGAAAGAAGCCAAAGAAAAAAGTTCTCTTCTTGACTGCAAAGAAAGCATTAAAGAATTTGTTAATGAACGCATAACAATGAAGAAAAAAAATATTTACCAAATGTTACAATGGATTCTGTCAAATCGATGCCGTCGCGAATTCCTTTTGAATTATTTTGAGGAACAGGTGACAAGCAGAATTGAGCAATGCTGTGATATTTGCGGAATTGACGAAAAAAACTATTCAGCCTCCCATAAATTGAGGAAGAATCATTTAGGGAAAATTGAATGGAAAGAATACCTGGCCGGATTATTACTTAATAGCGAGTTGAGGGAATGAAAAAGAAATATAATGAACTAATTAGCAGCTTAACTGATAAAGATTTACTTTTTCACTTATATATGACACAGGTCATATTGCTTGTGATCTCACTCATTTTAGGATTGCTCCTATTTGACCATTTCTCTTTTTTGAAAACAATCGATGCAAGAGATATTAAGATTATTTCCATAGGCGTGCCATTGGGGATAGCTGTTGTCATCATTGACTTAATTCTAATGAAGTGGCTGCCTGCATCTTTTTATGATGATGGCGGCTTAAATGAACGGATCTTCCGGAAAAGAAATATATTCCATATTTTTATTATTGCCGCGTTTGTTTCCTTTAGCGAGGAATTATTATTTAGAGGGATCATCCAAACGAAGGTCGGGCTTATTCTGGCTAGCCTTATCTTTGCGGTAATCCATTACCGCTACCTGTTTAATGTGTTTTTATTTATCAACATTATCACGCTTAGTTTTGTTATTGGGGCAGTCTATGAATCGACAAATAATCTGGCTGTCACCATTATGATGCACTTTATTATCGATTTCTTATTAGGTATTTTTATAAAGTATAAACATTCTTCGGCAGATGATCAGCAAGGAGGGGGAGGGCTTCATGAATAGAGAAGAGCCTTATAGAGAGCAAGCCGAAAGATTAAAACAACGAATACAAAAGGTGAATGAAAATATTGACGTGAAGGATGAATTGCCGCCAAGGGAACTGGTCCATCGGGAAAAAAAGAAAAAGGTAAAATGGAAAATAAAATATCCGGTTATTCGGATCCTGGTATTATTCTTTATTCTTCTTCCTGTGATTATTTTCAGTGTTATTTCTTATCTTGATGGAAAACAAATAAATGGCTCTAAAAAAGCCTCAACCGATCCTGTTGGCTATGAAACTATTAATCTAAAAAAATCAACTTCAGAAGAGGCTGATAAAGTGGAGGAGGAACAATCCGTAAATGCCGATGGAGTTGAGGCGACGAATAATCCGGAAAGTGTAGAAGCGGGCACCTCTATAACTCCACCTGCCGAAGAACAGCCGACTGCCAATACGGAAAAAAATGTGTCCACGGAAAGTCCTGTTTCACCTCAAGGGGCTGCCAGCAATAATGCACCAGTGCAGACTCAGAATCAACCATCACAAACGGATACAAGTAAAAGCGAACCAGTACAACAGAAGATCATTCGTCATAAGGTTCAGCAGAAAGAAACATTATTTAGTATTTCGATGAAGTATTATAAATCGCAAAAAGGGATGGATATCATAAAAAAAGCAAACAACATGTCCAACGACGAAATCTATGTTGGTCAGGTATTAAAAATCCCGATTAGCAACTAACCGATCGTTTTTAGGTCGGTTTTTTGTTTTTTAAATCATAAGTTTGCGGACAAGTTCATATTTATTAATGGAGAAATGGAGGGATGGATATGGATTCTCCAATAAGGGAGCTTGAGCATACGGATGAAGCGACCAAGCAGGTTCTAGAAAATGTCCGGAAAAAGAAGGGAAAATTTGATAAAGCAGAAAAGTTACATTATCTTTCTATCTATTCGACTCTTTTAATGGCTGCCGTCTTTTTTTGTTATTTTTATTTTGCCATTGCGAAATATTATTCTTATTCCTTTTTTGCCATGTTTTCTGCTTCGTTAAATGATTCGGTTATCATATTTTTAATGGCGATTACGATCATTGGGTACGGTTCAATGAATATTTTGAAGCAGCAAAAGGATAAGAAGGAGAAGGAATACCAGGAATTGAGGGCTGAGATTGCTGACCGTAGTAAAGATTTTTGGAAGAAGGAAGAAGAGTGGAAAAACCGCCATATCGTTTTTGCAATGATGAAAAAAAATTACGATATCAATCTATATCATGAAAAAAAATAAAGAAGCAGAATCTCTGCCTCTTCCTTATTAAAAAATCTTCTTCTTTCCTTTTTCTTCTTTTAAAATTTCGACCGCTTCGCGGAAGCGTTGGGAGTGGATGATTTCTCTTTCCCGTAGGAAACGAAGACCGTCATTTATGTCGGGGTCATCGCTCATATTGATAATCCATTGGTAAGTTGCCCGTGCTTTCTCTTCTGCAGCAATGTCTTCATAAAGGTCGGCGATTGGGTCACCTTTAGCTTGGATATACTGAGTGGTAAAAGGAATTCCTGCGGCATTATGGTAAAATAGGGCTTTATCATGATCGGCATAGTGCCCGTCAAGCCCTGCTGCCTTCATTTGTTCAACAGTAGCGTCTTTTGTAAGCTTGTAGACCATAGTGGCAATCATTTCCAAGTGAGCAAACTCTTCTGTTCCGATATCTGTCAAAAGTCCGATGACTTTGTCTGGAATCGTATATCGTTGGTTCAAATATCGGAGCGCTGCAGCAAGCTCTCCATCTGCACCGCCATATTGTTCTATCAAAAATTTGGCTAACATCGGGTTGCAGGTGCTGACACGGACAGGATATTGCAGTTTCTTTTCATATATCCACATTTTCCTTTATCCCTCCCTTTGAACATCTAACACTATCAAGCTCCAGCGCCCAACGGCTAGTGTCCTTCGCTCTTCTCCCTACGATAAGTCAAGCACGAATGCGCTATCGCTCTTCGTGTTTATCTCAGTCGAAGCGCTCCAGGCCATACGCCGCTAAACGGGCGCTTCCGCTTTTAAATCTGCCAAGGCCAAGGTGAATCGTCCCAATTCCAAGGATGGCCCGAGTAGCTGTTGCCAAACTGCTGAAGGGGACCAAATTGGCTTTCAAAGGCTTTTTTTATTCTCTTTCTTTCCTTTACATAATGGTTAAATTGGTTTATCGCTTCAAGATCATCATTGTGGGTATCTAAATACAAAGTGAGCTCGACTAGGACAAAGTCGACGGCTTGGAGCTGTTCCATCAATTGATAATACTCGGCAGGAACTTGCTTCATGAAGGGATACCCCCTTCTGCTATTTCATTGGGGCCGTACCAGGGATCATAGAAATCTTTCCAAAGCGTACCTGCTTTAAGAGCCTCAAATGGAGAAAATTGTGGGAGATTTGGCGGTTGAAAACCCATATATAAATGAGGCGGTGTGGAATATTTTTTTTCAAGCATCGGCTTACAGGGGTCGAAAGGACTTACATACGGATGATAGGTCTTGAGATGAGTGTTCATGGAAACCCTCCCTTTATTTCAGCATCAGTTAATCATATGATAATATTCTTATGACATGACATAAAAGTTTAATAAATGAAAGGTTTTTGAACGCTGACATAGAATTATAATGTAGTTGAAGTATTAACCTTAGAGGTGATAGGAAAATGTTCGTAAAAAATATGATGATTCCAAAGCATGACTGTATTACAGCACAGGAAAACGAAACACTTAAAGCAGCCTTGGATCGATTAGAAGCTCAGCAAATTGATGGCCTTCCTGTTTTGCAAGGTAATAAATATGTCGGTGTAGTGACCAGATATGGGATTTATGAAAATTATTTTCTTTCCAATAAAACAAAGGAAGAATATTTAACAACGACGAGTGTGAAAGACATTGCTACCCACCAAGAAATGTTTTTAGAAGGTGCGGAACTATTCGAAAGGACGATGCTTGATTTAAAAGATTTTCCTCTGCTTGCAGTAGTAGATGAGAATCGTAATTTTCTAGGGGTGATAACTCGCTCAGATGTTCTGAGCTTCTTTGAGAGTGCTTTTGGAGTCAATCGCCCCGGGGTGAGGATTGCGTTTACATCAGTTGAGACTGAAGGACGGATCGCCCGCTTATCGGAAATCGCCCATCATTTTCACGAGCATATCATTTCGCTGGTCACCTTTGACGAAACAGATAAGCTGGTCCGAAGAATTGTCATGAAAATTGAAAAGAAAGATAACATTGATAAATTTACGAGAAAGCTTGAAGAACATGGCTTCCGTATTTTAAGCATTGAAGAAGTGTAAAAATATTGAACCGTGGAAATAATACCAATCCCTCTCATACATTGTTATGGGGGGGATTTTTTGAATGATTGAAGTAGGGAGGATTCTGTTTATATATTTGTTCGGCTATTTATTCAGTAATTGGATTTGGATACCGCAACCATTTGTATTGGCTGATTTTTTTATCGGTCTGATTACACATCCTTTTGAGTTTTTGGCTGCCTCCTTAGCCCTGTTTTTTGGTGTGCTTCTTTCGGGTGGTCTAATAAAGGAATTCATACATATGTTAAGAGATGCACGAAAGAAACATCTTCTCCTCTTGAAGATGTTTGAATTGGTGATTCTAGTAATGGTATTTTTGATTCTTTTTCAATTTGGCTGGGAGCAGGCACTTGTCTTTTTTTGTTTAAGTATCGTTTATGGTACCATTTCATTAGAATCTTAAAGTTTTAAAGGGGTATGTCAAATGGGTATCATCCCTATTATCTTGCTTATTATTCTCATCATTGGATTATGTCTCCTTTTATATATGCTACGAGAGGCCTTTTTAAATGATGTGGTCCGTCATGAATTGCTTTTTCCGGATTTTCCTGATTCCTTTGGAAGGATCTCCATCTTTTTTATCTCCGATATTCATAAACGGACAATTTCTGAAAAAGTCATTCAAATAGCTATTGGAAATGCTGATTTTGTTGTGGTAGGAGGAGATTTAACAGAAAGAAATGTGCCTTTAAAAAAAGTTAGGAGCAATTTAATGAAGTTAAGACAAATCGGTCCCGTTTATTTTGTATGGGGAAATAACGATTATGAGGCCGATTTGCATCAGTTACATACGGTGTTTCAGGAAACTGACATAAATGTCTTGGATAACTCAGCCGTCAGCCTGCATTCAAACCATGGCGAAAAGATTTTTTTACTTGGAGTTGACGATGTCACTTTAGGAAGGGACCGGCTTGAGTTGGCCTTAGACAGAACAGAGGCCAATCACTTTAAAATCTTGGTCAGCCATTCCCCGGATATTATCAAGAAAGTTGGGCCAAAGCAGAATATCCGGCTGATTTTAAGTGGGCATACACACGGTGGTCAAATCCGTCTTTTTGGATTCAGTCCCGGGGAAAAAGGGGGAATAAAAAGGGTTCAGAAAACACTGCTTTTCATTAGCAACGGTTATGGAACAACTGCCATCCCCCTTAGATTGGGAGCCCCGACACAGTGCCATTTGATTACTGTCAGAAAAGGAACCGATACCCCTTAGTTAGCTAATATGAAAGGATAAATTCTACTACGCCTCATGAACCGTCCTATCGAACTCGCCAATCGGCGAGTTTTCATTTAAGGGAGACAATTCACAACCGCCTCTCTGCTTTCATAATCTAACATAAGAGATGTCTAGCAGGGGGCAAAAACATGCGCTTAGAACGCTTAGCAGCAAACAAAATAAAAATTATTTTAACGTCCGATGATTTGTTTGAAAGAGGACTTTCCAAGGAGGATATTTGGAAAGAATCCGGCAAATGGAATCAGCTCTTTCACGATATGCTTGAAGAGGCAAGTGAAGAATTCGATGTTGATATAAGGGGTTCGGTAGCGGTTGAAATTTTCTCCCTTCATGCTCAAGGAATTATCATGATTATTACCGTCGACCATACCCGGGAAGATGAGGAAGCATTGGATGAGGGTTTAATTGAAATGCAGGTAAGAGTAGGGGGCTGTGAGGACTTTTTATATGAATTTGAAGAATTTGAAGATATAATCGGTCTTGCGAAACGGCTTTCCTTATTAGGTATTTATGGTGGGAGTCTATATGTATATCGAAGCCGCTACTTTCTTTTGCTGACAAAAATAGAAACCGAACAAAGCTCTATTACCGCCTCATTGATGTCGGAGTTTGGCAATGCATCCATATTAAGTCCGTATGTCTTAAAGGAATACGGAAAACTCATCGTCGGTCACGCAGCGATCGAAACCCTTCTCCACTATTTCAAATGAATAATACACATATCTAATAAGGAGGGGGTTAAACCGCTCCTTAAGTTTTTTTACAATGCTATTTGTTATTTTAAAATAGCAAATAAATGCGAATGACCGCCTTTGCATAATCACATTATATAAAAGGAAAGGTGGATTTTTGTTCTTGCATTAATTGCCTAAAGGTGTATACTTGTGACTGATAGCGGACATTAATCGTTTTAGTATTTTCTTAGGAGGTTTATAAATGTCTACCGAAAAAGGTAATGAAAAGACTAATCATGAGGGTAAGCACGATGTGTTAAAATCAACACAGACCGTTATACATAAAGCCCTTGAAAAATTAGGTTACCCTGAAGAGGTATACGAGCTCTTAAAAGAGCCGCTAAGAATGATGACAGTCAAGATTCCAGTTAGAATGGATGATGGATCTGTAAAAATATTTACTGGATACCGTGCCCAGCATAATGATGCAGTAGGCCCGACAAAGGGAGGAATTCGCTTCCATCCGGGTGTAACAGAGACAGAAGTGAAAGCCCTTTCAATTTGGATGAGCTTAAAATGCGGAATCGTTGATCTTCCATATGGCGGCGGTAAAGGCGGGATTATCTGTGACCCGCGCGATATGTCATTCCGTGAACTTGAAAGATTAAGCCGCGGATATGTAAGGGCAATCAGCCAAATTGTCGGCCCAACAAAAGATATTCCTGCTCCTGACGTATTTACAAACTCGCAAATAATGGCCTGGATGATGGACGAGTACAGCCGGATTGATGAATTTAACAATCCTGGTTTTATCACTGGCAAACCGCTTGTACTTGGCGGTTCCCATGGTCGTGAGTCGGCAACAGCAAAAGGGGTCACTATTTGTATCCGCGAGGCAGCGAAAAAGAGAGGCATCAATATTGAGGGAGCTAGAGTCGTTGTCCAAGGTTTCGGCAACGCTGGCAGCTACTTGTCAAAATTCATGCATGATGCAGGTGCCAAAGTAGTAGGGATTTCAGATGCCTACGGTGCACTTTATGATCCGAATGGACTAGATATCGATTACCTGCTCGACCGAAGGGACAGTTTTGGAACAGTAACAAAGCTTTTCAATAACACAATTACCAATAAGGAACTGCTTGAATTGGAATGTGACATTCTCGTTCCGGCAGCAATTGAGAACCAAATTACCGAAGAGAATGCCCACAATATTCGTGCCGGCATCGTAGTTGAGGCCGCAAACGGACCTACTACATTAGAAGCTACGGAAATTCTAACCGAGCGCGGAATTCTTCTTGTACCTGACGTATTAGCCTCTGCAGGTGGAGTAACTGTTTCGTATTTTGAATGGGTGCAAAATAACCAAGGTTACTATTGGTCTGAGGAAGAAGTAGAAGAAAAGCTTGAAAAAGTGATGGTCAAATCCTTTAACAATATATATGATACAGCCCAAACTCGTCGTGTCGATATGCGTCTTGCTGCTTACATGGTTGGTGTAAGAAAAATGGCTGAAGCAAGCCGCTTCAGGGGTTGGATTTAAGTTGTTACCATTGAAATATATAGAAAAAACTCCTATCATTAACAGGTAGGAGTTTTTTCTATATATTAAAACAGATGCATGAATGTTTTAAGGAGTGTTCCATTGTGCAAATAGAAGACGTAATTATTATTGGCGGGGGACCGTGCGGAATGGCGGCTGGGATCGCCTTACAGGAAATAGGGAAAAGCCCGCTTATCATCGAAAAGGGCAACATCGTAAACTCTTTATATAACTATCCAACACATCAAACCTTTTTTAGTACCAGTGAAAAATTGGAAATTGGTGATGTCGCTTTTCTAACCGAAAATTATAAACCAAAAAGAAATCAAGCTCTAGTCTATTATAGAGAGGTTGCAAAAAGAAAAAAGCTTCGTATTAATCCCTTTGAAAAAGTGACGCAAGTGACAAAAGACAATCAATTGTTTACAGTTGTAACAGAAAAGAATACTTATCGTGCCAAATATGTTGTCATAGCCACCGGCTACTATGATAACCCCAATTTTATGAAGGTACATGGTGAGGATCTGCCTAAAGTGTTTCATTATTTTAAAGAAGCGCATCCCTATTTTGACCAGGATGTCTGTGTTATAGGCGGAAAAAATTCCAGTGTAGATGCGTCCATAGAGCTTGTAAAGGCGGGTGCGAGAGTAACTGTTTTATATCGTGGAAATGAATATTCTCCAAGTATCAAGCCGTGGATTCTTCCGGAATTTGAATCCTTGGTCCGGAATGGAGTCATCCACATGGAGTTTAATGCAAATGTCAAAGAAATAACTGAAAATGAGGTCATCTATGTAAAAGAAGGCCAAGGAAAGACCATAAAAAATGACTTTGTGTTTGCTATGACTGGCTACCACCCAGACCATCAATTCATAAAAAATATGGGAGTGATAATCGACCAAGAATCAGGAAGGCCGATTTTTAACCCTGAAACGATGGAAACAAACGTAGAGGGGATTTATATCGCAGGGGTATTAGCGGCCGGCAACAATGCAAATGAAATCTTTATCGAAAATGGAAGATTTCATGGCGGACAAATTGCGAGTTCCATCTTAGAGAAAGAATCAAAAGGGTGATATTACTATGAAAAAGGTTGTTTTGTTAACTACAGGCGGTACAATTGCAAGCAAGCCAAATAAAGATTCTGGAAAACTTGCATCTGGTGCTTTAACGGGTGAAGAACTGGCCGCTATGTGCCAATTGCCGAATGATATTGAAGTCATTGTTGAATCTGTCTTTCAAAAAGCTAGTATTCATATCACTTTTGACGATTTACTTTTATTAAAATCAAAAATTGAGGGCTATTTTAAAGATGATACTGTTTGTGGAGTGGTCGTCACACACGGGACAGATACAATGGAAGAAACAGCCTACTTCCTTGATTTGACAATTGCTGATTCCCGTCCAGTTGTAGTAACCGGATCACAGCGTTCCCCAGAAGATTTGGGGAGTGATGTCTACATTAACCTTAGGCATGCCATCTATTCAGCTTGTTCTAAAGATTTGCATGATGCCGGGGCAGTTGTCGTTTTTAATGAGCGGATTTTTGCAGCAAGATACGTCAAGAAGGAACACGCATCCAATATTCAGGGGTTTAACTCCTTTGGATTTGGCTATCTAGGAATCATTGATAACGACCAGGTTCATATTTATCAAAAGCCTATAAAACGGGAATTTTATAAGGTTCTTACAGCTATCCCCCAGGTTGAGATCATTAAATGCTATATTGGTGCCGATGGAAAATTTATTAAGGCTGCTAGAGAAGCGGGAGTAAAAGGAATCATCCTCGAGGGGGTGGGGCGCGGCCAGGTTGCCCCTAAAATGATGGAAGAAATAGAACTGTCAATAAAAGCTGGAATTAAGATGGTCGTTACCACCAGTGCTGAAGAGGGTTCAGTTTACACAACCTATGATTACGAGGGCAGTGCCTATGATCTTTATAAAAAGGGAGTCATCCTTGGCAGCGATAATGACTCCAAAAAGGCAAGAATTAAACTTGCTGTTTCGCTAGCAAGCGGCCTGGAAAATATTCAATATTAATGGAAGCTGGAATAAATCTTTCATTTTCCTTACGTCATTTCCATGTTAGACTTAAGAAAATGGAGTTGAAAAGAGGTTCATCATGCTGGGAATCTTATCTGCCGGGATCGCTCCCGGCTTGGCCTTGCTAAGTTATTTTTATTTAAAAGATGAATATGAATCTGAGCCTATTCCCCTTGTTCTTAGAACATTTTTGTATGGTGCGCTGTTGGTATTTCCGATTATGTTTATCCAGCATGTCCTAAAGACAGAGCAATTACTTGATTCAAGCATGATTAACGCATTTATCAGTACCGGTTTTCTTGAGGAATTTTTTAAATGGTTTATTGTTTTTTATGCCATTTATCAACATGTTGAATTTGATGAACCATTTGATGGAATTGTCTATGGTGCGGCAGTTTCCCTTGGTTTTGCTACCGTTGAGAATATTTTTTACCTGATTGCTAACGGCATTGAACATGCCGTAACCCGGGCGCTGCTTCCGGTCTCCAGTCATGCACTTTTTGGGGTTATAATGGGATTTTATTTTGGCAAGGCAAAGTTTACCGAAGGCAATAAAGCGAAATGGCTTGCTTTGTCGTTGTTACTCCCATTTGTTCTGCACGGCTTTTACGATTTAATCCTGCTATCTTTAGAAAATTGGCTGCTTATCATATTTCCTTTCATGATCTTTCTATGGTGGTTTGGACTTAGAAAAGTGAAAAAAGCGAAATTGTTAAGTGCTAACCATTTTAAAAAACAATATTCACTTAAAAAGACCCTTCATCATTGATGTTGGGTTTTTTCAGCTAATAAGAAAGTATAAAATTTTTCCAAATTTTATACTTTCTTAACGCATAAGTGCAACTACGCCTCTGTCTTCGCCCTTACAGGCTCGCCAATCGACGAGTTTTCTTTATTTAATTGGAATAAAAACACCATTTAAACAAAAAATAGGATTAATGCAAAAAGATTTACAAATGGGGGTTAATGTTCCATGTTGAAGAAACCGATTTTAATAAATCTGCTAATCTTATCCCTTTTAATAACGCCGATACCATTCGTGAAAACCAATCAGGTTCAAGCTTTTTCGGGACAGGTAATCCAGCATGGTGCGGTTGGCACCGATGTCATTGAATTACAAGAAAGGCTCAAACATTTAGGGTTTTTTACAGGGACGGTGGATGGCGTTTTCGGCTGGAGGACCTATTGGGCATTACGGAATTTCCAGTATGAATTTGGGCTGCCGATTGATGGGATGGCAGGACCAAATACAAAAGCGAAACTCGTGAAGGCGAGCAAAAACTATAAGGCGGGCAATAATTCTGCGGCAAAACCAAATGCAAAACCGCAAGCACCTGCCAAAAAGCCCACCGCTGCGAACACTCCGGCCGGTTTTTCACAAAATGATATCCGCTTGATGGCCAATGCCGTTCATGGGGAGTCGAGAGGTGAACCATATATCGGCCAGGTAGCAGTTGCTGCAGTTATTCTAAACAGGGTACAAAGTGCTTCATTTCCAAATACGGTTTCAGGAGTTATCTTTGAACCGGGAGCATTTACGGCAGTTGCTGATGGACAGATTTGGCTGACCCCGAATGAAACTTCCAAGAAAGCAGTGATCGATGCGATAAATGGCTGGGACCCTACCGGCGAAGCCTTGTATTATTTTAATCCGGCAACGGCAACGAGCGGATGGATCTGGGGAAGACCGCAAATTAAAAAAATTGGCCAACATATTTTTTGCAAGTAGAGGTGAAGACAGTTGATTAGAGGAATATTGATTGGCGTTCTCGCGATAGCTATTGCGGGTACTGCCTACTGGGGTTACCAGGAACATCAAGAGAAAAACGCGGTGCTTTTAAATGCAGAAAACAATTATCAACGGGCGTTCCATAATCTTACTTATCGAATGGACCTTTTAAATGACAAAATTGGCACAACACTTGCTATGAACTCAAGAAGTTCGTTATCGCCGTCGCTAATTGAAGTTTGGAGACTCACGTCACAGGCGCACAGCGATGTTGGGCAGCTTCCATTGACGCTGCTGCCATTTAATAAAACAGAGGAATTTCTTGCGAATATCGGAAACTTCAGCTATCGGACTGCCGCCAGGGATTTGGATAAGGAGCCCCTTTCTGAGCAGGAGTACGAAACGTTGAAGTCCCTTTATAAGCAATCCGGTCAAATCCAGTCCGAGCTTAGAAAAGTCCAGCATATGGTACTAAAGAATAATTTGCGCTGGATGGATGTTGAGCTTGCCCTGGCCTCAGGTAAGGAAAATACAGATAACACGATTATTGACGGTTTCAAAACGGTTGAGAAAACCGTCAGCGGCTATGAAGAAACTGCCCAGGGGCTTACCTTAACAAATTTGCAAAAAAAGGATGAAAACTATAAAAAAATTAAAGGGAAATCCATTACAAAGCAAGAGGCAGCTGACATTGCGAAAAAATATATGAAAATTGACGACAATGCCGATGTGAAGGTCACCAAAAATGGCAAAGGGTCTGACTATGGCTTTTACAGTGTTTCCGTAAGGAATAACCAAACTGGTCAGGAAGCTAGTATGGACATTACCAAAAAGGCCGGCCATCCCATTTGGTTTATGAACAACCGCCCGATCGATAAGCAGGCCATCAGTTTGAATGATGCCAATAATAAAGCACTTGCTTTTTTAAAAGAAACCGGCTTTAAAGACTTAGAGACTTTTGAAAGTTTTCAATATGATAATGTTGGTGTCTTTAATTTTGTCACCACAACTAATGGGGTCAGAATCTATCCGGAATCGGTAAAGGTTAAGGTTGCACTAGATAATGGCGATATTGTCGGGGTTTCTGCGGAGGATTACTTAAAGTCCTTTCAAACAAGAAATTTAGATAAACCAACCATTACACTTGAAGATGCTAGAAAGAAAGTGAACCCAAATTTAAAGGTGATGGAGGACCGTCTTGCTGTTGTCATCAATGATTTAAATGAGGAAGTATTATGTTACGAATTTCTTGGGACAATGGGAGAAGATACTTACCGCATTTTTATTAATGCAAAAACAGGTATGGAAGAAAAAGTGGATAAACTCAAAAATGCGGAAAATATGTATGAAGGTGTTTTATAAGGAAAAGCGCTTGCTTTTCCTTTCTATATTGCGTGCCCAGCAAGCCGTTAATTGCTAATTGGTGAAAGTCCAATCTGAGTAAGTACTAAGACGCTCAGTAGCTGACAGGCAACTGGTGAAGAAACTCTAAGGTTGAAGCCCTGTGACAAAGTAACTCTCTAGCAGAGTGCGAGCAAACTAACAGGTTGTAACATTAAGTGAATCCTGCCGTCTCGTCAAAGGAACCCACCGTCGGTGGCTAAAGAGAAGTCGAGCCTTGAGTATATGGGCGAAGACCATGGAAGGTGTGAAGAACTTGGGAAAGCAGCACCAAGGAATCTCTCGGGGTAAGGGGAGCGACATGTTAGGAAAGTAATTAACGGAACTGGGGATACCCTCCTCGTCACTTTCATACGAAAGTAAAGCAGAAACCTATAAGTGTAAACGAAGTGGTGAATGGATGAGAGGGAGTCGGAGGGGGTCATAGTACCAATGATGACAATGACAACATAACATTGTCTAGGGAAGGACGGCAAAAGCCAATACCCTACTTCGTTCATATGTTGGAAGGAGGTAAGAGTCAGTGAATGCCAAGAAAATGGCTAACTACACCAATAAAGTAAAAGCTCAAGAACTCTGGAAGACGTTATATCTTTGTGCCAAGGAAAACACTAGCCGTAGATTTCATGCTTTATATGACAAAATTTATCGTCCTGATATCCTATGGGAAGCCTGGCAACGTGTGAAACGAAAGAAAGGCAGTGGGGGCGTAGATGGACAATCGATTGTAAATATCGTCGAGGAATACGGAGAGAAGAAGTTCTTGAACGAACTCTACCTAGAGTTGAAAGAGAACAGATATCATCCCAATCCAGTCCTAAGAACCTACATACCAAAGGATGACGGGAAGAAACGTCCATTAGGAATCCCAACCATTAAAGATAGAGTTGCACAAATGGCTACTAAGATGGTTATTGAACCTATTTTTGAGGCTGACTTTCATGATTGCTCATTTGGTTTTCGTCCTAAACGTAATGCTCATCAAGCCATGGCAAAGATACGAAAAGCGAGTAAGAAATGTTTTTGGGTAGTAGACGTCGATATCCAAGGATATTTTGATAACATCAACCAAGATAAATTGATGAAATTGGTCGAACAACGTATCAGTGACCGCAGAGTTCTAAAGCTAATTCGTAAGTGGCTGAAGGCGGGCATCATGGAAGAAGGTAAGATTAGAAATCCGATTTCTGGAACACCGCAAGGTGGTGTTATCTCCCCGCTGTTAGCGAATATCTATTTAAACACAATGGATAAAATTTGGGAGAAGCGATTTAATCATTTAGGTGAACTGGTCAGGTATGCGGATGACTTCGTCATCATGTGCAACACTAAACAACATGCACTTAAAAGCATTAAAGTTATTCAAGCAATAATGGGAAAACTGGACCTTTCAATTAATCGAGATAAATCAAGATTGGTTCATCTTTGGGATGATATAGAGGGTTTTGACTTCTTAGGATTTCATAATAGGAAGTTTCCAATCCGTCGGAAAGGCGGTTACACATTATTTGTGATGTCACACATCCCGAAAAAGAACGCAATGAAGAAAATGCGTGCAAAAATTAAGGCATACACTGAGCCAAGGGCAAAATTGTACATGGATATTCATGACTTGGTGATCGGATTAAACAAGAAACTACAAGGTTTCAAAAATTACTATCTCATATCACTTAATGCAAAGAAATGGCTTAATCGGATTGATTGGTATGTGTTAGAACGCCTAACATTATTCTATAACAAGAAAAGAAATAGTCGTATGAAACATGGGAATTTAATAGACGTACGAAAAGAAATTGGTCATTTATTAGTGAAATTGGCTAGTTAGTCTCCGTAAAGCCAAAGAAAGAAGAACGTCGGAAAGCCGTATGAGGGAAAACTTCACGTACGGTTTGATGAGGAGGAACTGAAAGTAAAAGAGATAGCCGAAAGGCTATCCCTCTGAAATCAGTTTCTTACTCTACTGGTGCGCTATTGAGAATAAAATATCGAATCAGCCCCCATAATAGGAATAACTTGGTTTTGGGGTGAATGGATTTGGAGAAAATCGAAAAAATTTTAATGAAGATAATCATCATACAATTTCTGTTTTTACTTCTAACGCAATTTTTTTTGCATCAACTTGATACGCTGCCGGAATTGCAGCAGCTAACCAAATACGAAGGCGTCAACGAAAATTCCATCACCGAAATACTCCAGACCTTTCAAGGAAACTAAAGATTTATTAATTGATTGTCTCTGCTAAAGGGCCTGTTGATTTCCGCTCCAGGCACTCGCTTTCCGCGGGGAGGTCCTGGAGCCTCCTCGGCGCTATGCGCCAGTGGGGTCTCCAGTGACCTCTCGATACCGCAAGAGTCGAGTGCCCTCTGCTCCAATCAACAGGGATGCAAACCAACCTTAGGATTGCAACACAATTTTTCCAAAATTGCTGTGTGTTGCAATTCTTTTTTTTAGCAGGCAGTTAGAAATGCCTGCTATTGGACATTTTAACACCTAACACGATCCTTTTTGTCTATTAGAAGCGTTCTGTTAGACATTTTTACATTAATAACCACCCGTTTTGACCAATAGAAGTATTCTATTGGACATTTTAACACCTAACACGATCTGTTTTGTCCATTAGATGCCTCCTATTGGACATTTTCACTCAAAGCCGCGACTGTTTTGTCTTTAAGAAACCTTCTATTGGACATTTTCCATTCGGATTCCTTCCCATTTGTCCTGAAAAGCTTATATATTAATAAATATATAAACAAAAATTAATGCCATGAATTTTTAAATAAAGTAAAAAATTAGAAGCTATCGTTAGTTTCTCTACAATCTGAGCAGGCTTGCCTGCTTTTTTTGATTTAATGGATTAAATTAAGGAAGGATTCCATTCTCTTATGGTAAAATAGAAATAGACAACTTTAGATATTCATTAGGAGGACTTATGAATAGAAAAATATCCATCGCAATTGACGGGCCAGCTGCTGCCGGTAAAAGCACTGTAGCAAAAATTGTCGCAGAAAACTTATCGTATATTTACATTGATACAGGTGCCATGTATCGGGCGTTGACATATAAAGCAATTGCGAACAATCTTGATCTTGAAGATGAAGACTCCCTAGTGGAAATGCTGCTCAAAACAGAAATAGGACTCCTGCCTTCTGATAACGGGCAAATCGTTTTACTTGATAATCTGGATGTTACTAACGAAATCCGCACATCTGAAGTAACCAATTTGGTATCCATTCCTTCCAAACATCTGCGGGTAAGGGAAGAAATGGTGAGAAGACAGCAATCGTTTGCGAAAAGCGGCGGTGTTGTCATGGATGGGCGTGACATTGGGACCCATGTTTTACCGAATGCAGAGGTAAAAGTCTTTTTACTCGCCAGTGTGGACGAAAGAGCTGAGCGGCGCCATTATGAAAATCTTCAAAAGGGTTTCCCATCAGACTTGGAAAAACTAAAAGAAGAAATTGCGCGTAGAGATAAAATCGACTCTGAAAGAGAAGTAGCTCCTTTGAAAAAGGCGGAAGATGCCACCGAAATTGATACCACCTCTTTGACTATTCTGGAAGTAGTCGATAAAATTATGGCTCTTGTGCACGAAAGGATTGGATGAGTTGACGTTTTATACCTTTGCCAGATCAGTAGTAAACGCAATCTTTAAACCGTGGTATCGAGTTGAAACGATTGGAGCGGAGAATATTCCAAAAGAAGGCGGCGTGCTCCTTTGTTCCAATCATATTCATAATTTTGACCCTATTATTGTCGGGATTACCGGGAAAAGACCTGTCTATTTTATGGCCAAAGAGGAAATCTTCCAAGTCCCTGTCTTAGGGAACATCGTGCGGAAATGTAACGCTTTTCCTGTAAAAAGAGGAATGAGTGATCGCGAAGCACTAAGAAAAGGAATCAACATCTTAAAGGATGGGCATGTGCTTGGACTTTTTCCAGAAGGAACGAGAAGTAAAACTGGGGAATTAGGGAAAGGTCTTGCCGGTGCTGGGTTCTTTGCCTTGAAAACGAATTGTACTGTTGTTCCGTGTGCGATTCTTGGCCCTTACAAAAACCTGCAAAAGTTAAAGGTAGTTTATGGGAAACCTATTCAAATGGACGAACTTAGAACTTCGAAGGCATCTGCGGAAGTAGCCACTGAATTAATTATGGCTGAAATTCATAAACTTATTAAAGAGGATCGATAGGTTTCCGCTTGACAAAATACATGATTTATAAGAAGTTAAATAATGAGATTCAATTTTGGGCAAATCAGAATTTATAGATAATTATAGATTTTGCTAGTCAATGGATTAAGGAGGATTACATATGTCTGAAGAATTAAATCAGGTAGAAGTGAAAAGCTTTGAAGTTGGCGACAAGGTAACCGGACAAGTTACTAAAGTAGAAGAAAAGCAGGTGCTTGTAGATATCCAAGGCAGCAAACTTGATGGGATTATTCCAATCAGCGAATTATCAAGCCTGCATATTGAAAAAGCCTCTGATGCCGTTAAAGAAGGCGATGAACTAGAGCTTGAAGTAATGAAGGTTGAAGAAGAAGCATTAATTCTTTCAAAAAGAAAAGTGGATGCCGGCAAAGCTTGGGAAAGCCTTGAGCAGAAATTCCAAAGCGGCGAGGTTATTGAAACTGAAGTAAAAGATGTAGTGAAAGGCGGCCTAGTTGTCGACCTTGGAGTTCGCGGCTTTGTCCCTGCTTCCCTTGTTGAGACATATTTTGTCGAGGATTTTAGCGACTACAAGGGCAGAACGATTACTTTTAAAATTGTCGAGCTTGATAAAGAAAAAAATCGCTTAATCCTTTCCCACCGTGCTGTTGTTGAACAGGAAAAGGCGAAGCAAAAACTATCCCGTCTTGATGCAATTCAGCCGGGTGATATCATTGAAGGTACAGTTCAAAGATTAACTGATTTTGGTGCTTTTGTTGATATTGGCGGAATTGACGGACTTGTCCATATTTCCCAATTATCACACGAACATGTCAATAAACCAACAGATGTTGTACATGAAGGCCAAAACGTTAATGTAAAAGTCTTAAGCGTGGATCGTGACAGCGAAAGAATCTCATTATCCATTAAAGAGACACTTCCTGGACCTTGGTCAAACATCTCAGAAAAGGCTCCAAAGGGCAGTGTGTTAACCGGAACCGTTAAACGATTGGTTTCTTATGGCGCTTTCGTTGAGGTATTCCCAGGTGTTGAAGGGCTTGTTCATATCTCCCAGATTGCCCATAAACACATTGGTACCCCTCATGAGGTGTTAAAGGAAGGACAAGAGGTATCCGTTAAAGTTTTAGATGCAAATGAAGCAGAGCAGCGCTTATCTTTGAGCATCAAGGAGCTTCTTGAAAAAGAGGTTGAGGAAACCTACGATTATGAACTTCCGGAAGAATCAAAAGGATTCCAGCTTGGTGAAATGATTGGAGATAAGTTAAAGAATCTGAGAAAATAATGGTGATAAAACGTGTCTAGATTGGAACGTAAATGGGATCACATCCGCCTAGCTATTGAAAATGGGCAAACGCGTTCTTCAGCATTTGATGATATCAAATTTATTCACCAAAGCTTACCGAATATTGGTATTAGTGATGTTCGATTAAATCAAACAATAGGCGAACTTTATTTAAGTTCGCCTATTTTTATCAATGCGATGACGGGCGGCGGCGGTGAAAAAACCTATTCGATTAATAAGGAACTGGCCATTGCTGCAAGTGAGCTTGGATTGGCGATGGCTGTCGGTTCACAAATGTCGGCTGTTAAGGACCGTACTCAAAGCTATACCTATGAAGTGGCCCGTAAAGAGAATCCGAATGGAGTTTTGATTGCCAATCTTGGCAGTGAAGCAAAGTTGGACGATGCAAAATATGCAATTGAAATGATTGAAGCAAATGCGCTGCAAATTCATTTAAATGTGATCCAAGAGCTGACCATGCCGGAGGGGGATCGTGACTTTTCAGGAGCCTTAAAAAGAATTGAATCCATCGTAAACGGTGTAGAAGTCCCGGTGATCGTAAAAGAGGTGGGCTTTGGGATGTCCCGTGAAACGGTTCAAATGCTTTTCTCGATAGGGGTGCAAATTGCCGATTGTGGGGGAGCCGGAGGAACCAACTTTGCGGAGATCGAAAATAAACGCAGAGAGAAATCCCTCCCTTTTTTCACTGATTGGGGCATACCTACTCCTGTTTCTATTGCTGAAGCTTCATCCATTTCCAACATTTCCATCTTTGGCTCTGGCGGTTTTATGAACGGTTTGGATATCGTCAAAGGAATAGCCTTGGGAGCGGATGCGATCGGGATTGCCGGCCATTTCCTGAGGATTCTTGTAGAAAAAGGGACAGAAGCATTAGTAGATGAAATGCAGGAACTGCTTATGGAGATTACTCTTATTATGACAGCCTTAGGGGCAAAATCCATTTCGGAATTAAAACATGTTCCCTTGATTATTTCTGGGGAGACTTATCACTGGTTAACCCAAAGAGGAATTGATACTAAACAATACAGCCAGCGACAATTTTAAAGCTCCTGCAAAAAGCAGGAGCTTTTCTTCATTGGCTGGCTGCAGCCCTAGGGCTCGGGGCCAGAAGCCCCTGGTCAAGGCGCTTCCGCTTTTCTATTAGTAGTCGTCCTTCCCATCATTTAAACCTCTTGCCTCATCAGGACCTGACAGTTTCGTGGCCCCCTTATAGTGCAAGGCATGATCACGGTCTGACTCCACTCTTCTGCTTGCTTTCAGCTTTTTCTCTTGGCGGTCTTTTCCCATTTTTTCTACACCTCCTCTTTATAAGATGAATCACACAGGAAATATTATTCAGTGAGTATAAAAGTTCATCAAGAATATCAATAATGATAATAATAGGAGGTGTATGTATGGAAGGTGCGGCATTTTATTTGATTTTTTGGATGTTTTGGGTTTACCTTACGTTTATTTTACCTAAGGATAACCCGTATCGGCTAAGGCTTGCGGCTGCGGTATTAATCTTGATTATTTTTTCAAACCATCATTTTAGTTTCGGCATGGTTGACGTTTATGCAAACGCGGTTGTCATCTTAAGTTATTCATATTTATTTATAAGCAAAGAAAAGCAGCGGGTAATCATATACCTTCTCATTTGTTCTTTAATAATCACAATCGCATACGTAACCTTCCATTTGTTCGAAATATTTGACCCGGTTTGGTTAATATTTAAGAAGGAATGGATGATGGGAATCGGTATCGGCTATTTGGCCATAATCCTGCTAAACACGTTAAAGGGGAGACTGCTGATTATATTTAGTGGAACCATGCAGGGAGAGATATTGTATACGTATATTTTAAATAAATTTCAATTTCCGCATTCGATCGGAGATTTTGCGTATTTAGATGTATGTGCGTTGATTTCCGCAGTAACGGTTGGCTGGAGCCTTTTGGAAAATGCAGGAGCAGTACTGCAAAATCATTTTCATTTTTTGGAAAAAGCAAAACAAAAATCTTCATAACAAGATTTATTCCCCCTATCCATTGCAGGAGGAGATTAACATTTGCTAAGATAGGATAGTTAGACCCTTCTGGGGGTACCCCGAAGGGTTCTTTCATCATTTTTAGTAACTTTACATACTAAAAAAGTTTGATTAACGGATAAGAAAGGATGGCGATTAGAATGGTTAAACCTGTTATTGCCATTGTGGGAAGACCGAATGTCGGAAAATCCACTATTTTTAATAGAATTGTTGGTGAACGAATTTCCATTGTTGAAGATATCCCAGGTGTGACGAGAGACCGAATTTATAGCTCAGGCGAATGGCTGAACCATGATTTTAATATCATCGATACAGGCGGGATTGATATTGGTGATGAGCCGTTTCTGGAGCAAATCCGGCAGCAGGCGGAAGTGGCGATTGATGAAGCTGACGTCATTATCTTTTTAACGAATGGAAGAGAAGGGGTTACGGCTGCCGATGAAGAAGTGGCGAAAATTCTTTATAAAACAAAAAAACCAATTATCCTAGGGGTTAATAAGATCGATAATCCTGAAATGCGGGATATGATTTATGATTTTTACGCACTTGGGTTTGGTGAGCCGATTCCGATTTCGGGGTCTCATGGACTTGGCCTGGGGGATTTATTGGACGCGGCGGCAAACCATTTTCCAAAAGGCGGAGAAGAAGAGTATGGTGAAGATGTTATTAAGTTTTCTTTAATTGGCCGTCCGAATGTCGGAAAATCTTCTATGGTTAATGCCATTTTAGGAGAAGACCGAGTGATTGTCAGTAATATCGCCGGGACAACCCGTGATGCCATCGACTCTCCTTATACGTACGAAGGACAAGAATATGTTATCATCGATACAGCAGGAATTAGAAAAAAAGGAAAAGTATACGAAAGCACCGAAAAATATAGTGTTCTGCGTGCGCTTAGGGCCATTGAACGGTCAGACGTGGTTTTGGTGGTCATTAATGCGGAAGAAGGAATCATTGAACAGGATAAGAAAATCGCCGGCTATGCCCATGAAGCCGGAAGAGCGGTCGTCATTGTCGTTAATAAGTGGGATGCTATTGAAAAAGATGAAAAAACGATGAAAGAGTTTGAGCAGAAGATCAGAGATCATTTTCTGTTTCTTAATTACGCCCCGATCGTTTTCTTATCTGCAAAAACGAAAAAAAGAATCCATACCTTGCTGCCAATGATTAATTTGGCTAGTGAGAACCATGCTATGCGTGTCGAAACAAGCGTCTTAAACGATATTATCATGGATGCGGTTGCCATGAACCCGACGCCAACGGATAAAGGCAGACGATTAAAAATTTATTATGCAACACAGGTTGCCGTGAAGCCACCAACCTTTGTCATTTTTGTCAACGAACCAGAATTACTGCATTTCTCTTATGAACGTTTTCTTGAAAACAGGATAAGGGATGCATTTGGCTTTGAAGGCACCCCTATTAAAATCTTTGCAAGAGAAAGAAAATAGCCTTGAGGCGGTGATCTTAATGGAAGAGAAACAAAAGGCTTCTGCCGTCGTCGGTGCTGGGTCCTGGGGGACAGCCCTGGCGATGGTGCTGGCGGATAATGGACTCGAGGTCCGGTTGTGGAGCCATAATGAGGAACAAGTTAAAGAAATTAATCAGTTTCACACAAACAAAAAATATTTGCCTGGAATAGAACTTCCTGAATTAATCGTTGGCTATGCTTCCTTAAGCGATGCCTTGGCAAATATTAAGCATGTTATTTTAGCGGTTCCCACAAAGGCCATTCGCGAGGTCATTCGGAAAATTCAGGCTGTCGTAACTTCTCCGATTACGATAACGCATGTAAGTAAGGGGATTGAGCCCGATACTTTGATGAGAATTTCGGAAATCATTAAGGAAGAAATGCCTAAAGAGCTGTTAGATGCTGTCGTTGTTCTTTCTGGTCCAAGCCATGCCGAGGAAGTTAGTCTCAGACACCCGACAACGGTTGCGGTTACTTCGGAAAATATGGAGGCAGCTGAAGAAATTCAGGATTTATTTATCAACCACAATTTCCGTGTCTATACGAATTCCGATGTAATTGGGGTTGAGATTGGCGGTGCCTTGAAAAATATTATTGCTTTGGCTGTAGGAATTACCGATGGTTTGGGCTATGGTGATAATGCCAAAGCTGCCCTTATGACAAGAGGATTGGCAGAAATCGCGCGGCTTGGCACAAAAATGGGAGCTAACCCGTTAACTTTCTCCGGCTTGGCTGGAATAGGTGATTTAATTGTCACATGCACCAGTGTTCACTCAAGAAACTGGAGAGCAGGAAATTTATTAGGGAAAGGAAAAACCCTAGAGGAAGTACTTGATAGCATGGGCATGGTCGTGGAAGGTGTCAGAACCACGAAAGCTGCTTACCAGCTGGCCGAAAAATATGAAGTGAAAATGCCTATTACCCGTGTGCTTTATGATGTTTTGTTTAATGGCAAAAATGCAAAAGACGGGGTAGAGGTATTAATGGGCCGCAGCAAAACGCATGAGATGGAAGATTTGGTTAATATTTTAGATGAAAGACATATATAACGAAAAAATGTGTCTTTTCCCTCAAAAAATAGGCATTCTTCTGATACGCTTTAACATGAAAATGCATACAATGCATCGAAGCAACTTGGTAGTATGACGCTGGAGTATGGGTTATTTAGTCTTTGACCTGGCTGAAGTAAAGAACTCGCCCCTCTTTACTTCAGTTTTTTATTTTTATGTTATAATAACATTCGGACAAGGGGGGATTACGTTGTCACCAGGTATGTTAAAAATGTGGATATCCGTTGGCGGAATGGCTTTAATGTTTCTCGCCATTATAACCATTTATTTGAGCAGGTATAAATTAACAGGAGTACTCCGTTTTGTTACAGCTATTTTTGCCTATCTATTTATGATTGCAGCAGGGCTGACACTGCTTCTCGTTTTCCTGACATGATGAAAAATATACATATAAAGGTGATTATATGAAGTGGAAGATGCTGGGCTTGTGTGCAGCTTTGGCTTTCCTGTTAACGGGATGTATGTATCCAAAGGAGGAATTGGCAAAGAATCAGATTCCCTACAAGGATCAAATACAAGCAGTTCAAACGGCTGTGGACGATTTTAGAAATGATAATGGTGGCATACTGCCAATCAAAACGAAAGAGGCGGGTACCCCCATTTATCAAAAGTATCCAATTGATTTTAAAAAGATTGCCCCAAAATATATAGCTGAACCACCCGGTAATGCATTTGAAAACGGGGGGATATTCCAATACGTTTTGGTTGATGTGGAAACCAGTCCAACTGTGAAACTTATTGACTTAAGAATGGCTGAAACGATCCGGGATATGAAATTAAGATTAAAGGCAATGGGGTATCCGCCCTATAAAAAACAAATTGCCAAAAATGTGTTTACTTTAGACTATAAAAAATTGGGATATAAGGAGTCTCCGTATGCTGTCAGCCCGTATTCCAATCAAAATTTATCCTTTGTCATCACTGGGAATGCCGAAGTATATATAGATTACAGCCCTGACCTCTATCAGGCAATAAAGAAATCAGAACAGAAGTTGAATCCCGGCGAGGATATCCGGTCTATTCTAGTCAATAACTCTATGTTCGTTCCGGCTTTTTCCCTTCCCTACACCGTAGACTCAAAAACAAATGAACCGGTATTTCTAGAAGAATAAGATTTAAAAGTCATAACCCTTTTCCTGCGAAATATATTGTAGGAGAAGGGTTTTTTTTCAATAAATAAACGCGGTACGGCGAATTCCTAATTCCATCGTATCGATGAACATAAATAGAAACCCTCCATCCATTTTGACCTTACAGGTACTGTAAATACCAGCATTACATGAAATTTTTTTTGAAGGAGGTAGAAAATTTTAGAAAAGTGTCATAACTGGGTAGGACAACATCATAAACATATACTGTCCAAAAATACCTATATGGATGGAACTATCCCACTTTACTCTATGATCAGGAGGGGATCACTTGGAAAAGGTAGATATTTTTAAAGATATTGCCGAAAGAACGGGCGGCGATATTTATTTAGGAGTAGTCGGAGCAGTACGAACAGGAAAATCAACATTCATTAAAAAATTTATGGAGCTTGTTGTCTTACCGAATATAAACAGCGAAGCAGATAGATCGCGAGCACAGGATGAGCTTCCGCAAAGTGCAGCAGGAAAAACAATCATGACAACTGAGCCTAAATTTGTCCCAAATCAGGCCGCAACTGTTCATGTTGATGAAGGCTTGGATGTCAACATAAGACTTGTGGATTGTGTTGGCTATACAGTACCTGGAGCTAAAGGATATGAAGATGAAAATGGCCCTAGAATGATTAATACGCCATGGTATGAAGAGCCTATTCCATTCCATGAGGCCGCTGAAATTGGCACTAGAAAGGTCATTCAGGAGCATTCCACAATAGGTGTGTTAGTTACAACAGATGGAACCATTGGAGAGATTCCAAGAAGTAATTATATCGAGGCTGAGGAAAGGGTTATTGAAGAGCTCAAAGAAGTCGGCAAACCGTTTATTATGGTAGTGAACAGTGCCCAACCATACCATCCAAGTACAGAGACTCTAAGGTCCAACCTGGCTGAAAAATATGACATTCCTGTCATTGCCATGAGTGTTGAGAGCATGCGGGAAAATGACTGCCTAAATGTACTCCGCGAAGCACTTTATGAATTCCCTGTTCTTGAAGTCAATGTCAATCTACCAAGCTGGGTAATGGTTCTAAAGGAAAACCATTGGCTGAGAGAAAGCTATCAGGATGCTGTTAAGGAAACGGTAAAAGATATCAAGAGATTGAGAGATGTCGACCGGGTTGTACAGCATTTCAGTGAGTTTGAGTTTATTGACAAGGCGGGACTCGCTGGAGTAGAAATGGGTTCAGGTGTGGCTGAAATCGATTTATTTGCTCCGGATGAATTATATGATGATATTTTAAAAGAAATAGTCGGGGTAGAAATCAGAGGAAAAGACCATTTGCTGGAGCTTATGCAGGATTTTGCCCATGCAAAAGCGGAATATGATCATATTTCAGACGCCCTGAAAATGGTGAAACAGACGGGATATGGAATTGCTAGTCCAACACTTTCAGATATGAGCCTCGAAGAGCCGGAAATAATCCGTCAGGGTTCCCGTTTCGGTGTTAGATTAAAAGCAGTTGCACCATCCATTCACATGATTAAAGTAGATGTCGAATCAGAATTTGCGCCGATTATTGGAACAGAAAAACAAAGTGAAGAGCTAGTCCGTTACCTAATGCAGGATTTTGAAGATGACCCGCTGTCTATTTGGAATTCTGATATATTTGGCCGCAGTTTGAGTTCCATCGTCCGTGAAGGCATTCAGGCTAAGATTTCATTAATGCCGGAAAATGCTAGATACAAATTAAAAGAAACACTTGAAAGAATTATTAACGAAGGCTCGGGTGGCTTGATTGCCATTATTTTATAAAATTGGACTCCTCTGGAGTCTTTTTTTATGCGTTTCTACCCAATTATGACCAATAAAGTAGAATTTTGTAGAAGAAAAGAAAAGATTCCCATAATTTCTTGAAATCTTCTTGATATGCTGAATTGATTATGATAATCTTTTAACAGAATTACGTTAGTAGTGCATCAGTCCTTTATTTTAAAAGGTTTTTTCAAAGATTTAGAAATTGCTGCAAAAGCGGTAATTTTTATAACTTTTACAATAAAACTGCGCTGTTGAACGTATAGAAATCAGAAAAAGTGTTTAGAAATGTAGATAAGTAATCTTATTTATCTCGATAAACCTTTGGGAGGAGGTGAAAGGCATGAACAAGACAGAACTTATTAATGCAGTAGCAGAAGCTAGCGAACTTTCTAAAAAGGACGCAACTAAGGCGGTTGATGCTGTTTTTGATTCGATTTTAGATGCTTTAAAGAATGGTGATAAGGTTCAACTTATCGGTTTTGGTAACTTTGAAGTACGCGAGCGTGCAGCACGTAAGGGGCGTAACCCTCAAACGGGTGATGAAATCGAAATCGCGGCAAGCAAGGTTCCTGCTTTCAAACCAGGTAAAGCGCTTAAAGACGCAGTAAAATAATTACATAAATTATTGCTTTAAGCGAATGCTTAAGAGCAAAGGCCATGGCAAACACCATGGCCTTTTTCTTTGTGCGCTGTTAAATTGCCTGCTTAGAAAACAATATGCTAATATGTATTTGTCATCTATTAGAGGCAAATAGGAGGAGTTAACATGTCAGAGGTAAATCGTGCCCAAATTGAAGAGGCGGTACGTTTAATATTAGAAGCAGTCGGGGAAGATCCAAATCGGGAAGGACTTCTTGACACCCCTAAGCGTGTGGCAAAAATGTATGAGGAAGTTTTTAGCGGGTTAAAGGAAGATCCTAAAAAGCATTTTGAAACGATATTCAGTGAAGACCATGAAGAACTGGTATTGGTGAAGGATATTCCGTTTTATTCGATGTGTGAGCACCATCTTGTCCCATTTTTCGGGCATGCGCATGTGGCCTATATCCCGCGAAATGGTCGTGTAACGGGCTTAAGCAAGCTGGCAAGGGCCGTCGAAGCTGTTGCCAAAAGACCGCAGCTGCAGGAAAGAATCACTTCCACCATTGCTGATAGCATTATGGAAAAATTAGAGCCGCATGGTGTAATGATTGTGGTAGAAGCAGAACATATGTGTATGACGATGCGTGGAGTGAAAAAACCGGGAGCAAAAACCGTAACAACTGCTGTTCGTGGAACACTTGCCGAGGATGTCAACGCCCGCTCCGAAGTGCTATCCTTAATAAAAAATTAACTTTTTCTAAAACTTTAGAGGTGATGAGATGGAAAACCGGCAGCCACAAAGTAGTGATTATATTGTCATTAAAGCAAATGATGATGGAGTTAGTGTCATTGGTCTGACAAGAGGTACTGATACAAGATTCCACCATTCTGAAAAGCTTGATAAAGGTGAGGTATTAATTGCTCAATTTACAGAGCATACTTCTGCTATTAAAATTAGAGGGAATGCCAAAATTCTTACTCAATACGGGGAAATTGAAAGTGAAATAAAAAAATAGAGGACTTCTTGGTCCTTCTGTTTTTTATAAGAGTATTCTTAGTTGATGAGAAATATAATTATTTTGTGAATTCCTGCTCATGGATGTTTATATGTGTTATAATGGTGACTGCCTTGTTTATTGGCAGAGTTTTTCTTACTTAATTATTTAACATGCATTTTCCTTTTGGATTAGGAAATAAGAATACATAATGATACTACTTCGGGGAACAAGGGTGATTAAAAATGCAGGATATTCGACAAAAGTTAATAAGCATTAAGGAAAAAGTCGAAAACCGTGTTTTTGATCCTTACTTGCTAGAATTTATTGAGAGCCCAATAGTTGACGAGGATAAACTCCTAATTTTAGTTTCCATTATGGACCAGATGGGTTTGTCTTATCACGAAATGGAAAACTATGCACTCTCGACTATGCTGGTGCAAATCGCCCTCGATACCCATGAACATATTACATCAACAAATGAGGAAAAAAACCGGCAGCTAACTGTGTTGGCCGGGGATTATTTTAGCGGATTGTATTATAAGCTCCTGGCCGATTCAGATGACATTTTCATGATAAAAGCACTGTCAGAAGGAATTAAGCAAGTAAATGAACATAAGATTTCAGTATATTTTCCTGAGTCAGAGGATATCGAACAGCTGATGAAAAGCATAATGGTCATTGAAAGCTCGCTGCTTTCGAAGCTTGCCGAATATTTTAATATCGACCTTTGGAATGATGTTCTAGCCAATTACTTGCTATTCAAACGGTTATTAAACGAAAAGGCTTTATTCCTTCAAACAGGCAGCTCCATTTTATTTGCTGCATTGAAAAAAATAATGGTACCACTCCACGACCATAACAAAGACTTGCCGGATATTCAGAACGATCAGCTTTTAAAGGTATGTGACCGGTATCTTGAACTTTCAAAGCAAATAATTAAAAAAGGGATTCCAAAGCTTCCATATCTAAATCATTTGCTTGAAGGCAGGATTTCCAATTTATTAAATCAATATAAGCCATATGCCAAAACATTTGTGGAAGAAGGGTGAAACATGCAGCAATCGAAAGAACAACGTGTTCATCAAGTGTTCGAAAAAATTTCTGATAGCTACGACAAAATGAACTCTGTTATCAGCTTTCAGCAGCATATTAGATGGCGTAAGGACACGATGAAAAGAATGAATGTACAGCCTGGCTCCAAAGCCCTGGATGTCTGCTGCGGGACAGCTGATTGGACAATTGCTTTGGCAGAGGCTGTCGGTCCATCCGGAAAAGTGATTGGCTTAGATTTTAGTCAAAATATGCTGAAGGTGGGAAAGGAAAAAGTTCGCGAGCTTGGGTTGAATCAAGTTGAACTCATCCATGGCAATGCAATGGAACTGCCTTTTCCTGATAATAGCTTTGATTACGTCACCATTGGCTTTGGTTTAAGGAATGTGCCGGATTACCTGCAGGTACTAAAAGAAATGCAACGGGTTGTAAAACCGGGCGGAATCGGGGTTTGCCTTGAAACATCCCAGCCAACCCTTATTGGTTACAGACAGCTGTTTTTCTTTTACTTCCGCTTTATAATGCCTTTATTCGGAAAGATGTTTGCGAAAAGCTACCAGGAATACTCTTGGCTTCAAGAGTCTGCACGCGATTTTCCAGGGATGAGAGAGCTGGCTAGAATGTTTGAGCAGGCTGGCTTTCGAAATGTAAAATATAAGCCATACAGCGGCGGTGCGGCTGCTGTTCATATCGGACATAAGAAATAACATGAAACAAAGACAGGATGAAAAGCCAGGTGGATACAAATGAAATTAAAAATGATGTATTCATTTTTGAATTCGGATATTAGTTTAATCGAGAAAAAACTGGAGGAGACGATCAAATCAGAGTCTATCCTCCTGCAGCAGGCTTCATTGCATACATTACAAGCCGGAGGAAAAAGAATTCGTCCTGTTTTTGTTTTGCTTGCAGGAAAATTCGGCAGCTATGATATAAACGTCATGAAGAATGTTGCGGTCGCATTGGAACTAATTCATATGGCCTCGCTTGTTCATGACGACGTCATCGATGATGCTGACTTAAGAAGGGGACAGCCTACTGTCAAAGCAAAATGGGATAACAAGACAGCGATGTATACGGGTGACTTCGTGTTTGCCCTTGCGCTCGAATTGATGACTAATATCAAGCATCCGTTAGCCCATAAAATTTTGGCCAATGCCATAGTCGAAGTAAGCGTAGGGGAAATCCAGCAAATTAAGGATAAATATCGTTTTAATCAGAACCTTCGAGACTATCTGCGCAGAATTAAAAGAAAAACAGCTTTGTTAATTGCTGTCAGCTGCCAACTTGGGGCGGTTGCGGCAGATGTTGAAGAAGCCATTCATAAAAAGCTTTATCGGTTTGGGTATTATGTAGGAATGTCCTATCAGATAATTGACGATATTTTGGACTTTACGGGAACGGAAAAAGAATTAGGCAAGCCTGCTGGCGGCGACCTTCTGCAAGGAAATATTACGGCTCCTGCCCTGTTTGCAATGGAAAATGAGGCAGCCCGAAAAGAAATAGAAAAAGTCCATGCAAAAAGCTCAAAAGCCGACATAGAAAGAATTATTTCCTTGGTCAAGCAAACCGGTGCAATTGACAAATCGCTTGCTTTAAGTGACCTTTATTTAGAAAAGGCCCTGTCGATTCTAGAAGAACTGCCTGCCAACAAAGCAGGTAAAGCGCTTCGGGATATTGCCAAGAACATTGGCAGAAGAAAATTCTAGTTTGATTACAGTCTTGCCATTTATACCAAACAATGTTAATATTTTCGTGGATTGTTTTCGTTAGCAATCATATACATAATTATTTAGGAGTGGAATAGATGGAAAGAACTTTTTTAATGGTTAAACCAGATGGTGTACAACGCAATTTAATTGGTGAAATTGTTGCCCGTTTTGAGAAAAAGGGCTTCCAATTAGTTGGAGCAAAATTAATGAACATCTCTACAGAACTTGCATCTGAGCATTATGGCGAGCATAAAGAGCGCCCATTCTTCGGGGAATTAGTTGATTTCATTACCTCCGGACCAGTATTTGCAATGGTATGGCAAGGTGAAAACGTGATTGCGACTGCCCGCCAAATGATGGGTTCTACCAATCCAAAGGATGCTGCACCTGGAACAATCCGCGGTGACTTTGGCTTAACGGTTGGCAAAAATGTTATTCACGGCTCTGATTCACCTGCAAGTGCACAACGTGAAATCGGCATTTTCTTTAATGAGGCTGAATTAGCAGAATACACAAAAATAGTAAACGAATGGATCTATTAATCCAAATAATGAAAGCACTTGTATGACAAATACAAGTGCTTTTTTGTATACGCATTCATAAAGAAAATTTCTTTTTTCTGAATTGTCCTACTATGTTTATTCGGCTGTATATGTTATATTGATACATAATTCTTTAATGAGTTGAAGGGGGAAAGAATATGGGAATGAGGTACTTAACTGCGGGAGAATCCCATGGTCCGCAGTTAACGACAATATTAGAAGGTTTTCCAGCAGGTATGCCTTTAGAGGCAGATGATATAAATAATGATCTTTCAAGAAGGCAAAAGGGCTACGGCCGCGGCAGAAGAATGCAAATTGAAAAGGATACGGCAGAAATTATGTCAGGTGTCCGCCATGGATTGACACTCGGCTCACCGATTGCTTTAGTCGTTAAAAATAACGATTGGAAGCATTGGACAAAAATCATGGGGGCTGAACCACTTGAAGAAGGCCAGGAGGACGAAGTAAAAAGAAAAGTTAGCCGGCCAAGGCCAGGCCATGCCGACTTAAATGGTGCGATAAAATATGGACATCGTGACATGAGAAATGTCCTTGAACGTTCGTCCGCACGTGAAACAACGGTTCGGGTAGCAGCGGGGGCAGCTGCCAAAAAGCTGTTGTCGTTAGTTGGTGTGGACCTTGTATCACATGTTGTTGAAATTGCCGGGATTAAGGCGAATGTTGACAGTTCAATTACACTGAAGGAATTAAAAGAGCGGACAGAAAATTCACCAGTGCGGACCGGAGACCCAAATGTGGAGCAGGAAATGATGAATGCTATTGATGAGGCCAAGAAAAATGGTGATTCCATTGGTGGCGTAGTGGAGGTCATTGCGACCGGGATGCCAGCTGGCGTGGGCAGCTATGTTCATTATGATCGTAAATTAGATGCAAAATTGGCGGCGGCGATTGTCAGCATTAACGCATTTAAAGGTGTGGAAATCGGCATTGGTTTTGAAGCAGCCTCTAAACCAGGCAGTCAAGTCCATGATGAAATAGCTTGGAATAAAGAGCAAGGATACCACCGTTTAACAAACCGGCTAGGCGGTTTTGAAGGCGGAATGACAACAGGTATGCCAATTGTTGTCCGCGGTGTAATGAAGCCGATTCCGACCCTTTATAAACCATTAATGAGCGTTGATATTGAAACAAAAGAACCGTTTTCAGCCGGCGTTGAACGTTCCGACAGCTGTGCCGTTCCAGCGGCTGCTGTAGTGGCGGAAAGTGTCGTAGCTTGGGAGCTTGCAAATGCGTTAGTGGAGCAATTTTACAGCGACCGTTTCGACACCTTTGCTGCAGAAATCGATAAGCAGCGTGCCTATGCGAGGGAATTTTAATGGACACAATTCAAATCCATACAAAGTCAAAAAACTATCCTGTCTTTGTTGGAGAAGGTACCCTTCAAGACATAGGCCCGTTTTTAACGCATCACTTTCCTAAATTGACGAAACTATTCATTATCACGGATGAAACAGTTGCCGGGCTTCATCTAGAGAAGCTTCTGGCCGTCTTAGAACCATTCAAAACGACTGTTTTTACTGCTCCGAAGGGTGAGAGGGCTAAAACCTTTGAGGTCTATTATAATGCCTTATCAACCGCACTTGAGTACCGTCTCGACCGGAAATCCATTGTATTAGCCTTGGGCGGGGGGGCTGTTGGTGACCTGTCTGGATTTGTTGCGGCTTCTTTTATGAGAGGAATTCCATTTATTCAGATACCAACCACAATCCTGGCACACGACAGTGCCGTAGGCGGTAAGGTAGCCATTAATCACCCGCTTGGCAAAAATATGATCGGCGCTTTTTATCAGCCAGAGGCTGTTTTTTATGACTTGGAATTGCTTAAGACTCTCCCAATCCAGGAGATTCGCTCGGGATTCGCGGAAGTGATTAAGCATGCCCTTATCAATGATGATTATTTTTATCAATGGCTTTCCTCCAATATAGATGACTTAAATTCCCTAACATTGGAGGAATTATCGAAGTCATTAACAAAAGGGATTCGGATTAAAAATGAATTTGTCAGTCAGGATGAAAGGGAAACAGGCGTCCGAGCCTTTTTGAATTTTGGGCACACATTGGGCCATGCCATTGAAGCGGAAATGGGCTATGGGAATTTCACTCACGGTGAATCGGTCATGATTGGGATGGTGTTTGCCTTAAAGCTCAGTATCGAGTATAGAGGGCTCTCTTTTCCATTGCAGGAATTCATCCAATGGGTTGAAAGGCTGGGTTATCAAACCAAGATACCTAATCATTTATCTCTTGAGAAATTAGTAACCAAAATGAAACAGGACAAAAAGTCCGTTGGGGAAACGATTCATTTTGTATTCCTCGAAGAAATAGGGAAACCGGTACTTCAAGAAGTAAATGATGCTGATATTCTTGAAAGACTCAGGAAGTTTTTAAAGTGAAGGGGGAGTTTAGCCATGATTAGAGGGGTGAGAGGAGCGACAACGGTTGACGCTAACACGGAAGAAGCGATTGTATCTGCAACCGAAGAGCTTTTGGCAAAATTGATTGAGGTCAATCATATCGAGCCGGACTCCGTCGCATCCGTTTTTATTTCTACAACTGAGGATGTCAATGCCGTTTTTCCTGCAAAGGCATTGCGTAATTTCGCTGGCTGGACATATGTTCCGGTCGTATGCATGAGAGAGATTCCTGTTCCAGGTTCTTTAAAAATGTGCGTAAGAATCATGATGCACGTCAACACCTCTATATCCCAAGAAGACATCATTCATGTCTATTTAAAGGATGCAGTGGCACTTAGACCAGACTTAGGCAGCAGCTTGTCATTATAGGGCTCTGTCCATTTTAGAAAAATATAGAAAGGATGTATATGATCATGAGATGGAAAGAACAATTATTAACTCTTACACCATATCAACCAGGGAAATCCATTGAATCAGTAAAAAGACAATATAATTTAGAGCAAATTATTAAGCTGGCTTCGAATGAAAATCCGTTTGGATGTTCACAAGCGGCTCTTTCTGCACTAAAAGAAAATTCGACAAGCCTTGCTATTTATCCTGATGGGTATGCCACAATTTTAAGAGAAAAGCTTGCTTCCTTCCTACAAGTGGGCGAGGATGAAATCATCCTTGGAAACGGTTCAGATAACCTTATCCAGATGATTTCAAGGGCGCTCCTGCATCCAGGTGCCAGCACGATCATGTCGACCCATACATTTTCCCAATATAAGCACAATGCTGTAATTGAAGGGGCTGTCATTAAAGAGGTGCCAGACATTGATGGGGAGCATGATTTAGAGGGATTTTTGACGGCCATTGATGATCAAACCAATGTTATTTGGGTGTGCAGTCCGAACAATCCAACTGGTACATATATACCGGAAAGTAAACTGATTCCATTCCTAGATCAAGTTCCCGAACATATTCTTGTAGTACTTGATGAAGCCTACTATGAATATGTGGTGGCGGAAGATTACTATGATTCCATTAGTCTCGCACGGAAGTATCCGAACTTGATTGTACTCAGGACATTTTCAAAAGTTTATGGCTTAGCGGCGGTCCGTGTCGGTTATGGTATTGCCAATAGCAGCATTATCAAAGCGCTTGAGCCAGCCAGAGAACCATTTAACTTAAACTCATTAGGGCAGCTTGCCGCAGCTGAAGCTCTTTCCGACCAAGAGTTTGTCGAACAATGCAAACAGAAAAATAGACAGGGTCTTGCTCAATATTACGAATTTTGCGAGAACAACAGCCTGAAATTTTATCCGTCCCAAACGAATTTCGTTTTAATCGATTTTCAAGTAGAGGCGAATGAAGTATTTCAGTATTTGTTAGAACGAGGCTATATTGTCCGCTCCGGTAAAGCACTTGGTTTTCCAACAGCGGTAAGAATTACAGTAGGATCTCCTGAACAAAATGAAGGATTAATTAAGGTTCTAGAGCAATTCCTTTCAGAAAAATAAACAGCAGTGCCTAAGAAAATTGTCCAGCATATGGCGCCGATAGATAGGCGCCTTACGCTTTTTGTTTTAGGGGGAGTGATCCATTGAAAGGCCGGGTTTTTGTTATTGGATTAGGGTTAATCGGGGGCTCGCTGGCGCTTTGTATAAAAAAAGAGCATCCGGAATCGACCATTATAGGATTTGATATTAATAGAGAACAGGTCAGACTTGCCAAAATGCTGGGTGTCATTGATGAAACAGCGGAGAATATTCCCGATGGCTCACAGTATGCTGATTTAATCATCGTTTCCGCACCTGTAAATGATTCGAAAACGATACTTAAGGCTCTCTCCACATTACCATTAAAACCGGATGTCATTATTACTGATACGGGCAGCACAAAAAAGATAATCGTCGAAAATGCTGCTGATTTAAGGGACAAGGGAATCACCTTCATTGGTGGTCATCCGATGGCGGGGTCGCATAAAAGTGGTGTTTCAGCTGCGAAGGATATCTTGTTTGAAAATGCTTTTTATCTTTTAACCCCTGTAGAAGTGGCCGACACAGGTAAGGTAGATGAGCTTAAGGACTGGTTAAAAGGAACAAAAGCGAAGTTTTTGACGATAACACCTGATAACCATGATTATCTGACAGGCATTGTCAGTCACTTTCCGCATATCATTGCCGCATCCATTGTCCGCCAGACAGAGAAATTGTCTGAATCGGAATCCTTAATCCCCCGTCTTGCGGCAGGAGGTTTTAGAGACATTACCAGGATTGCCTCCAGCAGTCCAAATATGTGGAAGGATATTTTGCTTCACAATCGGGAAAATTTAATTGCTCTATTAAATCAGTGGCAGGAAGAAATGGAAGGGGTAAAGGAATTACTCCAAACAGGTAACGAAAAGGATATCTATCAATATTTCTATCAGGCTAAACAATATCGGGACAGCCTTCCGGCCAAAGAAAAGGGTGCAATCCCAGCCTTTTATGATTTATATGTTGATATTCCGGACGTTCCCGGGATTGTTTCTGAAGTGACCGGTTATTTGGCGAAGGAAAATATCAGTATCACAAATATTCGCATTCTCGAAACACGTGAGGATATTATCGGTGTCCTTGTCATTAGTTTTCAAACAGAAGGAGACAGGCAAAGAGCCGAGAAGTGCATTCTTACTTATACAAACTACTCCACCTCGAATGGGAGTTAAAAAGATTTAAATTAAAAGGTGATGACATGACTTCATTAAAGCTAGCAACAAATAATAAAAGTTTAACTGGAGAAATAACGATTCCAGGGGATAAATCAATCTCCCATCGTTCTGTCATGTTTGGCTCGATTGCCCACGGAGAAACGCGGGTCACGAATTTCTTACCAGGTGATGATTGCCTAAGCACCATTTCCTGTTTTCGTAATCTCGGGGTAACCATTGAAGAAAATGGCGGAGAACTCCGCATTTTAGGCAAAGGTTTCGAAGGCTTAACCGAACCTGACGAAGTTTTAGATGTCGGCAATTCCGGCACAACCATACGATTACTAATGGGAATATTAGCGGGCAGACCATTTTTCTCTACACTCGTGGGTGATGAGTCAATAGCGAAAAGACCTATGACCAGAGTAACAGGTCCATTATCGAAAATGGGTACGGCCATCGACGGTCGGAAAAATGGGGCATTTACTCCCATCTCCATAAGAGGTGGCAAATTAAATGCTATTCATTACGAACTTCCAGTTGCAAGTGCGCAGGTAAAATCAGCACTGATTCTCGCCGGTCTTCAGGCCGAAGGCGAAACGACGATTTTAGAACCTGCCAATACTCGTGATCATACCGAGAGAATGATTCGTAAGTTTGGCGGTAAGATTTCTAAAGAAGGTCAAACCATTAGGGTAGAAGGGGGACAAAGGCTGTCTGCAGCAAGTGTAAATGTGCCGGGAGATATATCTTCCGCTGCTTTTTTCCTAGTTGCTGGCGCTGTTGTGCCAAATAGTGAAATCGTTCTGAAAAACGTAGGTTTAAATCCGACCCGGACAGGGATCATTGAGGTTCTGAAAAACATGGGCGCTGAACTAGAGATTATCCAGACGGAGGATGATTCTTTCGAGCCAGCGGGTGATCTTGTAATCAGAACATCAAGCTTGAACGGTACGGTAATCGAAGGCGAGTTAATTCCTAAATTAATCGACGAAATTCCCGTCATTGCTCTTCTTGCCACGCAGGCCGAAGGTAAAACAGTCATAAAGGATGCAGAGGAGTTAAAGGTAAAGGAAACGAACAGGATTGATACAGTTGTTCAGGAGCTTAAGAAACTTGGTGCTGACATCGAAGCAACAGAGGATGGGATGATTATTCACGGCAGAACCAAACTACATGGCGGAGTGGTGTCCAGTCATGGGGACCATCGAATCGGCATGATGCTTGCCATCGCTTCTCTCCTTTGTGAAGGTGAGGTCACCTTGGAAAACCCAGAAGCAATAGCCGTTTCCTACCCTAATTTCTTTACACATTTAGAAAGTCTAATTCACTAAAAAGCTGCCTTCCGGGGCAGTTTTTCCTTTTTAATCCTCATGCCCTATCATACTTTTTCAAAAATCCGCATAGCTTGTCATAAACAGATGAAAAGGGTGAGAGGATGGCGTATATCATTGAAAATGCCAATATCCTAAAAAGGAAAGAGCTGAAAACTTGCTCGTTATTCATACAAGACAACCGGATTGCTTCCATCCAATCAAATTTTAAGTACTACCGTCATATTAAAATGGACCTAGAGCCATATATCATGACCCCTTCATTTGTCCTGTTGAATACAAACATTCCACTGAAAAACTCGTTTCAAGACATGAAAAAATGGATGATTGATTCCTTTCTTACGAAGGGCTCCACTACCTTATTCACTTATGTACAGGCTTCCTTTGCAGAGGAAATACCCGATAAAATCAATGAACTGAAAGTTGCCCTTAGCAGCAGCCCAATTGATTATCTAATCGGGGTAAAAATACCAATGCGACTGATTACCCCCTCAATGATCCGCAAATGTAAAAAAGAAAAAGTGCCTGCTATTTTTGTTGATTTGGATAACCCTGATGAATTAGCGTCCGTACCATGGGGATGGATTAGAGAAGCGTTATTTCCCTACAATTGCCCGTTAATTCCAATTATTTCTTCAACAGAAAAGAAGGAAGCAAAGGCCGTTCTGTCGAAATGGTTAACTATAATGGAAAAGGAAAAAATACCGGCCCTATTAGATGAATTAGAAGAAAACATACCGCTCTCAGCAACTGTTTTAAATAAGATTGGTTTATTTCCGCATAAAGGCAGCCTGATGAACGGGACAGAACTAAGCTATAATCTATATGAAAAGTCCAGGGAAATCATCAATGTTGATGAAGCTGCTTTATTTCATTATTATGGTGATAGACTAGCAATCACAGTACACAAGGGAAAAATCGTCCGTTCCGGGAAAGAGGTATTATTTAAACCAGGATATGGAGAATATGTAAACGTGCGAACACCATCGTTTTTTTCCTTGTAAGTAAACGGGAGAGGTATATGTCAATGGAGCGAATCAAGAAAATTATTACGATGTTAGAAAACGGCCAACATAAAGAGGCCTTAAATGAATATAATGTTGTACTACAAAGCGGCATGCCAGAAGAGAAATTTCTTCTTGGTGAAGAGTTATTCCAATATGGTTTTCTCGACGAAGCAAGGGCCTTGGTAGAGAATTTGTTAAACAGCTATCCTGAAGAAGGAGAACTGCTGATTCTTCTTGGTGAAATTCTGATTGAAGCAGGTGAAGAGGAAGAAGCCATTCTTGTTTTGGAAAGAGTTTCCGAACTTGATGTTCATTATGCGCAAAGCTTGCTGCTCATGGCCGACCTTTATCAGCTGCAAGGATTATATGAAGTTTGTGAAAACAAACTCTTAAAAGCAAAGGAAATCTTACCAAATGAAATCATCATTGATTTTGCACTAGGCGAGCTTTACAGTGAACAAGGGGAAGTAACAGCAGCATTAAATGCCTATGAAAAGGTTCTTAAGGAGACAACTGAAGTTGCCAGTGTTAACATTCATGCCCGAATGGCAGACCTGTTAAGTGCGTCCGGCGTTTTTGAAGAAGCATTAGTTTATTACGACAAAGCGCTTGAAGAGAAATTAGAAATAAACACACTTTTTGGTTACGCTTTCACAGCCCTACAGGCAGGCTACAACCGGACAGCTATCGAAAAGTTTACAGAATTAAAAGAACTAGATCCGGAATATCATTCGCTTTACTTACTTCTTGGAAAGGCTTATGAGCGGGAGGAAGAGCTTGAAAATAGCTTCCGGATTGTTCAAGAGGGCATTAAACTTGACGAGTTTAATAAAGATTTATTTTTCTATGGTGGTCAAATTGCCGCCAAGCTAGGGAAACTTCCCGAGGCTGAACAATATTTGCGGGAAGCACTTGTTTTGGACCCCGGATTCACTCAGGCTGTAGTGGTGCTGAATAAGCTATTTTTACAGGAAGAGCGCTATGAGGATGTTTTACTTCTTCTGTCAGATCTTGGATTGACCGATGACGAAGAGCCTCAGCTTCTATGGGACTCAGCCCTTGCTTATCAAAAGTTGGAGTCATATTCAAAAGCATTAGACAAATATGAAAGTGCATATACTTTTTTTAAGAATAACGAAACTTTTTTACAGGATTATGGATATTTTCTAATGGAAGAAGGAAAAACCACCCCTGCCGCCGAAATTTTTAAACAACTGCTCGCATTTGATCCAACCAACAGCGAGTATCTGGATGTGCTTGAACGTCTTGACCAATTTGAAGATTAAATAAAACAAAAAAGATGAATATGCAGAGGAGGGAATACGACTATGGCAACCCCTGTTTCTGTCAACGAGAAGAAGGATTTTATACGCTGGTTTTTAAATCATTATCAATTAAAAAGAAGAGAATGTGTATGGATTCTAAATTATTTAATGAGTCACGATCAGCTTATGGAAAAAGTTCATTTTGTGGAGCAGGCCCAATATTGTCCGCGCGGCCTGATCATGTCGACTCATTGTGTGGATAAAGTGCCATTCCGCTTTTATAAAGAAAATGTGATGACCACAGATGCCGAAAAGTCCTTCCATGATATTCGCTTGAATCGCGATGAGGACATTTATATTCAATTAAATTTTCATGCTTCTAATCAAGCACACCAGTATGCAGCCGTTTTGGAGGAGAATCCATACGTTCCGAAACACCTCCAGGTAAATGAGAAGGATGGAATCGTAGCAGAGCAATTTTTGCAAAACAGTATCGAACGCTTTCAGCGGGAAAAACTCCTCCAATTAATAGATGAGGCCTTAGATAAACAAGACCGCCCCGCTTTTGAACGATTAACCAAACAACTAAATAAATTAAAATCATCCGAACCAAAAGGAAGCCTGCGCTAAGCAGACGTCAGAGGCTGTCGAGTTATTCTCGATGGCCATTTTATTTATCTAAATTACCATACTTAGATTGATTGACTCTCTGTTGATTGGAGCGGAGGGCATTGGGACTCCAGCGGGATATAGAGGTCACTGGAGACCCCGCAGGCGCTTTCAGCGCCGAGGAGGCTTCAGGACCTCCTCGCGGAAAGAGAGTGCCCGGAGCGGAAATCGACAGGCCCATTTGCAGAAGTTTGCTATAAGCAGACTTTTTTTTATCTAGCTGCAGGCCCTGGTCAAGGCGCTTCCGCTTTTTTTGTTATTTTAAACAAATTTTTTTATAAGTTTTATTTTCTTTTAAAGTTTTAGGAGATAATGATAATATAGGGGTAGCGATGAATAAAGGTTGGTGTAACATAGATGAAATGGATATCCCAAGAGGTTGAGACCTACTTAAATGCGAAGGAGTACGTCGATACCGCTGTTGTACCGTTATATTCGGTAGCCATTGGCGGGGAGATGAAAGAATCAGCAGAAGCAGCCGAATTTATTGGCCTGTTGACCACTCATCTTGAAAGACAATTTACAGGAAGAATTTTGTTGTTCCCGCCATTTACATATTTAAAAAATGATTCAGGCGAAAAAGTTTTAGGCGAATTAAAGAATTGGGAGGTGAACATACTAGAGGCTGAATTTAAACATGTATTTTATATTACCTCGGATATCGAATGGAGAACACGTGAAAACGAACTTGATGGTGCTGTTATCTGGGTTCCCTCGATACCTCTCGAACAAATGAATGATTCGCAGAAATTAAAAATGATGGACAGCCAAGTAAAGCAGCTTTTAGCACTTTTCACACAAAAGTGGCATCAAAAAGCGTAAAAACAATGCATAATCCTTATTTTAAAACAGTATTGATATTGACCTTACTCAGAAGTTGATATATCATTGTTATGTCCTAGTTTTATATGTGTTTAATTAAATGTCCGCTGGACTTACTTCGTGAATAGAGGGGGGATAATCATGAGTAAAGAGCGCGTTTCTAGACGTCAATTCTTAAGCTACACATTAACAGGTGTAGGCGGTTTCATGGCTGCCGGCATGTTAATGCCAATGGTAAGATTTGCAGTTGACCCAGTGTTAAAGGCCGAAGCTGGCGGTGATTTCATCGCAACTCCGAAAAAAGTGTCAGAACTTACTGACGAACCGGTTCGTGTAGACTTCACGTTCAAGCAGAAGGATGCCTGGTATGAGTCAGATGTAACCGAATCTGCGTGGGTTTACAAAGACGGAGATAAGATTATTGCACTGTCGCCAGTATGTAAACATTTGGGCTGTACCGTTAACTGGAATTCTGACAAGGAACATCCGGAACAATTCTTCTGTCCGTGCCATTACGGCCGTTATACGAAGGATGGTACCAACATTCCTGGTACACCACCACTTCACCCGCTAGATGTATATCCATACAAGGAAAAAGACGGTTTCCTATACTTAGGAAAAGCAAAACCACGGAAGGAGGCGTAATCATTGTTAAACAAAATTTACGATTGGGTAGATGAACGTTTAGATATTACGCCTATGTGGCGCGATATCGCAGACCATGAAGTGCCTGAGCATGTTAACCCTGCCCATCATTTTTCTGCGTTTGTCTATTGCTTTGGCGGTCTGACATTTTTCGTTACTGTAATTCAAATTCTTTCCGGTATGTTTTTAACCATGTATTATGTGCCGGACATCAAAAACGCATGGGAATCTGTTTTTTATCTGCAAAACCAAGTTGCATTCGGACAAATTGTCCGTGGAATGCACCACTGGGGAGCAAGCTTAGTATTAGTTATGATGTTTTTACATACGCTTCGAGTCTTTTTCCAAGGAGCCTATAAAAAACCTCGTGAATTAAACTGGATTGTCGGAGTACTGATTTTCTTTGTCATGCTTGGCTTAGGTTTTACAGGCTACCTTTTACCTTGGGATATGAAAGCACTGTTTGCAACGAAGGTAGGTTTGCAAATTGCTGAAGCGACGCCGTTTATCGGTTCCTATGTTAAAATTCTGTTATCCGGACATGAAACTATTGTCGGTGCGCAGACATTAACCCGTTTCTTTGCGATTCATGTATTCTTCCTGCCTGGAGTATTGTTTGGATTAATGGCAGCACACTTTGTCATGATTCGCAGACAAGGTATTTCTGGACCACTTTGATTCGTTTTGATCTAAACTAGAAAGTTTTATATAACTGCAGAAAAAGGAGGGGATTGCTCAATGCATAAAGGTAAAGGTATGAAGTTTGTCGGTGATTCGCGCGTGGTAGCGCCCGAAGCACGTAAACCGATGCTTCCAAAGGATTACTCGGAATACCCTGGCAAAACTGAAGCGTTCTGGCCTAACTTCCTTTTAAAAGAATGGATGGTAGGTGCAGTATTTCTTGTTGGCTTTTTATGTTTAACCGTTGCTCATCCGGCTCCGCTAGAAAGGATTGCCGATCCGACTGATACGGGCTATATTCCATTACCAGACTGGTATTTCTTATTCTTGTATCAATTATTAAAATATACTTACGCCTCTGGGCCGTACACTGTTATTGGTGCAATGATTATCCCGGGACTTGCTTTTGGAGGATTATTATTGGCTCCATTCCTTGATAATGGACCTGAACGCCGTGCGAGTAAGCGTCCAATTGCAACAGGAGCTATGTTATTGGCATTGGCTGCGACTGTATTTTTAACTTGGCAATCTGTAGCTACACATGACTGGGCAGCTGCTGAGCGTCAAGGGAAAATCGTTGAAAAAGTCGATATTGATAAGACTGCAGAAGGATATCAAATCGCTAAAGATAACACATGTTTAACATGTCATGGTGAAAATCTTCAAGGCGGTGCCGGTGCACCAACCTTGATCGGTACAGGTTTAAAACCTGAAGAAATCGCCAAGATTGCAAAAGAGGGTAAAGGCGGCAAAATGCCTCCAGGTATCTTTAAAGGTGATGACGAACAGCTGAAAAAGCTATCTGAATTTATCTCTGGACTTGGCGCAAAATAATGCTGCACTATAAAAGCTGACGGGATTACGTCAGCTTTTTTGTATATTCTGCAACAAACTAAAAACGAATAATGGAAGGGGAGTCATTGTGCGCTGGATTTACCCTCTTATGGCCAATCGGTCGATTCTTAAATTGCTATTAATTGTTAATATAGCTGGGACAATCTATGGGTATTATTGGTATGGATGGCAGTTGGAGAATACCCCGGCTATATTTTTAATTTTTGTACCGGACAGTCCCACTGCAAGCCTCTTTTTTGTTTTTGTCCTTATTGCCTTTTTATTAAGAAAAAATTGGCCGCTGATGGAAGCACTGGCGATTGTCACACTTTTTAAATATGGAATTTGGGCTGTCATGATGAATATCCTTGTTTTTGTTGTTCAAGGGGAATTGGATCCAGTCGGTTATATGTTGATTTTCTCTCATTTTGCCATGGCAGTCCAAGGGCTCTTATTCGCACCGTTTTATCGTCTCAAACTATGGCATTTAGTAGTGACTGCAATTTGGACACTGCATAATGATATCATCGATTATGTTTTCTTTATGCTGCCAAGCTATCAAATGCTTGACCGTTATATCCCGCAAATCGGCTACTTTACGTTTTGGCTGTCTATTCTTTCCATTGGAATTGCCTATTATCTTTGTATCCGCCAAAAAAGTTTTAAACTTGAAATTAAATAATTCTCAGCTATAAATTATGGTCTAACCTTGTCCACCCTTTCATACATTTTATTAGTAACGAAAAGGGGGACAAGGTTAGTGAATATAAAGAAGTTCCTGTTATTAGCAATTATATGTTTACTAATGCCGATATCAGTATATGCGGAAGGACAATCCCCAATGGAGCGGCTTGATGACATTTCCGATGAAGCTCTTCAAATGGTCAAGTTTCATAGATATGATGACGCCAGGAAGTTGCTTGATTATTTTTCTGATCAGTTTAAAGGTGTTACAGTCACCGGACAGCCATTAACAATGGATGAGGTTCGAATCATTAACACTTCACATGACGAAGCAATGGAAGCAGCAGTAAGTCCAGATATGAAACATGAGGAGCGTATTAATAAGTTGACGAAATTCAGGCTGGTTATGGATGCGATTGCCACAAGTCATCAGCCCTTATGGACGGAGATGGAAGGTCCAATCATGACAGCGTTCCACCAAGCCAAGGAAGCAGCTGTGACCGGTAATTCTGCGAATTTCCATGCGAGTTTTAATACGTTTTTATCTCTCTATAACGTCATTTATCCAAGTATGAAAATTGATGTTCCTGTGGAAAATATACAAAGATTAGATGCACGTATCAAATTTATTGATGAATATCGCTCTCAAGTTTTAACTGATTCACAAGGCCGGGTAGAGCTAGATAAACTTGATACAGATCTGCAGAATTTATTTGCCAATATCGAGGATGATGAGGCCGATCCTTCCCTTTGGTGGGTGATCATTTCAACAGGGAGTATTATCATTGCGACATTATCTTATGTCGGCTGGAGGAAGTACCAAGGGGAAAAGGATGTTAGAAAAGACCGGTCCAGAGAGCATAAAGATTGACGCCTCTAATCCCTTTTACTAAAATGTAAATCATCAAAGAGCTCTCTTAGGAGGTTTCATCATGTATTTGCTATATTTTGCTTTCATCATTCTGATTCCTTTGTGGGCACAGTGGAAAGTAAAAAGTACATTTACAAAATATTCTAGAATTTCTGCCGCAACATATCATAGAGGTGCAGAAGTGGCCCGAGAAATATTGAATGCCAACGGTTTGTATAATGTTGCCGTAGAAGAAGGCCGGGGATTTTTAAGCGATCATTATGACCCAAGCAGCAAAACTGTTCGTTTGTCACCAGAAAATTACCACGGACATTCCATTGCAGCGGCAGCAGTTGCGGCTCACGAATGCGGACATGCCATCCAAGATGCTCAAGGATATGCATTTTTGCGGTTTCGCCATGCCTTAGTTCCAGTTGCAAACCTTGGTTCAAATGCCTCGTGGATTCTTATCATGATCGGCATATTTGCCCATCTGTCAGGAATGCTGCTGTTAGGAATTATTTGTATGGCAGCGGCTGTACTTTTTCAAATTGTAACTCTTCCTGTTGAATTTAACGCCTCAAGCCGGGCCATGGACCAAATTGCCTCACTTAGATTGGTCGGCAGCGGAGAGGAAAGGGAGGCCCGCAAGGTTTTAAACGCGGCAGCCCTTACTTATGTAGCAGCGGCAGCAGTAGCCGTTCTGGAATTACTTAGATTAGTATTAATTTTTACTGGGATGAATCGAAGTGAAGATTAACCAGAAAAGACTGACTCGTTCCCGAGTCAGTCTTTTAGTCTGTTATCGGCATTTTATTCTCATCCAGCGTAAAGCCTTCCCCGTGGACATCATGGACGATAGAAATGGAGATAAATGCATACGGGTCGACTGAAGTAATCAGATTTTTTAAACGCATAATTTCATTCTTAGCGACCACACAATATAGGACGTCCCGTTCGTTTTTTGTATAGGAACCGAAACCTTTCAGAGCTGTAACACCGCGTTCCATCTCCTCCATAATTTTAGCGGAGATTTCTTCGTTTTTCTCGGAAATAATCATCGCGCCTCTTGCTGAGTAGGCACCTTCTTGAATAAAGTCTATTACCCTGGCCCCAACAAAAACGGCAACCAAGGTATACATCGCCTGTTTGTAATTCAAATAGGTGATTAAGGAGAGAGTGATGACACAGGCATCAAACAGAAACATCGTTTTGCCCATGTTCCAGCCAAAGTATTTTTGGACGAGCCGGGCAATAATATCAACGCCACCAGTTGTGCCGCCATACCTGAAGATGATCCCTAATCCGATACCGGCAAAAACTCCAGCAAACAGGGCAGCAAGCGTTAAATCATGATTTAATGGCATGTTAATCGCGTTGCGCTGAATAATCCATAAAAAGACGGACACACTGACTGTTCCAATTAGGGTGTAAAAAAAGGCATTACGACCAAGCATCTTCCATCCTATAAAAAATAGCGGGATATTTAAAATCAAGTTGGTATACGACGGATCCCATTTCCAAAGGAAAAATAACAAAAGAGTGATCCCCGTAAACCCGCCTTCCGCCAGTTTGTTCTGCATATTAAAATGGACCAGTCCAAATGAAAATATCGCTGCGCCAAGCAGGATAAATAGTATATTTTTTATTTTAAGGCTAAATATCATATCCTTCCTCCTCATCCATATTTTTCTTCCTTATGGCGGATTTAATTATATCGAATAATTTATTGTTGGGCAATCTGGCCAGCGAATTCCAATCATTCCAGTGAAAACATTTGTAAATCAGCCATAATTTAGCTAACATAAAATAGTGAGCAGGAGCATGCCTGCCTGACAAATAACAGCATCGTTTGGAGTGATAAGGTTTGGCTGATGGTAAGACAATGAAAGAACTTCAAGAAGAAGTTGATACATATATAAGTCAATTTAAAGAAGGATATTTTAGTCCTTTGGCAATGCTCGCAAGACTGACAGAGGAGCTAGGTGAACTGGCACGGGAAATCAACCATTATTACGGCGAAAAACCGAAGAAATCAACAGAAAGCGAGAAAGCTGTTGATGAGGAGCTTGGCGACCTTTTGTTTGTGTTAATTTGTCTTGCCAATTCCTTAAACATTGATTTGGAAAAAGCGCATGATTATGTGATGAACAAGTTTAATACACGGGATAAGGATCGTTGGACGAGAAAAAATCAGGAAAATATGGAGTGAGAAAAATGGAGCAGATTAATATAATGATTGCAGGTCCTAGAGGTCGAATGGGCAGTGAAGCAGTAAAGCTAGCGGCAGGAACCGAACACTTTAACCTAGTGGCTGTCCTTGACCATAAACATGACGGAATGATGCTTAGCGACATTGAAGGCTTTCAATCGATACATAACGTTCCCATTTATACCGATATTGAAAAGTGTTTACAAAATGTTCAGGCAGATGTACTAATTGACTTAACAACGCCAGAGTTTGGCATGTTGCACGCCAAAACGGCACTTAGCTATAATGTACGGCCTGTGGTAGGTACAACTGGTTTTTCAAAAGAAAATCTGGAAGAATTAGAGCGCCTTTGCAAGGAAAAGGAGCTAGGCTGTATTATCGCTCCAAATTTTGCAATAGGAGCGGTGTTAATGATGAAATTTTCGCAGCTTGCTGCAAAATATTTTCGTGATGTTGAAATTATTGAATTGCATCATGATAAAAAGCTAGATGCCCCGTCCGGTACAGCAGTTAAAACGGCTGAAATGATTTCGGCTGTCAGGGAAGCGAAAAAACAAGGTCATGCAAATGAAAAAGAAACTATAACAGGAGCACGCGGTGCTGAATTTGACGGGATGCATATCCATTCTGTCCGCTTGCCTGGGCTGATTGCCCATCAGCAGGTATTATTCGGTTCAGATGGACAAACCTTAACCATCCGCCATGATTCCTATAACCGTGAATCATTTATGTCCGGTGTAAAGGTCGCTGTTGAAACAGTTATGAAACATAACAGCTTTGTGTACGGGCTGGAAAATATTTTGGACTAAAAATAATCAAAGTTGGTGAAGGACATGCAAGGTAAATCACTGGATATTCTTGCATTTGGGGCCCATGCCGATGACGTCGAAATCGGCATGGCAGGTACAATTGCAAAATTAACAGCAGAAGGGTATCAGATCGGAATATGTGATTTAACGGATGCGAATCTTTCCTCTAACGGAAATGTGACACTAAGGAAAGCGGAAGCGGCTAAGGCTGCAGAGGTTTTAGGGGTTTCATACCGGATATCACTCGGGTTTCCTGATAGAGGGTTATATTTAAAGGATGAATACATAAGAAAGATAGCGGATATCATTCGTCAACATAAGCCGAAACTCGTGTTTGCTCCTTTTTTGGAAGATCGTCATCCGGATCATGGGAATTGTGCCCGTCTCGTTGAAGAGGCGGTTTTTTCGGCGGGAATAAAAAAATTTGAAACAGAATCTAGCGAGCCCCATCGGGTAAATAGATTGTATTTTTATATGATAAATGGCTTTCACAAGCCGGACTTTACTGTCGACATTTCCATGTCTATGGACAAAAAAATAGCGGCATTACAATCCTATAAAAGCCAGTTCGACCGGACAGATACAAGCTACGACACACCTCTTGTCAATGGTTATATTGAAACCGTTGAGGCAAGAGAAAGAATGTTTGGGAAACTGGTCAATGTTACATATGCGGAAGGCTTTAAAACAAAGGTTCCTATTCTATTGAACCGTGATTTGCTGGGAGATTAACGTATGAAAAAATTAAAAATTGGCATTACCTGTTATCCGACTGTCGGAGGTTCCGGGGTTGTCGCGACAGAATTGGGAAAACTCCTGGCGGAGAAGGGGCATGAGATTCATTTCATAACATCAAGCATCCCATTTCGGCTGAACAAAATCTATCACAACATCTATTATCATCAGGTAGAAGTAAATCAATATTCGGTTTTTCAATTTCCACCCTATGATATCGCTCTCGCCAGTAAGATGGCTGAAGTGGCCAATCGAGAGAAACTCGACCTGCTTCATGTCCATTATGCTATTCCGCATGCGGTGTGCGCTATTTTGGCAAAGCAAATGGCAGGAAGGGATATAAAAATAGTCACCACCCTGCACGGTACTGACATCACCGTGCTTGGGTATGATCCGTCCCTCACAGATGCAATAAAATTTGGCATTGAAAAGTCGGATGCGGTGACGGCTGTTTCAAATGCATTGGTCCAGCAGACATATGAGGTCATCAATCCTGACAAGCAAATTGAAACAGTATATAACTTTATTGATGACCGAGTTTATCAAAAAACAGATTCCAATCATTTAAGAGCTGAATTTGGGATAAGGGAAGATGAAAAGGTCATTATCCATGTATCCAATTTTCGCGGCGTCAAACGCGTCCAGGATGTGGTTAAAACATTTGCCAATATCTCCGCTGTGATGCCGGCGAAATTGTTGCTAGTCGGGGATGGACCCGAAATGACCATCGTTTGTAAACTGGTCAGACAGCTTGGGTTAGAGGATCAAGTCATTTTCCTAGGAAAACAAGAAAACCTAGAAGAGTTATATTCCATCAGCGATTTGATGCTCCTATTGTCGGAAAAGGAAAGCTTCGGTCTTGTTGCCCTAGAGGCAATGGCCTGCGGAGTACCGGTGATTGGAACCAATGTAGGAGGCATCCCTGAGGTTATTGAGAACGGCAAAACGGGCTATACTTGTAACGTCGGTGATATTGGGGATATTTCTGATAAAGCAATTCGTCTATTGAATGATGGAGCTCTTCATCAGCAATTTTCACAGCAGTCAGAAGTAACAGTTAAAACGAAATTTAAAGCAGAGCAAATTGTCGAGCAATACGAAATGCTTTATTTTAAGCTGCTGAAATAAGGTGAGAAAAATATGAAAGAACCCTTTTTATCGGCTGTTCCAGTCATCAAAAGGCTTGAGTCCGCTGGATATGAAGCCTACTTTGTGGGCGGATCGGTTAGGGATTATTTACTTGGAAATAAAATTAGCGATGTCGACATTGCGACGTCAGCCAAACCTGAAGAAGTGAAAGCGATTTTTCCTAAAACTGTTGATATCGGTATTCAACATGGAACGGTTCTTGTCCTGTTTAAAAACAATTCTTATGAAATTACCACCTTTCGGACCGAAGGAGAGTATCAGGATTTTCGGAGGCCTAAGGAGGTATCATTTATTCGCAATCTTAACGAAGATCTGATGCGAAGGGATTTTACCATGAATGCCATCGCTATGGATGCAAATGGCAGCATTATTGACCCTTTTGACGGCCAAACAGCCATTAAGGAAAGGGTTATTCGAACGGTGGGAAGCCCGGAGGAACGGTTTCGCGAAGACGCCCTAAGAATGATGAGAGCGGTCCGCTTTGTCAGCCAGCTCTCTTTTCATATTGCAGGTGAAACATTACTAGCTTTAAAATTGGATGCGCACCTGCTCGATAAAATTGCTGTCGAGAGGAAGAGAGCCGAGTTTGAAAAGCTGCTCTCTGGCGACAATCGAAAAAATGCTTTCAGGATTTTGCTTGAAACGCAGGTTTTTGAATATTTACCTGGGCTCAAGAAACGGGAATTGAAAATTGAAAAATTACTTTCTTATCCATTTGATTTCTTAAATAAGAAAGAAATGTGGGCATTGCTCCTTTATTGTTTAGAACTTGATCAACAAAATAGCGACGCTTTTCTTCGGAATTGGCGACTTCCTGTAAAGGAAATGAAAGAAATTCAGGACATCTTGCTATATGCCAAACAAAGACTCATAAAAGATTGGTCCCGTTACGATCTATATACGGCTGGCAGCGAGACAATTCAATCCGCAGAAAAGCTTTATCTTGTTTTAAAAGGCATAAATGATTATGACTCTGTAAAGTATTGGTTAAACACTTACGACAATCTGCCAATCAAGCAGCGATCTGAACTGGCTGTGACCGGAAGCGACATAATGGCTTGGCGGAAACAGGCAGGTGGCCCATGGCTGAAAGAGCTGCTTACTAGAATAGAACATGCAGTTTTGCAAAATGAAGTTGTAAACGAAAAAGAAAAGATAAAGGAGTGGCTGAAAGCGTGCAGTCAGAAATCAGAAAAAAACTGCTAGATTCCTTTACCAGCGCTGGTGAATCCTATTTATCAGGTCAATTCCTTGCTGAATTAATTGGCTGCTCGCGAACGGCAGTCTGGAAGCATATTGAGGAATTAAGAAAAGAAGGCTTTGAACTTGAGGCGGTTAGAAAAAAAGGCTATCGAATTATCAAAACACCCGAAAAAATTACTGCCGATGAAATTAGACTTGGCTTAACTACGGAGTTTATCGGAAAAAATATCCATTACGAAGAAACCGTGGAATCGACCCAAAAGATTGCCCACAGATTAGCTTCTGAAAATGTGCCTGAGGGAACAGTTGTAATAGCGGAGGAACAAATTTCCGGCAGGGGAAGAATGAATCGCCCGTGGCATTCACCAAAATATACAGGGATTTGGATGAGCCTCATCCTCCGTCCCAATGTTCCATTGACAAAGGCGCCGCAGTTAACGCTTTTAACAGCCGTTGCTATTGTTCAGGCAATCGAAGAAGTGACTGGCCTTAATCCGGAAATAAAATGGCCAAATGATATTTTACTGAATGGGAAAAAAATAACCGGCATTCTGACTGAAATGCAGGCGGAGGCTGATCAGATTCATTCCATCATCATTGGGATGGGCTTGAACGTCAATCAGACGAAGGATGACTTTCCACCTGAATTGCAAAATATTGCAAGCTCTTTGTTGATTGAAAAAGGAGATGCGCTTTCACGGGCCAGCATCATAAGAAGTATTTTTACCCATTTTGAAAAATTATATTTGCTCTTCCTCGAAAAAGGTTTTTACCCAATTAAATTGCTATGGGAAGGCTATGCCATAAGTATTGGGAAAATGCTCAAAGCTAGAACCTTGACCGGTGTCATTGAAGGAAAAGCCCTCGGGATAACCGATGAAGGCGTTTTAAAGATTGAAGATGCATCCGGTGTGATTCACCATGTTTATTCCGCTGATATAGAACTATAGTCCTGTCATTTCATTCTGTACGGAATGGATGATATTTGCTATAATTTTTTTATGGGCAGTATCCTGAAGGAACTGCACCTTGGAAGTCTATAAAACTAAAAGGTATCTGCCTAGATCCGTCAAACGGACCGGGACAGAGGGATGGAACAAGAAGTAAGTAACCAAAATCCTTCTGCCTTCAGAAGGATTTTTTTTATTTAGCTTCTCATTTGTTTTATCACCTCTCCCCTAATTTAAGGAGGGAATAAGGATGAAGCAAACGACAGATTTTCTGAAGATGAAAGAAAAAAACGAAAAAATTGTGATGTTAACGGCTTATGATTATCCTTCAGCAAAGCAGGCGGAACAGGGGGGCGTAGATATGATTCTCGTCGGTGATTCTCTTGGAATGGTGGTTCTTGGTTATGATTCTACTATTCCTGTCACATTGAATGACATGATCCATCATGCAAAGGCTGTCAAGCGCGGGGCTAAAGAAACATTCATAGTTGTGGACATGCCATTTTTAACCTACCATTTATCGGTCAGGGATACATTAGTTAACGCAGGCAGATTGATTCAGGAAACCGGAGCACATGCTGTTAAGCTTGAAGGGGCAGATGAAGTCACCGAACATATTGCTGCCCTGACGCGAGCGGGAATTCCAGTGTGTGCCCATCTTGGCTTAACACCGCAGTCAGTCGGTGTATTAGGCGGCTACAAGGTTCAAGGCAAAGATGCAGATGCAGCAAAACAGTTAATCGAAGACGCTAAAAAATGCGAAGAAGCAGGAGCATTCGCGCTTGTCTTGGAATGTGTTCCTAAGCAGTTGGCGGAGCAAGTAACAAAATCCTTGTCTATTCCGGTAATTGGCATCGGTGCAGGAATTGATGTCGATGGCCAGGTGCTTGTCTATCATGATATTCTTGGCTACGGTGTTGAACGGGTTCCTAAATTCGTCAAACAGTACCATTCTGTAAGTCCATTTATGATTGAATCAATCCAAGCGTATGCCCAGGATGTGAAAAACAAACAGTTCCCTGAAGATAAGCACAGCTACACCATGAAGGAAGAGCAACTGCTCGTTTTATACGGAGGTAAAGAATGAAGGTTATTACAACCATAAAAGAGATGCAGACTGAAATTAAACAACAAAAAAGTGAGGGTAAATCGATCGGCTTTGTCCCAACGATGGGATATCTTCACGAAGGGCATCTCACTCTTATAAAGCAGGCTCGACAGGAAAATGATATTGTGGTCTTAAGTATCTTTGTCAATCCATTGCAATTTGGACCAACAGAGGACTTTTCAACATATCCTCGCGATTTTGAGCGAGACCGGGCGCTGGCAGAATGTGAACATGTCGACTACATTTTCTACCCAACAGTCAACGAAATGTATCCAACTGAACCTTCGGTGAAAGTCATTGTCCAGGCTCGGACCGATGTGTTATGCGGGAAATCGCGCCCTGGTCATTTTGATGGCGTTGCTACAGTTGTGTCTAAGCTTTTCCATATTGTCATGCCGACAAGGGCTTATTTTGGCAAAAAAGACGCGCAACAGGTGGCGGTCATTGAAGGATTGGTTTCTGACCTCAATTTTCCACTAGACGTGGTGGCGGTGGAAATTGTCCGCGAAGAAGACGGGCTGGCCAAAAGCTCTCGCAATGTCAATTTGCTGCCCGAAGAAAGAGAGCAGGCAGTTGTTTTGTATAAAAGCCTGCAGGAAGCAAAAAAAGCAATTGATCAAGGCGAACAGAACCCTCACAGTTTAATCATTTTAATGAAAGAAATGATTACGAGCAATTCGTCTGGGGTAGTCGACTATGCGGAGATTTATTCCTATCCACAGTTAAAACCACTGGAAAAATTAGAGGGTAGGATAATCATTGCGCTTGCTGTAAAATTTACAAAGGTTCGTTTAATTGATAATCTCATTCTGGATATAGAGTAGACACTTGAATAGAGGAGGAACCACATTTTATGTTTCGCCACATGATGAACGGAAAAATACATCGTGCAACAGTCACAGAAGCGAATTTAAACTATGTTGGCAGTATTACAATAGATGAAGATTTATTAGATGCAGTTGGCATGGTGCCGAACGAAAAGGTGCAAATTGTCAATAACAATAACGGAGCTCGTCTTGAAACCTATATCATTCCTGGTGAAAGAGGGTCTGGTGTGGTCTGCTTAAATGGGGCAGCTGCCCGTCTTGTACAGCCTGGAGATATTGTGATCATCATCTCCTATGCTCTTGTACCAGAAGAAAAAGTCCCTTACCATAAACCAAAAGTAGCGATTATGGACGAATTTAACCAAATAAAAGAACTTATTCATGCCGAACCAGCCCATACAATTATGTAAAAAACGTCCCCCTTTATTTGGGGGATCAGATTGTCGAGAAAGAGTACCTTTCTCGGCTATTTTTTTATCATTCTAATTACATCTTTTTTTGAGTTGACTCTGCTAAAGGGCCTGTTGATTTCCGCTCCGGGCACTCGCTTTCCGCGGGGAGGTCCTGGAGCCTCCTCGGCGCTTTAGCGCCTGCGGGGTCTCCAGTGACCTCTATATCCCGCAGAAGTCGAGTGCCCTCCGCTCCAATCAACAGGGAGGCAAAAAAATCTAAAGTATTGTAACACACATTATCGAACCTAGATAAGTGTGTTACAATTTTTTTGATATTTTGGGAGGTTGTAGTAAGGAGAGAAGCTGTACTCTTACATTATTCAATCCCCGTAACCGGTACTTATTTTTATTTGAGATGAAGGTCTTTATTGATTACACCTGTTGATTGGCGCGGAAGGCGCGGAGACTCCTGCGGGAGTACGGGGCAGGGGAGACCCCGCAGGAGCGATAGCTCAGAGGAGGCTCCCCGGCACGCCCGCGGAAAGCGAAGCGCCTGGAGCGCCAATCAACAGACTTGTTGAAAAGCCTATATATTAATTATTAAATAAAAGAGCAAAATAAATGGCTATCGAAAGTTTTTCGACAGCCTGGTCCCCCTTTCAATGGGGGATTTTTCTTTTGACGGGGACTTTATTATAATAAATGGCGAATATATTAATTGTTTTCATTTTTTATTTTTTTATGTTACCGTTTAAGGAATGAAGCTTTGGGGTGTTATGTAAATGTCTAATAAATTTGTTGTAATCGATTTAGAAACTACCGGAAATCTTCCGAAGAAGGGCGACAAAATTATTCAATTTGCCGCTGTTGTAATTGAAGATGGACAAATAACGGAGAAATTTTCGTCACTGATTAATCCCCAAAAATCCATTCCGATATTTATAGAAGAGTTAACTGGAATCAATGATGAAATGGTGAAGAATGCCCCTGTTTTTTCAGAGATTGCTGCGAAGGTTTTTTCCTTACTGGACGGTGCTTATTTTGTAGCCCATAATGTTTTATTTGATTTATCCTTTCTTCAAGAGGAATTAATCCATGCCGGATTTGAAGGATTTTACGGATCTGTCTTGGATACCGTGGAAATGTCGCGGATTCTATATCCGACAGCGGACGGATATAAACTTACCGATTTGGCTGAAATGCTAAACCTCAAGCACGATCGGCCTCACCAAGCCGACAGTGATGCGGAGGTGACCGCGGAAATTTTTCTGCTGTTGGTCCAGCGTTTACAGCAGCTGCCCTTTATTACGCTTAAGCGGCTTCTTCCGTTATCCGGCGGATTAAAAAGCGACCTTGAGCAGCTACTTGAAGAAATGATTGACAGCATGGCTGAAAAGTCTGCACATAATGAGGATTTTGAGGTGTTTAGGGACCTCGCCATAAAAAAAGTGCTGCCTCAGCCGGGAACATCGTTAGAATTCCAGGCATACCACTATCCTCAAGCTGAAGAGGAGAAATTAAGGCTGATGAAAAGCGGCCTTAAATCCTTTGAGAACCGGACAGGGCAATTTAAGATGATGGATGTGGTCTACAAAGCCTTTGTATCCGAGCGTCATACGTTAATTGAAGCAGGAACGGGGGTAGGAAAATCGTTAGGGTATCTGCTGCCAGCAGTCTTCTTCGCTAAACAGCGGAACCGGCCGATTATCGTCAGTACACATACTACTCAGCTGCAGGAGCAAATATTAAGAAAAGAAATGCCACTTCTGGAAAAAATGATTCCTTTTCCGGTAAAGGCTGTACTCTTAAAAGGCAGGAGCCATTATATCTGTTTGGAAAAATTCCATCAGTCGCTGCTTGATGAAAACGATAACTATGATACCACCTTAACAAAGATGCAGATTCTTGTTTGGTTAACCGAGACAGAAACCGGTGATAAGGATGAACTGAATCTTTCGAGCGGCGGATTCCTTTTTTGGAATAAAATTAAAAATGAGCAAACCGCTTTTTCAAAACATCCTGATTGGCAAGAACGGGATTTTTATTTGCGAGCAAAAAAAGAGGCTAAAGTCTCGGATATTGTTATTACCAATCATTCTTTATTATTAAGTGATATTAAAGGGAACGGCGCTGTTTTGCCGGAATATGATTTTGCCGTTATTGACGAAGGGCATCATTTGGAAAAAGCGGCAGTTCAATTCTTTGGTACCTCCTTGGATTACCTATCTGCAAGAATGCTGGCTGGCCAATTTGGTTTATACGAACAAGAACAGCTTTTTTATGAATTAGAAAAGATTCTTGCTATTTATCCTTTCACGAAGGAACCGCTTATCCATACATTTGAGCTTAATCAAATGATGATTGACTTTTCGTACGAAATGGATGAATTTTTTAAATTAATTGCTCTATTTGCCAAAAAGAGGATTAATAACAAAAATGGATATTACCGCACAAAAATCCATTTTAGTAAAGCTGATAGTTCTAAAGAAAGAATGGCTTTAGTGCATAGTGCGGAAAGGCTGTCATTTTTAATAAAGGATTTGCATACCGCAATTAGTAAAAGGGTGGAATGGATTATTGCCCAAAAGGATGGGTTAACCAGAAAGCAGGAGGGGAAAATCGAGGAAGTCCATGTGTTTCTTATGGAATTAGAGGAATTAAGGGGCAGGGTAATAAACAGCTTTTTAAGAGACACCAATGATGTTAAATGGATTGAAATCGATGTACGTGCACCGCAGAATATAACAACCTTTATCGCACAGCCGGCCAGTGTAGCGGCAGCTTTAGAAAAATATTTTTTCGCAAAGAAAAAGGCAGCAGTCATCACTTCTGCAACGTTAACCGTTAATAATACCTTTGACTATTATCTCAAGGAAATCGGCCTTGATTCCAGTAATCCGGAAAAGGTAATCATCCCCTCTCCTTTTAATTACAAGGAACAAGTACAGCTGATTATTCCTGATGATTTGCCCGAAATCAATTCGGTTTCCTTAGATGAATTTGTGATTGCCATAACCGAGCACATCATTACGATTGCTGAGGCGACGAAAGGAAGGATGCTGCTTCTTTTTACTGCTTACGACATGCTAAAGAAAACGTACGAATTGATAAAAGAAAGCGGCTTTCTCGATGACTATGTTTTAATTGCCCAAGGGATTACAAGCGGGAGCAGAACAAGGTTGACGAGAAATTTCCAGCGCTATGAAAAGGCCATTCTGTTAGGAACGAGCAGTTTTTGGGAGGGTGTGGATATTCCAGGGGAGGATTTATCATGCCTGTGTTTAGTACGGCTTCCCTTCAACTCACCGGATGAGCCGTTAACAATGGCGAAATGCCAAATAATTGAGGAAAGTGGCGGCAATGCCTTTTTTGAATATTCTCTGCCTGAAGCAGTCCTACGGTTTAAACAAGGCTTTGGCCGGTTGATACGAACTGAAACAGATAGGGGGATTGTGATTGTTTTTGACAAGCGGATTATCACAACGAAATATGGAAAGGCCTTCTTAAATTCCATCCCGCCAGTCACCATAAAAAAAGAATCGGCCAAAGAAATAGTCAAAATAATTCAATCCTGGTTATGATAAAATTTGGAAAAAATACACATCCTAGAGATGACAGGAGGAATGTGTATGCGAATTTTATTCATTCTATTGGCCTTATTTTTTCCGGCTGTTTCAGCAGTTCATGCGGAAACGGCTATTTCAGGTAAGGTTGAAAATATAGATTTAAATATAAAGGAACACGAAATGGCCATTACTTTTATTGGTCTTTCCACTGGGGAAGCTACTTTAATCCAAGGGCCGAACAACGAGAATATTTTGGTCAATGTCGGGGGGCAAGACACTGAAGCGGAATTGGAAAAGTGGCTCAAACTTTATGATGTAAAAAGCATTCAAACCTTAATCATTACTACGGATGAAAATAGCCTGTCGTTTAAAAAAGTAAATAAGCTAATTGACAAATATAACATTGAAAAACTGATTACCACTCCAAAAATCTCAGCCCAGGCAGCCTTTGGGCTTGATGATCAAAAGCAGGCCGCGGTATCAACATGGAAAGAAGGGACAACAGAATCACTTTTTCCTGACCTGACGGCCGAAGTCCAATTTGTCGGAAATGAAAAAAACGAAGGGATGGATTTTATCCTTAAGTTTTTCAATCACCGTCTCTTTTTAATGTCGTCCTGCAGCGAAAGGGCGGAGCAGGCATTACTGACAAAAAATCTTGAAGATGTCCATGTTTTAAAAATTCCGGATTACGCTAAGGCTTCTTTTTTCTCAAATAATTTTATCCACTATTTAAATCCGGAGATTTCTGTATTGTTTACACCGGAGGAATATCATCCGGATCGTGATATTCTTCAAGGCCTGCACGAAACTTGGTCTGAAGTTTATTTTACAAAAAAACATGGATCGGTGACGCTTAAGTTCACGGATTCAAAATATGAGGTTTTTACCATCCCAACTGAAGAAGAATAAAAACTTAAAGAAAAATTACGATTCCTTGGTTTCAAGATAGGGCATTTTTCCTTTTACCTGTTATAATGATATTTGGTAGGAAACAAGTAACAAGAATTAATTGGAGGAAAAATATCGTACATAAAAGAGTGATTTGAAATTGAAAAAGTGGATTATAATTGGAGCATGTTTATTACTTGCTGTGGTGATCGGGGTTTCGATAAAAGTATATCATAGTGCAATGGAACCATTAATTACCGCTGAAGAACGTGCTGTTCAGGATGCTAAAAAAAAGGTTCCATTAAAAAGCGTTGAAGATTTTCATGTTTATAATGGTCAAGAAACCGTTAATGTCATTGAAGGGAAAAATAACAAGGGCGAAAAGATTATTGTCTGGGTTCCCGAAAAGAGCAAAAAGGTTATTGTCCGAAAGGCCAAGAACGGCCTTACAAAAGAGGAAGCAATTCAAACATTGAATAAAGAAAAAAATCCCAAAAAAATCATTTCGGTCCGGCTCGGAATGGAGCAGAACATCCCTTTATGGGAAATTTATTATCGTTCTGAAAATAATTTAATAAATTATTATTATCTCCATTTCGAAACTGGCGAGTGGCTGAAGGAAATTGAAAATCTTTAGGGTAGAGACAGGAGGAAAACATAATGAAAGTGGAATTGGCAAGCCGGGTGTTGTCCTTAACACCTTCAACAACATTGGCCATTACTGCGAAAGCAAAAGAATTGAAGGAACAAGGTGAAGACGTAATTGGACTCGGTGCAGGTGAACCCGATTTTAATACCCCTCAGCACATTTTGGATGCTGCAGTAAAATCTATGAATGAGGGACAAACCAAGTACACTCCTTCGGCCGGTCTTCCTGCCTTAAAAAAGGCGATTATTAAAAAATTCGAAACAGATCAAGGTTTAACCTATAAGCCAAATGAAGTTATTGTCGGGAATGGTGCAAAACATGTCCTCTATACGCTGTTTCAGGTTCTTTTAAATGAGGGGGATGAGGTTATTATTCCTACTCCTTATTGGGTAAGCTATCCGGAGCAGGTTAAGTTAGCGGGCGGAGTTCCTGTTTATATCGATGGATTGGAAGAAAACCATTTTAAAATAACACCGGAACAACTGAAAAAGGCGATTACCAATAGAACAAAAGCTGTCATCATTAACTCTCCGAGCAATCCAACAGGGGTCTTATATACAGAAGAGGAACTTTTGGAAATTGGTAAGGTATGCTTGGCAGAAAACATCTTGATTGTTTCTGATGAGATTTATGAAAAGCTCGTTTACGGCGGTGTAAAGCATGTTTCGATTGCGGAAATTTCGCCGGAGCTTAAAGAACAAACAATTATTATTAATGGTGTTTCCAAGTCCCATTCGATGACAGGGTGGAGGATTGGCTATGCTGCTGGTAATGCTGAACTTATTAAAGCAATGACTAATCTCGCTAGCCATAGCACATCTAACCCGACCACTACCGCTCAATATGCGGCCATCGCGGCTTACAACGGGCCGCAGGAGCCTGTTGAAGAAATGCGGAAGGCATTCGAAGAAAGATTGGAAATTATCTATGATCAGCTGGTTGCCATTCCAGGGTTCACTTGTGTCAAGCCGCAGGGTGCTTTCTATCTGTACCCAAATGTGAAAAAGGCTGCTGAAATGGCTGGCTACAGCAATGTCGACGACTTTGCATCTGCCCTTTTGGTGGAAGCAAAAGTAGCTGTAATTCCCGGTTCAGGATTCGGAACACCTGACAACATCCGTTTATCCTATGCAACATCACTAGACTTATTAGAAAAAGCCGTATCCCGCATGCAGCAATTCGTAGAATCAAAAGTTAGGGTATAACCTTTAGTAAAATCAAAAAGTCTGCGACCTGCAGGCTTTTTGATTTCTTTACCAAAACAGGATGCCTAATTCTCTTACTCGAAATCACCTGTTCGTGATATACTTTTTAGGAGGTGTCCTAACATGAAAGATAATATAGTAGCTTGGCTAGAAGAAGGTACCATTACCGTACCCTCTTTACTATTTTCCGAATATCGCAATTTGCATTTAAACGAAGCAGAATTAGTTCTGTTACTAAATATCATGACGTTTGTAGAGAAAGGGAATGATTTTCCAACCCCCGAAGAGCTTTCCTCAAGAATGACCATTTCGATATCAGAATGCAGTGACATGCTTAGAAAGCTGATTCAAAGAGGCTTACTTGCCATCATTGATGAATATTCGCAAGACGGCATTCGTTTCGAGAAGTACACAATTAAACCGTTATGGGAAAGACTCGTGTCACAATTTTTAACAAGCACGCAGAATGTACAAGAGAATCAAAAGAAAACGGAGGAAACCGATTTATATACGTGTTTTGAAAATGAATTTGGCCGTCCTTTGTCTCCTTTTGAATGTGAGTCTCTAGCGATGTGGATGGATGATGACCATCATGATCCTGTCATTATCAAAGCCGCACTTCGTGAAGCAGTCATGTCAGGTAAATTAAATTTTCGCTATATTGATAGAATTCTTTTTGAGTGGAAGAAGAACGGCATTAAGACACTTGAGCAGGCCAAAAATCAGGGCCGCAAATTCCGGCAGAAACAAGTTCAAAAAGGCAATCCAAGAGAGGATGCCCCGCCATCATCCATTCCATTCTATAACTGGTTAGAGCAATAATTTTAAAGCGACGAGTGACAATTCACTCGTTTATTTTCTGTAATAAACATTTAGAGGGGTGAAGACCTTGCTTAATAATACACAAATTCGGCATTGTTTAGATACAATGGGTGAAATGTTTCCAGATGCCCATTGCGAATTAAATCATTCAAATCCTTTTGAACTCGTGATCGCTGTCGCTTTATCTGCCCAATGCACCGATGCCCTCGTTAATAAGGTAACTGTTGGTCTATTTAAAAAATACAAGACCCCTGATGACTACTTAAAAGTCCCTTTGGAGGAATTGCAAAATGATATCCGCTCGATCGGTCTTTATCGGAACAAAGGGAAAAACATTCAAAGCCTTTGCCGAATTTTATTAGAGGAATATAATGGCGAAGTGCCAATGGATAGGGATGAATTAACAAAGCTGCCGGGAGTGGGCCGGAAAACAGCCAATGTTGTTGTTTCGGTTGCTTATGGCATTCCCGCCATCGCTGTTGATACCCATGTTGAACGTGTCAGTAAGAGGCTCGGCATTTGCCGTTGGAAGGACTCTGTATTGGAAGTTGAAAAGACGCTGATGAAGAAGGTACCGAAAGAGGAGTGGTCAGCCACACATCACCGCTTAATCTTTTTTGGCAGGTATCATTGCAAGGCGCAAAACCCGCAGTGTCCAAGCTGCCCGCTTTTGGACGTATGCAGGGAAGGGAAGAAACGAATGAAAGGAAAGGCTGCTGTAAATGAGTAAGCCTTCAGAGTCTGTAACCGATATTCTTAAAGAATGGGCCAGTATACAGGAGCAACTTGAGAAAGTATTTCGAAACAGGGACCAAATAGGGGCTAAAGAATGGATGAATAAAGGAATTCAATTATACCTTCGGTTTTTGTTTCTGACGAATGGATTGCCACTTAGCTACAATGATGCTATTCCATTTGAAAGTATCGAATACAAGCCTGTCAATCTTGAGGAGCGATTTGCTTTTATTAAGTACCGACCATCACTCTACCATTCTTATCGACAGTTATCAGAACTCATGGTAGAACAAGAAAAACAATATGCGCGGAAAACTATCCAAAAAAACAAGAGGCCGACCTAAGTCAGCCTCTTGTTTTTTAGCTAATAGGAAAGTATAAATTCAACTACCCCTCTGTCTTCGTCCTATCGGACTCGCCAATCGGCGAGTTTTCATTTAATGTCCGGTGGAAGGAGTTCCAGGGGGTATGACAGGCGGGATCACGACTCCGCCGGTATTATTGCCGGTGCCATTGCCACTGCTAGTACCTGTTCCGGTGCCATTTCCGTTCCCATTGTTAGCGCCGTTTCCATTTCCGTTTCCATTTCCATTTCCGTCCCCAGTGCCATTATTTCCATTTCCTTGTTCAGTATCGTTTTCTGCCTGTGGAACCTCAATGGTGGTTGTTGCAGGATCGCTCTTCCGATCTCCGATAATAGCCAGAACGGTAATAGTGTATTTTTCACCCGGCTTAACTGGGAATAGGAATCCTTTTTCTGCCTGCACCACATGATTTGGAGTAGTGCCGTTATCAACGGTAATATCAAACTGAACATTTTGTTGTGCTGTATTTGGATAATCCCAAGTTACAGCGATTTTTTGTGTATCTTGATCATATTTTGCCGCCAAGCCGCTAGGTGCATCAAGCTTGTTATATTTCTCGGATACTGTTTTCGGGGCATGGCCCTTTACAGCATATTCCGTGAGTACTTCGCTGTCAGGAGTGAATTCACTCGCAAGCACAGCCGGCATGGAGCCTTTTTCGATTCTGACCTTCTCCACACTATTTGGCATAGTAAAGTCAGCTGTTTGGGTGCCTTTTGAGACATGGGCCAGTAAATTTTTAAAGATTAATTGGGCAATTCTTTGGTTATTTCCCTTTGCCTCAATCGGCGTTTTATAGTCACCGTAACCAGTCCAAATGGATGCAGTATAATTGGTCGTATACCCTGTAAACCAAGAATCTGGTACCGCACTTTTACTAATATTCCATGCATTTCTTTGTTCTTCCGAATAGTTTGTAGTCCCTGTCTTACCTGCCATTGGAAGGCCTGGGACTTTTGCGTTTGTCCCCGTACCCGGAGAAACTAGAACACTTTTTAACATGTCGGTAACCATAAATGCTGTGGAATCCTTCATGACCACCTTAGGTTCCGGTGCGGTGTCAATAATGGTACCATCGCGCAGCTTAATTTTCGTGACAGCATGCGGCTTATTGTAAATGCCTTTGTTGCCAAATGCAGCATAGGCTCCGGCCATTTCTAGCGGTGATACTCCGACGGTTTTTCCTCCAAATCCGCCAATCGCATAGGACTCAGATATTTCTTTTAATGGAATGCCAAGATTTAGAGCGAACTTCATCGCATTATCCAGACCTACCTGTTGAATGGCCTGAACCGCCGGAGTGTTCCGTGATAACTGAAGGGCTGTCCTCATCGTCATCGGACCCTTATATTGACCGTCCCAGTTTCCGAATTTCTTACCAGACGAATACGTAATTGGCTTATCCTCAATCATTTGGTAGGTGCCCCAATTCAGGTATTCGATGGCAGGGCCGTAATCCAACACAGGTTTAATGGTAGATCCGGGCTGGCGCTGTATATCAATGGCATAGTTGTAGCCGCGCTGCACCTGTTGGTTTCTGCCGCCGCCAATTGCCCTGATTTCTCCAGTCTTTGTGTCGAGAAGTGCGACGCCTGCCTGGAATTGATCATCAGGATATGGAATAACGTCTTTTGAGTTTAAAAGCTCGTTAACATAGTCCTGCGCGTTTTTGTCCAGTGTTGTATAAATCGTCAAACCGTCTGAAAAAATATCAAAATCGGTCTTCTCTTTTACTTCATCGATTACTGCATCAACGAAGGCATCATATGGCTTGTCATTTATTTTCCGCTGTTCCTCTTTAAGGACCGTATCTTTTACGGCAACCTTTTTAGCTTCCTCCATTTGTGCCTTTGAAATAAAACCATGCTGATACATTAAACTTAATACGATATTTCTTCTTTTTTCGGCTAAATCCGGATGGTTAAAAGGATTGTAATTGTTCGGGCTTTGCGGCATCCCTGCCAATTGGGCTGCTTCCGCAAGTGTCAACTGATCAAGTGTTTTCCCGTAATATATTTTTGCAGCAGTGGCAATACCCCAGCTATTTTCCGAGATATAGACCTTATTGACATACATTTCAAAAATTTGATGTTTTGTATATTTTTGTTCCAACTGATAGGAAAGCCATGCTTCCTGAACTTTTCGTTTCAAGGTTTTATCACGTGATAAAAAGGCGTTTTTGACAACCTGCTGGGTAATAGTGCTGCCGCCTTCCGAACCAAAGCCATCACGGAAATTCGCGAGTACCGCACCGCCAAGGCGAATCGGGTCGATGCCATGATGTTTATAAAAACGATAATCCTCCGTTGCCAAAATGGCATTTTCAACCTGCTTCGGTATATCTTTATAAGTAACATATTCCCGGTTCACTGAACCGGCTTCGGAAATAAGCTCTCCATCTTTATCTAGAATCTTTGAAGGGATAGGATCTTTTAATAATTTTGGATCAAGCTTGGGAGTGTCCTTTACTAAATAGGCGAAAGTGCCGACACCAGCCAATAAGCCGACAAAACAAAGCACGATTAGGGAAAGGAAAATTTTCTTTGCCATTCCCCCTTTCTTAGCCTTTGCTTTAGGTCTGGCCTTATCGTTTGACTGCTGTTTCTTTCGGCGCTCCTCTCTTGATTGGTATTGCTCAGCCATTTTGAAATTCCTTCCTTTCTGCTCTTTATTTGTTTTTTAATAAAGAGGTAAAAGATTATCTAATATTTTAATATAATCAATTCTTGGATGAAATCCAAGCGGTATGAGATAACCGTTCTGTTTAATTTCTTCCTTTGTAATCGATTTTCTTCCTCCACTCATCATTCTGTCCCAAAAACCCAACATATGCTTTGCCTCTAGCAAATATACCTCATCAAATCGCGAAAAACGGATGATAACAAAGCAAATCCCACCCTGATTCATCACTTCTTCCATATGAGTAATCTGGTGCGGATGGAAATTTTTTAACGGAAATGAAGTAGGATTTTCTGTTTCCTTTGCTTCAAAATCGATATATTTTCCTTTATAAACGCCATTATAGTCAGTGGTGGAGGCAAGTTTAAAATAGGCTTCTTTAATAACTGCCGCACTTCGCTTTGGGTAATCCACTTGGACGATTTGGATTGGTGTCGGTTTCTTATGGATAACGGCCATCTTCCTGGAGCGGTAATATTCATTACTCTCGTTTAAGTCTTCTTCAAGTGTCATTCCGCGATTGCCATATGCATCATTTTTCTTGATTTTTACAGGTGCTTTTTTCTCTTGATCTAAGCGAACATACTTTTTTCCATTTGGATAATTAAAGCTCATTTCCTTCACCTCTTAAGACACTCACTATCATATCAAATCTCAGAAAAAAGTGGGTGAATAAAATAGCCCTTCAGGTAAACGCTAATATTAATTGTACCGTTTTTGTTATAAAAATAAATGATTCATTCTTATTAAGGGATTAGCCTGCGGCTAATAATCTATTAAAAACTGAAGGAAAGATGCACAAAATATGAGTCTCCTTACAATACACGAACAAAATATCATTCGTCAAATTGAAACCGAAACAAGCAAAAAAAATATCGATAATATTTCAAGGACTAATGCATATTTTTCCTACTTTAAAGAAAATCCGGATATTCAATGGTCCTTTCTGGCAAGCATGGTATCCCGAAATGGCGGCTGGAATATGTGCGATCTTGAAGGATCTATGTTTCGGCAGCTGCTTGCCCCCCAGGTCAGAAAACAGCTTTTTTTTACATATGAAAGGGCAAATTGGCTAATATTTCATGATGTTTTCCCCCAATTATTGGTCTATCAATATTCGACGAAATTAGGCCGGCCTCTGTTTCATTTACTTCCCTATTTTCATGTTTCATCCTTTATTCAAAATGAGTGGCACCGCTTTTGGCGTAATGAAGATAGTAAAAGGCTCATGACCGCCCTAATCATTAATGAACAAAATGTGATTCAAAATCCGGTCATTGAACACCCTGTTTACAAGAAAAAGGTATTTCAATCACTTATATTCAATTTTCAAGATTGGCTGCATTTTAGCTGCGTGTTGTTCCCAACCTGCGGCGGGGAGGTATATGGAGCAAGCGTGAATGGCTTTAGGTCTCTATCCAAAAGGATTAATCTTGGAAAAAGGCTGGCGAGCATTCTTTTTCAGCCAAGGTTATTTCCCCATTTTTTTGAGTTTGCTGAAAAAACAACACATACAGGCTCAAGAAATGATTATGAACAGTTTTTCAAAATAAAAACGGAAGGAACTACTCCTATCTTAAGAATGACCTACCCGGTAATCAAGCACCATCGGCAGGATTATCAGGATTGGAGTAAAGTTCGAAAAGTTTCTTCCGCGTGGCTGCATTTTCCAGTCCATCATCGCCACCCGATTCACCTAACCGATTGGTACGTGGCTAAATCCCACCAGCTGCAGCTGCTTGTTTCCTTGAAAAAGGCACTGGATTTAAAGAAATGGAAATAAGAAAAAAGCAAGGAGGGTGTTCTCCTTGCTTTTCTCTTACTCAGCCGGTCGGTTTGGTCCTTCTAACTTTTTATCGCCGTAACCTGTTCTTTTTTCTGTATCAGATTGCCGCGGTTGGCTTTTGTTTTGTTTATTGTTGTTAGACAAAATAAACACCTCCACTAATATCATGTGCTGAATTTTGGTTTTCATACGATTCTAGATTCTGTCGAACGAAAAATAGAGAATATGCCAGAATGGCACTTTCTTTGCCGAAATGCTTCTAGTTTTGTCAAGGGGGAAGGAACCATAGATTGGAAAGCGAATATTATCTTTAGGAAAAACGTGGGGGAGGTTTTAGAAAATGAATAGTTCATTTAGTGATAAGGATAGGCTCCTGTCTAAGCTGGCGGGGATATATGATCAATTGGAAGAATTAGACGAGGCACTAAAAGCATCCTTTTCTGAACTTCGCATCGAGCTTGATCAAAGGGAACAAGAAAAACTGCTTGATTCGGCTGAAAAAATTACAAAATTGGAAAGAATTTCAGACCAAATGCTTTTGAATGGAGAGATGGTCCAAAATCCGCTTTCCCACCATTCCGCAAAATCATTAAAGCTTGAAATGGGTTTTTAATATTCGGTATCATAGTCTTAATTTTGAAAGTGGCATTTAATAGTGCTGCTTTTTTTGCTAATAAGAAATTATAAATTTTCACAAATTTATAATTTCCTAACGCATAAATTCAACTACGCCTCTGTCTTCGTCCTATCGGACTCGCCAGTCGGCGAGTTTTCATTTATTTTGACGGGAAGGGAGTGTGCATTCTTGGACAGGGAAATAGAGCATTTAACTACGGAATTATTATCATTCAATCAAGAATTTTTGAGGCATTTTCAGGAAGCAAGAGAAACGGGGAGTGAACAAAATTTTGATGAGGTGATAAAGCCATTTGCCAATAAGGTTAACTCAATAAACGGAGAGTGGAAAGAGGAGATGAAAAAATGGCTTATAAACTTTCCATTAAAACATATCCGCATTCAGCAAGTCGAATCCGTTTCAGAACATATCGAACAGCTCTCCATCCAGGCTTTCTTTCCGAAAACAAGCAAATCAAGATTTCTAAATGCCCAGCGGACAGTCGAATTTTTTCTGACGGAAGTTTTAAAAGAAGTGAATAAAGAAAAAAGAGATGCAACGTAAGCATCTCTTTTTTAGTCTATCCATTATGTTCGATGAGGGAGTTTTCCTGCGCTGCCTCTGGGGGCACCGCACCTTGATTTTCAAGTTCACGGACAAGATTGCGATATTCTTTAATGCTAATTTCATTGAAGATATAGGCCTTTTTAACAAAATCCATTAGTGCATTAACATCATCAGTGGTGTAATCACGGCTTTGACTAAATCTCACTTTTATTTCGCGTATGTCCATTTCTACTCCTCCTTCATCATTTTTACTATCGTAACATGAAATTAAGAGATTATTATTTTTTCAAAAATTTAAACTTTAGACAAAATCTTTGAAATTTTGACATTTCCTTGAATCACCAATTAGGCTTTTTTTTCATAATGTGAAGCAGAGATAAATACGGAGGAGATGTTTGCCCGTGTTTGGAAAAATGAGACCAAATACCATCTTTCATAATGGATATTCGGGACAAATGATGCAATATGGTCCAGTTGGCCAACAATGGAACCGGCATTTAGTAATGCGAAATCAAGCTTTTCCATATCAGCCTCCTGTCCAGAATCAGACCTGGAACACTTTCCAGTCGCAAGGAGGCTATCATCCAAGCATGTTCCAGCCAATGGGGCCGGCCTATCAGCAAGGTTATAATGCACAGAATATGAACCATCAAAACTCCCAGTATCCGCAAAAAGATTCGCAATTCCTATTTCAGAATCCCCTGCAGCCAAAGGAGGATATGTATCCCGCTCCATATGTGCCAATGAATGGATATCCGGTTATGAATCCTTATCCTAAACAAAGCTTTATACCAAAACAGCCAAGCGGTATGCAGTCCTTAATGAATTCCTTTAAATCACAGGATGGCTCAGTTGATTTTAATAAAATGATGAATACAGCGGGCCAGATGGTGAATGCGGTAACGCAGGTTTCTTCCTTAGTAAAAAACTTTAGCGGTATTTTTAAAGCGTAATAAAAAAGACGGCAAGCCTTGCCGTCTTTTTTATATAATATGGAAAATTATTATTCTTGCTCGTCAATTTCAATAATTTTTCCTTTTTCGCGTGGAATGCGGATTTGTAGTAATCCGTCCCGGTAGGAGGCTTTAATTTTTCTGTCATTAATCATATGAGGCAGGGAGATGGTTCTTGCGGTTTGCTGTCTGACAAAACGGCGCTGATAAATTTGATTTCGCTCATCCTCTGAGGTTTCTAACTCTTTATTCTCAACAGATATGGTTAAGTAGTTTCCGGTGATATTAAGATGGATTTGGTCTCTTTTGACACCGGGGAGTTCGGCAGACACTATATATTCATTTTCTCTTTCAACAGTTTCTACATGGAAGCCTCCGCCGCCATCAAACGGAAAAGGTGTTTTGAAAAAATCATCGACGGACTGTAAGAATCCTCTAATAGGTTTCTCCATGAAAAAATCATTCATGGATTTCATTAAATGACTGAACGGTTCCGAAACAGGCTTTTTCTCATGATTTTTATCACTCGGAAGATTAGAAGACATCATAAAACCCTCTCTTTCCAATTTTTCACACGATATCATATGCGTTTAGTCCCGACCTGGTGCCCATTTTCTGCAAAAAAATCACCGCAGATAGCCTGCGGTGGTGGTTAGTCTTAGCTAATAGGAAAGTATGAATTTTTCCAAATTTACACTTTCCTAACGCATAAATTCGACTACGCCTCATGAACCATCCTAACGGACTTGCCAATCGGTGAGTTTTCAATTAAATTAAATGAATTTCTTCCATAAGGATTTCGATATCGAGGATCATGTCGCCCTCTTCATCGACTTCGATTAATTCGTCTTTTTTCATTTTTGTTAACGTTCTGCTGATGGTTTCGCGCGTTGTTCCAATCATGTTGGCTAGGTCTTTATTGGTAAATTCCGATTTTAACAATATAGTACCATCCTCTTGTTCTTTACCGTGCTTTTGGGCGAGGCGGATTAACAGCTTGACAATCTGTTCATAGGTATTATTGAGAATTTGCTCTTCCAGCCGGTTTTGCAGGTCGACGATCTTTTCACCAAGTACTTTAAATACCTTAATGCATAGCTCCGGATTTTCAATCAGAACATTTTCAAACTTGGAAATCGGCACGGCAATCAGGGTTGAAGACTCTAGAACCTCAGCGTAGGCCGGATAGTCTCCTTTTCGGAAAAAGCCCACATGGGGAAACATTTCCCCTTTTTTCATAATGGCCACGATTTGTTCTTTCCCGTTTACATCGCTTTTATAAATTTTAAGCTTTCCATCATAAATGAAATAAACATTTTCAAGCGGATCACCTTGATGAAAAACATGGCTATTTTTCTTCCATTCTCTTGCAATCGCAATGTCGGTAACTTTGGATAATTCCGTGTCGTTTAAAGAGCGAAAGAGAGTAAATTCGGAAAGCACCCTTTTAATTTCATCGATCTTCATTACATCACCTTCAGTTTCGTTCGATATATCTCTATTGTAACAAAATGTTGCCGAATAAAAATAAGGTAATTGTAAAATATTAATTTCCTCTTTTTCTCCGAACGTTTATTCGGTAAAATAGAAATAATGAGGTGAGCTAGATGAAGTTGAAAAAAGATTTGCAGGCCATCCTTTCAGATATTAAAGTAAATGAGGATTTTAAAGATAATATCGCTGCGTGGCATACACTCCCCAAGAAAGAAGCCCAAACGGTAACATGTCCTAGGGATTTACATCCGCTATTGCATGAAGCACTTAATCAAAAAGGGATAGACGAGCTCTATACCCATCAGAGATCAGCATACGAAGCGACGATGGCAGGAAGAAGTATTGTGGCAGTTACACCCACGGCATCAGGAAAAACGCTTTGCTACAATCTGCCAGTTCTTCAATCTATATTAAATGACCCGAGCACACGAGCGCTGTATATGTTTCCGACCAAGGCACTCGCCCAGGATCAAAAAAGTGAAATAAACGAAATTATCCAAGCGGCCGGCATGGATATTAACAGCTATACGTATGATGGAGATACGCCGGCAAATATCCGCCAGCGGGTCAGAAAAGCAGGCCATGTTGTCATCACAAATCCTGATATGCTGCATTCGGGCATCCTTCCCCACCATACAAAATGGGTGTCTTTGTTCGAAAATCTCAAATTTGTCGTGATTGATGAGCTTCATACGTACCGTGGCGTTTTTGGCAGTCATGTGGCAAATGTGATTAGGAGGCTAAAACGGATTTGCCATTACTATGGAAGCAATCCTGTATTTATTTGTACATCTGCGACGATCGCTAATCCTCTCGAACTGGCGGAAAACCTTACCGAGGAAAACATGGTGCTGATTGACAACAACGGGGCACCAAGCGGAACAAAGCATTTTGTTTTTTATAATCCGCCAATTGTCAACAAACCATTAAACATTAGAAGAAGTGCCACTCTTGAGGTTCGGAAAATTGCTGGGGAACTGTTGAAAAACAAAATCCAAACGATTGTTTTCGCCAGAAGCAGGGTACGAGTTGAAATTATCTTAACGTATCTCCAGGAACTGGTGAAACACGAATTGGGCAGCAAATCGATTATGGGGTATCGCGGCGGTTATCTCCCCACAGAACGGCGGAAAATTGAAAGAGGCTTGCGTTCCGGGGAAATTTACGGTGTTGTCAGTACGAATGCACTTGAACTTGGTGTCGATATTGGACAACTTCAGGTTTGTATTATGACAGGTTATCCCGGAACTATCTCTAGTGCCTGGCAGCAGGCCGGACGAGCAGGGAGACGGCATGGAGAGGCTCTTGTCATCATGGTGGCAAGCTCGAGTCCGTTGGATCAATATATCATTCAAAATCCTGATTATTTCTTCAATAAAAGCCCGGAAACAGCACGGATTAATCCGGACAACTTGATCATATTGATTGACCATATGAAATGTGCCGCCTACGAGCTACCATTTAAGGCTGACGAAAAGTTCAGTAATGTGGGAACTGAGGAGCTTTTGGAATACTTAACTGATGAGCGTGTTCTATATCGGAACGGCGATAAATGGTACTGGATGAACGACTCTTTTCCGGCCCACAATATCAGCCTGAGGTCCGCTTCACAAGAAAATGTCATCATTGTCGACCAAACCGATATTGCTAGTGTAAAGGTCATCGGGGAAATGGACCGTTTTTCGGCAATGACTCTGCTTCACGATGAGGCCATTTATTTGCACCAAGGCACTCAATTTCAAGTGGAAAAACTGGATTGGGACGAAAAAAAGGCATTTGTCCGTGAGGTGGATGTTGATTATTTTACAGATGCCAATTTAGCGGTTCAATTAAAGGTACTTGAGGTTGATAAACTGCAGCCGGTCAATGAAGCGGAAATTGGTTATGGAGATGTCAGCGTCAGGGCTATGGCGACCATTTTTAAAAAAATTAAATTCGAAACTCATGAGAATATCGGTTCCGGTCCGATCCACCTACCGGAAGAGGAACTTCATACGAATGCTACGTGGATTTCGCTTAATAGGGCGCTTTCAGAATTGGGGGCTGTTCGGCTCGAGCAAGGACTTGTTGGGACGGCCCATGCACTTAGGTCAATAGCGCCTTTGTTTGTCATGGCCGATCCGCAGGATATTCATGTCATTCCGCAGGTTAAGGCCGACCATAATGAAAAGCCAACCATCTTTTTTTATGACCGCTATCCTGGCGGAATTGGCCTAAGTGAAAAAATATATTCAGGGATGACAGAGGTTTTGCTGGAAAGTAAAAAAATGATTGAACGCTGTCAATGTGAATCAGGGTGTCCATCATGCATTGGCACGGATGCAGTTGGCGATGAAGCGAAACATGATTCATTAATGATTCTAGATGCGTTCTTAGAATCATCATCGCGGTAAGGGGGAGTGCGAGGATGTCTTTAAAAAATAAATTGAATCGCTTAAAGCCCCACTTGTCGACGGGGAATTCTTCAGAAAAAAAGGCTGTTCCCTCTTCAGTAGAAACGTCCGTTGAGATACCTTACAAAGAGCAATGGGAGCTAGAACATGTTTCTCCTTATTATCTAGACAAAAACTTCTGTTTAATAAGAGAGGTAAAATATCCTCTTGATCAAAGGCACGGCCATTATCGGTTTCGTGATTTTCTGACGGCAATGGAAACCTGGAACCAGCAATCAGCCGCTCATCCATTATCTGCTAAAGGATTTCAGGCGGAAGAATTATTCTTTTTCGATACAGAAACGACGGGGCTTGGCGGCGGGACGGGCAATACCATTTTCTTATTGGGGTATGCCAGCATTGAGGGAGAAGAGTTGATTTTAAGACAGCATATCCTCCCAAATCCCGGGGCCGAGGTCCCGCTATACCAAAGCTTTCTAGAAAAGATTAATTATCGGACACTTGTCACTTATAATGGGAAAGCCTTTGACTGGCCGCAGGTAAAAACGAGACATACGCTTGTAAGAGAGCATGTTCCAAGGCTTCCGTCTTTTGGTCATTTCGACTTGTTTCACGCTGCCAAAAGACTCTGGAAGCACAAGTTAGAACGGTTGAAATTAGCAGTAGTGGAAAAAGAGGTTCTCGGGGTAGAAAGGGTTGACGATATTCCGGGATTTTTAGCTCCGATGATTTATTTTGACTTCGTTGAAAACAAAAAGCCCGATGGCATGATTGGCATACTCAAGCATAATGAAATTGATATATTGTCGCTTGTCACTCTGTATACACATCTGACCTTTCAATTATGCGGATTAGACCACGACTCCACCAGAATGGAAACCTTTGAAGTAGGCCGCTGGTTTGCGGCTATCGGTGAAAAAGATGAAGCAGAGAAAGTGCTCGGCAAACTTACAGACGGGCAGGATGTTACAGCTTGCCAAGCAAAGCTTACTCTTGCGTTTCAGCATAAAAAAGAACGGGAATGGGACAAAGCAAGAAATTTGTTTGTTGAGGTTGTCCAATTTGGAGAGGGGCGTCTTGCTCTTGATGCATGTATTGAATTGGCTAAAATCTATGAGCATAGATTAAAAGATTTAGAATCAGCTCTTCAATACTGTAGCCAAGCTATCATTATAAGTGAGCGAACCCCTAGTTTCCATAATCTTTCAGGGGATGCTTCAATGGAACAGCTACAAGCACGAAAAGAGCGTTTGAATCGAAAAATAGCTAAAAGCCCACGTTAAATTTCTTTATTTAAGGGTTATTAAAAATATGTAACAAAAAGTTCACAATTTGATTAAAAAATTTGAAATTCCATATTGTTTACTGTCGTCTTAATAGGTAAAATTATAAATTGTGTGCTGTGTAAAAAAAGCGCAAAAACTTTATGGAGTGGGTAGGATGTATAAAGCAATTTTGTTTTTATTTTTCGTTGTTGTTTGTTTAACTGCTGTTGTTTTTACAAGCATGAAAGATAGCTTTTATACTATGTTATAAGGATATAAACCCAAGGAAGCCGGTATTATTATAAAAAATAGGTGTTTTCCTTAGTACAAGAGTAACCCTTTTTTCATAGGCTGTTAATGTAAACAGAATAAAGAAAAGAAGGGAGAGCTTAATATGTTTCTTGGAACTAATTTTGCCCCGCCGGTGGTTCATCCGACGACGAACATTGTGAACCATACTTTTTCTGCAACGGTGGTGCCCCATATTCATCCGGTTCACACAACTACTGTGAATCACCATATGTTTGAGCATAAACATTATTGCCCGCAATCATCTTCATGCTGTGAGGATGTATGTCACCAGCACATCAACTGCTGCAACCCTTGTGCACCGCAAGCAGTAATGCCTGTTTCAAACGTATTGCCAAATGCGATGCCAAATGTAATGCCGAATATGCCGGGTTATGGTATGGCAGGCCCTGGCTTTGGCGCACCTGGACCTGGTTTTGGACCTGGACCTTATATGGGACCTAGACCTTAAAAGTTTGACTAATCTTACAAGGGCTTTTAGCCCTTGTTTTTTATTTTGTTACTTTATAATATGCTGATGGTAATAAAATGTTTGTCCCTTTTTAAAAATTTTTTCATTGAGGAGAATGTTTTTGCTTAAGGTATTAGCCATTTCTGGATATAAACCATTTGAATTAGGGATTTTTAAAAAAGATCATCCATCGGCAAATTTTATTAAAGCGGCTATCAAAAAATCGCTGTTGCCTATGCTTGAAGATGGACTGGAATGGGTACTGATCAGCGGACAGTTAGGAGTGGAGCTTTGGGCAGCTGAAACTGTTTTTAACCTGCAGGAGGAATTTCCGGATTTGAAGTTAGCCGTTATCACTCCTTTTTTTAATCAAGAAGCATCTTGGAATGAAAACAATAAGGAATGGTACGAATCTGTTCTCATGCAAGCGGATTTTATTGATTCAGTTACGAAAAAAGGCTATGAAAAACCGTGGCAATTCCGATTGAAAAATCAATTTTTTATTGAAAAGAGTGATGGCCTTCTACTCTTGTATGACCAGGAAAAGGAAGGAAGTCCAAAATATTTATACGAACTAGCTGTCGATTATCAAAAAAATCATTCCTATTCGATTGAGCTGATTACCTTTTATGATTTGCAGGTGATTGTCGAAGAAGAACAGCTTAAACAGTCTGATTTTTAATCCTGCTCGAATATTTTAGAATATACTAAATAGAATATAATGTCTGCTGAATTACTTTACTGTAAATGAAAATTGACAAAACCGCTTATATTTGAAAAAATAATAGGTAATGATTGGCTAAACTTGAGGTGATTGGAATGCTGTCAGATAAAGTGAAACTAACTGCAAAGGATATTTTGGAAAAAGAGTTCAAAACTGGCGTACGTGGTTATAGACAAGAAGATGTTGATAAGTTTTTAGATTTGATTATTAAAGATTATGGTACTTTCCATCAGGAAATAGAAGATCTTCAGCAAGAAAATCTAAGGCTTCGCAAACAGCTGGAAGATACAGCAAAAAGGCAACCTGCAGCACAGCCTGCTGGGACAACCAATTTTGATATTTTAAAGCGCCTGTCTAATCTTGAAAAGCATGTATTCGGCAGCAAGCTTTATGAATAACAAATAATACCCTCATTTCCTTTGAATAACCATTGATAATGCTGAACGATATACATATAATAGACAATGTAACGTTAATGACGTTCGGGTAATCGCTGCAAGTCTTCTTGCAGAGGAAAGTCCATGCTCGCACGAGCTGAGATGCTCGTAGTGTTCGTGCCTAGCGAATTCATAAGCTAGGGCAGCCGGGTAGCTCATTCGGTTGACGGCTGGGAAAATACCTAAGTCCTTAGGATATGGTAGGTGTACCTTTAAAAGTGCCACAGTGACGATTACCTCCTTAGAAATGAGGAGGGTGGAACGGGTAAACCCCACGAGCGAGAAACCCAAATTATGGTAGGGGCACTTTCTCTATCGGAAATCAACGAGGAGAAGGACAGGTTCCACGTGAATCTGTAGATAGATGATTACCGCCTCAGTACGAGACTTGTAAGTCGTTTGCAGTACGGAGGTACAGAACATGGCTTATAGAACGTTATTAATGGATAGTTTTGATGGAAATGAACAGCTCTCCTTAAACGGGAGGGCTTTTTATTTGTTAACTGAATCCGGAGGTTGTTTTTAGTCCATAATGATATTGGGAAATCAAACTTTACAATTATTGATACATAAACGATTAAGGGTGAAAGAATGGGAAAATATCAAATTATAGCAACCGCAGCCATGGGGTTGGAGGCGCTTGTCGCTCAGGAGGTCAGGGCGCTTGGCTACGACTGTCAGGTGGATAATGGAAAGGTAATCTTCAGCGGGGATGAATATGCCATCGCTAGGAGTAATTTATGGCTCCGCACAGCAGACAGGATTAAGATTATAGTCGGCGAATTCAAGGCGTATACTTTCGATGAATTATTTGAAAAAACAAAGGCGCTTCCATGGGAGCAGTTTTTACCAGAGGATGCTGAATTTCCGGTGCTTGGAAAATCTGTGAAATCGAAGCTATTTAGTATATCTGATTGTCAGGCCATCGTTAAAAAAGCCATTGTGGAACGATTGAAACAGAAGTATAAAAAAACCTGGTTTGACGAGAATGGGGCTTTATACCGGATCGAAGTCGCATTGTTAAAAGATACCGCCACTATTACGATTGATGCGAGCGGCACCGGCCTTCATAAACGGGGCTATCGTGCTGACCAAGGGGCTGCCCCGTTAAAGGAAACAATGGCGGCGGCGCTTATTTTGCTGACCAATTGGCGGCCAGACCGTCCCTTTATCGATCCTTTTTGCGGGTCGGGAACGATTCCAATCGAAGCGGCCCTGATTGGCCAAAATATCGCACCTGGTTTTAATCGGGATTTTGTTTCCGAGAGCTGGAACTGGATGCCTTCAAGGGTTTGGGATGAAGTTAGGACAGAGGCAGAGGACCTGGCAAAATACGATACACCGCTTGATATAAGCGGCTCGGATATTGATCATCGGATGGTCAAAATGGCACAGGAAAACGCCTTCGAAGCAGGTTTTGGCGACCTGATTCAGTTTAAACAAATGCAGGTAAAAGATATTTCAACGAAAAAGGAATACGGTGTGATTATTGGCAATCCGCCATATGGAGAAAGATTGGGAGAAAAGGCCGAAGTGGAGCAAATGTATCGGGAAATGGGCAAAGCCTTTAGCCCGCTTGATACCTGGTCGATTTACATCTTGACCTCAAACGAGGATTTCGAACAACTATATGGCAAGCCGGCCACAAAGAAACGAAAGCTGTTCAACGGATTTATCAAAACAGATTATTACCAATACTGGGGAAAAAGGCAGCCAAGGCAAAATAACAATAATTGAGAAATAATTTAGCGTCTTTTGACGCTTTTCTTTTTGGAGGGATAGGATGCAAAGCCGCATGCCATTTACAGTTTCGAAAACAGAAACATTTTATGATAAGTTAGGCGAATGGATTGGTGACGTCTTCTATGACATTTTGCCGGAATCCGGGTTTGAAATCCGCGATGAACAAATCTACATGGCCTTTCAGCTTGAAAAAGCATTTAAAGAGAAAAAGGTCATGTTTGCTGAAGCCGGAGTAGGGACAGGCAAAACAATCGTTTATTTGCTCTATGCCATTATGTATGCCCGTTATACAAACCGGCCGGCTGTGATTGCCTGTGCTGATGAGACATTAATTGAGCAGCTGGTAAAGAAGGAAGGAGATATCGCCAAGCTTGAGCAAGCTCTTAATTTGCAAATCGATGTCCGTCTGGCCAAATCGCAGGATCAATACTTATGCTTAAAAAAGCTCGAGAATGGCAGGAATAGTCATTATTCGGATGACGTTCTTGATATTTATGAGAATCTTCCTGATTTTGTCCATATGGAAGGTTCCATGCTGCAATTTGAAAAGTATGGCGACAGAAGAGACTATCCGGCTCTTTCCGATGAAGTATGGCAAACTGTCAGCTGGGATAAGCTCCAGGACTGTTTCTCATGTGAAAAGCGCCATCGTTGTGGTCTCACCTTACACCGTGAATTCTATCGGCACGCAAAGGATATAATTATTTGTTCCCATGATTTTTATATGGAGCATGTTTGGACAAAAGAGGCCCGAAAACGGGAGGGCCAGCTGCCGCTATTGCCGGAACATTCATCAGTGGTATTTGATGAAGGGCATTTGCTTGAATATGCGGCACAAAAGGCGCTAAGCTACCGGTTTACAGATTACACACTTGATACACTCTTAACCAGACTGATGGAAAATGAAGTCCGCGAAAAAACACTTTATACGATAGAACAAGCGCTTGTGGATAATGATGAATTCTTCGATTGCCTTGCACAGTTTTCACAACCCGCAATGGGATCTGATAAAGAGATCATTCATAGGCACCCTTTGGTTATGAAAAATTGCCGCAAACTTCTTTCGACATTGCAGTCATTGGAAGAGGAACTTGTCTTTGAAAGTGAAATGTTTGTTATCAACGAATATGATTTAAAAATTGTTGAGGAATACTTGGAGCAAATCACGTATTCCTTATCACTCTTCCTTCAAGAGATAAATGGAATTACTTGGCTGGAAGAAAGCAGTGGTGAGCGTACCCTTGTCATCATGCCGAAAATGGTGGAGGAGGTTTTGCGGGAAGAGGTATTTTCACAGAAAAAGCCTTATATCTTCTCATCCGCCACCATGTCCAATCAGAAATCTTTTGATTATATCGCGTCCAGTTTAGGGATTGATGATTACCTTTCCTGTTCGGTTGCTTCCCCATTTGATTATGACGAGAAAATGAAGGTATTCCTGCCATCTTTTAAACAAGATGCCATCAATAAAAAAATCGATTATGTGATCGAGAAAGTCAGATTGACAGAAGGGCGGGCTCTTATTCTTTTAAATAATCGTGATGAAATGAGGAATTTAAAGGAACAGCTTAAAGATGAGCAGCAGTTTCCAATCTACTTTGAAGGTGATGAGGAGATTAGCACACTAGTCTCCAAGTTTCAAAATGAGGAAAATTCGGTGCTTTGCTCCATCCATCTATGGGAGGGTCTTGACATCCCCGGCCGCTCACTGGAAAATGTCCTGATTTTTTCACTGCCCTTCCCGCCGAATGACCCCGTTTTTTCGGCCAAAAAGGAAGGAATGGCTGACCCATTTAATGAGGTGGACCTTCCTTACATGTTGCTTAGATTACGGCAAGGAGTGGGCCGGCTGATAAGAAGTGAACAGGATCAAGGCACTGTCCATATCCTGTTGGAAGAACCTCTAGAACCAGATGTACTGCAAAAGATAAAAGAAGTATTGCCGACTAAAGCAATTGAAGGGTAAGGAAGGAAAAAAGAGGCTGACAATGAATTGCCAGCCTCTTTTTGCTATCTGCCAAGGGCGCGGCGGCCGTCTTCGGTCATTTTATCCGGTGACCAGGCAGGCTGCCAAACAAGGTTAACGTCAACCTTGTTTACTTCCTCGATTCCTTCGACACAATAACGGACTCCGCTTGTGATACTATTGTGAAGCGGACAGCCAGGAGTGGTCAGTGTCATCGTAATCGAAACATCATTTTCTTCTGTAATCCCCACACTATAAATTAACCCTAAATCTACAACATTGATGCCTAACTCCGGGTCATATACACTTTTTAATTCTTCAAAAATTTTCTCCTCTAGATTCATCGTAACTCACCTCATTATTTTTTTAGAACACTGAATATACTGCTTGCAATAATAAGCATCGCTACAGACAGGACAAATTGGCCCAAATTAAAGAGAATCGTTGTTTTTAATACAAGTGCCAAAAAGACAACTAGTACTGAGCCAATGAATACCGATAAGACTGGCACAATCAATTTTTCATTCATCATTTCCTTCAACGAAGGAACTTTAGCCTTTCCGATTTCCTTGCTGTATTTATAGGTCCACCACAGGAATGGAACGATTTTATATAAATATCCGACAATACTTAGGACAATCCACAACAGTATATAGCAATATAGTAGCGGCCCGATAAGACTGGCAAACTTGCTGCTGAGCAAGACCATAAAGGCGGCTGCATGAATCACATTCCCAAGGCCAATCGCCGAAAGGGCGAAGGAAAATGGTTTATCGAGCTTTTTCTTTAACCTCTTTTTAACGATAATCCTGATATGCCAACTGAAAATGGAAAAGCCGGCAAATAGCAGGAAGAATCCATTTTTTAATAAAATACTGCTATCGCTATAGAAAGAAATGATTGTCAAGACAAGCCCGGATACATAAATTCCATATACATATCTTGATTGCACCATTGGAAAACCATGGGCCAAAGAAAACATCGGCACCATCTTATAAGAAAAGCCAAAGATTAATAGAGTAAACCAGCCGGTTAACCCCAATAAAAGATGGCTTTTAAAAATGGCTTGGTAATGTTCGCCGAGAAAGCCTGTTTTCATACTGTAAATCATTGTAATTCCCAAGAAGATGGTCAAAAACAAGCAAACTAAAGCCGTACCCACAAAAGCAGTGAGAATGTTAGGGTTTGCTTGTGTTCTTAGCGTCATTAGCATCTGGAATAAGAACATGAAGATTCCGATAAGCGTAATGACACCAGGAATGACGGCATTTTGCGGCGCGAAGTAGAGCATCGCCGAAAAAGAGGTAATCCCTGCCGCGGTGATGAAAAATTGGACAAATCCAAATTTCTCATTCCAAATTTTCGTCAAAAACGCAACCGGAACAAGCTGGTACATTGCACCCATCGCCACCATTAAGGCCCAGCCTAGGATTAGAAGATGGGCTGCCGACCAAATTTCAGGTATGCGAAAAGTTCCATCCGTCATCATATGCCCATTTGCTAACAGCAGAATCTGTGAGGCAACAAGGGCAATTAAACTAAAAAGAATAAATGAAAAAGGGAGCTTAATATTTGTTTCAGTTCCTAAATTCTGAGGAAGCATTCGACTCACCTTCCTAGCGGAAGATTTCTATTTTAAAACTTCCGTCTGGTTGTTGTTCTGTTCTTTGTTGATATCCTAATTCTTCAAGCTGTTCATATAGAAACATCGGTCTTCTATCATTAATTATCGTTAAAACTTCCCCTTCGCCTAAACCTTCTAAAGCGGCTAAGGTTCGCATCATCGGCTGCGGTGGTTCGAGGCAGCGATTATCTAAGATCATTGCAGATCACACTCCAAATCACTTTTAGCTTTTCTTTGTAAAAACTACTTTCCAATGCTTTTTCTCTAATTCTTCTTCTTCATGGGTAAAGCCCTTTGCTTTTAAGACAGTAAATAGTGGCATCGGCTTAAACGGTGCATGAAGTATGAACACATCTCCATCATTATTTAATTCCTTTACTGCCTCCATAATCTTTTGAAATGGTTCGAGTTTATTCTTTATATCCTCACGGACATCTAGTTCAATTATTCTTTGTTCCATACAATCAACACCTCTTTTATCGTTTGTTTAATAACATTGTAGCAGTGTAATCCCATAAGATATGTGATGAGCGTCATAGCTCGTTGGATTTTAATGAAAATAATTCTCAATGTGACAAATTTGTGAAAAAGTATACAAAAAGTGATATGAGTGATAAAAGTCACTATTGTGCCATTTTTTTTAGGACTTAATACAACTCGGCTTGAAAAACGGAAAGGAATCGATGAAGATTAATAGCAAAAATCCGCAAGGCTTTAGCTTTGCGGATTTTTCTCTTCTTTCACTTCTTCGTAGCAGTCGAAGCAATATGACTGTTTATCCTCGGTAATCACTCCATTAAAGAATCCATCCAAACAATAAATCTCTTTCCCACAGCATTTACATAAACCAACTAATTCTTTCATTTAGACTTGCCTCCCTTATGAACAAAATCATATTTCAGCTGTGATGGTACTCACTAAGTCCTAACCTAAGTTTTTCTATAATAAAAGAGAAGTTAACCCAATTAAAGGAGTGATAATGATGCAAACCTACGCAAAAGTTATCAATGTACCAGATTATCCACCAAGAGAAAAGCATCCAACCATCTTTAGGGCATTTGATGAATTGGCATCAGGTGAAACCATGCAGATTGTCAACGACCATGATCCAAGACCGCTGCTTTACCAATTTATGATGGAAAGACCAGAGCAATTTTCTTGGGAATACCTTGAAGAAGGCCCTGAAGTTTGGAAGGTCGCCGTTAACAAGAGGTAATTTTTTGAGGCTCCGTTCTTACTTGACTTTGTGTCTTCGCCCAATCTAAAATTTGTTTCTATTTATTTTTTCAGTTAAAACCTCTTTTTTCCTATAAACCTATTTTACATCAGAAATTCGTTTCTGTTGTTTTTTTTATCCGCATGATTTGTCAGAAATATGTTAAAATTTATAGCGAGAAAGGGGGAAAGACAATGAATACAGTGCAATTTGAAAAGGAATTCTTAGAGTATGTCAAGAAAATGACCGCATATCACGAAGCCCTTGGTTTAATTTACTGGGACTTACGGACAGGCGCTCCTAAACAGGGAGTGGGGCAGAGGTCAGAAGTGATCGGCGTGCTGTCCTCCGAGGTATTTAAAATGTCGACATCAGAGGAAATGGCAGCCTACATAGCAGGACTTTCAAAAGCTGAATTGTCCGATAGAACAAAAAAAATTCTTGAAGAATGCAAAAAGAACTATGAGTTAAACAAAAAAATTCCTGCAGAGGAATACAGAGAATTTGTCATTCTCCAATCAAATGCCGAGAGTGTTTGGGAAGAGGCTAAAGAAAAAGCTGACTTTAATATGTTCAAGCCATACTTAGAGAAGCTGGTTTCAATGACAAAGCGATTTATCGGCTACTGGGGTTATGAAGGGAATAAATATAACGTTTTATTAGATATGTACGAACCGGGCTTGACCGTTGAGGTTTTAGATCAAGTTTTTGGAGAACTGAAGGACAAAATTGTTCCGTTAGTAAAACAGATTTCGGAATCCAGCCACAAACCTAAAACTGATTTTTTGTTCCATCGATTCCCTAAGGAAAAGCAGCGGGAATTCAGCTTGGAAATCTTAGCGCAAATGGGATACGACTTTAATGCTGGCAGGCTTGATGAAACCGTCCACCCTTTTGCGACTGGTTTAAATCCTGGCGATGTCCGCGTTACTACAAAGTATGATGAACATGATTTTCGGACCGCTGTTTTTGGCACCATCCATGAAGGCGGGCATGCCTTATACGAACAGAATATTTCCAAAGAGTTAATTGGTACACCATTATGCACAGGAACCTCTATGGGGATTCATGAATCGCAATCGCTTTTCTATGAAAATATTCTTGGCCGGAGCCTGCCTTTTTGGAAAAAGAATTTTGATCTGCTGAAAAAATACGCAAATGGTCAATTCGATCAAGTGAATATTAAGGGTTTTTATCGGGCCATCAATGAGTCAAAGCCTTCTTTTATAAGGATTGAAGCAGACGAACTTACCTATCCGCTTCATATAATTATCCGTTACGAAATTGAAAAGGGATTGTTTAATGATGAAATAGAGGTTTCAGACCTTCCGAAAGTTTGGAATGACATGTATCTGAAGTACCTAGGAATCCGCCCTGGACACGATGGCGAGGGTGTTCTTCAGGACGTTCATTGGGCAGGTGGAAGCTTTGGCTACTTTCCTTCGTATGCTTTAGGCTATATGTATGCAGCCCAATTTAAGCATAAAATGCTTGAGGACCTTCCGAATTACGACCAGCTTCTTGAAGAAGGGAATCTGCTTCCGATCAAAGAATGGCTAACGAATCACATCCATCAGCACGGCAAACTAAAAAAACCGCTTGAAATCCTGCAGGAGGTAACAGGTGAAGGTTTAGATGCCAAGTATTTGATTGATTATCTCTATGAGAAATATGGAAAGGTTTATCAGTTAAATTGAGCAGACCATCGTCGATATTCTTCATTGCAATCAGTGCCTCTTTATGGGGAATCATCGCCATCTTTGTACGGAAGCTCGCCAGCCTAGGGTTTACTTCGATGGAAATCGTCACCATCAGGGTCGTCACGGCTGCCATTTTGCTTGGAGTAATAGGAATTTGTAAATACAGGCCCAACCTTAGGGTTAACCTTAGTGATATTAAGCTATTTACTGGGACGGGAATCTTTAGTATTGTGCTATTTAATTGGTGCTATTTCACTTCTGTCAATGAAATGAATCTTTCGATTGCGGTAATTCTTTTATATACTGCACCTGCATTTGTCACAGTATTATCGTTTATGTTTTTAAAAGAGAAATTAACTGGGCTGAAGATCATGTCAGTGGCGGGTACTCTTGTTGGGTGTATCTTTATAGCCGGTATGAATTCGGGTGCGGCATCATCCATCACTTTAATTGGTATTGTAACTGGCCTCGGCGCCGGCTTTGGTTATGCTTTATACAGCATTTTCGGGAAATTTGCGTTAGAAAAATATTCTTCATTTACGGTTACCTTTTATACTTTTTTAGTGGCGTCTATGGGCTTAATTCCATTTACGGCGCTATGGAAAAAGGGGAGCCTGTTGCTTAGCAATGAGGTCCTGTTTTATGGAATTGGCTTAGGCCTGTTTCCAACTGTCATTGCCTATTTGTTATATACAAAGGGGCTAGAGAAAACAGACGCGAGTATTGCGGCAATTATCGCAACAGTTGAACCGATGGTCGCCACCATATTGAGCGTTTTTCTTTATAAGGAAAGCTTTGGTATGTTCCAAGCAATTGGTGTGATTATTATTTTGTTATCAGTAACCATCATCAATATACCCGCAAGAAAACAAAGGGCTTCAATCGTTTAGATTGAAAGCCTCAGATTGTCGAGAAAGGGTCTTTTTCTCGACAATTTTTTATTTTGTCCAAACCTAAATTACCAAACTTTTATTGTTTATCCCTGCAAACTGGCCTGTTGATTTCCGCTCCGGGCACTCGCTTTCCGCGGGGAGCTCCTGGAGCCTCCTCGGCGCTGAAAGCGCCTGCGGGGTCTCCAGTGACCTCTCTATCCCGCAGGAGTCGAGTGCCCTCCGCTCCAATCAACAGGGAGGCAAATCAACCTAAGTATTGAAACACACATTTTCCATTCTTGATAAGTGTGTTTCAATCTTTTCATATTTTGGCAGTCTGGAGTAAGAAGAGCCTGTTCTCTTACATTAATCAATCCCCGCAACTGGCAATAGCGAAGCCCATGATCATCTGGAACCAATTTTTTAATAGAAACAAATTCATATTCACTTTGGCTATACTCTTTTGGCTTAAACATTAAATTCAACACTTATATTATTGGAGTTGAAGGACTAAATTGAATACACCTGTTGATTGGCGCGGAAGGCACGAAGACTCCTGCGGGAGTACGGGGCAGGGGAGACCCCGCAGGAGCGAAGCGATGAGGAGGCTCCCCGGCACGCCCGCGGAAAGCGAAGTGCCTGGAGCGGCAATCAACAGACTTGTTGAGAATCATTTATATTAGTAATATTATAAAAAAATTAACGTGGTGAATTATAAAAGAAAATAAGCAAAAATAAAAGGCTGTCGATAGTTTCTCGACAGCCTGAGGGCTTCAATCGTTTGGATTGAAGCCTTTTGTCATTACCACGTCTTAAATCCTTTGGATCCAGGTGGTGCATTTTGAATGATATCAATGAATGGTATTGTGTAAGCGAACAGGATTAAGGCAGCAGTTATGCCAAGCCATAATTTCCAGTTTTCAAATACCATTGGTGCTTTTTCCTGCAGATTTTCTGCTTCGCCGACAGGGAATTCTTCTTCACCTTTTGGTGCAAAGAAGGCAAGATTAATGAAAATAACTAATACTAATATTATGCCAAGGAATAAAATCGTTCCGCCAACTGCCTGGGCAATTTGGTAAGGAATCCACTCAAGCGCCTGCTTGGAGTCACCATACGTGGAGAATGCAGAACGTCTTGGTCCGCCAAGCAGTCCTTGGAAGTGCATTGCACCGGACATGAATGCCATCCCGATAAACCATACCCATGCTTGGATAATACCTAATTTGTTCATCGCTTTAGTCAGCTTGCGGCCTGTTAAGTGCGGCACGAGCCAATATGAAATTCCGAAGAATGTCAGTACGACGGAAGTTGCTGCTGTCAAATGGAAGTGTCCTGTTACCCAGATGGTATTATGGACAACCTGGTCCATTTGGTTGGAAGCATTGATGATACCTCCGGCACCGGCAGGAATAAATGAAGCCATACCGATGAATGGAACTGTGAAACGGGCATCATTCCAAGGAAGCACTTTAAACCAGCCAAATAAACCAGTAGCTCCTTTAGAACGGCCATATCTCTCAAACGTTGCGAACAGAGAGAAGGCTGTCATTAAGGACGGGATAATAACCATGAATGTTAAGATAACCTGAATAAATTTCCAAGCCGGATCAATACCCGGTTCTGTCAACTGGTGGTGGAAACCAACCGGAATTGAGAAAAGCAAGAATAAGATAAAAGATAAACGAGCCAAAGAATCTGAGAAAATTTTTCCGCCGATAATTTTTGGGATAATTGCATACCAGCACATATATGCAGGCAATAGCCAGAAATACACTAGCGGGTGACCGAAATACCAGAATAACGTACGGCTGATTAGAACATCAACAGTATCTACTAAACCTAAAGACCAAGGTAGCAATTGGAATAGAACAGTTGCAGCAACCCCTAATGTAGCCACAATCCACATCACCGTATTGATAACAGCCATAAAGCTTAACAACGGGCTTGGCTTGCCAGGGTTATTTTTCCGCCATTTTGCATAGGTCATAATTTGTGCGGCGCCATCAACCCAGCTGCCGACAACCACAAAGGTTAATCCTAAATAAAAGATCCAGTGTGCTTTAAGTGGTGCATAGAATGTATAAAGTACAGATGCTTCATTTAATAGAATCATCGTTCCGGACATAAGGGTACCGGCAGTCATTAACCAGAAACCAATCCAGCCGGTGCGTCGGGCTGCCGGAGAATGTGTTCCCGCAGTTCTGGATACAGCCGCATATTGAAATCCCATGATAAAGAATGTTGTTAAAACTAGCCCCATTAAAACACCATGCGCTGTTAAAATTTGATAGTAGCCAATTCCCCAAGGCAGTTCAAATTTTCCGGAACGGACAAGGGTTTGTAGTAATCCCATCAGACCACCGAGAGCGAGTGCTCCGAAAGCCACAAAGAAATGCGCCATGGATAGCTTCGCGTCACGTGGGTCAACCTTTACTTTAGCTGCTGTGTTAACCATTATTTAACCACCTCAATCTTCGAGAACATTAAATGGTGCCCTGTACCACAATATTCGTTACAAACAACTAGAAATTCGCCGGCCTTGTCAAAGGTTGTTGTATACTCGCTGACATAGCCCGGTTCAAGCATCATATTGATATTGGTACCGGCCATTTCAAAACCATGGACAACGTCCTTGGTGGTAGCGATTACTTTCACCTTTGCTCCAAGCGGAACCTCAACCTTTGCTGGGTTATAAGAGAAAGCAGATGCGACAAATACGAGTTCATAATCCCACTCTTTGCCTTCAACCTTATGAAGTCCCGGCTTATCGAAAGGTTTTGTGGTATCAACTTTTTCCGGATTTATTGTAGTTAAACAGCTTGCTGGTTTGTTGCCAAGGTAAAAGGCACTGACACCGACTACTGTTAAAAAGACAACGAGACAGCCAATTCCAAACGTCAGCCAGATTTTTTCAAATTTATGCATATGCATATGTAATTCCCCCCTTTATTTCCTAAAAACGGTCTACGAACAGATAGTAAACTGAAACCCATGAAACAATGATAAATAGCCCCAGAATGAATACAGACGCCAGTGTCCCCTTTAAAGAAGAACTGTCTTCAATCTCTGTTTGGTGCTTTGTCTTTAGTTCCGCCTTTGCCATCCCCCTACACTCCCTTCAGAAAATGAAAAGTAAATAAATGATTTCTCTTTCATAATACAAAACAATTGTGAAAGGAAAATATCAAATTCAAGAATTCACAAATTGTTCATTCCTTAGTTATCTACTATGGTAATGTTAATAAGTTGGTATAACAGTGATTAAAGTCACAATTACCCACCTGTAATTGTGACTAAAGTGTGAAACATCACACCAAGCATGTGATTTAGATAATTGATAATTTGATTACGGAATGATAATCGGCAGTTCATTTTTTGTCACAATTCTCTGTAGGAAAAATATGATAATAATAAAAATCTTTTTCTTTGGAAGTGGTTGGTTTGGAGAAATATTATTGTGACCATTGCTGTCTTTTGTATAATAAGATTGAAATATGTAAGGTTTGCGGGACGTTGGCGGGAAATAAAATAAAAATTGAGGTTCAAAAGCAACCGGAAAAATAAGAGTCAGGTTAAGTTAGAGAATTGGAAAAGTTTATATAATGAAGGAATAACTATTACAAGATATAATAAACATGCACAACAACAACAACCTTCAAAACGTTTACTTCTCCGAATGGGGAAGTTTTTTTTGTGTCTGGAATAATTTTCTCCAATTTGGCAAAAAATACCCTTACCTTTGGATAAGGAGAATGATGTATGCCTACAATTCTTTCCGTTGCAGAAGTTATTCCTCCATATGAAATTAAACAGACTCAGGCGACAGAGTTCGCCAGGGAATTGTTTTCTGGTTCATTTAAAGAAATTGGGCGGTTATTAAAGGCTTTTGAAAATGGACTTATTGAGAAAAGACATTTTGTAAATCCCGTAGGCTGGTTTCAGGAGAATCATTCCTTTGAGGAAAAGAACAATGTCTACATCGAATCGGCCGTTACCCTCGGGAGGGAGGCAGTTGTAAAATGTCTAGACAACAATCAATTTCTTAAGAAAAAAATTCCTTACGAAGACATTGATGCCATTTTTTATATTTCCACCACAGGGATTGCAACTCCAAGTATTGAAGCACGAATAATGAACCTGTTGCCTTTTCATCTCCACACGAAACGAATCCCAATCTGGGGATTGGGCTGTGCAGGCGGTGCTGCAGGTCTTGCCCGTGCCTTTGAATATTGCATGGCCTTTCCAAAAGCTAAAGTCCTTGTTCTTTCTGTTGAACTTTGCAGTATAACCTTTCAGCAAAATGACCTATCGAAGAGCAATTTAATCGGGACATCTCTTTTTGCAGACGGGGTTGCCTGTGCGTTAATATGCGGTGATTCCTGCGATATCGGGGATTTTCGTTTGAAAAACACATACCCGTCCATTTTAGCGGTTCAATCCGCATTGCTCCCCGATTCTTTGGATGTGATGGGCTGGGATATAAAAAATGAAGGATTGTTTGTCCGGTTTTCTCGTGATATACCAACAATCGTACATAATTGGCTAAAGCCAGTGGCAGAAGAATTTTTACATGTGCATCGGCTTCAAATAGATAAAATAGACTATTTCATTGCCCATCCAGGCGGTAAAAAGGTGTTGGATGCCTATGTTGAATCGCTTGGCATACCTGCGTCGATGACAGACGTTTCGCTCGAAGTGTTAAAAAACTTTGGAAATATGTCTTCTGCTACTATTCTTTATGTGTTGAAACAATATATGGAAATGGATATTCCACGTGGATCAAATGGGCTTTGTGCCGCTCTTGGACCGGGTTTCAGTTCGGAAATGCTTCTATTGAGGTGGTTTGAATGAAGGACTTGCTGCCATTTATTAGCTTTATGGGTTTCATCATTTTTCAGCGTGCAACAGAGGTTTTCTTCGCAAAAAGAAATGAAAAATGGATGAAGAGTAAGGGAGCACTTGAATTTGGCATTGTCCACTACCGCTGGATTGTCCTTATGCATGTATTATTTTTGCTTAGCTTTAGTATGGAAAAGTTCATTTTTAATCACGGGTTATCATCTCAATGGCTGATTATTTTTATTGCTTTTATCTTCTCCCAGGCCTTGAGGATATGGGCACTTGCCTCACTGGGCAGGTATTGGAACACGAAAATACTCGTGCTTCCAAATGCAGACGTTATACGTAAAGGTCCGTACCGTTTTATGAAGCACCCGAATTATTTCGTTGTTTGTGTTGAAATCCTTGTCATTCCTTTGCTGTTTCAGGCGTATTATACTGCCTGTTTGTTTACAGTACTGAATATCATGGTGCTTGCCGTCCGGATTCCCGAGGAAGAAAGGGCGCTTGGATGCTACAGCGAATATGACGGAGTTTTTCATGACTGCCGCCGTTTCTTGCCAAAGTTTGTTAAATAACTGTGACAATAATCTGCAAAGTATTGAAAATGATTATCACCTGTGCTAGAATTTGATTAACAATGAAAGTCATTCTCAACTAAGAGTCTGATTAAGGGAAGGTGTTACATATGACCTATGCTTTCGTCGGCGGAACCATTATAATCTACGCATTTGTCATGAAGCACGTCTTAAAAAATGTCACCCAATAAATATATTTAGCATTAAATGAAGCCAGGGAATATTCCTTGGCTTTTTTACTTTTTAAGTATGTCAAGATAGGAAAAGTTCGAATTATCGTATAAAATAAACATATTATCATGTTGTTTAAGGGGAATTAGTTTAAATGGTCAAAATAGCCGATCAAAATGAAACGATACAAACATTAAAACAAAAAATAATCGCCATATATGAATATTTAATGGAGCAAAACGATGTTCAAAATGCGCAAAAAATTAAGCAGCTTGCTCGAAAATTAGAAAACCGCGAATTCGCGATAGCGTTTTGCGGCCATTTTTCCGCAGGCAAATCAACCATGATCAACCGGGTCGTAGGGGAAAAACTGCTTCCCTCAAGCCCAATTCCGACAAGCGCAAACCTTGTAAAGGTAAAGTCCGGAGAGGATTATGCCAAGGTCTTTTTTAAAAACGAGAAACCAAGGCTTTATTTAGCCCCATATGATTATGAAATGGTCAAAAGGTATGCTAAGGATGGCGATAAAATCGAGGAGATCGAGATCAGCCATAGCGACTCAAACCTGCCTGCCAATACCGTAATAATGGACACACCAGGAATTGATTCAGCAGATGATGCCCACCGCATTGCCACTGAGTCTGCCATCCATCTAGCTGATTTGATCTTTTATGTGATGGACTATAACCATGTCCAGGCAGAGTTGAATTTCCTCTTCACAAAGGAATTGGCGGAAGCAGGTAAAGAGGTTTATTTAGTTATTAACCAAATTGATAAGCACAAGGATGAAGAGTTAAGTTTTGCCGATTTTCAAAAAAGTGTTGTTGATGCCTTCGCCTCATGGGGAGTTAGACCAGCACGGATTTTTTATACTTCACTAAAGGATGAAAAGAACCCTCGCAATGAATTTCAGGCATTACAGAAATTTATTGCGGATAAATTGGCAGCAAAGGATCAATTGCTTGTACCGTCCGTTTTTCATTCGTTGAAAAAAATAACCCAGGACCATATCAGCCAGGCTGCAAAGCAGGAGGAAGAAAAGCTTCTTCCATACCATGAGCTATTAAATGAATTAACGGAGGAGGAAAAAGAGGGTCTGTTGAATTCCTTCCACCAGATTAAAGACAGCTTGAATAGGCTTGCCGGAGGGACGGATGTTAAGGAAAAGTCATTTGATGAAGAAATAGCGCAAATATTAAAGAATGCTTATCTAATGCCTTTCCAGACAAGGGAAATGGCAGAGAAGTATTTAGAAGCATGCCAACCGGATTTTAAAGTAGGCTTTCTTTTTTCAAAGCAAAAAACGCAAGATGAAAAAAATGCGCGACTGGAGAGTTTTTATCAGGATATTCTTGAAAAAACAAAATCCCAGCTTGAATGGCATTTACGTGAATTCCTGCTTCGTACATTAAAGGAAACAGAACTGGACCAGGGCGACCTGCTGGGTATTGCTCAGGGCTATGCCCTTACCGTTCCTAAAGATGTCCTGATCAACACGATAAAGCCTGGTGCCCGCCTATCCGGCGAATACCTGCTTCACTACACAGAAGATGTGGCGAATGAAATAAAACGGATTGCCCGAAACCGACTTGCCGAGTTCAAAGAAAAATATCTAAATGCACTAAAAGATCAGGAGTCAAAATTAAACGAACAATTTGCCAAGGAATTCAGTAAACAGGAACGCTATGTAAATGCCTTAACAGAGCTTGATAAATACGAAGAGGCTATTGTTGCAAAAGAAAACAACCTTATGAACCTATTGAACAATCCGCAAGGACTTGAAGATGGCCATTACCAATTTTTCGACCTGCAGGAAGAGGAATTTGAACTAATTAAATCTGAAGTAGAACCGGATTCCCATAAGCCTGGCACGAAGAAGGAAAGCAAGCAAGTACCTGTACAGATCAGTCTTGCAGAAACAACAAATAAAGGCTCTAAGGGTGAAGGAAACTACGAGGCGGAGGACCGTCTGCAACGCACGATTGACAAGCTTCTCAACGCTTCCAAGCTAATTAACGGTCTGCCGGGCTTTCAAAAGCTGGCAGGTGAATTGGCGGAAAAAGCTGGCCGGCTTGAAACACAAGGCTTTACCGTAGCCTTATTCGGTGCGTTTAGTGCAGGGAAATCGTCCTTTGCCAACGCGCTGATGGGGGAAAAAGTTTTGCCGGTTTCACCAAACCCCACTACAGCAGCAATTAATAAAATAAAACCAGTCACGGCTGAATATACGCATGGGACTGTCCTTGTAAAGTTTAAAGAACGAGACGTAATGCTAGATGACGTCAACCGCTCGCTTAAGGTCTTTGAATTACATGCGGCCGATTTCAAGGATGCCGCTAAAATCATTGAAGGAATCATCTACGAGCAAAGTCAGGAAGGGATCGTTGAGAAGACTCATTATGCCTTCTTACAGGCGTTCCTTAAAGGTTATGCCTCTTTTGTTGAACTGCTCGGAACGGTTAAGGTTACAAGTTTAGACGAATTTCACGATTTTGTCGCCATAGAAGAAAAATCCTGTTACGTTGAATGGATCGAACTCTATTATGACTGCGAACTGACGCGAAAAGGGATTACGCTCGTTGATACGCCGGGGGCGGACTCCATCAATGCCCGCCATACAGGAGTAGCCTTTGACTATATCAAAAATTCAGATGCCATTTTATTTGTCACTTATTATAACCATGCTTTTTCAAAAGCTGACCGGGAATTTTTAATCCAATTGGGACGGGTAAAGGAATCGTTCCAAATGGACAAAATGTTCTTTATTATAAATGCGATTGACCTCGCCGAAGATGAAGAGGAAAAGGAAGCAGTTGTTGACTATGTTTCAGAGCAGCTGGTGAAGTATGGAATCCGGAATCCGCATCTATATCCTTTATCAAGCCTTGAAGCCTTAAAGGAAAAAATAGACTCAGTAGCGGTTTCCAGGTCAGGGATGAGCCAGTTTGAAAATAGTTTTTATCACTTTATTTCAAATGATTTAATGGAAATGGCGATTTCAGCGGCACAGAATGAATTGAACCGTGTCCATGAATTAGTAGAGCGGCTTATCAAGAGCTCGCTGGAGGACAAGACCGTTAAAGAACAAAAACGCCGTGATATTGAAGGACAGAAGAATATGATTCAAGAGCTGTTTGCAAAACAAACGGTCGAATCAATGGAAAACCGCCTGTTCCAAGAGGCTGAGGAATTAATTTATTATATTAAGCAACGGGTTTTCTTACGGTTTAGCGATTTCTTTAAAGAGGCCTTCAATCCTTCAACCTTAAGGGACGATGGCCGCAACTTAAAGAAGGCGCTGCAAATGGCACTTGATGAATTTTTGGAAAGCTTAGGTTTTGATTTTGCTCAGGAAATGAGAGCTACAACGGTTCGAATCGAGCGGTTTATGGAAAAACTGCTTCGGGATTATCAGGCGGCACAAATTCGGATACTTCTTGACGTCAATCAAGACCTGTCCTTTTCACCATATGAAAAAGGAACAGCAGAAGAAATAGACTTTCCAATAGCGTTTGAAACCATGGAACAGCAAGCTTTTGCAAAAGCAAAATCTTATTTTAAAAATCCAAGGTCCTTCTTTGAGAAAAATGAAAAGAAATGGATGAGCGATGAACTTAATCAGGTATTAAGTGGGCCAGCGGATGACTATTTGCAAATTCAAGGCAGTCGCTTAAAAGACCATTATGCAAGGAATCTAAACAATGAATTCAAGCTTCTTTTAGCGCAAATGAAGGATCAGACCGATGATTTTTATTTAAGTTTATTGGCAGCATTAGAAGGCGGAGTTTCAACCGAAATTTTAACAGATATACTAAAGCGGCTTGAAAATTAGGAGAAGCGGGGGAGAATCCCAATGAAAAATATTGTTGCGAAGGAATGGTTGGAACAAAATTTAGACATCGACACAGTCAGAATTGTGGATTGCCGATTTTCCTTGGCTGACCCACAGAAGGGAAAACAGGAATATTTAGAAGGACATTTGCCGGGTGCTGTTTTTTTCGATCTGGAAAAGGATTTATCAAGCCCTGTTCAAATTCATGGCGGACGCCACCCATTGCCTGACTTGCAGGAATTAGTAAGCAAGCTTGAGGAGGCAGGGATTGATGAGACGACAACAGTCGTGGCCTATGATCAGGGAGAAGGCGCATTCGCCGGACGTTTTTGGTGGCTCTTGAAGTACCTTGGACACGAAAAAGCATATGTTCTAAATGGCGGATTTAGGCAGTGGGCAGAGGCTGGACTGCCAATCTCAGCAAGTATTCCAACATTCACTAAAGCTCAATTTCAGCACCAATTAAAACCAGAATTATTGGCATCCGTCGACGAAGTGAAAGAGGCTGCAGCAGGAAAAAAGGAAAACATAGTTCTGATTGATTCCCGTGAAGAAAAACGCTATTTAGGTATTGTCGAGCCGATTGATAAGAAGGCAGGGCATATTCCGGGGGCCATCAATAAGCCATATACGGAAGGATTTGCAGGAGGCGAATACAAATCCGTCGAGGAACAGAAGCAGCGGTTTTCTGACGTGAATCCTGAACAGGAAATTATTGTTTATTGCGGTTCCGGAATAACAGCAACCCCCAACTTCCTGGCCTTAAAGGAAGCAGGATTTCATAAGGTCAAGCTCTATGCCGGCAGTTTCAGCGACTGGATTTCCTATCAGGAAAATAAAGTCGATTAAAATTTGACCCATACCTATGTTATAATGGAAAACGTGTTGTAAAAAAACATCCATAGGAGGTTCAATTTTATGACGAATCAAAAGCCTTCGCTTATGCTTGTCGATGGAATGGCCCTGTTGTTCCGCGCTTTTTACGCAACGGCCGTATCAGGGCAATTTATGATAAATTCAAAAGGGATCCCGACAAATGGGATTCATGGTTTTGTGAAGCATATGTTCACAGCCGTTTCGGCCTTTAAGCCAACCCATCTTGCCGTGTGCTGGGATATGGGCAGCAAAACCTTCCGAACAGAACTTTTTCCTGACTATAAAGGAAATCGCGGCGAAGCACCGGTTGAATTAATTCCGCAGTTTGACCTTGTTAAAGAAGTGGTCGAGTCATTCGATATCCCCAATATTGGTTTGGCAGGGTTTGAGGCGGATGATTGTATCGGTACTATTGCTAATCATGCGAAGGAAGAAGCCCATGTATCCATCTTGACCGGCGATCAGGACATTCTTCAGTTGCTTGATGACAGAATTTCGGTCATTTTAATGAAAAAAGGTTATGGAAATTACTTGGTCCATACACCCCAGACCTTTAAGGAAGAGAAAGGTATTACACCTAGACAAATGATCGACCTAAAGGCATTAATGGGTGATACTAGCGACAATTACCCTGGTGTCAAAGGAATCGGTGAAAAAACAGCTCTGAAACTATTACAAGAGTTTGAACATGTTGAAGGAATTATCTCCAATTTGGACAAACTGTCAAAATCGCAAAAAATAAAAATTGAGCAGGATTTTGACATGCTTCACTTGTCCAGAAAACTGGCGGAAATCAAATGTGATGTTCCGGTAAATTGCAGTCTGGAAAGTGCCAGCCTTAAAATCGAGAAAGAAAAGGCGGAAAATAAATTAATGGAATTGGAGCTTCGCGGCCTTGGCAGGCTTTTCCCTCAGGAGGAAGCGCATATTTCCTAATGACTCTGGTTGTCTCTGTTGAGGCAGCCTTTTTTATGTCGATTGAAAAAGTCGTAAAGGACGCCGCTTCTTGGGACCCAATAAAATACGAAGAGCTCGTCAGTTGGCCAATCGAACTTTCTAGTGAACTTTTAGAATCCTCTGTTGATCCGGAAATGAAACGAGAAAAGCTAATCAGCTTGCCTGAAGGCGATGAAGCCGAACATCGAAGTGAGGAATTACGCCTTCATGAAGGAACCTTAAGACCTATATGGGTAAAACTTTTTTTCAAGATTCTGAGCCAGTGTTGAAGTTCCCTTCATCCATTGCAGCTTTGTTAAAAAAACTGCCGGAGGCTATGAAATACGGTGTAAGGGAGGAAGTGTGCAGGTCATTCCTTTTTGAGGAGGATTCAGGAGCCTTAGATAAAAATTTTTACCATCAGCCCCATGAGTTATTCATTTCTAATTCATTGGCAGAAACATTACGGATTCCTGCAGATCTTATTTTTCAAATCCAAGTTGTGCAGGAGAAAGTCTTTTTGGGACCTACCGTTGGATTGCTTTTAGGAGAAAAAAACCATCTATATAACCTTAGTTACATGAAAAAATTCAAGAATCGCCTCGGTGCATATAAACGGTTCGGAGGGGTCGTGATCGCTTTTTCTACTCGTTCCATTGATTGGGTTATAAAAGTGGCCTACGGAATGATGTATGATCCAATTGGTAATTGCTGGAGGTATGATTCAACAACAATCCCTGCTGCCATTTACAGAAGGAATTTCCGTCATGCCAAATTGCTTGATATTTGGAAATCAACCTATAGAACACCAATCGAATATGGGAAATTTCTGTTGGAGAACCGAAAGCCAATTTCATAAAGCAAAGAAAGGCTGCCTGATGGACAGCCTTTTTTCTGCCACCTTATATTTTTGTATTTGATTTCTTTGCTCTATTTTCCAGTTTGCTTTTTGGCTCTTCAGCAAACTCGGCATCCTGGCCATATCCTTGTGGATTTACCCCAGGTGCTTTAGCGCCGCGGTTATTGCTTACCTTTTTGGTCATACAAGTCACCTCCACTTTTTTAGTATCTCCATCCGGAATAATTAAACTCATCTTTCTTCACAATAAAGGTAGAGGTGATCAAATGAACAAGGCTGTTTATTTAGCACTTTTAAGCATTGGACTCGCCCAGGGGATGAAAATTCCGATTCATTATTTCAAAAAGAAGGAATGGCGGCCGGATGTCTTTTTTGGAACAGGTGGAATGCCAAGCTCCCATTCTGCAGGAGTCGCTACTTTAACCACCTATATCGGATTAAAAAGGGGATTGCCGACTATTGATTTTGCTTTGTCCCTTATCTACGGCTTAATCGTTATGTATGATGCCCAAGGAGTCCGAAGGCAAACGGGTGAACTGACGTTAAGAGTAAATTCCATGAATGAATTAATTGACAAAATCAATGAAAAAGAAAGTGTAGAGTTTAAAGAAAAGCCGCCAACAAAGCTGAAGGAAGTCCTGGGCCATCAGCCCGAGGAAGTGCTGGGCGGCGCGCTTTTAGGAGTATTGGTCGGGATAATTGGTCATAAATACACAGAAAAAGATAGAAAAATGTCGAAATTTAAGCTAAGATTTTAAAGGGGATATTTCTAGATTTATGGGAGAGGGTTGGATCATCAGTGCGGACGGTTGAGGAATATTTGCATTACTTGAAGGGAAAAGGCTTCCAATTTCAAGAGGATGCAGTCGGCTTTATTTACTTCGGGAAACACTATACAAATGCTTCCGATGAGATAATTAATACAGCAATTGAACTGACCTTAAAAGCACAGAAAAGCTTTGATGGCAGCTTTTATGTTTCCTTACTGGAAACCTTTATCCAAAATCAAATAAACAACAGAAAAGACGCCATCAGTTTTGTGAAAAATCACGAATTGTTGGCAATCTAAAAAAGGAGGCTGACCATTAAAGTCAGCCCCTTTTTTCGCTAATAGGAAAGTATAAATTCAACTACGCCTCATGAACCGTCCTATCGGACTCGCCAATCGGCGAGTTTTCATTTAGCTTCCGATACTCTTGTTTTTTCTCAATATGAAGATTTTCTTGGCCGGCAGTTCAGCGAAAATCATTCCCATAAAAATAAGGATGCAACCAATAAAAGCGCTGGAGGATAAACGTTCCTGAGCCCAAAAATAGCCCGTTATGGCTGCAAAAACCGGCTCCAAGGCAAATATAAGGGCAACCCTTGTTGCAGACGTATACTTTTGAAAGTTTGTTTGAATAAAGAAAGCAATTGCTGTTGCAAAAATACTGGTAATTACTAAAGCGATTAAAACATCTTGTGATAATAAAATGTCAGCCCGAAATGACTTCCGCCAATCTTCAAAAATGAAAGAAGAAATAGTGGAAAGAATAGCAACAGTTGAGATTTGGATAACGGTCAAAAGTAAAGTCGGATATCTGCTTGAGAATTTTCCTGTTAAAATAATATGCATCGCAAAGCTGATGGCACAAACAAAAACAAATCCATCCCCAATATTTAATGCCGATATATCCGTCATGGTCAGCAGAAACAAACCAACAGTCGCTGTAAGAACACCAAAAATCGCGTTTTTACCTGGAATTTGTTTCATTAAAAACATCGAAAATAAAGGGACCAGAACAACACTAAGTCCTGTGATAAAACCGGCTTTCGAAGATGTTGTATACAAAAGGCCGATTGTTTGCGTAACATAACCCAAATAGAGCCAAAATCCAATAAAAACTCCGGAAATAATTAATTTTATATTTATTTGTTTAAGCTGCTTTCTTTCAAATAGGATTAAAGCGAAAATGAGCAAAACTGCGGCAATAAAGAAGCGTATTCCATTAAACGCAAATGGTTCCAAAAAATCTATCGCATTTTGCACTAAAACAAATGTCATTCCCCAAATCATTGTCACTAAAATTAGGCTTAAATCTGCGAACAGTGGTTTTTTCATGGTGCTAGTGCCTCCGTTTTCAAAATTCCCCCATCATAACCTAACTGAAAGTTTATCATATATTACCTATACGTTGCAGGAAAATATTTTCTATGACGCTTCTGGGTATGATATAAATGAATTTATATAGATGGATACATTATTCACCATAATAATCAATTAGAAAGGTTGAATATCAGTGAAATATAAGCTTGAATGGGTGCATAAATTAAAAAGTAATGAAAAAGTGAAATGTAATTCCGAATGGGCTTCCGCTGAAACAGCTGTCCAGCTTGGGGAAGAGCTCGAGCGATCGGGGAAAGCGATCGACCTGTATTTTTATGATGAAAAAGGGACATCTTGGATTCTAAAGGAAATGAAAAAGCTGTTGACAGAAATAGAAGAGGAACCTCAAGAAATAACCGTTTATTTTGATGGCGGATTTCACAAGGAAACCAATCAGGCTGGTCTTGGCGCAGTTATCTTTTTTCAGCAGGGAAAAAAGAAATACCGTATTCGCGCCAATGAACTTTTTGATGAAATGGATACAAACAACGAGGCAGAATATGCCGCTTTTTATTTTGCCCTCAATATTTTGGAAGATCTCGGTGTGCAGCATCAATCATGCGAATTTAAAGGTGACTCCCAGGTCGTTTTAAAACAGCTGGAGGGTGAATGGCCTTGTTATGAAGAAAACTTGAACCGTTGGCTGGACCGGATTGAGGAAAAAATTAAACAACTTGGCATTTATCCAAAATACACAGCTATCCCACGAAATGACAATAAAGAAGCTGATAAGCTTGCAACCCAGGCGTTGGAAGGGAAAAATATCTTTGCGAAAACGATTATTCTTTAATGGAGCGGGGTGTCTTATCTTTGTGAAAGAATCAGCCAGAAAAGCGCTTTTTACTCAAGTGGAACATTTGCTGAATGAATACTGTGAAGGTTGTTTTGTACATCGGCAATTAAAAAGGGAAGGGGGCCGGAGAACTGCCCACCGGTTTTGTATTTCACAATGTACCGTCGGGCAAAAAATTCAGGAATATGGAAAAAAGCTGACGTAAAAAAGGCTGACAATACTGTCAGCCTTTCAACATTTATGATTGATTATAATTTAACAACGTTAGCAGCTTGAGGTCCGCGGTTTCCTTCAACGATTTCGAAAGAAACTTCTTGGCCTTCTTCTAAAGATTTATAGCCGTCGCCTTGGATAGCGCTGAAGTGTACGAATACATCGTCGCCGCCTTCAACTTCGATAAATCCGAAGCCCTTTTCGTTGTTGAACCATTTTACTTTACCATTTTGCATGTACTTCTTCCTCCTAAGCCTTTCAGGACACCCTCATACATGGTGCCAAAGAATAAATATTATCATGGAACAAAAACATGCCATAAGCAAATGTATTCGATTTCATGATGCTTTAAATATACAATAACAAATATGGACAGTCAAGAAAGGGCGGAAGGTTTTTCCTCAAAAATCTAAACGTTTTTTAACGAAAGAAAACCTGCCAAATTTTTTGGCTAATGGACATAAAAACATCCTTTCCTCAATATGTTAAACTAATAACTTTTCCATGCTGGGGTGGGGATGTGAGTGTTTCGATTTTCAATTGAGGGCGAGGAATGGATATTACGGTTCTCTCCGACGGTTGCGATAGAAGACGCTGAAAAACAGGTGATCATGATGTCTCTCCTGCATATTGGGGAAGAGTTGGGCAAATTTTCACATGGCACTGCCTTTATTATGTTTACGAAGATAATAGGCGCCATTGTTTTTGACGTTGAACGAATTCCTTCACTTATTTTAACTGTATCGAATATTATTCCTGAAGAGAATTGGTACACCGAGGAATCTTCAATAAAACCATTTAAGAAAATATAGCCAGGGGCTTTAGACAGCCCCCTTTTATAATGATGAGACGAAGAATACTGGTAATCAGGCTTTTCCTTTCATTCTGTCATTCTTATATTCAACTTTTTTCTAAGTTCCGATTCCAACTTGATATAATGCTCCAGCCTTTTTTCAGTCGCCTCTAAAATGCCTTCTAAAATTTTTATTCTTAACTGTTCCTCTGACATTGCCTTTACTTTTATGATTTCTTTTGAACTTTTTAGTGTTTTTTCAAATGATTGGTCCTTTATCATTTTCCTTTGATCCTTCCTTTTTGTACAAACAAAAATTGTTTTTGCCTCGAGGTCAGTTTCATCAACAGTGCTGAATCGCAGTATTTCAACCGGGATTAAATACTCTAAAATTTCTTTGTCAGGGTAATCATAGAACAGATATTCCTTATTCGAATTTAGAAAAATTATGATAGATTCCTTATCTGTTGATTTAAAAAAATTTACGATTTCTTTAGCATTGGGCAATATTTCATTATTAAAATCATCAATTAGAACAACACTTTTAGCAGGAATTTGACTTAAATTCTTGCAGCTCTTAACGATGCTGCCTAATTGATTTCCGGAAATGTTTAATAAATTTTCCAGCAGCAGTTTATCTGTATTCATTTCAAAAAGTTCATAATTTTTGAACAATTCGTTAATTATTTTTAGTGCACAGTAATATTGATGTGTAATCGTAAAATTATTAACATAATCGGTGGAAAACAGTAAGCAATTTTCAAAAAATCCAGTTAAGTTCCAGATTTTAGTGGGTGTTAAAGTTATTATTGTTTTTGGTTTTCTGCTAAAAACAAAGGGGAGTAACTCGGATGGAATTTTCTTTTTTATAACAGTTGCTTGAGGAAATAGATAATCATAGTACATAAGATCATCGGGATGCGGTGTTATTACCAGACTTGATTCCGGTACGAAATAATCAACAACTAGTTGCAATATTTTTTTGTGTTCTTCAAAAGCCATAATCTTTAAATTTGAAAAATCTGATGTTAAAAGGAGTGTGGAATTTTCGTTGATTTGAATCTTTTGATCAGCGCCAAAAAATCCAAGCCGATTTTCATCGCAACTACTATCCAGTTCTGAACTTGATATAATCATGCACCTACCTCTATAAACTCCTATATTTGTCTTCTATTGTCCTGCCTGATCCATTAGCTCAGTTAGTGTTTCAAAGGTTTGATTTTCAGTATCTGCAATCACACCTCTAGAAAAACTCAATTCACCAAAGTATTTCCTTATAAAACGAAGATCTTTTATTATCATTCTAAATGGCATATACGCATCGTAACCAGAAATATTAAATAGATACTCATAATTTGCGAATGTTTTTATATACAATTTAACAAAATCAAATATCCCATTATGAATTTGCTTTATAATTTTATAGTTTTCTACTTCCGGTACGTCAAATGTTAATTTATACCCATCTTCGGTTTTCTTAAAGCCCGAAAATGAAGGATAGCAAGCCTGAGTAAATAACTCAAAATAGATGTTAAGATGTTTAGTGCTTGAGTGGATATCGTATAAATTTCTGTTATACATTCTAGAAAAAATGTAAACTTCTATTTCTTTTTTCATTATTTGACTTAGATTACCCGTGTAGTTAGAGTGTCGACAACCTGCTACTAAGCTGTGGACTTCACAATTCAATTTCCATTTATCTTCAATTAAATATTTTATTCCTGCACCACCGGACCCAATCCAGCCAACATCCACTACTGCAACCTTTTTACATCCCTGAATGAGGTTTTGAAAATACTCTTTCACTATTTCATCGTCTTCAGATAATTTTTTCACAACAAACTGCCAATTTTCCACAAAAAATGATTGAATGATTTTAACATTGTCTTTATGAATCAGGTCATCTTCTTTTAGTTGATAATAAGATAACAAACCTGCCATTTCCCCTAAATCCAAAGATTCTAATAGGCATTTTATTGTAATTTTTAAAATACCACTTGCCTTATGTTTTACCATTCGATTCAAAAAGTCATAGCGATTTTTTTCAATCGTATATTTCATATTGGCAATTCGAGACCAGTAAACATATTCATTATCTATATTTGAATTTAGAAAATTAAATACTTTATGATAAATATCCCCATCTCTTGAAAGGAACAAAATTTTATCAATATTATTCTGTTTTGCATAATCACGAATCCATTTACAGTAGCCCAATATATACAAACCACCGTAAATAAAACCATATTCATAATATGGTGTGTACTGCTTACTTCCATTATGCAAATGCATATTCACAATCCCGCCGTAGGTGGAACCAATCAACTCAGACATACCGTCTGCACGATATTGATTTCCTGTTTCATGAACATTATGGTAATATCTTGCTGCTAATCCTAGTTCCTGAGCACTTTTTATATCTGACTCGATATTTTCCCCGACATGTACCATCCGGATATCCTTGCCTAATTTTTGCAGTGCTATATTGAATAATTGATGATCTTGTTTACTGCCATTGTTTTCACAGGAAACAAAAACATCAAAAAATCCGCTAAATCCCGCCTTTTCCAATATCTGTACAATCATCGCCTTTGTTAAATAGCTATCTGAAATTGCAATTATTTTCTTGTTTTGTGATTTAAGTATTTCATAAACATCTTTCATATAGGGATTGGCGATACAAAACTCTAATTCTGTTTGCCATTCTGCCTGAACTCCATACTGTCGCTCTATACCTGTTTTTTGCTCAATAAATTCATATATATCGTATATTGATACTTCCCTGTTTCCCTTCTTAACCTCCGCACGATCACGCGCTTCCTTTTCCGCTTTCATCCGTATAGACATAAAATTCACACTGTTAAGCTTGTCTCCCACTACCATAAATAAATAATGAGGCTCTGCAAACGGTCTCAATAACAAAGTGTCAAAAACATCAAATGAAATGACATCGTAATCTAATAAATCTCTCGCAAAATCAAGTGCTGAAGGTCGGTTTAATATCGTCGACTCCGATCCATCCAAATATGGGAGCTTAACCGACCCTGTTGAATTCAAAGAGTCAACCATGTAATAGATATTCCTCCTTTTTTATAAAAATTTACAATTTCCGGTAATTTACATTTATAATATTCACTTGTCCAATTGAGGTGAGGGCAGGAGAATACTGGAGACATTAAATTTTAGCCTTTTAATATCTAATTTTGTAATGAGCAGAAACCGCGAGGAAACGAGCTCCCGGGACCATAAAAGCATTCCGCAATAGTTCCTAAGGTTTTTGTAGTGGGAGCGAAATATATTGTAAATTAATCCAAAATTCCGCCTCCTTTATGCTTCAGAAAAATTGAAATTGCGTTTTATAAGGGAATTATTTGATTGCTTCCATAGCCGCTATACGAAAATAATTTTAAAAGGTAAAATGAGAGAGGAGATGTTATTAAAAAGGGAGTAATTATGATGAAACTAATCATTGCCGAAAAACCTGATCAAGGCTCTACCCTGGCATCCATCTTTAAACATAAAAGACAAAATGGTTTTATTGAAATTTTTCCAAACGAGCTTTTTCCTGATGGAGGCTATGTTACATGGGCCATTGGGCATATTTGTCAACTGGTTCAGCCGGAGAAATATCAACCGGAATGGAAGAAGTGGTCCTTAACGAATCTGCCGATTATGCCAGAGCAATTTAATTATGAAGTAACGAAGGATAAAGCGAAGCAATTTGCTGTGATAAAAAAATTAGTATCCGACCCGCAAGTGACCGAAATTATCCATGCCGGTGACGCAGGAAGGGAAGGGGAACTAATTATCCGCAATATTTTAAGACTGACAAATTGCCGTAAGCCAATGAAAAGGCTGTGGATTTCTTCGCTAACCCCTAATTCTATTCGGGAAGGCTTTAAAAAGCTGCTGGAAGAAACAGACACCCGAAATCTTTATTTTGAAGCCTATACCCGGGCCTGTGCAGACTGGGTAGTGGGAATGAATGCTTCAAGGCTGTACAGCCTCCTCCTTCAGAAACAGGGCTTTTCAGATGTTTTTTCAGTCGGCAGAGTACAAACTCCTACGCTAGCATTGATTGTAAAGCGGGAGTTAGAGATTGAAAATTTTAAATCTGAACCGTTTTGGGAAGTCATGGCACAATTTTTAATTAATGATAAAAAGTACATGGGCAAATGGCAAAACGATGGTGAAACTCGTGTTAACACCAAGGAGATGGCAGAAAAGGTAGCAGCATTTTGCCGTGGGAAGAACGCGGAAGTCGACGATGTTCAATGTGAGCGGAAAGAATTTTTACCGCCGCTTCTCTATAACTTATCCGCATTGCAAGCTGATGCCAATAAACGTTATAAATTTTCACCGAAAAAGACTTTGGATGTTCTGCAGCAGCTTTACCAAAAAGGATACGTATCTTACCCTCGTTCTGATTCTCGTTATGTGACGAAAGAGGAAGCAGCCAATTTCCCCGATATTCTAAATAAAATAAGCCATCTAAAAGACTATCAAGGTTTTTTCCCATTGCCTGTTGATTCAATAGCGGAGAATAAAAGATATGTAAACGAGAAAAAAGTGACCGACCACTATGCAATCATCCCGACAGAACAAATACCGAATATTGAAAAGCTTAGCGCCGATGAACAAAAACTATATGATTTGGTGGTTAGGAGTTTAATTGCCGCCCATTATCACAAGGCCGTTTTTGAATATACGACCGTGATTACTATGGTAGATGGACGGGCAAAGTTTGTCTCGAAGGGAAAAGTGCAAATTGAAGAGGGCTTTAGGAAGGTCATCAATCATAAGGATCAGGATGACGAGCCGTCACTGCCGCTTCTGGCAAAAGGAGAGCAGGGCAAAACAGTCAAGGTGGACGTGAAAGAAAGCCAGACACAGCCTCCAAAGCGATATACCGAAGGTCAGCTAATAACGCTAATGAAGTCAGCCGGAAAGCATATTGAAGATAAAGAACTGGAGAAAATCCTGACCAAGACGGAAGGGCTTGGAACAGAAGCAACGAGAGCAGGCATTATCACCATGCTAAAAGATCGGGCTTATATCGAAGTTAGAAAAAATATGGTTTATGCAACTGCCAAGGCTAAAATCCTTATTGAGGCGATTGGCAAGGAAATTCTTGCTTCGCCGGAAATGACAGCAAAATGGGAGCAAAAGCTAAAGGAAATTTCTGAGGGAGCAGCCTCCCCAAAACAATTTATGGAGCACACAAAAAAGATGGTTCACCATTTAATTACAACTGGAGTCGGTCAAGCGGCCAATTGGACGTTTTCTGAGGAACTAACCGAAAATTTCACTCCAGGTAAGCGAGCGTCCAAAAAAGCCCCTACAAAGCTTGGAACCTGTAAGAAATGTGATGGTTCGATTGTCGACAAGGGAAGTTTTTATGGCTGTTCAAACTATCAAAAAAATAAATGTAACTTTACGATTTCAAAAAAAATTCTAGGGAAAAATATAACGCAGAAAAATATTAAGCTGCTTTTGACAGAAGGAAAAACCGAGGTCATTGAAGGCTTTAGCAGTAACGAGAAAACCTTTAATGCCAGGCTGTATTTAGATGAGCAGGAAAATAGGGTGAAGTTTTTATTTGAAACGCAACCATCTAAAGTTCGCTGAACGTTAATGTGATAATCAACCTTGTCACCCTTATTTTTCTATAGTAAACTTTAAGTTGATTCTGTTTAATGGAGGGTATCGGATGCCAACACCCAGTATGGAAGATTATATTGAACAAATTTATAATTTGATAGAAGAAAAAGGATATGCCAGGGTATCCGATATTGCCGAAGCATTGTCCGTCCATCCCTCCTCAGTTACAAAGATGGTTCAAAAACTCGATAAAGATGACTATTTGGTATATGAAAAATATAGAGGCTTCAGCTTAACAGTAAAAGGGAATAAAATAGGCAAGCGGCTTGTTTTCCGACATGATTTGCTAGAGCAGTTCCTTAAAATCATAGGCGTAAAAGAAGAGAACATCTACAAGGATGTAGAGGGAATTGAGCATCATTTGAGCTGGGATTCCATTGACCGGATCGGTGATTTGGTCCAGTTTTTTGAAGAAGACGAAAAACGGATAGACGCCTTAAGAGAAATTCAGAAAATAAATGAGAATGAATAATGAAAGAAGAGGCGGTCAACTGACTGCCTCTTTTAGCTAATAGGAAATATAAATTCAACTACGTCTCATGAACCGTCCTATCGGACTCGCCAATCGACGAGTTTTCATTTAAAATAGGTTCGGATAATGGTCAAAGCTTTCTTCCTCAGCAGGGCTTAAATAGGCATTTCCGTTTCCATCCTCCTGCATTTGTATGCCTGCTAGTAATCCGCTCTCTGCTTCGAGTAATGCTTTCCGATATGATATTACACGCCCCTCAGAGGTAATAAAACTAATAATTTCCCCAAAATGATTGCGGTGAAGTCCGACAATGGATTCTATTCTATATCCCTCCTTTTCCACCTCTATTTTGGTCATAACAATCAAAAAAAAAACATCGGGAAATCCCGATGCTTTATCCCCAAAAATATGGGGTTTCCTGATACACATAATAATTGAGCCAGTTGGAAAAGAACAAATGGCCATGAGAGCGCCAGCGATTGATTGGCGGCTGGGTCGGGTCGTTATTTGGAAAATAGTTTTCCGGCATGTGAATTTCGAGGCCCCTAGATAAGTCTCTGTCATATTCCTGTGCTAATGTATCAGATTCATATTCTAAATGACCAGTTATCATGACATGCTTTCGGTCTGTTGAGGCGATTAGTAATGCGCCGGCATCCTCGGAAGCAGCTAATAATTTTAACTGAGGGTTGCTTTTGATGGCTTCAATTGAAACATCCGTATAGCGTGAGTGCGGCGCATAGAATTGATCATCAAAGCCCCGTAATAAAATATCATTTTGTTCAAAAATTCGATGGGAATAAATGCCGGAGCATTTCCGTGTAAGCTCGAATTTTCCAATTCCATAATGATGGAAAAGTGCGGCTTGTGCTCCCCAGCAAATATGTAGTGTCGAGGTAATATTAGTTTTGGTCCAATCCATGATTTCGGTTAATTCCGACCAATATTTAACCTGTTCGAATTCTAATAACTCGACAGGCGCACCGGTAATAATCATCCCATCAAACTTTTGATTCTTGACTTCAGAGAAGGTTGTGTAAAACATCTCTAAATGCTGCTTGCTCGTATGGGTGGATTCATACGAGGATGTTTTTAAAAATTTCACATTAACCTGCAGCGGAGAGTTTCCCAATAGCCTTAACAGCTGCGTTTCCGCTTTTTCTTTTTCTGGCATTAAATTTAAGATTAAAATTTTTAATGGCCGGATATCTTGGCTCGTCGCCCGCTCATCGTCCATGATAAAAATGTTTTCCTGGTCTAAAACTTCCCGGGCTGGAAGAAGTTTCGGAATGTTAATAGGCAAGTGACCATCCCCTTTATAATTAAAAAAGTTATATTCATTAATACAATGGTTAGTAAAAGAAATCAATGAATATTTTTAAAATTTGATAATTCTATTATAAACATTATTCTAAATTCAGAAAAGATAATAATTTGTTCATAATTATCTGTCGGAATGAAAACTTCTTTTTGATACAATTTAAAGGTAGTTACTCATTAAATATAAAGAATGCGGGGGATTGAATTGGCAATGGAGATTCGTGTAAAATCGGACATTGAAATTGCTCAAGGCTCAAAAATGCTGCCGATTGTAGATGTTGCAAATAGGCTTGGGCTTGAAGAAGATGATCTTGAACTGTTTGGCAAATATAAAGCAAAGCTTTCCACCGATGCACTGGCCAAATTAAAAACAAAAGAAAGCGGGAAAATTATTCTCGTAACTGCGATTAGTCCAACCCCTGCCGGAGAAGGGAAATCGACGGTCACTGTTGGATTGGGAGATGCTTTTAACCGCATTGGCAAAAAAGCAATGATTGCGATACGGGAACCGTCCTTGGGTCCGACGATGGGCATAAAGGGAGGGGCTGCCGGAGGAGGCTATGCACAAGTTCTCCCAATGGAGGATATAAACTTGCATTTTACCGGCGACCTTCATGCAATAACGACGGCAAACAACGCCCTTGCTGCGTTTATTGATAACCACCTTCAGCAAGGGAATGAGCTCAATATCGATCCGCGCAGAATTGTTTGGAAACGGGCGGTAGATTTAAATGACCGTGCCCTCCGGAAGGTTGTTGTAGGACTTGGCGGACCGCTTCAGGGGATGCCAAGGGAGGATGGCTTTGACATCACTGTTGCGTCTGAAATCATGGCAGTATTATGTTTAGCAACAGATATAAAAGACTTGAAATCACGGTTAGCGAGAATTGCAGTCGCCTACAATTACAATAAGGAACCGGTAACGGTGGGTGATTTAGGGGTTTCAGGGGCATTGACTTTATTATTAAAAGATGCGGTAAAACCAAACCTTGTCCAAACGATTGAACATACGCCGGCCCTGGTCCATGGCGGTCCTTTTGCGAATATCGCACATGGCTGTAACAGTGTGATTGCGACACTGACTGCATCAAAATTAGCAGATTACGTGGTCACGGAAGCGGGTTTTGGGGCCGATTTGGGAGCGGAAAAGTTTTTACATATCAAATCGAGAATAGCCGGGATTAAACCTGAGGCTGTTGTCATTGTCGCTACCATTCGGGCTTTAAAAATGCATGGCGGTGTGGCGAAGCAGGATTTAGCAGAGGAAAATATCCCGGCGCTAACACTTGGCTTTGCCAATTTGCAAAAACATATAGAAACGATTAAAGGCTTTGGGCTGCCAGTTGTTGTCGCCGTAAATAAATTTATCACAGATACTGACCTTGAAATTCAGACACTATTGGAATGGTGCAAACGGGAAAACGTCTCCGCCGCTTTGACAGAGGTTTGGGAAAAGGGAGGCGAAGGCGGAATCGAACTGGCTGAGACCCTTTTATCTGTTATCAGTAAGGAAAAGAACAATTTCCACCCTTTATATGACATGGCAGACCCGATTGATACGAAGATAAGAACCATTGTCCAAAAGGTTTACGGCGGCAAAGATGTCGAGTTTTCGCCAAAAGCAAAAAAACAAATGCAGGATTTTGAAAAAAATGGCTGGTCCTACTTAGCTGTTTGTATGGCGAAAACGCAGTATTCCCTATCGGACGATCCGTCAAAGCTTGGTAGACCATCAGATTTTACCGTTACGGTAAGGGAATTCAAACCATCAATAGGTGCAGGATTTATCGTTGCTTTAACAGGTGAGGTTATGACGATGCCAGGCCTGCCGAAAAAACCGTCGGCCTTGAATATGGATGTAGATGAAAATGGGAATGCGGTAGGCCTATTCTAAAGGAGTCGAAGCGTAGTATGTTTGATCCAACAGCCTTTGATAACATGAAGGTCGTTATCGAAGGCGCCCTTTATGATTTGGATATGAGCGGGGAAATCCTTGTAACCGATCGCAATGATTGGCTTAATCTGGCGAAAATGTCCCGATTGTTTACGATCAGCTTTGTTTTAAGGGAAAGCAGGCTTCCGATTCATGCGAAAATGGAATTAGAAGCAAAGCTAAACAACTTAGCAGCGGAACTCCTCCAAGAGTCACTTTCAGAGCAGAATGCCGGGTGCTATGTGAAGCTGCAATTTTCACTTGAACTCCCTGAAAACCAAAGGGATTTTTATGGATTATATAAAATTTTCCAAAATATTTGGGGGGAAACAAGGAAAATCTCCCAGTCTGTTGAATATAACCCTTTAGAAAAGTCAAAAAATATCAGCCTTATCATTTCCATTGACTTTGAGAGAATTGTCAAAGAGGAGCAAATGGAGGACTTTGCTGAGATGATGGAATTTATGATTGCTACATTGCAACAACTTGAGGAATACGGAAGTGGCAGCTAAAGGGGGAGACTTGGATGTCGATTTATCAGTTTAAGGCAAAAGCCATAGATGGAGAGGAAATATCACTGAAGCAATTTGATGGGAAGGTTCTGCTCATTGTCAACACTGCCAGCAACTGCGGTTTTACACCTCAGTATCGGGAGCTTCAAGGACTTTATGAAGCGTATAAAGAAAAAGGTTTTTCGGTTCTGGGTTTTCCTTGCAATCAGTTTATGAGTCAGGAGCCTGGGACGGAAGCGGATATTAAATCCTTTTGCGAATTAAATTACGGCGTCACCTTTCCGATGTTTGCAAAGGTCGATGTAAATGGCGTATACGCTAACCCGCTGTTCGTCTATATTAGAAAGCAGACACCGGGAATCTTGGGATTTAATACAGTCAAGTGGAACTTCACGAAATTTCTTGTTGACCAAAAGGGAAACGTTGTAAAACGGTTTGCACCGACTGTAAAGCCAAGTGAAATTGCCAAAGATATCGAAGCACTACTTAGCTAATGACAAGCCGGCATTTTGCCGGTTTGTTTGTTTTAGGCGTTATAAATATTTACAATATTCGGAATTACAGTTACTATTAGTAGTAGGTACTAAAATTCCAGCAAGGGGAGATGACCGTGGTTAAAACGGCATGGGTGACTGATAGCACTGCTTATTTAGATGAAGAATTAAAAAAACATCCTGATATATATAGTGTTCCATTGTCCGTTATTCTTGACGGAGAGGTATTTGCAGATGGGATTGACTTGACTTCACATGAATTGTTTGAGAGGTTAAAGCACCTTAAAAGCCCTCCAAAGACATCCCAGCCTTCAGTGGGGGCTTTTCAGGAAGTGTTCGAAAGGCTTTCTAAAGATTATGATCAAATTGTCGCTGTCCATCTTTCCGGGAAGCTGAGCGGTACAGTTTCTTCCAGTGAGCAGGCCGCAAAGCTGGTGGATATCTCAGTAACAATTTTTGATTCAAACATTCTTACTCTGCCAATGTCGGCATTGATGAAAAAAGGAATGGAATTATTGGCGGAAGGTCATAATCTGGAACACGTCATCAAACAAATGGAAGAGATTAGAGATACAAACGAGACATACGTATTGGTTGGAAGTCTCGAGCAGCTTCATCGCGGCGGCAGAATGTCGGGCGTGCAATTCTTTTTAGGGAGCATGTTAAATGTAAAGCCTGTGATTTCATTCGATAACGGAGCTTTATATGTGAAGGAAAAAGTCCGCAGCGAAAAAAAGGCCAAGGATAAAATTCTCGAATATTTTAAACAGGCTTATGAAAAGCATCGCTTTAAAGAAGTGTATTTATTGTATGGTCTGCATAAAGACCATACAATTGATTGGCGGCAGGAAATTCAAACACGGTATCCGGAACTGAATGTGCTTGATGCACCATTAGGGGCCGTCATCGGTGTCCATGCAGGGGAAAATACACTCGGCATCAGCTGGTTTAATGGATTAAAATAAAAAAGATAACCTCGCTTTTTCGGGGTTATTTTTTCTTGTTTGGCTGATATTCGTGTTAAAATAGCAAGGATAAAGGCAGGTGCTAAATTTGATAGACAAAATTATAGAGCAGACGGAAGAATTTGTCCGCAATCAATTAGGTGAGGATTCAACCGGTCATGACTGGTTCCATGTGGACCGTGTCAGACGGAATGCCATACATATTAGCAAAGCAGAACAGCAGGGCGACCCATTTATCATAGAAATGGCTGCCCTGCTTCATGATATTCCTGATGAAAAGCTGAATTACAGCGCAGAAGCAGGGAGACAGAAACTTGAGAGCTTTATGGAGACGATCCCCTTAAAAGAAGCTGAAAAAAATCACATTAGGGAGATTATTTTTTCTATTTCTTATAAAGGCGGTCATGGCAGCAAGCTTTCATCGGTGGAAGCAGAAATTGTTCAGGATGCAGATCGGCTGGATGCCATCGGCGCGATAGGCATTGCAAGAGCATTTGCTTACGGCGGCAAAAAAGGGCAGTCCATCTATGACCCCACTATCATGGTGAGGGAAACAATGAGCCAGGAAGAATATCGAAAAGGAAAATCAACGAGCATCCATCATTTCTATGAAAAATTATTAAAATTAAAAGATTTATTGAATACCGCGACGGCAATACAAATGGCGGAGCCAAGGCAGCTAATGATGCAATCGTTTTTAGAACAATTTTACCGTGAATGGAATGGTCAACAATCATGAAAATGCTGACAGTCGAAAATGTTTCAAAAACATACGGAGAAAAGCAATTATTTTCTAATATTTCGTTTACCATCGGCGAAAAAGAACGTGTCGGGCTGATTGGGGTAAATGGAACCGGAAAATCTTCATTGTTAAAAATCGTGGCAGGTTTGGATGTGCCTGATGAAGGAAAAATCATTTCCGGTAAAGATTATTCCATTGCTTACCTATCGCAGCAGCCTGATTTTGAGATGGACCGGACAATACTAGAACAAGTTTTTCACGGGGATGCGCCAATCCTTAAGCTGATGCGGGAATATGAAAATATACTTATGGAGCTAAATGCTGCACCAGATGATGTGAAACTTCAGGATGAACTTTTCCGTCTGCAGAAGCAGATGGATGCTTTGGACGCCTGGGATGCAAGCACAAATGCCAAGTCGGTCTTAACAAAATTGGGCATTGAAGATTTTACCCAAAGAGTTGGCAGTTTGTCCGGGGGCCAGAAGAAACGGGTTGCGTTAGCACAGGTATTAATCGCTGAACCCGATTTGCTTATTTTGGATGAACCGACAAACCACCTTGATTTTGATAGCGTTAAGTGGCTTGAGGATTACTTGAGCCGATATAGGGGCTCCATCCTCCTCGTCACCCATGACCGCTACTTTTTGGATCGGGTTACCAATAGGATGTTTGAGCTTGATGGCGGCAATTTATACAGCTATAAAGGCAATTATGCCGCTTTTCTGGAGGCAAAAGCGATCCGCGAGGAAAATGAGGCGGCCACATTTGAAAAAAGAAAGAACCTGTTCAGAAGAGAACTGGAATGGATCCGGCGCGGGGCAAAAGCGAGGACGACGAAACAAAAGGCGCGGATTCAGCGTTTTGAAGAGCTTGACGAAAAGCTCTCAAGCGGAAAGTCGTCAGGTGAAAAGCTTGATATTTCTTTGAATGGCAGCCGCTTAGGTAAGCAGGTATTTGAACTAAAAGATGCATCCAAGCGGTATGGTGCAAAGGCAATCCTTAACCACTTTGATTTGCTTGTCAAACCGGGGGATAGAATTGGCATAATCGGTAGGAACGGAACTGGTAAATCGACATTATTAAATATCCTTGCTAAGCGCATCCCTCTTGATGAGGGAGAGTTCAATATGGGTGCTACTGTGAAAATCGCCTACTATACCCAGGAAAGCGAGGATATGGACGAAAATAAGCGGATGATTGAATATATCAAGGAAACAGCGCAAATCGTTGAGACATCAGACGGGAAGACGATTTCTGCGGCACAAATGCTCGAGCGCTTTTTATTTCCTCCATATACGCATGGGACGCCAATTCGCAAGCTATCGGGCGGGGAGAAACGCCGTTTGTATTTATTGAAAATCCTGATGACAGCACCGAATGTTTTGCTGCTTGATGAGCCGACCAACGATCTTGATACTCAGACATTGACGGTTTTGGAAGACTACCTTGAGGAGTTTCCAGGTGTGGTGATTACTGTTTCCCACGACCGTTATTTTCTTGATAAAGTTGCCGAACAGCTTTTAGTTTTACAAGGCGAAGGGCAGATTGATTTCTTTTTCGGGAATTATACGGAGTATTTGGAAAAGGAAACGGTTGCTAAGGAAGTTATGAAACCGGCATCCACTTCCACTCCAGCTTCAAAAGCCCCTGAAAAGGAAAAAAAGAAGAGAATGACCTTTAAAGAGAAAAAAGAGTGGGAAGAAATTGATGAAATTATTTCCAAAACTGAAGCGAGGCTTGAAGAAGTTGCGACCGAAATGGCGGGAGCGGGCAGCGATTTTTCAAAATTGCAGGATTTAATGAAAAAGGAAACTGAGCTAAACGAAAAATTGGAGTATTTAATCGAAAGATGGTCATATTTGGCCGAGTTAGCTGAAAATGAGTGAGGGTGCGCCGCGGGGCGTGCTCTTTTTTTGCTGCTCGGAAATATATCTACAAAAATTAATTGGATATCTACAATTTTTTAAATAAAATCTACAATTTTGGAAATATATTTACAAAATTTAAGAAGGTATCTACAAATTTTTAATGGATATCTACAATTACCTTGAAAATGGAAAATTAGAACTAACCATTTATTAGGCATCTTACATGAATATACTCCTCTCATTATGTTAAACTTGTTAAAGAAAACATATGAATAAGGTGAGTATGTTGAAAATTAAGTCAATTGAACCGACGCCAAGTCCGAATACGATGAAAATCCTTCTTGACCATGAGCTTCCAATGGGCAAGAGCCATAATTATAAAAAGGAAACAGCGCTGGATGCACCACCTGTTATTCAAGCCGTCCTGCAAATAGACGGCATTAAGGGCGTATATCATGTGGCCGATTTTCTTGCTGTTGAACGCAACGCTAAATATGACTGGAAGGAACTTCTACCAAAGGTCCGCCACGCATTCGGTGAAGATACTGACCAAATCGCAAACACCGCAAAAGCAATTAACGACCATTTTGGTGAAATCAAAGTGGAAGTGCAAATGTTCAAAGGGATTCCGCTTCAGGTTAAGCTGACAGATGGCATTTCTGAAAAAAGGTTCGGAATGCCGGACTACTTTTTAAAAGCGCGGGAAAATGCCCAGCTTCCGGAGGATAATTATATATTGCTGAGGAAATGGGATAATCAAGGGGTTAGGTATGGTGAAATGGACCAGGTTGGGCCCGAGGTTGTCGAGGAATTAATAGCGGCTTATCCCGTGCAGCGCCTTGAAGAACTCGTCCAAAAAGCGCAAGCTGCCGAAACTCAATCGGAGCAAAAAACAAAGCTGAAACGCCGTAAAGTGACTGCTGACGACATGAGTAACCCTGATTGGCGGGTCCGCTACCAGCTGCTTGAGCAAATGGATGATCCGGATTTGGAGGATTTGCCAATGCTTGAAAAGGCACTCTCTGATGAAAAGCCGTCTGTCCGCAGACTTGCCACTGTTTATCTTGGAATGATTAAGGACCAAGCGGTATTGCCGCTGTTATACCGCGCTTTAAAGGATAAAACCGTAACCGTCCGAAGAACAGCAGGCGATTGCTTATCGGACCTCGGCTTCCCCAAAGCGCAGGACGAAATGCTTGAAGCCTTGAAAGACCCGAGCAAATTGATCCGCTGGCGTGCAGCGATGTTCCTTTACGAGGTTGGGGATGAAAAGGCGCTTTCAGCTCTAAAGGCTGCTGAGAATGACCCTGAATTCGAGGTAAGCATGCAAATCAAGATGGCAATTGAGCGAATCGAGGGTGGGGTAGAAGCAAAAGGCTCCGTTTGGAAGCAAATGACGGAAGCAAGGAAAACAGAAGAGTAAATGGGTTCATACTAAAATTTATGGAGGTTGTAAACTATGTCAAATGCTTATGAAGAATATATGAGACAAATGGTCATGCCAATGCGTCAGGAGTTAACAAACGCTGGTTTTGCGGAACTGACAACGGCAGAGGACGTTGAAAAATTTATGGAAAACTTATCAGGCACGAAACTTGTTGTCGTGAACTCCGTTTGCGGCTGCGCAGCCGGTTTAGCCCGCCCGGCGGTTACCCAGGCTGTTTTAAACAGCGAGAAAAAACCGGATCATCTCGTCACCGTTTTTGCAGGCCAAGATAAAGAAGCAACAGCAAAAATGCGCGAGTATTTCGAAGGAATTGAACCGTCATCACCATCGATGGCGTTATTAAAGGATAATAAAGTAGTCCATTTTATCCCGCGCCATGATATCGAAGGAATGCCGATGGAAACCGTAATGCAAAATATATTAGGAGCATTAGAAGCTCATTGCTAATAATTTTAAGAGGACGTGCGAAAGCCGTCCTTTTTTACTACTAAATACACAAATAGGATGGAATACCATGTTTATTACCACTTCAGGCAGAACGAATCAGCTTAAGAAAGAAGAAGCAATTCAGATTTCAAAGCTCTTGGATGCACCCTATATCCCCCGCAGGAAAAAATCCATTAGCCAATTACAAAAGGAAACAAACAGCGATTGTCTTGTAGTAGGCAAAGAACGCCTGGAATTACATAAGGCAGAATTTGCTGAGCCTTTTTTCTTTCACCCAAACTCCGCGATGTTCCGCATCAAACGTCTCCTTAGAGGAGAGCATGACCCTTTTGCTGTTGCTGCCAAACTGGAAAAAGGGATGAACGTTTTAGATTGCACTCTTGGATTGGCCGGAGATGCAATAGTCGCAGGCCTTCTCGTCGGAAGTGAGGGAAAAGTCACAGGACTAGAAGGGCAGAAATTTTTGGCCTACGTTGTAAAGGCGGGTCTCCAATCGTGGGATTCCGGCATCCTTGAAATGAACCAAGCAATGAAAAGAATCACAGTCATCAATTCTACTGCCTATGATTATTTAAAGCTGCAGGCAGAAGCCTCCGTCGATTGTGTCTATTTTGACCCAATGTTTGAAGAAAGCATTAAAGAGTCTGAGGGAATTAAGGCTTTAGGGCAATTTGCCATTTATGAAGAGCTGGGAATGGAAACAATTAATGAGGCGGTACGAGTGGCTAAACATCGCGTTGTCTTAAAGGACCATTACAAAAGCTCGAGATTTGAAAAATACGGATTTCAGGTAATTAAAAGACAAACAGCAAAATTTCATTATGGTTTTATTGAAAAATAATTCTGCTTTTCTATTTCTGGAAAAAAGCAGTATACTTATTTATAGAGATTACATATTTTTTACAGGATAAAGGTGAACCGAGGATGAATAAATGGATTCGTAAATCACTTTTTGTTTTCATATCGATTTTAACTTTCGGGCTCGTCACACCTGCGCAGTTAATGAACGCTGTCAATGCCGAGTCGCCAAAAGATCAGGATGTTTTCGAAATACCAGCGGGAGAGGATGGGTATTCTCAAGGATATTTCGAAGAAACAAAGTTTAATAGAGAGCGCTTTATACGAGAAATGATACTTCAGGCAGAAACCCAATCCTATCAAAAATTCGGGCAAAAAATTAAGCCGGTCATCGAAAATGAATTCCGCGACCTAATTTTGCCGAACATGGAAGCGGCGATTGAACAAACAGCTCTGCAATTTCCAGAGGAAGACCTAAAGAATCTTGTAATAACTGAGGAACCTGGTGCAGGATACTCCGAAAAGATTTTTCATATAAAAAACAGCCAAACAGGGAAAGATATTTTACGATTCCATGTAAGAAGGGATATGCCGCCGCAGTCCGGGTACTGGTTCAATTTTCACTATCATACTTTCAAGGATAATTTCCAAACCCATCATAACCTTGGAGCTATCTATTGGGCTAAAAACACACCCCCAAAATGGATGAATTAATATGTGAAAAATTTTTATTGTAAAATTGAAACCTTTTTAAAGGAACACTCGTAAATAAACTATCACCCAATTAGGAGGAAAGAAAAATGGCAATCAGTTTATCAAAAGGTCAAAAAGTTGATTTAACAAAAACAAATCCCGGTTTATCAAAAGTTGTTGTTGGACTTGGATGGGACACCAATAAATATGATGGCGGTAATGACTTTGATTTGGATTCTTCTGTGTTTCTATTAGGCGAAAACGGAAAAGTCACAACCGAATCAGATTTTGTTTTTTACAATAATCCGCAAGGTGCGGGTGGTGCAGTCGTACATACTGGGGATAACCGGACCGGTGCAGGTGATGGCGATGATGAACAAGTAAACATTAATTTATCGGCTATTCCAGCCAACATCCAACGGATTGCCTTTACGATTACAATCCATGATGCAGGAAGCCGTAACCAGAACTTTGGACAGGTTTCAAATTCATATGCACGGATTTTCAACGAAGAAACCGGCCAAGAATTAATCCGCTATGATTTGGGCGAAGATTTCTCTATCGAAACAGCGATTGTTGTTGGAGAATTGTATCGTCATAACGGCGAGTGGAAATTCAGTGCTATCGGCAGCGGCTACCAAGGCGGGTTAGCAGCACTGGCAACTGATTTTGGCCTGCAGGTTGGTTAATTCATTAGAGAAAACAGAGACCCGGCGCTCGCTGGGTCTTTTTAACAAAAAATAGCGAACATCCAGGGGGAATTTTTTTAATGGCAGTATTGCAAGGAATTATAGACACGTATGCCCAATTCTTTAATTGGGAAATGTGGGGAGAAGTTTTAACAGACCCGGTAGCATGGGGACTTATTGGTACATTAGTGATTCTTGAAGGTCTGCTTTCAGCAGATAATGCTCTCGTTTTAGCTGTAATGGTAAAGCATCTTCCGCCTGAAAAGCGCAAAAAGGCCCTTTTCTATGGATTGCTGGGTGCTTATGCGTTCCGCTTTATTGCGATTGGAATTGGCGTGTACTTAATCAAATTCTGGTGGGTAAAAGTGTTAGGTGCAGGGTATCTTGCCTGGCTGTCGATAAAATACTTCATGGATAAGAGAAGAGCTGCTGAAGCAGAGGATGAAGAGGCACATGGCATGAACCAAAGCGGCCTGCTCATTCGTCTTTTCGGAACCTTCTGGGGAACCGTTGTTGCAGTTGAGTTAATGGACATTGCCTTCTCTGTTGACAGTGTTCTTGCCGCTTTTGGTGTCAGCGGTGAAGTATGGGTTCTTTTATTGGGCGGAATACTAGGGGTGTTAATGATGCGAGGCGTTGCCGGAGTATTCTTATCATTAATTGACCGGATTCCTGAGCTTGAAACTACCGCTTATATTCTAATCCTTCTAATATCTATAAAAATGCTTCTATCAGTCTTCCATATTGATGTAGGGCATGTCACCTTCTTTATCATCTTGCTAATAACGTTTGCCGCTACATTTGTGGTTCATTTTATGAACAAAAAGAAGGAAAATAGCACAGAAAATCATTAATAATAAATTTCGCATGAAAGAAAGGGAGCTGACGTGAGTTGTCTCCCTTATTTTTTACGATAAAGAGGAGTAAAAAAATGCGTTTTTTTACATATTTTTACGAAGGTGAATTGATGCGGTATTTCTACAAAAGGCCTGAGGAATTTAATAAATATTCGGGTCGTGAGCTATTGTCCTATGGTCTGGGAGCAACCTTATACATGCCGGCGGACCGCTCGAATTTTCATCAGGAAATCCTGTCAAAAAAGCTTTCCGGTTTAACATCTGTGGTTATTGATCTCGAAGATGCTGTCGGTGATAGCAGGGTTTTTGGGGCAGAGAGTCTGCTGGTTGATGAACTGCAAAAATTATTCCGGGCACTGAAGGAAGGGTTTATAAGCATCGAGGAGCTGCCATTGATGTTTGTGCGAGTTCGAAATCTAAAACAGCTGCAAACGGTTAAAGAGCGGCTGGAAGATGCTGTACATCTATTAACTGGTGTTGTTCTTCCGAAATTTTCTTCGGAGAATGGGGCAGAGCTGTTACATGCAGTCTCGAAAATCCATACCAATGAACATCCTTTTTATGCGATGCCGATTCTCGAAACGGGCAGGGTTATACATAAGGAAACAAGAATGGAAGAGTTGGTAAGAATTAAACAAATAGTTGATCGATACAAGGAAATAGTTTTAAATATCCGTATCGGTGCAACTGACTTCTGCGGGCTGTACGGGATTCGCCGCAGTCCGGATACAACGGTTTACGATATTGCGATTTTAAGAGATTGCATATCAGATATCATGAATATTTTCGGGCGCATTGACGGTCCATATGTTGTTTCCGGTCCAGTTTGGGAGTATTTTTCCGCTAAAAACAGAATGCTAAAACCGCAGCTAAGGCAAACTCCATTCCGTGAGCGTTATGGGGATGAGGGGCTTCATTGGCGAAGGCGGTTAATCGAAGAAAATCTCGATGGACTGATGAGAGAAACCCTAATGGACATTGCCAACGGAATATCCGGAAAAACGGTGATTCATCCGTCTCACATAAAAATTGTCCAATCTCTAAATGTTGTCCCATATGAGGAATATGTTGATGCATCAAATATAATCAAAGCGGCTACAGGTGAAATAGGTGTCATGAAAAGCGATTTTGCCAATAAAATGAATGAAATAAAGCCCCACCACTACTGGGCAGAAAAAATAATGTTAAAATCACGGCTTTACGGGGTGTTACATGAAGAATTCACAAACATTGACCTTATCAAAAAAGAGGTATACATTTCCAATTCTTAATGCAATCGAGGTTACTATTAACATTACGGAAAATCCCTATGAGCTGCCGCCCGAAGAGCTCTTTACAATGGCAGCACGAATAAATAAGAAGCGGTCGTTTTTGTTTGTCAGCAAGGTGCTTGGCAAGCATATTCCTGTTAAACCAAAAAGAAGTCTATTAACAGCAGCCTTGTTAGGCACCCGGTTTCTGGAGGTCGTGAAAGGATTAGACTGTGTGGAAAAGGATCAAATGCTAAGAGCTTTTCTTCAGAATGAGGATTATATTCCCGCTCCATTTATCTCTGAAGCTATCAATCCTGTAATAATTGGTTTTGCCGAAACAGCGACCGCCCTTGGGCACGCTTTCTTTGATTGCTTTAAGGAAGCGGATTTCTTTCATACCACCAGGGAGGAAATCGATGGTCTGAATCCGGACATTACTTTTGAAGAAGAGCATTCCCATGCCACCTCGCATCGATGCTATGTTCCTCTAGAAATGATGGAAAATGACCGGGAAATTATCTTGGTCGATGATGAAATAACAACAGGGAAAACGGCACTTAATATTATTCGCTCAATTCATGCCCGGTTTCCAAGGAAATTATATACCGTTGTATCATTTTTGGATTGGCGTTCGCCTGAAAACCAGCGGGAATTTGCCCGCCTAGAAAAAGATCTAGGTATTACTATCCATGTCATCAGCCTGTTAACGGGTGAGGTATCTGTAAAGAAATCCAAGGAAATTGAACAAAGGGCGGAAGAGGGCCTTGAAACAAAATTTGATGGGATGTCTGTTGAAAAATTAACACTGTCTGCTAATTTTAGCAAAACATCTTATTTAGCAAATAACGCTTTTTATCTTAAGGAAACGGGCCGTTTTGGCTTAGCGGCGGAAGAAAATCGCTTGCTCCAGCAAAAAGCAAAAGAAGCTGCGGTAATTTTAAAGGAATTAAGAACCGGAGAGAAAACCCTTTGCCTTGGAACAGGGGAATTCATGTATGTGCCGATGCGAATTTCCGCTTTCATGGGGAGCGGTATTTCCTATCAGTCAACAACTAGAAGCCCCGTACATATTGAAAATCAGGATGGTTACGGAGCAACATTCGGATTGACTTTTCCTAATCCGGAAGATCATGATATTCCTTATTTTGTCTATAATATCCCACCTGGCTATTACGATGAATTATTTGTTTTTTTTGAAAGAGAAATAGACTCTGAGAGTCTTCTTCCATTTCTAAAGGAATTGCAAAGGACGCAAATTCCTTCGCTAAAGCTTGTTTTTTTCTCTGATGCTGGAGGTGATGGTCATGTTTCAAGCAAAAAATAAACCTGCCGAGATTGGTACTTATAGTCCGGATGATTGTTTATTTCTGTTAAAGGATTTAAGCAAGATTAAGCTTGAGGACTCTACAGTAAACAGGGAGTTGAAAATTCAAACAGGGGGCCATTACAGTGAATCTCTGCCGATTGAGTATCAGCCGCCTAAAGACTATATAGAGCTGTTTTGGAATACATTACACGAATATAAACATAAGGTAGCCTTATGCATCGGTGTTGCCGCTGAGCAAATTTTTTCTTTAAAAGGAAAAAATACAGTGCTGGTTTCTTTGGCCAGGGCGGGAACGCCTGTCGGCATATTAATAAAAAGATATATCCAAAAACGCTATAATGTGTCACTGCCACATTACAGTATTTCTATCATTCGCGACCGGGGCATTGATGAAAATGCAATTGCCTATATTTTGGGTGAACATCCCGAAGGAAGGATTCAATTTGTCGACGGCTGGACAGGAAAGGGAGCTATTTCGTTGGAGTTGACGCAGGCATGCCGTCGATATGAGGGAAAATTTGGAATTCATCTTGATGATACGCTTGCCGTCCTTGCTGATCCCGGCCATTGCACGAGCGTTTTTGGGACTAGAGAAGATTTTCTTATTCCCAGTGCTTGTTTAAATTCAACCGTATCGGGGCTGGTAAGTCGGACGGTGTTAAATAATACCTATATCGGAAAAAATGATTTTCATGGTGCCAAATTTTACAAAGAGTTGATGGATGCTGACGTGTCCAACACCTTTATTGACATTATTGCCGGTGAGTTTGCCGGAATTTTGGAGCAAGCAAGCGGTATTGCAGTACAACGGTTAAATGAGAATATTACGGCTGAATTTCTCGGGATGCAGGCTGTCCAAAAAATTCAAGCTGAATTTGGGATTGAAAATACCCATCATATTAAACCCGGTGTAGGAGAAACCACCAGGGTGCTGTTAAGAAGAGTTCCTTGGAAAATATTAATGCGCGACAAAACAAGTCCATTTGTTAAGCATATCCTTATGCTCGCTAAAGAAAAGGGAGTCGAGGTTATCGAGTATCCGGATATTCATTATCTTTGCTGCGGCATCATTAAATCTGTTAAGGGGAACAAGCCATGATATTTGCATCTGACCTGGACCGGACGATTATCTACTCCACAAGGGCGGTTGAAGAACTAGGCGGTCCAAACATAACAGAATTAATGCCGGTTGAACGAAGGGACGGGATGTGGATGGCCTACATGACGGAACCTTCGTATCAGGCACTTACTGAACTTTCGCGTTCAAGCCTTTTTGTACCCGTGACAACTAGGACAACAGAACAATTTAAGCGTTTTGTTATTTTTGATGAAAACATTCACCTTCCTTATGTAATTACGACAAATGGTGCTGTTATCATGTATAAGGGTAAGCCACTTCCAGAATGGTCCGACCATATTTCTAAGGCGGTAGATGAAGAGTCTACCGCGCCAGAGGAATTACGTTCTATTATAAGAAGAGAAGGGATTGAGCTAAACGGGCGGTTAAAGCAGGTGGGAAACCTATTTTTCTACTATATTCTAGATTGTTTCCCAACCATCGATGAAATAGCAAAGTTAAGGGCATTGGCCGCCCAGCTTGGATGGAGAATTTCCCTGCAGGGGAGAAAGCTTTATTGTTTACCAAGTGCGATTAGAAAAGGTGCGGCCCTGGAATTTATTTGCCACCGAGAACAGAAGAAAGCGATTGCAGGAGCAGGCGACTCCATCCTTGATTTGGATTTCCTTGATATCTGCCAGCACCGCCTTGTTCCAGGGCATGGTGAACTGGCGAAAATGTCCGATACCAAGGGTCTTACCTTTACAAATCAAACAGGGGTTCAAGCCGGTGAGGAAATTTTGCAGATATTTTTAAAACTACTTAAAGGTTAGTTTTTATCCCCATCCGAAAGCCTGCTGATTATGAAATAAACACTGGAAAATAATCCGTAGGATCCAGCCAAGAACAAAATGGAGATGACAAGGGATTGGAACACCGGTCCTAGGAGGAGCGTAAAAATTAAACTGAATACAAATAAATCAAGATATATAAAAAGGTCTGAGGCCATGACCTCCATTACAGTTTCCAGTTCCTCCTGCAGCATGTTTATATGCGGCCGTTTAAATAAAGATCTCATGAAGTCACCTACTTTAGTGTGAGTATTCAAATATATGTAGGGACAAGGATAAAGGTGAAAACGCAAGATTTGGTCCAATTATGAAACATTTATTGACTTCATTCGTATAAACAAATGAACCATTTTGCTAACTGTGTTATGATGATAATGATGAGGGAATCTTACATAATTTGCTAACGAAGAATAAAAGCTTTTGCTTCAAAGGAAGGGACTACGATGCATCCACCTTTAAATCATTTAAATCCCCGGCCTTTAGCCCTTTCATATGAAAATTGGTTCGGCATGCTCCAAAAGATTCTGCCCGAGCGGCCCAATTTTTCAATCGGGAATGGGACCATTCAAATCGGCCAAGTTGTCGGGATTTTCCTTGGAATACCATTTGACACAGATGAATATTATAATCAGCTTTTCGAATACGTCCATACGCCAGATTTAAATCTACACTTATTAAGTGACGATTCTCTCGATAAATCCATTAACAATGCCCACTTCCAATCCATCCAAAAGGTGATTAACATTAATCAGGAACAAAAGCTGTCGATTAACCGTTTCACCGCTTTTTTGGAGGGGGAACAGCTGTTATTAAAATCAAAAGACCCGGTCATTCATCGGAAATTGCGGGAAGCAATGATTTCCACCCTTGAATTATTTGACTCCCTTGAAAGGGAAGGAATCAAAAATCCGGACCTGAGGCGTGTTCTCGTTGATATCGTAAAATGGACCATCAATCATCTTCAGCCGGCACTCAAAGCAGCAGACCCGCAAAGGGAAATGCCGAGGTTTTTATGGTATGGCGATTTCAAAAAGAGTCATCAGTATTTTCTATTTTATTTAATCCAGCTTGGCTGTGACATTATCTTTTTCCATCCGGAAGGCAAGAATGCTTTAGAAGGGCTGCTTAAGGAGTCCGTTTTTACTCATCAATTTGAGCAAAACCTTCCGGCCGAGCCCTTTCCTACTGAAAAGCGGACCCGTAAAGCAACCGTTGCTTACCGGGCCTCCAAAGAAATTGAAAACATTCTTAATCAGGAAGGGTCAGGTCTTTACAAGCCTTGGCAGCTAAGGGACTATACACCTTCTTCAATCACGCTTCGCACTACTTATGATGAGCTATTTATTCTCAGTAAAGAAGCGGCGATGATTCGCCCTGATTTTGAAGTCAGGGATGGAAAAGTTCAGATTCCGTCACTCTTTGCCAAAATACAAGGTGTCAGCAAAAACAGAAAAGAATATTGGGACCGCCTTCATTCGTTAAGTCAATTGGAAAATACGCTGCTTATCCGCAGGCTCCCAATGACCATCCCTAGCTCCAGTGATTTTCGGTTCCATTATCGAAACGCGCTCGGCAATGATGGTCAGGTCGTTCCGGAAAAAATGATGCAGGCTCACTACTGGCCTTATTCCTTTTTGCCGGCAGGGCTGCAAAAAGGAATTGCGGCAGCGGTTAGAAAATTGTGCGAAAAGCCGGATCTAAAGCCTTTGGCAATGGAAGGCATCGAGGAAGTGAAAGTATTTCTCTTCACCCAGGCGATGTTTATGCCCAAGAACATTATTCAGCTAATCGAGAAATTTGATTACTCGCAGGAGGTCCCAAAATTAATCATTTTTAATAATGAAACAACAGGGATGCTGTCGCGTTCCGATGCGGTTTTGCTGCTGCTCTTGAATCAATTTGGGATTGATATCATCCTTTACAATCCAACTGGACATAATGACATTGAAAATTACCTTGATTCGATAAATTTCGATATCCACTGGCTTGATGATATGGAATTTGACTTGGAATATAAAGAACCGTCTTTATTTAAAAAAGGCCTTTTTCATGGTATTTTAAAAAATTTAAGGGGAGATTAAAGCATGAATTTAACACCAAATCCATCCAGTGATTTAACCCCTCAGCCTGCTGAGGAAATGCTGACGGAAAAAAAGGTCTCAGACATTAAGCTTGCCCTCCGCAAGGAACCGGAAATCCAAAACCTTGCTCGTTCGATTGATGAGCGTGACCAAATTCAGGTACTTGAATTTGGAAAAGAACCCGCCGTGCAAATTTCCAGGTTTTCTGACCAAATTTTAAGCAACATGCGGACAACTAAAGTTGAGGATTCCGGCGAACTGTTAAAACAGCTTGGACGCATTATGGATAAATTCGATCCGAAGGATTTTCAAAAGTCCTCCGGCGGCTTATTCTCTAAGCTTTTTAAAAAGGGCGAAAAAATGGTCGAAAAGCTGTTTGGCAAATATCAGACGATGGGCTCGGAAATTGACAAGGTGTATGTGGAAATATCCAAGTACCGTTCGGAAATGGTCGATTCCACCAACATGCTTGAATCCATGTACGAGCAAAACTACCAATATTATTTGACGCTTGAGAAATATGTGGTTGCCGGTGAATTAAAGGTGGAGGATTTGAAAAATAATCAGCTGCCACAGCTCGAGGCCCGTGCTGCTTCCGGTGATCAGCTCGCTTCCATGCAGCTGGATTCAATGAGAAATGCCATCGAATTATTGGAGCAGCGGATTTACGATTTGGAAATGGCGAAAATGGTTGCCCTGCAAACGGCGCCGCAAATCCGTATGCTCCAACGTGGGAATACGAAATTGATTGGAAAAATCAATTCTGCTTTTGTAACCACCATTCCGATTTTTAAAAATGGCTTAATCCAGGCAGTGGCCGCCAAAAGGCAAAAGCTAGTTGCTGATTCGATGAGCGAGCTTGATCGACGTACCAATGAGATGCTGCTTAGAAACGCCCAGAATATTTCGCAGCAAAGTGCCGATATTGCAAGACTTGCAGGCGGCCCAAGCATTAAAATCGAAACGATTGAAGAATCTTGGAATATCATTCTCAAAGGACTGCAGGAAACAAAGGCTATTGAAGAGGAAAATAAACGTTTGCGCCAGGAAGGCACAAGACGATTGGAGCAGCTGCAGGATAATTTTAAGAAAATAAAACAGCAATACTAAAATTTTGATGAGGTGAAAGACATGGCAATTAATTTACAAAAAGGACAAAGAGTTGACTTAACAAAAGGCAACCCTGGTTTGACTAGAATTTTGGTTGGCTTGGGCTGGGATCCAGTTCAAAGCAGCGGCGGAGGAGGCGGCTTCTTCGGTTCTTTGTTTGGGGGCGGGGGTGCACCGAATGTTGATTGTGACGCTTCCGTTATCATGCTAGGTGCAAATGATCGCCTGCAAAATAACAAAGATGTTATTTATTTTGGAAATTTAAAGAGTGCAGACGGGTCCGTCCAACATTCCGGCGACAATTTGACCGGCGATGGAGACGGCGACGACGAGCAAATCATGATTGATTTAAGCAGAGTGCCGTCCAATATCGAGAAGCTTGTTTTCGTGGTAAATATTTATGATTGTGTGAAGCGGAAGCAGCACTTTGGGATGATTCGCAATGCCTTTATTAGAGTGGTGAATCCAGGCAATCAGCAAGAATTAATTCATTATAATTTGACTGATGACTACAGCGGCAGAACTTGCCTCGTTACAGGTGAAATCTACCGTCATGGAAACGAGTGGAAATTTGCCGCCATCGGCAACGCCACCAACGCTGCTTCTTTAAGTGAAGTTGTTCGTTCCTATAGCTAATTTATTTTTATTTGGTTGATGAGGTGATAATATGGGAATTAATTTGGCAAAAGGTCAAAGAATCGATTTAACGAAAACGAATCCTGGTTTAACGAAGGCTATTGTCGGCCTCGGCTGGGACACGAACCGCTACTCTGGCGGCCATGATTTTGACTTGGATGCATCGGCATTCTTAACGGATGCAAATAGCCGGGTCACAAATGATATGGATTTTGTCTTTTATAATAATTTAACCGATCCTTCAGGGGCAGTTGAGCACACAGGCGACAACCGAACCGGTGAAGGCGATGGCGATGATGAGCAAATTAAGATTGATTTCAGCAAGGTACCTGCCCACGTCCATCGCATTGCGATTACTGTAACGATTCATGATGCTGAAGTGCGAAATCAAAATTTTGGTCAAGTAACCAACGCCTTTGCCCGTGTTGTCGATGAAGATACAGGCCGTGAAATCCTAAGATTCGATCTTGGTGAAGACTTTTCCGTTGAAACCGCAGTCGTCATCTGCGAGCTGTATCGCCATAATGGCGATTGGAAATTCAATGCCGTAGGCAGCGGCTTTGCAGGCGGACTCGCTTCACTTTGCCGTAATTTCGGGCTGCAGGTATAGTATGAAAGGAAGCCGCCAGGGAATGTCCTGGCGGCTATTTTTTTCCTTCTTGAAATGTACAAATTTTTAAACCTATTTCCATGCTATAATCTTATTAAAATACTTGCTAGATGAGGGATGAACATGCGTAAATGGGTTATGTTTTTTTTGATTGTCACCTTGTCCCTAGTTTCTGTAACGACATCAAAAGCATCGATTAATGGCATGCGGATCAGTGATTTTCCAAAAAACTCTCAGCTCTATGAATCTATTAAAATATCTCCTAATAATGTTAACCAAATTATTATTTTACCGCCGCAGCCTTTTGACGAAAAAGAGGCTGCTAAAATAATAAACCGGGTGAGCTTATTACCTAAACCCTTATTAAATAAAATATATCAAAATGATATTACCTTAAAACTTTTTACCGGAAAGCTTACCGATAATCCAACTGCAAGACAGTTGAAAGGGAAAATCCCACGGGGCTATCCGGCGAATACCACTTGGGATGATGTACCTGGCAGCGGCGGCGGGAAGGTCGTTTTAGTCAAAATAGGTGCCAGCGATAAAGGCATAGGACATGGCTCCATCAACCTGGAATTGCACGAAATGGCACACTCCATTGACCATATCGTTCTAAATAATGTAAGCCAAACAAAGGAATTTAAAACACTAATGGAAAACGAGCACGAGAAATTGTTCCCGGGCAAAAGCTATTTTGAATACCCAGAAGAATATTTTGCTGAAGCCTTTGCAATGTATTTTTACAATTCAGAATCAAAAGCAAAATTAAAACAAAAAGCACCCAAAACTTATAAATTTTACGAAAACCTTGCTTATTGATAAAATGTTAGAATATGAACAGCGATTAAGGAGTGTCCAATTTGAAACAATATTTAGACCTATGTAAGCACGTGCTGGAGACCGGAACCTTTAAAGGCGACCGTACTGGAACCGGAACCATCAGCACATTCGGCTATCAAATGAGATTTAATTTAGAGGATGGCTTTCCTCTGATGACAACCAAAAAACTTCATTTGAAATCCATTATTTATGAGCTTTTATGGTTTTTAAACGGTGATACAAATGTTAAATACCTTCAGGACCAGGGAGTTAGAATTTGGAATGAGTGGGCCGATGAAAATGGCGAGCTCGGCCCGGTATACGGCCATCAATGGCGCTCCTGGACGGGTGCCGAAGGCCAAACGGTTGACCAAATCAGCGAGTTAATCGAGCAAATCAAAACGAATCCCAATTCCCGAAGATTGCTTGTCAATGCCTGGAACGTGGCGGAAATTGACAAAATGGCGCTGCCGCCTTGCCACTGCATGTTCCAATTTTATGTGGCGGATGGAAAATTGTCCTGCCAGCTTTATCAGCGCTCTGCAGACGTGTTCCTAGGCGTGCCATTTAATATTGCTTCCTATGCCATGCTGACAATGATGATTGCCCAGGTTTGCGGCTTAAAGCCGGGTGAGTTTGTCCATACTTTCGGGGATGTTCATATCTACCAAAACCATCTGGAACAAGTAAAACTGCAATTAGAAAGAGACCCGCGGCCATTGCCGCAATTAAAAATCAATCCTGACGTTAAGGACATTTTTTCTTACCAATATGAGGACTTTACGTTAGAAAACTATGACCCGCATCCGCATATCAAAGGAGTCGTTAGCGTATGATTTCCTTTATCGTCGCAATGGACAAAAACCGGGTCATCGGCAAAAATAATCAGCTGCCCTGGCACCTGCCGGAGGATTTAAAATTCTTCAAACGGGTAACTATGGGGCATCCGATTGCAATGGGGCGTAAGACACATGAATCAATCGGCCGCGTCCTTCCAGGAAGGGAGAACATCATTATAACCAGGCAAAAGGAATATCGATCTGAGGAATGTACCGTCTTTACCTCCGTTGATGAATTCGTAGGCTACAGCAGGGAGCAAAACGACGAAATTTTTGTCATCGGCGGGGCAGAAATTTTTAAAGAGACGTTTCCTTTTGCCAATCGTCTCTACATTACCTTTATTAACGAAGAATTTGCCGGGGACACGTTTTTTCCGGAATTTAACCACAATGACTGGGTACTTGTTTCCTCCGAAAAAGGTATAAAGGACGAAAAAAATCCCTACGATTATGAATTTAGAATTTATGACCGAAGAGTGGTTTAAAAAACAAAAAAGCATCAGCTGCGCCTGATGCTTTTAATATCCGTTTAATTCATACTCTGAAAGTTTTGCTAACATTCCCCGGAATTCGTGTGGATGGCAGAATTCTTCCTCATGGAAATGTGCCTTAATCCAAGCAATTAATTCTTTTGGAGTGTTAAAATATTCACCGCTCCGATCACTTTTCCGAATGGTATACCTTCCATTGTCATCGTCAATAGTTACCTCGACAGGAAGGGCTCCGTCAAAACTGAAAAGAGAAAATTCCATCCCACTCACATCCTTTTTGAGAAGATAAATTTTCTAAAATATTTATTCTAATGTTCCAATTATATGCAAAAAACAATAAATTGTCAAAATATTTTAAAAATTAAATCTAAAAAAAGAACATTGACTTCAACTGTGGTTATTGTTAAATTTTTTATAGAGTTGATATGCCTAGAAAATATAATGCTAAAAATCACAGAAATGTAATTTTTATTGGATATTGTGAATTTACTATGAATTATTGTAAATAATTATCTCAAAATGATTAAACAATACTATAATCATCTTAAGAAGTTACTTTAAATCAAAGGGGCTGTTAAATATGTTTTCAAATATTGGAGTACCTGGCTTAATTCTAATTTTAGTTCTTGCACTCATTATTTTTGGACCGAAAAAGCTACCTGAAATTGGTCGTGCATTTGGGCAAACATTAAAAGAATTTAAGAAATCCACACGAGAGCTTACTGAAGATGTAATGGAAGACATTAAGGAAGAAAAGGAAAAATTGAGCAAATAAGGTGTAAGATTTTGTGTCTTGCACCTTTTTCTTCTCAGTTTTAAAACTATTTTAACGAGAGAAAACTGGTTAATTAAGAACTACCATTGAAAATTGGCAGGGGAAACACATGGAAGATAAAGAACTACAGTTAGTCGATCATTTAGAAGAATTACGAAAACGGATTATCATTTCAGCACTAGCTTTTGTGGTCTTTTTTATTATCGGCTTTATTTACGTGGAAGATATTTATAAATGGTTTGTTGGCAGCACAAAGCTCCTGGTACTCGGACCAAGTGATATTATGTGGATTTATTTTATGCTCGCCGGAGTAGTAGCGATTGCAGGGACCATTCCGGTTTTGGCGCTGCAAATATGGCTGTTTGTCAAGCCTGCGTTGAAACCGATTGAAAGAAAAATTACGTTGTCATATGTTCCGGCTTTGTTTATTTTATTTGTTGCCGGTCTTGCTTTTGGATACTTTGCTATCTTTCCTATGGTTCTTCAGTTTTTAGTCAATATCGGTCAGGAAATGTTTGTTACCAATTTTACTGCTGATCGTTATTTCAGCTTTATTTTGAATATGACTTTGCCGTTCGGAGTGCTTTTTGAACTGCCGGTCGTGGTCATGTTTTTAACCTCGCTTGGTATTATTAATCCTTTTGTGCTGGCAAAGGTCCGCAAATATGCTTATTTTGTATTAATCATTATTGCGGTTGTCATCACACCACCGGATTTTATGTCTGATTTCGTCGTCACATTGCCGCTGTTACTTCTGTATGAAGTCAGCATTAATTTATCAAAATTTGTATATCGCAAAAAGCTAAAGAAAGAACAGCAAGAAGAATTGGTGGAAGTGAATTAATCAAGAAAAAATGCCTGTACTCCTGAGATAAGGAGTCCGGGCATTTTTTTACTTATTTTGTTCTCTCATCCATTCTTGAAACTTCAAGAAATTTAAATACTCCTTGAAATCCTGCTTTTCAAGGCCATTCTCAATTGCTTGCTGAATCAATGATTTCCATTCTTTATCTAATTTAAATTCTATGTATTCTAACTCTTGTTGATAACCTAATAAATATTCTATGCTTGTTTCTAGTGGAAGCGCTATCTTTTGTATTAACTGGAGAGAGGGATTAGTTTGCATACCGCGTTCCAACAAGCTTAAATATGATTTTGATACATCAGCAAGTCTAGACAGCTCAGTTAGCGAATACCCTTTCTCCTCCCGTAACTGTTTAATTTTTTCCCCAATCATTATCCTCAACTCCTAATTAATTGCGTAAACAACTCCTGATATTCTTCATTATAAAGAACATAATGTTTTTTAGAAAATAGTAAAAAAGTACGAAAACGGGAGAAAGCGTGAGAAAATTAGCTGAAAGTGTTCGTTATTAAGAAAAAACAGCTTTTTTTAGCAATTTTCACGTTCGTTATTTTGGGGTATACTCAATTTAGAAATTCGTTAATGAGAACAAATTAAAAAGGGAAGTTGATGAAAATGAGAAATAAAGTCACCAACTTCGTTCTGAAAATACTACAAAAGAAGCAAAATTCATTATATAGAACGAACGAGGGAGGGAGAATTATTCGATCTTTAAGAATTAGGAAATTTAAAAAGAGGGGCAAAGGACTACTAACCGCAACTAAGATTGTAGCTATCTGGTACCTCTTGATTTTAACCGGTTCGTATATGACAAATGATACTGGAGCTTACTTTAATGATGTGAAAGTAATAAATAATTCTTTCCAGGCTGGAAAATGGGATGATACAGTTCCACCTGATAACGATGAATGGGATAAAAGTTCATTAAGTTTCGATGGGACCAAGGCTTGGGCAGGGGAATGTAATGTTTTTACTACTATTAAAAACACAGGGAATAGCGCGAATATGATATCCACATGGAGATTTTATTTATATAAGGTAACGGGTGGTGAAAAGCCAACAAGCGGTCATGTTGCCACGGGGGTAGTCCCTAAACTAAAGAGTGGAGAAGTAGGACAAATTTCAGCAACTGTAAAAGAAAACGGAATATATCGATTTGCGGTAAGAAGACCTCTTGGTCATCCTGGGAAAAATAGCCCTGATGAAAATGGCTATTCCTATATTTGGAGTGAAAATTTAATTAATGTCGTAAGCTGTACCAAAACCGAGCCAAATGTTAGCGAGGAAAAGTCTGAGCATCATCCAGAAAGCACAACCCCTACGGGAAATGAGGGGCAATCAGAGAATTCAGAGGAATCGACCCCTACACAGAAAGAAGATAGTCCAACATTAAATGAAGTTACTAAGGATTGAATTAGAAAATATAACAACTGAGCCTAATTCATTTAAAATCGTTACAGTAGATAAGAATGGTCATGGATCAATGGGGATTACGATAACGGTATCACTAGATAAGGTTGTAATCAATTAAAAAAGCAAATGGGGTGATCAAAGTGGCAAGCAAGATTTGGAAGATTACTAGTAATTTGATAACAGGAATTCTATTCCTTCTATTTATCTTCATGATTTTTGTAGTAGTTTCATCAAAAGCCTCAAGCGGGGAACCTAATTTCTTAGGTTACCAACTGAAAACAGTCCTTTCTGGTTCCATGGAGCCAACATTTAAAACGGGGTCTATAATTGCCGTAAAGCCAGTTGAAAATGCTACAAATTTGAAAAAAGGTGACATCATTACCTTCAAAGAATCAGAAGGAATGTTAATCACACATAGAATTGTCGACGTTATCAAAAAGGAAAATCAAGTTATGTATGTAACAAAAGGTGATAACAACGAGGATAAAGACGCCAATGCAGTTGTATCCAAAAATGTTGTTGCAAAATATTCTGGTTTTACAATTCCACTTCTTGGTTATTTCATTGATTTTGCAAAATCCAAAAATGGTACAGCTTTATTGCTGATTTTACCTGGATTATTATTACTTGCTTATTCTGCTATAACCATTTTCAAAGCATTAAAAGAACTTGATAAAGGAAATGACGTTCAAAAGACTGCTTAATGGTTGCACTCCTTATGGAAACATAAGGGTTCAATAAATAAATTTTACATACCCAAATAGAGGGTGAAAAAAGAGGAGGAAGAAGGAATGAGCTTGAAAAAGAAATTAGGGTTGGGAGCAGCATCAGCAGCACTAGGTTTATCATTAATTGGCGGAGGAACATTTGCTTACTTCAACGATACTGCAACAGTGAATAACCAATTTGCAGCGGGAACATTAAACTTGGATGTATTAAAAACTGCCGATGGTGAAATTAATTTTGATTTGAGAAATATGAAACCTGGTGATACTGCAAAAAGATACTTTGTCTTACAAAATAGCGGATCACTGTCAATTAAGGATGTAATGATGGCAGTAGTGGCTAGCGATTTTTCTGATGGTATGACGGCAGCTGGAAAAACCGCAGATAGTAATATGGAAGGGTTTTTAAAGCAATTTAAGGTTGAATTTTTCCGGGTACAAAACCCTGATCCAACACAACCAGGTGGACCTTGGAATAATCCGCAAAATGCAGATATTATTGCTTCCGGAAAAACTGTAACTTTATGGGACTTACACAATAAAAATTATAATGATATCCTTTCGGCATATAAGGGGACTGGCGCTGATATCGGTAGATTAAATATTTCTCCAACAGGAATGCCTGTAGGTGATCAAGATGGCGTTGGTATTCAAATTACCTTTGTTGACAATGGTAATCAAAATATTTACCAGGGCGATAGTGTAAAAGTATCCTTTGATCTAGAGGCTAGACAAGAAGCTGGTGTTGAGGTTAAAACAAATGGTTATATTAAATCAAATGAAAACCATCCATCTACACCAGTAACTACTGACAATAATGACAACAAAAACGTCCAGGCTGTTTCTGACGCCAAAGACAATCCAAAAGAATAATAGACTTTTAACTTGCATTCGATGGGCGGAGGGCAATCCTCCGCCTATTGAAAAAATAAGGTGAATTTATTTGAATGAGGTAATGTATGAAAAAACATCTCATTATTTTATTAATTCTTCTCGTAATGCTACCCAATCAGGTTCTCGGTGCAACAGGTACTAAGGTACTAAACTTAACAGTAGATCCTCAAAAGGTCTTGTTTGATATTCGTAATGTTAAGCCAGGAGATAGCTTTCCAAGAAAAATTGCAGTAATGAATAAAGGAAATAATGGTTTTAAGTACATCGTTACTAATAAATTTATTACCGGTTCAAAGGAATTTTATGATCGATTAATCCTGAAAATTGAAGATGGTACAAAAGTAGTATACGAAGGAAATCTCAAAGATTTTGAAAAACTAGATCCACGTTTACTAAAAAGTAAGTCAAAAGAAGATTTGTATTTTTATATAACTGTACCATATGAATTGGATAACAAATATCAGGGCTTAAATTGTGAATTTCAATTGAAATTTTATGTTGAAGGTACATTAGGCGGTGCACTTCCAGCAGATGGGCCTCGACTTCCTGCAACGGGTACAAATATGTTTAATTTTTTAGTAGCTGGTATCACGCTAGTTTTAGCTGGCGGTACACTACAATTTATTAAGAGCCGTAGAAAACAGGATAAACCAATATAAAGACCTTGATTTTGGAGCTTAACAATCAAGGTCTATTATTTTTTTCTACCATTATAAATTTTTATTATTTACATTAAAGCTGTTTTAATTTGGGGAATTAAAGAATAATCCAAAAGATGAGGGCACGCGCGACCGTGTATCTTTTTTGTTTTAAAATAGAAAATAGAATAGCCACCATAGCCATTCTATTTCACTCTCACTATTTCCGATGCTGTTTCCGCCACAACATACCCCAACCGTTCCAAATGCTTCCGAATACCGCTTCGCTCCCATGTCTTGAGAATTGGAGTTGTAAGTGTAGCTTTTGGATAAAATATCCCGATTTCCGTCAATTCTTTAAAACTCAATCCTTGCTTGACATATCCTTCAATTTTTTCATCCCTCTGATCGATTATGTCAAGGAATTTATCCATTGCGTCTGTAAATTCCTCTTTAGTGAAAATACCTTTTTGATGGCCGGTAATGTATGTATTTGCATCAAGCGTCAAGAGCCGTTTGCCTGAGTTGATAAAGTCATCGATATTACCATCGGTCCCATTATACCATGGACCAAAGGTAGTCATATCATAATCGCCAGCAAACACGACCCCGAGCTCCGGAAAGTATGGGCAGGCCAGGCCGCTTGTATGTCCAGGAGTATGCAAAAACACTACTTTTACATCATCAAATACATATTCTGACTCGTATTCATATGTTCCTGAAAATCCCCCGAGATTTTGAACCCATTCCTGTGGAAGGGTTTTTTTCCATGCTTCCACGCCTCTAGGACCCCATTCTTGATAGACCCCATTTGCATGGGCTATTCCCTCCACTGTCCTAGAAGTTTCAAATTCAATCTTATTGATAAGTTTGGTCGCATCTCGGAACAGGTGATTATGTAAGGTATGGTCAGGATGGTAATGGGTATTAATGATGAGATCAATTCCCTTTTCGTGGTCCAGTTCAAGAAGGGCTTTTGCCTCTGCTCCACTGTCAATTAGCACCTTTTCCTCGCAGTCGATATACAAGCTCCGAGAGAAAGGGACTTTGCTGCTATTTGGACCTTCCATGATGATAATAGGGCCAATTCGATTCAATGAGTTCACTCTCCTTTTCTCTCTATTTGAAAATTCATAATTTTCATCGATGAATGAATACTCATTCATAATACCACATTATTTTGTTCTTCTCAAAAAATTTTTTATCATTCAGACTGCTTTAGAATTTGGGTAAAAAATAATTATTTGGAAAAAATAAGCTAAACTGACAACAATAGGTGCTGAAATATGTTCAAATGGAAAAAAGAGAGTAAGTCACAGGAAGTATTTAAAGCCCATAGCTTATATATCGATGAATTGAAAGAGCAATTAAAAAACGAACTGCTTTATTCAGATATTACCTTTCGTCATCTCAAGAAAAACGGGAATAGAATCGTCTTTTGTTTTTTAGAAAGCTTGATTGACAAGAGTAGCTTGGATGAATTTATTCTGGCTCCGATTCAAAATAATGAGAAGATTGAATGGTCCGTCCAAGGATTCACGCAGGTTCTGCCATTATCGGTCTTAACAGTAACCAATCAACTGAGTGAAATTATCAGCGGGCTGATTGAAGGTAATGTCTATATATATGTGGAAGGGGACCCGTATGGTCTATTAACGAATCTCAGCAAGACGGTTGAACGTGGAGTGGAGAAGCCAGAAACGGAATCAAACGTTTATGGCCCGAAGATTTCGTTTACGGAATCCCTCGTCAGCAATATGAATATCTTAAGAAACAATTTAAAGGACCCAAACCTTTGTATGCAGGACCTTGTAGTGGGGAAAAGGGTGAAAACAAAAGCGAAACTCGTCTACATACAGGGAATTGCCGATGAGGAACTTGTCACCACCTTTAAACAAAGGATAAGTGAGCTTGAAATAGATTATGTCCCCGGGAACACCGTTCTTGGACATTTGATTGAAAACAACAGCTGGAGCGTGTTTCCCCAGTTGATGACGACCGAGCTCCCGGACCGGATATCCATTGCACTATACAGGGGCAAAGTGGCTGTTCTAATGGACCGGAGTCCAGATTGCCTTTATGGTCCCACAACCTTTTTCTCCTATTTTGAGTCTACCGAAGATGTTTATATGCGGTGGAATATGGGGCTGTTCTTACGGGTCCTGCGATTGACGGCGCTTTTTTTATCCGTCCTATTGACGCCCGCCTATGTTGCGGTTCTGACCTATCATTATGAAGTTATACCGTCGCCCATGCTGGTTACCTTGGGTGAGTCAAGGTCAAAGGTACCCTTTCCACCGGTCTTTGAAACATTGCTGCTAGAGTTTGTCATAGAGCTGCTTCGCGAGGCCGGTGCCAGGCTGCCAACAAAAGTAGGCCAGACCATCGGTATCGTAGGTGGTATTGTCATCGGACAGGCAGCCGTTCAGGCCGGTTTTACCAGTAACATCTTAATTATTATGATTGCATTAAGTGCGCTCGGGTCCTTTACAACCCCAAGTTATTTAATGGGTACGGCAATCAGAATGATTCGTTTTCCAATTATCATTATTGCTGGTATTTGGGGCGGAATTGGGATTATGGTTGCATTTTGTTTTTTTATCATTCATCTGCTAAGACTGGAAACACTGGGTAAACCATATCTTTCGCCGGTTTATCCTTTACAATGGCGAGATCTGGGTTATAGTTTTTTCCTTGTGCCTTATCAATATCTTGCCAAACGTCCTCAGACCAATAAACCAGTAGACAAAGAGCGTTTTTCAGAAAAAAAAGCTAAGCTAAAAAAAGATATAGATGAATAGAGGGCGATGTAAATGGAGGTGAATGTTAAACCCAGAGATGGATTGCAGCTTCATGCATTTCTGCTCATATTTATTGTTCACTCCACCCAAATTGGTGTAGGACTTGTAGGCTTGCCAAGAATTGTATATTTAGATGCTGGCCATGACGGCTGGATTTCTGTTTTTTTAGCAGGGGTGCTGGGAGGCGTGTCCTTGTGGTTCATGGTAAAAATGCTTGGTCAATATGACAGCGCAGATTTATATGGCATACATGCCGATGTATTTGGAAAATGGATAGGAAATTTTCTCAGTCTGATGTATATGGGTTATTTAGCTGCCGCCTTTTTTGTAATCTATATTAATTACATAGAAATCGTGCAGGTGTGGATCTTTCCAAACCTTCCAACCTGGCAGCTTGGGTTAGTGTTGACTCTGCTTTCTGCCTACGCTGTTTATGGAGGAATAAGGGTTGTTGTAGGAACCGCCTTCTTGTCAGTGATGGGGACGCTTTGGATGGTTTTCGTCCTATTTGTTCCTTTAAAACATTCGGAAATTAATCATATATTTCCGATATTAGATGCCGATATTGAACAAATTCTTAAAGGAGCTCACAATTCCTCCTTATCAATGATGGGGATGGAATTAGTCCTATTTGTTTACCCATATATAAAAGAAAAACAAAAAACTCAAATTTTCTCCCAAATAGGCAATGCATATACAGCCTTTATTTTTACACTTGTTACGTTTGTCTCGATAATTTATTATGCTGGTGGAAGTTTGGAACAAACCATTTGGCCTGTTATATCGTTGTTCAAAATAGTCCGCCTTCCCAATTTGGAAAGGTTCGAAATTATCGCTGTTTCTTTTTGGATGCTTATTATCGTGCCTAATTTGTGTATTTATTTGTGGGCAGCCTCGAAAGGTTTCTCACGTATATTTGCTGGAAAGCAAAAATGGGGGCTTTGGATTCTTGTCAGCTTAATCTTTGTATCTTCATTTTTTGTCAAAGCAAGATATCAAATGAATCTGATTTCAGATATAATCGGAAAGTTCGGTTTTTATGCTGCGGTTTGTTACCCGATTCTTTTATATTTCATTGTTTCTGCCAAAAACAAGTATTTTAGGGGGAAGAACAATCATGCCAAAGGGTCCTAAATGGAAAACCGCTATATTGATGATTGCTAGCACGCTTTGTTTATCTGGATGCGTGGAGGCGAGGCAATTAGAGAAATTAGGACTGATTACGGCTGTTGGCTATGATTTGGATGGGAAGAATACGATTAAGGGGACAGTGGTTGTTCATAAATTTGATGCACTGGCGAAGAATGTGACTAAAGTTATTTCAGTAGAAGCCCATACGAGTAAATCTTTACGACAGAAACAAAATCTTCGTTCCGACCAAAGGCTTGTTTCAGGGCAGCTGCGATGTGTCGTCTACAGCAAGGCCCTTGCAAAGAAAGGGATTATTCAGCTTGTTGATACGCTTAATCGTGACCCTAATATCGGCAATATGGTATATTTGATGATTTCGGAGCATGATGCTTCGTCAATCATCAATGTGGGCAAGAAGAATGTGAAACTGAATCTTGGAACTTATTTATATAATCTAATTAGGCAAAATGTAGAAAGTGAGCAGATGCTCTCACCTACACTGCAGGATTTTAATCATAGTTACCATGATAATGGAAAAGATCCGGTATTACCACTTCTTAAATTAGAGAATGGCGATGTTTCGGTTGCAGGCACAGCCCTGTTTAAGGATGACAGGCTTGTAGGAATATTGCCTACAAATAAGCTATTTTTCTTAAAAATTTTGGCAGAAAAATATAAATCTGGTACTGAAGAATTTGGATTTAATCGAGAAGACTTCAAGAGCATCTTAAAGGGAAATGAGGGACGGAGTTTTCGAACTGTTTATAATAAATTATTTCTGGAAATCGACAATATCCGCAGCCATACCAAAATAAAATTAGTGGATAAGAAAAACGTTCGATTTAGGGTCGAAATTAAATTTGCATCAAGGCTTTTGGAAACAACAGAGCCTCTTGAATTGGGCAGTGCCAAAAATGTTAAATTCATTGAGAGGCAGATCGAAAAGAAAATGGAAAAGGAAATACATGATTTGCTCATTTTTTTTCAAAAGAAGGGGGTGGACCCGGTCGGGATTGGCAATGAATATATCGCTCATATTCGCGGGAAAAAAATTACCCCAAAGGAATGGAGAAGTATTTATAAAAATGCCAAATTTGAAGTTCGTGTGAAAAATACTATTGTAAAAACGGGAGTAATAGATTAAACTACGCTTTTCCTTTCCTCTTTTTTAAAACTTTGTTAAACTATTCACGGATGGAATAGAGGAAGGTAGTGTGTTTAAATGAAATTTCGACTGGTCATGATATTATTAGTCATTTCTAGTATGCTGCTTGCAGCTTGCGGACAAAAGGAAATTAAGGATGCGCTAAACTGGGAGGTAGCCGACTTTTCTGCGGTGAACCAGGATAATAAAGCAGTTGGACTAAAGGATTTAAAGGGAAAGATTTGGATTGCTGATTTTATTTTTACAAGCTGTGCAGATGTTTGCCCACCGATGACTGCGAATATGACAAAACTTCAAAAAATGGTTAAGGATGAAGGGTTGAAGAATGTTGAATTTGTCTCTTTCAGTGTTGATCCCACTGTGGACACTCCTGAAGTACTGACTCGATATGCGAACCAATTTGGGGCAGATTTTTCAAATTGGACCTTTTTAACCGGATACTCTCAGCAGTTTATTGAAGGTTATGCAATGAAAACATTCAAGACGCTTGTGAAAAAACCTCAGAATGAAAATCAGGTCATCCATCAAACCTATGTCTATTTGGTAGGTCCAGATGGAAAAATAAAAAAATCATATAATTTATATAAAGATGTTCCGTTTGATGAAATGATTCAGGATATAAAAATTCTGCAATAGACCGTTATACAGGTCTATTTTTTTCTGGGAATAGGATGGGTATTATAGATTTGTTTTGAATGAGTTTGGTCATGTTATAATAAAATTAGTTTAGAAGGCAGGTGAATGGGTATGTATAAATTTTTCCCCCTTCTAATTCTCTCGGTATTGTTCCTGGGCTCTTGCAGCGGAACTGGGGAATGGGAATTACATCATGCAAAGCAAACGGCTGTACCGGTCTATGAGCCTGTACCTGCTGATTTTATTCCGCGCACCTTAACAGTTCTCTCCGCAGGCGATTCCTTAACACAAGGTGTTGGCGACAGTACAGGTAAGGGCGGCTATTTGCCTTATTTAGAAACATTGCTGGAAAATGAAAAAGGCATTAAGGATGTAGATTTCTATAACTTCGGGGTGAAGGGAAATCGGACCACTCAATTGCTGAAAAGGCTGAAGGCACCTGAAATAAAGCCTGTCTTAAAGAAGGCCGATTTGGTTATTCTGACTATTGGCGGCAACGATATCATGAAGGTGGTCAGGGACAATCTCTCAAATCTTGAATATTCCATTTTTATGGATGAAAAGGAGAACTATCGTAAACATTTGATTCAGATAATAGAAACAATAGTCAAGGAAAATCCAAATGCATCTATTGTGTTGGTGGGTCTTTATAATCCTTTTTCTAAGTGGTTTTCAGATATTGAGGAATTTGATCAGATTGTTTCCGAGTGGAACCAAGCAGGTCAATCGGTTATATCACAATATCCCAATGCTTACTTCGTTTCGATTGAAGATATATTTTTAAACAGCAGTGAAAACCTCCTATTCACTGATAATTTTCATCCAAATGATAAGGGCTATGAATTGATTGCCCAGCGGCTCAATGAAACAATGGAAGAACGGGTCTTGCCGGATTTGGACAGGAAGCCGTATATGGTTAGTACAGAGGAGAATTAGATTTTATGAAAAACAAATGGAAAGTTGGATTCCTAATCTTGGCGGGAATCAACCTTTTATTCGCGATTGTCCTGCTATCGCTTGTGTTGGGTACGGGCTCGGATGCGGATCAAAAAAGCACTCAAATGAAGGAAATAAAAGGTGACCACGTTTCCTTTCATGTGAACTCCAACAAATACGATTTGAATAAGCTAATTAATCATTATTTAAATGAGGAGTCTTCCGAATCCCCAATTGCTTATCGTGTTTTATTGGGAGACGAGGTGGAGTTGTATGGAAGTATTCCGGTTTTTAGTGAACAGGTTAAAATGAAATTGACATTTGAACCTGAAGCGCAAAAGAACGGGGATTTAGTTCTAAAGCAGAAATCCATGTCTGTTGGGAGTCTTCCTCTGCCCATTTCCTATGTTCTAAAGTTTATTGGAGATAATTATAAGCTTCCAGAAGGTGTTGAAATCAGACCGAATGACAAATTGATTAATGTCCATATGCAGCAATTAAGGCTGAAAAGTGATTTGAAAATTAAAGTGGACCAATTTGATTTAAAAAAGGACAAAATCGCCTTTACGATCTTAGTGCCAGTTGATTAGACTTGTACGTGAGCAAAAGAGAATAGTGTGTTATTTTGCCGGGCCAGTTGAACTGGCCCGTTTTTTTTAATCAGCAAATTTCCTTTTTGAAGCAACATTTTGTATACTCATAACTAGCAAAGAATCTAAGAAGAACGGGGTTGAGAGCATGGACAGTAAAGAACAATTGGCGACATTTGCCGGTGGTTGTTTTTGGTGTATGGTGAAACCGTTTGATGAGCTTCCTGGCATTAAGAGTGTCATTTCGGGTTATACTGGCGGTACGGTAGAAAATCCAACCTATCAGCAGGTTTGCTCTGATACAACTGGACATTATGAAGCGGTACAAATTACCTTTGACCCGGAAACTTTTCCATATGAAAAATTGCTTGAATTATTTTGGCAGCAAATAGACCCAACGGACACCGGAGGCCAGTTTTATGACCGCGGTCAATCCTATCAAACCGCTATTTTTTACCATGATGAAGTACAAAAAAGACTTGCTGAGGAGTCAAAGCATGCCTTGGAAAAAAGCGGCCAGTTCAATAAACCGATTGTCACACCAATATTGCCGGCAAAGGCTTTCTATCGTGCCGAAGAATATCATCAGCATTACTACAAGAAAAATCCTGCACATTATGAACGGTATCATATCGGATCAGGCCGGGCCGGATTTATTCAACAGCACTGGGGAGATAAAAAATGACAAATCAAAACAAGGAAGAATTAAAGAAGAAACTGACGCCGATGCAATTTGAAGTCACACAAAATAACGGCACTGAACCGCCGTTCAGAAATGAATACTGGAATGAAACGAGTGAAGGAATTTATGTCGATATTGTCTCCGGAAAGCCGTTGTTTAGTTCGCGTGATAAATTCGATGCAGGCTGCGGCTGGCCGAGCTTCACGAAGCCGATTGAAGAAGAGGAAATCGTTGAAAAGGAAGATTTCAGTCACTTTATGATTCGCACAGAGGTACGGAGTAAATCAGCAGATTCACACCTCGGCCATGTCTTTCCCGACGGCCCGGAACCAACCGGACTAAGATACTGCATCAACTCCGCCTCATTAAGGTTTGTTCCAAAGGAGAAGCTGGAAGAAGAGGGGTATGGAAAGTTTAAAAAGCTTTTCGATTAAAAAAAGCCGCGAATTTTGATAACAGGTTCCGTTACCTATCGCAAACATTAAAAATGTAAGCCAAAATGAGTGCCAATTTGCATATGAAATTGACACTCATTTTTTATTGGTATAAAGCCATTTGGGTGGAAATCACATAAAAATTTGTATAGGGAAATGCACCTTAATTTGTCGGAGTACAATGGCTGTTGTACCCCGACAATTTTGCCCTCAATTTGATATACATTTTATCTTACAAAAAGCGCTTAGAAACATAAGAAATCCTATCCTTAATTGAATAACCAGTGATATTTAAAATAAGCGGAGATTTTCCCGTTATATGCAGAATGGAGCTCGTTTAGGGGGAAATAAGGGGAGGTTTTCCGCTTAAGCACAGAAAAATCCCCAATTTTTATGTTACTTGAGTCAATAGGGGGAATTTTTCCTCTTATTTAGGCTATTTTTAAGCTTATTTACAAATTAAGAGGAATTTCTCCCTCTATTTTTCAAATTGTGGCTTAACCTTCCCCCTAACTGAGAAGAGCGGACCCTTACTAACCCAGATAAGGGAATCAGCATCTTTTACAACCAAAAAGGCTCAGTGAACAGAGCCTTTTTATTTTTAATTGCAAAAACAGATACAAGAAGCAGTACAAATTGGGTTACATTTTCAATTGCAATTTCGAGTTTTGTGATAGGAAACGGAACCCCTTAGAATTTTGAGCGGCTTTTTAAATTGAGCTTTTTTCCTTATGCTTTGAACTAGACGTCATCCCACCTGACAGGATAAATTTCATGGCATCCTCCGGTTTCACATCAATAATTTCAATCTGCTCCTTCGGAATTAGAAAGGTAAAGCCTGCCACCTGAAAGGTCTGTGGAATATATACAGCCGCATGATCCTTTAATGGACTATAAAAATCCTCTAACTGCTCGGATGTAATGAACCCCATGCTTTTCATCCCGGTTCCAGGAATGACAACCAAAGCCACCTTGGAAAAAGATTTCTTATCCCCCAAAAAGGATTGTATAGTGTCCTTTATGACTGAATAAATCGTTTTTACTACAGGGATTTTTTCCAGCAGCCGATCAATTAGCCGGATGATTTTTCCTGAAATGTACTTTGTCGATAGCCAGCCCAACAGGGTAATCAGGATAATGGTCGTCAACAAGCCGATGCCTGGTATATAATCTTCCTTTAAGTACGGACGTAACCGGTCACCAAGCAGCCCATCCAAAAATAAAAACGTTTTGTATATTACATATATGACCAGTATAATTGGAACAATCGTCAAAATCCCGTTAATAAAACTCTTTAAAATAGATTTCATTTCATTTCACCTGCCAAACTAATATCGTCTTTCATAATATAGGCGAATGCACATACAGGTCAAGCACCTACTACATAAAGTAATCTTGAAAAGATACAATTTTTAGAGGAGTGAATGCGAATGTATGGCGGATATGGTGGTTTTGATGGCTGCTGTGGTGGCTATGGCGGAGGATTCGGCTATGGGGGCTATGGCGGAGGATTCGGATTTGGATATGGCGGCTTTGCGCTAATTGTCGTGTTGTTTATTCTCTTGATTATTATTGGCGCAAGCTGGGCCTACTAAAAAGTGCGGCTGACTCCTAAACCGGGGTCAGCCGTTTTCATTTTTTTATCCGATGATAACCTTTTCCTTCGGATAATGGAACGTTTCTTTCCTTCCCTTGCCTCTTAACATCAACAAGCAGGTAACAATTCCAATCCTTCCGATAAACATTAATATCATGATCAGTATTTTACCGAAGGTTGTCAAATTTGAAGTTAATCCCAGCGATAAACCGTTTGTCCCGAAGGCAGAAGTGACCTCAACAATAATCGGTATCAAGGTGCTTTTCTCAGTAATGGATAGGAGGATAATCGAAAGTAAACACAAGCAAGCTGCTGTTGTCATCACAATAAACGATTTAATGACATCGTCGTGATTTAATTCCCTTTTAAATATTTTTACAGACCCTTTTCCTTGAGCATAAAAGATAATCGTTAAAACAACAATGGCAAAGGTAGTTGTCCTGACTCCTCCACTGGCACTGCTCGGCGAACCGCCGATAAACATTAACAGGGACATAAATAGCTGATTACTCTGAGTTAATTCACTGAAATCTAAGGTTGCAAGCCCTGCACTTTTGGTAGTAACGGAGTGGAAAAAGGAATAAAAAAGGATTTGGTGCCAATTTTTATCAGCAAAAAAATGATGAATGTCCAAAAGAAAAATAAAGATTCCTCCGAGCAAAGTAAGGATGATAAAGGTTACAGTTGTCAATTTCGTAAATAGGGTAAAGTGGAATCTTTTTTTACTCTTTAAGGATAAAAAGAAATCAAGCATCTCTACTATTACAGGAAATCCAATTGCTCCAAGTACAATTAAAAGCGCGACCATGAATTGGACAAAATAGTCTTGATAATAAGGAATAAGAGAAGCTCCCGTAATATCAAAGCCAGCATTGGTCGTTGCGCTGATTGAGATAAAAAATCCATGTTTAAAAGCAGATAATACCTCATCATAGTATTTGAGTAAATGAATTCCCAAAACAATTCCGCCGATAAATTCGATGGAAATGATAAAGATAAAAATCCGCTTTGCCAGATGGACCAAGCCAGAAAGGTTTGATTGATTGTTGTCAATCATAATCAATTGCCTTTCCTTTAACCCCACTTTTTTTCCCAGCATCACCCAAAGAAATGTACTTAGAGACATGATTCCGAGCCCTCCTAGTTGGAGAATGATGCAAAGGAGAACAATCCCGAAATTATTGAACGTATCCTTTAAGGAAATAACGCTTAACCCGGTTACGCTGACGGCGCTAACGGCCGTAAACATGGCATCGATAAAGCTAATTTTTACATTTGGAAGGTGCGCGAAAGGTAATTTTAATAAAAGCGTCGAAATAATTAGTGCAGATAAATAAAAGATAAAAATTAATTGAAATGTCGAAAGTTCCCTCGTCTTCGACTGTAGCTTCTTTATAGAGTCCATTTAAATTCATTCCTTATATAATCTCCCTGTTATTCTATAATAAGCTTTGCAAATTGTAAAAGGCCGGAAAGAAACAAAATGGTGAATCATACAATTTCAATAAGGAAATGAATCTATTAGCTTCTTAATTTTGCATTATGCAGAGGGAAGTGGTTTATAGGGTGGAACAGTCGTATTTAATTAAGCCCATGCTTGATGGGTCATACCCCGTCATCGATTATGGAAAAGGCGTCTATTTATATGACAAGAACGGAAAGAAGTACTTAGATGCCGCTTCTGGGGCTGTCACAGCCAATATCGGTCATGGAGAAAAAGAGATTATTAAGGCGATGGAAGAGCAGGCCCAAAAGGTCTCGTTCGTGTACCGCTCGCAGTTTACCAGTGAAGCAGCTGAAAAACTGGCTGAAAAGATCGCTAAGCTGCTGCCGGGAGATTTAAATTGGAGCTTTTTCGTTAACAGCGGTTCCGAAGCCACAGAAACTGCCATGAAAATGGCAATTCAATATTGGCAGGAAAAAGGAATAACCACGAAACACAAGATTTTATCCAGATGGGTCAGTTACCATGGGATTACTTTGGGAGCGCTTTCGATGTCAGGTCATCCAGGAAGAAGGGCAAGATTTGTTCCACTTTTAGAGGAGTTTCCAGTCATCCATCCCCCTTATTGTTACCGCTGTCCATACCATCTTGAAGCACCTGCCTGCCAATATCTTTGCGCCCGTGAGCTAGAAACTGCTATCAACAGAATCGGGGCAGATAATGTTGCCGCCTTTATCGTAGAGCCAGTCATTGGTGCTGCAGGCGGAGCCATTTCCCCGCCAAAGGATTATTTAAAAACGATAAAGAAAATTTGTGATGACCATGACATTCTGTTAATTGCAGACGAAGTAATGACAGGAGCTGGCCGGACTGGAGCGATGCTCGCATCTGAGCTATGGGGTGTCATTCCAGATATTGTCGCCTTAGGAAAGGGACTTGGAGCGGGATATGCACCGATTGCCGCTGCTATTGCCACCGATAAAGTCATCGAGCCAATTCTGGCCGGCTCCAAAGTGGTCATGAGTGGTCATACATTAAGTGCCAATCCACAAAGCTGTGCTGCCGCTTTAGCAGTCCTTGAATATTTGGAAAAAAATCAGATTATGAAAACAGTTGAAGGTAAGGGTGAGTTTTTACGAAAGGAACTTGAAAAACTAAAGAGCCAATTTTGGTTTATAGGGGATGTCAGAGGGATAGGCCTTCTACTCGGAATTGAATTTGTCAAGGACCAAACATCAAGAAGACCGTTTCCTAGAAATGCGCAAGTTACGCAAAGAATGGTGGAGCTTGCCAAGGAAAAAGGGCTTATCGTATATCCAGCAGGTGCGGGAATAGATGGGGTAAATGGTGACTCGATTATAATCTCACCTCCATTAACTATTACCGAAGTAGAAATGAATGAATTAATTTACTTATTAAAGGAAGCATTTTCAGTCTTTTCAAAGGAAATCAATTTATCGGAATGACTGGGTGGTGTAAAAGGATGGAAAACCCATTTGGGAAAATCGCAACCTTGGAGAAGGCCATGGAGTTTTTTCATGACGGAATGACGTTAATGTTTGGCGGCTTTGGCGGTGTAGGGACTCCGCCGGGTTTAATCGATGGGATTCTCGAAAAAGGAATTCGCAATTTGACACTAATCGGAAATGACACTGGTTTTCCCCATATTGGAATCGGAAAATTGGTCAGCCAGGAAAGGGCGAAAAAAGTGATTGCCTCTCATATAGGGTCAAATCCATTTGCCGGTCAGTTCATGCATGAGGGAAAGCTCGAGGTGGAGTTTTCCCCACAAGGCATTCTAGCTGAGAGAATTCGTGCGGGTGGTGTGGGACTCCCTGGAATTTTATCCGATATCGGCAAGGACATTGAGCTGGTAGCGGGAGATAAACAGAGGGTCGTGCTGAACGGTAAAGAATATTTAGTTGAGGAAGCATTAACAGCGGAGGTTTCCATCGTATTTGCGAAAAAGGCTGATGAATATGGAAATTTAATTTATGACAAGAGTGCCCGCAATACCAATCCGCTTGTGGCCATGGCAGGTACAATCACGATTGCCGAAGTAGAAGAAATTGTTCCCCTCGGCACTCTTGATGCGGAAGAAATTATTACACCCGGAGTATTCGTGGATTACATCATTCCAACTAAAGGGGTGAACTGGAAATGGGCATGGGAGTAGATATACGTAATAAACTAGCGAAACGTGCCGCCGAAGAAATTCAAAATGGGATGGTAGTGAATCTTGGTATCGGCATCCCTTCCCTCGTTCCTAATCACCTCAAGAAAGGGGTAAACGTTATTTTTCATGCGGAAAATGGCATTACTGGAATGGGTCAAAGTCCGATAAAAGGTGAGGAGGACAAAAACCTTTGCAATGCAGGGGGATTTCCTGTCACGTTAAACATCGGCGGTTCCTATTGTGATAGTGCGGTTTCGTTTGGCATGATCCGCAGCGGCAAAATAGATATCACGATTTTAGGCTCCCTTCAGGTAAGCCAGAAGGGAGATTTAGCGAACTGGATTGTACCTGGAAAGAAGGTCCCGGGGATGGGCGGGGCAATGGAGCTTGCCCAAAAGGCAAAGAAAGTTATTGTCCTGATGAACCACTGTGATAAACATGGCCGCTCAAAAATCGTCAAGGAGTGTACGATGCCCCTTACTTCCAGGGAATGTGTGGATTTGATTATTACGGAATTAGCAGTTTTTCAAGTGACAGAAGAAGGACTGCTATTAACAGAAATATTTGCCCAAGGTAATCTTGAAGATGTAGTCAATAAAACCCAATGTGAATTTGCTATTAGTGAAAATTTGAAAGAAATCCCCTATTAAATGCAGCATAGTTAATAAAGGGAGTGGTGCAGATGCAAAATCATGAAGCTCAAATCAACACTTGGTTGAAGGAGAACCGTGCAAGAGGGGCAAGGCTCCTGCAAATCCTTGTCAGGGAAAACTCCACAAGAGGCAACGAAAGCAGTGCTCAGGCGATTCTCATTGAAAAATGCCGCCAGCTTGGATTAACACTTGATATTTGGGAAATTGGCAGTGAGGAATTAAAAAATCATCCAGCCTACTGCTGTGATCGACAAAACTTTGAGGGAAACCCCAACCTAGTTGCTGTGTTAAAGGGCACTGGCGGAGGAAAATCTCTCATCCTCAATGGTCATATTGATGTGGTTCCGGTTGGCAATGAGTCAAGCTGGGAACGGGATCCCTTTAGCGGGCATATCGAATGCGGAAAACTGTACGGCAGGGGGGCCACCGATATGAAAGGGGGAACCGCCGCCCTTTTAATGGCGCTTGAGTCCATTATTGCCTCTGAAATAAAGCTTAAAGGGGACGTCATTTTTCAGAGTGTTATAGAAGAGGAAAGCGGCGGCGCGGGAACGCTTGCAGCTGTACTAAGAGGATACTGTGCCGACGGAGCGATAATTCCAGAACCGACGAATATGAAAATTTTCCCGAAGCAGCAGGGCTCTATGTGGTTTAGAATTACCGTAAAAGGCAAGGCAGCACACGGAGGAACTCGCTACGAAGGCGTTAGTGCAATCGAGAAATCGGTAATAGCCATTCAAAGATTGCAGCAATTAGAAAAAGACCGGAATGCTAAAATTTCAGACCCGCTTTATCAAAAAATACCAATCCCAATTCCTATTAATATTGGAAAAATCACTAGCGGCGAATGGCCATCATCGGTGCCTGACACTGCTGTGATTGAAGGCAGGATGGGGGTTGCCCCGAATGAAACAATGCAATCTGCTCAGTCTGAAATGGAAGCTTGTCTTAACGAGCTTAATGAGCAGGATTCTTGGTTTAAGAATCATCCTTTAACCATCGAATGGTTTGGCGGCAGATGGCTGCCGGGTAATATGGAAAGCAGCCATCCATTAATGAAGGAGCTTTCTGCGAGTTTCAGAGAGGTCAATGGGGAGGAACCAGTGGTGGAAGCAAGCCCATGGGGAACCGATGGAGGAATTCTTTCAGCCGTGGGGAATACACCAGTTGTTGTGTTCGGCCCGGGGACTACGGAAATTGCCCATGATGCCAATGAATATATCATTCTCGATGAAATGTTTGCCGCAAGCGAGATTATTGCTCTAACAATCTTGAAATGGTGCGGAGTACAGGAATAGTGTTGTATTCTAAAATCAAAATACTGCAGGCGAAATGTCTGGCTTGGAAAAGCCAGACATTTTTCTGAAAAACATAGAAATTTTTAAAAAAAGGGGTGATGATGATGAATCATTTACTAACGACAATTTTTGAAAATCATTCCACCTTCTATATGGAAGTCTGTATTGACCCATTTAATAAACGAATCCGAGTCGACGACTATCGCGGGAATATAAAGCAAATTCTGGTAAGAGCAGAGGAACTCGTCAAACAGCATCAAGTGGAAAAGTTAATCATCAAAGCGCGAATGGAAGATACGATTTCCCTTTTTGAATTTGGTCTTCAGCCTGAAGCGATCGTAGACCATTATTTCCGGGGTTCGGATGCATATTTTTATACAAAATATTATATTTCTGATCGGAAGAAAAACGACCATTGGATGACCGAAGACGCAATCATTCACAGTATTTATCAATTGGATCATGTCCAGCAAAATTTAACCCCGCCAAAAGATTACGAGATTAAAAAAGCTGATGAAAGCCAGGCAACCAAGCTATCTGCTCTTTACAGGCAGGTGTTTCAAATTTATCCAACTCCATTAAATGACCCGGAATATATAAAAAAGACAATGCAGAGTGGGACAATCTATTATGTCTTTTTACATCAGGGGGACATCGTCAGTGCAGCTTCTGCGGAAATAAACGATTTTTATAAAAATGCGGAATTAACAGATTGTGCGACGCTTCCGGAGCACCGGAAATATGGACTGATGAAGCTTCTCCTGAATGAGCTTGAGGGAGAATTAATTAAAAAAGGGATTTTTTGCAGCTATTCAATCGCCAGGTCATTGTCATTTGGGATGAATGCAGCCCTATATCAGCTCGGCTATTCTTACCGCGGAAGGCTCATGAATAATGTCTATATTTATGACAAGCTGGAGGATATGAATATGTGGGTAAAGAATTTGGCAGGCTGCTAGCTTTTTGGCAGATGGTGCCCGTTTTTCGGCACCAGGTATACTGGCGGAGGGGCAGGTGAAATAATGGGCCAATTAACTGCTTTAACACAGGAAGTCCTAAGTGCCATTTTAAAAAGCATTGATGAAGGAATCCATGTGGTTAATATCGAAGGGAAAACCATTTTTTATAATGAAGTAGCGGCAAGGCATGATGGAATGGAGGTGACAGAGGTTCTGGGGAAGCACCTGCTAGAGGCTTTCCCTTCCCTAACAGTAGATTCAAGCACCTTGTTAAAGGTCATCAAGACAACTAAGCCAATCTATAACCAGACCCAAGAATACGTTAATCTACATGGCGCCAGAATTGACACCATGAATACTACCTTGCCAATTCTGCTGAATGATGAAATTATCGGTGCAGTTGAAATTGCAAAAGATTATTCGCGGATGAAACTGCTTGCAGAAAGGCTGCTAGACTTGCAAAAAGGACTGAACAAAAGCAAAGGAAAAAAGATCCCTCCACAGGTCCGCTATACATTAAATGATTTAAAAACGGTAAACCCAAGCTTTAATAGAATGAAGGAGGAAGCCAGGAAACTGGCAAAATCGGATTCTCCTATCCTTGTATACGGCGAATCTGGTACCGGTAAAGAATTATTTATACAAGGAATTCATCATGAATCAAGACGGTCAAACGGACCCTTTATTGCCCAAAATTGCGCTGCCATCCCGGAAACTCTGCTTGAAAGCATGCTGTTTGGAACGGCCAAAGGAAGCTACACGGGAGCCGTTGACAGAAAAGGGTTATTTGAGCTTGCTGATGGGGGCACCCTGTTTCTTGATGAACTTCACGCTATGCCAATTGAATTGCAGGCGAAGCTTCTTAGAGTTTTGGAGGAGGGGATGGTCAGAAGGGTGGGCAGTTCTGAAACTAGTACCGTGGATGTCCGTGTCATCGCTGCGGTAAACGTTCATCCAAATAAAGCTCTTCAAGAAGAAAAACTGCGCTCTGACCTTTATTTTCGCTTAAATGTATTTACCTTTTCTTTGTTGCCGCTTCGGGAAAGAAAGGAAGATATCGTCTATTTATGCAAATTCTTTATACAAGAATTTAATAATAAACTCAAAAAAAATATCCAAGGAATGGAAGAAAAACTGGAATTCTTCTTCATGGATTATCAATGGCCTGGTAATGTCCGTGAATTAAAACATACATTGGAATATATGATGAATGTCTGTAATGGCAGTTTATTAACCACTGAAGATCTGCCAATCATGTTAAAGCAGTATTCATCCCATATAAGAAGGACTGTCAGGGAATGTGTAAATATGTCACTGCGTCAACATATTGATGACCTTGAAAGAAAACTGATCATCGAAGCGATGGAGCAATCCGGCGGCAATGTAAAACAGGCTGCAGAGCTTTTGGAAATCCCAAGACAGACTTTACAATATAAATTAAAAAAATTGAGGTAAGGTTAATTGGTGCCGATTTTTCGGCACCTTTTCATTTTCTAAAAATGAAATAAGTATTCAATTCTTCCTTCCGACCGGCAGAACACAAACGGGCACCTTAGTTTTTCGCTTTGGCACGATACTTGCATAATATTAAAGTAAGCAAGGAGTAGGAGGAATAATGAATGAAACAATTTTTATATAAGCCTGACCGGCATTGGAAAGACATAGAGCTTTGGAAAGATGTAACGGAAGAACAGTGGAACGATTGGCTCTGGCAGTTAACCAATACAATTCGTACCCTTGACGATTTAAAAAAGGTAATTAACCTTACCCCCGATGAAGAAGAGGGTGTAAGAATCTCAACTAAAACCATCCCCTTAAACATTACACCTTATTACGCATCCCTGATGAATCCTGATGATCCGCGCTGTCCAATCAGAATGCAATCTGTCCCAGTCGGAAAGGAAATTTATAAGACAAAATACGATCTAGAAGATCCCTTATATGAAGACGAGGATTCACCGGTTTCCGGATTAACACATCGTTATCCCGATAGGGTTTTATTTCTTGTCACGAATCAGTGCTCGATGTATTGCCGCTATTGTACAAGACGGCGGTTCTCCGGGCAGATTGGCATGGGTGTCCCGAAAAAGCAGCTTGATGCGGCCATTTCCTATATACGGCAGACCCCGCAGGTAAGGGATGTTCTCATTTCCGGCGGAGACGGGCTGTTGATTAATGATAATATTTTGGAATATATTTTGAAGAATTTGCGCGAAATCGACCATGTCGAAATTATTCGCATCGGGACAAGAGCACCTGTTGTTTTTCCACAAAGAATTACAGAAAACCTTTGCAACATTTTAAAAAAATACCACCCTGTTTGGCTAAATACACATTTCAATACTTCAATTGAAATAACGGAAGATTCGAAACATGCTTGTGAAATGCTAGCAAATGCCGGTGTTCCTGTTGGCAATCAGTCCGTTATCCTTTCCGGAATCAACGACAGTGTTCCGATTATGAAAAAATTAATGCATGACCTTGTGAAAATTCGGGTACGGCCATATTATATTTACCAATGTGATTTGTCAGAAGGTATTGGCCATTTCCGTGCCCCAATTTCCAAGGGGCTTGAAATCATTGAGGGACTTCGCGGCCATACTTCTGGGTATGCCGTACCTACCTTTGTGGTAGATGCTCCCGGCGGCGGCGGAAAAATTGCTCTGCAGCCAAATTATCTAATTTCCCAAAGCCCGGAGAAAGTTGTCCTCCGCAATTTTGAAGGAGTGATTACCTCTTATCCGGAGCCGGAAAATTATCTGCCTGGCAGAGCAGATGCCTATTTTAAAGAGGTTTATCCAGATATAGATGAGAAAAAATCGCTCAATGGCATCGCTGGAATTATGAATGACCAGCATTTTAATCTTGTTCCGGAAGGTTTGTCGAGATTAAATCGCCGTAAGGGATACACCGAAGATCCTGCCCACTCCACACTAAAGGATAAGCGTAGCAAGCGGGATGAATTAAAGGAGAAAAAGTATCAAGCGTTAATCCAAAAGGAAAATGAAACGGAGCAAAATACCGAAGTAAATACAGACTCGCCAACAGAGTAGGGAAAGGAGTTGATGGTCTTGGTTTGTGAGTGGTGCAGCAGTGAAAACGTAAAAAGTGTTTCCGGTACAGTTTATTGGGAATTGCCTGATGGCTCGAGGGCAATCGAAATCACGGAGACACCTGCTTTCGACTGTCCTGATTGTTCCATGGTATATCAAAGCGAGGCGACCATTAAAGAAATAGAAGATCAATTATTTTTAATTGACAGCAAGAAGGTTGGGAAGATCATTACTTTTAAGGAGCTTATGAGCATCCCACGCTTATTAAAAAGAAACTATTTTGATTTTTCATAAGTACTGGACACATGGGAGTGGTTGGATTAATATTTATTGATAAAAAGAAGTCTTTTTAGAAAGGCGTTTTATCAATGAATAAATCATTTTACCACTTTTTAATGAAATACCGGCATCCGGCCCCAAAAGACGTAGTCAGCCGGTTTGCCAATCACGCCTATTTGGACCATGACTTTCCTAAATATTCACTGGATTATTATGAACTAACGGCCTATCTTGAACTTAACGGCCATTATTTGGATTCTATGTCAACCTTTGATGAGGCCTGGCAGCTATATACTTTGTCAGAGCATAAAGACTGATAAATCGCCTTCATGATGAGGCGATTTTTTCATTTTAAAAATGTCTAGCGCTTTTAAAAAGATGTTCGCATATACTATTGTAATCAAAATTCACGGCTATTTTTTAAAGGGGAGGAGAGGAAATGACAAAAAGGAAAAAACCAAAGTATAAAATAGGTGATACGGTTGTGATTACAATTTACGGGACTGTAGGCAGAGTGACGGATGTGAAATGGCTGGACGGAGCTTATGTGTATGAAGTCAATAAAAGCCACGGTTTATTTAATGAATCAGCATTGGAATTGCTCTCGGAATATGATGGCAAGGTCTTAGAACAGGAACAAATTGATATAGAATACAAGTTTTTTATCGGCGATTTGGTTCAAGTTAGCGGCTATGGTGCCGATCTTTTTAAAGTGATTGGCTTTCGGACAGAAATTTGGCGCTATAAAGAAGACGCCTGGGAAGATGTCATTTACGAATTGTCAAGGGTAAGTGACGGGGAATGGCTGGAAGTCGGGGAAGAAGAACTGACACTTGTCGCTGATGCTGAAAGTGCAGATACATTTATTCAAAAGCTTGGTCTTTTATACTTAGTGAACAAACAAGATAAAACAACAAAAAGTCCAAATATACAGAACATGGTTAGAAAAGCAGAATTTGAAGAAATTTCTCGCAAAAAGGAGAAAAAAGAATTAATTGATAATCTGTTAGACATATTTAATGACTACCGAATTCTTTATGAATTATTTCAAGATCAAGAATATTATCAAGTTATGCGGGTTATCCTGAAGAAGTTGGAAAGTCTTGTTAATAACGATGGCAAAAGCCATGTCTAGCTGTCAGGTGAATATTTCAAACAATAGATAAAGAATAAATGGAATACCAGCCCATTTAATAAGAGAAAACAAGTAATCTAAGATTTTTTCGAAATATTGGAGGGTGATGCCATCCTCACGATTTACATCTTCTATCCATGCCTCAAACTTCCAAAGTAAATTCGTCATACAATCACCTCGTGGTTATCTTGTTATACATCCTATGCTTGTCCAGCAATTTCAGAACTGAAAAATTTTAATCTTCAATAAAATTCCACCTCGAACCAATTAGACATCCCAAAGTAACTAGCATGAAAAAGCTTTAACGGTCATACATTCTGTAAAAAGGGGGCGATGACTTGAGAGAAATTGAAGTATTTATTGATACAGAAGAAATTGCTGAATTTTTCTTTCACGAACTTGTCAAAAGAGGATACGTTCCTAGCGAAGAGGAATTAGAGGAAATCGCAGATATTACGTTTGAATATCTAATTGAAAAAAGCATTATTGATGAAGAAGTACAGGATGATTAAGTTATAACCGCTTTCCTAAAAAAATGACTATTATATAGATGAAAACGAAAGACGAGCAGTCCCTGCTCGCTTTTTGTTTTATAAGGGTAAAACGTCCTATTAATTTAAAAAATCGCGAAACCTTTTTTTGTCCCTCTCGTATATATGAATACGAAAGAATGGGGGGATATGGATGTTCAAAAAAATCCTTAAATCAATTTTTAAAAACCAGCTGCATCATCAAAAGTATGGGTCTTCAAGTGATTATTGGAAAAAAAAGAACCATTATAAGCACAGCCAGATGGGGCATTATCATTATAAAAAGAAACATAAAAGCGGCAGCTTCCTCTCTAGTTTCTTTAGCAGTTAACTGTGAAAAAAATGGCCGAAATGTATAAAAGGTTAATTTTAGGTTTATCAAGTTTTATTGAAAAGCCGTTTTCCAGTGAAGAAATAATTTCTGGCCGCTATAAGGTGATGGAGCATCTTGGGATGGGAAGTTACGGCCATAGCTATTTAGTACTTGATCTTTCCTCCCAAGATTATAAAGTTTTAAAAGCATTAAGGCTTCATAAAAGAATCACCAAAATTGGCCTGAGAGGGTTTGAATTTGAAAAGGAATTGCTGAACTCCATTCACCATCCGGGTTTCCCACATTACTTTGAGGGGGGTACATATAAACATATACCGTATTTTACAATGGAATATCTCAAGGGTAAGAATTACGAGCAGCTTATTTTCTCTGAGGGATGGAAGTTATCTGAAAGAGAAGCTTTTTCCATTGCCTATGAGCTGCTTGAGATGATCGGCTATCTTCATGAGCGGAATATTGTTCATAGGGATATCCGGATTCCAAATGTAATTTTTGACGGGGCAGCGATTAAGTTAATTGATCTGGGTTTGGCCAGATCTTTGGATGAAGTCGGAGGTAAAAAATCCAAGGAATCGAACCCCCGGAAAGAGCTGAATTTCCAGGCTGATTTTTATGGTCTGGGTCACTTTCTGCTGTTTTTGATATATTCAAACTTCTCATTTCCCGAAAATGGGAAGGAAAAGAGCTGGGAAGAGGAGTTAGACATAACAGATAATGCTAAACACATTTTACGAAAATTGCTCATGCTTGAGACACCTTATGACAATTGCGTACAAGTAAAAAAAGATATACAAAATCTTATGACTGATTTAGGAGGAATGAACAATGTCATTCTTTAACAAAATGTTTGTCAGTGTTGGAATTGGCGCGGCGACAGTGGACACGAAGCTTGAAAAGGACACTTACATGCCGGGAGAAACAGTGAAAGGTGTTGTAGAAATAAAAGGGGGTAAAGCGGATCAACAGATTGATGAAATTTACCTTGCTTTAAATACTACCTACTTAAAAGAGTCTGATGACCGTAAGTATACGGTTACTGCCACCATCGACCGTTTCCGGATCACCACACCGTTTACAATTATTGTGAATGAGAAAAAGGAAATCCCGTTTACGTTTCAGTTGCCATTTGATACTCCGCTATCTATTGGAAGGTCTAAAGTATGGGTTTCCACTGGATTAGATATTAAAGGGGCTGTGGATCCGGGGGACAAAGACTATCTCAAGGTTGTCCCCAACCCGTTAATGTCTGCGGTCTTTGATGCTGTCGACAGTCTTGGATTTAGAATTCGTGAGGCCGATTGCGAGGAAGCGCCGAGAAGATTGCGCGGGCGCCTGCCTTTTGTTCAAGAATTTGAGTTTGTTCCGGTATCCGGACCATTCCGTGGACGCTTAGATGAGCTTGAAGTTGTGTTCTTCCCTGCGGGAAATGGCGGACTTGACCTAATGTTCCAGGTCGACCGCAAGGCAAGAGGACTTTCCGGATTATTCTCAGAAGCACTCGGAACGGATGAAACAAACGTAAGAATGACCGTTACCAATTCTGATCTCCCATCTCTAAGTCAGCAAATCCAAAATGTGATTGGCAGATATTCTTAATAATTAATAAGTGTTAAACAATGGTACCATTGTCAGGCTGTCGTGAAACATCGATAGCCTTTTATTTTATCCGCCTTTTATAATGATTCACCGCGTAAATAAAAGGCCTTTCAACAAGACTGTTGATTGGCGCTCCAGGCACTACGCTTTCCGCGGGCGAGACGGGGAGCCTCCTTGTCGCTTCGCTCCTGCGGGGTCTCCCCTGCCCCGTACTCCCGCAGGAGTCTTCGTGCCTTCCGCGCCAAACAACAGGTGTATTTAATTAAAACTTCAACATTACAAGATGAAACAAGTATCTTCTAATCAGAGTTGATGAAGGACAAAATTAAAGGAATATTCGAGAGAAATGTCCCTCATGAGGCCGATGAAGGACAAATTCAAAGGAATCGAATAGAAAATGTCTCGCATAAAAGCTACACACTTGCCAGGTTCGAAAAAGCGTGTGGCTAAAACGCAGGTTGATTTGCCTCCCTGTTGATTGGAGCGGAGGGCACTCGACTCCTGCGGGATATAGAGGTCACTGGAGACCCCGCAGGCGCCTAAGCGCCGAGGAGGCTCCAGGACCTCCCCGCGGAAAGCGAGTGCCCGGAGCGGAAATCAACAGGCCCGTTGGCAGGGATAATCTATAAAAATTTGGTAATTTAGGTTTGGACAAAATTCAAAAATTGCCGAAAAAAATTCTAGAAAATCCGACTATAGTACAAGGTACCATTGTTTTTTTATAAAAAACTTCTTTCGACAAAATTAGTGTTGTTTCTTTGAAGGAATCGACAATACCCGTCTTTAATTATTAAAATAGACAAATTATTCAAATAATTGGAGGGGTATTATGATCAAAATGCTGACAAGAAGGACCTGTATTCAATATGATGTGACGCTCTTTCAAACTCCAAAACATCGCGAAAGGAAAGGGCATAAACAGGTTTACCGGACAACCATTCAAGCGGGCAGCAGAGAACAGTGTCTTCAGGAAACCTTTAGCCAATTTAATGTTACAGATCGAATCCCTCCCAAGTATAAAGGAAGATTTCTATCCACATGGGATATTGTTTTAATTGATGAGGGACGCGGCGGTCAATATTACTTTCAACTTCAGCCTGGCGGCTGGTACCCGATAAATAGAATTGTTCTTTTAACAGATAAGGAAGGCTGACCCGTTTTGTCAGCCTCTTTTAATGCATTAGTGCTTTCTGCCTCCAGTAGCACTATCCTCTTTTGCATGTGCCTCATGTTCAGCAATGATGGCTTCCGGCGGCACGTGATTATTTTTTTTCTGCCCGCGAATTCGGTTTCGATGTTTTTTTCCCATTTTCAAACCTCCAATAGATAATTTTCAAAATATAATTTTGGACCTACAAATATAATTCCCCACAAAAAATAAAAAATCATGTTTTTTCTCATTTTGGTTTTTATTAAAAAAAGCTGTATGTTATAGTGACTATGGTGCAACATGTTATTGCACATACATAATAAGGAGGGTTCCATTGATGAGTGTACATATCGGCGCAAAAGAGCATGAAATTGCTGAAACAGTACTTCTTCCGGGAGATCCGCTTCGTGCCAAATACATTGCTGAGACGTTTTTAGAGGAAGCAGTGTGTTATAACGAAGTTCGGAATATGTTCGGATTTACTGGTACATATAAAGGGAAAAAAATATCTGTTCAAGGAACAGGAATGGGAGTTCCGTCCATTTCTATATATGTGAATGAATTAATCCAAAGTTATAATGTGAAAAACTTAATTCGGGTCGGTACATGCGGTGCCATCCAAAAGGATGTAAAGGTTCGTGATGTCATCTTGGCCATGACCAGCTCAACTGATTCTAACATCAATCGGTTGACTTTTGGGCATGTTGACTATGCGCCTGCGGCAAATTTTGATTTATTGAAAAATGCCTATGATGCAGGGGTGCAGAAGGGGCTTAACATAAAAGTTGGCAATGTTTTTACTGCGGATTCCTTTTATAACGATAATGCCGAGCTTGAAAAGTGGGCGAAATATCAAATTCTTGCTATTGAAATGGAAACAACAGCCCTTTATACTCTTGCAGCTAAGTTTGGCCGGCGAGCACTGTCTATTTTAACTGTCAGTGACCATATTTTAACCGGTGAAGAGACAACGGCCGAAGAAAGACAATTGACCTTTAATGATATGATTGAAGTCGCATTGGAAGCATCTATTAAGGAATAATCGACATAACCCCCTTCCCGACGTGAAGGGGGTTACTATTTTTAATTAATATTTAATAATTTTTTCATTAACTTTTCTTTGTTAAATTTATTAAAAAGATGTTATTCTAAACACTAAGGGTAAATTTTTTAGATTTTATAAAGTGCTTTAAAATAATAGCGAGTCTTGACTTTGCTAGTTAAGAAAGCAAGTCCGCTTCTTATTTTGATGGTTAATGAAAGTGGTGAAGGCTTTGGAAGAAGAGAAAATGGATCAGGAAAAAGTTGAGCAGGAGCAAATGACGGATAACAATAAGCCGGGATATATTCGTTTAAAAAGATTTCACTTTATTATGCTGCTTTTTTTGATTGTTTTTTTATCAGCAGGAATCACTACAGTTGCCCTTTCATTTGGTGATGAAAAAGTAGTGACAGTTAACAACGACCGAAAAGAATTTGCAAAACTGTATGAAGCATTTGACACCTTGAATAAGGATTATTACAAAAAAGTAAATGATCAAAAGTTGATTAATGGAGCCATTAACGGAATGGTGGAATCCTTGGACGACCCTTATTCTGATTATATGAGCAAAGATGAGGCCAAGAATTTTAATAACAGCATTTCTTCATCATTTGAAGGTATTGGCGCCGAGATTCAAGAAAAAGACGGTCATATTATGATTGTCTCGCCGATTAAAGGGTCCCCAGCGGAAAAAGCCGGTTTACAGCCGAATGACATTATTCTATCTGTTGATGGAAAAACCATTCAGGGCATGACATCTACTCAGGCTGTAACCATTATTAGGGGGAAGAAGGGATCGAAGGTCGAATTGTCCATTAAGAGAGCAGGACAAGATACCCCGATTTCTGTACCGATTATTCGCGATCAAATCCCGATTGAAACTGTCTATGGGGAAATGGTTGATGACAAAATCGCGAAAGTGCAAATTACAAGCTTTTCAACTAATACCGCAAAAGAATTGACAAGTACTTTAAATGATTTGCAAAAGAAAGGGATGAAAGGTCTTGTATTAGACCTTAGACAGAACCCAGGCGGTCTTTTGGACCAAGCTGTAAGTATATCGAGTATGTTTGTCCCGAAAGGAAAAGTGATTGTAAAGGAAGAAGATCGCAATGGGAAAATTAAAGAAATTGCCTCGCAAAATGCGGGCAATCCAAATCTTCCTTTAGTTGTCCTGATTGACAAAGGCAGCGCCAGTGCATCTGAAATCCTTGCTGCAGCCGTTAAAGAATCGGCTGGTGTTACTTTGGTTGGCGAAAAATCGTTTGGGAAAGGAACTGTGCAGACTGCTTCCAATTTCACAGACGGGTCCAACCTGAAATTTACGATTGCCAAGTGGCTGACACCTAACGGAAATTGGATTCATAAAAAAGGGATTAAGCCTGATGTGGAAGTGGCATTACCGGATTATGCATCCTTGTCAATCATTAATCCTGACAAAGAGCTGTCATTATCTACATCTTCAGCTGAAGTGCAAACCGCTCAAAAAATGTTAAAAGCCATTGGTTTTGACCCAGGCCGTGAAGACGGATTCTTTGATGAGAAGACAAAAGAGGCCGTTACCGCATTCCAAACCGCCAATAACCTGCCGGCTGATGGAATCTTAAAAGGCGACTCTACCATGAAGCTGATGGAACTATTAAGGGAAAAAATCAAATCTGACGATACCCAGGTTCAGAAAGCAGTCGAAGTCCTAAAAGAAAAAATGCAATAAATAATGGCCTGCCACCACTCTGCTTAAGTTAAGCAGCGGGGGCAGGCCTATTAAATTTAATGAATGAATATGACTTCTTCAGGTAACTCTTTAAATAGTATATTTTTTGTATTAAGGAGGATTTAATGAAGAAGATATCCATCATTTGGCTATTGATCGGCATCCTCCTCGTTGGGCAAAGGGTTCAGGCCGATAGTGATATCAGTTATAAAATCGAAATGCTTGATTGGAAACAGGTCGATGAAATATTGCCGAGGTATTCTAAATTTACCGTCATCGATCTGGAAACGGGGAAACGGTTTAAGGTGCAGCGGCGTGCTGGCAGTAATCATGCTGATGTCCAGCCATTAACAGTAAAAGATACGAAAATCATGAAAAAAATTTATGGCGGAAAATGGAGTTGGAAACGCAGGGCGATAATCGTCATGGATCAAAAAGACAATTGGATTGCAGCTTCCATGCATGGGATGCCCCATGGAGCCGGTGCTTTAAAAAATAATTTTCCGGGTCATTTTTGCATTCATTTTTATGGGAGCACAACGCATCGGACAAATTCCATGGATTTATCCCATAAGCTGATGATTCTCAAATCAGCCGGAAAATTGGACGATTATCTAGGAGAAGCCAATCCTTACGAGGTAATCAATGCTTACATAACCGGCTTTAAACAACAGGATGCAAGCATTATTTCAGAGGCTTCGGTGCAAAATATCCGTTTGAAGCCAATTCTAAAGAATATTGAAAATGTTAGAATTTCACGCATGGAATTATTGCCGCCAGAGGATTTATCAGAAGAGATTAGCTTGGAAGTTCCCGTTGAAATTGATTGGGTGATAAAAAATCGCGGCCGACAAATCTATAAAGGAGCTATCCATTTGGTGCGATTTTCTCCTGCAGATGCTTGGAAGGTTGATTCAAAGCAATTTATTAAAGAAAATAACTTATAAACAAAAAACACCTTAATGAGAGGAGATTCCTCCATAAGGTGTTTTTTAGTGAAATACTAGATTGGCTGTTCGCCATGTTTGATAAATGTTCGTTCATCTTCAATTAATCCGCAGGCTCCGCATTGAACTCGATAATCAGGTCCGTTGTATGGAAGATGAAACGGTTCTAACTCATTACTGGCGTATTCTCGAACGACGGAGCCCGACTGAGGATCCATTTTTACGGAATGAGATACTTGTTGAATAATATTAAAACGGCTTCGATTGGTTTTACAATTTGGACATCTGTATGGTGTTGTCATAGGTTTCTCCTTTCATTGACTTGTTAAAATCTATTTTTTGCAATAATATTGGTAAGTATGTACAATTCAAGTGAAGAGACTGGAGGGATATAATTGAAAAAATATCTTTGGTGTGTGCTGTCTATTCTTTTTTTAATTTTGGCAGCCTCTTGCGGTAAACAGGAAAATCATAACGCAGCCAATAAGCCTCCGCAAATAATAGAGGTAGCTCTCACTATTAAACCGGAAAAAGCAGAACCAAATAAGCCGGTTATATTTGAGGCAAAGGTAACTCAAGGAAAAGAAGCAGTTGAGGACGCAGATGAAGTGACGTTTGAGATTTGGCGGTCAAAAGACGAAAAACATGAAAAAATCAATGTTAAACATGCGGAAAATGGAATTTACCGATTAGAAAAATCCTTTCCAACAGAAGGTACCTACTATGTAATTTCCCATGTGACTGCAAGAGACATGCACAGCATGCCCAAAAAGGATTTCGTTGTCGGAACACCAAGTGAACCAGAAGACCCAAATGCCAGCCACTCAAATATGGATATGAAAGGTCACGACAATTCTACTAATGGACATTAAAAAAGACAGCCCTTGGCTGTCTTTTTTAAACCTCAGCATCTTTTATGCCTTTCTTTTCAAGCTTTTCTTTTATCTTAGCCTTTATTTCTTCGGAAAAATCTCCTTCATACGATGTTCCAACTGTTAAATGTCCTGAGAGTTCATTAATATCTAACTGACCAAAATTAATGATGCTATCCTGCTTCCCCACTGTCAATTTTTCAATCAAAGGTTTATTTAGATTATGCCAATTTAAATTATCGTTTTTTACATTCTGTTTCTTTGACTCTGTTTCTTGTTTAAATTCCTGTATGGCTGCCTTAAGAGCAGCAATTCTTTTCTCTAACTCGGAAATTTTTTTATGCCCTTGCATCTTGGTGAATTTTCCAGGGAAAATTTGCATCATTGTACTTTATTCAGGATCGGTAGAATTAAAGGTAATAGGAATGTCTTCAACTTCTTCTAGATTAATGGGCATAAAAATCATTAAAATCCCGTTTTTAATATCTGTCTTTATTTGTTGGCAGACCGTTGGATACGGAAGTATTAATTCCTTCTTAAATTTCCGATTAGCCCGTTCTTTAATATGATACTTGCGATTAGTCTGCAGTGATTTAAATTCCCCTTTGATGGTAAGCACCTGCTGCTGGATGGATATATTGAGATGATCCCGTTCCAATCCGGGGACCTCGGCCTCAAGGATCAGCATATTATCCTCCTCAAATAAATCACATTTTGGAAAAAAATCGCTGATGGTTTGTGGATTGAAAGGGGCTGCAGAAGTTTGCTTGGAATCGAAAATATTGTTCCAAAAATCCTCAGATTGGAAGCTATGCGCTGCATCCATCCATTTTTTTAATTTATCAATCTCCATCATATCACCCCTTGAAAATGGCCAGTTATTTCATCTTATTAATTTGATAAAAAAAACATGCAAGAAATTAGTATTACAAAATTTCCGTTACATCAATCTGTGAAAACTGCATATCAATATTTTTCGGGATTTTTACTTCAAGGGTGCCATCTTTATAGTTTGCTGCTGCACCTTTCTTTTTGACAATGGCTGGGAGGGTGATGGTGTGTTTATCTCCGGGCTCGGGGATGTGTTCGAGAATAAGCTGATTTGACGTATGATACAGGCGAAGTTTTTTGATCCATTCTTCATCTTTAATGGGGATCCTTACAAATACGTAATCGTGTGTCTCAAAGGCTGAGGAGTTTAATGCCCCGGTTCCAGGCTGAGAAGTGGAGGATTGCGGCCCAAAGCCACTGAACATTTCCTGCGGGTTCATCATTCCTTTCATATTTCCGGGTAAAACCTTGCCAATGATATCCTGAACGTATTTGTCAATCTCATCTGGTTTCATTTTTTGAAGAGATTCCCTCACGTCTTTGTTAAAAGGGAACATATTCCATGGGAACATAACATTACATCCTTTCGATTGCTAAAATTTATATTTGATTCAAAATCGGGGCTGAAGGGTTTGCAATTTGGTCCTGATCGGTAATATCAATATCGGTATAAACATTGACATGACCGGAGGATGAAGGGGATAAATCACCAAAAGCCATATTCGTACCGATTAATTTTTGGTTGGAGGTATGGCTGTTTTGGACAATCGGGCCAAAATCAATGTTGGCATTATTATTCATGGCATTTGTTTTAATGTTAAATATATTAATTTGAAAAGGCATGATAATTTTTCAGTCCTTTATATGGGATTTGAAAAGACGTTAGATGGATTCGCGATATCTCCCATATCATTGATGTCCGGATCAATAAAGACATTCTCCATAGCAGCAGTCGGCGGTGCGAAATCTCCATAGGAAGCATTTTGTCCCTGGGATTTAGTATTGGCCGTATGAGCATTATGAAGTGCGTCACCGATGTTGACAGACCCATTGTTTGAAACACTGTTGATTTTAAAGCTGAAAATGTTGATAACAGTCTGCATGCTGTCACATCCTTTACACATTGTTACGGTATAGTATGCAGATGAATGCCCATAGGTTATTAAATCTTGGGATTACCATCCAAGGATTTTGTCCAGTCCAAAGTAAATATTTGCATAAATAGAGGATTCTTTTTAACATATAGTATAGGGTGAAAATATATTTAGAGAGGTAATTGTTTGTGGAAAAACGAACAGCTTTGATTACAGGAGGGGTATCTGGAATAGGAAAGGCAACAGCCTTCCACCTTGCAGAAAAAGGGTATCAGCTTGTAATCAACTATCGTAATAGTGATGCAGAAGCAAATTCTTTAGCAAAGCAATTAGACAGTCAATTCGGAACAAAAAGCCTTGCCGTTCAAGGTGATGTCGCCAATGAAGGGGATTGTCACCGCATTGTAAAGGAAGCCGTATCAGCATTTGGGTCCATCGACGTGTTTATACATAATGCAGGTCCATATGTACATGAGAGAAAAAGACTTGCGGAATATACCTTTGACGAATGGAATTATATCCTTCACGGAAATTTAAGTTCTTTTTTTTATTTATCTAAAGAGATTATCCCTTTAATGCGAAAACAAAAATGGGGAAGAATTATTACATTGGGCTTTGACAGGGCAGAAACTGCTCCTGGCTGGATTTACCGGTCAGCCTTTGCATCTGCAAAAACTGGCCTAGCCTCCTTAACCCGGACCATTGCGTTAGAGGAAAGAGAATACGGCATTACAGCAAATATGGTCTGTCCAGGGGATATCACAAATGAATGGAAAGAAAAGAATATTATGGAAGCCACAGAAGCGAAAATCAGTGCAGCAGCATTCGAAAGACAGGGAACTGGCGAAGATATTGCTCGTGTGATCGGTTTTATCGTAGAGGAAAAGTCTGATTTTATTACGGGTAGCATTATTCCCGTTACCGGGGGTAGTGATGTTTTAGGAAAAGTTTTTAAAAGTTGATTTAGACACTGGAAAATGATTTATAATTTTTTGAACTATTTGATAGTCAAGTATGATAGCAGCTCCTTTTGTTAATAATAGTAAGTAATCATCGATGAAAGGAGCAAAGAGTATGAGTTTTAACCTCAATCGAATTAATCCTAATCAAACCCAAGTGTTTTTTCATGATGGCCGCTTTGAAACGCTGACAAACGAGGAACTAGAAGAATTTTTGCTCCATATGGGTCTTAGTGATATAAATGAATCAATGGAACAAAACGTAACGGAATAATTTGTCATATTACTAAAAAAAGGCAATCGGGGTTTTAATAACCACGACTGCCTTTTCTTGCACAATCAGCTTTATGCTTCCAGACGCTGAGATTCTCCTAAATTTGAGCCGTTTCGCAGTAAATTTAAGGTATAAAGATCTTTAGGAATTTCATATAGATCAAAAATGTCACCATTTGCATTTAATTGTTCATACAACGATTTTCTAGCTTCATTTGCTTTCATAACATAGGGGAGTTTTTCCGCAGCTTTTATGGAGCGAATATTAACTTTACGGATTCTCATAAAAACTGTTTCGATGCCTAATTCATAAAATAACTCTTGAAAAAATGCGTCTTTAGCTAAACTATTGTAGCCTTTACCATGATATGGTTTTCCGAGCCATGTTCCCAGAAATCCGGCGTTGCCCTCAACATCAAATAAGCTGATGGTCCCAATTGGTGTTCCCCATTCATCAAGGATCGTCCGGGATATGATCTCCCCTCGCTCTTCGGCTTCAATGGTTTGTTTTGTCATAAATAAAAATTCCTCATAGGAAGCGGCTTTTTGGCGCACAAAAGGGAAGACATCTGGATGCGTAATTAGATCGTATAATTCGTGGCTGTCATGTACATCGCGTTTTTTTAACATGATTATCCCTCCATTTAGGGCATTCCGATCCCATGTCAAAAGAAGCGGTCCACCCTCGAAATTTTTTTAAGTTTAAAAAAAATTTCGGGGTGGGAATCGAACCCACTAGAACCAGTCATAACTGGTGGCGCACCATTTGCCTTCCCAATTTTCAATTGTTTGTGTAAAGCAGATTTTGATTGTAAACCCCCAATGGAATTACGCTAATGAAATCAGTTTCACCTAGAAAATCATACAAGAAAAATTTCAAAAAATAAATAGTTATTTGTAGGATTTTTGGTGAAATTTTTTACCATTTTTCAACAAATTTCTACGAATCCTGATAGATGAATTCACCGCCAATCATTGTCCATAATGGTTTCGCCAAATAATGAAAAGGGTGTTGGCTCCATAGGACCACATCCGCCTCTTTTCCTGCTTCAATACTTCCTACTCTGTGATCGATTTTCAGATTTTTGGCCGGCAGGATTGTGATACCTTCAAGCGCCTTCTGTTCCGGTAAGCCTTCCCTGATGGCAAGACTTGCGCAAATATTTAAATATTGAATGGGTACATATGGATGGTCAGTTGTAATCGATACATCAATACCATGCTTGGTAAGCTCCTGATAAGTTTTCCATGTTTTGTTTTTTAGTTCGATTTTCGATCTCCGCGTTAAAGTCGGGCCAACCGATACCTGTAAGCCAAGACCGGAAAGCTCATTCGCTATTAGATGCCCTTCCGTACAGTGTTCAATTCGCAAATCAAGATTAAACTCTTCAGCGAGCCGTAATGCAGTAATTATATCATCTGCACGATGTGCATGGATTCTCACAGGTATTTCTCTTTTCAGTGCCATAACGAGGGGGTTAATCCGAAAATCATCAGGATTATCCGTGTTAATGGCTTGATAGAAAGCTTCTCTAAGCATCCCCATGATTCCCATTCTTGTTATGGAATTACTGTTTCCATGACTGTGAATTCGCTTCGGGTTTTCCCCTAGGGCAATCTTTAGCCCTGCCGTCTCTTCGACAATCATTTTTTTGATATTCTTTCCGGTAGTTTTGATGATGGCGGTGGTTCCGCCAATCACATTGGCACTTCCCGGCATAATATGGACTGTGGTGATGCCACTTTTTACCGCATCTGTAAAAGCAGGATCTAGTGGATGAACCCCATCAATGGCCCTAATGTGCGGCGTCATTGGCTCATGTGTTTCGTTGGCATCGTTGCCGGCCCAGCCTGTACCTTCGTCATACAAACCCAAATGGGTGTGAACGTCAATAAATCCAGGAAAGAGGCAGTGCCCTTCGCAATCAATTATTTGGATGTCTTCGTCATAGGTGATGTTTTCGTCTACTTTTATTATTTTTCCATTTTCAATTAATACATCACCGCAGCGGATCGGTGCAGATGTAACCGGGTAAATGGCCGCGTTTTTTAAAAGTAATTTTTTCATAAATAAAACCTTTCTGAATGTGTTTATAGTATTTTATCCATTTTAACAAGGGAGAAGTGGTTATTAAAGGCTTTTTCATTATTTTTCCGGTGTTTTTTGGTACTAATGACACATTTAAATATGCTTTGCGTAATAGTATATAGGAGTATTTATTAGGGGGGAGCGCGTTTGGTTAGTAATGAGGAAAGAACAATGGCTGCTGTCATGTATGTGTTGAATTTCTTTGTGCCTGTAATTGGACCGCTGATTATTTGGCTGTTAAAGAAGGAAGAATCAGCATTTATTGATTATCATGGGAAGGAATATTTTAATTTCACAATTTCTTATATTGTTTACTTTGTCATTAGTAGTATCCTAATTGTTCTGCTCGTCGGGCTGTTCCTAATTTGGGTGGTCGGTATCGCGGCCGCAGTATTTAATATTATTGCCGCGGTGAAAGCGTACGAAGGAAAGGAATACCGTTTCCCATGGATTTTCAGGTTAATAAAATAAGTGAGGGATGATAGACTGTCTTTGACAGTCTTTTTTTATGAGCTAAAAAAGGTCTTTTCATTTTGCAAATGGGCAGAGATAATCTATAATTTCTATTGTTTAATTGGCAAAGAAGGGACGGATCTGCATGAATCATCGAGTCGGTTTGGTTTTGGAAGGCGGAGGGATGCGCGGTGTTTATACTGCGGGTGTCCTCGAATACTTTTTAGAGCAGGAAATGTTCTTCCCCTATGTTATTGGCGTATCTGCTGGGGCATGCAATGCAGCCTCCTATTTATCGAAACAAAGAGGCAGAAATAAAACCGTCACGATTGAATATGCTTCTGACCCGCGATATATTTCGTGGAAAAACTATTTTAAGAATCGGCAAATTTTTGGAATGGATTTTATTTTTGATGAACTTCCCAACAAACATATTCCTTACGACTTTGACAGGTTTTATCAAAATCCTTCAGAATTTGTCATCGGGACGACTGATTGCATGACTGGTGAACCCGTCTATTATAGTAAAAAGGATTATGGGAAAGATCTTCTGACTGTATTAAGGGCCTCCAGTTCATTGCCGTTTATTGCACCTGAAATCCGTTTTAAGGAAAAAATTCTGCTCGATGGCGGAATCAGCGACCCCATTCCGATCAAAAAGGCAAAACAGGATGGCTATGAAAAAAATATTGTCATCTTAACCCGTAATGCCGGGTATCAAAAAAAGCCATCTAAATTTCATTTTCTGGCTGGCAGAAGGTACCCTGAATATAGTGGTTTGTTAACAGCACTTCGGAATCGCTATCAACTATATAATGATACGCTCAATTACTTGGATGAAGAAGAGAAAAATGGGAGCCTCTTTGTCATCCGCCCTACAGTTCCGCTTCAAGTAGGAAGAATTGAACGTAATCCGCGTAAACTAGAGGTACTTTATAATCAAGGATATGAGGATGCAAAAGCATTAAAAGATTCCATCACTAAATATATAAACGAGTAAAAGGAGAGTTCAATTTTGACTCTTCGCAGATTGTCGAGAAAGGTTACTTTTCTCGACAATTTTTTTATTAAATGATTGTCTCTGCTAACGGGCCTGTTGATTTCCGCTCCGGGCACTCGCTTTCCGCGGGGAGGTCCTGAAGCCTCCTCGGCGCTATGGCACCTGCGGGGTCTCCAGTGACCTCTATATCCCGCAGGAGTCGAGTGCCCTCCGCTCCAATCAACAGGGAGGCAAATCAACTTAATGAATTGCAATACAATCATTCGATCGCTATGGAGATTATGTCCTCCCAAACTGGCATCCCTTTAAGCGTTCGGTCGTTTAGAGAGGCTATATCCTCCCGAACTAGCAGCCTCTTGAAGCGTTCGGTCGCATATAGAGGTTATATCCTCCCGAGCCAGCAAACTCATGAAGCATTCGGTCGCATATAGAGGCTATATCCTCCCAAACCAGCAAACTCATGAAGCATTCGGTCGCATATAGAGGCTATATCCTCCCAAACCAGCAAACCCTTGAAGCGTACAGTCGCATATAGAGGCTATATCCTCCCGAACCAGCAAACTCATGAAGCATTCGGTCGCATATAAAGGCTATATCCATCCAAACTAGCAATTCCTTGAAGGGTTCAATCGCATATAGAAGTTATAACCTCCGTGGCCGGTAAATTCTTCAAGCATAACCGGCTATTGGAGGGAAAATTCAATTCTTTTTGGCATAACTATTAAATTTCCCACTTATTTTTATTATTTGCTCTGTTAAAACTGAATGTTGATTTCACTGTGTTTGAAAATAAACGGAAAAATTCCGTTTAAATTGGGAAATACCCCTATTTCCTTGAAAATAAAGGAAGATTTTCCGTTTATATTATCCAAATCTATAAATTTTGTCTTATTTAGAGCAGTTAATCGGAATTTATCCGCTTATATCTGCTTCATATGCTTTCACTATATATAATAGCCGGAATTTCTCCGCCTATGAATTATCATACCTACACGAAAATCAACAATGAATAATAACAGAGCTTATTATTTATTGTGAGTTTAAGTTCTTTATTGAATACACCTGTAGCGCAAATCAACAGACCTGTTGCAAAGCCTTTTTGTTAATAGTTTCAAACAACTTAACACTGTGAATAATAAAGTGGATTGAAGTGAAATAAAAGAGACTATTTAAAGTTCCTCGACAGCCTGAGAAGAGGTCACAATTGACTCTTCTTTTTCTATTTTTTGATTGATAGAAAAACTTCTATCATTTTTTAGCGGAAGCGAAAATAAATTAATATAGAGAGGAAATGATAAGGAGTTTTCTTAATGAGAATAGACCAACATTACCGGGCATCCGCCAATCTTAGTTTAAACGGCAGCATTGCTGCCATATTGCCGGCCACGCTGATTATTACAGGGAATTTTTCCTTTTCTAAAACAAATGAAATAATGCTTTTATCCATTCCGTTTATTCTCTATAGTTTTTTTGCGTTTCAACTCTATCTTTTTAGAATGAAGCAATCACAGTCGATTCACCGGAATTTGCTCTTGGTTAAAAAAGAAAATCCTGCCCACTCTTTGTTTGAGGCCCGTCATCTGTTACTCCTGCATGTCCAAACCTTTTCCCCAAGATTGCAGCTTTTTCTTCCAAACGGAAATTTAGCGGCCTCCATCGAGAAAAAGTCTGGGGGAGGTTTATCCTTTTTTAACCGCATCAAAACCTTTACTCTCTACAACTCACATGAAGAGGCAGTTGGTTTTTTTAAGGTTAAAGACAGCAAATTTCTTAAAATCGAAGTGTTTGATAGGAACTGGAATTACTTGGGGTGTATGGAGAAAAGGAAGATTTCCTGGAACAATTCTAAAAAGGAATTGCTGGATGTTGATGGTAAATATATTGGGGCTGTTGAGGGCTCCGCTTTGTATATGGATGAGTTGGTCCTAAACAAAGGGGACAGATTGGAGGTGAGGCTTAGAAAGGGCTGGATGCCCTTGGAATGGAGCAGGCTGTTTCCCAATCCCAATACCCCGGTTCTCACGTTCGCTGAAAGCTTAACTAAGGAGGACAAGCTGTTAAGAATGTCATTTTTAATAAATGAATACTTTATTGAAAGATAAAAATCAACTTGGTTCCCCTCCTTCTTATTGTTTGGTATGATATATAATAAATTTACCAAACAGCAAGACGGGGGGTTTTTTGTGAATATAATATTAACTAAAGGACATGGTTCCGGTAATGATTTTCTAATCATTGATGAAATAACAAACGGCTATTCTTTTTCAGAAAATGACAGGTCGGCACTTGCCAAGCTGTTGTGCTATCGGCAAGGCGAACTTGGAGCAGATGGAATCCTATATGTGATGAATAGTGACCATGCCGATGGCAGAATGCGGGTGTTTAATGCGGACGGCTCCGAGGCTTCGATGTGCGGAAACGGGCTTCGCTTGGTTGCCCGCTATGTCTGCGAGCTAAAAGGGCTGGATGAGGCCGTAATCGAAACCATGAAGGCGAATCTCAAAGTAAGCCGGAAACCGGAAATTTATGACGGTGTCCCCACCTATCAGGTAGAAATTTCACCTGTATTATTTGAATTAAGTGCTTTGCCGCTCAATTTAGATCAGCCAACACTTTTGAATGAAAAAATTGAGGAGCTTTCAGATGATTTAAGGTTTACTGCCCTTGCTGTACCTAATCCTCATTTAGTGGCTATTGTTACAGGTGGACAGCTTGAAGGGAACCTTCAAAAAGAATTAAGTGAAAAAGTCAACGGACCAAATGTATTATTCCCTGACGGAGTGAATGTGAGTTTTGTAAAGCAGCTTGGATCAGGCAACATTTATGTTCGGACATTTGAGCGTGGGGTTGGCTTTACGAATGCTTGCGGAACTGCGATGTCCGCTTCTTCCTTAGTTACCTGCCTGCAGGGTTTAAATGAATTTGAAACAAGTATTCAAGTTTATAACAATGGTGGAAAAGTTCAGTGCATTGTCCATCGGCAGGAAGACAAGTACCAGATTGACCTAATCGGCAATGCCACATATCTTTATAATGCAGCAGTAAATGTTGATCTAAGCGGTGGAACCTTCACGGTTTCGCACCAAGAGGAACTAACAGAGCAGCACACATACGAAAAGCTGCAAGCAGAGGTGCAGGGGTTTTTAAATACAGCGATTAAAGGATAAGGATTACACCTTATCCTTTTTTTTGTGAATTTTGTTTTAACACTTCCAGTACAGGTGCGTAGGGCTGAATGGATTTTGTTTGGAAATAACTTTTAAAGGGGTCTCCAAACTGCCTAATCCTTTCTAAAGCATAGTCCAATGTAAACATCCTAGGGTCAAGCTTTTCGTCTACTTCCTCCCAAAAAAGCGGTGTAGCAACCCCGCCATGCTCGTTCCCACGCATCGAATACGGAGCAACTATCGTTTTCCCTTCCCCATGCTGGACATAATCCACATATAACCTGTTTCCTCGTTTCTTTTTCATTCTTTCGATCGTAAAGGAATCGGGGTCTTTTGAAATCAAATAATCGGCGATAAAGCTCGTAAACAATCTTGTGTCATCATAGCTGAATTCATCTTCGGGCAATGGAAGATAAATTTGCAGCCCCTTATTACCAGAGGTTTTGATAAACCCGATCAAGTTTAACTGATCAAGAACCTCTTTTATTAATAAAGCGGCCTTTATTGCCAAATGAAATTCATCCTGTGATGGAGGATCTAAGTCAAACACAATTTCACTTGGCCCCTTGCTGACGGTAGTTTGAAATGGCACATGAAACTCAATGGCAAGCTGGTTTCCAAGCCATATCAAGGTTTTTAAGTTATTGCAGAGAATATAATCAATGTCATCAGCTGTATGGGTATGGACAAAATCCGGAGCATAATCCGGACAATTCTTTTGATAAAATGCTTCCCCAAACATCCCGTGCGGAAAGCGAATGACGGTAAGTAAGCGATTTTTTAAAAATGGCAGCATATACGGGGAAATTTCCCTTAAATACAAAATATAATCAGCTTTCCTGATATTGAACTTGTCCCACAGCGGCTTATCAGGATGAGTGATTTCAAGGTCTTCAGGCAGATTTTTTTGCTGAAAAATAAATTTGTCATAGGTGCAGTCCTCAGGTGCCAAATCAAATCTGAAATGGTCAAAATGGGGCTCGCGAAGCTGGTTTTCATAAAGCTCCAAATATTTCACTTCCAGGCAGATGGCAGGCTCTACATAAATAAATTGGGTATCCTCTTTGACCATATTTTGTTTTAGGATTTGCCCAAGGGCCTGTTTTTCATCCGGTTTAAAGCCAAACAAAACTTGTCCTACCCCGTAAATGGAGTCATCCTTATAGACCCCCAAATAAAAATAGCCATTTGTTTTATCATAGGAGGTGACAAAGCAGCTGACATATTTCCAATTTTTATACTTTAGCCATTGTAAAGACCGCTTTCCTTCCTCCCAAATACTTGAGGCCTGTTTAGCTACGATCCCTTCACCGTCGTATAGTACCACTTTTTCCCATATCTCATTAAAATCCTCATAGGCCATAACAGGCTGCAGCAGCTGCTTATTATATGGGTCAGCATTCAATTCCAGCCCTGTTTTTTTAAATAATTTGCTCAGTTCTTCTTTTCTTTTTAAAAATTCAAGGCTATACATCGGCTTCCCATTTTGGACTAATAAATCGAAAATCATCAAGCGGCAGGGGGAATTTTTTGCTTGCTCTTCTATTTTTTTCGCTGCCTTTAAACGGCCGCGAATTTGAATGGCTGAAAAATTGGCTTTATAGGGATTTTCAAGGGAAACAAGTTCACCATCGAGTCGTAGCGGCAGAAATGGTTTAAATTCATTTTCATGCTGTAATAAAAAATCCTCTATTTCCGGAAATTGTGGTAATAAGGATTTCCCATTGCGGCTTGTCAATTCGATCCCGTTTGAATCCCAATCAAGAATGGCTCGAAATCCATCATATTTTACTTCGAAGAGCCAGTCTTTCTGAACAGGCTGAGCAAAAGTCAGCGTGGGGAGCATTGGTTTCATGGAAAATGCCCTTTCTTTTTTCAGCTAATTAGAAAGTATAAACTTTTTATCGAAAGCTTTATACTTTCTTAACGCATCAATTCAACTACGCCTCTGTCTTCGTCCTGGCGGACTCGCCAATCGGCGAGTTTTCATTATTATATTGGCTGAAAAATAAACCTTTCATCCATTTCCATTTGTTTTTAGGAATGTTAGCTCAGAGAAATCAAAAAATAATAACAAAAAGATTGGAGACACGTTATGCATACAATGTGGAAAGGCAGTATCAGCTTCGGGCTTGTTAACATTCCTATCAAGCTTCATACGGCAACTGAAGATAAGGATATCAAGCTGCGTACACTGCATAAGAAATGTCACGCCCCGATTAAATATGAAAAAGTATGTACTGTTTGTGAAGAAGAGGTTAAACCAGAAGAGATTGTAAGGGCGTATGAATATACGAAAGGAAAATTTGTTGTTCTTGATGAGGAAGATCTAGAAAAACTGCGGAAAGAAAATGAAGAAAAGGCTGTTGAAATTATTGACTTTGTCAAAATTGAAGAAATTGACCCAATTTACTTTGAGAGAAGTTATTATATGTCTCCAAATGAGGGAGGAGGTAAGGCCTATTCTCTTTTGCGAAAGGCATTAGAGGAATCCCAGAAGGTAGGGATAGCTAAAATTGTGATAAGATCGAAGGAACAGCTTGCGGTTATTCGCGTCTACGAGAACACATTAGTCATGGAAACCATTCATTTTCCCGATGAAGTTCGTAAGGCTGCGGATGTTCCGAATGTGCCTTCAGAAGATAAGGTAACGAAAAAGGAATTGGATACAGCTATTTTGCTAATTGACCAATTAACATCCGAATTTGAGCCGGAAAAATACACGGATGAATATCGAACTGCCTTGCTGGAATTAATCGAATCAAAACGCCAAGGAAAAGACACAGTAACCGCCGCAACGAAGGAAGTTGCGACGAATGTGACCGATTTAATGGCGGCCCTTCAGGCCTCAATTGATCGTACCAAGCCGAATAAGGCTGCTGCAGCTCCTCCAAGAAAGAAGGCAGCGACAAAAGTCAAAAAAGAAGCATAACAACAAGGAAAAGCAGGGGAGTCCCCTGCTTTATTCTTCTCTAATTATACTCTGGCAGTAGTCAAAAACTAATTGCTCTTCATCCTCTTCAAGAGCAAAATCAAATACTTTCTCGCTCCCTTTTTCAAAAAAATGATAATTGGAGATTTTTGTTCCGCTCTCGTCCACTACAAAAAGGACCCGGAGTCCAACCCCTTTATCAGAAAAGAGTTCATCCTCTTCATCTATATCAAGGTCAAGAAAAATTTCGTAACGGTCCCCCGATAATAAACCAAATGGATCTTCCAATTTTTCTACTGTATGATCCGTAATATTCAACTATATCATCCTTTGCATAAATTATTGACTTTATTATTATGACATATTTTGAATCAATAAGAAAACGCCAGAAACCTCTGGCGTTTTTTAAGTCCTATGTATGGCGGAGAAGGTGAGATTCGAACTCACGCAACGGTTGCCCGTCCTAACGCATTTCGAGTGCGCCCCCTTATAACCACTTGGGTACTCCTCCAAATCATTTGGAGCGGGTGAGGGGAATCGAACCCCCGCCGTCAGCTTGGGAAGCTGAAATTCTACCATTAAACCACACCCGCATAATTAAAGACAAAATAATTATAGCATAATACTAATAAAAGTGGTAGAAAAAAATTTAATGAAATCTAAAATATGAATGATTTTGGAAGAGTTTTTTATTCTCCTACTAACAATCAGTCAAAACATGAATGTTTTTGATAGAAAATGATTGATTTTTGCAATCGGTTTCAGTATTATTAAACATAACAATAAAAAATAGGTGGTGATGACTTGTTAACTCCTGAACGTCATCGGCTTATTCTACAATTATTAAAGGAAAAGGGTATTGTTAAAATCCAGGAAATCATGGAGCTGACGTGTTCCTCCGAATCAACGATCCGTAGGGATTTATCCCAGCTTGAGGAGCAAAAGTTTTTAAAAAGAATCCATGGTGGTGCATCAAGGCTGCAGGGTAAACTCCAGGAGCCGAGCATGATAGAGAAATCCTCCAAAAACCTTCATGAAAAACAGCTGATTGCAAAATATGCGGCTGGTTTAGTGGAAGAAGGGGATTGTATTTATTTAGATGCAGGGTCAACCATTTTTGAAATGATTGATAGCCTGCCAAACGATATTGTCGTGGTAACTAATGGTTTTATGCATTTGCCGGGCTTATTAAATAAAGGTATTTCTACTTTCTTAATTGGCGGGTTGGCAAAACAAAAAACAAATGCCTTAATTGGCCGGGGGGCCTTAGAAAGCCTTGAATTTTACCGTTTTGACAAATGCTTTATGGGTGTAAATGGCATTCATCCACAATTCGGTTTTACTACCCCAGACCAAGAAGAAGCAATGGTAAAGCAAAAAGCGCTTTTCTTATCAAGGGAGGCTTTTGTACTGGCAGACAGTACTAAGTTTTCGGAAATATCATTTGCCAAAATTGCCGATATTCATGAAGCCTCGATTATTACAAATGATTTAGAAGATGAAATTGGACATCAATATTTAAATAGAACCACAATAAAGGTCGTGACAGCATGATTTACACATTAACGTTAAACCCTTCGGTTGACTATATTGTGAAACTTGACAGCTTTCAGTTGGGAGCATTACATCGGACTGAGAATGAAGCAAAATTTCCCGGAGGAAAGGGAATTAATGTTTCAAGAGTTTTAAAGCAAATGGAAACGAACAGTAAGGCGCTCGGGTTTATCGGCGGCTTTACCGGAGCATATATTGAGCAATTTCTTGAAACAGAAAATATAGAAACAGATTTTGTGAAGGTCGTAGAGGACTCTAGAATCAATATTAAGCTTAAAACAGGCCAGGAATCAGAAATTAATGCAAAAGGACCGGATATATCAGAGGCTGCTTTCAGCTTGCTGAAGGATAAAATTCGCCAATTAAACGCTGACGATTTATTGGTTTTGGCAGGAAGCATACCAGGCTCACTTCCAAAAACAACATATGAAGAGCTGGTTAAAATCTGTAAAGAAACCGGAGCACAATTTGTTGTTGATGCGGAAGGGGACTTATTGAAAAAAGTCCTAAAATATAAGCCGTTTTTAATTAAACCAAACCATCACGAGCTAGGAGAACTGTTTGATACTTTAATATCAAGCCCTGAGGAAGTCATCCAGTTTGGGAAAAAGCTTGTCTCGATGGGAGCTGAAAATGTCATTGTTTCATTGGCCGACCAAGGAGCAGTTTTTATTAATAAGGATAGTACGCTGCTCGCCAATGTTCCAAAAGGTAAGGTTAAAAACTCGGTCGGGGCCGGGGATTCCATGGTGGCAGGGTTTTTGGCTGCTTACGAAAGAACAGGAGATTTAATTGAAGCATTCCGATATAGCGTTGCCTCAGGAAGCGCCACCGCTTTCTCGTTAGGACTTTGTACTAAGGATCAAGTAGCTGAGCTTCTTCCACAAGTTCAGATAAAGGAAATCAGGTAGAGGAGACAACCAAAATGAAAATTACTGAATTGCTTACAAAAGATACGATCCTCTTAAATATTGACGGTAAACAGAAAGATGAAGCGATTGATCAGCTTGTCGATGTATTGCTGAAGGCGGGAAAAATAACAAACCACAATGATTTCAAATCCGCCATTTTAAAAAGAGAAGGCCAAAGTACAACAGGAATCGGCGACGGAATTGCGATTCCACACGCAAAAACGGCGGCAGTTAAAGAAGCAGCTATTGCCTTTGGTAAATCCGTTGCCGGTGTTGACTATGAATCGTTGGACGGAAAGCCTGCCCATTTATTCTTCATGATTGCTGCACCAGAAGGGGCTAATAACACTCATCTGGAAGCCCTGGCACGTCTGTCCGGATTGTTAATGAAAGCTGAAGTCCGATATGAGTTATTAAAGGCCGCATCTGCGGATGAAATAATAGATATCATCAACCGTTTTGATAAAGAGGAGAAAGCGGAGGCAACAGTACCTGAAACGAAAAAGAATTCAATTGTAGCAGTGACTGGATGCCCAACCGGTATCGCCCATACTTATATGGCGGCAGATTCCTTAAAGGCCAAAGCTGCTGAATTGGGTGTCAATATCAAGGTTGAAACCAACGGTTCTGGCGGCGCCAAAAATGTGTTGACCAAAGAGGAAATTGAAAATGCAACAGCAATTATTATAGCTGCCGATATCAATGTCGAAATGGAACGGTTTAAAGGAAAACATGTCATACAGACGGCGGTTGCTGATGGCATCCGGCGTCCGGAGCAATTAATCGAACGAGCTTTAAAAAAGGACGCTCCAGTCTACAATGGCAGCGGCACTGAAGGTACTCAAAAATCAGCGCAAAAAGATTCAAAAATGGACTTTTACAAGCACTTAATGAACGGTGTGTCAAACATGCTTCCATTTGTTGTTGGGGGTGGAATCCTAATTGCAATCTGCTTTATGTTTGGCTATAACTCCTTTAAGCCGGACGATCCATCCTATAATCCGATTGCTGCTGCATTAATGACCATTGGCGGCGACAACGCATTTAAACTGATTGTACCTGTTCTAGCTGGATTTATTGCCCTCAGCATTGCAGACCGCCCTGGTTTTGCAGCCGGTATGGTTGGCGGTATGATGGCGGCAAACGGCGGCGCGGGCTTCCTAGGCGGGTTAATTGCCGGATTCTTGGCTGGTTATATTGTTCTACTTCTAAAGAAAGTGTTTGCCGGACTTCCAAAGTCGCTGGAAGGAATCAAAGCAATCTTAATTTATCCACTTTTAGGGATCGCCATTACTGGATTTATTATGCATTATGTTGTTAACAAACCGGTAGCGTGGTTAAATACAGAGATTACGCATTGGCTGACAGGTCTTGGGACTGGAAACGCTGTTCTTTTAGGGATTGTATTAGGTTTAATGATGTCGTTTGATATGGGCGGCCCTATTAATAAAGCGGCCTATGTATTCGGTACAGGCTTGCTGGCGAGTGGCGTTTACGAACCAATGGCTGCGGTAATGGCGGCAGGCATGGTGCCGCCATTAGGAATTGCGATTGCCACTACACTATTTAAGAATAAGTTTACGACTGAGGAACGAGATGCGGGTAAGGCTTGCTATGTAATGGGATTATCATTTATTACAGAAGGTGCGATTCCATTTGCGGCAGCAGACCCATTCCGGGTGATCCCATCCGTTATGGCCGGTTCTGCTGTTGCTGGAGCCCTTTCGATGGCTTTTCATATCGGTTTAAGAGCACCACACGGCGGAATCTTCGTAGTGCCGCTAGTTGAAAACAGTGCCCTTATGTATGCTTTGGCCATTCTTATCGGAGCTGTGGTCTCAGCATTATTGATTGGATTCTTGAAAAAACCTGTTAAATAAGGAAAAGCCGGCATCTTGCCGGCTTTTAATTGTGTGCCAGGCATGGCAACTATCTAGGTGGTGAAAGTCCACTGTGGGGGTACACATCAACCAACCACTAAGGAAGCGCAAGGTACTTATCGTGAGGTAAGGGCTGGAGGAAGCGTGGAATAAAATCTTGGCTCGACGAACAGAAATCTGATACTAAGGCTTTACAAAGGGATGAGGCTCCAATTCAAGTCAAAGTCCAAAAGATGTGCGTAACTTTGTAGAGTAAATCAGGCGAGTAAAAGAGGAAAGATTGTTGTCTTACCCTGGGAGGTCTTGCGGGTGTACAACTAGTACAGTCGAAAAAGGTTAGCCGCAAGAAGTCAGCAGAAGCCATAGTAGTGAAATTAGTTCATGAAGGGCTGAACAATTTATAGTGTTTCAACGCCACGAATGCATAAGTGACGTACTCCGAATGTGTTAATGGGGAAAGTATGAGCGTATCTCAAAGGATAACCAAAATGGAGCTATCACTTATTACGTGAGAGGAAAGGAGAAACGAGTGTGGAACTTTTAGAACAGATTCTAAGCAATCAAAATATGAATGAAGCCTACTTACGTGTCTATAAAAACAAAGGTGCTAGTGGGATTGATGGAATAACAGTCGATGAACTGAAGCGATATCTGAAAGAGAACAAAGATGAGCTACGTCAGCGCATCAGAACAAGAAAATACCAACCACAAGCTGCCTTAAGAGTGGAAATCCCAAAAGAAAATGGCAAGATGCGCATGTTGGGAATACCAACAGTAGTGGATAGAGTAGTTCAACAAGCAATTCATCAAGTTCTCAGTCCGATATTCGAAAAGCAATTCAGCGAATTCAGTTACGGCTTTAGACCAAAAAGAAGCTGTGAGATGGCTATTATAAAAAGTTTGGAAATTCTGAATGATGGACACGATTGGGTAGTAGACATTGACCTTGAAAGATTCTTCGATACAGTTCATCATGATAAACTCATGCGAATTATCGCAAACACAATCGATGATGGTGATGTCATCTCGTTAATCAGAAAATACTTAGTAAGTGGAGTTATGGTAAATGGGAAATATAAAGAGACTCCCGTCGGGACTCCGCAAGGAGGAAACCTCAGTCCATTATTGAGTAATATTATGTTAAACGAACTAGATAAGGAACTAGAAAGTAGAGGATTGCGTTTCGTTAGATATGCGGATGACTCCCTAATCTTTGTGAAGAGCGAGCAAGCAGCAAACAGAGTGATGAAATCAATCGTGAGATTTATAGAAGGAAAATTAGGGTTGATAGTTAATGCAGAAAAGAGTAAAATCTCTCGCCCTAAAGAGTTAAAATTCTTAGGATTTGGATACTACTATGACTTCAAAACTGAGAGATACCAAGTGAAACCTCACCCAAAGTCATTACAGAAATTTCAAAGAAAGCTACGACAACTTACAAAACGAAACGGGAGCGTCTCTCTAGATTTCAGAATTCTTAAGCTTAAACAAGTCATTTTTGGATGGGTGAACTACTTTAGAATTGCAAACATGAGAAAAGCAATGACCCAAATAGATATGAAATTACGCTCAAGAATAAGAGTAATCATTTGGAAACAATGGAAAGTTCCTAGAAAACAAATCAAGTCGCTAATCCAACTAGGTATACCCGAAGAAGAAGCAAAAGGATTAACGTTCTGCCGGAAAGGTTACCGGTATATCGGGTTATCGAAAGTTGTTCAAAGAGCAATCTCAAACAAAAGACTAAAGCAGAGGGGGATACCCTCTGCTCTTGAACGTTACTTAAAAGTACACACTGTAATATAAATTGAAACGCCGTATACGCGATCCGTTCGTACGGTGTTGTGAGAGGGGCGAAAATAAACTGCTTTATTTTCCCTCTACTCGATTGCTAATAGGTAAGCATAAATTCAACTACGCCTCATGAACCGTCCTATCGGACTCGCCAATCGGCGAGTTTTCATTTTTTTTCAGGAGGTGGCTTAATTGCGAAAAGAGCCACAATTGCTGCCAAGATGCTTAAACTGCTCATTAAAATAAAAATCCAGTGGTTCGGAAACTTCATCAATAAAGCGATAATCGGAGGTCCGGCTGCAACGCCAATAAACCTCATGGAACTGTAAAGAGAGGTAATGGTACCCCGCTCTTTCTTTTCGACCCCCTCGGTAATAAGCGCATCAAGAGAGGGGAGGCCTAGACCAATGCCAATCCCCGCAATCAGAAACATGCAAATCATAAACCAAAGCTTAATGGAAATCCATAAGGCTGCAATAGAAAGCCCTGCAGCAAGAATTCCGCCAAATGTTAACCACTTCATTAACACTTTATTTTTTTTAATCACCTTTCCGCCGATAAAGGAGGATAAGCAAAGTGCTCCAAGAGGTAATGCCAAAAAGAACCCTTTCTTAAGATCTTTAATGCCATATTCTTTTTCAAACACTTCTGATAGGTAAAATAAGATGCCAAACAGAACAAGCATAAGAATGCCGCCAATAAAAAAGATGGCATATAGCCAACGACCGCTTTCAGCAAAAGTATTTTTAACATTCATAAAGAAATCCCTAAATGGGATTGTTTTTTGCTTTTTTTGCGGTGATTTAACAAGAAATACCATCATAAGTACTGAAATAAGACAGAACACAGGGATCGAGAAAAACGGCAAAAACCAGATAAACCCAGCTAAAATTGCTCCGAAAATGGGACTTAGAACCTTGCCAAACGTATTGGAGGTTTCGATGATTCCTAAGCAGGTGCTCACATCATCCTCATTTTTAAACATATCACCGACTAGCGGCAGGACAATCGGAAATGCCCCAGCTGCACCAACCCCTTGAAGTGCACGGCCGACTAAAACCAGCCAGTAAGCGTCCAATTTCCAGGAAGCCCATCCCGAAAGCAACCCCCCGAGCGCGGCGATAATTAAACTCGGGATAATTACTTTTTTCCTGCCGATATGATCAGATAAATAGCCGGCAACTGGTATTAAGATAATGGCAACGATCGAATAAACAGTTATAATTAAACTCGACTGAAAGGAAGAAATGGATAATTCTTTCTCCAATGCCGGTAATACCGGAATTAACATGGAATTTCCTAAAGTCATGACTAATGGAATGGAAGATATAGATAGAATTGCCCACTTCTTGCTAGATATCTCACTTGAGCGATTTTGGCCAGCCTTTGATTGCTTCTTTTTAGCGGTCCGTGGATTATTCCACAATTGTTCAATGTGTTCCATTTATCCTCTATCCCGCCTTTTTTCTTTGTACTGTTAATATTCACTATTTTGATTTAAAAAAACTTAAGGAAGTAATCCTTTTAATGGTAAGGGAAATTAAAAGTTTTTATGAAAAATTCGATAATTCTAAAATTAATCCCTTGACAATATACTGGTTATTGTAATAACATAAAAAACAACAAAATGAACTTGCGGCAGTGATGAAGAGTAGTAGCTTTTACGGATTCAAAAGAGAGCTGATGGTTGGTGAAAATCAGTGATGACGTTTAAGTGAATGGACTTCTGAGCCTCCAAACCGAACCTTCCATAAGGGGACCAGTAGGCTTTGGCGAAATCTCATCGTTACATGAGACAGATATTAAAGTATTTATCTTTGATATCGGTAAAGTGAGCTAATTAGTTAGCTAATGAAGGTGGCACCACGGGTCTCCCGTCCTTTTTATGGACGAGAGGCCCTTTTTTATTGTCAAAAAAATAATGAAATCGATGAGCAAGAGGAGTACGCATATTTATTTCTTTCCAGAGAGTCGGGGAATGGTGTGAGCCCGATAAGAAAGGATTTGCCGAATGGACTTGCGAGAGACATCTTGAACTAGAGTAGGGATGTACGGAGTTCCACCGTTAAAAGGATAGGATATCGAGTTATTCGCTCTGTATCTGAAACGAGGAAGCAAACTAATTGCTTCAAAATGAGGTGGCACCACGATCCGAGAGATTCGTCCTCTATATTCATAACCATGTTATGGATATAGGGGACTTTTTTATTTTCTGAAGGGAGTCAAAACGATGAACATTAAAATGGCTATTTTTATGAAAGAAATAAGCGGTGATACTCTAACACCCATTTCCATTTTGCAAAAAATCAGCGGAAAGAAGAAATTCTTACTGGAAAGTTCCCATAAATACAATGATTCCGGCCGCTATTCCTTTATTGGCGCAGACCCAGCCATTGAGCTTGTTTCCATAGGAAAGGAAAACCGCGTGATTAAAAGAAATGGGCAAACGCAGCAAATAAGCGGAAATCCATTAGACGTTATAGATAATCTTCTGCCTGCGGTAAAACTTGATGAGCTGCCATTTCCGTTTATCGGCGGGGCAATTGGCTATGTCGGCTACGATATTATCCGACAGTATGAAGTGATTGGTAAGGAATACCCGAACAGTTTGAATATGCCGGATGTCCACCTAATGGTGTATGAGGAAGTGATCGTCTTTGATCATCTTGAGGAGAGGGTTTTTATCGTCGGTATTCCTCTTCAGGATGATTCAGACAGTGCAAGTATTGAAATGAGAATCGACAAAAGGCTTCAGGAATTAAAAACACCAAATGTTTATGATGAAGAGAATAGTTTTAGCTTGTCAGGATTTGAATCGGAAATTTCTAAGGAAGCCTTTATCAAGAATGTTGAAATTGCTAAAGAGCATATTTTAGAAGGAGATATTTTCCAGGTTGTCCTATCGAGAAGGATGAAAGCAGTCTTTGAAGGCTCTCCATTATCGCTTTATCGTAAACACAGGGCTAATAACCCGACGCCATATATGTTCTATATCGACTTTGAAGACTATACCGTGATTGGTTCATCGCCTGAGAGCTTAATTAAGACGAGAGGTAAATCAGTCATAGCCAATCCGATAGCCGGAACAAAAAGACGAGGACAAACTACTGTTGAAGATGAAGCCATACAAAAGGAATTATTGACTGATGAAAAAGAATTGGCTGAACATAAGATGCTCGTCGATCTTGGCAGAAATGATTTGGGAAAGGTTTGCGAATTTGGTTCCGTTCAGGTTGACCGGTACATGGCCATTGAAAAGTTCCGCCATGTTATGCACATCGTTTCAGAAATCAGCGGAACCCTCCTGTCAGATAAAAACGCGCTTGACGCACTTGCTGCCTGCCTCCCGGCCGGAACAGTATCAGGAGCACCAAAGGTTAGGGCGATGGAAATCATTAACACACTTGAAAAATCAAAACGAGGTCTCTATTCGGGAGCGATTGGTTACTTTTCAGTGAATGGAAACATGGACTTTGCCCTTGCGATTCGGACGATGATATTAAAAGACGGAAAGGCATTTATTCAAGCTGGTGCCGGCATTGTCCATGATTCCGATCCTGAATCGGAATATGAGGAAACCTTAAATAAATTAAAAGCATTTTTGGAGGGAACCCTGGGATGATATTACTCATTGATAACTTTGACTCATTTACCTTCAACCTTTATCAGTATTTGGGAGAATTAGGGGAAGAAGCTGCAGTTTATCGAAATAACCAGATTAGTCTAGAGGAAATCAAGGCTTTGAATCCAAAAGCAATAATCCTCTCACCAGGTCCTGGTAAACCGGAGGATGCAGGTGTTTGTATCGAAATAATTAACAACTTCTATAATAAAATTCCTATTTTAGGAATTTGTCTTGGGCATCAGGCAATTGGAGCAGCCTTCGGAAGTGAAATTAACAGAGCAAAACAAATTAAACATGGCAAAACTTCGTTCATCAATCATAATGGCAGCGGCATTTTCAATTATTTATCCTCACCATTGGAAGTGATGCGTTACCATTCATTAAAAATTGAAAAAGTTACGATGCCGCCAGAACTTGAGTGTATTGCTCATTCCATGGATGATAACGAGGTTATGGCTATTAAACACCAGGATTACCCGGTTTACGGGCTCCAGTTTCATCCAGAATCTATTGGGACTCCATTAGGAAAACAAATGCTTAAAAATTTCTTACTTGAAATAGGAAGGATGGATACAAATGAAGGAATATTTACTACAGTTAGCTGAAAAACGGTCATTCTCTGAAAACGAGATGAAGGAAGCAGTTGATTTTATATTAGGTGAAGAGGTATCGGAATCAGAAATTGCCGCTTTTTTAATGGGACTTAAATCCAAAGGTGAAACAGTTGATGAAATTGTTGGCATTGTAAAAGCGTTAAAAGGAAAGACATTGTCATTTAGAAAGAAGTTTCCGAATGCTTTGGATAATTGCGGAACTGGCGGTGACGGTTCTTCAAGCTTTAATGTAAGTACTACTTCTGCTTTTGTCCTCGCTGCGGCTGGAATACCAGTTGCTAAACATGGAAATCGAAGTGTTTCCAGTAAGACAGGAAGCGCTGACGTTCTGGAATACTTAGGCGTTAATCTTAATTTACCAGCCGAAAGTACGGAAGAGATCCTAAGCGAAATCGGGATTGCCTTTTTATTTGCACCACATGTGCATCCAAAGTTGAAAAAAGTGACGACCGTTAGGAGACAGTTGAAAATCCCGACTATTTTTAACTTTATCGGGCCTTTGACAAATCCGATCGAATTGGACTATCAACTTCTAGGCGTGTATCGCCGTGATCTTTTGCCAGTTTTTGCGGAGGTGTTAAATCTGCTTGGACGCAAGCGGGCGATTGTCCTAAATGGAGCCGGCTTTATGGATGAGGCATCCCTGCAGGGAGAAAACCATTTAACTATTTTAGAAGATGGGGTCATCACAAGCCAATCCTTTTATCCTGAAGATGTTGGTCTGCCAACCTATGATAATAGCTTCATTAAAGGCGGCGATTCGACGGAAAACGGAGAAATCTTACGGAATGTGCTAAGAGGTACAAAGGGGCCTTATCGAGATACCGTACTCCTAAATGCTGGCCTTGGTATTTTAACAGCCGGAAAGGCAGACACCATTAAAGAGGGTATAAAACTAGCCGCAGAAGTCATTGATTCCGGAGCAGCATATCACAAATTAGAAGTATTAATTGAAAAATCACGAGCAATGCAAAGAGAGGCGATATAAGTGACAACGATATTAGACCGAATTATTGAACAAAAGAAACAGGAACTGGCTCTCTTGCAGAATCAGAGTGTTTTTTATCCGGCAATAGATCGTGAAAAAAGATCGTTGCTTGATAAGCTTCAAAAGTCACAGCAAATATCTATTATTGCGGAATTCAAGCGGGCTTCACCTTCGAAAGGAATGATTAATAATGGTGTGGAACCGGCTGTACAGGCTTCCATTTACGAACAATCCGGTGCCAGCGCCATCTCCGTTTTAACTGACCAAACTTTCTTTAAAGGGTCTTTTGAAGATTTAATAGCGGTAAGGGAAACAGTGCAGCTGCCGATCCTTTGCAAAGACTTTATTATCGATCCGCTGCAAATCAATAACGCCTGCGCACATGGGGCTGACATCATCCTATTGATTGTCGCTGCGCTTGAAGAAAAAAAATTAACCGAATTATATCAATATGCCACAAACTTAGGTCTAGAGGTTTTGGTGGAGGTTCACAATCAGGCGGAATTGGAAACGGCCCTAAAGACCGGGGCAAAGCTGATTGGCGTGAATAACCGTGACTTAAAAACCTTTCAAGTTTCACTTGAAGTTACTGAAAAATTAGCAGCGGCGGTGAAACAATCAGGTGCTTTCTTAATAAGTGAAAGTGGGCTTCATAGCCAGGAAGATGTTAACCGGGTTAGAAATGCTGGAGCAAATGGCATCCTTGTCGGGGAAGCCTTTATGAAAAGTGCAAACCTAAAGAAAACCTTTTCGGATTTCCAATTGCCGCTAATAGAAGGTGCACGGCCATGAAAGTAAAAATCTGCGGGATTATGGATGTGAACACTGGACTTGCGGCAGTGGAGTATGGTGCTGATGCACTTGGTTTCGTGTTTGCAAAAAGCAAGCGGAGAATAACCGCTGAGAAGGCACAAGAAATCATTTCCGTTTTACCTAAGGAAGTATTTAAGGTAGGTGTTTTTGTCAATGAATCACAAGCTGAAATTGAACGGATTGCAGCAATTGCGGGCCTGACTCATATTCAACTGCACGGAGAGGAATCGGAAAACTTTAGTGAGTCCCTTTCGCTCCCGGTGATCAAGGCTGCCAGTTTTGAAGGAAATGAGAAATTAGCGGAACTTAGGGATTTTCCTGCGGAGTATATTCTTCTTGATGGCCCCAAAGGGAAATACCACGGGGGAAACGGGACAGCATTCACATGGAGTGAGGTGAATGCCGGACTCCTTGAGGGGAAAAAGGTCATCCTGGCCGGAGGGCTGCACCAAGAAAATGTAGAAGCAGCCATAAACACCATTCAACCATATATGGTCGATGTGAGTTCCGGGGTAGAAACCGATGGGGTAAAAGATCTGACGAAAATAAAAGCATTTTTAGAAAAAGCAAAAAGCGAACGCTAGGAGGATATTAGATGAGTACTTATACATTACCGAATGAAAAAGGACATTTTGGCATATATGGCGGGAAATTTGTTCCTGAAACACTAATGAAGGCTGTAACAGAACTGAATGAAGCCTACAACGAGGCAAAAAATGACCCGGAATTTCAAGCTGAGATTGATAGATTACTAAAGGAATATGTTGGCAGGGAAACCCCGCTTTATTTTGCGGAAAACCTGACAAAGCATGCCGGGGGGGCCAATATTTATTTAAAAAGAGAAGATTTAAACCATACTGGTGCCCATAAAATCAATAACGCGATCGGTCAGGCGCTGCTAGCTGTCCGTATGGGAAAAAGAAAAATTGTAGCGGAAACTGGCGCCGGCCAGCATGGAGTTGCCACAGCTACCGTTTGTGCACTGTTAAACCTTGATTGCATCATTTTTATGGGGGAGGAAGACATCAGGCGGCAGGCCTTGAACGTGTATCGGATGGAGCTTTTAGGGGCGAAGGTTGTCAGTGTAACATCAGGCAGCGCGACCTTAAAGGATGCCGTAAATGAGGCCCTCAGGTATTGGGTCGCCAATGTCGATGATACCCACTATTTATTGGGGTCCGTGTCCGGTCCACACCCATTTCCGGTCATTGTCAGGGATTTTCAAAGTGTCATCGGCATGGAAACAAAACAACAATTCTTAGCTAGGAACGGGAGCCTTCCTCATGCGGTCGTAGCCTGTATTGGGGGCGGAAGTAATGCGATGGGAATGTTCTATCCTTTTATCGATGATGAAGAGGTAAAACTCTTTGGTGTGGAAGCCGCCGGTCATGGCGTTGATACACCATTTCATGCTGCGTCGCTGACAAAAGGGAGACCGGGAGTCTTGCATGGAGCCTTAATGTACGTTTTGCAAAACGAAGATGGCCAAATTCAAGAAGCACATTCCATTTCTGCCGGGCTCGATTATCCGGGCGTGGGGCCGGAGCACAGCTATCTAAAGGACAGCGGGCGGGCTAGCTATCACTCGATAACTGATAAAGAAGCCCTTGATGCCTTTCAGCTATTATCGAAGCTTGAAGGAATTATACCGGCACTTGAAAGCTCCCATGCGGTTGCGTTCGCTGTAAAATTGGCTGGTCAGCTTGGAGCCGGCCAAAATATTGTAGTCTGCTTATCAGGGCGTGGAGATAAAGATGTGGATGCAGTCAAATCAAGACTTAAAGGGGGCAGCGGAAAATGAATCGAATTGAACAAGCTTTTCAACAATTGAATAAGGAAAACAAAAAAGCTTTTGTGCCTTATATAATGGCCGGAGATGGCGGCTTGGAGAACCTGCCTGAAAGGCTGGCACTGTTAGAAAAATTCGGGGCAACGGCGATTGAAGTGGGTGTTCCTTTCTCTGACCCGGTTGCTGATGGTCCTACTATTCAGCGCGCTGGTATAAGAGCATTACAAAATGGAACATCATTAAAAGGGATAATCAAGGAAATCACAAAAGCACGTGAATCGGTCACTATTCCTATTATTCTCATGACCTATTTAAATCCTGTTTATTCATACGGAATTGAGACATTTGTCCGTGATGTTCAAACGGCAGGTGTCGCAGGCTGCATTATTCCGGACCTGCCTGTGGATGAAGAGGCAATCATTGCCCCGCTGCTAGAACAAGCGGAAGTGGAATTGATTCGACTCGTAACACTGACTACACCAATCGAACGAATCAGAGAGATTTCTAATAAAGGTAAGGGATTCTTATATACCGTTACTGTCAAAGGGATTACAGGAACAAGAAACGAATTTGGTAATGAACTGCATTCATTTTTACAAGCTGTTAAGGAAGTTAGTCCAATTCCTGTATTAGCGGGCTTTGGCATCTCAAGTCAAGAGCAGATAAAGGAAATAACGAAGTATTGCGATGGAGTAGTAGTTGGCAGTAAAATTGTCGAGTACTTTGCCAATAACCAGCTAGAAGAAATGGAAGAATTCATGACAATTTATAAACAAACATTCGCATAAATTGAAGGAGGCGTCTAGTGATGATGCCTCCTTTTTTTTCGCTAATAGGAAAGGCATAATTTCAACTACGCCTCTGTCTTCGTCCTACCGGACTCGCCAATCGGCGAGTTTTCATTTAAGTAAAAATGTGTCAATTGTTACATCCGTTTTTTTTTATATTGATTATAATTTGCTCAAATGGGTATAAGAAATTAATATTCTTGAGGATGAGAAAAGTATGAGAGTGTCTGAAACAACCAAACAATTATATTCTTTAAGCGTTTCTTTGGAATGTTTTGAAGGGATTTCTCATCATGTCAGCATAAACTTTCTTAAAGAAAGGTTTGTTTATACCGAATGGAGAAATCAACCAGAGCAGCATCCGTTTTCACCCCTTCCCGTGTTTAAGCCAGGGAGCCTAGAGCAATTTAAAAGAAAAATTTACTCAATGAGAATTTGGGAATGGGAACCAACCTATCTAAAGGAAAATGGAATTGTACTTGACGGTAACTTTTGGACAGTAACCCTGAAAACACAGGAAAAAACCTACGAATTTGGCGGAATGGAGAGCTTCCCGGCTAATTGGGGAAGGTTTCTAAAGGCATTGGAGATGTTGGTTGGAGTACCGTTTGGTAAATTAGTATAATGTAAAATGTTGGATGGAAATCTTAATTTCTTGATAGGCTTGCTTAACTCCTATATAATTTGTATATAATTACTTTAATGAACTTGACTTCAAAAAACTTCCCGGATTGAGGAAGTTTTGTTTGTTTTTCATCAAAATATAGCAAAACAGTAGCTAGGAGTTTAATGTAAACATGAAGGAAATTACAGTAGAAGATTTATTGAATTTATCTAATCCAATCATTATTGACGTACGTTCACCAATTGAATTTAACGATGGCGCTATTGCAGGAGCCATTAATGTGCCTTTGTTTTCGAATGAGGAGCGGCAGGAAATAGGAACGATCTATAAGCACGAGGGCCAGGCAGCCGCAAAATGGCGAGCAATGGAATTGGTTTCGCCAAAGCTCCCCAGGATGTTGAGTGAAATTAAATCCTATTCCGAAAAAGGAGAACTTGTTGTTTACTGTTGGCGCGGCGGTATGCGCAGTAAAGCCGTCGCAACCTTTTTGGAATTTGCCGGAATATATGCATGGAGATTAATTGGCGGTTATAAAGCCCATCGTCATTATATCCTTGAGAAAATTCCAGCAATGGTTCCGAATCAGGCTGTTGTCATTCACGGAATGACCGGGGTTGGTAAAACAGAGGTTTTAAAGCAATTGAAAAAACAAGGTTATCCTATTTTGGATTTGGAAGAAATGGCTGCCCATCGGGGTTCTATATTTGGAACAATTGGTCTTGGAGAAGGCAATAATCAAAAAACATTCGATTCCCTATTATTTGCTGGGCTTCGGGAAATTCAGGGCGCGGATTATTTCCTGGTTGAAGCCGAAAGTAAGCGAATTGGTAAGGCCGTACAGCCTGAAGAATTGATGGATATTAAATTTAAAGGACTAAACATTTATATCCATTCCCCTCTTGAGCAGCGGGTAAAGCACTTGGTATCTGAATATGTTTTACCATACAAGCAAGAGTCCTGGTTTCATGAAAAAATCTCTTTAGGAATTGAAAAAGTCATCAGGCGTGTTAAAGATCAGGAAATTAAAAACATGCTTTGCAAATTCTTAAAAGACCGGAATTATCACGATATGATTACCATTTTGCTCGAGCATTATTATGATCCCCGCTACACTCATGCCAGACAGGACTATATAGGGGATTTTTATGATATTTTTGCAGAAGATCCTTCGGATGCTGCTGAAAAAATTGCCATAAAGCTGGAAGAGCTTTCTTTTTTTCCTGTTATTTCAGTTAATTCATAAGTATTTTGCCTTAACTTAGCACACGTTTTCGAACGTGTGCTTTTTTCTTTAATTACGAAATTTTTTGTTCGTGAATGACACACACTAAAATGTAAACATTACATAAAGATATAGTGATTTTGGTTCATGCTGTATATTGTGAAAGTGAAATTTACATATGTTTTAAGGGGGATTGATGGATGAAGGGGCCAAATGAAAATAGAAAGGCTATTTTGGATGAATTCCTTGGTCCAAATTTAGGTTATGTCATTGACCAATTTGAAAGGTATAAAGAGGACCCAACTGCAATTGAACCGGAAATGAGAATGTTTTTTGAAGAAATGAATGATGAGGAATTTTCCTCCTTCGTATCTATTAAGCCTAATATTCAAGAGGGTGAACCGTTACAAACCGAAAAAATATTTGCTTCCATAAAACTTGCTGAAAATATTCGAACATTTGGCCATTTAGCTGCCAATATTTATCCATTGGGAAATTATACACCTGATATTTCTCATCTCGACCTCAATAGCTATGGCCTGACAGAAGATGATTTAAGGAGTCTTCCCGGGCAGATTATTTCTGAAAATGGACCGGTATCGGGCCAAACTGCATTTCATGCATATATGAAACTAAAAGAAGTGTATACAAAATCGATTGCATATGAATTTGATCATGTCCATGATGTCGCGGAAAGAAACTGGCTAATTGAAAGGATTGAAAATGGAAGGCTCCAGTCCCCGCTTCCAAAAGAGAAACGAATAGAAATATTAAAAAGGCTTACAGAAGTAGAAGAATTTGAAAAATTCCTTCATAAAACATTTGTAGGGCAGAAGCGATTTTCCATTGAAGGGCTGGACGTTATGGTTCCCATAATTGATGAAATAATTGCCGAGACCGTTCGGGATGGAGCGGAATTTATCAATATTGGAATGGCTCACCGCGGCAGATTAAATGTACTTGCCCATGTTCTAGGCAAACCATATGAGATGATTTTCGCCGAATTTCAGCATGCGCCAAATAAGGAGCTTGTTCCTTCTGAAGGGTCCGTTGGGATTAACTTCGGCTGGACCGGTGACGTTAAATACCACCTCGGGTTAAATCGGCAGCTTGCAGGTGAAAATGCAGTAAGGGCAAAAATTACATTGGCTAATAATCCTAGTCACTTGGAATATGTTGGTGCAGTGGTAGAAGGGTTCACGAGAGCAGCACAGGATGATAGAAGCGCATCGGGATATCCAACTGAAGATTATAAGACTGCCTTGGCCATTCTTATTCATGGCGATGCTGCTTTTCCTGGTGAAGGGATTGTGGCTGAAACCTTAAACTTAAGCAGTTTAAGAGGTTATCGTACCGGCGGAACGATTCATATTATCTCCAACAATATGATTGGATTCACAACTGAATCCCATGATTCACGTTCAACTAGGTATGCAAGTGATTTGGCAAAGGGATTTGAAATTCCAATCATCCATGTTAACGCCGATGACCCGGATGCCTGCATCGCCGCCGCTGTTTTAGCTGCCGAATACAGATCGGTGTTTAAAAAGGATTTCTTGATTGATTTAATTGGTTATCGTCGTTTTGGTCATAACGAGATGGATGAGCCGATGACAACCAGCCCGCAAATGTATACCATTGTTCAAAAGCATCCTACTGTGAAGGAACTTTACGGGAAGAAACTTGGCAATGAAGGGCTTGTAACGGATGAGGTTATCGCAAAAATTCAAAAGGATGTTCAAGAACGGCTTGTTAAAGCAAATGATAAGGTGTCTAGAATTAAGCATGATGAAGAAATAACGATACCGGAACCGCCATTATTCAATATACAGAGAGCAACATATGAAACAAAAGTGCCGCTTGAAACTTTGAAAAAAATGAACGAAGAGCTGCTGCAGTGGCCGCAGGAATTTAAAGTGTTTAATAAACTTGAAAAGATATTAAAAAGAAGAATAGAAGCATTTGATGAAACAGGGAAAGTCGATTGGGCTTTAGCAGAGTCACTTGCTTTTGCCTCTATTTTGGCAGATGGGGTCCCTATCCGCATATCAGGACAAGACACTGAACGCGGAACTTTTGCTCAAAGAAATCTAGTCCTGCACGATTATCAATCAGGTAAGATGTTTCTTCCTCTTCATCAATTATCAATGGCAAAAGCTTCCTTCGCCGTATATAACAGTCCCTTAACTGAAGCAGCGGTGGTTGGCTTTGAGTACGGCTATAACGTCTTTTCACCGGAGACTTTAGTGATCTGGGAGGCCCAATATGGGGATTTTGCAAATGCGGCCCAGGTTATGTTTGATCAGTTTATCGCGGCAGGGAGGGCAAAATGGGGACAGAAATCTGGATTGGTTCTCCTTCTTCCACATGGATATGAAGGACAAGGACCGGAGCATTCTAGTGCGAGGCTGGAGCGATATTTACAGTCTGCTTCCGAAAAAAACTGGGCAGTTGTCAATCTTACCACAGCAGCACAGTATTTCCATCTTTTACGCCGTCAGGCTGCTATGCTCGGTAAGGAGGAAGTAAGGCCCCTTGTGGTCATGTCTCCAAAAAGCTTATTAAGGAATCCGGTTGTATCGTCGTCCGGCTATGAATTAAGTGAAGGGGAATTTAGACCGGTCATCGAGCACTTTACACACTCCAGAGATCATCAAAAGGTCGAGCGGATTGTTATGTGTTCGGGAAAAATAGCCATTGACATCGCCGAGCAAACCAAGGATCCAAGCGGATTTGACTGGCTTCAGGTGATTAGGCTGGAGGAAATCTATCCGTTTCCGACAAAAGACTTGAAAAATATTTTTGCAAAATATCCGAATATAAATGAAGTGCTTTGGGTTCAGGAAGAGCCTAAAAATATGGGTGCCTGGACGTTCGTAGAACCACGGATTAATGAACTAATACCTGCTGGAATCAGGGTTGAATTTATTGGCCGCAGGCGCCGGTCAAGCCCTGCTGAAGGCGAACCAAACGTTCATAAATTAATCCAATCGAAAATTCTTACTGCTGCACTTTCAAGGGCTGAAGAAGGAGGATCTAGCCATGGCTGAAATTAAAGTCCCAGAGTTAGCCGAATCAATCACAGAAGGAACAATTGCTAAGTGGCTAAAAAACACAGGGGAACATGTTGAGAAGGGTGAATATTTAGTTGAATTGGAAACGGATAAGGTCAATATCGAAATCATATCCGATTTTTCCGGTACCCTGACAGATCAGAAATTTTCTGAAGGAGACACCGTACGTGTCGGAGAAACAATCGCTGTGGTTGAGGAGGGCGTGGGGCAAGCCGCTCCTGCTGCTGTCTCAGAACCGGCTCCACAGCTTCAAACTGTAGTCCCAACAGAGGTTCCACCTGCACCGCCGAATAATACAGGTCCGGTTGAGAGGTCTGGTATACAGCAGGATAGAAAAGAGGAATCAGGAAAGCGCCCAATCGCTTCGCCTGCTGCCCGCAAACTAGCTAGGGAGAAAGGTATCAATTTACAAGAAATCCCGTCATCTGACCCATTAGGAAGATTAAGAAAACAAGATGTCTCATTATTTCAGTCTGGGATGAACCCTGCTGGACCGTCAGCTCCTAAAAGGGAAACATCAGTGGAACCAATGAAAGTTGAAAATCCGGCAAAACCAGTTATCAATGAGAGAATGTCCAGACGTCGCCAGACCATTGCTAAGCGGTTGCTCGAGGTAAAGCAGTCAACCGCCATGTTAACAACTTTTAATGAAATTGACATGACAGCGGTAATGGACCTGCGAAAACGCCGAAAGGATAAATTTTTCGAAGAGCATGATGTTCGGCTGGGCTTTATGTCCTTCTTCACAAAAGCTGTAGTTGCTGCATTGAAAAAATACCCTTATTTAAATGCAGAAATTCAAGGCGATCAAATTTTAGTTAAAAAGTTTTATGATATTGGCATTGCTGTAGCTGCAGAAGAAGGTCTAGTAGTACCGGTTGTTAGAGATGCCGACCGAAAATCATTCGCTGAAATTGAAAGTGATATTATGCAGCTTGCTGAAAAAGCAAGAGCAAATAAATTATCATTAAAGGATTTACAAGGAGGCACCTTTACGATCACGAACGGTGGGGTTTTCGGGTCATTACTTTCAACGCCAATTTTAAACGGGCCGCAGGTAGGGATTCTTGGCATGCACACAATCCAGCTTCGCCCTGTGGCGGTTGACAAGGACAAAATGGAGAATCGCCCGATGATGTATGTTGCCCTTTCTTATGATCACCGAATTGTCGATGGCAAAGAGGCTGTAAGCTTTTTAAGTACAATTAAGAAACTCCTTGAGGACCCGGAAACGTTACTGCTTGAAGGGTAATATGTAAAATTAATTAGAAAAACCGCTGATAATCGGATCAGCGGTTTTTAATGTCTAGCGATTTTTAAATGGTCTTAATCCACGTCGTTCAATTTCATCTTTAAGAATTTTTATCCATTCCTTTTCCTTACCAGACTTCAATGCATCCCGATACGAAAGAATTAGCTGTTCATTACTCATAATCTTCAATTAAGAATGCCCTCCTTGGAAAATGGATTTGAATATTCAGTTTTTACTATTGTAATGGTTTACAATTGATTTGAGAACCCTAACTGATAAAAATTTCACAAATTTGTCATTCTTAATTACGGGCTATGTTTACTATAATTGGAAATACTATATTTGAAAAATATTGAATATTCACAAAAATATGTTAACATACATTTTGTAAGCGTTTTATTTTATTGAATAGTTAAGTGTTTTTAGGGGGTTGTAAGGATGTCGGAATTATTAACTGTAACAGTTGGAGAACTGTTAGAAGAAAAAGCAAAATTACACCCAGAGCATGAAGCAGTCGTGTATTCAGACCGGAATCTGAGATGGACCTACAGCAGGTTCAACCAAGTTTGCCGGACCGCTGCAAAAGGCTTAATGAAGCTTGGAATCGAAAAGGGAGAGCATCTTGCAGCATGGTCGACAAACACTCCTGAGTGGCTGATTACCCAATTTGCTACCGGAAAGATGGGGGCAGTACTGGTTACGGTAAACACAAACTATCGAACAGCAGAATTGGAATATCTTTTAAAACAATCAGACTCTACTACGATTATTTTAATGGATAAAATGAAGGATTCTTCTTATGTCGATATGCTTTACGAAATTGCACCTGAATTAAAAACTTCAGAACCGGGCAGGTTGAAAAGCAGCAAGCTGCCATTTCTTAAGAATGTCATCATATTGGGGGAGAAGAGATACCCGGGTACCTTTTCATGGGAAGATATTATTCGCTTAGGTGAATTGGTTTCAGATCAAGAACTGGATGACAGGATGAACTCACTTGAACCGGATGATGTGATTAACATGCAATATACTTCAGGAACCACAGGTTTCCCCAAGGGGGTTATGCTGACCCATAATAATATTGTTAATAACGCCTTAAATATTGCAAATTGCATGAAGCTGACCGTTCAAGACCGCCTTTGTATACCAGTTCCATTTTTTCACTGCTTCGGATGTGTTCTTGGCACGATGGCTTGCATGACTATAGGAGCTACCATGGTTCCGGTACAGGAATTCAGCACGAAAAAGGTACTTCAGACGGTTCAAGATGAAAAATGCACGGGTCTTCACGGTGTTCCGACCATGTTTATCGCGGAACTGAATGATCCTGAGTTTGAAAAGTATAACCTGTCGTCCTTAAGAACCGGGATCATGGCTGGATCGAATTGTCCGATTGAAGTCATGAAAGCCGTTATCGAAAGGATGGGGGCCACGGAAATTACGATTGCCTATGGACAAACAGAGTCCTCACCGGTGATTACCCAGACGCGGACAGATGACCCCATTGAATTACGGGTAGAAACAGTCGGAAAAGCTCTGCCAAATGTTGAGGTGAAAATCGTTGAACCGGGAACGAGTAGGGAAGTGCCGCGTGGAGTTCAGGGTGAGCTTTGCACCAGAGGCTACCATGTCATGAAAGGCTACTACAAAAATATCGAGGCAACGACACAAGCGATTGATCAAGAGGGCTGGCTGCATACAGGAGACTTGGCGGTCATGGATGAAAACGGCTACTGCAAAATCACTGGACGTTTGAAGGATATGATTATAAGAGGCGGAGAAAATATTTATCCGCGTGAAATTGAAGAATTTTTATATACAAATCCCAAAATTTTAGATGTCCAGGTGGTAGGAATCCCTGATGAAGTGTATGGGGAAGAGGTAATGGCCTGGATCATTTTAAAAGAAGGGGAAGCGGCAAATGCTGAGGAGGTCAGGGAATTCTGCAAAGGGAAAATCTCGAAACATAAAATCCCGCGGTATATAGAATTTACTGACTCCTATCCAATGACAGCGTCGGGGAAAATACAAAAATACCGGTTAAGGGAGAAGGCCAAAGAAGTAGTGAAAAGATAATATTTTCAATGTTGTTGCACGATACCGGCCCTTTTGATTATACTTAAACTTGGACAATCGAGAAAAAAGGACGGTGAAAGCATGATTCATCTGAAATGGCGTGAACGCGAAACGATTAAAAAAGTTAAATGTGTGCATACAAACGCTGAAAAATATATGGTAAAAAACATGTTGACTGTTGGAAAAGTGTACGATGTAAAAAATGAAACGGAAGAATTCTATTACATTATTGACAACTCCGGCAAAATTGGCGGATTTTATAAGGATTATTTTCAAGATGCATAGAAAATGCCTGGCACTTTAAGCCAGGCATTTTTCTATTTTGCATCCGGGAATACTCGTCGGATGGTATCTGTAAATTCGTCAAAAAAACCGGAAACTGGCCGGCCTTTCCGGACGTCTCTTTCAAAACGATTCATTCGTTCATAAAAATCTGGATTAACGGAAACATAGACGTTATCAATATCTGGATCCACTAATTTAACTGTTCTAGAAATCGTATCTTTGATATTGGCTGTAAGTCCATTTCGTGCCGTACGTTTCAGTTTTGCGGCAACATAGGCATTATGATTCGCGACGATAATATTGGCGTGATTTACCTCAGGCAGGTCCGATACCTTGCGGGCTGCTTCCTCGGCAACACGCATCTTGGAACCCGTAGTACTTCGCACATTTGTCCCACGGATATCTTGTTTGTTTATATTTCTATCCAATTCTTGATTGCTGACATCAACACCTGAAATGGCCGGCCCGCCGTGATTTGGAATATTATATTTTTCATTACCAGGGTTTACCTCATTACGAACAGCCGTATCGTCATTCACATCATTTCGCGCACAGCCAATTAAGCACAGAGTAAACATGATGGAAGCAGTAAAGAAAAGTCTTAATTTCATTTTTTGCACTCCTTTATTTAAGGTTACAGAATTAGGTTTCCAAACATAAAAATAAACTATCCAGTGAAAAAGAAAAGAAGCATCACTGACGATGCTTCTCTTGCTGTCGAAAAACTATCGATAGCCTTTTATTTTATTCGCCTTCATTAATGATTTATCGAGTTAATTTATTTTAATGTAATTAATAAAAAGGCTTTTCAACAAGTCTGTTGATTGGCGCTCCAGGCACTTCGCTTTCCGCGGGCGTGACGGGGAGCCTCCTCGTCGCTTCGCTCCTGCGGGGTCTCCTGCCCCGTACTCCCGCAGGAGTCTTCGTGCCTTCCGCGCCAAACAACAGGTGTATTCAATAAAGTCCTTCAACTCCAATAAAATAAGTGGTCAATTTAATGTTTAAGTCAAAAGAGTATAGCTAAAGTGAATATGAATTTGTTTCTATTGATGAATTGGTTCCAGATGACCACCTTCTTCGCGTATTAACAAATACTGTGATTTATCGTTTCTTCCTGAAAAAGTTCGTCCATTTTATAGTCAGAAAAAATGCTTTATTAATTTAGAAAGGAAAAAATTGACGAAGCTTAGCAGACTCAAAAGAGCTACATGGGATTTGTAACTGTCGGTTACGGGGATTGAATAATGGAAGAGAACAGGCTCTCCTTACTAAAGTCTGTCAAAATATAGAAAGTACTGCAACTCACTTATCAAGGCTGGAAAATGTGTGTTGCAATACTTTCTGTTGATTTGCCTCCCTGTTGATTGGAGCGGAGGGCATTCGACTCCTGCGGGATATTGAGGACACTGGAGACCCCGCAGGCGCCCTAAGCGCCGAGGAGGCTCCAGGTCCTCCCCGCGGAAAGCGAATGCCTGGAGCGGAAATCAACAGGCCCAATAGCATGGACAATCAATAAAAAAAACGGTAATTTAGGTTTAGACAAAATAAAAAATTGCCGAGAAAAATACCATTTCTCGACAATCTGAGAAGCATCGGTGACGATGCTTCTTTTAATGACTAGGTTATTTTGCCTGTGCTTCTGCAGGTTTTTTTGCATACAGCTTTTGACTAATTAAAGTTTGAACAGTCAGGAACGTTCCCCCCACAACCCAGTAAAGCGGCAGAGCGGCCGGTGCACTGAAAGAAAACATGACGATCATAAGTGGGGACATTAACCCCATAAATTTCATTTGTTGACGCTGCTGTTCTGGCATGGTTGACTGAGAAACTCTAAATTGGAAATAATAAATAATCCCTGCAATGATAGTGATTACGATATCAGGATGCCCCAAACTAAACCATAAAAATTTATGGGAAGCAATTTCTTGGGAGCCGCGAATTGCATAGTAAAAGCCTGTTAAAATCGGCATCTGAATAAGAATTGGAAGGCAGCCCATATTTAATGGGTTAACACCATGCTTTTGATATAGTCCCATCATTTCAGCTTGCAGTTCTTGTTTTTTCTTTGGGTCCTTTTCGGCCTTCATCTTCTTTTGAATTGCATCCATCTCAGGCTTTAAGGCATCCATTTTTTCTTTCATATGCATTTGATTTTTATATTGTCTAAGCATTAACGGCATTAACACAAGCCTGATGATTAAAGTTACGAAAATAATCGCCAGTCCATAGTTTCCGCTAAAAACTTCTGCGAAGAAGTGAATAATTTTTGCAAATGGTTCAACAAAGTAGGTATGGAAGAAACCATCATTTTTCCCGCTTGGCTGGGAAGAGCATGCAGATAATAGTAATACAGAAAAAGATAGAATAATTAATAGTAACGATGATTTAAGTTTTTTCATATTTCCTCCTAAAGGTATGATTTAGTAAAGATTAGCGAATAAGAAGGAAATTGGCTTTTCAGAATCATCGTCCCGGAAACACGCTTTTCTTCGCATAAATTTAACGATTCTTATTAAAATAAAACTAATCGTTAAACTACTTTTTTTCTTATAAAAAAACAGCGGGTGAATAATTTTGGAGCCGTATGGGTTCGAAAGCGAACCAACTGATGAGGATTCTACACCCCAAGCCCACAAATTTTTAAAAACCAGTCCTAGATAAATACTCATATAAAGGGCTGTTAAAGTATTAATATCTGAATGATCGATTAATAATTGAAACAAACATTTCACCTCGCATCAGGTAACCAATGATATGAGTATATAAGAGAATAGCCAAATAATCAATTATTGTTGTGATGTTAATGTTTGGGTCTAAATGTTCATGAAAAGTAAAGAACACTTACTCCCGGAAGGAATTAGTGTTCTTTAGGTTTTTGCCAATGTGCAGTTAACATTGAATGGGCAAAATTAACTTTCTCTTCGCTTGGCGGTTCCACATCCTTTAAAGGGTATTCATGGCCAAGTGCTTCCCATTTATAAACGCCCAGTTTATGGTAAGGGAGAATTTCAATTTTTCGAACGTTTTCAAGTGTACCAATGAATTCACCAAGATTCTTCAAGTCTTCCTGTGCATCAGTTACAGATGGAACTAAAACGTGACGAACCCAAATCGGGACATTTCGGTCTGATAAAAACTTGGCAAACTCGAGAATATGGTCATTTGCCATACCGGTCAACTGGATATGCTTTTTCCTGTTTATATGTTTCAAATCAAGCAATATTAAATCGGTGTAAAGTAACAGTTCTTCAAGCTGTTCGATGAACAGCTTGGAATGGGAAAAGCAGCCCCCGGAGGAATCGATGGTTGTATGGATTCCTTTCTTTTTACACTCCTTAAATAATTCAATGAGAAAGGGAACCTGCAGGAGGGGTTCACCGCCGCTAACGGTAATGCCGCCTCCTGAGGCTTGGATAAATGGTAGATACGATTCCAAGTCATCCATGATTTCGGAAACTGTAATATCCTTTCCAGTGCCGATTTCCCAAGTATCGGCATTATGACAAAATTGGCAGCGCAGCAGACAGCCTTGTGTAAAAATTACATAGCGGATTCCTGGCCCATCTACGGTTCCTAATGTTTCAATAGAATGAATGTTTCCGTTCATGGTGATTCTCCTCTCATTAAAAGCGCAACTAAGCCTCATGAACCGCCCTTAGGGGCTCCCCAATCGGCTAGTTTTCTTTATTTCTTACAACGATTCATGGAAGGTGCGATTGATTACATCAAGCTGCTGTTCTTTTGTTAGCTTAATAAAGTTAACAGCATATCCGGATACGCGGATTGTTAATTGCGGATAAAGCTCCGGATGTTCCATGGCATCTAAAAGTGTTTCCCTGTTAAAAACGTTTATATTTAAATGATGTCCTGCTTTAATGGCATAACCATCTAAAATGGACACTAGGTTGCAAATTTGACTTTCTTCCTCCTTACCTAATGCTTTTGGAACGATAGAGAAAGTATTGGAAATACCATCCATTGCATAGCTGTATGGAAGCTTGGCAACAGAGGAAAGTGATGCTAATGTCCCTTTTGTATCCCGTCCGTGCATTGGGTTTGCTCCTGGTGCAAACGGTTCGCCAGCACGGCGGCCATCTGGTGTATTCCCTGTTTTCTTACCGTAAACCACGTTAGAAGTGATGGTTAATATTGATAAAGTATGAACAGAGTTGCGATAGGTTTGATGCTTACGCAGCTTTTTCATAAAGCTTTCTACAATTCCAACGGCAATGCTATCTACACGGTCATCATTGTTTCCGTATTTAGGGAAATCGCCGCTTATTTCAAAATCAACAGCAAGGCCGTTTTCATCGCGAATCACTTTCACCTGGCCGTATTTTATCGCGCTGAGCGAGTCGGTAACTACACTTAAACCAGCGATACCAGTTGCCATCGTCCGAATAATCTGCGTATCATGCAAAGCCATCTCAATTCTCTCATAGCTATATTTGTCATGCATGTAGTGAATGACATTCAAAGTATTAATGTATAGGCCGGCGAGCCATTCCATCATTTGATCGAACTTTTGCATGACCTCATCGAAATCCAAAATATCAGAAGAGATTGGCCGATACACTGGTCCTACCTGTTTTTTTAATTTTTCATCGACGCCGCCGTTGATCGCATATAGCAGTGCTTTTGCCAAGTTGGCACGGGCACCGAAGAACTGCATTTGCTTGCCGATTTCCATGGCGGATACACAGCAGGCAATCCCGTAATCATCACCATATTCAAGGCGCATGATATCATCATTTTCATATTGAATAGAGCTAGTTTTTATGGACATTTTTGCACAATACTTCTTGAAATTTTCAGGAAGCAGTACGGACCATAGTACAGTTAAGTTTGGCTCTGGAGCAGGACCAAGATTATCAAGGGTGTGCAGGAACCGGAAAGAGTTTTTTGTAACAAGCGGGCGGCCGTCGATAGCCATACCGCCAATAGACTCTGTTACCCAGGTAGGGTCACCGCTGAATAATTCATTGTAATCCGGTGTACGCGCAAATTTGACGAGACGGAGCTTCATCACGAAATGGTCAACTAGTTCTTGAGCTTCTTCTTCTGATAAGGTACCGTTTTGTAAGTCTCTTTCGATATAAATATCAAGGAAGGTGGAGACGCGGCCAAGGCTCATCGCTGCGCCGTTTTGTTCTTTAATGGCTGCTAAATAGGCAAAGTATAACCATTGGAAGGCCTCGGCGGCATTTTTTGCTGGTCCGGAAATATCGAACCCATAGCTTGCTGCCAGTTCTTTAAGTTCCTTCAAGGCCCGGTATTGCTCAGAAAGCTCTTCGCGCAGCCGGATATTATCTTCAGTCATTACTTTGCTAGTGTTATTGAAATCTTTTTGTTTTTCTTTCAATAACAAATCTACACCATATAAAGCAACACGGCGGTAATCCCCGATAATTCGGCCTCGCCCGTACGCATCTGGCAGACCGGTAATAATCCCTGCTTTTCTGGCTAAAATCATTTCACTCGTATAAGCATCGAAAACACCTTGGTTATGTGTCTTTCGGAATTCGGTAAATATTCTTTCAATCTCTGGATTTAATTTGTAGCCATATGCTTCACAAGCCTGTTTAGCCATACGAATTCCGCCGAAAGGCTGAAGAGAACGGTTAAATGGCTTATCTGTCTGCACGCCGACTACTTTTTCAAGATCTTCATCCAAGTAGCCTGGGCCATGGGAAGTGATGGTTGATACGGTTTCGGTATCCATTTCTAGGACTCCGCCATTTTCTCTTTCCTGTTTCGTCAATTCCATTACTTGCTGCCATAAGATATTTGTCGAATCTGTAGCACTGGCTAAAAAGCGGTCATCACCTTCATATGGAGTGTAGTTCTTTAGTATAAAGTCACGTACGTTAACTTCTTTTGTCCAAGTCCCTTTTGTAAAAGCCTTCCATGTTTCCATGTTTTTTCACCTCTAAATGAAATAAAAGTTTATATAACAGATTGGTTGTGATTTCTACACTTAAAGTATAACAGGTTAACAATCTGTAATAAGGGATAATTGTTAAGATATTGTGAAATGAAGAATTTGGTGGAGTTTTTCAAGTGGAATTTGAACGAATTATGAACAAGTTAACAAACTGTTTCATTTTTCTTATATAACAAACAACGTCTGTTATATAAGAAGGGATCAACAATAACAGCATCTATATAGTGATTACTAGTGAAACAGCATAAAAAAACAGGAGAAAAACGCTCCTGTTTTAATCGACGACAATATCAGCAATCATCGGACCATTATGGGCACGATTGGAATGAACTTCACAGATTAATCGGTATGTGCCTTCTTTCTTGAATTGCAGCGGCACGACAGTTTCTTCACCTTTCTTTACCGTACCCTTGATATCTGTTCCTTCGATATAGAATGGATGCTCTTCCCCGTTAATGCCGGTAATAAATAATTTCACCTTTTCGTCTTTTTCTATAATGATTTGACTAGGATCCCAACGATAGGCCTCAATATCTTTCCCGTTTTTCATTTTGGATTTGTATTCAACAGTGACCATATGGATTTCTCGTATTTTTCCATCTGTTTGCTGGTTAAAGACCGCGGCATCACCAGCTTTTAATAGAAACCAGGATGATATTGCAGCAAGCATAATACCTATAGCTAAAACGAAAAGCAGTGTATCCTTTTTCAATACTAAAAATTTCACAAGCATACCCCCCTCTAATATTTGCCCTAGTCTATTCATATGCCGGATAGGTAGGAAAACTTGTCTACTTTTTTTCATTTGATTTTCGAATTGCCTCCGGCCGATGGTTGAACGTTCGATAAAATGTCTACACTTGTAATAAGTCACCTCAAGAAAGTAAGAAATTGCTTTGTATTTCTTTCATAAACGTTTATAGTAAAGTCAGGGATGATACGAATACTAGGTGATTATTTTGAAGGGTTATCAGAAGGATAAAATTTTTAAGATTGTAAAATTTTTATTCCCATTGCTTTTATTAATTTTTGCGATTTTTGAAATAAAAAAGTTTGTGGGAAATTTAGATGTTCATATGCTAGAAAACGAATTAAATCAACTCAATTTTTTGACGCTGCTCCTTATCATTGGCGTTACCTTTTCGGCTGTTTTACCGATGCTTTTGTATGATGTGATTTTAGTTCGGATTTTAGGGGCAAAGGTCCCTAAAAAAGAATTGTTAGAGCAATCGTTTATTGCCAATTCCTTTTCTAATTTAATCGGATTCGGCGGGTTAATCGGGGCAGCGTTAAGAACGTACTTTTTTCACAAACTTGAACAGGATAAGCGGCGATTACTCAGTGTGATTGCAACGGTTTCCCTATTTTATTTGGCAGGCATCTCATTGTTATCGTGGGCAGCGGCACTATGGTTCCGGAAGTTCCCTTTATTTGTCGATACCAAATGGCTTTATTTTGCAGTGTTGGGTGTCGCCCTTTATCTTCCAGTCTTTTTAATCATACATAGAATGAATGCTAAAAAAGGCAAGCAATCTTTGATTAAGGTAAAAGAGGGAACCAAGCTCATTGGGGTTTCCTTTGTTGAATGGATAGCTGTCTTTTTTGCTATTTATCTATTGACCAGAATTCTGGGTATCCCAATCCGAATCGAAGATCTCTTTCCTGTCTATATTGCTGCTGTTTGCGCCGGAATCATCAGTATGATACCGGGCGGTCTTGGCTCATTCGATTTAGTTTTTATTTGGGGGATGCAGGAATTTCATATGGCCGAGGAAAAAGTCCTCGTTCTGCTTCTGTTGTATCGGGTAGGCTATTACTTGCTGCCGTTTATCGTAAGTCTCATTTTTTTTGTGAAGCTTTATTGGGAAAGATGGAACCAGTCATGGAATAATTTGCCTAACGCGATATTAGAGGTATTTAGCCACGTCATTTTGACTATGCTAGTGTTTTTATCAGGGCTTATCCTGCTTTTATCTGCAAGTGTGCCGGGGATTATGTCAAGGCTTAAAATTGCCCAGGAACTGTTATCGTTTCCGATTATTAATGTTTCCCATCAACTCTCTGTTGCTGCCGGATTTTTGCTGTTAGGATTATCGAGAGGCATTGAATATAGAGTGAAACGGACATATGAATTAACAATGGCAGCCTTAATTCTTGCAGCACTGTTTTCCATTTTTAAAGGGATTGATTATGAAGAAGCCATCTTCTTAATTATTGTCGCCATCCTACTTAGAGTTTCTAAAGGGCAGTTCTATCGGGAAAGCTATGTATTAACCTGGGGAAGAACAATCTTTGATATTGCTTTAATTGTAATAATTACATCGATGTATATCATCATTGGCTATTTAAATTTACCGGATGCCAAATTGGCGCTGCCTGCAAAATTATTGCCATATGTGATTATCGATTATCACGATTTATTTATGAGTGCGGGAATTGGTTTGTTTATTGCTGTTTCAATCCTTGCCATTGGCTATCTCAACAGCTTATCGAAAAAATGGAAATTTGAATCATCGTTGACACAGGAACAGGAAATCCTTCAGCATTTACATAAATATCAGGGGAAAGTCTTGTCCCATCTCATTTTCTTGCACGATAAATATATTTTCTGGAACAAAAAAAGAAATGTTATGATTTCATTTCAAAAATATGCGGATAAACTGGTGATCCTCGGTGATCCAATTGGAGAACTAAATGATCTATCCTCCGCCATTGAAGAATTTCAGGAAATTGCCGACCTGCATGGATTTTCGCTTGTATTCTATCAGGTTAGTGAAGAAATGCTTCCATACCTTTATAATCATGGATTTGCCTTTTTTAAATTGGGGGAAGAGGCCTTTGTGAAATTGCGGGAATTTTCATTGGCTGGAAGTAAAATGAAAGGATTACGGGCCATTAAAAACAAATTTACCAGTGAAAATTTTCGTTATGAATTGGTAAATCCGCCTCATTCTAGTGAGCTTTTAAAGGAAATGCGGGAAGTTTCAAATGATTGGCTCCAGGGAAGCAAGGAAAAGGGATATTCGCTGGGATTCTTTGATGAAGCTTACCTTAATAAGGCCCCTATTGCACTTGTAAAGGATAGTAATAGTAGAATTATTGGCTTCATGAGCATGATGTATGTTTATGATGATAACCAGACTATTTCGGTGGATTTAATGAGATTCCGTCCGGATGTAGAATCAGGTAGCGTGGATTTTCTGTTTCTCTCCTTAATGGATTGGGCGAAGGAACAGGGGTACCGGCGTTTTAATATGGGTATGGCCCCATTGGCAAATGTTGGTCTTTCCAAGTTTTCTTTTTTAAGTGAGAAAATTGCGGCGCAAATTTTCCTGCACGGTCATTTTTTCTATCATTTTCAAGGCTTAAGAAAATTCAAAGAAAAATATACAAATATTTGGGAACCAAAATATTTAGCCTATCGGAAAAAATCTTCTCTACCGTTTATTATGGCACAAATTACCCTGTTGATTTCGAAAAGAAGGGCATAGATAATGAAAGGTGGCTGGCACATATGGGTCAGCCGCTTTTTTTTATATAAATTTCCAAAAAGGACTCTTCATATCTATAAATATTTGGTAAAATCAATTAGGTAATTAGTCATGGATAGGGTGTTGTCATTGAGTAAATGGATTTTAATTTTCATAACAGTCTTGTTCTTATTTTCAAACCAAATTCCCGCCTTTGCAGAAGGGACTGGGGACCTGCTATTAAAAAGTGAATCAGCGGTGCTTTTGGATACTGAAACGAATGCGGTTCTCTACGGGAAAAATGCGGACGAAAAAATGTATCCTGCCAGCGTTACGAAAATCGCTACAGCAATTTATGCTATTGAAAAAGGGAATTTAGATAGTATTGCGACAGTCAGTGCCAATGCTGTTAGACAAGATGGTACAAGGGTCTATTTAGTGGAAGGTGAACAAGTGCCGCTAAAAAAACTAATCCAAGGGATGCTGATCAATTCAGGGAATGACGCCGCAGTGGCGACTGCGGAACATATTGACGGCAGTGTTGACCTTTTTGCGGAACATATAAATGAATATTTAAAAACAGTTATTGGGGTTAAAAATACTCACTTTACAAACCCAAGCGGCCTTCACGATGACAATCATTATACAACCGCAATGGATTTGGCATTGATTACGAACTATGCCATGAAGAGTCCCCAATTTGCCGAGATTTTTGGAACAAAAAGATTACATTGGGAGGGCCAGTCCTGGAATACTGACCTTATCACTCATCATCTTATGTTAAAAGGCGAACTGCCATACTCGGGAATAACCGGGGGGAAAACAGGATATACCACGGTATCGAAACAAACTTTGGCCACCACTGCTGATAATGGAAATTTAAAATTAACGGCGATTGTCCTAAAATCAGACCAAAAAAGAGACAAATATGATGATACAGCCATACTGTTTGATTATGGATTTAATGAATATGTTCATTCTACCTTAAAACATGGGGAAGTTTATAAGAGCGGCGAAAAGGAATTTCTTTTGGATAATGATCTCCTTGTAACGGAGGATAAAAACGGAATTGTAAAAAAGGTCAACAGTACCGGCCAGTTATCTATTGAAAATCCAAATGGGCAGGTTCTTCAGGTGGCTCAGTTAAAACAAAAGGAAGAACCAAAACCTGTGGAAACTTCTTTAAAATCAAGTAAATCCACTAATAAGCAGGAATATGCAGCACCATACTTTTGGATTATCATAGCTGCGGCTGCTGCAGTTTTGATAGGTGCAGGGAAAAAAATAACAGGTAAAATGTAGACGAATATAGAAAGCCATGAAATGCTAAAGTTTCATGGCTTTCTTTGTGTTAAATTGGTTGTCAATAGCATTAAAAAGGAGATGAAGATCATTGAAATGACTAACAGCCAAGCTAATTTCATATTGCCTGTTTCCATTGCAACATATACAGCAGTGGGTGCCGTCTGGGTTTTCCCAGGGATATTGCCGGCAAACATGAGCGTGGCACCAAATTCGCCTAATGCTCTAGCAAAGCTAAGTATGAATCCGGAAACAATCGATCTTACTGATAGTGGAAGAGTTACTTGTAAAAAAACATTAAAATCACTTGCCCCGTCCATTTTCGCAGCCTCTTCGATATCCTTGTCCACGGCTTGAAATCCAGTTTTTACAGATTGGTACATTAACGGAAATGCAACAATAGTGGAGGCAATAATTGCTGCAAGCGGTGTAAAGATGATCGAGCGGTCGAAAAGGGTTTCGATAAAAGCCCCTGCCGGACTATTTTTTCCGAAAAAGAAAATTAATAAAAAGCCAATAACGGTAGGTGGCAAAACAATAGGCAACAGCATCAGGGTCTCTACGATCATTTTTCCTTTAAACTGTTTATCAGCAAATAACCTGCCAAATAAAATACCAAAGATTAGTGCCAATAGTGCAGAAATTATGGCCACTTTCAGTGACAATAAAATCGGGGGCCAAAATTCATTAAGCATAGTAGATAAAATACTTCCTCTCGAACGGCTGATTATTCCCTCATTATAGCGAAAGCTACCAAGTCATAAAAGATATAAAACAAAAAAACTGCCAAATTGCAGTTTTTATAGATCATCTTTGTCTTTGGCCAATAGCTGCTGGGCGCCCTGAATCAAAGGAGCTCGGAGAATCAATTTGGTCTCGGTCATCGACAAAGCTCCTATTTCCAAAGAAATCACTCTTATCACCAAAATTTTGGCCGTAGCCTTGATTTTTTTGTCGGAATTATGCCACTCAGCCAGCAGGTTTTGGCCAATATTTACGGGGAAGCATTTTCAAAGGAATTAATTTTAATCATAAATATATTTATATTAATATATGGAACGGGAGTGGACATGTCATCTCCTCCTTATAATTGCTTTTAAATATATGCAATTCCTTAATGTTTATGAGGAAATTAAGGATTAAAATAACTTTCAGTTAAGTATGATGAAGTAAGGCTTTGTTTTTTGCTTCCCTAATCAGGGGAGAGGGGGTGCGGATTGATGGATATGGAAAAATTGAAACAATGGCTGGAGATGGCAAAAAATATGCAGGGCGGGGATTTCTGGAACAATATCTTTGACCAAGAGTTTGCCCAACAATTTATGAATGATACGCCTTTTAAGTCACCACCTTATGCCCATTCAAACCGGCAGCAGCCCGGCACCGATATGAAAAGCGAGAGAACGTTCCCTGCAATAGATTTAATGGAAGGGGAAGAGGAGGTAATGGTAGTGATTGAGCTCCCCGGTGTTTTAAAAGAAAACATAGAATTAGGTCTTAATGGCAATATACTCACCGTCAAAGGAAGAGCGCTGCCCATTCATCCACATTTGAAATATACTTATTCGGAAAGGTTTAACGGTGAATTCAATCGGCAGATTACCTTACCTGATACCGTAAATCCGCAGGATATCAGTGCTAAATTCTGGAATGGCTTATTAATAGTCAGTTATCAACGATTCGTACAAAAGGGCGAAATTATCCCAATTGAATAACAGGTTTTTATGAAAATAGGACTTGATATGCAGTGTTTTCCATATAAATGAAGTAAGGTTAAAAATAAGGGAGCGTTTTAGGCCAATGTCAATAAAAAATTTATTCCTTATTTTCCGCAAAAATGATTATGATAAAGAACTCCGAATAAAAATAACTTCCTTAGAGAGAAATATAGAAGAATTGGAACAAACGCTGCGGGATTTAAAGGCACAAAACAAGCCTGATGAAACCGTGAAAACAAAGGATCCCCCTATAATAATTGAAAAAATAAATATTGAAAAAATTATTTTGGATAAATATGAATTGAATAATAACTTTGGACAGCTAGGCATTAAAGAATTGAAAGGAAAATTAAATATAGGTGCCACATACGGCAGTGAATTTACACCAAATCTCAACGAAGGTGAAGACGAAAAAGGAACCGAAGCTAAAGAGGAAAGAATCAAGAAGCAAGAAAAACCGAATGGGCCCAAAGTAAATATTAAACCAAAAGATCACTAAAAAAAAGACTAAAGAGGAGACCTTTAGTCTTTGTGTTAACATTATTGAAGTCTGCTTTCTACCGCTTGGCATACTTCATCAGCAGACATACCGTTTGCATCAATAACCGGTGCTTTCGTAACGGTATCAGCCATTCCCATAACGTTCGAATCAAGGCCGGTAACGACACAGCAATCACAATTTTGGGCGTCAGACTCCTGTTTGAGTTCGATAACATCATATCCTTTTGCACGTAGAGCATCTTGAACATTTGTAAGAGATTGTTCTACTCCAACCCTTGCCATACAAACACCTCCTCCTGTCATTTATGTTGCCTAAGTTTGACAGAAATATTCCGAATAGCAGGGGATAAACTTTCAAAAGCTAAAATGGGAGGTGTACTATGGGCAAACGCAGTAAAAAGAAAGCCGACCCTTCAACCATAGGGTTGGCTTCACCAGAAGTAGAAGGACAGGGAACGACCACAACAGAAACTGGCTCCAGAATGCAGCCATCTTCAAGGAAAAAGCAGAAGCAAATGTAATAATGAAAATAAGAGGCTGCCATTTGGCAGCCTCTTATTTGTCCTTTTCCAATTATTTATACATCTCTGCTACTTGTTTTTGTATATCAGTATTCTCTAGGTATTCATCATAAGTCATTTGCTTATCGACCAACCCAGCAGGTGTTAGTTCAAGAATGCGGTTCGCAATCGTTTGGATAAACTGATGGTCATGGGAAGCAAACAGCATAGATCCCTTAAAATTAATTAATCCATTGTTTAGAGCGGTAATGGACTCCAAATCCAAGTGGTTGGTTGGCTCATCCAAGAGCAGGACATTTGCGCCGCTAAGCATCATTTTGGACAGCATACAGCGGACTTTTTCTCCTCCTGAAAGGACGCTTGATTTCTTTAAAACTTCTTCGCCGGAAAACAGCATTCTTCCTAAAAATCCACGTAGGAAGCTTTCGCTGTCGTCTTTTGGTGAAAACTGACGGAGCCAATCAACAAGATTTAAGTCGCTATTCTCAAAGTATTCCGAGTTATCCTTCGGGAAGTAAGCTTGAGATGTAGTGATTCCCCATTTAAAGGTACCGCTGTCAGCTTCCATTTCACCCATTAATATTTTAAAAAGTGTTGTTTTGGCTGTTTCATTTGTCCCGACGAGGGCAATTTTGTCTCCCTTGTTCATGATAAAGCTAATGTTATCAAGTACCTTCACGCCATCGATTGTTTTCGTCAGCCCTTCTACTCTTAACAAATCATTACCAATCTCCCTGTCTGGGGTAAAGCCGACATATGGGTATCGTCTTGAAGATGGTCTAATATCATCAAGGGTAATTTTGTCCAATAGCTTTTTCCGTGATGTTGCCTGCTTGGATTTTGAAGCATTCGCACTAAAACGGGCAATAAAGCTTTGTAACTCTTTAATTTTTTCCTCTTTCTTTTTATTGGCGTCCTGCGCCATTTTTGAAGCTAATTGACTGGATTCATACCAAAAGTCGTAGTTGCCGACATAGATTTGGATTTTGCCAAAGTCTAAATCCGCAATATGGGTACAAACCTTATTTAAGAAGTGACGGTCATGGGATACAACAATCACTGTATTTTCAAAATTGATCAGGAATTCTTCAAGCCATTGGATGGCCTTAATATCCAGATGGTTGGTTGGTTCGTCTAAAAGTAATACATCAGGCTGGCCGAAAAGAGCTTGTGCTAGAAGGACTTTTACCTTTTCAGCACCTGTTAATTCTGCCAGCTTTTTATAATGAAGCTCTTCGCCAATTCCCAGACCTTTTAACAGGATGGCCGCTTCGGATTCCGCTTCCCAGCCGTTTAATTCGGCAAATTCACCCTCGAGTTCAGCAGCTTTCATGCCGTCCTCATCAGTGAAGTTTTCCTTCATATAAATGGCGTCTTTTTCCTGCATTACCTGATAAAGTCTGGTGTGACCCATGATAACCGTTTTTAAAACTTCATGTTCCTCATATTCAAAGTGGTTCTGCTTTAAAACAGCCATCCGCTCGTTCGGTCCTAGTTGGACTGTACCCGTCTGCGCTTCAATTTCTCCTGCGAGTATTTTTATAAAGGTAGATTTTCCGGCACCGTTCGCTCCGATGAGACCGTAGCAATTGCCGGGAGTAAACTTAATATTCACATCTTCAAAAAGCTTTCGATCTCCGTATCTTAAACTTACATTACTTACAGTAATCATTCTTGCATCCTCCAAAAAAACATATTGCTTTGTATTATACCATTAATAAGGGAAAAGGGCGAATTTTACACAAATCTTTGGCGGGAAATGCATCATTTTTTGGAGTATTGCGGGGCAGTAAAGTGATAAAAAGAAAAATTTTCTAAAAAACTTTTTTTGTTTTCACACTTTATTCATATTTTTGTTGTAAAATTAATGTAAGAAGTAGTTAAAAGAAGGTGAATTGTGTGGCCAAAAAACAACTCGCAGAACTCGTAAACAAGCTTAAAAAAGCTGGTATCAAAGTGAGTTTAACAAAACCAAAGTCCAATTATCATTTATCTTTGCAGCAATTAAAAAAATATCCTTCATCTGTTGTTAAATAATATAATGTAGTGAAAAGCGATTAATCCTAGGGACTAACCGCTTTTTTTATACTAATTAATTTTGTCCATTATTTTATTTTTAACTTCTTCGCGATTAAACCCATCACCCATCGGAAATTTGGCAACAAATTTATTGTTTTCGTCAATTAAGTAAGTGAATGTGGTGTGAACAAATTGTCCGTTTCCAGGGTCTTTATATTGGAATTGCAAGGCTTCACCAATCTCCCTAATCTTTTTCTGCTCATTTTTAATATTTTGTTTATCTCCTGTTAGGAATACCCAGTCTTTGCTATTTTCAATTCCAAACCCCTTCATATAATTGGACAATACTTCTGGAGTATCACGATAGGGGTCAATCGTAATCGTAATGAATTCGATATCTTCGCCGAATACCCCGCTTTTTTCTAAATCCTTTTTCAAAGCGGCCATCTTTTGTGTCGTGGTCGGGCAGACGTCAGGACAGTGTGTGTAAATGAATTCAATGAGCTTTAATTTTGTTGGATCCTTGCCAAATATATATTGATCACCATTTTGATTGATTAATGTAACATTGCCTGGAATTTTAGTGTTTGCATCCCTAATAAGAAAATATGAAATGCCGGCAGCAATACCGATAAATATGGCTAAACTGCAAATAAGGTAGATTTTTTTCATTACGATTCCCTCCTAACAATAAGATAAAGAAGTTTTAACAAAAATGATATGGATATTTTGTGAACAAAAAATGGGCAGTGATAATATTGACAATTCATTCCAAATGTAATAATCTGAAGATAAATTTAAGTTTTCTTATTAAAAGGAGTATGTTTTATGTTAGGTGTCGTTCTTAACTAATCCAACTAATTGGATATTTTCATTCCGGCCGCCTTTTTGTTTTTTTGATAACAAAAAAGGTTTATTTGAGTATGAGCAAGGAATGAGGTTAAGAACAATGGGCAGTCATAAGCATACATTTTATAACCAATGTAGCTGTGTACACTCGTGTAGACAGTTTTTATTTTGGTTTATTTTGTTGTATTTTTCATTTGCCGCAATGACATTGTTCATTGCGGCTATTTTTATTTTGGGAGGAATCTAAGTTGAATCAGCATACCTTTAATGTATTGGAATTTAAACAAATAAAAGAAACTATTGCAGGCTTTGCCATGACAAAGGAAGGAAAAGCAAAAATTGAGGGCCTGACACCATCTTCTAATAAAAAGCAAATTGAAGCTTGGCTTGATGAGGTTACGGAAGCCGTCAAGATTTTGGAAAAAAGTGCCAGTGTTCCTGTCCATGGACTTGATGGGATGGAACAGATGCTTTCCAACTTAAATAAAGGAGTGGTCTTCCGTCCGGATCAGTTAATGAAGCTGTACGATTTCTTGGTTAGCTGCGGGAAGATGAGAAGATATATGAAGGATAAGGAATATTTTGCGCCAAGAGTTGCGTCCTATGTCGATGTAATTGAAGAACTGCCGGAGCTTGCCAATGAAATTAATCGCTGTATCCGTAATAGCAGAGTGGACGATTATGCCAGCAAGGAGTTATTAAAAATTAGGAAGCAAATGGCCATTCAGGAGGAGCGCCTGAAGGAAAAAACCATGCAGCTGGTAAGGTCAAATAAATATAAGCTATATTTACAAGAACAGGTTGTCAGTCAGCGAAATGGAAGATTTGTAATACCGATAAAAAAGGAGTATCGGACCAAAATTAAAGGGACAGTCTTGGATACATCGGCATCAGGAGCAACATTGTTTATTGAACCTGAGGATATTGCTATATTTCAAGATCAACTTACCTGGCTTATGGCCGATGAAGAGACCGAGGTACAAAAAGTTCTCAGCTGTCTAACTGGAATGGTGGAGCTATATGAAACGCAAATTCGTCTGGCAGTAGAAACAATGGTTCACTATGATTTTTTGTTTGCAAAAGCAAAGTATTCCCGTTCCATCAATGGCTCCAAGGTGAGAATGAATGACACTGGTAATATTGAGCTAATTGAGGCAAAGCATCCGTTGTTAGGTGAAAAAGCTGTACCATTGACTTTTAGTATGGGTGATAATAAACGAGCCTTAATTATTACTGGGCCGAATACGGGCGGGAAAACGGTTACCATCAAAACGGTTGGGCTGCTCACACTAATGGCTCAATGCGGACTTCATATACCTGCAGATGAAAAGAGTAATATTAGTATTTTCCAAGCTATTTTAGTTGATATTGGGGACGGTCAGAGTATTGCCGAAAATTTAAGTACGTTCAGTTCCAGAATCGTTAATATCATTGCAATTTTAAAGAATGCAAACAATCGCACATTAACTTTAATAGATGAACTTGGTTCCGGCACTGATCCGGGTGAGGGAATGGGTCTGGCAACAGCCATTCTTGAAACTCTTTACGAAAAGGGGGCCGTGATTTTGGCCACAACCCATTATAGTGAAATAAAAGATCTTGCCGAACAGCATCCGGGATTTATGAATGGGTCAATGGAGTTTGATCTTAAGAGCTTAAGTCCAACCTATCGTTTAATGATAGGGAAAGGGGGCGAAAGCCAGGCCTTTGAGATTGCTTTGCAGTTGGGAATCCACCCGAAAATTATTGAAAAAGCGCATAGCGTAACGTATAAAGAAGAAAAAACCTATGTTTCTCCTGTTTCGGACTATTGGAAACTTAAGGATATGGAAAAGCAGGTTATCATCAACAAATACCAAGACAAAAAGCCGGCTGTAAAACCTGTCCAACAAGTGCCTTTATATCAGCAGGGGGACAATGTAAAAATCACACCGGGAAATGAATTTGGGATTGTTTATAAAGGACCAGATCAGCAAGGAAATTATATTGTCCAGATAAAAGGTGAAAAAGTATCGGTTAACCATAAGAGGATGAAGCTATATATTGCCGCAAATGAATTGTATCCTGATGATTATGATTTCGATATTATCTTTCAGACGAAAGAAAATCGCAAAAAAAGCAAGATTTTATCAAAAAGACATGATGACCAGATTACAATTGACCATGTAGAATAAACGTTTATTTTTTCAGAATTACCGTATCTCAATTTAATATCTATGCTAAGGGGCCTGTTGATTTCCGCTCCGGGCACTCGCTTTCCGCGGGGAGGTCCTGAAGCCTCCTCGGCGCTTTAGCGCCTGTGGGGTCTCCAGTGACCTCTATATCCCACAGGAGTCGAGTGCCCTCCGCTCCAATCAACAGTCCTGTTTAATTGCCTTTACCAATCACACTTTTTAATAATCCAATACAAAGAATCGTTAATAAAATAATTATAAAAGGCTATCGAAATTGGATAGCCTTTTATAATTATTTTTTATTCTGTAAATATTGTTTAGCCAGTAGCTGCTTTACTTCGTTATAGCTTAGACCTGACTGCTTGTTTAGACGTTTTACTTCTTCAATATCTGTTCCAACAATAGAATAACGCTTCTGATTTGAGTTCATCTTAATTCCTCCAATTGAAAAAGAAAAATGAAGAAATGAAAAGGCTAATTTTGGACATACTAAAGGAAAAGGAGGCGGTTCCGATTTTTTTTGGTAAACGTGCAAAAGAAGAAGAAATGGAAACAATTCTTATTGATACTGAAATTTATTCATGCATGGATAATTCATGTATAGGCTGGATGAGAAAGGATTTTGTATCTGACGATTTACTGTGCCCAATGTGTGGTAATGAAATGATACAGGAAATTCGTGAGCTTCCGAAAATATAATAAGTTTCGTGACAAAGACTGTCTTGCTGATGACAGTCTTTATCTATACTCAAATCTTCTACAAATTTTCGTTTTGCTGGCCGATTTCACCGGCGGCAATAATTGAATTGGCTTCTTTAAGAAATTCATGCTCATCGACCGAATCACCGGGAACATTTTTTAAATTTGGATAGATGGCCCCATTATTAATGGTAATGGATTTTTCTTTTGGAGCGGTTGTCAAATAATCTTCCTTCTTTGCCATTTCATCATCTCCTTACGTACAGGTTTTGCATTCCAATGGGCTTCTATGCTTCCCTATTTTTGACCAAAACGGAAAAAACTCTCCGGTCCGTCCGGAGAGTTTTTGTTATTCTGCTTTCTTTGATAGGCAGCGGTCACATTCCATTAGGTAAGATTCAGCTTGCTCTTCCATATGCTGACCGCATTCAGGACATTCTTTTTTTGGAAGGTTACGGAAAAATTCAACTGGGCTCATTAACATTATTAAACATCTCCTTTATAGTACAGTTGTTTATTATTGTGTTTGTTGTAGTACAGGGCAGTCAAAAATAAAAGCTTACCCTCTTTTTATTCTGCTTTTTTAGATAAACAGCGATCACATTCCATTAGGTAAGATTCAGCTTGCTCCTCCATATGCTGACCACACTCAGGGCATTTCTTTTTAGGCAGATTACGAAAAAATTCAACCGGACTCATTAACATTTAAAACTCCCCCCTTTATTAATACAGTTTATTTTAATCCCTCTTGTTATAGTACAGTATAAACAAAAAATTTAAAAATGTGTAGCCTTTTTTCTAAAAAAGTTAAATTTTTTTAAAAATAAGTCTTTTATCCCGGACAAGTAGGTTTATTAATGTTTATTTATGAAGGATTTAATTTGGGGAAAATTAAACAAAAATTTATCTTTCCTAACATTTTGCTTTCCATTACAATCATAGTAGAAATAGGTTAAATGGGGGAATGCACGTTAATGAATGCATTTTTAGGAGATTTTCATCCTTATCTTTTTATAATTGCTGTTGGACTAACCTTTATGGCTTCTTATACGGCCTTAGACATGTTTTCCTTAATTAGGACCTCAGATCAAAATAAAAGGCTGCTTTTTATAGGCGGCACACTTTCAATGGGAATTGGCGTATGGGTAACTAATTTTATTGGATTATTAACGACAAATAGTACCCTGTTTGCAAATTACCATATCCCATTAACGATTCTTTCCATATTTATAGGAGTAGCATTCACTGGAATGGCGTTTTTTCCGCTGTTTGGAAAAGAAATTAAGATGTCACATCTGTTTGCTGGCAGTTCATTACTAACAATAGCCGTTTTTTCCATCCATATTATAGGCATTTATTCTATGAGTGTGACAATTAAATACCATTTCCTTTTATTTGTTTTTTCTGGACTGTTAATGTTCGCAGCATTCTTCTTTTCTTTTTGGATTTTGTTTTCTGTAAGGAATTTTCCGACTGAAAATCAAGTATGGCTGAAGCCAGTAAGTTCGATTATCTTAACTGCAGCGATAGCTGAGGGACATATTTTATTAAAGAAATCGACATTATTAATCACAGATAACAATACGGTTAATAGTTCTGCTCCAGATAGTCTGTTTTTTACTTATTTGGTGCTGTTTGTTTCTGTCCTTATAATGGCGGGACTGATTGTTTCAAGTACCTTAATTAGCAAACAGCTAGCCGCATCCGATTACAACTTAAAGGAATCAATTAAAGAAGTAAAAGATATTACCTTTGCTTTAGATCAATCATCCATTGTAGCGATAACCAATTCTAAAGGTATTATTACATTTGTTAATGATAAATTCAGTGAAATATCGAAATACTGCCGGGATGAATTAATTGGACAGGATCACCGCATTTTAAATTCCGGATACCATTCAAAAGACTTTTTTAAAGATTTATGGAAAACAATTGGCCAAGGTAATGTTTGGCACGGAGAGATTTGCAACCGTGCCAAGAATGGAGGCCTATATTGGGTGGATACAACAATTGTTCCCTTTTTAAATAGTAAAGGGAAGCCGTATCAATATGTGGCGATTCGGACGGATATTTCAGACCGAAAACGTGCTGTTGAACATTTAAAAGAAACGATGAAGGAAAATACTGATATTAAATTTGCTTTGGACCAGTCTTCGATTGTTGCCTTTACGGATTCAAGGGGGAAAATTACCAGCGTAAACGACAAGTTTTGTGAGATATCCAAATATAGCCGGGAAGAGATCATTGGAAAGGACCATAATATATTGAATTCCGGTTACCATTCCAGGGACTTTTTCAAAAACCTATGGAAAACGATTGGGGAAGGAAAGGTTTGGAAAGGGGAAATCCGTAATAAAGCGAAGGATGGAACTTTTTATTGGGTCGATACCACGATCGTTCCATTTCTCAATGAACATGGAAAGCCATATCAGTATTTGGCGATCCGCAATGATATAACAGAACGGAAGAAGACAGAAGAAGTTCTCCACCGGCAAGATAAGCTTGCCGCGGTTGGGCAATTAGCTGCCGGCGTTGCCCATGAAATCCGCAACCCGCTGACATCTATGAAGGGTTACACGGAATTTTTGCAGTTAGATGAGCAAGATCCTGAACGCCTTGAATTTTTAAATATTATTTTAGATGAAATTGAGCGCGTCAATACCATTGTCGAGGACTTCATGGTCTTGGCTAAACCAAAGGCAGTGGAATTAGAAGAAAAGAATGTTGTACCTGTTATCCAGAATGTGGTTTCACTGCTTGAGTTTGAGGCACGTAAGAAAAACGTCCGTCTGATGTTTAACTGCAATCAGGAAATAATCCAGATAGAATGTGATGAAAACCGTTTGAAGCAGGTCTTTTTAAACTTTATAAAAAACGGTATAGAGGCCATGCCGAATGGTGGGGATCTGCATGTTAACACGATGATTCATGAGAATAATGTGCAAATATCCATTCAAGATACCGGTGTTGGCATACCAAAAGAAAAGCTGAAAAAGCTCGGAGAACCTTTTTTCACTACCAAGAAAAATGGTAATGGACTAGGGTTAATGGTCAGCTTTAAAATTATCGAAAGCCATAACGGGAAAGTATTTGTAGAAAGTGAACCAAACAAGGGAACAACCTTCAATATTCTATTGCCGGCAAAAACAGCCTAAATCGGAAGAGCCAATCTTCCGTTTTTCTTTTTTGAAAAATAGACAAAATTTTTCGCGAAAAAGGAAACCATAAATGTAATAAATAGATTAATATGATTATATAGATAGTTTAGTTATCACAGGGAGGGAGCATTTTGGGTGAAGCAAATTTAGTGAAGACAATTTGCGGCTATTGCGGTACAGGCTGCGGATTAGTCCTAGAGGTTCAGGATAATAAAATCGTCAAAATCCGCGGTGACAAGGAAGCACCTGTAAACAAAGGACAAACCTGTGTCAAAGGTGCATTTGCCTATGAGTATGTTCATGCCAAAAAACGGCTGACAGCACCTTTAATAAGAAGGGCCGGGGAACTGGTGGAAACCACTTGGGAAGAAGCTTATCAATTTATTGCAAGCAAACTTTTTGACGTAAAAAGCAAGTGGGGGTCAAATGCAATCAGCATGTTCGCTTGTGCGAGAAGCACAAACGAATCAAATTATATAACGCAAAAATTTATGAGGACGGTCATCGGCAGTAACAATATTGACGGCTGCAACCGAACGTGACATGCCCCAAGCGTTGCCGGTCTGGCAACTATTTTTGGAAGCGGTTTCCCAACGAATACTTTGGAGGATTTTGACAAAGCGGAAGTATTACTGCTAATGGGCTCTAACACGACAGAGGCACACCCAATTATCGCTAATCGCATGAAAAAAGCAGCAAAAGCCGGCCTCAAAATCATTGTTGTCGACCCAAGAAAAATAGAAATGACAAAAGTGGCCCACCGCCACCTGCAAATCAATGTAGGCACTGATATTGCCCTAATAAATGCCATAATTCGGGTAATTCTAAAGGAAGGTCTTTATAATCAAAAATTTATTGAGCAATTTACAATAGATTTTGATAAGTTGACAAATCAGGTTGAGCTATATACACCGGAATATGCGGCCAAGATCACAGGTCTTGCCCCGGAAGAGATCGTGGCCACTGCCAGGGAGTATGCAAATGCGAGCGCTTCGATGATTGCTTATACATTGGGAATTACCGAACATCACTGTGGTGTGAACAATGTTTTCGACATTGCTAATCTTGCCCTTTTAACCGGAAACATTGGAAAGCCGGGCTCCGGAATTATGCCGCTAAGGGGACAAAATAATGTTCAAGGTGCCGGTGATATGGGCTGTCTTCCAAATCAATTGGCAGGAGCAATGAGCTTAACTAATGATGAATACAGAGCACGTTATGAAAAGGAATGGAATATTACCCTAAATCCCCAGGCGGGCGATACCCAAACCAGGACCTTTGATCGGCTTGAGATGGGAGAGCTAAAAGGACTTTATGTGATTGGGGAAAATCCACTTCTCGCCGATGTTGATATGAACCATACAAAAACATTGTTCAAAAAGCTGGATTTATTAATCGTTCAGGACATTTTTCTGACTGAAACCGCGAAAATGGCTGATGTTGTGCTTCCTGCCCGTTCCTGGGGTGAAGTAGAAGGGACTTACACAAACACGGACCGGCGGATCCAACGAGTACGTAAGGCTGTCGAGCCAGGTCCGAATACAAAGGAAGATTGGGTCATTCTTTGCGAGCTGGCGACATTGATGGGTTATCCAATGCATTATAACAACAGCGAAGAAATTTGGGATGAAGTTAGAAAAATCGCATGGGAAATGTACGGGGGCATTTCGTATGAGCGGCTGGAGAAGGAATACAGCATTCATTACCCTTGTCCAGATGAAAACCACCCAGGCACATTTATTATGCATGAAAGGTTCCATCAAAACGAAGCGGCTTCTAAAAAAGCTCCTTTTGTGCCTGTTGATTATACACCGCCTATGGAGCCACCGGATGAAGAGTATCCTTTTACGTTGACCACAGGCAGACGTTATGAGTCGTACAACACGCATACACAGACTCGGCATTATGCTGCGGGTGTGAAGATTAGACAAACAGAGGAGACTGTTGACATCCATCCCGAAGATGCCAAAGCACTTGGAATAGTGGATGGGGAAATAGTCCAAGTCCGCTCTCGTAGAGGAGAGCTGCAGGTAAAAGTAAAAATCACGGAACAGGTTGTTCCTGGTCTTGTCTTTATGAGCTTTCACTGGAGCGAAACACCGACCAATGTATTGACTTTAAATGAATATGACCCAATTTCAGGGACGGCTGAATATAAAGCATGTGCAGTAGCAATTGAACGAATAAACTAATATACAATAAGGAATAGTGGAAATGGGCAATCCACTATTCTTTTTAATTCCTGTTTCTCCAAATCGTGGACGGGTTGGAATTTTTTAATGTATCAGAAATGCTATTGTAATATAATTGCCATTCTTGTCAATGAATTAACATCTCCCTGTTCTTTTTCTGTTGAAAAACCATGTTAAGATTACCTTAGACATGCTTCGATGGGAACATAGGAGGTAGTTAAATGATTTTTAAAATAAAAACATTCATTGCAGCTATTGGATTATCAGCGGGTTTTGGGGTGCACGCACATGCTGCAGCGCTAGCAGTGCCTCAAGTGGACTCTTTAAATGAACAGCCGGTAATGAATATTACAAATGTGCAAACTTTTGATGATTGGATGAAAATATCAACTCTAAATGATATTCCAATGTTACAAAGTGAAAAACAGCTGATTATTAACAAAAAAGATACTTTCTGGGACAGTGCTAATCACATTCAGGAATCAGTCGTTAAAGCAAATGAAACCATCATTAGTCCGGAAACACAGATTGTTGCTCCTAAAGTTGTGGAGAAAAATGAGCAGAAACCAGAAACTGCTGCACCAATTCAAGACAAGACAGAAATAGCCGTTAGCGAGCAGGATAACAGCAAACCACAGGAACAGCCTGTTGCCCTAAATAAGCCGTCTGCTGAAACTCCTGACAATAACAATCAAAATAATAATACTATCGAAGCTACTACAAATGATAATAATAACAACAATACCATCGATGCAAAGCCGGTTGAAAATCAAAATCAACTAAAGGAGATCACTGTAGATGCTACTGCTTATACAGCTTCATGTGAAGGCTGCTCCGGCATTACCAAAACGGGTATAGATATAAAGGCTAACCCAAATGCAAAAGTGATCGCAGTAGATCCAGCAGTCATACCACTTGGAAGCAAGGTATATGTTGAGGGATACGGTGAAGCAATTGCAGGTGATATTGGCGGGGGAATTAATGGACATGAAATTGATGTGTTTATCCCTTCAGAACAAGATGCACTTAAATGGGGACGTAAAACAATTACAGTCAAAATATTAAACTAAAACAAGCCGGATTATTATCCGGCCTTCAAATTGCCGAGAAAGGGTATTCTTCTCGGCAATTTTTTTTTAGTAAATTTATTGTCTCTGCTAATGGGCCTGTTGATTTCCGCTCCGGGCACTCGCTTTCCTCGGGGAGGTCCAGGAGCGCCAATCAACAGACTTGTTAAAAAGCCTTATATTAATAATATTACAACAAATAATGCAGTGAATCGTTAAATAAAATGAGTAAAATAAAAGGCAGTCGAAAGTTTCTCGACAGCCTGAGAAGCCGGATGATTATCCGGCTTGTTTTGCTAGTTCTTGGGTTTTTGCAACAGTAGCTTTTCTTTGATAGAAGTACCAGTTTAAAACGAATGAAATAGCATAAAATCCAATAAAGAAATAAAACGCTGTTACTGGTGTTCCAGTGGCTTTAACAGACCAGCCGAACAGTTTTGGAATTAAGAATGATCCGTAAGCGGCAAATGCTGCTGAAAAGCCTATAACTGGTGCAGCTTCCTTTGGTATGAAAATATTTGGAATCATTTGGAAGGTAGAGCCAGAACCAATCCCTGATGCAAGGAACAAAATTAAGAAAGAAATTAAAAATCCTGCAAATTGTTTAGCATTAAGGAAATAGATTACTCCAATGGCACCAATTGTCATAACAACAAATACATAGGCTGTAACCATTGCTCCACCCAGCTTATCTGCAATCCAACCGCCTACAGGTCTAGCCGCAGCTGCCACTAGCGCGCCAAGGAAGGCAAGTGAAATGTATTCTGGGAACTGAGACTTTAATAAAAGCGGGAATGCTGCTGAATACCCAATAAAAGAGCCAAATGTACCGATGTAAAGAATGGTCATAATCCAGGTATGTTTACGTTTTACAATAACAAATTGGTCTGCAACTGATTGCTTTGCACCTGGTACGTTATCCATTTTAAATGCTGCAAGTAATGTAACGAGCACAATTGGAATGACCCATATAAAAGCTGCATTTTGTAACCAAACTTCTTGACCGTTAGATAAAACTTGTTTATCACCAATTAAGGCAAATGTTCCAGAAGTAATGACTAATGGTGTGATAAATTGAACAACTGAAACTCCCATGTTTCCTAAACCACCGTTAATTCCCAGGGCAGTTCCTTTTTCACTCTTTGGAAAGAAAAAGCTGATATTCGCACTTGAAGATGAGAAGTTACCGCCGCCTAATCCGCACAGTGCAGCAAGAATCAGCATGATAGAGTATGGTGTATCCGGGTTTTGTACTGCAAAGCCGATTCCAATAGCTGGTATCGCTAATATCGCAGTTGAAATGACGGTCCAGTTTTTGCCCCCTATCGTTCCGACTGCAAATGTATAAACAAAGCGAAGTGTTGCTCCGACAAGACCCGGGATGGCGGCTAAAGTAAAGAGCTGTTCCTCCGTAAAGTTAAATCCAATATCATTTAAGCGAATGGCAACCACTGACCAGATTTGCCAAACGATGAAGGCAAGCATTAATGATGGGACGGAGATCCATAGATTTCTTTTTGCGTGTTTTTTCCCTTCCGCTTTCCAGAACTTTTCGTCTTCAGGGTTCCAATACGTTATTTGAGCCATTTTGATTTCCTCCAATTTGGATTTCTATTTTTAGTTTGTTAGTTTTGTTGTTTACGTTGTTAATATAAACCATAGGATAGCATGAATTTTGTGACGAACGTCACAAAAGTAGTGAAGGAACTGTGAACACACATTAGTTGACAAAAAGTTGTAATAAATTGATCCTGTTAGCAAAAAAAAGAGACCTTCTTAACGAAGATCCCTGTAGCTTTTTAACTTTACGCACTTTCCTCTTTAAACATCCCTAGGTAATTTTTGGTTTCACCTAAATCATCTTTAATCGCTGTTATAGTCAGCCATTCCTTATAAATCTCATTATTTTTACGCTTATTCCAAACGTACCCTTCCCAGTATCCTGTCGATGAAAGGCTCGCCCACATTAGTTTATAAAATTCGTTGTTATGCTCCCCGGATTGCAAGACGCTTGGGGTCTTTCCAACTACTTCCTCCTGTTTGAAGCCGGTAATTTTCGTGAAAGCCGGATTCACTCTTTGAATGATTCCATTTGGATCAGTGACACAAATTCCATCGACGGCATGGTTCACAATTTGTGCGGAAATCTCAAGTTTTTCATGGTAGTAAAGCCATACGACGATGACCAAACTGGCCAATGAAAATTCAGAAAGGGCCATGAATCCAATGGCATAATGACCTGTAAGATTAAAGAGAATGGTTAGAATAATTGGAGGGAAAAAGCCTCCAAGTCCTCCCATCGCTGAAACAATGCCATTAACGATTCCTGCCTGCTTTGAAAAATAGAGAGGAACCAGTTTGAAAATAGCCCCATTTCCGATTCCAGCAAAGAAAGCAACCAATAAACAGCCAAAAGAATAAATGGGCAGGGAGGGTGTAAAAGACAGTAAAAAGCCGGCAAATGTAAGGCTGAAGAAAACTGTTGCGAGAATCATAAAAGGATTTACTTTATCCCCTAACCATCCGCCGACCGGACGGAATAGAGTAGCCAAAGCAATAAATCCTGCAGTACGCAGACCTGCGTCCACCTTCGATAGCTCAAAGTGATTCACTAAAAAGGACGGCAGATAAATCGTAAAGGCTACAAAAGCCCCAAAGGTTATAAAATAAAACAAGCTTAAAAACCAAAGCTTCGGATTTCGATAAACTTTATTAATTTGTTCAGATAATGGAAGGTTAACCTTTTGTTCCTCACGGTCACCAAAAAGAAAATTTAATAAGGCAAAAATGATCACAATGATCAGATATATTTGTATCGTTGTTCTCCAGCCAAACTCAGTGGCCAGTGCTGGTGCGAGGAAGGATGTAACAGCTGTGCCGATATTACCTGCACCGTATATACCATTAATAAAACCATGCTTTGTTTTGGCATAATATTTTGGGAGAGAAGTTACCCCTACGGAAAATATCGCCCCGCCAATCCCAAGCAAAAATCCGCCTGCAATTAACATAAACATTGAGTTGGCATAACTGATGATGGCAATCGGTACCATGAGAAGTACAAAACTGATTGAAAATAATTTTCTTGCTCCAAAGCGATTAGTCCAATAGCCGATTGGAACTCTAAGGAGTGACCCAAGTATAACAGGAACCGCTGTGGCCCAGGCAATTTGCGTTGAAGAAAGTGTAATATCTACCTTAATAAAAGGCATTAATGAAGAAATGAGCACCCATACCATAAACCCACCGATTAGGCTTCCTGTTTGCAAAAATAGCTGCTTTGTTCCTTGATTCATTCATATTCCTCCTCTGCCTTACAATAAATTAAAAATAAATCTTCCTAATTTATTTCATGCACCACCAACGAATTATTTCCTCCGAAGCATTATAATACATAAAACTGTCACATTCTGTGAGGAATGACACATAAAAGTAGGAAAATTGTTTAATAAAGTTCAAAATTCAGCAGTAACAGCCAAGTGTTATAGGGTGAGAGGAAGGATAGGATGTCAATAGAATTCATATTTCATGGACGGAATGGAAAATATATGACAAGAGTTTCGACTTTTTAGGCATTTTAAAGTTAAAAGGTGAGGAAGGAATGTATGAAGCGAAAAAAAAGATTTTATCTTGACCCGCCACAAATACTTGTGCTTGGATTTGCTCTCATTATTTTAATTGGCGCAATCCTGTTGACCCTCCCGGTTTCTACAGTGGACGGAAAAGGTCTGCATTTTTTAAATGCCTTGTTTACGGCAACTTCAGCCACATGCGTGACAGGCCTGGTGGTGGTAGATACGGGAACCACGTTTACTTTGTTCGGCCAATTGGTTATTTTATCTTTAATTCAAGTAGGCGGCCTTGGCTTTATGACATTCGCAACCCTGTTTGCCCTCCTCCTCGGTAAAAGAATATCATTAAAAGAGCGAATCCTCCTTCAGGAATCCTTAAATAATATTTCCATGGAGGGGATTGTCCGCCTCGCAAAACGGATTTTAATTTTTACATTCGTCATTGAATTAACCGGTGCGGTACTATTAACCATTCGTTTTTCATTTGATTTTCCCATTGGAAAAGCCATTTACTATGGAGTATTTCATTCTATTTCAAATTTTAATAATGCCGGTTTTGATTTGATGGGTGAATTTCATAGCTTAACAAGTTATGTAGACGACCCAATTGTCACATTAACAGTTTGTGCATTAATAGTATTAGGCGGAATTGGCTTCATCGTTATGAATGAGCTTTACGAATATCGATTCTCTAAGAAGTTGTCCCTGCATACAAAAATTGTTCTTGTTACCACGATTTTTTTTGTCGCACTTGGAACAGTCGGAATTTTCTTCCTTGAACTTACAAATGATAAAACGATTAAGCCATTGACACTGTCTGGAAAAATCCTTGGTTCCCTGTTTCAATCGGTAACAGCAAGAACGGCCGGGGCCAATACCTTAAGCATCGGCGACCTAAGACATGCATCGTTATTTTTGATAATTGTGCTTATGTTTATTGGTGCATCCCCAGGTTCTACTGGTGGTGGGATTAAAACAACCACTTTTACCACTTTGATGGGAGCGGTTTGGTCACAAATCCGCGGGAAAGAGGATGTGATTTTCTACCGGCAGCGGATTGGTTATGAAACGATTTATAAGGCCCTTACGGTAACACTTAGTGGACTGTTTCTCGTCATGGTGGTTACACTTGTCCTCACTATAACCGAAACTGGGAAGGACTTTTTAATGATAATGTTTGAAGCGACTTCCGCTTTTGCAACAGTCGGCCTCTCAATGGGACTGACACCGGAACTATCTTCTATTGGCAAAGGAATCATTATATTTACGATGTTTGCTGGCCGGGTTGGGCCGTTAACAATCGCTTATGCAGTCACTATACGCAGAAACCCGGATGCTTTCCGATATCCTAAAGGCAAAATCATGATTGGCTAAACTGACAGCGAGGAGGATACTTCGAAAAATGGCAGATCAATTTGCAGTTATTGGATTAGGCAGATTTGGACTAAGCATCGCCAAAAAGTTATATGAATCTGGAAGGGATGTGCTCGGTGTTGATGTAAACGAGGAAAGGGCAGATGAGGCACAGAACTATGTAACCCATTCCGTTATCGCTGATTCGACCGATCCGGAGGCGTTAAAATCAATTGGAATTCGCAATTTTGATACCGTTATAGTCGCAATCGGCAATGATATTCAGGCCAGCATCTTAAGTGTCTTGCTTTTAAAGGAATTAGGAGTAAATAAAGTCATTGCCAAAGCCTTAAATAAACTCCATGGGGAAGTTTTAAAAAAGGTAGGGGCCGATTGGGTTGTCTTTCCGGAGCGGGATATGGGAATAAGAGTGGCCCATCAACTGATATCCCCAAAGGTGCTGAACTTTATTGAATTGTCCAAGGATTATAGTGTTGAAGAAGTAAAAATACCTGAAAAAATGACGGATAAAACCTTAAGAGAACTCGATTTGCGCGCCAAGTACAATCTTAGTGTCATCGCAATTCGCCACCATGACGATATTTTTATTTCCCCTTCACCTGATAAAATCATCGACCATGGTGATGTTCTAGTCGTCATCGGAGAAAACCGAGACCTTGAGCGATTTGCAAATCTCGAATAACCTAAGTCCCTCCATTTGAATGGGGGGATTTTATTTGCGAAAATATAATTATGTTGAGAGGAGAGGTCGAGATGAAATTTACTGAATTAGAAACCACCAAAGAACGGCTGGAATTAATGAAAACATTAGCAAATCGTTTCCAATCGAGAGCCCATAAGGTAGATGTGGAGGGTGGGTTTCCGTTTGATAATATTCAGGACCTGAAAGACACGGGCTATACCACATTAACAGTACCTAAAAAGTACGGCGGCAAGGGAATCTCTCTTTCCGAAATGATTAAACTTCAAGAACTGATTGCTGAAGGGGATGGTTCAACTGCCCTAGCGATTGGCTGGCATATGGGCATTATTTATAATTTGAGCGAAAAAAATTCATGGAAAGAACCTATTTTCAAATTTTTATGTGAACAGGTAATGGCAGGATCGTTAATTAACAGTGCAGCCACTGAACCAAAAACAGGCAGCCCGACGCGCGGCGGCAGGCCGGAAACAACGGCTGAACAAAAGAGCGGCAGGTGGCTTCTCAATGGCAGGAAAACCTTTACTACCATGTCTCCGGTTCTTGATTATTTTATCGTCAGTGCAAGTCTAAAGGGTACTGAGGAAATTGCAAATTTTCTTATTCCTCGATCTGCTGAAGGACTAAAAATCGAAGAAACCTGGGACGTAATAGCCATGAGGGGTACGGGAAGCCATGATTTGGTATTGGAGGATGTCATTATACCTGGCGAGTATATAGTCGAGCCAATTAAACCGGGTAAAAAGAGGGCGATGGGTTGGCTGCTTCATATTCCTGCCTGCTATTTAGGAATTGCAAAAGCGGCAAAAAGATATGCCATAAATTTTGCCGAGGAATATTCGCCAAATAGCATCCAAGGTACAATCATTGATTTGCCAAATGTTCAGCAAAAAATTGGGGAAATAGAATTGAAAATCATGCAGGCCGAATTTTTCTTGTATGGTGCCGCCAAACAATGGGATGAATCAACTGAGGAAGAAAGAGAAAAGCTCGCTCCTGTATTGGGGGCCGCCAAATTAACGGTGACAAATTCCGCTATTTCCATCGTGGACCTTGCAATGAGAATAGTAGGGGCAAAAAGTCTTTCATCCCAAAACCCCCTGCAGCGTTATTACCGTGACGTGAGGGCAGGGCTCCATAATCCGCCAATGGATGACATGACTATCCAGCTGCTGGCAAAGCATAGTATTACCAATAACTAACCTGCAGTAACCAACCGACCAATTAAAGTACAATCAAAAAAAGTGTAAGGCAGGAACTAGGGTTCCTGCCTCACACCATGTCCTCATTTTCCTTTTCGAGATCAGCCGGCTGCGGCTGTGCTTGTTGAGTAATTGTTCCTAGCACTTCCCTATCATATTTACCTAAGTCTTTTCCCGCACCCGGCGCAATATTAGACATAGGCAGCTGTTCCAATTCTTTCCCTCGAGGCATTTATATTCATTCCTTTATTTATAAAGTAAGAAAATTTTACTCTTCGATAAGCTCGCTGATTTCCACCGTCGATCTTTCTTCAAGCGGCCCGCGCAAATGGACAGTCGCGGTTTCCCCATCCTCATTTAACTGGTCAATCCATACAGATGCACCATTGTATTTAACCACAATATCAGCTGATGAAGATAGGATTTGTTTTACCCTATTGACATTCATTACGTTCACTCCTCTATTAATAATCATTTTAGTCTGTGATGAAAGAAGTGAATTTATGCAATGATGTAAATGTAACCGCTTTCTTCTATTATATATAGAAAAAACTCCTATAAAAGATAAGACTAATATCCGATTGCACATGAAGAACCGAATGTATATGCTAGGTAGAAACACAAATCTACAGGAAAACCGGAAAAAAAATAAGGCAGTCACAAAAAATAAATTAATAAGAAAATGCTGAAACTAAATTTAATTTCATTCGTCTTATATTATTGAGTTTGAAAATAGTCATGTCCAACTCTCTAATGGCATAAGAATAAAGGGACATTCAGCATCCCGTTAATGTTTTTCTTTTTATAGAAAATATGATATAGTAATTGAGGTTCGTTTACCGAAGTTAAATTTGGTAAGTGAGAGGAGAAGTTTTAAAAATGATTAAGGAAAGACTTTTAAAAAAAGTAAACAAAAGTCATATTACATTTTACGTCATTGCCGTTGTTTTATTTTGGCTAAAAACCTATGCGGCATATCAAATTGAATTTAATTTAGGAATTGATAACAGCCTACAAGAATTTTTATTATTTATCAATCCATTGAGTTCGGCGTTATTCTTTTTTGGTATTGCCTTGCTCTTTAAAAAGCGTACTAAGCTTGTTATGATTATCACAAATTTTATATTGTCCTTTTTACTTTATGCAAACATTGCTTATTATCGCTTTTTTAATGATTTTATAACCGTACCTGTTTTAATGCAGACAAAGACAAATGCCGGACAATTGGGCGACAGCGCTCTATCACTCATGTCCCCGCTTGATGTTTTTTATTTTACAGACTTCTTTATTTTAATTGCCCTTGCTTTAACCGTGTTCAAACAAGTGACGGTTACAAACAGGAAGTCATTTAAAATCGTTCTTTTGTTTTCGATTACGACATTTTTGTTTAACTTGGGACTTGCGGAAAAGGATCGTCCACAGCTATTGACCCGATCTTTTGACCGAAATTATTTAGTGAAATATCTTGGTGCATATAACTTCACGATTTATGATGTCATTCAAAATATTAAATCATCGAGCCAAAGAGCACTGGCAAATTCAACTGATGTTACTGCGGTAGAAAACTATGTTAAAGCGAATCATGCAGCACCTAATCCTGATTTCTTTGGCAAGGCCAAAGGAATGAATGTGATTACTATTTCAATGGAATCATTTCAAACCTTTATGATTGATTACAAGATGCCGGATGGCCAGGAAGTCACACCGTTTCTAAATTCATTGACACATGATCAGAATACATTTTATTTTGAAAACTTTTTCCATCAAACTGGGCAGGGAAAAACCTCGGATGCCGAGTTTTTAATGGAAAACTCATTATACCCGATGGCTCAAGGTGCTGTGTTTGTCAACAAAGCCCAAAACACTTATCAGGCTATGCCAGCCATTTTAAAAGGGAACGGCTATAATTCCGCCGTCTTCCATGGCAACTATAAAACATTCTGGAATCGGAATGTGATGTATAAGGCCTTAGGGTATGATCAGTTTTTTGATGCGGAATATTACAACATGACTGATGAAAACACGAAGAACTATGGCTTAAAGGATAAACCGTTCTTTGCTGAGTCCATGCCAATGCTCAAGAGCTTAAAGCAGCCATTCTATACAAAATTTATTACCTTATCTAATCACTTTCCTTTTGAAATGGATCCAGAGGACACAGATTTCCCTGCTGGAAATACCGAGGATACTGTGGTTAATCAATATTTCCAATCCGCACATTATATGGACCAGGCATTGGAACAGTTCTTTAATGATTTAAAGGCTTCAGGTTTATATGATAATACAATGGTTGTTATGTACGGTGACCATTATGGCATTTCCGAAAACCACAACGATGCCATGGCACAAGTGCTAGGAGTGGATGAAATTACTCCTGCTATTAATGCTAAATTACAGCGGGTACCTTTATTTATTCATGTACCAGGAGTACAAGGCGGGATTCAAAAGCAATTTGGCGGCGAAGTAGATGTTCGTCCGACCGTTCTTCACTTACTTGGTATTGATACGAAGGACTACCTGGAGTTTGGCTCAGATTTACTGTCGCCAAATCATCGTAATTGGGCTTTATTCAGGAATGGGGATTTTGTATCCTCAGATGTTATTCAAGTAAAAGACAAATGCTATTCAACTGAAACAGGTGAGCTTTTAGAGAATTCAGAGGCCTGCAAGGATATTGCAGACAAGGTAAGCTCAGAACTGCAAATGTCTGATGAGGTTGTCTACAAAGACCTGCTTCGTTTTTATCAGCCGGAAGGATATACGTCAATCAATCCTAACGACTATGAATACTTGGGACCTAAGACAGGCAAGACGTCCAAAACAACTGAAAGCAACTAACAAAGAGGGAAGATGAAAATCTTCCCTCTTTTAGATTGTCGTGTTTCTCGACAATTTTTTGTTTTACCTAATATATATAATTTTTATTGATTGTTTCCCTCTACCAGGCCTGTTGATTTCCGCTCCGGGCACTCGCTTTCCGCGGGGAGGTCCTGAAGCCTCCTCGGCGCCAAGGCGCCTGTGGGGTCTCCAGTGACCTCTATATCCCGCAGGAGTCGAGTGCCCTCCGCTCCAATCAACAGGGAGGCAATTCAAACTAAAGTATTGCAACACACATTTTCCAACCTAGATAAGTGTATTGCAATCTTTTTTTCGTATTTTGAAAATCTGCAATATGGAGAGCATGCGCTCTTACATTAATTCATATTCACCTTGGTTTTACTCTTTAGCTTAAAAATTGATTTCATCACTTTTTTTATTATTTATTGTAATATTTAGATTTCTTTGAATACACCTGTTGATTGGCGCGGAAGGCACGAAGACTCCTGCGGGAGTACGGGGCAGGGGAGACCCCGCAGGAGCGATAGCTCCGAGGAGACTCCCCTGCACGCCCGCGGAAAGCGAAGTGCCGGGAGTGCCAATCAACAGACCTGTTGAAGTTTTCGACAGCCTGACAGAGGGAAGATGCCGGATCTTCCCTCTTTTTTTTATTTGAAATAAAAATGTTGAAAAATCCTAATAATAGTGTAAAATTTCACTAAAGGGATATAATTGTATTTAATGGGAAAATGTTCATTGTGGAGAAGGTGATGAAATGGAACCTAGCAAAAGAGAAGAGAGGCGAAAAATTTTTCGCCAGGAGCTTTTCACCCTTAAAGAAGAAGGATACCTTTCTGAGGCAATCGTCGAAACGGTTGCAAAAGCACACCATCAATACCATTTGGATTTATTAAAACATGAGAGAATACCTATTCAAACGAAAAACACGGAGCCTGTCAAAAAAATTGCACCAAAACCCCAAAAGACTAAAAAGGTACTAACAGCGGAAGAGATTCGTGAAAGGAATATCACTTGGTCATTAAACATTGGAGTTATCTTTTTGTTGATTGGCGGATTATTCGTGGCCACAAGCAATTGGGAATCCATGACAAGTGTGATGAAAAGCGGTTCCATTGCAGTGGTTGCATTAATGTTTTTTGGAATCGCCATGCTTGCGAAGAAAGTACTGAAAATTGAAAAAACAGCGTTTGCCTTTATTGTTCTTGGGAGTTTATTTCTGCCTATTTTTATCTTATCGTTAGGCTGGTTTGGACTATTAGGCGGGTATTTATCCATCAATGGGGAAGGCAGATATTTGCTTGGTATGCTGGGGAATATTGTTCCGGTCATTGTTTATCTCCATTTTGCCAAAAACTTGGAATCTAGGCTGTTCGTCTGGTTTTCCTATGTATCGGTTTCTGCGGGTGCTGCTTTTTTGCTGGCTGGCCTAAAACTAAATGTCGACTTCTTTTATTTTGGGATGATGCTGTTTAATGTGGTTCTTATTTTTATTTATCACCAGCTTAAGGGCAAAGAAACTTATAAATTGTTTACCATAGAATTTGTGCCCTATATACAGGTCAATCTCGTCCTTTGCACCTTATTCATGCTGTTTTTATATGACAATGAAGTTCTTTATAGTTTTAACCTTCTTTTGACCGCTGTGGTTTATTTATCGATGATGTATGTAAGTGGAAGAAAGGAATATCACTTCATATTTAGTGTGATGATTGTTTATGGAGCTTATCAGTTGATTGAAAACAGCTTCCTGGATTACTTTGGAGAGATTGTCTATGCCTTAATCGGTTTTGCCTTTGTGTTTATTCCGAAAGCGCTAGATAATAAGTTTTCACTTGATCGGGTATTTCAATATACAAGTGCCATTATCTCTGGTTTAGCTTTTATTTATATTAGCTTGGAGGGCATTTTACTCCGCTCCGGAAGCCCCTCCCTAGTACTCATGCTTGCCTATTTTATCATAGCAGCAAACTTTATCTATTTAGCTTATAGCAGTGGAAAAAAACTGTTTCCATATTTAAGTTCTGCTTTCATGGCATCAGGACTTTATGAGGCAATCCCTTTAGTCTTATGGAAAATAGAAGGTATTGATATTTCACTCTCGATATTTTGCAGTGGATTCCTCTTGTTCACTTTAATAGGAGTAGTAAGAGTTAAATGGCTATCTATTATTCATACAAGTTCCAAGGATGTTGGCTTAGCAGTAATGGCAGCAGCTATTATGAGTGCTATCCTGTTTAACCAATGGTGGGAGCTTGGAGTTATGCTGCTTCTAACGGTTATGGTCACTTATTTGATTTTGAAGAAGGAAGCAGGCGTTAATTTTAAGGAAATGGCTCATTGGACTCTGCCAGTTTCACTTGGTTTTTCAGTGGTTAGCTTTGGACAGGAATTAAATATACGAAATGAATACTATTCCGTTGAGTTTGGAAATGCAGTCAATTTTGCGGCAGGGGCCATTCTGGTGGTACTATCAGCAGTACTTTGGAAAAAGTGGAGTGAGAAAAAGTTAAGCAAAACTTCCCTTTATTCATCGGCCAGCCTTTATGCGATTGCCATTGCCCATGCTTTATTTGGGCCAGTTAACCAGTTATGGGTACAGCCAATAATTATTGCAATAGGCGTTGCGCTTTACTTTTACCTATATAAAAAGATTGGAACGGAGTGGGCACCGTTTCTTGTAAGCATCAACACAATGCTAGTTTATTTTTCGGTCATTCATTCCGTTTCTCTGAAGGTTGAATTTGGCCAACTCACGAGTTCCTTAATGGCTACAACAAGTGCAGTTTTCTTGCTGGGGATCGCTTACTTAACCAGAAAAATAGATTCCGTCTTGTCAGCTGCCTTTGTTTGGACGGGGCATATCTTGTATCCAATTGCGCTGGCGGCTACGTTGGTTCTTTATCACACGGAGGCGCTTTATAGCTTTGCCATATCATTGATTGTATACGGTCTGAGTGCAAATTTGGCCAAAATAGAATGGAATATCAAAATATTCCTTTACGGTGCTTTTACTTCGTTATTTTTACTAATTTCAACTGGTATGGATAAATGGCTGGATTCTGTTGTGGGATTGTATGAATTCCCAATTACAGCGGCTTTCATTCTATTATTCTCCATGCTGGTGAAGGATGAATATAAAAAGAGAACGGCCTACTACTTGATTCCATTCGCTTTTTTCGGAATTGGCTGTCTCCTTTGGACGTATCCGTTTAACTGGCAGCCTTATATCGTGATAGTTGCTTACACTTTGGTCACATTACTTTATTTGCATAAAACAAAATGGGATGTACTTGGTATCATTCCGTTGTTTTTCTTGTTTGCGGCAACGGCACAATTTTCTTATTTAGGTGACCTAACCCCTGTACAAAATTTGCTCCTATCAGGCGGGTTGGGGATCTTGATGTCGGCAATCGGCCATAAGGTATACGAACAGCTGATCATCAAGGGAACAAATCTTATTACTATCAGAATAGACGGGTATACCATTATTTCCTTTTTGTATTTTTGGCTGATGTACTTCTTTATGGATGAATCACTATGGAGTCACGCTCTCCCAGGCATATTGATTGCCGGTAACTTTTTCTTGCAAAGAAAAAGAGTACCAGCAAATTTCTCAGTTTTAATCGGGATAATCGGCCTCGCTTATTTATTGCAGCCATACTATGCCATTATTGGGCTCCTCGATATTCCTCTTTTATGGGAGAGGGAAGTCCAGGTGCTGCCTATCATTGTCTTGGTGATATTCATTCGCCGTCTATTAAAAGGAAGGTACTCACAAATAACTAAATCGATTGAATGGGCCGTCCTTATCATTGTTTCACTATTATTAATACAGGATGGGCTGGCAAGCAATACTATTTATGATGCTATCATTCTTGGTTCACTTTCCTTACTGTCCATGCTTGCGGGAATGTATTTGCAAATAAAAGCGTACTTTTTTACAGGTGCAGGTGTTTTACTTCTGAATGTATTTTTGCAAACAAAACCTTATTGGGGGAATATGCCATGGTGGGCTTATTTGTTAATCGCTGGACTTATTCTGATTATGGTAGCCAGCTTTAACGAATGGCATAAACAAAAACTCCTGAAAGGGGAAACGACCTTTATTACTGTTATAAAGGAAAAGACAATTGATCGAATTAAGAGATGGGATTAACCATCTGAAATTTTGTCTATTTTACTTGAAAAATACCATAAATTCTGTTACTATAGTGTTAACTTAATATTTGTCAATTAGGAGGAGTCTGTCACTTAGGGATGCGTATGCCCTTTGTTGACAGGCTTTTTTTGTCTCCATTTGTAAAGAGTCTGTTTGTAAAATTCAGACTCTTTTTTTATTTTTTAGAAGGAAAGGTGATTTTGATGGAGTTATTATTTCAATTGGCGGTTATTTTAATTGCCTCCAAAATAGCGGGGGATATCAGTGCCAGACTGGGACAGCCTTCTGTGTTGGGAAAACTGGTTATCGGTATTATTCTAGGGCCGGCTGTTTTGGGACTAGTCGAAGAAACAACGACATTGGAACAGCTCAGCCAAATAGGAGTCATTTTGTTAATGTTCATTGCCGGCATGGAAACTGATTTGGATGAATTTAAGCGTTCAGGAAAAGCTGCCACATTTGTGGGGTTAAGCGGAATAATTGTTCCTTTGGCGGTCGGTTTTTTGGCCGGAATTCTCATGAATATGACCACGATTGAAGCCTTATTTTTAGGGCTGCTTCTTTCCGCTACAAGTGTCAGTATTTCTGTACAAGCGCTTAAAGAGTTAAATAAAATGCAGTCAAAAGAGGGAGCAGCAATTCTTGGGGCAGCCGTCATCGATGATGTCGTGGTTATTATTGCCCTGGCGTTTTTAATGAGCATGGCTGGCGGCGATGTGAATTTAAGCATGGTCATTATTAAAAAGGTGCTCTTTTTCGGTGGCGCCATTTTAGCGGCTTGGAAGCTTGTTCCGTGGATTTTAAAAAAGTTTGCCCCATTAAAGGTTACCGAGTCAGTCATTTCAGCGGCATTAATCATTTGTTTTCTTTATGCCTATTTAGCTGAGGTAACTGGTGTGGCCGCCATTATTGGAGCGTATATTGCGGGTGTGGCGATCAGTTTAACAGACTTCAAAAAGGAAGTCTTTGAGAAAGTGGAAACGATCGGCTATTCTTTTTTTGTTCCAGTGTTCTTTACATCGATAGGTGTAAAGGCTAGCTTCGAAGGCCTTGCGCAAAATATTGGGCTAATTATTGTCCTTAGCATAATTGCCATTTTAACAAAACTTATTGGTGCAGCCGCGGGTGCTAAAATGGCCCGTTTCTCATGGAACAGTTCACTTGGAATTGGTGCAGCCATGGTTTCTCGTGGTGAAGTTGCTTTGATTCTTGCCACAATCGGTATTGAGGCTAAATTAATCAACCAACAGCTGTTTTCCATCCTAGTTATCGTTGTTCTTGTGACTACAATTGTAACCCCTCCAATGATGAAGTTTTTCTTTCAGCGGGGCGTCAAGCAAAATGCAATGAAGAGTACGGCATAAAGTAAGAGGCTGCCCTCCTGGGGCAGCCTCTTACCGTATCAGCTGACAGATTTTAATGGACTTGACAGTGTATTGTCAGGTGTCTTTTTGCCAACATTCCGCAATCCCATTATAAATCTTGTTGTAAATATTAAGGCTGCACCAATTATGAAAACACCACATAATGCCCCAACCCGGTCGGAACCGGTCCATTCTGGTAAATGTTCGGCCCATCTTCTTGGCGCGCTGATTTTTCCGGCATAAAGGAATGAACCAACCAATCCGGTAAAGAAAATAAAATAAGTGGAAATAGCTAATTTATCAAAACCTGTTTGTTTCTGAGTACCTTCTGATTTATTGAAGTAATGCATGAAACCGAAAATCATCGCGATTACGCCCATTCCCATATAGGTATGGAAATGGCCGGGAACCCATTTCGTATTGTGCATGACATGGTTAACGACAATGGTCGCATCAATAATAGCCGGTACAGCGCCTGCCACCCAGCCGAACATCGCTAGGAACATCATGCTTGAGGCAAAATCCCATTTCACGCTAGAGCGGAAAATAATCATTAAGGCGCCATAGGCTGTTACAACCATGACAGGAAGGCCGTTTGCATAGGAAAATACTTGTCCGATAATCAGCATCCATCGAGGTACGGCAAAGTCCATTAACAGATGGTGAGTATAAATCATAAGTGTGAATAAGGTAGAGAAGTTCCAAGCAATCAAAAAGGCTTTATTTGATTTCCATGGACGTCCTGTATATTCCTGCAGGATTTCATAAACCGCAATAACAGTCATATAAATTGTACAGTTGGCGAAAATATGCCCAAACGCATAGGTCAAATGCTTCGCAAGCATAGGATCAAAGGTGAAATCTGGATTGATAATGTTTATGATTGATTCCATTAGTGCAGTAGCACCAGCAAGAATTCCAACAGAATTAGCGATAATTACCATTGTCGTTGCCACAACTGCCGCAGGCGGTCCATATCCCTGTTTCCCTCTAAAAATATAATCCCAGCCCAGCGATTTTCCTAAGCCGCCGTATTCCTTGATAAGTCTTGCTGCCAAATAGAAATACATAACAAGGTAGCCGACACCAAGGATTAAAAGACCGAATAAGAATAGTAACGCTCCTGTCATCCCTTTAAATTTGGCTGAGAAGGAAGGAAGCGGATACAGGAATGTCCAGCCATCTGAAAAATTGAAGCCAAATATGGCTGTAAGGATTAAGACTACGTTGTTTCCTCGACTCCCCATAAACGAAAGAAAAAGCAAGTGCAATGAGGAAAACAAAGAACAGTGTAGCGTACCATGCAATAGATTGGTACATGAAATCCCCTCCCAATATTGTTTCAAAAAACAAGTCGTCCCCCAACAACTTGTTATTCCTTTTACATTTTAATGTCCTTCTTGTGACAAAAAAGTGAAAAAAATCATACATTCCAGTAAAACTGAAAATTTTCCTATTTAAATAACTTTTTAAAAAAAATAGGAAAGTACCCCCAACATTTACATAATGTCTTCGAATATTTTAGTAAGTTACTATACTCGGGAGGTTAGATGATGGGAACCTTATTGATTGACATTGACAAATTACTAGAAGCTACTTCAGATCTAACATCTGAGAAAAATATTGGAAAACTGAAACCGGTAGAAATTGACAAGCTGCTTGACCGTACAAAAGATTGGTAAAAAATAGACCCTATTTCCTCCGAATACTTTTTATAGATATTGCCTTCCATTATTGGAAGGCTTTTTTTTATTTGAAAAATGTAATAAAAACAGTGGAACTCTTTTGATTTGCCGCTTTAAAGCAAAAAATAAATTTTGAATTTTCTATTGCTTTTGTACTAAAAAAATACTAGAATAATTTTTAATATAATTAATTTTTAGAAAAATAAATTAGGGGGATTACTCAATGAAGAAAAAAGTAAAAGGCCTTTCCATTGCCCTAGCCGGAATGCTGCTTCTTGCCGGCTGTGGAAGCAAGGAAACTTCCAGTGGCTCAGAAAAAGGCGGGGCGGATAAAGAATTTAAAGTTGGAATCAGCCAGTTTGCACCGCACCCTTCATTGGATGCAGCAACTGAAGGCTTTAAGAAGGCATTAGCTGACAAAGGTATCAAAGTGAAGTTTGACGAACAAAATGCTCAAGCAGATATGAATAATACCCAAACAATTGCTAAGAATTTTGTAGGTGACAAGGTTGATTTAATCTTTGCAAATGCTACTCCAAGTGCTACAGCAGCCTTGAATGCAACAAAAGATATTCCAATTATTTTTACATCTGTAACTGATCCAGTTGGCGCAGGTCTAGTAAAGGCTTTTGACCAGCCTGGAAAAAATATTACAGGAACAACTGATAATCATCCAGAAGCAACCAAGAAAACAATAAATTTCATTACGGATGAAGTGAAAGCCAAAAATGTTGGCGTCATTTATAACTCCGGTGAGCAAAATTCCGAAGTCCAAGTGAAAGAGGTTAAGAAATTAGTAGAAGAGAAGGGTGCTAAGCTTGTAGAGGTTTCTGTTGCTAATACTTCAGAGGTTAAGCAGGCTGCTGAATCCTTGGTAGGCCGAGTGGATGCCATTTACGTACCGACCGACAATACGGTTGTTACGGCTCTTGATTCAGTTATCAGCGTAGCTAACAGCAAAAAGATTCCTCTGTTTGTCGGTGAACTTGATTCTATGAAAAAAGGTGCCGTTGCAGCAACCGGCTTCAATTATTATGACATTGGCTATCAATCTGGTGTAATGGCTGCTGACATTTTATCCGGAAAGAAAAAAACTTCCGAAATTCCCGTTGAGTTGCCGAAGACCTTAAAATTGGTCATTAATAAAAAAGCTGCCGAAGCTCAAGGACTCGATGTGAAAGAAGAATGGAGCAAGCTTGGCGAGTTTTATGACGGGAAATAAGAGCGACGAATAGTTATCAGGAGTCAATCTTTCTTTAGGATTGACTCCTTATGTGCTTGAAACAAATTAATGTAGGCCAAATTGTTTTTGGCTAGATGTCAAAAAAGGAAAGGATGAACACAATGTTTACAGCCATATTTGGATCATTCGAGGCAGGTATCATCTATGCGATTATGGCGCTGGGCGTCTATCTATCCTTTCGTATTCTAGATTTCCCAGATTTAACGGTAGATGGAAGTTTTGTTACAGGAGGCGCTATTGCTGCGGTCATGATTGCAGGGGGAGCAAATCCCTTTTTAGCAACAATAATGGCTTTATTTGCCGGTTTTCTTGCTGGATGTATGACCGGGATCCTGCATACTTTTGGAAAAATTAACAATCTGCTTGCCGGTATTTTAATGATGATTGCCCTCTACTCCATTAACTTAAGAATCATGGGGCGTTCCAACATTCCATTATTAAATACGGATACAGCCTTCACGAAAATTGGCGATATTTTCGAAAAATCAGGAATTGATTCTTTCCTTAACGGACTGCTAACTGCGGCAGGCTTAGGTGACAGTCTTCCTGAAACATGGGGCATTCTTATTTTCATGCTTGTCGTTACCTTTATGATTAAATTCCTGACTGATTGGTTTTTACAAACGGAACTTGGGCTTGCTGTCAGAGCGACCGGAAATAATCAGCGCATGATCCGCAGTTTTTCAGCCAATACAAATCTTTTGACTGTTCTTGGTTTGGGACTCTCCAATGCTTTAGTAGCTTTTTCCGGAGCACTGATTGCCCAGCAAGGCGGTTTTGCAGATGTCGGAATGGGTATCGGGATGATTATTATCGGGCTTGCATCTGTTATTATTGGTGAAGCATTGTTCGGTACTAAAACAATTGCCAGAACCACTCTTGCTGTTATTGGAGGCTCCATTATCTACCGGATTGTAGTTTCAATGGCACTAAGAATTGAATTTCTCGATCCAGGAGATATGAAGCTGATAACCGCCATAATTGTCATTCTTGCTTTGACAACACCTAAGATTATTGAGCGTTCAAAAGAGAAAAAGCGGAAAGCTCGCAGAAAAGCAGAAAAACTGGGCGTAATGCAAGCATCTGTAGAGCGGAAGGGTGAAAATCATGCTGCAGTTAAATCAGATTCATAAAATTTTCAACGAAGGTTCGCCAGATGAAAAGATTGCCATTGATCATATTAATTTAACGATGAAAAAGGGAGATTTCGTAACAGTAATCGGAAGTAACGGAGCGGGTAAGTCAACGCTAATGAATATCATTTCCGGCGGTATACTGCCGGATATTGGGGAAGTTTTTATCGACGATAAAAATGTGACCACAATGTCCGAGTATAAACGAGCCAAAATGATTGGCCGAGTCTTCCAGGATCCGATGGCCGGTACCGCACCGAGCATGACAATTGAAGAGAATCTGGCAATGGCATATTCCCGGAATAAAACAAGAACCCTTAGGAGGGGTGTTACAAAAAAACGCCGCGATTATTTCAGGGAGGTTTTAGAGTCGCTTCATCTTGGACTGGAAAATCGTCTCAGTGCAAAGGTCGGGCTCCTGTCAGGTGGAGAACGTCAAGCCTTATCATTATTAATGGCAACGTTCACGGAGCCATCCATTCTCCTTTTGGATGAACATACCGCTGCTCTTGATCCATCTCGTGCAGAGTTAATTACGAATTTGACAAAGGAAATCGTCGATAAGTATAAGCTTACTACCTTAATGGTTACCCATAATATGCAGCAGGCTATTGACCTTGGGAACCGCTTGATTATGATGGATAAAGGTCAAATAATTTTAGAAGTAAACGAGGAACAGAAGAAAGGTCTAACTATCGAAGGATTACTCGAGGAATTCAAACGAATCCGCGGCGTCCAAATGGCCAGCGACCGGGCCGTCCTCTCGTAAAAAAATTTTTGGCTGGAAAGACGGACAATATTTTATTGAAATACATTTCCAACACTTTAATAATCGAAACATACCGCTGTCTGGTATGTTTCTTTTTTATTTTAAAAAAATTAGTGTTTAATGCCTCAAAGCGTTATTGCTTTGCACTCTATTCTTGAGGGAATAGGCTGCCTCTTTTTACAATGTATTTATATTATAAATAAAGATAAGGGGGGTAAAACATGAAAGAAAGGATATCGAGAGCAGAGCAGTTGGTCGAGGATTTTTTCCCCGTAAGGGACGTGGATTATATAGAAATTTATACCGGGAATGCCAAGCAGGCATGCCATTATTTTTGTACTGCCTTTGGGTTTAGGCCAATTGCCTATTCGGGGCTTGAAACCGGGAATCGTGAAAACGTTTCCTATGTATTGAAACAGGGGAATATCCGCCTTGTTCTTACCGGATCCTACACAGAAAATACGCGGACAGCCCAATTTGTTAAAAAACATGGTGACGGCGTAAAGGATGTGGCCCTGCTGGTTGACGATGTTACAAAGGCCTTTGAGGAGGCAGTAAACAGAGGAGCTATTGCAATTGCAGCTCCATTTGAAATGAAAGATGAAAATGGTGTCGTGAAAAAAGCCGTTCTCGGTACTTACGGCGATACCATTCATACGCTTATAGAACGGAAAAATTATCAAGGTGCCTTTTTGCCGGGGTATAAGCCTTATTCTATCAATCAGTCGGTAGAGGAAACAGGCTTAATTGGGTTTGACCATGTTGTTGGCAATGTTGAAAGTATGGAGGAATGGGTAGAGTACTATTCCAAGGTGATGGGCTTTAAGGAAATGAAGCATTTTAGTGATAAGGATATCACAACCGAATATTCGGCACTCATGTCAAAGGTGATGCATAACGGCGGCAGAATCAAATTCCCGATTAATGAACCTGCAGAGGGTAAGCGCAAGTCGCAAATTCAGGAATACCTAGAATTCTATAATGGCCCGGGGGTTCAGCATCTGGCCATTTTAACTGAGGATATCGTTTCAACGGTAACTGCGTTAAGGAAAAATGGTGTTGAATTCCTATCTACACCAGGAGCCTATTATGATTCATTAGCAGAGCGGATTGGAAAGATTGATGAAGAGATTGGAAAACTGCGTGAATTGAATATTTTAGTAGACCGTGATGATGAGGGATATTTGCTGCAAATCTTCACAAAGCCGATTGTCGACCGACCGACCCTGTTTATTGAAATCATCCAGCGAAAAGGGGCAAGGGGCTTTGGAGAAGGAAACTTTAAGGCCCTATTTGAGTCCATTGAACGTGAGCAGGAGAAAAGAGGAAATCTATAAAAATAGAAAATTAGCTGTTTTTAAAGGGCGTGATGAACGGATGTACTACCGTCAAATGGGAAAGCTGCCCCGCAAGCGGCATACAATGTTTAAAAAAGAGGATGGGAGCCTTTATAGAGAGCAAGTTATGGGTACCAGGGGGTTTTCCGGCACACAATCAATTCTTTACCATCATTACATGCCGACAGAAGTTGTAAAAGCAAAATTAAAGGGTTGTTATCTGCCTGAATATGAAGAACAGCAAATGCTTAAACATCGGCATTTTTTTACAAATAAAATTAACAAGCGTGGGGATTTCTTAAAGGCAAGAGAGTACCTTTTGGGTAATCAAGATCTGTTAATCGGGACGGCGACTGTCACAGAAGGGATAAACAGCTTTTATCGAAATAGTGACGGAGATGAGATGCTGTTTATTCATACCGGCACAGGAAAGCTTGAGACGATGTTTGGGACGCTATCGTACGGACCAGGTGATTACCTACTCATTCCGATTGGAACAATACACAGATTAATTCCTAAAGGTGCTGAACCGACAAAGATGCTGTTTGTTGAGGCATTCAGTCAAATCACGACACCTCGGCGTTATCGGAACGAATACGGGCAGCTGCTGGAGCATAGTCCGTTTTGCGAACGGGACATTCGCGGGCCGGAAAGGTTAGAAACCTATAATCAATCTGGGGAATTCGAGGTGTTAACGAAGTCACGCGGGGCTATCCATTCGCACATTATTGGCCATCATCCGCTTGATGTGGCGGGCTGGGACGGTTATTTGTACCCGTGGGCCTTTAATATAGGAAACTTTGAACCAATTACAGGAAGGATTCATCAGCCGCCGCCGGTTCATCAAACATTTGAAGGAAACAATTTTGTTGTTTGTTCATTTGTTCCACGTCTTTACGATTATCATCCTGAGGCCATCCCGGCACCATATTACCATAGCAATGTAAACAGTGACGAGCTTCTCTATTATGTAAAGGGCAATTTTATGAGCCGTAAGGGTATCCAGGAAGGATCTATTACCCTGCACCCGAGCGGAATTCCGCATGGACCTCACCCGGGGAAAACGGAGGCGAGCATTGGGAAGAAAGAGACACTTGAATTGGCTGTTATGATTGATACCTTTCACCCATTGAAGGCTGTAAAAAATGCTCATGAATATGAGGACCCTGCCTATATGTATTCTTGGTACGAAAGGAAAGAATAGAATGGCTGAAGCAATCCAACATTAAGGTTGGGTTGTTTTTTCTTTTAAGGAGGATTATTTTAATAAAAATGGTATGCTTTAGATAGAGGTTTTTGTGAGAGGTGAAATGAATGAAATTGGAAGCTATATTAGCAAAATTAAAGGAGCATACTCCAGAAATACTAGGGAGCAAGAAATTTTCAAAATATGCGGTTATGGTGCCGCTTGTATTAAAAGGTGATGAAGTTCATGTCTTATTTGAGGTTCGGTCTCTTCAGTTAAAAAGACAGCCGGGTGAAATCTGTTTTCCTGGCGGCAAGATTGATTCCCATGACGAGGACGCTGAAGCTGCTGCTATCCGTGAAACAAATGAGGAACTCCGGATTGACAGAGAAGAGATATCAAAAGTCTATCCGCTTGATTACATGGTTTCGCCCTTTGGCATGATTATATATCCTTATGCAGGATTTATAAAGAATTTGGAAAAGGTAAACCCAAATCCATCTGAAGTTGGAGAAGTTTTTACCGTGCCATTGTCATTCTTTTTCGAAAAAGAGCCGGAAATTTATCATATTGAATTTAAAATGGAGCCGGAGAAGAATTTTCCGTTTGATTTGATTGTGGGCGGTGAGAATTATAATTGGCGGGCACGAGGGATGGAAGAATATTTCTATCTTTATGAAGATAAAGTCATTTGGGGATTAACAGCCAGAATTCTTGCCCATTTTATTGAGCTAATCCGCGGAGAATAAGCTTTCGTTCAGGCAGTGTGTTTATCTTAAAATACACTGTTTTTTTCCGTTTTCTCTAAATGTCCACCTGGAATGAACATTTGTACACGTATAACGGAAAAAACACTTGAATAATTTCAAAATTGTACTAAAATTAAGTTTATATTTTTAAAAATTAGGAGATGTCAGAATGAAGGTCGTTAAGTTTGGGGGCTCCTCTTTAGCTTCAGGAAAACAACTTGAAAAGGTATTCCAAATTGTCATGTCAGATCCTGAACGCAAAGTGGTTGTTGTATCAGCACCGGGTAAGCGGAACCCGGAAGATATAAAAGTAACTGATTTATTAATAACATGTGCCGAAAAATCGCTGGCAAACAGTAATCCTGTAGAAGAAATTAACACCGTTCTAGCAAGATATCGGGATATTGCAGAGGAGCTTTCGCTTCCGGGAGAAATCATTGCAGATATCGAGGATGATTTATTTGCAAGATTGAACGGTGACAAGGATAAGCCTGATCGTTACATAGACCGGTTAAAAGCCGCTGGTGAAGATAATAATGCCAAATTGGTGGCAGCATTTTTCCGCAAGCGGGAAGTGGAAGCCTATTATGTCGATCCGAAAGAGGCTGGGCTGGTTGTAAGCCCAGAACCGGGAAATGCACAGGCACTGCCTGAAGCATATAAACGCTTATTTGCACTCCGTAATCAGCCAGGCATTTTAATTTTTCCAGGATTCTTTGGCTACAGCGAAGAAGGTGAAGTCTTTACGTTTTCACGAAGCGGCTCCGATATTACTGGCTCCATTCTCGCAAATGCTTTAAAGGCTGATTTGTATGAGAACTTTACGGATGTGGATGCCGTTTATTCCGTTAATCCTTATATTGTTGAAAAACCAAAGGAAATAAAGGAATTAACGTACCGAGAAATGCGGGAGCTTTCCTATGCAGGTTTTAGTGTATTACATGATGAGGCGCTTGTACCGGCCTTCCGTGCGGGAATTCCAGTTCATGTCAAGAACACTAATAATCCAAGTGCCCCGGGTACGAGGATTGTGTCTGAGCGGGAAAACACCAACGGGCCTGCCATCGGGATTGCCAGTGATAAAGGCTTTTGCAGCATTTATGTGAGCAAATACTTAATGAACCGTGAAGTGGGCTTCGGACGTAAACTTCTCGGGATTTTAGAAGACTTCGGATTATCATATGAGCATACCCCGTCGGGAATTGATGATATTTCCGTGATTTTACGAGAAAATCAGTTTGACGGGGAAATGGAAAAGGAAATTCTGAAGCGTATTAAAACAGAACTACACGCTGATGAAGTAAAGCTTGTCCATGGACTTTCTCTGATCATGGTAGTTGGAGAGGGAATGCGCCGAAATGTAGGCACTATGGCCAGAGCCTCGAAGGCCTTGGCCGAAGCGAAGGTTAATATCGAAATGATTAACCAGGGTTCCTCCGAGGTTAGCATGATGTTTGGTGTGAAATCAGTTGACGAAAAAAGAGCGGTAAAGGCGATTTATGAGGAGTTTTTTACAGCGGTGACTGTTTAAGATAAAAGCAGCCTTAGTGATTAGGGCTGCTTTTATCTTCTCTTGTTCAGTTTTATTTTTGTCCTTATCCCGGACCATATCGCAATCACTAAACCGCCAAGGGTGTCAGCAATCAGGTCGGTCATCGTATCTTTATTCCCGCCGCCTTGTAAAGTCATCCCAAAAAACTGGTCACAGCTAAATTCATAAACCTCCCATAGCACACCGCCGAGAACGGCAAATGATAACGTAAATAAAAACACAAACCAGGGAGATATGTCTCCTCCGGCAGACCGGTGAATTAGCCGTTCATACAAGGCGATGGCGGCAAAAGCTAAAATTGCCCCGCTGACGACATGCATAAAGGTGTCCCACCACCCGAGCCCATACCAGCCGCGGATAGAACCCAAATATTGTGAGCCCACTAAAAAAATTAAATAGGAAATGACGATGGGCAGATTAAATTGGAGTTTTGTAAATAACGCCAAGAGAAGCGGGATTGCACCGCAGACGATGCCGCCTATGGCTACGGTTGATTTAAAGGATTGCCCCTGATTATGATAATAGACAGCTAAAATTGCCATGAAAATTACGTATAACCCGCTTAATAAAAGGACAAGTTTTCGATTCATATATGCCACCCTAACCTACACAGTCTGTTTTCTAATTTTTGCATAAACAGCCACGAGAATACCCCCTGCAAGACCAAATAGCAAATCAAGCATCGTATCTTTATTCCCGCCTCTTTGCATGGTGTGCGTAAAGGTGATATCCCCTAAAAACTCGTAAATCTCCCATAGTGCACTGGCCAAAACGGATAATGAGAGGACGAAAAGGAAAAGAATCCAAGAGGAGACTTCATTTCGTGCCTTCGTTGTAATCATATTCTTAAATAAGGCAATTCCCACAATCCCTACGTACACCCCTTTATAAAAATGAAGAGTGGAATCCCACCATTTGTAATGTAAATAAAAACTGGAGATTGACCCTAAAAATAACGTGCAAAATAAAAAGAAATAATACCCTATGATAATGGGAAGGTTGAAGGGATTCTTTTTAAAACGCAATAAAAAAAGTGGAAGGGCGCTGACTAATATTCCACCGAGAGCTACCTGCCATCTGGTTGAGTCCCCCTTCATGATGTATATAATAAATAGGATAGTCATAAATAAAATAAAAATCACACTTAAAACAACAAGAACCTTTCGCCACATAATTGCACCTCATTACAAGAGTCCTGCCTGATATTATGCCCATTATGTTCCGATTTTACCCGAGCATGTATCCGGCACTCGCCAACTGCTAATTAAAAATGTATAGTAATACTGGAATAGATATTGAATAACTTTGTGGAGGCTTCTTATGCAAAGGGCACAAATACCGACATATGAACGAATCGCCATCGATTTGGCCAATCGAATTTACGATGGGGAATTTAAAGTTGGGGATAAGATTCATGGAAGATCGACATTGGCTAGTGATTACAAGGTATCTCCGGAAACAGTCAGGAGGGCCATCAAGATTTTGGAGGATGTGGAAATTGTCCAGTCCACAAAGGGAAGCGGCATTGTCATCTCATCCCGTGAAAATGCTTTTAAATATATTTCACGTTTTTCTAATCTGGCTAGCATTAAGGAATTAGAAAAACAAATGAATACACTTATGTTGGAACGAAATAAGCTGGATGACCAGTTGTTTGATACGCTCCGAAAAATATTGGATTATTCAGGGAAGCTTCGTCACACGAATCCGCTTGCCCCGATTGAAGTCGAAATTCTTCCAAACTGCAGCCATATTGGCAAGACTATTTCGGATTTGAAATTTTGGCAAAACACGGGCGGCACGGTAATTGGGATTAAAAGACAGGGAGGCCTCGTGATCTCTCCAGGACCGTACGCGCTCATTCTAGAAGGGGATGTATTGCTCGTGATTGGCAGCGAGGAAACCTATGACAGGGTGGTTCATTTTATACAGGAATAAGAACAGGAGGCGACGTGTTGTCAGCCTCCTGTTGTTTTATTTATCTAATAAACCCTCTTTTTCCAAAAATTCCTTTGCTACTTTTGCTGGGGATTGTTTCAAACTATCTACCTTATAGTTTAGTTCCCTCATTTTCTCCTCAGTCAGCTTTCCGGCTAAGCTGTTAAGGACATTTTTCAATTCCGGGTGTTCTTTTAATGTTTCCTCCTTAATGATTGGAACAGCATAATAAGGAGGGAAAAAGTTCTTATCATCCTTTAACACTTTTAGCTTGAATGCTTCAATTAAGCCATCGGTTGAAAAAGCGTCAATGACGTCGCTCTTATGATTATCAAGCGCTGTATAACGCAAGCCCCCGTCAACGGCTTTAACGTCCTTAAATTGCATATTATACGTTTTGGAGAGACCGATTAATCCGTCTTCACGATTAGGGAATTCAATGGTCGGACCCATGATTAACTCGTTGCTGACCTTGGCCAAATCAGATATGGTTTTTAGTCCGTATTGATTAGCGGTATCCTGTCGGATGGCCAATGCATAGGTGTTATTAAAACCAAGCGGCTTTAACAATCTAATTCCATACTTTTTGTTAAATTCTGTTTGAACATAATCATAAACCTGCTCAGGATTATTCTGTGGCGGCTGTTTTAAAATATTGACAAGTCCTGTTCCGGTGTATTCTACATAAACATCAATATCACCGCTATTAAGGGCGCTGAAGGTAACCTGAGAACCGCCAAGATTTAGCTTTCTTTCAACTTCTAAATCGGTTTTATTTTCGATTAAATCTGCAAGCATATTACCAAGAATTAGCTGTTCACTGAAATTCTTTGAACCAATGACAATTTTATCGCCAGCCTGGGCCTTTGAATAAACTGTAAAAACACCAGCAATAACCAAAAGCAAACTCGCAAAGGCAAGAATAATTTTTTTTGTTGTTTTTCCTGTTTTTGATGCAGAAGATTGTTTTGTCTTATAAGAAAGAGATGTCTCTAATTTACCGACAATAAAATCGATCAATAGTGCCAGAATACAGGCCGGAATCGCACCTGTCAAAATCATGGCATTGTCGACAGTTTGCACACCAGAGAAGACAAGATAACCAAGTCCGCCGGCTCCGACGAATGCGGCAATCGTCATTAACCCAACAGCCGTAACGGCTGAAATTCTGATACCCGCCATAATCATCGGGAAGGCGAGCGGCAGCTGCACTTTTCTCATTGTTTGACCCTTGGTCAGACCGATGCCTTTGGCGGCTTCCAGAATGTCTCGATCAATATTGGTTAATCCCGTATAGGTGTTTTTGACAATTGGCAGCAACGAGTAAAGTACCACCATTACTATGGCAGGAGTACTGCCGATGCCAATGAACGGGATTAGAAATCCTAGCAAGGCCAGACTCGGCACGGCTTGAATGACGTTTGTTGTGCCAATGACCGATTTTGATAGCTTAGGCTCTCGTGAAATCAATATTCCGAGCGGAATTCCAATTAAGGTTGCAATCAAAACAGAAATGATACTTAGATATATATGCTGTCCTAATAGTTCAAGGATTTGGTTATAGTTGTTACTTGCATAGTTCCATAATTCACTCATTAAAAGGCCACCTCCATATCGATTAATTGGCTGCTTAGTGCAGATAAAATACTGCTTCTCGTAATAAGACCTGTTAACTGTCCAGTACTGTTAATAACAGGAACGTAACCAATCTTATGTTCATTCATGGTTGCGAGAACGGAAATCAAATTGGCATCCTGTGATACTGACAGGACATTCTTCTCCATTACCCATTCAATTTCGGAGTTGCGGTTTAGCAATTGAATTCCTTTCAAGGTCACCAATCCGATAAGACGATTATTCTTTTCAGTAACCAATAAACTGTCTACTTTGTTTTCCTTCATGATTTCAATTGCCTGCAGGACGTTCCGTTTGGCGGTAATTTTAACCGGATTTGGAATCATGATATCCTCGGCCATTAACAATTCAGGATTATTCCATACCCTGCGCTTGCCGATAAAATCGGAAACAAAATCATTAGCAGGATTTTTTAAGATGTTTTCTGGCGTGTCATACTGAAGAATATCGCCATCTTTTAAAATACAAATCTTGTCAGCTATTTTAATAGCCTCATCCATATCATGAGTGACAAAGATGATTGTTTTGTTTAATTCCTTTTGCATTTGGAACAGTTCATCCTGAAGCGATGATCGTGTGACGGGGTCGAGTGCACTGAATGGTTCATCCATTAAGATAATGTCGGAGTTTGTGGAGAAGGCTCTTGCTACGCCAATTCGCTGCTGCTGGCCGCCACTTAATTCCTTTGGATAACGGTGCAGATATTCTTTGGGATTTAACCCTACTATGTCAAGTAACTCGTTCGTTTTCTTCTCAATAGCTGCAGGATCTTCGCCCTTAAGTTTAGGAATCAACTCCAAGTTTTCCTTAATCGTCATATGTGGGAACAAACCTGTGTTTTGAATGACATAGCCAATATTTCGGCGAAGCTCAATCGGATTCACGGTAGAAATATCAGATCCATTTACCAAAATCTTCCCTGAGGTTGGCTGTATCAGCTTATTAATCATTTTTAGCAAGGTTGTCTTCCCGCAGCCACTTGGACCGATAAAAACAACAAGCTGTCCCGCCTCAACTTTTAATGAAAAAGAATTTATAACTGTTTTGGATCGATATTTTTTAATAATATTCTTAAACTCTATCAATCTCATTCCCTCCTTTTTGGGATGCAACAACTTAATGGTAACACATAAGTTGTTGGTTGTCGAATCCTTTCGAAAATTGCTCAAAAAATATGCAACTTCAAAATGGCGTGGTTATTGTTATTCTTTTTTAACTAATAGTGATAAAATAAAGAAAATAATGAAAATTTCTAAAACAGAGGAGAATGTCAATTGAGCTTTGTTCGTGAAAAATTCAGTGCGAAGTTTTTTCTTTTCCTCGTGATTAGCGTTCTGTTAATTCATATTCCGTTTATGGGGAATTATTTTCGGGTGATAAATACATTAATTCATGAGTCCGGACATGCATTCGTGGCTTTACTTGGCGGTAATGTGGAAAGAATTTCGTTATTTATGAATTCTGAAGGTGCCACGTATAGTAACCAGTCAACTTGGATTGGCAGTTTTTTTACCGGTTTGGCGGGTTATACATTTGCATCATTTTCAGCCTTCCTTTTCTTTTTATTACTTGGAAGGAAAAAGCAGATACTATTGATCGATATCATATTGGGGTTCATTTTTATTAATCTCTTTTTCTGGGTACGTAACCCATATGGAATCTTTTGGCTCAGTTCATTTGCAGCGGGGTTCCTGTTCCTGCTCATTAAAGGGAGCCAAGGATTTAGAGATCATTTATTGATGCTAATCGCCTCCATTTTACTGGTGGATTCGGTTCAAAGTGCATATGAAATATTTTATATAAGTTTACAAAGCCCGCAATCTGCGGGAGATGCGGCGAATTTGGCGAATTTGACCATTATTTTTCCCGCCCCATTTTGGGGAGCACTCTTTTTCTTTCAGGCACTCTGGTTTTGTTATTACGGCTTAAAAAGAGGATATTACAAAACTTAAGCTTATACTGGGGAATGGAGCTGGCTCTAATCGGGTCAGCTTTTCTAATGAATAAGAAGATAAAATCAAAACCAAAATATACGTTATGGAAAAAATATGGGATGGTGTATGGAATGGTCAAACTTTTTACTGATGTTGATTTAGATGGCCTTGGCAGCGGGGTGTTGGCAAAGCTCGCTTTTGGAGAACAGGCGAAAGTATCTTATTGCTCTTATCGTAATTTAAATCAGCGGGTCGAAGCTTTTATAACTAACCAAGAAAATAATAATGAAGAAACGTTCATTACCGATTTAGCTGTAAATGAAGAAACTGAGAAAAAATTAGCCGAAAGATTTCAGGCTGGAAAACATATTCAGGTGATTGATCATCATGTGACGGCGTTGCATTTTAATAACTATAAATGGGGGAGTGTCAAAACAGAATATGAATCCGGAAAAAAAACCTGTGCCACATCGCTGTTTTACGACTTTCTAATTGAGAAGGGAAAACTGGATAAAAGCAAAGCGCTCAATGAATTTGTAGACTTGATCAGGCAGTACGATACATGGGAATGGGATGAAAATAATAATATCAAGGCGAAACGCTTAAATGATTTGTTCCATATTATGAACCGGGAACAGTTTGAAGAGGAAATGATAAAAAGGTTAACGGAGAACAGGGAAGCATTTGATTTTACCGAAACAGAAAACATAATTTTGGATATCGAGGAACAAAAAATTAACCGATATATCCATTCCAAAAGCAGGCAAATGGTCCAAACCTTTGTGGAAGATTATTGTGTAGGTATTGTCCCTGCGGAACAAAACATGTCAGAGCTAGGGAATGCATTAAATACGCAAAATCCTCATTTGGATATGATCGTCCTTCTTAATTTGGGTGGAAAAAAGATGGGCTTTAGGACCATTCATGATGAAGTGAATGTCGCAGAGTTTGCAAAAAGGTATGGGGGAGGGGGACATCCAAAAGCTTCAGGGGCAGATTTGACCAGAGAGGCCTTTGAAACATTTGTTATAAATGTATTTGATAACTTACCGCTTAAACCCGATGCTGACCGCAATGAATTTAATCTGAAGGAGTCGGAAACAGGAAGCAGCTACCAGAATCATAAAGGGGAGATTTCTTATATATTCCCTTCTGGAGACGGGGAGTTTTATATCTTTCATAACGGTGAAAAGGTCCCGCCGATGTTCTCGACCTTTATGGAAGCTGAGCGGTTTGTTAAAAGAAGCTATTCCTCATGGCTGCGGTATGACCGGGAGTACCTTGTAGAACTTTCCGAATATTTACAGATATCAGAGAATGAATTAAAGGAAAACTATGCAGAAATTATCAGTAATCGATTGGTGGATATAGTTGGAGGAAAATGAGAGCTGGATGTCTAGCTCTTTTTTTGCGAGGAGTAAATTATAGGAAAATCTGCGCAGGAATATTTTATCATTATTTTGAAATTGTAATTTTGCTGAAAATGAAAAGTAAATTTATAAACATGTTCCTGTAATAAAAAAATGGTAAAGTTTATAAAAGGTATTTTTTAATACACCAAATGGATATTTTATTTTTTAAGCAAAAGTTAATTTTACAATATTAATATACCTTTTGATTGAATCCATATGATGAGGTGATATTATGGCTAAATCAAAAAGGAGTAAATATTTTGATAATGCAAAGTTTATCTTAATGTTCTTGGTCGTTTTTGGGCATTTAATCAGCCCGTTAAAGGATCAAGATGGGTTTCTCTTCACGTTGTATACAGTTATTTACTTATTTCATATGCCAGCGTTCATTTTAATCTCAGGTTATTTTTCTAAGGGATTCCAAAAGCCAGGCTACTTTAAAAAACTGGCCATAAAGCTATTAATCCCATATCTCCTTTTTCAGACCATCTATTCTGTGTACTATTATATGAATGGCAAAGAAACTGCATTTCATGTTGATTTTTTCCACCCTCACTGGTCGCTTTGGTTTTTATTAAGTTTATTATTTTGGAACATTTTGCTGATTCCTTTTTCAAGAATGAAATGGCTGGGGTTGGCCCTTGCTATTGTTCTCGGAGTGGCCATTGGCTATTTTAATGAAGCAGGCAGCTATTTGAGCTTGTCGAGAACATTTGTCTTTTTTCCATATTTCTTGCTCGGCTTTCTGTTAAACGAGGGGCATTTGAAAAGGATTCTGAGAGGGAAGTATTCACTGCCGACGGCAATGGTCGTCCTGCTGGCTGCTGTCATTTCCTTTGGCCATTCCTTTCCTCAAGATGCAGTTTCTTGGCTTTTGGGTGACAGTTCCTATGCAGCAATGGGGATAGAACACATTTCAGCCGGAGTATATCGGTCTTTGCAATATCTCTTAACACTTCTAATGGTGTTTAGCTTTTTAACATTTATTCCATCGGCACAGTTCAAATTTACCGAAATTGGAGAAAGAACGCTTTATATTTATTTGTTCCACGGTTTTCTCATTAAACCGGTACAATCCGTTTTTCCGGACCAAGGGTTTAGTTCCATCTCGGGAGTCTATTTATTTCTCATTGGTTTTTCATTTATTGTCTGCTTGCTATTGGGAAGCTTTTTGGTTAAAAAATATACAAAACCGCTTGTTGAACCTAAGCTGCCGCTTACAAATGCTGGCGGCAAATAGGCGTAAAAGCTAAAAAGGCTATTCTTTATGAATGGCCTTTTTGTATTGCGACTTTCAAGTTGAAATATGGTAATATAGTGCTAAGATCTTCCAAAAATATTTTGGAGGGTTCATTTTTTATGTGGGAGGAATATAACATGAAAAACGCAACAAAATTTTGCAGGAAGTTTAATCCGAGCATGGGGGCTATCTACTATGAACCATAGTGGTCAGGCCAACAAACAGTACTTCCTAAGTCAGTTAGTGTATATTGAGGAAAATATCAAGGATTTAACTAATCTTTACATTTCCTCGACGCCTATTCAGGAAAGACTGAAACATTTTTTCAGCCTTTATGTTTTGGAGTTGGAGGAGTTATTAAAACAAAACCAAAAAAATAGCTTTATAGCATCAATTCCAAAGGTTTATATTGGGACAAAGGTTACCGTTATGTATCTCGATGATCAGGAAACAGAGGATTATGTCATTTGCTTTCCAGAGGAGTCTGACCCAGATAAAGGCTTTATATCCTTTTTATCCCCAGTCGGCAGACAGCTTCTTTTAAAAAATATCGGGGAAGAATTATCCTTGAAAATTCCGACAGGAGAACTTGGTGTCAGCATTAAGGAAATCTCGTACTTTGGGGGTCTGCTGGAATTCGATACACAGCAAACAAAAGAGGCTTAAACATGCATGCTTTTGAAAACGTTTTATAAGAGAACGACCGAACGTGTGAGGACCGCGTTCGGTCAGTTTAATTGATAATCAAAAGCCAAATAGAGAACTAACAAAATTCTTCTTTTTTCTTTTTACCTTACTGTTTTCTAAAACTAACGGTTTTTCGGAAGGTGCAGGTCCTTTTAATTTGGTTATCTCGGTTTGAAGCTGTGAAACCTGTTGCCCCAAGCTACTCACAAGATTTTGCAGTTCTTCAATCTCCCTGCGATGCTGGAGGAGTTGATAGGAGGCAACAGCATCCGCCTTCGAATGTAAGCCAAGCTCTAAATCCTTTACCTTGGCATAAAGCTTAACCAATGCATCACCGTTTGCGACCGCCTTCACTGTCCCTTTGCGTGGGCTTTTCTTTTCCTTTTCTTGGCTGATATCTTGCAATAAGGTTCCGTTCTGGAGCTGTTCGTGGATATTTTTAAACAGTTCAATATCCTCATCTTTAAAATGATAGTGGCCACGCTCATTTCGTTCCATAGGCAGTTCAAGCTGCTTTACCCAGCGCTGAATCGTGCTAATTGAAACACCCAATAATTTTGCAGCCTCTGCTGTATTCATGACAATCCCTCCATTTTTAAAAATGACCGAAAACCTTGATATCCAACGAAAAGAATCAGCGTAAATGAAGATTCCCGCACCTTAAATTTAACTCCAAAATTTCCACCACTTTTTTTCCTTTGCCGCGGCAACCTCTCGATAGTTTGCCAGCATTTGTTGAAACGCGGCTTCCCTTTGCCGGATATCATGACGGTATTGCTCACGGTCATCCATCAGGAATTCACGTTCCTTTGCGATTTCATCAGCCAAATTGGAAATTTCGTTATTAGTTTGGTCGATATAATTTGAAAGCTTATCTGAGGTTTCGACAACCTGTTTTGTGAGGGAATAAACTTCATCAGCAGTTTCGATGGTGACATTCTTGATGTTGGAAGATAAATATCTTAACTTATCTGCGGTTTCCTCCGAAGCTTTCGAAATGGTCTCCGACAGTTCCCGAATATGCTCTTTTGTGTTTTCTGAAGATTTATAAATGGAATCCTGCACGGATTTAACGGTTATAAGCGTTCCGTTTGAAATCTCCTTTTTTACCTCAGTTAATACTTCTTTTCGTACAACACTTCTAATTTCCTCTTTAACCTCATTTAAGAAGTTTTTCTTATAGGCATCCATCACCTCAAAAAATAAATCAGCATTCGATAAGCTGTTTTCGTTATCAGGGATAGAAGGCTGTTTGGTTATATGGGTAATCATTTCGAATGTGACTGGTTCCGGGGGAGAAATAAACTCAATATCAGCGTCAGCGGCTGTTTCTTCGAGCTCTGTATCATGATTGGCGATGGATTGTTTTAACAGTGCATCCCGAACTGCTTCTTTACCCATCTTTTTAGCAAATAGTTCCTTTACTTCGGTTAATTGGTTAATCTCAACATCTGTATAAATTCTTGCCCCTTGTTTTGATCTGGAAATATGGAGTATTCCTGTTAATTCCTTCTCCCATTGCCGGATGATGCCAGGTGCAGTATTTATTTTTTTGGAAACTTCTTTAAGTGTATAAGACTTCATGAGAATCATTCCTTTCTATTTATCTCGGAAAGAATTTTATGAGTTCGATACTAAGATATTCACCATCCGATATGGTTTTTTCCTGCCGCTTGACAAAAGCTATCAAAACAAGACGAAAATCTTGAAATAGTAACATTTTATTGCAAATTGAGCGGTTTGATAAGGGAAGAATGAAGGTAGAAATGTTAGGAATAATAAGGAAAAAACGTATTTTGAAGAGGGATTGTATGAAAAACATTCTATTAGTAGTGTCCTGTCTTTTGCTGTTAGTTTTTCCTGACCGGGCCATGGCGGCAAAAAAAGTGCCAATCTTAATTTATCATTCGATTGAAGAGTATAGCGGTCATGGGCAAAAGGAGCTCTATGTAAGACCAGAGAATTTTGAAAAACAAATGACATATTTGAGGGATCATGGTTTTACATTGCTGACCTTTGAAAGATGGGCTGATAAGGAGAAGGTTGACAAGCCAATCTTTCTTACCTTTGATGATGGCTATAAAAATAATCTTAATGTTTTTTACATCTTTCAAAGGCTGAAATCAGAAAATTTTAATCCAACAGGAACATTCTTTATTATTGCTGATTTTATTGAGCGGCCCAATCGATTATCCCCATCGGATTTAAAGATGCTAGCCAATTCAGGGCTCATTTCTATTCAATCACATACAGCAACACATCCTGAATTATCTAAAATAGCTAATTACGAGTATGAATTAAACCACTCAAAGAAAAAAATCGAAAAAATTACGGGTAAATCGGTTATTGCTCTCTCATATCCATTTGGAGATTTCGATGAAAAAGTAGTGGAGGAAACAAAGAAATATTATACCTATGGAATAACCACTACTCCTGGGCCTTATATAAAAACTGGAATAAAAAATGAACTATATCTACTGCCAAGGACGTATATAAAATATTCAACCACGCTAGAAGAGTTTGCGAAAATCGTGGAGGCTAAATAAACGGTTACGTGATTTCCTAGTAATCGTTTTTTTTTGCTAATAGGAAAGCATAAATTTTCACTTTCCTAACGCATAAATTCAACTACGCCTCTGTCTTCGTCCTATCGGACTCGCCAATCGGCGAGTTTTCATTCATGCTTGAAAAGGGTTTGTAATTTTTCCGAAACTTCCATGTAAACTAACATCGCTATAATAAGTTAAATAAGGGAATAGAGAAGGTGTGTTTATGGAAGAGACAATGGTCAAGTCCTATCTGCAGAAATCATTGGAAGAGTGGAAGCAAGATATTTTAGTGGTGCTAGAAGAAATTGAAAAGGAATATGAGGAAGTATCTCAAGAATTAAAAGTCTATACCTATAAATACGGGATCACCAAACAAGTGATTCAATCCACAGTCAATGAGGAGTTAATTGATAAAATCCGTGAAATGTATCATAAGCCGTTTGAAGAAAGCTATAATCAACTAAAAGAATACATACGTGACCTTGAGGAGAAAAAACGTGTCTTTCAAATGTTTACCCAAAAAATTGACGAAGTCAATCGGAAGGAATCCACAAAGGTCACTACTTATTAACAATAAACAAAAGCAGCAAATACAGGCTTTTCAGATTGTCGAGAAAGGGTATTTTTCTCGACAATTTTTTATGTTCTAACACCGATATTTTTGATTGTCCCTGCTAATGGGCCTGTTGATTTCCGCTCCGGGCACTCGCTTTCCGCGGGGAGGTCCTGGAGCCTCCTCGGCGCTGAAAGCACCTGTGGGGTCTCCAGTGACCTCTATTTCCCGCAGGAGTCGAGTGCCCTCCGCTCCAATCAACAGGGAGGCAAATTAACCTAAAGTATTGCAACAAACTATTTCTAACTTTGAAAATTGTACTTCAATCTTTAATAAATTTTGGCAAGTTGAAGAAAGGAGTCTGTTCATATGCAATAACATTGGCTAGACTCATTTGGTTTTAATAATTTATTCACCTCTTATTTTTATTTGCATTGTGAGTTGAAGGTCTGTATTGAATACACCTGTTGATTGGCGCGGAAGGCACGAAGACTCCTGCGGGAGTACGGGACAGGGGAGACCCCGCAGGAGCTTTAGCGACGAGGAGGCTTCCCGGCACGCCCGCGGAAAGCGAAGTGCCTGGAGCGCCAATCAACAGACTTGTTGAAAGGTCAATATATTTTAATATTTAAATAATTAACGAAGTTGTGAAAAATCGTGAATAAGATAAAAATTTATCGATAGTTATTCGACAGCCTGAGCAGCCAAAATAGGCTGCTTTTATTTATATAGAACGAAACCGAGACCCATGAAAAAGCTTCTCGCATATACTGGTTATCAAGACTTTGTGTTGAGGTGGAATTGACATGATTACCGGCAAAATTGGCAGCAAAACCTTTCGCATTCCTGATAACCTCGAAACCTATTTTCAAAGCTTCCGTGACCACGTTATTGGAATTAATCATGAATTTGACTCTCCCTATGGTAAAAAGAAGATTATTTATGGTGACTGGACAGCAAGCGGACGTCTTTACCGGAAAATTGAGGAGAAAATTACAGAAGTTTTTGGTCCTTTTATGGCGAATACCCATACAGAATCAAACATAACTAGTTTAATGATGACGGGAATGTATAAACAAGCAAAAAAAATCATCAAGGAGCATGTCCGTGCTGATAAATATGATGTGGTTCACTTAGACGGTTTTGGGATGACCTCTGTGATCAATAAATTTCAAAGAATTCTGGGGCTGCGAATACATGAGCAGTGGAAAAAACGGCTAAACTTACCTGAAAAAGAGAGGCCGATTATTTTTCTAACCCATATGGAGCATCATTCGAATCAAACATCCTGGCTTGAAACGACGGCGGATGTTGTCATGATACAGCCTGACAGAAATGGAAATGTTGATATTTCCCATTTAGAGCAGCTTTTAAAGAGATATGAAGATCGTCCATTAAAAATTGGTTCGTTTTCAGCCTGCTCCAATGTAACAGGGATTCAAACGCCGTTTCATCAATTAGCCAAAATCATGCACGAACATGGCGGACTATGTTTTGTTGACTTTGCGGCATCTGCCCCTTATGTCTCTATTAACATGCATCCAACTGATCCAATGGAAAAATTAGATGCTGTTTTTTTCTCGCCACATAAGTTTTTAGGAGGGCCGGGAACAAGCGGTGTGATAATATTTGATTCCAGGTTATATAAGAACAAGATTCCCGACCATCCAGGCGGAGGGACAGTTACTTGGACTAACCCATGGGGAGGACATCACTATTATGATGACATTGAAATCAAGGAGGATGGAGGTACGCCCGGAATTCTTCAGGGTATTCGAACGGCTTTATGCATAAATCTAAAAGAACAGATGGGGATTGAAAACATTTTAAAGAGAGAGAAAGAAATGCTGCAGCTGCTGCTGCCACGGTTAGAGGAAATCCCTGGGCTCCATATTTTAGAAGGTCATGTGAAAGACCGGTTAGGAATCGTTTCCTTTTACGTCGAAAATGTTCATTATAATTTAATTGTCCGCCTTCTAAATGACCGTTTTGGGGTTCAGGTTCGCGGCGGCTGTTCATGTGCAGGAACATATGGGCATTACTTGTTTAATATTGACAAAAATTCCTCTCAGCAAATAACCGACAAAATAGACCAAGGGGATTTATCAACAAAGCCTGGCTGGGTGCGGTTTTCATTGCATCCGATTATGTCTAATGAAGAAATCCTAACGTTTGTTGCGGCAATGCAGGAGATTGTTGCCAATATAGAAATGTGGAAACAAGATTATTTATATGATGCTGCTAGTAATGATTATTTTTATATAGATTTTATTCGCGAAGATTTGTCGCCGCTTTTTGATATGGAATGATAATTAATAGGTGAAAAAGCTCTCCAAATACCAGGAGAGCTTTTTTGTTGTGGCTAAATTATTCAGCTTTTGCTGCTTGAATTTGCAGATTGATCTTTACTTTATCGCCAACAAGGACCCCGCCAGTTTCAAGTGCCGCATTCCAAACCAAACCATAATCAGAGCGGTTTAGAGTGCCTGCAGCACTGAAACCAACTTTTTCATTTCCCCAAGGATCTTTGCCTTGACCTTCAAAGGAAACAGCGAAAGTTTCTTGTTTTGTCACTCCACGTAGCGTTAAATCGCCGGTTACATTGTACTCGCCATCATCAGTCTTTTCAATATTTGTTGCTTTGAAAGTCATAGCAGGATAATTGGCAGCATCAAAGAAATCCGCAGACACTAAGTGGCCATCACGATCTTGGTTGCGCGTATCCACACTTGAAGTTTCAACCGAGAACTCGATGTTTGCGGTTGTTAAATCTGCAGGATCTGCTTCAATATTGGCGCTGAAGCTGTTGAATGTTCCTTTTACGTTTGCAATCATCATGTGACGAACAGAAAAGTCTACACTGCTGTGTGCAGGGTCTAATGCCCATTTTGTTTTAGTCATGTTAAAATCTCTCCCTTTTTAGTTTGAAATAATTTATCTTGATTTTGAAATAACTTAATTCAAGATAAATTATATGATTAGGTCATGCTGATTGTCAATTGTTTTTTTATAAATTATTTATTGGATTTTTCAAATACTACAAAGGGATTTAAATGGAGATTGATATTGAGGAAAAGAGCGTCATAAAATGAAAAAAACGCCAAAGCGGCGTTTTTACTTTTAAAAAAATACACTTGAAAATAGACAAAAAAACATGTTAAAATGAACTTTGGCAAGAAAACCAAATTATGATTAGGATTATAAATATCCTATAATAACATTACCACATTCGTTCGCTGTTGTCAACTAATGCAGCCAAAATTTATTTGGGGAGTGGTTGTTGAATGAAGGATTTACAAGATAATGACTGGGAATTGGAGCAGGAAAGAGTTAATTCGGTAGTGCATGAAGTGGATAAAAAGATAGCCAAATTACAAAAAAATACCGGCAGAGTTAGCTCTGATGTTCTGGAAATCCGCAAGACTTTTTGGGAGGATGTTACAGTCAATCTGGATGAACCGGATGACGTCATTGAAACAGCGGCTAGTATTAAACAGCAGGCAGAACTTCTCTCAGAGCGGGAACGGACACACAGTCAGCTAGACAGAACCCTCAAAACCTTGGATAAATTAAAATTTTCTCCTTACTTTGGTCGTATTGATTTTTGGGAGGCTGGTGAAAAGTCGACCGATCAAGTATATCTGGGGATTGCTTCATTAATGGATGAACAGGATGAAAACTTCTTAATTTATGACTGGCGTGCGCCGATTTCCAGTCTTTATTATGATTATTCACCCGGGCCGGCACATTATCAAACCCCGGAAGGGACCATCCACGGTGAAATGGAGTTGAAAAGGCAATTTATCATCCGGTTTTCGGAAATTAAAGGAATGTTCGATACCGGTGTCACCATCGGTGATGAAATGCTGCGGGAGGTTCTGGGGAACAATGCCAGTACCCAAATGAAAAGCATTGTCGCAACGATTCAGCGCGAGCAAAATGCGATTATCCGTAATGAACGAAGTAAATTGCTGATTGTCCAAGGTGTGGCCGGGAGCGGCAAGACCTCAGCGGCGATGCAGCGGGTGGCTTATCTTTTGTATCGATATCGAGGTACATTGAAATCGGAAAATATTTTGTTGTTTTCTCCAAATCCTTTATTCAACAGCTATGTCGCAACAGTATTGCCTGAGCTGGGAGAAGAGAACATGCAGCAATCGACCTTCCAGGAATACTTAAATCAAAGATTGGGCCGGGAATTTGACGTTGAGGATCCTTTTACCCAGATTGAATACCTGCTAAGTTTAGTGGACAATGACCATTGTCAATCAAGGTTGAATGGTATTCGCTTCAAGGCTAGTTTGGAGTTTAAGCGATTAATAGAAGAATATGCAGCGAGGTTATCAAATCAAGGTTTAATCTTTAAGGATATAAGCTTTAGAGGAAATGTTTTAATCTCGAAAAAAGAAATTCACGATTATTTTTATACTTTAAATACCAATTTTTCAATTCCAAACAGGATGCTGCTTCTCAAGGAGTGGCTTAAGAAAGAATTAAAGAAATGGGTCAAACGGGAACAGTCCCGAAGCTGGGTTGAGGAAGAGATTCAATATTTGGAGAAAGAGGATTATTTAGAGGTTTATAAAAAACTCCAGGAAAAGAAACGGTTTACGGAGCATTCATTTGATGATTTCGACCAGGAACAAAAGTTGTTGGCAGAAATGGTTGTGAAAGAAAAATTTAAGCCAATATTTGCGGCAGTTAAAAACCTAAAATTTATCAATCTGCCGTTAATTTATCTTGGGTTATTTAACAAGGAAAATAATCCTTCCGAACTGCCGCTAATGTGGGATACCATATGCTCTCAAACAAAGGCACAAATAAGCAGTATGGTGATTCCTTACGAAGATGCCACGCCATATGTGTACTTGCAGGATTTAATTGAGGGGAGAAAGTCAAATTCCTCCATTCGTCATATATTTATTGACGAGGCCCAGGATTACACTCCTTTTCAGTTCGCCTTTATAAAAATGTTGTTTCCTTACAGTAAGGTGACCTTACTTGGAGACTTTAACCAAGCTATTTTCTCAGGGGCGACGGGAATGCAATCAGTTTTCACTGATTTTCAGGCAGAAGAGGGAGAGGTTGAAAAATTTGTTTTAACGAAAACATATCGTTCGACTAAGGAGATTGTTGAATTCACAAGGGAGTTTATTGAGAATGGCGACAAAATTGAGCCTTTTAACCGGAGCGGTATCAAGCCTTCGCTGAATGTAGTTGAAAGTAATTTGCTCAATAAACAGGTTTTGGAGAAAATTAAAGAACTTCAAACAAGCCATCGAACGATTGCGGTTATTTGCAGAACTGGCGAGGAAAGCAAACGGGTATATGAAGTTTTAAAAGAAGATGTTCCTCTTCATTTTATTGAAAAAGGAACAACTTCCTATGAAAGCGGGGTGTCGGTGATTCCCTCATATCTTTCAAAAGGAATTGAATTTGATGCAGTCATCCTTTATGATAGTTCACAATATCAAAAAGAAAGCGACCGAAAGTTATTTTATACAGTCTGTACCCGAGCGATGCACGAATTGCATTTATTTGCAACAGATGGAATAAGTCCCCTTATGGTTGATGTGCCAAAAAACACATATGAAATAATCGGATAGAAAATAAAAAGGCAGCAAATTTGCTGCCTTTTCAAACTTTATTTCTTCCATTGCTTTTGAACCTGTTCAAAAGCAAGGCGGAGTATTTCTTCATCAGATGTATTTTGGTCGGCAATGACATTTGTCCAATAGTTTCTTCCTTCGAAAGTAATATTTACCTCAATTTGTACCATATAAAATCACCTTTCTTTACAAAATTAATTGAGTAGAAAATCCTATTTTTCACAACGGTTTAAGCTTATTCGGAGAACTGATTTTTATGACATAATTTTAAAGTGTGAATAACTGATTTTTTGATAAAATATCCTAAGTATCAATAAAAAAGGAGAAAAACGATGTCGATACATTTTGAAGAGATTAGGAAAGAAACACTCTATATTGCGCTTGAGATTGTTAATTCGAATCCCGAATACAATGTTTTGGAAAATGATTTGGCGGCAAGGGAGCTTGCCGATTTGGAAAAGGAATTTTTAAACCCTAAAACGATCAGTGCTTTTATCAAACTTGATGATACTTATATTGGTGTTATGGATTACGTGCTGGAAAATCCCAACGATCATTTTCCTTGGCTTGGACTGCTGATGATTCATGCTGATTATCAAGGATATGGTTTTGGTGCACAAGCTTATGCACAATTTGAAAATGAGATGGACAAGCGGGGTTTGGACAGAGTCCGAATTGGTCTTATAAAAGAAAATACTAAAGCAAGACATTTTTGGGAATTATTAGGGTTTAGATATTATAACACAGCTGACTGGGAAAAAGGAAGAGTTATTTTTTGTTATGAAAAATTTATCGGATAAAAAAGCCTCCGGTTTGGAAGCTTTTTAAACTTCAACGCTCAGGAACTCCTCGGCGAACTGCTGGACAAGATTTTTGTCTAGATTATTTTTCTTTAATGTGGATTCTGCTAGAACTAAATGGGCTTGTATGGAAACATTTCTTTTTAAATCGCGGATTGATACATCCCCATTTAATAATTGAATAGCTTTCTCACGGATGTCTTGATTCTTCGATGAATTGTAAAGAAGATAGGCAATACAAGTGATTTTGTCCATAACCAACACTCCTAACCAATCAAGAATCGAACATTTGTTTACTAATTCGACTTCGATTTTTATTTTCCTGCTATTTTTTCAGAAAATTATTAAAAATTACGTCATGGATTAGACTAACCTAACAAAAACGAAGGCTAAATTATCGATTTTGTTGAATATTGCTTATTTGTGAGGATTTTAATATAATATGGAAGGGATAAACACTAACGGTAACAACAGGGGAAATTACCTTTCGTCCCAACTTGGGATGGGAGGTTTTTTATTTAAATGGTCACTCCTGCCTCTGGTTGTTCAATAACTTATACATATAAATTAGGAGGAAATTCAAGTGAAACAGGTCTTAATTAAAGATTTGTACAGAAATACTGAAAGCTTCATTGACAAAAAAGTTGAATTATCCGGCTGGATCCGGACAATTCGTGATTCAAAAACGTTTGGATTTATTGAATTAAATGATGGGAGCTTTTTTAAGAGTGTTCAGATTGTTTTCGATGACAAGCTAGAGAACTATAAAGATATTGCCAAGCTGCCAATTAGCTCATCAATTAAAATAGAGGGAGAATTTATCCATACCCCTCAGGCGAAGCAGCCGTTTGAAATCAAAGCAACAACTATTGTGATTGAAGGGACTTCAAACGTAGATTATCCGCTGCAGAAGAAAAGACACACATTTGAATATTTAAGAACGATTGCTCATTTAAGACCGAGAACCAACACTTTCTCTGCTGTTTTTCGTGTGAGATCAATTGCAGCGTATGCCATGCATAAATTTTTTAACGAAAAAGGCTTTGTTTATGTTCACTCGCCGATTATAACAGGGAGTGACACAGAAGGTGCAGGTGAAATGTTTAGAGTAACCTCGCTGGATTTAAATAACCTGCCGAAAAATGAAGAGGGCAAAACAGACGATACCAAGGATTTCTTTGGAAAAGAAACGAATTTAACCGTAAGCGGCCAGCTTTCTGCCGAATCCTTTGCCCTTGCATTCCGTAATGTCTATACGTTTGGTCCAACATTTAGAGCTGAAAACTCTAACACGGCAAGACATGCTGCGGAATTCTGGATGATTGAACCGGAAGTGGCGTTTGCAGAGCTTCCTGATATTATGGACCTAGCTGAAGAAATGGTGAAATATGTAATCGGATATGTGTTAGAACATGCTCCGGAGGAAATGGCCTTCTTTAACAGCTTTGTGGAGAAGGGATTATTGGATCGCTTAAACAATGCATATACAGCCGACTTTGGCCGAGTCACTTACACAGAGGCTATTGAACTTTTGAAAAAATCAGGTGAGAATTTTGCTTATCCAGTTGAATGGGGCCTTGACCTGCAAACGGAGCATGAGCGCTTTTTATGCGAAAAGGTATACCAAAAGCCGGTGTTTGTCACAGACTATCCAAAAGAAATCAAAGCCTTCTATATGCGCTTAAATGAAGACGACAAAACGGTGGCAGCGACCGACCTTCTTGTACCGGGAATCGGGGAATTGATTGGCGGCAGCCAGCGTGAAGAACGTGAAGAGGTTCTTGCTGCAAAAATCAAAGAACTTGGCATGAACGAAGAAGACTATTGGTGGTACTTGGAATTAAGAAAATACGGCGCCACCAAGCATTCTGGCTATGGCCTTGGCTTCGAACGCCTGATCATGTACCTAACCGGAATGACCAATATCAGAGACGTGATTCCATTCCCAAGAACACCAGGAAATGCAGATTTTTAAACTAATTGACAAAATAAGAAGACCAACCGAGTGGTTGGTCTTCTTATTTTGTCTGTTTCTAAAGTTCTTCTAATTCTTCCTCAAAATAAAATAAACTCGGCTGTTCTTTGACGATATAGGAATATCGCTTCATATTTTTTATATATTGCCACTTTAAAATCGTAACTGTCTCTCCGGTTGTTTTAATGCTCACCATTTGTCCATTTTGGTATCGATTATTGGTGCTTTTCAAATTAAACACTCCTTCTGTTATCTAATTGAGTATACCACATATTTACAAAACTGTTTGGTTGTTCAGGGGCATTTTTTTGTTTTTTTTGTTGCTTTAATTTAACGTTTTTAATATTGGTTTTAACTAATTTAATTTTTTAAATAAATTAAATTAAAAATATTAATTTATCCTTTAAATTATTATGAAAGTGATGTATGATATGGTTAATAAAGGAAGGGAGAATAAAATGGCTTACCCGTTAATTACTAATTGCCCCGTTTGCAGCAAACAATTAAACATTACTAAACTGCAGTGTAAACATTGCCACACGACGGTGGAAAATGAATTCGAATTATCAAAGCTTGCCTCACTTGGACAGGAACAGCTTCATTTTATTGAAATTTTCCTGAAGTGCCGCGGAAGTATTAAAGAAGTCGAAAAAGAACTTGGGATTTCTTATCCGACCGTTAGAGGGAAATTAGACGACATCATTTCGGCCTTGGGCTACTCAGCAAACCGGAAGCCGGAGGTTGATAAGAAGAAGGTTGTATCCATGCTGGAAAAAGGGGAAATCACTGCCGAAGAGGCTATTGCCTTATTAAAAGAGGGGGATATGTAAATGAAAGATGAAATCTCTAGAGTGTTAACGTTGGTCGAGGAAGGTAAGCTTGATAAAGAAAAAGCGACTGAACTGATTAACATCCTTCAAGGGAAGGAACTAACTGTTGAATTAAAGAAAGAAACCTCATCATATGGCAGCAAAATGCTAAAAATCCGAGTTAATTCCCATGAAGGTGACAATGTTAATGTCAATCTTCCCATTAATCTTGTGAAAGCAGTGTTGAAGGTGGGCACCAGCATTGCCGAAAGAATTCCGCAAGCGGAAAAGTATGTGAAAGATATCAATGTAGATTTGTTGATAGAAGCGATTGAAAACGAACTAGACGGCCAAATTGTTGATGTTACTTCCGCAAATGGCGATAAAGTATTTGTGGTGATTGAATAAGCATGTTAAAGGTGGGTTTAAAAGTAAAAGGAAAAAGCTTTACGGTACCTGTTCCTTATGTTGTATTAAAACTATTTGGTTCGGTTATCACATCTAGAAGATTTATTGATTTTATAAACAAATCGATTAAAAAAGGCGGGGAAAAATTCGTCTTTCCAAAGATAGAAAAAAGGGACTTGAAGCCTTTATTGGATGGTCTGACCAAGTATAAAGGCCTGTTGTTAGTGGATACGAAATTAAAAGATGGGACAGAGGTTACTATTAGATTATAAAAAAATGGCTCCTTGGGAGCCATTTTTAATTTTAATTGTTTAAATCACACTTCTCCAAAGGAATAACCTTTGTTTTCTTTGTGAATTTATAGCCTAACCAAAGGATAAGGAATAATGGCAGACCGATATAGGATACTAAAACACCGTTCCAATCAATATGATCGCCCATAAATGCTGAATAGTTTTGCCCAATTACGACAATGGCGCAAACAATAAATGCAAAGATTGGGCCAAATGGGAACAGCTTTGATTTATATGGCAATAAATTTAGATCTTTGCCTTGAGCTACATAAGCTCTGCGGAAACGGTAATGACAAATCGCAATTCCTAGCCATGCGATAAAGCCGGACATACCGGAAGCATTTAAAAGCCATACATAAACTGTACCATCGCCAAAGAGGGATGCCAGAAAAGCAAGTGTTCCGACTAATGCTGTTACAATTAAAGCATTAACTGGCACACCATTTTTGTTCAATTTACCAAGAAATTTTGGTGCTTTTCCTTCACGTGCCAAATCCCAAAGCATCCGAGTCGATGCATACATTCCTGAATTACCTGCTGATAAAACAGCTGTTAAAATGACTGCGTTCATGACAGAAGCAGCAAATGCGATTCCTGCTTTTTGGAAAACAAGCGTAAATGGACTTACGGCAACATCTCCATTAGCAAGGTTTTCATTTGTGTAAGGAATAATAAGACCAATAACAAGAATAGCTAACACATAGAATAAAAGAATTCGCCAAAAAACTTGCTTTACTGCACGCGGAATTGATTTTTCTGGGTTATCTGTTTCACCCGCTGCAACACCTAAAAGTTCAGTTCCTTGGAAGGAAAATCCAGCTGCCATAAAGATTCCAAGCATAGCCATGAATCCGCCATGGAATGGTGCATCTCCAACTGTAAAGTTTTTAAAGCCAATTGCTTCATTTCCCATAATTCCAAAAATCATTAACGTACCAGCAATGATAAAGATCACAACAGTTACAACTTTAATTAATGAGAACCAATATTCCGCCTCGCCAAATCCCTTAACGGAAAGATAATTTAACAAGAACATGATAACTAAAAAGATGCTGCTCCATAATAGTGAAGGAGAATCTGGGAACCAGAATTTCATAATCATTGTTACTGCAGAAAGTTCTGCTGCAATCGTAATAGCCCAGTTGTACCAATAGTTCCAGCCTAGGGCAAAGCCAAGGGATGGATCCACGAATTTCGTAGCATAGGTACTAAAGCTTCCTGCTACCGGCATGTAGGCACCCATTTCAGCTAAGCTTTGCATTAAGAAATAAACCATAATGCCAATAACAAGATATGAAAGAATCGCTCCGCCAGGTCCCGCACTATGGATCGCTCCGCCGCTGGCAAGAAATAATCCGGTCCCGATGGTTCCACCAAGAGAAATCATCGTAAGATGGCGGGACTTTAAGCTCCGTCTTAATTCATTTTTATCATTTTTCGGACCCGTGGGCCTAGTGTATATTTCGTCTTTACTTACCTGCGATGTTTGCATGTTTATGACTCCTTTTAAATTTTTTTATAGGAAGGAGTTTGGAATAAAAAATGCCCTCGAAGCAGATTCGACGGCATTTGTATATACCCCGCATCATACCTTCCGAAAGATAGCTCAACACGTAAAGCTGGTAAGGCTAAACGTGACAGTTCTGTTCCTGTTCGGAGACAGCCCCAGCATGTTTCTCCAGAGAGAAAAACACACTTCGGCAGCTTTTCCTTTCAAACGGAGTCAAAAACATCTCTGCGTCTCGTCCATTTTACTGATAAAAACCGCGACCTCTACCTCATCGGTTTTGATGAGGATTTAATATTAAAAATGATATATTACTAGAGTATATACGTTTTAATAAATTTGTCAATATTATATTTTGGAAACGAGGGTTTAAGGGGTTTTTGTAAGGTGAATATTAATGTAATATGCTTTTATAATTATTCAACTTAATCTTTGGGCTCTATTTCCAGATAATTAATTGTTTTTTAAATATATTAATTAGTTTACATCCTAGCTATGAATCGTTATCATTTTTTTAAATAAATAGCGGAAAGACAGGAGAAATATTCATGCAGATGGTTGGAATTATTATCGGTTCTTTTATAATTGTAACTGCATTCAATCTTTTCCTTATCCCTCACGAGGTTTTAAGTAGCGGGATGAGCGGAATTTCGATGATAGTAGGAATGATTACCCCCATAAACACAGGAGTGGCTAATCTTTTGTTGAACCTTCCCCTTTTAATCATTGGCTATAAAATGCTAGGAAAAAGATTTATCTTTAATTCAATCTTTTCAGTGTTCGTTATTTCTTTAGGACTTTATTTAGTACCAGTGTTTCCAGTTGCGAAAGATACCATCCTTTCATCAATATTTGGCGGAGCTTTGACCGGTCTGGGGGTTGGAATCGTATTTCGAAGCTCAGGTTCAACGGGCGGATTTGATATCATCGGAATGATTGTTTCCCGGAAGAAAGACTTTCCAATCGGGGTGCTCCTCTCCGGAATGAACGCGGTTGTTATTGTAATTAGCGGATTTTTATTCAATTGGGATTCGGCCCTCAATACGTTGGTTTCGATTTTTGTTACAGGAAAAGTGGTTGACGCTATTTACACGGACCATGTCAAATTAACTTTAATGATAATAACAGAAAAGGGCGAAGAAATGAGAAATCATTTGGTGGCCAACTTATACCGTGGACTCACCATTATGGATGGGGTTGGAGGATATACAAATGGCAGCAGAAAGATTTTAATCTCGGTCATTTCAAGATATGAGTTAAACGAGGTTAAATCTCTTATTTCTGAAGTCGATCCGACAGCTTTTGTGAATATTACAGAAACGATAGAAGTAATGGGGTTGTTTCATCGGCCTAGCCCGCAATAATGGTTTTAAAAATAGAGGCCGTCTCAGTACCATGGGAGTTTAGTTCCGTTTATGAGACGGCCTCTATTTTGTATTTTTAATTGTTTATATATTTTTCAAAAACAAAGCCAAAATCTTTGACACAATATTGTTTTTTACTTTCCTCGAGCCACTGGAATGCTGCCTGATTCAACATTTTAAATTGAACAACCAAATTGTTGTCAGGAGTGGAGACGCGACCTAATGTTGTGGAAGCGACATCGAGACTTTGCTTGGCAAACTGAAGTGAAATTTCATTTTCATGGGTAATCTCGGAAATTTTTATAAGTGCCTTGTATAAATCTTTGACTTCCTCGATATGCTTTTTATGAATGTCAATGGAGAAAGGCTGAGAGCCGATTTTGAATTTGATTTCTACGTCTAGGTCGACTGTACCGGCCGTTTCCAACATAACATCTGATATTTTTTTTGTGGCATAGCTGTACCGATAAAGCATCCGCTTTTTGCTTGTAGCACTAGTACCATCAAGATGGATGAGAGCATTGTTTGTAAAGCAATACTCATCAGATTTTGATTTAATTAAGAAATAAATCTTCTCATTATCCTCATGCATTACGTAATCATCGGCATCCACCTTATCATAATCGGAAGGCTTAATCACCGACCCTACATCACTTAATCCCAACAAATCTGAAGCCACTTTTCCAAACATTGTGTCAACCTCTCTCTACTAATAATATTTGCCATTCTTATGTACGAATAGGAGGTGCAGAGGTTTCGTTATTTGAATGACAATTTAAAATTTATTTCCAAAATTTTTAGAGTATGTATTTTATTTTAAGGGAAAATCAGTATTAACAAACTATTCAGAAATCTGTTATACTTTAGAGTATTGAAATATTCAAAGCTGACAAGAGTTAAAGGGGAAAACAATGCGTCCTATCATTTTAGGCATCTTTGCCGCTTTCTTTTTTGCATTTACATTTATTTTTAACAGGGCAATGGACCTTGCTGGCGGCAGCTGGGTTTGGAGTGCATCACTAAGATATTTCTTTATGATTCCATTTTTATTGCTTATTGTAATGGGGAGGAAAAATCTTAAGCCACTCTTGAAAGAGCTGAAAACGGCACCAGGAAAATGGACTTTATGGAGTTGTATTGGCTTCGGTTTGTTTTATGCGCCGCTTTGTTTTTCTGCTTCCTATGCCCCCGGTTGGCTAATTGCTGCAACCTGGCAAATAACCATTATTTCAGGTTCCCTTTTAGCTCCCCTCTTTTATGAAAAGGTCATGACCATTAACGGCCCAATTATAGTGAGAGGGAAAATTCCCTTTAAAGGGCTGGCAATGTCATTAATCATTCTGATGGGAATCGTTTTAATGCAGCTTGAGCAGGCGGGTACCCTTTCGGTTACGGCAATCGTATTAGGAGTAATGCCTGTTATAATTGCTTCTTTTGCTTACCCGCTTGGAAATCGTAAAATGATGGATATTTGCGGTGGAAGACTTGATGTTTTTCAGCGTGTTCTCGGAATGACTCTGGCAAGCATGCCCTTTTGGCTGATTTTGTCCATATATGGCCTAGTTACAGAGGGACCTCCAAGTATAGGGCAAACATTTCAATCCGGGTTAGTGGCTATTTCCTCCGGGGTAATAGCTACCATCCTGTTTTTTCAGGCGACTGATTTGGTAAGAGGAAATATGCAAAAGCTAGCCGCTGTAGAAGCAACACAGGCGATGGAGGTTTTATTCGCTTTAATTGGGGAAGTATGGCTCCTAAATACTTCTTTGCCAAATGCCGTTTCTTGGCTGGGAATGCTGCTTGTAATGGGTGGTATGGTTCTTCATAGCTATATAACTCATAAAAAGGCACCGCTCAGTGCCAGCAAGGAAAGTGCTTAATATTTAAAAAGAGGCTTTAGAGACAGCCTCTTTTTTGTTATCCATTTAAATATGGCTCGAGTTTGTCTATTAATCCTTGCATTATAGCTGCATTTTCCTTATACATTTCTTTAGACTTTTCGCAATCAGTTGATAGTGAAAAAATTTCCAAATCCGCCTGGGCCTTTTTTAGACTGGCCATTAATAGAGGACGCTGAGTTGGGGCGGGTACTTGAATTTTATCGTCATAAATATCAACCGTTATCTCACCAAAAGAATCCACTTGACCAAAAAAAACATTGTCAAGAGTAACACTAAGTTTTTCCAATTCTGTGTACAACCAGGCTCTGTTTTTACCGGATGCACGGAGACCCTCTTCAATAATATTGCCATCCATAATAACTGTATTTGGCTCCTTTTCATTTGCCATTTTCATTTGCAAATCTTTAGGAGTTATTGGCCGGTTCTCTTTTTTTAATAAGGCGGTTACTTTTCCACGCGGTTCTAATATGGCGAATTCCACATCGGCCACTTTAAATATATTTTTTTCTCGCAGCAGGGTAGACAATTCGTCGATTGTAAATCGTTCCTTTTTTAAATTTTCCTCTAAAATTTTTCCGTCTTTAATAAGAACAGTCCCTTTTCCTTCGACTACATCACGGAAGTACTTGCTCTTTAAGGATAGATAGTCAACTAAAATCGTGACAATACCGAATAAAACAACGGCCGCAGCCCCGTGCAGGTAGTTTTTTTCTAATCCTGTGATTGCTTCACCTGCGATACTTCCGATGGTAATTCCGGAAACATATTCAAAAAAGGTGAGCTGTGAAATTTGTTTCTTTCCCACCAATTTTGTGGTTAGGAATAAGAGACCAATAAAAAGAAAAGAGCGGAGGATAATTTCTACAAATCCGTTCACTTCAGTTCACCCCAAATCATTAGCCCCTATATTGCGGTTCTAGTCTTTCGAGCTCTAAAACACGATATTGAAGATCTTTTTTTATTTTTCCAATCGTTAGCATTGAGTCATGAAATGCTTCTTTCGCGCTTTGATCCAAAGAATTTAACGCCAATGATGATAGCTGCGATTCAATCCCTTTTAGGGAGGCAAGACATTGTTTAACATTTGATGCAACTGTCATATTTTGCTCCTCCTTACTAAAACAGAAAATGGGTTGGCGAAATCGCCAACCTATCTTTTACTGATTGTATTGCGGTTCTTCGTTTATAATTTCCTGGATGCGCGGTTCAACACTGTCAATGATCGTCTGCGTTTGCTGGGCCGCCTGCTGATAAATTTGCTTGGCGCTTTGGTTTTCAGTCTGCAAAGCAAACGATTCAAAACTAGCCTGAGCCGATTTTAAACCTGCCAAAGTCTGTTTAACTTGTGTACCTACAGTCATTCCATTTCCCTTCCTTCTTTAAAAAATATTCCTTACTTTGATAGTGTGCGTACGATAATTTGACTTATGTATTACCATTTTAGTGAAAATTTTGGAAGTGTAATTTATAAATTCCCATTTTCGAGCATATAGATGGAATGAAAAAAGGACTATTTTGGGGGTGGAGGGATTGTCGAAAATAGGGAAGGATGATTTTACGGCAGGGTTTGTCCCGCATCATAACCACGGTTCGGTTGATTATACTGGAATGAGTGCCGGGCATGTACACCAGTGCCTAGATGTAACCTCGCCGCCGATTCCTACTCAGGATGGAGGGCATGTTCATTATACGGAGGGATATGTTTTATTTGAAGATGGGCATACCCATCATTACCGTGCCTATTCAGGTCCAGCGATACCGGTTGGAAACGGAATGCATGTTCATTATTACGATTTCCATACGAGTGAAGATGTTGGCCATAGCCATCATGTCAAAGGTGTCGACCACCCAGCACCGGGAACAAAATAAATCTAAAAGAGGCTGTCCTTCACAAAAAGGGCCGCTCTTTTTTTGGTTTTTCTTATTCAAAGGTTGTGAATTTTTGTAAAATTAAGGTAAAATTGGTTAGAGGGGGGGTTAAATGTGTTATTGAAAAGAAATAGTTCAACAGATGAAAACTCAGTTAAATTAGCAGCTTATACAATTATTTTGTACATAAGCAGTTTGTTTGTACCATTTGTTGTTGTGGCGTCCTATCAGAGCCTTGTATATTATTCCCGTTCGCAATGGCTTTTTGTAACACCTTTTTCGGCTTATATCACCTTTATGGCTGGAATGCTTTATGGAGCATTGGTATTAACCGTTTACCTCATTTTTAGACAACGGTGGGAAGGGCCAAAATTTAAATGGACGACAGTATTACTTCTTATAATTTCGATTCCTGCATTTATCTTAAGTTTAACTGCGTATTACTACATAGATGAAAAAGGAATCCACAATAATTCTTTAACGACTTTAACGGAAAAAGAGTATAGGTGGGAGGATATTGCAAAAGTAAAGATTGTCTATAGAAACCACCAAGGGACGACTCAATATTACCAATATCAATTCGAAAAAAAAGATGGCAGCGTGATTACAATTCCTTATGATGTTAAATTTAGGGAAAACATAAGAAGAATAGAAGAAAAAATTAATAAATACAACATCATTGTTACGGATAATTTTAAGAATCCGATTGTCGATTAGAAAAATTAAAGGTCTGGCTCACTTTCGTAGGGGCAGACCTTTTTTGATAATTTTTTCCAAATGTTCACAGAACTGCCACAAGTAGTGCGTTTATGGTTATTTTTTGGTGCTATAATAAAAGTGTAAAGGAAATACACAAACCTAACAACTTAGGAGGCTCAACCATACGTGTTCGTTCCGTTTGTGAACGAAGTAGTAAGGTAAAACTATTCCAGCAAAAACGGAATAAAGAGTCATCGGTCCAATACCGAAAATGATGTTTGTTTTAAAAGGAATTTGAATTCCATCTAACATGTGAATTAATTCCTTCAACGGAACAAACACAAAATCGGCTGATTTTTCATAGTTTCCAATTAGATATAAAAAAGCTAATTGGAAATGAAAATTGAAAAAGTAATTGGCTGATTTCATGGTTGGGTCTCCTAAGTTGTTAATAAAAAAGGAGCTGCTTTAAAAAATAAAGCAGCTCCTTTTTTTATTGCGTGCCCAGCAAGCCGTTAATTGCTAATTGGTGAAAGTCCAATCTGAGTAAGTACCAAGACGCTCAGTAGCTGACAGGCAACTGGTGAAGAAACTCTAAGGTTGAAGCCCTGTGACAAAGTAACTCTCTAGCAGAGTGCGAGCAAACTAACAGGTTGTAACATTAAGTGAATCCTGCCGTCTCGTCAAAGGAACCCACCGTCGGTGGCTAAAGAGAAGTCGAGCCTTGAGTATATGGGCGAAGACCATGGAAGGTGTGAAGAACTTGGGAAAGCAGCACCAAGGAATCTCTCGGGGTAAGGGGAGCGACATGTTAGGAAAGTAATTAACGGAACTGGGGATACCCTCCTCGTCACTTTCATACGAAAGTAAAGCAGAAACCTATAAGTGTAAACGAAGTGGTGAATGGATGAGAGGGAGTCGGAGGGGGTCATAGTACCAATGATGACAATGACAACATAACATTGTCTAGGGAAGGACGGCAAAAGCCAATACCCTACTTCGTTCATATGTTGGAAGGAGGTAAGAGTCAGTGAATGCCAAGAAAATGGCTAACTACACCAATAAAGTAAAAGCTCAAGAACTCTGGAAGACGTTATATCTTTGTGCCAAGGAAAACACTAGCCGTAGATTTCATGCTTTATATGACAAAATTTATCGTCCTGATATCCTATGGGAAGCCTGGCAACGTGTGAAACGAAAGAAAGGCAGTGGGGGCGTAGATGGACAATCGATTGTAAATATCGTCGAGGAATACGGAGAGAAGAAGTTCTTGAACGAACTCTACCTAGAGTTGAAAGAGAACAGATATCATCCCAATCCAGTCCTAAGAACCTACATACCAAAGGATGACGGGAAGAAACGTCCATTAGGAATCCCAACCATTAAAGATAGAGTTGCACAAATGGCTACTAAGATGGTTATTGAACCTATTTTTGAGGCTGACTTTCATGATTGCTCATTTGGTTTTCGTCCTAAACGTAATGCTCATCAAGCCATGGCAAAGATACGAAAAGCGAGTAAGAAATGTTTTTGGGTAGTAGACGTCGATATCCAAGGATATTTTGATAACATCAACCAAGATAAATTGATGAAATTGGTCGAACAACGTATCAGTGACCGCAGAGTTCTAAAGCTAATTCGTAAGTGGCTGAAGGCGGGCATCATGGAAGAAGGTAAGATTAGAAATCCGATTTCTGGAACACCGCAAGGTGGTGTTATCTCCCCGCTGTTAGCGAATATCTATTTAAACACAATGGATAAAATTTGGGAGAAGCGATTTAATCATTTAGGTGAACTGGTCAGGTATGCGGATGACTTCGTCATCATGTGCAACACTAAACAACATGCACTTAAAAGCATTAAAGTTATTCAAGCAATAATGGGAAAACTGGACCTTTCAATTAATCGAGATAAATCAAGATTGGTTCATCTTTGGGATGATATAGAGGGTTTTGACTTCTTAGGATTTCATAATAGGAAGTTTCCAATCCGTCGGAAAGGCGGTTACACATTATTTGTGATGTCACACATCCCGAAAAAGAACGCAATGAAGAAAATGCGTGCAAAAATTAAGGCATACACTGAGCCAAGGGCAAAATTGTACATGGATATTCATGACTTGGTGATCGGATTAAACAAGAAACTACAAGGTTTCAAAAATTACTATCTCATATCACTTAATGCAAAGAAATGGCTTAATCGGATTGATTGGTATGTGTTAGAACGCCTAACATTATTCTATAACAAGAAAAGAAATAGTCGTATGAAACATGGGAATTTAATAGACGTACGAAAAGAAATTGGTCATTTATTAGTGAAATTGGCTAGTTAGTCTCCGTAAAGCCAAAGAAAGAAGAACGTCGGAAAGCCGTATGAGGGAAAACTTCACGTACGGTTTGATGAGGAGGAACTGAAAGTAAAAGAGATAGCCGAAAGGCTATCCCTCTGAAATCAGTTTCTTACTCTACTGTGAATAAAGATGCAAAGTATTATACATAGGCGCAATTATTCGGTATTCTATTTATAGGAATTAAAATGAAAGGGGCAGGATAATGACAGGAATTCAAGATCTTAATTTAAAGGAGCAGCAGGAAACACTTGCAGCAGAACTAGAAAAAATCCACCACCGAAAATTGACAAAAAAGAAAATTCTCCAACGCATTTTATTAATCACCCTAGGTGCCACCTTAATGGGGGTCGGACTAGAAATCTTTCTCGTTCCAAATAATGTTATTGATGGCGGAATTACCGGAATTTCCATTATGCTATCCTATCTAACAGGATGGAATTTAGGAATATTCCTTTTTATTCTAAATATCCCTTTTTTCTTTATCGGCTACAAACAAATCGGAAAAACATTTGCTCTCTCTACACTATATGGTATTATCATTCTTTCCATCGCTACTACATTATTCCACCCAGTTCCAGCCTTTACACAAGATATCCTCCTTGCGACTATATTTGGGGGAGTTGTCCTCGGAATAGGGGTCGGTATAGTTATTCGTTATGGAGGATCTTTAGATGGTACAGAAATATTAGCCATTCTTTTTAATAATAAACTCCCGTTTTCGGTCGGTGAGATTATTATGTTCTTTAACCTCTTTATTCTAGGAAGTGCAGGCTTTGTTTTTACATGGGATCGCGCTATGTATTCTTTAATAGCCTATTTTGTTGCCTACAAAACGATTGATATTACGATTACCGGCCTTGATGAATCGAAATCAGTTTGGATTATCAGTGACAATGCCAGACAAATAGGCGATGCCATTCTGCATCGACTTGGACGTGGTGTCACATATCTAAATGGAGAAGGGGCTTTTTCCGGAGATGACAAAAAAGTGATTTTTTGCGTCATCAATCGTCTTGAGGAAGCGAAATTGAAAGAAATTGTCACCGATTACGATGATCATGCCTTTTTAGCTGTCGCAGATATTGCTGAAGTAAGGGGCGGAAGATTCAAAAAAAGAGATATCCATTAATAAGAAAAATGATGGAAATTCTAATTTATTGCCGAAAGGGTAATTTGTCGTTTCTGGTCTAAATATCAAGAAGGTGACGCAAGTAACTTGCGAATTCTGAAAATTAATTGTCGATTTATGATGAAAATGAATCTAAAGTAACTGCATGTTTTGTCGCACCATGCGCTTGCCTAGGAAATAAAGAGTGCAAAAAAAGCAGTATTTCCAAAAAAGATGGCAGAGTACTCTGCCATCTAGATTGTCGAGAAGGGGTAAAATTCTCGGCGATTTTTAATTTTATCCAACCTAAATTACAAATTTTTATTGATAATCCCTGCTAAAGGGCCTGTTGATTTCCGCTCCGGGCACTCGCTTTCCGCGGGGAGGTCCTGAAGCCTCCTCGGCGCTAAAAGCGCCTGCGGGGTCTCCAGTGACCTCTATATCCCGCAGGAGTCGAGTGCCCTCCGCTCCAATCAACAGGGAGGCAAATCAATCAAAGTATTGCAACACACATTTTCTATCCTTGATAAGAGTGTTGCAATCTTTTTCACATTTTGGTAGGCTGCAGTAAGAAGAGCCTGGCCTTTTACATTATTCAATAAAACCCCTGTAACTGCATGTAAGTAGTCCTAAGGTCAAGATACAGAACATTTCCTGCTTATTTTCACGAGACATAAATCCATATTTAGGGTCTGTTGTATTTACCCGAATTTCTTTTGTTTCTTTCTCTTCCACTTTTTCCTTTACCGGCTTTTTCCAGACTTTATTCTATCCTCTTTTATAGCTTTAGTTATTTCCTCAAAATATTAGCGAGTCCCTACTTCCACATTGTAAACTTATGTATATTGGCGTTTGCCTTTAAATGAGTTGAATCTGTAAATAAAACACGTCCCCCAACCATTTGGTGATTCATTGCTAAGAGAACAATTTCATCAAAAACACCCTGAAAAATATTAGTACCTTTAAAGCAGTGTTGACGATTCCGACTAATCGTAGCATGATGTGGATTTGTCAATCAAGCGAAGAAGGTGGCCATCTTGAACCAATTCATCAATAGAAACAAATTCATATTCACTTTGGCTATACTCTTTTGGCTTAAATATTAGTCTCACCACTTATTTTGTTGAAGTTGAAGGACTTACTTTATTGAATACACCTGTTGATTGGCGCGGAAGGCACAAAGACTCCTGCGGGAGTACGGGGCAGGGGAGGGGAGACCCCACAGGCGCTTAAGCGCCGAGGAGGCTCCCCGTACCGCCCGCGGAAAGCGAAGTGCCTGGAGCGCCAATCAACAGACTTGTTGAAAAGCCTTTATTATTATTATAAAAAATTAACACTCTGAATCATCAGAGAAAGTGAATAAAATAAAAGGCTATCGATAGTTTCTCGACAGCCTGGATGGCAGAATACTTGCTTATAGCAATAGTTCATAAACTTCATTCAGTTGGTAAGCTCTCTTCTCGTCTTGTTCCTCACGGGCATATTTAATTTCATCAGGCAGGATTTTATTTAAAAAGTCCATTTCTTTACTGCTCAAATCCCGGACAAAATCCCCTTCAGAATGATAATGCCCTTTTACGAGTTTTTGATATACTTGTTTGCCATCTGTATGGTTATCAGTATAATTAGATAAAATTTCGCGAAGATATCCCAAGGTTTTATCCATGATTTCACCCATCCTTTCACGCCCTTATTTTTCATCGAAAGGCTAAAAATATTCACTGTAACGGGGTCTGGATATTATTTTTGGTGAAATCAAGAAAAAAAAGCAAGTACATGTCGTACTTGCATTAAAAGAATAATGGAAAACCAAAGCCGAACCCAACAAATGGGAAGAAGATAGGCGGTCTAAAAAACGGACCTCCGAAGAAAGGGAAGCCATAGCCGTTACCTGAGCCTGAAGAGTTAGATAATTCCTCAATCTCAAGGCCGTCTTTTCTCACCTTTTTCACTTTCCCAATTGACCATTCGCCCTCTTTATTTTTAAAGCGAATCATTTGACCCTCCAACCGACGCGCTTGTTCATAATTCAATTCCACTCTATAGTTCCTCCAATCAACAGTACTTGCTATAAAGTATGAGGGTAGTCCTATTTCTGTAAGGGCAGACATCCAAACCTCGTCCCATTTTTTAATAAAAAGAAAACAACCCTTCATTCAATTTTGAATTTCAGGGTTGTTTTCTTTATTACTTTGTACAAGTAATAATTCGGTGGCTCAAGATATCATGGTACTTAACAAGAATGTTTCCATGCTGATTTAGAATACCAAAAAGCTCGGGCTCGAAATTTGCGGAGAAATTAAATTCCTGTCCTGTATTTCCATTAACGAAATCAAGGGGATGCATACTTAGCTTAGTATCGTGAAAGCCGGTTTCTTTTAAAATTTTTCTCCAATCCTCCTCTAAAAGCAAGGAATCGACTGCGTAAAACTCTTTAATTTCCGTTTCTTCCTGGGAAGTAAGCTTTTTATTTATGGTCATCTCATTAGCTAGAAAACGTCCACCTTTTTTTAATACCCTAAAGAGTTCCTTTAAGGCCTTTGGTTTATTAACAAAGGCTAAAACAGACTCCGAAAGGACAAAATCAAAGGTTTCGTCTTTAAATGGAATTTGTTCTATAGAGCCTTGAACTAATTGAATGGGAAGCTGTCTGTCTTGGAAACGGTTCTGAGCTTTTTCAATCATAATAGGGTTAAGTTCCAATCCAAACACGTTTGCCTTGTATTGCTCATACAAATAGGCAGATGTCTGTCCAGTTCCGCAGCCTGCATCTAAAATATAAGAATTCTGTGTAATTTTTTCTTGCAAAAGCATATTTTTTGTTAAGCTAAATCCTCCGGGATGGGCACCACCAATGCCAAACTTGGCAAGGAAATCAATGTACGTCAGGCCTCCCATAGACACACCACCCTATTTCTTTTTTGCATCTTATGAAAAAGGGCTATAATAGGTTCTCTTTTCACGGGATATTTATAAAATATAAACATGGGCCAGGGTAAGAATGGAGTGGAGGATATGGGGATACGCAGCACATTATTGTGGGTTTGGAAATTATTTGATCCGCTATTTTATCTTTTCTCCCGATTACATTATATAGGGGATGTGAATAATAAACCTTCTGTATTCAGGGTTAGGTTAACTAAATATAAGGGGAAAAAATATATTCTCTCTGACGGGACAAAAATTGATAAAAATGATCTGCTGTTAAAAATTCATTTACATAATGTCCGTATAATGGCGGAGATAGGCAAGATTAATAACGATTTAAGAAGAGCTAAGCTTACGTATAGGCTCGTGTTACATTCCATGCCAGCACTAGCAAGTTATCTCAAGGAACATCCCGATGAGAAAAAAATAAAAGGAATAATTGGCATTACATCTCTTAATCGCGGTGTTAAAGCTCTAGGATTTGAATGTTTTAAACCGAAAAGCCGCATTTACCGTTTTTTTAAAAAGCTTGGACAGCTGCCCATTTTTTTTCTCTCCAATTCCTCTTTAAGAAATTTTCAAAAGTATCATCTAACGTATTTATTTTTGTCCAAGGAAACGCTTTATTCGAGATATGGGCAGGGTTCTTCCGAGAAATAACAAATTATCTATGGATTCCTTCTCATACTCCTATAAAAACTGCACAAATTAAGCAAATGGAAGGGTGCAAGACATTCTTCACATTTAGTGTTAAGGGGTGCAAAGCATGAAAAATCTAAGCAGAATGCCGTTTTTAAAAAAGTTCAGGCCCAAAAGAAGGAATAATGGAGCCATGTGGGCATCTCTTATAGGAATCGGTGCAGTCGTTTATGGGATAACGAGAGGAAAACGAAACGATTTCGGCCTTCCTATTAAAGATGCTGTTAAAAGCATGGCACCAAATATGAATTTCGCAGGGATGAATAATGCAGTAAAAAATATGGCACCGAACATTAACCTCGAAGGTATGAATAATGCAGTAAAAAATTTGGTGCCAAATATGAACCTCGATAGGATGGATAATGCAGCTTTAACTGAGTTCTCTGAAGAGTTATTAAAGAGTGCCTTAAATAATGAACGGCACTAATATGCAAACGAAGAGGCTGTCTTAAAATGTCAGCCTCTTTTTAATAGCGGGGATTTGGAATTTTTCTTGGTATGTAATTACTTGTTTCGGAAGTGAAAACCTTTATAATCAGCAAACCGCCGAGTGTTCTTGCTCGGATTAAAACTGGCTGGCTGTATTTATTTTTAAAAACAAAATCAGGTCCATACCAACTGACCGTAGCATCTCTGCCGGGTGGAATATATGGAACAGTACGGCTGTGGGAAAATCGCTCAACAATCTCAAGTCCAGCGTTATCGACGGCATTAAAAAGGGTCGAGGATACTTGGCAAATTCCGCCTCCTATATCTTCTGAATATTCGCCTCTTACAATTACCTTTGCTGTTAAGTAGCCCTTGGCTTTTGTCCGTTTTCCGACCACCTTGTTAAACGAAAACGTCTCACCTGGAAAGACAACATAATTATTAATAGCTTGGGCAGCTAATTTAATATTTGTGGATCGGTTTTTATTAGACGAATTAAATGAAGTCACATAACGGCCAATTCTTACTGTACTGATCTCATTTAGAAGTTCACTGTCTACCTTTGGATATACGGTGAACATCGGAATTTCTATGCTGTTCGGGTTATTGTTATAAAAATAAGAATAAAACCGCTCCGTAAAGGCTTGGCGATGGATTTGAAAGCCTACCTTTTCTGGTATGATATTTCCATTATGGTCAAAGCTTGCATTTTCAGGCTGGTCGGAAACTTTTTTATCCAGTTGGTCTAAAAATTGGTCATATTTTTTAGTATTAATGATTGGTAAATCTGTATAGGGTGAGAAAAAGTCCACTCGGCTAATCTTTGTTATGGAGCTGCCGTCCTTTGTAATTGTCAAATAATCAGGCTGAGAGACCGGTTGAACAGCCAGCCAAAAGCCGAGAACCCACGATAATCCCATATTACAAAACCTCCTCATTATAATATGGGTTGAAATTTTATCTTTCATGTAGCTAAAAAAGAATTCTTTAAAGGCATTTAATAAAAATGAGGAATAAGGGTTTACAAAATTAATAAAATATAATATATTATCATTATTGATAATGATAATAAAATTTAGGAGTAATTATTTATGAAGGATTCCAAAGTTGATGTTATATTACACCCGGTCAGAATGAGAATCATTCAACAATTAATTAACCAAGAACTGACGGCGCAGCAATTAAAAGAATTGCTACCAGACATTCCGCAAGCATCTCTTTATCGAAATATCAAAAAATTGGCGGATGCCGAAGTGATTCAAGTTGTTGCAGAAGTGCCGATCCGCGGGACGGTTGAGAAGGTTTATACCATTCATCAAACAGGAATGGCAGTTAGTCCAGAAGAAATGAATAACATGTCTAAAGACGAACATATGGGCTTCTTTATCAAATTTTTGGCCAATTTGATGGGGGAATTTGAGCGCTATTTAAACCAGGAAAACATTGATTTAATTGCTGATGGAGTAAGCTTTCGGCAGGGGACTTTTTATTTAAATGACGAAGAATTCAGGGAATTTATCAAGCAACTTACAGTTGTATACGCGAACATATCCCAAAATAAGCCTGAGAAAGGAAGAAGAAGTAGGAATATAGCGAATATTTTCATACCTGGGGAGAAATGGAGTAATGGGGACTAGTTCACTAGTCTCTTTTTTTTAGAAAAAATGAAAAAATTGTAGAAATATGCTATATTAGCATTAGATAACAAAAGAATAGGAGAATGCTAGCAAACTGCTAACATCAGAAACGGGAGTGTCTGTTTTGGAGCAAAATGACAGAATTCAATTAAATGTAAGAATTTCGAAGGACACCGCGGCGAAACTTGATGAGATTGTCGAGTATTACCAGCAAGGATTAAAGCTTGGTAGAATCTATAAGGGTGATGTTCTGACCGATATTATTGAAAAATCGTATGAAGTGATGAACAAACAGAAAAAAATGCAAAAAAGATTTTAATAAGGAGGGGGCTGTCAAATGGGACAGCCTCTTTCCAGCTAATAAGAAAGTATAAACTTTCTGTCGAAAGCTTTATACTTTCTTAACGCATAAGTGCAACTACGCCTCTGTCTTCGCCCTTAGGGGCTCGCCAATCGGCGAGTTTTCTTTATTTTCAGTGCGAAAATTGTAAAAATTTATTAGAATATTTAGAAAAGAATTTGAATTATTACTTCACCAATAGTATAATTATAGTTATTACATACCAACCGGTTAGTATAAGAATCGCAAACAATTTTTATGCGGGCATCTAAGATGATAATGTAAGCGTGTTCAAACTAACTATATCTAAATTTGAGAAAAGTGAGGTTTGATAGTTTATGAGATTTTCAGGTAAAACAGCCATTGTAACCGGCGGAGGAAGCGGGATTGGGCGCGCAGCGGCCATCCGATTTGCACAGGAAGGGGCAGCGGTAGCAGTAGCGGACGTTGATTCCCTTGGTGGTGAGGAAACGGTCAGTATTATAGAAAACGCAGGAGGAAAAGCGATCTTTGTAAAAACAGACGTTGCAGACTCCAACCAAATAAAAGAATTGATCAGTACAACAACGAACACCTTCGGCTCTTTAAATATCATGTTCAACAACGCTGGAATTGGCAATTCCGAGGTGAGAAGCACGGATTTATCAGAAGATGAATGGGACAAAGTCGTTGATATTAATTTAAAAGGGGTTTTCCTTGGCATTAAGTACGCGGTTCCTGAGCTAATAAAAGCAGGCGGAGGGGCAATTGTTAACACGGCAAGCCTATTGGGATTAAAAGGGCAAAAGTACATGTCGGCCTATAATGCATCTAAAGGCGGAGTGGTGATTTTGACGAAAAACGCCGCACTTGAATATGGAAAAAAGAATATCCGTGTAAATGCGATTGCACCTGGTGTCATTGATACGAAAATCATTGAAAACTGGAGACAAAGCGAGTGGAAATGGCCGATCATCTCAAAGGCAAATGCCCTTGGCCGGATTGGCAGTCCTGAAGAGGTAGCAAATGCAGTTTTATTTTTGGCATCAGATGAAGCCTCTTTTATAACAGGTGCAACACTTTCAGTTGATGGCGGGGGTCTGACGTTCTAATTGGAAACGAGGAATTTCTGCAGCTAGACAAGAACGAAAAAGAACTGTGATCTATAAATATCATTCGGAGGTATATCGATGAGTTATCAGAAAGCATGGCTAGCAAATTATCCTGAATCTATTGCAAAGACGATTGAAATTCCTAATAAACCGTTAGGTCAGATTTTAAAAGAAACTACGGAAAAGTTTCCGGAAAATAATGCTCTATCATTCTATGGAAGAAAAATAAGCTATAAAGAGCTATCATCCCTTGCGTTTGCGTTTACTTCGGCCATCCAGCAAAACCAAGTCCAAAAAGGCGATCGGGTTGCCATCATGCTGCCAAACTGTCCGCAATATGTGATTGCCTATTATGGCATCCTAAACGCCGGCGGCATTGTCACACAAGTCAACCCGATGTCTGTTGAAAGAGAACTCATTCATATATTAAACGATTCCGGTGCGGAAACGATGGTCGTTCTTGACTCCCTCTACCCACGGGTGAAAAGTGTGCAGGCACAAACTCCATTGAAAAATATTATTGTTATCAGCCTGCAGCCTGCAGGACAGGATTTTGCTCCGGACCGCAGCTTTGAAAGCTTCCTAAAGGAGGGCAATGGAAATGTGGTTCCGGTGGAATTTGAACCTGAACACGATGTTGCTGTTCTTCAGTATACTGGCGGAACAACAGGCCGTTCCAAAGGTGCAATGCTAACACACCGCAATATTTTGGCTAACGTCATTCAATGTCAGGAATTTTTCAAACATGAAATGGAATTTGGCAAAGAGAAGTGCTTAACGGTAATCCCTCTTTTTCATGTGTTTGGGATGACTTCATGTATGAATCTTTCTATCTATACAGGCGCTGAGTCCATTATGCTTCCGCGTTTTGACCTTGAAGAGGTGTTGAATACAATCAAAACAGAACAACCAACGACCTTCCCTGGAGTTCCAACCATGTACGTTGCTCTAACTAACCATCCGAAGGCAGAAGAGTACGGCTTAAATTGTATTCGGACATGTAATAGCGGAAGCGCGCCAATGCCTGTTGAATTGCTTCGTGAGTTTGAAGGTAAAACAGGAGCGCAAATTTTGGAAGGCTACGGATTATCGGAAGCATCACCGACAACACACTGCAACCCGCCATTTGCTGCGAGAAAAACGGGCAGCGTTGGTATTGGAGTACCTTCAACAGAATATAAAATTGTCGACCTATCAACAGGAACGGAAGAAGTTCCGACTGGCGAACTAGGAGAAGTGATTATTAAAGGGCCACAGGTTATGAAAGGGTACTGGAACATGCCGGAGGAAACGGCAAATACCTTAAAGGATGGATGGCTGTATACAGGCGATATTGCCAAAGTGGATGAAGATGGCTATTTATATATTGTCGATCGAAAAAAAGACATGATCATCGCAGGAGGATTCAATATTTATCCTCGTGATATTGAAGAGGTTCTGTATGAGCATCCTTCTGTCCAAGAGGCTGTTGTCATCGGGGTGCCAGACCCTTACAGAGGAGAAACAGTAAAGGCGTATGTCGTCTTAAAAGCTGGAAAAACGGCAACAGAGGATGAGATTATTCAATATTGCAGAGAAAATCTTGCAGCCTATAAGGCGCCGCGCAATGTGGAATTCCGTGAACAGCTGCCCAAAACTGGAGTCGGGAAAATCCTCCGCCGCAGATTGAGAGAAGAAGCTTTAAAACAGTAGGTCACACTTATAAAAATTTTTAAAAAGTTCACGCAATCAATATTATAGAAGAGATAAAGTTTATGGTATAATCTCGAATAGATATTTACATGATTGTGAGGATATTAAGGTGAAGGAAAAAATAACGGAAAAAAGCATCCGCTTATTTGAAGAAAAAGGATTTAGTGAAACGTCCATTCAAGACATCGTCGATACACTTGGGGTGACAAAAGGGACCTTTTACTATTATTTTTCTAGTAAAGAAGAACTGCTTATGGATATCCATCTTGGATATATTAGCGAAATATTAAGCCGTCAAGAGCAAATCTTAGGGGATGAGTCAAAAAGCTTTAAGCAAAAATTATTTGACATTATCTTAATGTTAATTTCCGATATTAAGATTCGCGGCCGTGCAGCAAAAATCTTTTTTAGAGAAATGAAAAATTTAAGTCCGGAACATGCTGCATTAATTGTGCCGAAGCGGGATCAATTCCGTTTAAATACCGAAGAGCTGATTCAAGCCGGAATGAAAAATGGCGAATTTCGGCCTGATTTAAATGCATCCATTGTTTCTTTTGCGATTCTTGGGATCGTCAACTGGAGTTATCAATGGTTTAACCCAAAGGGAGCTTATACGGACCAAGAGGTAAGCGAGATATTTGTCGATATGATTTTAAAGGGAATTCAATTACGCGGATAGAAATAAAAAGAGGGATATTAATGCCGATTATATTCCTCTTTTTAAGGCAAGAACATACCAACCGGTTAGTATTGGTGGAAAACTCCAAAATTAATAGGTATATATCAAAAGAATGGTGCATTTCATTTATTTGGAAAGCTTGTTTTTCAAAACGAATGTGGAGACGGAGGTATAAAAGAAGAATATGCACGAAATACAGATAACTGTTCGTTTCGGCGAAACAGATGCATTAGGCCATATCAATAATACAAGTTATTTCATTTACCTTGAAGAAGCAAGGATTCGCTTTTTTGAAGCAATTGGGTACCAAGTTGATGCACGGGATTGGAATTTTATCCTTGCTTCTACGAAATGTGATTTTATAAGCCAAGGGTATTTCAATCAACAATTAATAATTAAAACGAGCGTCTCCAAAATTGGTTCAAAAAGCTTTCACCTGGACCATGAAATCATTTGTTCGCAAACAAAGAAACTGATTGCCCAAGGGAATGCGGTGATGGTCTGCTTTGATTTTGAAAAACAACAAAGTGAGCCACTGCCGGAAGTTTTATTAGATAAACTGAAAAGTCATCTGGTGTATTCATAGGGTTAAACGCAATAATAAAAGTCTGAATTTTTTGAATTGAAAGGAGGATGAAAACATGCCTTATCAAATGAATAAGGATACGATTCCTGTTCGTATAGGAGAGGAGTTAAATCTAGCTATTTTAGAATCGTTTTTGCGTGAGAATATTAAGTCGTTGCCGAGTGCCCCGCTAGAAATTTTACAGTTTTCTGCAGGTGCCTCGAATTTAACCTATCAAATAAGGATGGGAGATTGGGAGGCAGTGTTAAGACGTCCTCCTCTTGGTCAGGTGGCACCAAAAGCACATGATATGGAACGGGAATTTAAGATTCTGACAGAATTAAATCCCATCTTCCCAGCCGCACCTAAGCCATTTCTGTTCTCCGATAATCATGAGATTGTCGGCAGCTCATTTTTTATCATGGAGCGAAAGCATGGTTATGTCTTGGACACTTCATTTCCTGCTGGAGTAAATGTAACACCTGAGCTTTGTCAACAGATTTCTGAACTAATGGTTGAAAACCTGGCGAAACTGCATGCTCTTCCTTACAAGGAAACAGGACTTATGCAAATAAGCAAGCCTGAGGGCTTTATGGAGCGGCAGGTTCACGGCTGGATTGGCCGTTATGAACGGGCCAAAACGGATGAAGTTGCCGAGGTGGAATCCCTTAAGAAGTGGCTTGTGAGCAATATTCCTAAACATTCAGAGGCTGCCGTGATTCATTATGATTACAAGCTGAATAATGCGATGTTAAATGATGATTTTACCGAGATGGTCGGTTTGTTTGATTGGGAAATGACTACCGTAGGTGACCCCCTTGCTGATTTGGGGGCTGCGATGAGTTACTGGAGTCTCCCTGAGGACACGCAAAACATGAAAAAAGGGATGGGCAGAGATCCGGTTACCGCTGTCCACGAAGGTTTTTTCACAAGGAAGGAATTTATTGAGTGTTATGCCAGAAAAAGCGGCAGGGATGTCTCTAACTTGCATTTCTATTTGACGTTTGCTTATTTCAAACTCGCTGTCATCTGCCAGCAAATCTATTATCGTTATAAGAAAGGTCAAACGAGCGATACAAGATTTGCAACCCTAAACAATTATGTTAAGGGATTAATCCAGCATGCGACATTTACAGCCAATGAAAAGCTTTAGCAGGGGGATGGAATGAAATGGCCAAAATTCACCTTCTTGTGAAGAAGGAAGATATTAGTGAGGAGAAAATTTTAGAAGGAAATAAAGTGGCAGTTGTTTTAGACATTCTTTTAGCCACGACAACCATTGTATCAGCTTTAAAGGATGGAGCAAAGGAAGTTATACCGGTTCTAAACAGCTCAGAAGCTAGTGATTTAGCTGAAAATTTCATGCCCGGTACCTGTCTTCTTGCTGGTGAACTGGACGCGAAACCAATTGACGGCTTTTTATATCCTAGTCCAACCTTAATCAGGGAGAATGTCAGAGGCAAGACGCTCATTTTATCTACCACAAATGGTACAGTTGCTTTAAGAAAGGCTGCTTCCGCCAAGATGGTTTATGTAGCATCGATTTTAAATAATCCTGCGGTTGCCGAATCGTTGGCAAATGTTGGGGAAGAGCAGACCATTCTTATCATATGTTCCGGAAATTCCGGAGAGCTCAGCTTAGAAGACTTTTATGGTTCAGGGCATCTAATTGATTGTTTGGCAAGAGCAGGCCAACATGAGCTAACTGATGCAGCAAAGGCTGCCATGTATTTTTACCGCGGCCAGGAACATGCTGGATATGAAATATTCGTAAACTCCTATGTTGGCAAACTACTAGAAAAATATGATCAACATCCAGATTTGAAACTCGCGGTTTCTAAAGGGATTACATCGATAGTACCAATTTTGAAAAATGGAAAAGTAATAATCGAGACAGCTTGCACTGTCTAAAACTTAAGGAGATCAGGGGGGATAATGGATGAGGTTTTTAGATACCGTTGCGTTAGTGACCGGGGCCGGTAGCGGAATAGGAAAAGCCGCTGCCATTAAGCTTGCAAGTGAAGGGGCAAAGGTCATTTTGGTGGGCAGGACAAAAAGAAAATTGGAAGAAACGGCTGAAGAAATAAATCGCCAAAGTAAAATTCCAAGGGCTGAAATTTTTCCGGCAGATTGTACGGATGCCGAAGATGTCGAGGAGCTGGCAGAATATGTCCAGCAGCATTATGGTGATCTCCACATTCTTGTTAATAATGCAGGAGGGTCACGACACAACAGAATATTAGACATGTCAGAAGCAGATTGGGACTATGTTCAAAATGTGAATTTAAAGAGCGTATTCCTTGTCTCTAAAGCTATGGGGAAAATCATGATTGAGGGCGCACAGCGTTCCGAGCACAATCGTGCGATTGTCAATATTGCCTCTTTATCGGGACACCAGGCTGGGGCGGAAATTCCTCACTATAGTGCAGCTAAAGCGGCAGTGATTAATTTTACAAGATCATTGGCGTTGGATTTTTCTAAATACGGAATCCGCGTGAACTCCGTTTCGCCAGGGTTTGTCGAGACCCCGTTGACCGAACGTGGCTTGCAAAACGAACGTTTTGTCCGTGCCATTGAAAAAAATACGGCAATGGCGAGAGTGGGAACTCCTGAGGAAATTGCAAGTGTCATAACGTTTGCAGCATCCAGCGATGCCTCCTATATGACCGGTTCTGATTTACTAGTGGATGGCGGCTGGCTGATTAAATAATTTTATAAACCTTAAAATTTTTAAATGGAAAGGGAGATTATAATGGCGCAAGAACATTTATTAGTAGAAAAATTAGGACCTGTTTTATCACTGACCTTGAACCGCCCGGAAAGCCTCAATGCCTTTAGCCCGGAAATGATTTTAGGATTGAAGGAAGCTCTCAGAAACGCGCAAAATGATGACGATATCCAAGCAATTGTCCTATCTGGATCCGGCCGTTCCTTCTGTGCCGGCGGTGACGTGAAAGGGATGGGACAGGGAAGGTCAGGCGTTCAAGTTTATGAACATATTGGCAAACTGAATGAACTTATTTTATTAATGAAGGATGTTGAAAAGCCGATAATTGCCGCGGTTCACGGCTTTGCAGCGGGTGCAGGCTTTAATTTGGCTCTGGCCTGTGATCTAATAGTCGCAGCCGAGGACAGTAAATATGCCCTCAGCTTTTCCCAGGTCGGGCTGATTTCTGATGGAGGCGGTTCTTATTTCCTTCCTAGATTGGTTGGTCCGCATTTAGCAAAGCAATTCTTCTTTACAGCAGAGCCAATTCCGGCCGAACGGCTTTATCAATTAGGCGTCATCAATTATCTTGTTCCTGCTGAGAAGCTTCAAGAAGAAACAACTAAATTAGCTTTAAAATTAGCGAATGGTCCAGGATTGTCATATGGAAAACAGAAGAAACTGGTTGATAAAGCGTTTAATTCATCGCTGGAAGAGATTCTTGAGCTAGAGCGTTTAACCCAAATGATTATGGTTGAATCAGAGGACCATAAAGAAGGAACTACAGCATTTAAAGAAAAGAGAAAACCGGTATTTAAAGGGAAATAAGAGTTTATTAAGGAGGCCCTCTGAGTCACTCAAGGCCTCTTTTTCTATGAAAATATTAACAGAATATGAACAATGTATTAATTAAAAGGGAAGAATAACACTGAAGGTTTGCTATGTTTGCAAATTTGTTTACACTAATAGTATCAAGTTTCTAACTCTGGGAGTTGAGCATTAGTGAAAATATTAGTGATCGAGGATAATAAAAGTGTTTGTTCAATGATTGAAATGTTTTTTGCAAAAGAGGGAATTGAAGGAGTATTTGTCAATGATGGATTAGAGGGATACAACCAATTCAAGAATGGCACATGGGATGCTTTGATTGTTGATTGGATGCTGCCCGGCATGGATGGGGTCACCATATGCCGAAAGATCAGAGAAGAAAAAAATACTGTCCCCATCATTATGCTAACAGCAAAGGACAGCGAGTCAGACCAGGTTCTTGGCCTTGAAATGGGAGCGGATGACTATGTAACTAAGCCGTTCAGCCCGCTGACCCTGATGGCCCGGATTAAGGCAGTAACCCGGCGTGTTCAGGTTCAGGCACCAAAAGATAACGAAGGGGTATTGGAAACAGACCATTTTAAAATCAACAAAACAACTAGAGAAGTAATGGTTGACGGGACTCCGATAACCAATTTGACCCCCAAGGAGTTTGATTTGCTTTTCTATATGGCGGAGCATCCTCGCCAGGTTTTTTCACGGGAGCAGCTGCTTGAAAGGGTCTGGGGGTATCAGTTTTATGGAGATGAACGAACCGTTGATGTGCATATCAAAAGGTTGCGGAAAAAGGTGGAAACTTCGGAGCAGCCATTCTTCCATACTGTTTGGGGAGTAGGGTATAAGTTCGATGACGCGCTTAAAACAGACTAAGTTCCGTTACTTTTATCAACAGTTTAGCAGCCATATCAGCATTATTATTGTAGCGTTTTTACTATTAAGTTTATTATTTGCCCATTATCTTGAAAACCTTGTTTATAGGAACAAGGCGGATGAACTAATTTCCTATGGCAAAGCTATTTTGTCGGATATTAAAGAAAATCCGTATGCAACCGAAATTGTGCTTAATAAATATAGTTCTGTTTTACCCGCCCGGAAAATAAGTTTTAGTTTATTTGATCGGGATGGCAAATTGTATTTAGTTTCTAATCGAGGGCCAGAAATTAAATACCTGCCCCGGGAGGATTGGGAAAGCCTAAAAAAGGGTAAGACGATTATTGTTCAAAGCGATTATAAAAGATTTGACCAGGATGGCGTAACATTTGTCGTTTTACCCTATTTGGAAAACGGGAAATTCTACGGGGGAATCCTGCTCACTTCACCAATTAGCGGTTCCCTCGAAATGATTCAGGAAATTAATAAAATTTTATTGTATACTATTTTGATTGCCTTTGGCGTATCCTTTCTTCAAAGCTGGTACTTATCAAGAATTCATGTAAAAAGGATTCGAAGGCTCCGGGAGGCAACTTCCCAAGTGTCTAAAGGTGACTACAATGTCCATGTTCAATCCTCGAATTATGATGAAATCGGGGAATTAGCAAATGATTTTAATCACATGGTTGATAAAATCAATACCTCTATGGCCGAGATTGAAAGCTTGGAAAACCGCCGGCGTCAATTTATGGCGGATGTTTCTCATGAGATGAGGACACCGCTGACGACCATCAGCGGTGTGATTGAAGGGCTAAAAAACAATATGATTTCTGAAGAGGATAAAGAGAGAGGCATAAACCTAGTCAGTCAAGAGGCAAAAAGGCTGATCCGTCTCGTCAATGAAAATCTCGATTTTGAAAAAATCCGTTCCAACCAGATACAGTTAATGAAGGAAGAAATTGAGCTTTTGGAAGTTCTTGAGATAATACAGGAGCAATTAAGTCTTCAGGCGGAAGAAAAAAACAATCAAATCATTGTCGAGTCGGCACCGGAAGTTTACGTAAAAGCCGATTACGACCGGCTTATTCAAATCTTAATTAATATAACAAAAAATAGTATTCAATTTACAAGAGAGGGAACCATCTGGCTTCGCGGAAGGGAAGAGCCTGACAGCGTTGTTATAGAGGTGCAGGATACCGGAATTGGGATTGATCCTGCTGAAGTGGAAAAAATCTGGCGCCGCTTCTACAAAGCTGATATTTCCAGAACCAGCAACCCTTATGGGGAATTTGGGCTTGGCCTTTCCATTGTAAAACAGTTGGTCCTTCTCCATAATGGTGAAATAAACGTTGCAAGTGAAAAAGGGAAAGGGACAAAATTTATTATTCGTTTTCCAAAATAAACGTCGCGGGAAAATTGCTCCCGCGGCTTTTTTCATAATAATTTCTAAAAGCCGTTAAAGTTTGTTAATAATTTCTTAAAATTTGTCAGGTATAGTAAAGACAAGATAAGAAGTTAACATACTTAAAGGAGAAGATTAAGATGGAATTCAGAGATCCGAATGAAATCAATCAAACTCAAAACGATTCGAATGAAGTGACAAGAATCCAGCCTGAAACGGAGCAAATGAGGACCGCTCCTCCTGTTAAAAGTAAACCAAAAAAAGGTTTTGTAAAAGGATTTGTTTCGACAGTAGCGGCAGGAGTGGTCGGATCTGCATTGACATTAGCAGTCCTGCCGCATACTGATTACTTCCAGAACTATTATCCTGCAGCGGCAAATCAGGACACTAGCAGTTCACAGGCAGCCAAAAGTACGACTTCAACGGTTAGACCGGTGTCAACAAAGTCCACTTCAGATTCTGCTTCTATTGCTGATACAGTGGAGCAGGTCTCAAAGGCGATTGTCGGAATTGTCAATTACCAGCAGCAAAATGATCCGTTTTTCCGTAGTTCAAATTCATCCCAAAGTGTAGAATCTGGATCGGGCTCAGGGGTTCTTTTTCAAAAAAAAGGTGATTTTGCCTACATTGTTACCAATAACCATGTAGTAGAGGGTGCTTCGAAGCTGGAGGTTTCTTTATACAATGGTGAAAAAACGACAGCAGAAGTTGTCGGCACAGATGCCTTGACTGACCTTGCAGTTTTAAAAATAGACGCTAAAAATGTTACGACTACAGTTCAATTTGGCGATTCATCAACCCTCCGTCCCGGCGACCAGGTTTATGCAATCGGAAATCCATTGGGGCTAGAGCTTTCCAGGACTGTAACCCAGGGAATTGTCAGTGCCACGAATAGAAGTATTCCAGTTTCGACATCAGCGGGTGACTGGGAAACCAATGTCATCCAGACAGATGCAGCGATTAATCCTGGGAACAGCGGAGGTGCGCTAATCAATTCTCAGGGGTTGGTCGTTGGCATTAATAGCATGAAAATTTCCGAAAATGGTGTGGAAGGTCTGGGATTTGCCATCCCAAGCAATGATGTTATTCCAATCGTTAATCAACTTATTCAAAATGGAAAAATCGTACGTCCCTATTTAGGGGTTGGACTGGCAGACTTAGATCAAGTTTCGCAAATGTATTGGCAAAGTCTTCCTGAGAATATCACCAAAGGGGTTTTGGTCATGAATATTGATCCAAATTCAGCCGCAGGCAAGGCAGGTTTCCAGCCAAAGGATGTGATTGTTTCCATGAACGGTACAGCAATTGCTAATTCATCTGATTTAAGAAAATATCTTTACTCTAAGGTTAAAGTTGGCGATGAGATTAAATTTGAAATATATCGTGATGGAAAACAGAAAACGTTAACTGCCAAGTTGACGAATAATAATAGCGAATAGATTTAGAAAAAATAAAACCAATAACTTCAAATATGAGGTGATATGGTGAACCGAATTGGAAAATATGCAACAGGCGATTTTGTGGATGATATTGAGCTGCTGAATTTGGTTTTTGAACTCCCTGAGAAGGATAAAATGCTGATGTGGTCTGAAGGCTATATTGACCTTGTGATTGAAAAATTACCTGTATATGCCCGCGACATTTTGGAGAAAAGGATTGAAAAGTGGGAGGATACAAAAGCTTATTTTGAAATTCAGCTTAATGAAATTAAACAAGACCAAGAGTTTTTAGCAAAATTAAAGGGCGAACGGAAGGAGTTCGCTCTTTTTGTCATGAAACGGTATCCAGAGTTTCAATCACTGCTGTTTTTGATATATGATGGAAACCTTAAAGAAAGGGATTTAAGGAAGTTTGTTTATCGGCGAAGATTTAATTCTGGTAAAAAGTATCTCCATTAAAAAGCTTTCTATTGTTGCAGCTGTCAACATAACATGTATGATCAGCCGTTTGTTTAAAGATATAATGCAGGCCCATTGTTTTTATCAGCCATCCGCGGAAGAATGTGAAAGTGTATATTCAACGTTTTAAATGTAAGAGCCATTATGAACGTCGGCTCTTGTTTTTTTACATACGGAATCCCTATGAATGAAGTCCGTTTTTATAACATATAAGTGGTAATAAAGAACTTGGACAAGGGATGACGAGATGCTGAAAAAATGGGCCATAATTGGCTTTGGAACGTCGATGATTGGAATTGGCATTAACGGGTTTATCCTCCCCTTTCATTTAATCAATGGCGGATTTTTTGGAGTTAGTCTGTTGGCCAATTATCTTTGGGACCTAAACCCGGGAATCATATTTATTCTTTTGAATATCCCGGTTTACTTGTTTGCGATTAAGTATGAACCAAACTTTTTTATTGATGGATTAATTGGTGCTATTGTTTCAGGGGTAATGATTCAATTTTGGCTGCCGCTCGGCGGCGTATTTCATATGCCTATCTTAAGCAGTATCATTCTTGGGGCCATCATAATCGGGATCGGTGTAGGCGTAATGCTAAGAAATCATATAAGTCCCGGCGGAATCGACCTGCTTGCTCTGATTATTTCCAAATGGTCAAAGGTGAATGTGGGGTTGATTGCCTTAACCATCGATGGAATGATTATTATTTCAGGCCTGCTGTTATTAAAGGATCCAAAATTCTTGTATTCTTTGGTCATAGTCACGATTATCGGGTTGTTGATTAGCATTATTACCTCGATTCGCAAGATTGATATATCCAAAATTAAATAATTTGTATAAGATGAAGTTTGTCTGAAAGGAAACTGAAAAGGCTATGATAAAATAATAATTTGGTTTTTAAGAAAGGGCTATGATTATGAAACCAGTCAAAGATCGAATAAAGGAAAATTTAGCTGTTTTATTCGTCGGTTTTAATCCCGGGGTCCGCTCAAGTGAAACGGGCCATCATTTTGCAGGGCCCAGCAACCGTTTTTGGAAAATCCTTCATGAAGCAGGCTTGACACAAAGAAAATTGGACCCATCGGAAGGTGATTTATTGCTTGAATTAGGAATGGGTATTACAAATATAGTGGCAAGGCCGACAAAAGCTGCCGCTGAAATTACGAAGGAAGAATTCAAAGAAGGCAGGGAAATTTTAAAACAAAAGATTGAAAGACTGAAGCCTCAAATTGTTTGTTATGTTGGAAAAGGCGTATATCTGGAATACAGCGGCCTGAAAACAGCACCATGGGGGATACAGGAGGAGGCCATTGTGCCGGGGACGGTAGACTTTGTTGCCCCGAACACAAGCGGATTGGTCAGAATGAAGCTCGATGAGATGGTGGAGATTTATCGGGAGCTTGTCAGGCTAGTCGTAAAATAAAACGACGGCTCTATGAGTCCGTCGATTCTAATCATTGGTATTTTTTTTGATAGTGCCTTAGGGCGATAAGCGGAAAGATGTACCGGTAGCTGTGGTAATGGATATAGAAGGCTCCGCCCATTCCCTGTCCTTTTGGATATTCTGTTGTCCAGTCGTCTTTATCTAACGATTCTAATAGATAAGCCATCCCTTTTTGGATGACGGCAGTTGGTTTAGGGGCAAGCGTAATTAAGGCATCAAGTGCCCATGCGGTATGTGTAAGGGTACTGGATTTGAGTGGAATGTAAGTCTTTTGGTAATCGCTGTGACAGGACTCTCCCCACCCGCCATCCGGATTCTGAATGGTTTTTAACCAGTCCGCTGCTTTTTGAATACGTTGGTCCCTTTCTGGTACGTCAACTGCCAGTAATCCGGTGATAGCTGCCCAGGTTCCGTACGTATAGCAAATTCCCCAGCGGCCATACCAGGAGCCGTCTCGCCTTTGGTCTTTCCAAAGCCAGTTGATGCCTTTTTTTATGACAGTGTGGTTTTTAGGCAGATTTGTATAATTACCAAAGAACTCTAATGTTCTTCCAGTTAGATCGGCACATGTCGGGTCCTTTAACAAAAACTCGCCTTTTTCTAACGGCAATAATTTTAACAAATTTGAATCGGTTTTTCTCTCAAAGGCTGGCCAGCCGCCGTCGTCATTTTGCATCGACAAGGTCCAGCTGATTCCCCTCTCCCAAGTTGCTTTTTCAGAGGAGGCAATTCTTGAAAGTGATCTAAGGGAGGCAGTAGTGTCATCCACATCCGGCAGGATTGTATTTATATTTGAAAAGCCCCATCCTCCAGGCAAGCTGTTGGGATTATGAATCACCCAATCGCCAAATTTATGCTGCTGCCTGCTTAACAGGTAACGGTTTGCTTCTGCAACCATGGAGTCTTCCGATGATATTCCTGCAGACTGCAAGGCAAAGCCGATTAAGGATGTATTCCAAACAGTGGCGGTGGTATATTGCATATGTGGGAACCCGTTTATTTCACATTTCATGGACTTTAGTCCCTCGATTGCTTTTGTAATAATTGGGTCCGTTTTTTTGTAGCCCAGCGAGAGAAGGGCGAAAATCATTAAAAATGTACTGCTGTAGTAACTTAAAAATGTTCCGTCCGGTTCAATCCTGTCCAGCATGTATTTTTTTGCTCGTTCAAGTGCTAATTTTTTGAGCTCTTCGGGGATACCAATTAAATTCTCCACTCCCTCTTCGATCAAGGATAACAACGAGCGCCATTCATCCGAGCGAATCCATTGTTCGTCTCCCTCCCGGTGGATGTGCAGGTCGGATAAGTCGGGGGCATTTTTAGCTTTTATCGATAACTTCTTGGAGGCAAGAATCATTATCGGTGTCAAATTAGCACGCCCAAACACAGAAAAGGAATAGAAATTTATCGGGAAGTTAGTCGGCAAAAGAATAACTTCAATCGGCAGTGGTGAAAACGAAGGCCACCTGTATTGGCCAGTTAGAGCTAGCATAATTTTGGTATAAGTACTAACTTCTTTTAGACCGCCATGTGCCAAAATGAATTTTTTAGCTTCCCGCAAATTCTTGTCTTCTTTTGAATAATAACCGGAAAATAGGAGGGCGTAGTACGCATCTAGCGTAGCCGAAACATTTCCTTCTCCTTCATCATAAAAAAGCTTCCAAGCCCCGTTTTTTTCCTGCTTGCTTAAAATTCGTCTGCAAAGACCTTGGATTAATTCTTCATCATGTATCTCCAATGTGCGTAATAAAATGATGGTATAAGCATCCGTTGAAATTCCTGTATCAAAAGGATAATCCCAGGAGCCATCAGGAGATTGGTCTTTTCTAAGCCTGTCAATAATCCAATCGATACCCATTTGTATATCCACCAGCATGGTCACCCCTTTCTCAAGTAAAACTCCTTAGGCTATACATATTCCTATTGTGCAAGGACCATTCACATTGGGGGGGATTTGCCATGTTTTTTTGGAGAAATCGTGACAAACCACCGCTTGAAAGCATCCGGGACGAATTAAAGAAAAAAAGCAAAGGGGCTCCAGCGGTCAAGCTTCCATTAACAGGGAGAGAACGAAATCTTTTAGAAAATATAAAGAACGAAACAGCGAAACATAACCTTAATAATGTGACAAGGACAAAAGCATATCTTGATTTCTATATCCGGTACCCGGATATACAATGGGCGTTTTTGGGTCATATGGTATCGCGGAACGGCGGGTACAACATGACCGACTTAAAAGGGGAATTTTTAACAAGGCTGCTTTCTAAAAAGGAAAGAAAATCATTTTTTTCTTTTTTAGAGAGGGGTAATTGGCTGATTTTTCAGGATGTTTATCCCCAATTTCTGCTTTATGAGGAAAGCCTAAGGCGCGGCAAACCATTGTTTTATATGCTCTCTTATTTAAAAGTTTCAACCTTCATGGAAACGATTTGGAATCATTTCTGGAAAAATCATGACCGCTATATTCATTGTATTGCGATGGTTATTAACGAACAAAGCTATTTGGAAAAAAGGGTGGTCCAAAATCCGGTTTATCAGAAGGAGGTGTTAAATAAGTTTGAATTTATCCTTCAGGACGTACTTTCCTTCAACCATATACTTTTTCCATATGGGGATGGGGGACTGAAGGGCCAGACGCTTCATCAATTTGAATCCCTGCATGAACGGATTTTACTTGGGAAAAAGTTATATTCCGTTCTTTTTAAAAATAAAGATTTTCATAAACAAGCTTTGGAATGGGCAAAATTGCATCCGCATACTGGCTCGCGAAAGGATTATTGGCCGCATCTTTTTAATAATGTGAATGAGGGGACACCCGGCATAGCTTATCCGCTTCGCCTGAAATCTTGCAGGCTTAGGAAGGGAGCGAGAAGATTTTACAGCCCGAATCTTGAAAATGCTTGGAAAAATGTTAGCCAGCCGGAAGCGGAGCTTGGGGATTGGTTTGATGACTGGCGTGTAGCGGATTATTTAGTGGACGATATGGAAATGATGGACGGGGAGATAAGGGATGAATACTGTAAAACACTTGAACGGCTCGAAATCGCTGCTCTTGCCAAAAAGACGATTAACTTTTAAGCATGTGTTGGCTGGCGGTGTGCTCGGCTCATTAATAGGGACTTATTTGGATCTTTATTTTGTAGGGAAGGGAATGTATGAGTTTACGTTTCGCCCGCTAGCGGCCGTTTTTTCCATAAATATCGGGTTTACGCTGGTGGTGCTTCCGATATTGATGGCCGTTTTTTTATATGTGATTGCTGGGTTGAATAAATGGGGAAGGATGGGTGTAATTCTGTTTGTCAGCTTATTGATGCCTATTCTAGAAAAATTAGCTGAGGTTCTTGGCTTGTTTAAGCATACGGTGGAGTGGAAGCATATTTACACTTTTTTTTGGTATCTGTTATTTTTATCAGTGGTAACGGCATTTTTTCAATGGCTGGAAAAAGAAGAAAAATAAAAAAGCCGAGACAAAGTCTCGGCTGCCCCTTCCGTCCGTACAGTGGTTAAGTGTCCCGCAACAAGCGAAATGATCGGAAGGGGTGAGATTATTTTAACACACTCCTGTAAGAAATATAAATGGGCAAATGTGCCAATACTTTCTTTTCTTTGATGAAAAGTGTATGATTAAGATGATTTTTTACATAAGGAGTGTTATATATGGCTAAAAAAGGATACATATTGATGGAAAATGGCGCGAAAATCGAGTTTGATTTATTTCAAAACGAAGCGCCGGGGACAGTTGAAAACTTTGAGAAACTTGCGAACTCAGGTTTTTACAATGGGGTTATTTTTCACCGAGTAATTCCGGGCTTCGTATCTCAAGGGGGGGACCCTACAGGAACAGGAATGGGTGGTCCCGGCTACACTATAAAGTGTGAAACAGAAGGTAATCCACATAAGCATGTACCAGGTTCACTTTCCATGGCTCATGCGGGAAGAGACACTGGCGGCAGCCAATTCTTTATTGTTCATGAATCACAGCCGCACTTAAATGGCGTCCATACTGTTTTTGGGCAAGTAACTTCTGATCTTGAGGCTGTAAGATCAATGAGAAACGGTGACACCATGAAAGAAGTACGCGTTTTTGATGAAGAATAATTTTAACGGGAGAGCTGAATTTTCAGCTCTCTTTTTCATTAGGACTAATAACGTGTAACAAGGGGAAAATATCTTCAATAACTCACATACGGGGGTCTTTATATTGAAGAAATTCGTGATTTTCCTCCTTTTACTATTGGTTCTGCCTATTAATACAAAAGTGATCGCAAAGGAATCAGAGGCAAAACAGCTTAAAGCGGCCATTATTATTGATGACTTTGGGGGCTGCATCAAAGGGGCGAGTGACTTTTTGGAAGGAGATGTACCTATTACAGCTGCAGTCATGCCTTTTACAGATAACTCAAAAAAACACGCAGAATTAGCTCATAAAAATGGCTTTGAAGTCATGATTCATTTGCCGATGGAGCCGAAAAGAGGGAAACGATCGTGGCTTGGACCTAAACCCATTACCGCTGACCTATCCCCAAAGCAAGTAAGAGAACGTGTGTTAGAGGCTGTTAAGAGTGTTCCGTATGCTGTTGGGCTAAATAATCACATGGGTTCGTTGGCTGTGGAAAATGAAAAAATTGTCCGCGCGATTGTAGAGGTAGCCAAAGAAAAAAATCTATATATCGTTGACAGTGGCACTAGCAGCAAATCGAAATTTCCTGAGATTGCAGCCGAAATGGGTGTTCCTCTATTAAAAAATGATGTCTTTCTGGATGATATTACATCCTCCGCGCATGTCCGAAAACAGATGAACCTGCTGGTAAAAAAGACAGAGTTGAAAAGAAAGGCTATTGCGATCGGCCATGTTGGAGTGACTGGGAAAGTCTGCTCGAACGGAATTTTGCAGTCGATGGATGAGTTTAAAAAGAAGAATATCAAAATTGTTCCTGTATCACAGCTTTTTGACTATCAATTAATTGAAAAGAAATTTATCCCCTAAAAAAGGCAGCGATTCGTTGCCTTTTTCCATTTATTTTCTGAACAAAATTCTTTCCGTGTGTCTCCTAAAGCTGATACAATGACCTTTATTAAAAAGAATAAAAGTCATAAGGGAGTAGGATCAATAAATGAAACTAGTTTCTTGGAATGTGAACGGTCTTAGAGCTTGTGTGAAGAAAGGCTTTTTGGAATATTTTCAAGAAGTGGATGCGGATATTTTTTGTATTCAGGAAACGAAATTGCAAGAAGGGCAAATTAGTCTGGAGTTAGAAGGCTATCATCAATACTGGAACTATGCCGTTAAGAAAGGTTATTCAGGTACGGCTGTTTTTACAAAAGCTGAACCGTTATCAGTTAAATATGGAGTAGGACAGGAAGATGATGAAAATGAAGGCCGAATTCTTACAATAGAATTCCCTGATTTTTTCTTGGTCAATGTATATACACCAAATTCCCAGAGAGACTTAGCAAGGTTAGGGTACCGTTTGGATTGGGAGGAGCGGATTCTTCAGCATCTGCAAGAGCTGGATAAGATAAAACCAGTTATCTTTTGCGGCGATTTAAATGTTGCCCACATGGCAATTGATTTAAGGAATCCGAAATCAAATGTAGGAAATTCGGGATTTACAGACGAAGAACGCGCTAAAATGTCAACACTTCTGGAGGCGGGATTTGTCGACAGTTTCCGCCATTTCTATCCGGATAAAGAGGGAGCTTATACGTGGTGGTCATACATGAATAAAGTTAGGGAAAGAAATATCGGATGGCGGATCGACTACTTCATCGTCTCGCAAACTTTATGTGAGCGTATAAAAAATGCCGATATTCACGCCCATGTTATGGGAAGTGATCATTGCCCTGTGTTGCTGGAAATACAACAAGGTTAAGGACCCTAAAAAACACCCTTTGCCAGGAAGAGCTACTTCACTAGCAAAGGGTTTTGAATTTCAAATTTCATTAAGTGGTGTTCCGAGTTCGTCAAATTCCGGTGTCTTATCTGAATCGGTTGAATTGATTAATTGATCTTGAACGCTAGAATCGACGAATTCTTTATCATTTTCTTTTTTCAGTGGATTGGAATTCAAGTTAACAGCCCCTTCCTTGAGAAAAATTACTTAAGTATTTTTTCCTAAGCTGAAGAAAACTAAACGTTTTTAAAAATACTATTTGAAATGAACTTTTATCATAGTTAAAAATAACAGTTGACGAACATTAATTTGAGTAGTAATATAATCATTGTCGCTGATGCGAGATAGTTGGAAGAAAAGTTCTGTTTCATAAATTATCTTGATGTAGGTTGATAAATAGAAGACATTATGTTAATATAAAAAATGCCGCTAATCGATAGATTAGTAGATAGTTCTTTGAAAACTAAACAAACAAAAACGTCAACAAACAATAATATTCGTTTCATTTGAAACGAAGCCAACGTAACATTTTTGAGCTAATCGACTCAACTTTATTGGAGAGTTTGATCCTGGCTCAGGACGAACGCTGGCGGCGTGCCTAATACATGCAAGTCGAGCGAATCACAGGGAGCTTGCTCCCGGTGGTTAGCGGCGGACGGGTGAGTAACACGTGGGCAACCTGCCTGTAAGACTGGGATAACTTCGGGAAACCGGAGCTAATACCGGATAATTTCTTCCCTCGCATGAGGGAAGGTTGAAAGTCGGTTTCGGCTGACACTTACAGATGGGCCCGCGGCGCATTAGCTAGTTGGTGAGGTAACGGCTCACCAAGGCGACGATGCGTAGCCGACCTGAGAGGGTGATCGGCCACACTGGGACTGAGACACGGCCCAGACTCCTACGGGAGGCAGCAGTAGGGAATCTTCCACAATGGACGAAAGTCTGATGGAGCAACGCCGCGTGAGCGATGAAGGCCTTCGGGTCGTAAAGCTCTGTTGTCAGGGAAGAACAAGTATCGGAGTAACTGCCGGTACCTTGACGGTACCTGACCAGAAAGCCACGGCTAACTACGTGCCAGCAGCCGCGGTAATACGTAGGTGGCAAGCGTTGTCCGGAATTATTGGGCGTAAAGCGCGCGCAGGCGGTCCTTTAAGTCTGATGTGAAAGCCCACGGCTCAACCGTGGAGGGTCATTGGAAACTGGGGGACTTGAGTGCAGAAGAGGAAAGCGGAATTCCACGTGTAGCGGTGAAATGCGTAGAGATGTGGAGGAACACCAGTGGCGAAGGCGGCTTTCTGGTCTGTAACTGACGCTGAGGCGCGAAAGCGTGGGGAGCAAACAGGATTAGATACCCTGGTAGTCCACGCCGTAAACGATGAGTGCTAAGTGTTAGAGGGTTTCCGCCCTTTAGTGCTGCAGCTAACGCATTAAGCACTCCGCCTGGGGAGTACGGCCGCAAGGCTGAAACTCAAAGGAATTGACGGGGGCCCGCACAAGCGGTGGAGCATGTGGTTTAATTCGAAGCAACGCGAAGAACCTTACCAGGTCTTGACATCCTCTGACACTCCTAGAGATAGGAATTTCCCCTTCGGGGGACAGAGTGACAGGTGGTGCATGGTTGTCGTCAGCTCGTGTCGTGAGATGTTGGGTTAAGTCCCGCAACGAGCGCAACCCTTGATCTTAGTTGCCAGCATTCAGTTGGGCACTCTAAGGTGACTGCCGGTGACAAACCGGAGGAAGGTGGGGATGACGTCAAATCATCATGCCCCTTATGACCTGGGCTACACACGTGCTACAATGGATGGTACAAAGGGCAGCGAAGCCGCGAGGTGGAGCCAATCCCATAAAACCATTCTCAGTTCGGATTGCAGGCTGCAACTCGCCTGCATGAAGCCGGAATCGCTAGTAATCGCGGATCAGCATGCCGCGGTGAATACGTTCCCGGGCCTTGTACACACCGCCCGTCACACCACGAGAGTTTGTAACACCCGAAGTCGGTGGGGTAACCGTAAGGAGCCAGCCGCCTAAGGTGGGACAGATGATTGGGGTGAAGTCGTAACAAGGTAGCCGTATCGGAAGGTGCGGCTGGATCACCTCCTTTCTAAGGAT
>NZ_JAGYPF010000006.1 GCF_018343535.1 Neobacillus rhizophilus
AACTCTCCAATAAAGTTGAGTTGATTAGCTCAAAAATGTTACGTTGGCTCATGTTTTCTATTTAATATAGAAGAAACATGATAATTATTGTTTGTTGACGTTTTTGTTTGTTTAGTTTTCAAAGAACAATTTTATCAGAGACAGAATAATAATATATCATCTCTTTCTGAACTAGTCAACCGCTTTTTTCAAGAGGCTAGCAACTTAATTCAGCAACAGTAATTAATATTACTGTAGTGATCTTTAAATGTCAACTGTTTTTTAGAGATAAAATGTTTTTCGCCATATCTCTTAGCGACAAATGTTATATTACTAGATTATTTTTAACACGTCAATCTATTTTTTCATTTTTTTTAGATGAATCCCAAACTTTATACCTCATCCTTATTGAATTAAAAGCCACGGTACATCTGAAACCATTGATATCCTTCGCCCAAGCTATAAGGGACAAATCTCCCTTTAAATAATGAAACATATAAATATAAGAAGATCTTATATTGTAACGGAAAGAAGGAAAAATGAATGCCAACCGGAATGCATCAAGTTGAGGTGGATGTCCCGATCAATAAGGTTTGGAAGTTTGTTAAGGATATGGATAATTGGGCTCCTCTTATCCCCGGATATATTCAACATCGAAAATTTACGAACCGTCAATCTATTTGGGAGTTTAATAGTAACATCGGATTTATAAAGAAAAAGATGAGTCTGATGGTCACCATAAAAGAATGGATCGAACCGACAAAGATTACATTTCAGTTAAAGGGAGTAAATGAAGGACTTACTGGTGAAGGATATTTTCTAGCAGAAGCGGTGGATAAAAATAAAACGAAGATCACAGGCTTTCTTGAGCTCACTGCCGGTGGCGCAACGGGACCGGTGGTTAATGCAATCTTAAAGTCTCAGCTTCCTAATGTAACGAAGGATATGGTTACTGCAATCGCCACTAAATTGGAGCAGGTTAATAATAATGTATCTAGAGTTTAGCACCAAAAAAGGGACAGTCTCCTGTTTTACGATTAATGTTAGGGAGGCTGGCCTTTTATAGCGCTACCCAAATTCCGACATAATTCCCCATTCGCTTTTTTTAAATAATCGTTTGGTTAAAATTAATAAATAGTGAACAAAAATAAGCAATTATTTATTATACGGCTAAAATTATTGTCGTTTACACAAACGTCTGATTAAATCTGTTCAAGATCTATTCATAGCGGGGAATTGACTGCTTTTTGAGGCAAAAAAATTGCTGAATAAACAAGAAGAAAAACGAAGAATTTATATTCCAAACCGATCAAACACCCTAACCTCAACTACCATTGTCAATCTTCGTCAGATTTCCCTTCTAGCAATCTATACAAACGTTTGTTTAAAAACTCGGTCATGCCTGTTATGAAAGCATAAACCCTAATAAGCGATTAAAATATTTGTCTGTTATTCAAACGTTTAATTAAATACTAAAAAAACTTTGCTGCTAAAGGTTTTCGCATTATTACCACACAAAAAAATTGACGACTTTTGACGTCGAAAAAAATTAATAGGCAAATAAAAAATGAGGCAGAAGAACCGTCCCCATGCCTCAAACTGTCATTTTCCAACTTGATAAATTCAGCCAGTTTTCCTTTTCTTTATAATCAGGCATTATTTTTCCTACCAGGCGCCAGAAGGATCGGTCGTGGTTCAAGTGAACCATATGGCACATTTCGTGAACGACTACATAGTCAATTACTTCTCGTGGTGCCATTGCCAGTCTCCAGTTAAAGGTTAACTGCAGTTTTGAATCACAGGTTCCCCATGTGGTTTTGCTATCCGTGATCCGAATGGAACGTGGCTTTGTTTTGAAGTGGCTTTGATAGGAGGATATGCTTTTCTCCACTAAAGCCTTACATTGCTGATAATAAAATCGCTTTAAGGCTTGTTTGATTTTTTCATCATCAAGCTGTTTCACATATATATGCAGCCTTTCACCTTCAAACGATACACGGTCCTCCGTTATATTTTTATCCTGGATGATCTGTATGGGGTAGGTATTCCCTAAATAAAGGAAGCTTTCACCATGCTTATAGGCCTTTTCCTGTGGCCCGTCCAGCCTGCCCTTCATTTCCTTTAATTTTCGCTGAATGATGTCCCATTTTTCCTCTAATAACTGAAGAATTTTTTCATCAGATGTCCCTTTCGGAGCCTGGATTTCTACATTTCCATAGCTATCAATCGTCATTCCTACAGATGTACGATTTTTGTACTTGATCTCAAAACGTATTGTCTCCCCTAAGTAGGTATGTATCATGTCATCACCTGCAAGGCTTATCCTCTATATTTAATCGCCAGTCCTTTTAAGAAGTTCCTGGCGTATTTATCGCCGCATTCTTTATAATTCTTGTGCCCTTCTTTTCTTAATAAAGCGCCGAGTTCCCCTTTTGAAACCGTGATTCCTGCTTCCTCAAAAATATCCAACATATCGTCAGTAGTTAATGCTAAAGCTATTTTTACTTTTTTCAAGAGGAGATTATTAACGTTTGCACTTTTCTTAATTGACGGTTCATATGATTCAGGCTGTCCTGGTTTTGGCTCTTGCTTTCCTCTTTTATAGACAATAAATCCATTTAAAAACGAATCGAACATACTGTTATTACATTTAAGCTGGTCTTCGCTTTCATCATCTTCCTTCGTGAGGATCTTTATTACGTCCGGAACTGTTACATCAACACCGCCAAGCTGAAAGATCTCAGCCATTTCTTTATTTTTTAGTTCCAGCGCATATCGCAGCCGTATTAATATATCGTTATTATCCACAATTGGCCTCCATATAAAAAAATTAGTGCCTTTCGCATGTCCAAGCACCATTTGATTTAACTAATATTACATTATTGCCAACCGGATTTCAAAAAAACAATAGAGAAACGGGAGGGCAGTCCTCCTGCCAAGTAAGGCTTGAAAGTGACAGGGAACTAACCCTCAAAGAAAAATACTTAAAAAACATTACTGCTTAAGGATTTCACAAATAAAGGGGTCGAATTCGCAAATATAACTCGTAAAATCGCAAGTAAAAGTGCTGGATTCGCAAATAAAACCCTTAAAATCGCAAATAAAACCTGAAAACATTTACGAAACCAGTCTAGACAAATAAAAAATGAGGCAGAAGAACCGTCCCCATGCCTCATTCCTTGATCGTGATCACTCCAATCAAGCCAATTATGGAGAAGATGACTGGTGTGATGAGACCATGGTAGTAGCCGGCACTTACACTGCCTGAAGCGGTCTGAAAGTGATCCAAGACATTTCCAAAAATACTTGGCAGCAATACGGCACTCAAGAATCCACCTGTATTCGCAAATCCGGAGGCAAGGCCAGATTCCATGATTGGAAAAGATTGACGAACAGCAGCAAACGTTAAGGCATTTGCCCCATACGCAAGACCAATAACAAAGAAAAGCATCGTTAACAAGAAATTGGGAGGATTCCCTTTAAATAAAAGAAAGGTAGACCAACTCAAGATTAGAATAATATGGACAACCACATAAGGGCGTTTAATCATCTCTAACCGGCTTGAAATCCAGCCGGATAAAGGAGCACCAATCAGTGCCCCAACCAGACCAATCAAAATAAGCCGGCTCGCCTCGGAACGTGTCATTCCATACATATCCATCCCATAGGGCACTGCCCATGAACCGATAAAACCTACATACGTTCCGACAATCCCAAAGTGACATAAGAATAACGCCCATGCCTGGCGATATGAAACAATTCTTCGCAGTAAAACCAACGTTTTTTCCCGTTGGATCTCACTTTTTTCAGTTATTGTTTTATCAGGTAAGATTTGTTTTGGCTTTTTGACGAGCACAAAATATAGGAAAATGCCACATAGACATAATAATAGGCCTGTTGAAAAAAACGCTGCCCTCCAACCAAACAGGTCAATCCATAAGGAGAATGGGACTGTCGCCAAAAGAAAACCAAGACTCCCCGTCATTGCTGCCACACCGATTAAGCGGGTAAATTCCTTCGCACTAAACCATTGGCTCAAGATTAACACCATATTGACCCAGATGGTCGCATCCCCCATCCCCGTCAGGATTCTGGCAAAAAACAAGACAAATTCATGGGTGCCGAGACTATAAATGATGGTACCGAGACCCGTAAGGATCGCACCGATAATGAGAAAAAAATTGGGGCCAAATCGGTCAGCCATAATCCCCATCGGAATTTGCAAACCAGTGTAAACAAAAAATTGAATGCTTGCAAGTAAACCAATCGTTGTTGCTGTTACATGAAAATCCCTCATCACTTGGTCCGTAATCAATCCCGGAGCAGTTCGCTGGCTCGACATGAATAAATAAGTAAACAGTACTGAAGCAAATACAACCCATCTAAATCGGCTATTTTGTTTGTCCAATGTATCTACCCTCTGTGAACTTTTACTTTATATATATGGTTTTTCTGGCGGCGGTAGAAACCAGTTTTCGAAAAAAAAGCGACTCCAATATTAGGAATCGCTTTTTGAAATCTCATTTATTTATTGAAATTTATGCATTTCTGCCTTGCAAATGTGCCCCGTATTTTGGAAGAACGGTATCCCTCGTATATTCATCGACTTGACGAAGTGTTTCAACAATAGCCGGCATATCCAATGCTTTTACAAATTCATTAATTGCTTGTACACCAGCTTCTGCATGCTCTTCTCTTTCCTCTGGTGTTGTCAAAAGCGGTGTAGCCATATGATCGGATGGCTCATAGAAGTAAGAACCCACTGCACCGGATTGATAAGCGTACTTTCCTAATGTATTACCAGGATTCTTACTCATCCCTGCTAACATATGCTGCACATCATAAGTTACAGAATGAGATTCAGGTACATTCAATGGAACATCTTCTAATCTGCCTAGAATTTTATAAGCACCAATCGACATATCATGGAATGCATCCATTAGATTGAACTTGGCTGCCTCAGCTGCCTTTAATACGTCCATATAAAGAGCAGGCACTTTCGTTTCATCAAAGAAATCACGAACCATCCCGCTTACAGTCAAGTAAGCTGGACCATGACTGGTGATATAAATTTGCCGTCTAAAGCCTTGGTTTAGTAGTGACTTGGCGATTTTATCTAAATAAGCCATTCCGTCTTTTACGCTCATTTGAATCGTCCCCCGGCCGACAATCGTTCCGCCTGGGAAGAAATAAGGCAGGTTGTGCAATACAAGCCCATCTGATTCTTCGGCCATTTTTAATGCAATCGCTTCTGCAAGAACCGTTTCAGAATCCAGCGGTAAAGCTCCATGTGTTTCTGTTACTCCAACAGGAACAAATATGATATCATTTCTATTTAAATATTCTTCGACTTCCCCATTTGTCAGTTTTGAAAGAAATCTAGTACGCATATAAACCTCTCCTGCCATTTCATTTTATAAAGCATCACCGTATAGGGAGCACCTTATTAAGACGCTCTTCTTTCTTTTAATGCTGCATACATTTCATTGGTTCTTTTCGCATTAAGGTTATAGATTAAACCCACACCAATCAATATGAGGATGAATGCAAGGACTGGCATACCGGTATACATTTTTGCTACGCCTTCGGCCACTGCCGGTGATTGAGATTTTGCTCCGGAAACGAAACCCACCCAGCCTAAAGCGTAACTTCCGATCGCAGAACCTAATCCCATCCCTACTTTACGAGCAAAGGAATAGAGGGAGTAAAGTGTTCCTTCGTAATGTTTTCCAGTTTGCAGTTCTGCATAATCGATACAATCTGTTACAAGAGCCCAAACAACCATAACGAAGACAGCTGAGCCGATTGTAGCAAGGTTATATAAAACCATGAACACGTATACATTTTCGATTGTAACTAATGTCAATACTAGTGATGCTGCTAAACTGAAGAATGCTGTAGCAATAACTAAATTTCTTTTATTAAACTTTACAACGAGTTTAGGAACGATGGCGAATAACACAAGCGTAATACCAATGCTAATGAAAGAGTTAATAGCGAAAGCACTTGGCATATGATAACGTTCTGCAAAGACAATTGGAGCTAATTGACTTACGCCATTTATCATCAGGAGTGAGCCAATTGATGCAACCATCATTCCGATTAACGGTCTATTTTTAATCGCTACCATAAACGCATCCTTAAATTGATAGTCGGAATTTGTTCCTGGGCCATTTTCATCACGAATACGTTCTGTTGATAATTTTACAAGTCCTGTATAAGCTAAAACGGATAAAATACTGAAGACGATGGCAATTTGAAAGAATGCTTCCGGAACCACTTTTCCAGCCTTATCGTAAATAAACATTGGAACGAATGATAAAAATCCAAGGCCGACAACCATACCGCCAATAGCACGGGCACGAGATAATTTTGTGCGTTCAACAGGATCATTTGTAATAACAGATGCAAGCGAACCGTAAGGAATGGAATCGGCTGTATATGCAACACAGAAGAATAAATAAATGAATACTACCCATATATGAGTTGCTGCAGATCCCCAACTGGATACGTTTGCAAATGCTAATAAACAGGAAGCGGCTAAAATCCATTTAGAAATATTAATATACGGCAAAAATTTATCGCCAGATTTACCTAATTTCCAACGGTCAGGAAGAGTACCCATAACCACATTGCAAATTGCATCAAAGAATTTACCCAACAAAAACATCGTTCCCATAAAGTAAGGGCTTACACCTAATACATAAGTACAAAAAATCAAGAAAAATCCACCTATATATAAGTTAACAAAACTTCCCCCTATATCCCCTAGCGCATATCCAACCTGGTCTCTTACTCCAAACTTCTTCATATAAAGCCCCCATTTTTTCCTGTAGATTTTGCAAACGCTTAATTTATTTCTTGAAATTAAGTATATATCTGATTTTGAAAACGTTTTTATATTATAGTTGCATCCTTTTATAGTATAATTGCGAAATTTCTGTTTTAAAAAAAAGTCCTAGAACGCAGAAAATAAGCGCATGAAATACTCAAGCGCCCTTCATTTCTTTTTCTGCTTTTTAAATTCGACTGGGGTGATTCCTTCTACCTCTTTAAAAAATTTGGAGAAATACTGGGGATTGCTGAAGCCAACCATGATGGCAATTTCCGTCATCGTAAGATTAGAGTTTAGGATGAGCTCCTTTGCTTCCTTCATTCTTCTTAGATTCCGGTAATTACTAATTGTTATGCCTTTTTCTTTTTTAAACGTCCGCATTAAATGAGACGGATGAACATGTATTTTTCGGGCTATTTCCTCCATCGAAATGTCCTCTGCAAAGTTCATCTCAATATAGTTTTCTGCTTTCTCCACAATTGTTAAGCTGCCGCTATTTGATTTTCTAATTGTGGGGTCAGAATACTCCTTTACCATATATGAATGAATTTTATCCAGTTTAGTAATGGTTTCGGCATGCTCAATCATTATGGCATATTTTTCTGAGATAAAGTGGCATTGCCATGGACTTAATCCGCCTTTTTCTGCTGCATAGCTATAGAGAGTATTGTGTGATAATAGAATATTTTTATAGGATCGCATTTTATTATTTGGGACTCTGTTTAGAAGGTTAAATTGGTCATCACTTAACTTCAAAAATGGATCCTTTTCAAAGTCAGCTATCAACTCCCGATCACCAATTTGAATTCTATAGAGCAATTTTTCCCTGAATTTATGACCGGCTTCAATGAATTCAGGTGTAAGTCCATTTCGATTAATATTTGGATTTGGGGTATCTGGTTGCAGATGATCGTTCATTCATATTCCCTGCCTTACACATTTGGCTTATCTACCCATTATATTATTTATTGCCACTATCTTGCATTTAATTAAGAGACCTCGTCTGAATCTTCCCTTCTGCAACTGTTTTTTCAATGACATCTGTGTTATTAGCCGCAAAAAGAATCTTAATTGCAGACTTTTGTCAAGGAGACCCATAAAAAAATGATGCACAAGAACCGTCCCAATGCCTCATTTATGACGAAAGTCACATAGAATTATTGACTTTGGTTACTACATTGGAATTGCCCTGTGGCCCTATAATCAAGAGTGTTAAATACAAAATGCCAGCTGGATCGTCCTCTAAGGTTATTTTTTTGTAAATTTAACAAAAACGGACTATTCAGAATGTGGCAAAAAAGGTATAATTTACCTGTTTGTAATACTTTTGTACTAGGGGGTACATATTATGACTTGGTTTACCAAGTGGGCGTTACGGAATAAAGCGGCATTAACCTTTTCCGTACTTGCCTCAATGATTTTTGGTATTTTCAGTTACACTACGATTCCAATGGAGCTAATGCCATCTGCTGATCAGCCGTACGTTACGATTTCTGTCGTCGGAAACGGTGTCGATGCCGTCAGCATGGATGAACAGGTTACACAGCCAATTGAGAAAGCCATAAACGGCGTTAGAGGAAAACAAAATGTAGTCGCACAAACCGGGAATAACTTTACCCAGTTGACCGTCACCTTTGAGTCCAGCATTGATGTAAAAGAGGCAAAACAGCAAATACAAGAAAGAATTTCGATGGTCAATCTCCCTAATGGAGTCATGAAACCATACGTTGTCAACCTGAACACATCTGAAATTCCAATTGTAGAATTAGGCCTCACCTTTGATAAGGAAGTTGGCAATACTGAGCTAAATCTTGTAGAAAATGAGATTATGCCGATGTTCCAAGACTTAAAAGGTATCGGCAATGTCATCGTAAACGGCGGGAAAAATCAACAGGTAATGATTAAAGTCGATCCAGAAAAATTAGCCGCTGCTGGGTTCCCGCTTGAAAAACTTTATACCCTTCTTCAAGGAAAAAATGCATCCGTCGCAATGGGTGAGCAAACGCTAAATAACGAAGCAACGAGCATTATCGTAACAGGCAAACTAGAATCGCTTAACGACCTCAAAAACATCCAGTTAAATGGTGACACTAAACTACAGGATGTTGCCGATATTACCATGCAAAAAGATACCCAAAGCATTACCCATTTGAACGGGAAGAATTTCATTGACGTCGTTATTCAGAAGGATTCCACCTCCAATGCCGTAACGCTTGGGCAAGAGGTCCAAGACACCGTTAAAAAAATCAATCAAGATTATAAGGGAACGCTCCAAGCAACGATTGTGATGAATTTGGGCGATACAGTTCTTGATTCCATCAATTCGATGACAAGAGAAGTATTGACTGGAGCATTATTTGCAACGCTTATTATCTGGTTATTCCTGCGCAGTTTCCGAATGACCCTGATCACGATTGTCAGCATTCCGCTGTCACTTTGTATTACGATGATTCTCCTTTCCTTCTTTGGCGTTACCTTAAACATCCTCACGCTCGGAGGAATTGCCGTATCTGTTGGACGGCTAGTGGATGACAGCATCGTGGTAGTCGAAAATATTTATCGAAGAAAGAAAGATAATGAATTAACCCCTGCTTTTCTGATCGATGCGGTAAAAGAAGTGGGTGCAGCCATCACATCATCCACTCTCACAACGGTGGCAGTATTCCTTCCAATGCTGATTGTTTCTGGAGGCTTACGGGATATTGTTGCCCCGTTCGCTATTACGATTACTTGTTCCTTACTATCGTCGCTGCTAGTTTCGTTGACAGTGGTACCAGCACTCAGCGCTCGTATGATGACAAAGGTAAAGGTGAAAGAAAAACAGAAGAATTCCTTCTACCCATCGCTGTTGAAATGGTCGCTTAACCATAAATGGCTGCCAATCACCATAGCCGTTCTCGTTGTCGTCGGGTCTGTCGGATTATTTGTGAGCATGCCTAAAGGGTCTGTTGACCAAAAGGATTCCGCCTATATAGAAATCGGTCTTCGCTATCAAAACGGAACTCCATTTAGCGAAATGGAAGATGGGGTTGCGAAAATGGAGAACATCCTTGCTGATAAAGAGGGTGTAAAAACCCATATTGCCATTGCAGGAGTCAATGAGGAAGCGGCACAATACGGCAATCTGCAGGATGCAAACGTCGTCCGCTTTATGGTTTTCCCTAAGGAAGGGACCGATTCTGCTAAATTTGTAAAAGACATCCGAAAAACTAAAGACCAGTTTCCAAATGCGGAACTGACTGCAGATACAGCTGGTTTGCTAGGAGCCAACAAAACGACTGTTTCTGTTGATGTTATTGGAAAAAATGATACTGACATTAAAAAAGCAGCTGATAAGGTAAAGGAAAAAATCGGTGGCATCGATGGTGTAATAAAAGTAGAAAGTAACGATCAAAATACAAAGCCAACCATCACCATTCAGGTAGATTCAAAAGTAGCAAATGCGCAGGAAATCTCCCAGTCCATTTATGCGATGCTTCAGCCTGCTGTAATTGGAAGCATCAAAATAGACGGACGGACGACCGCTGTAAAATTAGGAGCACTAAAAGAAGTTCAAACGGCAGACGATTTGAAAAATCTACAGCTGATGTCACCAAATGGACCTGTTGCTTTATCCAGCATTGCGAAGGTTGAAGAAAGTAAGCAGCAAGGTACCATTTTTACTAAAGACGGACATCATTATCTTCAAGTCACGGCTCAAGTCAATCCAGACAAAATGGTCGACGTGGCCGGCAAAATTCAGCAGCAGCTTGTCACTTGGAGCAAAGATGATACGTTTGCCAAAGGAACAAGCGCAGAGCTTACGGGTTCATCCATGCAGTCATCCGACCAATTAGGGGAACTCGCTAAGCTTGCCATGTTCTCCATTGGAATCGTATTTATGATTTTGCTTGTGACCTTAAAGTCGTTCCGGGCAAGCGTCGCCATCCTGATTTCGTTGCCGCTTGCAGCCATCGGTTCACTGTTAGGGCTGGTTGTTACCAACTCAAGCATTAATATTTCTTCTGGTATCGGAATGCTGATGCTCGTCGGAATTGTGGTAACGAATGCGATCGTGCTGGTTGACCGGATCCGTCATAACGAGGAAAGAATGAGTATTCGCGAAGCGATTTTGGAAGCTGGTACCGTACGTTTACGGCCTATTTTGATGACTGCCCTTGCAACAGTATTCGCCATGCTGCCACTCTTGTTTGCACATGAATCAGCAATGAGCCTAAACCTTGTTTCCAAGGGACTTGCCGTCGTAGTTATTTTCGGACTCATCGTGTCCACCCTGCTGACACTGATCGTCATTCCGACATTCTACGAACTATTCCACTTCCGGAAAGCTAAGAAACAAAGACTGCAAGCTAACCAGGTAGAAAGTACTTTGGGTCAATAATGAAGCACGGGGACGGTTCTCATGCATCAATATTTGTCTTTGGACGAAAATGATGCAGAAGAACCGTCCCCATGCCTCAAAAAAAAGTGCCTGTCACGCCCCGAATAAACATGCGGGAAGTGACAGGCACTTAATTTGATTGGAAGGCTGTCATTGATCCTTCGGCATATAGATCATTGACTTGAATAAGTCTCCATCAATTTGAATGGCAAACTTTCCTCCTTGATTTTCAATGAGGCTTTGGGCAATAGAGAGTCCTAAGCCGCTGCCTTGGCTGGTTCTGGATTCATCTCCTCTTTTGAAACGTTCCATTAACTCATCTGCTGAAATATTTAATTCATAAGCAGACATGTTTTTGAAGGTAAGTAGAATCACGTTCCCTGCATCCTCGAATTGAATATATACTCTTGACCCTGGGAGCGCATATTTGAAAGTATTGGATAATACGTTCTCAATGGACCTCCACAATAATTTTCCATCGGCTAAGACATATAACTTTTCATCGGGATAATTGATTTTGAAATCTAACCCGGAAGCTTCTATTTTATCGCTCACTTCCCCTAGCCCCTGAGTGACTAACGAGACAATATCGACCCTCCCCAATTGAACTGGAATATTTCCGCTGGACGCCTTTGCTGCCTCAAATAAATCATCCGTTAAAGTTTTAAGCCTCTTCGACTTTTGATCCAGTACTTCAAGATATTTTTCTGTTTTTACAGGGTCTTTCTCTTGTTTTAATAAATCGACATAGGTAATGATGGCTGTTAATGGTGTCCGTATATCATGAGAGACATTTGTTATTAATTCCGTTTTTAATCGTTCACTTTTCAGTTCGCTTTCAACCGCTGAATTTAAACCATCAGTAATGCTGTTAATATTCTCAGCCAGACCAGCAAACTCTCCTTTTTCACCAACATAAATACGATGATGAATATCGCCCTCTTTAATTTTTGCAACGCCTTCCTTTATGGCTTGGAAAGCCTTTACCTTCTTAAGGGCAAACCAGGCCGCAAACCCAATAGTAATTGGAAACATGAAAAAGGTTAAAGCAACCAGCACTGGATATCCGATGACGATTAATACTGTCTTTACAGCAACACTTCCGCTCCCATAAACATGTCTGACAAATTGAATTAGCCTATAAATAATTTGATAGATTAGAGTATGCTTGAAGATGGTTTGATTTTTGATATGCCTGATGAGTGATAAGATGAATAAGAGTACTGCTGCCGAAATCGGGATTGTAATCGGAATAACCAATTTCGGGATGTTTGATGATGCGAAGTTATCCAACAGGGCCACCCATAACGCCATTAACCCCATACATATGAGGATATTCAATTCAACAAATAATTTATCAATCGAGTGCAGGTGAAGCTCTTCATCCTTGAATGACTTTCTGCCCGTCACGAATACTAGATACAGGAAGGAAAGAATGAAACCTGTTAGATAGGCTAGCAATTTATAAAAGCTGGCCGTTGCTATAGCTTTGGTCTCTTTCCAGTCTTGGATTTTCGTTTGTAAAAACTCTTTCGAATAAGCTACATATACGGCCTGGCCTTTTGGGTCCCAATCCTCTTTACTTTGGATCGCCTGATGGAGATTTTCATTCTCCTCCGCTTCTTTTGGGTACAGCTCATTTTTATAGTCTTCTAGGATTAAATAGGAAGGAAAGGATTTAAACTGTTCTTTTGCTGTATTCGAGCTGTTCTTATAGACATTGACACCATCACTGGCATAATAAAAAGGATTTTTAACCTCTTCTACCCTCTGCAATAGCGAATGAAAATCCCTTAAATCATTCCTTATCAGCTCATCCCTAACTTGGGCGATCTTATCTGCGTATTCAGTTTTAAATTTTTCAAAGTTTTCCGCTTCTGTTAAATTGGGATTATAACTCTTTGAATTACTTTGAAAGTCATAAAATAACTCTTGTTCTCGTCTTTTTAATTCATCCTCATCGACCGTTCCGCCATTTAAAATATGTTCTTCACTCTTATAGAACCCAACCAACCGGGTGAGATCCTCCGCAAGGTAACCACTTTCTTTTACATAGGAATGGCTTTGAAAATAATTGTCTTGAAAAGCACTGCTAAATTCCCCGTCGTGAACCACTTCTACATCAACAATTGTTTTAATTAAGCCTGTAAAACAGGTAACCACCAGGAGAAACACAATTATCTTGGTTATGATTGAATGGCTATATTTTTTCAACCTTGTATCCAACTCCCCACACCACCTTTAAATATTTTGGCTCTTTAGGATTGATTTCTATTTTCTCTCTGATTTTTCTAATATGAACGGAAACCGTGTTTTCCGGACTATATGCCGTTTCGTTCCAAACTTTTTCATAGATATCTTCCATGGAAAAAACTCTGCCGGCGTTAGCCGTCAACAGCTTTAAAATCTTATATTGAACCGGTGTCAGGTGAACAGCCTCTCCATCGACCGTAACTGTTTTACTTTCATCATCGATTACGAGCCCTCCCGTTTGATAAACATGACTCTTGGTTTCAAGACTACCCAAGGTTGTGTATCGTCTCAGCTGGGATTTCACTCTTGCAATTAATTCCAGTGGGTTAAATGGCTTTGTTATGTAGTCATCCGCACCGACGTTTAACCCCAGAATTTTATCGTAATCCTCTGATTTGGCTGAAAGCATGATCAAAGGGATGTTGTTAGCTTCTCTAATTTTCATCGTTGCTCGTATCCCATCCAGCTTGGGCATCATAATATCCATAATAATCAAATGGATCGTTTGGTTATCAATGATTTCAATCGCCTCTAATCCATTATAGGCTGTGAATACTTGATACCCTTCATTTTCTAAGTAGACACCAATCGCTTCGACAATTGCCTGATCATCGTCACAAACTAATATATTCATAAAAAAAATCACCTCTATATCTGTATCGGATATCCAATCTCCCCTTTATCTTTCGTCCTGAGACCATGATACCCAGCAAATCTTAATAAACCCATGATGCAAATCTTAAGATTTTCTTAACATGTACCTAGCATACCGTATTTTGTGACTTTGAAGACCTTGGAAAACAGGAAAAGGAACAGCTTACTGTTCCTTTGGGCTTCCAGGTACGGTTCTCATGCATCAATTTATGTCATTGGATAGAAATGATACAGCAGAACCGTCCCCATGTATTCATTTCCGGAATAAGTGCAACAACCTCAGTAGACACTGCTTCTTATGCATTAACACTTACTTATTAATAAATATCTGTCTAGACCTCCAAAATTATTAATATCTATAGAAGTAACCTTTGTATTAAAATCAACCGTAGGAAGATATATAAGGAGGTTCATCATGCCGTATGTTCTATTATTAGCCGTACCGCTTATTGGTGTTGTTTGGTTCTTGAATTTTGTGCAATTAATCAACCACATCAAACATGGCAAAGACATCCGCAATCAAACAATAGCAGGGGCAGTCTTAACCTTTGTTGTTGTCTTTGTATTTATGTACTGGTTGGCGGGTATTCATTAAACTTAGATAGTTTAATAAAAAGGAATTTAAAGAGGATAGAATGATGTCTATCCTCTTAACATTTTCGCTAATAAAGTTCATTTTGCTTGTTTGGACATGCTTTTTAGCCCACCCCATGGCACGGTCTAACAAATGGGGAATTTTCGATTGCCCGTTGTTCCCTCCCTTTACCTCTCCGCCAAAAACTGATTAACCAAATCGTTCACCATATAAGATTGTTCAGCAGGCAGACAATGCGAACAGGCCGGAATCAGGTGTACTGTCATGTTCGGCGCTTCATCAGCACGCTTTATTGCCTTTTGGACAGAGGAATAAATCACCTCTTCCTCACCAATTAAAACTAAAGTTTCTGGCCGCAATCCTTTCAGTTCTGCTTCTTTCATGACGGTTGGAGCCACTTTTAATTGAATTTTCCCAAGTTTATAACCTGCCAGGAATTGTTTGTACAATAATGGGCTGGGCGTATTTTGCTTTGCAAACATCCACTCATACAATTTTCTTATAGAATAGGAGTTTTTTAATAAAGTTGCCGGGAGCAGTTTGAAGGGGAATCTCCAGTTTAAACCAGAAAGACTCATGACTGGCGCCAGTAAAACCAATTTCTTAACTCTATCAGACTGCAAACTAAACTGAAGTGCAATCCATCCCCCCATAGAGTGACCAATTAAATAAAAAACTTCAATGTTCAAGGCATCCAGTACCTCATTCAGCCAGCTGTTTAACTCCGGCCTGGTTGTGACCGGGCGAATGCATTCGCTTTTTCCAAAATCGCCTATCGTGTCGATGGCATATATACGATAGCTTTGGGACCAAACGGGAGCATTCGCAAACCACATTGTCGAACTTACGGTCATGCCATGAAGCAGAACAACCGGCTGTGCATCCTTAGGTCCGCAGGCAATCACATGTGTTTTCCCAAAAGTCGTTTCGATATACAAGGTCTCTATTTCTATGTTCCAGTGTTTCAGTGATTCGTCATATTGCTTGTAATAGAACTCTCTCTTGACCGGATTGGGAAAGGTCAAATTTTTCATATTTCACCTCATAGGTTATTTTTAAATTCTTTTCTAATAGATTGTTTCTTTTATTCCAGAAGTTAGAAATATATATCTTTCATAACGACCGGGGACATGGTTTTTCCTAGTGTTCAGTCGTTATAATAACGACCAGGCCACTAGCTTTTTCAAGGGTTCGGTGGTTATGAACCTCCCAAAATGAACAGGGATATATGAGCCCTCCCCAAGAAATCCTACTTCAATTTCCACAAAAAAGTTTTGCGATACGCAAGAAACACGATTAAATTCACGAGCCCTGCCGCGAGAAAAATCGGAGCAGCTCCCCAAACATTCATCACCCAGCCCGACAGATAGACCGTGACCGGCATCCCCACTCTGAAAAACGTTCCGGTTATTCCGCTAATCCGGCCAATCAGTTCGGGTGACGTTTGTTCAAGCCGGAACGTATAAGCACAAACGGTATAAAATGATGTAGCCATTCCACTGATAAACAGTGCTATAATCAACGTATGGTAATTATTTGAAATATACATCAACAAATAGGCAGCAGTATGGAGAATTGCGGACACACCGAACAACACACCGAGACCCCACGACTTCCGCAGCTTGCCCGACAACAAACTGCCCGCCATTCCGCCAATCCCGACAGCCGAGATCACCATCGCTACTTTTGATGACGTGAGGCCAAGGTCTATTTTTGCAAAAATAATCACTGTTGTCTGGACCACTACCATGGTTGAATTTAATACCATGATAAACATGGTCATCATCCATAGAGCTTTGTTTGTCTTGAAAGCATTCCACCCCTCAATAAAGTCGGCCATAAAACCTGAGCTTGCCTGACGGCGGGATTCCGATTGGTGTGATAATCGGAACAGTATGACAAAGCAAAGTATATAAGCAAAAGCGGTCACCAACAGGCCATTATAGAAAAACGGCAGCAGCAGCATCAATCCGGAAATGACTGGTCCCATCACACTAACAAATGTTTCAATGAACGAAAACTTGGCATTCGCTGAATTAAAATATTCGGGCGGGATGTTCATTTTCACCAGCCCTACCTGTGCATTGAAATATCCGTAATTGAAAGTCATCAGCAAGAATCCAATAAGATAATAGGGCGCTAGCAAAGTGGTTTCTATTTTTAACATCCAGGCCAAGCACAGGAGCAGCCCCGCTTGCAGACCAATCGACCAGAGGGCAAGCTTCTTTTTATTCAAGCGGTCAACGAACACACCGATGAAGGTGCCAAACAGTAAATTAGGCAATAACTCCGAGGTCCTCATCGTGGTGACAGCAACCGAAGAATTAGTCAATTCCAACAGAATCAATGGCAGCAGCAGTTCATATATACGATTGGCAATACTCAGTAGAAATGTCGAACTTAGCAGAATGAGGAAGGATTGATTCCTCCAAATACTCATTGTTTTTTTGTTCACCTTCACAGATGATATCGACACGATTACATCCCCTTCCTATCTTTGCTTTTATTGTAAGGGGAGTTTTCAATCGTAAAAATAGAAGAAATGATGCGGTTTTATTTCGAGTTTTTAGGGGGGAGAACATGAGATTAATCGAGGACTACAAAGCCATTCGGGATTTTTATAAGCATCAACCTGATCAAGCACCCTTTCCGACCACGATGGAAGAGCTTGCGAACATTCTGTTTTGTTCGCAGCGTAATGCAAAGTTTATCTTAACAAAGCTGGCGGAATCCGGCTTGGTGTCCTTTTCACCCGGCCGCGGGCGCGGGAACAAATCCCACCTTACTTTTTTAAAATCGGTTGACGATGCTGTATTTGCCGAAGCGGTTGCTCTTTTCAAAACCGGACAGATTACGGAGGGATTGGAGCTTGCCGCACGTTACGGCACTCCCGCTTTAAAAAACAAACTTTTGCAATGGCTGACTCATTTTTTCGGCTACGAAAAACAAGAAGTGAAGGATATCATCCGTCTCCCTATGTTTCGCACCTTCAATTCCATGATTCCTTCACAAGCTTTCTTCGACTTTGACGTCCATCTCATCAGGCAGGTGTATGACACGATTGTTGCATATGATTTTTCATCTGAAAAAGCGGCGGGAAAACTGGCCCATCATTGGGAATGCAACGAGGATCAAACAGAGTGGACGTTCTATCTAAAAAAAGGAATCCTGTTCCACAACGGTACGGAACTGACCTCGAAAGACATACATGACACGTTTTCATTGCTTACCCGACCGGATTTTAAACAATTATGGCTTGTCGAGAATATCCGTTCCATCGAATGTTTGGACCCGTATGCAGTACGCTTCCATTTGTACAAACAAAATGCCCTATTCCTGCCCTTCCTCAGCTTTCCGGCTCTCTCGATTATTCCTTTAGGGAGTACGGGTTATATCGGATCTGGACCTTTCATGGTTCATACATACAATGCCAATTACTGCGTTCTCGAAGCCAATCCCCATTATTATGAAGGAAGGCCCTTCATCGACCGGTTTGAAATCTTGAATGTGCCAAAAGAGTATGAAGTAGAATTGTTAGAGGATAAAAGCAGCATTTTTGTCAACACAGGCGAAGGCCAATACTTTGGCAATTCGGGCCATGAACGCATTAAAGGAAGTTATGAAGGAAGCACCCTGTTTACGTTCAATTTGCGGAAAAAGACCGGCCCGCTGCAAAACATTCATTTTCGGCAAGCTTTAAATAAACTGATTGACCGAAAGAAACTAATTGCTGATCTTGGGCCGCCAAGGATGGCCCCTTCTTTTAGTTTTGAAATGCACCACTCGCTACTCGCGACTTCCCCAAACGTGGAGGATAAGGAAATTGGGTTTCTTATGCAGACATCAGACTATCATGGAGAACCTGTTCAACTTTTCACCTATGACCGTCATCAACCTGATGCAGAATGGATTAAAACCGAAGCCGCCCAATATGGCATCTTGATTGAGGTAACGATTCTCGGCTGGGATGAAATACTGAAAGAGGAATATATCGATCAAGCAGACTGTATTTTATTTGAGGCTGTGTGGGGAGAAAAGGAATTGTCGAAACTCGAACTCTACAAATCCGGCTTTAGCTTTTTACGGCAGCATCTAAGTCAGAGCACCACGGATTTTATTGATAGAAAGATAGAAGCCATTCTCTCGACTTCGACTGAAAAGGACCGTTCGCTGATATTTTCAGATATGCAGGCACGTCTAATTTCACAGCAGGCGGTCGTCTTTCTGGTTCATAAAAGCATTGAGTCCACCTTCGACCCATCCATTAGAGGTGTAAAGTTAAATGCCCACGGACAAGTTGATTTTAAAAATATCTGGATTAAACCGGATCTGACGTAAGGGGACGGAGACGGTTCTCATGTATCAATTCATGTCTCTGGACAAAAATGATACAGAAGAACCGTCCGAGACACTCATAAAACTTCCTAAGAAGGGGGATGTGAAAGACAATTCTGCCCCCCAGACAAGCCGTTTTGGTCTTCATATACCTTATGAAGACCATTTTCCACACTGGCATGGGCCGGTTTAGTCTTCATCTCTGTACTTATTTCCCTTCATTTGCAAATTGCTTTTAAAAAATAAAAAACCCTCGGCTAAGCCTAGGGTCCTAATTAGAACTTTTTATTTTTCCAACCATTCAGTATGAAAAATACCCTCTCTATCAATACGCTGATACGTGTGTGCTCCAAAGTAGTCCCGTTGTGCTTGAAGGAGATTAGCCGGCAGGGTTTCTGAACGATAACTATCATAATAGGCGATTGCACTCGAAAAAGCGGGTACCGGAATGCCGGATGTAATGGCTACAGCAACTACTTCTCGTAACGAAGATTGATAGGTTTCGGCAATTTCTTGAAAATAAGTATCCAATAATAGGTTCGTAAGACCTGGATTCCGGTCATATGCCTCTTTAATCTTTTGCAAAAATTGCGCCCGAATAATACATCCGCCGCGGAATATCATGGCGATTTCACCATAACGAAGATTCCAATCATATTCTTCTGACGCAGTCCGCATTTGGGCAAATCCTTGTGCATAGGAACAGATTTTACTCATATATAAGGCTTTTCTTACCGCCTCTATGAACACTTCTCTTTTACCTTCAAAGACAGTTGCTTTTGGCCCTTTTAACAATTTGCTAGCCTTCACGCGCTCGTCTTTCATTGCAGAAATAAAACGGGAAAATACCGATTCGGTGATAATCGGAAGCGGAACTCCCAAATCTAGGGCATTCTGGCTTGTCCACTTGCCTGTGCCTTTTTGCCCGGCCGAATCCAAAATGACATCAACCAGCGGCTTGCCTGTTTGTTCGTCCACCTTTGCAAAAATATTGGCTGTGATCTCAATTAAATAACTGTCCAATTCCCCTTTGTTCCACTCTAAAAATACTTCGTGAAGCTCCTGTGCAGTTAAACCCAGCAGCTGCTTCATAATAAAATAGGCCTCTGATATTAACTGCATATCGCCATATTCAATTCCATTATGCACCATTTTCACATAATGTCCGGCACCATTTGGTCCGATATACGTGCAGCAAGCATCCCCTTCTACCTTTGCGGAAATCGCCTCCAAAATGGGTTTCATCAATTCATATGCTTCCTTCTGTCCGCCAGGCATGATGGAAGGACCCTTTAATGCTCCTTCTTCGCCTCCCGAAACACCTGTACCAATAAAATGAATGCCCGACTCCGCTAATTCTTTATTCCGTCTAATGGTATCTTGAAAAAATGTATTGCCTCCATCAATAATAATGTCCCCTTCTTTAAGATAGGGTTGTAAGGATTGGATGGTTGCGTCTGTCGCCGAACCAGCTTGAACCATTAACAAAATTTTTCGGGGTCTTTCTAATGAACGTATAAACTCTTCAACACTATAAGTGCCGACAATCCTTTTACCTGCTGCTTCTTTGCTTAAAAAGATTTCCGTCTTATCTGAGGAACGGTTATAAACCGAGACGGTATATCCCCGGCTTTCAATATTTAATGCAAGGTTTTTCCCCATTACTGCTAAACCAATTACACCAATCTGTTGTTTTGGCAAAATATTATTCTTCCTTTCTATTCAAGAATAAAGCATATTGCGGCGCATTTCTCATTACCTTGAATGTGGTTGCTTTGCTTGCAGCCAATTTCGTTTTACCTAAATTGGCTGCAGCTGAACCTGTTTATTTTTTTCTAAGTTCTGCACCATTACGTACCATGAAATTGGTTTGTTTGATAAAACGGAATAATATCGTTTTAGGAATTTCACAATTAGGCTTGCGGGAAGTTCCTTCATGTTGTCATCGGTCGGAAGAAAACAAAGATCGAGCCCGGTTACAGGCTCACCATCATTGTTCCAGGATGGATGGACATAAGGAAAATCTAGGCGTTTATAGCCAAGATGCGACAATACCTCGCGGCGGACATAGGGATCCATCGGCTTAACACCGCCGAATTTATGATCCTCTACTTGGTACGGATCGTAAATCTCGGCAAACATACCATACAACTCTTCTCCGTTATCTGCCGCTAAAGCTTTTAAATCTTCTAACCTCTTATTTGCCAAAAACGGGCCAATCCCCAGCCCTGCTTGGCCAATAATCGTAAAATCAGTCATCGCGATATTAAAGTCTTTATAATAGCGGTATTCTGTCGCTCCTACTACTTTATTATTTTCAACGGCCACAAAAACCCGAATATTTGGGTCTTCCAAAGGCTCTTTCCACAAATCAAATTCCAGCACTTCTTCCGGAGGGAACACTTCTCCCATCAACTGATGCAACTGTTTAAAATAAGGATCTTGTATACTATTAATTCGATAGTATTCCATATTTTCCACTCTCCTTTTGATGGTTTCATCTTTTTTTTCGCTTAAATTCCATATGGATAAAAATGGCGTTATAGTTATTATTGGGTACATTTTGAGTTTTAACAAGTACACACTTTTTTGTTAGATAGTGCTAAAAAAAACACCTAGTTTGTTAGATGGTGCCAAAATTTAAAACAGGTTCATATGTCTTTTCGGCACGCCTTTACAGTGTCATTTTTAACACTATATGAAAAAAAAGTGCATACTTTGTTTTTGGAAAATTGCAAATTATAATGACATTGTAGCAACCAAATAATCGAAGGAGTGGAGAAAATGGAATTACAATTAGCCCTAGACCTAGTAAATACTGAAGAAGCAATTAAATTGGTGGAGGAAGTTAAAGATTACATCGATATTGTAGAAATCGGTACACCAGTTGTTAAAATTGAAGGTCTTCAAGCAGTAAAAGCTGTTAAAGAAGCATTCCCTCAATTAAAAGTACTAGCTGACACGAAAACAATGGATGCAGCAGGGTACGAAGTTTTAAAAGCAGCAGAACATGGTGCTGATATCGTTACTATTCTAGCAGTTGCAGAAGACGAGTCTATCAAAGGTGCAGTTGCAGAAGCGAAAAAACAAGGCAAAAAGATCCTTATCGATTTAATCGCTGTAAAAGATATTGCAAAGCGCGCGGCAGAAGTTGACGCAATGGGTGTAGACTATATTTGTGTTCATACAGGTTACGACCTGCAAGCAAAGGGTCAAAACTCCTTTAAGGATCTTGAAACACTTAAAAGTGTCGTGAAAAATGCAAAAACTGCAATCGCTGGCGGTATTAAATTAGAAACTCTTCCAGAAGTTCTTAAATCAAATCCTGATCTTGTCATTGTCGGCGGCGGTATTGCTAACCAAGCTGACAAAAAAGCTGTTGCGGCTAAAATGCAAGACATGATTAAGCAACATGTTTTAGTGTAAGAAGGGCCATTCAATTATGACAACTCTTAAGTATGCTACAGAAATTGTAAAAGAGGTAGATCGGACAATCGGCCAAATCACCGAAGAGGATTCTGAAAGATTAGTAGACAGAATTCTTGAAGCCAGAAAAGTGTTTGTAGCCGGTGCCGGAAGATCTGGATTTATGGCCAAATCCTTTGTGATGCGCTTGATGCATATGGGGTTAGATGCTTATGTTGTTGGTGAAACAGTAACCCCTAGCCTGCAGGAAGATGATATTTTAATAATTGCTTCCGGATCAGGTGAAACGAAAAGTCTCGTCTCAATGGCAGAAAAGGCTAAATCAATCGATGCCACCGTTGCAGTTGTTACGATTTCTCCAGAATCAACCATTGGCAGATTAAGCGATGTAGCCATTAAAATCCCGGCTAAACCAAAAGCTGGTGCGGATAGTGATTACAAAACCATTCAACCGATGGGCTCATTATTTGAGCAAACCCTCTTACTTTACTTTGATGCCACCATCTTAAGGATCATGAGCAAGAAGGGTTTAGAGTCAGGCGTTATGTATGGCAGACATGCAAATTTAGAATAAATGAAAACTCGCCGATTGGCGAGTCCGTTAGGACGAAAGACAGAGGCGTAGTTGAATTTCTTATTAGCAAACTTTAAAACAGCTTCACCACCTGGTGAAGCTGTTTTTACTTTTAGAAAAACTATTTTCTATCATTTACAACTGCTTGATTTGACAATGATTCAAGGTCGAGCGCAACTTTAATCCAAAATTGACAACTCGTAGATGACAAGCTGTCCCCAATGAGTTCTTCAATCCGTTCAATTCGATACCTTAAGGTATTCCGGTGAATATGCATAGCTTTTGCGGCGCTTTCCCGGTTGTACTCAAGCGAGGCGAGACATTTTAGCGTCTCATAGAATATGAAACCACGCTCAGTAAGCAGTTCCTTAGGCAGAATTAAGTTCCGTAATTGCTCAGCCTTATCCAAACTCAATCCCCCATAAATAAGCAGTTCACGCCTAAATCGTCCGGCAAAATAAGGCCCCTCTGTTTGACTTTTGTATAAAACGATGGGCACTAAAGCTTTGGCCTCGCGGTAGCTTTCAGCTAGGGATGAAACGCGCGGCTTTGTTTCCCCCAATATCAGCACCGGGGTACTTTTAGGGCAGCTTTTGTTGATGTTGTTTTGTAAGCGCTTTAATTCACCTTCGATTCGTATTTGATCTCCGCTGAAAGACAGGATTAGAACAAACTGATTCTCATATATCTCGCATAATCCGTCAACTTCAGCTGTATCCTCGATCCATTGTTCACATTCATCCAGCAGCTTGTCCATCTCTTCCCGCTCCTGAGGCCCATGCTTATTTTCATCAAAGAGAATCAGACCCGCAAGCCAATTTGTGCCCCGTAAAAAGCCCAGCTCTTGTACTTTTTCTTCCATAATGGCGGGGGCTTCTTGCGGATTTTCGATTAGAAACTCCAGTAATTCCAAACGTAACTGTCTATTTTTCAGCTCCGTTTCCTTGTTATGTAGTACCTGATCGATAAGGAGAGCTGCCGCAAATTCAAGGATAGGAACCTGTTCCTCCGTCAAGTCTTTACCTGAGGGTAAAATCCAAAGAGCTCCCCAAATATCCCCTTCTATTTGAAGTGGAACAACAAAAGTTTTAGTTTGTTCGCTGATAACCTGTACTTGAGTTTCTATCGGTCTGTCGTCAAGCAGACAATCTGATAAACCTTTTTGGAAAATTGGAATAAGTGGACTCAATACTTTTGACAGGTTGATGCTGGTTTCATTTGGAACTGCTTGTTCAAGTACTTTGTTCTCTGAATCGGTAATGACGACTGGACATTTCAAATGTTCGCTTAAAAGCTCGCAAACTTTTATTCTGCTAGTTGTCTCTCCTAATTCCTTAGCAAGTTTAATAGGCAGTTGTGCAGCTAATTCTCTTTTTCTAATTTTGCGGTTCATAATTTCTATATGAATCGCATGTGTGATTTTAACAAATGGTACATGGTAGGGTGCTTCTAAAACAGGAATCGCATATTTTTCTCCAAATTCCAAGGCGGCTGGAGGGCATTCTGTCAAGTAACGTCCGGTCGCAAATAGAATACCTGAAATTTGATAGCGTAGATATCCCTCAAGCAGTTTATCTTCTAATTCCTTCTCTTTTGGCCAGCTTTGTCCGCTAGTTAAAAGCAGTTCCCCTCCCTCAAGAAAGTGCTGCACATCATCATATTCAAAAGCGTGAGACCAGCGAACTCTTCGATACAGCCCTTTATGACCGGAACGGACTGTTATACTGCTCAATTGTGGCAGCTGCAATGCCTCTTTAACTGTTATCACGCAGTTTCCCCCTTGTGCTGAATATATAGAAAATTCAAAAATCAATTGCCTTTTTTTAGCATTATAGTACAATTGCACAAGATTTTAAATAATGCTAATCTTATTAAGTTAATATTTTTATGATAAAATATTAAAAAGTCGTTCTAACTTTATAAACTTAGTTTTCTGAATCTTATTAATATTTACTATATTTATTTTAACACTTACATACGTTTTCTGCACTTCTAGACCCTATACTATCTTTATGTTTGCAGCAGCGATTTTCTTTTTACGCCCATTATGAAAGCGCTATATTTGTAATTTTAGAATTAAGGAGTGAGCGCTATGATTACAATGAGAGAAGTTTTACATTTCCCTGAACTTCAGAAAGCGGTGGTCCATGCCGGGAAGGGCGGTTTAAGCCGGAAGGTTCGCTGGGTTCATGTAATGGATACTGAGGACGTAGGCCTCTTTTTAGAGGGAGGAGAATTTCTTTTGACATGTGGACAAGTATGGCCACAAAATAAACAAGCGGAAGAAAGACTTCTCAACTCTTTTCTTCGCAACCAAATTTCGGGTATTCTCTTTGCCACCGGACGATACTTAACCGGATGCCCTGCTGCAGCATTAGAATTTGGTGAAAAAAATTCCATTCCTATTATCGAGGTCCCATATAATGTCCCGTTCGTGAAAATTACCGAACATATTCATCTAGAAATTATAGACCGCAACTATAAGAAAATGGAGCGATCCGCCCGGGTTCCAATTGAACTCAAAGATAAATTACAATCTTCTCCCAGTTACTCGTCAATTTGCGAAATTCTTGCCGATTATCTTAATTGCCCAGTTGCGATAACGGATACTGCCAATCAAATCTTTGTAAAGGCGTCTCCAAACGGAGGAGAACGTGTTAATTTCCAAAAGTGCATAAACACTTTTATTCAAAACAGTCACTCCCATCAGCAGATGAATAATGTAAAAACCTTATATTTAACTAACAATACCCCGCCCTATACTATGAACGTTCCGATAAAGATAGAGGGAAAAGAAAGGGGTACTCTATGGCTGATATGTCCGGAACAAGAATTAAAAGAAGAGTTTGCATATAGCCTCAATTTTGCCGCAGACATCCTGAGTGATATCGTTATAAATAATCAAGATCTCGAGGCAAGAAGCAGGCAGTTACGTCTAGAATTACTGGAACTTCTGCTTGAAAATCCTGAAACTGCCTCAATCGTCATAGAAGAAAAAATTCAGGAGCTTAGAATCGAACAACAACAAAACCATTGGCTGGCAGGGCTTATCCTTGTCGGGGTAAACAAGCTTACTTCTCCCCTCTCAATTGGAATGGAGTCAATACGTGATGAATGTAAAAAATGGATTGATGAAACCGAAGGGTTGAACGGCTTTTGCGAGATATATAAGGAGCAGTTAGTCCTATTTATATCATCTAATCTAGATAAAGCTCCTATTAAACAAGCAGTCAATCATTTACAAAATAATTTAAGAAATACAACTGCCCAAACAGCTCCCGTCGTGGTATTAGGAGAAACAAAACAACACGTTTTGTCTTTTAAAGAAAGTTACCATGAGGCTAAAGCTTTAGCGCCTTTAGTCCTCCATCAAAGCCATTCGGGGGGTACCTACTTTTCTGACCAATTGAAACGTGAAATGTTCCTTTACGGAGGACTAAGCCCCAAAAAAGCGATGGAATTTAGAACAATCATCTTACCAAAGGAATTATTGACTGAACATGGAACAACTCTATACGAAACGTTAAAATGCCTTGCATTAAATAACTATAATCGTGATAAGGTAACAAAAGAGCTTCACATTCATCTTAATACTTTACGCTATCGCATTAAAAGAATCGAACAACTTTTTGATGAAAGCTTAACGTCGCCACGATGCCAATTTTGGATTCAGGTAGCTCTTGACCTTGAATCATTGGCCACTGAATACAAAGAATCGGATCAGAAAAATGAACTAGAAGGCGATATAGCATAATCTAAAAAAGGTCTAATGGGGAACTCCCATTAGACCTTTTTCACGCTATTCAGCATTAGTTATTTCAGGATTAAGGATGTTAGCATTTATTGATTTTTTCCGGGATAGGTTCGTTTTAATGGCATAAATGATGACTACTACAACGGCACTAAGTATGCTTAAGGTAAACTGAGACCGGGTACTAGCGTTAAAAGCCATTGTCGTGATGACCGCGATGATTGATAAACTGGCCAAAATTGTCAGATACGGGTATGCCCACATCCGTAATTTAAGACGCTCAGGCTCTTCACGCTCGATCTTTTTGCGAAGTATTAGCTGCGAAATAGCGATTAATAAGTAGACGAACAGCGCAATAGCTCCGGAAGAGTTCAGTAAGAATTGAAACACTGTATCTGGTGATACGAAAGCCATAATGACGGAAATGAATCCAAATATCGTACATGTCAGGATTGCTTTTAACGGGACTCCTCTTTTTGTCACTTGTGTAATCCATTTAGGGGCGTCTCCTTTATCCCCCAGAGCAAATAACATCCTCGAAGCAGTGTATATGCCGGAGTTCAAACATGAAAGGACGGCTGTTACAACAACCAGGTTCATAATCGTATCAGCGTATGGCATCCCCATTACTTTAAGTGCACTAACATACGGATTTGTAAGCGCTTTAGCATCATTCCAAGGAATAACACTTACGATAATAAAGACGGACCCTACATAGAACGTCATGATTCGGACAATAACAGAGTTTACCGCTTTTACGACTGCCTTTTCAGATTCTACCGACTCAGCAGCTGCAATTGTTACGATTTCGGAACCAACGAAGGAAAAAATAATGGTAGCAACAGCGATAAAGACGATTCCAGGACCTTTAGGAATAAATCCGCCATGTGATGTTAAGTTAGACAAGTGCATTTCTGTGCCAGGTAATAAACCAAAAATGTAGGCGCCACCTAGGGTAAGAAATAAAGTAATGGCAACAATTTTAATTAATGAAAACCAATACTCAAATTCACCATAGGCTTTAACTGAAAATATATTCGTGATCGTTAAGGCTACAAGCAAGATTAGATTTAAAGCCCAGAGAGATACATTAGGAAACAACCAATCTCTTAATATAGCAGCCCCGGCAATTGCTTCTACTGCAATAACAATAACCCAGAAATACCAGTACAGCCAGCCCACGGTGAAACCCGCCCAATTTCCCAGTGCCTCGCGTGCATAATCTGAAAATGATCCTAATGATGGCTTAGCAACAACCATTTCCCCGAGCATTCTCATAATAAGAATGACTAGGATCCCCGCCAATAATGCTGTAATTACAGCAGCCGGACCTGTCATCTGGATGATAGCCCCGCTCCCCACAAATAAACCCGCACCGATTGAGCCGCCAAAAGCAATCATTGTCAAATGCCTAATCTTTAGGCCTTTTTGCAGTTGTCCTTCCTGGTTCATAAAATCTCCCCTTATTAAAGATTATTTTTTGTTTAGATGTAAAACAAACAAATGGAGACTATTTAAAGGTGACCAAATCTAAGGAGAATTCTTTTTTCAAAAAGGAAACTATTGTTTTTGTTGCATCTTCTACGATTAGTTTTCCTTTTGCAGAAGAGCTGGATCGTGCTGAATGCAAGCATCCTGTAGGCGGGATAAGCGATTTATCAGGAGGAAAGCATTGATACGTTGGAGGACTAACCATTCCATCATCCGTTATCAAATCTTCGTTAACAAGTTCTGGTGAAAAATGCATCATTAAGGAAGTTTCTGAGATTGCTGCGTGCTCCAGGGCCCAGCCCGGGAATTTTACTTCATTAAATACTTTTGAAATGGTTTCAGCTGATAGATTATCCCACCAATTGCAAATTAATACCTTAGGAAACTCTTCTGTTTGATTTCGAAGCAAGAGATCGCAAGCTTCCGAAAGAAATGCCTCATTCTCATAATGGGCACTGAAAATGAGAATTTGCTTCCAGCCATCAGCTGCGAACTCTTTCAATAAATCGTATACTAATGAGGTTAAAGTAGAGCCGTTTAGATCAATCGTTCCCGGGAACATCGGCCCGCCGCCTGAGGCCGGAAGTGATTTATACCCATAGGATACTGTTGGGGCTACTACCGCATTTACTTCCTGGGCGATAGCTAAGCTAAACTGCGTCGCGATGATTGTGTCAACACCAAGCGGCAAATGGGGGCCATGTTGTTCTGTAGAGCCGACAGGCAATATTAAGAGCCCATTCTCTACTTTGTCACGATATTCTTTCCAGGTCATATTACTAATAAGACGATTCATTCCTCTACTCCTTTCAATTGTAATAATCTTCTGCATCACGTGCTGAAACTGCCTTCATTAATCTGAAATCCTATTGTTACCTCCCAACTTCTGTCATGTATCCTCCTAGCTGCTAATGGCTTTGTTTTTTAAATCTTAACACCCTATGAAAACGATTACTATTGACCCAAAGTGCTGAATTTTCGGAAAATTGTACATAATTTTATATCTATTTTAGACAAATACAACAAAATGACAAGCAAAAGAGGAGATTTCTACAAACTAGCTTTCAATGTATTGGACCTATCTTGTACTGCGTGCACAAAATATCCCCTGTTTTTAAATCAAATATTAAGCATGAACATCCAATTGTTAACACGGAATATCGGTTGTAAGATGAAATTATATCAGGTAGTTTTCAAAATATTAAAAAATTGGCGGTGGTTGCTATAAGTACATAAGAATAGAAGACTTTGATTTTCAGGTTAGCAAAGTTTAAAAATAAATTTTATTATCAGGAAGGCAGGAGAAGAAACATGCAACAAATCACAGATCTTGAAAGAACGAAAATTCTGCACAACGGCGAAAAGTTTAAAGGAACTTTCTCAAAAGCTGAAATGGAGCGCCGTAATACAAACCTTCGCAATTACATGGCTTCAAAAGATATTGACGCTGTACTATTCACTTCTTACCATAACATTAACTATTACAGCGATTTCTTATTTACTTCTTTCAATCGGAATTATGGACTAGTTGTTACACAAAACAAACATGTAACAGTCAGTGCCAACATCGATGGCGGTATGCCTTGGAGAAGAAGCTTCGATGAAAATATCGTTTACACTGACTGGAGAAGAGACAACTACTTCTTTGCAATCCTAAAAGTTTTGGAAGAAGCCGGAGTTAAAAATGGCCGTATCGGTATTGAAGAAGACAATGTATCAGTTGATCTTCGCAGAAAATTTGTTGACGCATTTCCAAACTTTGAATTAGTCGATGTTTCTCACGATATTCAGAGATCACGTTGGATCAAATCTGCAGAAGAAATCCAACACATTAAAAATGGTGCAAGGATCGCTGACATTGGCGGTTATGCAGTTGTTGAAGCAATCCGTGAAGGTGTGCCTGAATACGAAGTAGCTCTTGCCGGAACGCAAGCAATGACTCGCGAAATTGCAAAATTATATCCGCAGTCTGAATTAAGAGACACATGGGTATGGTTCCAGTCTGGTATTAATACTGATGGTGCTCATAGCTGGGCTACATCTAGACAAGTACAAAAAGGTGATATCCTAAGCCTTAACACATTCCCGATGATTGCAGGTTACTATACAGCTTTAGAGCGTACGATGTTCTTGGAAGAAGTTTCTGATGCCCATCTTAAATACTGGGAAATCAACGTTGCAGTACACAAACGCGGTATTGAATTAATCAAGTCTGGTGCAGTATGTAAAGATATCTGTGCAGAGTTAAATGAAATGTTCCGTGAGCATGATTTAGTTAAAAACCGTACATTCGGTTATGGTCACTCTTTCGGGGTTCTATCACACTACTATGGCCGTGAAGGCGGGCTGGAATTCCGCGAAGATATCGAAACAGTTCTTCAACCAGGAATGGTCGTTTCTATGGAGCCATGCTTCAATATTCCTGAAGGACAGCCAGGTGCCGGCGGATACCGTGAGCACGATATCCTAGTTATTAATGAAGATGGTACTGCTGAAGATATCACAGGCTTCCCATTCGGCCCTGAATATAACATTATTAAAAAGTAATTTAGGCACTAAACTTTTAAAAAAATTTGCTAGAACTGGGGGTTCATAACCCCCAGTTCTATTCGATTATAAAGCAAAATACTATTTTTATAGCAGGAGCTCCCTGCCTAGACTCTATCTCTATATTACAGTAGAAATGCTGCTGAAACAGCTATTAATTTATGCCGAAAGGAGCATTAGAAATAAATGAAGAAAAACCAGCAAATTTGGAAGTATGCCTTGACATCCACATTGGTATCTTTATGTGTAATTGGCTTTGGCAGGATGTCTTATGGGATTCTAATGCCCTTTATGAAAGATAGTTTATCACTTACTTACCAGCAGGCCGGATTATTGGGCACAGTTACTGCTGTCGGCTATTTGAGCCTAGTTCTCTTTGTAGGCATATTTGCGGCGAAATGGGGATCGAGGAAGTTAATCATCATCGGGACCTTGCTTGTCACCTGTGGTTTAGTCTATTTAACCTGGACGCAAACTTTTCTTAGCTGTTTAGTTGGAATGGTGCTGTTAGGGATCGGGGCTGCTTTCACCTATACCCCGCTGGTAAATATCGTGGTGGGATGGTACCCGCAGCAAAGAGGAATGATGATTGGCTTTATTATTAGCGGTTTAGGATTAGGGTCACTAATTTCAAGCTTACTAATACCAGTCTTTACTGATTGGTTTTCCACCAATGGCTGGCGATATCTATGGCTTTTATTCAGTTTCGTTACTCTTCTTTCCTCCTTTGTTTCCTATCGAATCCTTCGAGACCCTCCGACAGTGTTACATAAAACTGATCAAAAGGGACATTCTTTTGTTCATGATGTGTACCTAAATAAAAAGGTTGTCCTGGTTGCAGTCATTTATGGGTTGATAGGATTTGCTTATTTAATTCCACAAAGTTTCCTTTTTAGTTTTTTATTAGACTCACATATTAATCAATATTCTGCTGGCCATATCATGTCTTTGGGAAGCATTATGTCTATCTTTAGCGGGCCGTTGTGGGGAACGATTTCGGACAAAATTGGCAGGAAAACGTCCATGCTTATTACCCTTTTTCTAGGTGCCGTCTCCATGATCATCCCGATCATATTTCCGGTTTACCTTGGGTTTGTCATCTGTCAATTCCTGTGGGGGATTACTTACGTCGGAATGCTCTCACTAATCCAAGCCCTTTCAACAGAGCAGGTTCATCAGTCTTATGCCCCTGTTGCCTTAGGCTATGTCACTGTTTATTTTGCTGTCGGACAATTTATTGGCCCCGGCCTTGGCGGCTGGTTCATCGACTATCTTGGTGGAATTCCCTCCGCGTTATATCTTTGCAGCGGGCTCCTTCTAGCAGCCTTTGTATTATCCACACAATTAAATAAAAAAATAAAAGGAAAGCTGTTATTCGAAAAGAAGCATCATGAATTAAAGGAAAGCCATGAATGAATTCCTATGTAAGAAGGGTAACCCAATACTGGGTTACCCTTTTAATAATTAGGCATGTATTTCCTTACCCTCAACTGCCAGTGCCGCTTCACCAATCGCCTCTGCTAAGGTCGGATGAGGATGGATGGTATGAGCAATCTCCATCGAGGTAGCATTTAATACTTGAGCTAGCCCCAGTTCCGTAATCATATCGGTTACATGCGGTCCAATCATATGAGCCCCTAACAGCTTATTGGACTCTTGATCAACAACCAGCTTGACAAAGCCATCTGCTTCCCCAAACACAAGCGCTTTACCGATTGCCCGGAATGCGAATTTACCGGTTTTCACCTGATATCCTTTTTCTTTTGCCTCATCTTCTGTCAGGCCGACACTTGCTACCTCAGGGCTTGAATATATACATTTTGAAACAAGCGTATAATCGAGCGGTGCTGTTTTTTCGCCTGCCATATGTTCAACAGCGATGATGCCCTCATGGGAGGCAACATGGGCAAGCTGCAAGCCGCCAATCACATCACCAATGGCATAAATGTTCGGTTCATTTGTTTGATAGAATTCGTTCGTTTGAATGATTCCACGTTCCACGGCAACCGTTGTATTCTCTAGACCAAAGCCTTCTACATTGGCCAGTCTTCCGACTGATACGAGCAGTTTATCGGCGGAATAGGGAACTTCCTTCCCTTTAAGTTCCGCTTTAATCGATACACCTTCCCCTTTTTCCAATGTTTCTGGCAGTACCTTTGCCCCAGTGACAATTTTTACGCCTTTTTTCTTCATAAGACGCTGTGCTTCCTTCGAAATTTCTTTATCCTCTGTCGGCAAAATGCGATCGGCATATTCGATGACTGTTACTTCTAAACCAAAGTCAATTAACATAGAAGCCCATTCGATACCAATGACACCGCCGCCAACAATCAGAATAGAACTAGGCAGTTCTTCCATTTGCAGTGCTTCATCCGATGTCATGACATACTTCCCGTCCGCCTCCAAACCGGGAAGTGTCCTTGGGCGGGAACCTGTTGCAATTAAAATATTTTGACAGTTTAAGAGGATATCCTCATCCTCATTGTTCAGTCTTACCGAAACATTACCTGCCCCTAAAACCCTGCCTTTACCTTCATAAACATCGATTTTTCCCTTTTTCAGCAAATGCTGTACACCCTTAAACAAGCGTTCCGTGATTTCTTCCTTCCGAGCCTGAACTTTTCGAAAATCCAGGCTGACTTCAGGAGCAATCACCCCGAATTTTTCTCCGTGTTTTGCATTTGCAAATACTTCCGCACTTCTCAACAATGCCTTGCTTGGAATACAGCCTGCATGAAGACATGTTCCGCCGAGCTTCCCTTTTTCCACTACTGCTGTTTTTAAACCTAATTGAGACGCCCGAATGGCTGACACATACCCGCCTGTTCCCCCGCCGATAATGACAACATCATATTGCTTTGACATTCTATATATCTCCTTTTATATCTATTTAAAACTCAATTGCACATGCACTTGAGCTAAAACTTTCGCCAACCTGAAAACCATATTCCTCTGTATAATCAATTTGAGTTATTTCATCTAAATAGCGTTTTGTAAAATGGTCAATTCGAATTTGAATTCCTTCATATTCAATAACCGTGTCATTCCGTCGCATTCCATCAAAAATAAGATTAAATTTCACTGAAATTCCGCATCCGCCGGCAATATCAGCATCAATCCGCGGAAGCTGATCTTCGTTCGTCTTCATTTTTTTTAGCTTGTTCACTGCTGCTTCTGTTAAGCTGATTACCAATTCTCTCTCTCCCCCTTTATAGCCTTACACGGCTACTTACACATTCACTTTTATCGCATTGACCTGCTCATCTGCATGATAAGAAGAGCGGACAAGAGGACCTGCCTCACAATGACTGAACCCTTTTTGCAGGGCGATTTCCTTTAATTCGTTAAACTCTAGCGGACTCCAATACTTTTGGACTTTTAAATGTTGTTTTGTCGGCTGCAAATATTGACCAATTGTGATGATGTCTACATTGTTGGCACGAAGATCATCCATCGCTTCGATAATTTCTTCTTTTGTTTCGCCAAGACCAATCATAATGCTGGATTTCGTTGGAATGTTTGCGTTTATTTCCTTTGCCCTTCTTAAAAACTCCAGCGATCGTTCATAGGTGGCACGGGCACGCACTTTTGGGGTCAAGCGTTTTACTGTTTCGATATTATGGTTTAAAATATCGGGTCTTGCATCCATTAATATTTTTAAATTGTCATAAACTCCGTTCATATCGGACGGAAGAACTTCCACACTGCAAAATGGGTTCCTTCTTCTTACTGCACGTACGGCTTCAGCAAAAACCTGCGCTCCTCCATCTTTTAAATCGTCACGGGCAACCGCGGTGATGACAACATGCTTTAAGCCCATTTGCTCGACCGATTCAGCTACACGTTCCGGCTCTTCCCAATCCAGCTCTGTCGGAAGCCCCGTTTGCACAGCACAGAAACGGCAAGCCCTGGTGCAGACACTTCCTAATATCATAAATGTTGCGGTTCTCCGGATAGCCCAGCACTCATGAATGTTCGGACATTTCGCCTCTTCACAGACCGTATGAAGTTTTTTTTCGCGCATCATTTTTTTTAAACCGGTATATTGTTCATTCGTATTTAATTTAATTTTAAGCCAATCTGGTTTGCGAACATGTTCGACAGACATTTCATCTACTCCTATGAACGAATCGAGTCAAATTTAAGATACATTGATTCAGTTTGTATTACATTTAAATTAAAGGTGTTGGGGCCTGGAACACGGAAGAATCCACCCATTTTGTCATCAATAAAGACTATTGGTGACCAAAACCAAGATGCACTCACCCATTTGGTCACCAATAAAGAGTATTGGTGACCAAAACCGAGTAGCAACCACCCGCTCGGTCACCAATAAAGACTATTGGTGACCAAAACCAAGAAGTAGTCACCGCTCGGTCACCAATAAAGACTATTGGTGACCAAAACCGAGTAGCATCCACCCGCCCCGGTCACCAATAAAGACTATTGGTGACCAAAACCGAGTAGCATCCACCCGTTCGGTCACCAATAAAGACTATTGGTGACCAAAACCGAGTAGCATCCACCCGTTCGGTCACCAATAAAGACTATTGGTGACCAAAACCGAGTAGCAACCACCCGTTCGGTCACCAATAAAGACTATTGGTGACCAAAACCCCGAAGCAGCCGCCTGTTCCGTAACCAATAAAGTGGTTTATTTTTTAACCATGAGCGGTTAAGATTTTACTGTTTCTTTATGTTTTTCCTTCGTATACCGCAGGATTGGCTGCCTTGCCGCCTGCACTTCATCCAAACGCCCAATGACGGTTGTATGCGGTGCCTCCAGCACCACGCCAGGATTTTCTTCTACTTCTATAGCAATTTGAATCATCACATCAGCAAAAGCATCCAGCGTTTCTTTTGACTCTGTTTCTGTCGGTTCAATCATCAAGCATTCTTCTACATTCAACGGGAAGTAGATGGTCGGCGGATGATAGCCGAAATCAAGCAGGCGTTTAGCCATATCAAGAGTCCTGACACCAAGCTTTTTCTGTTTGGATCCCGATAAAACAAATTCGTGCTTACAAACTTGCGAATACGGTGCTTCAAAATACGGCTCAAGTTTTTTGCGAAGATAATTTGCATGAAGCACAGCACTTTCCGATACCTGCCGCAATCCTTCAGGCCCCATTGTTCGAATATAGGTATACGCGCGAACAAGAATGCCAAAATTCCCATAATAGCCTTTTACCCTGCCGATTGACAATGGATGATTCGTGTCCATCACATAGCGGTCACCGTCTTTGTCAACACGCGGTACAGGCAGGAACGGAATCAGCTTCTTCTTGACACCGACTGGACCCGCGCCAGGACCTCCGCCTCCATGAGGGGTTGTAAAGGTTTTATGAAGATTTAAATGGACAATGTCAAAGCCCATTTTCCCCGGCGTTGTTTTTCCTAATATCGCATTTGCATTGGCGCCATCGTAATACAATAACCCGCCGGCTTCATGGACAACCTTGGCAATTTCCAGGATTTCTTTTTCAAATAGTCCCAATGTATTCGGGTTTGTCAGCATAAGAGCGGCTGTGTCACTATCGACATGTTTCTTTAATTCTTCCAGGTCGACCAACCCATCTTTATTGGATGGAATAGTTACTGTTTTATAACCGGCAACTGTTGCACTGGCAGGGTTCGTTCCGTGGGCCGAGTCGGGAACAAGCACCTTTGTTCTCTTTTCACCCTTTTGCTCATGATAGGCTTTTACCATCATCAAACCGGTCCATTCTCCTTGCGCACCGGCAGACGGCTGCAGGGTAACGGCATCCATTCCAGTAATGACCGCTAAATCTTCTTGCAATTCATATAGAAGCTTAAGGGCGCCCTGTACAGTTTCAACTGGCTGATAAGGGTGAATGCGGCTAAAGCCTTCAAACCTTGCCACATCTTCGTTAATTTTCGGATTGTATTTCATCGTACAAGAACCAAGCGGATAGAACCCATTATCGATCCCGTGATTTTTATTCGAAAGAGCTGTGTAATGACGTACAAGCTGAAGCTCTGATACTTCCGGAAGCTCTGCTGCTTCTTGACGGATCAAATGCTTTGGAAGCAGTTCTTGTAAATTAATTTTATCAACATCGCTTACCGGGAGGCTGGAGCCAACTCGGCCCGGGCGACTGACTTCAAAGATTAACTGATTATATTCAACCATTTACAACTGCCTCCAATACATTGATAAATTGGTCAATCTCTTCTTTCGACCGCTGCTCAGTTACAGCAATCAGCATTTGATTTTCGAATCCGTAATCACTTCCCAAATCAAACCCGCCAATGATACCCGCTTCAAGAAGTTTCGCATTTGCTTCCTTGACCGAAAGCGGCAATTTAACGATAAACTCATTAAAGAATGGCGCTTGATTTTCAATGATAAAGCCTTTTTCTTTTAACCGTTTAGCCATATAGGCAGCTTTCTCAAAGTTCAGCTGGGCCATGTCACGAATCCCTTGTTTTCCAAGGGCCGACATACAAATGGCAGATGAAAGGGCATTCAATGCCTGATTAGAACAAATATTGGAGGATGCTTTGTCACGGCGAATATGCTGCTCCCGTGCTTGCAAGGTCAATACAAAGCCGCGTTTCCCTTGATCATCTGCCGTTTGCCCAACAATCCTACCTGGGATTTTACGCATCAACTTTTTATCAACAGCAAAATAACCACAATGCGGACCGCCAAAGGACATCGGGATTCCTAATGGCTGCATATCACCGACCACAATATCCGCCCCGAGATTTCCCGGTGCCTCCAAGAGTGCGAGTGCAAGCGGGTTGGCACTGACAATAAACAGGACCCCTTTTGCTGCTGCGATCTTCTTCAATTCCGCCAAGTCTTCAATCGAACCAAAGAAATTTGGGTATTGGACAATGACAGCGGCAGTGTTTTGGTCTACTTGTTCCTCGAGCTGCTTTAAGTCTGTTACATCACCAGCAAGACGAGTTTCTTCTATTATATATGTCTGACCATCAGCTACCGTTTTCAAGACGGCACGTGATTCAGGATGAACCGCCTGTGACACAATTACTTTAGAACGCTTCGTATGAGCAACTGCAAGAGATGCCGCTTCTGCCAATGAGGTAAAGCCATCGTACATCGAAGAATTGGCAACATCCATGCCTGTCAGTTCACAAACCATTGTTTGAAATTCAAATATCGCCTGCAGTTCACCCTGGCTGATTTCCGGTTGGTAAGGTGTATAGGCTGTATAAAATTCAGAGCGGGAAATCATGTGATTCACAACACTTGGAATGTAATGGTCATATGTCCCCGCACCAAGAAACGTCGGGTATTGATTGGCATTTATATTTTGCCCGGCAAGCTGCTGCATTTTTTTCAGAAGGAGCGGTTCAGGAACCGCTTCCGGTATATTTAACTCACCATCCAGACGAATCTCCTCTGGTAAATCCTCAAATAAGGCTTCTGTCGAAGAAATACTTAACAATGCAAGCATTTCCTCTTGATCTTGTTTTGTATCAGGAAGGTATCGATAAGTCGATGTCATCTTATTCCTCTCCTTCATTAATAAATGCCTGATACTCAGCTTCATTTAAGAGTGCTTCTAATTCTTCTGGATTGGACAATTCTACCTCTACCAACCAGCCGGCATCATATGGTTGTTCATTGATTGTCTCAGGAGCGCTTTCCAGTTCCTCATTGACACTTACAACGGTACCAGATACAGGTGAGTAAATATCAGAAACTGCTTTAACCGACTCAATTGTCCCGATTGTTTCGTTAGCCGTTAATTCATCGCCTTCTGCTGGATTCTCAACGAAAACGATATCCCCCAACTGGTGCTGCGCATAACCAGAGATTCCGATTCGTACCCGATTTTCACCCAATGATAATACCCACTCATGCTCCTTGCTATATAAAAGGTTTGCTGTCGCGTTTGTCATATGAATCCTTCCTTCCACCCTAGTATTCATAAATTTAGTCAATCCTGTAAAACCAATCAATCTCGGAAAAAATGAACCTAACTCTTTTTATAAAAAGGTGTTTTCACAACAACTGCCTCAATTTGCTTATTGCGAATTTCAACCTTAACCTGAGTTCCAACTGCTGCAAATTCTGCGCTTAAAAGGGCAAGGCCTAAACTTTTCTTCAATGTCGGGGAATGGGTTCCCGATGTAATGAAGCCAATTTCCTCTCCGCCTTCAGAAAATACTTTATAGCCATGCCGCGGGATCCCTCTTCCAGTCACTTCGATTCCGACTATTTTTCGTTTTAATCCTTCTTCTTTTTGCTTAGCAAGTACTTCCTTACCTAAAAATACTGATTCTTTGTTTGTTTTTACGGCAAACCCGATGCCTGCTTCCAGAGGTCCGATTTCGCTGGAAAGCTCTTGACCATACAGTGCCAAGCGGGCTTCAAAGCGAAGTGTGTCCCGGGCCCCAAGTCCGCAAGGCTTTAAGCCATCTTCTTTTCCTGCATCTAACAGCCTCTCCCAAAGCGCTTCCACTTTGTCTGCCGCTAAATAAAGCTCAAATCCGTCCTCTCCCGTATAGCCGGTGCGGGAGACTAGTACACCAGAGATCCCGGAAACCGTGACATGATCGGCAAACTGGAAAAAGCCAATTTCCGCTAAATTTGTATCGGTTACTTTTTGTAAAATTTTTTCGGCTTTTGGACCTTGAATAGCCAGCTGGGCAGTATCAGCAGAAATATTCGTTAAGGTGACATTCCCTTTTGCCTGCTGTTTCATCCACTCGTAATCTTTTTCAATATTTGCCGCATTAATCACCAGAAGATATTTTTCACTCGCTAACTTGTAAACTAGTAAATCATCGACTGTTCCGCCGTCCGGGTAACACATTGCCGTATACTGTGCCTGGTTGATCTGAAGCTTGGTTACATCGTTTGTTACGAGGTAATTAATATAGCTCTCAGCATCTTTTCCTTCTACAAGTACCTCACCCATATGCGAAACATCGAACAGACCTGCTTCATTACGGACTGCCTCATGTTCTTCTAAAATGCTGGAAAATTGAACCGGCAGTCCCCATCCTCCAAAATCTATCACTTTTGCGCCGTACTTTTTATATGTTTCAAAAAGCGGTGTCCGTTTTAATACTGTATCTGTACTCATCTGAGCCCCTCCGTCTTATGTGTTTCTGCAAAGTAACCGATCTTTCAATTTCATTCCTGTGGCCGTCATGGCCAGGCCGCCGAGCGCTGTTTCCCGAAGCGTGCGCGGCATTTCCTTGCCTATTTTGTACATTGCCTCAATGACTTCATCACATGGAATTCGGCTTTCAATCCCGGCAAGCGACAGGTCAGCTGCTGAAAAGGCAATCGAGGTACCGATTACGTTCCGCTTGATACATGGAACTTCCACGAGACCAGCAACCGGGTCACATACTAATCCTAAAAGGGATTTCATCGCGAGCGCCGTGGCGTTCACCACCTGCTCTGGTGTCCCGCCCTTTAATTCAGCAATCGCCCCGGCCGCCATTGCTGTGGCCGAACCGACCTCCGCTTGGCATCCTCCGGCCGCTCCAGAGATAAAGGAGCGGTTGGCAATCACATATCCGAGTGCACTTGCGGTAAACAAACCCATGACTAAATCCCGATAGGAGGTGCCGTCATTCTTGCGAAGAGAAAATAATACCCCGGGTATAATACCAGCGGCCCCTGCCGTTGGCGTTGCCACAATCACGCCCATCCGTGCATTGGTTTCCGATGTGGCCATTGAGAAAGTCATCGCATCGTTAATATACGGACCAGATAAACCCTTCCCGTTATTTACGTATTCGCTCATCTTAACGGCATCACCGCCAGAGATACCGCTTGGTGCTGGGGATCCATCTTCTACGCCGCTCTCAACTGCATGCTTCATTTTAATTAACCGCTCTGCCATCATATCGATAATCATCTCTTTGTCTCTCCCCGATTTTTCCATTTCCACCATCAGCATCATTTCGCCAACAGTTTTCCGTTCTCGGGTACAAAGTTCGGTGAGCTCGTTCATTGATCGAAAATCCATCATACACCCTCCAACATCGCTTCATAAAAAGTATTGGAACGATATTTTGCGGCAATTTTCGAAAAATCATCATCTGTGCTTAATCGAATATCAACTTTTTCATCATCAATCATAAAGATTTTTGATAAACCTCCGCCTAAAGATACACCGCCTACTTTAACAATAAGGTCTGCCCGTCTGGCCCTGACAACCGTTGTGTTTGGATGATCATAATACGGGCAGCGATTCTCAAATTTAAATTCGTAGTGAAGCCCGTATCGATTGGTTAATTCGACCGCGTATCTAATTCTGGTATCATCTGTATTCATCCCCAGCAGGCCGCCGAGAAGCGCTTTATCTGTTCCGTGTCCCTGGTATGTTTCAGAGAACGAATCATAGAAAGTTATATCCGCCTTTTTTGGGGATCCTCCAAGCATCTCATAAACAAATTTCCCGATTGATACAACACCTGCTGTATGAGAACTGGATGGCCCTACCATAATCGGGCCGATGATGTCAAAACAGCTTTGATACTCCATTAAGCTACCCCTTTCTTAAACAGTGATTGGCTGTTGAAATAATGGAAATCCCCCGCAAATTGCTTTTGTTGTCTTTCTTCCCTGTTCGATTACGGCGAAATCCCCTTTGCTCTTAAGAACGGCTGCGATCACTTTTGCGATTTGCACCATTTCTTCTTGTTTCATCCCACGTGTGGTTAATGCTGCAGTCCCCATACGGATTCCACTTGTCACAAACGGGCTTTGCGGGTCGTATGGAATGGTGTTTTTGTTAACTGTAATTCCGACTTCTTCAAGCAATTTCTCTGCTTCTTTTCCGGTTAAATCCCACGGACGCACATCTAGGAGAACAATATGATTATCAGTCCCGCCGGATACAAGAGCTGCACCTTCCTGCTTTAATGCCTCTCCAAGCGCAGCAGAATTATCAATAATCTGTTTGGCATATTCTTTAAAGCTTGGCTGCAATGCTTCCTTGAAAGCAACTGCCTTAGCGGCAATGATATGCATGAGCGGACCGCCCTGAATTCCCGGAAAAACCGCTTTATTAATTTGTTTTAAGATTTCTTCATCGTTTGTTAAAATGACGCCGCCTCGCGGACCGCGCAATGTTTTATGTGTGGTGCTGGTCACAACATCCGCATACGGCACCGGAGAAGGATGGAGACCGGCGGCAACAAGTCCAGCAATATGCGCCATATCAACCATCAGTTTTGCACCAACCTGATCGGCTATTTTTCTAAACCTTGCAAAATCAATGATTCTTGGATAGGCGCTAGTGCCGGCAATAATTAGTTTTGGTTGTTCTTTATTGGCAACCTCCTCCAATTCATCGTAATCAATCAAGTGATTGTCTTCTCTTACCCCATAAGAAACGACATCAAACCATTTCCCTGACATTGCCACTGGACTCCCGTGTGTTAAATGGCCGCCATGCGATAAATTCATCCCCATAATCTTATCTCCTGGTTTAAGCAGGGCGAAAAAAACAGCTGTATTGGCCTGTGCACCGGAGTGAGGCTGGACATTGGCAAATTTGGCGCCAAATAATTTAGTCAGCCTTTCAATCGCTGCCTGTTCTGCGACATCTACAAATTCACAGCCGCCATAATAACGTTTTCCGGGATACCCTTCGGCATACTTGTTCGTCATCACACTTCCCATTGCTTCCAAAACGTCCGGGCTGACAAAGTTTTCTGATGCAATTAACTCCAACGTATGGAGCTGGCGATTTTTTTCACTTTCGATTGCTTCAAAAATTGTTGAATCGTTATGCTGTAAGCTCATTGATCTTCCTCCATTTTTCCATCATTGTTTTTTAAAAAACAAAAAAGGACAGAAAAGGGGTGTAAAATCATCCCTTCTCTGTCCTTTTACCTGAGAGTTAAACTCCAATATTTATGGAGCTTTCTCCTTTGGTGGCATTTTCAAATACGCTCTCCAGAGGTGCGTCCTGTTATGGTTCTTTTACCTGAGAGATTGGTTCCAAGGGTTTTTTTGGAACTTGCTCCTTCGGTGGTAGATGTAGATATTACACTCTCCCACAACAATCATTCGCTCTATTCAATTTTATTATTTTCAGAATAATCATTCTGTTTATAATTGTCAATTCTTTTTTTAGATTAGTTTGGTTATCACAAATAAGAAGGATTTGCTTCTACATTTTTGAAGTAAACCACTTCGCCATCACTTTCACCATCGAAAATAACAGTTGTATTAGGGGAGAAAACTAATACGTCCCCGACTTCTGCCACATATTTATTTCCTTCTACATCGCGGACAACCATTTTGCCTTTGGTAACAACTTTGATTTCAATAAAAGTAAATTCTGCAGAATAATCAACCGAAGGCTGGAGTGCATAGTAACCCATTGTTAATACTTGTTTTTTATCTGTAACCGGCACATCAAGGATTTGCCCCTTTAACTCAGGTGTTCCCCGCAATACGCTTAATTCATTTAATTTATAGGTTCCTGCTTTAATTAATTGAATGCCCGGTTTTGCATCTAAATAAGATAATTGGCTTTGTGTTAATGTTTTTTCGCTCATTTTTGCACCTCTAAATTTATTATTTTTTTAATCGTTCTAGTATATTGGCAATTTAATAATCTATTAGATCTTTGCTTTCTGTTTTAATGCAGGGCGATTGATAGAGAAGAGAGAAATATCATGTTCCGTTTTGCCGGTTGTCACTAATTGGCTCAGCGTTTCTCCAACGACACTTGAGAATTTAAATCCATGGCCGGAGAATCCCGCTGCGATTGCGACATTGGAATACTGTGGATGCAAATCAATCACAAAATGCTCATCAGGTGTTTTGGTGTACATGCAAACTGCCCCTCTTTTAAGGCTTCCAGTAGCACCAGGCATGTATTCTTCTAGGAATCTGCGAATATTTCCTTCATCCTCAGTATAGATCCCAAATTCACGATTAATTGTATCTGGGTCGATTTTTTGACCAAAAGTATGGTATCCTATTTTCAAACCGCAGCCGCTGAAGCTTGGGAACCCGTAATAGATGCCTGTCGGTACTTCAACCATGAACGCCGGGAATCCATGGGTATTGCTATACTGGGACTCTTCGCATTCGAAGAATCCTACAACTTGGCGGTATGGCTGTAATGGAATATCAATATTTAACTTTGATAGAAGCTTGCTGTTCCAAGCTCCCATGCTCAAGATTAACTTACTGCCTGTAAAGGAACCAAATTCTGTTTGGATTTTGACAGAGTCCTCGGAAATCTCAAAATCCTCAACCCGTGTATGCGTTAACACTTTGGCACCATGCGCTTCGGCTAGTTCCCGGTAAGCGCGGATGCAATTTTCACTAAACAAGACACCGGAGTTCTTTTCGTAAATAGCGTTAAAATTTTCAGGGACGGTTACACCCGGCCAGCGCTGATGAATTTCATCGCCTTCTAGTAGATCAACATCCAATCCATGAATATTTGCGGCTTCTATCGTTTCAGCAACGAAGTCAGATTCACCTTTAGGGCCAAATACTAAAACACCGGTTTTGGTAAAAATCTTATGATGTGTTTCTCTCTCAAGTTCATACCATAACTCCTGGGCTCTTAATGCAAACGGTACATACTCACGTCCTTCACCATAAGCATGGCGGATAATCCGTGTGTCACCGTGATGGCTGCCATTTGTATGAGGCGGATCAAATGCATCTACCAATAATGTTTTTACACCTTGTTTGGCCAGGTAATAACCTGCCGCCATTCCCATCGATCCTGCGCCAACAACAATTACATCAAAGTCTTTTTTGCTCATCGTTTCTGCTCTCCTTTTTAATAATTTAAATTTTCTTAATTCTTTAATAATATCTTACGACCTTTCTGCCATCATGTAAAATGATTAAAAGAGATACTATCTATCTCTATTAGAAATATTATCTCTATTAGCAATGTGGTTAGGAATAACAGATTGATACGGGGGAATAGCCATGGAAATTAAGGATTTGCGGATTTTTCAAAAGGTAGCTGAGTTCGGTAGCATTTCAAAGGCCGCCAAAAGCCTAAATTATGTTCAATCCTATGTAACCGTAAGGGTCAGGCAGCTGGAGGAAGAACTTCAAACCGAGTTATTTCACCGCTCAAGCCGCGGGATGGTTATAAATTCGGAAGGAAAAAAACTATTGTTTTATGCTCAAAAAATTATTTCCATGGTCGATGAGATGTTAAAAGTGGTTCAAGACTCGGATAACCCCGTTGGTACCCTTGAAATAGGCACTGTTGAGACATTATACAAACTTCCACTGATTCTTTCTGCCTATCACAAGAAATATCCCAATATTGACTTGTCTCTTGTAAGCGGTGTAACAGAGGATCTTGTCGAGGATATTCTCAGCTATAAACTGGACGGAGCGTTTGTAACAGGAAATTTTAATCATCCACAAATTGCTCAATATGAAGTCTTTGAAGAGGAATTGGTTTTAATCTCCAACAAGGAAGAGATTCCTTTTGAGGAATTAAAAAACAAGCCGCTCCTTGTTTTCAAACAAGGGTGCAGCTACCGTTCAAAATTGGAGGGCTGGGTCCGCGATGAAGGAAGAATCAATGCAAAAATCATGGAATTTGGCACATGGGAGACGATTTTGGGCAGTGTAATAGCCGGTTTAGGTATTACGATTATCCCAAAATCTACGGTTAGTCTCTTGGAGGCAGATGGGGTCGTTCGAATCTATCATATTCCCGAAAAATACTCCAAAATCACAACGGTTTTTATTCGCCGGGCAGATTCATTCTTGACAAATACGATGCAGAAATTTATCGAAACAATCCAAAATGTTAGTGATCAAGAAAAAAAGGTAGAAGTATAATTGTAGTGGTTAGCGTAATCCCCCTGCATAATGAGAGGGGGATTATGCTAGGTTACAAGATATAGAGTTTTCAGCCAGGATTTTTTTTTGATTCGATTGTTCTTGGTGGTGGATTAAAATTTTTATTTCCTGAAATTCACTTTTTCCGCATATACTGCAGATCGATACTTTTGAATAAAGCGCTCTGCAATGAATGCAATATTTTTTTTCCATTGTGGCCACTCTCCTATTCATAATTTTGAAGATGGATATTTTCCTTAAATAGAAAGGCTTCTAGCTAACTCGTAAATGGAAAGATCGATTGTGTGCCGGCCTTTTTCCACTTCCACAAAGGTAGTAAAGGTTAGCTGCCCACTTTTCACACCAACCATGACACCTTTCTTCCCCTCCATGAGCAAATCAACGGCTAGTGCTCCCATTTGGCTGCTCATCATTCGATCATAGGCGCTTGGAGAACCCCCTCTTTGAATATGCCCAAGTATGGTAACCTTTGTTTCAAATCCTGTTTTTTCTTGAATCTCTTTTCCCATTTGCAGCCCTTTGCCAACACCTTCTGCCACTACAATAATACTGTGTCTCTTTCCGCGCTGGTGCCCCTGCTTGATCCGATCAATCACATCTTCCAAATCATAGTCGGCTTCTGGGATAATGATGGACTCCGCCCCGCCGCACACACCTGCCCATAAGGCAATATCCCCGGCACCTCGGCCCATCACCTCAATGACATAAGTACGTTCATGGGAAAATGCTGTATCGCGAATTTTATCGATTGCTTGAACAGCTGTATTTACGGCCGTATCGAATCCAATCGAATAGTCTGTCCCTGCAATATCATTGTCAATCGAGCCCGGAATACCGACCGTCGGGAAGCCTAACTCTGTTAATTTTCTTGCACCCCTGAAAGAACCATCCCCGCCGATGACAATTAATCCCTCAATCTCGTTTTCTCTTAATATTTGAATAGCCTGCTGCTGTACGATTGTGTCCTTGAATTCCTCACACCTGGATGTTTTTAAGATGGTGCCTCCCCGATGAATAATATCCCCTACACTTCCTAAGCTCATTGGAGTGAAATCGCCCTCAATCAAGCCCTTGTAACCATTTACCACCCCAAATACATCTAATCCCTTGTGTATCCCTCTGCGAACAACAGCACGAATCGCTGTGTTCATTCCTGGTGCATCCCCGCCGCTCGTTAATACCGCTATCTTTTTCATGCAAAACCCTCCATAAAAAGGGCAGATTCAAAAGCTTGAAGTCTGCCCTTATCCAAATTGTTCATAGAACCTTATAGAAGCGCTTTAAACTGGGAAACAATATTCTTAACGGTAAATCCATATTCCTCCATTATTCTCTCGGAAGGTGCTGAAGCGCCGAATTGGTCTGCAGCAATGACGCTTCCGCAATCACCAACGTATTTATGCCAGCCCAAGGAAGCACCCATTTCAATTGCAAGCCGCACGGGAATATTTTTTGGGAGCACACTTTCTTTATATTCCTGCGATTGCTTTTCAAAGCGATCCCAGCTTGGCATGCTTACCACAGAAACACGAATTCCCTCTTTTTCAAGTGCCTTTTGCGCCTCAATGGCAAGCGTTACCTCTGAACCGGATGCGAGTAAAAGTCCATCCATATTTTTCGATTTGGAAACAACATAGGCTCCCTTTTTAACACCTTCATAGGCTGTTTCAGCATCAATGATTGTTGGCAAATCTTGACGGGAAAGGATGAGCGCTGTCGGTTCTTGTGTACTTTCTATTGCAAGCTTCCATGCTGCGGCTGTTTCGTTTCCGTCTGCCGGGCGGATCGTTGAAAGTCCAGGCATTGCCCGTAAGGATGCCAATTGTTCAATCGGTTCGTGCGTTGGACCGTCCTCCCCGACGGCAATGCTGTCATGTGTGAATACATAGATGACCGGCACTTTCATTAGCGCAGAAAGACGGATTGCCGGGCGCAGGTAGTCAGAAAAAACGAAGAAGGTTGCTCCGAATACCTTTACGCCGCCATGCAGTGCCACACCATTTACAGCAGCACCCATTCCAAACTCGCGTACTCCAAACCAAATGTTTCTTCCGCTATAATCTGCTGCACTAAAGTTTCCTTCACCTTTCAACAAGGTCTTATTGGAAGATGACAAATCGGCTGAGCCGCCAAATAATTGCGGAACTCTTTTCGCAAGAGCGTTTAACACCTCTCCGCCTGAAGAACGAGTTGCAAGCGTATCTTTGCCTACTTGATATTGCGGAACATCCTTATCCCAGCCTTCAGGAAGCTGCCCGCTAATGGCAGATCTTAATTCGTTTGCAAGAGATGGGAAGGCCTCCTCATACTCGGCAAACAAGTCATTCCAAGCCTGTTCCTTCTTCTGGGATGCCTCTTCCAGCTCCTTAAAGTAAAGTTTTACATCTTCCGGGATATAAAAATCCTCTTCGTATTCCCAATTATATTGCTCTTTTACAAGTTTTATTTCTGCTTTCCCAAGCGGGGCGCCATGTGAAGCAGACTTGCCGCCTTTATTAGGAGAACCGTAACCAATGGTTGTTTTCACTTCAATTAAGGTTGGTTGTTCTTGATTAGCCTTGGCAGCAGCTAACGCTCCCGCTATTTTCTCAACATCCTTCCCATCTTCGACCTGCAATACTTGCCAGCCATATGCTTCGAAACGCTCCTGAACGCTTTCACTAAATGACATGTGGAGATCGCCGTCAAGGGAAATATCATTTGAATCATATAACACAATTAAACGGCCAAGTTTCAAATGACCGGCAAGTGAAGCCGCTTCGGCTGATACACCTTCCATCAAATCCCCATCACCACAAATACTATAGGTGCAGTGGTCAATCACATTGAATTCATCGCGATTATACACGGATGCCAAATGTCTTTCTGCCATCGCCATCCCAACGGCCATTGCAATTCCCTGCCCAAGCGGTCCCGTTGTGGCATCCACGCCGGCTGTATGGCCAAATTCAGGGTGACCTGGTGTTTTGCTTCCCCATTGACGGAAATTTTTCAAATCTTCCAGCGACAAGTCATAGCCGGTTAAATGCAATAAGCTGTATAACAGCATCGATCCATGGCCGGCGGATAAAACAAAGCGATCACGGTTAAACCAGCCTGGATTTTTTGGATTATAATTCATAAATTTCGTCCAAAGGGTGTAAGTCATCGGCGCTGCACCCATCGGCATACCGGGATGGCCTGTTCCGGCTTTTTCAATTGCATCAATGCTTAGCGTTCTAATCGTGTTAATGGATAGCAGATCCAAATCTACCTTTTGATCAATCATCATGCTTCCCCTTTCTCCTTCTATCGGCCCCTTAGTTTGTCACCAAGCTGGCTTCCGCTTGTTGAGCTTTTCCTGAAGAACCGAATTCACGCATTTTGCCTTTCACTGTATCTTTAATTGCTTCACGGGCAGGTCCCAAGAATTTGCGCGGGTCGTATTCTTTTGGCTTCGCACTTAATACTTCACGAACAGCTTTTGTAGCTGAAATTTGGCTTTCTGTATTGACATTAATTTTGGCAGTTCCAAGCGAAATCGCTCTTTGGATGTCCTTTGTTGGAATTCCTGTACCGCCATGAAGAACAAGCGGAACACCCGTTAATTCTTTCACTTCTTTCATCCGATCAAAACCGAGTCTTGGCTCTCCTTTATACGGGCCATGGACGGAACCTAAAGCCGGTGCAAAGCAGTCTACGCCAGTTTCGCGGACCAATTGTTCACATTCAGCAGGGATAGCATACATCGCTTCGGCATCCTCAACGCTTAAATCGTCCTCCTGTCCGCCAATTCGGCCAAGCTCTGCCTCAACCGATACGCCAACAGCATGTGCTACTTCCACTACACGTTTCGTTAATTTAATATTCTTCTCGAGCGGATAGTGCGAGCCATCAAACATAACAGAGGTAAATCCGGCATGGATTGCTTGGACACACATCTCAAGACTTGGACCATGATCAAGATGAATTGCAACAGGTACTGTCACCTTATATGTTTCCATTAATTCTTTCACTATGGTTACAATCAGCTTAAATCCGCCCATATATTTGGCAGCGCCTTCGGATACGCCAAGAATGACCGGTGAATTCTCCTCTTGGGCCGCTTGTAAAATGGCCTGCGTAAACTCAAGGTTATTTACGTTAAACTGTCCAACTGCGTAATGGTTTTCTTTTGCATGAATCAGCATTTCTTTCATTGAGACTAATGGCATATTATTTCCTCTCCTTTTTTTAATTAGTTTTTTAACTGGCAATTAAAACTTATGTCCATAACGAGTGGTAGGCTTCGATCAACTGATATCTTTCACTTACCCCTTTGCCGGTTATGAACGAATGGGTAAGCATTAAACCATTTTCTTTTTTCTTTACACCCCGCATCAGCATCCCATCTGTAATGCCGGTTGCGGCAAAAAAGCAATCATCTGATTGGACAATTTCGTCTAACGTAAAGACATGTTCCGGATCTTGTATTCCCATCTTAATACAGCGATTAAATTCTTCCTGATTTTGCGGGGCAAGCTGACCTTGGAAATCGCCTCCCAAGCATTTCAAAGCTGTGGCAGCAATGACTCCCTCCGGAGCCCCCCCTGTCCCTACTAAAATATCAATGCCTAATTCATCAATTGCTGTAGCAATTGCGGCAGTGACGTCGCCATCAGGGAATAGCTTCACTCTGGCACCGACATCAAAAACCTGTTTAATTAAGTGGTCATGACGCGGCCTATCTTGAATCATGACGGTTAATTCTGATAAATCCTTTCCTAAAGCCTTTGCGACTGATATCATATTTTCTGTTAAAGATGCCTGAATGTTAATATGACCTTTTGCCTTGGGACCTACAGCCAGTTTTTTCATGTACATATCCGGAGCATGCAATAGACTGCCTCTCGTTGATACAGCAAGAACAGTGATAGAGTTTTCCTGCCCCTTTGCCAAAAAGGTTGTTCCTTCCACTGGATCAACGGCAATATCCACCAATGGACCCCGGCCTGTTCCCAGCTCTTCGTTAATATAAAGCATTGGGGCTTCGTCCATTTCCCCTTCACCGATAACAACCCGTCCGTTCATTTCAATGAGATTCATGCGTTTGCGCATCGCTTCTGTTCCGGCGTGGTCGGCATCATTTTTATTGCCTTTCCCGACCCAAGGATAGGCAGCAATCGCTGCTTGTTGTGCAACAGAAAGAAAATCCATTGCGAGGGTATGAACACCTTCTTTTACAACACTACTAGTACCCAAAACATCACCCCTTTTGGTTGATATGAATTCCACAGTCAGAATATCTCGTAAATTCTGAATCATCTGTACAAATATGATTATAAATAGTATAATATCTTTATGTAAGTACGCACTTTAACTTCATATAGTATCAATTAATATACTAATAATGATTTTGGGAGGATTCATGATGGGCCATATTGATAGTAAGACCTTTAACTGTGAAAAAGAATTGACGCTGGAGATTATCGGCGGAAAATGGAAGATGCTGATTTTATGGTATCTTGGCAAAGAAGGGACAAAACGATTTAACGAACTGAAGTCTCTGATGCCGGGAATTACGCAAAGAATGCTTGTTAATCAATTGCGCGAATTAGAGGATGACCAGATTGTCCATCGTGAGGTTTATCCTGTAGTCCCTCCAAAAGTAGAATACTCACTGACCGAACAAGGGAAGACCCTATTGCCTATTCTTGAATCGATGTATGAATGGGGAAAGAATTACATGGATACAGTATTGGTTGAAAAAAAGAAATTGATTGAGGCAGATTGATCTTAGTTTTAAAATGACTTACTCATTGGAAATCCCTGTCAATCCTTGACAGGGATTTTTTAATTTGCTAATTTACCTTTACCCTTGCTGCTTTTTCCATTTTTTCAGCCACAAACTTTACAAGCTCGACAACCCTGACTGAATAACCCCATTCATTGTCATACCATGCCAGCACCTTAATTTTCCTATCACCAATCACCATCGTTGATAATCCATCGATAATGGCCGAATGAGAATTTGTATTAAAATCAATGGAGACAAGCGGTTCGGTTGTGTATTCCAAAATCCCGTTTAAATAGCTGTTCGCAGCATATAGAAAGGCAAGATTAATGTCATCAACAGTTACATCCGTTTTTAAATCAACAACTAAATCAATAAGTGAAACATTGGGGGTTGGCACACGAAGTGCAAGGCCATGCAATTTACCTTTTAAATGCGGCAATACGAGCGAGAGTGACTTTGCCGCACCGGTCGTTGTCGGAATAATACTCTGACCGCACGCCCGGGCCCGCCGCAGGTCCTTGTGTGGATTATCAAGATTATTTTGATCATTAGTGTAAGAATGGACCGTGGTCACCAAACCATTTTCAATCCCAAACTGGTCATCCAGTACTTTTACAACAGGTGCAAGACAATTTGTTGTACATGAAGCATTGGAAATAATAAAATGCCGCTCAACATCCAACTGATCTTGGTTGACCCCCATCACGACCGTTATATCCTCGTTCTTACCGGGGGCGGTTAAAATCACTTTCTGTGCCCCTGCCTCTAAGTGCAGCACTGCTTTTTCCCTAGAATTAAACTTCCCGGTTGCTTCGACAACGATGTCTATTTCATATTCCTTCCAAGGAAGGTATTTAGGGTCCCGGCTATTTAATAACTGAATGGTTCGGCCGTTTACAATCAGGTGATTGTCGGCAGGAATCACGTCGCCATTAAATTTGCCATGAATCGTATCATATTTGATTAAGTGGGCCAAGGTTTCAGCCGGATAGCTGGCATTGATTGCCACAACATCAAGTGTATCGTCCATAATCGCCTTGCGGAAAACCAGCCTGCCGATTCTTCCAAACCCATTGATGGCTACTCTTGCCTTCATTTCCTCATTCCTCCAATCCTGTCTTTCACTTGTTTTTGCTTACCACCAATTAAATCCATCTTCCTCCAATAGTTGATCTGCTGCCCTTGGACCCATTGTTCCGGCTGAATAACCATGAAGCGGCAAAGCATTTTGCTCAAAAGCATCCAAAATAGGCTGCACCCATTTCCAAGACAGTTCTACCTCTTTCCAATGTACGAAGAACGTGGAATCACCATTTAGAGCGTCAAATAACAAGAGTTCATAAGCCTCTGGGATATCCTTTTTATTTGCAGAAAAAGTTACCTTAATAGGCTCAATTTTGCTGTTATTTAACGGATTTTTGCTATTAAACTGAAGGGAAACACTTTCATTTGGACTGATTTCAATGATTAACAGATTAGGAGGTGTTTTCTCATTTTTTTCTTTATATAAATCTGTTAATGAATTTTTAAATTCAATGACTATTCTAGTAGACTTCTCCTTCATTCTTTTTCCTGTTCGGATATAGAATGGAACGCCGCCCCAAAAAGCATCATCAATCCATAGACGGGCAGCAATAAATGTGTCATTCATGGAAGAAGGCTTAATTCCAGGTTCCGCTGTGTAGGATGGAACTGATTCCCCATTAATCTCCCCAAGACTGTATTGGCCGCGGACCAAGTTTTTTCCGACATCATCCATATTTAACGGTCTCAAGTGTTCTAATACTTTAATCTTCTGCTTGCGAATCTCTTCTGCACTTATTTTTTTGGGCTGCTGCATGCCAGTCATCATCACTAATTGAAGCAGATGATTCTGGACCATATCACGAATGGCACCGGCCTGGTCGTAATAACCTGCTCTTTCCTCAACCCCGACCGTTTCGCTTGCGGTAATTTGAATATTGGAAATATGTTTATTGCTCCATAACGCCTGCAGCATTGGGTTTGCAAACGCCAAGGCTTCGATATTCTGAACCATCGGCTTGCCGAGATAGTGATCGATAAGATAGATTTCATCTTCTTCAAAGGCTTCTCTTAATTTTGCATTTAATTCTTGCGCAGACTTCAAATCATGCCCAAATGGCTTTTCAATCACCAAACGCTTCCATCCCTTGCTTGACCCTAATCCGCTTTTTTTGATGTTCAGGGCAATCACATCAAAAAACTCCGGGGCAACGGATAAATAAAAGAGGCGATTTTCAGGAATACTCAACTCTTCCTCATATTTTTGAATGACATTTAGTAATTGGTTATAACATTCGTGATCCGTAACATCTAAAGCTCGATAATGAAAAAATCGCAAAAATTCCTTTACCTTGTAAGCGTCTACATTATTTGAACGTTCAGAAAATGATTGCAGTGATTTTTCAACATGTTTTTGAAATGCTTCATCGGACCATTCTCTTCTGCCCAATCCAATGATGGTTAATGAATCGGGCATTTTTTTATCCAAAAATAAATTAAACAGCGAAGGAATTATTTTTCTCTTTGCCAAATCACCGGTTGCGCCAAACAAAACGAATGTCAACGAATCCAATTTCGATGGCTTCATACTGTTGAAATCACTGACGACTGATTTAAACTCCTTAGGAATCATTACACCATTCATGCTATCCCCTCCTGATTGTTAGATTTTTTAAACCCTCTTATAAACAAATTTCCCAGTAGTTTGTTATTGTTTCTTATGAAAATAGTATAATCTCAAAAAATTTTGTTTGTAAGTACGCACTTTTTTATTATATAGTATAGAAAAATACACTTAATTCTGATAATTCTGACTTGAAGAGAGCAAGGAGGAAGACAAAATGGGCCATTTATGTGAGAAAATCTTTAATTGTGAAAAGGAATTAACATTATCCATCATTAGCGGCAAATGGAAAATGCTGATTATGTGGCATTTAGGGAAAGAGGGGACAAAACGGTTTGGTGAATTAAAATCTATGATTCCGGGAATTACTCATCGGATGCTCGTAAGCCAATTAAGGGAACTTGAGGATGACCTGATCGTTTCACGGGAAGTGTATCCGGTTGTTCCTCCGAGAGTGGAATATTCACTTACGGAACGCGGAATAAGTCTTATGCCTATTCTCGAATCCATGCATGAATGGGGAAAACAATATATTGAAACCGCTTTACCAGAGAAATCAAACAAAATACTAAATTCTTTTAATTAATTAAAGGGCTTTCAAGTTATCCTTTCCTATCTTCAGCCAAAAAAGACGACTTAAAAATTCATAAAATGAATTTTGAGTCGTCTTTTTATTCCCTATTGATTTCCTTGAAAGTATACTTTTTTTCACTATCTAACAAAAAAGTGTGTACTTGTTAAAACCCATTATGTACCTAATAATAACAATAACACCATTTCATAGACAGTAATATACCAAAATTGAATTTTGCTTAAAAAAGGAGGAGAGACTATGAAGCTAAGAGTTTCAGCGGTACAGTATCATCTTCATACAATAAGTTCATTTGAACAGTTTTCTAACCAGGTAGAACATTATATTAAAACTGCTGCAGAATTTGAATCAAACTTTATCTTATTCCCAGAATTTTTCACCACGCAGCTACTGTCTATTAGTAATAATCAGGGAGAGCCCCTGACCATTCAAGATCTTCCGAATTTCACTGAACAATACCTAAGCTTATTTAAAAATTTGGCCATGCAAACAAAGATGCACATTATTGGAGGAACCCACATTCTCCGAAAGGGTGGACAATTATATAACGTTGCACACCTATTTTATCCTGATGGAAGAGTTGCTGAACAATCAAAACTTCATCTTACTCCAACTGAAATTAAAGAGTGGAAAATAACACCTGGTGAAAAACTGGAAGTGTTTGAAACTGATAAAGGCAAAATTGCCATGTTAACTTGCTATGATATTGAATTCCCAGAAATAGTTCGGATAGCAAAGGCAAAGGGAGCTGACATCATTTTTAGTCCATCTTGTACTGATGATCGGCACGGATTCCACCGTGTTCGATACACCAGCCATGCCAGGGCAATAGAAAATCAAATCTATGTTGTGACCACCGGAACTGTTGGTTCCCTTCCAACAATTGATTTTATGCGGGCGAACTTTGGCCAAGCTGCAGTAATTACACCTAACGATATCCCCTTCCCTCCTCGTGGTATTCAAGCAGAGGGTGAAATGAATCAAGATATGATCATAACAGCCGACTTAGATTTGAACCTTCTTTATCAAGTTCGTGAAAGTGGTTCCGTCACAACTTGGCGTGATCGCCGTATAGATTTATATCCAGATTGGCTGCCCGCAAAAACTCATTCGACATAATTTAGGGGGTAAGGAAGCGGTGTATTTTAAAAAATTTTTTGTCTTCAATCAAGATCGTGCCGTCCCAGCTATAATCCGAAATTATACAGAAAAAGATTTTTCAGATTTAATCCGTGTTCAACAGGAAAGTTTTCCTCCTCCATTTCCTCCAGAATTATGGTGGAATAGAGAACAATTGAATAATCATATTACTTTATTCCCCGAGGGTGCCCTTTGCATTGAGGTTGATGGAAAAATTGCAGGTTCTATGACTGGTCTGTTGGTTGATTTTGATTCTAGACATCCAGAACATACATGGGAGGAAATCACAGATAACGGTTATATCCGTAATCATAATCCCCACGGTAATACTCTTTATGTTGTTGATATAAGCGTGAGTCCCTCCTATCGAACTCTCGGATTAGGTAAATGGTTAATGATGTCAATGTATGATGTAGTTGTTTTTAAAGGTTTAGAACGATTGCTTGGCGGAGGAAGGATGCCAGGCTATCATAAAAAAGCAAGAGAACTGACCCCTGAACAATACTTGGATGCTGTTGTAAAAGGGGAATTAAAAGACCCTGTTATCACGTTTTTGCTTCGTTGTGGTCGTACCCCAGTTCAAATTGTCGCAAACTATTTGGAAGATGAAGAGTCGTGCAATTTTGGAACATTGATGGAGTGGAAAAATCCCTTTATCAGTTAGAAAAAATAATCCCCATCTCTAATTCAGGATGGGGATTTGGTTATTATTTAAATAACTTGTTAAACATTATACTTCTTGACTCAATATGAAACTATTTCTTTTGCATTCCTAATTTCTCTAATTGCCTTACCTCGATCAGATTGATTGTATATTGCTGATCCAGCAACAAGGACATTAGCTCCTGCCTCAATGCAGAGTTTTGCTGTTTCCAAATTTACTCCGCCATCTATTTCAATTTCAACATCCAAATTTTTTTCTTCTACCATTCTTGCAACCTGTCTAATTTTTGGCAGGACAGAATGTATGAATGATTGCCCGCCAAAACCTGGATTAACGGTCATCAGCAATACAAGGTCGATATCTTCCAGAATATGTTGAATGAAAGAGACTGGTGTGTGTGGATTTAATACTACTCCCGCCTTGATCCCTGCTGATTTAATTTGGTGAATGGCACTATGCAAATGTGTGCATGCTTCCACATGAATGGTTAATATATCTGCACCTGCTTTTGCAAACGCCCCAATGTATCTTTCTGGATTTTCTATCATTAAATGAACATCTAGCGGTAAATTTGTGACTGGTCGAATTGCTTCTACAATTAGTGGACCAATTGTTATATTCGGAACAAAATGACCATCCATTACATCAACATGAATATAATCGGCTCCGCCCCTTTCAACATCTTTTATTTCATCTTCAAGCCTTGCAAAGTTGGCTGAAAGAATGGAGGGTGCAATTTTGATCATCCAAAAAATACCTCTGCTTTCTATTAAATTTTTATTTTATTCGCATCTATAATACTCTTCTCTCCATATGCCGTTTGCCATTCTTCAATAAATACTTTCACATTTGCTTCCGTTGCACGATGTGAAAGAAATAATCTTAGAATATCCGGTGGGACTGTAACACCGTGTGCTCCAATTAGACAGACATCATGCACTTGTTGGACACTTTTAAAACTTGCAGCAAGCACTTTACTGTTAAAGTGATGTTTTTCTATTATTTCTACAATCTCCTTCACCACATTAACAGCATTTCCATCAAGGTTTTCTATTCGATTAACATAAGGAGTAACATATGTGGCACCTGCTTTTGCTGCTAGATATCCTTGTAATGGTGTATATATGGCGGTAGCCATTGTTCTTACACCGGATTCGCTTAATGCTTTTATTGCCTTGATTCCTTCTTTCGTCGCAGGTACTTTAATTACCAATTTATCTAGTATATTCTCACGGATATAGTTAGCCTCTTTCACTATTTCTTCTGCATTAACAGCTAGTGTTTGAATAAATAACTCTCGATTACATCCTATTACTTCTCTGATTTCCTCAAGTAACAGCAAAAAATTCTTTTTTTCTTTTACAATAATGCTTGGGTTTGTTGTAACACCATCAATTGGATAATATTCAACAAGTTCCCTAATATCATTTAGATTGGCTGAATCAATTATTAATTGCATAATTACAACTCCTTTATTAGCAGCATTATAAATTTTCTTCCTGGACTTCAAATTGAGTTGGTTGACACCGCCAGATCGGCAGGATAGACAAGTCCAATTTGTTTCCGTGCCTCGTCCATAACTTCTAGTGTAATTAGCGAATTTTTAAAAGAATTGATGTTAGACTCGAATTGGTTACGATTTATTAAATCAATAAATTCTTTAACCTCATAATACATTGAATTTTCTTCTTGAAATTGAGTAATATCTTCAAACCTTCCATCCTTGTAACGAATTTGCACTTTTGTCGGAGTTTCAATTTGATCGATTATCATGCTTCCTAGTTCGCCCTGAATTTCTGATGGGATATAGGAGTTGGCTATTTTTGAGTGTACTAAAACAGCTTCGCTTTCTTTATATTTACAAAGGATACTTCCTTCACCATCTACTCCAGATTCAAGCAATATACCATTTGCTTTTATTTGTAAAGGTTTTCCGAATAAAGCGACCATAGGATATATACAATAAACGCCAATATCCATTAGAGAACCATTGGAGAAAATAGGATTAAATGCATTTAAAATGGTTCCTTCTTTATATGCATCATAACGGGAAGAGTATTTACAAAAGCTTGCAATATACCGGCGGACTTTCCCAATTTTATGCAGATTATTTTGGATACTTTTAAAATTGGGGAGACATGTTGTTTTTAAAGCTTCCATTAACAATACTTTATTTTTTGTTGCTGTGGTAATCATAGTTTGTAATTCTGCTATATTCGATGCAATCGGTTTTTCACAAAGAACATGTTTACCATAGTTCATACAAATGATGGCCTGTTCTGAGTGAAATGAATTAGGGCTTGCAATATAGACAGCATCAATTTCCTTACTTCTTGCCATCTCTAAGACATCCGTAAAGATTGTTGTAACCCCATACTTTTTTGCAAACTTTCTAGCGGTTTCTTCAGTTCGAGAATACACAGCGGTTAAGGAAAAATCCTCTACCAAACTTGCTGCTTTAATAAACTTCTCGGTAATCTGATTTGTTCCGATAATTCCAAAACGTATCATAGATTGCCTCCTTGTATTTTTCCTTTCAATATACAAGTCACCGTTACCTAGTATACTTATTATAAATTGGATAATTTGTCTAAGTAAGTACGCACTTTATTATCATATAGTGTTTAAAGATATACTATGGGTTTAGTTCATGGGCGGTTCATGGGGACGGTTCTGATGAACCAAATTTATATCTAAAAAAAGTGCCTGTCACACCCCGAATAATGTCAAAGAAATAGACAAATGCGGAGGTGACAGGCACTTATTTTATTTAAATCAATTCCAAAAACGAACAAATTGTCAAAATGCCCTTATCAAAGTTCTCCAGGTTAAAATGCTCATTCGGCGCATGAAGATTTTCATCCGGTAACCCGAAGCCCATTAAGACAACAGGAGCATTTAAGGCTTGGTTGAAGTCAGATACAATTGGAATCGAGCCGCCTTCTCTTTTGTAAACAGGCGCCTTTCCATACACTTTTTCATACGCTTCAGCCGCTTTTTGAATCATTGGGCTGTCGATTGGCGTTAAGAATGGATTACCCGTATCCTGTAGAGTCACTTGTAATGTGCAGCCTTTTGGTGCGTGCTCTTCCAAATGATTTTTGATTAAGCCCTGAATTTTTTCAGGGTTTTGATTGTGGACGAGACGGCAGGTGATTTTGGCATGAGCCTCATTCGGGATGACCGTTTTTGTCCCTTCGCCCTGGAATCCGCCCCATAAGCCGTTTATTTCCAAAGTTGGCCGGGAACTGATTTTCTCAGGATAAGGATAATTGTTTTCCCCTCCCGTTAATTCGGTTAACCCTAATGATTTTTTCAACTTTTCTTCATCAAAGCCCAGTGCTTTAATTTGTTCCTTTTCAAACTCTGTCAGTTCCTGGACGTCATCATAAAAATGGTCCACATTCACCTTACCATTGGCATCGTGAAGCGTAGAAAGCAGCTGCACCAATAAATGGTTGGCGTTCTGAACGCCACCGCCGAACATGCCTGAATGCAAATCAGAATTAGCCGTCTTTAGAGTGAATTCGAGTGCACATAGACCTCTTAATGAATAAGTAATGGCCGGAACACCTCTGTCCCACATGTCCGAATCGGAAATCACAACCACATCACAGGCCAGTTTTTCTTTATTATCGGCTAAAAACCCCGGAAGATGAGGACTTCCAATTTCCTCTTCTCCTTCGATACAGAATTTTACGTTCACCGGCAATTTTTCATTTAACGCTAGCAGGGTTTCCACTGCTTTGATATGTAAGAACGTCTGTCCTTTGTCGTCTGTTGCCCCTCTGGCATAAATCTTTTCATCGCGGATCGTTGGTTCAAACGGAGGGGTTTCCCATAAATGAACTGGGTCTACCGGCTGGACGTCATAATGCCCGTATACTAACACAGTCGGGGCGTTCTCCTGATGAAGCCAGTCCGCATAAACAATCGGATGCCCTTTTGTCTGGACGATTTGCACATGTTCCATGCCAATGCCTTCTAATTTATGGGCAATCCATGTAGCTGCTTTTTGGATGTCCTCTTTATGCTCAGATAACGAGCTTATGCTGGGAATCCGTAGCAATTCTTTTAATTCCTCGACATTTTGATTATGCTGGCTGGATAAAAAATCGGATAATTGACTCATGTTCTCACCTTTTCTATTTTATTTTCTCTTCTTTATTTTATCGAAAACTAGAGAAAACAAGCAAATTGAGGCATGAGAACCGTCCCCATGCCTCAACTTATGCCTCACAGTCTGACTTCTGCAAGGGTTTCTTTTCTTTTTCCGTGCATGATGTAGTAGAGTACCGTGCAGGCTAGGGCGACGATGGCCATGATGAGATATAGGTTACGGTAGCCGGTTAACGGGATGATGAAGCCAATCACGTATGGACCGAATCCCAAGCCGGCATCAAGTGCGATAAAGTACGTAGATGTCGCCAATCCCATCCGTTCAAGCGGCGTTACTTTCACAGCTATCGCTTGTGAACAAGATTGGATATTTCCGAATCCGAATCCAATCAGGACACCGGAAAGCAAGAAGATTGTGCCGCTGCTTGCTGAGCTTAATAATAATAATCCTGCTGCAAAAAGAATAAAAGTAGGATACATTACATAGTTGGCGCCTTTCACATCCATTAATCGTCCCGTGATTGGGCGTGATACCAAGATTGCTACAGCATAGACGATAAAGAAGAAGCTTGCTACACTTACTAAATTAATTTCAATGGCGTAAAAATTAATAAAAGATAGAACGCTTGCGTAACAAATGCCGGCAATCAGTGTGACCAAGGCAATTGGCAGCGCTTTTGGCTCAATATAGTTGGAAAGCTTGAATCCTCCTTTAACCGCCGCTTTTTTGGCAGATGCTTTGACTTCAGGCACTTTCATAAACAAAGCAATGATGAAGCTGATGAGACCTAAAGCTAAACAGAAACTAAAAATAGCTGAATAGCTTGTATGCTGACTCATGTATAATCCAATGAATGGGCCGATGGCGGTGGCCATTGTGGTACTCATGCTGTAATAGCCAATCCCTTCGCCTTTACGTGCGTTCGGGATAATCTGGGCAACAATCGTTCCTGTTGCGGTACTGGCTACCCCTAAAGCTAAACCATGTACAAAGCGGGTAAATAGTAAAAAGGTTACTCCTGAATCAATGTAATATAATAAAGATGTCAAAATAAAAAAGATGAGACCAAAAAGCATCGTTTTCCTATTTCCAACGGATTCGATGATACGGCCGATCACGAGTCGGCCAATCAAGGTTCCGATAATGAAAATTCCCGTCACCAGTCCCGCCTGACTTTCACTGGCATGATAATGATTGACGGCGTAAACCGCGATGGTCACCAATAATAAATAAAAGATTAAGTATAAGAAAAAGTTTGCAGCCGAAATAATGATAAAATCCTTCGTCCACAATTTAGGTCTCGCTTGTTCCAACTTCTCCATCTCCCGATTGAGTTATATTTTTTCGGATATCATCCATTACACGAATGGCCGTTTTCAGATCCTCTTCTGAAATCCCCCTTAAAATTTCTACTTCATAGGCATCAACCGTCTCGCGGACATCTTGGTATAACTGTTTGCCAGCCTCCGTTAATTGCATCCGCTTTTCACGCTTATCCTTTCCACGAACATGCTCGACGTAGCCCAATTCTTCTAATTGGCCGACTGTTCTGGTAATCGTCGGTTTCTCGACGCCCTGATAATTGGAAAGTTCAACAAGGGTGGCAGGATTGAAATTTTCCAAATAATAAATGATTGTCCATTGCGCCCGGTGCAGTTCATGCTTTCCGAGCTCAGTATTGAGCCTTTTTTCAAAAGGCCGATACAGCATTAATAGTTTATGGAAAAATTTCCGTGAATAATTAATGTAAATCACCGCCTAAAAATTAGTTACCAATGATAACTGTTATCAAAGGTAACTATATTACCTTAGCAGGATTTAATACACCTGTCAATATTGTGAACACAAAAAGTGCCTGTCATGCACCCCATATAATGTCGAAGAAATCGACAATAAAGTGAAGTTGACAGGCACTTAATCTAAACTGAGTTCTATCAGGGAGTTCACAGGGACGGTTCACCTCTCCATCAATATACATCAAACAAAAAGCCGTAATAGTCGTTTATCTTTTTATTAGCGCTATTTCTATGACGATTATTTTTTTGATACTCACGAATTGGGAATGAAGCTGTTATCACAACAGAACCACATAAGAAAATTAAGCACAAAATCCCAATAATAAAGGACATTTATAAACACCCCTTTAGCTACTTGATGATTACAAAATAAGCATAAATGATGAAACGCATTTCATATCAAGAAGAATTTTTATGGAGAAACACAAGGAAAAAAGGTGGAATTTTCAATAAGAAAAAGAAAGAACAATATGATATAATCAGCAACAGGTAAGATTCATCAAGTTAGCGAAGGAGTTCATATGGTAATGCAGGTGCTTCAAAAAACACAAACGATAGTTCGCTATCAGAAACCTAACGGTAAAGCTTCTTATGGAATTGTCGAAGATGGTGAGATTTTACAATTGTCCAGTGATTTCACTGAAATTGTAAATAATGATCTGAAATTTGATGGTGTACGGGTTAAATATAGTGATGTAAAGATTTTAGAGCCGGTAGTCCCCTCTAAAATCGTTAATTTTGGCTGGACATATGCTGGACACGCAAAAGAAACTGGCGGAACGGCCAATCTCAAAGAACCGTTTTTGTTTTTAAAACCGACCTCTTCCTTGATCCCAGACCAAGGTGAAATCATCCTTCCATCACCTGATTTAACGCAGCAGGTAGAATTGGAGGGGGAAGTGGCAATCGTTATTGGGAAGCGGGCCAAAAATATAAAAGAAGAAGAGGCAATGGATTATGTTTTTGGCTACACTTTATTTAATGATGTAACAGCAAGGGACCTTACAAAAACCGATCCCCAATTCACAAGAGGCAAAGGTTTTGATACATTCGGCCCGTTGGGTCCGTGTATTGTGACTGGTTTAGATCCCACTAATTTACGAATCGTAACAAAATTAAATGGAACAGTGGTACAAGATGGTAATACGAATCAGATGTCCCTTTCCATCCCTTTCCTTATCAGTTGGATTTCACAGGTTATGACACTGGAGCCAGGTGATGTTCTTGCTACCGGCTCACCTTCAGGAAGCTGCCCAATGAAGTCCGGAGATGTTGTAGTTGTTGAAGTAGAGCAGATTGGTAAGCTTTGTAACTTTGTGAAATAGATAATATTATTTCGCAAACTAATGTCCTTTTCTTTAAAACTTCAGGCATATCTAAATAAGGTGTTAGAAGCAAGTATTTATCCATTACTTGCTTCTAACACCTTTACTATTAAATAAAATTTATAGAAACTACTGACTGGCTGAAACACCAGAACCGTCCCCATGCATCTTTTTTGTGATGAACAGGATTCCTGGCAGTAATATGAAGGATACGATGAGTAAAATGATGGTCAGCCAATTTTGGCTGGTGTCGCTGACTCCGGCTGCGAAGATGACGCCGAATACGCTGGAGGCAAGGATATTGCCTATGAATCTTGATGTCATAAACAGACCTGAGGCCGTCCCCGTTTCCGCTACAGAAACAAATGAATAGAGCCGTGTTTGTAAACCTATATTTAGAATACCGTTACTTAATCCAATAGTGGCTAACACGATAAATATCCAGTACAGCGGCGAGTTATGATTGATTGTCAGCAATAGGACACCTCCCACTACTCCAATAATCCCTCCTGTTAGTAAAGGCTTTCTATATCCCGACTTATCGATCCAACGTGTCGCAAGCGGTGTGGTAACAATGGAAAATATGGATATAGAGAGCATGATGATACCCGTAAGTTGAGAGCTAAGCTTTAAAACAGATTGCAAATAAATCGGCATGGACAGCAGCAGGGCAAAAAAGATCACTGTTGCCAAAATATACTGAACATACACTAATGAAATATTGGGGTTGTTTTTTAAGAAAAGAACATCGATAAAGGGTCCCGCTTTCTTTTTCTCGAAAAAGTAAAATAAAAATGTTAACGCCAAGGAACCGATTAATGCCCATACATTTAGGCCATTTGCGAGAGTTTGGAAAAAATACATCCAGCAAGAAATGAATAAACTGAACAATATGATCCCAATTCCATCCCACTTGAATGTATTATTTGTACTCCTCACATCATTCGGAATAAAAAGAACAGCCAAAATAGCTGAAACAATGATAATTGGAAAGTTCACATAAAAGATTACATGCCAGCCGCCTAGTTCAATTAACAGCCCGCTGATCGTCGGCCCAAATGCGGCTGACGTGGTGGCAAATACCGATAGTGTGCCGATTACTCTGTTTTGATTTTTTTGAATATAGGAGCGAACAATACCGATTCCAGCAGGGTATAGAGCGGATGTACCGATAGCTTGTATCGTTCTCATGCCTAAGAGAAATGGCATATTCGGCGATAATGGAGCGGTAAATGAAGAAATACCTACCAACAATAGGCCAAATAAAAAGATTCTTTTCCTCCCATAAGTGTCACTAAGTTTACCAATGAGGGGCAGGAAAATAGCACTTACAATAAAATAGGAAGCAATCAACCACGTAATATCTTTTGAAGTAAGCAAAAACTCATTTTTTATCTCTGGCAATGCCACGGTAATCATCGTTGTATTTAAAGGGTTTAATATGACACCTAAGGCGATTGCAACGATCAAGAAATTTCGATTTTTAACTAAAGAAACATTTTTTGTTGCAGGCATGTACCATCCGATCTCCTCTTACCAATTTAATTATAAGTATATCATGAAACATGGGGACGGTTCTTTTGCTTCAGAAGCAAAAGAACCGTCCCCGTGCATCCTTTTATTCATTTACGGGAAAATTACTGTAAAAGGTTTGAAAGGAGTGATATTTAGGTGAAGAAGATTGGCTGGATTTTTATTACGTTATTTATGTTGATTTTTGCCGGGTGTACGACTGCACACAAGCCTGAGAAACAGCATCAGACGCAGTCTGAAGCAAAGAAAGAAAACAAGGGTGAGGACAGCAAGCCTGGGGCTAGTGATAATCAGACCAAGGATCAATTGGCCGGCACCGATTATAATGCTTATCAGCATATGACTTACAAGGGAAAGGTTGCTCCAAAGTTTAGGGCAGATGAGCTATCCGCCCCTCCATCAGGGAATTGGCTCACAAACGGCGGAGATATTCGTAATAGCAGATACTCTCCCCTTGAAAAAATCACTGCTGATAATGTAAAAAACTTAAAAGTAGAATGGGTCACAAGTTTAGGTTCAGGAACTGAGTTCAAATATTCGGGTGAAGGAACCCCGCTTGTTTATGATGGCGTCATGTTCACCACTACAGGAACAAATCAGGTTCAGGCACTTGATGCCAAAACCGGAAAAATGATTTGGGAATATCGGCCGCAGATCCCAAGCGGCATGAATACTGTCTGCTGCGGGTGGTTAAGCCGCGGTGTCGCTTTAGGGGATGGAAAAGTCTTTGTCGGATTACTAGATGCCAGACTGGTTGCTTTAGATCAAAAAACGGGCAAGGTGGTTTGGGAAACGAGGGTCGATGATTGGGAAAAAGGCTATACGATTACAAGCGCCCCGCTCTATTATGATGGAAAGGTCTATACGGGGATTGCCGGCGGTGAATATGGGATCAGAGGGTACGTAGCCGCTTATGATTCGGAAATTGGCAGACAAATTTGGCGGAGTTATACGCTTCCTGCCCCTGGTGAAAAAGGAAGCGAAACATGGCCAAACGGCAGCAAGGACTGGCTGACGGGCGGAGCGCCGGTGTGGAACACTCCAGCTGTTGACCCTGAATTAGGGATGATTTATTTTGCAGCAGGGAATACCTCTCCGGACCTGAACGGCAGCAATCGGGAAGGAGACAACTTATTTGCCAACTCCGTTCTTGCACTAGATGCCAAAACAGGCGATTATAAATGGCACTTCCAAGAGGTGCATCATGACATTTGGGACATGGACCCGGCCAATCCGGTCGTTTTATTTGATGTAAACATGAATGGACAAATGCGTAAAGGAATTGTCCAAGCTGGTAAAACAGGCTGGCTTTATATTTTGGACAGGACTAACGGGAAGCCGCTGATCGGCATTGAGGAAAAACCGGTTCCGCAAAATGCCAATCAAAAAACATCACCAACTCAGCCGTTTCCGGTTGGTGATGCATTTGTACCGCAAGCAGTGACGGAGGAAGATGTGAAGCGCGATTTGCCGAAGGACTTTAAAGGTGACATTGGCGGTATCTTTACTCCATTCTGGGATAAGCCAGTCACACTTAAACCAACGCCGCAGGGAGGAGCCAACTGGCCGCCATCTGCGTATAACCCGAACACAGAGTATTTTTACGTAATGGCTAATGACAATTATTTTGCCTATGCCCATTATGCAGAAGAGGAAAAGGACCGGTTTACCGAAGGGAAAGAATATATCGGCAGCGTCTGGCAGCCGGTGAAAAACTCCCCTAGCAGCGGCACAGTGACCGCTCTTGATGTGAAGACGAATAAAATTGTTTGGCAAAAGAAATGGGATGCCATCGCCTACAGCGGATTGTTAACAACAAAAGGGAACCTGTTATTTACCGGCCATAATGATGGACGGATTATTGCCTACGATGCTTCTAAAGGCGATCAATTATGGGAGTTTAAAATGGATGCCGGTGCAAACGCCCCGCCGATTACTTATGAAGTCGACGGAAAGCAATATATCTCCATCTATGCTGCCGGAAATACTCTGGCTGGAACAAAGCATGGTGATAAGATTTATACCTTCTCATTGGAGGGCAAATACGGATCGGTTAAAGATATCCCTAAAAACAAAATCAATACCTCTCCAGTCAAGCAGAACGTGAAGGAAAAGCAGCAAGCTAACAAAACGAAAAAAGAAACCTCCGGCACTGCCTCTGGTGAAGCAGTCTATAAAAGCAACTGCATGGCCTGTCATGGCGATGCAGGCGCAGGCGGACACAATGGTCCGAATTTACAACAGACCAAAATGGATAAGGCTGCGATTATTAGACAGGTGCAAAATGGTAAAGGTCAAATGCCTCCATTTAAAGATAACTTAACGACCAAAGAAATAGATGCAGTCGCTGATTATGTAAAGAGCCTGGGCGGCGGATGATAGCAGCCCGAAATTTAAAAAAGGTAATCGTCCTGTTTTACTGGACGATTACCTTTTTTAGTTGGCAGATGCTTTTTCTGTTAAGGAAATATGAATTAACCGATCATCTTTATCGGTTGGATTTCCGCGTTTGTCGCGATTGCTGGTAATTGTATACAATTCATTGCGATCGACCAGCACATCCCTTAACCTGCCTGCTTCACTATAAAACTCCTCAAATTTCTTGCTGGCAAGATCATACGTAAAGATTTTCTTTCCGGCTAAGGAAGCAACAAAGAGCTTTCCATCATTAAAAGCCATACCTGATGGCGCCCACGTTTGATCCCCGGATTGAAGAATCGGCTTTATCATGCCTTGTACCTCTTTATCTCCTTGTGCAACAGGCCAGCCATAGTTTTTCCCGGCTTGAATCAAATTTATTTCATCATGCCCTGATTCACCATGCTCTGAACTATAAAGATTTCCATCGTTATCCCACGCCAATCCCTGTGGATTACGATGGCCATAGGAGTAAATATAAGAATTTTTATATGGGTTATCAGTTGGAATATCCCCATTCACGGTCATTCTTAATATTTTTCCGGCTAAGCTGTCAAGATTTTGGGCATTGGCGGATTTGCCAATATCACCTGTAGTCGCGTACAGCATGCCATCCGGACCGATTTTGATTCGGCCGCCGTTATTAACCTCGCCGCCAGGAATTTTATCCAACAGGATCTTATCTTCCTTCCACGTCTTATCTTCAAGCTTGAGTGAAATAATCCGGTTCAGGGTCTTGCCGTCTTTCTGATAAGTGTGAAAAGCAAACGCTTTCTTTGTTGTGGCAAAATCAGGTGCTAACGTAAACCCGAGGAAACCGCCTTCCCCTTTATTGAAGATCTTCTCAGAGGTCTTTACATTCTGGACATCTACCAAGCCGAGGTCTCCATTTATTTGAATGACCGACCCTTCCCGCTGGCTTAAGAAAAACAAACCACCATTTTTATTAATCGTCCAAGGAATGTATAAATGATTGGCATTCACACTGCCATCATTGGATACTGCAACCTCGACAGCCTTATTCATTACCTCGCTCGCATCCTGCTGTAAGGAACCCTGTTTTTGGCCAGGATCTTTTGCATCATCTTTATCTTCCCAAAACACCGCATACCCAAGCCCCGCTGCTAAAGCAACAGTCAACACACTAAAACCTATTAACTTCTTCAAAATACCACCTCAAACAAAATAATTTACACCAACAGTTTAGACATATTTCAGACTATTTAAACAATGAAACATGGGGACGGTTCTCGTGCATCAAATGCGTTGGGATGTGGGGACGTTTCCTGTGCATCAATCGCACGAAAAAAGGACGGTTCTTCTGCTTTTGAGGCAGAAGAACCGTCCCTATGCATCATATCTGTTTTAACAAGTATTCGCAAATTTTGCTTGAGCTTAGTCTAGCTGCCACATATGGGGGCCGGATTTCTCTGGCTCCTTCGAGCGGGAGTCCGAGCCACAAAACCTTTTCGTCTACCATGACATACGGAAACGGAAGGTTCTTATCCTTGTCTGAAATAAGGGTTAATTTCACCCGCTCTCCCCTGTTCATTAACTGCTCCTTCCATTCTTCAGATAACTCAGTCCCTTCTGGAAAGGAGATAGTAATCGACGACTTGGCCGATTTCAAGTCACGAAAGACAGCTTCTAGCTTTAGTGCATGAATCCACCTTAATTTGGGGTGTTGGCTGCGAATCCATGAACCAATTTCCTTCGTCGTGACCGCTTGATTGCGCCTGACCTGATAATCAACGAGCTGCCTTAGCGTTTTTCCTGAGTACACATGCTTTTGGATGAAATTTCGATTGCTGACATGAAGAAATTTCCCCTTCGTTCTCGTAATCGCGACATTAATCAGGCGTTCACTGTCCTTTCCGGTTAAGAGCATTCCAGCCCGGTCCTGCGGGGCACTGTCGACGGTATCAAAGATCATCACATCCCGTTCACTGCCCTGGAATCGGTGGACAGTGGCCCCAATAATATCTGCTTGGCCGAGCTCATTCGTGTAAATCTCTTCAAGCAGCATTTCCATAAGATTCGCCTGAGACCGGTATGGTGTTACATACCCAATCGATTTAGTCCCGTCAAGGTAAGCTTCATGAATCAATTGAAAAGATAATAGCAGTTGCCATAGGTTAAATCTTGAATTAGTCGTTTTATCACTCATACAATGTAAGCCCGTGAAACTTGTATCCAAAAGCACGGCAGCCTGCTCTTTAAAAGGAGCATGGCTTGTGATTCTGTTTCTGCTTTTATAGACACTCTCATGATCTCCAACCAGTGAATGATAGATATACTTGTTGGTAAAAGCAGAAATATCGGGGTGCATCCTCCGCTGTTCTTTTAATAAAAAAACTTGCGGGTGAAGCTGTCCTTCGTTCAGGGATTCCACAACCCCAGCATGATGGAACACATCCTCTTTCAGCCATTTGGCCACAAGCAGGTCCCGGCTTGAAGCAATCGGAGGCAATTGCTTGAAGTCCCCGCAAATAATTACCCGATGACCCAGCGCAGCGGCAAAAGCAGCCTGGGGCACATAAGCCATACTTGCTTCGTCGAGGATGACTACGTCATAGTCCTGGTCATAAACGGCGCTGTCACTGGCCGCTTTTGCCAGCGTCGTCCCGATAATGAACGCCTCTTTTACAAATTCGACTTCTTTCTTCCGGACTTTTTCCAGAAGTCTCGCAATTTGTGTTTCAAGTTCCAGTAGATGATCCGAATCTCGTTTGCTAAAAGAATAGGCCAAATCCTGCTTTAAGTTACGTCTTTCTTCTATTAGTCTCTCTCGATCCTGGGCTAGGAGCGGATCCTGTTTTTCAATGAGCAGACCTGTGGTAATTTCGTGATGGGCCGATAGCGCTTCACCGCCACCACCACCATAGCGAAGCACATCCCCTTCCCGGAATCGGTTTTTCCTTTTAATAAAATCTGTCAGTTCGCCCATTAAGACATCGACAGCTTGATTGCTATGCGACAGAATCAACACTTTTTTCTGCTGAAAATATTTGTTGGCCGCCGTTCTGGCCAAGGTGTAGGTTTTTCCGGTTCCGGGCGGCCCCCAGACGAACGTGACGGGATTGTATTTTGACCGCAACACCACTTCGTGGACATTGCTCTTAATCTTGTCTGCCGGATGCTTGGTTTCCATCGAAGGATTCATCAATCTTTTTACTCTCAGCCGCTTTTGCTTGTTTTTTTTGATTTCATCCAAGCGTTCGATTAATTGCTCGAGCAGCTCCCAGGGATCATGCAGCAAAAAAGCATCGGAAATGAGGTCGCCAAAGCTTTGCTCCAATGCCAGGATGACTCCCCTGCCCTCGGAAGAAAGCACCTTTCCGCTGCTTTTCATCGCGCCCCATTCCAACTTTATCGTCGAACCAACGGGTATCCTTAATGGAATGGCTGTATCAAAATAATAGCTGTAGGCGTCATCGTTTGATAACAACCTGCCATTTGTCACAATATAGCGGCTTCCGCCGTACTTTTTTAGGTGATTAATCTCATTTAGAAGGGCTTGCTGCCACTCTTTTAGATAGGTTTTGGTTGTTGTCATTTGCTTCCCCTTGTCTTTGCTGCTTTTATGATTGTATCAAAGTTGGAAGCTAACAAAAACACGAGGACGGTTCTTCTGCTTTTGAAGCAGAAGAACCGTCCCCATGCATCATTTTCAATGTTAAAATCCCGCTAGTTTTTTTGCGTATTGCATAATGGTTTTTAAATACTCATGATATAGTTTATTCTTCCTCATCCTCTTCTTGCTCTACTTGCTCGTCTTCCTCCTGTAATTTTTGTATTTCGTCGGAAAGCTGCTCAAATGCTTGGAGCCGAAATTTCGCGCTAGCAATAAGGTCATCGATGATTTGCACAAACGTTTCGTATTCAATCCGGTTTTCACTGCATTCTTGAATCATTTTTAATAAATCCACTTCATACAATTGATATCGCTCATTGAAGGTTTTTTCATTCATCGTTAAAAAATACTCTTCATCCACTACGAATTCATTAAATATTTTTTTGGTCAATCGTTTTTTTGTGACTGTTATTTCCTTTTGATCCTGCTCACTTTCATAATGCTGCGCATCCTCATATTCTGAGCAAAGCGTAGCATAAATTTTCTCAAGCAGCTCCGTCGGCTCTAAATATCTTAAATTCGGCATCTCGAAACCTCCCATATCTAGTTATTTCCAAATATCTGTTGTGAAACACGGGGACGGTTCTGGTGCATCAAAAAGCAATGTAAAAAAGGGACGGTTCTTCTGCTTTTGAAGCAGAAGAACCGTCCCCATGCATCACACTTCCTCCAAGGTTGGAATGGAGGATTGTGCGCCTTCTCTTGTTATGACAATCGATGATACTTTGTTGGCAAATTGGGCTGCTTCTTCATCGCTTAAGCCCTTTGTCTCGGCAACGATAAATGCGGCTATAAACGAGTCTCCAGCGGCAGTTGTGTCTACGACATTTACTTTAAAGGCCGGTACATGAAACTCGCCTTCATCGTTGATGACATAGGCTCCTTTTTCTCCGGCTGTAATGACTAATCTCTCGATGCCTAATGTTTTTAAATAATACCCGGCACTTAAAATTTCCGCTTCGTTTGAGACAGGCATACCCGTTAAGATTTGCAACTCCGTTTCATTAGGAATGAGAGTATGTACCTTCTCTAACATAGCTTTCGTCAGCTTTTGCGCGGGCGCAGGATTCAAAATGACTTTTTTGTGGAGTTCAAAAGCAAGCTCCAGTACATACTCGACAACCTCAAGCGGTATTTCCAGCTGCATAATAATGATATCGCTTTGTTCGATAAGGACTCTATTTTGATTAATGTCTGAGGTCTGAAGCTTATGGTTTGCACCCGAAACAAGAACAATATTATTTTCGCCATCAGCACTGACATTGATGAACGCCATTCCTGTAGGGCCATCATCCTCCAGTATAGACGATGTATTCACACCGGACTGCTTTAGATTATTAAGCAGTGATTGGCCATAATCATCATTTCCGACCTTGCCAATCATCGTGGTATCGGCGCCAAGCCTTGCTAAGGCAACAGCTTGATTTGCACCTTTCCCGCCAAAATTGGTTTGAAACTTTTCACTCGATATCGTTTCCCCCGCTTTTGGGAGATGTGGAACATGGGTAACCAGGTCCATATTTAGGCTGCCAATTACTAATACCTTACTCACACGACCACCCCATAATTATCTTTTTGAACATGGCCGCTTTTCTTTGCATCCTTTAACTCTTCAACCATTTCCTCAATGGTTAATACTTGATTGCCAAATTTTAAAGAATTACTTAGCCCGCTAATATGAGGCTGCTTTAACATACTTTTTTCTAACGTTTCTAGATCCCAGAAGATATCCCGCTTATTCCCGTCTGCAATCTTCCGTTTATTTGCCATGACAATGACATGCTCAAAATTATTCACGACAAATTCCATATCATGTGTAATCGTAATAACCGTCTTTCCTTGTTGAATCAAATGTTTAATAATTTCCCCTAATCGAATCATGGTAGGATAATCCTGACCGGCAGTAGGTTCGTCAAGGATTATGACATCCGTATTCATCGCAATTACAGCTGCAATGGTGACCATTTTTCGCAATGAATATGGCAGGTCATATGGATTTTCTTCTAAAAATTTCGTAACCCCTACAAGTTCAGCCGCTTTTAATACAAGATCTTTTACTACTTCCGGTGATAGTCCTTGTTGTTTCGGACCAAACTCAATCTCTTTATAAACCGTACTATTAAAAATTTGATCATCAGGATTTTGGAATACATAGCCTACTTTTCGCGAAATTTGCGCAGTTGTATAGTCTTTCGTATTCCAGCCGTCGATTACGACGTCACCCTCGGTGGGCTTTAGTAACCCATTGATTAATTTAACAGTAGTGGTTTTTCCTGCTCCATTCTGACCGACAATGGCAACAGCTTCGCCTTTCTCAAAGGACATGTTGACATTCTCTACGGCTGTAAATCCATTTGGGTAAGCAAAAGTGATATTATTTAATGTTAAAAATGCCATGTTGTTACTCCTCCTTTCCCACGATCCAGTTATTAAACACTGTTATTGCTTCCGATTCGGTAATTGGGATTTCGTTTAGACGGCCGGTTTTTCGCATCTCATAGCCCAATAGCGCATATTGCGGCAGCATGACGCCATGGTTCACAGTCTTTATGTCAGAAAGAATATCTTTTGTTTTCCCTTCCATAACGACCTTCCCATCCTCCACAAGGATGACCCAATCGGCGTATTCCGCAATCAGTTCAATCTTATGTTCGACAAGAATAATTGTTTTACCCTTTTGTTTCATAATATTTATTATTTTAAAAACTTCCTCAGTCGCTTGCGGATCTAACTGCGAAGTTGGTTCGTCGATAATTAATATTTCCGGATCCATTACCATTACTGATGCTAACGATACTCTCTGGCGCTGCCCGCCTGACAGCTGTTGCGGATCTTTATTTTGAAGAGGCTCTAAACCGAATAACTTGATAATTTCTGTTACTCTTTCCTTTATGACAGGAACTTCCACTCGTAAATTTTCTAATCCAAACGCTATTTCTTCAAATACAGTATCTTTCGTACCACTTATTTGTGTAAAAGGGTTTTGAAAGATGTACCCCATTTTTTGAGCAAGATCGCCCATTTCCCATTCACGGATATCTTTCCCCTCAATCAGCATTTCCCCATCCAAATCGCCTTTAAAAAAATGGGGAATAAAGCCGCGAATCAGGTTACAGATCGTCGTTTTTCCGCTTCCGTTCGCGCCAATTAAGGCATAGACCTTGCCTTTTTCCAACGAAAGGTTAACATCCTTTAATACTTTTCCATCGCCAACTGGATATTTGTATGAGATTCCTTTCATTTCAATATAACTCATAAGGCAACTCTCCAAACTATTAGTAAAATCAAGATGACTAGTAACATTACCCTGATAAACGAATCTCTTCCCGTTTTTTCAATGCTGTAAATGCTTGTCTTTCTTTTGTTTACAGTGAAGCCCCTTGCCTCAAGCGCCATTGCCCGTTCTTCCGTGCTCGCAACAGACGATAATACTAGCGGAGTAATCATTGGGAGCAGTGCTTTTAATCTCACCATTAAACTTCCTTCCGTCTCTACTCCCCGTGTTTTTTGCGCGTCCATTATAATCTGAGATGACTTTTTCATTTCAGGAATAATCGTTAATGTAGACAACACAACATAAGTAGCTTTAGGTGATAATCCTAGAACTTCTAATGAATAAACAAAGTCTTTAACAGGGGTAATCCTGAAAAATAGAATGAGCGAAGACCCTACGGCAATGATTTTAGAAGTAAGACCTAAAGCAAAATCAACACCTTCTTGTGTAATGGCGAGAAAACTCCATTCCCATAATACATGTGTACCAGGGTAGAAAAAGCTTTGTAAAACAAAAATAAGAACTGATAAACTGAACAATCCTTTGATTGTTAAATTGGCAAATTCCTTTGTTACACTTCCTATAGCTGCAATCAGCAAACAAACAAAGAAGATTGCGTAGCCAAATAGATAGTTAGGAATTATAAAAACAGAAATTGCGAATAAAAGAATCATCAGTAGTTTTGTAGTCGGATATAAACTAAGAACGGCATTCTTTTTCTCCATTTCCATTCTCCCTCCTTTAATGTATTCCTTATTTTTATAAGAATCTCAAACCCAGTATCCCCGGGCTGAGATTCTTATCCATTTCATAGATTAAGCCGCTTTTGATTTTTTGTTGCTTTTAATAAATGATTGAGCGTAGTTATGCTTGGACAAGTAACGGTCAGACATTTTGTTGACTATTAAGTAAGCAATAATGACAGAGGATGTCTTGTCAATCAGTTCAAGCAGCCCCATAGAAGTAATAACAGCTTGTACTAAACGATGGCCAGATGCTAGTAACACAGCAGTCATAGCAGATGCAGAGCTTCCGGAAATACCGCCATAAACCCAAACAATAATCGGAGTAGAAATAATGACAGCAATAACAGTTACGATAAGACCAGCACCGATTGTTTTACCAAAATTACTAAACATACCCTTTTTAGATAACATACCTACTGTAAATCCAATCGCCATGGATGAAATCGCAAATGGCAGTTCAGTTGGCGTAAAGATTGATTTTACGAGATTCGTAGCACCACCGGTTACTAATCCAACCCAAGGTCCAGCAATCATACCGGCAACAATGGTCCCAATGGCATCGAGCCAAATTGGAAGCCTTAAAATCTGTACCAACTGAGCAATAACGACGTTTAGACCAACACCGATAGGAATTAACATAATAGCAATTAATGAGAAGTCATGTTTTAGTCCACGTTTCATATAGGTTTTCTCCCCTTTGTTGTAGGTGTAATTTTTTTAGAATGATTTAAGTGAAGCGTAGATCATGTTGGAAAGTTCCTCCCGATCTACTTCAAAAGCTACATTTGCATTAATCGGACGATCTGTCAGTCTCTTTTTATCAATAATCGTTTGACCGTAAGTAAATTCCCCTTTTGTTTCAACTTGTACATTACATGGAATAAACGTAAATAACTCCGGTTTAATGAGGTAGGCAACTGCACAGGCATCATGCATCGGCAGCCCGTTTGTTCTGCCCTTTGCATAAAATTCAAGCATTTCCGCTGCTGCATCACTGATTCGATTTCCAATGCTCCTGATTTGTTCAATATCTTCATTGAATAGGACTGCTTTATAGGTTACATCTAATCCAAATAAGGCAATTGGAATACCGGATTTAAAGACAATCTGTGCTGCCTCCGGGTCAACATACATGTTAAACTCGGCAACCGGGGTTGTATTTCCACCCTCATATGCACCACCCATAATCGAAATTTGCTCAATTTTGTGCGTAATATTTGGATAGGCAGTAATAAGGTTTGCCACGTTTGTTAACGGGCCAATCGCTACAATGGATACGTTTTCATTAGAATGAACAATTAAATCTTTCATTGCTTCAACAGCAGTACGCTCGCTTGCCTGTTGCTCACCCTCAGGTAAAATCACCCCCCCTATGCCTGATTCGCCATGGAATTCTTCCGCCGTATACAGTTCCTTAATCAGGGGCTTTGTAGCACCTTTTGCTATTTCAATCCCTTTAATTCCGGTTAAGTTAACGAGCTTTAACGCATTCGATGTCACCTTTTCAATCGTTTGATTACCAGCAGTTGTGGTAATCAACTTCACATCTAATTTGTCAGACGTTAGAGCTAGAAAAATTGCTATAGCGTCATCAATCCCTGGATCGGTGTCAATTATTACCGTTTTTTTCATCTTAAGCCCTCCCTATGAAAATTCTTTCGTGCTGCCATTGATAATTAACTTTGGTTCCATAAAAACCTGTTCCTTACTGATATTTTTGTTGTTGATTTGATCAAACAACATCGTGGCAGCAATTTCCCCCATTTTATATGCAGATTGTTCTATCGTTGTCAGTTTGGGAATTAGTAATTGGTTATAGGTTAAGTTATCAAAACCTACAACCGATAAATCATTAGGAATATTGATTCCTAACTCTACTGCTGCTTGATAAACCCCAAATGCCATTAAATCGTTAAATGCAAAAATAGCTGTAACATCTTTTTCTTTCAATAATGTCTTTGCCGCCTGATACCCCCCTTCCATTAGATAATTACCAGTTATGATTATCGAATCATCAATCGGAACTTGAAACTCCGAAAGTGCTTTCGTATATCCCTTGAAACGTTCGTTTGAGTTGGGAATGTTAGCAGGTCCTGTAATACACCCAATTTTGCGATGGGATAACTCTAGTAAATGTTTGGTCGCCAGGTACCCTGCTTTCTCATTGTCAATATACACGCCGCCAAAATCTCGATTCTCCTGACCGCGGTCTAATAAAACAACAGGTATTTCATATTCTTGCACAGTTTGATAGAATTCCTTACTTTGAGTTTCTTGAGGTCCACTAAAGATAATTCCATCTACATTTTTTTCTTTCATAATGGTTAAATAATCGGTCTCTTTTCGATGAGAGCTATCAGTATTACATAAGAAGACGGTATATTGAGCATTGTTTGCTACATCCTCAACCCCTCTGACAAGCTCAGGAAAGAAAGGATTTCGTATATCGGGAATCACTAGCCCAATCGTATTAGTTTTTTTGGTAATCATGCTTCTAGCAATACTATTAGGTTTGTAATTTAACTCTTCTATTACTTTTAGGACCTTTTCACAGGTTTCTTTTCTAATTCCTTCTGATTTGTTATTCATGATTCTAGAAACAGTAGTAATGGACACCCCTGCTTTTTTCGCTATATCTTTTATTGTTACGCTCATGAAACTTACCACCCACATTTCGGTAAAACGTTTTCTGAAATCGTTTTAGGAAAACGTTTTACTAAATCGTTTTCTTTTATTATAAGCTAATTTTAAGTGAAGTCAATATTTTTTGAAAATTAACGAAATATGGGGGCGGTTCTTCTGTTTTATGATGAAACAGAAGAACCGCCCCCACATATCTTACTTGGCGCTTATTAAATCGAAATATGCTTTTAGTATTCCTTGCCCGATTTTTTTATTTACTGGATGGGAATCTGTTTGTGTATTGGGAACGACAATGGAAAAGGCAATCTCTGGGTCATTAAATGGTGCATAACCGACCAATGTTAAATTATAAGTGGGTCTGTCGGTAATGAGTTTTTTCTTGATTGGGTCATAATAGAATGCTTCTGCTGTCCCTGTTTTCCCTGCAATATTATAGGAACGAAACGGCTCTTCAGCAAAGGAAGATGTAGCAGTCCCTCCAGCTTCTTGGTAAACCTTCCTTAATCCTTCTTGCACTCTTTTTATATGAATAGGTTCCATGTCTATGCGATTCAGAACAACTGGCTCTAGGGACGAAAAAACGGGCCCCAGCTCTTTTTCCGTTGTGGATAAGCGAATTTCTTTTACTATGGTTGGCTTTATTCTATTTCCATTATTAGCAATCGTGGCAATATATTGAGCCAATTGAATTGGAGTATAGGTGTCAAACTGGCCAATCGCAAAATCCAGGGCTTTACCAGGGATGGAAGTTTCACCTGGAAGACCTGTTGCCTCGTTTGGCAAATCGATTCCCGTCCTAACGCCTAAACCAAATTGGTTAAAATAATACCTAAAGGTTTTGAAAACCTCTGTGCCTCCAGGCAGCTTCATATTGGGGTAATATTCTGTCCCCATCATTTTTATGGCTGTTTTAAACATATACACGTTCGATGATCTTTTTAGCGCTGTTAAATCGTCAATCACATCCATGTTGGTATACGATTTTTTGATAGGTGTACTTTGAATGTTTAGCGGTTCATCCAGGATTGGGGTACCTGGCCGTATCACGCCTGTCTTAAAACCTGTTAATACAGTAGCGCCTTTTACTGCAGAACCCATGGCATAGGAAGAGGTAATGGTCCCTAAAGCATAATCATTCACTGTCCACTTCCCATCTTTTTGCTCTAGTTTTTTCCCGGCCAGGGATAGAACTTCCCCTGTTTTTGGGTTCAACATGACAACAAAGGCACGATCCAAGAATGGCCCTCCGCCATTGATCTTTGCGGACATCAGTTCATTCGCTAGAATTTCTTCCACTCGCTTTTGCAATTCTATGTCGATTGTCAGCACCAAGTCCTTGCCTGGCTTCCCTTCGCTCATTACCTTGCTCGAAATGATGTTTCCGGAACTATCCGTCTGGTATTGGATTTTTTCTTTCTGTCCTTTTAAAACATCCTCATATAATAACTCAATTTGGCTTTTTCCCACACGGTCATTGCGGCTATATCCTCTAGGAAGATAGTAATCTAGTGAGTCTCCGGGAAGCCCTTCTTTTGCCGTTGTAACATTTCCTAAAACAGAACGAAAGATGTCTCCATTAGGATAATCTCGCTTCCAATCCGTGACGACATCTACACCTGGAAGACGGTCCAAATTTTCGCTTACGATAGCCAACTCCTCTAATGGAACATCTTCATTTTTGACGATTTGTGGCGTTAAGAAATAGCCGCCTGCCATCTCACGATAAATAGCTGCGATTTCCAGCTCCTCTTGGCTGATTTCAGCCAAATCTGTTTTCGGATCAATTCTTTTTAGCTGCAGCAGGTATAATTCTTTATTGGTAAAATCTTTATTATTTCTTTCTTTTGCTGTGAGCTTTTGTTCAGCTTTCTTCGGACGCGTTAAGATCCAATAATCCTTTATATCCCGCTCTGTTAATTTATCGGTCTCTTTATCTATTAGTTTTGCTAGCTCTTGTGCAACCTTCAATACCTCCTGATTGGAGATATTGACATCCCTGGTATAGGAAATGGTATTAACCGACAAATTGCTGACGATTGGCCTTCCAAATCGGTCATAAATCTCCCCCCTTGGAACGGGGTGATTGACCGTAATATTATCAGTTCGTGCAATCTCTTTTTGATAATCTTCACCATATACAATTTGCACCAGACCCATCCTAAAAATAAGGGCAGAAAATAACAAAAACACAATCACGAAAAGAATATTAACTCGGGCCAGTTTAACGTTTTTCTGTTTATTCCTAGTCATCCAACCAACCTCTCATTATGTATGGACACCTTTTCAAAAAATTAAGCCATCTCTTTAGATGCCTAATTGAAATTTAAAAAAATTTACTCGTATCTTCAACTTTTATTGATGACACTTCTCCACAGTCCTTACAAAATGTATAAATTAGGGAAGAACCTGTACTGAAAAATTTGCTTATCGGCATAATCTTTGCATAATTATTGCTGACTTTTCCTTTTGAAAAAGAAGTACCCCCACAAGCCTTGCAAGGTTCTTGGTTTTTGGCATTCATACGATCACCTCATCCAGTAGTTAGGTCTATTTTACGTTGGAACAGGTAGTAATTTCCAGTGAAATGCATACGAAAGAAACACGGGGACGGTTCTTCTGCTTCATGAGGCAAAAGAACCGTCCCCGTGCATCATTTCGGTATTGTAAACGGAAGGACCCATTTTCCTGCAATTCCGTCTGTCCGCTTGATGACAAACCGATATTCTCTTGCTCCTTCGAGCGGCGGAAACAGGATATCCCCCGTTCCAGCCTTGGAAAACCCGCTTGTTCTAAATCCTGCGGAAAGGAATTCATAACGGGTGCCATCTGAGGCTTTTTCAATATACATCTCCAAATTTTCATGTGCCACTGACTTTTTAAATTCAGCAGTATAGTCGAGCTTTGTTGAACTCGGGGTCAAGATGACTTTCTTTAGCTTTATTTCCACTTCCTCATTAGACACAACCGCAGCCGGATGAATCGTTTCCTTTGCATCCTGCCATTCCTGGACCCACTCCATGGTCCAAGGTCCACTCTTTTCCTTTGAAAAATCAGCTGTCGTCCAATTCAGGACTCCTATTTCCAGATGGAACCTGACACCCAATACTCGCTGCCAAGCCGGCGCAGCAGGAAATTCAATCATTCCTTTATTGGTATCGGAATCCATGCTTACACTATAAGAGTTATAACGGGACATTCCAAACTGATCTACCAGCTTAATACTCTCCGGCATCCAGCTCCCTGAATCAGCAGGGGGCGGGTTCAGTTGAAAAAAGATAACCGTACGGTTGCTATCTGCATAGGTTCCGACGATGTCGATACGAAAACCATCAACGGTTGCCGACAGCTCCTGAGCTTGAATATTCCCTTTTTTCGCCTCCTGAAGCAATCCTACATCTTGCTTGGAAATGAGGTGTTCCGCAAATGGGACTGACTGGACGGCAGCATAAGCAAATGCTTCCCACCTTGGCATGGCGTAGAAGCTAAATTTCAGAAGACCCAATATCAATACTAGTACAGCGGCAGTTAATATCGTTCTTTTAGCAGTAAGATACCAGGCTTTTGCTTTTATTGTACTTTCCGTCTTTAATGTATCCCCCTCTGCCATCGCCCGTTCTGCCATTTTTGCAAAATCAGGATATTCACTGATTTCTTTCTGATAATAGTTTCTTAGCATGTTTTCAACTTCTATATCCTCGGGGTTGCTAACTGGCGCAAACCTTTTATCGTCATTGTTCATGATTTGCCCGCTCCTTACCAAAATGATGAGTGTATTCCTTAGGCATGTGCTTCCTTATCGTTTTCAGCGCCCGGTGAATCCGCGACTTAATCGTTCCATCCCGCATTCCTGTAATTTCTGCAATCTGCCGGAAGGTTAATTCTGCTGAATAATGCATCGCAAGCAGATGGCGGTCTTCCTCAGAAACCGTTTGAAGAAGCCAGTCAATCTCCTCGCGGTCTTCGATTCTCTGGTAGGAAGAATGCGCATCTGCCTGCTCCCAATCCCGGTCGTGCAGCATCTCTCGATTTTTGGTTTTGTTTTTATCAAGAAATACATGCCACAATACCCGGAAGAACCAGCCCTTTAGATTAACGCGTACACCTTTCCCTGATTTCCATGTCCTAAGGAAAGCCTCCTGTACGACATCCTCTGCTTCACTCCTATTTCTAGTCCAATACAACGCCAAGCGAAATGCTTCGGGACCCACCATCTCACAAAACTTCGTATATTCACCCGGACTATCGATTCTATATTCGTCATTCTCTAAAGCCAAGCAGCACACACTCCCTCGAAAAGCCTTCTACATAATACGACTTTGATTATCCAAAAATCGTTGCATAAATTTGGTGAAACATGGGGACGGTTCGAGATCACTGAAAAACACTCCAAAGTAGGGGTCTTAAAGACAAAACGTCCTCGGTTTAGGGTAGAATGTTTTTAAAAAGCCATCTATTCTGCCCTGAGTGCATGAAAAAGTGCCGCAACGGTAAAAATAAGCGGTCTATTCTGCCCATGAGCACAAGAAAAGTGTTGTAATGGTAAAAATAAACCGGTCTATTTTGCCTGTGTGCACAAGAAATGTGCCGCACCGGTAAAAATAAGCAGTCTATTCTGCCCGTGGGCACAAGAAAAGTGTCGTAATGGTAAAAATAAACCGGTCTATTCTACCCGTGGGCACAAGAAAAGTGTCGTAATGGTAAAAATAAACCGTTCTATTCTGCCCGTGGGCACAAGAAAAGTGTCGCACCGGTAAAAATATGCCACTTAGGTACTCCGTTTAGCCTAAGAAAAATAGCGCTCCAGTTTCGTAGGATGTATTTTCAGTGGTCTCGGACGGTTCTCCTGCCTCATGAGGCAGAAGAACCGTCCCCATACATCACTATTGATTAATGCGATAGTTTTCAATCGGATATATCTATATATTGTATTGCATAATTACCAGAAAACAGTAACATAAATGATATACGTCCTTTAAAAAATGCCTGGAAAATTCCTCGGCATTTTTGTTTTGTGTAAGTATTTTTAAAAAAATAATGATAGGGGTGTTGCAGCTTTATGAAGCTTTATGGAAAAATCTTCAAAGAATATTGGAATCCCTATGTAGCTATCAGTATTGCAGGATTAGTAAGTGCATTGTACTTTGGCATTACCGGTACAGTTTGGGCCGTCACTGGGGAATTCACAAGATTGGGCGGACATATTTTAGGATGGTTCGGTGTCGATGTTTCGGATTGGGCCTATTTTCAACTGGTCGGTCTTCAAGGGACTCCCGTCAGCCGGACAGATGGCTGGATTGTCATCGGGATGCTGGCTGGCGCACTCATTACAATCCTCCTAAGCAACAGTTTCAAAATCCGGGTTCCGAAACAAAAAAGGCGGTTGGTACAAGGATTTATTGGCGGAATTATAGCAGGGTTTGGCGCCCGTCTCGCTCTTGGCTGTAACTTGGCCGCTTTTTTCACGGGCGTCCCTCAGTTTTCATTTCATTCATGGATTTTTATGGCTGCCACTGCAATCGGGACCTTTTTTGGCGTTAAGGTTGTGAACACAAAATGGTGGCGAGGCAAACCAACACTGACGAAAGGAACGATGAATCCAGTTGTCACCGAGCATGATCAAAAAAGGAACATCCAGCCTATCTTGGGTGTAGTCTTTGCTTGTCTTTATATTGGTATCATCCTTTACTTTTTCGCAGCAGGCAAAACTCTTTTGGCGGTTGCATGTATAGCGGGGGCCTTGTTCGGTATTCTCATTGAACGCGGACAAATTTGTTTCACTTCTGCTTTCCGCGATTTATGGATCAGCGGACGTGCCGTTATGTCAAAAGCCATTGCCGTCGGCATGATGATTAGTGTCGTGATAACATTTATCTACATTCAAACCGGCTCTGTTGCTCTCATCAAAATTGCTGCTCCAAGCACTGTGATTGGCGGGCTATTATTCGGATTTGGTATTGTTCTGGCTGGCGGCTGTGAAACCGGCATGATGTACCGGGCAATGGAAGGTCAATTGTTATTCTGGGTTGTCGGTGCAGGAAATATCGTCGGAGCTACTTTCTTGGCATACGGCTGGGACCACCTTGGGATTTTTCATGCCCTTGGGGAAAATTGGCCGAAGGTAAACTTAATTGAACAATGGGGACCTACAGGAGCCCTGGTTGGTACAATGGCTATGCTACTTGTTTGGTTTTTACTTTCAAACTGGTGGGAAAAAAGGTTCCGTTATGGGACTGGAATCAAACACGAAAAGAAAGAACGGATTTCTCACGTTACAAAGGAGGCTTAATCCATGTCACAGGTGATGGATGTTAACTACACTTTAGACATTCGCGGCGAGCCATGACCATACCCTGTCATTTATGCGCTGGATGCGCTAAAGTCTATGAAAATCGGAGAAGTTTTACAGGTCATCGCGGACTGCCCGCAATCATTCCGCAGTGTGCCGGAGGAAGCCGTCAAACACGGCTATAAACTTCTAGCCGAACCGAAAAAGGTTGGGCAGGATATTTATTTTTATATTAAAGTGGTGTGAAACAAAGGGACGGTTCTTCTGCTTCGTGAAGCAGAAGAACCGTCCCTTTGCATCATTTTTTACTGATGAATTCTCTGAATTGGTCCATATTGAAGTTTTTCCCTGGGCAGGTCTTGGTTGTGCCAGGTAACTCGCGATGACCTAAAACATCGGATACAGGAATATTGAACTCGCTCATTAAATAGTGACAAAGTTTTTTCGCTGACGATAATTGCTCTTTTGTCGGATGGTCGACATCAAAATCTCCAGTAAGACAAATACCTAGGGATACTTCGTTATAATGATAAGCGTGGGCGCCTACATGGTAACCTCTCCCCTTCAGAATCTCTCCGTTTGCTTCTATAAAAAAGTTATAGCCAATTCCACTCCATTTACGTACCGCTTGGTGAAAGTGGTGGGTCTTATAAATATCCCAGCCCCGTTCCTGGGCATGATGAATAATAATATATTTTATCCCATCAGAAATTTTCTTTAACGGTTCGGAAAATTGTAAAGGAACATCCCTGACAAAGCTAGGTTCTTTTAACATGAAATCACTCCTAAAAATCAAGATATACCCCGTCTGGGATAATGTCTTGATGATCGATTTGTTCACGGACCTTTACTGATTGAAGATAACGAAAGTGAGCGTCTCCAAAGATTTCTTTCTTTATTTCTAGACATTTTTCCATATATCCGGTTACGGCTGCCTGCTTACTTAATAAAAAGGATAACACGGCAAGATTGTGATAGACCTTTGCTGCTTCCGCGGAGGAGTCCCCCAAATTTCCAACCACGATTTGCAAAGCCTTTTGATAAAGATTTTGCGCTTTCCGATACTTTCCTTGCCGTATGTATACGTTCCCTAAATGATTTAGAGCCTGACTAAAGTTAATATGGGTCATACCAAAGACTTTTTTACCAAACTTAATCACCGCAAGCCCCATCTTTGCCGCATCCTCGTATTCCCTTTTATGGTGATAAAAATAGACAAGACTGATATATGCTGCGGCAATCTTTCTCTCATCAAAATTCTCCGGTCTTTTTCGGATTTCGATTGATTTTAAATAGAGAGGCTCCGCTTCTTCCAGTCTGCCCATATCTTGATAAAGTGTCGCAAGGTTGTTGGCAGATAACGCAACGCCAAGGTGATTTGCTCCCAAGACCTGCTCCCTAATCCTTAATGACTCTAAATATAAAGGCTCCGCATCCTCATATTTTCCCTGATTGTGAAAGATGGTAGCCAAGCCATAATAGGTTTTTGCTGTAAAGCTATTATTTGGCCCGTATACCTTCTCAGCAAGATCAACTGCTTTTCTAAACAGCTTTTCCGCTTCTTGATATTTTGTTTGTTTAAAATATATAAAGGCCAAGTCATATACAATGATTGCCAATACCTGACCTGCCTTGTCTGTTGGCATCGGGTCAAGATAGTTGATTAGCTGCTGATGCAGGGGAATGGAAACCTCCCACTTACCGTAATTAAAAAATCTCGAGTCCTCCGCTCTGAACCATTCCACAAACTCCTCTAACGGCATCAAATTCTTCACCGCCAAACTAAACCCATGAAAAAATGATTCATCCAGCCAAAAAGAGGGCTTTTCTACCGTTGATTTAAATTCATATCGACTTAGCAGTGATGAAAAATATTTAAATAAAAACTGGTTTCCTTCCATAAATTTATGATTACCAATATGGTCGCGCAAGCTTTCACGCATCAAAGAATGCATTTCCCATCTTCCATCAGCACCCATCTTTATAAAAGAAAAATGAATAAGGTCATCAAAATCATCCGCATAAAAGCCAATATCAAATTGTTTCACAAGCAGTGTAAATAACTCGCGATCCCAGGAACGGGTGAGAGCCAACAACTCTAACGCTCTTCGTTCACCCTTTGTCAGGTATTTCATGAAACGAGTGAACAGCTTTTCTACATTTTTCTCAAATTGGAAATCTTCCTTTACAGGTTCCCTTTCTTTTAAAATTCTTTTAAATAAATCGACGGAAAGTTCAATCGAATACGGGAGCCCTTTAGAGTAGCCCAATATCGTAGAGATGACCTCTTCTTGATAAATGCCGTGGCGGCGTAAGATCTCTGCTCCAACTTCTTCACCTAATGAGGTTAGCTGCGTCTGAACAATGACATCATTCCAATCTTTATCTTTCTCGGCCCATCGTAACCGTTCCCGTCCAAAAATCACCCATGTTATGCCTGGGGTGACTTGAATCCACTCGCGAATCCATTCATCTACGTAAAACTCGTCCCCTTTTAAACGCTGGTCTTCCCATAGAGCTTCATATGTATCTATAAAAATATAAACTTTAGCGGCATTTTTTTGGATATATTCCAGCAAATCCTCACTGAAAATTTGCGGCAGCAATAAGAGGAGTTCAGATGCTTCTTTATCAGACAACAAAGATAGATAGCTCATTTTCCTTTCATTTAAATACCTAGTTACTAATTTATGGCCTTTATGATATAAGTTATATATCTTAGGAACAAGACTAATGCCCGGAATTTCCTTTACTGTATTGATGACATCTAAAAGGAAGTCACTTTCATCTAATAGCGGGGCGGATGAGTCATTTAAAGCGAGATTTGGGTATGCTTTATTCATGTACAAGGAATAGGCGATGTCAAACAAGGCGAAATTTATTTTGTACTTTTTCCCTAAAGATTTTCTTAAATGAATAAGAGCATTATCAATTTTTTGATGCTCCTTTGTTTCAAAATTTAGAATGCCGACAGTATCCAAGTTCTGTTGGATTCTTTTGACCATCTCCTTCCTGAGAGCTGTTTTCCCAATGCCTCCTACCCCATAAAAGGAACGAACCTTATATGTTTCAAAGGAAAGCGGGGCCAGGCTATCCTCCCTAAAAAAATCCAGTAAAATCTCCTCGCGTCCAACGAAAATATCACTAGACTGCTGACTTAATTTCTCCTCTAAACTCGGTCTCTTAAATCCCATTCAACCACCCTATATGCTAAAAAGTATATGATATTTATTATAACAGGAGATGATGCATGGGGACGGTTCTGGTGCATCATAAGCAATATAAAAAAGGAGACGGTTCTTCTGCTTTTGAAGCAGAAGAATCGTCCCCGTGCATCATTTAACGTGTTATAATACGCATAATGTGTTAACCAAAATGTATTTCAAGTTTACCTTTAACATTAAATTAGGAGGAGAATTATGTATAGGCTGCGAGGTCATCATCTTTTTTGCCTTCTCGGCTATCGGGGAATGGGCTATTCCGAAGAATACGTGAAAAATATGACACGTTTGCATGAAAACTTGAGAAAAAATCCCACAACTTTAATTCATCTTGTAAATGGACCTGACCATTTGTGCGAAAAATATCCTAGCACCGGGCAATACCACTGCGAAGACAAGCATATATATGAAAGAGACGCCGCTATTTTAGAGAAAATGGGGCTTAAAATCTGGCAAATTCTGAGTTGGGAAGAGATCGAATCGCACATCCGAAAGTTTGTCGTCCCCGCCGATATTCAAACCATCTGCGAAACATGCTCCTGGCGTTCCTACGGAGTTTGTGAGGAAGGGATTCAAGAGATTCATGACGGGAAGGGCTTAAGGGAAGTTAAATGAAACATGGGGACGGTTCTTCTGCCTCAGAGGCAGAAGAACCGTCCCCATGCATCACTTTATGCCCAGAAATTTTTCGTATCTTGATAATACTTCCATATAAATGGGCGGTGGTGCGACATCTGGTTTCTTTCTCCTGACTTTCCTCAGTGCCAGTTCACGATCTAACCGATATCGGTACATATAAAAAGCAGTTAGAATCAAACCAGTTCTGTGTATGCCAAACCTGCAATGGATTAGAACTCGATGTCCCCGGTCCATCAACTTGTCTATTTGCTTTATCAAATTATCTAACCATTCCACACTTGGTTTAACCCAAAGAAAGATGGGAGACCAAATCATAACTCTCCTTGAAAAATCAAATTCAGGCTGATCAGGGGTTATGCAGAGGTTTACGATTGCCGATATTTTTTTTCTTTTAACAAAGTCCCAGTCATCGGAGGAAATACTCCCCCCTGCGTACAATCTTCCTGGAATCATTTCAATATGGTTCAAATTTGTTTACTCCTCCATACATCATTAATTTACTTTATGAAAAAAGAAAGGTTAAGTTCCCCATCCTTCCTATCCCAGAATTTTTTACGTGCATACAAAAAACGACAATGTTTGACGATTACATTTAGTAGAATAGTAGTTACAATTTAATGTTTTTGTTAAAAAATAGTAAAACTTGAAACATAACCAACATACTTAACGTCTATAGGATGGATAGCTGAAATTACCTAGGGTGGGGGGATTCTTTTTGGAAAGTACGGTAAATATTAATGAAATCAATCAACAACGCGCAAATCCAACAAAACGATTTGCAAACTGGAAGTTTATCACAGGAAGTATCATCGTTGGTCTTGCAGTCATTGCGGCAGGCAGCTATTATCAGGCAACCCACTTTAATTCAAATATCAAGATTAATAGCGTAAAAGTCAATGGACTGAGTGCTGAGCAAGCACTTGACAAGTTAAAAACAACCGAGTTAAAAAACGTGGTCTATATCGGCAATCAGCAAATTATAGATGGTGAAGATACGAAGATGGCATTTACGGACAAAGATTTGGCCGATGTCAAAAAATTATTAAAAAGCCAGTGGACGTTTTTACCGTCTTCAAAAGCAAAAGATTATTCATTAATGCCTGGAATTCAGGACCAATATCGAAATCAGACGTTGAAAAAACAGTTGGAAGAAAAGCTGCTATCCATGAATCAAAGTTTAAAGGTGCCTCAAGATGCTGTTGTTCGTTTGGAACAAGGTAAAATTGTTGTTTCTAACAGCATTGACGGTGAACAGTATGATGTCGCCAGTCTTCTCAAGGACTACGAAAAGCATGAATATGTTGGTGAAGTCCACCTTAATCCTGTATACATACAGCCCATTAAAGAAGACAGCGAGTTTGTAAAAAGTCAACAGAAAAAGCTGGAGGAATTCCTTGCACGGACCGTTGAATATAAGGTTCAGGATAAAGTTTTTTCGTTAAACGCCAGCGAATTAATTAAAAATGCGTCCATTTCAAAAGATTTGCAGATTAAGATTGATGATGCTGGTGATATAAAGAATAAGATCGCTGAAATTAATAATTCACAATCCACATTAAATAAAGATTTCTCATTCAAGACTCATTCAGGTTCAGTGATATCGGTAAAAGGCAAAGGCTATGGCTGGGCCATAAACGTTGATAAAGAAATACCGCGGATTCAGGCAGCTTTTGAAAATGGGGAGAAATCCGTTGCCGCCTCCAATATTTACGGTAAGGGCTGGAAAGGTGAAGGCTACGGATATGATACGATTACGAACAATGGCATTGGAGATACGTATGCTGAAGTCTCCATTGCCGAGCAGCGAATTTGGATATACAAAAATGGACAATTAGTCGTCACGACGAATGTCGTAACAGGCACACAGAGCACCGGTCATGGTACATCACCAGGAGTGTGGTATATCCTCTATAAGCAAACACATGCCACCCTAACGGGCAGAGAAAACGGAAAAATCACTTATCAGACTCCTGTTGATTATTGGGCCCCTTTTACGAATGACGGACAGGGATTCCACGATGCCAGCTGGCGATCAAATTGGGGAAGTAAAGCCTATCTTGCGGCAGGATCACACGGCTGTGTCAACACACCGCCAAGCGTGATGAAAACCGTATACAATAACCTCAGTGCCTATCAGCCAGTTATCGTTTATTAAAAATGACCAAGGGCCAGTTCTTCTGCTTCAATTTTCAGCAGAAGAACTGGCCCCTTGCACACTAAAAAGTAATGGTATTTATATCCAACGGAAAGTAAAATAGACATGTAGGTATTATTTTTGTTAAGGGGCGGATCGGTATGATTATCGTAACAACCGAGAATATTGCGAATCATAAAGTAACAGAAGTGTTAGGTCCTGTATTTGGGTTAACTGTCAGGGCAAGAGGAATTGGTAAAGACATCATGGCTTCTTTAAAGGGGCTTGTAGGCGGAGAAATCAATCAGTATACAGAAATGCTTGAAGATGCCAGAAAACAAGCGATCGACCGGATGGTGAAAAACGCTGCAGCAATGGGGGCAAACGCGATTATTATGATGCGCTTTGACTCAGGAGAAATCGGACAGAATATGAGTGAAATTGTTGCTTACGGAACAGCTGTTGTTGCGGAAAAGGAATAAACTATGAAGTGGATTTTGGGATTTTACGGCATCCAAATCTTCATCCTGATTATTCTAATCATCCTCTCCTGGCTCATTTGGGACCGTCGCTTCAAGAATAAACATGGACAGCAAGTACCTAAAGGCTTCATCCGAACAAATGAAGTATCCATTGATCCAACCACCAATAAAAAATTAGTCGTTTACTTCAATCCGGAGACCGGAGAGCGATTTTATAAAGAGGACTAAACAAAAGGTAAAACACGGGGACTGTTCTTCTGCTTCATTTTTTTGAGGCAGAAGAACCGTCCCCATGCATCATATTCCATAATAACCGCAAACAACCTGGCCGACAGCTTTTGCTGCTACTAGAAGGGCGTCTTCGTCTATGTCAAATTTCGGATGGTGGTTGAAGTATGGTTTTTCTACTCCTTTTGGTGTACAGCAAATGTAGAAGAAGCAGGCCGGGAATTTTTTTGCATAGTGTGCAAAGTCTTCTGATGGTGATAATTTCGGGAATTCCTGTACTTCCGTAATATCTTTATCATTTGCATTTTTTAGAATCTCTGCCACCATTTCCGTTAGGTCCGGATTATTATAGAGCGGCGGATAGTCTGGTGTATATGTCATCTCACAAGTGACGTTAAATTCTTCCTCAATCCCTCTTGAAATACGGCGAATTTCTGTTTCGATTAACTCCCGGGTTTCATCTGTCATTGCCCGAACATCGCCTTCAATTTCCACACTATCCTTAATGACATTAAAGGTACCCTTCCCATCAAATGATCCAATGGTGACGACGCCCATATCAAATGGGTTTAAGCGGCGGCTGATAACGGTTTGAACAGCCGTTACAAAATGAGCTCCGGCGACAATCGCATCATTGGCTAAATGTGGCGAAGAACCATGACCGCCTACCCCTTGGACCTTTAATTTAAAGTAGGCACGTCCAGGAAAGACGTATCCACTGTTATAGCCAACAACCCCGGAAGGTCCCATTGGCAGTAAATGAATACCGAAAATATTGTCCAAATCATCAAGCAGCCCAGATTCAATCATGCCGATTGCTCCGCCTGGCGGTACCTCTTCAGCAGGCTGGTGGATAATTTTAATTGTACCGGGAATTTCATCCTTTAGCTGGATTAAACAATCGGCCAGAACCATGAGATAGGCTGTATGTCCATCATGAGCGCAGGCATGCATGACACCTGGATTTTTCGATTTAAACGGGACATCTGTCTCTTCAAATATTGGCAGAGCATCGAAATCAGCGCGTAATCCAATCGTCTTCCCAGGCTTTCCGCCTGTAATCGTCACGATTAACCCGTTGCCGCCGCCCACTTTCCGATCTACCTTGACATCCTTTCCTTTATAAAATTCTTCGATATATCTGCTTGTGTTTTCTTCTTCAAACGATAGTTCAGGATGTTCATGAAGATATCGGCGAATTTCTATCATCTCTTCTTTACGCTCTTCTAACATTTGCATTAGTTTGCTCTTCATTCCCAGTTCCTCCATTCAATCTTTTTTGCAAAAATTCTCCGCACATTAACTTGCTTGGGGTTTGGTCTTTAGAACACGCCCACGCTCTTTCTCTTTCCCTGCATTTTGCGGAACCATGATGATAATTGATAACAGCGCCAGCACGCCAAAGATCACATTTACAATCACGCCTGCGGTTGCTGCGACTTCAATGCTGGTAACGGCCGCCATTGTGCTGTAGACTGTCGCGGAAATCGCCACACCGAAGGCGCCGCCAAGCGAACTTGCCATTTTATAAATTCCAGCTGCTTCCCCCACTTTGTTGGATGGAGCATTGGATACTGAAGTATCAGTAGAAGGGGTTGCATATATTCCAAGTCCCAGGCCAAATAAGGCAAAGCCAATAAACACGGCAATCGTATATGATAAGTCATTCAGGAAGGTTAATCCCATCATCGCAACGCCAACTGTTGTAATAATCGTTCCCCAAATCATCGGTTTCTTCGCGCCAACTTTTTGAAGAATTTTCTCTCCGACTCGAATCATGGCTAACACAGCAACCAAGTAGCCGAGTGACAGCATACCTGATTGGAAGGCTGTGAATCCCCTGCCGACTTGAACATAAGTGTTTGCGACAACAAGTGTGCCTGCGATTGCATTTAATAGGAAGTTTGAATAGGTCGCTCCTGCGTATGGCTTATTTTTAAATAAAGAAAAGTCAATTAGCACGATTTTTTTGTTTTTTTCCACCTTGAAAAAGACAATCGCTCCAACAATCGCAACAGCCGCAAGAATGATGGTAGTTGGGCTTGTCCACCCTAAATCTGCTCCAAAGGCGATAAATACGTTTAACGCAAGCATGGTAATAATGAAGATGACTAAGCCTGCATAATCGAATTTAAAAGCACCAGATGTTTCACCCTTACTCTCTGGAGTATCCTTAATTAAAAACATACCAAGAAGGGCAAATATGATGGAAAAGATAAAGATCCATCTCCATCCCATGTAAGTAGCAATCGCGCCCCCGGCAAATGAACAAACCCCTGATCCGCCCCAAGAACCGATGGACCAAAAGCTTAATGCTCGCTGTCTATCTGCTCCCTCATAATACGCTTTTACTAACGCAATAGTTGCCGGCATAATACATGCTGCGGACAAGCCTTGAATGATCCGACCGATAATAAGAAGAACCGCCCCTTGGGCAAAAACTAAACAAAGGGATCCGATAATGCTTAAAATCAATCCAATATTGGTAATTTTTTTACGGCCTATTTTATCTGCAAGCCCGCCCGCAGCCACAATAAACATACCTGAAAATAAAGCACTTAAGCTAATCGCTATATTCAACGCCTCAAGTGATACCCCTAAATCCGCTTGAACAGATGGGACGACATTGACCATTGCTTGTGCAAACAGCCAGAATGTAATAACGCCAAACACAATCCCGGTAATTAATTTATTTGTACCTTTATAGGTCATCATAAATTCCTCCTTGACCATTATAATTTGTTTTTTTTGTCTTGGTTAAACTGCAAACTTTTAAAAGTAAAACAGGTGATTTAAATCATCTTGTGCCTTTATTATAAAAAAATGACCCCTTGTAAAAGGAGTCATTTTTTATGCAGATAACGGTATCGTCAAAGGCATTTATTAACTTAAAAAATAGGAACACAAAATTTTACGGTCAATTTTTTACCTTATAGGATTACTTTTCTTATATCAAAAAAGTGAACCGCATTTATAGTTAAATAGGAGTAAAACGACCACTCCTCATCAATCATTTCATCAAAAACCTCTAAACTTGGATGGCTTGTCCGGATAATATAGTCAATAATCTCTTGGTCCATACCATATTTACTATTGTTTTCCCTCCAGTTTTTATAAAGGGCCCCATGGTCTTTATCAAAAACATATTTGCGAATTTGATATTCACCGCAGGGAATCCCTTTAATCGTTACCCGCATTTCTCTCATTAATTTTTGCAGAAAAGTTTCTTCAATTGAAAAATAGGGGTTCACAATATTACTGTTCATTAATACAAGCTGATAGCCGCGTTCATTTTCTGTCATGATATAAGATGGACCCTTTGCGACTACTTTACCTTGCAATTTTTTGAAGAATGACATGGCATAATAGACAGGCCGCTTACCATTAAAATAATGAAACAACTCCATTCCTTCTAGGGGAATATCTTTTCCTCCGATATTTTGCTCGTGTGTTTCGGTATTAATCCAGAAACCGAGCGTTTTCACGTCATCCGAAACTTTTATGGCATCATTCAAGATTAAAGCTCCCCGGAAAAAGGTTCCGTTCGTATATCGGGTATTTCCTGAAATGGTGTTCCAAGTCAGCAAATGCAGCGGCTTCTCAATGGAATGCGATTTTAAATATTGCTTTAATTTATCCGTTTTTTCCTTTATAAAATCTTTTGCTAACCCATAATGATGGTCGATTAATTCTTTAAAATCGATCACTTCATTAGGGCTTACTTTATAGGCGATAAAATCAATTTCCATAGCTTGCTGCAAAATCCATTTATACTGGTCATTTGTTGTACCTACGGTAAATGAAAAAGGTAAAAACGCCCCTACTTGAATCGAAGGAATTTCTGTTTTTATTAAATTCCGCAGTTTCAAATAAAATTTCTCTAATTGTTTACTCTCAAAAGCCTGACCAAATGTTTCTGAAAATAAAAAGCACCATGTGGCAAGATAACTTTCACCGAATACTTGTAAGCAATGTTTTAAAAAGTTCTGTAGTTTATGAAGATAGACATTTTCATCGGATGATATTTCAGCGTAGTTTACTTGAATATATAAAGACAAATCATTCGTTTTCATAAACTGAATGACTTCATCTGAATTATAATACGGTGATGTCGTTGGTATTAATTCATCTGTTTCTACCGCTGGAGATATCGTCCTTCCACTCAGTAATTTCTGAATTCCAACATATTTGATATGTAAATCTTCTTTCGCTAACAGCACTTGTGTTCGAACGGGTTTTTTTAGTAATTCCCTTAGTTCGCCAATCATTAAAATATGGTTTGGATGATTTAATATTTTTCTATTTACCGAACTCACATCAATTTCCAGCTCTTCAAAGCCGGTTTCCGTATTACTAAAGGGTTTGTTATTTTCACCTTCCGCTATAAGAGCGCCTAATTTCATTAATATATCTGGAGAACTAAGAAGGGTCTCTGATTCTTGCAGCTGAAGGCTTTCAACTAGAGCAACTTTTTCCTGTGAGTTCTTTTCACGAAAAGTATGCGGCGTTTCCCCATAAACCTTCTTAAACAAATTTGAAAAAGATTTGGTATTAGGAAAGCCATTTTTCAATGATATATACGTAATCGATTCGGTTGTATAGAGCAAATCCTTAACGCTGTGTTCTAAACGAATATTCATAAAAAAATTGATAAAGCCTGTACCTAATTGCTGTTTAAAATATCGCGAGAAATAACTGGGAGACAGATAAAATTTATGAGCAACGTCCTCCAATGTGAGCTGTTCATCATAATGCTGTTCAAGATACAAGATAATCTGTTTCAGCCTGGTATCCTCGACATGAATATTTTCAGAAATCCTTCCCTGCTTTTTAAATCGGCGAATTAAAGTGATTAAAATCTTACAAAGCATTTCGTGCATTTCAAGACGGTAGCCTTCATCCTGTCTGCAATAAATAACCATTAATTGAGCAAGTAGTTTCCGCATTTCCGACATCAAATTTTCTTTCCCTCTATCTATTTGCTGGGAAAACAACTCAAATTGATAACGACGGTACTCCGGATAATATTGCGAAATAAAAGAATCAGAAATACTTAATGTTAAAACCGTATTTTTCTTCGAACCTCGGACTTGATATATTTGATTTCGGTTAATAACAAGGTAGTCATATTCTTTAAGGTGATAAAACCGGCTATTGGTTTCAATCACTAATTCACCATCCAGGACAAGGAAAATTTCAATCCCCGAATACAGAGTAGATGATAAAAGCTCAATATGTTGTAAACGCAACTGAAAGTCTTCACCTGCAGCCACTTGTATCACTCCCTTCATTTATTCATTGTATCCAAAAAAGATTCACAGGGACGGTTCTTCTGCCTCAGTGAGGCAGAAGAACCGTCCCTGTGAATCAGTTAATTGAGAAATGTTAATAACAATTGAAAATTAGAGTTTTTTTGTCAGTATATTGATTAGCGCCAATTATTTTAAATAAGAGTTCATTCTCCTTGACAAAACGGCAATATTTATATAATAATATCTCTTGTATTAGAATTATTTTAAAAAACTAATTATAATTAAAAGGAAAATAATTAGTTCCCTGTAGTTTTGGCTATACTGCTATAGTGAACTATTTATTAATACACCCTCAGGAGGAAGATCATTATGTCTTTAATCGGTAAAGAAGTACAACCATTCTTAGCACAAGCTTACCAAAATGGTGAGTTTATCTCAGTTTCTGAAGAAACTTTAAAAGGTAAATGGAGCGTCCTTTGCTTCTATCCAGCAGACTTCACATTCGTATGCCCTACTGAATTAGAAGACCTGCAAAACCAATATGCAACTCTTAAAGATCTTGGTGTTGAAGTATACTCTTGTTCAACAGATACTCACTTCACTCATAAAGCATGGCATGATCACTCACCAGCTATCAGCAAAATCGAATATGTTATGATCGGCGACCCTTCACAAAAGATTACTCGCGCATTCGATGTACTTGACGAAGCAGAAGGTCTTGCACAACGCGCTACTTTCATCATCGATCCAGACGGTGTTGTCCAAGCTATGGAAATCAATGCAGATGGCATCGGCCGTGACGCAAGCACAATCGTTAACAAGATTAAAGCAGCACAGTATGTTCGTAGCAACCCAGGTGAAGTTTGCCCTGCTAAATGGCAAGAAGGAGCTCAAACTCTTAAGCCAAGCCTTGATCTAGTTGGCAAAATTTAAGGAGTCCTAACTATGATTTTAGATGCAGATATAAAAGCACAATTATCCCAATATCTTCAAATGATGGAGGGCGATGTGCTGCTTAAAGTTAGCGCTGGATCTGATGAAGTTTCTCGTGACATGCTAGCCCTTGTGGACGAATTAGCTACCATGTCACCCCGTTTTAAGGTAGAGAAAACAGAATTGCAGAGAACGCCAAGCTTTAGTGTAAATCGGATTGGAGAAGATACGGGGGTAACATTTGCCGGAGTCCCACTTGGACACGAATTTACTTCCCTAGTGTTGGCACTGCTTCAGGTTAGCGGAAGAGCACCGAAGGTTGACCAAAAAGTCATTGACCAAGTGAAAAATATCAAAGGTGAATATCACTTTGAAACTTACGTTAGCCTAACCTGCCACAACTGTCCTGATGTTGTACAAGCACTGAACGTGATGAGCGTTCTTAACCCAAACATCTCTCATACAATGATTGATGGTGCGGCATTTAAAGAAGAAGTTGACAGCAAAGACATCATGGCGGTTCCAACGGTTTTCCTAAATGGTGAAACCTTCGGCAGCGGCCGGATGTCACTCGAAGAGATCCTTGCCAAGATTGGCAGCGAACCAGATGCTTCAGAGTTTGCCAATAAAGATCCATACGATGTGCTTGTTATCGGAGGCGGCCCTGCCGGTGCGAGTGCGGCAATTTACGCTGCACGTAAAGGCATTCGTACTGGTATTGTGGCAGAACGCTTCGGCGGCCAGGTGATGGACACGCTGGGTATTGAAAACCTAATTGGGACGAAATACACGGAAGGTCCTAAGCTCGTAGCAAGTCTCGAAGAGCATGTGAAAGAGTACAACGTTGATGTCATGAATCTGCAGCGTGCGAAACGCTTGGAAAAAAATGACCTCGTCGAAGTGGAGCTTGAAAATGGCGCTGTTCTAAAAAGTAAGACGGTCATCCTTTCAACAGGTGCACGCTGGCGTAATGTCAATGTTCCTGGCGAAGCGGAATTCAAGAACAAAGGTGTAGCCTACTGCCCTCACTGTGATGGTCCATTGTTTGCCGGCAAAGACGTGGCCGTTATCGGCGGCGGAAATTCCGGCATTGAAGCAGCGATTGACCTTGCAGGTATTGTGAAGCATGTAACCGTTATTGAATTTGCTCCGGAGCTAAAGGCTGATTCCGTCCTGCAAGACCGCCTAAACAGCCTTCCTAATGCAACAGTCATCAAGAACGCGCAAACAAAAGAAATTACCGGTACTGACAAAGTAAACGGTATTACCTATGTTGACCGCGCAACTGGCAAAGAACACCATGTTGAACTACAAGGTGTGTTCGTTCAAATCGGTCTTGTTCCAAACACCGAGTGGTTAGATGGTACAGTTGAACGCACTCGCTTCGGTGAAGTCATTGTAGACAAACACGGCGCTACAACCCTCTCTGGAGTCTTTGCTGCAGGCGATTGTACCGACAGCGCATTTAAACAAATCATCATTTCAATGGGATCAGGAGCTACTGCAGCCTTAGGCGCATTTGATTATCTGATCAGAAATTAAACAAAAGGGACGGTTTTTTTGCTTCATTTTGAAGCTGAAGAACCGTCCCTTTTCCTTTACGTGATGCATCAGAACCGTCCCCATACATCACCAATTTATGTTAATTCAAAAAAAGCAAAAAAATCTATTGACATTTATCTCATATACGGATAATATGAAGAAGCGTTATTTTGGAAAGCTAAAATATATCTAATCTTGAGTCTTTCCAAGCAGATAATTTTGACCACTTCCTTCAGGGAGTTAAGGCCATACGGACAGCCGGGTCAAATGCCGAGTGGCAACTTGGTTGCCTTATTGATTGAGTTAAAAGCTCAAATTTTATAAGTTGGTTACTTTACAACCAGTGCATATGCACACAACTTGTGAAACGGTCAATAAGAGTGGAAAAAGGCATTATTTGCTATATAGACTCTGATCAATTGATATATTTTGATTATTAGAAGCTTTCTTCATAATGTCCAATTAACCATTATGGTAGAGGTATCCGTGTGTTTTTTTTACGGTATACTTATGCTTTTTAATATGACGATTATATCTAAAGCAAGTGTTGTGCGCGTTAATATGCGAATTACACTTGCTTTTTTTGTTAGAAAAATATTACTAAGTGAGGGGATATGAAAATGGGTAAAGCACTTATTATCGGGGCTGGCGGCGTAGCGTCTGTTGCCGTTCACAAATGCGTTCAAAACAGCGAAGTATTCGAAGAGATTTGTATTGCAAGCCGTACAAAATCAAAATGTGACGAGCTTAAAGCTAAATTAGATAGCACAACCAAAACAAAAATTACCACTGCTCAAGTAGATGCAGACAACGTTGATGAACTAATCGCGTTAATTAATGAAGTAAAGCCAGATATCGTCATGAACCTGGCATTGCCATACCAAGACTTAACCATCATGGATGCTTGTCTTGCAACGAAAACACACTACATGGACACAGCTAACTATGAGCCTGAAGATACTGCTAAATTTGAATACAAATGGCAATGGGAATACAAAGAGCGCTTTGAAAAAGCTGGTATTACTGCCCTTTTAGGAAGCGGCTTTGACCCAGGCGTGACAGGCGTATTCTCTGCTTATGCATTAAAACATTATTTCGATGAAATTGAATATATCGACATCCTTGACTGTAACGGCGGCGACCATGGCTATCCGTTCGCAACAAACTTTAACCCGGAAATTAACATCCGCGAAGTTTCTGCTAACGGTCGTTATTGGGAAAATGGCGAATGGGTTGAAACAGATCCAATGGAAATCAAACGCGTTTACAACTTCAAGGAAGTTGGCGAAAAGGATATGTATCTCCTTTACCATGAAGAGCTTGAATCCCTTGCGAAAAACATGCCAGGACTTAAGCGTATCCGTTTCTTCATGACATTTGGCCAAAGCTACATTATGCACCTAAAAGCGCTTGAAAACGTAGGAATGACTTCTATCGAACCAATCGAATTCGAAGGAAAGCAAATCATTCCACTTCAGTTCTTGAAAGCAGTATTACCAGACCCTGCTTCCCTTGGACCTCGTACAGTCGGCAAAACAAACATCGGCTGTATCTTCAAAGGGAAAAAGGACGGCAAAGATAAAACTTATTATGTATACAATGTTTGTGACCACCAAGAATGCTATAAAGAAGTCGGCTCTCAAGCCATCTCTTATACAACTGGTGTTCCGGCCATGATCGGCGCTGCCATGATCTTAACTGGCAAATGGAACAAAGCGGGCGTATACAATATCGAAGAATTCGATCCAGATCCATTCATGGAAGAGTTAAACAAATGGGGACTTCCATGGGTAGAGGATTTCAATCCAGTTCTTGTTGATGAACTACCTGAAGACTCAAAACAACCGGAGCTAGTTCGCTAAAATGCGGTTTGAAGAACTACCAACACCATGTTATGTAGTCGATGAAGAGCTTGTTGAAAAAAATCTTAAAATCCTTAACGGCGTTATGCAGCGTACCGGAGCGAAGATTGTTTTAGCGCAAAAAGCTTTTTCTATGACAACAATGTATCCCCTCATTGGACAATATTTAAGTGGTACTACAGCAAGCGGGTTGTTCGAAGCACGGTTAGGCTACGAAGAAATGGGCAAAGAGAATCACGTCTTTGCCCCTGCCTACCGTGAAGATGAAATCGATGAAATCATTTCGATTTGTGATCACATTATCTTTAACTCTTTTTCACAGTTAGAAAGATTTAAAGATAAAGCCTTAAAAGCCGGCAGAAAAGTGGGCTTGCGCATCAATCCAGAATGCTCCACTCAAATTGGACATGCGATTTACGATCCATGTTCACCTGGTTCCCGTTTCGGCGTGACTAGAGAACTTTTCCGTCCGGAATTGCTTGAAGGTGTGTCCGGTCTTCATTTCCACACCCTTTGTCAGCAAAACTCTGACGACCTAGAAACAACCCTTAATGCAGTGGAAGAAAAATTCGGAGAATGGCTTCCACAAATGGAATGGATCAACTTTGGCGGCGGCCACCATATCACAAGAGAAGATTACGATATTCCTAGACTAGAAGCTTGTATTAAGAGAATGCAAGAAAAGTACGGCTTGAAAGTATATCTTGAGCCTGGAGAAGCGATTGCTCTTAACGCTGGCTATCTGATTACATCTGTCCTTGATTTACACCAAAATAAAATGGATATCGCTATTCTTGACACGTCTGCAACCTGCCATATGCCTGACGTATTAGAAATGCCTTACCGCCCTCCTCTCTTTGGTTCAGGCGAAGCAGGCGAGAAGCCATATACATATCGTCTTGGCGGGCAAACCTGCCTGACAGGCGATGTGATCGGCGATTATTCTTTTGACCAGCCATTAAAGAGCGGCGACCGCTTGGTGTTCGGCGATATGGCCATCTATACCATGGTTAAAAATACTACCTTCAACGGCATGGCACTTCCAGCCATTGCAGTAAAAGATAAAGACGGCGATTGCAAAGTTGTACGTGAATTTGGTTATCAAGATTTTAAAATGCGACTTGCATAAAAGGTATAGCAAAACCAGACTCAGAGATGGGTCTGGTTTTTACTATTTTAACGCCAAGTATAAGTCCTATTAAATATATTATTTGGGGCTAAACTAGAATAAACGTCCTTCATCGAGGTTGTTTTCTTCTCGGTCCGGGCACTAATACCGGTTATTGGTTACCCATCTAGTTCCTTCTGGTTTGGTGCGCAAATACCTTCTATTTGTGACTCTTTCGGTGTTGTTCTTCCCAGTTCGGGTACCAACCCTGTCTTTGATTACCCTTTCGGTCTTGTTCTTCCCAGTTCGGGCACCAATACCTGTCTTTGGTGACTCTTTCGGCGATTTTCCTCCCGGTTCGGGCACCAATACCCTCTATTGGTTACCCTTTCGGCAATTTTTCTTCCAGTTCGGGTACCAATCCCCTCTATTGGTTACCCTTTTGGTGTTGTACTTCCCGGTTCGGGCGCCAATACCTGTCTTTGGTGACTCTTTCGGCGATTTTCCTCCCGGTTCGGGCGCCAATACCCTCTATTGGTTACCCTTTCGACGATTTTTCTTCCAGTTCGGGCGCCAATACCTGTCTTTGGTGACTCTTTCGGCGATTTTCCTCCCGGTTCGGGCGCCAATACCCTCTATTGGTTACCCTTTCGGTTGTTTTCTTCCCAATTTAGGCACCAATACTGGCATTGAGCCTAAAAGAATGTCATTTTTCACCCCTAAAAGAAAACTATTTAGCGTAAAATTACACCCAATCAGCGGATAAAGCTGTTCTATCAGCGAATTGAGAACTTCTATTGGCGAATCACATGTTCTATCAACAAATTAACCGATCACTTTAATACGCTACCTTCTCCTCCCTCCCTCCCCCATAATTTAATAAATTTTTAATACCTCCTTAATAGCCTGTTTAGGCTGTTTGGTTATGATTATCTTGTTCGCCGTTTCATTGCGGAGAGGCTGATGGTATAAGATAATATCAATATCAACCCGGGAAAATAACTGGTTGGTTTTTGGACTTTTATAAGCCAAAAGGAATCTTAATAAAGAAAGCAGTGGAATCGATGTCCATTAAATTAAGGCTTGTAATTTCCAATTTAGCCATGATTCTTGTGCCGATTATTTTTGTTTGCTTATCCGCCGTGTTAGTCGCGTTACTGTTTAAAACGGATGTTAAAGAATTGCGGGCGATCTACCTCCCGCCGGAGCATTACAAGAAAATATCGGAACAAAATCAGTTTTTTATTGATTTGCGCAAGGAAACCATGAAAAATCCAGAGCTGTTCACGGATCCCTCTTATCTTAAAGATCTTGACAGCCGATTAACTCAAACCGCCGATACCTCCTTAATTGTAAGAAGAGGAAAACAGATCATATATTTGCCCGAAAAATTAAAAGACTTAAACAAGAAGGAACTGCCGCCATTTGGCCTCTTCCGGGAAATCGAACCGGTTGAGCAGGTAAATCACCAATTCGTTTCGATAAAAAAGCTGGATTTCTATTATCCTGATGGTTCCGAGGGCTCCTTGTTTTTTGTTAAGGACGCAAGCGGCGTGACCAAATTCGTGCGGACCTTCTTCCCGATTTTATTTACCTTATTAATTCTGGTTTTAATCGGAACGAATGGACTACTGACCTATTATGTCTCCAAAAGCATTATCCGCCCAATCCGCGGGCTGCAAAAGGCTGCCCTGCGCATGAAGGAAGGTGACCTCAGCATCCCGATTCCTGTTTACTCCAAGGATGAAATCGGCCAACTTGCCTTGGGTGTCGAGGAAATGCGGGTTAGGTTAAAGGAATCGATTGAAACGCAGCTTGCGTATGAGGAAAACCGTAAAGAGCTGATTGCCAACATTTCTCATGATTTAAGAACACCGATTACGACCATCAAAGGGTACATGGAAGGGATACGCGACGGGGTCGCCAACAGCCCAGAAAAAATGGACCGTTACATGCAGACGATTCTTTCGAAAGCAAATGAGCTGGACAGGATGATTGAAGAACTCTTTTTGTACTCCAAACTGGATCTGCAGCGGCTTCTTTTTCATTTTGAAAAAATTCACTTCGACCACTATTTGGAGGATTTTGTTGAAGAGCTTCGTTTTGATGTGGAAGGAAAACGGGTTGATATTAACTTAAATATCGAAAAATCAGGGGATTATCTAGTGATTGGAGACCGTGAGAATTTGAAAAGGGTCATCACCAATATTGTCGATAATTCCTTGAAATACATTGATAAACCGGACAAAGTGCTGTCCTTTCATTTAACAACAAACGATTCCTATGTTCGTTTTAAAATGACAGATAATGGACCTGGAATCACGAAGGAGAGTTTATCCTTAATATTTGACCGTTTTTATCGTGCTGATTCGGCGCGGGGGACGGACAAAGGCGGAAGCGGCCTGGGCCTATCGATTGCGAAACGAATTATTGAAGAGCACCAGGGGTCCATCTGGGCGGAAAGCCAAGATGGACAAGGAACGACGATACTTTTTACGTTGAAAAAGGCGGGTGTTGAGTAGTGAAACGCATCTTAATTATTGAAGATGATAAAAGTATTGCCGAGCTTGAACGGGATTATTTAGAAATAGAGGGTTTCTCGGTTGAAATTGCTTTCACTGGAGATGCCGGACTGAAAAAGGCACTGGCGGAGGATTTTGACCTCGTGCTGCTCGACCTGATGCTGCCGGGAGTAGACGGGTTCCAAATTTGCAAGACAATCCGAACCGAGAAAGACATCCCCATCCTGATGGTTTCGGCGAAAAAGGAAGATATCGATAAGATTCGTGGTTTAGGGCTTGGAGCAGACGATTATATCGTCAAGCCGTTTAGTCCGAGCGAGCTAGTGGCACGAGTAAAGGCGCATCTGTCCCGTTACCAGAGACTGATCGGCAAGGTGCCACAGAATGACAGCATCCTAATCCGCGGCCTTCGCATCGACCAAACGTCAAGAAGGGTATATATAAACGATGAAGAGATTATTTTTACCACCAAGGAATTCGATGTATTAACCTTTCTGGCCCTAAATCCAAACCATGTCTTCAGCAAGGAGCAGTTATTTGAACGGGTATGGGGGCTCGATTCCATGGGCGACATTTCCACCGTCACGGTCCACATCCGAAGGATTCGCGAAAAGATTGAAAACGATCCGTCCACCCCGCAATATATCGAGACGGTTTGGGGTGCAGGGTATCGGTTTAAAGGGTAATCTACAGATACATCATTAGGAGGGTCATCATGTTATCCAATCTAGATTACACCATGTTTCAATGGATTAATCATCTAGCGGTCAGCGAACGGGTGTTTAACCCATTAATGGTGTTGTTAGCAGAAAAAGCAGAGTATTTGTTTATGGTAGGAATTCTTTTCTATTGGTTTTTTCAAAAAGCAAAGAATCGTAGAATGGTCGTCGAAGCTTGTTTTTCCGCCTGCCTTGCTCTAGGAATCAACGTCTTGATCGGCATGTTTTTTTACCGCAATCGCCCGTTTGTCTCGCATCATGTTCATTGGCTGATTCATCATGCCAGAAATGCCTCATTCCCGAGCGACCACGCGGCGGCAGCCTTCGTCATCGCCGCTTCAATCTGGATTTGGCGGAAGCGCGATGGCTGGATTTGGCTGCTGCTTGCCTCTGGCATTTCCTTGTCACGCGTCTGGACCGGTGTCCATTACCCTCTGGATGTCATTGGCGGAATGGTGATTGGTGTGGGCTCAGCCTTCTTAGTTCATTATCTATTTGCGAGGTTTTCTATCTTTAATAAGCTAGGCGAATTTGTCATCGGGCTATATGACCGTGCGGAAAACATCGTATTAAGAAGATCCTAAATAGTATAAATGGCAAACAGTCTACCGGACTGTTTGCCATTTTTTACTTTCACTCATTCCTTTACTCTCTTAATATTTGAAAAAATAGAATCAACCCCAGGTGAAAAATGAAGGAACGGTGTTATCTTTGGAAGGTCAAACTTAAAAGGAGAAACTAAGGTATTTTGGTAGATATCTGCTTCTGCACGGTGCAATGGCCAGGGGGAATGGTCAATCTCGCCGCAAAAAATGTTCCCTTTTGCATCGATACTGTATAGACAATATCGTTCTGTCAGCCAGTGATCAAGGGTTCCGCTTTCTGCAAAATAAACTTCTGATGAAGCGCTAAACTTCCCGTCAAATCCCACTGGAGAAGAAGGGCTTTTCCGATCTTTCCTTACACTATTGTAAGAAAACTCCACTCGGTTTTCCCAAGCATGAATCTCAGAATAAAAATACGGCAGCCGGTACCACTTCCGTGCAATGGTATAAGTTGCCCAATGCGGTGCATCAAGTGATAAAAAATAGACGCCGGGCTTTCCTTTATATTTCACATAGGTCCGGACATTGATTTCCGGGAACTTTGCAAATAACGGCAGTCTCGGCAACCCGCGCAGAAAAATCCCATCCATCACAAACATAACAATCCCAATCCAGGCATATCTCTCAAACGTATCGATTTGTAACGCTTTAGGAACCAACGGACGAATCACATCCACAGGAACGGGCCAATGGGCAAATAATAAATTCCGCCATGATTGCTTCATAATCCAATTTTTCGATACATCCTGAAAGGAATGAAGGATTTCCATTCGAACTCACCCCTGCTTTTTATTGGCTAAAGGCACTTTTGTCACATCACTAGTCGCCTGATCAAGCGCGACAAGATCGTCGGAAGAACCCAAGACCTGCTGCCAATTTATCACCATATTTTATCGATCCTTTTTATCTAACTTTTTTTCTGATTCGGAATATTGGCTTGTGATGAACCAAAATAATTTCGAACCCAAATCACAATAAGGACTATGACAGGAATCCCGACCAATAGCGGTAAAGCAATTACATACCACATTTTAAAATAAAAAAAATCTTGATAGAGAACTTTATTTTTCGCCCCTAAGATAGAGGTAATAAAGATGAGGCCAACGACTGGTAAAATCAAAGGCTGATACCTTTTAAACTTAAAAATATCGGCTAATCCAATCACCACGACATAAACATATAGGAATATTTTCGCGAAAAATCCAACGGCAAATGTCCCAACCACAATCGAGTCCATTCTCTCGATAATATGGCCGACATTAATTTTTTCAACGGCAAAAAGGAGCGGAATTTCAACGTTCTGTGCGTTTACGCCGATTACACTAATAACCAAAAGAAAGGTCCAGGAAAGACCTAAACCACTTAACAAGACGGACAATAAACCCGTTCTTTTTACCAATTCGGGCTTATTTAAGTAGGGGAAAATCATCAAGAAAAGAAAGATTTCCCCAAATGGGAAAAAGACCGTTAAGGGGACAGCCTGTTTAAGCACTGGCAGCCAGCCGAACTCTAAAACTGGCTTTACATTTTCAATTTTTATTATCCCGGAAGCAATGACCGTTATATTTCCAATGACGCCAAAGGCAACCATTGCGCCAATTAAGATCTCCGCCGTCCTTCCCAATACTTCAATTCCTAAATAACAGCCATAAGAAACCAATAAAAGACTGATGAAAATAATAACAGGGACCGGTGTTTCAGATAGAATATAGGTCCCCATTGTATCTCCTAAATGCCGGACGTTAAATGCACCGGCAAAGAAAAAATAACAAATATACACTAAACCAAGAGGAAGCCCGATATATTTACTAAATACCTGAACTAAAACCCCAGTAAAAGGAAGGGTTGGATACCGCTTGAATATTTGAAAGTATACAAAGAAAAATAGAATGAGGGCGCCGGCCATACCAAGTGTGATTGATATCCAAGCATCTTGTTTTGCATGCTTTCCTATGCTCGTCACAATGCCGGTTCCTAATTGAAATAGAAACATGAGAGAAAACAGCTGCCTTGCATCAATCTTCGCCTTTTCCATTAGGTTAATGTCCTTCCCTAACAACCAAAATGAATATTCATTATTGTGAGCTTTCAGCTGGTAAATTAAACCTCCACATAATTGTTTTATGATGACCCTCGTTAAATAGAATATGCCTAATGTAAGAGGAAATAATAACCTAAAATATAATAGGAATATGAGGGAAATGACCTTGAATTTTTTTAAAAATAAAAATAAAAAATCCATTAAAGATAAATGGAAAGAGATTCAAAAGGAAACAGCGAAACAGCCCGCCACGCAAAGCCAAGCGAAACAAAAAAGTGAACCGATAGAGCTTGTATTAACGGATAACATCCAAAAGATAAAAGAATTATTAGGTAACAGCGACGATATTATTACGAGAGAAATCAGAATTGGCAAGGATGGCAGGATTAAAGCCTGCGTCGTTTTTACAGACGGCTTGGTTGATAGCCATGCTGCACAAAACTTCATAATGGAATCGTTAATGATTGATTTACGAATGATAGATGCCGAAACAGAAACATTCACTGGTTTAAACCTTTTATCCTATTTAAAGGATATGGTATTAACAGTCGGAGACATTCAAGATCTAGATGATTTTACGAATCTCTTGGATTCTCTTTTATCCGGTAAAGTGATTCTTTTATTTGATGGATATTCGAAAGGCTTCACCATTGATATGAAAGGTTGGAATCAGCGGTCAGTGGAGGAACCTACAACTGAGACGACAATTAGAGGACCTCGTGAAGGATTTACTGAGAATATCCGGGTTAACACTTCCTTGATTAGGAGGAAAATTAAAGATCACAACCTATGGATTGAAACAAGGAAAATTGGAAAAGTATCAAAAACACTAGTTTCCATTATGTATATAAAAGGAATTGCCGATGACAAGATTGTCGAGGAAGTACGTAAGAGGCTTAACAGGATTAAGATTGACAGTATTTTAGAAACAGGCTATATCGAAGAATTAATTCAGGATGGGGCATGGACACCTTTTCCGACCATGTATCACTCAGAACGGCCCGATGCCATAGCAGCCGATTTGTTTGAAGGACGTGTTGCCATTCTAGTTGACGGCACACCATTTGTCATGACAGTTCCTATTGTGTTCGCACAGTTTTTACAGTCTCCGGAAGATTATTATAACCGAGCAGATATTACAACGCTTCTTCGTTTCCTGCGTTATGTAGGTTTTTTCATTGCATTGTTAGCACCTTCTCTCTATATCGCCATCACCACCTTTCATCAGGAAATGCTGCCAACGCAATTACTCATTACCCTTGCCGCCCAGCGGGAAGGTGTTCCGTTTCCAGCCTTTATTGAAGCATTAGCGATGGAGGTTAGTTTTGAAATATTACGAGAAGCAGGATTACGAATGCCGAAAGCGATCGGACAGGCAGTATCCATCGTTGGAACACTTGTTATCGGCACGGCAGCGGTTGAAGCCGGCTTTGTATCTGCTGCCATGGTAATTGTTGTTGCCATTACAGCCATCGCCAGCTTTATAGTCAGTAATTATGAGTTAGCGATTGCCATCAGGATGCTGCGCTTCCCCTTCATGGCTATCGCGGCCTCATTTGGTTTATTCGGAATCATTGTAGGATTAATTGCTATGGTTCTTCATATGTGCAGCTTGCGTTCATTTGGCGTGCCTTATATGGCCCCCTTCGGGCCCTTTATCAAAGAGGACCAAAAGGATGCCATTTTCCGATTTCCAAGATGGGCAATGTCTACACGGCCCCGCTTATTCAGTCAAAACAATATCGTACGCGAAGACACTCCCTTCCCAAAATCCCCCCAAAAAGAATGAAAGCTGCCTTTACTCCAAAGGCAGCTTTCTCTTTTTTTCATGTTTTATATATTTCTTTAATCCATAAATCAATAATAATAATAAAGGAAGAGCAAGTCCGTATATCAAAGAGTAAACTGGCCAAATTTCATAGTCAAATTTTGCTGAATGGGTAACATTAGGGTGTGAATACAGGGAAAGCACTACCACCAACATCCCAAAAGGGAATGTAAACGGACGGTAATCTCTTATATTTAAGGTTTGGCCAAAACTGATAATCGCTGCGTAAAAGTAAATCACCATCTTAAAAAAAATTGTGATTAACCACATTATTGCCAAGATAGCTTCAATCCGTTGCAAAAAATCCCCAATTTTTATCGACTGAGCTAAATTATAGCTTGGATACATCTGTCTAGCACTGGTCTCAGGACCTAAAACTAAAATAGTCAATATGATGAGGATGGTTAAACAAACACCCGCTGTACTGATGGCAATAAATAAAGATTTCTCAGCCTTCTTTGGCTGCTTCACAGAACTAGGGAAAATCATCAATATAACGATTAATGGAAAAGAAAAACTGCTTAAAAAAATGAATACAGCCCGGATCATTGGTTTTATTCCCGTGAATAGTATGGGTTCTAGATTTTGTAACTTCCATAAATCAGAGGTTAATAATACGGATCCTACAAGCAATACGAACAAAAAAATAAATACAGGAAAGAAGAGTTCTGCAGCGCGCGCCACCGTCTCAAGACCAAGGCGGACTCCCATCAATAAGATGCACGCTAATATGATATGGATAGCTTCAATCGGGGTATACAGCAAAATTTGGGTAGTTAGGAAATTGCCAGCATAATATATTAAATCTGATGCATCAAAGAAGGCAAAGAACACAAACGATAGGGAAATGAATTTACCTAACCACTTCCCGAGAACCGATTCCAAGATTTCAGCCAGTGTCATCGCTGGGAATATCCTCCCTATCGCGATGTATAAAGCCACTACCAAAAAACTTGAGACTGTTCCGAAAATTGCTGCCATCCAGGCATCTTGTTTTACCACACTAGCAAGACTTCCAGGTATCACCAAGATGGTCGTACCCACAGAAAACAAAATAACTAGAATCGCTAGTTGCCTTGCACTTATTTTAACATTTTCCATTCACTTTCACCGAACCTATTTCAGCAATCCGTTAATAACATCACTCATTGGCTGTAAAACCATTCTAATCCCATTAAGAGGGTTCGGAATATTCAAATGCAAGCTTTCTGCTATGCCCAATCCTACAGCCATACCCATTAGGATCAAAAATGTCCATAATTCCTTCGTTAATTTTTTTTTTCGCATTTTTGGAACTTCAAAAGCAGTGATGATAATGGCTGCCACTAACGTTACTGCAATACCTAGCATTGGAAGGACTCCCTCTCATTCACTGTTATTCTGTGCACTCTCTACTCTTCGTTTCATTATTCATATTCACTCGCCATCCATTCTTTACTTATTGTAAACATAATAAACGGTGCGAATCTCATTTGTTGGTTTTTGTTTAAAAAATAAAACATCCTTCCAGTTGTTCGCTTAAAAAACCAGATTTTGGAGAGCATATAACTAGCTTACAGGCTTAAAGGGGTAATGGCATGAACCGAAAATTCCTTTTACTTGTTTCCATCTGCTCTCTTATCCTTCTCACTTCCTGTTGGAACCGAAGAGAATTAAATCAGCTTGGCATTGTGATTGGAATGGGAATTGATAAAGCAGATGGTAAATTCCTAGTGACGACACAAGTCGTAAATCCCAGTGAGATTGCAGCATCTATAGGCAGCGGCGGCAATACTCCTGTGGTTGTTTATCAAGAAGAAGGGACTACAATATTCGAGGCAATCAGGAGAATGACAACCGAATCACCACGAAAACTATATTTTTCTCATCTTCGTCTGCTCGTGTTTGGAGAAGAATTTGCGAAAAAAGGGATTGGTAAATCATTAGACTTTTTGACAAGGGATCCGGAATTGCGGACTGATTTTTATATTACAATCGCTAAAAACAGCAAGGCAGGCGATGTTTTAAAAGTCTTAACGGCCATAGAAAAAATTCCCGTTCAGCAATTATACGATTCACTCCTAACCTCGGAGAAACAGTGGGCACCAACACTGCCCATTACGTTGGATCAATTGAATTCAGATTTAATAGATGAAGGAATGGATGTCAAATTAACTGGGCTTATGATAAAAGGACCGCTGCAAGCGGGAGAAAGTCTGGGGAAATATCAGCAATCTCAAGCAGAAACCTACTTACAATTTGATGAGGTTGGCGTATTTAAAAAAGATAAATTACTAGGATGGTTAACCACAGACGAAAGCAAAGGCCTCAACTACGCTTTAGGGAATGTAAAAAGTACCATCGTAACCATACCCTGCCCTGAAAAAGGTCTTGCCAGCATTAAGCTGATTCACACAAAAACAGAGTTAAAAACAAAGGTTTCAGGCGGTGAGCCAACAGGAAACATAAAAATTACTGCAGCTGGAAAGCTGGGAGATGTATACTGCAAGACACTCGATTTAAGTAAACCGGAAACCATCAACCAGTTAGAACGGAAAGCAGAGAAAAAAATGAAAGACAACATTCTTAAGGCTCTACATGCTTCGCAAAAGAAATATAAGCTCGATCCATTTGGTTTCGGTGAAGCTGCGCGCCGTGTTAACCCGGATTATTGGCATTCAGTCAAGAATGATTGGCAGCAAGTTTTTGAAAAAATGCCGGTGAATGTGGAAATTTCTGTAAAAATACACGATGTAGGAATGATTAAGAACTCTCCTTTAAATTTAATGAAGGATTAATCAAATTGGAGGAATGAGATGGAACGAAAAACCCTTATACTCATACTTTTAAGTTCTATCCTCCTTTCTGGCTGCTGGAACAAACGGGAATTAAATGAACTATCCATTTTACTTGGATTGGGGGTTGATAAAGAGCAGGACCAATATGTGGTGACTGCACAAGTAGTCAATCCAAGTGAAATTGCCTCAAAGAAAGGCGGCAGCGGCAAAGCACCAGTGGTCGTTTATCAAAGCAAAGGAGACACATTATTAGAAGCAGCCAGGAAAGTAACAACGGCTGCTCCAAGAAAGCTTTATTTTGCGCACATGCGAATCCTTGTCTTCGGAGAGAAATTGGCAAAGGAGGGAATCGGGGGAATCGTTGACGCTCTTTTAAGGGAACCGGAAGTGCGCAATGATTTTTACATAACAGTAGCCAAGAATGCTAAAGCAGCAGATGTTTTAAAGGTATTAACTCCGTTAGAAAAAATTCCAGCTAATAATTTGTTTAACTCCCTCGAGGCATCAGCGAAATCTTGGGCGCCAACCGAAGGTGTTACTTTAGCTACACTTGTTAATAACATGACGAGTAATGGGATTAGTCCTATTTTAACCGGTGTTGAAATACGAGGAAATGTAAATGAGGGGGCAAATCTTAAGAATATCGAACGGACGAAACCGAAAACAACCTTGGACTATAAAGGAGTGGCGATTTTTAAACAGGATAAACTGATTGGATGGTTAAATGAAAGTGAAAGCAGGGATGTTCATTATGCCTTAGGAAAAGTGAAGAGCAGTGTAGGGAATGTAAAATGCCCGCAGGGTGGAAATGCCGTCATTGAGGTAATGGGAATAAAAACTAAACTTGCTGCAAATATGATGAAGGGGAAGCCTCAAGGGTCAGTGAGGATTAAAGTGCGAGGAAATGTCGGAGAAGTAGAATGCAAAGGATTAGATTTAACAAACCCCAACTCTATTTCTTATTTAGAAAAAGCATCAGAAACAGCTCTCAAAGAAAAAATTAAATTGACCATAGGGCATGTTCAAAAAAATTATCAAATCGATATTTTCGGTTTCGGGGAAGCACTTTATCGCTCAGAACCCGATGCGTGGAAGAAATATAAAAAGAATTGGGACCAGACATTTTCCGAAATGCCTGTTACCGTTAAGGTTGATGTATCCATCCGGCAAACCGGCACTATCAGCAATTCGCCTCTTAATAATATGAAATAGGTCTTAAAGGATGTTACCCCTTTGAGAAAAGTGAGGAACAAACATGCTTGAAAAGGGTAAAATATCATCTCATCAATTTACCATAATGATTGCTTTATTTATAGTCGGAGGCAGTGTTTTGTATGTCCCAGCAGGACTTATCCATACTGCAAAACAAGATGCTTGGTTAGCTAGTATTCTTGTGGTCGGGCTCGCACTGCTGCTCGTGTTTATGTTAAATGCACTGGGTAGCAGTTTTCCAAATATGGACTTTGCTCAATATTGCGAAAAGGTATTAGGAAAATGGCTTGGAAAACTCGTTTCCCTTTTATATTTCTTTTATTTTTTCCTTAGTACCGCTACTTTTGTACGGCAGTTCGGTGATTTTGTAATTATCCAGCTTCTCCGAGAGACACCTATTCTGGCAGTGCATATTCTGCTCATAGTCATTATGATCATGGCTGTCCGTTACGGCCTAGAGCCCTTTTCTCGTGCGATAGAAATTTTCTTTCCGTTTATTCTTGTACTTTTTGTTATATTTATCATTTCAATTATGCCAATGATTCATTTTCATAACGCCCTTCCGATATTAGACAATGGAATAAAACCAGTATTGGGAGCAACTGTGAAATCTCTTGGAACCCCTTATTTGCAATTGGTATTATTTTTAATGGTCTTCCCTGCTGTTAACCAGACAAAACCCGCTAAAAGGTCATTTTTGCTTGGGACAGTATTGGGGGGATGCGTGTTAGCGCTTGTCACTTTAATGAGCATTTTGTGCTTTGGTGCCTTTTTTTCTGAAAATCAGCAATTTATCACCTATGTCCTGGCGCTCAACATTAATATCGGCGGATTTTGGCAGCGCATTGAAGCGATTATGGCATTCATCTGGTTCATTACCATTTATATTAAGATCACCCTTTATTTCTATGGATCGGTTATATGCATGGGCCAAATTTTAAAACTAAAGGAATATAAATCTTTAACCTTTCCTCTAGGGTTCATCACGCTATTTCTGTCTCTTATTATCAATAAGAATATTGTTGAATCCGACCAACAAGCCGAATGGTGGACAGTCTTTTCCCTGCCTTTTGGTCTTTTAATCCCTTTATTGTTACTCATATTAAGTAAAGTTAGAAAAAAAGCTTGAGGAAGCAAGAGGCACCTAATCCGAATTTTGGTTTAGGTGCCTTTTCTTTTTTCCGATTATAACGTTCCAGCCAGTCCTCCGTCGATATTCACCGCTACCCCTGAAACATAAGAGGCGGCATCTGAGACAAGGAAGGCAATCACTTTCGCTGCTTCTTCCGTATTTCCGATGCGGCCTAGTGGAATTTGCCGGTCTTTCCTTGAAAACTCTTCCCATGACAGATCTGGCGCTTGATTTTTCCACATTTTTTCGATTTGCTCACTGCGAATTAAACCAATACAAACGGTATTGGCGCGAATATTGTCCTTGCCAAGGTCTTTACTCATTGCTTTTGTAAGAGCCATCCCTGCTGCCCTGCTGACGGATGTTGGCAATGAAGAAGCGGGCGGCGTTTTCCCAAGGATGGCTGTCACATTGACGATTGCTCCTCCTCCTGCCTGCCGCATATATGGTACAGCATAACGGGAACAATGAATCGCCCCGAATAGTTTTAAATCTAGATCCTGCCTCCAAAGCTCCGTTTCCACTTTTTCGAATGAGTGGGCTTGTGACGTACCGGCATTGTTCACCAAAATGTCCAGCCGCCCATATTTTTCTACAGCTGCTTGTACCACTTTCTGACAATCCTCTTCCTTCGTAACATCCGCCACAACGTACAGTACTTCTTTTCCGGTTTTTTCAAAAATAAAGGCAGCCGCCTCTTGGAGACGGTCTTCGTTTCTGGCACAAATCGTGACTTCTGCACCTTCTCCCACTAAATAAAGGGCCGTTTCCAAGCCAATCCCTTTGCTTGCCCCCGTAATTATGGCGGATTTCCCTATTAAACCTAATTCCATGATAGTGTTCCCCTTTCTCATTCACTTTTTATCCTTCCCCTTAATGATACAGAAAAAATGAATAAGTTGGTATTTTCGGGACTCTAGGCTCCTACAACGGTATTTGTCGAACTGAAGCTGATATATCAAAGCAGTTTTTTGCATAAATATATACCCATTACCATTTTCCTGTAGAAAGGGGGAATTTTTTTGATGGATGTCTGCATTTCTTGCGGAATGGAATTATCAATCATGGAGCGCAACAGGGCCGAATGCTGGGAGTGCAGGGATAAGAAGACGACTGAGGTTTACGCCGAAGAGGAAGATTAGTTGTGCAGTCATGTGACTAAGCCTAAAGACTCGCAGCCAAAAAACAAGAGACACCTAACCAATTCGGCAGGTGTCTCTTACTGTTTATCCAGCGTTTAATTTCATTTTTTCTATGATTGCTGAAAAGTAGTTCCGGACCGTTCCCTTTTTGTTTGATGGCTGATTTGAGGTGTCTGTGTTTGGACTACCATCGAGACAGTTTGACTCCTCTGTTTCTAGCCTTGTATCGGGTTCATCCTTTAGTTCCGGAGCGTAAATCCGCTCTCCCCTCATGATGCTGCGAATAGAACCGACCAGCTCCTCACTCGGGCTGTCCTTCAATAAATAGCCTGTTACACCCGCCTTTAGGGCACGCTGCCAGTAACCGGCTCTTGCAAAAGTTGTTAGAATGATAACCTTACAGCCCGCCGACATTAAAGCTTCAGCAACTTCAAGGCCGTTCTTCCCAGGCATCTCTACATCCATAATACAAATGTCCGGCTTTAAGCAGTGCACGAGTGTCAGTGCTTCTTCCCCGTTGCTGGCCTGGCCTGCCACTTCCATGTCCTCTTCTAGGTTCAGCAGGGAACCAATGACTCCTAACAGACTTTCCTGATCATCTAAGATGACGATTCTGATCATTTTGTTCCCTCCTTGACGGTACCTGCCATTATGCAAAGACTCCCCAAAAAGAAACGGGGAGTCAGCTAATAATAGTCATTTATAGCTCCGGTTTTGCGTGAATGGAAACACTATTTCTCATTACCTCTTTGGCCTCTTTAAAGCTTACAAAATCCTTCTTTTCCTCATCCCATAAGCGAAACTTTAGTGACTTTAAGCTTGTAGCCAGTGTAATGGTTGGAACATTTTGCAGCGGAAGCGTATTATTGTGCGCCTCTTCCAATTTATAGTTTGGTACCCTTGGGTTTAAATGATGGACGTGATGGAAACCGATATTCCCTGTCAGCCATTGCAAAAGCTTTGGCAGTTTATAGTACGAACTTCCTTCCACTGCTGCCCTTACATACTCCCAGTCCTTGTCTTCTTCAAAGTAAGAATCCTCGAACGTATGCTGGATGTAAAACAGCCAAATGCCTGCTGCTCCAGCAATCATGAAAATCGTACCTTGTACAATAAGGAATGCCTGCCAGCCAATCGCCCAGCAAAGCAGTCCTGCTAACGCCAGGATCAGAACATTCGTCAGATAGGTGTTATTGCGTTCCTTTTGTTTGGCGCCTCTATGGTTAAATCTATTTTTTAACAGGAATTGATAAATTGGCCCCAATCCAAACAAAACGAATGGATTGCGATATAAACGATAGCCTAAACGAAGTCTGAACGATGCTGCCTTATATTCTTCTACTGTCAGCGTCCAAATATCGCCTGTCCCCCGCTTGTCGAGATTGCCGCTTGTTGCGTGGTGAACCGCATGATCATGCCCCCACTGGTCGAACGGGAATAACGTCAAAACCCCCATAAATGTCCCCACGACTCGATTAGCACGTCGGCTTTTCAAGAAGGAATAATGGGTGCAATCATGAAAAATAATGAACATCCTGACCAGAAATCCTGCCGCCAGAATAGCTGGTACCAGTGCCAGCCAATAGGAGACTGACAAGCTTTGATAAGCAAGGAACCATAATATAATAAATGGCACGACTGTATTGATGATTTGCACTATACTTTGCTTTGTTGTTGATTTTTCAAAAGATGCAACTTGTTTTCGTAATTGTTTCGTGCTTTCTAAGGTCATTTTTCAAATTCCCTTCTTTTATGTCGTTAAACCAAGTATAGGGAATTGAAAACGATTGCGTTAGTAGCATGTGTCATGGACTAGATATGACAAATGTCATGAAAAGGCGAATTTTTAGCTAAATATGTAGAAAAATCCGCTATTTATTTATTATATTTTTTAAAAATCAATGTTGCATTATGGCCGCCGAATCCGAAGGAATTGGATAGGACGACTTGAACATCCTTCTTTTTCGCTGTATTTGGAACGTAATCTAAATCCAGACCTTCATCTGGTGTTTCGTAATTAATGGTTGGCGGAATGACCCCTTCCTTGATGGAAAGCAGCGAAAAAATAGCCTCAATCGCACCCGTTGCCCCGAGCATATGTCCCGTCATCGATTTGGTCGAGCTTACAGATAAGTTGTTGGCATGGCCGCCAAATACCTCTTTGATGGCCATCGTTTCATACAAGTCATTATAATAAGTGGACGTGCCGTGGGCATTGATATAGTCCACTTGTTCAGGTGAAATTCCAGCATCCTCCAAGGCTGCTTTCATCGCACGCTGGGCTCCCTCTCCATCTGGTGCCGGTGTTGTGATATGATGGGCGTCACCTGAAGCCCCATACCCGGCAATTTCACCATAGATGCGGGCACCACGGGCTAGTGCATGTTCCAATTCTTCCAATATCACGATGCCGGCGCCTTCCCCGATGACAAATCCATCGCGATTCTTATCAAAGGGACGGCTTGCTGTGTTTGGGTCGGGATTTTTTGAAAGGGCGGTCATATTAGAGAATCCGGCAACCGTCATTTCTGTGATGGTAGCTTCCGTTCCTCCGGCAATCATCATTTCGGCATCGCCTTTTTGAATCACGCGGAAAGCATCGCCGATGGAATTAGCACCGGATGCACATGCTGTTACGGAGCAATTGTTCATTCCTTTCGCTCCGAGTTCGATCGACACCTGTCCTGCTGCCATGTCTGGAATAAACATCGGAATCGTAAACGGATTAACCCTTCTTTGGCCTTTTTCAATAAATTTCTTATGCTGTTCCTCAAATTCGCCCAGCCCGCCGATGCCTGAACCAATCCATACTCCGACCCGTTCAGGATAAATATCTGTTCCGATTTGAATGCGGGCATCCGCTGCAGCCATTTTACTCGCAGCAATCGCAAATTGACTGTAACGCCCCATTCTCCTCGCTTCTTTTTTATCCATATAGTTTTCCAGTGCGAAGTCTTTTACCTCCGCTGCGATTTTGATATCGACTTTTTCTGTATCAAACAAGGTGGCCGGACCGATGCCTGAAATGCCGTTTTTAATCTTATCCCATGTCGTCAGGGCGTCATTACCGAGAGGGGTAACCGCTCCAATACCCGTAATCACTACTCTTCTTTTCAACTTACTAACCCCCACTTGTTTATTCACTTAATTCATTGAAAATTTCTCATTCCTTCTATTTTACCTAATTTGGAGTGGTTCGCCTAATATTTCAATTTTCCGCGTGAATTTCGAATATCTCTGAAAAAAAATCAGTTTTTACGAGCGGCAAGGTTACTCCCATCTTCATCAGTTCATCCCCATAAAAGACCTTTTCCCCGTTGTTAAGCCGATATTTTTGTTTCGGATTTAATCCCTGTAACAGAAGGCGGCGGAAGGGCGGATTAGGGGTTGCCAGTGTTTGATAGTAAAAAACAGCCGCATGCTGCTGATTGTCCGCGACGTACATCCAGGCCGTTTCCAGTCCTTCGAAGGGGTCGAGAAGCCTATACAAATCACCAAAGCTAATAAGACCCTGAATTCTACGATAGAGCTGGATTCCCTTTTGTACCGCCAGTTTTTCTTCTGTGCTCAGCTTGTCGACATTTAATTCAAAACCTAAGTTGGCAGCCATTGCCACAGACAATCTCATTTGAATGGGTGTTATCCGTCCAACTTGGTGGTTCGGTACATCTGAGACGTGGGCGCCCATGGTGATGGCTGGGAAAACGATGCTTGTGCCATATTGGATTTTCAGCCGTTCGACTGAGTCTGTATTATCACTTGTCCAGGTTTGCGGCATGTAATACAGCATGCCCGGGTCGAAGCGGCCGCCCCCGCCCGAGCAGCTTTCGAATAAAATGTGCGGAAAGCGTTCGGTTAATTTTTCTAATATTTGATACAAGCCGAGCATGTAACGATGAGCAGTTTCCTTTTGCCGTTCAGGCGGCAGGGCAGCGGATCCAATTTCGGTCATATTTCGGTTCATGTCCCATTTTACATAAGAAATTGGTGCACTGCGGAAAAGGTTTGTGAGTGTTTCAACGAGCCAATCGCATACATCCTGCCGGGATAAATCGAGAACCAGCTGGTTGCGGGACAGCGTCCGGTTCCGTCCTCGAACATGTAGACACCAATCGGGGTGCGACCGGTACAAATCACTGTCAGGCGAGACCATTTCCGGCTCGACCCACAGCCCAAACTTCATTCCTTTCGTTAGCACATAGTCCGCCAAGCCCTTTAATCCATGGGGCAGTTTTTTCTGATAGACAGTCCAGTCCCCTAGTGAACTTTTATCATTGTCACGGTGCCCAAACCAGCCGTCATCGAGGACAAACAGCTCAATTTTAAGCTCTGCAGCCCCGTCCGTCAGTTCCTTTAATTTTCTTTCGGAAAAATGAAAACGGGTCGCTTCCCAGTTATTGATAAGAACTGGGCGTAATTTGTCGCGATAGGTTCCACGGCACACCCTGGCTCGCAATAGTTTATGAAAGGTTCGCGACATTCCGCCAAGACCAGCCGATGAATAAACCAATATGGCCTCTGGGGTTTGAAATTTTCCCCCAGGCTTTAATAGCCAAATGAAATCAAACGGATTAATTCCTATCGATAGCCTCGTTGTTTCGTACGGGGCGACTTCAATAGACGCTTCAAAATTACCGCTATACACAAGACTAATCCCATAGACCTCTCCTTGCTCTTCGTTGGCATCCTTTGAAAGCAGTGCGAAAAAGGGATTGTGCTGGTGGCTGCTGGCGCCTCTCGAGGAGGAAATCGATTGAACCCCATGATGGAGTGGCTGCCGTTCGAGATGTCGCTCCCTTGCCCATGATCCGTGAAGATGGAGCCAGTCCCAATTAGAATGGTGAAAGTCCAAGGACATGCTCGTACATTTGTGTATTTCCACTGCCTGGGTTCCTAGGTGCTCGAAGGAAGTCGATCTGGTGATCACATCGAGGTCCCTGTAAATAGTGTAAAAGAGGTTAACCCCTATCCCCAGCTTGGAATCAACCAGCGTAAGTCTTAAGGTTTCCGCTTCGGAATCATCCTCGACATAGGCAGAAGGCAGCCCGTCTAGAGATGGCTTTCCTTTAAAGATTTCATGTGAGTCATAAACAAACTCAGTAATGGTAGAACCGTCACTTGTGCGCAGCTGATAGGCCGGTTTCCTGAAATCGCCTTTGCCGTACGCGGGATACTCTTGGGGAAGAGTGTCCAGGGAAAATTGTTTGTTTGTTGATTCCGCCGTTGGCGAAAAGGTCCTGCCTTTAAAGGAAAGGATCGAAGCAGGCTGCAATGTGTGAACCCGCTTACCCCAGTACAAATGGGCAGGATATTTTCTATGTACAATTTGAAGCAAATAACTTGTCCGGTCATTAAATAAATGAAATATCCCATCCTCTTCATTCCACTCTATTGGCACCACATCCACTCCCCTTAATTTATCGTCTTACTTCATCCTATTTTGGTTGGCAGTGAAAAAGCACTAGGCTTAGGCAAAAGAGCAGGAGGTCTTTGTCGTGTTTTTGGAGAACAATTTTTTAAGCCCTTATTTAAAAGATTGTTGCTTTCCTAATAAGAAATAACTTATTGCCTTCGCTGTAAGCGATAGAACACTTGGTAAAATAACTTGTCCGGTCGCATATAACCTTCCTATGAGCCCCAACGATTGTAAAAATCTACGGTCCGGGCGCATATAACCTTTCTATGAGCCCCAACGCTTGAAAAAATCTGCGGTCCGGTCGCTTATAACCTTTCTATGAACCCCAACGCTTGTAAAAAACAGCGATCCGGTCGCATATAACCTTCCTATGAGCCCCAACGATTGTAAAAATCTGCGGTCCGGGCGCATATAACCTTTCTATGTGCCCCAACGATTGTAAAAATCTGCGGTCCGGGCGCATATAACCTTTTTATGAGCCCCAAAGATTGGAAAAATCAGCGGTCCAGTCGCATATAACCTTTCTATGTGCCCCAACGATTGAAAAAATCTGCGGTCCGGTCGCTTATAACCTTTCTATGAACCCCAACGCTTGTAAAGAACAGCGGTTCGGTCGCTTATAACCTTTCTATGTGCCCCAACGATTGTAAAAATCTGCGGTCCGGTCGCATATAACCTTTTTATGAGCCCCAACGATTGGAAAAATCTGCGGTCCAGTCGCATATAACCTTTCTATGTGCCCCAACGATTGAAAAAATCTGCGGTCCGGTCGCATATAACCTTTTTATGAGCCCCAACGATTGGAAAAATCAGCGGTCCAGTCGCATATAACCTTTCTATGAGCCCCAACGATTGAAAAAATCAGCGATCCGGTCGCATATAACCTTCCTATGAGCCCCAACGATTGAAAAAATCAGCGGTCCGGTCGCATATGGCCTTTTATACACCCCAACGCATGTAAAAACCAGCGGTTCAGTCTTATAGGAGCAAAAACAACAATATTAACGAAAACAGCAATTTTTTAAAAATAATTGAATATATATATTTCATATTTTTCCCAATATTTCTATTTTGATGTCTAACACGCTTTTTTAGAAGGCAATCTGAACGATCATGACAAAGAGGTGAAAGAATGAAGGTTAATAGGTTTCGTCTCCATGCTCTGTTATTGTTCATCGGCGGGCTTGTTTGGGTGATAGTCGGAACTCGTCTGGCTCTTAGTCCCCCTGGCAACCCAGCTTTGGATATCTACCGGGATTCAAAAGGTTCGATGCCGCTGCTCAGTGGTGGAATGCTGTTTATTACAAGTGGAATGGTGATTTTTTACCGGGAGCTTTTCCTCCATAAAGGTCTTGCGAAATTCGCCTTTATCCTCATTCAATCTGGAAGCGTCCTTTATTTTATCGGGCACTCACTAAGACAGTTCTTGAATGGTGCGTGGGAACCGGCAGCACCAGTCGGTTTCATTATGTTAATTATAGGATTGTTTCTGTTCGGCCTTAGAAGTATAAAGGTAAAATCACTGCCTGACCCAATCAGTTATTTCATATTAATAAGTTCACTATGCCTGCTCTTCTTTAATGACCAATTCTTCACTGCCTGGATGTCAGTGCCATTTGGGCTCATTTGGATTGCCATTGGTGGAGCGCTATTTTTTAAGCCTCTTTGAACGTAATTTGCCAGCACCATTTTTGCACATTAACGGACCATAAGGTGTACAAATTAATTTAAAGCGTTAAAGTACCATTGAATACCAAGTTTTCCATACTCAAATTATTGTGTTTTTTCTGAAAAAGTCGTAGTCTCTATATATAAGAGATTTCGAGATGAGGTGCGAAGATGACACAAGAGATTACATTTATTCAACGAGAACAATTAAAGGCTAAGCCTGACCCTGCTTCGCTTGGATTTGGGAAGTATTTCACCGATTACATGTTTGTGATGGATTATCATACTGATCACGGCTGGCACGATGCTAGGATTGTACCTTATGGGCCATTAACACTTGATCCATCATCCATGGTTTTCCATTACGGACAGGCGATTTTTGAAGGAATGAAGGCCTATAAAACTCCAGATGGCGAGGTGCAGCTTTTCCGTCCGGATAAAAACATGAAGCGCCTGAACGACTCCTGCGAGAGGCTTTGCATTCCGCAAGTTGATGGGGAGTTCTTATTAAAAGCGATAAAACAATTGGTTACAGTTGAAAAAGACTGGGTTCCGGAAGGCGCCGGACAATCGCTTTACATTCGCCCATTCATTTATGCATCGGAAGCAGGACTTGGGGTACACCCAGCCCATCAGTATACCTTGCTGGTGATCACGTCTCCTTCAGGTGCCTATTATGGGGATCAATTAAATCCTGTTAACATCTACGTTGAAGAGCATTATGTCCGCGCAGTTCTTGGCGGGGTTGGACATGTGAAGACTTCCGGCAATTACGCAGCAAGTCTGAAAGCCCAGGAAAAGGCCGAAGCGAACGGCTACGCGCAAATTCTTTGGCTCGATGCAAAGGAAAACAAATATGTTGAAGAAGTCGGCAGCATGAATATTTTCTTCAAAATTAATGGTGAAGTCGTTACACCTAAGCTAAATGGCAGCATTTTACCTGGGGTAACTCGTGATTCTGTTATTCAGATTTTAAAACATTGGGGAGAACCTGTCCGCGAGGAAAGAATCTCCATTGAAGAGGTTTTTGCGGCATATGAGCGCGGAGAACTGGAAGAGGTTTTCGGAGCTGGAACAGCAGCCGTTATCTCACCTGTTGGCGAATTAACATGGAACGGCAAAACTATCATCATTAACGACCGCAAAATCGGGCAAACATCCCAACGCCTCTATGATGGCATCACAGGCATTCAATTAGGCAAGCTCGAGGATCCATTCAACTGGACCGTTAAAGTGAGCGCTGTAGAAGTTTAACCAATAGAAAAGGTGCCTGATCCCCGCCGCGATAACGCACGCGGGGGTCAGGCACCTTTTATTTTACTGATAACTCTTTTATTTTTTCTATCCAATCTTTGAAGCTGCCAAATTCATTGGCATCGAATCCAAAGTGTTCCTTTATGATTTGGATGGTTTCGCTTTCTTTTTCTTGAAAAACCCCATCTGAATAAATCAGTTGTAAGAGTTCTGCTAAAACGATATTTTTGGAGCGTTCAGTTTTGAAAGTTATTAGAATGTCTTCGATTGCGAGACCTTCTATTTGGTAATCCTTCAGCCCCATTTCCTTTTGAAACTTGCTAAGGACGGAACTTTCAAATATCGACAAATTCCCATCAATATTGGCAATCATCGCCGCAAGTTCAAGAAATGCCCTTTTCTCCTCAGGCTGAAGTTCTGCTAGAAACATTTATTACATACATCTCCTTGTAATCGTATATATTTATATACGTAACATGTCTATAAAAGTTTCATTTTAATCATATCCTTGTAAACTGTTCCGCACTTTGTATTTTTTCAAAGCCGTTTTTTCCAAAGCTCCATTGGACTTTCTTGTCCTTCTTCTAAAGGCATTTGGATGATTTGCAGGGACCTTTCGGATCGAGATTTTTTCAAATCCTCGTAAATGGATTTTGATTTTCCCAAGCCCACTGCGGCGGCGTCCTCTACCGACGCACAATAATAGACTTTTTCAATCCCGGCAAAGTACATGGCCGTTAAACACATCGCGCAGGGCTCACCACTGGCGTAAATAATACATCCTGATAAATCATTTGTCTTAAATTGTTCCTGGGCGCGGCGAATGGCCAGCAACTCCGCATGGCCGCTGATATCAAACTTTTTGTGAAGCTCATTTACACCCTCTGAGACGATTGTATTATTTTTGACAAGCACTGCTCCAAATGGCTGCCCGCCTTCTGCGACATTTTGAAGTGCGAGCTCTACAGCCCGTTTCATGAAGTTGTCCATTCTATACTTCCTTTCGTTTTAGCATTTTTTCATTTTAAACTATTTATCAAAAGGAATCATTCTCGTGATTCCCCTTATTTGAAAAGTCGTCCGAAATACCTAGATTTTTTTCCTCCCAATCCACACATTCCCATATCATTATCATTTTGCTATAATGATAGTATACCCTATCTACATCCAGAAAAATTTCCTCCAGATAAAAGGGTTATCTTATAAAAATAAAAGGAGGTACCTCGATGTATCAGATCAAAGGGAAAGAAAAAATTTTCGTATACACAGGTCCTGATGGCTCTGGACGAAAAACCATTGCGAAAAATGTTGCTACCGCATTTGACATGGAAACTGTTCTCTCTTACACCACTCGTTCCCCACGGCATTATGAAAAAGACGGCGAAGATTACCACTTTATAACTGATGAAACCTTCAAAAACATGCAGGCCCAACAAGAATTTCTCGAAAGTGTCGAGATTGATGGAATCCATTATGGGATTCGTGAACAAGATGTTGTGGAGGCCTTTAAAAACCATGATTTCGTTTATTTGACCTTAAATCCTGAAGGCGCTGAAAAACTTAAAAAAATGTATGGAGATCATGTTGTACGAATTTTTGTGTACGCGGATCGTGATACGGTCATCGAAAGACATAAGAAGCGCCAGGATAGCGAGGAAGTCATTGAACGGCATATGAGCCATTATAACGAAACTATGAGCTATAAAGGCAGCTGTGAACATGCATTTGAAAACTTCGATTCCCCGCAGGTCTCTTACCAAGTAAGCGAGCTAATCGAATCCTACCTGGACAGAAATCTCACCGTAACGGATTACTAAACTACTTAAAAGGGGCTTACCCCGCATTAACCCAGAAAATTGGTAAAATAAAAGGCGAACAGTACACACGGGACTGTTCGCCTTTTGTTTTACTCCATCACACCGGAGCAGCGGTTTCCTTTTACCGTTTTAGTAGTTATAAACTCTTTATAACTACCGGAGCTCCCATTTTCTTCATCATTGGGTAGTTATGAACTCTTCATAACTACCCGAGCGATAATTTCCTTCTATGTTTGGGCCTTATGAGCATTTCATAAATACTGAAACCCTCATTCCTTCATCCCCCGGGCTTTATGAACTCCTTCATAACTACCGATTCACTGATTCCTCCATCCTTTCAGGCGTTATGAACCGATTCATAACTACCGGTTCACTGATTCCTCCATCCGTTCAGGCGTTATGAACTCTTCATAACTACCGATTCACTCGGTCCTCAACCCGCTCAGGCGTTATGAACTCTTCATAACTACCGATTCACTGATTCCTCCATCCGTTCAGGCGTTATGAACTCTTCATAACTACCGATTCACTGATTCCTCTAACCGTTCTGGCGTTTTGAACCTCTCAAACCTTCTCAAGCCAGTGCTAAAAAACTTTCTAGCTTAATACAATGCTTTCTGGTCAACAAATAAAGCGGCCGTGAGAATGCTCCCAAACTACTGCTTGTTAATTTATTTAATGAATTTCAATTCGCTTCTGTTCAATTTTGAGAATCTCTTCACTTTTTTACCTTATTTATATATCTTTTAAGGATTACGAGTTTTAAGCATGCCTTTTCAAAAAAATCCTTGAATTTTCCATATCGCACGAGTACTCTATTTAAAACAAGGGGGGATCATGGCGTGATTAGGAAGCTTACCGAACAAGACCACCAGCAGGTTCTTACCTTTTTAAGTGAAGAACCGTCTATTAATCTATTTATCATTGGGGATATCGAGGCTTTTGGATATTCCTCTGAGTTTCAGGAGCTTTGGGCAGAGGTTGATGAACAGGACACGATTAAAGCTATTCTGTTAAGATATCATCAATCTTTTATTCCTTATGCTACGGGAGAATTTGATGTAAATGGTTTTGTTTCTATTATGAAACAGTATAACCAGCCTATTTATCTATCCGGGAAGTCTGACATCGTGGAGAAATTCGAAGTTTTTGAGGAACTATCTCTTGGCAAAAAACAAGTAACATTTTTTGCAGAGTGCCTTTCTGACGATTGTCTTGGTGACAACAATGTAGATGTTAAAAAGGCGACAATTGAGGACGTTGATCAAATCATTGAGCTTCGCAGCAGCATTGAGGAATTTCAAATTAGAAGCGATGCCCGGAAGATGTTAATCAATGCGATGGAATCCAACACAGGAAGAACCTATTATACCATCCGCCAAGGTGTGATGACCGCCTGTGTTTCCACAACAGCGGAAAATTCCATATCAGCAATGATTGTCGGAGTCTGCACGCGAAAGGAAAACCGCCGTCAAGGTCTAGCAACAGCTATCATGGAAAAGTTATTTAAGGTTGTTCTAGCTGAAGGTAAAACGCTTTGTCTCTTCTATGATAACCCGGAAGCAGGCCGTATTTATAAACGGCTTGGCTTTAAAGATATTGGGAAGTGGACCATGTACCGCTAAAAATTCCCGTCAAAAAAGGAAGGTGCCGAGTCACCTTCCTTTTTACCGTTAATACACTAGGTATAAGTCCCTCAATCACCATTACCTTAACAAGCTGGGGGCTGTCCCACTGCATAAAATCGCCTGCATGCAAATAAGCTAATATAAGCATCTAAATAAAGGGGTTGGAAGCAATGGTCATATTCAACAAAATCGCCTTATTCTTTGTCATCTTATATTCTGTTTTCACCATCATTAATACCTATTTAGGGGAAACCGAGCGAGCCCAATCCAATGTCATATATTTTCTGATGAACGGATTTGCCTATATCGTTACCGCACTCGAAATGGAAAAACGGTGTCAGGCTTCAGATGCATTAAAGTATTAATGCGCCGGGGGCCTGACCCCCTTTTTTTATACAGATACTAACTGCTGAGGCTGCCCTCAACCCCTTTAATTATTATAGATTTGAAACGAATAGGATTGGAAACTTTAGTAAAACATAAAATGTACATTTCATTCTGAGGGGTTCATCTATGAAACAGACATCCGATTTTGAGGATAAGAATGGACAACCTTCTACTAAGGATGTTGCCACTTTCGATGCCCGCATAGAATACATAAAGAATTCGTTCGTTAATACCGAAGACTTACTAATGCTCCCAGTTTCCTATAACAGCAGGAAAGGGTTTGTCATATATATTGCTACAATTTCAGACTCGGAAAAGATTCAAGAGAGTATTTTATTCCCTTTAATAAAATTTGGCGAATTGAATGCTGCGGATATTCCTTACACTGCCGAAACACAAGATAAAATAACGCTGCAAGAGTCCGTAAAGGCTTTATTAAAAGGGAATGCCGTTGTTATATTCAATGGCCTTGACGAAATCTTTTCTTTTAATACGATGAAAGAGATTTCCCGTAATCTTAAAGAACCTGATAGTGAGAAAACAGTTAGAGGCTCGCATGTTGGTTTTGTTGAAAACCTATCAACCAATATTGGCTTAATCAGAAAAGGGATTGAAAGCAGGCATCTAAAAATTAACTACCACCAGATCGGGGAATACACAAACACCCAGATAGCGCTTGTTTATATCGAAGGAATCTGTAACCCTGCTTTAGTAAAGAGACTAGAAGAAAGAATACAAACTCTATCCATCGATATGACATTCAGCCCCGGGTACCTGGAAGAGTTACTAGAGGACCAGCCATTCTCCCCTTTTCCTCATTTACTTTATACCGAACGACCCGACCGGGCGATTGCACAATTAATGGAAGGAAGAATCATCCTATTGTCTGAAGGTAGTTCTGATGCACTCGCTCTTCCTGTATCATTCTTTTCCTTCTTCCAAACATCGGATGATTATAACACCCGGATTATTACCGGTTCCTTTTTTCGTTTTCTAAGAGTGGTCTGTTTTCTGCTATCACTTCTATTACCTAGTTTATATATTGCGGTAATCGGGTTTCACTTCGAGATTATCCCGAAAGAAATTTTAGTACTGGTGAAAAGTTCGGTAGAAAACATCCCGTTTCCGCCCTTAATTGAAGCCATGGTTATGGCGTTTACCATCGAGTTAATTCGTGAAGCGGGAATTCGTCTGCCGACACCGATTGGACAAACCATTGGTATTGTAGGAGGTTTAATCATCGGGGATGCTATCGTTTCTGCAGGGCTAGTTTCCAACATCATGGTGATTGTCATAGCTCTTACAGCCATTTCCTCCTTTACCGTAGCATCCTATGAGATGAGCAATACGGTCCGGATTTTAACCTTTCCAATCATGCTGTCAGCGGCCACTTTCGGTTTTGCTGGAATTATCTTTTCCTTAATGTTTATTGTCGGCCACCTGTGTAAGCTTGAATCTTTGGGGACTCCTTACTTCACCCCAATTGCCCCGTTTAATTTACAGGGAATGAAGGACGCCATTATTCGATTTCCGATTTGGCTGCTAAAGGATCGCCCTCGGGAATTGCATGTGAAAAATAAAAAACGACTAAATCAACCTAGAAGATGGGAAAAAAATGAAAAATAAAGTTCAAATCACGAAACTCCAGATGATTACTTTTTTAATACAAACACAAATAGGAGTTGCCTTTCTATCCCTTCCTTATGAAATCCACCAAATAGCCAAAGGGGATAGTTGGATATCTCTTCTTCTAACAGGTCTATTTATGGAGATTCTTGTCCTTTTCTACCTTATTTTGTGCAGCAGGTTTCCTAACCAAGACCTTTTTCAAATTCTGCATTCGATGTTTGGAAATGCTATCGGAAAAGGCATTACATTCCTTTATATGGGTTATTTCTTATTTACAGGGGCAACCATACTTGTTTTATTTGTCCATATCTTAAAAAGGTGGATGCTCCCCTACACCCCAGCTTGGGTCATTCTTTTTTTGATGGCGTCCGTCGGCATTTACATCGCCATCGATAATTTAAAGGTAATCGCAAGGTTTTACTTCATCGCCACTTTTGCTTTGCTCGTATTTTTATTCATCACGCCTGTCGCTTTTAAAGATGAGAATATCCATTATATTTTGCCAATTGGCCAATCGGGGTTGATGAATATTTTAAAAGGAGCGTCCAATGTAACGTTAGCCTGGCAGGGGATTGAATTTATTCTATTAATATCTCCCTTTGTTTTGGCAAGCGGACGGGAAAAGTTTAAAGCCGCTACCTTAGCCAATATTTTTATTACCTTTTTTTACTCATTCCTGACATTTGTTTGTTTAATATACTTTAACAATGAGGTAATGAAACTACTGCCTCAACCAGTCCTTTATTTGTTAAAATCTTTTTCTTTTAAAATTATTGAGAGGCCGGACTTATTCATCATTTCATTATGGATTATCCTTGTAGGAACCTCCTTTATCAGCTATCTTTACGGTGCCTCCCTGGCAGGGACCTTTCTCATAAAACGCTGGCCGAGGAAAGCGTGGGTATACCTGTCCGCTTTTACCTGCTTTGTTTTTGCCCTATTTTTTAATGGAGAAAATGAAATAGAGAAAGTGACAAAGACTGCAACCTACTCTGGCTATATCTTCTTTATGGCCATTCCAGTATTTCTTTTACTGCTTTCCTTTCTTTTTAAAAAAAGGTCAAAGGGTGAGGTTAATGCGGAACATTATTAAACGGTTCATCGTCCTTACAACTATTCCTTTCCTTTTATCAGGCTGTTGGGATCAACGGCTATTGAAGGAACAAAAATTAATCCTGCTCATCGGTTACGATAAAGGCCACAATGGAAAGATCATCTCTAACACCGACTATCCGATAAGCAAAGGAGTCCAAAATAATTCTGCTTCTACTACTAAGAGCACTATTCTGACAACGGAGGGGGAAACAGCTTTAGATACCTTGCTGCATGCCGATCTAAATATCTCCGAGAAAATCGACATATCCAAAGCCCAAGTCGTTCTTTTCGGTGAAGAAATGGCTAGACAAGGGCTATACAAAGAACTTGACCATATCTACCGAAACCCAAAAGGGGCTCTCGGGGCAAAAGTGGCTATCATTGAAGGAAAGGCAAGGGATGCTGTCCGCATTAAACAGGAAGAAGCAAATTTAAACGGACAATATTATGATGAATATTTAAAAAGCGGCGAGGCAACCGGCTTTTTTACAAACTACAACGTGCAATCGGTCTGCCCGTTATTACTGAAGCACACCAAAGATCCATTACTGCCTCTTCTAAAAATCAGCCCTGAACGGCATCGTGCTCGTTCCATCGGCATGGCACTGTTTAATAATGAAAAGATGACCGGCAAACTAAATGTTTCCGAATCAAAGATGTTTTTGCTGCTTAATGGAGAAAAAAAGCAAAAGGTTTCATTTTTATTGAACACGAACAATCAAGATAGCCAAAAGGAGTTTATTGTGATAGAGATTTTGAATAACCGCCAAAAAACAAAGCTATCTGTAAAAAACGAGGCGGTTACCTCCATATTGTCCAGTAAGCTTCAATATCGAATTACCGAATATCCAAAAGATCAATTAACCAACCCGATTCTTTTAAAAAAATTAAATAAAACCATCCAGAAACGATTAACAAAGAAAGCTGAAAAAACAATAGCCAAATTGCAAGCGGCAAATTGTGACGGGTTTGGAATCGAGGAAGAAATAAGGGTGCATCATCATCAACTTTGGAAGGAAAAGTACAAAAATGCGGACATTAAAAACATTCCAATAAAGGCTAAACTCGATTTGGAGCTTATTAACTCAGGAATTATCAATTAACAGTCGAAAACAGGGGGCCTGACCCCCTGTTTAACGCTTCCCTTATTTGAAACTCCAGTATCCCTTTAGCATTTCAAAGACACGTCTTTGGTTTGTAGCGGAAAGGTTTACTAAGAATGGAGTTTCCCCTTTTTCCTTCAGCACTTCCGCGACCATCCCTTCCCCAATAGGACTGCAAAACAAAAGCTCTGTTCCTTCCAATGCTATTTTTCCGCAGCGGGCATTTAATTCTTGGTCGATGAACTCCTCACTGATGGGCATATCGAGGAGTTTTTTCCAAACGGACAAGGTTTCGTCCAAATTATGGATCGCAAAAGCAACACCCTCAAATCGGACATGCCCCGCCGGATGGAGGTCAATGAGGCCTTGCTGGTCTAGTTCCGCCAACCGTTCCTCGTCCGATTTTTCCCATTGAATAAAGAAGGGAAGCCTCAATTCCGCCCCTTCATATTCCGGAAATAGCAGCGACCATCTAATAATCTCGCCGTCACCGCGGACTCGCTCTCCTGGAATTGGTCCATAAACCGTGAACCCTTTCTGTTTCAGCTGCTCTGCCAATGCTTCAATCTCATTTGTACGAATCGCAATTCTGGCCGGCCCCTCCCCATTATCCTTCGGAAGCTGTTCCACAATATGGGTAATCAAGCGGTTGGCCTCATGCGTTTCCGCCCGCTGCCAATCCTCAATCCCCAAAAACTCTAAGTAACTTAATCCAAAATAACTTAATGTGTTATACGTTCCCCAAGACTCATGGCGCCCACCAGGTGCCACTTTTAAACCTACTTGTTCCAGAGGAGCGATAGCCTCCTCTGGCTTTTTGAAAAACCAAACCAAATGGTCGAAAGCTAATTGCATGTGAATAGGTCCCCTTTTTGAAAAATTCATTTCAGTGTATCGGCTTCATTCCGTAAATGTGGTATTAGCCCCCATATGCCTTTTATGAGAACAATTCCACTGGGTTATTTGCTCGTTTTGTTCTCATGGCATTACCTATTGCAATGGATTCATATAATCATTTACCAATATTTGTACCTCTTCACCTTCAGAAATGCCCCCCGGTCTCTCCACTGCACAAACGATACCCCGCCGCTTATACCCGGCACGGACAAAACGTGCGGCCAGCTTAGCATGGTCCGGAAAATGCTTTTGAATCTCCTCACCAGGGAAGATGCATGGCAGGTTTTCCCCCATGCAGATCAACCCAGCCCCGCTTGGGAACAATATCCGTGAGCCCAGCGTTAATTTGGTCAACTCCGGAAAGCCTTGCACCAATAGGTTTGCTCCCAGCCATTCCGGCAGAACATGCGGCACCCCTAACTCTTCCGCAATCTCGGCACAGTCTTCCTCTGAAACGACGGTAATCTGCCGGCGGTTCAGAATTTCCGTCCCCTTTGGATACATTGGCTGCCTGGAATCGGCCGCACACGTTACCCCGAAATGTCTGTCCCCTCGTATTCCGCCAAATTCAAGTTGTACTTCCGGAATCCTTCTGGTCACAAATGTGCCATCCTGATCCGCAATTAATATGGCCTTGATGTTTGCTTTTGCTTTTTTCATATCAAAATCCTCCCGTAAAAAATCCACTAATTCTACTTTACCTCAGGCTGACACTAAATCCAATTTTTACAAATCGGCCGCGTTCACACAATTTTCAGATTCATTTTTTCATAGATAAGTTATAATACGGTTGTCACCCCTAGAATATCTTCTCTTGCCCCTTTCAAAAAAATCCACTAAGAAAGCTGGTTGATTCGTTCTATGAAAAAACAATCTTTATGTCCGTGCGGCAGCGGCAAACCTCAGAAGAAATGCTGCGGTGATAAGCTGCAAATGAATGTATTTATACAACCTTTCGCTAATCCTGAGGAACGGGAAGAATTTTTAAAGAACATGGCGATAGGCTCTCAATTTCACCTGCGTTTCAGAGCGCACGTCCACTATTATGGAAAAGACATTCTCTCCTACAAACGTGAACAGCCTGCCAACAAGCTCCGCAATGAATTTCTCGAGATTTTTTCAAGCTTTATGACCGATACGTTAGAAGATTCTTGTCCTCCATCATGGAAAGAATGCGACTCCCCGTTCTGGGAAGAATTAATCTTCACTCATTTTCCTCATTGTATGAAAATTACGCCGCAAGAAAAAGAAACCGAAAAATTCCTGATGCAGTTAAAAAATTTCGTCCGCTGGCTGGATCGAAAGGTTGGCACTTCTTGGTATGGTCTTGTTAACCAATATGCGAATGAGGCCCGCTCTGACCTTAAAACCTGCGAACGCCTGCTAAATTACCTCTTTTTATGCGATTTCCCTCGGCTTCACCACAGTGAATTTAATCTCGAGTTGGCGATGCAAAAAGTCGAATATAAGTTTGACCAGTTTTCTGAACGGAAGGACAGTCTGTTTGAAGTGACCAGTAGAATTGAAGATACCATTGTGCTAACCGAATTCAACACCAACCGGACTTATTACATCAAAGGAATCCCCCGCCACTTGATTAGTCCGGGGCTCATAATGAACGGTTCCATCGGCCGCAAAAAGGGCGAAAAAGCATGGGAATGGTATCACACAGAGGGGATTTATCCGAACAGAGGCAGGAAGTATATGAAGCTGAACACCCCTGAACTAGAGCCTACTCACGTATAACACCCTAACGAAGTGATGCTATTCATTCTTCATTTTCCTTATAAAAAGTATTATACTCTTCCTAATAATAGGATCGATGGAGAGTGTCTGACACCTTGACTAATATCAGAGATTTAGCAAAAATGGCGGGCGTTTCCGTCACGACGGTATCTAGGGTGCTCAATAATCACCCTTATGTCAAAGAGGAAAAGCGCAAGGCTGTTCTTGATGCCATTAAGCAAAGCAATTACCAGCCAAATATTAACGCGGTTCATTTAAGCATGGGAAAAACCTTCCTTGTCGGTGTGATGGTTCCATCCATTGACCACCCTTATTTCGCATCGTTAATTAAAGGAATCTCCCATGAGGCATTGACACACAATTATAATCTGGTGCTTTTTCAAACCAACTATAAGGAAGAAAGAGAATTAGACGCCTTACAAATGTTAAAGCAAAAACAAATTGATGCGTTAATCATTTGTTCAAGAGCAAGCAGCTGGCCGTTGATTGAGGAGTTTCTTCCTTATGGGCCGATTGTCCTGTGTGAGGACACCAGGGGCAAAAAAGTGTCTTCTACCTTTGTGGATCACTATCAGACCTTCATCTATGCGCTTGAATATTTAATACAAAACGGACATCGAAAAGTTGGTTATTCCATCGGGAGAAAAACGGGTACAAACAGTAAGTTTAGAGAAATGGCCTATAAGGATTTTCTGAAAAAAAATCATTTGCCATTTGACCCTGCTTACGTTTTCGATAATTGTCTTTATTTTGAGGATGGCGAACGGGTCGTTGATACGATTGCAAGTATGGACGATCCTCCGTCGGCCCTCCTGGTGACAAATGATGATGTCGCTGCCGGAATTGTCACCTGCGCAAGGAATCGGCAGATTTCTATTCCGAATGATCTAGCGCTGATTGGATTTAATAACCAACCCATTGCAAAAATAATGGATATCACGACGATTGAAATCCCGCTTGTAGAAATTGGCAGAAAGCTCTTCCTTCAAGGAATTGCGGAAAACCAGGAAATTTCATATCAGGAGATACCTGTAAGATTGATTAAACGGGGTACTATCTAATCTCAAGACTTCCGGCCGGTTGATGTGACTGTAACTAGGTCTTTTTTTCAAAAATTACATTTAGCCCCTTGACCTGAAACGCGTTTCATACTCTATCCTAAATTTTGTAATACTGCAGCACTTAGCCGGCGTGATCGAATTCTAGAGCGTTACGGTGGGTGCTGCAGGCAGTAGCTGGAAGCAACCTCCTCTCTTGTCATTGTCATTTTCTGTGTTATAATATTCCCCGGCATAAGTTGATTCATAGAATTTTAACTTGATGCGGGCGGGAGAGGGACACACTAGAAAGTGTGATAAGAAAATGAAGGGAGTTTTTAAACTTAAGGAGCACGGAACAAGCTTGAAGAAGGAGGTTATTGCGGGGGTTACGGCATTCTTTTCCATTGTCTATATTATCGCTGTCAATGGAAGTATCCTGCAGGATGCAGGCATACCACTCGAAGCCGGAATTATCGCAACCGTACTATCTTCACTGATTGGCTGCGTGCTTGTGGCATTTATCGCCAACGCACCATTAATCATCGTACCAGGAATGGGGATTAATGCCCTATTCACCTATACAATTGTCGGAACGATGGGGCTGGACTACAAGGAGGCTCTGGCAGCCGTAGTTGTATCAGGCATTCTCTTTGTGATTGTGGCTTTCACGAAATTATCGGGCATCATCTCAAGAGCGATTCCGTCATCTTTAAAGGAATCCATTTCAGTCGGAATTGGCTTATTTATTGCCTTTATTGGCCTGCAAAAAAGCGGCATCATTGTTGGGAATCCGACGAACTTTGTGGCGCTTGGCAATTTGGCGTCCCCGATTGTAATGGCGTCGATAATTAATCTGATTATCACGTTATTTTTATTTTTAAAGAAAGTACCTGGGAATTTCCTGATCAGCATTATTTTAGGAACGTTCGTGTCCTATCTTTTCGGATTGGTAGACTTTTCGAAAACCCACACCAGTTTTATTTCCTTTGCGGACTATAAAAACGTCTTCCTAAGTGCAGACTTTGGAAATATAACCACCATTCCGTTCTGGACAGCGGCTTTTTCACTGGTATTGGTGCTTGTTTTTGAAAATATCGGCCTGCTTCATTCCCAAGTAGACGGGATGCTGCAAGCGCCTGAAAAAAACGGAAAATCCTTAAAGGCCATTTCGATTTCCACAATCGTATGCGGATTATTCGGCACTAGTCCATCTGTATCAACGGTTGAAACGGCAGCAGGCATTACCGCAGGCGGAAGAACAGGTTTAACCTCGATTATCACGGGGCTGCTTTTCCTGGCATCGCTTTTCTTCATGCCGTTCATCAAACTGGTTCCGGCAACAGCAATCGCGCCAATCCTAATTATTATCGGCGGTTTAATGCTGACTAATATCGTAAATATCGATTTCACTGATTTTACGGAAGCCTTTCCGGCTTTTCTCGTGATTATCATGATTCCGTTAACCTACAGCATCGTTGATGGAATTGCCTTCGGATTTATCGCCTATCCGCTGGTAAAGCTGTTTACCAACAAGAAACATCAGCTTTCCCTATCAATCTATATTATTTCGATTCTTTTCTTGACGAACTTTTTACTGCACTCGATTGGTTAACAGCAAGTGCGTTTACTATATACAAAAAGCAGAATGCCATCCCAGCATTCTGCTTTTTTAATTACCATATTATGCTTCCGCTACGTTAGGCTGCTTGTAAACTTCACTATCGAATTCACCGGTTGCCTTACTTGTTAACACACCGGCAGTCATTGAACCGCTGACGTTTAGGGCAGTACGTCCCATGTCAATTAGAGGCTCAACAGAGATAAGAAGACCAACAATTGCAACTGGCAGGTTCAAGACTGATAGAACGATTAAGGCTGCGAAGGTTGCCCCGCCGCCTACACCGGCTACACCGAATGAACTGATTGCAACTACTATAATCAGAGTGATGATAAAAGAAATGCTTGTCGGGTCAATACCTGCAGACGGCGCTACCATGACTGCGAGCATCGCCGGGTAAATTCCTGCACAGCCGTTTTGTCCGATGGAAAGTCCGAAAGAACCAGCAAAGTTGGCAACCCCTTCAGACACACCAAAGTCTTTCGTTTGCGTCTTAATGGTCATTGGCAATGTTCCTGCACTTGAACGTGACGTAAAGGCAAACGTTAATGTAGGCATCCCTTTTTTCACATAGTTTACAGGGCTTAATTTTGCAAATGTTATAAGTAATAAATGTACAATAAACATCAAGATAAGCGCCACGTAAGAAGCGACGACAAACTTGCCTAATTTTACAATCGCGTCGTAATCACTTACAGCAGCCACCTTTGTAATGATAGCCAAAATACCGTATGGTGTTAATCTGAGAATGAGCGTTACCACCCTCATGACGATGGAATATAACGTATCGATTATTTTTGCAAAAAATTCAGCTTTCTCAGGTTCCTTGCGTTTTACCCCAAGATATGCCACGCCGATGAAAGCTGCAAAAATAACAACGGCAATCGTTGATGTTGGACGAGCGCCTGTTAAATCTAGAAACGGATTGCCTGGAATAAGTTCAACGATTTGCTGCGGCAGCGTCATAGTTTCTACACCAGCCACTTTTTCTTTCAATAGCTCATTACGGGCATTTTCGGCATCCCCTGCCGTTAACTTGATTCCATCAAGTCCAAATCCGAGCGCGGATCCAATACCGATTGCTGCGGAAACCGCCGTTGTCCCAAGCAGGATGGCAATGACAAGAAAACTGATTTTCCCAATATTTTTAGTCAGCTTTAATTTCGTAAAAGCTCCCACAATGGATATAAACACTAATGGCATAACAACCATTTGCAGCAGTTTAACATAACCGCCGCCGACAATGTTAAACCAGTTAATCGACTGTGTTGTTACTTCATGTGTTCCACCGTAAATAAGATGAATGAGAAATCCAAATACAAGACCTAAACCAAGTCCGGTAAACACACGTTTTGAAAAAGAAACATGCTTTTTTTGCATCATGAACAAGCCGAACATCAGTAAGAGAAGAACGACAACATTCACGATAATTAATATGTTATTCATTTCATAACCCCCTATTTAATACTTTCAAAGTTTAATATATAAAATCCTATGAGTCAAGTCGGAATTATTAATCCTTTAAAGCAATTAAGTTTTCACCAAATAATCCTATAAATAAGGGGCGCCCTCCTTATTAACGAAGGGCGCCCTCATAACGTATTTTATTATATTAATATAATTTAATTGTTTTCAATTTGAAACATTTATAGATCATATTGATATCACGCTACGCCCTCTACTTGCTCAAAGCCTTCCTGAAGATAAAGGGCTTTTGCCCGTTCATTCTCTCCATTAACTGAAAGAATCGTTCTTTGGTACGCTTTTTTTAGCGAGGCCTCCTATTGGACATTTTACGGATGCGGGTTCTCCGTTTTATCCTTTAGAGACCTCCTATTGGACACCTTGCCTGCTCGGGATCTCCCTTTTGTCCTTTAGATGCCTTCTATTGGACACTTTACCAGCTCGGGCTCTCCGTTTTGTCCTTTAATGGCCTTTTATTGGACATTTTACGGGCGCAAAGTTTCGGTTTTGTCTTTTATTTTCTTCACGAAGAGCTAAACTTCCCCACTATTCAAAAGTGATGCACAAGAACCGTCCCCATGCCTCATTACTTATTTGGCAAGCCTGCCAAAATACATTATGATGTTAGAAGTATTTTGTTATTGGAGGACTTGAGCATATGAATATTGCTACTATTGGAACGGGTTCGATTGTGGATACCTTCCTTTCTGCATTAAATAATATAAAAGACGCCCAATGTGTGGCGATGTATTCCCGAAAACAGGAAACTGCCCAACCGTTAGCCGAAAAATATCAAATCCCTGCTATCTACACCGACATAGAAAAAATGTACCAGGACCCAGGCATCGACTTTATTTACCTGGCATCCCCAAACAGCCTGCATTACGAACAGGCGACCCAAGCTCTCCAACATGGAAAACATGTCATATGTGAAAAACCGTTCACATCGACCGTCGCAGAGCTTGAAAGCTTGAAGGTACTCGCCAAACAAAAGAATTTAATGCTGTTTGAGGCCATCACAACCATTCACCTGCCCAACTATCAACTCATTAAAGAAAACCTGCCAAGCCTAGGGCAAATAAGGATGATCCAGGGCAACTACAGCCAATACTCTAGCCGGTATGATGCCCTGCTTGCAGGGGAGACACCGAATGTATTTAATCCGAAGTTTTCCGGCGGCGCCCTTGTTGATATCAACATTTATAACCTGCATTTCGTGATGAACCTGTTCGGGACACCAGAATCCATCCGCTATACGGCAAATAAGCATGCGAACGGAATTGATACCTCAGGGGTACTTGTCATGAAATATCCCGACTTTATCGCCGAGTGCGTGGGAAGCAAGGATACACAAGGCCTGAACTTTGTCCTTATCCAAGGTGAAAAAGGATATATTCATGTTGAACATGGGGCAAATGGGTGTCAAAACGTCATCTTACAAACCGATGGAACAGCCGTCACCTTAAACAATCAGACGACAACGAACAAGCTTTATTATGAACTGCTTGCCTTCAAAGAAACGTATAAAAATCAGGACTTTGACCGCTGCTATGAACTACTCGATTACAGTTACTCAGTCATGAAGATGCTAGTTGCAGCTAGAAAGGACGCAGGCATCGTTTTCCCAGCCGACCAGCCATAATTTACAAAGGAGCCACTGAAGTTGGCTCTTTTTTTATAGATAAAAGGAAATTTTTGCTATACTATGTAATTGAGGAAAAACCGAGATAAGTTGGTGATACCAATGTTTAAACTCTTATTGATCGAAGACGATGCTACTTTATTCAATGAAGTGAAGGAACGGCTATCCGGCTGGTCCTATGACGTGTATGGAATAACAGATTTTGCCCAAGTCATGCAGGAATTCACTGCTACCAAGCCTGATTTGGTCATCATTGATATCCAGCTGCCCAAATTTGACGGGTTCCATTGGTGCCGGATGATTCGTTCCCATTCGAGTGTCCCGATTTTATTTTTATCGTCGCGGGATCATCCATCCGACATGGTGATGGCGATGCAGCTTGGCGCGGATGACTTCATCCAAAAACCCTTTCATTTCGATGTCCTGATTGCAAAAATACAGGCGATGCTGCGCCGGGTTTATGATTACAGCAGTGACAGCCAAATCGAACTGAAAACCTGGTGCGGGGCGACAGTCGATTATCAAAAAAACACAATTGCCAACGACGCAGGTTCAATCGAGTTGACCAAGAATGAAATGTTTATTCTGAGGGAGCTTATTAATCAAAAGAATAAAATCGTCACGCGCGAAGCGTTAATCAAAAGCTTGTGGGACGACGAGCGGTTTGTCAGCGACAATACCCTAACAGTCAATGTCAATAGGCTCCGCAAAAAACTCGATGAGATTGGCATCGGTCATTTTATCGAAACGAAGGTGGGACAAGGCTATATGGCGGCCGATGAGGCGCAGCTGCCATGATAAAACATTTTTTAAAAGAACGGCGGAGCTGGATTCTACTCATTTTATCCTTAGAATTTCTCATCGTTTTTATCGCCTACATTGATTCTGCTATCCCGTTTTTGCCCGTCCTGTATATGGTTTTTCTGTCGCTCATCATCTTTGCGATTTTCCTAACCGTTCGTTACCACAAGGAGACTCACTTTTATAAAGGCCTGGAGGATTGGGAAAGCAGCCTTGATCTAACTGGCCTGCCGAAAGGCCGAAGCCCTTTTGAAAAAATTATTGAAAGGAGCGTCATCAGCCAAACCGATTCCCTCAAGATAGAGGCTTCCTCTAATCGGATGACGCTGGAGCAGGAAAAGGATGAACTGCTATCCTGGATACACGAGGTAAAAACACCGCTAACAGCTATGTCTTTAATGATTGAACGCATGGAGGATAGCAAGCTGAGGGCAAACCTAAGATTTGAGTGGTTGCGAATTCATCTGTTGCTTGACCAGCAGCTTCACCAAAAGCGGATACCATTTATGGAAAATGACTTATATATCGAAAAAACAGATTTAAAGCCGATTATTTATTCAGAGATTAAAACGCTGCAATCGTGGTGTATGCAAAAAGGGATCGGTTTTGATGTAGAGCTGGGTATCACCGATGTACTGACGGATGCCAAGTGGCTGGCGTTTATTCTCAGACAGTTATTAACCAATGCCGTGAAATACAGCGAAGCCTCGGATATTTTCATAAAAAGCCACCTTCAATATGGACGGACCATACTTGAAGTCACCGATTTTGGCCGAGGCATTGACCCGCGGGATCTGCCCCGCATTTTTGACAAGGGCTTCACCTCGACCACCAAACATCAAGACAGCGCGGCTACCGGCATGGGGCTTTATCTTGCAAAAAAGGCTTCCCAGCCGCTATTCATCCATATCGAGGTGCAATCCAAATTAGGAGAAGGCACGACATTTACGCTAATTTTTCCAAAAAGAAATGAATTCCTTCATATATCAGGCATGTGACAACATTGTCACATGCTTTGCCGCATTTGTTCGGCGAAACGAAGGAAGTGATCTACACGCACCTTTATACTAAAGCTATCCAAATAAGGAGTGTGTCGAAATGACAATTTTAGAAGCTAGTAAAATTTATAAAAGCTACGGCAATAAGTGGAATAAGCAGGACGTTTTAAAGGGACTTGATTTAAGTATTGAAAAAGGAGAATTCGTCAGCATCATGGGTGCCTCTGGATCCGGAAAAACAACGCTTTTGAATGTCCTCTCCTCGATTGACAAAGCAAGCAACGGGTCTATCAAAATTGAAGGAAACGAAATCACCCAGATGAAAGAGAAACAGCTAGCTGAGTTTCGGAAACATCATTTAGGGTTTATTTTTCAAGAATATAACCTTTTAGATACATTGACTGTAAAGGAAAACATTCTCCTGCCCCTGTCCATCACGAAAATGCCGAAAAAAGAAGCGGATCAAAAGTTTGCCGAAGTTGCTGAAGAACTCGGTATTTACGAGCTCAAGGACAAATATCCAAACGAGATTTCCGGCGGTCAAAAACAGCGGACTTCTGCTGCAAGGGCGTTTATCCATGAACCAAGTATTATTTTTGCGGACGAACCGACGGGTGCGCTCGATTCCAAGTCGGCATCAGACCTATTGAATAAGCTTAGCGGATTAAATCAACGGCGTAACGCTACGATTGTGATGGTCACCCATGATCCTGTTGCGGCCAGCTTCAGCAGCCGGGTCATTTTCATCAAGGACGGGCAGATTTACACCCAGTTAAATAAGGGCGAACAGCCCCGGCAGGCCTTCTTTCAAGACATTATGAAAACACAAGCGGTGTTGGGCGGTGTTCAATATGAACATTAATCAACTGATCATTCGCAACCTGAAAAAGAACTTGAAAAATTATTTTTTGTATGTGTTTGCATTGGTCTTTAGTGTAGCTTTATATTTCGCGTTTGTTACGCTGCAGTATGACCCGGCGATGACGGAGGCGAAAGGGACCATCAAAGGGGCCGCCGCCGTTCGGACCGCTTCGATTTTGCTTGTCGCAATTGTCTCCATCTTTTTGCTGTATGCCAATAACATTTTCATCAAGCGGCGGAGCAAAGAAATCGGATTATTCCAGTTAATCGGAATGACCAAAGGCCGGATTTTCCGGATTCTCAGTGCCGAGAACTTTATCCTTTACTTCGGCTCCCTGGTGATTGGCATCTTTCTCGGGTTTTCGGTGTCACGGCTAATTTTGATGATTTTATTTAAAATTACCGGCGTTGATGCAGTAGCCAGTCTTCATTTCTCATCAGAGGCACTCGTGCAAACAATGATCGTGTTTATCGTGATTTACCTGTTTATCATATTGATGAACTATCTATTTATCAAACGCCAAAGCATTTTAGCTTTGTTTAGGGTCATTTCATCGACAGAGGGCAAAGTGAAAAAATTATCCATGTTTCAAAACTTTATTGGGATTCTTGGATTGGTGCTGATTGCCACCGGCTATTATGTTTCTTCCAAGCTGTTCGGCGGAGATTTTACCACCATGCCGGCATTATTTGCGGCGATGACGGGAATTCTGGGATCAGTCATTATCGGAACGTATTTGTTTTATAAGGGTTCGGTCAGTTTCATTTTCCAACTCATCCGCAAACGGAAAGACGGCTACTTATCAATTAATGAAGTGATGTCGCTGTCCTCCATCATGTTCCGAATGAAATCGAATGCCATGTTATTAACGATTATCACGACTGTATCGGCGCTGGCAATCGGTCTATTATCGTTATGCTATATCTCCTATTATTCTGTTGACAAAACAGCCCAAAATAATGTGGCCGCTGATTTTGCTTTTATTACCGAAGGGGATGCAACGACATTTGAGACCGCCCTGGACAATGCAGGAATCGATTTTCATGAAAAACGTATTGAGGTTATTCAGGTCAGCGCAAACTTGAAGCCAATCCTAGAACGGAATTTGGAAGGAATGATGGTTGACCCTGCCAACATGCCTATGTCAGTCATCAGCGACAGATCTGTAAAAAATGTTGATGCAGCACCGGGTGAAACTATTTTTACCGGCTATAGTGATTTGCTGCAGAAGTTTATGACCTTAAAGGATTCAGGAACGATTGAATTTAAGGGGCTTCATCAAGTGATTCCGTTAAAATACTCGGGACTGGAAAAAGAGTTCGTCATTTCCTGGTACTACACAGCTGGAGGTTCACCGACTGCCATTGTTGATGATCCTGTTTTTCAGCGATTGAAACAGGATTTGGATCCAAAAGTTCAACAAAAATCATCCCTTTTCATAGGTATTAATTTAAAAAATGAGCAGCAGCTTGAAAAAGCCAATAAGATCTTCTCTAGTCTGCATTTTAGCAGTGAGCATGGAAATGATTCCCGTCTCGACCTGATCAAAGAGCAGAAAAAGAATATGGGGCTGGCCATGTTTATTGTTGGCTTCCTTGGGTTAACCTTTTTGATTACTTCCGGCTGTATTCTTTATTTTAAGCAGATGGGAGAAAGTGAAGAGGAAAAGCCAAATTATACGATTTTACGAAAACTTGGTTTTACACAAGGGAATTTGTTAAGAGGAATTCAAGGAAAGCAGCTCTTTAGCTTTGGCATTCCGTTAGCGGTTGGCCTGGCACACGGTTATTTTGCGGTTCAATCCGGTTGGTTTTTGTTTGGTGCAGAGGTTTGGACACCGATGCTTGTTGTGATGCTGTTGTATGCGGCACTCTACTCCATTTTTGGTGTCCTTTCGGTTTCTTATTACAAAAAAGTTATCAATGAAGCACTTTAATTAGGAAATGGCCCTCATCCTTTTTTGGCGGGGCCATTTGTCATTTGATTGCTTAGATTTGAACTTTTGGTACAAATATTTTTTCGTATTGATAGTCCCCATCCGCTTCATCAATCTTGATGACGGAGGCATTTTCAATCGGCTTGAAATTCAATAAATCCTCAACCGGCGTCTCCGTTAGGAATGCCAGCAACATATGGATAAAGGCGGCGTGCGTGACAATCACAAGATTATCATAGCGCTGCTGCCGCTTGAGGCGGTCAACCACCGTATTCATAAACATGGTCGCACGCAGGTATACATCAGCAAGGGACTCCCCATTTTGAAAACGGAAATAAAATTGGCCCGCCGCTTTATATTCCTTTTTAGCCTCCGGAGTTCGGTTGTTGAAATCATAAAGATTGCCAAGCTCCCATTCTCTCAAAAGAGGATTTTCGAAAAATGGAACCTCCCCCGGCAGCAAGGAATGAATCGCCTGGGCAGTTTGTTTCGTCCGTAAATAAGGGGAACTGTATAGTACGGTCTTTCCATTCACAATTGTCTTCATAAAATCGGCCGTTACGTCGGCCTGCTTGTGGCCAAGCTCTGTCAAACTATGCTGGGAATCGTGCGTGTGCGCCATCACATTCCTGTCGACATTATGCTCTGATTCGCCGTGACGGATAACATAAATATTCAACTATCTCCACCTCTAATTTCTTAGTTTTTTTCTTTTTTGGTCATCTTTTTTATGAGCCGAATCTGGCCCCTATGATTCAATTCATCTTCAAAAACATGAAACCATTTAAAATAGTTATTGGCCGGAAGGTCCCACCAAAATGGAGTCTGCTCAAATAACCATTCGTCCGGCAGGGTTTTAAATTTTTCAACGGTGGCAGCCCGGACTTCTGCTAATTCCGTTAAGTAATAATCAATGGGATAACCTTTGATTTCTTGTGCGGGTCTTCCCAGATCTAGTGCTGGATTTAAACGGGCAACTTCTTCATCGGTTAAATCGTCCCGATTTTCAAAGGTAACGATTTGGTACACTTTTTCAACTGCTGCAAAATGCGCGAGCAGCATACCGATGGAATTGGCATCCTCGTCATAAAGAAAATCCAGCTCCTCGACGGTAAGATCCTTTACTTCTTCAATCGTTGTGGCCCTTGCGTAGTCCATCATTGAAACTAGTTTGCTGAATTCTGGCCCCAGCCCATCCTTTTGATCAATGATTAATATTGAATCCATGTCTTTTATCAAATTCGCATTCCTCCGCTGTCCGAAAAATTCTACTCCCTACTATTCGGCGTTCACCATTCGAAGTCCTGTTTAATTTTCTGAAAAATAAAGAGACACTCCCCGCATCGGGTGTGCCTCTTCCATCTTAAAAATCTATCATGTTAGCTTTTCCTAATTAGAGCACCGCATTATAAGGATCTTCCTCACGTCTTTTCCTTTTTCTCTCCGCGCCAAGGACTTTAAGAGAAAGATAGATGCCTGAACCTGTTAGGAACATCATCGCAATGGCAGTCAGGTCGATCAGCCACTTGACATCGGTATTTCCGATTCGGCCTTCATGAAGTCCCCTGATGATGCCCATAGCGGATGTTTGGCCTATGCCTTCACCGCGGAACCCTCTCGTGAAGTTTCCGTTTCCGTTAAACCTGCCAGCTCCTCCTTGGAATTGGCCGTTTCTGTTCTGCCCCTGCATTTGATTACCATCTTGCCCTTGCATTTGATTTCCGAATTGCCCATTTGTTTGTCCTTGGTTGTTATCGCCTGCTTGGCCATCCATTTGGCGATTAAACCCTCCTTGAGTCTGTCCAGCGCCGTTTGTAAAACCTTGTCTAAATTGACCAGGCTGGAAATTGCCGCGCTCCCCCATCTGGGTCTGTCCGATCAGCCATGGTTCATTCATAAGCAACCCTGTGAGCGACTCCATAAAGATTAACACAGAAGCTATCAAACCAATCCATAAATGCGTTTTTCTCACTTTTTTCATTTATAGTTTTCTCCCTTCAATATGCTTGTACCCATTAGATACCCTCATTATGAAGAGCTTTCCTTAAGATATTCTTAAAAAAATTAAAGAACCCAAATTAATTTTTTTGGGTTCTTGGAAAGACAATTTCAATCAATGTTCCTTTACCAAGCGAGCTGTTTACTTTTACTTTGCCATGGTGCTTGTCGATAATCCATTTAGCGATGGATAAGCCAAGCCCTGTTCCCTCAGCAGATGTCCGAGCTTTATCGCTTTGGAAAAAGCGGTCGAATATTCGCGGGATGTCTTGCTCGGGAATGCCAATCCCGTTATCATTTACGGAAAGGATAACGGAAGAGTGGCTTTGCAGGCAAGAAAGCTGGATTTCTCCGCCTTCATTTGTATACTTCATCGCGTTGTCCAGTAATATAACAATGAGCTGATGGATCCTTTCCTTATCCCCGCAAAAAGCAACAGGCTCAGGGGCGTCTAAATGGATTGATTTTTCTTGATATAAAGCAATGTCTTCAAATTGCAAATGGATTTCTTTTAAAAGCTCATCGATTTGGAACTCTTGCTTCTTCATTTCCAGTTGATTGGAGTCCGATCTCGCCAGCGTCAATAAATTGGTCACCAGCTTGGAAAGCCTGCGTGATTCCTTCGAAATAGTGGAGATATCGTGAATTTTATCCTGGATGGTAGCCTTTGGATTCCGGAACAGCACATCGGTTTTAGCCTGGATGACTGCCAACGGCGTCCGCAGCTCATGAGAGGCATCCGAGACAAATTCCTGCTGTTTATCCCAAGCCTTCTTAATCGGGACAAGAGCCCTGCCAGCCAGGAAATACCCGGAAGCCAGCGCGCAAACGACACCAATACCACAGCCGATTAAGATAATTAATAACAGCCTATTTAATAATTCTTTTTCCGAATTGACGTTGCGAATGAATTGCACGGTGATTTTTCCGGCAGTCGTATTCACTTCAAAAGCGATATATCGGTAAGAAAATCCTCCTGCCTCCACATCCTGCAAGGAATTTAATTTTTTCGGGCGGATCTGCTCCTCTTTACCTGTAAATAACTCGGTTTCACGGCCTTGTTCCCCGAGCAGCTGTTTATCTTCCCCTTGCCATAACAAGGTCATAATCCTTGGATCTCGCCTCATGAACCTAGGACCGGGAGCGCCATGATCATCATCGTCGTCCGGCTGCTGTTGAAAATGGGCTGCAGATTCCAGTAACGACCGGTTTACGTCCTGATATAATCGATGGTCCATGTAAAAATAAATAATGCTTCCAAGAATGCTGATTAAGACGATGAAAACCAGCGAATTTAACAAAGTGAGCCTAATATGTGTACGTCGAAACATATGCTGCCCTTATTCTTCGTTCAGCATATAGCCGACACCGCGAATGGTTTTTATATCCGCATGATAGCCATGGGGTTCTAATTTTTTCCGAAGATGATGCATAAACACCTCAACAATGGCGATGGTAGTATCTGAATCGAAGCCCCAGACTCGATCGTAGATTTGTTCTTTTGTTAAAATCGCTCCCTTGTTCTGGATGAGAAATTCAAGCAGCTCGTATTGCTTGGCCGTGAGCTTAATGGGTTTGCCGTCCACCACAATATCCCGTTCCCGGCCCAGTAATTCAATTCCCCGGTATTGAATGGTTTGGTTGGTCGTTAAGCTCCCGCTTCGTCTTAATAGGGCACGGATCCGCGCCTTTAATTCCGCTGCTTGGAACGGCTTCACTAAGTAATCGTCCCCGCCGCTGTCTAGTCCTTTTACGCGGTCCTCCAAGGAGTCCCGTGCCGTTAGAAAAAGAACTGGGATTTTTAGGCCTTCCCTACGAATGGTTTGCAGCACTTCAAAACCATCGATTTCTGGAATCATCACATCGAGTACAATCGCGTCATGTATATTTTGCATCGCCAAAAACAAGGCATCTTCCCCGTTTGATGCCTGATCCACTTCAAATTCATCGGATAATAGCTGGACAATGGATTCCAGCAAGGAGAGATTATCCTCTACCACTAATAAACGCATAAATGAACGCTCCCAAAATATTTATTAAAATTATTATATAGGAAACAAAGCGGCCGCAAAAGAAAGGCCGCTTAAATCCATACTTTTATTCGTACCTTAAGGCTTGAATAGGGTTTAGTTTTGACGCTTTATTGGCCGGGAACACTCCGAAGATGACACCAACCACCAGCGAGAAAAGGAACGAACCAATCATCACTGAAGAGGTGAATGACACTGTTAAACTAAACAGTGATGACAGCATTTTTCCTAATCCTACTCCAGCAAGGATCCCAATCAATCCCCCGACACCGCTCAACACAACCGCCTCAATCAGAAATTGCAAAAGTACATCACGCCGTTTGGCGCCAATCGCCTTGCGGATCCCGATTTCCTTCGTCCGTTCTGAAACCGAGACGAGCATGATATTCATGATTCCAATCCCGCCAACAAGCAGAGAAATTCCGGCGATTCCGCCCAACATCATCGTCATCGTATTCGTTACGGAGCTCATCGTATCCATCAAATCCTTTTGGTTAGTGACGCTGTACGAATCGCTTTTGTTTGGATACATGCCAGCAAGCGCCAGTTTCACTTCATTCATGACCACATCCATTTGGTCCTCGCTTTTTCCTTGCAAGTAGACCTGGTTAATGGTTGTGCTTTTCACTAATCGCTGACCAGTGCTAAGCGGAACGATAATGGTGTTGTCGCCGCCCTGTCCCATTGAACTTCCTTTTGATGCGAGCACCCCGACAACTTTAAAAGAAGTTCCTTCTATCTGAATGTATTGCCCGACTGGGTTTTCCGCTCCAAATAAGGTGGAAGCTGTTTCCGAGCCGATCACAGCAATTTTTTGCCGATATTCAATATCAAGGTCGGTGATAAAACGTCCTTGCTTAACCTTTGTGTCTCGCACATCCGAATAAGCGGCATTAGTCCCCGTCACGGATACCTGCGAAGCGGTTTTATCCTTTTTCACATTGACACGGCCCGAAACAACAGGAGAAATGGCTTTGACACCATTCAATTTACTAAGTTCGTTGATTTTATCTTCCGTTAAAGCTAAATCCGTTCCAAACGTATTGATGGTTAACAGGTTTGTACCAAGCTGATTAATCCTGCTGGTTACATTCTGGGCCGAACCTTGAGCAATCGACACAAGCACAATCACCGAGGATACCCCGATAATCATCCCCAGCATGGTGAGGGCCGATCTGAGCTTATTGCTTTGGATACTGCGAAGTGCCATTTTAATAGATTGCCATATTCCCAATCAGCTCACCCCCATTTTCCAATAGCTGTCCATCCTGGATGCTGACCATTCGCCCTGCCTGCTTCGCGATCGCCAAATCGTGTGTAATCAAAATTATGGTATGGCCTAATTCGTTAAGTTCTTTCATTAAGCTAAGAATTTCCTTACTTGTCTTGCTGTCAAGGGCACCAGTTGGCTCATCGGCAAGAAGTATGGAAGGATTTCCGGCCAATGCTCTGGCAATTGCAACCCGCTGCTGCTGACCGCCGGATAGCTGGGTAGGCAGGTGCCCGGCCCGTTCCTTCAAACCAACCTTGCTTAGGCTTTCCATTGCTCTTGCTTTCCGTTCCTTTGCCGGAACACCTGCATACAACAAGGGCAGTTCCACATTTTCAAGCGCCGTTAATTTGGTCAACAGGTTAAAGTTTTGAAAAATAAAGCCGATTTTTTGATTGCGGATTACCGCCAACTGATTATCATTCATCTTGCCAATATCCTTGCCGTCCAACAAGTATTTTCCGGACTGGGGACGGTCAAGACAGCCGACCATGTTCATCAAGGTTGACTTTCCCGAACCAGACGGGCCAATGATCGCTAGAAATTCCCCTTTTTCAATTTTGATAGATACATTATTTAAGGCGTGAACTGTTTCGCCGCCAAGCTTATAGGTTTTCATTAGGTTGGTGATTTGAATGATAGGTTGACCCATTACTGACTGCTCCCTTCTGAGGCCGTAAAATTACGGAACGGAACCATTTGCTTGCTCATTAGTTCCCGCTCCTTTCTCCGCCGGACCGCCATTGTCCACCTCCGTTGCGATTAAATCCGCCCATGCCGCCCATGCCTGCTCCAAATCCGCCTTGCATCATTCCGCGGGTATTCGTGGTAGACGAGCTGTCTGTCGCTAATTGAGGTAACTGAAGGATATCACCTTCTGAAACACCTTCTGTGATTTCTACGTAATCTTCATTTGCTAACCCTGTTTTTACCGTTTTTTGTTCTGATTGACCGTTAGAGTTATTTGAAGCAACGATGACATATTTTTCACCATTTGCTGTATGGACCGCATCAAGTGGAACATAGAGGGCATCCTCTTTACTTGCAGTCAGAATACTTGCCTCTGTGCTCATGCCAACCTTCAGGTTATCGATTTGATCAAAATGGATGGTGACATCGAATGTGGACACACCATTGGATGATGTCCCTTCATTAGCCACCGCCGATACTTTTCCTGTGAAAGTTTGATCAGGCAACGCATTTACCTTTATGTTTACCGCTTGTCCTACTTGAATCTTGGTTATATCCAGCTCATCGACCTGTACGACAGTTTGTAAGTCTTTATAGTTCGTTAAGTGGGCAACAACCTGTCCTTGTGTAACCCGATCACCTGCAGCAACAGAAAAAGAAGTGATCATACCATCTGCAGGTGCCGTGACAGGGTCGCTTCCATCCGTATAGGTGATTAATTCTTCACCTGCTTTTACTTCCTCACCGGGAGACCACAATACTTCATCGATTATTTTATTGTTTTCGTTTGACTTAATGTCAGTACTTGTCACCGGCTGGACCGCACCCGATCCGCTGATTTTCACTTCTAGCTTACCTTTTTGTACGGTCGCAGTCCGGACTTGCGCCGATGCGGTTTGCGTGGCATTTTTGGAGTTATACCACTGATAACCGACATACCCCACAATAAGCACACTAACTGCAATAAGGATCCATTTTTTCATCTTTGCTTACTCCTTTTCATATCCGGTAGAGCCCAGCCGGAAACATATTTTTGGATAAGCCTATTATCAGGTCCCTTCCTTAACTTTTCCTTAAATAAAAAAAGACTTGAGCCGCGCTGGGTACAAGTCTTTCATTTTCTATTATTCTATTTAGCGTCGTCTGTAAACATCGTTTTGGATTTTTTGATAAAGATGATTGAGAATACAGCGATAACCGCCAAGTATCCTTCAATGATCCACAGATTAGTAATCTTGCCGACTTGAGCAAATATGATTGGAAAGTCTACTCCTGCATGGATGAGAACTGCCAAAATTACATATGAAAATTTCTTTTTTGTAACACCCAATAAAACTAATAAACTAAAAGCCATTTGCATAAAGACTGCTAAGAAACGTTCAAGGATGGCAAAGTAATAAAAGTCTATTCCTTGACTTAGAATACCCTCTTTAATGGCTGCCACCTGGTCGCTTGGCAGCTGAACCATTGAGCTTTCAAACGTTCCGGCATTGAGCATAAAGGAAAAAACCAAAGCCTGACCGCAAACCACCAGCATAAGGAGAATTGCCTCAATGCCTCCCCAGCCAATTCCAAACGAAATACCGCCTTTATAGTCATGGAATTTTTTCAAAAGCCATGTAAATAATATGAATCTACCTAATTCTTCAAAAAGCCCTGCCGCCAAGGCGCCGTATGTTCCCCATGCCAAAGGATGGTCGGCGTAATTTGGGAAGCTTGTGATTACGACCACATGCAAAATCTTCTCGAGCACTTGGGTGAACACAATAAAACCAACTGCCCCTAAAATTACAGGCTTTGCAGACACCCCAGTTCTCTTTCTATAAAACAAAATCAATCCAATAAATAATACAAACGAAAAGATAATTGGAACAAACATCGCAATAATCTTTGCCGTACTTACCATTTCAATCTCCCCTTTGAACCCTCTGTTTTTATTATTATCATTCTCGATAATGATAATAATATCTTTTCTAATATCTGTCAATTGCTTTTTAAAAAATTTCTTTTATCGGGCTCTTCCCTATCAAGCTATGAAAAAATCAGGCAAAAGAATGAAGGTGCGGCATATGATAATAACATTCCTATTAATGGTTTATGAGGCATGCTTTCGATATAGGACAAAAGATTCAGCTGCCGAGGGGAGGTTTTCTCTTGCGAAAAACATGGCTGTTAGGGTTCGGATTTTTCAGCATTAGTATCGGCTGGTCTTTGTATAACGGCTTTGTCCCGTTCTTTCTGAACGATTATCTGGAAAGCACGGCTTTAATCGGCTTTCTCATGACAATTGATAATTATTTCGCCCTTTTTATACAGCCCTATGTAGGCAGCCTCAGTGACCGGACCCAGACACGCTTCGGAAGGCGCATGCCCTACCTGCTTATCGGCATTCCACTCGCAGCCCTCTTTATCGCGCTAATTCCTTTCCATCATAACCTTTTCACGTTAATCCTTTTCATGGTTGGTATGAACTTATCAATGGCTATTTTCCGCTCACCCACCATTGCCCTGATGCCCGACATTACACCAGAACATCAGCGCACCAAGGCGAACGGGATCATTAATTTCATGGGCGGCCTAGGGGCCATCTTAGCCTTCAGTGTGGGAGCATTTTTGTTTAATCTTCATGAATCCTTGCCATTTCTGCTGGTGGGGATGGTTTTAATCGTTACGTTATGGGTTCTGTTAAAAAATATAAAGGAAAACCGCGATTCTCTACCGGTAACCATGACGATCGCTTCTAAGATAGATTACAAAGGTGAACTGAACGCACCCACGATTTTTTTACTGGCGGCCATTTTCTTTTGGTTTATGGCAATCCAGGGGATGGAAGCGTTGTTTACCTTGTACGGGGTGAAAGAGCTTGGCTTGTCGAGAAGTGATTCTGCCTTCTCGTTAGCGTTCTTTTCATTAAGCTTTGTACTGTCCTCCATTCCAAGCGGGTTTTTTGGCGCTAAATATGGGGAGAAACAGGTGATCTTAATTGGAGTCATCGGGTTATTCTTTGTCTTTCTCTTCTTAAATTGGGTGGACTCCGTGTTTATCTTGAGGTTCTTTCTCGTCGCCGGGGGAATGTTTTGGGCCTGCATCAATATCAATGCTTATCCTTATGTGGTTTCAACAGGTAGTGAACACAGAAACGGGACCCGAACCGGCTTATATTATTTGGTTTCCTCCCTCTCTGCCATCGTATCCCCGCCAGTTTTAGGTCTGCTGATTGACCACTTTGGTTTTAGGATGTTATTCTTTGCAGCTGCGGTAAGTATGCTGTTTGCGTTGGCCTGCATACTTAAAGTTAAAAATCATGAGGCTGTTTCTGATTCGGTTCATTAATGTTTGGCTCTGATAACTGAATGTTGATTTTACTGTGTTTGAAAAATAAACGGAAAAATTCCGTTTAAATTGAGAAATACCCTTATTTCCTTAAAAATAAAGGAAGTTTTTCCGTTTATTTGATCCAAATCTTTGAATTTTGCCTTATTTAGAGCAGTTAATCGGAATTTCTTCGCTTATATTTGCTTGTTAAGCTTCCTCTTAATACATTAGCCGGAAATTCTCCGCCTATGAATTCTCGTACCTATACGAAAATCAACAATGAATATTAACAGATCCAATTTTTATGAAAAGCTTGAACATTTTGTGACAAATGCCAAAATATTATCAACTATTAACACCAGGTGTTAAACATCTCACTGCCCTACGGAAACCCTATTGTTACAATGAGAAGGTGTTAAGGTCCTTCAAATAATAATGAAATGGGGTTTTTTCTTGAATTTCCCACAATTGAAAATAGGTCATATGTTGCCCAAATTTCCTATCTTGCAAGGCGGTATGGGAGTAGGAATTTCTTTAAGTAAGCTGGCATCAGCAGTTGCCAACGCAGGAGGCATTGGAATCATCTCAGGTACAGGGATTACGGTCGAGGATATGAGATTGCATATAAGAAAGGCGAGGGAGAGTATAACGGGCACTGGCTATATTGGTGTTAATGTTCTTTTTGCCATGAATGACTTTGCTGAAAAAATGAAAGCAGCCATTGAAGAAAAGGTTGATTTCATCATATCAGGGGCCGGAATTTCAAGGGATATGTATGCCTGGGGCAAAGAAGAAGGTATTCCCGTCATTTCGATTGTTTCTTCAGCAAGGCTTGCGAAGATGTCTGAACGCCTTGGGGCCTCCGCTGTTGTGGTTGAAGGCTTTGAAGCCGGCGGGCACCTAGGTACCGACAGGCCTTTATTCGAAATCCTGCCAGAAGTAATAGACGCAGTGAAGATTCCCGTCATTGCAGCTGGCGGTATCTTGACAGGAGAGGATCTCGCCCGCGCCTTAAAAATGGGGGCATCAGGAGTCCAAATGGGTACTAGGTTCGTAGCCAGCGAAGAGTGTGACGCACCATCATCATTTAAAGAAAAATATGTTCATGCTCGGCAGGAAGATACGATTTTGCTCAAAACCACAGTTGGCCTCCAGGGACGTATGATTAAAAACCATTTTACCGAACTCATTTCAGATGACAAAAAGGTGAAAATAAAGCAGTGCATTGATTGCCTGAAGAATTGTTCTTATCGTTTTTGCACACTGGATTCGTTGATTACATCCATGAATGGGGATTGTGAGAACGGCCTTGTTTTTGCTGGTGCAAGGGTCCATGAAATCAAGGAAATCCTGCCGGTCAAAACCATTATTAGTAACATTATGAGAGAATACGAAGCTTGTGTTTGAGTGCATGGGGACGGTTCTTCTGCCTCATTTTAAAAATGAGGCAAGAGAACCGTCCCCATGTGTCACACCTGAATCACACCCAAAAAAGCATTCTTCTTATTTTCTATTTCCTCTAAAACCGTGTCATTTTCACGAAGGGTTTCGCGAATGCGTTGGACTATTGCGAGAGCTTCCTGCCCGCTGATTTGTTTGGCGACCCGCTCGAGAAGGACCTTTGTGTCGACTGAAAATCTCCTTGCAAAGCTGTGGCATTTGACAATATTATGGCGGAGGAATTCGAAATATTCGGGTGTGAACGCTCTGCGAATGCAGCCTCTCATCCCCGCGTACCCATACGAAACCTCTGATGCAGCCCGATAAAACAAAATCATCCCATCGGCACGTCTTGACTCCGGATGCAGCCGGAGTTCTGTCACATACGACATTAGTCTTTTTACCACAACTGTTCCCCGCTCGGTTGTTTCCCACCATTCCAGCAGCCGCTGTCGTTCCTCTTCATTCATTTGAGCACCTGGCATTCCCATCCCTCCCTATCACTGGTTCTATTAAAGACGTGGAATGGCCTGAACTTTTTGCACACGTTTCAAAATCACATTCCATTCAGGACCGAAAAGAGCCTTACCGTACCCAATGGCCTCGTTGATTTTTTTAGCAATCTGCCGGTGTAAATGCTGGCCTTGTTCAATCAAATAATAAGTATCCGGTCCCGCCACTTGGGCAACCATCTCAAAATTGGGGCTCAATTGTTTTTCGCTGATCCGAAGCGTATCGAGGTCGAGGACCAGCATTTCTTTTACTAGAGGAATCGCTTCGCCGCCCCTCAATCTGGCAATCGTCCCCCTGACCGCGTCAAAGCCGTACCCGACATCCGCTACAGACGCATGATACGGGTTCAGGCCCGGCGCATTCCGCAGCGAGGGAAGCACTCGAAACCCGGTAGTAATCGAGCAAACCACTTCTTTTGCCGCCATCCCCTGTTCCAAGGCAGCATCAATCGCATCAAGATAACCACTCCACTCAGTACTGCCAACAACCACCATATCACCCCTCACCACAAAATTCCGCTCCTTTAAAGTATTCATAAAACGCGAAGACGGTTCTTTTGTTTCATTTAAGAAAGAAACAAAAGAACCGTCCCCATGTATCATATAACTTTATCTACGAATATTTGGAAAATCAGTCCGATTGTCACTACTCGTAAGATGGGTTTCACATATTTTGGTTTTAGTTTTTCGGCAATGCGGACGCCGATTTGCGCTCCGGAAAGGGAACCAAGCAGCAACGCAATCGTCATCGGCCAAATGACTTTTCCAGTTGAGATATAGGAAATGGCGGCGCCAAAGCAGCTGGAAAAAGTCGCGATCCGCACCAAAGCCACAGCCCGAAGGTAGGCAATATTCAAATAACCGAACAAATAAAGCATCAACGTTCCTTGTCCCGGGCCAAACAGGCCGTCATACAATCCGATTCCGAACAAGCCTGGCACACTGACCTTGTTCATCTTTAACGGTTCCGTGCCGGCGAAATTTCCTTTTCCCTTAAAGGAAGCGATAAAAGCGAAAATAAGCAGAATAATGGCGATGATGTACATATTTTTCCCCGATATATGGGATGCGATGAAGCCGCCGGTGACCCCGCCACCGAGGCTGACAGGAATAATCCAGATGGCTTCCTTTAGGGAAATTTCCTTTTTTCTATAAAGATGGTAAAAGCTCGAAAAAGAACTGACCGTGTTGGATACTTTGTTTGCACCAATAGCCGAGTGGATTGGCAGCCCTAATATCAGCATGGCGGGGAGGCTGATGAGTCCGCCCCCGCCTGCAAGCGTCCCAAGCGTTGTGGCACAGATTCCAATCATGTAAAGCAAGATATATTCCATCCTTTACACCCCCTTGTTACTTCACTACCAGTATATTCCTATCCCCTCGATAAATAAATTTCGCAGTTATTATGAAAAAGGATAAGAATTACTTATGGATTTTGCTATCTGGTAACCCCGCTTGACTCGACCGCATATAGTGTCTTAGTTTAATGCCCATGTTAGGGAGGTACTTTCATGAGAAATTATCCGATATATCCTTACTACAGCAAGGAATCGAAATGCGAGGAGCAGCCGATTTCCTTTCCTCCGCAGCACCAGGACCAGCAGCCGGGACTTGAATACTTAATGAATCCGAGGCCGATTTCAGAAAATCGGGATTACAATGGAAGCGGTAAATTGGCGGGCAGAGTGGCTATTATAACTGGCGGGGACAGCGGGATTGGCCGAGCAGTCGCATATGCTTTTGCCAAGGAAGGTGCAGATATTGTCATCGTTTATCTTTATGAAGAACGGGATGCTGAGGAAACGAAAGCCAGAGTGGAAGAGATTGGAAAGCGTTGTTTGGCCATTCCGGCCGATCTCCGTTATAAAGAAAATTGTCTGGAGGTTGTGAAAAAAACGATTAAGACGTTCGGAAAACTGGATATTTTAGTTAACAACTGTGCGGTACAGTATCCTCAAGAGCAGTTGACGGATATTTCTGAGCAGCAGCTGATTCATACCTTTGCAACGAATATCTTTTCGTATTTTTTTATGACCCAGGCAGCATTGCCACATTTAAAAGATGGCAGCTCGGTTATCAATACCGCCTCTATCACAGCTTATCGCGGCGAAAAAACACTGATTGATTATTCCGCCACAAAAGGGGCCATCGTGTCCTTTACGAGGCCATTCTCGCAATCTATCGTTGACCAGGGGATCCGTGTCAATGCCGTGGCACCGGGTCCGATTTGGACACCGCTCATTCCTTCGTCATTCTCGGCAGAACGGGTTTCGACGTTCGGAACCGACACCCCAATGAAACGTGCCGGCCAGCCTTTCGAACTCGCACCTGCCTATGTCTATCTTGCGAGCGATGACTCGCGATACGTCACTGGGCAAACCTTACATGTTAATGGCGGGGACTTCATTTCCTCATAAGAAATGGCCGAGGTCATTAACAACGTATGAAGTTTTGCGCTTTGAACCTTTGCCGGAACTCTATGAAGCTCTCATAACTACCGATGCTTCACCTTCTCTTCTTGCTCGGGCGTTATGAACCCTCTCATAACTACCGAAGTCTCCTTTTTCTTCTTGCCCGGGTGTTATGAAGCTCTCATAACTACCGAAGCTCCACCTTTTCTTTTGGCTCGGGCGTTATGAACCCTCTCATAACTACCTAAGCCTCCTTTTTCCTTCTCGCCCGGGTGTTATGAAGCTCTCATAACTACCGGAGCTCCACCTTTTCTTTTCGCTCGAGCGTTATGAAGCTCTCATAACTACCGATACCTCCTTTTCCTTCTCGCCCGGGTGTTATGAAGCTCTCATAACTACCGGAACTCCACCTTTTCTTTTGGCTCGGGCGTTATGAACCCTCTCATAACTACCTAAGCCTCCTTTTCCTTCTCGCCCGGGTGTTATGAAGCTCTTATAACTACCAAACCATCTTATTTTCAGTCGGTTTAGTAGAAATAAAAAAAGAGTGTCCACCTCACGTGGACAAATGTCCACGCGTGGTGCCTGACACCCTAAAACACCCTATCCTGCCGCCAAAATCCGCCGCAGCTGTTTCCTTGCCCGGTAAAGCCGAGTTTTGACGGTGGCGGATTTGAGGTTGAGTCTGCTGGCAATTTCAGTTTCTTTTAGTCCGTACTGCATTTTGAGTATCAGTACTTCCCGGAATTCCTTGGAGAGGTTCTCTATTGAGCCCCCGATCTCCTCCTGAAAAAGCCGGATGACGGCTGCCTCCTCTGTACTAGAACCGCTGCTCGATCCGACACAGTGCAGCGGTTCTAGTTCGGCATAGTCCATCGGTGTCCAATGGCGTCTTTTCTCCGACCTAAGAAAGTCAATCGCGGTTCTCGCGGTAATGGCCGAGAGCCATGCTCCTAATTTGCCATTGTCCTCGACCGTGTCCAATTTCCGGTACGCCTTTAAAAAGGATTCTTGGACAATATCCTCTGCCAAAAACTCATCTCTAGTATACTGATAGGCAATATAATATAGCCGTTTTGCGTGTTTGGAATAGACCTCATTAAAATTTACCGCGTTCATTTCTCGCTCCCGCTTATCTAAAATGATTTTTAATAAACTCTGGCACATGCTCCTCATCAAAAAACATAATTTCCTTGAAATTTCCGCCATTATAATACACAACTGCCGCATATTCGTGGCGAGGATTGGATCCGGCCTTTTCCAATACTTGCTCAATTTGGCCTTTATCTGTGATTTTTAATGCATTCTTGCTCTTTTCAATAGCCGATTCTAGGCCTAAATCAGAATCATTAATCTCGGAGAAATCACCCTTTGCTACCACGACATGTGAAATATCAGCAGCGGTTAGCCTCGCCTGCTCCAGCATTTCCCTTTCCTTCAGCCAGTTTGTAAATTTCACATATGTCGGCATATAATCTAAAACAACAGATTGCTCCTTTCCTAAGTTAAATTCTATAAAGGCACCCCCGTTTGTATAATACATATGATCGTCATACGTTTCCGCAAGAACATCCTCTTTTAATAGAGACAGCGCCTGCCTTACGTCCTCCGGCGTGGAAAGAGTGACAACTTTGTTCAAAGGCCCATTTGCCCTGATTTGCAGATATTTTACTTTCTTTTCAGACATCATATAAATCTCTTTTGAAGTCATTTTAAATTCCTTCGATTCGTAAATAGGCTTATAGAAATCTTCATATAGGCGCGTCATGACACGGTATTGGCGGACAACCTTCTGGCCATTTTTCAATTCATAAACGATAAAAAAGTCTCGATCAGCTTTATTATTTTCCTGCTGATTAACTTTTTTATTGGCTAAGATTTGTTTATGCAATTTCAGGACGGCATCTATGTTTTCAGGTTCCTTCATCGGTTTTGGGTCAAAAACATCTCCGTAAAACCCATCATATCTCATATAAAAATTCGGGTTGTCCGTCAGCAGGGCATTCTTAATTTCACTTTGTTCGGGAACTCTATTTTCATAGAATCCAAGCGCCTGGACCCCTAGCACAAACAGGGCCATAGCAGCTAAATAAACAAAAAGGCCCTTAATCCGGGTGAATACCCGCCATGTCTTAAGCAGCACCATCTCAGCCGCAAAGTAGCCAATGCCTGCCCCGATTCCATAGCCAAACAGGGTCCAGCCAAGGTTTTTAAAGGAAACATCGTTAAAATACGACCCTCCCAGCAGCATGAAGCAAAAGGCAGTCCCATATTTAAAGACGGAACGCAATTTCGGAAAGGCGATCGCTTCGGAGGCCGACTCCAGGTTTCTTTTTTTATAAAAAAACAGGGACAGCCCGTACAGGACAAGTGTCATAACGATATACAGCACAGCATCCTTCCATTGAAAAGCTCGGCTTTCAAGAACGGTGACAAAGGTGATCGGTGATAATTTTTCCAACTGGCGGTTTAAGAAAAAGTCACTCGGAAATCCATAAAGCAAGATTTTCAAATTATAGGACAGCAATACGGTAATCCCGATTGGGAAAAATAGAAAAACATACGCCAGTACGGCTTGAACTACCGAGATTCCCGTCATAATTCCAACAAATACGCTTGCTATATACAGGAGCAGCGTAATAACGATGATTGTGCCTGACCAGTAGAGTAAATCATGTATAGTGAACAAGCTGCCGAGGTCATAGGTGAAATGCATGATGTAGACGATTCCTGTTACGATGGCAACCGGCAGGATGAGCAGCACCATTCCTGTCAGGGCGTAATGGTGAAAAATTCGACTCCTTTTTAACGGAAGACTGTGCATGAGGTCCGCTGCTTGTTTGACGTGCAGGAACCGAAACAAAAAGACAGCCAAAATGACAGGGGCAATCGCAATCAGGAAAACCTGAATCTCGTAGTCATATTGATAAAGGTTGTTACGAGACTGATAGTATAAGAAATTATCAGAATCTGAATATAGAATTAATAGAATACGAATCGGAAGGACAAATAGCAACCCTAGCAAATAAATAACGGAAATCCATCCTGTACTCCGGCCCATTTGCAGCATTAGTTCTTTATTAAACAACGACATTTTTGATGGCATAGCCGATATCCCCCATTTCGTAAATAAAGATTTCTTCAAGTGTTAGTGGGAGCAGGTCAAAAATGACGGGATGAGTCTCGATAATTTGCTTTGCTATTGCTGCCTCTTCACCCCTGACGATAAGCAAATGGACACTTCCACGTTTTTCCGCATGAAGCGGCTTTAGTTTATCGAGCAGTCTATCCGGCAAGCCATTCTTATATGCAACTTGGACTTTGTGGACATTGGACTTTAGATCATCCAGCTCTTTCTCGATTAATAGTGTCCCTTTGTGAAGGATACCGATATGGTCGCAAATGTCCTCAATTTCCCGAAGGTTGTGGGACGAAACGAGAATCGTCATTTCCCTCTCCGCAACATCTTGAATCAGCAGATTTTTCACCTTTTTTCGAACAACCGGGTCAAGGCCATCCATTGGTTCATCAAGGATGAGAATGTCCGGTTTTGCCGCCAGGGCCATGATAAAGGCAATCTGCCGCTGCCAGCCTTTGGAAAAGGATTGAATTTTCTTATTTACATCCACCTCAAACGCCTGAGCCAAATTCTTAAAGCGTTCCTCATCCCAACTCGGATAGCAGTTACGGTAAAAACGGGCCATTTGCCTCGTGGTATATTGCGGGAAAACGTATGGATGATCTGGTATAAAAACAAGTTTTTCTTTGAGGTGAACGTTTTCAAAAACGGGCTGCCCGTCAATCGTGACTTCCCCTTGATCCTGTCGGTAAATACTCGCGAGCAGCTTGATAATTGTTGTCTTTCCTGCTCCGTTTGATCCGATTAATCCATATATTGAACCCGTTTGAATGGTCAGGTTGACGTTTTCAATGGCTGTGTATCGATCAAATTTTTTCGTTACGTTTTTAAATTCAATCATGGCTGTCAGGCTCCCCCCTTTGAAGCATCAAGGTCTTGAATGAGACTGATCAGTTCTTGGGCAGGAATCCCGAGGTATAAGGCCTCCAAGATTAATTTCTCCAGTTCCTTCTTCATTTCCACAATCTTCTCCTTGTCAATAGCTTTTTGGTTAGGATTGACAAAGCTTCCCTTTCCTTTGACAGAATAAATAAACCCCTGCGTTTCAAGCTCTCGATATGCCTTTTGAATCGTATTTGGGTTGATGGAAAGCTCAGTTGCAAGCTGCCGGACCGATGGAAGCTGTTCATCAGTCTTGAGCAGCTCATTCATAATCAGTTCCTTCATTTTGTCCACCAGCTGTTCGTATATCGGCTTTCGGCTCCTCATATCCAGCTCAAACATAACTGGGTGCCCCCAATCTGTATTAACTGTACTATCATACATAGTACACCATGATTATATTCCATCCGTTTCCAAAAGGGAAGCACTAATTTGGAAAATATACGTAAAAGATTACAAAAGGTGTCAGACACCGCGCGTGGACATTATCCACCTGAGGTAGATAAAATGAAAAAAAGCTAGATAACCCTTATTGGATTATCCAGCTTTTTTATGTTGGTTTTCGATTATTGGTATTTGAACTGTTTCTATACATGCACCCATTACTAAAGGTGCCAGGCACTTTGTTTTCTTATTCGCCTATTCTATTTATCATTCAGGTATGCCCATGCATATTGTGCGTAGAGTTCGGCGCCGGTTGCGAGGGCGTCTTCGTCGATGTTGAATTTGCCATGGTGGTGGGCCCATTGTGTGTCTTTTTCAGGGTTGCCGCAGCCTACAAGAGCAAAGCTGCCAGGGGCCTCCATCATGTATTCGCTGAAATCTTCGCCGCCCATGGTTGGCTTTTCGAAGTAGACGACTTCCTCGCCAAATGCTTCAGAAGCGGTTTTTTGAACAAGCTTCGCACTGTACTCGTCGTTGTTGACCGCCTGGGTGCCGTGAACATAGTCAACCTGCGCCGTCGCACCGTAAATAGCAGCGACCTGCTTGGCATACTGCTTCAGCTGGGTTTCAATATGATCTCTTACTGCCGGGTCAAAACAGCGGACCGTTCCTTCAATGTACGCATTTTCAGCAATCACGTTAAACCGCGTCCCGACAACCATTTTCCCAACCGTTAGAACTGCCGGCTGCTGCGGATCGACGGTGCGTGAGACTACTGATTGGACATTCATCACAAATGAGGAAGCCACAACCGCTGCATCAATACAAGCTTGTGGAATCGCCCCATGACCGCCTCTGCCTTTGAACGTGACGGTAAATAGGTCTGCGGACGCAAAGGATGGACCAGGATTGCAGGAAACCTTTCCTGTTGGCATCTGTGACCAGATATGGATGCCGAAAACATTATCGACCCCTTCCATCGCTCCTTGTTTCACCATTGCTTTCGCACCTGTCGCCACTTCCTCGGCCGGCTGATAAATCAATCGGACATTACCAGGCAGTTCTTCTTTAATCTCATTCAGAGCCTTAGCGGCAATCAACAGCATCGCTGTATGGGCATCATGGCCGCAAGCATGCATTTTGCCATCTTCTAGGGACGCATACGGAAGTTCCTTATTTAATTCCTCCACCGTCAAGGCATCCATATCCCCCCGCAGCCCCACGGTTTTTCCAGGCTTCCCGCCTTCAATCGTGGCAATGACTCCCGTTGGTTCTGTCTTCCGGTACGGGATCCCAAGGTTCTCAAGGTACTCGCAAATAAAGGCGGTTGTCTTAAATTCCTCCCAGGACAATTCCGGTTCACGGTGAAACTTTCTGCGCAACTCTACTAATTCTTCGTTATATTTTTGAATCGCTTCTTTAATTTTTGCATGAATCATAGCTATTCTGCCTCCGTTAACGTTTTTGCTGCTTCGTATAGAATCTCGACTGCATTGGCGATATCTTTACTGCTGGACCACTCTTCCGGACAATGGCTGAGCCCGTCCTTACTAGGAATAAATAACATAGCCACGTCGGTCACATCCGAAAGGACCATCGCATCATGGCCCGCACCGCTGTTGATGGAGCAATAGGAAAGATTCAGTTCGCTGCATTTCTGTTTTAAAAGTGAAACAATCTGTTGATTCATCACTTTTGGCGGCATGTACAATTGCTGCTGGACTGTGGTCTTGATCCCATGGCCATTATAGGATTTTACCCATTCCATTACCTTCTCGACCGCTTCAAGGACGCGTTCTTCTTTTCCGGAGCGGATATCGACGGTAAAAACTACTTTATCAGGAATCACATTTGCACCATTCGGCCAAACATTGAGCCGGCCGGTGGTGATGACTGTTCCATCCCCTTCCTTGCAAGCGAATTCCGGGAATTTAGCAATCATTTGTGCAGCCGCTACTAAAGCATCCGCCCTGCGGTCCATTGGAGTAGTGCCCGCATGCCCTGCCCGTCCTTCAACGGTTACTTCCAATTGGGTTAGACCGACAATGGCTTCCACCATGCCAATCGGAATGCCCTTTTCTTCCAGGATTGGTCCCTGTTCAATATGCAATTCCAAAAAGGCCTTCAGCGTTTTTGGGTCCCTTTTTTTCTGCAAAGACGGGTCGAGGCCAATTCCCGTCATTGCCTCGACAGTCGTCTTCCCATCTTTATCGGTAATGTTAAAAAACTCTTCCTCTGTCAATAAGCCGACAATCCCCCTAGAACCCATCAGACCGCCGCCAAATCTTGCTCCCTCTTCTTCTATCAAGGCGATCACTTCCAATGGGTATTTAGGTTTTAGGTTATTTTTCGAAAAAAGACCCGCTACCTCAAGCCCTGCCACCACACCGGCAGGACCATCGTAGGACCCGCCGTTCGGCACGGAATCAAAGTGGGAACCGACTAGGACACTAGGTGCATCCTTTAACGTGCCTTCGAGTTTACCAAAAATATTGCCTAAACCATCTTCACGAACCGAGAGTCCGTATTCCTTCATAATTTCTTTGATATAATTACGAGCCTGCAAGTCCTCTTCACTATATGTCAACCGGGTCGTCCCTTTTCCCGGTGTGGCAGTAAATTGACTCAAGATCTCAATATGTTTTTCGATTCTTTGCTGTAAATCGCTCAATGTTTTCCCTCCAATTATTTCAAGAATCCAACAAAGATGCCGGCTAGAATGACCGATACGATGGTCACTGTGATGAAACCACCCACCAGCATTGGCGGCAGCATATGGCTTGTCAGCATTTCTCGTTCTTCCTCGTCATCTGTTAGCGACTTGATTACCTCATTGGTAATGATATAGTCAGCCGGAAATCCGTATAAGGCAGTCAGGGAAACGGCAAACGCCATATCTTTGCTCACCTTCAAAATCTTGCCGGCGATAAATGAGAAGATATACATACCGATGACGGCTAAAATGATGGTTCCCACCAATGGGAATAGAATTTCCATCATCATGCTTGGTGTCGCTTGTTTTAAGCCGTCAAATATAAACAGCATCAGCGCCATAATGGCTAAACCAAAACCGTTGGCTTTTTGCAAGACCTGTTTTTCCAAAAAGCCAGCACTTGAGGCGATAACCCCAAACAGCAAACATAGAACAAACGGACTGATCGAAACAACCGGTGCAGCTAACGTTGAAACAAGATAGGCAAGATAAGCAACCAACGCAAGTCTGAAAAACTTAAAGAAATCGGTGTTGTATTTATCGGGTAAATTTTTAAAGAGCTTTAGCTCTGGTTTGGCAACGGCGGAAGCGGCGGCAACCTCTGTTGCCGCAGTTACCTGCTCCTTAACTGCAGCAATTTCCCCACTGCGGTACTGCTTCAAAAGTCTTTTTCCCTCTTTCTTTAATACGATTGAGGTGATCGGATAACCTGCAAATCCCTGAACAACATAGATAACAATAGCAAAAACGGATAAAGATGCGAGGCCTGCTTCCTTTGCCCCTTCAGACATGATTAACGCAGAAACTACCCCGCCGACTAATGGAGGAATCGCCACAACGACTGTCTGAAAACCGAAAATAAGGCTGCCCACAGTCATCAACATGGCAATAATCCCAAGGATTCCAGAAAGGGCAATGACAATCGTTTTCCATTGCTTTTTCAATTCTTGAAGAGATAGCAATGTGCCCATATTGGTGATGAGTAAATACATCATCATCGTGGCAACAACGGGCGGTACACCGGAAATCGCTACGATATCTTTTGGAAAAAAGGTCCAATAACCAGTAAGGAATAACACTGCACTGACAAATATCGATGGTACCCATGCTTTTGTCCGTACGGCAACCAGGTCTCCTACTAATAAAATGAATACTACTATGACTAAGGCTAGCATTTGTGACATAAAATCACTTCACTTTCTCTAAGATGGAATATTAATATTTCGTGTTGCTAAATTATTGTTATTATAAGAATAATAATATAATTTTATTTTTCGGTCAATTTATAATTTTTCCATTCTTCAGGTAAACGTTTTCAAAACATTTACCCCATTATCCGCAAATAAATTGTTATTTTAGTAGTTTTATAAAATTATTCTAAAAAATCTAAAACCAATAGAGTAGGAGGGGAATTTTAGTCCCCGACCTCTCACACCACCGTACGTACGGTTCCGTATACGGCGGTTCAATCTTTTAAGTATCGTAACTCATAAAGTTGGGAGATATCTTTCAATCCCCACTTTGTGAGTTTTTCTTTTGTTATCGCTCGGTGCAGGATTTCATTTCTTGATGTTCGCCAATATCCCTTACGGGAATTAGCTAGTTTCCTTGCATCTTCATGGTTGATTCCATATTTTCTAAGCATCCTGTATCTAGTCTTGGGCTTTTTCCATCTTTTCCAGATGAGTTGCCTAAGTCGGTGATTTAACCATTGTTGGGTTTTTATGATAAATCTCTTCATTCGTGTTATCCCATAGTAGTTAATCCATCCAGTGGTTACTTGGTTTAATTTTTTGATGATTTCCTCAAAAGTTCCTGGCTGTTTACGACTAGTCAACTTTCTTAATTTATCCTTAAATCGTAGTTTTGCCGACTCGCTTGGTCGGCACCCGACTTTCCCAAGAGATTATGTAAGTTGAATCCAAGGAATGTAGCTGAGGTTGCACCACAGATATTGCTTTTCCTTTGGTTAATAATTAAACCAAGGTCATTTTCGATGTAACCAGTGATACTAGCCATTACCCTTTCGCCCGCTCGTTTACTTTTGACATAGATGACGAAGTCATCCGCATATCTAATAAAACGGTGTCCTCTCTTTTCTAGTTCTCTATCCAGTTTGTTTAGATATACATTTGCTAAAATGGGCGATAATGGACCACCTTGCGGTGCACCTTCTTTGGTTTCAATATAAATATCTTTGTCGAGAATGCCTGAACGAAGAAATTTCCAAATCAGTTTAAGGACAATTTTATCCGAAATGAACTCCTCCAAATACGCTCTAACTCTTTGGTGGTGAATTGTGTCAAAATAACTTTTCAAGTCGCAGTCCACTACTACTCTGTATCCTTCTTGATAATACTTTTCGGCAAGTTGGATTGCCTGGTGAGCATTCCTGCCTTTACGAAAACCAAAGCTATTCTCAGAGAAGTATGGGTCTATGATTGGTTCAATTACTTGGAGAATGGCTTGCTGTACCACTCTATCCAATACACAAGGTATTCCCAGATATCTTTTGGAACCATCTGGTTTTGGAATTGCAACCCTTTTGACCGGTTGGGGCTGGTAAGTCCCCTCCATAAGTTTCTGTTTAAGAGGTTGAAAGTATTTTTCCATATGTGATTTCAATTGATATACGGTAATTCCATCAATCCCGGGAGCGCCTTTGTTACTTCTCACTTTTTCATATGCATTCCAAAGATTCTCGTTTGCGATAACTTTGTTGATCAATTTGATACCATCTTGTTCTTTCATACCCATGTTGGCATCCCTACGCACTCCTATGAATCATTCGGTTTCCAACCTATTTCATCATAGGTAGCCATCTTTTGGTGTATACCGCGATGTTTTCCGCGATTAGGCGGGGTGCCTACACCTCCTTGTTTCCCAAGATTTAAGATTGTTCAGTCCTTCATTTCCATAGGAAACTACTATGACCTCTGCTGACTTCTCACGATAAATCTTGTTTCAACCGAGCGAGTTTGCTCGTCCGTGAGACCTCCCCGGGTAAGGGCGATAACCTTCTTCTCATGTAACTGCTATATTTACTGTATGGGACTCGGGCAGTATTGGACTTTATCTTGCTATGCAGATTCATCCGCCCCAATTCAGCCTTGTATATAGTTTCTGTTCGTCAGTTCGAGAATTTGCCTCCAGCTTCCTTCAGATTCCACCTCACGGTGGACACCCTTGCTATTGGCTAACAGTTCCTACTGCCAAGCCTGTAGTGGACTTTCACCACCAAGTTATCGCCCATGCCGGGCGCACATAAAAAATACAGCAGATGCATGATCCGCTGTATTAATAGGAGATGATATATTTTTGATCATTGGTACCTTCGGTTGAAAAAACTCGTTCTATATATTTTATTTCATTATTAGACAAAAGCATAACCGTCGAACTTCTTGTCCCGTAATTCCCACTTTTAATAAACATTGGTGAAAGCATTCTTTCCATCTCTAATGACACGCCCGTATTCGGCAGTCGTTCATCCGGTGCAGGATCAGCATTATTGAGAAGAGTCATAAGCTGCTCCTCGAGATCCTTCGGGTCTTCAGTTACGATGTTTGCCAGGCCTGCCCTCCCCATTATCACCTTTGGCCACTCGGTATTAAGAAGATGGTTACTGACCCCATAAATGCCCGGCTCAAGCTTTTGAAGCTCTTGTCCAATGTTAGAATAATAATAAAGCCCCTCGGCATCTCCAGCCAGCAGGTTGTAGCCGGGGTATTGCTCCTTTGTTTCTGACAGGTTTTGCATATAGCTTTCAATGGTCCCATTGTAATTCAAGGCATCCGCCACCAGTTCCCCCCTTGACCGTTTTCCCTCGGCAACCTCTTTTGGATTGCGATAGTTGGTCAATGCGGCAAACCGCCCTCCCCGGGTGATGCCCATCCAGGTTCCCATTTTCTCCAGGTCCCTGCCGGCAAGGATATCAGGCTCATCTTTCCAAAAATGGGCAGGGGCAGTCGATCTTTTATAAAACTCATCTCGATTGGCAGCCACAATCAGCTGATGCTTAGGGTGCACTTTATACGCAAAAAGAATTAAACACACGAATCATCACAGCCTTTTTGAAGAATTTCCCTTCTCCTATTTTAACGGTTTATCACCTTATCCACCATACTCTTGATAAAACTCAATCAAACGTTTGTTTAGTTTCGCAAAACCTTATGTATCAAGTATTCCAGCGATTCAATCAAACGTTTGGTTAGTTTTTTCCTCTCATTTCTTAAATCTATACAAACGTTTAATTAATTTTTCCGTTCGACCAAAAAAATCCAATCAAACATTTAATTAGTTCCCCCAGCCCTTATGTGCCAAGAATTCCAGCGTTTCAATCAAACGTTTAATTAGTTTTCCCAACAAAAAAGAGACTCTCTGAATAGACAGTCCCTTATAACAATCATTCTGCCAGCGACAGTTTAATTTCTACTAATGTTCCTTCGTTTTGTTTGCTTGAGTACGAAATACTTCCTTTATGCTGCTTGATGATCTTGTGGCAAATCATGACACCCAGTCCGGTTCCTTTTTCTTTTAAACTATAAAACGGTTCACCTAACCGCGGCAAAAGCTCTTCCGGGATCCCGAAGCCATGGTCCCTGATTTGGACAATACATTCGTCGTCATCCCCTTTACGGAGATAAATCTCGATATTGCCGCCCTGGGGCATCGCCTCCATGGCGTTTTTTAAAATGTTCAGGAATACCTGCTTCAATTGATTTTTCTCACAAATAATCGGGAATGGTGATTCCTCGAACAAAGTGTTCATTTGAATACCGTTCATAAGAGCCTGAGGAGATAGAAATTCAATCGTATTTTCAATTAATTCCCGTAAATCCGCCTGGGTGAGTTTAACCGCCTGTGGTTTACCTAACGAAAGCATCTCACTTGTAATCGTTTCAATTCGTTCAAGTTCCCCCAGCAGCAAATCACTATATTCAAGGTTATTGTTACCAGCCTTATAAAGCTGAACAAAGCCCTTAATGGTCGTAAGGGGATTCCGTATTTCGTGGGCTACCCCTGCAGCCAGCTCTCCAACAATAGAAAGCTTCTCGGATTGCAAGAGAATCTCTTCGGCCTTTTTCCGTTCTGAAATATCCCTGCTGACAATGACAAGGTGCTCAATTATATTATATTTTCCTCTAACAGGCATACAGCGGGATTCAAACTCAATCCAGCGGCCGTCCTTGTGAAGGAATCGGACCTCCATTGACTGTGCTTCTTCTTTTTCAAACAGCCTTTGGACGGTTTTTCTAAAAAATCCAACATCATCAGGGTGAATGAATTGGCATAGTTCTTTCCCTTCCAATTCTGAAAGCTGATATCCCAGGACCAGCTCATGTGACGGGGAAAAATAAGTAATCGAGTGATCCTTCCACATTACTTTGATTAGGTCCGATGTATTTTCGGCAATCAGCCGATACTTTGCTTCGCTTTCTTCAATCATCTTATACGTTTCTGCCAATCTTTTATTTAATCGATAAAGCTTCAGATAGGATTCAATCAGGATCACGCCCGAAATGACCCCGAGCATCACGAACAGAACATATTGAAGATGAAACAAGGGCTTATCTCGAAAAATATTAAATAGGATTGGTACATCTATGAAATAAACAACAGCATAAATGACAAATAATATAGCGCTTTTTTTCACTGCAGAAAAGCGGGCTATAAACAAATGGCTGATGCAAAAACCTGCCATAATGATAAGCCAGCCAATGACAGGTGTAACCCACTGCCCTCCAGCCATCAGTCTTGCAGTTAATGAAAAAACGGCCGTAACCAATCCGCCGACCGGCCCCAGATAAGCAAAACTGATAATTACAGCAGCATAGCGGATATCGTAAACGTAGCCATGCTGATGGATTGAAATTGCAACAAGAATGGCCGCTACAATTCCCGCATAAAGACCATATAGTATAGTTGTATGCTTCATCTGTTTCATGATATTAAAAGATCGAAGCACCAAAGGGATACATATAAGGACAGAAAACAGTGACAGATTAACAATGTAATCTAATAGAATCAACGGACTCCCACCTAAAAACTAGTATATTCATATCATAAACCAGACTGTCTTTCATTGGAATAGTTACCTTTAGGTGGAATTTTCCAAAAAAATGAAGAATCTCCACATCCATTATTCTTCCAAATTAATACTTGAGGAATCTTGAGGAATCTGAATGATAAAGCGGCTGCCTTTTCCCAGTTCGCTGTCGACTTTTATGCTCCCGCTGTGTGTTTCCACAATCCATTTGGCTATCGAAAGTCCCAAGCCATGCCCTCCTATTTGCCGAGTCCTTGATTTATCAGCCCGGTAAAAGCGCTCAAAAATATAGGGGATATCTTCCTTTTTAATTCCTATCCCGGTGTCCTCGACGTTCATTCGCATCCCCTGCCCGTCTTTTTCAAGACGGAGATGGACTTTCCCGCCGTTTGGGGTGTATTTAATGGCGTTGTCCAATAGTATATATAAAAGCTGTGAAAGTCTGTGCGGGTCGCCGATGCTTTTCAAGGTTTCCGGCGCATTCAGCGTAAGAATGATTTGTTTGGAAGCTGCAAGGGCTCCAACAGATTCGATGGCTTTATCAGCAAGCGGCCGGAAGTCAAATTGCTCTGCCCGCAATTCAATCGCATTCGAGTCCGAACGGGCCAATGTTAACAGGTCACTGACCAAATGATTCATCCGCTTGACTTCCTGCCTCATGTTCGCGAGGATCCTGTCCAGAAAAGCCTCCCTTTGTGGTTCTATGGTCATTTCCATGGCATCAATCGAAGAAAGCAGGACGCTTAAAGGAGTCCGCAGCTCGTGAGAGGCATCCGCGGTAAACTCCTGCTGCCTTGTAAAGGCTTGGCTGATGGGAACCATGGCTTTTTTTGACATATTCGAGCTGATGAAGAGGGCTACTCCGATAAAAACAAACCCTAAGACAGCAAACACAATCAGCAGCAAGTAGAACATCTGATAGGCAAATGAAATGTCTTTTCCTATATAAAGCTGGCCTACAAGCTGACCTTTCACATAAATAGGCCGGCTTGCAGTCAGAAGACGAACATCCTGGGGCTCCTGCGAAGGCCGGAATTCACCCGGTTTTCCCCTTCCCCTTGGATTGCCTTCCACATGCAGTTTTACATTACGAATCTCGGCCGTCTTTTGAAACTTACCGCTCACCATTCGAAGCAAGTCAGGGTGAAGCCGGTAATCCGTTTCATTTCCCATGATGAGGTCTCCTTTTGAGTCAACCACATAATAAAAGGATTGCCCGGCACCGGCAAAAACAATTTCTTGATTTTGAATTCCCTGGAGACTGTTTTTTCCGTTCTCCCATAAATAATTTTCTATATAAGCAGCTTCCTGCTTCACCAATGTTTGCAGGTCTCGTTCCTGCGTTTTTAATATGACGAGATAAAGAACGGAAAACACGATGACAATAAAGATGGCAAGAAATAGAATCAACAGCCCGCTATAAATCCGTGCCAATTGCCCTTGTGTTTTTTTAAAAACATTCTTCTCGTTTCGGTTGGTAAAAAGGCGGATAAATAAAAGGAAATTAGTGTACAAGCTTATAACCTACCCCTCTTACGCTTTGCAGCAGCTCCTGTTTGCCAATTGGGACAAGCTTCTTGCGGATTAACTTCACAGTGGCATCAATCGTTTTTGGGGCGACATTCGCATCATAGCCCCAAATTCGTTCCAAAATGACTTCACGTGGCAGGACCTGTCCCTTGTTTTGCACTAGTAGATCCAAAAGCTGGAATTCACGGGGGCTGAGCTGAATTTCACCGTCCTGTGAGCGGACGGTATGACTGTTTCGGTTCAGGACCAAATCTTGAATCCGGGTTTCCTCTTCCAGTATTGGCGCATAGTTGCGACGAGAAAGGGCACGCAGCCGGGCTAAAAGCTCATCAATTTCAAACGGCTTCACCAAATAATCATCGGCGCCTGAATCCAGGCCATCAATCCGATCCTGAACAGAATCTTTTGCCGTTAACATCAAAATGGCGCCCGGATAGCCTTGTTTGCGAAGACGGCGGCAGACATCGACTCCGTCTCCGTTTGGCATCATCCAATCGAGAATTAACACATCGTAGTGGCAGGAGGAAGCATAATAAAAAGCATCCTCCCCTTCCTGGACCCACTCGACTTTGGCGCTGGCCTTTTTTTCTAACATATAGACAACCAGTTCTCCTAGATTAAAATCATCTTCGGCTAATAAAATCTTCATTGGTAATAAGAGCCCCTTTCGCGTTAAATAGGCATCCAATTCTGTTGGACAGATGTCCGTTACAGCCTGAATCTACTACTGGAAGCTTAACTTTTACTTAAAATTGGGCAATAGGTTTCAGCAATGACACATAAAAAAGAAGCACCCGGACTGCCTAGCCGAAGGTACTTCTTTCCTGCCTGTACTATACAAGAAGTTCTTTTTCCGTTTTGAGTTTTTCAATTTCTTTATTCAGTTCATCCTCGTTAACAAAGCTATTGAACTGAGTTACTGGCAAGGCAAATTGGCTGCCGGCTTGCACTTGTACTTCTGCTTCCATTAAGAGAATCTTATCTTCAGCGCGGGCAATTCCTCTTGCAATTGTGTCGGTTTGGAAGGATACCGTTGCTTTTTGAATTTGTTTCATAGACAGAGCTACATTCGCACGGGATGCCAGCACAAGCTTCTTTTGCTGAAGGTCGTGATAGAACTGTTGCAGCTCCTGAATTTTTCCGTTCAGAACTTCAGTCTGGCCTTTCATGGCTTCATATTGCTGCTCATACAGGTTTAGCTGCTTTTCTTGGGTTAGTTTTTCCTGCACGGCCAATTTCGCCATCGTTTCCTCGCCTTGCTCGATCGCAAGCTTCGCTTGGCGGGTTCTTTTTTCAACTAATGCCTTCGTGTCGAGAATGAGAGCCGCAAGTTTATTTTCCGCAAAAAATTGCCGGGACAGAGCTTTTTGGGCTTTAACCAATTCTTGTTCGATTTCTCTTGAATATTCGTTTAACATGGCAATTGGATCCTCAAGGCTATCTAACAAACCATTGATATCTGCCTTCGCGATTGTTTTAATTCTTTTAAAAATACCCATTTTACTGATTCTCCTTTTTAATAGTAAGATTTTTTTCCCATTGGTCTAAAAGGTTTGCATTTTGGTTGATTAAAGGTTTATGTGAACTTATTAAAGATGTATCTATAAACTGCTGCATCGAAGAAGCCTTAGCCCGTTTTCTTAGCCACTTCACTAAGAAGTAAACGGCCGCTAGTACGATCGCAATGAATAATAGGGTGCCAAGCCAGTGGAAGCCGCCACCGTGATGAGGCCCGTTCATGAAATGTCCATGTCTGAAACCGCCTTGCGGGTTCATTCCGGCCATGCCGCCACGGCCGCCTGGCCCTCCTTGTCCCATTCCTGGCCCATGTGGACCGCGGGCCATGGCGCTGGCTCCTCCAAACAGATAATGGAGGACATTTACCACAAACACCATTGCAGCAATGATCACACCCCATAAAACTCCTTTTTTCACTTTCGTATTCATCAAACTCTTGCCTCCTTTCGTTCTTGATGATTGAAGTGTATAAGAGTTTGGTGAAAACTTGGTGAAAGAATGGACATGCTATAAATTTTTATCAAAAAAATATGACTCCCCCGCAAAAAACGGAGGAGCCATAACGAATATCTTGGTTTTCTACTATTATTAACTAATATAAAAGTCCATGGTCGGTGCCTGACACTATCATTGAGTCAGTTTAATATACCCTACCTTTTCAACTAGATCCTGGCCTTGAGGCCCTTGCATCCAGTCGAGGAATGGCTGGATGTTTGGGTTTGGATTGTCCTTGAGTGTGATAGCATAAAGTGTTGCGGTGAATGGATATTTGCCGCTTGCGATGTTTTCTGAGCTTGGTTCTATCCCGTTTATTGCCAACAGTTTGATGTCCGGATTTTCTTTCATTCCGGTGGCAAAAAAGCGGAATGAGAATCCGACTGCATTTTGATAGTTCCGATAGTCGGCCACTTGTTCGATAATCCCGCCCATTCCTTCAGGAACATCTTCCTTTAGCGGCTTCATAATTTTTGTTTCGCCCATTATTTTTTCCAAAAGGGTTTGGCTGCCGGAATTTTTCGGGCGCTGGAAAGCGATGATTTTCTCGGAGTCTCCTCCAAGCTTGGACCAGTTTTTGATCTCTCCCGAGTAGATTCCTTTAATTTCAGAAACCTTTAAACTATCTACCTCATTTTTCGGATTGACGAAGAAGACAAACGCTTCCTTGCCGATCGGGGTCATCACCAGCTCTTTTCCAGCCTTCTTCGCCATTTCCCGCTGTTCTTTTGAAGGCTCTGCTCCAAAATATATATCCACTTCCCCTGATAGCAGCCGTTCATAGGCATATATCGTATTCATAAAACTGACGATTTCCTGGCCATTTCCCATTAACTGATGAATATTTTCGTATGTAGCGTTAGCAAAGGCAGAATAAACCGGAAAAGCCGCTTCTGCACCATCCAGCACGGGCATTTCCATTGGGTTCGTTATGATAAAAGTTGATTTTGTGTTAAGCTTCGGTAATTTGTTATTTGGATTTGTCACATCGTAAGGAGTTAAGTCCGTACTTGAATAGCCGCCAGCATATTTAAAGCCGTAGGATGGCAAAACAGTTTGGCTGCGATACCAATGAACAGCTGAACCAGTTCCTATTGCAAAAAGGAAAACTGCCAATATGGATAATAACTGCTTCCTCATGTTGAAAACGGAAGCGAATTGTACCTTCCGAGAAGCCGCTGCTATAACTACTCCAATAGCAAATGAAAGTTCATAAGCAAGAGGCGCCCATAAAAACAGCCTTCCTTCACCGCCAAACATAGCGACAAAGTAAATCGGCGCATAGGCGATATGAAAGATGCAATAGAATAACCATGAATCCGCTCCGTAAAATCCTCCGTTAATCAGCATAAAAACGGCCCATAAAACTGCAGTATAGGTAAGTGGGAGCGGGATTAGAGCTATATACCCTTTTAATTGACACGAACTTAGCAGTTTCTTGCTAACAAAAAATCCTGCCAGACCACCGCCCGCAATCAGAACAGACAGCAGGGTTTCCATAAGCATTTCAAATTTCCCCATTAACGGAAGTGCTAAGAAAGAAATCACTAGTGGCACTACACCAAAATACAAAATGAAGAAAAGCAGTTTTTTCCCCATTTTCAGCCCCCCTTTATAAATAGAACTCTCAATATATTTTAGTGTAATTTTACACTCTGTTGATCCGTTTAGCAATATAGTTTTTCCTAAAATTAACATTAAAACAGACTCCACCACTTACGGAAGAGTCTGTTCCTCATTCCTATTTTACTTTTTTAACAGCTTCAGAACCGTATCCAATACGACATTGACCCCTTTTTCACAGTCTTCCCAGGTAGTCAGTTCTTCCTCGCAATGGCTTTTCCCATTGATGCTTGGAACAAACAGCATGGCTGTTGGGACGTAGCTTGCAATAAACTGGGCATCATGCCCAGCGCCGCTGACCATTCGTTTGCTAGAATACCCAAGTGATTGGGCGGATTGTTCTAAAGAAACGCACAGTTCAGGCGCAAACCAGACCGTGTCGCGCTCCCAAAGTTTTTTCACCTCAATTTCGCAGCCTTCGTTAAGGCCTTGATGCGGCAGACCTTGAACAAAATCCTTAAAAGTATTGACGATTTCCATGTCTTTATGGCGTGCTTCGAGCGTAAAGACAACTTTGTTCGGGATGACGGTATGAATGCTCGGATACACGTTTACCCTGCCGATGGTGAAAACTAGTTCGGAGTCCAATACGCTTAACCTTTTGCGGATTTCATTAATTAGGTTATTGGTGGCAAACAGGGCATCCTTGCGCATGGGCATTGGGGTTGTTCCGGCATGGTCCGATTCGCCGGTTACCTCTATTTCAAAGCAGGCCATGCCAACGACGCATTCGACGACACCAATTGTAAGGCCTTCTTTTTCGAGGATCGGGCCCTGTTCGATGTGCATTTCCAAAAAGGCTGTTGCTTCTTTGAGACGATTTTCTTCACTGCCTTCGTATCCAATTGCCTTAAGGGCCTCCTCAAAGGTTATACCCTCTGAATCTTTCTTTTGCAGCATGACGGCTTTGTCAAATTTGCCGGCGAGCACACCAGAAGCCATCAGCGAAGGCTCGAATCTTGCTCCCTCTTCGTTTGTGAAGTTTACGATTGTAATCGGGTATTTAGGTTGGATTTTATGATCGACGAGTGTCCGCACGACCTCCAGTCCCGTCAAGACACCCAAAACACCGTCAAACCGGCCGCCCTTTTTAACGGAGTCTAAATGGGAGCCAATCAGGATAGGAGGCTTATTTTCCGTTCCGGCCAGTGTCGCGTACATGCAGCCCATGTCGTCAACCTTGACTGTCATCCCTAAGTCCTCGCAGCATTTGCGGAAATAACCTCTTGCCCTACGGTCCTCTTCCGATAAAGAAAGACGGGTGACACCATTGTTTTCCGTTCGGCCAAACTGAGCAAAACGTTCCAATTCTTCTTTAAGTCTTTCTCCATTAATCAACAGCTTTTGTTTTTGCATTTAAACACTCCCCTTATAGATTGATATCGTTTTTAAAAATCTCTTGGAGAAGAAATGCTTTTGTTTGAAAAATGCTCCTTAAACATTACAGGAATATTCAGTTATTTTAATTATAGTCCAGCTAAACAAGATTTCACTAGACAGTTTGATAAATAAAAACGGATAACCAATTAAGGCTATCCGCTTTAAAAATTATTCTTCATGGAATCCGATAAATCCCACCGAAGCAGTCGAATCGCTGTCGTCCCACGATTGTTTTTTCTGTTTTTGCTGGATGGATTTTAAATCGGCACAGAGGCGGATGATGTCGACCTGCTGCTCGTAATGCCATTGAAGTGTAATGGAGACGTACAGTTCGTTCAACTGTGCATAGGAAAATTCCTTCGATGCCTCGACGACCTCCCTTATTTCTGCCTCTGATAAGATTCGGTCAAGCTTTTTAGCCATTAGATATTGATAGCGAAGCTCTTTTGTCGGCAGTTTGATTTCATAAGCGCGGTCAAACCGGCCGGAGCGGTTCATTAGTGCCGGGTCAATTTTTTCCGGATAATTCGTCGTACCGATTAAAAAAACACCCTCTTTAGAGGTAGCTCCATCGAGCGTATTCAAGAATACCGAGCGGACTCCGGACGGCATTGAGTCAATATCCTCAATCACCAGTACCATTGGCGCCAGCTTCAAAACAGAACCGAACACTTCTTTAATCGTATAGCTCGAGGTATATTCGGTAATCTGCCAATAAGCCACCGGAGCATTGATGCTGCTGGCAATTGATTTTACTAGTGTTGTTTTGCCATTCCCAGGACTGCCATATAAAAGAATCCCCCGCTTGTACGGGATATCATACGTCTTGAAAAACTCACCGCTATCTGAGAAGAATTCGTCAATCGACCGGAAGATTTCCTTTTTCAATGGTTCTTCAAGGAAAACGTCCTCTCTTCTTACCAAACTATTAATGCTTTCGATGTCCGTCTCTACACCATCTTCTGTATCCGTATAGACAGTCACGTAGTTTTTAATATAATCGCGCTTTCTTTTAAGAACATATTGCAGAAAGGAAACCAAGCAAGCGTCATTTTCAGCAAAAATAAGATCGCGGTGGAGCTCGCCGTCGCTTTGAAAGGTTAGCACCCGGGATAAGGCAACCCGATAGGCTGGATAGTAGTAAAGACCATTCGCAATCCGCGGCTTGATGATAAACTCCAGGGCTTTGTCAGTATGGTTGGAGGAAATCGTCCGGGTCTCGCCTTCCTTGTAAATATAACTTAAAAGCCGTACCTCAGGTGATTCCACCTTCAAATCTTCCTCGAGAATTTCCCAAATTTCATTGGAGGTGTCTTCATCGGAATACATGTTGAAGTCCACGCCCACTTCATCATGAAGATGCATTTGAATGGCGGAAATAATTTTTCCATAATCGTAATAGAAAGGTAATTCTGTGCGGTCCATTTCCCCTGCATTAAAAAGTACTTTATTGTTTTTCATCCGGTTCTCCTTTTTTCAGCTAATAAGAAAGTATAAACTTTCTGTCGAAAGCTTTATACTTTCTTAACGCATAAGTGCAACTACTCCTCTGTCTTCGCCCTAAGGGGCTCGCCAATCGGCGAGTTTTCTTTAAAAATATTACAATTACTATAGCTCTTAATTAGGTTATTAGTCTAGTGGATTTCTTTTCCGGTTTAGGTCCTTGGGAACTATCTATTAATTCCTGGACAACCGCGTCATGACAGTATTTTTTTCCATCCAGTATTTGATTCTTGTAATACAGTTGAATATATCTTAAAATTGATTGCATAAAAATACACATAGAATCGAAGGAGTTACATCATGTTACCGACAAAAAATGTAGATTCAGAGTTAAAGGCTTGGGCCATCGAGCAGCGCCGACATTTTCATATGAATCCGGAGCTGTCCGGGCAGGAATACAATACCTCCGCATATGTAAAAGAAAAATTGGCGGAATTCGGCATCCCTTTGGATGACAGATTTTCAGGCCCTAGCGTGGTGGCTTTTTTTAAAGGAATAGAAGGCAACAAGACGATTGCCCTAAGAGCCGATATGGATGCCCTGCCACTCCAGGAGGAAGGGGACAAGCCTTATATTTCCAAGGTTCCTGGCGTCATGCACGGCTGCGGCCATGACGGCCATACGGCGATTTTGCTGGCGGCGGCAAAATGGATGAGCAACAATCCTGATTTGGTAAAAAATAATATCCGCTTGATTTTTCAAAGCTCAGAGGAAGCCTCCCCAAGCGGCGCCCAAAAGCTTGTGAAAGAAGGAGTGCTGGACGGGATTGACGCGATTTATGGAATCCATCTGATTTCGCGCATGCCTATGGGCAAAGTTGGCTTTGCCACTGGCTATGCGATGGCTTCCTGTAATGATTTTGATATTAAAATTGAAGGTAAAGGCGGTCATGGCGGCTATCCGCATGATACGGTCGACCCGATTTATATTGCCAGCCACTTAATTCAGGCTTTCCAATCCGTTGTCAGCCGGAATTTGCATCCATTGCATGCAGGCGTTATTTCATTTGGTGGGATGCAGGCAGGAAATTCCTACAATGTCATTCCTCACGAGGTGACGTTGAAGGGGACAATCCGGGCGTTGACCTTTGAGGCAGCCGAGCTCATGCATGAGAAAACGGCCCAGTTGACAGAGTCCATCTGCGCAAGCTTTGGGGCTAAAGGACATTATCAATTTATCGAGGGAACCCCTCCGTTGTACAATCACCCGGAGGCATGTGAATTTGCTCGCGGTGTCATTGAAAATACCTTCGGAGCAGATGCCTTCTTGCCAATAGATCCTGTATTAGGAGCCGAGGATTTCTCCTATTACCTAAAAGAAAAGGTCGGGGCCTTCATCAATGTCGGGATGCAAAGTGAAAAAAGCCAGTATCCGCACCACCACCCGAAATTCGATATTGACGAAGACGCCATCCCAACCGCTATCGAACTCATGATCCAACTGGCGCTGCAAGCATAAATTAGAGAGGTTTAATAAGGAAAAAAAAGAAGCCGAACCCCAACCGTAACATTTGGGGCTCGGCTTTTTATATTTGGTGTCCACCAGAGGCGGACAAATGTCCACGTGCGGTGCCTGACACCCGTGCTTATGCTTCCACGATGTCCGGCTGTTTGTAGGTGTCGTTATCGAATTCGCCTGTTGCTCTGCTGGTGAGGACTCCAGCTGTCATGGCACCGCTGACGTTTAGGGCGGTTCGGCCCATGTCGATAAGCGGCTCAACGGAGATGAGCAGGCCGACGATGGCGATTGGCAGGTTCATCACGGATAGCACGATGAGGGCTGCGAAGGTCGCACCGCCGCCAACACCGGCAACACCAAAAGAACTAATTGCCACAACAAGAATAAGAGTCAGAATAAAGCTTAGACTCGTCGGATCGACCCCGGCAGCCGGTGCAACCATGACCGCCAGCATGGCTGGATAAATCCCGGCACAGCCATTTTGCCCAATGGTCAGTCCGAAGGAGCCGGCAAAGTTTGCAATCCCTTCAGATACACCCAAATCCTTCGACTGGGTTTTAATCGTCATCGGGAGCGTTCCCGCACTCGTTCGTGAAGTGAACGCAAAGGTTAACGTAGGCAGTGCTTTTTTCACATAGTTATATGGGCTTAATTTCGCAGCCATTAAAAGCAACAGATGCACAATAAACATAATGATAAGGGCTACATAGGAGGCGACCACAAACGTCCCTAGTTTCATAATCGCATCGTAATCACTTGTTGCAGCCACCCTCGTGATAATCGCAAGAATCCCATATGGTGTCAGCCGGAGCACCAAGGTGACCACTCTCATAACGACTGAATAGATGGTATCAATAATTTTTGAAAAGAATTCCGCATGATCCGGTTCTTTTCGTTTTACCCCGAGATAGGCAATCCCGATAAAGGCGGCAAAGATGACCACCGCGATCGTTGAAGTTGCCCGGGCGCCTGTAAGGTCCTGAAACGGATTACTTGGGATGAAATCAACGATTTGCTGCGGCAGTGTCATATTTTCCACTGTCGGAACCCGTTCCTCCAATTGTGCAATACGAGCCTTCTCTGCATCGCCCTGGGTCAACTGAGCGCCGTCTAAATTAAATCCCAGGGCAGAGCCAATTCCGATGGCTGCCGCAATCGCCGTCGTCCCGAGCAGGATACCAATGACAAGGACACTGATTTTGCCAATGTTCTTGGATAATTTCAGCTTCGTAAACGCCCCGACAATCGAGACAAAGATCAACGGCATTACTACCATTTGCAGTAGTTTGACATAACCGTTTCCGGCAATATTAAACCATTCAATGGAACGGGCCAGCACTTCAGATGTCGTACCGTAGATGGCATGAAGAATAATCCCAAAAATAATACCTAAACCAAGCGCCGTGAAAACACGCTTCGAAAATGATATATGCTTCTTTTGCATCTGGAACAACCCGAACATAAGCAACAACAGGACAGCAATGTTTACAATGATTAGAATGGTATTCATGTTAGTCCTCCCTATTTAAGTTTTTGGGAAACTCTAAACAATACATTCCAATGCGCCAAGTCGGAATTCCGATTTTACATCATCAAACGTTTGATATTAATAAATATGTATAGAAGAATGTTAAAATTCCATTACAAAAACAACTTAATGAAATAAATTTTTTAAATGGAAACTCGCCGATTAGCGAGTTCGATAGGACGGTTCATGAGCCGTAGTTGAATTTATACTTTCCTATTAGCTAAAGAAAAAACTGACCTGCTTCCAAGCAAGTCAGTTAAATAACAATGTTTCTTAAAGTGGATTTATTTCGTTATTCGTTGTGCTGAGTTTCTCCAACTTCTTATTTCTAAAGTAATAGAACAAATAGCAAATTAATAAGAAGCCTAGTCCAATCAGGAGCCCGGTCAGCTGAGTTGGGTCAAAGGCCAAGAATATTAATATCGATACACAGAAGATGATACAAACGAGCGGAACTAGAGGATAGTAGCGGACCTTAAATTGCAGGTCTTCCAATTTTCCGCCTGCTTGCAAGAACTTGCGCCGGAACATAAGCTGGGACAGAGCGATCCCTATCCACGAGATGGTAACAGAAATACCGGCAATGGACATGAGCAGCACAAACACTGTATCTGCCGCCAACACGCTTGTAAGCAGCGACAATAACGAGAAAATCATCGTAAACACAAGGGCTGCGAACGGCACTTTCCGTTTGGATAATTTTCCGAAATACTTTGGTGCCATGCCGTCATGCGCCATCGCCCAAAGCAACCGGGTGGAAGCATAAATACAGGAGTTCCCCACCGAAAGAATTGCGGTTAAAATAACAAAGTTCATAATATCAGGAGCAAATGGGATTCCCGCCATATCCATCAGCGTAACGAACGGGCTTTCCAGCAGGCCAAGTTCCTTCGTTGGAAAAATAGCCGATAAGATAATAATAGAAGCGATATAAAAGACAATAATTCTAAAAAGGACATTTCGAATGGCACGAGGTATATTCTTCTGAGGTTCTTCACTTTCGCCGGCGGCAATGCCGATTAATTCTGAGCCTTGATAGGAAAAAATAACATTCATCATGGTGACAAAAATAATTGTCAGACCTGCTGGAAACAGCCCTTTGGGAGCGAGGTTTTCCATAAATGGTGCCGGTCTGTCTTCAAGTGGAATAATGCCAAAAATAGCTGCTGCCCCAATAATGATAAAGAAAATAACAGCTATAACCTTAATACCCGCAAACCAGTATTCGGCCTCAGCAAAGCCCCTTGTGGTCAAGGCATTAAGGACAAATAACAAGGCGATGAAAATGGCGCACCAAATCCACACTGAAACACCCGGAAACCACCGCTGCATCAGGATACCCGCAGCTGTAAATTCCACACCCGCAGTGGTAGCGGAACCAATGAAATACATCCAGCCTAACGAGAAACCGGCTGCTGGATTAATAAATTTGCTGGCGTATGTTTGAAAGGAACCTGTAACCGGCATATAGACCGCAAGCTCTCCCAGGCACACCATTACCAAATACAAAATAAGGCCGCCAAATAAATAACCTATTAACGCCCCGCCTGCTCCTGCCTGGTTAATCGTGTAGCCCGCATTTAAGAATAACCCGGTGCCAATTACACCACCTAATGAAAGCATAAACAAATGACGCCGTTTCATTGACCTGCTTAACTGGTTCTTTTGACCTTCTTGTTCCATCTTTACCCACCCCTTTTTTAGCGGTGTCCACCCCACGTGGACAAAACACCCATTTGTCCACGCGCGGTGCCTGACACCCGTTCCAATAACATTAATTAATTCCTAGCAGCGAACCTCTTTCTCCACCAGCATTTTGACCATGCCTTCGACGAGTGCCGGCACTTCTTCAAAGGCGTTTTTGATGTGAAGGCGTTCGGTTCGTTTGTGGGCATCTTTGCCGAACGGTCCGACGTTTAGAACCGGTGCATGGAGCTGGGTCATTTCATCGAATGGGATGCTGTAGGTTGTTCCCCAAGCCGGTGTATTTTCTTTAAAAACGGTCCAGCCTTCGCCGGCATCCTGGTAATTGACATAGCTTAAATCGCTGATTCCATTAAAATAGTGGACTTGATTGACAGGAAGCCCGAACTTTTCAAAACCATGTTCCTTCACGTAGGCAATGCACTTTTTCACCAATTCATTTTCCGACGAGTTTACAGCAGGATAATAAGGCGGTGCATACAAGAGGACGATCGCTGGTGCAAGCTCCTGACACTCAATGATTAAGGCATCCGCAATACGGAAAGATTTTTCACGGTCATCCCACTCCTCCCTTTTATGAACGGATGCTTTGATCCCCGCAACAAAATCTGCACCAAATTTTCGAAGCGCATGCTTTTCCAGTTCGTCATAGCGCAGCACTCGTACCTGCCCTACCGGAGTAACCGACTGCGCTTTGCAAATCTCAGAATAGGCCTGGTTACATGATTTAGCTGCATCTAATGCGACTTTCTCGAACATATTCATAATTTCTTCCGCATTCCGCTGCATTAAAAATACGTTATACAAAGCGGCTGAACGGTATGGTGTTTGAACAGAGTACTCCAGCCGTAAATCCTTTTGCTGCAGTGTTACTGGAAGGGGCGTTCTTTCTCCCATCACCTTTTCCTGCAAGCTTAAATTCCACTCCATCCTCTGTGTTAAAAATGAAGCAATATACGGTCCGGTAATGCCGCTAAGCGGTTCCCCTACATGGGTTTCTTTTCCGTAAAAAAGGGCAGACGGCATAATCTTGCCGATTGAACCTGAGTACACATAATAGTTTCGGTCACCCGGCTCTTGGGTAAAGACCGGCTCACCGTTTAGGAAAAGCTTAAAGGTAAGCTGATGCTTTTCCTTTAATTCCAATAATTTCGGAACCGCTGCCCGCATTCCCGAAGAATTCACTTCTTCATCCGGAACCGTCAGCAGCAAAAGATTAATCGGCCATTGCTCGACCGAAGCTTTTTCAATCAGCCCCATATGCATGACCAGACCCATTTTCATATCCATCGTGCCCCTGCCAAATAGGTACTCTCCTGATAAAAGATCTTCCCGGGCTTCCGCCGGCAATTCATCGATTCGGGAATGGAGAAGCTTCGTTAATTCCTCTGGCCGGTATGCATACTCCTGAAGGTCTCCATATTCTTCGGTATTCACCGTATCAAAATGACTAATCAATACAACCGTTTCCGCGGCACTCGGGTGTTTATATAAAGCGGTTACAAAACGGCGGCCCAGATCGGCATTATGAAGACCCAAGTGTTCTGGATTTTCTTGAAAATATGCCAAATCTTTAAGCTTCGCCGCCACCTTGGAAGGAAACTCACGCTCTCCCTCCGTCAATGTCATACTTTTCCAGCTTACTACTTCGCATAATAGCTCCCGCAAAGCCTTCGGTGTCCCCCACTTAAGCTGTCTCATCGCTCCCAAACTCCTTCACACGCAATTTTTAAAATCTCAGCGACAAGCAGCTCAAACCGCCGTCCAATTTTCGGAATTCCGAAGTATCAACTTCAATTGTCTGATATCCGGCTTCCTCAATTTTTTGTTTTGTCTGCGGGTAACCTGCAGGGATGATCACATAGTCGTTTACCTGAATGCAATTTGCCGCATATTCTTCTTCCTGTGGCACAATAATTTTTTTGTAAGAATTGAAATCAGGGTGATCGACAAATTCACCAGCCGCCACAATTGTTTGATTTCCTAAATAAGCAATTCCGGTTTTTAAATGGAAAAACTTTTGAAGCGGTACAATGGTAGCTTTATAGTTTTCAGATTCTAAGATTTGTTTCAGCTGCTCGGCACCTTCCTGGTTTGTCCGCTCGGAAATACCGATATAAAAATGATCTTCAGCTTGTAAAATATCGCCGCCATCGAGTGTGCCAGGCGCTTTAATATAGTAAATTTTATCGTAGAAGGATTTGATGGCAGGCTCCATGTCTTGGATTTCGCCGTTTCTTGACTCAGCCCCCGGATTGGAAATAACCGCAAATTCCGGGGTTAAAACAGCTGTATCTTCCACAAAGGTGGAGTCCGGAAATTGATCATTGCTTGGCAGGACAGTTACTTCAGTACCGCACTTTTTAAGTGCTTCAATATAAGCATCGTGCTGCTCAAATGCCTTTTCCAAAATTGGTTTGCCAAGGTCTGAGGTAGTTAAGCCATTAACGTAAGTTGTTCCAGGTCTTTTGACAATTGTATGATGGAACAATTTTGTTCCTTCTGTTGATTTCAACGCAGATTCTTTTAGCATTTTTTCATCCTCCAATTTCTTAATCTCGTTCCACTGGGCATGTCAGGCAGGTCGGACCGCCCGTCCCTAAATAAGAGATTTCATTTCCGTCATATTCATAGACAGTTGCTCCGGCATCGATTAATTGCTGTTTTGTGAAAGGGTTTCCAGAAACCACCATACAAACCCGAGGTGCCAGCGCGAGCACGTTGCAGCCAAGTCTAATGTACTCATCTTCGGGTACCTCAACCAGCCGGAAGCCTCGTTTAATCAGCATTTGTCTGAGAAACACAGGCATCAGCCGTGAATAGACTACTGCCAAATCTTCGTCCACGATACTGATTATGGACATTAGATGCAGACACTCGTCCTCCCCTTGGTCATGCGGGAGTTGTACCACGATTACCTCATCGACTTGATCTGCGACCATCTCTTTAATTTGCTGGATAGCTTCATCATTTGTCCGGTAGCCGCGGCCGATTAACAGTGTGCGGTCATCAAGCCAGACAAGGTCTCCCCCGTCGGCAACTGCCTGGCCCGTCAATTCTCCTACTATCGGAATCTCTTTTTCTTGTAAAAAATCTTTGTAAACCTCTGCCTCCGGCTGACGCAATGTTTTTCCTGATTTCAAAATGATGGCGCCCTTTGGCGTAAATTTAACGGGATCATGGGCATAGAGTGAATCTAATCCAACCCGTTCTGATTCCGGCAAGAACTCAACATACCCTACATGCTCCTTGATAATGGCAAGAAACTGCTCATATTCCTGTTGTGCTTTTGCGAAATCAGGTTCATTAATATAGTTGAATCTTTTCCATTCCTTACTTAAATGCTCCTGACTGATAAATGCATCGTTTGGATGTTTGACAATGACCCTGTTGAGCTTTTTATACATAGATGTTAACAAAAAACCGCCTCCTTTTTCCGAATAGTGGAATGGGTTTCCTGTGACAGGAAAACTTATAATATGATATTATAGGCTTATAAAGTGGATGTCAATATTTTTAGAATTTACTGAATATCGTAGACATTTTTAAAAAATCAAATAAGGCAGGGAAATACATGCAAACAATTGATCGAGCAATGCAAATTATTAAGGTTCTTGCGGGAAGTGATACAAAAAGATGGTTCGCCATTTCGGAATTATCGAAGGAATCCGAACTGCCTGTCAGCACATTGCATCGACTATTACAATCCATGAAGGAGCATGGGCTTATTCAACAGGATCTTGAGACAAAGTTCTATTCAATGGGAAATGCCTGGCTCCAGTATGGCCTGCAAATGTACGATACCTTTGACTTTGTGGCGCAGATCCGCCCGGAATTGGAAAAATTAATGCATGAGGTAGAGGAAAGTGTTTATTTTAGTAAGCCTATTGGTTTAGAGTCTTTAGTTGTAGAAAGAATTGACTGCCTGAATAACCCGATTCGAATTTATGATCAGCTTGGTATTCGGATACCTTTGAACATTGGGGCAGCCAATAAAGTGATGCTTGCTCACATGCCTCCAAAAGATAAGCTAAAAATTGTTTCTTCTTTAGTACCTGAAAATGAACACGAGGCGTTTTTACAATTATTGCGGGGTGTTCAAAAGCTTGGGTATGGAGAGAGTCACGGGGAAAGGACACCTGGTACGTCATCCGTCGCCGCTCCGATTTTCAACCACCAAAATGAACTAATCGGGGCCATCAGCGTCGGCTATGTCAATTTCAATGTAACGGAGGAAAGGAAAAGCTTTTTGATTGAAAAAGTAATTGAATTCGGGCTGCGCATCTCCAGAAAATTAGGAGCAAAATAATCGAAACGGTGTTAGGCTGTCGAGAAACTATCGACAGCTTTTTTTACTTATTTTCTTTAACAATTCACCGCGTTAATTATATTAAAATATTATTAATATAAGGCATTTCAACAAGTCTGTTGATTGGCGCTCCAGGCACTTCGCGCACCTTAGGGCGTGACGGGGAGCCTCCTCGTCGCTTCGCTCCTGCGGGGTCTCCCCTGCCCCGTACTCCCGCAGGAGTCTTCGTGCCTTCCGCGCCAATCAACAGGTGTAATTAAAAAAGATCTTCAACCTCACAATACATAATAAAAATAAAAAGTGAATTAATTATTAAGACAAAATGTTTCTAGACAATGGTAATGCATATGAACGTTCTCCTCTCTAGAGCCTGCCAAAATTCATTTAAGAGTGCAGTACACTTTTCAAAGTTTGATAAGGTGTAGTGCAATACTTAGTTGTTTTTGCCTCCCTGTTGATTGGAGCGGAGGGCAGTCGACTCCTGTGGGATATAGAGGTCACTGGAGACCCCGCAGGCGCTTTCAGCGCCGAGGAGGCTCCAGGACCTCCCCGCGGAAAGCGACTGCCCGGAGCGGAAATCAACAGGCCAGTTAGCAGGGATAAACATAAAAGTTTGGTAATTTAGGTTTGGACAAAATAAAAAATTGCCGAGAAAAATACCCTTTCTCGACAATCTGACAAATGTCCACCCAGGGTGGACATTTGTTATTAGTATTGTTGTTTGTTTGGTTTGTTGACCCAAGCAGTAAAGGGTTGATAAGTGTTGTTTGTGAGCAGCTGTATAAAAGGAATGGTGCGTTTTTCAGGAGGCACTTCAAGCTGTTCGTAAATAAATTGGTCGTCGAACCCAATTTTCGCAGCATCTTCATGTGTACAGGCATAATACACCTTCTCTAACCTGGCCCAATAGATGGCGCCGAAACACATCGGGCAGGGTTCACAGCTTGTATATAGTTCACAGCCAGTTAATTGGAAACTATTTAAAGCCTTGCAGGCTTCCCTAATCGCCTGCATCTCAGCATGGGCGGTGGGGTCATTCTTCAAGGTTACTTGATTGCTGCCAACACTGATAATCTGGCCATTCTTCACGATAACCGCCCCAAACGGACCGCCGCTATAACGGAGTACATTATCAAGCGCCACATCAACGGCCATTTTCATAAACTTTTCGTCCCTCATAAATTTCCCCCAACTCTATGACATTATCTCTTCCCTTCAATTTATTATCCTTTTTAAGAAAAAAGAATGATGACTTATTTTCCCACTTAAAATTGAGTCAGGATATTTTCAAAAAAAATGTAGGTTATATAATAGAAATTTTGTAAAATATGATTATCCATTCGCTTGGCCTATAATCATTCTTTTTTACTAATTCAGCGAATTCATTGCCTCTTCTTTGAAACCTTTTGGAAGGACTGACGATCATGCATAAAGCCAAGCTATACGAGATTTCCTTATTTACCGCGGCACTTTTGGCAGTTTTAAGTTCTTCCGGTATTTTAGTAGACCATTCCCTTTTTTTAAAAATATTAATTGTATACTGGTTCTTCTCCATTCTTTACTTCCGTCTTCGAGTGTTCTTTAAAAACGGCAATACCAATATTGAATATGGTATTAGTTACGACCTATCTTTTGTCCTATTTGCCGGGCCGCTCGGCTTGTTTATATTTGAAACGATTTACCGTTTTTCTATTTATATTTATCGTAAATGGACAAAAACAGCAGACTCGACTGAGTTTTTTGATGCCTTTTATAATACTGGCACCTTTGTGATCACTAACTCGGCAGCCTACCTGTTATTCCAGTACCTACATGAAAGCTTTCAAGCCATTCCATTTGGGTATTGGATTCTAATCTTTCTAATTGTTTGCATTACCTCTTACCTTTCCGGCACAACGATGGTCATCCTGTTTCTACTTTTGGGTGAGAAATTATCCTTTAAGAAGGCCATCGATTTTATTTTTAAAGACATCAGCATGCTGGATTATGGGAAAGTTGCCATATCAAACGGCCTTCTTTTCCATTTCCTTCAGGATCAAAAATGGGAAATGTTAATCATTGTCTTTATTTTGAATTACATCGTCAGTCATTCCTTCTATTTAAAATCGCAAAACATTCAAACGAAATTAGAGCGTGACCAATTCGAGCAAATGGCCTATACAGACTTTTTGACAGGTGCCTTCAACCGGACCTTTATGGACAAAAAATTAGCCGAGCTCAGTCGATCTAATGAAAATATCGGGATTGTCGTAACCGATATTGATAAATTCAAAGGAATAAACGATAGCTATAACCACGCTGTGGGTGATAAAGTCATTCAGCAGTTTGCCGCCACTTTAAAGAGTTATCTTGGACCGGAGGATTATCTGTTTAGGAGCGGCGGTGAGGAATTTACACTTTGCCTCCGAAATCGGAATTTCCAACAAACCGTTGATTTGGTTAACGATATTCGCAATGGGATTGAAAAAGGGTCAGTAAATGCGGAATACAACAGGGAAAACATTCTGATTTTTTATACCGCATCTTTCGGACTATACTACTATAAGGTTAATGAATATGTATCAATGGAAAAAGCCTATATCCTCGCCGACGAATTAATGTTCGAATCCAAGCAGCTCGGAAAAAATCATGTATCCTATATAAACGGCCTCATAAACAAAGAAGCGGCAGTAACCTAACAATAGGTACTGCCACTTCTTTTTGTTATCACTTTTTGGTATTTCCTTTGGTGTCATGCACCACAAAAAGACATTTGTCCATATGGGGTGCACATTTCAAGATTATTTCCTTTTTGCCTTTGCTCTTAGGATGCCCGTTTTAAGTTTTTGAATTGTCCCTTAGAGAGGACGGTTTTTTCTAGGCGGTGGGCCATGATGCCGGCAAATACGGACAGGATGATATCTTTCGGTAGCGGCGGTACCATCCATAGCCAGGCCATTTTATAGGTGAAACCTTCCGGCGCTGCAGCCCAAAGCTTGTAGGCATAGTACATCCAGTTGGTTCCAAACAGATAATTGACCGCCATTCCAATTAAAGCCGCTATAATAAAAGCAGGCAAGCTTTTTTTCTTTTCGACGATTTTTCCAATGATAAAAGCTACAAAAATATAAGAAATAATAAAGCCGAAGGTTGGACGAAGGATAATTCCGAGTCCTCCAAAAAAGCCGGCAAAAACAGGTACTCCGACCATGCCAACCAACGTATAAACAATCATCGCAATGGCTCCCAATCGGCTTCCTAAAATTAGCCCTGCCAAAATAGCAAAAAAAGTTTGCAGCGTGATTGGCACTCCGCCAACCTGCAAAAATGGTGCAATCGTCGTAATGTTTGCCCCGACCGCCATCAGGGCCACGAACATCCCGACAAGCGTGATGTCCAGCGCTCTTAACTTTCTCATTTTCTCCCCACCCTAAATTAAATTCTGATATCTGATAGTTTAAAAATAAATGGGCGGGTGGTTATTTGTCAACCAAAATTTGATTTAAGTTAACAAAAACAGCTGATTTCTACCATAATTAATGAGATATCTCCCTATTCCGCTTTATTTGCTTACTCCGGAATAGATCTATCCGCATTAATATAGCCTTCTCCGTAAATCGCGTTTTCGCGGTCCTTCCATAAATCTGTGTTATTCTTCAATAGGTCTTTTACTTGCTGCGGTGTTGCTCCAGGCACGCGCTGTTTAATCAATGCACATATACCCGCACAAATAGGTGTTGCCATGGAAGTACCAGATAAAACAAAGTAATCATTGTCTACCCTTGCAGATTTTTGCAGCTTGTCTAAATAGGAATTAGGGGATCTTAGTGAAATGATATTCACCCCGGGCGCTAAAATATCCGGCTTATTTAGCTCATCTTTAACATCCTTTGCCCCTCTGCTTGAAAAGCTGGCCACATCGTCATCGCCGCGGTCCACTGTATTTTTATCATCAAGAGCTCCAACGGTAATCACTTTTTGACTAATACCAGGACTTGCGATGGTTCCATAATTCGGACCTTCATTCCCAGCCGCCACTACCACGACAATACCTGCTGCCCAGGCCTTTTCAACAGCCTTAACCATTAGATCTTCACCCGGCTGAGCTGTGCTGCCTAATGACATGCTGATGATATCAATTTTTTCAGGCGGATTACCGGCATTGTAATTAATGCACCAATCCACCCCTTCCATGACGGTATCCAAAGACCCCGAGCCCAATTTATCCAACACCTTTACGCCAATCAGATGAGCTCCTGGGGCTGGTCCTGCATAGGGACCATTGGCAGCCGCGTCACCGGCACAGTGGGTTCCATGGCCATTATCATCATAAGGGTCTGGGTCATTATTGACGAGGTCAACAAAGCCTTTAATTCTATCCCCTAAGTCCTTGTGTGGATAAATGCCAGTGTCGATAATCGCGATTGTTACTCCTTCCCCTGTAAGTACAGTGTTATTTCTTTTGATGTTTTTAGCATTAGCGGCAGGGACAGCAACATCAAGCAACGCCTTCACTTCCCTGTTTAAATAAACCTTTTTGACATGATGGCAGCTCGACAGGATCCCTTCTAAGCCATTTGGAGTCACATCTGCACTATGGCAGGACATACTTGATAAACTTCGTTTCATGCTATTTCGGGAATACTGTTTCATCACTTCGGATACCTGATGGCAACCTTTTTCAAAGCAGCCTTCCTCAAATTCAATAATAACGGACATTTTGCGGCCCCATTTAAGGAATCCCTCGAAATGTTTATGCAAAAAGCACGGCGTCCATGTAAACGGCTTGTACAAATTTAAAACTTCTTCCCGCAAATGTCTGTCCAATTTATGGGCATGAGTACGCACCATTTGAACCATTGAATAACCAAACAATTATTTTCTCACCCTTTCATAGCTTTTTAAATAAGTTATGAAACTATTAAAAAATGGTAACGGTACTTGTCCAATTTCTAGTAAATAGGCGTTCCTTTAAGGTTTTTGAAAAATAATCGTTTGTTTTGTAAGGGGATCAGGCACCGTTCTTGAACCCTGTCCACCTCTGGCGGGCAACTTCTCACCATTGTTGATTGGCCGGAAAAGGAATATTTGGCTTGGTGCCGAATATAAAACATAGTGGGACATATTTTGTTAGTCCAATTTAGGAGGTATGGTTATGGTTGACTTAGAGATACATCGTGAAAGACTGGCGGAGACACGCCAGCAGTTGCTAAATGAGATAAAGACTCTCAGTTTTGCGGAATTAAACAAATCACCTGGCGAAGATAGTTGGAGTGTGGCCCAGGTCTGCCACCATCTTTATTTAACTGAAAAGGCGTTTACCAGCGGGGTTGTCTATGGCCTGAACTCTGAAACTAGTAAAAAGTCCGAGCCAAAGCCGATACACCTATTTTTATTAGACCGTACTAAGAAAGCAGATGCACCTAGTATCGTTGTCCCTTCTTCTGAAACTTTCGAATTACAGCAGATTCTCAATTTGCTAGATGAATCAAGAACATTATTACTCGATGTTATGGATGGAATAAAAGACGAAACCATTCTGACAGAGAAATCCGCTAAACATCCTCTTTTTGGTTATCTACCTCTTTACCAATGGATTGAAAACGTCTATTTGCACGATCAGCGGCATACTGAACAAATAAAGGAAATTAAATCTGAAATTCTCTAAAGCCCATCCCTAGAATCATTTCAATCGCTGCACGCCAATCCTTATTTTTCCATAAGCTAGAATAATAACATCAAAGATTTGAAGGGAAAGATGTGGTGGATTCATGATGGTAAATCCCAGGCCTGCAGGCCATACATTTAAAAATCTTCAAGAGAGCAAGATGGAGTTTGAACAGGTTTTCGAGCGTATAACTGAATTTATGAAAAGCGACCCATGCGGGAATTACCGCTTAATGGTCGGAACGGATTCTCAGGTTCACAGGTCACATACAATTTTCATTACTGGCATTGTCATTCAAAATGTGGGGAATGGCGTATGGGCGTGTATAAAAAAGGTGATTGTTCCAAGAAAAATGACTCAGCTGCACGAGCGGATTTCACTGGAATTATCTTTGACGGAGGAAGTCGTCTCCCTGTTTACAGAGGATAAGAAAAATGAGTTAATCAATATTGTTCTGCCAAATGTCTATCAAGGGGCTACTTTTACGATAGAGGGCCATATCGACATCGGGGCGGGAATTCGAAACAAAACGAGTGAGTTTGTTAAAGAAATGGTCATGCGAATGGAATCTATGGGCGTAGAACCAAAAATAAAACCCGACGCCTTTGTCGCATCAAGCTATGCCAATCGCTATACAAAATAATGCTAAAAACAGCAAAAAAAGTGTCCACCCCCGGTGGACAAATTGCCCATTTGTCCACGAGCGGTGCCTGACACCTTTTTTAAATATGTTCCACTTTTACTGTTTTGCCATGGCCGATATGACTTTCGATTTTCATGGTGCCCTGGTGTTCTTGGATAATTTTGTTGCTGACAGTTAGGCCAAGCCCGATTCCTTTGTCCTTTGTGGCATAGAATGGGCTCCGAGGGTCAGGCCCTCGGCACTTTAGCGCGTTACCGCATTGACGGGACCTTTAGGTAGGTTAGTGCCCGCCAAATCCATTCGAGCGGGCCGTATCGGAAGAATCGCAGCCAAATGACACTAACTGTCATTTGAATAACGTAAATAGCCAGACATATGTAAAGAGTTTCTATGTAAGAAACCCTTCCGAACAGGTTAAAGGTATAGCCTGCCAGATAGATAAACACTGTTTGCAATAGATAGTTTGTCAGTGCCATCCTTCCGTAGCTTTTTAAAGGTGACAGCAGCTTTTGGATAATCTGAATCTGCAGCAATAGTACTAAAAGGCCAGCATAAAAAGCCGAAACAATCGGACCTATTGTGATGCCAATATCAATAAACCTCGCTGCCTCTCTACCTGAAGGCCCAGACCATCCCTCGGAAAAAACCGGTGCATATTGGTATTGATAAAGCAGTCCTATTGCGCTTAACCCGAACATAATCATAGTGAAAACGGCAATCTGGTTAACCCTTTTGGTTACAACCTCAAACAAACCGAACTGCCCTGCCGAAATCCCTAACAGCATTACCGGAACGACCATTAAAATTTTTATGGCGGAAATGCCAATAATGACTAACAAACCAAACCCTATGATGAGGTTCACCGCTTTATTAATCTTATAAAAAGGCAAAAGTATCAATCCACAGACTGCATAAACGGTTAATGCCTCTCCCGGATGAAACCGGACATGAATCAAGCCAAAGAGGAATAATACAGCAATTCGCCTCAAGAATAAGACATATCCGTTCATGCCCTTTGCGTTGGCTCTTGTGATAAAAATATAAAACCCGACCCCAAACAAAAAGGTGAAAATGGTATAAAAGCGGCCTTCTACAAATAAATATAAAAACCGCCAGTAGGATGCGTCCATTGAGTTCTGGGAAGGTTCCTCGACAGAAAGCAGCGGCCCTATATTTACCAAAATGATTCCCAGCAACGCAAATCCACGCAAATAATCAAGCACATCGATTCGTTTATTTAACCCCATTGAATTCTCCTGTTAATGGTGTCTGACACCTCAATTACTCTTTCTAACGTATAACAGAGGCAAAAACACCTTTTTCTTACTCTCACACACGCTTAATACTGACATTCTGATGGCAAAAGGTCAAAAGGTAGACATCTGGGTTACTGAGGTTCTTCCACTCTTCAAATCCAAAATTCGGTTGAAAATATTTTAATAGCAATGACATCAAGTTCCCATGGGTGACGATAACCGTATTTTCGGTCTCCACAGCCAAAACTTCCTTTACGACACTAACAATTCGGTCCATTGCTTCGGCACTGGACTCCCCGCCATCAAATTTGGCCTCTAGATCCACAAATGACGTCTCTAATTTTTCTTGCCAATCCTCCAATGCCTTTGTACTTAAAATACGCTCTGAGAGGCGCTCATCCACTTCTATTCTAATTTTTTTCGAAAAAGCCAATGGTTCAATCGACTGAACAGCACGCCGAAACGGACTTGATATAATTTTATCAATCTTTACACCTGCCAAAAATTCAACCAGCCCCTTCGCCTGCTGCATCCCCCTCTCTGTTAACTGTGCTTCCCTTGGCTGTCCCTCCGCCTCGCAATGCCTAATCACGTACACCTTTTTTTCCATTAAACATTCCCCCTTAAAAACAAACACTTCTTTTAATTCGCCGCTCTCCTGGTATCTCCTCCATACAAAAAAGGGAATTAACCATTCTCCAGGTTGATTCCCTTTTTTCAATCATTTATTTTCATCATTTATTCCTTTTTAGCCAATTTATCATGATCTTCAAATTGCGGCGGCTGTTCCAACCATCTTCTTTCAATCATTAAATTCAAACCATCCTCGCCAAACGTTCCTGTTTTAGCGATAAAGCCGGTGTACATGGCACTTATGTCCCTGCGCATGGTAGCTGACATTGCAGCACCATAAGAGGAAATGCCAAGATTAGAAAGAACCCCCACGATATAAAGCATTAGTTGATCCGAAAATGGTGCAGCTGTTGAGTCGGTTACACCTTGATCCCACGACATCGGTGCTGGTACCTCACTTTCTATTAACACATCATGGATGGAGCTTAGGATATGTTTGCAGATGTGTTTGCCACGAAGAAAATATTCTCTAATCTCCTGGTCTTGGGCTACTTGAGAAAATCCAGCACAAAGTGCTCTTCCAATTTCATTCTGGTTGGCATTGACCATTAGATGGGTTACTTCAATACCTAACAATGGACGCCTTCTGCCAAACCAGCCGGTTAAAAAACTTTCTTTATTGACAAAGTCAATTTTTGTTGGATAGTTCATGTATGGCATTCTTATAAAAATCCCTTTTTCTTGCATACAAATTACAACCTTATTATGGAGATAAGAAACATCGTCAAACATCTCCTTATAAAATTGCCGCACATCCTCTCGTGCTGCCAGAATCATTCCAACATTATGGGAGGTAACCCCGTACTTGGACATATGCAGTATCGTATGGATATAAAATATATCGGAAAATAGTTTCGGTGCACGAGGGATAACATGTTTCTCTACCTTGAAGCCCTCAGGTACAGCAATTTTTTCTTCATGAAACAAATCTACTATCAGCTTCAAATGTTTTTTGGCAAAATGTTGAGATTCCTCAACGATAGCAAGAATTTCTGGGTCATTACACGTTTCCGCATAGTGTGTTAATAGACAGCTTGCGACACCGATGTTCAGATATGTAACCCATAACGAGGATATTTCAGCACTTGTTAGATTGACATTTTCCACTTTTTCAGTCATTTTTTATCCCTCCATCCACTAAATTCCCCCAAATTTCATAAAGTTATGTTTTTCACAGAAAAAAGAACGAGAAAACCCAGCAAAATGAAAGGTGAGCCCTAGCATGCTCAGGCTCTCCTTTCGTTTTGCAATATAATATTTTATACCGTTTCCAATACAGGTTGCAGCATGGTTCCATTGGCTGCAAAATTGGTATGCCAGGAAAATGCTTTTTCCAACACATGAGGCGTTTGCCCGCCTCTTGTGAGAGCTTCCTGATAATATTCGCGCAGCTGCTGACGGTACATTGGATGCGCGCAGCGCTCGATAATCAATTCTACCCGCTGTCTCGGTGCAAGTCCCCGTAAGTCTGCATACCCCTGTTCCGTCACAATGACATCGACATCATGCTCGGTATGGTCGACGTGGGAAACGAAAGGCACGATGCTTGAGATCTTACCGCCCTTAGCGATGGATTTCGTTACAAAAATCGCAAGGCGAGCATTGCGAGCGAAATCCCCGGAACCGCCGATTCCGTTCATCATCTTTGTTCCAAGTACATGGGTGGAGTTGACATTGCCGTAAATGTCTAATTCCAGCGCAGTGTTAATGGAAATTAATCCAAGACGGCGGATAATTTCCGGATGATTGGAAATCTCCTGCGGCCGCATAATAAGCAGATCTCGGTATTTTTCAAAATTGCCATAAACCTCTTTCATCTTCTGCTCAGACAATGTAATAGAGCAGCATGATGCATACTTAACCTTCCCGGCATCAATTAAATCAAACACGGCATCCTGCAATACTTCAGAGTAAACTTCAAGGTCTTCAAACTCTGAATCCAAGAGGCCATGAAGAACGGCATTCGCAACCGAGCCAATCCCCGACTGAAGCGGTGCAAGCCGGTTTGTCAGACGGCCCGTTTGCACTTCGGTACGTAAAAAATCGATTAAATGGTTGGCCATGATGACCGTTTCTTCATCTGGAGGAACAATCGTTGAAGGCGAGTCAAGCTGGTTAGTAAATACAATCCCTCTTACCTTATCGATATCAACCGGGATTCCGATCGTGCCAATCCGGTCTTTTACCCCTGTCAATGGAATCGGGCCGCGCTCGCCCTGCTTCCCAGGCTCATATAAATCATGCAAGCCTTCCAGGTTCACCTGATGTGCCAAATTAATCTCGATAATAATCGACTTTGCATTTAAGGCAAACGATAGTGAATTTCCTACTGAAGTGGTCGGAATCACCATTCCATCCTCGGTAACTGAGAACGCTTCCAATATAGCGTAATCGACAGGCTCCATTACTCCAGCTCGAACTAGTTCCGAAGTGTGTGATAAGTGCTGATCGACAAACAATAACTCACCGCTATTGATTTTTCCGCGCATCGTCGGGTCTGCTTGGAAAGGAAGCCTTTTTCCAATAATTCCAGCCTCTGCAAACAGCTTGTCAACGTCTGAGCCCAATGATGCTCCCGTATAAACATTTACCTTAAACGACTCGTGCTCGGCACGTTTCACCAATGCAAAGGGAACCGCTTTCACATCACCGGCACGTGTAAAGCCGCTTAATCCCAGCGTCATGCCGTCTTGAATCCAAGATGCTGCCTCTTCCGGCGTCACTACACGGTCCCAAAGTCTTGAATCTTTAATCCGTTCGTATTTGCTATCCAACATTTCATCCCACTCCCCAATGGAATTTTATATTAATTGTAACCGATAAAGGTTTTCAGTTAGAGAAATCGGGGACTAGTTATGAAATTTTCGGATAAAACAGAAAATCTACGTGCTAAAGCAGAATTATTTTTCTAAAATCCTAACAATCTACGAAAATAGCTCGAATAAGATTGGCTGACCTGCACTCTGTCGCCATTTTTCATCGTTAAAATAAAGGTTGAATGGGTGTCCGGGTGAATCTCCTTTATATGATTGACATTCACAATAAACGAGCGGTGGCAGCGGATAAAGTCATCCTTTGGAAGTAGAAATTCAAATTCCTGCAGCGAATATTTATGGGTGCCGCTGTGCCCCTCGGCGTAAACAAAGGTCTTTTTTTCCTTAGCTTCGAGGTAGATCACCTGTGAAAACGGAACTGGAATCCAGCCATCTTCTGATTTAATGGTGACGACTAACTTGCCGCTGGTTAGTGACGGAAATATTGCCGTCACACAGCCTTCAATCTTACCATCATGAAAAAATGGCACAGCCATCCCATGGTATGGAATCCCAAAAACGTCACGGTCGATAAACTCCGAAACCTTCTGCCCAGTATTCACCGCCTTATAGGCAATCGTGCCATCCTTCAAAGGATCACCACGGCGAATCTTCAAATCAATCCGCTTGCTCGGACGGTAATAAATATACTCACTAGTGTTGGAAACCGCAATCGAAATCTCATCCGAAAACAACTCACTAATTACATCTAACAGCGAAACAACCGTTATACTCTCCATTCAAAATCACCTCCAAATAGGTATCAAGCACCGTCCGTGGACATTTGTCCTCTTAGGGTGGACACCTACTTTTAAAATCACAGCCGATAAATTAAAAACCGCTCGTTTGGATTATGCCGGTAAACAAATGGCACTTTTACTTCCTCTATCAAGTCAAACGCCGTTCGGTTTTCCAGAAAATAAATATAATCCTCAGAGGGGTAATATAAAATCACATCAAGTTCCCGCGGGTATTCTTCCAGCGAAACTAAGATATTATTAATAACCTTTTGAAAGACCTGAATCGAAAACGGATTGAAAAAATAAAACCGATTATCCCGAGGAGCTACCGGATACTCTTCTGCCAGGCAGCAACGAAACTCAACTTTGTCACTGCGATTCTTTGTTTTTCTAATATAGCTTTCGCTATTTGCCAAAGCGGCCTGAAACAGCCCCTCGTCCATTTCAACTCCAACCACTGATGCATGAAAAAAATAGTGGATATAAAAGTTCAGCCGTCCCCGGCCGCAGCCAAAGTCCACGACCCGGTCACCCGGTTTCAGCTCATAGGTTTTAAATAATTCTTCCAGTCCGCTATAGGGGGTTGGCTCATAGCGATGGTAATGCAGGGACTGGTGAAATCCCTGCTGCTCCGCTCTTGTCTTTATATTTAATAGCTTATCATAATAATGTTCTTTCATGTCCCTCAACCAATCCCCGTCCATCTCAACCCTTTTGGGAAATGGTTTTTCAAAATATGATCTGACAGCTTGCCCCACCCGATGGAATAGCCGTCTACCTCCATCAAATACCAGCCTTTCGGGCCCTCTGCCGTTAGCGCCTCGCCTTTTAGATAGGCCGATATTTCACGGGAATCACTTAGCAAACTCCATTTATGCTTCACCTGTTCTCCGTTTAAACCCAAAGCAAAGGCATGTGACGGCTCAAAGCGGTTCTTCTTAATCGTCCCCAGATGCCATCCCGGCCGGACCACCTTCAAATTTTCCAATGACAGCATCTCCTTCGGCAGCAAGTACAACTGCTCGCCAAATAAAAGAAATTCCCCTTTTGGCGTCTCAAGTAAAGTCTCCTCCGTAAACTGATAATAGCTTTTTAAAACTTTCTGGTCAGACAAGGTTTTGGCGTACTTCAGCTTGCCGCCCGCTTCGTCACCATCCTTTTTTCTTAGAACGGCAATGTAGTGGCCCTCACCCTGTAATTGATGAGGCCAAATCCTGATTGTCTTTCCAAGACCGGAAGCACCATCTGAAATCCAGTCCGGCCTGCCTTTTCCAAAGCCCTCATAAACCTGAACGTCCTCTATCTCAAAGTTAGGGTTATCTTTTATAAACTTACTAATGACACCTTCATTTTCTTCAGGTGAAAATGTACAGGTCGAGTATACGAGCCTGCCCCCCGGGCGAAGCATCGTCCCAGCGTGTTCGAGAATATCAAACTGCCGAGCGGCACATACCGCTACATTCTCAGGACTCCATTCAGCACAGGCATCAGGGTCCTTGCGAAACATCCCCTCTCCAGAGCACGGTGCATCGACCATGATCCGGTCAAAATACCCCGGAAACCGCTGGGCTAGTCTCGCCGGAGTTTCATTGGTTACAACGGCGTTCCTAATCCCCATCCGCTCGACATTCTGCGAAAGAACCTTGGCCCGTGCAGGGTGAATTTCGTTCGTGAGCAAAAATCCCTGTTGCTGCATTTTCCCCGCAATATGAGTGGTTTTCCCACCCGGAGCTGCACATAAATCCAAGACACGCTCACCCGGCTGCGGGTCGACTAGCTCCCCTGCCGCCATCGCGCTTGGCTCCTGAATATAGTACAAGCCTGCCTCATGGTACGGATGCTTCCCGGGCCGGTCCTCTGTTCCATAGAAAAACCCCTCTTTCACCCATGGGATTTTTTCCAGATTAAAAGGGCTGATTTTTTTAAACTCCTCAGCCGAGATTTTTAAAGGGTTCACCCGAAACCCATGCGATCTATTCTCGTGATAACTTTTTACAAAATCCTCATATTCCTCATCTAAAAGGTTCTTCATTTTTTCGAGAAAATCCTTTGGCAACTCCATGTTGATCACCCATCTGCTGATTAAAATAATGTTTACGATAAATTTACCATTCTTTTTAAAAAAATAAAACGGCAGTACCGTTCCTAAAAATATAGACATTTATGGATATTACTGTCTATATGTTCTAAATGGATTGTTGCTTTTCCATTTAGCACGCAAAACGAACAGAGCTTTTTGCGAATCGCGTTAGGGAATCACGCCCTAATACTAGAATGGATACATCCGTCTGGATGAGTCTTCGACCAATCCAAACTTCATCGTTTCCGTCACAGTGTCATTTTCTTCATCCTTTCGAATGATATCCACGGCACAGGATACCTTTTCGATACTCTAGTTTGGCTGTAAGCCACACTATTATTGCAATCTTGCCTATAAAATTGGAGTACGTGGTCCTATTCTTCCTTTCAGGTAAACAGGAAGCGTTGCTCCAATTTCTCTTGTTTCCTTTCAAATATCCGCTTTTAATAGTTCAATCTTATCCTGAAAATAGTAGTATTTTCCCCAGTGTCTCGTGAGCGACCTCCAATTATTAAAATTAGCCTTTTGTTTATCGAATTTTTTTGGGAAAGACAGCACAGAGTCATATTTTGGTTTTTCCGTTTTAAAATAATAGCCTCTTCTTGCAATCATGCAAGCAGCGGAACCATGGGAACTTAGTCCGTAACGCGCCATAAATTCCCGCTTTTTTTGCTTTTGATTCGATTAATTGTTGAAAGGAGGAATAGGCAAACCCCGAAAGCATCCGCGCATATTTAGTGCCCATTTCTCTTAAACTGGCTTTCTTTTTGGAAAAATCCAATTTCTCGATCACGACATCTTTTTGTACGGAAACGGCATGGGCTAGAATTTCCTTTAACGCATCGCTTAAAGAAGCTTGCAACTGTTCTTTTCTCCGGCAATACATCGGAACATCCACTGTCCAGCTTTTGATTGGGTTGCCAAACCGGTCAATTTCACAAATAGCCAAAAATCCTGCATTGAGGTCGATTCCAATCAATCCATTCAGGTTGGATGTTCCTATTTTTGGAGTCTCTTTTTCAAGGGTTGCGTTCACATACCACCCTTTTTCCTGTTTCAAAAAACGATAAGTAATGGAGGAAAAATATTTTTGCGGTTTGCCGTTTCGGGTGAAGCCCATATAAGGAATCTTTGCCTGATCAATGACCTCTTGGCCATAGGGAAAATGCACTTCCGGAAAGGTGATATATTTGCCATATTTCGAAATAAAATGATCGGCCACCCGGAGTCTTAAGGCGTTTTGTAAATCATAGGTGGCTGATTGATTTCCATACGTTTCATCTTTGGAACCCACCACAAGAAACTGGGAACTTCTGGACTCAAGCCACTTTTCCTTCCATTGCGCATGATCCTTGTATTTATTTTCTTCCAAATAAAATTGCTTATGGAACAACTTCTTGGACCCAAAACAAATGCGAATTTTATGATTTAGTTCATCTGATTTTAATTTTTCCAATTTGTGCTGTATATTTCGGAGCCTTCGCTTTTTTTGGTGGAGGTAAAATTTCATGTTTCGGTATTTTTTATGTTGTTTCGGGAAGGCCGGACTAGTTTGAGGAATTCTCAGAAGTTTTTGCAGAAGCTTATCTTTTTGAGTGGTTTTCTTAACGATGCTTTTTTGTAAATATTCAATTTTGGATTCTAGTTGTTGAATATCAAATTTCCTTTTTTCTAAAATAGAAGAAACCTTCCCATCCAGCTGCATCCTCAGGGAGTTGAATTGTCTGGCGGTAAGGCCAAATTGTTTGGAAAAAGACTTCTTCAGGGATGTGGTTGGCATCCCTTTAATGTGGGGATTGAACAAATAATTTCCGCTCCAGCATGCCAAAAAATCGGCCATATTCTGAAAGGTACATTTCCGATGTCAAATTATGATTCAATGGGATGTTACATAGTTTCGTTTGATAGGTTTGGATAATAATAGGTACTTTTATTAAAATTGATAAAAATAGTTACCCTAAATTTTGGAATCCTCATCATTCTGCATACATTTTTAATACATTAAAGTATAATGTAAAAAATTATATATTTGTCTATTAATGTCTATATTTTTAGAAACTGCTTAGAACCCTGTTTCAGAGTTTCTGCCGTTCAAGTAAACATACCTGACCATAACAATCAGTAAATTCAAGCCTGTAAGGGGCTCTATTGTTATAAAGAAAAAAAGTATATGTATCATTGATAAAGTCACTTTTACAAATCATCTTCGCGGCCTCAACTTGAATTGGCTGCAAACGGAACTTATAGGGAACACCATACATTTTTGGAACGACCGCAAACAGTTCATTATCATCATGTCTAACAGTAATCTCAACCTTATCACTTTTATAGGTCCCTTCTAACGATCCCAGTGGAAGCGAATCCCCTTCGAGCGGAACAATTAGAGAAACACTGTTCACTTCTTCACCAAATATTATTTTTGCTAAATCACTGCTGATTTGCGTAACAGGAGTAATATTGAGATTACTTAATACGATTACCACAAGGTCCTCATTAGGATACATCACTAAATGATTAACAAAACCGTTCACATCGCCGAAATGACTACAAGTTTTATATTCACCCTCATCGATAAACCAACCGAAGCCATATCCATACCCGTTAATATTCGTAAACATTTGCTCCTGCAGCGACTGGTCTACTAAGGTGCTTTTTAAAAGTGCCTGACACCAAATATATAAATCTTCCAAAGTGGAGTACATGCCATAGGCGCCGAGCGGGAATGACATATCGATATGCTCGGTATGGATAATGTCCCCCCATACCGTATAGCCTTCCGCCATTGACTTTACAATACTGCGGCCATCGTCAATTCCCGTACACTTAAGCCCTAATTTTTCAAAAATCTCATTTTGTAGAAAATCTGCGTATGATTGTCCTGACGCCTTTTCAATTATTTTTGTCAGTACCAAATAACCGGAATTGCTGTAGTTCATATCCGTCCCGGGAGTAAACTCCAGCGGCAAATTTTTAAACGAATCTATAACCGCATCAAGATTTGACGGCAATCTCATTGTTTTCACCCAATACTCCGGACTGGAGGTAAAGTTAGGAATTCCCGAGGTATTGGTTAATAAGTGGCGAATTGTAATGACAGAACCATTCGGATAATCCGCTAGAATTTTATCAATCTGGTGATCGATATCTAACTTTCCTTTTTCATGCAGCAGCATGATCCCTATCGCGGTGAAGGCTTTTGTTAACGAACCTACCCTAAACTTTGTGGTCGAAGAGTTGAAAATATCATATTGGAACGATGCATAACCGTATCCTTTTTTTAATAAAATTTCCCCTTTGTGTCCGACAAGCACTGCGCCGTTAAAAAACTCGTTGGCGGTTAATGAGTCCATATAGGTTTCCAGTCTATTAATCTTGTCTTCCACTATTGATAACACCTTTCGAAAAGTCCGCGACTATTGAAGAAACGATATGAATTGAGTCCCATTCTCCTCCCGAAACAGTAATAAGCGGGTATTTTTTTGGAAACAGCTTTTCATTAATCTCCGCTACGGAAAGCCCGCTTTTATAGAGATGCTCCACTTCCCCGCTAAGATTCTCGAGATTTTCCATTTTTTGCTTCAGCGTGTCTTTTCCATTCGGTATGAAGCCTGCATGGGCGCAAAACATCGAACCAAAATCATAATTTAATAGAGTCCGAATCGAATCCATGATGACCGGAATCGATTCACTCGACATAATCACCTTTGTCTTGGGAGCAACAAATAAATCTCCGGAAAAAAGCCGTCCAGTTTTCATATCTAGAAGTGCAACATGGTCATCGGCATGGCCCGGGGTGTAAATCACTTTCCAAGTTGATTTGTGCGATTGAATTGATTCTCCCAGCGGCAATGCCTGAAACTCTCTGCGTACCCCCCAGGTAATCTGGCGGTATTTCGGATAGGGAGCAAACTCCGCACAAACGCCGACCCCTTTTGGATGGACATAAATTGGAATATCGCGATTTTCCTGAATCCACGGAGCGGTTCCAGAATGATCCTCGTGGCTGTGGGTTAAAACAACCTTATCAAATGAATGTTCTTTATAAAAAGAAATAAAATCCTCTTCAATGGATTGAGGACCCGTATCAACTAACATGCCGTCTACTAAATAAGCATAAATTTTGCGGCCAAACCTTTCCACGGTCCCTTCAACACAGATAACATCCTCTTTTGAATACACTTCAATCATTATTAAATCACCTCTTTATCTTCCAAACATCTACTTCTACACTGCCATTAAACATCCCTCTTTATTTGCCAAAAAACAGCCGCCCGGAAATCACTCCAAGCGGCTGCCTTTCTATTATTCATATTTCGTCCGGTCCGTAAAAGTAATATATATCAAGTATATAACTATACATATTGCCGTAGTCAAGAAGCCCCAGCCTAGCGTGATTTGCTCGATAACCAAGTAGTTATTGCATAATTGGACAGGTGCATCAATATAAAGCCAGCCTACCACCAGAAACAGAATGGTGAAGAAGATAAAAAGAATGTTTTTTCCAAGTGAATTTAGCCTTTTCCAGCTGTCCCTCAAGGGAAATCCAGCTAAAAGCGATAAACTCACAAACTTAAATACCTCTACGCTTTGTTCTGTTAAAGCGTCATCCATCGAACGCGGCAGCGTCCAGAAGCCTACAATTATGACAAACAATAAAATTCCCGGAACGCCATTCCCGTTCCATTTATCAAAAAATCTCGGAAAGCGGTCCATAAAAAGTCGTGCCATCAGGAATCCCGCAAACACCACCATTGGCATTTGCATATGCATATGAATAATCATCACAGATTCCATAAAATGGGCAATAGGCGGAATAGCTAGGGCAATAAGTAACAATAATCCATATATAAATTGTTGCATTGATTATTCCCCCGCTTCCTGATTTAGAATCTTGACAACCTTATCGGCTGCCTCATCTATTTTTTTATAGTCCATCACATCTTGAAGACTGCCTTTCGGGTCTACTAAATAAAATGCTGAATTATGAGTGAAATTCCCGTATCCGTCAGGAATGACAGTCACTCCAAATTCTTTTAGCAAAGCATCCAATTCATTCTTGTCCGGAACCCTTGCCATCCGCCAGGTTTCCCCATCACTTTTAAAATAAGTGCGGTATTTTTCCAGCGTCTGTGGAGTGTCTCTGGATGGGTCAAAGCTGATGCTCAAAAATACGATATCCTTTCCCAAATATTTTTTCGGGATCTGTTCGTAAACCTTTGACATGTTCATTTCCAACTGCGGGCAGACAGATGTACAAGACGTATAAAGAAAGGTAATAAATACGTACTTCCCTTTGAATTCAGAGATGGAATATTCCCGTTGCTTGCTGTCCTCCAATGTTATTTTAGGAAATTTCGGCTTCTCGTCCAGCAGCCTGTTGACCCTGGCTGTTTCCGCCGTAAAGGCTCGAAAACCGTCTGTGCCTGTATAAAATAAAACAAATCCAAACACAAATACGACTAATAGTGAAATTACCTGATGCCGATTTTTGATCATAACGACCACTTCCCAAACCTATTTTTAAAAAAGTTCTCTCTCTTTTAGCAGAAAGAGATAGCCCAGCAAACGAGCTATCTCTTTTGTTATCAAAACTGTCCAGCTTCAGCGCCTAGGGGCTCGAAGGTCTACAGCCAATCCGTCAAGAAGGCTAAAGAGCAGCCTTCTCGCCAACTCGTCTTATGCCTTGCGCCCCTGTGCAAGGCGCTTCCGCTTTTCTAATTACCAAGTCTTGAACCCTGGTGATCCTGGAGGTGCATTGACAATAAATTCTGTTAGTGGAACGACATATGCCATTGCGACGACTAATAGCATAACCACAATCCATAGTCCCCAGCGCTCTGTCCAATAAGGAGTTGGAGAAGCATTTTCTTCTGCTTCCGCAATTGGGAATTCTGTTTCCCCTCTTGGTGCAAAGAACATCATATTAATTACCGCATACACTTGAAGAATAACACCGATGATTAACAAAGTACCGCCGACAGCCATTGCCATCATATATGGGTTCCAGCCTAATGCTGTTGCATGATCGCCATATGTTGTAAATGAAGTTCTTCGTGGTGAGCCAAATAATCCGACTGTGTGCATGGCACCTGACATAAAGATCATGCCGATTGTCCAGATCCAAGTTTGGATGACGCCTAATTTATTGATTTGTGGTGTTAGAACACGTCCTGAAATATATGGAACTAACCAATAACTAATCCCAAAGAATGCCAATGCGACAGTTACACCAAGCGTTAAGTGGAAGTGACCGACAATCCACATCGTGTTATGAACAACTGTGTCCAATTGGTTGGTTGTTTGCGCAATACCACCGGCACCCGCTGGAGCAAACGAAGCCATACTGATAAATAGCGCTAGGAAACGAACATCGCCCCATGGCATTTTTTTATACCAGCCGATCAGTCCCTTTCCGCCTTGCTTTCTTGCAGTCTTTTCAAATACTGCAAACATGGCCCAAGCGGTCATTAATGATGGGAAACCAATTGCTAAACTCATAAATACGTGCATCATTTTAACTGGTAAAGAAATACCTGGATCAATGATTTGGTGATGGAATCCACCGGTAATGTTCATGATTACCAAAGCGATAATAACGACACGGGTTAATGTGTCACTCCAGCGTCTGCCGCCGATTAATTTCGGTGCAATGACATACCATGCAGAAGTAGCTGTTAAATACCAGATATTTACGAGCGTATGTCCAAAGGCCCAGAATAATGTACGAGAAACCATAACATTAACCGTCTTAACCCAGCCTAAAGACCAAGGAATTAGATATAAAACTTCAATTGCTACAGGAATAAGTGCAAAAAACATTAGAACGTTGATACCGGTTGCAAAGTAAGAGAAGATTGGAACATGCTTTCCTTTATTATTTTTCCGCCAATTGGCTACTTGGATAAATGCGCCAACGTTGCACAACCACATACCCACTGCGAAGAATACTAAACCGATATAAAACATTGGGTGTGCTTTTAAAGGCGGATAGAATGTGTACATTACTGATGCTTCATTCATGAGGATTGGAATAACAACCAATACAGCGCCAATAATCTTGGATGCAAACGCAGTCCAGACAAACTTTCTAACCTTTGGAAGAAGCCCTCCCAGTTCATGTGAAAGACCTGCATACAGATAACCAAATGTAAAGAAAGTAGTGAAGGCAAGAAGCATGAACACACCGTGCATCGTAAGAACCTGATAATAGTTTAACCACGATGGCAGTTCAAGAAGACCGGCACGGTTTAAACCCTGTGCTAACCCTAAAAATCCACCAACTAACAAGATGACAAATGATACAAATAAATATGTTTTCGAAATTTTTGCGTCTTCTTTATTAACACCTAGCAATTTAGTTGCTTTTGTTTTAAACGTTTGATTTATTGCTGTTTCCATAGCCTTTCCCCCCTTTACTTAACCGTAATTGTAGTACTCATCATTTGGTGACCGGCACCGCAATATTCGTTACATAGCACTAAATAACTTCCCGGTTTATCAAACTTTTGGGTAACTCTTGAGATATAACCTGGTGTTACCATTGCATTAGCGTTTGTTTCGGCAATTTCAAAGCCGTGGACAACGTCTTTTGATGTTAAGATAAAATGCACTGTTGATCCAGCTGGAACTTCAATATTTCCAGGATTAAAGCTAAATACTTGCAATGTCATGACTACTTCGTATTCATGATCGCCAATCTGTTTAATTCCAGGCTTATCAAAAGGCGCTGTTTGATCTACTTTTTGCGAATCGATAGTTTGGATATTACTTGGCGGTGCCATTCCTTCAGCAACAGCCTGATAGCCCGTGATTAACATGAAAATCATCATTATACCGAAGCTTAATGCCAGCCATATTTTTTCATCAAGATGCATCTTCATTTCTTTCCCCCCTATACTCTAGTCATATAAAGTCCATATAAAGTTAAATAAGTAACGAGAATAACGACGCCAACCACACCTACGGAAATCCATGTACCTTTTAATGGTTCTTCATGCTGCTTGCCTGGCTTATTATTGCGATTTGCTTTTGCAGATGCCATTTGTGAATCCCCCTTTTGATTTATTCTGTTTTCTTACTTCTATCATAGTTAGGAACGATTCTCAGCGAAGTGAACTGCATCACATTTCATAAGTGATTTTAATCGGAAGAAAAAAGGGAAAATTATTGTACTTTTTTTCTAAAATCCGAAAGTTTATGAAAAAGAGTATGGAAAATAGCTGTATTTTCACTGTTTTTAACTTGTTAATTGAAATATTTCTATAGTGGAATAGAAAAAAAGAGTGAAAAAAGGGGGGAGAATTCAAAAATGACAAATTTGTGAAATAAAGTAAAATCATCTTAAAAAAACAAAAAAACCGTCCTTATTTTTCATAAGGACAGCTGCTAAATAACCTATTTAAATATTGGCAATGTAACCACAATCATCAAAAGAAACAGGATGGTGATATAGTTTACGGAGTACAGAAAATTAATCTGGGCCCATTTCAGGTCATCTTTTGTAAAAAATCCGCTGATACTCACAATTAGCCAGCCAAGGTTCATCACTGTCGCAATGACAACAAAGGTGAGCCCGAGCGAGCCTAAATAAAACGGCAATGGCAATAGGCAGGCAATATAGACCACCATCTGCCGCTTCGTCATTTCAAACCCATGTACCACAGGAAGCATCGCTACCTTTGCTGCACGGTATTCCTCGCACTTCTTCATCGCAATCGCAAAGGTATGAGGCATTTGGAAAACAAAGATAATCAGAAATAACATAATCGGAACAATATGGGTCCCAGGCTCAATTGCCGTCCAGCCGATTAGCGGGGTAACAGCACCAGAAACGGCGCCGATCACGGTGTTAAGTGTATACCTCCGTTTGGACCACATCGTATATAAGATGACATAAGTAAACCAGCCTACGAAAGCATAAATCACTGCTTCCCATCTTGTAAAAGACAAAAGAATGAAGCCTAGTACTGTGAGGACAATTCCTATTATTAACACGACGTTCAGAGGAATATGCCCTGTTACGGTCGGCCGATGCTTCGTTCTATCCATGACAGTATCGATGTCGACATCATACCAGTTATTGATGACAAGTGCTCCGCCCATGACCAGCGTACTGCCGATAATGGTCAGCAAAAATACATTCAAGTAATCAGAAAAAGAGGCGCTGGTAAAATAAAGTGCCAGCCAAAACCCAGTAAAGACGGGCAGTACATTGGCTATTAAGACAGGTCCCTTAAAAAGAGCTTTTATATCAGCCATAAGGCCGGAACGATTATTTGAAATAGCAGCACTTTTGCCTTTCAGTGCGGAAGGTATTCCATTTTGACTCATCTTTACAACCCTCCAAAAAAAAATGGTTATTACTATCTACAACTTAAGTACATGATTCCATATTACCATACTTTATCATGGAAAACCGTTGTAGAAAAATTGGCAAAAAAAAGACGGGGGATGGCCCCCGAAACTTATTCATTCTTTTAATTTACTTGTTACTACTCTCCCCGGAAAACAGGTTTCCGTTTCTCGGCAAAAGCTTTTACCCCTTCTTGGACGTCTTTTGTTCCAAAACAAACTTTAATTGAAGCTAACTCTTGTTTTAGAATTGTTGTAAGATCCGAGTCAGGGCTTGCTGCAAGCAATCTTTTGGAAAGGGTCAGCGCAACAGGCGGTCCTTCCGCTAACTCCTTGGCAAAATTCATAACCCTATCATGAAATTCTTCGTCTGGGAATATTCCGTTCACCAAACCAATCCGTTCGGCTTCTTCAGGATAGATATCGCGACCCGTAAATATCAATTCCGCTGCTTTCCCCTGTCCTACCAAACGTGGTAAAAAGTAGGTCATTCCCGCATCCGGATTAAGACCACGGCGAATATATCCAGCAGTTACCCTTGCACTAGCAGACATAAAACGCAGGTCACAGGCAAGAGCCAGAGCGAGTCCTGCACCAGCTGCAATTCCGTTAATCGCGGCGATGACAGGTTTATCACAATGAACGATTCCTAACGCCTGATGACCAACCCAACCCAAGTCATCTAATTTTTCATGGCGGGAAAAAGTGGATCTATCTCTCTTGGCATAGTCAGACAGGTCAAGACCCGCACAAAAACCACGTCCACTCCCAGTTATCACAATGACTCGAACTTCATCGTCAGCAGATGCCTCTGCAATAGCCTGAATAATCTCAGCACTAAGTTTATCATTGACAGCATTGAGACGCTCTGGCCTGTTTAGTGTTAAGGTGCGAACCCCATTCTGTTTTTCTACTAAAATATGTTCCATTATTTCCCTCCTATTAAACTATTAGTTTAAATTTTCCGACTAATGAAAACATAGCATATCCCTGATGATTTGTACATGAGAGTGACTTATTTTGGAAAAATATACAAAACGTTATTCCAACGAAACCCTCACAACATCATCTAAATATCTCGTAGTGCTATACCCATAAATCTCCAGCCTTTTAGGGATCACTTTGTCCCCAGGGTTGTTACCGTGTAACCTCATTCTTTGAACTGTAAAAGAATTACGGGGCTGTTCGATTTCTTCATATGCGACAGGGATTTCATTCATACCGTATTCTTTCCCATTTTTATCAACGAGCACTCCTTCTGAATCCATCTCCATTGAACTAATTTCATTTTCATCCTTACCCACAATATTGAAGTTAAGCGACTCATATGCCCGATTCTTAATTTCATGATTGCTTATCACAACATTGGTAGGCTCTCCAACTTCTACCTGGTCGATGGAGATTGTACTGCCTGCATACTCAAAGGTTTGAGGATATTCCTTAGCAGCATCCAGTAATTCAATGGTTTTGTGGTCTTCAAACGTTAAAAGAACAGATTTGAATTGAACGTTGATCTCTTTAGGTTTTTCTCCAAAAAGCGGGTTAAAATATGTTTGAAAAGTAGTCCAATTCATATCTTGGTGTAAATCCAAATAATTGCTGCCATACATATCAGCTTTCATTTTTTTATCGTTCACTTCTAGATTGTCAAAATTAAGAAGATCTATCCGTTTTTCTGGCTGTTCATTATTAATAGCATATTGCAGAATGGTAGCTGTTGGAGCAATCGTTAGTTTATCAAATCGAATTGGGATCCCCTCGATGTCTGTTTCTTCATTCAGCGCATATTCGGTAGATGGCTGTTTTGTAACAGGAATCTCGAAGTTCCACTCCCCAGTTTTATTCTCCATGTTCCCGTAAGGCCTAAAACTATTCTGACCAGAGGAATCACGAATCAATTTCTGAAGCTTAGTGATCTTGAGTTTGATTGTCCCGTTATCCGATGTTAGTGGCAGCAGACTAATCTTCCCACGATACACGTTCTTTTCTTTATTATTTTCCGCCGATTTAAGGTCAGGAGGATAATACCTTGGATATGTTTCACGGCTCATGATGTCATGTTCGTTCTCTACAAAAAAACCTTCATTATAATCCATCACATATTGATTGTTTTCTTCTGTATCTTCTATTTCATAAAGGATAAGCGTTTGAACATCATCAGCAATCGCGCTCTTGATCTTAATTTTCACCCCCGCGCTCTCCGCTTCCAGGTTCAGCCTTTCACCTAGGCCCTGTTGCAGTACGGCACGCAACTCTTGATCTTCTTCTGTTAATGTATAGTATAGGTTGGTAAAAGACCCTGTAAAAACTTCTATACCCATTAATAATGCTAAAACACTTGCAAAAACAATGCCCATTCTTTTACGTTTCTTATTCTTCTGTTGTCTTTGCTTTTCCCTTTCTGCCAGCCTAGCTTTGACGTTCTCCATGAATTCAGATGGCACACGGAAATCCTTCATCCTTTCAGTAAGATTTACCATGGTTAACATGACATCCTGAAAGGTACCCAAATCCTCCTGACAGTCTTGGCAATGATAAATATGTACCTCGAAATCAATCTTTTTCGATCGCTCCAGCGTTCTTTCCAAGTAATCGATGTAATTTTTATGATACTCCTTACAGCCATTAAAGACAGATCCGTACCCCAATTCTTTTCTAAGTGACTGGATACCAGAAAACAAAAGCTCTTTCATCTTATCCACTGAGACTTGGAGAAGATGTGCCGCATTTTCCCGGGAGATTCCTTTTACATATGTAAGGACCACCGCTTCTTTCTCATCCTCTTTCAACTGATCAAACGCTTTAAATAATTCCTGACGTGGTTCACTTTCCTCTGAGTCTTGTAAACTTCTATCTTTAGAAAGTTCTCGGCAGGTATGTATAAAAATGGATGTAACCCCCGTTTCGTAAGTTGTTTCACTTTTAAAACGAGGTAATTCCTTGTGCACTTTGATAATGGACCGGTAAAAAAGTTCTTCCATTTGCTGCTGAGTCCTAAGATAAGACCAGCCCAGAGTATAGAACGATTGTTTATGTTGGTCGAACCAATCAACGATGGATTCCGGGCTTTTTTCCCTTATTGTAGTGATAGATAAGGGATCTATTTTTGCTGGGATCATAAACGTATTCCCCCCTTTAACATTCTCTATATAACTAATGATATAAGGAGAACACGTTGTTAGCAATATCTGTAGATAATACTAGAACTTCCCAGCTTAGATATTTTAATATTCACCTTTAATTACAAAAAATGAGCCACGAATTGTTCCAGCTAGTTTAGACTTCTGCCTTGCAAACTTAAACTTTCCTTCTAACTCCTTTGGTACTTCCATCCCCTCAGAAAGCTTAAAACCAACGGCCCGCTTCTTAGGATTATCAACTGTATACAGGACGTTGACCGAAAGACCGTCCTCATAAAAGACGTACGTCCAATCGATATTTTCCACTTGAAAACGCGACGTCTCTAGAGGTTTAGCCGCAAACTCAATATCACGTTCTTCTTTCAAAATTCGGTTCACATAATCAAGGGTTTTCCCACTTTCGCCAGCTGGTACAACCGTAAATTCATGCTTGTATTTGTTCATAAAGTAACGAGCTTCATGAGCACGTAAACCAGCAAGCGCTTCTGCTGCCGGTGAAGACTCTAAGCCAACCGTAGAAACATTTTTAAAATCAACGATATAGGACATTTCCATCTCTCCTTTATTCTCTTTATTTCCTAACAACAGGATACCACATTTCACCAAAAGCTAATCCGTTTCACTGCCATATCTCAACTTTTGCAACTAACTAGTGCAGTTAATGGGAAAATTGGCGCTTCAAGGTTTAACGTAAAAAGATAGCCGGCAGCTTAAAAATGCTCAGTCTATCCTTTTCATAAACCTTTATTTAAACTTTAAAAACGCTCGGCCTTTTGTTCTGCGGTTACCACTTCTTCATTAGCGTTACCTGCAAACAGGCTATTTTCCCTCCATTGCTTTTAGAGCCCTTTTTTTAAATCCGCATTCTTCCATGGCGGTTGTAAGCTCTGCTCTTAATTTCGTTGCATCAAAATTTACTAATTGTTTTTCTGCCACAACTTGCTTTCCATCAATGAATACATCTCTTACATTTCCGGAATTTGCAGAGTACACCAAAGCACTGTACGGATCAAAAATAGGAAACATATTGACTGAATCGACTTCCACTAGAATGAAGTCAGCTTGTTTTCCCGCCTCAATCGAGCCAATTTTGTCCTCCATACCTAAAACCCTCGCTCCCCCGATGGTCGCTAACTTCACAATCTCTTCAGCTGGGAAGGCACTGCGATCATGTAAAGAAGTTTTATGGAAATTTGCAAACAAGCGCATTTGGCTGAATAAATCGAGCGTATTCCCACTGCTTGGGCCATCTGTTCCCAGCCCAACTGTCACACCCGCAGACAATAAATCCTGGACACGGGCCACTCCTTTAGCGGATTTCGTATTGGCGCCGATACAATGAGCAACCTTTACATCATACCTCTTCAGCAATTCAATATCATGATCAGACAAATGAATACAGTGGGCAGCTACCAGCCTTGAGCTTAGCACACCAATCTCTTCTAAGAATTCAATCGGCGTTTGATTGCGTTCTTTACGATACTTCTCCATTTCAAAATCCATTTCACTAACATGCATCATCCACGGCACATCGTACCTTTGGGACAAAGTGTCCGCTTGCTGGAGCACTTCGATGGTGTTCGTGTAAGGTGCATGCGGTGCTACCGTTGCCCGAATCCTGCTATTTCCATGCCATCTTGGCAGAAACCCTTCGGCGTATTTCAATCCGCCCATTGGCTCCGGCACATCGACCGTTACGGAGTCAATGACTGTTTCAGCCAAAAGGCCGCGGCTATGCATTTCTTCTGCGGCTTCTGCCAATTGCTGCTCAAAATAATACATATCAAAGAAGGTTGTCACACCGGCAAGCTGCATTTCAGCAATGGCATATTTTCCGCTGGTATAGGCAAGCTGTTCATTCATACATTCGTTTTCTAATGGAAATAAGAAGCGGCGGAGCCGGTCAGGATAGTCATCACCTAAAGAACGAAACGGGATCATCCCGATGTGAGTATGCGTATTGACCATACCCGGCAGCAAAATCGCCCCTCTGGCATCAATGCATTGGTTAAAGGTCATCTTCTTTGGGAGCAAATCCATTGGACCGGCTTCTACAATTTTACCATCGTCTACTATTAAATAGCCGGCTTGAAACTGCTCCATTTTTTCATTCATCGTCAATATCCAGGCGTTTTTAATGAGTAAATTCAAACTTCCTCACCCTCCACCAATGGGATCATCATTTGCGAACGTACATTCATCATCCCTTTGTCGGTAATTTTGATTGCAGGTGAAACCGGCAAAGATAAAGTTGAAAAAGACATAATCTCATTACTGTTGCGATAGCCTAACTTAATCATCGCTTGGCGTACTTCTTTTAATTGCTTGCCTAGTTCTTGAATCGGTGCATCGCTGATAATCCCGCCGACTGGCAATGGACATACGGCTTGCACCTGTCCCGCTTGTGTCACGACGTATCCGCCTTGCATGTCCAATAATTGTTTCTGTGCTGCAAGTATATCTGCCGCACTCGTCCCCATTACCATCAAATTATGATGATCATGTGCCCAAGTAGTGGCTACAGCTCCTTTTTCAGATAATGCATTCTCAACAAACCCATAGGCGATGTCCCCTGTTTTCCCATATCGTTCCATCACTACAATTAAGGCCAGCCCGCTATTCTCCCAATCTAAATAACCATCTGTAACGGCCATCTCCCGCTGTACATGTTCAGTAAAGGTACCCACTTCGGAAATTTGCATCACGTTGACGACAGCATTTTCAGCCGAATTCACTTTGATTCGCAAATCCTCTGAAGTTAGTGCCCGGCATTGTATCGATTGATAGAAGTGATCAGGAAAAGCAGGTTTCACAGCCGGATACTTTATCGCATTTCCCCGCTCGTGTACCAATTTTCCATCCTTATAAACTGCCGCTATATCCAGGCGTTCTACATTATCTATTAATAGAAAATCAGCTTTAAATCCCGGGACAATGGCGCCGCGGTCCTGGAATCCCATCCGTCTTGCAGGGGTATAGGTAGCACAGTATAGCGCCTGTTCCGCCGGCATGCCGCATGAAATGGCTAAACGTACGTTTGCATCCAAATGTCCTTCAAGCAAGTCGTCCGCCATCACATCATCTGTAATGATTGCCATATATTCATAGAATTGATTTTCCACAATAACACGCATATTTTCCGGCGTTATTGATTTCTTTTGAAACTCTAAAAACATCCCGCCGGTGATTTTCTCATAAATCGATTGGGGCGACTGATGGGTGTGGTCAGCGGTAATGCCCGCATATAAAAATTTGGCCAATTCCAATTCCGAAACACGCGGCACATGTCCTTCCAAAGGCATAGATGGCCTCTCGGTTTGAACAACAAGTAAAATCTGCCGGATCAAGGAATCCTGGTGATTGACAATGCCGTTGAAGTCCATCGCTTCCCCTAAAGCAATTACTTTGGGATGCCTGAGGAGCTGCTTCACTTCTTCAACACCAATATAACCGCCTGTCGTTTCCAGCTCTGGGGTCGTCGAAGGAACAGAGGAAGGAATCGCATAGAATATATCCATTACACTTGGCTGAAAAAAAAACGCCTCCAACCCTTCCATACCAAACACATTGGCGATCTCATGAGCATCAGCTACAACTGTTGTCACTCCATGGGTTAGGACAGCCTCTGAAAAAATGGCAGGGGACGTCATAGAGCTTTCAATATGCATATGAATATCCATTAAACCCGGGACCAAATATTGACCTCTTGCATCGACTACTTCACAGGCCTGTAAATTCTCCACCTCGTCAGCTGTTACATAGTAAAATTTATCTTCAACAATGTACACATTTTTCTGCTCAAACTTTTTCGTAAACGTGTTAAAAACCTGTCCATTTATAATGACTAAGTCAGCTTTCATTTCCCATTCCCTCCTTTAGATAAACCGTTAAAGAGAAAAGGGCCAAGATGATCCTCAGCCCTTTTCCTTAACTGTAACTATTTGTTCAAAATTCTATTCCACTGATTGATCCAAGATTCAAGGTTCTTATTGACTAATAGTGAATCCACTTTCTTTGTACGAGCTGCCACATCACCATATGTTTTATTTTTTGCTGTTTCTTCGTTTAGCTCAACCTTTTTATTGGTTGGTGCTTCATTTAGAGATACGGCAGTTTTTTCTTGAACTTCCTGGCTTAATCTCCAGTTGATATACTTATAAGCTAAATCTTTATTTTTAGAATTTTTGTTGATATTGATAGTGTTAAAGTTGGCGTAAGTCCCAGATTGCGGTACAACATAAGCGACATCCGGATTGGATTCGGTAATCATCGGAACAGCAAAGTCGCCGACAACCGCTGCTGTGATTTCTCCTGACTGGAACATGTTGGCTAAATCGGATGATTTGCTATACGTTTTTACCACGTTTGGTGCTATATCAGTGATTCCTTTAAACGCTGCCTTACCATTATCCTTTGAAATCTCAGTATTTACGTGATTACTTCCTAAATAAAGCATGGCCGGACCAAAGGTGGTCGCAATGTCTGGAATGGAAATTTTCCCTTTCAAAGAGGAATCCCATAAATCATTCCATTCTTTGATTTCTTTCCCTGCTGTCTTCTTATTATAGACAATTCCGATGCTGTTTAACGTGTAGGCTGGGCCAGAACCATCCGCAGCTAATTCTTTTGCACTATCGATTAAGTTGTCCATATTTGGGACCTTGGAGCTGTCTACTTTTTCAAATAAACCTGCTGCTACACCTTCAGCCGCATTGGATTGGGACAATTCGATTACATCAACCGTTGAGTTTGGATTGCTTTTAAGCTTTGTTAAACGCTCAGAGCTTGTACCTGTTTCTAACACAATGTCTACATTGTATTTTTTCTCAAAGGGTTTGAAGACATCTTCCTGCATTTTATCTTCTTCTAAGCCAAAGGTTGAGATAACCAATGTTTTTGGTTTTTCCTTGCTTGCAGTGCTGCCTCCGCCGCCGCATGCAGCCAGTACACTAGCAGCTGCAAGAGTTAAGCCTACTAAACCAATTGTCTTTTTCATTTTTCATGTCCCCTTTTCTTAGATGTAAGTTTTTATTAATAAATTTATTTGCCTATTAAACTATGATTAGCTTGTGAGCAGGGATAGATAATGTAACTATGTCTCCTACTTGGTAGATGACATCATCCGCTTTATTTGCCAGCAATGTTCCAATCGGGGTTTCAACCTCATATTGGTAGGATTTCCCCAGGAACGTACGGACCTTGACCTTGCCTGATACAGCATTATTGGCATTTGGCTCTGTACCCTCTGAAATCTCAATATCATCTGGACGAATGGTTCCTGTACGTTTTGCCGGCCCCCATTGGCGGGTACTTTCGAATACCGTTCCATCGACTGCTTTATACTTCCAGTCTTCAGTAGGTGCTAGCTTAAAGAAGTTCTCAAACCCGATAAAGCGGGCCACAAACTCCGTTTTTGGGTTTTTATAAATTTCTTCAGGTGTGTCGAACTGCTCGATTACGCCTTTATTCATAACGGCCACCTTGTCCGAAATTGAGAAACACTCCTCTTGATCATGCGTGACAAACACGGATGTAATCCCCAATTGACTTTGGATTCGTTTAATTTCTATCCGCATCTGCAGTCGTAATTTCGCATCCAGGTTACTGAGAGGTTCATCTAATAATAATAATTTCGGCTCGATCACTAAGGCACGAGCTAAAGCTACACGCTGTCTTTGCCCGCCGGAGAGCTGCTTTGGATAACGATTGCTCAGCTCTTCTAACCCCGTAATGGCTAAAATATCATTTACTTTTTTTTCAATGGTTTGCTTTTTTTCCTTGCGTAATTTCAAACCGAACGCAACATTTTCTTTAATTGTTAAATGGGGAAACAAGGCGTAGCTTTGGAAGACCATTCCAAACTCCCGTTTATGAACGGGCACTTTTGTTAAGTTTTTATTATCAACCACGAACTCGCCATCATTTGGCTCAATTAAGCCGGCAATCACTCTTAAAGTGGTTGTTTTCCCGCATCCGGATGGTCCTAATAAGGAGACCAATTCTCCTTTTTCAATCGATAAATTTAAATCTTTTAATATATCAGCTTTGTTATCATAACTTACACGAATATCTTTTAATTCAACATAGGACATAATGCTGTTCTACCCCCGTCGCTGTTGGATTCTGTCTGTTCCTATGAAATACTGGCTAACCCCAATGTTTTTTCAATAATAAACATCAAAACAATCGTCCCAAGCATTAATACAACAGATAATGCCGAAACGGATGGGTCGTAGTTGTATTCAATATAATTCATTAAGCTGGTTGGCAGCATGGTAACACCTGGTCCTGATAAAAACTGCGAAACAGGGATATTGTTAAAGGAGTTAATGAACGCAAGCATAAAGGAAGCAAAAATTCCCGAAGTAATGTTTGGCAGCACCACTTTGATAAACGTCTGTAATTTTGTGCAGCCTAACGTCCATGAAACCTCTTCTATTGAAAAATCTAACTGCTCTATCGTTGAGCCCACAACCCGGATTACGTATGGCAGGCAAATTAAGAAATGGCCTAACAACAGTCCTTGGATAATCGGGAATTGGAACTTAATCACGATAAATTGATACATCGCATACCCAACAACCAATCCAGGCACGATTGTTGGCGAAAGAAAGAAACTCTTAATCCAATTTCGTCCAAAAACCTTATGACGCGCCAAAGAATAGGCGGCTGGTACACCAATAATCAAAGCCAAGAGTGTTGCAATAAAAGCTACTTTTAAACTAAGAAAAAAGCTGTCCATAAAGGCCTCATTGCTAAACACCTTGCCGTACCAATCAAGGGTAAAACCTTTAATTGGAAATTGAATAGTTGAATTAGTTCCAAAAGAAGTCACGATAATAATCAGCAAAGGCACTAGCAAAAATGCAAATACCAAACCCGTAAAGACTTTTAAACCAACATTTTTACGCACTTGCCTCACCTCGCTTATCCATGCGGCCCGCAACCCAGTTGAATAGCTTCATCACAATCAAAGTCGCGGCAATCATAATCAAAGCAATGACACTGGCACCCTGCCAGTTTCCTAATGCAGTCGCATTTTGATATAGGAAGGTTGCTAACATGATGTTCCGGTTTCCGCCTAATAATTGCGGGGTAGTATAGGCTGTCAAACTTCCTGTAAAAACTAAAATACTCCCAACAATAATTCCCGGCACACTTAATGGCAATATCACCTTCATAAATGCTACCAAGCGATTGGCGCCTAACGTTTCTGCAGCTTCCATAATCTCCGAATCAATGTTCTCTAATATCCCCACTAAAGTAATAACCATTAGAGGTAAGAAGAGATACACAGAGCCAATCACAATAGCGAATTCCGTATAAAGCAAAGTAAGTGGTTTTGATATTAACCCCATGCTCTTTAAAGCATTATTTACAATTCCGTCTTGTCCTAAAATGGTGATCCACGCAAAACTTCGCACAACCGAATTCGTTAACAACGGAAACAATGTAATCGACATTAACAGGCCACGCCATTTTTTTGGACTTTTCGAAATATAAAAGGCGGTTGGAACTCCTAACACTACACAAATCAAAGTCGCAATCAGTGAAATCTTTATCGTCCGCCAAAAAATACCAAAATTATAATCATCCAAGAAGAACGAAGTATAGTTCGCCAAGGTGAATCCTCCATCAAAGAAGGTTGGGTAAATGGCGGAAATAAGAGGTAACACCAAGAATAAAATTAAAAGAATCAATCCTGGAGCCAAGATGATGTAAGGGATTCTTCGCTGTGTCATTTCTGGCCTCACTTTCAAAAAGGGTTATTCATGCTGGTAAACAAGTATAAGTTGTATTCCTTCCATTGAGTATTATAATTTATTAATTTCTCTTTGGCAACACAAAATACGAATGATGCATATTATAATTACACCCAATGTTCGTGAATTATATTTTTAAATACAATTTATCGTAATCAGATGATTAATTTTACCTTCATTCACGAAGATTATCAATAAAAAACCACTTCCTATTTTTATAGGAAGTGGTTTTTTGGTATAGAAATAAATCCTTTCACGGTTAGAAATATAAATATTCGGTTAGTTGCCTTACTTTAAAATGAGTTGCGCCACACACTCAACATGCGTTGTCATTGGAAACATATCAACAGGCTGGACTTCCAGTGTTTTGTAGCCGCCATCCTCTAATATCCTTAAATCCCTTGCCAATGTTGCCGGGTTACAGGAGACGTACACCACTTTTCTTGGTTTCATATCGATGATGGTTTGAAGGAGGGCCTCGTCGCAGCCTTTGCGCGGCGGGTCCACGACCAGCACATCCGCTTTATTGCCTTCCTTGTACCATTTTGGTATAACAACCTCGGCTTCCCCTACTGCGAATTCAGCATTAGTCATTCCGTTCAATGCCGCATTACTGCGCGCATCTTCAATCGCTTCCGGAACCACTTCGACACCAAAAACCTTCCGAGCCTTTTGCGCCAAAAATAAAGAGATTGTACCAATTCCACAATAAGCATCAATGACACTTTCCTCACCGTCTAAATCCGCATATTCCAATGCTTTATCGTAAAGCACCTTCGTTTGAACAGGATTAACCTGATAAAAGGATAACGCTGAGATTGCGAATTTCACATCGCCAATATAATCATAGATCACTTCGCTGCCCCATAAAAGGTTGGTCTTCTCGCCAAGGATGACATTTGTCCGCTTTGAATTCACGTTATGGACAATCGACTTTACCTTTGGAAGACGGACGATGAGTTCTTCAATTAACTCCTTTTTATGCGGGATTTCCGGCGTTCTGGTAATCAGCACAACCATGAGTTCCCCAGTTTGTTTTCCATACCGGGCCATAATATGCCTTAAAACACCTTTATGTGTTTCCTCATTATAAGCCGGAATCCCAAACTGGCTGCAGATTTCCTTGGTTGTCTGAACCGCTTCATTTACTTCAGGCAACTGGATGACACTTTCGTCCATATCAACAATTTCATGACTTCTTGGCTTAAAAAAGCCGGCAACCAGCTTGCCATCCTTTTCACCGACAGGCACCTGGGCTTTGTTCCGGTAATGCGATGGGTTGTCCATTCCTAAAATCGGGTGAACTGTCACATCCTCCAATTTACCAATCCGTGTGAGTACCTGCCTGACTTGATTTTCCTTGTACTTTAGCTGCCCCTCGTAGCTGATATGCTCAAGCTGACAGCCTCCGTATTTCGGTTTCTCACTGTCAGGGATATCCACCCGATACGGACTTCTTTCGTAAAGCTCGATTAATCGCCCAATCCCGTAGCTTTTATTAACCTTGATGACTTTGACTTTCGCCTTTTCACCTGGCAGACCGTTCGGTATGAACAGCGGATAGCCTTCCACCTTCGCCACCCCTGCCCCGTCATGAGTTAAGTCTTCAAATATAACATCTATAAAATCATTTTTATTGACTGGTAATGCTCTGCTCATTTGCTTCTTCCTTTACGTCTCTATTTACTAGCAAGATTTTAACATAAAGCAGTATCAAATGCGAAAAGCACCGTTGTCCGGCTTATCAAAGACATTTCCTACTGATTTTAACCGGGTTTTGTCCTTCATAGCACTTATCAAGGACATTTCCTTCTAGTTTTCATCCGGTTTTGTCCTTCATAACGCTTATCAAGGACATTTCCTTCTGCTTTTTAACAGGTTTTGTCCTTCATAACACTTATCAAGGACATTTCCTTCTGCTTTTCAACCAGTTTTGTCCTTCATAACGCCTATCAAGGACATTTCCTTCTGCTTTTCAACCGGTTCTGTCCTTCATAACGCTTATCAAGGACATTTCCTTCTAGTTTTCATCCGGTTTTGTCCTTCATAACGCTTATCAAGGACATTTCCTTCTAGTTTTCATCCGGTTTTGTCCTTCATAGCGCTTATTAAGGACATTTCCTTCTAGTTTTCATCCGGTTTTGTCCTTCATAACGCTTATCAAGGACATTTCCTTTTGGTTTTTAACCGGTTTTGTCCTTCATAACGCTTATCAAGGACATTTCCTTTTGGTTTTTAACCAGTTTTGTCCTTGATCCGGCATATCAAAGACATTTTCATCTGATTTAGATGCGAGTTTGTCCTTGAAAAAATAATATTGTAAAATAGGCACAAAAATTGTCAGAATATTTTTGTTTTAAAATATAATGATAGTGTATATGATTAAATTATCCCTTTTGGAAGGAGTGGATCGCGATGAAGATGATAAAAGGCTTCTCGATCATCATGTTTCTTGCCTTTCTGGCCTTCACCTTTTTGCATTCTTCAAATTCGCCTCCCCACCACCATCCAGATAGCAAGGCAATCATTCAATTAGATGATTGGACAGCGAAGCATCAATGGGACGATGAGAAAAAACAGCCATTTGACCTGCATCTATTCTTCCTGCTTATATCTATCATGCCTTTCGCAGCAATACTTCTCCAATTGTTCCAGACCAACTTCAGCAGAAAGCAAAGTTTTCTTATCCCCATTTTTTATCAAGCTAACTATGTGATTAAAGCCTCCCTTTTTTAAATAAATTTAAAAATAAGGGAGGAAATATAAATGGCAATGTGGTTCCGACTATTAATGATTGGTTACTTTTCCTTAACAGCAGCTGGGCTTCTGACCTTCCAAGGCATCGAAATTTACCATGCCTTTATCGATTTCTTTAAACAAAAGTAAAAATAACAAAAAGGCTGCCCCCTCAATCATGATGAACTTCGGGGGCAGCCTTTTTGTTATTCTTCTTCTTTCATCGCTTCTACTTTTTCTTTCACTTCTTCGATATTTCTCATTTTGTTATCCCAGCATTTTTGGCTTAAATCCACTGGGTAATGCTCTGGATTCAGCATCCGCTTGTATTCGTCCCAAAGAGCAGCCAAATTTTGTTTTAAATAATCCCGGGATTCCTCCAAACAAGGAATTTCATAAACATACTCCCCGTTTACAAAAATATCCTCATGAAGTTCTTTTGCTGTAAAATTCGTGACCACCTTATTTAAATACGTATGGGTCGGATGGAACATGCGCAGCTTCTTTTCTGGAAGCTTTTCACCCTCCATCGCGATATAATCCCCCTCCGCATGATGGTTTGTATTATTGATAATCCGGTAAACCTTTTTCAGGCCCGGGGTTGTTACCTTTTCAGGGTTGGAAGAAATTTTAATCGTATCCTCCATTTCACCCGCTTCGTTTTCAATCGAAACGATTTTATAAACAGCACCTAATGCAGCCTGGTCATAGGCAGTAATCAATTTCGTGCCAATTCCCCAGCTGTCGATTCTCGCGCCTTGCGCCTTCAAGTTAATAATCGTATATTCGTCCAAATCGCTCGAGGCAAAGATTTTTGCATCCTTAAAACCTGCCTCATCCAACATTTTCCTTGCCTCCTTGGAAAGATAGGCAAGGTCCCCGCTGTCTAGGCGAATTCCGATGAAATTAATCGTGTCCCCCAGTTCCTTTGCCACCTTGATGGCATTTGGCACGCCAAGGCGAAGCGTATCATACGTATCCACTAGAAAAACACAATCTTTATGGGTCTTGGCATATTTATGAAAAGCAGTATACTCATCCTTATAGGCTTGCACCATGGAATGGGCATGTGTCCCGGCCACAGGGATCCCGAACATTTTCCCCGCTCTAACATTGCTGGTAGCTTCGAAGCCGCCTAGATATGCAGCTCTCGTTCCCCAAATAGCGGCATCCATTTCCTGAGCCCGTCTTGATCCAAACTCCATCGCTACTTCAGTGCCGACAACCTGCTTGATTCTTGATGCTTTCGTGGCGATTAATGTTTGATAGTTCACAATGTTAAGCAAGGCTGTTTCAATGAGCTGCGCCTCCGCAAGTGGTGCTTCCACTCGCAAAATCGGCTCACTGGCAAAAACAAGTTCGCCTTCCTTCATGGACCGAATGGTTCCAGTGAAACTCATCCCTTTTAAATAGTCTAAAAAATCAGCCTGGTAGCCTACTTCATTTTTCAAATACTCGAGGTCTTCCTCACTAAAACGAAAGCCCTGAATAAATTGGATGACTTTTTCAAGACCGGCAAAAACGGCATAGCCATTTCCAAACGGCTGCTTGCGGAAAAACAATTCAAAGACAGCCCGTTTATTGTGAATGCCGTCCCTCCAATACGTCTCTGCCATATTAATCTGGTAAAGATCTGTATGCAGACTTAAACTATCATCATGATAAATGTGTTTCATAATTGACCTCCGAGGTACTAATACAGCTTTTTACTATTATATCCCATATTACCATTAATAAGTCTATATAACCACAGCGCCTAGCGACTGTTCGAAGTGGCCTAGAGCCCACTCATGCCCCGCTGGATTAAAGGAAGCAACCGCATCCTTGTAAATAACAATCTTAAAGCCTTTGTTATAGGCGTCAACGGCGGTATGGAGGACACAAATATCGGTACATACACCAACTAGGTGAACCTCCGTGACTCCCCGCTCGCGCAGCTTGATTTCAAGGTCTGTCCCAGCAAAGGCAGAGTATCTTGTTTTATCCATATACTGGACATTTTTCCGTTCCTTATTTTCCTCATATACTTCCTGCAGCGCCCCGAATAAATCCCTTCCCGAGGTGCCGCGCAGGTTATGGGGCGGAAATAGCTTTGTTTCCGGATGAAATTCATCACCTTGGTCGTGAACATCAATAGCAAAAACAACATATTCGCCGCTTGCAATAAACTCTTTTGTCAGTTCTACAATCTTCCCCTCAATAGCCTGCCCTGGTGCGCCACAGGTTAATGCCCCGGCATCGGCAACAAAATCAAACGTATAATCAATATTTATTAACGCCCTTTTACCCATGTGAAATCGCTCCTTTTAACCGTGTCATGACTTATGTCTTTAATTCATTATACACAGTGTTTGAAACCTTTTCACACAATTAAAAATTTATAAAAAAGTCCGCTCCATCTGGAACGAACTTTCGCGATTGTATATATTTTTTCCTCTAGCTATATCGTTTTCCCGGAACCCAATCCGTCGGCCGGTCATTCGGACGAATATCATCATAGGGCACGAAGACCTCTAAATGGCGGTATAGGTTTTCGAATTCTGCAGGAAGCAAGCCGCCAAATTCACCGTCTAAATTCAACTGCACCTTTTCATCAGAATACACCTTTACCCGGTTTGCTTTGGTATAGAGCACATTTGGGTCATTGACATGCTCACCGCGGACGGCCAGTGTCGCAACCCGAATAAATTCAGCCAGATTTACTTTTTTCAAAATCAGCAGCGAAAACAACCCGTCGTTAATAGAGGCATCCGGAGCCAACCTTTCAAATCCGCCGATGGAATTGGTCAAGCCAATGAGAAACATCATTGCTTCCCCTTCGAATATTTTTCCATCATATTCAATCTTGAGGTCGGATGCCTTAATCGAAGGCAGCATTTCCATTCCTTTTAAGTAATAGGCAAGCTGACCAAGCATGGTTTTTAGTTTGCTCGGAACCTCATAGGTCAACTCGGTAAGTCTGCCCCCGCCGGCAATATTAATAAAGTATTTGTCATTAATCCGTCCAATATCAACAGGAATAAGCTCCCCGCGTGTGATAATATCAACTGCAGCAGAAAGGTCACGCGGTATGTGCAAAGCCCTGGCAAAGTCGTTAGTTGTACCGGCCGGGATAATCCCAAGCCTCGGGCGGTACTCCTGCTCAGCAATGCCGTTAACCACTTCATTAATTGTTCCATCACCGCCGGCAGCAATGACCACATCGTACTGACGTTCCACAGCAATCCGCGCCGCCTTTGTCGCATCGCCCGCACCTGTTGTCGCGTGGCAAGATGCTTCATATCCGGCGAGTTCTAATTTTTCAAGGATTTCCGGTAAATGACGTTTGATCAATTCGCGTCCGGAAGTAGGATTATAAATCAGTCTTGCTTTTTTCATCCATCATCATCCTAATTTTAATATCAGCTTATTATTTCTATATTCTACCAATTTATGCGGTGCGTTACAATTATGCCTTACATCCTATTTTTAGGCAAAAACGTCCCTTTACTATAATACCTTTGTTTTATTTTTTTGCAAAAAATAAGCGGACTAAATTTAAAAGGAAAAATGGACGGCCCCTGACCCGAAAGCTTTCATACATACGCTGTTTCCAATTCGTGAAAAATAATCAAAATAACACCATTTATTTATGATAGAATAAAAGAAAAATTCTATTACAAGGGAATGATTCTAATGTTCTCGTGGCTGCTGCTCGCTTCCTATATTATCGGAAGTATTCCAACTGCATTGATTATAGGAAAACTGGTCTACGGTATTGATATCCGTGACCACGGTAGTAAAAACCCGGGCGCTACCAATACGCTGAGAGTTTTAGGTGAAAAGTCCGCCGCCTTTGTGCTGGTGATCGACCTAGCCAAGGGAGCATTGGCTGCGGCACTCCCGTACTTTTTCCAGCTTGATGCAGAACCGCTTTACTTTGGTCTCGCAGCAGTAGTTGGCCATTGCTTTCCCATCTTTGCCGGCTTTCGCGGAGGCAAGGCCATTGCCACAACCGCTGGCGCTTTGTTGGTTGCCAATCTTCCGTTGCTCGCGATTGCTTACATTACCTTCTTTGCCGTTATTTTTTTGACCAAGTATGTTTTTTTCGGTTCCATATCTGTCGGACTCAGCCTGCTGGTCGTTGATCTGATGTCGCCGAAACTGGATTTTGAACTGATATTTCTCCTATTCTTCTTCTTGCTAATCTTCCTGCACCGTTCTAATATTAGAAACTTCATTCTAGGGATTGAGCCAAAGATTAATGACAAAAATTTAAGCAAAGACCGGATTCCCCCTAAAAATGGCGGGATTAAATTTTAAATGGAAACTCGCCGATTGGCGAGTCCGTTAGGACGGTTCATGAGGCGTAGTTGAAATTATTCTTCTCATTAGCTAAAAAAGGGCTCCGAATCGACCGTATTTGTCGCCGGGGCCCTTCATTTTACTTTAATAAGACAGCCATGATGCTGTTTGCAACCGTCTGCCAAATGGAGGCATCCGTTTGATACGAGGCAGCTAGTTGCTTATACATAGCAAGCTGTTTTTCCTGAAAACCCTCTGCATCCTTGTCCGGCAGGGCAGCACGTTCTCTTTCCACCCTCGCCTGCACTTCCGGTGCGCGCGGACCCCAGACTCCTATTTCATTTCCTTCTTGGTCGATAAAAATAAAGATTGGAATCGCCCTTGATGTTCCATTGGTCAAGTATTGGTCCATCAATTCCAGATTTTGATCGCGCAGGACCATCCGTACTTCCATTTCCGCTGCCTCGGCAATTCGCAGCAATACCGGATTATTCAGCAGCGCATCCCCGCACCAATCCTCTGTCAAAACAATTGCCCTCAACTTCCGAGGCTTTAGCGTTTCCATTCTGGTTGAATCCTCTTCCTTTAAAGCAAACTTCTCATAAATGGATAGCATTTGTTCCTTATTTCGAGTCATCGCGCCAATGTACTCATTGACCGACATTCCTTTTTCGAACCAATCATTTAAATTCATCATTTCCCAACCTTTCCTTTTTCTTTTATGATAAACATTTTAAATATTAATTACAAAAACACCGCTTGCAGCTGACTATCATATTATTCTAAAAATATTAATCATTATTTTAGTAAATCAATATTTTGGTAGTGGAATTTTATACCGCAAACAGATAAAATATAAATACTGCAGAAAATATTATTCTAAATATTTTCTGTTTTTAAAAAAAGGGGGTAAATGTATGTCCAATGAAACTTTACAACTTGTTTCGATTGGAATTTACTTGGCCGCGATGCTGTTTATTGGCTGGTATTCCTATCGAAAAACAAGTAACTTAACTGATTACATGCTCGGAGGACGTTCTTTGGGTCCTGCTGTAACCGCTTTAAGTGCCGGTGCTGCCGACATGAGCGGATGGCTCTTAATGGGACTGCCTGGGGGAATTTATGTAACCGGTTTAGCCGATGCCTGGATTGCTATCGGTTTAACAATTGGTGCTTACCTGAACTGGTTATTAGTTGCACCGCGCCTTCGCTCTTATACGCAAGTAGCAAATGACTCCATCACAATTCCTAGCTATCTAGAAAACCGCTTTAAAGACAACACGAAATTGCTCCGCATTGTTTCAGGTATTGTTATTCTTATTTTCTTTACTTTCTATGTTTCATCAGGGATGGTTTCTGGAGCAGTCTTTTTTGAAAATTCCTTCGGTACAAGCTATCATACTGGACTTTATATTGTTGGCGGCGTTGTTGTGGCCTACACCTTGTTTGGCGGATTCTTAGCCGTAAGTTATACCGACTTCATTCAAGGCTTAATGATGTTAATCGCTTTACTTCTCGTCCCTGCACTTGGGATTTTTAAAACAGGTGGCCCAGCAGAAACGTTTGATACGATTCGCGCCATCGATCCGACCTTACTTGACTTTTTTAAAGGAACTACTACTCTAGGAATTATTTCAGCAATGGCTTGGGGACTTGGCTACTTTGGCCAGCCGCATATCATTGTCCGCTTTATGGCCATCAAAACAGTTAAAGAAACAAAAAGCGCTCGCCGAATTGGTATGGGCTGGATGATTTTCTCGCTAATTGGCACGATTTTCACTGGATTCATTGGACTTGCTTATTTCCATGAGCATACTGAGCATGTGTTAAAAAATCCAGAAGCAGTCTTTATTTCGCTGAGCCAGATTTTCTTCCATCCGTTATTTGCCGGATTTGCCTTAGCCGCGATTCTGGCAGCGATTATGAGTACAATTTCATCTCAGTTGATCGTTACTTCCAGTGCGCTGGTTGAGGATTTGTACAAAGTAGTCGTGAACAAAAAGGCATCTGATAAACATTTAGTTTTCTTAGGGAGAATGGCAGTACTTATCGTAGCTGTTGTTGCCTCTGCACTTGCCTTTAAGCAAAACAGCACAATCCTTGACCTTGTTGCTTATGCATGGGCAGGCTTCGGTGCCGCGTTCGGTCCAGTCATCCTATTAAGCTTGTTCTGGAAAAAGATGACAAACTGGGGCGCCCTGTTTGGAATGATAGTAGGGGCTGTCACAGTTATCGTTTGGAAAAATACCGGACTCGGCGATACGCTTTACGAAATCGTCCCAGGCTTTGTTTTCAACCTTGTCGTATCTGTTGTTATCAGCATGATCACGTATAAGAAAAATGATGTGGTTGAGAAAGAGTTTGAGGAAAGCGTACGGTTGTTGAAACAGTAATAGAATAGATATTTAAAAACGCTCGGATAATAATATCCGGGCGTTTTTTTACTCTTTGAATGCTTTTGCTAGGGAATCGAGTTTAACTACCGTTTTCCAGTTCCTCACAGTCGCAGGAACACCTAACTTCGGAAGCTGTTGTGCCAGCTTGGAGGTCCGAATGCTTTGACGGAGATACAAATAGACATCTTTTCCCTCTATTTTAAATTCATCCTGATTACTTTGGATGGAGCCCAATTGCTGAACACCCTCCTGTGAAGGTTGACCTGCCAAAAATGCCACCTGTATACTTTCTTCCTCTTTTAAAGACTCCGTCGGGAATGGGCATGTCCGGATGATTCGTTCAAAACCCTCCGCTGTCCTTAAAACAACGGGGACCGGAAATCCAAATTTCTTGGCGATTTCATCTTCCAACAGTTGGGTAAGCTTTTCCGGCTTCTCGTTTGATTCAAATAGGACGTTCCCGCTTTGAATATAGGTTTTGACCTTTTTTAGCCCTAGCTCTTCCAATAGACTTTTTAAGTCTGCCATTTTAATAATATTGTGCCCGCCAACATTTATGCCTCTTAACAGTGCAATATAAATGGTCATATTAAGCCCCTCACTTTTTCCCGCTTTTCTTTCAATCTTACCATTTCTTATCATGGATAAACGAATTGAACTGGTTTGGGAAGGAGTTTTTTGGAAGTTTAGAGAAAAAATAAGTAATAAACATTTTTGGGAGGTTTTATTGATGATTCCACAACGAGTAAGCCTGGTTACTATTGGTGCCTATAATCTGCCTGCACTGCGTGCTTTTTATAAGTCTTTGGGCTGGGAGGAAACCGAGTTTAGTTCTGACCAGTATGCTGTTTTTAAGACGGCTGGGGTGCTTATTTCTCTGTTTCCAATTGAGGAGTTGGCGAAGGATGCCGGGATTGAATTTGGAGGCTCTGTTGAACATTATCGACCTGTTACCTTGGCGATTAATGTGGACCATAAGGAACAGGTAGATGAAGTGATGGGAAGAATTCGTGAAGCAGGGGCAAAAATCTTACGAGAGCCAAGCGATGCTTTTTGGGGCGGACGGACAGCCTACTTCGCCGATCCTGAGAATAACCTTTGGGAAGTCGCCTGGAACCCGAGCTCGGTGTTTGATGAGCAGGGGGCTATGATTTCTTTCTAATTATTTTGATTTGGTATTTTCATAACTACCTGGAATCTGAGCCTAGTCTACTTAGGGCTTTATGAACACTTGATAACTCCCTGGCATCGGATTCCGGGCTCCTTCGGGCGTTATGAAAATTTCATAACTACCTAGTCCTCAGGCTCAGCTGCCTTTCAGTCGTTATAAACCCTCCATTACTACCCGAACCACGGGTTCGACTACCTTTCGGGCGTTATAAACCCTTCATAACTACCTAAGCCACGGTTTCGACTACCTTTCGGGCGTTATGAACCCTTCATAACTACCTGGACCTCGGGCTCGACTGCCTTCCGGCCGTTATGAACTCTTCATAACTACCTGGACCTCGGGCATAACGCCCGAAAGTCAGTCGAGCCAGTGGCTGGCCCTTCCCCGCCATTGCTTATCCAATATTCTGACTTGCCGCCTTCCTCTTAAAAAATAATTTCATCATCGGCGGAGTAACCAATGTGGACACCAAAGTCACAACAACAATTATGGCGAACATGTCCTGACTTAGAAGCTTGGTCTCCAACCCAATATCGGCAATAATCAATGCCACCTCGCCGCGGGATACCATCGCAGCACCAATTCCCAAAGCACTGCCCCAAGAAAATCCCGCTAAAACAGAACCAAGAGATGCACCAATTAATTTCGTAAAAACAGCTAAAATACTCAATAATACGATTGGAATAATGTTTTCCCCAATGCCGCCGAACTGTGCGGTCACACCAATTGAGGTAAAGAACACTGGTACAAAGATGGAATAACTGATGGTTTCGACCTTTTCAAAGATTTCATGTTTGAAATCCGTTAAACTGATTGCAACACCTGCGATATAGGCACCTATAATAGCCGCAACTCCTGTAAATTCCGCTAAATAAGCATAAACAAAGCAAATTATCAGGGCTGACGATATAACCGTTTCTGATTCCTTTAAAACAGAGAATCTTTTTAAAAATAACGGGACGACTGCCCAGCCAATTAAAAGCGCCCCTGCGAAAAATGCTACCTTTTTTAAGATGACAACAGTTAGATTAACATCCCCGCCTGAAAGGCTCATTAAAAATGCCAACGCTATAATGACTACTACATCATCAATTACTGCCGCTCCCAAGATAGTAGTGCCTTCCCGGGTTTTTAGCTGATTCATTTCTTTTAGCGCTTGTACGGAGATGCTGACGCTGGTGGCTGAAAGCACCAAGCCTAAGAACCAAGATTGTAAAGCTGTCATTCCAAGCATAAACCCAGCACCATACCCGAAAACAAGTGGAAAAATTATACCGCCAAATCCCACGTAGGTTGATGCTTTTCCTGTCCTCTTAAATTCGTCCAGATCCGTTTCCAATCCAGCGATAAACATAAGCAGGATAACACCAATTTCACTGAATTCCGATAAGGTCTCCGTTTCATTGACCAACCCCAATACGGAAGGTCCCAAAACAATGCCAATCAAAAGGGTGCCGAGAACGGATGGCTGTCCAAGTCTGACACTTAGACTTCCGGCAACTTTAGAAGCAATTAAAATGATAGCCAATTGGAGAATTAACATATTACACCCCTCTCTCAACTATTAGCATTTGTTTTAAGCAAGCCATAAATGCAACACTATTATAAGACTTCTATCACCCACAAATTCTCTCCCTCTCCCCTGCTAATCAAACGTTTAATTAAAAAGATAATAATCCTTATTAATTAAAGGATTCAGATAAAATTAACCTTAATTTCTTGTCGAAAAGATGCGTCCCAATCAAACGTTTGATTAAATTCCATGAATACCAGTAAATCAATGTTTCCCTAAGACTTGTTCAAAAAGCAGTCGCCTTTTGGCAGATGGTATTTTCAAATTTCCCTAAGACTCATCTAAATTTGATATTTCCATGTCAATCAAACGTTTAATTAAATAGCATTAAACACCTTTAAAATAAGGATTAAATAAAAAAAACACCTAAAAAATCTGCCAAAATATGCCTTAAATCAAACATTTGATTGAATCACCGCTTCTTCTTAGAAAAATATAGCTTTTTCTCTTCAACAAGGGCGGAACAATGTCGTATCACATACCTTGTATTTCATTTGAAAATCTCAAATCAACTCGAAAAATAAAGCATCTCGACTTATTTCCCATCCTTCGACACTTAATTCCAATCTACAACATCATTCAAACGTTTGGTTATTTCAAGAGCAAAGCCTTTTCAACAAAGGATTTTTTCCCGGGAAATGGTGCAGCGATTGTCGAATATTGCCCCGACATTATCTGCAAAGAAACTCCTTTACAACATGCAAAAACCGGCAGAAAAATTCTACCGGCTTGCAAGCTTATCTCTTATTCAATTCCTGCACTAACAACTGATTCACCAATTGCGGGTTGGCTTGTCCCTTTGTCGCTTTCATGATTTGCCCAACAAGGAAGCCAGTAGCCTTTGCCTTACCACCCTTGAAATCTTCAATCGATTTCGGATTGTTATCAAGAATCTCACCAATAATCTTCAAGAGTGTTCCTTCATCGGAAATTTGCACAAGCCCTTTGTCTTTGACAATCTGCTCGGCATCTCCGCCGTTTTCGATTAACTCTTTAAAGACAGTCTTGGCAATCTTCGAGGATATTGTGCCATTATTAATCAATTTGATCATACCGGCTAGGCCTTCTGGCGTTAGCGAAACATCGTGAAGTTCCTTGCCCTCAGCATTCAGGTAAGCGGAAACCTCACCCATGATCCAGTTAGACGCCATTTTTGCATCAGCACCTGCTGCTACTGACGCTTCGAAGAAATCAGCGGTTTCTTTAATTACAGTCAGTACTTTTGCATCATAAACTGGGAGGCCAAGCTCTTCGATATAACGCTTTTGACGCTCATCTGGAAGTTCAGGAATTTCGGCTCGAATCCGGGATTTCCAGTCTTCGTCAATATATAATTCGAGAAGGTCAGGTTCCGGGAAGTAGCGATAGTCATCGGAGCCTTCCTTTACCCTCATCAGAATGGTCGCACCCGTTGCCTCATCAAAGCGGCGTGTTTCCTGATCGATTTTTCCGCCGCCCAAGACAACCTCGCGCTGACGTTTTTCTTCATATTCAAGACCTTTTCGTACAAAGTTGAACGAGTTCAGGTTTTTCAACTCAGTTTTTGTTCCGAATTCCTCTTGCCCGACTGGACGAATCGAAATATTGGCATCACAGCGCAGTGAACCCTCTTCCATTTTACAATCGGAAACGCCTGTATATTGGATAATGGACTTTAATTTTTCCAAATAGGCATAAGCTTCATTTGGAGTTCGAATATCCGGCTCAGAAACGATTTCAATCAGCGGCGTTCCTTGACGGTTAATGTCCACTAATGAATAGCCTTTTTCATGGTTCAGCTTGCCGGCATCCTCTTCCATATGAATCCGGGTTATGCCAATCCGTTTTGTATAACCGTCCACTTCAATTTCTATCCAGCCATGCTCGCCAATTGGCTGGTCAAATTGTGAGATTTGGTAAGCCTTCGGGTTGTCCGGATAAAAATAGTTTTTCCGGTCAAACTTCGTATGTGTGGCAACTTGGCAATTCAGCGCCATTGCTGCTTTCATCCCATAATCGACTACCTTTTTGTTCAGAACTGGCAGCACCCCTGGGTAACCAAGGTCGATGACAGTCGTATTTGTATTCGGCTCAGCACCAAAGTGGTTTGGGCTGGACGAGAAGATTTTTGATTCTGTTTTTAGCTCTACGTGGACCTCAAGTCCAATCACTGTTTCGAATTCCATTCTATTCACCCCCTACAATTGCGGCTTCTTTTTATGATGGTCGGTTGCCTGCTCGAACGCATGGGCAACACGATAAATAGTTGCTTCGTCAAAATGCTTGCCAATAATTTGCAGACCTAACGGCAGTCCGCCTTCAAAGCCGCATGGAACTGAGATTCCCGGCACACCGGCAAGGTTCATTGGTATTGTCAGGATATCGTTCACATACATCGTTAACGGATCATCAATGTTCTCGCCAATTTTAAAGGCAGGAGTTGGCGTTGTCGGTCCAATAATTACATCATATTTTTCAAAAACATTTTCAAAGTCCTGCTTAATCAATGTTCGTACCTTTTGCGCCTTTTTATAGTAGGCATCATAGTAACCGGAGCTTAATGCAAAGGTTCCGAGCATAATCCGGCGTTTTACTTCCTCGCCGAAGCCTTCTGCCCGCGTCTTTTTATATAAATCAAGTAAATTTTCTGCGTCAGGTGTTCGGTAACCGTAGCGGACACCATCGAAGCGGGCCAGGTTGGCAGATGCTTCTGATGAAGAAATTAAGTAGTAGGCAGCAAGGGCATATTTGGAATGCGGCAGTGAAACCTCTTCCCACTCAGCACCAAGACCTTCAAGAACCTTAATTGCATCCAATACAGATTGGCGGACGGATTCTTGCACACCTTCGCCAAGATACTCTTTCGGTACAGCGATTTTTAGACCCTTCACATCACCCGTTAAGGCTGAAACAAAGTTTGGAACATCCACGTTTGCTGAAGTGGAGTCCATTGGGTCTAGTCCGGAAATGGCCTGTAATAAATAGGCATTATCCTCGACTGTCCGTGTGATTGGACCGATTTGATCAAGCGATGACGCAAAAGCGACAAGCCCAAAGCGGGAAACCCGGCCATAGGTTGGCTTCATGCCGACAACACCGCAAAAAGCAGCTGGCTGGCGGATGGAGCCGCCTGTGTCAGAGCCCAGTGAAAATAGCACTTCTCCAGCTGCAACGGATGCCGCTGAACCGCCTGAAGAACCGCCTGGGACTCGGTCAAGATTCCATGGATTCCGAGTCTTTTGGAAGCGGGAATTCTCGTTAGAAGACCCCATCGCGAACTCGTCCATGTTTAACTTACCGATCGTTACCGTTTCTGCCTGCTGCAGTTTTTGAACTACTGTAGCATCATAGATTGGATCAAAGTTTTCTAATATTTTACTTGCACAGGTTGTCCTGAGACCTTTTGTGACGATATTGTCTTTCACGCCGATTGGCATGCCGTACAGCAACCCTTTTGTGGCATCCAGTTTGTCATCCAGGGCCTTTGCAGCTTGTCTGGCACGCTCTTCATCTAATGTTAAAAACGCCTGAACTTTATCATCGACCTCGGCAATCCGCTTATAGGATTCGTCAACCAGGTCAGAGACTTTCAGTTCTTTTTTATGTAAAAGCTCATGAAGATCTGAAACTTTATGGTCAAATAAACTCACACTAATAATCCTCCTACTCCCCTAAAATAGATGGCACTTTGAATTGGCCGTCCTGATGCTCCGGCGCATTTTTCAATACTTCCTCACGCGGCAATCCTTGCTTTGGGATATCCTCGCGGAGAACATTTTTCATATCAAGCACATGGTATGTAGGAGCCACATTGTCCGTATCCAGTTCATTTAACTGTTCAGCAAATGTGATGATGGCATCAAGCTGCTTGGTGAACTTTTCTGCCTCATCCTCGGTAATCGCAAGACGCGCCAAATTGGCCACGTGCTTCACCTGGTCGGTTGAAATTCGCGACATGTCTAAGTTACCTCCGATTATTGTCATTTAATATTGATGATACCAAACTTTTTCGCTTTACCGCAATGATTACTCTTTAAGTATGGACAAGAGTTTTTAATTTTAGTTCAATTCGGACATTGAAAGTGCCTTTTCCAAAAAGAAAAAGCACCCTATTCAGGCGATGGGTGCCTTGTTACTGATAATATTACGCGCAGCTCTTACTGCCTCGACATATGCATTTCCTTTTTCTTTTAGTTCGCTGAAGTTGCGTTCTTCTATTAATTTAGAATTGACTAAGCTTCCTCCGATTCCACAAGCTACCGCGCCGGCTTTAATATAGGACTCAATATTTTCTAACGAGACGCCGCCTGTAGGGATAATAGGAATATGAGGAAACGGTGCCCCGACATCCTTAATATACTTTGGTCCAAGATTCCCGGCTGGGAAAACCTTCACGGCATCCGCACCCCATTCAACCGCTTGAATCATTTCAGTTGGGGTCATCACACCCGGAATCGCTATTTTGCCATAACGCAGTGCAGTTCTAATCACCTCTTCAGAAAGGCTAGGGCTAAAAACAAAATCTGCACCTGCCGAGATAGCACGATGAGCGGATTCACGGTCAATAACCGTTCCCGCTCCGATAAGAGCTTGACCTTTAAACATCTGCGAGTATTTTTCAATTGTTCGGTATGCATGTGGTGAATCTACAGTAACTTCGAGTGCCGTCACTCCGCCCTCAACAAGGCTTTCAATCACCTGTCCGACGATCTCCTCGGGCACCCTGCGGATGACTGCGATAATGCCGCTTTCGACTAATTTTTGCAGCAGCTGTACTTTCGGTATCACGAAAATCTCTCCTTCCCACTACTATCTCAAGATTTCTTCAGAGCGATCGGGAGCTATTTCAGCCCAATATGGATAACCCTCCACATCACCCGCCACTGTTACAGCAGAAGCGCCTACCCGGTTTCCTAGGGAAACGGCATCCTTATAGGACCAGCCGCGAAGCAAGCCCGATATGAAGCCGGCAGCAAACCCATCGCCCGCACCAACAGTGTCGACTACCTTCTCAACTCTGTACCCGTCGACGAATTCCTGCTTGTCTCCATCATTGTAATAGGCTCCGGAATCCCCGAGTTTCACAACGACCGCCTTTGATCCATTTTTAATTAATCGCTCAGCTATTTTCTCCGGTGTTTTTTCTCCTGTAAGAATCAGACCCTCTTCAATACCCGGCAAAACGATATCGCATTTACCGGCAATATCCATTAACACTTCACGCGCTTCTTCCTTTGTCCAAAGCTTCAGGCGTATATTTGGGTCGAAAACAATCGCCACCTTATTTCGTTTGGCTGCATCAATCGCATGATAGACAAGCTCTCTGCAGGATGGACTTAACGCTGGTGTGATACCTGAAATATGAAGGATTTTCGCTTTGGCAATTTCACTTTCCTGCAAGTGAGCTTTTCCCATTCTGCTTGCCGCCGATCCGGCCCGGAAATAGTTTACTTTCGGATCTCTTCCATCTTGCCGTTCCTTAAAAAATACTCCTGTCGGGGAGGCAGGGTCAAAGGCTACCAAACTGGTATCGACCCCTTCACCGCGAATAAAGTTACGGATGTATAGACCGAATTCATCCTCACCGAGACGGCTCGCCCAGCTTACCCGATGGCCAAGTCTAGCGAGAGCGATGGCCACATTGGACTCTGCCCCGCCGATGGTCTTTTCAAATTGACTGACATATCTTAGCGGCCCTGCTTTTGAGGGGTTTAATAGGATCATTGTTTCACCAAATGTAAGAACATCCATTGTTTCTCCCCCTAACTTTTACCACTCTGCAATGCTGCCGTCTTTGTTGCGCCAAATTGGATTTTTCCAATCGTGGCCAATCTTCGCCATTTCTTTTACATGCTCTTCATCTACCTCGATGCCTAAGCCTGGGCCCTCCAGTATTTTCACATAGCCATCTTCATACTTGAAAACTGAACGATCCTTAACGTAATCAAGCAAATCACTACCTTGATTGTAATGAATTCCTAGGCTTTGCTCCTGAATAATTGCATTTGGCGTACAGAAATCCACCTGTAAGCATGAAGCCAAAGCAATTGGACCAAGCGGGCAATGAGGAGCAACCGCTACATCAAATGCTTCCGCCATAGCCGCGATTTTCTTCATCTCGAGAATTCCCCCAGCATGCGAAACATCCGGCTGGATAATATCAACATATCCATCCATCAAGAGCTGCTTAAAGCCCCAGCGTGTATACTGTCTTTCGCCAGTTGCGATTGGCGTTGAAGTATATCGGGCGATTTCCCGTAATGCCTCATTATTTTCCGGAAGGACTGGTTCTTCAATAAACATTGGTCGATACGGCTCTAATTCCTTGGCAAGGATTTTGGCCATTGTCTTATGGACACGTCCGTGGAAGTCAATGCCGATGCCCACGTCTTTACCGACTACTTCACGAACAGCGGCAATCCGGTTGAGGACACTTTCCACACTTGAGAAGTTATCGATATAGTCCATTTCTTCAGTGGCGTTCATTTTCACTGCTGTAAAGCCGGCATCAATCTTTTCCTTAGCCGCGCTGGCTACATCGCTTGGGCGATCGCCGCCGATCCAAGAGTAGACGCGGATTTTATCACGTGCCGCCCCGCCAAGCATTTCATAAACAGGCATATTGTAGAATTTCCCTTTAATGTCCCACAGTGCCTGCTCAATTCCCGAAATAGCACTCATCATGATTGGACCGCCGCGGTAAAACCCTCCACGGTACATCACCTGAAAAAGATCTTCAATCTTCCGTGGGTCCTGACCAATTAAATAGTCACTAAGTTCCTTTACACAAGCCTCAACCGTGCTCGCCCGGCCTTCAACGATTGGTTCGCCCCAGCCTTCTAAGCCATTATCCGTTTCAATTTTTAGAAAGAGCCAGCGTGGTGGGACTTTGTATAATGTTAGGTTCGTGATTTTCATAGTAAATTCGCCTCGTTTATATTATTTTTTAAATCACGCTTATGCTAAGACTATTAACCCTTCACACTTCCGCCTGTTAACCCTGCAATGATATAACGTTGGGCAAATAGTGCGATTACTAGTACAGGTGCCGTAATGATGACAGATGCAGCCATCAGACCACCCCAGTTAATTTCCGAATAGGATAGGAAATTAAAGATGGCAATCGGTAAGGTTTTCGTGTTATCACCTGCTAAAATCAGTGAAAACATAAAGTTATTCCATGAGAAAATGAACGCCAAAATGGATGATGTCACAATTCCTGGCCCTGAGATTGGCAGCATAACTTTGACAAACGCCCCTGGAATGGAACAGCCATCGACGCGTGCTGATTCCTCGAGCTCATGTGGTAGTCCTTCAAAAAACGGAATCATAACCCAAATGATGAACGGCATGGTCACAAGCATATGGCTGAGAATCAGCGATGTGTATGTGTCAATTAATTGAAGTTTTGAAAAGATAATAAACCACGGGATAAGGAAAGAAATTCCTGGTACGATCCTTGCTACAAGAATTAAAAGACCAAAGCCTTGCTGCTTGAATTTTGCAATTGAATAAGCGGCAGGAAGGCCAAGGATGAGACCAAATAGGGTCGCCCCTGCTGCAACAACAAAGCTGTTCCATATAAAACTAAGAAAGTTGTATTCTTTAAAAACATTAATATAGTTATTAAAGTTTGCTGTAATTTCAAATATTTTTTCCGTATTAAGAATTTGTACTTGTGTTTTAAATGAAGCGAGCAACATCCACAGGAACGGGAGTAAGAACAAAAACAGTACAAAATAAACGCCGAAATGGGTGAAAATGGATTTAATCGGACTTTGCTTTTCACTCATAGCTGTACACCCGCCCTTTTCCGTAAAAGAATCGTGAAAATACTAATCGATAGAACGATGATAAAGAAGATCATCAATAACGCGGAAGCTTGACCAATCTTGAAGTATTGAAAGCCTAAAACGTACCCGTAAATGTTGGTCGTTTGGGATGAAGTCCCCGGTCCGCCCTGAGTAGTAGCATAAATAATATCAAATGTTTTTAACGCGTCAATCATCCTTAATAAAACAGCGGAATATAGCGTCGGTTTTAACAACGGAAGCGTAATTTTTGTAAACGACTGCCAAGGAGTCGCCCCGTCAATCATCGCTGCTTCGTAAGGATCCTTCGGCAGGGAAACAAGACCTGCTAGAACGATTAAGGCGATCATCGGGGTCCATTCCCAAACATCAATAAAAATTAACGAAGGCATAACGAGACTTTGTGAGGTTAACCATTCCTGACCCGGAATTCCGAGTTTGCTTAAGAATATGTTGGCAATCCCGATATTCGGTTCATAAATCAGTACCCAAATTAAGCCGACCGCAACTGGAGTTGCTACCATCGGGAGCAGGAATAAGGTTTTGACAACGCCTTTTCCAACGATATTCTGATTCATAAGAATCGCAATCCCAACCCCTAATACCGTTTCAATCAACACAGCTACAATTGTAAAATAGAACATTAACCAAAGTGATTTAAGAAAAAGTTCATCTTTAAATAATGCAATATAATTATCCAAAGCCACCCATAACGGAGGAGTCACATTCGACATGCTCCACTCATGAAAACTCAGCCAAAACGTATAGCCCACAGGCATGACCATCATTAATCCTACAAAAAGCACAGCCGGCAAGGTAAAAACCCACTTGATGTGACGGTCAATCCAATTTGTCATTCTTTTGTTCCTCCCGGAAAAGATTATGGTTTTGTTAAAACAAACGGCTTTCGGGCATGATCCAGTATTACAACCTAGATTGCTGACCGAAAGCCGATTAAAAATTTGTGCTAATTAGAACGGATTACTTCTCACTGTCCAGAATTTTTTGGAATTCTCCGTCAGCCTTTTCTGCAGCAGCCTTAACATCTTTGCCTTCGATACCAGCAATGATGATATCTCCGATGGAATCGCGTGCGCTTCCTACGTTGATCACGACTGGACGGTCATAAGAAGTACCAGTTTTACCATTTTCAGCAATAGATTCTGCTAAATCTTTCGGGAATTTAGCCGTTCCTTCTGCAGAATCCCAAACAGAAATTCGCGCACCAGGATTTCCTTCAGCTTGAAGCTTCGTAACCATTTCTTTGCTTTCTACCCACTTAATGAATTCCCATGCCGCATCTTTCTTCTCAGAGTTAGCGCCAATACCAAGTGCCCAAGATGTTACATTGTATGGCTTAGAACCATTAGGACCAGCTGGGAACGGAGCAAAACCAACTTTGTCAGCCACAGCAGATTTTGATGGGTCAGTTGCGTTTGTGAACAAGGAAGATGCATCAGTATAGAAAGCTGCTTTTCCTTGAGTGAACACAGCCATTGCTTCAGGCCAGCTCATGTTTAAAGTACCTTTAGGGCCATACTTGTTTAATAGGTTTCCATAATATTCAAATGCTTTTAATGCCTCAGGTGAAGTAAGGGTGGACTTTCCATCCTTCATAAAGTCGCCGCCAAAACCATATAGGAAGCTGGAAAACTGTGTAACTGCAGCAGCACGTTTACCACGGGCAACAAATCCAGCAACGCCATTTGCAGGGTCGTTTAACTTCTTAGCCGCTGCTTCAAGCTCTTCTAATGTCTTTGGAACTTCGATGCCGGCTTTTTCTAACAGGTCTTTACGGTAGTAAAGAACTTCCGTCTCTGTTACAAGCGGTAATCCAAAGTATTTTTTGTCTTGTTGCACGCTTCCTAGGGAAGAAGGAATAAAATCCTTTGTATAGTCTTTTTCTTTAGAAATATAACCTGTCATGTCTGCAAAGTAGCCGCTCTTATGGAACATCTTACCGTCTTGAAGCGGACGGAACATAACAACGTCGATGTTCTTAGAGTTAGATGCAAACTCAACGGAAGTTTTTTGTGTTAATTGGTCTTCAAAATAGCTGTCAATCTTTACTTTAATGCCAGTCTCTTTCTCAAACTCTGGCAATTGTGCTTTAATTGCTTCTGTCCAAGGATGGTTAGCAGCAACCAAGCGGATTTCTTGAACCTTTTTCTCAGTAGTCTTCTCAGGTGCCTTTGAACCTGTTGAGGAATCTGAACCGCTGCAGCCAGCAAGTGCAGAGCTAAGACCAACAGCTAAAGCAAGAACACCAGCAGCTTTTTTAAAACCTACAAAATTCTTTTTCATAATTTTCCCCCTTGCTGTTATTTTCACAAAAGTGATAACGGTTTCATTTTAAATTGTAGACCCATAATACGCATAATAGTTTGGTAGAATAATAAAATTAAAAATTCTCTTGCATGCAATTTTCCTTAAGCATTTAAATTACACGATTGTTGCGTTATCGTTTTAAAGCGTTTTCAAAAAACCTATAGATAAACAGCATTCTTAATATAATGAATAGAATCATAATGACCCTTTTCCTACATGCAAGTCCCCCTTTCAAAGGTTTAATAAAACAAAGCATTGTGGTTATCTGTACCCAATACTGTCGGAAATTCCCATTGAGGTATGGAGCAAGTTTTCAACAATTCGTTCTTTATTTTTTAACATTCTTTCTTTAGGGCCTGCTACGCTAATTGCGGCCTGAATCGTACATTCTACTCCATATATAGGAGCAGCCAGACAATATAACCCATCCTCATTCTCTTCATCATCAATGGCATAGCCTATTTTGGCGAACATGTCCAATTGCTCCTTGAGAGATGTTTTGTCCGTTATTGTCTTGGAGGTAATGGGCTTGAGTGTTAAGTCTCTTAGAACTTTCTCCCTGTGTTCAATTGGCAGAAAGGTTAAGAAGGCTTTTCCCAATCCCGTGCAATACAATGGCTTGCTTTTCCCTGGTTCCGCTGTGGTACGAATTGATCGATTGCTGTTGATCTTCGCCACATAGATAAGTTCAGAATCTGATAAAACAGCCATAAAGACAGTTTCCTGTACCTCTTCCATTAATCTTTTTAGAAAAGGCAAACCTTGGGCCGCAACATCGAGACAATTCATTGCTATACTTCCCAGGGGTATAAGCTTTGGTCCCAGCTTATATTTTTTTGAAAAATCGACCGTCAAATAGTTTGCTTGAAATAATGTCTCAATCAAACCTGACGTACTGCTTTGTGGAAAGGCAAGTGTCTCACTTATTTCTTTGATTGTTAATCCTTCTGGATGCTGCGCAAGTAACTCAAACACTTTTAACACACGCTCTGCCGATTTAACAGCCATCTCGGATCCTCCTCGAAATCACATATGTGATTCTATATCATGTATGTGATTTCAATTTTTATATTACTATACGTTGTAAACCCTTACAACACATTTTTTTCTACTAAACTAAAAAATCTGCAAATTTTTAAAAAACGTTGCAGATTTCAACATATTTCAATTCGGTTTGCCTTATCTTTTTACTTTCCTTTTGGGGCGTGAAAACAACTGCCAAATTTTAAACGGGATATAACCCAGAATTCCGCCAAAAGTATTTAAAATCAAATCATCCACATCGAAGCTGCCAAATTCAAACACCAACTGCAGTATTTCATAGGACAGACTTAAACTGAACGCGGCTAGCGTAACGGTCCTAAGTCTTTGAAACTTTTTTGCCAAGAGTGGTAAGATAAAGCCGAGCGGGATAAATCCAATCACATTTCCAGCTAGATTCTTCACTCGAATATCGAAATTGACATCGGCTATAAACAAATAAAAGTTAATGGTTTTAAAGGGAACAAAATTGTTTGAGCGCCAGTGGTATCCGTCATAGGTGAAATTAAAATGATTGATAATCTGTGATAGCGGGATATATTTAAATAATACGAGTTTTGTTAGAATGGCCAGATAAAGGCAAAGTACTAAAAACAGAAATAGTTTTTTTATTAGGTTCATGTTTTTTGCTGCTCCATAATAATTAATAAACTAACCATACCATATTTTAAAAATCATCGGGTTTTTAAACAAGAAATATTTCACTGGAGGTTTTTGGATGGCTGAACATCGATTTCTATTAAAGGCAAACTGGCCTGGACTTCGGAATGATGTAGGTGAGATTGAAACCGCAAACCTAAAAACAAAGGTATCGATCCCGCCGGAAATGGACGGCCCGGGGGTCGGGACGAACCCTGATGAAATGCTGCTGGGTGCAGCTGCGACTTGCTATATCATCACGCTTGCCGCAATGATGCAGCGCAGTGGGCTTGATAAGGCGGGCTTAACGATGGAATCCGAAGGGATTGTCGATGTAACCAAAGGGGTTATTACGTATAAAAAAATTATCCATCGGCCGCATATCGTTTTAAAAGCAGATGCTTCCGAAAAGGATTTTGCATTAGCGCACAGGCTCGCCAAGAAAGCGGAAACCTCCTGTATGATCAGCAGAGCGGTGCAGGGAAATGTGGAGATTGAATTGCGTGCTGCGGTCGAGGCGGCAAACTAAAAGGGGCTATTGGGCCCCTTTTTCAATTGAAAAACTCCATATGCTTTTTTTCTTGTTTATAGTAAGCTAGTCTGTCTTGAAGTGTACCTGTGTGAAACTCAAATTTATGTCCATCAGGGTCGGTAAAATATAGTGATCGTTTATCCCTTTCGTCTCTTTGGCGGCCCGGCAGAATGTTGACCTGGAGTTGTTTCAGTTTTTCAAACATCTTAAGGAAGTCTGCCTCCTCGATTGAAAAAGCCAGATGGGTATAGGATTGTTGTATTTCATTTCTCGGTATATCCTTCTCCTCATTAAGGGCAAGCCATAAGCCGTTTAGATCAAAATAGGCTGTGGTCCTTCCTTTCACTAGCAATTTTGCGTCAAAAACACTTTGATAGAATTGTATGGATTTTTCTAGATTGGAAACGGAAAACAAAATGTGGTTTATTCCATGAATAATCATGATTCGCCCCCCTTCTAAATATTACCACGATTTTACTTTTGGATAAAAAAAACCCATGGCACCTTCATTCCATGAGCTGATAAGCTTCATTTTCTTTTAAATAACTTTGAAAAAAGTCCTTTCTTCTTATTTTGCTTTGGAATCACAATTTCCTTTTTTGTAAGGTAAATATCTTCTTTATCAATAGCATGATTCATTGCTAAAACTAAGCCGATGTCGGTGTCATGCTCCTTGTTGGTGACAATGGTGTGGCCAATATTGTGTTTGGATGCCACTTTTACATATTTGGATAATTGGGCGTAGCCCATGTTTCCGTTTAGAAAAAGATGTGCACCAGGATTTTTCTTCATTAACTGCCCTACTTGAGGGTACACGTCGGTTTCGCCTACTTGTTTTTTCGTAAGAGCGACAATAATTCGTTCGCGTAAAGATCCTAAAAATTTCCGTCTTTCCTCAGGCTTGGTTTCAATCGTTCCATAGATGCCTTGCTGCAAGACCTCGTCAACGGTTGGCTTTTTCAAAAAGAATCAACTCCATTTAAAGGGCTATTTACTTTGTATGATTTCTGTAAAGAAAACGTTCCAATCTCAGCATATCTGAGAATAAATGATGGCCATCCGCGAGTATTTTCACTTTATCCGAGAGTATTCCCCTCCTATCCGAGAGTAATTTGCGGTTACGAGAGTAAATCACAGTTATCCGAGAGTATTCCCGCGTTATCCGAGAGTAAACACACCTTATCCGAGAGTATTCACACCTTATCCGAGAGTATTCACACCTTATCCGAGAGTAACCCCAGCCACAAAGAAAAAATCCCTCTCTCCATTAAGGAGAGAAGGATTCACGCCCGAACTATTATTATTTTGAACCAGTAAACTGCTCTTCCTCAGTAGAACCTTTCAACGCAGTAGTTGAAGAAGTACCGCCGGAGATTACCATAGATACTTGGTCGAAGTAACCAGTACCAACTTCGCGCTGGTGGCGTGTTGCAGTGTAGCCGTATTGCTCGCTGGCGAACTCAGCCTGTTGCAGGACAGAGTAAGCAGCCATGCCATTTTCTTTGTAACCGCGGGCAAGTTCGAACATGCTATGGTTTAGAGCATGGAAGCCGGCCAGAGTAACAAATTGGAACTTGTAACCCATTTTACCAAGCTCTTGTTGGAACTTTGCAATCGTTTCATCGTCAAGCTTCTTCTTCCAGTTGAAGGAAGGTGAGCAGTTGTAGGCAAGCAGTTTGCCAGGGAACTTCTCATGAATTGCCTCTGCGAAGCGGCGTGCTTCTTCAAGGTTTGGCTCGGAAGTTTCGCACCAGATTAGGTCAGCGTATGGAGCGTAAGCCAATCCGCGGCTGATTGCTTGGTCAAGACCTGCTTTTGTACGGAAGAAGCCTTCAGCTGTACGTTCGCCAGTGATAAACTCAGCATCATTTTCATCGATATCGCTTGTGATTAAGTCTGCAGCGTTAGCATCTGTACGGGCAACTAGTACAGTCGGAACACCCATTACGTCAGCTGCTAAACGGGCAGCAATCAGGTTGCGAACCGCAGTTTGTGTAGGAAGCAATACTTTACCGCCTAAGTGGCCGCATTTCTTCTCAGAAGAGAGCTGGTCTTCAAAGTGAACGCCGGCAGCACCTGCTTCAATCATGCCTTTCATTAATTCGAAGCAGTTGAGCTGGCCGCCGAAGCCTGCTTCTGCGTCGGCCACGATGGGAGCGAACCAATCGATAGAATTGTCGCCTTCTCCATGAGTGATTTGGTCAGCACGCTGAAGTGCTTGGTTGATACGCTTAACAACAGCCGGAACGCTGTTTGCAGGGTATAAGCTTTGGTCAGGGTACATGTTACCGGAAAGGTTAGCGTCTGCAGCAACCTGCCAGCCGCTTAAGTAGATAGCCTTAAGACCAGCTTTAACCTGCTGAACCGCTTGGTTACCAGTTAAGGCGCCAAGAGCGTTGATATAGTCTTCTTCGTTTACTAGTTTCCAAAGCTTTTCAGCACCTTTGCGTGCCAATGTATGTTCAATATCGATAGAACCGCGAAGCTTGATCACATCCTCGGCAGTATAAGGACGTGTAATCCCATTCCAACGTGCATCCATTTCCCAGCTTTCTTGTAATTGCGCTACTCTTGCATCAGTCATTTTAAAATCCTCCTATCAACCTATTAAAGTATTTTTTAAAAATATATTTTTGAAGAGTTAAAAACTCTCAAATCCCTATAATCGCTCGTAACCTGGAATAGTTAAGAAATCTGCAAATTCGTCATTTAAGATTAAGTTGTCAAACAGCTTAACGGCTTCGTCGAACCGCCCGTTCAAATAGGCTTGGTCCCCAATTTCCCGCTTGATTTTGATAAGTTCTTCCACCTTAAACTGGTCATACAAATCGGTAGTTAACTTCCGGTTGTCTTTTAAGATACCCTTCGGATGGCGGATCCACTGCCACAGCTGAGCCCGTGATATTTCGGCGGTTGCTGCATCCTCCATTAAATTATGAATCGGTGCTGCACCGCGGCCTGAAAGCCAGGAAGCCACATATTGAATACCAACATTGATGTTGGTACGGACACCTTCCTCAGTAATCGTACCCGTTGGCACTTCCAATAAATCACTAGCTGTAATGGTAATCTTCTGCTGTTTCATCGTATGGATTTGGTTTGGAGTCGGCATTTCGCGGTTGAAAACCTCCATCGCCACCGGAACAAGTCCAGGGTGGGCAACCCACGTCCCATCGTGGCCGTCCCGTGCCTCACGCTCTTTGTCAGCGCGAATCTTAGCAAATGCCTCTTCGTTTGCCTGGGGATTATCCTTGATTGGAATCTGTGCTGCCATTCCCCCTATTGCCGGTGCCTTGCGGCGGTGGCAGGTTTGAATCGTAAGTAAGGAGTACGAACGCATGAACGGCACTGTCATCGCCACCTGCGAACGATCCGGTAATATAACTTCTTTTTGGTCACGCAATTTTTTCAAATAACTAAAAATATAATCCCATCTGCCGCAGTTTAATCCGGCTGAGTGTTCTCTTAATTCGTAAAGGATCTCTTCCATTTCAAAAGCTGCCAGGATGGTTTCAATCAACACAGTTGCTTTGATGGTGCCCTGGGCAATCCGGAGCCTTTCCTGTGCGTATACAAATACGTCATTCCATAGCCGTGCTTCCAAATGGCCTTCAAGCTTCGGCAGGTAAAAGTAAGGACCAGTTCCTCTTGCCAGTAGTTCCTTTACGTTATGGAAAAAATACAATCCAAAATCGAAAAAGCTTCCTGAAATGGCTCTGCCTTCTAATAACACATGCTTTTCCTCGAGATGAAGTCCGCGGGGTCTGACAATTAGTACAGCTGTTTTTTCATTCAGTTCGTATTTTTTTCCGTCTGGATTTTCAAAGTTAATCGTCCGATTAACGGCATCCCGTAAGTTGATTTGCCCTTCAACGAGGTTCTCCCATGTTGGTGACGTGGCATCCTCGAAATCAGCCATGAACAATTTGGCACCAGAGTTTAATGCATTGATGACCATTTTTCGGTCTGTCGACCCGGTAATCTCCACCCGGCGATCCTGAAGATCTTGCGGCAGGGAGGCAATGGTCCAGTCACCATTTCGAATCTCCTTTGTCTCTGGAAGGAAAGCAGGAAGCTTGCCGTTATTAATTTCCTCTTGGCGTTTAAGCCTGGACTGTAACAGTTCAACCCGTCTTGGGCCAAATTTGGTTTCAAGTTCTTCAATAAATTCCAAAGCATCTAGTGTTAAAATCCCGTCGTATTGGGCTTTCAAGGCCCCAACCACTTCCATCCCCCTTGTTTGCGTCGACACGAACTTGATCACCTCTTTGTTATAATACAGTAACTATCCTCGTTTTGTATTATATAACACACTTTTAGAAAATGGAACTACTTTTCTGAAAATTTTTTAAAAATAGGTAAAATTCCCCTATGTAGATAAAAAAAACCTTAATATTACTAGATTCTTAACACGACAAAAAAGCAGATACCTCTTACTTAGGTACCTGCTTTAAATCATTTGTTCATATAAACGCTGAAACATCTCATCCCAGTCGCCGCTGTTCAAAAATTCCGGGCTGACTATGACTGTTAACAATTTTCTTTTTAAATCCGCATCCTCAACATTTTTCAAAATCCATTTCCGTTTTGAAAAAAGAAATTCTAGATAATTCTCGTACCGGGAGTCAAATTGCTGCTCAAGCTGCTTGCGGATCTGTTTCGCTAGGATTGGGCTTGCTCCTCCCGTGGACACCGCAATGCTTAAGCGGCCCCGCTTCAGATGAGAAGGCAGATGGAAGTCTGACTCCTCCGGATTATCCGCAATGGATACAAGCTGATGCTCTGCCGCTTCTTCCTTCACCAGATTGTTGGTGTGTGGGTCATTCGTGGCCGCTATGATGAGAAACGCTTCCTGGATGTCCAACTTGGCAAACGACTTTTGCTTCCAGGTTATTTTTCCTTCGTGGGCCAAATGTTGTATAACAGGAGTACTTTCCGGGCTAATGACAGTAATGGCTGCTCCCGTTTCCAGCAAGCCTTTTACCTTCCGCTCAGCTACCTTGCCGCCGCCGGCCACGACTACCTTTTTTCCTTCAAGCTTAAGCATAATTGGGTAATAACCGTTCATACTGCCCCTCCATTACCTATTGGCAGGAGTCTTTTCCGGCCAAGGACCAGTTAAATACTCGACTAGCGCCTCTTTAGTGGCCTTTTTTGGCATGCCGCTACCCAAGAGACCTAGTTTTGCCACTTCGCCCATCGTTTGTTTGCCCATTCCGACAACTTGGACATTTTTCAAAAAGGATTCTGTTTCGATGCCGAATTTCTGCAAAGCTGTTATAAATGGCTCAACAGATGCGCTCGAAGGGAAAACGACTGTATTTACATCCGCATCGTCCATCATTCTTTTAAAAATTGAAAAGAACTGTTCATCTACTTTTTTGTCGCTTGTTTTCCAAAAATCAGCGTTTTCATATTTTTGTACCTGGGCCCTGCCATCTCCAACTACAAGCATTTTTCCCCCATCGGACATTTCATCGATCAAGCCGGGAATGAATCCACGTTCTTTTAAGGCATTGATGGTTTTGATGGAAAAACCGAAAAGGTCTGCTGTAATTTTCCGTATATCCACCCCATGATTCTTTAACGCCGTGAAAAATTCCTCGACACTCTCAGGCGATGTGAATAAGATTTTTTGATAACTGGATATAGTACCCATAATCTCTTCATTAACAGGGGCTGCGATTCTTTTCCACCTTGGAAACTCGATAACATCGGCACCTTGACGCATCAGTTCCTTCGCTAACTCGCTCTCGCCTTCACTCGTGCGCGCCAGAAGAATCTGCCGGCCATGTAATGGTTTTTTCTCAAACCAGCTTATTTTTTCACGGAGAGATGCGACATATCCTACCAAAATAATCGCCGGATTGCTAAACTTCGCCTTTTCAGCCTTGGCAGCAATATCAGCCAATGTCCCCTGCAATGTCTTCTGACGGCCGAAGGTGCCCCATTGAATTAAAATTACTGGGGTTTCGGCTGGCTTTCCATGGGCAACCAAGTTTTCACAAATGTATGGCAAGTTCCGGACTCCCATGTAAAAAGCGATTGTATCCATCCCGCGGGCAAGACTTGCCCAGTCAAGGAGCGGCTTGCCTTCCTGTGACTTATCGTGGGCCGTTACGACCGTAAATGATTCCGCATGTTCCCGATGGGTAACAGGGATTCCAGCATAAAGAGGGGCAGCCATTCCCGATGTGATACCTGGGACAATTTCAAATGGTATTTGGTGGTTCGCCAAGGCTTCCGCTTCCTCGCCAACCCGGCCGAATACACCCGGGTCGCCGCCTTTAAGCCTGATCACAGTTTTACCTTCCAATGCTTTAGCGACCAAAACATCATTTATATTTTCTTGCCTTAAAAAATGGCGGTCCGGCAATTTCCCCCCGTAAATCAGTTCGCAATTGTCCGGAGCAAACTCCAAAAGCTTCGGGTTGGCTAGCCGGTCATATAGAATAACCCCGGCCTGCTTGATGGCTTCAAGCCCTTTCACAGTAATTAGACCAACGTCGCCCGGCCCTGCTCCTACTAAAAAAACCTTTCCAGTTCCCATCGTGCAGCATCCTTCCATGTTTTCCTTCTATAATACGACAAATATAATATCTTTTTCTATTTCTATGTTAAATGTTTTGACATAGCCGGTATCCGGAGCCTGCACAAGCCCGTCTTTTAAGGAGATTTTCCAATCATAGACAGGGCAAAAAACATAATCACCACTGACAAGCCCTTCCGAAAGGACACCACCCTTCGGATGGGGACTGCGGTTTTCCAAGGCATAAACAATGCCATTAGTTGTTTTAAAGAGCGCAATTTCCTTGTCATCGATTTTAATGGAATAACCAGCTCTAGCTTTTAGGTTTGAATAGTTTGCAACAGGTATACGAGTTATTGTTTGCAGCATTTTGCTTCACTCCCCGACCTTAATGGTATGTTTAGTATAATATTTCTCTTGAATTTCTTCACTATGAATGGCTTCATCCCATGGCTCGATATATTTTTTCAAAGTTTTGTCCATCCGTTCGTTTAGAGCTTTGCGTGTTTCCTCGTTTGCCATGACCCCTTGGATATGTTCCAAGCCCAGGCGCTCTAACCATTTGGAAGTACGCTCCAGATAGTTTGCTGTCTCACGATAGTACTGCAGATAGGCCCCGGTCATTTCCATAACCTCTTCTTGGCTTTTCACTGTGCAGAAGAGGTCGCCGGCGCGAAGATCAACACCTCCGTTGCCTCCGACATAGATCTCCCAGCCGCCATCAATGCCGACGAAACCGATATCCTTGATTCCTGCTTCAGAGCAGTTTCTAGGGCAAGCAGATACCCCCATCTTCACTTTGTTTGGTGTATCAAGACGCTCAAATTTCTTTTCAAGCTCAATGCCAAGTGCCATCGAGTCTTGTGTACCATAGCGGCAGAATTGTGCACCGACGCAGGTTTTTACGGTGCGAAGCGTCTTTCCGTAAGCATACCCTGATGGCATATTAAGCTCTTCCCAAATGTTTGGCAGGTCTTCTTTTTTGATGCCAAACAAGCCAATCCGCTGACCACCGGTTAGTTTTACTAATGGAACATTGTATTTCTCGGCCACTTTTGCAATTTTAATTAAATCCTGTGGGGTTGTCACCCCGCCGTACATTCTTGGCACCACAGAATAGGTTCCGTCCTTCTGGATGTTGGCGTGCATTTTTTCATTAACAAGGCGGGAATCGCGGTCATCCTTATACTCGTCCATGTGAATCATGCCGAGGTAATAGTTGATGGCCGGGCGGCATTTGGTACAGCCTTCCTCGTTGTTCCATCCTAAAACGTTCATGACTTCTTTGACACTTGTTAAGCCCTTTGCCTTGATTTCTTCAACCAATTCCTCCCGGCTTAAGGTTGTACAACCGCAAATGCTTGTTTTTTGAGCTGCATATACGTCAAATTGGTCGCCGAGAGTATGGGCAAGGATGCTGCTGACTAACGGCTTGCAGCGTCCGCATGAGCGGCCGGCATTTGTGCAATGGCTGACTTGGTCAAGCGTGGTCAGTCCTTGTGTTTTGATTGCCTCGACAATGGCTCCTTTGGTAACGCCATTACACCCGCACACAAGTTCATCGTTGGGCATAGAGGCAATGTCATCGCTGGAGGTGCCGCTTGCACTGCATTCTGACTGAAGAATCGATACGCTGGTCATGCCGCTGATGTCTTCTTGTTTCGTCAGCATCCGAAACAGTTTTGTGCTGTCTTTTGTATCACCGTAAAGGACAATCCCGACAATCCTGTTGTCTCTTGTTAGAATCCGTTTATAATTGCCGTCATATTCGTTGTAGGCCATGATTGATTTCGTTGTACCGTCTTCAAAAATTTCTCCCGCTGAGAAAAGGTCAACCCCTGCCACCTTAAGCTGGGTTCCTGTTACTGAACCTTTATATGGCTCCGCTTCGAAACCGCTGATGCGATTCGCCAGGACCTTCCCTTGTTCGTACAATGGCGCCACTAAACCATAGACAATTTCCCTGTGTTCGGCACATTCCCCGACTGCGTAAATGTGGGGAACGCTGGTTTCCATAAAGTCATTTACGACAATGCCTCTATTTACATAGATGCCACTGTTTTTGGCCACTTCTGTGTTTGATTTGATGCCTATTGCCATTACGATTAGGTCGGCTTCTACTTCAAAACCATCTTTAAAGCGTAGTCCGGTTACCCGTTCATCTCCAAGAATTTCGACGGTTTCTTTCTCCATTAAAAAGTTCATACCTTGGGCTTCTAGTTCTGCCTTAAGCATAGATGCTGCAATATGGTCCAGTTGGCGTTCCATTAGCACCGGCATTAAGTGAACGACATCCACTTTCATTCCGAGGTTTAGCAAGCCTCTTGCAGCTTCAAGGCCAAGCAGACCACCGCCGATAACAACGGCTTTCTTGTATTCCTTTGATGATTTGATCATCATTTCACAATCATGGATATCACGAAATCCGGTCACACCCTGTTTATCCGCACCTGCAATTGGCAGAATAAAAGACTTGGATCCTGTTGCGATGATTAATTCATCGTACTCTACTTCACGGCCTTGGTCACTGATGACCCGTTTCGCTTTGGCATCAATTTTAACAACCGACTCACCAGTATATAATTGAATATTGTTTTCTCTGTACCAATCCAACGGGTTAATAATGATTTCATCAAAGCTGGTATCGCCTTGGAGAATATTTGATAGTTTAATTCTGTTATAGTTTGGATGTGGTTCTTCTCCAAAAATGGTGATTTCAAATTTTTCAGGTACTAGTTTAAGAATTTCTTCGATTGTCCTGACTCCAGCCATTCCGTTACCAATCATTACCAATTTTTTCATGTTGGGTCGCTCCCTATATGTTTTGTTTAGTTATTTTTAATGGTTATTAAGGTTTCATTTATAGTTAAATTGTAAACTCCTGTCTTTTGAAAATTTGTGAGATTCGTCACAATCCGTAGTTGTTTGTGAATAATTTCACATTATTGTCATAAAACCGTTTGTTGATGGATAATATTGGAATAATCTGTGGTGATTGAGGTGTGAAATGGCGGAACACACGATTTATAAAAGTGATGAAGGTAAACAAAATATTCTTAGATTCTATGAGAATTACTTGAATTCATTTGGGTTCGAAATGGAAAGAGCTTATGTGGGGACTTCTTTTGGCAGGACACATGTATTGATTACGGGCCCAAAAGACGGGAAACCGTTATTTGTTTTTCAAGGGGGAAATTGCATCAACCCGATGACATTGTCATGGTTTAAACCTCTTTTTGAACACTACAGGGTTTATGCACCTGATACGATTGGTCATCCCGGGTATAGTGCAGAGAACAGGATTTCGGCGAAAGATGATAGTTTTGCCCACTGGATTTCAGAGTTAATGACCTATTTCGGTGTAGAAAAAGCTGCTTTTGCAGGACCTTCCTACGGTGCAGGTATCCTTTTAAGGCTAGCTGCTTCTATGCCTCAGAAAATAGCTTGTTCTGTTTTGATTTGTCCTGCTGGGATTGCGCTTGGTTCAAAATTTGAGATGATTACAAAAATCTTGGTTCCGTTAATAATTTTCAAGGGAACAAAGTCCGCAGTCCAACTGCAGAAAATAGCGGATAATATGTCTGATGGCTTTATGAAAGAAATAGATAAAGAGATTATCGGCAGCATCTTCAACTATACAAAACTTGAACAGGATATGCCTAAGCTGACGGAAAAGAGGGAGTTGCTGCGCTACACCGCTCCTACCATTGTTATCGCCGGCAATAAGGATGTGTTTTTTCCAGAGAAAAAAATAGGCCCGGCAGCTAAGGAAATCATCCCCAATCTAGCAAACTATGAAGTGTTTAATATGGGGCATATCCCATCAGAGGAACAGTTGGTAGTAATTAATGAGAAAATAAAAGAGTTTTTAAGATTGCATTATAGTTAGTGAAGGACATTTTCACCTCTATTACACCCGATTTTGTCCTTCATAAGCCCGATGAAGGACATTTTCACCTTTATTACACCCGATTTTGTCCTTCATAAGCCCGATGAAGGACATTTTCACCTTTATAACACTCAATTTTGTCCTTCATAAGCCCGATGAAGGACATTTTCACCTTTATCACACTCAATTTTGTCCTTCATAAGCCCGATGAAGGACATTTTCACCTTTATCACACTCAATTTTGTCCTTCATAAGCCCGATGAAGGACATTTTAGCTTCATCACACCCGATTTTGTCCTTCATAAGCCCGATGAAAGACATTTTCAGCTTTATCACACTCAATTTTGTCCTTCATTGGTCTTCTGTCAAGAAAGTGGACAGTAAAATTTGAGACTTTTAGAAATAAAACTACTACCGCACTTCGTTTGGTACGGTATTAGAAATGATCAGTCGAAAAGCATGACTGCTCATTTCCTAACACCAAATGGCTATATTATGAGGTATATGCAACTTCATCTTGCCGGTGGTTTCTCTCAAATTGATTCGGTGATTTGTGCCCTAAAGTAGAGTGTTTACGCTTTTCATTATAAAAACTACTAATATAATGATTAATAGCTTTTACGGCTTCAGCCCTGGTCTTAAAGCGTCTTCTGTAGATCAAATCTTTCTTGATCGTGGCATGAAAAGACTCAATACATGCATTGTCGTAAGGATCGCCCCTCCTGCTCATACTGATATGCATGTTTTTCCCTTTCAGGATGTCGATATAATCATTTGAACAATACTGGGACCCACGGTCCGAATGATGGATTAACCCTTCACTAGGCTGCCTTGTAACAATCGCCATATTCAATGCTTGTATGGATAGCTCTTTTTTCATATGTGAAGCCATACTCCAGCCTACGATTTTTCTTGAGAATAGATCCATAACGGATGATAAATAAACCCAGCCCTCAATCGTCCAAATGTACGTAATGTCAGTTACCCATGCTCGGTTGGGCTCTTCAACATTAAATTGGCGATTAAGCAGGTTAGGATAGATGTGTAAATCATGATTGGAATTAGTGGTAACGACAAACTTTTCTTTTGGTGTAGCTGTTAAACCCATCTCTTTCATCATACGGGCAACCGTCTTTTGAGAAATGGTATAACCCCACTCCACCAAGTCGGCATGGACCCTGGGACTCCCATACGTACCAAAGCTCTCGTGAAATGATTTACTTATTTTTTGCTTGATTTCTTTACGGTAAGCATCTTTCTCAGATTGAGGTTTATTCTGGATCCTTAGCCATTTATAATAGCCACTTGATGATACTTTCAGAACTTTGCACATCTTCGCCACGGCGTGCTCATCAGAGTGGGCTTGAATGAAGATATATATTACGCTTGGTTTTTCGTGAAGATGTGCATGGCCTTTTTTAGGATTTCGTTTTCCTCTTTCAATTTTTGTATCTCTTTTTCGTGTTGCTTTTTCAGTTTTTCAAGTTCTGTGGGTGTAAGATAGTTTTCTCCAGGTTTCCCAAGGGTTGTTTTCGCCCTGTAAGCTGCCACCCATCGACTAACAGTTTTAGGGGAGAGCTCGAGCTCAAAAGCTACCTGGGAGGCTTTTCTCCCCTCCTCAACGATTAACTTTGCAACATACTCTTTATACTCTTGAGAATGATGTTGACCCATGTGAACACGTCCTTTTAAATGATGATTGTATTATAAACTAAATCTCATTTTTACGTGTCCACTTTTTAGACTAACCTCATCATAACCCCGATGAAGGACATTTTTCCAGCTTAAAACAACTAATTTGTCCTTCACAAAACAAAGACCTCCTCCCACCATCTGTGGGGAAGAGGTCTCGTTTATAATTAATACAATTCCGATGTTGTTTTACCTTGCATATGAAGAAGCAAGTAGTCTGGGCCGCCGGCTTTAGAGTCGGTTCCAGACATGTTGAATCCGCCGAATGGCTGGTAGCCGACAATGGCACCTGTACAGCCGCGGTTGAAGTATAGGTTACCGACATGGAAGTCCTCACGTGCCTGCTCCATATGGGCACGGTTTTTGGTAATAACCGCACCAGTTAGGCCATATTCGGTATTGTTGGCAATCTCAAGTGCTTCATTAAAATCCTTCGCCTTTGAGAAACCTACCACCGGTCCGAAAATTTCCTCTTGCATGATGCGGGACTTCGGATCTAAATCGGCAAATACAGTTGGCTTGATGAAGTAACCTTTGGAGCTATCTCCTTCGCCACCAGTCATCAATTTGCCTTCTGACTTACCGATTTCAACGTATTCCATGATTTTCTTGAAAGCATTATTATCAATAACAGGGCCCATGAAAGTATCTTGTTCAGATGGCTCGCCGACTTTTATTTGATTAGTCAATTCCACGACTCGATTCAATACTTGATCATATACATCCTCAACAATAACGGCACGAGAACATGCAGAACACTTCTGACCAGAGAATCCGAATGCCGATGCCATGATGGATTGTGCAGCCAATTCAAGGTCTGCTTCAGAATCAACTACAATCGTATCCTTTCCGCCCATCTCGGCAATTAATCGCTTCATCCAAAGCTGTCCTTCGCTGATTTTGGAAGAGCGGTCGAAAATGCGCAGGCCGACATCGCGGGAACCAGTGAAGCTGATGAAACGTGTATCCTTATGATCAACTAAGTAGTCGCCCACCTCAGCGCCGCTGCCTGGTACGAAGTTTAGCACACCCTTCGGCAGTCCTGCTTCTTCCATTACTTCCGCAAATTTAGCTGCAATAATTGGTGTAGTGGAAGCCGGCTTCAACAAGACCGTGTTGCCAGAAACAATCGCGGCAACGGTAGTACCAGCCATGATCGCAAATGGAAAATTCCATGGTGAAATGATAATGCCTACACCAAGCGGAATATAATCATAACGGTTAAATTCATTGGGACGGCTCTGAACAGGCACACCATTTTTTAAGACAAGCATTTGCCGGCCATAGAATTCTAAAAAGTCTATTCCTTCGGCTGTGTCCGCATCTGCTTCTCTCCAAGGCTTACCCGCTTCTTTCGTCATCAAGGCAGAGAACTCGTGCTTGCGGCGACGGATAATCGCAGCCGCTTTAAAAAGTACATCTGCTCGGATTTCCGGCTTGGTTTTTCTCCATGTTTTAAATGCCTCAACAGCTGCCTGCATCGCTTTTTCTGCAAGCTCTTTATTGGCCTTTGACACACTGCCGACTACTTCTTCTTTGTTGGCGGGATTATAGGAAACAATTTTTTCCTCGGTAGTCAGTTTTTCACCGCCGATGATTAAGGGATAATCCTGTCCTAAATAGCCTTCAACTGTTTTTAAGGCTTGAAGATAGGCTTGGCGGTTTTCTTCCACAGTAAAATCTGTTAATGGCTCATGTTTATATGGTTGTACCATGCTAAAACCCCTCCTATGTAATCAATTATTTAATCCTTGCGGAAAAAATAATAGGTTGTCTAAAAATACACTGAAAACCCCCTCATTCGGGAGGCGGCCAATTTCGCGATAAACAATCCTATTTTGCCTCGAAAACTAGAATGTTAACCAAAAAAAGACCCGGCCGCTATAGCGGCCGAATCTTATTGGTAGATATACACAAACGGTTCGTTTTCATTGGCTTTACGGACAATCAATGCTTCAGGGCCGTCCACGGAGGACACATTTACTGATACCGAAATGTATTCAGGAAAATGCTCCATGACCAATCCTGTGACATATTGGGTAAATCCAATTCCCTCTGTCTTTCCGTAAAATTGAATTGGAATCGTGATATCTAAATTTTGCAGCTGATCGCCGACGTAAAACGCCCTGCCAATAACGCCGTTGAAGTTAGGAAAATATTCTTCAACATCCTGTTTAAAGTTTAAAAAGGCGATTGTATCATCGCGGTGCGCTTCCTGGGCATCACTAGATGGGAATAAATAATATTTTTCGTCGATTTTTTCCCATGAGTTTAGACTTGTGCTGCCTTTATCAACGGTTGTATAAGCAAAGAAATTCCCTGGTACAACCGAAGATTTGCTTTGCTGGGCGAATAATGCAATCGTGATTGGAACGTCGGTTACATTTTTTATGGTCCTAATTCGTTTTACCATTTCTTCTGCTATTTTCTTTCCTTCGCGATCCATGTCTGCAAAGTCAATATGCTGCTCTTTTTCAACTGTACCGCCATCCACTTGAACCTTGTAATAGTAGGTTGAATTAAGAGCGAGGCCAATGGTAATTCCCCCAAGTGAAACGTTACCTTTATCATCTTTTGTTAAATAATCATGCTCCAAAATATGGGCCAGATAAATCGGACTGCTCGGTTCACCCGGAGGGCCTGTATCAACAGGGTTTAATCCGATATTATCCGTTGCTTTCAGGCTTTTTGCCTTTAGCTGCTCCTCTGTATATTGTCGGCTCAGCAATTGTCTTACCGTTTTATCCTTGATTTCCTGTCCTTCACGGAAATAATATTTATCGGTATCAAAGCTATTTTGGGCAATACGCATTAAACCCATTTCAAACTCGTTTAAATCATATCTTGTATTGATATTATTGACGACCAATCCGCGGGCCTGTCCAGGCTCAAATGGCAGAATGGTCCGGTAATATTTATCTGAAATATTATATTTCGGAATAATTGCCTTCCCTTTATCCTTCTCCTTTGTTTGCACTTCTTCGTTTTGCTTTTGAAAAGTAGGTGCGCAGGCACTTAGCAAAAAGACAAGGGAAAGCGCGAGCAATGAGAGTTTTCTCAAAACTGACACCTCTTACTTATTTAATTCTTCAAGGAGCTTCTCTTCATCCCAGACTTTAATTCCCAGTTCCTGTGCTTTTGTGAGCTTGGAGCCTGCATCTTCACCAGCAATGACCAAGTGGGTTTTCTTGCTTACACTTCCCGCCACATTTCCGCCTAACGTCTCAATCTTTTCTTTTGCTTCATTTCTCGATAAGCGTTCAAGTTTACCGGTTAATACCACCGTTTTGCCGGCAAAAATAGAATTGGATTCCTCGGCGGATACCTTTCTTACCCCTTTAAACTCCATGTTCACTCCAAAAGAAGCTAATTCCTGAAGCAGTTCCGTTGCTTCTTCCTGTTCGAAAAAGCTGACGATGGAATCAGCCATTTTATCACCGATTTCATTGATGGCAATCAGGTCTTCTTTGGAAGCAGACGCTAATCTTTCCATTGTCCCAAATTCCTGGGCCAATGTTTTTGCCGCTTTTGCCCCGACATGACGGATGCCAAGCCCGAAAAGCAGTTTTTCTAGCGAGTTTTCCTTAGAGGCTTCAATCGCTTTTAACAGATTGGAAACCGACTTATCTCCCATTCTTTCAAGGGCAATAAGCTGGTCATAGGATAGCTTATAAATATCAGCCACATCGCTGATTAATTTTTCTGCAAACAACTGGCTGATGACCTTTTCCCCGAGGCCATCAATGTTCATCGCATCCCGTGAAACGAAATGGATTAAACCTTCACGGATTTGCGCCGGACATTTCGGATTAATGCAGCGAAGGGCCACTTCACCTTCTAGTCGGACTAGTTCGCTTTCGCATTCCGGACAGTGTGTCGGCATATGAAAATCGACCTCTTCTCCGGTGCGCTGATCAGCCAAAACATTGACGACTTCCGGGATTATGTCGCCGGCTTTTTTAATGACGACCTTGTCGCCAATTTTGATATCCTTCTCTCGGATTAGATCCTCATTGTGCAAGGAAGCACGCTGCACAGTTGTTCCAGCCACTTTAACTGGTTCTAAAATCGCTGTAGGTGTAATAACGCCAGTGCGGCCGACGCTTAATTCAATATCCTTCAATGTCGTTACAACTTCTTCAGCAGGGAACTTATATGCTATTGCCCAGCGCGGGCTTTTGGCAGTCGTTCCAAGGGCAGCCTGCTGTTCTAAGGAGTCAATCTTAATAACGATCCCATCGATTTCATAAGGCAGATGCGGGCGCTTTTCCACCCAGCCATTTACATAGTCAATTACCTCATCGATCTTGACGCACTTTCTCCGCTCTTTATTTGTTTTAAACCCAAGTTTGTCCAAGTAATCTAAGCCTTCGCTATGCGAGACGACGCCGAGGTCCCCTGGATTTCCAATTCCATATAAAAAGATATCCAGTCTCCGGGAAGCCGCCATTTTCGTGTCAAGCTGGCGGAGTGAGCCTGCCGCCGCATTTCTTGGGTTGGCAAATAGCTCCTCCCCCCGCTCTTTCCTTGCCTCATTCAGCGCTTCAAAGGAACGCTTCGGCATAAAGGCCTCACCGCGGACCTCCAAGGACACAGGTTCTGTGAGGCGGAGCGGAATGGATTTAATTGTTCTTAGATTAGCAGTTATATCTTCGCCAATCGTACCATCACCGCGGGTAGCCCCCTGGATAAACAAACCGTCTTCGTAACGTAAAGAAACTGCAAGACCGTCAATCTTTAATTCGCAGACATATGAAAAGTCATCCCCTACAGCCTGACGGGTGCGGCGATCAAAGTCTCTTAAGTCCTGTTCGTTAAAAGCGTTGCCCAAGCTCAGCATCGGTGTTCGATGCTCGACTTTTTCAAAAACATCGAGAACCTCTCCGCCTACCCTTACAGACGGAGAGTCAGGTGTTTTTAATTGGGGGAACTTTTCTTCAAGCTCCAATAGCTCCTGCATCAATCGGTCATATTCCGCATCCGGTACGGATGGTTTGTCTAAGACATAGTATTCATAACCGTATTGGTTTAATAGTGTCCGCACTTCGGATATTTTTTGTTCAGCGGTTTGAAGGTCCATATATCCAACCCTTTCCTCATCTAATTGCAGCAAGTTCCCCAATAAAACAGAGGAAACCTATTTTTCACTTATTTTAAGACGATTTTTCAGGAAAAATCGTTACACTTTTTTGATCGGTGCAAATTTGGCAAGCAGGCGTTTGATGCCAGTTGGACTCGGGAAAGCAATATCAAGTTCGGTGCCTTCTCCCTGTCCTTTCACACTGACAACGGTCCCAATGCCCCATTTTCCATGTTCAGCTTTGTCGCCAACCTTCCAGTCAGCTCCCTCACCGCCGGAAGCAGCTGAAACTGGGCGCATAACTGGCTTACGTGGTGATGATGGAGTTCCAAATGTACTCCGGCCGGTTCCTGATGCCCCGGCTGATTCGAAGGAAGGACGGGCTCCTCCAAAGGAAGAACGGCTCGAGCCAAATGAACTGCCGCCCGATGAAAAGGAAGAACCTCTTGAGCCAAACGGCGAATTTCGCCTTTCCGGTTCAAAGGCTTCCAAAAGGTCTTCGGGAATTTCACTAATAAACCTAGACGCTGGATTCATATTAGTCCGTCCAAACAGGGTTCTCATTTGGGCATTTGTAAGGAACAGATTTTGCTCTGCTCTTGTAATTCCTACATAGGCAAGACGGCGTTCCTCCTCCATTTCCACCTCTTCCATCAGGGAGCGGCTATGCGGGAAAACTCCTTCTTCCATACCAATTAAGAATACAATCGGGAACTCGAGTCCTTTTGCGGAATGCAAGGTCATCAAAACAACTGAGTCTGCCTTTTCCCCGTCATCATCCATGGAATCAATGTCAGCAACAAGAGCTAAATCAGTTAAAAAGGCAACAAGGGTTTTATCTTCATTTGTTTCTTCAAAATTTTTCGTAACAGATAACAATTCCTCAAGGTTCTCCAAGCGGCTTTGCGCTTCTATGGATTTTTCTGCCTTTAGCATTTCGCTATAGCCGGTTTTATCGAGGACTTCCTCCACTAATTCAGTTACGGATAGAAACTCCTGCATGTTCGTATAATTTTTGACTAAATCGCGGAATTCTGCTGCTGCTTTTGTAATTTTTGGACTTAAACCAATTAAATCAATGGATTCAAGCGCTTGAAAAATCGACATATCATGCATCGCGGCAAAATCAATAATTTTATCAAGCGAGCTTGAACCGATGCCGCGTTTCGGAACATTGATCACCCGCTGCAGGCTAATGTCATCATCTGGATTGGAGATTAATCGCAAATAGGCAAGCATATCCTTGATTTCTTTTCGATCATAGAACTTCGTACCGCCGACAATGGCATAACCAATGTTTGATTTAAGCAGGACTTCTTCCATTACACGGGACTGGGCGTTCGTACGGTACAAAATGGCGATGTCCGAAAGCTTGTACTTCCCGTCGCGGGTCAGTTCCTTAATTCTGCCTGTAACAAACTGTGCTTCGCCCTGCTCGCTGTCGGCACGGTAATAAACTATTTTGTTTCCTTCAGGATTTTCCGTCCATAAATTTTTCGCCTTACGGTTAAAGTTTTTTTCAATCACTTTATTGGCTGCCAGAAGTATCCTTTTGGTAGAGCGGTAGTTTTGTTCAAGAAGAATGACTGTAGCATTTGGATAATCTTTTTCAAAGGAAAGGATGTTGGCAATATCCGCACCTCTCCAGCGGTAAATAGACTGGTCGGAGTCACCGACAACACAAAGATTTTTGAAGCGGTTTGCCAACAGTTTGACCAGTAAATATTGCGCTTTGTTCGTATCTTGATACTCATCCACGTGAATATACTGGAACTTGCGCTGGTAGTACTCTAATACTTCCGGCACACGCTGGAACAATTGAATCGTCTTCATGATCAAATCATCAAAGTCCAGGGCCTGATTTTTCCGGAGGCGTTTCTGGTATTCTTCGTACACATCGCTGACAACCTGTTCGAAATAGCCCCCAGCAGTTTTTGCATATTCTTCCGGATCGATGAGTTCGTTTTTAGCCGAGCTGATGGAACCCAAAATCGCCCGCGGGTCAAATTTCTTTGGATCAATGTTCTTTTCCTTTAAAATCCCTTTAATGACGGATTGCTGGTCGCTTGAATCCAAAATCGTAAAATTTCGGTTAAACCCGATGCGGTCAATGTCACGGCGTAAAATGCGGACACACATCGAGTGAAAGGTAGAAATCCAAATTTCTTCTGCAGCGCCGCCCATCATTTTCGCAATCCGTTCTTTCATCTCTCGGGCAGCTTTGTTCGTAAATGTAATAGCCAAAATATTATAGGGATTAACCCGTTTTTCCACAATTAAATAAGCAATACGATGTGTTAACACTCTTGTCTTGCCGCTTCCGGCCCCGGCCATGATCAACAGCGGTCCGTCCGTGGCTTTTACAGCCTTTTGCTGTTCCGGGTTCAAGCCGTTTAGCAGTTTATCAGTTAAATATTGCAATCTATCCACCACCAAATACAAACGTTTGTTCTTATTTTTATCATAACGGATTCTGTGCCCTTAAGCAAATTTTAACGGACACTCTTCACGGTTTCTAATGCTAGGTCAAAGTTATCATAAATAGCGTTTCCTACTACAATTACATCCGCGTGCTTGGCCATTTCTGCAGCCTGTTCAGGAGTTGAAATGCCGCCGCCATAAAACAGCTTCGTGTTATTAAGAACCTTTTTCACATCAGCAACCAATTGCACGTCGCCGTATTTGCCACTGTATTCTAGATAAAAAATGGGCAGATTAAACATTTTTTCCGCCATCATCGCATAGCCCTTAACATCAGCAATGGTCAATTGGGCATTGGCGGAGGCAAGTTTAGCTGCTTTGCAATCTCTATTAAGGATGCAGTAGCCCTCCATGACTATTTCTCCCCAATCCATAATTTCGCCAAACTCCTTCACTGCTTGATGATGGAGGCCGGTAATCCATTTTGTATCGGTACTATTTAGGACGGTTGGGATAAAATAAAGATCGAAGCCGGGGGTTACCGTTTCGATGTTTGAAATTTCAAGTACACAAGGCACAGTATAACGACGGATTCTAGCCATCAAATCAAGAACATTTTCAAGTGTGACTCCGTCCGTTCCGCCAACAATCACAGCATCCGTGCCAGATTCACAAATTTTTTCAAGCTGTTTATCGGATATTTCTTTATTTGGGTCAAGTTTAAACACGTGGCGCCACGCGTGAACATCATACATCTATTTAGGCCCCCAATTCATAATTCCATTAAACCATTATAGCACTAGAGCATTCGATACAAAAACAATACAATGAAACTATTTTTGGAAAATACCGGAACGATAAATGAAAACTCGCCGATTGGCGAGTCCGATAGAACGAAGACAGAGACGTAGTTGAATTTATACTTTCCTATTAGCTAAAAAAGAAAAAAACCGGAAAGTCTCTCACTCCGGTCTTTTGATATTTAGGTTATGCCTGGCTATTTTCTTCCTTTATCCGCTCTAAGACCATTTCATAGGTGTCGTTTCCAAAGTTCAAGCATCGTTTTACGCGTGAAATGGTCGCTGTGCTTGCTCCGGTTTCCGATTCAATTTTGTGGTACGTGTTTCCTTCACGGAGCATTCTGGCTACATCCAGGCGCTGGGCTAAAGCTTGAATTTCGTTAATTGTACATAAATCATCAAAAAAACGATAGCATTCCTCCAAATCCTTCAATGAAAGAATGGCTGTAAATAATTGGTCTAGCTCTTTACCACGTAGTTTATTAATTTGCATATAATTTCCCCTTTACCGTATAAGTCATTGTACATCAAATGAGACGCTTTGAGAAAGGCCTGGTTTAGCCGGCACTACATTGACCCACGTTTTTCCTGGAACGAGAGGAACCTCTTGCCCATCCTTCACCGGAACAATTCGTCCGTCCTTGTTCTCCCAATTCACTTCGTTTACTTTTCCCATTTGCAGCAGGTAGGCTTTGCCTCCGGATTTTAAATCCACTTTCAGGTGGCCTGCCGAATCATAAACCTCGTGAACTGCTTCGATGATAAAAATATTATCCAGTAAGACTGGCTCATTATTTTCTAAATCCACGGTCTGTTCACCGCCAGAAAAGCGTTTGTACTTGCCTGACTGGGGATCAAACGTAAAGGTCGAATCAGAGATGCCTCCTCTTGAGTAGGAAATCATGACAGATTTTGCTTCATTTCCTGTGACCATACTCTTTTCGTCCTCTTTTAAAAATGTAAAGCTTGGTGGTGTTTTGTCCATCGTATAGTGCTTTTGTTCAACACCTTTTAAAATGTTTTCGTACGTAATGTACGAGTTGTGCGGTGCTTGGCGGGCACTGGACCGCTTAAACAATGTACCATCATATTGCATTCCATTTAAGTTATCAACATAGTTGCTCTCAAGCATCTGCCTTGCTTCTTCACTGTACCCATGGGCGATATAAAGAGCGTTTAGACCTTTTGCCAGTTCAATATAATAGGCTCGTGAACTTCTTACCGGACCTATATTTGCCGGCTTTTCACTTTGAAAGACAGCTAAGAAACGGGTCATATCCCCTTCTGCAATAAGCTCATAAACAATATCCGCCTTAGACAAGCCTGATTGCGGCCTAGCTTTTGGGTGATTATTAATCATGACTGCGACTGCTCTTCCATCTGTTTTCGTTTCTGATTTTACGCCAGTAAGAGGAAAATAGTAGGCGACTTCTTCCTTCTTTTCTTCTTTTTCCACTACCTTGTCAACCACTTTTTCTTTTGGTTCCAGTGGTTTTACCGTTTCTTCTTTCTTACTGCATCCGGAGAACAGTAAAAGAAGCGCTGCTGCTGCAACAGCCCATTTTTTCATCCAGTCAACACCCCTGTTTCCTCTCCATACATCCAGTTACTTTCGTGCGTTAAATCATTAACTTAATTATAGTTTAACGCATTATCGATGGAAAGAGTACTGTTTTGTTCATCACATCATACATCCCCTGCTGGGTAATCCGAATATACGGCAAATGAGTGGTTGAGAAAAACAACAAGCTATAAATCGGATCGGAAAAGCTGTAGCCTCGATTTTTCAATTCCTCAAGCAGACGTTTCTCCTGGACCATTAACTCCTCCATCGGAAGATTTGACATAATTCCAGCCAATGGCAGCTGCAGCTCGCAAATAACCTCCCCCTCTTCGACCAGGACGATTCCTCCGTCCAATTCTTTCATTCTATTAAATGCCATAAGCATATCCTGCTTGTTTTTTCCAATTAAAATGATATCGCCTGTATTGGAAAAAGAACTCGCCAGTGCAGATAAATTATTGGCAAATCCCTTTAACATCGTGTTAATCCGCCATTTTCCTTTGCGGTCAATCAAGGTAAAGAAACACTCATCATGATCAGTTGTCAATTCATCTCCTGAAACATCAATGGCGATGGAATATGGTTTCGTGATAACAGAATTCTCCATTTTGATTCCGAACGGCATGGAAAATTGCAAGTCGTCCATTGTTAATTCCCAGTCTAATTCCATCGGCTTTAAACCGTACTGTGACCAATCAACAGAAGGGTAGGCATCCTCAACCTTCATTCCATTCCGTTTTACCCATTTTCCTTTAGCCAGTACAGAAACCGGTGTCGGATTTTCAACGCTTGATAAGAAGTTAATATTTGCTACCCTGCCTGTGGCAATGTTCCCGAGAAGGTGGTCGATACCGTAGTATCTAGCAATATTAACTGAGGCCATATTATAGGCATCAATAACCGGAACATCTTTTTCAATTGCAATTCGAATCATGGCATCGGTTATTCCCTGCTCGTAAAAAGTCGAAGTAGCCCCGTCCGTATTAAATATTAATCTATCATATGCGTCAATTCCCATCCGTTTCATGTCATCAAGAATTTTAGGCAGATCAGGGCGAATTGACGAATAGCGGAGGGAAACCATATAGCCCTGCATGAGGCGGTTATATATTTCCTCACCCGTCATTGCCTCATGGTCACAATCAGCCCCCAAAAGCATCATCTTTGCCAAGGTTTTTTCCGAAGCGCCCGGAAAATGGCCCTCAATTTTCTTGCGCATCCGTTTTGCTTCTTGAATCCAATGAAGCATCATATCATCGCCGTTTAAAAGCTTAGGCCAACCCGTCAGCTCCCCGCCCTGAAGGACCGCGTCGTGCTCTAGCCAGGACTTAATCTTACTGTGTGAAAAAGTTTCTTCCTCATACAAAATTTCTGTTTGCGAATCAAACCGGCACCACCAGAACATCGTGGATGGAATCGAGCGGAAATCGCGCAATAATGAAAACGCTTCCCTTTTTGGCAAATTCAAAGCCAGGGCCATATTGTCATTTATTAATGTCGTCGTTCCAAACTGTGATGCATAGGCCGCAAGAGTATGGGGATTATATAATTGAAACGGATGGGCATGCGGTTCAATATAACCAGGAACAAGGATTTGTTCCGTACAATCAATGATTTCACAGTTTTCTGTGTTGGCAGGCAGGTTCTCGCCAACATAAACAATCCGATCGTCATATATCCAAATATTGGCACGCATCCATTTCTTAAACGTCTGATTTAAGTATAAGGCGTTTTTTAACAGAATGGTGGGGGCTGTTGTCCCATCCAAAACGGATACATGCATGCGTAATTGTCTGTTTTTCCAGCGGTAGCGCTGTTCCAGCATACAAAATCCCTCCCTAAAATGAAACGTATCTATTTATAAATTGGTTGATTTTACAATAAAGAAAACCCTTACAAATTTCTTAGTTATTATACTATCATATTTTGTAATTTAAAGCAGTAAAGAAAATGATAAATATTGTAAAATTTTTGTGAAGGAGTGAACAAAAATGAAAATAACACCAAACATAGGGATTTTAAACGCCCTAATCCGTATTACCGTTGGACTTACCTTGCTTTCTTGGTGCACTGCTAAATTGGTGAAGCAGCCATGGAGAGATTCCTACTTGTTCGTCGCTCTTTGCGGGGCCATGAAGGTGGCGGAAGGAATTGTCCGCTACTGTCCGATGACGGCATTATTTGAAAAGTGTCAGTGCATGGTCGATGAAGGGAAACTCGGCGGATCTGTTGATGGAAACATTGATGCCGCTGATGGGGTTGAAGGGTTGACCGGGGATGCCATGCCGTATAATCCGACCTGATTTTTAAATTAGTAAAGTTTTAAAAAAGGGCTGTCCGCAAGTGCGGCAGCCCTTGAATCTAGAAGACGTGCGCGATAGCCTTAAAACCTATATCCCTCCGGTAAAAAACACCATCCGGCGTTAATTTTTCAAGCTCAGCATAAACTTTTTCCTGGGCTTCTGCCAAATTCCCAGCCTTAGCACCAACCAAAAGAACGCGGCCTCCAGTTGTCACAAACTCACCGGCTTCCTTTTTAGCGGTTCCAGCATGAAATACATAAACCTTCTCAGGATCTAGTTCGCCCAAGCCCTCCAAAACAGCACCTTTTACGTAATCCCCAGGATATCCTTTGGAAGCGACCACCACTCCAAGCATAGCCTCTTCATCCCACTCAAGAACAGGAGTGCCACCATCCAACAATTCATTCACCACTTGAACTAAGTCTGATCTCAAGCGCGGTAAAATTACCTGAGTTTCCGGATCGCCAAAACGGGCATTGAACTCAATTACCTTCGGACCGTTCTCCGTTTTAATCAGACCTGCATATAAAATCCCGCAGAAGCTTCTACCTTCTTGAACCATGGCTTTGGCCGCTGGTTTCAGGATAGTTTCAACGGCTGTCTGAACAATTTCTGCGCCAATTTGCGGCACCGGTGAATAGGCACCCATCCCGCCGGTGTTCGGTCCTTTATCGCCGTCAAAAGCCCGTTTATGATCCTGGGCGATTTCAAGAGGAACCACTACCTCGCCATTGACGAAAGCCATTAAGGAAAATTCTTCTCCGTCCAAAAATTCCTCAACTACTACCCGGGCAGAAGCAGCGCCGAACTGTTTATCCAATAACATGCTTTTGAGGCTTTCCAGTGCTTCCTCCATGGTCATGGCCACGGTAACACCTTTCCCTGCTGCCAGCCCATCAGCCTTTATGACAATTGGAGCACCCTTCTCTTCAACATACTGACGGGCCTCGTCATAAGAAGTAAAAACAGCATAATCAGCCGTTGGAATTTGGTACTTCTCCATTAATTCCTTGGCGAATGACTTGCTTCCTTCGATTTCAGCCGCCGCCTGACGCGGTCCAAATACCCTTAGCCCTGCCTCGGAAAACTTGTCGGCCAATCCCTCAAGAAGCGGCACCTCTGGACCGATTATCGTCAATGCGACGCCCTGTTCCTTGGCGAACTGGATCAGTTGTTCGTGGCTGGATTCCTCAATCGCAACAAGTTCTGCCACATCTGTCATGCCAGCATTGCCAGGGGCAGCAAACACTTTCTCCACCTGCTGGCTTTCGCTCGCTTTCCGGCAAATCGCATGCTCTCTACCACCGCGGCCAATTACCATAATCTTCACTGTTCTTCACCCCGATTAATGTTTAAAATGTCTGACGCCAGTAAACACCATGGCAATTCCATATTCGTCCGCTTTTTTAATTGAATCCGCATCACGGATGGAGCCGCCCGGCTGAATAATCGCTGTAATCCCCGCTTTCGCTGCAGCTTCGACGGTATCGTCCATTGGGAAGAAAGCATCGGAAGCAAGCGCCGCACCTTCAGCCTTTGCACCTGCCTGCTTAAGGGCAATTTCTGCAGAGCCGACACGGTTCATCTGTCCAGCACCGATTCCAAGCGTCATGTCCTTGTCAGAAACGACAATAGCATTGGATTTCACATGTTTAACAACCTTCCAGCCCAGCTTTAACGCAGCCCACTCAGCGTCTGTCGGCTGTCTCTTCGTTGGAATTGTAATGTTCGCATCTTCCAGACTATATCGGTCCTGATCCTGTACAAGCAGTCCGCCTTCAATCGTAGTCATTTTCCGTTCTGCTTTTTGCCCCAATTCAAATGGAATGGTTAAAAGACGCAAGTTCTTTTTAGAGGTTAAAACTTCTAATGCTTCCTTCGAGAAAGAAGGGGCAATAATAATTTCCAGAAAAATTTCATGGAGCTTGCGGGCTGTCTCTGCATCCACTTCCTGGTTTAAGGCAATAATTCCGCCGAAAATGGAAACGGGGTCCGCAGCAAACGCCTTTTCAAAGGCTTCGAATACAGTTTTTCCCGTGCCGACTCCGCACGGATTCATATGCTTAACTGCAACTGCCGCTGGTTCGGTGAACTCTTTCACGATTTGCAGCGCTGCATCAGCATCGTTGATGTTATTATAGGAAAGCTCTTTGCCATGAAGCTGGTCGGCATAAGCAATCGAGAATTTGGAACCAAGCGGCTTTTTGTAAAAAGAAGCCTTTTGATGAGGGTTTTCTCCGTAACGAAGCGATTGCTTTAATTCATAGGTAACCGTTAATTTCTCCGGATTTTCTTCCTGCGCAAGGTTAGTCATATATTCCGCAATTAACGCATCATAAGCGGCAGTATGACGGAATACCTTAGCCGCAAGCTTTCTTCTTGTTTCAAGCGTTGTTTCCCCGCTGGCTTTTAATTCTGCAAGCACGGTTTCATAGTCAACAGGATCGACAACCACGGTAACATATTGATGGTTTTTTGCAGAAGCGCGAAGCATTGCTGGTCCGCCGATATCGATGTTCTCAATCGCATCATCAACCGTCACATCCGGCTTTTCAATTGTCTGCTGGAATGGATAAAGATTGACACAAACAACCTGAATTGGATCGATGTGATGCTCTTCTAGCTGCTTTTGATGGTCTGCTTCGCCATGTTTCGCCAGCAAGCCGCCGTGAATAAATGGATTTAATGTTTTAACACGGCCTTCCAAAATTTCCGGAAATCCGGTAACGTCCGTTACACTAAGAACAGGCAGCCCCTGATCCTGGAGCATTTTTTTCGTCCCGCCAGTCGAAACAATCTCAAATCCTAGATTGATCAATTCCTTTGCAAATTCGCTTACCCCGTTTTTGTCTGATACACTAATTAGCGCGCGCTTTTTCATTTTGTAATGCATCTCCTTTTGTCAATAACATCTGCAGAATGGATGGGTATAGCTTGTGTTCAATCTCCTGAATCTTCCACTGTAGGCTTTCTCTCGTTTCATTTTCCTCAATTCGTACCCGTTCCCGGACAATGACCGGCCCTGTATCCATTCCTTCATCGACAAAATGGATGGTCACGCCGCTCCATTTGGCGTGTGCAGCTAATGCCTGGCCAATCGCATCCTTGCCCGGGAAGTCAGGAAGCAATGAAGGATGGATATTGATAATCCGTCCTTCATATTCACTTAACAAGGTAGAGCCAACCAGCCTCATATAGCCTGCCAGCACAATCAATTCGACTTGTTTATTTTTCAATAACATGACGATTTCTGATTCATAAGCTTCCTTGTTTGGATAGTCTTTGGCGTTAAAAACGAATGTAGAGATTTCAGCCTCCCGCGCCCGTTCAATCACATAAGCACCCGGTTGGTCGCAAACAAGCAGGGAGAGATTTGCAGAGAGCTGCTTCGCTTGGACAGCGTCGACAATCGCTTGAAAATTACTTCCGCTTCCGGATGCAAAAATTGCGATATTTTTCATCGACGTCCACCCCTGCCATTAATTTTGATGCCTTCGCTATCAGTTACTACTCCGATTTCATAAGGGGTTTCGCCACTTTGACGGAAGTGTTCCAGTACATCCGCAGCATCTTCCTTATTCACCGCTATTACCATACCAATTCCCATATTAAAAATATTATACATCTCTTTATAGTCAATTTGTCCAAGCTCGGAGATCAGCTTAAACACATATGGAATATTCCAGTTTTTCTCATCGAGCTCCGCCCCTAGTCCTTGGGTGAGCATCCTTGGGATATTCTCGATAAATCCGCCGCCAGTGATGTGGGCCATTCCTTTGATGTTGAATTTTTTCAATGCTGATAAAATTGGCTTTACATAGATTTTTGTCGGTTTCAGCAATTCTTCTCCCAAGGTGCAGCCAAGTTCATTCACAAATTCAATCAATGACCAATCGTTAAATACCTTCCGTACTAAGGAATAGCCATTGCTATGGATACCGCTTGACGCAAGACCAATCAGGACGTCGCCTGCCTTAATCGATTCACCGGTAATCAAGTTGGACTTTTCACACGCTCCGACCGCAAAACCTGCCAGGTCATACTCATTTCCGCGGTAGAGTCCCGGCATTTCCGCTGTCTCTCCGCCAATTAAGGCACAGCCGGCCTGCTCACAGCCATCGGCAATCCCTTTGACAATTGCTTCAATCTTTTCAGGGAGCGCTTTGCCCGTTGCAATGTAATCAAGGAAATACAATGGCTCTGCACCTTGGACGACAATATCATTGACGCACATTGCCACGGCATCAATGCCGATTGTATCGTGTCGGTCCATCGCAAAAGCAATCTTTAGTTTAGTTCCTACCCCGTCCGTTCCTGACACCAAGACCGGCTCTTTTAAGTTTAGGGTCGATAAGTCAAACATCCCGCCAAAACCGCCGAGGCCGCCCAAGACGCCGGCCCGGGCTGTTTTTTGGACATGCTTTTTCATTCTTGCTACGGCTTCATAGCCAGCTTCGATATCAACACCAGCTTGTTTGTATGCATTAGCCACTGCTGTCACCCCTTTTGGTAGTAGTATTGAAGTGTATCTGGATAGATTTCAGTCGGATAATTTCCGGTAAAACAGCCAAGGCAAAATCCGTTTGTTCCTTCCGTCTGACCAAGGGAGACAAGCATCCCTTCAAGGCTTAAGAACGTTAAGGAATCTGCGCCAATCAGCTGTCTGATCTCCTCAACCGATTTATCCGAAGCAATTAATTCTTCCTTTGAGGATGTATCGATTCCGTAGTAGCATGGGTTTTTGATTGGCGGTGAGCTGATGACAACATGCACCTCGGTCGCCCCTGCTTCCTTTAGCATTTTGACAATTCTTCTGCTTGTTGTTCCGCGGACAATCGAGTCATCGACCATGACGACACGCTTCCCTTCGACTACCCCCCGGACAGCCGACAGCTTCATTTTTACCCCTTGCTCACGGAGCGACTGGGACGGCTGGATAAAGGTCCGGCCGACATATTTATTTTTAATTAAGCCCATTTCGTAAGGAATGCCCGATTCTTCCGCATAGCCAATCGCGGCTGAAATGCTGGAATCTGGGACACCAGTCACCACATCTGCTTCTATCGGCGCCTCCATGGCCAATCGCTTGCCCATGTTTTTGCGGGCCGTATGGACATTTATTCCTTGGATGTTGCTGTCCGGTCTTGAAAAATAAACATATTCCATCGTACAAATCGCTTTTGTTGAACTGACCGAAAACATTTCTGACTTGATTCCATTTTCATTGATGATTAATAGCTCTCCTGGCTCAACATCACGAATATATTCGGCGCCAATTACGTCAAACGCACATGTTTCCGAAGCTACCACATAAGCATCGCCAAGGCAGCCAAGCGAAAGCGGCCGTAATCCATGCGGATCAAGTGCCACCATTAATTCGGTTTCGGTCAAAATCAAATACGCATAGGCTCCTTTTAGCATCGAAAGAGCGTTTTTCACCTTGTCGTTCATGTTCGGAAATCCGCTTCTTCTGATTAAGTGGGCGAGAACCTCTGTATCTGAGCTCGTTTGAAAAATGCTGCCCTGGGCTTCGAGCTGATGTTTTAAAGAATTCGCATTTACTAGATTGCCATTATGGGCAAGTGCCAGACTCCCTGTTTGCGAATGAAACAGGAGGGGCTGGACATTCTCGTAGCCCCCTCCTCCCGCTGTTGCATAGCGGACATGACCAATCGCTGTGTTGCCAGTTAACTCTGCCATTCTATCAGCAGTAAAAATTTCTGTAACCAGTCCTTCGCCCTTGACCACTTTCAGTGTATTGCCGTCATTAACGACAATGCCGGTTCCTTCCTGGCCGCGGTGCTGCAGGGCATGCAGCGCGTAATAAGTCAGCTGGGCTGCATCCTTATGACCCCAAACGCCAAAGACTCCGCACTCCTCGTTTAATCCCTTGATTTCAGCAAGCATGGGATTGCCCCCTTCCAGGCAGCTTTTAATTCTTCCACAGACGACTCAAGGACTGTTTGCTCTCCAGATACCACGCTCATTGTTCCTGAATTATTCACTTCGCCAATCAAGGCAGCTTCTACTAAACTTTCAAACTCAGCTTGGTGTTCCTTTTTCACAGATAAAAGGAAACGGGACTGCGTTTCACTGAATAAGGCAGAAACTAGGTTTCCAGCGACATTCACTCTCGCCCCAAGCTGTGGATTTTCAAACAGACATTCTGCTAAAGCGACTGAAAGGCCGCCTTCTGACAAGTCATGAGCAGACTGAACCACTCCGGCACGAATCGCCGCAAGAACTTGCTGTTGTCTGTTTTTTTCGATTTGAATATTTAATTCCGGTGCCTTTCCAAAAATCCGGCCATTGTTAAGGAGCTTTTGCAGCTCGCTGCCGCCAAATTCGCCCTTCGTTTCACCAACTAAATAAATCAGGTCACTGCTGGTTTTAAAGTGCTGGGTTGTAATATGGTCAAGGTCTTCGACGAGTCCAACCATCCCAATAACAGGTGTCGGATAAATCGCAGTACCGCTTGTTTCGTTATATAAAGAGACGTTTCCACCGATAACTGGTGTCTCTAACACCCGGCAGGCCTCACTGATACCGTCCGCCGCTTTTTCAATCTGCCAAAATACTTCCGGCTTTTCCGGATTACCGAAATTAAGGTTATCGGTAATCGCTAGTGGTTCCGCGCCAGAACAGATGATATTTCTTGCTGCTTCCGCCACAGCAATTTGCCCGCCTGTTTCCGGGTCTAAATAGACGAAGCGGGAATTACAGTCTGTTGTCATCGCTAGTGCTTTGCGGGTACCGCGGATTCTTACTACGGAAGCGTCTGAGCCTGGAGCGATGACTGTATTGGTGCGAACCATATAATCGTATTGTTGATAAACCCATTCCTTGCTGGCTACAGTTGGCTGGCTTAATAGTTTTACCAGTGTTTCTTTTAAGTTTTCTACTTGTGGAATTTCGTTCTCCATCGCCTGGAATTCTGCAAAATATGCAGGCTCCATGGATGGCATGTTGTAAACAGGCGCGTCCTCCGCTAAGGAATCGACCGGAACGTCGGCTACCACTTCACCGTGATGAATCAAGCGAAGTTTCTTGTCATCCGTTACCTTTCCAATTGCAACAGCCTCTAAATCATATTTTTCAAAAAGCTCGACGATTTCCTGTTCGCGGCCTTTTTTCACCACTACCAGCATCCGTTCCTGTGATTCTGAAAGCATCATTTCGTAAGCTGTCATTCCTGTTTCCCGCTGCGGCACAAGATCGAGGTTCATCTCGATTCCCATTCCAGCTTTGCTGGCCATTTCCGCTGAAGAACTGGTAAGACCGGCTGCACCCATATCTTGAATGCCGACAAGTGCATCTGATTGGATCAACTCAAGACATGCTTCTAGAAGAAGTTTTTCCATAAATGGGTCGCCGACTTGTACGGCTGGACGGTCTTTGTCGGATTCCTCCGTCAATTCTACAGAGGCAAATGTTGCCCCGTGAATGCCATCGCGGCCTGTTTTCGCGCCGACATACATAACGGTATTTCCGGCACCGTGCGCTTGGCCTTTTTTAATATCCTTATGATCAATTAGGCCGACACACATTGCGTTAACGAGCGGGTTGCCCTCATAACAATCTTCGAATTGGATTTCGCCGCCAACAGTAGGGATTCCGATACAGTTTCCATAACCGGCAATCCCGGCAACGACTTCTTTAAAAAGGTATTTGACTCTGGAGGAAGAATCCAGCTCGCCAAAACGAAGCGAGTTTAATAGGGCAATTGGACGTGCGCCCATCGAAAATACATCACGGATAATCCCCCCGACTCCGGTTGCCGCACCCTGGTACGGTTCAATCGCGGATGGATGGTTGTGGCTTTCAATCTTAAATACAACCGCCTGACCATCGCCAATGTCAACGATACCTGCACCCTCGCCAGGACCTTGAAGAACCTTTGGGCCACTGATTGGGAACTTTTTCAATACAGGCTTTGAGGTTTTGTAGCTGCAGTGCTCAGACCACATGACAGAGAACAGGCCTGTTTCGGTATAATTCGGTGTCCTGCCCAGGATATTTTCAACCAAGGCAAATTCCCCATCGGATAAACCCATTTGCTGATATAGTTTCTCTTGCTTAATCTGTTCTGGATTTGGTTCAAGCTTTAACAACATGTGCTTCCCTCCAAGCCTTTACGATTGATTGGAACATTTTCAGACCGTCCGCGCTTCCGAGCAAGCTGTCAACAGCGCGTTCAGGGTGCGGCATCATTCCGAGCACGTTTCCTTTTTCATTGATGATTCCGGCGATATCAGCGAGGCTTCCGTTCGGGTTTTGCTGATAGGTAAAGACGATTTGGTTGTTTGCCTTTAATTGTTCGAGTGTTGCTTCGTCGCAATAATAATTTCCTTCGCCGTGGGCGACTGGAATGGTGATGGTTTGCCCTTGTGCGTATTCACCTGTAAATATTGATTCGTTATTTTCTACCTTTAATTCGACTGGTTTGCATATAAATGAAAGAGTTTCGTTTCGTCTCATTGCCCCTGGCAGCAGGCCTGCTTCTAAGAGTATTTGAAATCCGTTGCATACACCCATTACCGGCTTGCCGGCCTCGGCCGCTTTGATGACTTCCTTCATGACCTTGCTGAAGCGGGCAATCGCACCTGTGCGGAGGTAATCCCCATAGGAGAAACCGCCTGGGAGGAGAATTCCGTCAAATTCATCTAAGTTGTCTGTATCATGCCAAACGTATTCGACTTCCTCACCGAGTTCGTCTTTTACGGCATGGTACATATCGATATCACAGTTGGATCCCGGAAAAACGATGACCGCAAATTTCACTGTGCGACACACTCCTCTACTTCGTATCGGTAGTCTTCGATAACCGGATTGGCGAGCAGCTTGCTGCAAATTTCGTTGATGACTTCATCGATATCGCGTTCTGATTTTTCAAGTGTCAGTTCCATGTATTTACCGATGCGGACGTCCGCTACTTCTGGATAATTTAATGAGTGGAGGGAATGGGTAACGGCCTTTCCCTGCGGGTCCAATACGCTCTCTCTTAATGTGACGAATACCTTAACTTTATACATGCTGATGTCCTCCAAGTCTTTTAAGAATAGTTTCATAGGCTTCGGTTAAGCTTCCTAAATCGCGGCGGAATACGTCTTTATCAAGCTTTTCGTTCGTCTTCTGGTCCCACAGGCGGCAGGTGTCAGGAGAAATTTCGTCGGCTAATAAAATTTGCCCTTCTTGGTCTTTGCCAAATTCAAGCTTGAAGTCGATAAGATTAACACCAAGATTATCGAAAAAGTTTATTAACACTTCATTTATTTGCAGTGCTTTATCACGTAAAATACCGATTTCATCAGCAGTCGCGGCTTTCAGTTCGAGGATGTGGCTTTTTGTGACGAGCGGGTCACCCAAGTCATCGTTTTTTAAATAAAATTCCACGATCGGCGCTGATAGAGGGCGGCCTTCTTCGACTCCCAAACGTTTTGAGAAGGATCCTGCAGCTGTATTGCGGACGACGACCTCAAGCGGGATTATGGAGACCTTTTTAACTAATTGCTCTGTTTCGGATACGCGTTTGATGAAATGCGAGTCTATTCCTTGTTCTTTAAGCTTTAAAAATAGCGAACTAGTAATCTCGTTATTCAAACGGCCTTTGCCAGTAATGTCTGCCTTTTTTTGGCCGTTAAAGGCGGTGGCAGAGTCTTTATATTCGATTAAGACAATTTGCGGGTCGTCCGTTGTGTAGATACGCTTCGCTTTTCCTTCATATAGCATTTCTTTCATCATGGATCGCTCCTTATTTTCAATATTGGGAATCTTCGGAATAAGTAAAGGGGCATAACCATGTTAGTGATGCCCCTGTTTAATTTTTTTTCGCGTTAACTTGTCGCCTTAAACATTTAATCCTAATCGATCAAAAATGGTATCTACATGCTGGAGATGATAGCTGTAATCAAAGCAATCAGCAATTTCGTCAGCAGACAGCTTAGAGGTGATTTTTTCTTCCGCTTCGACTAAGCTGCGGAAGGGAACCTGTTTTTCCCATGCTTCCATTGCCTTTGGCTGGACCGTGTCGTAAGCCGCTTCGCGGGATAAGCCTTTATCAATCAGTGCTAACAGCACGCGCTGGGAGTAAATCAAGCCAAGCGTGCGATCCATGTTGCGCTTCATGTTTTCCGGATAAACCGTCAAATTCTTAATAATATTGCCGAAGCGGTTTAGCATGTAATTCAATGCAATTGTTGCATCCGGCAGAATAATCCGCTCAGCCGAAGAATGGGAGATATCGCGCTCATGCCATAACGGAACATTCTCATAAGCCGTCATCATGTAGCCACGAATGACGCGGGCCATCCCTGTCATGTTCTCGGAACCAATCGGGTTACGCTTATGCGGCATCGCAGATGACCCTTTTTGTCCTTTTGCAAAAAACTCTTCTACCTCACGCGTTTCACTTTTTTGTAAGCCGCGGACTTCTACGGCAAATTTTTCAATAGAAGTGGCAATTAACGCAAGCGTCGACATGTAATAAGCATGACGATCACGCTGCAAGGTCTGTGTAGAAATCGGCGCTCGTTGAATTCCTAATTTTTCACAAACGTACTGTTCGACAAACGGGTCGATGTTGGCATACGTTCCAACAGCACCGGAGATTTTCCCAAACTCCACACCTTGGGAAGCCTGCTTAAAACGCTCAAGATTCCGCTTCATTTCTTCATACCAAAGGGCAAGCTTTAAGCCAAACGTTGTTGGCTCCGCATGTACGCCGTGCGTCCGGCCCATCATAACCGTATATTTATGTTCGATTGCCTTATTTCGCAAAATCTCAATAAAGTTTTCTATGTCTTTTAATAAAATCGCATTGGCCTGCTTTAAAACATAGGAGAGGGCTGTATCAACAACATCTGTAGAAGTTAAGCCGTAATGCACCCATTTACGCTCTTCGCCTAGTGTTTCAGATACGGCACGGGTAAAGGCAACAACATCATGCCTTGTTTCTTCCTCAATTTCCTTAATCCGGTCAATATTAAAGGAAGCATTTTCGCGCAGCTTTTGAACATCCTCTTTTGGAATCTCGCCTAACTCGGCCCACGCTTCACATGCGAGAATTTCCACCTCAAGCCAAGCGTTATAGCGGTTCTCCTCCGTCCAAATGGCTCCCATTTCTGGTCTAGTATAACGATCAATCATCTTTTATCCTCCGATCTTCACTGTGGCAGCCGCCCAAATGCTGCTCTTTTGGATTTCAACAAGGGCATCTTCTACATTATCACGCAAGATAGTAACATGGCCCATTTTTCGCTTCACCTTTGGTTCTTTTTTTCCGTACAAGTGAACCTTCCAATCGTTCATGGCCGGAATTTCTTGATATAAGCTTTCAAGATGCTCCCCTAATAGGTTGACCATAACAACTGGTTTTAATAGCTTAGTGCTCCCTAATGGCCAGCTGCAGATTGCCCGTATATGCTGCTCAAATTGCGATGTTTCGCAGGCCTCAATGGAGTAGTGCCCGGAATTGTGCGGCCGCGGCGCCAATTCGTTAATATAAATTTCACCGTCAGCAGTCACAAACATCTCCACCGCCAGCGTTCCTGCCAATCCTAGGTAGTCGGCAATCTGCTTTGCCTTTTGAATCGCCAAAGCCTGTGTTGCCTCCGAAATCCGCGCCGGGACAATCGTCTGATGCAATATATTGTCTACGTGAATGTTTTCTGCTACTGGTAAAATCGCTGTTTCCCCATCCAGTCTGCGCGTCACAATCACGGAAATTTCTTTTTTAAATGGCACCCATTTCTCCAGCACACAATCACCATGATTGATAAGGGCTGCCCCTTTTTCCAAGTCACTGTGGTCCTTTATAACCAACTGGCCTTTCCCGTCATAGCCGCCTCTTGCCGTTTTCAATACAGCAGGATAACCAATGGCCTCAATTTTTAAAAATAAATCTTCCATACTGTAAATCTCTTCGTATGGAGCGACTTCCACCCCAGCCTGCCGAATCGCCGCCTTTTCAGTAATCCGGTTCTGGGTGATGGTCAATAGCTTTGGTCCCTGCGGAACATAGGCCTGTTCGCAAAGCCAGCTTAATGTATCTGCATCAATATTTTCAAATTCATACGTGATCACGTCACTTACCGCAGCTAACCGGCTGATTGCCTCGCGGTCATCATAAGCGCCGATGACTTCCACATCCGCCACTTGCCCGCAAGGAGAGTCCGCTGTCGGTTCTAAAACGGCGATCCTAAAGCCTTGAGCCTTGGCTGCCAATGCCATCATTCTGCCAAGCTGGCCGCCGCCGATGATACCGATTGTCGCCCCTGGTAAAATAACTTTATTATTCAAGTTCATCACTGCTTTCTAACACTGCGTTTTTAGTAGCTTCCCGTCTTGCTTCCAATCTGTCCGCTAACTCCATGTCAGTGGCAGCGAGAATTTGTGCCGCCAAAAGCCCGGCATTCATTGCACCAGCCTTGCCAATCGCGACTGTCGCAACCGGTACGCCGCCCGGCATTTGCACAATTGACAGCAAGGAGTCGAGTCCGTTTAAAGCCTTTGTCTGGACAGGAACACCGATGACAGGAAGGGTTGTTTTCGCAGCCACCATCCCCGGCAAATGCGCTGCCCCGCCTGCTCCAGCGATAATTACCTTTAAGCCTTTTTGTCTGGCATCTTCTGCGTATGAAAACATCAAATCTGGTGTCCGATGTGCAGAAACGACTTTCTTCTCATATGAGATTTCAAGCTCTTCCAAAATATCGCATGCATGCTTCATAGTTTCCCAGTCCGACTTGCTTCCCATAATTACGCCGACCAAGTTCTTCATTCCGCTGGTCCCCCTATAAAACTTTTTTAGAAAAATAAAATACCCGGAACAAATGGTATCTCTAGAAGAGAAAGCCATTTGTCCGGGCATGGAAAATCAAGAACACAAATCTAAGGGGGATGCCCCTTATGTGCCGAACATATTGACTTTCCCTCATAGTCCAATAATTTACGGTTATTGGGTAGAGACTTATGGGCCATATTCCCATGGATATATGAGGGTAAGAATAATTTCATAATTTCTAAACTTATCTTACCAAGCATTTTAGTAGGCTGTCAACCAATAATCGAACATTATTTTTAAATACTACTATAATGTTCGTGTTTTACTCAATAATTCTTGCTTCAAAGATAATTTTCCTCCCTGCTGGTTCGTAAACGGTTTCATTGCCTTTCTTGACCTCTTGAAAAATAGGTTTCTCTATTCGGCTTACAGGCGTATACCCCTGCTCCTTTATCCGATATAAACACTCCTCAATACTCTCATTATCCTGAACCTCAAATTGCATTTTCTTTTTGCTCATTTAAATAATTTACCTCGTTTCACGGATTTGACCCAGAAACCGCCATGAATGGTTTTGGGCTCATAGGCAATGATGAAGGCTTTTGGGTCAATATTTTTAATCGTATCATATAATTTTAACTCAAACTTTCTTGGCGTAAGAATCTGCAGTGCCATCCGGTTTCCTTCCAGCCCATGCGCCTCCCAGTCGGTCACGCCATAGCCATTTTCCCTTAACAGCTTCGGTAAATTCTTATCATATTCTGCTGTGATGACATTGACGGTAATATAGCCGAGAGCCAGCTTCTCTTCAATTTTCATACCGACAATAACGCCAATCCCATAACCGACTGCATAGGCTATCAGGTTCTGAATCTCATTTAGATTTTTTAAAACCAGGCCCAGCCCCATCACATAAATGACTACCTCAATCATGCTAAGGAACGCAGCCAAATACCTCTGCCCTTTTAAAGTTAGAATCATCCTTATAGTAAAAAAAGACACATATACAATATTAATGATGAGGATAATTGCCACCATAAAAAAACTATTTTCCAACATACGAATGCCCTCCTAAACGGTGCTTCCCCTACTTTAACATATTCATCAAATCAAGGTCAGTCAGAAGGGACGTTCGCTTTTTCCCTGGCAAGCCGATTCGCTGCCTGTTTAATGAACAGCGTATCTTCCGCAAGCATGATGTCGTGGTCAAAAAGTGTTTGGGCTATAATCCTTCTTGCCTTAATACCGGCTTCCCAATAAAAAGCGTCATCGACCAGTCCGGTGATGGTATACTCAATCCCATGATAGTTAGCGTTGATAGCCGTAATGCCAAAAACACTAAAGGGCTCTACAATACAATTTTCTCCGTCCATCTTTAAGCAGTCTTGATTAACTTCATTTATTTTTTCACAGGCCAGCTCCAAGATCGATAAAACCTCTTCGGGGTTCTCCCGATAGCTGATCACCACGTTTTCAATCACGCGCATTTGTTCAATATTATAATTATGAATTTGTTTGATTTCCCCATTGCTGATCGTTAACAACTTCCCGCTCCACTCACGGATTTTAATAAACCGCAGGCCGATTTCCTCAACATTACCGCTAAAGGTATTATTAACAGTGATAAAATCCCCTTTATGAAGCTGTTTTTCATAAATTAAAAAGGTCCCCGAGAGGAGGTCTTTAATCAGGCTTTGCGCACCAATACCAACAATAACCCCGACTACCCCCGCCCCGGCCAGAAATCTCCCAAAGTTATCGACATATTGAGATAGAGCGTAGAAAATAACCCCAATCGTCGCAAAATACCTAGTAAAGGAGCGGACCATACTCGCAATCGTCTCCTCTTTCCGCTCCTCAATAAAATGCGTCTGCTGAAAAAACTTATGAATAACCCGATTAATCACAAACACACCCAACCAAGCAATCACAGCAGCAAAAAAAATACTCGTCAATTTATACTCATCAAGCCAATCAAACCATGCCATCATTCCACCTCCAGTGAAGCATGGGGACGGTTCTTGTGCATCACTTCACCCCGCCTATCCTTATTCTTTACAAAGAATCGCAGGATTTACTATTTTTGGGGGAAAATATTGAAACATGGGGAAGCATGGGGACGGTTCTTTCGTTTAAAAAGCCGTGAAGTTGAAGCAAAAGAACCATTCAAGACAATAAAAAACACTTCCCAAAGAAGGGCTGATGAAAGACCATTTTTCCCTTTGGCATGAACCGTTTTGATATTCATTGATTCTATGAAGACCATTTTCCTCCTTGGTATGAGGCATCTTGGTCTTCATTGACCTTATGAAGACCATTTTCCTCCTTGGCGTGAGCCATTTTGGTCTTCATTGACCTTATGAAGACCATTTTCCTCTTTGGCATGAGCCATTTTGGTCTTCATTGACCTTATGAGGACCATTTTCCTCCTTGGCATGAGCCATTTTGGTCTTCATTGACCTTATGAGGACCATTTTCCTCCTTGGCGTGAACCATTTTGGTCCTCATTGACCTTATGAAGACCATTTTTTCACTTGGCGTGAGCCATTTTGGTCTTCAAGACCTTATGATGGTCTTTTAAGAAGGGGAATAATGGATATCTCAACTTCCACTCAGCCATTTTTTTATCTTAAAAAAACCGGTGCAAGAAGTCGTATTTTTCAGGAGTCTGGAACCGGCCCTTTGCATCAGGTTAAATGGGGTGATTTCGTGATTAGAACCGTTCTGCTTGCCATTTTGCTTACTTTTACATTCCTAAGTAATGCTTTCGCCACTGTTCAGGAAAAGGCAGCTTTTATTCGCCATGATGATTTATGGATAAAAATCAACAATAAAGAAGGACGGTTAACTAAAGGTGAATATGTAAGGTACCCAAAGTGGTCCTATGACGGACAATGGCTTGCCTATTTAAAGGCCGTTAAACAGGATGGAAATATCGTTTATGATGGCGAGCTATGGCTCTGTAATCTTCATACTAATAAACATTTTAAGATGGCTTCAAAAGTTAACAGAAACTTTCAATGGTCCGGCCGGAATAATAAACTTGCTTATCTTATCAACAGGACTCTTTATGTAGTAGATACTAAACCTTCTAAATCCTTGGTGGCTTCGACGCTGGCTCAAGGCGTGGAGAACTTTTCTTGGCTTCCTAACGGGGATGGTTTATTGATCTCCGCCAAAAAAAGTGAACAGCTTCATTCTGATATTAATTTATCAAGGGTTATGTTAGAGGTGGACAGGCAAAGGCCGATTTTAAAGAACCTGTTTACAATACCAGTTGGGGAGGATGAATACTTTGTCAGCACAAGCTCGTTTAAGTGGTCATCTGATAAGGGCTGGATTAGCTTTTTATTAATTCCGACTGCTTCCATGTCGGCAGATGCGAATACACTTTGTCTTCTGTCTGCTGACGGGGCGGTTTTTAAAAAAGTGGATGAGATGCTGAATTATGCGGAATGGATGCAGTGGGCGCCCGCCGGAACTAATTTAGCTTATATTGGCGGAGTCGGAAGGGAAGCGACTTATAATAAGCATTTGTTGCTGGTAAGGCCTACTACTTTGAAAAAAGAGCTTATAACGCCAGCTAAGGGATATGCCGACCGGGATTTAGTTTGGAAAAATGAAACGGTAGTGATTGTTTCCCGATCAGCCGAAAGTAAGGAGGGCAGACTGGATGAACGGCCTTTTCCTCAGTTATTAGAGGTAAATCTCCTTACCGAGAAACAAAAGCAAATTACCTTTCCTCCAAAAAATAAAGGTGATTTTGTACCAATGGTTAGAAAGGAACAGCTTTTTTGGATAAGGACTGACCGACAGAAAGCAGACGTACTTACTTCCCACTTTAATAAAAGAGAAAAACATTGGATTAAAAACATTACGGTCCCAAGCAGTTATTATGAAAAGTGGAATTGGGAAGAGGTATTTGATTTATATACTGGGGTGATGCATGGGGACGGTTCTCATGCATTATTCAATCCTAAATAGCCAACAAAAAAAACAACCATTTTCAGGTTGTCTTTTTTTGTTGGCCCGGCAGCGTCCTACTCTCACAGGGACTTGCGTCCCAACTACCATCGGCGCTGAGAAGCTTAACTTCCGTGTTCGGGATGGGAACGGGTGTGACCTTCTCGCCATTGCTACCGGATCTATTGAATTTGAGGTTTCATTCCCTCAAAACTAGATAATGCAGAAGAAGTTTAGTAAAAACGAGTTCGCCTTACTTAATATGACTTGGTTAAGTCCTCGATCGATTAGTATCAGTCAGCTCCACACGTCACCGCGCTTCCACCTCTGACCTATCAACCTGATCATCTTTCAGGGATCTTACTAGCTTGACGCTATGGGAAATCTCATCTCGAGGGGGGCTTCATGCTTAGATGCTTTCAGCACTTATCCCGTCCGCACATAGCTACCCAGCGATGCCTTTGGCAAGACAACTGGTACACCAGCGGTGCGTCCATCCCGGTCCTCTCGTACTAAGGACAGCTCCTCTCAAATTTCCTGCGCCCACGACGGATAGGGACCGAACTGTCTCACGACGTTCTGAACCCAGCTCGCGTACCGCTTTAATGGGCGAACAGCCCAACCCTTGGGACCGACTACAGCCCCAGGATGCGATGAGCCGACATCGAGGTGCCAAACCTCCCCGTCGATGTGGACTCTTGGGGGAGATAAGCCTGTTATCCCCAGGGTAGCTTTTATCCGTTGAGCGATGGCCCTTCCATGCGGAACCACCGGATCACTAAGCCCGACTTTCGTCCCTGCTCGACTTGTAGGTCTCGCAGTCAAGCTCCCTTGTGCCTTTACACTCTGCGAATGATTTCCAACCATTCTGAGGGAACCTTTGGGCGCCTCCGTTACATTTTAGGAGGCGACCGCCCCAGTCAAACTGCCCACCTGACACTGTCTCCCACCCCGATAAGGGGTGCGGGTTAGAATTTCAATACAGCCAGGGTAGTATCCCACCGACGCCTCCACCGAAGCTGGCGCTCCGGCTTCTCAGGCTCCTACCTATCCTGTACAAGCTGTACCAAAATTCAATATCAGGCTACAGTAAAGCTCCATGGGGTCTTTCCGTCCTGTCGCGGGTAACCTGCATCTTCACAGGTACTATAATTTCACCGAGTCTCTCGTTGAGACAGTGCCCAGATCGTTACGCCTTTCGTGCGGGTCGGAACTTACCCGACAAGGAATTTCGCTACCTTAGGACCGTTATAGTTACGGCCGCCGTTTACTGGGGCTTCGATTCAGAGCTTCGCTTGCGCTAACCCCTCCTCTTAACCTTCCAGCACCGGGCAGGCGTCAGCCCCTATACTTCGCCTTGCGGCTTTGCAGAGACCTGTGTTTTTGCTAAACAGTCGCCTGGGCCTATTCACTGCGGCTCTTCGGGGCTATTCACCCCAAAAAGCACCCCTTCTCCCGAAGTTACGGGGTCATTTTGCCGAGTTCCTTAACGAGAGTTCTCTCGCTCACCTTAGGATTCTCTCCTCGCCTACCTGTGTCGGTTTGCGGTACGGGCACCTTTTATCTCGCTAGAGGCTTTTCTTGGCAGTGTGGAATCAGGAACTTCGGTACTATAATTCCCTCGGCATCACAGCTCAGCCTTAAGGTGAACGGATTTTCCTATTCACCAGCCTAACTGCTTACACGCACATATCCAGCAGTGCGCTTACCCTATCCTCCTGCGTCCCCCCATCACTCAAACGATAAAGAGGTGGTACAGGAATATCAACCTGTTGTCCATCGCCTACGCCTTTCGGCCTCGGCTTAGGTCCCGACTAACCCTGAGCGGACGAGCCTTCCTCAGGAAACCTTAGGCATACGGTGGATGAGATTCTCACTCATCTTTCGCTACTCATACCGGCATTCTCACTTCTAAGCGCTCCACCAGTCCTTACGGTCTAGCTTCAACGCCCTTAGAACGCTCTCCTACCGCGGACACCATAAGGTGTCCACCCACAGCTTCGGTGATACGTTTAGCCCCGGTACATTTTCGGCGCAGAGTCACTCGACCAGTGAGCTATTACGCACTCTTTAAATGGTGGCTGCTTCTAAGCCAACATCCTGGTTGTCTAAGCAACTCCACATCCTTTTCCACTTAACGTATACTTTGGGACCTTAGCTGGTGGTCTGGGCTGTTTCCCTTTTGACTACGGATCTTATCACTCGCAGTCTGACTCCCACGGATAAGTCATTGGCATTCGGAGTTTGTCTGAATTCGGTAACCCGATGAGGGCCCCTAGTCCAAACAGTGCTCTACCTCCAAGACTCTAACTACGTGAGGCTAGCCCTAAAGCTATTTCGGAGAGAACCAGCTATCTCCAAGTTCGATTGGAATTTCTCCGCTACCCACACCTCATCCCCGCACTTTTCAACGTGCGTGGGTTCGGGCCTCCATCCAGTGTTACCTGGACTTCACCCTGGACATGGGTAGATCACCTGGTTTCGGGTCTACGACTACATACTATTTCGCCCTATTCAGACTCGCTTTCGCTGCGGCTCCGTCTCTTCAACTTAACCTCGCATGCAATCGTAACTCGCCGGTTCATTCTACAAAAGGCACGCCATCACCCATGAACGGGCTCTGACTACTTGTAGGCACACGGTTTCAGGATCTCTTTCACTCCCCTTCCGGGGTGCTTTTCACCTTTCCCTCACGGTACTGGTTCACTATCGGTCACTAGGGAGTATTTAGCCTTGGGAGATGGTCCTCCCTGCTTCCGACCGGATTTCACGTGTCCGGCCGTACTCAGGATCCACTCAGGAGGGAACGAAGTTTC
>NZ_JAGYPF010000007.1:0-27971 GCF_018343535.1 Neobacillus rhizophilus
GCCAGGATCAAACTCTCCAATAAAGTTGAGTTGATTAGCTCAAAAATGTTACGTTGGCTTCGTTTCAAATGAAACGAATATTATTGTTTGTTGACGTTTTTGTTTGTTTAGTTTTCAAAGAACTATTATTCTAAAGTGGAGCGGGTGATGGGAATCGAACCCACAACAACAGCTTGGAAGGCTGTGGTTTTACCACTAAACTACACCCGCATATAAAATTATGATGGTCGGGAAAACAGGATTCGAACCTGCGACCCCTTGGTCCCAAACCAAGTGCTCTACCAAGCTGAGCTATTTCCCGATATTGGAATTAAACTTTAGAACGCGCCCGACAGGAGTCGAACCCATAACCTTCTGATCCGTAGTCAGACGCTCTATCCAATTGAGCTACGGGCGCTCTTTTTAATCAACTTTTATATCTTATCACATTCGATTTATTATGTCAATATATTTTTTTGGTGCGGCCGAGAGGACTTGAACCTCCACGGTGTTGCCACCACTAGGCCCTCAACCTAGCGCGTCTGCCATTCCGCCACGACCGCATTTTAAATTAGTGACAAAGAAAATCATAACATGTTTCCTGGAGTTTTTCAACAGGAAATTATTGGTGCGGGTGAAGGGAGTCGAACCCCCACGCCTTGCGGCGCCAGATCCTAAGTCTGGTGCGTCTGCCAATTCCGCCACACCCGCATAAAAATGGCTGGGCTAGCAGGATTCGAACCTACGAATGACGGAGTCAAAGTCCGTTGCCTTACCGCTTGGCTATAGCCCAATATATTTATTTTTCAAGAGAGAAAGAAACAGGAAATGAATTTGTTTCATTCCCCATTCCTGATGACCCCTACGGGATTCGAACCCGTGTTACCGCCGTGAAAGGGCGGTGTCTTAACCGCTTGACCAAGGGGCCGATATTTTAACCTGGCGGAGAAGGAGGGATTTGAACCCTCGCGCCGCTTGCGCGACCTACACCCTTAGCAGGGGCGCCTCTTCAGCCACTTGAGTACTTCCCCAATATGGCTCCGCAGGCAGGATTCGAACCTGCGACCGATCGGTTAACAGCCGATAGCTCTACCACTGAGCTACTGCGGAATAATAGCAAATATGAAGCTGTCCAATAAGACGTTGCCCTATCGACTCTTTAAATTATAATGACGTCTCTAATTAAAGTCAATACGAATTTTCATAGAAATAAATGGTTTTTCAAACTTTCATTCCAAAAGATATTCTTTGACCTTTTCTAATTTCCCTTTGCAACTTCCACAAACATAGCGACTTGTATCAATGCTTCTTCTGCGCTGATATGGAAGGCTACACTTTGTGCATTTATATAAAAGTATTTTTTTAGCTTTACGTTTTCTTTTTGGGGCATCCGGAAGCTGATTGCAAAACCTTGGAGCTCCCACCTTTTTTAAGAGTGTTTTAAAATCTAAATCACGATGCTTGTATCCCTTGCCTTCAAGATGAAGATGATAGTGAACTAGTTCGTGTTTGATGATCCCAATTAATTCTTGTTCGCCAAGCTGCTCCAAATACTTTTTATTAATTTCGATATTATGTGTACCCAAAAGATATCTGCCGCCAGTTGATCTGAGCCGAGAATTAAAGGATGCCTTATGTTTGAATGACTTCCCAAAGTACTCCATTGAGATTTTTTCCACCATCAATTGAAGCTCCGAATCCTTCATTTAAGGTTCCCTCACTTTCTTTGCGAACGTGACAACCTATTATAGCATATATTGTATATACCCTTGTGGAGAAACTTTTCGGGAGGTTTAATTTATGCCTACTTGGTTTCAAAACCAAATGAAAAGAGCATTCTATGAAAAAAATCGATACCAAATTAAGCTGTTAAATCAATGCTGGTTTTTTTACAGAAAAAAACACTGCTAAGCAAGCAGTGTTTTCATTTATTTTGCTGGCGGAAGCATGGTTAAGGCTACCCGGCCTTTTTTCATATCAACTGAATCTACCCAGACGGTTACTACATCCCCTACTGAAACAATATCGAGCGGATGTTTGACGAATCGAGTACTTAGTTTTGAGATATGAACAAGCCCGTCCTGTTTAACACCAATATCTACAAAGGCTCCAAAATCAACAACATTTCTTACTGTACCTTGGAGCTCCATTCCGGATTTTAGGTCTTCCAGTTTTAAGACATCTTTTTTCAAAAGCGGACGAGGCAGGTCGTCACGCGGATCACGTTCCGGTCTTACAAGTGCGTCAACAATATCCTTCAATGTTAACTCACCGATGGATAACTCTTCAGAAACAGACTTCAAATCAAGGCCGTTCAAGGCAGATTTCAACTCTTCAGACCCTAGGTGAGCAGTTGTAAAGCCGAGGTTTTTAAGTAATTTTTCTACCTCTTTGTAATTTTCCGGGTGAATTCCTGTCCGGTCCAGCGGCTGTTTTCCATCTAATACCCGCAGGAAGCCCACCGCTTGTTCATAGGTTTTTGCGCCAAGGCGAGGAACCTTCTTTAATTGCGAGCGGCTGGTGAATTTCCCTTCCTCATCGCGCATTTTCACAATATTATTGGCTGCTGTTTTATTAAGGCCGGCAACATACTGCAGCAAGGAAGATGAGGCAGTATTCACATTCACGCCGACCTGGTTAACCGCCGTTTCCACGACGAAATGGAGTGATTCGGACAAAAGTTTCTGCGATACATCATGCTGGTATTGGCCGACTCCTACTGATTTAGGATCTATTTTAACCAATTCCGCAAGCGGGTCCTGCAGACGGCGGGCAATTGACACGGCACTCCGTTCTTCTACTTGGAAATTTGGGAATTCCTCTCTTGCAAGATCGGAAGCAGAATACACACTTGCCCCGGCTTCATTCACAATTAGATAAAAGATTTCTCCCTTAACTTCTTTTAAAATATCAGCTACGAATTGCTCTGTCTCTCTAGAGGCAGTCCCATTTCCGACAGCAACCATCTCAACCTTATAGTCCCGCAATATTTTGATAAACTTGTCTTTTGCTTCCTCGGGCTTCGCTTTCGGTGGGTGCGGGTAAATGACATCAATCTTTAAGACTTTCCCGGTTTCATCCACAACCGCCAGCTTACAGCCTGTCCGATAGGCTGGGTCGACACCTAAGACGATTTTCCCCTTTAACGGCGGCTGGAGGAGAAGGTTTCTCAAATTCTCTGAGAATATATGAATGGCCTGTTCCTCTGCTTTTACAGTCAACTCACTGCGGATTTCTCTCTCAATAGACGGCTGGATTAATCTTTTATAGCCGTCTTCGATTGCTTCCAATACAAATGGGGCTGTTGGCGAGTACTCCTTTTTAACCCACTTTTTAGACAAATATGAAATGATGATATCTGGGTTAATTTTGATAGACACTCTTAAAATGTCTTCTTTTTCACCGCGGTTTAAGGCAAGGATACGGTGGGGAACGATTTTATTTACCGGTTCCTCGTATTCATAGTACATTTCGTAAACGTTTTTCTCGTCCTTTTCCGCTTCCTTTACAACAGAGACAACCACACCGGATTTGAAAGTTTCCCGACGAATCCACTTACGGCCTTCCGCATCGTCTGACACCGTTTCCGCAATAATATCCTTTGCACCGGATAGAGCATCTTCTATTGTAAGAACCTCTTTTTCTTCCGATAAAAATTCTTTCGCCTTTTCTTCAACACTTTCTTTAGGAAATGTCAGTAGCCATTCAGCCAGCGGCTCAAGGCCTTTTTCCTTGGCTATAGTAGCCTTGGTTCGTCTTTTTTGTTTATAGGGACGGTATAAATCTTCTACCTCTTGGAGCTTTTCTGCTTTTACGATACTTTGCTGGAGCTCTTCGGTCAGCTTTCCTTGTTCCGCAATGATCCGGAGAACTTCTTCTTTTCTTTGCTCGAGGTTTTGTATGTATTGCCAGCGTTCTAAAATGTTCCGGATTTGCACCTCATCCAGGGCACCGGTCATTTCTTTCCGATAGCGTGCGATAAACGGAACGGTATTTCCTTCATTCAGTAAGGAAATAACATTTTTTACTTGCTTATGATTGATTGCCAATTCAGCGGCAATTTTGCCTAGTAATTGTTCGTCTTTAACTACTGTTTCGGTCACTGACTTTACCTCCAATTTCCTTTTAACACTTATTGTATCAAATTAGCGCAGGGGTTTCATTAAATGGTATATGCCCTTCCTCTCACTTATGAAGGACATTTCACTCCTAGTTTCAACCCGTTCTGTCCTTCATTTCGCCTATCTAGGGCACTTTAAACCCGTTCAACCCCTGTTTTGTCCTTCAACCTTCGTGCTCTTCCTTCCAAGAACAAGTTTCCTCTTAAAAAAATAAAAGAGGCAAGCTTCCATGAGCTTGCCTTAGCAATATGAGGGCAGAATTATGTACGAAAAAACGCTCTTTTTTCACAAAGAGCGTTTTAAATTAAAATTCGATGAGACCAAGACTTACCTGCAAGGCTTCATCCACTTTTTCCATCATTTCGTCATCGAGATGGGTAATTTTATCGGTTAACCGCTGCTTATCAATTGTGCGAATTTGCTCTAACAGAATGACTGAGTCGCGTTCAAATCCGTAGCGCTTCGCATCAATTTCAACATGAGTAGGGAGCTTCGCTTTCTGAATTTGAGCTGTAATCGCTGCAACAATCACTGTGGGACTAAACCGATTCCCGATGTCGTTTTGGATGACTAGTACAGGGCGGACGCCGCCTTGTTCAGAACCAACAACTGGGGAAAGGTCCGCAAAATATACGTCACCACGCTTGACAATCAAGGGATTATCCTCCGCTTACAAGACGTTCAACAGTATGCTCTGCCTCATATTCTGCTTGAAATGCTTCTGACGCAATCCTAAGATTAATCTTTGCCATTTCCATGTATCCACGTCTCATGGATTCGCGAATTTGTCTCGTTTTTCGTTCGCGTAAATACATTTTTGTTGCTTGGTAGATAAACTCACTGCGGTTTACATTTTCCTGCTTTACGAAACCATCTAATTCAGTTAATAGATGCTGCGGTAATTTTACCAAGATTTCCGTAGTTGCGCTGGATTCAGACACCCAACATACACCTCCACCATCACTACACACCATTTTTTTATCTATACCATATTTTATAATAACACTAAACGCCCTTCATGCATAGACTAAATATGATTCCTATTGTATTATAAGCCAACTAAACAAGCTTTTATGCACAAATTACCGCAATATCATAAATATGTTTCCTATGCATAATTTACACCTATAGCAAGTAATTTTTTATCTCGACAATTCTTTCACTTTTTTTATAAATGCGTGGCACCCGACTCGCAATGATACACGGTATCTCGTAATTAATGGTGTCAAGCTTGGCGGCAATTTCATTAACGGAAATCATTTGGTCACCTTCGCTGCCAATTAACGTGACGGTTGTTCCAACAGGAATCTCAAAAGGAAGGCGGATCATGCATTGATCCATACATACCCTGCCGACAATTGGTGCGCGAAGCCCTGCAATTAGGACCTCCTGTCCCTGTAGCCTGCGAATCCATCCATCAGCATATCCGATAGGCAAAGTGCCAATCCATTCTTCTTGTTCACTTTCATATGTGGCCCCATAGCTCACTTTGTTGCCTTTTGGCAGCTTCTTAATATGGACAAGCTTTGTCTTTAACGAGAAAGCTTCTTTTAGAGAAAAAGGAATTTCCTGTTCCATTTCCAATGATGGGGTTAACCCGTACATCGCAATTCCAAGCCTGACAGCATTGAAATAAGCTTTTGGAAACCGGATAGCGGCTGCACTGTTGCTGGCATGAATATACTTTGGCCGTTTAGCCAATGTGCCAACAAGTGCTTCGAATTTGCTTAACTGCTCATTGAAATAGGCAGTTTCCAACTCATCAGCCGTTGCGAAATGCGTAAAAATACCTTCAAACAAAAATCGGCTATCAGCTGCAATGGTTTGTTCAACAGCTTTTAATTCCTCGACAGTACGGACACCGATCCGTCCCATTCCAGTATCCACTTTAACATGGACCTTTAGTTGCTCATTTGTATTCAACTGCTGTTTTGCTTCCTCGAGCCATTCCTTTTTAAAAACAGTTAGGGTGATATTATTTTGAACAGCTACTGAGACGTCCTCCGGACGAGAAGCTCCTAAAACAAGTATGGGTGCTGTTATCCCTCTTTTTCGCAGCGCAATTGCTTCATCAATAAAGGCTACCGCCAAATACACCGCCCCTGCATTCAGTGCGGTTTCAGCCACTTGGATATCCCCGTGGCCATAGGCATTAGCTTTCACGACTGCAAAAATGTCCACCCCTTCAGGCAGATGTTTTTTGACAGATGTGACATTCTCCGCAATACAATCCAAATCTACTTCTACCCATGTATCCCGATAAAAAGAGTCTTGTTCTCCCATGATTCCACTTCCTAAATACATTAATACCAGTATTATAACATATAAAAAAACAGGCCCCTAAGAGCCTGCCGGTGTAAATTATTGGTTCCAATCAGCGGCAGGTGCAACACCTCCGCGGCTTGAAACTTTATTTTATTTTACTGCTTCCCCTTGGACGGATTTAGCGATCTCGACCATCTCTTTCTTCGTCAGGTTTTTGGAGGCAATCATATAATCGACCCCACCCTGTGACCAGGAAATCGAATGATCAGTAACGGCCCCAATCGTAATGCCTAGGTCAACCAAGTCACCTTCTACATAAGTCGGAGTAGTCGAGGCAACCTTCGATTTTACCTTTTCCTGAACAAGGGTGAACGATTTTTTACCGTCGTAAGTAAGGACAACCCGTTTTCCATCCTCAATCTTGACTGATTTTTCCTCAATTAGTTTGGTACCTTTGATTTCATAGGTTGGATATTTAACCGTAAAGATCTTATCGCCTCCGTCTGCCATCGCCGGCATATTTAGCTCTGCACGGGTCATGTTCTTCTTCATATCGAAGTCGTCCTTGTCAAAGCTGGCGTTGAATTTAACCTTTGTAAATTCTACTGTTACAAGAGCATTTCGGTCAGGGTCCATCACTTTAACGACTGCTGGTGACAAATCCTTTTTATTCAGCTTAATTTCCTGGATTGGAAGCATACTATTATTTTGATAGCGGGTTTTTGTTTCAAACACGTAGTGTTCTTTCGTAGCGGAAAATTTGGCGTCTTTATCGGCCACAATGTCTTTAATTAATGATTCATAAAGGTAAGCCTGGCTGCTGTTTTGCGGCCAATCACTTTGGAAGCGGAAGCTCTTTTTCAGAGCAGGTGTTAACACAAACACGCCTTCATTATTTCTTAAAATCATTTGACTTTGGTCTTTTTCCGCATTTTTTAGGTTAACACGGTAAAAGTTTGGATCCATATGCCAGATTTCCACGTCGTAAACCTGAGAATCCGACCCCATTTTGAGGGTCATTTTTGCTTCAGCTTTATAGCTTGATAAGTCCTTTTGCTTTCCATTTAAATCTTTTACCACATCATCCTGTGATTTAGAACCGCAGGCAGCGAGCATGAAGATTGCGATCAGCCCCGTGATGAGCAGCACTAACTTTTTCCTCATTCCTTCAACCCCTTCTTGTCTCATTTCAGTGTATTGAGAAGAGAAAGGCAGGGATCAGGCATGATAACCAAAATGACCAAGCTGACCTTGTCTCTCCTTTTTCCCTATGAATATATGAGACAACCTTGGGGAATATGCTAACAGGCCTGACAAGCTTTTTTTAAAATTAGTTATCCTCTTCAATCACAACTTGGGCGACAGCGTAATCCCTACTATGGGAAATGGACAAATGGGCACATACATCCGGTTTTATAATGACCGGTTTGCCCAACTCATCCGAACTAATTTCAATATCCAAAAAGGAAAACTCTTTACCAATCCCCGTTCCAATCGCTTTTGAAAAAGCTTCTTTTGCTGCGAATCTTCCAGCTAAAAATTCGACCTTTCGACGCTCTGCCAATTCTGAGAATCTTTGTTTTTCGCCCGCTGTCAAAACCCGGTTGATAAATTTGGGCTGCCGGCTGATAATTTCGTGAACTCTGGAAAGTTCAATAATATCAATGCCAATTCCTTTAATCATCGTTAATCTTCCTTCTATTTCATTTTCTGTCAGCATAATAGTGTACAAGATAAAATAATAGTCTATGATGGTACTAAGAGGTGGAAAATAATGTTTACTCGAACAGAAAGTCTTCGCGAGTTTCTTCGCTTTTACCCGGTGGTTTCTATTATTGTGGCCATTCATCTCATTCTTTTTACCTGTACCATTTTACCAATATTCCCCAACTCTTGGTTTATTGAAACCCTCTCCGGGGTCAATCTTTACATTATGGAGGGCGAGTATTGGCGGTTGATGACACCAATTTTTATGCACAGCGGTTTCTCCCATATGCTCTTTAATAGTTTTGCCCTTGTTTTATTTGGGCCAGGGCTAGAGCGGATGCTTGGCGGCGGACGATTTTTGATTGTTTATCTGGTTTCCGGATTGGTCGCCAATGTTGCCACCTTGTTGCTTGAGGCGCTCACCTATACACATGTCGGATCAAGCGGTGCGATATTCGGGCTGTTCGGCTACTATTTGGCGCTTATTCTTTTCAAAAAAAATACACTTTCCAAAGCGAATTCCCAAATAATCATCACACTTACTGTTATCAGCTTAGTAATGACATTTCTTGAACCTAACGTGAATATTACCGCCCACCTTTTTGGGCTGCTGGGCGGGCTTTTGCTTGGGGCAGTTTCACGGCAAAGTCTAGAATAGACAGGGAGGCTTCAACCGCGCGCTGCCTCCCTGTTTTTCTGTTCCTTAGAGTACCAGCCGAAAATCTTCTCTACCTCGCTTTTTTCCATGTCGACAACTGTCCCGCCGGCACCGCCTAATCCCGATTTTACATAGGCCTCAATTGTCCCCAATTCTTTATTTCGCTGAAAATAACTTTCCCTTATTTCCAAGCTTTGAATCTTGTTTTTCTTCATAAAGACAGTGGTGCGGTTGGTGGTCTGAAATCTAAGGGTCAGCTGCTGACCATCCAAACTCCAGCCTGCGGTTTGATATTTCAGTATCGCCCAAAATGTAAATAAGCCAATTAGGAGCAGCGAAAAGAGACCCCATATTTTGAAAAAAAAGATGGCTGCCACTGCGACTGGAACTGGAATGAACCAGCTGCGGAAAATATAACGCCTTAATGCCCGCTTCGGGACTGGCGTGAAGGACGTCGTGAAATGAAACTCCGGCAAGTAAGGGCCAATTATTGCAGACAATTCCTTTACCTTCATGATTGGCAGTAGGATGACATTTGCGCCATCCTTGTTCTCAATGGATCCCCCGGCACTTTCCACATACACCGTTCCATAACCAAGCAATTGCCTGATTGGATTCTCACTGATTCTTATGGCTTGAATCCGGTTTAATGGAATGATGATTTGTTTTTTCTCAAGAAGCCCTTGTGAAATAACGAAGTCCTTTTTTGTTTTTACTACCGTGAAATTAGCATATTTAAGCATTGTCATCACTAAAGCAATCAGCCATGCCAGGAAAAAGCCGATAAAGACAATGATGGCAATAAGGATAAGATTATGAACCGCCCAATTTTCCAACCCGCCAAAGATTTTTTTAAAAGGGATGAAATCGTCAAACTGGGAAAGCAGTGCGAATAAAGCAGATATCACTACCCCGATGCCTCCCGATGTTAACGATAGGAGCAATAATTCCGGTGTGGTTATTTTAAAAATCGGCTTGGCCACTTGGTGGTTTGCTACTTCTGAATCACCCGTTTTAGCCGCTGCTACATACTCTTGAATAAGCTTTGCCTCTGCCTTGTTGATGGCTGAAAGAACAGCCTCCGCTTCCTCGTCTCCACTTGAACCGGCTGTTTCAATTTGTACCTTCACAAGCCCAAACAACTGCTGTAAAATGCCTTCTGTCAAATCGATGCTTTGGATTCGTTCAAAGGGGATATAGCGTTTTTTGCGAATGAAAATCCCGTATTCGATTCGAAGCTCATTATTTTCAAATCGATAAGTATATTTTAACCAAGAAATTAGGCCGGAGATAAAAGTGAAAAGAACAACAACAAAGGCTATACCAAGTGTAATTAAAAGAGATTCCTTACCTTCCCGCCCTCCTGAAAAAAATATTGCAGCTAAAGGGATGAAAAGGTTTTTTAATCTTTTTCCGGTATTAATGACGCTGGCGATGGGGTGAAGCCGTTTTGGTTCAGACATCATCTTCAGCCACCCTTGCCAATTTTGAAATATAGAATCGTAATTCTTCCGCTTCGCTCTCCTCCAAGGCAGGAATTTCGTGAGCGGTGGCGGCCGTATGGACGATGACCGATGCCAGCTTATATTTTCTTAAAATTGGGCCTTGTACGGTATCGACATGCTGAACACGGACCATCGGCACGAGCGTACGACTAATGATAAAAATCCCTTCCAAGGTATCAATTTCTTCTTCGCGGACCTCGTACCGCCAGCGTTTCCATCTGATTGATGGGAATAAGAAAATATGTAAATAGGTTAATATGATGGCGATCGCTATAAGGATAACGGATACCCAAAGTGGTCCGTTAAATATATGTATTATTATGATGGCCGTGACAGCTATTGCCCACTCTATCGCTGCTTTTATAACACCAGAAATGCGCCAAACTTTCAGGGCACTTACCGAGATGCGTTTTTGCGGTTCTGTCTGCATTCTATTTCCCCCTCCCTTTTAAATGAGAAATTGGCAAACTTTCACATATAAGTATACATAGAAACGAATGGAAGCTCTACTATTCCATCAGAAAACTTGACTGATCCAGCATTTTGATTCCGCTCTTACCTTGCAGATCCCGAGAAAGTTGAAAGAGAGCGGCATCCTTTTGCTTCGCTTCGATCATGCAATGAATCTCTGGAACCGTCCCCTTGATTTGAGCAAGAAACCGAAGGAACATCTCCACATCTACAAAATCCGCATGAGCACGAAATTCACGTTCGGACCGCGGGCTAGAAATATGCATTTTTATTGGCAGCCGAGAATCCTGCCAGGTCTCCACCACTCGGCCCCAATCCTCCTGCCAATTTTTGTCCTCGTGATTAGCCAAATGATGGTGATAATCAAACACCATGGGAATGCCCAGTTTTTCACAAAGATATAAGGTCTCTTTAACGGTAAATGTCGTATCATCGTTTTCCAGCATTATCATTCTTTGGATAGAGGGGGAAATATAGGCCCAGTTATGAATAAATAATTCGAGAGCCTTTTCCTTATCATCATACCCGCCGCCGACATGAAGGACACAGCGGTGTTCCGTGTCGATTTCCATACCCTTCAGCAGGGCTTTATGCATAACAAGTGTCCTCAATGAGTTTTTTAAAATCTCTTTATCCGGTGAATTAAGAACAACAAAATGATCAGGATGGAAATCAATTCTTGCTGGGTGCTTCTTGATGTGGTCTGCCAGCTCTTTTAGGGGCTCTATTAATGGTTTCATGTAATTCCAATCGAGTAATTCCTCATGGTTGGCCAGTGGTATGAGCCGCGAGCTTAACCGAAAGAAGTGAATTTGATTGGCTTCATTATGCTTTAGGAGACGGAGGCAATTATGTAAATTTGATTCGGCAATCCTTTCCAGTTTACGAATAGCCGCATCCCTGTCTTTAATTTTGCTGAATTGTGCAAATGTCATTGTTTGCGATGGGGATGCATTTTGAAGTTCCACACTCATGGCGACATATCCAAGACGTATAATCATGTTAAATCCTCCAAAAGGTATTTAACATTTAGTCTGCCCTTTTTTCACATATAAAAAAGCACGGACACAGCCAGCATCCATGCTTTAATACATCATCTTAATATGTTTTTGACTTTGGTTTGCCGCCGCCGGTTTTTCTTTCACCGCGAGGTTTTACCGGTGCTTTTTTTCTGCGGTCAGAATTATAGTTCCGCGAATCATCTCTTCTACGGCGATCCCCGCCCCGGTCTCCACCACGATCATGAGGTCTTCTTTCCTTTTTCGATGGAAGCGGCGCCTCTTCAGTCAGCTTAACCGGTGTTGTATCAGGCTCTTTGGTCAACATTTTCAGCACTGCTGCCACAACTGTTGAAGCATCATTGGCTTCTAGTAATTCTTCGGCCGCATTTTTATAATAATGAAGATTGTTGGATTCAATCGTCTGCTGGATTTTATCAACTACAGCTCGCTGCTGTCCTTCCAATGCCTCATCAAGGGTTGGCGGCTTCATTCGCTCCATTTTGCGCTTCGTTGTTTTTTCCACCACAAATAAATATGGCTTTTCACGTGGTGTAATAAATGTCATCGCTACACCCGTTTTGCCGGCACGGCCAGTACGTCCGATGCGGTGTACATAGCTTTCCGGATCCTGCGGGATATCGAAGTTATAAACATGGGTAACGCCGGAAATATCAAGCCCACGTGCCGCTACGTCAGTTGCAACAAGAACATCGATATTACCTTCTTTAAACTTACGTAACACAGAAAGGCGTTTTGCCTGACTTAAGTCACCATGGATGCCTTCTGCAGTATAGCCGCGAAGGTTCAAGGCTTCGGATAACTCATCGACACGGCGCTTCGTACGTCCAAACACAATCGCCAATTCTGGTGATTGGATATCAAGAAGTCTTGTTAAGACATCAAACTTATTCTTTTCTTGCACTTCCACGTAGTACTGTTCAATGGAAGGAACTGTCATTTCTTTTGTTTTCACGCGGACAATCTGCGGATCTTTCATAAACTTTTCAGCAATTCGTTGGATTGGCCCTGGCATGGTCGCTGAAAAAAGCAATGTTTGGCGCCCTTCTTCCGGAACTCCTGCAAGGATAGATTCAATATCCTCGATAAATCCCATATTCAACATTTCATCGGCTTCATCCAGAATTACTGTCTGAATTTGGTCAAGACGCATGGTTTTTCTGTTAATATGGTCAAGAATCCTGCCTGGTGTCCCGACAATGATATGCGGCGCTTTCTTTAATGAACGGATTTGCCGTCCAATATCCTGTCCGCCATAAATCGGCAGAACCCGAACTCTTTTACCCGCACCAATTTTATAAAGCTCTTCGGATACCTGGATAGCAAGTTCCCGAGTCGGGGCAATAATAATCCCTTGAATCGCTTCTTGTTTTATATCAATTTTTTCAACTAAAGGAATCCCAAAGGCTGCGGTTTTACCTGTTCCTGTCTGAGCCTGGCCAATTACGTCTTTATTTGCTAAGCTTAATGGAATTGTCTCCGCCTGAATAGGAGTGGCTTCTTCAAAACCCATTCTAAGGACGGCCTTTAACGTAGCCTGGCTAATACCTAAATCTTCAAACTTCGTCAATGTATTCATTCTCCTTCATCTATTTAACAATATTTTTAATATCTAAAGCTAAATCTATTCGCCCGATACCGATCAAGTAACATCTTTATTTTACCAAAAAAAAGACATTCCTCCCAAGGAGTATGCCCATTTTTCACCAATCTTTAGACACATTGCTACTAATGATAACATTATCAATAGTATTATGCAAATAAAGTTTGGATGGTTCATGCCTTATCATTTAGGAATTACCCAAAAAATCAAGCACCTGAGAAAATAGGACCTTACGCTCTCCACAGTGACAAATATGATGTTTTGATTCCTTTATATAAATAATCTTTTTTTCCTTTGCCCCGATGGTCCGATAAAGATATTCAGCACTTTTCGGCGGAACAATCCCGTCAGATTCTCCTTGGGCGATAAAGGTCGGCACATTTACCTGATTAAGCATCGGCCTAATATAGGTAACAAGCCGGCGGAATTCCAGTGTTGCCGCAAGCGGAGTCTCGGTTATTTTCCTTTTATAGCGCAGAAACAGCTCATTATTCCGGATGCTGCCGGTAAATATATCCTTAATAAACATCTTTACATCAGCCGCTAGTTGTTTGGGATGAATATAGTAGGCAGCTGCACTAAGCAAAATGAGCTTGTCCACAGGATAATGTGCTGCAAGAAAGCTGGCAATCAAGCCGCCCATTGAAAAACCAACGACATACACCTCATCACAAATTTCTAGAAGTTCCTTTAATTCTTCCTCAGCATGGCGGATCCATTCCTGGTAATGAACTCCTTTTAAACGAAGGGTTTCACCATGCCCCGGCAGCGTAGGAACACGAAAAACCCAATCTGTACGGTTCTTTAAATACTCCACCAAAGGCTCCACTTCATATGGGGCGCCCGTAAAGCCGTGAATGCACAAGCAGCCTATCATCCGTATGTCACCTGCCCCAATGGCCAAAAGCGGAGTAACATCTGGTCTGCAAGAGACTCAAATAACCGCTCGGCTAATTCTTATTTTTGCAGTGCCTTGACAACTTCCTCCAATTTCATTCCTCTCGATGCCTTAACTAACACGAGAGTCTGCCCATTTAGATATTTCTTTAACGACTGAATTAATTCCTCTTTATCAAGAAAGTCAAAAACTCGTTCATCACTCAATACCTTTCTTGCCCCCGAAGCGATATGGCTGCCAAGTTGTCCATAGGTGAACAGGAACTCAATTTTGTCAGCATTTAAACCTTCGCCTATTTGCAAATGATACTGCTCCTCCTGTGGCCCAAGCTCGAGCATGTCGCCGAGAACGAGGATTTTCCGCTCATAGCCCTGAAGGTTGGACACTAATTCAATTGCCGCCATCATAGACGTAGGGCTTGCATTATAAGCATCGTTAATGATTTTCTCACCATGCTTCCCTTCCACAAGCTCCATCCGCATATTCGTCAGTTTGGTTGTTTTTAATCCTTCCGTTATTTCTTCAAAGGAAACGGAAAAATATCGGGCAATCAGCATCGCCGCGAGTGCATTTAAAATATTGTGTGTCCCTAAAACCGGCAGGTCAAAGGTTTTATCAGAAGCATTAATCTTGAACCTATTCCCCTGTTCAAGCTGGGTAATTTCAGTTGGAAATAAATCATTCGTATCGCTTCTGCCGAAGGTTTGAACTTGAACATCTCCTTTAAATTGATGAATACGCTCCATCAGCAGCGGCTCATCACCATGGAGTACAGCCAGTCCGCCTTTCCGAAGTCCCTGAAGAATTTCAAGTTTGGCTTCAGCAATCGCCTCTCTTGATCCAAGGTCAAGCAGGTGGGATTCACCGATGTTTGTAATGACAACAGCATCCGGACAGGCCAGTTTGGTAAGAAATGCAATTTCACCGCGCCCGCTCATGCCCATTTCAAGAACGGCTATCTCCGTATCTTCATTTAAGCCAAGCACTGTTAAAGGTAGACCGAGATGATTGTTGTAGTTACCCTCGGTTTTTTGGACCTTATATTTAAGTGACAATAAACTTGCGGTCATGTCCTTTGTTGTTGTTTTTCCATTACTCCCGGTAATTCCCACTACTTTAACAGACAATTCCTTCCGATATTTGCGCGCCAATTCCTGCAAAGCCGCGAGGCAGTCATCAACAATCACTAATGGCAGTCCTTGCGGCGGATTCGGAACATCCTTTTGCCAGAGCGCCGCGCCGGCCCCTTTCTTGATGGCTTCTTCCACATATTTATGGCCGTCTACCTTTTCACCTTTAAACGGAACAAATAAGTTGCCCGGTTCGATTTTTCTGGAATCAATCGTTACACCGGTAATCATTATGTCAAGTTCTGACGGGATATCATTTTGCGCAGAGACCATTACGGCAATCTGCTTTAATGATCGTTTAATCATGATTAACTCCTCCTCTTATGTCTTATTTATAAAAATGGACACGGCAAAAACAGCCGTGTCAAATTTGTTTTTTATCCTAAGCTGGCGCTGGCCTTTGCTGTTAAAAAGTATATTTAATCTGTTGCTTTTCGGCGTGCCTTTCTTTGGCTAGGTCCACAAGCCGCTCAATTAATTGCGGATATTCTATTCCAGTATGCTTCCAGAGCAGTGGGAACATGCTAAATGGCGTGAAGCCTGGCATCGTGTTCACCTCATTAATTAACACCTTGCCATCTTGCGTTAAAAAGAAATCAGCCCGGACCAATCCCGAACAGTCGAGCGCTTTAAAGGAACGAATTGCCATGTCCTTCATTACTGTGTATACATCCTCAGGTATCTCCGCAGGAATAATCAACGCCGTTTCCCCATCTTCGTATTTTGCCTTATAGTCATAAAAGTCCTTTTTCGGGACAATTTCTCCGGCAACGGAGCATTCTGGTGCATCATTGCCAAGAACAGCAATCTCGATTTCGCGGGCAGTGACACCCTCTTCAATAATGACTTTTCGGTCAAATTGGAAAGCTTCTGAAAATGCAATATCAAGCTCAGCCCGGTTGCGGCATTTGCTAATTCCAACGCTTGAGCCAAGATTGGCCGGCTTTACGAAGCATGGATAGCCAAGCTCCTTCTCCACCTGTTCGTAAGCTTCTTCTTTGGCGCCCTGCCATTCATTCTTAATAAAAGAAACATAGTTTACCTGCCCAAGACCTGCTTGTGCAAATATATTTTTCATGACGACTTTATCCATGCCGGCTGCTGAAGCCAAAACACCGTTCCCGACATACGGCAGGTTTAGGATTTCCAATAACCCTTGAACGGTTCCATCTTCCCCATTCGGCCCATGCAAAAGCGGAAAAATGACATCAAGCGCAGCGTTCTCTTGGTTCTCTGATTGGAATAGAGCAGGCGATAAAGCGGCTGGCACTTGACTGTCAGCGGAATATTCCAGTTCCTTTACTGTTTCAGCCGGTTCCATCAGCTGCGGACCTTTAATCCAGCGGCCTTCAACATTTATATAAATTGGATGAATTTCAAATTTTTCAAGATCTAATGCTCTCATGACAGCAAGAGCCGTTTGTAATGACACCTGATGCTCTGCAGATTTTCCTCCGTAAAGCAATCCTAATTTTGTTTTCATGCTGAAAACCTCCATCTTTTCATTCACATTTTATTTTATCACTTTCTTTATTCAGAAAGGAAATTCGGTATATTAAGTTTTCATGTTTTTCTCATTATCTTATGAAGCCCATAGTTTGTTTGTTTCGTGTCAATCTTCCAGAAATCAAATCATCATAACATGCCAAAATGAGGCTGACTTTTAGGTCAGCCTCAAACAACGTTAAGTTTCCATTCTTTTGTCTTTTTGTCAAAAATAATTTTTGCATGATAAGGCTTTGTCCTTAAATATTGATATTCCTCATACATATCATCCATATTGGCATAGTCGCCAATCACCCATATCGGAATTTCAATTCGGGTCCGCTGAGCGTCCGCATCCCTAAACGAAATGCAAATTCCTTCCTTGATGAACGGCGTCAAGGACAGCAGAATTTCCTTATTTACCGGCGTGTATGTCCGTTTTTTGCGAAGTCCAAGCAGCGATTTTTCCGGTTTTATTTCCCCCAGCTTATCGGAAACCACTTCACTTAGTAAATGGAAAAAATCCTTGAAGCTGCGGTAATATGTTTTATTAAACCAGCCGTCATCATGAGCTAAATAAACGAAACGGTTGCCCAATTTATTGTAGAACGGGGTTTTCAAGTGTTGTTTATGGTGGCCTAAGTATAATAATTCCGCCATTTCCTGCCCAGAAAGTTCATTTAAGACATCTTCTTCTAGAAAATCAATCCAGCAGAAATCTCCGTAACCGTAAACATCATCCGCAGCCAATTTGTTTATTCCTTCTTCCGGACAGTACTCGAGCAGTGTGTGCATGTTAAAATCAGCATCATCATAGCGGTGCTTAAGTAACAGCAGGTGATTTAAAGACCCGGAAAAAGCTGCCGCAAATTCTGCGAATTCAATCCCATAGGATAAAACATACTGGTCTGATTGATTTAAATGTAAATAAATAAGGTCCCGTATGTCTTGATGATGCTTTTTCAACGCCAAACTCCTCCGTTCAAACACGTTTTATATTTTATCAGTCCCAGTTTCCATGAAACTTCCAAATGCTTATAGACAATACCTCCTCATTTTATCAAAAAATAGGAAAAATAGCTTATTTCATTTCTTTTACAAATAATAATATTTGATTAATGATTTAACCTAAAGGTATTACCCATAATGACGTATACTATGGATTAACCATATTGACTATTCTATGTTTTCCCGCCTTATTTAATTTATAGCGATCTGGTCTAGGAAAGGAGTGATCAACCTTGGTTAAAGATATGACGCATGAGGAAATAAGTTTATATATTATCAAAACATTAACTGAAAATAAAAAGGCGGAATTCGAAGCTGCTCTGGATGAACTTCAGCCCTACGATGTCGCGGCGATTTACAAGGAGTTGCCAGAAAAGCAAAAGAGCCGGTTTCTACTTCATTTAAAATATGATCTTCTTGCCGACCTGATGGAAGAGCTGGAAAAATCCGAGCAGCTTGAATTGTTGAATATGCTAGGGATTGAGAAATCCAGCAAGGTCCTGGATTTAATGGACAATGATGATTTGGCCACGCTTCTGCATGAATTGTCCCCTGAAAAAATAGATTCCCTCCTTTCGGAAATGGATACAAAGGAATCTAATGCCGTCAAGGATATCATGAGTTATCCACCTGAAACAGCGGGAAGAATTATGACGAACCGGTTTGTTTGGATTCGCAACTATTATACCGTCAGGGAAGCAGTTGATAAGCTTAAATCGTTTGCCGAGTTTGCGGAAACGCTGAATTATTTATATGTCATTGATGAAGAAAGCAAGCTGGTGGGAGTTGTATCCTACCGCGATTTACTGCTGGCCGGTGAAGGCGACAGGATTGACAACATTATGTTTGAACGGGTTATTTCTGTTACCGTCACAACAGACCAAGAAGAGGTGGCCAAGACTGTTGAACGCTACGACTTTATCTCTGTACCGGTTGTCGATGATGATCATGTGCTACTCGGGATTATTACGGTTGATGACGTCATCGATGTCGTAATTAGGGAAGCAAATGAAGATATCGAGAAGCTGTCTGCATCAGGTAAAGCGATCGACTTTGATACGAAAACGCTCGTTGCTGCAGCGCGCAGGCTTCCGTGGCTTATCCTGCTGCTGTTCATTGGGCTTATTTCTGGCCGCATTATTTCAAGCTTTGAGGATACCCTTAAGCAGGTTGTTGCCCTGACCTTTTTCATGCCGATGATTGCCGGAATGACCGGTAACACAGGAACGCAATCACTTGCTGTCGTTGTCAGAGGACTAATCTCTCACGATATAGATAAAAAGGTCATCTTTCGTTTAATCATGAGGGAGCTCGGAGTTGGAATTTCCATTGGCGCAACGTGTGCGATATTAATATCTGTCATTGCGTATATTTGGCAGGGAAGCCTGACGTTAGGATTTGTAGTCGGCAGCTCACTGTTTTTCACTCTAATCATCGGAACGCTTGCCGGGACCATCATTCCGATCATTCTTTACCGTATAAAAATTGACCCTGCAGTGGCCTCAGGGCCGCTGATTACCACCTTAAATGATATTTTTTCCCTACTCACTTATTTCGGGATAGCGACGATGTTTCTTCATTATTTAATGTGATACTGAAACTTTTTCTTTGTTAAAATCGTTAAATAATATGACAGATTTTGCCTATGTTGTTGTGGGCTTACCATTTCTTTGTTAGTCTGATATAAATGGAAACTCACCGATTGGCAAGTCCGTTAGGACGAAGACAGAGGCGTAGTTGAAATTATGCGTTCAGAATTTATGAACATAAATTCTGATTAGCTTAAATAATTGCTAAAAATAAGGTGTGGTCTATGGATACAGAGATAAAAAAAGCTGACCGTTTTGATTGGACATTAACATTATTATTATTTCTTTTCTTTCTTATCAGCTGCCTAGCAATTTACAGTGCCCAATCGACCGGTCAATACGGGGAACGGAATTTCCTGATTATGCAGGTCTTTTGGTATGTAGTCGGCGCTGCCATTGTTTTGGGATCCATTCTTTTCGACAGCTATCAGTACCGCAAACTTGCCTGGGTTCTATATGGCTTTGGGATTTTCCTGCTAATCCTGTTAGCGGTTGCCCCGCCAAGTATTGCACCCGAAAGGAATGGCTCGAAAAACTGGTTTGTAATTAAAGGCATTGGGACCATCCAGCCCTCAGAGTTCGTCAAAATCTTTTTAATCTTGGCCTTAAGCCGGGCAGTGGCCGCTCATCATGAAAAGTATATTGAAAAAACGCTGACGACCGACCTGCTGTTGTTGCTTAAGCTTGGCCTTATTACCGGGGTGCCGCTTGGCTTAATCGTAATTGAAGACTTAGGGACAGCCCTGGTCATCATGGCGATTTTGGCCGGCGTTATCCTTGTTTCCGGCATTTCGTGGAAAATCATCTTGCCCATTTGCAGTGTTGGCGCTTCGTTTGTTGCCCTAATCTTTTATCTTGTGTTAAATAAACCGGAAATTCTTGAAAAATATCTCCTTGTGGAGACCTATCAATTCAATCGAATATATTCCTGGCTTGACCCGGCTAATCATTCATCCGGATCAAGCTTTCATCTGCTGCAGTCATTAAAAGCAATCGGGTCAGGTCTTATATCTGGTAAAGGCTTCAGCAATGGGGTGGTTTATGTCCCCGAGGCCCATACAGATTTTATTTTTAGTGTGATCGGTGAGGAATACGGCTTTGTCGGCGGCAGCGTTCTCATCGGACTGTACTTTTTGCTTATTTACCATTTAATTAAAACCGCACTGGATACAAATGAGCCGTTCAATACATATGTTTGCACCGGCATTATCTGCATGATTACCTTTCATGTGTTCCAGAATGTCGGCATGACGATACAAGTGCTTCCGATTACCGGAATTCCCCTGCCCTTTATCAGCTACGGCGGAAGTTCGCTGATGGGGAATATGTTTGCGATGGGTCTTGTCTACAGCATCCGCTATCATCACCGAAACTATATGTTTTCTACAGAAAAATCATTAAGTTCCTGATTGTCTATGAGGCAGCGGCAATTAAGCTGCTTTTTCTTTTTGAATGGAATGTCTCGATGAAAAAGACCATATATATTTCATTATGAGACAAACTATTATAAACTGATTAGAGTGACTATTATTTACATAAGTGAAGGTGTGCTATGACAGAGTTTATTTTTTCAGTATTGGATTTTCTCTCACAGTTAGGTTATTTCGGGATTGCTTTGGGATTAATGATTGAAGTCATCCCAAGCGAATTCGTTTTAGGATATGGCGGCTACATGATTTCACTTGGAAAAATTAATTTTGTCGGGGCCGTAATTGCCGGGACCATCGGCGGAACACTTGCTCAGTTGTTTTTATATTGGGCGGGCTATTATGGCGGACGGCCATTTTTGGAGAAATACGGAAAGTATGTCCTAATTAAAAAGAAGCATATTGATGTAGCGGAGCATTGGTTTGAGAAATATGGCGTAGGCGTCATTTTTACAGCCAGATTTATCCCTGTTGTCCGCCACGCGATTTCCATTCCTGCTGGAATTGCGAAAATGTCTGCGCTAAAGTTCACTCTTTATACCGTGGCAGCGATTATCCCGTGGACCATATTGTTTCTTGTGTTGGGCAAGACATTGGGTGCAAACTGGTCGCATATTAAAGAAGCGTCTCAGCCATACGTCATGCCAATCCTGATTGCAGCAGTTGTATTGGGAGTTATCTACTTTTTAATTAAAAAGACGAAGAAAACCACTGACTAGACTTTGTCAGTGGTTTTCTTTGGATAATGAAAGGCAAACTAGGAAACAACCTTCAACCCCACCGCGGCACCCAATACCATGGCAATAAACAGAATTCTCTTCCATTCCCTCGATTCACCATAAAATAACATACCTAATAACGCCCCGCCTGATGCACCTATACCTGTCCAAATGGCGTAGGCTGTGCCCATCGGTAATGTTTTCATCGCATTAGCGAGAAATAAGAAACTGCCGCCGAAGCCAATCACCAATAACACAAAGGATTGCCAGTTTCGGTCCCTATGCACTTTGTTAATCATCGCAACACCAAACATCTCAAAAAAACCCGCCAACATTAGTGAAACCCAAGCCATCAGGAATCAGCCCCTTCCTCAGCAGAATCTTTCGTTACTAATTTCAAGCCAACCACTCCTGCCAGCAGCACGAGTATTAAAAGGATTTTTACTAGATCAAACGGTTCCCCAAAAAAGAAAATATCCGAAATAATCGTACCGGCTGTGCCTAATCCTACAAAAACTGCATATACCGTACCTACAGGGAGTTTATTCCCCGCAGCAATTAAAGCGTAGAAACTGATAATTATAGATACAACCGTACCGGCCCATTCCCAAACATTATCAGCATGCTTTAATCCTACCACCCAAAACACTTCAAAAAACGCCGCAAAAAACACCTTGATCCAATCTAAATTCATTTCATTAACTCCTTCCCCAATACCGGAACAAACAAAAAAGCCCGGAGATAACTGATTAGCAGTTTCTCCCAGGCTTTTATCCCTCCGTGTACACAGAAAAGCGGAAGCGCCTTGACCAGGAGTGACAGGCACAAGACGAGCCGGCGAGAAGGTTGTTCTTTAACCTTCTTGACGGATTGGCTTGTGACCCCGAGCCCCTAGGCGCTGAAGCTAGACAGCTATCCAATCTGTGCGTTTTCTCTCGGACCAGACTAGCGCACGCACCCGCGCCACGGAACCCTAGAAAACTTTTCAGCTATTTAATTGATACTGCCATTATAGCACAATTTATTTATAAAATTGGTTAGCAGTTTCGACCATTTCAAACCAAACTCAAACCAAACCTAGAGCATCACCTTATGCGGCGCTTCTTCTTTCATTTTGCGGCCTTCGAGTTCAAGCAGTTGCTGTTTAATCGGAGTATTACTGCCGGCGTAGCCGGTTAGGCTTCCACCTTTTCCAATTACCCGATGACACGGGATAATGATCGGCAGCTGGTTCGCCCGGTTGGCTTGTCCGACGGCCCTGACCGCTTTCGGATTGCCAATTGTTTCCGCGACATCCGCATAACTGCGAACTTCACCATAAGGAATCCTAAGCAGTGCATCCCAAACCTTCCTGCGAAATTCGGTCCCCTCGACGGAAAGCGGTAAGTCAAAATCACGGCGCTGGCCGCTGAAATATTCATCCAATTGCCGGACCGCTTCCTGGCAAAGGGCTGTATCCTCTTGTAAATCAGGGTTTTCTTCCAAAAACTTAACCCAGTCCTCTTCAAACAATTCAATTCTTTTCAAACCCGTTTCGTCTGCAATAATGCGCAATGTTCCAACTGGGGACTGATAGACAGCAAAGCCTAAACTCATCGTAATCGCTCCCGAACCTTGTATTTATGTTTATTATACAAAAAATAAAGAAGACTTGCCTAAGCAAATCTTCGATTAGGTTTTTCCTTATTCATTTTTTCTTTATATATGAAAAAGACATACAAGAGCATTGAAACGAATACAGAGAATGCGGCTGCTTTATAGATGCTGCTATAGCCCAATAGATGGCCGATTTGTCCAAAGACCATTGCTCCTATACCGATTCCCAAATCAAAAAAGGAGAAAAAGGTAGCGTTGGCCATCCCTCTGCGGTTAATGGGGGTCTTTTCAATGGACCACGCCTGTAGTGCAGGCTGAACAGTGCCAAAGCCAAGGCCGTACAGGCCTGCTGCAGCAAATAGAATAGTGCTGTTGGGAAGCCATGATAACAATAACATCGCCGCTAAAATTAACAACGTCCCGGGAATATATACTGCCTGATGCCCCTTTCGATCGTATAACTGTCCTGCAAAGGTTCTCGTAATCATTAAGGCAATGGCATAAATCAGAAAATACCATTCAATTCCTTCAATCTGTTTTTGGGCCGTATAAAGAGGGAGAAATGACGCTATACCGCCAAAGGTAACGGTCAAAAAGAACATCAGCATCGATGGCTTTAGGGCGCTTTTTTCGTAAAAATCAAGCCTCCCCTTTGGCTTTTCCTGTCTCGGCTCCACCTTTTTATAGGTTATTCTTGATGACAATAATAAGGCAATCAGCCCTAAACCCGAACAGATTAGAAAAAATGTTTCAAACTTCAATACCCCGGCTAAAACCAAGCCTAGCGCCGGACCAAAGGCGAGGGCAAGATTCCCCGACAGCCCATAATAGCCCATCCCCTCTCCTCGCCGGGATGCCGGAATTAAATCGGTGGCGATGGTTCCCGATGCGGTGGTGGAACAGCCCCAGCCTACCCCTTGGACAACACGCATCACAAATAAGAAGGCAAAGCTTGTCAGGAAGCCAAACGATCCCACTGATAGTACAAAAATCGCCAACCCCAATAAATATACAAACCCTCTCCCCTTTGTCTCGAGTGCTTTCCCGGCAAAGGGGCGGAGAAGCAGTGCAGAAAAGGTAAAAATACCAATAACAAAACCAATTAGCTGGTCATTGCCGCCCAGTTTTTCAACAAAAAGCGGAATCGTAGGCAATGTCATTTGAAATCCAAGGAAGATAAAAAAATTAGCGAATATAATAAGGACAAAATCCTTTGTCCAAATTCTTTCTTTCGGTCTTTCCTGCTGAATATCCATAAAGATTTTTAGACGTCCTCTCTTTTTCTATGTTTCCCTATATAGAACGAAAAATCGTTTCTACATAGTAAGCAGAAACGAAATTTCACTATTATTTATTTTACTTGAGCAGCCGCTTGGACAACTCGTTTCATCGCTGCAATTTGCCCTAAGTGCATAGATTCATGAAAGATCGCAAAGCTCGTCAGTTCGCCGTACGTTTCTTGGCCAAGAAATGGTGCTTTTAGTTTCTCTGCAAAACTCTCAACTGGAATTTCTTGGATTCGTTTAAACTGTTCCTTTAACTGAGCCGTCAATTCCTGAACAGATGGGACCTCGCCATTCCAATCGGCCGGTTTTGTACCTTTGCCAAATAGCTCTAAATAATTGGCTGGTAAAATAGCAGACTTTTTTGGAAAGCCAAACATAAATTGTTCAGCAACAGTTAACACATGGCCCACATGCCAGTGGATTGTATTATTAAATCCTTCCGGCTGGATATCTACAATATTTTCATCCAGCGCCTCTACATTATTTAACAAGTAACTCCTCGCGGTTGCAAAACTTTTTAATAATACCTCACTCATCCCTTAGCCCTCCAATCATTATCTACCTTTTATTTTATCCCATTTTTCCCAATATTTAAATAAAATGCTCTTACATTTCTTCAGGAGCTTCAATTCCTAAGAGACGGAGGCCTTCTTTAAGAACGATTGTTACAGAGTAGACAAGTGCCAGGCGTGCATTTTGCTCCTCGCTTTCCTCCAGCACTTTAACTTCGGCATAGTATTTATTAAAGACTTGGGCAAGGTCGACAATGTATTTAGCGACTTGTGATGGGTCGTAGTTTTCGCATGCACGCTTAATGGCGTTGGAAAATTCCATTAACATGCTGATGACCTTCCATTCGTTTTCCCATGTAGTCTGATAGACGGCCGCCAGTGCTGTCTCCGCCTTCCATCCAGCTTTTCGTAATATTGAGCTGGCTCTCGCAAATGTATACTGCACATAAGGGCCTGTTTCCCCTTCAAAACGAAGCATTTCCTCTAAGGAAAATTCAATATCGTTCATCCGGTTGTTTTTTAGGTCGTGAAAAATAACTGCACCGACACCGACCTGCTTGGCCACTCCATCTTTGTCCGCCAGATTTGGATTTTTTTCCTCAATATTATGCCGAGCCATCGCGATTGATTCGTTCAAAACTTCCTCCAAGAGGACAACCTTGCCTTTACGGGTCGACATTTTCTTGCCGTCTTTTAACATCATCCCAAATGGAATATGGACCATTTTATCGGCCCACTCGAAGCCAGCTTTATTCAATACCGCAATCAGCTGCTTAAAATGAAGGCTTTGCTCATGGCCGACGACATATAAGGATTGTACGAAGTCGTAATTTTCTTTCCGGTAGATAGCAGCCGCTAGATCACGAGTGGCATACAGCGTCGCACCGTCCGATTTTTTAATTAGGCATGGCGGAAGCTCCTCTTCGGTCAGTTCGACAACCTGGGCCTGGTCAGATTCCACGAGCAGTTGTTTTTCCTCAAGAAGCTGGACAACACGATCCATTTTATCATTGTAAAAAGCTTCCCCGGCATAGGAGTCAAATTCCACGTTCATGAGCTGATAAATTCTTGAGAACTCCTTTAGGGATTCATCACGGAACCATTGCCATAAGGAGTGCGCTTCTTGGTCGCCATCTTCTAGCTTTTTAAACCAGCCGCGTCCTTCGTCTTCAAGAGCCGGATTCGTTTCCGCCTCTGCATGGAATTTAATATACAGGGCAAGCAGTTCCTTGATTGGATTTGCCTTGACCTTTTCCTCATCTCCCCAGCGTTTATAGGCGGAAATCAACTTTCCGAACTGGGTGCCCCAGTCGCCAAGATGGTTGATTTTGATTGGCTTGTAGCCGCATTTTTCAAGAATTAAGGCAATGGCATTTCCAATAACAGTTGAACGCAGGTGCCCCATTGAAAACGGTTTGGCGATATTAGGAGATGACATGTCAATGGTAACATTGCCACCCTGGCCAAAATCATGGGCACCATATTGGCCCTTTTCATTAATAATGTTGTTAATGATTTGTTCCGCGACAAGCTTTTTATTTAAAAACACGTTAAGATAGGCTCCGACCACTTCTATTTTTTCAAAAGTGGGGGACTGGATTTTTTCGCTTAACTCTTGGGCAATTAAATTCGGTGCCTTACGCTTCAGTTTCGCGAGTGAAAAACACGGGAAAGCTAAATCCCCATGGTCCTGATTTTTTGGTTTTTCAATTAACTGCTCAATATTTTGGGAGGCTAATTCGCCTTCTAATGCTTGATGTAAGACTTCTGCAAGCTCTTTCTTAAAGTTCATTTCCTATGACCTCCTTCATTTTTATATAAATGCAAAAAACTCCCGTCTCTATACAAAGAGACGAGAGTTTGAAATTCCCGCGGTACCACTCTAATTGTTCATACTTGAACCGGCTTTGATCTTTGTTAACGGAGGATTCTCCGGCACCCTCTACTATTTTCAAGGGCGCTTCTCCAAAGTGCGTTTCATTATCTGCTCCGTATCAGGCTTCCACCACCCCTGACTCGCTTGAACTTCCGAGATAACTACTCTCTTTTTCACCGAATTTATTCGCTTAATTATTGGTTATTATACTGGAAAGAAACGGATTTATCCAGCCCTTGCAGATGTTTTTGATGAATTTTTCCGTTATGGAAATTCTAATCATAAAGGAGGGATTTTCATGGCGAGAAGAAACAAAATACTTGTCCCAGAGGCGAGAGGCGGGTTAGATCAGTTAAAGGCTAAGGTCGTGCAGGCACAGCGTCCTGAGGATGCCAAATTCGAGGCAGCTGAAGAAGTTGGCGTGCCCTTGTCAAAAGGCTATAACGGCAAGCTGACCTCGGAACAAGCCGGCAAGGTTGGCGGCAGGCTTGGCGGCAGCATGGTCCGCGAACTCGTCAAAATGGCTCAGCAAAACCTAAGCAAAAAATAACCCAAATAAAGCACTGGGGACTTTGAACTGACCTATTAAAATGAGACAACGAAAAAGCACCAATTTATGCTGCCTGTTCCCTAAACTCAATAGGGGACAGGTAGTTTAATTTTGCCTGAAGTCGTGTTTGATTATAATGATTGATGAACTTCTCAACTCTTTCGATTACAATAGAATTTGTAAGAAACTCTCTTCCTTGAGAGTAGAATTCTTCCGACTTTATGGTGGAGTGGAAGGATTCAATAACGGCATTATCCAAGCAATTGCCTTTCCTGGACATGCTTGTGGTAATGCCTTTTTCTTTTGCTATTCTTTGAAATGAATGGGACGTATACTGAGCTCCCTGATCGCTATGTAATATTAAGCCACTCGTATCACGGCCTTCTACAGCGTCTTTTAATGTGTTTACCACTAAAGACACATCTTGGCTGGTACTAATTAGGTATGCGATTATTTCATTATTAAATAAATCCATGATTGTACTTAAATACAACATAGATTGGCCGAATGGCAGATAAGTAATATCTGTAACCCATTTTTCATTTGGTTTAGAAGAAGTAAAATTTC
>NZ_JAGYPF010000007.1:27981-79748 GCF_018343535.1 Neobacillus rhizophilus
TAAAATTTCTATTTAAATGGTTAGGGACTACTATCTTAATTTCTCCAGCTATATTATTCTTACGTTTAGGCTTCACCTGGCATTGGAGATTATATTTTTGCATAATACGTTGGACAGTATTTCGGTTAACTTTCCTTTTATAATCACGTAATAACCAGGCTTTAACTGTCCGATGACCAATTAAAAATTTATGACGTTTACAAATTTCAGTGATTTGTATTTCGAGTTCAGTTTTACCTTTTGGACCTTGATTCCTCCATCTATAGTAAGTTGATTTCGGGATACCTAGGCACCTACAAAGAAAGGTTACAGAATATTTTTCCTTTAATTTTTCAACTAAGGTAACTACAGCTTCTGGAACCAACTCCTCTCGATTTCTTGGTACTTTTTTAAAATTTCTAATTGTGCCTTTAAATACTCATTTTCTCTCTTTAATTTTTCCATATCAGATAATTCTTCGGGACCCTTCCCATAACTGTACTGTTTACCAATCCCCTGTGCCAAACGATATTTTTGTCCTTCACGATACCACTGCATCCACCTTTTGACCTGAGTAACATTTGTTATTCCAAATTTGTCCATAATCTCACGGTTTGAATACTCACCACTTAATTTCATCTCAATAACAGCCATTTTAACTTCTTCTGAGTAAGCATTTTTCTTCCCCATAAGAAAACACCTCCTGAGTTACGTATTATTTAAATACGATCCAGGGGGTGCTTTTTCCTTTGTCTTATTTAACTAGGTCTCTTCACTTTCCCCCAGTGCTTTATCGCGTTACGTTCCTTTTGGAAGCCCCTTCAACAAAAATACCTTCATAATTTCCGCAATTTGCTCAGAGCTTAACGGGTCATGATTTTTTTCCCAATCCGAAACCAAGGCGATATACATTTTCAGCAAAAGAAAACTAGTTATTTCCGAGTTCACCGCTGGTATTGCTCCCTTAGCAATAGCCGTTTCGATTTTTTCCTTTAAATAACCGATAATTTCGTCCTCCACATGCTGGAGCATTTCCGAAACTGCTAGAGTTCCCATTTCAGCCTCTTCTTGTACCAATTTAATCATTAATTGGTGCCTAGAGCGGAATTCTAGTAAACGATAAAGGGCCCGATGGACATTTTCCGTAAAGGGCAATTCCGGGTTAATGACAGAATCCGCCTCCGCAATCATTTCCTTCACTAAAGAAGAAATGATTTCTTCGAATAACTCCTCTTTATTTTTAAAAAATGTATATATGGTTCCCTTTCCGACGTTTGCAAGCTTGGCAACTTGGTCCATGGTCGTTGCTTTATAGCCAAACAAGGAAAAAGACTTAGTTGCTGCCTCCACAATCATTCTTCTGCGATCAGGTGCCATAGCGCACATCCTTCTCATTGACTAATTTGGTTCTACGGTCAATTAATATGCTTTTACTATAGCACAGCTTGAATTCGGTTTCAAATTTATCTGGAATGTTTTTGGAAGAATGTAAAACTTGTGGGAATTTGGCTAGTCAATAATTATAAGATCATACAGTGTCAAATCTCAGACACTATGCTGTTAAAAAACCGGAGGCGGTTTGCCTCCGGTTTTAATCTTCTTCTTTTTCTCCGGGCGCCTTTGAGTTTTTTAATCTTCCGGCATCCTTTAATGCTTTTTTTATAATCAGTTCAATCTGGGCATTCACACTGCGGAATTCATCATCTGCCCATTTCTCCAAGGCATCATATATTTTCTGATCGACGCGCAGTAAAAATCGCTTCTTATCGGCCACATCATCACTACCTTAATAAATCGATCCTGTATTAATTACTGGCTGGCTTCCCTTATCAGAAACGATGGCAACCATTAAATTATTCACCATTTGCGCTTTCTTTTCCTCATCCAGTTCAACAATTCCTTCATCCTTTAATTGATCAATTGCCGATTTGACCATGGATACCGCACCTTCAACAATGACCTTGCGCGCTGCGAGGACCGCTTTTGCCTGCTGACGTTGCAACATCGCATGGGCAATTTCACTTGAATACGCCAGATGCATGATCCTTGCTTCAATAATTTCCACACCGGCTAATTCCAAGCGTTTTTGGAGGTCCTTTGTCAACTCGTCACCAACCTCATCCGAGTGCTGCCTTAACGATACTTCATAATCATTGTTGACATTGTCATATGGGTATTGGCTGGCGATATGGCGCAGGCCTGTTTCACTTTGCGTATGCACAAACGTTTTGTAGTTTTCAACGTCAAAAACAGCTTTGGCTGAATCAAACACCTTATATACAACAACCGCAGCAATTTCAATCGGATTTCCTTCCAAATCATTTACCTTTAATTTATCACTATTAAAGTTTATTACCCTGAGGGATACTGTTTTTCTTATCGTTAAAGGAATCGTCAACCAAAATCCTTCGTGCTTGATTACTCCGAGATAGCGGCCAAATAAAGTAAATACCTTTGCTTGATTCGGCTGAATGACAGTGAACCCGGAAAGCAGGAGAAACAGCACCACAACACCTATCACTGCAAGGACAAAAGATACAGGACTTTCAGTTAAGGTAAATTGCCTGAATGAAAATACTACTGCCGCCCCGATTAACAGAAACAATAATACCCCTAAAAATCCATTAATTCTGAACATATCTTTCTCTCTCATCCCAACCACTCCCCTTTTGAAAAATTTTTCCATCTATATCATTATGATATCATTTTGGTATCAATAAAGGAAGGGATATCCTCCCATATTTGCTGTTTTTTCGGGTAACATTTTCACCGGCTTTATAGTATAATCCATTTATCTGTAGATTCGGAGGTTACAAATTTAACATGTCTTTTATGGAAATTAATATTAATGTGTTTCGAATGATTAATAATTTGGGGAAACAATACGACTTTTTAAATCCCCCCATTATGGTTATCGCTGAATACACGCTGTATGTGTTAATATTGGCTTTGTTGTTGTACTTGTTTATTGGCGGCCGAAAAAATAAAGTGATGGTCATTTGCTCGATTTTCACCTTGTTATTGGCAGAAGGTCTAGGAAAACTGGCAGGAATGCTCCACTCCAATAATCAACCCTTCGCCGAACTGTCCAACGTCAATAAACTTATCGAGAAAGCAGTCGACAATTCCTTCCCTAGCGACCATACGATGATATTTTTCTCCCTATGCGTGACGTTCTGGCTTTTCAGAAGAGGCTGGAGTTTCTTGTGGATTCTGTTGGCTGTGCTTGTTGGGTTTTCGCGGATATGGGTAGGGGTTCATTATCCAGGAGATGTTTTGGTCGCTGCTATCCTTAGTATCATATCTGCTCTAGTTGTGCACCGGTTCGTTCCGGGACTTAAATTTATGCAAAACATAGCAGGAGAACAAAACATTCCAAACCGGACGAAATATGAAGAGCTTTAATATTTAAATAGCGAAAAGGAACGCTTGGATTAAAAATCCAAGCGTTTATATTTGTACTATACTATTCAATCGTTTGATTAAACCGAAGTGACAACTGTGCTTTACTAATCAGACGTTTAATTAAATTTTGGAACAGGGGGAAGTCTTTTATTGGCAGGAGTTCCCTTTTTTTATGTTATACTATTCAATCGTTTAATTAAAAACATCCAAAAAATGTATTATACTATTCAAACGTTTAATTAACTTAAATAACAATATCTGCTCATTATGATTGTCGATATTTTTAGAAGGTTAACAAAATATTCATTTCTTGGGGCGGTGGGGTTGGCCGATTCCGTTTAAAATGGACTTGGAGTTTATTTTTAGAACAGGATGTGGTCGGATGTGAATTTAAAACCGCTCGCTGAATCGAAGAGATTTAAAATTTACCGTTCTCTAAATACGAGGATGGAGTTACTGCCAGATGATAGATGGAATTACCAAAAGTTGAAAAGCGGCTTTGAAGGTGAGATGTTTTTTCAGTCTTTAACGGACAAGCTTCAATGCGATTGCTATGTGTTACACGATTTACTATTTGAATTAAATGGTACTACGTTCCAAATCGATTCGTTGATTATTTTTCAAGATATTATCTCGTTGAATGAAGTGAAAAATTTTACAGGGGATTTTTTTTATGAAGATGGTAAGTTCTATGATTCTAATAAGAAAGAACGAAAAGACCCCTTAGCTCAATTGGATCGTTGCGAGTCTATGTTTCGTCAATTGCTGGAAAAGTTAGGATTTAAATTCATCGTTGTGGGAAAAGTTGTCCATGTTAACCCCGAATTCACCCTTTACCAAGCTCCTCGAGAGGTACCTATCATTTTTCCAACCCAACTTAACACTTATATGCGGAAATTAGAAGCGGCCCCGGTTGCGCTGAATAATAAACATAGGAAATTCGTAGAAAAACTATTATCCCTTCATCAGGAAGAAAATCCTTATTCAAAGTTGCCTCCTTATGCCTACTGCCAGTGCCGAAAAGGACTCACATGCGCGAATTGCTTGTCGTTCGAGGTTTCAGTTGTTGGCCAGCGGTGTGTTTGCGTTGATTGCGGGCACGAGGAAAAGGTTGAGTCGGCGATATTGCGGCATGTGGAGGAACTGCGGCTGCTATTTCCGGATTTCAAGATTACTACTAATTTGGTGTTTGAGTGGTGTGGTGGGGGGGTGGATAAGAAGAGGGTTCGACGGATTCTAGAAAAGAAATATAAAAGAGTCGGGGTTCACCAATGGACATACTACGAATAAAGATTAAGATAGCTTAAAAACAGGTAGCTTTTTTGGGGTTTTGTTTGCCCTTTGGGGGTCTTGTCCTAATGATGGACATCATCTCCCATTGCTTTGGATGGTTTTGGTATTCATCAACTTTATGAAGGACATTTTTCCACTTGACTCGGGTGGTTTTGGTCCTAATCGGCTTTATGAAGGACATTTCCCCACTTGACTCGGGTGGTTTTGGTCCTCATCGGCCTTATGAAGGACATTTTTCCACTTGCCCCGGGTGGTTTTGGTCTTCATCGACTTTATGAAGGACATTTCTCCACTTGCCTCGGATGGTTTTGGTCTTCATCAACTTTATGAAGGACATTTCCCCACTTGACTCGTATAGTTTTGGTCCTCATCGTCCTTATGAAGGACATTTTTCCACTTGCCTCGGGTGGTTTTGGTCTTCATCGACTTTATGAAGGACATTTTCATCTTTGGCGTGGGTGGATTTGGCCTTCATTGACCAAAATCAAAAACAGGCAGTCACTCCCCACAACAAGCGACTGCCTCAAAAATTCAAAGATACAACCCAGCCAAAAAAATCCCCAAAGCCTTCTGATAAATTTCATCAAACTGCGAGAGCGGGAGCGGGTTCACCCCGTGGCCAAGTTCGACCGTGAAGCCCGGCCGCTGCCAATCCTGGATAAACCAGTCTTTATAGCCGGCATAGCTCTCGAGGATTTTAACAGGTTTATACCCGCTTACCCTGCTTAACTCATTGACCATCCCCTCAGATTTCGGCGGCTCCATATTCTCAAAGCCCCAATAGATTTCCTCGCCCTGGGTATGGAAGGCAAAGACTCTGGCATAATCACGTTCCCGAGTTAAGTCTGCCATCGCGATAGCTTCCGGTTCTGACAACAGCTTCTCGCCGCCATAATCGCGCGGGCCCGGCACTTTGGGATTTCGTGCCCGTTCCAGCTCCCAGCGTGCCGGGAACTGATCATTCAAATCGATGCCCCGGATATTCGCTTTCCAGCCGGTAAAATCCGTGCTTCCTTTGTTGAATTCGACGACTCTATTTTTCCATTCAGGATTTTCAGGTGGTCCATGCAAAACGAGATTAACCCCATCCGGATTGACCATAGGTACCACCGATAAGGAGGTTTGCTGATACAAACGGGACATCTCAAGACCGCGGATCGGATTTTGATTAGTCAGCGACAACAGGTAATCGTTTAAAAATGTCATTAACACCGCTGTCGTAATCCACTCGTTGGCATGAAAGGATGCATTATAATGAATTCTCTTTGACCCCTTTCCCATCCGCAGCTCAGATAACTCGTTTCCGAGAACTGATTTCCCGATTGCGTTTACCTCCATAAATGGATATACGCTCTGCAATCGCCCTATATCCTTCATCGTTCTGCTGAAATCGTAATTCTGCTTTCCTTGGACCAATCTCCAGGTAATCCTGATCGGCACCTTTATCATTTGCCCAATCTCCAGCTGATTCGGGTTAATATGTTGATTAACAAGTAATAAGGCATCCACGCCCAGATTCCGATTGCGGGCAATGGCCCATAAGGAATCCCCCTGCTGAACCTGGTAGTCCTGTACAACAAAGCCAGGAATTCTAATTCGCTGTCCGACGGAAATTTTATCGGGGTCAATGCCCCGATTTGAATCCAAGATAAGCTGTAAATCTAGATGAAACAATTGGCTGAAGTACCATAAAGAGTCCCCACGCCTAACGATAATATCCATGAATGCCTCCTACAGCTAAAAATTGGTATCAATAAAAATGTATGCGCGCATTCCTGAAATATTAATTTGCCGCCAGTTATTTATGCACGGCCAGATGAGCGAAGTGAAAATGATCAAAAGCGTGGAGACCATCTTCTCTGTTGGAAAAATATAAATCTTCGATATTAGCAGGAGCCAGGTTTTCATACACGAGCATGTTACAATTCTGCAGTTCCAGGTCTAGTTCCAACGGGTCAAAGCCTGTTTTCATTGGTTCTCCCGTTTGCGCAGTAATTTGCCGCATCTGAATCAATCTTTTGGAGGCAAACCGGTCGTCAAACGCAGCATCATCTAGGTAATCGAATACGAAAGAAGTTCCATTAATAGACATCGCCGAAATGGTCGACAAAAGTTGAAAAAAGCCTTTTTTCTCGAGGTACATCACCACACCAAGCAAACTAAAAAAGCTTAACTTTTGCGGATCATAACCGTATTTTTTGAGTTCGTTTTGAAGTGAATTGTGTTTAAAATCTACGGGGACAAATTTTACGTTGGCTGGCAGGTCCATGCCTAGTTCTTGAAGCCGATTTTGTTTAAAAGCTTGAGTTGCGGGATGGTCGACTTCATAGATGGTGAAATCTTCGGGTATATCCAACTGCCTTAACGAAAAGGTATCAAATCCGGCACCTAAAATCACATATTGCCGGACACCACGTTCAATAGCTGCCATTAGCGCATCCTCTGCATATCTTGCCCTGCTGACCAATTGCGGAACCGTCTGGTTATTCATGACCCAGGCTAATTTTTCCTCAAAGGCAGTCAATTTTGTTCCCGGATCAAAGAAGGCAATGGCGTTGGCCCAATTGGCGCCAATCAATTGCTTTTCCTCCTCAAGCAAAAGAGCATTAGCCATATTGTCTTGAAAAATTGGACGACTCGATGTAGATGCATGATAGCCTCTGGCAAAGCAGCTTACTAACGCAGTCAAACTTTCTTTTGTTTTTTCCAAATCAATTCCCCCTTCTTTTTAAAAAAAGAAAAAACTCCCAGCGAAAAATCCGCTAGGAGTTAATAGTAAGGCATCCGTCATTACCCGTCAATATCATAATTCTTTATTATAACACAAATATTTTTATTTGTCAATGTGTATTTTATTTAAATTCAAATGGAGCTGACAAAGGTACATCGTCGAAAATCTTCCCTGGATTTAAAATATTGTTAGGGTCAACCATTGTTTTTATTCCCTTCATAATAAAAAGAGTGTCCCCGTGTTCCTCTTGAAGGAATTTCTTCTTGCCGAGGCCAATTCCGTGCTCACCTGTACAGGTTCCCCCTTTGGACAGGGCATACTGAACGATTTGCGTATGAACCTCCTCGACCTGTTTCATGTGCTCTTCATCCTGCGTGTCCACCGAAAAGACGGCATGGTAATTCCCATCGCCGACATGGCCAAAAATGACAGCATCAATTCCATACTGGTCAACAATTTTTCTAGTATGTTGTAAGGCATCGGAAAGCTCGGATAACGGTACGCATACATCCGTTACCATATGCCCCTTACCAGGATTCGCTGCGATGATAGCCAGGGCAGCCTGATGGCGGGCCTCCCAAAGCTGTGCTCTTTTAATGGAATCATTTTCGAATTCAAAGGTGACAAATTGCTCATCCTTGATAATTTCTTGGACGATTTCGAGGCTGTTCATGACTTCCGGTTCACTTCCGCTAAATTCCATAAACAGCGTTGGTTCCTCCCGATAGGATGTGTTTTTAAAGGCATTAACGGCTTGGATTGTTTTTTGATCAACGAGTTCAATCTTCCCGATCGGCAGGCCGGCTTTTAGAAGTACAGTAGCCGCTATTCCCGCTGCTTCAATCGATGGGAATGTTGCTTTGATATCAATGGTGGTCTCAGGGATGCCTTGCAGTTTCAGGATAATTTCAGTAAATACTCCCAGGGTACCTTCCGAGCCGACAAATAAACCGGTTAAGTTGTATCCTGCTGATGACTTATACGAATATCCTCCAGTGCGAATGGAGGAACCGTCTGCCAAGACTAGCTCCAGTCCGAGAACCTGGTCCCGCATTACTCCATACTTAACTGTATTCGTCCCGCTCGCGTTGGTAGCCGTCATGCCGCCTATCGTCGCATCTGCTCCCGGGTCGACCGGAAAGAAGAGTCCATACTTTTTCAACGCTTGGTTTAGCTGATTTCTCGTAACCCCCGGCTGAACCGTGGCAATAAAATCATCAGGGCGAACGGAGATAATTTCATTCATCAACGTAAAATCAAGACTAATGCCGCCATTTAAAGGGATGATATGCCCCTCAAGGCTCGATCCCGCCCCAAACGGGACAACCGCAACCTTATTTTCATTAGCAAACCGCATGATACGGCTGACCTCTTCCTTAGTAGCCGGAAAAACCACCACATCAGGCATAAGCGGCGAGTGATACGAAATCCCCTTACTATGCTGCTCCAACACCGCCCCATTCACACTAACCCGCTCAGCGTCCCCAACAATCCTTAACAACTCATCATACAGCCACACAACCTCGCCCCCCTCACAAATTCACAAATTGTCCACCCACAGCGGACAAATGTCCGCGAGCGGTGCCTGACACCATATTAATTCACCCTATCAAATTATCGTCCTTCCAAGATGAATAGTTCCGGGTTTCCGATGAGGGTGCCGATTTCCTCCATGAAGGCGTTGGCAGGGGCCCCGTCGATGACGCGGTGGTCGAAGGTGATGGACATGCCCATGACTTGACCGATGACGATTTGGTCGTCCAGGACGATTGGTTTTTTCTTGATGCTGTGGACGCCCAATATGGCGACTTCTGGATAGTTGATGATCGGAGTGGCAAACCAGCCGCCATTTCCGCCTGTACTCGAAATTGTAAATGTACTTCCCGAAAGCTCATGCGGTTTTAATTTTCTTTCTCTCGCCCGCTTTGATAGATCTTGAAGCTCCGCTGCTATTTCCAAAATCGTCTTTTGGTCAGCATGTTTGATGACCGGGACGAGCAAACCGTCATCCGTGGCCACAGCAACCCCAATATGAATGTTTTTCTTGTATATAATTTCCAGCTTCTCATCGTCTACCGTTGCGTTAAAGATAGGATGCCGGCTTAGTGCCTTGGCTGCGGCCTTCACAAAAAACGGAAGATATGTAAGCTTGACTCTAGCTCTTTCCGCATGCGGCTCCAGCTGTTTCTTGAAGTCAACAAGCTTAGTGACAACGACATCGTCCATACCGCTGCAGTGGATAGCTGTGGATTTTGATATTTTCATGTTTTGGTAGATTTTTTTCCTTAAGCCACGGATTGGCTCCCTTACTTCCTCTTCAAGTCTCGCTGCTGTTTCTCGTTCTGACGGAGACTTAAACGGCGCAGATACTGCCGCTGCCTCCTGCAACTCAAATGTCGCAACAGTCGCCGCTGCCTCTTTCTCTGCGAGTGTCTTGAAGTTCCTGACGTCCTCTTCCGTCACTTTTCCGCCTTTTCCTGTTGACACAACCTCGGTAATATCGATACCAAGTTCCCTTGCCAGCTTTCTGACAGACGGTGCTGCGATAACGCGTTTCTTTGGTAAAATACCTACTGAATTTTGTTGTAAATTATGTTGAGTAAATGAATTGGTTTGTGTGGAGACTTGTTTCGTGTGTTCAAATTGTGTGGATTCTCGTTGTAATGTATTGATCCCGTTTGAGCCTTGCTGGATGGATTCATGTTGTCCGGAAGTTTTACCAGCTGACACCAGCACTCCCGCTCCAGCCTTTACGTCCTCTAGAACCGTGAATAAAACTTCGCCGACCTTCACAACCTCGCCGACTTCCGCGCCGAAGGATTGTACTACTCCCCCGACTGGTGACGAAATTTCCACCACAGCCTTATCGGTTTGCACCTCTACGATGTTCTCATTTTCTTTTACATAGTCACCGGACGCCTTAAACCATGTCAAAATCTCTGCTTCGTGTAAGCCTTCGCCAATATCAGGAAGACGGAATTCATAAGCCATATTTTTATGCCACTCCCATTTTTGAAAAATTAATGTGCTAATACCTCTCTAATCCCTTGGCTGATTCTGTCTGCATTTGGAAGCCAGTCTTCTTCCACTGATGGCACCGGATAAGGCGTGTCAAAGCTCGTAACCCGGACAATTGGCGCCGACAGATGGAACAACGCTTTTTCGTTAATCATCGCGGAAATTTCAGCACCCGGTCCCCCGGTTTTTACCGCCTCATGAACAATCATGGCTCGTCCTGTTTTTTGCACGGAAGCAATGATGGTATCCTCGTCAATCGGTGACACCGTCCGCAGGTCAATAATCTCAATCGAAATAGACTGCTCCTGCTCCCACTGTTCAACTACCTTGCTTACGAGCGGTACCGTCTGTCCCCACGTAATTACCGTTAGGTCTTCGCCTTCTTTTACAACCTTGGCTTTGCCAATCTCAATCAAGTAATCCTCTTCCGGCACCTCCTGTTTAAAGGCGCGGTATAGCTTCATCGGCTCCAAAAATAAAACTGGGTCATTATCGCGGATGGCCGCGGTTAACAGCCCCTTGGCATCATAAGGGGAACTTGGCATTACCACTTTCAGCCCCGGTGAATGCAAAAATAAACCTTCTAAACTATCAGAATGCAGCTCCGGCGTTTTGACTCCCCCGCCATATGGTGCACGGACGACCATTGGCGCACCCAGCACCCCGCCAGACCTAAAGCGGAGTCTCGCTGCCTGCGATGCCATTTGATCCATCGCTTCATAAATAAACCCAAAGAATTGGATTTCCGCCACCGGCCGAAGGCCCCTTGCTGCCATGCCGACTGCCGTACCAACGATAGCCGATTCCGCAATTGGCGTATCTACTACCCGATCTTCTCCAAAGATAGCCTGCAGACCGTCAGTTGCCCGGAACACACCGCCGTTTTTTCCAATATCCTCACCCAAGCAAATGACTCTCTGGTCTCTCTCCATTTCCTTCTTTAAGGTAAAATTAATTGCCTCTATCATTGTCATCGCGGTCATTATTTCAAAACCCCCTCTGATGAAACAGATTGCTGCTGCTCAGTAAGCTGGCTGGTCTTTTTCTCATAAACAATTTCAAATATATCTTCCACTTTGCTTTTCGGAGTATTTGCGGCCAGTTCAAAGGCCTCTGTGACCTTTTGCTCTGCTAGCGCAAATTCTCTTTGTTCCAGTTCTTCGTTCCAGATTCCTTTATCTAGCAAAAACGCTTTTATCCGCTTGAGCGGATCCTTGGCGAGCCACTCATCTACATCGCTTTTATTTCGGTATTTTGTCGGGTCATCCGCGGTGGTATGCGGGCCCTGTCTGTATGTAACAGCTTCAACTAATACAGGCTGTCCGCTGCGCGCCCTCTCTAACGCCTGCTTCATTGTCGTGTAAACCGCGAGAACGTCATTGCCATCCACCTGAATCCCAGTGATTCCATGGGCAACTGCCTTCTGCGCGATTGTCCCGCTCGCCGTTTGTTTTGATCTCGGAACACTGATGGCCCACTGGTTATTCTGAACGAAGAAGACCATCGGAAGCTTGTAAACACCGGCAAAGTTGAGGGCCTCGTGGAAATCACCTTCGGAGGTACCGCCGTCACCGATATAGGTCACACTGACACTGTTTTCACCTTGGTATTTACCTGCCCATGCCCCGCCTACAGCATGAAGGCACTGCGCACCGATGATAATTTGCACCGGAAAAACATTGGCTCCTTCGGCATCAGTTCCCTTTAAATGCCCCATCGTATAAAGGAAAAAGTTTTTCATCGGGAACCCGTGAACAAAAAGCGCCGCCCCTTCCCGATAGCTTGGATAAATCCAATCCTGCCTCTCAAGTGCGAAAGCGCTGCCAACTTGTGCTGCCTCTTGCCCGCTTAATGGTGCATATGTACCAATTCTCCCCTGCCTCTGAAACTTTAAGGCTCTTTGGTCAAATACTCTTGCTTGAACCATCCATTTGTACATTGCAATTAACTCGTCATCACTTACCTCAGGCGCCCCGTTTGTCAGCTTTCCGTTTTCATCCAAATACTGAACCTTGTTGACTGGCAATTCATTCGGTTCAATCCACATATAAGTCCCTCCTTTTAAAAATCTCCCTAATTCCACCTGCTGGTATTTGTCCATACTTGCGACTAGCATATATGCCATCTATGTTTTTGTCAATACAGTTGTTCGAAGGTTCAGAAAATACACTTATTTTAAAAAAGCAGAAGCATTGCTGCGCTCCTGCCTAAATTGTTATTTATTTTGGTTTAATTGTTTAATAAATTCCCTCATAAAGCCAGGCAGGTCTGGCCAGGCATGGCCGGAAACGAGATTTCCTTGAACATGGAGATGGTTTTCAATATAAGTCGCTCCTGCCGCTTCCACATCTGGTTTGCAGGCAATATAGGCAGTTAACTCGCGGCCTTCCATATACTGGCGTACAGTTGTTAGAACGAGACTAGCATGGCAAATGGCACCAACTGGTTTGTTTGCCTCAAAGAAATGGGCAACGATTCCCGGCACATTCTCATTTAAGCGGATATATTCCGGTGCCCTTCCTCCTGGAATAATCAGCCCGTCGAATTCCTCAGGATTTACATCCTCAAAAGCAGTTTGGGCTTCGATTAAGTATCCTTTGCTTTCCGTATAAGTATCCCAGCCGATAAAATCATGAACGACTGTCTGCAGCTTCTTTTTCGAAGGGGCTGCGATTTGCACCTCAAACCCTTCTTCCAAGCAGCGAAAATATGGGTAATAGACCTCCAGCGCTTCTACAGCGTCCCCTGCTAAAATCAGTACCTTTTTTGACATTGAAAATTCCTCCTCTCTAAAAATAGGGCCATTGCCCTTTATTTATATATTCTGAATCCCGAATTCTATTTCCTTCCAATTTTATTTTTTTGAGAAGTTGGACACTCGAAGATTTGATAGAAAATTAACAAATTGTTCAAGAATAAACTAATGCCAAGATGAAAATCTTTAGTAAACTTGAGGTGGATTTTTGAGAAAAGAAAGGACGTTGACTATGGCATATAAGCCCCGAGTTGAGCCAGATTTTTTGAAAATTATGAGGTTGTTGAATGCACGAGGAAATTTAACTGAACAAGAAAGGAGGTATTATGAGAATAAACAAAAGGGCTATGATGGAGAAGTGATGTTTGACCAACTGGTAACTGAACAGCTCAGGTGTGAAGGACTTGTTTTAAACGATTTGCTTTTCAAATTTAATAACACCTATTTCCAAATTGATACGACAATTATTTTTAAAGAAACCATTAATCTTTATGATGTAAAAAACTTTGAAGGCGATTACTATTATGAAGGCGGGAAATTCTTTTCCATCAATGGGGAGGAGCGAAAGAATCCACTGCTCCAGTTAGAGAGATGCGAATCCTATTTTCGCCAATTACTCCATAGCCTCGGCTACAAGTGTAACGTTGTATCTCACCTTGTCCATATAAATCCCGAATTTACCTTATATCAAGTACCTCGAAATTACCCAATCATCTTTCCATCGCAATTAAATTCCTTAAGAAAAAAGTTAAACAATCACCAATTAAAATTAGGAGACTATCACAAAAGGCTTGCAGACAAGCTAATCTCCATGCATATAATTGAGTCCCCTTATGAAATGGTGCCTGCTTATTCGTATGAACAATTAAAAAAGGATATGATTTGTGATAAATGCCAATCTTTTTCGATTTTGGTTGTAGACGGAAAGTTGGTGTGCCATAATTGCGGCCACCAAGTGTTGATTGAATTTGGGATTTTGCGTTGTGTGGAGGAGTTTAAGCTACTTTTTCCAAAGAGGAAAATTACAACTACTGTTATTTATGAGTGGTGTGGAGGAGCCGTTTCTAAAAAGATTATTAGACAGGTATTAAAAAAGTATTTTAGAACGATTGGGTATGGTAGATGGTACTATTTCGAGTAAATAAATAATAAATCATTAATCGGAGCCCATTCTTTCTATTTACTCGGCTTCGTTTATTATAGAAAGCTTATAAAACCTTGTTCTAGTTTTTCTTTCTTGGGTCCTGGCAGGTAGAACTTCCCTACGTAACCTTGTTCTCGTTTTTTACTTGGGTCCGGGCACGTAGAACTTTCCTACGTAACCTTGTTCTCGTTTTTTACTTGGGTCCGGGCACGTAGAACCTCCCTACGTAACCTTGTTCTCGTTTTTTACTTGGGTCCGGGCACGTAGAACTTCCCTACGTAACCTTGTTCTCGTTTTTTACTTGGGTCCGGGCACTTAGAACTTTCCTACGTGACCCTGTTCTCGTTTTTTACTTGGGTCCGGGCACGTAGAACTTCCCTACGTAACCTTGTTCTCGTTTTTTACTTGGGTCCGGTCACGTAGAACCTCCCTACGTGACCTTGTTCTTGTTTTTTACTTGGGTCCGGGCACGTAGAACCTCGCTACGTGACCCTGTTCTTGTTTTTTACTTGGGTTCGGGCACGTAGAACCCCTCTACGTTACCTCATGCTCACTTTTTACTGGGTTTCAGGCACGTAGAACTTCCCTACGTGACCTTGTTATCGTTTTTCACTTGGGTTTGGGCACGTAGAACTTCCCTACGTGACCTTGTTCTTGTTTTTTACTTGGGTCCGGGCACGTAGAACCTCGCTACGTGACCCTGTTCTTGTTTTTTACTCGGGTTCGGGCACGTAGAACCCCTCTACGTTACCTCATGCTCACTTTTTACTGGGTTTCAGGCACGTAGAACTTCCCTACGTGACCTTGTTCTTGTTTTTTACTTGGGTTCGGGTATGTATAATCTCTCTATACGGCCACTTTTTATATTTCCAAAATAAAAGAGTGTAAGTAACCCTGCTTTACACCTTTCCGACCATTCCCTTTCGCCGCCAATAAAAATAAAAACCGCCGAATAGGATGAGTGCCAACAAAATAATGTAAATACTGTATTTAGATAAATATCTCTCAACCAAGATCCAGTCCTGCCCAAGTTTTTTCCCTAATGTAATGAATGTAAAGGTCCACAATAGCGCACCGCTATAGGCAAAAACGATAAACTTTTTAAATGGATATTTGTTTATGGCGGCCACGTAGGCTGCCAGGTGGCGGATTCCAGGGATAAAATAACCGACCACTAAAAGTGGCGGGCCAAATTTTTCAAAAAGCCTTCTGGTTCGATTGATTTTTGCCTCTGTAATGTGAATTTTCGGGCCATACTTTAACAGCAGAGGTAACCCGAATTTATATCCAATTAAGTAGCTAAGGGAAATACCGCCAGCAGCCCCTATAAAAGCACAAACCAATGAGGTTAGGAACGCCATCTTCCCTTGGAAGACATTATAACCGACATAGGTCAAAAGCACCTCATCAGGTATCGGCAATCCAATAATGCCGCCAATTAAAGCAATAATGATACCAAAATAACCATAATGCATAAGCAGATAATCTATATGCTGCACCACTCTTATCCCCGCCTATTTAAAACAATTCAACATTCTTTATATTGATATTAAACCGCACAAATCATGCATTTAGCAATTCCGTTTATCTCTCATATGAACTAAATAAACCCTTGAATAGTTTTACCAATAATTAGGGCAATCTATTTTTTAAAAAGAAGAAAGAGATGAAGCCAATGCTTTTCAGACTATTTCTATTGTCGGTTACTTTGGTTATAACAATGTCTTTTACTCAATCTATCAATGGGCAAGAATTGAAACATATGAACCTTCATTATGGGACAGATGTGAAGCAAACATTAGACATTTATGCACCAAGTGGTAAAGAGAGCATAAATCACCCGGTTATCATTTATGTTCATGGCGGAGGCTGGATGCGAGGTGATAAATCTAATGTATCGGATAAGCCCTCTTTTTACACAAACAGAGGGTATGTATTCATATCCGTAAATTACCGGCTCCACCCTAATGCAACGTACAATGACATGGCGAATGATATTTCTACCGCGGTGAAATGGGTTTACGACCGTGCTGACCAATATCATATTGACAAAAAGCGGATTAATTTAATGGGGCATTCTGCAGGCGGACATTTGGTCATGCTCATCGGTACGGACCATAGTTATTTGCAACATGCGGGGATACCAGTAAACACGGTACAATCCATAGTGAATCTGGATGGACCAATCGACTTAGTGAAGTTTCTCCCTAAAAATGAGCAATATAAAGAGGTTTTTGGCCATGATCGTCAAGCATGGATGGATGCATCCCCTGCTGCTAATGCAGTTAATCAACACTTGCCGCCCATGTTGTTGGTTACCCAAAACAGAAATAGTGTTTTTGATTTTATAGAAGAAACAAAAAAAGCTGGCAATACAGCAGATATATTTGTAACTCATTCATTAACACATCGGGAGATCACCAAGCTGCTTGGTTCAAATAATAACTCGGCTGAAGCGATGAGTTTGACTAAAGCAGTGGAGGATTTTCTGAAGACTTATAACTCAATGTAAGAGCGCTTTTGGATAAATGGTAAGCTGAGGCTTACCTTTTTCTTTATTGTTATTTACTCACTATTTGATATTGAGGCAGAAGAACCGTCCCCACGTCTCAATTATTTACATTGTCTTTACTTTAGATTTACATTCCCCTAATAAAGGGTTAACAATTTGTATGTATTCTTGAATGGGGGTGTATTATGAAAACTAAAGTACTTGTTGTAGATGATGAACAGTCTATTGTGACGCTTCTTCAATATAATTTGGAGCAGGCTGGTTTTGAAGTTATAACAGCGATGGATGGTGAAGAAGGAAAACTGTTAGCAGAACAGGAGTCACCGGATATTATCGTTTTAGATGTAATGCTTCCAAAATTAGATGGAATGGAAGTATGCAAACAGCTTCGTCTGGAAAACATCAAGACTCCTATTATCATGTTAACAGCTAAAGATGATGTATTCGATACCATATTAGGTCTTGAGCTTGGCGCCGACGATTATATGATAAAGCCATTCAGCCCGCGAGAAGTAATTGCCAGAGTAAAAGCAATCTTAAGAAGAATCCAGGCCCAAGCGGAACAATCTTCCGAAAAGACTAATGATGAGCAACAGGAAATAGTAATAGGTAATCTAGTCATCCATCCTGAACGATATGAAGCCTACCTTCAGAAAAAACCGCTATATTTAACATTAAAGGAATTTGAATTGCTTCTATTTCTAGCCCAAAATAAGGGTCGAGTGTTAACCCGCGAACAGCTGCTCAGTGCTGTTTGGAATTATGACTTTGTAGGGGATACTAGAATTGTCGATGTAAACATCTCGCATTTACGAGAAAAAATAGAGGAAGATACAAAGCGGCCAGTTTATATTAAAACGTTACGTGGACTGGGCTATAAACTTGAGGAGCATAAAGACGAATGACCATATTTAGGACAAGGTTAGTAATGGCATTAATCACCCTAATCAGCTTCGTATTAGTGGGTTTAGGAATATTGCTTGGTGAGCTGCTTAAAAGCTTCTATATAGAATCAATGAGCGATGGCCTGAAAATGAAAATCATATGGGGCATTGCCTTATTCCTTGTCATTGCCGTAGTGGTCATCATTTTTCTTGGAATAAGAATTACTTCCAAGTTTACAAAACCAGTTGTTGAAGCAACAGATGTCGCTATTGAACTCGCCAAAGGAAATTACCGGGCAAGAACAAACGTAAATGGGCTGGACAAAACTGGAATGTTAGGTAAATCCCTTAATAGGCTGGCCCAAAACCTTCAGGAACTGGCTAAATCCCAAGAAATGCAACAGGAGCAGCTAAAAGTATTGATTGAAAATATGGGAGCGGGTTTGGTCCTAATTGATAGCAAGGGATACATCAATTTAATAAATAAAGGATTTATTGATATTTTTCAAGTAAGCCAAGCCGATTATTTAAATAAGCTTTATTACGAAGTCATCGATCAGGAAGAAATTCGTGATTTAGTGACTGAAGTTTTTCGGCTAGAACAAAAGGTAAGTAAACAATTACTCATTCCATTATTAATTGAAAGAAGATATTTTGTTGTATACGGCGTGCCGATTATTGGAACAAATCATGTTTGGAAAGGTGTTTTGCTCGTCTTTCACGATATTACAGAAATTAAAAAGCTCGAGCAAATGCGAAAGGATTTTGTGGCAAATGTTTCACATGAATTAAAAACCCCGATTACATCGATTAAAGGTTTTACTGAAACTCTGTTGGATGGTGCGATGAACAATCAAGAGACGTTAGAATCCTTCCTGTCCATTATTTTAAAAGAAAGTGAACGGCTCCAATCACTCATACAAGACCTTTTGGATCTTTCAAAAATAGAACAGCAAGGCTTCAAGTTAAACATACAGAAAATCGATTTATTTAAATTGCTTGAAGATGTTATTACACTCCTCCAAGGGAAGGCTGAGGAAAAGAACATTAGCCTCGAGCTTCTTTGTCCAGAGGAACAGGTGCAAATACACGGGGATGTAGATCGGCTAAAGCAAGTATTTATCAATTTAATTGGCAATGCCATTACTTATACACCAAGCAATGGGAATGTAGGGGTTATCCTTCTCGAGCAAGGTGAAACTGTCCGTGTTCATGTTAAAGATACAGGCATAGGAATTAAAAAAGAAGAAATCCCCCGTATTTTCGAGCGGTTTTACCGCGTTGACCGTGCCAGAAGCAGAAACTCCGGCGGCACAGGTCTTGGCTTGGCCATCGTTAAACATTTAATTGAAGCCCATCATGGTCAAATCAGTGTTATAAGTACTCCTGGCGAAGGAAGCGAATTTATTATTGAACTTAAAAAATAAATGGGGAATCTATACTTTTTTGAGCGTTTAATAGTAAGGATATATTAACTCAGAAAAAAAAACAGTTCATATAATCGAACTGTTTTTTTCTGAGCTCAGCTAGTTAAAAAAGGGGCTGACTCCATAAGTAGAATAGTAGAATTTTACTCACAAAGTCAGCTCCTTTTTCAATTAACAATGATTCCTAAGAAAAATACTTAATTCTATTATTTATTCTTTTCCTTCGGATAGTGACCTTTGATAATCTTCCAGTTTTCATCGTTCAGTTTCTTACGGTCTACAGAGTCCGGTTTGGAGAAATCCATATCTGCAGGGTATAGAGAGCTTGACGCAGGTTTAGGCTGCTGACTAGACTGAGTGTCACCTTCTTCGGTCCAGTATTTTGTTCGCTCCATGTTATAAGTTGTAAAGTTAGGCCGATCGGTAAAGGAGTTAAACATCGGAATTGCTGCCGCCTCAAATTGAGTCATTGGCTGCAAGCCCAAGATGAGCTCCATTGTCCGCAGCATTGCAGGTGTATCATAGAACGTACTATCCACTTTGCCTATTTGCGTGTAAGGGCTGATGGCTAACGCTACGCTTCTATGGGCATCTACATGGTCTATGCCGCCCTGAGCGTCATCCTCTACTACAAAAATAGCCGTGTCTTTCCAATACTTTGAATGACTAACTGTTTCTACAAGTTTACCTAGTGCGTAATCATTTTGCGCAACCATCTGCTCTGGACCCCACTTTGAACCGCCTGTATGGTCGTTTGGTAAATAAACCACTTCTAATTGCGGAAGGTTTCCATTCTTTTCAAATTCTCTAAATTCCTTTTCCCATTCTTTGTATCTTGTGACGTCCGAGATGTTTAAATCCCAACTTGGGTAATAGGGATCGTAATTGCCGCCAAAATTGGTTGTACCTGGATTATTAGGCAAATAGGTTTTCGTTGCTGGATCATAATTGTAGGCGAATTCTCCGTAATTACGGAAGGTTAGGCCGGCTTTCATTGCTATATCCCAAATATATCCCTCTTTAGATCTTGTGTAAGGAGCATCGTCGAGAATACTTCCTCCTCCGCCGCCATCAAAATCATAATCACGGTTTCTTCCGGAGTAATTAGCAAGCCAGTTCTTTTGTACATAATCATTCGCCTTACCAGCTGTTGTCCAGTTGTGGCCATCTGCACTCACTTCAGCGTCTGCATAAAAATTGTCTAACGTAACAAACTGATTGGCAAGCTTATGATGGTTCGGTGTTACTTCCTTTCCATACAGAGCCAGGCTGGGATCCCCATTTCCTTTACCTAAATCTCCAAAAACATGGTCATAGGTTTGATTTTCTTTAATTACATATATCACATGCTTAATAGGTGATTTGCCTTTACCAGGATAGCGGGGAATAGGGAAGTCTTTTTTGCCTTCTGCGTCTTTCCACCAGCTATTGGCTTCTGCTTCTTTGACCTGGTTATTATCATTGGTTTGTTTGGTATATTTTTTTAACTGTTCTTGGTCAGGCACATCAATAAATGACATAGTACCTTTAATCATGTTTCCAAGCCATTCATGGGAGTCTCCGTTTGGTCCTGCTCCAAGTCCTTTGGCATTATGAACCATCAGCTGATTATCATTCTTGCCAAGGTAAACACCTGTCGGATACCATCCAGTTGGGATAAGTCCTTTAACCTTTGCCTTCATTTTGCCGGTGCCATTCCCAAGATCGATAACAGCTATGTTGTTGTTCAGCGTGTTTGCCACATAAAGTGTTTTCCCGTCCTCACTTACAGTTAAAGCATCTGGCTGTGTCCCAGTAGGTGCCCCGCGGTATGGAGCGAGCGAAACAGTATCTTTTACCTCCAGCCGCTTTGAATCAATTACCGATATTTCGTCACTATCAGAATTGGCAACATAAATGGATCCGTCCACCGGGTTTTCTGCGATAGCATTTGGGTGCAGTCCTACTGGTATGGTCTTTTTCACGCTTAAATCCGTTGCATTTAGGACCGTCACGCTGCTCTCTCCCCAATTACTGACATACAAAGTGTTTCCGTCGCTGCTGACAAAAGCTGCATATGGACTTTTTCCAACAACAGAAGTGCCTTCAATTTGATTGGTGGTTAGATTGATACGAGATACTGAATGATTCATATTATTTGCAACATATAGAAGTTTACCATCAGGTGAAATAGAAATTCCCGCTGGGTAAAAATCCGTTTGGTTTTGGTCCTTCATCTGAATCGGAGATTGTTCAGTAAGCTTGCTATCAGCAAAATCAAAAACACGAATTTTGTTATTTCCGCCCGCGGAGGCGTACATTTTTTTCCCATCGGGGCTAAAGACAACACCAATATACAAGGCTTCAGGCCAATCATAAGATATGGTCTGTATAACTTCTTTCTTTTCAGTATCTACAACTTGCAATGATTGTGTCCCGGTTCCGGCGTTCGAGACCACGATGTATTTTCCATCTGGAGACAATGCTCCGCCAATCGGAAAATTCCCTAAATTCACTTGTTTTCCGGCAGGCGTCAGGTGCCAGCCATTGGTCGTAACAGCTGTACCGTCCTCCTGAGGACCAGCGAACCAAGTATACGCCGCCGATACGCTTGAACCGAATAGCAAGGATGCAAGCGCAGCTCCTGCAATGATTTTTTTACGTTTCCCTTTCAACTTTTCCATCCAGATCCCCACTTTTATAGAATTTTTTCTTACTTAAAGAAGCATAAACCTGAATTATTAAGTTGAATCCATAGAAAACTAAATATATTGTAAGGAATTTATGTCAATCAATACCAAATGGCATGAAATATTTCATCAATCTTTACCACGCTGCTTAATTCCCAACAAAAATGATGCCATCTTAATAGGTAAAACCACACTGTTTTTTGTCATTAGTAGATAATTTCAGGAAAAAAGTTTTATAAAATTAGCACTAAAACAGTTAAATAGTTTGGAGTTTTTTGCATTTACAAATTCTTTAATTTCTCTTAACAAAAGATATACACTGCCTTAATATTTTTCCTGTTTAATAGGTATGTACGAAAAAAGTAATGAATCTTTGAGGAGGATCATAATGAAAAATTTCCGTATTGGCAAAAAAGGCACGACCATTGCCCTCGCTCTATCATTAACAATTCCTGCCTTAACTCCAGCGGCAGCTGCATCTAATAATCAAGTAAAAATTGATTCTGTTAAGTTTAACGGAATGCCAGCACCTACTACTATTGATAAAATGGTAAAAACGTACACAGAAGCATCAGTAGATGTAAAATACAGCAATGGTGAAGTAAAGAACTTCCCGCTTACTTATCAGAAACTATTTAAATCTGAAGATAAAGTGGCTATCAATAAAGGCGAGCTGATTCCTGCTGGTACTCCGATTGATGTAAACGGAAATCCAATCATGGATACTAGTGTAGAAGGGAATCCAACGTACTATGTATCCGATGCTCCTGATTCCAATAGTTTATTAAAGCCAATTGCCGGGAAACAATACATGGTAACTCATTATGAATACCAAACGATCGATGCTGCTGGCAAATCCGCATATGGAATTGTTCCTGCATCTATGTCCCTGACAACTCTTGACCAAAATAATAAGACCGGTGAGCTAACACAGAAACAGGTAAAGAAGATTGATTTTTCAAGCGTAAATGGTCTATGGATTCCTTGTAACGGTTCCCTTTCACCTTGGAATACCCATTTAGGTTCTGAGGAATATGAGCCGGATGCCCGCAGTTTTGAATTGGATTCAACATCCTCTTCCAGAACTCAAGTAGAAAGCTTTGCAAAGCTTTATTTCGGGGATGCTTCAAAAGCAAATCCATATTTCTATGGATTCATTCCTGAAATTACTGTAAACAAGGATGGTTCTACATCGGTCGAAAAACATTACAGCGCTGGACGTTTCTCGCACGAAGTAATGAAGATGATGCCTGATAAGCGTACTGCCTTCTTCGGAGATGACGGATCCTATACGACGTTGTTTATGTATGTAGCAGATAAAGCGAAGGATTTATCTGCTGGTACACTCTATGCAGCGAAATTCCACCAAACCGGTACAGAAAATGGCGGAGCAGGTGATTTGGAATGGATTAATCTTGGCCATTCAACGGACAAGGAAGTCAAAGCCATTATTGACAGCGGTGTTAAGTTCAGTGATATCTTCGAAACATCAGACGTGCCAAAGGAAGGCTTTAAAGCTGTTAAGCAATATTCCTACGGAAAAACGGAATACTTGAAATTGAAGCCTGGTATGGAAAAAGCGGCAGCGTTTTTAGAGTCCCGCCGTTATGCAGCAATGCTTGGAGCTACAGCTGAATTTAACAAAATGGAAGGCGTAACCCTAAACGAAAAGGACAAGAAAGTATACATTGCGATTTCCGACCAAAGCAAAGGTATGGAAGCAAGCTCCACGGATCCAGTCGATGATATCCATCTTCCAAAAATTAAATCTGGTGTTACGTATCAATTGGATTTAACAGCTGGACAAAAAGACAGTCAAGGCCAAAAGATAAACAGTGAGTATGTAGCGGCTAAAATGTCTGGGCTTATTGCCGGGAAGGACATGCCATCTGCAGATGCATTTGGAAATACAGCAGATGTGAATTCAGTAGCCAATACTGATAATTTAAGCTATTCCGAAGCATTAAGAACATTGTTCATTGGTGAAGACAGCGGAATGCATACCAATAACTTCGTATGGGCCTATAATGTTGATACAAAGGAATTATCAAGAGTTTTATCAGTACCAGCAGGGGCTGAATCAACTGGTTTATTTGCAGCAGATAATCTAAAAGGACACTCTTATATTATGAGCAATTTCCAACATCCTGGTGATGAATTAGATACGAAGAACATTTCTGCCGTGGATAAAGTGGAACTAATAAAGGCAATGGAAAAAGAAATCGGTATTAATCGTACTGGTGGAATAGGTTATATTTCCGGACTGCCTTCACTAGAAGATTTGAAAAAATGATTAAGATTTATAAATAGTAAGGAATTTTCTAAGGTTTAAACCCGGTAATCTATTGATTCCCGGGTTTTTTTACATAGTTAGATAAAAACACACGACAAAACTACTATTTAGTAGAGTCAATAATCAAATTTTACCATTTATATTTATATACTTTTTAATTCTATTTAATTCCCAGTTTACAAAAACGGAGTAGGATTAATGATGTAATAGATTACTGATTAAAAGGGAGAGGGTTTTATGAAAAAGAAGAAAATTCTGGCGGCTTCTCTGGCTACTTTGATTCTTGGATCAACATCTGCCTATGCCGGCTACACCCAATTGGTTGGACCCCAAGAAAATGGAACGGCTGTTACTCCACATGGATGGATTGTTACCCCTTCGGGTAAACAAGTAACGCTTGGCGATTTCCCGATGGGTGGCGCGCTAAGTCCGGATCATCGGTATCTGATTGTTTCCAACGATGGACAAGGTGAACAATCTCTTCAAGTCGTAGATGTTCAAACTCAAGAAGTCATACAGACCATTCCTTACAAATCTCCGGAAGCACTTTATTTTGGGGTTGCATTTAGTCCAGATGGAAAAACAGTTTATGCTTCAGCCGGAGGCAATAACAAAATTCGCGTTTATGGTTTTGATAATGGAACATTAACAGAACAATCTCCAATCATGCTACAAAACAGCAGCAAAACAAACTTCTATCCTGCTGGTATTTCCGTTTCTAAGGATGGAAAGTTCCTCTTTATTGCAAATAATTTAAACCATTCCGTTTCAAAAGTAGATCTTGCCACCAATCAAATCGTAAAAACAATTGGTGTTGGGAAGCATCCTTACGCAGCTATTTTAAGTAACGATGGAAAATCACTATATGTCAGCAACTGGGGAGAAAGCAGCATCAGTGTTGTTGACCCAGAAACACTCGAAATCAAAAATACCATTCCAACAGGCCTTCATCCAAATGCGATTGTTGAGAACTCCGTGAATGGCATGATCTATGTAACCAATTCCGACAGTGATTCCGTTTCCGTCATTGACCCAGTACAACAAAAAGAAATCCAAACGATATCGCTTAGCCCTTATAAAAATGCTCCAATGGGAAGCCAGCCAAATGCCCTTACCCTAAGCAATGATGGCAAGACTTTGTTTGTTTCCAATGGAGGAAATAACGACGTGGCGGTCATTGATTTGGAAAAAGGAGAAGTGAAAGGGTTAATTCCGACTGCATGGTACCCAAGCGGAATCTATTTACATGATGGCCAGCTCATGGTGCTAAATGCCAAGGGGCTTGGAGCAGGTTCTAACCGGGACGGCCAGTACATCGGGAGTATGATCAAAGGAACCATGTCCTTTATCGACATTCCGGATGACAAGCAGCTGAAAAAATATACAAAACAAGTCGAAAAAAATAATGAAATAGCTAAACCAACAGGATATAGTGCAAGCGAAAAATTTCCTATCCCACGCTTCGAGGGCCAAGAATCACCAATTAAACATGTCATTTATGTCATTAAAGAAAATCGCACCTATGACCAGGTATTTGGTGATATGGAAAAAGGAAATGGCGACCCGAGCTTAACCATCTTCGGAAAAGATATTACACCGAATATTCATAAGCTGGCGGACCAATTCGTCTTATTGGATAATTTCTATGCAAATGCAGAAATCAGCGCCCAAGGACATAACTGGTCTACAGCTGCACAATCAAATGATTATGTCGAGAAAAACTGGCTGGCTAACTATTCCGGACGTAACCGTGCTTATGACTTTGAAGGCGGCAATGAAGCAGCCTATCCAAAAGCCGGATTCCTATGGACGAATGCGCTTCGCTCGGGTGTATCTTTCAGAAGCTATGGAGAGTTCGTCAATTATGATAGTAAAACAGGTAAATATGTGGCTGCCGAAGCGAGCATGGGTAATAACTTTGATCCAGACTACCCTTCTTACAATTTAAAAATATCAGATCTTACCCGCTTTGATGCGTGGGCAGATGAATTTAAGCAATTCGTCGATAACGGGAATCTTCCACAACTTCAAATTGTTCGTCTTCCAAACGACCATACACTCGGAACAAAGGTTGGAGAATTAACCCCTCAAGCGATGGTAGCGGAAAACGATTATGCACTTGGTAAGCTTGTCGATATGGTAAGTCACTCGCCATATTGGAAAGACACCGCCATCTTTGTCACAGAAGATGATGCTCAAAATGGCTGGGATTCTGTTGATGCTCACCGCACAACATCTCTTGTTATCAGCCCTTATACACAAACACGCACTGTAGACAGCACATTGTATGATACCACCTCCATGCTACGGACAATGGAAATGATTTTGGGCATGAAGCCGATGACACAATTTGATGCCTCTGCAGTTCCAATGATCAACACATTTACACATAAACCTAATTTCGAGTCATTTAAAGTAGAAGAACCAACCTATCCGCTTGATCGTAAAAATGGGCAAAATGCACCGATGGCGAAAGAATCCGCAGAACTAGACTTTTCAGGAGTAGATCATGCCGACTCAGAAAAATTGAACAAGATTCTTTGGAAATCCGCAAAAGGTGATAAACCTTATCCAGGAGAGAAAAAAAATGCTAATTAACTTATAAGTTTCAGACACTAAAAGTAATCTATTGAAAATGTTTATACAATTTTTTCAGGGAGGCCTGCCCCTTTGGTCGGCCTCCCTTTTCTTTTCAAGCATGCAATTTATTCATATACAAGAAAGGATTTCTAACATGATTCGATTTATTGAAGGGACCATGAAACGGTCCATTTTGATTTTGACCTGCGTTGTGTTAATTATCGCATGGGGAGCCATTTCTGCCTTTCAGATGCAGCGTGACTACCTCCCTCCTATTAATAACACGGCCCTTATGGTCACAATACAAGCAGATAACTATCAAGCTGATCAAGTCAAACAAATGATTACAGCAAAGGTTGAGGAGGCTGTCCGCTCGGTTGATAAACTGGATTATTTGGAAACCAATTCGTTTGACGGCGGTTTAATGGCAAGCCTTTACTTTCCCAATCATACGGATATGGAAAAGGCCGAAGAGGAAGTAAAAGCTTCCGTTGAAAAGGTCAAATTTCCTAACGATGTAAAAGAACCTTTGATAACAAGGGTCAGTACGAACTCCTTTCCCGTAATGAGAATAAGTTTGACAAGCGGAACTGAAAATATCGATGAAAATCTTTTGCGTACAACCCTTCAAGAAAAGGTGGCAAATGAAATCAAACGGGTTCCAGGAGTTAGGGAAGTGCGTGTCACGGGTGCCGGGAATGCCGGATACCTATTGACATTAAAAGAAGATGCACTCCACAAATACGGGTTAACACCAAAAGATATTCAATCTGCACTTACATCTATCCACCCCATTTGGCCACAGGGAACCATTAAAGAACAGGGTGGTCCAGATGGACAAATTACCATGCCAATCCGTATTACAGGCTGGACCTTAAATCAAACTGACCTGCAAAAAATAAAAATCCCGGTTAAAGGCGGAGTAGATGTAAGTTTACAAGAAGTAGCCAACATTGAGAGCAGTATCATTAATTTACAAACGGTTTCAAGGAGTGCAGGCCAACCCAGCGTTCTGTTGGATGTCTTAAAAACGCCTTCTTCCAATGTTACGGATGTAACAGCACGAATTAACGAACGGATTCAAGCCATACCCGAAGTCAAGTCAGATGCCGTAGACCTTTCAATCTTTTTGGATCAGGGACAAGAAATAAACACTTCATTAAAAGGGTTAATTAAAGAAGGACTATTGGGGATTTTGTTCTCTGTCATCTGTGTATTATTATTTTTCAGGAATGCCCGTTCAACCTTGATCATTTCCTTATCATTGCCAATCTGCCTTCTTACCACTACTGCAATCCTGAAGGCCATGGATGTCAGCTTGAATATCTTAACCATTTCCGGATTAATCGTCGCGATGGGCCGTGTGGTCGATGATTCTATTGTTGTAATCGATAATATGTACAGAAAGCAGTTGGAAACAAACAACGGCCATATGGCGGTTCAGGGATTGGCAAAGGGTGTTGTCGAAATGGTTCCTGCGATTGTTTCCTCGACAGCCACTACGGTTGCTGTGTTTTTACCTATTTCAATCATTGGCGGGATAATTAGTTCCGCATTTTCCGGATTTGCCTGGTCGGTGGTGATTTCCCTTGTGACCTCTCTTGCAGTTTCAATTATAGTCGTGCCTGCACTAGCCTATTTATTATGGAAAAAACCGCTTATAACAAAGCCAATGGATATGGAGACAAGCGCTCAAAAAATCCTCCAGTGGGTTTTCTTGAAGAAAAAATTGATTGCAACACTTACCGTCTTCCTTTTTGCCATTACAATCTTAGCGGCCACATTTCTTCCGGTCAACTTTTTTCCAAGAGGGCCGTCAAAGGATGTTGCCATTCAAATTGAACTCCCTGAAGGAGCACAGCTGTCAGATGTCGATGCCGAAGTGAAAAATATTGAAACGATCTTAAAGAATAACCATGAAGTGGACACATTTTCATCGACTCTTGGATCGAACTTTACCCCAATGTTTGATGATGTCTTTGATGAAGGCGGCGGCTGGATGCAAAAACAAAATATCGCCAATGTATCTGTTGGGATTAAAGACCAATCCGACATTGATTCTTTCGTTAAGGAATTGCGTCAGCAGCTCGGGAGACTTTCAACTACTGCGGTCTATACGGTTTCCAACCAAAATATAGCAGGAGATGATTCCAGGCTAAAAGTTATTTTAACTGGCGGAGACCAACAGGGACTCGCAGCAGCTGCTATTTTGGTTAAAAGCAAACTGCAGATGATTCCAGGATTAAGTGTAGAAGGAGCAGCGAATGATGCGGATGCACCAATAAAACATTATCTTTCACTTAATCAGGAAAAAATTCAAAGCTTGGGACTAGATGTTGATGAAGTTCTTAAACGTATTAATGGTTACCTGCCCCAAGACGACAGCCTGAAGATTTTATCAGGTAATATAGAAACTCCCATAGCTATTCATGCTGATGGCTTTAAACATAACCTAACAGCAACTGACCCTGAACCTGAAAAAACAATATTATCCAAAATGGGGCATGAAATGTTTACAGCCAAGGATGGGTCAATGGTGTCGCTTGCGGAAATAACGACGTTGGAGACAAGCATGCAAACTGTTATAAGTGAGCAGGATGGCCGTCCTTTTGCCGCCGTTACAGGTAATATTATTACAAAGGACATTGGAAAGGTAACCCAGCAAGTAAAAGAAACCATGAACGGATTAGATCTTCCCTCAGGTGTTGAGTATTCAATTGGAGGGATTTCTCAACAAGTGAAGCAGATGGTATTAGAGATGAGTCTCGCTCTTGCCCTCTCTCTTGTACTGGTCCTTATGATTATCAGTGCTGTTTTCCGAGGATGGCATGCTCCAGCATCAGTCCTTATTTGCATTCCATTGGCATTGATTGGTTCCGTGTGGAGCATGGTTCTATTCGGAATGGAATGGAATCTCGCAGCATTGATTGGAATATTAATGCTGGCAGGAATCGTGGTCACCAATGGAATAGTCCTGGTTGATAAAATTGAACGGAATTTAGCAGAAGGGATGGAGGCAAAACAGGCCATTCTGGTCGGCACCTCTTCTAGGGTCAGACCAGTGTTAATGACTGCAGGAACAACCATCCTGACCCTGCTCCCTTTAGCCTTTTCAAGCAACGGAAACACAATCGTTTCTCAAACACTAGGTATGGTCGTAATAGGCGGTATGATCAGTTCTACACTTATCAGCCTGTTGATCATTCCGATTATGTATGAATGGTTAAGTAAAAGAGCTACAAAAAATAAGGCCAAGCAAGAGTATCAAATTACCGCTTAAAAGTATTATCTATATGTCAGACATATTGGATTCACCAAGGCTCGGTACATTCCGAGCCTATTTTCTTATTCGCTTCTATACCACACCTTCATTACAATTAAGGAAAGTCCATCAAAAAATTAACAAAAGTCCATTGTTAAATTTACATTAGATTAATATTTGTAAATTAAAATTATAATCATCATATTAAAGCAGGTGCGCTTAACATGGATAGTCAAGAAAACAGCCATTTAATTACTACGTTTAGGAGTAGTATCTTTTATTCTTATTTTAAGCACTTAAATAACAGACTAAAGAAAGAGGTGTTGTATTATAAGAGATTGAAGGAATTACAAAAAATAATGAAAAATAATGCATTAGATACATTCTTTCAGCCTATTCTTAAATTAGAGTCCGGAGAAACGGTTGGATATGAAGCCTTAAATCGTCCTATTGCAACGAATCTATTTCCAAACACCGATACGTTTTATGAATTTGTTGGACAATCGAATCAAGTGTTTTTATTTGAATGTTTTTGTAGAAATATTTCTCTTAAACGTTTTATTAATCGCTTAAAAGGGAATGTCCGACAAAGAACCTCATTACTATTTATTAATATCCACCCTAATGTTTTATTAGATTCCAATTATCAAAGCGGCGAAACACTTCAGCTCTTATCTGAGCTTGGAATTGAACCAAACCAGGTTGTTTTTGAATTAACAGAGAGAAGTGCTGTTACAGATTTTGTACTGTTTGAAAAGGTCCTTTCCAATTATCGTTCCCAAGGATATCGAATCGCCATTGATGATGTTGGCTCTGGCTTCAATAGTCTTAAAACATTAATTTATCTAAAGCCTGAATTTATTAAGCTTGATAGATCCCTCATTCAAAATATCGATCAAAATATCGAGCAGCAGCACTTGGTTAAATTAATCATCGAATACGCAAAACAATCTTCTACGGAAATTATCGCCGAAGGAATAGAAAGAATGGAAGAACTTGATTTTATACGTGAACAAAGAGTACATTACGGGCAAGGATATGCACTAGGTAAACCACATGAGGAAGTAAAACCTGGGGTTCTTCCTAAGTATTCAATAAATCATCAGAAGGCAACCACTGAAGGTGAAGCCAGCTAAAACATAAAAAAGCATCGTTGGGATGCTTTTCAAATTGTCGAGAAAGGTTATTTTTATCGGCAATTTTTATTTTGTCCAAACCTAAATTACCAAATTTTTATTGATTATCCCTGCTAACGGGCCTGTTGATTTCCGCTCCGGGCACTCGCTTTCCGCGGGGAGCTCCTGGAGCCTCCTCGGCGCTTTGGCGCCTTGGGGTCTCCAGTGACCTCTATATCCCGCAGGAGTCGAGTGCCCTCCACTCCAATAAACAGGGAGGCAAATCAACCTAAGTTATGCAACACACATTTTCCATCCTTGATAAGTGTGTTGCAATCTTTTTCATATTTTGGCAGGCTGCAGTAAGAAGAGCCTGTTTATCATTTTAAAAAGAATGAGGAGATCGTATGGGCGGCCTTTGTCCTCACTATAAAAAGGTCGAACTTTTTCAAGAAGAAAAGAGAAATCAATATATTTGTCAAACGAAGAAGGTGGTCATTCATATTCACTTTGGCTTTGGCTATACTCTTTTGGCTTAAACATTAAATTCACCACTTATTTTATTGGAGTTGAAGGACTTTATTGAATACACCTGTTGATTGGCGCGGAAGGCACGAAGACTCCTGCGGGAGTACGGGGCAGGGGAGACCCCGCAGGAGCGAAGCACGAGGAGGCTCCCCGTCACGCCCTAAGGTGCGCGAAGTGCCTGGAGCGCCAATCAACAGACTTGTTGAAAAGCCTTTTATTAATAACATTGAAACGAATTAACGCGGTTAATCGTTAATGAAAGTGGATAAAAAAATGGCTATCGATAGTTTCTCGACACCCTGAAAAGCATAGTTAGGATGCTTTTTTAGTTCATTAAATATTAAAAAAGGTAAATGCTGACGCATTTACCATTTGGTGAATATTATAGATTTTTTTGTTTTCCTTCAGCGTCACGTTCTACTTTCATTTTCGTTACAGGAAGGTAACCTTGTTCTTTCAATAAAGTTGTTTGAACATCGTCACTCATTAGGTAGTCAAGGAATGCTTTTGCAATTTCTGTTGGTTCACCTTTAGTATATGAATGCTGGTATGCCCACACTGGGAATTTACCAGATTGAACGTTTTCTGCAGTTGCTTCAACGCCATCGATTGCAAGTGGAGTTACAGTATCATCAGTGAAGTAAGAGAATGCAAGGTAGCCAATAGCACCGTCTGTTTCGCTAATAATCTTTTTAACAGTGTTTGAAGAATCCTCAGTCACGCCTTCAGCAGGTGTTGCACCGTCAAGAGCAAACTTATTGAAAATAGCACGAGTACCTGAAGAGTCAGGACGGTTTACAAGAACGATTTTTTGATCTTTCCCGCCAAGTTCTTTCCAGTTTGTGATTTTACCAGTGAAAACTTTGATTAAGTCATCTTTTTTAATATCTTTAATTCCAACTTTAGGGTTAACAGCAGCAGTCATACCTACAACAGCTACTTTATGATCTTTAAGTTCACTTGCTTTATCAGGAATTTTTTCTTCAGCAAAAACGTCAGAGTTACCAATTTGAACAGATCCTTCAGATACTTGAGATAAGCCTGTACCAGATCCGCCCGCATTTACTTGAATATCAACTTTTGGATTTTTTGCCATGAATTCTTCAGCTGCCGCTGCTACTAATGGCTGCATCGCAGACGAACCAGAAACAACTAATGAACCGGAAAGTTCTTTCACTTCTTCAGTTTTAGGTTTTTCCTTGCTAGTATTTTCCTCTTTCTTATCTGTTGAAGCACTGCCTCCACAAGCTGCCATGATGACCATTAATGCTGCAAATAATGTAAGAAGGCTTAATTTTTTCAAGCTTTTCATTGCGTTGGTTCCTCCTCAGGAAGTTTGATTATATTTATTTGCCTTACACATATAAAGATAGTCCAAAAGTATTAACGTGGTTTTAATTGGTTGTAAAGGTTATGTAAAGATAAGTTAAATAATAAGAATCATGAATTTACAATTCTTCAGGCTGTCGAGAAACTATCGATAGCCATTTATTTTATCCATTTTCTTTAATGATTCTCCGTGTTAATTTGTTATAGCGTAATTAATAAAAGGCTTTTTCAACAAGTCTGTTGATTGGAGAGGAGGGCACTCGACTCCTGCGGGATATAGAGGTCACTGGAGACCCCGCAGGCGCCAAAGCGCCGAGGAGGCTCTAGGACCTCCCCGCGGAAAGCGAGTGCCCGGAGCGGAAATCAACAGGCCTGTTAGCAGGGATGATTAATAAAAATTGGATAATTCAGGTTTTGACAAAATAAAAAATTGCCGAGAAAAATACCCTTTCTCGCCAATCTGATAAATTTATTATTCTTTTTTGGATCTAAAAAAAGACGCCAAGTATAACTTTTTACTTGAACGTCCTTTTTATATATTTAGAAACTTCAACTAAAACATAAAGATCTTTTACACATCTTTCATACTGACTTAATAAACCGATTTTACAATAAGCATGAAAAACAATTTCAACATAAAAGGAGGATATCCATGTTTTTAAGACAATTTACTAACAATCGCATGATTACTATTGATTATGATACAAATGGAACTTTGAAGATACTGAAAGGTAAAGTTTGCGGTGTTAATTTAAAAGAACAAGTTCTTTTTTTAAAGGATGAAAAGCAAAAGTCCTTTTCAATTAAATTATCAGGTATTAGACATATTCATTAGCTCTATCATCATTCTAATGAACAATCTTAAGCATTTAAATCATAACGTTCTCCGGTCACAAGGTAAATAACATGCTCACCAATATTGGTTGAGTGGTCCGCAATCCTTTCGATATATCTGCATACAAATGCTAACTGATTAATTTGATTAATATGATCAGGATATTTCTGTACATATCCCATAAGCTCTTTTATAAGTTTTCCATACATTTCATCGACCTTATCGTCTTTCTTTGCACACGTCTTTGCCAGTTCGACATCTTCCGAGAGGAAAGCGTTTAAAGAATCACTTAGCATCTCCAATGCAAGATTCATCATAATCGGAATGTCGACTATTTCTTTAATATGTTTTTCTTTGCCGATATGTACCGTTGATTTTGCAATATTAACAGCATTATCAGCAATACGTTCGACCTCTGATGATATTTTTAGAGCGACAATGATTTTCCGGAGATCCCTTGCTACGGGAGATTCCTTTGCAATTAGGATAATGGCTTTATTATTAATTTCATGTTCCAAATCATCGATGATTGTATCATTTTGAATAATCTCATTTGATTTATCAATATCTTGATTTATTAGGGCATTAATACTTTCCTTAATGGCATTTTCCGATTTGCGGGCCATTTCCATCAGCATATCTTTTAATTCTTTTAAATGACTATCGAATTTTGACCTTGTATTCACTATTGTCACCCCTATTATCCAAATCTCCCTGTAATATACCCTTCAGTCCGTTCATCCCTTGGGTTCGAGAAAATCTTTGAAGTTTCATCGAGTTCAATTAATTCTCCCATTAAAAAGAAAGCTGTTTTATCCGACACTCTTGAGGCTTGCTGCATATTGTGCGTCACAATGACAATCGTATATTTTTCCTTTAGTTCCAAAATTAATTCTTCAATTTTCAAGGTGGAAATGGGATCAAGGGCCGATGTTGGCTCATCCATTAATAAGACCTCTGGTTTTGTAGCAAGAGCCCTGGCAATACACAGCCTTTGCTGCTGGCCGCCCGAAAGCCCGAGAGCAGGTGCATGTAACCTGTCCTTCACCTCATCCCACAAAGCAACGTTCATCAATGATTTCGTGACAATCTCATCCAGATGCTTCTTTTTTTTGATTCCATGGATTCTGGGTCCGTAAGCGACATTATCATAAATTGACTGTGGAAAGGGATTTCCTTTTTGAAAGACCATTCCAACCTTTTTCCGCAATTCTACCAAGTCCAATTTTTCATTTAATATATTGTGGCCATTAAAATTGATTTCCCCCGTCATCTTAACATTCGAAACATAATTAATCATCAAGTTCAACGTCTTTACAAAGGTTGACTTTCCACACCCGGAAGGACCAATCATAGCTGTGACCTCTTTTTTGATAATCGGAAAATTAATATTCTTTAATGCATGATGTTCACCATACCATAAATTAAGGTCCTTTATATCAAATACATTCCTGGTTAAGGTTGTAAACGTCACACCATTCCCCCCTTATCCGAATCTTCCCGAGATATATTCCTCTGTTTTTTTGACAGATGGATTCGTAAATATCGTATCGGTGATGTCATATTCTATCAAATCACCGCTCAGGAAGAAGGCTGTTTTATCAGAAATACGAGACGCTTGCTGCATATTATGAGTAACAATTATGATTGAATAGTCCTTTTTCAACTCCACGATAAGATCCTCAACCTTGGCATTCGAGATAGGATCCAGCGCTGAAGATGGCTCGTCAAGGAGCATGACAGTTGGCTTCATAGCGATCGTCCGAGCAATGCAGAGACGTTGCTGCTGCCCTCCAGACAGTGATAATGCGGATTTATGCAGACGATCTTTTACTTCCTCCCATAATGCTGCTTTCTGAAGACTCTCCTCAACGATTTCATCAAGCTTGCTTTTCTTTCTGATGCCTGCAAACTTCAAAGCGTGGGTGATATTATCATAAATGGATTTTGGAAATGGATTCGGCTTTTGAAAGACCATCCCGATTTCTTTCCGTAACGCTACAACATTTATTTGCTCTGATAATATATTTAGGTCATCATAGATAATTTCCCCTTCTGCCCTTGCTCCGGGTATCAAATCATTCATTCTGTTAATACTGCGCAAAAATGTCGATTTACCGCATCCAGACGGACCTATAAGGGCAGTTACTGAATTTTTCTCAATATCCATTGATATTCCATTAACAGCTCGTTTTTCTCCATAGAAAATTTCTAAGTTTTTAACATGCAAAACCATATTTTGTTGCTGATTTTCTTTACTTTGAATCAAGTCTGTTTCGGCTGGTCTTTGCTTCATTGCTGTCGCCATGTTTTTTCACCTGCTTTTATTTAGTTGCCGTGATTTTGCGATGAATCAAGCTTCCAATCCATCTTGCCAATAAATTAAAAATTAATACGGAAAGGACTAAAACGGCAGCCGCACCGCTTGAGACCTCTTCCACATCAGGAATTAAGCCTTGAGTATTGACAGCCCAAATGTGTACTGCCAAGGTCTCCGCCGGACGAAAAATATTTAATGGGGATGTGGCAGAAAAGGGGTTCCAGTTTGCATAATCAAGTCTTGGTGTAGACAAGCCGGCAGTAAATAATAATGCCGCTGCTTCCCCAAATACACGGCCCGAAGCAAGGATGATACCGGTTAAAATCGTGGGAAATGCACTAGGCAAAATTACCGTTTTAATGGTGTGCCAATGAGTAATCCCTAATGCAAGGCTGGCCTCTTTTAACTCCCGGGGAACAGACCGAATCGCATCCTCACTCACCCGCACAATGACTGGCAGATTGAATACGGTAAGAGCTAATGCCCCCCCTAAAATCGTATAACCCCATCCAGTTAAATTAACAAACATCAATAAACCAAACATTCCAATCACAATTGAAGGCAGAGAGGCTAGAACTTCGATACAAGAACGAATAGTATCAGTAATCTTTCCAGGTTTAGCATATTCCGCCATATAAATTCCTCCGCCCAACCCTAATGGGACGGCAATTACCATCGTAATGACCAAAACATACAAGGAATTGAACAATTGGTCACGGATTCCCCCTCCAGCTCTTACGTTGCTTGAGGGAGTTGTTAGGAAATCAAGCGATATATTTTTTAATCCGTTAACCAAAATATAGTAAAAAAGACTAACAAGAATTGCAATGATAATAAGTGCTATGCAATAGAACACACCAGTAGCTATTCGGTCAGCGGTTTTCGTATTCATTACAATTTCCTCCTTGCTGATAAATAACGAATGAGGAGAATAAATGCGAACGACATGACTAATAGGATCAATCCCATCGACCAAAGGGTATTATTTTCCACACTTCCATATGTAGTATGACCCATGTTTAACGTAATAATGGTTGTTAACGTGGCAGAAGCATCCAATAAGCTTGAAGGCAAATTCTTCACGTTTCCGATGACCATTTGAACTGCCAACGCTTCACCAAATGCTCTCGCCATTCCTAGTACGATGGCCGTCAGCAGTGATGGCATGGCAGCAGGAATAAGTACTTTTTTGATGGTTTGCCAACGGGTGGCACCCAAAGCAAAAGAACCTTCTCTTAAGGCCCCTGGCAGAGAACCCATTGCATCGGTAGCGATGGATGTTACTGTTGGCAAAATCATAATGGAAAGAACAATGGTTCCGGAAAGCAGGCTGAATCCAAGTCCTCCTATATTTTCCCGGATAAAAGGGACTAATACGGAAAGCCCGATGAACCCATATACAACCGAAGGAATTCCAACTAACAACTCAATAACAGGTTGTAATATTTTTCTTCCCCAGGATGAGGAAATTTCTGTCATAAAGATGGCCCCGCCAATCCCTAATGGCGCTGCAACAAGTGCCGAGAGAAAGGTGACGGCAAATGAGCCAAAAATAAATGGCAGTGTACCATATTTCGGATTAGCCTTATCCGTAGGATTCCAAGTCTTACTAGTTATGAATTCGATAAGGCTGATACCATCTTTTATAAAGGATTGGAGCCCTTTTGTCCCTAGAAATATCGTAATGGCAATAGTGGCAGAAATCATAATGACAGCACATAAGATGACCAAGGCCTTTCCCCTAAATTCCCCACCCAGCCAATCTTGGCCGGACTTCAGCAGCCTATCTTTTGCAGAACTCACTTTTTCCATATTGCACCAACCCCCTAAAACTACGTCATAAGGGTAAATGTGGTGACACATTTACCCTTTAACTGCTACATACGACCTATTTGTTTGTTTGATTACCTTTCGCGTCACGTTCTACCTTCATTTTTGTTACAGGTAAATAGCCCTGCTCTTTTAATAACTTGTTTTGAACATCAGCAGACATTAAATAGTCCAAAAATGCTTTTGTCGCACCGCTTGGTTCACCCTTGGTATAAGAGTGTTCGTACGCCCAAACTGGGAATTTGCCTGATTGGACATTTTCATCTGTTGGTTCAACGCCATCTATAGATAGTGGAGTTACTTTATCATCTGTAAAGTATGAGAAAGCTAAATAACCAACTGCACCAGCGGTTTCATTAACAATTTTTTTAACCGTGTTAGATGAATCTTCTGTAATTCCTTCCGCAGGTGTTGCTCCATCAAGAGCAAATTTATTGAATACTGCACGAGTACCTGAAGCATCAGGGCGGTTGACTAATACGATTTTTTGATCCTTACCGCCAACATCTTTCCAGTTTGTAATTTTGCCTGTAAAAACCTTAATAAGGTTTTCTTTTGAAATGTCTTTAATTCCGACACCTGGGTTAACTGCGGCAGTGATTCCAACAACCGCAACTTTATGATCCACTAATTGGTCAGCTGGAATCCCTTGTTTTTCTTCCGCGAAAACATCAGAGTTTCCGATTTGAACAGATCCTTCCGCAACCTGTGATAAACCAGTACCAGATCCGCCAGCGTTTACTTGAATATCTACTTTAGGATTATTAGCCATAAATTCTTCCGCCGCTGCCGCTACAAGGGGCTGCATGGCAGAAGAGCCAGAAACGACCAAGGAACCAGAAAGTTCTTTTCCGGCTTTATCACCGGTATCTTTAGTTGTGTCTTTTTTCGCTCCTCCGGCGCACGCAGCTGCAAATAACATTAAAGCTACAATTGTCATCAATAGGCTGATTTTTTTTAAACTTTTCATTTTCGTAAATTCCTCCCGGATAAGGTTAGTATTAGGAATAGCATCATTCCTTTTTATGATGCCTCTGCCAAAAATAAATATTTAAGTAAGATAAAAACTTTTCAAGGCAAGCAGCATTTACTACCTTTGTCCTAAAATATTCCTTGACGTTCTGTGAATTTATTTTTTCAAAAAATTGAACATTAGAAGGGAAAATAGATTAAAAAGTAAGAGAGGGATTAGCATGTCCGAAGGTGAACAAAACAAAAATAAGGCTAAGGAAGTAAATCAATATTTAAGTCAAAAATTTAAAGATTATAGTGCAAGATACTCTCAGGTAAATTCCGAAACAGAAAAGGCTAATCAAGAAATTCAGGAACAATTCTATGGAGAAAAAGAAGACAATCTTCTTCCTTTTCATGTTGATAGTAACAATCCTCCCATAAAAAAATAGCAAGCGTTAGATCAAATGTATGGGACGGTTCTTCTGTCTCCTTTTGGGGGAAACCGGTAAAACCCGTCTCCGCATCAAGTTACGCCCAAATACAAAAAAAAGACGGCTCTTTTGCTTCAAAAACTGAAGCAAAAGAACCGTCCCCATGCCTTACTCCACTGTTACCGACTTCGCGAGGTTACGTGGTTTGTCGACGTCGCAGTCGCGGTGAAGGGCTGCGTAGTAGGCAAGGATTTGTAATGGTATGACAGAGATAAGTGGTGTTAATAATTCGTGCACTTCTGGAATGACGAAGCTGTCTTCGTCCATGTTAAGTCCGTTCATTGAGATAATGCATGGATTGGCGCCGCGGGCAACAACTTCCTTCACATTGCCGCGAATGCTTAAATTCACGCTTTCCTGAGTGGCAAGAGCAACGACCGGAGTACCTTCTTCGATTAAGGCAATCGTTCCATGCTTTAACTCCCCGCCAGCAAAGCCCTCTGCTTGAATATAAGAAATTTCCTTAAGCTTCAAGGCACCTTCTAAGCCAACATAAAAGTCAATGCCGCGGCCGATAAAGAAAGCATTCCGTGTGACTGAGAAGAATTCACGGGCAATGACTTCAAGTATTTCCTTAGAGTCACATAGAACATCCATCGCATTAGCAACTAAGCCAAGCTCATGAATCAGATCAAAGCCAACTTCTAAACTGCGGCTCTTCGCTGTCACTTCGGCTAAAATTGCAAGAACTGCCAACTGTGCTGTATAAGCCTTAGTCGAAGCTACAGCGATTTCCGGACCTGCATGCAGCAATAAGGTATAATCCGCTTCACGTGACAATGTCGATCCAGGCACGTTTGTAATCGTCAACGCCGGATAGCCCATTTCTTTTACCTGAACGAGTACGGCACGGCTGTCGGCAGTCTCACCGCTTTGTGAAATGAACACAAACAATGGCTTTTCAGATAAAAGCGGCATATTGTAGCCAAATTCGCTGGAGATATGAACCTCAACTGGAATCTTCGCCATTTTTTCAATGAACTGCTTACCCACAAGTCCAGCGTGATAAGAAGTCCCCGCAGCAATGATATATACGCGGTCCGAAGCGTTTACAGCATCAATGATGTCGCGGTCAATCACAAGCTTGCCCTGCTCATCTTGATAATGTTGAATGATTTTACGAACAACAGCAGGCTGCTCATCAATTTCCTTCAACATATAGTGAGGGTATGTTCCCTTTTCAATATCGCTGGCATCAAGCTCGGCTGTGTATGGCGCACGGCTGATGACTTCTCCATCTAAGTTTTGAATGGTCACAACATCTTTTGTTACAATGACGATTTCTTTATCCATTAATTCAACAAACTGATCGGTTACTTGGAGCATCGCCATGGCATCGCTTGCGACTACATTGAAGCCGTCCCCTAGGCCGACAAGCAGCGGGCTTTTATTTTTTGCTACATAAATGGTGTTGTTGTCTTCTGCATCCAAAAGAGCTAATGCATAAGAGCCATGCAAAAGTGTCAATGTTTTGCGGAAAGCCTCTAATACGCTCAGGCCTTCGTTTGCAAACTTCTCGACAAGCTGCACAATGACTTCTGTATCGGTTTCACTTTTGAAAGAAACATCCGCTAAATATTCGTGCTTTAGCAGATCATAGTTTTCGATGACGCCGTTATGAACAAGCGTAAAGCGGCCGGATGCGCTTTGATGCGGGTGGGAATTTCCTCTGCTTGGAACCCCGTGTGTTGCCCAACGTGTATGGCCAATTCCAACGTGTGCCAATACATCTTCATCGACAATGCTACGAAGGTCAGCGATGCGGCCTTTTTCCTTAAAAATTTGAATCCCGTCTTCGTTTTTAACAGCTATACCTGCTGAATCATAGCCTCTATATTCAAGCTTTTCTAAGCCTTTTAGTAAAATTTCTTTCGAATCTAGATTTCCAATATATCCAACAATTCCGCACATATTAATTCTTTTCCTCCCTGATATAGGGGGCAAGAAGCTTTGGAGGCGTACCTGCCCCCTTATCTCTGTTTTTTATAGGTATCTGTCTATACCTTTTTCAACATTATTTTAGTATGTGCATTTTCTCCCCTTTGTGCACCGAGTTGCCTCCGTGTTTTAAGGAAGAAATTGACGGTTGTGCGTTTCAACCGGGAGGTATCCGCCGAACATTTCGATAATCCTCCACCTCGTCAACTAGCCAAACCCTCTTTCGGCTAGTTCTGGCGCTTTTGTAAAACAACTGTCCTACCGCTGCCCCCCTTCCAATAACATTGCTTTATTAAACAAAGCAAGTTAATAGTACATGATACGCATTGGTTCGTCAACTTAAAACTTTATGGCAAAATTTAAACCATACATAATAAAATATGCATAAGGAAATTAGATGTTCCCTTATGCATATAGCGAATTTTATTCTTCGTTTAAACCCATTTCCGCCTTAACAACAGCTGCAATGCGGTTCACATATTCTTCGCAAAGCTCCTCTGAAGATGCCTCTGCCATTACGCGGACAAGCGGTTCTGTTCCTGACGGACGAACAAGAATGCGTCCGTTTCCAGCCATTTCGCTTTCCACCTGTGCAATAATCTCTTTTACCTTTTCATTATCGGTTACATGGTGTTTGTCTGTAACCCTAATATTGACAAGTTTCTGCGGGTATTTTTTCATTTCGGCCGCTAGTTCTGAAAGCTTCTTTTGAGTTGCTTTCATAATATTCACTAACTGCAGGCCTGTTAATAAACCATCACCAGTCGTATTATAATCAAGGAAAATAATATGACCGGATTGCTCACCGCCAAGGTTATAGTTATTTTTCTTCATTTCCTCGACAACATAGCGGTCACCCACTGCCGTAGGGACACTTTGAATGGCTTGGCTTTCTACTGCTTTATAAAAACCAAGGTTGCTCATGACGGTTGAAACTATCGTATTATGCTTTAATCGGCCCTGTTCCTTCATGTATTTTCCACAGATATAAAGGATATGGTCGCCATCAACGATGTTCCCTTTTTCATCAATCGCAATTAGGCGGTCACCGTCGCCGTCAAAGGCCAAACCAACGTCCGCCCCTTTTTCCTTCAACAAAGCAGCCAGCGCTTCCGGATGGGTTGAACCCACACCGGCATTAATATTTAAGCCATTGGGAGCTGCTCCCATCGTCGACAAATCTGCATCCAAATCAGCAAACAAATGCATCGCCAATGAAGATGTGGCACCGTGGGCGCAGTCTAAGGCAACGTGGATACCGGAAAAATCTTCGTCCACCGTATTCTTTAAATATTGCAGGTATTTTTGTCCGCCTTCGAAATAGTCCATGACAAGACCAAGGTCGGCCCCTGTCGGACGCGGCAGCTGATCATCTGACAGGTCCATCAAACCTTCAATTTCTAATTCCTGCTCATCGGATAGTTTAAAACCATCCGGGCCGAAAAATTTAATTCCGTTATCTGCAACAGGATTATGAGAGGCAGAAATCATAACACCTGCCTGTGCACCTAAAGCTTTAGTCAAATAGGCAACACCTGGTGTGGAAATAACACCAAGGCGCATAACTTCGGCTCCAATCGAAAGCAAACCGGCGACAAGGGCGCCTTCTAGCATATGCCCGGAAATCCGGGTATCACGTCCAATTAAAACCTTTGGACGGGCATGTTCTTTTGTTAACACATATCCGCCAAACCGGCCTAGTTTAAAGGCCAGCTCCGGAGTTAATTCGCTGTTTGCGACTCCACGTACTCCGTCGGTTCCAAAATATTTTCCCATTCTATTATCCGCTCCTTCTATATCTATTGCTCCGAATTAAGCATTGTTTGTTATCGTTATTTTTGCTGTAGATTTATCAGGCTTATAATTAACATTCGGCGGGCCATCAATATGAATATTCACTTCATGATTTCCTTCCGGAAGGCTTGAGAGATCAACATATGCGTTAAAATCTTCAGGTCTGAGACCGCTTAGGGCAGTGCTTGGCCCATTTACGATTAAATTAATCACTTTGTTTGCCGGGTCGGTAATGTCCGCTTTCAAATTAGGCCCCAAGCCTTTAATCTTAAGCGGCACTCCGGATACAGTTGTTTCCGCCTGCTTGCTCACCTTTACAGTGGCTTTTACCATTTGCGGGGTTACCTTCGAGATGCCATTTGAAATAATAACAGGCAAATCCAATGTCGTATTATCATTTATTTTACTAACATCCATTTCTACCCTGACACTTTCGGTATTTTTTAATATATCTTCATCCCCTGTGATGACAGCCTCCGCTGTATCTAGGTCGATGGATTCTATTGTCACGCCGGATGGCGGCGAACCTTTTCTAACTATATTGATAGGTACCGTTTTAGCTGTTTCTTTGATTGGAAGTGTGACCTTAACGGTTTCCGGTTCCACCGTTACATCCAGTTTATTTAAATCCTTATCAAGAACCTGAATCCGAGCCGTTTTTGTTGTGGTTTCCTTCAGTTTTTCTTTTTCCTCAATGACAGCCTTAACATACGTAATTCGATCGATTTCACTTTTGGCTCCAGTAATTTTCACTCTTTTCGGTTCCACTGCTGGGGTTCCTGCAGCATATCCATCTTCAATTTGGCCTGGGTTATACTCTGCCTCAACCTTAAATTCCTTTGCTATTTTTTCCTGTATGGTTACATAAACGGAGTTCGGCTTAATGGAAGCCTGCAATTTATCGGATAAATCCTTAACCTTCAGATTCACCTTCTGCCGTCCTATTTTGGCATTTGTTAAATCCACATAAACCTCAAAGTTTCTTAAAGCCTTGGCCGATTGAATATGCGTGATCGGCCCTTTGAGGTCCACATCGACTGTATATGGTACTCCCGTGACGACTAGATTTTCAGTATCATAATAAATCTTTACCGGAATATCTTTTATGGTCTCACTCGTTTGCTCCCCAGGCACATAAACATCTTTCCCGGCATGCGGAACCGAGGAGTATAACAAAACCGCCAATAGAAGCGCCAAGATTTTTATAAACCATGGGGTATCCATTAATTTATCCATTGCTTTTTCCCCTCCAGTTCCAACGAGCTGAAGAAGCTTGTTTTGTTTTGTGCTGATCCAGCAGTTCATTTGTCAGTATTTCGCGAAATTCATCCGCTTTTAAATCACGGTGCAGTTCACCGTTTTTGGTAAGCGAGATGGCGCCCGTTTCCTCCGATACGACAACCGTGATACTGTCCGTCACTTCGCTTATTCCTAAAGCCGCCCTATGCCGGGTTCCCAATTCTTTTGAAATAAAGGGGCTTTCCGATAAAGGCAGATAACACGCCGCTGCCGCCACATTATTTCTTTGGATAATGACTGCGCCGTCATGAAGCGGTGTATTCGGAATGAAGATATTGATCAGCAATTCAGAAGAAATTCTTGAATTTAATCCAATACCGGTTTCTATGTAATCGCTCATCCCTGTTTCTCTTTCAATCGAGATAAGGGCGCCAATCCTCCGTTTCGCCATATAATCTGTTGCTTTCATAATGGCTTCCACTGTTTTCTCCTGATCCTCATCTTCAGGATTGTTTGACCTGGAGAAAAACCGGCCTCTTCCCAACTGCTCAAGAGCCCTTCTAAGCTCTGGCTGAAAAATAATGATAATGGCCAGGAATCCGTAGGTAATGACCTGCTCCATCATCCAACTCAAGGTGGTCAGCCCGAAAAAATCACTGGCGACCTTCACAAGCAGAATAACAAAAATTCCTTTTAAAAGCTGAACCGCTTTGGTTCCTTTAATAATATTAATTAATTTATAAATGACATACCAGACAAGGACAATATCAATTGTACTCGATATATACTTCCAGAATGTCCAATCGGCAAACGGCATGGTTTTTCCTCCGTAAATTTGCTAGTAAAACAATATAACCAATACATTATATCACAAACTAAACTTGTACTTATTATATGTTACTGTTTAAAAAAACAAATCACTCCATTTTGAGTGATTTGTCATTTATTTAGTTTCCGTCTGGTCAAAAACACCTACTACGTCTTTGGCTGTTTTTTTCATCTGGTACCAGATCCAATCAAACACTTCGTTTACTACCTCAATATCGCCCGTAACATGGCCCGCAGAAGCGAGGTACTTTTCCCCATTGATGACAGTCGCATCTCCCTGGATTTCTCCTTCTATTCTGAGTGTTCCATTTCGGACGACAACGTCCCCCTTGACAACTTCTCCCTTTGGGACAATGACCGTGTTGTTTTTGACAATTAAATTCCGTTGTTTTGTCACAGAGAACTCCCGCTCATGATTCCACGTTGACATCAGGCTGCCACCCATTAAGACAACAAATAAGGATGCGGCCGTCAGAATTGGGTGATTCTTAAACCAGCGTGTCATTAGTACCTTCTTCTTTTCTTTCGGCAGACGCGCCAAAACATTGGCTGTAAAATTGGCTGGGGCCTGCATATTTGAAACGCTTTTGACAAAAGCGATCGTTTTCTTCAGTTCGTAAAAAATCGTTTCACAGTCTTTGCAGTTTTGGAGGTGTAGTCGTAAAACCTTCTCCTTTTCTAAATCAATTTCTTCGTCCAAGTATTCGTGCATGAGTTCGATGATATGGTCTGGACACATTCTTGTTTCACCTCTTTTTTTACACATACCTTAATTGTTGTTTCAACGCTTCCCGTCCGCGGTGAATTCTTGTTTTGACTGTTCCAACCGGAAGGTCGAGAATTTCACTTATTTCGTTTAAGGACAAATCCTCCATATATTTTAATACGATAGCTGACCGATATTTTTCGGGGAGTTTTAAAATTTCCTTTTGAACTGTCTCCTGCAGTTCCATGCTTTCTAATTCCTTTTCCGGCAGTTCGGTATTGGATGGAATCTGCGAATACATCGACAGCCCTTCCGTACCGGCCACCTCTGCATCTAAATAATGGTCCGGTTTCTTTTTGCGCATCCGGTCGATACAAAGATTGGTGGCAATTCGAAAAAGCCACGTGGAGAACTTTAAATCTTGGTTAAAGGATTTTATATTCACATAGGCGCGGATGAAGGCTTCTTGTGCTGCATCCTCAGCCTCATGCCGGTTCCCAAGCATTCGAAAGCAAAGCTGAAAAACACTGTTTTTATATATTTCAACAATTTCCCCAAATGCGTCTTGGTCGCCTTTAATGACTTGTTTTATTCTCTTTTTTACTATAGCTTCCATTAAATTACCTCAGCTCCAATGCTGCTACCCGATATACGTATCGTTAGCAAAAAGGTTTCGTTTTAGGTAAAAAAAGTTCTCAATACCTATAATTTTAACAAAGTATTAGTAAAAATTGCTAAAAGAATTCATAGAGGTGCTAATAGTAATGTTACATTGGAATTATGAACGTTTTGTGGAGGAATAATAAATGAATTGTAAAAATTGCAGCTGTAGAAAAAAATTAGCAGCTGCCCTTGTTTCGGCAGCTGCTGTGTGGTTTTTATAGAAGTTTTTCGCCAAATAATGACCCCATTAGTCCGACAGCGATGGAGGCGGTTTTATTTTTTTCATCGAGAATAGGATTAACCTCAACAAATTCTGCGGAGGTAATTAATTTTGATTCCTCGAGCATTTCCATAGCAAGATGGCTTTCGCGGTAGCTGATTCCACCCATTACCGGTGTCCCAACGCCTGGGCATTCGCTTGGATCTAGGCCATCGAGGTCAAGCGATAGGTGAACACCATCGGTTCTTTCCTTGAGGTAAGCGATTGTTTCTTCCATCACCTTTGCCATTCCCAGGCGATCGATTTCGTGCATGGTGTAAACCTTGATGCCTCTTTCTTTAATTAGAATCCGTTCTCCTTCATCAAGGGAGCGGGCTCCGATAATGACGACATTCTCAGGCTTCACTTTTGGTGCATAGCCGCCGATATTAGTTAATAATGGATGTCCCAAGCCAATGCTGACCGCAAGAGGCATACCATGGATATTTCCGGATGGGCTTGTTTCTGCTGTATTCAGGTCACCATGGGCATCGTACCAGATGACACCAAGGCTTTGATAATGCTTAGCCACACCTGCTAATGTGCCGATGGCAATACTATGATCACCGCCAAGAACAAGCGGGAACCAGCCTTCATTAACGGCCTCATCAACCTTTTCTGAAAGTAGAGTATTTTTTTCTGCAACCAGGTCTAAGTTTCTTAGATTGGATTCTTTATCGACGACAACCTCTGGTCTTCCAATTGGAATATCTCCCATGTCATGGATTTCTGAAAATAATGGCTTTAGGCGTTCGTTGATACCAGCATATCGAATGGCACTTGGTCCCATATCAACCCCGCGGCGCATCTGCCCCAAGTCCATAGGCATTCCAATAATCGAAAGTTTCTTTTTCATTATGTCTCCTCCTAATTGTCTATGCCTCTATTTTAACCGCTTTCATACTGATGACTCAACTCGACAGAAATTTGTATATATATGCGCGTGGCGGGGGGAGGAGACATTTAAATGTTGGCGGAATTGGTGCGTGTGTTCTTAATAAATGGGATATAGGACAAAACAACAGCTTGATATCGAAAAATGCCCTTCATACACTTGATGAAGGACATTTTGGAATCCTAGATACTGGGGAATGGCCTTCATTAGCCCGATGAAGGACAAAATGATACCTTGGATAACGGAAAATGTCCCTCATAACCCCGATGAAGGACAAAATGATATCCTGGATAACGACAAATGTCCTTCATGACCCCGATGAAGGACAAAATGATATCCTGGATAACGACAAATGTCCTTCATAACGCCCATGAAGGACAAAATGATATGCCGGATAACAGAAAATGTCCTTCATAAACCGTCATTTTAAAAAAATAAAAACCCGAGGATGCAATATCCCGGGTTTCTCGTAAAAATTATGAGCCATGAAGGACTCGAACCTTCGACCCTCTGATTAAAAGTCAGATGCTCTACCGACTGAGCTAATGGCTCACTATCATTGCTCAAACTACCTCTCGGTACTTTTCGCAAAATCCTCTGAAGATAATTCAGCGATGTTTTGATTTGGCTGGGCTAGCAGGATTCGAACCTACGAATGACGGAGTCAAAGTCCGTTGCCTTACCGCTTGGCTATAGCCCAATAATGTAATATTTCTAGCTTGTCCAAATATCGAAAAAATATAAATGGTGGAGGGGGACGGATTCGAACCGCCGAACCCTGAGGGAGCGGATTTACAGTCCGCCGCGTTTAGCCACTTCGCTACCCCTCCACAAAAAGTGGTGCCGGCTAAAGGACTTGAACCCTCAACCTACTGATTACAAGTCAGTTGCTCTACCAATTGAGCTAAGCCGGCATAATAATATGGTGGAGGATGACGGGATCGAACCGCCGACCCTCTGCTTGTAAGGCAGATGCTCTCCCAGCTGAGCTAATCCTCCAATAAATGGTGACCCCTACGGGATTCGAACCCGTGTTACCGCCGTGAAAGGGCGGTGTCTTAACCGCTTGACCAAGGGGCCATATTCTATTATAAAAATCAGGTAAGCTTCCAAGCGGGCTCGAACCGCTGACCTCTTCCTTACCATGGAAGTGCTCTACCTACTGAGCTATGGAAGCACAGCTATCTTTGTTGGTAAAAATAAAATGGCTCCGCAGGTAGGACTCGAACCTACGACCGATCGGTTAACAGCCGATAGCTCTACCACTGAGCTACTGCGGAATAATGAAATGCCTGGCAGCGTCCTACTCTCACAGGGGCTTTCGCCCCAACTACCATCGGCGCTGAGAAACTTAACTTCCGTGTTCGGGATGGGAACGGGTGTGACCTTCTCGCCATTGCCGCCAGACTTTATATTAGACACTTTATTATTATAGTGTCTTTTTTATATTTTTCAAGAGGAAATTTAAAATTTTTCATTCCCTCAAAACTAGATAATGCAGAAGAAGTATAGTAAAAACGAGTTTGCCTTACTTAATATGACTTGGTTAAGTCCTCGATCGATTAGTATCAGTCAGCTCCACACGTCACCGCGCTTCCACCTCTGACCTATCAACCTGATCATCTTTCAGGGATCTTACTAGCTTGACGCTATGGGAAATCTCATCTCGAGGGGGGCTTCATGCTTAGATGCTTTCAGCACTTATCCCGTCCGCACATAGCTACCCAGCGATGCCTTTGGCAAGACAACTGGTACACCAGCGGTGCGTCCATCCCGGTCCTCTCGTACTAAGGACAGCTCCTCTCAAATTTCCTGCGCCCACGACGGATAGGGACCGAACTGTCTCACGACGTTCTGAACCCAGCTCGCGTACCGCTTTAATGGGCGAACAGCCCAACCCTTGGGACCGACTACAGCCCCAGGATGCGATGAGCCGACATCGAGGTGCCAAACCTCCCCGTCGATGTGGACTCTTGGGGGAGATAAGCCTGTTATCCCCAGGGTAGCTTTTATCCGTTGAGCGATGGCCCTTCCATGCGGAACCACCGGATCACTAAGCCCGACTTTCGTCCCTGCTCGACTTGTAGGTCTCGCAGTCAAGCTCCCTTGTGCCTTTACACTCTGCGAATGATTTCCAACCATTCTGAGGGAACCTTTGGGCGCCTCCGTTACATTTTAGGAGGCGACCGCCCCAGTCAAACTGCCCACCTGACACTGTCTCCCACCCCGATAAGGGGTGCGGGTTAGAATTTCAATACAGCCAGGGTAGTATCCCACCGACGCCTCCACCGAAGCTGGCGCTCCGGCTTCTCAGGCTCCTACCTATCCTGTACAAGCTGTACCAAAATTCAATATCAGGCTACAGTAAAGCTCCATGGGGTCTTTCCGTCCTGTCGCGGGTAACCTGCATCTTCACAGGTACTATAATTTCACCGAGTCTCTCGTTGAGACAGTGCCCAGATCGTTACGCCTTTCGTGCGGGTCGGAACTTACCCGACAAGGAATTTCGCTACCTTAGGACCGTTATAGTTACGGCCGCCGTTTACTGGGGCTTCGATTCAGAGCTTCGCTTGCGCTAACCCCTCCTCTTAACCTTCCAGCACCGGGCAGGCGTCAGCCCCTATACTTCGCCTTGCGGCTTTGCAGAGACCTGTGTTTTTGCTAAACAGTCGCCTGGGCCTATTCACTGCGGCTCTTCGGGGCTATTCACCCCAAAAAGCACCCCTTCTCCCGAAGTTACGGGGTCATTTTGCCGAGTTCCTTAACGAGAGTTCTCTCGCTCACCTTAGGATTCTCTCCTCGCCTACCTGTGTCGGTTTGCGGTACGGGCACCTTTTATCTCGCTAGAGGCTTTTCTTGGCAGTGTGGAATCAGGAACTTCGGTACTATAATTCCCTCGGCATCACAGCTCAGCCTTAAGGTGAACGGATTTTCCTATTCACCAGCCTAACTGCTTACACGCACATATCCAGCAGTGCGCTTACCCTATCCTCCTGCGTCCCCCCATCACTCAAACGATAAAGAGGTGGTACAGGAATATCAACCTGTTGTCCATCGCCTACGCCTTTCGGCCTCGGCTTAGGTCCCGACTAACCCTGAGCGGACGAGCCTTCCTCAGGAAACCTTAGGCATACGGTGGATGAGATTCTCACTCATCTTTCGCTACTCATACCGGCATTCTCACTTCTAAGCGCTCCACCAGTCCTTACGGTCTAGCTTCAACGCCCTTAGAACGCTCTCCTACCGCGGACACCATAAGGTGTCCACCCACAGCTTCGGTGATACGTTTAGCCCCGGTACATTTTCGGCGCAGAGTCACTCGACCAGTGAGCTATTACGCACTCTTTAAATGGTGGCTGCTTCTAAGCCAACATCCTGGTTGTCTAAGCAACTCCACATCCTTTTCCACTTAACGTATACTTTGGGACCTTAGCTGGTGGTCTGGGCTGTTTCCCTTTTGACTACGGATCTTATCACTCGCAGTCTGACTCCCACGGATAAGTCATTGGCATTCGGAGTTTGTCTGAATTCGGTAACCCGATGAGGGCCCCTAGTCCAAACAGTGCTCTACCTCCAAGACTCTAACTACGTGAGGCTAGCCCTAAAGCTATTTCGGAGAGAACCAGCTATCTCCAAGTTCGATTGGAATTTCTCCGCTACCCACACCTCATCCCCGCACTTTTCAACGTGCGTGGGTTCGGGCCTCCATCCAGTGTTACCTGGACTTCACCCTGGACATGGGTAGATCACCTGGTTTCGGGTCTACGACTACATACTATTTCGCCCTATTCAGACTCGCTTTCGCTGCGGCTCCGTCTCTTCAACTTAACCTCGCATGCAATCGTAACTCGCCGGTTCATTCTACAAAAGGCACGCCATCACCCATGAACGGGCTCTGACTACTTGTAGGCACACGGTTTCAGGATCTCTTTCACTCCCCTTCCGGGGTGCTTTTCACCTTTCCCTCACGGTACTGGTTCACTATCGGTCACTAGGGAGTATTTAGCCTTGGGAGATGGTCCTCCCTGCTTCCGACCGGATTTCACGTGTCCGGCCGTACTCAGGATCCACTCAGGAGGGAACGAAGTTTC
>NZ_JAGYPF010000008.1:0-2549 GCF_018343535.1 Neobacillus rhizophilus
GAAACTTCGTTCCCTCCTGAGTGGATCCTGAGTACGGCCGGACACGTGAAATCCGGTCGGAAGCAGGGAGGACCATCTCCCAAGGCTAAATACTCCCTAGTGACCGATAGTGAACCAGTACCGTGAGGGAAAGGTGAAAAGCACCCCGGAAGGGGAGTGAAAGAGATCCTGAAACCGTGTGCCTACAAGTAGTCAGAGCCCGTTCATGGGTGATGGCGTGCCTTTTGTAGAATGAACCGGCGAGTTACGATTGCATGCGAGGTTAAGTTGAAGAGACGGAGCCGCAGCGAAAGCGAGTCTGAATAGGGCGAAATAGTATGTAGTCGTAGACCCGAAACCAGGTGATCTACCCATGTCCAGGGTGAAGTCCAGGTAACACTGGATGGAGGCCCGAACCCACGCACGTTGAAAAGTGCGGGGATGAGGTGTGGGTAGCGGAGAAATTCCAATCGAACTTGGAGATAGCTGGTTCTCTCCGAAATAGCTTTAGGGCTAGCCTCACGTAGTTAGAGTCTTGGAGGTAGAGCACTGTTTGGACTAGGGGCCCTCATCGGGTTACCGAATTCAGACAAACTCCGAATGCCAATGACTTATCCGTGGGAGTCAGACTGCGAGTGATAAGATCCGTAGTCAAAAGGGAAACAGCCCAGACCACCAGCTAAGGTCCCAAAGTATACGTTAAGTGGAAAAGGATGTGGAGTTGCTTAGACAACCAGGATGTTGGCTTAGAAGCAGCCACCATTTAAAGAGTGCGTAATAGCTCACTGGTCGAGTGACTCTGCGCCGAAAATGTACCGGGGCTAAACGTATCACCGAAGCTGTGGGTGGACACCTTATGGTGTCCGCGGTAGGAGAGCGTTCTAAGGGCGTTGAAGCTAGACCGTAAGGACTGGTGGAGCGCTTAGAAGTGAGAATGCCGGTATGAGTAGCGAAAGATGAGTGAGAATCTCATCCACCGTATGCCTAAGGTTTCCTGAGGAAGGCTCGTCCGCTCAGGGTTAGTCGGGACCTAAGCCGAGGCCGAAAGGCGTAGGCGATGGACAACAGGTTGATATTCCTGTACCACCTCTTTATCGTTTGAGTGATGGGGGGACGCAGGAGGATAGGGTAAGCGCACTGCTGGATATGTGCGTGTAAGCAGTTAGGCTGGTGAATAGGAAAATCCGTTCACCTTAAGGCTGAGCTGTGATGCCGAGGGAATTATAGTACCGAAGTTCCTGATTCCACACTGCCAAGAAAAGCCTCTAGCGAGATAAAAGGTGCCCGTACCGCAAACCGACACAGGTAGGCGAGGAGAGAATCCTAAGGTGAGCGAGAGAACTCTCGTTAAGGAACTCGGCAAAATGACCCCGTAACTTCGGGAGAAGGGGTGCTTTTTGGGGTGAATAGCCCCGAAGAGCCGCAGTGAATAGGCCCAGGCGACTGTTTAGCAAAAACACAGGTCTCTGCAAAGCCGCAAGGCGAAGTATAGGGGCTGACGCCTGCCCGGTGCTGGAAGGTTAAGAGGAGGGGTTAGCGCAAGCGAAGCTCTGAATCGAAGCCCCAGTAAACGGCGGCCGTAACTATAACGGTCCTAAGGTAGCGAAATTCCTTGTCGGGTAAGTTCCGACCCGCACGAAAGGCGTAACGATCTGGGCACTGTCTCAACGAGAGACTCGGTGAAATTATAGTACCTGTGAAGATGCAGGTTACCCGCGACAGGACGGAAAGACCCCATGGAGCTTTACTGTAGCCTGATATTGAATTTTGGTACAGCTTGTACAGGATAGGTAGGAGCCTGAGAAGCCGGAGCGCCAGCTTCGGTGGAGGCGTCGGTGGGATACTACCCTGGCTGTATTGAAATTCTAACCCGCACCCCTTATCGGGGTGGGAGACAGTGTCAGGTGGGCAGTTTGACTGGGGCGGTCGCCTCCTAAAATGTAACGGAGGCGCCCAAAGGTTCCCTCAGAATGGTTGGAAATCATTCGCAGAGTGTAAAGGCACAAGGGAGCTTGACTGCGAGACCTACAAGTCGAGCAGGGACGAAAGTCGGGCTTAGTGATCCGGTGGTTCCGCATGGAAGGGCCATCGCTCAACGGATAAAAGCTACCCTGGGGATAACAGGCTTATCTCCCCCAAGAGTCCACATCGACGGGGAGGTTTGGCACCTCGATGTCGGCTCATCGCATCCTGGGGCTGTAGTCGGTCCCAAGGGTTGGGCTGTTCGCCCATTAAAGCGGTACGCGAGCTGGGTTCAGAACGTCGTGAGACAGTTCGGTCCCTATCCGTCGTGGGCGCAGGAAATTTGAGAGGAGCTGTCCTTAGTACGAGAGGACCGGGATGGACGCACCGCTGGTGTACCAGTTGTCTTGCCAAAGGCATCGCTGGGTAGCTATGTGCGGACGGGATAAGTGCTGAAAGCATCTAAGCATGAAGCCCCCCTCGAGATGAGATTTCCCATAGCGTCAAGCTAGTAAGATCCCTGAAAGATGATCAGGTTGATAGGTCAGAGGTGGAAGCGCGGTGACGTGTGGAGCTGACTGATACTAATCGATCGAGGACTTAACCAA
>NZ_JAGYPF010000008.1:2559-72028 GCF_018343535.1 Neobacillus rhizophilus
AGCCCCCCTCGAGATGAGATTTCCCATAGCGTCAAGCTAGTAAGATCCCTGAAAGATGATCAGGTTGATAGGTCAGAGGTGGAAGCGCGGTGACGTGTGGAGCTGACTGATACTAATCGATCGAGGACTTAACCAAACAGAAAAGCGGAAGCGGCCGGTTAGCAACGTATGGCCTGGAGGGCTTTGACTGAGATAAGTGTAAACTCGCCGATTGGCAAGCCGTTAGGCGCAGACAGAGGTGTAGTTGAACTTATGCGTTCAGAATTTAGTAATAAATTCTGATTAGCTAAAGGAAACACGATGAGCTTTAGCGAATCGATGTTGACTTATCGTAGGGAAAAGACCGAAGGACACTAGTTGCTGGACGCTGGAGCTAGACAATCATCAATGTAAAATGGCAACTCGTTTTTACTAAACTTCTTCTGTATTATCTAGTTTTGAGGGAATGAAATCCCAATATGCAATATTATATATTGCGGGTGTGGCGGAATCGGCAGACGCGCTAGATTCAGGTTCTAGTGGTAGTAATACCGTATGGGTTCAAGTCCCTTCACCCGCATCAAAGAGATTAAAATGCGGAAGTAGTTCAGTGGTAGAACACCACCTTGCCAAGGTGGGGGTCGCGGGTTCGAATCCCGTCTTCCGCTCCAAACATGCCGGGGTGGCGGAACTGGCAGACGCACAGGACTTAAAATCCTGCGGTAGGTGACTACCGTACCGGTTCGATTCCGGTCCTCGGCACCATTATTTCTCTAACGGGAACTAGCTTTAGCTTGATTGAGTACTACGTTCGGGACGAAGGATCGCTTACTTCAGATTCTGTTTTCCTGATTATAATATGTATGGGGCCTTAGCTCAGCTGGGAGAGCGCCTGCTTTGCACGCAGGAGGTCAGCGGTTCGATCCCGCTAGGCTCCACCATTTTCATATTTGCTTTTGGCGGTGTAGCTCAGCTGGCTAGAGCGTACGGTTCATACCCGTAAGGTCGGGGGTTCGATCCCCTCCGCCGCTATTACTTTTTTTTAAATTATATAATGGAGGGGTAGCGAAGTGGCTAAACGCGGCGGACTGTAAATCCGCTCCCTCAGGGTTCGGCGGTTCGAATCCGTCCCCCTCCACCATTTATAGGGGCATAGTTTAAAGGTAGAACTAAGGTCTCCAAAACCTTCAGTGTGGGTTCGATTCCTACTGCCCCTGTCTATAAATCTTAGAATGAACACCTTCCTATAATTTTCAGGGAGGTGTTTTTTGTGCTAATTCAAACGTATTGAACTAACAAATGGAACCTATTTCATTAAGACGCGTAAACTGGTGTAATTTAATTTGTACACTGAATGAAATGGGGAAAAAAATGTTTTATATAAGAGAAGTTTTTCTGCTTGTTCCTGATAAGGTAAGCGAATTCAATGAAATTTTTGAAGAACTTATTTTTCCAATGAAAATAAAAAGTGGAGCAAAAATTATCGGCCGCTGGATGACAAAAGGGAAAGCTGAGGTAACGATTATTTGGGAGTATCCAAATCATGAAGAATATTTAAAAATTGAAGAGCGTGTTATTAAAGATGAGATGTATAAACAATTACAAAACCGCATTTCGAATGTAGACGAATTTTTTATCGATACTCGAAAAGATTATTTATCTTCATTTGGAGAATATACAAAAACAAAACCGACTATAACGGTTAGTGGGTATATTACAAACGAGAACCAAGAAACTTTATTAGTAAAAACTTATTGGAGAGCAGATACGTGGGAACTTCCTGGCGGGGGCGTTGATGAAGGAGAAACTTTAGACACGGCACTTGTTCGGGAGATTTTAGAGGAAACAGGCATTCAAGTTGAGTTGCATGGAGTATCGGGTGTGTATTCAAATGGAAATACTGTTTCAATTGTTTTTCGTGGGAAGTATGCAGGCGGTGAGCCTAAAACATCCAAGGAAACCAAGGAAGTTCGCTTCGTCAAACTCGATTCTTCCAATGTTTCTCACTATATTAAAAGAGGCAAATTTATTCCCAGGGTGATTGATGCAATGACGGGAAATAGGGCTCCCTACGAAGCTTTCAAGGTCCGTCCATATGAATTATTAAAAAGAATGGAAGGTAATCTTGAAAGGGATTAAGTAATGTGCTGCCCGATTGGCGCAGTGAATCTCTCTTAAATTGCCATTCAGTGCGCCAATCAGCTAAATAATAAAAAAGATTGTGATATTTATCGACAGGTAAAAGAATTCTTGTTATAATGTAATTCGTCTTTGATAATTACTTTTTATTATGGGCCTATAGCTCAGCTGGTTAGAGCGCACGCCTGATAAGCGTGAGGTCGATGGTTCAAGTCCATTTAGGCCCATTACAATAAATAGCAGTCAAAAACCGAGTTCAAAATGACTCGGTTTTTTATTTGAGTTTAGACGTTTTGGAAAGCATTAAGGAAAAGAGGTTTTAGAGGAAATAAATATGCCTGAACTTGAAGGACAGAAGTGTAAGAGATGCAGGGTTACGATTGTTATGGAAACAATCTCGTCGAGAAAAACCCTTTATTGCCCTAATTGTCAAAAGTGATTCTGAATCCCGCCGATTGCCGGTGGGGTTTTTTATTAAAAAGTTAATCAATTTGCAAAATTATTGTTTCCGAATTTGTTTAAATGTACTATACTATATACAAATAAGTATAGCACATTTAAATATATATAACATATTTATTGTGAATAAGGTGGTGCTAATGATTAAACTCACCAAGCGTCAGGATGAAATTCTGCAGATTGTAAAGGAAAATGGCCCGATAACCGGTAAAGAAATTGCAGAGAAACTCTCTGTTACTAGAGCGGCATTAAGACCGGACCTTGCAATCTTGACCATGTCCGGCAGTCTGGATGCCAGACCGCGTGTAGGGTATTTTTTTAATGACAAATTAGAGGTAAAACGTCAGGCGAAGAAGTTTATTCAGCAAAAGGTATCCGATTTTAAGGCTCATCCAATCGTGGTTGAAAAATCAACTTCTGTTTATAATGCGATTGTTCAGTTGTTCCTCGAGGATGTTGGAACACTTTATGCGGTGGATACAGAAGGAAACTTAGCAGGAGTGATTTCCCGAAAGGATTTGCTCAGGGCTGCACTTGGGAACAAAAATCTGCAAGAATTGCCCGTAAGTGTCATTATGACAAGAATGCCTAATATTATCACGATTAATTCAGAGGAAACCTTGCTCGAAGCGGCCAAAAAAATGATTAATTTTCATATTGACTCCTTACCGGTAGTAAAGGAAGTCGATCATAAAAATAATACATATTTGTTGTTAGGGAGAATTACCAAGACGACAATAACAAGGGCCTATTTAGAATTTATGGAAGAAAAATAGATTAAGGGGAGTTGCTGCGATTTTGGTACAAAAGGAAGTTGTCTACGTAGTATCTGACTCGGTTGGTGAAACAGCTGAGCTCGTTGTAAAAGCGGTGGCAACACAGTTTAATGGTGGACAGGTAGAAATTCGCCGAAACTCATATGTAGAGGACATTGAAGACATTGAAGATGTGATTATTTTGGCAAGAAAGGACCATTCCATCATTGCCTATACCATCGTCATTCCGGAATTAAAAGATTATTTAGATAAGCGTGCCATGGAAGAGGGGATAATGGCAGTGGACCTCCTCAACCCATTAATGAATGCATTTGCAACAAGGTTTAATAAACAGCCCCACCGCCAGCCTGGCCTAATGAGAAAATTAGACGAAGAATATTTCCGCAAAATCGAGGCGATTGAATTTGCCGTGAAATATGATGATGGACGGGACCCAAGAGGAATTATGAAGGCCGATATTGTTTTAATCGGTGTGTCCCGGACTTCAAAAACGCCGCTGTCCATGTACCTTGCCCATAAGCGTTTTAAAGTGGCCAATGTCCCGTTGGTTCCAGAAGTGCCTCCGCCAGATGAACTTTTTAAAATACCGAGAAAAAATTGTATTGGTTTAATTATTTCACCAGATAAATTAAACGAAATTCGGACTGAGCGCCTAAAAGCACTTGGGCTGGGCTCAAAGGCGAATTATGCCAGCTTCCAGAGAATTCTTGACGAACTAGATTATGCCGAAAAAATCATGAAACGCGTAGGCTGTCCTATTATAAATGTTTCGAATAAAGCGATTGAAGAAACTGCAGGTTTAATTTTAGACGTGTTGAAAAAAGAGAGGAGCTTATAAAATTATGGGGAAATTCGTTTATTTATTTCATGAAGGCCATGGCAATATGCGGGATTTACTTGGGGGAAAGGGAGCGAATCTAGCAGAAATGACAAGAATCGGCCTGCCGGTTCCTTATGGTTTTACCCTTACAACAAAAGCTTGCAATGCTTACTATGAATCTAATAAAACCATTCCAGCTTTAGTAGAATCACAGACATTAGAGGCGTTAAGACTTTTGGAAGAAAAAATGGACAAAAAACTCGGTGACCCGCAGAATCCTTTACTTGTTTCTGTTCGATCCGGTTCAGTTTTTTCTATGCCTGGGATGATGGATACCATTTTAAATCTGGGGATGAATGACGAAACTGTTGTGGGTTTGGCTGCATTAACGAATAATCCACGATTTGCTTACGACTCTTATCGCCGTTTCATTCAAATGTTCAGCAACGTGGTTCTTGAAATTGATACTTATTATTTTGAACAATATTTAGAAGAGACACGCGAACATAAGGGGTATTCCTCTGACCCTGAAATGACTGCTGAAGACTGGAAGGAAGTCATTGTTGGTTATAAGGAAATTGTCAAAAAGCATACGCGTAAGGACTTCCCGCAAAATCCGAAAGAGCAGCTTTTCCTTGCCATCAATGCTGTATTCAATTCTTGGAATAATCAACGGGCGATTGTTTACCGCCGCTTAAATAAAATTCCTGATCATCTGGGTACAGCTGTAAATATTCAAAGTATGGTGTTCGGGAACATGGGTAATGATTCCGGAACAGGTGTAGCTTTTACAAGAAATCCATCTACTGGGGAGCCAGTTCTATACGGAGAATACCTAATTAACGCCCAAGGGGAAGACGTTGTTGCCGGTATCCGCACACCGCAGCCAATTGCCACCCTTAAGGACGAAATGCCAGACGTTTACCAGCAGTTTTCGGATACATGCCATCGCCTTGAGCAGCATTACAAGGAAATGCAGGACATTGAATTCACAGTGGAACGCGGGAAGCTGTTCATCCTTCAAACACGGAACGGAAAACGTACCGCCCAAGCAGCTATCCGCATAGCAGTTGAGATGGTGGAGGAAGAAATTATCGATAAAAAGACAGCGCTGCTTCGTGTTGATCCTGACCAATTAAACCAACTGCTGCACCGCCGAATCGATGACAAAGCTGAAAGAAGAATATTAGCTAAAGGCTTGCCGGCATCACCAGGCGCTGCAACCGGCCGGGTTGTTTTTGATGCCGATGAAGCGGAGCAATTAGGAAATGAAGGTAAAAAAGTTATCCTTGTTTCTCCTGAAACCACTCCAGATGACATCCACGGTATGGTTGCAGCACAAGCTATTTTAACTAGCCGCGGTGGAATGACAAGCCACGCTGCCGTGGTTGCTCGTGGTATGGGGAAAGCTTGTATTTGCGGATGTGAAGCCTTAAAGATTGACATGAAAGCAAAACAATTCATGGTGGGTGCCACGGTTGTTAAACATGGCGATATTATCACGGTTGATGGTTCAACAGGTGAAATTATGCTTGGTGAAATCCCAATGATCGACCCTGAATTATCTGAAGAGTTCCAGCAGCTTCTTGCTTGGGCAGACCAAGAACGCAAAATAGGTGTCCGTGCCAATGCCGATAATCCCGAGGATGCCAAGAAATCATTTGAATTCGGTGCCGGTGGTATTGGATTGTGCCGGACAGAGCATATGTTTATGGATTTAAAGAGGATTCCAATCGTTCAAAAAATGATTTTAGCAGAAACCTATAGCGAGAGAATGGAAGCACTTGAAGAACTTTTGCCGATGCAGCAAGGTGACTTTGAAGGGATTTTCGAAGCAATGCAAGGTTTACCAGTAACGATTCGTTTGTTAGATCCGCCGCTTCATGAATTCTTACCGAATAAAGAAGAACTTTTAGTAGAAGTAACAAAGTTACAAATTCTCAATCCGGATTCTGAAGAGTTAAAGCAAAAAGAACTGCTTCTGAAAAAGGTTCGCCAGTTGGATGAGTTCAATCCAATGTTGGGCCACCGCGGCTGCCGTCTTGGGATGATACATCCGGAAATTTATGATATGCAGGCAAAGGCGATTTTCTACGCTGCTGCTAGAGTAGCGGAAAAGGGCTTGGTAGTCCAGCCTGAAATCATGATTCCACTTGTTGGTCACGTCAATGAATTGAAGCAAATGCGTCAGTTGGTTGTCGATGCTGCTGTACGTGTTCAGGAAGAAACGGGTAAGGCCTTTAACTACACAATCGGCACAATGATTGAGATTCCACGTGCTGCGCTTACTGCAGACCAAATCGCCGAGGAGGCTGATTTCTTCTCCTTCGGAACCAATGATTTAACGCAAACAACGTTCGGCTACAGCCGTGATGATGCAGAAGGGAAATTCCTGCAGGCATACATTGAAAACAAGGTACTGCCAGAGAATCCATTTGCTGTTCTTGACCAGGATGGTGTTGGCAAGCTTGTGGAAACTGGCGTTAAGCTTGGCCGTGCAACAAAACCTTCCTTAAAAACAGGCATTTGTGGGGAACATGGCGGAGAGAAAAGCTCAATTGATTTCTGTTACCGGACTGGTTTGGATTATGTCAGCTGCTCGCCATACCGGGTGCCTTTAGCACGTTTGGCTGCTGCCCAGGCCACCATTCGCCATGAAGCAAATCGGGAGGAAGTTTATACAACTGCATAAGTTGATTGAGAGCGCGGCACTTTTTATGGTGCCGTTCTTTTTTTGTCATCTGCCGTTATGAAATACAATCCTTTAAAAGGAAACTTGTTTATTTAAAAGGGTTTAGCGATATATTTTTTGCAAATACTATGAAAAAACTTTAAAGGGGCTATAAAAATGGGGGCAATTGAACGAAGCGGCTTTCGGTTTGTACCAGAATATAGTGTAATCCAGCAAAATGGGGCGATTCACGTCTACAATAGGGATGAGTTTATTGAAGAAATCCAATTTCAGTTTGCCGGGAATTTTCCGGAATTGGACCAAATTGAAGAATTAGTGGATAAGTATTGCGAGTTACATAATATTTAGGGAACGCTTGTTCGTTTTGGTTTTTAATGGTATAATCTAAATTGCAATAGAATAGGACTTCTCAAGGGTGGACGGCACATCTCCGAATGAAAGGGGGTGATGCTGTTTGACAGTATTTCAGGCCTTGATGTTAGCTGTCTCGTTTGCCAGCCTGATTATCACAATTCTGTCTTTTCACCAAAAAAAATAATCCACCCTTGAGCCGGCAAGCATAAGCGGTGGATTTTTGCCCTTCTTTTGCCGAATCCCCTTGATGGGAACCAGCTATTGCATGGCCGAGCGAGTACCTGTCGTCATGCTCGGTCTTTTTTACTATATGCACTTCTTACTGAACATTATACATAACATTTTTGCAAAAAGAAAGAAAATATCTATATTAAAGAAGGGATTTATATGAGCAAGCTCGAAGCTATTTACCCTCAAGCAATTGAACATACGAAACAAAAAGTATTGCAGGATATGGAACGTTATTTTGAATACAGTGAAACCCTGCCTTCTTTTGAGCAATACTTGGCAGACAGAGGCCAGTACATTGGACAAATTTGGATCAATGTGTGGCTAAACAAAGTAACGAACGATGTCTCGAAAAATGAAAAGAAGCAATTTTTGAGTGAAAGAGATTATGAGGTGCAGGGTGTTGACCGGAAGCTGATTAATAAGCTGTTCCGTGATGAAATGAGGACGTATCAACCTTTCGATACGCTTACTTGGGTTATAGAAAACTTTAAAGAACATGATGAGGATTGGCAAACCCGCTTTGAGCAGGCAAAAGAAAACTTCTTTATTAGGGAGCAAGAAAGGCTGCTTGAAGAAGAAAAAGCAGAATTTCGTGAAGAAATAGAAGACGAAGCAGCTGCCATCATCGAAGAACAATACACACGTGTCTACTTATATATACGTCAATTCACAGCGAAACAATTAGCAGCTGATTTTGAATCGAGTACAAAATTTCAGTCTATAGATCCTGTGGCTCTGGAGGAGAAGTTAGTCTCAGAAGGTTCGTTTGATTCGTTTTCATATCAAACAGTTGCTGATTTTTTCGAAGAATTGACCGGTGATATCCATAAACCTCCTCACGAGTGGGGGCGAAGCTATTTTGAATACGAGACATACTACTATGTATATGAAAGCTTGATTTCGGATTATCTTTCAGAATTACTGCCTAATAAAGTATTACAGGAATTGCCTAAGGATTTGAAAGAGAGGTTTAATGAGACTTTTACTAAGCCGCTCACAGCAGCATTCGTTAAAGAATGTATGATTAATGTGATTTATGATGTAATTGGTTATTATTTAGAGGACATCCAAGAAGAATACGTTGCCGACTTATTGAAGCTTGTTGATATCCCATTTGATGAAGAAGTTCACCGGAAGCTGCTTGATCAAGATTTAGAGGAAAGAGAACGAAAACGGGCAGAAGAATTGGCAGAGCTGGAGCGGAAAAGGTCCGAGGAAGAACGGATTATGAGGGATATTTTCGGTACGGAATATGACCCTTCCCTTAACTTACGTCACATCCGCTATGTCCTGCATATTGGCGATACTAACACAGGCAAAACACATCATGCCTTAGAGAGGATGAAGCATGCTGAGAGCGGCTTGTATTTAGCACCATTAAGACTTTTGGCACTTGAGGTATTTGATAAATTAAATGCTGAAGGCACACCGTGTAATCTGAAAACAGGAGAAGAAGAGAAGGTTGTCCTTGGAGCTGGCCATATTTCCTGTACGGTTGAAATGTTTCATGAAAAGGAATATTACGAAGTCGTCGTGATTGATGAAGCTCAGATGATAACCGATAAGGACCGAGGCTTTTCTTGGTATAAGGCCATCACCAAAGCAAATGCGGAGGAAGTCCATATTATTGGCAGCCGCAATTCGAAGGAAATGCTGCTTGAGCTTTTAGGTGATTCCGATATCACGATTAATGAATATAGCCGCGATACCCCTCTTGAGGTGGAATCGAAGGAATTCCATATTAAACATATTAAAAAAGGGGATGCCCTTATTTGTTTTTCAAGAAGACGGGTATTGGAAATGGCATCTCGGCTGCAAAATGACGGCCATTCAGTCAGCATGATATATGGCAGCATGCCACCGGAAACACGCAAGAAGCAAATTCACCTTTTTAATGAAGGAAAAACAAAGGTGATTGTCGCGACGGATGCCATCGGGATGGGCTTGAACCTGCCGATTCGCCGGATTGTTTTTCTCGAAAATGAAAAATTTGATGGAACGAGAAGAAGGCTTTTAAATTCTCAGGAAGTGAAGCAAATAGCGGGCCGTGCCGGACGAAAGGGGATTTATGATGTCGGTAAGGTGGCCTTTACTAATGATATTAAAAAAATGAAGAATTTACTCTTGCAGGAGGATCGGCCGGTCCAGACGTTTGCTATCGCTCCCACGTCGTCAGTATTTGAACGTTTCCAACGCTATTATCATGATTTGGATACATTCTTTGCACTGTGGGAAAAATTTGAAAGCCCAAAAGGGACAAAGAAGGCTTCCTTGTCAGAGGAGCGGTCACTATACAGAAAAATTGCCGGGAGTGAAATCGAAGCGCGATTGACACTGACAGACTTGTACAGCTTTTTGCATCTGCCCTTTTCCAAAAATGAACAAGCGCTTGTGAAGCAGTGGGAAGATACAATGTATGCAATTGTTCAGGGAAGGGAGCTTCCGGAACCAATTGTAAAGGAAGGCAGTCTGGAGGAACTGGAATTAAGCTATAAGGCAATCGGTCTGCATTTGTTATTTTTATACCGGTTGGGTGAGCCGACCGAAGCTAGCTATTGGGAACGTCTGCGTGAAGAAATCAGTGACAAGGTCCAGGAAAGGTTGAAAACTGACATCAAGAAATTTGTGAAAAAGTGCAAGAATTGCGGCAAAAGACTTGCCTGGGACCATCCATTTCCAACCTGTGATGCCTGTTACCGTGCGCGGTTTAAAAAATATTGGCATGATGAGGATGAGTTTTAATTTTAAAGGCCTGGTTTGGGGCCTTTTTTATTTGCCCTAGGAGGAAGAGGCAAGAAAGGATGTTAGCATTAAAAATAGGGCGTTTATTTTGCCGATATTAGTATTTTAAGCTAAATTGCCCATATGATGTTAGAAAGGAGGGGGATTTATGACTGTTCATGTGGTTCAAACCGGGGAAGATTTATGGGCAATTTCAAACAAGTATAATGTTCCAATTGAATCCATTCTCAATCTTAATGGGCTGGTATCCGCATCCGTCGTTGTTCCAGGCCTAGCCCTCTACCTGCCAGATAACCTTCCTCATATTAGATTCTATCGAATTAAAGCGGGTGACCAAATTGGGAATTTGGCTTTTCAATTTCATACGGACCCTGCCTCTATTTTAGCTGCAAACCCAGGCATCCACCCCAACCAACTTCGTATCGGTCAAATTATTCACATTCCTTCTCCGCTTAAATTACAAATGGCTGCGCTCGGATTTATAGTTCCTTCTTCTGAAAGTGCTAATTTAACTGCCTTAAACTCGGTTGCCGGTCAGCTTAGTTACCTTGCTATTGTTGCTTATTCCTTTACTGACGAAGGATTTGCATATAGGGAATTAGAGGATGCAGCACTAGTAGCCAGAAGTAAACAATTAAACATAAAACCGTTATTAATGATCCGAAATTTTACAAGTGCCGGCTTTAGTCCCGATCTTGCGGGAAGGATCCTCGAAAACCAACAATTTCGGAGAAATTTGGTAGCCAGCATTCTCAACCTTGCGAGGCAGCGGGGATATGGAGGAGTGAGCATTGATTTTGAATTTATTCCTCCGGAAAGAAGGAGAGATTTTATTTCATTTTTAACCGAATTAAAAAGGGGATTAGGGGACCTTGTTTTACACGTGAATGTTCATGCAAAAACAGAGGATATCCCTACCAATAGGATTATTGGTGCTTATGACTATGCGGCAATCGGACGGGTGGCCGATATGGTAGCAGTCATGACAATTGATTACGGATATCCCGGCGGACCGCCGGATCCTATTGCCCCTATAACATGGTTGGAGCAGGTCATTCAGTATTCCATCACCCAAATACCCCCACGAAAATTGCAAATGGCTATTGCATTGTATGGATATGATAAAGCAGTAAGGACGAATGCCACAAAAGCTATGTCAGTTCTTGCGGCCCAAAATCGGGCAATTTCAACTGGTTCCCCCATTCAAATTGACCTTTTTGCGAAATCGCCCTGGTACCGCTATTGGCGTGGTGTGGAAGAACGTATTGTCTGGTTTGAAGATATCAGGAGCTTGATTGAAAAGTATCGATTGCTTGATATTTATCAATTAGCTGGAACGACATTTTGGCAAATCACCCTCCCATTTCCACAAAATTGGGCTTATATAAGGGATCATATAGCTATTATAAAAACTTAATAGTTTTGTCCAGTTTGCCTGTACATCTATTTTTTGGAGGTTTTGGACAAACTCTAAGGAAAAAAGAAAGGATGGAAATTTATTGTTCGAAAGAATTCTTTTTTCCTTCATAATTTTATTTTCCACTATTAATTACATAGCGCAAGATAGGGTTATTGCGGAAAGGAGGTCTGTAGTAATAGAAAGTCAGATTAATGAGCTATTGAGCAGTTCCCTTACGATGCAAGGGGCAATTGCCGGAATTAGTATCCGGTCAGCAGAAGATGGGAAGATGATTTATGAATATAATGGAGATGTGCGGCTCCGACCTGCCTCCAATATGAAGCTACTTACAGCAGCAGCAGCTCTGAAAGTTTTAGGAGAAGACTATACCTTCCCAACCGAAATACATATTGATGGTTCCGTAAAAAAGAAAACACTTGCTGGGAACCTTTATATAAAGGGAAAAGGTGACCCTACCTTGATGAAAGAGAATTTTGACAACCTGGCTAAAGAAATACGAAAGAATGGTATCACAAAGATAAAAGGAAACCTAATAGGTGATGATTCCCACTTCGATGATGTCCGATACCCCCTTGACCTGCCATGGAGTGATGAAACGACTTATTACGGTGCACAGATTTCAGCACTGACAGCATCACCAACTACAGACTACGATTCAGGTTCAGTAGAAGTTATCGTGACACCAAGCTCCAAAGCAGGAGAAAAGCCGAAGGTAAAAATTACTCCGGAAACCAGCTATGTAAAAATAGTCAATCATGCTGTAACGGTTGGAGAAAATGATAAAAAAGACATTACCATCAAACGGAAACATGCAAAAAATACGATAACCATTGAAGGCACTGTCCCAATAAAAACAAAAGCAGTCAAAGAGTGGGTGGGCGTTTGGGAACCGACGCGGTATGCATTGGCGCTTTTTAAACAATCATTAGAAGAACAAGGTATTAAAGTTTCCGGGAAAATCAAGACAGGTAAAGTACCTGACAATGCTATACTAATTATTACCCACAAATCAATGCCATTGTCAGAACTACTTGTTCCCTTTATGAAGCTCAGCAACAATGTTCATGCTGAGATGTTGGTAAAGGAAATGGGAAAGGTTGTTCTCGGTGAAGGCTCTTGGGAAAAGGGGCTTGAGGTTTTGAATTTGGAAATGGTGAAGTTTGGGTTAAATTCGAAAACGATGGTCATCCGTGACGGATCAGGCGTCTCCCATGTTGATTTAATTCCAGCAAACGAAATTTCCAAACTGCTTTTCGTCGTACAAAAGGAAACGTGGTTCTCTTCATATCAAAATTCATTACCGGTAAGTGGTGTTCCTGAAAAAATGGCTGGCGGTTCGCTTCGCTATCGGATGAAAACCGCAGATGTTCAAGGAAGGGTAAAAGCAAAGACTGGGACTCTTTCCACTGTTAGTTCTTTATCCGGCTATGTAACAACAAAAAACGGTCAAACATTAATTTTTTCAATCATTTTAAACAATCTGCTGGATGAAGAAAAAGGAAAGAAACTGGAAGATGAGTTTGTGAAAATATTGGCTAACCAATAAAATAAATGGGCAGTGACTGTAATGATTCACTGCCCTTTAATATCACTTCTTAATCGTATTTCTGCTTAATTGCTCTTTCCGAAATTTATCTAAACATTTTTTGCAAATGCAATCTCTTCTTATGCTTTCGGAAGGAACTAATTCTAAGATTTCGTTTGGAAATTTCTCGGCATCACACCAGCAATTTCCATGTTCTCCTGCACCTGACATACATCCGTTAGCTTCCCCGCAAATTGGGCAATATTTATTAGCCAATTAAACTCCCACCTATTATAAGTCTTTTATTTCATTTTAAATCATTTTGCTTCATGAAAATATTAATTTAATTCATTTTTTAATGCTTTAATCGCTGCAAATACCTTTCGTCTATTCTCTTCGTCAATCATATTGTTCCGGGCATGAAGCAGCACCGGTCTCACGGACTCTATCGAACGGCCAAAATCATACATCCATTCATAGCGGGGGACAAGCCAGGTGTGAAAATGGTGGCTAGTGTCCTCGTTGTAAAAGTAATAAACATACTCAATACCAAGCGTTTCTCTTTGGGCTTTTCTGATTTTTGTTAGTAGATTAATATAATCGTGTTTTTCTGTATCTGTCAGTTCATCAAAGCATTTAATATGTCGCTTCGAAGCCAAGATAACCAAGCCTTCAATGGGATAGGCGACATCCTGATGGGCATGAAAATGGTCTGTTTCGATTATGACCCCGCCATCCGGATGGATTAGTCCGCTAGTTAAGGCACAGCTTAAACATTCTACTTCTACTGTTTGACCATTTGATAGAGTAATTGTTCGCATATCGGCTCCTTAGAATATGTAGTATCCAAACAATATTACACTAAACATGGAAAAGGGAATAGATTTTTCCAACTGTGTTAAATCTAACATAAAGCTTGGTGGAGTTATTAACAAGTATTTTCAATTGATTTCCCACCCATGAAAAAATGTATAATAGAGAAAAAGCATTCACATGGGAGAGAACAATGAAACCGGCAAATAAACAGGATCAGCTTCTGTCCGAGCGCTTCGAGGTCGCCTTTAATCAGGTCCATGATGCACTTCGGGATATTGTCCAGATCAATGATGAAAGATTTGTTGTATTAGTGAAGGTAGGAGCAAAAAAGTATCAAGTCATAGAAACCTTTAAAAAGGATTTGGAGCAATATGCCAGACTTCGGAATGCTATTGTACACGAAAAGATGGCAGTGGGCTTCTATATTGCAGAACCCAATGCTAAAGTGGTCCATCATATCGAAAAAATCGCCAATATCTTAAGCAGGCCGAATTACGCCCCTACGATTGCAACCAAGAACGTTGTTTTCTTTGATGAAAACGATAGTATTTTAAAGGTAACTGCTGCCATTAAACAGCATGGATATTCGAAGTTTCCGATTTATAAAAATCAAAAGTGCATCGGCCTTTTGACCGCTGGCTCTATCATGAAATGGATGGCGCAGCATATGGAAAGCGGCATCGTCAATCTGGCGGATGTTCGGATTGCAGATATTATGAAGGTTGAAAAGAAACAGTCAATAGAGTTCATTTCAAAAGAGATTAATATATTCGAGGTGGAAAACATTTTTGAAAAGGCTCATAAAAAGAAGAATAAATTAGAAGCAGTCGTGATCACGGAAAATGGAAATGCAGGTGAAAAGCCGCTTGGCATTATTACTCCATGGGATTTAATTCAGATTGATTATACAGTTGAATGAAAAAGGGGTGCTCGTTAAAAAAGCACCCTTTTCCTTATTTAAAAATCAAATTCGCTTAACTGATCCATATGGCTCGCAATCATCGCGATAATCGTGCTCGCCTCTTCTTTACTGAAAATAAAATGCGATTCATCCTTGATTAACTCGTCCTCGGTCGTCCAAATTCGGTTGACCCTCTTCAGTACACCGTCACCGGTTTCCTGAACAACGCCAAACTGATAAGTTACTTCCACTTCATCCTCATGCTTGAAGGCCGTTACCTCTGGGGTGGACCATTCAACGTCAATTTCTTCAAAAATTTCATCGCGGTTTATTTGTGCGCCTTCAAAATACTCCTCGTCATCATCCGCCATTTCAATTTCATCGTCTTCACAATATTCATCATCAGATTGAAGATAAACCCCATCATCGGTATAATGGTCCTCGCCGTTTATGTAATCATGGAGACTTTCATGTACCTCATCGACAATCTCCTCAATGTCTGAAAGAATGATTTTTGCAGTATGACCACTGTCAACATCGTAACTGTCAATATAAAATTCTTCGTTTTGCGGGTCAAAAAACAGCGTACAAAAGTAATCTCGGTCTAGTTCCTCAGTATCAACATCTGCGGTCTCCACAAAAAACTCAACCCTAGGATGCTTGGCAGCTCTCTCAATCTTCATGTGGCCAGCTTGATCGTATTCTTCACAAATCGATTCAAGATGATCCTGTAATTCACTGCAAACTCGGTCAAACCATTCTAACGACATCAAACATCCCATCCTTTCAAGTTTAATCGAGGTTATTATGTCCGAGTTTCCAAAATATATTTCATGAAGGTAAAATGAGTACTAACGTAGAATTCTGGTAGAAGGAATTTTTTTAAGAAAGGTGATTTTAGATGACTAAGCCTCCAAGCGGAGAGCGTCTGCTTAAGTTGCGGGAAATTTTATTTAATGAAACAGATGAAACGAATGAGCTTTCAATGGGAGAAATAATTGAAAGACTTCGTCAGGAGTTTGGACCGGGTTTTGAATTTGAACAGCGTGCCATTCTTCGTGACATCGAGGATTTAACTAACCAGCGTTTCGAAATTTTTGTTACCAGGGGAGCAGCTGGGAAGAAATATTACAGTCATAAAAATAAGCGGTTCGAGCAGTACGAATTGAGACTTTTAATAAACGCTATCCTTTCAGCACGTTTTATTACAAAAAAAGAGGCAGAACAGTTGATAGAAAAGGTGAAGGGTCTGACCAGCAAGCATCTTGCAGCCAAGCTTCCGAATCCGACACATTATGAAAGTTCGATTCGCAGTACCTACCAGCAGCTGCGGTATGAAATTGACCAAATTCAAATTGCAATTAATGAAAGTTTAAAAATTAAGTTTCAATATGGTAAATTCGATATTGATAAAAATTTTGTCCTCCAGCGCAATGGTGAATTTTATGAGGTCAGCCCGCACGCACTCATTTGGAAAAATGATTATTACTATTTGATAGGGATCTTAAACGGTGAGGAGAAGTTCCGCCATTTCAGGGTAGACCGGATGCGGAACGTCCAATGCACGGAGGATTTTTTCTTTAAGGCTGATATCAATATCTCTGATTACATTAACAAATCCTTTAATATGTACGCTGGCAAAGAACAGTGGATTACACTGAAGTTTAAACAGTCCTTGGTGAATGTCATGATCGATTACTTTGGGCTTGGTGCCGATATGAAAAAAATTGATGAAGCTTTTGGCTGGCTTAGGGTAAAAGCAAACAGAAGCGAAGGTCTTGTCCGCTGGCTGCTTAACTGGGGAAGTGATGTAAAGGTGCTTGAGCCTCGGGATTTAGTGGAAGAAATAAAAGCGGAAATTCAAAAAATGAATCAAACCTATGAATAGAGGAAGGTCTTAAAGCCCGCCTCTTTTTAGTTTTACCAAAAATGGTAAACCATTTGGAAGGAAATGTGAGATAATAAAAATGTAACTAATTGTAAATTGATACAAGGAGATTTTTTTATGGAATCTTTAGTAAATGAACTTAATGAAATTTGTATGAGAGATCCCTTTCGCGAGAAAATTGTCATTGTCGATTCTCATACAATTGGCGAACAAATAAACGAAGCCTTCATAAAAAAAGACTTTCAGGCGGTTAATCTTAAATATCGAACTGTTTTGGATCTGGCCAAGAGCATTGTTGAATTGAATGCAGGCCAGCCTACGGAATTGCTCGACCAGACGGTTGGGGTTCATATTACGTATACACTGCTTAAAAGATTAAAGGAACAGGGGGCTCTCCATTATTTTTCAGGAATGGAGATTACCCCGTCCTTCAGCCATGCCATTTACTCGGCCATTCAAACATTGCGGCTTACCGGTTATACCAAAGAGAATTTGAACGCGAATGCCTTTGTGGCACCGGACAAAGCCGCGGACATGGCTGAAATACTTGCAGGGTATGAAGAGCTTTTGCAAGCGAATACACTCATCGACAGAGCTGACCTGTTAACTCAAGCAATGGAATATGCCCTAATTGATGAAAAGAAATTGTTTATTCTGCAGTCTAATTTACAACTTTCACAACTCGAAGAACAACTTCTTGAAAAAATTCTGCCTGAAAACACTGCTAAACTTCCACTGGCACTCGTTTTTGGCATCGATTTACCTGAGCGGACTAGCTTGAGTTCTGTTCGCTGGGGTGAGCCCGCACCACTCAGCTATCTTTATCAACAGGATCAGGTAGGCGGTAAGCCTGATTTGCATATTTTCACCGCCAAAACTGAAGAACTGGAAGTGAAACAAATTCTGGAGCAGATAAAAAAGTCCAAATCATCGCTTGATGAAAATGTCATCTACTATACTAGCGCTGATTCCTATGTTACCCTTTTTTATCATTTGTCCCAGCGAATAGACATTCCGGTTACTTACGGGGAAGGGCTGCCGATTTCCTTCAGCCGTCCCGGCCGTCTAGTTTCAGGTCTGCTGGAATGGATTCAGTCGAATTATAGTGTGCAAGCATTTCTTGATTTGTTAAATGAAGGGCTCCTCGAATTGGATGATGAGGCCCCGTCAAAAACAAGAATGGCCAGGATTTTAAGGGATTTACAGATTGGTTGGTCAGAGGAGAGGTATGGGGCGTGTCTAGTGGCGGAAATTGAAAATTTAAACTCTGAAGACCCATACTATGAAACTCGATTAAAGGAATTTTCATGGTTAAAGCAGTGGTTCTCTTCCATTTTCAAAAAGCTGCCGGCCTTTGATTTAACAATTAACTATAAAAAATGCTTAACAGGTATTGCTTATATTTTAAAAAATTTCAGCAAAACCAGCTCAGGCTTGGATGAGATTAGCAAAACTGCATTGCTTGAGGGGATTGAAAAAATTATTCCATTCGCAGAAGAAGCCTTGCCTAAATATGACGTAATTGAAAAGGTGAAGGACTTGCTGCTGTCGCTTCGGGTTCAGCAATCACGATCGAAACCGGGGCATCTTCATGTAACCTCCTATAAAAAAGGAATTTATAATAATCGCAAAAACGTGTTTTTTGTCGGTCTCGATAATAAAAAGTTTCCAGGTAATGCCGGTGAGGACCCGCTGCTCTTAGATTTGGAACGGAGAAAACTAAGCAGCAGCCTGCCGCTGCGGAGCGAAAAGGGCCAGATCAATTTATATACATTATTGCAGGTAATGGCACAATCTGCCGGAACCGTAACAGTCAGCTATTGTCATTTTGATATCAATGATAACCGTGTCATGAATCCAGCATTTGTGGTCCTGCAATGTTATCGCCTTATGACCGGAGATCAAACTGCAGACTTTAAAGCATTGAAATTACTTCCAACCTCCATCATTGCAGGCGATATTTTGGATGATAAAGATTACTGGAATGAAAAATTAGCCGATAATCAGCCTGCCAAATTGACTAAGGGAATTCTTGGTCATTTTGCGAATTTAGAGCACGGGGTGGAGGCGGAAATCAGGCGGAATTCAAGTGGTTTTTCTGAATTTGACGGTCTTGTTCAGATTGACACGAACGAAGATGACCCACTCCTTAATCAGAAGAAAAAGATGAGCGCCGGAAAACTTGAAACGCTTGCCAAGTGTCCATATTCTTATTTCTTAAAAGAAGTGCTGCGCGTCAAGCCAATTGAGGAAATTTCGTTTAATGCCAACAAATGGCTCAATCCTGCCTTGAGGGGAAGTCTTCTGCACAGCATTTTTGAAAATTTTTATAAGCAGTTAAAAAAGGAAAATGCTAAGCCTTCATATGCGCTTCATTTAGACAAGCTCATTGCTTTAGCAACTAGTTTAGTTGAGCAGCAAAAGGAAGTGTTGCCGCCGCCAAATGAACGCATTTTTTTAAGGGAAATGAATGATATTCTGGAGTGCTGCAAAATTTTTCTTAAGGAAGAGGAGCGCCATAGCGAAGAGTATGAGGCGATTGACTTTGAATATTCCTTTGGAATAGGCGGGAAAGAACCTGCAGTCATCAAGCTTCCTTCAGGAGAATTAAGGATTTCTGGTATCATTGACCGTGTGGATAGGTCAAGTGACGGAACCTACCACATCATTGACTACAAAACAGGAAGCACCTACGGATATAAGAAAAATGGCGCCTTTAAAGGCGGCCGTCAGCTTCAGCATATGATTTATGCCTTGGCGATTGAGCAGCATCTTCAGCTTGGTGAGGGGGCCGTGGAAGAAAGCTCATATTATTTTCCAACCGTAAAGGGGATGGCCGAGCGATTCACCAGGAAACAGGATGCCACCCTCAGAACCAATGGGTTAGATATTTTGGAAAAATTAATTGATGTAATTAAACATGGACATTTTGAAATGACGGATGACATAGAGGATTGCAAGTACTGTGAATTTAAGCTTGTCTGCCGCCGCCATTTTTACAATCAAGATACCCTTGAAATGAAACAATCTAACCAGAAGTTAAAGGGGGTGCGGGCCTATGACTAAGGTGATATTTGACCAAGCTGCCCGCGAAAAAATAAAGCATGAACTTGGAACGAATTTCTTGGTGGAAGCAGGCGCCGGTTCAGGGAAAACGACGAGCCTTGTGGACCGGATGGTCAACCTTATATATACCGGAAGTGCTGAGATTCACCAGATTGTCGCCATTACCTTTACTAGGAAAGCTGCAGATGAGCTGAAGGTCCGCTTTCAAGCTAAATTAGAAGAGGCTTGGAATAAGGAATCGGACCTTGATGCGGAATTCCGTTTCGGAGAGGCCGTGAAAAATATAGAACGCTGCTTTCTTGGCACGGTTCATTCCTTTTGCGCCAAGCTGCTAAGGGAGCGGCCTATTGAGGCAAAATTGGACTTAACCTTTAAGGAACTTGAGGAGTCGGATGATGCCGATGTTTTGGAGGAAGCTTGGCAAAAACATCTCCAAGACTTGATGGATTACGCCCCCGGTCAGCTTGAAGAAATGGAACGATTAGGTATCTCAACGGATAACCTGTTTCCATGGCTAAAGGATGTTAAGGAATATTCTGATGTAGAGTGGGTCGCAGAATCTGTACCAAAACCAGAGATGTTTGCGGACTACCAAACATTTATGAATATCATAAGGGAAGCACGGAAAAGCGTGCCGGAACAGGAGCCAGAAAGGGGCTATGACACCCTGCAAAAGGCAATTTTGATGGCCGTGCAACGGGAAAGGTTTTTAGATTCTCCGAAGGAAACGGATATCATTGGTATTTTTACTTTGTTCGATAAGAATTTAAAGCCAACCTATAACCGCTGGCCGTCCAAGGAAGATGCCAAATTTTATGAAGAGAAAATCTCATCAGAATTTGCGGTGAAAATCAAGCCTCTGATTCAAGCCTGGAAGGAATATTGCCATCCTAAGATTATTGCCTTTCTAAAGGGTGCGGTTCAGACATACGAACAGCTAAAAAAAGAACGGTCCTTGCTGAATTTTCAGGATCTAATGATGCATACATCCAGGCTGCTGAAGGAAAACGCTGAGGTCCGCAGTTATTTTCAAGGAAAGTACCGTTACCTGCTCGTCGATGAATTTCAGGATACCGATCCCCTGCAAGCAGAGATTATGTTCTATTTAACCAGTGAGGACCCGAATGAGAAAAACTGGACAAGCTGCAAGCCAAAACCGGGCTCACTCTTTGTCGTCGGGGACCCAAAGCAGGCCATCTATCGTTTCCGCCGGGCCGATATTGACACCTATAACCGTGTCAAACAATTAATTGAGGAGCATGGCGGGGAAGTGCTGCAGCTGACGACGAACTTCCGTACCTTAGATTCGGTCACAACCGAATTAAATACGGTTTTTGAACATCATCTGCCAGAAGTAGAGACCGATTACCAAGCGGCATACCGTCCATTGATCTCTTATCACGTAGATTCGGGAAACGAATTTTCCGGCGTAAAGCGGTTGACGGTCCCGGCAGATTTTTCTAAGAAAGAGGAAGTTATCCATAAGGATGCAGAAAATATTGCGCTTTCGATTCGGAATCTTATCGGGCAAGGACATCGGGCACGGGATTTTATGGTGCTGACCAGATATAATGACGGGGTTGCTGTTTATGCGAAAGTTTTGGAGGATGCCGGCATTCCGGTCAGCATCAGCGGCGAGGTCATCCTTGGTGAAACGAGAGAGTTTCAGGATCTATGGATTCTCTTAAAATCCTTCCTTGATCCGACAGATGAGGTAAGCTTTGTTGCCGTCCTCCGCGGGATTTTCTTTGGAATCAGTGATGATGAATTGTATCAATGGAAGCGGGCCAAGGGGCGCTTTTCGCTGTACACCGATATTCCGGCAGATTTGGCACCAACCGTTAAGGATAAATTTAAAACAACCATTTCGAAACTAAATTATTATCAACGAATGATTCGCAACCTGCCGCCGACAGCTGCAATTGAAAAAATGATCGAGGATGTTGGTTTCTACCCCTTGCTATTAATGCATGAACATGGCAAACGAACCTATAAAAGCCTGCTGCAAATGCTTGAGGCCTTGAGAAAACAGGAGGCGGGAGGAAAGACAACCTATAAGCAGGTGATAGAAACCCTTACCGAAATGATTTTTGAAAAATCGGTTGTCGCCAATTTGGAAGAAGAAGCAGATGCCGTGCGCCTCATGAATGTCCATAAGGCAAAGGGACTTGAGGCACCGATTGTCTTTTTAGCCCATCCGGCCAAGTCGGTTAGCCCAGAATCGTTTTTATCAAAGCACATTAAACGCGAGGACCTGACTTCAAAAGGGTACTTCATGTTTAAGGTGGATAACGGCTACCAGTCCTGGGAGACGGCGATTCCCAAGGAGTGGGAGATTCATAAAGCGGAGGAGCTAAAGTATCTTACGGAGGAAGAACTTCGGATAATTTATGTGGCCGCCACCCGTGCGGAGAAAGCTTTGATAATCAGTGCCAACGGGAATAACAAGAAAAACCCATGGAATATTCTGTTTGCGATGGAAGCGATCGAGGAGCTTGAGGTTCCTGAAATAGATGTCTGGGATAATAAATCTGTACCAAAGGAAATCACCCTCAGTGAATTCCAAGCAAAAACCTCAAATAAGCTTGCTTGGCTTGAACCAAGCAAAATGAAGACCTACGATCATTGGACGCCAACAAAGGACAAGGATTATTCAGAACTGACGATTGAGCGAGAATCTGGAGGCGGCAAGGAATGGGGCACGGTTGTTCATGATGTTTTTGAAAAAGCGGTCCAGGGTTATGATGTTGCGGATTATATAAAAATTGCGTTAAGCAAACATGGATTGGATGAAGAAAAAGAGACGGAAGTCACGGCCTATTTAGACCAATTTAAAAATTCTTCCCTTTGGGACGAGCTGCGGACGGCAGATGAGGTTCTTACGGAAGTGCCATTTACCTTTAAAGTGGTTAAAGGTCACCCGCTTTATTCACAGATTACCGCGGGTCCAAAGGACAAGCATCCTTTCTATGTAAAAGGGGTCATTGACCTTATTTATAAAAGGAATAACAAATGGACCATTGTCGATTATAAGACAGACCGGGCTGTCCACGAGGAGGATTATGAAAAACTTCGTGACTTTTATAGCAGCCAGCTGGCCTTTTATAAGGGAGCATGGGAGGAACTGACTAGAGAAGCGGTTGGCCAGCAATGTCTTTATTTCCTTGCACCGAATCGGATTTTTTAAAAAAAATAGTATTATTACGAAGTAAAAGGCGGCCCCTTAAAAAGACGGCCGCCTTTTTTGTGCATACTAGTTATTTATCTCAATAATTACGGGGTCAATAAGCCGTTCTCAAATTCTTCAATTCGACTGCGAACTAGAGCTGGCACTGGCCGGGTTGTTTTTGTTTTAGCATCATAGCTGACGTAAATAATTTCGGCTAAAAGAATTGGGTCTGTTTCACCATCTCTAGTAATCATGCAATTCAGGGTCATACTCGTGTTACCTATCTTGGACATTTTACACCAAATGTTCAGCCAGTCATTCAATTCTGCCGACTTTTTAAACTCCAAAGTAGATTTTGCCAGAACAAAATCAAAATCGGCCTCTTCAAAGTCTAACTTCAATCCCTCATGGAAATATTCAGTAACAGCAACATCTATATAAGTCATATAGTGAGCGTTAAAAACAATCTTCTGACCGTCAATTTCAGAATAGCGGACCTTCAGGCGATGTGAAAAACGAAAATCATTAACCATTGTAAACCACCTTTTTTAAATTTTGATAAGGATGATTCCCTCTAATCTATTTATTCTGTTAATTCCTTTCATTTCCTTTTTTTGAAGGTCTTTTTATATATCAAATGATCAAGGAAATTCTAAATTAGGAATTTTTGCATAAATTGAATTAAGAATAATAGGATGTAGTAACCTAGCAAATTGAATAGAGATTGACATCGGTGCCTTAGATGAAGTGTCATACTGCCATCAGGGCACCCTTTTTGCTAATAGGGAGTGGAACTCATGAGGCTACAAAGATTACCTGCCCAAGCCTTGGCAAGTCAGCTGATACCAAATGTTGATGAGGGATTAAGAGAGGCATTGAAGGTTCCGGACCACGTCAAAAGTTTGGGGCTGGTTACCAGCACGAGTGATGATGTCGGCTATACTGCGATTGATGAGGCCACGAAAATGGCCGCAGTGGAAGTCGTATATGCAAAGTCTTTTTATGCCGGGGCCGCACATGCTTCAGGTCCATTATCGGGAGAGTTTATTGGAATTTTAGGAGGGGCTACACCATCTGAAGTGAAGAGCGGCTTGGAGGTAGCTGTAAGGATGATCAATGAGGGTCCGGCTTTTTATGCGGTGGACGAGGCTGGGAATCATGCCTACTTTGCCCATACCATTTCTCGAACGGGTTCGTTTTTATCGAGTTTAGCCGGGATTGAAACGGGGGAATCACTAGCGTATTTAATTGCTCCTCCGCTTGAGGCGATGGTGGGGCTGGATGCAGCGTTGAAGGCTGCAGACGTAAGGATTTGCGTTTTTTATGGCCCGCCGACAGAAACCAACTTTGGCGGGGGGCTTCTGACGGGAAGCCAATCCTCCTGTAAAGCAGCAGCGGAAGTCTTTGCGGACACAATTCAAAAAATAGCTCAGTATCCACATAAGATGTTTTAGGAGAGATGGTTAAAAAAATGAAGGAGGTTCCAAAAATGGGACGAGAAACGTCGGCATTAGGAATGATTGAAACAAAGGGATTGGTGGGAGCGGTTGAGGCTGCGGATGCGATGGTGAAAGCCGCGGATGTTAGTTTGGTAGGGAAGGTTCAGGTCGGGGGCGGGCTTGTAACGGTATTGGTCCGCGGTGATGTTGGTGCTGTCAAGGCTGCTACAGAAGCCGGGGCAGCCGCAGCGTCCAAGGTGGGAGAACTTATTTCCGTCCATGTGATACCAAGGCCACACTCCGATATTGAACTGATTCTCCCGAAACTGGAAGGGCAAAGCATAACGTAAATGGCGGTTGGGAGTGTTAAAAATGGATAAAGGACAGCTGCAGAAATTGGTAGAACGGATTACTCGTGAACTTATCGAACAAGAGACTCCTAGAATAAAAGTCCTGTTTGTATTTTGTGACAGTTCAGCGCACGAGCCCTTTGTTGACCAATTGATGGTCCTAAAAAAACATCCGATAGATTATGATTTTCTGTTACTTGACGGTGAGACATCAGGATGGCTTGGGGGCAGCTATATCCAAGCCACCGGAGCAGGGCAGGTAGTAGCAGCGGACGAGTATGCCAAAGCACCGATTGAGCTGCCAAAGGATTATGATGCCATTGTCATCCCGGAAATCGACTTGGATAACGCCGCCCGTGTCTGTCATGGATTAAAGGGTTCTGTGAAATCGGAAATTATCTTTGCGGCCCTCGTTCTCCAGAAACCGGTCATCGTTGGCGGTGATTCTCCCGGTATCAAACGGGCCGACCGCTGTACCCTAAAAACGCTAGATTTACCGCTCCCACTAAAGAAACGATTTGAGTCCTATAAGCAGGAACTCACCAACCTTGGTATTCGTTTTTTCAAGCAATCCTATATGCATAAAGAAATTATTAGTTTGTTTTTCCAAGAAAAAAAGGACCAACAATCCGGGGGGACCTTTATAGGAAAGGTGTTAACAGTGGAATGGCTTGCTGGGAATCTGGGAATCTCGAAGACATTGAATATTAGGAAAGGGACGATCCTGACACCGTTGGCAAAGGATTTTCTGAAGGAAAAAGGGGTAAAAGTCATTGAAGAGGGGGCGGATGGATGATTCTTGGGAAGGTCATGGGCAGCATTTGGGCTACTCAAAAGGAGGATGGCATGAGCCAACTGAAGCTGCTGATCATTGAGCCTATCAACTGGAAAGGGGAGCCGGCAGGGGCTCCGATTATTGCTGCTGATCGAATTGGAGCCGGCCGCGGTGAACGTGTAATTGTTTCACGGGGCAGTCCGGCAAGGGCTATTTTTTCAAAAAATGCCCCGATCGATGCAGTGGTGGTTGGAATTGTCGATTCCCTTGAGGTAGGAGAAGGGGAAGAATAGCGATTAAAGGTGTGAAGATGGATGGAGAAAAAGCAGCGCGTCATTCAGGAATATGTACCGGGGAAGCAGCTGACATTGGCACACATTATAGCCAATCCTGATGAAGCTTTATATACAAAGCTTGGAATTGGTCAAGCGGGGGCGATTGGAATTTTGACATTGACTCCAACGGAGACCGCCATCATTGCGGCTGATATTGCTACCAAAGCAGCAGATGTCGAGATTGGGTATTTGGACCGCTTTACCGGGTCGCTTGTCATCTGCGGAACGGTCTCTAATGTAGAAATGGCCATCCAAGCTATCAATCAATTCCTGAGCAGGCATTTGAAATTTGAGCCTGCGGAGATCACTAGGTCATGAAAAAAGGGAAAGTGATGTTAATTGGTCCTATTGGGTCAGGAAAATCTACGTTAACCAAACGACTGCTTGAGGACCCGACACCCGCTGTCAAAACACAGGCACTAAACTATATGGATTGGATCATTGACACACCTGGGGAGTATAGTGAAAATCCTTTGTTTTACCGTTCTTTAATCGCGACAGCATTGGAAGCGCGGATTCTCCTAATCATTCAAGACGCAACTCGCCATGAGCAGTTCCTGCCGCCGAATTTTGCGCAGGGATTTCCGTTGATTCCTATTGGTGTCATCACCAAAATAGACCATCCAAATGCGGATTTGGAAAAGGCTGAAAAACTGCTGAGGCAAGTTTTGTCAAATCATTCAATATATAAAATTTCGTCCATCACTCTTTTAGGAATACCGGATTTGAAGGCGGCCCTATTGAATCTTATTTGAATTTTTAGGAGCGGTACAGATAGCGGTCTGGAGGGGTTTTAGATTGGGCATGGAAGCAATAAAAAGTGTCGGCATTGATATTGGCACAAGTACAACGAAATTGATTTTAAGCGAACTGAGGTTAGGGAGGGTGTCGAGCCATTTTGCCCTGCCTCACTTTGATATTATTGATCGAAAGGTCACCTATGAGAGTGACATAATTTCCACTCCTATGAAAAATGGAGATGAAATTGACCTTATGGCATTGGCGGGCTGGCTTGAACAGGAATATCGACGGATTGGATTGTCACTATCGGATATCAAGTCAGGTGCGGTAATCATTACGGGGGAAACGGCGATTAAGAAAAATGCCGATGCGCTGCTGCATTATTTGGCGGAACGGTCCGGGGACTTCGTTGTAGCCATTGCCGGAGCTAGCTTGGAAGGCGTATTGGCTGGACGGGGCTCGGGTTCCTCTGAGTACTCAAAAAAGGTGAAGGGTATTGTCGCCAATATCGATATTGGCGGCGGTACTGCTAACGTTGCCTTTTTTCAGCAAGGTAAAGTGTTGGATACTATAACCTTTCATGTCGGCGGCCGACTGATCGAAATCGATTCTGCCGGTGAAGTCTCGGCGGTATCCCCATCTTTACAGCTTTGGCTTTTTTCTAAAAACTTCTTGGTGGAAAAGGGGATGCGGCTGACATTAAAGCAGCTTTCTGAACTTTCTTCTGTTTTGTGCAAAGACATGCTGGACTGTTTAGTGGGGAAGATGCCCATTGCTGCTGTTAAGTCGTTGGTTCACAGTGCTTCGTCCGAAACACTACCCATGATTGATGAGGTCATGATTTCAGGGGGTGTGGGGAGGCTGGCATTGGAAGTGCCGCCTTCGACATTGGATGATGCGGCGAAATATAACGACATCGGTCCTATTTTGGCTGGAGAACTGATTAAAGCTTTAAAAAACTATCCTCTTTCCGTGGTGGAGGCGGCGCAAACCTCGAGGGCTACGGTCATCGGGGCAGGCATGCAGACAACGAAAATAAGCGGTGCAACGATATCAATTGCTCCTGAGCATCTGCCGCTAAGAAACATCCCAGTTGTTAAAATGAGCTATTCAGATACAGCTTTGGAGCAGTATATTGAACGGTTTTTTTTACAGGGGAAGGAATTATTCCATGGAAATTTTGAAGTGCCGTTTGCGATTAGTTTAGCGGAAATGCCCTATTTGCCTTATTTAAAGCTAAAGGAACTGGCGGAAGTACTTGGGAAGGTCTATACACGGCTTTTTCCTAAGGCAGCAGTCCTTGTCGTAGTCTGCGAAAATGACATGGCTAAAGCCCTGGGGCAGGCGCTGCGACTGCAGTTAGCGGCTGATATGGACGTGATTTGTATTGACCAGGTGGTGGTTGAGCACGGCGACTATATTGATATCGGAGAGCCGTTGAATGATACAATGGTGCCCGTTGTCGTGAAGACGCTGGCGTTTTCCTAACCGGGAATAGCTGGTTGGCGAGTAATACCGGGAAATTGGCGAGTAAAATGGAAAAGCAACGAGTAAATTGGCCGAACTGACAAGTAAAATCGGAAAAACAGGCGAGTAACTCCTCGTTAACCCCTAAAATATGAAAAAGGAACTGGGAGGTGAATTGGAATTTGAAAACCAAAATTACCTTACTTAATAAAACATATGAATTTAATAGCTTAAAAGAGATTCTGGCGAAGGCGAATGAAGAAAAGTCGGGGGACCAACTGGCGGGTATCGCCGCCAATGACGCTCAGGAGCGGCTTGCAGCACGTCACCTCCTGGCTGATTTGACTCTGAGTGATATACGCAATAACCCCGTGCTGCCTCCTGAGGAGGACGAGGTTTCCCGTGTCATCGAAGAATCTATTAATGAAAAAATCTACCAATCTATCGCCAATTGGACTGTCAGCGACCTGCGTGAGAACCTGCTGGCTGAATCTACGGCAAACCAGGAAATTAGCCGGATCCGCCGGGGACTAACGAGTGAAATGGTCGCTGCAGCAGCTAAAATTATGTCCAACTTGGACTTAATTCAAGCAGCATCCAAAATCGAGGTCGTGACACAGTGTAATTATCCGGTTGGCCATAAAGGCACGCTTGCCGGCAGGGCCCAGCCCAATCACCCCACTGATAGTATTCAAGGAATCAGAGCCTCTCTGTATGAAGCGCTCAGTTATGGAATCGGTGATGCAGTTATCGGAATCAACCCAGTTATTGATTCAGCCGAAAGTGTCAAACAAATTTTACAAATGACAAAAGAGGAAATCGATCGCTTTCAAATCCCTACGCAAAACTGTGTGCTTGCGCATGTCACGACCCAGATGCGGGCCATCAAAAATGGTGCGCCGTCCGATCTGCTATTTCAAAGCCTGGCGGGGACGGAGGCCGGTAATACAGCGTTTGGCATCAGCGTTGGACTGCTGGATGAAGCGAATGATTTGATTCAAAAAGAGGGAACGGCAACAGGGCCAAATTTGTGGTATTTCGAGACGGGACAGGGGTCGGAGCTTTCATCAGATGCGCATCATGGGATTGACCAAGTAACGCTCGAAGCCCGCTGTTACGGACTTGCGAAAAAATATAAGCCGTTTATCGTCAACACCGTTGTCGGTTTTATTGGGCCGGAGTATCTTTACAACAGCAAACAGGTCATCAGGGCCGGGCTTGAGGATCATTTTATGGGGAAGCTGCAAGGCATTCCTATGGGAGTCGATGTTTGTTATACAAACCATATGAAAGCTGATCAGAATGATATGGAAAATCTCGCCGTGCTCCTGGGCTCGGCAGGGGTCAATTTTCTTATCGGCGTTCCAATGGCGGATGACTGCATGCTGAATTACCAATCGACCAGCTTTCATGACATTGCATCTGTCAGAAGGGTTCTGGGGTTAAGACCTGCGCCTTTTTTTGAAAAATGGCTTGAGAAGATGGGGATTATGGAGAACGGAATATTAACCAAGCGGGCCGGTGATCCGACACTGTTTATTTAAGGAAAGGAGGGGGAGAGAGTGCAGGAGAATGAGATTGAATTTATTGTTCAAAAAGTAATGGAGGAACTTCAAAGGAAATTCCCCGCTGAAACTAAAACAGAACAAATTGCGAAAACCAATGAAGATGGACTGATATTTACTGAGAATGACTGGAAGACCTCTATTCCGGCAGCTGTATATCAGGAGGGGGTATCTGATTTAATCGCCTCTACGCCGGCCAGGATTGGCGTTTGGCGGACCGGTACAAGGCCGCTAACGAAAACGATGTTAAAGTTGCAGTTCGACCATGCGGCGGCGATTGACGCGGTTGGCGGCGAGGTCCTCGAAAAAACTTTGGCGGAATTTGATTTATTTACCGTTGAAACGTGCTATGAAAACAAGGAAACGTATCTAAAAAGGCCTGATAAAGGGCGCATGTTAACCGATAATGCTGTAAGGACCATTAAGGATAAATGCACCCATCACCCGCAGGTGCAAATTGTCGTCTCTGACGGACTAAGTGCTAGTGCTGTGGAAACCAATTTAAAGGATGTTTATCCGGCCTTACTGGATTCTTTGAAAATCAATAACCTTTCCGCTGGAACCCCGTTTTTTGTCAAAGGAGGCAGGGTAGCTTGCATGGATCATATTGGCGAGATTCTTGAGCCGCAGGTGTTGGTCCTGTTAATCGGCGAACGGCCTGGGCTGGTCTCGGCTAGTTCAATGAGCGCCTATATGTGCTACCGGCCGCGAAAAGGAGTGGTTGAATCCGACCGCAATGTCATTTCGAATATCCACCCGCTTGGTACTCCGCCTGTCGAGGCTGGTGCCCATATCGGTACCGTCCTTAAGAAGATGCTTGAGCAAAAGGTAAGCGGAGTAAAGCTGGAATTATAGTGATCTTTCATCATTCTATTGGGATTTTTTTAGAAAGGAGGTTGGGTGATGGAGGTTGTAATCGGCTTTGCATTAGTAGTCATCACATTAGTGGTCGGTACGGCCATTGGCATGCATGCGAATAAAAATGTAAGGGCCTTTAAAGAAGAAGAACATGAAATTTTTGTTGGAAAGGATGACTTATAATCAGTCAGAAAGGGTGGAACAAATGAAAAACAAAGACCAACAATTGTTGGAGGATAGGAAGCAGCTGAACCGCTATGGCTATGCCCAGGAATTACTGCGGGATATGGGCGGATTTTCCAACTTTGCGATTTCCTTTTCGATTATTTCCATCTTAACAGGGGCTGTTTCTCTCTATGGACATGGATTAACGTACGGCGGTCCAGGTATGATGGGGTTTGGCTGGACGATTGTGGCCTTTTTCGTGATGCTGGTGGCCGCATCACTTGCCGAACTGGCTTCCGCTATTCCAACCGCAGGTGCCCTGTATCACTGGGCCGCAGCTTTAAAGGGCATTCGGATTGGCTGGTACACAGCATGGATTAATTTAATCGGCCAAATTGGAATTGTGGCCGGAATCGACTACTCTTGCGCCTTATTCGCAGACCCGCTCCTAGCAACCGTTTTTGGTTATACCTCTACCGATACCACCACTTTAATTGTCTTTGGCGTTATTCTCCTATTACATGGAATCCTCAATCACGTTGGGATTAAAATCGTCGCAAAATTGAACGACTTTTCAGCCTGGTACCATATGGTCGTTGTCGCCATCCTTGTTGTGAGCTTGGCTTTTTTTACAAAAAATGGCCTCCAGCCAGTCGATTACTTATTCCAGGTAGGGCAAACCTTCTCGGATAAGCCTTATGTTCTGGCCTTTTTAATCGGGTTGTTACAGGCACAATGGACCTTTACTGGTTATGATGCATCTGCCCATACGATTGAAGAAACAGTACACCCGCGCGTCCGCGCTCCATGGGGAATTTACAACTCTGTTGCGTTTTCATTTGTGTTTGGTTTTATCATGCTGGCATTTGTCACGCTTTCCATTCATGATGCTGCCGGTGCGGTGAAATCTGATAATGCTTTTATCTTTGTTATTAGCGAAGCTCTAGGTGGCACCTTTGGAGCAGTCGTGTTATGGCTGGTGACATTTGCGATGTTCTTCTGCGGTCTTTCGTCGATTACTTCCTTTTCGAGGATGATGTATGCTTTCTCAAGGGACAAAGGAATGCCGTTCAGCCGCCATTGGGCGGAAATCAGCCGGAAGTTCCGGACACCGGCAAAGGCGATTTGGCTGTCTGTGATTCTTTCGTTTGTGCTGGCGTTGATTGATTACATTACGAAGCTGGTGAATCCGGATGCAGGTTACTCCACCATCGCTTTCCTGACGGCAGTAAGTGTGGTTGGTTTGTATGTTGCATATGGGATTCCCATCTATCTCAAGCTGCAGGCAGAGGCTAAGGGGATCTTTCAGCCAAAGCATTACGGCCCTTGGAGTCTTGGAAAGTGGAGCAAGCCGATCAATATTCTCAGCATCCTTTGGATTATCTTCATTTCTATCATGATGATCATTCCGCCGAACCAAATGGCTGCCTATGCCTTGGCTGGAATGTTTATCCTGTTAATTATCATGGATTTGACCTATTATAAAAAACACTTCAAAGGCCCACAGGCAGCACTCGAAAAATCAATTGATGAAATTAGAAGATTGGAAGGCGAATTTGAAGATGGGAAACATTAATTAAATAGAGGTCAGGACCTCGTTGCCGTTGTGCCAGGGTCCTGACCTTCAAAGTGTCCTGAATAGAATAAAAAGAAAAGGCGGACCTGCCGCCTTTTGATTCTTTAACCTCTTCTCCGTGATTTAAACACCCACATGTTGCCGTCTTTCCAGCAGCTCTTCGTTTGATGTCTGCCTTGGCCCGTATTTCGCCAGTTTGTGCATTCCAGATTATGCGTTAAGCGTCTTGAAGTTCTTTTTCTGGATGTGCGGCGTCGAGTCGTATTTCTACTGGATGTCATCTTTCGACGACTAGAGGTTCGTCTAGAAGTCCGACTAGAAGTTCTTCTACGGCTAGATGTCCCGCGATGACGGCCTGGATCCATAAACATGAAATCCCCGAACCCGCCGCGTCCTACATCTTCAGCAGCTCTTTGAATATCCTCCGGAGAAAATTCTCTTTCTTCCATTTGAAGCACCTCCTTTTTTTACAGAAAAGGGAGTACGAAATGAATTGTGCATTTTCTTAACACCCACTCCTCTTTTAACAATTTACGAATGGATGCTTGTCTTGGTCTCGGACAATAGCCTATTAAAGGAAAAAATCAATTAACCGTGACATCCCTTTTACTCCATCATAGGTATAGAAGGAGGGGGGATAGGGAATGGACGAAGCCGCAAAACTGCCAAACTATAAACTTTTTATAAAACCGAGCGACTTAAAGGAGCTTAGAAGGGATATATGGGTGGATATGCCAATCCCCGCACAGCTAAATATTGATGGAAAAAGATTAGAGGTAGATGTCAGTTACCGGGGTTCCCATATACGTGATTTTTCTAAAAAATCGTATTATGTTTCTTTTTATAAACCTAAAAAATTCAAAGGCTCCAGTGAAATTCATATAAATGCAGAGTATAAGGACCCATCACTTATCCGCAATAAATTATCCTTCGATTTCTTTTCTCAGATTGGTGTCCTAGCACCATATTCCCAGCATGTCTTTTTGACCCTTAACGGCAAACCGGAAGGAATATATTTGGAAATCGAATCGGTGGATGAAAATTTTTTAAGAAGAAGAAACCTTCCCGCTGGTAGCATTTATTACGCCATTGATGGCGATGCGAATTTTTCATTGATGAGTGATTTGGATAAAGCCGTGAAAAAATCATTGAAATCAGGCTATGAAAAGAAGTTTGGGAAGGCGTCCGAGGATAAGTTTTTAGAAAGGTTTATTTATAACATTAATACGATTCCTAGAAGTGAATTTGAAAGGGGAATTATTAAATATATTGATGTTGAAAAATACTTGCGGTGGATTGCGGGCATCATCTTTACGTCCAACTATGATGGTTTTGTCCATAATTATTCGCTTTACCGAAACGGTGAAACAGGGCTATTCGAGGTGATGCCATGGGATTACGATGCCACCTGGGGAAGAGATGTTAACGGGAAGATGATGGAGGCGGATTATGTTCCGCTTCAGGGCTATAATACGTTAACGGCAAGAATTTTGGATGTGGATTCGTTCCGAAAGCAGTATCAAAAGCTGCTTGTCGAAATTATGAATCAGCAGTTTACATTGGAATTTATGGTGCCTAGAGTTGAAAAGTTGCTTGGAATAATACGGCCCTATGTCCTCCAGGACCCCTACAAAAAGGACTCGATCACACAATTTGACCAGGAACTTCGGGTAATCACTGAATACATCCTTGAACGAAGAAAATATATCCAAAGCGAAATAGTAAAGCTTAACTAAATTAGGCAGCAGCCTTTATGATGCGGTGTTTTTAAAGAGGCTGGGACATAACTAGTTTCTATAAATAAAAAACGTGAAATCGCAGCGGTGATTTCACGTTTTTTATTTTATCTCTAATCTAAGTGGACAAGATCTTACGATCTTGCCGCATATTTTCTTAAGTTTACGGCCATTAATGCAAAGCCGATGTCGTTTTCAACTTTCGATTTTCCACGTACAGAAAATCGAGTGAAACCTAAATTAGCCTTCAGAAATCCAAAAATTGGTTCCACGTCAATTTTACGTTGACGATAAATAGCACCAGTTTTTTCATCTGAAAGCTTCTCTCTTATATATTCTTTTTGTTTTTCCCACTTCTCATTTATCATAAGCTTACGGTTCTTTCCTTCTTGCGCCTTCGTACAGTTTACTCGAAGTGGACAATTCGTACAGTCTTCACATTCATAAATTTTAAACGTGCGCTGGAACCCTGATTTATCTGTTCTATTCGAATGATATTGAAACCTTACTTGTTTTCCGTTCGGACAGGTATAGGCATCGATTTCTTCATCATAGAACCAATTGCTCGTTTTAAAAGGATCCTTTTTAGATTTTTTCTTTTGTTCATTTAAGTAGTGACCGTATGTAATCAGCGGTGTACGTTTGCGCTTTGTTAGTATGTCATCGTAATTTTGTTCGCTGCCATATCCTGCATCTGCGACGATATGTTCAGGCAATGAAAAATATTGCTCAATTTGATTGAGAAATGGCGTAAGTGTTTTTGTATCCGTTGGATTAGAAAAAATACCGTAGGCAAGTGTATATTGTCCTTCAGACGCTATTTGAAGATTATAACCAGGCTTTAATTGCCCGTTTTTCATATAATCATCCTTCATTCGCATGAATGTCGCATCGGGGTCTGTTTTCGAATAACTATTCCGTTTGCCAAAGATCTCGAAATCTTTTTGATATCTCTGCTTTCGTTCAATCAAATTAGAGATCTGTTTCGCGATTTGTTTAGGTGTTTTTCGTTCGCTACGCAACTTTTTGCGTTCATTGACATCACTAGAATTCTCAATTTGTTCCGTATATTCTTCGATGACTTCCTCTAGCTTTTTAGTGATTTGAGATAGTTCTTCCATTGAAAGTTGTTCGTTATTTTCTCGTGTTATTTCAGGGATAATTTGTTTTTCAAGCAACTCATTATAAATCTGATTAGACTTCTCCACCAAATTCGTATTATATTTTTCAACGGATTTCTTCCATACAAATGTGAATTTATTAGCGTTCGCTTCGATTTTTGTACCATCAATAAAAATCGCTTCTTGATCGATTAGCTTTTCCTGCACAAGTTGGCAGCGAAACTGAACAAAACATTGACGAATCAATTCTTTCATTTCTGGATGTACACGGTAACGATTGATTGTACGGTAACTTGGTTCATAGCCCTGAGCTAGCCACATCATACGGATACTATCTTTCACCAGACCCTCAATTTTTCTGCCTGAAAAGGCAGATTGCGTGTAACCACATAAAATAATCTTAAGCATCATGCGTGGGTGATGAGCAGGACAACCGGTATGTCGTAGGAAAGAGTCGAAGACTCCTGCAGGAATACTCTCTACTAAATGGTGAATTGAGAAAGCAATATCATTTTCTTGTAATTTAACTTCTAAATCTAAAGGTAAAATCAGTTGATTCATGTTATAATCTTTAAACATAAGGACACTTCTTTCTGATTTGATTTTGGTAGGGGTACTTAAATTTTATCAGAAGATGTCCTTTTTGTTATGAAAAAAATTAAAGCCTGTGAAATTTTACTGCTCGTAAAATTTCACAGGCTTTTTCGGTTCTAGAGGGGGTTTTGTCCCAGCCTCTTTATGAATTTAAAGGTAAACTTTCCGTCCTTCCCTCCTTCCTTAAAGAATTTATACCTATTAGCGGAACCTTTTAGGATAAAAAACGTAATACATGTGGAAATGAAAAAATGGAGGATTATAATGGAAGTTTGGATAAAAGATTTTATTGAAAGCTATGGTTACATAGGGGTATTTTTGCTGATAGCTCTTGAAAATATTTTCCCGCCCATTCCTTCAGAGGTCATCCTGACCTTTGGCGGTTATATGACCTTGGATACCAGTTTGAACGTTACGGGGGTCATTATTGCCTCAACCTTGGGTTCTGTTCTTGGAGCGGTAATTTTATATCGGCTCGGAAATTTTTTGGATGTGGAACGGTTTGACAGAATCATTAACCGGTACGGAAAATTGTTACGACTAAAAAAGGAAGATTTATACCGCGCCAATGCCTGGTTTAATAAATATGGTATTTGGACGGTTTTCCTGTGTAGGTTTATTCCACTAATTCGCAGTTTGATTTCAATCCCCGCTGGAATGGCCAACATGAATTTCTCCCTTTTCCTTATTTTCACAACCATTGGTACACTGATTTGGAATACTATCCTGATTCATCTAGGTGCAAGCTTGGGCGAGAATTGGGAACTTATTACGGAAAAAATGGACAATTTCTCTAACGTAATTTACGGGATTCTTTTCGGCCTATTAATGGTGGGAGTCATCACGCTAATAAGGAAAAGTTTAAAGTCAAAAAAAATATAATGGTAGTTTCCGTGAAAAATATAAAAATGACGTCGATGCCTTAACCGTTCTAGGAGAATTTAAACAGAAATTGATTTATATCGAAATTACTCTGAATATTATGGTTATGTATTCTATATATTGCAAAAAAAGTAAGGAGGCCGATAAATTAGCCTCCTTATTTTACTGTGAAAAGAAGAAAGGAACAATTTCTTAGACTGCCTCGCCTGCTGGTGATAATTATTTATATTCATGGAGGAAAAAATTAACTTTTCTCGAACAATATTATCGTATTAAACTATGATTTTGAAGGTGGGCGAAAAAATGACTCTTGAACCGCAAACAAAGTTTTTATTAGACCAGTTAAAAGCTCTAGGCGCACCGCCGCTCGAAACTTTAACCCCGCAAAAGGCAAGAATGGGTTCCAAGTTTCCTCAAGGGGAAGTTGAGGAAGTAGGCAAGGTGGAAAACCGGACCATTCCTGGCCCTTCGGCAGATATTCCTGTAAGGGTTTACTATCCGAAGGAAGAACAGTCAAGCTATCCTGCGTTGGTTTTTTATCATGGCGGAGGCTGGGTAATCTGCGATCTTGATACCCATGATAATATTTGCCGGGCCCTCACCAATAGCGCTGGCTGCGTTACGATTTCCGTTGATTATCGCCTAGCGCCTGAACATAAGTTCCCGGCTGCAGTGGAAGACTCCTACACAGCAGTACAATATGTTTACGACCATGCCGAAGACTTTATGGTGGATCGCACGCGGATGGCTGTTGGCGGTGACAGTGCTGGTGGAAACCTCGCTGCTGTTATTAGTCATCTTGCAAAAGAGAAAAACACCCCGCCTATTTGTTTCCAGCTTTTGATGTATCCTAGTACCAACACTGGCGGAGAGCCGACAGGTTCCATGGTGGAAAATGCTTACGGCTATTTTCTAGAAAAGGGAACTATGGAATGGTTCCGCGATTGTTATTTTAACAGTGAAGAAGACAAGAAAAACCCGTTAGTTTCACCTGCTCTTAACGAGGATTTCAAAGGGCTGCCGCCAGCACTTGTGATTACAGCTGAATATGACCCGTTACGTGACGAAGGGGAAGAGTATGGTAAAAAATTAGCTGATTCTGGTGTGGAAGTAGAAACAATCCGTTACGACGGCACCATCCACGGCTTTATCAGCATGGCAGCAGTACTAAACGTAGGAAAAGCGGCCTTGGAAAAATCCGGGGAAGCCTTAAAAATAGCATTCAGTAAATAAAATACCTAAAAGTGTCTGGGCCTTTACAACCCAGGCACTTTTTAAAATTAAAAATAGCAAAATGGAAAAAGAACATTTATAATATATTTTGCGGAATTTTGTGTAAGTTATTATAATCTACATATCCATATACAAAGAGGCAATCCGGTTAAAAAGGATGCCTCTTTTTAGTACTGCGTATCTTTTAATCTGCCAAAAAAAATGATGGGAATAACAAGTTAATGAATAGGGAATTCAATTTGTTCAGTCAGTTCAGAAAAGTCAATGAATGGGTTCCGATTTCCTTGGATATGGTAAATGGTTTGATTGCGATGCATTTCATAAAGTCCTACTGGAAAAGTCTTGTGCCACTTGATTAAAGTGGAGAGGTCTATCTCAATTCGAAAAGCTTTTTTGATTGCCTTCGGATAGCGGAGCAAGAAATACAGCATTGCCCTTGCTGCTGTCCCTTTGCCATGCTCAGGCTCAAATCTTCCCCCGACTGCGAGTCCGCAATTATTTTGAACCAGTTCTTCCGGTGATTCGGGATGGAAATTGGGTAAATCTGAGTAAGGGAAATTGGAGCGGGTAATATTACATTCCGGGTCGCAAACAAACAAATGATGCAAATCGCCCTTCATCGGTTCGAGGGCCCCGAACCATGATTGGGGGACAATATGTTCCGTGTTAACTTTTAATTTTCGTTCATAGGCTTTCAATTGGTGAAGCGTTTCGAATTCCTTTTGCTTAATTTTTCGAAGAAATTCCTGAAATTCTTCATATTTTTCTGTGATGATTTGATAATCCTGAATAATGATGGTTTCAGGATTCTTTTTTTCACTGGAGTAAATACTTTTTACGCTGCCGTCTGGGTGCAGGTCTACCCAGGTATATAGATATAAATCTTTACTGATAAAATAGGGGATTCGATTTTTATGGGTTTTTGTTAGTAATTCATTGTATTTATAAAATAATGTGGTGCCATTAAGGTCATGTTGCGCGATTGTTTGATAGTATTTTTCAATATCAAGCAGATCTTGTGTTTCATCGTAATAAAGGTCTTTGTCTTCCCGTATTTTTCGCTTGTTATCTCGCAAAAAAGCCAATTGTTTATGCAAATCAAAAAAATTCGAAGTGCTATCCTTAATGACTTTTTTCTTTTTTGACATCTAAATCTCACTCCAGAGAAAAGAATTTATCTTTCAAATTCATTATATAATGATATCTCCGGCAAAACGGGTATAATTTGAAATTTTGTGTTAACAGGGATAGGTTATGGTTCGGGTGGCTGAATTTTTTTAAAGTGAATTATTATTTTAGAAAAATATTTTTGTTTTGTAAATTGAGTGTTATAAAAGTGGCTCTCAAAAGCAATTACTGTAAATAATGATTAATTCTGTATTTCCAGTATTTAAATGTATTTTAAAATTATCAAAATAATCACAGAAATGGATTGCATTTTAATTTTGAGAATAGTAAAATTAGTATCCGTGAATAAGAAATGAAGGGGTTTAACCTTAATGGAAAATAGATTGCCATTTTCGAAGTATTTTGTAATAGGGGTCATGTTATTTGCCTTGTTTTTTGGAGCGGGAAATCTAATATTTCCGGCATCACTCGGGCAAAACGCCGGGACAAACGTTTGGGAGGCGGCAGCTGGGTTTCTAATAACGGGAATTGGATTGCCGTTTCTTGGAATATTAGCGATGGGCGTTTCTGGAAGCAGAAACCTACAGGAACTGTCAAGCAGGGTTCATCCGCTCTATGGAATCATTTTTACCTCGCTGCTTTATTTAACAATTGGACCGCTGTTTGCAGCACCAAGAACAGGTGCTGTAGCTTATGATATTGGGATTGCACCGTTTGTCGGCGGGGGTTCAGATCGCATTGGATTGTTCATATTTTCACTAATATTTTTTGGAGTAACCTTGTGGTTTTCATTAAATCCGGCCAAGCTGGTTGACCGGATCGGGAAAATTCTTTCACCTGCCATCATTATTCTCATTTTTGTGTTATTGGTAATGGTGATTGTTAAACCTATGGGGTCGATTGGAGTACCACAAGAAGCCTATGCCAACGGCGCATTTGTAAAGGGCTTTATGGAAGGATACAACACGATGGATGCACTGGCATCGCTTGTGTTTGGCATCATTGTTATCAATACTGTTCGTGCCATGGGAGTTAAATCAACAAGCGGCATTCTGTCGGCTTCGGCTAAATCTGGATTGGTTGCGGTTGTTTTCCTAGGAATCATTTATGTTGGTGTTGCTTACTTAGGCGCGACTAGCACAGGGCGATTCGGACTTCTAGAAACAGGAGGTCCTGTTCTCGGAAAAACAGCAACTTATTATTTTGGGATTGTCGGAACAGTTATGCTTTCGATTATTATCATTCTCGCTTGCTTGACTACCAGTATCGGATTGGTTACAGCCTGTGGTGAGTATTTTCATGCCCAAATGCCGAAAATCAGCTATAAAATTTGGGTTGTTTTCTTTTCGTTAGTATCTCTTATCATTGGTAATTTCGGCTTAGCTAACATCATCAACTTTTCAATTCCAGTGTTAATGTTTCTTTATCCGCTGGCTGTAGTCTTAATGATGCTGACATTTTTATCAAAGTTTTTTAGACATTCGCAGATCGTCTATGTTTCAGCAACTGTGGTAACCTTTATGGTCAGCATAATCGATGGAATCAAAACTTTCTGTCAGCTTGTAGGAATCGAAAATTTCAGGTGGATGGATCCGATCGTATCCTTTTATGAACAAGTACTGCCGTTGTATAATGAAGGACTGGGCTGGCTGTTGCCAGCAATCATTGCCATTGTGATCAGCACTGGAATCGTGAAACTGCAAAAATATGTTGAAACTTCTTTTAGGGAAAAGAACGCTTAAATCATAAACATATATCCTCGTTAAAATGCACTGCAAATTGGCAGTGCGTTTTTTGTTATAAAAAAGCATTTTGGTGAAGGGATGTATTTTTCCGGATAGGCGGAATTTCCGGATTATCGGAAAATCAACTTCCGTAGAATCGGAAATGGATTCGGAATTATCTATATTTCCTAAGTGAATATGTTGATTACGCCTTTAAATTAAGCGTTTTTAATTTTCAGAATAGTTGGCATAAAACTTGCAAATAAATGTTAAATGTAACGGCCTTTTTTGAACGGGGATGAAAGCGTTTTCCGTAAAGGTCCTTTACGAATTTTACGCAAGGGGGATTTATATGGATTTATTGGTAATTTTATTGGCACTTGGATTATTGATGTTTGTGGCATACCGAGGTTACTCTGTTATCCTGTTTGCTCCAATCTGTGCCCTCCTGGCTGTGGTATTAATTGCACCAAGCCATGTATTGCCATTCTTTTCAGGCGTATTTATGGAAAAAATGGTCGGATTTATTAAATCTTATTTCGCTGTTTTCTTATTGGGAGCTATTTTTGGTAAGGTTGTTGAAATGTCCGGGATTGCTGAATCGATTGCCAAGACAATTGTCGGCTGGCTTGGGGCGAAACGGGCGATGCTGTCGATTGTGCTGCTTGGGGCAATATTAACCTACAGCGGGGTTAGTTTATTCGTAGCCGTGTTTGCGATTTACCCGTTTGCTGCACAAATGTTCAAGCAGGCAGATATTCCGAAAAGGCTTATTCCAGGTACGATTGCGCTAGGTGCGTTTACATTTACAATGGATGCGCTGCCGGGAACACCGCAAATTCAAAACGTTATTCCCATTGCTTTCTTTAAAACCGACATCTATGCCGCACCTATCCTTGGAATCATTGGTGCCATCATCGTTTTGGCAGCCGGCTTATTCTATCTGGAATCCAGACGGAAAAAAGCTGAAAAAGCAGGTGAAGGTTATTATGGGTTAGGAGCGGAAATGGCAGCTGCTATTGAAAAGGAAAAGCTTGGTGCTAATGAGCCTGCTCTACCTGATTTAACAACCGAACTGTCATTATCAAGAAAAATTCTTGCCTTTGTTCCGCTCATTTTGGTCGGAGTAACGAATAAACTTTTTGTAACGAATATTCCAAAGTGGTATCCGAATGGCTTTGATTTTGCAGCACTTGGCTTAGATGCCTATAAGGTGGATGTGGCAGTATCTGCTCCAATTTGGGCGATAATTATGGCACTCCTTGTAGGGATTATTACATCTATTGCCTATGATTGGAAACGGGTTACGAAGGGCTTTAAGGATGGCGTAAACACTGCGATTGGCGGGTCACTTTTGGCAACCATGAATACAGGGGCTGAATACGGATTTGGCGGAGTGATTGCCGCACTTCCGGGATTTGCAAAAATAAGTGATGGCATATCGACTACTTTTACTAATCCGCTTGTGAACGGTGCTGTTACGACAACTACGCTTGCAGGGATGACCGGATCAGCATCCGGCGGTATGGGGATTGCATTAGGGGCGATGGCTGAAAAGTATAATCAAGCGATTGCTGCAGCGAATATTCCTCCTGAAGTTATGCACCGAGTTGTGGCGATGGCATCAGGAGGAATGGACACGCTACCGCATAACGGTGCAGTCATCACCTTGCTGGCAGTAACAGGTTTAACCCATAAGCAATCTTATCGTGATATTTTTGCCATCACGGTCATTAAGACTTTGGCGGTATTTGCGGTTATTGCTATTTATTCACTCTTTGGAATCGCTTAACAGTTTAGGGGGTCTTGAAATATGAGTCAAGCATTAGCTGGAAAAACAGCATTTGTAACCGGGTCGGCAAGCGGAATCGGCTTAGAAATTGCTAGGACTTTTGCTGAAGAAGGGGCAAATATTGTTATTTCCGATTTAAATGAAGAAAAAAGTGAACAAGTGGCGCTGGAGTTAAAGGAACAAGGTTTTGAAGCATTGGCCGCTCCCTGTGATGTCACCGATGAGGAGGCATATTGCAATAGTCTGGAATTGGCAAGAAGTACTTTTGGAAAAATTGATATTCTCGTAAATAATGCTGGGCTGCAATATGTTTCCCCAATAGAGGATTTTCCGACAGAAAAATTTGAACTGATGATTAAAGTTATGTTAACGGCACCGTTTATTGGCATTAAAAATGTATTGCCGTATATGAAAGAGCAGGGCTTCGGCCGAATTATCAATATGGCTTCCATTAATGGCTTGGTTGGCTTTGCCGGGAAAGCGGCCTACAATAGCGCGAAACATGGGGTGATTGGCTTAACGAAAGTAGCCGCATTAGAAGGGGCACAATACGGAATTACGGTAAATGCCTTATGTCCGGGCTATGTTGATACACCGCTTGTAAGGGGGCAGTTGGCTGATTTGGCCAAGACAAGAAATGTCGGATTGGAACGTGTCCTCGAGGAAGTCATTTATCCGCTTGTCCCCCAAAAAAGGCTCTTATCCGTATCTGAGATTGCAGATTATGCAGTATTTCTAGCAAGCGACAAAGGTCGGGGGATTACAGGGCAGGCGGTTGTGCTCGATGGAGGGTACACGGCACAGTAGCTTTGCAGTTTGATTTTTATAGTTCAAGAGAATCCATGCAAGCAGGATTCTCTTTTTTTTGCAAAACTTCCAATTATATCAAAAAAATAAGTGGTTTTTGCTATAATTATTTTACTTAGTATTAATGGGGAGGCATTCAATGACGCGAGCATTTGACAAAGTACCAAACAGTTGGCATGAGCAAATTATCAATCTATTAGCAGAACGTGTGGTTATTGTCGATGAGAACGGGATTATTTTATATATTAACGAGGGATATTGCGAGTTTATCGGCACCACGATGGAAGAGGCGCTTGGCCGGCATGTACAGGATGTGATTGAAAACTCGCGGATGCATATTGTTGCCCAAACAGGTCTGAAGGAACTGGCCTCAGTCCAACAAATAAATGGCAGTGAAATGATTGCTAATCGATTCCCCATTGTTGAAGCGGAACAGATTGTTGGTGCTGTAGGAAATGTCATGTTCCGTAATCCTGAAGAATGGCGGATGTATAAAAGTAAGATCCAAAGCCTTGTTGATGAATTAAACTATTATCAAGCAAAAGTTCAAAGGGATTTGCAAAGTAAATATAGTTTTCAGGACTTAATAGGGGACAGCCCTAATTTTCTTGCAGCAAAAACTTTGGCTCAAAGAGTTTCCAGGAGCGATTCATCGGTGTTATTGATCGGTGAATCAGGCACCGGAAAGGAATTATTTGCACATGCGATTCATCATGACAGCAACCGGACTGCCGCTTCCTTTGTGGCCATTAATTGTTCCTCTATCCCAGAGCACCTGCTTGAATCGGAATTGTTTGGCTATGAGGATGGTGCGTTTACCGGCGCGAAAAAAGGCGGCAAGAAGGGACAGTTTGAATTAGCAAGCGGCGGGACGTTGTTTTTGGATGAAATTGGGGACATGCCGCTCACGATGCAAAGTAAACTATTAAGAGTGCTGCAGGAAAAAGAAGTGGTCCGAGTCGGAGGTCATAAATCTATCCCTGTGGATGTGCGGATTATTGCTGCCACCCATCGAAATTTAGAAAGAATGGTTGAAAAAGGGGATTTCCGACAAGATTTATATTATCGATTAAATGTCATTAAAATTGATATTCCTTCGCTTAGGACAAGAAAAGAGGATATCCCTGCGATTGCAAAGCGGTTATTGAAGAAATTAGAGTCAAGATTTTTCCGAAATGGTATTGAGCTGTCTAGTGAGGTAACGGAAAGGTTGATGCAGCACTCTTGGCCAGGGAACATTCGTGAATTGGAGAATGTATTAGAACGTTCGATTAATGTTCTCGATGGAAAATACATTCTATTAATGCACCTGCCCCTATATTTGCGCGACAGAGAGACTGAGGGAAGAAACGCAGGAATCTTACATAATGAACAAAACGTTTCATTAAGCAGTATCTCGTCAGCTGAACCGATAAAAATTCTGCCATTGAAGGAGACGCTCGTTCAAGCTGAAAAACAAGCAATTGAACGAGCTTTAGTGGTAACGAAGGGTAATAAACTAGAAGCAGCTAAACTGCTGGAAATCGGTAAAACCAGTTTTTATGATAAATGTAAGTTATATGATATAAATTAAAAAGATATAACCAATACAGGAGCTAAAAAAATCCATCATATTATCAAGGACTTCACTCGAAATTTTAATGAGTAAGTCCTTTTTTGTTTTTATGTGAATTTTATCTTAATAGAAAGAACAAAATTTATTTGTTGACAAAAAAACATAATGTAACTATTATGATTACAGGTAATCAAATTTGTTACAAATGAAAAACATTAACAAAACCATTGGAGGAATAGAAAATGAAAATGTTAGTAACTGGAGCAACGGGTAAGATGGGAACAAAAATCGTAGAGACTTTATTAAAAACTGTACCGGCAAGCCAATTGGCTGTCAGCGTTCGGAATCCGGAGAAAGCAGAAGGGCTTCGTTCTCGTGGAGTGGAAGTACGCCAAGGAGATTTTGATCTTCCGGTAACATTGGATACTGCCTTTGCAGGAATCGATCGTTTATTAATCATCTCTGCGGATGGAGACAATGAAACAAGAATTCGCCAGCATGCAAATGCAGTAGCTGCGGCAGAACGGGCTGGAGTTAAATTCATTGCCTATACTAGTTTAGCGAATGCAATGGAAAGTAATAACCTATTTGCGCCAACACATCAGGCAACAGAAAAGGCAATCGTGAAAACAGGCATTCCTTACTCCTTCTTACGCAACAACTGGTACTTGGAAAACGAAATCCCAAGTATTCAAGGTGTCATCGCAGGCGCTCCATGGGTAACATCTGCGGAATCAGGTAAAGTCGGCTGGGCGTTGCAGCAGGATTATGCAGAGGCTGCAGCTGCGGTACTGACTGGTGAAGGACATGATAACACAATTTACGAGCTTTCCGGCAAGCTATTAACACAGGAAGAATTAACAACTACCCTTGGCAACGTGTTGGGTAAAGAGGTAATTTTACAAAAGGTTGATGATGCTGCATATGCCGATATTATGAAAGGTGCTGGACTGCCTGATTTTCTTATTCCTTTACTTGTTGACATCCAAAGAAGCATTCGTGAAGATACACTGGCAGTTGAAAGCGACGACTTTGAAAAGCTTATCGGCAGACCAGCTACACCGATAAATGAAGCTTTGACACAAATCGTTAATGGTATCAACTTAACAAAATAATAAAACTCAAATCTCAATGATTTGTGGGTATAAAAGTTGCGTTTCTGTTTAAAGCAGGAACGCTTTTTTATGTTATCAAGAAGGAAATAAAGTGGGCAGGAGAGTATTATAGTAAGGGCAACTTAGCTAAAAATGGGGGACAGTTTTTAATGAGAGTGAATCCAAAGAAATTTGAAATAAATAATTTAATTTATATTATTAGGTCTGCAAAGGAAGAGGATGCCCAAAACTTATCTGAAGTTAGAGTGCAGATTGATGGTGAAACAGAAAATATGGATAGAGAAAAAGGAGAAGCATACATAGATGAATCTGGCTTCAAACAGATTATTAGATCGGATACCGAACGGAAAAATAATCTTTTTTTAGTGGCAGAAGCAAATGATAGAATTGTAGGTTTCTCTAGATGTGAAGGGACTCAACTGAAAAGAATGTCCCATAAAGTGGAATTTGGAGTCTGTGTTTTAAAAGAATTTTGGGGACATAGCATTGGGAAAAAACTATTGGAAGAATCCATTCATTGGGCAGATTCAAACGGTATTAAGAAAATATCATTGAGTGTTCTTGAAACGAATAGTAAGGCTGTTAAGCTTTATCAAAGATATGGGTTTGAAGTGGAAGGCATTTTAAAAAAGGACAAAATTCTTTCCGATGGGAATTACTATAATACTTTTTTGATGGGAAGGTTTAATGTGTAATTAAAAGTTAATTGGTACATTTCCTTTTTAAGGGAAAGTACCTTTTTTATTTGTTTAAAGGAGAAAAGTGGTATCATAGTACAGTAAATACTGTTAATATTGTGAAATTTTTGATTTGGCGGAAATCGGGGGCAAAACTAAATTACTTTATAAATGAGGTGAATTCTATGAAAGCAAAATTCCATTATGCTTGGATAATCATTTTTATTACATTTTTAGCTTTATTGGCTGTTCAAGGAGTTCGCCTTGCGTTTGGAGCATTTGTGCAGCCTTGGGAAAAAGATTTTTCCATGGATAGGGGGACTATTTCTCTTATATCTACATTAAGCTTTGTTGTTTATGGTCTTTCGCAGCCAGTGATTGGGAGACTTGTAGATAAGCTGGGTCCACGGTTGATTTTATCGGTGAGTACCTTATTGGTTGGAGTGAGTATCTTTTTAACCTCCTTTATCAATAAGCCATGGCAGTTGTTTGTTCTTTACGGCATCTTCGTTTCCATCGGAGTGGGGGGAGCATCCAATGTTGCGGCAACCGTCCTTGTAACGAAGTGGTTCAATGAAAAACGCGGCCTTGCCTTAGGAATTATCGAAGCAGGATTTGGAGCAGGACAAATGCTGCTTGTACCAGGGTCTTTACTGTTAATAAACTGGTTGAATTGGAAAGTAACAGTTGTTATTTTAGGTATTTTTCTGGCAGTTATTGTTTTTCCTTTTGTCCTTTTATTTTTACGCAATGACCCTAAAGAGAAAGGTTTACTGCCAATTGGCGGAAAAGGGAAAGAAGAAAAACAGACAATTGGTGATGCGGATCAAAATAGTAATTTTTCTATTTGGGAAGCTTTCCGCCAAAGACAGTTTTGGTTTTTAGTTTTACCGTTTGGAGTTTGTGGATTTACCACGACAGGATTAATGGATACACATTTAATTCCTATTTCTAATTTATGTGGGTTTTCACCAGGTGTAACAAGTGCTGCAGTGAGCATTCTAGCTGCTTTCAACATTATTGGCATTTTACTTTCAGGTATCGTTGCCGATCGATGGAGCTGCAAAAAAATACTGTTCGGGTTGTATGCGGTAAGAGCTTTATCCATTGTTATTCTATTAAATACTTATAACCCGGCAATGCTGCTGGCTTTTGCCGTTGTGTTCGGATTGGTCGACTTTGCAACGGTAGCGCCAACTCAATTACTGGCAACTCAATTTTTTAAAAATCATTCTGTAGGGTTTATCCTGGGCATGTTGTCACTAAGCCATCAAATAGGCTCGGCATTAGGTTCGTACTTACCAGGTTTATGGTATAGCCTTTCAGGAAATTATAATCTTTCTTTCTACTTTTCGATTATCATTCTTGCACTGGCTGCCGTTTTTAGCGGGTTGCTTCCGAAGCAAATCGTTAGTAAGGAAGAGAAAGAATTAAAAACATTGCATGCTTAAATATTGAAAAAACCTAGCATTTCATGATAAAGCTAGGTTTTTTCATTAGAAGAGGGTAGAAGTCAAATACTTGACTCATCTCGGCCCTCCTTTTTAAAACTTTGAGTAAACGAGTCATCAGGGCATTGACCTGGAATTGGAATGCGTGGGTCAAATTCGGGATTTTGGAGTACTTCATACGGCCGCATCATTTCATGGTCCTCATGTTCAAGGTTATGGCAATGCCAAGGGTAGATTCCCGTAAAAGGTCCGAAGCGGGCAATAATGCGAGTGACTTCTTTGGGATTCACTCCAACGGTATCCTTCCAGCCTTTTTCGTTCGCGGGTGGTTCCCGCGGTGGACCGACGTGTGTGATATTTTTATTTTTATCAATTGTAATGGGAGCATGATTGAGAACCTGAAAATGCACAAGATGTAAGTGCATTGGATGATTGTCTCCTGTCAAATTGTAAAGCTCCCATATTTCCACAGTGCCATTATACGGAGTTTCTGTAATGGGTAATTCACTCCACATCATGTCATTGAGCAATGGTTTCAAACGACCTGGAAATTCCGGGTCATCTATTTCAGTCAAAATGTTCTGCCGTACAGGTACACCTTTTGGATTAAGTCTCTCCAAACAAGATAATGTTGCTGGAATTACACTTTTGTCAGGTTCAGTAAGGTTTTTACTAACACGGAACTCCATAATTTGCGGAAGGGCTGGATTGCGTGGGTCGCCGCTTGGGAATGGTGATGGCGAATCATTTGTTAGGATGATTTTCTGACCTGCATGTTTTGAAAAGTCGACAATCACATCTGCACGTTCCGCTGGGCCGAGCAGTAGCCCTTCCCTATGTGGTACAAAAACTGGTTTCACAAGAAATCCGCCATCTGTCCCTATTTGGATAAACTCTTGGCCAGAACTTAATCGTAGTCGATAAAACCGGGCATTGGAGCCATTAAGGATACGGAATCGGTATTTGCGCGGCTCAACCTCGAGAAAGGGCCAGACTTTTCCATTCACAAGAGCGGTATTCCCGAAAAATTCCGGGACGACAGATGGTCTGGGCAGGCTTGAATCAATTGGCGGTGAAGGATCCGGCAGCGCTGCCTGGTTTGGCTGGGAAGGATAGAATAATTCACCAAACTGCTCACCGCTAAGATAGAACGATCGATCTTGAATCAATAACGGAATTTCATAGTTTCCTCGTGGAAGATTTAGCATTTCCTCTTCGTCATCTCTAATAAGGTAAAACCCGGCTAGCCCTGCATAAACATTTAGACGGGTGATTCCAATCGCATGATCATGATACCAGAGTGTAGCAGGACGTTGGCCATTTGGGTAATAATAAACTTCATGTAAGAATTTAGGTCCAACGTTTTTGAAGTTTCGGGTAAACCAGGCTTCCGGATATCCGTCATTTTCCGGCCGGTTACGCCCGCCATGTAAATGCACGACTGTCCGAACAGATGGCCGGTCGAGTTCTGCGCCATGAACGGTTCTATCTACCGGAAGCAGGTGTTCAAAGGGAAGTTGGTTTTCCCACTTAACATAAATAGGTTGGTTCCTGCGAACTTCAAATGTAGGTCCTGGATACATGCCGTTATAACCCCAAAGAGTGGTCGGTTTTAGGTCACGGTGTAATTTTTGCTGAACCTGCTTCATTTCTACCTCGTAGTATGGGTTTCCATTTCTGTTCCCGACGGGGGTTATGACTGAAGGTATTGGCAATGCATCTACAAACTTGTCTAAAGGCAAATATAATTCCTCCTCATTTTAAAACCTCTTTATTAAATTATGAAGATAGGAAGTTTTCAGTTTTCTTTTTTTAAAAAAATGGTAAACTAGTTAAAAAAACAAAAAGTGAGGCGCCAGCATGATTAAGGCAGTTTTTTTTGATTTGGATGATACGTTGCTGTGGGATCAGAAGAGTGTAAAGGAAGCCTTTGTGGCTACATGTAAGGTTGCAGAGGAACGATATGGACTAGATTCGAACCAGTTGGAGGAGGCTGTTAGAGAGGCTGCAAGAAACCTCTACTCTTCCTATGAATTTTATCCTTTTACACAAATGATAGGAATCAATCCATTTGAAGGCCTATGGGGCAATTTCCTTGATGATCATGATGATTTTAGAAAAATGAAGGACACGGTTCCTGGTTACCGGAAAGACGCTTGGACGGCGGGTCTTAAGGCTTTGGGGGTTGACGACCCAGAATTTGGCCAAGAATTGGCGGAGCGTTTCCCAGCCGAGCGCCGAAAGCTGCCGTTTTTATATGAAGAAACGTTTAAAACACTAGATACGTTAAAAGGGAAATACAAGCTTTTACTATTAACGAATGGATCACCAGACTTACAAAATACGAAACTAACAATTACTCCAGAATTGGTTCCATACTTTGACCAAATCGTCATCTCAGGTGATTTTGGTAGAGGAAAACCAGATCCAACGATTTTTGAACATGCCTTGTCACGCCTCTCCTTGCAAAAGGATGAAGTCATCATGGTGGGGGATAACCTAATGACCGATATTCTAGGGGCAAACCGTGCCGGGATCAAATCCGTTTGGATTAACCGTCACAATAAAGAGCGGAATGAAGTCATTCCTACCTTCGAGATTCACCATTTAGAAGAACTTTTTACCATATTGGAGAAGTTATAAAAAAAGATCAGCTGCCTCTGGCGGCTTTCTTTATGTCAAAAGACCAATTTTTTTAATACGGTGTAACCTCACCCCTTTTTTGAGCGACTATTATGCTGAAAACCAAATAATTACAAAAAGGGGATCTTGAAAATGAGAAATAAAAGTGTGATTTTCATATTAACCTCTACCTTAGCTATTGGGCTTTTAGCCGGCTGCGGTTCAGGGGTGGTGGATAAGACGAATGGCAGTTCAGGAACTCCAAAAGCGACAGCGCCTAAACAAAATGAGATAGTTGCAAGTTTCCTTCCAAGGATTGAAATTATTGAGCAAGGGACGGGAATTAACGTGAATTACCGAGTAAAGAATATTTCCGGTAAAGCTCAGAAATTAACGTTTTCAAATGGTTTACAAGTGGATTATATTGTTTATGATGAGTCTGGAAAAAAGCTAAAACAATATTCAGAAGAGGTTATGTCTACTCAAGCCATGGAGGAAGTAAATCTTGAGAACAATGAAGAAATCTCCAAGGAATTTACCATCACCGACCTGAAAAATGGCAAGTATAAGCTGGAGGTTTTCTTAACAGCAAAAGAGGAGCAGGCGAGGGTTGTTAAGGATTTACTTGTGGAAAAAGCCGCTTTCAACGGTTCTGGCAAATACGTTGGACAAATCGACCCACATACCATTGAAATTGATATGAATGGCACGAATACCGCGTTCCAATTATCTGATGAAGCCCAAAGACAATTATTGGCCCTTAAAGAGGGTAGTAACGTAACATTTCTATATAAAGAAAATGAAAATGGACAAAAGGTAATTGAAAAATTTTTATAAAAAATACATTCATAAAAGGGACAGTGATTTTAGATATTACTGCCCCTTAGTTTTTAATTAATCAGCTTTTCAACTTTTTAAGTACCCGTTCTTCGAAATCTGCCCGGTCAATATCTAAATCATGTGTTTCATTGCGAAATGACTTGAACCTTCCGCCCTTGACTTCGAGGGTAAAATAGCCTCTTTCACTTGCAATATTTATATCGCCTATAATATTTTTCCTTCGGATTGGATCGAACAAATTTACCATATTTGGATTGTTGGGGTGCGGTCTGAACTGGCAGCCGTGCTCCACGCATATTTTAACAATGTTACGTACCTTCGGATGGGCGATACTTTCAATTTTCTTGGTTGTTTCTTTACTTATGGTCATTCTTTAGTCTCCTTTCCGTCTTAACAACGATATGCCATGGCGGCGTTGAATATTCAATAATTATAAAACCTAACACAGCTGTTAAGGGGGATTGAGTATTGCACGGTTGGATGAGTATCTGTTACCCTTAAATTATAAATAAAATATTCATAACTTTTCTTCAATGGGAGATGGAACAGATGAGTATAGTGATTGATGAGTTATTTATCGGACAAATCGCTCGCTTAAAACGAGTATTTACAGATGAGGATGTCAAATTATGCAATGAGTTGACACGGGATTTTAGCCCAGTTTATCATGTAAATGAGAATGTCTGGAAAAAATTTTACGATCAACCAATTGTTCCAGGGTTATTGACCGAGGGTTTAATCACCCAGGTTATCAGCCAAAAGCTGCCGGGTGACGCCTGCATTTTGCTGCAAAAGGAATTGGTTTTTTATTACCCTGTCCATGTTGGAGATGAGATTACTGCGGAGCTCGAAATTATTGATATTAACGAAACAAGGAATTGGGTAACGCAAAGGGTCAGCTGTTACAACCAGCAGGGAAACGAAGTGGTAAAAGGACAGGTGGTCATACTTATTCTGCCTAAACAAAGTTCATAGGTGATGTGAATGGAACTAACCCAAAAAGTTGATAACCGCACAGGGTATTGGGGATCAATGGAAGTGAATGAAAAGGGGATTCTTGTAGATGTCAGCCCTGAATTTTGCAGCTGTTTTGCTTTTGAAAAGCCTGAACTAATAGGGCTTTCGATTGCGCATATCATTGAAGGAGCCACAAAAAGTCGGCCAACCTCTGCTGTTGGAAAACCAGTTATTCCTGGTGTGATTAAAGGCCATTCCTGTTTAATTCGAATCGAAAAAAAGGACAAACATCTCATTTATTCGGTCATTTTAAGAAAAGAAGAAATCGATCATGCTGAATTTTATTCCTTTCTGCAGATGGTGGATAAGCCAAAAATAAGATCAAAGACAGCCAACGGGAATCGATATAGTTTTGAGGAGATTATTGGCGACAGCCCATTGATGGCGCAAATTAAGGAATTGGCTGCCAGGATTGCAGCCAGTAGTTCAACTGTGCTGCTTACGGGCGAAAGCGGTACAGGGAAGGAATTGTTTGCCCAGGCCATTCATGGACTTAGCTCGAGAAAAAGCCATCCGTTTGTAGCGGTTAACTGTGCGGCCATTCCTGATGAATTATTTGAATCGGAAGTGTTCGGCTATGAAGGAGGGGCATTCAGCGGAGCAAGAAAAGAAGGGAAGCCTGGAAAAATTGAATTGGCGCAGAACGGGACACTATTTTTAGATGAAATATCCGAGTTGCCTTATCAAGCACAGGGGAAGCTGCTCCGGGTGCTGCAAGAGCGCGAGGTGGAGCGGCTTGGGGGAACAGGAAGTAAGAATGTTGATATCCGTATTGTTGCCGCAACGAACAGAGACCTAAAAACTTTGGTTCAGGAAGGCAAGTTCCGGCAGGATTTGTTTTATCGTTTGTATGTATTTGAATTAAAAATACCGTCATTAAGGCAGAGAAAAGAGGACATTTTACCGTTAGCCTATTATTTCATCGAATATTTCAATGAAAAATTAATCCAAGATGTAAAATACTTAGCACCCAATCTCCAGGAGTGGCTATTGAATTACGAGTGGCCTGGGAATGTCCGCGAACTAAAAGCGGTTATTGAACGGGGGATGAACATTGTTCAGGGGGAAACACTGACAATGGAAAGCTTGTTTATTTCCCCATCTCTTGAACGTTCAGTTGGAAAAACGGAGGCGGAAGAAACACCTAAACTCTTAAGTTTAGAGGAAGCTGTATCAAATGCAGAAATTTCCGCCATCCAGCGTGCACTAAAGGAAGCAGACGGCGACCGGACAAAAGCAGCCCAATTGCTGAATATTCATTTGGCCAGTCTATATAGAAAAATAGCAAAATATAAACTAAATAAATGATGATTTTATCTATTCACACACACTTTTTCTAGTGTGTTTTTTTTTGTCTAGCTGCAGCGCCTAGGGGCTCGATGGTCTACAGCCAATCCGTCAAGAAGGCTAACGCTTTCTGTACGCATTAAGGGAGACTAATCTCTGGCTTCGCTTTCGCCTGCCAATCGATAAGTCTCCTTATATCGCCCCTGGTGAAGGCGCTTCCGCTTTTCTTGTTTCCGCAAATCGGATTCGCAAATATGCGAAAAATAGTGAATTTGCAAAAATGCAAAACTCGGAAACCGGTAAAATAGTGAATTCTATGTTGGCACGGAATTTGCAATATAGAAAGGTAAAGGAGGGAATCATCTTGTTGAATTTTACCTTTACAGATGAACAAGAATATTTTCGTGAAATGCTAAGAGAATTTTCCTTAAATGAATTACTTCCCCAATATACAAAATGGGACCGGGAGAAGACACATCCCCGCCATTTGTGGAAAAAACTCGGGGAACTTGGAGTGAATGGACTAAGAATTCCCGAAGAGTATGGCGGCAGCGGGGCGGATTGCGTTACAACCGGTATTGCGGCAGAGGAAGTCGGAAGAGGAGATTTTAACCTGACCTATGCTGTCATGCTAAATGCCTTAGCCTCAGAAATTATTACCAATCATGCGACAGACCAATTGAAAAAAACCTGGCTTCCGCAAATTGCTAGCGGTGACAAAATTGTTGGAGTAGCAATTACCGAGCCAGCGGCCGGGACCGATGCTGCAGGAATCCGCTCGACAGCAGTACATAAAGGGGACCGCTACATTTTAAATGGAGAAAAATCAGGTATCAGTGCGGCAACGATTGGCGATGCCTTTATTGTTTTTGCGAAAACAGACCCCAACTCCGGCAGTAAAGGTATCAGTGCCCTCGTCGTGCCTGCCGATGCTCCTGGCGTGGAATGTAAAGGTTATGACGACATGGGTAATGTACCGATTGGAAGAGGGTCGATTTATTTAACGGATGTCGAGGTTCCGGAAGAAAATTTAATCGGACTTGAAAACAATGGCTTTTTCCAAGTTATGAATGGGTTTGACCTTAGCCGCTTGTTAATTGGACTCCAGTGTGCAGGGGCAGCCTTCCAAAGTATCGATGAGACCATTGAACACGTAAAAACGAGACAGGCTTTTGGCAGACCACTTGCAAAATTTCAGGGAGTTTCTTTTCCAATCGTCATCCACTATACGCAGTTGGAGTTAATTAAGTGGCAGGCATATCGAGGCCTATGGCTTCGTGACAATGGGAAAAAACATACAAAAGAGGCATCCTCGGTAAAATGGCTAGGACCAAAATATGCACAGGAGGCAATCCATGAATGTATGCTTCTTAATGGCCACTACGCCTATACGAAGGAAATGCCGCTTGAACAAAGGCTTCGGGATGTAATTGGGTTGGAAATTGGGGATGGCACAGCACAGGCTAACCAAATGGTCATTGCTCGAGAATTGATTGGGAAAGAATTTCGTCCCTATTAAAATAGGAGACTACTTCCCGAATGGATGATGCTGAAACATTTTTTATCGGACAAATAGCGAGAATCCAAAGGACCATTATTAGTGAAGATGTTGAAAAGTGGAAATTTTTAACCTGGGATTTTAATGTGGTGTATCAAAGTGAGACATGGTTTGAACTGCCTCATGTTCCGGGAATTGTTTGTGAGGGATTGATTGCGGAGGCGATGGGCAAAGAATTGACCTGTCACCCTGCTGTGATATTGAAGAAAGAACTCGTCTTTTTAAATCCAGTCCATATCGGCGATATGTTGACAGTTGAGATAGAAACCATAGATGTTAATCAAGAAATGGATTGGGTTACCGAAAAGGTAACATGCATCAATCAATCTGGTTTTGAAGTGGTCAGAGGGCAAGTTGTTTTGAAAATTTTAGCAAAGAAAATGGAGGAATGAAAAATGGAAATGACAGATGTACTTTATGAGAAAAAGGATGGAATTGCCAAGATAACAATTAACCGCCCGGAGGTTTATAACGCCTTTCGTGCTCAAACTGTCCAAGAATTAATTTGGGCGTTTCGGGATGCCTGGGATGATAACAGAATTGGCGCGGTTATTTTAACAGGAGCAGGAGAAAAAGCCTTTTGTACTGGCGGTGACCAAAAGAATAAAGGTGACAGTGGCTATGATAGCTCAGGTGGACTTGGCGGCGGCATCGGATTGGAAATTGAAGCTTTGCACCGGACAATTCGCGCGATTCCAAAGCCGGTTATTGCAGCCGTAAACGGTTATGCTATTGGCGGCGGCCACGTTCTTCATGTGGTTTGCGATTTAACCATCGCCGCTGAAAATGCCATTTTTGGCCAAAGCGGTCCGAAAGTGGGCAGCTATGATGCAGGGTTAGGATCTGCCTATCTTGCGAGGATTGTCGGTGAGAAAAAGGCAAGGGAAATTTGGTACTTGTGCGAAAAGTATTCGGCGCAGGAGGCAAAGGAAATGGGCCTTGTCAATAAAATCGTCCCACAAGGCGAATTGATGGCGGCTGCAGAGGAATGGGCGGGGAAAATTTTAGAAAAGAGCCCGACGGCAATTAAAATGCTGAAATATTCCTTTAATGCAGATTCTGCCAATATTGAAGGGATTTCGCAAATTTCAATGGCAAGCCTAGCGATGTTCTACAAAACGGATGAGTCGGCAGAAGGAAGAAATGCGTTTGTCGAGAAACGTCCGGTTGATTTTAAGAAATTCAGGCAGTAAACCAATATTACCTTTAGTAGGGGGAGAACAAGCTGATGGGTTTCGAAACGATTTTAACGGATGAGGATATCAAAAAATATGAATCGAATTGGTCAAATAAGACGATTCTTGATTATTTAAAGGAAGCAATTGAAAAGTATCCTGAAAAAGCAGCCATTATTGACAAGAAAAGCAGATACACCTACAAAGAGCTTGGGAGACTGGTAGACCGTGTGGCTCTTGGTTTGCTTGAATTAGGATTGAAAAAGGGAGATGTCATCTCCATCCAGCTGCCTAACTGGAATGAGTTTGTGATTTTGCATTTTGCAGCAACAAGAATCGGCGCCATCAGCAATCCATTAATCCCGATTTATCGTGATCGGGAAATTGGCTTTATGGTCAAACTCGCTGAATCCAAGATGATTGTCGTACCCGACGAGTTCCGCGGTTTCAATTATCCGGAAATGATTGAGAGACTTAAGCCGCAATGGCCCTCACTGGAACATATTTTTGTCGTTGGTGAAAAAGTGCCGGAGGGAATGAAATCTTTCTCCTATTTAATGGATGCTCCTTGGGAAGAGCAAAGGGAGCCCTCTGCTTTGGATCAGATTGCCCTTAATCCTAATGAAGTAACAGAAATCATTTTTACGTCAGGAACCACGGGTGAACCAAAAGGTGTCATGCACACCCACAATACTGTGACGTTCGCATCAGAGCTTTGGATTGACCATTTTCAATTAACTTCTAATGACGTAATTTTCATGGCTTCCACCTTTGCCCATCAAACCGGTTTCCTATATGGCGTCCGCCTACCGGCCATTTATGGGGGAAGTGCTGTTTATCAGGATATTTGGAACCCTGAAGAATTCATTCAATTAATAGAAAAAGAGAAAATTACCTTTACCACGGCGGCAACACCATTCTTACAGGATACCATCAATGTCAACGGAATCGAAAAATACGATTTGAGCTCACTCCGGTACTTTGCAGCAATTGGAGCACCAATTCCAAGAACACTTGTGAAACAGGCCCGTCAGAAGCTGCCAGCGCAAATTCTCTCGGGCTGGGGGCAAACCGAAAATGGCTTGGTTACCCTGACTCTTGCAAACGATACTGAGGAAAAGCTCACCTCTACTGATGGAAAAGCATTCCCGGGGCTTGAGGTTAAGGTTGTGGATGCAGTAGGTAATCAACTGCCTCCTAACGTCGAAGGGAGTTTACTGGTAAGAGGGCCTTCATTGTTTGTTGGTTATTTAAAACGAATAGAGTTGACAAGGTCTGAGTTTGACGGGGAATGGTTCATCACAGGTGACCGGGCGATGATAGATGAGGACGGCTATATCCGCATTACCGGCCGTAACAAGGACATTATTATTCGCGGCGGCGAGAACATCCCGGTTGCGTATGTGGAAAATGTTTTATACGAGCACCTGGATGTGTCAGTCGTTCAAATTGTTGCCATGCCAGATGCACGTCTGCAGGAAAAAGCCTGTGCATTTATAAGCATGAAACAGGGTGCAGCACCGCTAACTTTTGATGCGATGAAGGCCTTTTTAGCAGAAAGAGGTGTCGCCAAGCAATATTGGCCTGAGCACCTCGAAGTGATTGACGATTTCCCGCGAACACCAAGCGGGAAAATCCAGAAGTTCCGCTTACGGGATATGATAAATGAAAAATTTGCTGATAAGGTTTAAAAATTGGAGGGATAAACAATGGTAAAACGTATTGCATTTGTTACCGGTGCCGGCAGCGGCATTGGCAGAGAGATTGCTAAATTACTAGCATCACGAGGAATGGACTTAATTGTTGCTGATATTAATAAGGAGGGCGCTGCGGAAACTGTTGCGCAAATTAAAGAAAATGACGGTGAAGCAGTTGCGGTTCATTGTGATGTTACTAGTTTGGAAAGTGTGAAAAACGCGGTTCAGGAATCAGTTGAAGCGTATGGGAAAATTGACGTGTTAGTGAATAACGCCGGCTGGGATAAAGTTGAGCCATTTTTAAAGAGTGAGCCAGACACATGGAAGAAAATCATTGATATTAATTTAATGGGGCATATCCATACGTGCAAGGAGATTTTGCCGCTTATGATTGAAAACGGTTTCGGGAAGGTTGTCAATATTGCATCTGATGCAGCTAGGGTTGGTTCGAGCGGTGAAGCTGTTTATTCCGCTGCAAAAGGCGGCGTAGTAGCGCTGACAAAAACACTGGCCCGCGAAATGGCCCGTCATAAGATCAACATAAATTGTGTGGCGCCAGGTCCGAGTGACACCCCATTATTCCAGGAAATCGGCTCATATAATGAAGGAATTGCCAGTGCTCTAGAAAAAGCTATTCCGTTCCGAAGATTGGCACAGCCACAGGATATTGCTGGCGCGGTGGCTTACTTTGTTTCAGATGATGCGGGATATGTGACTGGACAAACGTTGTCGGTCAGCGGCGGATTGACGATGCTCTAAAAAATAGAATCTTTAAGGAGAATAGTAGAATGTCTTTTGATAATATTTTGGTGGAAAAGCGAGGGTCTATCGGGGTTATCAAAATCAATCGGCCTAGCGTTCGGAATGCCTTGGATCAGGATACCATTACTGAGATGGAAGAGGGGTTTGAAGCACTTGAACGGGATGATAGTATTGGGGTAATTGTTTTTACCGGAACAGGGGATAAAGCCTTTGCGGCTGGGGCAGATATTAATCAGGTCCATGGCTATCAACCTATGGATGCTATAGGATTCGGTATGTCCCGTTTTTATCAAAAAGTGGAAAGCTGCTCCAAGGTGACCATTGCCGCTGTAAACGGCTATGCTTTAGGAGGGGGCAGTGAGTTGGCGATGTCCTGTGATATACGGATTGCCAGTGAGAACGCTAAATTTGGACTGCCTGAACTTAACTTGGCGGTCATTCCAGCAGCAGGCGGGACCCAAAGGCTGACAAGATTGATTGGCAAAAGCAGAGCCTTGGATTTGATTTTAACAGGTGACATGATCACTGCCCAGGAAGCAAAGGAAATCGGCTTAGTATCATTAGTAGTTTCACAAGAAGAGTTGTGGGAAGCAGTTGTGAAAAAGGTAGGAAAAATTTTATCCAAAGGTCCGTTAGCAGTAAGGCTTGCCAAGCTGGCGGTTCACAGCGGAGCGGAAACAGATATTCAAACAGGTATATTGATTGAGCAACTGGCTCAGGCCGTACTGTACAGCTCCCTTGACAAAGAGGAAGGAACCGCGGCATTCCTTGAAAAACGTAAAGCTTCATTTATCGGTAAATAGGCGGTTCAGCTTCAGTTTTCATTTTTAGAAACTGAAGCTTTTTTATGGGGGTTTTCATTGTTCACAAGTTGTTAATATTTCTTTAGTAATGAATGATTTTAATCACAAACTCGAACCAGGATTAGTGATATTTTTTAAAAAAGCAACTTGTGAAGGAGAATCCTGGATATGAGTGAATTCATAAATAACCGTGAACAACAAACATATAAGAATACAGAGCGCCTCGAAATTTTAAAAGAAATTTTCAGAGACCTTCATAGTGGAAGAAATATAAATGAAGTGACGGCTCATTTCGATGCTTTTATTGGTAAAGTGACCATAGAGGAAATTGCGCAGCTGCAACTGGAGTTTGACAACGAGGGAATTATGCCGGCAGAAGAACTTCAGCGACTGTACACTCAGCACACTGATATTTTTAAAGGCAGAATTGAGGAAGATAACTGCGAAAAACGTTCTGAGGAGCAGCCGGGACACCCAATTCACACCTTTAAGCTGGAAAATAGAGAGCTTGATAAATTGGTGAAAACGCAGCTCCAAGTGCATTTATGGCAATTTGAAAAAGAGGATCATGCGGAAAATGTATTTAAGCTCTTAGAGGATATCAATTTACTGCTTGATATTGATAAACATTTCAATCGTAAAGAGCATTTGATTTTTCCGTACTTAGAAAACTACGGCATTTACGGTCCAACAAATAATATGTGGAGAATCGATGACTTCATCCGCGATGCTATCAAAGAAGTGAGACAAACACTGCTTCATTATAATGGTGAAAAGCAGGTTGTAATTGAAAAACTAAACTGGGTAATCGAAGAGGTAACAGCAATGATTTATCGGGAGGAGAACATTCTGTTCCCGATGGCGCTGGCCAATTTCACAGAAGATGAATGGGTGAAGATTGCCCATGAGAGTGATGAAATCGGTTTTTGCCTAACCGAACCGGAGGAAGTTTGGAAACCAGAACGGAAGGCACTAGATGAAAATGCCATTTCCGAAGGCTATATTAAAATGGAAACCGGGATCCTTTCGTTAAAACAGCTTGAACTGTTTAAACCATTTGCCGGTTGATATAACCTTTATTGATCATCAGGATGTGGTCCGTTATTTCTCACATGGCAAGGATCGAATCTTTGCCCGAACCAAAGCCATCATCGGCCGGACTGTACAAAACTGCCACCCGCCAAGAAGCGTACATGTCGTGGAGGAATTATTAGCAGATTTTAAATCAGGAAAGAAAGACAGTGAGGACTTCTGGATTAAGTTCCGTGATAAATATGTTTACATTCGCTATTTTGCGGTTCGTGATGAAGTGGGCAATTACGTCGGCGCACTGGAATTTACACAAAACATCGATCCGATTCATGCTATTGAAGGTGAAAAACGAATTTTATCATAATATTATAGAAGAAATTGGGATTGGCCCCCTCGGTGGATGAGGGGGTTTTTTTGTGTAAATGGAAAAATGTACACTGTTAAGAATGTCGCAAGAATAATAGATAAAAAAGACATACTCATTCAAGATAAATAGTTAGCACAAAGTGGCAAAATCATGTAATCTAAAAAGTACGTTTTTGAAAATAAAGGAGGATGAGAAATGGATAGATCCACTAATAAACGAGGCCCAATCGTGGCGCTTCTTTTAGCGGGAACTTTTATCGCAATCTTAAATCAAACCTTGATGATTACAGCAATACCTCCAATAATGAAGGAAATGAACATTACTGCCAACAGTGCGCAATGGCTGACGACCATTTTTATGCTTGTCAACGGTATTATGGTACCGGTAAGTGCATTCCTGTTAGAACGGTTTACCACCCGCCAGTTATTCTTGACTGCAATGAGCATTTTTGCAGCCGGTACAATAGTTGGGGGAATAGCCCCAAATTTCGAATTTCTTTTATTAGGAAGAATTATTCAATCATGCGGAGCTGGAGTGATGCTGCCGTTGATGCAAACGGTATTTTTGCTGATTTTTCCAGTTAATCGACGCGGCGCTGCTATGGGACTGGTTGGACTTGTTATATCCTTTGCTCCGGCGATTGGGCCCGCCTTATCGGGATGGATTACGTCCCATTATTCATGGCGCCTCTTGTTTTTTATCATCCTGCCAATAGCTTTAATAGACATTGTTGTCGCATACTTCACCTTGAGAAATGTTACCGAATTATCGAAACCCAAAGTCGATTGTCTTTCCATTATTTTATCCTCTATTGGATTCGGCAGTCTTCTATATGGATTCACTTGTGCAGGAAATTTTGGCTGGGGAAGCGGCATCACTCTTTTTGCATTAGGAATCGGAGGTCTTTCCTTGGTATGGTTTATTACAAGACAGTTACGTCTCGAACATGCCATGCTGGAATTTAGAGTATTTAAAATTTCAATTTTCCCACATGCCATCATTATCGGTATGGTTGGGTTTATGGGGTTAATTGGTGCTGAAACTATCATTCCTTTATATATGCAGAATATGAGAGATTTCTCAGCATTTGAGGCAGGCCTTGCTCTGTTACCGGGCGCGCTAATAAGCGGAATTTTGGCACCGATTATCGGTAGGATTTTTGATAAAATCGGTGCTAGATGGCTGGTAATCACGGGTTTAATCATAATAACAGCTTCCTCATTTGCGTTTACTAAATTGGGGCCAGACACGACTATTACCTTTATTACAGTTTTATATAGCATTAGGATGTTCGGCCTCTCCATGGTTATGATGCCGGCTGCCACTGCAGCCCTAAACCAGCTTCCGAAACGGCTCATTCCCCATGGGGCAGCAATGGATAATACGATGAAAATGATTGCCGCATCAGTTGGGACCGCTATTCTTGTCACAGTGATGACGACAACTGCTGCATCGGCGAAGGATGAGCCGGGAATCCTATATCCGGATATCCATGGTGCCAACATGGCATTTATGGTGATTGCTGTACTATCGCTTTTGACGCTGGTTCTTTCGTTTTTTATAAAAAATGACACCTTGCCTGAAGAAGGTAATGAAGATGAGGGGCGCCGAAACATTCGAGTGAAATTCCAAGAATAGGGTGCCCAATTTAAGAGGAGGCGTGTGTCTCCTCTTTATTTTGTGTGAAGTCATGTGCGACTACCTGGTGAAGGTACTGGACCATGAAGCCGTAGGAGTAGTTAGCCTAACGCAATCGTGTCCGTGATTTAAGTTTTAGTAAATATTAGTAGCAAAGACCTATTCTTTTCGAGATATTGATGATGAGATAATAGGTGCAAGTAAGCGTTTTCTATTTAAAATTGTGCAAACGTTTGCGCAAAAAAAGGGGGAGGAAAATGAATGAAAGGAAAATCACGTAAGTGGATGAATTACCTTGCACTTTTAGCATTAGTAGTGCAAACGATTGCAGGAACAGCTTTTTTTCATCCGGCACAAACAAATGCAGAAGGACGGATCGTGACTCTAGTTGGTAACCTGCAAGATGAGCTGGGAGGCTCCGGTGAGTGGAATCCTGCAGATCCAGCTACACAAATGACGCTGCAGGAAACGGGAAAATACATTCTAACCGGCAAACTGCCTGCAGGAAATTATGAATATAAAATTGCCATAAATGGCACCTGGGATGAGAATTACGGGGCAGACGGGGCACGGAACGGTGATAATTATAAATTATCACTTGATAAAGAAACAGAGGTTAGGTTTATTTATGATGATACCACTCATAGAGTAACAGTACCGATTGAGATGCCGGATAATCAAAAGCCAAGAATTGTTGGTGATATTCAGCCAGAGCTTAATGCCGGGGGCGAGTGGTCACCTGGTGAATCAACGGCGATTTTGCATGATGAAGACCATGACAACGTGTACACATATACGGCTCAAGTTCCAAAAGGGAAACATGAATTTAAAATTGTTCTCGGGGATAACTGGAGTGCACCTGCTTATCCAGCTAATAACTTTGTGTTAAATGTCCTAAAGGACGCAGCAGTCACATTCTTTTATAACCATGATACAAAAGAAGTATTTACCGATTATGATCCGGGACTGCCTGATGGCATTGTTCAGGGGGACAAGCTATACCATAATACATGGGATATGGCTTACCGTTCACCATTTGGAGCGGTAAAAGCAGGGGATGTTGTAAAGCTTCGTCTTCAAGCGAAGAAAGGGGACCTAACTGGAGCGAAGGTTCAGCTAAAAAACTATAATTCCGGTAACACTGTTACTGTGGATATGGAATATGCCGGCTGGCTTGAGCAAAAGGGCGGGCAAGTGGAGTTTTGGGAAGCGGACGTTACGCCTAAAGAAGAGGGGGTATACGGGTATAAATTTATTGCTCAAGATGGCCCAGGACAGAAGGAATATGGGGAAGATGTCCAAGAAGGCGGAATAGGTACGGCATCTGACTCCAACGCATCATTATTCCAGCTTACGGTATATGACCCGTCATATAAAACTCCTGATTGGATGAAGGAAGCGGTCGTTTATCAGATTTTCCCTGACCGTTTTTACAATGGAAATAAGAAAAATGATAATGCCAAAAGCAATGCGCGCGGGGGAGAGCCAATTGAACATAAGGAGTGGAATGATCTGCCTGATAATCCTCGTTTGAAAGGGACCGAAGGATATCAAGACGATGCCATCTTTTCTAATGATTTCTTTGGCGGCGACATTGCAGGTATTCAACAGAAATTGGACTATATCCAATCATTGGGGGTAAACACACTTTATTTAAATCCAATTGCAGAAGCAGCATCGAACCACAAATATGATGCTGCAGATTATAAAAATGTCGACCCGATGTTTGGCTCCCCAAAAGAGTTCGAGGCATTTACAAAGGAGTTAAAGAAACGAAAGATGCATTTGATTTTAGATGGTGTATTTAACCATGTTGGTGATGATTCCATCTACTTTGACCGTTACAGTAAATATCCAACAGTAGGTGCTTATGAGTATTGGTCTTCTATTTACAACCTTGTGAATCAGGGAGTGTCAGAAGATGAGGCTAAAAAACAAGTAAAAGAAAAGTTTATATCTGAGGGCCAAACATTTAGCCCTTACGGTTTTGAAAACTGGTTTAACATTCAAAATGAAAAAGTTGACGGTGTTTATAAGTACCAGTGTTGGTGGGGGTACGATTCACTTCCAGAAATCAAATCCATTCCTGGTGAAGCAGTTGATTATCCATCTGAGCTAAATAATAACTCGTTCGCCAATTACATTATGTATGATAAAGATTCGGTAGCCAAGTCGTGGATTAACAAGGGATCTTCTGGTTGGCGTTTAGATGTGGCGAACGAAGTGGATCCTCAGTTTTGGAGGGAGTTTCGAAAAGAACTTAAGACTGGAAAGAAAGACGAACCATTAATATTGGGAGAAATCTGGGACGATGCCTCCAAATATTTCTTGGGTGACTTATATGATTCCGTAATGAATTATCGCTTCCGCGGTGCTATGATCGATTACCTAAAATCTGGAAACGCTGAAGGTGCACAAAATCAGCTCAATGCTGTTTACGAGGACTATCCAAAAGAAGCATTTTATTCCCTTATGAATCTGATGGGTTCACATGATACTGCCCGTGCAGCGTTTGTTCTCGGGAATGGAACAGACTCTTTTGAGAGAGCGGAATTCGATAAGAATTATAACCCGAAGCTCGGAATTCAACGTTTAAAGCTTGCTGCCATTTTGCAGATGGGTTATGCAGGTGCACCGACTATTTATTATGGGGATGAAGCAGGTGTGACCGGTTCCAAGGATCCTGATGACCGCCGGACATATCCATGGGGCAGCGAAGATAAGGAGTTAATCAAACATTATCAAGCCATCGGAAATGTAAGATCGAATTTTCATGATTTGTTTAGCTATGGTGATTTGCACCATTTATATGCGATAGGTGATGTGCTAGCCTTTTCACGCTCAGATAAAAAGAATGTTGGGATCGTCCTTACAAACCGCGGCAACGATCCAAAAACAGTCGTACTAAATATGGAAGATATAATGATAAACGGGATTAAGTTAACCGACCAGCTTGATAAAAAATACACAGTAGAATCAAAGGATGGAAAACTGACTGTAACTGTTCCGGCCATGAGCGGGCGTATGCTTGTTTCGGAAAAAGGTCAAAACCTAAAACGTCCTGCTGCTGTTACGGATTTAACAGTGGAAGAAGGCAGTCACTCAGCTGTAATTAAATGGGAAGGAGATGCGCAAAGATATGCTGTTTATCAAACAACGATTTCTGGTGCTTTTTATGAAAAAGTAAAAGAGTCTTCTTCTAATAGTGTAACAATTGATGGGCTAGATAATGGCCGAAAATATTACTTTGCAGTGGCAGCGCTTGATAAAAATGGCAATAGCTCTGAGAAGGTGGAATTCCAAACTGCCGTTATTCCGAATGTGAAATTAACGGAAGATAACTACAAAATTGAAAACGTCACATCACTTGAACAAGCAAGTATTGATCTTTCAAAACCTGAAACAGTCACAGCAAATTTCTTTGTAAAAGGTGAAACAGAAACGGGAGAAATGGAAGGCTTGCAGGCTAAACTTGAAGTAAAACAACCTGGAAACGAAAATTGGATTTCCTACAATGCTACTTACGTAAATCAACAGGATGTGTCGAATGTCTTTAGTTCTAATTTCCTGGCGTTTGATGAAGGCAGCTATGAGTATCGATTTGCCTTTTCAAATGACTTAGGCCGCACCTGGGTTACAAGTGAAATAAAGACTGTAACCTTTACCAAAGGGGTTGATACGACATCCCCCGTAGAAAAAATAACCCTGGCTAAGCCGCAGCAGGAATCAGGGCAAGTGAACCTTTCTTGGAAACTGGAAGGAAATGAAGATCCATATATGATTGTTATTGTCCGAGACGGGATAAAAATTTATCAGCTGCTGGATGTGACAAAAGAATCGTATCGAGATATTAATGTAACAAACGGAAAAACGTATACGTACGAGGTACAAGTTTATGACCGGGCCGGAAATATGGTGAAATCCAATCCTGTAACTGTTACACCTGAATTAGTAACCGTAAAGGTAACATTTAAGGTGAACGCACCAGCCTATACTCCACAAGGAATTTATATTACGATGCCTGGTAATCAAAACGGCTGGAACACCGGTGCATGGCAAATGACGCGTGCAGGGGCAGTCACCAATGATTATGAATATACTGTCGAAGCACAGGAAGGTGAAGTATTAACGTATAAATACGTAAAAAATGGCACATGGGATCAAGAAGGGTTGCCTGACCATATGGCAGCGAATCCAAATGATGATGATGTCAGCTTTTACGGATACGGAGCACAAGGTACAGATCTTTCTATCGTCGTTTCAAACCAGGGTGGAAACCAAATGGTCGTTCAGGATAAGATTGTCCGTTGGATTGATCAGCCAGTTGTTATAACTTCCCATACTGATGGGCAAACGGTATCATCTGACACGGTAACGCTGCAAGGTAACGCCATTAAAGATGGGGTTCTTACTATAAATGGTGAGCCTGTAACAATTAATAGTGATATGACTTTCTCGCATACTATTAAATTAAATGCAGGAGAAAACAAACTCAGCATTCATATCGAACCATCAGAGTCTAGTAAAACCACTAATTTTAAAAATGATGGCGGTGCAATTGCTAAAGCAACAAAGACATTTGATTTCGTGATTAATAAACAATAATATTGCTGTTGCCTCTTTCCTAATTAAATGGAGAGAGGTATTTTATTTTTTGGTTTTTATCTTTTTTTATATTTACGTCTAATTGGAAAAAATTATATATTGAACACGGGTGATTCAGGTGATAAGATATAAAAGTTCCTTCACGAGAGGTCAAACTTAATGAATGAAAATTATGTATTGACACTTATGAAGTGAATGTGATATATTTGTTTTTGTCGCTGTAATAAGAGGCAAGATAGTTCTTTGAAAACTAAACAAACAAAAACGTCAACAAACAGTAATATTCGTTTCGTTTGAAACGAAGCCAACGTAACATTTTTGAGCTAATCAACTCAACTTTTCCACGTATTAACATGCAGTAAATCCTGTCGGATAAACTGCCTGTAAATACCTGATTGATTCGACTAACCATTGCAGGAAAACCATCTGCAATGGAAGTCTCATCTTATTGGAGAGTTTGATCCTGGCTCAGGACGAACGCTGGCGGCGTGCCTAATACATGCAAGTCGAGCGAATCACTGGGAGCTTGCTCCCGGTGGTTAGCGGCGGACGGGTGAGTAACACGTGGGCAACCTGCCTGTAAGACTGGGATAACTTCGGGAAACCGGAGCTAATACCGGATAATTTCTTCCCTCGCATGAGGGAAGGTTGAAAGTCGGTTTCGGCTGACACTTACAGATGGGCCCGCGGCGCATTAGCTAGTTGGTGAGGTAACGGCTCACCAAGGCGACGATGCGTAGCCGACCTGAGAGGGTGATCGGCCACACTGGGACTGAGACACGGCCCAGACTCCTACGGGAGGCAGCAGTAGGGAATCTTCCACAATGGACGAAAGTCTGATGGAGCAACGCCGCGTGAGCGATGAAGGCCTTCGGGTCGTAAAGCTCTGTTGTCAGGGAAGAACAAGTATCGGAGTAACTGCCGGTACCTTGACGGTACCTGACCAGAAAGCCACGGCTAACTACGTGCCAGCAGCCGCGGTAATACGTAGGTGGCAAGCGTTGTCCGGAATTATTGGGCGTAAAGCGCGCGCAGGCGGTCCTTTAAGTCTGATGTGAAAGCCCACGGCTCAACCGTGGAGGGTCATTGGAAACTGGGGGACTTGAGTGCAGAAGAGGAAAGCGGAATTCCACGTGTAGCGGTGAAATGCGTAGAGATGTGGAGGAACACCAGTGGCGAAGGCGGCTTTCTGGTCTGTAACTGACGCTGAGGCGCGAAAGCGTGGGGAGCAAACAGGATTAGATACCCTGGTAGTCCACGCCGTAAACGATGAGTGCTAAGTGTTAGAGGGTTTCCGCCCTTTAGTGCTGCAGCTAACGCATTAAGCACTCCGCCTGGGGAGTACGGCCGCAAGGCTGAAACTCAAAGGAATTGACGGGGGCCCGCACAAGCGGTGGAGCATGTGGTTTAATTCGAAGCAACGCGAAGAACCTTACCAGGTCTTGACATCCTCTGACACTCCTAGAGATAGGAATTTCCCCTTCGGGGGACAGAGTGACAGGTGGTGCATGGTTGTCGTCAGCTCGTGTCGTGAGATGTTGGGTTAAGTCCCGCAACGAGCGCAACCCTTGATCTTAGTTGCCAGCATTCAGTTGGGCACTCTAAGGTGACTGCCGGTGACAAACCGGAGGAAGGTGGGGATGACGTCAAATCATCATGCCCCTTATGACCTGGGCTACACACGTGCTACAATGGATGGTACAAAGGGCAGCGAAGCCGCGAGGTGGAGCCAATCCCATAAAACCATTCTCAGTTCGGATTGCAGGCTGCAACTCGCCTGCATGAAGCCGGAATCGCTAGTAATCGCGGATCAGCATGCCGCGGTGAATACGTTCCCGGGCCTTGTACACACCGCCCGTCACACCACGAGAGTTTGTAACACCCGAAGTCGGTGGGGTAACCGTAAGGAGCCAGCCGCCTAAGGTGGGACAGATGATTGGGGTGAAGTCGTAACAAGGTAGCCGTATCGGAAGGTGCGGCTGGATCACCTCCTTTCTAAGGAT
>NZ_JAGYPF010000009.1 GCF_018343535.1 Neobacillus rhizophilus
GGAAGCAAGCTCCCAGTGATTCGCTCGACTTGCATGTATTAGGCACGCCGCCAGCGTTCGTCCTGAGCCAGGATCAAACTCTCCAATAAAGTTGAGTTGATTAGCTCAAAAATGTTACGTTGGCTTCGTTTCAAATGAAACGAATATTATTGTTTGTTGACGTTTTTGTTTGTTTAGTTTTCAAAGAACCATCTTACCGTGCCACTTAAGAGCGACTTTATTAATATATCATCCGCTAACTTAAAAGTCAACAACTTTTTTCAAGTTGTTTTTTTGTCAGCAGCGACGTTTATTAATATAACAAGATAATAATCGAATGTCAACAGTCTTTTCAAAAAAACATAGTTTACCCCTTTTTTTGTTCTTTCTTACCTCTGCGTATGTATTTAAAACACTCATTTGGTGAAGCGACTCTTCTAAATAAATCAAATAGAATTTTGTATCTTTCTTCCATTGCTCTTTTCACAATATGATCAATACGATCATCCCTTAAGTCAAAAAGAATTTCATCCATTTCTCTCTTTATTAAGTATTCTATTTCTTTTACTTCCTTCTCGTTGATTAAAAGCCCGTACATAGATAACCTCCAATAAATGGTATGTTATAGTAGTCTTTTCCATTTTGTTTACTTTTATAATAAAAATCTTTCATCATATTTTTAAAAATCACATCATATGTTTGAGACAAGGATAGCAGTGGACGAGGTGGAAGCGATGAATTTCTTTTTTATTGTTAATGGTAAAGCGTTAAAAAGTGTTGTATTAATTATGGTTGCCGCTTTCTTTACAGCTTGGTTTCTCTATATGGAGAACCTGACGCAAATCCCTGTATTCTCAACCAAGGATGGTCCAAAAGCCGTTTTCCGAGGTGAAAAAGATGTGGCCCTAACATTTAATATTGGCTGGGGCGACGTTAAAGCAGAGCCTATTTTGGATACGTTGAAAAAGGAAAATGTGAAGTCGGCCACATTCTTTTTATCCGGTTCCTGGGCGGAGCGACATCCGGATATTGTCAGCCGGATTGTCAAGGACGGCTATGAAATCGGCCTGCTTGGTTATAACTATGTAGACTATCAGGACGAAGAGGATGGAAAAATCAGCAAAGACATTTTAAAGGCCCAGGAGGTTTTTAAAAAGTTAAATGTAAAGGGGATTAAACTTCTAAGGGCTCCAACAGGACATTTTGATAAACGCACATTATCGATTGCGAAGCGTTACGGCTACACAGTCGTACATTGGCGTTTGGATTCAAAGGACTGGCAAAATCCAGGTGTAGCGAAGATTGTAGAAAATGTGGAGAATGCAGAAAAAGGTGATATTATTCTTCTGCATGCCTCCGATTCTGCCAAACAAACAGCAGAGGCTTTACCGCTAATTCTGCAGGACCTTAGGCAAAAAGGCCTAAAATTCGTAACCGTATCCGAAATGATTGCAAACGGAGATGTCCAATCTAAAGAAATAAAATAACCATAAAAAAACCGCCCGAAAAATTAAACGGACGGTTTTTTTGTTAATTTTTTACCTGCTTTATTTTTTCTACGATTATCGGTTGATTCGCTTATGCGTTGCTGACGTTCCTTTACTGACTTTGCATTTAATTTATGAAGAACCAGCAGTTGGTAGGCATTGCAGGCAAGTAACGCTGCCACCATTAAATAGAGCCAGCTTCTTTCATTTTCCTGAAGGGCTGGCATCCACTCCACAAGGGTAACAACAACCATAAAGAAAAGAGCAGGAACAAACGCCTCCCGGTTGGTTTGTTTCATTTTATACCAGGCAGCAATTAATCCTACAGCCAAAACAAAGACCGCCAACCCTACATAAGGAAGCAGCGAATCTCCCTCTTTTGCAAAATTGACATAGCGAAAATAAACTAAATCAAACAGGGCAAACAGTAGCAGAATGACCTGAACCCCATTCCAAAGGGTGACGGATTTAAATATACCTAATCCGAAGCGATGGACCGTTAAATAGGCAAAAAAGCCCATTTGGCTGATCAAGCTGAATAAAAAGCCCATGAAAAGCAGCCATACCGCTGTGGAAACGATGTCGATTATTTGAAAATCAATAAAATATGACTCAAATTCATTCCAGCGAACAATAAAACCTACAACAGCCGTCGTGATTCCTCCGACTAATAATGTGGTCATAAACAGTCTTACCCAGTTACGGCTTGTCACACTATAAACCCCCATAAAAAAATAATACATTCTGATTGTACCAAGCAAAATTTGAAAAATCCATAAAATGAGTGAACCGCGTATAATCTTTCGACATTTTCTTCATTATAAAATTAAGGATTCTTATGTGAAAGGAGCTTCAAAATGAGAGCAAAATTTACTGTGCTCCTCCTGCCTGTTTTTGTTTTTTTGACTAGCTGTTCCGGTAACAACGATCTTAGCGCCGGGTTGCAGCCTGATTATGATCAGACCAAAAAAATGGTCGTGGATATTTTAAAGACGGATGATGGAAAGAAAGCCATCCAAGATGTCATGTCCGATGACAAAATGAAGGAAAAACTGGTGATGGACCAAAATGTCGTGGCTCAGACGATTGAACAAACATTAACCTCTGATAAAGCAACAGAGTTTTGGAAAAAAACCTTTAGCGACGCGAAATTTGCTCAAGGCGTTGCCAAGAACATGCGGGCAGAAAATGAAAAACTACTTAAGGATTTAATGAATGACCCTGAATATAGAGCCATGATGATCGAAGTGTTCAAGGAACCGGAAATTCAAAAGCAAATGGCCGATGCCCTGAAAAGCAAGGAGTATCGTGAACAGCTTCAAAATGTAATAACCGAGACTATTGACAGCCCGCTTTATAAAGCAAAAATTCAGGAATTGCTCTTAAAAGCCGCTGAGCAGGCAAATACCAAAGAAACCTCAAAAGACAACAAAAGCGGCAGTGAGCAAGGTTCATAATTCCACTACCCAAAATAAAAACCTCCTCCAAACGGAAGAGGTTTTATTTTGGCTGCAGTTCTTTTTTACTACTCAAACCCCAGCAAAACTGCAGATCCGAAAAATTACTTTCCAAGCCGGTCCGCGACTTTTTCGGCAATTTCCAAATAAATTTTTCCTAACTGATGGTCTTCCTGATAGATGGACGGCGCAAAGTCTTCATCGTTCCAATCAGGCTGGTTAAGCGGCAGGCGTCCAAGCACTTCCGTATTTAACTCGTCGGCCAATTTATCTCCGCCGCCGCGACCAAACACATATTCCTTTTCACCTGTCAGCTTGCTTTCAAAATAGGCCATGTTCTCAATAACTCCAAGCACTTCATGATCGGTTTTCATCGCCATCGCACCTGCGCGGGCAGCTACAAAGGCAGCGGTTGGATGCGGGGTTGTAACGATAATTTCTTTACATGCCGGCAGCATGCTATGAACATCTAAGGCAACGTCGCCTGTTCCTGGCGGTAAGTCCAGGAGTAAATAATCTATGTCTCCCCACTCTACCTCATTGAAAAAGCTGTTGAGCATTTTTCCGAGCATTGGGCCGCGCCAGATAATTGGTGAATTATCCTCTACGAAAAATCCCATTGAAATTACTTGAACACCAAAACGCTCAACAGGAATAATCTTTTCGCCTCGGACAACCGGCCGATTCGTAATTCCCATCATATCCGGTACGCTGAAACCGTAAATGTCGGCATCGATAAGCCCGACCTTTTTACCTAAGCGCGCCAGAGCAACAGCGAGGTTAACAGATACCGTCGATTTTCCTACTCCGCCTTTTCCGCTGGCAATTGCGATAAAGGTAGTGGACTGGGAATTAAGGAGATTTTTTTCCTTTTCTGGTTCAGCGTGACGATGGGCAGCAAGCACCTCATCAGGAAGCTGGCTGAAGCGGATTCCTACTGTTGCGGCACCCGCTTCCTTCAACAAGTTCACAATTTGCGTTTGCAGCTGCAGCTGCTCACTCGTTCCTGTTCTAGCAATCGCTACCTTGACACTGACATGGCTTTTTTCTTCTTTAATTTTTATTTCTTCTACAGCATTTAATTCTGCTAAAGTTTTATGTAAAAATGGCTCTTTGAGGCTGCCAACAACCTCGCGGATTCTTGCTTCAGTTAACATTGAAAAACACCTCACCAATTGAATTCGTTTCCATCTAACAGTATATCATAACTATGGCAATATACAGTTAATTGAATCACACATTAAAACCACCGCCATAGGAATAACCTCAAATAAATGTAAACTCGCCGATTGGCGAGTCCGTTAGGACGGTTCATGAGGCGTAGTTGAATTTATGCGTTAAGAACGTGTGAAATTCGGGAAAATTTTATACGTTCTTATTAGCTAAAAAGAGAAGGTGTTAATTCCCGCCTTCCCTTAATCTGTTTCTTTTAATTCCTTTTCATTCGTGAAATATCTTATGATCCCTTTATATATAGAGGCTGCAACCTTCTCTTGATAGTCCTCCCGCTTTAATTTTGCCTTTTCAGCAGGATTGGAGAGAAAACCAACCTCGACCAGAACGCCCGGTTTTTTTGAATGTTTTAAAATATAAACCCCACCTATTGGCTTGGCTTTTCGATTAGTATTTTCTAAGTTTTCCCTGAGCTCCTCTTGAATAAACTTGGCCGCCCTGGCGTTTTCCTTAAAATGAGGGGCGTAAAAGGTTTGGGCGCCGCTCCATCTTGACGAAGGTATAGCATTTAAGTGAATGCTGACAAAGAAGTCATTATCCTCTTCATTAATCATCTTTAATCTGTTTTTCAGATCCTCCACTTTTCTCCTGCTGTAGCCTCTAGTATCAGCATCTGCCAAATCGGTATCGGTTTCTCTTGTCATCACAACAAGTGCACCCTGCTGCTGCAGATAATCTCTGACCTTTAAAGTGATGTTAAGAGCAATGTCTTTTTCAAGCGTCTCGCCCGTACCGGCCCCGCCATCCGGGCCGCCGTGGCCAGCATCAAGCAGAATAATTTTTCCGGAAAGCGGAAGACTCCAATCTTTCCAGGAATCATCCTCTGCAAAATCATACTGTAAAATTAAAAATAGTGCTAATAAGCCAACTGAAAAAAAAATGATTTTTATTCTTTTTGTTACCAACCAAATCATTCCTTCCCGCTCGTCCCTTGTTCAATAATTTATATGGGACAAGGCGGGACTTTAGAACAGGAATGAAGGCATTGAATTAATGAAGCCGAAGCTTATGGCGTCTTTGCCCTTTTTCATAGCCCTCTCTCCACCAGACATGGACATATTGTTCACAGTGATAATAGAGCGATTCACTCATGACGCCCTCTTCACCATTTCCCCAATAAAGGAGGAAATTAAATAACGTATCAATTAAATGCTTTTCTTCATTAAAGCAGCGCATTCTTACCTGTTCTATATTTTCCCCATGGTAGCCAAATTTGCTAAATTTAGCTCCCAATAGAAAAGCTTCAAGGGCAATATCATAACAGGCCTCTTCCACCCCAGAATTCATAATCAGGCTTGAGGCAATCTTGGTCGATCCAAAATATTGCCGCACTCTTTCTTTTAATGTATTAATGGATAGGTCCCGAAGCACGGACCGTTCGTATTTAATCTGCTTTTCACGTCTTTTTTCTTTAAAGGTTGTAATAACAGTCACTTCTTTTCACCTCTTAGGACTATTCTTCATCCTTCCTTACGAAGAAATGCAAAAGTCCCCGCCGTTTTCATTGCCAATTTTTATCCTAACTGGACAAATGGGCAAAACCTCTTCTTCCAAAATGCTATTCGCCCTTTTTAATGAAAAAAGTTCCTGTATTAGTTCAATTGCCGTCTCTAAAGTACCCCTTTATTTATAAAATACAGTACAAGCCATTGAAAGGAGGTGATTCTTAGATGCCCCCAAGTGGTTCTAACAGCAGCCCAAGCAATACTGATAGCTCAACAAACACACCTTTCCCTGCTGTTTGTGCTAACGATGTAGCCGTTCTTGATGTGAATCCTGGAAATGGACGTATTCAAGACGTTGACTTTGCCCCCAATACTATCGTTTTACAAGGTTGTACAATCACTACAACTGGAGCAAATGCAACTCCTTTGGCAGATGCCGTAAGATGCTTATCCCAAAATGGCTTCCGCTTTGTAGGAAGCGTTGGCAACAGAGCGATCTTCATTAGATGCTAATGAATGAAAACGATGGAAAACCAAGGGACTTTGCCCCTTGGTTTTCCTTGGTATTTTTCGGCGAATTATTTGACGCAGTTAAAACTCTTTTTCCAATGAAGTCAAATACAGTAGAAAGGAGTAACTTACTAATGGACCAAAAACGAGAATTACCAGTGTACATGTTATCCATTCATCGTTGGGATCTTCAGGAACTTTCGTTGCCTCTAAGACCCTACGGTGATCCAGTTCCCGGAAATTTATATATTGAGGATATGAAATTTTCAATTGCCACCCAATTCAGAGGAAACTATACAAAAAAACTCCCAAAAAGATCCTATTTCGTTCAATTGCTGCGTCCACAACTCCTTAATGGGGCCCGCGAGTTGCATCTCAACGCTGAATACAAGGACCCCTCCTCCATCCGTAATAAGCTTTCCCTCGATTTATTCCGGGTCTTTGGGGTTCTTTCACCCCGATCCCAGCATGTTCGTTTGTACCTGAATGGCCAATATGAGGGCGTCTACTTGCATTTGGAATCTGTCGATGATTTATTTTTTAAAAAAAGAGGCCTTCAAGTCGAGTCCATTTATTATGCGGTCAAGCCTGATGCCGATTTTTCACTCTACCGCTATAAATCCGAAGAATTGAAAGAGTCGCTTCTTCTCGGATACCAACGTAAATTGGGAACGACTTCTGATGATATCAAATTAATTGATTTTATCAATATAATTAATAACACTCCCCATGACAAATTTGAGGAAGTAATTTCGAGGCACCTCGATGTCGAAAAGTATCTCCGCTGGCTGGCTGTCGCCGTCTGTACCCAAAACTATGATGGTTTTAAAAAAAACTATGCCTTATACCGAAACCCAGAAACTAAATTATTTGAAATCCTCCCCTGGGACTATGATGGGACATTTGGCCGGGATTGGGATGCCGACATTATTAAACCTGATTCCTTATCCATCAATGGTAAAAATCATTTAACAAAGAAACTGTTGGAATGCCCTGCTTTTCGTAAGCAGTACCGGGCTTTGATGGAAGAACTTCTTGATACATTATTTACTCCTGACTATTTTGAACCAATCATCACTTCACTAACCGAATCTATCAGTCCATATCTTCTCTTTACAAATGAGGAACAGAGGGAAATTTTCGATGGGGAAAAAGATTTTATGCTCTGGTTTATAAAAAAGAGGAATGGATACTTAAGAAATTTAACATAAAACAGCTCCCCCCAATGCGGGGGTTTTATTATGTCTTACAGTTCCCCCTTTCGGATTTCAGCCAAAAGTCGTAGAAAAGTTCAAGCTTTTTTCTGACGGAAGATTTTCTAGAAATAGTTATGCTTAACACATCAAGAACAAAGGGGAGAAACCGTTATGGAAAATCAAGTGGTGATGATTACTGGAGCATCAAAGGGATTGGGGAGAGCATTAGCTTTGGCTTTTGCCGCAAATGGGGCAAGACTTGCAATCTGTGCAAGGTCAGCAGAAGCTCTATTCAAAGTAAAGGAGGAAGCTCAAAGGTTTGGGGCTGAGGTGCTGGCTATTACCGCTGATATATCCAAAGCGCGTGATTTGGAGCGGTTTGTTGCGCAGGCGGAGGTAGCCTACGGCCAGATTGATGTGCTGATTAATAATGCCTCCATGCTGGGGCCGAGTCCAATGCCACTCTTGCTCGATTACCCAGAAGATGATTTTGCGGAGGTACTTAGGGTAAATGCGGTTTCTACCTTTTCCGTAACAAGAAGAGTCCTCCCCGGAATGCTTCAGCGCAATATAGGCTCCATTATCAATGTGACCTCTGAAGCGGGCCATGTCGGCTACGCGGGGTGGGGAGCATACGGAATTTCCAAATTTGCGGTTGAAGGACTGACACAAACATGGGCAGATGAGTTAAGCGAAACAAATATCCGGGTCAATATGGTGGATCCAGGAGAAATGGATACCGACATGCATCGCTTGGCCGTTCCAGATTGCGATTACCCGCTGGCAAGGCCGGAGGATGTCGTGGACATATTTTTATACCTTGCTTCCGATAAGTCTGCAGGTATTACCGGCAAACGGTTTGAAGCACAGTCAGAGGAGGAATTGTAAATGCCTGCAAAAGCGTTGGATTTCTATCTTCCTAATGAATTAAATGCTTCCCATCCTCCTGAAAAACGCGGCTTAAGAAGAGATCATGTCCGGATGATGGTTCTTGACCGCAATACCGGCGGAATCAGGCATGACCATTTCTTCCGCCTTGCAGATTACCTCGAGTCCGGTGACCTCGTCATTTTAAATAACAGTCGGACGATACCTGCAATACTACAAGCTGAATGGTTGCGAAATACAGGGCAAATCTCACCAAGGGTGGAAATCCGGCTGGCGAGACGCCGAAACGAAGACTCATGGGAAGCTCTTATTGTTGCCAATCCCGTAAAAATTGGCGATGCACTTCAATTTTCACCTGAATTAACCGCAATGGTGATAGGTGAAAAAGCACATTCACCGTTAAAGATCATTCAGTTTTCAAAGAAAGGAACGGACTTATTTAATATCATCTATGCTCTTGGAGAGCCGATCCGCTACGAATATATTGAGTATCCTTGGGAACTGGACTACTACCAAACTGTGTTTGCGAGTCATCCAGGCTCAGTGGAGATGCCCTCGGCAGGAAGAGCATTCAGCTGGGAACTAATTTTTCAACTAAAACGCAAAAAGATTCAACTCGATTTTATTCAGCTGCATACGGGATTAAGCTATCTCCTTGACGAACAGTGGCACCAGACACCAGAAGAAAACGAGGAAGAATATCGCATTTCTAAAAAAACAATGGAGAGAATTCGGCAGACAAAAGCTTCCGGAAAAAGGGTCATCGCGGTTGGAACAACGGTTGTCCGCGCTCTCGAGACTGCCGCCCGAAACGATGCCCTTTCGGGTGTAACAAATCTCTATATTGACCAACAATTTCCTTTAAACATTGCCGATGGTATCATTACTGGTTTTCATGAGCCAAAAGCAAGCCACCTTGACATGCTTTCGGCCTTTATTTCGGAACAGCATTTGCTTCAAGCTTATGAGCAAGCGGTAGCCTGCGGTTATTTATGGCATGAGTTTGGCGATATGAACCTTATTATCTAATGGAGAGGATGGGTATGGCGTGCGATTTCACCATTATGCCTTGGAAGTGCACGAACTTGAGGAAGCCATTGCTTTTTATAAAAACTATTGTGGTTTTCAGGAAGAAGGCAGACTGTCATATATGGACGAAGAGATTGTGTTTCTTATATCTAAGAATTTCCGGCTTGAGTTAATTTTCGGGCCCCAGCAGAACGAAGGGACCACTCACCTTTGTTTTGAAGTAGACGACCTGCCCGATGTAATGAAAAAGTTGGATGACAGGACAAGGATTGAGGGTCCCTACAAGCTTCCGAATGGCTGGGAGACAGTGTTTTATGAGGGGCCAAATCAAGAAATTATTGAATTTTTACAGACTTTTTGAACATCTAATACGTTATAATGACAGGAGATAATGACGGTGGGGTGAGAATTCGATGTCTGCTGCGGCTGGGTACGAAGAAATCAGCATTTTAAAAGAAATCGCTGAGCTTTTAAACGAAGGAACAGATATAAGGGATATATTGTCCGGGGTATTGAAAAAACTCCTCCATGTAACGGGCTTGCAAACTGGCTGGATATTCTTAATGGACGAAAATGGTATGTATCAGCTCGCAGCTGATAAAGCCCTCCCGCCTGCTTTAGCCCAGGATGGAAAGCGGCGGATGTGCCAAGGCAAGTGCTGGTGTGTAAACAAGTACAATAACGGGCAACTGAATAAGGCCACAAATATTATGGAATGTAAACGAATTGAAGATGCCATCGAAGAAAATGCCGGAGAAACTTGCGGATTGACCCACCATGCAACCGTTCCACTAAGGGCAGGAGCAGAACGGTTCGGCATCTTAAATGTAGGCTCACCATATAAAACCCATTTCGAAAAAAATGAACTTGCCCTGCTTGAAGCAGTTGCCTATCAAATTGGAACGGCCTTAAAACGAATTAAATTAACCCAGAGGGAACAAGAAACGGCGCTTGTTGCAGAGCGGAACCGGCTGGCGAGGGATCTTCACGATTCTGTGAACCAGCTGTTATTTTCCCTCAGTCTTACCGCAAGAGCCGGTGAGGAAATGGCAAAAACAGATGATGTAAAGCAAACGTTCGGCTACATTCAGGATTTGGCCCAGGAAGCACTCGGTGAAATGCGGGCATTGATTTGGCAGTTGCGGCCGCATGGACTGGAAAATGGGATTGTCAGCGCCTTGAGAAGCTATGCTGAAATGCTGGGGTTGTCGATTGAAACTAAGGTAACAGGCGCCGCCAGCATTCCCGGTAGTGTTGAGGAAGCATTGTGGCGAATTGGTCAAGAGGCACTGGCCAATTGTAAAAAGCATGCCCAAGCAACTGCCGTCCAGTTATTTTTTCAGATGTCCAGCGATAAAGTTCTTTTGGTCATAAAGGATGGCGGCTGCGGCTTCCATTATGATGAAAATCTTGAAATTCCCTCATTAGGGTTAAAAAGTATGAAAACACGGACAGAAGCATTAAATGGAACCTTTCATTTAAAAAGCAAAACGGACAGCGGGACAGAAATCAAAATTGAAATTCCGTTGTAGGGGGAGAATTCAGTGAGTATACGGATACTAATCGCAGACGACCATCATGTTGTTAGACGGGGATTGGCTTTTTTCCTGCGGACGCAAAACGACCTTGATGTGATTGGGGAAGCGGCAAACGGAAAAGAAGCGGTTGAACTTGCGAAATCATTGAAGCCGGATCTTATTTTAATGGATTTGGTCATGCCGGAAATGGACGGAATTCAGGCAACAAGCATCATTAAAAAGGAACAGCCGGAAATCAAAATCATGATGTTGACTAGCTTTTCCGACCAGGACCATGTGATTCCCGCTCTGGAGGCAGGTGCATCAGGCTTCCAATTAAAGGACATTCAGCCAGATGAATTGGTAATGTCCATTAAAAGAATCATGAGCGGAGAAAACCAGCTTCATCCGAAAGCGACTTCGCATTTATTGGCTAATTTGTCCTCTAAAAATAAAACTGAACGGGATTTAATCGAGGAATTAACAAAAAGAGAGCTTGATGTATTAAAAGAAATTGCCAAGGGAAAAAGCAATAAAGAAATTGCGGCTGCTCTTTTTATTACCGAAAAGACAGTTAAAACTCATGTTTCAAACCTGCTTGCAAAGCTCGAACTCGCAGATCGGACACAGGCTGCTTTATATGCGGTCAGGAATCACTTAGTAGACTAAGGACGAATGTGGTGTAGAATCACATTCGTTTTTTATGGAAAAAAAGCCCCTAACCAAATCGGTTGGGAGCCCTTGAGTGTTTGCAAAATTAATATGTCAGTCCATGACCAAGTTTATAAACATTCCCATCTTTGTCTTTATAGGCATATTGGAGTCCTTCAGGCATATATTTGTCTTTGTCATAGCCCGGCACATCATTTCTGGATACGCAATCGCCACTTTCATCGACTGCAATAACTGCTTCGCTTGCTGGCAAGGTTAATGGCAGAACGCCAACTGGTTTGAAATTACCCGCAATTACCTCAAACTGTGCCTTATAGAACGTATCGTATCCTGCGATTAAAGCATCTGCCAAAGGCTCAACATTTCCAAGAATCCACGGCAGAACAAAATTAACAGTCATAATGACTTTTCCGCCTCGGATATGGACTTTATCAGCCACTTCCTTTAGATGATCGATATTGCTTAAAGTAGTTTCTTCATACGTTGAACCATCCAAAGCAGTTAGTGTTTTCTTCTCGCAAAGCTCAAGCTCTAAAAGACCCGGTGTCGCATTAAAATACGCTCCGGATTTTGGACTTAATAACAAAATAGCTATGTCGGCTTCCTCATAGTTATCAGTCAACGTAAACTGTACTAGTTCTTCGCATTCTTTCCTTGCTTGTTCCGTGTAAGTAGCTGCCCGCTCTGGTTCCTTATGGAAAGCTTCCACATAAACCTTTTTACCCTCAAGCTTGTCAGCAGTTAAAGGTAATGTCTGATTACTATTTTTTAGGACTGTTACTGACTTTTTATGAGCTTCGTAAGCAGCTTCCCAATGAGTTGGATTACTAATCACTTTAGTTGCATTTTCTGGTGAAACATATGTACGATCATCAAATAATCCTAAAGCAAACATTTCTGTAAGGAGCCGTACATTTGCTTCATCAATACGTTTTTCACTAATCCATCCATTTTGGATAGCTAATTTAAGGTTTTCAATATCATTTGTATCAGCAACAAGATCTGTACCAGCATTTACGGCTTTGGCAAATCGCTCAGCCTCAGTCTTATTTTCAACGCCCCAGCTCATCTTATTTGTAACGCCGCTGTCGCTATTGATATAGCCCTTGAATCCTAATTTTCCTCTTAGAATGTACTGCAAGAAATAATGATTAAAGGTAAAGCCAACTTCTTCGAACGGAATATCTTCACCCTCAAATTCTTGAACCACACTCTTTTTGATACTAGGGATGGAATAATAAGGCATGATCGATGATGTGCTATGCTCTACCGCTGTCCGGAATGGCGGCAGGTGATATTTTTCTAAGCTGCCTGGAGTTGGGTATAGATTCCACTTTCCTTCTTTATAATGTGGATCAAATCCATTTTCCCGTGCACCGCCGCCTGGAAAATGCTTAGTGGTCATCGCAATACTATGATTTCCTAATGTCTCTCCTTGAAATGCGTCAATAATGCGGCCAATCGCATCGGAAATAAACTCCGGGTCTTCACCAAACGTGCCATACGTCCGCTGCCATCTAGGGTCTGTGGCAGTATCAGCCATATACATATAGCCTTTTCTAATTCCCGTTGCATCCCACTCATCATGCGCGATGTGGGCAAATTGGCTAATCAACGAGGCATCCCCGCCATTTTTTATATCACCTTTAGCTGCGGCGGCTAGTCCTAACGTTCCTGGCCAAGTGGAAAAGATCCCGACTGCATCATTCATCCCAAAGATGGATTCCCCATTTTCATTTCTTGAATTCGATGTGATCAAACATGGAATACCAAGACGTGTACCCTCACATAATTCATTCATTTTATTAATCCAATCGGCCATTTCAGCCGGGCTCCAGTTGTCGCGCAGAATGAAGTGCCTTAAGTGCATATTTTCAAGAGTATGGGTTGTTCCATATATTTTCGAAGCAGCAAAGATATTTTCGCCTTTTTCAACAATCCCTTCATCCAATACACCATCATGACTGGTCTTACTCTTATCTTTTTGAGTAAGCCCCATCTGACGGGTATTAATCAGCATCATACCGACCTTTTCATCGAGATTCATCAATGACACTAGGTTTTCGGCACGTTCTTTCGGACTCAAACGCCAATCCTTATAAGGCTCTAATTTCCCACTATTATTTAAATCTTTAAATTTTAATCCATCGACTTCAATCAGATTCTTTACTCTAACTTCCAACTTCGGCTGCATATGCTCCAATTTGTTTACCTCCTAAACTAATTCACTTCTAATTATATACTAATTTGAAGCACGGGGACGCTTCTTATGCTTCCCTATTTTGAAATTTAGATAAAGGAGTAGGAAAAGAATTTTAAAACATTAAAAATGAATACAAAAAAGACCCCCAACCAATATGGTTGAGAGTCTTTGAACGTTCGCAAAAGATTAACGCTTTGAGAACTGAGGCGCACGACGAGCACCTTTAAGACCGTATTTCTTACGCTCTTTCATACGTGCATCGCGAGTTAATAGACCAGCGCGCTTTAATGTTGGACGGTACTCTGGGTCAGCTTGAAGTAATGCGCGAGCAATACCGTGGCGGATTGCGCCAGCTTGACCAGTGTAGCCGCCGCCGCTTACGTTTACAAGAACATCGTAGCTGCCAACAGTTTCAGTAGCTACTAATGGTTGTCTTACAACAACACGTAAAGCTTCGAATGGGATATAAGTGTCGATGTCACGATCGTTAATAACAATTTTACCTGTGCCTGGAACTAAGCGTACACGAGCAACTGAGCTCTTACGACGGCCAGTACCGATATATTGAACTTGTGCCAAGTTAATTCCCTCCTCTTAATTAACCGCGAAGTTCGTAAACTTCAGGTTGTTGTGCTTGGTGTTTATGTTCTGCACCAGCATAAACGTGTAATTTTTTGAACATTTGACGGCCAAGAGAATTCTTTGGAAGCATGCCTTTAATAGCTTGCTCAAGCATTTTCTCAGCATAGTTCGTACGCATTTCAAGAGCAGTTCTCTGCTTTAAACCGCCTGGGTGATTTGTGTGACGGTAGTAGATTTTGTCGTTTATTTTGTTACCAGTTAATTCAATCTTAGAAGCATTAAGAATGATGACATGATCACCAGTGTCAACATGTGGTGTATAAGTTGGCTTATGTTTACCACGTAGGATAGATGCTACTTCAGAAGCAAGACGTCCAAGAGTTTTGCCCTCAGCATCAACTACGTACCATTTGCGCTCGATATTGTTGGCATTTGCCATAAACGTTGTACGCATGAGTTTCCCTCCTATTAAATCGTAAAAATAATATTTTCGCACCTTCATTGGCTATTTCCGTTCGATTCTGTTCCGGGAATGAACAGGAAACGCCGACTTGTGCAGTCATTTTCAAAAGCTATATTTTCAATCACGATGAAGACTTTCCGGGGCTTTATCGTGGGATTAAAAACACACACATATAATATAATAAATACTTGAGGTGAAATTGTCAAGAAGATGTTACACCTGGATGGGTTGTTTTTAAATGAAAACTCGCCGATTGGCAAGTCCGTTAGGCCGGTTCATGAGGCGTAGTTGAATTTATGCGTTAAGGGAGTGTAAAATTTGGAAAAATTTTATACTCCCTTATTAGCTAAAAAGGGTTAATAAAACACTTCCCACAGGTACAACCCACGTGCTGGAGCGGTTTTTCCGGCAGCAGACCGGTCCTTCTTTTCCAAAATGGAAGGAATTTCTTCAGGCGACAGGTCACCAGATCCGACCGCCAACAAAGTCCCCACAAGAATCCGCACCATATTATATAAAAAACCATTGCCGACAAAGCGGATAGTCAAAAGATTGCCATCCAATAAAAAGTCAATCTCCTTAATTGTCCTGACCTTGTCCTGAACCTCCGTCTTAGCGGCGCAAAAGCTGGTAAAATCATGGGTTCCAAGCAAATACCTGCTTGCCTCGCGCATTGTCTCCAAGTTCAAAGCATAGGGATAGCGGTACACATAATTCCGCTGAAACGGATCCCTAAAACCGGATAATTGCAATTGATAACGGTATTCCTTTCCCGCAGCATCAAAACGTGCATGAAACGCGTTATCTGCCTTCTTAACAGATAAAACGGCCAAATCCTCTGGAAGCAAAGAATTAAAGGCAACTCCCCAGCGATCCTCAGGAATTGCCAGCGGTGAATCAAAATGAATCACCTGGCCCTTGGCATGGACCCCTGCATCCGTACGGCCGGAGGCAGTTACTTTAACAGAGACGCCCTTATGAATTTTCGCCAGGGCTGCTTCAAGCTCTGCCTGTACCGTCCGCCCCTTAGGCTGAACCTGATAACCGAAAAATTCGGTGCCATCATATGCAATAATCGCTTTATACCTCTGCATCAGTCTTTCTCCATTATGAACGTAATAAGACCAACAAAATCGTTAATACCACTAGTAAAACGATTTGTACGGTATCTGCCGCAGCCCAGCTTAACTGGCGGTATTTCGTCCGTCCTTCTCCGCCGCGATAGCCCCTAGCTTCCATGGCGACAGCCAGCTCCTCGGCACGCTTAAAGGAACTGACAAACAGCGGAATGAGAAGCGGGATAACAGCCTTGATCCGCTCCTTTAGAGGACCGCTCGCAAATTCCACACCGCGGGCAATTTGCGCTTTCATAATTTTGTCGGTTTCCTGCATCAGAGTTGGAATAAACCGTAATGAAATCGACATCATTAGTGCCATTTCATGAACAGGAAAACGGACTTTCTTTAAAGGATTTAATAATGTTTCTAATCCATCCGTTATCTCAATCGGAGTCGTCGTTAACGTCAACAAGGAGGTCATTAAAATCAAAAAGAAAAATCGCAAGGAAATAAAAATTCCCATCTTGAGGCCTTCTTCGTAGATCTTCACGGGCCCCCAGTGAAAAATAAGACTGCCTCCTTTAGTAAAAAACAATTGCAGAATAAAGGTAAACAGGACAAGCCATATGATCGGCTTCAGACCGCCATATAAAAACCGAATAGGAATTTTTGAAAATCCAAGCATTAAAAAAGTATATATACCAATAAGTGCATAAGTTACCCCATTGTTTGCCAAAAAGATTACGCAGACAAAGAAGAAAATAATAATCAGTTTGGAACGAGGGTCCATTTTATGAATAACAGAATCAGCCGGTACATAGCGTCCAAAAATCATTTTTTCCATCATGAGCGGACACCTCTCTTTAAACGTTCTGAAACGGCAGCCGATAGCTCTTCAATGGAAAGGTAGATTTTATCCAGCTTACTGCCTAATTTTTCTTCAAGCTTGAGCTGAAAACGAACGACCTCAGGTACATCCAATCCCATTTGAATTAATTCAGCGGTCTCTGAGAAAATCTCTTCCGGAGTGCCCTTTTTGGCGACCCTGCCCTGCTGCATAATGACGATTTGGTCAGCATACCTTGCCGCGTCCTCCATACTGTGAGTGACAAGAATAGTCGAGAGGCCCCTCTCCTTATGAAGCGAGTAGAACATATCCATAATCTCTTTTCGGCCGCGCGGGTCCAGACCAGCGGTAGGCTCGTCCAAAACGATGACATCAGGACCCATTGCCAATACACCGGCAATTGCAACCCGTCGCATTTGTCCGCCGGAGAGATCGAATGGTGATTTTTCTAAGATTTCCTCACCGAGTCCAACCTGTTTTAAAGCAACTCGTGCCCGCCTTTTTGCCTCTGATTCGGAAACACCAAAATTCATCGGGCCAAAAATAATATCCTTTTCCACTGTTTCCTCAAATAATTGATGTTCAGGGAATTGGAATACAATTCCGACCTTTTGCCGGACTGCCTTTAAATTTTTATTTTTTTGATGAGCCTTTATTTCCTGGCTGCCAATTAGCACTGTTCCTTCTGTCGGCTGCAAAAGAGCATTTAAATGCTGCAAAACAGTGGATTTACCTGAGCCGGTATGGCCGATTAAAGCGAGATAAGTTCCGGATGGAATATCAATCGAAACATCGGAAATAGCAAGTCTTTCAAATGGGGTATTAGCTTGATAACGGTACTCTACAGATTTAAGCGAGATGTCCATAACTCTGTCACCAACTCTTCTTCCGATAAATAATTCTTTGTAAACGTAAGACCCATTTGACGAAATGCCTTTGTCATTTTCACTGAGAATGGAATATCTAACCCCAGTTCAATTAATTCCTCATCAAGTGAGAAGATTTCTTCAGGAGTGCCCTCCCGGTAAACCTCTCCTTTATTCATCACAATAATTCGGTCCGCTTTCGCCGCCTCATCTAAATCATGAGTAATCGAGATAACCGTCAACTGTTTTTCCGCCTTTAAATCTCTGACCGTTGCTAATACCTCTTCTCTTCCTCTAGGGTCCAGCATAGATGTTGCTTCGTCTAAAATAATGATTGCCGGTCGTAATGCCAGAACACCCGCAATCGCGACACGCTGCTTTTGACCGCCCGAGAGATGGTGGGGCTCTTGATATAGAAATTGATCCATCTTTACCTTTTTTAAGGCATCCTCAACACGATGAACCATTTCAATCCGTGGTACCCCCATATTTTCTAAACCAAAAGCCACATCATCTTGGACTGTGGTTCCGACGAATTGATTATCTGGATTTTGAAAAACCATTCCCAGTTGTTTTCGGATATCCCAGATTGTCTCTTCATTCAGAGGTAAGCCGCAAACGGTTATTTCACCGGACTTAGGAAACTGTAGCCCATTAAGAAGCTTGGCCATCGTAGACTTACCGGAACCATTATGACCGACGATTGCCAGCCATTCACCTTCAAAAATATCAAATGTAACATTATTTAAAGCATACCGTTCCTGATCATCATATTGAAATGAAACTTCCTTCAGCGATACGATTGACTTTTTCATCCTGCTTCCCCCCTCGCCTCAACTCTTCTCAATCTATTATAAAAAACCTATATATACAAAAAAAGCCTGCACCTCATCCCCAGGCAGGAACGATTTTCAACTGCCTTTACAAGACATTTCCATAAAGGAAATAGGAGGAGGTGCATGAGCTAGACGAGTCGTAAAAAAGATCACTTAGAGTTAATCTTTCCGGAAGCAAATGGATCTTGCTTATTTCGCTCCAACTAGTGGAGTCACGCTCATCGTAACGCTCTTTTTGGCTTGGTTCGTACGTATATACTTGTTTTTACAGAAAAAGGGCAAGAACAAGTTTGTTCTTAAACTGTCCAATACCCTTGTTGTCTGTTAGATAATATTAAACTAACTCGATAATAACCATTGGTGCACCATCACCGCGGCGTGGTCCAAGTTTCATAATGCGGGTATAGCCGCCTTGGCGCTCTTGGTAACGTGGAGCAATGTCAGTGAAAAGCTTTTGTAATGCATCTGTACCTGTTTCAACATTTGCTACTTCGTTACGAACGAATGCAGCAGCTTGACGACGGGCATGTAGGTCACCGCGTTTGCCAAGAGTGATCATTTTCTCAACAGTTGAGCGAAGTTCTTTCGCGCGAGTTTCAGTTGTTTCAATGCGCTCGTTGATGATTAAATCTGTTGTTAAATCACGAAGCATAGCTTTACGCTGTGCGCTTGTGCGTCCTAACTTTCTGTATGCCATGAAGGGTTCCCTCCTTTTTGAAGTCGTTGAACGGATTTAGACTAGTCGTCTTTACGTAAGCCTAATCCAAGCTCTTCTAGTTTTGCCTTCACTTCTTCAAGTGATTTGCGGCCTAAGTTACGTACCTTCATCATATCTTCTTCAGTCTTATTCGCTAATTCCTGAACAGTGTTGATGCCAGCACGCTTTAAGCAATTATAAGAACGAACGGATAGATCGAGTTCTTCAATGGTCATTTCAAGAACTTTTTCTTTCTGATCTTCTTCTTTTTCAATCATGATTTCAGCATTTTGTGCTTCATCAGTAAGACCAACAAAGATATTTAAATGCTCAGTCAAAATTTTCGAACCAAGAGCAATCGCTTCTTTTGGCCCAGTGCTTCCATCTGTCCAAACATCAAGCGTTAGCTTGTCATAGTTTGATAATTGACCTACACGGGTGTTTTCTACCTGATAAGAAACACGAGCAACAGGAGTGTAAATGGAATCAATCGGAATGACACCAATCGGCTGATCCTCTCTTTTGTTTTGGTCAGCAGGCGTATATCCGCGGCCGCGTTTAGCAGTTAAACGCATATGAAGATGTCCATTTGCAGATAATGTTGCAATATGAAGGTCTGGATTTAAAATCTCCACATCACTGTCATGCGTAATGTTGCCAGCAGTAACAGGCCCTTCACCTTGAACATCAATTTCAAGTGTTTTTTCTTCATCAGAATAGATTTTTAAAGCTAATTTTTTAATGTTTAAAATGATGGATGTTACATCCTCTACGACGCCTTCAATTGTTGAGAACTCATGAAGTACCCCATCGACCTGAATCGAAGTAACAGCGGCACCTGGGAGTGAAGATAATAGGATACGACGTAAGGAGTTACCCAAAGTGGTACCATATCCACGCTCAAGTGGCTCTACGACGAATTTGCCGTATTTGGCATTTTCGCTGATCTCAACCGTTTCGATTTTTGGTTTTTCTATTTCGATCATCCAATAACCCTCCTTCAAAACGTCGAAACCTCGATTAGAGTTCTAATCGAAATTCCCCCATGTATACGTTCCCGTTTTGTGCACAACAACTGGAATAAAATTTCTGTATAAAAGGCAATAAATTCATATCATATCCCATTATAGACAGATGATATAAATTCTATACAGAAAAATTACACACGACGGCGTTTTGGCGGACGGCATCCGTTATGTGGAACAGGAGTAACGTCTTTAATTGCCGTAACTTCAAGACCAGCAGCTTGAAGAGCACGAATTGCTGCTTCACGGCCTGCACCAGGGCCTTTAACTGTTACCTCTAAAGTTTTCATACCATGTTCCATTGATGTTTTTGCTGCAGTTTCAGCTGCCATTTGCGCTGCGAATGGAGTAGATTTACGAGAACCTTTAAATCCAAGCGCACCTGCACTAGACCAAGAAATTGCATTTCCATGAACATCAGTGATGGTTACGATCGTATTGTTAAATGTTGAGCGGATATGAGCAACACCAGCTTCAATATTCTTTTTAACACGACGCTTACGTGTATTAGTTTTACGAGCCATTTAATTTAACCTCCTTTGCCGATTACTTCTTCTTGTTCGCAACAGTCTTACGAGGACCTTTGCGTGTACGGGCGTTGTTTTTCGTATTTTGTCCACGAACCGGTAAGCCGCGACGATGACGCAATCCGCGGTAGCAGCCAATTTCCATTAGACGCTTAATGTTAAGTGAAATTTCACGGCGAAGGTCACCTTCAACCTTTAGCTTGTCAACGATATCACGGATTTTGTTTAATTCATCTTCTGTTAAATCACGTACACGAGTATCTTCAGAAACAGCAGCTTCTGCTAAGATTTTTTGTGCAGTTTTTTTGCCAATACCATAAATGTAAGTTAAAGAGATAACTACACGTTTTTCACGTGGAATATCTACACCAGCAATACGTGCCATATATGTGCACCTCCTTGTCGATTAACCTTGTTTTTGTTTATGTTTAGGGTTTTCACAGATAACCATTACTTTGCCGCGTCTGCGGATAACTTTGCACTTTTCGCAGATCGGTTTAACAGATGGTCTTACTTTCATTATCCTAACCTCCTTGAGTTTCGGAGTGCAAACAATTATTTGAAACGGTACGTAATTCTACCGCGCGTTAAGTCATATGGAGAAAGCTCAACAGTCACTTTGTCACCTGGCAGAATCCTGATAAAGTGCATGCGGATTTTCCCGGAAACGTGAGCCAGCACAGTATGACCATTTTCCAATTCTACCTTAAACATTGCATTTGGCAAAGTTTCAATGACTTTACCTTCAATTTCAATTACATCATCTTTGGCCACAGTCTCGTCCCCCTTCTCTTTAAAGAATTATCGTTCGTAAGACTAGTAATGTTAAGCGAGTCTTCTCGTTCGTACGTAGTTAGCAACCCTACAATTTTAACATATTGTTGTGTCTTTGTCCGCAAGTAATTTCTGCATAAAAGAAGAATAATTTCCTCAGTCATTCTTGCCCAACTATCGGTTCTGCATACCCGGTACAATAGAAAAGCCAGTTACTTGCACATACAAATGAATTCTATGAGAGAAAAGCGAGAGTCGCGTGCCAATTTGGAATGATGGGCATTAACGAAGACCCCGCAAAAGTTCTTCAATATCAGCAAATACTTTGTTAATATCCTGCTGACCATCAAGAGTACGCAAGTACCCTTTCTCTTCATAAAAAGATAATAATGGTTCTTGCTGTTTGATATTGACATCTAATCTATTTTGAACTGTTTCAGCGTTATCATCTGCTCTCTGATATAGCTCTCCGCCGCAACGGTCGCATACACCCTCTTTTGCAGGAGGATTGAATACTAGATGATAGGTTGATCCACATTCCTTACAGATACGGCGTCCAGTCAAACGCTCCATTAAAATGCTTTTATCAACATTTATATTGATTACGTAGTCGATTTTTTTATTTAAATCTACTAGTAAGTTTTCTAATGCATCTGCTTGAGGTACTGTTCTAGGAAAGCCATCAAGTAAAAAGCCATTTTGACAGTCTTCTTTACTTAACCGTTCACGAACGATGCCGATTGTTACTTCATCAGGAACAAGCTCACCTTTGTCCATGAATGATTTAGCTTTTAAACCCAGTTCAGTTCCTTCCTTCATTGCTGCACGGAACATATCTCCAGTTGAGATATGAGGGATGCGGTATTGTTCAACAATTTTTTCAGCCTGAGTGCCTTTACCTGCACCAGGTAGCCCCATTAATACTAAATTCACACATATTCCCCCTCGTGCTATATGTGAGGTTTATTGGGGCCCATTAAAGGGTCCCGCAAAACCCTTTTATTTAATAAATCCTTTATAGTGACGTTTAACTAATTGTGCTTCAAGCTGCTTATACGTTTCAAGTGCAACACCGACGACGATCAGCAAGCTTGTTCCGCCAATTTGTGCCGATTGTGGCAGATTCGCAATTTTAATAAATAAAACCGGAAGTACTGCAATAATAGCAAGGAAAATGGCACCGATAAAAGTCAACCGATATAGGACGCGTGTTAAATATTCCTGCGTGCTCTTACCAGGACGAATTCCAGGGATATAGCCGCTCTGCTTTTGTAAGTTTTCCGCTGCTTGTTCAGGGTTAACTTGAATAAAGGCATAAAAATAAGTAAACGCGATAATTAACGCTGCATAAAGTGTCATCCCGATTGGATGAGAATAATCAAACACTTTCATAATCCAAAGCGTTACATCATTCGTTGGAAAGAAGGATGCAATCGTTCTTGGCGTAACAATAAACGAAACGGCAAAGATGACAGGGATTACTCCAGCTGCATTTACTTTTAATGGCATATGGGTAGATTGGCCGCCCACCGGATTACGTCCGACTGCCATACGTTTCGCATATTGAATTGGAATTTTCCGTGTTGCCTGTTGGATGAAAATTACACCCACGATAATTGCAATTACTGCTAATGCAATTAGAACAACAGTCACAATACGTAAGAATAATTGCTCGCCGGCATTTTCAAACTGCTGAACATATATCTGATTTAGCACATTAGGGATACCTGCAGCAATACCTGCAAAGATGAGAATAGAAATACCATTACCAACACCTTTAGCGGTAATTTGCTCCCCTAACCACATTAAGAACGATGTACCGGCAGTCAGCACAACGGCAATTAATAAATACGTTCCAATTCCAGGGTTTTCAATCAATTGTCCTTGGGACAAATTGTTAAAGCCGTATGACATACCTAATGCTTGGATAAACCCAAGCACGACGGTGAAATATCGAGTGAATTGGGCAATCTTCCGGCGCCCTGCTTCACCTTGCTTTGACCACTCCGTAAACTTTGGAACAACGTCCATCTGCAGGAGCTGTATAATAATTGAAGCAGTGATGTAAGGCATAATCCCCATTGCAAAAATAGAGAATTGCTTTAATGCGCCTCCGCCGAATGTATTTAAAACACCGAAGACACTTAGCTTATCTTGTGCAGCTAGTGCTTCAGCATTTACATTCGGAACTGGAATGAAAGTGCCGATTCGAAATACGACTAACATTAAAAGGGTGAATATGATCTTTCGACGTATATCACCCACGCGCATAAAATTGGAGATTGTCTGGAACATTAGATCACCTCAGTAGTTCCACCGGCAGCTTCGATCGCTTCCTTAGCAGCAGAGGAGAATTTATGAGCTTTAACTGTAAGCTTTTTCTCTACGTTCCCTTTAGCAAGAACCTTGATTCCTGCTTTTTCGTTACTTACCACACCTGATTCGATAAGAAGTTCTGGAGTAACTTCTGTACCTTCTTCAAAGCGGTTCAATGCATCAAGATTAACAACGGCATACTCTTTACGGTTGAAATTTGTGAAACCGCGTTTTGGTAAACGACGGAATAATGGTGTTTGACCACCTTCAAAACCGATACGGACACCGCCGCCTGAACGAGCATTTTGACCTTTATGACCTTTACCCGCAGTCTTACCTTGGCCAGATCCTATACCACGGCCTAAACGCTTACGCTCATGACGAGAACCTTCGGTAGGCTTTAATTCATGAAGTTTCATATTGGCACCTCCTTATGAAAGAAAACAATGAATTATTGTTCTTTTACTGTTACAAGGTGAGCAACTTTAGTAATCATACCGCGAATAGCAGCGTTATCTTGATGCTCAACTGTTTGATTTAATTTACGTAAACCTAGCGCTTTAACTGTTTCGCGTTGGTCTTGTGGACGACCGATTACGCTGCGGCTGAGGGTAACTAAAAGTTTATTCGCCATTTGATTTCCCTCCTTATCCTAACAGTTCTTCTACTGATTTACCACGTAATTTTGCTACGTCTTCAGCACGTTTTAGTTGTTTTAATCCTTCTACAGTAGCACGTACCATGTTAATTGGTGTGTTAGTCCCTAATGATTTTGATAGGATATCCTGAACACCTGCTAATTCTAGTACTGCACGAACAGGACCGCCGGCGATAACTCCTGTACCTTCAGAAGCAGGCTTTAGAAGTATTTCACCAGCACCAAAACGTCCAATTACTTGGTGAGGAACAGTTGTTCCAACCATTGGCACTTCTACTAAGTTTTTCTTTGCATCTTCGATAGCTTTGCGGATTGCATCAGGTACTTCCTGCGCTTTACCAGTACCGAAACCGACATGGCCGTTTTTATCTCCCACTACGACAAGTGCAGAGAAACGGAAGCGACGTCCACCTTTAACAACCTTCGCAACACGGTTAACCGTAACTACGCGTTCTTCAAGTTCAAGTTTGTTTGGATCAATGCGACGCATCTAATTTGTCCCTCCTTTGTCTATTAAAATTGTAAGCCGTTTTCGCGGGCAGCATCAGCTAATGCTTGAATACGTCCATGGTAAAGGTATCCTCCACGGTCAAATACGACTACAGAGACTCCTTTTTCTACCGCACGTTTAGCGACTAATTCTCCAACCTTTTGTGCAGCTTCAGTGTTGCTAGTTGACTCAAGGCTAAGTTCTTTATCTAATGTAGAAGCACTTGCTAAAGTAACTCCCTTAGTGTCATCGATTACCTGTGCATAAATATGCTGGTTAGAACGAAACACGTTTAGACGTGGACGAGCAGAGGTACCGCTAAGCTTCGCACGAACACGAGCGTGTCTTTTACGGCGAGTAGCGTTTTTATCTTGCTTCGTAATCATTTACGTCACTCCTTTCGTTTACTTATGCGGCATTACTTACCTGTTTTACCTTCTTTGCGACGAACAAATTCGCCTTCGTAACGGATTCCTTTGCCTTTATACGGCTCTGGAGGACGAACTTGACGGATATTTGCTGCTAATGCACCAACACGTTCTTTGTCAGTACCTTTTACAGTAATTTTTGTATTTGCAGGAACTTCGATTTCAAGGCCTGTTTCAGGTTCGATTTCAACTGGATGAGAGTATCCAACGTTTAGTACAAGCTTGGTACCTTGCTTTTGGGCACGGTAACCAACCCCGATCAACTCTAATTTCTTTTCGAAGCCTTTAGAAACACCTTCGACCATATTTGCGAGTACCGCACGAGTTGTACCGTGCAATGCGCGGTGTTCTTTCACATCTGATGGACGAGAGATGGTTACAAGATTCTCTTCAACATTGATTGTAATATCTGGATTAAAAGAACGAGAAAGCTCGCCTTTTGGTCCTTTAACAGTAACAGTGTTGTTGTTTACAGCAACTGTTACACCTGCTGGGATTTCAATAGGTTTTTTTCCTATGCGAGACATTTAGTGCACCTCCATTCATTCAAAAAATCTCTTACCAAACGTATGCTAAAACTTCTCCGCCGATTTGTTTAGCACGAGCTTCCTTATCAGTGATCACGCCTGTTGAAGTAGAAACTAGCGCAATACCAAGACCATTTAAAACACGCGGTACTTCGTTAGATTTTGCATAAACGCGAAGACCAGGCTTGCTTATACGCTTCAATCCAGTAATAACACGTTCGTTATTTGCACCGTATTTTAAGAAGATACGGATGATACCTTGTTTATTGTCTTCGATATATTCCACGTCACGGATGAAACCTTCACGCTTTAGAATTTCAGCGATTTCTTTTTTGATATTAGAAGCAGGTACTTCTAATTTCTCGTGACGCACCATATTCGCATTACGAATGCGAGTGAGCAAATCAGCAATTGGATCTGTCATGACCATTGTTTTTTACCTCCTTCCACAAACTCTAGTTTTACCAGCTAGCTTTTTTAACACCAGGAATTTGTCCTTTGTATGCTAATTCACGGAAACAAATACGGCAAAGCTTAAATTTACGATATACAGAGTGTGGACGGCCACAGCGTTCGCAGCGTGTGTACTCTTGTACTTTGTATTTAGGCGTGCGCTTTTGTTTCGCAATCATTGACTTCTTAGCCACGTTTTCGCCTCCTTATTTAGCGATTACTTTTGGAACGGCATTCCGACTTGAGTTAACAATTCACGAGACTCTTCATCGGAATTTGCAGTTGTTACGATAACGATATCCATACCACGAACCTTACTTACCTTATCGTAATCAATCTCAGGGAAAATTAGCTGTTCTTTAATACCCAATGTGTAGTTGCCGCGACCATCAAATGCTTTTTTAGAAACACCACGGAAGTCACGTACACGTGGTAAGGAAACAGAAACTAACTTATCAAGGAATTGATACATACGCTCACCGCGAAGAGTGACTTTTGCACCAATCGGCATTCCCTCACGAAGACGGAAACCAGCGATAGACTTTTTCGCACGAGTTACTAAAGGCTTCTGACCAGTGATCATTGCTAATTCTTCAACTGCATTATCAAGGGCTTTAGCATTTTGAACTGCGTCACCAACACCCATGTTTATAACGATTTTTTCAATCTTAGGTACTTGCATAATGGATTTATAGTTGAACTTGCTCATAAGAGCAGGAGTGATTTCTTTTACATACTTTTCTTTTAGGCGGTTCATTGAGTGTACCTCCCTTCTTCTTTAGACTATTTATCTAATAATTCACCGGATTTTGCTACTCGGACTTTTTTGCCATCAACCGATTTGTAACCTACACGTGTAGGGTTACCTGTTTTAGGATCGATAGGCATTACATTTGATACATGAATTGGAGCCTCGAAGCTGATAATGCCGCCCTGTGGGTTTGCTTGTGAAGGTTTAGCGTGTTTTTTCACGATGTTCACGCCTTCTACAAGAACACGGCTTTCTTTAGGATAAGCAGCCAGGATTGTACCTGTCTTGCCTTTATCCTTACCAGAGATGACTCTGACCTTATCACCTTTTTTTACATGCATCCGTAAGCACCTCCTTAAAGGCAATTGGAATTTATAATTATAGTACTTCTGGAGCTAGAGAAACAATTTTCATAAAGTTATTGTCGCGAAGTTCGCGGGCAACTGGTCCAAAGATACGAGTTCCACGTGGGCTCTTATCTTCTTTTACAATTACACATGCATTTTCATCAAAACGGATGTAGGAACCGTCAGGACGGCGGACACCGCTCTTTGTACGAACAACAACAGCCTTAACAACATCACCTTTTTTAACAACGCCACCAGGTGTTGCTTGTTTCACTGTACAAACGATAATATCGCCGATGTTAGCCGTTTTGCGGCCAGAACCACCAAGAACTTTAATGGTAAGCACTTCACGAGCACCAGAGTTGTCAGCAACTTTCAAACGTGATTCTTGTTGAATCATGTGTGTAACCTCCCTTCGGAAAAACTATCTCCGAACAATTAAATAATAACTGCTTTTTCTACTACTTCAACTAAACGGAAGCGTTTTGTAGCTGAAAGCGGGCGAGTTTCCATAATACGTACGATGTCGCCAACTTTTGCTTGGTTTTGCTCATCATGAGCTTTGTACTTTTTTGAGTACTTTACGCGTTTACCGTAAAGGGGATGCTTTTTGTATGTTTCGACAAGAACAGTTACAGTCTTATCCATTTTGTCAGAAACAACGCGTCCAGTGTAAACCTTGCGCTGGTTACGTTCACTCATCACTCGTGAACCTCCTCTCGGATTTTACTTATTAACGCTGATTTCTCTCTCGCGAATCACAGTTTTCATGCGAGCGAGCGATTTGCGTACTTCACGGATACGAGCTGTATTTTCAAGTTGTCCAGTCGCCAATTGAAAGCGAAGGTTGAAAAGCTCTTCTTTTAAAGATTTTACTTTTTGTTCAATTTCAGCAGTGGTAAGGTCACGAATTTCATTAGCTTTCATTTGATTCACCACCAATTTCTTCACGTTTTACAAACTTGCACTTTACAGGAAGTTTGTGTGCTGCAAGACGAAGAGCTTCACGGGCAATTTCCTCAGAAACGCCGGCAATTTCAAACATGATTTTTCCTGGCTTAACTACTGCCACCCAGCCTTCAGGTGAACCTTTACCGGAACCCATCCGTACTTCTAGAGGCTTTGCAGTAAATGGCTTGTGAGGGAAAATCTTAATCCAAACTTTACCGCCACGTTTCATATAACGAGTCATCGCACGACGAGCAGCTTCGATTTGACGGTTTGTTACCCAGGAAGCTTCCATTGATTGCAGACCGAATTCACCGAATGATACTTCAGTACCGCCTTTTGCGTTTCCACGCATGTTACCACGATGTTGACGGCGGAATTTTACGCGTTTTGGCAATAACATGATTATTTGCCTCCTTCCCCAGTTTTCTTCTTAGTAGGAAGGATCTCTCCACGATAGATCCATACTTTTACACCAAGTTTACCGTAAGTAGTATCTGCTTCTGCTGTAGCATAGTCGATATCAGCGCGAAGTGTATGAAGTGGAACAGTTCCTTCGCTGTAATGTTCTGAACGAGCGATATCGGCACCACCAAGACGACCGGATACCATTGTTTTAATACCTTTTGCACCAGCACGCATAGCACGTTGAATTGCTTGCTTTTGTGCGCGGCGGAAAGATACGCGGTTTTCTAATTGACGAGCAATGTTTTCAGCAACTAACTTCGCATCAACATCAGCCTTCTTGATTTCAAGAATGTTGATATGAACGCGTTTGCCAGTTAATTGGTTTAATGCTTTACGAAGTGATTCCACTTCAGTACCGCCTTTACCGATTACCATACCAGGCTTCGCTGTATGGATTGTGACGTTAACACGGTTCGCAGCACGTTCGATTTCAACTTTAGACACAGAAGCATCTTTTAAGCGCTTCGTGATGTATTCACGAACCTTAATGTCTTCGTGTAAAAGATCAGCAAAGTCTTTACCTGCGTACCATTTAGATTCCCAATCACGGATGATTCCGATACGCAAACCGACTGGATTTACTTTTTGACCCACAGCTTATCCCTCCTTCTTCTCTGATAAAACGATTGTAATGTGACTTGTGCGCTTGTTGATTTGACTTGCACGGCCCATAGCGCGTGGACGGAAACGTTTTAGGGTTGGACCTTCATCAACGAATGCTTGGGATACAACCAAGTTATTTACGTCCATTTCATAATTGTGCTCAGCATTTGCCATAGCGGATTTTAAAACCTTTTCAACAACTGGAGAAGCAGCCTTCGGAGTCAGATTTAAAATCGCCACCGCTTCACCAACTTGCTTTCCTCGAATTAAATCGACGACTAAGCGGACTTTACGAGGAGCAATACGGACTGTTCTTGCAACAGCTTTAGCTTGCATTGGGATGCCCTCCTCTCTTAACGTCTTGTTTTCTTATCATCGTTACCATGACCTTTGTAAGCACGTGTTGGAGCGAATTCTCCAAGCTTGTGTCCTACCATGTCTTCAGTAACATACACAGGCACATGTTTACGGCCATCATAAACGGCGATCGTATGACCGATAAATTGTGGGAAAATCGTAGAACGACGAGACCAAGTTTTAATCACTTGCTTCTTATCGGATTCATTTAACTTTTCAACCTTAACCATTAAATGATCATCAACGAATGGTCCTTTTTTTAAGCTGCGACCCATGAATGAACCTCCCTTCGTGAGTGGTCTACGGCTCTGTCTTTGAACCGTAGTTCAATCACGTTATTTTTTACGACGACGAATAATAAGTTTGTCGGATTTGTTTTTCTTCTTGCGAGTTTTGTAACCAAGAGTCGGTTTGCCCCAAGGAGTCATTGGAGACTTACGTCCGATTGGTGAACGTCCTTCACCACCACCGTGTGGGTGATCGTTAGGGTTCATAACAGATCCGCGGACAGTTGGGCGCTTGCCTAACCAGCGAGAACGACCAGCTTTACCAATTTTAATAAGTTCATGCTGTTCGTTTCCTACTTGACCGATAGATGCACGGCATTCAGAAAGAATCATGCGTGTTTCACCAGAAGTTAAACGTACAAGTACGTATTTACCTTCTTTACCAAGTACTTGAGCGCTTGTTCCAGCAGAACGAACTAACTGGCCGCCTTTACCTGGTTTTAATTCGATGTTGTGTACTACTGTACCAACAGGAATATTTGCTAATGGAAGTGAGTTACCTACTTTAATATCTGCCTCAGGGCCCGACATTACTTCCATGCCTACTTCAAGATTTTTTGGAGCTAAGATATAACGCTTTTCACCATCAGCATAGTTGATTAGTGCAATGTTTGCAGAACGGTTTGGATCGTATTCGATAGTGGCAACGCGTCCAGGAATGCCATCTTTGTTACGTTTAAAGTCGATTAAACGATATTGACGCTTATGGCCGCCACCTTGATGACGAACAGTTAACTTACCTTGGTTGTTACGGCCGCCTTTGCTCTTTAAAGGAGCTAAAAGTGATTTTTCAGGTGTGCTTGTTGTGATTTCAGCGAAATCAGAAACAGTCATCCCACGACGTCCGTTAGAGGTAGGTTTGTACTTTTTAATCGCCATTTTATTTCCCTCCTCTTATATTAGATTTTAGCTTTCAAAGAATTCGATTTCTTTGCTGTCAGCAGTTAGTTTAACGATTGCCTTGCGGCGTTTGTTTGTGTAACCGCCAAATTTACCCATACGCTTGAACTTACCTTTGTAGTTCATGATGTTGACTTTATCAACTTCTACGCCAAAGATTTCTTCGACAGCATCTTTAACTTGAGTTTTATTAGCCTTAACATCTACTTCAAAAGTATATTTCTTTTCAGCCATTAGGTCAGTAGAACGTTCAGTGATAACGGGGCGCTTAATGATATCGCGTGCATCCATTATGCAAGCACCTCCTCTACTTTTTCAACCGCTGCTTTTGTCATGATTAATTTATCATGATTTACAACGTCTAATACGTTGATTCCATCAGCAGTTACAACTGTCACACCAGGAATGTTGCGAGCAGATAATGCTACGTTTTCATCAAGGTCAGCTGTAACGATTAATGCTTTTTTCTCAACAGAAAGACCATTTAAAACAGCTTTGAAGTCTTTTGTTTTTGGTGCATCGAAAGCTAAGCTTTCAAGTACTAACACTTTTTCTTCTAGAACTTTAGAAGATAATGCAGATTTGATTGCTAAACGACGAACTTTTTTCGGTAATTTATAGCTGTAGCTGCGTGGTTGTGGACCAAATACAGTACCACCTCCGCGCCATTGTGGAGAACGGATAGACCCTTGACGAGCACGACCTGTTCCCTTTTGGCGCCATGGTTTACGACCACCGCCGGCTACCTCAGAACGATTTTTAACTTTATGAGTTCCCTGACGTAAAGAAGCTCTTTGCATAATGATCGCTTCAAATAATACGTGTTGGTTAGGTTCAATACCAAATACGGATTCGTTTAACTCGATTTCACCAACTTGTGAACCGCTTTGGTTAAATAATGCTACTTTCGGCATTCCTATGTTCCTCCTTTCTTATGAAGTGATTATGCTTTAACCGCACCTTTGATTTTTAGTAATGCTTTTTTCGCACCTGGAACGTTACCTTTGATTAAAAGAAGATTACGCTCAGTGTCAACCTTAACGACTTCAAGGTTTTGAACAGTAACTTGCTCTCCGCCCATACGTCCAGGTAATAATTTACCTTTGAATACACGGTTTGGAGCAACTGGTCCCATTGAACCAGGACGACGATGGTAACGAGAGCCGTGAGCCATTGGGCCGCGAGATTGTCCGTGGCGCTTGATAGAGCCTTGGAAACCTTTACCCTTTGAGATTCCTGTTACATCTACTAAATCGCCTGCAGCGAAAATATCAACATTGACTTCTTGACCAACTTCATAGCCTGCTAAGTCATCTCCGCGGAATTCGCGAACGAAGCGCTTAGGAGCAGTATTCGCTTTTGCAACATGTCCCTTTTCAGGTTTGTTAGCTAACTTTTCACGTTTATCTTCGAAACCCACCTGAATAGCCTCGTAGCCATCAGTTTCCGCAGATTTCTTTTGAAGAATAACGTTTGGAGCTACCTCAACTACTGTTACAGGAATTAAGTTTCCGTTCTCAGCAAATACTTGAGTCATACCAATCTTTCTTCCTAAGATTCCTTTGGTCATGTAAGTCACACCTCCTAATTTTGTATAAATTTATTTGATTATAATTTGATTTCGATATCTACACCGGATGGTAAATCTAATCTCATTAATGCATCAACTGTTTGTGGAGTTGGATTAACGATGTCGATTAGACGCTTATGTGTCCGCATTTCAAATTGCTCACGAGAATCTTTGTACTTGTGAACCGCACGAAGAATCGTATATACAGATTTTTCAGTTGGAAGCGGAATCGGACCAGACACTGCTGCACCTGAACGTTTTGCTGTTTCAACGATTTTTTCTGCAGATTGATCAAGGATTCTGTGATCATATGCTTTTAAGCGGATACGAATTTTTTGTTTTGCCATTATTTTCCCTCCTTTATTCGCCTATTTTTAAAATAGACATTTCTCAGTGAGAATTTCCCTAACACAGCGCCATGGCAAAGCGGCCGGGTGTGTCAGCAACCTCTCACATCATCGCAGTCAAAGACCAACATTGTCTATTATACATAAAACATAAAGCAAACGCAACATTTATTACGATTTTTTTTAGTCTTATGTCCTAAACACTTTTATTATTATAACGGCTGATATACATGATTTCAACACATAATATTAATCTCCAGTAATCTCCTAATTTAATTACATTTAGACATTCATAATTATATAGAAGAAACACGGAATATTTTTAAATGAATAATATAAAAAAGCAGCTGGATCGTCACCCAGCTGCTTCCGTTATTGTTTGATTACTCAACGATTGTAGTGATTGAACCTGAACCTACAGTACGTCCACCTTCACGGATAGAGAACTTAGTTCCTTCTTCAATCGCAACTGGAGCGATAAGCTCAACAGTCATTTCTGTGTTATCGCCAGGCATGATCATTTCAGTACCTTCTGGAAGAATGATGATACCAGTGATATCAGAAGTACGGAAATAGAATTGTGGACGATAGTTTGAGAAGAATGGAGTATGACGTCCACCTTCTTCTTTAGATAATACGTAAACTTGTGCTTTGAACTTTGTGTGTGGAGTGATGGACTTTGGCTTAGCCAAAACTTGTCCACGCTCGATTTCTTCACGTGCTACACCACGAAGAAGGGCACCAATGTTGTCACCAGCTTCAGCAAAGTCAAGAAGCTTACGGAACATTTCTACACCTGTTACAGTTGTAGATTTTGGCTCTTCAGTGAAACCAACGATTTCAACTACGTCACCAACTTTAACTACGCCACGCTCAACGCGTCCTGTAGCTACTGTACCACGACCAGTGATCGAGAATACGTCCTCAACTGGCATCATGAATGGCTTGTCAGTGTCACGAGTTGGGTTTGGAATGTAGCTGTCAACAGCATCCATAAGTTCGATAATTTTTTCTTCCCATGCAGCATCGCCTTCTAATGCTTTAAGAGCAGAACCTTTGATAACTGGAGTGTCATCGCCAGGGAAATCATATTCAGAAAGAAGATCACGAATTTCCATTTCTACTAATTCAAGTAATTCTTCGTCGTCAACCATGTCACACTTGTTCATGAATACAACAAGGTAAGGTACGCCTACCTGACGAGAAAGAAGGATGTGCTCACGAGTTTGTGGCATTGGACCATCAGTTGCAGATACAACTAAGATACCGCCGTCCATTTGTGCAGCACCAGTGATCATGTTTTTAACATAGTCAGCGTGTCCTGGGCAGTCAACGTGTGCATAGTGACGTGCATCAGTTTCATACTCAACGTGTGCAGTAGAGATTGTGATACCACGTTCTCTTTCTTCTGGAGCACCATCGATTTGATCGTATGCACGAGCTTCTGCTTTACCTTGTTTAGCAAGTACAGAAGTGATTGCAGCAGTTAAAGTAGTTTTACCATGGTCAACGTGTCCGATTGTACCAATGTTAACGTGTGGCTTTGAACGGTCGAATTTAGCTTTTGCCATTTGGAAAATCCTCCTTTGGATTATAAAAATTAAGTATATTTAAGCGGAAACTGTAAAGAGGTTATCCTCATTTCACAGTTTCCATTCTTACATAAGTAGTTATACTTTAAAGACAGGTGAAAATCAATTACTCACCTTTATTTTTTTTGATGATTTCTTCAGAAACTGATTTAGGTACTTCTTCGTAGTGATCAAAGTGCATAGAGAATACTCCACGACCTTGTGTGCTAGAACGAAGTGCAGTTGCATAACCAAACATTTCTGATAGAGGTACCATAGCACGAACAACTTGTGCATTACCACGAGCTTCCATACCCTCTACGCGTCCACGACGAGCAGTAATTTGTCCCATGATATCACCTAGATATTCTTCAGGGATAACAACTTCAACTCTCATCATAGGCTCAAGAATTACAGGCTGACACTTAGAAGCAGCATTTTTAAGAGCCAGTGAAGCGGCAATCTTAAACGCCATTTCGGAGGAGTCAACATCATGGTAAGATCCATCGAATAATCTTGCTTTAATATCAACTAATGGATATCCAGCAAGAACACCGCGTTGTAGAGCATCTTCAAGTCCAGCTTGGACTGGAGCGATGTATTCACGAGGAACAACACCACCGACGATACCGTTTTCGAACTCGAATCCTTTTCCTTCTTCGTTAGGTGAGAATTCGATCCAAACGTGTCCGTATTGACCGCGTCCACCAGACTGACGAGCGAACTTACCTTCAACTTGTGCAGAAGCACGGAATGTTTCACGGTAAGCAACCTGCGGTGCACCTACATTAGCTTCAACTTTGAATTCACGACGCATACGGTCAACGATGATATCTAGGTGAAGCTCACCCATACCAGCGATGATTACTTGTCCAGTTTCCTGGTCAGTATGTGCACGGAAAGTCGGATCTTCTTCTTGCAGCTTTTGTAGAGCAGTTGTCATTTTATCTTGGTCAGCTTTTGATTTAGGTTCAACTGAAAGCTGGATTACTGGCTCTGGGAATTGCATAGACTCTAGGATAACAGGGTTTTTGTCGTCACATAGAGTATCACCAGTAGTTGTATCTTTCAAACCTACAGCAGCAGCAATATCACCGGCATAAACCTTTGAGATTTCTTGACGGCTGTTTGCGTGCATTTGCAGGATACGTCCGATACGTTCGCGTTTTCCTTTAGTTGAGTTCTGAACATATGATCCAGACTCTAAAGTACCAGAATAAACGCGGAAGAACGTTAATTTACCAACATAAGGGTCTGTCATAACTTTAAATGCAAGAGCTGAGAATGGCTCTTCGTCACTTGAGTGACGCTCAACGATTTCCTCTTCATCATCCACAGCATGACCTTTGATGGCAGGTACATCTAATGGAGATGGAAGGTAATCGATAACTGCATCTAACATTAACTGAACACCTTTGTTTTTGAAAGCTGATCCACAGATAACTGGGTAGAATTCAACGTTAACAGTACCTTTACGGATTGCGGCTTTTAACTCTTCTTTTGAGATTTCCTCTCCGCCAAGGTATTTTTCCATTAACTCTTCATCAAGTTCAGCTACTGCCTCAACTAATTTTTCACGATATTCTTCAGCTTGTGCACGGTGTTCTTCTGGAATCTCACGAACTTCAATATCAGTTCCTAAGTCGTTTCCGTAGAATACAGCGTTCATTTCCACAAGGTCAATGATGGCTGAGAATTGATCTTCAGCACCGATTGGTAACTGAATTGGATGAGCATTCGCTTGCAGACGCTCATGTAATGTTTTCACAGAGTACAGGAAGTCTGCGCCGATTTTGTCCATCTTGTTTACGAATACTACACGTGGTACTCCGTAAGTAGTTGCTTGACGCCAAACTGTTTCAGTTTGTGGTTCAACACCTGACTGAGCATCCAGTACAGCTACCGCACCATCAAGTACACGAAGGGAACGTTCTACTTCAACAGTGAAGTCTACGTGTCCTGGAGTGTCGATGATGTTAACACGGTGGCCTTTCCATTGTGCAGTTGTTGCAGCGGAAGTGATTGTGATTCCGCGTTCTTGTTCTTGCTCCATCCAGTCCATCTGAGACGCACCTTCATGTGTTTCACCGATTTTATGAATCTTACCAGTGTAATAAAGGACACGCTCAGTGGTAGTCGTTTTACCGGCATCGATGTGAGCCATGATGCCGATATTACGAGTATTTTCTAAGGAGAACTCTCTTGCCATTGGGTCTTTCTCCTTCCTAGTAGAAAGTTTTTATATTTGAAGGTTAGATTACCAACGATAGTGAGCAAACGCTTTGTTTGCTTCAGCCATTTTGTGTGTATCTTCACGTTTCTTAACAGACGCACCACTGTTGTTTGCTGCATCCATGATTTCATTCGCTAAGCGCTCTTCCATTGTTTTTTCACCGCGAAGACGCGCATAGTTTACCAACCAGCGAAGACCAAGAGTTGTACGGCGGTCAGGACGCACCTCAACTGGAACTTGGTAGTTAGCACCACCGACACGGCGCGCTCTTACTTCTAGAACTGGCATGATATTTTTCATTGCTGCTTCGAATACTTCCATAGGTTCTTTCCCAGAACGCTCACGGATTGTATTAAATGCAGAGTAAAGAATTTCTTGAGATTTACCTCTTTTACCGTCAATCATCATTTTGTTGATAAGACGAGTAACTAATTTTGAATTGTAAAGTGGATCTGGTAACACGTCTCTCTTTGCTACAGGACCTTTACGTGGCATGCTTTTTCCTCCTTTCAAAGAAGCTTCTATTTAGTATGATTATTTCTTAGCTGCTTTTGGTCTCTTAGTACCATATTTTGAGCGGCCTTGCATACGGTTGTTAACTCCAGCTGTATCAAGTGCTCCGCGTACGATGTGATAACGTACCCCTGGTAAGTCTTTTACACGTCCGCCACGGATAAGAACAACACTGTGCTCTTGAAGGTTGTGGCCGATACCAGGAATGTATGCAGTCACCTCGATACCATTTGTCAAGCGTACACGAGCATATTTACGTAACGCTGAGTTTGGTTTCTTTGGAGTCATTGTACCAACACGAGTACATACCCCGCGTTTTTGTGGTGAAGATACATTTGTTTGTGATTTTTTGAAGCTGTTATAACCTTTATTTAGCGCAGGTGATTTTGACTTCTCAGTCGTTGACTGACGTGGTTTGCGCACTAATTGGTTAATTGTAGGCATGTTATTTTCCTCCCTTCATTTATTGTAAGCCCACACATCCAGGTGGTTCATTTTTTTGCAAAAACAAAGTTTTTGCAGACTACTCTATCTACAAAAACAGTTTTTAACGGATAATTGCAACAGCGGCCGCACCAACTTGTATTCCGCATGCTTTACCAAGTTTTTTCATGGAATCGACATACTGAACAGGAACATCTAAGTCTTGAGCTGTTGTGACCACAAGTGCCGTAACTTTTTGGTCAGCATCTGCCGCGATAATCAGCTCTTCGACTTTTCCTTCCTTTAGTGCCTTCACTGCTTGTTTTGTCCCTATAATAAAACTCTTCGCCTGCAATACTTTTTCATAAGACATGATTGCTATCCTCCAAAGTATCAGGTGTATAGGAGCACCTTTGATATAGTAACATCTTAGAAAATAGATGTCAACACAACATTTAAATTTTTTCTTAAAATAGAGGCTGACTAAGGTCAGCCTCTGACATTTATTTAATCAATTGTTACCGGTTCTTCTGAAGTTGTATCCCGAAGGACTGGCTCAGCTTTGCGGTAGCGCTGCATACCTGTTCCGGCAGGAACCAGTTTCCCGATGATAACATTCTCTTTTAAACCAAGCAATTCATCGCGCTTGCCCTTAATTGCTGCATCGGTAAGAACTCTTGTTGTTTCTTGGAAGGATGCTGCAGACAAGAACGAATCAGTTTCAAGAGATGCTTTGGTAATACCAAGTAATACAGGACGCCCTGTAGCCGGAATTTTGCCATTTAGTAAAGCTGATTCATTGGCATCCGTAAACTGGTGAATGTCTAGTAGTGTACCCGGTAATACATCTGTATCTCCAGCCTCACTTACACGCACTTTGCGGAGCATTTGGCGGACCATAACCTCAACGTGCTTATCGCCAATTTCAACACCTTGCATCCGGTAAACCTTTTGCACTTCACGAAGGAGGTATTCCTGAACGGAAATTACATCTTTCACCTTAATCAGTTCTTTTGGATCAATTGATCCTTCGGTTAATTCCTGACCTCGTTCAATCCGGTCTCCGACAGCAACCTTCAGACGTCCAGTATACGGAGCAGTGTAATTGCGCTGCTCAACTTCACCTTGAACAGTAATTTCATGCTGGCGGTCGCGGCCTTCGTTAATGCTGATGACCACACCATCAATTTCCGAAATAACAGCCTGCCCTTTAGGGTTACGCGCTTCGAAAATTTCCTGAATACGTGGCAAACCTTGCGTAATATCGTTCCCCGCAACACCGCCTGTATGGAATGTACGCATCGTTAACTGAGTTCCTGGCTCACCGATAGACTGGGCGGCAATAATACCAACCGCTTCACCCACTTCAACCTCTTGACCAGTCGCTAGGTTACGGCCGTAACATTTTTTACAAACACCATGGCGGGTGTTACATGTAAATGCCGAACGGATTTTAACCTCTTCGATTCCAGCCTCCACAATGACAGTGGCAATGTCTTCTGTAATTAGGCCATTTTCCGGAACAAGGATTTCCTTTGTTTCAGGATGTTTAATAGGCGTACGGGCATATCGGCCAATTAGACGCTCTTCAAGTGTTTCAATAACCTCTGTACCATCTTTTAAAGCGCTGATAGTAAAGCCGCGGTCTGTTCCACAGTCATCTTCACGGACAATAACGTCCTGAGCAACGTCAACGAGACGACGGGTTAAGTAACCTGAGTCAGCTGTCTTAAGCGCCGTATCAGCAAGACCTTTACGGGCACCGTGAGTGGAGATAAAGTACTCTAATACTGTTAATCCTTCACGGAAACTTGATTTGATTGGCAACTCGATGATACGTCCTGCCGGGTTGGCCATCAGACCACGCATACCAGCTAACTGTGTAAAGTTAGAGGCGTTACCACGGGCACCAGAGTCACTCATCATGAAAATTGGGTTAGTCTTATTCAAAGATTTCATCAATTTACCTTGAATAGTATCCTTCGCCTGGCTCCAAATAGAGATGACACGGTCATAACGCTCATCCTCTGTAATTAAACCACGTCTAAACTGTTTAGTAACATTATCAACCTTAGCCTGCGCATCATGAAGAATTTGCTCTTTCTCTTTAAGTACGACGATATCGGCAACACCAACAGTAATACCGGCTTTAGTTGAATATTTGAAACCTAAATCCTTCATGCGGTCGAGCATTTTGGATGTTTCGGTAATTTTGAAACGCTTGAATACTTCCGCAATGATATTACCAAGAATTTTCTTCTTAAACGGATCAATCAAAGGCATATTTTTAATCTTTTCTTTGATATCCTCGCCTTTTTCAACAAAGTACTTAGCAGGAGTTTCAACCTCTAAATTGTGTTTAGTTGGTTCATTGATATAAGGGAATGATTTAGGAAGAATCTCATTAAACACAAGCTTACCAACGGTTGTGATTAACAGCTTGTTGTTTTGTTCTTCTGTAAAAGTCTCATTTCCTAATTTACCGGCATTAACAGCAACCCTTGTATGCAGGTGAACATAGCCGTTTTGATAGGCAAGAAGGGCTTCGTCCGTATCATTAAACACCATGCCCTCACCGACGGCACCTTCTCTTTCAAGAGTTAGATAATAGTTTCCTAATACCATGTCCTGTGAAGGAGTAACAACCGGTTTACCATCTTTCGGGTTAAGAATGTTTTGTGCAGCAAGCATTAAAAGACGGGCTTCCGCCTGCGCTTCTGAAGAAAGCGGTACGTGCACAGCCATTTGGTCTCCGTCAAAATCGGCATTGTATGCAGTACATACAAGCGGGTGAAGACGAATCGCGCGTCCTTCAACCAATGTCGGCTCAAACGCCTGAATCCCTAAACGGTGAAGAGTTGGGGCGCGGTTTAATAGAACCGGATGCTCCCTAATGACATCTTCAAGCACATCCCAAACATCTGGGGACACTCTTTCAATTTTGCGCTTAGCTGATTTAATATTATGGGCTAATCCCTTTTCAACAAGCTCCTTCATCACAAATGGCTTAAATAATTCAAGTGCCATTTCTTTCGGAAGCCCGCATTGATACATTTTTAGATTAGGACCTACGACGATAACCGAACGTCCGGAATAGTCAACCCGTTTTCCAAGCAAGTTTTGACGGAAACGCCCTTGCTTACCTTTCAACATATGGGACAGTGACTTTAATGGACGGTTACCAGGACCTGTAACTGGGCGGCCGCGGCGGCCGTTGTCAATTAAAGCGTCGACTGCTTCCTGGAGCATCCGCTTTTCGTTTTGAACGATAATGCTAGGCGCACCCAAGTCTAATAAACGCTTTAAACGGTTGTTGCGGTTAATCACACGGCGATATAAATCGTTTAAGTCAGAAGTCGCAAATCTTCCGCCATCCAATTGAACCATTGGACGCAGCTCCGGTGGAATGACCGGAAGAACGTCTAACACCATCCAAGATGGTTCGTTCCCGGAATTACGGAATGCTTCGAGAACCTCAAGACGTTTAATCGCACGTGTACGGCGTTGGCCTTGAGCTGTTTTAAGCTCCTCTTTTAAACCATCAACATCTTTGTCTAAATCGATATCTGATAGCAGCTTCTTGATGGCTTCTGCACCCATAGATGCTTGGAATTTATTACCGTACTTTTCACGATAGGCACGATATTCTTTTTCTGATAAAAGCTGTTTCTTTTCAAGTGCAGTGTCACCTGATTCTGTCACTACATATGAAGCAAAGTAAATGACTTCTTCAAGCGCCCTTGGAGACATGTCTAAAACAAGCCCCATTCGGCTTGGAATGCCTTTAAAATACCAGATATGCGAAACAGGTGCGGCAAGTTCAATATGCCCCATTCGTTCGCGGCGGACCTTTGCACGAGTAACTTCAACACCGCATCGGTCACAGACAACACCTTTATAACGGACACGCTTGTACTTTCCGCAATGACATTCCCAATCCTTTGTAGGACCAAAAATTCTTTCACAGAATAAACCGTCCTTTTCTGGCTTTAACGTACGATAGTTAATGGTTTCAGGTTTTTTAACCTCACCGAATGACCAAGAACGGATTTTATCCGGTGAAGCAAGACCTATTTTCATGTACTCAAAATTATTAACGTCCAGCAAGGGGCCTACCTCCCTATTTATGTCCAGGTTTTACCCTTATATAAAAGCTTAAAAGCGCACCAAGGAACAGCAATAGCTTGTTCACAGCAGGAGCTATTCTCTTAAGTGCGCTTAAACTAAGAATGGATTACTCTTTTGAACCTACTTTTTCGGATTCAAAGCTTGGTGCGTCAGGAACGATGTTTAATGTGTCAACTTGTTGTATGTCCTCTTCATCTTCCATATCGCGCATTTCAATCTCTTCTTCATCACCGGATAAGATTTTGACATCCATACCTAAACTTTGAAGTTCTTTGATTAATACTTTAAATGACTCAGGAACGCCCGGTTCTGGAACATTTTCGCCTTTTACAATGGCTTCATATGTTTTTACCCGGCCAACCACGTCATCCGATTTAACTGTAAGAATTTCCTGCAGCGTGTATGCAGCACCATATGCTTCAAGCGCCCATACCTCCATCTCACCGAAACGCTGTCCGCCAAACTGGGCTTTACCGCCAAGCGGCTGCTGTGTAACAAGTGAGTAAGGACCTGTTGAACGTGCATGCAATTTATCGTCAACCATGTGGGCAAGCTTGATCATATACATGACCCCGACTGATACACGGTTATCAAATGGTTCACCCGAACGGCCGTCATAAAGAACCGTTTTGGCATCGCGGGCCATGCCGGCTTCCTCAATCGTTGCCCATACATCTTCCTCACGTGCACCGTCAAAAACTGGCGTTGCAACATGAATATCAAGAGCTCTGGCAGCCATACCTAAGTGAAGCTCAAGAACCTGCCCGATATTCATCCGAGAAGGTACCCCTAATGGATTTAACATAATATCAACCGGTGTGCCATCTGGAAGGAATGGCATATCCTCTTCCGGTAAAATTCTTGAGATAACCCCTTTATTCCCGTGGCGTCCCGCCATTTTATCGCCTGCGGAGATTTTCCGCTTTTGAACGATATAGACACGGACTAACTGATTAACGCCTGGAGGCAGTTCATCGCCATCTTCACGGTTAAAGACTTTTACATCCAGAACAATACCGCCTCCGCCGTGTGGAACACGAAGAGAAGTATCACGGACTTCACGAGCCTTTTCACCGAAAATAGCATGTAAGAGACGTTCTTCAGCGGTCAATTCTGTTACCCCTTTTGGTGTAACCTTACCCACTAAAAGGTCTCCGTCTTTTACTTCTGCACCAATGCGGATAATACCGCGCTCATCAAGATTGCGAAGGGCATCTTCACCAACGTTAGGAATATCACGAGTAATTTCCTCTGGTCCAAGCTTTGTATCACGAGATTCAGATTCATATTCCTCGATATGAATAGAAGTATAGACATCGTCTTTTACAAGACGTTCACTCATGATAATCGCATCTTCATAGTTGTATCCATCCCAATTTATGAATGCAACAAGAACGTTTCTTCCTAACGCTAATTCGCCAAGCTCCATAGATGGACCATCAGCAAGAATTTCACCTTTTTTGACACGGTTGCCAACAGCCACAATCGGACGCTGGTTATAGCATGTTCCTTGGTTGGAACGGATAAATTTCAACATCCGGTATTTATCGAGGTCACCTTTAACCTCTTGACCATCTATCTCTTTCACACGACGCACCCATACCTGACGGGCTTCAACGTGTTCCACAATACCATCATGCTTACAAACAACCGCTGCACCGGAGTCTTTTCCGGAGACATATTCCATGCCGGTACCAACTCTTGGCGCCTCAGGCTGCATTAACGGGACCGCCTGACGCTGCATGTTTGCACCCATCAGTGCACGGTTGGAGTCGTCATTTTCAAGGAACGGAATACATGCCGTTGCAGCTGAAACAACCTGCTTTGGTGATACGTCCATATAATCGACCCGGTCGCGTCTAACAACCGTGTTCTCACCACGGAAGCGGGCAATAACATCTTCATCAAGGAAGGAGCCATCATCACCAAGACGGGCATTCGCCTGAGCGACAACATAATTGTCCTCTTCATCGGCTGTTAAATAATCAATTCGGTCTGTCACATTACCTGTATCAGGATCAACACGGCGGTAAGGTGTTTCTATAAATCCAAAGCGATTAACTTTTGCATAGCTTGATAATGAGTTAATCAAGCCAATGTTCGGACCTTCCGGTGTTTCAATCGGACACATCCGGCCATAGTGAGAGTAGTGAACGTCACGAACTTCCATACCGGCACGTTCACGTGTTAAACCACCTGGTCCAAGCGCAGATAAACGACGCTTATGGGTTAATTCCGCAAGCGGGTTTGTCTGATCCATGAACTGTGATAACTGTGAACTTCCGAAGAACTCTTTGATGGAAGCAATAACTGGACGAATATTGATTAACTGTTGCGGCGTTATCGTTGCTGTGTCTTGAATAGACATTCTCTCACGAACAACACGCTCCATCCGGGACAATCCAATTCGAAATTGGTTCTGCAAAAGCTCACCAACAGAACGAAGACGTCTGTTCCCCAAATGGTCGATATCATCTGTATCGCCTACTCCGTGCAGCAAATCAAAGAAGTAGCTGATTGACGCAATAATATCGGCAGGAGTGATATTTTTAATCGGTTCTGCCACATAGGCATTGCCTAAGACATTAATAACCTTTTCATTTTCATCGCCAGGAGCATAAATCTTGATGCCCTGCATAATGATTTCTTCTTCCACCACACCACCAACAGGGTTGTAGCTTCTGAAATTGACATTTTTCTCAAGTGCAGGCAGGATCCTGTCGAGGTTTCTTCTGTCCAAAAGAGTTCCCTTTTCTGCAATAATTTCACCTGTTTCAGGGTCTGCCAGCGTTTCCGCCAAGCGCTGATTGAAAAGGCGGTTTTTAATGTGAAGCTTTTTATTAATTTTATATCGGCCTACATTAGCCAGGTCATATCGTTTCGGATCAAAGAAACGAGAAATTAATAAATTCTTCGCATTTTCAACAGTCGGAGGTTCACCTGGACGAAGACGTTCGTAAATCTCAAGTAACGCTTTATCAATACCTTCCGTATTATCTTTTTCAAGCGTGTTGCGGAGGTATTCGTTATCACCAATCAATTCAAGAATTTCTTGATCAGAGCCGAAGCCAAGCGAACGCAAAAGAACCGTAACGGGCAGTTTCCGAGTACGATCGATTCTGACATATACGACATCCTTGGCATCTGTTTCATATTCAAGCCATGCGCCGCGGTTCGGAATGACAGTAGCTGTGTAGCCCTTTTTTCCGTTTTTATCGGTCTTTCCGCTGAAATAAACGCTCGGTGAGCGCACCAGCTGCGAAACAATAACGCGTTCTGCACCATTAATAACAAACGTGCCGGTTTCCGTCATTAACGGAAAATCACCCATGAATACATCTTGATCCTTCACTTCGCCTGTTTCTTTGTTTACAAGACGTACTTTGACACGCAATGGAGCAGAATATGTAACGTCCCGTTCTTTTGATTCTTCTACAGAATACTTTGGATCGCCAAGACTGTAATCAATAAATTCCAGTGATAGGTTACCTGTAAAATCTTCAATCGGTGAAATATCCTGGAACATTTCACGCAATCCCTCATCAAGAAACCACTGATAAGAAGCGGTTTGGATTTCAATAAGATTTGGTAACTCTAAAACTTCACTGATTCGTGCGTAACTCCTCCGCTTCCGGTGGCGTCCATACTGAACTAGTTGACCTGTCAACTGATTCACCCCTCAAATCAAGCGTAATTTAAAAATCTATGCACATCTTTTGAGCAGCGCTTTAAAGCCCTATCCAAAAGACAAAAAGAAAAAGGGTTTTTTCCCAAAAACCACATTTTCACATTTTGAGTATTATTTTGTCATCATTTCCTTTTTATCCCTATTTTATACTGACAAAATGTATTTATAGGAATAATTCGGTAAATATTATGATGGCATTTTATAATGCTATCACAACGACAATATCAAGTCAACTGTTTTTTAGCCCTTATTATGAAATATCCTTTTGATTTGTCAATTACTTCAGCATTAGAAAACAGTTCTTTCATTTTCTCCATCGCTGAGGGAGCTCCCTGCTTCTTTTGAATGACTACCCATAATTCACCTTCAACCGCAAGACGCTCATAAGCTTGTTCAAAAATATCATGAACAGTCTTTTTCCCGGCACGAATGGGGGGATTAGTTAAAATAGCGGAAAAAGAATCTTCCTTTACACTAAGCAGCCGGTCACTTTCATAGATTTTTACATTCTGTATTTTGTTGAGAAGGGCATTTTCCCCCGCCAATTCAAGAGCCCGTTCATTCACATCAACCATATGAATAATCCGGTCAGGGTTGGCCTTTGCAATAGATAAACCAATGGGGCCATATCCGCAGCCAACATCTAGAATGGGACCGTTTATTTCCGGAATCGTAAAAGATTCAATTAATAGACGTGAGCCAAAATCTACCTCTCTTTTTGAAAAAACTCCGTTATCCGTTTTAAACCGAAATTGATGGTTTTTTAAGGTGAAGTCCCAATATTTCGGGTCACTTTCAACCTTTTGGGTACGAGAATAGTAGTGTTCAGTCAAACGACTCACCTCCCGAGGATATAGGATAGAAGACAATGAGGTACCAGGACCTTTTTTAAGATAGCCAAAAAAAGCCCGCTTATGCAGCGGACTTTTTTATAACGTTAAGATTACTTAACTTCAACGTTTGCTCCAACTTCGTCAAGTTTGCCTTTGATTTCTTCAGCTTCTTCTTTAGAGACGCCTTCTTTAACAGGCTTTGGAGTGTTGTCAACAAGGTCTTTTGCTTCTTTAAGTCCAAGACCAGTGATTTCACGAACAACTTTGATAACTTTGATTTTTTGATCGCCAGCAGAAGCTAGGATTACATCAAACTCAGTTTGCTCTTCAACAGCAGCAGCACCTGCGCCGCCAACCATTGCTACAGGAGCAGCAGCAGTTACGCCGAATTCTTCTTCGATTGCTTTTACAAGATCGTTAAGTTCTAAAACAGTCATAGATTTAACTGCTTCAATGATTTGTTCTTTAGTCATTTTAATTTTCCTCCTTAATTTTCATTCCGTTATTGGTTAAGCGATAAGTTTTAACTTACGCGCCTTGTTCTTCTTTTTGATCTGCAACTGCTTTTGCTGCAAGAGCAAGGTTGCGGATTGGTGCTTGAAGCACGCTGAGTAACATAGAAAGCAAGCCTTCGCGTGAAGGAAGTTCAGCAAGAGCTTTAACCTCTTCAACAGTTGCGACGTTACCTTCGATAACACCCGCTTTTAATTCTAACGCTTCGTTCTTTTTAGCAAAATCGTTTAAGATTTTCGCTGGTGCTACTACATCTTCAGTACTGAACGCGATTGCGTTAGGACCTGTTAATGCATCGTTTAAGCCAGCAAGACCTGCTTCTTCAGCCGCACGGCGAGTCATAGAGTTTTTATAAACCTTGAACTCAACGCCAGCTTCGCGAAGCTGTTTACGAAGTTCAGTCACTTGACCAACTGTAAGACCACGGTAGTCAACAACAATTGTTGATACGCTAGCTTTTAGTTTTTCAGCAATTTCTTCGACAACCTGTTTTTTAGCTTCGATTGCACTGCTCATCTTAACACCTCCTGTAGAATGTCTACATTTATACCTGTCAGTAAAATGCCTCTATATCATAAATTAGACATAGAGGCAGCATAATCAGCTAAAAAGATAGCTTAATTTATCGCATAACCTCGGCAGGATTATTAAGCACATAAGCCCCTGCTGTCTACGGTACAAATGTTTGTTATATTAAACAACAAAATTGATTATATAAAATCTAATTTCGATTGTCAATTGGTAAAATTAGTTACCTTATTTTGCTGCAACAGTAGAAGGATCTACCTTGATTCCAGGTCCCATTGTTGAAGTAACAGTTACGTTCTTCATGTAAGTACCTTTAGCAGCAGATGGCTTTACTTTTAACATTGTTTCGAACACAGTAGTGAAGTTCTCAACAAGCTTTTCGTTTTCGAAAGAAGATTTACCGATAGGCACGTGGATATTTCCAGCTTTGTCAACACGGTATTCAACTTTACCTGCTTTAATTTCATTGATTGCTTTTGTTACATCAAATGTAACTGTGCCTGTTTTAGGGTTTGGCATTAAGCCTTTAGGTCCTAAAGTACGACCTAATTTACCAACTTCACCCATCATGTCAGGTGTTGCTACGATTACATCGAACTCGAACCAACCTTGTTGGATTTTGTTGATGTATTCTGCATCGCCAACATAATCAGCGCCAGCTGCTTCTGCTTCTTTCACTTTTTCACCCTTCGCGAATACTAATACGCGTTGAGTTTTACCAGTTCCGTTTGGAAGCACAACTGCTCCACGGATTTGCTGGTCAGCTTTCTTAGGATCTACGCCTAAGCGGAAGGCAACTTCAAGAGTTGCATCGAATTTTGCAAAATTTGTTTGCTTAGCAAGTTCAATTGCTTCTGCAATTGGGTAAGCTTTTGAGCGATCTACAAGCTTTGCAGCTTCTAGGTACTTCTTACCTTTTTTAGCCATTTTTATTTCCTCCTAAATTGTGGTTTTAACGTCGTATAACTCCCACGAAAAAGGTTGCGAGTGTTTTAAAACTGCGCAACCCCTTCATTACAACATAACAGTTACTTACATGGATTAGTCTTCGATAACGATACCCATGCTGCGTGCAGTACCTTCAACCATGCGCATTGCTGCTTCAACGCTAGCTGCGTTTAGGTCAGGCATTTTTTGTTCCGCAATCTCGCGTACTTTATCACGCTTTACTGTTGCTACTTTATTACGGTTAGGCTGGCCTGAACCAGACTGGATTCCAGCTGCTACTTTCAAAAGAACGGCAGCAGGAGGAGTTTTCGTAATAAATGTAAATGAACGGTCTTCAAACACCGTGATTTCAACAGGAATAATCAATCCAGCTTGATCTGCTGTACGAGCGTTAAATTCCTTACAGAATCCCATGATGTTTACACCGGCTTGACCTAGTGCAGGACCAACTGGCGGCGCAGGGTTTGCTTTACCAGCAGGGATTTGTAATTTAACAACTTTAATTACTTTTTTAGCCACGAGACACACCTCCTTAAAGTCCGTGATGTGGTTAATAGGGTATTAACCCTCCCACTCATCTGAAGTCTTTATATGAATACAAAGAGCTTGACAAAAGTCTTGTCCAAGGAGTTTTCCTTAGACATACTGACCTATGAAATATTATCATTTTTTAAAACTGATTTCAAGTTTTTTTACAATATCAGATAATATTTCTTTAAAATTGGCTTTTTACTGCTCCGAAAAAGGGCTGTTGATTGGAGCTCCGGGCACTTCGCTTTCCGCGGGCGTTTCGGGGAGCCTCCTCGGCGCTATCGCGCCTGCGGGGTCTCCCCTGAACCGTACTCCCGCAGGAGTCTTCGTGCCCTCCACTCCAATCAACAGGGGAGAAAACCTATCTTCAACTTTTTATTATTATTTTTATTTAAAGCTTATCAATTTGTGTGAATTCAAGTTCTACTGGGGTGTCGCGGCCGAACATGTTGACTAGTACTTTAAGTTTGGCTTTGTCCTTGTCCATTTCTTCGACGACTCCTGTGAAGTTGGCGAATGGGCCTTCTTTAACTTTGACGGTTTCGCCGATTTCGTAGTTAACGTCAACACGTTTTTCTTCTACGCCCATACGTTTTAGCAAACCGGTCACTTCTTCCGGAAGCAGCGGCGTCGGTTTTGAACCTGATCCAGCAGAACCAACGAACCCTGTTACACCCGGTGTATTCCGTACGACATACCAAGAATCGTCGGTCATCACTAGCTCAACCAACACATAACCAGGGAATACCTTACGTTTGACAACCTTTTTCTTACCGTTTTTAATTTCTGTTTCTTCTTCTTCCGGAACTACGACACGAAAGATTTTATCTGCCATGCCCATGGATTCCACACGTTTTTCTAAATTAGCCTTTACCTTATTCTCATAGCCTGAGTAAGTATGAACAACATACCAATTCTTTTCCATTTAAGAGGACTTGTGCGTCCGTCCCTCCCTAATTTAAATTCAATTATTTTTTTGAGCAAATTAAAAAACCCGCTAATGACGGGTTTTCTGCTAAAAATTCCTTGTGTTTTCCATTATACCATGAAGTACAAGTTATTATTCAAGAATTAAACGAATCAATTTTGAAATTCCCAAATCTAAAACAGCAAAGAAAACGGCGAAAAAAGCAACAGTTGTTATAACGGTAACAGTAGAGCGAGTCAGTTCTCCGCGTTTTGGCCAGCTGACCTTTCTCATTTCACGAACTACGTCACTGAAGAAATTCTTTATGCGAGACATTTAGTAAACCCCCAACTATCGTAAATAGCAATGCTAGAATGTTAATCTTTTATTTCGTTTCACGATGGACAGTATGCTCACCACAGGTTTTACAATATTTATTTAATTCCAATCTCTCAGTTTGTGTATCCTTACTGACAGTGGAATAATTTCTTGAGCCGCAGACTGTGCAGGCAAGAACTCTCTTTTTACTCATTCTTAGACACCCTCAATATATCCTTAAAAATGTAACATGACACCTATTTATTGTCAATAACATTCGACAGGAGATTCAATGAACTGACATAATTCTGGGAGCGCATACAAACTTTATAGTGAAAATTCACGAAACTCCAGGTACCGCTCTAGCTTTCTTTTTACACGCTGCAGGGCATTATCGATCGATTTCACATGACGGTTAAGTTCTTCAGAAATTTCCTGGTACGATTGCCCGTCCAAATACAGGGCCAATACCTTTCGTTCTAAATCACTTAGTAATTCCGTCATTTTTACTTCTATATGGTCAAACTCTTCCTGGTTAATGATTAGCTCTTCCGGGTCGAGAACCTTTGCACCCGATAATACATCCATCAACGTTCGGTCTGATTCTTCATCGTAAATAGGCTTGTCCAAAGAAACATAGGAATTTAACGGAATATGCTTCTGCCTTGTTGCCGTTTTGATGGCTGTGATGATTTGCCGTGTAATGCATAATTCGGCGAATGCTTTAAAGGAGGTCAGCTTGTCCTCCCTAAAATCGCGAATCGCCTTATACAGACCAATCATTCCTTCTTGAACAATATCTTCCTTATCCGCGCCAATTAAAAAATAGGATCTTGCTTTCGCACGTACAAAATTTCGATACTTATGGATTAAAAAATCCAATGCTTCGCTGTCGCCTTGGTGAACCAAATCGACAATTTCCTCGTCTTCCATTACGAAAAACTGCTCGTTAACATTTGTCCCGAAGTCCGCACTCAACTTAAGATCCCCTCCACCGAACAAGCATAGATAGTATTATTATACATTAGAAAAATTTTGAAGTCGAGAGCTCACTTCTGTCCTCGACGCCATTTTTCAAAAATTTCTGCCATTTCCTCGCTAATCGGTATTTTGTAGAAAGGTTTTTTCTCTTGAATTTTTTTTACCTTTTTCTCAATGCCTTTTTCAATGGAAGACATTTCTATTTCTAATTCACGGGCAGATTTTCTTAAAGCACCCTGTCCAAAAATTTGCCATTGCTCTGTAAAATCAGAAGTGGCCACGTGAACTTGTGTTCTTCGATTACTCAGGCTGATCGCCATTTTTTCAATCCGTTCATCCGCTGATTCATTTTCCTTCGTAAAAATGACTTCGACCATGTGATTTTTATACTTTTTTTCCGTTCCTTTTACATAATGGGCATCAAAGACAACGATTACCCGAAAGCCGGAAAAGGCCTGGTATTCGGCCATTTTTTCCACCAATCGGTCCCTTGCTGCCGGAAGGTCCCGGTCCTTTAATGCTTTAAGCTCCGGCCACGCCCCGATAATGTTATAGCCATCGACTAGCAGGATATCCATATACTATCCCTCTAAAGTGTGCCGTTTCCGGTATACCTCATACATCAGCAGTGCCGCCGCAACAGAAGCATTTAAGGATGTAACATGACCCGCCATTGGCAGATGAATGAGAAAATCACACTTATCACGGATTAACCGCCCCATTCCTTTTCCTTCGCTGCCAATCACAAGGCCAAGCGGAAGCGTTCCGTCCATTTGCCGGTAATCCTGTTTTCCCTTCGCATCTGTCCCGGCAATCCAGACTCCCCGTTCCTTTAGTTCATCAATAGTACGCGCCATGTTTGTTACCCGGACAACCGGTATATATTCAATGGCGCCTGTCGAAGCTTTGGCGACTGTTGCCGTTAAGCCAACCGCCCTTCGCTTTGGAATAATGATTCCGTGCGCTCCGACTGCATCCGCAGTTCTCATAATCGAGCCGAGGTTATGAGGATCCTCAATCTCATCCAGCAGTAAAAAGAAAGGAGGCTCGTTTTTCTTTTCCGCTGCCGCAAACAAATCATCCAATTCGGCATACTGATAGGCTGCGACATAGGCAAGGACACCCTGATGGTTCTGGTCACTAATCTGGTCAATTTTTTTCTTTGGGACAAATTGCACGAGGACATTTCCTTCTTTGGCCAATTGGGTAATCTGCTGCATTTGCCCGCGCTGTGACCCTTCTGCAATTAAAATTTTATTGATATCCCGTTTTGATTTTAGCGCCTCAATCACCGGATTTTTACCTACGATGTATTCTAGTTCCTGATTCATGTTGGCGTTCCTCCTTTCTTATTTTCCACATAGAAAAACGACTGACGGACGAGTTCTTCTAAGCGGTCCTTCCTTCCTGTTAAATATAAATAGCCGATTAAGGCTTCAAAGGCAGTGCTATATCGGTAGGTTTGAACATCGGTATTTTTCGGGACAGTTCCTGATTTCGCATTTCTGCCGCGCATAACAACCGCCATCTCCTCCTCTAGCAAAAGCCCTTCATCCATCATTTGAAAAAGAATCTGGCATTGTGCTTTTGCAGAAACATACCTCGTCCCTTCTCTGTGCAGCTGATGAGGCCGGACTCGCCCGCTGAACAAGAGGTGACGCCTTACATATGTTTCATAAACAGCGTCACCCATGTAAGCAAGTGCGAGACTATTCAATTGGCTGGCATCGACTGTTTTATCGTAATCAAGCATTTAAATTAGCCTCTTTTCCACCTTGTACCTTGTGGGGTATCCTCTAAAATGATATTCATTTCCTTTAACTGGTCACGAATTTGGTCAGCTAATTGGAAGTTACGGTCCTTTCTGGCCTGAATCCGCTGTTCAATTAGGGCATCAATTTCTTCATCCAGTAACTCTTCTTGTTCAAAAGTTAGACCAAGAACAGCAAACAGCTCTTCGAATTGCGCTGTAAACGCATCAATGACTTCTACCGCTGTATTTTTTTCCATGAGGTAATAATTTGCCAGTTTCGATAACTCAAATAAAACTGAAATGGCCTTGGCTGTATTAAAATCATCGTCCATCGCTTCGATGAATTCATCGCGGTGTCTGCTGATTTTATCAAGCCACTCTTGATTATTTTCCGTCAAGTTTGCGCTTTTCTCACGGCGGTGTTTTAAATTTTGATAGGAGGTGGTTAACCGCTCAAGGGCTGCCGTTGTGCTCTCCAATAGCTCCTGACTGTAATTGATTGGATTGCGATAGTGAACGGACAGCATAAAGAATCGCAACACCTGCGGATTTATTTGCTTAATAATGTCATGGACCAGCACAAAGTTGCCAAGTGACTTTGACATTTTTTCATTATCAATATTAATATAGCCATTATGCATCCAATAACGGGAAAAGGTTTTTCCGCTTAATGCCTCGGATTGGGCAATTTCATTTTCATGGTGCGGGAAGGTTAAATCCTGTCCGCCAGCGTGGATATCAATGGTCTCACCAAGATATTTTTTCGCCATCGCTGAGCATTCGATATGCCAGCCCGGTCTTCCCGGACCCCACGGGCTCTCCCAAAAAATTTCCCCTTCCTTGGCTGCTTTCCATAAAGCAAAGTCCAGGTTATCTTCTTTTTTCTCGCCTACTTCAATTCTAGCCCCTGCCTGCAGTTCATCAATTGGCTGGTGGGAAAGCTTGCCGTACTCCTCAAAGTGGCGCGTCCGGTAATAAACATCCCCCTCAGACTCATAGGCGTAGCCCTTCTTAATTAATTGGCTGATAAAGTCGATAATGATATCCATGTTTTCCATGACACGCGGATGGACATCTGCCTTTTTGCAGCCTAGTGCCAAAACATCTTCAAAATAGGCCTCGATAAACCGATTCGCAATCGTTGGAACATCTTCTCCGAGCTGATTAGCAGCGCGGATCAATTTATCATCGACATCCGTAAAGTTGGATACATATTTGACGTCGTAACCGCGGTATTCTAAATAACGGCGGACCGTATCAAATACAATTGCCGGGCGCGCATTTCCGATATGGATATAATTATAGACAGTTGGCCCGCAAACATACATTTTGACCTTGCCTTCTTCAAGCGGTACAAAGTTCTCTTTCTTGCGGGTAAGTGTATTATACAGTTGAATGGCCATTGACTTTTGTCCTTTCCTCTTTTAATTCTGCCAGTTCCTTTTTCATATGATCCAGTTCCATTTGCAAATCTTTAAAGCGATCCGCAACCGGGTCTGGCAAGTCGGAGTGGTTTAAATCTTTACCAACACGAATGCCGTCCTTCATGACAACTCTTCCCGGAATTCCCACGACCGTGGAGTTTGGCGGAACTTCCTTTAAAACTACCGATCCGCCGCCGATTTTGGAATTTTCGCCGATGGTAATCGAGCCTAAAACCTTGGCACCAGTGGAGATGAGAACATTATCCTTAATAGTCGGATGACGCTTTCCTTTTTCTTTCCCTGTACCGCCTAGTGTGACCCCTTGATAAATCGTAACATTATCGCCAATTTCACAGGTTTCCCCAACAACAACACCCATTCCATGGTCGATAAAAAATCTCCTGCCTATTTTTGCCCCTGGATGAATTTCAATTCCTGTGAAGAAGCGGCTTACTTGTGAAATAACTCGAGCAATGAAAAACAATTTTCTCTTATAGAACCCATGCGCCAAGCGGTGAGCCCAAATGGCATGCAGACCTGAATAAGTTAGAATTACTTCCAAATAGCTTCTTGCTGCCGGATCCTGGTCAAATATTACATCAATATCCTCCTTCAATGTTTTGAACATTGATATTCCCCCCTTTGTTTTATACCCCTTTTTATAAAATAAAAAACGCCTCTGTCATAAAGACAGAGACGCTTGATTTTAACGTGGTTCCACTCTGATTAGGTCACAATGAATACTAACACAGAAACTGTGTGCGCATTTTATATGGCCTCACTCTACCTGTTAACGGAAAGGTTCCGCCCAAATCTACTCCAGAGGCAATCTGTTTCGAAGCGGGGCTCAGAGGTGCATTTTCAAAAAATGAGCGGCTTAAACCACTTTCAGCCGGTGATGGTTCTCTCTTTCAAGCATCATTTTTCTACTTTTCCTCATCAAAGCTTTAGCTCGTTTTATAATACTTATACTATATTACATTTTTTCTTGAATGTTAACTAATAATTTGCTTAATTCTATTTTGAACTTTCTCGCGGCCTAAAAGTTCAATCGATTTTGGCAAATCTGGTCCATGGGTTTGCCCGGTAACAGCTGCTCGTATTGGCATAAACAGGTTTTTCCCCTTTTGACCTGTTGATTTTTGGACAGCCTTCATCGCGGCCTGAATGCCTTCTGCCTGGAAGCTAGCAAGCTGATCAAGCTCCTGTGCAAAAGCCTTTAACACTTCAGGAACTTGAATGCCTGCGAGTACTTCCTTCGCTTCTTCCTCATAGTCTGCCTCATCCTTAAAGAACATATCCGAAAGCTCGACGATTTCCGCGCCAAAGCTCATTTTTTCCTGAAGGAGAGAAACCAAAGTGTGGACCCATTGTTGTTCTTCCTCTGACAGGTTCTCGCTGACACGGCCGGCCTTGAATAGATGCGGCAGGGAAAGTTCCACTACCCGCTCTAGCTCTACTTTTTTCATATATTGATTGTTCATCCAGGCAAGCTTTTGTTTATCAAATAATGCCGGTGATTTGGACAGTCGCTGCGCATCAAAGATTTGAATAAATTCTTCTTTCGCGAAAATCTCCTCTTCCCCTGCAGGCGACCAGCCGAGCAAAGCAATAAAGTTAAATAATGCTTCTGGCAGATATCCTAATTCCTCATATTGCTCGATAAATTGAATGATGGACTCGTCCCGCTTGCTTAATTTCTTACGGCTTTCATTCACAATTAGTGTCATATGTCCGAAAATTGGCGGCTCCCAGCCCAATGCCTGATATACCACCAATTGCTTTGGCGTATTGGAGATATGGTCATCACCGCGCAGAACATGCGAGATTTCCATGAGATGATCATCGATGGCAACCGCAAAGTTATAGGTTGGCGTTCCATCCTTTTTAACCATTACCCAGTCTCCGCCAATCGTATCTGATTCAAAGGATACGGTTCCTTTAACCATGTCATCAAAGGTATACGTCTCCCCTTCCGGAACAATAATGCGGATGCTTGGCTTGCGGCCTTCTGCCTCCAAACGGGAACGGTCTTCCGGAGTTAAATGCCGGCACTTACCGGAGTAATGGGCGGTTTCACCACGGGCAATTTGCTCTTCCCGTTCTTTCTCCAATTCCGCTTCTGTACAGTAGCATTTATAAGCCTTTCCATTCTCTAAAAGCTGCTTATAGTAGGTTTCATAAATATCGTTTCTTTCCGATTGGCGGTACGGACCGTATTCACCGCCGACATCGACACTTTCATCCCAGTCCATTCCAAGCCATTTTAAATATTTTAATTGGCTTTGCTCGCCGCCTTCAATATTACGTTTCTTATCGGTATCCTCAATTCGGATAATAAACTTGCCGCCTTTATTGCGGGCAAACAAATAATTAAACAGTGCCGTACGGGCATTCCCGATATGTAAATGTCCGGTTGGACTTGGAGCGTACCTTACTCTAATATCATTTGACATCATAATGCCTCCACTTTTTCCATTTGGTTCTCATACCGATATATTTTATCACTTGGCAGAACCTCAATAAAGTCTAAACCCCAACCTTTTTTAACAAAACAACCGCCTGGGCCGCAATCCCTTCACCTCTTCCAGGAAACCCGAGCTTTTCGGTTGTGGTCGCTTTCACATTGACCTGCTCCGGAGATGCCTCGAGAAGCTCGGCAATCCGCGCCTGCATCTCGCCAATATAGGGAGCCATCTTTGGTTTTTGGGCAATGATTGTACAATCAGCATTAACAAGCTCATAACCTTTTTCTTTCACGATTCCCCAGACATGCTCCATCAGCTTGGCCGAATCAGCGTCCTTAAAGTTTGGATCGGTATCAGGAAAATGCCTTCCGATGTCACCTTCGCCAATTGCCCCTAAACAGGCATCGGAGACGGTATGTAATAATACGTCGGCATCGGAATGCCCCATCAGCCCTTTTTCATACGGAATAGTGATACCACCAATAATCAGAGGGCGTCCCTCGGTTAATTGATGAACATCAAAGCCCTGACCAATTCGAAACATAATTCAAACTCCTTTTTATCCAGCTACAGCGCCTAGGGGCTCGGGGTCAGAAGCCAATCCGTCAAGAAGGCTTGTCTTCTGCCTGTCACCCCTGGTCAAGGCGCTTCCGCTTTTATATTTCTCTTTTTTAAAATCGCTTCTGCAAAAAATAAATCCTCTGGTGTTGTAATTTTGATATTATCATAATCGCCTTCCACCATCGCCACTGGATGTCCCAATCTTTCTACCAAACTGGCATCATCAGTGCCGAGAAAGCTGTCTATTTCTGCTTTTTCATAGGCCTCATGGAGGAGGGAAATGCGAAAAGCCTGCGGGGTATGCACTGCCCACAAGCTTGAACGTTCCACAGTCTCTGTTACAGTACCGCCCATGACTTTTTTCATCGTATCTTTTGCAGGCACGCCAATAATGGCAGCACCCGCCTCCTCTGTTACTCCCGTTAAACGGAGGATATGCTCTTTTTTGATAAACGGTCTGGCGGCATCATGAACAAGAATTATTCCATCGGTTTTGATGGTTTTTAACGCATTATAAATGCTGTGCTGGCGTTCAGAACCGCCTGGAACCATACTGACGGACTTTTCAATATGATGTTTATTGATTAAATCCGTGAATTCTTTTTCATCCTGCGGATTTACCGCTAAAATAATGGTCTCGCAATCCTCATCATCCGCAAAAACTTTAAGTGTATGAATGAGGATTGGCACACCTTCAAGTTCAAGCAAAAGCTTGTTTTTCCCCGCCCCCATTCGTTTTCCAGAACCGGCGGCAGGGAGAATGACTTTGTAAGTCATATATAACACAATCCTTTTTTATAATGCTTTTTCTAAAAGTTTCGGTTTGGCAAAAATCATTCTGCCGGCAGATGTCTGCAGGACGCTCGTTACGAGGACATCAATTCGTTTGCCGATATATTCTCTTCCTTCTTCCACGACAATCATCGTCCCATCATCCAAATAGGCAACACCTTGATGATATTCTTTACCATCCTTGATTACTTGAACAGTTAATTCCTCTCCTGGAAGAACGACAGGCTTCACAGCATTTGCCAGGTCATTGATATTCAAAACGGAGACATTTTGCAATTCACAAACCTTATTTAAGTTAAAATCATTCGTCACAAGAATTCCGTTCGTTATTTTCGCCAGCTTAACGAGCTTCGAGTCGACTTCCTGAATTTCTTCAAAATCTCCCTCGTAAATCTCTACCTTTACAGCCAGCTCCTTTTGGATTCTATTTAAGATATCCAATCCTCGTCTGCCGCGATTGCGTTTCAACACGTCAGAAGAGTCCGCAATATGCTGCAATTCCTCAAGCACAAATTGGGGAATGACAATCGTCCCATCCAAGAATCCCGTTTGGCAAATATCAGCTACGCGTCCATCAATAATGACGCTTGTATCCAATATTTTTAAAGATTTAAATTCTGCCTTATCGGTTTCCTCTTCAGAGGCCTTTTTCTTGCCGCTGCCTCGGCCAAACAAACCGAGAAGTTCATCGCGTTTTTTAAATCCCACCTGGAATCCTAAATACCCAAATAACAAGGTCAATAGAATCGGGGCCACTTCATTTAAGATTGGTACTTGTACGGCATTTAGGGCAAAGCCGATCAAGAAGGCAACCAACAAGCCAAATATTAGACCAATACTTCCAAATAAAACATCTGTAACAGGAATCTTTACTAATGAATCTTCCGCCCATTTAATAAAATTAATAACGTAATCTACTGCCCAAAAGGTTATAAGATAAAAAATAATAGCACCTAAAATAGCAGTGACATAGGAATTATTGATAAGTTGGCTATCATTTAGATGAAGTAGAACAAGTAATTGCGGCAAAAACAAAATTCCAAGCGTTCCCCCTGTAATGAGAAAGCACGCCTGCACAATTCGTTTTAACATTCCTTCACCTCCTCTTTTTCATTATAAACACAATAGGAAAATTGAAACGTTGCAAGTAAGATTATTTTTCCAAATTGTATTGATTTTGAAACAAATTTGTTACGTTAAAATCTAGGGTAGCATCGAAAAATAGGAGTGTCAAATAAATGAAAAACATTTATTTTAACATAGCCTTTTAGATTATTTCAATAGTTTTATAGATGTCGATCCGTATATAATCGCTCTCTAATTAATTTGAAGCCCTCTTTGATTTTATTCGCACGTATTTCCCCTATGCCCTCCACGTCATCAAGGTCTTCAACTGTTGCATTAAGAATATTTGTCAGATTACCAAAGTTATTGATAAGATTTTCGATGATGACAGCAGGAAGCCTGGGGATTTTATTAAGAATCCGGTATCCACACGGATTGCGGTATTCATCGAGGTGCACATAGCCGAGGTACCCCAATAGCCTTAACAAAACTATGTCGTCTATGGTCCCGCTCGACGTCATAGTCTGCATCCGCTGCAGGACTTCGTTTGGTTTTACATCTCTATTAAACGCATAATCCTTCATAATCAGCATCATTTCTTCTTCCAGTTCTGTCAATATTTCATTCATCTGCAGCCGAATCAGCCGGCCTTCAGTCCCCAGTTCATACAGGAAACCAAGTAGTTCATTTTTAATCTTTAAGACCATTTCGAAGCGGTGGAGGACAAGCAGAAAATCATTATACGTAACAGAATCCTCAAATTCTAAAATACTTAAATTGGTAATGCTTTGTTCCAGGACGGATTTATATTTTTCCAGTGTTTGAATGGCCTGATTCGCCTTTGTTAAAATGACAGCTATGTCTTTGAGGGCATAACGAAAATTCCCCTGATACAAAGTAATAACATTTCTTCTCTGGGAAATTGCAATCACAAGCGCTTTTGTCTGCTTGGCTACCCGTTCGGCTGTTCTGTGCCGCATCCCCGTTTCCGTAGAGGCAATATCAGTATCTGGGGCAAGTTGGGCGTTAGCAATCAAAATTTTATTTCCGGTTTCATTTAAGATTATTGCCCCGTCCATTTTCGCCAATTCATATAAAAAGCTTGGTGAAAAGGAACAATTAATTTCAAATCCCCCGTCGACAATCGCTTTTACTTTTTCGTTATAGCCAATTACAATCAAGCCGCCGGTATTGGCCCGTAAAACATTATCAAGTCCTTCTCGAATAGGGGTACCCGGTGCAATTAACTGTACTACATCATGAATGGATAGTTCCCCTGATCTTTTATTGTCCATCCGCTACCCTCCCAAAGCCACCTTCAGCGCCTCGCTGACCGACGAAACACCGATGAGTTCTACACCTATTGGCCCATTCCAGCCACTAAGATTATTAGCCGGCAGGATAACCCGCTCAAATCCCATTTTGGCAGCCTCCTGAACACGCTGCTCGATTCTTGAAACTCGTCTGACTTCTCCCGTTAAGCCGACCTCCCCAATAATACAATCTGTCGGCCTTGTTGGTTTGTCCCTAAAACTCGAAGCAATGCTTACGGCAATCGCCAAATCAATTGCCGGTTCATCCAATTTCACTCCGCCGGCTACCTTTAAATAGGCATCTTGATTGGCGAGAAGCATTCCGACCCGCTTCTCTAGAACAGCCATTAAGAGCGGTACCCGGTTGTGGTCAATCCCTGTTGCCATCCTTCTCGGGTTCCCAAAGCTGGTGGGCGAAATAAGTGCTTGGATTTCCACAAGAACAGGGCGGGTTCCTTCCATCGAAGCGACAACAGTCGATCCTGCCGCACCTCTAGAGCGCTCCTCCAAAAATATTTCCGATGGATTTTCGACTTCTTCAAGACCAAATTCCTTCATTTCAAATATTCCCATTTCATTTGTAGATCCAAAGCGGTTTTTTACAGCACGTAAAATTCGGTAGGTATGGTGTCTTTCACCCTCAAAATAAAGGACCGTATCCACCATATGCTCGAGCAGCCTAGGACCGGCAATCGACCCTTCTTTTGTAACATGCCCGACAATAAAGATAGCAATCCCTTTCGTTTTGCCAATTCTCATTAATTCGGCCGTACATTCGCGAACCTGAGAAACACTACCGGGTGCTGAGGTAACCTCCGGGTGGTAAACCGTCTGGATGGAATCGATAATGACAAAGCTTGGATTAGTGCTTTCAATGGTCCTGTTAATTTCCTCAAGGTTTGTCTCCGCATATACCATTAAATTTGGCGAGGCGATGTTCAATCGTTCCGCCCGAAGCTTGGTTTGCCGTAAGGATTCCTCACCGGATATGTACAATACCTGATGATCTTTTTTTGCTAGCTGTGAAGATACTTGCAGAAGGAGCGTTGATTTTCCGATGCCCGGGTCGCCGCCAATTAACACCAATGACCCCTTAACGACTCCGCCGCCAAGAACGCGGTTCAATTCCTTTAAATCAGTATGGATTCTCGGCTCGCTGACCGTTTCAATCGAAGTGATCGGAACTGGTTTAGAAAGAATGCCTGAACCGCCCTGAGAATGGGCAAATGCTCCCCGTCTTTGCGTCCCGGTAACCTCTACTTCTTCGACCATTCGATTCCAGCCGCCACACCCTGGGCATTTTCCCATCCATTTTGGTGACTCATATCCACAGTCCTGACACATGAATTTTGTTTTTCGCTTTACCATTCTTGCTCTTCCTCTCTGTGCGAAAAAGACGTTCCCTTACATGGAAAAAGAGGTACACGATTTTACATTATTTACGTGTACCTCCCTTAGTTGTTTCATCTTACATGATTATTTTGCCAAGCTCGTGTGCTCAGCTGACCTGACAACAAATTCACCATTCTCGACGTCAATAATAGCAAGCTGGCCAGTCAATAAATTTCCCTTTAGCAGCTCTTCGGACAGGCGGTCTTCAATATGTTTTTGAATAGCCCGTTTAAGTGGTCTTGCCCCATACTCAGGGTCATAGCCTTCTTCGGAAATTTTCCCTTTTGCCGCAGGTGTTAATTCAATATCAATATTTTGTTCCTTTAATCGCTTAATTAACTGATCAGATAATAGGGTGACAATTTCCTCCAGATGCTTTTTCTCAAGCGCATGGAAGACGATAATTTCATCAATCCGGTTCAGGAATTCAGGACGGAATGCTTTCTTCAGTTCTTCCATGACTTTGCCCTTCATGTCCTTGTAGTCCTGAGCGGCAGAATCCTGAATATTAAAGCCAACATACTTATTCCGCTTCAGGGCTTCCGCACCAACGTTAGAAGTCATAATTAAAACCGTATTCCGGAAATCGACTGTTCTTCCCTTCGAGTCAGTTAAGCGTCCATCTTCCAATACCTGAAGAAGGATATTAAACACATCTGGATGCGCCTTTTCAATCTCATCAAGGAGGATAACTGAATATGGCTTTCTGCGGACTTTCTCGGTTAATTGTCCGCCCTCCTCATATCCTACATATCCTGGAGGAGAACCAACAAGGCGGGATGTCGAATGCTTCTCCATATATTCTGACATATCGATACGGATCATCGCATCCTCATCGCCAAACATTGCTTCAGCAAGGGCACGGGCTAATTCTGTTTTCCCCACCCCAGTTGGGCCAAGGAAGATAAAGGAGCCAATCGGCCGCTTTGGATCTTTTAATCCTGCTCTCGCACGGCGGACCGCTTTGGACACAGCCAAGACTGCCTCTTCTTGGCCAATCACGCGGGAATGCAAGATTTCTTCTAAGTTAAGCAGTCTTGCCGTTTCTGTTTCTGCAAGTTTGGAGACCGGAATTCCAGTCCAGCTGGAAACAACGCTAGCAATATCTTCAACTGTTACTTGACTATTTTCTTTGCCCTGCTTTTCCTTCCAGCTTTTCTTCGTTTCTTCAAGTTGCTCACGCAGGCGCTGCTCTGAATCTCTTAATGATGCCGCCTTTTCGAATTCCTGGCTTTGCACGGCTGCATCTTTCTCCTTCCGCACTTCCTCAAGCTTCACTTCCAACTCTTTTAAGTTTGGCGGTGTGGTGTAAGAACGGAGGCGAACCTTCGACCCTGCTTCGTCGATTAAATCAATCGCTTTATCTGGCAGGAAACGGTCTGAGATATATCGGTCGGAAAGCTTTACCGCTGCTTCAATCGCCTCATCGGTAATGGAAACACGATGGTGGGCCTCATAGCGGTCACGCAGCCCTTCTAAAATTTGAACGGATTCTTCCGCAGTCGGTTCATCCACCCGAATCGGCTGGAAGCGGCGCTCTAAGGCAGCATCCTTCTCAATATATTTGCGATATTCATCAAGGGTTGTCGCCCCGATACATTGCAGCTCGCCGCGGGCAAGCGATGGTTTTAAAATATTGGAAGCGTCAATGGCACCTTCTGCACCGCCGGCACCGATTAATGTGTGCAATTCATCAATGAACAGGATGATATTTCCGGCTTGGCGGATTTCATCCATTACTTTTTTCAGACGGTCTTCAAACTCGCCGCGATACTTCGTTCCGGCAACTACCGTCCCCATATCAAGTGTCATAACACGCTTATCGCGAAGGATCTCTGGCACCTCATTATTGACAATCTGCTGGGCAAGGCCTTCCGCAATGGCTGTTTTACCAACCCCTGGCTCACCAATCAATACCGGGTTGTTTTTAGTCCGACGGCTCAGCACTTCGATCACGCGCTGAATTTCCTTGCTGCGGCCAATCACTGGGTCAAGGCTGCCTTCCCTGGCGATGGCTGTTAGATCTCTTGCTAAGCTGTCAAGTGTCGGCGTATTGGCACTGACGGATGCACCGCCATGCTGCCCGCCACTCTCATTACTGCCTAATAATTGCAGTACTTGCTGGCGCGCTTTATTCAAGCTTACCCCTAGGTTATTAAGGACGCGGGCAGCCACCCCTTCTCCCTCACGGATCAGTCCAAGCAGAATATGCTCTGTCCCGACATAGGAATGTCCTAGTTTGCGCGCTTCATCCATTGAAAGTTCAATAACTTTTTTGGCTCTCGGAGTGTAGTGAATAATCTGTGAGGCTTCCTGCCCTTTGCCAATTAAATTTTCCACTTCTTTTTGAATCTTATCTGAGCCTAATCCAAGGCCATAAAGAGCTTTAGCTGCAATCCCTTCACCTTCGCGGATTAATCCCAATAAAATATGCTCAGTTCCAATGTTGTTATGCCCAAGACGAATCGCTTCTTCCTGTGCTAAAGCTAGAACCTTTTGTGCTCTTTCAGTAAAACGGCCGAACATCATACTATCACTCCTCACCAATATTTTTAGATTCCATTATAAAACGTTCCCGAATTAATGCCGCCCGCCTTATGTCTCTTTCATGCGGTCTTAATGGTCCTCCAGCATATTGCTGAAGAAAACCAGGCTGCGTTAAAATCATCAATTCATTTAAGATGTTCTTTGATACATAATTTATATATCCCATATCTATTCCAAGACGAACATCCGATAAACATTTTGCAGCTTCCTTCGTTTCAATAATCCGGCTGTTGGTTAGGACCCCTAGGGACCTGAACACCCTGTCTTCTAATTGTATGTTCGAAGTTTTTCGTAATGCTTCACGTGCCGACCTTTCCTGTGAAATTAACTGGCTGACAACACCCATTAAATCGCGGCACATGTCTTCTTCAGATTTTCCAAGGGTAATTTGATTGGAAATTTGGAAAATATTTCCTAGCGCTTCACTTCCTTCACCGTAAATTCCTCGAACCACAAACCCTAATTGATTGATGGCTGGAATAATCCGGTTAATCTGTTGCGTTAAAATTAAACCCGGCAAATGCATCATCACCGATGCCCGAAGACCAGTTCCGACATTTGTTGGACAGCTTGTTAAATAACCGTATTTTTCATCAAAAGCATATTGGAGATGTCTTTCAAGCCAATCGTCTATTTCGTTGGCAGCATCTAATGCTTCTTTTAGCTGCAGCCCAGGAAATAGGCATTGAATCCGAATATGATCCTCTTCATTAATCATTATACTAACTTCTTCATTTTCGGATAATAAAACGGCACCATATGGTGAATCCTCTGCCAGTTGCGGGCTGATTAAGTGTTTTTCTACCAAGACCCTCTTTTGCAGCGGCTGCATCTCATCTATTTTCAGCAATTCAATATGCCCAAAGTTCCGGAGGCTAGAAGTTTCCAAAATGCCCTCCAGCTCATTAATAACCTGTTTTGCTTCCTCATGTGAAAAAAGAGTTGGGAATTTATATGCATCCAAGTTTCGAGCCAAGCGAATTCTCGAGCTGAGGACAATATCGGATTCAGGCCCTTCCTCACTCATCCAGGAGCTGACCGCTTGATTTAAAAAACGTTCGAGCGACACCGTTATTCCCCTCCCTCATGACCAGCCGCTAACTTTTTCTCCAGCTGACGGATTTCATCGCGGATGGTTGCGGCTTTTTCAAATTCTTCATGGATAATAGATTCTTTTAACGAGCTTTTCAGTTCGTCAATTTGCTTGCGGAGATAAATGCCCCCGCCAATTCTTTTTGGGATTTTCCCGTTATGAGTCCAATTCCCGCCATGAAGCCGCCTTAGAACAGGTTTTAATTGTTCTTTAAAGGTCTCGTAGCAGTAGGAGCAGCCGAAGCGTCCTACTTTCAAAAACTGTGGAAATGTCATGGAACAATGGTGGCATTGCAGGATTTCCGCCTGTTGAAACGGGCTCTCGGTTGGCTGTTGAAATGCCGGGTCGAAATTTAATAAACCTGCTAATAAATTATTAAAAGAAAACCCTGATTCACCATTAAAAATAAACATATCGCCCTTTTCCTGAGCGCACTTTTCACAAAGGTGCACTTCCGTCTTTTCACCATTAATAATTTTTGTAAAATGGAGTGCCGCAGGCCTTTGATTACATTCTTGGCAAATCATACTTTCACCCTCTGGCTATATTATTTATTTATATTTCAAAGATGTTAACATTGCCTTTAACATTCTTGCTCTTAATTCATCCCGGTATGGAAGATCAATATACAAAACAGACCGATCAATTACGCTTAACATGATTTTAGCCTCTCTCTTTGTAATAATCTCTTCCTGAATAAGCCGGCCAATCACATCCTCAGCACTTGCCTGACTGCAACGGCTATGAATAAGTGACAGCAAATGGTCAATCAATTGGGCCGAATCATGAGACTGCACCTTAATAATCCGGATATATCCGCCCCCGCCCCGTTTGCTTTCCACGAGATACCCCCGTTCAATCGTGAATCGGGTGTTAATGACATAGTTGATTTGTGAAGGAACACATTGAAATTTATCAGCTACCTCGCTGCGTTTGATTTCCACGATATCCTCTTCACTCATATCCAAAACCTGCTTCAGATATTTCTCGATAATATCGGAGATGTTTCTCATCTTCCCACCCCCTTGCACCATCTGACTTTGACTATATTTGACATTAATTATACTCAATTTTATTTCCAGATGCAACGATTCACTATTATATGATTTTCTCCAAATCTCGCGGTTGCGAAACCTGTTATTGATGGGAAAAAACTAATAAATTTGAAGGATTGTGATGCATGGGGACGGTTCTTGTGCATCACACGCGCTTTACAACACAAAAAGACAACCATTTTCAGGTTGTCTTTTTTGTTGCTCGGCAGCGTCCTACTCTCACAGGGACTTGCGTCCCAACTACCATCGGCGCTGAGAAGCTTAACTTCCGTGTTCGGGATGGGAACGGGTGTGACCTTCTCGCCATTGCTACCGGACCTATTGAATTAGAGGTTTCATTCCCTCAAAACTAGATAATGCAGAAGAAGTTTAGTAAAAACGAGTTCGCCTTGCTTAATATGACTTGGTTAAGTCCTCGATCGATTAGTATCAGTCAGCTCCACACGTCACCGCGCTTCCACCTCTGACCTATCAACCTGATCATCTTTCAGGGATCTTACTAGCTTGACGCTATGGGAAATCTCA